>NZ_VLTJ01000036.1 GCF_007558815.1 Verticiella sediminum | reverse complement strand
GGACGAACTGCTGGGCATGGCCCGACACAACCCGTTCGCGGTGGTGGTGCTCGCCGAGATCGAATCGGCCGCCGCGGGCGGGCCCGAAACCCGGCTGGCGCGCAAGACGCGGCTGCTGCGCCTGCTGTACGAATACACCTACGGCGAGACGGACGTGAACCGGCTGTTCACGTTCATCGACGGGGTGCTCACGCTGCCGCGGGTGCAGGCGCGCCGGTTCAACGAGACAGTGGACGCCATCGAGAAGGAGTACGACGTGGCCTACGTGACGAGTGTGGAGCGCATCGGGATCGAGAAGGGGTTGGCGCAGGGGTTGGCGCAGGGGCGTCTCGAGGGCCGACAGGAAGGTCGGCAAGAAGGACGCGGCGAAGGCCATCACGAAGGGCTGCGCCAGGCACTGTCGTCCCTCCTCGAACGCCGCTTCGGCCCATTGCCCCCAGCCGCCCGCGAGCGCGTGCAGACCGCGTCGGCGGACACTCTTCAGATATGGCTGCTGCGCGTGCTGGATGCGGCGAGGCTGGACGACGTGTTCGAGGATTGATCAAGCTGCCGCGGCACGAGCCGACGTGCCCGTGCTGCAGCTTCTTGCCAGATGCGCGCAGCCTTGAGCCTGGCGAAAAGGTCATCGAACGCAGGGCCTGCGGATACCGCGATCAGAAATACTGCTCCCTGACAATCCGCCCCCGCATTCCCCGGTAAGGCGCGATGAACCCAAAAAAAGCGGGGCAGAACCCCGCTTTTTCCCGGCGGTTCCGGGCGGCCTACGCCGGCCCGGAACCTGAGAACGGCCGTTGACCTCAGACGGTCTGCTCGGCAATCGACAGATCCTCGACGCTGTAGACGCCGACCAGTTCGACCGCGAAATCGCCGTCGTCGTAGGCGCCGGCGCCGTCACCGTCGTTGTAGAGATAGGTGTTGCCGTCGAAATGGAACACGGCCACACCGTCCTCGGAGCTCAGGTCGGACTGGGCCGCCAGCGAGAACGCCTCCTGCAACGAGCCGGGCTGGTTGCCGCCGAAGTCCAGGAACTCGGCCGTGCCGCCCTCGAGCGTCAGGCTGTCGACGCCCGCTTCGAAGCCTTCGATGCTATCCATCGCACCGTACAGCGAGGAGCTTTCACCAGCGCTCGCCACGGAAAGCGTGATGCTGTCGGCGCTGCCCGCACCCAGCGTCACCGTCTCGGCAACGTCGGCATTCATGCCCAGCAGCGAGAATTCACCCACATATTCCGACACATCGATGCTCGAGAACTTGCCCTCGGCGTTGTCATAGGTCAGCGTGCTGCCCGCGTCACCCTCGGCGACCGCTTCCTGGCCGCCGGTCACGGCCAGCGTGCCGCCCGTTACGCCCAGGTCATCGCCGGCGCCCGTGGCGAGCGTCAAGTCGATCGCGCCAGTCACCTGCACCGACACATCCGCTGCCGCGTTGTTCAGGGCCAGCGTGGTGGCGCTGTTGGCTGCGAACGCATCAGCCAGCGAACCGGAGGTCGCATAGCTGTCGCCCGACTGCTCGCCGAGCTGCGCCAGCAGCCCTTCAGCCGAAGCGTCCAGATCCTCGCCGCCGTCCAGCAGGAAGGCCGGATCGATCACCTCGATAGTCTGCTCGGCGGACAGGTTATCGACCGTAACGTCCGAGCCCGCCACCGTCAGGTCGGTGAAGCTGCTGATCTGCGCAGCATCCACGTCGATCGTGGGGCCAACGAAGGCCAGGTTGCCGAAGTTCTGCGCCTGGTTGATCGCGTCGTAGTCCTCGGTCTGGTATTCGCCATCGGTCAGCAGGATCAGGCTGTTGTCCCCGCCGCCGCCATCGAGCGAGTCGTTCAGGCCGAGGTCGACCGCAACCACCGTGTCGTCACCCTCACCACCGATGAAAGCCGGGCGGTACTCGTCGATCAGGCCATGCACATACAGGAGGTCGCCGGTGGAGCCGGAAGCGTCCAGGGTCGTCACGCTTTCACCGAAGGCACCGACGATCCATGTGTCCATCTCGCTATTGATCGAGACGGTGTCCACCGCATCGCCCGTGACCGCGCCGAACACGACCATCGGCTCGTCCGCGCCCTCGGCGGCCGGGGCCAGCGAGCCGGTGAGGTTCACGGTGTCGAGATTCTCGCCCGATGCCAGCACGCCCACTAGGCCGGCCCCGCCTTGCTCGCCCTCGCCCGCGGCGGCCGCCACGTTGTCGAAGGCTAGATTCAGCTCGGCCGTGCCGTCGGCAGCCTCGGCGGCCAGGGCCGAGTCGGCCTCGATGTCCTTGAAGCCCACCGTCACGTCGTCGCCGACTTCACGCACGCTGGTGGCCTCGTTGTTCTGCCAGATTTCCTCGGCGCCCTGGAACTGCGAGGCATCGACGCCGGCGTCACCGGCGAACACTGTGCCGTTGTTGAAGATGTTGATGACTTCGATGTTCTTGACGCTGCCCTGCTGGGTCGTGTTGTTGCCCGCCTCGTCCGTATAGATGTTCAGTGTGTCACGGCCCGCGCCGCCGTCGAGCGAGTCGAACTGGTTCAGGGTCGTCGCCGGCGTGCTGTCGGCGCCGTTCACCGGCAGGGCCGAGAACACGTCATCGCCCGAAGTGCCCGCCAGGTTGTCCACGCCCGGGGTCAGCACCAGGCTTTCGCCACCGCCCGTGGCGGTGTAGAGCATGTCCTTGGCGGCGTCGACGGAGGCCGGATCCTCGTTCACGCCGGCGAGGATGTCAGCCGCGTTGTGTTGCAGGTCGGCCAGAATGTTGGGATTGGAATTTTCGAACTTGGCGAACTCCAGCGCCACCTCCAGGCGGTTGTTGAAGAACATCGCGTCCCGGCTCTCGGGGTCCTGGTTCTGCACCGAACGGATGACGACGGCGAGCAGGTCTTCGCGCGAGAAGGTGTCGGAATCGAGTTGTTCGGTCCAGTAGTTCAGGCCTTCCTCATCGGGGGATCGGCCCAGAACGTTGTTGTAGATCCACGTGACGTACTCGCTGTTGGTCGAGTTCACCTCGCTCGGGATTTCGCCATTGGCCTGCGCCGACTGATAAACCTCGGCGGATAGCGCCAGATAAGCGTTGTCGAGCGCGCCCTCGCCATCACCCTGCTCCTCGGCCAGAGTCTGCAGGCGCTCGACGTAGTAGCTCATTGCTTCGTATTCGGGGGCACGGCCCATGTAGGCCATGAACATACCGGCAACTTCAGTGCGGGCTTCTTCGATACCAATCGATGCCATCTTTCAAGTCTCCTGAATTTGGTTGACTAGACAACAGGGAGTTCGCATTCGCCAGGATGGCGTGCAACGCTCCCTTGCCTATTCATCCTATCCAACCGACTCTCGGATACGTTGTGACCGCGATCACAAACGGGCGTGTCGTCACAAACGAATGCATCCGCCCCCAGGGCGCCTCTGCACTTGGTTTCAATTCCTGCCAATCGAACACCAATTCCGGAGGCGTCAAGCCCTTGCCAAATGTTCCGACGATATCAGCTTGTCGATCTCCTCCGGGGTGAAGCCCGCAGCGAGTCGAGCTTCCCGGTTGAACGGGCCGCGCAGGCGCGGCGCTCCGTAGCGCTCGGCCAGGACATCGTAGGTCGGCAGCGGGTCCAGGCCGCGTTGTTCGCACACCCATCGATACCAGTGGTTGCCTATCGAGACATGGCCGATCTCGTCGCGCAGGATGATGTCCAGCACGCCCGCCGCGGCCGCGTCCCCCACCCCGGCGAGCTTGTCGCGGATCAGCGGCGAAGCATCCAACCCGCGCGCCTCCAGGGTGCGCGGCACCAGCGCCAGTCGCGCCAGCAGATCGTCCCTGGTCTTGTCGGCCATGTCCCACAGTCCGTTGTGCGCGGGAAAGTCGCCGTAGGCGTGCCCCAGGCTGGCCAGACGTTCGTTGAGCAGGCGAAAGTGCAAGGATTCCTCCACCGCGACGCGGGCCCAGTCGCGGTAATAGGGTTCCGGCAGTCCCGGGAATCGCCAGATCGCGTCCAGGGCCAGGTTGATCGCGTTGAACTCGATATGCGCGAGCGCATGCAGCAGCACGGCGCGCCCGCGTTCGCTGTGCACCGAGCGCTGCTTGACCCTGGTGGCCGGCACCAGTTCGGGCGCCGAGGGGCGCCCTGGAACGCCGGCAGGCGCCTGCAGGCGGGCCGCTGCGTCCACGGCAGCGATCCCATCGAGCCCGGCCGTGGCGTCGAGCTTGGCCTGCCAGCTATTCGCCAGCAGTGCGGCCAGCGCTTGTCTACGCAATTCGATCATGGCTCTGCTTCCTGTCGCTACCGCGACATCCTCGCCCGCGCGAGGCGACGCGCCACCTTCGGGCGGCCGAACGGTGGCGCTCATGCCAAGCTCTCCCCATCGACATAGACCCAGCGGCCGTCCGGCTGGCGCTCGAACCGGCTGCGCTCGTGCTGGCGGCTGGCGCGGCCTTGCCAGCGGCTGCGCGCCACGAACTCCACGACGGCATGCTCGGGATCGAGCTGGCGATGCTCGCGCACCTCCAGGCCCAGCCATTTCAGGCCAGCCGGGTTGGGCTCCAGCGCTGCCGGCCGGGTATCGGGGTGCCAGGTATCGATGAGATAGCCCAGTTCGTCCAGCACGAAAGCGCTGTAGCGAGAACGCATCAGGGCCTGGGCATCGGGCGCGCGCAAGCGCTCGGCGCCGTGGTGCCAGCGGGCGCAGCAACCCGCGTAGGGCAACCCCGAGCCGCAGGGACACGCCGGCTCCGGCATGGATTTGGCGGTTTTCGACATGACGAGGACAATTGAGGACAAACCGCCATTGTCGCGCACCCGGAGCCCTCATGCCCCATCACGTACTGATCGCCGGCTGCGGCGACCTCGGCCTGCGCGTCGCTCACGACCTGCTGGCGTCGGACCCCGCAACCCGCGTATGGGCGCTGCGCCGAAGGCCCCCCGTTCCAGCCGGCCCCGACGCAGCGCAACCCCGTCTGCAATGGGTCGCGGCAGACCTGGCCGAACCCGCGTCCCTGCAGGCAAGCCTGCCCGCACACCTGGACCAGGTGCTCTACTGCCCGACGCCGGACGCCCGCGACTCCGCGCATTACCGGCGCGTCTTCGTCGACGGCTTGCAGCACCTGCACGCGCTGCCGGCGGCGCGTCGAGCCCAGCGTTGGGTGTTCGTCTCATCCACGGCAGTCTATGGCGAACACGCGGGCGACTGGATCGACGAGCACACGGCATGCGCCCCGCTCGGCGAGAACGGCCGGATTCTGCTCCAGGCAGAAGAGGCGCTGCGCATGCGCGTGCCGGACGCCGTCGTGCTGAGGCTCGCCGGGCTGTACGGCCCTGGCCGGCTCGGCCTGCTCGGACGGTTGCACCGCGGCGAGGCCCATGCGCCCAGGCAGCCGCCCCACTGGGCCAACCGCATGCACATCGAGGACGCGGCCGCCGCCGCCCGGCACCTCCTACGCCTCGACGCGCCCGCGCCGGTCTATCTGGGGGGAGACGACACCCCGCTGCCTTTGCACGTGCTCTACGCCCATCTTGCTGAACTGGTCGGCGGCCCGGCAGTGCCGGACGGCCCGCCCCCACGCGGCGTGGGCAGCAAGCGCCTGTGCAATGCCCGGCTCAAGGCGAGCGGCTTCGAACTGCGCTGGCCGGACGCGCGCGCAGGCTATGCCGCCCTGGTGCAGGGCAACACGCCCCCTGAGGGGGTGCGCGTGAGCGCGTAGAGGGGCCTTCCTATCAGTGGAGGGTGGCGTTGGGCGGCATGCCGGCGTCGAGCGAAGGAATGCCCTTGCCTTCCACCCAGACGCCCTCGGTCGACCAGCCTGCGGAGCGGTACCGCAAGCGGAAAATATCCAGCACCCGGGCCAGCGCCGCCGAGTCGAGCGGCAGCGCGGCCGCGCCCTCTGCGTCCCAGCGAAAGACCAGGTGGATCAGCCCGTTGTCGTGACGCACGACGTTGACCGTGTGGACAAGTCCGTGGGGGGAGCTGCGCAGCACCTCGACCGGCACGGCCTCATGCGTTGCGCCGCCGGCGCCCATGGATTGCGCCGGCTCGGACGCGGCGGCGGGGCCGGCGGCCGCCCGGGACTGCGCCGGAGCGCCCTGGCGGCGATGCGCCCGCTCGGATTCGGCCGCCTTCTCGGCCACGCGCCCTGTCAATACCTTGAGCAACAGGTTGGCCAGCCGCTGCGTGAGCCAAAGCCCCTGCTCGTGCCCGTCAGAGCACCTCAGGGCCAAATGCAGCCGGTCCTCGTTCTCGTCATACATGACAGTCAAGGTGTTGATGGTACGCATCGGGCTCCCCGTGAACATGCGCCATTGTCGCATTCTGGCGCCCCAGGGCAATTGCTTCACGCCGATCCGTCGCCGGGTTCTTGCGTTCGCCGCGCACTGGGTCAAAATGGACGCCTTTCAGGCTCAGGAGGGGGGATCGCATGAATTCGTGGACGCAGGGTTATGTTGCGGACATCGGCTACACGCACGGCTACTACCGCGAAATGTCGCCCGCCCTCATGGCCTTCGCACTGCTGGAGCGGCGCGTCGTCGCCCCCGGCGCGGAACAGCCGCTCGCCTACTGCGAACTGGGCTGCGGCCAGGGCGTCACCGCCAACCTGATCGCCGCCGCCAATCCGCAGATCGAGGTGCACGCCAACGACTTCAACCCGGCGCACATCGCCGGCGCGCAACGGCTGGCGGCCGAGGCCGGCACGCCGAACGTGCGATTCTATGAACACAGCTTCCAGGAGTTCATCGACGTTCCCGGCCTGCCGCAGTTCGACATGATCTGCCTGCACGGCATCTACAGTTGGGTGGACGCCGTCAACCGCACCGCGATCGCGGAATTTCTGCGCCGCAAGCTCAAGCCCGGCGGCGTGGCCTACGTGTCCTACAACACCCAGCCGGGTTGGGCGGCCGCCGCGCCGTTGCGGCATCTGATCCATCTGCACGCGAGCCAGGCCAGCGGGAGCACACCGAACCGCCTGCAGGGCGCGCTCGCGTTCGCACGGGGAATCGCCGACGCCAAGGGCATCTATTTCCGCGCCAACCCGGCCGCGGCGCAGCGCCTGGACCGCATCCAAACCGAAGATCCGAACTATGTCGCGCATGAATACCTGAACGGCTGCTGGCAGCCCTTCGCGTTCTCCGAGGTCGAATCGGACATGGGCGAGGCCAAGCTCGAGTTCGCCGCCAGCGCCACCCTGCTCGATCATGTCGACGTGATCAACCTGAGCCCCGAGCAGCAACAGCTCATGGGCGGCATCGCCAATACGACACTGCGCGAAACCACCCGCGACCTGCTGGTCGGCCAGGCCTTTCGGCGCGACCTGTACGTCAAGGGCCGCATCGACATCCCGGAAGTGGTCGCGCAGGGGCAATGGGCCCGGACCCGTATCGTCCTGCTCTGCCGCGCCGCCGATGTTCCGCGCAAGGTCCAGGCGCCCCTGGGCGAGGCCACTCTGCACGAGGACATCTACGGCCCCCTGCTCGCGCAGCTCGAAAGCGGGCCGCGCGCCATCCGCGAGCTGCTCGGCGTGCGCGAGATCGCCGAACATGGCTGGCTGAAGCTGCGCCAGGCGATTCAGATCCTCCTGGGGTTGGGCCACGTCGACATCTGCGTCGAAGGGGCAGCCGGCGCCAACCGGGCCGAACGGGTGCGTGCTTTCAACCGCGCCGTCCTCGCGCGCGCTCCGTACTCCGCCGAACTGCGCGTGCTGGCCAGCCCGCTCACCGGCGGCGCCGTCGGCGTGGACCGCCTGCACCAGCTCTTCCTGTATGCGGACAGCCAGCGAACCGAACCGGCGACCTTCGCCATCAAGGCCCTGCTTGCCCAGAACCAGCGGCTGCTGCGCGACGGCAAACTGCTGGAGGACGACGCCGAGCACACGGCGGAGATGGAGCGCCGCCACCGCGACTTCCGGGAACTGCGCCTGCCCGTGCTGCAGCGGCTCGGCGTGGTGTGATGCGCGAACCGCGGTCCGCGCACCGCGGCGCCCCGGGATACGGGGCGCCGTCCCTCACGATCAGGCTTCGACGAAGCTGAGATCGTCGGCCGTATACGTGCCCACCAACTGGAGCGCGAAGTCCGCGTTGTCGTACACGCCCGAACCGGTCGTGTCGGCAAAGAGGTAGGTGTTGGACTCGTACACGAAGAGCACCACGCCGCCATCCAGCCCGTCGGACGCGGTAGCCGCCTCCGAGAACGCCATTTGCAGCGAGCTGACGCCTGCGCTCAGCGTGATGCCGGTGACGTCGCCCAGCCCGTTGAGCGTGTCCTCGGTCGCGTCGAAACCCTCGATCACGTCCATGGCGCCGTAGCTCGAGGAGCTCGTGTCGTCGACCGTGATTTCGATCTCATCGGCGCTGCCGGCGCCGAGGATCAGGGTTTCCTTGACGTTCGAAGCCATCCCCGCCAGATAGAAGTCGCCGAGAAACCCCGAGACGTCGATGGTGGAGAACTTGCCGCTGGTATTGTCGTAGCCGAGGTCGCCGGCGTCCGCGCTGCTCACGGTCAGGCTGCCCCCGGTTGCACCCACCGCGCCCACGTCGATCGTCACCCACTTGCTGGTCTGCACGTCGATTGCCACGTCGGCCGCGGCGCTCTCGAGCAGCAGCGAATCCGGGCCCCCGGCCTCTTCTGCCTCCGGATCGACGAACCACGTCGCATCGACCAGCACCACCGTCTGGTCCGCAGCCAGGTTGCTCAGCACGACCTCGCCGCCACCCGCAAAGCCCAGCGACGTGAAGTCGGCAAGCTGGCTGGCGTCGAGCTCGACGTCGTCGCCGAGGAACACCAGTTCCTCGATGTTGACCAGGCCGGCATTGATCGCATCGTAGGTCTCGGTCTGGAAGACGCCGTCGCCACCGATCCACAGGCTGTCCGTGCCCTCGCCGCCGTCGAAGGACGAATCCAGCGTGACGCTTTCGACCACGATCAGGTCATCGGCCGAGCCGCCGATGAAGCCCGTGCCCTCGGCCGCCGACTCGCCCTCGACGTACATCAGCTTGCCGGAGGAACCGGAGGCATCGATCGTGCCGACATCGCCGGTCACGCGCAGGAACGCGTTGATCGCAGTGGAGACGGTCAGCGTCTCCACCGCCGCTCCGCCGGTATTCTCGATGTACAGGTCCAGCCATGCTTCGTCGGCGCCCACCAAGTCCCCATCGACGGTGACGTCCGTCAGGGCGTCGCCTTCGGCATACAGAGTGACGACCGAGCCGGCGCCCGGCACATCGCCTTCGGGCAGGCCGGTCACGTTGTCGAACTCGACGTTCAGGCTGGTGGCGTCATCCGCGGCGACCACCGCAAAGAACGCTTCGTCCGCGAGCACGATGTTGCGAAAGCCCGCGACGACATCCTCGTCCAGGTCGGTGACATAGTTCGACCCGCCGATCTGCCAGACCTCGGTCGCGCCGACGAAACGCGAGGCATCCACGCCGGATGCGCCGCCGAAGGCGTCGTCAAACATACCATCATTGTAGATGTTGATGGTCTCGACGTTCTTGATGGTCGCGCTGTCCGGCAGGCTGGCATTCTGGCCGTCGTAGGCATAGATACTGAGGGTATCGTTGCCCAGGCCGCCATCGATGCTGTCGAACGCGCTCAGCGTCGTTGCGGCGGCGCCGGTGGCAGCGTTCACCGGAAGCGCGGTGAACATGTCGTCGCCGCTGGTACCGACCAGGTTGTCCACGCCCGGGGTGAGCATGGCGCTCTGGCCACCGCCCGTCGCCACGTAGAGCTTGTCCAACGCAGCTTCCTTGGTGGCCGGATCTTCGGTCACGCCTTCCATCACTTGCGCCGCGTTGTAGGGCAGGTTCGCCAGCACGCCGGGGTTCGAATTCTCGAACTTGCCGAACTCCTGCGCGACTTCCAGGCGATTGCTGTAGAACATCTTGTCGCGGCTGTCCTCGGGCTGCCCGTCCACCGCGACCAGGATGACCGCAACCAGCGCTTCACGCGGTGAGTTGCCGCTGTCCAGTTCAGCGACCCAGTACGCCAGACCCTCAGGCTCGGCCTCGCGGCCCAGCACGTTCTGGTAGATCCACTTGACGTATTCCTCGCTGGTCGTGGAGCCGGCCGAGGGCACTTCGCCGTTGGCGGCGCCGGTGGCATAGACTTCGGCCGACAAGGCCTTGAAACCGTTCTCGACCGCGGCCGGATCGTCGCCCAACGCCTCCAGGATCGACATGTAGTTGTCGACATAGTAGGAAACCGCCTGGTATTCGGCGGCACGGCCCAGGTAGGACAGGAAAATCGCAGTGACGTCTTCGCGCGCCTGCTCGATGCTGATGGTTGCCATGATGCACTTCTCCGTTGACACGAGTCTGAAAGGGGACAGCCTTGCGCATGAGCACGATGGCCACGGCGACCAATGTCGGCTCATGAAGGAAAGATGCTAATGAGCCCATCGGCGGGCTTGTGTGATGCGCGTCACAAAAGCGAATGTCCGATCCGGAAGCGCCTGGTTCGCGAGAATTGCGACAGAATGCGTCGAAACGCCATAACCCACTGTTTATAGGAACATTTACCCCCGTCTAGACAGCGTCAAGACGGGGCCTAGACTGTTCGCTCTAGGCAAAAATAGGGTCTCGCGAGGCTCATGCTTACCCCTGTCCGGATGGGTGAGCGGGGCGTTTTTTCTGCTTTGGGAGCGGCCCGGCGAAAGGAACGGCCCCCCAACGCTTTTGCCTTGGGAGCGGCCC
>NZ_VLTJ01000046.1 GCF_007558815.1 Verticiella sediminum | reverse complement strand
AAGTTTGAACGTACCAAGCCGCACGTGAACGTCGGCACGATCGGTCACGTCGATCACGGCAAGACCACGTTGACGGCAGCGATCACGACGGTTCTGTCGAAGGCATTCGGCGGCGAAGCCAAGGGCTACGACCAGATCGACGCGGCGCCCGAAGAAAAGGCGCGCGGCATCACGATCAACACCGCGCACGTCGAGTACGAAACGCAGAACCGTCACTACGCCCACGTCGACTGCCCGGGCCACGCTGACTACGTCAAGAACATGATCACGGGCGCCGCGCAGATGGACGGCGCGATCCTGGTGGTGTCGGCCGCTGACGGCCCGATGCCGCAGACGCGCGAGCACATCCTGCTCTCGCGCCAGGTGGGTGTTCCGTACATCATCGTGTTTCTGAACAAGGCTGACCTGGTCGACGACGAAGAGCTGCTCGAGCTGGTCGAGATGGAAGTTCGCGAGCTGCTGTCCAAGTACGACTTTCCGGGCGACGACACCCCGATCGTCAAGGGTTCGGCCCGTCTGGCGCTCGAAGGCGACGAAGGCCCGCTGGGCAAGCAAGCGATCATGCAACTGGCCGAAGCCCTGGACACGTACATCCCGACGCCCGAGCGCGCCGTGGACGGCACGTTCCTGATGCCCGTCGAAGACGTGTTCTCGATCTCGGGCCGCGGCACCGTGGTGACCGGGCGTATCGAGCGCGGCGTGGTCAAGGTCGGCGAGGAAATCGAAATCGTCGGCATCAAGCCCACGGTCAAGACCACCTGCACCGGCGTGGAAATGTTCCGCAAGCTGCTGGACCAGGGCCAGGCGGGCGACAACGTCGGCATCCTGCTGCGCGGCACCAAGCGCGAAGACGTCGAGCGCGGCCAGGTGCTGTGCAAGCCCGGTTCGATCAAGCCGCACACGAACTTCACGGCCGAGGTGTACATCCTGTCCAAGGAAGAAGGCGGGCGCCACACCCCGTTCTTCCAGGGCTATCGTCCGCAGTTCTACTTCCGTACGACGGACGTGACCGGCTCGATCGAACTGCCCAAGGACAAGGAAATGGTCCTGCCCGGTGACAACGTCTCGATCACCGTGCAACTGATCGCCCCGATCGCCATGGAAGAAGGCCTGCGCTTCGCCATCCGCGAAGGCGGCCGTACCGTCGGCGCCGGTGTCGTCGCGACGATCATCGCGTAAGCTGTACTATTAGTCGTAGCATCAAGAGCCGCCCGGCGTCACCGGGGCGGTTCCATCAGGAAAGGCACGCTGAGTGCCTTCCCTCCGAAGGTTCTAGGGGCATAGCTCAATTGGCAGAGCGTCGGTCTCCAAAACCGAAGGTTGGGGGTTCGATTCCCTCTGCCCCTGCCATCTTTCACCCGGTCGCCACTCGGCGACCGGGCTTGGTTGCATCATGTCGAATCCTGGGGTTCAAACCGTAAGCAGCGCCGCCGACCGCGTCAAGGTCGGGCTCGCCATCGCCGTTTTCATCGGCGGCCTGGTGAGTTTCTACGTGCTCGGCGCGCAGCCCATGATCGCGCGCGTTGGCGTGATCCTGCTGGGTATCGTGGTGGCGGTCGCCATCGCCTGGACCAGCGAGCCGGGCCGCCGCTTCGTCGGCTTCGCCCAGGATTCCTACAACGAAGTGCGCCGGGTGGTATGGCCCAGCCGCAAGGAAACCATCCAGATGACGGGCATCGTGTTTGCCTTCGTCGCGGTGATGGCCGTGTTCCTGTGGCTGACCGACAAGCTCATCGAGTGGCTCCTCTACGGACTTCTCCTGGGCTGGACTTGATACACCACGGATATACAACATGAGCAAGCGCTGGTACGTCGTACACGTTTATTCCGGAATGGAAAAAAGCGTGCAGAGAGCGCTCGCCGAGCGCATCGAGCGCGCCGGCCTGCAGACTGATTTCGGCCAGGTGCTGGTGCCGGTCGAGGAAGTGGTCGAAATGCGCGGTGGCCAGAAGGCCGTGACCGAGCGCCGCTTCTTCCCGGGCTATGTCCTGGTCGAGATGAACCTCACCGATGATACCTGGCACCTGGTGAAGAATACGCCTCGGGTGACCGGCTTCATCGGCGGCTCGGGCAACCGCCCCACCCCGATCTCCGACAAGGAAGTCGAGAAGATTCTCTCGCAGATGGAGCAAGGTGTCGAGAAACCTCGGCCCAAGATCCTCTTCGAAGTGGGTGAGATGGTTCGCGTCAAGGAAGGTCCTTTCACGGACTTCAACGGCAACGTCGAAGACGTCAACTACGAAAAGAGCAAGTTGCGCGTCTCCGTCACCATCTTCGGGCGCGCCACGCCCGTCGAGCTCGATTTCGGCCAGGTCGAGAAGACCTGAACGAACGAAGACTTGTTTTTTCGTTCGCAGCCTCCAACTGCGAACGTTCATCAACCGGGGAGCCTCGGCGCACACCGAGGCGTTTGAACCCATCTGGAGCAACGCATGGCGAAGAAAATCGTCGGCTTTATCAAGCTGCAAGTGCCGGCTGGTAAGGCGAACCCCTCTCCTCCCATCGGTCCGGCGCTCGGTCAGCGCGGCCTGAACATCATGGAATTCTGCAAGGCGTTCAACGCCAAGACCCAGGGCATGGAGCCCGGTCTGCCGATTCCGGTGGTGATCACCGCCTTCGCCGACAAGAGCTTCACCTTCGTGATGAAGACGCCGCCTGCGACGGTGCTCATCAAGAAGGCGGCCGGCATCAAGTCCGGTTCGGCCAAGCCGCACCTCGACAAGGTGGGCTCGCTCACCCGCGCCCAGGTCGAGGAGATCGCCAAGACCAAAGAACCCGACCTCACGGCTGCCGATCTCGACGCCGCCGTCCGCACCATCGCCGGCAGCGCCCGCAGCATGGGCATCACCGTGGAGGGCCTGTAATCATGGCTAAGCTCGGAAAGCGCCTCACCGCCCTGCGCGCCAAGATCGACCGCACCAAGCTGTACCCCGTGTCGGAAGCCCTGACCCTGGTCAAGGAAACCGCGACCGCCAAGTTCGACGAATCGATCGACGTGGCCGTCCAGCTCGGCATCGACCCCCGCAAGTCGGACCAGCTCGTGCGCGGCTCGGTGGTCCTGCCCGCCGGTACCGGCAAGTCCGTGCGCGTGGCCGTGTTCGCCCAGGGCGACAAGGCCGCTGCCGCCAAGGAAGCCGGTGCTGACATCGTCGGCATGGAAGACCTCGCCGAAAGCATCAAGGGCGGCAACCTCGACTTCGACGTCGTGATCGCCTCGCCCGACACCATGCGCGTCGTCGGCGCCCTGGGCCAGATCCTCGGCCCCCGTGGCCTGATGCCGAACCCGAAGGTCGGCACCGTGACCCCGGACGTCGCCCAGGCCGTGAGAAACGCCAAGGCCGGTCAGGTGCAGTACCGCACCGACAAGGCCGGCATCATCCACGCCACGATCGGCCGCGCTTCGTTCAACGTCGAGCAACTGCAGACCAACCTGGCTGCCCTGGTCGACGCCCTGAACAAGGCCCGTCCGACCACCAGCAAGGGCGTGTACATGCGCAAGCTCGCCGTGTCGTCCACGATGGGCGGCGGTGTGCGCGTGGATCAAGCTTCGCTGGCCGCTGCTGCGGCCCAGCAATAACAGACTTTGGGCCGTACCCGGGTCTTGCGTCCCGGGTATAGCTGTCAAAGACCGTTGGAGGAAACACCGCTGCTTCGGCGGTGCGACCTTAATACCGGCGCTGGCCGGATCCAACGCAGACGGCGGTCCCTAGAAGATTTCTTAAGCATTAAGAACTCGCTAGGTACGCCGCATTCGGTCGACGTCCCTGCCCTTCCCGGGCGGTGGCGTCTTTAGATGGAGTGTTCATACCGTGAGTCTCAATCGTCAAGAGAAAGCGGTGGTCGTCGAGGAAGTCGTGGCGCAGGTCGCCGGCGCCCAATCGATCGTGATCGCCGAATATCGGGGTTTGGACGTCGCCTCCGTCACCGAGCTGCGCAAGAAAGCACGCGAATCGGGCGTGTACCTGCGTGTTCTGAAGAACACGCTCGCACGCCGCGCCATCACCGGCACGGCGTTCGAAGGCCTCTCTGAGCAACTGGTCGGCCCGCTGATGTACGGCATCAGCACCGATCCGGTCGGCGCGGCGAAGGTCATGTCCGATTTCGCGAAAGCCAACGACAAACTGGTGTTGAAGGGCGGTTCGCTGCCCAACAGCGTGTTGAACCAGGAAGGCGTCAAGGCTCTCGCCTCGATGCCGTCTCGTGAAGAACTGCTCTCGAAGCTGCTGGGCACCATGCAAGCTCCGATCGCGCAGTTCGTGCGTACGCTCAACGAAGTTCCGACCAAGTTCGTGCGTGGCCTCGCGGCCGTGCGCGACCAGAAGGAAGCGGCCTGATCCAGGCCCACTTCGTCCGACAGCGACAACCAACCTGGCATTGAATAAATACCTGGAGTTCTTAAGAAAATGGCAATTAGCAAAGCTGAAATCCTTGACGCCATCGCTGGCATGACCGTGCTCGAACTGTCCGAGCTCATCAAGGAAATGGAAGAGAAGTTCGGCGTGTCGGCCGCCGCCGCCGCTGTGGCCGTGGCCGCTCCCGCCGCCGGCGGCGCTGCCCCCGCTGCTGAAGAGAAGACCGAGTTCGACGTGGTCCTCACCGAAACCGGCGCCAACAAGGTCAGCGTCATCAAGGTCGTTCGCGAACTGACCGGCCTGGGCCTGAAGGAAGCCAAGGACGCCGTCGACGGCGCGCCCAAGGCGATCAAGGAAGCGGTGTCGAAGGACGACGCCGAAGCCGCCAAGAAGAAGCTTGAAGAAGCCGGCGCCAAGGTCGAAATCAAGTAATTTCGCCGAGGCAAATACCCGGCGGCCGTGCGATTCGCGGCTGCCGGGTTTTTGTGTTTATGCAGCGGCTTGCCCGAGCCCCTGCATAAACGCAAAAGCAGTCATCCCCAAGGGGCCGCCGCCCGTGGCCCGCGCAACCTGAGTCGGAGTGCTCATGCCCTACTCGTTCACCGAAAAAAAGCGCATCCGCAAGAGCTTCGCCAAGCGCGAAGAAGTCCAGGAAGTTCCCTTTCTCCTGGCTACTCAGATCAAGTCCTATCTGAGCTTTCTGCAGTCCGATGTCCCGCCGCTCAAACGCGCGGAAGACGGTCTGCAAGCCGCCTTCACGTCCATTTTCCCGATCGTCAGCCACAACGGCATGGCGCGCCTGGAGTTCGTGAGCTACCAACTCGGCGAGCCGGTGTTCGACGTCAAGGAATGCCAGCAACGCGGCCTGACCTACGCCTCTCCGCTGCGCGCCAAGGTGCGCCTGGTGCTGCTCGACCGCGAGGCCAGCAAGCCCACCGTCAAGGAGATGAAGGAGCAGGAAGTCTACATGGGCGAGATCCCGCTCATGACGGCCACCGGCTCGTTCGTGATCAACGGCACCGAGCGCGTCATCGTATCGCAGTTGCACCGTTCGCCGGGGGTTTTCTTCGAACACGACCGCGGCAAGACGCACAGCTCGGGCAAGCTGCTGTTCTCGGCCCGCGTGATTCCCTACCGCGGCTCGTGGCTCGACTTCGAGTTCGACCCCAAGGACGTCCTGTTCTTCCGCGTGGACCGTCGCCGCAAGATGCCGGTCACGATCCTGCTCAAGGCCATCGGCCTGACCAACGAGGACATCCTCGAGCGCTATTTCCAGTTCGACACCTTCGCGCTGGAATCCGAAGGCGCGCGCCTGGCCTTCCTGCCCGAGCGCTGGAAGGGTGAGATGGCCCGCTTCGACATCCACGATCGCCAGGGCAAGCTGATCGTCGAAAAGGACAAGCGCATCAACGCCAAGCACCTGCGCGACCTGGGCAGCATCGAGCAGATCTCGGTGCCCGAGGACTTCCTGATCGGCCGTGCGCTCGCCAAGAACGTCATCGACAGCGAGACCGGCGAAGTCGTGGCCAACGCCAACGACGAGATCACCGAGTCGCTGCTCGCCAAGCTGCGCCAGGCCGGCGTCAAGGAAATCCAGACGCTCTACACGAACGACCTGGACCAGGGCCCGTACATCTCGCAGACCCTGCGCACGGACGAAACCGCCGACCAGACCGCCGCGCGCGTGGCGATCTACCGCATGATGCGCCCGGGCGAGCCGCCCACGGAAGAAGCCGTCGAGGCCCTGTTCCAGCGCCTGTTCTTCAACCCCGATGCGTACGACCTGTCGCGCGTCGGCCGGATGAAGGTCAACAGCCGTCTGGGCCGTGGCGACGATACCAGCGGCCCGATGACGCTCACGGAAGACGACATCCTGCAGACCATCCACGTGCTGGTCGAGCTGCGCAACGGCCGTGGCCAGATCGATGACATCGATCACCTGGGCAACCGCCGCGTGCGCTGCGTGGGCGAGCTGGCCGAGAACCAGTTCCGCGCCGGCCTCGTGCGCGTGGAGCGCGCCGTCAAGGAGCGCCTGGGCCAGGCCGAGACCGAGAACCTGATGCCGCACGACCTCATCAACTCCAAGCCGATTTCCGCGGCGATCAAGGAGTTCTTCGGGTCGAGCCAGCTCTCGCAGTTCATGGACCAGACCAACCCGCTGTCCGAGATCACGCACAAGCGCCGCGTCTCGGCCCTGGGCCCTGGCGGTCTGACCCGCGAGCGCGCCGGCTTCGAAGTGCGCGACGTGCATCCGACCCACTACGGCCGCGTCTGCCCGATCGAAACCCCGGAAGGCCCGAACATCGGCCTGATCAACTCGATGGCGCTGTACGCCCGCCTGAACGAGTACGGCTTCCTCGAGACGCCGTACCGCCGGGTCGTGGACGGTCGCGTCACCGACCAGATCGACTACCTGTCGGCCATCGAGGAAAGCCGCTACGTGATCGCCCAGGCGAACGCGGTGCTGGACGACGACTACCGCTTCGTGGACGACCTGGTGGCCTGCCGCGAGGCCGGCGAAACCATGCTGACCTCGGGCGACAACGTGCAGTACATGGACGTCGCGCCGTCGCAGATCGTGTCGGTGGCCGCCTCGCTGATCCCGTTCCTTGAGCACGACGACGCGAACCGCGCGCTGATGGGCTCGAACATGCAGCGCCAGGCCGTGCCCTGCCTGCGTCCGGAGAAGCCGCTGGTCGGCACCGGCATCGAGCGCACCGTGGCGGTCGACTCGGGCACCACCGTGCAGGCCCTGCGCGGCGGCGTGGTCGACTACGTCGATGCGAACCGGGTCGTGATCCGCGTCAACGACGAGGAGAACGAAGCCGGCCGGGTCGGTGTGGACATCTACAACCTCATCAAGTACACCCGCTCGAACCAGAACACGAACATCAACCAGCGCCCGATCGTGCGCCGTGGCGACCAGGTCGCCCGCGGCGACGTGCTGGCCGATGGCGCCTCGACCGACCTCGGCGAGCTCGCGCTCGGCCAGAACATGCTGGTCGCGTTCATGCCCTGGAACGGCTACAACTTCGAGGATTCGATCCTGATCTCCGAGCGCGTCGTCGCCGACGACCGCTACACCTCGATCCACATCGAGGAACTGACGGTCGTCGCCCGCGACACCAAGCTCGGTGCCGAGGAGATCACGCGCGACATCAGCAACCTCGCGGAAACCCAGCTCAACCGCCTGGACGAATCCGGCATCGTGTACATCGGCGCCGAAGTGCAGGCCGGCGACACTCTGGTCGGCAAGGTCACGCCCAAGGGCGAGACTCAATTGACCCCGGAAGAAAAGCTGCTGCGCGCGATCTTCGGCGAGAAGGCGTCGGACGTGAAGGACACCTCGCTGCGCGTGCCCTCGGGCATGACCGGCACGGTGATCGACGTGCACGTCTTCACCCGCGAAGGCATCGAACGCGACAAGCGCGCCCAGTCCATCATCGACGATGAACTCAAGCGCTATCGCCAGGACCTGAACGACCAGTTGCGCATCGTCGAGAACGATACCTTCGACCGGATCGAGAAGACCCTGATCGGCAAGATCGTGAACGGCGGCCCGCGCAAGCTCGCCAAGGGCGCGGCGATCACCGCCGAGTACCTGGAGGACCTGGACCGCTGGCAGTGGTTCGACATCCGCCTGGCCGACGAAGGCGGTGCGCTCGCCCTCGAGCAGGCCAAGGAGTCGATCGAGGCCAAGCGCCACCAGTTCGACCTCGCCTACGAAGAGAAGCGCAAGAAGCTCACGCAGGGCGACGAACTGCCCCCGGGCGTGCTGAAGATGGTCAAGGTGTATCTGGCCGTCAAGCGCCGCCTGCAGCCCGGCGACAAGATGGCCGGCCGCCACGGCAACAAGGGTGTGGTCTCGCGCATCGTGCCGGTCGAGGACATGCCCTACATGGCCGACGGCGTGACCGCCGACATCGTGCTCAACCCGCTGGGCGTGCCCTCGCGGATGAACGTGGGCCAGGTGCTGGAAGTCCACCTGGGCTGGGCCGCCAAGGGCATCGGCTATCGCGTGAGCGAGATGCTGCAGGCCGAGCGCAAGGTCGAAGTGGCCAAGCTGCGTGCATTCCTGGGCGAGCTGTACAACACCACGGGTTCGCAGGCGCGCCTGGAGGAACTGAGCGAGGACGACATCGTCGAACTCGCGCAGAACCTGAAAAAGGGCATGCCTTTTGCTACTCCGGTGTTCGACGGCGCCGCCGAAGCCGAGATCCGCAAGATGCTGGATCTGGCCTACCCGGATGAAATCGCCGAGCGCCTGGGCCTGGCCAGCGGCAAGACCCAGACCCGCCTGTACGATGGTCGTACCGGCGAAGCCTTCGAGCGTCCGGTCACCGTGGGCTACATGCACATGCTCAAGCTGCACCACTTGGTGGATGACAAGATGCACGCGCGTTCCACGGGCCCGTACTCGCTGGTCACCCAGCAGCCGCTGGGCGGCAAGGCGCAGTTCGGCGGCCAGCGTTTCGGGGAAATGGAAGTTTGGGCGCTGGAAGCCTACGGCGCCTCCTACACCCTGCAGGAAATGCTCACGGTCAAGTCGGACGACATCACCGGCCGGACCAAAGTCTACGAGAACATCGTCAAGGGCGACCACGTCATCGACGCCGGCATGCCCGAATCCTTCAACGTCCTGGTCAAGGAAATCCGCTCGCTCGGCCTGGACATGGACCTCGAACGCATATGAGGGCTCCCCCCTACGCGCTGACGCGCGCCGCCTCAAGGAAACGCCGGGCCGCCCCACGTTTCCTTGACCCCCTCGGGGGGCGGGCCGGGCTCAGCCCGGCCCTGGGGGCGCCCCAGCAGGCGGTGCTGGCGGACCGGCAAAGCCGGCTCCGCGGCACCCTGGAGGGGGATAGCGGATCACGGAATCGAACGGCGCATCGCGCAGGCCCGCATCGTGCAGTGCGCCGAACCGGCCCAGCAGCCGGAAATACATACCGGAGTATGTAAGCTATGAAAGCTTTGCTCGACCTTTTCAAGCAAGTCACGCAGGACGAACAGTTCGACGCCATCCGCGTCGGCCTGGCTTCGCCCGAGAAAGTGCGTTCCTGGTCGTTCGGCGAGGTCAAGAAGCCTGAAACCATCAACTACCGCACGTTCAAGCCGGAACGCGACGGTCTATTCTGCGCCAAGATCTTCGGGCCCATCAAGGACTACGAGTGCCTGTGCGGCAAGTACAAGCGCCTGAAGCATCGCGGCGTGATCTGCGAGAAGTGCGGCGTCGAAGTCACGCAGGCCAAGGTGCGCCGCGAGCGTATGGGCCACATCGAACTGGCCAGCCCGGTCGCGCACATCTGGTTCCTGAAGTCCCTGCCCTCGCGCCTGGGCATGGTGCTCGACATGACGCTGCGCGACATCGAGCGCGTGCTGTACTTCGAGGCCTACTGCGTGATCGAGCCGGGCATGACGCCGTTGAAGCGCGGCCAGATCATGACCGAGGACGACTTCCTCGCCAAGACCGAGGAATACGGTGACGACTTCCGCGCGCTGATGGGCGCCGAGGCCGTGCGCGAACTGCTGCGCACGATCGACATCGACCGTTCGGTCGAACAACTGCGCAACGAACTGCAGTCCACGGGTTCGGACGCCAAGATCAAGAAGCTGTCCAAGCGCCTGAAGGTGCTCGAGGGCTTCCAGAAGTCCGGCATCCGCCCCGACTGGATGATCATGGAAGTGCTGCCGGTGCTGCCGCCGGAGCTGCGTCCGCTCGTCCCGCTGGACGGCGGGCGCTTCGCCACGTCCGATCTGAACGACCTGTACCGCCGCGTCATCAACCGCAACAACCGCCTGAAGCGGCTGCTCGAGTTGAAGGCGCCGGAAATCATCGTGCGCAACGAAAAGCGCATGCTGCAGGAAGCCGTCGACTCGCTGCTCGACAACGGCCGCCGCGGCAAGGCCATGACCGGCGCCAACAAGCGTCCGTTGAAGTCGCTCGCGGACATGATCAAGGGCAAGGGCGGGCGCTTCCGTCAGAACCTGCTCGGCAAGCGCGTGGACTACTCGGGCCGTTCGGTCATCGTGGTGGGCCCCCAGCTCAAGCTGCACCAGTGCGGCCTGCCCAAGCTGATGGCGCTGGAGCTCTTCAAGCCCTTCATCTTCAATCGACTGGAGATGATGGGCCTGGCCACGACCATCAAGCAGGCCCGCAAGCTGGTCGACAGCCACGAGCCGGTGGTGTGGGACATCCTCGAAGAGGTGATCCGCGAGCACCCGGTCATGCTCAACCGTGCGCCTACGCTGCACCGCCTGGGCATCCAGGCGTTCGAGCCGGTGCTGATCGAAGGCAAGGCGATCCAGCTTCACCCGCTGGTCTGCGCGGCGTTCAACGCCGACTTCGACGGCGACCAGATGGCCGTGCACGTCCCGCTGTCGCTGGAAGCGCAGATGGAAGCCCGCACCCTGATGCTGGCCTCCAACAACGTGCTGTTCCCGGCCAACGGCGAACCGTCCATCGTGCCCTCGCAGGATATCGTGCTGGGCCTGTACTACACGACCCGCGAGAAGGTGAACGGCAAGGGCGAAGGCATGTTCTTCCAGAACGTGTCGGAAGTCCTGCGCGCCTACGAGAACGGCCAGGTCGAGCTGCAATCGCGCGTCACCGTGCGCCTGCCGGTCTACGACAAGCAGGAAGACGGCAGCTTCACCTCGCACATCGAGCGCTTCGAGACCACCGTCGGCCGCGCCATCCTGTCCGAGATCCTGCCCCAGGGCCTGCCCTTCTCGGTGCTGAACAAGGCACTCAAGAAGAAGGAAATCTCGCGCCTGATCAACCAGTCGTTCCGCCGCTGCGGCCTGCGCGACACGGTGATCTTCGCCGACAAGCTGATGCAGTCGGGTTTCCGCCTGGCCACCCGCGGCGGCATCTCGATCAGCATGAACGACATGCTGATCCCGGACGCCAAGGAGAAGATCCTGGCCGAGGCCAGCGCCGAGGTGAAGGAAATCGACAAGCAGTACTCGTCGGGCCTGGTCACCTCCCAGGAACGCTACAACAACGTCGTGGACATCTGGGGCAAGGCGGGCGATCGCGTCGGCAAGGCGATGATGGAGCAGCTCGCGACCGAGCCGGTCACCGACCGCCACGGCAACGAGACGCGCCAGGAATCGTTCAACTCGATCTACATGATGGCCGACTCGGGCGCCCGGGGTTCGGCCGCCCAGATCCGCCAGCTCGCCGGCATGCGCGGCCTGATGGCCAAGCCGGACGGCTCGATCATCGAGACGCCCATTACCGCGAACTTCCGCGAAGGCCTGAACGTACTGCAGTACTTCATCTCCACCCACGGCGCCCGTAAGGGCCTGGCCGATACGGCGTTGAAGACCGCGAACTCGGGCTACCTAACCCGCCGTCTGGTCGACGTGACGCAGGATCTGGTCATCACCGAGGACGACTGCAAGACCTCGCGCGGCTTCCCGATGAAGGCGCTGCTCGAGGGCGGCGAAGTCATCGAGCCGCTGCGCGACCGCATCCTGGGCCGCGTGCCGGCCAACGACATCGTCGACCCGGACACCCAGGAAACCGTCATCGAGAAGGGCACCCTGCTCGACGAGGACGCGGTGGACCTGATCGACCGCCTGGGCATCGACGAAGTGCTGGTGCGCACCCCGCTGACCTGCGAAACCCGGCATGGCCTGTGCGCGCGCTGCTACGGCCGCGACCTGGGCCGCGGCCACCTGGTCAACGTCGGCGAAGCGGTCGGCGTCATCGCCGCCCAGTCGATCGGCGAACCGGGCACGCAGCTCACGATGCGTACCTTCCACATCGGCGGCGCGGCTTCGCGCGCGGCCCTGGTGTCGGCGGTGGAAACCAAGTCGAACGGTACGGCGCGCTTTGCCAGCACCATGCGCTACGTGACCAACACCCGTGGCGAGCAGATCGCGATCTCCCGCTCGGGCGAAGTCATCATCGTCGACGAGAGCGGCCGCGAGCGCGAGCGCCACAAGGTGCCGTACGGCGCGACCCTGCTCGCCGGCGACGGCGAGCCTGTCAAGGCGGGCTCGCAGCTCGCCACCTGGGACCCGCTGACCCGTCCGATCGTCAGCGAGTACGCCGGCACGATCCGCTTCGAGAACATCGAGGAAGGCGTGACGGTGGCCCGCCAGATGGACGAAGTCACCGGTCTGTCGACCCTGGTCGCGATCACGCCCAAGACGCGTGGTACGACCAAGCAGACGCTGCGTCCGCAGGTCAAGCTCATCAACGAGCAGGGCCAGGAAGTCAAGATCGCCGGCACGGACCATCCGGTCAGCATCTCCTTCCCGGTCGGCGCGCTGATCACCGTGCGCGACACTCAGCAGGTCGGCGTCGGCGAAGTGCTGGCGCGCATTCCGCAGGAATCGCAGAAGACCCGCGACATCACGGGCGGTCTGCCGCGCGTGGCCGAGCTGTTCGAAGCCCGTTCGCCCAAGGATGCCGGCATGCTGGCCGAAGTCACGGGTACGGTCTCGTTCGGCAAGGACACCAAGGGCAAGCAGCGCCTGGTCATCACCGACTTCGACGGTCAGAGCCACGAGTTCCTGATCCCGAAGGAAAAGCAGGTGCTGGTGCACGACGGCCAGGTGGTCAACAAGGGCGAGTTCATCGTCGACGGCCCGGCCGATCCGCACGACATCCTGCGCTTGCAGGGTATCGAGCGTCTGGCCACCTACATCGTCGACGAGGTGCAGGACGTCTACCGTCTGCAGGGCGTGAAGATCAACGACAAGCACATCGAAGTGATCGTGCGTCAGATGCTGCGCCGCGTGCAGATCGTCGATGCCGGCGATACCTCGTTCATCCCGGGCGAGCAGGTCGAGCGCTCCGAGATGCTCAACGAGAACGATCGCATGAACGCGGACGACAAGCGTCCGTCGACCTACGACAACGTGCTCCTGGGCATCACCAAGGCCTCGCTGTCGACGGATTCGTTCATCTCCGCGGCCTCGTTCCAGGAAACCACCCGCGTGCTGACCGAAGCCGCGATCATGGGCAAGCGCGACGACCTGCGCGGGCTGAAGGAAAACGTCATCGTCGGCCGCCTGATCCCGGCCGGCACCGGCATGGCGTACCACGAGGCCCGCAAGGAGAAGGAACTGTTCGAAGTGGCGCAGCGCGCCGCGGCCCAGGCCGAGGCCAATCCGTTCATGGATCCGGTCACGGTGGATGCCGCTCCGGCATCCGACGAGCAGCCTTCCGGCGACGTGCCGGCGGCCGGCGAAACGTCCGGTAGCAGCGACGAGTAAGCCAAGGCACGGCTGGCCCCGGGGACACTCCCCCGGCCCAGCAAGGCCATGAACCCGGTTGCCCGCGAGGGCACCGGGTTTTTTTTCGCCGTATTTTGCCTGGCCGCGGATGGTGGAACGAAAGCCCCCGGGGTAGCGGGGCAGCCCCGTGCCCGCTTGCATAGCCTCGGGGACAGACCCAAGAAATACACCCATGAATAAACGCCCGGATCGTAACGAACGGGCTGAATGTCCGTTTTCCGCAAGGTTTCTGCGCCGGATGTTTGCACTATTTGAGGCCGAGTAGAATAATCAAAAAAATACAATACTGTATCTTTTGAGGAAGACATCCATGTCTGTCGATAGCATAGGCAACGCCCTGACTCAACGCACAGTGTCGGCATCCGGCGCCGCGCTAAGCCGGCCGTTGATCACCGGCACCCGTCACGCGGTCTGCGCCGGCCACCCCTTGGCGGCACAAGCCGCCTTTCGCATCCTGGAGGCCGGCGGCAACGCCGTCGATGCAGGCGCGGCGGCCGGCATGGTGCTGTCGGTGGTGCAAAGCGACGTGGTCAATTTCGCTGGCGTGGCACCCATGCTCGTCTATAGCGCACAGACCCGTACCGTGCGCGAAATTGCCGGGCTGGGCTACTGGCCGAAGTCGATGGCACCCAATTACTTCGCAAAACACCACGGCGGCACCATTCCACACGGCGTGTTGCGCACCGTGATTCCGGCAGCGCCCGATGCGTGGATCACCGCACTGGCCGAGTTCGGCACCATGACCTTCTCCGAGGTCGCGGACGAAGCGATCCGCCTTGCCCGTGACGGCTTCATCATGTATCCGCTGATGTCGGACATCATCTCGGCATTCGAGGCCGAGTACGCACGCTGGCCATCGAATGCGCAGATCTATCTGCCCGATGGCCGCCCGCCAAAACCGGGAGAGTTGTTCGTACAGCGCGATCTGGCCAGGACGATTCAGTACATGGCGCACGCCGAACGGGCGGCCGGCGGCAGCCGGGTCAAAGGCCTGCGCGCCGCACGAGACGCTTTCTACAAGGGCGACATTGCCGCAGCCATCCTCAAGTACCACCGCGAGAACGGCGGCCTGCTCACGGCGGAAGATCTGGATGGCTATCACACACCGGTCGGCGATCCGGTCCGTGCCGCTTTCGACGGGTACGACATCTACACCGCCCAGCCCTGGTGCCAAGGCCCCTGCCTCGTAGAAATGCTCAGAATCGCCGACGCACTTCGGGTCGGCGAGCAGGCCCACAACTGCGTTGCCTACATCCACTTGCTCGCCGAAGCCATGAAAGCGGCGTTCGTCGATCGTCATCGATACTTCGGCGACCCCGCGCATGTGCACGTGCCGCTGGACGACTTGTTGTCCGCCGAACACGCGAGCCGGCGCGCGCGGGCGATCAGTGCGGAGCGTGCAACCGAGCCGTGGACCGAGGCAGGCACGGAATCCATCGCGCTCGACACCTCGTATGTCTGCGTGGTCGACCGGCACGGCAACGCGATCTCGGCGACCCCCAGCGACGTATCCATGGACACCCCGGTCATCCCCGGCACCGGAATCTGCCCATCGTCTCGCGGCTCGCAATCGTGGGCCGATCCCGCGCAGGCATCCAGCGTCGCGCCGGGCAAACGACCACGGCTGACGCCCAGCCCCGCGATGGCGATATTCAGCGACGGCACGCTCATGCCTTTGGGCACGCCCGGCGGCGACGTGCAGCTTCAGGCGATGGCGCAGGTGCTCCTGAACATCACGGCCTTCGGCATGGATCCACAGCAAGCCGTGGATGCGCCGCGCTTCGCCACATACGACTTCCCGGATTCGTTCGAACCTCATGCGAGCCTACCCGGGCGGCTCACCGTCGAGGCCGATATCGGGCAGGAGACCATAGACGCGCTCAAGTCGCTCGGGCACGACGCCCTGCCCTGGCCCGAGCGCACGTGGCGGGCCGGCGCCGTGTGCCTGATCCAGCACGATCCGAACCGCGCCGTACAGCTTGCCGCGGCCGACCCCCGGCGCCCGAGCTACGCCATCGCGCGATGAGCAAGCCAGCCATGCACAACGACGAGCGCCCCGCCGTCGAACGCACGCTGGACGCCGTGCGCAGGGACGTCGCAGAGATCGATCGGCAGATCATCGCGGGCTTGGCAACGCGTGAACGTCTGGCGGCCGAAGCCGTTCGGTTCAAGCGCTCGGCCGCCGATATCACGGACTTGCCGCTGCGCGCGAATCTGTTGGCGCGCATCGACCGGCAAGCCGCTGACGCGGGTGTATCGCGCGCGCTCGCGCACGCCGTCTACAACGCCATTCTCGACGTCAGCATTCCCCGACAGTTAGAACTCTTCGCCAACCGCCACGTCGAGCCCACCTCCGAGCGCGACTAGCCCCCCTCCTGGAGCTTGCATGATCTCGAGAAGAACTGCCCTGAAATCGCTGGCCGCCGCTACGCTGGCCCCGATCAGCTTTACAGCGCCAGGGGCGGAAACGTATCCGTCCCGCCCGGTGCGCATCATTGTTCCGTACGCCGTCGGGACCGCCACCGACAGCACATCGCGCTTGCTTGCGGAGGGTCTCGCCAAGACCTGGAACGTACCGGTGACCGTCGAGAACATTGCGGCGGCCAGCGGCATCGTCGGCACATCGACCGTCGCGAAATTGCCTGGAGACGGCTATTCGCTGGTGATGGTGGCGGCCAATCACGTGATCAATCCGCATCTCTACCGCGACCTGCCTTTCGACCCGCTGCGGGACTTCACTCCGATCTGCATGGTGGCGCAGACGCAGCTCGCGATCGTCGTCAACGCCCAATCGGACATCGTCGACCTGAAAGGCCTGATCGCCGCTGCTCGCAGCAACCCGGGACGCCTGAACTATGGCTCGGCCGGCAACGGCAGCGTTGGCCAACTGGTGATGGAGCAAATCAAACAGGCGAGCAACACGTCCATCGTGCACATACCCTATCGCGGACAGAACCAGGCGCTCACCGACCTCGCGGGCGGGCAGGTGGATGTGGCGGTGCCCGCTCTCGCGGCGGTCGAGCCACTGCTACGCAGCGGCCGGCTACGTGCGATAGCGGTGACCGGCACACAGCGCATGAGGCTCTTTCCGGACATCCCCACTATCGAAGAACAGATCGGCACGCCGATCGAGGGACTTGCCTGGTGGGGATTGCTGGGCCCCAAGGGAATACCCGCCGATATCGTCGAACTCATCGGGTCCGCGGTGCGGGAACAACTGCGCGTGCCGGCCATGCTCGAGCAAATGCGCACATTGAGCGCCGAAGTGCTCGCCAACTCGGCCCAGGAAATGGAAGACATGATGCGCGCCGACCTGGCGAAGGTCGGCCAGGTGGTCACCGCCGCCAACATCAAAATGGATTGATCCGCGCGAGCGATCCGAGCACGTTCAGGCGCTCCCGGGCGTGCTCAGGTCGTCTTCGTCTTGCCGGACAGGACGGCTTTCGCTTTGGCCGGCAGGAGCTCAGGCCCGAGGAATATCTGCATATACACCGGCATGAGCCGTTTTCGCTCGGATACGGATTGCTTGACCCCCATCGAGTAGTAGCCGATCTGATGGTAGTAGTACACCCGGGCCCTGACTGCGGCCTCTTCCGCGGTGCACCCCATCGCGACGAAAAGCCGCTCGAGCCCTTCCAACCGCTTGCCATCGACCCGTTCGACCGCCCAGGCCGCGCGCTTGTCGTTGCGCGCCCAGTCCCGCACGGCCAGGTCATACTTGGGGTCGAACCCGTCCTCCGTGATCAGCCTCTCGCTCACGCGCTCGAGCATCACCGCCGCCTCGGCGGCAGACTTCGGGATGGGGCCTTCCAACAAGAAAAGATTCTCGCTTTCCCATCGCGCCAAGAGCTGCTCGAGCAGCTCGCCGCGGTCCTGGAAGTGCTTGTAGAAGCCCCCACGGGTCACGCCCAGACGCTGTGCCAGGCGGTCGACCTTGACACCGTGCACGCCCTCTTCTATCAGCGCCTTGCGGGCGGTCTCCACCCAGGTGGCCGGCGAGGTTTTCGGGACGAGATTTGCCATGCGTGAAATCTTATCATCTAGCCCACCAACGCCTCGGCCCATTGCTGAGCGACACGAAACGGGGCCTGCCCCCCGGAGCGTTCCAGCAATTCGGCCACGCGCTGGCGAATCATCCCGATCTCGCGCATCACCTCAGCCTCATCGCCGGTACCCAGATACTCCCGGGCGGCGCTGATGATACCGCCCGCATTGACCAGAAAGTCCGGCAGGTACAGCACGCCTCGCGCGTGCAGCGCGTCGCCGTCGGCCGGCGTCAGCAACTGATTGTTGGATGCCCCCACGACGATGGCCGCGGCAACGCGCGGCACGCTCGAAGCGTTCAGCACCCCGCCCAGCGCGCAGGGCGCCAGCACGTCGCAAGGCGTCGCCAGGATCTGATCCGAGTCCACCGGCATGGCCGCGAAGGTCGACTGCGCGTAGCGCACGCGATCCTGATCGAGATCCGACACCTTGAGCCGGGCACCCGCGGCATGCAGATGCCGGCACAGCGCCATCCCGACGGAGCCCAGTCCCTGCACGGCCACGGTCACACCGTCGAGCGGGCGCTTCATGACGTGCCGCACCGCTTCGTCGATGGCGAGAAACACCCCCCATGCGGTCTTGGGCGAGGGGTCTCCGCCAAAAGAGCCATCGCGCGGGATGCCGCTGACGAACGCCGTATTGCGCTGCACCGCCCTCATGTCGTCGGTGGTGCTGCCGACGTCCTCCGCCGTGATGTAGCGCCCCCCCAGCATATCGACCCGCTTGCCGAACGCCTGGAACAACGACGCGCGCTCCGGCGTCTCGACCGGCTTGAGAATGACGGCCTTGCCGCCGCCGAACGGCAGGCCGGCCAGGGCATTCTTCAGGCTCATGCCATGCGAGAGCCGCAGCGCATCGCGCAGCGCATCAGCGTCCGACGCGTAGCTCCACACCCGGCACCCGCCGAATGCCGGCCCTCTCGCGGTACTGTGAATGGCAATGATCGTGCGCAGCCCGGAGCCGGCGTCGCAGAACATGGAAACCTGCTCGTGCGGCGGTTCACCCGGCAGGGCAAAGAGAGTGTCGGGACTTCGATGCATTGCATGACCTCATGGGAAGGACGACAAAAGCGCGCCGACGCGACGTCGCGCCGTCGGAACGACGACCGCCTCGGCCAAATGATACACTACTGTATCTTTTAAGAATAGCCAACATATTGAGGCGTTCAGCGACGCAAATTTCGAGTGGCGGCAACCCAATTCGGCATACCGGGCCGGCAACATAGGGTTTACAGTACTGTATCTTTTAAAATATAGTTCCGCCATGCACACTCGAACCCATTACTCCGCCTGGAATCTGTTCGCGGCTGGAGCCGATCAAGACGATTGGGCCCCGGCCTGGCGAGATGCAAGGCCCAAGAAGCGCTATGACGTGATCATCATCGGCGGCGGCGGCCAAGGCTTGGCGACCGCCTATTACCTGGCCAAGAACCACGGCATCACGAACGTGGCGGTGATAGAGAAAGGCTGGATCGGGGGAGGCAACACCGGGCGCAACACCACGATCATCCGGTCGAACTACCTCTACCCGGAAAGCGCGCGCCTCTACGACTTCTCCGTGCGCCTTTATGAAGGTCTTTCACGCGAGCTGAACTACAACATCATGTTCAGCCAACGCGGCATGATCACGCTCGCGCATTCGCGCCATGACCTGGACCTGCAGGCGCGTTGGGCAAACGCGATGCAAAGCAACCGGGTGGATGCAGAGATGCTGAGCGCCAAAGAGGTGCGGGAACTCGAGCCCCGGCTGAATTTTTCGGCGAGCGCGAGGTTTCCGATTCTCGGCGGGCTGATCCAGAAGCGCGCCGGCTCGGCCCGACACGATGCCGTGGCCTGGGGGTACGCACGGGGGGCAAGCGCATTGGGCGTCGACATCGTCCAGGGCTGCGCGGCCACTGGGTTCGATATACAAGATGGGGTCGTCAAGGCGGTCCACACTGAGCTCGGCACGATACACGCGGACAAAGTCGCGATATGCGTGGCCGGTCACAGCAGCCGGATTGCGCAGTGGGCAGGCCTTCGCCTGCCCGTAACGAGCTACGCCTTGCAGGCGATGGTGACGGAACCCGTCAAACCCGTGCTGGAGCGGGTGACGCTTTCGCCCTCGCTCGGCGCGTACTGGAGCCAGAGCGACAAGGGCGAAATCGTCATGGGCGGCGCACTCGATCACTTTCCCTCCTATGCCCAGCGCGGCAGCTTCGCCATTACCCAGCAAGTGGTTGCGGCCACGGTCGAGATGTTTCCCTCTCTTGGCCGCCTGCGCCTGATGCGGCAATGGGCGGGCATCGTCGACGTGGTCCAGGACTCCAGCCCCATCATTGGGCCGACGCCCGTTACCGGCCTCTATTTGAACTGCGGCTGGGGCACGGGCGGCTTCAAAGGCATACCGGTTGGCGGATGGACCTTGGCGCACCAACTCGCGACCGACCGCACGCACGAGCTTGCGCAGCCGTTCCAACTAGGCCGCTTCTCCAGCGGTCGCTTCATCGATGAAGCCGCTGCGGCCGGCATTGCACACTGACGCCAAATGATGCTTCTAACCTGCCCCTGGTGCGGACCACGCATGGAAAGCGAATTCCACTGCGGGGGTCCCGCACATCTGACGCGCCCCCCGCTGACCTGCTCGGACGACGAATGGGCCGACTATCTGCTCATGCGCGATAACCCGGCTGGCCCGCATCGCGAACGCTGGCGCCACACCTACGGCTGCGGCCAATGGTTCAACGTACTGCGCGACACCCTCACCCACGAAGTGACGCAGACCTATCGCATGGGCACAGCCGCTGGAGACGTCGATGAGTAGCATGCGCTTGCCGCCCCCCTGGGGCGGGAGGATCGACCGCGAAACCGCCCTTCGCTTCTCGTTCAACGGTCAGTCCGTCCATGCGTTCGCGGGCGACACCGTCGCGTCCGCGCTGCTGGCCAACGGTATACGGCTCGTTGGCCGCAGCTATAAACTGCACCGCCCGCGCGGCATCTACTCGTGCGGGCCCGAAGAGCCGACCGGCATAGCCGATATCGGCACGGGATCCACACGCACGCCCAACAGCCGCCTGACCGAAGTACCGGCCGCCGACGGCCTCGTCGTGCGCAGCGGCAACTGCTGGCCCAGCCTCAAGCACGACCTGCTCGCAGGCCTGGGCATCGTCTCGCCCTACCTGCCGGCGGGCTTTTACTACAAGACCTTCATCCGCCCCGACTGGAAGTGGTTCGAGCCCGCCATCCGACGACTGGCCGCCAGCGGCCGTCCGAGCGAACACGCAGACCCCGAGCGCTACGGCGAGATCTCGCTCGCCGCCGATCTTCTCGTCATCGGCGCCGGCCTTGCCGGCGCACGCACCGCACTCTCGGCGGTGCAGGCGGGACGAAGCGTCGTTCTGATCGAGTCGGACCTCGAGCCGGGCGGGCGTCTGGCAGCGCAGGTAGCGCGCGCCCCGAACGGCATGGCACTCGTCGAGTCCCTGCTCGCGGACTTTCAGCGCGCCGGCGGCCGCCTGTTGACGCGCACAACGGCCTTGGGCTCGTACGACCATGGCCTGATCACGGCAGTGCAGACCGGCGCGCCCGGAGCGCCGGTGCGCGAGCGGCTGGTAAGAATCCGAGCCCACGACGTGGTCCTTGCAACCGGTGCGTTCGACCGGCCAATGCTGTTCCCGGACAACGACCGCCCGGGCGTGATGCTCGCCGGCGCGCTCGAACGCTATGCAGCGCTTTACGGCGTGGCATGCGGCAAGCGCGTCGTGATCGCAACGGCCTGCGATGCCGCCTACGCCATCGCGGCGACCCTGTCCCTTGCCGGCATCGAAGTGGCCGCGATCGTGGACTGCCGGCAGGCAATCGACATCGGCGTGGTCGACGTCCCCGCTCACATCGCCTGGTATCCGGATAGCACGATCACCGCCGTGCATGGCAGCGCCGCCGGGATGAGCGGAGTCACGATAGCCGACCTGGCGGGCGGCCGGCTGCGGCGGCTGGCTTGCGACAACATCGCAAGCGCTGGAGGCGCCACCCCGAACGTAAGCTTGTATGCGCAATCGGGCGGCTCGTTGAAGTGGGTCGAGGAAAGCTCGATGTTCGTGCCCGACAAGCCACTCGCCGGTGTGGCGAGTGTCGGGGCTTGCGCGGGCATTTTCGACGTCGAGCAAACGCTGGAACACGCCGACGCGGTGGGCCGGCTAGGAACGAGCCATGCGCCCAAGACGCCGACGCCAGGCGTCGGCTTTGGCGCTGTCCCGGCGGACAATCAGCCGCCGCCAGCCGCGCTCGCGCTGTACAAACGACACCCGGCAAAGCAGTTCGTCGACCTTCAGAACGACGTCACGGTGCGCGACATCCGGATCGCCGCTTCGGAGAACTACCGGTCCATCGAGCATTTCAAGCGGTACACGACAACAGGAATGGCCACGGATCAGGGCAAGACGAGCAACGTCAACGCGATCGTCCTGATGGGCCGGGCCACGGATCGCGCGCCTCAACAAGTGGGCACCACGAAGTTCCGCTCGCCCTACCGGCCGGTCACGCTGAATGCCATTGCGGCGGGTCGCACAGGCGCGCGCCTGCACCCGGTCAGACACCTCCAGGCGCGCCGCTTCCATGCGGAACGCGGTGCATTGTTCGAGGAATTCGGCTCATGGGAACGGCCTGCGGCGTATCCGCGGCCCGCAGAGGATCTGCATGCGGCGGCACAACGGGAGGCGGCCCACGTGCGCAACAGTGTCGCCCTGTTCGACGGCACCCCCCTGGGAAAGATCGCAGTGTACGGCCCTGACGCCGCGGAGTTCCTGGACCTGATGTTCGTGGGCCAGATCTCGACGCTCAGGATCGGCGGTGCCCGGTACGGGGTGCGATTGAGCGAGCACGGCGTGATCGTTGACGATGGCATCGTGTCCAGACTGGGGCCCGATCACTTCTGGGTGAATACCACGTCGGGCGGCGCGGAGCAGGCCGCGCTCGCCTTCGAAGAATGGTTGCAATGCGAGTATCCCCATTTGAAGGTACTCATCTGCCCGGTCACAGCCCAGTGGGGCAACGTGACGGTCTCCGGACCGTTGGCGTGGAGGCTGTTGCACAGCATCGGACTGGACGACGCCTTCGCGCCGGAGCGCATGGCGCACATGACCATGGCACAGGGCGCTCTGGACGGGCAGCAACTGCGCGTGCTGCGCGCAAGCTTCAGCGGCGAGCTGGGCTACGAGATCAATCTGCAGGCTTCCCGCACCGAACATCTGCTGAACCGGTTATGGCATGCAGGACGGGCGCTGAACGTAGGCATGTACGGCATCGAAGCGCTCATGATCCTGCGCACCGAGAAAGGCTTCATCCATGTGGGCGCCGACACCGACGGCACTTCGCTGCCACAGGATGTCGGGCTTTGGCGCAGCCCCGGCAAGAAGCCGGCGAACTTCGTTGGCCGACGCTCTTTGCTCCGGCCGGCGGCATTGGACTCGTTCAGACCCGGGTTGGTGGGGATAAAGCCCGTCGACCGCGCAACGCCGATCCCGGTGGGAGCCCATCTGGGGGCCAGCGGACGCGGCGACGCGCCCCAAGGCCATGTGACCAGCAGCTATTTCAGCCCGACCCTGGGCGAGCCGATTGCCCTTGCGCAACTGGCGGGCGGCGCCAGCCGGATGGGCGAACGGCTGCGCGCGTGGTCTTTCGGCAAGTGCGTGGACGTGGAAGTGGTTCAAACACCGTTTTTCGATGCCAACAACGAGCGTATCCATGGTCAATGACTGTATTGCCGTCCCTCGGGTCGAGTGGCGCACGCTGGCGGATATCTCGGTCGTTTCGGTGCGCCGCATGGCTGGCGATCGCGACGTACCAGCCGTCTTCGAACGACTTGGCCTGCGTTGGCCGCAAGACGCGGGAGAGGTACAGGCAGGCGACCCCGCAGTGTTGTGGCGATCGCCATCGGAAGCGCTGGTCGTCTCCACTCAAGCCGCGGTCGCTGCGAGCCTGCTGGAGCGACTCCAGGCCGGAAAGAGCCCGAGCAGTGTCGCGCTGGAAGTGTCCGAGCAGACGGCCGTGCTCGAAATCGAAGGGCACCGATTGACGCACTGGCTGGCGCAGCTCGTCGATACCCACTCCTTGCCACGGCCTGGGCGCATCGCCGGCGCTCGCCTGGCCGATATCGGAGTACTCATTTTCAACGCGGCGTGTGATCGAGTCTGGATTCTCGTCGACAGAACGCTGCTTGCCTATCTCGAGTCGTGGCTCGTTCACGCTCGCAACACTGCCCACGGACAGGAGGCCGTGCAATGAGGTCCTTCATTCTGACAATCCGCTGCCGTGACTCGGTCGGGATCGTTGCGGCCGTCGCTTCGGCTCTGGCGGCTGCGGACGCATTCATCGTCGAATCATCCCATCATGGCGACACCGCGAGCGAGATGTTCTTCATGCGAACGGTGTTCCGGCCCTCCGACGTTCATGCGACATCGAGAGCCGATTTCCTGCAGGCGCTGGCGCCGGTCGTGCAGCAGTTCGGCATGGACATCCAGTTGTACGAATCCGACCACCGGATGAAGGTAGTGATCGCGGTGTCGCGGCTGGGCCATTGCCTGAACCATCTGTTGCACAAGTGGCATGCCAATGAACTCGACGTGGACATCGTGGGCGTGGTTTCCAACCACGAAGACATGCGCCGCATGGTCGACTGGTTCGGCATCCCCTTCCACCATTTGCCGATGACCGCGGACAAACACGATCAGGAAGACCGCTTTCTCGACGTGGTACGCACGACGGGAGCCGAGCTCACCGTGCTCGCGCGCTATATGCAAGTGCTCTCCGACCGCATGTGCCAGCGTCTGGAAGGCAGGTGCATCAACATTCATCACTCGTTTCTGCCCAGTTTCAAGGGAGCGCGCCCGTATCACCAGGCGCATGCCCGCGGCGTCAAGGTGGTCGGTGCGACGGCGCACTACGTCACACCGGACCTCGACGAAGGGCCGATCATCGAGCAGGACGTGGTGCGTGTGGGCCACGGGCTGTCACCGGAAGCGTTCGTGAAAATCGGCAAAGACGTCGAGAACGTCGTGCTCGCCCGTGCAGTGCAGTGGCACGCGGAGCACCGAGTCCTGCTCAATGGCGACCGAACCGTCGTATTCCAACAGAGCGCATGAGCCGATGACTGCCGAGATCATGAATGGGTCCGGGCTCGCGGCAAAGCTGCGCGAGGACCTTCGAACCGAGCTGGCACCGTTCCAGGCGTCGCCGCCCGGATTGGCCGTCGTGCTCGTCGGTGCGGATCCGGCCTCCGCCGTTTACGTGAAGCACAAGATCCGGGCCTGCGAGGAGGTCGGCATACGGTCCATCCACGTCAGCCTGCCTGCAACCGCAACCCAGGAGCAGATCGCCGCCGAGATCCGGCGCCTGAACGCGGCGCGCGACGTCCATGGCATCCTCGTGCAACTGCCGTTGCCGAGCGGCATGGACACGCTCGCAGCCCTAGCCGAGATCGACCCGGTCAAAGACGTCGACGGTTTTGGCGCGCTGAACCAGGGCAGGCTGGTGAGCGGGTTGCCCGGCTTTCGTCCCTGCACGCCCGCGGGCGTGATGCACATGCTGCAAGCCGGGAACGTTCCGCTCGCCGGCGCCCATGCCGTGGTGCTCGGGCGATCCCTCATCGTGGGCAAGCCTCTGGCGACACTGCTTCTCGCCGCCGACGCCAGCGTGACGGTCTGCCATAGCCGCAGCGCCGATATCGGGGCGTTGACACGCTTGGCCGACATCCTGGTGGTCGCGGTGGGACGCGCAAGGATGATCACCGCAGACATGGTCAAACCCGGCGCCACCGTCATCGACGTGGGCATCAACAGGGTGCAGCAAGGCGCGCTGGCGGGAAGCCTGTGCGGGGACGTGGATTTCGAAAGCGTCCGCCGCGTGGCCGCCCGCCTGACCCCTGTGCCGGGCGGCGTCGGGCCGATGACGATTGCAATGCTGCTGCGTAATACCGTCGATGCATGGCACCGGCAGGCCCGGGGCGCGCACCGGGGTTGACACCGCACGGCGGCGACGCTCACAGGCGGCGTGGCCGCCGCCAGCGCCGAATGCTTGCGGCTTGCGATGCAGCGCCCCGCCGCTTGGGGGGTGTTTCGCTTGGGGGGTGTTTCTTTACCTGGTGGATTCAGGCCAGCGCCGCCAACTGCCTTGCCGCGATCTGCGCGACCCGCTGCACATGCTCTTGCGAAGCCTGCTGCGCGGCCTGGGCATCGTGCTGGCGCAGCGCATCGATCAAACGGCCCATTTCGGCGGCCGCATCGCCGCGGCGGCCGCTCGAGCCGATGGTCAGCGCTCGCAGGTGCGTGATGCGGGCATTGAGCGACTGGACGACATCCCAGGCTACGGTCATGCCGGCTTCGAGGAAAAGCCGCTCATAGAAGGCGGCCGTGCGATTCATCACGGCCAGGTGATCGCCCGCGGCGAAGGCTTCCTGGATCCGGGCATTGAGCCCGGCCAGGGCGTCGATGGCCGCATTGTCGGCCGTCTCGGCGCACCGCCTGGCCGCCTGGCCTTCCAGCAGGGCGCGTATCTCGTAAATCTGCGCGGCCTGCTCGGCGCTCAGCCGGGCCACGGCGGGCCCATGGTGCGCAACGGACTCGACCAGCCCTTCGGCCTCCAGGTGGCGCAGGACTTCCCGCACGATCGATCGGCTGACACCCAGTTGTTCGCACAGGCTGCGCTCGACGAGCCGGTCACCGGGCCGGAAATGGCCGGCCCAGATGGCCTCGCGCATCTTGTCCAGAGTGAGCTCGCGCAGCGTCTTGCCGCTGCGATCGACTTTCAGGGTAGTCCGGGGAATCTCTGCCATGCCTGGCCTCGCTGGAATCACGGCCGCTAGTATTCCATGCGTACCGCGGCCCGTGCCGGGGCGCCCGCCGTCCGGGCGGATGGCGGGGACGAAGCGCGCGGGCGGCCGAGGCGGCCGCCCGCCCATGCCGCGGGCCGCGGACGATGGCTCAGGCGGCTGGCCGGGCGAGCCATTCCCGCAGCGCCCGGTTCACGGCCTGCGCATGGGTCATCGTCATCATGTGGCGAGCCTCGGGAACGACCACGAGCACGCCCTGCGGCGCCTGCTCCGCCATGGCGGCGGACATCGACGGCAGCGAGTTCGTATCGTCGGAGCCGGTCAGGAAGAGCGCGGGCATGGCCAGCTCCTGCAGGCGGTGGCCGTGCTCGCCGTCTGCGTTGGCAAAGAGCCGATAGGTACGCGCGTAGCCCTGCAGATCGACCGAGGCCAGGTATTCGCCGGCCTGCCGCGCCAGCGGCGCCAGCGCCTCGGGAACGGGATCGCCGAACCAGCGCGCCAGGGTCGCCGGGATACCGGCCGGCGCGCCGGCTTGCTGCAGGGCAAGGGCACGCGCCCGAACCGCCGCGCGCTGCGCCGGCGTGCGCTGGTGGACCGCGTTCACCGTGGCCATGCGCAGGGTGCGCTCGGGATGCTCCAGGGCAAAGGCCAGCGCCACCAACGCCCCCATCGAGTGGCCCGACACGTTGGCGCGGCGTATGCCCAGATGCTCGAGCAGCTCGACGAGCTGTCCGGCATAGTCGGTCAGCGTCGGCTCGGCGGGCGGCAGACGGCTATCGCCGTGACCCAACATGTCGTAGGCGATGACCCGATGCGTGCGGGCGAGATCGTCGATCTGCGGCGCCCATATGCCGCGCTGCATGCCCACGCCGTGTATCAGCACCAGCGGCTCGCCCTCGCCGACGACGGTATAGCCCGTTCCGGCCGGCGTGATGCCCTCGATGGCGGCCGGCCTGGCCGCCGCCGGCACGACGGTGTGCACCTCCCGACGGCACGGCCCGTCGTCCTCCCCGCCGGCCGGGCCGCGCGGATCGACCCCTGTCTTCATCGGCTCAGGCGACGTCATTGCTTCCCAGCGCCTCGAGATCCTGGTAGCGGTCGCCGATGCGGTGATGCGGCCGCCCGCCCACGGAGGCGCCGAGGGCGACCACGATCTCGTCGGGCGCAGGAGCGTCGTTGATGGCGAACTGCACCGTCAGGTAGTGCGAGCGCATGCCCTCGTCGTTCTTGTGCATCAGCGGGATGGAGATCGCGCAGTTCGGGCCACCGCGCACATTGGTGAAGCTGAGATAGCTCCGGGCGCCCACCGCCTTGCGGTAGAAGTTGCCGAAGCGCAGCGTGTGGATGAGCGCCGACGCATGCTCGATCTCGCCGCTGGTGCCGACCACGGCGGCCTTGCCGTAGCCTTCGACTGCTTCGCCAGAGCCCGTCAGCGCGAGGATGCGCTCGGTGAGCAATTCGCCCAGCACGGGCGCAACGGACTGGATCTGCGGCTGCAGATCCTCGACGAAGCCCCGGCCGGCCCACGGGTTGGCCAGGACGGCGGCAACAGCATGCAGCACGAGCGGACGCGGCGCGGACTTGCCGCCCTCGATCAGCGTGGTTTCAGTGTAGGTAACGATCTTGCGGATGGCGGCGGTGGTCATGTGTGCGGATCTCCGGGTAGTGGGGCTTATTTCGCGGCGGCGGGGTCTAGCGTGAGGTTGGCGGCCTTGACGACGTCCTGGTACTTCTCGACTTCGCCCTGCATGAAGGCGCGCAGCGCTTCGCCTGACTCGCCGGACGCTTCGATGCCCTGCTCGGCCAGTTTGGCGCGCAGTTCCGGGGCGGCCAGGACGCTGCGGGCGGCGTCCTCCAGTGCCTTGACGACGTCGGGCGGCGTGCCGGTCGGCACGAACAGTCCGAACCACACGCCCAGGTCGAAGCCTTCGAGCCCGGGCTGCTTGCCGAGCGCGGGCAGATCGGGGGCGAGCGCGGATGTCTCGGCGCCGGTGGTGCCCAGGGCCTTGACGCGGCCGGCGCGGATGTGCGGCTGAGCGGCGCTCAGGGTCGAGACGGCGAGGTCGATCTGGCCGCCCATGACATCCACCAGCGCGGGCGCCGCACCGCGATACGGCACGTGCGTGAGGTCCAGCCCGGCGTGCATGTTGAGCAGTTCGCCGGCCACGTGCATGGGCGTACCGTTGCCGGCCGAGGCGTAGCTCAGCGCACCAGGTTCGCGGGCGGCCAACGCGCGCAGTTCCGAGAAGTCGCCGGCGGCCAATTCCGGCTTGCCCACCAGGACCATCGGGCCGACGCCGATGAAGGCCACGGGCGCCAGGTCCTTCTGGCCGTCGTAGCTGATGCTGGGATTGATCAGGCCATTGATGAGGATTTCGGAACCCGAACCCACGAGGACGGTGTAGCCGTCGGCCGGCGCGCGCACCGCGCGCTGCGTGCCGACCACGCCGCCCGCACCCGAGATGTTCTCGATCACGACGGACTGGCCGAGTTTGTCCGCCAGCGCCGGAGCCACCAGCCGGCCGATGATGTCGGAACTGCCGCCCGGTGCGAAAGGGATGAGCAGGGTGATGGGTTTTTCGGGATAGGCAGCATGGGCGGCGCCGGTCGATGCGGCAGCGCCCGCCACGGCGAACATGGCGAAGGCCACGGTGCGACGGACCCACCGGGTTGGCAAGGACATCACTGTCTCCAAGATTGTATGTTGGTATACCATAATACCGAAAACACCGGCGCAGCGCCAACGTTGCCGGCAGGACTTGCCCAGGCCGCCCCGGCCCCCGAGCCCAGCGCTTGCCTCCCCCTTCACGCGGCGTCAAGCGGAGGCTGGCCAGCCTGGGCCCGGGCGCACGTCGGCCTCAGAACGCGCTATCATCTCGCCCTGCCGGCACCGCATCCGGGCGCCGCGGCGTGTGCTCCGTTCGTCGCACGTATCTCCTGATTCACCACTTTCGGCACCCTCAGCCGCCGGCGTTCGGCGGGGTCTTTTTTTACCCGGTCTATAAATCGGTTCTGCTGGGGTGGCGTCACGCGCGCCCTGTGGATAACTGCCCCCGGACGAGGTAAAATCGAGGTTTAAGGGCCTAGCATTCGATGGAACAATTCTGGCAAGCCTGCGTTCAGCGTCTGGAGCAGGAAATTCCCCCGCAACAGATCAGCGCCTGGATCCGGCCGCTGACTCCGCTCGGCTTCAACGAGGACGAGGGGATGCTGCGGATCGGTGCGCCGAATCGTTTCAAGCTCGACTGGGCCCGCAGCAACTTCTCCAATCGCATCGAGAGCATTGCGGCCGAGTGGTACCAGCGGCCCGTGAGCGTGCGCTTCGAGCTGGACGGCAGCGTCGCCCGCCCCGCGCCCAGCGTGGCCCCGCCCCCGGTGCGCCGCAGCGAGCCGGTGCAGGCGTCCACCGCCATGGCGCCGGCCGAACCGCCGGCCATGCCCGCCCCGCCTGCGCCGCCGAACACCACGCACACCGACGCGAACATCGTCTACGAGCGCTCGCGCCTGAACGCCGACCTCACCTTCGACAACTTCGTCACCGGCAAGGCCAACCAGCTCGCGCGCGCCGCCGCGCTGCAGGTCGCGGAAAACCCCGGCACCTCGTACAACCCGCTCTTTCTGTATGGCGGCGTGGGCCTGGGCAAGACCCACCTCATCCATGCCATCGGCAACTCGCTGGTGGCCGAGAACATCAACTCGCGCGTGCGCTACATCCACGCCGAGCAGTTCGTCTCGGACGTGGTCAAGACCTACCACCGCAAGTCCTTCGACGAATTCAAGCGCTACTACCACTCGCTCGACCTGCTGCTCATCGACGACATCCAGTTCTTCTCGGGCAAGGACGGCACCCAGGAGCTGTTCTTCTACGCCTTCGAGGCCATCGTCCAGCAGCGCCGGCAGATCATCATCACGAGCGACACCTATCCCAAGGAGCTCACCGGCATCGACGAGCGCCTGATCTCGCGCTTCGACTCGGGCCTGACGCTGGCGATCGAGCCGCCGGAGCTCGAGATGCGCGTGGCGATCCTGATCCGCAAGGCCGAGACCGAAGGCGTGCCGCTGCCCGAGGAAGTCGCGTTCTTCATCGCCAAGCACCTGCGCAGCAACGTGCGCGAACTCGAAGGCGCCCTGCGCAAGGTTCTGGCCTATGCGCGCTTTCACGGCCGCTCCATCACCGTGGACGTCTGCAAGGAAGCCCTGAAGGACCTGCTGTCGGTGTCCAACGGTCAACTCACCGTGGAGAACATCCAGAAAACCGTGGCCGACTTCTACAAGATGAAGGTGGCCGACATGTACTCGAAACGCCGGCCGGCGAACATCGCCCTGCCGCGCCAGATCGCCATGTATCTCGCCAAGGAGCTGACGCAGAAAAGCCTGCCCGAGATCGGCGATCTCTTCGGCGGCCGTGATCACACCACCGTGCTGCACGCGGTGCGCAAAATTTCAGAAGCGCGACTGAAGCAGGCGGAACTCAATCACAACCTGCACGTGCTGGAACAAACCCTGAAAGGATGAACATGCAACTGGTCAAAGCCTCGCGCGATGCGCTGTTGAAGCCGCTCACCACCGTGGCGGGCATCGTGGAACGGCGGCACACGCTGCCGATCCTGGCCAACGTGCTGCTCAAGAAAGAAGGCGATCGGGTTTCGTTCATCGCGACCGATATCGAAGTCCAGATCACGACCCACGCCGATTTCGGCGCGGACCCGGGCAACGAGTCCACCACGGTGGCCGCCCGCAAGCTGCTCGACATCCTGCGTGCCCTGCCGGACACGGACGACGTCTCGCTCTCGCACGCGAGCAACAAGCTCACCGTGACGGCCGGGCGCAGCCGCTTCGCGCTGCAGACGCTGTCGGCGGCCGAATTCCCGACCGTGGCCCAGCCCGAGACTTGGAGCGCCAGCCTGTCGCTGCCGCAAAAGGCGCTGCGCCAGCTACTCAACATGGTGCACTTCGCCATGGCCGTGCAGGACATCCGCTACTACCTGAACGGCATGCTGCTGGTGTTCGAGAGCAACATGGCGAGCGCCGTCGCGACCGACGGCCACCGGCTCGCCTTTCACGCCGTCAGCACCGGCACCGTGCTTGCCGAGCGCCAGGAAGTCATCATCCCGCGCAAGACCGTGCTCGAACTGCTGCGCCTACTCGAAGACACCGACGAACCGGTGCACGTCGACGTGGCGGGCAACCAGATCCGCTTTCGCTTCGGCGACATCGAATTCATCTCCAAGCTGGTCGAGGGCAAGTTCCCTGACTACAAGCGCGTCATCCCCAGCGGCTACGCCAAGGAGTTCGACGTCGAGCGCGAGCACCTGCTGCGCACCCTGCAGCGCATCGCGATCATGACCACCGACAAGTTCAAGGGCGTGCGCCTGCAGCTTGCCGACAATGTGCTGCGCATCTCGGCGAACAACGCCGAGCAGGAAGAAGCCCAGGAAGAGCTCGAGATCCTCTACAACTTCGATGCGCTCGACGTGGGCTTCAACGTCAGCTACCTGCTCGACGTGCTCGGCAACCTCAAGACCGACCGCGTGACCTGGGCAATGGGCGACGCCAATTCCTCGGCTCTCATCACCGTGCCCGAGGACCAGAACTTCAAGTACGTGGTGATGCCGATGCGCATCTGACGCGCATCGTCGCCGGCGCCCGCGCATCCTGCGCGGTGCCGGTGCATGCGCCAGCGCCGTGCGCCTTTGCGCGCACGCTTTCCCGCGCTGGCGCCGAATCAGACACAAGGTAGACCATGACCGATACGCAGAACCCGCAAGCCGACTACGGCGCCGACTCCATCAAGATGTTGAAAGGCCTGGAGGCCGTGCGCAAGCGCCCCGGGATGTACATCGGGGACACTTCGGACGGCACGGGCCTGCACCACATGGTGTTCGAGGTGGTGGACAACGCCATCGACGAAGCCCTGGCCGGCTACTGCGACGAAATCGTCGTCACCATCCACGGCGACAATTCGATCTCCGTGACCGACAACGGCCGCGGCATTCCGACGGACATCCACAAGGACGACGAGTTCCAGCGCAGCGCCGCGGAGATCGTCATGACCGAGCTGCACGCCGGCGGCAAGTTCGACCAGAACTCGTACAAGGTATCGGGCGGCCTGCACGGCGTGGGTGTGTCCTGCGTGAACGCGTTGTCGGAATGGCTCAAGCTAACCGTCCGCCGCAACGGCAAGGTGCACCAGATCGAGTTCCGCCAGGGCGAGCGGGTCGAGCCCCTCAAGGTGGTGGGCGAGACCGACAAGCGCGGCACCGAGGTGCAGTTTCTTGCCGACCCGACCATCTTCACCGACATCGAGTTCCACTACGACATTCTCGCCAAGCGCCTGCGCGAACTGTCGTTCCTGAACGACGGCGTGAAAATCCGCCTGATCGACCAGCGCACTGACAAGACCGAGGATTTCGCCTTCATCGGCGGCACCGCCGGCTTCGTGCAGTACATCAACCGCGCCAAGACCGTCCTGCATCCGAGCATCTTTCACGTCACCAGCCAGTCCTCGGCCGGCGGCGTGCCGGTGGACGTGGACGTGGCCCTGCAGTGGAACGACAGCTACTCCGAAACGGTACTGTGCTTCACCAACAACATCCCGCAGCGCGACGGCGGCAGCCACCTCACCGGCCTGCGCGCGGCGATGACCCGCGTCATCAACAAGTACATCGTCGACAACGAGATCGCCAAGAAGGCCAAGGTCGACACCACCGGCGACGACATGCGCGAGGGCCTGGCCTGCGTGCTGTCGGTCAAGGTGCCCGAACCCAAGTTCAGCAGCCAGACCAAGGACAAGCTGGTCTCGAGCGAAGTGCGGCCCGCCGTCGAGGAAGCCGTGGCCAAGGGCCTGGAGACCTGGCTGCTCGAGCACCCGACCGACGCCAAGTCGCTGTGCGGCAAGATCGTCGAGGCCGCGCGCGCGCGCGAGGCCGCGCGCAAGGCGCGCGAGATGACGCGCCGCAAGAGCGTGCTCGAAGGCGCCGGCCTGCCCGGCAAGCTCGCCGACTGCCAGGAGAAGGACCCGGCGCTCTCCGAGCTCTACATCGTCGAGGGCGACTCGGCCGGCGGCTCGGCCAAGCAGGGCCGCGACCGCAAGTTCCAGGCGATCCTGCCGCTGCGCGGCAAGGTGCTGAACGTCGAGCGCGCGCGCTTCGACCGCCTGATCTCCAGCGAGCAGATCGCCACCCTCATCACCGCGCTGGGCACCAACATCGGCCCGGCCGACTTCAACATCGACAAGCTGCGCTATCACCGCATCATCATCATGACCGATGCGGACGTGGACGGCGCGCACATCCGCACCCTGCTGCTCACCCTGCTCTATCGCCAGATGCCCGAGCTGATCGCGCGCGGCCACGTGTACATCGCCCAGCCCCCGCTCTACCGCATCAAGGCCGGCCGCGAGGAGATCTACCTGAAGGACGACCAGGAAGAGACCGCCTACATGATGCAGCTCGCATTGCGGCACGCCCAGCTCGTCGCCAAGGAAGGCGCCGAACCGATCCAGGGCGAGGCGCTGTCCGATCTCGTGCGCCAGTACAACGTCGCCGACGCCATCATCAACCGCCTGTCGCGGCGCATCGACGGCCAGGCCCTGCGCGCCATCCTGCAGGGCGACGAAGTCCGCCTGGACACCGAAGCCGAGGCCACGGACACCGCCGAACGCCTGGCGCGCGCCATGCACGACCCGATGGACCCGACCGCCATCCAGACCAGCGCGGAGTACGACGAGATCGCCGAGCGCTGGCGCGTGATCGTGCGGCGCCGGCTGCATGGCAACCTGCGCACCAGCGTGCTCGATACCGACTTCATCCAGGGTGCGGACTATACCGCTCTGCGCACCGCCGCCGTCACCTTCAACGGCCTGATCCAGGCCGGCGCCCAGGTGATGCGCGGCGAGGGCGACAAGCAGCGCAGCAGCCCCGTCACCACCTTCGGCGAAGCCGTGCAGTGGCTGCGCAGCGAGGCCGAACGCGGCATCAGCAAGCAGCGCTACAAGGGCCTGGGCGAGATGAACGCCAGCCAGCTCTGGGAAACCACCATGGACCCGAGCGTGCGCCGCCTGCTGCGCGTGCAGATCGAGGACGCCATCGCGGCCGACGAGATCTTCACCACGCTGATGGGCGACCAGGTGGAGCCGCGGCGGGCGTTCATCGAGACCTTCGCGCTGTCGGCGGGGAATATCGACGTTTGATGTGACGTCGCTGCCGACTGGCGCGGCACACCGCGCCAGTCGCGGCCGCACTCGTCATGCAGCAATGTCCGCGAGATTCGTAGCGGGCGCGAGCTCGCCCAGCCCACCCGACTCCAGCCAGGCCAGCGGCCAGTTCCAGTGATCGCTGTCCGGGTCCTGCAACAGAGCGAAATGCCGGGAGATCCGTGCGATCAGGGCTGCGTCGCGCTGTCGATCCAGGCCGGGATAGGGCTTGCCGTTGTATGGGCCGTCGTAGGCCAGCACGTCCGCCAATGAATGGCCCTGCCCGTACAGTTCGCGCACCCGACGGCACTCCGCCAGGGGTGCCCCGGTACGCAGTGCGCGCAGGATGCCCAGCGCGACACCGTACTCCAGCGCCGGCGTCTCGATGCCGTGGCGCGCGGCCAGCGCAATGCTGCCGAGAACGCGCTCGCTGCGCTGGAGCTTGCGCAGCGGGTCGCGGCCGACGCGGGCGCACGGGTCCTTGAACGATGCCCGGCAGCGCGCGATGAAGGTCTTGGTGAGCGAGGCCAGGATGGGTTGCATGGCGGGTTGCTCGCGCAGCATGGCCGGCTCGATCTCGCGCTTGATCAAGCCGATCGCCAGCGCGGCGATACGGTCGTCGCCCATTCCCTGGCCGATGGTCTCGTAGCCCAGCAGGCTCGCATACCAGGCGACGATGGCGTGCGTACCGTTCCAGAGGCGATTCTTGATGAGCTGGATCTGTCCGATGTCGTCCACCTTGCGCACCTGGCGCAGGCGGGCAAGCATGGGGCTGCCGTGTTGCGCATACAACGCCATGTCCGGTTCGCTGTTGAAGAGGATCAGGTGCAGGTCACCCAACGCCTGCGAATAGCGCGACGCATGCCGCAACTTGTGCGCGATCCGCGAAATGTCCGATCCCCTGCGGGCGGCGGGCGCAGGCTTGCGGGCGTCGTCGCTGGTGCTCTCGAGCAGGTTCTTCTCGAACAGCTCGAACTTGATGCGCGCCTGGCGCAGCAGGGCGTCGCGCGTCAGCTTGGACGCGATGCGGTTGACGACCGTCTCGGCAAAGTGGGTTTTCGCCATGATCTGCGCCGCGATGGACTCGTGCGCCACGCGTGCGAGCGCAGCCTGCACCTGCTTGCGCACGAAGCTCGCGCCCGACACCTTGTTGAGCACGACCAGGATGGTGAGATCCCGGCCGTTCTGCTCGAAACGGTGCACCAGACCGCGGGCGATCAGCTCGGCCTGCCCGCGGATCGCCACTTCGGGCAGGCTCAGACCGACCACTTCGCAGGCACGGTACATGTCGATGACCGCGGCTTCGTCGGCCATGTCGACCAGGCGCACGTTGTCGATCGTCTGATCGAACGCATAGGCACCATAGCGCACACTGTACTTGCCGAAGGCGTTGACGAGCTCGCGCAGCGTGGCGTCGCCGGTGGTGGCCACGATCTCGCAAGGCCGGGTATAGCCGTCCCAATGGGAAAAGATCTGCGCGAGATAGCCGCCGCCCATCGCGCCGAAGCCATGGATGCCCGCGCGCATCTGGTTCATGGCCTGGGGAAAGGGTTCGGTGAGCGCCGGGACGCCCATGGCGGGTGTGCAGGCCACCAGTTCGTCGAGAAAATCCAGCATGTGGCCATAGCTGCGCAGCGCCTGCGCATGCATCTCGGCCGTGGGCACCTTGATGTCCTCGATGAGAATCGCCTGCCCACCGGCGCCTGCCGCCGAGCGCAGGCCGTTTTCCGAGTCTTCGAACATCAGGCATTGATCGGGCGGCGTATTGAGGGCCGCCGCCGCACGCAGGAAGATCTCGGGATGGGGTTTGCCCTGCTTGACCTCGTCGCCGCAGACGGTGATGTCGAAATACTTGAGGACGTTGGCGTTGATCAGGTATTCCTCTGCGATCGCGCGGCGGCTGGAGGTGGCCACGGCCATCACCAGACCGCTCTTGCGCAGCCGCTCGAGCACCTCGATCAAGCCGGTCTTGACCGGCACGCCATAGGTACGCACATAGCTCAGTTCGAGCTCGTCACCGCGCTTGCGGATCTCGGCGTATGGGTAGTCCTCGCTATGATAGGACTTGGCGAGCGCCTCGGCCCGCTTGGCGCTGAGACCCAGCGAGCCCATCAGCACAGTCTCGGTGATGGGCTTGCCGGTCAGTTCGCGCGAGGCCTGGTTCAAGGTCTTGAAGCGCAGCCGTTCGGTGTCGAACATTGTGCCGTCCATGTCGAAGATGGCGGCCTGGATCTGCTTGCCCTGGAATTCGATCATTGGAAGCTATCCCCCTTCTCATGCAGTTCGAATGGTGATGGCCTCCTCCGTGGTTATTATTTGTATCCTTTTTACCTTAGCACACATGCCCGGCCGTGAGTCACCGCCCGGCTGCTGCCGCGGCGATTCGCAAGGGGGAAAAGCCGTCGCCACGTGCTATCTTGCCGGCACCATGCGCTTTGACCTCACCGACCTGCGCCTTTTCCTGAATGTGCACGAAGCCGGCACGATCACCGGCGGAGCGCAGGCCACGCACATGACGCTGGCCTCGGCCAGCGAGCGCATCCGCGGCATGGAGGATGCTCTGGGTGTGCCGCTGCTCACACGCGATTCGCGCGGGGTGCGCGTGACGCCCGCGGGCAGCACGCTGGTGCACCACGCGCGGATGGTGCTGCGCCAGATGGACCAGCTCTACGGCGAGCTGGGTGAATACGGCTCCGGGTTGAAGGGCCACGTGCGGCTACTGTGCAATACCTCGGCGCTGAGCGAGCACTTGCCCGAAGCGATCAGCGCCTTTCTTGCCGCGCATCCGGGCATCTCGGTGGACCTGGAAGAACGCACGAGCTTCGACATCGTGGACGCGCTGCGCCACGGTACCTGCGAACTGGGCATCGTGTCGGACTCGGTGCCGCTCGCCGGCCTGCACACGCTGTTCTTTCGCGACGATCCGCTGGTGCTGATCGTGCCCAGGGCGCATGGGTTCGCGGCCCGCACGGCGGTGCGGCTGGCCGAACTGGTGGACCTTCCCTTCGTCGGGCTCGGCGAGAACAGCGCCCTGCAGACGCACGTGGCGCATCACGTGCGCCTGCTGGGCCGGCCCCTCGCCTACCGCATCCGCGTCCATAGCCTGGAGTCGGTGTGCCGGGTGGTGGGTACCGGCATCGGCGTGGGCATCGTACCCAAGGCCGTGGCGATCCGCCAGGCACGCGTGGCGGGCATACGCCGCGTGAGACTGGACGAGGACTGGGCCACCCGGCGGCTGGTGCTGGCAATGCGCGACCCGGATGCTTTGCCGGCGCATGCGCGGCAGCTCATCGCTCATCTGCGCGGGGACGCGCACGCTCGCTGAGGCTCGCAATGCCCGGGCATCATGGCCGCCCTACGGACAAGGCGGCAGCCCCGCGGAACGTTGCAGCCGCCCCAGGAGCTCCCATTGATGCCGTCCGACGGCGCTGCCCTGATCGGCCGCAGCGCGGCTCCAGCGCCAGGCTTCGCAGCGATCGTCCGGCGACAGGCCCGGCAAGGCCGGGCCGGCCATCAGCACGAGGCCCAGGCTTTCCTGGGCACGCACGTCGCCGCCCTGCGCCGCCGCACGCCAATGTGCGAGCACGGCGGCGTGATCGGCGGCGCTTTGCGCCTCGACGCCGAGCTGATATTGCTGGGCGGGCGAGCCCGGTGCGCACGCCAGCGCGGCGGCCTGGCCCAGGCCGGCCGTCATGGCGCCCAGCAGTGCCGCGCCAGCGGCGGCCCTGTGCAGCGCACGAGCGCGACGCAGGCGGGGGAAAAGGGCCGGTCCAGGTGTCTTGCGCATCGCAGTCTCCGTGTCGGTGAACGATGCGCACGATGTTCGGACCTTGCCGGCCCTGGGAAAAGCGGGAAGTTCCACAGCAGCCCTAAGGCAGCGCCTGAGGCCCGGCTTGGGCCATCAGGGACGCATGCGCACCGCGGCCGAGGGAGCGGCGTACGCAAGCGGCTCCGTGCTCAGCCCCGCGCCGCCGCCTCCAGCGCTGCGATGTCGAACTTCACCATGCCCATGAAGGCGAGCCCGACGCGCTTTTGCACCTCGACGTCGGGGTCGGACATCAGCTCGCCCAGCCGCCTGGGCGCGATCTGCCAGGCCAGACCCCAGCGGTCGCGCAGCCAGCCGCACTGCTCGGGCTGGGCGCCTTCGGCCATGAAGGCCGCCCAGATGCGATCCAGCTCGGCCTGGTCGTCGCACTCGAGCATCACCGAAAAGCTGTGGTTGAAGGGATCGAGCGGCCCCGCCTCGATGGCCTGGTAGCGCTGGTCGCCCAGCCGGAAACCGGCCAGATGCACGCTGCCGGGCGGCCCGCTCGGGGTCTCGATCGGCAGCGTGGACGTCCAATCGATGCGTGATCGGGGGACGACGCGCGTGTAGAAATCCAGCGCGGCGCGCATGTCCCGGGCGAACCAGAGATGTTGGATGACTTGTGCCATGGGATATCCTCCAGACGCGCCCCGCGCGCGGCGCCTTACTCGTCCAGCACCGGCACGAAGCCGCCGAAGATCATGCGCTTGCCGTCGAACGGCATGGCATCGCCCATGCTCTTCATGCGCGGATCGTTCATGATCTTCTCGTTGGCCTGGTCGCGGACTTCCTTGGACGGATATTCGATCCAACTGAACACCACCGCCTCGCCCGGCTCGGCTTTGACTGCCGTGCGAAAGTCGGTGAGCTTGCCTTCGGGGACGTCGTCGCCCCAGCACTCCACCATGCGCGTGGCGCCGAACTCCTTGAACAGGGGCAGCGCCATGCGCGCGTGCTTGACGTACTCTTCCTTGCTGGCCTCCGGGACTGCGAGAACGAAGCCTTCGACGTACTTCATACGCACCTCCTTGGGTAATGCCCGGCAGCAACCGCCGCGGGCGTTTGACAAAAACGTTGATATCAACATAATGGCCTCATGAGCGACATGTCAAACGAAATTTCGTATGCAACCACGACAGAAGTCCGGGATGCATGCCTGTGCCTGCACGTGCAACGCGCGGCGCGCGCGCTTGCGCGCCGCTTCGACGAGGTCTTGCGCCCGGTCGGGCTGACCAACGGGCAGTTCTCCCTGCTGATGGCCCTGAACCGACCCGAGCCGCCGCCGCCGGGCCCCGTGGCCGCGCTGCTCGCCATGGACCGCACCAGCCTCACCGCGCTGCTCAAGCCGCTGCAGCGCCGGGGCCTCATCGAGATCGTGGTGCCCGAGGAGGACCGCCGGGCCCGCAGGCTCAAGCTCACGGCCGAGGGCGTGGCCACGCTGGCCCGCGCCCTGCCGCTCTGGCGGCGTCACCACGGTGCGCTGGAAGCTGCCCTGCCCATGGGCGCCGACGCCGCGCGCGAGGCGCTGTCGGCCGTCACGTCGGCGGCCAGCGAGGGTTTCTAGGGTCGGCCAACGCGATGGATTCCCTGCGCGTTGACAGGCCCTTGCCGTGGTAACTTGACAGGCTAAGCACTTCTCGCCGTCTGGCATCCGGGCGCCGGGCCGCCCCACGCGCACGGTCTTAGCAAAGGGCGCGCCGATCAGCACGCGAAAATCTCGTTCCGAGGATGCAAAGCCCAGCGCATGGCGATGGCACGAAGCCTGCGCATCGGGCTGCCTCTTTCCCTGCCTACGCAAGCTGCCACCTTCATGCCGAAGCGCCTCGACAAGCTGTGGATGCAATCCACCCGACGACTTACCCGCCTGCAGAAAAAGGTCTGGAAGAGCGCACTGCGCCGGGCCAAGGATGCATGGTCGACCACAGGCGCGACCCCGAAGAAGAGCCAGCGCAAGCCGGCGAATCCCCGAGCCGGCGCCCAGGCCGCACTGCCCCGTCTCGTGCCCGCCTGGCAGGCGCAGCGACGCCACCTGGCGGGCCCGGGGTTCATCCTGTCTTATTGTCTATACAAACCCGAGCAGGGGGCTCCTGACGGGATGCCCCTGCTGGTCATGCTGCATGGCTGCAAGCAGACGGCGGAGGATTTCGCGCAAGGCACGCGGATGAACCAGTTGGCCGACAAGCAAGGCTTTGCCGTGCTCTACCCGCAGCAATCCACCACCCGCAACGCCACGCGCTGCTGGCGCTGGTTCCAGCCCACCGAGGCTGCGGGCTTGCGGGAAGCCGACGCCATCGCGAACCTGATCCGCCTACTGCTGGCGAGCGGCAGCTACGATCCGTCGCGCGTTTATGTCGCCGGCCTGTCCGCCGGCGCGGGCATGAGCGCATTGGTCGGCCTGCGCCATCCGGACCTGGTCGCTGCGGTGGCGCTGCACTCGAGCCCCGTGGTCGGCGCCGCACAGGGTGCGATGGGCGGGCTGCACACGATGCGGCGCGGCGCCCTGCGCGAGCCCATCGGGCTGATCGACGCCGTGTCCGCGCCTGCACTCCGGGAGCTCGGCCTGCCCGCGTTGCTGCTGCACGGCGAACGCGACACCGCGGTCGGCGCGCGCAACCTGCGCCAGCTCACCGCGCAGTTCTGCCATCTGAACGAGGTCGACGAGAGCGCACTGGCCCAGCGCACTGTCGCAGCCGGTACGCGGCGCGAGCACCGCATTGCCGAGCTGCGCAGAGGGGGCCGGCCGATCGTGACGGTGATCGAGATGCCCGGCCTGGAGCACGCGTGGAGCGGAGGCGACGCAGCGGTGCCCTATCACGGCGGCCACGGGCCGCAGGCGTCCGCCCTGATCTGGCGCTTCTTTCGGCAACAACGGCGCGAGCTTCCGGGCTGATGGCGGCAGGCAAGCCGCCCATTGTCTCGCGCGGCACGGCCAAGGCCACCGCGGTTGCGCCCGCCCTCTACAATGCCGGCATGCCCACGGCTCAGCCGTTTCAGCCGGAGAACCGCATGAACGAACCCTTGCACAGCGTGCCCCTGGAGCGTGCCTACCGCCTGCTCAACCCTGGCCCCACCGTGCTGGTGAGCGCGGCCCATGGCGGCATGCGCAACGTCATGGCGGCCGCCTGGGCCATGCCGCTCGACTTCGAGCCGCCCAAGGTGGCCGTGGTGCTCGACAAGGCGACCTGGACGCGCGAACTGGTCGAAGCATCCGGCCACTTCGTGCTGAGCGTGCCGACGCGAGCGCAGATCGACCTCGTCCAGGCCCTGGGTACGACTTCCGGCAAGACCTTCCAGGAGCAGGAAGGACGCGACAAGTTCACCGCCTTCGGCATCGAAGCGCTCGAAGGACGCGCCAACGCCGGGCCGCTGGTGGACGGCTGCGTGGCCTGGCTCGAATGCCGGCTGCTGCGCGAACCCGCCAACGAGCAACGCTACGACCTCTTTCTCGGCGAAGTGCTGGCCGCGCACGCCGATCCGCGCGTCTTCAGCGAAGGCCGCTGGCACTTCGACGGACACGACGAGCTGCGCACGCTGCACCATGTGGCGGGTGGCCATTTCCTGATCATCGGCGATGCCCAGGACGCGCGCCCGCTCGCGCCGGGAGAACTCGGCGGCGGCTGAGGGCGGCGCCTGGACGCGCCTCGTACGCGCAGGAAGAGGGCTCCCAGCCCCGTCTGACTCGTCCTCAGCGACCGTACAGGCCGCGCAAGGCAAGGTCGAGCGCGCGCGGCACGAGGGAGCGATGCCCCTCGCCGGCAATGCAGGTGAACCTCGGCTGCAGGGCCTCGCCACGCGCCAGGGCCTGCACGAACTCGCGCGCGCCGTCGACCATCCGGCGCGCGCCGCGGTGTGCGGCCAGGCGTTCGCGCGCGTCGGCGGCGAGCGTGGCCTCGGCGGGGCTCAGCCCCTGTTCGTGCTCGCCGACGTAGACCAGGACCGGGCCGTGCGCCTGGGCCGGTACGCTGTCGGCCAGGCGGGCCAGATGGCCGTCGCCCCACCAGACGGACGGGCTGATCGCGAGCCACGCATGCGCGCGCTCGGGCGCCCGCAGCAGGGTGTCGAGCACGAACAGCCCGCCCAGGGAATGCCCGCCCAGCGCCAGCGTATCCGGATCGAGCGGCCAGCCCGCCGCGACCTGCGGCAGGACATCGTCGAACAGGAAGCGGCGAAACGCGTCCGCCCGTCCGCCGCCCGCCCCGGCCAGGGCCGGGACGTAGTCCTGCTCGCGCCGGCTGGCCCCGGGGTAGCCGACGCTCACCAGCACGCCCGGCGCGATCACCGGCCCTTTGCGCCCCTGCGCATGATGGCGCCAGAGCGCCCAGGCGAGATCGGCGAACTCGTCGTCCAGCCACAGCAGGACCGGCCAACCCCGGGCCGGCGCCGGGCCGGGCGGGGCGTACACGCTGATGCGATACGCGCCGCCGGCGTCGTCGGTGAGCACGGTCTGCACCGCTAGGCCCGGCTGGGCCTGCCAGGACGGGCCGGTGTGCGGCGCGGCTGTCGGGAATGTGGACATGGTGGATTCCTGCACGCGGGGAATACGGACGAGCCGGCAAAGCATGCGATACTTCCCGATTCGGCGCCCCGCCTGCCGTGGCAGGCCCAGCCGCCCTTCTCGCCCTGAAGTTTCTCCGTGGATAGTAATACGTCCTATTCAGATGCCAAGCCTGGCCGGCACGGCGCAGATGCCAAGCCTGACCGGCTCGGCGCAGACGCACAGCCAGGCCGACCGGCGCCGCACGCTCAAGCCGGCGAGCGCACGCAAAGCACTGGGCCGGCGGGCGCTGCGCCGGGGCCTGCCGGGCCGGCCGACACCGCGCAGGCCTACGCAGCCATCCTGCGCCGCCGCTGGGCGCTGGTCGCCGCGCTCGCCGCAGTCATCGTGGGCGCCATGCTGGTGGATTTCACGCTGGGGCCGGCGGGGCTGACGCTGGGCGAACTCTGGCAGACCCTGGTGGCGCCGGCCGATGCCGACCCGACCACCAAGGTCATCGTCTGGGACATTCGCCTGCCCTACGCGCTGATGGCGATGGCGGTCGGCCTGGCCCTGGGGCTGGCCGGCGCCGAGATGCAAACGATTCTGAACAATCCGCTCGCCAGCCCGTTCACGCTGGGCTTGTCGTCGGCCGCCGCGTTCGGCGCTTCGCTGGTGATCGTGCTCGATTTCACGATCCCGGGCGTGCCGGCCGCCTGGACCATCGCCGCCAGCGCCTTCGTCTGGTCGGTCATGGCCGCGCTGCTGCTGGACGTAGTGGCGCGCTGGGGCGGCATGAATACCTCGGGCGTGGTGCTCTTCGGCATCGCCCTGGTGTTCTCCTTCAATGCGCTGGTCTCGCTGGTGCAGTTCGTCGCCACCGCCGACGCGCTGCAGGGCCTGGTGTTCTGGACCATGGGCAGCCTGTCGCGCGCGACCTGGCCCAAGGTCGGCATGCTGCTGCTGCTCTTCGCGGTGATCCTGCCGCTGGCGATGCGCGACGCCTGGCGCCTCACGGCGATGCGCCTGGGCGAGGACCGCGCCGCCAGCTTCGGCATCGACGTGCGCCGCGTGCGCCTGACCTCCCTGCTGCGCATCAGCCTGCTCTCGGCGCTGGCCGTTTCCTTCGTGGGCACCATCGGCTTCATCGGGCTGGTCGCGCCGCACATCGCGCGCCGCCTGTTCGGCGAAGACCACCGCTTCTACCTGCCGGGCAGCGCCCTGGTCGGCGGGGTGATTCTGTCGCTCGCCTCGATCGCCTCGAAGAACATCGTGCCGGGCATCATCGTGCCGGTGGGCATCGTGACGTCGCTGGTCGGTATCCCGTTCTTTCTCGCGGTGGTGCTGCGCCGCAGAATGCCTTGAGGCGCCCCCACGGAGCTGAGCATGCTTGAGATCCAGCACCTGGCCGTGGCCTATGGCAGCCGGCGTGTCATTCCCGATCTGTCCGTGGCCGGGCTGCGCGAAGGTACGGTGACGAGCCTGCTCGGTCCCAACGGCAGCGGCAAGTCCACCCTGCTCAAGGCGCTGGCCGGGCTGACCCGGATCGCCGAGGGCCGCGTGGTGCTGGACGGTGAAGACCTCACGCGGGCGAGCTTCGAGCTGCGCGCGCGCAAGGTCGTCTACCTGCCGCAATCGCTGCCTGCCGCGGTGCACCTGCGCGTGTTCGAATCCGTGCTGGTGGCCGCCAACGCCTCCGTGGCCGGCGCCGGCCGCGGCGAAGTCGGCATCGCCGAGGTGCAGGCGCTGCTCGATCGGCTGGGCGTGGGCCATCTCGCCATGCGTTTCATCGACGAGCTGTCGGGCGGGCAGAAGCAGCTCGTCGGCCTGGCCCAGGCGCTGATCCGCCGGCCCCGGCTGCTCCTGCTCGACGAGCCGCTCTCGGCGCTGGACCTGAACTACCAGTTCCACGTCATGGATCTGCTTGCGCAGGAAACCCGCGAGAACGATCTCATCACGGTGATCGTGCTGCACGATCTGAACATCGCGCTGCGCCATACCGACCACGCGCTGATGATCCGCAGCGGCGCACTGCTGGCCGAAGGCAGCCCGGCGCAGGTGGTCACCTCGCAGACCCTGGCCGCCGTGTACGGCGTGGACGGCCGCGTCGAAGCGTGCTCGCGGGGCTATCTGCAGGTGGTGATCGACGGCCTGCACCGCGATGTCGCCTGAACGGCGCGGCGGCGCGCGGTTTGCCCGGGACAGAATGCGCGTCTAGAATAAAAACGATTATCAGTCATAGCCTCCCATGTCCCGCCTACGCGCTCTGTTCGCCGCGACCTGCCTGCTCATCGCAGGGTTCGTGGCGCCGGCGGCCACCCTGGCCGCCCAGTCTCCCATCGTTCTGAAGGACGTGCTCGGCCGCGAGGTCACGCTTGCCGCACCGGCCCAGCGGGTCGTGCTGGCGCAGGCGCGGCACCTGCCCGTGCTCGCCCTGATCCATCCGGACCCGGTCAGCGTGCTGGCCGGCTGGTCCGACGAGCTGAAGTCGTCCTTCTCCAGCGAATACGCGGAATATCTCGAGGCATTTCCCGCTCTCGCCCGGGTGCCGGTGGTCGGGCGTCACACGCCGGACACGTTCTCGGTCGAGAACACGCTCGCACAGCGCCCCGACCTGGTGGTGCTGACCGCCGCCTTCGCCGGCCTGCGGCCCGGCGCCGCACCGCAGGAGTCGGCCATGCTGCAGCGCTTCGCCGCGGCGGGCGTGCCGGTGGTCATCATCGACTTCTTCGTCGATCCGCTGAAGAACACGGTGCCGAGCATGCGCCTGCTCGGCCGCGCGCTGGGACGCGAAGAGCAGGCCGAGCAGTTCATCGCCTTCTACGAGGAACACATGGCGCGCGTGGCGCGAGCGGCGGGCCAGCGCAAGGAACGCCCGCCCGTGCTCGTGCACGCGCACGCGGGCAGCACCGACTGCTGCAACTCGCCGGGCTCGGGCACCTTCAACGACATGATCACCTTCGCCGGCGGGCACAACATCGGCGCGGACACGATCCGGGCCTCGACCGGCCAGTTGAGCCTGGAATACATCAACAGCCGCAACCCGGTGGTCTACGTGGCCACCGGCACCGGCGCGCAGCGGCGTACCGGCTCGGGCCTGGCGATCGGCACCGGCGTCGCGCCGGACGAGGCGCGTGCCAGCCTGCGCCGGGTCATCGCCACCCAGGGGCTCGGCGCCCTGCCCGCGGTGCGCGAGGGCAACGCCCACGCGATCTGGCACGCGTTCAACGATTCGCCGCTGCACGTCGTCTTCATCGAGGCGCTCGCGCGCTGGATCGACCCCGCCGGCAACGCCGACATCGACCCCGCGCGCACGCTGGACGAAATCAACCAGCGCTTTCTCGCCGTGCCCATGCGCGGCACGTTCATGATCGACCTGGACGAGCCCGGCCAGCGCGCAGGCAGCGCGCCAGGCTGAGCCCGCGGCCCGCGCCATGACCGGCTTTAGCGAACTCGCCCTGGCCGACCGCGGCCCGCAGGGCGCGCGACGCGTCCATTTGCGGGTGCCGTCCGGCGCGCCGCCTGCGGCGGGCCATCCCGTGCTCTACATCCTCGATGGCGATGCGGCGCGCGACGCGCTGGCCGGCACCGCGGCAGACGTGGTGGTGGCGGCGATCGGCTACGACCTGGACCCCGAATCCCTGAAGGCGGCGCGAGCCTACGACTACACGCCCGCCATCCCGGGGCGCCCGGCGCTGCGCGACCCCCGCGTCCCGGCATGGCGCGCGGGCGGCGCCGACGCCCTGCTGGACTGGATCGACGCCGTCGTGCGGCCGGCCGTGCACGCGGCCGCCGGCGTCGATCGCACCCGCGAAACGCTGGCGGGCCATTCGTACGGCGGGCTGTGCGTGCTCCATGCGCTGTGCCGGGCGCCGCAGGCCTATGCCGGCTACCTCGCGGCGAGCCCTTCGGTGTGGTGGTACGACGGTGCGATCCTGGACGAGGTGACGCAGCTCGCCCGCGCGGCCGGCACCCGCGCCGCCCCTGCCCGGCCGGCCCGCGTGCTGGTGATGGCCGGCGAGCACGAAGCCCGCCATGCGCGCGCGGTGGGCGCGGACGGCACACCCCACAGCCGCACCGGCGGCGTACCCACGCTCGGACAGGCCCAGGCTCTGGCGGCGCGGCTGCAGACTATCCCCGGGCTCTGCGCCAGCTTCGAGGCGGTGCCGGGGGGCACGCATGCGAGCCTGCTCGACGCCTGTGCGCGCCGCGCGCTCGCCTTCGCCGCCGAGGGCCGATACCACTGTCGTCATTAGTGGTATAACCCGGTACGCAAATGCGCATGTGTATCATTTAGCTTTTTACCGGCGGCCATACCGATGCCCGCCCGACAACACCCTGGGCGCACTGCTGAGTCGCCTGCCGCCATGACCCTCCTCACACAGTCCGAGATCGCTTCTCCCTCGTCCGCACGCCGCAGCCTGCTGCTGGCCGGCGCCGCCAGCGCCGCGGGTGCGCTCCTGCCCTGGCGCGCCCGTGCCGCGGCGCCCGTGCGCATCGCCCTCGTCACCTCGCTGACCGGCCCCTTCGCCTCGCTCGGCGAGAGCATGCGCGCCGGGCTGCAGATGCTGGTCGCCGAGGCGGGCGGGCAGATGGGCGGTCGGCCGGTCGAACTCCTGGTCGAGGACGACCAGGGCAAGCCGGACGAGGCCGTGCGCAAGGTGCGCAAGCTGATCGGCCAGGACCGCGTGGACATCATTTGCGGCATCATCAGCGCCGCGGTCGCCCTGGCGATCCGCGACATCGTGACCGATGCGGGCACGCCCACTTTCGTGTCCAATGCGGCAGCCAACGCGCTCGCCCGCGAGGCAGCCAGCCCGGTCATCTTCCGGCCGACCAAGACGAGCTGGATGCTGGGCCATCCGGCCGGCCTCTGGGCCTGCGAACACATCGACAAGCAGGGCGGCATCACCCTGGCTTCGGACTACGCGGCCGGCCGCGAGTACGTCGCCGACTTCGCCGACGCCTACCGGGCGCAGGGCGGCAAGCTCGGCCGCCAGCTCTGGACGCCGCTGGGCACGGCCGACTTCGCGCCGCTGCTCATGAACATCGCCGCCGAAAGCCCGGCCTTCATCTATTCCTTCCTGCCCGGGGCCGACGCCGTGCGCTTTCTGCAGCAGATGCGCGAGTTCCGCCTGCAGGACAAGATCCGGCTGATCGGCCCGGGCGCGCTGTTCGACCAGGAGGACGTGCTGCCCGCCGTCGGCGCGGCCGGCATCGGCGGGATCAACACCTTCCACCAGTCGCCGCTGGCGCCGGCCTCGGCCGACTTCGTCGCGGCCTATCGCCAGGCGCGCAACCGCCTGCCGGGCGAGGCCAGCACCTCGGGCTACGCCACCGGGCAGGTGATCCGCGCCGCACTGGAGGCCGTGGACGGCGACGTGGCCCGCAAGGAAGACATGCGCAAGCGGCTGCTGGACGCGCCCGTGGCGACGGCGTTCGGGCCGATGCGCTTCGATCCGCGCAACAATCAGGCGATCCTCGACATCTACGTCAACGAGGTGCGCGCCGATGCCCAGGGCAACCCGCTGAACACCGTGATCCACACCTACCCTGCGATCCAGGACCCGGGCCCGGGGAAATGACGGGCATGCCAGCCGGCGTCCCCGCCCTCGCCCCGCGGTCCTTGCATTGATTGTGTCCTACTACCTGATCCAAACCCTCAACGCGCTGTCGTTCTCCGTCCTGCTGCTGCTCACCGGGCTCGGGCTCTCGCTGGTGCTGAGCCTGATGAGCTTCGTCAACCTGGCCCACGGCTCGTTCTTCCTGCTGGGCGGCTACATCGCCATCACCTGGCTGGCTGGCGGCGCGCCGTGGTGGCTCGCCCTGCCGGCGGCCTTCGTGCTCACGGGCGCGGTCGGGCTGATCCTGGACCGGCTGGTGTTCGCGCGCTTCTATGCGCGGGCGCACCTGATGCAGGTGCTCCTCACCTACGGCATCTCGGTGGTGTTCGCCGACCTGATGCGCTGGGGCTTCGGCGCCGAAACCCTGTCGCCGGCGCTGCCGGAATTCCTGCGCGGCGTGGTCTTCGTCGCCGGCCTGCCCTTTCCGCTCTACCGGCTGGTCATCATCGCCTGCGGCCTGGCGCTCGCCGCCGTGCTCTGGTGGTCCCTGGACCGCACGCTCTGGGGCGCGGCCCTGCGCGCCTGCGTCGCCGACCGCGGCATCGTCGAGACGCTGGGCATCGACACCCGCAGGATGCTGACGGTGGGCATGGCGCTGGCTGCCGCGCTCGGCGGCCTGGGCGGCGCGCTCGGGGCCGGCATGCTGTCGGCCTATCCCGGGCTCGACGAAGAAGTGCTGCTGCTCGCCCTGCTGGTCGTGGTGATCGGCGGCCTGGGCAACTTCCGCGGCGTCGTGGCCGGCGCCCTGCTGCTGGGCTTCGTGAGCACCTTCGCGCGGGTCTGGCTGCCCGAGCTTTCCAATCTGCTCACCCTGGCCGTCATGGCGGGCCTGCTCATCGCCCGCCCGACCGGCCTGCTGGCCTCCCGGGAGAGAACCGTATGACGGTTCTTCGCGCGCCCTCGCCCGCCCACCGTCTGGCACTGGCCGCCCTGCTCGCGCTGGCCGTGGCGCTGCCGTGGCTGGGCGGCGCCTTCCTGGTCCGCTTCGCCGCCGAGATCCTCTTGATCGGCACCGCCGTGTGCAGCCTGAACCTGCTGATGGGCACGGGGGGCATGGCCTCGCTCGGCCATGGCGCGATCTTCGGCGCGGCGGCATACGTCGTGGCGGTGGTCGCCGGCCGGCTCGGCCATGCGGAACTGGTCTGGGTGCTGCCGCTGGGCGCCGCCAGCGGCATGCTGCTCGGCGCGCTCATGGGCGCGGCCACGCTGCGCACCAGCGGCCTGTTCTTCCTCGTGCTCACCCTGGTGCTGGGCCAGATGGTCTGGGAGGTCGCGTTCCGCTGGCACGACGTGACCGGCGGCGCGGACGGCCTGCGCGGCTTTCCCCGCCTGAGCGTTGCCGGCCAGCCGCTGGCCAGCGCGACCGCGCTGTACCTGGTGGCCGCGGGCACGGCAATGGTGGGCTGGTGGCTGCTGCGCTCGTATGCGCGCGCGCCGATCGGCCTCGCGCTCGCGGCCTGGCGCGACCAGCCGCTGCGCGTGGACGCCCTGGGCTGGAGCGCCGGCCGCCTGCGCGTCTCGGCCTTCATCCTGGCCGGCGGCGTGGCCGGGCTGGCAGGCGCGGTCTACCCCTTCCTGAATCAATATGTCGGCCCCAACACCGTGCACTGGAGCATGTCGGCGGCATTCATCATCATGGCGGTGATCGGCGGCATCGGCTCCCGGACGGGCGGTTTCGTCGGGGCTGCCGTCTACCTCTTCGTGCAGACCTACGTCAGCTCGCACACCGACCGCTGGCAACTGGTGATCGGCGTCATCTTCGTGGCCACCGTGGTGTTCATGCCGCACGGCATCGCCCATCTCTGGCGCGAGCGCCGGCGGTCCAACGGCGACGCACACCCTGCCGAGAACGGGAGGGCACCGCAATGAACCGGCCTCTGCCAGGCGCCGAGGCGCAGCCCGTGCTGCAGCTCGACGCAGTCGACAAGCGCTTCGGCGAAGTGGACGTGATCCGCGGTGTGTCGCTCGACGTGCGCGCGGGTGAATGCCTGGGCCTGATCGGGCCGAACGGCGCGGGCAAGACCACGCTCTTCAATCTCATCTCCGGCTTTCTCGCGCCCAGCGGCGGCGCGGTGCGCTATCTGGGCCGCGACGCCAGCGGGCTGGACGTCGCCCAGCGTGCCCGCCTCGGCCTGGTACGCACCTTCCAGAAGAGCCTGCTCTTCGGCAGCATGAACGTGCGGCGCAATCTCGCCCTGGCCGTGCTGGCTCGAGCGGGCACCGGCTACCGCTGGTGGCGCGGCCGCGCCGCCCTGCACGAGGCCGAGGCCCGCGCGGACGACTGGCTCGCGCGCTCGCCGCTGGCCGGCCTGGGCGAGCAACCGCTGGCGGCGTTGTCCTACGGCCAGCAGCGCCTGGTCGACGTGCTCGTGGGTCTGGCCCAGGAGCCCCGCGTGCTGCTGCTCGACGAGCCCACCGCGGGCCTGTCGGCCGGTGAATCGGAACAGCTCGCAGCGCTGCTTGCCGAGCAGCGCGGACGTTTCGCCATGGTGCTGATCTCGCACGATGTGGACATCGTGTTCCGCCTGTGCGAGCGTATCGCCGTGCTCGACCTCGGACAGCTCATCGCCCTCGATACGCCGGCGCGGGTGCGCCGGCACGACGCCGTGCGCGCGGCCTATCTCGGCGCGCAAGCCGGGGATCTGGACCTACTGCAGGCGCAGGCCGCATGATGCCGAACGCTGCCGCCCTCGCCGCCCAGCCCGGCACCGCGAACGCTGTCGTCAGCCTGCGCAATGTCCATGCGGGCTACGGCGGCGGCGCCGTGCTGCGCGGCGTCGACCTCGAACTGAAGGCGGGCGATGTGCTCGCCGTGCTGGGCCGCAACGGCGCCGGCAAGACGACCCTGCTCAACGCCCTCTTCAATCTCGGCCCCGACGTGCACGGCGACATCCTGGTGCACGGCCGGCGCGTCAACGGCTGGCCGACGCATCGCATCGCGCGCGCCGGGCTGGCCCTGGTGCCGCAGGGGCGCGGCGTGTTCGCCTCGCTCGCCGTGCAGGAGAACCTGCGGCTGGCCACGCTCACACCGCGCAGCCGCCGCCTGTGGTCGCTCGACGATGTGTATGCGCTCTTTCCGCGCCTGCACGAACGACGCAACGCCGCGAGCGGCATGCTGAGCGGCGGCGAGCGCCAGATGCTCGCCGTCGGGCGCGCGCTGCTCACCCAGGCCGAGGTGATCGCACTGGACGAGCCCAGCGAAGGGCTCGCGCCCATGCTGGTGCAATCCGTGCTGGCGCCGGCGCTGCGCACCCTGGCCGAACGCGGCACCACGCTGCTGCTGGTCGAGCAGAATCTCGGCCTGGCGCTCGACGTGGCTACACACACGGTGGTGCTCGCCCAGGGCCGCGTGGCCTACGCCGGCGCGCCCGAGCGCCTGCGGCGTGACCACGACGCCGTGCACCGGCTGCTGGGAATCTAGATGCTTATTGTCCATCTCCTGCGCACGGATCTGGACGCCGACGTCCTGCAGGGTCTGACGGCCGCTCTGCTGCCGCACGAGCGCGCACGGGTGTTGCGTCGGCGCCGGCCCGACGACCAGCGCCACGGCATCGTGGCCTATGCGGCCTTGCGCCACCTGCTGGCCGCCCGGCTGGGCTGCGCCCCGCTCGAACCGCGGTTCGAGCGCACCCGCCTGGGCAAGCCCCACCTGGCGGGCGCCTGGCATGACGCCGGCGTGCACTTCAACGTCTCGCACAGCGGCGCCTGGGTGGCCGTCGCCGTGGCCGGCCACGCGGTCGGGGTGGACGTGGAGTGCGGCTGCCCGCCGGACCACCGCGACATCGCCGCGCGCTGGTTCCGCCCCGAGGAAGCGCATCGCGCCGGCACGCCCGCTGGCTTCCTGTCGGTCTGGACCGCCAAGGAAGCCGTGCTCAAGGCCAGCGGCGAAGGCCTGGGCGGCGACTGGCAGGCGTTCGCCGTGCCATGCGCCAGCCCGCGCTTGCAGCCCGTCGAGGCCCTCGACGCGAACACCGATCATGCGAGCTATCGCGTGGCCAGCCAGGCGCTGGACGACGACTGCTGGATCGCCGCCGCCGTGCGCGGCCAGGCCGAGATGCTCGAACCCCGCCGGCTGGACGTGCGCAGTATCGCGGCCGCCGGCCTCTCTTCAGATTCCTGTATTGGATGAACGCCATGGAAAAACCTGTACAGACCTGGCCCGCCGAACTCGCCGAACGCTATCGCGCCAAGGGCTACTGGCGCGGTGAGACCTTCGGCGCCGTGCTGCGCGAGCGCGCCCGTCTGCACCCCGAGCGCATTGCCGTCGTAGGCGGCGGGCAACGCTGGAGCTATGGCGAGCTGGACGCGCGCGCCGACGCCATTGCGCGCGGCCTGCTCGACCTGGGCCTCGTCCCCGGCGACCGGGTGATCGTGCATCTGCCCAACATCCCCGAGTTCGTCTCGGTGATCTTCGGCCTGTTCCGCGCCGGGCTGCTGCCGCTCTACGCCCTGCCCGCCCACCGCATTACCGAGATTGCGCACTTCGCCGGCACCGGCGGCGCGCGCGCCTACGTCACGGTCGATCGCTACGACAACTTCGACTACCGAGGCCTGGCGGCCGAACTGCGCGAGCGCGAGCCGGGCGTCGAGCACGTGGTCGTCGTGGGCGACGCGGGCGAAACCGGCTTTGGCACACTCGCCGCGCTCGAGGCCGCCGGCCGCGACAGCGCCACGCAGCCGGTGGAACCCGCCTCTTCCGATGTGGCGTTCCTGCAGATCTCGGGCGGCAGCACCGGCCTGTCCAAGCTGATCCCGCGCACACACGATGCCTACATCTACACCCTGCGCGAGAGCGACCGTATCTGCGGCCTGACCGAGGACACGGTGTTCATGGCCGCGCTGCCGATGGCGCACAACTTCCCGATGAGTTCGCCCGGCTTTCTGGGCGCGCTCTACGTGGGCGCGCGCGTGGTGCTGAGCGCCTCGCCCAGTCCGGAAGCGGCCTTCCCGCTCATCGAGCGCGAGGGCGTGAACATGGTCAGCCTGGTACCGCCGCTGCTGCTGGTCTGGCTGGAGGCGAGCAAGTCCACCCCGCACAAGCTGCACACGCTGCGTACCATCCAGGTGGGCGGCGCCAAGCTCACGCCGGAGATCGCCCGGCGCGTTAGGCCGACGCTGGGCGTGACGCTGCAGCAGGTGTTCGGCATGGCCGAGGGCCTGGTCAACTACACGCGCCTGGACGATCCGGAGGACATCATCGTCAACACCCAGGGCCGCCCGATCAGCCCGGACGACGAGGTGCTGATCGTCGACGACCAGGGCAATCCAGTCCCCGAAGGCGAGCCCGGCAACCTGCTCACCCGGGGCCCCTACACTATCCTCGGCTACTACAACAACCCCTCGGCCAACGCCCGCTCGTTCACCGAGGACGGCTATTACCGCACCGGCGACATCGTCAAGCGCCTGCCGGGCGGCTACCTCGTGGTGCAGGGCCGCGCCAACGATCACATCAATCGCGCCGGCGAGAAGATCTCGGCCGAGGAGATCGAGGATCACCTGGTCGCCCACCCGCAGGTCTTCGACGCGGCGGTGGTGTCGGTGCCCGACGAATACCTGGGCGAACGTAGCTGCGCCTTCATCGTGCCCAAGGGCGAGAAGCCCAGGGCCGTCGCGCTCAAGCAGTGGATACGCTCGCGCGGGCTGGCCGAGTTCAAGGTGCCGGACCAGATCGTCTTCGTCGACGCCTTTTCTTCGACCGCCGCGCTGAAGATCAGCCGCAAGGAACTGCGCGCCCAGTTGCGCGCCCAGCTCGACGAGCAGAACAACAAGGACACACAAGCATGAACGGCCCCATCGAGAACACCTGGAGCCTCGCCCGCCTGCGCGCGGACGTCGCCCGCCTGCTGCACGAAGACCCCGCCGAGATCGGCGATACCGACAATCTCATCGACCTGGGGCTGGATTCCATCCGCGCCATGGCGCTGGTCACGCGCTGGCGCGAGGCCGGCGCCAGCATCGAATTCTCCGAGCTGGCGAGCGAGCCCACCCTGGCCCACTGGTGGCAGGTGATCGCCCGCAGCGTCGGCCAGGCAGGCAACGCCCAGGACTGATCGCACGCCATGCAGCACCCGCTCTCTACGCCCATCGGCGCGCCGCTCACCGAGGCCCAGCTCGGCCTCTGGTATGCCCAGCGGCTGGACCCCGCCAACCCGATCTTCAACATCGGCCACTACACCGTGATCGACGGGCCGCTGCGCGCGGACTTGTTCCGCGACGCGGTCGACGCCGCCCTTGCCGAGGCCGACGCGCTGGCCTGCCGGGTGGTGGAGACGGCGGACGGGCCGCGCCAGGTGCTCGACGAGGGCCTGCGGCCACGGCTCGCCCTGGTCGATCTGCGCCATCTGGCGCAGCCCGAGAGCGCGGCGCTCGCCGACATGCGGCAGGATCTGGGCATAGCTCGCGACCCGGTGCTGGACGCCTGCGCCCGGCACGTGCTGTACCGCGTGGGCGAACAGCGCTACTTCTGGTATCAGCGCGTCCATCACGTCTTCATCGACGGCTACGGCATCGCCCTGGTCGACGCACGCGCGGCACGTCTCTATGCCTATGCCACCGGCGAGGCGGTGGACGCGGGCGACGCGCTCGCGCCGTATGCCGACGCGCTCGGCGAGGACGCGGCGTACCGGCAGAGCGAGCAGCGCGTGCGCGACCAGGCGTACTGGCAGAAGGCCTTCGCCGACCTGCCGACCGTGACCAGCCTGGCCGAGGGCGTGCCGCTGAGCGAGCACCGCGCGCTGTACGCCAGCGTGCGCCTGCCGGCCGAGATCGGGCAGGCGCTGGACGCGGTCCAGGCCCGTACCGATGTCGCCTGGCCCGACATTCTCACCACGCTGTGCGGCGCCTACCTGTGCCGGCACACGGGCCAGCCCGAAGCCGTGCTCGGCGTGCCCTACATGGGCCGCCTCGGCAATCGCACGGCGCGCGTGCCGGCCATGGTGATGAACGTCGTGCCGCTGCGCCTGCGCATCGACGAGGACACGCCGGCCGATGCGCTGCTCGGCGAAGCCGCGCGCACCCTGCGCCAGGCGCGGCGCCATGGGCGATACCGCAGCGAGCAACTGCGCCGCGATCTCGGCCTGCTCGGCGGCACCCGGCGCCTGTACGGGCCGCTGGTCAACGTGCTGCCCTTCGAGGCCGTGGCGACGCTGCCCGGCCTGCGCACCGAGCTGCACGTGCTGTGCGCGGGCCCGGTCGAGGACCTCACGCTCACCTTCCGCGGCACGCCGGCCAGCGGCATCCTGCTCTCGGTCGAGGCCAACCCAGCGCTCTATCCCGAGGGCGTGGTCGGCGCCCATCTGTCGCGCCTGGCGCACTTTCTCGCCGGCGCCCTGCACGCGGACGACCTGGCTGGCGTGCCCACACTCACGCCCAGCGAGCGGCAGCGCTGGCTCGTCGATGTCAACGACACGGCCCATGCCGTACCGCGCACCACCCTGGCGGCCCTGATCGAAGAGACCATGCACCGCTGCCCCGAGGCGGTGGCGCTGACGCAGGGCGGGCGCGACATCACCTACGCCGAGCTGGAACGCTGCAGCCGCGAACTCGCCGCGCGGCTGCAGGCAGCCAGCGTGCGCCGGGGCGAGCGCGTGGCCATCGCCATGCAGCGTTCGCCCGAGATGGTGATCGCCCTCGTCGCCGTGCTGCGCGCGGGTGCGGCCTACCTGCCGCTGGACATCCAGCATCCGCCGGCGCGCCTGGGCAGCCTGGTCGGCCAGGCCACGCCGCGCGCCGTGATCGCCGACGCCGCGGGGCGCGCCGCCCTGCCCCAGGACGTCGCGACGCTCGCCACCGACGGCCCCGCGCCGGCCTGGGACCTGGGCCAGGCGCCCACGCCGGACGACCCGGCCTACGTCCTGTTCACCTCGGGATCGACCGGCACGCCCAAGGGCGTCGTCATCGCCCACGACGCCATCGTCAACCGGCTGCTCTGGATGCGCGAGCACTACGGCATCGACGCCAGCGAACGCATCCTGCAGAAGACGCCGAGCACCTTCGATGTCTCGGTCTGGGAGTTCTTCCTGCCGCTGCTGTGCGGCGCCACCCTGGTGGTCGCGCCGCCCGAAGCGCACCGCGATCCGGCGTGGCTGGCGCGCCTCCTGGTCGAGGAGCGCGTCAGCACCCTGCACTTCGTGCCGTCGATGCTGGCCGCCTTCCTGGCCGAGCCGGCGGCGCGCGGCCTGGCCCTGCGCCGCGTGTTCTGCAGCGGCGAAGCCCTGCCCGCGGCCCTGCGCGAGCGCTTCCATACGACGCTGTCGGCCGAGCTGCACAATCTTTACGGCCCGACCGAGGCCGCGGTGGACGTGACCTGGTGGCCGGCCGGCCGCGACGACGCCTCGGACCCCGTGCCGATCGGCATGCCGGTCTGGAACACCGCCATGTACGTGCTCGACGAACGCCTGCGGCCGGTGCCGCCGGGCGTGGCGGGCCACCTCTACATTGCGGGCCGCCAGCTTGCCATCGGCTACCTGGGCCAGCCGGAACTGACCGCGCAGCGCTTCATCACCGACCCCTTCGGCGCGCCCGGCGCGCGCATGTACGCCACCGGCGACCTCGCGCGCCGCCGCGAGGACGGCGCGCTGGTCTTTCTCGGCCGCTCCGATCATCAAGTGAAGATTCGCGGCCAGCGGATCGAACTGGGCGAGATCGAGAGCGTGCTCGCGCACGCGCCCGGCGTCGATTCGGCAGCGGTGCTGGTCCACGGCGAGGCGACGCAGGCGCGCCTGGTGGCGTATCTGGTGGCGCGCCCGGACGCGCCGGCTGACGAAACCGCGGTCCGCGCGCATGCCGCCGCCCACCTGCCCGCCGTCATGCAGCCGGGCGCCTACGTGTGGCTCGCGGCGCTGCCGGTAACCGCCAACGGCAAGCTCGACCGCAAGGCGCTGCCCACGCCCGCCCATCTGCACGCCGCGGGACGCGTCCCCGAGACCGACCGCGAGATGGAAGTCGCCGCCCTGTTCGCGCGCATCCTGCAAACGCCGGCCCCGGTCGGCGCCGACGACGACTTCTTCGCCCTGGGCGGCCATTCGCTGCTCGCCGCCCAGCTCGCCCTCGCGATCCGCCAGGAACTCGGCCGCCAGTGCACGCTGGGCGCCGTCTTCGAACACGCCACCGTGGCCGCCCTGGCGGCCTACCTGGACGCCCAGCCAGGCGAACGGGACGACGGCCCGGCGGCGCAGGACAACGCGGGCTTCGGCCCCCGGATTGCGCTGCGCCGGACCGACAACGCACTGCCGGCGCTGTTCTGCGTGCACCCGGCCGGCGGCCTGTCCTGGTGCTACGGCAACCTCGCGCGGGCCGTGGCGCCGGCGCGCAACGTATACGGCCTGCAGGCGCCCGCGCTGGAACCGGCGCGCCAGGCGGCCCTGCCCGCCAGCCTGGCCAGCATGGCCGCCGAATACGTCGACCTGCTCCTGCAGACCCAGCCGCAAGGGCCCTATCATCTGCTCGGCTGGTCGGTCGGCGGCATCATCGCCCAGGCCATGGCGGTGGAACTGCGCCGTCGCGGCGCCCGTGTCGGCGTGCTGGCCCTGCTCGACGCCTATCCGGCCGACGTCTGGCGCGGCCAGCCCGAGCCGCCGCCCGAGGCCTTCTACAAGGCGCTGCTGCACATCGCCGGCCACGATCCGGCCCTGCTGCCCGACGTCGCGCTGAACCATGACGGCGTGATCGGCTTTCTGCGGCGCAGTGGCCATCCGCTGGGCGAACTGCCGCCCGAGCGCCTGGACGGGGTGATCCGCACGGTGGCCGGCACCAACCGGCTGGTGCGCACGCACAGCCACCAGCGCTACGACGGGCGCGTGCTGTACTTTCGCGCCGCGCTCGATCACGTGGGCGAGAACCTGACGCCGGCGCAATGGAGTCCCTACGTGGGCATGCTCGACGCACACGACGTACAGGCGCTGCACGCCCAGCTCACGGGCGCGCAGGCCACCGCAGCCATCTCCCCGATCCTCAATGCCGCGCTGCTCGCAGCGGATGCCGAGGGCGGACGATGAGACCGGTTTTTCTGCACGAGCCGGGGCCGACATGGCCCCGGCCGTTCTGCTGTCCGACGCCGTGCAACCATCCGGCTGCGCGGCCACACCCATCACACTTTCTCGACAGGAATCGAACATGAACCCCATCCAGTCGTCACGCCCTACTGTCCGCTTCGGCGCTTGCCGCCGGGCAGCGTTCGCTCTGGCGGCCCTGACGCTCTCCGTCGGCTCGGCGTACGCCGCCGCGTTCGACCAGGCGCCGGCCAAGGACTTCGGCGGTCGCGTCATGGCCAGCGGCCTGGTCGTGCCCGGCGAGGAAGCCACGATCACCGGCCGCGGCTTCCAGCCCGGCCAGCGCGTCACGCTCAGCTACGGTGGTGAAAAGCTGAACGACAGCCCGTACGTGGTCGACGACAAGGGCGGCTTCGAAGCTAAGGTCGCCGTGCCCAAGAGCGCGGCGGCGGCACGCTACGGCATCGCCGTCGAGGTCGCCAACCCGCCCGCGGCCACCACCTTCGATCTGAAGGTCTCGCCGGTCGTACCGCTCAGCGGCGCGGACCGCTACACCGTGCAGAGCGAGAAGCTGGTGCCGGGCGTCTACCAGAGCGACTACAGCGCCAAGACGGGCAAGCTGTTTGCGACCTCGGCTGTCGGCCGCCCGCCGGTGACCCAGTCCCAGCTCGTCAAGATCGATCCGCAGACTCTGAAGGTCGAGGCGGCCATCACGCCCGCCCAGGTGCCCGGCCGCGACGACAACCGGGTGTACGCCGTCTATGGCGTCGGCGTGGACGACGAGAACGGCAACGTGTGGGTCACCAACACCCGCGACAGCACGGTGGCGGTGTACAGCCAGGCCGATCTCTCGCTGGTCAAGCAGTTCGATGCGGACGCAGTGCCGCATTCGCGCGACGTGGTCGTCGTGCCGGGCGTGCACAAGGCTTATGTGTCCTCGCCCATGCAGGACGAGATCAGCGTGTTCGACACCGCCAAGCTCGCCGCCCTGCCCGGCATCGAGGTCAAGTCCGGCAAGCGCGGCGAGAAGTTCGGCCCGATGAGCCTGGCGCTGGATGCGCAGAACGGCAAGCTCTACACGGTGGCCATGAACACCGCCGAGATCGCGGTCATCGACGTGAAGACCGACACGCTCGAAAAGGTCATCCCCGTGCCGGGCGCGGTTTCCGGCGCCGGCATCGCCGTCGACCCCAAGAGCCAGCGCGCCTTCGTCGCCGCGCAGGGCACCGACAACGTCGTGGTCGTGGATCTGTCCGACGGCCGGGTGCTGGCCGACACGCCGGTGGGCGCCGGTGCGCTCAACGTGACGTTCGACCCCGTCAAGAACCTGGTCTACGCGGCCAACCGCGGCGCGGGCACGGTGACAGTGCTCGACACCGACGGCAAGATCGTGGCCAATCTGGACGGCGGCACCTTCCCCAACCACGTCAGCGTGGACGGCAAGGGCAATGCCTACCTGCTCAACAAGAGCCGCGGCTCGGACGACCCGAAGGGCGACCGCATCAGCCGCATCACCGCCAAGTGATGCACACGGCCCCGCCGGCTGGCGGGGCCGTGCGGGCCAGCACGTGTCGACTGGCCCGGTTCCTCTAGTCCTTCAGATCGGCGGGCACCTTGCCGCCGTTCTCGGCGAGCTTGCGCATCACCTGCTTGTGCAGCCAGATGTTCATGGCCGCCGAATCGTTGGGGTCTCCGGTGTAGTTCAGCTCCTTGGCAAGGTCCTTGCGTGCCGTCAGGCTGCTGTCCAGATCGAGCAGCTTGAGCAGGTCCACGATGGATGTGCGCCAGTTCAGCTTCTGCGGGTTCTGGGCAGCCGCTTCATTGAGCACGGCCTCGACATCCACCGGCTGCGCAGGCGCAGGCGCAGCCGCGGGTGCGGCAGCCGGCGCCGTCCCGGCCTGCGGCGCTGCCGGCCCGGCACCCGGCGCCGGGCTGGCAGGTGCGGCGCCGGGCGCGCCGCCGCTCGCCGGTGCGCCGCCGGCCTGCGCATCGGGGGCGGGCGACGCCTTGGCACGGCCGAAGATCTTGTTGACGATGTTGGAGAACAGACTCATATGGGCTCCTTCCTGTTTATCGGGGTCGGACACCCCGTGAACGAGTCCACTAGCAAATGTCGCTCCATGGGCAGGATGGGCCCCTGCGCTCGAACCGCCGGCCGCCTGTCCAGGCGGGCCGGTGCTCAGGCGTCCAAGGTGGGATTGATGAGGAACTTGCTGCCGGTCGCGGCCTTGCCGTAGCGCGCGATGACCTCGGGCTTCAGGGCGTCGGCCAGCGAAATCTCATCGGTGTAGCGGCTGGCGAAGGTCGTGCGCAGTTCGGCCGCCACCCGCGCGCGCAGGCGCTGCGTGGCCTCCAGGCCGATACGCTGCAGGAACGGCGTGAGCAGCCAGCCGCCCACGCCCCAGGCCATGCCGAAGCCGCGCTCGATCACGGTGGGGCCGCGGTCCAGGTTGCCGTACAGGTACACCTGCTTGTGCACCGGCGAACCGTAGCGGCTGTATTCCGTGGCGCTGCGATTCAGCACCGTCTCCATCGCCGCGAGGATCTGGCCCGGCAGGCGTCCGCCGCCGATCGCATCGAAGGCCAGCGTTGCGCCGGTCCCGGCGATGGCGTCGACCAGCTTCTCGGCGAAGTCCGGCGCGCTCGAATCGACCACCCACTTCGCACCCTGCTCGCGCAGCAGCGCCGCCTGCTCCGGCTTGCGCACGATGCACACCAGGCCGATGCCATCGGCCAGGCAGATCCGGTTGAGCATCTGGCCGAGGTTGGACGCCGCCGCCGTGTGCACCAGCGCCGTATGCCCTTCCAGGCGCATGGTCTCGACCATGGACAAGGCGGTGAGCGGATTGACGAAGCACGACGCGGCCTCGGACGGCCGGGTGCCGTCCTCGAGCACCAGGCAGGCCTGCGCCCGCATGCTGCGATATTGCTGGTACATGGCACCGCCCAGGATCGCAACCGTCTTGCCGAGCAGCGCCTGGGCCTCGGGCGATTCGCCCGCAGCCACCACCACGCCGGCGCCCTCGTTGCCGACGGCCAGGGATGCGCCCAGCCGCGCCTTGAAACCAGGCATCGCGGCGGCCGGCACCTGCCCTTTCACCATCGGCTCCTTGTCGCTGCCGGCCGCCACCAGCGTGGCCGGGTCTACGCCGGCGAGCAGCAGCCCCATGTCCGACGGATTGATCGGCGTCGCCTGCATGCGCACCAGCACTTCGTTGCTGGCTGGCGCGGGTACCGGTACGCGGACGAGCGAAATCTGCAGCTCGCCTTCGGGGGTGACGAGCGAGCGCAGTTGCAATTGGGTATCGGGCAGTGCAGCGGGCATGATGGAGGTCTCCTCGGTTCTATCGGCATCCCGGATCTCCGGGCCTGCGGGCAGTATACGGGCGCACGCTTGCCGATCGCGCCAGGATGGAACGGCTTGCGCTTGGGCTGCGAGCTTTGCCCGGTGCAGTGAAGACCGGGACGGCACCGCGCTTCCTACCCGCCCAGCACAGACAGAATGGCGTCGCGCTGACGCAGAATGGGCGCCGGAACGGGGACTTCGCCCGCCAGCGCGCGCCGGATCCAGGCGGCGGTGGGCTCGGCCTCGCGCGAGGCGGGCAGCTCGGCCGGCACGCGCGGTGCGGCCGGGTCCGGCACGATCAGCGGGGTGGCCACGCCGTCGCGTAGCCACCCCGTCTCGCGCACCAGGTTGGCGTCGGCCACCGCTTCGCCTTCCGTGCCGCGCGCAAGCAGTACGCCGGCGCCGGGCGCGGCGTGCGCCCGCCCGAAGTAGTCGGTCAGCGTATCGCGGTACGGTGGGTGCGTGTAGTTCACCAGCCGTAGCGTGCCCGGGTCGGCCGCCTGCATCAGCTTGACCAGCGTGTGCGCCGAGTTGCGCACGCCCAGCGTCGCGCGCAGCGCCAACTGGCGCGCCATCACGGGCGCGAGCACATCGATGGGAAGAAAGGCCACGCCGCGCCCGGCCAGCTCGCCTTCGGCCTGAGCGGACGATTCCGCCGGCGCCACCCCCATCGCGCCCAGCACCTCGGCGGTCGCGACTCGGCCCGGGTCCTGCCGCACTCCATGCAGCAGGACGGACACGCCCTCGGCAGCGAGCAGAAAGGCCAGCAACGGCACCAAGTTGGGCAGCTTGCGCGCGCCGTTATAGGTCGGGATGCACACGCCGGCGCGGCCGGCCGGCATGGCGACCGGCTGCAGGCGTTCGTGCAGCGCGCGCAGCATGCCATCGAGCTCGTCGGCGCTCTCGCCCTTGATGCGGTAGGCGAGCAGGATCGCGCCCAGCTCCAGATCGGACACGCGCCCATCGAGCACGGCCGCGTAGAGCGCATGCGTCTGGTCGATGGACAGGCTGCGCGCGCCCTTCACGCCACGGCCGATCTCCTTGATGAAAGGCGCGCAGCGCAAGGGTTCGAAAGTCGTGGACATGGCGGATCGCGGGCGAGGAACGAGGTACTGGCAGTGTAAACCCCGCTCACGCGCGCCACACTGCGGCGCAGTCTCGCCTGCGCCGCAGACGCCCCCCCGGTTCAGAGCTTGGCGACCGACACCTCGGTCGCCTTTACGAAAGCGATCACCTCGGAGCCCACGCGCAGTTCCAGGTCGTGCACCGAGCGGGTAGTGATCACCGACGTCACCAGGCCGGCGGGGGTCTCGATATCGACCTCCGAGACGACCGGGCCTTCGATGATCTCCTTGATGCGCCCGCGGAACTGGTTGCGTGCGTTGATGGAAGAAATGGACATGCGGACTCCAGGCAGAGGTGGGGATTGATCGGGCAGGGGTTGCGCCGCCGAGGTGGACGAGGTTTGCGCTTTGCTTTTGATCGGTAGTCACACGCCGAAGCGGGCGGACACGAGCAGATGGCCGATGTCGGCCGCGCGCAGCGGCGCGCGCACCGGGACGACGAATTCGAGCAGTCGCTCGACGCAGGCGTTCAGCCTGGTGCCCAGGCGATCGCCCAGCACCGCGTCGCCCTCGGCGTTCCAGGTCACGTCCTCGCCGGCGGCGTAGACGCCCGCCAGGATGTGACGCGCGCCGAGCGCGGACAGCACGGGGTTCAGGCTGTATTCGAGCGCGAGCAGATGTGCGGTGCTGCCGGCCGACCCCAGCGGCAGAACGGCCTTGCCCTGCAGCGCGCGCTCCGGCAGCAGGTCCAGCATGGCCTTGAGCGCGGCCGAGAACGAAGCCTGGTAGACCGGCGAGGCGACGACCAGCCCACCGGCCCGCGCGACCAGATCGCGCAGCCAGCGCGCTGCGCTGCCCTCATCATGGACCGCCTCGATCAGGTCGCTCGGCGGAAAGTCGTGCAAACCGACTTCCTGGACGGCCACACCGCGCTCGCGCAGCAAGTTGGCGGCACATCGCAGCATGACGGTGGATCGGCTGCGTGAGGATGCGCTGCCGGCCAGAGCGAGGACGAACGGGCGGGGAGGCGGGGACGGCTGGGCTGAGCGCATGGATCGCATGACATGGATGTTCGATGCCGCTCATCCTATGCCCGCGGCCATCCGCCACCAACGACAGGCTGGTGCTGTTCTTATCACCGCCGGCAATGTCGGCACCGGCCGCACGCCCGGTCTCGTGAAAACTTGTACCTACATATCCATATCACGGATTTGGAAATAGCCAAGATATCGTTCACGGCAGGTATCGGCCTCCTTAGAGTGCGTCGACAGGCCGCCTGTCCGCGGCCTTTCCGCAACCAGGAGCCACCATGAACGACCGCCTTTCCCGCCTGCATGCCTCGCGTTCCGCCGCCGTCAAGGCCGGCCTGAACCATCCCGTGATCGACACCGACGTGCACGTCAACGACTACGCGCCGGCGCTGGAAGACTACATCCAGCACTACGGCGGCAGCCGCCTGGTGGATGCGCTGCGCAAGGCGCTGGGCTCGCGCTTCGCGACGCGCAACGGCGAGGGTCGCGACTGGTACGCCCAGACCCCGGCGGAACGCCGGCACCATCGCACCATGCGCTCGCCCTGGTGGGCTCGGGTGACACGCAATACGCTGGACCTGGCCACCTACACGCTGCCCGAACTGCTCGCCGAGCGACTGGAGGAACAAGGCGCCGACTACTCGGTCCTGTTTCCCAACGATGTGCTCGCGCCCCTGGGCGCGGGCAACGAGTATCGCCAGCCCCTGCACCGCGCCATCAACCACTACCACGCCGACGTCTACCGCAAGTATGCCGACCGTCTGACGCCGGTCGCGGGCATTCCCCTGAACACGCCCCAGGAAGGCATCGAGGAACTCGAGTTCGCGGTCAAGACGCTCGGCCTGAAGGTCATCAACATCGCCGGCGGCGTCAAGCGACCGATTCCCGCCGTGGCGGAAAAGTATCCGCCCGCCGAGCACCCGCTGGTTGCCCGCTATGCGCACTACACCGACTTCTACGGCATCGACAGCGAGTACGACTACGACCCGTTTTGGCAGAAGGTCGTCGAACTGGGCGTGCCGGTGACCACGCACTACGGCAGCCAGGGCTGGACCGGCCGGCAGTCGATCAGCAACTACATGTACAACCACATCGGCCACTTCGCCGACGGTTCGCAGGCCTTCGCCAAGGCCCTCTTCTTCGGCGGGGTGACGCGGCGCTTTCCGCAGCTTCGCGTGGCGCTGCTCGAAGGCGGTGCGGATTGGGGCGTGCATGTCTACGCCCACCTGGTCGATCGCTGGGAGAAACGCAATCGCGTGGCCGTCCAGCAATACAACCCGGCCAACGCCGACCTGGACCTGCTCGAGGACCTGTTCCGCCGCTACGGCGGTGAGCTCACCGACGGCCGGCCGGTCAACCGCGACACGCTGCTCGTGGACAGCTTGGGAATCTCGGCGCTGCCGCACAGCCGCGAACCGAACGAGGATGAAATCGACGACTTCGCCCTTGCCGGCATCGAGCGCGTCGAGGACATCAAGGCGCGCTGGGTGGACAGCTTCTATTTCGGCTCGGAAGCCGACGACCGCACCGTGGCGGCGGCCTTCAACGACAAGGTCAACCCACTCGGCACGAAGATCAACGCGATCTGGTCGTCCGACGTCGGCCATTGGGACGTGCCCGACCTCACCGAACCTCTTGCCGAAAGCTGGGATCTGGTCGAGCAAGGGGTGATCGGCGCGGCGGACTTCAAGGCCCTGGTGTTCGACAACCCCTACCGCTTCTATACACAAGCCAACGCCGACTTCTTCAAGGGCACCGCCGTCGAGCGCATCGCCGCGCAACGCGGCTGAACCGGAGAACACGATGTCCAATCCGCACAATCCCGTTCGCCGCCGCGTGCTCGGCTCCCTGGCCGCGGGCATCGCCGTGGCCGCCTTCTCCCGCCGTGCGACGGCGGACACACCGCCTGCGGTGCGCATTGGCGTAGCCACCGCCGGCGGCGGCAACCCGATCACCTGGGGCGGCTCGCCGGGTTCCGTGGCGCGCCTGAACCGCTGGCTCGAAGAAGCCCTGGAACCCACCGGCACCAAGGTGCAATGGCTGTTCTTCAAGGGCGCCGGCCCGGCCGTCAACGAAGCGCTGTCCAACCGGCAGATCGACCTCGCCTACCAGGGCGACCTGCCGGCCGTGGTGGGCCGCGCCAACGGCCTGAAGACCCGTATCCTGCTCGCCAGCGGCACGCGCAACAACCTGTACCTGGTCACGCCGCCCGACTCGGACATCCGCTCGGTGGCGGACCTGAAGGGCCGCACGGTATCGATATTCCGCGGCACCAACGGCCATCTGGTGGCAATCAACGTGCTCGCCGCTCACGGCCTGACCGAGCGCGACATCAAGGGCGTCAATCTGGACACCGGCAGCGCGCAGGCCGCCATCGCGTCCAAGGGGGTGGAGGCCGCATTCGGCGGCCAGGAGTGGTTCAAACTGCGCGACCAGGGCCTGGCCAAGATCGTCTATTCCACGCAGGGCCAGGACCCGCGGTTCACGCGCCAGGCCCACGTGCTCGCCCGCCAGGACTTCATCGACGAGCACCCCGACACCGTGCAGCGGGCGGTGGACGTCTTCGTGCGCGCCGCCGACTGGGCCTCGGACGAGGCCAACCGCGAGGCCCTGTTCGAACTCTGGGCGCGCAGCGGCGTGCCGCATGCCTCCTACGTCGCGGAGTTCGAGAACCAGCAGCTCGACGTGCGCAATTCGCCGCTGATCGACGAGTTCGTGCGGGCCCGCTATCACGGTGTGGTGCAGGATGCGCTGGCGCTCAAGCTGATCCGGCGCGAAGTGTCGGTCGACGACTGGTTCGAACCGCGGTTTCTGCAGCAGAGCCTGGCGGCGAACGGCCTGGCGCAGCGCTGGTCCGCCTACGCCGCCGATGGCAGCGCCAGCGCGGCCAGCGTGGCCCGTTCCTGAGCCCGGAGGCCCGGATGTCCTCATCGCCCGCCTCCCCCGCGTTGCCGGCCGTCCGCCGGGACGCGGTCCTCCCCAGGGCCGCGCTCGGCCGACTGGCCTATGGGCTCGCGCCCTGGCTGCTGCCCGTGGGCCTGCTCTGGCTCTGGCAGACCGGCGCGAGCCAGGGCTGGATCTCGCCGCAGGTGCTGCCCAGCCCGCAGTTCGTGTACGAGACGCTGGCCGAGCTCGCCACCAGCGGCGAACTCTGGCTCAACGTCGAGGCGAGCCTGCGCCGCGTCGTGCTCGGCTTCGCCGTGGGCAGCGCACTCGGCCTGCTGCTGGGCTGGGCGATGGCCTGCTCGCGCACCGTGGAGACCTACGTTCTGCCGACCTTCAACGCGCTGGTGCAGATCCCGGTGCTGGGCTGGATGCCCTTCGTGCTGCTCGTCTTCGGTATCGGCGAGCCGCTCAAGTACATCCTGATCGCCAAGGCGGCGCTGGTCCCGGTCACGCTCAACACGCTGCAGGGCCTGCGCGACGTGCCCGTGAGCTATCGCGAGGCGGCGCGCGCGTTCGGCTACACCCCGCGCCAGGAACTCTTCGAGGTGCGCCTGCCGCTCGCGGCGCCCACGATCTTCACCGGGCTGCGCCTGGGTTTCACCAAGGCGTGGCTCTCGCTGGTCGTCGTCGAACTGGTCGCCTCCAGCGAAGGCCTGGGCTATCTGATCGTCTACGGCCGCCAGCTATTCCAGCTCGATCTCGTCATGGCGGCGGTGGTGGTGGTCGGTGCGATCGGCTACGCCATCGACAAGCTGCTCGACCTTGCCGAATCACGCCTGATCGGCCGTGGCCGCGCGGCCGCCGTCGGCGCCGTCTGAGCGCGCACGCGCCGCAGCGCGGCGCCCCACCCGAAGGAATGTTCATGAATGCCTTGGCTTCTCCCGCGGTGCCCTCGGTGGTGCCGCGCCCGGCCCGGTCGCGCCGCTGGCGCGGCCTGGTCCTGCCCGCGGTCGCGATCGCCCTATGGGCCTGGGCTGCCCACTTCAAGCTGCTCGACTCGGCCCTGCTCGTCTCGCCGGGGCAGGTGCTGCAGACCGCCTGGCACGAGATCGCCAGCGGCCACCTGTGGAGCGCGCTCGGCGCCAGCCTCGCGCGCGAACTCACGGGCTTTGCGATCGGCACGGTGTCCGGCCTGGTGCTGGGCGGCCTGCTCGGCTTTCTGCCCGTCTTCAACCGCCTGGTCGGGCCGAGCTTCAACACCTTCAAGCAGATCTCGCTGTTCGCCTGGATTCCGCTCATCTCGGTGTGGTTCGGGCTGGGCGACACGGCAAAGGTGGTGTTCCTGTCGCTCGCGGCGCTCGTGCCGGTGGTGGTCAATACCTGCGACGGCATCCGCCGCGTGCCGGCCGCCTTCCTGGAAGTGGCGCGGGCCTTCGGCTACACGCGGTGGCAGACCATCGTGCACGTGGTCCTGCCGGCGGCCGTGCCGTCGATCTTCACCGGCATCTATCTCGCCCTGATCTATTCCTGGCTGGCCACGATCGGCGCGGAGTACCTGCTCGTCGCGGGCCAGGGCGTGGGCAACCTGCTGATCGAGGGCAGCGAGCACTTCCGCATGGACCTGGTCATCGTCGGCATGTTCGTGATCGGCCTGGTCGGCTGGCTGATGAACGCCAGCGCCCGCGTCTTCGAACGCCGCATCGCACGCTGGAGCGGGCGGCTATGAACGCGAACGCGCAACGCTGGCGCGCCCACGCAGGCCCTGCAGACCCGGCTCTCGCGGATGCCGGCGCTGCATCCGCCCGCCAGCTTTTCATCGACAAGGAAGTCACTGTGACAGACACGCCATCCAACGCCCTGCGCATCTCGGACGTCTCCAAGCACTTCGCCAGCGAACAGGCCGAAGGCGGGGTCCTCCAGGTGCTGGCCGGCATCGACCTCGACATCCCGGCCGGCCGCTTCGTCAGCATCGTGGGCGCGAGCGGCTGCGGCAAATCCACGCTGCTGCGTCTGGTCCTCGGATTGGACGACGCCTACGAAGGCGAGATCCGGCTCGATGGCCGCCGCCTGCACGGCACCGGCCCTGAACGGGGCATCGTGTTCCAGGACCATCGGCTGTTTCCCTGGCTCACGGTCGCGCAGAACGTCGAAGTCGGCCTGCGTAACGCACCGCTCACCAAGGCCGAGAAGCGCGAACTGGTCGCCGAGCACATCGCGCTGGTCGGGCTGCAGGGCTTCGAGGCCTCGTACCCGCACCAGATCTCCGGCGGCATGGCGCAGCGCGTGGCGATTGCGCGCGGCCTGGTCAACCGCCCGCGCGTGCTCCTGCTCGATGAGCCCTTCGGCGCACTGGACGCGCTCACCCGCTCGCGCCTGCAGATCGAACTGCAGCGCATCTGGGAGCGCGAGGGCATCACCATGCTCCTGGTCACCCACGATGTGGAGGAAGCCGTGTTCCTGGGCGACGAGGTCGTGGTCATGCAGCCCCATCCGGGCCGCATCCGGCGCATCGTCGACGTCGACCTGCCTCATCCGCGCAACCGCAGCGATCCACGCTTCATCGCCCTGCGCGATGACGTGATGAGCGACTTCCTGGACCCGGCCGTGGCCGGGTCCGACACCGCACGCGCGCCGGTACATGCCCGCATCCCCCTGGGCCTTGCCGACGTGCGCATGGCCTGGTGACACCCCTTGGAGACCTTCGATGAGCCAACGCCGACAGATCAAGCTCGGTGCCTTCCTGATGCAGACCGGCCACCACATTGCCGCGTGGCGCCACCCCGACGCACAGGCCGACGCCGGCACCAACTTCCGGCACTACGCCGAGCTGGCGCGCAAGGCCGAGGCGGCGAAGTTCGACGCCGTGTTCTTCGCCGACAGTGCCGGCGTGCGCAGCGACGATCGCACCTTTCTCGCCCGCACGGCGCGCGCCGACCACCTCGAACCGATCACCACGCTCGCCGGGCTGGCCGCGCTGACCGAGCGCATCGGCCTCATCGCGACCGCCTCGACCTCGTTCAACGAGCCCTACAACCTCGCGCGCAAATTCGCCTCGCTCGACCTGATCAGCGGCGGGCGCGCCGGCTGGAACCTGGTCACGTCCAGCACCGACGCCGAGGCGCGCAACTTCAACCAGGAGCGGCACCTGGCGCACGCCGAGCGCTACGAGCGGGCGGGCGAGTTCCACGACGTCGTGCTCGGCCTCTGGGATTCCTGGGAAGACGATGCCTACCTGCGCGATAAGCAGGCCGGCCTGTACTACGACATCGACAAGCTGCACGTGCTGTACCACCACGGCAAGCATTTCTCGGTACAAGGCCCGCTCAATGTCGGACGCTCGCCGCAGGGCCGCCCGGTGGTCGTCCAGGCCGGCGCCTCGGAGGCCGGCCGCGAACTGGCCGGTCGCACGGCCGAAGTCATCTTCGTCGCGCACCAGACCGTGGCCGAAGCGCAGGCTTTCTACACCGACATCAAGGAACGCGCGATCCGGCACGGCCGTCATCCGGAGGACGTCAAGATCATGCCGGGCATCTTTCCGGTGGTGGGCGCGAGCCAGGACGAGGCCGACGAGAAGTTCGGCCGGCTGCAGGAACTCGTGCAGCCGCAGGTCGGCGTGGCCCTGCTCTCCAACATGATCGGGCACGATCTGCGCGGCTATCCGGTCGACGGCCCGTTGCCGGAGCTGGGCGAGACGAACGGCGGCAGGAGCCGGCGCGAACTGCTCGTCGGCCTCGCGGGCCGGGGCGAGCTCAGCATCCGCGAACTCTATCTGCGCATCTGCGGCGCGCGCGGCCACCAGCAGGTCGTCGGCACGCCCAAATCCATCGCGGACCAGTTGCACGAATGGTTCGAGAACGGCAGCGCGGACGGTTTCAACATCATGTCGCCCTGGCTGCCCGGCGGGCTGGACGAGTTCATCGCCGGCGTGGTGCCGGAGCTGCGCCGGCGCGGGCTGTTCCGCACCGAGTACGAAGGTCGCACGCTGCGCGAGAACCTGGGGTTGAAGATCCCCGTCCATCCGGCCGCAACAGGCAGGCGGCGCCTGGTCGCGGCCGCCTGAGAGGGGAAGCTCCCCCCTAGGCGCTGACGCCCCCGGGTGGCAGCGCCGCCCGCACAGCGGCAAGCGTGCGGTTCTCTCGGGGTGAGCCGAACAGGCCGGCCGTCAAGCCCGCGAAAAAGGCCCCCACGCTGCGCCTTCGGCTCGCTGCCCCCCAAGGGGGGCGCTTTTTGCCTTGGGGCGGCCCGGCGGCGGCGGCAAAAAAAACCACTGCGTGCCATCCGCCGCACTTGTGCGGCACGGGAGTGTTTCCGGCCGTAGGCTGTCGTCTTCCCAGGAGACGATATGCCCGCTGCCTTGCCGCCAGGCGATCCGCTGCCCGGACCCTACCCGCACGCGGCCCCCGAGGCCGACCACGACGGGCGCTGGAAGGATGCACTCGAAGCGTATCTCCAGCCCTGCCTGGCCCTGTTCTGGCCGGCGGTGCATGCCCTTATCGACTGGTCGGTGCCGGTGGTGTTCCTCGACAAGGAGCTGCAGCGCCTGGCCGGCGCGCTGCGCCGGGGCCGGCGCCACGTGGACACGCTGGTCCAGGTGCGCCTGCGCGAGGGCGCCAGCGCGCACCTGCTGATCCACGTCGAAGTCCAGGCCCGCCCGGATGCGGCCTTTCTCAAGCGCATGTACACCTATCACTGCCGGCTGTGGGACCGCTATGGCCGGCACGATCGCCAGGTGATCCACGTCGCCGTGCTCACCCGCTCGGCCGCGCATGCGCCCACACTGGCGTTTCGCGACGCGCCGCTGCAGGCGGTGGCCGGCAGCGCCGGCAT
>NZ_VLTJ01000045.1 GCF_007558815.1 Verticiella sediminum | reverse complement strand
TTCGGCTACTACACCCAGATCTATCCCAAGGAGGTCGTCGACAAGGGCATCAACGACTGGCGCAACGCCAACGGCTCGGGCCCCTTCAAACTCGCCAACTACACCCAGGGCAACTTCGCCACCTACGAGCGCAATGCCGACTACTGGGACAAGACCACCATCGACGGCAAGGAATACCAGCTTCCCTTCATCGACGGCTTCACCTATCGCACTGTCAAGGACGAGAGCACTCAGCTCTCGCTGCTGCGCACCGGCCGCGTGGACATCATGGAGCTCATCCGTTGGAACGCGGTGGACGAGCTGAAAAAGAGCGCGCCCGATCTCCAGTGGCGCCGCGCCCTGATGCACACGGGCTACCTGCTCGCGCTGCGCAACGACACCAAGCCCTTCGACGACGTACGCGTGCGCCGCGCCATGAACATGGCCGTCAACAAGCAGGAAATCATCGACGCACTCTGGGCCGGCAATGGCGAGATGCTGGGCTTCCCGCTGCATCCGGACTATCTCGGCATCTACGAACCGCTGAAGGACATGCCCGCGGAGGTCCAGGCCGTCTTCAAGTACGACCCGGACGAGGCCAAGAAGCTGCTGGCCGAGGCGGGCTATCCCAAGGGCTTCAAGTTTCAGGCCCAGGTCTGCGCCTGCAACGCGGCGCACATGGAGCTGATGCCGCTGCTCACGGCCTACTACGAACAGATCGGCGTCACCATGGAAATCGTGCCCATGGAATACGCCGCGTTCTTCGGCGCGATGAACGCCAAGAACCATGCCGCCGGCTACATGATGAGCAAGGGCCACAGCAACCCGACCACGGCGCTGCGCAACTCCTACACCCCGGGCGATCCCTGGAACCCGGCCATGTACGACAACCCGGAGTTCAACGAAGGTCTGCAGGCCGCCTTCCGCGAGCGCGATCCTGAAAAGCAGGCCGAACTCCTGCGCGAGCTGACGCGCCTGGGCCTGGGCGATGCGCCGTACGTGTACCTGCCGACACCCTACATCTACCGCGCCTGGTGGCCGTGGGTGAAGAACTACGACGGCGAGGCGCGTGCGGGCGCGGTCAAGCCGGGGCCGATCTACTCGCGCATCTGGATCGATCAGGACCTCAAGAAGAAGATGGGGTATTGATGAAAGCCCCCCCCTACGCGCTCACGCGCGCCTCCCAGGGGGCGGCACTGGCGGACCGGAAAAGCCGGATCCGCGGTGCCCTGGATCGCACTGCCGCAGTTTCATCCGTCGAGATGGCGCCAACACCATGGGGGAACTGAGATGAGTCTGCAACGTCTTTCCGCCGCGGGCACGCTCGCGCTGGTCGCCGCGCTGGGTGGCGCCGGCGCGCAGGCGGCCGAAGCGCCGCAATACGGCGGCAAGCTCGAGATCATCAACTACTACTCCACGCTGAGCGCACTCAGTTGGGACCCGGCAGACTACGTGTGGAAGATCAACCACGACGCGGGGCACATCTACGAGTCGCTCATCGCCGGCGACCTCGGCAAGGCCAGCAGCCGGGGCGGCAGCCATACTTTCCAGGCCGACGCCTGGCTGCCGCCCGACGTGCAGCGCGGCGAGCTGGCCGAGAGCTGGGAGGTCAAGCCCGACCCCTGGCGCGTCGAGATCAAGCTGCGCGAAGGCGTCATGTTTCCCGCCAAGCCCGGCGTCATGGAGGCGCGCGAGCTCACCGCCGAAGACGTGGTCTACAGTCTGAACCGCCTGCTGAAGTCCCCGCGCGCCGTGCCCGACTACTACAGCTTCGTGGATCGCGTCGAGGCCACCGGCCCGCACACGCTCACGATCTTCAAGCACGAGTACCGCAGCGACTGGGACTACCGGCTGGGCTACGGCTACTACAGCCAGATCTATCCCAGGGAAGTCGTCGAGAAGGGCATCAGTGACTGGCGCAACGCCAACGGCACCGGCCCCTTCCGGATCGCCAACTACACCCAGGGCAACTTCGCCACCTACGAGCGCAACCCCGACTACTGGGACAGCGAAACCATCGACGGCAAGGCGTACCGCCTGCCCTACGTCGACAGCTTCACCTACCGCACCGTGATGGACGAAAGCACGCGCCACTCGCTGCTGCGCACGGGCCGCGTCGACATCATGGAACAGATCCGCTGGAGCGCGGTCGAGGAGCTGAAAAAGAGCGCGCCCGACCTGAAATGGCGGCGCTCGCTGATGCATTTCGGCGTCCTGCTCGCCCTGCGCAACGACACCAAGCCCTTTGACGACGTGCGCGTGCGCCGCGCCATGAACATGGCCGTCAACAAACAGGAAATCATCGACGCCCTGTACGAAGGCAACGCCGAGATGCTCGCCTTCCCGCTGCATCCGGACTACGCGGGGATCTACCGGCCGCTGGACGAATTGCCAGAGAACGTGCGCGCGCTCTTCGCCTACGACCCCGATGGCGCGAAGCAACTGCTGGCCGAGGCCGGCTATCCCAAGGGCTTCAAGTTCCAGGCCCAGGTCTGTGCCTGCAACCCGTCCCACATGGAGCTCATGCCCCTGCTCGCGGCCTACTACGAGCAGATCGGCGTGACCATGGAGATCGTGCCCATGGAGTACGGCGCCTTCTTCGGCGCCATGAACGCCAAGAACCATGCCGCCGGCTACATGATGAGCAAGGGCCACAGCAACCCGGCAGCCGCGCTGTACAACTCGTTCACGCCCGGCGACCCCTGGAACCCGGCCATGTACGACAGCGCCGAGTTCAACGAGGGGATGCTGGCCGTGTTCCGGGAAGACGATGAGGCCGGACAGACCGAACTGCTGCACGAACTCACCGACCTGGTGCTGTCGGACGCGGCCTACGTCTACCTGCCCACGGCCTATACGTATGCCGCCTGGTGGCCCTGGGTGAAGGGCTACGACGGCGAGCTGCGCGCCGGCTCGGTCAAGCCCGGGCCCATCTATGCGCGCATCTGGATCGACCAGGACCTCAAGAAGAAGATGGGGTATTGAGATGATCCCTCCCTACGCGCTGACGCGCGCCTCCCAGGGGGGCTTCAGCCTCCTTCGGGCGGCCGGGCGGAGGCTGAAATGATCGCAACCATCGCCGATGCGGCACGGGCTTTCACGCCTGCGGGCCGATCGGCCACAACGACCCGGCTGCTGCGGCCAGCAGCCTCGACCAAGAAGCACGGAGATTTTGCATGACCCTGTCCCACCTGAAAGCCGCCACCGGCGCGTTGGCCATCGGCACTGCCCTGCTGGGCGGCGCTCTTGCCCATGCGGCGGAGGAGCCGACGTACGGCGGCAAGCTGGAGATCATCAATTACTACCCCACGCTGAGTGCGTTGACCTGGGACCCGGCCGACTCCGTCTGGAAGATGAACAACGACGCCGGCCACATCTACGAGTCGCTGATCGCGGGCGACCTCTCCAAGGCCCAGAGCCGCGGCGGCAAGTTCAACTTCGAACCCGACGCCTGGCTGGCGCCGGAGGCCCAGCGCGGCGAGCTGGCCGAAAGCTGGGAAGTCAGGGACGACCCGCTGCGCGTGGAGATCAAGCTGCGCGAAGGCATCATGTTCCCCGCCAAGGAAGGCGTCATGGACGCGCGCGAGCTCACCGCCGAAGACGTGGTCTACAGCCTGAACCGGCAGATGGCCTCCAAGCGCGCCCCAGCCAACCTCTACGAATTCGTGGACCGCATCGAGGCCACCGGCCCGCACACGCTCACGGTCTTCATGAAGCACTACAACAGCGAGTGGGACTATCGCCTGGGCTTCGGCTACTACACCCAGATCTATCCCAAGGAGGTCGTCGACAAGGGCATCAACGACTGGCGC
>NZ_VLTJ01000044.1 GCF_007558815.1 Verticiella sediminum | reverse complement strand
GTACTTTCCGTTGAACTGCGTCTCACGCGACACGCGGTCGATTTCGTCCAGGCGCTCGGTGATTTCGTTCTGGATGGATTGCAGATCGGTGTCGGAGTTCGAACCGTTGGCGGCCTGCACGCTCAGTTCGCGGATGCGCTGCAGGTTGGCGTTGATTTCGTTCAGCGAGCCTTCGGTCGTCTGGGCGATCGAGATGCCGTCGTTGGCGTTGCGGGTGGCTTGGGTCAGGCCCTTGACGTTGGCGGTGAAGCGGTTGGCAATCGCCTGACCCGCCGCGTCGTCCTTGGCGCTGTTGATGCGCATGCCCGAGGACAGGCGCTCGATGGCAGTGCCCAACTGCGACTGGGACTTGTTGAGATTGTTCTGCGCGACGAGCGACAGGTAGTTGGTGCTGACAATTGCCAGTGCAAAAGCCGATATCTGCCAGCCCATTTTCCACAGCCAACTGGCACCCGCTGAGTTTGTCGACCCGAGGTTCAGCAGGCCTCGCAGCAATATCCCGCTGTAGATTTTTGAGTATACCGATGTGCTCTTTCTCCCGATGGATTCTCGGATATACACATTTATGGCGACTCATCTGCTCACGGCGCGCAAGGTCGAAACTGCCGCCCCTCAGGACACACCATATTCGCTCAGGGACGGCGGCAGCCTGCTTTACGTCACGCCCAAAGGCAGCAAGCTGTGGCGATACCGCTATCGCATCGGCGAGTCGGCACAGGTGTTTGCCATCGGCCGGTTTCCCGACATCAGCCTGCAGGCGGCGCGGCGGGCACGTGACGATGCGCGGGCACTGGTGCTGCGGGGCATTCATCCGTTGGTGGACAGGAAGACGCGGCTGAGCGAGCAAGTGGAGCGCAACCGGCACACGTTCGAGCGCGTGGCTCGGCTCTGGATGGTGGGGAACGGGTCGTGGAGTCGGGGGTACGCCTATCAGGTGCGCTCCTACCTGGAGCGCGATGTGTTTCCGGTGCTCGGGAAGCTGCCGATCGCGTCGATTACGGTGTCCATGCTGCGCCCGCTGGTGATGACGGTGGCCGAGCGCGGGGCGACGGCGGCCATGGCGGTGCGCCAGTGGCTGAGCCAGATTTTCGTCTATGCGGCGCAACAGGGCTGGTGCGAGCATGATCCGGCCGAGCTGCTCAAGCGTCTGGTCCGGCGTCCGGCGGTGCGACACAATCCGCCCTTGCCGTGGCATGAGATACCCCGCTTCATGCAGAAGCTCGATGCGTGGAACGGCCACCTCGTCACCCGGATCGCGCTGCGGCTGGTGGCCTACACCTTTGTTCGAACCATCGAGATACGGCGTGCGACCTGGGATCAGATAGACCTGGGCGCCGCCATCTGGTCGATTCCGGCCGAGCATATGAAGATGCGCCGACCCCACACGGTACCCTTGTCTCGACAGGTGATCGCGTTGCTGGAAGCACTGCGCGAGGCGACGGGCGGCAGCCGCTACGTGCTGCCCCACCAGCGAGGTGCAGACAAGCCGATCGGCGCGGGCACGCTGAACCATGCGATCGAAGTGCTGGGCTATCACGGGCAGTTCTCTACCCATGGTTTTCGCTCGACGGCGACGACCTTGCTCGGCCTGCTCAGCTATCCGGAGAACCGGGTGGACCTGCAGTTGGCGCACGTGCGCAATGCGTCTTCACGCGCGCCGTACGACCACACCAAGTACGTGAGCTCGCGCCGTCTGCTCATGCAGGATTGGGCCGATGTCCTGGACGCCCTGGCGGCAGGGGAAACGCTGGATGCGGTTACGGCGGATTTCGGGCCCTTGTCGGATCGCAGAGCTGCATTGCTGCGCGTGGTGGAGCGCGAGCAGTGAGCCGTACTCGCCGGGTTCGGCCTGCGCCGCGGACTTGACGCGCGGCGTGCAGACGTCTATCCGAGCATCACCCCCTGCCGGCGCAGCAGCTCCACGAGCTTTTGCACGATCTGCTGCGCGGTGCCGTCCAGGTTGCGCTGGCCAGTCAGCATTTTTCCGTCGCTCCCCGGCACCTGTCCGGCCGACAGCGCGTCGCGCAAGGCGGTGCGGACCTGCGTCAACGAGCGCTTGCCGTCGAGCTGTTCGAGCACGAACATCTCGGCGGGTTTCAGGCTCAGGTCGGGCACGTCGTGCCAATAGGTGTAGGGGCCCACGCCGAAGCCGGGATCTGCGCCGCGCGTCTTCAGGTAGGCGAGGCCGGTGACGAGCTGCGGATGCTCGGCGGCGGCGGCGTCGGCAGCCCCGCCGTCCCGGCTGAGATACAGCATGCCCAGGCGATACAGCGTTTCCACGGCTTTGCCGATGGTCTCGTCATGGGCATCGCCCTCGGCCCCGGACTTTCCAAGGGTGGCGGCGGCGAGTTCGTCCCGGCTCAGGCAGGCCGGCCAGGCGCTGCTCAAGGCTTCGACCACGGCGACGACGGGGGCTTCCCGAGTCGCCAGCGACCGCCCGCGGTTGCTCTGGTAGTGCTGCATGCCGGCCGGGGAGGCTGCGGGCGCGTCGACAGAGCGGAAACCGGCGGCGATCCGCAGGTCCCGCAGACGGGCGAGTTCGGGCGACGTGGCGATGTCGTTCGCACGCTCGGCGTGCGTCAGCAGGCTCTTGCGGAAGTTCCGGCCCACGGCGAAATCCAGGTACTGCTGGCGCATCGCCTTGGGCTGGCCCATGGCGATCAGGCTGTGGTTGAGCTGGACGTTGTTGCCGTAGGTGGCGCCGAGTTCGGTCTGGCCTTCGGCGTCGCCAATGTAGGCGAGCCCGGCCTGGTCCGCCGCCGCGGCGAATTCGACGAAGTAGCAGGGAGCGTTGAAGGTTTCCAGGTACTCGTGCGCGATGTAGTAATCGGAGTGCCGGCGCAGTTGCTGCACGGCGCCGCGCAGGGATGGCGCCAGCGGATTGGCGGCGGCCAGGCCGTCCGAGAGCAGGGTGAGGATGGTCTTGGCGCGCTCGAGCCGTTCTTCGATCGTCTGCGCGCCATGGCTATGCAACATCATCGCGTCCCGCACGATGTCGCCCGCCTTCCAGCCCGGGTAGGTGTTGTAGCTGATGTAGGCCACGCCCTGCGGCGAGAGGTTTTCGCGGCAGATGCGCAGCATCGCTTCGCGCACTTCGGGCGGCACCCAACTGAAGACGCCGTGCGCGATGATGTAGTCGAACTGCCCGAAATCCGGCGTGATGTCCGTCAGGCTCATGGCGTGCAGCGTGAGGTTCCGGATGCCGAGATCGGCGATCACCTGCCTGCCCTGTTCGACCTGCACGCTCGAAAGATCCACGCCGACCACCGTGGCCTCCGGATGGAGAGTCGCGAAGGGCAGCAGGTTGCCGCCCGCCGCGCAGCCCAGTTCCAGCACGCGCGCCTGCTTCAACGGCACCGTGTCCACGCCGTATAGCCAGGCGGTGGCGCGGATGTGTCCCGGCGCGGCGTAGAAGAACGCGTTGGAGGTGTATGGTCGATCGTCGTAGTCCTTCGCGATCTGCTGGTTGGCGAGGTCGGGCGCGTTCACGGCGGCTCCTGAGCGGTGTTCGGGTAGCTGCCGAGATTAGCAATGCAGGTAGGGGCGTAAAGCGCGGAACAACGCGGGGTATCCGGGCGAGGGCTGGGATTGGCGGCGCCGATAGCGAAGCGAGCGCATTCGCGGATGGCTGCCATTGCCGAAAGCGGGCGACGCGGCGTCTCGACCCTCGGGCGTCCCGTAGAATCCGCGATTTGCCCAAGGCTCCCGATGTCTGCCCTGCTCGATGCTTGGCGCCATACCCCGACCCAGCGCAAGGTCTGGGCTCTGGCCGCGCCGATGATCCTGTCCAACCTCTCCGTGCCGATGGTGGCGCTGGTGGACACGGCCGTGGTCGGGCATCTGCCGCACGCGCACCAGCTCGGGGCCGTGGCGGTGGGCGGTAATCTCTACACGCTGCTGGTCTGGGTCATGGGTTTTCTGCGCATGGGCACCACGGGCTTTGCGGCCCAGGCGGCGGGGCGTACCGATGGCGGCGCGTTGCGGCAGGTGCTGTTGCAAGGCCTGGTGTTGGGCGTGGGCCTGGCGGTACTGCTGGCGGTGTTCGCCGTGCCGCTCAGCGATGCCGCGCTGCGCCTGATGCGTCCTTCGGCGGAGCTGGATGCCTTGGCCCGGGAGTTCTTCCAGGTCCGTCTGTTCGGTCTGCCCGCGACCTTGGCCAGCTATGCCCTGATCGGCTGGCTGCTCGGCACGCAGAACGCGCGCGGGCCGCTGGCCATGCTGTTGACGGTCAACCTGATCAACGTGAGCCTCGACCTGCTGTTCGTGCTCGGCCTGGAGTGGGGCGTGGTCGGAGTCGCGCGGGCTGCCGTGATTGCGGAATGGAGCGGCGCTCTCCTCGGCCTGTGGCTGACCCGCAGCGCCCTGGCGCGCTACCCCGGGCATCTCGAGCGCGCCGTCTTGCGGCGCTGGGCCGCGTGGCGCCCGTTGCTGACGGTCAACCGCGACATCTTCATCCGCAGTCTGGCGCTGCAACTGGTGTTCTTTCTCGTCACGGTGCAGGGCACCCGGCTGGGCGATACCACGGTGGCGGCCAATGCCCTGTTGCTCAGCGGCCTGACCCTCACCGCCTATGCCCTGGACGGCCTGGCCCATGCGCTGGAGGCGTTGTGCGGCCATGCGCTCGGCGCGCGCGACCGCATGGCTTTGCGCCGTTCGCTGGTCGTGGCGGGGGCGTGGTCGCTGCTGGCCAGTGTGGGTTTCGCGCTGTTCTTCCTGCTCGGCGGGGGTATCTTCGTGGGTCTCTTGACCGACATCGCGGCAGTGCGCGAGATGGCGCTGGCTTTCCTGCCCTATCTGGCCATACTGCCTTTGGTGGCGGTGTGGAGCTACCTGCTCGACGGTCTGTTCATCGGCGCCACCCGTGCCAGGGAGATGCGCAACGCCATGTTGATCGCCCTCGCGCTGGCCCTGCCGCTGGGTTGGCTGCTGCAGGGCTTGGGCAACCATGGGCTGTGGCTGGCTTTCGTCGCCTTCATGGCGTTGCGCAGCGCCGTGTTGGGCGCCTACGCTTGGCGGCTGACGCAGCGTGATGCGTGGATGGGGGCTTGATTACGGCGCGTACTGCGTTGGCGTCGTGTGCCTCGAGTTCGTCGATACGCAATTCCACACTGACGCAGAGCTTTGGGCGGCGGCATCATAGGCGTTCGGCAGGCCTTCGAGGCGTCTGAGCCGGGTCTTCCGGCGTCGATGCGATTCTCGTCGACTATCAGGACTATCACTAGGATTCCTGTCGTGACCATGCACGAACCACCCCATCCCGGCAGCATCCTGAAGGAGGATGTGCTACCTGAACTGGGCCTGAGCTGACGGAGGCTGCGGCTCGGCTCGGGGTATCGCGCGTGCAGCTTTCCCGCTTCATCAATGGCAAGGCCGGCGTGAGCCCGGAGCTGGCCATCCGCTTGGCGAAGTGGATCCCTGCGCCGACGGCGATCATGTGGTTGCGGATGCAGGCGGACCATGACCTTTGGCAGGCCGAGCACTCCGGGCGGGAGTGGAGGGTGGTGCCAGCACGGGTATGAGCGCGCTGCGCAAGCCGCCGGGCGCTGTGATCGTGGCTCATGGACTCCCGCCATCCTGTGCTTGTCGGTGTCGCTAGGCACCGGCCAAGTCGTGCAGGGCCTGCGTGAAGCGCTGTGTCGCGCGTGACCGTGGTCGATCCTTGGGGAAGATCAGGCAGAGGTGCAGCACGGCCCGAGGCCGAAAAGGACGAAATACGATCCCCGGCAACGCGTACTGGTTGACCGTGGCGAGATCGACCAGGCCGACGCCGACACCTTCGGCCGCCATGAGGCAGGCCGCCAGCGACGAATTGACCTCGACCGATACCGCGGGGACGGGCAGGTCGTGCGCCTCGCATGCCTGCCTGACCGCCACGCCGATCCGCGTCGTCTGCCCCGTGGAGACGACTGTCGCGGTTGCGAGGTCGTGCGGTCCCAGCATCTTGCGCTTGGCCAGCGGCGAGCGCCGGTGCACCGCGCAGCCTACATCGGATTCGGCGAGTTCTTCGACGATGACGCCGGGGTCCCCGACCGGAGAGTAGACCAGGCCGATGTCGACCTCGCGCCGCGCGACACGTTCGATGGCGATAGCTGTCGGCAGTGCCTGGATGGTGACTTGCGCGCCGGCGCCAAGCGCCTGCAGCCGGGCGATGGCTCTGGGCAGGTAGGCGTTGACGAGCGTCGGCGATGCCGCCACGGCGAGCCGGCCGGTACGCCCGCCGCGCATCTCCTCGACCATGCGATTGAGCGTCCCGATGCGGCCGAAGATCTCCTGGACGTCGGGAAACAGGTCGTATGCCTCGGGCGTTGGCTGCAGACGGCCGCCGATGCGCTCGAACAGCTTGAGGCGCAGTTGCTGTTCGGCATGGCGCAGCACATTGCTTATTGCCGGCTGCGTCACGTTGAGCAGGCGCGCCGCGCCGGTCACCGACCCTGATTGCATGATCGCGTAGAACACTTCGATGTGGCGCAGGTTCATGTGTGAAGCTCCCGTCAGCCCATCACGATAACTTATAGGGTACCCAAGAATAATCATTAGCGACAAATGCATGCCGCTTGCAGAATGGCTTCAGTACGAGTTCACCCAGGACGATCCAATGAAGACCATGACGCGCGAGCGTATGCAGACGCAAACCCTGACCGACCATGGTCTGGGCATCGAGATACGCGGTGTCGATCTCGGCAGCGACCTTCCTGCCTCCGTAGCGCAGGCCCTGCGCGACCTGTGGCACGAGCATGCCGTGCTGGTCGTGCGCGAGCAGCGGCTCGATCCGGCCGCATTCTTGCGAGCGGCTCAGATCTTCGGCGACATATTGCCGCAGCAGCTCGGCAAGTTTTCGTTGCCCGACTATCCGCTGGTCGGCACCATATCCAGCCGGGATCTCCCGACACGCGACGGCAAGCTGCACGTACGTGGCGAGAACTACCATACCGACCACTCGAACTTTCGCGAGCCGCCGATGGGGACCATGCTCCATGCCATCGAGCTGCCTTCCCGGGGAGGAGACACCCAGTTCGTCGACGTCAGGCTTGCCTACGACGAGCTGCCCGAAGCGATGAAGGCGCGGATCGCGACCCTGCGCTCGACCCACGTCTACGAAAGCAGTCGCAGCCCGCGCAAGATGGCGGTGCTGTCGCCACAGGAGCGCGCCGAAGCCGCCGCCTCGAGCCAGCCCATCGTGATCGTGCATCCGGTCAGCGGCCGTGCGGCCCTGTACCTGAACACGGGCAGAATGGAAGGCATCGAGGGTTTGCCCGATGACGAGGCCTATGCGCTGATCAATGCCTTGTACCAACATGCGACCCAGCCGTGCTACGAATACCGGCACCGCTGGCAGCCGGGCGACTTCGTCCTGTGGGACAACCGCAGCGTGATGCACCAGGCCAATGCCGACTTCGATCCCCAGGAGTTCCGCTATCTCTACCGGCTGATGCTCAAGGGTGCGCCTCTGCGGGGGTTGGCATGAGCGCCGCCGCACGGCCGCCCGAAGGCGGCGCGATTCCTCCCGCGGGGAGGATGTCGCGTAGCGACAGGAGGGTATTCCCATGAGCGCCGCCGCATCGATCCGCCCTCTGCGCATCGGGGCCGGTGCCAGCTTTGCGGACGACCGCATCGCGCCGGCCGTCGAGCTGGCCGAACGTGGCGCGCTGGACTACCTCGCCTTCGAGTGCCTGGCCGAACGCACCGTGGCGCGGGAGAATCAGTCGCGGCTGAGAAATCCCCGTCTGGGCTACACGCCGCGTCTGATGGACCGGATGAGCCGCGTGCTCCCGGTCGCGCTGAAGAACCAGGTGAGGGTCGTCACCAACATGGGGGCGGCCAATCCGATTGCAGCGGTCGAGCTCATCCACGAGTTCGCACAAGGGGAAGGCGTCGGGCCGCTGCACTCGGCCGCCGTGCTCGGCGACGACGTTGCCGAGTTGCTGCGCGGCCAGCCTGGGCTGCCCATCATGGAAACCGGCGAACCGCTGGAGGAACTGCTGCCGCGCATGGTGTCGGCCAACGCCTATCTGGGCGCCGACGTGATCGTGCGGGCCCTCGCGACCGGCGCCCAGCTCGTCGTGACGGGGCGGGTGGCCGATCCATCGCTGTATCTGGCCGCCGCCATGCACCATTACGGCTGGTCCTACGACGATTGGCCGCGGATGGCGGCCGGAACGGTCGCAGGCCATCTGCTGGAATGCTGCGCGCAGGTGAGCGGCGGCTGCTTCGCCGCGCCGGGGAGAAAGGAAGTACCCGATCTGGCGAGGTTGGGATTTCCTTACATAGACATGCTGCCGGATGGTGACTTCACGGTCAGCAAGCTCGAAGGAACGGGCGGACGGGTCGACCTGGCGACCTGCAAGGAGCAGCTCATCTACGAACTGCATGATCCGGCGGCCTACATCACGCCGGACTGCGTGCTGGATATCACCGAACTCGGCATGCAGCAGGTGGGGCCGGACCGGGTCCGTATCGGGGGAGCGAAGGCGCTGCCGCGCACGGATACCTACAAAGTGACCGTCGGGTATACCGACGGCTTCATCGGCGAGGGGCAGATCTCCTACGCCGGCATCGACGCCGTTGCGCGGGCCGAGCTCGCCGCCAGTGTCGTGCAGCAGCGCCTGGCCGACGCCGGTCATCGCTACAGCGAAGTACGGGTCGATCTGATCGGCATCGACAGCCTGCACGCCGGGCGCGTCTGCGGCCAGGATCCCTACGAAGTCCGGCTGCGCATCGCCGCCCGCACGACGGACCGCAAGGCGGCCGAAGCCGTCGGCTTCGAGACACGCGCGCTGCACGTCAACGGGCCCGCCGGCGGCGCCGGGGGCTCCGACCCATCGGTCAAGGAAGTGCTCGCCGTGCAGTCGGTCCTCATCCCGCGCGGCCAGGTCGATCCGCGCGTCACGATCCGGGAGTTCCGCACATGATCCGCGTCAATGACCTGGCCCACGGACGGGCGGGCGACAAGGGCAATACGTCCAATATCTCCGTCATCGCCTTCGACGACGCTGGTTGGCGCATCCTGCGCGAACATCTGACCGAATCCGTGGTCATGCGGGCTTTCTCGCACATTGCGAGCGGGCCGGTGATCCGGTACGAACTGCCCCGGCTGCAGGCGCTGAATTTCGTGATCCACGGCGCCTTGGGCGGTGGTGTGACTCGCTCGCTGGCGCAGGATGCGCATGGCAAGTCGCTGTCGTCCCTGATGATGACCATCGAACTGCCGGGGGCGCAATGAACCGGCCATCGACCTACACCGTCGTCTTCATGGACGTGCTGGCGCCTGCCGTCCAGCGCGTCATCCTTTCGGTCTTTCGGCCGCCGTTCGAGGTCCGCTTCGCGCTCAACTACGATGACCGGCACCAGTTGGCGCTGTGTCGGACGGCGGATTTCCTGGTGCCCGGTTGGGCCCAGCTCAGCGGTGACATGCTGGCGGCTGCCGAGCGCGTGCGGGCGGTCCAGAAATGGGGCATCGGCGTAGACCGCATCGACATCGCCGCGGCACGCCGGCTCGGTATCCCGGTGGCCATCACGGCAGGCTCGAACGCCGGCCCTGTGGCCGAACTGGCCGTTGCGCTGATGCTGGCGGTCTATCGCCGGCTCTATTACGTGAACCGGCAGATGAGGGCGGGGCAGTGGCCCAAGTCCGAGATGCGGGAGACCTGCTTCCAGATCCATGGCAAGACCATCGGCCTGGTGGGCTTCGGCAACATCGGCCGAAAGCTGGCGCGCCGCCTCGCGGGCTTCGAGCCGGCTGCCATTCTGTATGCCGACCGCCATCCGGCCGCGGCCGATGTCGAGCAATCCCTGGGCGCCCGCCGCGTCGAACTGTCCGAACTGCTGGCGGCCAGCGACATCGTCAGCCTGCACGCGCCCTACGACGACAGCACCCGGCACCTGATCGACGAGCGGGCGCTGCGGCGCATGAAGAAGGGCGCCGTGCTGATCAACACGGCGCGCGGCGAGCTGGTCGACGAGGCCGCGTTGGCCGATGCGCTCGCGCGCGGTCATCTGCTGGGCGCAGGCCTGGATGCCTTCGACCCGGAGCCGCCGGACGCGGCGAACCCCTTGCTCGGTTTCGACCAGGTGGTCGTCACCCCGCATGCGGGCGGTGGTGTCTTCGACAATGTGGCGCCCGTAGCGGCCCACGTGCTGCGCAACCTGGAGCGCCTGGTGGCCGGCGAGCCGCTGCCCGCACAGGACGTGATCGTCTCGGAAGACCGGAGGGCACGATGACACACGCTACACGGGCCGATGAGGTGCGCGCGCTTGGCAACCCCCTGATGGACCGCCTGCGTGCCGGCGGGCTGGGCCTGTCCATCATCGTCAAGCAAGTGCAGAGCGTCGACATCGCCATCGCGGCGCATGCCGCAGGCTATGACGCGATCAATGTCGACCTCGAACATTCGGTGATCCCCGAATCCGCCGCGGCGCAGATCTGTCTGCTCGCGCAGCATATCGGGGTCACGCCGCTGGTCCGGGTGCCGACGCACGATGCGCACTACATCAATCGCATCCTGGATGCGGGGGCCATGGGCATCGTGGCACCGCACGTGGAGTCGGCCGACGACGCTCGGCGGGTGGTCCGGGCGGCCAAGTTCGCGCCGCATGGCGAGCGCTCGGTGGCCAGTAGCTGGCCCCAACTGGGCTACCGCAAGCACCCGGCGGCGACGGCGCGCAGGCTGCTGGACGAGGCGACCACGGTGATCGTGATGCTGGAGTCGCCCGAGGCGATCAGGCAGGCCGACGAGATCGCCGCCGTGCCGGGGGTCGATATTCTCCATGTGGGCACTTCGGACCTGTGCGACGCGATGGGCATTCCCGGGCAGGTCGGCGATGCACGCATCGCGCAGTGCATCGCACAGGTCGTGCAGGCGTGTCGGCGGCACGGCCGCCATGCGGGCTGCGGTGGGCTGGGGAACAGTCCCGATGTCATGCAGTCGACGCTGGCGTTGGGCGTGCGCTTTCTCACCGGCGGCAATGAGTGGGCGTTCATGATGAGCGAAGCGACGCGGCGTGCGCAGATGCTGCGTGCGCTCGATGTGCCGTCTGCGGCGAGCGAGCGATGAGCAGCGGCGCAGGCGGTGCCCGCATTTTGTCGATACAAGGAGGAAACATGCGTGTAGTGGCTGAAGATCTCTGGTTCCCGGAAGGGCCTGTCTGGGTGGGCGACGGCAGCCTGCTGGTGGTCGAGATCCGGCGCAAGACGCTGACCCGGATTCTTCCCGACGGTCGCAAGGTCGTCGTGGCCGAACTGGGGGGTGGGCCCAACGGCGCAGCCATGGGCCCGGACGGCTATTGCTACGTCGCCAACAACGGAGGGTTCTCGTTCCGGCAGCGTGCGGACGGCCGCTGGGTGACGAGCGGCACCCCGGACGATTACCGCACCGGCCGTATCGAGCGTGTCGACATCGAGACCGGCAAGGCCGAAGTCCTGTATGACAGGATCGACGGGCGCAACATCCGTGGGCCGAACGATTTGGTCATCGACGGCGCCGGAGGTATCTGGTTCACCGATCCGGGCAAGACGCGCCATCGGGATTGGGATCGCGGCAGCATCTGCTATGCGAGGACCGACGGTTCGCACATCGAGGAAATGGTGTTTCCGATCCACAAGCCCAACGGCATCGGCCTTTCGCCCGACGGTATGACGCTTTACGTGGCTGAAACCGAGACCGCGCGCCTGTGGGCGTGGGACCTGGCCGGCCCGGGGCGCCTGAAGGCCGCTGCCACGGCGTCGCCGAGTTCGCCGCACGGCAGCCGGCTGGTCTATGCCAGCCCGGTGTATCAGCGCTTCGACTCGTTGGCGGTGCAAGCCGACGGCTCGGTCGCCATCGGCACGCTGGACCGCGGCGGGATCACGACGGTGAGGCCGGACGGCACGGCCGAGTTCGTGGCCGTCGAGGGCGACACCCACATCACCAACCTGTGTTTTGGCGGAGCAGGCCTGCGCAAGGCGTATGTCACGCAGTCGTATGCCGGCCGGCTCGTCGAGATCGACTGGCCACGGCCGGGGCTCGGCTTGTTCACGATCTGAGCACCGCTTTCAAGAGGCTCGAGCGAGCAGACCTACTCTGCTCGCTGCAGGGGCTTGTCTGGTGGCGAGGCGGTTTGCTGTCCAGGCGGAAGCGGTCGACAGATACAGAAGGAGCCGGCATGGCCCCACCCAGTGAGGATATAGGGAGACAAACGATGAAAAGCATTCTCAGGCATGTATTGGTCGCTGTGGTCGGCACCGGCGTGATCGCCAGCGCGCAGGCACAGGAGGACTATCCGAATCGCGCGGTTCGCGTACTCGTCGGATACGCACCCGGCGGTGCCGCGGACGTTCATGCCCGTGTCATTGCGGCCGGCCTGGAAAAGGAGCTGGGCCAACCCTTCGTCGTCGAGAACCGGCAGGGTGCGGCGGGCGTGCTGGCCGCCCAGTTCCTGAAGTCATCGCCCGCCGATGGCTACACCTTGATGGTGGCGACGTCGGGTGCCATGGCGATTCCGCAGAACTTCGGCAAGCTGCCCTACGACCCGTTGCACGACTTCGTGCCCGTGGCGCAGGCGATCGCCAACGATCTGGTCCTGATCGTCAACAACAAGTCGCCGGCGACCAACTTCGACGAATTCGTGCAGATGGTCAACGGCGAGAACGGACGCTATAGCTACGGTGTTTCGGGGCGAGGCTCGATCACCCACGTTGCCGGCGAGCGTTTGAAGCAGGAGTTCGACATCGACATGCAGGTCGTGCCGTACCGTGGCGACTCCATGGCGTTTGCGGACACGCTGGGCGGTTCGATTCCCTCATCGTTTGTCGCCATGCCCTCCGTAGCGCAGGCGGTGAAGGCGGGACAGGTGCGCGCTCTGTTCGTGACAGGCTCCAAGCGACTGACGCCCTTTCCCGACGTTCCCACGCTCGCGGAGCTCGGACGGCCGGATTTCGTGATGAGTTCCTGGATCGCCTTGTTCGCGCCGGCCGGTACACCGGCGCCGGTGGTGGAGAAACTCTCCGCCGCCGTGGGCCGCATCATGTCCGATCCCGAACTGGTCGACAGGCTCGAAAGCACCGGTGCAAGAGTCGAATATCGGGACCAGCCGACGTTCGACAAGTTCTTCCGGCAGGAAGTCGACAGTTTCGCGCGGATCATTCGTGACGCCAGGGTGACTGTCGAGTGAGCGCAATGTCCTGCTCGATGGCCTGCGCGTTTCGGCCGCCAGCCTCGATGCGGTGTTCACCCGGCCCTGAGGGGGTGGCCGCGGGCGCGCCGGCTCCCGCTTTGCGCCACCGGCTCGCCGATCGTGTTCCCTCCTCAATCGAGCAACGCCACCTGCACCTCCCGTGCTCCTTCATACGGGTTGCGTCCGTGCCATACCTGCAGGTTGTCCAGGATCATCACATCGCCGTCCTGCCAGGGCCAGGCGGCGCCGCGCTCGCGGCAGAGCGTGCGCAGCGTCTGCAGTTCGTCCTCGCTCAGCGGCTCGCCGTTGCCCAGGGTGGCGCCGGTGGGATATTGCTGGCGCGAGCGGAGCTCGCGGGTGAGTTCGGCGTTCTCGGCTTGCGGCGGGACATGGATCACGGAGCGAAAGAGGCGCTGCCCGGTGATGGGGTGTTCGACCAGCGGTTCCAGCGGGGTGAGCACGGTGAGGCTGCCGTCCGCGTTCCAGATCGGCTCCAGGCCCTTGGCGGCGCAGATGCGTTCGACCTCGGCGGGGTCTTCGGTATAGAAGGCCTGGTTCCAGCCGCGCAGGTCCATGTGGGCGTAGGTGGCGTCCATGCTGACGGCGCGCGGGCCATAGTTCGAGGCCATGCGGGTACCGTGGCGCTGCAGTTTTTCGACCAGGGCGGCGGGCATGGCGGCCACGAGGTCGCGCATGTCGCCGATGGTGGTTTCACCGCCCACGGGCGCGGTCACGCGTGAATAGAAGGCGATCCGGCGGGGGTAGTCGCGGACGTAGGCCATTTCGGAGTGCAGGATGAGGTGCACGCTGGGAGCCAGCCGGGTCGATTCCATGACGTGGCCCTTGATGGCCGAGCGCGGTGCGCGTCCGCCGGCGTAGCCGGATTGGAACTGCGGAAATTCCCCGGTCAGCCGGACGAAGTCCGGCGTGTCGCGCACGGGGAAGCCGCGCAGCACGATGCCGCCGTGGTCCACGATGAGCCGGTCGATGGTGGGCCGCGTGGCCGCGAGCCAGGCGTGAAAGTCCTCGGCATTGGCCAGGCGCGGGTCGACGCGTTCGATGAACAGCGGCGCCCGGCCGGGCCGCAGTTCGTAGCAGCGCACCCGGGAATCCAGGCCGAGGGCGGCCGGCTCCAGCGGGTACTGGACATCGGCGGGCAGCACGGGGGTGCTGTCGCGCGCAGGGGCATCGAGAACGGCGCTCATGCAAAGTCTCCGGAAAGTCTGACGAGAAAGGCGGCGGGTCAGTCGCGGTAGTCGGGCGCTGTGCGGTCCAGGTCACGCCGCACGGCCTTCCATTCGCGTTCGCCGCGGATGGGCACGCGGGCGAAGGCGTCGCGGGTGGCCTGGAGCGCGGCGTCGTCGAACTGCACCAGCGAGCCGGCGGCCATGGCGTCCACCTGCACTTTGCAGGCGGATTCGAACCAGTACAGGTTGAAGAAGGCTTCGGCGATCGTGTGTGCGCACAGGAGCACGCCGTGGTTGCGCAGCAGGACGACGTTGTGTGCGCCGAGATCGGCGACCAGGCCTTCCTGCTGGGCCAGGGTGACCTCGGGGCCGGTGAAGTCGTGGTAGCCGATGCGTCCATGAAAGAGCGCGGCCTGCTGCGAGATGGGAAGCAGGCCGCAGGTCATCGCGGAGACGGCGGTGCTCGCCCGCGTGTGGACATGCAGCACGCAGACGGCGTCGTGGCGGGCCTTGTGCACGGCGGTATGGATCACATAGGCCGCGGGGTTCAGCGTGTAGCCGTCGTCCGGCTTGTAGCGCACCTCGCCATCCAGGCTGATCTTGTACAGGCAGGAAGCGCAGACTTCCTGGTACAGCAGGCCGTAGGGGTTGATGAGGATGTGTTCGGGTTCGTCCGGCACCCGCGCCGTGATGTGGTTGTAGATCAGGTCGGTCATGCCGTAGCGGTGCACGGCGCGGTAGAGCGCGGCCAGATCCTCGCGCATGGCGCGCTCGGCGGGCGAGATTCCGCCGGGCGTCACGGCGGGACGTTCGATGTCGGTCGGGATTTGCATGGCGCGGCTCCGTTTCAGTCCAGGGCGAGGCCCAGATCCTTCACCGCGATGCGATCGGCTTCGAACTGCTGCCGCGCATAGCGCTGGTAGTCCGCTGCGGCGAGAAAGCGGTCGGGCATGGATTCGTTCTCCAGCGCGCGCAGGTCGTTCGGATCGCGCGCGGCCTCGCCCAGCACGGCGGCGAGGGTCTCGGAGCCACCTTTGTACGGCACAGAGTTCACCTGCACGCCGAGCTGGCGCTGCAGGCGCGACACGGAGATGTGCCCCAGCGAGCCCGTGCCCACGGCGGCCACGGTGAGCTTGCCGGGGTTGGCCTGGGCGTCGTCGACGAACGCCTGCAGGGATGGCCAGCGGCTGTCCTGGGCGACCGTCAGCGTCTGTGTGTACGCCGTGAGGCCGGCGAGGTAGGTGAAGTCGCCGAGTGCGTCGTAGCTCACCTTCTGCAGATGCGGCAGCCGGAACACCGAGGGCGTGATCAGCGCGAGCGTGTGGCCGTCCGGTTGCGCGGTGTGCGCCATCGAGGCCGGGCCGAGTGTGCCGCTCACGCTGGGCTGGTTGTTGACGATCCAGGGTTGCCCCGTGATGCGGCTCGCCGCGTTGGCCAGGGCGCGCATCTGGATGTCGGTCGGACCGCCCGCCGTGAAAGGGACGATCAGCGTGACCGGCCGGGTCGGCCAATCCGCAGCGGGCGCGGCCAGCGCGGAACCGCACAACACAGTGGCGGCGGCGAGGGTACAGGCGGCCAGGATGCGGCGGCGGGCGCGCGATGGCAGGGTGGACATGGGGTCTCCTCATTTGTCTTATGATGCTGCGGCCTGGCACGGTGCCGGCCCGGCAGGCCCCGACGGCGTCGAACTCGCGCCGCCGGGCCGTGGGCGATCCCGCCGCAATGCCAGTTCAAAAAAGTATAGGTGGGGCGCATGGCGCGGGCGATTCCCGGTGCACGGGCGCAGATTCCCCGCCGGACTCTCCGGGATAACCCGCCTGCGCCAGCCAAGGAGATCCTCATGCGTATCGAAGACCTGCGCGTGTTCCTGCACGTGGCCCGGCACCGCAGCCTGCACCGCGCGGCGAGCGTGCTCGGGGTCACGCAATCGGCTCTGTCCAAGACGCTGGCCAGGCTGGAGTCCGGCGCCGGCGGCGCCTTGTTCGAGCGCAGTCCGCGCGGGGTCGTGCTCACGTCCATGGGGCAGGACGTGATCGAACATGCGCGTACCGTCATCACGGCGATGGACGACCTCTACGCACGGCTGGACCAGCAGCGCGCGGCCCGTGCCGGCCGGGTGCGCCTGGCCGTGCTGCCGCACCTGGTGCCCACGCTGGTGTCGCCTTTACTGGCACATTTTCTCGCACGCCGCCCCGCGGCGAGTTTTTCCGTGCACACGATGCTCAGCCCCCAGTTGCTGGGCGCACTGCAGGGGGGCGAAGTCGACGTGGCCTGTGCCGCCATGCCGCAGGACGAGGTGCCCGGGCTGGCGTTCCTGCCCCTGGGGCCGCTACGGGTGAGAGTCGTGGTGAGCGCCGCGCATCCGCGCCTGGAACGCTTGGGCGATCTGGCCAGCCTGGCAGCCGAACGCTGGCTCATGCCGGCGCAGAGCATCTACCTGCGCCAGCACCTGGAGGCGCGATTCGCCCAGGCGGGCCTGCCCGCGCCCCGCGTGGCCGTGGAAAGCACCTTGTCGCAGACTGCCTTCACGGAGCTCTTGCGCCACTCGGATCTGGCCGGCGTGCTGCCCGAGCGCACGCTGGGCAAGCCGGAAGGCCAGGGCATCGTCGGGCTCGATGGTGTCGACACGGCCTGGGAGCACGAACTGGCCTTGTTCTGGCGCGCCGACAGCGGGCATTCGCCGCTCGCGCGCGAGTTCTGCGACGCCCTGGTCGCGTGGAGTCACGACGCCGATCTTTGATGCGGCCATTACGGCACGCTATGCCGGGCGCCGCCGCCTGTGTCGCTGCACCCCAGCCGTTTCATCAGGCGTGCCAGGTTGGCGCGGTCCAGGCCCAGCGCCCGTGCCGCGGCTGCGACGTTGCCGTCGTGGGCGGCGAGCGCCTGGGCGATCAGCCGTTTCTGGTAAGCGTCGATCGCCTCGCGCAGCGTGGCAGGCGCGGCGGCTGTGTCGGCCTGGGCAGCAGGTTGCTCGCCTGCGGCCGACGCGGCCGCGGCGCGGGCATCTTCCAGCCCGAGGTCGTGCAGGTCCAGGGTGACGATGCGCGGGCGCGCTGTGCCGCGGTTGCTCGCCGGGTCGCTGCGGCCGGCGGCCTTGAGCGCAGCGCGGGCGATGAGGTATTCGAGTTCGCGCACGTTGCCGGGCCAGGGGTGGGCGAGCAGGGCGGCCTGAGCGTCGGCCGAGAGGCGCAGGCTGCGTGCGCCGACGCGCCGGCGGTTCTCTTCCAGGAAGGCGCCGGCGAGCAGGAGAACATCGCGCCCCCGTTCGCGCAGCGGCGGCACGCGCAGCGGATAGACGCTGAGCCGGTGATAGAGGTCGGCGCGAAAGCGTCCGGCACGCACTTCGTCGGCCAGGTCCCGGTTGGTGGCGGCGACGAGGCGCACGTCGACACGATGCTCGCGGTCGGAGCCGATGCGCTGCAACTGACCGTCCTGCAGCACGCGCAGCAGCTTGGCCTGGGCGACCAGCGGCAGCTCGCCGATTTCGTCCAGGAACAGGGTGCCGCCGTTGGCGACTTCGAAGCGGCCGGGTCGCTCGGCGAGCGCGCCGGAGAACGCGCCGCGCACGTGGCCGAAGAGTTCGCTCTCGACGAGGTTCTCGGGCAGGGCGGCACAATTGACGCTCACCAGCGGCTTGCCGGCGCGCGACGAGAGCTGGTGCAGCTCGCGGGCCGTCAGCTCCTTGCCCACGCCGGTCTCGCCGGTGACCAGCACGGTGAGGTCGCTGGGCGCGACCAGCTCGATCTCGGCGCGCATCTGCCGAAAGACCGGGCTCTGGCCGACCAGGGTGTGCCGGGCGGGGCTGGCCGCGAGCCGGAAGGCTTCGGCGCGTTCGCGTTCGTCCTCGATGCCCTGGGCCAGTTGATGCAGCCGGCTGCCGGCGGCGACGGTGGCCGCGGCCAGGCTGCCGAAGGCGTCGAGCACGCGCAGGTCGGCCGGCGAGAAGCGGCCGGCCTGCAGCGCATCGAGCGTGAGCACACCCCAGGTGTGGTCCTGCACGCGCAGGGCGCTGCCCATGCAGTCGTGGACTTCGAGGGTGCCTTCCTCGCTCTCGACCAGGCCATCGTAGGGGTCGGGCAACTCGCATCCGGGCGCAAAGCGCATGGCGCGCGGCGCTTCGAGCAGCGCCTTCAGGCGTGGCTGCTCGGCCACCGCGAAGCGCCGGCCCAGGGTGTCGGGGCTGAGCCCCTGGACGGCCAGGGGCACGAGGGCATCGCCATCGAGCTGCAGCAGGGCGACGGCGTCGCAGGGCAGCAGGCTGCGCACGGCATCGAGCAGGCGCTGGTAGCGCAGCTCGGCCGGCAACTCCTGGGCGAGGTCGGCGATGAGCGGGACGATGGCGTCGAGAAGCTGCGCGCTGCGTGTCATGTTGACTTCTTTCGTTGCTGTGTCATGTCAATGAGACACGATTTTATGACTTGATATGAAAAAATGCCATTGATTTTCAAGAAGAAAATATTGGCCCGGTTCCTGCATTGCGTGATGTTGCCAAAACGTTGAGGACACACGACATGCTTACCCGAGCACAACGCGACATCATCAAGGCCACGGTCCCTCTGCTGGAAACCGGCGGCGAGGCGCTCACCACGCATTTCTACAAGATGATGCTCGGTGAATACCCCGAAGTGCGCCCGTTGTTCAACCAGGCGCACCAGGCGAGCGGGGCGCAGCCGCGCGCGCTGGCCAACAGTGTGCTCATGTACGCGCGCAACATCGATCGGCTGGAAGCCCTGGGCCCCCTGGCCGCGCAGATCGTGAACAAGCATGTGGCCCTGCAAGTGCAGCCCGAGCACTATCCGATCGTCGGCGCCTGCCTGCTGCGCGCGATCCGCGAAGTCCTGGGCGAGGCGATCGCCACCGACGCGGTGATCGATGCCTGGGGCGCGGCCTACCAGCAACTGGCCGACCTGCTCATCGGCGCCGAGCGCGCGGTGTACGACGAGCTGGCGGCGGCGCCGGACGGCTGGCGCGCCGCGCGTGCCTTCCGCGTGGCGCGCAAGGCGCCGGAAAGCGCCGAGATCACCTCGTTCTACCTCGAGCCCGTGGACGGCGGCGCGGTGGTGGACTTCCGGCCCGGCCAGTACCTGGGTCTGCGCCTGGTGATCGACGGCAACGAGGTGCGCCGCAACTACTCGCTGTCCGCGGCGCCGAACGGCCGCGGCTACCGCATCAGCGTCAAGCGCGAGCCGGGCGGCGTGGTGTCCAACTACCTGCACGACAGCGTGGCCGAGGGCGATACGCTGGAAGTGTTCCCGCCGGCGGGCAGCTTCACGCTGGCCGAGAGCGCGCGCCCGGCGGTCTTCATCAGCGGCGGGGTGGGCATCACGCCCACGCTGGCCATGGCCGAGGCGGCGCTGCGCCAGGGCGACAGGCCGGTGGTGTTCATCCATTACGCGCGCAATGCGCACGTGCACGCCTTCGGCGGTACGCTGGCCAAGTGGGCGGCGGACTATCCCCAGCTACGCCACTATCTGGTCTACGAGACCCCGGCCGAAGCCGGCAGCGGCAGCCAGCCCGATGCGATCGGCCGCCTGGACGTCGGCCAACTGCGCTCGTGGCTGCCGGGCGCGGGTGTCGACGCCTATTTCCTCGGTCCCAAGCCGTTCATGGCGGCGGTCGATGACGCCCTGCGCGAGATCGGCGTGCCGGACGCGCAGCGCCGTTACGAGTTCTTCGGCCCGGCCGAGGCGCTGCGTGACGCCGCCAACGACGGCGTGGCCAGGGCGCAAGCCGGCTGAGCGCCGCACGGCCGCTTCGCGCGGGGCGGTACGGCCCGCCGCGGCAGGCCGTGACGGACGGCATGCATGGGCCCACCGCGACGACGCGCGCGGCGGGCCCGTGTCCGTTCGATGGAACGCCTACTCCAGGCTGATGTTCCCCTTGCTCACCAGCTCGCCGTATTCCTCGAACTTGGCCTGCGACTGCTTGCGGATCTCTTCGGGCGACCAGTCCAGGGCCTCGAAGGCGAAGCTGTCGTAGCGGGCGCGGATGTCGGGCTCGGCCACGGCCTGGGTCACGGCGGCGTTGATCTTTGCGGCGATCGCTGCGGGCAGGCCCTTGGGTGCCAGCAGCGGGACGAAGGAGTTGACGTACAGGCCCTGCGGGCCGCCGGCCTCGGCCACGGTCGGCACGTCCGGCAGGGTGGGGTGGCGCTGCGGCGCGGCGATCGCGATGTAGCGGATCTTGCCGGTCTGGTAGACCCCCTGGCTCGACGGGATGCTGCCGTAGGCCCAGGCGAGTTCGCCGGTACCGACGTTGGTATAGAGCTGGCCCACCTCGCGGTAGGGGACGTGCTCCATCTGCGTGCCCGTCATGGCCTGCAGTTGCTGGCCGCCGAGGTGGCCGGGGCTGCCCACGCCCCAGGAGCCGTAGCTCATGCGGCCGGGTTCGGCCTGGGCCTGGGCGATCAGGTCGGCCACGTTCTGGACTTTCGTGTCGGCGGGCACGGCGATGAAGAACGGTGTGCGAAAGAGAATGGCCACCGGGTCGAAGTGATCCAGGGTGACGAAATTGCGCGACTTGTACAGGTGGGGCAGGGCGCCGATGTGCTCGCTGTCGGTCTGCAGCAGGGTGTAGCCGTCGGCGGCTGCGCGGCGCGCCGCCTCGATGGCGATGAAGCCGCCGCCGCCGGGCTTGTTGTCGATCAGCACGCGCTGGCCCCAGCCGCGCGCCAGTTTCTCGGATACCAGCCGCAGCACCGCGTCCGGCCCGCTGCCGGCGGCGAACGGCGTGATGATGGTCACTGGCCGATTGGGGTAGTCGGCGGCTGCGTCTGCGGCGAGGGCCGGTACGGCCGCCGAACCCAGCGCAAGGACGGCCGATGCGAGCAGCGCGCGGCGGGAAGCGTCGATCATGGGATGGTGTCTCCTGTCTATCGTGGCGGGCGAACCGGCATAGTCCGGCCCTTATGCTGCCGATTATTTCGGGCTGGGTCGCGTCCGTAAAATGGGCTTTTCTTCTGATCCATATCGATTTGGATATGGTCGTTGCCCAGGCTGCCGCCGCCGGCTCATGGGACGCTTGCCGCCGTCTGACCGTTCCAGCCAAGTTTGCCAAGCAGATCGGCCATTGATCCCGGGTGGGGTCGCCTCCCAGAATCGTCGTGCCAGGCAGGGAACGCCGGGCGGGGCGCCGCGAGCAAGGCTTGCGCCGCGACCGCCTGCGGCATGCAGCCCGAACGGCCAGCGCCGCCGGGCCGCCGCTGCCCGGGGCAGGACACATACAACATCCAGGCAGGAGACTCCATGACCCACACCCGCAACCGGGCGCGCCGCGCCTTGCTCGCATGCGCTACGGCGGCCCTGGCGGCCGCACCCTGGCTTGCACGCGCCGCCGATGCCGCTGCCGGCTTTCCCAGCCAGCCGATCCGCATCATCGTGCCCTATCCGGCGGGCGGCGGCACCGACATGCTCGCCCGCATGGTCGGCAACCAGCTCCAGAAAGCCTGGGGCCAGACCGTCGTCGTCGAGAACATGGCGGGTGCGCTGGGCCAGCTCGGCATGAACGCCGTCGCCCGCGCCAAGCCCGATGGCTACACCATCGTGCTCGGTATTTCGTCCTTCCTGCAGGCGCCTTACTTGTACAAGAACATTCCGTACGACATCTACAAGGATTTCGAGCCGATCACCGTGCTCGCGCGCTCGTCCAACCTGTGGACGGTGCCCGAGAACTCCCCGATCAAGACGTTCGACGACATGCTGGAGCAGGGCAAGTCCGGCAAGGGCCTGAACTACGGCAGCTACGGCGCGGGTACGTCGGCCCACCTGCACATGGAACAGCTCATGCGCGAGACCGGCATGAAGGGCACGCACGTGCCCTACAAGGGCGCGGCACCGCTCGTCAACGATGCGCTGGGCGGCCATCTCGATGTGGGCGTGGTCGACGTGACGACGTCGGCCGTCCACGTCAAGGCCGGCACGCTGCGCGTGCTGGCCGTGGACGGCACCCGGCGCGTGACGACGGCGCCCGATGCGCCGACGCTGGAGGAACTCGGGCACAAGGGTTTGGGCGCGCACGGCTGGTTCGGCTTCCTGGCGCCGGCGGGTACGCCCGAGCCCATCGTGCAGAAGCTGTCGGCCGAGCTGAACCGCATCATCCGTTCGCCGGAAATGAGCGAGGCCTTCGCCAGCCTGAGCCTGCAGCCGGGCGGCACTACACCCCAGGAAACACGGGACATCATGGCGAGCGAAGGCAAGTCGTGGGGCGAGATGATCAAGTCGGTGGGCGTGACGCTCGAGTGAGGGCCTGGGCGTACCCGCCTGGCGGCGGGGAAACGCCCGCTTTCAGGCGGGAGCAACGCATGCCGACCATACGGCCATTGAATCGACCGAGCCGAATTTCGGATTAGACCCGAATCGACGAGCGCGGCCACACTATATCCATGCGCCGCCCTGCACCGGGCGGCGCCATACTTTTAAGAGCATAGGAGACACCATCATGCGCATGCTTTCCCGTTTGCGGCCGTTCATCGCGGCCGCCCTGCTCGGCACCGCCGGCCTTGCCTGGGGCGCCTATCCCGACAAGCCCATCCGCCTCGTCGTGCCGTTCTCGCCCGGCGGCGCCACCGATGTGGTGGCGCGCCTGCTGTCGCAGAAGCTGGGCGAGGCGCTGGGCCAGCCGCTGGTGATCGAGAACCGCCCTGGCGCCAACGGCATCATCGGCACCGACGCGGTGGCGCGCGCCGAGCCCGACGGGTACACGCTGCTGCTCAACACCGCCGGCGCGCAGACCCTGAGCCCCGTGCTCTACAAGACGGAGTACGACGCGCTCAAGAGCTTCGCACCGATCAGCCTGATCGCGAACATCCCCTTCGTGATCGTGGTGCACCCCTCGCGCCCGGTCGAGAACGTGCAGCAGCTCGTCGACCTGGTGAAGAAGGAAGGCGACAGGATGAGCTTCTCGGCGGGCAGCAGCATGATCGCCCTGATCGGAGAGCAGTTCAAGGCGTCGATCGGCTCGCCCGGCACCATCAACGTGCCCTACAAGGGCACCGGCCCGCAGCTCACGGCCGTGGTCGCGGGCGAGGTCGATTTCACGTTCGACCCGTTCAACGGGCTGCCCATGATCCAGGCGGGCCGTGTCCGCCCGCTCGCCGTGCTGTCGAGCAAGCGCACCGCTTCGCTGCCGGATGTGCCGACCATGGAGGAGGCCGGCTTCAACGACATGACCTTCAACTCCTGGGCGGCCCTGTTGGCCCCGGCCGGCACCTCGCCCGAGATCGTCCAGCGCCTGAACCAGGAGCTCATCAAGATCCTGGCCGATGAGGGCGTGCGCAAGCAGCTTGCCGCGATCGACTACGACGTGGTCGCCAGCACCCCCGAGGCGCTGGGCAAGGTGATCGCCGACGACGAGGCGCGCTGGCGCCGGATCGTGCAGGACAGCGGATATCAGGTGACGCAGTAAGCGCAGCGGCGGGGCGGACGGCCGCGAGGCATGTCTCGCCGCCCATGCCGTCTTGCTCCAGCCGAATGCCGGGGCTCCGCGAGCGGGGCGCGCCCGGCATCCGGTGTTTCCAGTAGCAGGTATTCGCGATCCTGCTTGGCGGGAGAGGCTCGGGCGCCCGGAGAATGTCGGTTCAATGTTCGGGTGAATACCGGTCACGCTGAGCGTAGCCCTGCCCGCCGCCTCCTGGGCGAACCGGCACGTGCTCGTCGTCGACGAGGCCATTCCCTGGCCACGGGCCAAAGCGCAAGCCTCCTCGGCTTGCGGCCCGCATTGCGGCCGGCCTCCCGGTGTACCCTACGGCTCCGCCCGCCATGGTGCTGCGCAGCCCGTCGCAACTTGCGACAGGGCGGCCAGGCGCCGCGCGGCCCGGCACGGATTTCGAGGAGCCTCGCCATGGAACTGCGTCACCTGCGCTATTTCGCCGCGCTTGCCGAGGAGTTGCACTTCGGCCGCGCGGCGCGGCGCCTGTCCATCACCCAGCCGCCGTTGAGCGCGTCGATCCGTGCCCTGGAGGAAGAGCTCGGCGTGCGGCTGTTCGAGCGGGACAGCAAGCAGGTGACGTTGACGCCGGCGGGCGCGGCCTTCTACCAGGAGACCTTGCCTGTGCTCAAGCAGGTCGGGTTGGCGAGCGCCGCGGCGCGTGCCATGGCGCAGGGCCATACCGGCTTTCTCCATGTCGGGTTCACGGGCTCGATGGTGTATCGCTCGATGCCGCGCATCGTGACCGCCTTTCTCGCCGAATCCCCCGGCGTGCGGCTGAAGGTCAGCGAACTCTCCTCGTTCGAGCAGGCCGACGCGATACGGCGCGGCCATCTGCACGGGGGATTCTTCAGCCAGCCTTCCGCGCCCGACGGCCTTGCCAGCCTGGCCTTGCCGGACGATCAACTGGTCGCCTGCGTGCCGTCCACGCATCCGCTGGCGTGCGAGACGCAGGTGCTGGTCTCGGCGCTGGCGGACGAACCCTTCGTCATCTTCTCGCGCGAGGCCGCGCCGGCGAGCTACGACAACATCATCTCCGCGTGCACCCAGGCCGGCTTCGAGCCTCGCACCCGCTACACGGCGCGTCTGTGGTTCACCGTCGTGGCCCTGGTCGCCAACGGGCTGGGTGTCGCCCTGGTGCCGGCGTGCATCGCGCAGAGCGGGATCGCCGGGGCGCGCTTCATTCCCTTGGCCGAGACGACGTTGCGCAGCGGCGGTTTCTTCGCATGGAATACCGAGCACGTGACGCCCCCGCTGGAGGCCTTCATCGCCCACGCGGCCGGCGTGCTCGACGCGGCTTGAACACGGGCCGGGGCGTTGGGCTCGCGCAAGGCGAGCCCGCAAGCCTCCTCAGCCCAGCAGCCCCTGCTCCTTCATCGCCTTCTGCACGCCCGCGCGCGCTTTCATGCGCTCGATGAAGGACTTCAGATCATCGCCCAGCGGCAGGCCGACCTTCTCGGCCCAGGTCCCGACCACGAAAAGGTAAGGGTCGGCCGCGCTGAGCTTGTCGCCCGTCAGGAAATCACGGCCCTTCAAGCGCTCGTCGGCATAGGCGAAGCGCTTGGTGAGCACCTCCTTGGCGGCGGCCTTGGCCTCGTCCGAGCCATTGGCGAAGAATGGCTTGAAGTTCTTGTGGATCTCGGTGCCGATGTAAGTGAGCCACTCGTGCACGCGAGCGCGGCCGAGCGTGCCCACCGGCGGGACCAACCCAGCCTCGGGCTTCTGGTCGGCGAGGTACTGCACGATGGCGGGCCCTTCGGTGAGGATCTCGCCATCCACCTCCAGCGCCGGCACGTAGCCTTTGGGATTGATGGTGTAGTAATCCTGGCCGTCGGCGGTCTGATGGGTTTTCAGATCGACACGCGCGGTTTCGTAGGGCAGGCCCAGTTCGGCCAGCACGATGTGCGGCGACAGTGCGCAGGTACCGGGGGCGAAATAGAGCTTCATGGGTTCTCCTTGGTGTGCGCCGGCGTTCGAGGGGCCGGCGAGTACAAATCATACCCAGGCCCGGCCCGAGCGCGCCCAGGCTTGCTCGGCCACCGTGGCGCTATCCATCACGGGAGGGGAGCGGCCCGGCTGATCGCCCGTGCCGCGCGGATGGCCAGCGGCGCCAGCTCGCGACGCGCATCGGCCAGGGTCCATCGTGGCGAAGGCACCGAGATGTTGACCGCCGCCACCGGCTCGCCCGTCTGATCGAACACGGCGGCAGCCACATTCAGATCGGTCTTGAAGAACTCTTCGTCCGCGTAGGCGTAGCCGTCACGCCGCGCCTCCTCGACCAGGGCGCCCAGCACCTTCTTGTCGCGGGTCGTGTTCGGCGTGTGCTGCGCGACTTGCATGGCATCGATGCGGCGCTCGGCCTGTGCCGGCGGCAGCCCGGCCAGCCAGGCGCGGCCCGAGGATGAGGACAGGGCCGGGATGCGCATGCCGATGGGCATGTAGACGGGGATGTGCTTGTGCGAATGCAGACGCATGACGAACACCATGTCGTCGCCGTCCGGAATCGAGAAGTTGACCGTTTCGCCGCACTCCTGATGCAGCCGGTGCAGAACACTGTGCGCCTGGTGAAGCAGGGGCTCGTTGGCAAGATAGGGCAGGCCGAGCTTGAGTGCGGCGGGCCCGGTGCTGTAGCGCCGCGATTGCGGATGCTTGCGCAGGTAGCCGAGGCTGGCCAGCGTGTGCGCGATGCGCTGCGCCGAGCTGGTGGAGATGTCGCAGGCCTGCGACATCTCCTGCAGGTTCATGGTCGGCATCGTTCGGAACGCTTCCAGCACGGACAAGGCTTTTTCGACGGATTGGATGAACAGCCCGGTTGACGGCGACATGGGTCCTCCTGCGTTTTCCGGATTGACACGGCATGGCAATCAGCCAATGATATCGAATAACGGTAGGTAGTTATCGTTATACGATAGATTATCCGGATTCGAATCGAGGAGCAAGCAATGGCGAAGAGCGAAACCCCCTTGGTCATCGATGGGCTGGTCTTCTTCAGCGACGGCAGCACGCGCGACATGCTGGCCGGGGGCGTCAGCGCGATCAACCTGACGATCACCGACATGGGTTCGGACTTCGAGCAGGCGGTGCAGGACATCGCGGCCTGGCGCGCCCGCTGCGCGGACGCGGCTTCCGGCTGGCATCTGGTCGAGCGCGTCGGCGACCTGCGCGAAGCCCAGCGCCGGGGGCGTCTGGGTCTGATCATGGGCTGGCAGAACGCCCGGCCGTTTGGCGACAGGCTGGAGAGGATCGAGCTCTTCGCGCGGCTAGGCATGCGCGTTGTGCAACTCACCTACAACGAGGCCAATCTCGTCGGCGATGGCTGCCTCGAGAAGCGACAGGCCGGACTGACCAACTATGGCGTGGACGTGGTGCGGGAGATGAACCGCTGCGGCATCGCGATCGACGTGAGCCATTGTGCCGAGCCAACCTGCCTGGATGCGTGCCGCGCCTCGAGCCGGCCGGTGCTGTTGACTCACGCCAACGCGAACGGCGTGATCGCCCGGCCGCGCAACAAGAGCGACGCGGTCATCAAGGCCGTCGCCGACACCGGCGGGGTGATCGGATGCAGCATCCACGCCTACCTCGCCTGGCGGGGCGTCGCGGGCCAGCAGCCCCTGCTCGAGGACTTTGCGGCCAACGTCAAGTACATCGGCGATCTGGTGGGCTACGAGCACGTAGGCATCGGCACCGATTTCCCCGCCGTCGACACCTACGAGGCCGTACGCCATGTGATGGTCATGTCGCGCACCAAGTACGCGGCCTCCGGCGGCGACGTCTCGGACGCCTTCGGCGACGTCATGGAGACCCGCTATCCGGTAGAGACGCCGACGCCGCGGGAGTTTCCGCGGTTGATGGAGGCGCTCGAGCGGGCCGGCTTGTCCAGCGGACAGATCGCAGGCGTCGCCGGCGAAAACTTCGCGCGCGCGTTCGGAGAGTGCTGGCTTGCCTGACCGCCCGCGCCTTCTTTCATCCTTTTCAGGAGAGTCCCGTGATCACGAATGCATCTACCTGGCTGTCGACGCTGGCCCTGGTCGCCGCTACCCTCACGAGCGGTATGCCGGCGATCGCTGCGTACCCGGAGCGCGCGATCACCGTGATCGTTCCGTACCAGGCCGGCGGCTCGACCGACACCGTGGCGCGGCGGTTCGCCGACCTCGCGGGCAAGCGTCTCGGCCAGCAGATCATCATCGAGAACAAGGGCGGCGCCGGGGCCACGCTGGGCGCGCGAGAGATGGCGCGCGCCAAGCCGGACGGCTACACGCTGGCGATCATTCCGAGCCCGGTGTTTCGCCTGCCGCACGTGCAGGATGCCGGCTACGACCCCAACCGCGATCTGACCTATATCTCGATGATCAGCGGCTATACGCTGGGTGTGGCAGTTCCGGAGGCAGCGCCCTATGAATCGTGGGAAGCGCTGCTCGAGGCCGCACGCGCCAAGCCCGGTGCGATCTCCTACGGCACCGCCAGCGTGGGCAGTGCGTCGAACGTGATGATGGAACAGATCGCCCGTCACTACGGGATCGAATGGGAGCACATTCCCTACAAGGGAGAGAACGACGTGCTGCAGAACGTGATGGGTGGCCTGCTCGAGGTCTACGCCGGATCCTCGACCGTTCGTCCGTTCGTGGAGGATGGGCGCATGCGCATGCTGGTGACCTGGGGCGAGACACGCAGCCGGATATTTCCTGACACGCCCACGTTGCATGAACTGGAGCCGGACATCGAGCCCATGTATGCGCCGTTCGGCATCGCCGGTCCCAGGGGGCTGCCGCCCGAGATCACCAGCGGCCTGGACGAGGTCTTTCGCGAGATCATCGAATCGGACGAATTCCAGCAAATCCTGGTGCAGTTCGGGCAGGAGCCGGTTTACATGAACAGCGAGGACTACACCGAGTACGCCCGGGCCCAGTATGCGCTCGAGGCGGACATCGTGAAGCAGCTCGGCCTGGCCTCGCACTGAACGCCGGAGCGGCGCCGCGCGTGAGCGCCGGACGCTGCCCGCGAAGGAGACGAATTGACCCTACCGAGCCAGTGCGATGTCGCCATCATCGGCGGCGGTATCGTGGGCGTATGTGCTGCCTATTTCCTCGCTCGGCGCGGCGTGGACGTTGCCGTGTTCGAGAAGGGCCGCGTCGGTGGCGAGCAGTCCTCGCGCAATTGGGGCTGGGTGCGCACGCTGTTGCGCGACCGCAGCGAGATCCCGCTCGCGCTGCGTGCCCGCCCACTGTGGCAAGAGATCCAGCGCGAGGTTGACGTCGGCTACCGGCCCAGCGGCATGGTCTACCTGGCCCGTTCGGAAGCCGAGCTGGCGGCATATCGCCGCTGGATGGGCGAGGCGGCGTTACCGGCCGATGTGCGCGAGGTCTCGCGCGCCGAGGCGGCGAATCTGGTCGGCGCGCCCGAGGGGCCCTGGCTGGGCGGTTTGCATGCCGGCGAGGACGGCGTTGCCGAGCCGGCGCTGGCGGCGCCGGCTGTGGCCGGCCTCGCGGCCCGGCATGGCGCTCGCATTCATGAGCGCTGTGCCGTTCGCGGCCTGGACATGGCGGGTGGGCGGGTGCGCGGGGTGGTGACCGAACACGGCACCGTGCGCGCCGGGCACGTCATTCTGGCGGGCGGGGCGTGGTCGCGGATGTTCTGCCTTAACCACGGTGTCGACTTCCCGCAACTGAAGGTGTTGGGCTCGGTACTGAGCACTTCCGCGTTGGACGCCGGTTTCTCGCTGGCCGTGAACGGGGGGGGCTTCACCTGCCGCAAGCGACGAGACGGAGGCTATAGCGTCGCGCAGTTCAACGCATCGCTGGCCGAGCTGGTACCCGACAGTTTTCGGCTCTTCGGCAGATTCTTCTCCACCTGGCTGCGCAACAACGGGTTGGTCAAGCTGCGCCTGAACCGGCGTTTCTTCACTGAACTGGCCATGCCGACCCGGTTCGCGCTGGACGCGCCCACGCCCTTCGAGCGCCACCGAGTGCTCGATCCGCAGCCCTATCGGCGTGGCATCGAGCAAGCCTACGCACGTCTTTGCGAGGCGTTCCCGATATTCCACCAAGCGCGGATCGCGCAGGTCTGGGCGGGCTATATCGACGTCACGCCGGATGCGATTCCGGTGATCGACGAGGTGGCCGCGCTGCCGGGTCTGATCCTGGCCTCGGGCTTTTCCGGACATGGCTTCGGCATCGGGCCGGCCGTCGGTGAGGCACTCGCAAAGCTCGTTACCGGCGGCGACCTCGGCGATGCGCTGCGGCCGTTCCGGCTGGCGCGCCTGACGTCCTGAAACGTCGCGCTCTTGGCCGCGACGCCCGTCCAGTGGTGTTCCGTCAACCCAGCGCATCCGGGCTTCGGGCCAGCGCCACGCGGCGCATGGCAGCCGCGGCCGGAGAGCCGGGCCCGGCCGGCGTGATGAGGTAGTAGGTCAGCCGCGGCCATGGCACCGGGCCCTGCAGCGCAACCAGTCGTTCGGCGGCGAGGTGCTCGCGATAGTACGCCAGGGGCAGGAAGGCCACGCCGACGCCTGCGAGCACGAGCTCGCTGATGGCGACCAGGCTGTTGCTGGCAACGGTGTGCCGCAGCACCAGGCCTTGCGCCAGCGCCCAGGCGTCGAACATGGCGGTCAGCCCTGAATCCCCGGATTGCGCCAGCACCGGCAGCGTCGCCAGCCGTTCGGCGTCCAGGGGAGCGTCGAGCCCGTGGTCGGGACGCGCCATCAAGGCGAACGCGACTTCTGCCAGCCGCGTCGAGGTATGGGCCGGGCCCGGCAGCGGTATGGGTGCGACCACGAACTCGAGCTCGCCGCTGCGCATGCGCGCGGTGAGCTGGGCGGTGGTGTCCACGATGGGTTCCAGTACCACATCGGGGTGTTCCCTGCGCATGGCGGTCACCCACGGGGCGAGCCACAGGCCGGCGACGAGTTCGGTGACGCCGAAGACCACGCGCCCGTTCGGGCGGTCCGCCCCCGCCATCTGCAGGATGTCCGCGCAGCGGCTGAGGACCTCACCGACGGGCTCGACCAGGGCGCGACCGAGCTCGGTGAGGGCGGGCCGGTACGGCGTGCGATCGAACAGAGGCGCGCCTAGCTGCGCTTCCAGATCCGCCATGCGCTTGGACAGCGTGGACTGCGTGATGTGCAGCCGCTCGGCAGCGGTGGCGAAGCCGCCCAGGCGTGCGGTCCAGTAGAACGCTTCGAGCTGTTTGAGCGAGATCATGCGTATTTTCGATGAAGGTCCATAGGAAATTATCGCTATTTTCGACCATGCCGCCGAGATACAGTGCCGGCCATCGAACCACGATGCAGGAGACGACGATGTCCGACGACGACACGCGGTTGCTGGCGGCATTCGAGGGGCTGCCGACCTCGGCCATCAGCGATTGCATGGATCGCCTGGCAGGCACCTACCGGCTGGCGCCGCGGCATGGCGCGACGCCGATGCTGGGCTACGCCCACACCGTGCGCGTGCGTGCCGGCGACAACCTGCACATCCATGACGCCTTGCAGCGCGTGCGCCCTGGCGACGTTCTGGTCGTCGACGGTGGCGGCTGCGAGGAGCGCGCCCTGGTCGGCGAGATCCTGATGCGCGTGGCCATGTCACGGGGTGCGGCCGGCTTCGTGATCGACGGCGCCGTGCGCGACGTCGCGGCGTTTCGCGCCGCTGCATTTCCCTGCTATGCGCGTGGCGTGACGCATCGCGGCCCCTACAAGCACGGCCCCGGCGGCTCGGCCACGGCGGTCGTGATCGACGGCGTACCGGTAAGTCACGGCGATGTCGTCGTCGGCGACGAGGACGGCGTGGTGTTCGTCCCCCGCGAGCGCGCCGGGCAGGTGGCCGCCGCCGCCCGCGCCAAGCTCGCCGCCGAGGCCGAGATCCTCGCGCAGATCGACGCCGGCACCTACGACGAGACCTGGATCGCGGCCGCGCTCATGCGCGGCTGACCGCGCCCGATCCACCCGCACCCGCACCCGCACCCGCATCGGAGCGCCCCGCGGCTGCCGCCGTCGGTGGCCCGGCGTCCGGTCGGCCTGCAACTGGCGCCACCCCGAGAAACACGTTAGGAGGAGACCCATCATGTTCCATCGCACCATCGCGCAGCGTCTGGCGCTGTGCGCGCTCGCCTGCCTGCCGCTGGCTAGCGCCTCGGCCGCGTCCGACAACTATCCTGAACGGGCGATCAAGCTCGTCGTGCCCTGGCCGCCCGGCGGGGCCACCGACGCGTTGGGGCGCATCATGGCCCAGCACCTCGGACAGCGGCTCGGCCAACCCGTCGTGGTCGACAACCGCGCCGGCGCCGGCGGCAACATCGGTACCACGGCCTTCCTGCGCGAGCCCGCCGACGGCTATGCGCTGCTCATGGCCACCAGCTCGACGAACGCCGCCAACCCGCATCTGTATCGCACGCCGGGTTTCGACGCGCGCCAGGACTTTGCGCCCGTGGCCTTCATCGCCGAGATTCCCAACGTGCTGGAAGTGCCCCAGGCCTCGCCCTACGACAGCCTGCACGCGCTGCTCGAGGACGCGCGCGCGAATCCCGGCAAGCTCAACTACGGATCGGGCGGCATCGGCTCGTCGCAGCACCTGGCCGGTTCGATGCTGCGCCACCGCGCCGGGATCGACATCGTGCACATTCCCTACAAGGGCAGCGGGCCGGCGGTGTCGGACCTGATGGCGGGCCAGGTCGACATGATGCTGGATACCGGTTCGATGGCGCACGTCCAGGCCGGCGCCCTGAAGGCGCTGGCAGTGGCCTCGCGCGAGCGCGTGCCGGCCTTGCCCGACGTGCCGACCTTCGACGAGTTGGGCGTCGAGGGCATGCATGCCTCGGCCTGGTATGGCATCGTCGCGGCGGCCGGCACGCCGGCGTCCGTGATCGAGCGGCTGAACCAGGAGCTGAACGCAGTGCTCCAGGAGCCGCAGGTTCGCGAAGCGCTGGGCAAGATGGGCGCCATCGTCGCCGAGCCGGGCACGCCGGCCGGATTCGGCGCCTTCATGGCGGCGGAAATCGACCGCTACGAGGAGATCGTGCGGGTGTCGGGCGCCACGCTGGATTGAGCGCCCGCCGGGCTGCGTGGCCCGGCCTTGGCCATGGCCGTGACCTGACCACGGGCCAAAGCGCAGGCTCCCGACGCACGCTGTTGCACTCGGCGCTGGCGTTCGCGCACGGACAGGATAGGATGTTCGATCCTTCCATGACGGAGTGTCTGCCATGAGTGCACGCCAACTGCTCGAACAACTTCTGCAGGCCGGCCAGGGCCTGGCCCGGAACGCCACCGACCAGGCCCGCGCCAGCGCGGATCGCGTCTCCCAGCCGGGCGGTCTGCCCCCTTTTCTGAGCGGCGCGCTGGGCGGCGGTGCGCTCGGCATGCTGCTGGGCGGCAAGGGGATGCGCAAGTTCGGCGGCAAGGCGGTCAAGTACGGCGGCATGGCGGCGCTGGGCGCGCTCGCGTTCAAGGCCTACCAGCAGTGGCAGCAGCAACAGGCGGCGGGCGCTGCGGCCACGCCGGCCTCGGCGCCTGCCTTGCCCGCACCGCGCACGCTGGACCGCGTGCCGGCCCCGGAAGCGGAGCAGCACAGCCGGGCCGTGCTTGTCGCGATGATTGCGGCGGCCAAGGCCGACGGGCACATCGGCGACGACGAGCGCCGGCTGCTCGAGGGGGAGTTCGCCAAGCTCGGTGAACCCGGGGATCGCGACTGGCTGCATGCGGAACTGCAGAAACCGCTGGACCCGGCCCAGGTGGCCGCGGTGGCGCAGACCCCGGAGATCGCCGCCGAGATGTACCTGGCCAGCCTGCTCATCGTGGACGAAGAGGGCTACATGGAGCGCGCCTACCTCGACGAGCTGGCGCGCCAGCTCCGGCTCGACGCCGGCTTCAAGGCCAATCTGGAGTCGCAGGTCAAGGCGGTGGCCTGAACGCATCCGCGGCCGCGCCCTCGGCGCAGCCGCAGGATGCAAGCGCGGCGTTCAGAGCGCACGGGCGGCGCTCGGCGGCGCCGCATGGGCGCGCAATCGGCCCATCACCTCGCCGCTGTCCAGCACGTCGCCGAAGAAAAGCATCCAGTTGTTGAGCGCGTGTTCGTGCTCGAACGGCGTCAGCGCCGAGAGGCAGTCGTCGACCATGATGGTGGCGTAGTCCATCATCATCGCGTCGCGCGCGGTGGATTCGCAGCACACGTTGGTGCAGGTGCCGCCGACCAGCACGCTGGTGACGCCCTTGGCGCGCAGCACCTCGTGCAGGTTGGACGAGCCGGGCGCGAGCGCGCTGTAGCAGCGCTTGACCACCCGCGCGTCTTGCGGCTGCACATCCAGGCCCGGATGCAACTGGAAGCCGGCGTGACTGGCAGCCAGCTCGCGCAGGCGGCGCCGGCTGCGCTCGGGGGTGAGCATGACGCCGTGGTGATGCGACCAGAAGTCGTCGGCGCCATCGGCGCAGGTCTGCACCCAGACGACGTGGCCGCCGGCCGCGCGCAGGGCCGCGGCGAGACGGTTCACGGCAGGCAGGGTGGCCCGGGCGGCGGCGCATTCGGCCTGGAAGCCCGGCTGGGTGTAGTAGTTCTGCAGGTCGACGACGACGAAGGCGGTATGGCGCGCGTCCAGCTCCGGGTAGGGATGCAGGCGGCCCTGGCGGGCGATGACGCGCTCGACGACCCAATCGGGAAACTGCATGGTGAGGCTCCTGGTGGCCCCGCGCCCGGCCGGGCGCGGGACGATGCTGCAATCTGCGGGGATCAACCGTAGCGCTTGGCCATGGATCTCTCGAGCCAGGCGATGGCCAGGTACATGAGCCCGGAGAGCAGGCCCAGCACGACGATGGCGGTCATGACGATGTTGAGTTTGAAGACCTGGCTGCCGTTGATGATGAGAAAGCCCAGCCCCTCGCTGGCCGACTGGAATTCGCCCACGATGACGCCCACCAGGGCCAGGCCGATGTTCATCTTGAGCGCGGCGAGCAGGGTGGGGACGCTGCCCGGCAGCACGACCAGGCGCAGCACCTGCCAGCGCGAGGCGCCCAGCGTGCGCGCGAGCTTGATCTTGTTGGGGTCGATACCGCGAAAGCCTTCGTAGGCCACCATGATGGTGATGAAGATCGAGATCGCCACCGCCATGCCGTAGACCGAGTATTCGGAACCCAGCCAGATGTAGAAGATCGGCACGAAGGCGATCTTGGGCATGGCGTTGGCCACCACCAGGAAGGGGTCGAGCACCTTGTGCGCGAAATCGGACCACCACAGCCCGGCCGCGATCGCCACGCCCGCCACCATGCTGACGACGAAGCCGACCAGCGTGGCCTCGAAGGTGGCCCAGGTGTGCGTGGCGAGGTTGCCGTTGCGCGCCAGATCGAGGAAGGTGGGCCAGATCGCGCTCGGATAGCTGGTGAGCATGGGATTGACCACCTGGGTCTTGGCGAGCACCTCCCAGAGCACCAGGAAGGCGAGCAGCAGGCCTGCGCGCGAAACCTGTACCAGGGTCTGACGGCGGCTTTCGCGCCTGAGATAGGCGAGGTAGGCGGCGCTGGGGGCAGGCTGGCCCGCCGGCGCCGCCGGGCTGGCCGTGGACGTGGCCTGCGGATGGGAGGAGGTGATGGCCATGGTGCGATCTCCGGTCAGCCCTCGACGTGGACGTCGAGTTCGTCCCACAGGGTGCTGAAATAGGCGTTGAACTCGGGCAGCGAGCGCGCCTCGAACGGCGTGGGACGGCCCGCCGCGTGGCTGGGAAAGCGCATCGGGTGCTGCGACTTGATGCGCCCGGGGCGGCGCGAGAGCACGATCACGCGGTCGGTCATGGCGATCGCCTCGCCGATGTCGTGGGTGACGAGGATCACCGACTTGCCTTCGCTGCGCAGCACGTCGACCACTTCGTCGGCGATGGCGAGCCGGGTTTGCGAGTCGAGCGCCGAGAACGGCTCGTCGAGCAGGACGACGTCGGGTTCCGTCACCAGGGTGCGCGCGAGCGCCACGCGCTGGCGCATGCCGCCCGACAGCGAGCGCGGATAATGGTCCAGGAACGCGCCCATGCCGCATTTCTCGAGCAGGTGCACGGCGCGCTCGCGCGCGCGCTTCAGGTCGCGCTTCTGGATCTGCGCGCCGAGCAGCGCGTTGTCGAGGATCGTGCGCCACTCGTAGAGGTAGTCCTGCTGCAGCATGTAGCCGATGCGGTGCGAAGGCGCGGTGACCGGCTTGCCGTCCACCCGCACGTTGCCGCCCGAGGGTTCGAGGATGCCGGCGATGATCGAGAGCAGCGTGCTCTTGCCGCAGCCGGACTGGCCGATGATGCTGACGAACTCGCCGGCGGCGACCGACAGCGAGATGCCGCCCAGGGCCAGCGTCTCGCCCTGGGGCGTGAAGTAGCGCAGCGAGACGTTGTCGATCTCGATGCGCGCGGGTGAGAGAGCGGGGGCGCCGGTCGTCTGTGGCGCGAGAACGGTGCTCATGGAGCCTCCATCGGGCAAAACCGCGCTTCGCTCGGCGCGCGGCGCGGCAGGGGCCGTCCGGCCCCGGGGTCGATCAGGGCTTGGCCGCGTTGGCGAAATCGGCGATCACGACCTGTTCGTAGGCCACCCGCTTGGCGGGTTCGAGTACGCCGCTGGTGATCAGCATGTCCTGCAGTTGCTCGATCGCCTGGGCTTCGATGAGCGGGCTCTGCTTCCACAGCCCATAGCCGCGGTAGCGTTCGATGGCGGCGGCGAGCTCGGGCTGGCCGACCGCGGGGAAGAACTCGCTCACCTGCTGGGCCAGTTCCGCCGGCGTGGCCTTCTGCACGTGTTCCTGCGCGCGCACGATGGCGTTGGTCCATTTCTGCGCGACGTCGGGGTTCTTCGTGAGGAAGGCGTCGGTCGCGGTGAAGACCGTGAAGTCCACCGGGCCGACTTCCTGGCCGATCGAGGCGACCACCCGCCCGTTGCCGGCTTTCTCCAGCGTGCCGGCCTCGGGTTCGAGGAAGATGGCGTAGTCGGCCTGGCCCGCCATCCAGGCGCCGGCGCGCGCCGCCGGCCCGATGTTGCTGACCAGGGTGAGGTCGGCCTTGGGGTCCAGCCCGTGCTTGCGCAGCGCGGCCTCGAGAAAGACGTCGGGGTTGGAGCCCGGCCGGAACGACATCACGCGCTTGCCCTTGAGGGCGGACCAGTCGAAGGTGTCGACCGGCTGGCGCGACATCAGCAGAAAGCCGTCGGTGGCGGTCAGCCCGGCGAACATCTTGGGCTTGACCGGCGATTCGCTGTTGGCCACGTAGATCGAGGCTTCGGGGCCGATCAGCACGATGTCGGCGCTGTTCGAGAGCAGCGCGGCCATGCCCTTGTCGGTGCCCTGGGAGGTCTTCATGCCGACGTCCAGCCCTGCCTCCTTGAAGTAGCCCTGATTCAGGGCGACGTACATCGGCACGTACAGCACCGAGCGCACGACTTCCTCATAGCGCACCTTGGTGGGCTCGGCGGCCTGGGCGGCCGGGGCGAGGGCGAGGGACGCGCAACAGAGCAGCGACGCGCAGAGCGCGGGCCAACGGGCGGACAAGCCAGGCATGGAAGACTCCTCGAGTTTTACAACTTTTGTCGTATACAGTATTCCGATGTATGCGGAGTGTTATGCGAGAAATGTGCCAATTTGCTCCCGCGCTGTCCGGTCCAGGCGATCGAAGGACCGACACCACTCTGTACCGGCCGTCAGTGGGAGAATGGGGCAAAGTCTGCACCGATGCAGTGCCTGCGTCAATCCGCAATGCACACCGAGCGTGCACTGTGGCGTCCGGATCTGCCCTCTCTCAAACGACGAAAATATCGCAATTTGGTATACCAAATGCAGTGGATGCCGTCAGGCAGGGGGGCTGGCGGAGAGAAAAAGCGCCCGGCCAGCCGCCTGCATCCCGGGCAAAACCCCCGGTCTGCGGGATTCCCCGTTGTCGTCCTTCATGACAAGACGCTTACAATGGGCGCCCCACATCGTCACGACAGCGGGGCGACTGCTCCGGGCCATGCTTGGCCCGCCGCGCCGCCCGGTGCGGGCCTCTTCGGCGCCGCGACCCCGCGCACAACACGGAGAGCTTTCGTTCATGAATGCTGCAGTCAGCGCAGAGACCTCGATTCCGCTCAATGCGCCGGATTGGGTCAAGCACTCGGGCATCAAGGCCTGGGTGGCCGAAATCGCCGCCCTGGCCCAGCCCGAGCGCATCGAATGGTGCGACGGTAGCCAGGCAGAATACGACCGCCTGTGCGACATGATGGTGAAGGCCGGCACGCTGCGCCGCCTGAGCCCGGAGAAGCGCCCGCACTCCTACCTCGCCTGGTCCGACCCCTCGGATGTCGCGCGCGTCGAAGACCGCACCTTCATCTGCAGCGAGTCCGCCGAGGACGCCGGCCCGACCAACAACTGGATGGCGCCCGCCGAGATGCGGCGCACGCTGCAAGGCCTGTTCGCCGGCTGCATGCGCGGACGCACGCTCTACGTGGTGCCGTTCTCGATGGGCCCGCTCGGCTCGCCCATCGCGCACATCGGCGTGGAGCTCACCGACTCTCCCTACGTGGTCACCAACATGCGGATCATGACCCGCATGGGCCGCAAGGTGTACGACGTGCTGGGCGCCGACGGCGCCTTCGTGCCCTGCGTGCATTCCGTGGGCAAGCCGCTCGCGCCCGGCGAGGCCGACGTGGCCTGGCCCTGCAACGACACCAAGTACATCGTGCACTACCCCGAGACGCGCGAGATCTGGTCGTTCGGTTCGGGCTACGGCGGCAACGCGCTGCTCGGCAAGAAGTGCCTGGCGCTGCGCATCGCCTCCAGCATGGGCCACGACGAAGGCTGGCTCGCCGAGCACATGCTCATCCTGGGCGTCACCTCGCCCGAGGGCGAGAAGAAGCACGTCGCCGCCGCCTTCCCCTCGGCCTGCGGCAAGACCAACTTCGCCATGCTGATCCCGCCGGCCTCGCTGCCGGGCTGGAAGATCACCACCGTGGGCGACGACATCGCCTGGATCAAGCCGGGCAAGGATGGCCGCCTCTACGCGATCAACCCGGAAGCCGGCTACTTCGGCGTCGCCCCGGGCACCAGCGAAAAGACCAACTACAACTGCATGGCCTCGCTGCGCGAGAACGTGATCTTCACCAACGTTGCGCTCACCGACGACGGCGACGTGTGGTGGGAAGGCATGGGCCCCGCGCCGGCGCACTGCCTGGATTGGCAAGGCAAGGACTGGACCCCGGACAGCGGTCGCAAGGCGGCGCACCCGAATGCGCGCTTCACCGTCGCGGCCGTGCAGAACCCGGCCATCGACGATGCCTGGGACGATCCCGCCGGCGTGCCCATCGACGCCTTCATCTTCGGCGGGCGCCGTTCCAACACCGTGCCGCTCGTCACCGAGGCCCGCGACTGGGTCGAGGGCGTCTACATGGCCGCCACCATGGGCTCGGAGACCACCGCCGCGGCCGTCGGCGCCCAGGGCGTGGTGCGCCGCGACCCCTTCGCCATGCTGCCCTTCTGCGGCTACAACATGAGCGACTACTTCGCGCACTGGCTCGAGCTGGGCGCGCGCCTGCAGTCGCTGGGCGCCAGGCTGCCGCGCATCTATTGCGTGAACTGGTTCCAGGTCGACGAGAACGGCAAGTTCGTCTGGCCGGGCTTCGGCGAGAACATGCGTGTGCTGAAGTGGATGTTCGAGCGCCTGGACGGCAAGGCCGACGGCGTCGAGCACGCCTTCGGCATCACGCCGGGCTACGAGGACCTGGCCTGGAACGGCCTGGACTTTCCGCAGCCGCTGTTCGAGCGCATCACGCGCGTCGAAGCGGCGCTGTGGGCGCAGGAGCTTGCACTGCACGACGAACTGTTCGAGAAGCTGCACGAGCGGCTTCCGGTCGAGCTGCGCGAGGTGCGCGAGCGCCTGGCCCAGCGTCTGGCCGCCTGAGGCGGCGCGGGCGAGGGGCATGCCTCGCCCTGCCGTGCGGACGTTGCCCGCCAGGCACGTCGCGCCGAAGCCCCGAAGCGCCCTGCGGCCTCGCCGCGGGCTTTAATGAGAGGGGCAGCCCGATCCCCACGAAGCGGTACGCTGAGTGGGGATTTGTGTTCACGCTGCTGGGCCACCCACCCGTCCTGTTTTTGGCACAGATCGTGCATCTGGCTCAGCAGAGTAGAAGCGTTCACCGCCGTGGCCCGCGTTAGCCCAAGCATCGTGCATCCCGGCGTTCGGAAATTGCTCTGATGTGCGCATTTGGTGCGCCATGAGAGTTCGCCATGCCTCACCGGCACCTCGCTTGTACTCTCCGGCACACCTCTGTCGCGCATCGACGCGTTGGCGCGGGTGGCCTCAGGCACCTCCGCGACCGGCAATGTTGGTTGACCGTCCACGAGGTGCATTCATGTCCAATCCGATACCGATCATCAACCTGGCCGATGCGCTGCAGCCAGGCGCGCCCTGCAGCGTGGAGGTGGCGCAGGCCATCCGCGCGGCCAGCATGGCTTCAGGCTTCTTTTACGTGCGCAACCACGGCGTGCCGCCGGAAGTCGTCGCCCGGCAGTTCGATCTGGCCCGCCAGGTCATGGCCTTGCCCTTGTCCACCAGACAGGCTCTGAACGTGTACGCCTCGCCCGGCATGCGCGGCTTCGAGATCGAGGGCTCCCAGACGCTGGATGCCAGCGCCCGGCCCGACGTGAAGGAAAGCTTCCAGTGCGGCATGGACTACCCGGACGACCACCCCTACGTACGGGCCGGCTACCACTTCTACGGCCACAACCAGTGGCCCGCCGAAATGCCGGAGCTGCCGGCGCAGTGCAACGCCTACATCCAGCGCATGCTGGGCCTGACGCGCCGCTTGATGGAGCTGATGGCGCTGTCCCTGGGCCTGCCCGAGAACTACTTCGAGCACACCGGCCACAGCCCGATGGTCACGCTGCGCATGATCCGCTACCCTGCTCACCCCGAGGGCGCCGACGAGCGCACCTTCGGCGCCGGCGCGCACACCGACTGGGGCGCCATCACCGTGCTGGCGCAGGACGCGTATGGTGGCCTGGAGGTGCAGACGCCTGAGGGCGACTGGGTGCCCGCCACGCCCATCGAGGGCTGCTTCGTCGTCAATCTGGGCGACATGATCCCGCGCTGGACCAACGGGCTGTACCACTCCAACCCGCACCGCGTGCGCAACGTGCACTCGCGGGGCATGCCGCGCTATTCCATCCCCTTCTTCTACGACCTGGACTACCTCGCGCGCATCGAGGCCGTGCCCGGCACCGTGCCGCCCGGCGAGCAGCCGCGCTTCGCGCCCTGCACCGCCGGCGAACACTTGCTCCAGATGTACCGGACCACGTATGGCACGGCCGCCAAGGCTGTTTGAGAAAAAGGGAAAACCTCGCCATGAAAGCAAGATTCAGCGCCCTGATGCTGGGCCTGGCCCTCTCGGCCCCCGCCCTGGCCAACGACAGCTTCGTCTTCATGACCAACTGGTATGCGCAGGCCGAGCAAGGCGGCTTCTATCAAGCCCTGGCCCAGGGACTCTACGAGAAGCACGGGCTGGACGTCACCATGCGCATGGGCGGCCCCCAGGTCAACGCGGCCCAGATCATGGCGGCCGGCCAGGCCGACTGCATCATGGGCTCCAGCGACATCCAGATGATGCAGATGCGCGAAGGCGGGCTGCCGGTGGTCAACGTCGCGGCCTTCTTTCAGAAGGACCCGTCCGTGATCATCGCGCACGAGGACGTCAAGCGGCTGGAAGACCTCAAGGGCAAGACCCTGCTGCTGGCGGCCCAGTCCAGCCGCAGCTTCTGGCCCTGGCTCAAGCTCAAGTACGGCCTGGGCGACGAGCAAGTGCGGCCCTACACCTTCAACATCCAGCCCTTCCTGAGCGACCGCAACGCCGCGCAGCAAGGCTACCTGACCTCGGAGCCCTTCGCCATCCAGAAGGTCGGCGTCAAGAGCACGGTAATGCTGCTGGCCGACCAGGGCTTCCCGGCGTACTCGACCACCGTCACGTGCCTGGACAAGACCCTGAAGGCGCGGCCCGGGCAGGTGGCGGCCTTCGTCAGGGCCACCGCCGAAGGCTGGAAAAGCTACTTCGCCGACCCCGCGCCCGGCAACGCCCTGATCAAGAAAGACAACCCCAACATGAGCGACGAGCAGCTCGCCTACGGCATCGCCAAGCTCAAGGAGATGGGCGTGGTCACGGGCGGCGACGCGGCCGAGCTCGGCATCGGCGTGATCACCGATGCGCGGGCCAAGGCCAGCTACGACTTCCTCGTCGACGCCAAGCTGCTGGACCCGGCCAAGGTGAAGCTGGAGCAGACCTACACCACCGAGTTCGTGAAGGATCTCAAGGTCCTGCCATGACGGCCTGAGCGGACACCTGCCCACTTGCCCCGGGGCGCCGACGCGTTCCGGCTACCGCCTCCATCCCACGCCACCGCGCTGCCGGGGCCGCCGGCCACGGCGCGGGATGCGCACGCCCCTAAGGCTGCGCGATCGGGGCGGAGTCCGTGAGCACGCGCGCCCCGGTGGGCCAGTCCTGCGCGCGCGAGAACATGCGCAGTTGCGCCTCGATGTCCACGCCGTACCGGGCCAGCCGCGGCGCCAGACGTTCGGCGTTCGCGCGCAGGGTGGCGTCGTCGGGCAGCTCGCCGTTCACCGCCAGGATCACCCGGTTGTTGCTGCGCAGGTTGAAGAAGCCGCCGAACACGGCGGCATAGGTGGCCGATTCCTGCTGGTAGAGCCGGCTGGCGGTGAACGTGTTGGCGGCGAGCACGCCGCCCGGCGTGAGCAGCCCGCGCACTTCTTCGAGGAATTCGCGGGTGAGCAGGTGCGGCGGGATGTAGTTCACGTCGAAGGCGTCGAGCACGACCAGATCGTAGCGTTCGCCGCGCCGTGCGGCGTCCTGCACGTACTTGCGCCCATCCTCGATGAACACGCGCTGGCGCTCGTCGGTGGCATAGCCGAACTGCGCCCGGGCCACGTTCAACACGGCCGGGTCGATCTCCACGGTGTCGATGGCGGCGTCGGGCAGCGTCTCGGCCAGGGCGCGGGGCAGGGTGCCGCCGCCCAGGCCGACGATGAGCACGCGCGCGGGGGCGGGTTCGATGAAGAGCGCGCTCATCATCATGCGCGTGTAGGCGAACACCATGCGCGAGGGAGCGTCGATGTCCACGCAGGTCTGGCGTCCGGCGGCGCGCACGCTGCCGAAGGTCATGCAGCGTTCGCCGTTCTCTTCATAGACCACGATGGGCGAGAACGCCGAAGGTTCGACGTGGATCACGTCGGCCGCCTGGACGCCGGGCGGCGCCGGCAGCAGCGTTACGGCTAAACTACATGCCCACAAAGCCAGTGTGCGCAGGGGTCGAGGAATCGGTTTCATGCTGCACATTGTAGGCAGGCGGACGGCGCCGCGCTCGTGAGAGGGGATTGCCATTGTGCGGCCCGGCGCCGTGACGGTGTCGGCTATTGTGGACCAAGGTCGCGGTCTGGGCGTGGGCAGCGATCGGTTTCATCATCAGCGCCCTTTCGGAGTCTTTACATGTTATCGATGTTTCGTGCCTCCATCATCGTGGCCACGCTGTCCGCGTGCGCCCCTGCGCTCGCCCAACCCGCCTCCGGGCCCGCCAGCACCGGTGCCTGGAGCCTGCAGTACGGCATGGACGGATCGTTGCACCGCGCCACGGTCAACTACGAGACGGCGCCGGTCTGGTCCTATCCGATCGGCGGCACGCGCATCGATCTGGTCGGCGAGTTCGGCGTGTCGTACTGGCACGTGCGCAACTACGATGGGCCGGGCCGCGACAAGCTCTGGCAGTTCAGCGCCATCCCGATGTTCCAGTGGTGGCTCACGCCGCGCTTGTTCGTGGAAGCGGGCGTCGGCGCCACGGCCTTCAACCACACCACTCTGGGCGACGACAACCTGAGCACGGCCTTCCAGTTCGGCGACCACCTCGGCGTGGGCTACCAGCTCACCGACCAGATGCGCTTGGGTGTGCGCCTTTCGCACTTCTCCAACGCCGGCATCAAGCATCCCAACCCGGGTCTGAACTCCTGGCAGGCCGGGCTCACCATGCGTTTCTGAACCCGCGCCGGGCGCAAGCCCGGCGACCCTCTGCGCTCAGGGCGGCGTCGTGCCGAGCCTGGCCAGGTGCGCGCCCAGCCGCAGCCGCGCGGTGTGCCAGCGTGCCAGCGCCGATACCTGCGCCTGGCGCGCTTCGAGCAGGCTGTTCTGCGCGGCGAGCAGTTCCAGCATGCTGCCGACACCGGCCTTGTACCGGCCCTCCGCGACCTCGTGGGAGCGCCCGGCGATTTCTGCCAGCATTTGGCTGGCTTCCAGGCGGTCGGTTTCCATGCGCATCGCCTGGTAGCTGTCCCACACGTTCATGGCCACGTCCTGCTCGGCCTGGGCCAGCGCGGCTTCGCGCGCCTCGATCTCGGCCTGCGCGCCGCGCGCCCGGTATCCGCCGGCGAAGCCTTCGAACAGCGGGATGCTCACCTGCAGCCCGACGACCTGGTTACGAATGACCTGGCGGCTGGAGACCCGCTCTATGGGCGTGTCCTGGCGATCGGCGGTGGCGAACAGCGAGATGCGCGGACGGCCTTCGGCGCGCGCGGCCCGGGCCTCGGCCTGCGCGGCGAGCAGTTGCGCCTGCGCCTCGCGCACCTCGGGATGCGTGCGCATCGCCTCCCCGATCAGGCTATCGACGGCCTGATCGAAGCCGGAGCCCGGCGGCGCCTCCTGCTGCAGCGGGCTGAGTTCCAGCGGCTGCCAGGCGGCCAGCGCGAGCAGGCTGGCGAGCCGGCCCGACAGCCGGCGTTCTTCGCCTTCGGCCTCGGCCAGCCGCAGCCGGGTTTCGCCGTAAGAGGTCTCGGCCAGCAGGCGGTCGGACAGCGAGCCCACGCCGCCGGCGTGCCGTCCCTCGGCGGCGTCCAGACTCTGCTGCGCAATAGCGAGCGCGTCGCGGCGGGCCTGCGCCAGGGCCCGCGCGGCCTGCAGCTCGCGGTAGGCCTCGGCGGTCTCCAGGAACACCGCCTGGACGTCGCGGCTGCGTGCGGCGCTCGCTGCATTGAGTATTTGTCGCGCGCGTTCGAGATGGGCCGCGCGCAGTCCGAAGTCGTAGAGGACCCAGTTGAGCTGCAGTCCGGCCTGGGTGCTGCGCGCGCGCAGTTCCGAACTCAGGCCCGGCAGGTCCGGATAGCGCACGGTCTGTTCCGCGTGGGCGACCGAGGCGGTGGCGTCCAGGGTGGGCAGGTAGGCGCTGCGCGCCACGCCCACCGCTGCGGCTTCGCGGGCGATCCAGGCCCACGCCTGGCGGGTGCGGGGGTGCTGGCAGAGGGCCCTCTGCACGGCATCGGCGAGCGTGAGCGGCCGGGGCAGGGCGGCCGCGTCATCGCATGCCGGGCTGCCGGCGGCCGCCGGCTCCATGCGCGCCTCGGCGAGTACCGGCGGCATCGCGTCCAATGGGTCGTCGAGCCAGCCAGCGAGCGCCGCGCCCGGCAGGGCCAGACCGAGCAGCGCCGTGCCCGCGGCTCGCAGGAGCGCCGCGCGCGCGCGGGCGGACGCGGGTGTGCCGGCGCGGGCCACGCGCGCCGGGTTCACGGCACGGCCTTCGCGGCAGGCGCCGGAGTCATGCCGGCGCCGTCTTGCTCGTGCCGGATGCGGCCGTCGACCAGGACCAGCACGCGCTGCGCCGAACGGATGGTCTCGGGCCGGTGCGCGACGATGATGCAGGTCATGTCCAGCCCGCCGACGGCGGCGTTGACCTGGGCCTCGCGGGCCAGGTCCAGGTGGCTGGTGGCCTCGTCCAGGAAGAGCAGGCGCGGCTGCTTGTACAGCGCCCGGGCAAGCAGGATGCGCTGCTTCTGGCCGCCCGAGAGCACCGTGCCCATGTCGCCGACCAGGGTGTTGTAGCCCATCGGCATCGCTGCGATGTCCGCGTGGACCGCGGCCAGCCGCGCGCAGGTCTCGATGCGTGCGCGGTCGGGGGCGGCGTCGAAGAAGCTGATGTTCTCGCCGATCGAGCCGGCGAAAAGGACGTCGTCCTGCAGCACGGTGCCGGTGATCCGGCGCAGGGCGTCCAGGCCCAGGCGCCGCACGTCGTGTCCGTCCAGCAGCACTTCGCCCTCCGTCGGCGGCAGGACGCCCAGCAGCACGTTGAGCAGCGTCGTCTTGCCGCCCCCCGAGGGGCCGGCGATGGCCACGGACTGGCCCGGCTCTATCCTGAAGGACACGCCGTCGAGGATCCACGGTTCCTGTTCGCTGTAGCGAAAGCGCAGGTTGCGCACTTCCAGGCTGGGCGGCGGCCCGTGCTCGGCCGGCGGCTCGGCGGCGGCGGTTTCCTCGGGGGCGGTAAAGACGATGTCGGCCAGACGCTCGCCCTGCAGTTGCAGCATCTTGACTTCGACGAGCTTGTCGACGAGGGCCGCGGTGCGCGTCGAGAACTGGGTCTTGTAGGCCACGAAGGCCATCAGCATGCCTACCGTGAAGTTGCCTTCGAGGACCAGGCGAGCGCCCAGCCAGATGATCAGGATGTTCTCGATACCGACTGCGAGCCCGTTCACGGCGCGATAGAGCAGCGTCATCTTCTGCGTGCGCAGATCGGCGTTGAGCTGATCGACCAGCAGGGCGATCCAGCTCGCGCGCCGCTCCTCCTGGCGCATGAAGAGCTTGACCGTCTTGATTCCGCGCACGGTCTCCAGAAAGTGCGTCTGTTGCCTGGCCGCGTGCACGATGTGTTCCTCGGTGGCATGACGCATGGGCGCGTACCAGACCCAGCGCGCCAGCGCGTAGAGCGCCATGGCGGCCACCGCGATCCAGGCCAGCAGGCTGCTGTAGAGGAACATCAGCAGCAGCGTGGCGAGCACCATCACGCCGTCCAGCAGGGCCTCCAGGAAGGAGGTGGTCAGCGTGCGCTGGATGGTGTCGACCGAGCCGAAGCGCGAGACGACGTCGCCCAGGTGGCGCTTTTCGAAGTAGGCGACCGGCAGGCGCAGCAGGTGCGAGAACACGTTGATGCGCCACTGCATGCTCAGGCTGGTGCCCAGATACATGAGCGCCCAGCCGCGCACGAAGCTCACCGCCTGCTGCATCAGCATGAGCAGGCCGAAGCCGATGGCCAGCGTGGTGAGCAGGTCGCGGTCGCCCGATACCAGCACATTGTCGATGACCCACTGCAGGAAGAACGGGCTGACGATCGTGAAGATTTCCAGCGCCAGCGCGAGCAGCAGGACCTGGCCGAGCGAACGCAGCAGGCCGTGCGCGCGCCCCATCAACTGGCGCAGCCGCATGCGCTGCCGGTTCTCTTCGCGCCTGAACTCCGGGCCGGGCCACAGTTCCAGCGCGACGCCGGTGAAAGAGCGGGAGACTTCGGCCAGGGAGCAGGTGCGGATGCCCGAGGCGGGATCGTGTATGACCACTGAGCGCGGCCCGACTTCCTTGAGCACCACGAAGTGATTGAAGTCCCAGTGCAGGAGGCAGGGCAGGCGCAACTGGTCCAGGTGCTCCAGATCGAGCTTGAGCGGCCGGCTGGCCAGCCCCAGGCCGCCTGCGACCTGGATCAGGTGCGCCAGCGTGGCCCCCTTGAGCGACAGCGCGAAGCGCCGGCGCAGGGTCATGAGGTCGGTGTGATGGCCGTGATATCCGGCGATCATGGCCAGGCAGGCCAGGCCGCATTCGGCGGCCTCGGCCTGCAGGACCAGCGGCAGCTTGCGGCCCAGGCCGAACGAAAGGCGGTGATCCATCGGTCAGAGCTTCCCGGAGAGTGTGCGCAGCGGCTCGAGCACCCATTCGTACAGCTTGAGGTTCTCGTGCAGGATGTCGGCTTCGAGCGTCATGCCGGCCTGCAGCGCATGCTCGGCGCCGTAGGCCGGCATGCTCTGCCGTGCGAGACTGACGATGATGCGATACAGCGGCTCGTTGCCGGCCGCGCCGGTGCTGCTGCGCACGGCGTCCCATTCGTCCCGGGGCAGGGCGGTGAGCGCCACGGACTGCACCACGCCCGTCTGGTGGCCGAATTTCTGGTAGGGGTAGGCGGCAAAGCGCAGGCGCACCGGGTCGCCCGTGCGCACGAAGCCGATCGCCCGGCTGGGCGCGTACAGTTCGGCGTGCAGCGGCGCGTCCTGCGGCACGATGCTCAGCAGAGGCCGCTCGCTGCCCACGGTCTGTCCGGCCTCGGCCAGCACCGCGGTCGCTTGGCCATCGCGCGGCGCGGCCAGGACCAGGCTGCGCCGCGCCTCGGTCTCCAGGCGTTCCTGGTCCAGCGCCGCCAGGGACCGATCGAGCTGAGCGATCTGGTTGTCGTGCCGGGCGGCCAGGCCGTCCAGTTCGGTGCGGTGCGCGTCGATTTCGCGTCCCAGCGACAGGCGTTCGCGCTGCAACGCTCGCTGCCCCGCCTGGACGTCGAGGAGTTCTTCCTGTTTCTGCTGCAACTGCTCGCGCGCGATGTAGTCCTGGCGCATCAGCGCTTCGTAGCGGGCGACGGTCGTGCGAGCCAGCGCCACGCGGTCGCGCTGCAGGGCCAACTGGTCGTCCAGGCGCGCGGCCTCCTGTTCCATCGTGCGCAGCCGTGCCTGCAGCCCGGCGGTTTCCTGCGTGTGCAACCGCCGCGTCTGCGCGATTTCGCTGCGCAGGCTGGCCTGGCGCTGCTCGACCTGGCGCACGATGGCGGCATGGGTCTCGCCGAGCATGGCGCTGCGCCGCTCGCCGGACAGCACGAACAGGGTGTCGCCCCGCCTGACGGCTTGGCCTTCCGCGACGTGCCGTTCCAGGACGGTGGCCGGCTCGGGCGCGTAGAGCTTGACCAGGCCGCCATGGGGCACCAGCATGCCGCTCACCGTGGTGCGCTTGGTATAGCTGCCCCAGATCAGCAAGGCGAGCAGCGCGAGCGCGAAGGCGACGGCCACGCCGGTGAGCAGCGTCAACGGCAGCGGCCGCACCAGGACGATTTCGCCCAGCCACCGGTTCTGCCTGCCGGCGAGCGCTTCTTTGCGGAACAGTGTCATGCGGGTGGGCGGTGCGCGGGCAAAGGAAAAGCGCCCCGCGATGCGGGGCGCTCGGCCGGCCGGGCCGCAGCGGGCGCCGGCGCTATTGCGCGTTCTGCGCGCGCCGCGGCTCGGTGCAGCCCTGGCCGTCGGGACCGGCGGTGACCCCGCCGGCAACGGCTTGCGTTTCTTCCGGGGTGAGCGGCGTCAGCCCCGGCGCGATCGGGCTGTCCGCGCTCACCATGCGTAGGTCAGGGTGAAACCGCCGCTGGTCTTGTTGAAGCCGGCGTTCAGACTCCAGCCGTTGGAGAACGAATTGGAGTACGTGATGCCGTTGCCGAAGCTGCCGGGAGGCACGGCGCCGGGCACCGCGCCCCAGCCGAGGCCACCGCCGGACACTTCATTGATTTCTTGCAGGGTCAACTCTTGCATGGAAACTCTCCAGAAAAGGGACGGCACGCCGATCTCCGGGCATGGCCCGCGAGCGCGCTGCGGGATTTTTATTCTTCGCCTCGAGAAAATCACGACGATACGTAAGTGATATCTTGCTTATGTAACCTGATTGTCAGTTTGGCGTCAGAATACGACTTAATTTCACCCCGATTTTCTGCGCATGTGGCGGGCGCGCTCCGGGAAACTTTTTTTTGCAATAATTCGGCGCTGGTGCGCGGCGTCCATTGCCGCCATGGGGGCGGATGCAGTTTTTGCCTTGATGCGTGGCATACCTCATAATTGGCGTCGGCACACGCGCCATGAGCGCCGTCGCCACGTCCGCACCAGCCCCGGGCTGGCGCGGCAAGACCGCCTTCCCGCCACATCCGAAGCGCTCGCCGTCCATGTTGCCTGCCGATCCCGCCCCCCAAGCTCTCCCGTCTCACGCAGGTGCGCCTGCCTCTGCCCTCGCCCCGGCCAGCCTGCCTGAAGCCGAGCCCGGCGCCGCATCGGCATCGGCCGGGCAACTGGAGCAGGCCCGCAGCCGCTCGCCCCTGCTGGTGCGGCCGGGCTTTCTGATCCGCCGTCTGCATCAGATCCACACCGCGCTGTTCCTGGAGGAAACCCAGGAGTTCGGCATCACGCCGGTCCAGTACAGTCTGATGACCGCGCTGGCGCGCCGCGGCGAGATGGACCAGATCTCGATCGCGCGCGAGGTGGGGCTCGAGCGCACGACCGTGGCCGAGGTGCTGACGCGGCTGCACGCGCGCGGGCTGGTCACGCGGCGCGCCGACCCCCACGACCGCCGCGTGCGGCTGGTCAAGCTGGCGCGCGCCGGCCGCAGCCTGGTCAAGAAGATGGCGCCGGCGGTGCAGCGCGCGCACGACCGCACGCTGGAGCCGCTGCCGCCCGCCGAGCGCGACGAGGTCATGCTCAAGCTGATTCGCCTGGTCGAGGCCAACAACGACGCGGGCGCGGTCCAGTTCAGGCTCTAGCGCACCGCACGGCCCGCGGCTCAGCCGCCCAGATACGCCTTGCGGATATCGGGGTTGGCGAGCATCTGCTCGGCGGTGCCGGCATAGACCACCCGGCCGGTCTCCAGCAGATAGGAGCGATCGCACAGTTCCAGCGCCGCATACGCGTTCTGTTCGACCATGAGCACCGTGGTGCCGCCGGCGCGGATATCGACCACCAACTGGAACACCTGCTCGACGAAGTTGGGCGCCAGGCCCAGCGAGGGTTCGTCGAACATGACCAGGCGCGGACGCGACATCAGGGCGCGCGCGATGGCGAGCATCTGCTGTTCGCCGCCCGAGAGCGTGCCGGCCGGCTGCTGCATGCGCTCGCGCAGGCGCGGGAACCGGTCGAACATGCGCTCGATGTCGTCCTTCACGCGCTGGCGGTCGGTGCGCCGGTAGGCGCCCATTTCCAGGTTCTCGCGCACCGTGAGGTGGGGGAACACGCGGCGTCCCTCCGGGCAGTGGGCGATCCCCAGATCGATGATGTCCTGCGGCCGCGCCGCGCCGATGGGGTGGCCCTCGAAGCTGATCCTGCCGCCGGCCAGCGGCTCGAGCCCGCTGATCGCGCGCAGGGTACTCGACTTGCCGGCGCCGTTCGAGCCGATCAGCGTGACGAACTCGCCTTCCTCCACGTGCAGGCAAACGCGATCCACCGCCACGGTAGTGCCGTAGCGCACGACGATGTCTTCAATCTTGAGCACGTTTCAATCCTGATCCGAGGTAGGCGCGGATGACTTCCGGGTTCTGCTGGATGTCCTGCGGCTTGCCGGCGGCGATCCGCAGGCCCTGGTTGAGCACGACGATGTCGTCGGAGATCGACATCACCATGTGCATGTCGTGTTCGACCAGCAGCACCGTGATGCCGCTGTCGCCGATGCGCCGGATCATGTCCTTGAACGCCTGCGTCTCGGACGGATTCAGGCCGGCCGCCGGTTCGTCCAGCAGCAGCAGCCGGGGCTTGGCGGCGAGCGCGATGCCCACCCCCAGCAGGCGCTGTTCGCCATATGCGAGGTTGCTGGCCAGGTCGTTCGCCCGGTGCGCGAGGCCGAGAAAGTCGAGCATCTGCGCGGCCTCCTCGCGCAGCGAACGTTCTTCGCGCAGGAATCCCGGCAGGCGCAGCATCGATTGCCACAGGCCGGCCTTGCCCTGCATGTGCAAGGCGGTGAGCACGTTGTCGAACACTGTGCTCTGGTTGAACACGCTGGTGCGCTGGAAGCTGCGCACCAGCCCGCGCGCGGCGATGCGGTGCGGCGGCAGGCCCACGATGTTCTCGCCGAACAGCGCCACGCTGCCGGCGGTGGGGCGCATGTAGCCGGAGATCACGTTGAAGGCCGTGGTCTTGCCCGCGCCGTTGGGGCCGATCAGGCTGACGATGTGCCCGGGCTGCACGCTGAAGCTCACGTCGTTCAGCGCGACCAGCCCGGAGATGCGCATGGTGATGCCGGACAGCTCCAGGACGGGGGCGTCGGCGTTCTTGGGCAGTGCGCTCACGATCCGGCTCCTCGGGTGGCCGGCTTGCCGGCCGGTGGTGGGACGCCGGCCGCGCGTCCGGCTGCCGGCTGCCCGGGGCCCGGACGGCGGGGGCGCAGGCGGCGCGCGAGACCGGCGCATGCCGGCACGATGCCCCTGGGCAGGAACAGCAGCAGCGCCACCATCAGCGCGCCATACAGCATCCACTGCACCTCGGGCGCGACGGTGCCGCGCAGCACCTCGGGCAGCAGCCCGAAGATGATGCCGCCGACCACCGGCCCGGCAAGCGTGCCCTTGCCGCCGGAGATCACCATGATGACCATCGTGATGGTGTAGATGAAGAGGAACACGTCGGGGTCGATGATGCGCACCGTGTGGGCGTACAGGCCCCCGGCGGCGCCGGCGATGCCGGCCGAGACCACCGAGGCGATCACCAGGTAGTAGGTGACCGGGATGCCGATCGACTTGGCGAGCGTCTCGTTCTCGCGCAGCGCGATCACCGCGCGCCCGATGCGGCTGTGCACCAGGCGCGCCACCAGGACATAGGCGAGCACGCCCACCGCCAGCACCAGCCAGTAGGTCGCGGCCTTGCTGACGATGGGTACCACGCCTTCGCCCGGCAGCCACACCGTGAGCGGCGGGATCGACACCAGGGCCATCGGGCCTTCCGTGAGGTCCACCCAGTTCAGCGCGACCATGCGCATCACCTGTGCGAAGCTGATCGTGACGATCACGAAATAGGCGCCGCGCACGCGAAACGCCAGCTTGCCGATGAGCCAGCCGAAGAAGCCCGCCACCACGATGCCCATGGCGAAGGCGAACCAGACGGGCTTGGGCTCGACCTCGACGCGCAGCCCGAAGCCCAGGCCGACGTCGAAACCCAGCGCCAGCAGCGCGCTGGTGTAGGCGCCGATGCCGAAGAACGCGGCATGGCCCAGACTGAGCTGGCCGGTGAAGCCGAGCAGCAAGTTAAGGCTGATCGCGGCCACGATCATGATCCCAGCGGCGGACACCACCGACAGCATGTAGGGATCGGGCCAGACCAGCGGCAGCGCCGCGAAGGCCGCCACGCAGATCAGAAAGACGGTCCGGTTCATGTTCAGCCCACCCGTTCCTTGACCGCGAACAGCCCTTGCGGGCGCACGACCATGACGAAGAGGATGACGAGAAAGCCCAGTGCGTCGCGGTAGGCGGTCGAGACGTAGCCGGCGCCGAACTCCTCGATCATCGCCAGGGCGAAGCCGCCGAGCGCGGCGCCGCCGATGTTGCCCAGCCCGCCCAGGATCACGATGGCGAATGCCTTCAGGCTCGCCAGGTCGCCCATGGTCGGGCTGACGACGAAGATGGGCCCCAGCAGCGCGCCGGTGATGGCGGCCAGCGCCGAACCCAGCGCGAAGGTGAGGGTGTAGATGCGCGAGACGTTGACGCCGACGATCTTGGCCGCGTCGCGGTCCTGGAACGTGGCGCGCATCGCCAGGCCCAGGCGCGAGCGCTCGATGATCAGGTAGAACACCACCAGCAGCAGGGCGGCGCAGACCAGCACGAACAGGCGCGTGGGCGACAGCGAGACGTTGCCCAGGACCAGCGGTTCCTGCGAGAAGGGCGAGGGGACGATCTTGGCCACGCCGCCCCAGACCAGCAGCTCGGCGTTCTGCATGAAGATCATCACGCCGATCATGATCAGCATGACTTCGTCGATGTTCTCGAGCTTGCAGCGGCGCAGCAGCACGAACTCGATCGCCCAGCCGAACACGAAGCCGATGGCGGCGGCAAAGAGGAGCGCGGCAAAGAAGTGCAGGTTGAGCAGGGAAACGGCGGCATAGGCCATGTAGGCGCCGAGCGCGTAGAACTCGCCGTGAGCGAAGTTCACCACGCGCATGATGCCGAAGACCAGCGTCAGGCCGATGCCGAGCAGCGCGTACGTGCCGCCCAGCACCATGCCGTTGACGAGGTGTTGCAGGAACTGATCCACGGGTGTGTCTCCGGAGGGATGCGGGCTGGCCGGCCGCGCATTCGCGGAAAAAAAATGCGAGGACGCGCCGCCGGGCCGCAGCCGGCGCGGCGGCCACGGACTCGGCGCGCGGGTATTACTGGGCGGTGACCTTGCCGTCCTGCAGTTGGACGACGTAGACGTTCGGCTGGTTCTGGCCGCTTTCCTTGCCTTCGGGGCCGTCCTTGACGAAGGCGATGTCGCCGTTGATGCCGGCGACTTCGGTCTTCCAGAGCGCGTCGCGGATCGCCTTGGGCTCGGCCTCGCCGGCCAGCTCGATCGCCTTGGCCACGGTCAGCACGGCGTCATAGCCGCGAAAGCCCTCGGTCAGGCCGGGGAAGGGATAGTTCTTCGCCTTCCAGCCTTCCATGTAGGCCTTGGCGATCTCGGGGTGCAGCGCCTTGTCCGCCGTCCAGGGCGAGAAGAACAGCAGGTGCGTGCTGACGTAACCCTTCGGGCCCGGGTTGTCGAGCAACTGCTCGGGAAACGAGCCGCCGGTGGTGATGATGCGCTGGGGCAGGCGCTGCTCGGAAGCCTGGCGGATGGCCAGCGTGAGCTGCTCCACGCCGGAGGTAACGATCAGCGTATCCGAGCCGGTGTTGCGCAGCGCATTCAATTGCGCCGACAGGTCGGTGGCGTCCTGCGAGACGGTCTCGGTGCGGCCCACGTCGATGCCGTTGGCTTCGAACATGGCCTTGAACTCGGTGGCGGCGCCCAGCCCCCAGTCGTTGTTCACCGACAGGAAGTCGACCTTCTTGATCGGCGGATCGAAGGTGCTCAACTGCTTGGCGAAGGCCTGCGCCTCCATCCTCGAGGTCGGACTGATGCGAAATACCCAGGGGTTGCCCGCGGTGGTGATCTTCGAGGAGGAGGCCGTCTCGACCACCATCGGCACGCCGTATTCCTCGAGCTTGGGCATGGTGGCCAGCGTGAAGGTCGAGCCCCAGGCGCCGATCATGACCGGCACCTTGTCGCGCAGGATCAGCTTCTCGGCGGTGTTGACCGCCTCGCGCGGGTTGGACTTGTTGTCTTCGACGACGAGCTCGATCTGCTTGCCGAGCACACCGCCGTTGGCGTTCAGATGCTCGGCGGCCAGGCGGGCGCCGTTGGCCACATACGTGCCCGAGGCGGCCACCGGGCCCGTCAGCGGCTGGGATACGCCGATCTTGATGGTGTCTGCCTGGGCGGCGGCGCCGAGCACGAAGCTGCTGGCGATGGCGGCGAAAACGCGGGTCTTCTTCATGAAGGCGCTCCATTCAGGAGAGGAGGGTGAGCAGGCGGACGCTCAGACGCGCGTCTGGCGGTACTTCAGGTCGCGGTACTCGCCGGACAGCACGGGGGGATACTTGGCGAGCCCCGGCGGGGCAATGCATTCGACGAGAGCGTCGTAGTTCGGGTGGTGGAAGAAGGCCACGGACAGCCGCGCATCCGGCGCCGTGCCCTCGGGCGGGTTGATGACCCGGTGCGTGTTCGACACCCAGCGGTCGTTGGTCCAGCGCATGAGCAGGTCGCCGATGTTGACCACGAAGGTGTCGGGCTCGGTCTCGACCGGAATCCAGTCGCCGCCGCGGGTGAGCACTTCCAGGCCGCCGGGCTTGTTCTCGCCGTTGAGGATGGTGAGCAGCCCGTAGTCGGTGTGCGCGCCGGCGCGCAACTGTCCGGGCGCCGGCGCCACCGCCTGCGCGGGATAGTGATTGATGCGCATGGCGGTGATGTGCCGGTCGATCTTGTCCTGGAAGAAGTCTTCCGGCAGATCGAGGCCCAGCGCGGCGAGCTGCATCATTTCCCCGGTGAGCTTTTCCAGCGCGAGGTAGTAGCGCTCGGCGGTGGCCGCCCAGCCCGCGGGCGACGCCGGCCACAGGTTGGGGATGAAGTAGCGCCGGCCTTCGCCCTCGGTGTAGTAGGGCGTCTGCGGCCAGCGCTCGCGGCCGAAGTGGTAGTACTCCTTGATGTCGGCGGGCGCGTCGAGCGCGTTGCCGCGGGCGAGCGAGTCGAAGCCCAGGCCACGGTAGCCGCGCGGTGTGCCGGCGTCGGCGGGCGCCACGCGCTGCTTCTCGGCGAGCGGCTGCTCGAAGAAGGCGTAGGCCTGCTTGCGCAGCGTGCGGATCAGGACGGGGTCGACGCCGTGGCCCTTGATCGTGAAGAAGCCGATGTGCCGGCAGGTCTGGTCGATCAGACGGCCCGTGCGCAGCCGTTCGGCGGCGCTGCCCCGCAGGGCGGGTTCCAGATCGATGACCGGGATCGATAGCGACATGATGCTGGCCTCAGTGGTAGTAGGCGCCGCCGTCGACCACCAGGGTCTGGCCGGTGATGAAGCCCGCGCCGCTGCCGGCGAAGAAGGCGACCGCGCCGACCAGATCGTCGGGGTACATGGCGCGGCCGAGCACGCGGCCCTTGAGCGAGGGGCCCTTCACGCCGTCGACGAGGGTGGCGTTGTTCAGCACGCCGTCGCTCAGCGTGAAGCCCGGCGCGACGCTGTTGACCAGGATGTTGTCCTGACCCATTTCGGTGGCCAGCGCCCGGGTGAGCGAGATCACCGCGCCCTTGCTGGCCACGTAGTGCGCCATCAGCGGGTTGCCCTTGAAGGCGACGCCGGAGGAGATGTTCACGATGCGTCCGCCGCCGGCACGGCGCATGGCGGGCGCCGCGCGCTGGCAGCACAGGAACAGGCCGATCACATTCACGTCGAACACCTGGCGCCACTCGGCCGCGGTGAGCTCGCTGAAAGGCTTGGGCGTGAGCGATGAATAGATGCCGGCGTTGTTGACCAGGATGTCGAGCCGGCCGTGGCTGGCCTCGGCATGCGCGACCATGGCCTGGACGTCGCGCTCGCTGGCCACGTCCACGTCGATGCCGCTCACGCTCAGGCCCTCGCCGGCCAACTGCGCCGCGCTGGCCTGGGCTGCGCTGCGGTCGGCAATCACGACGTGCGCGCCTTCGCGTGCGAGGTGGCCGGCGATGGCCAGCCCGATGCCGCCGGCGCCGCCGGTGACGATGGCCACCGCGCCGCCCAGGCCGCGGGCCGACGGCACCGGCGCGGTGGATGGGAGGACAGACTCGCTCATGCTGGATGCTCCGCAGACAGGAATCGGAATAGCTCGGGGGACGGCAGGTAGAAACCGCGGCCGGCGAGCCCGCCGCGCGCGTCGGCGCCGACGATGGCCAGGTGGACGATCGGGACGAGCGCGGTGTCCGCGACGCGGGCGAGGCTGACCAGGCCGCTCGCGGCGTCGCACAGCGCCCGGCGTGCGGCCCAGTCGGCGGGCAGGCACGCCGCCCATTCGGCGCGCAGCGCGGGAGCAGCCGCCAGCGCCTGGCCGCCGAGCCCGGCGAAGTCGATCACGGCGCTGTCGCCGATCGCACCGAGCGCCGGCAATTCCGGGCGCATCACGGTGCCCACCGGGGCTGTGGCCGGCACGGTGCGCCAGGCGGCCTGGCCGCGCGGGCGCAGGCCGAACGCGACGCCGTTGCCGCCGACCGCCTCGATCTCGCCGTGGCGGCGCAGCGCCCAGGCACAGGCCGCCATCAGGATCGGCAGTACGTAGCCAGGATTGGCGCCGATGCGCGCTCGGCAGTCGCCGGCAAGGCCGGCCAGTGCCGCCACCAGGGCCGCGTTGGCCGCACCCGTGCGGGCATGGCACTCGTCGCCCTGGGCCAGCGCCTGCACTGCCAGGTCGTGGATCTGGACCGGTTTGCCGGCGAGATGGGCCGCGAGCGGGCCCAGTGCGTCCGCGGCCGCCGCATGCAGGGCGGCGACGCAGGCCGGATCGGGGGCGCCGAAGCGCAGCGCCGGCGGCGCGCCCTCGAGCACCGGCGCGTGGATCAGGAGCGCCTCGTCGCCGACCGCGAACACCGGCATGCTGGCGGACACCACCTGCGCCAGGGGCGTGACGACGCCGTGATCCTGCGCCGGGGCGAGCCGGTAGGCGCCGTCAGCGAGCAGGCGCAGGCCATGCGCGAGGTCGTTGGCCGCGCCCTCGTAGACCAGTGCTTGCGCGGCCGCATTGCGCACGGGGGCAGGGGCGGCGCCATCGGCGTAGGGCGGTCCGGCATGCAACAGCACGTCCGCTGGCACCGCCGGCACGGCCTGGGCGCGCTGGCGCACACCCGTCAGCCGGGCGCCCTGCAGGGCGGCGGGGGCCAGGCCGGCGTTCACGAGGCGCGCCCCTTCTTGAACAGGCGGCGCCAGTAGTCGCGCAGCATGGCGCCGATCAGGCTGAAGAGATTGAGCGCAGGCGCCTCGTCGGCGGGCTGGGGGCGTTGTGCCGATGGTCCTGGCTGCGCTGATTGCCCGGGTTGCGCAGGTTGTGCGGCGGACGCCGGCGGTGTGGCCGGGCCGCTGGCCGTTGCGGCGTCCAGCGTCGTCGCGCTTGCAGAGGGTGACGGCGCCGCGGGCCCGGCCGTGATCTCGGTGCCGGCGGTCTCGGCGGGCGTATCCATCTCGAGCGGTAGCTCGGGCTGCGCCGCCTCGGCGGGCGCCGGCGCGGCCGTCGGCATCCCGGCCAGGCGCGCCTGCAGATTGGCCGCGAATTGCTGGGTCAATTGGTCCCCGAGCGCGCGCACGATGCCCTCGCGGCTGAACTGGGCGAGCGAGCCGGTGATGGTGAACGTCACGGCCACGCCGACCTGGGTGCCGCCCTCCTGCGCACGGGTGGTGAAGCTCGCTTCGCCCTTGACCCGGCTGTTGCTGCGCGCATCGATGGCCTGGCCGGTGAAGCTGCCGGATCTGGCGGCCTCGTCCAGCGCGAGCCGGCCCTCGCCGGCGAAGGCCGCGGCGATCGGGCCGAGCTTCACCTTGAAGGTGAGCGGCACCTGGTCGCCTTCGACCTCGCCGCGCAGGGACGCGCCGGGCAGGCAGGCAACCAGGAGGGCGGGGTCGTGGAACGCGGCCCAGACGGTGTCCGGGGCGGCGTCGACGACGAAGGATTGTTCAAGCTGCATGTGGCGTTTCCTGCGAGCGTTGGATGGCGAGGACCTGCTGGATGGCGCGCACGATGCCCTGGTAGCCGGTGCAGCGGCACAGGTTGCCGGCGAGTTCCTCGCGGATGCGGGCTTCGTCGGCGTCGGGCAGGCGGCGCACGATGTCGCGCGCAGTCATGAGCATGCCGGGCGTGCAATAGCCGCACTGCAGGGCATGTTGGGCCGAGAAGGCGGCGCGCAGCAGCTCGGCGAGCGGGTCGTCGTCCAGTCCTTCGACAGTGGTGACGGCCTTGCCGGCGAAGCGCTGGGCCGACTGCAGACAGGCGCGCTGCGGCGCGCCGTCCACCTCGACCGTGCAGGCGCCGCACACGCCGTGCTCGCAGCCGATGTGCGTGCCGGTGAGGCCGCAGTGCTCACGCAGCGCGTCGGCCAGGTGAGTGCGGGTCTCGCATTGCAGCGTGTACTCGCGGCCGTTGACGGTGAGCGCCACCGGCACGGTCTCGACGGGCAGGGAGAGAATCGGAATCGTCATGCGTCGGTTTCCTGGCGATCGGTCCGGCGGGGCCGGCCCTGGATGTCGGCGAGCACCTGGGCGGTGAGGTCGGCGTAGAGGCCGCGCTGGCTGGCGCTGCACTGCTCGGCGACGGTGCCGACGAGGGCTGCCGGGTCGCATTCGTAGAGGCCGGGCATCTCGAGTACCACCGGGGCGCCGTCGAGCGCGCCGAAGACCAGGCGCTCGACGCCGCGCGCGCTGTCGCGCACGCCGGCCACGATGGCCGAGGCGAACTCGCCGCGCTTGCGGCAGAACTTGCGATAGCCCCAGGCGGCGTCCGTGGAGAGCGCCGGCACGCGCACGGCGACGAGGATCTCGCCGGGCGCGAGATCCGGATCGAAGGCCGAGCGGATGAACTGCCCCACCGGCACCTCGCGCCGGCCGTCCGGACCCTCGACGATGGCCTGCGCGCCGAGCGCCGGCAGGCTGCAGATCCAGTCCGCGGCCGGGTCCGCGTGGCACAGGCTGCCGCCGATCGTGCCGCGATTGCGCACGGCGCGGTAGGCGATGCCGCGGGCCACGTGCGCCAGCATGCCGGCGGTCGCATCGGGCACCGCACCGTCCTCGATCGCGGCATGCGTGACCATGGCGCCGAGTTCCAGGGCGTCACCCACGATGGCGGCGCGGCGCAGTTCGGCCAGCGGGTCCAGATCGACCAGGCTGCCCGGGCGCGCCAGGCGCAGATTGAGCATGGCGCCCAGCGACTGGCCGCCCGCTATCGGTTTGTTGAACTCGTCCTCGGCGAGCAGGGCGCGCGCGTCGGCGAGGTTCGCGGCACTGTGCAGCCGGTATGCGGCGGCCTTCATGCGGCCTCCGGGGCGCGGGCGATGGCCGCGAGCACGCGCTCGGGGCTGGCGGGCACTTCCAGCACCTCCGCGCCGATGCCGGCCAGGGCGTCGTTGATCGCGTTGACGATGGCCGCGGGCGGCGCGATCGCGCCGCCTTCGCCGATGCCCTTCTGGCCGAACTTGCTGAAGGGGCTGGGCGTCTGCATGTGTTCGAGGGTGAGCGGGGGCATTTCGCCGGCGCCCGGAATCATGTAGTCGGCCAGCGTGGAGGCGAGCGGCTGGCCTTCGCCGTCGAAGGGCATTTCCTCGTACAGCGCCGTGCCGATGCCCTGGGCCAGGCCGCCCAGCAACTGGCCTTCGACCACCATGGGGTTGAGCAGCACGCCGCCGTCCTCGCAGACCACGTAGTTCACCAGCCGGGTCTGGCCGGTGAGCGTATCGACTTCGACCACGCAGGCGTGGCAGGCGTAGCTGAAGGTGCCGGCATCGGGCTGCATGCGATAGCCGGCGGTCAGCGCGAGGCCGCCCGGGTCCACGCCGGCCGGCAGGCGCTGCGGTGCGCGATACCAGGTGTGCGCGATGTCGGCATGCGTGAGCGTGCGGGTGCCGTCCTGCGTGGCCAGCCCGCCCTCGACGAAGACCAGCGCATCGCGCTCGACGTCCAGCAGCCCGGCGGCGATGGTCTTCAGGCGCTCGCCGAGCTGTTCGCAGGCGGTGCCGACCGCGCCGCCCGCCATCACGGCGCAGCGCGAGCCCCAGGTGCCGGTGGAGTAGGGCGAGGTGGCGGTGTCGCCGTGCAGCACGCGCACGCGGTCCGGCGCGATGCCGATGACCGAGTTGGCGACCTGCGCCATGGTGGTCTCCAGGCTCTGGCCGTGCGAGTGCACGCCGATCTGTACTTCGAGCACGCCGTCGGGCGTCATGCGCACATGGCACTGCTCGAAGCCCGGCACCATGGGAATGCCCCAGCCGTGGTAGACCGAGGTGCCGTGCGCGCCCTGTTCGCAGAACACCGCCAGGCCCAGGCCCAGCCGCTTCTGCGGCCGCTGGCCGCCCTGGCGGAGGCGCTGGCGCTCGCGCCAGCCGGCCCAGTCCAGCGAGGCCACGGCGGTCTTCATGCAGGCGACGTAGTCGCCGGAGTCGAAGATCTTGCCCGTGATGTTGGTGTAGGGCATGTCGGCGCTGCGCACCAGGCTGCGCTCGCGCAGCGCGTAGGGCTCGATGCCGAGCTCGCGCGCCGCCATGTCGAGCATCACTTCCAGGGCGAAACACACGCCGGTGCGCGCCACGCCGCGGTAGGGCAGGATCGGCGGCTTGTTGGTGGCGGCCGAGCGGGTATGGCAGACGAAGCTGTCCATCCGGTAGGGGCCGGGCAGGATCGAGCCCACCTGCGCGGCTTCCAGACAGGCCGAGAACGGGTAGGAGGAGTAGGCGCCGGAATCCACGATGGCGTCGCAGTCGATGCCGACCAGCCGGCCGTCGCGCGCCACGTGCACGCCGATGTCGTAGGCGTGCTCGCGGCAGTTGGCGTTGGCCGACAGGTGCTCGCGGCGATCCTCCAGCCAGCGCACCGGCCGGCGCAGGCGCATGGCCAGCCACGCGCAGCAGATCTCCTCGGGCAGCAGCAGGCCCTTGTAGCCGAAGCCGCCGCCCACGTCGGGCGAGACCACGCGGATGCGGCCTTCGTCGATGCCCAGGCACTCGGCCAGCCCGGTGCGGTTGATGTGCGGCAGTTGGGCCGCGCTGACCATCACCAGTTGGTCCAGGCGCGTGTCCCACCAGCACAGCACGCCGCGGCCTTCGAGCGGCATCATGCACTGGCGCGAGGTGCGCAGCCGGCGGCGGACTTCGACGCCATCGCCGGCTGCCGTGCGCTCGCCCTTGTCGACGTGCGTCTCCAGGAAGACGTTGCGCTCCCAGGCATCGTGCAGCAGAGTTTCGCCGCGGCCGTCGGCGGCCGCGTGCATGTCGGCCACCACCGGCAATTCCTCGTAGTCGACGAAGACCTGCTCGGCGAGATCCTCCGCCTGCGCGCGCGTGGGCGCGACGCACATGGCCACCATCTCGCCCACGAAGCGGACCTTGTCGAGCGCCAGCGGATGCTGCACCGACACCTGAAAGCCAGGCAGCCCGGAAGCGGCGAGGATGGGCTTGACGCCGGCCATGTCCTGCATGACGTAGACCTGGGCCGCATAGCCTTCGGGCTTCTCCACGCCGCGGATGCGCGCATGGGCGAGCGGCGAGCGGGCGAAGGCCACTTCGACCATGTCCGGCATGCGCATGTCGCCGACGTACTGGCCGCGTCCGGTCAGGAACCGGCGATCCTCCTTGCGGGTCAGGCGGGCGCCGATGCCCTGGCCTGCGATGCGCGGTGCTTCCGTGTTCATGCGGGCCTCAGGCAGCCAGGGGAACCGGCAGGATCTCGGCGTCGGCGTCGAAGCGCACGCCGGCGCGCAGGCACAGCCGCGGGCGCAGCATGCGATCGGTGACGGCTTCGTTGCCTTCGTTGTCGCGCATCGTCCAGCGGCCGCGCTCGTCGTGCAGCACGGTGACGTCGGCGACGCCGCCGGCCGACAGGTGGCCGATCTCCTGGTCCATCTGCAGCATGCGCGCCGCGTTGCTGGTGGCCATCGGCACCACCTGCTCGAGCGGGATGCCCAGCGCCAGCATGCTGGTCATGGTCGAGGCCAGGGAGAAGCGCACCGCGCCCGCGAACATGTGGTCGCCCTCTTCCGGATGGATTTCCGGCGTGGCGGGCGGGTGCGGCACCTTGGTGTTGTAGCCGTGCATGTCCGCGCCCAGGGTGTGCGGCAGGATGCCGGCGTCGACGATATGGCGGGCCACCGCGAAGCTGAAGTGCGAGCCGTGGCCGACGTCGATCTTCGCGCCGCGCGCGATCGCCTCGGTCACCAGCGGGTGCACCTGGCCGCGGGCGTTGACGAAGCCGCCCGGATGCCGGCTGAAGGGATGGGCCAGCACGTCGCCCGGTTTCACCAGTTCCAGTGTCTGCTCGAAGATGCGGTCGGGGTCGATCGGCAGCACGTTCTCGGTGGGCGAGGGCCAGAGCTGGCCGAAGTGGATGTAGACCGGCAGGCTGGCCTCGCGGCCGATCTCTGCCGCGATGCGCATGACCTCCAGCCCCCAGCGCTCGAAGCCGCCGATCTCGGCGTGCGCCTTGACCCCGCGCACCAGGTCGGCATTGGCGAGCGCCGCCTTGACGGTGGCGTCGCGGTCCAGGCAGCCCGGGCGATAGAGTTCCGGGTAGTAGTGGCCTTCCAGCCCGCCGACCAGATAGGCCGAGATGAAGGCGAGCACGCGGCTGGTGGCCTGTTCGGCGACGTAGTGGCGAAAAGCCGGAATCGTGATGCAGCTCGGCCCGCCCTGATCGACCAGGGTGGTGACGCCCGAACGCACGCCACAGGTGTCGGCGTCCAGGCCGAAGCGGCCGGTCACGTAGCGAAAGACGTGCGCGTGCGTATCGATCAGGCCGGGCAGCACGAGGTTGCCGCGGCAATCGATGGTCTCTGCCTCGCCGGCGATGGGGACGTCGATGCCAAGGATGCGGTCGTCCTGGACGACCAGATCGCCCACCTGATCCACACCGTTGGCGGGGTCGATGATGCGCCCGCCGCGAAGCACTGTGATGGCCATTGCCTTCCCTCTGTGAAGTGCGTTTAGACGCTTCAGCCAAAGGCAATATGCATGCCATTTTCATGATGGCCTGTGATGGGCGTTGCTCAAGCTATTGAAAGACAAAGGATAAGCAAGAATTCGATATCGGTGGTGTACCACGTAAGTGGCGGATTTCCAGCGGTATGGCACCTGTTGCCGGCGCACCAAATTGGACTGTTTGCACCGCGGGCCGCTCTGCCGCAGTGCGTTAGGAGGTATGCCACTTATTGCGGCGTTTAGCGCGTACCTTCCCGATCGCCGGACTGCCTCGCGGCGACCCCTGGAGAGCCAGGGAGCGAGCCGGGCCTCCTCACGCGCTGCCTGCGAGCCAGACGCGATCGCGCCCGGCCTGCTTGGCCGAGTACAGCGCCGTGTCGGCCTCGTGCATGAGGGCATCGAGACTCACGCCCGGGCGCAGCAGCGCCGCGCCGATGCTCGTCGTGACCGGGGCCAGGCCGGGCGTGCCCGGCAGGTCGTCCTGATGCAAGGCATGGCGGATCGATTCGGCCACCTGCAGTGCGCGCGTGCCATCCGCATCCGGCAGCAGGACGACGAACTCCTCGCCGCCCAGGCGGCAGGCCAGGGCGTCCGGCGGCACCACCCGCCGCAGCAGCGATGAGAAGGCGCGGATCACGTCGTCTCCGGCGGCGTGGCCGAGCGTGTCGTTGATCTTCTTGAAGTGATCGAGATCGCACATCAGCAGGGCTGTCGATCGGCCGTGGCGCGCGGCCGCCGCCATGGCGAGCGGGGCATGTTCCTCGAAGCCGCGCCGGTTGAGCAGCTCGGAGAGCGCGTCGGTCATCGCCTGGTGGCGCTCACCGTCGAGCATGTCGCGCACCACGACGAGCATGAGCAGCAGGCCGGTCGTCACGAGCAGTGCGCCGGTGCCGGTCTGCGAGAACAGGGCGTAGGTGCTGCGTACGTAGGCCTGGGCCGTCAAGCCCGACCCGACCGCCACCGCGACGAAAGGCTTGGCCAGGAAGTGCAGGGCCGAGAGCAGGAACATTCCCGCCAGGGCCAGATCGAGCGGGCGCCGCGCGCTCGCGCGCAGGACGATGGCGGCGCACACGCTCATCGCAACGGCGAACGGCAACTGGTAGCACAGCTCGTAGGTCAGCGTGCCGCGGGTGCCGTCCCAGATGGCCCAGCGCAGCGCCAGGGTCCCGATCAGCAGCGGCAGCAGCAGGCGCCAGGGAATCGGCCGGCCATGGAACGCCGACAGGCCGCAGGCCATGACGAGGAAAGCCAGCGCGAAGCTTCCATAGCTCAGGGCGATGAAGGGAGCCGGCCAGTGGACCCGTGAAATCAGCAGCTCGCTCACGGGCGTGAGTATGCCGATCGCATAGCTGGCCGAGAACCACAGGACGCGGCGGTGCTTGGCGGTGGTCGCGCCCAGGACGCCGAAGGTGGCCGCGAACAGGGCGGCTATGCTGATATTGACGATCAGGGCGAATGTGGCGCCACCCATGGCGATGACCCCGGCTCCTGAGGTTGGCGGGCAGGGCGAATCTTAGCGGGTTGTAGGCCCGGTCGTAAGACCTGCGCGGCCCTCATGCGGGAGGCCGTCTGGGCAAGCCGGGCCGTGCCGGGTCGACGCGGCGGTGACGCGCTGCCTGTGTCCGGCGCGGTAGGTGGCGTGTGCGTTCGCGTGTTGGACAGCCACCGTGCCGCTGGTGGCGCACCATGAAAAATGGCCTCCGCGTTTACCGCTGCGCTGCCCCCTGGGAGACGCTTTCCATCTTGGGACGGCCCGGCGACGAAAAAAGCCCCTCGCAGGGAGGGGCTTTTTTCATTCCAATCTGGCGGAGACGGTGGGATTCGAACCCACGATGCAGTTTTAGCCGCATACTCCCTTAGCAGGGGAGCCCCTTCGGCCACTCGGGCACGTCTCCGAAGGAAAGAGCGCCATTCTAGCACGGCCGTGGCCTTGTGGCCACGGCCGCGGCGCCGAATCGCGCGTTCAGGTGCTCGATGTGCCGACCTGGTCCAGGCCGAAGGCCTTGTGCAGCGCACGCACGGCGAGTTCCATGTACTTGTCGGCGATGATCACCGAGGTCTTGATCTCGCTGGTGCTGATCATCTGGATGTTGATGCCTTCCTGGGCCAGGGTTTCGAACATCAGGCTGGCGATGCCCACGTGCGAGCGCATGCCGATGCCCACGATCGAGACCTTGCACACCTTGTCGTCGGTGACCACTTCGCGCGCGCCGACGGCCGGCAGCACCTGCTTGTTCAGCACCTCGACCGCACGGCCGTACTCGTTGCGGTTGACGGTGAACGAGAAGTCGGTGTGGCCGTCGATCGACTGGTTCTGCACGATCACGTCGACGTCGATGTTGGCCGCGGCGATCGGGCCGAGGATGCTGTGGGCGATGCCCGGCCTGTCCGGCACGGCCACCAGGGTCAGCTTGGCTTCGTCGCGGCTGAAGGCGATGCCGGAGACGGCTGCGGTTTCCATTTTTTCGTCTTCCTCGAAGGTAATGAGGGTGCCCGAGCGGCTTTCTGCGTCGAGCGGGATGTCCGGGTCGGTGAGCGAGGACAGCACCCGGGTGGGCATGCGGTAGCGGCCGGCGAACTCCACCGAGCGGATCTGCAGGACCTTGGAGCCCAGCGATGCCATCTCGAGCATCTCCTCGAAGGAAATGACGTTCATGCGGCGCGCTTCGGGCACCACGCGCGGGTCGGTCGTGTAGACGCCGTCGACGTCGGTGTAGATTAGGCACTCCACCGCGCCCATGGCGGCCGCGACCGCGACCGCCGAGGTGTCCGAGCCGCCGCGGCCCAGGGTAGTGATGTTGTTGTCCTCGTCCATGCCCTGGAACCCGGTGATCACGACCACCTTGCCGGCGTCCAGGTCGGCGCGCACGCGCGCATCGTCGATCGACTGAATGCGGGCCTTGGTATAGGACGAATCGGTGCGCACGGGAACCTGCCAGCCCGTGTAGCTGCGCGCGGCCACGCCCTGCTCGAGCAGGGCCATGCTGAGCAGCGCGACGCTGGCCTGCTCGCCCGTGGACGCCAGCATGTCGAGCTCGCGCGGGTCCGGATCCTTCTGGATTTCCTTGGCGAGGCCGATGAGGCGATTGGTTTCTCCCGACATGGCCGAGGGCACCACGATGACCTGGTGGCCGGCGCGATGCCACTTGGCCACGCGGCGCGCGACATTCTTGATGCGCTCTACCGAGCCCATCGAGGTGCCGCCGTATTTGTGTACGTATAAAGCCATGGTCAGTGCCTGCGATGAATGATTGGGGACGCGCTCGCAAGGGCGCACAAAACAGAAAATGATAGCTGCTTCGCCGGGGATCGCCAAATGAGGCCCAGGTTCGCGGCGGCCCGCGGCGTTAGAATGTCGGCATCCCGCATACGAGGCCAGGCATGTTCAATCCATCCCGTGAACAGGTGCGCCAATTCTTCATGGACACCTGGCGCAAGCACCGACAGGACGAGCTCCTGACTCCGCTGGAGGCGATGGCGCTCGACTGGATCATCGAACACCCGGAGTACCACGCCGTACTGATGGACGAGGCGTCCACCGACGCGGACTATCTACCCGAAGGGGGGCGGACCAACCCCTTTCTGCACTTGTCCATGCATCTGGCGATCGCCGAACAACTGTCGATCGACCAGCCGCCGGGCATCCGCGCGGCCTACCAGCGCCTGGTGTCGCGCACCGATGCGCACCACGCCGCGCACCAGTTGATGGAGGCCCTGGGCCAGATCGTCTGGGAAGCCCAGCGCGACCGGAGCCCGCCGGATTCGGAGAAGTATCTGGAACTCATCCGCCGCGCGGCGGGGTGAGCCGATCGCCCTGTGCCGCCCGCCTGGCCGGTGTCCCGGCGTGTGGCGGACACGACGTGGCGCGCCCGGACAGGCGGGCCCGCGATCTTCAGCGCCGCGTGCCCAGGTCGCTCGGCAGCGACGCCAGCCAGGCCGCCACGTTGTCGATGTCCTGCGGCGAGAGCTGCACGGCGAAGGCGCCCATCACGGCGTTGCGCCGTACGTTGGCGCTGGCCGGCAGGCCCGCCTGGCCGCGCTGGTAGGCGCGCAGGGCGTGCGCGAGATAGTCCGCGTGCTGGCCGGCCAGGATGGGGTAGGACGGATCGACCGACGTCTTGGCGTCCGCCCCGTGGCAGGACGCGCAGTTGAATTTCTCGAAGACGGCGCGACCGGCGGCAAGATCTGCCGCCTGCGCGGTCAGGGCCGCGGTCGACAAGGCGATGCCCGCGAGGGCGAGGAGCTGGCGCTTCATGGTGGTCCCCGGAGTCATTTGCGGCTGGCGTAGTAGGCGGCCAGATCGGCGATATCCTGATCCGACAGACTCTTGGCAATGCCGTCCATGGTGGGGTGCGAGCGCGCACCGCTCTTGTACTCGTTGAGCGCGGCCGCGACGTAGGCGGCGTTCTGCCCGGCGATCTTGGGCACTGTGTAGACCTCGGGGAAGCTCGCCCGATAGCCGGGGATGCCATGGCACCCGATACACATGGAAATCTTGTTCTTGCCGTCTTCGATGCTGCCCTGGGGCGCATCGGCCGCAAGCGTGGGGCCCGACACCGTACAGGCAAGCACTGCCAGGACGGGGGCAACCGTCCGCAGAATGCCTTGTCTCCTTTGTCTCATGTGTATGCTCTGTACCTTCGTTGCTGGAGTGGCTGACGAAAAGGCGACGCTCTGTGCGGCGCGGCAAACTAACTTGCAGATTGTAAGGTAGTTGTCGAGCCAGCGTCCAACCATGACGTAGCATCGCAGCGGAAAAGGTACAGAGCCCGGTGTGCCGGGCTGGTGTTTTCAGCCGCGCCGTGCGCCGCGGCTGGCGACGAAGGGCAGGTGCGATTCGTGGGCGCGGGCGCTGCGCGGCTGGCGTTCCTCGCGCGGGGCGGACGGCTTGCGTGGGGCGGCTGTCTTGCGCGCCGCGTTGCCGCGCGGACCCTTGGCGGCGGCAGGCTTGGCGCCGGCCTGTTCGCCCTCGGCGCCCGCCGGACGACCGCGGCGGGCGCCGCGACTGGGGGCGTTGCCGGGGGGCTTGCCGGCAGCTTTGCCGGCGCCGGGGCCGGCAACCCTGGTCTGCTGGCCGCCAGCGCCGGTACGCGAGCGCGGGCCGCCGCTGCTCTTGCGGGCACCGCCCTTGCCACCCGCGTTGCCTGCCGTGCCGCCGGCGTGCGGATGGCCGTTTGCGAAGCCGCCCGACACCAGCAGACCGACGGGGGCGGTGGCGGTCATCCCGCCTACGCCGAAGGGGTCGGAAGGCGTGCTCATGCCGGCCTTGCGGCCACCCTTCACAACACCGCGGCGGCCGACGCGCGCGCCGTTCATGCCGTTCTGTTCGAGTGTGCCGAATCCCGGCGGCAGGGCGTTGTCGTTGGACAGCGGCTGCGTGTGCTTGCGCTTGCCGCCGCCTTCCTCGGTGTCGCGGATGAGGCCGAGCTGCAGCATGAGCGCGGTGACCGTCTGCGGGTCCAGTTCTTCCCAGCGGCCGCGGCGCAGGTTGCGGGGCAGGCCGATGTCGCCGAAGCGCACGCGGATCAGGCGGCTCACCATCACCCCGGCCGCTTCGAACATCCGGCGCACCTCGCGGTTGCGGCCTTCGCTCAAGGTGACGCGGTACCAGCGGTTGCTGCCCTCGCCGCCGAGGAACTGCAGCGCGCCGAAGGCCGCCGGCCCGTCATCCAGTTGCACGCCTTCGGTCAGCATGCGCTGCTGTTCGGGGGTGAGCTCGGCCAGCACCCGGACCGCGTATTCGCGCTCCAGACCGTAGCGCGGGTGCATCAGGCGGTTGGCGAGATCGCCGGAGGTCGTGAAGATCAACAGGCCTTCGGTGTTGAGGTCGAGGCGGCCGGCGGAGAGCCATTTGCCGTTCTTGATCTTGGGCAGCCGGCTGAACACCGTGGCGCGGCCGTTCGGATCGTCGTGCGTGACGATCTCGCCGGCGGGCTTGTGATAAAGGATGATGCGCGGCGCCTTGTTGCGCATGCGGCGCTCGAGCACCTTGCCGTTGACGCGGACCTGATCGGTCGGCGCCACGCGCTGCCCGATATGGGCCGGCTCGCCGTTCACCGACACGCGGCCGGCCACGATCAGCTCCTCCATTTCCCGGCGCGAGCCGATGCCGGCATCGGCCAGGACCTTGTGCAGCTTGGGGGCGACCACATCGCTCGAGAGGAATTTGCTGAGCTTCTGCTTGAAGGGCGTGGCCGTGTCGATCAGGGCCAGGGCCTCGTCGGCATCGCGATCCGAGCCGCGGTCCACCGCGGTGGATTCGGTTGCGGCTGCGGCGGTGCCCGGCGCAGCGGCGGCAGGGCCGGCCACACCGTCGGCGGCCGGTGCGTCGCCGGCGGCGTTGGGACGGCGGCGGCGAAAGGGCGTGCGCAGGTTGCCGCGGCGGCCACGGCTGTTGCCGGGGGCGGAGGCTTCAGGGGCAGCGTCGGGCGGAAGGGCGCGCGAATTATCTGTCATGGTCGGATTCTTCTTCGGTTGTGTCATCCCGGCTCTCGTCGTCGCCCGGGCCGTGGTGGCCGTCGGCCGCCTGGAGCCCCATGGCCGACGCAGCGTCGGCGACAGGGGCAGCGTTTGCGTCCTCGGCATCGGCGGCGTTCGCCTCGTGTCGGGATGGGCCGCCAGTCTCGTCCATGGAAGCTCCGTCGGACTGGGTGGCGGCACGTTCTGTCTCTTGGTCGTGTCGTTCTGTGGGTGCGGATTCGTCCGGCTGCAGCAAGGCCGGTTCGTCCCGCGTCGGGAAATCGGCACCGGCCGTATCCGGTGTCGGAGGTGCGGCTGGCGCTGTCGCCTCGTGCGCAGCCCCGGCGGCTGAAGCTGGCGCGTCGGGCAAGGGTTCGCCTGCCAGCGGTGGTTCATGGGCATCGGCCACGACGGTGTGCGCCCCGCCATTGCCCTCGTCATCGCCGCCTGTCTCGGCGCCCGCTGCCGGAGCGGGTTCGGCGTCGGCCGCCTCCTGACCCTCCAGGGCCACCTGGGCGGCGGGCTGCACGAGCGCCGTGGCGTCGCCGAAGTCCAGACCGGCAAGCACCTCGGCGGCCTGGGGCTCGTCGATCGGCGGCAATTCGTCCAGCGCCGCCAGGCCGAGATCGTCCAGGAACTGCCGCGTCGTGCCGAGCAGGGCGGGCCGCCCGGGCGCTTCGCGATGGCCGATGACCTCGATCCAGCCACGGTCCTCCAGGGCGCGCACCACGTTGGTGGAGACGGTCACGCCGCGGATTTCCTCGATGTCGCCCCGCGTCACCGGCTGTCGATACGCGATGATCGCCAGCGTCTCGAGCGCAGCGCGCGAATACTTGGGCGGCCGCTCCGGCGTCAGGCGCTCCAGATAGATCTGCATCGCAGCCCGGCTCTGAAAGCGCCAGCCCGAAGCAAGCGTGACCAGTTCCAGTCCGCGCTGCCCCCAATCCTCGCGCAGCTCCTCGAGCAGGTCGCGGACTTCGCCCGCATCCAGATCGTTGTCGAACAGACGGCGCAGGTCGGACAGCGCGAGCGGAGCCTGGGCGCATAGCAATGCGGTCTCCAGGACGAGCTTGGCCTCGCTGGTGTTCATAGGCTCAGCGTGAGTCGAAATAAGCGGGAGTGCCCGCTGGCAAAGCTAAGATCGTGGATTCGCGCAGCGACCGGCGTTGGCGCCGGAGATGGAAGGTTGGTGCCGCGCGAGAAGTGAATCAGTCCGCTTCCAGGGGCGCCTGGCGGCGCAGCGAACGTATCGATTCCTATTGCATGTGTGCCCAGCCGGTGATCGGCATGCCTTCAAGCGGCATGACCACACTGTGAGCCACGCAAGGATCGTAACACAGCGCGCTTTCGCGATAAAGGCATTTCTGCACGCGAGCGGGTGGCGCTGGCGTGCGAGGGTGCGTCGGTCGTCACGGCGTCCCGTCGCGAGGATTCAATGCCCTTGCTGCCTGGTGCCCAGGCGGCGCCCCCGCTTGACCGTCGGCCACGGGTCGTTGCGCGACAACACCTGCGTGACGTGATCGCCCAGCAAGGCAATGCCCAGAGCGACCAGGGACAGGAACACGATCACCAACACGGTCTCGAAAGCGATCAGCATGGGGGAACTCCTGAATGCGGCGCAACGGCAGAGCGTTGCAGGATTTGTCTGATCTCCCATATCGCAACAATCGTGCCAAGGCGAAACCTGCCTTTTTTCCCTCGTTTTCGCAGTGAAAAGGCCGGCAGGGTGTGCCGACCCGCGAGTGTTACCGGTTACATCCGGGAATGTCGTTACGGCGTTTTGGGAACGAGGTGTGTAGTTTTTACTATGGTCGAGTGGAGGGGACGGTGGCTGCGCGCGTTGGCGCGCGCGCTTGATCTGCGCGGTTCGGGCAGCGGACCGAAGCAGGCAAGCGGAGCCGGATGTCGAGCGCGAAATGAGCCGGCCCGCCTCGCCGCACGGGCGAGGGATGACCGCTCGCTGCCGAGACTTTCCTCTCGGTGGCGAGAAAAACAAAAAAGCCCGCTCGGCGTACCGACGGGCTTTTCTGCTGGCCATCCCGCAAAAGCGAGATGATTTTTTAACTGGTTGCGGGGACAGGATTTGAACCTGTGACCTTCGGGTTATGAGCCCGACGAGCTTCCAGACTGCTCCACCCCGCGTCTGAAGAATTGAATTATAGAGAGGTTTTTTTGATGACGCAAGCGCTGTCGCGAGATTTTTTATCGCCCAGCCGCCGCAAGGGGTCAAAGCGCCCCTGGCGGGGGCGTCGTCCCATGGCGGCAGGCGCGTGGGCCTGCCTTGGGAACGATCAGGGCAGGGCGGCCAGCAGTGCGGCGGTCTCGCGGTCCGGCTCGCCGGCGATGTCCTGCGGCCGGTAGCGCATCTGGAACGCGGCGACGACGTTGCGCGTAGGCTCGTCGAGCATGCCGTGGCGCGGCACTTCGTAGCCCACGCGTGCGAGCTGCTCCTGGAACCACGCCACGTCCGGCACGCCGTCGCGCTCGAAGCGCACGCGGTGGGCCCGCAGCGCGGCGTTGTCGGGCCAGGCGATGAGCCCGTGCGCGGCGAATTCCTGCCACGGAAAGAGCGGCCCGGGGTCCTGCTTGCGCTGCGGCGCGATGTCGCTGTGCCCGACGACGTTGCGCGGATCGATCTGGTGGCGCTGCACGATGTCCGCCGCCAGCGCGAGCGCCGCGTCGATCTGCCGCGGCGAATAGGGATGCCACAGGCGCGAGCCGTCGGGCTGCGTGGTGTAGCCCGGATTGACGATCTCGATGCCGATCGAACTCGCGTTCAGCCAGGTGCGGCCGCGCCATTGGCTGTGGCCGGCATGCCATGCCGAACGGTCCTCGTCCACCAGCCGGAAGATGCGCGGCGGGTCGTCGTCGGTGATGAGGTAGTGTGCACTGACTTCCTCGCGGCTCAAGAGGTGCAGCGAGCGCGGTGTGTCGGCCGCCGTGTAGTGCAGCACCAGGAACTGCGCCCGGCTGCTTTGGCCGGTCGCGGTGAGGCTGTCGTCCATGATGTAGCCGCCCGGCCCTCGGGTGGCGCAGGCAGCGAGCAGGGCGAACGAGCAGTAGAGGGCGATGCGGCCGGACAGTCGAAGCAGGGCGGGCATGATGGCTGGAGTCAATAGGCGGCGACGGGCGGCGCCGAAGGCGCGGCGGGCAGCTCGACGGCAACGCGCGTGCCCGGGGTGGGGGCGTCGTGGCGCAGCGGGTTGTCCGACAGGCTTACCGTGCCGCGATGGCGCTGCGCGATCTCCCTGACGATCGCCAGGCCCAGGCCGCTGCCTTCGGCGGTATGGCCGAGCACGCGATAGAAGCGGTCGAATACGCGTTCGCGCTCGTCTGCGGGAATGCCGGGCCCCGAGTCGTCCACTTCGAGGATGCAGCAGTCGCCGCGGCGATACGCGCGCACGGTCACGCTGCCGCCCGCCGGGGTGTAGCGCAACGCGTTGTCCACCAGGTTCAGGATCAGTTCGTCCAGGAGCAGGGCATTGCCTACCACCCAGGCCGGTTCGTCCTGGTCGTCCTCCTCCCAGCCCAGGTCCACGCCCGCGGCGATGGCCTGCGGCACGCGCGCCAGGGTCTGCTCGCGGGCGAGTTCGGCGAGGTCGACCGGGGCGTCGGCGAGCTCGGGCACGGGGCCGCCTTCGGCCCGGGCGAGGGCGAGCAACTGGTTGACCAGCCGGGTGGCGCGTTCGGAGCCTTCGACGAGGCGGGTGAGGCTGGCATGCAGCTCGACCGGGTTGTCGGTGCGCTGGGCCAGTTCGGACTGCGTGCGGATGCCCGCCAGCGGCGTCTTCAACTGGTGGGCGGCGTCGGCGACGAAGCGGCGCTGCGCCTCGACGTTGGCGGCCAGACGCACCAGGAGGTCGTTCATGCCGTGCACGAGCGGCAGGATCTCCTGCGGCACCTGGCGGGTGGCGATGGGCGAAAGGTCGTCGGGCTTGCGCTGGCGCAGGCGTGCCTGCAGTTCGTTGAGCGGTGCGATGCCGCGTGCAAGGCCCAGCCACACCATGAGCACGGCGAGCGGCAGGATGACCAACTGGGGCGCCACGACGCTGCGCACGATCAGGTTGGCGAGTTGGGCGCGCTTCTCCAGCGTTTCCGCCACCTGGACCAGCACGGGCGGCGCGTTGCCCAGCCGCAGATCGACCCAGGTGAAGGCCACGCGCACCGGAAAGCCACGCACGACGGCGTCGCGATACTGGATCACGCCCGGCAGCGGACGGTCCATGAAGGCGGGCAGCGGCAGGTCCGGATCACCGGCGAGCGGTGGATCGCTGCCGAGCTGGACCAGGTAGAACATGGTGTCGGTTTCGTCGCCGCGCAGTACCGCCTCGGCCGCGGCGCTCGCGGCGACGGCGGGTGCGCCGTCCACGATGCGCACCTGCTGGGTGAGCAGCAGCAGCGTGCTGGCCAGTGCGCGGTCATAGGGCGCGTCCGCCGCATCCGCGGCGCCGAAGTAGGTGAGCGAGATCGCGAGCGGCCAGAGCAGCAGCAGCGGCATCAGCATCCAGAACAGGATGTGGCCGAAGAGGGAGCGCCGGCCCAGCCGGGGCGCGGCATGCTCGCCGGCGGCCTCCGGTTGGCGGCGCCATCGCAACAGGCGTCGCCAGCCGCGCGCCGCCGGCGTCATGACTGGGCTTCGGTCGCGCTGCCGGGCGGCGGGGCGAGGCAATAGCCCAGGCCGCGCACGGTCATGATGCGCACACCGCCCGGCTCGAGCTTCTTGCGCAGCCGGTGGATGTAGACTTCGATGGCGTTGGTGCTGACTTCCTCGCCCCACTCGCACAGGTGATCGACCAGTTGGTTCTTGCTGACCATGCGCCCGTTGCGCGCGAGCAGCACCTCGAGCAGGCTGATCTCGCGCGCGGAGAGGTCGAGCATCTGGTTGTCGATCGACACGACCCGGCCGACCTGATCGAAGGCGAGGCGGCCGTGGCGCAGCACCGCCGCGCCGCCCCCGGCCCCGCGGCGCGTGAGCGCGCGCACCCGGGCCTCGAGTTCGGAGAGCGAGAACGGCTTGGCCATGTAGTCGTCGGCGCCGAGATCCAGGCCCTGCACGCGTTGCTCGACGCTGTCGGCGGCGGTGAGGATGAGCACGGGCATGCGCGAGTCGCGTGCGCGCAGGCGGCGCAGCACTTCCTGCCCGCTCAGGCCGGGCAGGCCGAGATCGAGGATGAGGAGATCGAACTGCTGTGCGCCCAGGGCCGCGTCGGCCGCCAAGCCGTCGTGTACGGCGTCGACGGCGTAGCCGCCCTGGCGCAGGGAGCGCGACAGGCCGTCGGCGAGGATGCTGTCGTCTTCGACGATGAGGATACGCATGGCGGGCATTTTAGCGATTTCGCCGCGGCACCGGGCGCCTGCGGCGAACAACGGCCGCATGGCCGGGCGTGGCGGGTCGCACTATGGCAAAGCTTGCGACACTGTATCTATATCCAGTACAATCGGATGCCATAATCGCCTCACCGGCCTTGCGGGGTTCGCCGGGCCCTCATCTTCAAGGAATCAGTTTCCGCATGGAAGACACCAAAAACGCCAAGTCCCAGTCCGACAAGGCGCGTGCGCTGGCCGCCGCCCTGTCCCAGATCGAAAAGCAGTTCGGCAAGGGCTCGGTGATGCGCTATGGCGACAACGAGGTCGAGCACGACATCCAGGTCGTGTCCACGGGCTCGCTCGGCCTGGACATCGCCCTGGGAGTGGGCGGCCTGCCGCGTGGCCGCGTCGTCGAGATCTACGGCCCGGAATCCTCCGGCAAGACCACGCTCACGCTGCAGGCCATCGCCGAGATGCAGAAGATCGGCGGCACCTGCGCCTTCATCGACGCCGAACACGCGCTCGACGTGCAGTATGCCCAGCGCCTGGGCATCAATCTGGGCGATCTCCTCATTTCGCAGCCCGACACCGGCGAGCAGGCGCTGGAAATCGCCGATGCCCTGGTGCGTTCGGGTTCGGTCGATCTCATCGTCATCGACTCGGTCGCGGCCCTGGTGCCCAAGGCCGAAATCGAAGGCGAGATGGGCGATTCGCTGCCCGGCCTGCAGGCGCGCCTCATGAGCCAGGCCCTGCGCAAGCTCACCGCCACCATCAAGCGCACCAACTGCATGGTGATCTTCATCAACCAGATCCGGATGAAGATCGGCGTCATGTTCGGCAATCCCGAAACCACCACCGGCGGCAACGCGCTCAAGTTCTACGCCTCCGTGCGCCTGGACATCCGCCGCACGGGTTCGATCAAGAAGGGCGACGAGGTCATCGGCAACGAGACCCGCGTCAAGGTCGTCAAGAACAAGGTGGCGCCGCCGTTCAAGCAGGCCGAGTTCGACATCATGTACGGCATGGGCATCTCGCGCGAGGGCGAAATCATCGACCTCGGCGTGCAGGCTGGCGTGGTCGACAAGGCGGGCGCCTGGTACAGCTATAGCGGCGAACGCATCGGGCAGGGCAAGGACAACGTTCGCGAGTTTCTCAAGGCCCGGCCGGAGCTCGCTTTCGAGATCGAGAACCGGGTGCGCGAGTCCCTGGGTGTCGTCGCGCGTACCGGCGCGCCGGCGGCGGCCGCTGGCGGCGATGACGACGAAGCCTGATCGCACGGAGCCAGGGTGCGGGCCGGCAACCGGCCCGCACCCTGGCAGCTCTCCCCCTGGCTCCGTCTCTTCTGACGTTACTCGCGCGGACGAGCTTCCCCCCGAGCTGGAGGGCTTGCCGGCCGCTGCGTTCGAGCCGCTGACGGATAGGGGGGCGGGCGCCCCTTCTTCTCCTTCCTCTTCCTCCCCTTCCCCTTGGCCCGGTCTGCCGGCGACCCAACCGCGGTCGCCGGAAGCGGCGGCGCCTGGCGACGATGCCCCAGGGCGCCGCGAGGCAGTCCGCCGGCGCGGCTGGGGCCAGTCGGGCCGAGCGGCCAGCGCCCGCGCCGGCGGCGACGAAGCGCCGCATCCCGCTCGCGGCGCCGGCCGTAGCCTCAAGATGCGCGCCGTCGACTACCTCTCTCGTCGCGAGCACAGCCGCTTCGAGCTTTCCCGCAAACTGGCCCGCCATGCCGAAGAGCCTGGCGAGGTCGAGTCCGTGCTCGACGAGCTTGCCGCGCAAGGGTTGTTGTCCGAGGCGCGTTTTGCCGAAAGCCTGGTCAATCGCAAAGCGGGGCGGCTGGGTACTTCACGCATTGTCCAGGAGCTGCGCCAGCATGGCGTGAAGGCAGAGTCCGTCGCCCAGGTGCGCGCCGAATTGGCGGCCACCGAGCTGGCCCGTGCGCACGAGGTCTGGCGCAAGCGGTTCGGACGCCCGGCCGACGACCCCGCCGGGCGCGCCAAGCAGATGCGCTTTCTCGCGGCGCGCGGTTTTGGTCACGACGTCATTCGTCGCGTGGTCGCCGGCGCCGACGATCTGCTCGATGGCGATTGACGCTCGAGGCGCCTAGCCCCGAGTCTGCGGCCATGAAGCGGTCGAGTCACGGGCGGGTGCGCAGGCATAGAAAAAGAAAAAGCAGGGCGAGGGCGGCCAGCCTCCCGCCGACGAAAGCGAAGGTGGGGAGGGCGACCGTCCAGCGCAATGCGAGCAGCGGATGCCAGGCGATGGCGGAGAAAGATCAGAGCGGAAGATCGCCGGTGCCGCGGCCCAGCCACTTTTGCGACAGGGCTTCGAGGGTGCCGTCTTCCTTGGCCTCGAGGATGATGGCGTTCAGCCGCTCGCGCAGGGCGTGCTCGCCCTTGCGTACGCCGATGAAATTGGGCGAGTCCTTCAGGGGCAGCTTGTACTCGGCGTTCAGCTTGGGATGCTTGGTGATGACAGTGTCGGCCACCGACGCGGCGGTCACGAGCAACTGGGTCTGCCCGGAGGCGAAGGCCTGCATCGTGGACGCGTCGTCCTCGAAGCGATGGATGCGCAGCGTCTTGGGGGCGATCTGCGTGATGAGGTCGTCCTGGATGGTGCCGCGGGTGACGGCCGCCGTCTTGCCGGCCAGGTCCTCGACCGTCTCGATGCTCAGGCTCTTGGGGCCGTACACCGCCTGGAAGAACGGCGCATAGGACGAGCCGAAGTCGATCACCTGCTCGCGCTCGGGGTTCTTGCCCAGGGTGGAGATGATGACGTCGATCTTGCCCGTCTGCAGATAGGGGATGCGGTTGGGGTTGGTCACGGTGACCAGTCGAGGCTGCACGCCCAGTTTCCCGGCGACATGGTTCGCCAGATCGATTTCCAACCCGCTCGGCTTGAAGTCCGGCCCCACGAAGGCGTAAGGCGGGAAGTCGCCGGCGATGCCGATGGCGATGCTGCCCTTGGCCTTCACGCGCTCCAGCGAGTCATCGGCATGGGCCGCGCCCAGCGGCAGGGCGAAAGCGCAAGCGGTGGCAACGGCGGCGGCGAACTTGGCGGTGAGGAAGGCGATTCGGGATGTCATGGTTTGCACGTGTTCAGAAGAGGGTTGAAGACTCAGCCTGCCGTTCTCCTTGTGCAAGGCCTATGCCAGTTTTGCCGCCAAGTTGGCATCCAATGTGCTTGGTAGTGGAATAAGGGTTCCAAACATAGATAGAATTGGAATTAATATTCCAGTCGGCGATGTGCTGAAATCCGACGCCGGAAGGCTTGAACGGTCTTGCGGCGCCGCATCGAAACGGTGCGGATTGCAGGCGTTGCGCACTTTCCCGGTGCGCGGGCGATCCAGCATGAGACGATGCCGCAGACCTTGTCGGCGAATGAAACCAGGGCAATGTATGAACATGGATGATGCAACTCCGCTGCAACAGCGCATCCCCGCGCATTGGGACGGCCTGTCCGCGTCGGAACGCAAGCTCGCGCATCTGCTGATGCAGCCGGGCTTCTCGCTGACGGGTTTTCAGGCGGCCGAACTGGCGGCGCTGGCCGAGGTCTCGCGCGCGTGCACGGCGCGGTTCTTCCAGAAAATCGGCTACGAGGGCTTTCACCAGGCCAGGCGGCTCGAACGCGATCTCTCGGGCAATTCGCCGCTGGAGCGCACGCCGGCGGCCGGAAAGCCGCCCGCCAAAGGCCGGCGCCGTGCCGCAGACGCGCCGCGCGGCGCGCAAGCCTGGCAGGAGCACACCCGCGCCCAGAAGGAGCAGCTCGATGACCTGCACGGCGCGGTTGGCGCCACGCAGATCGACGCCGCCGTCGGCCTGCTGTTCAAGGCGCCCCGCGTGTACGTGCTCGGCCTGCGCGCGAGCCACGTACTGGCCACCTACGCCCAGGCGTTGTGGCTGCAATTGCGGCATGACGTCCATTTGCTGGGTGATGCCGCGGCGCGTCCGAGCGAGCTGCTCAGCCAGGTGCGCCCGGGCGATCTGCTCGTGGCTTTCGATTTTCGCCGCCGCTCGAGCCAGTTGCTGCCGCTGATGCGTGCGGCCGCGCGCCGCGAGGCCCGGCAGTTGTTGGTGAGCGACACGGCGATCTCCGACGCGGTCAAGCTCGCCGATGCCTCGCTGTGCTGCCCCAACCCCCGGCATTACCTCTTCGACTCGCACATCGCGGCGTTCTCTCTCATCCACTTCGTGTCGACGCAGATCGCCGCGCGCTATCCGCAGCAGGTGCGTCGCCGTCTTGCCGACATCGAGGACTTGCACAATCAACTGGCCGACATCGAAGGGCCGCGCGGCGCGGCCTCGACACGCACCTGACCACAGGGCCAAGCGCGAGCTTCACCGTTATGGCGAGGTCTGGCGAGACCAGCCCATCCTGGCGCCGAAGGCGCTCCCGTTGTCTTGCCGTCGGGCTGCCCCCAGGCAAAAAGCCCTCTCTAGGGTAGCGGCAAGCGTGGGGCATTTCTTTTCGCAAGGAAACTCCCGCCTGCAGGCGGGAGTGACTCACACCATCTTCCTCTTGAACGAGCCTGCTCATGAACAGCGTTGCCACCCCTGTCCCGGACCCTGCGTCGACCCGCTTGCCGCGTCTGCGTGCCCGGCTACTGATGAATCCCGCTCACCACGCCAATCTGCCGTATGGGCAGGATCAGGCGCAGATCCTCAGCGCCCGGGCGCTGGCGCAGGCCAGTGCGGCGATCCGTGACTGGCCCGGCTACGCGCCGACACCGCTGCATCGTCTGCCCGCGCTGGCGCGGCGCCTGGACGTGGCCGAGGTGCTCTACAAGGACGAGGGCGGACGCTTCGGGCTCGGGAGCTTCAAGGCGCTGGGTGGCGCGTACGCCGTTGCCCGGCTGCTTTGCCGGCTCACCGGGTCGGTGCTGGGGCGTGAGGTCGGCCTGCACGAACTCGGCATGCCCGAGGTGCGGGCCGTCAGCGAAACCGTGACGGTCGCCTGCGCCACGGACGGCAACCACGGCCGCTCGGTCGCCTGGGGCGCGCGCATGTTCGGCTGCCGCTGCGTGATCTTCATTCACGCCACGGTCAGCGACGGCCGCAAGCGTGCGATCGAGGCGCTGGGTGCGCGGGTCGTGCGCACCGAAGGCAACTACGACGAGTCCGTGCGCGAGGCCGATGCCCAGGCGGCCGCGCAGGGCTGGCATGTGATTTCGGACACGTCCTATCCCGGCTACATGGACGTGCCGCGCGATGTCATGCAGGGCTATCAGGTGATGATGGACGAGGCCGGCAACCAGTGGGACGCAGCCGGCGGCAGCCCGACGCATGTCTTCATCCAGGCCGGGGTCGGCGGTTTCGCGGCGGCCGTGTGCGGCTGGTTCTGGGAGCGCGCGGGCGCCGCGTCGCGCCCGCGCTTCATCGTCGTCGAACCCGACGCCGCGGACTGCCTGTACCGGAGTGCCGCGCGCCAGGAGCTGACGGCGGTGACGGGCGGGCTGGAGACGCTGATGGCGGGCTTGGCCTGCGGCGAAGTCTCGCATCTGGCCTGGATGATCCTGCGGCAAGCGGTCGATGCCTTCGCCGTCATCGACGACGACGCGGCCATCGCGACAATGCGCCTGATGGCCTGCCCGTTGCCGGGAGATCCTTGCATCGTCGCGGGCGAATCGGCCGTGGCGGGGCTGGCCGCGGCGATGGCCATCGCCGCCGATCCGCAGCAGCGCGCGCAACTCGGCATCGACGCGCACAGCCGCTTCTTCTTCATCGGCAGCGAAGGCGACACCGATCCCGAGTTGTACACCCGCCTGGTCGGCGCAAGCGCGGACTCGCTGCGCGGCGCACGCGCCGCGCAGGCCGGTGCCTGAAGGAGGACGGCATGTTGCGCATCGACACCGCGCGCCTGGTGCAAAGTCTGATGGATCTGGGGCGCATGGGCGCCTTGCCCGGCAAGGGCGTCCACCGGCTGGCCCTGACCGACGCCGACAAGGCGGGCCGGGACTGGACGCTCGCGCAGATGCGCGAGCTGGGCATGCAGGTGCGGATCGACGGCATCGGCAATGTCGTGGCCACCTACGCCGGCCGCGAAGACCTGCCGGCCGTGATGACGGGGTCGCACATCGACACAGTGCGTACCGGCGGCCTGTATGACGGCAACCTGGGGGTGCTGGCCGGATTGGAAGTGGTGCGCACGCTCAGCGAGAACGGCGTGCGGCCGCGCCGGCCGATTGCCGTGGCCTTCTTCACCAACGAGGAGGGCGCGCGCTTTCAGCCGGACATGCTCGGCAGCCTGGTCTACGTGGGCGGGATGCCGCTGGAGACGGCCCTGGAGGCCAGGGATGCCGACGGCGCGCGCCTGGGCGACGAGCTGGCGCGGATCGGCTATGCCGGCGAGCACGCGCCGGCCGCGCCGCGTCCGGACAGCTTCTTCGAGCTGCACATCGAGCAGGGTCCCGTGCTGCACCGGCAGGGGGTGCAGATCGGCGTGGTGGAGGGTGTGCAGGGCATTTGCTGGCTGCGCCTGACTTTCGAGGGCAAGTCCAATCACGCGGGAACGACGCCGATGGCCCTGCGCCGCGACGCCGGCATGAGCGCGATGCGTACGGCAGCGTTCGCGCACGAGCTGGCCGCGCGCCTGGGTGGGCGGCAGCTCGCTACCGTCGGCAGCCTGCGCCTGCAGCCCGATCTGGTGAACGTCATCGCCGCGCAGGCCAGCATGACGGTGGATTTGCGCAACACCGACGCGGCCATGCTGGCGCGCGCGCGCACCGAGTTGCTGGCGCATGCGCAGGCCTGCGCCGAACAGCACGGTGTCGCCATGCGCGTGGAGACGCTCGCGGACTTCGACCCCGTGGCCTTCGACACGGCGCTGGTGGACGGCATCGAGCGCCATGCCCGCGCGCTCGGACTGAGCACGCTGCGTCTGCCCAGCGGCGCCGGCCACGACGCGCAGATGCTGGCCCGCATCTGCCCGAGCGCCATGATCTTCGTGCCCAGCCTGGACGGGCTCAGCCACAACGTCGACGAATACACCCCCGCCGAGGACATCGGCTATGGCGCGCAGATCCTGCTGCGCGCCATGCTGGAGCGCGCCGAGCGCTGAACCGGGTTTTCCCATGCAAGAACCGAAGTCGAAAATGAACCGATACCTGAACGTCGCCATGGGCCAGTTGGGCCCGATCCAGCGTGCCGATGACCGCGCCTCGGTGGTGCGCCGGATGTGCGAGATGATGCGCGAAGCCAAGGCCCTGGGCGCCCACGTCATCGTCTACCCCGAGCTCGCGCTGACGACCTTCTTTCCGCGCTGGTACATCGAGGACGAACACGAGCTGGACGCGTTCTACGAGACTGAGATGCCCAATGCCGAAACGCTGCCGCTGTTCGCGCTCGCCCGCGAGCTGGGCGTGGGCTTTTATCTCGGCTATGCGGAGCTCGCGATCGAGGCGGGCCGCAAGCGTCGCTTCAATACCGCGATCCTCGTGAGCGGGCAGGGCCGTATCATCGCCAAGTACCGCAAGGTGCACCTGCCGGGACACGCCGAGCACGAGCCATGGCGCCGCTTTCAGCATCTGGAGAAACGCTACTTCGAGCCCGGCCCGGGGTTCGGCGTCACGCGCGCCTTCGGCGGTGTCGTGGGCATGGCCTTGTGCAACGACCGGCGCTGGGCCGAGACCTATCGCGTACTCGGCCTGCAGGGCTGCGAGATGACCTTCATCGGCTACAACACGCCGGTGCACAACGCACCCGCGCCCGCGCACGACGATTTGTCGCTGTTCCACAACCAGCTCGCCCTGCAGGCGGGAGCCTACCAGAACGGCATGTGGGTGGTCGGGGTGGCCAAGGCCGGGGTCGAGGAGGGGGTGGACAGCATCGGTGGTAGCTGCATCGTCGCGCCCTCGGGCGAAGTGGTGTCGCGCTGCCTCACCAAGGATGACGAGGTGATGGTGGCGCGCTGCAGCCTCGACTGGTGCGCGATCTACAAGCGCACCACGTTCGACTTCGACAAGCACCGCCAGCCGCATGCGTACGGGCTCATCGTCGAGCGCAAGGGCGAGACGCTGGCCGCCGACGGTACGCCGCTCGCAGTCACGGCGCCCGGCCACTGAGCCCGAGGTTCAAGGCGCGGCGCCGCCCCCGGAAATGCGCAACCCCGCGCAACGCGAGGCTGCGCGGGGTTGCGGAACCGCCCGGACAGCGGGGCCTGACGGCCCCGCGCGGCATCACATGCCCGAATACACCGGCCCTTCGCCGCCCTGCGGCGCTACCCAGACGATGTTCTGCGTCGGGTCCTTGATGTCGCAGGTCTTGCAGTGCACGCAGTTCTGCGCGTTGATCTGCAGCTTGTCGTTGCCGTTGTCGTCCTTCACGAACTCATACACCGCCGCCGGGCAGTAGCGCGCTTCGGGGCCGCCGTACTTCGCGAGGTTCACCTGCACCGGTATGCTCGGGTCCTTGAGCGTGAGGTGGACCGGTTCATCCTCGTCATGGTTGGTGCTCGACAGGAACACGGAACTCAGGCGATCGAAGGTGAGCTTGCCGTCGGGCTTGGGGTAGTCGATGCGCGCGCACTCGGCGGCCGGTTGCAGACAGGCGTAGTCCGGCTTGGTGCGGTGGATGGTCCAGGGCATCTTGCCGCGCAAGACGAGCTGCTCGATCCCGGTCATCAGCACGGCGACGGTCTGGCCCTTCTTGAACCACTGCTTGAAGTTGCGCGCCTTGTTCAGTTCTTCGTGCAGCCAGGATTTCTCGAAGGCCTGCGGATAGGCGCTCAGCTCGTCCTGCTCGCGGCCGGCCGTCAGGGCGTCGAACGCGGCCTCGGCGGCCATCATCCCCGACTTGATCGCGGCGTGGCTGCCCTTGATGCGCGAAGCGTTCAGGAAGCCCGCTTCACAGCCGACCAGGACGCCGCCCGGGAAGGCGAGCTTGGGCAGCGACAGCAGGCCGCCGGCGGTGATGGCGCGCGCGCCGTAGCCGATGCGCTTGGCGCCCTCGAAATACTTGCGGATCTCGGGGTGGGTCTTGTAGCGCTGGAACTCCTCGAACGGCGAGAGCCACGGGTTGGCATAGTCCAGGCCCACCACCATGCCGACCGTCACGAGGTTCTCGCCGTAGTGGTACAGGAAGGAGCCGCCGTAGGTGTCGGCATCGAGCGGCCAGCCGGCGGTGTGGATCACCAGGCCGGGTTTGTGCAGGGCCGGGTCGATCTGCCAGAGTTCCTTGATGCCGATCCCGTAGCTTTGCGGGTCCTTGCCGGCGTCGAGCTTGAAGCGCTCGATGAGCTGGCGGCCGAGCTGGCCGCGCGAGCCTTCGGCGAACACGGTGTACTTGGCGTGCAGTTCCATGCCGGGCTGGTAGTTGGGACCGGGTTCGCCCTGCTTGTTCAGGCCCATGTCGCCGGTGGCCACGCCGCGCACCTTGCCGTCGTCCGTGTAGAGGATTTCGGCGGCGGCAAAGCCCGGGAACACTTCCACGCCGGCGGCCTCGGCCTGTTCGCCCAGCCATTTGACGACGTTGCCCAGGCCGACGATATAGTTGCCGACGTTATGGAAGTTCGGCGGCAGCGCCCAGTTGGGCGTGGCGCGCGCGCCGGTCTTGCTGAGAAAGAGGAACTTGTCTTCCGTCACCGGGGTGTCGAGCGGCGCGCCCTTTTCCTTCCAGTCGGGGATCAGCTCGTTCAGGCCGCGCGGGTCCATGACGGCGCCGGACAAGATGTGTGCGCCAACCTCGCCACCCTTCTCGAGGACACAGACGCTGACTTCCTGATTGCGTTCGGCTGCGAGCTGCTTGAGGCGGATGGCGGTGGCAAGCCCGGCCGGCCCGCCCCCCACCACGACGACGTCGTACTCCATTGCCTCGCGTTCGGCATGCGCCATGGGGACTCCTTGAGTTCTCTAGTGATTGCGTGCCCGACGGAGGACGCCGGGTGGATTTCCGAAAATGGCGCTCATTGTATTGCAACGGCGCAACAACTGTGCCCTGCCACGGCGCCGAACCATTCCGAAAATAGGGAATCTGTTCCGTACCGCGGAACTTCTGCGCGCAATTTCGTGTGCCGATCCAGCGGAACGCGATGATGCGCTGCGCAAGAGCGGGCCTTGTTCCGAGGGCGGCTGATCTACAATCGGCAGCTCGGCCCGTCGATGCGGCGCCGGGCGCCCGGCCGCGCGGGCATGACACCGCCGCGGCACTGCCCGGCGGCATGCTGTGTCCGCGGCGCAGGCTCATTCACTGGAGGGTAGACGCGCATGAAAAAGGTGTTTGGCAGTGCCCGCGAGGCGCTGGAGGGGATCGTCGCCGACGGGCAGACGATCGCCGTGGGGGGCTTCGGCCTGTGTGGGATTCCCGAAGCCCTGATCGCCGCTTTGCGCGACTCCGGCGCCAGGGAGCTCACCTGCATCAGCAACAACGCGGGCGTGGACGACTTCGGCCTGGGCCAGTTGCTGCAGACACGCCAGATCCGCAAGATGATCGCCTCGTACGTGGGCGAGAACAAGGAGTTCGCGCGCCAGTACCTCGCCGGCGAACTCGAGCTCGAGTTCAATCCGCAGGGCACGCTGGCCGAGCGCCTGCGCGCGGGCGGCGCGGGCATTCCGGCTTTCTTCACGCGCACCGGCGTGGGCACGCTGGTCGCTGAGGGCAAGGAAGTGCGCGAGTTCGACGGCGTTCCCTATCTGATGGAGCGCAGCCTGGTGCCCGACGTGTCGCTGGTGCACGCGCACACGGCCGACAAGAGCGGCAACCTGGTGTTCCGGCGCACCGCGCGCAACTTCAACCCGAATGTCGCCATGGCCGGCAAGGTCACTGTGGTCGAAGTCGAGAACCTCGTCGAGACCGGCACGCTCGATCCCGACGCGATCCACCTGCCGGGCATCTACGTGCACCGCATCGTGGTCAACGCCCAACCCGAGAAGCGCATCGAGCAGCGCACCACGCGAGCCTGAGAGGAACAAGACATGGCCTGGACACGAGACGAAATGGCCGCGCGCGCCGCGCGCGAGCTGCAGGACGGTTTCTACGTCAACCTGGGCATCGGTATGCCCACCCTGGTCGCCAACCACGTGCCGACGGGCGTCGAGGTCTGGCTGCAGTCCGAGAACGGGCTGCTCGGCATCGGTCCGTTCCCGCGCGAGGACGAGGTCGACGCCGATCTCATCAACGCCGGCAAGCAGACCGTGACCACGCTGCCGGGCTCGTCGATCTTCTCGTCGGCGGATTCGTTCGCGATGATCCGCGGCGGCAAGATCAACCTGGCGATCCTCGGCGCGATGCAGGTCGCCGCCAATGGCGATCTGGCCAACTGGATGATCCCCGGCAAGATGGTCAAGGGCATGGGCGGCGCGATGGACCTGGTGGCGGGTGTGGGCCGCGTGGTGGTGCTGATGGAGCACGTGGCCACCAAGAAGGACGGCACCGCCGACCTCAAGCTGCTCGCCGAGTGCACGCTGCCGCTCACGGGCGTGGGCGTGGTGGACCGCATCATCACGGATCTGTGCGTGATCGACATCACCGACAAGGGCTTCTCGCTGGTCGAGCTCGCCCCTGGCGTGACGCTAGAGGAAGTGCAGCAGAAGACCGGCGCGCCGCTGGATACCTCGGCGCTCGCGGCGGCCTGAGCGGCGCCGCACGTGCACGATCGCCCGCACCGGGCCTTCGTGCGTGCGCTGCCCATCGTGCCGCCTCGCTGCGACAACGACCGCAGCGGCCGGGCTCGGCGATCGCGACGGCCCGGCACGGACGGGCCCCTCGCCGGGCGATGCGCCTCCATCGCCGTGAACCTTCGATCCGCCGCACTGCCCAAGCGCTCGGGCGGGCGGCTTGCTGAGCACAAGTTGTCGCCGCGCGGCTGGCGCAAGGGCAATCTCGGAGAAGGGCATGAGGCAATTCAAGCAGGCTTGGCGCATGACGCGTCGCGATTGGCGTGCGGGCGAGCTGCGCCTCATTCTGGCGGCCCTGATCGTCGCCGTCGCCGCAGTGACCAGTGTCGGCTTTCTCGCCGACCGGCTGCGCCTCGCGCTCGAGCGCGACGGCGCGCAGCTCATGGGCGCGGACGTGGTCCTCAACAGCGACGTGCCGCTCACCGATGGCATACGCGCACAGGCCCAGGCGCGCGGCCTGGAAGCCGCCGAGACCATCGTCTTTCCCTCGATGGCCTTGAGCCTGGACGGCGAGCATGCCCAGCTCGTGTCGGTCAAGGCGGTGAGCCCCAACTATCCTTTGCGCGGCGCGGTCCGGGTGCGCGAACCCGGCGCCACGCAGGCGCGCCAGGCCGGTAGCGTCGATTACCCGGCGCAAGGTGTGCCCGAGCCGGGTACGGTCTGGCTCGACGCCTCGGTGCTGCCGCTGCTGCATGCCGAGGTCGGCGACCGCATCCAACTGGGCGATTCGGTGTTTCGTGTCGGCAACGTCATCACCCTCGAGCCCGACCGCGGGATGAGCTTCGTCAATCTGGCGCCGCGCCTGATGATGCGCGCCGATGAGCTGGCCGCCACGGGGCTGGCGGCGTTCGGCAGCCGCCTGTCATATCGCAGCCTGTTCGCCGGCGAGCCCGCGCCCGTGGCCGACTTCACGCGCTGGCTGCGCGCCAACCTGGGCGAGGCCGGGCGCATCGACACCCTGGCCACCGGGCGGCCCGAGGTGCGCCAGACACTGGACCGCGCGCAGCGCTTTCTTTCCCTGGTGGCGATGCTCGCCGTGCTCATCGCCACCGTGGCGGTGGCCATGGCGGCGCGCCGCTACATGCTGCGGCACCTGGCCAGCGTCGCGGTGATGCGCTGCCTGGGCGCAACCCAAGGCGAAGTGAGCCGGCTGGTGGCCATCGAGTTTCTCATCGTGGCGGTGATCGGCGCCGCGCTGGGCTGCGTGCTGGGCTACGCGGGTCATGCGGGCCTGCTCGCGGCCCTGGGCGATCTCATCACGACGCAACTGCCTGCGCCCACGCTGCATCCGGCCGCGCAGGGGCTGGTGACCGGCGTCTGGCTCCTGCTGGGCTTTGCGCTGCCCTCGCTCGCGCAGTTGCACCGGGTACCGCCCGGACGGGTGCTGCGCAGCGACCTCGATGCGCTGGCCGGTGGCCGTGCCGCGCTCTGGTACGGTGTCGGGCTCACGGGCTTTGTGGTCCTGCTGTGGTGGGTCGCGGGCGAGCTGCGCCTGGGGCTGCTCACGGCGGGCGGCTTCCTGCTGGCGTTCGCGATGTTTGCGCTTGCCGCCTGGGCCGGGCTGGTGTTTCTCGCGCCGTGGCGCCGGCTGCACTTTCGCTCGGTGGCCGTGCGCTTCGCGCTGGCCGGCGTGGTGCGGCGGCGCGCCGCCACGGTGGCGCAGATCTGCGCGCTGGCGGTCGGGCTGATGGCCATGCTGCTGCTCACCATTACGCGCACCGACCTCATCGACGGCTGGCGCCAGGCGGCGCCGCCCGACGCGCCGAACCGCTTTCTCATCAATATCCAGTCCAACCAGCGCGAGCCGATCGAGGCCACGCTCATGCACGCGGGCATCCACGCCCCGCTGCATCCCGTCGTGCGCGGCCGTCTGATCGAGATCAATGGCCAGCCCGTCGAGGCGGCGGCCTTTGCCGACCGCCGCGCGCGCCGCATGATCGAGCGCGAGGCCAACCTGTCCTATTCGGCCCGCTTGCCGGAGCACAATGCCCTGGTGCAGGGGCGCTGGTTCGAGCCGGACGAACGGGCCATCTCGATGGACCAGGAGCTTGCCCAGACGCTGGGAGTGGTGGTCGGCGACACGCTCACCTACGACGTGGCCGGCCGGCCCGTGACGGCGCAACTGGTCAACCTGCGCTCGCCCCAGTGGGATTCGATGGCGGTCAACTTCTTCGTGCTGACGTCTCCGGAGGTGCTGCGCAACGCGCCGCAGAGCTGGATCACCTCGTTTCACATCGGGCCGGGCATGCCGGACCCGCTGCCCGGCCTGCTGGCCCGCTTCCCGAACCTTTCGGTGTTCGACGTGACGGCGATCCTGGATCAGGTGCAGCGGGTGCTGGACCAGGTGATCGTCGCTGTGCAGGGGCTCTTCGTGTTCACGCTGGCCGCCGGTGTGCTGGTGCTCTATGCGGCCCTGTCGGCCACGCGCGACGAACGCATGCGCGAGGCCGCGCTGCTGCGCGCCCTGGGCGCGACGCGCCGGCAACTGGCGCGGGCCCAGTGGCTGGAGCTGGCGCTGATCGGCGCGGCCGCCGGCGCGCTGGCCGCGATCGCCGCGAGCGCGCTGGCCTGGGCCCTGGCACGGTATGCTTTCGAATTCCCCTTCGTGCCGTCCTGGTGGGTGTTCCTCCTGGGCATCGGGGCCGGCATGCTTGCCGCGCTGATGGGCGGGCAGGCCGGGCTGCGCGGAGTGCTGCACACACCACCGCTGGTCACGCTGCGCGAGGTCTGAGCCCGTCCCAAGGCAAAAAAGCGCCCCCTCGGGGGGGGGGCAGCGCCGGCCGCGTAGCGGCCAAGCGTGGGGGCATTTTTTTTTGCCGCCGGGCCGTCCCAAGGCAAAAAAGCGCCCCCTCGGGGGGCAGCGCCGGCCGCACAGCGGCCAAGCGTGGGGGCATTATTTTCTCTAGGAACTCGCCGTGTCTTCTTCATCGTCCTCCACCGTCGCGCCCGAGGAAATCGGCCGTGGGCCGGCCGTCTCGATCTTCACCGCGATCGGCGGCGAGCCGCGCATACGCGAGCTGGTGGATCGCTTCTACGACCTCATGGACCTGGACGCGGACCTGGCCGATCTGCGCGCGGCGCACGGCCCCTCGCTCGACAGCGCGCGCCAGAAGCTGTTCTGGTTCCTGTGCGGCTGGATGGGCGGGCCAGATCACTACGTGGAGCGCTTCGGCCATCCGCGCCTGCGCATGCGCCACATGCCTTTCGCCATCGGCGAAAAGGAGCGCGACCAGTGGGTGGTGTGCATGGGCCGCGCCATGCAGGACATCGGCGTGGAGCCGGCGCTGGCCGACCGCCTGCTGGCATCGTTCTACAAGACCGCCGACTGGATGCGCAACCGGCCGGGGTGAGAGGAGGCCCCCCTACGCGCTGACGCGCACCCCCGGGGGCTATTGCACGACCACGTGCGGGCGGATGCCGGTCTGTCCCCAGACCGCATCGACGTGGGCCACCGCGCTGTTGCGGTCGGCGAACGGGCCGAGGCGCACCCGATACACGTCGTCGCCCTGATTGACGACCTCGAGATGCCCGAGCTGCGACACGTTGGCGCGCAGGCGGTCGGCCAGCAACTGCGCGTTGTGCGCCTCGCCGAAGGCGCCAAGCTGCAGGAAGGCGCCGCCGTCCGTGGCGGGCGGCCCGGGGGTGCGCGCCGTTGCGGCGGGCGAGGGCGCCTGCGCAGGCGTGGCGGCCGCCGGCACGACGGGGCTCGGCGCGGGGGGGAGCGTCTGGGACGGTGCGGCCGCCGGCGCCTCGGGCACGGGGATGCCGGCCAGGACGCTGAGCGGGTTGGCGGCGGCGACCTCGGTGGGTGCTGGCCCATCGGCGACCACGTTGAAGCCGGACGCGGGCTGCGTGCCCGCATCCGACCACACCGAGGTGTTGCGCGAGGCCGCCGCCATCGACACCGGCGCGGCGCTCGCCACGGGCTCGGGTGCGGAGGCGATCATGGCCGGTGCCTGCTGCCACTTGCCGCGCCGGATCTCGTCCGGGGTGATGCGCTCGACGACGACTTCGCCCGTGCCCGCGGCCAGCGTGCCCAGCCGGTGGGCGGCCACGTAGGACAGGTCGATCACGCGGTCGCTGTGAAAAGGGCCGCGGTCGTTGATGCGCACGATCACGCTCTTGCCCGTATCCGCCCGCGTGACCCGGGCATAGCTCGGAATCGGCAGGGTGGGGTGGGCCGCAGTCATCGCGTACATGTCGTAGGTTTCGCCGTTCGAGGTGGGGCGGCCGTGGAACTGGGCGCCGTACCAGGAGGCCATGCCGCGCGTGCGATAGGCGCGATCGCTGAGGTCGGGCACGTACTGCCGCCCGTTGATGACGTAGGGCCGGTTGGCGCCGCTGGCGTAGGGCTCGATGCGCGGTACCGCGTCGGGCACCTTGTCCAGATTGGCGGGCGGTTTGGCGTGCGGGCCGTCCTTGCGGTAGTCGCCGCCGCCGACCGCATAGCCGCCGCCGGTGCCCGATCGCCCGTCCTGGCGCGAGGCGCAGCCCGCCAGGATTGCCGTGATGACCAGCGCGCCAATCAGGCAGAGCTGGCGCGCGCGCGGGCGCCGGGCGGCGGCGTGCAGGGCGGGTGCTGTGGCGGTCATGCTTCCACGGCTCGCAGGAAGGCCGCGCCGACCTGGGCGCGGTGGCGTATCAGCACCGCGCCGCGGTGCTTGCCGAAGGCTTCGGCCAGGCGTTCGACCAGATAGACCGAGCGATGCTGGCCGCCGGTGCAGCCGATCGCCACTGTCAGGTAGGCGCGCGTGTCCTGGGCGTAGCGCGGCAGCCAGCGGGCCACGAAGCCTTCGATGTCGGCGAGGAACTCGTGCACCAGCGGCGATTTGGCGAGCCAGTTGGCGACCGCCTCGTCGCGCCCGGTGAGCGGGCGCAGCACCGGGTCGTAAAACGGGTTGGGCAGGCAGCGCGCATCGAACACCAGGTCCGCGCCCAGCGGCACGCCCGACTTGTAGGCGAACGACTCAAAGGTGAGCACCAGCGGATGCGGCTCGGCGTCGACCAGGTCGCGCACCCATTGGCGCAACTGGCCGGCGGTGAGGCCCGAGGTGTCGATGACGTGTTCCTGCTCGCGCAGCGGGCCCAGCAACTGCCGTTCGGCCAGAATGCAGTCGTGCAGCGACGCCGGTCGGCCTTCGGTATCCAGGCGTTCGGTGAGGGGATGGCGACGCCGCGTCTCGGAATAGCGCTGGACGATGGTGGTGGTATTGGCGTCCAGGAACACCACGCGCAGTTGCACGCCCAGCCGCTTGAGCGCCAGAACGATGCGCGGGATGTCGGCGATGGCCCCGGGCGAGCGCGCATCGACGGCCACCGCCACGCGCGACAGGCCGTCGGTATGCGCATTGGCCACGAACTCGTGGAGAAAGCGGACGGGCAGGTTGTCCACGCAAGTGTAGCCGGCGTCCTCCAGCATGCGGAGGGCCACCGACTTGCCGGAACCGGAAATGCCTGTGATGAGGACGGCGCGCAACATGACGCGTATTGTTGCATGCGGCTGGCCTTCGTCAAGCTGCGGCATGTCGTGCGCTCGCGGCGCCGGCCGCGCCGTGCGAGGCAGCATGGACTGCGAAGCCCGGGATTGTTGCACTAGAAATCATTGCATGCGTAATTATTTCTATGCTATGAATCTTTTCTTTGCCCCACGGAGTCCTGTCCATGATGCGTTCCGCCCGCTTTGCCCTCGCTCTGGGCTGCACCCTGTCCGTGACGCTTGCCGCATGCTCCGACGCCGACAAGCCGGCCGCGGGCGCCGATGGGCAGTCCGAAGCTGACACGAGCACGCTGGCCAAGGCGCAGGAAGCCGGCCGCATCCGCATCGGCTACGCCAACGAGGCGCCGTTTGCCTATATGGACAGCAGCGCCGGGCAGCTCACCGGCGAGGCGCCGGAAGTCCTGCGCCATGTACTGGACGAGCTGGGCATCAAGGAGGTCGAGGGCGTGCTGACGGAGTTCGGCTCGCTCATCCCTGGCCTGCAGGCCAATCGCTTCGACATCATTGCCGCGGGCATGTACGTCACCCCCGAGCGCTGCAAGCAGGCGATTTTCTCGAATCCCACCTATGGCATCGGCTCGGCCTTCGTCGTGCGCGAAGGCAATCCGAAGGCGCTCGACAGCTTCGCCGCCGTGGCCCAGGACGACAGCGCGCGCCTGGGCGTGGTGGTGGGGGCGATCGAGGCCGAGTATGCCGACAAGTCCGGCGTGCCCGCCGCCCGCGTCGTGGTGTTCCCGGATGCCGCGAGCGCGCTCGCGGGCGTGCAGGCCGGCCGGGTCGACGCCTACGCCGCGACCTCGCTCACCGTGAACGACCTGCTCGGCAAGGGCAAGGCCACCGGCGTGGAGCGGGCCGAGCCCTTCACCGATCCGGTGATCGACGGCAAGGATGTGCGCGGCTACGGGGCGTTCGCGTTCCGCAACGACGACACCGCGCTGCGCGACGCCGTCAACGAGAAGCTTGCCGCGTTCATCGGCTCGCCGGCGCACCTGGAGGCCGTCTCCCCGTTCGGCTTCACCGAGGCCGAGCTGCCCGGCGACACGACCGCGGCCATGCTCTGCGGCGAGGGCTGACGGGCGGCCGGCCGGGAGCGCGTGATGCTCGATCTGCTGCCGCCCCTGCTGCAAGGCCTACAGGTCACGCTGAAGGTGACGGCGGGCGCGGCGCTGCTTGCCATCCCGCTGGCCCTGCTGGCCGGCCTGGGCCGGCTCGCCCCGTGGCGTGCGCTGTCCTGGCCGGCGGCCTGCTATGTCGAGCTTTTTCGCGGCACCTCGGCGCTGGTGCAGCTCTTCTGGGCGTACTACGTGCTGCCGCTGTTCGGGCTCTCGCTGAGCGCGATGACGGCCGGCATCGTGGTGCTCGGACTGAACGCCGGCGCCTATGCCGCGGAAGTGGTGCGCGGCGCCGTCCAGGGCGTGCCGCGCGGTCAGCGCGAAGCCGCCAAGGCCCTGAACTTCACGCCGGCGCACACGCTGCGCCGCATCGTGCTGCCGCAGGCCGTGGCCGCCATGCTGCCGCCCGCCGGCAACCTGGCCATCGAACTGCTCAAGAACACGGCCCTGGTGTCGCTCATCACCATCGCCGACCTCACCTTCCGGGCGCAGTTGCTGCGCGCCGACACCCTGCGCACGGTCGAGATCTTCGGCCTGGTGCTCGCGCTCTACTTCCTGGTCGCGCTGTGCATCACGGGCGGGATGCGTCTGATGGAGCGCCGCCTGGCCCGGCGCCGCGGAGAACGCGCATGATCTTCGACTGGGCCTATGCGCTGGAGATCCTGCCGCTGCTGGGCCGCGCGCTCATCGTCACCATCCAGGCCACGGTGCTCGGCATGGCACTCGCCATGCCGCTGGGGCTGGTGCTGGCGCTGGCCCGGCGCGCGCGGCTGCGCCTGCTCTCATGGCCCGCGGCGCTCGTGATCGAGTTCGTGCGCAGCACGCCCTTGCTGGTGCAGCTCTATTTCTTCTTCTATGTGATGCCCGGCCTGGGGCTGAAGTTCTCGCCCCTGCTCACCGGCATCCTGGCGCTGGGGCTGCACTATGCGGCGTACTGCGCCGAGGTGTATCGCGCGGGCATCGAAGGCGTGCCCAAGGGCCAATGGGAAGCCGCGCGCGCGCTCAATCTCAGCCCCTGGCGCACGGCCACCGGCATCGTGCTGCCGCAGGCCATCCCACCCGTGGTGCCGGCGCTCGGCAACTACCTCGTGGCCATGTTCAAGGACACCCCGCTGCTCTCGGCGATCACGGTGGTCGAGGTGCTGCAGCAGGCCAAGATCATCGGCTCGGCGAGCTTTCGCTACACCGAGCCGATCACCCTGGCGGGGGTCATGTTCCTGGTCCTGAGCCTGGCCGCCGCCGCCCTGGTGCGCTACACCGAACGCCGTCTGCAACTTCCCGGAAACCGACCATGAGCGCCAGCATCCGCCTACGCAACGTCCACAAGCGCTACGGCAAGCTGCACGTGCTGCGCGGCATCGACCTGGACGTCGAGGCCGGCCAGACCGTCAGCATCATCGGCCCTTCCGGTTCGGGCAAGTCCACGCTGCTGCGTCTGCTCATGACGCTGGACGAGCCGGACGAAGGCAGCATCGAGATCGACGGCGAGTCGATGTGGACCGTACAGCGCAACGGCGCCGACAAGCCGGCCGACGCGGCCCACCTGAGCCGCGTGCGTGGACGCATCGGCATGGTGTTCCAGCACTTCAACCTGTTTCCGCACATGACGGCGCTGGAGAACGTGATGGAAGCGCCGCGCCATGTGCTCAAGCTCGGCAGGGACGAGGCGCGCGAGCGGGCGCGCGACTACCTGGAGATGGTCGGCCTGGGCGAGAAGCTCGACGCCCATCCCGGCCACTTGTCGGGCGGGCAGAAGCAGCGCGTGGGCATCGCGCGCGCGCTGGCGATGCGCCCGGACATCATGCTGTTCGACGAGGTGACCTCCGCCCTGGACCCCGAGCTGGTCGGCGGCATCCTGCAGATCATGCGCGACCTGGCGGCGCAGCGCACCATGACCATGCTCATCGTGACCCACCAGATGTCGTTCGCCGAGCGCAGCTCCGACCGCACGCTGTTCTTCGACCAGGGCAACATCGTCGAGGACGCGCCCTCCGAGCAGTTGTTCCGCGCGCCCGCGCACGAACGCACGCAACAGTTCCTGCAGGCGGTGATCGAGGGGACGTAGGGCCTGACGCGGGCGTGCGAGCCCGTCATGGCCGCGGCGCGTCGACGCGCCTGCGCTGCGGCTATTGAGCCTCGATCCCCAGCTTGCGGGCAATGTCGCCGTAGTACCGAATATCGGCTTTCACGCTTGCCGCGAAGTCAGCCGAGCTGCCACCGATCGGCATGGCGAACCTGTCGGCCAGAAGTTCCGACATTTCCGGGGTCTGCAGGATCTCGTTCACCGTCTTGTTGAGGATGTCGACGGCTTCCGCCGGGGTTCCAGCCGGCGCGAACAGGCCTTGCCAGGAACCGTAGGAGCCGAATTGAGGAAAACCTTGCTCCACCGCGGTCGGCACTTCGGGATACTGAGCAAGGCGCTGGTCACCCGAGACCGCAAGAAGCTTCACTTTGCCTGCGGTGACCAGCGGCTGCGAAGCACCTGGGTCGGTGACGAGCACCTGGGCCTCGCCTGCCGCCAGTGCGGTCAGAGCCGGACCGACGCCCTTGTAGGGAACGTGTTCCATTTTGATGCCCGTGCTGGCGAGAAACGCCTCCGTACTGATGTGGGTAATGCTGCCGGTGCCCTGGCTGGCGTAGAACAGCTTGCCAGGGTTCCCCTTGGCATATGCCACGAGTTCCCCCAGCGAGTTGGCCGGCGTGTCCTTGCTCACGAGAAAGACACTCGGGGCGATGACCATATTGACGATCGGCACGACGTCGCGCACGGGATCGAACTTGACCTTGATGATGGCGGGATTGGCCGTATAGCTTCTGGAGGCTATGAGCAGGGTGTAGCCATCGGCAGGCGAGCGCAGGGCCGCCTCCGTCCCGACGACGCCGCCGGCGCCCGCGCGATTCTCCACGACGAACGGCTGCCCCAGACGCGCCCCGAGTTTTTCGGCGATCACTCGCGCGATGTAGTCGGTGGCGCCGCCCGGCGCGAACGGCACGATGATCTTTACCGCCCTGTCGGGGTACGTGGCCGCGTGCCCCGGGGTGGCCGCGAATGGCATGAAAAGCATTGCGACGCTCAGTGCAATGCGCTTGAATAACGCGCTCATTTGGTGTCTCCCATGGAAAATCTTTGCAGCCGGATGTGGTATCCGTGCACAAGCTGTCAACTTGATCGCTGTATCCAGCATGATTTTTCTCTGTCCCACGTAGGGCCGTAACGCGGCCTCTCGCGCAGTGCGGCTTTCCGGACCTTCCCCGTATTCGTTCGCGGCAGTTCCTGCATGCTTTCGTAGAAGCGCGGCAAATAGCTTTTGGGCAGCCGTTCCGCCAAAAACGCCGAGAGCAAATCGAAGGCTTTTTCCCCATCGCCAGGATCGGCTTTCCAGACCAGGCAGGCATGGATCTCCTGCTCGCCGGTTTCCGATGGCACGGCGATGACGCCGCAGTCTTCTATCGCCGCGTAGCGACGGATCTCCGCATCGATCTGCTCGGAAGAAATGTTCACGCCGCGGCGCCGGATGGTGTCGCCCATGCGGCCGGCAAAGCACAGTTCTCCCGTTTCGTTGAAATAGCCGCCGTCGCCGGTGTGGAACCAGAGGTTGCGAAAGGCGCGCATGGTTGCTGGCAGGTTGTTGTGGTAGGCCAGCATGACGCGGTGGGGCTGCCGGGGCCGGACCGTAATCTCGCCCACCGTGCCGGACGGGACCGGCCGATCGAGCGGGTCGATGATACGGACCTCCATCTGCGGCAGTGGCCTGCCCATGCCCGCCCCGGCCTCCTCTCCACCGCGCTTGTACGAAACCACACCGACTTCTCCCAGCGCGTACAACTGGACGCGGCGTACGTTGAAGCGTTCCTCGAACACTGGGTCGGGACGGCCGGACCATAGGTATCGAACCCTATGGTTCCGGTCGTCGGGAGACGGTGGTTGTGCGCTGACCAGCGGGGCAATGGACTGCAGCAGGTGGGCCAGCGTTGCGCCGCATTCGCGCGCCTCGCGCCAGAAACCGCTGGCCGAGAACTTGGCGACCGACACCATGGTTCCACCCGCCTGCAGCGTGCCGATCAGGCCATTGATGCTGGCCAGGTTGTGGTGCAGCGGAAACGGCGTGTACAGCACGTCGTCCGGCCCATATTCCAATACCTCGTTGTGCACGGCCGACTTGGCCAGCACGTGCAGATGGCTTTGGAGAATGCCCTTGGCGGGGCCGGTGGTGCCGGAGGTGAAGCGAATCAACGCGGGTTCGTTCGACTTCAGCGTTGCCCAGAGGTCTTCGTCGGGCCCGGGCGCTGTCAGTGCGTCAAGCTCGACCACGGGAACCGGCGTGGGAAGGGCAGACAATAACCGGTCGACCGTTGCACGGTCGTAGTCTCCGGCCAGAACCAGAACCCTGAGATTTCCGAGGTATCCGCGAACTTCCGGATCCACCAGGTGCTCGACTCCCTGGCCGTCCGTGAAGACGGCCTCGGCCGCCGCGGTCGTCAAGCCGAAGAACAGGCTCGACTTGCGAAACTCGCGGTTGATGGGCGCATCGACGACCCCGGCAAAAAGGCACGAAAACCACGACTTCACATAGTCGGCGCTGTTTTGCAGATATATCGCCGCAATCGTTCCTGGCGCGAGGCCATGAACCCGCTGCAGGCGATACGCGCCGGCTTTGGAAAAGGCGAGCAAACCGTCGTAACTCAGCGACTGCCGCTGCCGGGGAAACGCTATCAACGGCTTTGCGCCGAATCGTTGCGCTTGGCGAACCAGCACCCGGGGAATGGTGTTTCCGATCTCTATCGCCGTGACCGGCGCGGGCAGCGCATCAGGCCCCGTTCCATGAACCATGCCGTTCATCTTGCCATCTCCGGCGACACACCCCTCGTGACGAGGTTTCCAGGCAATGCGAGGTGGCCCGCGCTCGCCAACGATGCGAGCGCGCCGATCAGCGGGTAGACCATCAGCCTCCCCCCGGCAGCAGACGGGTGACGTGCTTGTACCTGTCCGATCGATATCGCGTGCGAGAGAACGTGACCTTGCGTCCGTCGGTGGCGACCAACTGCCATTCGAATTGCAGTACCGGTGAGGCAGGGGCGATTTGCAGCGCCCGCGCCACGTCGTCCTCTGCGGCGACGGCGCTGATTGCCTGCATCATGTGCAGCGGCTTGATGTTCGCGTGCTCCTGCAAAGCCAGAAGCATCGACGAAATGCTCTGCTGGGCTGCCACCTTCCGCCCTATGTCGAGCAGGGCGAAGTTGCGCTGATAGGCAAAGGGGCCTGCGCTGGCCGAGCGCAGGGAGCGAATCTCGGACACCACGGTTCCGAGGGGAATCTCCAGCGCGCGGGCCACGTCGTCAGGGGCAGGCACTTCGAGCCGCTCAAGGATGTCGAGTCGGGTCGCCTTGCCGTACTGCTGAAGATCCTCGGTGGAGTTGATCGACCAGCCTTCGAAGGGTTGCTCGCGAGTATCCCGAACGAACGTTCCCTTTCCGGCTATGCGCGTGATGAGTCCCTGCGTTTCCAGAAGCTGCATGGCTTGACGCACGACAGTCCGGCTGACGCCATACGTCTGCGTCAGCGCCAGCTCTGTCGGCATCAGCGCGCCGGCCTCCAGCTCGCCCGACACGATCCTCTCGCGCAGGAGTGCGGAGAGTTGGTGATGCAGGGGGATGGGGCCACGTGAGAGTGCGGTAGAGGTCATGATCGAATTGTAATTACATTACTATATTACGTCAAATTGATCGGACAGAAGACACATGGCGCCCGCGCTATGCCCGCGAGGGAGGCCGTCGGTAGGAGGCCTGTGGCTGCATTGACATGACATCATAATATAATTACATTTCCGACGGAGACGCGTTCCTGTAGGGCCCCGCGGGTCTGGCGACCAGGGCCGATACCGATTCAGAGACTTAAAGCCATGATGACCGAATCCCCACCCGAAGACACCGTGGTGCGCACGGACCTGCCCGGCATACCCGGCGCAGTCATGCTGCGCATCAACCGGCCGGAAGTGAAGAATGCGCTCGGGCCGCGCGATATCTTGCTGTTGAGCAAGCACCTGTTCGACTGCCACCACGATCCGGCAGTCAAGGTCGTTCTGCTCACCGGCACGGGCGATGCCTTCTGCGCGGGTGCCGACCTCAAGCAGATGAACCAGCGCACGCCGGAGCAGCGCTCGGAAGGTGGCGAAGCGGCCACCGAACTGATGCTGCGCATCGTCTCGATGCCCAAGATCGTCGTCGCCGCGGTGAACGGCGCGACGGCCGGGCTCGGCAATCACATCGCTATCTGCAGCGACCTGTGCCTTGCCCGGGAGGACGCCAATTTCCACTTCACCGGTGCGACCAAGGGCATCCCGAGCCTACAGATGGGGGCGCTGGTGCTGCCCATGATGATCGGCCTGAAGCGGGCGAAGGCCTTGGTGCTGCGCGGCGGCAAGGTGTCGGCCCGGCGGGCCGAGGAATTGGGTTTCTGCAACGAAGTCATCTCTGCCGACCAGTGGGAAGCACAGCTCGAACAACTCGCCGCGGAATTCTCCGATCGCAAGGCAGGAACGATGGCGCAGAACAAGTACCAGATGAACCAGTTGGTCTACCAGCAGATCGGCGCGCTGAAACTGTCTTCGTTGGCGGGCGCGGGCCAGCTCGCCGCCGCCGGCCAGCTCATCACCGGCCGCCTTGCCAACGAGGTGGCACGATGAGCCGGGCAGTCCTCGCGGCCTTGCCCAGTACCCAAGCGGCGCCGGCAACCGAGATCGACATTCACAATACGGTTCCGAGCGTATTGGTGCGCCAGGCGCAGCGCTATGGCGCCAAGCCCTTGATCCAGTTTCCGCGCGAGCGCGAATCCCTGAGCTACGAGGGCCTGCTGGTTTACGCCAGGGCCGGCGCCGCGCGCCTGCATCACGAGCACGGTCTGCGCCCGGGCGACATGGCTGCCATCCATCTCGCTAACAGCGCGGACTACGTCAAGGCCTGGTTCTCGTGCCTGTTCGCCGGCGTGGTCGACGCGCCGATCAATCACGAGTTCCGCAAGACCAGCCTGCTGTTCGGCCTGACCACCACGCAAGCGCGCGCCGTGTTCACGGACGGGGCCGGCGTCGAACGCCTGGTCGACCCGGAGGTCCGCTCCTATCTGGCGCAACTCAAGGTGCTGGTCCTGTCCGGAGACTACGACCGTACAACGGTCGACCGGCTGTTGGCCAACGTGCCCGCATGCCCTCCGGTCGTCGAACTGCGTGCGCTGACGGCCGAAGGCCCGCAGGACGAAATCTGGACCCGCCTGGAGTCCACGGCACCCGCCCTGATCCGCTTCACCTCCGGCACCACCGGCCCCGCCAAGGGCATTCTGCAGAGCCATCTGCACGTGCTGGCCAAATCCGCGGTGCACAACACCGTCTTCGAATTCGGACCCGACGACGTGCTGTACACGCCGTTTCCGTTGCACCACAATCTGGCCAGCATCAATGGCCTGATCGGCACACTGCAGGCGGGCGGAACCATGGTGTCGGTCGCCAAGTTCTCGGCCAGCGGTTTCTGGCGCGAGGCGCGCGAATGCGGCGCGACGCTGGCCCACCTGCTGCAGTCCATTGCCCCGCTGGTCAGCGCACAACCGCCCTCGAACGACGATCGCAACCACAAGGTTCGCTACGTCTGGGCGGGTCGTCCCGACCAGGCGTTCGAGGAGCGCTTCAACACGCGCTACGTGCAGATATACGCCCTGGGCGAAGTCGGGGTGGTTTCATACAAGCGCGGCGGCGAGCAGGGTGGTGCAGGGGCCGGCAGGCCGCTGCCGGAGATGGAAGTGCGCATTGTGGACCCGCTGGACCAGCCAGTGACTCAGGGTGTCGTGGGAGAAATCGTCATCCGGCCGCGGCAGCCTCATCGCGTCATGCTGGCCTACCACAACGACCTGCCCGCGACCATGCGCGCCTTTCGCAACCTCTGGTTCCACACCGGCGACGGCGGCTATTTCAACGAAACGGGAGAGCTTTGTTTCGCCGGGCGGCTGGGCGACACCATCCGGCGCCGGGGCGTCAACATCTCGTCCGAGCAGATCGAAGCCGAGCTGCGCAAGCACCCGGCTGTACAGGACTGCGGCGTCATCGCCGTGCCGGCGCACACCGGCGAGCAGGAGATCCATGCCTGCATCCTGTGGAACAGCGCCCCTCCCGACGAACGCGAGGCCTTCGACGCACTGGCCGCATTTCTGGCTGAACGGCTGCCCAAGAGCTATCTGCCGCGCTTCTTCGAGACCATGGCGGACCTGCCGCGCACCAACACCGGCAAGGTCCGCAAGACGGAACTGCGCGACCGGCGCAAGTTCGGGCCGACGTGGGACCGGGAACAGGTGCGCTGGCTGTACGAGGCGGATTGACGCCACGCCCCGGGGGCTGGCCGCGGCTCGCGGCCGGCTCCCGCCGCCTATCCCCGTCCCGTGCTGCCGAATCCCCCCGCGCCGCGCTCGCTGGCGGCGAAGTCCTCGACCCGTTCGAAACCCACCTGGGCGACGGGCACGATGACCAGTTGCGCCAGCCGCTCGAACGGCTCCAGCGTGAACGTGGTCTGGCCGCGATTCCAGGTCGAGACCATCAACTGCCCCTGGTAATCCGAATCGATCAGCCCGACCAGGTTGCCCAGCACGATGCCGTGCTTGTGGCCCAGGCCCGAGCGGGGCAGGATCAGCGCCGCGTAGCCCGGGTCGCCGATGTGGATGGCAAGGCCGGTCGGAACCAGGGCGGTATCGCCCGGCGCGAGGGTGATCGGTGCATCCAGGCAGGCGCGCAGGTCCAGGCCGGCCGAGCCCGAGGTGGCATAGGCAGGGACGTGCTCGCGCATGCGTGCGTCGAGGACTTTCAAGGCGATGGATTTCATGACGGTACTTTTGACGATGGGGAAAGGGCGCTGTTGGCTTGGGCCGCATGTTAACCGGCGGGGCGGCGCCGGGCGACGGCCTTGACGGATCTCTTGCGTCCGTCTACATTGGTTCCGAATTAGTGAACTTAAGTTCTATATTTCGGAACTATCTTATGAGTATTCTCGATGGCGTGCAGAAGGTCCTGGGCCTGTATGCAGGCGGCAGCAGCGAGTTGAGCTTCACCGAAGTCGCCGCGCGGCTCGACATGCCGCGCAGTTCGGCCTCGCGCCTGCTTAACCAGATGCAGCTCTACGGCTTGCTCGAGCAGGATCTCGTCACGCGCCGCTACCGACCGGGGCTGCTCCTGCAGCAGGCGGTGCAGGTCGGGGCGGCCGCGACGCCGCTGGACGACGCGTGCCGTGCGGTGCTGGCGGCGCTGTCCGAGCGCAGCGGCCTCACGGCCTACCTGTCCACCCTGAACGATCGGGAAACCGTGGTGCTGCAGCGCTTGAACGGTTTGCATCCGGTGCAGGTGCTGTCCTCGCCGGGCTCGCGGCGTGCGGCATCCGGTACGGCCATGGGGCGCGCGCTGCTCTCACGCCTGTCCGGCGCCGAGTTCGAGTTGCTGTATGGCAGCGATCCGGCCCAGGTCTTGCCGCCCGAAGGGCAGGGCGGGCCGGCCACCGTCGGCGAACTGCGCGCGCGCGCCGAGCAGGCGCGTGCAGACCGGCTGGCCGTCGCCATCCACGAGGCGATGCCCGGTATCGGCGCGATTGCCGCCGCGGTGCGCGATCCGCAGACGCAGGAGCTGCGCGGCCTGTGCATCTCCTTCATGTCGTATGGCGTGCGGCCCGCGCAACTGGCCACCTGGCGCAGCCTGGTCGCCGACGAGGTGGGTGCGCTGGGCCGTCGGCTCAACGATCCCTTCTGGCTGGGCGCCGGCTAGTTTGCGCCGCCTTACGGGCGGCGCACATCGAGGCAGGGCCCTGCGGTTTCTTTTCTCTTCCAGACCATGAATCTCTTGTTGTTGAGCAACTCCAGCAGCGATGCCGGCTATCTCGTGCACGCGCTCGACTGGATCCGCCCGCTGGTGCCGGCGCCCGCCGCCGGTCCGGCGGTGTTCGTTCCGTTCGCCGGTGTGACGCGGACCTGGGACGCCTATGAGGCGCTGGTCGCGCAGGCCATGGCGCCGCTCGGCTGCGAGCTGCGTTCGCTGCATCGCGCGGCAGATGCGCGCGCGGAACTCGCGCGGGCCGCGCTGGTGATCGTGGGCGGCGGCAATACCTTCAACCTCCTTCATCACGTGCGGCGCCTGGGCCTGCTCGAACCGCTGCGCGCGCGCGTGCGCGACCACGGGCTGCCCTACCTGGGCTGGAGCGCCGGGGCCAACCTCGCCTGCCCGACGATCCGCACGACCAACGACATGCCGATCATCGACCCGGCCGGGTTCGATGCCCTCGGCCTCGTGCCCTGGCAGATCAACGCGCACTACACCGATGCCCATCCACCCGGGCATCGGGGCGAGACGCGCCGGCAGCGGCTGGCCGAGTTCTGCCAGGTGAATCCCGATACCCCCGTGCTCGGCCTGCCCGAAGGCACCGGCCTGCGCATCGAGGGCGCGGCCGCGAGCCTGCTGGGCCATGCCGACGCCTACCTGTTCCGCGGCCAGTCCGCGCCGCAAGCCCTGCCGCCAGGGCGTCTGGAGTTGCCCGTATGAAACACGTCATCGATGTCATCGAGATGCTGTCGTCCGCCCACGTCACGGGCGAGACGGTGGCGCAAGCCCTGCGCGCCGCCGGCGACTGCGACGTTACCGTCACTGCGCTGGCCCGCGACGGCGCGGCGACGGAGTTCCTCTCCATCGTGATCCCCGGCCTGGACGCCGATGCGCCGCAGCTCGGCATCGTCGGCCGCCTGGGCGGCATCGGCGCGCGCCCGGCCGTCACCGGCCTGGTGTCGGATTCGGACGGCGCGGTCGTGGCCCTGGCCAGCGCGTTCCAGTTGCTGGCCATGCAGCGCCAGGGCGACGTGCTCGCCGGCACGGTGCGCATCCGCACGCACATCTGCCCGCGCGCCGGCACGCGCCCGCATCATCCCGTGCCGATGATGCGCTCGCCCTTTCCCATGCGCGAGATGATGGCGCACGAGGTCGATCCGGCGATGCAGGCGATTCTGTCGGTCGACACCACGCGCGGCAACCGCCTGGTCAACCGCAAGGGCGTGGCGCTGACCCCGGTCGCCTGCCAGGGCTGGCTGCTGCGCATCCCCGAGACCCTGCTCGACATCATAGGCTGGGTGAGCGGCGAGCTGCCGGTCACGCTGCCGCTCACCACGCAGGACATCACGCCCTACGAGAACGGGCTGTGGCACGTGAATTCGCTGATGCAGCCGGCCATCGCCACCGATGCACCGGTGGTGGGCGTGGCGCTCACCGCGCAGAGCACCGTGCCGGGCTGCGCCACCGGCGTCACCAACGCCGTGGACGCCGATGTCGCCACGCGTTTCTGCATCGAGACCGCCAAGCTCTTCGGCCAGCGCGCGTTCTCCTTCGTCGACGCGACGGAGTGGGCTGCACTGCAGCGCCGCTACGGCTCGATGCGGCACCTGCAGACCGTGGGTCGGGAAGGGGAGGGTGCATGACTGCCACCGCCCGGCCGCCCGAAGGCGGCGCGATTCCTCCCGCCGGCGATCCGCTGCAGGCAGCCTCGACCAGCGTTCGGCCGTCCGCCCCGCCGCGCGTTGCCTTCCTCACCATAGGCCAGGCCCCGCGCAGCGACGTGGTGCCGGAAATGGCCGAGGTGCTGGGCGCGGACGTGACGGTGGACGAGTTCGGCGTGCTGGACGAGGCGACCGACGCCGAACTGGCCGCCCTGGCGCCGCGCACCGACGGCGCCTATCGCTTTGCGACCCGCCTGCGCGACGGCCGCCAGATCGAACTGGACAAGGTGGCGACCGAAGCGCGCCTGGCCGCCTTGATGCAACGCATCGACGGGCGCGGCTACGACGTGCTGGTGCCCCTGTGCACCGGCACCGCCATTCCGCGCCTCGCCACGCTGGTGCTCGAGCCGCAGCAGGTGGTCGATCACCTGCTCGCCGCGCTGTCGGTCCATGCGCGACGCATCGGTCTGATGCTGCCCCTGCGCGAGCAGCTCGAGGGCTTTCACCTGGCGGTGCCGCTCGCCTGCGAGGTCAGCCTCGCCCATGCCTCGCCCTACGAGAGCGATCGGGCGCGTGCCCGCGAGGCCTTCCGACAGGCAGGCGCCGCGCTGGCCGACTGCGATGTCGTCGTCATGCATTGCATGGGCTATGCAGCCTGGATGCATGCCGAGGTGCAGCGTGCGTCGGGCCGGCCGACGCTGCTGTCGAACCGTATCGTGGCCGACGCGCTCGCGCAGTTGCTCGCGCGTGCGTGATACCGAACGGGGGAGCAGGGGGAGAGAGACAGTCCCGTTCACCACCAAGGAACACACACATCATGTTCAGTCAATTCAGCCGGCGTGCCCTGGCCGCCCTCGTTTCCATCGCGGCGCTGGCCGCGCCCACCGTCCACGCTGCCGAATCCTGGAAGCCTGAAAAGCCGGTCCGCCTGCTCGTGGGCTTCGCTCCCGGTGGCTCGGCCGACACGCTGGCACGCCTGCTCTCCGAGCCTCTGGGCCAGCATTTCGGCGTGCCCATCGTGGTCGAGAACATCGCCGGCGCGGGCGGCAACATCATGGCCTCGCGCCTGGCCAACGCCGCGCCCGACGGCTACACCCTGGGCATCGCCGCCGCCGGCTCGATGGCGATCACCCATGTGCTCAACGCCGAAGGCACGCCCTACAAGGCGGCCGATTTCACGCCGATCACGCTGGCCGCGGTGCAGCCCAACGTGGTCATCGTCAACAACGACGTGCCGGCAAGCAACATCGCCGAACTGAAGACCTATTTCGAACAGAATCCCCAGGCAACCTATGGCACGGCCGGCATCGGCATCTCGAACCACCTGATCGCCGAGACCATGCTGCATCGCATGGGCGTCAAGGTCGAGCATGCCGCCTATCGCGGCGCCTCCCCGGTCATCGTCGACCTGCTGGGCGGCCACATCGCCATGACGGTGGACAACATCTCGACTGCCGCCGCGCTGGCGCGCGAGGGCAAGGTCAAGGCGCTGGCGGTCACCAGCGCGGAACGCGCTCCCCAACTGCCCGAAGTGCCCACGCTGGCCGAGCAGGGCCTGACCGGCTTCGACATGCCGACCTGGCAGGGCGTGTTCGCGCCGGCCGGGTTGGCGCCCGAGATCCGCGACGCGTACTACGCCGCGCTGCAGGACGTGCTGGTGCGCGAGGACGTGATCGAGCGCATGGCCACGCTGGGCTCGCAGCCCGTCACGGGCATGACGCCGGCCCAGTTCGAGGACTACCTCGAGGCCGATCGCCTGCAGTGGGCGCAAACCGCCGAGGACGCCGACATCCGCCTGCAGTAAGACCGCCATGGTTGCCCGGCAAGCCGGGCAACCGCCGCCTTGATGCACGTCAAACCCCGGGGACGTCTCGCTTGACGTGGGTCAAGGCCAGAAAGAAGTTGCGTCCGCAACATGTAGGCACAAGACCCTATGTCTGGAGTGCATCATGATTTCGTGTATTGCGGGACGCGGCCGGGCCGCTGCCGTCGGGGCTGCCGCCCTGGTGTTTGCCGGAGTGCTGGGCACACCGGCGGCGCAGGCCCATGAAGCCGGCGACTGGATCGTCAAGGGCGGCGTGAGCCTGGTCAAGCCCAAGTCGGGCAACGGCAGCGTGCTGGACGGTACGGTCGGCCTCGACGTGAACAACAATGCCCGTCCTTCCGTGACGCTCACCTACATGGCCACGCACCATGTCGGCGTCGAGCTGCTCGCCGCCATGCCGTTCCGCCACGACATCCGCGGCAGCGGGCTGGGCACCATCGGCAGCACCCGGCACCTGCCGCCGACCTTGAGCCTGCAGTGGCATTTCCTGCCCGACAGCCGCATCCAGCCCTACGTGGGCGTCGGCTTGAACTACACCACCTTCTTCAGCACCCGGGCCAGCGGCGCGCTCGCCGGCCAGGATCTCAGCCTGCGCGACTCCTGGGGCGTGGCCGGGCAGGTGGGCGTCGACGTGAAACTGGACGAGCGCTGGATGCTGAGCGCCGACGTGCGCTACATCGACATCTCGTCCAAGGTCAGGCTCAACGGCGAAGACATCGGCAAGGCGCGCGTGGACCCGTGGGTGTTCACCGCCGCGGTGGGCTACCGCTTCTGAGGCGTGTTCGGGCGCCGGGCAGCCTCGTCCCCCAGAGCCGGTGCGGATGGTCCCGTTGCGCCCTCCCTTGCGGTCGTTGGCATCGCTGTTGACTCGCATTCACTTCTGTTCTGAGCCCAGGCCGGTAGATCGGTGGGCAAGCCCTTCCTATCATCGGCAGTATCCGCGCGGCCCCTTGTCCGGGCGGCCCGCGGCAATACCGGACGACGAAAAGGAGCGGCAAGCGTGGACGATCTGCAGGCATGGAAGGCGTTGGCTCGCGAGCATCGCGGCATGACGGGGCAGCTCGCGGCGTTCGTCGCGGACCTGAGCGCGGACCAGGTGCCCGACAGGACGCGGCGCATCCTGGCCGATGCCGTGGTCGATGCGCTGGGCTGCGGCCTGTACGGGCTCACGACACCCTGGGGGCGGATCATGGCCGAGTTCGCGCAGGCGCAGCAAGGGCCGGCGGAGGCCGCTCTGTGGGGCGGCGGCGAGCGCATCAGTGTGCTCAACAGCGTGCTCGCGGGCGGCACGGCGATCCACAGCTTCGATTTCGACGACCACAGCCGCGCCAAGATCCATCCCGGCGCCCTGGTCGTGCCGGTGGTGCTGGCGCTGGGCGAGCGCCAGCGTGCGGACGGCGCCGTCATGCTGGCGGCGATGGCGGCCGGCTACGAGGCCATGAACCGGGTCAGCCAGGCCGCCAATCCCGGCCGCGCGCGCATGCGCGGCTGGCACTTGACGGGTACCGCGGGGACGTTCGCCGCGGCGGCCGCGGCCAGCGTAATGCTGGGGCTGGACGCCGACACCACGGCCAGTGCGCTGGGGCTGGCCGGCACGCAGTCGGCCGGCACCTGGGCCTTCACGGCCGACGGCGGCATGAGCAAGCGCATGCATCCCGGCCGCTCGGCGCAGGCGGGGGTGATGGCCGCGCTGCTGGCGCAGCGCGGCTTCGCCGGGCCGCGCTACATCCTCGAAGCCGAAGACGGCGGGCTGCTGTTCGGCATGTCCGATGCGCCGCGTCCGGCCCTGCTGGTCGAAGGATTGGGACGCCGCTGGCACGCGGACGAAACCTGCTTCAAGCCGCATGCGTGCTGCGGCAGCAACCATGCCTGCATCGATGCGGTACTGGACCTGATGCGCGAGCATCGCCTGTCGCCCGGGGACGTGGCGCGCATCGTGGCGGGTGTGGCCGGCGTGGTCGATACCCAGACGGGTTTCGAGTACCGGGCCGACTCCGTGCTGAACGCGCAGATGAGCCTGCGCTACAACATCGCCGTCGCCATGTTCGATGGCCAGGCCTATCTCGAGCAGTTCACGCCGCAGCGCATCGTCGAGCCGGCGGTGGTGGCGCTGGCGCGCCGGGTGGAAGTCGAGATCGATACCGAGATCGACCGCGCCTATCCGGAGATCTATGGCGGCCGGGTGACGCTGGTGACGCGGCAGGGCCGCACGCTGACGCGCAAGGTCGATTATTCGCGCGGCATGCCGGAGAACCCCATGTCGGGCGAGGAGATCGACCGCAAGTTCATGTCGCTGGCGTCGGCCGCCGTCGGCGCCGAGCGGGCCGCCGAGGTGCTCGCGGCCGCCAGGCGTCTGTTCGATGCGGATTCGGCGCTGCCTCTGGCCGACCTGCTGGCCGGGGCCCGCGTGGCCGGCGCCGCGTCCTGCGTCGCCGATTGCGCTACTGCGGCGTGATCTTGTCCCAGTCGGGATCGCCGGGGATCAACTCGGCCAGGAAGTTGACGAAGGCGCGCACTTTGGGCGAGAGGTTTCGGCTGGGCAGGTACACCACCGAGACGGCCGGGCCGATGCCGACGTAGTCGGTCAGGATGCAGCGCAGCCGGCCGTCGCGGATGGCGTCGCCCGCGATGAAGTTGCTGATCATCGCGATGCCCAGGCCGGAGCAGGCGGCCTCCAGCAGCGATTCGGCGTTGTTCATGTTGAGCCGGCCCGACACTGTCTTGGGGTAGGCCTTGCCGTCCTTCACGAACTGCCAGTCGCGATAGCGGCCGGTGTGCATCAGCACGTAGGCCAGGCAGTGGTGCCGGTCCAGTTCGTCCGGGGTTGTCGGCTCGCCGTGGCGTGCCAGGTATTCCGGCGAGGCGCAGGCCACGAAGCGCAGGTTGCACAGCTTGCGCGCAATCAGCCGCGCGTCGGCGGGCTCGCCGATGTGCACGGCGGCATCGATGCCCTCGTAGGCCAGATCGACGTTGCGGTCGCTCAGCTCGGCGTCGAGCACCAGGTGGGGGTGCTGCTCGATGAAGCGGCTGAGCGCGGGGACGATGACGCGCCGGCCGAAACCCACCGGCATGTGCACGCGCAGCCGCCCGTGCGGGCTGGACGTGGCGCGGTTGAGCATGTTCTCCGCATCCTCGATCTGCGCGAGGATCTGCTGACAGTGCTCGAAGAAACTGGCGCCATCGTTGGTGAGCCCGACGGAGCGGGTGGTCCGCTGCAGCAGGCGCACGCCCAGTTCGTGCTCCAGCCGCGTGATGGCCTTGCTGATGGCCGAGGACGTCAGGCCCAGGCGCTTGGCCGCTTCGGTGAAGCTGCGCGTTTCGGCCACGCGCACGAACACGCGCAAGGCATTGAGATTTTCCACAGAGCTTCCTTCGAGGCCGCGGCACGGCGCGGCCTGGCGTCATTGCGTCGTCTTTATTTGATGAATTCAAGTCAGCAGTATTTTGAATTTCTGCTAATTGATCGTTTTTTATACCGTAATTAGACTGCCTACATCAACCAGAACACGGCGCGCCCCTATCGAGGCGCGTCGGCCGGAGACCAGCATCGAGGCCATTGCACCGGTCTTGCCCGCACGGCGCGCGGTTCGGCCGCGACGGACGTCCGGCCGGAACGCCTTTTCGCGAATTTCCATTCATCAGCTCCCACAGCCATGACCGACACCCTGCCGACCTACGAGGTCTATGCCATCCGCTACGCCACCCGGGATGGCATGCGCCGCAACCACTTCATCGGCGGGGACCCGCACGACGGGCCCATGCCCATGGACTATTACCTGTGGCTGGTGCGCGGTGCGGGGCGTGAATTCGTGGTGGACACCGGGTTTGGCGCGCAGGTCGCGCAAAAGCGCGGCCGCACGCTGCTGCGCACCCCGGCCGAAGGCCTGGCGCTGATGGGCGTGGATGCGGCGCAGGTGCGCGAGGTGATCGTCACCCATCTGCACTACGACCATGTCGGCACATTCGAGGATTTCGCTGCCGCGCGCTTTCACCTGCAGGACGACGAGATGGCCTATGCCACCGGCAGGCACATGCGCCACCGGCAGTTCAACCACGGCTACGAGGTCGACGAAGTCGTGGGCATGGTGCGCATGGTCTACAAGGACCGCGTGGTGTTCCACCGCGGCGAGGCCGGGCTGGCGCCGGGCCTGTCGGTGCATCGCATCGGCGGCCACACCCATGGCCTGCAGTGCGTGCGCGTGCACACGCGGCGCGGCTGGGTCGTGCTGGCTTCGGATACTAGCCACTTCTACGAGCATTTCGAGCAGCGCCGCGTCTTCACCACCATGTTCCACGTCGGCGAGGCCGTCGAGGGCTACGCCACGCTGCAGCGCCTGGCCGACAGTCCCGGGCACATCGTGCCCGGCCACGATCCGCTGGTCATGCGGCGCTATCCGCCCGCTGCGCCCGAACTGGAGGGCATCGTCGCGCGCCTGGACGCCGAACCGACTGCCTGATCGCAATCCCACCCCATTCACTCATATGCAGAGGTTTTCGTGAGCAGTTCCAACCCCCCCTTGCTGGCCGATGCCACCCGGGACTTGGCCCGCTTCGCCGCGCAGATGCGCTACGAGGATATTCCGGCCGACGTCGTCGAACGCATGAAGACCAGCCTGCTCGACAGCATCGGCTGCTGCCTGTACGGCGCCACGCTGCCCTGGACCCGCCACGTGCAGGCCATGGTCGAGGCCGAGCAGGCGGCTCCCGCAGCCTCGCTGTTCGGCGCCGGGCTCAAGACCTCGGTGGCCAATGCCGCGCTGGTCAACGGCACGGCCGGCCATGCCTTCGAACTGGATGACATCCACAAAGAGTCCATCGTGCACGCCGGCTCCCTGGCTGTGCCGGTGGCCCTGGCCTACGCCGAACGGGATGCCGGCTGGTCGGGCCGCGACCTGATCACAGCGATGGTGGCGGGCTACGAGATCGGCACCCGGGTGGGCAACGCCGCGACCATGAGCCTGTTCTATCGCGGCTTTCATCCGCAAGGCACTTCCGGCGTGTTCGTCGCGGCGGCATCGGCGGGCAAATGCCTGGGGCTGGACGCCGCCCGCATGCAGCATGCGCTGGGCATCGCCGGTTCGCAGGCCGGCGGGCTGATGGCCGCGCAGGAGGGCGCGATGGTCAAGCGCTTTCACGCGGGCCGGGCGGCGCAGAGCGGGGTGTATTCCGCCGAACTGGCGCGGCGGGATTTCACCGGCATCGTCGACGTGCTGGAAGCGGGCTACGGGGGCTATCTGAGCGCCTATTCCGATGCGCCCGACGCCGCGCGCCTGACCGACGGATTGGGCAGCGAGTGGGAGACCGCCAAGGTCGGCTACAAGCCGCATGCGAGCGTGACCAGCATCCATGCCGCGCTGGACGCGCTCGCCCACCTGATGCGCGAGCACGCGCTGCGCCCCGGCGACGTGGCCCGCCTGGCGGTGGGCGTCAGCCGCATGACGCACGTGCATTGCGCCTGGGAATACAAGGCGCAGGGCGTGACCGCCGCACAGATGAACCTGTACTACGGCCTGGCGGTCATCGCGCACGACGGCGTGGCGTTCGTCGAGCAATACCGCCCGGACCGGCTGGCCGACCCGGCGCTGCTGGATTTCATCGGCCGCATCGAGGCGCGCGTGGACCCGGAGATCGAGGCCATGGGGCCGGCGTTCCGCCACGCCGCCGTCGTCACCGTGCACACCGGCGACGGCCGCCGTTTCACGCATCGGGTCCTGGAGCGTCGCGGCAGCCCGGAGAACCCGATCTCGGCCGCGGACGTGCAATACAAGTTCCGCAACGTGGTGGACTCCTGCCTGGGCGCAGCCGACGTCGAGCGGGTGGTCCGGCTGTCCGCGCAGCTCGAGCGGCTCGACGATCTGGGCGAACTGATTTGCATCCTGGGTGCGCCGCGCACCTGACTTTTTCCCCTTTTTCCGGACTGATTCCATGATGGCAAGAACCCTCGCCGAACAACTGGCCGCGCATTTCGGCGCATACGATGACGACGCGCTGACCGCCGGGAACCGCGCCGCCGTCAAGCGGCTGCTGCTCGACTACCTGGGCGTGGCGGTGGCCGGCAGCCAGACCGGCAGCGGCAAGGTGGCACGCGCCTACGCCGCATCCACCGGCGGGCACGGGCAGGCCACGCTGATCGGCGACGGCGCGCGCGTGCCGGCCGTGCAGGCCGCCTTCGCCAACGCCATCTCCTCGCACAGCGTGGAACTGGACGACATCGACGTGCTGGCGTTGTTCCATTTCAGCCCGCCGGTGTATTCGGCCGCGCTCGCCACGGCCGAGCAGGTCGGCGCCGACGGCCGCGCGCTGCTGGCCGCGCTGGCCGCGGGCTGCGAGATGATGGAGCGCCTGAGCAAGGCCGCCAACAACTCCCTGCGCAATCGCGGCTACCACACCACGCCCACCTGCGGCACCTTCGGCGCCACCATCGCCGCCGGCCGTCTGCTGGGCCTGTCGCAGGAGCAGATCGTATCGTCGCTGGGGCTGGCCGGCGCGCAGGCCGGCGGGCTGATGGAAATGTACGGCCCATCGATGCAGAAGCGTTTCAACCCCGGCCCGGCGTCGCGCAACGGCGTGACCGCGGCGGGCATGGCCCAACTGGGCTTTACCGGCGCGGCAACCATCTTCGAGGGCGAGCGCGGCTTTCTCGCGGCGTTCACCGACGAGAACGACCCGGGCAGGCTGGTGGCCGATCTGGGGCAGCCCTACCGCCTGGACATCGAGTTCAAACCCTACTCGTGCGCGCGGCCGATCCACAACGCCATCGACTGCGCGCTGGAAATCCGCCGCGAACACGCGCCCGACCCGGCGCGCGTGCGGCGCATCGGCATGGCACGGCACCCGGACTGGGTGCTGTACCACCAGAACGCCCGCCCCGCCACCTACCACGAAGCGCAGGTCAGCCTGCCGTATTCGGTGGCGGTGGCGCTCACCGACGGCCAGGCGCTATTTGCGCAGTACAACGACGCGCGGCTTCAGGAGCCGCTGCTGCGCCGCCTGTCCGAGCTGGTGGAGATCAGCGTGGACGAGAGCCTGCCGCGCGGCGTGTCGTGCCGCATGACGCTGGAGATGGACGACGGGGCGCAGTACGTGTCGCAGGTCGATTATCCGAAGGGCTCGATCCAGAACCCGATGTCGGACGCCGAGCTGCGCGCCAAGTTCGACAGTCTGGCCGTGCCGGTGATCGGCGCGTCCCGTGCCGCCGAAGCGGCCGCGCTGGTGGCCGACATCGAACAGTGCCGCGACGTCGGACAACTGATGCGGCTGCTCTCGCCGGCCGGCTGAGCCGCGCGCAGCATCCCCGCGCCGGTGTCCGTGCGCGCCGGCGCCACATAACGAAATACAGGAGGAAGAACATGTTGCTGCGCAAGAGTCCGTCATCGCGTTCCACCCTGTCCCGCGCACGCCGCCGTGCGCTCGGGGCGCTGGCGGTGGCGCTGGTCGCCGCCTGGGCCGGCCCCGCGGGGGCCGAAGAGCGCTATCCGTCCAAGCCGATACACCTGGTGGTGGGCTTTCCTCCGGGAGGCTCGAACGATATCGTGGCGCGCGTCGTGGCGCCTGCCCTGGGCGAGATCCTGGGCGTATCCGTGGTGGTCGAGAACCGCGCCGGCGCCAATGCGACGATCGGCACGGAATACACGGCGCGTGCGGCGCCGGACGGCTACACCATCACGCTGGGCAGCGCCAGCCCGCTCGCCATCAGCCCGCATACCTATCCCCGCCTGCCCTACGACCCGCTGAAGGATCTTGCCGGCATCACCACCGTGGCGGCCACGCCGGAGGTGCTGGCGATCAACCCCGGCGTGCCGGCCAGGACACTGCCCGAGCTGGTGGCCCTGGCCAAGACCCGCGACATTACGCTGGCCTCGGCCGGCAACGGCGGGCTGCCGCACCTGGCAATCGAACTGCTGAAGTCGGAGTCCGGCGGCCGGATCGTCCATATTCCGTACAAAGGCGGTGGCCCCGGCATGACCGATGCCGTGGGCGGCCACGTCGACGGCATCATCATGGACCTGCCCGTGCTGCACTCCATGATTACCCAGGGCAAGCTGCGCGCCATTGCCGTGACCAACGATCACCGCGCGGCCATGCTGCCCGACGTGCCGACGTCGGCAGAGGGCGGCCTGCCGTCGGTGCTGGCGCTCAATTGGTTCGCCGTGATGGCGCCGGCCGGCACGCCCAAGCCCATCATCGACACGCTGCACGCCGCACTGGTGAAGGCGGTCAACGTGCCCGAGGTCAAGGCCAGGCTGGGCCAACTGGGCATCGAGCCCTTCACCCAGTCTTCGCCCGAAGCCTTCGATGCGTTCATGCGCGCCGAGTCGGTGCGCTGGGGCGCGGTGGCCAAGGCGTCGGGCGCGACGGCCGACAACTGACGTGGAAGACGCCAATGCTGCTTGAACAACCGGGTACCCTGGGCCGTGTGCGCCTGAAGAACCGTGTCGTGATGGCGCCGATGGGCACCAACTACAGCACGACCGACGGCCTTTCCACCGAGCGCGACAAGCGCTATTACGAAGAGCGCGCCAAGGGCGGCGTGGGCATGATCATGACCGAGGCCATGGTCGTCACCGAGCATGCCCGGCCGCACCACAATTCGCTGTGCTGTTATCACGACCGCTTCATTCCCGGCCTGGCCAGCATCGTCGAAGCGATCAAGCGGCACGACTGCCACGTCTTCGGCCAGCTCAACCACCGCGGCGCGCTGCTGCGCCGCTCGGTGCTCGACATGGAGCCGGTGGGGCCTTCGCCCTGGGTCAATCCGAACACCGGCGACCAGGTGCGGGCGCTGGCGGCCGACGAGATCACGCAGATACAGAAGCTCTTCGTCGCCAGCGCCCGCCGGCTCCTGCTGGCAGGCTACGACGGGGTGGAGATCCACGCCGCCAACGGTTATTTGTTCCAACAATTCTTCAGCCCGCGCATCAACCAGCGCACCGACGCCTATGGCGGGACGCTGGAGAACCGCATGCGCTTTCTGCGCGAAACCGTCGAGCGCATGCGCGATGCCCTGCCGCAGTTGTGCCTGGTGGTGCGCCTGAGCGCCAGCGAGTTCGCCGAAGGCGGCTACAGCCGGGAGGAAATCATCGCGCTGGCCCAGGCGGTGGAACGCGCCGGCGCCGATGCCATCGATCTTTCGGGCGGCAGCAACGAAAGTCCGCAGCTCTCCAAGTTCTGCATCCAGCCGCCGTCGTTTGCGCGCGCCTGCCTGGCCGAGCACGCCAGGCCGTTCAAGCAGGCACTGGGCATCCCCGTGTTCGCGGCCGGCCGGATGGTCGAACCGGCGGATGCCGAACACATGCTGGCCTCCGGCAGCGCCGACTTCGTGTCGATCGGCCGCGCCCTGTACGCCGACCCGCACTGGTGCCTGAAGGCCTTCGGCAAGGTGCGGGCGCCCATCCGGCAGTGCATCGCGTGCAACGTCTGCTTCGAGCGCCTGACCCAGGAGAAGGACGTCTCCTGTGTGCAGAACCCGATGATAGGCACCGAGTTCGAGGCATTGGAGCACGCCGAACCGCAGCTCTTCGCGCCGCCCCGCGAAGGCCGCCGGCGCGTGCTGGTGCTGGGTGCGGGCGTGGCCGGCATCGAGGCGGCCCGCGTGCTGAAAGGGCGCGGCCACGAGGTCGAGGTCTGGGAAAAGCGCGACCGTCCCGGCGGCCAGGTGCCCCTGGCCGTCGCCTCGCCCGACAAAACCGAGGTCGAACCGGTCTGGGACTACCGCTGGCAGACCGTGCGCGCCCTGGGCGTGCCGGTGCGCCTGGGCGTGCAGGCCGATGCCGCGCGCATCCGCGCCTACGCGCCCGATCACGTCATCGTCGCCACGGGTTCCCGGCCGGCGCCGCCGCCGCTCGATCTGACCGGGCTCGATGCCGGCATCCGGGTGCTGCATGCCTGGGACGTGCTGGCCGCGCTGGACGAGGCGCATCCCGGCCTGCGCGTGACCATCGTGGGCGGCGGCATGGTGGGCGCCGAGACGGCCGACGCGCTGCGGGTGCGGGGCGTGCGCGTGACGGTGCTGGAGCGCCTGCCGGCCATCGCCACGGGCATGGCGCGCAACAACCGCTTCGAGCTGGTCGAGCGCCTGGCCGCCGACGGCGTAGCCCTGCTGACGAACTGCCGGATCGAGCGGGTGCAGGGCGGCGAGATCGAGGTCGGGCAGGGGGAGCAGCCCGCGATGCGCCTGCCCATCGGCGAGTGGCTGGTGTTCGCCACCGGCCCGCGCCCCGCGCTGGACGTGTTGGACGCCGTCCAGGCGAGCGGCATTCCCCATACCCGGGTGGGCGACTGCAGTGTGCCCGGGGATTTCCTGGCCGCGATACGCGACGGATGGATGGCCGCGCTCTGCATGGATCAGCCGGACCCCTTCCATGCGCCGTCGCGGGTACCTGAGCGAGCCGCCTGAGCGCGTCCGGGTCCCGGACGTCGCGCGGGCGCGACTCATCTATACAAGAGAGGAGACCATGATGAACACCGTAAGCAAGTTCCTGTGCGCCGGGCTGCTGCTGGCCGCGGCCGCACCCCCTGCCGTGTCGGCCGACGCGGACTATCCCCGCCGGCCGATCCGCGTGGTGGTCGCATTCCCCGCGGGAGGCAGCGCCGACATCGTCGGGCGCCTCGTCACCCAGAAAGTATCGGAGATGTCGGGCTACAACTTCGTCGTCGAAAACCGTCCCGGTGCGGGTGGCAACCTCGCCTTCGACGCGGTCGCCTCGGCGGCGCCCGATGGCTACACCGTGCTGTTCAGCACGCCGGGCATCGCGATCAACCCCAGCCTCTACAGCAAAGTCTCTTACAAAATCGGCGATTTCAAGGCCATTTCCCTGGTCGGCGAAGCGCCGCTGGTGCTGCTGGCCCGCCCGTCGCTGGGCGTGACGTCGGTGGACGAGCTGGTCAAGAGCAGCCAGGCGAGCCCGGACGCGATCCGCTTCGCCAGTTCGGGCAATGGCAGTTCCTCGCACCTGGCCGCCGAGGTGCTGCGCACGATGACCGGGCTGCAGTACCTGCACGTGCCCTACCGGGGCGGCGGGGCGGCCATGACCGACGTCGTGGGACAGCAGTTGGACATCACGGTACAGCCCATTTCCGAAAGCCTGCCTTTCATCCGCAACGGCAGTCTGGTCGCGCTGGGGCAGACCGGGCGCGAGCGCTCATCGATTGCGCCGGACATCCCGACGATTGAGGAGACCGGCGTCCAGGGCTACGCCTCGACCACCTGGTACATGCTGCTCGGCCCGGCCGGGCTGTCCCAGGACGTCATGGCGACGCTGGCCGAGAAATTCGACCAGGCTCTGCGCCAGCCCGACCTGCGCGACAGACTGCAGGGCATCGGCGTGAACCTGATCAATGGCGGGCCCGACCAGGCGCAGGCGTTTCTCGACAGCGAAACCGTGCGATGGGAAAAGCTCGTGCAGGCCGCCCGCATCCAGATCGACTAGCGTACCGGCCGCGGAAGGTGCGCAGCAATCCTGCGCGCAACCATCGGGGAAGTTCCGCGAGTACATCGATGAAACGGCATCTGAAGGAGAGGGCCGTTCAGTCGTGATCGGGGGGAGGACGCCCGTGCCGGCTCAGCCCAGCGGCAGGCGCCGGGCAATCTCGCCCACCAGCCGGCGCGCAGCCTCCTGCTTCGGCAGCCGCGGCAGGGGCTGCCTGCCGGCGTCGTCGTACAGCACCAGCACCGTGTCGTCGGCGCCCAGTGCGTCCTGGGCGATGTTGCCCACCAGCAGCGGCAGCTTCTTGCGCCTGCGCTTGTTCTCGGCGTATTCGTCCAGGTTTTCCGACTCGGCGGCGAAGCCCACGCAATAGGGCGCATCGGGCAGGGCCGCCACGGTGGCGAGGATATCGGGGTTGGTCTCGAGTTCGAGCCGGGGCAGGCCGCCGCCCTCGACCTTCTTCAGCTTGGACGTGCTGGTAGTCTTCACGCGCCAGTCGGCCACCGCGGCCACGGCAACGAAGACATCCGCCCGCGCGACTTCGGCCTCGACCGCGCGCAGCATGTCGCGCGCACTCTGCACGTTCACCCGCGTCACGCCGTAGGGCGCGGGCAGGGCGGTCGGCCCGGACACCAGGCACACGTCGGCCCCGGCCTGGGCCGCGGCGCGGGCGATGGCGTAGCCCATCTTGCCCGACGAGAGGTTGGTCAGTACCCGCACCGGGTCGATGGGCTCGGAGGTGGGTCCGGCAGTGATCAGCACCCGGCGGCCGGCGAGCACTTTGGGCTGGAAGAAGGCGAGCATCTCGGCAAGCAGCTCGTCGGGTTCGAGCATGCGCCCGTCGCCCGTCTCGCCACAGGCCTGCGAGCCGCTGCCCGGGCCCAGAACCGCCACGCCGTCCGCGTGCAACTGCGCCACGTTGCGCTGGGTGGGGGCGGCCTGCCACATCTGCCGGTTCATCGCCGGCGCCACCAGCAGCGGGCATTCGCGGGCCAGGCACAGTGTGCTGGCCAGGTCGTCGGCCAGCCCGTGCGCGAGCTTGGCCATGAAGTCCGCGCTCGCCGGCGCGACCAGGATCGCGTCGGCGCCGCGCGTGAGATTGATGTGCGCCATGTTGTTCGCCGGGCGCGGGTCCCAGGCGTCGACGTACACGTGCCGCCCGGACAGGGCCTGCATGGTCACCGGCGTCATGAAGTGCGTGGCGGCCTCGGTCATGACCACGTCGATGGTCGCGCCGTGGTCCTGCATGCGGCGCACCAGTTCGGCCACCTTGTAGCCCGCCACGCCGCCGGTCATCACGATGACGATGCGTTTGTCGGCAAGATCCATCATGTCAGCCTCCGCCCGGCCGCCCGAAGGCGCCCGAGGCCCTCGCGGGGCGCGGTGAATGTAGTGAGTGTCGGGGGGCGTCTCATGTCAGTCGCTCCCCGTGGGCTGCGCACGCCGTTCGGCCCGGGCGCGCCTCAGCTCATCGAGGATGAGCAGGATGGCGCCGCAGGTGATGGCGGTGTCGGCCAGGTTGAACGCCGGGAAGTACCGCTCGTTCCAGTGAAAGAGCAGGAAATCGACCACGTGGCCGTAGGCCAGGCGGTCGATGACGTTGCCGAGCGCGCCGCCGAGGATCAGCGTGAGCGCCATGCAGAAACCGCGCTGTTCGGCATGCCGGCGCATCAGCCAGACGATGAAGGCCGAGGCGAGCAGCCCGAGCCCGGTGAAGAACCAGCGCTGCCAGCCGTCGTGCTGGGCGAGGAAGCTGAACGCCGCGCCGCGGTTGTACAGCAGGGTGAAGTCGAAGAACGGCAGGATCGCCAGGCGTTCGCCGTAGCCGAGCAGGTTGTCGAAAACGATCTTGGTGATCTGGTCGAGCACGATGATCGCCAGCGCGATCGCCAGCCAGCCCGCGATGGGCCGGCGGGCAGCGGAAGCCGGGGCGGGGGCCGTCATATCGGTTGCTCCATGGCGCTGCGCGCCTTGCACGACGCGTGAAAGCACGCAGCGCCATCCGGGGTGCCGCGGATCCGGCTTTGCCGGTCCGCCAGCACCGCCCCCTGGGGGGCGCGCGTCAGCGCGTAAGGGGGGGCCTGCATCAGGCCGCCGTGCGCGACTCGCCCGCGCCGAAGAGGTTGTCCACGCAGCGCCCGCAGATGTGGCCGTGCGCCTCGTCCTTGCCGACGTCGGCACGATAGTGCCAGCAGCGGTCGCACTTCTCGTCGGCGGACGGGGTGACGCGGACCACCAGCTCCTCGCTCTCGCCCGGATGCACGGTGGCGCGCGAGACGATCAGCACGAAGCGCAGATCGTCGCCCAGGCTGCGCAGCAGGGCGAGGTCGTCGCCGCCGGCGTAGAGGTCCAGCTCGGCCTGCAGCGACGCGCCGATCTCGCCCGCGCTGCGCGATTGCTCGAGTTCGCGCAGCACCTGGGCGCGCAGTGTGCGCAGGCGCGTCCACTTGGCGTGGAGCACGGCCGCGTCGGCCGCCTGCGGGTTGTCGTGATAGATCTGCGTGAAGATGCTGCGCGCGGCGAGGGCGTCGTCGCCGTGCGGCAGCAAGGCCCAGGCTTCCTCGGCCGTGAACGAGAGGATGGGCGCCATCAGGCGCAGCAGCGTCTGCGTGACGTGCCACAGCGCGGTCTGCGCCGAGCGGCGGGCGTGGCTGTCCGGCGCGCTCGTGTAGAGGCGATCCTTCAGGATGTCGAGGTAGAACGAGCCCAGGTCTTCCGAGCAGAAGGTCTGCAGGCGGGCGACCGCGGGGTGGAACTCGTAGCGCTCGTAGAGCGGCAGCACCTCGGCTTGCATCTGCGCCGTCATGGCCAGCGCGTAGCGGTCGATCTCCAGGAGCTCGTCGACGGCCACGCCATTGGCGGCGAGATCGAAGTCGCTGACATTGGCCAGCAGAAAGCGCAGAGTGTTGCGGATGCGCCGATAGCTCTCGACCACGCGTTTGAGGATCTCGTCGGAGATCGACAGTTCGCCCGAGTAGTCGGTGCTCGCCACCCACAGGCGCAGGATCTCGGCGCCCAGCGTATCGGACACCTTCTGCGGCGCGATCACGTTGCCCACCGACTTGCTCATCTTGCGGCCCTGGCCATCGACCACGAAGCCGTGCGTGAGCAGCGCCTTGTAGGGCGCGCGGCCGTACATCATGCAGCTCGTGAGCAGCGAGGAATGGAACCAGCCGCGGTGCTGGTCGGAGCCTTCCAGGTACAGGTCGGCCGGCCAGGCGAGCGACTCGCCGTGCGAGCCGTGGCCATCGCCCACGCCTTGCCCCGGCGCGCCGCCCAGCACGGTGGTGTGCGTGGAGCCCGAGTCGAACCAGACGTCCAGGGTGTCCTTGTTCTTTTCGTACTGGTCGGCCTCGTCGCCGAGCAGCTCGCGCGCATCCAGGCTCTGCCAGGCTTCGATGCCGCCGCGCTCGATGCGCTGGGCGACTTCCTCGATCAGCTCGGGCGTGCGCGGATGCAGGGCGCCGGTTTCCTTGTGCACGAAGAAGGCCATCGGCACGCCCCACTGGCGCTGGCGCGACAGCGTCCAGTCGGGCCGGTTGGCGATCATGGCGTGCAGGCGCGCCTTGCCCCAGGCGGGGAAGAACTGGGTGGCTTCGATGCCGGCGAGGGCACGGTCGCGCAGCGGCAGGCCCTCGTTGGGCGCGATGTCCATGCCGGCGAACCACTGGGTGGTGGCGCGATAGATCACGGGCGTCTTGTGGCGCCAGCAATGCATGTAGCTGTGCGGATGCTTCTCCATGCGCAGCAGCGTGCCCATGTCGCGCAGGGCATCGACGATCTGCGGATTGGCCTCCCAGATCGACAGCCCGCCGAACGCCGGCAGGCTGGACGCGTAGCGGCCATCGCCCATCACCGGGCTGATGATGTCGTCATCGGCCATGCCGTGCGCCTTGCACGACTGGAAATCCTCGATGCCGTAGGCGGGCGCGGAATGGACCACGCCGGTGCCGGTGTCCAGAGTGACGTAGTCGCCCAGGTAGACGGGCGAGAGGCGGTCGTAGGCCGCGTCCAGCTTGGCGAGCGGGTGATGGAAGGCGATGTGCTCGAGCGCGGCGCCCTGGCAGGTGGCGAGTACGACGCCGGTCAGGCCCCATTGCTTCAGGCAGGCGTCGACGCGATCGCGCGCGAGTATCAGCAGCGGCCCGGTGGCCAGAGGCGGCGCCACGCGCACCAGGGCGTAGTCGATTTCCGGGTGCAGGTTGAGCGCCTGGTTGGCGGGGATGGTCCATGGCGTCGTGGTCCAGATCACGATGGCGCCGTCCTCTTCCAGGCTGTCCAGGCCGAAGGCCCGGGCCAGGGCATCCTTTTGGGCGAACGGAAAGGCCACGTCGATCGCCGGGTCGACCCGGTCGGCGTATTCCACCTCGGCCTCGGCCAGCGCCGAGCCGCAGTCGAAACACCAGTTCACGGGCTTCAAGCCACGGTACACGAAGCCGTCCTGCATGATGCGGCCGAGCACGCGCAGTTCGTCGGCTTCGTTGCCGTAGTTCATCGTGAGGTAGGGGTTGTCCCAGTCGCCCAGCACGCCCAGGCGCTTGAAGCCTTCCCGCTGGCGGCCGATCTGCTCGGTGGCGTAGGCGCGCGCCTTGGACTGCACTTCCTGTACCGACAACTGCTTGCCGTACTGCTTCTCGATCTGGATCTCGATCGGCATGCCGTGGCAATCCCAGCCGGGCACGTAGGGCGCGTCATAGCCCGCCATGTTGCGGCTCTTGACGATGATGTCCTTCAGGACCTTGTTGACCGCATGCCCGATGTGGATGTCGCCGTTGGCGTAGGGCGGGCCGTCGTGCAGCACGAAGCGCGGACGGCCGGCGCTGGCCTGGCGGATGGCCTGGTACACGCCGGTTTCCTGCCACTGCGCGACCCAGCCGGGCTCGCGCTTGGCCAGATCGCCCCGCATGGGAAAGGGCGTGTCGGGCAGATTGAGGGTCTTCTTGTAGTCCATGGCGTCGATGATTTCGCGTAAAGAGGGGCGCGCGCGGCGCGACGGAGTCCGGCCGCTGGGCGCATGACGGACGGCGGCGTGGCGGCGCCGGGCGCCGCGCACACGCCTGCGTGCCGCGTCAAATTCGGTCGGTGGCGGAGGTGGCGAGATCGGAGAGCGCGGGGTGCCCCGAGGCGAAATACGCACGCGCCTGACGTACGTCTTGCGCGATGGCCGCGGTCAGGGTGGCGAGGTCGGCGAACTTGGCCTCCTCGCGGAGTTTCTTCAGGAATTCCACGCGCGCCAGTTTACCGTAGGCGTCGCCGGTGAAGTCGAACAGGTGCACTTCGAGCAGCACGCGACCGCTGTTGGTGACCGTGGGCCGCACGCCCAGGCTCGCCACGCCTGCCTTGGGCCGCGCACCGATGCCGTGCACGCGTACCGCGAAGATGCCCGACAGCCCGGTGATCTGCGGCGCGACGTTGATGTTGAGCGTGGGAAAGCCCAACTGGCGGCCGAGCTTCAGGCCGTGCACGACGTGCCCGCTCATGTGGTAGTTGCGGCCCAGCAGGTCGGCGACGCGCTCGAGGTCGCCCGCGGCCAGCGCGGCGCGCACGTCGGTGCTGGAAATGCGCACGCCGTCGCGGTCGGTGATCGAATCCATCGAATCGACCTCGAAGCCACCATGCGCGCGCAAGAGCTGCACGTCGCCCGTGCGCTTGGCGCCGAAGCGAAAGTCGTCGCCCACCAGCAGCCAGCGCACGTCCAGCCCGGCCACGAGCAGGCGCTCGATGAAGGTCTCGGGCGGCATGGCGGCCAGCCGCGCGTCGAAGCGCTCCACCACCACCTGCTGGATGCCGCAGGCCGCGAGCGCGGCGAGCTTGTCGCGCAAGCCGCTGATGCGCGCCGGCGCCAGCTCGGGCTTGTCGAAGGTGTGGGCGAAGAACTCGCGCGGGTGCGGCTCGAAGGTCATGACCGTCGGCACCAGCCCGCGCTGCTCGGCGGCGGTGCACACGCGCGCGAGCATGGCCTGATGGCCCAGATGGACGCCGTCGAAGTTGCCGATGGTGAGTGCGCGCGGCGCGGTGGCGCCCGCAGGCGGCATGCCGCGAAAGACGCGCAGGGAGGTTGCGGAAGAGTTCACGCCCAGGAGTTTACAATTTAGCGTTATCCCGTGCCCGCCGGCCGCAAAAAAACGCGGTTGCGCGCAGGCCATTCACCGGTCGTTGTCGATCCTGCCCATTTTGTCATCCCAGAACGCTCCCGGCGCCGATTCCGCGCGCCGCATCGTCATCCTCATCTCCGGGCGCGGCAGCAACATGCGCTCCATCGTCGAGGCCTGCGTGGCCGAAGGCTGGCCCGCGCGCGTGGCCGCCGTGATCGCCAACAAGCCCGACGCCGCCGGCCTCGCGTGGGCCGCCGAGCAGGGCCTGCATACCGAGGTGGTGGCGCATCGCGAATTTTCCAGCCGCGAGGCCTTCGACGCGGCCCTGGCCGAGCGCGTGGACGCGCACCGGCCCGACCTGGTGCTGCTCGCCGGCTTCATGCGCGTGCTGACGCCCGGCTTCGTGGCGCGCTACGAGGGGCGCCTGGTCAACATCCACCCCTCGCTGCTGCCGGCCTTCCCGGGGCTGCACACGCACGCCCAGGCGCTGGCCGTCGGCGTGCAGGCGCACGGCTGCACCGTGCACTACGTGACGCCGGTGCTGGATCACGGGCCGATCATTGCCCAGGGCGTCGTGCCGGTGCTGGCGGGCGATACCGCCGATACGCTCGCCCGGCGCGTGCTCGAGGTCGAGCACAAGGTCTATCCGGCGGCCGCGCGCTGGCTGGCCGAGGGTCGCGTGCGCCTCGCGCAGGGTGTGGTGCAGGTCGATGGCGCGCCGGCGCGCCTGTTCATCCAGGAGGCCAGCCATGCCGGCTAAGCGTCCCCCCGCCCGCGGCAACCCGCCGCGCTCCGGCCGCAGCGCAAACGGCAAGCCGGCGCCGCGGACCACGCGCGTCGATCAGGTCGCCCAGGTGCTGGGCGAAATCCTGCAATGGAGCGGCCCGGCCGACGGCGTGCTGTCGCGCTGGCTGCGCGCGCATCCCAAGCTCGGCGCGCGCGATCGCGGCGAGATCGCCGAAGCGGTGTACCAGACGCTGCGCCATCTGCGGCGCTATCGGCGCTACGCCGAGAGCGGCAGCGGCCCGGCGTCGCGGCGCCTGGCCGTCCTCGGGCTGGCCGATACCCTGGGCGAAGGCGCCTGGCGCAGCGCGCTGACCGGGGCCGAGGCCGAGTGGCTCGCGCACGTCGGCCGTCTGGATGCGCAATCTTTGCCGCGCGCCGTGCGCCACAGCCTGCCCGACTGGCTGGACGACGCGCTGGGCCGCCTGGACGAGCCCGAGGCGCTGATGGCCGCGCTGAACCAGCCGGCCGCGCTCGACATCCGCGCGAACCCCTTGAAGGCCGATCGCGACGCCGTGCTCGAGGCCCTGCGCGCCGAGGCGGGCCAGCCGGGCAGCCGCATTCCGGCCGGCGAGCCCATGCCCTGGTCGCCCTGGGGTATCCGCCTGCCGGCGGGCACGCCCCTGCAGCGCTGGGAGCGCTTTCTCGACGGCACGGTGGAAGTGCAGGACGAGGGCAGCCAGTTGCTGGCCCTGCTGGTCGGCCCCAAGCGGGGCGAGATGGTCATCGACTTCTGTGCCGGCGCCGGCGGCAAGACGCTGCTGCTGGGCGCTCTCATGCGCTCGAGCGGCCGCCTGTATGCCTTCGATGTCTCGGCGGCGCGCCTGGCGCGGCTGACCCCGCGGCTGGCCCGTTCGGGGCTCTCCAACGTGGAGCCGGTGGTCATTGCCAACGAGAATGACGCGCGCGTCAAGCGTCTGGCCGGCAAGGCGCAGCGCGTACTGGTCGACGCGCCGTGCACGGGAACGGGCACGCTGCGCCGCAATCCGGACATCAAGTGGCGGCAGAACCCCGCCGCGCTCGAATCGCTCCATGCACTGCAGGCGAGCATCCTGGCCTCGGCCGCGCGCTGCGTCGCCCCGGGCGGTCGGCTGGTCTATGCCACCTGCAGCCTGTTGCCGGAAGAAAACGAGCGGCAGGCAGAGGCCTTTCTCGCTGCGCATCCGGGCTTCCGGGCGGTGCCGGCGGGCGAGATACTGGCCGGGCGCACTGGTGTTCCGCTCGACGGGCCCCATTTGAAGTTGCGCCCGGATCGCCACGGCACCGATGGCTTCTTCGCCGCAGTGTTCGAGCGAACTTCCTGAGCCTGGCGCGGTCTTAGTCATGGGCCGACGGATTTTTCTTCCGGCTCATGATGCGTGCACGCCACAGTCCCGACCCGGGCCGCCCCGTATGCGCTAGGCTAGCTACACCGGCCAGTGACCCAAGTCAAGTTGGGGCCATCTGGCTCCTTGATACCCCGTGACAAAAAGGGTATTGTCGCAGCGCGGTGCGTCCCCGTCCGACCCGGATGGGAGTTGCCGCACCGTTCGAGAGGTTATATGGAATCTGTGCTTTCCTTTCTCACCGATGGCCTGACCGGCGCTTCGTGGTGGCAGATCGTGCTGTTCACGCTCGTCGTCACGCACATCACGATCGTGGCGGTCACCGTGTTCCTGCATCGCAGCCAGGCGCATCGTGGGCTGGATCTGCATCCCATCGCGTCCCATTTCTTCCGCTTCTGGCTGTGGATGACCACCGGCATGGTCACCAAGCAGTGGGTAGCCATCCACCGCAAGCACCATGCGCGCTGCGAGCGCGAAGGCGATCCGCACTCGCCCATGGTGTACGGCATCAACCGCGTGCTGTTCACCGGCGCCGAGCTCTACCGCATCGAAGCCCAGAACCGCGAAACCATGGCCAAGTTCGGCCACGGCACGCCGGACGACTGGATGGAGCGCAACGTGTATTCGCGCTACACCACGCTGGGCATCTTCAGCATGCTCGCCATCGATCTCGCGCTCTTCGGCGTGCTCGGCCTGACGGTCTGGGCCGTGCAGATGGCGTGGATCCCGTTCTGGGCCGCCGGCGTGGTCAATGGCATCGGCCACTTCTGGGGCTATCGCAACTACGCCAGCCCGGACACCAGCACCAACGTGTCGCCCTGGGGCATCATCATCGGCGGCGAGGAACTGCACAACAACCACCACGCCCATGCCACCTCGGCGCGCTTCTCGGCCAAGTGGTACGAGTTCGACATCGGCTGGATGTACATCCGCATGATGCAGTCCGTCGGGCTGGCCAAGGTGCGTCGCGTTGCGCCGCGTCCCCAGAAGCTCGACGCCGCCAAGCCGGCGGCCGACCTGCAGACCCTGCAGGCGGTGATCACCCACCGCTACGAGATCATGGCCGGGTACGCCGACATGCTCAAGCAGGCTTGCCGCGAGGAGATCTCCCGCCTCAAGAAGACGGCGCCCCACGACAAGGGCTGGCATCCGCTGCGCAAGCTGCAGTCGAGTCTGCGTCGCGGCGACGGCGTCCTGAAGGACGACGATCACCGCGCCGAGATCGACAGCATCGTCGCCCAGCATGGCGTGCTCGCCACCCTGGTGCAGATGCGCAACGAGCTGTCGCGCATCTGGGAAAGCTCGAGCGCTTCCAGCGAGAAGCTGCTGCACGATCTTCAGGACTGGTGCGCGCGCGCCCAGCAAAGCGGGATCAAGCAGCTCGAAGACTTCGCGACGCGCCTGCGCCTCTACGCTGCATGACGATGTACCCAGGTTGACGGGCGTCGGCTCTGCCTTCGCCCGTACCTGAAAAACCCCCGAGGTTGGCATGCCAGCCCCGGGGGTTTCTTTTTGTATGTCGAACCGCCGGATATGTCCGCCTGCGTGCGGATCGTGGCCCGGACGATGACGGTGCGTGCATCGGCGGGGCGCGTACGTAATCCCCTTGCGTGAGAGAATGAAACCATCGGTGAGCGCCGTCCACGACGCTTGCCGAGGGTTCCGACAATAACGACAAGGAGGGGCATGTGGAACTGACGTTGGAATTGGTCGCCGAAGGCCTGCAGTTTCCCGAAGGGCCGGTTGCGATGGCCGATGGATCGGTATTGTTCACCGAGATACGCGGCGGTACGGTCTCGCGCGTGCGCCCCGGACGGGAACGGGAAGTCGTGGCGGAACTGGGGGGCGGACCCAATGGCCTGGCCATCGGCCCGGACGGCGCACTCTACGTGACCAACAACGGCGGCTCGTTCGACTGGATCGACCAGGACGGGCTGACCATTCCCGGGCCCGCCCCGTCCACCCATGAGGGCGGCGCCATCCAGCGCCTCGACCTGGATACCGGCAAGGTGCGTACGCTCTACACCGAATGCGACGGCCATCGCCTGATCGGCCCGAACGACCTGGTGTTCGACAGGCAGGGCGGTTTCTGGTTTACCGATCATGGCTCGGGCAGCCACGCGGAGCGCAGGTTCGGGCGGCTGTATTACGCGCTGCCCGACGGCAGCCGCATCGTCGCCGCCACCCCGCACCTGCTGGCGCCCAATGGCGTGGGTCTGTCTCCCGACGAGAAGACGGTCTATGTGGCCGATACCTACCTGGGCAGGCTGTGGGCGTTCGACATCGTGGAGCCCGGCGTCGTACGGCCGGTGTCGGCGGTAGAGCCCGGCCGTGTGGTGGCCAACCTGCAGGGCGTCCAGTACCTGGACAGCCTCGCGGTGGAGGCCGAAGGCAACGTGTGCGTGGCTACGCTGGTCAATGGCGGCCTCACCATCTTCGACCCGCATACCGGCGGCACCGAGCATCTGGCCGTGCCCGACATGTTGTGCACCAACCTGTGCTTCGGCGGCCCCGACATGCGGGATGCATGGATCACCGCGTCCGGTACCGGCAGGCTGTACAAGACGCGCTGGCCGAGGCCGGGCCTGAGGCTGAATTACAACGCTTGAGGCGGGCGGGGCCCCGCGCAGGCGGCCCCGCGGGGGCGTCAGGCGGCTTCGCGCGCCTCTTCGTCCGCCGTCACGTCCGATTTCAGATGGCGGTTGACGGCGGTCAGGACGGCGTGAAAGGACGCCGTCACGATGTCGCGGTGCACGCCCACGCCGAAGCCGGTGGGCGAGTCCCCCAGGCGCAGCTCGATGTAGCTGGCGGCCTTGGTGTCGGTCCCGGTGCCGATGGCATGTTCGTGGTAGTCCATGATGCGTACCGGCAGGCCGAGCGCATCGACGAAGGCCGAGATGGCGCCGTCGCCTTCGCCCTTGACGATGCGGCGTTCGCCGTCGACCTCGATTTCGGCTTCGACGCGGAACTGATGGCCCGCGACGCCGCCGTCCTCGTCACCGGCGATCTGGTGGCGGATGAGGCGCCATGGCGCCCGCTGCTCCAGATATTCGCTGGAGAACAGCGTGTACACGTCCTCGGCCGTGACTTCGCGGCCGGTCTCGTCGGTGACGCGCTGCACGGCGCGGCTGAATTCGATCTGCAGGCGGCGCGGGAGATCCAGGCCGTGCTCGCTGAGGAGCAGATAGGAGACGCCGCCTTTGCCCGACTGGCTGTTGACGCGGATGACGGCGTCGTAGGTGCGGCCGAGATCGGCCGGGTCGATCGGGAGGTAGGGGACTTCCCACACGCCGTCGGCCTTCTGCTGGGCAAAGCCTTTCTTGATGGCATCCTGGTGCGAGCCGGAGAATGCGGTGAACACGAGGTCGCCGGCGTACGGATGGCGCGGATGGACGGGCAACTGGTTGCAATATTCGGCACAGCGGCGGACTTCGTCGATGTCGGAGAAGTCCAGGCCGGGATGCACGCCCTGGGTGTAGAGGTTCAGTGCGAGGGTGACGAGATCGACGTTGCCGGTACGCTCGCCGCTGCCGAACAGGCAGCCTTCGATGCGGTCCGCGCCCGCCATCACGGCGAACTCCGCGGCGGCGACGGCCGTGCCGCGATCATTGTGCGGGTGCACGCTGAGGATGATGGATTCGCGATTGGCGAGGTTGCGATGCATCCACTCGACCTGGTCGGCGTACATGTTGGGCGTGGTCGCCTCGATGGTGGCCGGCAGGTTGAGGATCATCTTGCGCTCGGGCGTGGGCTGCCACACGCTGGCCACGGCCTCGGAAACGTCCTTGGCGAACTCGGGCTCGGTGGTGCTGAACACCTCGGGCGAATACTGGTAGACCCACTCCGTCTCGGGGTGCTGCTCGGTGAGGCGCTTGATCGTCTTGGCGCCGTCGACCGCGATCTGCTTGATCTCGTCCTTGGCCATGCCGAACACGATGCGGCGAAACGCCGGCGCCACCGCGTTGTAAAGATGCACGATCACGCGCCGGGCGCCCACCGCCGACAGGACGCTGCGCTCGATGAGATCGTCGCGCGACTGGGTCAGCACCTCGATGGTGACGTCCTCGGGGATGCGCTTCTCGTCGATGAGCTTGCGCACGAAATCGAAATCCGTCTGCGAGGCGGAAGGGAACCCGACTTCGATTTCCTTGAAGCCGATCTTCACGAGCTGCTCGAAGAAGCGGAGCTTGCGCTCGACGCTCATCGGCTCGATCAGCGACTGGTTGCCGTCGCGCAGGTCGGTGCTCATCCAGATCGGGGCCTGGGTGATGCGGCGGCTCGGCCAGGTGCGCTCGGCGTAATCGCGCGTGAACGGGACGAACGGGACGTATTTGGTTGCGGGGTTCTTCAACATGGGTGACTCCTGCGTTGCGGCATTCGAAAACGGTCGATCGCGCACCGGCTGGCGGGTGCGTGCGAATGTGGCGACGGAATGCGGCTGCCGAACTGCCACGAGCGCGAGGCTCAGCAGCCGATCGGTAGGTGTAGCAGGAAGCGGGCGGAAAGCCGCGAGGAGGCAGGACCGGGCGCGGCGCAGCGAACCGACGAGCCAACCCGGCCGGGCGCATGGGGCGCGGCAGCATTATGGGGTTGGACGCAAAGGCGGTTCATGGTGCGGCTTGGACGATGCCCGGTTGACGGTGTGGAGTTGGCGGGGCCAATGGGAACGATAGCCGCTATTTACCCACATTCGAACCGCTTTGGCAAGCCGCGCGGGGGATGGATCGACCGCGCGAGGGCCCTGCTACGGGCCGGTGCCAATGGTCCAAAGCGGCCGCGGGTGCTAGTATGCGCCGCACGCTTTCGATATGTTCCAATTTGTTCCGGAGACTCCCATCATGCAACGTCGTTCCTTCCTCAAGAAGGCGAGTCTGGGCGCCGTCGCGGGTTCCGCGGCCGTCGCGGCACCCGTCTTCGCGCAGGACGCCCCCACGCTCAACTGGCGCATGCCGACCAGCTTCCCGCGCAGCCTCGAGGCGCTGTATGGGGTGGGCGAACTGATGTGCCGTTACATCGGCGAGGCCACCGGCGGCAAGTTCAACATCCGGCCCTTCCCGGGCGGCGAGATCGTGCCCGCCCTGCAGGTGCTCGATTCCGTGCAGAACGGTACCGTCGAATGCGGCCAGACCGTGTCGTACTACTACTACGGCAAGGACCCCACGCTGTGCTTCGACGCCGCGGTGCCGTTCGGCCTCAACGCCCGCCAGATGAACGCCTGGATGTTCCAGGGTGACGGCATGAAGCTCACCCGCGAGATGTTCAAGGCCTACAACATCGTCAACTTCCCGATGGGCAACACCGGGGTGCAGATGGGTGGCTGGTTCCGCAACGAGATCAAGTCCGTCGAAGACCTCAAGGGCCTGAAGATGCGCACCGCCGGCTTCGCCGGCGAGGTGCTCTCGCGCATGGGCGTGGTGCCGCAGCAACTGGCCGGCGGCGACGTCTATCCGGCGCTCGAGAAGGGCACGCTGGATGCCGTCGAGTTCGTCGGCCCCTACGACGATGAGAAGCTCGGCTTCAACAAGGTTGCGCGCAACTACTACTATCCGGGCTGGTGGGAAGGCGGTCCGCAGATCTCGCTGTACGTCAACGAGAAGTCCTGGGAAGCCCTGCCCAAGAGCTACCAGGCGGTCATCGAGACGGCTTCGCGCCTGGCGCTGGTCGAGACGCTGTCGCGCTACGATGCCTGGAACGCCCCCGCGCTGCGCCGTTTGATCGCCAACGGCGCCCAGTTGCGCGCCTTCCCGCGCGAAGTGATGGATGCATCCTGGGATGCAGCCAACGCCGTGTACAAGGAGTTCAGCGACCGCGATCCGAAGTTCAAGGCCATGTACGACAACTACATGTCCTTCCGCGACTCCTCGGTGCCCTGGTTCCGTGCCGCCGAAGGCGCCTATGACCAGTACCTCTCGGCCGCGCTGAGCCGCGCGCGCTGAGCGCGACGCAGCCTGTCGCCCAACGACAAAGGGCGCCCCGCGGGGCGCCCTTTGTCGTCGATGGCACCCGCCGCCGTCCGCCGGCTCGCCACCCGCTGGCCGGACACCAATCGGCGAGCAGGGGGCGGTGGCGTCCCCCCGCGCCGGCTCTGTTTGCGGGAACGTCGGGCGGCTATCATGTGTCCCATGCCCATGCGTGCCCCTGTCATCACCCGTCTGCGTCGATGCGTCGTCGCGCTGCTCGTTCCCGCGCTGCTGGTTGGCGCCGCACCGGCCCGTGCCCAGCCGGCTGGCCTGCCCGATCTGGGCGACACGGCGGCCGTGGAGCTTTCGCCGCGGCTGGAGCAGCGCCTGGGCGAGGCGATCATGGCCGACGGCCGGCGCGATCCGACCTATGTCGACGACCCCGCCATCCGCCAGTACCTGACCACCCTGGGCCGCGATCTCGCGGCGCGCGGCAGCGGCGTCGCCTCGGTCGAGGTCTTCGCCATTCGCGATCCCAGCATCAACGCGTTCGCCATGCCCGGCGGCTACATCGGCATTCATTCCGGCCTCGTGCTCTCCACGCAGAACGAGTCGGAACTGGCCGGCGTGGTGGCCCACGAAATCGGCCACGTCGGCCAGCGCCACGTCGCGCGGCGCATGGCCCAGCAGAACCAGAGTTCGATGCTGCTGCTGGGCATGATGGCCGCGGCGCTGGCGGCGGCGGCGGCGGGGGCCGGCGACCTGGCGCAGGGCGCGGCGGTGTTCGGCCAGGCGGCCGCGGTCAATTCCCAGCTATCGTTCTCGCGCGATGCCGAGCGCGAAGCCGACCGGGTCGGCCTGCAGATGATGACCGCGGCCGGTTTCGATCCGGCCGGCATGAGCAGCATGTTCGGCCGCATGGCGCAAAGCGGGCGCTTCAACACCGGCGCCGGCCCGAGCTATGCCAGCACGCACCCCATGAGCATCGAGCGCATGTCCGACATGCAGAACCTGTCGCGTGCCTCGGCCGTGCAGGCGCCGCGCCAGTCAGATACGTACTGGTTCGTTCGCGCCAAGCTCGCAGTGCTGCAGTCGGGCTACAGCCGCGCCGCCGACCCGGTCGGCATGCTGCGCGCCGAGGCATCCTCGCACAGCGGGGCGCGGGCGGCCGCCGCCCATTACGGCGTGGCCTACGGGCTGTTACAGCGGCGCGATCCGGCCGGCGCGCGCGCCGCCTGGCAGCAGGCTGTCGCCGAAGGCGTGCAGCATCCCATGCTGGATCAACTCGGTGCCGAGCTCGATCTGGCGGAGAACAACGTCGCGGCCGCCACCCAGCATGCCCAGGCTGGCGCCGCACGCTGGCCGCAGGATCGCGCACTCGCCATCACCGAGGCGCGCATGCTGCAGCGCGCCGGGCGCGACGCCGAGGCCGTGCAGAAACTCGAGCCGCGCCTGGAGCAGTGGGGCAGCGACGAGCCCGTGCTGTACCGCATGGCGGCTGAGAGCCTGGCCCGTCTGGGCGACCCCGTGCGCGAGAAGCGCTACATGGCCGAGTACTACGCCCTGGTGGGCGCCTTGCCCGCTTCGCTGATCCAGTTGCAGCAGGCGCGCGCGGCGACCCATGAGTTCCATGAGCAATCGGTGCTCGATGCACGGATCGCCGAGACCAAGCGGCGCATCGAGGACGATCGCGCGTTCACCCAGAAGTTCGAACGCTAGCCGGCCCGGACGCCAGGCGCGGGTTCAGGCTCTGCTCGGCCGCCCGAAGGAGGTTGGAGTTCCTTGGGGGGCCGCGAACGCAGTGGGCGTGGGGGGCTTCTTTTCAGCGCTGCACGCCATCCCGACGGATGACACTGCGGCGATGCGATCCAGGGCTCAGCGGATCCGGCTTGTAGGGTGCAGGTGCTGGGGCGGGGGGCCCGAGCAAGAAGCCGCAGCACGGGCAGGTCGGCTCGTGCCGCGGCGGCTCGATCAGTCCTCGAATACGTCGTCCAGCACCGTCGCATCCAGCACGCGCAGCAGCCAGGCCTGGAAGGTGTCGGCCGACGCGGTCTGCACGCGCTCGCGGGCGGCCTGGGGCAATGGACCGAAGCGGCGTTCGAGCAGCGACAGCAATATCTGCTGCATGCCGAGCAACCGACCTTCTCGCCGTAGGTGTATTCGTACAGCAGGCGCAGCAGCCGCGTCTTGCGCGCCAGCCGGGTTT
>NZ_VLTJ01000043.1 GCF_007558815.1 Verticiella sediminum | reverse complement strand
TGGCCGCGCTGGACGCCGCACTGCAAAAGGTCGACGACCTGCGCAGCCACCTGGGTGCGATCCAGAACCGCTTCGAGTCCACGATCTCCAACCTGAACAACACGGTCAACAACCTGTCCGCAGCCCGCTCGCGCATCGAAGACGCCGACTATGCCGTCGAAGTCTCCAACATGACCCGCGCGCAGATCCTGCAACAGGCCGGCACCTCGGTTCTGGCCCAGGCCAACCAGGTTCCGCAAGGCGTGCTCTCGCTGCTGCGTTAATCGCAGTAGCGCGGTTGCTCGCGGCCCGGGCCCTCACGTCCCGGGCCGTGCGAAGCCTGCTTCCTCAATAAGCCCCAGGCGCCGCCGCCTCACCACCAATCGTAGTTGGCGGCATGGCGGTGTCGGACATAGAAAACCGGATCGAAGCGGGGTTCAGTGAACCAGCGGCACATCATGCGCTGGTTGTGATGCCCCATGCGCCGCTTGTATCCCTTGCGAAATGCGCGGGGCGCAGACGAGCGCTGGCTCATCGACGTGTAAGCGTCCGCGTGGAAGCGTGCAAGGGTACGGCGTCCTGCCTTGGTATGCCGATCCAGCGGCACGAAGGCGGAAGGATCGACTTCGCGGAAGTAGACGCGCAGAACATCGCGGTACTCATGGCGCATGTTCTTGCGCCGGTAAGTACGTGACATGGGTAGCTCCAGAGTTGATAGCTACTTCATGTCGGCCTCCTGTCCCTGGCGGATGTTGACACTGAGAGACGGGTGTCCGTCCTGATTCAGGCCGCGCCGCAACTTGGTCATGGGCGGTGGCAGCAGCCACGGGAAGTCGGACAGGTCGCCCCAGTACCCGCAGCTCCTCACCGCGCGATCCAGTTCATTCAGGATGACCTGCGCATAACGCGCGAAACACAGCCCCTGCAGACCCTAAAACTCAAAACGATAACGGCCGGCGAATGGGCCGACCGTTGGTGTACGTTCGTCAAGTGACGTACATCACGCATCCCACAGCCTGGGATACAAGACCTAGGCCGTGGGAACCACCGTTCTATCGCGATTAACGCAGCAGCGAGAGCACGCCTTGCGGAACCTGGTTGGCCTGGGCCAGAACCGAGG
>NZ_VLTJ01000041.1 GCF_007558815.1 Verticiella sediminum | reverse complement strand
AAGGGCTGGCACCTCGCGGTGCCAGCCCTTTTTCTCGGCCGTCGATGCCACGAACGCGGCATCGCGCCTGCCCGCAGACTCAGTTCGACGGCGGCACGTAGCCCTGGGCCTCGACCGCGCCGTCCTCGAAGAGGTGGCGTTCCATCTGCTGCGCCAGGTACTTGCGCGCGCGGGCGTCCGCCAGGTTCAGGCGGTTCTCGTTGACCAGGCGCGTCTGCACGCCGACCCACTCCTGCCAAGCCTCCTTGGAGATGCTCTCGTAGATGCGTTTGCCGAGCTCGCCCGGGTAGGGCGGAAAGTCCAGCCCCTCGGCCTCGCGCTTGAGCTTCACACATTGAACCATGCGTGCCATGCGGTATTCCTCAGCGGTTGATTGCGTTGGGGCGATTGTAACCGGGGCGGGCGGCGGCGCCGGCCATGAAAGGCGAAAGGCCTTCTTCGCGCCTGTGCCGGCCGACGGCATTCCCCTTGTCGTGCGGTAGGCGGTTTCGTTGCCGTACCGGCAACGGATGGTGCCTCAAAAGGTCGCGCACTGCGATATCGATCCGGCACGGTCCCTGCACGTCTGCAGCCGGGCGCACCACACGAGTGCGCGATGACCCAGGGAGATATCCACACATGTCGATCAACTTACGTCGCCTCGCCGCGGGCATGGCGTTCACCTTGCTGGCCGCCGCCCAGGCCGTGGCCGCCCCCACGCCCGTGCGCTTCGTCCTCGACTGGAAGCTGCAGGGCGTGCACGCCTGGTACTACCTCGCCGAGGATCGCGGCTACTTCAAGGACGAGAACCTCGCGGTGCGCATCGATCAGGGCGACGGCTCGGCAAACACCGTGACCAAGGTGATGGCGGGGGTGTATGACGCAGGCTTCGGCGACGTGAACGCGATCATCCAGAACGCCGCCACGCGGCCGCAGGAAGCGCCGGTGATGGCGTATCTGATCTACAACCGCGCGCCCTTCGCGCTGGTGACGCGCGCCGACAGTCCGATTCGCTCGCTCGAGGATCTCGAGGGCCGCAAGCTCGGTTCGCCCGCCGGCGGGGCGGCGATGCGCATGTTCGATACGCTGGCTGCGCTCAACGGCATCGATGCCGGCAAGGTCGAGTGGGTCAACATGGCGCCGAATCTGCAGGAGCAGATGCTGCTGCGCGGCGAGGTCGATGCCTCGGCCGTGTTCTCGGTGACGAGCTATGCCAACCTGCTCGGCATGCGCCAGGACCCGGACCAGGGCTTTCGCTGGTTCCACTACGCCGACCACGGCGTCGAGCTGTACGGCAACGGGGTGATGGTGTCGCGCAAGCTGCTGGCCGAGCAGCCGGCGGTCGCTGCCGGGCTGATCCGCGCAATCCATCGCGGCCTGATGGACACCATTGCCGATCCCGACGCGGCGATCGAGGCCCTCGCCAGGCGCGAGCCGCTGATCGACCGCGAGATCGAGAAGGAACGTCTGCGCTACACCCTGCAGAACGTGGTCTTCACCGACGAAGTGCGCCGCATCGGCCTGGGCGACATCGACGACGCGCGCATGCAGCGCGCGATCGCGCAGGTGGTCGACGTGTTCGGACTGCCGGCGACGCCGACGGTGGACCAGGTGTTCTCGCGCGCGGCCCTGCCGCCCCGTGATGCCCGGCTGGTGGCGCCATGAGCGCCACCGCCCGGCCGCCCGAAGGTGGCGCTTCCTCCCGCGGGGAGGTGGTCGCGCAGCGACCGGAGGGCAGTCCGGCCTGCGCCACCGCCCGGCCGCCCGAAGGTGGCGCTTCCTCCCGCGGGGAGGTGGTCGCGCAGCGACCGGAGGGCAGTCCGGCCTGCTTGGGCCAATCCGAGTTCGCGTGGGCACTGGCCGATCCGGGAAGCGCCCCGGCGCAGGCCGATGCCCGCCTGCGCTGGGCCGACGGCCGCATCGTGGCGCTGGAAAGCGCGCCCGGTGCGGTACCCGGCCCGCGCCGGCTGGTGTTGCCCGCGCTCGCCAATGCCCACGATCATGCGCGCACCTTTCGCAGCGCGACGCTGGGCGCCTGGGGCCATCCGCTGGAAAGCTGGCTGCCTTACCTCGGTGTGCTGCCCGCACTTGATCCGTACGCCAGCGCCGCGACCTCGTTCGCGCGTTCGCTGCGTCACGGTGTGGTCGACCTGATGGTGCACTACACCCGCGTGCAGGGCGGTCTGCCGTATATCGAGGAGGCCGAGGCCGTGGGGCGTGCGGCCCGCGATGTCGGGGTGCGCATCGGCTTTGCCGTCGCCATGCGCGATCGCCAGGGCATCGCCTACGCACCCGACGACGCCGTACTCGCGCGGCTGCCGGCGGGCATGCGTGGCCCGGTGCGCACCCGGCTGGCCGCGCCGGCGCTGGACGTGGCGAGCCAACTGGCCCGCGTCGACGAGGTGGCGGCCGCCTGCGAAGCGCCCCATATGCGGGTGCAGTACGGGCCCACTGGCGTGCAATGGTGCAGCCAGGCCCTGCTCGAAGGCATTGCCCGTGCCTGCGCGGAACACGGCAGGCCGGTGCACATGCATCTGCTCGAGACGCGCTATCAGCGCGAGTGGGCGGACGTGGCCTATCCGCAGGGCGTGGTGCGCCACCTGGACGCGCTCGGCCTGCTCACGCCCAGGCTCACGCTCGCGCATTGCACCTGGTGCCGGCCCGACGAGCTGGCCTTGCTCGCCGAGCGCGGCGTGACGATCGCGGTGAATACCAGCTCCAACCTCGCGCTGCGTTCGGGCGTGGCGCCGGTGCAGGCGATGCTGGCGGCCGGCTGCCGGGTTGCGATGGGGCTCGACGGCCTGGCCTTCGACGAGGACGACGATGCGTTGCGCGAGATGCGGCTGGCCTACGCGCTGCACCAGGGCACGGGCTTCGATGCGGCGATGAGCCCGGCGCAGGCCTGGGCCTTCGCGGCGCGGCATGGGCGGCGCGCCGTGCGAGGCGTGGACGACGGCGGTGGCGTGCTGGCGCCCGGCGCGCCTGCGGATTTCCTCGTGCTGGACTGGGACGCACTCGACGACGACGCCTTGTGGCCGGACATCGAACCGTGGCATCTGTTGCTCGCCCGCGGGCATGCCGGCTATGTGCGCGAGGTCGTGGCAGCGGGCCGTGCCGTAATGCGCGACGGGCGGGTCGTCGGCGTGGACGAGACGTCCTTGCGCGCCGAACTGCTCGCGCAGGCGCGAAGCCTGTTGGCAAGCGACGGGCAGGCAGGCGCGTGGCGCTCGACGCTGGATGCGCTGGCCGGCGAACTGGCGGGCCTGTACCGGGGCGGCATGCACTGCGGCTGCTGTTGAGCAAGAGGGGCCGCGGACGCACGGCCGTGCGCCGTATGGCATTCCCCTGCCGTGCCACGGGCCTACAGCCAGCGTCCGCCGGGCTCGCCGAGCATCTGCTGCAGGTGTTCGGCAAAGGCGTGCGCGACCACCGGCAGGGTGCGCTGGCGCAGACGGGCGAGCACCAGGTTGCCGCGCGGAAAGCCGCGGTCCTCGATCTCGCGCGCGACGAACTCGCCGGTGCGGTCGAGCGCACCCACGGCGATCTGGAACGACACGGCCTGCTCATGGCGCAGGTAGCTGCGCAGGAACTCGAAGGAATTGCTCTCGATGGCGGGCGACAGGCGCAGCGACGAGCGCGCGATGAAGCGCTCGAGCAACTGGCGTCCGCCCGTGTCGCGGTTGGGCAGCACCAGCGGATAGGCCATGCAGTCGCGCAGGCGCAGCGATGCGCTCGCCGCCAGTGGGTGGCTGTGGTGCAGCAATGCCACCAGCTTCTGCTCGTATTCGGCGAGAGGCTCGATATCGGCTTCGGGCGTCGGGTTGAACACCAGGGTCAGGTCGGTCGCGAAGTCGCGCAGCGCCTGCATGGCATGCACGCGGTCGGCGATGTCCGCCTGGAAGGCGACCAGCGGGTGGCTCACGCGAAAGCGGGCAATTGCCTCGGGCAGCAGGCTGGGCGCGAGCGCCTGGCTGCAGGTCACGCGCACGAGGCCGCGGCGCATGCCCTTCAACTCCTCGATCTCGGAGCGCACGCGCTCCAGGTCGGCTGCGCGGGTGCGGATGTAGGCGACGAAGGCTTCGCCGGCGGGGGTCAGCCGCATGCCGCGCGGCAGCCGCTCGAAGATCGGTGAACCGAGTTCGTCCTCCAGATCCTGGATGCGGCGGATCACCGCCGAGGGCGCGACATGCAGACGCTCGGCGGCCTGGCGCACCGAGCCGGCCCGGGCGACTTCGTCGACGTAGCGCAGAAAGCGTAGATGGTTCATGTCCCAACTTGAAAAGGCGGCCGGACTGGCCGCCGTTGCCGACTGCTTGCAGAAAGGATGCCAGTTGGCATCGTGCGCCTGCCGGGCCGCGGCCGTCGGCCGCCCGCAAGGCGAGCCGCGCCCCCAGGACTGCCTATGCCGTTGCCTATCCGGCAACGAGAGGTCGCCGAAAAAGCACGAAGGAAAAACGCTGCATGGCATGCGTTTCGCATTGATGTCGGCCATGAGCAAACGATCCCGTTCCCTTTCCGGCACCGAAGCCACGCCCTTCGTCTATGGCGAGACGAACGGTCGCGCCTGGCGCCAGCAGGGCGAACGCATCGATCTGGTGCGTCGAACCGTGCGTCCGCGTATCACCGTGGTGCGGCATGCCCAGGGTGAGGTCGCGTTCGACCTGCGGCGCACGGCGTTGGCGGTGATCGACATGCAGAACGACTTCTGCCATCCGCGCGGCTGGTTCGGTGCCAAGGGCATCAGCGTGCGGCCCATGCGCAAGCCCATCCCGGTGCTCGCGCGCGTGCTGCCCGCCTGGCGGGCCGCCGGCGGTACCGTGATCTGGCTGAACTGGGGTGTGCGCGCCGACCTCGCCAATCTGCCGCCTTCGGTGCGCTACAAGGGCAAGCGCCAGCCCCAGGCCATCGGCTATGCCGAGCCGGTGCCCGGCACCGGCGGCCGCGCCGTGGTGCCGGGCGAGTGGGGCGCGCAGGTCGTCGACGAGCTCGCGATCGACCCGGCCGACCTCACCGTGTTCAAGCACCGGCTGAGCGGCTTCTGGGACAACGAGCTCGATTCGATCCTGCGCGTTCGCGGCATCGACACGCTGGTCTTCGCCGGCGTCAATACCGATCGCTGCGTCTACGGTTCGCTGCAGGACGCCGCTTATCTCGGCTACGACTGCCTGCTGCTCGCCGACGGCTGCGGCACGCCGTCGCCCGCCTATGTCACGCGGGCCATCCATTTCCTCGTGCAGCAACTGCACGGTTTCGTCATCGACAGCGACGCGCTGCTCGACGGCCTGCCGGCCGAAGGCGCCCGCCGTCCCGCCCCCAAAGCATCTTTTTCCTCCAAGGAGCAAGCATGAGCGTGTTCTCCCGACTGGCCGCGCGTAGCGCGGCGCTGGGCCTGGGCCTCGGTATCGCCTTCGGCGCGGTTGCGCCGGCGGTGGCCGCCACCGACATCAAGATGGTCCTCAACTGGAAGTACCAGGGCCCGCAGGCCTGGTTCTTCATGGCTCAGGACAAGGGCTACTTCAAGGACGAGGGGCTGAACGTCACCATCGACCAGGGCGAGGGCTCGGCTGCCTCGGTCATCAAAGTGGCGAGCGGCGCCTACGACGCCGGCTTCGGCGACGTCAATGCGCTCATCGACATGGCGGCCAAGCGGCCCGAGTCGGCGCCGGTGGCGGTGTACATGATGTACAACACGCCGCCCTTCGTGATCGCGGTCAAGGCCGACAGCCCGATCAAGACCCCCAAGGATCTCGAAGGCAGGACCGTCGGCGGCCCCGCCAACGATGCCGCCCTGAAGCTCTTCCCGGTGTTCGCCAAGACCGCCGGCGTGGATGCCGGCGCGGTGAAGATCTCCAACATGGCGCCCAACCTGCGCGAGCAGATGCTGCTGCGCGACCAGGTCGATGCGGTGTTCGGCTACATCAACACGGTCGCCTTCTCGGCGCGCCTGGTCGGGCTGGACCCCGACAAGGATCTGCGCTTCATCAAGTACGGCGACCACGGCATGGACCTGTACTCCAACACCATCGTGTTCTCGCGCAAGTTCGTGCAGGAGCACCCCGAGGCGGTGAGCGGCCTGCTGCGCGCGGTCAACCGCGCACTGAACGAGACGGTGGCGGACCCGGACGCCGCCATGGACTACGTGATGAAGCGCGAGCCGCTGCTCAACCGCGAAATCGAAAAGGAGCGCCTGCTCGCCACCCTGCAGGTCGAAATGAACCACCCCGAGATCAAGACCATCGGGTTCGGCGACGTCGATCCCGAGCGCTTGAAGCGCACCATCGCCGTGGGCGTGCAGGCCAACGAGCTGCCGCGCACGCCCGAGCCCGGCGAGATCTTCGACAACCGCTTCCTGCCCGCCCGCGACCAGCGCGCGAGCAGCCTCTGAGGAGTACCGACATGGATCTGCAACTGCGCGACAAGGTCGTCGTCATCACCGGCCCGGCCAAGGGCATGGGCCGGGCCATCACCCTGGCGTTTGCGGACGAAGGCGCCCACCTGGTGCTCGCAGGCCGCGATACCGGCGCGATCGAGCCCGTGGCTGCCGAGGCGCGCACACGCGGCGTGCGCGCCATGGTGCTCGCCTGCGACCTGACCGACGGCGAACAGACCGAGGCGCTGGCCGCCCGGGCGCGCGAAGCCTATGGCCGCATCGACGTGCTGGTCAATGTGGCCGGCGGCTCCGGGCCGATCGGCAAGACCGGCTGGGAGACGAGCGCGGACGAGTTCAACGAGATCGTCGAACTCAACATGACGGGCTGCTTCAACACCATGCGCGCGGTGCTGCCGGCGATGATCGCGCAGGGCGGCGGCAAGGTCGTCAACGTGGGCGGCACCTTCGGCATGCGCGGGCGCGCGGGCCGCATGGCCTATTCGGCGTCCAAGTGGGGCCTGCGCGGCATCACCAAGAGCTTCGCCCTGGAGGCCGGGCCGCACAACGTCAACGTCAACCTGGTCGCTCCCGGCATGGTCGACGGCCCGCGGTTTCGTGAAAAGGTTTGCGCCAACATGGCGAAGACGCTGGGCATCAGCCTGCAAGAGGCCATGCAGCGCCATGCCCAGGAGTATGCGCTGCGCCGCGTGACCGAGGACGTGGACGTGGCCAACGCCTGCCTTTTCTTCGCGAGCGATGCCTCGCGCCAGATCACCGGCGCGGACCTGGCCGTCGACGGCGGCTGGGCCCACCTGTAAGGAGTCGAACATGAAAACCGTAGACATGGTGATCCGCGGCGGCAAGGTCGTATCCTCTCAGCGCATCGTGCAGGCGAGCGTGGCGATCGACGAGGGCCTCGTCGTCGCCGTCGGCGGCGACGAACTGATGCCGCCCGCGCGCGAGGAGGTGAACGCCGACGGCCTGTACGTGCTGCCCGGCGCGATCGACAGCCATGTGCATTTCCGCGACCCGGGCTATCCACACAAGGAGACCTGGAAATCCGGGTCGGCCGCGGCCGCCTGCGGCGGCGTGACCACGGTGTTCGACATGCCGAACACCAGCCCGCCCACGGGCACCGTCGAGGCCCTGCAGATGAAACTGAAGGCCGCCGAATCGTCCTACGTGGACTTCGGCATCCATGCGCTGTTCGGCGACGACACGGTGGATCATCTGGAGGCGCTGCTCGAGGCCGGCGCGACCAGCTTCAAGGCCTTCGTCGGCAACACCTTCGGCAACCTGCCCGCGCCCACCGACGGCTGCCTGCTCGAAGGCTTTGAGAAGCTTGCGCCGCTGGGCATCCGCACCACCGTGCACGCGGAGAACTCCTCGATCATGGCGCGCCGCACCAGCCACCTGAAGGACTCGGGCCGCACCGACCCGCTCGCCCACCTGGCCGCGCGCCCGGCGGTCGCCGAGATCGAGGCCATCGGCCGCGTGCTCACGCTCGCCGAATGGACCGGCGCGCGCGTGCACATCGCCCACCACAGCGCGGCCGACTCGCTCTACGTGCTGCGCGACGCCAAGCGGCGCGGCGTGGACGTCACGGTCGAGACCTGCCCGCAGTACATGCTGCTCAACACCGGCGACATGCTGCGCCTGGGCGGCGTGCTGCGCGTGAACCCGCCGGTGCGCGAAGCGCGCCACAACCAGCCGCTCTGGGACGCCATGATGGAAGGCGTGATCGACATGATCGCGACCGACCACGCGCCCCATGCCCCCGAGGAGAAGACGCGCCCCAACATCTGGGAATGCGACTGCGGCTTTCCCGGCGTCGAGACCCAGATGCCGCTCATGCTCACCGAAATCAACCGCGGGCGCGCCACGATCATGGACTACGTGCGCTGGAGCGCCGAGGCGCCGGCCAAGGCCTGGGGTCTGTGGGGCGTGAAGGGCATCGTCGCGCCCGGTGCGCATGCCGACATCGCCATCGTCGACATGGACCGCCGCGGCGTGCTCTCGGAGAACCGCCTGCGCTCGATCAGCCGCATCTCGCCCTGGCACGGCCGCACGGTGCAGGGCTATCCGCTGCACACCATCGTGCGCGGCCGCTTCGTCATGCGCGACGGCGAACTGGTCGAGAACGCCGCCGGCTGGGGCAAGTCGGTCAAGGGCGTGCAGCGCATGCCCGAGCCTAAGGTGCGGCACGCCGACACCTTCGTCAAGGCCATCACCGACCCCGAAGCCGCGGCCCGCGAGGCGGCGGCCGCGGCCGAGGAGCTGCAATGAGCGAGCTCCCGCGTTTCGGCGCGGCGCAGCACGTCGAGGTGTTCGTCGTGCCGTGCAGCGGCCCGGGCGACCTCTCCGGCGTGCAGGCGCTGGTCGAGGCCGGCCGCCTCGCGCCCGCCGACATCGTCGCCGTGATGGGCAAGACCGAGGGCAACGGCTGCGTCAACGACTACACCCGCGAGTATGCCTCGGCCTCGTGGGCGGCCTTTCTCGCGCCCCACCTCGGCTGCACGCCGGCCGAGGCCGAGGCCCGTGTCGGCCTGGTGATGTCGGGCGGCACCGAGGGCGTGCTCTCGCCGCACTTCACCGTCTTCACCCGGCAGCCTGCGCGCGCCGATGCGCCACGCGGCAAGCGCCTCGTCGTCGGTGTGGCCCAGACGCGGGACTTCGCGCCCGAGGAGCTCGGCCGGCGCGCGCAGATCGACGCCACCGCGGACGCGGTGCGCGCGGCCATGGCCGACGCCGGCATCGCGAATGCGGCCGACATGCATTTCGTGCAGGTTAAGTGCCCGCTGCTCACCGCCACGCGCGTGCAGGACGCGCTCGGCCGCGGCGCTGCGCCGGTCACGCGCGACACTTACGAATCCATGGGTTACTCGCGCGGCGCCTCGGCGCTCGGCATCGCGCTCGCTCTCGACGAACTCGACGAGGAACGTGCCGCGGCCCTCACCGACGCGGCCGTGCTGTCGGACTGGCGCGCGTTCTCGGCGCGCGCCTCGGCATCGAGCGGCATCGAACTGCTGAACAACGTCGTCGTCGTGCTCGGCGAGGCCGAGGGCGCGACCTCGCCCTACGAGATCGCGCACACCGTCATGCGCGACGCGGTCGATGCGGCCGCCGTGCGCACGCTGCTGCGCGAGCGCTTCGATCTGGACGCCGACCGCGATGCCGACGCGGTGCGCGAACGCCTCGTCAACCTGCTCGCCAAGTCCGAGGCCGATCCGACCGGCACGGTGCGCGGCGCGCGCCACACCATGCTCAACGATTCCGACATCAACGCCACCCGCCACGCGCGCGCGGCGGTGGGCGCGGTGCTCGCCTCGGTGGCCGGGCGCACCGCACTGTACGTGTCGGGCGGCGCCGAACACCAGGGGCCGCCCGGCGGCGGCCCTGTCGCAGCCATCATGCGGATCCCCCTCGCGGCCGAAGGAGCGTCATGAACCAGCCTTTCATCGAACTGTCAGACGTCGTCGTGCGCTACGGCGGCGACGGCCGCGGCACGCTCGCGCTGTCCAACACCAACCTGCGCATCGACGAGGGCGACTTCGTCGCGCTGGTGGGCCCGAGTGGCTGCGGCAAGTCCACTATCCTCAAGCTCGTGTCCGGCCTCATCAAGCCGAGCTCGGGCGGTGTCTTCCTGGCCGGCCGCGAGGTCGCGGCCAACCGGGTCGGCATCGGCCTCGCGTTCCAGAACCCGACCATGATGCCGTGGCTCACGATCCGCGAGAACGTCATGATCCCGCTCAAGATCGTCGAGCCGTACCGCAGCGAGTACGCCCGCAAGAAGAAGGGCGAGTTCGCCGATCGCGCCGACGCCATGCTCGCCAAGGTCGGCCTCGCGGGCTTCGGCGACAAGCGGCCCTGGGAGCTGTCCGGCGGCATGCTGCAGCGCGCGTCGCTCTGCCGCGCGCTGGTGCACGAGCCGCGCCTGCTGCTGCTCGACGAGCCATTCGGCGCGCTGGACTCCTTCACCCGCGAGGAGCTGTGGGAGATCATGCAGGACCTCTGGATCGAGACGCGGCCCACCGTGCTGCTCGTCACCCACGACCTGCGCGAGGCCGCCTATCTCGCCAACCGCATCTGCGTCATGACTGCGCGCCCGGGCCGCATCCTGGAGGACCGCGACGTGCCGTTTCTGCGTCCGCGCACGGTCGAGATGAGCTACGACCCCGACTTCGCCGCCCTGGTCCAGGCGATGCGCCGCCGCATCGCCGAGGCCCGCACCGAGGGTGGCGTGTCTCTCGCCGATACCGGAGCCGCCGCATGAACCACCTGTCCGCCAAGAATCGCCAGCGCGTGCTGTCGCTGGCCGTGCTGATCGGCTTCTTTCTGATCTGGGAAGTCGCGTGTCTGGCCACCGGGGTGTCCGACCTCATCCTGCCGCGCCCGAGCCAGATCGCCTCGGTGCTGTTCCAGCGCATGCCGCTGCTGTGGCCGCACACGGTGCAGACCCTCTACACCACGCTCTTGGGCTTCTTCCTGGGCGTGCTGGTGGGCATCGTCCTCGGGGTCATCGTCGGCTCCTCACGGCTCGCCTACAACGTGGCGTATCCGCTGCTGGTCGGCTTCTCCAGCATCCCGAAGGTCGCCGTGGTGCCGATCTTCGTCGTGTGGTTCGGTGCCGGCACCGTGCCGGCCGTGCTGACCTCCATGGTGATCAGCATCTTCCCGGTGGTGGTGAACGTCGCCACCGGCCTGGCCAACACCGAGCCCGAGCTCGAGGACGTGCTGCGCGTGCTGGGCGCCAAGAAGCGCGACATCCTGTGGAACGTCAGCCTGCCGCGCGCGCTGCCGTATCTCTTCGCGTCGCTCAAGGTGGCGATCACGCTGTCGTTCGTGGGCACCGTGCTGTCGGAGTCGGTCGCGGCCAACCGCGGCATCGGCAACGTCATGATGATCGCGAGCGGCAACTTCGACGTGCCGCTGGTGTTCGCCGGCCTCTTCATTCTCGCTATCATGGGCGTCGGCCTCTATGCCATCTCGTCGTTCGTCGAGCGGCGCATGACCGGCTGGGCCCAGCGCAAGAACGAGATCGCCGCCACCTCATGACCGAAGCTCTCTCCTCCACCCCCCCGCTGCGCGCCGTCGCCGTCTTCTGCGGCTCGAACTTCGGCGTGTCGCCCGAGTATGCCGACGCCGCCCGCGCCCTCGGCCGGGCGCTCGCCGTCCGCGATGTCACCCTCGTCTACGGCGGCACCACCAAGGGCCTGATGGGCGTGCTCGCCGACGCCGTGCTCGAGGCGGGCGGCGGCGCGGTCGGCATCATCAACCAGCGGCTGTTCGAGCGCGGCCACCTGCACCCGGGCCTGCCGGTGCACGAAGTGGTCGCCGGCATGCGCGAACGCAAGGCCCGCATGGCCGCGCTCGCCGACGCCTTCATCGGCCTGCCGGGCGGTCTGGGCACGCTCGAGGAACTCTTCGAGGCGGCTACGCTGACCCAGCTCAACGACCACGTCGGCGTACCGGCCAAGGCCTGCGGCGCGCTCAACGTGCGCGGCTTCTACGACCCCATGCGCGCGCTGCTCGCGCATGCGGTGGACGAGGGCTTCATGAAGGCCGAGCACCGCGACATGATCGTGTTCGAGGCCGACCCGGAACGCCTGCTCGACGGCCTCGCCGCGTGGCGGGCGCCCACCGTCACCAAGTGGATCGGCCAGCCGGGGTCGTAGGCCATCAAGAGAGGCCCGCTGCCGGGGTTGGGGTCTGACCCGCGGGGTCAGACCCCATCCGCGCAGCGCGCGCTGCCCACAAAGCAATGGGGTCGGACCCTTCGGTCAGACCCCGTCGTCGTTCGTGGCCGGGGCCGAGCTTGAAGTCGCCGAGCGGGATCCAGCAGCCTTCGCCGCTCCAGCGCACGTGGATGATGCGTTGCCGGTAGGGCAGGAGCTTCTCGAAGGCGGCGACGGTCAGGGGCGCGTCGGGATGGGTCTCGGCAACGAACTGATGACCGGCGGTGGTGATGCGGATACGGCTCATGACGGGATGCGAAATGTGGGGAGAATCGAGGCGGGAATGAGGCCGGCCATGGTGTCACGCCGTAGACGGGGTCTCGCCTGGGGCCTGCGGGGCTGATCGCTGCGGGCCGGGGGGGGGGGCTGACCCAAGGGGCCGGACCCCAACGGCGCAGCCGGTGCCCGCACGGATCTCAATCCACCAGGAACTGGAACCTCATCGTGCGGGCCTGGTAGTACAGGCCGCCGTCCTGCACGATCAGGAAATCGGCGCGCCGATCGCCGCCATCGACGGCGCGGCCGCTTCAGCGCCAGAAGACATAGCGTTTCTCCAGGAGACTGGCAGTGGCGAAGAGGAGCAGACTCGCGGCCGAGGCGACGAAGATCACGGCCCAGACCTGGATGAAGTCGATCTGCAGCACCGACTGGTGGAGGGTCCGGCCCAGGCGAGCATGGGAGGTCTCTTGAGCAAGGCCCGCGCAGCGCCTATCCGGCGTAATTGGCCTCCATGCGGGCAGCGATGTATTCGCCATACCGGATCGGCGGATAGCGGCTGTCTCGCCCGTCCACGAAGGCTTCGAAACATTCGATCACCGCGTCGGGACTGGGGTCGAAGAAATAGGCGATGGAATAGCGGTCGCGATCGGGCGAGCGGTTCAGTACCCGGTGGGCGGTAGACACGTAGCGGTCGTTGGTCCAGCGCGCCAGTGCGTCTCCGATGTTGATGACGAAGGTACCCTCGCGGTAGGGCGCCTGCAGCCATTGCCCGTCCTTGGCCTGGATCTCCAGTCCGCCCACGCTGTCCTGCGCAAGAATGGTCAGAAAGCCGAGGTCGGTGTGCGGCGAGATGCCGAAGCTGCCCTCCTCGGGAGCTGGCTGCGGCGGATAATGGATCATGCGCAGCGAGGTGATCGGCTTGTGGAAGAACTGCGCGAGGTAATCCGGGCCGGCGCCGATGGCGCGCGACATCAGGCCGACCAGACGCATGCCGAGCGCGCGCAGTTCGCGCTCGTATGCCTGCACTGCAGGCTTGAATTCCGGATAATCCTCCGGCCATACGTTGGGTCCCTGCAGAGGGTTGCCGGAGAGCAGGTCGGGGTCGTCCGGCGCCAGTTCGTGGCGTACGGTGAAGGCCTCGAGCTGGTTGGGTCGCGCCGCCGGCGCAAAGCGGCTGGTGCTCTTGAGCGTGTAGCCGGCCACGGGCGTGTAGCCCCGGTGAAAGCGGTTGCGCTTGACCTGCATCTTGCGATCCAGGGGCAGGGCATGGAACTCGCGGTTCTTTGCGAACGCCTCGCGTATCACGCCGGCATCCACGCCGTGATTGGCGATGTAGAAGAAACCGATGTCTTCGCAGGCCTGGCGGATCTGCGCCGCCACGCGTTCGGCTGCATCGCCGCCGGCCAAGGCTGGAAGGAGGTCGATGACGGGGACGGCGGCGTCCGAGGGTTTGAACGTGCTCATGGTGACTCCGGCTGAGGAGGATCGGGTGCGGACGCCTTATCGCGGCACTTCGCCCTCGATCAGGGTGCGGTAGATCAGGCGCCGCTCGTGTTCGCGGTCGTATTCAGTGGCGGTGTGCAGCAAGCCGCGGTTGTCCCAGACCAGCAGGTCGCCGGCCCTCCACTGGTGGCTGTAGCGGAACGTCTCGCCGATGCTGAAAGCGAGCAGTTCGTCGTGGATCTCGCGGCCGATGTCGGTGCCGTCGGCGTCCAGCACCGTGACCACGTCGTTGCCGCCCAGGTACAAGCCCTTGCGTCCGTTGACAGGATGGGTGCGAACGAGCGGGTGGCGGGTTGGCGGCGTGCGCGCCAACTGTGCCTCGGTCAGGGGCTCCACATTGCTGCGGCGCGCATACAGCTTGCGGTAGTCGCGCAACACGCTGCAGCCCTGGAGGCGTTCGCGCTGCGCCTGGGGCAGCGCGTCGTAGGCCGCATACAGACTGGCGAAATCGGTGTTGCCGCCCTCGCGCGGCACCTGTACCCCGTACAGCACCGTATAGGCGGTCGGCCGCTCGAAATACGTGAGGTCGGTATGCCAGCCAAAGCCCTCGCGCGGATTGCCCAGGGGGCGGCCGTTCTCGACGATATTGGAGTGGACATAGATTTCCGGGTGTTCCGGCAGCGTCCACTGGGTGAGTACGTGGTGCTGGAATGGTCCCAGCCGTGCGCTGAACGCGACAAGCTCGGGATGGCTCAGCGTCTGCCCGCGAAAGCAGACGACGCCGTGGTCGGCGAGTCGGGCCTTGACGTGTTCGAGCACGACGGGCGTCATCGCGCGCACGTCGAAGCCGTCGATCGCAATGCCCATGACCGGGGACAAGGGCGTTTCGTGCATGTCGGTTCTCCTGGAGAAGCAGGACGGGCCAGCCGGCGTCGTCCGGAATGCCTGGGCCACGGTCAGTGCCACCAGACGAGTTTGCGATCGATCCAGACATGGACCGCGTAAAGCAGCAGGCTGGCCCCGGACGCGAACAGGACGCAGGCCCACAGCCGCAGATAGTCCATCTGCTGGGTGGCTTCGAAGATCATCCAGCCCAGGCCGCGATAGGCCCCGAGCATCTCGCCCAGGAGTGCCACGATCATGCAGCGCGCGATGCCCAGGCGCATGCCGGTGACCACGGACGGCATGGCGGCGGGCAGCAGCAGCCTGTAGAGGATGGCCGGCCGGCTGGCACCGAAGCTGCGCAGCAGATTGACTGCAGCGGCATCCGGCTGTCTGAGGCCGTGCAAGGTGTTGAGCAGTACGATGAAGCTGACGGTCAGCGTCACGATGGTTATCTTGGACGCCGGCCCCATGCCGAACCACAGCAGGGCAAGGGGTGCGAACGCGACTACCGGCACCGCGTCCACCGCCACCGCCACCGGAAGAAAGCCGCGCTCGAATGGCGGGAACAAGTACATCAGTACGGCCGTGGCGATGCCGATCAGCGTGCCCAGCACGAAGCCGGTCAGCGCCTCCGCGCCGGTGACCATCAACCCTTGAGCGAGGGCAGGCCAGTCGCGCAGCAGACGCGCCAGAATGTCGAACACCCGTGGCAGCACGAAGGGTTCGATGGCGAACAGGGCGATCGCTCCTTCCCAGCACAGCACCAGGAGCGCCAGCCCGCCGATCACGGGCAATACGCGGTTGTCGTTCATGCGCGCCCCTGCCACCAGATGAACCGTCGCTCCAGGGCCGCGATGATGCCGTACAGGCTGGCGCCCGCCGTCCCGCAGGCAAGCACGATCAGCCATAGCCGCGTCACCTGCTCGTTGTACATGGCCTGTATCAGCATCGCCCCCAGGCCCACGGTCGCACCGAACCATTCGCCGACGATGGCGCCGATCAGGCTGAGCGATATGCCCAGACGCAGGCCGACCATGATGGTCGGTAGCGCGGTCGGCAGCTTCAGCCGCAGGAACAGTTGCGCGTCCGTCGCGCCGAAGCTGCGCAGCAGGCCCACTTTCTCGGCATCGCATGCCTGCAGCCCGCGCAGGGTGTTGACCGTCACCGGAAAGAACGTCAGGTAGAACGCGATCGCCACCTTGGCCATCAGGGTATTGCCGAACCAGATGACGACCAGTGCGCCGAACGCGATGACCGGTACGGTCTTGGCCGCCACGAACAACGGAAAGAACGCGCGCTCGGCCATCCGCACATGGGCGAACAGCACGCCGCAGGCGAACCCGAACGCCGCGCCCAGCAGGAAGCCGAGGACGGCCTCGAGCAGGGTGTGGCCCAGGCTGGTGGCAAGCAGACCGCGCACCGACCAGGCATCCTGGAAGATCACCGACAATGCCGGCAGGTAGTACCCTGGGACGTCGAGCACGCGCACAGCGCTCTCCCAGGCCAAGGCCAGGCCGAGCACCGTGATGAGCAGGTGCCGAGCCGAACGGAGGGAAGTTTTCATGGAAGGGGCTCCGGGAAGGGCGTCGGGCGTGCCGCCGTCGCTGACTAGCGCACCTTGTACGCAGCGGGCGCGGCATCCCAGAAGCGAGTGTCGACGGCTTTGCCGAGGTCAACCTCTCGTTCCAGGGCACCGTAGTCGAGCAGCATCTGCTGCACCGAAGCCAGCGTGTCCACGTCGATCACGCCGAGCCCGCGGGTGCTGCCCTGGCCGGCGTACATCAGCTTCTCGATCTCGTCGAGCATGAGTTCCTGGTGGCGCCGGTCGAGCCCCGGTGCGGCCGCCATGACGATGTCGACTGCCTCCGCCTTGTTCTCGAACGCGTACTTCCAACCCTTCAGGGTGGCGTCCAGGAAGGCCTGCACGACCTCGGGTTTGTCGGCGACGATGCGCTCGGAGGCGATCACGACGTCCTGCGGCGAGCTCACGCCGTAGTCTTCGGCCTTGAACAGCACCAGATCGGTGACGCCTTGGGTCTGCAGCGCGATCAGCGAGTTGTAGACGTTGACGGTGGCGACGTCGAGTTGGCGATTGACGAACTGGGTGGTGGTCGCCGGCTGCGGCACGATGGTCAGCTCGGACTGCTTGATGCCGGCCTTGGCGAGCACCGAGTAGAGGATGTACTGCGCGCCGGTGAACCACGTGGATACCCGCTTGCCGCGGAAGTCCTCGATGGAGTCGATGCCGGAGTCCTTGAACGCAACGTACATGTTCGGCGTCTGCTGCAGGTTCATGCCGATGCCGACGATGGGCAGACCCTTGGCGCGGCTGTGCAGCAGGCCCTCGCTGCCGCTGGCCAGGCCGAACTGGTCGCTGCCGGACGCCACCAGCGTCTCGACGTTCAGGTTGGGGCCGCCCGGATTGATCGTGAGATCCAGTCCGGCGTCCGCGTAGAAGTTCTTTCCTTGGGCGACGTAGAAGCCGGCGAACTGTGTCTGCGGCAGCCATTTCAGGCGCAGCGATACCTTCTCGGCAGCCGTGGCCGCGGTCGGGCCCGCAGCCAGGACGAGCGCCAGGGCACACGCCAGCGCCGAAACGCAGCGGCGAACGATGTCGTCTTTCATGATGCCTTCCTTTGGGTGAATGCGCCCTGTGGGGCGCGCTGAACGTCGGCGGATCCGGGGTGGCCGTCAGAATGGACGACTGCCGGCTACGGTGGTGCGGTGCATGATGCGGCGGTACTTGCTGTCGTCATAGGGCGTGGCGCAATGCATCGTCGCGCGGTTGTCCCACAGCACCAGGTCGCCCTGGCGCCAGACATGGCGGTAGACGAAGGCTTCGTCGATGGCGTGCGCATTGAGTTCAGCCAGCAGGGCATCGCCCTCGGCCTGCGGCAGGCCCTCGATGCGGCTGACGATGTCCTGGCCGACGTACAGCGAAGGCCGTCCGGTAACGGGATGGGTTCGCACCACCGGATGCACCACGTCGGGAGTCCTCGCCTTCTGCTCATCGGTGAGGGGCGTCCGGTCGGCAAAGGCCTTGCCGTAGTAGCCGGCATACGAATGGGTCGCCCGCAGGTGGCGGATGCGCTCGCGCAGCGCCGGCGGCAGGCCGTCGTAGGCCAGGTGCATGCTGGCGAACAAGGTGTCGGCGCCGACCGGCGGTACTTCCACTGCGTACAGCAACGAGCCCATGCTCGGCTCGGCCACGTAGGACAGGTCGGAGTGCCAGTTCCAGCCCTCCTTGTGATTGCCGATGGGCTTGCCGTCCTGCGTGACATTGGACAGCACATAGATCTCCGGCAGGCCGGTGGTGAGGTATTGCTTCAGCACGTGCGTGAGCAGGGGGCCGAAGCGCCGGCTGATCTCGACGTGGCGTTCGGGCCTGAGCCGCTGGCCGCGCACCAGCAACAGAGAATGCTGGTCGAGCAGACCGATCATGTCGTCGATGACCTCGTCGCTGTGCGGCGCGGCAAGGTCGAGATCGAGAATTTCGAGGCCGAAGCCCTGATGCAGGGGACGGACGTTGAGCATGTTGGCTCCTGAGTCGGGAGTCGTTGGACGGAAAGCGGCCGCGGTTCAGTCGCGGTAGGACGGGTCGAGGCGGTCCAACTGGCGCAGGAACGCCGGCCATTCGCGCTCGCCGGCGACGAGGATGTCGCCGTGGCCCTCCCAGAACTGGCGGGCGGCGCGCTCGCACACGGCGTGCGGCGGCGTGACGATGGGGCCGGCCGCGCCCGCCGCGGCGGCCTGCATGGCGAGCTGGATGCGGGCGGCGCGCTCGAAGTAGTACAGCAGCATGAAGGCCTCGCCCGGCGTGCGGCCGAGCGTGAGCACGCCGTGATTGCGCATGACGAGCACGCGGTGCTCGCCCAGGCTCGCGACCAGGCGCTGGCGTTCGTCGAGGTCAATCGCCACGCCCTCGTAGTCGTGAAAGCCCAGGCGCTGGTAGAAGCGCATCGCGAATTGCGAGAGCGGCAGCAGGCCTTGCTCCTGGGCTGACACCGCGATACTCGCATCCGAGTGCGTGTGCAGCACGCAGGCGGCGTCCTTGCGGCTGGCGTGGATGGCACCATGGATCACAAAGCCCGCGACGTTGACCTCGTGTGGCGAGTCGTCGAGTTTCCTGCCCGCGAGGTCGATGCGCACCAGGCTCGAGGCGGTGATCTCCTCGAACAGCAGGCCGTAGGGGTTGATGAGGAATTCGTCGCGGGCGCCCGGCACGCGCAGCGAGATGTGGTTGTAGATGAGGTCGTCCAGGCCCAGGCGAGCCACCAGCCGGTAGCAGGCGGCAAGCGCGACCCGGGCTTCCCATTCGGCCGGGGCGATGCCGGCCGGACCCATGGCATTCATGATCCCGTTCATGCCGTCCCCGCGGGTTTGTCGCTGGTAGTGAACGACTTCATGCTTTCCTCCTCGATGGCGTCGAGCAGGGTGCGCTTCAACGCGATGAATTCGGGCGAGGTGACGATCTCGGGGCGGCGCGGGCGCGGCAGGTTGACGGGCTGCTCGAGCTTGACGCGCCCGGGGCGGGCGGTCATGACCATCACGCGGTCGCCGAGAAAGAGCGCCTCGTCGACGTCGTGGGTGATGAAGAGAATCGTGCGCCGGTGCTTCTGCCAGACGTCGAGCAGCCAGCGCTGCATCATGCTGCGGGTCAGCGCGTCGAGCGCGCCGAAGGGTTCGTCGAGCAGCATCAGGTCGCGCTTGAACATGAAGGTGCGCATGAGCGCCACGCGCTGGCGCATGCCGCCGGACAACTCGTGCGGGTACCGTTGCTCGAAGCCGGTGAGGCCGAACTCGGGCAGCATGGCGAGGGCTTGCCTGCGCGCATCTGCGCGGCGCACTCCTTCGAGCTCGACGGCCAGGATCGCGTTGTCGATCACCGTGCGCCAAGGCAGCAGCAGATCTCGCTGCGGCATGAACGCGACCCGCCCGAGCAGATCGCGCGCGCGGCTGGGCTTGCCCAGGAAAGCGAGGCTGCCCCCCGCGTCCGGCTCCTCGAGACCGGCCACGATGTTGAAGAGCGTGCTCTTGCCGCATCCGCTCGGGCCGACCACGGTGATGAACTCGCCGGGCCTGATCGCCACGCCGAGATCGTCCAGCGCCTTCACTGTGCCGAAGGTCTTGCTGATGCCGCGCAGCGCGAGCAGCGGCTGGCGCTCGGCGGTGTCGGCGTAGTCGGCGAGGTGGGCCACTTTCTCGGCCTGGGGCATGGCGGGGGTTCCTGGGGGCGGTTGGGAGGGGACGGCGCTCGGGACGAGGGCGGGGCGGTTCATGCGGCATCCTCCTGGGCAAGGCCGGCAAGCACGTCGGCGAGCACGCGGGTGCCGGCGACCAGGTCGGCCGGCTCGGCATGCTCGGCCTCGTTGTGGGTGATGCCCGCGCGGCAGGGCACGAAGATCATCGCGGCCGGACACATGGCATGCAGGTAGCGTGCGTCGTGGCCGGCGGCCGAGGGCAGCGCCAGGTGCGGGATGCCGAGCTTGCGCGCCGCGGATGCGAGGCGCGCGCGCATCGCGTCTGGAAAGGTGAGCGAGTCGGCCGCCGACAGGCGCTCCACGCTCACCTCGCAGGGGCCGGCATGGGCCTCGCACACCGGGCGCACGCGCTCGCCGAGCGCGCGCAGCGTGGCCGAATCGGGATGGCGAAGGTCGATCGAGAACACCGCCCGGCTCGCCACCACCGACGGCGCGTTGGGCGAGACCTCGAAGCGGCCGACCGTGAAGCGGGCGACGTCGGCTTGGTCGTGCAGGACGGCGGCCAGCGCCTGCACCATCGCGGTGGCGGCGAGCAGGGCGTCGCGGCGTTCGGCGCGGCGGCTGGTGCCGGCATGCGCGGCCTCGCCCTGCACGGTGACGCGAAAGGTGTGCTTGCCCTGGATGCCGGTCACCACGCCGACCGGCATGCCCTCGCGCTCGAGGACCGGGCCTTGCTCGATGTGCGCCTCGACGAAGGCGTGGACCGCGCCGCCCAGCCCGCGCCGCGGGACGTGGGCGAGCGCCGGCTCGCAGGCCGCGAGCGCCTCGGCCACGCTCACGCCGTCGGCGTCGCGGGTGTCGAGCACCGCCTGCAGCGGGCGCTCGCCCGCGAACACCGCCGAGCCCATCATGCCGGGCGCGAAGCGCGATCCCTCCTCGTTCATCCAGGCGACGGCCTCGACCGCGCGCGCCGGCGCGAAGCCGGCGTCGCGCATCGCCTCCAGCACCTCGAACGCGGCCAGCACGCCGTACACGCCGTCGAAGCGGCCGCCGGTCGGCTGGCTGTCCAGATGCGAGCCCGACAGCACCGGCGCGAGCCCGGGGCGCGCGCCGGCCAGGCGCACGAAGAGGTTGCCCGCCGCGTCGCGCGACGCGGCAAGCCCGCGCTCGGCGCCCCAGGCGGCGAGCTGCGCCTGGGCGGCGGCGTCCTCGGCCGACAGCGCCTGGCGGTTCACGCCGCCGCGCGGCGTGGCGCCGATGCGCGCCATGGCTTGCAGGCGCGCGAGCAGGCGCTCCGGCTTCACGTGGGCGGAGAGGCGATCGCTCATGACGTCTTCATGATCTCGCCGGGCAGCGAGCGCGGGTCGCGGGGCGGCCACTTGTCCTGCTCGACGGTGGCGAGGAAGTCCGAGACGAACTGGTTGAAGAGCGCCGGCTCCTCGATGTTGAGCGTGTGGCCGGTCTTGGGCAGCACCAGCAGGCCGCTCGCCGGGATGGTCTTCTTCATGAAGATGCCCGGCTGCAGGCAGTGGTCGTCCTCGTCGCCGACCACCACCAGGGTCGGCGCGGTCATCGTGCGCAGCTCGGCCTCGAGGTCGTAGATCGAGGGCCGGCGCGCCTGCACGCCGCGCATGGTGAGCGCCGAGCCGATCGAGGAGTGCTCGCCGAGCTCGCGCGCGAAGGCTTCCCAGCCGCGCGGATCCTTGACCTGGAACACGATGCGCGAGGCCGCCTGGGCGTAGACCTTGGCGAATACCGGCGCGCCCAGCTCTTCGAACTGGCGCGCGACCTCCATCGAGACGCCGCGAAAGTAATCCTCGTATGCCTTCTCGGCACCGTAGCCGGCGCCGGCCACCACCAGCGAGCGCGCGCGGTCGGGGTGGCGCAGGCCGAAGTGCAGGGTGGCGAAGCCGCCCATCGACAGGCCGACGATGTGCGCCCGGTCGATGCCCAGGCCGTCGAGCACGTCGACCATGTCGTCGACCGCGATGGCCTGCGAGTAGCGCTCCGGGTCGGTGGGCACGTCCGATGGCGGATAGCCGCGCGCGCTGTAGGTGATGCAGCGGTAGCGCCGGGTGAAGTAGCGCATCTGCGGCTCCCAGCTTCGCCAGTCGCCGCCGAACTCGTGCACGAAGAGGATGGGGGTGCCGCTGCCGGCTTCCTCGTAGTGGAGGGCGGTGCCGTCGCGGGCGGTGATCGTGGGCATGGTGTCTGTCCTCAGAAGAGGTTGCCGGCGGGGGCGGCGTCGCGGGCGCGCGCCACCATCGCCGGCAGCAGTTCGCAAAAGCGCTCGGCCCACGCCTCTGGCACCGTGAGGCTGATCTTCACGAAGCGGTCGCCGAACCGCTGGGTATGGTAGGTGCCCTGGCGGATCATCACGTTCTCCGTCTGGTAGGCGGCGACCAGCGCTTCGGGCCGCACGCCGGCCTCGGGGGTTTCCATCACGAGCAGGTTGGCCTGCGACGGGTACACGGGCAGATGCAGACCGTCGACGCCGGCGGCAGCCTCGGCCACCGCCGCCTGGTTGCGCCGCTGGCGCGCCTGGATCTGCGGAAACCACTCGGCCTTGGTGCGCAGCCCGGCGATCGCCGCACGCTGCGACAGCACGTTGCTGCCGAGGTTGTTGGGCGGCGCGGTGGCGACCCGCTCGATGATGTCCGGGTTGGCGATGACCGCGCCCAGCCGCATGCCGGCCAGCCCCAGCCACTTCGAGAAGCTGTAGATCATGACCGTCTTCTCGGGATAGAAGCGCCAGGCGGGCGTGAAGGCGTCGGCGAACTGCGAGTAGGTCGCGTCGTGGATCAGGTAGGCGTCCGCCTCGCGCGCGATCGCGGCGATCTCGCGGATCTCGTCCTCGGTGTGGCAGGTGCCGAGCGGGTTGTTGGGATCGACGAGGTAGATCACCCGGGTGCGCGGGCCGACCGCCGCGCGCAGTTGGCTTGCGGTCAGCCGGTAGCCCTGGGCGGCGTCGTAGATCGGCAGTTCGATCATGTTGGCGCCGGCGCGCCGGGCGAAGTGCATCGGCCACGCCCAGCTCGGGTCGGTGGTGACGAAGTCGGTGCCCGGCTCGCACAGGTTGCTGCACACGTTGTAGAGGCCCTCGACCGCGCCGTCGGTGACGAAGGCGCAGGCGTCGGGCACGCCGGCGTCCTCGACGATGAGCCGGCGCAGCTCCTCGAAGCCCGCGGGCGGCGCGTAGGCGTGGTAGTCGCCGCGCGCGAGCGCCTCGGTCACGGCCGCCACCACGGCCGGGTGCGGATCGAAGTGGTTGGTGTTCTGGCCGAGCCACATCAGGCCGGGCGTGTTGCAGAGCCGGTCGAAATAGCGGTTGCGTTCCTCGAAGCTGCGCATGACGGCCTCAGATGATCGAGCCACGCGAGGCGATGCCGCCGTCGATCGTGACGATGGTGCCGGTGATGTAGCCGGCGCGCGGCGACGCCAGCCAGACGATGAGGTCGGCCACTTCGCCGGGCTGCGCGGGGCGCTTGCCGGGATACTTGTCGAATAGCTCCTCCCAGCGGCCCTCGTCGCCGTACCAGTCGAGCGCGCGGCGCTTCATGAGCTTGACCATGCGATCGGTGGCGACCGGCCCCGGATTGACGCCGACCACGCGCACGCCCTCGTCCAGGCTGCGCCCGCCGACGCCGCGGGTGAAGGCCATCATGGCGGCATTGCCGGTAGTGCCGACGATGTAGTTGGCGTCCGGGTTCTCGCCCGAGTTGCCGATGTCGTTGACGATCACGCCGCCGCCGCGCCGCTTCATGTGGGCGTAGAACTCGCGGGTCAGCGCGACGTAGGAGAAGATCTTCATGTCCAGGCTGTCGCGCCAGTCCCTGTCGCTGAGCTTGTCGAGCGGGCCGGGCGTGGAGTCGGCCGCGTTGTTCACGAGGATGTCGACCTCGGGGCAGCGGCGCGCGAGCTCGGCCACGTTGTCGGCCGCGCCCAGGTCCATCGGATGGATGGCGGCCTTCACGCCGTACTCGGCGACGAGCCTATCCCGCACGCGGGCGAGGCCTTCCTCCGAGCGGGCGGCCAGGTGGAGTTCGGCGATGCCCTCGCGGGCGAAGCTCTCGGCGGTGGCCATGCCGATGCCGCGGGATGCGCCGGTAACCAGCGCTGATTTGCCTTGCAGGCCGAGGTCCATGGTGTTCCTTACACGTCGGTGGATGCCGGTTGATATTTAAGAATCGATTTCTTGTATGCAAAAAGGTGAATCATGCGTACCTAATGCAAGGCGCATGCCAATTCCTCGTACCTAGGGAAGTGGGCGGATCGGGACGCGGCGACGTGCACGAGTGAGGTGCGTGGCGCCAGGGCGGCGCGTTCTTGCGCCAGATTCGTGCATACAAGACGGTTAGTCTTGTATTTAATTGGAGCGCTAAAATATCGGTGCGCCACCGTTGGCAATGGAATTGGGGAAAGTCATGACGGACGAGGTTCTGTCGAACGAAGGTGAACGGCTCGTCGGAAGTCGGGCGGAACAGATCCAGGCGATCCTGGAAAGCGATATCTTCTCCGGCAAGCTCGCGCCAGGCGCGCGCCTGGACGAGGTCGACCTGGCCACGCGCTTCAATGTCTCGCGCACGCCGGTGCGCGAGGCGTTGCGTCATCTGGCCTCAGCCGGCCTGATCCAGATCCGTAACCGACAGCCGGCCCAGGTCGTGCAGTTGTCCGCACACAGGCTGATCGAGATGTTCCAGGTGATGGCTGAACTGGAAGGCCTGTGCGCGCGCCTTGCCGCGCGTCGCATCACGGCCCAGGAGCTGGAGGGGCTGCGCGCGTTGCACACGCAGTTGATCGAACTGGCGCGCACGGACAAGGTGGAAGCGTTCTACGAGATCAACCGCCTGTTCCACGAGGGCATCTATGCGGCTTCGCAGAACGAGTTCCTGGCCGAGCAGACGCGCGCCTTGCGCAACCGCATCGGCGCGTATCGCCGGCTCGTGACGCAGCGGCCGTCGCGCCGCCGCGACACGCTGCGCGAACATGAGGACGTGCTGCGTTGCCTTGCCGAGGGCGACGACGGCGGTGCGGCCGAGGCCATGCGCGGGCACGTCAATCTGCTGGGCGAGAAGCTGCTGGATTTCCTGGCGCTGTTTCCCAAGGACATGGGGCGCGCGGCCTGACGCGGTTGCGCCTTCGCCGTCGTCTCGCAAGGGCGGCATTGCGCCGCCTCCGAAGGCCGGGCCGGGCGGTGGGCGTCGCGCCCGTGAGCGCGCCGCGAGCCGGATTCACATTGTCTCGAACAGGATTTCCTGCGCGCCTTCCCAAAGCACCTTGGTGCCCAGGGCGCGCAGGTTCTCCTTGCCTTCGACGATGGTGAGGAAGTGGTTGCCTGCGAGCTGGCCCATCTTGCTCGAGAAGCTGCACGCGCCGTAGGCCATGATGATCTCGGTCTCGCTGTAGCCGCCCGGATAGAACAGGATGTCGCCTACCGAGGGGTGGCTGGTGTGATTCTCGAAGCCCACGCCGAGCTGCCAGTCGCCCAGGGGGATCCAGCAGCCTTCGCCGCTCCAGCGCACGTGGATGATGCGCTGGCGATAGGGCAGGAGTTTCTCGAATGCGGCGACGGTGAGCGGGGCGTCGGGGTGGGGTTCGGCGACGAAACGGTGGCCGCCGGCGGTGATGCGTAGCTTGGACATGGCTGTTCCACGATGAGGACCGGCGTAGTGTCGCACTGCGGTGCGTCGCCGACGGGTGGTATCGAGGGAGGACTGCGTTGCCGGTCCGGCAACGCAGCGCGCTGCTTCACAGCCGCTTGATGAAGACCAGGCTGTTGCGCGCCCGGTTGTAGGTCGCCTGCTTGTCGCGCGGCAGGTCGGCCAGCGAGCTCGGCACGAAGCCGCGCTTGATGAACCAGTGCGATGTACGCGTGGTGAGCACGAAGAGGCGGCGCACGCCGCTTGCCCGGGCGCGCGCCTCGATGTGGCGCAGCAGCTTGTCGCCTTCGCCCTCGCCCTGCCAGTCGGGATGGACGGCCAGGCAGGCCATTTCGGCCATGCGATCCTCGCGCCAGATGTTCAGCGAGGCGCAGCCGTAGATGATGCCGTCGTGCTCGGCCACCCAGAACTTCTCGACGTCGCGCTCGATGGCGTGGCGCCCGCGCGGCACCAGCGTGCCGTCCTGCTCGAGCGGTTCGATGAGCTGCAGGATCGCGCCCACGTCGTCCATCGTCGCCTGGCGCAGGTCTTCCAGGGTGTCTTCGACGACCATGGTGCCCACGCCGTCGTGGGTGAAGATCTCGAGCAGGATGCTGCCGTCGAGCGAGTAGGGCAGCAGGTGCGCGCGCGCCACGCCTTGCTTGACGGCGCGCGAGGCGTGCTCGAGGAAATAGGCGGTGTCCTCGTCCAGCGTCTTTTGCTGCAGCAGGCGCTCGGCGTCCACGCGCGCGAGTTCGGTGTCCACGCTGCCGTCGCTGTCGAGCACGCCCGGGGTCTCGGTGAGGTAGATCAGCTTCTCGGCGCGCAGCACGACGGCGACCCGGGTGGCCAGCTCCTCCATCGCGAGGTTGAAGGCTTCGCCGGTGGGCGAGAAGCCGAGCGGCGACATCAGCACGACGGAGCCGCTGTCGACCACCGCGCGCAGCGCCTGCACGTCGATCTTGCGGACCTGGCCGGTATGCCGGTAGTCCACGCCGTCGATGACGCCCACGGGGCGCGCGGTGACGAAGTTGCCGGTGAGCACGCGAATGCGCGAGCCCGACATGGGGGTGTTGGGCAGGCCCTGGCTGAAGGCCGCCTCGATGTCGAGCAGGATTTCGCCGGCGGCCTCCTTGGCGCATTCGAGGGCGGCGGCGTCGGTCACGCGCAGGCCGCGGTCGAAATACTGTGGAATGCCCTTCAGGCGCAGTTGCTCGTTGACCTGGGGGCGCGAGCCGTGCACCAGCACCAGGCGGATGCCCAGGGCGCTCAGCAGGGAAAGATCCTGCACCAGGCTGTTGAGCGCACCCGCCTGGACCAGCTCGCCGCCGAAGGCGACCACGAAGGTCTTGCCGCGAAAGGCGTGCACATACGGAGCGACTTCGCGGAACCAGCGCACGAACTGCGCGGGCGAATCGTTGGCGATGGAATCTTCGGCTTCGGGACGCTCGACGGCGTCGGGGGGCTCTTCGGCGTGGACGTTTTCGGTCATGACAGGGCGTAGCGGCTGGGAGGGCGCACGGCGCGGCGCGCGCGCCGGTATTTTACGCCCCATGGAGGAAGCTCCCGCCACGGGCCGCGGCGGGAGGTTTCCTATAATGGCGGTTCAATCATGAATACCCATCGCGTGAAAGCCAGCCCGTCGCGTCAGCGCAACCCGTTCCCCCCCATCATCTATCCGGAAGACTTGCCCGTCAGTGCGCGGCGCGAGGAGATCTCGCGCGCGATCGCCGGCCACCAGGTGGTGATCGTCAGCGGCGAAACCGGCTCCGGCAAGACCACGCAGCTACCCAAGATCTGCCTGGAGATGGGCCGCGGCGAGCGCGGCATGATCGGCCACACGCAGCCGCGCCGGCTGGCGGCGACGTCGGTGGCCAAGCGAGTCGCCGAGGAGCTGGGCACCGAGTTCGGGCAAGTCGTGGGCTACCAGGTGCGCTTCAACGACCGCACGCACCCCGGCGCTTCGGTCAAGCTGATGACCGACGGCATTCTGCTCGCGGAGTCGCAGCGCGACCCGATGCTGCGCCGCTACGACACCATCATCATCGACGAGGCGCACGAGCGCAGCCTGAACATCGACTTCCTGCTCGGCTACCTCAAGCAACTGCTGCCGCGACGGCCCGATCTCAAGCTCATCATCACCTCGGCCACCATCGACGCCGAGCGCTTCGCCCGCCATTTCGGCAGCCAAGCGCAGCCCGCGCCGGTGATCGCCGTGTCCGGGCGCCTGTACCCCGTGGAGCTGCGCTACCGTCCCATCCTCGACGAGGACCGCAGTGGGACTTCAGACAAGGACGGCGGGCGTGAAGGCGGCCGCGAGCGGCTGGATCGCGACGAGGAGCGCGACCTCATCGACGGCATCGTCGACGCCGTGGCCGAATGCGCGCGCCACGGGCCGGGCGACGTGCTGGTGTTCCTGCCCGGCGAGCGCGAGATCCGCGAGGCGGCCGAGGCGCTGCGCAAGCGCCACCCGCCGGGCACCGAGATCCTGCCGCTGTTCGCCCGCCTGTCGCAGGCGGAGCAGGAGGCCGTCTTCCGGCCCCGGACCAACGCGCGCCGCATCGTGCTCGCCACCAACGTGGCCGAGACCTCGCTCACCGTGCCGGGCATCCGCTTCGTGGTGGACACCGGGCTCGCCCGCGTCAAGCGCTATTCCTGGCGCAACAAGGTCGAGCAGCTACGCGTGGAGCCGATCAGCCAGGCTTCGGCCAACCAGCGCGCGGGGCGCTGCGGGCGGATCGGCCCCGGCGTGTGCATCCGGCTCTACGACGAGGCGGATTTCCAGTCGCGCGCGGCGTTCACCGACCCGGAGATCCTGCGCGCCTCGCTGGCCTCGGTGATCCTGCGCATGAAATCGCTGCGCCTGGACAGCATCGAGGATTTCCCCTTCGTCGAGGCGCCCAGCGGCCGTGCCGTGGCCGACGGCTACCACCTGCTGCAGGAGTTGGGCGCGATCGACGAGGCCAATGCGCTCACCGAGGTCGGGCAGGAACTCGCGCGCCTGCCGGTGGACCCGCGCATCGCGCGCATGATCCTGGCCGCGCGCGAGCAGCACTGCCTGGCCGAGATGCTGGTGATCGCCGCGGCGCTCTCGGTGCAGGACCCGCGCGAGCGTCCGCTCAACGCGCAGGAGGCGGCCGACGCCGCCCACGCGCGCTTTGCCGATGAGCGCTCGGAATTCCTGTCCTACCTCAAGCTCTGGACCTGGTACGACGAGCAAGTCGCGCACAAGGCCTCGCAGCGCAAGCTGGTGGCGCGCCTGCGCGAGCATTTCCTCTCGCCGCTGCGCCTGCGCGAATGGCACGACGTGCACAGCCAACTCGCCCAGGTGGTGGGCGGCGCGGGTTGGAAGCTCAACAGCGAACCGGCCACGGTGGAGCAGATCCACCTCGCGCTGCTGTCCGGCCTGCTCGGCAACATCGGCACCAAGGCCGAGGAAGCGGCCCAGTACCTGGGCGCGCGCGGCATCCGCTTTCTGATCCATCCGGGCTCGCGGCTCGCGCGCAAGGCGGGCCGCTGGGTGATGGCGGCCGAACTGGTCGAGACCACCCGGTTGTACGCACGCTGCGTGGCCCGGATCGAGCCGGCGTGGGTCGAGCGCGTGGCGGGCCATTTGCTCAACCGCAACTGGTCCGATCCGCGCTGGGAGAAGAAGCAGGGCCAGGTCGTCGCCAGCGAGCGCGGCACCTTGTACGGCCTGACGATCTACACCGGCCGGCGTGTCTCGTACGCGAAGATCGACCCCGCGCGCGCGCGCGAAATCTTCATCCGCGAGGCCCTGGTGCCCGGCGAGATCGAGACCCGGCTGCCCTTCGTCGCGCACAACCGCAAGCTGGTCGCCGACATCGAGAAGCTCGAGCACAAGACGCGCCGCCCGGACATCCTGGTCGACGACGAGCTGATCTTCGCCTTCTACGAGCGCCAGTTGCCCGCCGACGTGGTGTCCACCGTGGCGCTGGAAAAGTGGTACCAGCGCGCGGCGGCCCGGGACAAGTCCGCGAAGCTGCTGTTTCTCACCCGCGACGAGCTCATGCGCCACGAGGCCGCGGGCGTCACCACCGAGGTGTTCCCCAAGCGCATGTCCTGGCATGGCGTGGAGATGGCGCTGGACTATCACTTCGAGCCCGGTTCGCCGCGCGACGGGGTCACGCTCGGTGTGCCGCTCTATGCGCTCAACCAGGTCGATGCGGCGCGCGCGGAGTGGCTGGTGCCCGGCATGCTCAAGGAGAAGGTGCACCTGCTGCTGAAGTCGCTGCCGCAGAAGCTGCGCCGCCACTGCGTGCCGCTGCCGGACTATGCCGCGGGCTTCTACGAGCGGCACTTCGACGAGGCGCGCCAGCCGGCCAGGAGCCTGGTCGAAACCCTGATCGACGACATCCGCGGCCAGACCCAGGTACGTGTGGCCGTGACCGACTTCAAGCCGGAGACGCTGCCCGCGCATCTCTTCATGAACTACCGGCTGCTCGACGAGCACGGCCGCATGCTGGCGATGGGACGCAACCTCGCGCAGTTGCGCAGCGAGCATGGGCGCGAAGCCCAGGCCACCTTCCAGAAGGTGGCCGCGCGCGACGCCGGCGTGGCCCAGGCGCTGGCCCACGAGAACCTGACCGGCTGGACGTTCGGCGAGCTGCCCGAGCTGCTGGAGATCCGCCGGGGCGGGCAGACCGTGATCGGCTATCCGGCGCTGGTCGACCGCGGCACGCATTGCGACCTGGACGTGTTCGACGACCCGAAAGAGGCCGCCCGGCGGCACCGCGGCGGCCTGCTGCGCCTCTTTCGCCTGCAACTGAAGGACCAGGTCAAGTACCTCGAGAAGAACCTGCCCGGGCTGACCCAGATGAGCATGTTGTATATGCCACTGGGCACCCAGGAGGAACTGCGCGACCAGATCATCGACGCGGCGCTGGCCGCGGCCTGTCTGATGGAACCCCTGCCCACGGATGCGTCGGGCTTCGCCGCGCGCGCCGAGCAGGGGCGTGGCCGCCTGGGCCTGCTCGCCCAGGAGATGGCGCGGCTGGTGCAGACCATTCTCACCGAATGGGCCGGGGTCATGCGCAAGCTGGTGCAGGCGCGCGCGCATCCCGCGTCGCACGCCGACATGGAGCAGCAGCTACGCGGCCTGATGGGCAAGCACTTCGTGCGCGATACCCCGTATGCCCAGCTTGCGCACTTCCCGCGCTATCTGAAGGCGGTGACGGCGCGCATCGACAAGCTGCGCGCCGACCCGGCGCGCGACGCTCGGCTGATGGCGGAGATGGCACCCCTGCTGACGCGCTACCAGCGCGAGCTGTCCGCGCGCAAGGGCGTGCTCGACGACGGGCTGGTGAACTTTCGCTGGATGCTGGAGGAGCTGCGCGTGGCGCTGTTCGCGCAGGAGCTGCGCACGCCGATGCCGGTGTCGGTCAAGCGGCTGGAGAAGGCCTGGCAGGCGCTGCAGCGCTGAGCCGCAGGCTTGGGCAGCGGCCGGGCAGCGCCGGCCGCGAGCGCATCAGCCCGGCTGTGTGTCGATGAACGACGGACGTTGCGCGAGCTTGGTATAGAGCCGGGCCAGGTTCGGATACGGCTCGCGCCAGGCGATGTCCGGGAAGCGGAAGTCCAGGTAACCGAGCGCACAGCCCACCGCGATGTCGGCCAGCGAGTAGTTGCTGGTGACGTGGCCGACGCAGAAGGCGCGTTCGCCCAGCGTGGCTTCCATCACCGGCAGCGCGGCCTCGACCTTGCCGCGCTGGCGGGCCACCCAGTCGGCATTGCGCTGCTCGGGCGCGCGCTGCGTTTCCTCGGCGCGCATGAGCACACAGGCGTCGAGTACGCCATCGGCCAAGGCTTCCCACCACTTCACGTCCAGGCGTTCGCGGCCGGCGGCCGGCACCAGCCGGCTGACGGGCGAGAGCGTGTCGAGATATTCCACGATCACCCGCGAATCGAACAGGCTGTTGCCGTCGTCCATCACTAGACAGGGTACTTTGCCGAGCGGATTGGTGGCCTGGATCTGCGTATCCGCGGACCAGACGTTATCGAGTACGAGCGGGCAGTCGAGCTTCTTTTCGGCCAGGACGATGCGTACCTTGCGTACGTAGGGGCTGGACAGCGAGCCGATCAGTTTCATGGAGGGCCGGATTCTCAGTGGGGTGCGGGCAGCGCGAACGGGTGGTGTCGAGCGGTGTGTCGCTGCGGGCGACGCGATGCGAACGGACCTTGCGCGAAGGGCAGCGGAGTATAGCATCGCGGTACCTGCTCCCGCCGGACGCAATGGTAAACTTTCCTTTTATTTCTCTAGCTTTACGCGTCTTAAGCCATGCAAATCGCCGCCACGCTCACCACCCTCAATGCCTTGTCGCCGCTGGACGGGCGCTACGCCGGGCGTGGCGACGCCCTGCGCCCGCTGCTGTCCGAAGCGGGTTTCATGCACCACCGCGTCAAGGTCGAGATCGCCTGGCTGATCGCCCTGGCCGATGCCGGCCTGCCCGAGCTGCCCGCCTTCTCGGCCGAGGCCCGCGGGCTGCTCGAGCGTCTCGTGGCCGAGTTTTCCGAGAACGACGCCGCGCGCATCAAGGAGATCGAGCGCGTTACCAACCATGACGTGAAGGCCGTCGAGTACTGGCTCAAGGAAAAGGTGGCCGGGCACGACGAGCTCGCCAAGGCGGCCGAATTCATCCACTTCGCCTGCACCTCGGAAGACATCAACAACACCTCGCATGCCCTGATGCTGAGCGCGGCGCGCGAACAGGCACTGCTGCCGGCGCTGCGCCAGGTCCACGCCCGGCTGGCCGAGCTGGCGCATGCCCATGCCGAGCAGCCGCTGCTGTCGCGCACGCACGGCCAGCCGGCCACGCCCTCGACCATGGGCAAGGAATTCGCCAACGTGGCCGCGCGGCTCAAGCGGGCGATCGAAGCGATTGCCGAAGTCAAACCGCTCGCCAAGCTCAACGGCGCCACCGGCAACTTCAACGCGCACCTCTCGGCCTATCCCGAGATCGACTGGGAAACGCTGGCGGGCAAGGTGCTGAGCGGCCTGGGCCTCACCCAGAACCGGCACACCATCCAGATCGAGCCGCACGACTGGATGGCCGAGCTCTTCGACGCCGTGGCGCGCGCCAACGTCATCCTGCTCGACCTGAACCGCGACGTCTGGGGTTACATCGCGCTCGGCTACTTCAAGCAGCGCCTGAAGGAGGGCGAGGTCGGCTCGTCCACCATGCCGCACAAGGTCAACCCGATCGACTTCGAGAACTCCGAGGGCAACCTGGGCCTGGCCAACGCCACCCTGCGCCACCTGTCGGACAAGCTACCGATCTCGCGCTGGCAGCGCGATCTCACCGATTCCACCGTGCTGCGCAACCTGGGCGTGGCTTTCGGCTACAGCCTGGTCGCCTACGATGCCTGCCTGCGCGGCCTGGGCAAACTCGAGATCAACGCCGCGGCCATCGATGCCGACATCGACGCCTGCTGGGAAGTGCTGGCCGAGCCGGTACAGACGGTGATGCGGCGCTACGGCCTGCCCCAGCCCTACGAGCGCCTGAAGGAGCTCACGCGCGGCAAGGGCATCACCGAATCGGCGCTGCGCGAGTTCGTCGCCGGGCTGGAACTGCCCACCGAGGCCCGCGACCGCCTGCTCGCGCTCACGCCGCGCACCTACATCGGCCTGGCCGCCAAGCTCGCCCGCGAGGTTTGACGGCCAACCCCCGCCGCGGGTCATTGCCCGCGACGCGCGGTGCTGTTATCTTTTGAAACGCACATGGCAAGTCGCATGTGCGTTGTTTTTTGCCGCTGGGCCGCCCCGAGGCAAAAACGCGCCCCCTTGGGGGGCAGCGAAGCCGACGGCGCAGCGTGGGGGCTTTTTTTTGCCGCTGGGCCGCCCCGAGGCAAAAACGCGCCCCCTTGGGGGCAGCGAAGCCGACGGCGCAGCGTGGGGTTTTTTTTGTCCGTCCAGGAGGTTCCCCATGATCCGTTCCGCCCGCGTGCTGACGGCCTGTACGCTGGCGCTGGCAGCCGCCGCGCCCATCGCCTTCGCCGAGCCGCAATTCGACAACACCCAGGAGGCCGTCGCCTACCGGCAGGCTGCGCTGCGCCTGATGGGCGCGCATTTCAACGGGCTGGCGCCGGTGATGCGCGGGCGCGCCACGTTCGATGCGGCCGCCGTGCAGCAGGAGGTTGCCGTGCTGCGCACCCTGGCTACGCTGCCCTGGCGCGGTTTTGCCGACGGCGCTGAAGGCGGCAACGCCCAACCCGCCGTGTGGAAGGATTCGGCGCGCTTCGAGGCGGCGCTCAAGAACTTCCAGCAAAGCATGGGGCGTCTATCCCAGGTGGCCGGCGAGGGAGATTTCGACACGATACGCGCCGCCTACGGCGACGTGGCGGCCAGTTGCAAGGCCTGCCACCAGGATTTCCGCCAGCGCCGCTGAATTGGTGCCCCCTTTACAGGCTGCTGCCGCCCAGCGCCACCACCCCGGCCACGCTGGCTGCGCAGATCGCCGCCACGATGGCGGCGCGCAGCCGCACGCGGGCGTCGTCTTGCGTCGGTGGCACGTCCCGGCCCGGCGTGTCGGGCCGCTCCCCGGTGATCATGGCCCGCACCAGCGGATGGCGCCGGACCAGGCTGTGCCAGGCGACGGCGGCCAGATGCAGGCCGAGCAGGGTGTAGATCACGGGCTCCAGGCGCAGGTGCCAACCCGTCAGGAAGTCCACGGTGCCGGGGCTGGCCCGCGCGGCCAAGGGGCCCTGCGTGAAGATGCCGTCATCCGCGAAGAGCCCGGTGACGGCCTGGACGCCGAGCACACAGAGCATCGCCAGCACCGACCACCCGCCCAGCGGGTTGTGGCCGTAGGGCGCCGTTTCCGGACCTGAGCGCAGGTAGGCCAGGATGGCCCGCGGGCCGCGCACGAAATTCGTGAAGCGGGCGGTCGCGGGGCCGATGCAACCCCAGACCAGCCGAAAGCTGATCAGGCCGAGCGCCACATAGCCGAACAGCAGGTGGTAGTCCATCCAGAAGCCGCCCAGTGTCGCCGTGACCAGCGAGCCGGTCACGCAGACGGCCAGCGCCCAATGAAAGAGGCGCAGGGGCAGATCCCAGACTCTGACGCGGTTGACGGCCATGGCGACTCCTCGAAGCGGCTGACCGTAGCATATCGCAGGCGCATGGCTGCGCGGCCGCGCGGTTTGGTCCATGGCGCCCGCCGCGGTGCTGCCTATGGCGCGCAGCAGAGGATCACGCCGCAAGCCTCGCCGGCGTCCGGCGGCGCGCGGGGCGGGGCGGGCGTCGCGTCCGGTGCCGGCATCGCGGGCTGCCCGGCATCCGGGGGCGGCCTGCCGTGCTCGATGCACCAGAGGCCCGCGCAAGCCTCGTCGGGCGCGCTCGACGGCGGCGCCGATGCCGGAGGCGGCACCGTGGCGGAGGGCCCGCTGACGCTCGCAGCGGCCGCTTCCCGGGCGGCCGACTGCATCGGCAGGGCGACGCGTGCGCGCACTGCGAACCAGCCCAGCGCGCGGCGGCTGGCCTGCACGGCATCGGACGGCTCGCCCACCGGCAGCCGGCGCAGCAGGGCGCTCATGCCCGGCATGAGCGGAGGGTGCAGATGGACGGCCTCCAGCACGAGAGTGTTCGCAGCATGGATGTCCTCGTGTGAACGGGGGCCCTGGCCTTGCGGCCAGCCCGAGGCCATGTCGTGCGCCCGGCGCTCGGCCTGGTAGTCGTGCGCCATTTCCCGGCCGCCTTGCGGCGATCTGCGGCCGAAGTCGGCGAAATGGGCCGCTGTCGGCGATAGACGGTCGATGCGCCAGGTCGGTACGCCGGCCGGCCCGGCCCCGCCTGCGATCGGCAGCAGGGCGCGCTGGAAGGCATGCGCAATGGCCTGTGCGTCCGCGCCCTGGGTGGCGCCGGCGCGGGCCGCTTCGTACAGCGCATGGCGCACGGCCACGCGGGTGAGCTGCCAGTGCGCGAGTTCCACCGTGGCCATGCCGGCCAGGAGCAGGGGCACGGCGGCCAGGAGGAGTTCGGCGCCAGCCGCGCCGCGGGCCGGACGATGCTTGGGAAGACAGGCCATGGCCGCACTGTGCCGCAGCGGACCGGCTGCCCGCCAGTGTGGCTTGTGCTTACGTTCGCGGCGCAGGGTGGACGCGGCGCATCCGGTATCCCGGCGCAGGGCCGGCCTCGATGGCCGAAGTTATCCCCGCAAGCAGTGGACAACCCTGGGGACTAGCTGCGGAAAGCTGCCGCAAAGCCGCATTCCGTAACGTTTTGCGCCAACTGCGTCGAAAACAGGCAACGCAAGGTAGCTGCTCAAAACGTAGGCGGCCAGCCGTGCCGACGGGTTTTCCCCAACTGCCGTGGATAAGTTTGGGGACCGACCCGGGAGATTGTGAGATTTTTATTACAGATCAACACCTTGTCTTGCGTGCTCAAAACGCAGGCAGCGCTGCGAACGCGTGCTTTTGCGGTGGCTGACCTAGCGGCCGGCGCGCTGCCGGCGTCTTCCGCTCGAGGTTTTCCCCTGCATCCGTGGACAAACCTGGGGGTTGTTTCCGAAAAACTCGAAAAGGCCTTTGCAAATCAGACGCTTACTATCATTGCTCAAAATTGTTGCAGAAATTCGTTCGAGACCGAGGCAGCGCAGCATCGCAGTGTCTGCCTATCCATCAGATTTGGATTATTCTTGTTTCGTTTCGTTATTTTTTTGATAGCAGCGAGCTGGTGCGTCGAACCTTGCCAACGGATTTGCTCCTCGTCGCGCGCCGCCTGGGCGGCAGGCTGGCCGCTTCGGCAGTATGCATGCTGGCGAGTTGCAGCGACGCCATGGACTCGGGTGGCACCCGGGCGGGCCATCTGGTCATCGCCAGCACGAGCGCGACCGTCCTCACCTGCCGCGTCGAAGCGTCCGGGGCCATAGCGCCGTGCCTGGCCGCGGCCGCGTCGCTGCTGGCCGACCCCGGCGGCCTGGCGCTCTGGGCCGAACATGCCTACATCATGAATCTGGGCAACGACAGCCTGACGCAATGCCACATGGACGGCAGCGGCGCGTTGTGGGCCTGCGAGCCCACGGCGGCGGGACAGCGCCTGGCGGCCCCGTACGGCATGGCGGCGTCGTCGGGCCGCATGTACATCAGCCAGCTCGACGATACGCTGGCCATTTGCGCACTCGGCCGTGACGGCGACGTCACCCAGTGTGCGCGCGCGAGCGGGTATGACGCGTTCGCCGGTCCGGCCGGCGTGGCCGCCGGCGGGCGCTTCGTGTTCGTCGCCAACCAGCGCGACAATTCGGTGGCCGCGTGCCTCTTGAGTTCGGTCGGCGAATTGGCCGCCTGCAGCAAGCAGGAAGCCGCCGGCCTGCTCAGCCGCCCCACCGGCATGGCGCATGAGGGTGGGCGGCTCTACATCACCAACCTCGGCGACAGCTCGGTCGTTACCTGCGCGGTGGGAGCGGCCGGGCGGCTGGAGAGCTGCGCGCGCTATGTCAATCCGCAGACGCTGAGCCTGCCGTTGAGCATCGCGCTCAACGGGCGCCTCGCCTATGTGTCGAACCTGGGCAATCATTCGCTGGCCGAGTGCCGCCTCGACAGGCAGGGCGCGATCGAATCGTGCCGGATCGCGGAGGCAGGCGACGATTTTCTCTATCCGGCCGGCTTGGCCTTTCGTCCCGACCTTTAACGAAATCGCACCCCGCCGCGTCGCGGCCCGGATCGCGCCGCAGGGCCCGACGCGCTGGCGAGAGCGCCGGGTGTGCCGCGCTCAGTGCGTGCTCGAGCTCTGGTGACGCGCCTGTACCGGGTTGTCGTTGGCAAAGAGCTCGGCGGCGTCCACGGCGTCGAAATGGTAGGCCGCGCCGCAATAGTCGCACTTCACTTCGACCCGGCCTTGTTCCTCGAGGATGGACTCGACCTCCTGCACGCCCAGCATGCGCAGCGCGTCGGCCACCTTCTCGCGCGAACAGCCGCAATGAAAGCGCGGCGTCATCGGCTCGAACATCGTGAGGTCTTCCTCCCAGAAGAGCCGGTGCACGAGCGTCGGTGCCGTCAGCGTCAGCAGTTCCTCCTGCTTGATGGTCTGCGCCAACTGCTCGGCGCGCTCCCAGGTGTCCTCTTCGAGGACCGCGCCTTCGCTGGCCGGCTTGCCGCCCTCGCGGGCCAGCCGTTGCAGCAGAAGGCCGGCAGCGCGATGGTCGTCGGTGGCCAGCCAGAGCCGCGTCTGCAACTGCTCGGACGCGGCCATGTAATGCTCCAGCGCCTCGGCCACGTTCGTACCCTGCAGGGGGACCACACCCTGGTAGGGCTGCTGTCCGGCTTGCCGGCCGCGGGGGTCGAGCACCACGATGAAACGGCCCTTGCCACCCGGGTTGACGAGCGCCTGCAGGTCGGCCGCGTCGTCGAAGCTCGCGCCCTCGCGCATCTTGACCGTGGCGCGCATCTCCAGGTTGGCGCGGCATTCGACCACCACCAGCCGGACGTCGCCGTCGCCCTGGATCTGCATGACCAGCGAGCCGTCGAACTTCAGGTTGGCCGAGAGCAGGGCGCTGGCGGCGACCAGGTCGCCGAGCAGCCGGCGCACTGCGGGCGGATAGTCGTGCGTGCCCTGGATGTCACGCCAAGTGTTCTCGAGGGTGACGGTTTCGAGGCGGACGCTCTGGTCCGCGAACAGGTATTTGGTGAGCTGGTCAGACATGGGCGGTCGGAGGTAGGCCCGCCGATGCGCGGCGGGCGAAGGAATCGGATGCCTCGCGGACGAGCGGGCCGCTCGCGGCGGGCGGATGGCGGCGCCGGCCTGCCGCGAAGGCGCGCTGCGTCTTGCATCGGACGGCGCCTCGTGGCGCCGCTGGCGGGTGTGTCGATCGGATGACGGCCCGCACGCCGGCCGAGCCGGCGCCGCCCGCCGTGGGTGCGCGGGTGGGCGCTGCATCCCATCTTCAATGGTGGCGTTTCCGTCGATGACAAGGGCTGCGGCTGGCACGGGCACGGTTGCCGCGCACCGCGTTGCACCGCTCCGCCAAGCTGGCGTCCATTGTACCCAGCCCGCCGTGCGGGGAGGGCGGGCCGACAGGTCAGCGCACGCCGCGGCTGCGCCGTGCGGCCCGGTCGCGCTCGCGCTGGCGCAGTACGCCGCGCTGGATGGCCCCGGTGGCGCTGGTCGGCAACGTATCGACGAACTCGATCTCCTGCGGGTTCTCGTAGGGCGCCAGACGTTCGCGGGCGTGGTTCTGCAGGGCTTCGACCAGGTAGCTCTGCGCCTGGCCGACGTAGGTGGGGGCGAGCACGACGTAGGCCTTGACGATGGCGCCGTGGGCGGCGTCCGGCTTGGGCACGATCGCCGCGGCCGCGACCGCGGGGTGGTGGCGCAGCCAGTTCTCGATGTTGCCCGGGCCGATGCGGTGGCCGTCGGCGCGGAACACGTCTTCGGCGCGTCCTTCGTGCCACAGGTAGCCGTCGGCGTCGCGGCGCGCCAGGTCGCCGGTGCGCACCCAGGCCGCGGGCGTGGCGTTCTCGTCCTGGCCCCAGTAGCGCAGGAACATGGCCGGGTCCGGCTCGCCTGCCGGGTCGAGGCGGTGGACCGCCAGCTCGCCGATCTCGCCCGTCGCCGCGGGCGCGCCGTGTTCGTCGATGACTTCCACCCGGTGCCCCGGGATCGGGAGCCCCAGGCTGCCGGGCCGCACCGGCCACTTGTGCCGGCTGTTGCCGAGCACGAAGCCGGTCTCGGCCTGGCCGAACATCTCGTTGGGCTGCACGCCCAGCACCCGGGCGCACCAGGCGTTCACGGCCGGGTCGAGGGGGTCGCCGGTGCACATGATGCTGCGCAGGGCAAGCGGGGCGCCGAGCGGGATGTCGGCCTGCATCAACCCGGCGAGCAGCGAAGGGGACAGGACTGCGCAGCGGATGCGGTAGCGGCCGAGCAGCTCGAGCGTGCGTGCCGGCGTGATACGCCCTTGGGCGGCGAGCAGCGGACGACCGAAATAGAGCGTCGGCAGGACGCCGCCGAGCAGGCCGCCCGGGCTGGCCCAGTCGAACGCCGACCACAGCGAATCGCCCCCTTGCGGAAACCAGTCCTGGCCGGCCACGAAGCCCGGCAGCGCACCGATCAGGGCGGCGTGCGCGTGCAGCGCGCCGCGCGGCGGGCCGGTGGTGCCCGCGGTGTAGAGCAGCAGGGCGGGGTCGGTGGCGGCGGTGTCCACCGGTGTAAAGCGGTCTTCCTGGCGCGCGAGCAGGCTGCGCCAGGCCAGGGTGTGCTCGTCGGCAAAGCCGATGCCGATGATCTGTTGCAGCGCCGGACAGCGGTGCAGGATGGTCGCCAGCGTGATGCGGCTGCTGGCATCGACGATGGCGATGTGCGCTTCGCTGTCGCGCAGGCGCGCTTCGAGTGCGTCTGGGGCAAGCTGCGGCGAGAGGGGGACGTGGACTGCGCCGGCCTGCTGGATGGCGAACTGCGCGGCGAGCGCCTCGCCGCGCTGCGGCAGGATGACGGCGACGCGATCGCCGCGCTGCAGGCCCATGCGCAGCAGCCCGTGGGAGAGCCGGTTGGCCGTCTGGTAGAGGCGCTCGAAGGTCCAGATATCGCGCGCGCCGTCGGCCTCTTCGGCAAAGACGGCGATGCGCCGGGCCTCGGCGGCGTTCTCCGCCCAGCGGCGGCAGCACGCCTCGGCGATGTTGAAGCGGGTCGGGACGAGCCAGCGGTATTGGCTGTAGAGGGCCTGATACTGGGCGAATGCGTCATTCATCGGGGCGTCCCTGCATGCAACACACAATCATTGCCCAGCAGCGGGTGAACTGCAAGGCCCCGGAGCCGGCCGGCGTTGCCGCGGCGCTGCCGCCCCCGCCGGGCTCAGCGCTCGTCGCTCACCAGGCGCGTGCCGAGCAGGCGGTCGTGCAGGAACTGGCCCTGGCGATCGATCCACGACCACACGAACAGGGCCATGGGGGCGAACACGACCAGCGAGAGCACGCCAGGCCAGCCAGTCGCCCAGCGCACCAGAGCTACCAGCGCCGCGCCCAGCAGCACCGGCAGCCAGGCGAGCACGTAGCGGGCGATGCTGCGCGCGAGCCCGGGCGGCGTTCCGTCGCCGTCCACCAGCCGGATGTTCCAGGTTTTCATCGGCAGGGTCTGGCCGCGCCGCCAGCTCAGCACGAAGTACGCGCCGATCACCACGAACAGCCAGGCCTGGCGCCAGGGCCGCAGCATGAGCGCATGGGTGCTCTGGGTGAGCGTATCGAAGAGGTAGTCGGCGATGAAGACCACGCCGAAGAGGAGAACGGCCTCATACAGCATGCAGGCGAAGCGCCGGCTGCGGCTGACGAGCGGAAGGGGCGGCGAAGGGCTCTGCATGGGCGGTAAAGATACGCGCTTGCCCGTTCGCTGGCGAGCCCCGGGTTTGCCCGGATGCGGCCGTCCGTCCGGGGGGCGCTGCCCCAAGGGGGACTTTTTTTTTACCTTGGAACGGCCCGGCGGCAAGAAAGTGCCTGTGTCAAGCCTTTCCCTTCTTGGCATGGTCCAGGATTCCTTCCGTGAACTTGTCGTTGGCGAACGGCATGGCGGTTTCTCCCTGGAGAAAGTGGTCTGTGAAAAGGCGAAGTCGGGTCAGGACGCCGAACTGGCAGGACGGATCGCGTTGACCCGATGCGCCCAGGCATGGGCCAGGAAACCGGCGGCGATGCCGATCGCGGCGGCCACGCCGAGGCTGGCGAAACTGCCCAGCGTCGGCGGCAGGTGCGAGGCGAAGTACGACACCAAACCAAGGAAGAAACCGAGCAGGTTGTTGAAGACTGGCAGCCGGGCCAGCGACAGCGCGGCCGCGGTGATCGCCAGCACGACCGCGGTGATCGCATACGCGCCCAGGTACGGGCCGAGCACGCCTTGAAGGTAGGCGGCGCCAATGCCCAGCACCAGACCGATCAGCACGCAGCCCAGGTTGACCAGTCCCGCCTTGAAGTTGAGGCCCCGGGTGAAGAAGGCAATCCAGCCGATGAACATCGCCCATATCGGCAGTTCCAGCGCCAGCGCACTGAAGGTTGCGGCCGACGAGGCCACAACCGATTCACCCGCCACGATCCGCAGATGCTTGCCCCAGGAGTTCTTAGCCGACATGAGACGCCTCCGGATGGATGCGCGGCGCCAGCAGGTCGCCCAGTTGGATACGACGCAGGAACTCGGCGCGGATGCGGTCGGCGACCGCAGCCACCACCGTGCAACCGTCGTCGGACGGGTCGATGTGCACACGGAACGGTCGGCGACCGAACGGCGTATCGACCACCTCGACGATGGCGCGGGCGACGCTGGCCGGATCCGCATCCGGCGGCTCGCAGGCGGCCAGGTTCTTCAGTACATCCTCGGCAAGGCCCCGGTAGGGGCCGTCGTCGTACTCGGCCTGGCGCGCTTCATCGGCCGGCTTGCCGGCATGCAGGAAGTGGTTGGTGCCCTGGGTGAAGGCACCCGGCAGGATGATGCTGGTCTCGATGCCCCAGCGCGCCAGCTCGCCGGCATAGCTGACCGCCACCGCGTCCATCGCCGCCTTCGCCGCGAAGTACGGGGCGAGGTACGGCGGCGTGCCGCCACGATGGCTGCTGCTGCCGACCCACAACAGCAGGCCCTTGCCCTGCTTGCGCAGTTGCGGCAGCGCGGCGCGGTTGACCCGCTGCGTGCCGAGCACGTTGACGTCGTACAACTGCGCGTACTGTTCCGGCGTGAACGCCTCGGCGGCGCCGAACACCATGTGTCCGGCGTTGTGGATCACGACATCCAGGCGGCCCTGCTCGGCGACGATGCGCTCGATCGCCGCATCGGCGCAGGGCTGCGACTGCACATCGAGTTCGATGGCTTGCAACCGGACGTTGCGATCCGTTGCATAGGCATCGACGGCCTCGACCTGCGCGGCGTTGCGCCCGACGGTATCGCGCATGCTGGCATAGACGGTATGGCCGGCATCGGCCAGCGCGCGGGCGCTCATCGCACCGAAGCCGCTGGAGGCACCGGTGATCAGGATGACTTGGCTCATGGGATTCTCCTGGTGGGGCTCAGGCGAAGCCGCCGTTGGCGCGCAGCACCTGCGAGTTGACCCACCCGCCGTCCGGGCCGGCCAGGAAGGACACCACGCCGGCGATGTCCTCCGGCGTGCCCAGCCGCTCCAGCGGTGCGAGCCTGGAAAGCTGCGCGATCTGCTCGGGCGTCTTGCCGTTGAAGAACAACTCGGTGCCGACCGGACCCGGGGCGACGGCATTGACGGTAATGCCGCGGCCGCGCAGTTCGTTGGCGAGCACGTGGACCAGACCCTCGACGCCGGCCTTCGAGGCGATGTAGGGCCCATAGGACGGGAACGACTTGGCGATCACACTGGTGGACAGCGCGATGATCCGGCCGCCTTCGCCGAGGTTCGCGGCGGCCTGGCCCAACACCAGGAACGCGCCGCGCAGGTTGGTGGCGATGACCTTGTCGAAGTCGGCCAGGCTGGCTTCGTTGATCGGCGCCATGGGCATGATGCCGGCGCTGTTGACCACCACGTCGATGCGGCCGAAGGCCCGCCTGGCGCCTTCGAACAGTGCGGCCACGTCGACCGGATTGCCGACGTCGCCCTGGATCGCGATGGCCTTGCCGCCGGCCGCTTCGATGGCGGTGACGGTTTCCTGGGCCTTGGCGGCGTTGCCGGCGTAGTTGACGGTGACAGCGAAGCCGTCGGCGGCCAGGCGCAGGGCGATGGCCCGGCCGATGCCGCGGGAGGCGCCGGTGACGATGGCGGCCTTGGGTGCTGTGTTTGCGTTCATGGGGTGCTCCGGATCGAAAGCGGGCGAAATACCCGTGGAGCACATTCTGCTTGTTTGCTTCAATGGGATAAATATCTATTTATTGCCATATAAATTCAACCAAAAACAACAATAGGGGACATGGATCGCTTCGCTTCCTGGCATCTGTTTACCCGCATCGTGGAACTGGATGGCTTCAGCCGGGCCGCGACCGCGCCGACGAGGTCGAGGTCGATGTCGCTGTTCTTGAAGGTGGTGCGTTTGGCATCAATGGCTATGTTGGGGATCCTGGGTTCTCAGCAGTCCGTGCTGTTCATTGAGAGAGCTGCGCGCGCCCCAACCACAAGGCGAGCACCACCCACGCCAGGGCCAGCGGCAGGGCCACGCTGACCAGGCCCCCCAGCGCCAGTCCCAGCCGGCCCAGCGCGCCCTCGGTCTGCGCACCCACCACGTCGCCGGCGCGGTAGACGAAGGTGTCGATGAAGGCCTTGGCCTTGTACTTGTCCTCGCGCTCGACCACGGTGAACAGCATCTCGCGTGCGGGCTGGATGATGCCGCGCTGCACTGCGCGGGTCGCGGCCTCCAGCAGCACCAGCACGACGAAGGAACCGTAGATGGCCAGCCCGATGAAGCCGAGCGCGGTGGCCACCGGCAGAATCGCCAGCGTGACGCCCAGACCAAAGCGCTGGATGATCTGTCCGGCCAGGGTGAGCTGCAGCGCCAGCACCGCGACATGCGTCCACATGTCGATCCTGCCCAGAATTGCGGCTCGCGCGTCGATGTCGTCGGCGATCGCGGCGACCATCTGCAAACGGGTGAAGTACACGAAGGTCACCATCACCGCCATCAGCATCACGTAGCCGGCGACGCCGATCAGGTAGCGAGACCGGAACACCGAGCGGATGCCAGCCCAGGCGCTGCCGCCGATACGCTCGGACTCGTCCGCGCGCGGCGAGGTGGCGACGCCAGTGTCGGTGGCGCGGTCGTGCGGGATCCACAGCAGTCGCCAGGCGCACAGCACGCCCAGCAGTAAGAAGCCGCCGGCGACCAACAGCAGGTTGGGCGTGCCCAGCGGTCCGGCCAGTTGCGAGGTGAGCCACGGGCCGAAGATCGCGCCCAGCGTGCCGCCGATCGAGATCACGGCGAAGCTGCGCTTGCCCTGGTCATGGGTGAAGCGCTCGGTCAGCATCGCCCAGAACACCATGGTGACGAACAGGTTGAACACGTTGAACCAGACGTAGAACACCTGGCCGCTGGTCCGGCCGATCGCGCCGGGCGCGAACGTCATCAGCGCCCAAAAGCCCACCAGGCTCAGCACGCAGAAGCCGTAGGTCGCGCCGATGAATGGCAGCCGCTTCAGGCGGCTGACCAGCCAGCCGAACAGCGGGTTCACCACCAGCGTGACCAGCGCGGTGACGATGATCAGCCAGCGCACGCTCTCGATGCCGTGGTTCATGCCCAGCGCGTCGCGCGCGGGCCGCAACACCATCAGCGCGGTCAGCACGCAGAAGAAAAACAGGGCCGCGACCAGTACCGGCCCGATCTCCTCGCGGCGAACGTTGAATAGCGCTTGCAGTGGATTCGGGCCGCGCCGGGCGGACGTTCCGGTTCGAACCATGGGGTCTCCTGGGCACACCGGCGCCCAGGACGCAAGCGGTGAATCGGTTTGGTTACACGGACTGTTGCTGCTGACAGCCGGTCCTCATCGCGCAGGCGGACAGACCGCGGCGCATGGGGACGCCCCGCACAGGAAAGCAACGCCACCCGGATGGGCATGCGTTGGCTTCCTGTGCCGGACCTCCTGGAACGCTCGATTGCCGGTGCCGGCAGAGGACGTGGCCGACGTTCGGCGGGTGCCCGATGCGATCAACGGGCGCGCGAGGGGAAACGCGTGCCGGTGAGTTCTTCGGTGATGGTCCACAGACGGACAGCCACTTCGGCATCCCCGGCAGCGGCAGGCACCGTGGCGAAGCCGAGCGGTCCGCGCTGTTCGTTCTCGCCAGTCGGTCCGTAGTAGGCGCCGGCCTGCGCATCGGGCGCGGTCGCGGCGTACAGCGTGGGCAATGCCCCTTCGGCTGGGGAGTGATAGTTATCACGGTCCTGGGCCCAACTGCGTCCGAACTCACTGTCAAAGCCCGGACCACGCGCGACCAGTTCGGTCACCGCGACGCCGGGATGGGCGGCAATGCTCTGGATGCCCCAGCCTTCGGCCTCGCTGCGCCGCTGAAGCTCGAACGCGAAGATCAGGCCCGCCAGCTTGGACTGGGCATAGGCCCCGTACGGGTCATAGGCCTGCGTCGATTGGAGGTCGTCGAAATTGATGCTGGCGCGGTTGACCGCGATGCTGGACAACGTTACGACGCGAGGTGCATCGCTCTTGCGCAGCAGCGGCAACAGCTCGGCGGTCAGGACGAAGTGGCCGGCGTAGTTGGTCGCGAACTGCATCTCGAGACCGTCCGCGGACGTGCCGCGCTCGGGAGGCGCCATGATGGCCGCGTTGTTGATCAGGCCATCGAGTCGGGGCAGCGTGGTGCCCAGACGTTGACCCAGTGCCCGGACCGACGACAGGTCGGCCAGATCGATGGCTTCGAATTGCACCTGGGCACCAGGCACTTCCTGCTGGATCCGTTCGATCGCTTCCTGACCCCGCTGGGGGTTGCGCGCGGCGATCACGACCTGGGCACCCGCAGCGGCCAGGGCCTTGGCATCCTCGTAACCCATGCCGCTGGTTCCGCCCGTGACCAGGAAAATGCGGCCATTCTGGGCAGGAATGTCGGCCACACGCCAGTCGGGTTTGGGCGCGGTCTGCGCCAGCGCGCTGCCCATGGCAAACGTGCAGCTCAACAGCACGCCCAGCGCGGCGAGATGGCTACGCCATCCAGAGCGGGTGGCCCGCGTGTTTTCGATTCGCAGTAGGTTGATCATTCTCTTGTCCTCACAAGTGGGTTGGGGGTTTACCTTTGCTGTGCGGTGATGCCGCGCGCGCAGCGCTCAGACGGTGCTCGCTGGTGGCTCTGCCACGCGCCTCGCCTGCGCGCGGCCCAGCCACAGCGCCAGCGCGGCCCAGACCAGCGCCAGCGGCACGACGATGCTGACCAGTCCGCCCATCGCCAGCCCCAGCCGTCCGAGCGCGCCCTCGGTCTGCGCACCGGCGACGTCGCCGGCGCGGTAGACGAAGGTGTCGACGAAGGCCTTGGCCTTGTACTTGTCCTCGCGGCCGACCACGGTGAACAGCGCTTCGCGCGCCGGCCGGGTGATGCCGCGCTGCACCGCGCGGTTGGTGGCCTCGAGCAGGATCAGCACCACGAACGAGCCGTAGATCGCCAGCCCGATGAAGCCCAGAGCGGTGGCTACCGGCAGGATGGCCAGCGCCACGCCCAGGCCGAAACGCTGGATGATCTTCCCGGTCAGGGTGAGTTGCAGGACCAGCACCGCGACCTGCGTCCACATGTCGATGTTGCCGAGAAGCGCCGCGCGCGCATCCATGCTGTCGGACACGGCGGCGACCATCTGCAGGCGGGTGAAATAGACGAAGGTCGCGACCACGGTCATCAGCAGGATGTAGCCGGCGATGCCGGTCAGGTAGGACGAGCGGAACACCGCGCGCAGGCCTGCCCAGGCGCTGCCGCCGATGCGCTCGGCCTCGCTGGCCAGTCCGGCCGCGGCGGCGGGCGCGTCGGGGCTGGCCCGATCCGGCGCCACGCGCACCAGCAGCCAGGCCATGGCGAGGGCCAGCAGCAGGAATCCGCCCGCGACCAGGAGCAGGCTGGGGGTACCCAGCGGCTGGGCCAGTTGCGAGGTGAGCCACGGCCCGAAGATCGCGCCCAGTGTGCCGCCGACCGAGATCAGGGCAAACAGCCGCTTGCCCTGGTCGCTGGTGAAGCGGTCGGCCAGCAGCGCCCAGAACACCATGGTGACGAACAGGTTGAACACGCTGAACCAGACGAAGAACACCTGGCCGCTGCGCTGACCCACAGCACCGGGTGCGAACATCAGCAACGCCCAGAAACCCACCAGGCTCAGCACGAAGAAGCCGTAGGTCGCGCCGATGAACTGCAGCCGCTTCAGACGGCTGACCAGCCAGCCGAACAGCGGGTTCACCGCCAGCGTCACCACCGCGGTGCCGATGAACAGCCAGCGGATGCTCTCGATGCCGCGCTCCATGCCCAGCGCGTCGCGCGCAGGCCGCAACAGCATCAGCGCGGTCAGCACGCAGAAGAAGAACAGCGCCGCGATCAGCACCGGCCCGATCTCCTCGCGGCGAAGGTTGAACAGGGATTGAAGTGCGCGCGGGAGGCGTGAGGCAGAGGTTGCGGTCCGGGTCATGGGCAGCACATCCTCGCCGGGGCGCAACGGTGCCCGCGGCGCTGCCAGCGGGAATAGGCGGGGTACGACTTGGAATACGAGGTCGCGGTCTTCATAAACAATGGCATCTCGAGAATCGTCGCTTGCGGTTTTAGGGGCCTGTCGAAAGAGGGTTAGCCACCACGCATGCATTCTCATTGCTTATTGCCCATGGAATAAATACTTCCATATTGGCAACTCAATTCAATCAGAGACAACAATAGGCGTGATGGATCGCTTCGAATCCCTGCAACTGTTCACCCGCATCGTGGAGCTGGGCAGCTTTACCCGCGCCACCGCCACCCCGCAGGCGCCTCCGATCATGGCGCCAGCGGCCAAATAGTGCTCGTGGCGTGGCCGCTGATCTGGTCGAGCACGGCCGGCATTGCGGCCTTTGCTGCGCGGTACCCTGCCAGAACCGATGCTTCGCGCTGCGCGGCGCTTCTCATGTCGGTGATCCCGACGGTCGGCGCAACGAGCACGTCAGCTTCCGCCATCTCGACGCTGCTCAGCAGGCAGGTCTGCGTCCGGCTGACCCTGGCAAGGGTCGCAAGAAAAGTGCTGCCACTTCGCGGCGGGCTGTTGCAGTAGATATCCACGCCAATGACCACGTCAGCGCCCATGGCGCGCGCGAACCGCACCGGTACCAGGCTGGAGATGCCGCCGTCCACCAGCGGCCCGCGTGTGGATTCGACCGGCGGCATGCTGCCGGGAATTGCCGCCGACGCCCGAATGGCCATGCCGACATCGCCCCGCTCGACAAGAACCGCCTCGCCGGTGTCCAGTACCGCCGCGACTGCGCCGAACTTGCGTGGCATCTTCTCGATGGGCGTGTTGCGCGCCATGTCCGAAGCCCATCTTGCCAGAGCGTCCCCGCGCAAGAACGAGGTGGTGCTCAGCCTCCAGTCGATGAGGCTCGAGACGTCAAGATTTTCTGCCAGTTGCTTGATCTCCTCGACGGTTCTGCCACTGGCGTAAGCGGCGCCGATGACCGCGCCGGCAGACGTGCCGGCGATCACCTCGACGTCGATTCCAGCCTCCTCGAATGCCTGGAGCACGCCTATGTGCGCGTATCCACGCAAACCGCCTCCGCCAAGGGCGAGCCCGACGACGGGAGCAGAGGCGTTCGTCCCAGTCCCATGTGATGTGGTGCTCCGCACGCTATCGAGCGAAAGCGGCGCTGGTGGGTCTCCGAGGATTATGTTGCGGAAGGCTCCGCATCCAGCGAAAAGCGCGGCCGCAACAGCAACTGCGACGCCAACGCCAATCAACCTGGACCTCCAGTCGCCGATGGCATAAGGCGAACGCAACTTAGCGCTTCGCGTCACGTTGTGCAGACCTTCCTTGGCATTGCATCCATTGAACGCTGCCGAAGGAAAATCACATCAGCTTCTCTCGAACGGCTTGGTAGACGGTTCTCACGCTGGGCTGAAAGCCGAGGCTGCGTGCGAGCGAGCCATCGACATGCAGGTGCCACGGGTTCTCCAGCGGCTCCGACGATGGCTCCAGAGTTGCCCCCACCAACTCGGCCAGTTCGTAGATCGACGTGGGCGCTTCGTCGCAAATGTTGACGATGCGAGCGTCGAATGCGCCGTCCAAGGCAAGTCTGATGGCTGTGGCGATGTCGCGATGGTGGATCGTGCTGATCCTCTTTGCCGGGTGCCACTTACCGGCGATCGCATGCTTGGGCAGTGCCTCGAGATGACCATCCCGGTCACCGTAGACGAAGGGAAAGCGGAGCACGGCCCAATCGAGTCCGCTCTCCTGCAACGCCTTCTCGGCCGCGACCTTGCTGGCCGGATAAGCATGTTTCGGATCGACCGAATCGTCCTCGCGCCCGGGGCGCGGGCTGTCCATGTCGTAGACGTTGCTGGTGCTCGCGATGATGAAGCGGGCCTTTGGTGCACGGGCCTTCACGGCAGCGATGACGTTACGCGTCCCCTCCAGATTGCTCTTCCAGATAAGGTCGGTGTCCTGGCTGCGAAAAACCGCCGCAAGATGGATGACGTCCGAGATGCCATCCACGGCTTGCGTGAGCGTCGAGGGTTCAAAGAGATCACCCTCCACTGGCGTTACGCCGGCAGGAACCGCTTTCCCGCCGCGCACCAGGGCGCGGCAATCGATGCCTGCCTCGACGAGGCGAGGGAGAAGCCGGGCTCCTACCAGCCCGGTCACACCGGTCATCAAGACTGCCATGTGTCAGCTCCTGTCTATGAAATGTTCAAGTCGTTCGGTGGCGCTCCGGAGGACCTGGACCGCCGTGGCGATGGCCGTGTCATCCATGCCGTTGAACGCCACGTCGTGAATGACCGCGAGATCGGGCAGCTTCTTCCAGAGCTCGGTGCCCGCCGCTGTCATCCGCAGTAGCTTCTGCCTTTGATCAACACGATCAGGCGCTTGCTCGACAAGCCCCTTGCGGACCAGCACGCCGATGATCGCGCTCAAGGTCGCGCGCTCGACCTGGAGTGCCTTCACCAGATCGCGCTGCATGGTCGGCCCGTCGTGAGCGAGGTGGTACAGCACGTACCATTGCGTCGTTCCGAGGTCGTATGGGCGGAGCATTGCTTCCATCGCGGCACGGCCGGCCAGATAGCACCGCTTCGCCCAGGCGCCGACGGAACTGTGATGAGGTCTGCTTGTTTTGTTAGCCATCTAACAATTATGTTAGGTGCCATACAAGTTGTCAATTTTTTTTTTGATGGGCCCACGTGGCCCTCAGCGTTCGGCTCGTATGCATGCGAACGCGGGCATCCCAGGGGCTGCATTGGTCGGCTTGGACTTCGCGCGGATGGACTTCGGCCCGGACCGCCGCCCCGGCGGCAAAAAAAAGCCCGGCGCGACACCGGGTCGGCCAGGCTGCGTGGGCGCCGTCGCGGCCGGGCGCTCGCGCGCCCGGCCACAGGGCTCACTTGTTGGGCTGCGGCGTGACGCGCAGGTAGGGCTTCACTTCCGTGTAGCCCTTGGGGAACTTCTCCTTGAGCACTTCCGGATCCTTCAGCGAGGGCACGATGATGACGTCCTGGCCGTCTTCCCAGTTGGCCGGGGTGGCCACGCTGTAGTTGTCGGTGAGCTGCAGCGAATCGATCACGCGCAGCAGCTCCAGGAAGTTGCGCCCGGTGCTGGCCGGGTAGGTGAGCGTGAGCCGCACCTTCTTCTGCGGATCGACCACGAACACCGAGCGCACGGTCGCGGTGGCGCTGGCGTTGGGGTGGATCATGTCGTAGAGCTCGGAAACCTTGCGGTCGGCATCGGCAATGATGGGGAAATTGACCCGGGTGTTCTGTGTTTGGTCGATGTCGCCGATCCACTGGGTATGCGATTCGACCGGATCCACCGACAGCGCCAGCACCTTCACGTTGCGCTTGGCGAACTCGTCGGCGAGCTTGGCCGTGTAGCCCAGTTCGGTGGTGCACACGGGGGTGAAATCGGCCGGGTGGGAGAACAGCACCCCCCAGCTATCGCCGAGGTAGTCGTAGAAACGGATCTTGCCTTGCGAGGATTCCTGTTCGAAATCAGGGGCGGTGTCGCCCAGACGCAGTGCCATGTCGATCTCCTATTCCAGGTTCTTGGGTTCGCCGGTTCGGCGCCAGGCTTCATTATGAGCCACTGTGCGGGGTGCTCGCATAGCTGCGCGCTATATCCATATGCGGCGCTGCCGCGACCGGGCACGCCCTGAAAGACGAAGGCCGCACGGATGCGCGGCCTTCGTCCTTGCTGCGCAGCGGCGCAACCGCTCAGCCGAAGCGGCCGGTAATGTAGTCCTCGGTGGCCTTGTTGCGCGGCTTCACGAAGATCTGGTCGGTCTCGCCGAATTCCATCAGCTCGCCCAGGTACATGTACGCGGTGTAGTCCGAGCAGCGCGCGGCCTGCTGCATGTTGTGGGTGACGATGACCACGGTGTAGTCCGACTTCAGTTCGGCGATCAGCTCCTCGACCTTGGCCGTGGAGATCGGGTCCAGCGCCGAGCATGGCTCGTCGAGCAGCAGCACCTCGGGCTTGATCGCCACGCCGCGCGCGATGCACAGGCGCTGCTGCTGGCCGCCCGACAGGCTGTTGCCGCTCTGGTGCAGCTTGTCCTTGACTTCGTTCCAGAGCGCGGCCTTGGTGAGCGCCCACTCCACGCGTTCGTCCATGTCGACCTTGTTGAGCTTCTCGAACAGGCGCACACCGAAGGCGATGTTGTCGTAGATGCTCATCGGGAACGGCGTGGGCTTCTGGAACACCATGCCGACCTGGGCGCGGATCAGGGAAATGTCGCGCCGGGAGGTGAGCAGGTTCTCGCCGTCCATGTTGATCTCGCCCTCGGCGCTCTGGCCGGGGTAGAGCTCGAACATGCGGTTGAAGGTGCGCAGCAGCGTCGACTTGCCGCAGCCCGACGGGCCGATGAAGGCGGTCACGCGCTTTTCCTGGATGTCCAGGTTGATGTTGCGCAGGGCGTGGAACTTGCCGTAGTAGAAGTTCAGGTTGCGGATCTGCAGCTTGGTACGGGCAGAGGTGCTGTCCATGAGAATTCCTGTGTAGCGCTTGTCGGTGGCGGTCCGCGGCTTACTTGCGGAAGACCGTGCGGGCGATGATGTTGATGGCCAGCACGAACAAGGTGATGAGGGCGGCGCCGGCCCAGGCCAGCGTCTGCCAGTCGGGGAAAGGGCTCGCGGCGTACTGGAAGATCACCATCGGCAGGTTGGCGAGCGGCTGGTTCATGTTCCAGCTCATGAACTGGTTCGAGAGCGCCGTGAACATCAGCGGCGCGGTCTCGCCGGCGATGCGCGCCACGGCGAGCAGCACGCCGGTGATGATGCCGGACATGGCGGCCCGGTAGCTCACCATGGTGATCATCTTCCACTTCGGGCAGCCCAGCGCGGCGGTGGCTTCGCGCAGGCTGTTGGGCACGAGCTGCAGCATGTCGTCGGTGGTGCGCACCACCACCGGCACGACGATGATGGAGAGCGCTACCGCGCCCGCCCAGCCGGAATAGTGGCCCACCTGCGCTACATACACGGTGTAGATGAAGAGGCCGATCACGATCGACGGGGCCGAGAGCAGCACGTCGTTGATGAAACGGGTGGCGGGCGCCAGCCAGCCGCGCTGGCCGTACTCGGCGAGGTAGGTGCCGGCCAGCACGCCCACCGGCGTGCCGATCAGCACGCCCACCGTGGCCATCATGACACTGCCGATGATGGCGTTGATCAGGCCGCCCGAAGAGCCGGGCGGCGGGGTGATCTGCGTGAACAGGCTGAGCGAGAGCGAGCCCGCCCCTTTGACGAGCAGGGTGGCGATGATCCAGAACAGCCAGAACAGGCCGAACAGGAGGGCGATCAACGACAGCGTGAGCATCACCTTGTTGGTGAGGCGCCGTTGCCGATAGATCGGGTTCTGCATGTGGATTTGCGACATGGCGGATCGGGTCGGAAGTGTCGTCTGGCCCCGGGGCTCGGACCCCGGGGCGCGGGGTCAGGTCTTGGTGCCTTCGCGGCGGGACAGACGCAGCAGCATGACCTTCGAGAGGGCCAGCACCACGGTGGTGATGAGGAACAGGATCAGGCCGAGTTCGATCAGGGCAGAAATCTGCATTCCGCTGGCCTCGTTGAATTCGTTGGCCAGCGACGAGGCGATCGAGTTGCCGGGAGCGAACAGCGAGCCGGTCATGCGATACGCATTGCCGATCACGAAGGTCACCGCCATGGTCTCGCCCAGCGCGCGCCCCAGCCCCAGCATGATGCCGCCGATCACACCGGCCTTGGTGAAGGGCAGCATGACGTTGCGCGCGACTTCCCAGGTGGTTGCGCCCAGGCCGTAGGCCGATTCCTTCAGCAGGGCCGGCACGAGCTCGAACACGTCGCGCATCACGGCGGTGATGAAGGGAATCACCATGATCGCGAGAATGACGCCGGCGGTGAAGATGCCGATGCCGAACGGCGGGCCCTGGAACAGCAGGCCCAGGCCCGGGATGCGGCCCAGCGTATCGATCATGAAGGGCTGCAGGGTGCGCTGAAAGATCGGCACGAAGACGAACAGGCCCCACATGCCGTAGATGATCGAGGGGATCGCGGCCAGCATCTCGATGGCGGTTCCCAGCGGGCGGCGCAGCCAGCGCGGCGACAATTCGGTCAGAAAGAGCGCGATGCCGAACGAGACCGGTACGGCGATGATCAGCGCGATGATCGAGGTGAGCAGCGTGCCGTAGATCGGCACGAGTGCGCCGTACTCGTTGTTGACCGGATCCCATTCGCGGGACCAGAGAAAACTCAGGCCGAACTCGCGCAGGCTGTCCTGACTGCCATAGAGCAGGGACACCAGGATCGCGGCGAGCAGACAGAAGACGAGGAAGGCGAACAGCCGCGTGAGGTTCTTGAACGCGGCATCCAGGAAAGTGTTGCGGGTGTGATTCATCGGGTCCAGTTTGGGAAGCTTCTCCGGCTCCGAGACGGGGCCCGAGCGCGCGGACATATTACCAAGTACTGCTGTCATCACTGGTTCTCCCGGGGGGTAGCGCTTCGATTTCCTGCCTTCCCGAGACGGGAAGGAAGCGGCTTCCCATCAACGCGAAAGCGGGCGCCCCGCGTGCAGGACGCCCGCCGTTCAGGCAAGCGGACGGCTTACTTCCAGACGGCGTTGCCGCTGCCGTCCTTGATGTCCGATGTCCACTCGTCACGGATGGCCTGGGTCACGGCCTGCGGCAGCGCCACGTAGTCCAGGCTGCGCGCCGAGTCGGCGCCCTTCTCGAAGGCCCAGTCGAAGAAGCTCAGCACCGAGCGGGTCTTCTCGGCGTTGTCGGCGGCCTTGTGCACCAGGATGAAGGTGGCGCTGGTCACCGGCCAGGATTTCTCGCCCGGCTGGTCGGTCAGGACCATGCCCATGCCGGGCTCGCTCTTCCAGTCGGCGCCGGCGGCCGCAGCAGCGAAGCTGTCGTACTCTGGCTGCACATACTGGCCGGCGCTGTTCTGCATGGCCGTGTGCGACAGGCCGTTCTGCTTGGCGTAGGCGTATTCGACGTAGCCGATCGAGTTGGCGAGCTGCTTGACGTAGTTGGCCACGCCTTCGTTGCCCTTGCCGCCCTGGCCCACCGGCCACTTCACGGCCTTGCCTTCGCCGACCTGTTCCTTCCACTCCGGCGAAACCTTGGCAAGGTAGTTGGTCCAGCCGAAGGTCGTGCCCGAGCCGTCCGAACGGTGCACCACGACGATATCGGCGTCGGGCAGCTTCACGTCGGGGTTGGCGGCGGCCAGCGCGGGGTCGTTCCAGCGCTTGATCTTGCCCAGGTAGATGTCGGCCAGAAGCTGGCCGGTCAGGCGCAGTTCGCCCGGCTTGACGCCCGGCAGGTTGACGACGGGCACCGTACCGCCGATGACGGCCGGAAACTGCAGCAGGCCGTTCTTGTCGAGCTCGTCGCCGGGCATCGGATCGTCGGTGGCGCCGAAGTCCACCGTCTTGGCGGTGATCTGCTTGACCCCGCCGCCGGAGCCGATCGACTGGTAGTTCACGACATTGTTCGTCTCGGCGCGGTAGTCCGCGGCCCAGCGCGCATAGATCGGGTAGGGAAACGAGGCGCCAGCGCCGGTGATGTCGGCGGCGTGGGCGGCTACGGTCGCCGAACCCAGGGCAACCGCGATCGTGACTTGGCGAAGAACGCTTTTGAACATGTGATTTCCTGTGTGTCCCGTAGGGTAGGCGAAGGTTTCGCCCGACGCCTCGCAGATTACCGACGGGGCGTGACTGGAACATGACAGGAAGATGACGGAAATATGACACCGGGGCAGGGCAGCGGGACGACTGGGCGCAGCGTGGCCCCGCGGGCGTTCTCACGGCACGCCCGCGACGCCTTCAGGGCCAGACCGGCTTGCCGTCCCGATCGCGCACGTCGCGCGCCCAGACGGCACGCACCCGATCGGTCAGGGCGTCGGGCAGCGCCACGTAGTGCATGTCCTCGGCCATCTGGTCGCCGTGGCGAAAGGCCCAGTCGAAGAAGGCCAGTGCGGCGCGCGTGCTGGCGGGCCGGTTCGTGGTACGGGGCACGAGGATGAAGGTGGCGGCCGCGAGCGGCCAGGCGTCGGCGCCGGGCTGGTTGGTGAGCGTCAGGCCCATGCCGGGCACGGCGTCCCAGTCGGCGCTGGCCGCGGCGGCGGCGAAGCTCGCCGCGTCGGGCTGCACCACGTTGCCCGCGCTGTTCTCCAGGGCCACGTGCGACAGGTCGTTCTCGCGGGCGTAGCCGTATTCCACATAGCCGATGGTGTGGCGTAGCTGGCGCACGTAGTTCGCCACGCCCTCGTTGCCCTTGCCGCCCTGGCCGGCTGGCCACTTCACGGCCTTGCCCACGCCCACCGTCTCCTGCCAGGCCGGCGACACCTGGGCGAGATAGTGGGTCCAGTTGTACGTGGTGCCCGAGCCGTCGGAGCGATGCACCACCAGGATCTCGGCGTCGGGCAGCGTCAGGCCGGGATTGCGCGCGGTCAGTGTCGGGTCGTTCCAGCGGGTGATGCGGCCGAGGAAGATGTCGGCCAGTTCGCTGCCCGAGAGCTTCAACTGCCCGGGTTCGATGCCGGGGATGTGCACGACGGGCACCACGCCGCCCAGGAGGGCCGGAAACTGGACCAGGCCCAGCCTGTCCAGCTCCTCGCCGGAGAGCGGCGCGTCGGTCGCGCCGAAGTCCACGGTGGGCTTGCTGATCTGGGCCACGCCGCCGCCCGAGCCGATCGACTGGTAGTTGACCACGTCGCCGGTCTCGGCATGGTAGCTATGCGCCCAGTTGGCGTAGAGCGGGAAGGGGAAGGAGGCGCCGGCGCCGGTGATGTCCACCGCGTGTGCCGCACCGGCCGCGCAGGCCAGGGCAAGGGCGGCCAGCCAGCGACGGGCGCCCGCGCTCGTGCGGGCCATGCGCTGAATGGCGGAGGGCTCGTGACTCATGGATGCGTGGGTATGGCCGCGCGCGGCGAGGCGCGGCAGTTTCCGTGTGAAAGCCCGAATAGTAACCCGGGCAGTAACCCGGGCGCGGACGGTATTCGCCGCGCCCGGCAGAGGCCTACCAGACGCCGTAGAACACGCCTGCCTTCTTGTACACGTCGGTCTTGGCGGCGACCAGCGCGTTGTCCACGGTGACGCGCGGCTTGAGCCGGGTGAACCAGGTGAGCAGGTGCTCGCGCATCTCGGCGCGGACGCCTTCGAGCGAGGCGTCCTCGCCCAGGTCCTGCAGCTCGCCGGGGTCGCGCGCGAGATCGAACAACTGCGGGCGCAAGCCCATCCAGTGCACGTACTTCCAGCGCTGGGTGCGCACCATCCAGGCCCGGCACTCGTCGGGCTGGCGGCCGAGCACCAGGCGCGCCTTGCGAAAGCTGTAGTCCAGCTCCGAGACGACGAACTCGCGGTGCGGCGCGTCCTGGCCGCGCAGGGCGGCGAGCAGCGACTGCCCTTCGATACGGTGATCGAACGCCGGCAGGCCGAGCGCCTGCAGAATGGTGGGCGCGACGTCCACGCACGACACGAAGCGCTCGTCCACCGTGCCGCGGCTGGCGTCGGCCTCGGCGCTCGGGTCATACACGATCATCGGCACTTTCTGCACGGTGTCGTAGAAGAGCTCCTTCTCGCCCAGCCAGTGATCGCCGAGGAAGTCGCCGTGATCGGCGGTGAAGACGACCAGCGTGTCCTGCCAGCGGCCGGTGCGCTCGAGCAGCTCCCACAGGCGGCCGAGGTGATCGTCGACCTGCTCGATCAGGCCCTGGTAGGCCGGGCGCACCTTGTCCGAGACCTCCGCACGCATGAAATTCACGCACTCTTCCTGGGTGCGGTAGGCGGCGGCCACCGGGTGGGCGTTCTCGAGCTCGGCCGGGTCGCGGTGCAGCGGCAGGCACTGGTCCAGCGTGTAGCGCTGGTGGTAGGGCGCGGGCGCCATGTACGGCCAGTGCGGCTTGACCAGCGACAGGTGCAGCACCCACGGGTCGTCGCCGCGCGCCTCGATGAATTCCATCGCGCGCTCGGTGGTGTAGGCCGTCTCGGAGTGCGCCTCGGCCACCCGCGCCGGCAGGTGCACGTTGCGCATGTTCCAGCCCGAGACCACCTGGCCGTTCTCGTCGATGGCGCTGATGACGTAGTCGGTCCAGGGATCGGCGCTGTCGTAGCCCTGCGCGCGCAGGTAGTCCGCATAGGCGCTGTGCGGTTCGGCGTGGTGGCCGTCGTGGCGGTCGAGTTCCTCGAAGTAGCCGGCGCGCAGGCGCGTCGCGAGATCGCTGCCGTGCGCGATGCCCAGCCGGCGGATGCCGTCCTCGTCGGGCATCACGTGGGTCTTGCCCGCCAGGCTCAGCTCGCGCCCGGCGGTGCGCAGGTATTCGCCGAGCGTCATCTCGCCCACGCCCAGCGGCACCCGGTTCCAGGTGGCGCCGTGGCTGGAGGGGTAGCGGCCGGTGTAGTAGCTCATGCGCGAGGGTCCGCACACGCCGCTGGCCACATACGCCTGCGAGAAGCGCACGCCGCGGCGGGCGAGCGCGTCGATGTTGGGCGTGCGCAGGTAGGGATGGCCGGCGCAGCCCAGATGATCATGGCGAAGCTGGTCGCACATGATGAAAAGCACATTTCTGGCGGTCAAGACTTTCTCCGTCAATCGACCTTCAGGCCGATGCGATCGATCACGGCGCCCCAGGCCGTCGACGTGCGCGCCAGCAGCTCGCGGGCCGCCTGGGCATCGCCGCCGACCGCCTGCATGTCGAGCATGCCCAGGCGTTCCTGGCTGGCCGGCGTGGACAGCGCCTGCGCCGCGGCCTTCTGAAGCCGCTCGATGACCTCGGGCGGCGTGCCGGCCGGGGCGGCGAGCAACTGGTAGAAGGTAGCGTCCATGCCGGTTGCGCCGACTTCGGCCGCGGACGGCACGTCCGGCGCCATCGGCGAGCGCTGGGCTGACGATACCGCAAGCGCGTTCAGCTTGCCCGACTGGACATGCGGCAGCACCTGCGGCGTGGTGAGGAAACCGCAGTCCACCTGGCCGCCGACCACGTCGGTGATGGCCGGGCCCGGGCCGCGATAGGGGATGTGCGTCATGCGCGCGTCGGTCGCGGCCAGGAACATCTCGGCGGCCAGGTGGCCGGGCACGCCGGCGCCGCCCGACGCATAGGTGAGGGTCTGCTGCTTGGCGCGCTCGAGCAGCTCCGGCACGGTCTTGACGCCCAGGCCGCTGTTGCACACCAGCATCTGCGTGAAGCTGGCGAGCACGGCGACCGGCGCCAGGTCCTGGTCGGGGTCGTAGCCCAGGCTGCGGTAGATGCGGGGGTTGACCGTCCAGATCGTGTCGGAGGTCACGAGCAGGCTGTGGCCGTCCTTGGCGTTGGCCACGTTGATGGCGGCAAGGTTCAGGCCGGCGCCCGCGCGGTTCTCCACCACCAGGGGCTGGCCGAGCGTGCTGCCCATCTGTTCGGCGAGCGTGCGCGCCACGATGTCCGACGGCGCGCCGGGCGGCGAGCCGACCACCAGGCGAATGGGCTGGCTGGGCCAGTCGGCCGCCTGCACGGCGGATGCGGCGAACGCGGCGGCGCAGGCCAGCAGGACGCCGGCGTGGGAAGGTTTGGGCATGCGGTTGTCTCCGGGAAGGCTTTGGGGGGCTTTTTATAGACCGAAAGCATCCCTTGCGGGAATGCGGCTCCCGCACGCTAGCAAAGGCGCCGATAATTGACCTAATCAACCACCGGTTTCCTTGTCCATGGCTCCTGATGCGCCGCCCGCCGAACCGGGCGGCTTTCACCGTCCCGCCGGTCTCGAGGACTACCTCATCTACCAGCTTCACGGCCTGACGCGCGCGGCGACCGCCGGGATCGACCTGTGCCTGCGCCGCGAGGTCGGCGTGGGCCGGCGGGATTGGCGCGCCCTGGCGGTGCTCGCCCGCGCAGACGGCATGCCGCTCACCGCGTTCGCCGAGCGCGCGGGCCTGGACAAGGTCGTCGCCAGCCGCCTGATCGCCAGCCTGGTCGAGCGCGGGCTGGTCAGCCGCATCCGGCTGGACAGCGATCGCCGGGTGGCGCGCCTGGCGCTCACCGAGCAGGGCTGGCGTGCGCATGCCGAGGCGCGGCGCGTCACCGCGGACTACAACGTGCGCTTGGCGCAAATCATGAGCGCCGCCGAGGCCGAGCAGTTGCGCGCACTGTTGCCGCGTCTCACCGCGCACGCGCGCGATTTGCATCTGGCGCAAAGAGCCCAGGGGGCAGGTCCAGTGGCGCGAGCCGCCACCCCGGCCGATCCGTTGCAGGCCTGGTGGGACGAGCCGCCGGCCTGAACCGGGGCGCCGTGCGGCGGCCTCGTCCGGCGCAGGGGCCGCGAATCGGCACGCGCCGCTTGCGATGCTTGGCATTTCAGGTTTATTCTTTAAAGCTTGCCCCCGTTGCAACTATCAGGCAACGCCAGCAAGACGCTTGCCGCGCTTTCAACCGAAGCGCGCGCTTCGCGCCCACTTACTTGCCCGCCTCTCGCGCCACAAGCACGGCAGGGGGCCTTCGTTTCAATGTCCGCTGTCCGTTCCGATGAACGTGCGTCGGGCCGCCAGGGCGTTCGGGCCTAGCGATTCCGTGAATCGCGAAGCGTCGGGCGTGCTGCCGTGTCCGCTGCGGGTTCGGTCCGCCGTATCGCAGGCGGCGCTCGGGGCGATCGCAACGGTTTGAAGGGAACCATAATGGAACTCACAGGCGCCGAAATTCTCGTGCGCTGCCTGGCCGATGAGGGCGTGGAACACGTCTTCGGCTACCCTGGCGGCGCCGTGCTGTACATCTACGACGAAATCTACAAGCAGGATCGGTTCCAGCACATCCTGGTGCGGCACGAGCAGGCCGCAGTGCACGCCGCCGATGCCTATTCCCGCTCCTCCAAGAAGGTCGGTGTGTGTCTCGTGACCAGCGGTCCGGGCGCGACCAATGCCGTCACCGGCATCGCCACCGCCTACATGGATTCGGTCCCGATGGTCATCATCAGCGGCCAGGTGCCCACCGCCGCGATCGGCGAGGACGCCTTCCAGGAGTGCGACACCATCGGCATCACTCGCCCTTGCGTCAAGCACAACTTCCTGGTCAAGGACGTCAAGGATCTCGCCGAGACGCTGCGCCGCGCGTTCTACATCGCGCGCAGCGGCCGCCCGGGCCCGGTGCTGGTCGACGTGCCCAAGGACATCACGATCGCGCGCTGCAAGTACACGCCGTCGGACGCCCCGGTGGTGATGCGCTCCTATTCGCCGGTCACCAAGGGTCACCAGGGCCAGATCAAGAAGGCCGTGCAGCTCCTGCGCAGCGCCGAGCGGCCCATGATCTACACCGGCGGCGGCGTGGTCCTCGCCAACGCCGAGGACGAACTGCGCACGCTCGCCGCGCGCGTGGGCGCGCCGGTCACCAGCACCTTGATGGGGCTGGGCGCCTTCCCGGCCAGCAACCGCCTGTTCGTCGGCATGCCGGGCATGCACGGCACCTACGAAGCGAACATGGCGATGCAGCACTGCGACGTGCTGATCGCGATCGGCGCGCGCTTCGACGACCGCGTGATCGGCAATCCGCGCCATTTCGCGCAGAACGCCCGCAAGATCGTCCACATCGACATCGACCCGTCCTCGATCTCCAAGCGCGTCAAGGTCGACGTGCCCATCGTCGGCGACGTGCGCGAAGTCCTGGCCGACCTCATCCAGCAGCTCGACGCCGCGGGTGGTTTCGAATCCGCCGACATCGCCCCCTGGTGGCGCCAGGTCGAGACCTGGCGCGGCCGCGAGTGCCTGAAGTTCGCCGACTCCACCGAAGTCATCAAGCCGCAGAAGGTCATCGAGACCCTGTGGGAAGTCACCGGCGGCAAGGCCTTCGTCACCTCCGACGTCGGCCAGCACCAGATGTGGGCCGCGCAGTACTACCGCTTCGACGAGCCGCGCCGCTGGATCAACTCCGGCGGCCTGGGCACCATGGGCGTGGGCCTGCCCTACGCCATGGGCGTGCAGATGGCCAATCCGGACGCCGACATCGCCGTGATCACCGGCGAAGGTTCGATCCAGATGAACATCCAGGAACTCTCGACCTGCACGCAGTACCACCTCACGCCCAAGGTGCTGTGCCTGAACAACCGCTACCTGGGCATGGTGCGCCAGTGGCAGCAGATCGACTACGGCTCGCGCTACTCCGAGTCGTACATGGACGCGCTGCCCGACTTCGTCAAGCTGGTCGAAGCCTACGGCCACGTCGGCCTGCGCATCGACCGCCCGGCCGACGTCGAGCCTGCCATCCGCGAAGCCTTCGGCAAGCATCGCAAGCGCCTCGTCTTCCTCGACTTCATCACCGACCAGTCCGAGAACGTCTGGCCGATGGTCAAGGCAGGCAAGGGCTTGACCGAGATGCTGCTCGGTTCCGAAGACTTGTAAGGAGGCACGCATGAGACACGTCATTTCCGTGCTCCTGGAGAACGAGCCGGGCGCACTCTCCCGCGTCGTGGGCCTGTTCTCGGCACGCGGCTACAACATCGAAACGCTCACGGTGGCGCCCACCGAGGACGCCACCCTGTCGCGCATGACCATCGCCACGCGCGGCTCCGACGACGTGATCGAGCAGATCACCAAGCACCTGAACCGCCTGGTCGAAGTGGTCAAGGTCGTGGACCTCACCGAAGGCCCGCACCTCGAGCGCGAGCTGATGCTCATCAAGGTACGCGCCGTCGGCAAGGAGCGCGAAGAGATGAAGCGCATGGCGGACATCTTCCGCGGCCGCATCATCGACGTCACCGACAAGAGCTATACCGTCGAGCTCACCGGCGATCAGGGCAAGCTCGACGCCTTCATCGACGCCCTGGACCGCACGGCCGTGCTGGAAACCGTACGCACCGGTAGCTGCGGCGTGGGCCGCGGCGAGCGCATCCTGAAGCTCTAAACGCAACAACGACGAAGGGGCGCCAGGTGCGCCTCGGCAAGAAACTGGAGAAACCAAGTGAAAGTGTTCTACGACAAGGATTGCGATCTGTCCCTCATCAAGGGCAAGACGGTCGCCATCATCGGCTACGGCTCGCAGGGCCATGCGCACGCGCTCAACCTGAATGATTCGGGCGTGAAGGTCGTGGTCGGCCTGCGCAAGGGCGGCGCCTCCTGGAACAAGGCCGTCAACGCCGGCCTGCAGGTCGCCGAAGTGGCCGACGCCGTCAAGCAGGCCGACGTCGTCATGATCCTGCTGCCCGACGAGAACATCGCCGAGGTCTACAACACCCAGGTCGCCGCCAACATCAAGGCGGGCGCCGCGCTCGCGTTCGCCCACGGCTTCAACGTGCACTACGGCCAGGTCGTGCCGCGCGACGACATCGACGTCATCATGATCGCGCCCAAGGCTCCCGGCCACACCGTGCGCGGCACCTACAGCCAGGGCGGCGGCGTGCCCCACCTGGTCGCCGTCTACCAGGACAAGTCCGGCGCCGCCCGCGACATCGCCCTGTCGTACGCCAGCGCCAACGGCGGCGGTCGTGCCGGCATCATCGAGACCAACTTCCGCGAAGAGACCGAGACCGACCTCTTCGGCGAGCAGGCCGTGCTGTGCGGCGGCACCGTCGAACTGATCAAGGCCGGCTTCGAGACCCTGGTCGAAGCCGGCTACGCGCCCGAGATGGCCTACTTCGAGTGCCTGCACGAGTTGAAGCTGATCGTCGACCTGATCTACGAAGGCGGCATCGCCAACATGAACTACTCGATCTCGAACAACGCCGAGTACGGTGAGTACGTCACCGGCCCGCGCGTCGTGACCGAAGAAACCAAGAAGGTGATGCGCGAAGTCTTGAAGGACATCCAGACCGGCGAATACGCCAAGAGCTTCATCCTGGAGAACAAGGCCGGCGCCCCCACGCTGCAATCGCGCCGCCGCCTGAACGCCGAGCACCAGATCGAAGTCGTCGGCGGCAAGCTGCGCCCGATGATGCCCTGGATCGCCAAGAACAAGCTGGTGGATCAGAGCAAGAACTGATCGAAGCGGCGCGCCTGCCGGGCGCGCTGCCGAACGGAGCGGCGTTCGGCCGTTGCGTGCAACCCCATCCGGGCAAAGCCTGGGTGGGGTTTTTTTTCCTCGCTACTGAGCGTCAGCGAGAGGCGGCACGCCCGCCTACAAACGTCGCACCGCCATGAGAACCCGCCATCCCGCCAGCAGCGAGACCTGCAGCCCGCCGCTGCGCCGGGCCACCGCCATCGTGGCCAGTACGGGCAGGGTCAGGGCGCGTGCCTGGGCGATCTGGATCAGCAGCTAGGAGCCCATGAGGCTGCGCCCGGCATTGGCCAGGGCCAGTTCCGCCTTGTGGCCAGGCGGCCAGCCAGCGTGCGAGCCCCGGGCCGCCAAAGCGCGTCGGCAGGGTGACCGCGGCCATGACGTCGATCAGCTCCATCGCCAGCTCCACGAGAGGCTCGGCTGCAGGCTCGCGGTCAGTCCGTCGCCTTGAAGCCGGACGCCTGGATGACGGGCGCCCACTGCTCGTTGAAGGCCTGCACGATCTCGCCGGTGCGCGCCGGGCCGGCTTCCACCGGCTCGAGCCGTTGAGCGCGCGCGGTTTCGGCGAAGGCGGGCGAGGCCACGATCTCGGCGATCTCCCTGCCCAGGCGCTCGACCTTCTCCTTGGGCATGGCCGCCGACGCAAAGAAGGCGTTCCAGCCTTCGCCGTCCAGGTCGATGCCGCTTTCCTTGAAGGTCGGCACGTCGGGCTGCGCGGTGTCGCGCTGCGTGCCGGATACCGCGACGATGCGGACCTTGCCGGCCGCGTGCTGCGGTTCCAGCGTGTCGTAGGTGTCGATCGCGTAGCCGATGTGCCCGCCGAGCAGTTCGGTCAGCAAGGGCGCCGAGCCACGGTAGCCGATGATCTCGGGTTGGGCCTGCAGCGCTTCGCCCAGCATCAAACCGAAGAAGTGGGGCAGGCTGCCGGTGGCCGGCACGCCGATATTGAAGGCGGGGTCCTTGGCGGCGACGTCGGCCAGATCCTTGGCGTTCTTGATCGGCGAGCCGGCCGGTACCGCCAGCGCGAAGCGGTAGGACGCCGTCATGGCCACCGGCTGGAAATCCTTGGCCGCGTCGTAGCCGAGATTGCTGTACACCAGGGGCGCGACGACCATCACCGCCGGGTTGGCCAGCATGAGCTGGTTGTCGTCGGCGCCCGCGCGCGCCAGTTGCTGGGCCGCGATGCGGCCGCCCGCGCCGGCGCGATTCTCGACGATGACGGGCGTGCCCAGGCGCTTGGCCAGGCCGTCGCCCACCAGCCGGGCGACGCGGTCGCTGGTGCCGCCGGGGGCATAGCCGACGATGAGGGTGAGCGGGGGCTCGGCGGCCAGCGCGGGCGCGCAGGCCAGGGTTAGGCAGGCGCACAGCGCGCGCAACGTATGACGCATGGGTCGTGTCTCCTTGAAGACCGGGGAGTATGCCGGCCATGGCAGGCGGTGGGCAAGCGCCTGTTCGTATTGCGACGCGACGGGCTCAGCACGCTTCGTCGCCCAGGGCGGCCGCAATGGCCGCCGACTTGGCCTGCAGCATCGGCACGAGGTCCAGATCCGCCTCGAACTGGCCGGGGCTGGCATCGCCCAGCATGAGAAGGCTGCCGGCGACGCGCATGCCCGGCTTGATCACGGGCACCGCGAGGCTGTACATGCCGTCCTGCATGCGACCCACCGTCCGTGCGTAACCCTGCTTGCGGATCGAGCCCAGGCTGCGCAGCAAGGCCTTCCAGTCCGAACCCAGTCCGGCCTCGTCGATTTCGCTCGCGTGCGCCAGGTACAGCGACTTGATCGTGTGCGTCGGCAAATGCGCCAGGATGGCTTGCGAGCCTGCGCCCCGGAACAGCGGGAACACCGTGCCGCGCCCGCGCAGGATCGGCCGCGCCACCTCCTGGATGCGGATCTGGTCGGCGCCGACCTTGTAGATGCACAGCACATGGTCCTTGTAGGGCGAGCACAGCAGGAAGGCGCGGTTCTCGCAGTACGGCGCCAGGGATTCCATCACCGGCCACGCCTGCCGGCACCGGTGCTGGCGGGCTACGCGGCGCTGGAGGACCTGACCGGCGCATGGGCGCGCACGAAGCCTACAACCAGGCCGAGGGCGGTGTCGTGTTCGTACCCTTTGGCGCTGCCGAGCAGGTGCTGGCCAGAGCCCGGCACATCGATGCCGAGGATGCGCGTCAGCGCCAGGACATCCCGGCCGGCGGCGGGCTTCAGCCGGCGCCGCTGTCGGGGGCGCCGCTCAACGCGCGCTTGATCTCGGCGTGCCGGCGTTCCATTTCCTCCCGCAGCTCGCGGCGCAGCTTGGCCGCCTCGAAGCGCTGGCGTTCCTCGTGGTTGCGCGGCGCGAGCGGCGGCACGGTTACCGGCTTGCCGTCGTCGCCGACCGCGACCATGGTGAAGTAGCAGCTATTGGTGTGGCGCTCGACCTTGTTGCGGATGTCCTCCGTCACTACCTTGATGCCGATTTCCATCGAGGTGCGGCCGGTGTAGTTGACGGCGGCGTAGAAGGTCACCAGCTCGCCGACGTGGATGGGCTGGCGAAAGACGACCTGGTCCACCGAGAGCGTGACCACGTAGCTGCCGGCGTACCGCGAGGCACAGGCGTAGGCGACCTGGTCGAGGTACTTCAGGATGGTGCCACCGTGCACGTTGCCCGCGAAGTTCGCCATGTCGGGCGTCATGAGGATGGTCATCGACATCTGGTGGCTGTGCTCGTTCATGGCCTGCTCGCGGCGAATGCGGATGAGTCATTGTAGGCGGGAAGGCCGGGCGTCGCGGCAGTCGTCCGGCGTGCATGGTAGACCGGCCCGTTACGGGTTTCGGCGCAGCCTGATTTCTTCGCAAAAGTAATTCCTATATTGATAAGCATTCTCATTATTGACACTATAATGCACGGGCTTTCCGTTTCCAGATCCGAGTCCCGACCCGCTGCGGCGATGCTTGCTGCCCGGCCGGGCAGCCATCTCGCGTTGTCCGAGGCAAGTTTTGGTCGCTCACCATTACCCCGAACTCCTCAGTTTCTTTTCCAGGTCGCTGGGTGACCGCGATGCGGCGGCCGACGTGGTACAGGAGGCGTATGCCCGCGTCCTGAAGATGTATGCGGACGGTACGGTAGCGTTCGATCCCCGCGCGCTGCTCTTTCGCACCGGCAAGAACCTCACCGTGAGCGACGTGCGCCGGCGCGCCGCCGAGGAACGCATGCTGCAAACGCTGCGGCTGGTCAGCAGCGATAGCGCACCATCCGTCGAGCAGCAGGTGGATGCCCGCCAACAGTTGGAACGCTTGCTGGCGCGGATGTCCGCGATGCCGCGCAGGCGCCGCGAGGCGTTCATCCTGGTCCGCATCTACGGCTACAGCTATGCAGAGGCGGGCGAGTTCATGGGTGTTTCGTCGTTCGCCGTCGACCGGCACGTCGTGCGCGGCGTGCTGGACTGCGTGCGCCGGCGCGCCGTCTGATGCATCGCGCGTCCGTTCGTTCCAGCCTATCGTGCCCTCACGCGCTTCGACTTCCCACTCGGCACCCACACCCCGGCCGCCGCCGCGCCGGCTGATCGAGCACGCGCTGTCGCTCATCGGTCGCGCGCAGCACGGCGAACCATGCGAAGCCGAAGCCGCCCGCAGTGAGCTGGCCGAATGGCGCCAGGCCAATCCCGAGCACGAATCGGCCTTCGAGACCGCCAGCCGATACTGGAGCGCGACGGACGCGAGCGCGTTGAAAGGCAGCGTGCCGCTGCCGCTCGGGCGCCCGGCGCGCGCCAGACGCCGGGCGCTCACTGCTTTGGGTGTGGCCGGCCTGGCCGCTGCGATGGGTGCGGGCATGCGCTGGGCCTGGCTGTTGCCGATCGCCGAGTACGCGCTGGCCACCGGTCGCGGGCAATTACTGGGGCATGACCTGCTCGACGGTTCGCGCATCGATCTGGCCGCCAACACGACGGGGCAAGTCGCCTACTACCGTCATCGCCGCGAGGTGCGGCTGCTCGCCGGCGAGATGCGCTTCGACGTGCGGCCCGACGCCGGGCGCCCCTTCGTCGTCGTTACCGATTGGGGGCATGTAAGGGTGTTGGGCACCGTCTTCAGCGTGGCCGTGCGCGATCAGCGCATGCGAGTCGAGGTCGCCCACGGTCGTGTCGCGGTGCGGGCGGTGCGTTGGAACGATGCCCGGTTCGATGCGCCGACCGGGTCGGACATGGTGCTCGAAGCCAGCGAGGCGGTGGAAGTCGACGGCGCTGGCTTCGGCAGGCTCACCCATGTCCGGGCGCAAAGCGTAGGCGCGTGGCGCGACGGCTGGCTGGTCTTCAACGGCACGCCGCTACCGCAAGCCATCGCCCGCTGGAACGACTATCTTCCCCGGCCGCTGCGGCTGGCCGACAGCGCCGCGCTGCGCGATATGCGTCTGACCGGTTCGTTCCCCGCGCGGGATCCCAGCGCCTTCCTGCAAAACCTGCCGGACATACTGCCCGTACGCGTGGTCAGGGAAAGCGGGGCGATCGTGCTGTATCCCCGTCCCTGACGGACCCCGGAGCGGATTCCGCAGGCTGCGCGATGCAGGGTGGGCCCACGACAGTCGTTCGCGTTTCTTTCTGTTGCATTTCATTTGTCGGTGATTCGCCGTCGAGAACGTCTTCACGGAAAACCCTTTCCTTCAGGACGATCTCCATGCACCGACCGCGTATCGACCGCAGTTCAATCCCATCGCCTCGCCACCTTCGCGAACAGGCGCGTCGGCGCGCGCCGGGATGGTCGGCCGGTGCCGTGGTGATCGCATGCGCGGCCGCGCTGGCTCTGATCGGCACGCCCGACGGCGCGGTAGCGCAGACTCCGGCGGCCGTGACCGGGCGGCAACTGCAGCTCTCGCTGCCGGCTCAGCCGTTGGCCGCGACCATTGATGCGCTGGCACGCCAGGCCGGCGTCGGTATCGGGCTCGATGCCGATCTTGCCGCCGGCAAGACCGCGCCCGCCCTGCAAGGGTCCATGACCTTGGGCCAGGCGCTGGAGCGCGCCCTGGCGGGCTCGGGCCTGACGGCAGCGGCCAGCGGCTCTGGCGTCTCGATCCGCCGCGGCAACGCACCCGTCGCGACGCTGGAAGCCGTGACGGTGACGGCCGGCGCCGAGCTGTTGCAGGCGGAACTGCCGGCGCCCTATGCGGGCGGGCAGGTGGCCCGCGGCGCACGGGTGGGGTTGCTGGGCAATCTGGACTTCATGGACACGCCGTTCAGCCAGACCAGCTATACCGCCGAACTCATGGAGAACCAGCAGGCGCAGATGATCGCCGACGTCCTGGTCGGCGATCCTTCGGTGCGCGATTCCGGGCGCAAGTTCGGGCAGGCGTCCAATGCGTTCTTCATCCGGGGCCTGCCGTTCGCCACTTTCGATGCCTCGTTCAACGGTCTGCGTGGCGTCTTCCCCGGCTATCGGCAACCCGTGGAGGCCCTGGAGCGGGTCGAAGTGCTCAAGGGGCCGAACGCGCTGCTCACCGGGATGGGCACGAGCATCGCCGGCGACGTCAATCTCGTGCCCAAGCGGGCGACGAACGAACCTCTGACGCGCCTGAGCGCCGGCTATATGTCGGACGGCGAGTACACCGCACACCTGGACGCCGGGCGCCGCTTCGGCCAGGACCAGGCCTGGGGCGTGCGCGTCAACGGAGTCTACCGGGACGGCGACACGCCGGTCGACCAGCAGAGCGGGCGCCTGGGGATGGGCTCCGCGGCGCTGGATTATCGCGGCGACCGGCTCAGGGTGTCGCTGGATCTTCTCCACCAGAACGCGAAGCTCAAGAACGTGTCCCCCTATTCGTTCGTCTTCGCCACGCCCGACATCCCGCGCCCGCCCGAATCGGACAGCGCCACGCTGCTGGGCGGCAAGGCCGACCACAAGGAGTCCACCGCGGCTCTGCGCGCCGAGTACGATTTCAGCGAGTCGGTGTCGGGCTATGTGGCCGCCGGCTATCTGAAGTCGCGCTCGGACGTGGCGGCCCTGAGCATCACCGACGTGATGCCGGACGGCAGTTACGTGGGCGCAATCACCACGGACGCCTACGGCGTGAACAACACCAATGTCCAGATGGGCGTCCATGCCGACTTCGCCACGGGCCCTGTGCAGCATAGGCTGGCGTTCACCGCGGACCGCTACCATCAGCGCGCTCTCGCGCGCGAGAGCGGGCGCAACAGCGGCGTCGGCCCCTCGATTCCGGGCAGCATCTACGAACCCCTGCCGGGCGTGTGGCCGGACGTGCCGACCTGGGGCGACTGGGTCAGGAGCGGCAGCACCGACAGAAAAAGTGTGGGCATTGCCGATACCCTGTCGTTCAGCGACGACCGGCTGCGCCTGATCCTGGGCGTGCGCAAGCAGTACGTCGAACAGGAGGGCCAGGCGCGGGGCGGGATGGTCCACTACAAGGACGATGCCCTGACGCCCATGGTCGGCGTGGTGGTACGGCCATGGCACGACGTTTCCCTGTACGCGAACTACGTCGAAGGGCTGCTGCAGGGTTCCACCGTCCGTGACGCGACGTCGCCCGACGACGGCATGATGTTCCCGCCGTTCAAGACCCGGCAGTACGAGCTCGGTGTGAAAAAGGATTTCGGCGATTTCGCGACTACGGTCAGCCTGTTCCAGATCGCCCAGCCGACCCAGGTCATCGATCCGGTCACGCGGCGCTATAGCCAGGACGGTGAGCAGCGCAACCGCGGCGTCGAATGGAGCGTGTTCGGCAAGGTGACCCCGCACGTCAGCGTGCTCGGCGGCCTGAGCTACGTCCGTGCGGAACTGACCCGCACTGCGGGCGGCGTCAACGAGGGCAATCAGGCCGCGGGCGTGCCCAAGCTGCAGGCCAATCTGGGCCTGGAGTGGAACCTGCCTGCTCTGCCCGAACTGACGCTCAGTGCCAGGGCCATCCGGACCGGCGCGGCCTATCTCGACGCTGCCAACACGCAGCGGGCGGGCGGTTGGACGCGCTACGACGTGGGCGCGCGCTATGCCACGCGGATCGCCGGCAAGGACGTGACGCTGCGCGCCAACGTGGAGAACGTGTTCGACAAGGACTACTGGATCGCCGTGAACGGCGGCGCGGCGCTGAGTGCGCCGCGCACCTTCCTGCTGTCGGCTTCCTTCGACTTCTAGTTTCCGTCGTCGTTGCGGCCAGGGCCGGCGCAGGGTTCGACGCCCGTGCGCCGGCAGCCTGGCCGCCAACGGCAGCGCTGCCCCATGAACCCAGACCACCCCGCCCGCAAACTTCCTCCGAAAAAGGCGCCCGGCCTGCGCCAGACCATGTCCGACCTGCACATCTGGACAGGTCTGCTGCTCGGCTGGATCCTGTACGCCATGTTCCTCACCGGCACGGTGGCCTACTTCCGCGACGAGATGTCACAGTGGATGCGTCCCGAGCTGGCGGCGCAGGCGCAGGTGCCCGATGCGGCCGAGGTGGTCCAGCGCCTGGCCGACACCATGTCCGTGCTCGCGCCGGACAGCCCGCAATGGAGCTTCACTCCGCCGGGCGCGCGCAACAACGTCGCCTCGGCGTCCTGGGCGAACCCGCGAATTCCCGGCCGGCGCGGCTTCGCGAGCGCCGTCTTCGACCCGGCCACCGGCCAGAAGGTAGAAGCGCGCGACACCGCCGGGGGCGACTTCTTCTATCGCTTCCATTTTCAGTTCCACTACATGCCCGTGCCGTGGGGCCGCTGGCTGGCGGGCCTGTGCGCGATGTTCATGCTGGTGGCCATCGTGAGCGGCGTCATCACGCACAAGAAGATCTTCGTCGACTTCTTCACCTTCCGTTGGGGCAAGGGCCAGCGATCCTGGCTGGACGCGCACAACGCACTATCGGTGTTCGGGTTGCCGTTTCACCTGATGATCACCTACAGCGGGCTGGTCACGCTGATGCTGCTCTACATGCCCTGGGGCAGCGATGCGGCTTTCAGGACGCCCGCCGAGCGGCAGACGTTGACCGCGCAGATGAACGCCAACGTGCCCGCTGGCAAGTCCAGCGGCGAGAAGGCTGCGCTGGCGCCCATCGCCGACATGATGCGCCAGGCGCAGGCGCGCTGGGGTCGGGACAACATCGGCCGGGTGACGGTCACCCATCCTGGCGATGCCGCGGCGCGCGTGGTGGTGGTCCGCGGCGACTTCGAGCGTGTCTCCACCAGCCCGCAGTACCTATTGTTCGACGGCGTGAAGGGCAGTCTGCTGCAGGCCAGGGATCGCGTCGGCGCGGCGGCCGAAACGCGCGGCGTGGTGTATGCCCTGCACCTGGGCCGCTTTGCCGACCCCTGGGTGCGCTGGCTGTACTTTCTCGTCAGCCTGGCTGGTACCGCGATGGTGGGCACCGGGCTGGTGCTGTGGACGGTCAAGCGGCGCGCCAGGCTGCCCGATCCCGAGCGGCCCCATTTCGGCTTTCGGCTGGTGGAGCGCTTGAACATCGCCGGCATCGCGGGTCTGTCGATCGCCATGGTGGTGTTTCTCTGGGGCAACCGGCTGCTGCCCGCCGGCTTGCCGCAGCGTGGCGAGTGGGAGATCCACCTGTTCTTCGCCGCCTGGGCGGTGGCCTTGGCGCATGCTCTGCTGCGCCCGGCCAAACAGGCCTGGCTGGAGCAGCTCTGGCTGGCCGCGGCGCTGCTCGTGCTGCTGCCGGTGCTCAACGCACTGAGCACCGAACGGGGCCTGTTCGCCAGCCTTGCCGCGGGCGACTGGGTGTTCGCCGGCTTCGATCTGACGCTGCTGGCGCTGGGCGGCCTGCACGCCGCGCTGGCGGTACGCGCTGCACGGCACCGGCCCAGGGGCAGGGCGGCCCGGCGTGGGGCCGAGCCGGACGCTACACCAGCCCGACCTCGTTCAACTCGCGCTTGATATAGGCGTAGTAGACCGGGGCCGCGACCAGCCCGGCGATGCCGAAGGCGGCTTCCATCACCAGCATGGCGGCGAGCAGCTCCCAGGCGCGGGCGTGGATGCGCGAGCCTACGATGCGGGCGTTGAGGAAATACTCGAGCTTGTGGATGAGCACCAGGAAGACGAGCGCGGCAATCGCCACGTAGAGCGAGAGCGAGAGGCTGACCAGCACGATGACCGCGTTCGAGATGAGGTTGCCGACCACGGGCAGCAGCCCGGCGACGAAAGTGATCGTCACGAGCGTCTTGACCAGCGGCAGGTGCACGCCGAAGGCAGGCAGCACCAGCATGAGGAAGATCGCCGTGAAGGCGGTGTTCAGCGCCGAGATGCGCACCTGGGCGAACACCACCTGCCGGAACGACTGGCCGAGCAGGGCGGCGCGCCGCGCGAGCGTGCGCGCCAGCGGGCGCAGCCGTTCGGGCTGCCATTGCTCCTCGAACGCCACCAGCCCGCCCAGCACCGCGCCCACGATGATGTGCACGACGGCGCTCGCGGCTGTCTTGCCGGCAAGCTGCAGCTCGCCCACGTGCTGGTGCAGCCACTCGAGCATGCCGGTCTGGATCTGCGCGAAGTCGCGCGGCAGGTACTCCTGCAGAAAGGGCGGCAGTTGCGTGTGCGCCTGCTCCAGCACGGATTGCACGCGCGCCTCGATCAGCGGCAGATGCTGGCCGGCCTTGGCCAGCCAGGCGACCGCGGCCAGCACCAGCGGTGCGGTGACCGCGACCACCAGGGCTGCGAGAACCGCCACGGCCAGCGCGTGGCCGCGCCCGGTGAAACGCCCGGCGAAGCGCGCCGCGAGCAACTGGATCAACTGGTGCACGAGCAGTGCCGAGAACAGCGCGATCAGCAGGTGTAGCTGCAGCGAGAGAAAGAGGGCGAGCAGCGCCAGCGCCCAGCCCACCAGCAGCAGTGGGGGCAGGCGCGAGAACCCCGGCGTCAGATCGTCCGAACCCACGGCGGCGGACTCAGAGGCTGCCGTTGTCGTCGCTGTCGTGGCTGTAGTACTTCACGCCGATCTGGATCGCCGCGCGCCCGCTCTGGCGGCGATGACGATTGGTGTCGCGCAGCGAGTACACGCAGCCGCAGTATTCCTGCTGGTAGAAGCCCTCGTCCTTGCTGATCTCGATCATGCGTGCCGAGCCGCCCTTCTTGCGCCAGTTGTAGGTCCAGTAGCTCATGCCCGGATAACGCGCGGCCGCGCGCAGCCCGCAGTCGTTGATCTGGTTCATGTTCTTCCAGCGCGAGATGCCGAGCGAGCTGGTGATGACCGGAAAGCCGTGCTCATGGGCGTAGAGCGCGGTGCGCTCGAAGCGCATGTCGAAGCACACGGTGCAGCGTTCGCCGCGCTCGGGCTCGTTCTCCAGGCCCTTGACGCGCTCGAACCAGGGTTCGGTCTCGTAGTCGGCGTCGACGAAGGGAATGTCGTGCTTCTCGGCGAAGCGGATGTTCTCGTCCTTGCGGATGAGGTATTCGCGCTCGGGGTGGATGTTGGGGTTGTAGAAGAAGATCGTGAACTCGATGCCCGAGGCGAGCAGCGCCTCCATCGGCTCGCCCGAACAGGGGGCGCAGCACGAGTGCAGGAGCAGCTTGTCGCCGCCGTCGGGCAGGGCGAGCGTTTCGCGCTGGGTGAGTGCCATGGCGATTCCGGAATCAGGAACGGCCGCCCAGGGCGCGATCGATCTTCTGGTCGGTCTTGTACTGGCTCAGGGCGTAGACGGACCAGATCGCCGCCGGAATCCAGCCGATCAGGGTGATCTGCAGGATCAGGCAGATGATGCCCGCGAAGGGGCGGCCGATGGTGAAGAACTGCAGCCAGGGCAGCAGCAGGGCAAGCAATAGGCGCATGGTGTATCGGGGGCCCCGGGCCTTGGCGGCGCGGGGCGTAAGTAAGCAAGAGTGGAGGTCTGCCGGCTAGGGATTTGCCCGGGGTCGCGCCCCTGGCAAGGGCACCCTGGCGCGGGCGGATCGCACGATCGGGCGCAGAAAGCAGCCTGCGCGCTCGTCTCAATCGTACAATGATAGCGTTTAATTCCGCACCCGCCCATGCAAAAGCCCAACTACCCGCACCCGATCCTCGCCCGCGAAGGCTGGCCTCATATCGCCATAGTTCTCGTCGTGGCGCTCGTTGCGACGATCCTTTTCGGGGCGTGGTCGCTGATCTTCTGGCTGGCCGCGGTCTTCGTGATCCAGTTCTTCCGCGATCCGCCGCGCCACGTGCCGCAGCCGCCCGACGCGGTGCTCGCGCCGGCCGACGGGCGGATCGTGTCGGTCGAGACCACCCACGACCCCTACGCAAAGCGCGAAGCGGTGAAGATCAGCGTGTTCATGAACGTCTTCAACGTGCACTCCAACCGGATCCCGGTCGACGGGCGCATCACGCACCTGGAGTACTTCCCCGGCAAGTTCGTCAATGCCGACCTGGACAAGGCTTCCCTGGAGAACGAGCGCAACGCGCTGGTCATCGACACCGCCTCGGGCGAGCGGGTCACCTGCGTGCAGGTCGCCGGGCTGGTCGCGCGGCGCATCCTCTGCTACGTGCAGCCCGGCGACGCGGTCGCGCGCGGCCAGCGCTACGGCTTCATCCGCTTCGGCTCGCGGGTCGATGTGTACCTGCCGCCGGGCAGCGTGCCCCGCGTGGCGATCGGCGACAAGGTGAGCGCCACCTCCACCATCCTGGCCGACCTGCCGCGCGCCTACGCCGGTGCGGCAGCCGCGACGGCGCAGGCATGATGCCTGCTCGCTTCCATGCTCCATCCACGCAAGCCCTGGCCGCGCATGATTGATCAAGACGCCCAAGAGCGCCGCCGCCGCGGCATCTACCTGCTGCCCAACGCCTTCACGACGGCGGCCCTGTTCGCCGGGTTCTACGCCATCGTGCAGGCCATGAACAACCAGTTCGAGGCCGCCGCCATCGCGATCTTCGTCGCGATGGTGCTCGACGGCATGGACGGTCGCGTGGCGCGCCTGACCAACACCCAGTCGGCCTTCGGCGAGCAGTACGACTCGCTGTCCGACATGATCGCCTTCGGGGTGGCGCCGGCGTTGGTGATGTACGTCTGGATCCTCAACACGCTGGGCCGCTGGGGCTGGCTGGCGGCATTCGTCTACGTGGCCTGCGCCGCGTTGCGCCTGGCGCGTTTCAATACCAACATCGGTGTCGTCGACAAGCGTTTCTTCCAGGGCCTGCCCAGCCCGTCGGCCGCCGCGCTGGTGGCGGGCTTCGTCTGGCTGGCCGCCGACAACCGCATGCACATCTCGGACGCCTGGCTGCCCGGCGTGGCCTTCGTCGTCACGGTCTATGCGGGGCTCACCATGGTGTCCAACGCGCCGTTCTACAGCGGCAAGACCTTCACCCTCGGGCGCAGCGTGCCGTTCTGGGTGATCCTGGTCATGGTGCTGGTGTTCGTGTTCGTGTCGACCAACCCGCCCATGGTGTTGTTCGGCCTTTTCGTGATCTACGGGCTCTCCGGCTGGGTCCTGCTCGCCGCGCGCTGGCAGCGTGCGCGCAAGCTGCGTACGCGGCGCGAGCCGCCGGCGCCGCCGACGGCCTGATACTTCCCGGCGGCCAGACCCGGCCCCGGGGCCGAAAACGCAGCGAGGGCGCCCATGGCGCCCTCGCTTTCGTACGGGCTGCGCGCCGGTTCTCAGAGCGCGCCGAACATGCCGCGATCCGGGTCGTAGGCCGGGTCCGGCCCGGGGTAGACGCGCGTGACGTAGCCGGCGTCGTCGAAATGCACGTGCATGAGCGAGTTCCAGACCGTGTCCTGCTTGTAGGCGTAGGACCACACCTCCTGGGGATGTCCGAAGGATCCGACTGCGCCGATCTGCGCCGGCGGGCCGAAGGTGCACCGCACGCGGTCGCGGTTCCACTCGCCCGTACGCAACTGCGCGAAACCCGCGTCCGTCAGCACCTGCTGTACGCCGGTGGTGCGGCCGTCCGGCCCGGCATCGGCGGCCCAGGAAGCCTGGCGAAACGGCTGCCCGGACCACACCAGGCGCTGGCCGCCGTCGGGCAGCGGGCAGCTCAGGCTGGGCTTGCCCATGGCGGCCACCACCGCGTCCGTGGCGGTGCCGGGCGGCAGGCGCTGCTCCAGTGTGGTACAGCCTGCCAGAACAGCCGCGGCCGCAAGCGCGCACGAGGCGAAGGAAAGAGGGCGGTGATGGGTCATGGATACGCTCCTGCAGGGCACACATACAGCGTTGGCCGAATGCGGACCGATTTTAGGGTAGAATGCCGGGTCTGGCTCGTGCGTTCGATATTGGCGCATCTGCCATCAGGATTTTGCTGCTGGTGCCGTTTCGGGTCGACTGCCGTTAGCTCGGCTGCTGTACGAGGCTCGACGGCCGTCTGAGGCTAGACGCAGGCCAGCACAAACCCCCGCATCGGGAAATCGGATCGGGCTTGTCGGTGTATCGCCGGCAGGCCCGTGTGGCCTCTTCCGGCCAGCAAGCTTGATTCCCGCGGCGGGGGGCGCATGTTGCGCTGCTCGTGGATGGCTCTGCCTTCCGTTTTTTTTGCACCTACACGGCTGGGCGCCTCGGCCCTGCCGCACGTCTGGAGAGGAACATGTCCGTAGCCGACATCAAGAAGGCTGAAATCGTTGGGCAATTTCAACGTGCCCAAGGCGACACCGGTTCGCCCGAAGTTCAGGTTGCGCTGCTCACCGCGCGCATCAATGAGCTCACCGAGCACTTCAAGGAACACAAGAAGGATCACCACTCGCGCCGTGGTCTGCTGCGCATGGTGAGCCGCCGTCGCAAGCTGCTCGACTATCTGAAGGGTCGCAACGCCGACGCTTACCGCTCGCTGATCGAAAAGCTCGGCCTGCGCAAGTGATCCGCCGTTCGGCCTTGTCGAACGCAACCGTGGTCGTGGCGATCTGATCGCCACGGCCACGGTTTTTTTATGCAAGGAATATCGCCATGTTCAACAAAGTGACCAAAACGTTCCAGTACGGTGAGCACACCGTCACGCTGGAAACCGGCGAGATCGCACGGCAGGCCTCCGGCGCCGTGCTCGTGACAGTGGAAGATACCGTCGTCCTGGCAACCGTCGTGGGCTCCAAGAAAGCCAAGCCCGGCCAGGATTTCTTCCCCCTCACGGTCGACTACATCGAGAAGACCTACGCCGCCGGCCGCATCCCCGGCGGCTTCTTCAAGCGCGAAGGCAAGCCTTCCGAGAAGGAAACCCTCACTTCCCGCCTGATCGACCGTCCGCTGCGTCCGCTCTTCCCGGAAGGCTTCTACAACGACGTGCATGTGGTCATCCACACGCTGTCGGTGAACCCCGAGATCGATCCCGACATCCCGGCCATGATCGGCGCGTCCGCCGCGCTGGCCATCTCCGGGCTGCCGTTCAACGGCCCGATCGGCGCGGCCCGCGTGGGCTACGTCGACGGCCAGTACGTGCTCAACCCGACCGCCACCCAGCTCAAGTCGTCCAAGATGGACCTGGTCGTCGCCGGCACCGAAGCCGCCGTGCTGATGGTCGAGTCCGAGGCCGATCAGCTCTCCGAGGAAATCATGCTCGGCGGCGTGGTCTACGGCCACGAGCAGATGCAGAAGGTCATCGACGTCATCCATGAGCTGGTGCGCGAGGGCGGCAAGCCCGAGTGGAACTGGCAGCCGGCTGCCCGCAACGAGACGCTGATCGCCGCCGTGCGCGCCGCTGCCGAGCAAGGCATCAAGGGCGCCTACCAACTGCGCGTCAAGCAGGAGCGCACGCTGCGCCTGCGCGAAGTCACCGCCGAGGTGCTGCAGCGCCTGGCCGCGGATGCCGAAGCCCGCGGCGAAGCCGCCCCGGATTCGGTCGCCGTCGAGAACATCCTGTTCGACCTGGAAGCCGAGGTCGTGCGCGGCCAGATCCTGAACGGCGAGCCGCGCATCGACGGCCGCGATACGCGCACCGTGCGTCCGATCGAGATCCGCCTGGGCGTGCTGCCGCGCACCCACGGTTCGGCCCTGTTCACCCGTGGCGAAACCCAGGCCCTGGTCATCGCCACGCTGGGCACCAAGCAGGACGAGCAGATCATCGATGCGCTGATGGGCGAGTATCGCGACCGCTTCCTGTTCCACTACAACATGCCTCCGTTCGCCACCGGCGAGACGGGCCGCATCGGCGTGCCCAAGCGCCGCGAGGTCGGCCACGGCCGCCTGGCCAAGCGCGCCCTGGTGCCGCTGCTGCCGGCGCCGGCGGATTTCCAGTACACCATCCGCGTGGTGTCCGAGATCACCGAATCCAACGGCTCGTCGTCGATGGCCTCGGTGTGCGGCGGCTGCCTGGCCATGATGGACGCCGGCGTGCCCATCAAGGAGCACGTCGCGGGTGTGGCCATGGGCCTCATCAAGGACGGTGGCCGCTTCGCCGTGCTGACCGACATCCTGGGCGACGAGGATCACCTCGGCGACATGGATTTCAAGGTGGCTGGTACGGTCAACGGCATCACGGCCCTGCAGATGGACATCAAGATCCAGGGCATCACCAAGGAAATCATGCAGGTTGCGCTGGCCCAGGCCCGCGAAGGCCGTCTGCACATCCTGGACAAGATGAAAGCCGCGATCGACACCTCGCGCGGTGAGCTGTCCGCGTTCGCGCCGCGCATGCTGACGATGAAGATCAACCCCGAGAAGATCCGCGACGTGATCGGCAAGGGCGGTGCCACCATCCGTGCGCTGACCGAGGAAACCGGCACCATGATCGACATCTCGGACGATGGCACGATCATCATCTCCAGCGCCGACCTGGACAAGGCGCGCGAGGCCGAACGCCGCATCGCCGATCTCACCGCCGACGTCGAAGTCGGCCAGGTGTACGAAGGCAGCGTGCTGCGTCTGCTGGATTTCGGCGCCATCGTCCAGGTGCTGCCGGGCCGCGACGGCCTCTTGCACATCTCCGAGATCGCGAACTATCGCATCGCGAACATCAACGATGTGCTGAAGGTCGGCCAGGTCGTGCGCGTCAAGGTCATCGAAGCCGACGACAAGGGCCGCCTGCGCCTGTCGATCAAGGCCATCGGCGGCCTCGAGGCCCAGACGGGCGCGAGCGCACCGGTCACGCCGGCCGAGTAAGGCGGCGCGCCGGATGGCCGGCCGTCTCGGCCGTCCATCCGGGCAACACCATTGCCGAAGGGCCGCGAGCAGCCCCGCCGGACATCAACGGGCCCCTGTCTATACAAGACAGGGGCCCGTTGCTTTGGGGGCCGGCCGAACCGGGCAGGGGTTGCAGGGGCGGGTGTTCGACAGCCGGGACGCCCGCTTGCTCAAGGCCGCCGCCGCCTTGGTCCACTGTCGGCGCGCCGGGCTGCCTGATTTTTGTGCACCCGCCGCAAACCCGCATGGATACTGGCTTTCCACAGTCTGTACACACTTGCCCAAAGGGTTGTCCACTGCGGATGGGGAAAACTTGCGGGGCGGTGCGTCGCACCGGCACGGCGGGGGCGGTCGTACGGTGCAAGGGCCGTCGGTGTACCGAGCGTGCCGCTCGCTCAGTCTTCGCGCAACGCGGCGAGCAGGTCCGGCCCGCTCGCGTGTGCGCCGGGGTCGGCCGCCACGCTGGCGAGCAGCTTCTCCAGGTGGCCGATGTGCGGCAGCATGGTGCCGTAGAAGCGCACGCCGCTTGCATCCTGCACGAGCAGGGTGGGGAAGTTCTCGATGTCCTCGTCGCCCAGCAGGTCGGGCTCGTCCTCGATGTCCACCCAGACGAAGGTGGCCCGCGGCAGGCGCGTGGCGAGCTCGCCGAACTTGTCCTGGTACTCGCGGCAGGTACCGCACCATTGCGCGCACAGGCAGGCGACGAGCAGCACGTCGGGCTGGCGCAGGCGGGAGGCGAGATCGGGTTGGCCGGGCAGGTACATGGACAGAACGCAAAGGACCGAGCCGGCATTGTAGAGCGTCGCCGCTGCGGCGGGCATCGGCGGCGCGCGCCCCGCCGCCGCCGCCGCCACCGCCGCGCCAGCATCATCGGGCCGTCTGCCCCGGAGTAAACTGCGTCCATGTCGAATCATTCCCCCACCCCGGCGAGCCGTGTCGGCGCCGTCACGCGGGCGTTCTCGCGCGCTGTGGTTTCGCAGATGCACCCGCGCATGCTGTTCGCGCTGCTGCTGCCTTTCCTCGTTGTGCTGTTGGGCTCGATCGCGCTCGTCTGGCTGTTCTGGGACGCGGTCGTGGCCTGGCTGGGCACGACGGTCTTCGAATGGCCGATGGTGCAGCAGGTCGACTCCTGGCTGGTCGCCGTCGGCCTCATCTCGCTGAAGCTGTGGCTCGCGCCCCTGCTCGCTGCGGCGATCCTGCTGCCGGCCTCGGGGATCCTGGGCGTGGCCATCGCAGCGGTGTTCGTCATGCCGTTGGTGCTGCGCCATCTCAAGCTCGGCCCCTATGCCGACGTGGCCAAGCGCGGCGAACTGGCGCTGGTGGCGAGCACCTGGAACGCGATCTGGGTCGTCAGCATCTTCTGCGTGGGCTGGCTCTTCACCATGCCGCTGTGGTTGCTGCCGCCGCTGGCCGTGGTCCTGCCCGTGCTGTGGTGGAGCTTCGCTTTCACCCGCATGCTGCGCCTGGACGCCACGGCCGATTTCGCCACGCGCGAGGAGCGGCGCGAGCTGCTTGCGCGCCACAATGCCGAATTCTGGATCATGGGCCTGATCTGCGCGCTGTTGAGCCTGCTGCCGCCGGCGTGGTTCTTTCTGCCCGTGTTCTCCTCGCTGTTCTTTGCGCACTTCGCCCTGGACGCGCTGCGGCGTCTGCGCGAGCGCGACCAGCCGCCGCCCATCGTGGACCTGACCGCTGCGCCCATCGCGCCGGTGGCCGGGCCCGCCGGCCGGCAATTGCCCAGGATGTGACATCATGCAGAGCAATGCGAAAGACAGGCGTATCGGGGTCATCGTCGTCGGCGACGAGATCCTTTCCGGACGGCGCCAGGACCAGCACGTGGCCAAGGTGATCCAACTGCTCGGCGCCCGTGGCCTGCAACTCGCCTGGGCGCAGATCGTCGGCGACGACGAGGACCTGCTGGTGCAGACCTACGAGCGCAGCTTCGCCTCCGGCGACATCGTGTTCTCCTGCGGCGGAATCGGCGCCACCCCGGACGACAAGACGCGCCAGGCGGTCGCGGCCGCGCTCGGCTTGCCGCTCGTGCTGCATCCGGAGGCCGAGGCGCTGATCGCGGCGCGCTGCGCCGACATGGCCGCCCAGGGTCAGGGTTCGGCCGACATGAGCACGCCGGAGAACCGCCAGCGCCTGCTGATGGGCGAGTTTCCCGAAGGCAGCGAGATCGTCGCCAACACCTACAACCGCATCCCCGGCTTCTGGATTCGCGACCATACGTTCGCCCCCGGTTTTCCGGTGATGGCCTGGCCGATGATCGAGGCCACGCTGGACACCCGCTATGTGGCCCTGCATCACAAGACGCCGCGGGTGGAGCACAGCTTCGTGGTCTACGGTCTGCCCGAGTCGCGCATCACGCCGGCACTGCGCGAGGTCGAGCAGCGCTGGGGGGTGCGCAGCTTCAGCCTGCCGAGCATGGGCTCGGGCGGCCGTGCGCACATCGAGCTCGGCGTGAAGGGCGATCCGGTCCAGGCCGCCGAGGCGCTGCAGTACCTGCGCGAACAGGCTGCCCGCCTGGGCGCCGAGTTCTCCGTGTGATGCCTGCAGCGCGGCGCAGGAGTCGTGGCAAGAAAGTCGCTTCGACCGTGGCCTGGCGCTACACTGTGCGCCATTCGCAGGTATGAGAACCATGTCCAGCCACCGTGCTCTAGCCACCGGATTGCCCGAAGTCAGCGCCCCACAGCCCCGGGTCGCGATCCAGGTACTGGATCGGGCCATGCGTCTCCTGGATGCGTTGGCCGATCGCTCCGGCCCCGTCACCCTGAAAGAACTCGCACTCGCGACGGATCTGCATCCGTCCACCGCGCACCGTATCCTCAACGATCTGGCCACCGGCAGGCTCATCGAGCGTACCGACAACGGCAGCTACAGCCTGGGCATGCGCCTGCTCGAGCTGGGCCATCTGGTCAAGACGCGGCTCGATGTGCGCGAGGTGGCGCTCGAGCACATGCGCCAGTTGCACGAACGCACGGGGCAGACGGTGAACCTGTCGGTGCGCCAGGGCGACGAGATCGTCTACATCGACCGCGCCTACAGCGAGCGTTCGGGCATGCAGGTGGTGCGCGCCATCGGGGGCCGCGCGCCCCTGCACCTGACGTCCACCGGCAAGCTTTTTCTCGCCGCCGCCGACGACCGCCAGGTTCGCGCCTATGCGGTGCGCACCGGGCTGGCCGGCAATACCCGCAACAGCCTGACCGACCTGGTCCTGCTCGAGCGCGACCTGGGCCTGGTGCGGCGGCACGGCTATGCGCGCGACAACGAAGAACTGGAATTGGGCGTGCGCTGCATCGCCGCGGGCATACGCGACGAATCCGGGAGGCTGGTGGCAGGGCTGTCGCTGTCGGCCCCCGCGAGCCGGCTCGAGGACGCCTGGCTCGACGATCTCATCGAGACCGCGAGCGACATCTCGCACGCGCTCGGTTATCACGGCGAGTAGGCCGCAGCGTCGGCCCCGCGGCCGGCAAAGCACCGAGGCCGCCCCACGGGGCGGCCTCGGTGTCATGCGGGCAAGGATCCGGTGTTCAGCCGCGGCTTACTGCGGTTCGACCCCTGCGTCCTTGAATAGCTTCTCCCATTGCGGCACTTGCTGCTGCACCAGGGTGGTCAGGGCCTGCGGATTGGCGTCATCGACCATCACCCGCGCGCCGAGCTCGGTCATCCGCTTCTGGAAGCTCTCGGATTTCATGGCCGTCTGCAGCGCGGATTGCAGCTTGTCCAGGACCGGCTGGGGCGTGCCCTTGGGCGCCCAGAAACCATGCCAGATACCGACCTGGAAGCCCTTGTAGCCCGATTCGTCCATGGTAGGCAGATCGGGCAGGGTGGGCACGCGCTCCAGGCTGGTCACGGCGTAGGCCTTGACCGTCTTGCCGGTGATCTGCGCGGTGGTGTTGGTGGTCTGGTCGCACAGCGTATCGACCTGCTTGCCGAGCAGATCCTTCATGGCGGGCGCCGTGCCGCCGTACGGCACGGTGAGCAGATCGAGCCCGAGCGCGCTCATCAGCATGGTGCCGCACAGATGCGAGGCCGCGCCCACGCCGGCGTTGGCCAGCGAGACCTTGTCCTTGTTGGCGCGCACGTACTCGACATACTCCTGGATGTTGTTGGGCGGGAAGTCCGAACGCGCGATGATGGTCATCGGCACGTCGACGACCAGGCCGATCGGCTCGAGATCCTCGACCTTGTACCCGGGGTTCTTGTAGAGCGATGGCGCGGTGGAGAAGCCGATGTGCATCAGCAGCACGGTATAGCCGTCGGGATTGGCGCGCGCGACGTAGGACGTGCCGAGCGTGCCGCCGGCGCCGCCCTTGTTCTCGATGATCACGGTCTGGTCCAGGGCGGGGCGCATCGCCTCGGCCAGGGCTCGCGCCACGCTGTCGGTCGGGCCGCCCGCAGCGAAGGGGACGACCATGTTGATCGGCCGGGCGGGATACTCTGCCGCGTGCGCGGCGAAGGTGCTCAGACCGGCGAGACCGAAGATGCCGGCTGCCAGGTAGGACTTCAAACGCATTGCCAACTCCTTGTAGGCGGTTTTCATCGCGACGGCGGCGCCGGGTGGTGCGCCGACGTCCTTCCATCGGGTGCGATGCTGAAAGCAAGCTGTCAGTGATGGAAGTATCAGGAGTCGCTGCGCGGCTGAATAGCGGGAATACCCTGTACCGGGCAGGGAAACGTCACGAAGCCTGCCTACTTTGCATCTGAATGCAACAACTCCCTGGGTGCGTCGACCCGGAACCATGGGATCGGGACAACGGTCGAGCCGGAAACCCGCGCCGTCATGCTGCGTCGCAATCACGAGAGGCCTGCGCGCACTCGCACGGCAATGTTCATTCCCATGTTGACATTGTGGCGAGCGTTGGTAGAATGAGCCTTGTGCAGTGCAGCAAAAATACCGTGCAGTCGCGCCGCATGCGCCGCCAGCCATCGCCCGAGCCGTAGTGGGCGACCACATTCAACGTAGCATCCCTCAACGAGGAGACCACGTATGTCCGCCGTCCCACCGCAAATCCTGGCCAACCAAAAAGCGTCGCTCGACACCCTACTCGCCATTCAAACGGCCGCCTTCAGCGGTTTCGAGAAATTGGTCGACCTGAACCTGCGCGTGGCCAAGGCGTCGTTCGACGAATCCGCGCAGAAAGCGCAAGAGATGATGTCGCTGGAAGATACCCAGCAGGCCTTCGCCTACGCCAGCTCGCTGGCCCAGCCCAGCGCCGACAAGTTGATGGCCTACAGCAAGCACGTCTACGACATCGTGTCCGGCGTGCAGACCGAGATCGCCAAGCTGGCCGAAACCCAGATGGCCGAAGGCCAGAAGCACTTCGCCGACGCTGTCGAGCAGTTCTCCAAGATGGCGCCCGCGGGTTCCGAGAGCGCGGTTGCGCTCATGAAGTCCTCGCTGGCCACTGCCACCTCCGCCTACGACTCGTTCTCCAAGGCGGCCAAGCAGGCTGCCGAAGTCACCGAGTCCAATATCAACGCTGCGGCCAACGCCACGTTCGAAGTGGCCGAGGCCGCCAAGCCGGCGCCAGCCAACCGCACGCGCCGCACTGCCTGAGGCTCGCGCCCGGTACGCTGACCAGCCGGTGACGCCAAAGCGGCACCACCGGCTAGCGCAATGAAAGGCCCCGTCGAAGACGGGGCCTTTCTCGTTTTCTGGCCGGAGCGCAGGCCGCGCCTGCCCGTCATTGCGCGCTCAGCGCTGCAGCGCGCGCACGCATTCGCGCACGAGGGCGGGGCCGTGGTAGATGAGGCCGGTGTAGAGTTGCACGGCGTCGGCGCCGGCCGCGATCTTGGCCTTGGCGTCGTCGCCCGAGAAGATGCCGCCCACCCCGATGATCGCGAGCGCCGTGCCGCTGCGCTCGCGCAGCCGGCCAATCACGCGCAGGGACTTCTCGTGCACGGGCCGGCCCGACAGCCCCCCCGCCTCCTGGCCGTGCGGCAGGTTGGTCACGGCTTCGCGCGAGAGCGTCGTGTTGGTCGCGATCACGCCCTCCACTCCCAGGCGCGGCAGGGTATCGGCGATGACGTCGATCTGCTCGTCGTCCAGGTCGGGCGCGATCTTCACCAGCAGCGGCACGTGGCGGCCATGCTCGTCGGCAAGCGCCAGCCGCGTGTCGCGCAGCCGGCCGAGCAACTGCTCCAGCTCGTCGCCGGCCTGCAGTGCGCGCAGGTTCTTGGTGTTGGGCGACGAAATGTTCACCGTGATGTAGTCCGCATGCGGGTACACGCCGCGCATGCATGCGATGTAGTCGTCGGCGGCCTGCTCGATGGGGGTATCGGCATTCTTGCCGATGTTCAGCCCCAGCACGCCGCCTTGGCGCCGAAAGTCGCTCTTGCGCACGTTGGCGATGAAGGCGTCCAGGCCGTGGTTGTTGAAACCCAGCCGGTTGATGAGGGCGCCGGCCTCGGGCAGGCGGAACATGCGCGGCTTGGGGTTGCCGGATTGCGCGCGCGGCGTGACCGTGCCCACTTCCATGAAGCCGAAGCCCAGGGTGCCCAGGGCGTCGATGAATTCGCCGTTCTTGTCCAGGCCGGCCGCCAGGCCGACCGGGTTGCGCAGGCGCAAGCCCATCACGGTCCTGGGGGCGAGCGGCACCGGGCCCGCGCAGCGGGTCAGCCCCAGGCGATGGGCGCGCTGCAGGTTCTTCAGCGTGAGTTCGTGGGCGGTTTCGGCATCCAGCGCGAACAGCGCCGCTCGGGCCAGCGGATAGGCATTGAAGATCATCGGTCTCGGAATCAGGGGGAAATCAGGGCGTATCGGGCACGAGTTCGCGCCAGGCGCCGTCCTGCAGCGCCTGGATCGGGCGAAACGCCGTCTTATACGCCATCTTGGGGCTTTGCGCGATCCAGTACCCCAGGTAGAGCCACGGTAGGCCGAGCTGGCGGCACTGCTCGATCTGCCAGAGGATGTTCCAGGTGCCCAGGCTGCCCGGCATGTCCGGCTCGTAGAACGTGTAGACCGACGACAGGGCATCGTTCAGCACGTCGATGATGGAGACCATCACCAGGCGCCGCTCGGCGTCGCGGAACTCGACCAGCCGCGTGTTCACGTGGGTGGCGAGGAGGAACTGCGCGTACTGTTCGCGGTTGTCCTGGTCCATGCCCCCGCCCGGATGCCGCGCCGCCTGGTAGCGCTGGTATAGCGCATAGTGTTCGGCCGACCAGGCCAGGCGCGCGACCAGCGGACGCAGGTCCTGGTGGCGCCGCCACGTCTTGCGCTGCGTGCGGCTGGGATCGAACAGCTCGACCGGGATGCGCACCGGCACGCAGGCGCGGCAGCCATCGCAATACGGGCGGTAGGTGAAGGTGCCGCTGCGTCGAAAGCCCGCGGCGACCAGCGCCGTGTAGGCGTCCGCGTTGACCAGATGGCTGGGGGTGGCGACCTGCGAGCGCGCCTGCCTGCCGGGCAGGTAGCTGCACGGGTAGGGAGCTGTCGCATAGAACTGCACGACCGAGAACGGGAGGGCTTGCAGGTGCGTCATGGCGAAGTCCATGATACCAGCGGGTGCCAGCCGCCGTCGGGGCGCAGCGTGCCGGGCGCCCACGGCGGTGGCGGCTGCGCCGCCGCCTGGCGCACATGGGCCAGGAAGTCGCTGCGCGCGATCGGGCGCGCACCCAGGCTCGCCAGGTGTGCGGTCTCCTGCTGGCAATCGATCAGGCCCACGCCGTGGCGCGCCAGCCAGCGCACGAGGCAGGCGAGCGCGATCTTCGAGGCGTCGCTCACGCGCGTGAACATGGATTCGCCGAAGAACATGCGGCCGATGCCCACGCCGTACAGGCCGCCCACGAGCTCGCCGTCCAGGTAGGTTTCGATGGAGTGAACGAAACCGGCCCGGTGCCACTGGAGATAGGCGTGCTGCATGGCAGGGACGATCCAGGTGCCGGGCTGCCCCTGGCGCGGCGCCGCGCAGGCGCGCATCACCGCGCGGCAGTCGGTGTCCATGCGCACCTGGATCGGCAGCCGGCCGCGCGCTATGCGCGAGAGCTTCTTGCGCAGCGAATGCGACAGCGCCATGGCGTCGGTGCGCAGCACCATGCGCGGATCGGGGCTCCACCAGAGAATCGGCTGGCCGGGCGAGAACCAGGGAAAGATCCCGTGCCGATACGCTTGCTCCAGGCGCGCCAGGCTCAGGTCGCCGCCCACCGCCAGCAGGCCCGCCGGGTCGTCGAGGGCGAGTTCGGGCGGCGGGAAGGGGGTGTCGGGGCCGAGCAGCGTCAGCGCCACGGCGTCAGGCGCGACGGGGAGGCAGCGAGAGATAGTGCACGCCGAAACTGCCGGCGCGCCGGTCGGCGAAGAAGCGCTCCAGGGTGATCGACACGGTGCGAAAAGCGATGTCGTCCCAGGGGACTTCCTCTTCGAGCGCCCAGCGCGCTTCCAGCGTCTCGGGGCCGGGCGCGAAGGCGCCGTCCACTACCTGCGTCAGGAAGAAGCAGTGCACCTGGTCGGCCTGCGGCACGTCGATCATGCTGAAGAGCGCGCCGGGTTCGGTCTGCAGGCCCGCTTCCTCGAGCGTTTCGCGCTGCGCACCCAACGAGGTGGTTTCGCCCAGCTCCATGAAGCCGGCGGGCAGGGTCCAATAGCCCAGCCGCGGTTCGATGGCGCGCTTGCACAGCAGCACGCGGTCTTCCCAGACGGGCACCGTGCCGACCACCAGCCGCGGATTCTGGTAGTGGATCGCGCCGCAGTTGTCGCAGACATCGCGCACGCGCGTGTCGTCGGGCGGAATGCGGCGCGTCAGCAGCGACCCGCACTGCGAGCAGTAGCGCTGCGTGCGCGGCGCGGGGAAGTAGGCGGGGGGGCTGGCGGGCTGATGCATGATGCGTCGCATTCTAAACGGGAAGCGGGGTGCTGTGCGGGGCGGCGCGCATGTGCGCCATGACCGCGGGTCGAGGCGCATGCGTTTGCCGACCGCCGGCGGGTCGGCGGGGGACGGATGTCAGGCTTTTCGCATAGCGCGGCTCACTGCGAATAATTCCTATTCATGTTATTCTCCGCGGATCGTTTTTCGCATCGGTCGCCGATGCGCGGGCGCCACGCCGCAGGCCCGTGCCATCGGTCGCGCCATGCGATCCATCGTTCCATCTCCCGCGCCGCGGCGTCGTCCGTCGGTCTGGCTGTATTCATGACCGTATCCAAAACCTGGGGTTCCCATACGTCCGCCGGCACGCGGGCGGCCGCCGCCGCGGCCGTGCTTGCTGTGCACGGTGGTGTGATTGCTGCGTTGATGATGGCCAGGCCCGAGCCGATGCTCATCGACGAGCCGCAAGTCGTGCAGATCCGCTTCGTCGAGATCGCCCCCGAGATCCAGCAGGTGCAGGCGCCACCCGCGCCCGAGCCCGCCCCGCCGGCGCCCGAGCCCGTGGTGGAACCGCCACCGCCGGAAACGCCGCCGGAGCCGCCGCCCCCCGAGCCGCCGCCCGAGCCCGAGCCGCCACCGCCTGAGCCCATACCTGAGCCGCCGCCTCCGCCGCCACCGGAGCCGCCGCCCAAGCCCAAGCCCAAGCCGCCCGAGCCCAAGCCGCAACCGAAGCCGCAGCCACCCCGGCCACAACCGCCGAGGCCGCAGCCGCCCGCGCCACAGCCCGCGCCGCCCAGCCCGATGCCGCCCGCCGGTACCCCGGATGCAGCGCAGCAGCGTTCGGCCGCGCCCGATCTGCCGCAAGCGCCGCGGGCCGATACGCCGCGCTTGGTGGGCACGGTGGACTACCTCGGCGAGCGTCCGACGCCGGATTACCCGCGGGCCGCCCGCCGCATGCGGGAAGAGGGCCGCGTGGTCGTGCGCGTGACGATCAACGTCAGAGGCACGGTCGACCGCGCGGTGGTGCAGCGTTCGTCGGGTTTCGATCGCCTGGACCAGGCTGCGCTGGCCGCCGCTCAGCAGACGCGCTTTCGCCCCTATACCGAAAACGGCGTTGCGTACGCTGCCATGGCCGATATTCCTTACGACTTCAAGTTGAGATAAAGACATGTCCGAACCGATCAGCAACGCCGTCCAAGAGGCGCCGTCTCCCTCAGCCGCGCCGGACGCCGGCATCTCTCCCGCCCAGGAGGCGCCGTCCCCCTCGGCCGCGCCGGACGCCGGCATCTCCCTGCCGAGCAGCGGCGGGCAGGACGGGCTGCCCGATCCGGCCGCCGAGGCGCAGGCACTCAACCAGTCGGCCGTGCCCATGACCCAGGCGCCCCAGCCCACCGATGGCATGGGCTTCATGCACTTCATCGAGCAGAGCGACATCGTTGGCAAGTCGCTGTTCGTGATCCTGATCGTGATGTCGATCGCGAGCTGGTACCTGATCGTGGTCAAAGGCTTCTCGAACATGGCCGTGAAGCGCCGTTCGCGTACCTTCCTCGACAAGTTCTGGCAGTCGTCCTCGCTGGCGGCCGTCGAGAACGAGATCGTGGCCCACGGCGCGCGCGACCCGTTCTCGCACCTGGCCATCCACGCCATCCACGCCCGCGACCACCACGCCAAGTTCGGCGCGGCCAAGCTCGAGGAAGCCGGCAGCGAGAGCGACTTCGTGATGCGTACCATGCGCAAGGTCATCGACGAGGAGACCGCCAAGGTCGAGAACGGCCTCACCGTGCTCGCCTCGGTGGGCTCGACCGCGCCTTTCGTGGGCCTGTTCGGCACGGTGTGGGGCGTGTATCACGCCCTGGTCGGGATCGGCATGGGCGGTGGCGCCACCATCGACCGCATCGCCGGCCCGGTGGGCGAGGCCCTCATCATGACCGGCCTGGGCCTGGCCGTGGCGATCCCGGCGGTGCTCGGCTTCAATGCCTTCGTGCGACGAAACCGCGTCATGCTGTCGCAGCTCGATGCTTTCGCCTACGACCTCTTCGCTGTGCTGACGACCGGTCGCCAGGTGGCCAACGAAGGGCGCGTGCGCTCGCTCCGCAACTGACGCAGCGCAGCGTCCCCATATCACGCGAGGAACATCCACATGGCATTCGGCGGACTGAACAGCGGGGGTGGCAGCGGCCAGCCTCAGGCCGAAATCAACATGGTGCCGCTGATCGACGTGATGCTGGTGCTGTTGGTGATCTTCATGATCACCGCGCCCCTGCTGTCGCACTCGATCGTGATCGACCTGCCGCAGGTGACGAGCCAGCAGGTCAAGGAAGATCCCGAAATCATCGACCTGGCGGTCGACGAGAGCGGGCAGATCTTCTGGAACGAGCAGCCGGTCGCGAAGGACGAGCTGCCGGCCCGCCTGCGCGAGATCGCCACGCGTCAGCCGCAGCCCGACCTGCGCCTGCGCGCCGACCGCAATACGCGCTACGAGTTGCTGGCCGAGATCATGGGTGATGCCACCCGTGCCGGCGTCAAGGGCCTGGGCTTCGTGACCACGCCGGGTGCGACCAAGCCCGCGGCGGATGCCCTGCCCGGCGCCGAGCAGCCGGCAAGCTGAACCCGGGTAGACGGATGCGGCCAGCCGCCGCATCCGCCCGGCGCCTCAGGCCGTCTCGGCCTCGGCCCGCGCGCGGATACCGCGCAGGGTGCGAAACGAGACGTCGCGCGCGACGCGCAGAAAGTCCTGCACATAGGGCGCCTCGCCATCCTCCACGCGGATCGCCGCATACAGGGTGCGCCACACGCCGGTACGTCCGAGCCGGCACGATTCCACCATCCCCCGTTCCACGTATTCCGTGAGCGCCCAGTTCGGCAGCGCAGCCACACCGCGTCCGCTGGCTACCAACTGCACGATCATGGGCGTGAGTTCGGCCGTGCGCACGGCGGCTGGCTCGACGTCGGCCGGGTCCAGGAAGGCGGTGAACACATCGAGGCGTGTACGCTCCACGGGGTAGGTGATGAGCGTCTGCCCGGCGAGCTGGGCCGGATCGATCGTCTTGCGTCGCGCCAGCGCGCTGCGCGTGGCCACGGCCAGCACGAGTTCGTAGCGGAACAAGGGGACGTAGCGCACGGCTTCGAGCGGTATCGGGTCGGAAGTGATGACCAGGTCCAGGTCTGCGCGCACGAGCGCGGGCAAGGGCGCGAAGGAGAATGCGGCCGACAGGTCCAGTGCCACTTCCGGCCACGCCTGGCGAAACGCGTCGAGCGCGGGCATGAGCCATTCGAAGCACGAGTGGCACTCGATCGCCATGTGCAGGCGGCCGACGCGGCCGGCGGCCAGGCGGCGAAGTTCGCGTTCGGTGGTTTGCACGCGGGGCAGCACCTCGTCGGCGAGGGCCAGCACGCGCAGCCCGGCGGTGGTGAAGCGCAACGGGCGCGTGCGCCGGTTGAGCAGCTTGGTGCCGAGGCGTTCCTCCAGTTCGCGCAACTGGTGCGACAGCGCGGATTGCGTCACGTGCAGGCGGTCGGCGGCATCGCTGAGCGTGCCGGCTTCGCGCACGGCCTGCAGCGTCTCCAGGTGGCGGATTTCTATCATGAGCAACGCTCATATTGATGATGCAAAGATTGATTTTGCCTCATGGCGTGCCGAACCCATAATGCCCCGGTTCTGCGCCGCCGCCGGCGCCTATCCGTTCGGAACCGCGCATGACCCTATTGCACAACCTCGGCTTTCCGCGCCTGGGCGCACGCCGTGAACTCAAGACCGCCCTCGAAGCCTACTGGGCTGGCGAAACCACGGTGCAGGCGCTGCAGGCCACCGGCCGCGCGCTGCGCGCGCGCCACTGGCAGTTGCAGCGCGAGGCCGGGCTGGATCGCGTGCCGGTCGGCGATTTCGCCTGGTACGACCAGGTACTGGAGTGGTCCGCGACGGTGGGCGCGGTGCCGGCCCGCTTCGGTGCGGACGCCGCCGCCCCGGTGACGCTGGACACGCTGTTCCGCATGGCCCGCGGCCGTGCGCCCACCGGCGCCCCCGCCGCGGCCTGCGCCAGCCGGGCCTGGTTCGCCACCAACTATCACTACGTCGTCCCCGAGTTGCAGCCGGGCCTGCGCTTTCGCCTGGCCTATGAGGGCCTGTTCGATCAGGTGGCCGAGGCGCTGGCGCTCGGCCATGCGGTCAAGCCGGTCATCCCGGGCCCGCTGAGCTGGCTGTGGCTGGGCGCAGGCGAAGCGTACGGCGCTGCCGACGATTCCGCCAAGCTCGCGCTGCTGCCCACGCTGCTGCCGGTGTACGCAACGGTGCTGGCTCGGCTGGCCGCTTTGGGCGTGGACTGGGTCCAGCTCGATGAACCGATCCTGGCGCTGGCGCTGCCATCCGTCTGGCGCGACGCCTTTCGCGGCGTCTACGGTCAGTTGCTCGACGCGCCGGTCAAGCTGCTGCTCGCCGCCGGGCCCGGCAGCCTGGGAGACAACCTCGCGCTCGCCTGCGCCTTGCCGGTCGCCGGCCTGCACATCGATGCCGTCCAGGCGCCCGGGCAACTGGAAGCGGCGCATGCCGCCTGGCCGCCAGACCGGGTGTTGTCGGCCGGTTGCGTCGACGGCGCCAACGTCTGGCGCACCGACCTGGCGCCCGTGCTCGAGCGTCTGCGCCCGCTCGCCCGGGCGCGTGGCGAGCGCCTCTGGCTGGCACCTTCGTGCTCGCTGCTGCACCTGCCGATGGACTTGGCGCAGGAGGACGCGCTCGACGCCGAACTGAAGCGTTGGCTCGCCTTCGCGCGCCAGCGTCTCGAAGAGCTGGCCGTGCTCGGCCGGGGCCTCGCCGGGCAGGACGTGCACGCAGCGCTGGCGGCGGCCCGCGCCGCGGTGGAAAGCCGGCGCACTTCGGCCCGTGTGCACCGTGCGTCGCTGCCGGGCGGGACGCATGCCGAGCCGGCACACCCGCGTCCACCCCGCGCCCAGCGGCTGCACGCGCAGCAGGCACGCCTGCCGTTGCCGCCCGCGCCGGCCACCGCGGTCGGCGCTTTTCCGCAGAGCGGCGCGCTGCGCCGTGCGCGGCGCGACTGGAAGGCCGGCGAGCTGACCGACACCGCCTACGGCAGGATCGTGCGCGCCGAGATCGAGCGCGCCGTGCGCGGCCAGGAAGACGCCGGGCTGGACGTGCTGGCGCACGGCGAGGCCGAGCGCAACGACATGGTGGAGTATTTCGGCGAGCTGCTCGCCGGCTTTGCCTTCACCCGGAACGGCTGGGTGCAGAGCCGCGGCTCGCACTGCGTGAAACCGCCCATTCTCTTCGGCGACGTGGTGCGCGCCGCACCCATGACCGTGGGCTGGACGCGCTACGCGCAGTCTCTCACCGCGCGCCCGGTCAAGGGCGCCCTGACCGGGCCGCTCACGCTGTTGCAGCGCGCCTTCGTGCGTGACGACCTGCCGCGTGCACAGCTTTGCCGGCAACTGGCGCTGGCGTTGCGCGACGAGGTGCGGGATCTGGCGCAGGCGGGCATTGCCGTGATCCAGCTCGAAGAGCCCGGCCTGTACCAGGGCCTGCCGTGGCAGCGCGAAGCGCGGGCGGCATACCTGGCATCGGCCGTCGATGCGTTTCGCATCGTCGCTTGCGGGGCGGACAGCGCCACGCGCATCCATCTGCATCTGGGCGCGGCGCACGCGCAAGCGCTGGCCGCCACGCTGGTGGCCATGGACCCGGACGTTCTCACCGTCGACGAGCCGGCTGGCACGACACCATGCGAGGATCGCCCCGACGCCGGCGCGCAGGCGGTGCGCGCAGCCGCCGCGCGGCTCGTCGCCGAACGGCGCTGGGAGGCGCCGCCGGGCGGTCTCAAGACCCTGGCCTGGACCGACGTGCCGGCGGCTCTGCAGGATGCCGTCCGGGCTGCAGCGGCCCGGCGCGAGGGCGGGGTGCCGGCGTCGCAGGCCGTGGCCTGAAGACGGCATGCCGGCGGCAGCCGGTGGCCGCCGGCAGCTTCGCCCGCACAACGACGAAAGGGCCTTGGCGGCCCCTTCGTCATGGCAATGGTGGCCTCCGGCGTGTCGCGCCTACGCCTTCTTGCCGGCCTTGCCCGTCTGTGCGAGGAGATAGTTGACCAGCAGGGGCACGGGACGGCCCGTCGCACCCTTCTCCTTGCCGCCCTTCCACGCGGTGCCGGCGATGTCCAGGTGCGCCCACTTGTACTTCCTGGTGAAGCGCGACAGGAAGCAGGCCGCCGTGACCGCGCCCGCGGGCGGCCCGCCGATGTTGGCGATGTCGGCGAACGGGGACTTCAACTGCGGCTGGTACTCGTCCTCGATCGGCATGCGCCAGGTCGGGTCCACCGCCGCGCGCGAGGCCGCCAGCAGTTCGTCGGCCAGGCCGTCGTCGGTGCTGAAAAGGCCCGTGTTGACGTGGCCCAGCGCGACCACGCAAGCGCCCGTGAGCGTGGCGATGTCGATCACCGAGGCCGGTGCGAAACGCTCCGCATAGGTGAGGGCGTCGCACAGCAGCAGGCGGCCTTCGGCGTCGGTGTTGAGCACTTCGATGGTCTGGCCCGACATGCTGGTGACCACGTCACCGGGCTTGTTCGCGCGTCCGCTCGGCAGGTTCTCGGTGGCCGGGATCAGGCCCACCACGTTGATCGGCAGCTTGAGCTGCGCCACCGCGGTGAGCGCACCGACCACGCTGGCGGCGCCGCACATGTCGAACTTCATTTCGTCCATGGTGGCGGCCGGCTTGATCGAGATACCGCCCGAATCGAAGGTGACGCCCTTGCCGACCAGGACGTACGGCGCGGCGGCTTCGGCCGCGGCGCCCTTGGCGCGCTTGCCGGCCGGCTTGGCGCCTTCGTAGCGCATCACGATGAAGCGCGGCGGTTCGTCCGAACCCTTGGCCACCGACAGGAACGCGCCCATCTTGAGCGCTTCGATCTGCTTGCGCTCCAGCACTTCGACCTTGAAGCCGTTGTCGGCGCCGGCCTTGCGGGCGGCTTCGCCCAGGTAGGTGGGCGTGCATACGTTGCCGGGCAGGTTGCCCAGTTCGCGGGCGGCGTTCATGCCGTTGCCGATGGCGCGCCCCTCGGCCAGCCCGGCCTGGATCTGCGTGGCGGTGGCGCGGCTGGCAAGCACCGCGACCTTGGCGAGGGCAACGCCGTCCTGGTCGCGCTTGCCGAAGGTGGTCTCGTAGCGATAGGCGGCGCACACCGCGGCGATGGCCACCTGCGCGGCGCGCTGCTGCAGCGAGAGGTTGGGCACCTCGACTTCGGCCAGGGCAGTGGCGGCATCCTTGTTGCCGAAGCTCGCCAGCCTGGCGCTGCTCGCCGCAAGCAAGGCGGCGTAGTGGCGCGGCGTGAGTTCGTCGGCCTTGCCCAGGCCGACCAGCAGCACGCGCGCGGCGGCCACCCCGGCGAGCTGGCGCAGCACCAGGACGCTGCCGCGGCCTGCCTTGAACTCGCCGTCGAGAACGGCGCGCACAGCACCTTGGCTCGCGGCGTCGATGGCCTGGGCCGCGGGGGTGAGCTGGCCACCTGTATAGACACCCACCGCCAGGACGGCGGTCTTGATTTTTTCGGGAGCCAGATTCTGTGTGCTAAATTCCATGAAAATCCCTGAGCTAGCCAATGGGTGGATGAGCGTCTAACCGCCGTCAGCCGCGGCCAGCGCGGCCGTACCGGCCATCGTTCCCGATTATGTCACTGTTTCAACGCTCCGTCGTTGGCGAGCTCTCGAGCCACGCCGGCGTGGTCTTCTCGACCCTGGTCGTCGTCTGGCTCAGCGTGCTCCTCGTGCGCCTGCTGGGCGACGCGGCCGCCGGCAGTATCGGCGCCGACGTGGTGCTCGGGCTGGCCGCCTTCTCCACCATCACTGCCTTGCCCACCGTCATCACGGTGGCGGTGTTCATCGCCATTCTCACGGCGGTCGGGCGCAGCTACCGCGAGTCCGAGATGGTCGTCTGGTTCGCCAGCGGCCTGAGCCTGGCGAGCTGGGTGCGCCCGGTGCTGCGCTTTGCCGTGCCGGCAGTGGTTTGCGTGGCCTTGCTCACGCTGCTGGTCGCGCCGTGGGCCTATCGCCAGATCGGCGAGTACCGCGTGCGCTTCGAGCAGCGCTCGGATCTGTCGCGGGTGATCGTCGGCCAGTTCGGCGAGACCAGCGGCGGCTCGCGGGTGTTCGTCGCCGAGGCGCCCGAAGATCCCAACGACGAACTGGGCGGCGTGTTCGTGCGCGAACTCAACGAAGAGCGCGGGCGCATCAGCGTGGTGACCTCCAACGGCGCACGCGTGCAGGTCATGGACAACGGCGACCGTTTCCTCGTGCTCGATCAGGGGCAGCGCTACGACGTGCAGCCGGGCTCGCTGGAGACCCAACTGGTGCACTTCGAGCGCTACGGCGTACGCCTGGAGCGCAACGACGACACCGACGCGGCGGCTGCCGCGCGCGCCGAGGCCGAGAGCATCGTCAAGGCCCGCCCCACGTCGCTGCTGCTCAAGGACGGCGACGCGCGTGCCGCGGGCGAAATGCTCTGGCGCCTGTCGCTGCCGCTGGTCGTGCTCAATCTGGCGCTCATCGCGCTGCCGCTGGGCGCGGTGAACCCCCGGCTGGGCCGCTCGGGCGACCTGCTGATGGCGGGCCTGATCGCCATGCTCTATCTCAACGTGCTCAACCTGCTGCGGTCCTGGGTGGCGGCGGGCAACATTCCCTTCGTGCTGGGTTTCATACCGCTGCACGTCGTCGTCGCGCTGTTCGGCCTGTGGCTGCTGCGCCGCAAGCTCGTGGTCAGGATGCCGCGCAAGCCGCGGGCTTGATGCGCCTTTCGCGTCCCGGCCGGGGCCGGGCGCCGGCTGCTGTCCCACTGCGTCGGCCGACGCTATGCTTATTTTCTAAAGTTATATAGGAGGCGAATCCTTATAGCTTAGAATTGGCAGCATGAATCTGCAACAATTCAAGTTCGTGCGCGAAACCGTGCGCCGGGACTTCAATCTCACCGAGGCCGCGCGCGTGCTGCACACCTCGCAGCCGGGCGTGTCCAAAGCCATCATCGAGCTCGAGGACGAGCTGGGCGTGCGCATCTTCGAGCGCCATGGCAAGCGGCTGAAGGGCCTGACGCGCCCGGGCCAGATGGTGGCCCAGGTGGTGGACCGCATCATGGGCGAGGTCGACAACCTCAAGAAGGTGAGCGACGAGTTCGCGCGCCGCGACGAGGGCGGCCTCACCATCGCTTGCACGCACACGCAGGCCCGCTACGCGCTGCCCAAGGTCATCCCCGAGTTTCGCCAGCGCTTTCCCAAGGTGCACCTGTCGCTGGTGCAGGGCAGCCCGGCGCAGCTCGCGGAGATGGTGCTGCACGAGCAGGCCGATCTCGCCGTGGCCACCGAATCGCTGGCCCTCACGCCCGGCCTCATCAGCCTGCCGTGCTATAGCTGGGAACACGTGCTGATCGTCACGCCCGATCATCCCATCGCCCAGCTCACCTCCGGCGCCGCCAAGAAGCTCACGCTGGCCGAACTCGCGCAGTATCCGCTGGTCACCTACGAGCGCGCCTTCAGCGGCCGTACCGCCATCGACCAGGTGTTCAGCGAGAACAACATCCACCCGGACATCGTGCTCGAGGCCATCGACGCCGATGTCATCAAGACCTACGTCGAAATGGGCATGGGCGTGGGCATCATCGCCGGCGTGGCCTACGATCCGCGCCGCGACCGCGGGCTGGTCGGCATCCCCATGGGCAGGCTGTTCGGCACCCACACCACGCGCGTGGCGGTGAAATCGGGCGTCTTCCTGCGCGACTACATCCTCACCTTTCTCGAACTCATCGCGCCCACGCTTTCGCGCGAGGCCATCCGCGAAACCATCGACGCCGGCATGAGCGCGAGCTGAACCCGCCACCTCGCCATCAATGCGCCGGCGCAGGCTCCGGCAACGTGGGCGCGGGTTCCGGCACGTAGTTCTGCAGTTGCAGCAGATGGCTATAGACGCCGCCTGCGCGGCGCGCCAGGGTCTCGTGCGTGCCTTCCTCGACGATGCGGCCGCGCTCGAACACCAGCAGCCGGTCCAGGGTGCGCACGGTGGACAGCCGATGCGCGATGACCAGCGTGGTGCGGCCGAGCATGAGCCGCTCCATGGCTTCCTGGATCATGGCCTCGCTGTCGCTGTCCAGGCTGGAGGTGGCTTCGTCCAGGATCAGGATGGGCGCGTCCGCCAGGAAAGCCCGGGCGATGGCAACGCGCTGGCGTTCTCCGCCCGAGAGTTTCACGCCCCGCTCGCCCACCAGCGTGTCGTAGCCCTTGGGCAGCCGATCGATGAAGTCGTGCGCGTTGGCCAATCGCGCCGCCCGTTCGATCTGGGCGCGGCTGGCGTCCGGGCGGCCGTAGGCGATGTTCTCGGCGAGCGAGCGATGAAAGAGGATCGGCTCCTGCTGCACGATCGCGACCTGTTGGCGCAACGAGGTCTGGCGCACGCCGGCGATGTCGACGCCATCGATGCGGATGACGCCGGCATCCACGTCGTACAGCCGCTGGATCAGCTTGACGAAGGTCGTCTTGCCCGAGCCCGAAGGGCCGACCAGGCCGACCCGTTCGCCCGGCGCAATGCGCACGCAGAGATCGTCGAACAGGGGAGCGCCAGCGCCGTCGTAGCCGAACCGCACGTGCTCGTAGCGGATCTCGCCGGCGCTCACCTGCAGCGGCGGCGCGCCCGGCCGGTCGGCCACGGCCAGCGGCTCGTGCTCCAGCGCCACCAGTTCCTCCATGTCGTTGACCGCGCGCTGCAGGTTGCGGATGTGCATGCCGACCTCGCGCAGATAGCCCTGCAGCACGAAGAACATGGTGAGCGCGAAGGTGATGTCGCCCGCGTCGGCCTGGCCGGTCTGCCACAGCCAGAGCACCGAGCCGAGAATCGCGGCCTGCATGAGGATCAGCATGATGCCCTGCACACCGCCGTTGATGGTGCCGCGCACCCAGGTGCGCCGGGTGCGGCGGCGCCATTTGTGCACGACGCGCGCGAGGCGGCTCTCCTCGCGCTCCTCGGCGCCGAACGCCTTGACCACGGCGTTGCAGGTCACCGAGTCGGCCAGGGCGCCGCCCATGCGGGTGTCCCAGGCGTTGGCCAGCCGCGCCGAGGGCGCCACGAAGCCGAGCGACAGGGCCACCGTGACGCCGATGTAGAGCAGCGAGCCCAGGCCGACCACCAGCCCCATCAGCGGCCAGTGCGCGCCCAGCAGTAGCGTGGCGCCGATCAGCACGCTGGCCGAAGGCAGCAGGGCCAGCAGCAAGGTGTCGTTGAGCAGGTCCAGCGCCCACATGCCGCGTGTGATGCGCCGTACCGTCGAACCGGCGAAGGCGTTGGCGTGCCAGTCCGAGGAGAGCCGCTGTACGCGGTGAAAGGCGCTCGCCGCAACCGCGCTCATCACCCGCAGGGTCATGCCGATGATGGTCTGGTACATGAGCTGGCGCAGCCCGGTGCTGGCCAGCCCGAGCGCGATCAGCGCGCCCAGGGCCGCCAGGGCCTGGCTGTAGGCGGCGTGCTCGCCCGGCGAGCCCGCGGCGATGGCTTGCACCAGCCGCCCGGCGAACAGCGGCGTGAACAGATCGGCCGCCGTGGAAAGCAGGGCGAAGAGCACGATCGCGCCCACGCGCCAGGGCTGTCTGCCCCAATGGCCGAAGGTATAGCCGAGGACGTCGCGAAACGCGTGTCCGCGGAAGTCGAGTCGCTTGCGTGGCATGGCGGTGCTGGTATGGCGGGACACGGTGCGGTCCCGGCGGCAGGCGTGCTGCCTCGTGAGCAGACGCCGCCGGTGGTGTGCCCGCTTCAGCGGGCGGTGCAGGGCGCGCGAGCGCGTGGGGCGGTCGCGGGCCGGGGAAGGCCGTCGCGTGCCCCGCCGTCGGTCAGGCCGAAGGCGGTGTGGCCGGCTGCCCCGGCCCCGAGGGCATCTCGATCTTGACCTCCAGCACCTCGAACGAATCCTGGCGCTCGAGATTGACCTTGATGTCGTCGGCGTTGATGTTGACGTATTTGCTGATGACCGCGATCAGTTCTTTCTGCAATTGGGGCAGATAGTCGGCCGACGGCCCGCGGCCCGAGCGTTCGTGAGCCAGGATGATCTGCAGACGCTCGCGCGCAATGGTCGCGGTCTGCTTCTTCTGGCCCAGGAAGAATGAGAGCAGGGACATGGATCACTTGCCTCCGAAGAGTCGCTTGATGAACCCGGGCTTTTCATAGTCCACGAAACGCAGTTTGCGGTCTTCGCCGAGGTAGCGGGCCACGACATCCTGATAGGCTTCGGCGACATCCGTTCCCTTGAGGTGGACGGCGGGGATGCCCTGGTTGGACGCGTGCAGCACGTTCTCCGATTCCGGAACCACGCCGATCAGCTTGATGCGCAGGATCTCTTCGACGTCCTGCAGCGACAGCATCTCGCCGTTGGCCACGCGCTTGGGGTTGTAGCGGGTGAGCAGCAGGAACTCCTTGACCGGCTCGGCACCTTCCACCGCGCGCTTGGACTTGGCCGACAGGATGCCGAGGATGCGGTCGGAGTCGCGCACCGACGAGACTTCGGGGTTGGTCACCACCAGGGCGTCGTCCGCGAAATAGGCTGCCTGCAGAGCGCCCGACTCGATGCCCGCCGGCGAATCGCACACGATGTATTCGAACCCCATTTCCTTGAGTTCGTTCAATACCTTTTCGACGCCTTCGCGGGTCAGGGCGTCCTTGTCGCGTGTCTGCGAGGCCGGCAGGATGTACAGGTTCTCAAGCTGCTTGTCGCGGATCAGCGCCTGGTTCAGTGTCGCTTCGCCTGAGATGACGTTGATGAAGTCATAGACCACGCGGCGCTCGCATCCCATGATGAGATCCAGGTTGCGCAGGCCGACGTCGAAATCGATGACCGCCGTCTTGTGGCCGCGCATGGCCAGACCTGCACTGAAGCTCGCGCTGGTGGTCGTCTTGCCGACGCCGCCTTTGCCGGAAGTGACGACAACAATACGTGTCATGGCGTGGGAATCCTTCTTGTGGGAAAGCTGTGGGTGTGGAGGGGGCCCGCGGCCCGCGGTCAGATCGCGAGCGGCTCGATGCTGAGGGCGCCAGCCTGCAATCGTACCGTAGCCGGCCGTTCCTGCACGTTTTCGGGCAGGCGCGTGTCCACCACGCGGTAGATGCCTGCCACGGCGACCAGTTCGGCATCCAGCCGGGTGGTGAAGATGCGTGCGCTCTCGTCGCCGCGCGCGCCGGCCATGGCCTTGCCGCGCAGCGGGCCGTAGACGTGGATGCTGCCGTCGGCGATCACCTCGGCGCCCGGGCTGACCATGCCGATGACCACCAGGTCTGCGCCGCGCGCGTAGACCCGCTGGCCCGAACGCAGCGAGCGATCGATCATGAGCGTGGGACGGCCGGTCTCGGCCGGCGGCTGGGGCGCGGCGGACACCGCGTCGGCCGTGGCGTGGGCCACGCCCGCCTGCGCCACGACTTCCGCGGGCGCCGGGATGTCGAGCTCGCCTTGCTCCGGAACGGCCGCGGGCGGGTCGCGATGCACGCTGCCGCTGGCGAGCGGGGCTGCGTCACGGCCGGCCGGCAGATGCACGGCGGCCAGCCCGGCCGCCTGGATCTCGGGTTGCCAGGCGTCGGCGGCGGCCACCCCGACCACGGGCAGGCCGCGCCGCTGCAAGGTATCGGCAAGCTCGCGCCAGGCGGGCGCCTGCTCGAGCCGGGTGGCGTCGATCACCACCGGCTCGCCTTCGAAGAAGCCGGGCGCCGCATCGAGCCGCTCGTTCAGTGCGCGCAGGAGCGTCGCAGTGTCGGCGCTGCGCAGCACCAGACGGACGGCATACAGGGTGGCACTCTTGAAGTCGAGAACGGGCTGGGTGGCAGGTGACATGCGCAAAAGCACTGCGTGAAATAGCCCATTTTAGTGCAACAATGCGATCAGCCGACCACGATCGGCAGCGTGCGACCACAAGGGGGAAGACACATGAAAGCCGAGTTCACCGTCAATTTTGGCAATGGTCGCGTGCTTGAGCTGGCAGCACCCTACGACAAGGGCAACCCCCAGGCTCCCACGACTGCGCATCACTGGCTGTCCGACGCCTACGAGGCCCTGGGCTGCGAACCCGTGCGGCCCAGCGGCAAGGTGCTGCTGCTCGACCGCATCCTGGCGATCGCGATCGCCAAGGGCTACGACGGCCTGCGTGCCGACCCCGAGTTTGCCGCCGCCTTCGTGCGGCACGCCGCGCAGGCCGTAGGCCAGCCGCGCGTCGTGGTCGACGTGCCCGGTCTCACCGTGGGTTACTGATACTGAGCGGTGCGCGCCGCCGTTCAGGCGGCCACGATCCGGCCCTGTTCCAGGCGCAGCGCGCGATCGGCCACCCGCGCCACGAAGCGTTCGTTCTGCTCCGAGAGCAGCACGCTCAGCCCTTGGCGCTTCATGTCGCTAACCGCCTGCGCCATCTGTTCGACGATCAGCGGGGCCACGCCCTCGGAGGGCTCGTCGAGCAGCACCAGGCGCGGATTGCCCATCAGGGTGCGGGCCAGGCTCAGCATCTGCTGTTCGCCGCCGCTCATGTGCTCGCCGCGCCGGCGCGGCATGGCCGCGAGGTTGGGGAACATGTCGAACAGCCGCTCCACGGTCCAGGCGGGCAGCCCGGCGCGCGCCGGCTGGCGCCCGGTCTCCAGGTTCTCGAGCACGGTCAGTTCGCTGAACACCCTGCGGTCTTCCGGCACGTAGCCCAGGCCCAGGCGCGCGATGCGGTGCGCCGGCAGGCCGGCGATCGGCACCCCGTCGAAGGCGACGTCGCCGCGCATGCGCGCCACCAGGCCGATGAGCGACTTCAGCGTGGTCGACTTGCCCGCGCCGTTGCGCCCGGTCAGCGCCAGCACTTCGCCGCGCGCCACCTCGAAGCCGAGGTCGAACAGGATGTGCGCGTCGCCGTACCACGCGTTCAGCGCGCGTACCTGCAGCAAGGGCCGGCCGGCGTCGCCGGCGCGGGCCGGCGGCGCGGATGGCTGTCGGTTCGTCATCGGTTCCCTCCGGGGGCGGCAAGCGGGCCGCCGGCAGCGGACCCCGCGGGAATGTCGTCCGTGCCCAGATAGGCCGCGCGCACCTGGGCGTCGTTGCGGATGTCGGCGGGCGCGCCGTGCGCGATCAGGCGGCCGCGCGCCATCACGGCGATCGTGTCGGCGTGGGCGAACACCACGTCCAGGCTGTGTTCAGTGAACAGCACCGCGATGCCGCGCTCGTCCACCAGGCGCCGGGTGAGCGCCATCAGCGCATGGCGTTCGTCCGCCGCCATGCCGGCCGTCGGCTCGTCCATGAGCAGCACGCGCGGCTGGCTGGCCAGGGCGATGGCGAGTTCCACGCGCTTGACGTCGCCGTAGGCGAGCACACGGCAGGCGCGCTCGGCCTGCGCCGCCATGCCCACCTGCTCGAGCAGCGCCTGGCTTTCGTCGCGGAACAGGCTGCGCAGGCGCGGCCAGAACCGGCCGAGCTGGCGGGCATGCGAGGCCAGCGCCACCTGCAGGTTCTCGCGCACGGTCATGGAACCGAAGGTGGCCGGGATCTGGAAGGTGCGGCCCACGCCGGCGCGCCAGATGGCGCGCGGCGTCTGGCCGGTGACTTCCTGCCCGGCCAGGCTGACGCGGCCGCGCTCGGGGCGCAACTGGCCATTGATGAGGTTGAAGCAGGTCGACTTGCCGGCGCCGTTGGGCCCGATGAGGGCCAGCATGCGGCCGCCATCCACCGCGAAGGACACGCCGTCGACGGCCTTGACCCCGCCGAACGACTTGGCGAGATCCTCGACCCGGAGCAGGGCGGGGCCGGCCGTCATGCCGCGCGCCGTTGGAGCAGGCCCGCGAGCCCGCGCGGAGCGAGCAGCACGAGGACCAGAATGACGAGGCCGAGCGCCGCGTGCCAGTATTCGACCGAGCGCGCCACGGTGTCGTGCAGCCAGGTGAAGACGGAGGCCCCGGCGAGCGGGCCGAGCAGGGCGTGCAGCCCGCCCAGCAGCACCATGACCAGGCCGTCCACCGAACGCTCGATGCTGAGCGCATCGGGCGAGATGCTGCCTTTGGAAAAGGCGAACAGACTGCCGGCCAACCCGCAGATCGCGCCGGCCAGCACGAACCCCAGCCACTGCGTGCGCTTCACGTCGATGCCGATGGCTTCGGCGCGCAGGGCCGAATCGCGCGCGGCGCGCAGCGCGTAGCCGAAGGGGGCATCGATCACGCGCCAGAGCAGGGCAGTGGCGAGCACGCATGCGGCCAGGGCAAGCCAGTAGAACGCCTGGGGCGAGGCCAGCCAGTCGGCCGGCCACAGGCCGATCAGGCCGTTGCTGCCGCCGGTGACCGCGTCCCACTGGAACACGATGGCCCAGACCAACTGCGCGAAGGCCAGGGTAAGCATGGCGAGATACACGCCGGACAGGCGCACGCAGAACCAGCCGAAGACGAGCGCGGCGGCCGCCGGGACCAGGGGGGCCAGGAGCAGCGCGGCTTCCATCGGCAGGGCGAGCCCCTGCATGAACAGCGCCGCACCGTAGGCGCCCAGGCCGAAATACGCGGCGTGGCCGAAACTGTCCATGCCGGCCGGGCCCATCAGGAAATGCAGGCTGGCGGCGAACAGCACCGCGATCAGGATCTCGGTCATGAGTACGGTGGTGTAGGGCCAGGCCGCGCTTGCCCACGGTACGAGCGCGAGCACGGCCACCAGTGCGAGCAGCCAGCGCGTGCGGGGCCGCCAGCGTTCGTCGTGCGCGGCCGCCGTGCTGGTGCGGGCCAGCGCGGGCGGACGCCCCAGCAGGCCCCAGGGGCGCCAGATGAGCACCACGGCCATCACCAGGAATTCCGCAGCCAGGGTCATGCGCGAGAGCGACACGCTCGCGCCCAGGATGTCCACGTGCCCGATCGCGGTCAGCAGCGCCTGCACCAGCCCGATCAGCAGGGCGGCGAGAAAAGCGCCGGGAATGGAGCCCAGGCCGCCCACCACGACCACCACGAACACGCTGGCGAGCACCTCCAGATCCAGCGCCAGATTGGCCGGCACGCGCGGGCCTTGAAGCGCGCCGCCCAGCCCGGCGAGCAGACAGCCGAGCGCGAAGGCCGAGGTGAAGAGCCACGCCTGGTTCACGCCCAGCGCCGAGAGCATCTCGCGATCCTGGGTGGCGGCGCGGATCAGCGTGCCCCAGCGCGTGCGGTTGAGCAGCCACCACAACGCGGCCAGCACCAGCGGGCCGATCGCGATGAGCAGCAGGTCGTAGGTGGGAAAACGGCGACCGAACAGCGTGACCGCGCCCTCCAGCCCGGGCGCGCGTCGCCCGAGCAGATCCTGCGGCCCCCACACCCAGAGCGCAGCGTCGCGCACGATCAGCACCAGCGCGAAGGTGGCGAGCAACTGGAACAGCATGGGAGAACGGTAGGTGCACCGCAGGACGACGATTTCCACGGCAGCGCCCAGGGCGCCGACGGCGCAGGCCACGGCAAGCACCGCCAGCCAGTAGCCGGCAACGCTCTGGCCCCAGGCCTGGGTGGCGCTATAGGCCAGGTAGACGCCCAGCATGTAAAAGGAGCCGTGCGCGAAATTGACGATCCGGGTGACGCCGAAAATCAGCGAGAGCCCGGCGGCGACGAGAAACAGGGCGCTGGCGCTCGCCAGCCCATTGAGCAACTGCGCCGCCAGTCCCGACCAGGTCATGCCGGCGCCCCGGCGCGGGCGGGCGTGCGCGCCGCACGCCACGCCGCCGGGGTCAGCGTGGTCGTCGTGCGCATCACTCGGTTGCCGGACGCAGCTCGCGCACGGTATCGTCGGGCGGCATCAAGTCCGCTCCGTCGATGTAGTCGAAGTCCACCATCACACCCTTGCCGTCCTGGACGGCGCTCTTGCCGACGTACACGCCCATGGTCGATTGGTGATCGAGGGCGCGATAAAGGATCGGGCCGAACGGCGAATCCACCTCCAGCCCGCGAAAGGCGTCCACCAGTTTCTCGGTGTCGACCTCGCCCGCCTTGCGCAGCCCCGCCGCGATCGACATCAGCGACGCGTAGCCGACCACCGAACCGAGGCGGGGGTAGTCGTTGAAGCGCGCCTGGTAGTCGGCGACGAATTGCCGATTGTAGGGCGTGTCGATGGCATACCAGGGGTAGCCCGTGATCGTCCAGCCGGTGGGCGCCTCGCCGCCGAGGGCGTCCATGTACTCCGGCTCGCCGGTCAGCAGCGAGACCACTTCGCGTCCCTCGAACAGCCCGCGGGTGTTGCCCTCGCGCACGAAGCGGGTCAGGTCGGTGGCGAACAGGATGTTGAAGATGGCGTCGGGCTTGGCATCGGCCAGGGCCTGTACCACGGCGCCGGCGTCCACCTTGCCCAGCGGCGCGGCGATCTCGGCTACGAACTCGACGTCGGGTTGCGCTTGTTTGAGCAGTGCCTTGAAGCTTTGCAGCGCCGACTGGCCGTATTCGTAGTTGGGGTAGACGATGGCCCAGCGCTTCTTGTCCAGGGCCGCCGCCGGAGGAATCAGCGCGGCGACCTGCATGTAGGTGGAGGGCCGCAGGCGGAAGGTGTAGCGATTGCCCTGCTCCCACGTGATCTTGTCGGTCAGGGGCTCGGCCGCCAGGAAGAAGATCTTGCGCTGCTTGGCATAGTCGGTCAGCGCGAGCCCGGTGTGCGACAGAAAGCCGCCGAAGAGCAGGTCCACCTTTTCGCGCGTACGCAGCTCCTCGGCCGCGCGCACCGAATCGCCGGGGTTGCCGTTATCGTCGCGCGAGATCACTTCCAGCTTGCGGCCGTTCACGCCGCCCGCGGCATTGACTTGCTCGAGCGCCAGCTCCCAGCCCCTGCGGTAGGGCTCGAGAAAGGCCGGCTGCGCCTTGTAGCTGTTGATCTCGCCGATGCGTATGGGCGCCTCGGCCGCGCCGGCGGGCAGGCCCGCGCCGGTGCTCAGGGCCAGCAGTGCCGCCGTGGCGGTCCAGCGCCGCAAGCGCGCCATGGGCTTGTTCATGTCTCGATCCCTCTCGGTATGACAGATTTATGCTCAAAAAGAGTATTAGTGCGGGCAAAAAAAAGGCCCTTGCGCTGCGCCTTCGACTTGCCGCCTCTGAGGAGGCGCTTTTTCGCCTTGGGGGCGGCCCGGCGGCAAAAAATCGCCCAGCAGGGCGTACTCGTAATTATGCTAGCTCTGAGCATAATGTCTGTCAATCCTCCTCGCTACGCCTGTCGCTGCCGCCAGGCGCAAAAAACGAAGCCCTCGCCTCCGGAGTGGAGGCGAGGGCTCGGGTCATACACGGAACAGCGGCCCGCGGGCCGCGGCTGAATCACTTCAGCTTGGTTTCCTTGTAGTCGACGTGCTTGCGCGCGACCGGATCAAATTTCTTGATCAGCATCTTTTCCGGCGTGTTGCGCTTGTTCTTGGTCGTCGTGTAGAAGTGGCCCGTGCCGGCGGTCGACTCGAGCTTGATCTTTTCGCGGATTCCCTTGGCCATGGTGTACTCCTGGGGTCAGTGGTTGACGAGGCGCGGCTCAGGCCGCTTCGCCGCGGGCACGCAGGTCGGCCAGGACGGCGTCGATGCCGTTCTTGTCGATCGAACGCAGGGCGGAGGTGCTCACGCGCAGGCGCACCCAGCGGTTCTCGCTTTCCACCCAGAAGCGGCGCGACTGCAGGTTGGGCAGGAAGCGGCGCTTCGTCTTGTTGTTGGCGTGGGAGACGTTGTTACCCACCATCGGCTTCTTGCCGGTTACCTGGCATACGCGCGCCATGACCAAACCTCTTTGTCTATCCGTAAGTTGTATGAAAATCGCGGCGGACAATCCGCACAATACCGCGATCGCCGCAGTGCGAGCACCGCCTGGGCGGTCGCGCAACGAGGAAATTCCTTGGTGCCGGCCGCAGCGTATCCACGCGGCCTGCGTCTTGCCGGCCAAAGGCCAGGCCAGGGCTTTTGCGAACGAGGCTGCCGCGACGACACTGCCGTTCGTGTGTCGTTCGCGATTTACGCCATCGAGTGAGCGCCCCCTGAATGCGGAGCCGCAAAAGCCTGTAAAGCTCGCCAATGTAGCATGCGTCGGCCGGTCTTGGCAATATTGATCAAGCGCCGGCATCGATCAGCCCCTCGGCCGCCAGCGATACCGTCTGGTTGCCTGCCACGATGATGTGATCCAGCAGGCGTATGTCGATCAGCGCGAGCGCCTCGCGCACGTGGCGCGTGATCCGGCGATCGGCCGCGCTGGGCTCGGCACGTCCCGACGGGTGATTATGCGCCAGGATGACCGCCGCCGCATGATGGCGCAGGGCGGCCCGGACCACCTCGCGCGGATACAGCGCGGCCTGGGACAGGGTGCCGCGGCTCAGTTCCTCGTATTGTATGAGGCGCAGTTGATTGTCGAGATACAGCGCGAGGCAGATCTCGACGTCGCGGTGCGCGAGCAGCGAGGCGCAGTAGCGCCGGGAAAGCTCGGCCTGGTTCATGGGCTCGCCGCGGCGCAGTTCCTCGGCCAGCGAGCGGCGCGCGAGTTCCAGGATCGCGCCCAGTTGGCAGGCTTTAGCCGGGCCGAGTCCGGGCAGCCCGGCGAGCGCCTGGGGCGAGCGTCCGAGCAGGCCGCGCAGCCCGCTGTCCGCCAACAGTTGGCGCGCCAGCGCCATCACGCCCTGGCCGGGCAGGCCGGTGCCCAGCACGACCGCCAGCAGCTCGACGTCGGTCAGGACCTCGGGGCCGTGGCGCCAGAGACGTTCGCGAGGGCGCTCCGGCGGCGAGCGTGTGTTGGCGGGGCGGCTTGATGTGCAAAGGTCGGCACAGGCACTGGGGTGGGGCATGGCGCGAGAGGTGTCTTAAAATCGGAGATTCGATCTCGACATCTTGGCATCCATCTTGACTGCTCCCACGTCCACTGCGTCGAATTCCGGACACTGCGCGCCGCGCATCCAGGAAACGTCCTACGTCACGCTGCACTACCGCATCACCCTGGCTTCGGGCGCGGGCGCGGGGCAGGTCTTCGCCGATACTTTCACGGGTCGGCCCGCCACGCTGCAGTTGGGCGTCGGGCAGTGGGCGCCGGGCATGGAGGCCGCGCTGCTCGGCCGCTCGGAAGGCGAGAGCGCCAGCTTCGAGCTCGCGCCGGCCGATGCCTATGGCGAGCGCAACCCCGAACTGCTGCAACGGGTATCGCGCGCCATGCTGCGCGAGCATGCCGGCACCGACCAGGATTTCAACCCTGGCGACATGGTCGAGTTCACGGCGCCCAACGGTGGCCGCTACGCAGGCATCCTCAAGGAAATGCACGAGGATCACGCCGTTTTCGATTTCAACCATCCCATGGCCGGCGCCCGCCTGAAGGTCGACGTCGCCATCTTGGGGGTCCTATGAACCGACAGGCCGTGATCGAGCAGGTCGCGCTCGATACCTTGCCCGCCGCCGGCGCCGATGTGGTGCTGGCGCAGCCGCGCGGCTTCTGTGCCGGCGTGGACCGCGCCATCGACATCGTCGAGCGCGCGCTGGCACTGTATGGCGCACCCATCTACGTACGCCACGAGATCGTGCACAACCGGCACGTCGTCGCCGATCTGCGCGGCAAGGGCGCGATCTTCATCGACGAGGTCGACGACGCACCGGAAGGGGCCATCGTGGTGTTTTCCGCCCACGGCGTGGCCAAGGCGGTGCGCCAGCACGCCGACGCGCGCGGCCTGCGCGTGTTCGATGCAACGTGTCCGCTGGTCACCAAGGTCCACGTCGAAGTGGCCAAGATGCGCGCGGCCGGCCGCGAGGTCATCATGATCGGCCATCGCGGCCATCCCGAAGTCGAGGGCACGCTCGGCCAGGCCGAAGGCGGCATGCTGCTCGTCGAGAGCCCCGAGGATGTCGAGACGCTCGTCGTGGACGACCCGGACAACCTCGGCTACGTGACGCAGACTACGCTGTCGGTGGATGACACCGCCCAGATCGTCGCGGCCCTGCGCCGCCGCTTTCCGAATGTCGCCGAACCCAAGAAGGCCGACATCTGCTATGCCACCCAGAATCGCCAGGACGCTGTCAAGATCATGGCGCCCGACTGCGATCTGGTACTCGTGGTGGGCAGCGCCAATAGTTCGAACTCCAACCGGCTGCGCGAGGTCGCCGAGCGCCGCGGCGCCCGCGCGCACCTGATCGACGATGCCGACGCGATCGATCCGGCATGGCTCCAGGGCGCGCGCCGGGTCGGCGTGACGGCGGGCGCCTCCGCACCCGACGTGCTGGTGCGCGGCGTGATCGAGCGGCTCAAGACACTGGGCGCCGTGTCGGTGCGCACCTTGCCCGGCGCCGAGGAACACGTCGCCTTTCCCCTGCCCAAGGGCCTGACGCCCGCCACGGAGAAGACAGACACATGAAGCTGTATGGCTACTTTCGCAGTTCCGCAGCCTATCGCGTGCGCATCGCGCTCGAACTGAAGGGGCTGAGCGCCGAGCACATTCCCGTGCACCTGGTGCGCAACGGCGGCGAGCAGCATGCCGCGGCCTACGCGTCGGTGAATCCGGCGCGGCTCGTTCCGACGCTCGTCGACGATGCCGGCCATCACCTGGTGCAATCCATGGCCATCGTCGAGTACCTGGACGAAACGCATCCCCAGCCGCCGCTGCTGCCCGCGGACGCCCTGGGCCGGGCGCGCGTGCGTGCGCTCGCCCAGACGATCGCTTGCGACGTGCATCCGGTCAACAACCAGCGTGTGCTGCGCTACCTCACCGAAACCCTGAAGGTGAGCGACGACGCGCGCCAGGCCTGGCTGCATCACTGGATGCATCTGGGCTTTGCCGCCTACGAAGCCATGCTGGCCGGCTCGGACGCCACCGGCCGGTTTTCGCACGGCGACACGCCCACGCTCGCGGACCTGTGCCTGGTGCCCCAGATCTACAACGCGCAGCGCTTCCAGGTCGATCTGGCGCCGTACGAAAACGTGCGCCGCATCGGCGACGCCTGCCTCGCGCTGCCGGCCTTCGAGAAAGCGCAGCCCTCTATGCAGGCCGATGCGGAATAAGATATAATCTTTTTCTTTCTTGGCCGGTGTAGCTCAGTTGGTAGAGCAGCGCATTCGTAATGCGAAGGTCGGGGGTTCGACTCCTCTCACCGGCACCAGGATTTCAATGCCCCCGTATCCGTAAGGAACGGGGGCATTTCATTTCCGGCCCCCTCTTCGCGCCGGCCGCACGATTCTATCGTGCCGTTGCCGCGACACGTCAGGCTCACAGTCCCGCAGGGTCGCGATAGTCCTTGACCGCCTGGGCCGCGGCCGCCTTCATGAAGCTCTGGTCGTTCGAAATGGCGAAAGCGCTCACGCCCATATTGCGCATTGCCGCCGCGTCTTCTTTCGTCGATACGAGCGCCATCACCGCGAGATCCGCGGTGCGTGCGGCCATGGCGATTCGACGGGTCGCCTCGGCCGCACGCGCCGCACCCAGGGCGGCGCTCAAGTCGCCGCGTCCGATGAAAAGGCCATCAATGCCCGGGACCTGCGCAATGGCGTCGAGCTGCGTCAAGGCCGCTTCGTCCTCGATCATGGCGATGCATACGACGCGTGCGTCCTGATCGGCCATGTGTTCCGCCATCTTCGCGTCGCCGTAGCGTCCGGCCCGAGTCGTCGACGAGTAGCCTCGGGTGCCAGACCTGTATCGACATGCGCGGGCAAGCGCGCGGGCTTTTTCCGGGGAGTCGATGTGGGGAGCCATGATGCCGTCTGCGCCCAGGTCCAGAGCGCAGAGGATCGCGCTGGGCGTCGCTTCGGCAACCCTGACGATGGCCGCGATGCCCGATGCCCTGGCCGCCAGGCATGCGACGTCCATAGCGGCCCTGTCAAAGGGCGCGTGCTCCTGATCCACGATGACGAAATCGAAGCCCACCAGCCCCATGATCTCGATTGCATGACTGGTGGGAGTCTTCACGAACGTCCCGATCAAGTGCTTTCTTTGCTGCAACCGCGCACGAAAATGCGAGTCGCAAGTGGGGGAGATGCTCATGTCGACCTCTCGGCAGGAAAGCCCGGAATGCAGCCATGGGCCGCAAGCGCTTGGCGGCGATACGTGCCGACCCGCCCGAATTCGCCGTGGGCCATGCTATCGGGCGAGCAGCCCGATGCGTTGAAGAATGCGTTCCTTGTCGCGCATGTCGGCTTCGAGTTGGTTGCGGAATTCATCGCCATCGCCGTAGACCAACACCTGATTGACGGATTTCGCCCAATCCTGAACGCGCGGCGAAGCAAGCGCCTCCCGGCAGGCGAGTTCCAGCTTGTCCTTCACACCCTTGGGGATGCCTTTGGGAGCGATGATGCCCTGGAAGCTCGCGGATGCGGTATCGAACCCGAGTTCCTTTGCCGTCGGATATGCGGGCAGCACGCGTTGCTCGGTCAGTGATGCGAGTATCCGGACGCCGCCGCTGTCGACGTGGGCGTTGACGGAACTGACTGCAGCTACGCCGAAGTCGAGCCGCCCCCCGAGCAGATCCGCCAGCATGGCGGCATCGCCCCCATACGCCACATGATTGAACGTCACCTGTGCCGCTCCGCCCAGGTCGGCTGCCGCCAGGTGATTGACCGAAGCGTGCCCGGCCGATCCGGCCGATACGACCTCATCGGCGGTTCGCGCTTTCGCGATGAGATCGCCAAGTGTCTTGTACGGTGAGGCGGCCGGAACGACGACGAGATAGTAGGTCTCCGAGGTCTTGCAGATCGCGGTCACGTCCTCGAGGCCATAGCCAATGTTCTCGACGCGCAGAGGCTCGCTAGTCAACGGCGTCGTGGGGGCGAAGGAGAGTGTGTAGCCATCGCGCTGGGCGCGTACGAGCATCCGTGTGCCGATCACGCCGGACGCGCCGGGCCGATTCACGACGGCTATGGGCTTGCCTAGCAAGCCTTCCATTTCATTGGCGATCATTCTTCCCGTCATGTCCATGGCCGCGCCGGGGCTGTAGGAAATGATCATCGTGATCGCTCGGGCGGGATATGCGCCCGCGTCTTCTGCGTGGGCCAAAGGGGCGTGGGCGGCCAGCGCTCCGAGCGCAGCGAGGAAGAGCCGATTCAGATTCGACTTCATGTTTTGTCTCCTTCCAATATGAGAATTCGTGCTTGCCTGCGCGGGTCGCGACGATCGCAGTCAGCCGGCGCCGACCGGCGCAAGCGCTTCTTCGATCAAGTCCCGCACGCCGGGGCGCAATTCCGGATCGCCGGGCTTCGATATGGCGTCTCCCAGCAGCCTGTCGCCCAGCATCGCGTTCCTGGATAGCATCCGCTCGCCGAAGCGAAGCTGGCTGGGCGCCCATGCCCGGATCGCCGCGCGCACATCCTGGCTGCCGAACAAGGCGCGCCCCAGGGCCACAGCGTTGACCGTCGCCTTCGTGGTGGCAGCGCCGAGATGAGGCCGGCCGCCCGATGCGGCGTCGCCAAGCAGGCAGGCGCGACCATCGGCGATCACGGCCGCATGGATATCGATGATCGACTGAATGAAGGGGTCGGGCGTGCGCTGAACGAGCTCGCTCAGCGAGGGCGGCAGATGCCTGCCGGCGAACTGCCTGAGTTCCTGTATGACGTCGTCGCGTACCGCTCCCGGCGGGACGGACAGCGGGCGTTCGACCCCGCTTCGATCCGTCATCACATGCGAGAAGTCGGTGCCGCGAGCGAGTCTTCGATAAAGCACGAAGTTGTATCGCCTGGATTGCCCTGCGTCGCCCGGCGGGATCGGGTAGACGTGCATGTGTCCCGGGTTCAGCAGCGTCGCGGTCAAGGTATCGCCCAGCGTCTCCCGGCTTTGCCTGGACAGGGCATCGGCTTCGACGAAGCCTCGCCAGCATATGTAGCCCGCGTAGCGCGGCCTGGCGTCGGGGTCCATCAGCGTGCGTCCGGTGGAATTGATCCCGTCGGCGAAAACCAGTATGTCCGCGACCTGTGCCTTGCCATTGGAGAACAGCGCCGTGATCGTGTCGGCGTCCTGGCGATAGTCCACCAGTTCGTGCCCCAGGTGGTAGCGTTCCCGGCCGAAGCGATCGAGCAGCATCCCGTAGAGCGCAGTCCAGGAAGTGAATTCGATAGGCTCCTCAGAGAAGGCGATCGAGTGATCGTCCCGGCCTATGTATCGGAATCCCGAAGCGCAGGTGATCACCTCGCCGAGATCGATGTCCAGTTCGGAGAGAAAAAGCTGGCGCATCTCCGGCTGGACCCGCATGCCGGCGCCGCGCGATTCGATCGACGTCGGATTGCGCTCGTATATCCGGACATCCAGGCCTTGTCGGCGCAAAACGATCCCGGCGATCAACCCGCCCACGGAGCCGCCAACCACCACCGCACTCAAAGGTCGAGATTTCATTCGCATTCCCTGACACGTCTGTCGGATTTTCCGGCCGTCCGGAAACCGGCAGTTCCCGTTGAACCAGGCCAATCGTGCATCGGCCGGACGATCATTGCGGTTCGGCGACCGGGCACTGCAGCTCGATGGCCACGCCGTTCGGATCGTGCAGGAGGATTTGACGGATGGAGGTTTCCGGCACGGCCGCTTCGCGATAGACGATATTGGCGCTGTCCAGGCGCTGCTTCGCGGCGGCGTGGTCGTCTATCAGAAAAGCGTAATGGTCCAACGCGCATTCCGCCGACGCACGCTTCGGCGTACTGACTTCGTTGACATGCACGATCGGGATGTCTCCCGCATACAGCCATGCCCCCCGGCTTCGAAAGGGTGGGCGCCAGCCGCGGGAAAGGTTCAGCACGTTGCAATAGAAGTCGCAGGTTTCGGTGAACCTGTCCGTACTGATATTGACGTGGTGCACGCAAACGATAGCCATCCAACGCTCCTGCTAGAAAGTGTGCTGCGAGTCATAGCCCGGGCTTCATCCCGTCGCGGTTGAGCCCCTAGGGCAGGGGCGTCCTACGCCGCCTGAGCGGACGCGTGAGGTGATACGCAGTCATTCGCCGTGAGTTAGTTAGTCAAACAACTAACTTCATTTTGGCGAACGAGAGGAGCCATGTCAAGGTCGCTTGAGAGGGTTGCGGCGTTGTGACGCTCATGGCGGTGACGTGGCCAGCGCATCGGTCGGCGCCGCCGGTCGATGCGGACTGCGCCGGCCGGCAGCGGAATCGTTCAAGGTAAACTCAACGGCCTAGCCAGTCGCGCCGGCACGTCTGCCGACCCCCTGGGTCCCGCTCATGCCAAACCGCACCGTTGTGATCGAAAACATGAACGCCCCGTCGTCCGCTCCGAAAGAAGGAAAAGGGCGCGAACGCATTCTGGATGCCGCCGAGCAGTTGTTCGCGGAACGAGGCTACGACGGCTGCTCGTTGAAGGACGTGGCCGAAAAAGCGGCCGTGAATCAAGGCATGATTCACTACTTCTTCAAGAAGAAAGACGTCCTGTTCAAGGACGTCTATCTGCGCCGCGGGGTGGGCATCGCCGCGGAGCGCCTGCGCCTTCTTGATTTCGAAGAAAAGGCGGCAAATGGCGAGCCGCTTGCAGTGCGAAGAATCCTGGAGCTGTTCCTGCGTCCCGCGTTCGATGTCGCACGCAGCGGCCCGGGTGGATATGCCTTCGTGAAGATACTGTCCAGGCTCCATCTGGACGCGGCGCTTCCGATCACGCAGATACGCGCAAAACTCTACGATGAGTCCACCCGCAGGTATTTTGCCGCGCTACAACGCAGCCTGCCTGCGTTGACGGTCGAGAAGCTCGCTTGGCGCTTCATTCTCATACTCGGCGCGTATCAATATGCGCTGGGTGACACCGGGCGACTGGAGTTCGTCTCAGCAGGCAGGTGCTCCGGAAAGGATTTCGACGCGGCCTTCAAGCACGTCATTCCCTTTCTCGTGGCCGGCCTGCAGGCGGAAGACGACGAGCCGGCACCAGAACGCGAGCCTTGACCCTGCCGGTGAGATGTGGAATTGCGCCGTGGCAACGACGGGGCCGTGCCTTTCTGCGAGTCGGACAGTGGGAGCGGGCAGCGCCCGAGGCCGCTGGCACCCGCCTCAGGCCGCCACCAGAAATCGCTTGATGCAGCTGACGGCGATCTCGGCGGCATCCTCCAGCACGGCCGCCCCGGCCGACGGGATGTTCAGCAACTGCGCGCCGGACACCCGGTCCACCAGGTCCACCGCGGCGTGGCGCGGCATGTAGCGATCGCTGTCGCCGCGCACGACCAGCAACGGGCACGCGATGCGCTCGACCGCCGGGCCCGGGTAGCCTGCCGGCGTATCGTCCAGCCACATGCCCACCACCACCTCGGCCAGGCCGTCGAAATCGGGATGCGGGTTCAGCCGCTGGTAGGCGTGATAGGCATCGGGATGGCGCGTGCGCCAGCTTGCCCCGGTGATGGTCGCCAGTTCCTGGCGCGATGCCGCGCGGTGGCTGATGTCCCAGCTGGCACCGATGGCCACTGCTCGCGCGATGCCCAGGTCGGCCTCGGCGGCCAGCCGGTATGCGATCACGCCGCCATCGTTGATCCCGACCATGGCGGGATTGCGCAACCCGCGGTAGGCGATGAACTGGGCGACGTCCTGGGCCAGCCGTGCGTAGCACAGCCGGTCGTAGCCCAGCGTCGAGCGGCCGTGGCCGCGAAAATCGATGGCGTGGACGTGGAAATCCCCGGCGACTGCCGCGAGCAGGCCGTTGAAGTCCTCCATGGTGCCGAAGCCCCCGTGCAGGAGGACCAGCGCTTGCCCCTGGGGGTCGCCCGCTTCCTCGCAGTAGAGGCAGGCGCCGTCCACATCGAGGTGCTCGCCGGCGTGGTGATCGAATAGACGTTTCATGACTACGGCACCTCGACCAGGCGAGCGTCCGTCTTGCTTCTTGTTGTCCGGACTCTCAGCGTACCCGCGGGGAATCTCCGTTGCCACCTGGGTTTCCCTTGAGCCCGACACGAAAAGCGTATCCAATCGTGTGGAGTGCAACCGTGTCCAGCCGGCGCGTGCGCACCGCGGCTCAATACGGATTGGATCTCACCGTCTTCTTGTTCGGCGCAGGCAGCGCGTTGTCGGCCCAGCTCGTGCCGCCGCTCTCGTCCGCCCGGGGGTGGCTCTGCTTGCCGGCCACGTCGTCCTTGGCGTTCTCGGGCATGGGCACGCGCGGCACCTCCACCGGGCCGCCCGACGGCAGCACGCGGCCTTCGTTTGCAGCGGGGCCGCTGTCTTTGGCCGCGTCAACGGCGGCGGGCGATGCACCCTTGCGGTTCGTTGCCATGGCGCTCTCCGGGCAGTGAGGTAGGCTCAGTTCTTTGCAAGCAGCGTGCCCAGGGCCGGCCGGGCATGGCCGTTGCTGCGAGGTCTGCCAGTCGAAGGCCCGGGCGGGGGTCTTCATCAGCGCCGGCGATGCTGTCTCTCATCTTCCCGTACGCCCATGTCCGCGCGACCCCCGGTCTTCGGGCCAGGCAGCGCGCATGCACACGGAAAGCGCAGCGTCGTCGTCGCCCTGCGCCATCGATGAAAGCCATGCCGGCACGCGTTCCGTCCAGCGACGGCCGGTCCGACAACCCAGGACTTGCCATCATGACCGATTCCCTCGTTGCCCCGCCGCCGCTGGCGGATCAACCCAGCTCCAGCGGCCTTGCCGAGGTACGCCTGCGCGTCAACGGCAACGACGTCCAGGCGCGCCTGGACACCCGCGTTTCCCTGCTCGACTTTCTGCGCGAACATCTCGGCCTCACCGGCACGAAGCGCGGCTGCGACCACGGCCAATGCGGCGCCTGTACCGTGCATCTGGAAGGCCGCCGGGTGAACGCCTGTCTCGTGCTGGCGGTCACCTGCGAGGGCGCGCAGGTGCAGACCATCGAGGGCCTGGGTACGCCCGACGCGCTGCACCCCATGCAGCAGGCTTTCGTCGAGCACGATGCGCTGCAATGCGGCTACTGCACCTCGGGCCAGATCATGTCGGCGGTGGCGCTGCTCGACGAGCCCTGCGGCGGCAGCGACGCCGACGTGCGCGAGGCCATGAGCGGCAACATCTGCCGTTGCGGCGCCTACGCCAACATTCTGGCCGCCGTTCAGCACGTGCGCCGCGGAGCTTGAATATGCAACCCTTCGCCTACACCCGCGTGGCTTCGTCCCAGGAGGCGATCCGGCTCGGCGCGCGCGAAGGCGCGCGCTTTCTGGGCGGCGGTACCAACCTGGTGGATCTGATGCGGCTCGACGTGGAGGCCCCTGACGAGCTGGTCGACCTCGCCGGCGGTGAACCGGATGGCATCGAGCGGCTGGCCGATGGCGGCGTGCGCATCGGTGCCGGGGTGCGCAACGCCGATCTCGCCCACGATGCCTACATCCGCCAGGCCTATCCCGTCCTGAGCCAGGCCGTACTCTCCGGTGCCTCGGCACAGGTGCGCAATCTGGCCACGACCGCCGGCAACCTGCTGCAGCGCACGCGCTGCGTGTACTTTCGCGACGCCGCCATGCCGTGCAACAAGCGTGACCCCGGTTCGGGCTGTCCGGCGCAGGACGGCTACAACCGCAATCTGGCCATCCTCGGCACCAGTGCGCATTGTCTGGCCTCGAATCCGTCGGACATGAGCGTGGCGATGCTGGCGCTGGATGCCGGCCTGCAACTGTCCTCCAGCGCGGGCGAGCGCACGCTGCCGCTGGCGGGCTTTCACTGCCTGCCGGGCAATACGCCCGAGCGCGAGACGCGACTCAAGGCGGGCGAGCTCATCACCCATGTGTGCCTGCCCGCGCCGCCTGCCGATGCGGGCATGCTGTACGTCAAGCTGCGGGACCGCGCTTCCTTCGAGTTCGCGCTCGCTTCGGCCGCGGCGGTTGTCGCCGTGGCCGATGGGCGTATCCGTCACGTGCGTCTCGCACTCGGCGGCGTGGGAACCGTGCCCTGGCGTGCGCATCATGCCGAGCGCGAGTTGCTCGGCCATGCGCCCGGGCCGGCGCTGTTCGATGCCGCCGCGCGCACGGAGCTGGCCGCGGCGCAACTGCGCGACGGCACGCGCTTCAAGGGGGAACTCGCGCGCCGCTGCATCGTGCATGCTTTGGAGCGCGCTGTCGCGATGAGCGGGCGGGGGAGGGCGACGCCGTGAGTACCGAAATGGCTGTGGGCCGGGATATGGCCCGTGTGGATGCGCCGCTCAAAGTCTCCGGACGCGCGCGCTATACCGTCGATCATCAGTTTCCCGGCATGGTGTACGCCGTGCCGGTGCCGGCCACCGTGAGCCGGGGGCGCGTGCAGCGCCTGCACACGGCGCGGGCGCGCAGCATGCCCGGCGTGCTGAACGTGTACACCCACGAGAACGTCCGGGGAAAGCTGTTCCGGGTGGCCAAGGCCAGCGGCGCCTCCATCGACGAGAACCGCCCCCCGCTCTGGGACGACGAAGTGCGCTACTACGGGCAGTACATCGCCCTGGTCGTGGCCGATACCCTGGAGCGCGCGATGGCCGCGGCCAATGCGGTCGTGGCCGAGTACGCAACGCAGCCGCACGATGTCGGGGACATCGACGAAGGCGAGGGGCCGGTCACCGTGCAGAGCGAGCGCGGCGACGCGCATGCCGCCTACGAGAACGCGCCGGTGACGCTCGATCATGTCTATACAACACCGACCGAGACCCACAATCCCATCGAGCTGCACGCCACCGTCGCGGTCTACGACGGCGAAACCTATACGCTGTACGAGACGTCGCAGGCGGTCATGAACCATCGCGCCGTGATGGCGCAGATGCTGGGCGTGGAGAGCGAACGCGTGCGCGTGCTCACGCACTACCTGGGTTCGGGTTTCGGCGGCAAGCTGTGGCCCTGGACGCATTGCGCACTCGCCGCGATGGCGGCGCGCGACCTGCACCTGCCCGTGCGGCTGGAGGTGAGCCGCAAGATGATGTTCCACACGGTCGGGCATCGTCCGCCCACTCGGCAGCGCATCCGGCTGGCGGCCGATACCGGCGGCCGACTGGTATCGCTGCGCCAGGACTACGTCGTGCGCACCTCCCGGCGCGACGCCTATCACGAGAACTGCGGCGAGGCGACCTCGTATCTCTACAGCACGCCGAACCTGCGCATCACGTGGAGCCACGCGGCGCGCGACGTGGGCGCGGCCACCTCGATGCGCGGGCCGGGCGCGGTCCCGGGGCTGTACGCGGTCGAGTCGGCCATGAACGAGCTTGCCGAACGCCTCGGGATGGACCCGCTCGAACTGCGTCTGCGCAACGAGCCCGGCGTGAACGAAGCCAAGGGCGTGCCGTTCTCCAGCCGCCACCTGGTGGAGTGCCTGCGCACCGGCGCGCAGCGCTTTGGCTGGTCGCGAAGGGACGCCCGGCCCGGTTCGATGCGCGCGGACGACGGCGAGATCCTGGGCTGGGGCATGGCCAGCGCCTCATGGATGGCGCAGCGGCTACCGGCCCAGATCGGCCTGATGCTGTGCCGGGATGGCCGCGTGCGCGTGTCCTGCGCCGCGCAGGACATCGGAACGGGCACCTACACCGTGCTCGCGCAGATGGTTGCCGATGCGCTCAGCATACCGGTCGAGCGCATCGACATACAACTGGGCGATACGCGCTATCCCGCCGGGCCCGTGTCCGGCGGCTCGATGCTCACGGGCTCGCTGGTGCCCGCGGTCGATGACGCCATGCGCGGTTTGCGACGCCGCTTGTTCGAGACCGCCGCGCAGGCCGGGCTGCCCGCGCTGGGCGACGCGGGGCCGGATGGGCTCGTGTTGAGCGCAGGCCGGGTCCAGGCCAAGGCAGCGCCCGCCGCCGAAGGCGTGCCGTTCGAGGAGGTGCTCGTCGCCTGCGGGCTGGCCCAGCTCTCGGCCAACGGCAAGTCGGGATCGAGCCGCAAGGATCCCGGCGCGGACCAGCGCTCCATCCAGTCGTTCGGCGCGCATTTCGTCGAGGTCGGCTGGCGCCCCGAACTGGCCCGCCTGCGGGTGCGCCGCGTGGTGACGGTGATCGACGCCGGCCGCATCGTCAACCCGCGTACCGGGCGCAACCAGATCGAAGGCGCGGTCGTCATGGGAATGGGCATGGCATTGTTCGAGCACACCCACTACGACGAGCGCAGCGGCGCGCCGATCAACAGCAACCTTGCGGACTATGTCATGGCGGTGCACGCCGACATGCCGGAACTGGATGTCGTTTTCCTCGACCATCCGGATACGGCGCTCAATTCGCTCGGCGCGCGCGGTATCGGCGAGATCGGATTGGCGGGTGTGGCCGCCGCCATCACCGATGCCGTGCACCACGCCACGGGCGTGCGCGTGCGCGAGCTGCCCGTGCATATCGAAGATCTGCTGGAGGCCGGCGCGTGAGTGCCCCCGCCCAGGCGCCCGAAACCCGCACGGTTGCCTGCGGGGACGGCAGGCCCTGGAGGGCCGGTCCATGAGCACGCTGCGCGCCGTCCAGGCCGATATCACGACGCTGGCCTGCGACGCCATCGTCAACGCGGCCAATACGGCGTTGCGCGGCGGCGGCGGTGTGGACGGCGCGATCCACCGTGCCGCCGGCCCGCAGCTTCTGCAGGCGTGCCGCCGCCTGGGCGGCTGCCCCACCGGGCAGGCGCGCATCACGCCCGGCTTCGAGCTGCCCGCGCGCTACGTCATCCACGCGGTCGGCCCGGTCTGGCGCGGCGGCGGACACGGCGAGGCAGACCTGCTGGCCGGCTGCTACGCGCATGCGCTCGTGCTCGCTGCCGAGCACGACGTGCGCAGCATCGCGTTCCCGTCGATCAGCACCGGCGTCTATGGCTATCCTCTCGAGGATGCCGCGCGCATCGCCGTCGCCACCGTTCGGGATGCCGTGGGCCGCTATCCGGTGGCCTGCACCTTCTGCTGCTTCAGCATGCACGATCTGGCCGTGTACCGGCGTCTGCTGGACGCGGCCTGAGTCTCGCGATGCGTGCAATCTCTGTGTCGACAACGCGTACGCGTTGATATACTGGCCCGAACAATCAGCAGTTGAATGGAGACACGCGCTCGATGCGGCATGGGGGCACCCATGGCGAGGCGCTTCGGGCTGAGGTAGCGCTGCGGCGCACCAGCCCGTCCGACGAAAAAAGAAAGCCGAGCCACAACGACAGTGCCAATGCTGCCAGGAGGAGACTTCCATGAGATTGTTTGAAATCAAACCATTTGCCGCCGCGCTGGGCGCAATGATGGTGGCCAGCGCCGCGCTCGCGGCCGCGCCGGGCGAGATCCGCATCGGCTACGCCATTTCCAAGACCGGCCCGTACGCGGGCGGCGCCAGCACGACGGTCCTGCCCAACTATCAGATGTGGGCCGCCGAGCTGGAAGAAGTGGGCGGCATCGAGATCGACGGCAAGCGGGTGCCGGTCAAGTTCTTCGAATACGACGATCGCAGCAGCTCGGAGGAGGCGGTGCGCGCCGTCGAGCGCCTCATCAATCAGGACAAGGTCGATTTCATCCTGCCGCCCTGGGGCACGGCCATGAACCTCGCGGTCGGTCCGGTGCTCGATCGCCATGGCTACCCACATCTCACCACGACCATGATCTCGGACCGCATCCCGCAACTGCAGGAGCGCTGGCCCAATCTGTTCGCGTTCACGCTCACGTCCTCGGACTACGCGCACGGCGTGGTGAACGTGCTCAAGCGCCTGCGCGACGAGGGCAGGATCGCGAGCAAGGTCGCGATGGTCAACGTGGCCGACCAGTTCGGCGTGGAGCTGGCCAAGGCGGCACGTACCGCGCTCGCCGAGGAGAAGTTCGACGTGGTCTACGACCAGAGCTATCCGCTTGGCTCGCAGGACCTACAGAACATCCTGAACGAAGTGCGGCGGCGCGAGCCCGACGCCTTTCTGGCCTTCAGCTATCCGCCCGACACCCTGGCGCTGAACGACCAGGCGCAGGCAATCGGCTTCAACCCCAAGGTCTTCTACACCGCCATCGGCACGGTCTTCCCGGTCTTCAAGGACCGCTTCGGCCAGAACACCGAAGGCGTGCTCGGGCTGGGCGGCATGAGCCCCGACGTGCCGAGCATCGCGGACTACCGCGAGCGCCACGAGAAGATGTTCGACCGGCAAGCCGACTACAACGGCAGCGTCGTCACCTACGCCACCCTGCAGATCCTGCAGCAGGCGATCGAGCGTACCGGCGGCGTGGATCGCAAGGCCGTCGAAAATGGCGCCATCGTCGGGCAGGGCGCCGCGGCGGACCTCGCGCTCGACCCCGCCGTACAGCGCGCCTACCTCGGCGTGGCTGCCCCCGCGCAGTCCGCGTGAGCGGGCAGCGTCTGTCCACAGGAGTGCTCATGACGGTTCTGCAACATCGACATCATCATCTGCCATGCACGGCGCACACGACCGTCTGGGGCTACCTGAGCCCGGACGTCGCGCCGGCGTTGCGCATCGCCAGCGGCGACACCGTCGAGATCGACACCATCAGCCCCATGGGCGTGGACCCCCGAGACCCACAGGCCTTCTTCCAGACGCATGCGCTGCCCATCGTCGGCGCGGCGCGGGAAATCGTCGACATCCTGCCCGTCCTGGAGAAAGGCCCGGGCCCGCACGTGCTGACCGGCCCGATCCACGTGGACGGCGCCGAGCCGGGCGACGTGCTCGAAGTCCGCGTGCTCGGCGTGGCGCCGCGCGCCCCGCACTATGGCGTCAACTTCACGCGCCCGGGCGCAGGCTCGTTGCCGGACCTGCTCGACGCGCCCTGGACCCACGTCATGCACTTCGACATGGTGCGCGGCGTGGCGCACTTCGCGCCCGAACTGGGCGACATCGAGATTCCGCTGGCGCCCTTCATGGGCATCATGGGCGTGGCCCCGCGCACGCGGGTGTCCTCGATTCCGCCCGGCGCCTTCGGCGGCAACCTGGATCTGCGCTGGCTCACCGCCGGCGCCCGCCTGTACCTGCCGGTGCAGGTGGCGGGCGCCTTGTTCTTCGTGGGCGATGGCCATGCGGCCCAGGGCGACGGCGAAGTCGACCTCACCGCGCTGGAGACTTCGATGCAGGGGCGGTTCCAGTTCATTCTGCACAAGCAGTGCCCGCAGGCCTGGCCCCTGGCCGAGACGCGCGACGACTATCTCGTGCTCGGCCTGCATGAAGACCTGGACGAAGCCGCGCGCATGGCCGTGGCCCAGGCCGTCGGCGCGCTGCAGGCGTTTGCGGGCCTGCCCACCGCGCATGCCTATGCCTATTGCAGCCTGGCGGTCGACTTTTCCCTGACGCAGATCGTCGACGGTGTGAAGGGCGTGCACGGGCTGATACCCAAGAAGCGCGTCCTGCCCCGCGGCGAACCCTGGTGGGGGCCGCGCTGGCCCCAGGGCGAGACCATGGCATGACGGCCCCAACGACCGTTGGACGATCGAAGAGCGTAGACGCGCAAAGGAGACGGATGTGAATGCATTGCAGGACAAGGTCGCGATCGTCACCGGCGCGGCCGGCAGCCTGGGGCTGGCCAGCGTGCGCGCCTTGCTCGCCGCGGGCGCGCGGGTGATGCTCGTCGATCGCGAGGCGGCCGCGCTCGCGCGCGCATGCGCCGAACTGGACGCCGGCTCCGAACGCCTGGCCACCTACGCCGGCGACGTGGCTGCGGCCGACACGGCGGCAGGCTACGTGGCCGACACCCTGGCGCGCTGGGGCCGGCTGGACGTGATGTTCGCCAACGCGGGCATCAACGGACAGATCGCCCCGATCACCGAATACCCGGACGCGGTGTTCGACCAGGTGATGGCCGTCAACGTGCGGGGCTGCTACCTGGCCTGCAAGCACGCCATGGCCGCGATGAGCACAGGCGGCAGCATCATCCTCAACGCGAGCGTCGTCGGCGTCACGGCCGACCCGGGCATCTGCGCCTACGCGACATCCAAACACGCCATCATCGGCCTGATGCGGGTGGCCGCCAAGGAAGGCGGGCCCAGGGGCATCCGCGTGAACGTCCTGGCCCCGGGCCCGATCGCCAACGCGTTCCAGGCGGACATCGAACGCCGGCTCAGCGGAATCGTCGGCGAGGACGCCACAGCACTATTGGACAGTAAGATCCCCCCTCGGACGGCATGGCACCCCGCAAGAGGTCGCCAGCGCCGTGGTCTTTCTGGCCAGCGACGCCAGCAGCTTCACCACCGGCAACGTGCTTCTCGCCGATGGCGGCATGCACATCTAGGTGTTGTTAACGCGATGGCTCGCACCACTGTACGAAATCCACTATGCCGCCGCCGGGAGAGGCTGTATGAATCGGGATGACTCGAGAATCAAGCATGCGTAACGGGCTGATCGCCGCACTGATGTGGTTGGGCATGCTGGCGGGCTGCAACAGCGAACCCGCCTACCGGGGCGTCGGCTTCATTGCGTACAACTACACGCCGTGGAATATCCAGTCCATCAACGTCAAGGACGAGCAAGGCGCTGCCGCTTCGACCATGCAGGTCAGCCCGGGCGGCGGCGAAGGTTCGGTCACGTGCTGCTTTACGCTCAAGGGCACGGAGTTCGCCGTCGAATGGCGCGGCGTCGATGGAGAGTTGCTGCGCAAGCATCTGCATGACGGCAAAGCCGATTCCCTGTTCTTCGACCGGCATGGCGCCGTCAGTTTCCCGGCGACGCAGATCCCGCCGGGAGACGGCCCGTTGTACCTGGAGCTGCACATCTATCCCGATGAGCACATGGAAATGGCGCTGAGTCGCAAGCTGCTGGGCCAGACGCGGATCCCCATCGTGGATACCGTGGATTGGCTGTGGCGAGATCATCGCGCGTCGTTGGGCGACTACCGCAGCAACGCCGAACTGTTGCGCGTCACGGCCAAGGTGCTGAAGTCCGCCTGGACGAAGTACCGCATCGAAGACGGGCAGGACCTGCGCCAGTACATGCTGTTGTATTTCACGGTGGCGTCCGACTTCGATTCGGATGCGCAGGTAAAGGCGATGTTGGAGCGGTCGGGGCGCGCGCCGGGCGACTTTGCCCGGGAAGTTGCCGGCTTGCCGCAGGCGAAGCTCGACCAGATCAGGAAGACGGGTGCGCCGCCGGGAGACAAGAATGTCTGATGTCCAGGCGCCCGGGCATGACCGTATGCCCGCATCCGTATGGAAGAGGGTGGCGCGGAACGACGCAGCCCGTTCGAGCGCAACATCGTTGACGAAGGTCCAGGCATGAACAGCAATGAAGGCATCCCGGCGTCGGTCTATACCCGCTGGCATCAGCTCGCGGTGCCGTTGGCCTTCGCGCTGGCTGCCGGGAGCTTCATGCTCGTGGTGTTCAACCGCGGTCCGCTGGGCCTGGCCGTCGTGGTGGCCTTGATCGGGCTGCTGGTGCCGCCCGTCGTGGCCTTCAAGGGCTTTCCCACCCGCGACCGGGTCAAGGTGACGCCTGACGGCCTGGCGTTCTCGCGCCGTGCGCCGGTCGCCTTTGCCGACCTGACGAGCTGGGGCACCGACGATTTCCTCAAACTGGTCCGCCCGGGCCGTCCCACGCTGCTCGTGAGCCCCGTGGACCTGTCGAACCGCGAGCGCTTGCTGCGCGAATTCCAGGCCGCGTTCCAGGCCTGGCAGAAGCGGCAGCCCGCCGGTACGCAAACCGCGCGCCGGACCTACTTCTACGGTTCCATGAGTGCTCGCGCCATCGGTGCGGTGATCACCGCCTTGGGCGTCGGGGCCGCCATCATGGCGCTGAATCTGCGCGAGCCGTCACTCTCGCTGGCCTTGGTCGGAGGCTTGGGGGCATTGTTCGGGTTGGCGATGTTGCTGGGCAAATGAAGCATCCCGATGCGCTCCCTTATTGGGGGGCGGCGCCTCAACGAGACGAGAAGTGGCACGTCGCAGCCAAATGCGGAGCGTCGCTTGCACGGAAGATTTTTTCCGTGCTATAGTTTCTGTCTTCGCTGCTCACGCAACGTTACATCGATCGGGTTTGCCGGTAGATGCGGTGGGCGGCCCGGTAGACAGCCGGGTTCAAGGCGGCGAGGCGGTTTGGGAAGGGTCTTGGTCGGGTGCTTAGGCGCTGGGCGGGGTTTTTCCGGGCTGGGTGTCCTGAGGCGGGGTGTTGAAAAACAGCTTGCACACGACGATGACCGTTGTGTTATAGTTCAAGGCTTCGCTTCTCAGGCGTTGTTCGAAAGAGCGGCGCGGCGCTGGTAGACAGCCGGAGTGAGGGGCGGGGCGGGAAGTTTGCTGGTTCTGCGGGTTGGGGCGAGCGCGGTGGGATGAGAATCTTCCGGTAAAAAACTTCTTGCACACAGCGTTAAAAGCTGTGTTATAGTTCAGGGCTTCGCTGCTGACACGTTGATCGCTGAATGCGACGCGAAACGGCGGGTGAGGCAAGTGCCCGGAAGGGCGCGGCGAGCGGTTTGGTGAGGGTTCTCGCGAGAGAGTGTTCAGCAAACCGAGGCGTGAAGAAGTTGTCGAGTGAGCGATTGAGTCTGACGAAACGCTGGCTTGACAAACGAAAAAAACTTCTTCATAATCTCGTTTCTCTGCTGATGACGACGCCGCAGCGATGCAGCGAATCAGGGTAGAGAATAGCAGCAAAGCAGTGCGCAGTACAGAATTTTGGCGGTACCGCTCTTTAACAATATAACAGCCGATAAGTGTGGGCGCTTGGTGAAGCGGCGCGATTCACTTCTGGTCTTCGGACGGGAAGTGATGCGAACGAATCAAGTGCTCATACCGAAAGAAGTCAGGACGGATTTTCGAATCCAACTTGTCTTCCTTTGAGCGAGCGACGTACCTAAACAGTACGGAAATTTATCAGAGATTGAACTGAAGAGTTTGATCCTGGCTCAGATTGAACGCTAGCGGAATGCCTTACACATGCAAGTCGAACGGCAGCACGGACTTCGGTCTGGTGGCGAGTGGCGAACGGGTGAGTAATGCATCGGAACGTGCCCAGTAGCGGGGGATAACTACGCGAAAGCGTAGCTAATACCGCATACGCCCTACGGGGGAAAGGGGGGGATCGCAAGACCTCTCACTATTGGAGCGGCCGATGTCGGATTAGCTAGTTGGTAGGGTAAAGGCCTACCAAGGCGACGATCCGTAGCTGGTTTGAGAGGACGACCAGCCACACTGGGACTGAGACACGGCCCAGACTCCTACGGGAGGCAGCAGTGGGGAATTTTGGACAATGGGGGAAACCCTGATCCAGCCATTCCGCGTGTGCGATGAAGGCCTTCGGGTTGTAAAGCACTTTTGGCAGGAAAGAAATCGGTCGGATTAATACCCTGACCGGATGACGGTACCTGCAGAATAAGCACCGGCTAACTACGTGCCAGCAGCCGCGGTAATACGTAGGGTGCAAGCGTTAATCGGAATTACTGGGCGTAAAGCGTGCGCAGGCGGTTCGGAAAGAAAGATGTGAAATCCCAGAGCTCAACTTTGGAACTGCATTTTTAACTACCGGGCTAGAGTGTGTCAGAGGGAGGTGGAATTCCGCGTGTAGCAGTGAAATGCGTAGATATGCGGAGGAACACCGATGGCGAAGGCAGCCTCCTGGGATAACACTGACGCTCAGGCACGAAAGCGTGGGGAGCAAACAGGATTAGATACCCTGGTAGTCCACGCCCTAAACGATGTCAACTAGCTGTTGGGTTCTTCGGGACTTAGTAGCGCAGCTAACGCGTGAAGTTGACCGCCTGGGGAGTACGGTCGCAAGATTAAAACTCAAAGGAATTGACGGGGACCCGCACAAGCGGTGGATGATGTGGATTAATTCGATGCAACGCGAAAAACCTTACCTACGCTTGACATGTCTGGAATCCTAGAGAGATCTGGGAGTGCTCGAAAGAGAACCGGAACACAGGTGCTGCATGGCTGTCGTCAGCTCGTGTCGTGAGATGTTGGGTTAAGTCCCGCAACGAGCGCAACCCTTGTCATTAGTTGCTACGAAAGGGCACTCTAATGAGACTGCCGGTGACAAACCGGAGGAAGGTGGGGATGACGTCAAGTCCTCATGGCCCTTATGCGTAGGGCTTCACACGTCATACAATGGTCGGGACAGAGGGTCGCCAACCCGCGAGGGGGAGCCAATCCCAGAAACCCGATCGTAGTCCGGATTGCAGTCTGCAACTCGACTGCATGAAGTCGGAATCGCTAGTAATCGCGGATCAGCATGTCGCGGTGAATACGTTCCCGGGTCTTGTACACACCGCCCGTCACACCATGGGAGTGGGTTTCACCAGAAGTAGGTAGCCTAACCGCAAGGAGGGCGCTTACCACGGTGAGATTCATGACTGGGGTGAAGTCGTAACAAGGTAGCCGTATCGGAAGGTGCGGCTGGATCACCTCCTTTCAGAGCAAGCGCCAAATCGCGCAAGCGTCCACTCTTATCGGTTGTTAGTTATCAGGTTGTAGGATCGAGGCATCGGGTGCATGGAGTTTATCCTTACTCCGGTGGCCTGGATGGCGCAGATCCTGGCGGTACGACGGGTCTGTAGCTCAGTCGGTTAGAGCACCGTCTTGATAAGGCGGGGGTCGTTGGTTCGAATCCAACCAGACCCACCACGAAGTACCCAAGCGGTTCATGGCGATGATGGCGTGATCTGGGGGTGTAGCTCAGCTGGGAGAGCACCTGCTTTGCAAGCAGGGGGTCATCGGTTCGATCCCGTTCACCTCCACCATTGACTGGTGATTCTGCAACCTGAATATGACAACGCGACGGCAGAGTCCAAGCGTGAGTGCATGGGGTAAGACCTGGTGCATTGACGGTTGGGTTAGTGCCCGACGGCTGTTCTTTAACAATTTGGAAGAAGCAACAACAAGTAACGTGTGTTCACGCGGCAAGTTCGATCTTGCGCAGCGTTGAATATGACGGGTTGTGATTGCATACATAGTTCGAGAAGTCTCAAGGCATGTCGAAAGGCATGTTTACTCAGACCGACGAACGGCACAAGCGCGAATACTCAGGTCACTATAGCCATCATGGTTATAGGATCAAGCGACTAAGTGCATACGGTGGATGCCTTGGCGATCACAGGCGATGAAGGACGTTGTAGCCTGCGAAAAGCTGCGGGGAGCTGGCAAACAAGCTTTGATCCGCAGATGTCCGAATGGGGAAACCCACACCTTCGGGTGTATCCCTGGCTGAATACATAGGCCAGCGGAGGCGAACCGGGAGAACTGAAACATCTAAGTACCCCGAGGAAAAGAAATCAACCGAGATTCCGAAAGTAGTGGCGAGCGAAATCGGAACAGCCTGCATGATTTAGCTTCTTTGATAGTCGAACGGATTGGAAACTCCGGCCATAGCAGGTGATAGCCCTGTAGACGAAATCATCGAGGTGGAACTAGGCATGCGACAAGTAGGGCGGGACACGTGAAATCCTGTCTGAAGATGGGGGGACCATCCTCCAAGGCTAAATACTCGTGATCGACCGATAGTGAACCAGTACCGTGAGGGAAAGGCGAAAAGAACCCCGGAAGGGGAGTGAAATAGATCCTGAAACCGTATGCATACAAACAGTAGGAGCCTCCTTGTGGGGTGACTGCGTACCTTTTGTATAATGGGTCAGCGACTTACATTCAGTGGCAAGCTTAACCGGATAGGGAAGGCGTAGCGAAAGCGAGTCCGAATAGGGCGTTCAGTCGCTGGGTGTAGACCCGAAACCAGGCGATCTATCCATGGCCAGGTTGAAGGCACGGTAACACGTGCTGGAGGACCGAACCCACTAACGTTGAAAAGTTAGGGGATGAGCTGTGGATAGGGGTGAAAGGCTAAACAAGCCTGGAAATAGCTGGTTCTCCCCGAAAACTATTTAGGTAGTGCCTCAAGTATGACTGCAGGGGGTAGAGCACTGTTATGGCTAGGGGGTCATGGCGACTTACCAAACCATGGCAAACTCCGAATACCTGCAAGTCCAGCTTGGGAGACAGAGCACCGGGTGCTAACGTCCGGACTCAAGAGGGAAACAACCCAGACCGCCAGCTAAGGTCCCCAAATATTGCTAAGTGGGAAACGAAGTGGGAAGGCACAGACAGTCAGGAAGTTGGCTTAGAAGCAGCCATCTTTTAAAGAAAGCGTAATAGCTCACTGATCGAGTCGTCCTGCGCGGAAGATGTAACGGGGCTAAGCAATATACCGAAGCTGCGGGTGTGCACTTTGTGCACGCGGTAGGGGAGCGTTCTGTAAGCCTGCGAAGGTGGCTTGTAAAGGCTGCTGGAGGTATCAGAAGTGCGAATGCTGACATGAGTAGCGATAAAGAGGGTGAAAAGCCCTCTCGCCGTAAGTCCAAGGTTTCCTGCGCAACGTTCATCGGCGCAGGGTGAGTCGGCCCCTAAGGCGAGGCAGAGATGCGTAGCTGATGGGAAGCTGGTTAATATTCCAGCACCGTCGTACAGTGCGATGGGGGGACGGATCGCGGAATGTCATCAGGGTGTTGGATGTCCCTGTTTCTGTATCGAAGATGGCGCTTCAGGCAAATCCGGGCGCGTAATTCAAGGGTATGGATCGAGCGAGCATGTCTCGCGAAGTGACTGGAAGTGGTTCCAAGAAAAGCCTCTAAGCTTCAGCTGTACGAGACCGTACCGCAAACCGACACAGGTGGACGGGATGAGTATTCTAAGGCGCTTGAGAGAACTCGGGAGAAGGAACTCGGCAAATTGATACCGTAACTTCGGGATAAGGTATGCCCTTGTAGCGTGAAGCACCTGCGTGCTTAGCGTGAAGGGGTCTCAGAGAATCGGTGGCTGCGACTGTTTAATAAAAACACAGCACTCTGCAAACACGAAAGTGGACGTATAGGGTGTGACGCCTGCCCGGTGCCGGAAGGTTAAGTGATGGGGTGCAAGCTCTTGATCGAAGCCCCGGTAAACGGCGGCCGTAACTATAACGGTCCTAAGGTAGCGAAATTCCTTGTCGGGTAAGTTCCGACCTGCACGAATGGCGTAACGATGGCCACACTGTCTCCTCCCGAGACTCAGCGAAGTTGAAATGTTTGTGATGATGCAATCTACCCGCGGCTAGACGGAAAGACCCCATGAACCTTTACTGTAGCTTTACATTGGATTGTGAATCGGCTTGTGTAGGATAGGTGGGAGGCGTTGAAGCGTGGTCGCCAGATCGCGTGGAGCCAACCTTGAAATACCACCCTGGCTTGTTTGCGGTTCTAACCTAGGTCCGTTATCCGGATCGGGGACAGTGTATGGTGGGCAGTTTGACTGGGGCGGTCTCCTCCCAAAGTGTAACGGAGGAGTTCGAAGGTACGCTAGGTACGGTCGGAAATCGTGCTGATAGTGCAATGGCATAAGCGTGCTTAACTGTGAGACTGACAAGTCGAACAGGTGCGAAAGCAGGACATAGTGATCCGGTGGTTCTGAATGGAAGGGCCATCGCTCAACGGATAAAAGGTACTCTGGGGATAACAGGCTGATACCGCCCAAGAGTTCATATCGACGGCGGTGTTTGGCACCTCGATGTCGGCTCATCACATCCTGGGGCTGTAGCCGGTCCCAAGGGTATGGCTGTTCGCCATTTAAAGTGGTACGTGAGCTGGGTTTAAAACGTCGTGAGACAGTTTGGTCCCTATCTGCCGTGGGCGTTGGATACTTGATGGAGCCTGCTCCTAGTACGAGAGGACCGGAGTGGACGTACCTCTGGTGTACCGGTTGTCATGCCAATGGCATTGCCGGGTAGCTATGTACGGAAGAGATAACCGCTGAAGGCATCTAAGCGGGAAACTCGTCTAAAGATAAGGTATCCCGGGGCCTTGAGCCCCCTGAAGGGTCGTTCGAGACCAGGACGTTGATAGGCTGGGTGTGTAAGCGCAGTAATGCGTTGAGCTAACCAGTACTAATTGCCCGTGCGGCTTGATCCTATAACCCTGATGGTTGTAGCGCGTGCCGTGCAATCCACAACACCCGCAACGCAGAACACACGAATACTGGTGTCGTCGCCAACGCGACGGCCAACGCTTCTTCCGAATTGGCGCTGCTGTCCAACCGACCGCAGCGCAACCCGTTACGCTTGACGACCATAGCAAGGTGGCCCCACTCCTTCCCATCCCGAACAGGACCGTGAAACGCCTTTGCGCCGATGATAGTGGACGTACGTCTGTGAAAGTAGGTCATCGTCAGGCTCTTACACCACAAAGCCCCGTATCCAAAAGGATACGGGGCTTTGTCTTTTACCGCCCCCTAAAACTCCAGCGCTCAGCGCCGAGCAGGC
>NZ_VLTJ01000038.1 GCF_007558815.1 Verticiella sediminum | reverse complement strand
CGGCCAGTGCCGCCTGCCCGCCGCGCCTCACGCCGGCGCCGGCTGGTAGCCTGCTGCGCGCAGGCGATGATCAGGCCACCGCCTTGTGCTGGCGCGCCTGCAGCTCGTCGAGCCTGGCCTGGGCATCGCGCAGCGCGGTGCGCAGGCCTTCTTCCACCACGGGATGGTAGAACGGCATGTCGAGCATCTGCGCGACGGTCAGGCGCTGCTGCACCGACCAGGCGAGCAAATGCGCCATGTGCTCGGCCGTCGGCCCGACCATCTCCGCACCGAGGAACTCGCCCGTGCGCGGGTCGGCATACACGTGCAGTAGGCCGCGGTTCTTCAGCATGACGCGGCTGCGCCCCTGGTCGTCGAAGTTCACCTCGCCGGTGACGAAGCCGTCGGGCAATTCCTTGAACGGCTTGCCCACCGCGAGAATCTGCGGATCGCAGAAGACCACGGCGATGGGCGCGCGACGCTTGCCGGGCTGCACGTTCGGAAAGTTCGCCGCGTTCTGGCCGGCAATGCGGCCCTCGTCCGACGCCTCGTGCAACAACGGCACGGTGTTGTTCACGTCGCCGGCGATGAAGATCGGCGCCTTGCCCGCCTGCATCGTGTAGCGGTCGAACACCGGCACGCCCTTGTCGTCGAGTTCGAGCGAGGTGTTCTCCAGCTTGAGCCCGGCCACGTTGGGACGCCGGCCGGTGGCGGCGAGCAGGTAGTCGAAGCGCTCGACCGTCTCCTGGCCGTCCAGGTTCACGTAGCGGATCTCGACCTCGTCGCCCACCTGCTCGATGTGCTTCACGTCGGCGTCGGTGTCCAGATAGAGTTCGTTCTGGAACACCTGCTGCGCATTGGCCTTGACTGCCGGGTCGTTGAGCCCGCCGAGCAGGCCGCCCAGGCCGAAGATGCGCACGTGCACGCCCAGCCGGTGCAGCGCCTGGCCGAGTTCGAGGCCGATCACGCCAGGGCCGAACACCGCCACGCGTGCGGGCAGGTCGGCCCACTCGAAGACATCGTCGTTGACGATGAGCCGGTCACCGGCCGCCTTGAACATGCCCGGCACCGCCGGCGTCGACCCGGTCGCGATCACCACCGCCTTGGCATGCACCTCGGTGTGCTCGTCCACGAGCAGCACGGTGTCGGACTTGAAAGTCGCGTAGCCCTGCAGCTTGTCCGCTTCCGGATAGCTGCCGACCGCGTCGAGAATGAAGCCGACGAAACGGTCGCGTTCGCTGCGCACGCGCTGCATGACCTCGCGGCCGTCGATGCGCTTGTCGCCCTCGACGTGCACGCCGAAGCGCGGCGCCTCGTCGACTGCGTGCGAGGCTTCGGCCGCCGCGATCAGCAGCTTGGAAGGCATGCAACCGACGCGGGCGCAGGTCGTGCCGTACTGCCCGCTTTCGATCACGATCGCGCGCTTGCCTTGCGCCTTGGCGGCGCGATAGGCGTTCATCCCGGCGGTGCCGGTGCCGATGACGGCGACGTCGGTATGCAAGGTTTTCATCTGTCGTTTCTCTTCGGTTGGTCGTGAAGGATGTGCGCCGGCGCCTGGACGCCGGCTGCCGTGCAGCCGCACGCGCTGCAAGGCGCGTCGCGGTTGCCCGCCGCGATCAGAGATTCGCGGCCTTCAGCGCGTCCAGCCCGCCGATGAGCTTGCCGTTCACGAACACCTGCGGGGCGGTCATCTGGCCGCTCAGCGCGCCCAGGACTTTGCCGCGGTTCTTGTTTTCCAGCGGGATATCGATGAAATCGTAGCCCTTGGCCTGCAGCAGCTCCTTGGCTTCGGCGCAGAACGGGCAGCCGGGCTTGGACAGCACCACCACCTGGTCGGGCTTCTTGGCCTTGGGATTGATGTAGTCGAGCATGGTGTCCGCATCCGAGACTTCGAACGGATCGCCTTCCTTCTCGGGCTCGATGAACATCTTGTCGACCACGCCGTCCTTGACCAGCATCGAATAGCGCCAGCTACGCTTGCCGAAGCCCAGGTTGGCCTTGTCCACGAGCATGCCCATGCCCTGGGTGAACTCGCCGTTGCCGTCGGGCACGAGCGTGAGGTTCGCGGATTCCTGCTCCTTGGCCCATTCGTTCATGACGAAGGTGTCGTTCACCGACACGCACAGGATGTCGTCCACACCGTTCGCCTTGAAGGCGGGCGCCAGCTCGTTGTAGCGCGGCAGGTGGGTGGACGAGCAGGTGGGCGTGAAGGCGCCCGGCAGCGAGAACACCACCACGGTCTTGCCCTTGAACAGATCGTCGGTGCTGACCGTCTTCCAGGCGTTGCCGTCCCGGACCTGGAACTTGACGTCGGGAACGCGTTGACCTTCGTGATTGGACAGAGCCATGTAAAACCTCCTGTTGAACGGTTGGATCCTGCTCGGATCGCCCGTGCTGTGTTCGCCGGGCATGGAAGAGAGTATGCAGGCGGAAGGGTATTTAATCAAATCTATTATATAAATGCTTTCGATTTGATATGACTATTGACCATCTTGCCCTACGCCTATCCTGTCGAGCGCGCATCACCGGCTGGACAGCAGGCGGCGCAATGTCTGCACCTCGTCCATCAGCTCCAGGGCGAGGGCCACGCCGGCCGGGTTGACGCCCAGGTCGCGCCGCAGACGCGCAGCCACGCGCAAGCGCTGCAGGGCCGGGCCGTCGAAGCGCGGCCCCTCGGGGCCGCGCGACGCGGGCTCGACCACGCCTTCGTCGACGAACTCGACGATCCATTCCTCCCTGATCCGGCAGACCCGGCTCACCTGCGACAGGGAAACGAGCTCGACTTCGCCCACGATAGTGCCGGTCAACGTCTGGTTCTGTTGCATGTCTCACCCTCCCGCCTGACGCCGCGGATTGAACTGGAGTTCCTGCGCCATGCGCCGGTACAGCGCCTTGGCCTTCTCGGTGTCGGCGGGCGGCCACACGACCTTGAGCACGGCGTACAGATCGCCCGCCGGCCGGCCGGGCAGCCCGCGACCACGCAAACGCAGGCGGCGACCGTCGGCCGAGTTGGCCGGGATCGTCATCTCGACGGGCCCGGCCGGGGTCGGCACTTCGACCGGGCCGCCCAGCGCGGCCTCCCACGGCGCCACCGGCAACACGACGGTGAGATCCTTGCCGTCCACCTGATAGTGCGGATGCGGGTTGTACACCACTTCCAGGTACAGATCGCCGCGCTGCCCGTTGCTGCCCGGCTCGCCCTGCCCCGCCAGGCGTATCTGCTGGCCCTCGCGCACGCCGGCCGGAATGTTCACGTTCAATACGCGCTCCTTGAGCGTCACGCGCCCCTGCGCATCGACGTCCGGCTCGCGCAGGGAAATATTGCGGCTCGCCCCATGGAACGCATCCTCGAGATCGATGGCGATACGGGCGTGGTGATCGCGGCCCGGGCCGGCCCGCTGCGCCCGCGCGCCGGCGCCGAAACCGCGCGCACCGCCGAACAGCGATTCGAAGAAATCGCTGAAATGAGCGGCTTCCTCGGCGCTGAAATCCTGGAAATGCGCACCGCCGCCCATGTCCGCGGCGCCCGGGTGCTGCTCGCGCCAGCCCGGCGGCGGACGAAAGTCCTGGCCGGCACGCCAGTTCGGCCCGAGTTCGTCGTAGGCCGCCCGCTTCTGCGGGTCGGACAGCACTTCGTAGGCTTCGCCCACTTCCTTGAATTTGTCTTCGGCCCCGGACTCCTTGCTGACGTCCGGATGATATTTGCGGGCGAGCCGGCGGTAGGCCTTCTTGATGTCGTCGGCCCCCGCGTCGCGCGCCACGCCGAGGATCTTGTAGTAATCCTTGTACTCCACGCTGTTCGCCTCCGCGAAAAACGCAGGCGCCGGCCGCATCCCGCGCGCCGGCCGCCCTGCGCACACTACGCCGGCCCGCCGCCCGCCTAGCGCCATCCGAAACCACCGGGGTCGTCCCGGATAGGCGCGCGGTGCGGGGCTTGAAAACGTGCCGACCCGATCCCCATATGCGGCTCGAGGGCACGGAATCAACCGAGCCCACGCCCGCTCCCGGGCCTTCCTACACTCGATTCCAGGAGTCTGCCATGTACTCATCCATGCTGCGAGTACCCAGTGAAGTGCTGGCGCAGTTCGACGGGCTGCAACGTCAGGTGGAACAACTGCTCGGCCTGCGCGGCGCGACCAGCATCCGCGGCAGCCGCAACGGCTTTCCGGCCATCAACATGGGTAGCACACCGGATGCCATCGAAGTCTATGCATTCGTGCCCGGCGTCGATGCGACCTCCCTGGAGGTCACCGTCGACAAGGGGCTGCTCTCGATCGCCGGAGAGCGGGCGAGCGTCGTGCCGGCCGAGGGCACGACCAACGTCTACGCCCGCGAGCGCTACGCAGGCAAGTTCAAGCGCGTGATCGCCCTGCCCGAGGACGCCGACCCGGCGCAGGTCCAGGCGCAGTACCGCGACGGCGTGCTGCGCATCACGGTGAACAAGCGCGAATCGTCCAAGCCGCGCCGCATCGACGTTCAATGAGAAGGGAGACGAACATGTCACAGACCGATACCACCCAACAGCAAGCCAGCGAGCGCGACGCGGTGATCGCGCCGGCCGTGGACATCTGGGAAACCGACGCCGGCATCGATCTGGCGGCCGACCTGCCCGGCGTGCCGCGCGAGAGCCTGAACATCGGAGTCGACGGCGACACCCTCACCATCGAGGGCACGGTGACGCTCGAAGCCGCCGCAGGGGTCGAACCGCTGCACGCGGAAGTCCGCACGCCGCGCTACCAGCGCAGCTTCACGCTGAGCCGCGAACTCAACGCCGAGGCGATCACCGCCAACTTCGTCAACGGCACCCTGCGCCTGCACATACCGCGCCAGGAAGCCGCCAAACCGCGCCGCATCGAGATCACGGCCTGAGCCGTCGGCCGCCGGGCGCGCGCCGGTACTCGCCCGGCCGCGCCCCGGTCCAGCCGCGAAACGCGCGGCGAAACGCGCTCGGATCGGCAAACCCCAGTTCCAGCGCGATACGGGTCACGCTGCGCCGCGTGTCGGCCAGCCAGGCAAGCGCCAGGTCGCGGCGCAACTGCTCGCGGATCGCGCGGTACGACTGGCCTTCCTGCTCCAGGCGGCGGCGCAGCGTGCTCACGCTGACGCCGAAGCTCGCGGCCAGCGTGTCGAATGCCGGCCAGGCGGTGGGCGGCGTCCGCTTGAGCTGGCGCCGCACCCGTGCGGCCCAGCCCTCTGGGTTCTGATACTTGACGATGAAGTTGGCCGGCGCGCTGCGCAGAAAGCGGCGCAGGTCGGCGCGCGTGCGCTGCACCGGCAGTGCGAGGACGGCAGCGTCGAAAACGACATAGGTCTGCGGCACGCCGAAGCGCAGAACCCCGCAATACATGACGCGATACTCGGCGCTGTACGCCGGCTCGGCGTAGGCGAAGCCGGCCTCGCGCAGCGCGATCCGGCGGCCCGCCAGCCAGCACAGCACACCGTGCAGCATGATGAGCAGGGTCTCGTGGGCGAAGGGGCGCGCCGCACCCGCGTGCCGCGCGTGGAGCTCCAGCCGCGCGAGCGCGCCGTGCTCGCGCAGCACGACGGCAAAGTCGTCCAGGACGATGCCGAAGAAGCGTGCGATGCGAGCCGCCGCGCCGCCCAGCGTACGGGCGCCGATCGCCGCCTGGCACATCAGGGCGAAACTGCCGCATTTCATGCGGCGCGCATCCTGGCCGAAGAACTCGTCGTCCAGCGCCAGCGCGACCGCGCGCCACAGGCGCCCGTACTGGTCGGCCGATACCCTGGCCCCGGCGGCCTGCAGGGACTCGGGCGCAATACCCGCCGCGGCGAGCGCCGCGCTCACGGCCTGCGGCTGCGGCGCGAGCCCGGACAGCGCCGCATGCACGAACACGATGGCCACGCTTCCCTTCTCCATGCCCGGGATTCTAAGATCGGGGGGCGAAATCTTCCATGCCGGCTGCGCGAATACGCCACGCCGCTGCCGTGCCGCCGGCCTACACTGGAAGGCATGCCCATCAGGGGCGCCCAGACGCCCGCATCGCAGGAGGAGCCAGTGGATTTCCACACCGACGAGCAGCGGATGATCCGCGACACGGCGCGCGCTTTCGCGCGCGAGGTCCTCGCGCCTGGCGCCGCGCGCTGGGACCAGGAGGGCGCCATCCCCCGGGAGGTCATCCATCAACTGGGCGAGCTCGGACTGCTCGGCATGATGGTGCCCGAGACCTACGGCGGCACGTACACCGATTACACGGCCTATGCCCTCGCGCTCGAAGAGATCGCTGTCGGCTGCGCCTCGACGGCGACCATGCTGTCGGTGCACAGCTCGGTGGGCTGCGGCCCCATCCTGCGCTTCGGCACGCCCGAGCAGCAGCAGGCCTGGCTGCCCGACATGGCGGCCGGGCGCAAGATCGGCGCATTCTGCCTCACCGAGCCGCAGGCGGGCTCCGAGGCGCACAACCTGCGCACCCGCGCCGTGCTCGACGGCGATCACTGGGTGCTCAACGGCACCAAGCAGTTCACCACCAACGGCCGGCTCGGCGCGGTGGCCATCGTCTTCGCCGTGACGGATCCCGAACTCGGCAAGCGCGGCCTGTCGGCCTTCATCGTGCCCATGGACACGCCGGGCTTTCTGGTCGGGCCGCCCGAGAAGAAGATGGGCATCCGCGCCTCGGACACCTGCCCGGTCACCCTGCAGGACTGCCGGATTCCGGCCGCCGCCCTGCTCGGGCAGCGCGGCGAAGGGCTGCGCATCGCCTTGTCCAACCTGGAGGGCGGGCGCATCGGCATCGCCGCGCAGGCCGTGGGCATCGCGCGGGCGGCGCTCGAGGCCGCGCTGGCCTATGCCAGCGAACGCGTGCAGTTCGGCAAGCCCATCCGCGAGCACCAGTCGGTGGCCAACATGCTGGCCGACATGGCCACCCGCATCAATGCCGCGCGCATGCTGGTGCTGCACGCCGCCCGCCTGCGCACCGAGAACCTGCCCTGCCTGTCCGAGGCCTCGCAGGCCAAACTCTTCGCCTCGGAAACCGCCGAGTTCGTGTGCTCGCACGCCATCCAGATCCACGGCGGCTACGGCTTTCTCGAGGACTACCCCGTCGCACGGCACTATCGCGACGCGCGCATCACCCAGATCTACGAAGGCACGAGCGAAGTCCAGCGCATGGTGATTGCGCGCTCGCTCCAGAGCGGCGGCTGAGACGCGCGGCGTTCGCCCCGGTCCGGGTGAACGCCCCACGGCCCGCTACGCCACCAGACGACAGAACCCCAGGAGACACCATGAGCACCGACGTCAAACTACTCATCGACAACCAGTTCGTCGCCTCCCGCACGCAGGAATGGCGCGACATCGTCAACCCGGCCACACAGGACGTTCTCGCACGCGTGCCCTTCGCCACCGCGGACGAGGTCGACAACGCGATTGCCGCGGCCCAGCGCGCCTTCGCCACCTGGCGCCACACGCCGGTGGCCGCGCGCATGCGGCTGATGCTGCGCTTTCAGGCGCTGGTGCGGGCCAACATCCCGCGCCTGGCGGCCATACTGACGGCCGAACAGGGCAAGACGCTGGCCGACGCCGAAGGCGACATCGTGCGCGGCCTCGAAGTCGTCGAGCATGCCTGCTCGGTGGGCACGCTGCAGATGGGCGAATTCGTCGAGAACGTGGCGAGCGGCGTGGACACCTACACGCTGCGCCAGCCGCTGGGCGTGTGCGCGGGCATCTGCCCCTTCAACTTCCCGGCCATGATCCCGCTCTGGATGTTCCCGATGGCCATCGTGTGCGGCAACACCTTCGTGCTCAAACCCTCGGAGCAAGACCCGATGACCGCCATGGCGCTGGCAGAACTGGCCATCGAAGCCGGCTTTCCGGAGGGCGTCCTGAACATCGTGCATGGCGGCAAGGACGTCGTCGACGCGCTGTGCACCCACCCGCGCATCCAGGCGATCTCCTTCGTCGGCTCGACCGCGGTGGGCACTCACGTATACAACCTCGGCAGCCAGCACGGCAAGCGCGTGCAGAGCATGATGGGCGCCAAGAACCACGCCGTCGTGCTGCCCGACGCGAACAAGGCCCATGCGCTGGACGCTCTGGTCGGGGCGGGCTTCGGCGCGGCCGGCCAGCGCTGCATGGCGACCTCGGTCGCGGTGCTGGTGGGCGAGGCGCGCCAGTGGCTGCCCGACATCGTCGAGCGCGCACGCAGGCTCAAGGTCAACGCCGGCACGGAACCGGGCACCGACGTCGGGCCGGTCATCTCGAAGGCGGCCAAGGCGCGCATCCTCGGCCTGATCGAGAGCGGCACGACGGAAGGCGCCACGCTCGAACTGGATGGCCGTGACGTCCAGGTACCGGGCTACGCGCAAGGCAATTTCGTCGGCCCGACGGTCTTCTCCGGCGTCAAGGCCGACATGCAGATCTACACCCAGGAGATCTTCGGCCCCGTGCTGCTCGTCATGCAGGCCGACACCCTGGACGAAGCCATCGCCATCGTCAACGCCAATCCGTTCGGCAACGGCGTGGGCATCTTCACGCAAAGCGGTGCGGCCGCGCGCAAGTTCCAGAGCGAGATCGACGTCGGCCAGGTCGGCATCAACATCCCGATTCCGGTGCCCGTGCCCTTCTTCAGCTTCACCGGCTCGCGCGGCTCCAAGCTCGGCGACCTCGGGCCCTACGGCAAGCAGGCCGTGCAGTTCTACACCCAGACCAAGACCGTCACCGCGCGCTGGTTCGACGACGCCACCACCAGCGAAGTCAACACCACGATCAACTTGAAGTAGAGGTCCCCCTACGCGCTGGCGCGCGCTCCCCAGGAGGGGGCGGTGCTGGCGGACCGGCGAAGCCGGCTCCGCGGCACCCTGGATGGAGCAGCGTGCTTTCAGGCGTCGCGGGAGGCGCGCGGCGCCATCGCAAAAGTGAAATGACCCGGAGACAGTCATGACCATCGCATTCATTGGACTCGGCAACATGGGCGCGCCGATGGCCCGCAACCTCTTGAAGGCCGGCCGCAAGCTGGTCGTGTACGACCTCAGCACGGACGCGGTCGCCGACCTGGTGAGTGCGGGCGCGCAGGCCGCCGAGTCGGTCGGCCATGCCGCCAGCCTCGCCCAGACCGCGGTGATCACCATGCTGCCCGCCGGCACGCACGTGCGCACCGTGTACCTGGGCGAAGACGGTGTGCTCGCCCGCGCGACGCGGGGCGTCCCGCTGATCGACTCGAGCACCATCGACCCGGCCACCGCGCGCGAGGTCAGCGCCGCCGCCCAGGGCCAGGGCAACCCGATGGCCGACGCCCCCGTCTCGGGCGGCACCGGCGGGGCCCAGGCCGGCACCCTTACCTTCATGGTCGGCGCCGAGGCCGGGCTGTTCGACACCATACGCCCCATCCTCGCCGAGATGGGCCGCAACATCGCCCACTGCGGCGGCGCGGGCAATGGCCAGGTCGCCAAGCTGTGCAACAACATGCTGCTCGGCATCTCGATGATCGGCGTGTCCGAAGCCATGGCGCTGGGCGTGAGCCTGGGCATGGACCCCAAGGCGCTGGCCGAGGTCATCAACACCTCGAGCGGGCGCTGCTGGAGCAGCGATACCTACAATCCCTGGCCGGGTGTGATGGACAACGTGCCGGCGGCACGCGGCTACACCGGCGGCTTCGGCACCCCGTTGATGCTCAAGGATCTCGGGCTCGCCACCGAGGCCGCACGCCAGGCCGGGCAGCCGGTCCATCTCGGCGCCCTCGCCCAGCAGCTCTACCAATGGTTCGCCGCCAACGGCCACGCCGCCGAAGACTTCTCTGCTATCGTCAAGCTCTACGAGCAAGGCTGACGCGGCCCGGGCGCGCCCGGGGCCCGCCAACGCAATGATCGCGGCCCTGGCAGACGCAGGGCCGCCTGCATTTCACGGAGAGCATGCATGAGCGATTCCACCGTTTTCGACACCGATGGCCACCTGGGCATCGTCACCCTGAACCGGCCGCAAGTGCTCAACGCCTTGTCTCACGACATGATCGTCGCCATCGCCCGCCAGCTCGCCGCCTGGGAGCATGACGACAGCGTGCGCGCCGTGCTGCTGCGCGGCTCCGGCGAGCGCGCCTTCTGCGCCGGCGGCGACATCCGCTCCATGTACGATGGCTACCACGACGGCAGCCGCAGCTACACCCGCTTCTTCCTTGATGAATATCGGCTGGACCACCAGCTCTGGCGCTACGCCAAGCCGGTCATCGCCCTCATGGACGGCATCACCATGGGCGGCGGCATGGGGCTGGCCCAGGCCGCTACGCTGCGCATCGCCACGGACAAGACGCGCATGGCCATGCCCGAGACGGGCATCGGCCTGATCCCGGACGTGGGCGGCACCTTCTTCCTGTCGCGCATGGCGCCGCACCTCGCCTTCTATCTCGGCCTCACCGGCAACAGCATCCACGCCGGCGACGCCCTGTACTGCGGGCTAGCCGACGTCCACGTCGGTGTGGAGAGCCTCGAAGACCTGCTCGCCACGCTCAACGACATCGACTGGAGCGGCAATCTGCACACCCGGGAAATGCGCCTGCGCGCCGCTGTCGCCCCGCTCGCCAAGCCGCTGGCGGAAACTCCGCCGCTGGCCAGGCTGGCCGCGCCGCTGATGCGCCACTTCGGCCAGCCGAGCGTACGCGCCATCACGGAGTCGCTCGCCGGCGAGTCCGGCGAGCACGCGCAGTGGGCAAGCGAGACGCTGGCCACGCTGGGCCACCGCTCTCCCTTGTCCATGCATCTCGTGTATCGGCAACTCACCGAGGGCCGCAAGCTCGACCTGGCCGACTGCTTTCGCCTCGAATACAACCTCGTCATCCGCGCCATCGAGGAAGGCGACCTCATCGAGGGCGTACGCGCCCTCATCGTGGACAAGGACAAGAACCCGCGCTGGGACCCGGCTCGGGTGGCCGACGTGGACGACGCACGCGTCGCCGCGTTCTTCGCCGAGGACGTGGCCAACCCGGCGCATCCGCTGGCGGACCTGGACGCCTGAGCGCTACGTCGAGCGGGGCGAGGGGCTACTACCCCCCCCCCCCGGGCCCTCCACTGCTGAGCGGTGTGGCTCGGTGCCAAACAGATACTGCAGCATCAGCAGGCGTCCCGCTACACGTTCACCCGCTTGATCACGCCCCCGGGCGCACCATAAAAAAAACGGACCGCTAGGGTCCGCCATCATCATCGACACCGCTCGATCGCATCGAGCCAACAGCCGGCAAAGGCCGCCAGCGCGGCAATTCAAAGGTCGAGTTCCAGATTCACCGCCACGTACTGGTACACCGTGCGGCGCTTGCGCGAGCGGGCCGGATCGACGTACACACGCCGCTCGATCAAGCGCCCATCGGCCTTCTGGGCCCGGATGTAGTCCCGCACAGCCTGCTGGTCAACCACGCCACTGGCGGGATTGTTCAGGTGCTCGGCGAGCGCAGAGCGGGCTAGGGGTTCCGAGAACATTGAGGCTATGACGGATAACGGCGACAAGGGCCGTGATCTTAACCCACCAAAGCGGCAAATACGAAATCCATCCCTTGCCTGGGCGCCCCGAAACCGCGAAAAAAGCCGGGTTCCGGGGTTTTTGCACAACGTTGGACGCAGGTTGACTGTATGTATATACAGCCAATCTAAAAGGTCAGGACAAATCAGGCGAAACGCGGATCGCGGCTGCGCGCGGGCGCACTCGCACCCTTGCCGCGAGGCGACGATTCGCTACGGCCGCCATCCTCGAAGCGACGCGGACGGCTGAACTCGCCGCGCGGCTTCCATTCGGTGGCGCGCTCGCCGCTACGCGGCGCGAGCGACGGCTTGCCTTCCGGCCGGCGCTGCCAGTTGCCTTCGCTGCGCTCGAAGCCACGGCTCTCGCCGTCGGCGCGACGCTCGCCGCCCGCGTAACCGCCTTCACGACGGCCAAAGCCGCCTTCGCTGCGCCCGCCCGCCGGCCTGCCGCCGAAGCCGCCGTCGCCCTGGCGCGGTGCGCCATGGCTCTTGTAGCCGCCCTGCCCACCCGGACGCGCGCCCGGCTTGCCGCGCCAGTTGGCGCCGCCCGGCCGACGTGCGCCCTCGGGACGCGGCGTGGAGCGCGGCTCCAGGCCTTCGACGACCTGGGGCGGAATGGGCTGGCCGGTGTACTTCTCGATGCGGCGAATCTTGTGCCGCTCGGCATGGGTGGCCAGCGTGAACGCCAGCCCGGAACGGCCCGCCCGGCCGGTACGGCCGATGCGGTGCACGTAGTCTTCCGCCTGCATGGGCAGGTCGAAGTTGACCACGTGGCTGATGCCCTGCACGTCGATGCCGCGGGCGGCCACGTCGGTGGCGACCAGCATGCGCACCTGCCCGCGCTGCACCTGCATGATCGTGCGGTTGCGCGCACGTTGCGTCATGTCGCCATGCAGCGCCGCGGCAGCGAACCCCTGCTCGTTCAGGCGGCCGGCCAGATCGTCGGCGGCACGCTTGGTCGACGTGAAGATGATGGCCTGCTCGAGATCGACGTCGCGCAGCACATGGTCGAGCAGGCGGGCCTTGTGGGCCGTGTCGTCCGCGTACATCAGGCTCTGCGTGATGTTCTTGTGGTTCTCGCGCGGCGAGGACAGCTCGATGCGCTGCGGGTCACGCATCATGCGCGAAGCCAGCCGAGCGACGTTGCCGTCCAGGGTGGCCGAGAACAGCAGCGTCTGGCGCTCGGCCGGCGTCTGCCCGACGATGGCCTCGATGTCGTCGATGAAGCCCATATCGAGCATGCGGTCGGCCTCGTCCAACACCAGCACCTGAAGCTGCGAGAGGTCCACGCGACGCGACTGGACGTGATCGAGCAGACGGCCCGGCGTGGCCACCAGCACATCCACCGGGCGCGACAGCGACTTCAGTTGGGCGCCGTAAGGCATGCCGCCGACGACCGTGGCAATGTGCAGGCGGCGCATGCCGGCGCCATAGGTACGCGCCGCGGCGCTCACTTGCTGAGCGAGTTCGCGCGTGGGCGTGAGCACCAGCACCTTGACGGCGCCGCGACGGGCCGCGCCTTGCAGCGGGCTCTCGCCCTCGGCCGCCAGACGATTCATCGACGGCAGCATGAAGGCTGCCGTCTTGCCGCTGCCGGTCTGCGACGAGACCATGAGGTCCATGCCCTTCAACGCGGCGGGAATGGCTGCGGCCTGGACGGGCGTCGGATCGGTATAGCCGGACTTGGTGACGGCCGAGATGAGGGCGGGGGCAAGCCCCAGGGATGCGAATGACATGGGATCCTTTCGTTACGAGCTGGCGCGCGCCGCCTGCCAAACAAGCGACGTGTCCGCGCAACGGCAGCAGACGCCGAATGCGCGAAGACCGCTGGGCGCACTATCGAATGGCGCTGCGGTGCCTGGTGAGTGACTCATCGGTGCCGACCGATGAACCAGACGCCGTGGCGAAAGGAGAAGGTCAGATACGATGCATGAAGGGCCGGATTCCGCCAGTCCTGCTGCGAGCGGGGCCTATGTTGCGGTGCAATATCAAGCGCAACGCAATTAGTGATTCTACCATGAATTGCGCGCGCGTGACCACCCACCCACGCAAGCCCGCCAACACCTCCCAGACTTGCCCGCCTCCCCACTTCGCTCGGGGTCTAGCGCGGCACCGCCCGGCCGCTCCGAAGGAGCCGCGCCGCCTCCCCCACGGGGGGAGGTGCCCGCGCAGCGGGCGGAGAGGGCCCACCCTACTTTCCAGTCGTCACCCGATTCACCCGGCGCGACTTGACCGCCGCCGCCAGGCGCTCGAGCACCTGCACCGACTCGTCCCAATCGATGCAGCCGTCCGTGATGCTCTGGCCATACTGCAGCGACACCCCGGGCAACAAGTCCTGGCGGCCCGCGACCAGATGGCTCTCGACCATCACGCCGACGAGGCGGTCCTCGCCCTTTTCGATCTGCCCGGCGATATCGTCCACCACGCGCGGCTGGTTCTCGAATTTCTTGGCGCTGTTGGCGTGGCTGACGTCGACCATCAGGCGCTGGGCCATGCCGGACTTGGCGATTTCCTGGCATGCCGCCTCGACGCTGACGGCATCGTAGTTCGGCGTCTTGCCGCCGCGCAGGATGACGTGACAGTCTTCATTGCCATTGGTCGACACGATGGCCGAGTGCCCGCCCTTGGTGACGGACAGGAAGTGATGCGGCTGCGAGGCGGCCTTGATGGCGTCGACGGCGATGCGCACGTTGCCGTCGGTGCCATTCTTGAAACCCACCGGGCAGGACAGCCCGGAGGCCAGCTCGCGGTGCACCTGGCTCTCGGTGGTGCGCGCGCCGATCGCGCCCCAGGACACCAGGTCGGCGATGTACTGCGGGGTGATCATGTCCAGGAATTCGCAGCCCGCCGGCATGCCCATGGCGTTGATGTCGAGCAGCAGCTCGCGCGCGATGCGCAGCCCCTTGTTGATGTTGAAGCTGCCGTCCAGGTCGGGGTCGTTGATGAGCCCCTTCCAGCCCACCGTGGTGCGCGGCTTCTCGAAGTACACGCGCATGATGATTTCCAGCTCGCCGGCGTGGCGCTCGCGCTGCTGTATGAGCCGACGGGCATATTCCAGTGCCGCCTCGGTGTCGTGTATGGAGCATGGCCCGATCACGACGGCCAGGCGGTCGTCCATGCCGTGCAGAATGCGGTGCAGCGCTTCGCGTGCGCCATACACCGTGCCGGAGATCTTCTCGTCGCAGCGAAACTCGCGCATCAGGTGCGCGGGCGGAGCAAGCTCCTTGATTTCTCGGATACGCAGATCGTCGGTATTGTGCGACACGATGGACTCCAGGCTTCAGTTGTGTGTTTTAACGCGGCATAAAAAAAAGCCGCCAGGTTCACTGGCGGCTTTCTCGGGATTCGGTTTGATTCATCAGGATCAGACTGAGCGCTTCCCTTCCTCCGCCAGTGGCTTAGGAAAACCGTAAAAATAAAAAAAGTACGGACGGGCAAAAGCGTTCATAGCGATAAATCCTATCATGCCACTTCGGAACTTTGCAACGAAAATCCAGTCATCGTGCGCCACGAACTGGAACATCCTTCCCGGCACCGCGACCGATGCGATTCAACAGCGCCGGGCCTGCGCTGCGCAGAACGCGCGACAGCACTCAATCCTCTTTGCCCTTGCGGACCCAGGCGGCGAGCTGGTGCGGCCGCAGGCTGTCGTAGTCCTCGAACGGCTGGTGGATCCAGGGATTCGTCGGCAGCTTGGCCATGTAGTAGTCGGGCGCGGCCTTGGCATGCCCCTTCCACCACAGCACCGCCGAGCGGATCTCGGTCACCGCGGGGAACTGGTGCTTGAGATGCTCGAGCACGCGGTTGAAGGTGAGGCCGGTATCGACCATGTCGTCGACCAGCAGCACGCGGCCGGACAGCGTGCCGCGCGTGATCGTGATGTACTGCGCGATGTCCAGATCGCCCTGCACCGTGCCGGCGGCCTCGCGATAGCTGCTGGTGGCGAGGATGCCCAGCGGCACATCGAAGATGCGCGAGAGCACGTCGCCCACGCGCACACCGCCGCGGGCGAGCGACAGGATCTGGTCGAACTTCCAGTCGGAGTCGTACACCTGCAGAGCGAGACGTTCGATCAGGCGGTGGTACTCGTCCCAAGACACCCAGAGATGCTTGTCGGAGTCGGGGGGTTGCGACATGGCGGCTCCTTTGCCATTCGGGACTGGCCCGGGATGAAACGCAAGACGGGCGGCTCGCGCCGCCCGTCCTTCCTGCCCGCTGGTGGACCGGAATCAGTTCTTGAAGGGGTGACGCAGGACGATGGTCTCGAGACGGTCGGGGCCGGTCGACACCAGGTCCACCGGCACGCCGGAGATCTCGGCCATGCGCTCCAGGTAGCGGCGCGCGTTCAGCGGCAGCTTATCGTACTCCGTAATGCCAACCGTGGATTCGCTCCAGCCCGGCAGTTCCTCGAGCACGGCTTCGGCCTTGCCGACAGCATGCGCGCCATACGGCAACACGTCGCGCCACTCGCCGTCCACACGGTAACCCACGCCCAGCTTGATCGTCTCCAGGCCGTCGAGCACGTCGAGCTTGGTGATGCACAGCCCCGAAATACCGTTCAGGCGCACCGAGCGCCTGAGCGCTGCGCCGTCGAACCAGCCACAGCGGCGCGCCCGGCCGGTCACCGAACCGAACTCGTTGCCCACGCGTGCGAGATGCTCGCCGGTGCTGTCGGTAAGCTCGGTCGGGAACGGCCCGGAGCCCACGCGCGTGGCGTAAGCCTTGGTGATGCCCAGCACGTACTCGAGGCTCTGCGGGCCCACGCCCGCGCCGGCCGCCGCCGCGCCTGCCACGCAGTTGCTGCTCGTGACATAGGGATAGGTGCCGTGATCCACATCGAGCAGCGCACCCTGCGCGCCTTCGAACAGCAGCTTGCCGCCGTTGGCTTGCACCTCGTAGAGCGAGGTGGAAACGTCGGCGACCATCGGCGCGATGCGCGGTGCGAGTTCCATGGCTTCGTCGAACACGGCGTCCAACGAGACGGCTTCGGCACCCAGGTACTGGGTCAGTACGAAATTGTGGTATTCCAGCGTCTCGGCCAGCTTCGCGCGGAAGGACTCGGGCTCGAACAGATCCTGCACGCGCAGCGCGCGGCGCGCCACCTTGTCTTCGTAGGCCGGACCGATGCCGCGCCCGGTGGTGCCGATCTTGGCATCGCCCTTGCGCGCTTCGCGCGCCTTGTCGACCGCGATGTGGTAGGAGAGGATCAGCGGGCAGGCTTCCGAGATGCGCAGACGTTCGCGCACGTTCAGGCCGGCCTGCTCGAGCTCGGCGATTTCCGAGAGCAGCGCCTGCGGCGAGAGCACCACGCCATTGCCGATGCAGCACATGACGCCGGGATGCATGATGCCCGAGGGAATCAGGCGCAGCACGGTTTTCTTGCCGCCGATCCACAGCGTGTGGCCGGCATTGTGGCCGCCCTGGAACCGGACCACGCCATCGACCGATTCGGCCAGCCAGTCGACGATCTTGCCTTTGCCTTCGTCGCCCCACTGGGTGCCGATGACGACTACGTTCTTAGCCATGTTGAACTTCCCAAAGCCGTAATGCGTGAAAAATGGACAGGGGGATGCCCCCCGGCGTCGTTCTGCGTGGATCGGGGGGCGCGCCTAGCGGCGCACCACCACCTGCCAACCGCGTTCGCCATGGATCAGTTCCCGGTCGAACGCATATTCCTGCTGGTCCGCCTCGCTGCCCGGCAGGCTTTGCACCACGATATGGCCGGCCGCCCGCAGCTCGGCCACGGCATGCATGAGATCGGACTGGTCGCCCCAGGGCGCGCGGATCGCGGGCACGCTGGTGGCAGGCGGCAGCAGCCCGGCTAGCACGCGCAGGTCCAGGCTGAAGCCGGTCGCCGGACGCGCCCGGCCGAACTCGCGGCCGACGTTGTCGTAGCGGCCGCCGCGCACCACGATGTCGGGCCAGCCGTCGACATACACCGCGAACACCGCACCGGTGTGATAGCTGTAGTCGCGGGCATCGCCCAGGTCCACCGAAACGGCACCCACGGGCAGCGATCGCGCCAGCGCTTCGAGGGTGTCCAGCGCCGCCGTCACGCCCGGCAGCCCGGGCAGCACCTTGCGCGCCTCGGCGAGCACCTCGATGCCGCCGTACAGACGCAGGAGCTCGCGCAAGGCGCGCGCGGTGTCGTCGCCGAACGCCGGCAGCACCGCCTCGAGCCCGGCCTCGTCCTTGGCCGCCAGCAGGTCGCACACCAGGTCGATCTGGCTCTGCGCGGCCGGGTCGTGAGCCAGGATCGCGCGCGCCAGCCCGGCGTGGCCGAGATCCAGGCGGGCATGATGGATGCCCGCGCGCTGCACGCTGGCCAGCGCCAGGCGCAGCATCTCGACATCGGCCTCGAGCCCGGCATGGCCGTAGAGCTCGGCACCGATCTGCAGCGGCTCGCGCGTGGCGGTGAAGCCGGCGGCGCGCGTGTGCAGCACACTGCCGCAATAGCACAGCCGGGTGACGCCGGACCGATTGAGCAGGTGCGCGTCGATGCGCGTGACCTGCGGCGTCATGTCGGCACGCACGCCCAGCGTGCGACCGGACATCTGGTCGACCAGCTTGAAGGTGCGTAGATTGAGATCGCTTCCGGTACCGGAGAGCAGCGAATCCAGGTATTCGACCAACGGCGGCATGACCAACTCATAGCCGTAGGTACGGTACAGGTCGAGCAGCGATCGGCGAAGTTCTTCGATGCGCCGAGCCTCGGCCGGCAGAATGTCGGCCAAGTCCTCAGGCAGCAACCACTTGCCCATGGGGTTCAATCCTGAAGCGAAATTACGCAGACAATGAATGAAAAACGCGGACGAAAAAAAACGGCCGGAGGGGTAAGCCCTACCAACCGCGTTTTGTGCCCAGCTTACACGCTATTGTACTACACACTTGCCGAAGCACCAACGGCCGGCGCCCCTCTTTCAGGCACCGGCCGCGGGCATCGTCAGGGCGTGGCGGGCAGCGGCGCGGGCGCCGCGGGTGCCCCGCCGTTGCCCGAGACATTGCCGAAATAACGGAAGAAATCGGAATCCGGGCTGACGACCAGCACGTCGCTGCGACTGCGGAACGACTCGCGATAGGCCTGCAGGCTGCGATAGAAGTTGAAGAACTCGGCGTCCTTGCCATAGGCCTGGGCAAAGATCCCGCCGGCTTCGGCGTCGCCCTCGCCCATCAAGGCCTGCGCGCGGGCATAGGCCTCGGCGACGATCTCGTCGCGTTGGCGCTCGGCGTTGGCACGAATGCGCTCGCTCTCGGCCGCACCGATCGATCGCTGCTCGTTGGCCGCGCGGGTACGCTCGGCTTCCATCCGGCGATACACGGACTCCGAGATCTCCGGCACGAAATCGATGCGCTTCAGGCGCACGTCGACCACTTCGACGCCCACGCTGGCCGCCGTCTTGGCGACGTTGTTGCGGATCTCGTCCATGATCATGTTGCGCTCGCGCGAGATCACGGCCGCCACGGTACGTCGGTTGACCGAGGCGTTGAGCGCGTCCCGGATGACCGCCTGCAGGCGGGCCTGCGCGCCGCGTTCGTCGCCGCCGAAGGTCACGTAGTACAGACGCGGATCGGCAATGCGCCACTTGGCATAGGCATCGATCAACAGGTTGATCTTCTCGGCGGTCTGGATGCGCTCGGGCTGGGAATCGTCGATGGTGAGCAGGCGCTTTTCCAGGTACACCACGTTCTGGAAAGGCGGCGGCAGCTTGAAGTAGAGACCGGGCTCGTCGATCACTTCGCGCACTTCACCCAGGGCGAAGACCAGCGCGTAGTCGCGCTCGCGCACGATGAAGGTGCACGAGAGGGCAATCACCACGAGGATGGCGACGAGGATGCCCAGCGGCATGAGGATGCGATTCATGGCGTGTCTCCTCAGCGGCTGTCGCGGTCAAGGGTACGCGAGGAGAACGCCCCGGCACGCGGCGCCGTCACGCGGCTGTCGGACTGCGCGGGAGAGTTGCCGCCCGCGAGCGAGGGGTTCGGCACGTTCACGTTGAACTGCGCGGACCCGGTGGCGCCCAGCGAACCGGTGCCCGTGCCTGCACCGGAGACCGGCCCGGGCGTGCTCGCCTGCTGCGCGATCTTGTCCAGCGGCAGGTACAGCATGTTGTTGCCGTTCGGCGTATCGACCAGCACCTTGGTGGCCTGCGAGAAGATCTGCTGCATGGTGTCGATGTACAAACGTTCGCGGGTGATCGCCGGCGCGTTGGCGTACGCCTGCTGGATCTGCGAGAAGCGTGCTGCATCACCCTTGGCGTCGTTCACGACGCGCACGCGATAACCCTCGGCCTGCTCGATCAGGCGCGAGGCGGTACCGCTGGCGAGCGGGATGACCTGGTTGGCATAGGCCTCGCCCTCGTTGATCTGGCGCTCGCGATCCTGGCCGGCGCGCACGGCGTCATCGAACGCGGCCTGCACCTGTTCGGGCGGCTGGGCGTTCAGGATGGCCACCGTGCTGATGAGGATGCCCGTCTGGTAGCGGTCCATGATGCCCTGCATCAGGGCGCTGGCGTCGGAGGCGATCTGCGTGCGGCCCTCGTAGAGCACAAAGTCCATGGGCGTGCGGCCGATCACCTCGCGCATGGCAGTCTCGGCTGCCTGGCGCACGGCCTGGTCGGGCTCGCGGTCGTTGAACAGATAGGCCCGGGCGCCGTCGGGGCGGATGCGGTACTGCACGACGAACTGCAGATCGACGATGTTCTGGTCGTCGGTGAGCATCAGCGACTCTTCGGCCACCGTGCTGCGCGCGTTGCCGCGAAAGCCGATCTCGAAGGTGCGCAGTTGCGACACGTCGACCACCTGGACCTGCTCGATGGGCGCGGGCATGTGCCACTGGAAACCGGCGGGCACGGTGGTGTTGTACTGGCCGAAGCGCGTGATGACGCCGACCTGGCCTTCCTGGATGATGAAGAAGCCGCTCGCCAGCCACAGCAGCACGGCGCCGCCGACCACGGCAATCGCGCCCACGCGCGCGCCGCGCGAGGACGGACGAAAACCGCCGCCGTTGCCGCCGCCGTTGTTGCCGCCGCCGCTGTCGAACGGGTTGCGCCGTTTGGGCTTGCGGCCAAACAAGGCGCCCAGGCGATTGTTGAAATCGCGCCAGAGTTCGTCCAGATCGGGGGGGCCGTCGTTGTCTCCGCGCTGCGGTTTGCGTGGCGGCTCATTGCCGCCGGACCCGCCTTGGTTTCCGCGCCCCCAGCCGGGGTCATTCAGGTTGAACAGTTTGAAAGGCAGGTGCATCGTTTTCTGATTTGTTCCGGCAAAAGTCGGCTATGGCCTGGCGCAATCCGTCGAGCCCGGCGCGCTCCAGCGCGCTTACAAATACACGCGTGATCGTACCATGGGCATCTCGCTGCACCTGGGGCTCGAGACCGAGCCTGTCGGCCTTGTTGAACACCAGGAGACGCGGCACGTCGGCGGCGCCGATCTCGGCCAGCACTTTGTCGACTTCGGCGATCTGTTCGTCGCGTTGCGGGCTGGCCGCGTCGACGACGTGCAGCAGCAGGTCGGCATGGACGGTCTCCTCGAGCGTGGCGCGGAAAGCCGCCACCAGCGTGTGCGGCAGATCGCGGATGAACCCGACCGTGTCGGACACCGTCACCGAACCGGCACCCTCGATCCAGATGCGGCGGGTCGTGGTGTCCAGCGTGGCGAACAACTGGTCGGCGGCGTAGGCGTCGGCACGGGTCAGCGCATTGAACAGCGTCGACTTGCCCGCGTTCGTGTACCCCACCAGCGACACCGACATCACCCCGCCGCGCGCACGGGCGCGCCGCTGGGTCTGGCGCTGGCGTTCGAGCTTGGCCAGGCGCTCGCGCAGCAGCCGGACCTTGTCGCCGATCATGCGGCGATCCATCTCGAGCTGGGACTCGCCCGGGCCCCGCATGCCGATACCGCCGCGCTGACGCTCCAAGTGGGACCACATCCGCGTGAGGCGGGTGACCAGATGCTGGAGCTGGGCCAGCTCGACCTGCAGCTTGCCCTCGTGGCTGCGCGCGCGCAGCGCGAAGATGTCGAGGATCAGGCTGACACGGTCGACCACGCGCAGCTTGAGCGAGCGCTCGAGGTTGCGTTGTTGCGCGGGCGAGAGCGCGTGATCGACCAGGATCAGTTCGGCCTGGTGGGCGGCGGCGGCGAGCGCGATTTCCTCGACCTTGCCGGAGCCGACGAAATAGGCCGCGTCGGGCCGTGCTCGGCGCGCGATGATGGTGTCGACGATATCGGCGCCCGCGCCCTGCGCGAGCATCTCGAACTCCTCGCACCGTGCATCGAAATCGGGTTCTCCGAAATCGACGCCGACGACGAGCGCCCTGACGGCGTGTTGGTTGGCTTGATTATTCAGCGGAATCATCCACCTGGAAATTGACTGCGCGCGCGGGCACGACCGTGGAGATGGCGTGCTTGTAGACCATCTGCGTCACGGTGTTGCGCAACAGGACCACGTACTGATCGAACGATTCGATCTGGCCTTGCAGCTTGATCCCGTTGACGAGGTACACGGACACGGGAATGTGTTCCTTGCGCAGGGTATTGAGAAAGGGGTCTTGTAGCATCAGCCCTTTGTTGCTCATCGGAGTAACTCCTGATTCGTTGTCTTTGATGGGGGAAATAAAAATCACCCGCGCCTAAGGCGCGGGCGTCCGCGTAATTTACAGGGTTTTCCCTAGGGGAACCAGCCAATTCCCGCAGCCCGAGTCCGTTGGACGGGAAAACCCTAGCAAGGTTCAATCCACGTACGGATTGCGCGAAGAACGGTATTCGATGCGCAGCGGCGTGCCCTGCAGTTTGAAGGCGGTGCGGAACCGCCCTTCCAGGTAGCGGCTGTAGGAACTCGACACGCCGTCCAGCCCGCTGCCGTGGACGATGATGAGCGGCGGATTCTGCCCGCCCTGGTGCGCATAGCGCATCTTGGGGCGGAATATGCCCTTGCGCGGCGGCGGCTGCTGCTCGACGGCGGCCTGCAGTTCGCGCGTGAGCTTGGGCGTGGACAGCTTGGCGAAGGCTGCCGCATGGGCGGCGTCCACCGCCTTCATCAACGGGCCGATGCCGCGCCTGTGCAGAGCCGAGGTGGTCAGCATGGTGGCGAACGACAGGAAGCGCAGCTTGCGGTCGAATTCGCGCTTGATGCGATCGCGCTGGTCTTCGTCCAGTCCATCCCATTTGTTGAGGGCGACCACCAGGGCGCGGCCGGTCTCGAGCACGAAACCGGCGATGTGCGCATCCTGGTCCGAAATTTCGCTGTGCGCATCGAGCATGAGCACGACCACGTTGGCCGCCTCGATCGCCTGCAGGGTCTTGATCACCGAGAACTTCTCGATGGCCTCGAACACCTTGCCGCGGCGGCGCAGGCCCGCGGTGTCGATCAGCAGGTACTTGCGCTCGCCGCGCTCGAATTCGATCTCGATGGCGTCGCGCGTGGTGCCCGGCTGGTCGAAGGCGATGACGCGCTGCTCGCCGAGCAAGGCGTTGACCAGGGTGGACTTGCCCACGTTCGGCCGGCCGACGATGGCCAGCCGCAGGCGGTGCTCGCGTGCGTCCTGGGCGACGAATTCGGTCTCTTCCTGCGCCTCGTCTTCCTCGTCGGGCGGCGTTTCCACCAGGCCCAGGCCCGCCAGCGCCGTATCGATCAACTCGACCACGCCGTCGCCGTGGGCCGAGGAGATCGCATGCGGCTCGCCCAGCCCGAGTTCATGGAACTCAGCGATGGCGGAGTCGTACCTCATGCCCTCGACCTTGTTGACCGCGAGCAGGGCCTTGCGTCCGGAGCGCCGCAGCAGCGTCGCGATCTCGCGATCGTGCGCCGTCAGCCCGGTGCGCCCGTCGGTGATGAAGATGACCGCATCCGCCTCGTCGATGGCCAGCCGCGTCTGGCGCGCCATCTCGGCAAGAATGCCTTCCTTCGCCACGGGCTCGAAACCGCCCGTGTCCACCACGATGTAGGGGAACGCCCCTACCCGCCCCTCGCCGTAGTGGCGATCGCGGGTGAGCCCCGGCATGTCGGCAACCAGCGCCGCGCGCGAGCGCGTCAAGCGGTTGAATAGCGTCGACTTGCCGACGTTCGGACGCCCAACGAGGGCAACGACCGGTTTGAACCGGACTTCTGATTCGGACACCTTATCCGCCTGTAGTCAGCAGACGCACCGAGCCGCCGGTCCCCTGGACCACCACGCCATACGGCGTGGCGACCAGCGGGGCAAGGATGGGATCGCCGTCGGTGGCCGTACGGGCCAGCAGGCGGCCATCCTCGCGCGCCAGAAAATGAACATAACCTTGGTAGTCGCCGACTGCGACCGCGCGGCCGTACGACGCCGGCGCGGACAGGCGCCGATTGGCGAGCGCGTCCTGGCGCCAGACGTTGGTGCCGCTGGACAGGAGAAAACCATTCATGATGCCGTGGCTGTCGGCGGCAAATGCCGAACTCGCGTCGACCGTCATGCCGGACGCGCCGGAGAAGTCGCGCGCCCAGACCACATCACCGCCAGCGGACACGTCGAAGCATGCGATCCGGCCCTGGTAGGCGGCCGCGCACAACAGGCGCTCCGACACCACCGGGGCGCCGACCACGTCGGCCACGCGCTCGAGCTCGCTGGCGCCGCGCGGCACGGCCACCGTACCTTCCCACAGCACGGCACCGTTGTTGGTGTCCATCGCCACCAGCTTGCCACCGGGCAGGCCGGAGAACACGAAGCCGCCGGCGATCAGCATCTGGTTGACGGCGCGCAGGGCCAGGGAGGGCCCGGGCCGCTGCATGCTCCAGCGGCGCTCGCCGGTCTGCGCATCGAACGCCTGGATCCGGTAGTCGCCGCTGCGCACCACCACCAACCCCTCGCCCACCGCCGGCGGAATGAGCACCTCGCTGGTCGCCTTGGCGCGCCACTTCTCGGTGCCCGTGTCGTCGAAGGCGACCACTTCGCCATCGGGCCTGACCACGGCGGTGGTCTGGCCGTCGCTGCCCACGCCGGCTTGCAAACGACCGTCGACCGACGCGCGCCACTGCACGTTGCCGGACGCGAGGTCCATCTTGACCACAGAACCGTCGGCAGCCGCAGCATACACCGCCGTGTCCGTCACCGCCGGCGCGAAGCCCACGCCGCCGCCGCGCCCGACCGACACCGTCCAGGCTGTGCCCACTTCCATTTCCTGGGTGAAATCGGTCAGCTTGGCCGGCCGGTAGCGGTCATCGGAACGCGAGAACAACGAGCAGCCGGCGAGTGCCGCCAGGCTGAGCACCAGCGCGCCGCGTACGGCAGTCTTGCGCAATCCTTTCGAGATGGTCATGCCTACTCCTGTGATCCTTACCGCCATCCTGGGCGGCGCTCATCGCCATGCCATGCGCCGGACGGCGCCGCTGGGCACGGCGGACAGATAGACCGGCCGCCTGACGGCCGGACACCGGCGGTCGTCAGGCGGCCGCTGCGCCAAGCGCGTCGATCTTGAGTTGCACCACGGGACGCAGCGGGCTGGCCGCCTCGAACGCGTCCAGCGCCTCCTGCCACGCGGCGCGCGCCTGTGCGCGCTCGCCCTTGGCGAACAGAATGTCGCCACGGCGGTCTGCGTACAAGGCTTCGTAGCCGGCCGGCACATTGCCGGACACCTGGGCCAGCGCCGCATCGTAGTCCCCGAGATCCAGCAGCACGCCCGCCAGGCGCACACGCGCCACGGCGGCGAGCGCCGCATCCTTGCCGTTGGCGACTACCCATGCAAGCTCGGTGCGGGCGCGCTCGGCGTCGCCAGCGTTGAGCAGGCCCTGGGCCGCAAGCAGCGCGCCGCGCGGGGCGTACACCGTGCCCGCATAGTTGTCGCGCAGCGTGGCGCTGGCCGCAACCGCCTGGTCGGGATTGTTCTGGCGCAGTGCGGTCTGCAGGGCCTCGAAGTAGCCGCCCGCCGTGGCGGCCTGGTTGCGCTGATACCAGTTCCAGCCTTGCCACGACAGGATGCCGACCAGCACGAGCGTCACGACGCCGAGCACGAGATTGCCGTATTTGGCCCACCACGCCTTCAACGCGTCGAGTTGTTCCTGTTCTTCAAGATCGTAGGCCATGCAAAACCCTAGTAGTCAGCGAAAGACCGGGCGCGCAACGCGCGGCGCCGGTTCGAGGACGGCAATTTTATACGGCGCGCCGCCGCCGTGCCCTATTCGCCCGCGGCCAGTGCGTCGACCAGCACATCAGCCAACCGCTCGAACGCGATTTTCTGCTGCTCGCCGTCGGCCAGGTTCTTCACCGTCGCAGTGCGCTCCGCGACTTCGGTGTCGCCCAGGATCACCGCGTAGGCCGCGCGGCAGGCGTCGGCGCGCTTCATCTGCGACTTGAAGCTGCCGGCGGCGCCATGGACCACCACGTCCAGGCCGGCATCGCGCAGCGACTCGCCCAGCAGCAGCGCCTGGCGCGCCGCGGCGTCGCCCAGGTGCGCCACGTAGACGTCGCAGACCTCTGCGACCGCGTCGTCCCCGGTCTGTTCCCACAGATCGAGCAGCCGCTCCATGCCGATGGCGAAACCGACGGCGGGCGCGGGCTTGCCGCCGACCAGCTCGAGCAGGCCATCGTAGCGGCCGCCGCCGCAGACCGTTCCCTGCGCGCCCAGGCGGTCGGTGACCCACTCGAACACCGTGAGGTTGTAGTAGTCCAGGCCGCGCACCAGGCGCGGATTGATGCGATAGGCGACGCCGGCGTCGTCCAGGCGCGCGCGCAGGCCATCGAAATGGGCGCGCGAGGACTCGCCAAGGAAGTCCAGCAGGCGCGGCGCCCCGGCCGCCATCTCCTGCAGCGCCGGATTCTTGGTATCGAGCACGCGCAGCGGGTTGGTGTACAGGCGCCGCCTGCCATCCTCATCGAGGATGTCCGCGTGCTGCTCCAGGTAGGCGATCAGCGCCTGCCGGTGGGCCAGCCTTTCCTCGCCCGCACCCAGGGAGTTGATCTCCAGGCGGATGTCGGCGAGGCCGAGGATGCGCCAGAGGCGCGCGAGCATCAGGATCTGTTCGGCGTCCACGTCGGGGCCGGCAAAACCGAGCGCCTCCACGTCGATCTGGTGGAACTGGCGATAGCGGCCACGCTGCGGGCGCTCGTGCCGGAACACGGGCCCCATCGCATAGACACGGCGCGGGCGATCGTACAGCAGGTTGTGCTCGATCGTCGCGCGCACCATGCCGGCCGTGAACTCCGGCCGCAGGGTGAGCGACTCGCCATTGAGCGAGTCGGTGAAGGTGTACATCTCCTTCTCGACGATATCGGTGACCTCGCCGATGCCGCGCGTGAACAGCCGCGTGTGCTCCAGCACCGGGGTGCGCAGGTTGGCATAACCGTAGCTGCGCAGCCAGTCGCGCACGAGCTGCTCGAGCCGCTCCCAGCGCCCCGAAGCATCGGGCAATACATCGTTCATGCCGCGGATCGCGGCCACCTTCTTGAAAGTTTCCATCGTGTATGCGGCGCGCCGTTCGAGCGGCGCGCATTCCGTTCAGTCGGAGAGGGCGGCAGCACCGTAGCGGCGCTTGACGTAGTTCTGGACGATGTCGACGAATTCCTCGGCGATGCGCTCGCCCTTGAGCGTCACCACGCGCTCGCCGTCGACGTATACCGGCGCGGTGGGCAGCTCGCCGGTTCCCGGCAGGCTGATGCCGATGTCGGCGTGGCGACTCTCGCCAGGGCCGTTGACCACGCAGCCCATCACCGCCACGTTCATGCTCTCGACGCCCGGATACTGGCCGCGCCAGATGGGCATCTGCTCGCGCAGGTAGGTCTGGATGCTGTCGGCCAGCTCCTGGAAGAAGGTGCTGCTGGTCCGGCCGCAGCCGGGGCAGGCCACCACCATCGGCGTGAAGGCGCGCAAGCCCATGGTCTGCAGGATCTCCTGGCCGACCACGACTTCGCGCGTCCGCGCGCCGCCCGGCTCGGGGGTCAGCGAAATCCGGATGGTGTCGCCGATGCCCTCCTGCAGCAGCACCGACAGCGCGGCGGTGGAGGCCACGATGCCCTTGCTGCCCATACCGGCTTCGGTCAGGCCCAGGTGCAGCGGATAGTCGCAGCGCGCCGACAGGTTGCGATACACCGCGATCAAGTCCTGCACGTGGCTCACCTTGCACGACAGCACGATGGCGTCGCCGGGCAGGCCCAGCGCCTCGGCCCGGCGCGCGTTGGAGATCGCGGACACGACCAGGGCCTCGCGCATCACGGCCTGCGCCGGCCATGGCTGCGCGCGCTGGTTGTTCTCGTCCATCATGCGGGCCATCAGGTCCTGGTCCAGGCTGCCCCAGTTGACGCCGATGCGCACCGGCTTGCCATGCCGGCAAGCCACTTCGATCATCTGCGCGAAGTTGTCCTCGCGCTTCTTGCCGCCGCCCATGTTGCCCGGATTGATGCGGTACTTCGAGAGCGCCTGCGCGCATTCCGGAAACTGGGTGAGCAGCTTGTGCCCGTTGTAGTGGAAGTCGCCGATCAAGGGCACGGCGATGCCCATGCGGTCGAGCTGCTCGCGGATAGCCGGCACCTCGCGCGCGGCCTCCGGCGTGTTCACGGTGATGCGCACGGCCTCGGAGCCGGCCAGGGCGAGTTCCTTCACCTGGATCGCCGTCGCCACGGCATCGGCGGTGTCGGTGTTGGTCATGGATTGCACCATGACGGGGGCGTCGCCGCCCACGCGCACTGCGTTCTGCGCCCAGCGCAGCGTCACTTGCCGCGTCTGGCGGCGCGCGCCCGGACCGACCGGCGCGCAAGCCCCTGACACGGACTCGGAGGAAAAAGCCATCGCGCTACTCGAGGGTGAGGCGGGCCACATTGCCGCGTTGGTGTGGCGCGAGATCGATCGGAGCGCCACGCCAGCTCAGCGTGACACCGTTGGCATTGCCGATCACCAGCCGCACCGGCGGATTCGCGGTGACCTCCTGCTGGTTGCCCGGCTGCAGCGTGGCGGACAGCACCACGGCGCCGCTGGCATCGCGCACTTCGACCCAGCTCGCGCTCGTCACGTTCAAGCCGACCTGATTGCCGAGCGCCACCGCCGGCGGCGTGGCATCGGCCGGTGCAGCGGCCTGCTCGGCCTGCGTGCCTGCCTCGGGCTCGGCCGGTGCGGGCGCGTCCGGCGCGGCGGGCGTGCCGCCCTGGGCGATGGCGCTCGCTGCGGGCGCCAGCGGATTGGCAGGCGTGGCGGGCACCGGCGGTGCCATGGGTGCTACTGGCGCTGCGGGCGGCGGCTCGACCGGCGGAACCTGCGTGGCCGGCGGCAGCACGATCTGGCCAGTGGACGCAGCGCCGTTCGCACCGTTGCTCATGCTGAGCGGCAGGCCGAGCTCGTTGCCGGCCGGCTCCGGACGGGCATCGCCCATGCGCGGCAGCCACCAGACGACGACCAGGTAGGCGGCGAGCGCCAGAACGCACACGACGATCAGCCAGAACAGCATCGCAAGCCAGCGGCGCGGACCGCCGCCCCGCGTACGCGGCAGCGGTTCACCCACCGCCATGCCCGTGAAGCTGCCGGCCGAGCGCGGCGGCTGGTGCTGCAGATGCGCCGGGATCGCACGCATCATGGTGTCCGGGTCCTGCTCGAGCAGGCGCGCGTAGTTGCGCACGAGGCCGCGCAGCGAGGGGCCCTGCGGCAGATTCTCCCACTGGTCCGCCTCGAGGGCCTCGATCTGGCGCGGCGCGAACTTGAGCCGGGCCGACACGTCGGCCACCGTCCAGTGGCGGGCCTCGCGCAAGGCGCGCAGCGACGCCCCGAAACTGGCGCCTCCCGTGGCCGACGCCGCCGCGCGCGCGGGCGGCTCACTGCCTGACGCGCTACCCGCCGCCATGAAATGTTCGATGCCCGACTGCGACTGCTGCGTCATGCACGCGCCTCAACGACGATGGGGATGGCCCGCTGCGCCGCGCGTTCGGTCAAACGCGTGCGGTCGCGGATGTCGCCTGCCAGTTGGCCGCACGCCGCATCGATGTCATCGCCGCGCGTCTTGCGCACCGTGGTCACGATGCCGGCGTCCATCAGCCGCTGCGCGAAAAGCCTCACGCGCGCCGGCGACGAACGTCGCAAGCCCGATTCCTTGAACGGATTGAACGGAATCAGGTTGAGCTTGCACGGGACCTGGCGAGCTATCCCGATGAGTTGTTCCGCATGCTCGTCGGTGTCGTTGACACCATCGAGCATGACATATTCGAAAGTGATGAAATCCCGCGGCGCGTGCTCCAGGTAACGCAGGCAAGCGTCGAGCAGCTCACGCAGAGGATACTTCTTGTTCAGCGGCACGAGCCGATCACGCAAGGCGTCGTTCGGCGCGTGCAGCGACACCGCCAGCGCGACCGGGCAATCGCGGCCCAGCCGGTCCATCATGGGCACCACGCCGGAAGTCGACACCGTGACGCGCCGGCGCGACAGGCCATAGGCGTTGTCGTCCAGCATCAGGCGCAGCGCCGGCAGCAGCGCACTGTAGTTCAGCAAGGGCTCGCCCATGCCCATCATGACCACGTTGCTGATGACGCGGCCATCGACCGGCACGGCCTCGCCCAGCCGGCCGTTGTCGCCGTCGGCGAGAATGGCGTGCCGGGCCCACCAGAGCTGGCCGATGATCTCGTCGGTGCGCAGGTTCCGGTTGAAGCCCTGGTGCCCCGTGGAGCAGAACGGACAGGCGACGGTGCAGCCGGCCTGGGACGACACGCACAGGGTGCCGCGGTCGTCTTCCGGGATGAACACGGTCTCCACCGCGTTGCCGGCGCCGACGTCGAACAGCCATTTGCGCGTGCCGTCGCGCGAGCGATGGTGCAGCGTCACGCCCGGCGCATGCACCTCGCACTCGGCGGCGAGCCGGGTGCGAAAATCACGCGCGAGGTCGGTCATGGCGTCGAAATCGGCCACGCCGCGCTGGTGCACCCAGCGCTGCAACTGCTTGGCCCGGAATGCCTTGCCGCCCCATCCCGCCACCAGGTCGGCAAAGCCGGCGCCGTCCAACCCGATCAGGTTGGTACGCGCCGCGTGCGTGGAGGTATGGGCTAGAGCGGACATGGCAGTGCCGGATCAGCGGCTGTGGATGTTGATTTCGGGGAAGAAGAATGCGATTTCGACGGCAGCCGTCTCGGGCGCGTCGGAACCGTGCACGGCGTTCGCGTCGATGCTGTCGGCGAAATCGGCGCGGATGGTGCCGGCGGCAGCCTTCTTGGGATCGGTGGCGCCCATCAGGTCACGGTTCTTTTGGATGGCGCTCTCGCCTTCCAGCACCTGCACGAAGACCGGGCCGGAAACCATGAAATCGACCAGATCCTTGAAGAAGGGGCGCTCCTTGTGCACGGCATAGAAACGCTCGGCATCGGCGCGCGAGAGCTGCGTCAGGCGGGCAGCCACGACCTTCAACCCTGCGCCTTCAAAACGGGCCACGATCTGGCCAATAACGTTCTTGGCCACGGCGTCGGGCTTGATGATCGACAGGGTACGTTCGACAGACATCGAAAACTCCAATAAAAACAGAGACTTTGAGGTTGAAATAGCGACGTTCGATTGTATCATGCGAGGGTGGCGCCCGGCTTTGCGCTCGACGCAGCCCGCTGGCGACCACGGGCGCCGCCGTGCCTGGCGCCGCCCTCGCCCACCACCGCACACGGCAACCTCGCCGCACAGGCTCCCGACGGGAACCTTTGCCGGCGGCCGAGGTCACAAGCGCCAGGGGCCTCGCGCGCGTGCGTGAGCCTTGCCATTTGGCCGACTCTCAACGTTGCACCTACGGAGCCTGCACAACAATGAACGACTTTCGTACTTCCACCATTGCCCACCCGGGCGCCGGCAGCGCCGTCGGCCGCAACCAGGTGCTGCGCAATACCTACTGGCTGCTCGCGCTCTCGCTGATACCCACCGTCATCGGCGCCGCGGTCGGCCTGAACACGGGCATCGCGCAGGTCATGGGCGGCAGCCCGGGCCTGTCGGCCATCGTATTCCTGGCCGGCGCGTTCGGCCTGATGTTCGCCATCGAGAAGAACAAGAACAACGGTCTGGGCGTCGCCCTGCTGCTGGGCTTCACCTTCTTCATGGGCATCATGCTCTCGCGCCTGATCGGCTTCGTGCTCGGCATGAACAACGGCGCCACGCTGATCATGACCGCGTTCGGCGGCACCGCGGCCGTGTTCGCCACCATGGCCACGCTCGCCAGCACCATCAAGCGCGATCTGTCCAATCTGCAGAAGTGGCTGTTCACCGGCGCCGTGATCATCCTGGTGGCCGCGCTCGCCAACATCTTCTTCCAGATCCCGGCCCTGATGCTGACGATCTCGGTGCTGGCGATCGGCATCTTCTCGGCCTTCATGCTGGTCGACCTGCAGCGCGTCATCAACGGCGGCGAAACCAACTACGTCTCGGCTACGCTCGCCATCTATCTCGACGTGTACAACGTCTTCGCCAACCTGCTGATGCTGCTCGGCATCTTTGGCGGCGACCGCGACTGACGCCGGTCCGGGCCGCGCCCCGGGCGTGCGAATTGCTGAGCCCCGGGGCCTAGTCCCGGGGCTTTTTCATCGCCGGGCCGCTCCCAAGATGAAAAGCGCCCCCCTTGGGGGGCAGCAAGCCGAAGGCGCAGCATGGGGGCCCTTTTTCATCGCCGGGCCGCTCCCAAGATGAAAAGCGCCCCCCTTGGGGGCAGCAAGCCGAAGGCGCAGCGTGGGGGGCCCTTTTTCATCGCCGGGCCGCTCCCAAGATGAAAAGCGCCCCCTTGGGGGGCAGCAAGCCGAAGGCGCAGCGTGGGGGCCCTTTCCCATTCCCCATTCGCGCCCATCCACTGACAGACCATCGACACCATGCCAGACCAGCCGACTCTACAGCGCATCGTGATTGCCGGCGGCGGTGCGGGCGGGCTCGAACTGGCCGCCCGCCTGGGGCGCCGCTTCGGCCCTGCCCGCGTCTTCCTGATCGACCGCTCACCCTTCCATATCTGGAAGCCCTCGCTGCACGAAGTGGCGGCCGGCACCCTGGACATCCACCAGGAAGGGCTGTCGTACCGCATGCTGGGGCACATCAACGGCTTCAGCTTCGTGCCGGGCAGCATCGCGTCGATCGACCGGCAGGCCAAGCGCGTTCAACTGGCGCCGCTGCTCGACGAGCAGGGCGTCCTGGTGCTGCCCGAGCGCAGCATTCCCTACGATGGGCTGGTGCTCGCGCTGGGCAGCCTGGGCAATTTCTTCGGCACGCCCGGCGCCGAGGAACACGCGATCGCCCTGGACACCACGGCCTCGGCCGAACACTTTCGCGCCACGCTGCTGCGCGCGGTCGTGCGCGCGGACGACCGCCGCGCCACCGGCGAAGGGGCCCCGCTGGTGCATCTGGTGATCGTCGGCGGCGGCGCCACCGGCGTGGAACTCGCGGCTGAACTGCGCGATGCCGGCAATCTGGCGTCCGACTACACCCAGGGCGACTTCGACCCTATGCGCGACATCTCGATCACGGTGGTCGAGGTCGGGCCACGGCTGCTCGGCCCGTTGCCCGAGCGCGTCTCGACCTCCGCCCTTGCCGCCTTGCAGCGTCGCCGCATCCGGGTGGAGACCGACACCCGGATCGCCGAGGTACGTGCCGACAGCGTACTCACCGCCGACGGCCGCGTCCTGCCCGCCGATCTGTGCGTCTGGGCGGCGGGGATCAGTGCGCCGACGGTCCTGCGCGCGCTCGAGCTGCCCCTGAACCGTGTCGGCCAGATCGTCGTCGACGCGCACCTGGCCACGCCCGATCCCGCGGTGTTCGCGCTGGGCGACTGCGCCGCCGCCCCTCGCGTGGACGCAGAAGGCACGGTGCCGGCCCGCGCCCAGGCCGCGCACCAGCAGGCCGCGTATCTGGCCAAACGGCTGGGCATGCTGATGCGCGGCGGCACGCCGGACAACACGCCGTTTCGTTATACCGAGCACGGTTCGCTGGTATCGCTCGGCACGCAAAGCAGCGTGGGCAGCCTGATGGGCGGGCTCATGGACCGCGGCTTCTTCGTGAGCGGGCTGGTCGCCCGCCTGATGTACATGAGCCTGCACCTGATGCACCACTACACGGTGCTCGGGCTCGGGCGAACGATCAGCCTGGCCTTCGGCCGCCTGCTGCTGCGCCGGACCCATCCCCGCGTCAAGCTGCACTGAGCACCGTCCTGAACTCGAGCGCCGGGAGGCGGTTCATTCGAGAGGCGCTTCGTCCCCGTGCCTGCCGGCTCTGGCCATGGGTTCGGCGGGGCTCGCCGGATCTCTCGCGGCCTCGAATATGGCAATCGATTCGACGTGTCCCGTGTGTGGAAACATGTTGACCACGCCGGCCCCGCGCAGCACATAGCCGCCCTCGTGGACCAGGATGGCGGCGTCGCGCGCCAGCGACGCCGGGTTACAGGACACATAGACGATGCGCCGGGGCCGTTCGCGCGGCTCCAGCGCGGCCAGCGCCTGCGACACCGCATGCGCGCCCTCGCGCGGCGGGTCGATCAGCATGCGGTCGAAACGCCCCTGTGCGCGCAGCCAGTCGGCATCGACTTCGAACAGGTTGACGGTGGCAAAGCGGGTGTGCGCGTCCAGCCCATGCGCGCGCGCCGCCTGCAGCGCGCGGTCGGTCAGCGCGGCGCTGCCCTCCACGCCCAGCACTTCGCGGCAGCGCGTGGCGAGCGGCAGACTGAAATTGCCCAGCCCGCAGAACAAGTCGGCCACGCGCTCGTGCGCCTGCGGCGCGAGCAGCGCCAACGCGCGCGAGACGAGCACGCGGTTGATCGCATGATTCACCTGGGTGAAGTCGGTCGGGCGAAACGGCATGCGCAACCCGAACTCGGGCATGGCATAGGCCAGCAGCGCCTCGTGCTCCGGCACCAGGGCGTGCACCGTGTCCGGCCCCTTGGGCTGCAGCCACCAATGCACGCCATGGCGTTCGCCGAACGCCAGCAAGCGGGCCTTGTCGTCGTCCGTGAGCGGCATCAGGTGGCGCAGCACCAGCGCGGTGGATACGTCGCCCACCGCGACTTCGATCTGTGGCAGCCGGTCCGGCGCGGACATGCCCGCCAGCAGCTCGCGCAAGGGCATGAGCAAGGCCGCGACGTGGGGCGGCAGCACATGGCATTCACGCATGTCCGCCACGTAGCTGCTCTTTCTCTCGTGAAAGCCGACCAGCATCCCGCCCTTCTTGGGCACCAGCCGCGCCGTCAGGCGCGCGCGGTAGCGATAGCCCCAGGTCGGGCCATGGATGGGCGCGAACAACTGCTGCGGGACGAGCTTGCCGACGTGCCAGAGCGCGTCTTCCAGCACACGCTGCTTGACCGCGACCTGCGCCGACGGCTGCAGGTGCTGCATGGCACAGCCGCCGCACACGCCGAAGTGCGCGCAGCGCGGCGCGACACGCTGCGAGGACTCGCGCAGCACGGTGTCCACGCGCGCGATTTCGTAGGAAGGCTTGCGCTTGATGGGCTTGGTCGTCACCCGCTCCTGCGGCAGCGCGCCTTCGACAAACACGACCTTGCCGTCACGGCGCGCGATGCCGCGCGCCTCGAGGTCGAGCGATTCGATATCCAGATAGTCTTGCATGATGGGTCGTGACCGGCGCATGGCGCGTCCGGTCGATGGGAGTCACGCCGGCGGCGCCGGCCAGGCCGCAATGTATTCCCGCCAGTGCGGCGCATCGATCGAGGCCAGCGTGTCGCGCACCAGGGCGACTTCCGCCTCGTAGTGTTCCGGCGCCAGCTCGCCGCGCATCAGGCGAAAGCGGCAATACAGCAGCCAGGTGTTGACGACGTCGGTCTCGCAATAGGCGCGCACTTCGTCCTGGCGGCCGGCCTGCCAGGCGGGCCATACCTGGCTGCCGTCCATGCCGAGCTTGCCCGGGAACCCGCAGAGCCGCGCCAACTGGTCCATGGGCGCATTGGCCCGGCCGTTGTACTTGGCGAGCACGTCCATCAGGTCCACATGCCGCATGTGGTAGCGGCTGATGTAGTTGCTGAAGCGGAAATCGCGATCGTCGTTGCCGGTGTCCCAGTAGCGCGCCGCCTGCACGCCGTGCATCAAGGCGCGATAGTGCAGCACCGGCAGATCGAAGCCCGAACCGTTCCAGCTCACCAGGGTCGGCGTGTAGTAGTCGATCGTCTTGAAGAACTGCTGGATCAGCGTGGCTTCGCTGTCGCCCGGCTGGCCCAGCGTACGTACCCGGAAGCCCTGGTCGTCGCGAAAGACGCAGCCCACGACGGCGATGCGCTGCAGGTGCAAGGGCAGAAAATCATGCCCCACCGCCTCGCGTCGCTCGGCACAGGCGCGCTCGACGACGGCGGCGTCATCCAGCCCCTGCGCCCAGTCGTTCAGGGCCCTGAGGCCCTGGACGTCGGGGATGGTTTCGAGATCGAAGACCAGCGTGGGCGTCATCGATCAACGCTGCGGCAGATACTGCATGGGATCCTCGGGCGTGCCGTTGCGCCGGATCTCGAAATGCAGCCGTGGCGAGGGCGCGTCGGTCTGGCCCATCTCGGCGATCTTCTCGCCGCGACGCACCTGCTGGCCTTCCTTGGCGAGCAGCACGCTGTTGTGGGCATAGGCCGACAGGTAGGTCGGGTTGTGGCGCACGATGAGCAGGTTGCCGTAGCCGCGCAGGCCGCTGCCGCTGTAGACCACGATGCCGTCAGCCGCCGCCACCACCGGATCGCCCACCGCGCCCTCGATATCCACGCCCTTGTTCAGGGAAGCGTTGAACTGGGCGACGATCTTGCCGTTGGCGGGCCACAGCCAGTCGATCCCGCTGGTGTTGGCAGGCGCGGGCTTTTGCGTATCGGTGGGCGCAGGCGTGGCGGGGGTAGCGTCCGGCGCGCCGCCGATGCCCGGCACGGGACGCGTCTGCACGCCCGAACCGCCGATGGGCTCGACCTGGGCCACCCCGGTGGGCGGCTGGACCTGCGTCGGCGCGGACGCGCCGCCCTCGATGCGCAGGCTCTGGCCCACGCGAAGCTGCGACGGATCGGTGATGTTGTTCCAGCGAGCGAGATCCTGCCAGGGGACGTTATGCGCCCGCGATATGGAGTACAGGGTGTCGCCAGGCCGGATCACGTAGCTCGACGCGCCGGCGCCGCCAGCTTCTGGCGATGTGGCCTCGACCGGCGGCTGTTGCGCCGACATGTCGGTGATCGGCGCGCGCGTGGGTGCCGTGCACGCCGCCAACAGCCAGGCGCCCGCCAACATCACGCCGGACAGGCGCAGCATGCCGCGCGCGTGGATCGGGCCTAACCCTGTGCTCAACATCAAACTCTCCTTGCTCAGACTACTCGACTGCGTTGTTCTGTGAATTCGCGGCCCGCGAGGTTGGCGCTCGGGCCCGAGGTCATAACTGTACCCCGGTTTGCAGGGGCACAAAACGAACCGCCTCCAGCTCGGTGCGCACGAAGCGTTCGGCGGCCACGCGTTCGACGACCACCAGACGCTGCTCGGCACCGCCCTCGGGTGCGACCAGCCTGCCGCTCAAGGCGAGCTGCGCGAGCAGCGCCTGGGGAACATGCAGGCCGGCGGCAGCGACGATGATCGCATCGAAGGGCGCGAAGGCCGGCAGCCCGCGCGTGCCGTCGCCCAGAATGAGACGCACCTGGGGCAGACGCAGCATGCGCAGCCGCGCCGACGCCTGTTCATGCAGCGGGCGCACGCGCTCGATGCTGTACACCTCGCGCGCCACCCCGGCAAGCACCGCCGCCTGATAGCCGCATCCGGTTCCGACCTCCAGCACGCGGCCGAGTTCACGGCCGTTGCGCGCCGTGGCGATCATGCGCGCGACGATGCGCGGCTGCGAAATGGTCTGTCCGTAGCCGATCGGCAGCGCCGCGTTCTCGTAGGCGCGGCTGGCCAGCGCTTCGTCGACGAACATGTGCCGCGGCATGCGCAGCATCGCCGCCAGCACGCGCTTGTCGCGTATGCCCTCGGCATGCAGGCGTTCGACCATGCGCTCGCGCATGCGGCTCTCCGCGATCGCCGGTGTGCGGCTGGCCAGCGGCCAGGGCGCGGCACCGGACTCCGCGAGCGGCCGGCCCAGGCCGAGACTCATGCGGGTATTGCTGTTGGTGGGCGTGGGCGCCGGCGTCGGTGCCAGGCGCGCGGGCGCGCGCTGCACCAGTCCGGTCGAGAGCCGAGTATTGCTGTTGGCGGGCGTCGCCCCCCCTTTTTGCCGTCTTGCGTCGTGCATGCCTGGGTTGCGCCTCGCCTTGGTTGTATTCAGCCCAGCCCCATCCAGGCGCGCAGGGAAGGAATCTGCTCGCCATGGGTCAGATCGAGCCGCAACGGCGTGATCGACACCGCGCCTTGGGCGACGGCGTGGAAATCGGTACCGGGCGTATCGTCCGCCACCTTGCCTGCGGGGCCGATCCAGAAGATTTCGTCGCCGAAAGGAGACGTCGAGCGGGCTACGGGCTCCGACGCATGCCGCCGGCCGAGCCGGGTCACCTGCACGCCGGCCATGTCCTCGTAGGGACGGCTCGGGATGTTCACATTGAGCAGCGAGGGCGCGGGCAGCGGATGGGCGATGGCGCGCTCGACCACGTCGCGCGCGACGCGGGCGGCGCTGTCCAGGTGCGCCCAGCCCTTTTGCTCGAGCGAGAAGGCGATCGCCGGAATGCCGAACAGATAACCCTCGGCGGCCGCCGCGACCGTACCGGAATACAGCGTGTCCTCGCCCATGTTCTGGCCGTTGTTGATGCCGGACACGATCAGGTCGGGCCGCCGGTCGAGCAGCCCGGTGAGCGCCACGTGCACGCAATCGGACGGCGTGCCGTTGATGTAGCGAAAGCCGTTGGCCGCCTGGTGCACGGAGAGCGGCCGGTTGAGCGTGAGCGAATTCGACGCGCCGCTGTGGTTCACCTCGGGCGCCACCACCATGAGCTCGGCAAGCGGGTTCAGCGCCTCGACCAGCGCCTGCAGCCCTGGCGCGGCGTAGCCATCGTCGTTGGCAACCAGAATGAACACGTACTTACCTCGCCGAAAAGTAAGAATTTTATTCCAAAGTGCCGATCGCATCCGGATCGCCCCGCATTCCGTTGCGTTCACGCAGCGGTGTATTCTTGGCGCCTTCTCGTTGCGTCCGCTTACCATGACCGCCATCGCCGCCCTGCCCTTTCTGCCGTATCTCGTCCTGGCCGTGGTGGCGGCCTACCTGCTCGGCTCGGTACCGTTCGCCGTGCTCGTGAGCCGGCTCATGCGCCTGCAGGACCCGCGCAGCTACGGCTCCGGCAATCCCGGCGCCACCAATGTGTTGCGCTCAGGCAACAAGGTGGCGGCCGCGCTCACGCTGCTCGGCGATGCCGCCAAGGGCTGGCTGGCCGTGTGGGTCGCCCTGCGCTGGGGCCAGCACCCGGGCGGCAGCGTCGTGCCCTTCGTCATGCTGGCGGTGTTCCTCGGGCATCTCTACCCGGTCTTCCTGCGTTTCAAGGGCGGCAAGGGCGTCGCCACGGCACTGGGCGTGCTCCTCGCCGTCCAGCCGCTGCTCGCGCTCGCAACGGTGGCCACCTGGCTGATCGTCGCCGTCTTCCTGCGCATCTCGTCGCTGGCCGCCCTGTGCGCCGCGGTCTTCGCACCGTTGTTCTATCTCTTCGGGGCAGGCGTCGCATGGCCGGGCAACGCCCCCATCGGGGTGGCGATCGGTCTCATCAGCCTGCTGCTGATCTACCGCCACCGGGCCAACATCGAACGCCTGCTGGCAGGCACCGAGCCGCGCATCGGCGCCGGCAAGAAGGCTCGTGCGGCGGGCAACGCCGGGCACAGCAAGCGCTGAACACAGGACAAGGAGGCGCCGCGCGGGAGGCCGGCTGGTGCCCTCCCGCCGCTGCGCGACATCCTCCGCGAGGGGGCGCTAGCCTATTTCGGACAAGGCCCAGCGCGGATGGACGTCGAAGGCGGGCTTGGTGTCGGTCAGGTCGGCCAGGCCAGCCTGGACGCGCATGGCGGCGGCAAAGGCGATCATGGCGCCGTTGTCGGTGCACAGGGCCAGCGGCGGAAAATAGGCCTGGCCCTTCAATCGGGCGAGCCCGGCAACGAGCCGCTCGCGCAGGCGGCGGTTGGCGCCGACGCCGCCCGCCACCACGATCCGCTTCAGGCCGGTCTCCTTCAGCGCACGCAGCGACTTGGCCACGAGCACGTCGACGATGGCCGCCTGCGTCGCCGCCGCCAGCGCGGCGCGATCGGATTCGGCCACACGGCCTTCGGGCGCATCGCGCTCGAGCTGGCGCAGGCGCGTCAGCACCGCTGTCTTGAGGCCGCTGAAGCTGAAGTCCAGATCCTGGCTGTGCAGCTTGGGCCGCGGCAGCTCGAAGCGGGTCTCGTCCGCCCCTTCCGCCAGCGCGGCCAGCGCCGGCCCGCCGGGGTAGCCCAGGCCGAGCAGCTTGGCGGTCTTGTCGAAGGCCTCGCCGGCCGCATCGTCCAGGGTCTCGCCCAGCAGAGTGTACTGGCCGACCCCATCCACCCGCATGAGCTGGGTGTGCCCGCCGGACACGAGCAGCGCCACGAAGGGAAATTCGGGCCGGGGGTCGGCGAGCAGGGGCGACAGCAGATGCCCCTCCAGATGGTGAATGGGAATCGCGGGCAGGTCGCGCGCCCAGGCGATCGAGCGGGCCACGCTCGCGCCCACCAGCAGCGCCCCGGCCAACCCCGGGCCGGCGGTGTAGGCCACGGCATCGACGTCATCCAGGCCCAGTCCGGCCTGCGCCAGCGCCTCGCGCGTGAGCGGCAGCACGCGCCGGATGTGGTCGCGCGAGGCGAGTTCCGGCACCACGCCGCCATAGTCTTCGTGCATGGCGACCTGGCTGTGCAGCGCGTGCGCCAGCAAACCGCGTTGCGTATCCACCACGGCAACGCCGGTTTCGTCGCACGAGCTTTCGAATCCGAGAATAATCATGCCGAAAGTTTACAACTCCCATGCCGTCATGGCCCCGTGCGGGCTCCGACGGCCTTCGACCATTCCGGGCACTCATGCTTGAACGACTCTTCAAACTGCGCGAGCACGGCACGACCGTGCGCACCGAAATCGTGGCGGGTCTCACGACCTTTCTCACGATGTCGTACATCATCTTCGTCAACCCGGACATCCTGTCGAACACCGGCATCGATCGCAACGCCGTGTTCGTGGCGACCTGCCTGGCCGCCGCCCTCGGTTCGCTGATGATGGCGTTCGTCGCCAACTGGCCGATCGGCATGGCCCCCGGCATGGGCCTGAACGCGTTCTTCGCCTTCACCGTGGTCGAGACGCTGGGCTACACCTGGCAGGAAGCCCTGGGCGCCGTGTTCATCTCCGGCATCATCTTCCTCATCCTGACCATCACCGGCATCCGGCGCTGGTTGATCCAAGGCATCCCGCGCTCGCTGCGCTCCGGCATCGTGGCCGGGATCGGCCTCTTTCTGGCCATCATCGCCCTGAGCAGCAGCGGCATCGTGGTGTCGCACCCAGCCACCAAGGTCACGCTGGGCGATCTCACCAGCGCGCCGGTATTGCTCACCATCGTGGGCTTTTTCGTGATCGCCACGCTCGATGCCCTGCGCGTCAAGGGCGCGATCCTGATCGGCATCCTGTTCGTCACCGTGGCCAGCATGATGCTCGGCCTGAACCAGTTCCAGGGCGTGTTCTCCTCGCCCCCCAGCCTGGCGCCCACCTTCCTGCAACTGGACATCATCAACGTGATGAAGGGCGGCCTGCTGCACGTCGTGCTGGTGTTCGTGCTGGTCGAAGTGTTCGACGCCACCGGCACGCTGATGGGCGTGGCCAAGAGAGCCAAGCTGGCGGTGGACGGCCCCGACAGCCGCCTGGGCCGCGCCCTGCTCGCCGACAGCACGGCGATCGTCGGCGGCTCGCTGCTCGGCACCAGCAGCACCACCGCTTACGTCGAGAGCGCCTCCGGCGTGCAGGCGGGCGGGCGCACCGGCCTCACCGCCCTGGTCATCGCCATCCTGTTTCTCGCCGCCCTGTTCATCTCGCCGCTGGCAGGCTCCGTGCCCGCCTATGCCACCGCGCCCGCGCTGCTGTTCGTCGCCGGCCTGATGATGCGTGATCTGGTCGAGATCGATTGGGACGACGTGGCCGAGGCGGTGCCCGCCGCGTTGACCGCGCTGGCCATGCCTTTCACCTATTCGATCGCCACCGGCCTGGCCTTCGGTTTCATCAGCTACACGGTGCTCAAGGTCACGACCGGCCGCGCGCGCGACGTGCATCCCGCCATGTGGGCGGTGTCAGCGCTGTTCATCGCCCGCTACGTGTTCTTTCCGTCCTGATCGTCGGACGCCGCGCCGGCGAGCTCGCCCGGCGCGAACACATCCACCCGCACCGCGGCCGCCACGGCCGCGTGCGCCGCGCGCAGCAACCCCGCCTCTTGCGCCGTGACGACACCGCTGGCAAGCGCGGCTTCGACATCCTCCTGCCTGGCCTCGCGCAACCGCGCTTGGGCGCCTTCGGCCGCGATCACTGCGGCGAACGCCCGCTCCAGCTCGGCCAGCCCGGGCCCGTGCGACGGATGGTACAGCCCGCTGACCAGACGGTCGCGACTGGCCGACGGTGCCAGCAGGATCTGCGAGCAGCGACGCACCAGGGCGTCCGACGGGCCACGCTGCGGGCCCCAGGGCATGAGCATCACGCGCAAGGTCCAGGCCAATGGCCGCGCGGGAAGGTTCGCAAGCACACCGTCCAGCGCAGCGTCGAAGCGCGCCATGCAGGCCGTCACGGCCATGGCCGCGAGCGGCACGTCCTCGTGATGGCGGCCTTCGTCGTGCCAGCGCTTGAGCACGGCGCTCGCCAGGTACAGCTCGGACAGCATGTCGCCCAGGCGGGCCGAGAGCATCTCCTTGCGCTTGAGCGCACCGCCCAGCGCAGCCAGGCAGGCGTCGGCGATTACCGCGAACGCGGCCGAACGGCGTGCGATCTCGCGGAAGTACGGCCGCACATCGGCCAGCGCCGGCGCCGGAGCGAAGACCCCACCGGTCCAGGCATGGCCGATGGCGCGCAGCGCATTGCCGGCGGTGTGCAGTGCGTGGCGCCAGAACACGCTGTCGAAGCGGCGCAGCCCGCGCGCCTTGTCGGGGTCGGCCAGGGCCGCCATTTCGTCACGCAGAAACGGGTGGCAGCGGATGGCTCCCTGGCCGAAGATGATGAGGTTGCGCGTGAGGATGTTCGCACCCTCCACCGTAATGCCGACCGGGACCGCCCGGTACAGCACGCCCAGGTAGTTCGCCGGCCCGTCGATGACCGCCTTGCCGCCGTGGATGTCCATGGCGTCGTTGACCGAAGCCCGCATGTGCTCGGTGGCGTGGTATTTCATGATGGCCGACATCACCGACGGCCGGTGGCCCGCATCGATGGCCGCGCAGGTCATGCGGCGCGCTGCATCGAGCATGTAGGCGCGCGCCGCCAGCATGCCGAGCTTTTCCTGCACGCCTTCGAAGCGCCCGATCGGCAGGCCGAACTGCTCGCGAATGCGTGCGTAGGCGCCGCTCACGTGCGCGGTATAGGCGCCGGCGGCGGCCGACAGCGAAGGCAGCGAGATCCCCCGCCCGGCCGCCAGCGCCGTCATCAGCATGCGCCAGCCGTCGCCGATGTGCTCCTCGCCGCCGATCACCGCATCCATCGGGACGAAGACGTCCTTGCCCTCGATCGGGCCGTTCTGGAACATCTGCATCGCCGGCAGGTGGCGCGCTCCGGTGCGCACCCCCGGCGTGTCCGCCGGCACGAGCACCAGGGTGATGCCGCGCTCGCTCGCACCGCCCAGCAGGCCCTGCGGATCGGACAGGCGCACGGCCACGCCCAGCACGCTCGCCACCGGACCGAGGGTGATGTAGCGCTTGCGAAAGTTCAGCCGCAGGCCGAGCGTGTCCCTTCCGTCGCGGTGCTCGCGGCAAACGACTGCCGTATCGGTCATGCCGGCCGCGTCGGACCCGGCGGTTTCGCTGGTCAGCCCGAAGCACGGGATCGCCCGCCCGTCGGCCAGGCGCGGCAGCCAGTCGTCGCGCTGCGCCTCGGTGCCGAAGAGCATCAGCAGCTCGCCCGGGCCCAGGGAGTTCGGCACCATCACCGTCACCGCCGTGGGCCCCGACCGGCTCGAGACGCGGCGCACGACCTCGGAATGCGCATACGCGGAAAAGCCGAGCCCGCCATACGCCTTGGGGATGATCATGCCGAAGAAGCGGTGCTCGCGCAGGAAGCGCCAGACCGCCTCGGGCAGGTCGCGCCGCCGCCACTGGACATCCCAGTCATCCAGCATGGCGCACAGATGGTTCACCGGCCCCTCCAGGAAAGCGCGCTCCTCGGCGCTCAACTGCGCGCTGGGCAGGGACAGGAGCGTCGCCCAGTGCGGCCGGCCGCTGAACAGCACGGCGTCCCACCAGGTGTCGCCGGCCTCGATGGCTTCGCGCTCCGTAGCCGACATGCGCGGCATCACCGCCGCCATGCGCTCGTACAACGGCTTGCTCAGCCGCCTCTGGCGCCAGGTCATTTCCGCCATGGACTCGTCTCCTCTGCGATACGCCGCGTTACAGCAGCTTTCGTGCCGCGTCGCGCGGCTCGACATCGAGGGCGGGCACGATAGACGCTACAGTGGCAACTCCCCTTCCTCACCCGCCTGGAGAGCCTCCATGCCCAAGATCCTCGTCCTCTACTACTCCACCTACGGTCACGTGGAAAGTCTGGCCCATGCCGTTGCCGAAGGCGCTCGCGGGGTCGACGGCGTCGAGGTGGCGATCAAGCGCGTCCCCGAGCTGGTGCCCGAGGAAGTCGCCAAAGCCTCGCACTACAAGCTCGATCAGCCCGCGCCCATCGCCGCGCCGGCAGAACTGGCCGACTACGACGCCATCGTGTTCGGCACGCCCACGCGCTACGGCAACATGGCCTCGCAGATGAAGAACTTCCTCGACCAGACCGGCGGGCTCTGGGCCAAGGGAGCCCTGGTCGGCAAGGTCGGTAGCGTCTTCACCTCCACGGCCACCCAGCACGGCGGCCAGGAATCGACCATCCTCAGCTTCCATACCGTGCTGCTGCATCACGGCATGGTGCTGGTCGGGCTGCCGTACAGCTTCCAGGGCCAGACCCGGGTCGACGAAATCACCGGCGGCTCGCCCTATGGCGCCTCGACCATCGCGGGCGGCGACGGCTCGCGCAAGCCGACGGCCAACGAACTGGACGGCGCGCGCTACCAGGGCCGCCACGTCGCCGAGATCACCGCTGCGCTCGAGCGCGGCCGCGCCGCGGCCTGACGCCCACGGCGCGTCAGCCGCCGAGGTAGGCGCGGCGCACGGCCTCGTTGCCGAGCAGCGCCGCGCCCGTGTCGGCAAGCACCACCTTGCCGCTCTCGAGCACGTAACCGCGATCGGCCACCTGCAGCGCCTTGTTGGCGTTCTGCTCGACCAGGAACACCGTGATGCCCTCGTCGCGGATGGTCTTCACGATCTCGAAGATCTGCGCAATGATCATCGGCGCCAGGCCCAGGGTGGGCTCGTCCAGCAGCAGCAGGCGCGGGCGGCTCATCAGCGCGCGCCCGATGGCCAGCATCTGCTGCTCACCGCCCGACATGGTGCCGGCCCGCTGGTTGGCGCGCTCCTTCAGGCGCGGAAACAGGGAGTAGACGTGCTCCAGCCCCCGCGAAACTTCGCGCCCCTGCAGGAAGAACGCGCCCATCATCAGATTCTCGGCGACGGTCAGGTCGGGAAACACGCGGCGGCCTTCCGGCGAGACGGCGATACCGTGCCGCATGATCCGATGGGTCGGCCACCCGGTGATGTCCTCATCCTCGAAGAGCACGGCGCCCGAGCTTGCTCGCGGCGAGCCGCACACGGTCATGAGCAGCGTCGTCTTGCCGGCCCCGTTGGAGCCGATCAGGCTGACGATCTCGCCCTGGCGCACCTCGATCGACACGCCGCCCAGGGCCTCGATCGCGCCGTAGTGCGTATGGACATCGCGCAGCGCCAGCATCACGCTTCCCCCAGATAGGCCTTGATCACCCGCGGGTCGTTGCGTACCGCGCCGGGCGAGCCGGTCATGATGGGCTCGCCGTGCTCCATCACCAGGATGCGGTCGGAGATGCCCATGACCAGGCTCATGTCGTGTTCGATGAGCAGCACCGCCACGCCGTGCTCCCGGCGCAGGCGGTCGATGAGCTGGCGCAACTCGACCTTCTCATGCGGGTTCAGGCCCGCCGCCGGCTCGTCGAGCATGAGCAGGCGCGGCTCGGTGACCATGCAGCGCGCGATCTCCAGGCGTCGCTGGTGCCCGTAGGCGAGCGTGCCGGCCTCGCGGTTGGCGAAGGCGAGCAGCCCCAGCCGCTCCAGCCAGGCCGCGGCGCGCTCCAGGGCCTCGGCCTCAGCGCATCGATAGCGCCGGGTCGCCAGCAGCCCGGACCAGAGCCGCGTATCGACCTTGCGGTGCTGCGCGACCAACAGGTTCTCGAGCACGGTGAGCTGCTTGAAGAGCCGCACGTTCTGGAAGGTGCGCACCAGCCCGTAGTGCGCCACCTTGTGGCTGGGCAGGCCGGCGATCGGCTTGCCGTCCATGAGGATGCGGCCGCTGCTCGGCTTGTAGAAGCCGCCCACGCAGTTGAACACCGTGGTCTTGCCGGCGCCGTTCGGCCCGATGATCGCGAACACCTCGTGCTCGCGCACGTCGAAGCCCACGCCGTTGACCGCAAGCAGGCCGCCGAAGCGCATGCTGAGCTCGGCCACCGACAGCAGCACCGCGCCATCGGCGTGCGCGGCCGGCGGATTCTGCACGGCGGCGCTCATCGCTTGAGCTCCACCTGCGGCCGGCGCATGGGCAGCAGGCCCTGCGGCCGCCAGGCCATCATCAGCACCATCACCAGGCCGAACAGCAGCATGCGGTATTCGGCGAACTGGCGCGCCAGCTCCGGCAGCAGCGTGAGGAACACCGCGGCCAGGATCACGCCGAGCTGCGAGCCCATGCCGCCCAGCACCACGATGGCGAGGATCAGGGCAGACTCGATGAAGGTGAAGGACTCCGGATTGACCAGCCCCTGGCGCGCCGCGAAGAAGGCGCCGCCGAAACCGGCGAACATGGCGCCCAGCGTGAACGCCGACAGCTTGATGCGAGTGGGGTTCAAGCCCAGCGAGCGCGCGGCGATCTCATCCTCGCGCAGCGCCTCCCAGGCGCGTCCCACGGGCATGCGGATGAGGCGGTTCGACACGTAGAGCGTCGCCAGCGCCAGCAGCAGGGCCATCAGGTACAGGAAGATCACCATGTGGATGCTGCTGAACTCCCAGCCCATGAACTGGTGAAAGCTCACCTGGTCTTCGGCCGGCCGGCGCGTCATCTCCAGGCCGAATACCGTGGGCTTGGGAATGCCGGGCACCCCGTCGGGTCCGCCCGTCAGGCTGGTCAGGTTGACGAGCAGCAGGCGGATGATCTCGCCGAAGCCCAGGGTGACGATGGCCAGGTAGTCGCCGCGCAGGCGCAGCACGGGGAAACCAAGCAGAAAGCCGAACAGCGCGGCCATCGCCCCGGCCACCGGCAAGGCCTCCCAGAAGCCGAAGCCGAAGAACTTGAAGAGCAGCGCGTAGGTATAGGCGCCCACGGCATAGAAGCCGACGAAGCCCAGGTCGAGCAGGCCGGCGAAGCCGACCACGATGTTCAGCCCCAGGCCGAGCATGACGTAGATCAGCACCAGCGTGGCCAGGTCGACCGCGCCGCGCGTGCCGAAGAACGGCCAGACCAGCAACACCGCGAGCAGCAGCCCCACGGCCACCTTGTGGTGGGCGGGCTGCAGCGCCGGCAGCACCGGCAGGCGCACGTGCGCCCCGACCTTGGCGAAGGACGGGCGCACCAGTTGGAAGACGAAGACGATGGCCGCGGCGCCGAACACCAGCGCCCAGTGCGGCTGCAGCGTGTTGAGTGCGCCTTGGCGCACGATCTGCAGGCCGAAGATCGGCGTGACCAGCACGATGGTGGCCAGCGCGGCGATCACGGCACTCTTGAGCTGCGCGCGCATCAGACTTTTTCCACTTCAGGTTTGCCGAGCAGGCCGGTCGGGCGGAACAGCAGGATCAGCACCAGCAGCAGGAAGGCCACGATGTCCTTGTACTGCGAGGAGATATAGCCCGCTGCGAAGGTCTCGGCCAGGCCGAGCAGCACGCCGCCCAGCATGGCGCCCGGGACGCTGCCGATGCCGCCCAGAACCGCCGCGGTGAAGGCCTTGATGCCCGCGATGAAGCCGATGAAGGGGTTGAGCTTGCCGACCGACAGCGCGATCAGCACCCCGCCCACCGCCGCCAGCATCGCGCCCAGCACGAAGGTGAACGAGATCACCCGGTTGGTGTCGATGCCCAGCAGGTTGGCCATGCGCAGGTCTTGCGCGCACGCCCGGCAAGCCCGCCCCATGCGCGAATACTTGATGAACAGCGTGAGCGCGATCATCAGCACCACGGTAACGACGATGATGAGGATGCGCGAATACGGCGCGGTCACCACGAAGCCGGAAGCGAGCTCCATGCTCACGCCGCCGCCGATCAGGTAGGGCACGGCCACGTCGCGCGCGCCCTGGCCCAGGGCCACCCAGTTCTGCAGGAAGATCGACATCCCGATGGCCGAGATCAGCGCAACCAGGCGCGGCCCGCCGCGCACCGGCCGGTAGGCCACCCGCTCGACCGAGAAGCCATAGACGCCGGTCACCGCCACCGCGGCGACCAGCATCACCGCCAGCAGCAGCGGCAAAGGCAGGCCGCCGCCCACGCCGACGGCCGTCAGCGCGACCAGCCCGGTATAGGCGCCGATCATGTAGATTTCGCCGTGGGCGAAGTTGATCATGCCGATGATCCCGTAGACCATCGTGTAGCCGATGGCGATCAGCGCGTAGATCGCCCCCAGGCTCAAGCCGTTGAACACCTGCTGGATGAAGAAGTCCATGCTCGCTCGCTTAGGAAGCACACTGGCGGCGGCTTCGTGGGCCGCCGGACTGGCCGCGCCTGAATCTTGGGGACAGGCGCGGGACTTCGTCAAGCGTTGCGCGCTGGCGCGCACGGGCCGGGCCCAGTCCTCAGGCGCCGAACTCCTGCCCCATCTCTCGCGCGCGCTCGGCGGCGGCACGCATGGCTCGCGCGATCGTGGCTTCCAGGCCCTGGGCCTGCATGACGCCAATGGCCGCGGCCGTCGTGCCGCCCTTGGAGGTGACGCGCTGGCGCAACACCTCGGGGCTCTCGTCGGATTCAGCCGCCAGGCGCGTGGCGCCGGCCAGCGTCGCCAGGGCGAGCTGGCGCGCCTGTTCGGCGCTCAGCCCGAGCGACACGCCGCCGTCGATCAAGGCCTGGATCACGAGAAAGACGTAGGCCGGGCCGCTGCCCGAGAGCGCCGTCACGGCATCCAGCGCGGCGTCGTCCGCCACCCAGGTCACTTCGCCGACGGCCGACAGCAAGGTGGTGGCCAACTTGCGGTCGGCGGCGCCCACGCCCGCCTGCGCCGCCAGGCCGCTCGCGCCCGCGCCGATCAGCGCGGGCGTGTTGGGCATGCAGCGGATGACGCGCCCGTGCGGCTGGCCGCCCTCGCCCAGCCAGCCGGCCAGCGTGTCCCCGCGCAGCCCGGCGGCCACGCTGATCACCAGCGTGTCGCGCAGCCAGGGACGCGTCTGCGCGACGACCTCCTTCATGATCTGCGGCTTGACCGCGTACACCCAGACGGCCGCGCGCGCGAGCGCCTCGTCCGGCTGCGCGGCGACGCTCGCGCCGCGTGCCCGCCAGGCGTCGTGGCTCTGGACGTTGGGGTCCAGCACGTGGATGCGCTCCGCGCTGACGACCTTGCCGGCGAGGCCGCCAGCCAGTGCAGCGGCCATGTTGCCGCCGCCGATGAAGGCAATCGAAGTATCGATCATATGTGGATGCAGAAATGTTGGGTTGACGACGGTGGGCCGCCTGCGCCTGGACGCGGAACCGCTCGCCGCCAACGGGGCGCCTTGGACGCCGTGGCAGGCTCGCCGCGCCAGGCCTCGTCCCGAAGGACGAGATTTGCGCATCGGCCCGGGATCAGCGCATCAGCGTGGCTGCCAGCACGCCGGCAAAGACGGCGAAGCCGAACCAGGTGTTGTTCAGGAAAGCCCGGAAGCACGGCCCGCGCTCGCGGTGCCGTATCCAGACCAGATGGCGCACAGCAATGCCGGCGGCCGCCAGCAGCCCGGCATAGTACGGCCAAGCCAGATGCAGCATGCCGCCGACCACGGCGAGCAGCACGAGCGTGACGGCATAGCAGATGCCCACGGCCACCACGTCCCAGCGGCCGAAGGTGACCGCCGAGGTTTTCAGGCCGAGCTTGAGGTCGTCGTCGCGATCGACCATCGCATACTCGGTATCGTAGGCCACGGCCCAGAACACGTTGGCGAGCAGCATCAGCCACGCGGCCGCAGGCACCGTCCCCTGGATGGCCGCGAACCCCATCGGAATGCCGAAGCCGAAGGCGATGCCCAGATAGGCCTGGGGAATCGCGAAGAACCGCTTCATCAGCGGATAGGTGAAGGCCACCACCAGCGCCACGCAGGCGAGCGCCCAGGTCAGGCCGTTGAGCGGGATCACCAGCAGAAAGGACACGAAGGCGAGCACGCCCGCGACCGCGAGCGCTTCCTTACCGGAGATCAGCCCGGAAGTCAGGACGCGATCGTGGGTACGCTCGACGTGCAGGTCGAAATCGCGGTCGAAATAGTCGTTGATGGCGCAGCCCGCCGATCGCATCAGCGCCGTGCCCAGCGTGAAGATCACCAGGATGTGCAGCGGCGGCGCGCCGTCGGCTGCCAGCCAGAGCGCCCACAGCGTGGGCCAGAGCAGCAGCAGAATGCCAATCGGCTTGTCCAGGCGAACCAGACGCACATAGAGCGGAAGACGGGCGGCGACGGATGTCATGGCACGGACTCGGTAAAGGGTTCGCCACCGGATCGCGCCAGGACCGTGCCGCCGCGACCGTGGGAACCGGCGCCGGGTGCAGCGTCCCGGCGCCATCGAAAATGAAAAAAGGCGGGCTCGCGCCCGCCGGGGCCTGCCAACGCGGCGTTCTGCCGCTGTGTTCTTGCCTGGCGAGCCCTGTCGCGCCGGTTATTTCACGGACTTCTTGGTGCCGTCCGAGGACCACTCGAACACGTCGAACTCGAACTTCTCCAGGTCGCCCTGCTCGTTGAAGCTCACCGGCCCGATGGGGGTGTCGAAGGTGTTGGCGTGCAGGTACTTCGCCACCTCCTCCGGATCCTTGCTCTTGGCGCCCTTCATGGCGTCGACCAGCACCTGGGCGGCGGTATAGGCAGTCATCTGGAACGCACCGCCCGGATCGCGCCCCTTGTCCTTGAACGCCTTGACGATCTCGGCGTTCTTGGGGTCCTGGGTGAAGTCGGCCGGCAGCGTCACGAGCATACCATCGGCGGCCTTGCCGGCGATGGCGTTGATGTCGTTGTTGCCCACGCCTTCCGGGCCCATGAAGCGGGCCTTGAGCCCCTGCTCGTTGGCCTGGCGCAGCAGCAGGCCCATTTCAGGGTGATAGCCGCCGTAGTAGACGAAGTCCACGCCCGCCGAGCGCAGCTTGGTGATGATCGCCGAGTAATCGCTGTCGCCCGCGTTGATGCCTTCGAACAGGGCGATCTCGATGCCGGCCTTCTTCAGGTCGTCGCGCACCGCAGTGGCGATGCCCTGACCGTACGACTGCTTGTCGTGCAGCACGGCGACCTTGGTCGGCTTGACGCTGGCGATGATGAACTCGGCAGCCGCCGGGCCCTGCTGGTCGTCGCGGCCGATGGTCCGGAAAATGGTGTGGTAGCTCTTGCCGTCGGTCAGCGCCGGCGAGGTCGCCGAGGGCGACACCATGACCACGCCTTCGTCGTCGTAGATGTCGGCCGCGGCGATCGTCGCGCCGGAGCACACGTGCCCGACCACGAAGCCGATCTTATCGTTGACCACGCGGTTGGCCACCACGGGCGCCTGCTTGGGCTCGCAGCCATCGTCCAGCGTGACGACACGCAGTTGCTCGCCGTCCACGCCACCGGCGGCATTGACCTGCTCGACCAGGGTGTTGACGCCTTCCTTGACCATGTCGCCGTACTGGGTGACCGGGCCCGTCATCGGGCCGGCGATGGCGATGGTGATGTCGGCGCGCGCGGCGGCGGAAGTCCCGAGCGCCAGGGCGCCCAGGGCCAGGGCCAGGGCCAGGGCCAGGGCCAGCGGCAGTTGGCGGAACCGGATGTTCATGGATTTGCTCCTCGTGTCGTGCTCTGGGTTCGATGGACAGCGAATGGCAGGGATTACTGCAGCAGGCTGCGCAACATCCAGGCGGCCTTCTCGTGCACGTCCAGGCGTTGGGTCAGGAGATCGGCGGTGGGCTGGTCATTCGCGCCGTCGGCGGCGCCGAATGCGGCGCGCGCGGTCTTGGCGACCGACTCGTTGCCCTTGGTGAGCAGGCGCACCATCTCCAGGGCCTCCGGCACGTCCTTGGGCTCGCTGATCGACGAGAGCTTGGCGTACTCGCGATAGGTGCCGGGCGCGAAGTGGCCGAGGGCGCGAATGCGCTCGGCGATGACGTCCAGCGAATTCCACAGCTCGGTGTACTGCTCCATGAACATGTTATGGAGCGTGTTGAACATCGGGCCGGTCACGTTCCAATGGAAGTTGTGAGTCATCAGATAGAGCGTGTAGGTATCCGCCAGGACCTTGGACAGCGCCTCCGCGACCTTGGCGCGATCCTTTTCGGAGATGCCGATGTCGATGGCAGGAACGCTCGCTTTCTGGGAATTGCCCATCAAAGACTCCTTCTGTGAAAAACGGTGACGTGAAGATAGTAGATCGCTCGCGGCGCGCGCGGTCAAGCGCCGCCATAGCCATCGGGATTGGCCGACTGCCAGCGCCAGCCGTCGGCGCACATCTGCTCGATGGTGTACTGCGCGCGCCAGCCCAGCAATTCGTGCGCCAGGCCGGGGTCGGCCCAGGCCTCGGCAATGTCGCCGGGACGGCGTGGCGCGATCCGGTACGGCACGCGCCGCCCGCTCGCCCGCTCGAAAGCGCGCACCAGTTCCAGCACGGTCGTGCCCTGCCCGGTGCCCAGGTTGACCACGGTGAAGCCCGGCGCGCGCTCGGCGTGCTCGACCGCGTGCACGTGGCCGCGCGCCAGATCGACGATGTGCAGGTAGTCGCGCACACCGGTACCGTCCGGCGTGGGATAGTCGTCGCCGAACACGGCAAGCTCGGGCAGCTTGCCCACCGCGACCTGGGTGATGTAGGGAAAGATATTGTCCGGCGTGCCGCGCGGGTCCTCGCCGATCAAGCCGGACGGATGCGCGCCGATCGGATTGAAGTAGCGCAGCGTGACGGCGCTGAAACCCGGATCGGACACGCAGACGTCGCGCAGCACCTGCTCGATCATCGCCTTGGACTGGCCGTAGGGCGTGGCCGGCGAAATACGATGCGTTTCCGTATAGGGCTGGAATTCGGGCTCGCCGTACACGTTCGCAGACGAGCTGAAGACGAAGCGCCGGATGCCGGCCCGCTGCATCGCCTGCAGCAGCACCAGCGTACCGTGGACGTTGTTGTCGTAGTAGCGCAGCGGGTCGGCGACCGACTCGTTCACGACCTTGCGCGCGGCCAGGTGCAGCACACAGCCCACCGGCTCGCCGCTCGCGGCGGCCTCGGCGAAGACACGGTCGAGCATGGCGGCATCGCGCACGTCGCCTTCGATGCAGGGCACCTCGACGCCGGTGATGCCCGCCACGCGCTGCAGCGCGGCACGGCTGCCGGTGGAGAAATCGTCGAACACGACAGGGCGCACGCCGGCCCCGATCAGTTCGACCAGCGTATGTGTACCGATGTAACCGGCACCGCCGGTGACAAGTAGCGTCTCAGCCATGTATTGCCAGGGTTGCACAAAACCCCATTATCGTCGCAAGCGCAAAGCATGGTGGCTTAATCATCCCATCTGCAGGCCCGAGTCGCCATACAATCCCTCAGTCCGCGGACTGCCGCGGGGCCCCGACCGACGCTACAACCCGCCTCACATGCATCGCCCCTTGACCCGACGCCACCGGCGCCTTCACGAACAACTACTTCTGTCCTGGTTGTTCACCATGCTCGTGGGCGCGCTGATCGCGGTGCTGCTGCCGGCCTGGGGGCTGTGGGGCACGGCCGGTCTGCGCTGGCCGGACGACGGGCAGCGCAACGCCATGGTCGCCGCCTTTCTCGCTTACGCGCTGTCGCACCGCTCGCTGCACGTGCTGTTTCGCTACCCGGGCTCGCGCTCGCCGATCCATATCGCGCCGTACGTGCTGCTCACCTTCGCCGCCGCGGCGCTGATCATGCTCGCCCTGCGCCTGGACATGTCGCGCGCGCTCATGGCCAGCAGTTGCGTGCTGAGCATGCTCTGGTGCTACATCGACTTTCGCCTGCGCGAGCGGTACCAGCGGCCCAAGCTCGCCGTCGTGCCGTCGGGCAGCGCACTCGAGCTTTTCGGGCTGCCCAACGTCGACGCGCGCCGGCTGACCGGGCCCACGCTGGGCGAGTCGCGCTACGACGCGGTGGTGGCCGACCTCGATCACCTGCCCGGCCCGGAATGGGAACGCTTTCTCGCCCATTGCGCCCTGTCGCGGGTGCCGGTGTACCACGCACGCCAGATGTTCGAATCGCTGACCGGGCGGGTGCGGGTCACGCACATGTCGGAGAACCCGATGGGCGCCCTACTGCCCTCGCCCGGCTACGAGCTGCTGAAATACGTCTTCGACGTGGCGTTCATCCTCGCCACGCTGCCGATCACGCTGCCCCTGGTGCTGCTGACCGCGCTCGCCATCCGCCTGGAGTCGCGCGGGCCGGTGATCTTCACCCAGGAGCGCATCGGCCAGGGCAACCGGCCCTTCCAGATCTACAAGTTCCGCAGCATGGCGGGTGCCTCGGACGACGTCGCCCGCTTCGCCGGCGAGAACGACGTGCGCATCACGCGGGTGGGCGCCATCATCCGCAAGCTGCGCATCGACGAGATCCCGCAGTTCATCAACATCCTGAAGGGCGAGATGAGCCTGATCGGGCCGCGCCCCGAACAGCTCGCCTTCGTCGAACGGTTCGATCGCGAGATCCCGTTCTACACCTACCGCCACGTGGTGCGCCCCGGCATCACCGGCTGGGCCCAGGTCACCCAGGGCTACGTCGCGAGCGCGGACGCCACGCGCACCAAGATCGAACTCGACTTCTACTACATCAAGCACTGTTCGCTCGCGCTCGACCTGCTGATCGTGCTGCGCACGATCCAGACCGTGCTGACGGGGTTCGGCGCCCGCTGAGGCACGGGACGCGGCCGCAGCCTGCGGTTTACTTCAGTTATCCATGGCGCTGCGCGCCACCCCGACGTATGAAACAGCGGTGATGCGATCCGGGGCACAGCGGAGCCGGCTCCGCCGGTCCGCCAGTACCGCCCCTTGGGGGGCGCGCGTAAGCGCCTAGAGGGGGAGCCTTCACGCGTAGAGGGGGAGCCTCTACTTCAATTCGCTCAGGCGGTATTGCTTGACCTCGCCCTGCTCGACCATCCCCACCGGCGTATCGCCCACGGTGCCGCCATCCGCGTCGATGTCGGTGATCTCGTGCGGGTTGTGTGCGATGTCCAGGCTCTTCAGCGCCTCGCCGAGCTTGGCGCGGATCGCTTCCGGATCGTCGACCGTGCCCGCCAACTGCATGGCCTTGGCGATCGCGTGCACCATGGTGTAGTTCAACGACATTTCCGAGGTCGGCTCACGCTCGCCATTGGCCGCCTTGTACGCCTTCACGAATTCCTCGGCTCCCGGCCGGTTGTCGCTCACCAGCGGCATGGTGCCGATCGCGCCCTCGAGCATGGCGTAGCCGTCGGTCACCCGCGCCATCTCGTCGAGCTTGGCCTGGTCCATCAGGATGAACCCGCCCTTGAAGCCCAGTTCGCGCGCCTGCTTGACCACCAGCGCCGTGGGCTCGGAAGCGCCGCCGACGAACATCACGTCGGGCTTGGCGGCCAGCACGCGGCTCACGCCGCTGTAGAAGTCGGTCGCCTTGTTGTAGGACATGGGATTGTTCGCCACCACTTCGCCTCCGGCCTTCTCCCAGGCAGGCACGAAATCCTTGACCCAGGCCTTGGCGTAGTCGTGGTCGGCCGGCGCCAGCGCCACCTTCTTGCCGAAGCGCTGCATCTGGGCATTGATGAAAGGATCGATGTAGCCGGTGTATGCCGGCGGAATGCGGATGGTCAGCTTGTTATTCGACGCGGTGATCGCCGGCACGCTCGAATAGGCCATCAGGAGGAAGTTCTCCTGCTGGTTGAAGGCCTGCAGCGCGAAGATGCCGCCCGAGTGCGGCACGAAGATGGCGGGGGCCTTGTACTGCTGCACGAGACGCCGGGCATTGATGGCAGCTTCGGCCGGCGAATACTTGTCGTCCAGCGCCACGAACTCGAGCTTGTACTGCTTGCCGTTCACCTCCAGGCCAGCCTTGTTGATCTCATCGGCTGCCATCTGCAGGCCCGACATCACGTTCTTGCCGTAGAGTGCGGCGCCGCCGCTCAGCGGCCCGGTGAAGCCGAGATTGATGGTTTCCTGCGCCCATGCCGCGCCGCTCGCCGTCAACGCCCCGGCGAGCGCAAGCGCACGCGCCAACTGATTGAGCATTCCTGTGAACTTCATTGAGTCTTCTCCTTGTCGTGGCGGCTTCAGCCGCCGATATAGGCCTTGCGTACACCCTCGTTGCCGAGCAATGCGTCGCGATCGCCCTCCAGCACGATGCGTCCGCCTTCGATGACATAGCCGCGGTCGGCGATGGCCAGCGCGGAATATGCGTTCTGCTCGGCCAGCAGTACCGTGGTCCCCGCCCGGTTGATCCGCTGTATGACCTCGAACACCTGGCGCACCACCAGCGGTGCGAGCCCGAGCGATGGTTCGTCGAGCAACAGCGCGCGCGGGCGCCCCATCAATGCGCGCCCGATCGCCACCATCTGCTGCTGGCCGCCGCTAAGCGAACCGGCCGGATCGTCCTTCTTCTCGCGCAGGATCGGGAACAGATCGAACACCTCCTCGAGCGAGCGCCGAACACCCTCGCGATCCTTGCGGTGCACATACGCGCCCAGCGTGAGATTCTTCTGTACCGACATTCCGGGAAAGAGCTTGCGTCCCTCGGGGCAGTGCACCAGGCCGCCCTCGACGATCTGGGACGGCTTCATGCCCGACAGCTCCATGCCGTCGAACTGTATGCTGCCCGAGGCGGGGCGGTGGATGCCGCTCATGGTAAGGAAGATGGAGCTCTTGCCCGCTCCGTTGGCACCCAGCAGCACCACCAGTTCGCCGGGTGCCGCGTGCAGGCTGATGTCGTCCAGCGCACGGAAGCTGCCGTAGGACATCGACAGCCGGTCAAGCTTGAGCATAGTCGGCTCCCAGGTAGGCTTCGATGACGAGCGGGTTGGCGCGCACCTTGTCGGGCGGGCCGTCGGCGATCTTCGCGCCATAGTTCAGCACGACGATGTGATCGGCCAGGCTCATGATCATGTCCATCTTGTGCTCGATCAGGCAGACCGTCTTGCCGTGCTCGGCGAGCTTGCGGATCAGGCGTGCCAGCGAGACGGTCTCCTCCGGGTTGATGCCGCCGGCCGGCTCGTCCAGCAACAGGAGCTGGGGGTCGGTCGCCAGCGCCAGCGCGACGGCCACGCGCTTGCGCTCCTCCTGCGAGATGTCGCCCGCGAGCCGGTCGGCGATGTGCGACAGGCCGACGAACTCGAGCGATTCTTCGGCCTTGCGCCGGCACAGGGTCTCTTCCGTGCGCAGCCGAGCCGATCCGAGGATGACGTCCCACAGACCCGAGCGCGTGCGCAGGCGGTGGCCGACGATCAGGTTGTCCATGACCGTGGCGCTGTCAAAGAGGTGCGTGCTCTGGAACGTGCGCGCCACGCCGCGCACAGCCACTTGATCGGCGCGCATGCCGGTGATGTCCTCGCCGTTGAGCAGGATGCGCCCCTGCGTGGGCGCCACCGCGCCGGCGATCAGGTTGAAGAACGTGGTCTTGCCGGCGCCGTTCGGCCCGATGATGGCGCTGATGTGCCCCTTGCGGAACTGGGCCGAGACATCGTTGACCGCGGTCAGGCCGCCATAGCGCTTGGTGAGATTGACGACCTCAAGCATGGTTCTGCGCCTCCTTCACGCCGACCTGCGACGACTGTCTGTTTTTTGCGGCGGCCTGCGCGGCCAGCTTGCGCGCGCGCCGCTTCCGGTAGGTGCCGACGATGCCGTCGGGCACGAAGATGAGCAGCAGAATCAGCAAGGGGCCGAAGACCACCATGCGGTAGTCCTGCAGGAACTGCAGATACTGCGTGATCCACGGGACGATCAGCGCACCGAGCACCGGCCCGAGCACGGTGCCGATGCCGCCGATCAGCATGAACATCACCATGTCGAAGGTATGCGTCACGTAGGCCATGTCGGGCCCGAGAAAGCGCACGTGGCCCGCATAGAGCCCGCCTGCGAAGCCGGCGTAGAACACCGACAGCACGAAGGACAGGATCTTGGTGCGCATCAGATTGATGCCCAGCGCCTCGGCCAGGGCATCACTGTTGCGCACCGCCGTGAAGCTGCGGCCAATGATCGACGCCACCAGACGACGCATCAACCAGACGCCCACGACCAGGAAGGCCAGCGCCAGGTAATACATCGACATGGGCGTATCGAAGTCGAAGGAGCCGATGCCCGGAGGCGCCGGAATCCCCATGATGCCCACGGTGCCATGGGTGATGCTGTCGCTCTTCTCGATGAAGAGAAAGATGATGTAGCCCACGCACAGCGTGAAGATCGAGAAGTAGTGCCCCTTCAGGCGCAGGCAGAGCACGCCGATCAACAGGCCGATCACCGCGCTCACCACCCCGGATAGCAGGAACGCGATCCAGAAGGGAACGCCGTAGTCCACCGTGAGGATGCCCACGGTATAGGCGCCGATCGCCATGAAGCCCGCATGCGCCAGATTGAACTGCCCGGTGCAGCCTGTGATGAGGTTCAGGCCCAGCGTGGCGATGGCGAGGATGAACGCCATCGTCATCACCGTCAGGTGGTACGAATTGCCCGCGACGAACGGGTAGACGACGGCCAGCAGCAACAGCAGCAGCCAGCCGTAGGTGCCTTCGATGCGTGCCATGTCAGTGCGCTCCTTTCGCCGGAAACAGCCCCTGCGGCCGCAAGGACAGGATGATCACCAACAGAAGAAAGGCGATGATGTCCTTGTAGTCGGTGGAGAAGTAGAAACCGCCGAAGCTCTCGGCCATGCCGATGATGAGCCCGCCGATGATGGCGCCGGGCACGCTGCCCATGCCGCCCAGGATGATGATCACGAACGCCTTGGTGATGACCAGGTTCCCCATGGCCGGATAGACCAGGTTGATCGGTGCGTACAAGGTGGCCGCGACCGCGGCGAGCGCGCCGGAGATGGCGAACACGAGCAGGGTCACGCGCGTGGCGTCGATGCCGACCAGCGCCGCGCCCTCGCGATCCTGCGCCATGGCGATGATGGTCGAGCCCGTCACCGTGCGGGTCAGGAACAGGTGCAGCGCGATCATGAGCGCGAAGGCCGCACCCACGATCAAGGCGCGCTGCCCTTGCATAGTCATGCCCAGGAACTCGATCAGCCCGCCGTAGGGCGTCTGCATGCGGTGGAAATCCGCGCCCCAGATCACCTGGGCGCCCGCCTCGAGAAAGAGCAGGATGCCGATGGCCGCGATCATGTCGTGCAGCGGGGGCGCGTTGCGCAGCGGGTGAAAGACCAGCCGTTCGGCCAGCATCGCCAGAACGGCAACGGCCAGCGCCGCGCCCAGCATCGCCAACCAGTAGTTGAGCCCCCAGGCGTTCATGAGATGGAAGGCAACATAGGCGCCTGCCATGTAGAACGCCCCGTGGGCAAAGTTAGGCACATGCAATATGCCGTAGACCAATGTCAGACCCAGCGCGACCAGGCTGTACACCCCGCCGATGGTCAAGCCGTTCAGCAACTGCTGAAAGAACAACTCCATTACCTCGCTCCTCATGTATCCCGGCGCTCGCCGGACAGCTCGCACGCCGTGCGGCGTCTGCTGCTTGCCATGAAGATTCTCTGAAGGAGGCTGGCGCGCGGCAAGCGGGCACCTTGAAAGGTTCCACTGTGCAGCACGTTTTCGGGAAAACCCGAAGGCCGATACGGTGGACAGAAGCCCATCGCGTGACAGCAAGGGTTGGGTCGATGAGGCGGGATTGCGCGTGCTGAGCTGTCTGCCATGCACCATTGCGCGGGTTCGCGGGTTCGAAACCGCTTGAGATACCAAGCCCATTGCGGGCTTAACAGGTGCGAGACGTCAGCCCCTACGACGACACCGTCCACGGCGTCACATCAAGCCGCTGCGAGCCCGGGACGTCAAGCCGAGCGCGCCCGCGCCGAGGGTGGCGGGCCCGACGGGAGAGGCACGCTCAACGCAGCATGGTGTGCAGCCGCGCCGACAACTCGAGCAGCCGGGGACGCACGACGCTCAGCAGATAGTTCTGCGACATCTCCGACACCGGACCGCCGCAGTTGATCGCCACCACCGGCCGGTTCATCCCCGACGCCACCGGCACGGCGATCGCGTTGACGCCGCGCTGCCAGGCGCCGAACGAGCAGGTGCAGCCCAGCCTGCGGTATTCGCGCAGCGCCTGCTCGACCATCTCGCGCGAGGTTTCCCAGCATTCCGGCTTGCGCTCACGTACCTTGACCATGATCTCGGCACGATCGGCGTCGTCGATACCCGCCAGATAGGCACGCCCGATGGCCGAAGTCACCATCGGCAGCCGCGTGCCTACGCCCATCATCGATCCCACCGCGGGTCCGCTGCGACACACTTCCAGATAAAGCATGGAAGTACGGTTCGGAATGGCCAACGACACCATGCCGCGCGACTCGTCGGCGAGAGCCTGCATCATGGGACGCGCAATCTGCGCCATGTCGAGCCGTGCCAGGGCCGCGCCGCCCAACGCCATGGTCGCGTCGCCCAAGCGGAATTTTCCCGTGTCGCGGTCATGAGACAGATAGCCCTGCCGCAACAGCGTCTGTGTCAGGCGCGAGACCGTGGACTTGGGCAGCCCGCAACGGCGGGCCAGCTCCTGATTGCTCAGCGAACTCTCGCCCGAGCGAAAGCACGCAAGAATGTCCAGACCCCGAGCCAGCGCGGTGACGAAATGACGATCAGCGGGGGAACGGCTCTCTGCCGGGGCGGCATCTTTCTGAGAGCGGGGAGGCAGAGCGAGAACCTGAGCATGCATGATGAACGTGCCAGATGAATTACCGTCGCAGCACGGAATACGCAGATATTCTACGCTTTCCTTCCATACCCACCCCCGGCCAGCGCACGCGGAACCTGACTAGAGTGTTCCGCAGAGCGAAAGGACAGCCGAGTGAGGAGCTTTCTGTACCAAGCTTGCCCCCCGGCGCTCGTCCCGCCTGCTCGGCGCTGAGCGCTGGAGTTTTAGGGGGCGGTAAAAGACAAAGCCCCGTATCCTTTTGGATACGGGGCTTTGTGGTGTAAGAGCCTGACGATGACCTACTTTCACAGACGTACGTCCACTATCATCGGCGCAAAGGCGTTTCACGGTCCTGTTCGGGATGGGAAGGAGTGGGGCCACCTTGCTATGGTCGTCAAGCGTAACGGGTTGCGCTGCGGTCGGTTGGACAGCAGCGCCAATTCGGAAGAAGCGTTGGCCGTCGCGTTGGCGACGACACCAGTATTCGTGTGTTCTGCGTTGCGGGTGTTGTGGATTGCACGGCACGCGCTACAACCATCAGGGTTATAGGATCAAGCCGCACGGGCAATTAGTACTGGTTAGCTCAACGCATTACTGCGCTTACACACCCAGCCTATCAACGTCCTGGTCTCGAACGACCCTTCAGGGGGCTCAAGGCCCCGGGATACCTTATCTTTAGACGAGTTTCCCGCTTAGATGCCTTCAGCGGTTATCTCTTCCGTACATAGCTACCCGGCAATGCCATTGGCATGACAACCGGTACACCAGAGGTACGTCCACTCCGGTCCTCTCGTACTAGGAGCAGGCTCCATCAAGTATCCAACGCCCACGGCAGATAGGGACCAAACTGTCTCACGACGTTTTAAACCCAGCTCACGTACCACTTTAAATGGCGAACAGCCATACCCTTGGGACCGGCTACAGCCCCAGGATGTGATGAGCCGACATCGAGGTGCCAAACACCGCCGTCGATATGAACTCTTGGGCGGTATCAGCCTGTTATCCCCAGAGTACCTTTTATCCGTTGAGCGATGGCCCTTCCATTCAGAACCACCGGATCACTATGTCCTGCTTTCGCACCTGTTCGACTTGTCAGTCTCACAGTTAAGCACGCTTATGCCATTGCACTATCAGCACGATTTCCGACCGTACCTAGCGTACCTTCGAACTCCTCCGTTACACTTTGGGAGGAGACCGCCCCAGTCAAACTGCCCACCATACACTGTCCCCGATCCGGATAACGGACCTAGGTTAGAACCGCAAACAAGCCAGGGTGGTATTTCAAGGTTGGCTCCACGCGATCTGGCGACCACGCTTCAACGCCTCCCACCTATCCTACACAAGCCGATTCACAATCCAATGTAAAGCTACAGTAAAGGTTCATGGGGTCTTTCCGTCTAGCCGCGGGTAGATTGCATCATCACAAACATTTCAACTTCGCTGAGTCTCGGGAGGAGACAGTGTGGCCATCGTTACGCCATTCGTGCAGGTCGGAACTTACCCGACAAGGAATTTCGCTACCTTAGGACCGTTATAGTTACGGCCGCCGTTTACCGGGGCTTCGATCAAGAGCTTGCACCCCATCACTTAACCTTCCGGCACCGGGCAGGCGTCACACCCTATACGTCCACTTTCGTGTTTGCAGAGTGCTGTGTTTTTATTAAACAGTCGCAGCCACCGATTCTCTGAGACCCCTTCACGCTAAGCACGCAGGTGCTTCACGCTACAAGGGCATACCTTATCCCGAAGTTACGGTATCAATTTGCCGAGTTCCTTCTCCCGAGTTCTCTCAAGCGCCTTAGAATACTCATCCCGTCCACCTGTGTCGGTTTGCGGTACGGTCTCGTACAGCTGAAGCTTAGAGGCTTTTCTTGGAACCACTTCCAGTCACTTCGCGAGACATGCTCGCTCGATCCATACCCTTGAATTACGCGCCCGGATTTGCCTGAAGCGCCATCTTCGATACAGAAACAGGGACATCCAACACCCTGATGACATTCCGCGATCCGTCCCCCCATCGCACTGTACGACGGTGCTGGAATATTAACCAGCTTCCCATCAGCTACGCATCTCTGCCTCGCCTTAGGGGCCGACTCACCCTGCGCCGATGAACGTTGCGCAGGAAACCTTGGACTTACGGCGAGAGGGCTTTTCACCCTCTTTATCGCTACTCATGTCAGCATTCGCACTTCTGATACCTCCAGCAGCCTTTACAAGCCACCTTCGCAGGCTTACAGAACGCTCCCCTACCGCGTGCACAAAGTGCACACCCGCAGCTTCGGTATATTGCTTAGCCCCGTTACATCTTCCGCGCAGGACGACTCGATCAGTGAGCTATTACGCTTTCTTTAAAAGATGGCTGCTTCTAAGCCAACTTCCTGACTGTCTGTGCCTTCCCACTTCGTTTCCCACTTAGCAATATTTGGGGACCTTAGCTGGCGGTCTGGGTTGTTTCCCTCTTGAGTCCGGACGTTAGCACCCGGTGCTCTGTCTCCCAAGCTGGACTTGCAGGTATTCGGAGTTTGCCATGGTTTGGTAAGTCGCCATGACCCCCTAGCCATAACAGTGCTCTACCCCCTGCAGTCATACTTGAGGCACTACCTAAATAGTTTTCGGGGAGAACCAGCTATTTCCAGGCTTGTTTAGCCTTTCACCCCTATCCACAGCTCATCCCCTAACTTTTCAACGTTAGTGGGTTCGGTCCTCCAGCACGTGTTACCGTGCCTTCAACCTGGCCATGGATAGATCGCCTGGTTTCGGGTCTACACCCAGCGACTGAACGCCCTATTCGGACTCGCTTTCGCTACGCCTTCCCTATCCGGTTAAGCTTGCCACTGAATGTAAGTCGCTGACCCATTATACAAAAGGTACGCAGTCACCCCACAAGGAGGCTCCTACTGTTTGTATGCATACGGTTTCAGGATCTATTTCACTCCCCTTCCGGGGTTCTTTTCGCCTTTCCCTCACGGTACTGGTTCACTATCGGTCGATCACGAGTATTTAGCCTTGGAGGATGGTCCCCCCATCTTCAGACAGGATTTCACGTGTCCCGCCCTACTTGTCGCATGCCTAGTTCCACCTCGATGATTTCGTCTACAGGGCTATCACCTGCTATGGCCGGAGTTTCCAATCCGTTCGACTATCAAAGAAGCTAAATCATGCAGGCTGTTCCGATTTCGCTCGCCACTACTTTCGGAATCTCGGTTGATTTCTTTTCCTCGGGGTACTTAGATGTTTCAGTTCTCCCGGTTCGCCTCCGCTGGCCTATGTATTCAGCCAGGGATACACCCGAAGGTGTGGGTTTCCCCATTCGGACATCTGCGGATCAAAGCTTGTTTGCCAGCTCCCCGCAGCTTTTCGCAGGCTACAACGTCCTTCATCGCCTGTGATCGCCAAGGCATCCACCGTATGCACTTAGTCGCTTGATCCTATAACCATGATGGCTATAGTGACCTGAGTATTCGCGCTTGTGCCGTTCGTCGGTCTGAGTAAACATGCCTTTCGACATGCCTTGAGACTTCTCGAACTATGTATGCAATCACAACCCGTCATATTCAACGCTGCGCAAGATCGAACTTGCCGCGTGAACACACGTTACTTGTTGTTGCTTCTTCCAAATTGTTAAAGAACAGCCGTCGGGCACTAACCCAACCGTCAATGCACCAGGTCTTACCCCATGCACTCACGCTTGGACTCTGCCGTCGCGTTGTCATATTCAGGTTGCAGAATCACCAGTCAATGGTGGAGGTGAACGGGATCGAACCGATGACCCCCTGCTTGCAAAGCAGGTGCTCTCCCAGCTGAGCTACACCCCCAGATCACGCCATCATCGCCATGAACCGCTTGGGTACTTCGTGGTGGGTCTGGTTGGATTCGAACCAACGACCCCCGCCTTATCAAGACGGTGCTCTAACCGACTGAGCTACAGACCCGTCGTACCGCCAGGATCTGCGCCATCCAGGCCACCGGAGTAAGGATAAACTCCATGCACCCGATGCCTCGATCCTACAACCTGATAACTAACAACCGATAAGAGTGGACGCTTGCGCGATTTGGCGCTTGCTCTGAAAGGAGGTGATCCAGCCGCACCTTCCGATACGGCTACCTTGTTACGACTTCACCCCAGTCATGAATCTCACCGTGGTAAGCGCCCTCCTTGCGGTTAGGCTACCTACTTCTGGTGAAACCCACTCCCATGGTGTGACGGGCGGTGTGTACAAGACCCGGGAACGTATTCACCGCGACATGCTGATCCGCGATTACTAGCGATTCCGACTTCATGCAGTCGAGTTGCAGACTGCAATCCGGACTACGATCGGGTTTCTGGGATTGGCTCCCCCTCGCGGGTTGGCGACCCTCTGTCCCGACCATTGTATGACGTGTGAAGCCCTACGCATAAGGGCCATGAGGACTTGACGTCATCCCCACCTTCCTCCGGTTTGTCACCGGCAGTCTCATTAGAGTGCCCTTTCGTAGCAACTAATGACAAGGGTTGCGCTCGTTGCGGGACTTAACCCAACATCTCACGACACGAGCTGACGACAGCCATGCAGCACCTGTGTTCCGGTTCTCTTTCGAGCACTCCCAGATCTCTCTAGGATTCCAGACATGTCAAGCGTAGGTAAGGTTTTTCGCGTTGCATCGAATTAATCCACATCATCCACCGCTTGTGCGGGTCCCCGTCAATTCCTTTGAGTTTTAATCTTGCGACCGTACTCCCCAGGCGGTCAACTTCACGCGTTAGCTGCGCTACTAAGTCCCGAAGAACCCAACAGCTAGTTGACATCGTTTAGGGCGTGGACTACCAGGGTATCTAATCCTGTTTGCTCCCCACGCTTTCGTGCCTGAGCGTCAGTGTTATCCCAGGAGGCTGCCTTCGCCATCGGTGTTCCTCCGCATATCTACGCATTTCACTGCTACACGCGGAATTCCACCTCCCTCTGACACACTCTAGCCCGGTAGTTAAAAATGCAGTTCCAAAGTTGAGCTCTGGGATTTCACATCTTTCTTTCCGAACCGCCTGCGCACGCTTTACGCCCAGTAATTCCGATTAACGCTTGCACCCTACGTATTACCGCGGCTGCTGGCACGTAGTTAGCCGGTGCTTATTCTGCAGGTACCGTCATCCGGTCAGGGTATTAATCCGACCGATTTCTTTCCTGCCAAAAGTGCTTTACAACCCGAAGGCCTTCATCGCACACGCGGAATGGCTGGATCAGGGTTTCCCCCATTGTCCAAAATTCCCCACTGCTGCCTCCCGTAGGAGTCTGGGCCGTGTCTCAGTCCCAGTGTGGCTGGTCGTCCTCTCAAACCAGCTACGGATCGTCGCCTTGGTAGGCCTTTACCCTACCAACTAGCTAATCCGACATCGGCCGCTCCAATAGTGAGAGGTCTTGCGATCCCCCCCTTTCCCCCGTAGGGCGTATGCGGTATTAGCTACGCTTTCGCGTAGTTATCCCCCGCTACTGGGCACGTTCCGATGCATTACTCACCCGTTCGCCACTCGCCACCAGACCGAAGTCCGTGCTGCCGTTCGACTTGCATGTGTAAGGCATTCCGCTAGCGTTCAATCTGAGCCAGGATCAAACTCTTCAGTTCAATCTCTGATAAATTTCCGTACTGTTTAGGTACGTCGCTCGCTCAAAGGAAGACAAGTTGGATTCGAAAATCCGTCCTGACTTCTTTCGGTATGAGCACTTGATTCGTTCGCATCACTTCCCGTCCGAAGACCAGAAGTGAATCGCGCCGCTTCACCAAGCGCCCACACTTATCGGCTGTTATATTGTTAAAGAGCGGTACCGCCAAAATTCTGTACTGCGCACTGCTTTGCTGCTATTCTCTACCCTGATTCGCTGCATCGCTGCGGCGTCGTCATCAGCAGAGAAACGAGATTATGAAGAAGTTTTTTTCGTTTGTCAAGCCAGCGTTTCGTCAGACTCAATCGCTCACTCGACAACTTCTTCACGCCTCGGTTTGCTGAACACTCTCTCGCGAGAACCCTCACCAAACCGCTCGCCGCGCCCTTCCGGGCACTTGCCTCACCCGCCGTTTCGCGTCGCATTCAGCGATCAACGTGTCAGCAGCGAAGCCCTGAACTATAACACAGCTTTTAACGCTGTGTGCAAGAAGTTTTTTACCGGAAGATTCTCATCCCACCGCGCTCGCCCCAACCCGCAGAACCAGCAAACTTCCCGCCCCGCCCCTCACTCCGGCTGTCTACCAGCGCCGCGCCGCTCTTTCGAACAACGCCTGAGAAGCGAAGCCTTGAACTATAACACAACGGTCATCGTCGTGTGCAAGCTGTTTTTCAACACCCCGCCTCAGGACACCCAGCCCGGAAAAACCCCGCCCAGCGCCTAAGCACCCGACCAAGACCCTTCCCAAACCGCCTCGCCGCCTTGAACCCGGCTGTCTACCGGGCCGCCCACCGCATCTACCGGCAAACCCGATCGATGTAACGTTGCGTGAGCAGCGAAGACAGAAACTATAGCACGGAAAAA
>NZ_VLTJ01000037.1 GCF_007558815.1 Verticiella sediminum | reverse complement strand
TTACGCGATGATCGTCGCGACGACACCGGCGCCGACGGTACGGCCGCCTTCGCGGATGGCGAAGCGCAGGCCTTCTTCCATGGCGATCGGGGCGATCAGTTGCACGGTGATCGAGACGTTGTCACCGGGCAGGACCATTTCCTTGTCCTTGGGCAGTTCGATCGAGCCGGTCACGTCCGTCGTACGGAAGTAGAACTGCGGACGATAGCCCTGGAAGAACGGGGTGTGGCGCCCGCCTTCTTCCTTGGACAGGATGTACACCTCGGCCGTGAAGTTCGTGTGCGGCTTGATCGAACCGGGCTTGCACAGCACCTGGCCGCGCTCGACGTCTTCGCGCTTGGTGCCGCGCAGCAGGATGCCGACGTTGTCGCCCGCCTGGCCCTGGTCCAGCAGCTTGCGGAACATTTCCACGCCGGTGCAGGTGGTCTTGACCGTGGGCTTGATGCCGACGATTTCGATTTCCTCGCCGACCTTGACCACGCCGCGCTCGATACGCCCGGTCACCACGGTGCCGCGGCCCGAGATCGAGAACACGTCTTCGACGGGCATCAGGAACGTGCCGTCCACGGCGCGCTCGGGCGTCGGGATGTACGTGTCCAGGGCTTCGGCCAGTTGCATGATCGCTTGCTTGCCCAGCGGGCCTTCGTCGCCTTCGAGCGCCAGACGGGCCGAACCCTTGACGATCGGGGTGTCGTCGCCCGGAAAGTCGTACTTGGACAGCAGCTCGCGAACTTCCATCTCGACCAGCTCGAGCAGCTCTTCGTCGTCGACCAGGTCAGCCTTGTTCAGAAACACGATGATGTACGGAACACCCACCTGGCGCGAGAGCAGGATGTGCTCGCGCGTCTGCGGCATCGGGCCGTCAGCGGCCGACACCACCAGGATCGCGCCGTCCATCTGCGCGGCGCCCGTGATCATGTTCTTGACGTAGTCAGCGTGGCCCGGGCAGTCGACGTGGGCGTAGTGACGGTTCTGCGTTTCGTACTCGACGTGCGCGGTGTTGATCGTGATGCCGCGCGCCTTTTCTTCGGGCGCCGCGTCGATCTGGTCGTAGCCCTTGGCTTCGCCGCCGAATGCCTTCGACAGAACCGTCGTGATCGCTGCCGTCAACGTGGTCTTGCCGTGATCGACGTGACCGATCGTGCCGACGTTCACGTGCGGCTTGGTACGTTCAAACTTGCCTTTTGCCATGATTCTTCCTTCAGGATTCGAAATCTCGAAAATCGTTGGTTCGCGCGTGGCAGGGGTGTTGCCGCCCGCCCGCTGCGCCTTGCTCGGCATGCCACCGGCATCGCGCCGGGGCACGCCGATCCCACGAACACCGGAGCCAGGCTCCGGCGCTCGGGACGGGTCCTACTTGGTGCGTGCGGTGATGATCGCGTCGGCGACGTTCTTCGGCGCTTCGGCGTACTGCTTGAACTCCATCGTGTACGTCGCACGGCCTTGCGTCATCGAACGCAGTTGGGTGGCATAGCCGAACATTTCCGACAGCGGGACTTCGGCCTTGATGGTCTTGCCGCCGCCCACGATGTCGTCCATGCCCTGGACCATGCCGCGCCGCGAGGACAGATCGCCCATCACGGTACCGGCGTAGTCTTCCGGCGTTTCCACTTCGACGGCCATCATCGGCTCGAGCAGGACGGGGTTCGCCTTGCGCATGCCATCCTTGAACGCCATCGAACCGGCCATCTTGAACGCGTTTTCGTTCGAGTCCACGTCGTGGTACGAACCGAAGAACAGCGTGACCTTCACGTCGACCACCGGGTAGCCCGCCAGCACGCCGGAACCCAGCGTGTCGCGGATGCCCTTCTCGACCGCGGGGATGTATTCGCGAGGAACCACACCGCCCTTGATCGCGTCGACGAATTCGAAGCCTTCGCCACCCGGCTCGAGCGGCTCGAGCTTGATGACCACGTGGCCGTACTGGCCGCGGCCGCCCGACTGCTTGACGAACTTGCCTTCGACTTCGTCGACCGTCTTGCGGATGGTTTCGCGGTAGGCCACCTGCGGCTTGCCGACGTTGGCTTCCACGTTGAACTCGCGCTTCATGCGGTCAACGAGGATTTCCAGGTGCAGCTCGCCCATGCCGGAGATGATGGTCTGGCCGGATTCTTCGTCGCTGCGCACGCGGAACGACGGATCTTCCTGGGCCAGGCGCGACAGCGCGATGCCCATCTTTTCCTGGTCGGCCTTGGACTTGGGTTCGACGGCCTGCGAGATCACGGGCTCGGGGAACTCCATGCGCTCCAGGGTGATGTGGGAATCCGCGTCGCACAGCGTCTCGCCGGTCGTGACGTCCTTCAGGCCCACCACCGCGGCGATGTCGCCCGCCAGAACTTCCTTGATTTCCTCGCGGTTGTTGGCGTGCATCTGCAAGATGCGGCCGATGCGCTCCTTCTTGCCCTTGACCGGGTTGTACACCGTGTCGCCGGAGTTCAGCACACCGGAGTACACACGCACGAAGGTCAATTGGCCGACGAACGGATCGGTCATCAGCTTGAACGCCAGCGCGGAGAACTTCTCCTTGTCGTCGGCCTTGCGGGACGCGGGGTTGCCGTCATCGTCCTCGCCTTCGACCGGGGGGATGTCCACGGGCGAGGGCAGGTAGTCGATGACCGCGTCGAGCATGCGCTGCACGCCCTTGTTCTTGAAGGCGGTGCCACACAGCATCGGCTGGATCTCGCCGGCGATGGTGCGCTGGCGCAGGGCCTTGTTGATTTCCTCTTCGGTGAGCTCGCCCTCTTCGAGGTACTTGTTCATCAGCTCTTCGGACGACTCGGCAGCCGTTTCGACCAGCTTCTCGCGCCACTCGGCGGCCTGGGCCTTGAGCTCTTCAGGGATGTCGATGTAGTCGAACTTCGTACCCTGGCTGGCCTCGTCCCAGACGATCGCCTTCATCTTGACGAGGTCGACCACGCCGCGGAAGCTGTCTTCTGCGCCGATGGGGATCACGATGGGCACGGGGTTCGCGCGCAGGCGGGTCTTCAGTTGGTCATAGACCTTGAAGAAGTTCGCGCCGGTGCGGTCCATCTTGTTCACGAAGGCAAGACGGGGCACACCGTACTTGTTGGCCTGGCGCCACACGGTTTCCGACTGCGGCTGCACACCACCCACGGCGCAATAGACCATGCACGCGCCGTCGAGCACGCGCATGGAGCGCTCGACTTCGATGGTGAAGTCCACGTGCCCCGGGGTGTCGATGATGTTGATGCGGTGCTCGGGGTAGTTGCCGGCCATGCCGCGCCAGAACGCAGTGGTGGCAGCCGAGGTGATGGTGATGCCGCGCTCTTGTTCCTGCGCCATCCAGTCCATGGTGGCGGCGCCATCGTGCACCTCGCCGATCTTGTGATTGACGCCGGTGTAGAACAGGATGCGTTCGGTCGTGGTGGTCTTCCCTGCGTCGATGTGCGCAGAGATACCGATATTGCGGTATCGCTCGATCGGGGTTTTGCGGGCCATGATGTGGGTTCCTTGAGACGGTGGCGTCCCCGCGCTTGCGGGCGACGCCCGGGCATCGCCGGGCACCGGCCGCGCCGCCACGGGCGCGGCAGGCTCGCCGTCAGGCGGCGAGCCATTCTGCGGCGGTACTGCGACGCCGCTATGAAATTACCAGCGGAAGTGGCTGAAGGCCTTGTTGGCTTCGGCCATCTTGTGGGTGTCCTCGCGCTTCTTCATCGCGCCGCCGCGGCCTTCGGCCGCGTCCATGAGCTCGCCGGCCAGGCGCAGGTCCATCGACTTCTCGCCGCGCTTCTTGGCGGCTTCGCGCACCCAGCGCATGGCCAGGGCGAGGCGACGGACCGGGCGCACTTCCACGGGCACCTGGTAGTTGGCGCCACCGACGCGGCGGCTCTTGACTTCGACGAGCGGCTTGACGTTGTTGATGGCGGCGGAGAACACCTCGACCGGCTCCTTGCCGGTCTTGGTCTGGATCTGGTCGAGCGCTCCGTAGACGATACGCTCGGCGACCGCCTTCTTGCCCGAGAGCATGACGACGTTCATGAATTTCGCGAGTTCGACATTGCCGAACTTGGGATCAGGGAGAATTTCGCGTTTGGGGACTTCGCGACGACGGGGCATTTCAGCTTCCTTTGTGTCTGTTCAGTTGAACCCAGCTTCTTGCGGGGCCACGGCCGCTCATCGGAGCGACCACTTACCTACCGCCCGGCCACTCGGCCTGACGGTCGCACCACCACGTCCGGGACGGGACGCAGTCGGACAAAACGGGTCTTGGATCGGATTACTGCGGTACTGCGGACTGCGCGCGTAGCGGCGATCAGCCCTTCTTCGGACGCTTGGCGCCGTACTTGGAACGGGCTTGCTTACGGTCCTTGACGCCTTGCAGGTCAAGCGAGCCGCGCACGATGTGGTAGCGCACACCGGGAAGATCCTTCACACGACCGCCGCGCACGAGCACGACCGAGTGTTCCTGGAGGTTGTGGCCTTCGCCGCCGATGTACGAAATGACTTCGTAGCCGTTGGTCAGGCGCACCTTGGCGACCTTACGCAGCGCGGAGTTCGGCTTCTTGGGCGTCGTCGTATAGACGCGGGTGCAGACGCCACGGCGCTGCGGGCAGTTTTCGAGCGCGGGGCTCTTGCTCTTGAGCTGGGCAACGACGCGCGGTTTGCGCGCGAGCTGGCTGATAGTAGGCATGACCTGTTGTGATCCCTGTTGTCGTCGGACCTTCGGTGGTGTCTACGTCACCGAGAGGCACGCGAGAGTTTTCGATTCCGGGCGACCCACGCAAGACCGCCCCGAATGCCCGGCAGGAACTGCCGGTCGAAAGAGCGGATCAATGCCAAAAGCTGGCTCGGCGCCCGTCCCGAAGTTCGGGACCGAACGCAAAACCAGCTACACCTACTTGCGTGGCACAACCTCTTCGGGGCAAGGCGAACTGCATGGCCTGCCCGGTGGGCCCCGAAGAGGGAGAAACCTTTGAAGAAACCTTGCGAGCCAGTGTCACTTCCTCTGTGTCACTTCCTCTGCGTCACTTCCTGAGCCTGGCGAGCCTTCCCGACGGCATGAACCGAACATAGGGATAGCCGCACGAATGAACCCGAAGCAAAACTGCAGCGCGACACTAAAGCGCAAAGATTTCGTAAAGCCCCTAAGTGTAGCAGCTCTTGAAAAGGACAGTCAATCGGGATGCCGGACTACCCATCGCCGCGACCACCGAGCGGCGCCAGGCTCAGTGCGTGAAACCCTCAGCGCCGCCACAGCACATCCCCCGCTCCCGCCTCCCGGTTGAGCCAGCGCGCAAGCACGAAGAGCAGGTCCGAGAGGCGGTTCAGATACAGCCGCACGGCGTCGCCGACCGGCTCCTCGGCGGCCACGGCCACGACGTCGCGCTCGGCGCGCCGCGCAACCGCGCGTGCGACGTGGCACAGGGCGGCGGCGCGCGTGCCGCCGGGCAGGATGAACTCGGCCAGGGGCGCGAGCTGGCCGTTGTAGTGCGCGAGGCGCTCGTCCAGCCAGGCGACCCGCGCCTCGGCCAGCAGCGTATGTCCGGGAATGCTCAGCTCGCCGCCCAGGTCAAAGAGGTCGTTCTGAATGCGCGCCAGGTCGTCCGCGGCAGGTTCCGCAATCGCCTCGACGCGCAGCACGCCCAGATGGCAGTTCAACTCGTCGACGCTGCCCAGGGCGTGCACGCGCAGCGCGTCCTTGCGCACGCGCGTACCGTCGCCCAGGCTGGTGCTGCCATCGTCCCCGGTGCGGGTGGTGATCACGGAAAGCCGGTTCGGCATGAAAAATATCCTAAGAAAAGAGAGGGGCGAACGCGCAAGGCCCGGCCATCGGGGCCGGACGCCAGGATGGGCGCCCGACGGCCGCCAGCCGGCATGCACGGCGAGCGCGGCGGGCAAGCTCAGCGCCGGGCGTCGATCTGCGTATCGTGCACGATGTGCCCGGCATCCAGCGTGTTGATCTTGTCGCCCGGAATGTCCATGAGGATGCGGCTGCGGTCCGGCGGCAGCAAGGAGGTGAGATGCTGGACGGGACGGGCATCGCGGTCGTGGATCAGGCGCACCAGCTTGATGAGCGGCGTTCCCATTTCGACCTGCAGATGCTCGGCCGCGTCCGGCGTGGCCGCCTGGGCCGTGATCTCCTGGACGACGCGGCCGAAAACCGCGCCCAGATCCTGCATCAGCTCATAAAGCGGTCGTTTGCGCATCGCGGCGGTGGTGATCCGCTTGCCCACCTCGCCCGGCACCCAGGCCTCGGTGTACATGATCGGCACGCCCCCGGCCGTGCGCACGCGAAACACGTGCAATGCCGGCTCGTCCGCCGCAAGCTGCATCAGCGCGGCCATGTCGGACGGCGGCGCCACGCGCTCGGCGCTCACCACGGACACCTCGGTCTCGCTGGCGACCTCGCGCAGCGAATCCAGAAAGCTCAGGCTGGGGGTGGGCCGCACCCGCGGGGGGCCGCCGGTAATGAATGTCCCGCGGCCATGACGCCGCTCGACCAGTCCCAGTGCGGCCAGGTCCGCCAACGCTCGGCGCACGGTGATGCGCGATACGTCGAAGCGCTCGCACAGGTCTTCTTCCTTGGGCAGCGCCCCGGCGCCCGCATACACACCCCGCGCGATTTCGTCGCGCAGCACCATGAAGAGCTGGCGATGCAGCGCGGTTCCGCTGGAACGTCTGATGAGCGCGGCGTTGGAAGGCTTGGCGGAATTCATGGTGCAACAACGGCAGGGAAAACGCGTAGCAGCTTAACAGGCGCCGCCAAGCAACTGTCGGAACCATCGCATCGTTGACGCAGCTTGGTGTTGTTAATAATATAACAAGAGGACAACAAACCCGACGCCCCTGCCCATGACTACCCTCCCCCTGCGCCAGTTGCTCGCATCCCCACGCATGCTGGTCGCCCCCGGCGCCTACGACGCCATCGGCGCCAGTCTGATCGAGCAGGCCGGCTTCGGCGCCGTCTACATGACCGGCGCAGGCACCTCGGCGGCCAGCGGCTTTCCCGACTTCGGCCTACTCGGCATGAGCGAAATGGCGGAAAACGCCGCGCGCATGGCGGCCGCCGTGAAAGTCCCGCTGATCGCCGACGCCGATACCGGCTACGGCAACGAGCTGAACGTCACCCGCACGGTGCGGGTCTACGAGAGCCGCGGCGTGGCGGCACTGCACATCGAGGACCAGGAATCGCCCAAGCGCTGCGGCCACCTCGACGGCAAGCTCGTCGTCCCGCGCGCAGCGTTCATCACCAAGATCCGCGCCGCCGTGCAGGCCCGCCGCTCGCCGGATTTCGTGCTCATCGCCCGCACCGATGCGCGTGCGACGCTCGGCCTGCAGGAGGCGATATGGCGTGCGAACGCCGCCCTGGACGCCGGGGCGGACGTGGCGTTCGTGGAAGCGACGCAATCCATGGAAGAAGCCGCGGCCGTCCCCAGGCAAGTGCCGGGGCCCTGCCTGCTGAACATGGTGCAGGGAGGCAAGACCCCGCCGATCAGTGTGGAGCAGGCGGAGGCAATGGGCTACAGGCTCGCCATCGTCCCCGGCCTGATGCTGATCGCGGCCGTGCAGGCCGGCGACGCCGCCCTGGCGCACTTGCGTTCGACCGGCCTGCCACCGGACCCGGACATGACGGTCAGCGAACTGTTTCGCCGCTTCGGCGCGGACGACTGGAACGCGCTGCGCGATCGATTCAACGCGGCGTCGGAGCCGACATGAGCGCGCGCACGCTCTTCGACAAGCTCTGGGACGCGCACGTCGTGCGCGAACTCGGCGATGGATGGGCGCTGCTGCACGTCGATCGGCATCTGCTGCACGATCTGGGCGGCGGCCCGGCATTCGACGAACTGAATGCGCGCGGCCTGCGGCTGCACAGCCCCGAACTCACCTTTGCCACGCCGGACCACGCGGTCGCGAGCACGCCGGCGCGCGACGGTACGACGTTCGCGCCCGGCGCCCGCCTGTACCAGGGATTGCGCAACGGCGCGCGGGCCGCCGGCGTGCGCTTCTTCGACATCGGCCGCCCCGGCCACGGCATCGTGCACGTCATGGCGCCGGAACAGGGCATCGTGCTGCCCGGGCTTTCCGTGGTCTGCACCGACAGCCACACCTGCACCAACGGCGGCATCGGCGCGCTGGCCTTCGGCATCGGCACGTCCGAGAGCGTGCATGTGCTCGCCACCCAGACGGTCCGCCAGCAGAAACCGGCCCGGATGCGCATCCGCTGCGACGGCCGCCTCGCGCCGGGCGTGACGGCCAAGGATCTCGTCCTGTACATCATCGCCCGCCTCGGCGCCTCGATAGGCACGGGCCATGCCATCGAGTTCGCCGGCAGCGCCGTGCAGGCGCTGGACGTCGAGGAACGGCTGACCCTGTGCAATCTCGCCATCGAAATGGGCGCGCGATTCGGGCTGGTCGCACCGGACGAACGCACCATCGACTGGCTGCGCGGCCGCCCGCAAGCGCCGGCGGGCCGGCTGTTCGACGAGGCGGCAACGTACTGGCGCACGCTGGCCACCGATGCGGACGCCACATTCGATCATGAGGAGGCCATCGACGCGAGCCAGGTCGCGCCCATGGTGACCTGGGGCACCAGCCCGCAGGATGCCATCCCGGTCGGCGCGCGCATCCCCGAACCGTCCGCGCCCCCGGCCAGCGCCGCGGCGCACCACGCTGCGCTCCAATACATGGGCCTGCATGCCGGCGCGCCCATTGCCGGGACGCCGATCGACTGGGTATTCATCGGCTCCTGTGCGAACTCGCGGTTGTCGGATCTGCGCGCGGCCGCGCGCATCGTCCGTGGCCGCCACGTCGCGCCGAACGTGACGGCATGGGTCGTGCCGGGCTCCGAGGCGGTGAAACGCGCGGCCGCGGCCGAAGGCCTGGACCGCGTCTTCACGGCGGCAGGCTTTCAGTGGCGCGAGCCGAGCTGCAGCATGTGCGTGGCGGCCAACGGCGAACAGGTGCCGCCCGGCCAGCGCTGCGTCTCCACCTCGAACCGCAACTTCGTCGGCCGCCAGGGGCCGCGGGCGCGCACGCACCTGGCCAGCCCGGCCACCGCGGCTGCCTCGGCCATTGCCGGGCACATCGCCGACCCTCGGACATTCTCGACACCATGACCCCATTCACCAGGCTCCACGGCCCCGCCGCGCCGCTGATGCTGGCCAACGTCGATACCGACGTGATCATCCGCATCGAGCGGCTGGCCACGCTGGCCCGCGACCAGCTTGGCCCGTATGCGCTGGAAGCGCTGCGCTTCGACGCCGACGGCAGCGAGGCGCCCGGCTTCGTCCTGAACCAGCCGCCGTTCCGCAACGCACCGATTCTGCTCGCCGGCGAGAACTTCGGCTGCGGCTCCTCACGGGAGGCCGCCGTCTGGGCGCTCATGGACATCGGCATCCGCTGCGTGATCGCGCCGAGCTTCGGCGACATCTTCTTCAACAACTGTTTTCAGAACGGGATGCTGCCGATCAGGCTCGACGCCCCTCGATTGCAGGCACTCGCCGCGGCGGCTGCCACCGGCGCTCCGGTCGGCGTGGACCTGGCGGCGTGCGTAATCGAGCCGCCGCATGGCGAGGCGATCCCGTTCACGGTCGATGTCCAGCGGCGCGAAGGCCTGTTGCTCGGCCTTGACGACATCCAGCTCACCCTGCGCGAGCGTGCGGACATCCTGGACTGGCAGCAGCAGGACCGGCGGCTCAGGCCGTGGGCGTGGCCGGCTTCGGACCCACCTCCCGGGCCGCAGGCCTGAACAACCCCTTCCAAAACAAACCTACATAACGGAGACAAACCATGATCGCATCGATCTATCGCCGAGCGGCGACGCTGCTCACGCTCGCTTTCGGCTTCTGCGCCGCACCGGCCCTCGCACAGCCACCCTGGCAGCCGGATCGGCCCGTGACGCTGATCGTGCCCTACAGCGTCGGCGGCGGCACCGACGCCCTGGCCAGGGCCGTGGCCAAAGACCTCTCCGACGTATGGCAGCAGTCGGTGATCGTGGAGAACGTGCCCGGCGCCGACGGCATGATCGGCACACGCAAGGTGATCGGCGCCCGGCCGGACGGCTACACGCTGCTGGTCCAGATCCACGCCATCACGCTGGCCCGGCACCTGCCTGCGTCCAACGGTTTCGATCCGCTGCCGCAGTTGGAGCCCATCACGGCGTACGCCGAACTCGCGGGCGTCTTCGTCGCTACGCCCAAGCTGCCGGGCGAGACCCTTGCCGAAACGTTCCAGGGCTGCAAGACGAACGCCCGGTCGTGTTCGTTCGGCACGACCGAGAGCGTGGCCCGCCTGCAGGGCCAGATGCTGCGCGCGGACGAGGGGATGGAGAACCTGGTGGTCGTGAACTACAAGGGCGGCGGCCAACTGATCACCGACCTCGTGGCGGGCACCGTGGACATGGCCGTCATGGGCATCACCGCCGCCATGCCGCACTACAAGAGCGGCGCGCTCAAGATCCTGGCGACGCTGGGCGACAAGCGCACGTCGATCACGCCGGACGTGCCGTCCGCGGCCGAGGCGGGGTTTCCCGGCCTGGACGCGATCACCTGGTATGGCCTGTTCGCGCCCAAGGGCACGCCGCAGGCCATCGTCGAGGGTGTGGCGGCGGCAACCGCGCGCGCCGTCCAGGGCCAGACGACGCAGCAGACCTTCGCCTCCCTCGGCGCGCAGGCCATCAGCCCGTCCCCGGCGGATTTCGCCGCCCGGATCGAGGCGGAAAGCGCGCGCATGACCGAACTCGTCCAACGGTTCCCCTTCACCCAGTAGGCACACACGACCATGACCACTGCCGCCCCGCCCGCCTCCACCGCCCAACCCCGGGCAGCCTGGAGCGCCGCCGATCTGGCCCGCGATACGAGTTGGTGCATCCGGCTCGAGCCCGCCGAGACCGCCGACATGCTGCGCGCCGTCCAGACCGCCCAGGTCCCCGGCAAACCACTGCTGGCCTATGCGCGCAGCGATTTCGCCTTCTCGGGCGCCACACTGGCGCGCATCCGCCGCGGCTTCGACGAGGCCCAGCACGGGCTCGGCGTCGCCTTGCTGAAGGGTTTGCCGCGCGAGGGCCTGTCGCCGGAAGCGTTCGAACTGCTCACCTGGGGCGTGGGCCTGCACTTCGGCGTGGCGCGTCCGCAGGACAAGCAGAGCCGCTACATGAACAAGGTGATGAACGTCGGCACCGTCTATCGCAGCGCGGGCGGGCGGGGCTATTCGTCCAACGCGGAACTCGACTTCCACGTGGACGGCAGCGACCTCGTCCTGCTGAGCTGCTACAACCAGGCGCCGGTGGGCGGCGACAGCCTGTGCAGCAGCGCGATCACGGCGCTGCTGCGGCTGCGCGAAGAGCGGCCGGACCTCGCCGCGGCACTGTTCCAGCCATTGCACTACAGCCGGCAGTCGGAGCAGGCCGAGAGCCAGTCGCCCGTCATGGTGCTGCCCGTGTATGGCGAGCGCGACGGCAGGCTCTTCTGCTTCTGGAACCGCAACCGGGTGGAGCAGGCGCAGAAGCTGCCCGGCGTGCCGGCGCTCACCGCCGAGCAACGCGAGGCCACCGCGCTGCTGGACGACATCCTGCGCCGGCCCGAGGTGATGTACCGCATGCGGCTGGAGCCCGGCGACCTGCAGATCATGAGCAACCATACGGCGCTGCACTCGCGCACGGAGTTCGAGGACGACGCCGACCCCGCGCGCAAGCGCACGCTGTACCGCCTCTGGATCGCCACGCCGGACGGCCCCGCCCTGCCGCCCCTGTGGGCGGACTTCTATGGCGCGACCGAATCAGGCACGGTACGCGGCGGCATCCATGGCCATGCCTACGACGAGCACTGCGTCGCGTTCGATGCGCGCCAGGCGCGGGACATGGGCATGCGCTTCGATCCCGGCCAGCGGCCCTGAGCGCTCCCGGACCTTGTGTTCGCCGCGCGGCGGCTCACGGCAGGCCATCCGTCGGCACGCCGCGCGGCTTGCGCGGCGCGCGCCGGGCGAAGAGATCGAACACGGGCGCCGGCACCCAGCGCAGCAGCCGCCCGACGATAGCCATCTGCCAGGGCACGATGGCATAGCGCCTGCCGGCGTCGATCGCTCGCGCGGCGCGGCGGGCGAACGTGTCCGCATCCAGCAGGAACGGCATCGGAAAGGGGTTTCGATCGGTCAACGGGGTGCGCACGTAGCCCGGCAGCAAAGTGACCACCCGGATGCCGTCGGCGGCAAGCTCGTTGCGCAGGCTCTCGCAGTAGCTGATGGCCGCAGCCTTCGACGCGCAATAGCCGGCAGCGCCAGGCAGCCCGCGGATGCCGGCCACGCTCGCCATGCCGACCAGCGTGCCTCGCCGCGCTGCGCGCATGGGTGCGACGAAAGGCTCGAAAGTGGCGACCATGGCCAGCATGTTGGTGGCGAGGATGTCCTCGAACGCGGCGAAATCGTCGGGCTCCTCGGTGAGCGTGCCGCGGCTGATGCCGGCATTGGCGACGACGACGTCGACCTGCCCGCCGGCCGCCCGGAGAAAGTCCAGCGCAGCCCCGTGCAGTGCCTGCCGGTCGCGCACGTCCACCTCGTAGCAGTGGTGCCGCCCGGGCAGGGTCGCAGCGAACGCCTGCAGTGCCGGCCCGCGACGGGCCAGCAGCCCCAGCACCGCGCCGCGCGCGGCGTAGTGCCGGGCCAGCGCCTGGCCGATGCCGCTGCTGGCCCCGGTGATGAAGACGTGCATGCGCAATCCTCCCGAGGCCGGCAAGCGGGCCGGCCGCTCAGCGCGCGGAGCGGGCCTTGGCGATGAGTTCGTCGACCTTGTCGAGCGACTCCTGGTAGCCGTTGGCCAGCGCCGGCGACGTCATGTAGCGGCCATCGACCACCAGGGTGGGCACGCTCTGCAGGCTGTAGCTCTTGATGAGCTGATTGGCGCGGTTGACCTTGGTGCCGACCCCGAAGGAGTCGTACATGGCGGCGAACTTGTCCTTGTCCAGGCCTTGCTTGGCGGCCCAGTCGATCACGCGCTCGCGCGAGTTGAGCGGGTTGCGCTCGGTCTGCACGGCCGAGAAAACGGCCTGCTGCAGCTCGAGCTTGTCCAGGCCTTCGAGGGTGTAATAGAGGCGCTGCCAGGGCTCCATGGCGGCGTTGAAGGCGACCGGCACCCGCTGCAGGGCGACGTCGTCCTGCTGCTTGTCCTGCCAGGCTTCGACCAGCGGCTCCATGGCGCGGCAGTGCGGGCAGCCGTACTGGAAGAACTCGAGCACTTCGACGCGCTCGCCGGTGGCGGTGGCGTGCGGCGGGTCGATCGCCACATAACCGTCAGCCGACTGGGCGGCGCCGGCCGAGCCGGCGGCGAACGCCCCGGCAAGGGCGAATACGGACAACAGACGGCGCAGAACGGAACAATTCGACATGGGAGACATTCCTGTGGATCGGGCGGGGCTGGCCCGCGATGGTACGCGGCGACATGGCCGACGCTGCGTTGAGACACCGCCAATCGCCAAAAGTTGACCGCCGCGGCTCATTGCCGCACGACAGTGGCTTCCACCTTGTTCTCGGCCAGGCGGGCGCGGGCGCGGTTCATATCGTCCAGGCGGGCGTAGGGGCCGACCTGCACGCGATTGACCAGCACCCCATTGACCTGGGCCTGCTGCAGGCGGACATCGAAGCCGAGAAACGCCAGGCGCGCCTTGAGCGCTTCGGCGTCCTCGAGCACGCGAAAGGCGCCGACCTGCAGCACATAGCGCCCGGCAGGCGCCGCGGCCGGCGGCTTGGCATTGGCGGGCGGCGCAACCGCCGGTGGCGGGCTCGTGTTCGTATTCGTGTTCGTGTTCGCACCCGGTTTCGACAGACTGGCCAGCAGATCACCCAGTTCGTCGCGCCTGGCCGGGGTGTCGCGCTGCGACACCTGGGGCACCGGGGCGGGCGCGATGGTGATCGGGCCGCTGGGCGCGAGCCCGCCCGGCGCGTCCCTGCCGTACAGACTGCGGTTGGGGTCGGGCGCGAAGCCCGGATCGGGCAGCGAGGGGTCGGGACCGCGCGAGGCGCGATCCACGAACGGTACGGGCGACTTGGTGACGTACACGGCCACCGCGGCAGCCACCACCAGGCCCAGCAGCAGGCCCGCGATCACGCCGAACATCGTGCCGCCGCGCTGCTTGCGCAGGGAAGTGCTGCCTCGTGCTTGCTTGCTCATGTGCGTCGCTCCGGCCTGAAGGCCGGAGCATCCTCGCTACCAGTTGAAGGCGCCTGCGGCGCGGGAGCGGGCTCGCCTTGCCCGACCTGGTCCTGGCCGGCGGCATCGGCGCCCGCCTCGGCAGGCGAACGTTCGCGATCCAGCCGTTGCGGGGCGCTCACACCGAGCAGCGCCAGCCCGTTGGCCAGGACCTGCCGGGTTGCCGCCAGCAGCGACAGGCGCGCCACCTTGAGGGCTTCGTCATCGACCAGAACCCGCTCGGCATTGTAGTAGGCATGGAAGTCCGCCGCGCAGTCCTTCAGCCAGTAGGCCACATGGTGCGGGGCAAGCTCCTGGGCCGCGCTCTGGATCATCGCGGGGAACTCGGCCAGGCGCTGCATCAGGGCGAACTCGCGCGGCGCGGCGAGCAGGGCCGTGTCGGCCTGCGCCAGGGCAGCCGCGTCGCCGCCCCATTGCTGGAGGATCGAGCAGATGCGGGCGTGCGCGTACTGGATGTAATAGACCGGGTTCTCGTCGGACTGCTTGAGCGCGAGATCGACGTCGAACACGAACTCGGTGTCGGCGCGGCGCTGGATCAGGAAGAAGCGCACGGCGTCGCGCCCGACCCAGTCGACCAGGTCGCGCAGCGTCACGTAGCTGCCGGCGCGCTTGGAGATCTTGACCTCCTCGCCGCCGCGCATCACCTTGACCATCTTGTGCAGGATGTAGTCGGGGTAGCCCTTGGGGATGCCGACGTCCAGCGCCTGCAGGCCCGAACGCACGCGGGCGATGGTGCCGTGGTGATCGCTGCCCTGGATGTTGATGGCGCGCCTGAAGCCGCGCTCCCACTTGGCGACGTGGTAGGCCACGTCCGGCACGAAGTAGGTGTAGCCACCCTCCTTCTTGCGCATGACGCGGTCCTTGTCGTCGCCTTCGCCGAGTTCGGTGGTGCGCAGCCACAGCGCACCGCCCTCCTCGTAGGTGTGGCCGCTGTCGATCAGGCGCTGCACCGTCTGCTCGACGCGCCCGGACGTGTAGAGCGAGCTTTCGAGGTAGTAGTTGTCGAACTTCAGGTCGAAGGCCTGGAGGTCCAGATCCTGCTCGCGGCGCAGGTAGGCCACGGCGAAAGCGCGGATCGCTTCCAGGTCGTCCGGATCGGCCGAAGCGGTGACCGGGTCGCCGTCGCTCGCCTGCACCGTCTTGCCGGCCATGAAGTCGGCCGCGATGTCGGCGATGTACTCGCCCTTGTAGCCGTCCGCCGGGAAGGCCGCGTCGTCGGGCCCGATGCCGCGCGCGCGCGCCTGCACGCTGATCGCCAGATTGTGGATCTGGTTGCCGGCGTCGTTGTAGTAGAACTCCCGTGTGACGGCGTTGCCGGTGGCCGTGAAGAGCCGGCACAGCGCGTCGCCCAGCGCGGCCTGGCGCGCATGGCCGACGTGCAGCGGGCCGGTCGGGTTGGCCGACACGAACTCGACGATCAGCGGCTCGCCGCCCGGCTCGGCATGGCCGAAGCGCTCGCCCTGAGCGAGGATGGCGTCCACCACGGCCTGCCGCGCCGCCGGCGTGACGCGCAGGTTGATGAAGCCCGGGCCGGCGATCTCGGCCGCCGCGAGCAGCGTGCCGGTTTCGGGCGCCGCCTGCAGCGCATCGACGATCGCCTGGGCCAGTTCGCGCGGGTTGCGCTTCATCGGCTTGGCAATCTGCATGGCGATGTTGGTGGCGAAGTCGCCGTGGGCGGCGACCTTGGGCCGTTCGAGCTGGACCGTGCCCTGAGCCCCGGGCGCGGCAGTCTCCACGGCCCGCTGGATCAGTTCGATGAGTTGGGTCTGTTGAGCGGGAAGCATGGCAAGGCCGAATTCTGGTTAACCGGGCATTTTACCAGTGGGGTCGCCCGTCGGCCTTCCAACACGCTTTGTAGAAAGATAACGATTATCATTAACCTTTTCACCGATCCCATTCCACGATTTCCTCGTTCCGCGTTCCGGATGCTCCCATGCCCGACCTGAACCTCGACGCCATCGAAGGCATGTATCGCGAGCATCACGGCTGGCTGCACGAATGGCTGCGACGCCGGCTGGGCAACCGCGACCGGGCGGCCGATCTCGCCCACGATACGTTCGTGCGCATTCTCGACCGACGCGAGCGTCTCTACGTCCTGGAAGCCCGCCGGCTGCTCGCCACCGTCGCCAAGGGCCTGCTCATCGACCACTATCGGCGCGCGGCGCTCGAGCAGGCGTGGCTGGATGCGCTGGCCGTGCTGCCACCCACGCACGCACCGTCGCCAGAGGCGCGCGTCGCGGCGCTGCAGTTGCTCGCGGAGCTGGACCGCGCGCTTGCCACGATTCCGCTGCGCGCGCGCCGTACTTTCCTGATGGCCCAGCTCGAGGGTTTGGGCTACGCCGCGATCGCCGAGCGGCACGGCGTCTCCGTGCGTTCCGTACAGAACGACATGACGCTTGCCTGGCGCGCCTGCTATGCCATCGCCTGAAGCCGCAGCGCAGCCACCGGCCGCAGGCACCGCGGCCGCCGAAGCGGCGATCGCCTGGATGGTCCGGCTGCACGGCGAACCGGCAGGGTCCGGGGCGTGGCGGGCGTTCACCGCCTGGCAGGAAGCGCACCCGGAGCACGCGGCTGCCTGGCGACACCTGCAGGCATGGCAGCTTCGCCTCGCCGGCCTGCCCGCCGGTGCCGCGCAAACGGCATTGGACGCTGCCCACGCCCGTGGACACAGCGGCCGGCGCCGCCTGCTGCTCAGCCTGGGCGCGGGCAGCGCGGGGCTGGCCGCCCTGCAGGGGCTGCCGCTCGCGAGGGCCATGCTGGCCGACGTGCGCACCGGGGTCGGCGAGCGACACGAGCTGCGGCTGCCGGACGGCAGCCAACTGAGCCTGAATACCGATACCGCAGTGGACGTCGGCGGCCAGGCGGGCAGCCTGGTGGTGCGCCTGCACCGGGGCGAGATCCTGGTGCGTGCGGGTGCACTGCTGACCGTGGCGGCGAGCGAAGGCCAGGTCCGGGCGACGCCGGACGGCGAGGCCCGCATCCAACGCCTCGACCACACCCTGGCCGTCACTGCCCACCGGGATCAGGTCGCCGTCCAACCCCGCATGGCGGTCCAGACAACGCCATTGCCGACCGGCCGCTGCGTGCACATCGACGCGCAGTCCGTGTCGGCCGAGTCGCCGGCCGATTTCGACCGGGCCGCCTGGGCCGAGGGCCTGCTGGTTGCACGCGGGCGGCGGCTGGACGCCTTCCTCGCGGACCTGGCGCGTTACCGGCACGGCTACCTCGGCGTGGCCCCCGAGATCGGCGGGTTGCGGATCAGCGGCGTCTTCCCGCTCGCCGACCCGGACCGGGTGTTGGCCGCACTTGCGCGCACGCTGGCCGTGCGCCTGCAATACCGCACGCGCTACTGGGTGCGCGTACTGCCCGCCTAGCGACAGGGCCGGCGGCGCGCATTGCCGGTTTGCCGACGCCGTTCGGTAAACGGAGCATCACCCTCTACGCGAGACCCACATGAAGCTGCGCCCCACCCTGTCCATTGCCGCCGGCCTGGTCGCCGCCCTCGGCGCCTGCCTGCCGCCCGTATCCGTCCATGCGCAGACGACTGCGCGCTCCATCGCGGCCGACATCCCGCCGGGCCCGCTCGAGGCTGCGCTGACCCAGTATGCCCGCGCGGCCGGGCTGCTGCTCTCGATCGACCCTGGCCTGGTGGCCGGCAAGCACAGCCCTGGCCTGCGCGGCACGCTGCCGCCGGACCGCGCGCTGGCCGCGCTGCTCCAGGGCACCGGGCTGGAGGCCGTGCGTGCCGCCGATGGCGGCTACACCCTGCGTCGACTGCCCGCGAGCGGCATCGCACAGCTCTCGGCCATCGAGGTGACGGCCGCTGCGCCCGGCGACGCCACCGAGGATACCCGCGCCTATACCACCGACAGTCTGTCGTTCGGCGGCGGCGCCAGCCTGAGCGCACTGCCTCAATCGGTGTCGGTGATGACCCACCAGCGGCTGCGCGAGCAGAATCTGGACACGCTCGAAGCGGTGATGAGCCAGACGCCCGGCGTCACCCGCACCCAGGGAACGACCTTCGACTCGAGCTATTACTCGCGCGGCATGCAGATCACCAATCTGCAGATCGACGGCGGCGCGCCGATGACACTGGGCCTGGCCAACCACGCCATGCTGCAGGATTTCGCGCAGTACGACCGCGTCGAGGTGCTGCGCGGGGCCGACGCCCTGTTCGGCGGCTCGGGCGAGGCCGGCGGCACGATCAACCTGGTACGCAAGCGCCCGACATCCACCTTCGCCGCCAGCGTCGAAGCGTCGGCAGGCAGTTGGGATCACTATCGCGTGGCCGCCGACATCGGCGGGCCGATCGCCTACGACGGCAAGATCCGTGCGCGCCTGGTCGCCGCCCACACCGATCGCCACTTCTTCTACGATGTCGTGCAGCAGCGCAACACCACGCTCTACGGCATCCTGGAGGCCGACCTCGGTCCGCGCACCGTCCTAGCGCTCGGCGGCACCGTGAGCCGCATGCAGGGCACGCCATGGTTCATGGGCCTGCCCCGATACCTGGACGGCAGCGATCTCGGGTTGCCGCGCAGCACCAGCCTCACCACGCGCTGGAGCCACCATGCCCACGACACCGACGAAGGCTTCCTGCGCCTGGACCACCAGTTCAACGACGACTGGAGCGTGCACCTGAGCGCCACGCACAACCGTCAGACCAAGGACTACACCTACGCCCGCGCCAACGGCGGCATCGATCCGGTCACGCAGCAGGGGCAGGTGTCATGGTTCCGCACCTACTTCGAGCCCGAGCAGACCGTCGCCGATGCGCACCTGCAAGGTGCTTTCGAGATGTTCGGCCGCCGCCACGAAGTGCGCGTGGGCGCCGCATGGCAGAACACCAAGGGCAACTTCGCCAATGCCTCGGGCGCGATGCAGACGTACACGCTCGGCGCCTTCGACCCTGACGGCTATTGGGACCCGACCAGCCTGGTAACCCAGAACGCCGCCTGGGGGCAGCGCCAGTCGGGCATCTACGGTTCACTGCGCCTGCAGCTCACCGACCCGATGGCCCTCACCCTGGGCGCACGGGTGAGCCGCTACCGTTTCGAGCAACTCGACGCCAGCGGCAGCGGCACCACGTACGAAGAAAACGGCATCTTCACACCTTTTGCCGGACTGAGCTACGACCTGTCGCCGGCATGGACGGCCTACGGCAGCATTGCCGAAACCTACAAGTCGCAGGCCAACCGCCTGGCGGGGCCGCTGCCCGGCAACTCGCTGGACCCGGTCACCGGCCGCAACTACGAAGTCGGCCTGAAGGGCAGCCATGCCGGCGGCCGCTACGCCAGCGCCATTGCCTTGTACCGGATCGAGCGCAGCGGCGAAGCCGTCCTCGACCCGGACTACCCGTCCAACACCACCGACGCGAGCGGCGGAACGTGCTGCTACCTGCCCCTGGGCGACGTGGTGAGCCAGGGCGTGGACCTCGAACTCACCGGCGAACTGCTGCCCGGCTGGCAGTTCATCGCGGGCTACACCTACAACAGCAACCAGAACAAGGAGGCCGATTCGGTGCGCTACAGCACGGTGACGCCGCGCCACCTGCTCAAACTGTGGACCATGGTGCAGTTGCCCCGCGCGGCATCGGCGTGGCGGGTGGGCGGCGGCGTCAACGTGCAGAGCGCGATCTACGTCAGCGGCACCGCCAGGACCTATCAGCCGGCGACCGGCCAGTACGACGGGCCGAGCATACCGTTCTCCTTCAGTCAGGGTGGTTACGCCGTCTGGGGCGCACGCGTCGAATACCGTGTCGATCGGAACTGGACGGCCGCGCTCAACGTCGACAACATCTTCGACAAGCGCTACTACCAGACGGTCGGGCCGGTCGGATACTGGAACTGGTACGGCGAACCGCGCAGTTTCATGCTCAGCCTGCGCGGCACCTTCTGAGGCGACGCGGGCAGGCGGGTGAGCATGCGGCCCACCGAGGCGGCTTTGGCGGGCGGCATGCGCTCAACGCTGCGCGAGCCAGGCGGCGTAATCGGGCAGGCTCACGACGCCGGCCGCCTCGTCGGACGAGGACAGCCAGGCGTGGGCACGCTGGATGAAGGCCTCCGTACGGCGCCGCTCCTGCACACCGTAACGGGCGTGGCCACGCTGGTGCTCGGCGAGCACGCTGCCGTCGGCCGCCAGCACGGCGCGGTCCGGATACAGCAGCCCGGGCAGCGCACTGTTCGCAGCGCCGCCGGCATCCCCCCACACGCCGTCGACCAGGGCCTGGTTGCTGCGCTCGAGGGCATTGCGGAAATCGTGCAGCACCGGGTCGCTGACGGTTTGCTGCACAAGCGAGAGCCCGCGCAGGCTGACGCCGGCGCGCGCGGCCATGTCCGTCATCCATTGCAGCGCGACATCGGACAGGTCGTGGCGCTCGGTGCCATCCGCCTCGGTCCAGCCCAACCCGCCGCCGATGTCGGCGTGCGCGCCGACGAAGGGCAGCTCGACGACATTGAGCGGCAACACGCCGTTGGCGTCGGCCAGCGAGAGCAGCGGAAACAGCCGGCGCTGCTCGTGCAGCGCGACGGCGTGGGCCACGGCCGACCAGGCCGGCGACACGCGGAAATCGAACAGATCGTTGGCGGAGCCGAACAGGCCGAACTGGGCCACGCTGTCGAAAAGGCCGACGAAGCGCAGGTCCACGCATCCGGTCACGGCGCCGATGCCGTCCTGCCATTCCCAGAAGCGTCGCTCGCGCACCATCCCGGCCACCATGTTTGAAAAATGCCGCGCCAGCGCCGCCCCGCGCGAATAGCCGATGAGGTCGATCGGCGTGGGCTCCTGCGCGCCCGCCGCCTCCTGCAGCCGCGCGATCAGGTGCGCCCACTGCGCATCGAGGATGCGTTGCGCCGTCAGCGCGAAAGCCGCATCCGCCGCGCCCTGCGGACCCGGCCCGCCCGGGCCGGCCGCGTAGTGCACCGCGCTGCCCGGCGCGGCCTGCGGGTCACCTTCGTAAAGCTCGGCGAACTGGTGCACGTTGGCATGGGTCAGCGCGTCGTTGCTGGTCCCGTCGAACGCCAGCAGCACCAGCCCGGCGGGGTCGGCATAGCGCCGGGGCTGCTGCGCGGCGTAGCCGAAGGCGGAGGTGCGCAATGCCACGCCGGGCGGCAGGGCGTGGGCGTGAAGTGCAGGCGGACCGAAGGGGTCGGGTTCCAGGTACTGGCCGCGACCGGGCTCGTAGGTGCGCTGGTAGTTGTCGTGCCAGCCGGTGAGCGGATCGACCACCTGCCCGGGCAGGCGCAGCAGCGGCATCAACCGCGGCTCGCCTGCCATCCCGGTCAGTTCGCCGAACGGCGAGTACGTCCCTTCCCAGCGCACGGCGCCCTGCCCGTCGGTGACGGCACGCGGCAGACCGATGGCATCCGCATGCAGGAAGTAGAGCGTGGGCGCTCTGCCCGTGTAATCGATCATGGCCACCGGCACCGCGCCTGCGTGCAGGTAGCGCCGCCATGGGCGGGCCTGCCCTTGGCCACCGCGCCATACGGCCGCCAGGCGCTGCCCTTCGTACACGAACTCCCAGGTACCGGCCGTCGCGTCGTTGCCGTAGGTGGCGGACACGCGCTCGCCGTACGCATTGTGGCGATAGCGCGCCACGCGTTCGCCCCGGCTGACCTGCGCCAGGCGGCGCAGGCCGCTGTATTGCAGCCGCCACCCGTCCACATGGCGCGGCAAGCCGCTGGCGTCCCGCTCGCGGATCTCGCCGGGTCCGGCCCGGCCACCATCGGCCTGCCAGGCGAGACCGGCCTCGCCATGCGAAACGCCGGGCCCCTCGACACGCGCCAACCGCCCCTGTTCGTCATAGCCATAGCGCCAGTGCTCCGCAGGCAGGCCGTGGCTGCGCAGCACCTCGCCGGCGATCCTGCCCGCCGCATCGAAGACGAGCTGTTGCGCCCAGACGGGCCGCGCGCGCTGCGTGCGCCTGCCGACGCGGCCGTGTGCGAGCCCGGCCAGCCGTCCATGCCGGAACCACGGCACCAGGCGCACCCCGTTGCCATAGCGATAGCCGGCTTCGCCGGGGGCAGCGTCGATCACCTCGCGCCGCGCCCCGTCGGCATCCTCCCAGACGATGGCCGCCAGCCGCCCATCGGCACGCCAGCGATAGTGCAGCGCGCCGCCTTCCGCCAGGTCATGGCGCACCAGACGGCCCTGGTCGTCGTGCATATAGCGATCCACCGCGGACCACCGTTCGGGGCCGTCGGCCGGGCGCCGGCGCTCGCGCACGCTGAGCCGGCCCTGGGCGTCGTATTGCCGCCGCTCCCGTTCCTCCGCCTGCCGGATTTCCACGGCCTGCCCCTCTTGCCAGGCCACGTCCACCTGCACACCCTCGGCCGCCAAACCGAGCAGACGCCCCTGGGTATCGCGCCGATACGTCCAGGCCCGACCATCCGCGAAATGCCGGGCGAGCACCGCGCCCGACGCCGCAAGCTCGTGACGCTCCCGGCCGGACGCGGCGGACGACCAGGCCAGCACGGCGCCGAAGTCGTCGCGTTCCACACGCAGGCCTGGCCAACCGGCGGCCGAATCCGGCGCCGCTGCGGGCCAGCCGACGAGCGCATCCGCTTCGGCTGCATCTGCCGGCGCCCGCGCCCCGGCCAGGCGGAACCCACCCGCCTGCCAGATCCAGTTCAGCGTCCAGGCGCGCGCCAGCCGCTGCGGCGCCGGCGTCGCGGGCCGCCATCCCGTCTCTATGATCGCAACCGGCAAGCGCACCGCAGTCTCGCCGTCGGCCACGGTGTCCCAGACCAGGCGCAGCCGGCGGGAGCGTCCCGCCAGCACGCTCGGCCGCTGGACTTCGAGCAGCCTGCCCTCCTCGTCGTGCACGAGCGTCGCGGCCCCGGCCACCGGGAGGGCTGCCCCCCGGCTCGCGCCCGACGCCAGGGGCGGGCAACCAACGCAGCCGTCGCCCTCGGCGGCCACCACCACGTAGCGACTGCCCTGGGGCGCGAGCACGAAGCGGGTGCGGCCACCCGCGTCGTCGCTCACGCGCGTGATCCGCTCGCCATGCCCACCCTCTTCATACTGAAAGCGCAGGCGCCCGCGCGCGCCGATGCCCAGGTCGCTCGCCACGACCCGGGTGGCATCGTCGTACTGCCACGCCCCTAGCTGCGTGCGCCCCCCGTCGGGCCGGCGCACGCCGAGCGACGCGAGCGCCGCACGCAGACCGGGCGCGTAGCGATACTCCCGCCGGTGCCCGTCGGGAAAGCGCACATCGACGAGCCGGCCGGCGTCGTCATAGGCATACTCGAGCACGCCGGCCGGTGTGCTGACGCGCTGTATTCTGCCTTGCGCATCGTGCTGCACCTGAAGCATGCGGCCGGCCGGATCGACGACGCGCAGCACCTGGCCATACAGCGGCTGCCCCGGCACCAGGCCGCGCTGAATGCGCAGGCGGTGGCCGGTCGGCGCGCAGATCTCCACCAGCAGGCCGCCATGGTCGAAGACGAGCGTGCGCCCGTCCGGCCAGCGCCACCGATAGCCCCCACCCGGCAGCCGAATCAGTTCGCCATGCGCGGGATCGTCCGACGCGCAGCGTTCGGCGTCGCCCGGCAGGACCCGAAAATCGATGCGGCTGCCGTCGGCCTGCACGATCTGCAACATGCCGCCTGCGCGCACGATGCGCGTGTCGTAGACATGGGCCCAGGCCGGGCCGAAGGCGCCGGCCCGCGGGTCTTGCGCGTTGTACTGCCGGCCCCACGTCAGCCCCAGCACGCCGGGCAGTGCGGGAAGATCGATCTCGCGCTGGTGCTTGTTGCCGGTAGCCAGGTGGACGGGGTTGCCGGCCCCCGCGCCCGCCCCCGGCACGGCGAGCGTGGCCGGCCCTGCCTCGCCGCAGGGCGAACCGAGCTGCGAGGGCCCGCACGAGAAATCGTCGGCGGCTTTCGCCATGAGCGGCGCGAGCCCCAGACAGGCCGCCACCACGCATACCCCGAGCCACCACCCACGCTGCCGCATCGCGCCGCCCTCATTTCGGTCCGGTCGCCATGATGGCGCGGCGGCGGACCCGGTGGCGCCCAGGTGCGATGCCGGCAGCACCTGTCAACAACCCGTAGCAATCGCGCGCGCTGCCGGCTGGCGCGGTGAGGTACAGTATTTGCGGCGCTCGTCGCCCCATAGGGACAAGGACAACGACATGATCTATACCTTCCGCTCCAAGGCGACCGGCGAATTCATCATGCTGGGCGAACATGCCAAGCCACTGCTGAAAGCCGCCGGCAAGAGCGGCGACACCGTGGCCGAGGCGCGCGGGGTGTTCACGCCCGAGCAGCTCCCGGCGGCGATCGCCGGCATCGAGCGCGCGATCGGCCAGAGCAGCGAACCCGCCTTCGACGAAGACGATCCCAAGGAACGCGCCCAGGCGCAGCAGTACGTCAGCCTGCGCCAGCGCGCGCAGCCCCTGCTAGACATGCTGCGCAAGGCGCTCGACAAGGGCGTGGACGTGATGTGGGAGGTGAGCGGGCGCTGACCTGCGTCGGCGCCGGCATGGACATGGAAAGCGGCAACGGCTTCTTTGCCTGGCTGGGCGAGCTCGTCGGCGGGGCGATTCGCTTCGTGGTCGACGCGCTGCGCAGCCTGTTCGGCGGCCTGGCCGGCGCCGTGGACGACTTCCTGAGCGGGGTCGCCGGGGCGTTCGGCATGAGCCCGGGGCTGTTCAATTATGTCTGGCTCATTCTCGGCGTGCTGATGCTGATCGCCGCGATCCGGGCCGTCATGCGCCGCGCCATCGTCGCGGCGGTGGTGTGGGCCGTGCTCGGCGTCTTCGTGCTCGGCATGCTGGTTGGCGGCTGACCTGACCCAGGCCGGCCCATGATCCGGGAATCACCCCGTCCCCAAGGAGGACACCATGCGTTGCGCTCGCCACTTCTTCCCTGCACTCGCGCTGGCCGCCAGCGTTCTGATCGGCCCCGCGGCCCTGGCCGCCCCGCCCCTGAAAACCGCCGACGGCATCCTCGTGGACGCCAAGGGCATGACGGTCTATACCTTCGACAAGGACGCCCCCGGCAGCGGCAAGAGCGCCTGCAACGGCCCGTGCGCCCAGGCCTGGCCGCCCGTCGCTGCGCAAGCGTCGGACCAGGACGAAGGCGATTATGCCGTCATCACACGCGACGACGGCACCCGCCAATGGGCCTACAAGGGCCAGCCGCTCTACCTGTTCGACAAGGACGCCAACCCCGGCGACAAGAACGGCGACAACTTCAAGGAAGTCTGGCACGTCGTCAAGCCGTGAGGCCCATCCCTTTCAAGACCTTTTCCCCACGGCTTGATTGACAAGGAACGATCGACGGCGCTGTTGTCCCGGTTGCCACCGTCGGTGGCGGGTGAGCAGCAGCGGACCGACCTTGGGCTTTTCTCACGCGGGAACGAGCGAGAGAGCCATCGATATAGCCTTTGGCCTGGGCAGCCTTGGGCTTGCGCTGGAGGTGTTTTCAGCTCCCAGGTAGCACGGAAATTCCCGGGCAATCTGCAACTTGAATGATCAAGCTCGAAAGACCTTGAAAGGGATGGCATCGAGGCCATGAGGCCGCGCGGCGGACTCCGCCGCGCCACCTCACGCGTATAATCGATCTCGCTCCGGGGTGTGTCCTGCCTGACGGCGGACGCTGAGATGACGCCAATCGAACCCGTGAACTTGACTCGGATCATGCCGACGTAAGGAGAGCTGCCTGCCGCATCGCGCCCTGCGCCATGCGTGCGGGGTTGCCGCCCTCAGCGGGCCCGTTTGCCATCCCGTCCGGAGCATGCCAGCCGGCAGCCGCCGGCCCCACCCAGGATGCGGCAAACGTGACCACTCCCGACGCCCAGGCCCTAGCAGCCGAGCTGCTGGCCTTCATGCAGCGCACCGACGCCACCGACGCGCAGTTCGGCGCGTTCGCCCTGCGCGCCTACGCCCGCCAGTTCCAGCACAACCCGGCCTTCCAGCGCTACTGCGTGCAGCAGGGCCGCACCCCGCGCACCGTGCGCCATTGGCACGACATTCCGGCCGTACCCATCGATGGCTTCAAGGACCTCACCCTGAGCTGCGTGCCGGCCGAGCAGTGCGAGCGGGTGTTCATGACCAGCGGCACGACACGGGCCGATGCGCGCGGGCGCCACTTCCATCCGGACCTGCGCGTGTACGACGCCTCCATGACACTGAACTTCGCGCCGCGCTTCATGCGCGGCGACGCGAAGATCCGCATGGGCGTGCTCTTTCCGACCGAAGCGATGATGCCCAATTCCTCGCTCGCGCACTATCTCGCGCTGGCGCTCGAACATTTCGGCGCGCCCGGCAGCCGCTATCTCGTCGGCCCCGACGGCCTGGACGTGGACGGGCTGTGCGCCATGCTGGACGAGGCATGCGTCGGCGGCGCGCCGTTTGCGCTGCTGGGCGCGAGCTACGGCTTCGTCCACGCCATGGACGCCCTGCGCGAGCGCGGCCGGCGCTGCGTGCTGCCCCCGGGCAGCCGCGTGCTCGATACCGGCGGCTTCAAGGGGCAGTCGCGCGAGATGCCCGCCAGCGAGTTCTATCGCGCGCTGGGCGACACGTTCGGGGTCGCCGCTCACGACTGCATCAACATGTACGGCATGACGGAGCTGAGCACCCAGTTCTACGATGAGGGCAATGCCAGCCAGCCCGCCGTGAAGTCCGGCCCGCACTGGATACGCTCGCGCGTCGTGGACCCGATGACCGGGCAGGACGTTGCCCCGGGCGAGCGCGGCATCCTGGCGCACACCGATCTCGCCAACCTCAATTCCGTCGTGACCATCCTGACCGAGGACGTGGGCGTCGCAGTCGACGGCGGCTTTCGCCTGCTCGGCCGCGCCGAGGGCGCGCAGGCCAAGGGCTGCTCGCTGGCCATGGACGCGTTTCTCGCCGCGGCCCGGGCATGAACGCCCGGCCGCCCAGCAGCCCGCCCGCAGTGCCGGCCACGCGCGCCGTGGCGGCGCGGACCGACGCAGACCCGACGCCGCCCGCGGCCGACGGGCCTGCACCGCCGCCGCAAGGCGCTGCCGCGGCCCTCGAAGCCATGGGCGGCTACGTCGCGGACCCGGCGCTGCTGGGCGAATCCGCCGCCGTCGTGCGCGAGTTCGGCGCGCACGGCCAGCGCGCCGCCATTCGACTCGCGCGCGCCAACGCCGGGCAGGTGAGCGCCGCCGCAGCCGCCGTGCGCGCTGCGGCGCGCCGCAGTCTGGCGCACATGCCGGTACTGGACATCGTCGCGGTGATCGACCGGGTGATCGCGCGCATGCTCGACCCCGACGACCCCGGCCGCCGCGAGGCCGAGCGCCTGCTGCCCGTCATCACCGGCTTCGATCCGGAGATGGTGCGCCTGGGCCTGAACGCTGCGCTCAAGGCCTTTCGCCGGCCACAACTGCTGCGCTGGCTGGCCGAGGACTTCGGCGAACCCGGCCTGCTCGACGACTTCCGTCCGCGTCCGCGCGGCGGGTGGTCGCGCGCCTACGGGCCGCGCCTGCTCGGACATGTCTGGGCCGGCAACGTACCGGCCCTGCCACTGTGGACGCTCGTCGCCGGCCTGCTCACCAAGACCGGCACCGTCGGCAAGCTTCCGAGCGACGAGCCCTGGTTCGCCGGCTGGTTCGCCCGCACGCTGGCCGCCGTCGAACCGCGGCTGGCCGATACCGTCGCCGTTCTCTGGTGGCCGGGCGACGATCTCGCGGCGAACCGCGCCCTCGCCGCCGAGGCCGAGGTGCTGATCGTCTATGGCGGCGATACGGCGATCGCGTCCTGGCATGCCCTGGCCCCTGCCGGCACGCGCGTGCTCGCGCACGGCCACAGGATCAGCGCCGGCCTGGTCGCCGCGGCGGCGCTGGACACCCGGCAGGCGCAGTCCACCGCCCGCCTCGCCGCGCTGGACCTGGCGCGCTGGGACCAACAGGGCTGCTATTCGCCGCAGTGCTTCTATGTGGAACGCGGCGGCCCGGTGGCACCCGAAGCCTTCGCGCAGTTGTTGGCCGGCGAACTGGCCGCCCTGGCCCACCGCTACACGCAGCGCAAGCTCACGCTGGAGGAGGCGCAGGCCGCCGCCCGCTGGCGCCAGGGGCTGGAACGGCGGGCCCTCGGCGGCGAGGGGCGCGTGAGCGTGCTGGGTTCGCCGCACTCGCCCTGGGGCGTCGCCTATCTGGACGCTGCCGGCCTCGCGCCCGGCAGCGCCCTGAACCGTACCGCCTGCGTGGTGGCGGTCGACCGGCTGGAGGACGCCATCGATGCGCTCGCCGTGCACGGCGCCCATCTGCAGACAGTCGGCATCGCCGCCGACCCTGCGCGCCTGTTCGCCCTCGCCCCCCGGCTGGGCGAGGCGGGCTTCACCCGCATCTGCGCCCTGGGCGCCACCGCCCAGCCGGAGCCGGGCTGGCACCACGACGGCCGCTACAGCCTGCTCGACCTCGTACGCGTGGTCGACATCGACATGTCCGCCGAACAAGCGGCCGAGGCCCATGCGCCCTACCGCGACTGACCACGGGCCGAAGCGCAAGCCTCGTCCACCTCGCGGCCTGCATGCCGCTCGGCCGGCAATGCGGCTTGCCGCCCGGACAGCGGCCGGCGACGCCGGCCGAGGGCTGCGCCGGCCATGACCAGCACCCGCCTCTGGTCGGCCCTGCTGCTGGCCGGCGCGCTGCTCGCCTGGGAAGCCGGTGCGCGCGCCTTCGCCTGGTCGGCCCTGGTCCTGCCGGCACCGTCGGCGGTCGGCGCAGCGCTGTGGCGCGGCATCGCGTCCGGCTACTTCTGGCCCCACATCGCACAGACCACACTGGAAGTGCTGCTGGGGCTGCTGGCGGGCGGCCTGGTCGGCTTCGCCTGCGGCCTGCTGCTGGGCGAATCCGCCTGGCTGCACCGGCTCGCCATGCCCTACGTGGTCGCGAGCCAGGTCGTGCCCAAGCTCGCCCTGGCGCCGCTGCTGACCGTGTGGCTGGGCTTCGGCACGCTGCCCATGGTGGTCATCACCGCGCTGGTCTGCTTCTTTCCCCTGCTGGAGAACACCTGCACCGCCATCGGCCAAGTCGACGCCACCCATCGCGACCTGTTCCGCACGCTGCGCGCCACGCGCTGGCAGACGCTCTGGCAGCTCAAGGTGCCGGCCGGCCTGCCGGGCATCCTGGCCGGGCTGCGCATGGCGGCGGTCCTGGCGCTGGTCGGCGCCGTCGTCGGCGAGTTCATCGGTGCCACCCACGGCCTGGGCGCGCTCATCATCGCGGCCCAGGGCTCGATGGACACTCCGCTGATGTTCGCCGTGCTCATCCTCATCACTGTGCTCGGCCTGATCGTCTATCAGGCCGTTGTCTGGCTGCAGCGCCACCTGCTGCGCCGCTACGCTCCCTCCCACCACGAAGGCACATCGCCATGAGACGCACCTTCCTGCGCCGCGCCGCCTGCGGCGCGCTCGCCACCCTGGCCCTGCCGCACCTCGCGCTGCGCGCGGCCGAGCCGCGCCGGCTCGCCCTCGCCGGCTGGAGCAAGCCCATCACCGAAGTCGTCAACTTGCTCGCCGAACCCGACAAGGGCTTCTTCCGCGCCGAGGGCCTGGACCTGGCCTACCTACCCGGCGCGGGCGGCGGGGATGCCGTGCGCAACCTGCTCAGCGGCCAGGCCGAGGTGGCCTTCACCGATCCGGGTTCGTTCTTCGCCGCGCTGGACCAGGGCGCGCCCCTGCGTGCGTTCTACGACATCTATCCGCAGAACGTATTCAACGTCGTCAGCCTGCCCGCCAGCGGCATCGACACGCCGGCGGACCTCAAGGGCAAGCGCATCGGCGTGTACAGCCTGGCGAGCGGCACCCGGCAGAACCTGCAGATCCTCCTGCAGCAGGCCGGCTTGAGCGAACAGGACGTGGAGATCGTCGTGACCGGCGTGCTCAACTTCGTGCCCCTCATGCAAGGCCGCGTGGACGCCACCGCGGCCACCGACACGGGGCTGGCGCTGGCGCGCCGGCGCGGCCTGGGCGAGGCGCGGGTGATCGCCGTGGCCGACCACCTGAACTATTCGAGCGACCTGCTGGTGGCGCGCGAAGCCACCTACCAGGAACAGCCGGACCTGTTGCGCCGCGCCGGCCTCGCGTTCCGCCGCAGCACCGCCTGGATGATCGAGCACCAGGACGAAGCCGCGCAACTGGCTGTGCGCCGCGCCATCGACGGGCAGGATGTCGAGCTCAACCGCGACATCATCGCCTTGCGCGCCCGCGCCAGCGTTTCCGAACTGACCCGCCGCGAGGGCCTGGGCACGCTCGACCCCGCCTCCCTCCAGGCGGCCGCGGACGCCTACCACGCGCTCGGCCTCGTCAAACAGCCGATCGGCGTGCGCAGCGTCCTCGCGCCCGAACTGCTGCGCGGCTGATCGCGCCCGCGGAGACCACCATGGACTTCAAGGACAAAGTCATCCTCGTGACCGGCGCGAGCCGCGGCCTGGGCGCGGCCATCGCCGGGGCCTTCGCGCGCGAAGGCGCTCTGGTCGCCGTCAACTACCGGGAGAACACGGCGGCGGCCCAGGCCACCGTGGCGCGCTGCATCGCCGCGGGCGGCGACGCGTGGGCCGTGCGCGCCGACGTCACGCGGCGCGACGAGGTCGACGCCATGGTCGCCGAGATCCTGCGCGAAGCCGGCCGCATCGATGCCGTCGTCAACAATGCCTTTCATCCCTACCGCTTCGATCCGGACCGCCGGCCGCGCTTCGCCGACCTCGGCTGGGACGCCTTCCAGGCCCAGTTCGACGGCGCGGTGCAGAGCGCCTACCACGTGTGCCAGGCCGTACTGCCCGGCATGCGCCAGCGTGCCGGCGGCAGCATCGTCAACATCCTCACCGACCTTGCCGATCAGCCCCTGGTGCCCTACCCCGACTACGCCACCGCCAAGGCGGCCCTGGCCGGCTTCACCCGCCAGCTCGCCGCCGACCTCGGCCCGCACGGCATCCGCGTCAACGGCATCGCGCCCGGCCTGGTCTGGCCCACCGACGCCAGCCGCGCCACCCGCGAGAGCGTGCGCGAGCAGCTCGCCGCGCAGACCCCGCTGCGCCGCGTCGCCACGCCCGAGGACGTGGCCGGCCCCGTGCTGTTCCTGGCCTCGGACTGGGCGCGCTTCGTGACCGGGCAGGTGGTGCTGGTGGATGGCGGGCTGGTGATGCGGTGAACGTCGATTCAGCCCGCCGCCGTGCCTTCGATGGAGTGCGCACGGCACGGCCAGGCATCGGGACCGAGACCCGCACGCCTCTCGAGCAAGCCGCACCGGCAGACGCATCCGCGCTGCACTATGATTCCGGCGTACGGAACAATCTCTGGCCGCTGATTGACGTCCGGCCTCGGGTCGACCAATCTCGCGCCACATTCACGCAGGCATCCGGCCCATGGCGCAAGCAGCAACCATCGAACTGGCGCAGTACATCCGTCCGGGCGACACCGTAACGTTCGGCCAGGCCGACGCCCATCCACGCACCCTGCTGCGCGCGCTAGCAGCGCAACGGCACCAGATCGGACGCACGCGCTTGTTCCTCGGTATCGGCCAGGGGCTGGAGACGATCCTGCAGCCCGAATATGCCGACGCCTTCGATTATCTGGCCTATTGCGGCAGCGGCTCGAACCGCGCGCTCGCGCAGGCCGGCGTGCTCGACATCGTCACGGACAACTACTCCGCCCTGCCCGGGTTGCTCAGCCGCGGGGCGCTGCGCGTGGACGTCGTGCTGCTGCAGGTCTCACCGCCGGACGAACAGGGCCGATACAGTCTGGGCATGGCGCGCGAATACCTGGTGCCGGCCCTGGAAGGCGCGCGCGCCATCCTCGCCGAAGTCTGCCCCTGCGTGCCCTGGACGCATGGCGGCCCGTACCTGCGCGAGAGCGATATCGACCTGCTCATCCAGACGCAGGACGACGACCCCGGCACGGATGCGCGCGAGCCCGGGCCGATCGAACAGGCGATCGGCCGCAACGTCGCGTCGATCGTGCCGGACGGCGCGACCCTGCAGACCGGCATCGGGGCCATCCCGGATGCCGTGCTGGCCGCCCTGGCCGGGCACCGGGATCTCGGCCTGCATTCGGGCAGCCTGGGCGAAGGCATCATCGGCTTGGCCGAATCCGGCGCACTGACCAATGCCCGCAAGGGCGTGGACACCGGCTTGACGATAGGCGGCGTGCTCATCGGCGGCCCGCGCCTGAGGCGCTTCGCGCACCGCAACCCGCGCCTGGCGCTGCGCAGCACGGCCTACACGCACGATGCGCGCGTGCTCGCCGGCCTGAACCGCTTCACCGCCATCAACTCGGCGGTGGAGGTCGACTTGACCGGTCAGGTGAACTCCGAGGCCGCCGGCGGCGCCTATGTGGGCGCGGTCGGCGGCGTGGTGGATTTCCTGCGCGGTGCCCATGCCAGCAAGAACGGCGTCCCCATCATCGCCCTGCCGTCCATGGCCCGCGGCCAAAGCCGCGTGGTCGCCTCGCTGAGCGGCCCGGTGACCGTGCCGCGCAGTTGCTCGTGCGTCATCGTCACCGAACACGGCATCGCCGATTTGCGCGGCCTGACGCTGTCCCAGCGCATCGACAGGATGCTGGGCGTCGCCCATCCCGAGCAGCGCGACGCGCTGGAGCGCGAGATCGCCGCCCAGCGCCCGCTGGGCTGGAAGATCCGCTAGGGGTCGACGCTCGGCTCACCGGCGCCGGCTCACACCCGGCCGGTGACGGGCAGCAATGCCCCGGTGACGCCCTGGCCAGCGTCGGACAGCAGGAAACCGATGGCCGACGCCACCTCGTCCGCCGTCACCCATGCGCTGAAATCCGCATCGGGCATGTCGGCGCGGTTCCTGGGCGTGTCGATGATGCTGGGCAGGACCGCGTTCACGGTGATCCGCTCGGCTTTCAACTCGTCGGCCAACGCCTCCGTGAAGCGCGCCACGCCCGCTTTCGAGGCCGCGTACGCGCCCATGCCGGCTGCCGCCTTGAGGCTGCCGGCAGCGCTGATATTGACGATGCGCCCGCTCCCGCGGCGCTGCAGATGCGGCAGAACGGCTTTGGACGCGTTCACGCACGTCACGACGTTCATGGAGAACATCTGCCCCCACTCCGCCAGGTCGGCGCTGCCCTGCAGCGTCTGCCAGGTGAATCCGCCCGCCACATTCACCAGCCCGTCGATGCCGCCGACATGCTGCGCGATGTCCTGCATGACCCGCTCGGCATCCGGCAGCGAGGCCAGGTCGGCCTGCCACGCCGGGCCGGCGTCCGGCGCGTTGCCGGGCACCACGTCCACCAGCGCGGCCCGGCCGCCCGCGCGTGTGACCATCCGTGCGACGGCACTGCCCAGTTGCCCGAATGCGCCAGTGATGACGATAACTTTCTCGTTGAGCTCCATCGGTAACCTTCCAGGGTGAATGATGGCTCATGATAAACGCCCGATGCCGGTCCAGACAGGGTCCCGGGCTCTGCCCGACTGCCGCATCGGCCCCTGCCGGTGCCGCCTCACAGCTCGCCGTCGAAATCGGCGAGCTGATCCTGGAACCGCTCGGCCGCCCTGCGCAGCACCGGTACGATGAGCTTGCTCTCCGCAGCGAGGTCCGGGAGCATCCGCGCGCGCCCGCAGCTCATGCTCATCACGATGCGCCTGCGGCCCACCACTACAGGCAGCGCGATGCCGTACGCATCGCGCTGATAGCCCGCCAGCACCGAGCAGACTCCGGTCCGCCGCAATTCATCGAAACTCTGCTCGATGCCGCGCATCAGGTCCGGCGCCGAATCGCCCGCGTTGCGGCGCAATTGCTCGAGCAAATCCTCGCGCTCGTCCAGCGGCAGGCCCCACAGGTAGGCGCGGCCGATGGACGTGGTGCCCAGCGGCAGCAGAGAGCCGACCCCCAGGCGCAAGGTGCGCACGCGATGGCTGGCCCGGTAGCCGACATAGAGCATTTCCAGGTCGTTGCGGATGCTGAGCGCAACCGACACGTCGAGCTCGTCGGCCAGCGCCTGCAGGAACGGGTTGGCGATACGCAGCAGCTCGCTGCCGGCGAGATAGGCATGGCCGATGCCGACGGGCGCGGCGCCCAGCTCGAACTCGCGCCCGCCCGGCACGTGCCGCAGAAACCCCAGGTGCAGCAGGGTGCTGGTCAAACGCGACACCGTGGCCTTGGACAGGCCGGTGCGTCGCACCAGTTCGGCGTTCGACAGCGGCGCGCGCTCGGAGCGGAAGGCGCGCAGGACCTGCATGCCTCGCTGCACGGTCTGCACGGACACGCCGGCGCACTCACTCTTGTCGTTCATCAAGACGCCACCTTCTGCTGGATGGAGAAAACGGTGGCGAGCAACTGCGGCCCGATCTCGCGCTCCACCCGCGCACGCGTCATCTGCTGACTCGTACCCACGCAGGCCAGCACCAGCGGCGCGTGCCCTTCCACCAGCAAGGGTGCGGCCACGATGCCGATTTCGCTCTCCCATTCCCCCAGCGACGAGCAGAAGCCGACCCGGCTCATCTGGGCCAGCGCCTCGCTGGTGCGACGGCGCAGCCGGGGCCAGTCGCGGGGCGTGCGCCGCTCGACGTTCTCCAGCAGGTAGTAGCGCTCGAGCTCGGGCAGCGCGGCCAGGAACGCCCAGCCCATCGGCGAGGACGCGATGCCCAGCCGCACGCCCACGTACAGGTTGAGCGCCAGCGCCGATTGGACGCTGCGGCAGCTCTCCAGCACGATCATGTCCAGGCGATCACGCGAACTCAGGTTCACATGCAGCCGGTGGCGTTCGGCGAAGGCCTGCATGCATGCACAGGCCAGGCGCTGCACGTCGGAATTGGCCGTGGCGCCATAGCCCAGCGCCAGCGCCGACGGCGCCAGACGATACTTGCGCCCTTCGTCATCGCGAAAGAGATAGCCCAGCACAACGAGGGTCTGGGCGATGCGCGTCACGGTCGAGGCGGGCAGGCCCGTGCGCACGGACAGATCGCGGTTGCCCAGCCACGTTTCTCCGGGCACGAAGGCCGCCAGCACCGCCAGCGCGCGGGCGAACGGCGCAACGACGGGCCGCGAGGCGACGGCGGCGAACGGCGCGCCGCCCGGCATGCCGGGGCTATCGGTCTTCGCGTCCATCGCTCCTGCTCGCGTCCATCCGCGTTACCTCGATCGTGCCGCGCCATCGCGCCGGGTCGCATCGGACAGCACGGCCAGCCTCCGCGGCCCCCCCGCGCGCAGCGCAGACGCCGCTTACGCGCGCTCGAAGATCGCCGCGATGCCCTGGCCGCCGCCGATGCACATGGTTTCGAGCCCGTAGCGCTGCTTGCGTCGCTCCAGCTCGTGCAGCAGCGTGGTCATGATGCGCACGCCGGTCGCCCCGACGGGATGGCCCAGCGAGATCCCGGAGCCGTTGACGTTGAGGCGGTCCGCCAGTTCGTCCATCGAGCTGCCCCAGCCCTTGACGCAGGCCAGCGCCTGGCAGGCGAAGGCCTCGTTGAGCTCGACCAGGTCCATCTGGTCGAACGTCAGGCCCGTGCGCGCCAGCAGCTTCTGCACGGCGGGCACCGGGCCGATGCCCATGCGCGAAGGCTCGCAGCCCGCGGCCGCCCAGCCGACCAGCCACGCCGACGGCTCCAGGCCGAGCTCGGCCAGTTTATCCTCGGCCACCACCAGGCAGGCCGACGCGGCGTCGTTCTGCTGACATGCATTGGCGGCCGTCACCACGCCGTCGCGCATGATGGGCTTGAGGCCGGCGAAGGATTCGATCGTCGAATCGGCGCGCACGCCCTCGTCGCGGTCGATGATCAGGGGATCGCCCCGGCGCTGCGGAACCTGCACCGGCACCACTTCGTCCGCGAAGTACCCGGCTTCCCACGCCGCGGCCGCCCGATGATGGCTGCGCACCGCGAAGGCGTCGGACGCTTCGCGCGTGATGCCGTAGTCGCGCGCCAGGTTCTCCGCCGTCTCGATCATGCCGCTGATGCGGCCGAACCGCGATTCCGGCTGGGAACGCTCGCGCCCGCGGTCCAGGCGGTCGTGCAGGACGGCGGAACCGGCGCGGCTGCCCCAGCGCATGGCCGTGGTGTAGTACTCCACATTGCTCATGCTCTCCACGCCGCCAGCCATGACGACGTCGGCCGCACCCGTCTGCACCATCATCGCCGCGGTGGCGATCGCCTGCAGCCCGCCGCCGCAGCGACGGTCGAGCTGCATGCCCGACACCTCGATCGGAAAGCCCGCCTGCAACGCCACCCAGCGGCCGGTGCAGGGCGTCTCGCCGTTCATGTAGCTCTGCGCGAAGACCACGTCGTCGATGCGCGCGGGGTCCAGGCCCGTGCGCTCGACGATAGCGCGGGCCACGATCGCGCCCAGCTCTTCCACCGGAACGCCCTTGAGCCCGCCCCCGAACTTTCCTACCGGCGTACGCAACGCGGAAACAATGGCAGCTCGCTTCATCGACATTTCTCCCGGCGGCGCCTGCCGCCCTTTCAACATGATCAGAAAACAGACCCGTGCCGCAGCGGGCGCAGGGAATCCGCATCTCGTGCCTGGGATGATTCGTCAGTCGCGGGGCCGCGGTCAATCGGATCGACAAAACGTTCCGTACATCGGAAATTGGCTGCGGGCTCGTATGCGGGCTGCACCGGCTTCACCCTATGATTATCGCCCTTTCCCTTGTTTCCAATGCACGGAACAGCGGCGGCCACGCGCGGACCGCTGCCCAGCCTGCCCAGCCCGCCCGGCAGGCTCAAACGCTCAAACGCCATTACGGCGCCGGGCGGTGCACCCGGTTGCGCAGCCTGCCGAGCCCTTCGACTTCCAGTTCGACGATGTCGCCGTCGGCCAGGAAGCGGCCAAGTTCCAGGCCGCAGCCGTTGCCCACCGTGCCCGAGCCGAACACCTCGCCGGGCAGGATGGTCTCGTCCGACGAGACGTGGTGCAGGATGCTGTCGAAACGGTGGTACATGGTCGAGCTGCTGCCTTCGGACCAGAGCTCGCCGTTCACCCAGGCCCGCATGCGCATACCGTAAGGGTCGGGGATCTCGTCCGCGGTGACGAGCCAGGGCCCGAGCACGTTGCCGGTATCGAAGTCCTTGCTCTTGGCCGGCCCCAGGCCGCCGGCCATTTCGCGATACTGCTCGTCGCGCGCGCTGAAATCGTTGTAGATGCAATAGCCGAAGATGTGGCGGGATGCGTCCTGCCTGGCAATGTTCTTGCCTGCGACGCCCGTCACCATGGCGAACTCCAGCTCGTAATCCAGGGTGTCGGCATAACGCGGCCACTGCACGACGGCATCATGGCCGGCCACCGAATGCACGTTGCACTTGTAGTACAGCGGGCGCTCGTACCAGATCGCCGGCAGCTCGACCTTGTCGGGATCGGTCGGAAAGCCCTGCACGCCGAACAGGTGGCGTTTGGTGCGCGCCTGCTTGGCATGCTGCTCGAAGCTGTAGCAATCGCGCATCTGCCGGGGCCGCGGCAGCGGCGCCAGCAGGCGCGCCTGCGCGAGATCGACCGTGCGCACGGGACGGCGGGCGAGCTGCCGCGCATGTTCCAGTGCGTCCGCGCCGCCGTCGATCAGCGCCAGCATGTCGGCGAAATAGGGTGAGTGCGACGGCTCGAAAACGCTGATGGTGTGCTCATCCACCAAGGCGCCGATGTGGCGCGAGCCATGGATATCGAAAGTGCTCAGTTTCATGCCGGTGTACCGTCCGCGTCACTGCTTGAACGTAATCTGGTTCTCGCGCACCAGCGCTTCCCAGGCCTTCGGTTCTTCGACCAGCGTCCGGTCCAGATCCGCCGCGCTCGAGTACTTCGGCTGGAAACCGCGTTCGCGCAGCGCCTGCGCGGTCTGCGGATCGGCCAGCGCCTGCTTCAGGGCGTCGTTGAGCGTCGCGATCGTCTCGTCCGGCGTGCCGGCCGGCACGGCGATGCCGTACCAGGCCTCCAGCATGACATCGGGCATGCCGGCCTCGGCCACGGTCGGCACGTCCGGCAGCATCGGTAGCCGCGTGGCGCCGGCCACGGCGTAGCCGCGCACCTTGCCCGAGGCCACCATGGGCGCCGCGCTGGAGCCGGAGAACACGCCGAGCTGGATGTTGCCGCCGATCAGGTCGGTCAGGATGGCGGAGTCTCCCTGATAGTGCGCGATGACCGGGTGCGCTTTGGCCGCGGCGAGGAACTTCTCGGCCGAGAAGTGGGCGACCGAACCGGTGGACGGCACACCGATGGCAATCCTGTCGCCGTTCTCGCGCAGGTACGGAACCAGCTCGGCCAGCGATGTCGCGGGCAGGCCGACGTTGCCCACCAGGGCCAGCGGCAGCGTGACGAACGTGCCGACGGCCCGGAAGTCCTTGACCGGGTCGTAGGGCAGCGTCTTGCCGGTCACCCCGGGCAGGGTGTGCGTGGCCGAGGCGATCATCACCATGGTGTAACCGTCCGGCTTGGCGCGGGCGGCCGCGAAGGCGCCGATCTGCCCGGATGCGCCGGCCCGGTTCTCGACGACGATGGGCTGGCCCAGGATGCCGGCCATCTTTTCGGCCACGATGCGCGACGGCGTGTCCGTGCTGCCGCCCGGCGGAAACGGCACGATGAAGGTGATGGGCCGCTCGGGAAAGGCGGCATGGGCCGAGGCAGTCAGGGCGAAGGCGCCGAGAAGCGCGGCCAGGCGTGGGTGTCCGATCATGATTGTCTCCGGTGTTCTAGGTAGGGCGAAAGGTGTGTGGGGGGATGCCGGTTTTCTATGTCATGAACGCGCCGCCGTTCACATCCAGGCAGGCTCCCGTGACATAGCCGGCGCCGTCGGAGGCGAGGAATGCCACTGCCGCGGCGATCTCGGCGGGTTGGCCGGTGCGGGCCATGGGTATGCGGCTGCAGATGGCCGCGTACATGTCTTCCGACAACTGCCGCGTCATGTGCGTGGACACCAGGCCCGGCGCCACGGCGTTGGCCGTCACTCCCCGGTTCGCGAATTCGCTGGCGATGGACCGGGTAAGGCCGAGTATGGCGGCCTTGGATGTCATGTAGGACGGCCCCGCGGCATTGGCCTGCGAGCGGCCGGCGCGCGACGAAATGTTGACGACGCGGCCCCAGCCACGTCGCGCCATCGACGGCACCCAATGGCGCGCGAGCAGCATGGGCACCGTCGTGTTCACGAGCAGTACCTCGTTCCACTCCTGCAGGCTGAGTTCGGCCAGGCCGCTGGTCTTGCCGTTCTGCTTGGGCGAGATCGCCGCGTTGTTGACCAGGATGTCCACACCGGCCCAGCCGGACGGGACGGCCGAGTCGATGCGTTGCGCCGCGTCCGCCTCGCCCAGGTCGATGCAGCACGTGCGCACCGCATCGCCGGCGACGCCCGCAAAAGCCTCGTCCAGCGCGTCGGCGCTCCGGTCGACCGCGACGACGCGATGCCCGCCGGAAAGCAGCGCGGCACAGATGGCCCGGCCTATCTCTCCCGCCGCGCCGGTGACGACTGCCGTGCGTGGTGTATCCATGTTCGTTCTCCTCCCGGCCGGCGGCGAGGCCGGCCTCAATGATGGGCTTGCCTCGCTAGCCCTCGCCCTGAAGAGCGAGGCTTGCGCTTTGGCCCGTGGTCATTCGAGTTCGCAGCCAGCGGTGGCCGCCAGCGCGTCCAGCCGCTGCCTGAGGTCCGTCTTGAGGACCTTGCCGTAGTGGTTCTTGGGCAGCTCCGGCAGGACGTAGTAGGCCTTGGGACGCTTGAACGACGCCACGTGGTCGCGGCAGAGCTGGTCCAGTTGCCGCCGGCTGGGCCGCTCGCCCGCCGCCGGCACCAGACAGGCGACGACCCGTTCACCCCACTCCGGGTCCGGGCTGCCCAGCACCGAGACTTCGGCAACCGCGGGGTGGCGCAGCAGCACCTCTTCGACCTCGCGCGGATAGATGTTGCTGCCGCCGCTGATGATCACGTCCTTGGCCCGGTCCTTCAGCGTCAGGAAGCCATCGCCATCGAGCACGCCCACGTCGCCGGTGCGCAGCCAGCCGTCCTGCAACGTGGCGCGCGTCGCCTCCGGGTTGCGCCAGTAGCCGGCCATCACGGTATCGCCGCGCGCCAGGACTTCGCCCGGTGCGTGCGCCGGGTCGTCGCTGTCGATTCTGATCGCCATGCCGGTCTGGGCCACGCCCACGGAGGCGATGCGGGCCGCATGGGCCGGGTGGCCGGTGTCGGCGATCACCTTGCGGGGCAGCACCGAGATGCCCATGGGGCATTCGCCCTGTCCGTAGATCTGCACGAAGCGTTGGCCGAAGACGTCGATGGCTTCGTGCAGATCCTCCACATACATCGGGCCGCCGCCATAGACGATCGTCTTGAGCCCGGCGCCGCAGAGACGGCGGCTGTGGGCATGGCGGGTCAGCCGGCGCACCATGGTCGGGGCCGCGAACAGGCTGAGCGGGCCCTGGCGGGCCGCCAGATCCAGGATCTCCGCCTCGTCGAAGCCGCTGGACTCGGGAACGACATGGCGGGCGCCGGCCAGCGTGTGCGCAAACTGGTACATGCCGGCGCCATGCGACATGGGCGCGGCATAGAGCGTGGCGTCGTCGGCATGGACGGGGTCGACGTCGGCCAGGTAGGCCAGCGTCATGGCGTACAGATTGCGGTGCGTCTGCATGACGCCCTTGGGATTGCCGGTGGTGCCGGATGTATAGAACAGCCAGGCCGTGTCGGCGGCGGGCCTGGCGGTGGCCGGCGCGCTGGCGCAGGCCTGCGCGTATGCCGGGCCGGCCACGTCCAGCACGGGCAGCGAAGCGGCGCCCGCCAGCGCCGGTTCCAGGCCGTGCGCGTGGTCGCGGTGCATGAACAGCGCGCTTGCGCCGCTGTCCTGCAGGATGTAGCCGAGCTCGCGAGGATGCAGCTTGAAGTTGACCGGCACGACGGTCATGCCGGCGAACCAGCAGGCGTACTGGATCTCCAGATACTCGATGCGATTGGGCATCCACACGGCGATACGAGCGCCGGCGTCGAGCTTCAGGCGATCGAGCAGGAACCCGGCCAGCGCGGCTGCACGCTGCGCCAGTTGGGCGTAGCTGTGCACCACGTGCTCGCCGAGCAGAACGGCGGGACGGTGCGGATACAGCGCCGCAGTACGGCGCAACAGGTCAGCGACGTTCATGGCAGCCTCATCGCAATCGTTGCAGAATGCTCACGTAGTTGGCGACGGCAGTGCCGCCCATGTTGAAGACCGCGCCCAGATCGGGCGCCACCAACTGCATCTCGCCGGCTTCGCCGCATAGCTGCATGGCCGCCATGACGTGCATGGAAACCCCGGTGGCGCCGATGGGATGGCCCTTGGCCTTCAGTCCGCCCGATACGTTGACCGGCAGCCGGCCGTCGCGCTGGACGGTTCCGTCCTCCAGGCAGCGGTGCCCTTGCCCGGGCGCGGCCAGGCCCATCGCCTCGTAGCTCATCAGTTCGGCGATGGTGAAGCAGTCGTGGACCTCGGCGAACGACAGATCGGCCAGCGTGATGCCCGCATCGGCACAGGCCTGCCGCCACGCCAGCCCGGGCGCCTCGAACCACAGCGGCGGGCGCAGCGACAGCGGCAGATAGTCGTTGACCTGGCGCGCCGCCCGGAAACCGACCGCGCGCGGCACCCCTGCCAGATGTTCCCGGTGGCCCAGCACCAGTGCGGCCGCGCCGTCCGAGACCAGACTGCAGTCGGTACGCCGCAGCGGCGGCGCCACCAGCGGATTCGCCTCGCTCACGGTGTGGCAGAAGTCGAAGTCGAGCGGGCGACGCAGATGGGCGAGCGGGTTGAGCGCGCCGTGAGCATGGTTCTTGGCCGCGATCCGGGCCATGGCCGCGCCGGGATCGCCGTAGGCCGCCGCGTAGGCCTGGGCAAGCCCCGCGAACAGCGCCGGGAAGCTCGTGCCGCGCGAGCCTTCCTCCGGCCAGTAGCTTGCCCTTGCCAGCGATTGCGTGACATCCGGCGCGGCGGCCGCTGTCATCTTCTCGGCGCCCACCACGAGCACATGGCGCGCCTGATCCGCCGCGATGCGCTGCATGCCGGCATACAGCGCCGCCGAGCCGGACGCGCACGCGTTCTCCAGCCGCGTCGCCGGTACGTGCCGAAGCGCGGGGCAGGCCAGCGCGGGCAGGCCGGCCACGAAGGCATCGTCCACCAGACCGCCGTTGTAGTGCGCCACGTAGACGGCGTCGATGGCTTCGGCGGGAACCCGGGCGTGGGCGAGCGCCTGGGCCACGGCCTCGGCGAGCAGGGACTGCAGGGTGTGCCCCGTGTGCCGCCCGAACGGCGTGTGGCCCCAGCCCAGAATGCAAGCGGAGTGCATGGCCGGCGTCCGGTCAGGCGGCGGTGGTGCCGCCGTCCATGGTCCAGGCAGCGCCGCGGACTTCGTCCGCGTCGGCCGAGCACAGGAAGGCGGCCATCGCGGCCAGTTGCTCGACCTTGACGAGCTTGCCCGACGGCTGGCGCAGGCTGATGAGCCTGTGCGTGGCCGTGGCGTCGTCGAGCTGTTCGCGCGCGGCGAGAGCATCCACCTGCTTCTGCACGATGGGCGTCAGCGCCCACCCCGGGCAGATGGCGTTGCAGGTGATGCCCGTCGTCGCGGTCTCAAGAGCGATCGACTTGGTGAACCCTATCAGGCCGTGCTTGGTGGCGTTGTAGGCCGACTTGCCCGAGCGTCCGCGCAGCCCGCTGATCGAGGCGATGTTGATGATCCGGCCCCAGTCGCGCGCGCGCATGCTCGGCAGGCACAGACGCACCGTGTGGAAAGCGGCGCTGAGGTTGACCGCCAGCATGTCGTTCCAGATCTCCGGTGCAAACGCCTCGACCGGGCTGACATGCTGCATGCCGGCGTTGTTGACCAGAATGTCGACGCCGCCGGTGTCGCCAAGGACCCGCCGCATGGCCGCTTCGAGCGCAGCGGCGTTCCGCAGGTCGGCCTGGAAGTACGCCGCCTCGACGTCGTACCGCCGGGCCAGCTCCTGGCACAGCGCGTCGCCCTCCGCCGCGTCGGGCAACCCATGCAGCGCCAGCCGCGCGCCCGCCTGGGCAAGCCGGTGCGCGATGGCCAGCCCGATACCCGACGTCGCGCCGGTGATGAAAGCGACTTTGCCTTGCAGGTACTTCATGCCCCCTCCGGAGATGTCTTGATTCTGGAAGGCGACTCTACGCGCTCGCATTTAGCTCGTCTAATATATATCTATCGATGAATTAATATTTCTGACGTATATATCCCGAGCCGATCATGGAACTGCGTCACCTGCGTAGCTTTCTCACCGTGGCCCGCGAACGGAACTTCACCCGTGCCGCGGCCCTGCTGCACATTGCCCAGCCTCCGCTGAGCCTGCGCATACGCGAACTGGAGGAAGACATCGGCGTGCGGCTCTTCGAGCGCTCCACGCGGCATGTCGATCTCACCCCGGCGGGCGTCGCCTTCCAGCAGCGGGTGACGGAGCTGCTCATGCTGCTGGACCGCGCGGTGGAAGACGCGCGCCGGGCGCACGATGGGCTCACCGGCACGCTGCGCATCGGCTACACCGGGCGCGCAAGCCATGCCGTGCTGCCGCAGTTGATCGGCGAACTGCGCCTCAAGCTGCCGGACGTCAGGCTGGATCTGGTCGGCCCGGGCTCGAGCGGCCCGCTGGCGGCAGAACTGCTGCGCGGCAACGTCGACGTCGCCCTGTGTTTTCTGCCGGTGCAGGGCGAGTCGGTGCGCACGCGCTCGCTCAGCGAAGTCGAATTCGTGGTTGCGCTGCCCGCCACGCATCGGCTGGCCAGCCGGGCCAAGGTACCGATCAAGGTGCTGCGCGAGGAGCCCTTCGTCGCGTATCCGGCAGACCAGGGCCTGCGCCTGCGCGAAGCCGTCGACGACGAGTGTGAACGGGCCGGCTTTCTGCCCAGAGTCGTCAAGGAGGCCTCGACCTCCCAGGTGCTGCTATGCCTGGTCGCCGCCGGCACCGGCGTGGCCATCATCCCCAGGGAGATCCAGGACCTGGACGCGATCGAGGGCGTGGTCTGCCGCGAGATCGAGCCGCAGCCGCGGCGCCTGGCGCACGGCATCGCCTGGCGCGAAGACAATCCGAACCCCGCACTGCGCAGGCTGCTGGAACTGGACGCGGTGTCCGTGGGCATCCGCCCCGCTGGCGGTAGACTTCCCCCAGGGACAGACTGAACAGACGAACAGGCCATGTTAGACATCCTCCGATCCGGGCGGCTCGCCGTATGGCGGTAAAAGCCGGCCAGCCGGCGCGCACCGCCACGCGAACGAAAGCCGCCCCGCGCCAGCCCGGCATTGCGCGCGCGAACTCGCGGCGCGACGGCGACGAAACCCGTGAGCGGCTACTGGATGCGGCGGAGGAACTGTTTGCCGCCCATGGCTTTCACGGAACCTCCATGCGCGACGTGGCTGGCGCGATGGGATGCAGCATTGCGCTGGCGACCTATCACTTCGGCACCAAGGACGTGCTGTTCAGCACGGTGGTCAAACGGCGGGCGGCCTACATGGCGCAGGCGCGAATTCTCGCCCTGGATACGGCGCTGGCCAGGACGCAAGGCCGACCCCTGCCCGTAGAGGACCTCGTCTCCGGCTACGTGTGGCCTTTCGTCGAGAGAAGCGTCACCGGCGGCAAGGGGTGGAAGAACTACTCGCTCTTCGTTGCCCGACATGCGAACTCGCCGGAATTCTCGAAAGTCATCGGCGAGCACTACGACCCCGTCGCCAGGCAGTACCTGAACGAGTTCGAGCGCACGTTCCCGGGCATGCCTCAGAAAGACCTCTACTACGCATTCAGCTTCATGGTGGGAACCATGGTTTCGACGGTGGCAGAACCTGGCCGCGTGGAGCACTTGTCGTTCGGCCAGATCAAAGCGAACGACGTGGAAGAGGTCTTCAAGCGGATGCTCCCGTTTCTCTGCGCCGGCTTCACGTCGCTCCTCCCACCGTCCTCGTAGTCTTGCGAAGCCGGTCCGCAGCCTCGCGGGCGAGCGGCCACAGGCCCCTCTGGAGCCCCGCGCGGGTGTCGCAGGAAGCGCCAGCGTTGGAGCAAGGGGTTTCCCCTGGGCTCGGCCCAGACGGAACCGGCCTTGCGCATCGGTTTGTACGCGTCCGTCCGCCAGCAGCTCGTCCAGATGCCTGCCGCGAGACCGTGCGCCGCTCCGCATCGCTCACCCATGGGCTGTCGTGGCCGGGAGGGATAGTGCCGAGGGCGAGGTCTCGCTATCGCGGCGGGATGACCGGCACCAGGAGATACGGCAACCTCTGCGCGTCCGAGTGCAACGTCGTCCGGCCGCCGAAAACCGAGGGGGGCCGATCATCCGGGTCGTCATGCAGGAAAGGGCCGCAGCCCTTCATCGGAAATTTCACGTTCGACAAACGGGCCGCGGCGCCTTCGTACTCGTAGTCCTTGCCGCGCACGGTCAAGCCTATCGTCCAGCCGGCCGGCACGACGATGCTGGTCGGCCAGATCTCGACGTCCAGTTCGACAGGCTTGCCGGGCTCCAGCGGCTGCTGGCGCTGGTGCGCGTGGAACGGGCGCCACGGCGCGGAACGCGCCGGGTCCAGTTCGCGGTGAGAGGCGCGCAGCCAACCCTGGGCCACGGGGGTATGCGGGTCAAGAGCCCCCTGGAAAACCACTTCTCTGCCCTGCGGATCGTACAGGCCGAGCACCAGAAAGATGTCCGCGTCGTTCGTGGATGAGGACACGAACAGCTTGCAGGCCAGCGGGCCCGTGATCTCCGTCTCGCGCTCGAAGGGCGCCGACATGAAGCGCATGCCCTCGCCCATCGCGTCGAAAGCCGCCGTTGCTGGTGCCTGACCTGCCTCGCCGGCCAGCGCCCGGCGCGCCAGATCCAGGTGCATCCTGGTCCATTGCGTGCGTGCGAGCGGCCATTCGCTTTCCGCACGCTCGACGAACTTGTCGACATGGCGCACGTTCAGCAGCACGGGCGGGCGCTGACCCCAGCCGTTGTCCTCTCCCTTGAGGTAATGGCCGAAGAACTGCTTTTGCAGGTTCACGCCGTAGCGGGCGTAGAACAAGGTCCAGTGCTCTCCGCCGTGAAGCTCCAGCCACTTCTGACGCGACCCGGCCTGCACGAAGCCTTCCACGTTCCCACGCAGGTGCAGCCCCTGGCCACCCCAGTTGGCGGCGGACAGGACCGGTACCGTCACCTGGTCCAGCCGAGCCCGGCGCTGCGCGTAGAAGTCGTCGTCGAAGCGATGGTCGGTGGCGCGGCCCGATATCTCTGCCCGGTTGGCTTTGAGCTGGGCTTCGCCGAGCGTCTCGTCGCCGCACACCCGCTTGCCCGTCACCCTGCTGCGGGGCGCTCCCTCGCCACGCCCGTGCTGGACGCTCTTCACCTGGATCTCCTGCCAGTTCTTGCCGAAGGTGCACAAGATTCCGCCGTGGAACGTCGATTCCCGATAACCGTCGCTGAAGCCTTCCCAGGGGCAGATCGCGGCCAGATGCGGCGGCTGCATTGCCGCGACCAGCCATTGATTGGCCCCGTAGTACGAGATGCCGTTCAAGCCCACCTTGCCGTTGGACCAGGGCTGTACGCCGGCCCATTCGATGCACTGGTAGTAGTCGAGCGTTTCACGCTGCGAGAAGTGGTCGATCACGCCGGGCGAGCGGCCTGCGCCGCGCGAATCCACCCGGACGACGACGTAGCCGTCCGGCACCCACTTCTCCGGGTCAGCGACTTCCCAGGCCTGATAGAGGTTCGACGACCCCTCCAGCGCGTCCGGATAGCGCGCGGCCATGAGTTCCCAGGCCGTCTGGTAGCCCTCCTGGAAGGACAGCCCTTTGCCGTAAGGGCCGTAGGTCATGATGACGGGATACCTGCCTGAGGCGAGCGGCCTGTAGACGTCGGCCCGCAGCACGATGCCATCGTCCATCTCGATCGGTACGTCCCATTCAATGGCCATGTTGTCCCTGGTTTCCGTTGCCTGGGTCATGTAGCGCTCCTCGTTCTCGATATCGTGGATGGCGGGGTCATTCCATGGAGATGCCCGGCGACGATCTGATTTTTCCTGTGTATTCAGGCCAGCCCCGCCGCACGCTCGGCGCAGCGGATCACCGCCGCGTAATCCGCGTCGGCATCGCCGTTGGCCGCGGCTGCATGCAGCAGTTGCAAGGTCAGCGCCGTCTGCGGCAGTGACACCGCCAGGCGCTCTGCCTCGCCCAGGATCAGCCTGACGTCCTTGGCCATCTGGGCAACCGTGAAAGTGGGCGTGAAATCCCGCAGCACGAGCTGCGCGGACTTCGCCTTGACGATGGGCGATGCGACGGCGCTGTGCGTCAGCACCTCCCACATGTCCTCCCAGCGCAACCCGCCCTTCGTGCCCAGCGTGAGGGACTCGGCCAGCATGGCGCTGGTCTGCGCGATCATCAGGTTCACGACCAGCTTCATGAGCCGCGATTGCTCTTCCTCGCCCAGCCAGTACTGGCTGGGGCCGAACAGGCCCAGCAGCGGCAGCATGCGCTCGTAGACGTCCCTGGGGCCCGAAACCAGCAAGGTCAGTTGCGCCGCGTCGGCCATCATGTTGTTGCCCGAGACCGTTGCCCTCAGGTAGGGGATCTGCCGCGCCTGCAGCAGCCCGGCCACACGGCCGGACATCGCAGGGGACACCGTGCTGGTGTCGATGTAGACCGTGCCCGGCCGCGCATGGCGGCCGACCTCCTGGGCGACATGCCACAAGGCATCGTCGTTCGGCAGGGAGGACAGCACCACCTCCGCGGCCCCGAGCCCGGCCGGCCCCTGCGCCACCGCCATGCCCACGGCGGCGGCCACCGCCAGACGGTCCTCGTGCAGATCGTCGACCGTCACGCCATGACCGCCTGCGACCAAGTGCCGCCCCATGGGCAAACCCATCTTGCCCGCGCCGATCAGATGCACATTCATGGGTACCTCCCTCAGTCGCCCTTGATGCCCAGTTCGGGCAGCACCTTGCGGAAACGCGCTACGTCGGCCTCCAGCGCCTGGCCGAAGGCCTGCGGCGGCATCAGCACGAGCTTGGCCTGGCTGAGCTTCAGGTAGTCCTGGAACGCGGGCTGTTTCGCAGCTTCGGAAACCTGTTCGAACAAGGCCTGCGCCTTGTCCGCCGGCATGTCACGCGGGGCGAGCAAGCCGGACCAGGCCGGCACGTCGACGTCCTGGTAGCCCAGCTCGCGGAACGTCGGCACGCCAGGGAAGTCCGGGTCGGGCTGCTCCGACGAGATCGCCAGCGCCCGCACCCGCCCGTCCTTGATCAGCGGCAGCGCCGTCGATGCTCCCATGAACACCATGTTCACGTGCCCGCCCAGGAAATCCGTGACCGGCGACTTGTACGGCACATGCACCAGGTCGATGTCGGCCGCACGGGCGAACATGGCGCCGATGACGTGCGTGGTGTTGCCGTTGCCGAAGGAGCCGTAGCTCAGGTGATCGGGCTTCGCCTTGGCGGCCGCGATCAGGTCCTGGATGGTCTTGAACGGCGAATCGGCCTGGACCAGCAACGCGAAACCGGATGAGCGGCTCACGATGCCGATCGGCGTGAAGTCGTCGACCGGGTCGTAGGGCAGATTGCTGTACAGCCCGGCATTGGTGGCGTGGCCTGCCGTAGTGAACAACAGTACCGACCCGTCGGGCTTGGCCCGGGCCACTTCCGACGTGGCGATCCGCCCGCCCGCGCCCGCCTTGTTCTCGACGATGACGTTCTTGCCGCTGACCTTGGACAGGCCTTCGGCCAGCGCCCGGGCCGAGGCATCGAAGGGGTTGCCCGGCCCGATGGGCACGATGAGACGCACGAGGTCGGACTGAGCCAACGCGGCGCCAGGCACCAGGGCGGCCACGAGCGCCGCGCGAAAGAGTACGGAAGCGATAGTTCTGAACATGGGATCCTCCTTGATGGACTACGCTGTTTTCAGGACATCGGCGATCCAGTCGGCCATGGCGTTCGTCGCCAGGCTCATGTTGCCGATGCTGCAATGCTGTTCGCCACCCTCCTCGGCCGAGAAGATGCGCAGCGCCTTGCTCGGCGCATTCACGCATTCTTCGTAGGTCCGGGTGGCATCCGTGACGGGAATCTGGCGGTCGTCCTCGCCGTGGGTGATGTAGATCGGCACGCGGATGCGATCCAGCACGCCTTCGAGGGTGAAACGATCCGTGACCTTCACGCAGTCCTCGACGCTCTCCTGCCCGAGCACCCATTTGATGTGCTCGAAGTAGTGGGGTACGGACTTCTGGGCGGCATAGGTGCCCGCCAGGCGGGCGCGCATGCGCTTGCCCCAGTCGTAGTTGGCGCCCCAGGCCACGCAGCAGGCGAAGCGGGGCTCGAAGGCCGTGGCCCGGGGCGCGTGGTAGCCGCCCAGGCTCAGGGCCATCATGCCGATGCGCCGCGTGTCCACGTCCACGCGGGTCGACAGGTAGTCGATGCAGGCGCCGGCCGGGATCTCGGCCTCCGGCGCGTTGTGCAGGCCGTTCTTGCGCAGCGCTTCGCCCACGCCGGGGTTGTCGACCAGCAGGATCGAGACGCCGCGCTGCGCGAGCATGCCGGGCAGGCCGCACAGGTACAGATATTCCTTGACCCCATCCAGCCCGTTGAAGTGCACGATGCAAGGCGCAGGCGCCTTCCCGGTGCCGACGGACACCATCAGCGCCGGCAGGAAGGACTCGCCGAAGGGGACAGCCACCTTCTCGCAGTTCGCGCCCGAGCACGCCACGTACTTGGCGAAGGTCCTGAGCAGTTCGTCGTAGGCGGCGAGGCGCGGCGGATGGTCGTGCGCGGGAATGCGCTCGGCCGTGATGTACATGACGCAGGCGCGGCGGTACTTCTCCGCCGCCGACAGCCGGTGCCCGGCCTGCTCGTCCTCGGCGGCCGAACGCGCCAGCCTGGCGGCCCCGTGCTCCCAGGCCTGGAAGAAAGCGTTCGCATGCGCCTGGTCGTCCTCCAGGTCGCGCAAGACCCGGCAGGCGCGGTCGACTTCGTCCATGTTGGCGCCTGCGTCGAGCGCCATCGAAAGTGCCAGATTCCAGGAATAGACCTTGAAGTAGTTGAACATCGTTCATGCCTCCAGTTCGACGGATTCACCTGCCTTCGCCCCCGAAACGACGACGGCCTCGAAGAGCTTGATGTTCTCCAGGAGTTCGACGGGGGTGAAGGGATAGGCGCTGCCGTGCGTCACGGCATCGGCCCAGGCCTCGAAATTGGCCAGTACCGCGTCCGTGGCTTCGTAGCTGCGCTGGATTCGCGGCGCACCGGTTGCCGCGCAGTGCGTGAGGATCGTCGGCAGGCCCTGGTCCACGTTGCCCAACGACACCAGCTCGACCCAACCCTGGTCTCCGAACACGGCGATGCGGCCATGGAACGGCGTGGCCGACATGAAGGTGATCGTGCCGCGCGCTCCGGAGCGGAACCTGATGGAAGCCGAGACATAATCCTGCGCGGGCGGCGTGAAGACCATCGAGTCGGTCACGCAGCGCACGCTTTCGGCCGGCCCGGCCAGCGCGATGAAGATGTCGGTGATGTGTATTCCGACGGCGGTCATCATGCCGGCAGGCGCATGCTTCTGGTCGAGCCGCCAGTTCGACGTGTCCAGCTTGCGGAACAGATCGTGGCTCACGTTGGTCTCGACGTGCAGCAACCGGCCCAGCTCGCCCGCGCGCACCATGCGCATCAGCTCGGCCACGGCGGGTTCGAAGCGCCGCTCATGGCCCATGCCGAGCACGCGGCCATTGCGTGCCGCGGCATCGAGCATCCGGCGCGCACCGGCACTGCTCATTGCCAACGGCTTCTCGCAGAACACCTCCTTGCCGGCCGCCAGCGCGGCCAGCACCTGCTCCTCGTGCAGCGAATGCGGCGTGGCGAGGATGACCCCGTCGATGTCGGCGCGAGCCAGCACCTGCGCCAACTCCGTGGCGAATTCGACGCCGGCGGCCTCCAGGAATGCCTGGGCCTGTTCGCTGGGAGAGGGATCGATGCCGACACGAACCTCGAACTTCCGGCTCGCGCCCAGCGAGCGGATGATCTCCTTGCCCCACCATCCCAGGCCCGCGACCGCGACCCTCATTGCGTGTGCTGCTGCCACCTCATGTGCTCCTTGGAAAAGATGAATCCTGCGGGCGCACGCCCGCCCAGGCGTCGTCGAGCAACCTGGCCAGCGCGTCGGCCTGCAGCGGACGGGGGTTCCAATATGGGTTGGCCAGCGCAAGCTCCAGCGCCCGCTGCAAGCCTTCCCTGGGCATGCCGATCTCGCGCAGCGCGGTGGGCGCACCCAGCTCGCGCGCCAAGTCGAACAGCCCGGTGGCTGCATCCGGCGCGCCGACGGCGGCGGCGATCCGCACCATTGCCTGCGGCGCGGCGGCCGCGTTGTAGGCCAGCGCATGGGGCAGCACCACGGTATGCGTCTGCGCGTGGGGCAGCTCGAAGCTGCCGCCCAGGGTGTGGCAGAGCTTGTGGTGCAGCGCCATGCCGACGTGGCCCAGTACCGAACCGCACAACCATGCGCCGTACAGGCAGTCGCTGCGCGCGGCCATGTCCCCCGGGCTGCGCCGGACCGCGCGCAGGCCCTGCGCCAACGCGCGAATGCCCTCTTGCGCCATCATCGACATGACCGGGTTGCCGTCCTGGGCATAGAGCCCTTCGGCGGCATGTGCGATGGCGTTGATGCCGCTGACCACCGACATCGGCACCGGCAAGTGCTGCGAGAGTTCCGGGTCGTACAGCACCGTTCGGGGCAGCACGCGCAGCTCGCGCCCGGTTTTCTTCACACCGGCCTCGGTGATGCCATAGATCGGCGTCATCTCCGAGCCCGCGTAAGTGGTCGGCACCGCGATGATCGGCAGCCCCGACTCGAGCGCGATGGCCTTGCCCAGGCCGACCGTGGAACCGCCGCCGATCGCCACGGCGCAGTCCGCGCCAACCTCGCTGGCGTGCTGGCGCGCCCGCCGCGCCGCTTCGATCGGCACATGCATCTCGGCGCCGCTGAAGACGCCCGCGCTGGCCGGGCCGAGTAGATCCGAAGCGGCCTGTGCCACGTCCGCCTGCTGGGGCGTGCACAGCACCAGCGCGCGCCGCGCTCCGATGGCCTCGACCTCCCGCGCGAGCCGGCGCAGGCTGCCTACGGCGAAAACCACCCGCGCCGGCTGGCCGACGAAGACGAACTCGCGCATCGCAGAGCGCGGGCACTCAGGCAGATCGATGGTGTCGGACATGTGCGTTCGGGCCTTGTGATGCTGTTGCGTGAAGCGGCGCGGCGTCCGCGACGTAGTCCACCTGATGGCGGCTGATGCGAAGGTTCCCGAGTTCGTCGCGCACCTGCAGGTGCGCGGGATGCGTGGCATACGAGGCCAGCGACTCCTCGCTGTCGAAGACGCTGTAGAGCACCACGTCGCAGGCGTAGGCCGCGCCGCTCGAATCCACGCCCACCTCCAGGTGCAACAGGCCCGGAATCCGGCCGCGCAGGCTCTCGAACCGGCTGCGCAGCAACTCGATGGCGCTCGCCTTCTCCCGCGCTGACTCGCCGCGCAGGTTCCACATGACGATGTGCTTGATCGCCATGGCCTCAGGCCGCAGGAAAGCCGGCCTTCTGCGGCCACAGGTTGGTGAAGGGCAATATCGACACTGTCTGGTACAAGCCTGCCTTGGTGAAGGGCTCCTCGGCGATCCACTGCATGGCCGCGGCGCGGTCTTCGAAATCGATGACCAGCAGACTGCCGAGCATGGTCTGCCCATCGTCCGCGGTCAGCGGCCCGGCAAAGGCGATGCGCTCGGCCACGAGCGCGAGGTAGGCCTTGTGCTCGGGGCGCACGCACAGGCGCAGGTCGCCGGCATCGGGACGGTCGATCAGGTGGAATGCAAATATCACGGGTTCTCCTGGATCAGGTCGAGGTTCGAGGGCGTCGTCCCGGATTGGGCGACAGCCGGATTCCGGCGGCGGGCCTACGAATGGACCCGGGCCGCGGCACTGCGGACGGGGCCTGCGCCACGCTCAGGCCCCGTCCGGGTTCAGCACGAAGCGGAACGCGAGCGTGTAGAACGGCACCTCGCTGTGCGTACCGTCGGGCGCGGCGCCGCGGGGGTGCTCGACCCAGTCGGCGATCAGCGAGGAGCGCACGCCGAAGACCGCGTCCGAATCGAGGTAGCGGTCGCCGTTGCGGAACACATGCGTGATCAGCCGCTCGTAGCCCGGCGCCGTGATCATGAAATGCAGGTGGGCCGGACGCCACGGATGGCGGCCGAGCGCCTCCAGCATCCTGCCAACCGGCCCGTCGTGAGGGATCGGGTAGGCCTCGGCGCGGATGGTCTTGAAGTGGAAATTCCCTTCGGCGTCGGCGTTCAGGGTGGCGCGCGCGCGATGCGGAACATCCTCGCCATACTGCACGTCGTAGTAGCCCGCCTCGTCGGCCTGCCACACTTGCAGTTCGGCATGCGGCACAGGACGACCGTCCAGGCCCGCGACAGTCCCGCACACGAAACAGGGCTCGCCCTGGGCGCCATTGGCGACATCGCCGCCCAGCTCGACGCGCGGCGAGTCCTCGACGTGGAACGGGCCGAACACAGTGGATTCGGTGCAGCCCTCGGGTTTCTTGTGGTTGAGCGCCGTCACCAGCATCGACAGGCCCAGCGTGTCCGACAACAGGATGAATTCCTGCCGCGTACCGGTGGTAATGTGCCCGACTTCGGTGAGAAAGCGGATGCCCTGGAACCACTCTTCCTCGGTCAACGCCGTCTCGCGGGCAAACGCGTGCAGATGCTGGACCAGGCTGGTCATGAGTTCGCGCAGCCGGACGTTCCCGGCCTGCGCATGCATGCCGATGACGGCGCGCGTGATGTTGTCTTCGTCGAGGTTTCGCATCGCTGTCTCAATCTCTGCCGATCGAGCTACTTTATACGTTTGATAAAATTAAGACAGCCATACGGACGGAAACCCGATTTCCAGACACCGGAAAAGCCAGGGTTTTCCCGAGGCGCGCAGCCAGACGCGCCACGAGCACGGGCCAAAGCGCAAGCGTCGTTCACCGCAGCCTGCATGCCGCCGGCCGTGGAACCGTGCGCAGGGGCGGTTCCACGGCCGGCGCCCGACCACGAGGACGAGGCTGCCGACAGCCGCTCGAAGCCAGTGCTGCAGAGCAGGAGACAGGAGACAGAATGGATCGCTGGACGCAGATGGAACTGCTGGTGCAGACCGCTGAACTGGGAAGCATGTCGCGCGCCGCCGACGCGCTGGGCGTGTCGAACGCGGCGGCGAGCCGTCACCTGGCCTCGCTGGAAAAGCGGATCGGCGCCCGACTGATCCAGCGCAGCACGCGCGGCCTGACCCTGACCGAGGTCGGGCAGAGCTTCTATCAAAGCTGCAAGAGCGCGCTGGCCGACGTGAGGGACGCCGAAGCCGCGGCCAGCGCGACGACGCTCAACCCGACCGGCACCTTGCGCCTGACCGCCTCGCTCTCGTTCTCGGTGCATCACATCGCACCCTTGCTGCAGGAGTACACGAACCGATACCCCAACGTGAAGATACACATCGAGGTCGCCAACCGGTACTACGACCTGATCGACAACAACATCGACGTGGCCATCCGCACACGCGAATTCGAGAACGACTCCAGCATCACCGTGCGCCGCCTCGCGGCCACGCGCCGCATCCTGGCGGCGTCGCCGGGCTACCTCGCTGCCTTCGGCGCACCCCGCAGCGTCGAGGAACTGGCGAGCCGGCCGCTCCTGCTCTACACCTACAGCAACAAACCCCACGAATTCACGTTCCGCCGCGGCGACGACGTGCGCAGCGTCCACGTCAACGGCCCGCTGGAGTCCAACGACGGCCAAGTGCTGCGCGCAGCCGCGCTCGACGGCATGGGCATCCTCGTACAGCCCAAGTACATCGTCTACGACGACCTGGTGGCCGGGCGGCTCGTCTCGGTGCTCGACGACTGGGACCTGCCGCGGCTGACGATCAACATCGCGTTCCAGAGCCGGCGCCACATATCCGCCAAGGTACGGACGTTCGTCGACTTCCTGGTCGAGCATTTCGAGCGGATGGACCACGACCGGAAGTGGACCAGCTTCGACCATGCCTCCAGGCATGCCCCGATCGCCGCAGCGCTACGGACGGGCCGGCCGGCCTGCGCCGCCCCTGCGCTCGACCAGAAAGTCCACCTCGCGCGGACCCCGTAGCTGGCCGCGGAATCGGTTCGCCATTCATTTCCCAGGCCAGCAGCGCATCCTGCATGGCTTCCTTGAGCACCGACCGCTCGAGCATCACCGTCTTGGGGCCCAGGCCGTCGGGCAGCGTTTCCCCGCCCGTGCCCGCGCAGCCCCGGGCGCGCAACCCGCTGGCAGCGCAGGCAGAACGCCAGGGCCTCGCAGCCACCGTCAGGTGAGCGCGCTTCATGCCGGATCAAGGAATATGGCGATATCCGATGCAACGACCGCGATGCAGAACAATGAACGGCAGTCACCAGACAGTCTGTACGTGCGGATAACCGCGAATCTTCAAGTCAGCCGTCACCAGTGGCGCGCCATAGTGCCGCGCAGCGGCGACGATAAGACGGTCGGCAGGGTCTTTGTGGAACGCTCCTGCTACGCCGCGATGGCCTCGGCGAGCTTCTGGATGGAGAGCGGCGCGCAGCCCTCGGCATCGTTGCTGACGGTCACGTAGGCCGGCTGGCCTGCGCCCGTGATGCCCCGGATGGTGCGCGCAAGCACGGCGCGTGTGTGGAGGTCTTCGCTGAGGATGGCGTTGAACGGATCGTGCTTCTTCTGCGCATCGGCGTAGCCATACGCGCCGAAGATGCGATTCAGGTTCCATCGACAGACCAGCGGGCCCGGCCACAGCGCGCGCAGCATGGGCAATTGCTCCTCGATCGGCGGCATCTTGGCATGCAGGCCCAGGCAGAAGGTGGCGCCATGCGCCTTGAGCGTGTCGGCCAGCGCCTGGCCCAGCAGCTCGGGATCCCGGACTTCCACGGCGACGATGACGGGGGCGTGTGCGGGCAGGGCTTGCCGGACGGCAGCCAGCATGCGGCCCAACCGGTCCAGCAGCAGTGTGGGACGGCCGAGCCAACCCAAGGGCAAGGGACTCAACTGGAAGACGAGAACGCCGAGCTTGGCCCCCAGGCCTTCGAGCGTGGGTTGCACGAAGTGCTCGATGGCCAGGCGCGGATCGAGAAAGTCCGGATTGGGCTCGCGCGCCTTGCCTTCGGCACCGCGCACCTGAGCATCGGTGACGTTGGCGGGACATTTGACGACGAAGCGAAAGCCATCATCGACCTGGGCTGCATAAGCGGCATACTGGCTTGCCGTCAACGGGCGCCAGAAGGTGCGGTCCACGCAGACCGTGCGCAGCAGCGGATGCCGATGGTAGGCTTCGAGGCCGTTCTTCGACAGGGCGCTCGGATCGTAGGCACCGTCCCATACCAGGCCGTCCCAACCCGGGTAGGACCAGGTAGACACGCCGAACCGCAATTGCGCCGGAAGCCGCTGCGCCAGCTCGCGCCAGGCCTCCACCGCAGGGGCGGGACGCACCTCGGCCGCGTCTTCGCCGCGCTTGCTGCCTTTCCTGGCAGAGGCCGACACGGAATTCGCATGGGATGCTGTAGCTGTCTGGGGTTGGAGTGAAGGCGGGGGAACAGCGTTTCCAAAGAGATCGTCTTGCATGCTTGTCATGCTGGCATTGTGATGAGCCAAAGCGTACCGCAATGCCGACTTGGCTTGCAGCGCGCATGGTCGCGGCCGATCCCATCGGCCACGCGCGAAGCGTCCGGCGCAGAAAATACGTCGTCAGCTCGGTAACAAACATAGCGACCTGTATACGCTTGGATTCAGACCCGCGCCCGCCGATCGGAAATAATGGATCCTTACTTCTGCCAGGGGTGTGCCCCATGCGTTTTGCGCCTATCCGATTCACGCCCGCCCGGTATTCGCTGCTCGCAACACGCGTCGGCCTGTTGGCCTCGATAACGCTGCTGACTGCCTGCACGGCCACGCCGACCATAGATGAACGCGATTCCTTTACACAGGAGAGCACGTATTCCCGCAGTTTCGCGGGCTCCAGCCAGGCGGCTTGCGAAGCCGGGCGGCGCGTGCTTCTAGGCCAGGGATACATCATCGACAAGGCCGAGCCCAACCGGGTCAGCGGACACAAGAACTATCAGGACAAGGAAAACGACAACCAGCATGCGCAGATCGTGTTCAACGTGGACTGCGCAGCCAGCGGCGACGGCAACGCCCTTGTCTATGCCAGCGCGCTGCGCGAGCTGTACACGATGAAGAAGTCCAGCAATTCGGCCAGCGTGGGCCTTAGTGTGCTGGGCACGGTGTCCATGCCGGTGGGGTCCAGCGACGATTCGCTGGTCAAGACATCCAGCGAAACGATATCGCGCGGCGCATTCTACGAAGGCTTCTTTGAACAAGTGACGCAGAACCTGGCATCGGCAAAGGCCGCGATCGACTCGGGCACGGCGCCGGCGCAGAATCCGCAGGCGGCCGATCCGGCCGCGGCAGAACAGGAACCGGGCGGATCGAGCACGCAACCCGCGCAGCCGTCATCCCCGGACTCGTCGGCCGCGCCGGCCGAGGGCAGCGACAGCGCAACGCCAACCCCCGCCGACACAGGTACGCCGCCCTGATTGCTGCCTGGATCGGAACGTGCGGTCAGGACATGAACGGCTGCGTCGCTGACCGACATGAGAGTCTCCGATGATGCTTGACGCGCGACCGGGTGGCCCTGGCGCTACTATGCCCGGCCTGGGCGGAGGGCGACCCGATCCTACAAGCCGCCCAGGCGGTGGAAAGCCAACTCAAGGCGCGGGTCGGCTTCGCGATCCATGACACAGGCAGCGGCCAGGCCTGGCACTACCGGGCCGACGAGCGCTTTCCGATGGCCGGCGGGGAACCCGACCCGCGCTTGAGGTGGCGGCGCAGGTGCGCCCGCTGGCATTGATGCGCACGCCGAACCCATGCGAGCGCCGGGGCCACATGGGCAAGACCGCTGGCCTGCCCGTTCTTGCCCACGCTACTTCTTCAAGCGCACCACCGCCTGGCGCGACGCGTCGGTCTGCGGCAGCAAGGCCAGTTCGCCCAGCGTCAGCGGCTTGGTGGGAAAGCGCAGGCGGTAATAGCCGACTTCGTCCTGCGGCACGCCGCGCTCTTCGGCGATCAGTTCGCTGACAGTCAGGCCGCACAAGCGGCCCTGGCAGGGGCCCATGCCACAGCGCAGGAACGCCTTCATCTGGTTCGGCCCGGAACAGCCCAACTTGACCGTCTCGCGCACCTGGCGGGCAGTGACTTCTTCGCAGCGGCACACGATGGTGTCGTCGGTCGGTCGGCGATAGGCGTCGGACGGCTGGTACAGCACGTCGAAGAAAGCGCGGCCGCGCACCGCCCGCGCCAGGGCCCGGCTTGGCGCGCGGGCATCACGATCACGCCGGGCGGCATCGACGCGGCCCAGCGCGACGGCGGCCTGCAATGCCGCCAGGCGGCCCCGATGCTCGGCGGCCACGGCCCCCCCGATGCCCGCTCCGTCGCCGGCAATGCTGATGCCAGCCATCGACGTGGCCCCCCATTCGTCGACATGCGGCTGCCAGCAAGCCATGGCCTCGTTCCACACATGGTCCACACCCAGCGCGCGCGACAGGTTGACGTTGGGAACAACGCCCTGGTGCAGCATCAGATGCGTAGCCGGTATCTCATGCGCCCGCCCGCCGGCGCGGTAGCCGACGGATTCCAGCCGGTCGCGCCCGCGCGCCTGCAGGGCCTGTACACCCCGCACGATGGGCACGCCGGCCCGCACGGCCCGCATCAGTTTCAGCCCCTTGCCCAGATACGGCGAGCGCAGGAAATCCAGGGCATGCGGCAGGGCCCGCACCAGCCGGCCCGGCGGCGTCGTCTCGAGCAGGCGCTCGAGCTGCACGCCGGCATTCAGGTACTGCCACGCCACCAGGTACAGCAGCGGCCCGCTGCCGGCCAGCACGGCGCGTTCGCCCGGCACGACTCCGGCCGTTTTCAACAGGATCTGCGCCGCGCCGGCGGTGACCACACCGGGAAGTGTCCAGCCCGGGATGGGAAACGGCCGTTCCAGTGCGCCGGTGGCCAGCAGGATGTGGCGCGCATGCAGGATGTCGGCCTTTCCGCCGGTGGAAAAAGCGACCTCGAAGCCACCACCGGGCTCGGCTTGGCCTGCGTGTGATACGGCCCAGACCGTGGCGCTGGGCAGGTAGGCCGCGCCGCTGGCGCGAAACGGCTCGAGCAGGCTGGCGCCGTGCCAGTAGTCGGACCCGAGGATGCCCGGATCGGTCGGCGTCGTCGTGATGGCGCGATAGATCTGCCCGCCCGGCGTCGCCTGTTCGTCCAGCAGCAGAGTATCCACGCCCAGGCTGGCGGCCTGCGTCGCCGCCGCGATGCCGGCGGGGCCGGCCCCAACGATCAGCAACTCGCAGCGTCGCGTCATGACGAGATCTCCCGCGCACGCTGCTGGCGCTCCACCCGCATTCCGTCGCGCACCGGCGTCATGCATGCCTGGCGATTGGCCTGTCCATCGATGGTGACCAGGCAGTCGTAGCAGACACCCATCATGCAGTATGGCCCGCGCGGCACCCCGCCGACCACCGTTGTCCGGCATACCTCATGACCGCTGGCCAGCAGGGCGACGGCAACGCTGTCACCGGCCCGGCACGGGACCGTCACGCCGGTGAAGTCGATATGGACGACCGGCCGTGCCGGCTGTCCGGGCATCGCCTCAAGCCTCTTGAACATGCAACCTCCGCGGGGAAAAGGGCGCCATGTCGTCGGCCAAGGCGCCGTCGGCGATCATGGGGGCCAGCACCAGCGCATGGGCGCCGGCCAGCGTGACGCCGCTGTGGCACGTGGCCACGAAGGCGCCCGGACACGTGTCGGACTGCGCGTAGATGGGATAGCCGTCCGGAGACATCACACGCAACGCGGACCATGAGCGCACCACGTTGACGTCGCGCAAGGCCGGTAGCGTGCGTACCGCGCGGTCTGCCAGCGTGCCCAGTATCGGCAGGCTGACTTCATAGTCCGCATAACCGGCTTCTTCCTGCGAATCGCCGATCAGCCAGCTACCCTCGTCCATCTGCCGCAGGGTGCTGATCGGCGTGTGCAGCACCCGGCGCGTGCGTTCCAGCACGATGATCTGGCCGCGTTGTGGCCGCACCGGAACGTCCAGCCCGACCTGCTCGCCCATGGCCTTGTTGCCAAGCCCGCACGCCAGCACCAGCCGCTGTGCGTGCAGCGGACCGCGCGGGGTATCGACCACGAATATGCCGTCGGATTGGCGCTTGACCGCAAGCGCCGGGCAGCGCGGCAGGTAATCCACGCCATTGCGCTCGAACGTGGCGTGCAAGGCGCGCAGCAGCTTCAGCGGATTGGCCACGCCGTCGACCGGCGTCCAGCTTGCGCCCCGCACCTCCGGCCCGATGCCCGGCACCAGCTCGGCCACTTCGTGGCGATCGAGCAGTTTCCACTCGTACTCGCTCATCCCCGGCTGCGCCAGCAAGGCCGTCATGAACTCGATGCGCGCCTGGACCTCTTCGTCCGACAGCAGCACGTGCAGCCCGCCGTTCTGCTCCAGGTGTACGTCGATGCCCGATTCCTCGAGCAACTGCGCCGCCAGATCCGGCCACACCCGCTGCGAGGTCATGGTCCATGCGCCATAGCGCGGCATGCCCATGCCCTTGCTCTGCACCCAGACCAGGCCGAAATTGCCGCGCGAGGCCCGGTAGGCGATATCGCCCTCGTCCAGCACCGCCACGCGCCCCAGGCAGCGGCGCAGGCCATAGGCCAGCGCAGAGCCCACCAGGCCTCCACCCACCACGATGGCATCGTAGGACGAGGACCTTGGCGCCGCGCCCCGTGCCGGCGACAAATCCGCAGCTTCCGTTGTCATTGCTGTCTCCACCTTCCAGCGTGCGTAGCATCAATCCCGGAAGACGGCCTTGACCACGCGGTTGGCGTTCTCGCCCAGCACCATGCGAATCTCGTCGTCCTTGAAGTCGCGCTTGACCAGGTAGGCAATGATGTAGTGCAGCGTGCCGGGGCCGACATCCTTGGGGTGCATGAGGTCGGTGCGCAGCTCCGGGCCGATGATCGCCACCTCGGGGTGGCGGGCGTGGAACTCGGCCATTCTGTCGTGGCTGTACTTGCGCAGGTCGCCCACGTCGGTGCCGATGCCCACGTGCTCGATGCCGACCAGGTCGGCGATGTAGACGACGTGGTCGATCATGTCGTTGATGGTGCTGCCGGTGGCCAGTCCGTCCTTCTTCAGAAAACCGGACTTCCCCGCGATTCCGATCACACCGCCCTTGGCGGCGATGGCCTTGATCTCGTCGTCGGTCTTGTTGCGCGGCGTATCGACGATGGCCCGTGCCGCCGTATGCGTCGCCATGATGGGGTTGCCAGACATGTTGGCGCAGTCGATGGTGGTGCCGATGCCGACGTGGGAGGTATCGATGACGATGCCCAGCTCGTCGAGCTTCTTGATGAACTTGATGCCCAGATTGCTGAGGCCCGACTGGAACCGTTCGCCGCAGCCATCGCCGAACAGGTTGCGATTCTGGTAGGTGGGCTGCACGAAGCGGATGCCCAGGTTGTAGAAGACCTCCATCCTGCCGATGTCGCCCTCCAGCGCGGTAACGTCCTGGAAGCCCATGAAGATAGCGGTTCTGCGCTCTTTCCGGGCGCGGGCGATGTCGGCGTACGACTTGGCGATGAACCCCGCTTCCGGATGGGTATCGTACAGCCTGGTCCAATGCGCGATGTTCTTCACGCCTTCGGCAAAATCCACCGTGTAGCACACCGTGTGATTGATGGCCGTGACGTTCGACGCCTTGACCTGCTCGATGTAGGTTACGTCGCCGCACTCGCGCGTAGTGGAATCACAAAGATTCCAGTAGACGGATTCGTTGCGGAGGCGGGCCACTCGTTCCTGCTCGGCCTCGGTAAGTTCCAATCCAAATGCGTTGCTCATCTTGCTTGCCCTGTGGTTGGTGAAATGACTTCACGCACGGCGGCGTGATCGCTGCAGGCTCATCACGACAGCACCAGGCTCTCGTCCTCGGGCCAATAGAGGTAGATCGTGGCGCCCGCGGCCAGGTCCGGCGCCACGCTGGCCGACGAACGCAGCACCGTCATGGTCTGGTTGCCGGCCTGGCATTCGATCTTGGTAACGTGCCCCAGGAAGTGAATGTCCACGACGCGGCATTCCATCGTGGATGTGCCCGCCTGGCCCCGAAGCGCAAGAAACTCCTCGCGAGACAAGGTGTAGTCGACTCTGTCGTGCTTGACGGACAAATAGACCGGCTGCTCCGCCGCGAAGCTCAGCGCCGAGCGCCCCTTCAGCACCTGCCCGGTTTCCACCGCGCTGACTTCGCAACCCGTGCTGTCCGGCGTCTGACGCAGCCACTTGGCCGAGATGAAATTCGTGTTCCCCAGAAACGCCGCTGCGAACGCACTGGCGGGGCTGTTGTAGATCTCGCGGGGCGACGAGAACTGGGCGATCTCCCCGTCTTTCATCAGTACGATCCGGTCGGACAGGAACATTGCCTCTTCCTGATCGTGCGTCACGAAGACGGACGTGATGGACAGGTCACGCAATATCCGCTTCAGGTCACCGCGGATTTCCTGCCGCAGCTTTGCATCCAGGTTCGACAAAGGCTCGTCCAGCAGCAGCACGCGCGGCTCCATCACCATGGTGCGGGCAATGGCCACCCGCTGCTGCTGGCCGCCTGAAAGCTCCTTGGGCTTGCGGTGCGCGAACTTGTCCATCCCGACCAGCGTCAGAGCGCGCGCCACCCGTTCGCGAATCTGATCCTTGGGCAGCGACTTGATGCGCAGCCCGTACGAAACGTTGTTGAAGACCGTCATGTGGGGAAACAGCGCATACCCCTGGAACACCATGCCGACATTACGCCGGTTGATGGGCACGTCGGTCTGGTCCACGCCGTCGATGATGACCGAGCCCTGCCGGGGCGCGATCAGTCCCGCGATGGCATGCAGCGTAGTCGTCTTGCCGCAGCCGCTGGGCCCCAGCAGCGACAGGATCTCGCCGCGGCGAACGTTCAGGTTCAGCCCCGAGATGATGTCGCGCTCGCCGTAACCCAGTGTCAGATTCTTGAGTTCGATGGAATAGTCTTCGCTTGCCGTCATTTCTTCAGTCCCCCGTTGTCCAGGCCGGATACTCTGCTGACCACCGATACCACCACGCAGGACAACAGGATCAGGATGGTCGACAGCGCGGCGATCGCCGGATCCAGGTTGAATTCGACATAGTTGTAGATGGTGATGGGCAACGTCATGGTCGAGGCGTCGACCAGGAACAGGGAAATAACGGTGTTGTCGAAGCTCGTCAGGAAAGCGAACAGCGCCGCCGCCACGATCGAGTTCTTCATCAGCGGCAGGGTCACCCGCACGATCGTGCCGCCCCGGCTGGCCCCCAGCAGCAGCGAGGCGTTTTCCAGGCTCTCGCTGATGGCGTTGACGCCGTTGAACAGCAGCCGCACCGTATAAGGCAGGCAGATCACGGTGTGCGCCAGAACCAGGGTGGTCAAGTCGGTGGCGATATCCATCAATATCAGCATCTGCAGCAGCGCCAGGCCGATCACCAGTTCCGGAATGACCAGCGGGGACAGCAGCAGGCCCAGGATGGTCTCGCGATAACGGCTGCTGCCCCGGGCCAGCGCATACGCCGCCAGCAAGCCCAGCAGCACCGACAGCACCATGGCCAGCAGCCCGACCACCAGGCTGTTGGCGGCCGCGTCCAGGAACGCCGGAGTCTGCAGGACCCGCTCGAACCAGGTCAGCGAGATGCCATGCGGAGGAAATCTCAGGATTTCCTGCGGCTCGAACGCCGCGCCGATCACGATCAGCAGGGGGCTGCACATGAAGAGGATGTACAGAACGCTCAGCGTCTTCTTCATCGTGCCCGCCCTTCTTCCAGAGGACTGGCATCGAAATTCAGACGATTCCGGATGGCGCCTATCAGCCCGAAGACCAGCATGGTGAAGGTGAACAGCACGACCGCCAGCGCCGCCCCCGCCGGCACATTGCCCGCGATCATCACCTGCTGGTAGATCATCGTCGCGATCATCTTGATGTTGATCGAACCGAGCATCGCGGGCAGCACGAACGTCGCCAGCACATGCAGGAACACCAGCAGCGAACCGACGACGAACCCGGGCGTACAGAGCGGAATGATCACATGCAGGAACACATCCCGGCGCCGCGACCCGAGCACCATGGCGGCATCGATGATGCGCTTGTCTATGTCACGCAGGCTGGCGAGCACCGGCAGGATCATGAATGGCAGCAGCAGGTGCGTCAGGGCGATGACCACAGCCGCCTCGGTGTACAGCACCTGTATGGGCTCGTCGATCAGGCCGGACCATAGCAGCAGCGAATTGAGCGGCCCTTCCCTGCCGAACACGATGATCCAGCCGAAGCCGCGAACCACCACGCTGACGAACAGCGGCAGCACGGTGACGACCGTCAGCACGGTGGCCAGCGCCTTGCCCGACACGGAAATGATGTAGGCAACCGGAAAGCCGATAACCAGCGTCGCCACAGTCACGGTAATGCCGATGCGAAAGGTGTTGACGATGCTTTCCCGGTAGACCGGGTTGCTGAACGCCTCGACGTAGTTGTCGAAACTCGGCAGCGCGGGCCCGCCGTACAGGTAGTCCTGATCCATGAAGCTCAGGTACAACAGATACACGAACGGCACGAACAACAGCAGGGTAATGAACAGCAGTGCCGGCGACAGGAACAACACGCGTTGCTTCATGGATCAAACACCCCGCGGTCGGCGCGCGCGCCAGGCGCGCGGCAGACGAATACGTAGTTCGCGATGAAAACGGACGGCGGCCCTGGCCGGCGCGCAGCCGCGGCACCCGACCCGGAGGGCCGATATCAGGTGGCGATGCGCTTGTTCCAGGCGTCCAGCAGGGCACTCATGTTCTTGACCAACAGTTCGGTGTCGACCAGTTGGACGGAATCGATATCGGGCAGGCGATCCTTCAGCTTGTCGCTGTACTGCACCTTGCGGTTCACCGCGCCGTACAGCATGGCTTCGCAGAAGGCCTTCTGCGCCTCTTCGCCCAGGGCATAGTTCATGAAGGCCTTGGCCAGATCTTCTTTGCCGCCCTTCACCACGGCCATCACCGGGCCGCTGGAAACCGCGCCCTCGGCCGGGTTCACCCACTTGACCAGGCCGTTGGTGGAGTCCTCGGCAATGAAGGTACGGCCATCCCAGCCGGGGCCGATGGCGCCTTCACCGCTGGTCAGCAGCACGACCGGATCGTTGAACGCCGTGAAGAACTTGAAGATATGCGGCTTCATTTTCTCGAGCGTCGAGATGGACGCCTCGATGTCGTCGAACCCGCTGCCATAGATCCTTCCGAACATGGACAGCACTTCGGCACCGCGCACGTTCGAGCTCAGGTTGTTGAAGAACACCTGCTTGCCGAAGTCGCCCGCGGCGGTTCGCTCGATGAATTCCTTCCAGGACGTGATGCCGCCCTGGATCTTGTCCGGCCGGTATGCGATGCCGACGCTGCTGTAGTCGTACATCGAACCACAGCCTTGCCAGTCGGCCTTGAACTTTTCGGGCACATCGGCCAGGCTCGGAACGCTTTTCTCATCGACCTGGGCGAGTTTGTCGGCCCGGATCAGGCGAAGGATGTCCATGCCGCCGAAGGCCGCCACGTCGTAGGGAGGCGTACCCCGGCTGGACAGTATCTTCATCGCGTGGGCCGGGTTGGTGCCGGGAACGAGGGTCACTTTCACGCCCGACTGCTTCTCGAACGGCTCGGCCATGTATTTGCGCACGTTCTCCATGAACGATCCGCCCGAACTGGTGACGTAGATGTGATCCTCCGCTGCGTGCCCAATGCGCAGGTAGCTGCCGCCGACGGCTACCAGACCGATGCCGGCCGATCGTTTCAAGAAAGTGCGCCGAGTCGCCATATCCATGATGTTTGTCCTGTCCAGTGTGCGGCCCGCGCCATGCAGGTAAGTGGCCTGGATGACTGCCGGGAACTTCCTGTAAGTCGGCTACCACGTCTATTTCCGGCGCCTGTTGATCGCGGGCGCCGGGCCATCTGCTCTGCGTTGTATGTTGTTGCACGCCCCGGGGGCCGTCAAATCAAAAAAAACGCAGTTCCCATGCATTTTTTATATGCAGGCGACGAGCCGCACGCCAGGCGTGCGGCCCCCGTCAATCGCAGATGGCAAGCTGGGATTCGGCGAAGCGGGACCTCAGCACCGTGACCAGACAATCGATGAACGCCGTCACGAGCAGGCTGCGGGGCCGGTGGCTGGAGCGCAGCAGCGTGATCGGGAAATGAATGGCCGGACGGAACTCCTTGACGACCAGCCCGTGGCACAGGAAATCATCGGTGATGACCGCGCTCAGCACGCTGACCCCCAGCCCCTGCGCCACCAGGTGGCAGATCGTGGACGCGTTCTCGACCTCGACCTCGATTTTGCGCGTTACCTTGGCCTTCTCGAACAGGCTGTCCACATGTTCGCGGCTGCCATTCTGACGAGCGATCGAGATGAACGGCTCGCCTTCCAGGTCGCGCGCGTGGATCACGTCGCGCGAGGCCAGCCGGTGGTCACGATGCAATATGCACCTCCCCCGGATGCTGGCGATGCGTTCGGACTCCAGGCCGGGCTCAGTGACGTGCCCGACGAACGTGGCCAGCCCCAGGTCGCAACGCTGCGAGTTCACGAGCTGTTCCACCATGTTCGAATTACAGGTGCGTATGGACAAGGTGACGCGCGGGTGGTGCTTGGTGAACTCGGCAACGACGCTGGTCAGGAACCCGTGGCTCAGCGCCGGGGCGACGGCAATGTGCAACCTGCCGCCACCCAGTTGCTTGATGGTCCGGGCGGCATCCTTGAGCGCCCGCAGCCCGGCGTAGTGCTGCTCGACCTCCTTGAAGAAGGCCGCGCCTTCGTCGGTGACGTGCAGCTTGTTGCCTTCCCGGGCGAACAGCTTCAGGTCCAGTTCAGCTTCCAGGGTGGACACCAGGCGGCTGACATTGGGTTGGGTCGTATGGATGATGCGCGCAGCGCTGGTCATCGAGCCCGTGCGCATGACTGCGCGAAAGGCCTCGAGTGCCCGAACATTCATTGGCCCCTTCTCAGCGCCCACGAACCATTCCCCTGATCTTTTCCATGACGCTGGCCCGACGACCGGATATTCGCGCTATGCCTGGCTTGCCCGGAGGCTGGCCCGCGTAGGCGCGACCGTGCCTCGGAAGTCGAATCGCGCTTAGCTTACTGAGGCCACGGGAGCCGGTCAAAGACGACCTCGGTCGCTCGGACGGCCTTCTGAGATGCTCAGGTGGAACGTACGGGGCGGTCACACCGCCCACTCGATCGCAGGCAGCGTCGCGAAGCATGCTTTCGTAATGCAAAAAGCGTGCCAAAACAGGGTCGTAACGCTTGAATCGGATGCAGACACGCCAACTGTCGAACCGTTTCTGGCGAAAAGCGGAGGGCGGCATGCTGCACGCCGGGCGGCCGCGCGAATGAACGGTGCGTCACGCACCGTTGCCGTTGCAGGGACTGATGGAAACGGGTTTAAGCCGAGGGAGCGAGGGAGCGAGGGAGGAGGCGGTGATGGGGACACAACCTGGCCGAGTGGGGAATGGACGCCGCCGAACATTGAAGCAATCGCTGAGGTTCACGGCCTGACCGGGATCTACTTGGGCACCATGGACTTGGCGATGTCCCTTGGCCGACCGACGGCAAAGCTGTTTGACGACGAGATTCTGGATGCCGCCGTATCGGCCATCGTGAGCCAGGCGAAGCATCGCGGCTTGATTGTCGGCCTGCTGGCATCGGGCGCCGAATCCATCAGGAAGAGCATCGATTTCGGATTCAACTTCATCACAGCATCTACCGATATCGGTGCCATGCGTTCGGAGGCAGAACGTTCAGTCAAGGATTACAAAAAAGGCGTTGGAAAAGTAAGCGCTAGGCCATCCGATCTTGACGATAGTGCTGGCCAGCCGGCCGGTGTCCACTGGACGTCCCCCACTGTCTACCGTACCGGGAGAAATCCATCATCAGGAACGCCCCCCGTCGGCGGACAAGATCTGGCCGGTGATCCAGCGGCTGTCTTCGGCAGCGAAGAACATCGTCGCGTGGGCAATGTCCTCGGCCTCGCCGAGTTGCCGGGTGTGCAGGGATTCGAGTACGCGCTTCTGGCCTTCGGCACCGTAGCTGTCCCACTGGTAACGCGCCCAGGGGCCGGACAATACGATGCCCGGCGCGACCGCGTTGACCGTGATACCGAAAGGCCCCAGCTCGAACGACATCTGCTTGGTCATGCCTACGATCGCATGCTTGGCCGCGCAGTAGGCCTGGTTGCCGTTCAGTGCCGGGCGCAGGCCGGCGCCCGACGCGATGTTGACGATGCGCCCGTATGCGGCCTCCTTCATACGCGGTGCGACCGCCTGGCACAGCCAGAAAGCGCCGTTCGCGTTGGCGTCGAAGATCGCATGCCAGTCGGCCTCGGTGACGTTCTCGATCGGGCCGCGGCCCTTGCCGAGCGATCCTCCCGCCGCGTTGACGAGGATGTCGAGGCGGTCCTCCGCCTGGATTATTCCGCGCACCGTCTCATGGCAGGCTTCCCGGTCGCCGATGTCGAGGTGGTGCGCAAGCGCGCCTACCTCTGCGGCCGCGTCCAAGCCTTCGAAGTTGATGTCGGCGACGTGCACGCGAGCACCGCCCTTCATGAGACCGAGCGCGATGGCGCGCCCTATGCCCTGGGCCGCGCCGGTGACCAGCGCTATGCGGCCGTGGAAGTCGTAGGTGGTGGACATGTGGATGCCAGGGCCTGAAAAGTTTCCGACGATTGGGTGCGGCGATCTTCTTCGATGTCGTGGATCAGTTGCGTCAGCGCGTGCAGCATCGGCGTGGCTACGCCGGCCTCGGATCCCATGCGGGCCATGAGCCCGATCTGCGAATCCACTTCGGTGCGGCGCTTGCGCACCGAGAGGTCGCGCCAGATGCCCGAATGCGTCTTGGCGCTCTTGTGCCGGTAGTCGCAAAGCGCGGCCATCGATTCGCGGGCGTCGGCATCGGAGGCGCCGGGCATGAATGCCGAGGGCTCGAAGCCCGCGAAGCCGACCGGCGTGACACCGTGCGCCCGTGCCACAGCCACCGCCTCCCGGCCCAGCGCCACGAAGGTCGCGCGACGGTCCGGATTCTCGAAATTGGCGAGCATCGAGTCGTTGTTGAGCGCGGTCGCATAGACCATCGACAGGTAGCCGAGCTTTCCCCAGAGGTTGCCCCAGATGTTGGTGGAAAGCTCCGCGTTCGGCTCGAACACCTTCAGCAGCTCGTGCATGCGCCGGGTGCGGCCGTGCACGGCGCCATCGAGCTCGCCGAGCACGAGCGTGCCGCGGCTTCCAAATAGAATGCGCCCAGGCGCAAGCCAATCGGCCGCGAAGTTGACGAAGCATCCGAGCGTGCGTGCTTCGCCGATGCGCCTGGCGATCGCAACTTCGTTGAGTCCGTTCTGTGCGGACAGGACCACGCCGTCGGCCGCGAGGTGGGGCTCGATCGCCTCGACGGCGGCGTCGGTCGCCAGCGCCTTCACCGCGAGCACCACCTGCGAATAGGTGCGCGGCGACATCGCGGCGAACTCCTCGGGCGTGACCGAGGGAATCACCTGCGTGAACGCGTCCACCGGTCCCTCGATCTGCAAGCCTGTCGAGCGGCACGCCGCCACATGTCGCGCCTCGATGTCGACCATCAGAACGGGAATTCCCGCGCGCGCCCACCACGCGGCCATCGTGCCGCCGATTGCGCCTGCGCCCCAGACCAGAACCGGCTCCACGTCAGGCCTCTTTCGTCCAGGAAGCGCAGGCCCGGCACCGGGCCGAGGCCATGACAGCAGGCATAGTCGAGAGCGGTCTCATTTTTGCCTGTGGAAGTCGTTGGTATTGTGGAAAGCGCCTGGGTACTCGTCCTTCACCACATACGCGCCGCTCGGCTCGCCCACGAGTGAAGTGCGCATCAGCTCGCGCTCACCCAAATCCGTGTAGTCGCCCAACGCGAGGTGGATGGTGCAGCGGTTGTCCCAGATCAGCAGATCGTCGGGCCGCCAGTGCTGGCGGAACTGGAACTGCGGCTGCGTCGAATGGAGGAACAGCATCTCGAGGATGGGCTGGCTTTCCTCCCGAGTCATGCCGACGAATTGCGGGCAGGCCCACTCGCTCACGAACAGGGCCTTGCGGCCGGTCTCGGGATTGACGCGCACCGCGGGCTGCTTCACCGCGGGATTGCGCGCGCGGCTCTCGGCCAGCAGATCGAAGGGGCGGTCCCGGTGCGTCTTACCGAAGTTGATGTCATGCACGACCTCCAGCCCGTCGAGGAAGCGCTGCATCGGCCTGGAGAGCGTTTCGTAGGCCAAATACATGTTGGCCCAGCAGGTGTCGCCGCCGACCGGCGGCATCTTTCGCGCATAGAGCACCGAAGCCAGCGCCGGACGCGTGGTGAAGGACATGTCGCTGTGCCACTGCTCGCCGAAGCGCGTCTCGCGCCCGGCGACCCGGCGCGACTTCACGAGCAGGATCTCGGGATGCTCCGGATGGCGCAGTTCGGCTTCGTAGTTTTCGTGCGTGTGCGGCGTCGCGAAGCGCTTGCTGAACGCAATCAGATCCTCGGGCCCGAGATGCTGCTCGCGGAACAGCAACACCAAATGCTGCAGCCAGGCCTGGCGCAGCCGCGCCTGCGTGTCCTCGTCGACCGGCTGCGACATGTCGAGTCCGACCACTTCGGCCCCGAGGGCACTCGCCAATGGCTTGACTTGGAAATCCATGATACTTACCTTCGACGTAGATTGCTCTACTGCAGTATCTGGCCTGCATTGACATGCATCGTAGGCGTCGCACCGCGCTTTGTCGCCTCACATTTCGTCGGGAAGGACCAACGCTGTGTTATGGCGTGCCGCGCGCGGCCGAACCTGGTCGGCGCGGCTCGGAGTTCCGATAGGTCCGGTCGTGGGCTCTTCGCACAGGCATTGTTTTTTATGGTTGAGTCATGAAAATCGAAACGCTGCGCAGCTTCCAGGCCGTGCTGTCCTCGGGCACGTTCGCGGCGGCGTCCCAGGCGCTGAACCTCACGCCGAGTGCCGTCAGCCTGCAGATGAAGCAGCTCGAAGAGTTCTTCGGCCGCGTGCTCTTCGATCGCTCCTCGCGCATGGCAATGCCCACGCCGTTCGCGCTCGAGGCCGCGCCGGTGCTGGCCCAGGCGATCGCGCTGCTCGAAGGGCTGCGCAGTCCGCGGCCACTCTCCGCCACTGGGCTGCTGCGCCTGGGCGTGATTGCCAATATCGAGAAGAGCGCGCTGCCGACAACGCTGCGTATCCTGCAGGCCGAGCACCCGGGACTCACGATCCGGTTGAGCCAGGACGTATCGGCCGCGCTGATCAACGCGGTGAAGTCGGGGCGCATAGACGCGGCGCTCGCGGTGCGACCGCAGGCAGGCGGTTCGAGGCGGCTGCACTGGGTCAATCTGGTGCGCGAGGATTTCGTTCTGTTGGCGCCCGCAAACCTGCCTCGCGCCAAACCAGCGGCGATGCTGCAGCAACTGCCCTGGATTCGGTATTCCACTTCGCTCACCGGAGGCCGTATCGCCGCTACTTACGTGCGGCAGGTCTGCCCGAGCGCACGCGCAGGCATGGAGATCGTTTCAACCGATGCAGTCGTCGCCATGGTGGCCGAGGGGCTGGGTGTTTCCGTGGTGCCGCGCCCCAGGCAAGCCCTGATCCGATCCTATCCGGTGCAGGTCATCGAACTCGGACCGCAGGCGCCATGGCGCCAGATCGCGCTTCTGTCACGCCGCCCGCAGGCCGAGGATCGGCGCCTGCTGGCCCTCGAAGACACGCTTCGGCGCGCCTACGCTGCGCTCGCGCCGGGCCGCTAGTTCCGGGCTGCCCCGCCTGACCTGGAAGCAAGCCCTCGACGTGCTCCCGCTGCGCATCACCCGGGCCATATCCTGCATCCATCACCTGCGCACGGGAGGGTGACGGGCGTGCCAATGCCGTGCAACGTCCACGCGCCGGCACAGCCATACCTTGTCGTGCCTGCGTACGTGGTCGAGAAAGGCGGCAAGCGCATGGGCACGCGCCGGCCGGCCTCCGATGCGCGGATGCAGACCGATGGACATCAGCGTGGGCGTGCGTTCGCCCTCGACATATAGGCGGTCGAAAGTGGCGCTCAGATAGTTCTCGAAATCGAAAGGCGTGGAAAACCCGCCAGGCGCGGCGAACTTGCCGTCGTTCGCATCCATGGTGTAAGGCACGACCAGGTGCGGCTTGCCCTCGACCTCGACCCAGTACGGCAGCTCGTCGTTGTACGCATCGGAATCGTAGAGAAAGCCGCCCTCCTGCGCCAGGAGGCGGCGCGTATTCTCGCTGGCCCCGTAGCGGCAATACCAGCCCAGCGGCCGTGTGCCGGTGGTGCGGACCAGCGATTCGATCGCCAGCCCGATGCGTTCGCGTTCCTGTTCGGCCGAAAGACGGAAAGACTCCTCCCACCGGTAACCGTGGCAGCATACGTCCCAGCCGGCCTCGACGATGGCTTCGGCCGCCTGCGGATTGCGTTCCAGCGCCACCGCGCAGCCGAATACGGTCGCCGGCACGTCGCGCTCGCGCAGGATGCGCAGCAAGCGCCAGAAGCCGATACGGCTACCATATTCGTACATGCTTTCGAAGGCCATGTCGCGCTGGCCGGCCGGTACGCGTCCGCCCGGCGCCTCGGCCAGGCCGAGTTCGGTCCGTCCGTCGCCGTCGACACGGTTGTATTCGGAACCTTCCTCGTAGTTGATGGCGATCTGCACCGCCACCCGCGCGTCGCCCGGCCAACCTGGATTCGGCGGCCGTGCGCCATAGCCGATGAAATCGCGAGTCGGGGTCCAGAGCGGGGGCATCAGGTCACCTGTGGAGGTTCAAGGTTCAACGGTGTTGTACCGCCTATCATTGGATCATGCCGAGGCGGCGTGCCAACCCGACCAGACGCTGCGCCTGCGTGATGAACGGGCCGTCCACCAATCGGCCGTCGACCGTAAAGGCCCCGACGCCGCGCGCCAGGTGTTCCGTTGCGGCCGTCACCACGCGCAACGCGTGCGCGACCTCCACGTCGCCGGGCCGGAAGATGTCGTTGGCGGTCGCGATCTGCGAGGGATGGATACAACTGCGGCCCGCGAAACCGAGCTTCTGGGCCGCCTGCGAATCGCGCCGGAAGCCTTCGCGGTCGCTGAAGTCGACATAGGCGCCGTCGTAGGCATCGATGCCCGCTTCGCCGGCCGCCATCCGCACCGCCATGCGCACGGCCTGGATGGCCGACGGTTCGCCGGACCGGATCCCCAGAGGGGCGAACAAATCCCCGTAGCCGATCTGCAGCCCCGTCACGCGCGGATGCGCCGTCGCGATCTTCGCGGCCAGCCGCAGTCCGCGCGGCGACTCGATATTGGCCAGGATGCCGATCGCGCGCGGTATGCCGCGCGCGCGCTCCAGCGATTCGAGCGCTGCCGCGGCCTGCCGCACCGTGTCGGGCGCATCGACCATCGGCAGGTTGATCATGTGCAGGGCGGGGCAGACGATCGCGTCCAGGTCGGCCGCGAAGTGCGGCGTGTCGATCGCGTTCACACGCACGATCAGCGTCTTGCCGCTATCGGGGGGCGGACCGGCCCGCAGCCATTGCAGCAGTTCGGCGCGAGCCTGCGGCTTGCGGTTCTCGGCAACCGCGTCCTCGAGGTCGAAAGAGATCGCGTCGGCCTCGCCGGCCCACGCCTTGGCGAAAAGCTCGGGGCGGGACGCCGGAACGAACAGCTTGCTTCTCATGATGTCTGCGGCAGCGTCCGGAAGTGTTCGAGCACCTGCTCGACGCCCACCACGTCCGCGAACTGCCGGTCCATGTCGAACAGCGAGATCGCATGCGAGATCGGGATGCGGTCGAACACCGCCTCCTGGACGACGATCGCCCGGAAGTTGTACGAGGCCGCGTCGAAGACGGTCGCGCGGATGCAATTGCTGGTGGCGCCGCCCACGATCACCACGGTGTCGATCTGCCGCTCGACCAGGTAGCCCAGCAGCGGCGTGCCGTGGAAACCACTCGGTTTCTTCTTGACGAAAACCACGTCGCGCACGGCAGGCTGGAGCTGCGGTACCAGCTCGGCGCCGATGGAGCCGGCTAGGCACCAGTGCTCGTTCTCCAGCAGGTCGCGCTTGCGCCGGTAGACGCCCATGTCGTTGCCGCTCGGATCGATCTCGAAACGCGTGAAAAAGCAGGGTACGCCGGCGGTCTGCGCAGCGCCGACCACGCGCGCGATCTCGCCCACCGCGTGCCGGCCGATGTCGCCGCAGCTCGAAGGCCATGCCGCATCGTTGCCCGATTCGCCTACCATGTATTTCTGTGCGTCGATCACCAGCACCGCCGTACGCTGGCCAAAGCCCATGCGGCGGCTGAAGCGCCCGCGTGCAACGACGGCGCGGTCCTGGTCGGTGAGGAAGACGTCCCAAGGTGTCGTCATCTGCTGTGCTCCTGGTTCTTTCGATGCCGTCGCCATCAGCATACGGCGCCGGCCGCGCGCAAGGTGGCGATTTCGTCGGCGCCGTAGCCGGCTGCGGCGAGCACCTCGTCCGAATGCTGCCCAAACGTAGGCGCCGGCCGAGGCAAAGACGGCGCGGCATCGCCGAACTTGAAGGCGCTCGAAAGCCCGCGGTAGTGTCCAGCGGTCGGATGTTCGAAGGTGTGGACCATGCTTTCGGTCAGCACCTGCGAGTGGTCGAACATATCCTCGATCTCGAGCACCCGTGCGCACGGGACGCGGTCGCCGAAAAGCGTTTCCCATTCGAGCGCGGAGCGCGCTGCCAGCGCCTCGCGCAGTTGCGGCACCAGCTCGTCCGCATGCTCGGCGCGCAGGCGCACGGTCTCGTAGCGCGGATCGGTCTTGAGGCGGGGCAGCCCCACCAGCTCGCATAGTGCGGCCCAGAAATGCGGCGTGTTGGCCGAAATGTACAGAATGCCCTGACGCGTCGGATACAAGCCCGTGATGCCGCCGGATCGCATGTCGCGATACATCTGGCGCGGCTCATTGTCGGCCCATACGAAGCGCGCCGACTGCATGGCCAGCGCACTGCGCAGCAGGGAGATGCCAACGTATTGCCCCCGCCCGGTACGCTCGCGCTGGAACAATGCCGAACTCACCGTGCCGGCCAGCAGCGCGGCGGCGTAGTAGTCGACCACCGAGCCGTAGACGATCTTGGGATCCTGCGCGGTACCTTGCATCGCGCAGACGCCGGTCATTGCCTGCAGCACCTGGTCATAGCCGGCCTTGTCCTTGAGCGGGCCCGTTTCTCCGTAGCCGGAGACAGTGCAGTAGATCAGGCGCGGATTGTGTTGCTTCAGCGCTTCATGGTCGATGCCCAGCCGTTCAGGAACGCCCGGCCGGAAGTTATGGACCAGCACGTCCGCAGCGCGCACCAGCCGCAGCAGGACTTCGAGCCCCTGCGGCTGCTTGAGATTGAGCACCATCCCGATTTTGCCGCGATTGATACCGAGAAAGGCGCGCCCCTCGGCCTGCAGAGTCGAGGGATATTTGCGCAGATTGTCGCCTTGCGGCGGTTCGATCTTGATCACTTCCGCGCCCTGATCGGCGAGCAGGGTGCAGCCGTAAGGCGCAGCGATGTAGCTGCTGAGATCGAGGACGCGGATGCCTGAAAGGGGACCTGGGCTCGTCACTTTGCTGTTCCGGGGAGTTGCATGGATAGGCTAAAGGGCCGGTGGGGCCGCGCGCACGAAACCCAGAGAGTACGTCCGGACTTCACAGTTGCCTCCTTATCGATGTTGTCAAGAAAATACGGAGCGTTGTCCATGCGGTTCGCGATTGCAGCGCAGGCCGCGTGCTTGCGCCTGCTGCCGCGGAATCCGTGCGCGCCCCGGCTGCGTATCGGCCTCTATGTGCCCCCCTTTGTGCCGGACTCGCCTGCCCACAGGAACGGATGCCGTCATCCTCCGAATTATGGGTCGCCGGACTCATGAGTAAAACAATGATTTTTTAGTTGAGAGTAAAAATTACTCATGATCCAACCGTGAAAGAACCCTGAAAATCGACACACTTGCAGCTTTCATATCGAGCGGGACCTACCCGCTCGGCCCGGCTGCCGTTCCATCCCTCGGTTGGCGAAGACATGTCCCTGAATCTGCGACAGATCGAAATCTTCCATGCCGTCATGGTCACCGGCTCGATCAGTGGCGCGGCACAACTGTTGTATATCTCTCAGCCCGCCGTGAGCCGGCTGCTTTCGCAGACCGAGTACCGCATCGGTTTCGCGTTGTTCGAGCGCATCAAGGGCCGGCTCCATGCAACGCCGGAGGCGAAAAAACTCTTTCGCGAAGTGCAGAGCGTCTACAACGGTATCCAGCGCGTGAATGCGATTGCGCAGGAGCTCGCCGACAACCGGCAGGGTTCGCTCAACATTGTCAGCAGTACGAATGGGGGGCAAATGTTCATCCCGAACGCGATCGCGGCCTTCCGCCAATCGCACCCGGGCGTAAAGATCAATTTCATGATCTTGAGCTATGCCCATCTGCTGGAGCGGCTGCTCGATCATCAGGCCGACCTTGGCCTGATCACCTCTCCGATGGAGCATCCCAATCTCACGGTCGAGCGGCTCGGCACGAACCGGCTCGTTGCGCTGTTTCCGCGCGGGCATCCGCTCGAGGCGCTGGAAGACGTGCGGCTGCAGGACCTTCAACCTCATGCGTTGATCACCTATGACCGCAGCACGCCCTTTGGTGCGCTGACCGAGCAGTTCTACGAAGCCCAGGGACTGGCGCTGGATCCATTCACTGAGGTCGGTTCGCCATACAGCGCAAGTGCTCTCGTGCAGCTTGGAGCGGGCGTTGCGCTGGTCGACGAGTTTTCGGTAAAGAGCGTCACCGACGGGCTGGCGATGCGGCCGCTGGCCGACTCACCCGTGGCGCAGATCAACCTCGTCTACTACGGGCTCGAGCCGGTGTCGCAGACGGCGCGCGCATTCATCGAGGTGCTGCGCGAACGCGTGCGCAAGGTCGGGAGCGACGCGCTTGCGCCCTGTCGGATCGCGGCCGCGGCATGAACGATCCGGGAGCGGGAAGCGCGGGTTCGGCCGAACGAAGCACGCCATAACGCAGCGTTGTTCCCTTCCGACGAAATTTGAAGCGACAAAGTGGGATGCGGCTTCTAGGATGAGCGGCTGCATACACCTGCAAGGAGAACGTGTGATGAACGAAGTGGTGAAGACGACCGACGAGGCGCTGGATGTGGACATTCCCAACCTGGATGTGGGGCCTTATCTGCGGGCCGAGGCCGGCGCGCTGGAGCGCCTGGCGGCACAATGGCGGCAGGTTTGCGAGGAGGTCGGATTCTTCTCGATCCAGAACCATGGCATCGACCCGGATCTGATCGAGCGCGCGTTCGCGGCGAGCCGGCGCTTTCACTCGCTGCCGCTCGAGCGCAAAATGGAAATCCCGCTCGACAGCAACAACGTCGGCTACATGCCGGTCAATGCGAGCATGCAGCGGCACTCGCAGGTGGAGAAGGCGCGCAAGCCGAACTACAACGCCTCCTTCTTCTGCAAACTCGATCGCGGGCCGGACGATCCCGCCGTCAAGGCCGGCCTGCCTTTCATGGGCATGAACCAGTGGCCGCGCGACCTGCCGGGCTTTCGCGAGGACGTGATGGCCTACCAGAACGCCGTGCGCGCACTCGGCCAGAAAATGCTGCCCGTGGTGGCCCGCTCGCTCGATCTGCCGCAGGACTTCTTCGCACCCTACTTCGACCCGCCGCAGATCGCGCACCGGCTGCTGCACTATCCCATCCGCAACGAGGCCGAGCCCGAACAATTCGGCACCGGCGCGCACACCGACTCGGGCTTTCTCACCTTCCTGATGCAACACGGCGTGAGCGGGCTGCAGATCCGCCGCCGCGACGGCACCTGGTTCGACGTGCCGGTGCTGCCCGGCAGGTTCGTGATCAACACCGGCGACATGCTCAGGCGCTGGAGCAACGACCGCTTTCTTTCCACGCCCCACCGCGTGCTCAACGTCTCGGCCGTGGAGCGCTATTCCATCGCGCTCTTCTTCGACCCCAACCTCGATCAGCTCATCGAGTGCCTGCCGAGCTGCCAAGGCCCGGACAACCCGCCCAAGTATCCGCCCATCACCTACCGCGAATACTTTACCAATTTCGTGAATGCCAACTACTTCCACAGGCAAAAATGAGAGCAACCGGACACCGTGAATTCCGGCTCTTGGGCGCGCCAGGCGCTACCCGAGGGGCAGCGACGGTGTCGAGGTGACGGAGTGAAGAGGTGACGAGGCGACGGCGGTCGGATTTTTCTTTACTCCACTTCTGAAAGGTAGATCATGATGAAACCTCTGGGCCAATCGCTTTCTCGTCGCGACGTACTCGCACTCGGCCTCGGCAGCGCACTGGGGGGCGCTGGCATCCTCGCACGGGCCGCCGAATCCGCCGATGCCTACCCGAGCAAGCCCATCAAGCTCGTGATGCCCTTCGCGGCCGGCGGCGGTACCGACCTGATCGGGCGCGTGGTGGCGCACGCGATCGACGCCATCCTCGGTCAGCCGATCATCGTCGACAATCGCCCGGGCGCCGGCGGCAGCATCGGTACCTCGGTGGTGGCCAAGTCGGCGCCCGACGGGTACACGCTCGCGGTCGGGACCACCGCCACCCATGCGATGAACGAATTTCTCTATGGCAAGCTACCCTACGATCCGGCCAACGACTTCACGCCGGTCACCCGGCTGGTCAAGATCACCAACGTTCTGGCCGTGCCGGTCGACTCACCGATCAAGTCCTTCCAGGACCTTCTGAGCGCAGCCAAGTCCAACCCCGGCAAGTTGAGCTACGGCATCGTGGCCATCGGCAGCTCCGCACACCTGGCCAGCGAACAGTTCAGGATCGGCGCAGACATCGACGCCGTAGGCATTCCCTACAACAACCAGGTCACCGCCATAACCGACCTGATCACGACGCGGCTCGATTTCATGTTCGACTCCATCGGCAATGTGCGTCCGAACCTGCTCGCGGGCAAGCTGCGGGCGCTGGCCGTCACCTCGCTCGAACGCTCCCCCTTCCTGCCCGATGTGCCGACCGTCGCCGAATTGGGGCTGCCCGGTTTCACGGCGCTCGGCTGGGTCGGTCTGTTCGCTCCGGCGGGCACGGATCCGGCCATTGTCAACAAGTTGGCCAGCGTGGTCTCGCAGGCCTACGAGAGCAACAAGGACATCAAGGAGTTCAGCACGAACACCAGCTTCGACTTCGAGACGATGCCACCCGCGCAGTTTGCGGAGTTCGTAGTGGCTGAGCGGATCAAGTGGGGCGGCGTCATCAAGCAGGCCGGCATCAAACTCTGAGCCCAGACAGCTATGCAGATTCCAGCCGGCATGGATCACGGCCACTACACCTATTCCGCGCTGCCCGCGCGGACCGGCAGGCGCTGGTCGCACGGCGGGTGGGTCTCGGCTTACGTGGTGCTGTTCCTCGAACATTGGGAGTTCCTGCCGCCCGACGGCGCGCTGCGCGATCCGCGCCTGGTGGGAGAGTTCGGCAGTTTCCATCCCGACTTTCGCAACTGGACGCAACGCGAATACGGCCTGCGCATCGGCATCTTCCGCGTCATCGAGGCGCTGCGCGAGGCCGGCATCCGCCCCTGTATCGCGGCCAATGCGATGGCCGTCGAACGCCTGCCACAGATGGTGCGTCTGTTCGAGGACTGGGGCTGTGAGTGGCTCGGACACGGCATCGCGGCCACCCGCATGATGCATTCGAAGATGTCGCGCGACGAACAGGCCGCTCACATCGCGCAGTCGCTGGACGTGATCGCGCGCGCGACCGGGCGCTGGCCGCAGGGCTGGGTCGGACAGGACTGGGGCACCACGCCGGACACCTTCGATCTGCTCGCGCAGGCCGGGGTGCGCTACTGCCTCGACTTGCCGAACGACGAGCAGCCGTATGCGCTCAGAACATCGCCGGTGCTGGTATCGATTCCGTTCTTCCCGGAATGGGATGACGTGCAATGCCAATGGCTGCGTTTCGTCGAGCCGCGCATGCATGCACAGATCACGTGCGATGCGCTCACGCGGATGGCGCAGGACTGCGAACGCCATGCGCGTCACTCGGTTTTCAGCGTGTCGATCCACCCTTGGGTGAGCGGCATGTCGAGCCGCGTGCGCGCATTGCGCGAGATGCTGGGCCGGTTGCGGGAAGTACCCGGCGTCGGATGGACGTCGCCGGGCGCTCTCGCTCAGGAATGGAAGGAGCAGCACCTATGAGTACACTCGAAGCGCTCAGCGCGCTGGCCTGCAACCTGCGCTGGCAGGACTGCGATGCCCAGGTGCAGCAGCGTGTGCGCTGGATCGTCGCCGACACGGTCGCTGCCATGGTCGGAGGCTCCGCGGAGCCCGAAATGCGTGCGCTTTCGGCCGCTCGTGCGGTCACCGGGCGCTGCATGATGCTGGGCATCGGGACGGGCGCGGACGCCGAATCGGCAGCGATGGTCAACGGCAGCGCCGGCACCTTCCTCGAGCTGGACGAGGGGAATCGTTTCGCGCGCGGCCATGCGGGGGTGCATGTGATTCCGGCCGCGCTGGCGGCCTGCGAGACCTCCGGCGCCGATGCGGACACCTTTCTCGTGGCGGTGCTCGCCGGCTACGAGGTGTGTTCGCGTATCGCGGCACACAGCCGGTTGCGTGACGGCGTTCATCCGCATGGCACCTGGGGCACCCTCGGTGCGGCCGTGGCCGCGGGCAGGATTGCGGGCATCGGGCCGCAGCCCATGGCCAGGCTGATCGGTATCGCCTCCTCGCTCATGACCGCGACCTCCAAGAGGACCATGCTGGAGGGCGGGTTGGTGCGCAACGTCTACGCAGGGCTCGCCAACCGCAACGGCCTGTTGGCCCTGCAACTGCTGCAGGCCGGCTTCGACAGCGAGCTCGACGGTCTGCGCTCGCTGTTCGGCGCGGTGCTTTCGGAGCGCTTCGACGAGGCCGCACTGCTGGCCAGCCTGCCGCAAGGCGATCCCCATGGTCCCGGCACGCAGTGGCATGTCATGCACAACTACTTCAAGCTGCATGCCTGCTGCCGCTACAACCACGGCGTGCTCGATGCGCTCGATCTCCTGGCGGCACAACAGCTCCTGCCGGCCGCCGACGAGGTCGAGCGCATCGAGGTGACGACCTACGACCTCGCGGCCGAGCTGTCCGACCCAGCGCCGCGCAACACGCTCGCGGCCAAGTTCTCGGTGCCCTTTGCCGTGGCCACGCGGCTAGTCCACGGCAACAGCGGCGTGCGCAGCTTCGGCTGGGAGGCGGTCCGCGACCCGCGCGTACGGTCCCTCGCGACGCGCGTGCAACTGCACGAGGACGCGGCCATGACGCGCAGCTTGCCGCAGGAGCGTCCGGCCAGAGTCGTCCTGCACCTGCGCAATGGCGCGACACGCACGGCGGAGACCTCCTTCAACCGCGGCGACGAAGCGTCGCCCTACACCGACAGCGAGCTGACTTTCAAGTTCACCGACCTGTGCATGCGCGCCTGGCCGCGCACGCACGCGGAACGCGTGCTCGTCGCGACGCTCGCGCTGGGCCGGGAAGTGGCCATGGCCGACTGGCTCCGACTGCTGCGGCATCCGCCGACGGATTGAGGATCGAGCCATGCAGAACGCCTTCATCACCGATCGCTTCGACCACTCGGCCGAACCCGACCGCCCGCCCATGCGCTGGCCCAACGGCGCGCGGGTTGCCCTGTGGGTTGCGCCGAACATCGAGCACTACGAGTATCTGCCCCGCCACGTGCGCGTGCGCGACCCCTGGCCCCGCACGCCGCACCCGGACATGCTCGGCTACGGCATCCGGGACTGGGGGAATCGCGTCGGTATCTGGCGCTTCATGGAGCTGTTCGATCGTTTGCGGCTGCGCTGCACCGTCTCGTTATCGATGTCGGTGCTCGACATGTATCCCGAGATCGCCGAAGCCATGCTCGGTCGCCGATGGGAGTTGTTGTCGCACGGTCTTTACAACACGCGTTACCACTGGAGCCTGCCCGAGGACGAAGAGCGCGCCGCCATCGCCGAGTGCCTGGAGATCCATCGGCGAGTGGCCGGCAGCGAGCTGCAGGGGTGGTTTTCGCCGGCAGCCTCGAACACGCTCGCCACGCCGGACCTCGTCGCCGAGGCCGGGCTGCGCTATCTGTGCGACCTGTATCACGACGACGAGCCCACGCGCCTGAAGGTGCGAGGCGGCGGGACGCTGTGGTCGCTGCCGTACTCGATGGAGATCAACGACACCAATGCCTGGCGGCGCGGCCAGGAGGCGACCGCGTTCGCACAGAAGATCCGCGACGAATTCGACACGCTCTACGCCGAAGGCGAGCGGCGCTGCAAAGTGATGAACATCGCCCTGCATCCCTTCATCATGGGCCAGCCTCACCGCATCGGCGCTCTGGAGAGCGCCTTCGAATACATCCTCTCGCACGACGGCGTCTGGTGCGCAACCGGCTCCGAGATCATCGATGCCTTTGAGCGCATGACCTGCCCGTCGACCTGACACCTTGCCCACACCGCCATGACCATGAATGCTCCCCCCGCCGATTACATCACCGACTTCATGCTGGTGCGCGACACAGACCTGTCGCGCAGCGCGCTGCTCCTCGTCGACCTGCAGTACGCCACCGGCTCGCGCGACGGCGCCCTGGGCCGCCGCCTGAAGGCGGCGGGCTCGACGCTCGCCGACTACCGCTTCCATCGCATCGAAACGCTGGTCCTGCCCCACGCGCAGCGCCTGCGCGGGGGATTCCGCGCGGCAGGCCGGCCCGTGATCTACGTGACCATAGGCGCGGCCACGCCGCAGGCGCTCGACGCGCCGCTACACATGCGCAAGCTCTTCACCGAATGTGCCAACTACGTCGGCAGCCGCGAGCACGAAGTGCTCGACGAAATCAAACCGGCCGCCGACGACTACGTGGTGCGCAAGACCACCAACGGCGCCTTCGCCTCCACCGGCATCGACAGCCTGCTGCGCGCGCTCGGCTGCGAACAGCTCTACATGGCCGGCGTTTCCACCAACATGTGCGTGGAAACCACGGCGCGCGAAGCGGCCGATCGCGGCTATGCCGTCACCCTCGTGGAGGACGCCTGCGGCACCACCCACGCCGATCTACATGAGACCACCATGCGCAACTTCAGCCGCCTGTTCGGGCGCGTGCGCTCGACGGCCGAATGCATCGACGAGCTTCGTCTCGCCATCGCCGCCTGAGCGCCATGAAGCTTGCCGATCTGGCGCAGGTGGTGCGCAGCAAGAACGCCGGGCCGACGCAACTGACGCTCGACATATTCTTCCGCGACGCCGCGGCGTGGCAACGGGCGTGCGCGAGCGAGCGTCTCTCACCGGCGGGTGTGGCCGCGCTTTACGGCCTGACGGCCGGGCAGGTCGAGCGCTACCTGCTGCCCGAGATCCTTGCCATCAAGCTCTCGCTCGCACGGACGGTCTGCGCAGGCAGCCCGGGCGACGGCGACGTCTACGGGGCCCAGCAGCATGCCCCGCTGCTGGGGATCGAGCTGTGAGCGCAGTCCGGAACCTGCTGCGCAACTGGCGGCGCGGCGAGCCGCTGCGCGTGCTCTCGGCCTCGGGCCAGCTCGGCTACGGGATTCCCGCCGACTCGCTGGCACGCGGCCTCGAGCGCCGGCCGCACCTCATCGGCTGCGACATGGGCTCGATCGACCCGGGGCCGTACTACCTGGGCTCGGGCCGGATGGGGGCGCCGCGGCAGACGGCGCGACGCGACCTGGCGCTCGTGCTCAAGGCCGCCCGCTCGCTCGACGTGCCGCTCCTGATCGGCAGCGCAGGTACCGCCGGGGCGGCTCCGCATCTGGCCGCGACGATGGAACTTCTGCGCGAGATCGCGCAAGAGGAACGTCTTTCATTCAAAGTCGCGACCATTGCGAGCGATCTCGATCCGGCCTTCGTCGCCGCCGCCCTCGAAGAGGGCCGGCTCGCGCCGATCGGCCCCATGCCGGAGCCGACGGCGGCGGCCGTGCGGGGATGCAGCCACATCGTCGGGCAATGCGGGGTGGAGACTTTCTGGCGCGCGCTCGACACGCAGCCCGACGTGGTGATCGCGGGGCGCGCCTGCGATACCGCGATCTTCGCGGCGCTGCCGATGAAGCTCGGCTTCGATGCGGGCCTGGCCCTGCACATGGCCAAGATCATCGAATGTACCTCGCTGTGCTGCAGCCCGGCCGGCCGCGATGCGATGCTCGCCACGCTCGATACCGACGGCTTCGTGCTCGAAAGCATGAACCCTGCATGCCATGCCACGCCGGCCTCAGTGGCCGCGCATGCCCTGTATGAGCAGGCCGACCCGTTCCGGGTGGAAGAACCCGAAGGCATCCTGGACCTGCATGCCGCCCGCTACGAAGCGCTCGATGCCCATCGCACGCGCGTGCACGGCGCGCGCTTCACGCGACGCGAGCGCCCCACGCTCAAGGTCGAAGGTGCCGCCTGGCTCGGCCACCGCATGGTGCTGCTCGCTGGCACCGTGGACCCCGTGCTGATCGGTGGACTCGATGCGGTGCTTGCGGCCGTGGAGCAGAAGGTGCGCATGCTGGTGGAGGGCGACTGGTCGCTGCATCCGCATGCATACGGCCTCGGCGCAATCCGCGCACTGCCGGCCGCGAGCGCACCGCCGGCGGAAGTCGGGCTCGTGATCGAATTCATCGGCACCGATGCCGAGCAGGTGCGCGCCGCTGCGGGCGTGTTCAAGCAGAACCTGCTGCACCACGGATTCCCGGGCCGGCTCTCGACGGCAGGCAATGTGGCCTTCGCGTTCACGCCAAGCGAATTGGCGGCGGAGCCGGCCTATGGGTTCGTGCTTTATCACGTGCTGCAGGATGCGCCGGTGGAATCGCTGTTTCCCATCAGCATGGAGCAAGTGACGGCCGAAGACTTGCGCTAGCTGCAGGGCAAGGGCAAGACACTTGGTGCGTACGTCCCCATTCACCCAGCAGCCCCTACCTCGCCGCAATCCTGAACCACTCCTTCGCGCGCGAGCCGCTCGACCTCGTCCGCCTCGAATCCCCAGGCGAGCAGGCCGGAGACGTTGTCCGCGCCAATGGCGACAGGCGGGTTGCGCACCGCGCCCGGCGTCACCGAGAAACGCGGCGCCGGGCCGGGCTGCACCACGCCGTCGATTTCCACGAAGGTCGATCGCGCGACGTTGTGCGGATGGTGCGGCGCTTCGGCGAGCGACAGCACCGGCGTCACGCAGCAGTCGCTGCCTTCCATGATCGCGAGCCATTCGGCCCGCGTCTTGCGGCGGATCGTATCGGCAAAGCGCTTCTTCAGTTCGGGCCACTTGGTACGGTCGCGCTGCGGATGGAAGTCCGGGCCTTCGAGCCCCAGGTTGCGCAGCAGGTTGGCGTAGAACTGCGGCTCGGAGGCGCCCAGCGCAATCCACTCGCCGTCCTGGCACTGGTAGACGTTGTAGTAGTGCGAGCCGCCGTCGATCGAATTGACCTGCCGCTGATCCTTCCAGTATCCGGAGGTGAAGTAGCCGTAGATCATGCCCATCAACGAACTCGCGCCGTCCACCATCGCGCAATCCACCACCTGCCCCTTGCCGGTCGACCGGGCATGGTGCAGTGCAGCCATGATGCCGAAGGCCAGGTACAGCGAGCCGCCGCCGAAATCGCCCAGCAGGTTGATCGGGATCACCGGCTCATCCTTCGTTCCGATGGCGTGCAGGGCGCCCGAAAGCGCGATGTAGTTGATGTCGTGGCCGGCCTTGTGCGCGTTCGGCCCCTCCTGTCCCCATCCGGTCATCCGGCCGTAGATCAGCGCCGGCTTGCGGGCGAGAGCGACGTCGGGCCCCAGGCCCAGCCGCTCCATCACGCCGGGACGAAACCCCTCGATCAGGACGTCGGCCTGCTCGATCAGGCGCAGGCAGAGCTCGGCCGCGCCGGGCTGTTTGAGGTCCACCGCCACCGACCGCCGCCCGCGCGAGGTCACGGAGGTGTTCAGGTAGGGACGCGCACCCTTGCGGTCGATGCGGATCACGTCGGCGCCGAGATCGGAGAGCAGCATGCCGCAGAACGGCGCCGGCCCGAGCCCTGCGAATTCGACGACTTTCAGGCCCTGGAGCGGGCCGCCAAGAGATGACATCGTTGTTCCATCCTCGTTCGGCAGCAAGGCCGATTGTGCCAGTATTCGTATGGGCGATTACAGGCGGTCGCGTTTCACGACGACGCCCGCCTTTTCCCGGTCCCAGGTGTCGGGCGTCACGCCTTCCGCGCGCAACTGGTGCTTGACGATCTTCTGCGTCGCGGTCCGGGGCAGCGCCGGCATGACACGGATGTACCGGGGGATCATGAAGTAAGGCAGGCGGGTGCGCAGGAACTCGATCAGCGCCTCGGGCTCAACCGAGGCGCCCTCCACCAGCGACACGACGGCGAGCACTTCGTCCTCCGACAGTTCGCTCTTGGCCGCGACCACGGCCACCTCGCGCACCTGGGGATGGCGTGCGATCTCGCTCTCGACCTCGAACGACGAGATGTTCTCGCCACGCCGCCGGACCGCATCCTTGAGCCGGTCGGCGAAGATGAAATCGCCCTGCGCCGTCCTGCGAAATGCATCGCCGGTGTGGAACCAGCCATTGCGCCAGACGTCGGCGGTCGCCTGCGGCTCGCGCAGATAGCCGCTCATCATCGTCCACGGCTCGGCCGAGCGGACGACCAGCTCGCCGACCTGTCCGTCCTCGAGCGGAAGGTCGTTCTCGTCGACGACCCTGGCCTCGACCCCTGGACGCGGCCTCCCGCATAGGCCTCGTACTTCAGGATTCGGCTCGCCGTGGAACGGCGCGGAGATCTCCGTCATGTTGTAGACGCCGAACACGTCGACGCCGAAGCGCTTGGAGAACGCCGCGGCGCTCGCGTCGACCGGCGCGATCTGGATGGTCTTCAGCGGATGCGAGCGATCCTCCGGGCTCTCCGGCTGCTGCAGCAGATAGGGCAGCGTGACGCCGAGCAGCGAGGTCGTCGTGATGCCGAAGCGCCGCACGTCGCTCCAGAAGCGGTCGGTCTTGAACGATTCGACCAGGGCGATCGAGCCGCCACGGGCCAGCATTCCGTAGACGTTCCCGATGCCGCCCGTGTGCGACAGCGGCGCATGGATCAGCCGGCGGTCCGTCGCGCCAATGTGTCGCGCCGAGAAGGCATGCGCGTACCGCTGCATGTAGGAGGTCAGCACGCCCTTGGACGGCCCGGTCGTGCCGGATGTATAGAGGACGAACTGGGTGTCCCAGGGCTGGATCGGCTGAGCGAGCGGCGGCAACGGGACGGGCACGCCGGTGTCCAGTGCCTGCTCGACGATCTCGTAGCCATCCGGTGCCGGCGTCGGATCGCCGCCCGTCCCGGCGACGACCAGCGTGCGCAGGAAACGCGCCTGGACCTCGGCCAGCCGCCCCATCAGGCGCGGGTCGACGACCATCAGCCGCGCCTGGCTGTTGTTCAGGATGTGCTCGAGGAAGCCGCCGCGCGAGGCCAGCCCCAGGGGGGCGCAGACGGCACCCAGGTAGTTGACGGCCAGCATCATGCGCAGCGCATCGGGGCCGTTGGGCATCCAGACCGCGACGATGTCGTCCTGCGCCACCCCTTGGCCAGCCAGGAAGGCGGCGGCAGCGACCACCTGGGCCTTCAGCTCGGAGAAGGTCCAGTGCATGCCGTCCTCGAACAGCGCGAAGACTTCGTCGGCGCGCTCCCGGGCATGGCGATCGATGAGGTTGCGCACGACAGTGTCTTCGGCTGTCGGTCGTTTCGGTGGGGTCGTTGTGGGGTCGGACATATTCTGGGCGATTCGTATAGCGCGAGACGGCCTCATCCCGGCTCAGGGTGCGAGGACGATATGGGCCTTCTCGGTCACTTCCTTGACACGGGCGTGATCCGCTTGCAACCGCTGACCTAGCTGCTGCGGGGTCAGGTAGTACGGGGACTGCAATTGGGTTTCGATGGACTTGATCACATCAGGCATCGCGAGCACTTTCTGCATCGCTTCCGTGAGCTTGGCGATCGCGGGTTCCGGCGTGTCCGCCGGAGCGAGCAGGACCAGGTACGGTTCGAGGGACTCGAGTTCGGGAAGCCCGTACTGCGAAAAGGTAGGGACCTGTGATCCGCCCGGAGGCGCGGTGTAGGCCAGGGCGCGCAGCGTGCCGGAATCCACGTGCGGCTGGAGCGTCGGCACGTTGGTGATCATCATCTGCACGCGGCCGGCCAGAAAGTCCTGCACCGCGGGGGCACCGCCCTTGTACGGCACGTGCACGATCTTCGTGCCGGCACGCAGGTTGAACAGCTCGCTTGAGAGGTGGTTCAGATTGCCCACGCCGGAGCTGGCGTAGTTCAGCTCACCGGGATGGGCTTTCGCGTACTCGATGAATTCAGGCAGCGTCTTGGCCGGCACCGAGTTGTGCACGGCCAGGAGATAGCTGGAGCGCGAGACGCCCGCGATCGGCTCGAACTCCTTCAGAAAGTCGCCGGCCTGCGGCATTTGCAGCGGGAGGATCACATGCGTGCTGCCCGCCGTGAACAGCAGCGTGTAGCCGTCCGGCGCGGCTTTGGCGACCGCGGCCGCGCCGATGGCGGAGTTGGCGCCCACGCGGTTGTCGATCACGAAGGGCTGCCCTAGCAGCTCGCTCAGCTTGGGCCCGACAATACGCATGATCGGGTCCACCGAACCTCCGGGTGGAAACGGGACGATCACGCGGATCGGATGGTCGGGATAACTGCTCTGCGCGAACGCGAGTGGTACCGCCAGAGCGGTTGCCGCGAACGCTGCCAGCAGCTTGGGGAACAGGCGTTTCATGGGACTCCTTTGGGGAAACAGGCGTTTTATGTGACTTCTTTGGATTGCCCGGGCTCCGTTGGACCACAGAGCAGCGCGATGATAGCGCTACCAAAAATGGCGGTCAAGAAAATTGTTGGGAGTTGCCTAGGCCCATGAACTGTCCGGTTCTGTAGCCCGCACATCGATGCGGCGGATGACGTTACCGTCAGAGCGCGGCGACGAGCCCAGCCCTCTTCTTGTCGAGATAAATGTCGACGAAGGAAGGCATGGGCATCGCCGGCAACCAACCTGCCACCGGGAAATTTGAACCCGGAACCGGCACCGCACCGGAAGGCCTGATTCCGATCCGGGCCTCCTTGACGGACCCGTGCTTACGGCTTGCTGCCCAACGCACGCTCGAAAAAGAATCGCACCATCTCGGCAGTGGCATCCGGCCCGGCTCGGTCAGTGTATGAACCGCTCTCTGTGCCGCCGGCCCAGGCATGGCCGGCGCCATGGACCTCCCAGCGTTCGGCGATGATGTCGCCCGCGGGATTCCGATACATGTGCCTGGTGCTGTGGCGCTTGTTGTTCATGCCCGGCACGCGGCGGCTCTCGACATGGGCGGATGAACCCGCGCTGGCCGCGGCCACCCCGTGGGCGTTGCTCGGATGCACGATGGCATCGCGGTCCCCGTGGAAGACAATCGTGGGCATCCCGCTGCCGGCCTGCATGGGCGTCCGACCGCCGGCGCCCTTCATTGCGGAGAGCGCCGACGGAAGATCCGACGCCACGCCCGGCGCCAGCCCTGAATGCACGCCCGCCGCCGCATACAGGCCGGGATAGGCGTTGGCCAGGATCGCGGCCATCGCGCCGCCGGCCGACAAGCCAGCCACATAGACACGCTGGGTATCGATGGCGTGCGTTTCGATCACCGAGCGTGTCATGCCCGCCAGAATTGCGGGTTCGCCTCGGCCCTGCTGTTGGTGATTGTGCTTGAACCAGTTCCAGCACTTCTGAGGATTCGTCTCACGCGACTGCACCGGATACAGCACGTAGAAGCCCTGCGCCCTCGCCGCGTTGTTCATGGCGGTGCCGGCGGCGAAATCGTCGGCGTCCTGGGTACAACCATGAAGCATGACTATCAGCGGCAAGGGCCGGTCGCCCGCGTTGGGCGGCACATATAGCTTGTAGCTGCGTTGACCCGCTGAATTGCGGAACGATCCCGCGATGAACATATCGCCGGAAACGGCCGGCCCGCGCATGGGCGCGACGGCTTCTTCAACGATCGTCGGGGCCGTCTCGGACATCGCCGAGGACTCCGGGATCTCCCAGGCTTCGACGTCGATCACGTTGGATTCGTCCCGCCGGATGCCGGCGAGGGGTGCGCCGCCTCGTAATGCGGCTTGAATGGCAGCAGTAGCCGCGGCCAGATTGCCGGACTGCGTGAGTTGCGTAGCCTGCTGCATGAGTTGCTGGAATTCGGGGTGCATGGCATTACCTTAACGGCTAGGAGGTGGTCAGCGGATGCGCTGACGCAGGGCGGCTTTGACGGCGGAACTGGCATGCAGCGCGCCCAGGACCGTCAAGGATTCGATCGTGGCAAGAGCCAGTTCGGGCGTGACATCGGACGCTATCGTCGCCAGCCCCAACACCCGGATTTGAAGCATTTCCCCCGCAGCCTGGACCGCAAGCAAATCCTGGGTGGAGTAATGCTGTATGCCCAGGACAAGCGTCTTTCGGCTGACCGCCTGGCGTACGGCGTCGCCATGCGTGGCCAACTGATTGCGGATCGCGGTCCGTATCAGGTCTGTGCGGTTCGCATAAAAGCCCTCCTGGACCAGAAGATCGATCTGGCCCAGGTCGACGTAACCCAGGTTGATGGTGATCTTCTCGTCAGGGGGCTTGGGAACGGAGGCAAGGGATGGGGTGCGAGGAGGCATGAAGACATGCTAGTACCATCTACTTGGATGGTCCACGGATGTTTCAACTTGATAGATCCAGGCCGACGTTGGCATGTCGGCCACTGCGGTCAGCAGAGTGCGGAATAGTCGAGCGTATTGGGCGAGCGTCGGCTCTTGCGATGAAGAGCCCTTGGCGGGAGCGGGTGATGGGAACGGTATTTGGCACCGACCTCATTGATCGTTAAGGGATCACTCCCCTTTGAAAGGGGAATGTACCCGACCATGTACCTGTTTCAAGGCTGTCGGCCACCCTGGGAGTTGCCCCTGCCCGTGAGCCACAACGATTCCCTTGAGAACACCAACCTATAATTGAAGCTCTCAAGGGAACCTCAATCATGGCCTCCCCATTCCTTTGCCAGGAGAGCGTGCGATCCGGAAGCTGGGCAACGACATTTCCTGGGCTCGCGGGCGGCGCCACATCTCCCAAGCGTCCCTGGCCGAGCGCATGGGTGCGTCCCTATCCACCGTGCGCCGTATGGAGAAAGGTGACGTCAAGGTGCCCATCCACTTCCTTGCCCGCGCGCTACATGGCTTCGGCGTGATCCGGGCCCTAGAGCACCTGCTGGATACGCCGAACGACGAGATCGGCCTGACGCTGATGGACAAGCACTTGCCCAAGCGCGTGCGCAGCAAGTCTGGTGGCTCTTCGGGAGCGCTGTGATGGCGACCGCCGCACCGGCCCGCCAGCAAGTCCAAGTAGGCATCGGCAAGGCTGGCCTACTTTGGCATCTTTGATTGCGCGGCCGGGGGGGAGCAGACTTTGACCTCAACGCAAGTTGCGGCAGTCGCGAATTAGCGGATAGGGTGCTGGGAAGTGTACTGCCATGGCAATCGTCCGGTTAACCAGTAAGACATCATCAAATGCGAAAGCAAGTGTTGGCAGAACTGATCCTGAAGAACCGCCGCTATCGAAAGTCATCGCTTTTCCTCCTGTTCACGAACATTGTTTTGTTGGCGGTTTTTTATTTCAACCTTATCTCGCCAGCCCTGATGCCGGACAACTACGCGAATCCGGCATTTTTGAAATTCATGGAGTCGCCCGAGTTCGATGAAATCATTGTGCCGCGATTCGAGGAACTAAAAGCCTACAATGATGCTCCTACACGGCATTCTCAGCCGAGCTCAAACCTGATAGCGGTGGATCCGAGCCAATTGGGTGTCATTGTCGAAGTCCAATATTCTCTAACGCCGCAGCAAGAGGCAGCCGCCGATGGAGAGCCGCGCTACCGTTACGACACACACATCAGAGTTCGACCTGCGATTAGCACTTTGGCGGGTTTTGTAGGTCTCGAAATTGTGTTGACCTCACTACTTATCTGGGGTTTAAGGGGGAAGTTAGACCCCGTACATGCCGAGTTCGAGTCCGAAGTACTTAGAGGCTACTTTTTCCCGGAGGCGTCCGATACATCGGACAGCCCAGCTATCGAAGACGCTCTGCTGCGCCTTTTGTCCCGATTTCACGTTTATGCCACGGAGCTTCAGGCCCAGCCACGTTCAGGCCACAGTGCCTGGAAAATCACCGATGAGTACGATGTACAACATGCCTTGTGTGCACTCCTGCGCACGCACTTCGACAACGTCAAGCCCGAGGAGATAACGCCAAGCCTCGCAGGCTCTTCGTCCCGTGTGGATTTCTTGCTCGTGAACGAGCAGACAGGCATCGAGGCGAAGATGATGCGTCACTCATTGACCGAACGAGAACTGGGCAAGCAACTCTTGCTTGACTTGGCACAATTTCCCAGTCATTCGCAATGCCAGTCACTCATATTTCTGGTATATGACCCGACCCACATGATTCGTAACCCTGTGGACCTGCGCAAAGGGGTCATTGATGCCGCCCGCGGTTTCCCTGTTGAGATCATATATTCACCTCCACGCTGACCTCAATGTCATCAAAAATCGGGCAAGAGTGGCTGCATAGATTTTTCTTTCGGTTCTCTCCAGCTTTCGAAGGAGCGAACGCTTTTCAATAGGCGCCCTTGGAGTTGGACATTGCTTTAATGGCAAAGTCCTGCATCATCCCCCTTCTCTACTCCGCATACTGCGCATGGTTATAGACCGCACTGATCCGATTCGGATCCGCGCGCGACAACTGAGCGTCCGCCCACACCCCGGATAGCCGATCTCGTTCAACGCCGCAACTCCCCCTTGCGCACGCCAGTCAATAACATCAGTCGAGCAGCCAATTGCGTCGCACCGGTGGTAGTGGGACCGCCACAACGTACAAGTCCCGTACCGGGTCGTTCTCCATATCGGGCACCACCACCATGGCGCATTCGAACAATTGCCGGAGCCACGTACGCAGTCTCCGCAGCATCAGGCTGCTGACAGCAAGAATGCGGCACGCCAGCTCACCGTATTGATAGGCCAAAAATGTACCGGATTGGGGGGCGCTAGAGAGGCATTTTCCCGATCCCAACAGCATTAGGGATGGGAAAATTTCATTGAAATTCAATCACTTGGAATCACTTCCCAAAGTGACGAACCGGGTATGGAGCGTGATTTGAGCGGGTGAAGGGAATCGAACCCTCGTATGCAGCTTGGGAAGCTGCCGTTCTACCATTGAACTACACCCGCATCGAGCTGCCGGCGTTGCACCGGCAAGGCGGGGAACGATACAGCGGGCGCCGATCCTGTGTCAAGCAGGCAACGACCCTTCACGCCTCTCGATCGCTCCGAACCTCCCCACCCCGTCTCCAACGACCCACGCCACCCAGCCCCGCTGCCACAGCCCCTCGCCAGCTCATCAATTCTCCCTACCACGCAGATCGAATAAACCAAATTTACAGGCGCCGCCCCCGTTCCTAGACTATGCGCTCTGCCAAACCTGCAAGCTCATTCAAGGGAACCCACGATGTCCGACGACAAGAACCCCAAGCCTCTGACCACGGATGCCGGTGCGCCGGTGCCCGACAACCAGAACAGCCTGACCGCCGGCCCGCGCGGGCCGTTGCTGGTGCAGGATCACCAGCTTTTCGAGAAGCATGCGCACTTCAACCGGGAGCGCATTCCCGAGCGCGTGGTGCACGCAAAGGGTTCGGCGGCTTTTGGCACGTTCACGGTGACGCACGACATCACGCGCTACACGAAGGCGTCGATCTTCGCGGAGGTGGGCAAGCGGACGGATCTGATCCTGCGCTTTTCCACGGTGGCCGGCGAGCGCGGGGCGGCGGACGCGGAGCGGGATGTGCGCGGGTTCGCGATCAAGTTCTACACGGACCAGGGCAACTGGGATCTGGTGGGCAACAACACGCCGGTGTTCTTCGTGCGCGACCCGTACAAGTTCCCGGACTTCATCCACACGCAGAAGCGCGATCCACGCACCAATATGCGCAGCGCGACGGCGATGTGGGATTTCTGGTCGCTCTCGCCCGAGTCGCTGCACCAGGTGACGATCCTGATGAGCGATCGGGGCTTGCCCGCGAGCTATCGCCACATGCATGGTTTCGGCAGCCACACCTACAGTTTCCTCAATGCGGCCAACGAGCGCTATTGGGTGAAGTTCCACTTCAAGACGCAGCAGGGCATCCGCAACTGGACGAACGCACAGGCGGCGAAGATGGTGGGCGAGGACCGCGAGTCACACCAGCGCGATCTCTTCGAGAGTATCGAGCAGGGCGATTTTCCGAAATGGACGCTGTATGTGCAGGTGATGCCTGAGGCCGAAGCCGACAGGCAGAGATACAACCCGTTCGATCTGACGAAGGTCTGGCCGCACAAGGACTTCCCGCTGATCGAGGTGGGCGTGCTCGAGCTGAACCGCAATCCGGACAACTACTTTGCGCAGGTGGAGCAATCCAGTTTCTCGCCGGCGAACGTGGTGCCGGGCATCGGCCACAGCCCGGACAAAATGCTGCAGTTCCGCATCTTCTCCTACGCGGACGCGGCCCGCTACCGTCTGGGCGTGAACCACGACTACCTGCCGGTGAACGCGGCGCGCTGTCCGGTGCACAACTACTACCGAGACGGCACGATGCGTTTCGATGCGAACGGCAAGGGCTCGGTCAATTACGAGCCGAACTCCTACGGCGGCCCGGTGCAGCAGCCGCAGGCGAAGGAGCCGCCGCTGGCGATCGACGGGGCGGCCGACCGCTACGACCATCGCGAAGGCAACGACGACTACACCCAGCCCGGCGATCTGTTCCGCCTGATGCCGGACGAGCAGAAGCAGCAGCTCTTCGACAACATCGCGGCGGCCATGCAGGGCGTGCCCGAGGAAATCGTCGAGCGGCAGCTCGGGCACTTCGCGAAGGCGGATCCGGCCTACGCCGAAGGCGTCAGGCGGGCGCTCGCGGCGGCGCGCTGACCTCCTGCGCACAGCAGCCGATGAGGCTGGACACGCCATCCAGGCGGCGTTCCGGGTAAGCAGATATTGCTTCCGGGCAGTTCCCACAAAACTCCGACGCGCTCGCCAAGCCGGCTACAATCCGCGCTATGGAAATCCAGCTCAATGGCACGGGCCGTACAGTGCCCGAGGGCAGCACTGTGGCCGCCCTCATCGAATCGCTCGGCTACACCGGCAAACGGGTAGCGGTGGAGCGCAATGGGGAGATCGTGCCCCGCAGCGCCCACGCCGACACCCGGATCGCGCCGGGCGACACCATCGAAATCGTCGTCGCAGTCGGAGGCGGCTGATCGTGCGCATCGCCGACCTTCTCAAGAAAGCCGCCGGGACATCCGCCGACCCGGCGGCGCAGGACGAGGCCAAGCCCGGCATCGCCTCGCACATCCGCAGCTTCGTGCGCCGCCGCGGCCACATCACCGAGGCGCAGCGCGCCGCGTTGGATGAGCTGGTGCCGCGCTACGCGCTGGAATACCGTCCGCAAGTCGCCAATTTCGCCAAGGATTTCGGGCGCGAAGCCCCCCTCATCCTGGAAATCGGCTTCGGCATGGGCGAGACGACGGCGAAGATCGCCGGCGATCGTCCGCACGACAACTTCCTGGGCGTCGAAGTGTTCCAGGCGGGTGTGGGCGCCCTCGCCAAGCGCCTGGACGCCGCCGGTCTGCAGAACGTGCGCATCATCCAGCACGATGCGGTGGAGGTCGTGCGCGACATGATCGCGCCCGCTTCGCTTGCCGGTGTGCACGTGTACTTTCCGGACCCCTGGCCCAAGAAGCGCCACCACAAACGCCGTCTGATCCAGCCGCCGTTCGTCACCCTGCTCACCTCGCGCATTGCGCCCGGCGGCTATCTGCACTGCGCGACCGACTGGGAGCACTATGCGGACCAGATGCTGGAGGTGCTGAGCGCCGAATCCAGTCTGGAGAACACCGCGGGCAGCGGCTTCGCCGAACGCCCGGGCTGGCGTCCGCAGACGAAGTTCGAGACCCGTGGCCTGCGCCTGGGGCACGGCGTGTGGGACGTGCTGTTCCGCAAGAAGCCCGCTTGAGGCGGGCCGGGGCGTCATCGCCCTGGCTGTCTAGCCGGAAGTGCCCCCCGCTCCCTGCCTGGGAGCGGCCCGCCGTGCGCCTTCAGGCTTGTACCCGCCAGTCCAGTGTCTCGCCGGCGGCAAGCGGCACCAGCGTCGTATCGCCGAAAGGCAGCTCCGTCGGGATCTCGGTGGCGCAACGCTCCAGCACCAGGGTGCCGGTATTGCGCGGCAAGCCGTAGAACTGCGGGCCGAAGCGGCTGGCGAAGTCGTCCAGGCGATCGAGTTTGCCGGCACGCTCGAAAGCGGTGGCGTAGAGCTCCATCGCGTGCAGGGCCGTGTAGCAGCCGGCACAGCCACAGGCATGCTCTTTGAGACCACGGGCGTGGGGCGCGCTGTCGGTGCCCAGGAAGAAGCGCGGGCTGCCGCTGGTGGCGGCTTCGACCAGCGCCTGGCGATGCTCTTCGCGCTTGAGCACGGGCAGGCAGTACCAGTGCGGGCGAATACCGCCCACGAACAGGGCGTTGCGGTTGTACAGCAGATGCTGCGGCGTGATCGTCGCCGCTACCGGGCCGTCGGCGTCGCGCACGTAGTGCGCGCCATCCTTGGTGGTGATGTGCTCGAACACCACTTTCAGCTCGGGAAACGCCTTGCGCAGCGGCAGCATCACGCGATCGATGAAGCGCGCCTCGCGGTCGAATACGTCGACGTCAGCGTCCGTGACCTCGCCATGTACCAACAAGGGCATGCCTTCGCGCTGCAGGGCTTCGAGCGCGCCCTTGCAGCGCCCGAGCAGGTCGGTCACGCCGGCGTCCGAATTGGTGGTTGCACCAGCCGGATAGAGCTTGACCGCATGCACCGCACCAGACGCCCGCGCCTTGCGAATCTCGTCGCCCGACGTATTGTCTGTGAGATACAGCGTCATCAGCGGTTCGAATGTGCCCTCGGGCACGCCGGCATGGGCGAGCGCCTCGAGAATGCGCCCGCGATACGCGAGCGCGTCCTGCGTCGCGGTGACGGGCGGCTTCAGGTTGGGCATGACGATGGCGCGCGCGAACTGTCGCGCCGAATCCGCGACGACGGCCTGCAGCGCCGCGCCGTCGCGCAGGTGCAGGTGCCAGTCGTCCGGGCGGGTGAGGACGAGGCGGGAGGTATCGGAGGTCATGCGCGCTATTGTACGAGAGGCGGCCGCCGGACCTCACGCCAGCCGCGCGGCAGATGCAGGCTCGCGCGCCGGCGACTAGCCCCGCAGCGGCATGCCTCGCTCGATCAGGGCACTGAACAGCGCGGCGCCGACCGGAATGATGTCGTCGTTGAAGTCGTAGTGCGCATTGTGCAGGAAGCGGCCATTCTCCGCGCCGCCCTGTCCGAGCCGGAAATACGCGCCCGGCCGGTGCTGCAGCATGAAGGAGAAGTCTTCGGAACCCATCGAAGGCTGCAGGTCGCGCACCACTTTCTCCGGGCCGAGCACTGCCGTGGCCACGTCAGCGACGAAGGCGGCTTCACGCGGCGTATTCAGCGTGGCGGGATAGATGCGGTCGTAGCGCACGTCGGCGCTGCCGCCGAACCCTTGCGCTACCGCGCTCGCCAGCTCGCGCATGCGCTGCTCCACCATATCCTGGACCGAGCGCCGGAAGCTGCGCACCGTGCCGACCAACTGCGCCTGTTCCGGGATGACGCTCATCGCGCCGGGATTGCCGGCCTGGATCGAGCCCACCGATACGACGGCGGCATCGAGCGGGTTGACGTTGCGCGACACGATGCTCTGCAGCGCGGTCACGACATGGGCGGCGATCACCACCGGATCGCAAGTCTGGTAGGGGTGCGCACCGTGCCCGCCACGCCCGTTGACGGTGATCTCGAAGCGATCGGCCGCGGCCATCATCGGGCCGCTGTTGATGCCGAGGGTGCCCGGGGGCAGTGCCGGCCAGTTGTGCAGCGCATAGATGGCGTCGCACGGATAGGTATCGAAGAGCCCGTCGTCGATCATCGCCTGCGCCCCGCCGCGGCCCTCCTCGGCAGGCTGGAAGATGAACACTGCAGTGCCGTCGAACTCGCGGGTGGCCGCGAGGTAGCGCGCAGCCCCCAGCAGCATGGCGGTGTGGCCATCGTGCCCGCAGCCGTGCATCAGTCCCGCCTTGCGGGAACAGTGGCCGAAATCGTTGGCTTCGACCATGGGCAGCGCGTCCATGTCGGCACGCAGGCCCAGCATGCGCCCACTGTCGAAGCCGCGCCCGCGCAGCACGCCGACCACCCCGGTCTTGCCGATTCCCTGGTGCACTTCCATGCCCAGGGCCTGCAGCTCGCGCGCGACGATGCCCGCGGTGCGTACTTCCTCGAAGCCGAGTTCGGGATGGGCGTGCAGATCGCGGCGCAGTGCCGTGAGTTCGTCGTGATAGCGGCGGATGTGCTCGAAAGGCGAGCGTACGGCGGCGTCCATGCGGACCTTCAAGACAGTACAAATTGGATATGGTATTGTCGCGCCCCCGCGCCCGCCTGTCATCATAGGCCGCGGCAGCAATGTCGCCGAGCCGCCACGCCCGTCGATCCCGGCCGTCCAGGCCGGTCGGACGGGCCCATTCGGCCCCACGTGGGTCCGATGGATGCGGGACGAATTTGAAACATCTTCCCGGATTGTGGCGACCCGAGGAAGGCAGTATGCTGCGCGGGGTGTAGTTACTTTACTAGGAGAAAAACGGATGGCCACCGCCAGCAAGACCGCACGCAAACCGAACGCAGCGTTCATGAAGCCACTCAAGCCCAGCGCCGACTTGGCTGCGGTCATCGGGTCGGAGCCTCTGCCCCGCACGGAAGTCACCAAGAAGATCTGGGAGTACATCAAGAAGCACGATCTTCAGGACGCCGCCAACCGCCGCAACATCAATGCCGACGACAAGCTGAAGAAGCTGTTCGGCAAAGACCAGGTCTCGATGTTCGAGCTGACCAAGATCGTCAACGGTCACCTGAGCTGATAGCAGGCCTGTCCCTTGCACGCGGTGCCGCAAGCACCTGTGCAGGGATTGCAGGAAGAAGGCCCGAACGAACGACACCCCAAGCGCTGGACAAATGTCCAACCCTTGGGGTGTTTTACATGGCAAGGACCGCGGACGTGCGCGTGGTCAGCCTGGCAGTTTCGGGCCTTCCAGTTCGGGCGCGGTGCCCGCCGGCCCCCCCAGCTCGAAGGTGTTGCGCGTGAAGGATGCGACGCAGTAGTAGCCGAGCAGCGCCGGCATGTCGAGGCAAGGCATCGCGTCCCTTGCGTTGTTCGCTACCTGCGGCCCGTGTGAGGCCGCTCGGACGCGGTCGGGTACAGCCCGATCACAGCACGGCGATCACCGCTCACCTCGGACGACAGCAGCCGCGATCGCGGCCATCTGCGCCCGTCGGATCGAAGCGCGCCATGTGCTGACGTGACAGGCCGGCATGAATCTTCATGAAAAGCGCTGTATCCGGCGCGCCGAACTGCATCTTGTCTTCGGTGCCGGCACGGCGGCCTTACCCAATAAGGTCGGGTGCGCGAAGGTACGGCGCACATCGTGCACGTGCGCGCCATCGTGAAGGTCGTGAATATCGCCTCCTTGTCTCCTTGTTGTCCAGACAAGAGAGTTTGTCGGCATCAACGGCGATGACCACGTCGTACCGGCCGGCGGGCAGGCTGATGAGCGTCTGGTTGAACGCCTTGCTTGCACTCGCGCACGCGTTCTAGTCGGACCTGCCGAGCGCCTGAAGCGCAGTACCTGCGCATGGACGGCGCGGTTGGGTGGCGCGATCGGGCCGCTCGTTCAGGCGGCTTGGCCGCTCGGGCAAGCTACCGCGCCCATCGAAGAACAGCTCAGCGCGGCGCACCCGGAAGCTGAAGAAGAGCCTCCGGGCGCAGCGCCAACCGCTACACCATGGCGCCGATGGAACGGCCCTCGGCCAGCGTGAGCCACCCCTTGATGACCCGATAGAGCACCCAGACCAGGGTGACGAAAACGCCGACCCATCCGATCAAGATCAAGGCGAGCAAGGCGCTGACGGCGAACCAGAGCACGGACCACCAGAACGTGCGCAGCACCCATTCGAAGTGCGACGAATACACGGTGCCCGCTGCGTCGCCCTTCTTCACATAGCACAGCACGACCGCGGCGAGCCAACCCATGCCGCCGGTAATGAAACCGATGGCATACAAGCCGTAGACGATGTGCAGGACGAGCCGCAGATTGAGCCCCGGCGGCGGGGCCGGAGGCGGGGGCGGCGATACGGGCTGAATGGGCGGGGATGCGTCGCTCATGAATACTCCATCATACGGTTCCAGATACGTTTCGATCTTACAACGAGTCGGTTGTGCACAATGCGCCCGGCCGTCGTCACACGGCCAAACCCTGCCCGATACCGGGCAGTGCCTGCCCATACCGTCAGCCGCCGTCGTCCTCGCGCAACACTGTGTCGGCAACCGCCCGTCCGATACGCCGCAGAACGGCCCCGGCCTCCTTGGCCTCGTCGAGCCCGCTCGCACAGGCGGCAACGACGACGGCGCGCTTGCGCCCGCTTTCCGGGTAAGCCACGCCGACGTGGCAGGCTTGCTCGAACTGCGTGCCGGTCTTGTGGATGAACGGGATCCCTTGCGGCAGGCCGCCCTCCAGGCGGTAGTCGCCGTCCTCGTCGAGCTTCATGTAGGCGAACAGGCGCGCCCGGCTCTCGTCCGACAGCAGGTCGCCCGCCACCAGGCGTTCGAGCATGGCGCCGTAGGCGTCGAGCGGCGCCATGTTGCGCTGCGTGGCGTAGTAGCGCGCATAGGCTTCGGGCATCGTGGCCACGGCCAGCGCGTCCTCACCCACGTCCAGGGCATCGCGCACCGCGCGCACGCGGGCCGGCCCGATGGACGCTCCCGCGATCCGCACCAATGCCTCGTTGGGCAGGTTGCGCGCATCCTCGTGCAGCTCGCCGTAGATATCGCGCCGGATCGTGGAGAAGTCGGTCAAGGTCACGTTGGCCGACTTGCCCATGTAGGCGGCAACCCTGCGATTGAGCTGGTCCGCGCCAAGCTTGCGAATCAGCAGGTTCGCTGCAGTGTTGTCGCTGCGCATGAGCATGGCCTCGAGCAGCTCATCCACTGTATAGGTGGACCCCGTGTCCTGCCAGACCAGATCGCCGGCGCCATCGATGCGGTCGGTGTCTTCCAGCGTCATGGTGTCTTCGAGGCCCAAATCGCCGTCGTCGGCGGCCTCGAGGACGGCCAGGGCGATGGGTACCTTGACGGTCGAGGCGAGATACCACGGCCCTTCGACGGCATAGCGCATCTCCTGCCCGTCGGAAAGCCGCTTCACATAGACGCCGAGCCTGCCCGGACTATCGGCATCGATCTCTTCGATCTCGCGCACCAGCGCTTCGTGCCAGGATTGCGCCTGTGCGGCCATCGCCGGCGCGGCCATGGCCAGCGCACACGCCATCAACATCGATCTCATCAACGACCTCGCTCGGAGAAATAACCGGAATCCGCGACCGCGCTGCCTACGTCGCGCAGCACGCGCTCCGAACGCTGCAAAGAGCCGTCGCCGGCGACGCACGCCACGATGACCAGGGCCCGGCTCGCGTCCTTGACGTGCCGCGCGATGCCCCCGTCACAAAATCGTGCGCGCTGCGTACCCGTCTTGTGCGCGAACACCACGTCGGCCGGCAGGCCGGCCTTTATGCGGCGATCGCCCGTGCGCACTTGCGCCATGATTTCCAGCAGCCAGCGTCGTTGCGCCGGGGGCAGGAACGCTGGATCTTCTAGCACGGCGAACATGCGGCCGAAGGCGTCCAGGCGACCGGCATTCAACCCTGTTGCGTAGTAGTTCGCATAGGCCTGGTTCAATGTCGGCATGTTTGCGACCGGCAGCAGCTCGAGGATGCGAAACATCTCGCCGAGCCGCGCGTCATCCGTGGGTTGCGCGCGGATGCGCAAGAAGTCGCGCCCGGCCAGTTGCCGCGCCTCGGGCGTGATCTCGCTGTAGATGGCCCGGCGCACGTCGGCCAGCGTCGTGATGCGCCCGACGCCCGCCGGCCAAAGCTCGTGGACCAGAGCATTGACACGGTCGATGCCAACCAGACGGATGAGCATGTCGGAAGCCGTGTTGTCGCTGTGGATCAGCATCTGTTCCATCAGGAACTGCACGCTCAGCGCCTGGCCAGGCGCATACCGGTTCGTTCGACCCGCGCCGTCGACATAGTCCTCCGGCCTGAGAGTCAGCTCGCTGGCCAGCGAGAAATCTCCGCGCGCCACGCCCTGCAATACCGCCGCGGCCACGGGCACTTTGACCATCGAAGCCAGATACCAGCGCTCATCCGCCTGGCGCGATACCGCCACACCGTCCTGCAGGTCGAGGACATACACGCCGACCTGCGCCGCGCCATGTGCATCGATGGCGTCCAGCGCCTTCGCGAGACGATGCGGCCAATCCGGCAACGCAGCAGCCGCGGGCGTCAGACACAGGCAGAACCCGATGAGGGCGGCAAAGACAGCCTGCCGCATAGCGTGAAAAGAAGACAACCAAAGAAGCACGGCGCACCGGAAATCAGCATGAACGAACTGCCGTGCTTCGCAAACGCCATACCAGGCGTTCGTCTGGGGATGCTGAGTGCGAGGAGACGCGGGGAATGGGGGAGATGAGGGAGCCTGCTCGGCGCTGAGCGCTGGAGTTTTAGGGGGCGGTAAAAGACAAAGCCCCGTATCCTTTTGGATACGGGGCTTTGTGGTGTAAGAGCCTGACGATGACCTACTTTCACAGACGTACGTCCACTATCATCGGCGCAAAGGCGTTTCACGGTCCTGTTCGGGATGGGAAGGAGTGGGGCCACCTTGCTATGGTCGTCAAGCGTAACGGGTTGCGCTGCGGTCGGTTGGACAGCAGCGCCAATTCGGAAGAAGCGTTGGCCGTCGCGTTGGCGACGACACCAGTATTCGTGTGTTCTGCGTTGCGGGTGTTGTGGATTGCACGGCACGCGCTACAACCATCAGGGTTATAGGATCAAGCCGCACGGGCAATTAGTACTGGTTAGCTCAACGCATTACTGCGCTTACACACCCAGCCTATCAACGTCCTGGTCTCGAACGACCCTTCAGGGGGCTCAAGGCCCCGGGATACCTTATCTTTAGACGAGTTTCCCGCTTAGATGCCTTCAGCGGTTATCTCTTCCGTACATAGCTACCCGGCAATGCCATTGGCATGACAACCGGTACACCAGAGGTACGTCCACTCCGGTCCTCTCGTACTAGGAGCAGGCTCCATCAAGTATCCAACGCCCACGGCAGATAGGGACCAAACTGTCTCACGACGTTTTAAACCCAGCTCACGTACCACTTTAAATGGCGAACAGCCATACCCTTGGGACCGGCTACAGCCCCAGGATGTGATGAGCCGACATCGAGGTGCCAAACACCGCCGTCGATATGAACTCTTGGGCGGTATCAGCCTGTTATCCCCAGAGTACCTTTTATCCGTTGAGCGATGGCCCTTCCATTCAGAACCACCGGATCACTATGTCCTGCTTTCGCACCTGTTCGACTTGTCAGTCTCACAGTTAAGCACGCTTATGCCATTGCACTATCAGCACGATTTCCGACCGTACCTAGCGTACCTTCGAACTCCTCCGTTACACTTTGGGAGGAGACCGCCCCAGTCAAACTGCCCACCATACACTGTCCCCGATCCGGATAACGGACCTAGGTTAGAACCGCAAACAAGCCAGGGTGGTATTTCAAGGTTGGCTCCACGCGATCTGGCGACCACGCTTCAACGCCTCCCACCTATCCTACACAAGCCGATTCACAATCCAATGTAAAGCTACAGTAAAGGTTCATGGGGTCTTTCCGTCTAGCCGCGGGTAGATTGCATCATCACAAACATTTCAACTTCGCTGAGTCTCGGGAGGAGACAGTGTGGCCATCGTTACGCCATTCGTGCAGGTCGGAACTTACCCGACAAGGAATTTCGCTACCTTAGGACCGTTATAGTTACGGCCGCCGTTTACCGGGGCTTCGATCAAGAGCTTGCACCCCATCACTTAACCTTCCGGCACCGGGCAGGCGTCACACCCTATACGTCCACTTTCGTGTTTGCAGAGTGCTGTGTTTTTATTAAACAGTCGCAGCCACCGATTCTCTGAGACCCCTTCACGCTAAGCACGCAGGTGCTTCACGCTACAAGGGCATACCTTATCCCGAAGTTACGGTATCAATTTGCCGAGTTCCTTCTCCCGAGTTCTCTCAAGCGCCTTAGAATACTCATCCCGTCCACCTGTGTCGGTTTGCGGTACGGTCTCGTACAGCTGAAGCTTAGAGGCTTTTCTTGGAACCACTTCCAGTCACTTCGCGAGACATGCTCGCTCGATCCATACCCTTGAATTACGCGCCCGGATTTGCCTGAAGCGCCATCTTCGATACAGAAACAGGGACATCCAACACCCTGATGACATTCCGCGATCCGTCCCCCCATCGCACTGTACGACGGTGCTGGAATATTAACCAGCTTCCCATCAGCTACGCATCTCTGCCTCGCCTTAGGGGCCGACTCACCCTGCGCCGATGAACGTTGCGCAGGAAACCTTGGACTTACGGCGAGAGGGCTTTTCACCCTCTTTATCGCTACTCATGTCAGCATTCGCACTTCTGATACCTCCAGCAGCCTTTACAAGCCACCTTCGCAGGCTTACAGAACGCTCCCCTACCGCGTGCACAAAGTGCACACCCGCAGCTTCGGTATATTGCTTAGCCCCGTTACATCTTCCGCGCAGGACGACTCGATCAGTGAGCTATTACGCTTTCTTTAAAAGATGGCTGCTTCTAAGCCAACTTCCTGACTGTCTGTGCCTTCCCACTTCGTTTCCCACTTAGCAATATTTGGGGACCTTAGCTGGCGGTCTGGGTTGTTTCCCTCTTGAGTCCGGACGTTAGCACCCGGTGCTCTGTCTCCCAAGCTGGACTTGCAGGTATTCGGAGTTTGCCATGGTTTGGTAAGTCGCCATGACCCCCTAGCCATAACAGTGCTCTACCCCCTGCAGTCATACTTGAGGCACTACCTAAATAGTTTTCGGGGAGAACCAGCTATTTCCAGGCTTGTTTAGCCTTTCACCCCTATCCACAGCTCATCCCCTAACTTTTCAACGTTAGTGGGTTCGGTCCTCCAGCACGTGTTACCGTGCCTTCAACCTGGCCATGGATAGATCGCCTGGTTTCGGGTCTACACCCAGCGACTGAACGCCCTATTCGGACTCGCTTTCGCTACGCCTTCCCTATCCGGTTAAGCTTGCCACTGAATGTAAGTCGCTGACCCATTATACAAAAGGTACGCAGTCACCCCACAAGGAGGCTCCTACTGTTTGTATGCATACGGTTTCAGGATCTATTTCACTCCCCTTCCGGGGTTCTTTTCGCCTTTCCCTCACGGTACTGGTTCACTATCGGTCGATCACGAGTATTTAGCCTTGGAGGATGGTCCCCCCATCTTCAGACAGGATTTCACGTGTCCCGCCCTACTTGTCGCATGCCTAGTTCCACCTCGATGATTTCGTCTACAGGGCTATCACCTGCTATGGCCGGAGTTTCCAATCCGTTCGACTATCAAAGAAGCTAAATCATGCAGGCTGTTCCGATTTCGCTCGCCACTACTTTCGGAATCTCGGTTGATTTCTTTTCCTCGGGGTACTTAGATGTTTCAGTTCTCCCGGTTCGCCTCCGCTGGCCTATGTATTCAGCCAGGGATACACCCGAAGGTGTGGGTTTCCCCATTCGGACATCTGCGGATCAAAGCTTGTTTGCCAGCTCCCCGCAGCTTTTCGCAGGCTACAACGTCCTTCATCGCCTGTGATCGCCAAGGCATCCACCGTATGCACTTAGTCGCTTGATCCTATAACCATGATGGCTATAGTGACCTGAGTATTCGCGCTTGTGCCGTTCGTCGGTCTGAGTAAACATGCCTTTCGACATGCCTTGAGACTTCTCGAACTATGTATGCAATCACAACCCGTCATATTCAACGCTGCGCAAGATCGAACTTGCCGCGTGAACACACGTTACTTGTTGTTGCTTCTTCCAAATTGTTAAAGAACAGCCGTCGGGCACTAACCCAACCGTCAATGCACCAGGTCTTACCCCATGCACTCACGCTTGGACTCTGCCGTCGCGTTGTCATATTCAGGTTGCAGAATCACCAGTCAATGGTGGAGGTGAACGGGATCGAACCGATGACCCCCTGCTTGCAAAGCAGGTGCTCTCCCAGCTGAGCTACACCCCCAGATCACGCCATCATCGCCATGAACCGCTTGGGTACTTCGTGGTGGGTCTGGTTGGATTCGAACCAACGACCCCCGCCTTATCAAGACGGTGCTCTAACCGACTGAGCTACAGACCCGTCGTACCGCCAGGATCTGCGCCATCCAGGCCACCGGAGTAAGGATAAACTCCATGCACCCGATGCCTCGATCCTACAACCTGATAACTAACAACCGATAAGAGTGGACGCTTGCGCGATTTGGCGCTTGCTCTGAAAGGAGGTGATCCAGCCGCACCTTCCGATACGGCTACCTTGTTACGACTTCACCCCAGTCATGAATCTCACCGTGGTAAGCGCCCTCCTTGCGGTTAGGCTACCTACTTCTGGTGAAACCCACTCCCATGGTGTGACGGGCGGTGTGTACAAGACCCGGGAACGTATTCACCGCGACATGCTGATCCGCGATTACTAGCGATTCCGACTTCATGCAGTCGAGTTGCAGACTGCAATCCGGACTACGATCGGGTTTCTGGGATTGGCTCCCCCTCGCGGGTTGGCGACCCTCTGTCCCGACCATTGTATGACGTGTGAAGCCCTACGCATAAGGGCCATGAGGACTTGACGTCATCCCCACCTTCCTCCGGTTTGTCACCGGCAGTCTCATTAGAGTGCCCTTTCGTAGCAACTAATGACAAGGGTTGCGCTCGTTGCGGGACTTAACCCAACATCTCACGACACGAGCTGACGACAGCCATGCAGCACCTGTGTTCCGGTTCTCTTTCGAGCACTCCCAGATCTCTCTAGGATTCCAGACATGTCAAGCGTAGGTAAGGTTTTTCGCGTTGCATCGAATTAATCCACATCATCCACCGCTTGTGCGGGTCCCCGTCAATTCCTTTGAGTTTTAATCTTGCGACCGTACTCCCCAGGCGGTCAACTTCACGCGTTAGCTGCGCTACTAAGTCCCGAAGAACCCAACAGCTAGTTGACATCGTTTAGGGCGTGGACTACCAGGGTATCTAATCCTGTTTGCTCCCCACGCTTTCGTGCCTGAGCGTCAGTGTTATCCCAGGAGGCTGCCTTCGCCATCGGTGTTCCTCCGCATATCTACGCATTTCACTGCTACACGCGGAATTCCACCTCCCTCTGACACACTCTAGCCCGGTAGTTAAAAATGCAGTTCCAAAGTTGAGCTCTGGGATTTCACATCTTTCTTTCCGAACCGCCTGCGCACGCTTTACGCCCAGTAATTCCGATTAACGCTTGCACCCTACGTATTACCGCGGCTGCTGGCACGTAGTTAGCCGGTGCTTATTCTGCAGGTACCGTCATCCGGTCAGGGTATTAATCCGACCGATTTCTTTCCTGCCAAAAGTGCTTTACAACCCGAAGGCCTTCATCGCACACGCGGAATGGCTGGATCAGGGTTTCCCCCATTGTCCAAAATTCCCCACTGCTGCCTCCCGTAGGAGTCTGGGCCGTGTCTCAGTCCCAGTGTGGCTGGTCGTCCTCTCAAACCAGCTACGGATCGTCGCCTTGGTAGGCCTTTACCCTACCAACTAGCTAATCCGACATCGGCCGCTCCAATAGTGAGAGGTCTTGCGATCCCCCCCTTTCCCCCGTAGGGCGTATGCGGTATTAGCTACGCTTTCGCGTAGTTATCCCCCGCTACTGGGCACGTTCCGATGCATTACTCACCCGTTCGCCACTCGCCACCAGACCGAAGTCCGTGCTGCCGTTCGACTTGCATGTGTAAGGCATTCCGCTAGCGTTCAATCTGAGCCAGGATCAAACTCTTCAGTTCAATCTCTGATAAATTTCCGTACTGTTTAGGTACGTCGCTCGCTCAAAGGAAGACAAGTTGGATTCGAAAATCCGTCCTGACTTCTTTCGGTATGAGCACTTGATTCGTTCGCATCACTTCCCGTCCGAAGACCAGAAGTGAATCGCGCCGCTTCACCAAGCGCCCACACTTATCGGCTGTTATATTGTTAAAGAGCGGTACCGCCAAAATTCTGTACTGCGCACTGCTTTGCTGCTATTCTCTACCCTGATTCGCTGCATCGCTGCGGCGTCGTCATCAGCAGAGAAACGAGATTATGAAGAAGTTTTTTTCGTTTGTCAAGCCAGCGTTTCGTCAGACTCAATCGCTCACTCGACAACTTCTTCACGCCTCGGTTTGCTGAACACTCTCTCGCGAGAACCCTCACCAAACCGCTCGCCGCGCCCTTCCGGGCACTTGCCTCACCCGCCGTTTCGCGTCGCATTCAGCGATCAACGTGTCAGCAGCGAAGCCCTGAACTATAACACAGCTTTTAACGCTGTGTGCAAGAAGTTTTTTACCGGAAGATTCTCATCCCACCGCGCTCGCCCCAACCCGCAGAACCAGCAAACTTCCCGCCCCGCCCCTCACTCCGGCTGTCTACCAGCGCCGCGCCGCTCTTTCGAACAACGCCTGAGAAGCGAAGCCTTGAACTATAACACAACGGTCATCGTCGTGTGCAAGCTGTTTTTCAACACCCCGCCTCAGGACACCCAGCCCGGAAAAACCCCGCCCAGCGCCTAAGCACCCGACCAAGACCCTTCCCAAACCGCCTCGCCGCCTTGAACCCGGCTGTCTACCGGGCCGCCCACCGCATCTACCGGCAAACCCGATCGATGTAACGTTGCGTGAGCAGCGAAGACAGAAACTATAGCACGGAAAAA
>NZ_VLTJ01000035.1 GCF_007558815.1 Verticiella sediminum | reverse complement strand
AGCGGCCGCACGCCACAAAGGCATGCGGCCGCTGCCGCCGGGCGGGAGGCTGCCGATCAGCCCAGCTCGGCGAAGTCCGCCTGGCTGTACTCGCCCACCAGCTTGATGGCGAAATCCTGCGCGTCGTAACCCGCCGCGGCACCATCCGGCGTGTAGGTGTCGGCGTACAGGTAGGTATCGCCGCCGTAGACGAACAGCACGACCTGGTTGGCCTCGGCGTCATACTCGCCGGCGTTGTAGAACACAGCCGCCGCGGAGTAGGCCTTGAGCAGGGAATCGACCGAGCTGTCGAGCACGAGGGTGTCGACGGCGTTCACGCCCCAGAGATGGCCGGTTTCGGCGTTATAGCCCTCGATCACGTCGAGCGCACCGATGGAAGAGCTGTTCTCGCCCGCCGCCGTGCCCACCGACAGATGGATCATGGCGTCCACGCCCTCGCCGAGGATCAGGGTTTCCGCCACGGCCGACGACATGCCGCCGATGTACAGCGAGGCCTCGAGCGCGCTGGCGTCGATGGTCGAGAACTTGCCGCTCTCGTTGGAGAACGACAGGTTGCCGCCGGGAGCGAAAACCGAGATCTCGGGCGCCCACGCCGTGCCGGTCAAGGCCAGCGTGCCGCCGGTCGCACCCAGGCTCTCGCCGTCTTCCCCGAACGCCAGATACACGTAGCTGAACTTGGAGAAAGCCACTTCGACATTGACGTCGGCCGCGGCGTTCAGCAATTGCACGCCCTGAACCGCGTCCAGGTCGAAGACCACGCCGTCATTCTCCACCAGCACGAGGGTCTGGTCGGCGGCGAGGTTCGAGACCGTGGCCTGCGAACCGTCGCCCTCGGCATCGGCAACCACCAGCGTCTTGTAGTTCGCGACCTTGCTGGCGTCGAAAGCGACGTCCTCGCCGGCGAAGATCAGCGTCTGCACGTTGGCCAGACCGCTGTTGATCGCGTCGTAGTTCTCGGTCTGGAAGGTCGATTGCAGGAAAGCCACGGCGTTCTCGCCCTCGCCCGCATCCACCGTGTCGCCGGCACGGATGCCGCGGCCACTGTCGAACACCACCAGATCGTCGCCCGAACCCGTTTTCACCGAACTGACCGATTCATCCACTTCGTAGAGGATCGCGCCGCTGGAAGCCGAGGCGTCGACCGTCTTGACGGCGGCGTCGGTGTCGCCGTAACCATAGATGTGCAGTAGTGTGGCGATCTCGGTATTCAGCGTGAACGTCTGCACCTTGGTACCGACATAGGCGTCCAGGTGCACATAGGTATCGTCGCCGACGACCGTGCCCGACAGGTTGACCGTGCCGAGCGCCTTGCCCTCGACATCGATGTCGATCTCGGGATCGAACGCGTCGTCCGGACCGATGCCCTCCAGGCGGATATTGGCCGTGCCGACGCCGTCGGCCAGGAACACATCGATGTTCTCGTCCGAGAAACCGGCGAATCCGGCGGTCATGCCCGCGCCCACGTTGTAGATCGTCGCCTCGCTGCCCACCTGCCAGATTTCCTGGGCACCGGCGAACCTGGCGGCGTCGATGCTCTCGCCGAAGCCGCTGCCGTCCTCGCTGACCAAGCGGATCACTTCGACATTGCGCACGGCCAGATTGGCCGGCAGCGTGTCGTTGGTGCCTTGCACGAAGTGGATCTGCAGCGTGTCCTTGCCCGCGCCGCCGTCGATGCTGTCGAACGCGGTGAGTGTCGACGTTTCCTGGCCCGTGGCCGGGTTCACCGGCAGCGACACGAAGGTGTCGTCGCCGCTGGTGCCCTCCAGCGTATCCACACCCGGCGTGAGGTAGACCGTCTCGCCGCCATGCCTGGCTGCGTAGAGCTTGTCGAACGCCGCATCCACCGTGGCGGAATCTTCGTTCACACCGGCCAGGACCTGCGCGGCATCGAAGGGCAGCTTGGCCAGCACGTTCGGGTTGGAGTTTCCGAACTTGGCGAACTCGAGGGCAACTTCCACACGGTTGCTGAAGTAGTCGAAGTCCCGGCCTTCGCCTTGGCCCTGTACCGCGGCGATGACCGTCGCGACGAGGTCCTGCGGGCCGAAGTTGCCGCTCTCGAGCTGCGAGATCCAGTAGCCACGGCCTTCGGCATCCGCCGCGCGGCCGAGAATGTTCTGGTAGACCCAATCCACCAGTTCGCCGTGGGTGACGTTGGCGCCGCTGGGGATTTCGCCCACCCGGCCTGCCGTCTGATAGATCTCCGCCGACAGCGCCTTCACGGCCGATTCGGTGTCTTCCTCTTCCTGCCCCCCCAAGATGGCCTGCAGACGGCCCACGTAGTAGCTCATCGCGGCGTACTCGGGCGCGCGGCCCAGGTACGAAATGAACAGGCCGGCGACCGCCTCGCGGGCTTCGGGAATGCTGATTGCCATGGGTGCAATGCTCCAGTTGCGAAATGTGTCCACCAAGGGGTGGACGCCGGCAATCCTACGCGGGGCGTCGCAGCGCTTCCGTGACGGCGGTCACAAATTTACGTATTTCGTAGAACACCGTCGCGGCGGACAACGCGAGCACGGCGTTGTCATGACGGCCGAAACGGCAGAGGCCCCTCGCCGTCAGGCAAAGGGGCCTCGTTCCTTCATCGTCGGGCATCAGCCGCACTCAGGTGCGGCGATGCCCGGACATCCAACCGATCAGATCTGCTCGACCAGGACCACGATGTCGCTGGCCTCGTATTCGCCGACCAGCTTGACGGCGAAATCGCCCGCATCGTAAGCCGCGGCGTCGGGATTGACCGTGTCGGCGTAGATGTAGGTGTTGCCGTCGTAGACGAACAGCACCAGCTCGTCGTCTTCGCCATACTGCTGGGCAGCCTGCGAGAAGGCGAGGTTCAGGGACGAGGTGTCCTCGGCCAGCGTGATCTCACGGATGCTCTCGTAGCCGGTGCCGAAGAACAGGGCATCCTGCTCCACGTTGAAGCCGACGATGGTGTCCATCTGGCCCAGGGTGGAGGCGCTGGATTCGATCTCCTCTTCGTCGAACTGGCTGCCGGCGACGAGCACGAACACGGCGTCGGCGGAATCGTCGCCCAACTGGAGCGTTTCAGCCACTTTCTCGGACAGCGCGACAGCGAAGCTGCCCACTAGTTCCGAGGCATCGATGGTCGAGAACTTGCCTTCCTCGTTGGCGTACGTCAGGCCGCCTTCGCCACCGACCGTCAGGGTGCCGCCCTTGGCGCCGACAGCCTCGTCATCGATGATCAACGCGACGTAGCCGTCGAAGTCGGCATCCATTTCGTCCTGCAGGTCGACGTCCTCCTTCGGATCGAAGTCGGCATCCAGCAGGAAGTCGAGTTCCAGGCTGACATCGGCCGCGGCGTTCGAGAGCATGACGGCCGACAGACCTTCGATCTCGAAGCCATAGACCTCGTCCTCGATCAGGACCAGGGTCTGGTCGGCGGCGAGATTGCTGACGGTGGCGCTCACGTCTTCGACGTAGGCGGCGCCCAGGCCGATGACCTTGAAGTCGGCAACTTGGGCTGCGTCGAGCTCGATGGCCTGACCACCGGCGGCGATCACGGCCAGCGCGTCGAAGTTCTCGGCCTGACCGATGGCGTTGTAGTGCTCGGTCTGGAAGGTCGACTGAACCAGGGCGAGCGTGTTCACGCCTTCGCCGCCATCCAGGGTGTCGGTCAGCTTGATCTGGCGGTCGGCCATGAACAGCACGGTGTCGTCACCGGCGCCGCCGGTGAAGCTGTTGAACTTCTCGGCGGACGCACGGAACGCCACCGTCACGTCGCCGCTCGAGGCCGAAGCGTCGACGCCGGTGACGTTGCTGCCACGGACGACGAGTTCGGTTTCGAACGCGGTATCCAGTGCGATGGAGGTCGTGCCCTTGGCGGCGGTATAGGCCAGATCCAGCGTCACGAAGCTGTCTTCGTCGGCCAGCTCGCCGACCAGCGTGACCGAGTTCAGCTTGTCGCCGGAAACTTCGAGCTCGACCTCGCCCCCCAGGCCACCCAGGCCGACCGTGGCGGAGGCGCCAGCGGCCTTGACGCTCAGCGCAGCGTCGTCTTCCAGGTCGACGAAGCCGGCAACGGTGTCGGCGGCGAGGTTGATGATCTCGCGGTGGGCGCCGATCTGGTTGATTTCCTTGGCGCCTTCGAAGCGCGAGGCGTCGATCACGCCGCCGCCGGTCGCGAAGGCCTTGCCGCCGTTCAGGCTGATCAGGTTGATCTCTTCGATATTGGAGATGCTGATCGTCGAATCCAGCACACGATTCGTGTTGTTGTTGTGGTAGATGTTCAGCGTATCCCAGCCGGCGCCGCCGTCGAGGTCGTCGAAGGCGGTCAGCGTGGCCTTGGCGGTCGCGCTGTCGCTGGCATCGACCGGCAGGGCGACGAACACGTCGTCGCCGCTGGTGCCGGTCAGGATGTCGACGCCCGGGGTCAGCAGGAAGGTCTCGCCACCGTTGTCAGCCGTGTACAGCTTGTCGTAGGCGGCTTCGACGGTCGCGGGATCTTCGGTCACGCCGACCAGCACCTGGGCGGCGTCGTACTTCAGGGTCGGCAGGACGTTGGGGCCCGAGTTCTCGAACTTGGCGAACTCGAGGGCCACTTCGACGCGGTTGCCGAAGTAGTCGAAGTCACGGCCTTCGCCCTGGCCTTGCACGGCGGCGATGACGGTGGCGACCAGGTCTTGCGGACCGAAGTTGCCGCTTTCGAGTTCGGAGATCCAGTAGGCGCGGCCGTCGGTGTCGGCGGCGCGGCCCAGGATGTTCTGGTAGACCCAGTCGACCAGCTCCGCGCTGGTGACGTTCGGGCCCGCCGGGATCTCGCCGACGGCGCCCGCCGTGGCGTAGATTTCAGCGGACAGCGCCTTGACGGCGGCTTCGACGTCTTCCTCTTCCTGTGCGGCGACGAGGTCGTTCAGGCGGCCGACGTAGTACGTCATGGCCGAGTATTCCGGGGCACGGCCCAGATACGAAATGAACAAGCCGGCGACGGCTTCGCGCGCCTCGGGGATGGTGATAGCCATGTAATTGTTACTCCAAGTGGTTGAGCTGCAGCGATTTGTTACCGGCTGCAGCCCACGGATACTAGGAGGAGTAACCAGACATTGCTGTGACGGCCGTCACATTTTCATCCCGGTTTGCCCGGGGTGCAAAAAACCGCACCAACTTGGGGCCGACTTTTGCGCCCGCCGCACGCGAATGGGCGAAATCACGACGCCGGCGGCGGTTCGACCGGCAGTGCCCGCTTGTGTGCGGTATTGCGATAGGTGCGCAGGATGACCTCGGCGGACGTGTCCGACACCGGCTTGCCTTCGAGGAAATCGTCGATTTCCTCGTAGGTGATGCCGAAAGCGGCCTCGTCGGGCTTTTGCGGTGCCAGGGTTTCCAGGTCGGCGGTCGGAACCTTGTAGACCAGCTCGTCGGGCGCGCCCAGGTCTTTGGCGCAGGCGCGCACGCGGCGCTTGTTCAGGCCGGAGAGCGGGAGCAGGTCGGCCGCGCCGTCGCCGAACTTGGTGTAGAAGCCCATGAGCGCCTCGGCGGCGTGGTCGGTGCCGATGACCAGCCCGTGATGCGCGGCGGCGACGGCGTACTGCGCGATCATGCGTTGGCGCGCCTTGATGTTGCCCAGTGTGAAGTCTTCATGGGCGGCATCGCGAAAGGCAATGTCTCCGGTCTTGACCGCGGCGATCATGGCGTCGGCGGCAGGCTTGATGTTGACCGTCACGACCTGGTCCGGCTTGATCACGGCCAGCGAGGCCTGGGCCTCGTGCTCGTCGGCCTGGGTGCCGTACGGCAGGCGCATGGCGATGAAGCGGGCCTGGCCGCCCTGCTGCCGGATGCGTTCGACGGCCCGCTGGGCCAGGCAGCCGGCCGTAAGCGAATCGACGCCGCCGCTGATGCCCAGCACGTAGGAAGACAGGCCCATCCTGGTGAGGTAATCCGCGAGAAAGACAACGCGGCGCTCGATCTCGGCCGCCGCATCGAAGGTATCGGTCACACCGAGCGTGGCGGCGATCTCGCGCTGCAGGGCCAGGCGGTCTTCGGCAGACATGGAAGGACTCCTTGAGGGGAACGAATGGACGATGGACGAATGCATATATCAACGCCGACGCCGCCCGCCGGTACGCGGACTGCGATGCCGTTCAGGCGGCGCCGTCTTGCTCATAGTAGAACGGAATGCGCATGAGAGCGTATTCGGCGGTCGCGCGGCGCACGGCCTGGCGATCGCCCGGAAAGCGCCGCGTTTCCGAGTAGATCCGCAAGGCGCCGCCGTCACGGAACGCCCAGGCCAGGCACTGGGTGCCTGGCGGGATCTCGGGGTCTTCCGCGCTCGCCATGCCGGTATCGGCGATGCCCACGTTGGCCCGGCTGGCCCGCATGGCGCCCTCGACCATGGCGCGCGCCACCACTTCGCTGGTGAGGTTGTGCTCGCTCAGCACCGACGCCGGCACGCCCAGGCAGCGCTGCTTGGACTGCGGCGAATACGTCACGAACGCGCAATCCAGCAGATCGCCGGCCCCCGGCACGTCGGCCAGGCGCGCGGCGATCAGACCCGCGGTGCACGATTCCGCGGTCACCAGCAACAAATCCCGTCGGCGCATGTACTCGGCGAGTTCGTCGATCGTTGTTGTCATGACAGTTCCTCCAATGGCCGGCGTGGCCCCTACCGGGGCTAGCAGCGCGTGGCGTGCCCGCGTTCTCGCCCAACCCCTGCCGACGCGATGTTCCGCCTGTGCGGGCTCAGCCGCGCCTCGCCTGCGCAGCACCGGGGCCTGACGCGCGCGAGCGCAGCGCCGGCAGGCTCTAGAATGACGGCTTCACGCCCCCGACGCCCGCCATGTCCCGCCTTCTGCTGTTGCTTGCCTGCCTTTGCCTCGCCCTGCCCCTGCGCGCCGAGACTTTCATCCAGCGCCTGCTCGACCGCCCGGTTCCGGGCGGCGTCGCGGTGATCGACCTGGGCGAGGCCGCGGCCGCGCCGCGCGCGAGCTACCGGGACCGCCCGGTGATGGTGCTGCGCGACGGCCAGCGCTGGATCGCCGTGGTCGGCATTCCGCTGGGTACCGCGGCCGGCGCCCAGAGCCTGCAGGTCCAGGCGCAGGGCCAGACGCGGCGCGTCGATTTCGAAGTCGGCACCAAGCGCTATGTCGAGCAGCACATCAAGCTCGCCAACCAGCGGCAGGTGAACCCCAATCCCGACGACCTGAAGCGCATCGAGCGCGAGCTCGCCGAGCAGGTGGCGGCCTATCGGCGCTTCACGCCCGGCACACCCAGCAACGTGTTCCTGGACCGCCCGGTCGACGGCGGACGGCTGTCCAGCCCTTTCGGGCTGCAGCGCTTCTTCAACGGCGAACCGCGCAACCCGCATTCCGGGCTGGATTTCGCCGTTCCCGCGGGCACGCCCGTCAAGGCGCCGGCGGCCGGCAGGGTGGTCCTGGTGGGCGACTATTTCTTCAACGGCAAGACGGTGTTCGTGGACCACGGCCAGGGCATGGTCAGCATGTTCTGCCACCTCTCGGCCATCGACGTGAAGGTGGGCGACGAGGTGCCGCGCGGTGGCCTGCTCGGCAAGGTCGGCGCCACCGGACGCGCGACCGGCCCGCACCTGCATTGGAACGTCAGCCTGAACGACGTGCGCGTCGATCCGGCGATCTTCATCGACGCGTTCAAGCCCTGACGCCGGCGGGCGGGGCGTTCCCCGCCTCGGTCACCCACCCTTCTGCTTCGTCCCGAACACCCGGTCGCCGGCGTCGCCCAGCCCCGGCATGATGTAGCCATCCTCGTTCAGCCCGTCGTCCACCGAGGCGGTGTAGATGGCGACATCGGGATGGGCGGCGGTGACCCGCGCGATGCCCTCGGGCGCGGCGACCAGTACCAGCGCGCGGATCTCCTTGCAGCCGGCCTGCTTGAGCAGGTCGATGGTCGCGACCATCGAACCGCCCGTGGCCAGCATCGGATCGACGATGAGCGCCTGGCGCTGGTCGAGTTCGCCGACCAGCCGTTCCAGATAGGTCTGCGCCTGCAGGGTTTGCTCGTCGCGCGCGATGCCGACCACGCTCACGCGCGCGCCCGGGATCAGGCTGAGCACGCCATCGAGCATGCCGATGCCGGCGCGCAGAATGGGCACGACGGTGATCTTCTTGCCGGCCAGGCGCTCCACCTGGGTCGGCCCGGCCCAGCCGTCGACCATGGCGGGCTCCAGGGGCAGATCCTTGGCGGCCTCGTAGGTGAGCAGGGCGGCGATCTCCTGGGCCAGCTCGCGAAAGCTCTTGGTGCTGAGCGTTGCCTGACGCATCAGGCCCAGTTTGTGGCGGATGAGGGGGTGGCGGATTTCGTGGACGGGCATGGCGGGGACAGGCGGAAAGTGGGAGGGATTCAGGCGTCGCCAGGAATCGCGTCGTCGCTGACGCAGGGCTTGAACTCGCCCGTTTCGGGGTCGCGGATCAACAGCAGGCCGGTGGCGACACCGAAATAGGCGCCATGCAGCGTGAGCTTGCCGCGCTCGACCAGGGTGCGCACGCACGGGAATGTCATGAGCTGCGTCAGGCTGTGCTCCACCACCGCCAGTTCGAGCCGGCGCAGGTGGGCGGTGAAATCCGGCCCGGGCTCGCCCAGGCCCTCGGCCACGTGGGCCACCTGGGACATCCAGCGCCCGATGAAGTCGCCCGGGGACAGCGGCACCGAGTGCTCGGCGACCGCGCGCACGCCGCCGCAGCTCGCATGGCCCAGCACCACGATGTGCTTGACCTTCAGCGCCTGCACGGCGAACTCGATGGCCGCGCTGGTGCCGTGATGGGATTGGGTGTTCTCCTCGCAGGGCGGCACCAGGTTGGCCACGTTGCGCACGACGAAGAGTTCGCCGGGGCCTGCGTCGAAGATGGCCTCGGGCGAGACGCGCGAATCACAGCAGCCGATGACCATGACCTCGGGCTGCTGGCCCGTCTCCCCGAGCGCCTTGTAGCGCGCGCGTTCGCCGGGAAAGCGGCCCTGCAGAAAGGCCTGGTAGCCGTTGACGAGTCGATCAGGAAACATGGATGCGCCTTGCGAAGCGCCGGCAGGGCCGGCCATAGCCCGTATTATTGCTGTTTTTGCGCACCTTCCCCCGCTCCCCGACATGACGCTACTCACGCTCGCATGGCTCTTGCCCGTCATCGCGGCGACCTCCCTGGTTTCGGGCGTGTTCGGCATGGCGGGCGGCATGATCCTGATGGCGGTGCTGGTCGGCGCGATGCCGGTGGCGGCCGCCATGGTGCTGCACGGGGTCACGCAGATGGCCGCCAACGGCGGTCGCGCCCTGCTCTGGCGCCAGCGCATCGCCTGGCCCATTCTCGGCGCCTACAGCGTCGGGCTGCTCGCCGCGCTGGGGCTCTTCGGGCTGCTGCGCTATGTGCCCGACCGTGGGGTGGTGCTGATCTCGCTCGGCCTGCTGCCCTTCGTCGCCCTGGCCGTGCCGCCGCGCTACGCTCCGCAGGCCGACCGGCCGGTCGGCGCCTTCGTGTGCGGCGTGCTCAACGGCGCCGTGCAGATGCTGGCCGGGGTATCCGGCCCGCTGCTCGACGTATTCTTCGTGCGCAGCCGGATGGACCGGCGCGACGTCGTCGCCACCAAGGCCGCCTGCCAGACCTTGGCGCACGCCACCAAGCTGGTGTATTTCGCCGCCTTCGCCGGGGCCTGGCACAGCGATACGGTCGAGTTCTGGGTGCTGCCGCTGGCCATCGCCGCCGCCTTCTGGGGCACGCACCTGAGCCGTACCCTGCTCGAGCGCATGAGCGACGTCGGCTTTCGGCGGTGGACGCGGCGCATCATCATGGCGATCGGCGTCGTCTGCCTGGCGCAGGGCGTCGCCGCCTACCTCTGATCCCCGGGCCGCCTCGCTCAGCTCTGGCGCCAGCGGTCGATCAGGCGGCGGTCGCGCTTGGTCGGACGGCCCTCGGCCAGGTCCGCGGCCGGCTCCGGCGCCAGGCGCCGCGTCTCGGCGGCCTTCTCGCGCGCGGCAACGCTCTCCGGCGTTTCGTCGTAGAGTTCGCGCGCCACCGGGGCGGGCCCGCGCACCTTGCTCACCGCGCGTACCCGTACCGTCATGTCGAGGTCGCCCCGGCGCACGTCGATGAGATCGCCCGCGCCGACATCGCGCGCGGGCTTGGCCTGCTGGCCGTTCACGTGCACCCGCCCCTTGTTGATGGCCTCGACCGCCAAGCTGCGCGTCTTGAAGAAACGCGCGGCCCAGAGCCACTTGTCCACCCGCAGTTTGTCTTCCATATCGCTACCCCGCGGCGCGGCGCTCGGCGCGCACGCGCACCATGTTCACCGCCACGGCGGCGCTGCTCATGACGGCCGACAGCACGACGGCCAGGGTCGCGCCCTGGGCCCCGCCGAGGGCCAGCGCGATGCCCACCAGGGCGATGCCCAGGCTTTGGCCGAACGTGCGCGTCGTGGCCTGGACGCCGCCCGCCGCGCCGGCGCGCATGACCGGCACCGCCGTCAGCATGGCACGGTTGTTGGGCGACTGGAAAAACCCGAAACCCACGCCGCCCAATGCCAGGCCGAACAGCAGCCAGCCGTTGCCCGAATCCGCCGGCAGTGCCGCCAGCGTCAGCATCCCGCACGTCATGCCGCATGCGCCGATCCCGGACAGCAGCGCGGCGGAGAACCGATCCGCCAGGCGGCCGGCAATCGGCGCCATGATGCCGCCTGCGATGGGCCAGGCGGTCATCAGAAAGCCCACCGCGATCTGGTCGCGCCCGAAGGCAGCCTGGAAATAGAAGGGCAGCGCCACGAAGGCGGCCATCTGCGCGCCGAACAGGCACAGCGACGCGGACACCGCATAGGAGAACGCCGAAAAACGGAACAGGTCGACCGGCACCAGCGGCGCGGTCTGCTGGGCCGAGCGGCGCACCAGCCAGACCGCCAGGACGACGCCCAGCGCGATCATCCCCACCGACGGCCAAGGCGCCACCGGCAGGCGCTCGATACCCAGCACGATCAGCACCAGCACGCAGGCGCTGTGCAGTGCGCCGAACCAGTCGAGCCGGCCCGGATTGCGGCGCGATTCGGGCAGTTGCCGCACGCCCGCGAGCGCGACGAGCGCAAACGGGATGGTCACGCCGAACAGCCACGGCCAGTCGGCCACGGACAGGATCAGCGAACTCATGGTGGGCCCCATGGCCCCGCTCAGGGCAACCACCATGGCGTTCAAGCCGATGCCGCGGCCGAACTTCGCCGGCGGGTAGATATGCCGCATGAGACCGCCCATCATGGACATCAGGGCCGCCGAGGCCAAGCCCTGTACCACGCGCGCGACTGTCAGCATCTCGATCGAGCGCGACAACGCGCAGGCGAGCGCGCCGAAGGCGAACAGCACCAGGCCGGCGCCGAACACCCGCCGAAAGCCGATGCGCTCGCCCAGCGCGGCAAGCGGCAGCAGCATCACCAGCAGCGTCAGGTTGTAGACGTTGGTCAGGCGCACCGCCTCGGCCGGCGAGGCGTCGAGGCCGGCGGCGATGGTGGGCAGCGCCACGTTGACGATGGAGTTGTCCAGGACGGCGACGATGATGCCGATGAGTTGGACGGCGACCGCCCAGTAGCGGCGCGGCGCGGGCAGGCCGAGTGCGGGCGGGGTGGCGGAGGACGAGGCGGGATCGGACATCGGAAGCGCAGCTTGTCCGTGGGCGCGGCGGCCCGGTGGGCCGGGGCGTATCGACATCGACGCCCCGGGATCGGCGCCCCGGCAGGGGCGGTCGCGGCTCCACGGTTTCCAGCAAGGATACCCCATCCCGTGGCGGCACCCGCTATCATGCCTGGCTTGCCCAGCCCCGCCCCATCGCCAGCGCGCATGCAAACCGCCCTTTCCGCGGCGCTTCCCGTCTTTGCCCTGATCCTCATCGGCTACATCTGTGCGCGGCGCGACTGGCTCGGCGCGCACGGCATGGACGTGCTCAATCGCTTCGTCATCTACCTTGCGCTGCCCGCCCTGCTGTTCCTTGCCATGGCCCGCATCGAATGGGCCGACCTGCGCCAGGGCGGCTACGTGGCTACGCTCGCGCTCAGCATCGGCCTGACCTTCGTCGCCAGCCTGATGCTCGAGCCGCGCCCGCGCCCGCCGCTGGCCGATCGCGCCATCCAGGCCCTGTCCGCGAGCTACGCCAACGCCGGGTTCATGGGCATCCCGCTGTGCCTGGCCGTCCTGGGCCCGGAGAGCCTGCCGCCCGCCATCATCGCCACCCTGATGACTGCGGGGCTGCAGTTCGCCATCGTGATCGCCGTGGTGGAGATCGCCAGCCAGCCGTCGGGACAGGCCTGGTGCGCGATCGGCCACACCCTGGGCAGCCTCGCACGCAACCCGCTGATCGCCGCCCCTGTGCTGGGCTGCGCCTACGGCGCGCTGGGCGCGCCCCTGCCCACCGGCGTGGCTCGCCTGGGCGAGCTGCTCGCGAACGCCGCCAGCCCCTGCGCGCTGGTGGCCATCGGCATGTTCCTCGCCCGCCCGGCCCAGTCGCACGAGCGCCTGGCCGTCGTGCACGCGGTCGGCCTCAAGCTGCTGCTGCAGCCCGCCATCGCCGCCGCGCTCGCCTGGTGGGTGTTCGACATGCCGCCGGTATGGGCCGCCACCGCCCTGCTCATGATGGCCCTGCCCACCGGCACCGGCCCCTTCATGCTCGCCAGCATGCACGGGCGCAGCGCCGCCACGGCGTCGCGGGTGATCCTGATCTCGACCGTGCTGTCGGTCGTGACGATTTCGGCGTTGGTCGCCGTGATTCCTCGCTAATAAGGAATCTAGTTCCGTTTTTCGAGAATCACGCCCGGACTGGCACCCGTCACCCCTTCGCTACCCAATCTCCGATAAACCGCAAATCCCCGGCGCATTACGTAGAATCGCGCTCTGCTTCGCACCGCTTGACTTGTCTTCTTTCAATCATAAAATGGGACTTAGTCCCGAAATAGAAAGAGGAGACCTTCATGTGGACTTGGAGACATGTTCTGGCCGGCACCCTGGCCGCCTGTAGCGTCGGCGCCCACGCCGCCAGCTTTCCCACGCACGAAACGCGTTTCATCGTGCCGTTCCCCGCCGGCGGCCCGACCGATGTCATCGCCCGCATCCTCGCGCAGGGGCTGGACCGCACCTGGCAGCAGCCGGTCGTGGTCGAGAACAAGCCGGGCGCGGGCACCATGATCGGCGCGGCTACCGTAGCCAAGGCGCCCGCCGACGGACACACCTTCGGCATCGTCATCAGCGCCTACACCATCAACCCGGCGATCCGCAGCAAGATGCCCTACGACACGCTGCGCGAGCTGACCGGCATCACCCAGGTGGCGCGCGCCAACATGGCGCTGGTGGCCCCGGCCGACGCCCCCTTCGACGACGTGCCGGGCCTGGTGCGCTACGCCCAGGCCCATCAGGGCCAACTGACCTACGCCACGCCGGGCCCGGGTACCGCGACCCACCTCGCGGGTGAGATGTTCAAGCGCGCCGCCGGTGCGGAAATCGTGCACGTGCCCTACAACGGCAGCGGCCCCGCCCTCACCGACCTGATCGGCGGCCGTGTCGACCTCATGTTCGACATCGTGCATTCGGTGCGGCCCCACGTTCAGGCGGGCAAGCTGAAGCTGCTGGCCGTGACCGCCGGCGCCCGCGATCCGGAAATGCCCGACACCCCCACGATCGCGGAAACCCTGCCCGGCTTCGAGATCTACAGCACCATCGGCCTGGTCGCGCCGGCGGCCACGCCCGAAGCCACCATCGCGACCCTGCAGCGCGACGTGGCCGGCGTGCTGGCCCAGCCCGAGGTGCGCAGCAAGCTGGCCGAACTCGGCGTCACGCCGGTCGGCTCCTCACCCGCCGAGTGGAACGACTTCATCCGGCAGGACATTCAACGCTGGACGGAAGTCGCGCGCGCAAGCGGCATCCGGCTGGACTGACCTACCTTCGGAGACGCACATGCCCCTGACCTTCACCCCCCTGCATCCGCACTTCGGCGCCAGCGTCGACGGGGCGGACCTGCGCCACCCCACGCGCGAACTGGTCGATGCCGTCGACGCCGCGATGAACCGGTACGCCGTGCTCGTGTTCCGCGGCCAACCGCTCACCCAGGACGAGCAGATCGACTTCACGCGCGCCTTCGGCGAGCTCGACCTCGGCTTCAAGCGCGTCTCGAACACCCATACGCGCCTGAAGCACCGGGAACTCGCCGACATCTCCAACGTCGCGGAAGACGGCGAGCTGGCCGGTCGCACGCACTACCGCATCGTGAACAACGTGGCCAACCAGCTCTGGCACAGCGACAGTTCGTTCCAGAACCCGCCCGCGCGCTACTCGATGCTGCATGCGGTGGTGGTCCCGCCCAAGGGCGGCACCACCGAATTCGCCGACATGCGCGCCGCCTACGACGGCCTGAGCGACGATCTCAAGCAGGAAATCGACGGCCTGCTGGCCGAGCACTTCGTCCTGCATTCGCGCGTCATGCTGGGCGACACCGGCTATTCCGCCGAGAAGGCCGCTGCGCTGCCGCGCGTGTTGTGGCCCATCGTGCGCACGCACGACGGCTCCGGGCGCAGGCACCTTTTCATCGGCGCGCACGCAGCACAGGTGGAAGGGATGACCGTGCCCGAAGGCCGCCTGCTGCTGTCCGACCTGCTCGAGCACGCCACGCAGCGCGAGTTCGTGTACGAGCATGCCTGGCAGCCGGGCGACCTGGTGATCTGGGACAATCGCTGCACGCTGCACCGCGGCCGGCGCTACGACTTCTCGCAGCGGCGCGAGCTGCGCCGTTCGACGACGCTCGATCGCGCGTATCCGGTCGAGGTGCGGCAGGCGGCATGACGAAGGTGGCGGTGTACCATGCGAGGCCGACGCGACACTGCCGGACGACATTCGCACCATGAGCACACCGCAGCCCCGCCCCGAAGCCACCGACGAGGTCACCGCCCTGGCGCGCGGCCTCGTCGTGCTGCAGACCGTAGCCAGCCACCGCGGCCCCTTGGGCCACACCGAGCTGTCCCGCCTCACCGGCATCCCCAAGACCACCATGACCCGCCTGCTCGGCACGCTGGTCAGCCACCACATGCTGCTGCAGGAGCATGACGGCGAGCGCTACTCGCTGGGGGCCGGCGCGCTCGACCTGGGCAGCGCCTACCTGCGACATTTCGACGTGCGCGCGCGCATCCGCCCGTATCTGGTCGAACTCGCCGAGTTCTCCGGCGCCACGGTGCACCTGGGCGTGCGCGACCGCTTCGACATGGTGCTGATCGACACCATCCGGCCCGACACGGGCATGATCTTCTCGCGCCTGGACATCGGCGCGCGCCTGAACGTGTGCACCTCGGCGATCGGCCGCGCCTATCTGCACGAGCTTGCGCCGGACGAACGCCGCCAGTTGCTGGAGAGTGCCCGCATCGCCGCCGCCGACGAGTGGGCGCGCTGGGGTTCGGGCGTGGAGGCCGCGCTGCAGGAAGCCGATCGGACGGGCTACTGCGCGTCGTTCGGCGAATGGCATCCGCACGTGAACTCCATCGCCATCGGCTTCACCGGGCCGCACGGCACGCGCTACGCCTTCAACTGCGGCGGGCCGTCGTTCGTGTTCGACCGCGACACCATGCTGCAACGCATCGGACCGCGGCTGGTGGCCTGCCGCGCCGCCATCGTCGAGAAGATCGGCAAGACGTCGCTCGCCTGAAGGCGAAAGCCGCCCTGCGCCGCGGGGGCGCAGGGCATGCCTCAACGCACCAGATGCAGAAAGTGCAGGTGCTTCTCGTACTGGTCGAGAATGTCGCTGATCACGCCGGCGCGGCTCCAGCCCATGATGTCGTAGTTCTGGCCGCCTTCCTTCAACGAGACTTCGGCGCGGAAGTACTTGCGCTCCTCGCGATCGTCGCCGCCCATGCCCACCAGGGCGAACGCCGGCTGCGCGTAGGCCTTGGGCGCGACCTCGTAGATGAAGTCCACCTCGGCGCCGTGCAGCACTTCCAGGCGCACGCTCTCGGGTTCGACCGTGACGTTGACCTCGCTGCCCTGCTTGCGCAGCTCCCCGGCCACGTCCTGGCAGGCGGGCGCCACCACGTCGGAGAGAAAGCGCTGCACGTGCGAGCGGCGCGGGAAGGTCATGAGGTTGCGCAGGCGGTGGCGCCAGTCCTCGTTGGCGCCGGGCACGCGGGGAGCGAGTTTGGTGAGCCCGCGCGTAGCCCGCTTGGTGACGTCCAGTTGCAAGGCCTTGAGCAGCCCCCAGATGGCGGCCAGCAGCACGATCCCGTAGGGTAGCGCGCTCGCGATGGTGGCGGTCTGCAGCGCGCCCAGCCCGTCCGAGAGCAGCAGGACGATGGCGATCAGCGCAATGAAGGCGGCCCAGAAGATGCGCTGCCATACCGGCGCGTTGTCGTTGCCGCCGGATGCGAGCATGTCGACCACCAGCGCGCCCGAGTCGGCCGAGGTCACGAAGAACACGATGACCATGGCCACGGCGACCCCCGACAGCACACGGGCGAACGGGAACTGCTCCAGGAAGACGAACAGTGCGAGCGAGTTGTCGGCCTGGGTAACGTCCGCCAGGCGCGAGAAGCCCTGGTTGAGCACCATGTCGATGGCCGAATCCCCGAACACGGTCATCCACAGGAAAGTGAAGGCCGTGGGCATGAAGATGACGCCGGCGACGAACTCGCGAATCGTGCGGCCGCGGGAAATGCGCGCGATGAACATGCCGACGAAGGGCGACCACGACAGCCACCACCCCCAGTAGAACAGCGTCCAGCCGCCCAGCCAGTCGGTCTGGTCGTAGGCGTAGAGGTTGAAGGTCTTGCCGACGATCTCCGACAGGTAGGCGCCGGTGTTCTGCACGAAGGCCTGGATCAGGAACACGGTGGGCCCGAGCAGGAGCACGAACAGCATCAGCGCGACCGCGAGCACCATGTTCAGCTCGGACAGGCGGCGAATGCCCTTGTCCAGGCCGCTCACCACGGACAGCGTGGCCATCCCCATCGTCACGATGATGAGGATCACCTGCACGCCCGGCGTCACCGCCAGCCCGAACAGGTGGTTGAAGCCGCTGTTGATCTGCAGCACGCCGAAACCCAGCGAGGTCGCGATGCCGATGACCGTGCCCAAAACGGCGAAGATGTCCGCCGCATGGCCGATGGGCCCGTAGATGCGCTCGCCGATCAGCGGATACAGCGCCGAACGCAGCGTGAGCGGCAGGCCGTGCCGGTAGGCGAAATAGGCCAGAATCAGCGCCACGATGGCATAGATCGCCCAGGCGTGCAGACCCCAATGGAAGAAGGTGATCTTGATCGCCTCGCGCGCGGCCAGCGCCGAATACGGCTCGCCGAACGGCGGATCGATCATGTGCATCAAGGGCTCGGCCACGCCGAAGAACATCAGGCCGATGCCCATGCCCGCGCAGAACAGCATCGCGAACCAGGTCGAATTGCTGTAGTCCGGCGAGCTGTCGTCGGGGCCGAGCTTGATGTCGCCGTAGCGACTGATCATGCAGAACACGGTGATGAGCAGGATCACCGCCACCGCCAGCACGTAGAACCAACCGACGTTGTGGATGATCCAGTCCTGCACGCTGGAGAACAGGCTCTGCGCCTGTGCCTCGAACATCGCCACATACAGGACCAGCAGGAGCAGGAGGCCGGCCGATCCATAAAACACGGGGGGATTGATGCTGATCCGCGGCTTTCGACCGCTGTCGTCGGTGGGCGTGCTCATGTGCGGCTCCAGCTTGTTGCGATACGGTCGTGAACAGCGCCCGGGCCGGCGTCCCGTATCGAGACCGGCCCGGGGACACGCTTTACCTCTGCAGTGCGCTCAGCAGCTCCTCGAGGCCGGATTGCTCGCCATTGAGGCGCAGTTGCCCATCGGTATAGGAAACGCGCATGACGAGATTCTCGCCCTCCTGCACCAGGTAGCCCGTGGAGAGCGCCATCTGGCGCAGGAAGGCGTAGGTGCTTTCAGCCTCGGCCTGCTGCTGTTCGAGCGTCGCGGCTGGCGCGCCCCCGGACGCCGACGCCGTCTTGATGAGGTCGAGCACCATGCCGCGCGAGATGACCAGCGAGCCGTCCAGCGACTGCACCTGTTGCAGCGGATCCGGGGCATCCCCCGCCTCGGGCGCTTCACGCAAGGTGACGTTCAGGCGCACGCTGCTCTCGCCGCCGGGCAGCGTCCAGCGCGCCGGGTCCAGGCCGAAGGAAGGCTTGCCGGGCAGCAGTGCGTTCAGGCTTTCCTCCAGGAAGGCGCTCAGTTTCGGCGGGAACTTGCCGCTCTGGGGGTCCATGGCCTGCGCCTCGGCCAGCAGTTCCGGCTCGATTTCGCGATAGCGGCTCACGATGCCGCGCATGGCTTCGCCGTTCAGGCTGCCGACGCGCATGGTGGCCGCCATCTGCCCGAGGTCCATGCCCATCAGGCGCATGCCGCCGATGCTGTAGTCGACGCGGGCGTTCAGGTTCTGCTCGTCCTCGCCGACCTGGGTGTCGAGCACGTAGTCCTGCAGCACGATGGAGAGCGGCTGGCCCTCTTCGTCGACGGATTCGAGCGTGATCCGGCCCAGGCGCACATGGGCCTTGCCCAGGTAGATGTCGAACTTGCCCTTCTCGTAGTCGACATCGAAGCTCGTGTCCTCGATCATCATGTCGGCGGGCACGTCGTCCGCCACGCCGAGCGCGGCGGCGGACTTGATGCGGATGTTGCCCAGCTTGGCGTCGGCGAGCACGCGGGCGGCGTCGCCCGAGGCCTGGTAGTCGATGGTGCCGCCATCGAACGTGACGGCTGTGCCGTCGTCCTCGAGCGCGAGCGGCGCGAACGTGGCCTGGCCGGTGATGTCGCCTGCGAACGTGAGGGCGGAGCGATCCTGCAGCGGCGGCTGGCCCTTGGCCGACGAGAACCACGCAGCGGCCGCGCCCGAGTTCTCCAGTTGCGTGTGCATGGCGGCCAGCACGGGACCGAATCGCCCCGACGTCAGGCGCGACAGCGGAAACGGCCCGTGCTGCACGTGCGCGTGTATCGGCACGACGTCGCCCGGCGCGAGCACTCCTGGCACGGGGAAGTCGCGCACGGTCAGCGACATGCGCACGTCCGAACTGAACCAGCCGCGGTCATAGCCGGTGACGGCCAGATCCCACGGCAAGGGCTGCGATTGCAGGCTGGATACGTAGTCGCGCAGTTCCTGCTCCACGCGCTTGCCCACATACCAGGATGTGCCCGCCCAGGCGATGCCTGCGACGACGAGAACGCCCACGACCGCTTTTGCTGCTTTCTTCATGTTTTATGAGTGAATCCAAATGTCGCTGCCGGCCATACGGCCGGCTCGGCCAGGAATTATAGGAAGATAGAAAGTTCAGGCCTCTCATACGCTACAGCAAGTTGCAGACCTGATCTTTTTGTTGCACGCACGCATCGCTGGGCGGCAGCGGCAGGGGCTCGGCCGCCGCCACGTAGTCAAAGCCGTGCGCCAGCCCGCCCAGCCGGTCATGCAGGGCATGGGCGCGCTCGCGCAACGCGTGCAGGTAGGCCTGCATGGAGGCGGCGAGCCCGGCGTCGACCAGCCGGGGCAGGCGCGCCTCGCACATGTCGATCTGGGCGTCGATGTAGGTGCGCCCGTAGCGGATCGGGAAGCGATCGTGCCCGATGACGCGAAAACCGGCTTGCGCCAGCGCGCGCAGCACCCAGTCCAGCGGATATTCCCGATAGGTGCGCTCGCCCGCGAGCAGCAGGCAGGCATCGCGCGCGCGTCCCATCTCCACGACCATGCGGCCGGCCTCGTCCTGCGGGAAGCCGGGCACGTAGGGCTGCAGGCCGACCACGTAGAGCCGCCGCCCGACGAGCGGACGCAGGCGTTCGAAAAGCCTGGACTGGAAGTACGGAGCAAAGCCGTCCACCGCGCCGAGCAGATAATCGGCAAGCACCGTGTCGAAGGTCTCGCCGGCCAGCAGCCCGGGGTCGGTCCAGTCGCCCTCCACGATGCGATCCTGTGTCCGCATGGCCCGCCGCACGGCGGTGCGCACTTGGCGCGCCATGCCCTCGGAGGCGGTCACCGCCGTCCATGCCTCGGTCTGCAGCCCGCTCACCCAGCGCAGAGAATGCACGCCCGTGCCCGCGTCGAGCACCCGCCCCCAGGGCAGGCCTCGCTGCAAGGCGGCGATACGACGGAAGATGGGAGAGGAACTCACGAAGCGACGTTGAAAGAAGGGATGCGATAGGAAACCGAGGCGAGGCGGACGGCGGACGGCGGACGGCGGACGGCCATCATGGTAACAGCCGGTTGCCACGAGCCACCACCCCCGGCCGCGGGGCTGCGTAATCCGGCGGGTGGTTGCCGGTCCGCCTGCTATCATGCCGCCCTCGCCCGCCGCCGCTCGGGCCGATGCTTTCCTGCGCGCCATGCCCGCCATCACTAACATTGCCGCCTACCGCTTCGTCGCGCTCGACGACCTGCCCGCGCTGCGCGAACGCCTGTACGAGCTCGCCCACGCTCAGGGCCTGTCCGGTACCGTGCTGCTCGCGCCCGAAGGCATCAACCTGTTCCTGGCGGGTGCCATGACGGGCATCGAGGCCTTTCTGGGCGCCCTGGGCGAGGACGCCCGCTTCGCAAGCCTGGACGCGAAGTACAGCGAATCCGCCACAGTGCCGTTTCGCCGCCTGCGCGTGCGCATCAAGCGCGAGATCATCCGGATGGACCACCCGGCGATCCGTCCCGTGGCCGGCCGGGCGCCGGCGCTCGCCCCGCGCACGCTGCGGCGCTGGCTGGACACCGGCCGGGACGACGACGGGCGCGAGGTGGTGCTGCTCGACACGCGCAACGCCTTCGAGGCCGACACCGGCACGTTCGAGAACGCCCTGGACTTTCGCATCGGCAAGTTCACCGAGTTCCCGGCCGCCGTGCTCGCCCGGCGCGACGCCCTGCGCGACAAGACGGTGGTGACCTTCTGCACCGGCGGCATACGTTGCGAGAAGGCCGCGATCTACATGGCCGAGGCCGGCATCGAGAACGTGCTGCAACTCGATGGCGGCATCCTCAAGTATTTCGAAGAGACCGATGGCGCGGGCTATCGCGGCGCCTGCTTCGTGTTCGACGAGCGCATCGCGCTGGACAAGTCGCTGGCGCCAGTCGCGGCCTGACGGCCCGGCCGCGCCTGTCCGCGCAGCCTGCGGCTTCGTGCACGGCGGCGGCTAATGGAAGTCGCGGCTCGAGGTCTCCAGTTGCCCCAGCCAGGCCGTCAGATCGACCAGGCGCCGGGCGATCAGATGGCTCACGCCCTCCTTCTGCTGCCACTCCCCCTGCACCCCCATCAGCCGTGAACCCAGCAAGGCCCGGCGCTGCGTCTCGAGCACCTTGGGCCAGACGATCACGTTCAACGGCCCGGTTTCGTCCTCCAGGGTGACGAACACCGTGCCCTTGGCCGTGCCGGGCCGCTGGCGGCCGACCACGATGCCGCAGCCCCATACCCGCCGCCCATTGGGCGTGTCGAGCAGTTCGGCGCTGCTCAGGTAGCCGCGCCCGCGCAGGCGCTCGCGCAGCAGCGCCAGGGGATGGCGCCCCAGGGTCAGGCGCAGCGCACGGTAGTCGGCCACGATCTCCTGCGCTTCGGACGGCGCGCGCAGCACCGGCGCGGGCTCGACGACGGCGCCCTCGGCTTCGGCGAGCAGGTCGAGCTGGACCACCGCGTCGGCCGCCTGCCACGCCGCAGCGCGGCGATGCCCGGCCAGGCCGCGCAAGGCGTCGGCCGCGGCCAGCGCCTGTACGTCGTGCCGGCTGAGCTGGGCGCGCAGGGCCAGATCCGCCACGCTGCGAAAAGCGCCGTCGCGCAGGCGGGCCGCCTCGATGCGCAGGGCGGCCGCCTCGCCCAGGCTCTTGATCTGGTTCAGTCCCAGGCGCACACCGACGCGGCGCAGGGCGCAGGGATCGTCGGGCACCATCGGCACCGCCGCCGACAGCGGCTGGCCGCAAGGGTCGTCCGGCGCATCGAAGCGCACCAAGGCCGCCTCCCAGCCGCTGTACCGCACGTCCACCGGCAATACCCGCACGCCATGACGGCGGGCATCCTGCACCAATTGCGACGGGCTGTAGAACCCCATGGGCTGGCTGTTCAGCAGCGCGGCCAGGAAGGCCTGCGGATGATGGTGCTTCAACCAGGCGCTGGCATAGGCCAGCAGGGCAAAGCTCGCCGCATGGGATTCGGGAAAGCCGTATTCGCCGAAACCCTGCATCTGGCGGAAGATGGCGTCGGCGAACTCGCGTTCGTAGCCGTTGCCGACCATGCCGGCGATCAGCTCGTCGTGAAAGCCTTCCAGCCCACCCTTGCGGCGCCATGCCGCCATCGAGCGGCGCAGTTTGTCGGCCTTGCCGGGAGAGAATCCGCCCGCCATCACGGCGATCTGCATCACCTGCTCCTGGAAGATCGGTACGCCCAGGGTGCGCTTGAGGGCCGACTCCAGGCTGGGCGGCCTGGGCTTGCCGGGCATGTCCTTGGCCACCGGCACGGTCCAGCGTTCGAGCTTCTGCCGGCGCCGCAGGTAGGGATGCACCATGTCGCCCTGGATCGGCCCGGGCCGCACGATCGCGACCTGGATCACCAGGTCGTAGTATTCGCGGGGCCGCAAGCGCGGCAGCATGCTCATCTGCGCGCGCGATTCGATCTGGAAGGTCCCCATGGTGTCGGCACGGCAGATCATGTCGTAGGTGGGTATGCAGTCCGGCGGAATGTGATGCAGCGCCCAGGGCTCGCCGCGCTGCGCCGACACGAAGGCCAGCGCGCGGCGCAGCACCGTCAGCATGCCTAGCGCCAGCACGTCGACCTTGAGCAGGCCGGCCGCGTCCAGGTCGTCCTTGTCCCACTGCACCACGCTGCGATCGGGCATGGCGGCGTTCTCGATGGGCACGATGCGCGAGAGCTGGTCGCGCGAGATCACGAAGCCGCCCGGATGCTGCGACAGGTGGCGCGGAAAGCCGTGGATGCGCAGGACCAGCTCGGCCCACAGATGAGCGATGGGCGAGGTGTCGTCCACCCCTGCCTCGGCCATGCGTTCGAGCAGCGCCGAGCGGCCGTCCCACCACTGCTGCCCCTTGGCCACCGCGTCGATCACGGCGGCATCCACGCCCAGCGCCTTGCCGACATCCCGCAGGGCCCCGCGCGAGCGATAGGTGATGACCACCGCCGCCAGCGCCGCCCGGTTCCGGCCGTACTTCTGGTAGATGTACTGGATCACCTCTTCGCGGCGCTGATGCTCGAAATCGACGTCGATGTCGGGCGGCTCGTTGCGCTCCTTGCTGATGAAGCGCTCGAAGAGCGGCACGGTGTCCAGCGGGTCGGCCGCCGTCACGCCCAGGCAGTAGCACACCACCGAATTCGCCGCCGAGCCTCGGCCCTGGCACAGGATGCCGCGGCGGCGTGCCTCCCTGACGAGGTCGTACACGGTGAGGAAATAGGCCTCGTAGCGCAGCTCGGCGATCAGCGACAGCTCGTACTCGATGCAATAGGCGATGGCGGGCGGTACGCCTTGTGGAAACTTCTCGGCAGCGCCCAGATAGGCTTGTTCGCACAAATACTCGGCGGGCGAATAGCCTGCCGGCACGATCTCCTCCGGGTAGTTGTAGCTCAGGTCGCGTTTCAGGTCGAAATCGCACATCCGCGCCATGCGCACCGACTCGGCCAAGGTCTCCGGGGGGTACAGCATCTCCAGGCGATCGCGCGCGCGCAGGTGTTGCTCGGCATTCTGCGCCAGCGCATACCCGCAGGCCTGGACCGGCTGCCCCAGCCGGATCGCAGCCAGCGTATCGAGCAGCGGCTTGCACGAACGCCTGTGCATGCGCACGTCGCCCACGGCCACCACCGGCACCCGGTGCCGCGCGCCGGCCGCGAGCACCCGGGCCCGGTGCTCGGCGTCCCTGGGCCGATTGAGCAGGCAAAGCCCCAGCCACAGGCGTTCGCCGAAGACCGCGCTCGCCCAGGTGACCTGCTCGTCCAGGACGGCATCCGTCGCGCCGTAGGGCAGCGGGAGAATGACCAGACAATTCGGCAGGCCGCTCAGGTCGCTGGCCCCGGCCGGCGGGTCGGTGAAATCCCGACGCTCGATGCGGTACTCCCCCTTGACGGCGCGTGAACGGGCCAGCGTGATGAGTTCGACCAGGTTGCCGTAACCCTCGCGATCCTGGCAGAGCGCCACCAGTTCGAGCGGCGCACTCTCCGGCTCGCCATGCAGACGGAAGCTGCTGCCCACGACGAACTGGATCAAGGGCTCGCATCGCTGTCCGGCCGTCTCGTTTTCCTCCAGCATCGCGACATGGGCCTTGACCACACCGGCCACCGAGCACTCGTCGGTCAACGCGATCGCCCGGTAGCCCAGCTCGCGGGCGCGCGCGACCAGTTCCTCGGGATGCGAGGCGCCGTCGAGAAAGGAATAGTTGCTGCGGCATTGCAACTCGGCGTAGTCGGGCAGCTCGCGCTCGTCGCCCAGGCGGCGCAGCAAGGCATTGAGGACAGGCGGCAGCCCGCCCGCTACGCTGGCCTCCTGGCCGGGAGGCGCGACCCCGGCCGGCGAGCCTGCGCCCTCCCGTCCGAAGCGGCTCATGCAAACCACCCCTGCAGAAACCAGGGGGCGGGTTCGGGACCGCGCTCGCGGTAGACCCAGCAGCGCCGGTGGAGGTGGTCTTCGGCGATGTAGTAGTCGCGGGCGGCGAGAGGGCCGTCCCACCAGGCGGCTTCGATGCGGTCGGGGCCCTGCAGCAGGCGTAGGGGAGCGCCGGCATGCAGCGGGCGATCGCCGGTGGCGGCGAGCGGCTGGGGTTCGGCCAGCAGCCAGAAGGGACGCTCGCCGCGCGGGGCTGCGGGCAATGGCCGCTGTGGCGGGTCGAACTCGGCGGGCTCCCATGTATTCGCGCGTTCAGGCCGGTAATCGGCCAGCACGCCCGGCTGTTGCAGGCGTTCGCGGCCGATGCGGGCGGCCAGCAGTTCGAGCAGCCGCCGGTGCTCGGACGGCGTGCCGCCAGGCTCGCGGAACAGGCCCGCGCTTTGCCCGTCGAGCGGCACCGTCTCGCAATCGGCAAGCTGGACTGCGATCACGGGCGCGGGCAGGACCAGGCGGGCCAGTCGTTCGCGCACCAGGCGGACCAGATGCTCGGGCTGCGAGGCCGGCTCGCCCAGCCGCAGGGACAGCGTCGAAGCCGGGCGCGCATGGCGGCCACGCTCATGGTGCAGGTGGATCGCAAAGGCGGCCAGCGCGCGCTGGCGTGCCGCCAGCCAGCCACACAGCGGCTGGACGAGCCGCTCGACCGCATGCCAGGCGGCCTCCGCGTGATCGATACGCTCGGCCAGTTCGATCTTGCGATCGAAGCGCAACGGCGGCTCCACCCAGCGCCAGGCGCTCGCCTGCCGGCCGTAGGCCTGATCCAGCCGGCGGCCCAGCGCGGGCCCGACGCGCCGCTGCAAACTGCCGCGCGGCAGCCGACGCAGGCCACCCAGCGTACGGCAGCCGATGTCGGCCAGCCAGTCGGCGTGCGCCTGCGCCTCGGGCAAGGCCCGCCACGGCAGCCGGTCGAGCACCGGCGCCAGCCGCGCCGGCCGCAACACCCGCCGCTGCCCCTGCCTGGCCTGCGCCAGCAGCCATGCGCCGTCGGCGGTCGGGGCCATGCCCAGCCCGCCCGCATGGCCCAACGCCTGCAATGTCCGCCGAACCTTGCGCGACAAGGCCAGCGGCCCGCCGAACATGCGCAGGCTGGCCGTCACGTCCAGCAGGACGGCATGGTGCTCGGCCAGGGCCACCTGCGGTGTGTAGCGCAGCATCGCCTGGGCAATGCTGTCCACGGCGGCGGCCTCCCGGCCAGGATCGCGCGGCAGCAGCAGGACGCCCGGGGCGATGGCCAGGACGCCGTTGCGGCGCATGCCGGGCGTCACGCCGCGCCGGGCCGCGGCAGCGTTCACCGCGATCACGCGCTCGTCTTCGACCACGGCCACGCCGGCCGCGTCCTGTATCAGCGTGCCGACGCCCGCCGCCGGCGTGCCGGCAGCGGATGGCGCGCAATGCGCCGCCCCGGGCCCGCGCGACGCGCGCACATCCTGGCCCGCCACGGCAGCCGCCACGAAGTGGGGTGCGGACGGCGCGTCAGAACACAATACGTCCAGGCTCAGACGCCACGGGTGCAGACAGATCCAGAGTGCCATGGGGCAAAAGCGTGACAGGCAGCAGCGGCGCCACAGGCGCGGGCGCATGCAAGGGAACGAAAATGGGTAGATCGCGCGGCGGACCCCGTCGCTTGACGACCCGCACGGCCACGCCACCCGGCGCGGGATGCAGCGCAAGCCGCAATACGGCGGCGGACGCGCGCTGGGCCGCCCCCAGCGGCCGGAATGCGACGAACAAGGTATCCGTCTCCTGTGCAGCCCCATGCAGGCGACGCAGGGCGGCGCCCGGCACCTGGGGCAGCCAGCACAGCAGCGCTGCGCAACTGCCGTTGCGCAATATCTGCTCGGCGCACCACAGGGCATCGTTGAGGTGCTCCGGCTGGACCCACAGCAGGCGGGACGGGTCCAGCCCCCAGGCGAGCCAGGCATCGCGGTTGGGGATGGCGGGTGGCTGCACCAGGGCCACCCGGCGGCGGCTCGACAGGCTCGCCAGGGCCGGCCGCAGCAACTGGAGCTCGCCCAGGCCGCAGGCATCGAGCAGCAGTTCGGTGAGCGCGCCGCAAGGCCAGCCTCCGCCCGGCAGCTCGGCCGACAAGGCAGCATGCCCGGTCGGGATGCAACGCCCCGCGGCCGTGCTCAGTTCGGAAGCACGCCAGACACCGGGATGCGGCAAGGGCGGAGAAGAAGAAAGGGACGACATGGACGGCCTCGATGATACTGTATGAATATACAGTATTCGACAGAGCCAGGCGCGACCGGCCCGGACGGCCTTCCGCTCAAGGCCGGGCCAAGGGCAGGTCGGTATGCGCCACCCGCTGGAACCCCGCCGTCCCATGGTCCCAGCGCTCCACGGCGCATGCCCCCCGCGGGTGCCCAGCGTCGTACAGGATGAGATTCACGGAATTGGACACGTTTTCGCGCACCCGGCTGGACAAGGCCGTGCCGGCCTGGATCGCCCACCCGCTGCGCGAACCGTCGCCGGCCAGCGGCAAGACATAGGGCAGATGGATGTGGCCGCCCAGGATCAGATCCGCGCCGGCCGCAAGCCAGGCCGGTACGGCAGACGCGCGCCCGATCAGCAGGTTCTTCCGATCGCCCTGCGACCACGCCCGTACCGGATGATGCAACATGACGATGCGCAGTTGTCCGGGCAAGGCCGCCGCCAGGTGCCCGCTCACGCGTGCCACCTGCTCCGGCGTCACTTCGCCGTTCTTGTGTCGGCCCGCCCGCGTGCTGTTCACGCCGACCACCAGCAGGCGCGGCTCCGCAAAGACCGGCTCCAGGCGCTGGCCGAAGGCCCGCCGGTAATTGCCATAGGGATTGCGCCAACGCGCCCACAGATTGAAGAGCGGCAGATCATGGTTGCCCGGCACCGCGACCACAGGCGCGGGCAGCGTGTCTGCAAAGGCCCGGGCGGCCGCGAACTGCCAGCGGCGCGCCCGCTGCGTGATGTCGCCGGACAGGAGGACCACGTCGGGTGCCAGCCTCTCGGCGAGTGCCTGCAGCGCCGTGAGCACCTGCGGCCGCTCGGTGCCGAAGTGCGGGTCGGAGAGGTGCAATATGCGCATCATGCCGCCCTCCCCGCAGCCCCGGGATCGCCGCGATCGGCGCCGACCACCAGCCGCAGAGGACGCGGCGCCACGGCAAAGCTCAAGGGCGTCGGCAGATGATGAATCTCACCGTCCATCGCTACCTTGACCCGGCGCCGTCCGCGCATGGCCACTTCCATCTGCCGGAACCCGAAATGGCTGACTTCCTCGGCCTCGCCCAGACGGCTGAGGGCGCCGCGCAGCAGCAGCCAGTACATCTCCAGCGTACCGACCGGGCGCACCGCCATCGCCACCAGTTCGCCCCGGGTCAACGGCCGGCCGTCCACCCCGATCTGCTCGAGTTGCAGCGCATTGTTCCCGACCACCAGGGTTGGTGTGCGTATCGTGCGCACCCGCGCGGGACGCTCGTCATGCGCTGCCGCGGCTTCGTCCTCGTGGCCATAGCGCAGCGTCAGCACGAGTTCCCCACGCTCGCGCAGCAGCGTCACCAAGCCGGACCAGAGCGCCACGAGCCGGCTGCGCCCGAAACGCTGCTTGTAGGCCTCGCGATCCTCCAGCACATCCGGGTACAGGCCGAGACTGGCGTTCACCAGGAACAGGATGTCGTTCACCATGCCGACCTGCACCGGCTCGATACGCCCGCGCAGCAGCAAAGGCGCGGCTTCGGCCATCTCGGCAGGAATGCCATAGCACCGGCCGAAATAGTTGAACGTGCCCTGGGGCAGGATGCCGAAGGGCAGATCGTGCCGCCAGGCCTGGCCGGCCACGGCGCTCAGCGTCCCATCGCCGCCGCATGCGACCAGGATCGCACCCCGCGCCCGCGCCTGCTGTGCCGCTTCGGCAGCGGCCTGCGGGATGTCTGCGCCCGGCACGGCGACGAGCTCATAGCTTCTCCCAGAATCGGAGAACGCCTGTTCGATTTCGGCGCGCTTTTCTGCCTCGCCGTTCCTGCCCGAGCCTGCATTCATCACGATGATGAAGGGTTCGGCTCCTTTCAGGCGCATGGTCGTCCCCTCGTAGCTGCACCGCATCAAGCAAGCACGGTGCCCGTGCAGCCCTTGCATGAGGCCGAGCCCGCCCCTGGCATCCCGCGGCGTGGCACGTGGGTTGCTGTAAGCCTTGCGACCCCTCCAAAGGAGCTAACCCATGCTCAGATACGCTGTCATCTTCTTCATCATCGCCATCGTCGCTGCCGTCTTCGGCTTCGGCGGCATCGCCTCCGGCGCGGCCTCCATCGCGCAGATCCTGTTCTTCGTCTTCCTCGTCCTGGCTGTGCTGTCCCTCATCGGCAACATTTTCCGGCGCTGACGTGTCCCTCTCGATAGAGCTGCATCCATCATGAATACTCGTCCTTTCTCTCTTGCCCTTTTCCTGGCCCTCAGCGCCACTGCGCTAAGCATCCCGACGCTCAGCACGGCAGCCAATACGGAACGGCCGGTCGGCGAACGGATGCGCGAAGGCGCGCACACGGTCGGCGAAAAGGTCAAGGAAGGCGCAGGAGCCGTTGGCGAATATGCCAGCGACGCCACGATCACCGGCAAGGTGAAAACCGCTTTCGTAGCGAACGAAAACGTCAAGGCCTTGGACGTGAGCGTGGAAACCAAGGATCGCATCGTCTACCTGACCGGCGCCGTGGAGACCCCGGAGCAATCCGCCACGGCAGAAAGGCTGGCCAGCGAAGTCAAGGACGTGCGCTCGGTGGTGAACCATCTGACGCTCAAGACCAATCGGTGACCGGAACGGCGGCCTAGTGCCGTCGTGAGCTTGCGCCGTCATGGGAAACCGTGACGGCGCTTTTTTGTGCGCCCGGCAAAGGCGCAAAAAAACCCGCGGAACGCATAGCGTTCCGCGGGTTCTGCGTTCGCCGGGACGAGCCCGGCGACGTCTCTCGCTTCAGACGAGCGCGGCGTGAACCGCGCCAGGCTGATTAGAAGCGGTGACGGATACCGACGGCGTAGGCCTTGCTGTCGAAGTCGCTGTCGTACCAAGCCTTGTCGGCGTACGAGAAGAACGCGTACAGGTTGGTGCGCTTGGACAGGTCGTACGTAGCGCCGATCGAGTAGACGTTTTGCTTCGAGTCGAAGCCGTTGTCGGCGAGGTAGCCGCTCTTCGGCTCGTTACGCTGCCAGGAACCGAACACGGCGGCTTGGCCAACCGGCACGCTCAGGCCGACCATGTAGGCATTGACCTTGCCGTCCGGGAAGTAGCGCAGGGTGCCGCTGCTGGGCAGTTGGCCAACCACGTCGCCGTTGCCCGGGTTGGTGTAGCCGTGCTTCATTTGCGACCAGGCAGCGTAGGCCTTGACCACGTTGAAGTCCCAGGTGCCGCCAACGGTGTAGTTGTACGGATCCTTGCCGCCCATGGCGGTGTTCCAGGCGGTCGTGTCGCCGATGTAGGCACGCTCGTAGGCGGCGCCGACGGCGAACGGGCCGTTGGCATACTTCAGGCCAACGCTGACCAGACGGTTGCTGTTGTCGGAGGTGGCAACACCGCCGTCGTAGTTGAAGCTGTAGCCGACCATACCGCGGAAGCCAGCGACGTCCGGGGTGATGTAGGACACGGTGTTGTCAGCACGGTTGGTGCTGACGCCGTTCATCGAGGAGCCGATGGCGGCTTGTTGGAAGCCCGTGCCGAACGGATCGATGAAGGCCATCGTGTCCGACGAAGCAGTGACTTGGCGACCGAAACGGGTTTCACCCCAGGCGCCCGACAGACCACCCCAGGCGGCGCGGCCGAACAGGCGGCTGCCTTGGAGCTGGGTGCCACGGCCGACGTCAAAGCCGCTTTCCAGTTGGAAGTTGGCGCGCAGACCATTGCCCAGATCTTCCGTACCACGCAGACCCCAGCGCGAGCCGGACTGAACGCCGCTCACCATGCCGTAGGAGCTGTCTTGGTCGTGCTTGTTCGTGCCGCCGATACCGACGTCAACGATACCGTACAGGGTGACAGAGCTTTGCGCTTGGGCGACGCCGGCGAAGCCAGCCAGCAGAGCCGCGGCCAAAAGAGTCTTTTTCATTCAAATCTCCAGTCGATTAAGAGAAGCCACTGTGCCAGTACTGCATTCGTTGCGCGCCGGCCGGCCCCGGACTTCCCGTAAGGAAGCTGTTTCGTATTTCATCAAAATTCTAGGGTAAACGCTAGAATTTCACGGGGAAACCCGATTAGGGGGCGCCCCGATGTTGGAAAGCTGCAACACGCGATTTCAAGGACGTTGCGTCGCTACCCTGACAAGGACTCGCCGGGTTAGGGGTAAGTCCCCACTGTCGAGTCGACGCGAAAACTGCCGTCGGCTACACCCGGCAATCCGCCACCATCGTTCACGAAGAGGATACGACCATGCCCGAACTCACCACCACCCTGCGCCGCCCCAGCCTGCTCGACGCGGTCCTGGGCGAGGCCAACCGCGCCATGCAGGTGCTGTCGGGCGTGGCCCCCGCCAGCCGGCGCAATCCGGCCGACGTCCAGGCGACGGCCGAGGCGGGCGCGGGCACGTCGGGCGCCGCGCCCGCGGCCCTCACCCCTCAGCAGGCGCGTCATGCGGCCGGCCTGATGCGCGTGAACCACGTCGGCGAGATCTGCGCCCAGGCACTGTACCGCGGGCAGGCTGCGGTGTGCCGCGACGCCGCCACCCGTGAACTGTTCGAGCAATCCGCGCAAGAGGAAGTGGACCACCTCGCCTGGCTCGGCGATCGCCTGCGCGAACTCAATAGCCGGCCGAGCCTGCTCAACCCCCTCTGGTACGCCGGCTCGTTCGCGCTGGGCGTGCTTGCCGGCAAGGCGGGCGAGCGCTATAGCCTGGGCTTCATGGCCGAGACCGAGAAGCAGGTCGGCGAGCATCTCGATTCGCACTTGCAGAAACTGCCCGAGAACGACGTACGTTCGCGCCGCATCGTCGAGCAGATGGCCCTCGACGAAGCGCAGCATCGGCAGCGCGCGGAAGCCGGCGGCGGCGCCGAACTCCCCTTGCCCGCACGCAAGGCCATGCGCGGCATGTCCAGGGTCATGACGTCGACGGCTTACTGGATCTAGCCCACCGCCTGCGCAACCGCCTGCAGCCGCACCTCATGCACGGCCTGCCGAATGCGCTGCGGCTGTCCGGCATGCTCCCGGGCCACCGCGCCCGCGTCCACGCCCCGCGCCGCGGCCAGCGCGGTGCGCCAGCGCGCCGCATCCAGGATGGCGCAGGCGCTGGCCGCATCGAGCAGGGCCAGGAAGCGCTCGGGCTTGCGCAGGCCATCGCAGCGTTCGATCACGTCCAGCATGCCGGCCGCATCGCGTACCGCCTCGCCGTTCCTGACCAGAGGCAGCAGCCGTGCGTAGTCCGCGCATTCGGTGGGCACCTTGAGCAAGCGATGCAGGGCCGGCGCCTCGGCGGCATCCAGACAGGCGAGCGCGTAGCGTGAGGGAAGCGGCAGCCCCAGGCGCGCCGCCTCGTCCACCCGCTCGCCGATGCGCACCGGCGTGCTCCAGGCCGGCGCCACGCGCTCCAGCGCGCCGCAGGCGTCCAGCACGAGGAACATGCGCGAGGGGCGCTGTTCCATCAACCCTCGCGACACCTCGCGCCACACGCGCTCGGGCACCAGCGCATCGACCTCGCCCTCCTGCACCATGCGGCGGCACAGTTCGAGGGTTTCAGGCGCGATGCCGAAATCGTGAAAGCGCGCGGCAAAGCGCGCCAGGCGCAGGATGCGCACCGGGTCTTCCAGAAACGCAGCGCCCACGTGGCGCAGCACGCGCGCCTGCAGATCGGCCTGGCCGCCGCAAGGGTCGACCAGGGTACCGTCGGGCCGCTGCGCAATGGCGTTGACCGTCAGGTCGCGCCGCTGCAGGTCCTGCTCCAGGGTGACGTCCGGACCGGCATGAAAGACGAAGCCCCGATAGCCGCGGCCCGACTTGCGTTCGGTGCGCGCGAGCGCGTACTCCTCCTGGGTGACGGGATGCAGGAACACCGGAAAATCGCCGCCCACCGGGATGAACCCTCGCTTGACCATGGCCTCGGGGCTCGCGCCCACCACCACCCAGTCGCGATCGCCGGCCGGGCGGCCAAGCAGCGCGTCGCGCACGGCGCCGCCCACGATGTAGACATCGAGCCCCGCGATCGCCGGGTCGCGCGCCGCATCCGCCGGCGCCGGGCTCAACGCGACCTCCGATAGGGCTCGTCGATCGCCACGAAGCGCTTTTCCTGGCGCGCGTCGTGCATCCATTCCTGCATGGCGGGCAGGGCCAGGACGGCATCCATATAGGCGCGGTGCGGCTCGCCGACCGGCACGCCGTAGGTCACGAAGCGCGAGACCACCGGGGCGAAGAAGGCATCGGCGGCGCAGAAAGCGCCGAAGAGAAAAGGACCGCCGGCGCCGAACTGCTCGCGGGTCGCGCCCCAGAGCGACAGGATGCGATCGACGTCGGCCGCCACCGCATCGCTCCAGCCCTTGCCGGCGAGATCGGCCTCGATGTTCATGGGCATGGCCTGGCGCAACGCCGGAAAGCCGCTGTGCATGGTGGCCGCCAGGCTGCGCGCCCTGGCCCGCGCCCGCGCATCGGCCGGCCAGACGCCGGCCTCCGGATGCCGCTCGGCCACGTACTCGCAGATCGCCAGGGTATCCCAGACGACGAAGCCGTCGTCCAGCAGCACCGGCACCAGGCCCACGGGATTGGCGCGCCCCACGTCGCGCACGAACGCCTTGCTGCCCAGTTCGTAGCGCTGCTCGCTGAACGCGATGCCGCTCGCCCTCAGCGCGAGCCACGCGCGCAGCGACCAGGACGAGTAGTTCTTGTTGCCGATCAGAAGCTGATACACGACGGATTTTCCTTCAGGCTCAGGGCACGGACGTGGTCTCGTCCAGTTGCGGTACGACGACGCCCAGGCGCTGCTTGAGCGACTGCGGCTTGCCGGTGAAGAGCGCGGTGTAGTAGGTGGCGTTGGACAGCACGTTCTGCACGTACTTGCGCGTCTCGGCGAACGGGATCGTCTCGGCGAAGATGGCGCCCTCGACCGGGCGCGCATAGGTCGAGCGCCAGTTGTGCGGCCGCTTGGGGCCGGCGTTGTAGCCGGCGGATGCGAGCAGTTGCGAGCCGCCCAGGTCCTGCAGGACGATGTTCAGGTAGTTCGTTCCGAGCGTGGTGTTGACATCGAAATCGTTGACGCGCGAGGGGTGGAAATCCGCCATGCCGATGCGGTTGGCCACCCAGCGCGCCGTCGCCGGCATCAACTGCATGAGGCCGGAGGCGCCGACGCCGGAACGGGCCTGGGTGACGAAGCGCGATTCCTGGCGAATGAGGCCGTAGACCCAGGCCGGGTCCAGCCCGATCTCCTTGGCCTTGGCCGTCACCTGGCCCTGGAAAGGCGCCAGGAAGCGCTGCGCGAAGTCATGCTCCTGGCGCGTGCGCTCGGAGGTGTTGACCACGCGGTCGTAGATGTGCGCTTCGCGGGCGAGTTCCGCGGCGGCGAGCAGTTCGCGGTCGCTCATGCCGCGCAGCGCATAGTTCCATTCGGGCACGGCCTCGGAGCGCCAGTTCAGCTCGAACAGGGCGAGCGCACGCTGCAGCCCCGGATTGGCGCGCGCCTGCGCCATTTCCCGCTGCGTGGGCGCTGCCGCGCGCGGCGGGATGGAGGTGAGGATGCCGAGCTCCTCGGCGGCGAGCTGGCCGTAGTAGCTGTATTCCGTCGAGATGTTCCGGTAGATCTCGCGCGCCTCGCCCTCGCGCCCGAGCCCGGCCAGGGCGCGTGCGCGCCAGTACAGCCACACGGTCTCGTCGGGCACGCCGGGCGGTAGTTGCTCGATCGTGCTCAGCACCCATTTCCAGTCGATCGGGTCGTGGCGCAGGGCCGAACGCACGCGCCACTCGGCGCTGTACTGCCCCAGCGGCACGCCGTCGGCGCGCCGATACCAGTCCTGCGCCACGTCGTTCTGGCGCAGCGAGGCGAGCAGCGCGAAATGCGACTGCACCCAGCCGAGATCGGCCGAAGGCAGGCGCCGGGCCCACACCGACTCCAGGTAGGCGTGGCCGTTCATCATGTCCTTGCGCCCCAGGCGCGCCAGCGCCACCGCGGCCAGTTCGCGCTCGCGCTGGCCCAGCTCGCCCTGCTCGTGGCGCTGCAGCCACGGCATGGGTGCGTCCAGCAGAGCGGCGAGCTGCTTTTGCTGGGCGGCATCGAACATGTAGCGACCCAGGCGCTGGGCCGCGTCCTTGTTGTCGATGTCGATCGCATCGCGCAGCAGCAGCGACAGGTCGTCGAGCTTGACGATGTTCACGGCGACCAGAGTGTCGTACAGGCTCCAACAGGCGTTGCCCGGACGAAACACGGCTGCCGCATCGGCCGCGGTGATCCTGGCGCCGCCCACATGGCGCGCGTGCAGGATGGCACAGTCGACCTGCGGCGAGGCGATGTCCAACCCATCCGACAGGCGGCGCACGCTGGAGAAGTCGCCGGTGCGCGCGGCGGCAAGGATCGCGTCGCTGCGCACGCGCTGCGCCAGGTAGGAACCGCGGTGGCGATCGATGAACCGGGTGATCGCGGACATGGGCAGCGGCGTGCGGCCATTGACGATCTGCTGGCGCAGCCACCAGTAATCGGCGTAGACGCCGAGCACGTTGTCGCGCAGCCCCGGCAGCATGCCCTGGAGCTGGTCCCACTGGCGCGCGTCGGCCGCGCGCCGCGCCGACACCACGTCGGCGTACTGCGCCTGGGCCGCCGCCGTCTGGGCCTGGGCCAGCGGCGCGGCGCCCAGGCTCGCCACCGCCAGGATGCCCGCGGCAGCCCGACGAAAACCATGCAAAATACGGGCTGAAAAGATGCGCATACTCATGAACGAGGAACAGGAACGCAAAGAGGTGCCCTCGGGCAAGGCACAGGATACCCCAGGCGGCATACGGCACCGCCTGCGTTCGGCACGCGCGGCCCTGGGCGAGCACGAGCGGCGGTCAGGGTCGGCTGCCATCATGGCACACTTGCGCGCCGGCTTGAAGGCGCATGCCGCCCGCGCCGGTGTAACAGGAACATCGGGCGCCGTCCGCATCGCGGCCTTCTGGCCCATGCCGGGCGAACCCGATCTGCGCGAGCTGCTGGCCGAATGGGCCGGGCATGGCATTGCGCTCGCCCTGCCCCGCGTGGAGCGGCGCGACGCGCCTCTGGTCTTCCTGCCCTGGCACCCCGGCAGCACCCTGCGCACCGGGGCCTACGGCATCCTGGAGCCCGACGGCACGCAGTACGTACGGCCGGACATCGTGCTGGTGCCCACGCTGGGCTACACCCTGTCCGGCGGGCGGGTGGGCTATGGCGGCGGCTACTACGACCGCACCCTCGGGCTATGGCGGCGCGAGCGCCACCCCCACACAACAGTGGGCATCGCGTGGCGCGCGTCGCGCCTGGACGAAGACGCCTATGCCTTCGCGCCCCACGACATGCCGCTCGACGCGGTGGTGGACGAAGAGGGCTGGCACTATCCGGCGCGCTGAGGCGGGGTGCCGCGGCACCCACCCGCGGCGGCTCACTGACCGATGCCCAGATCCTGGCAGATGGCGCGCGTGGCGTCGGCCTGGTTCAGTGTGTAGAAGTGCAGGCCCGGCGCCCCGCCCGCCAGCAGGCGGCGGCACAGATCGCTCACCACCTCCTGGCCGAACGCGCGGATCGATTCCCGATCATCGCCGAAGCTCGCCAGGCGCAGGCGGACCCAGCGCGGGATCTCGGCACCGCACATGTCCGAGAAGCGCTGGAGCTGACTGTAGTTCGTGATCGGCATGATGCCGGGCACGATGGGGGCGGACACGCCCTGCGCGCTGGCCCGCTCCACGAAATCGAAGTAGGCGTCCGGGTTGAAGAAATACTGCGTGATCGCGCTGTCGGCGCCGGCCTTCATCTTCTCGACGAAGTGGGCGAGGTCCTGGGCCGGACTGACCGCTTCCGGATGCGTCTCGGGGTATGCGGCCACTTCCAGATGGAAGGTGTCTCCGGTTTCCTGGCGAATGAAGGCGACCAGATCGCTGGCGTGCCGCAGATTGCCCACGCCGGCGCCCATGCCGGACGGCATGTCGCCGCGCAGGGCCACGATGCGGCGCACGCCCATGTCGCGGTAGAGCGCAAGCAGCTCGCGCAGGCTGGCGGGCGTGGCGCCCACGCACGACAGATGCGGCGCGGCATCCAGCCCGAGGTTGCGCAGCGTGCGCACGGCGTTCACGGTGCCCTCGCGCGTGGAGCCGCCCGCACCGAAGGTCACGCTCACGTAGCGCGGCGCGAGCGCAGTCATCTGCTTGGCGGCGCGCAGCATGCGCTCCTGCGCAGCCTCGTCGCGCGGAGGGAAGAACTCCAGACTGATGGCGGGAGAAGAATCAGGCGTCATGGCTAGGGAAATCGATGGCTCGAGTGCGGCCCGCACGCGCGCGAACCCGCCTGCGGCAGACACCGCAGGCGGATCGTCGGCAACGCGCTGCCGCCAGGCGGGGATCAGCCCACGAGGGTGGACAGCAGCCCCGAGATGATGCTGTAGAGCAAGGCGCCGATCATCGCCCACCAGAAGCCGTTGACCTTGAAGCCCGACAACACCGACCCCGCGAACCAGAACACCAGTGCGTTGAGCACCAGCAGGAACAGGCCGAGCGTGATGATGGTGATGGGCAGGGTCAGGAACACCAGGATGGGCTTGACCAGCGTGTTGAGCAGGCCAAGCACGAGGGCCGCCACCAGCGCCGAGCCGAAACTCGCCACCGTGATGCCCGGCAGTATGTAGGCCACCACCAACAGGGCGACGGCATTCAGCAGCCAGATCAGAAGCAGGGACAGCATAACGACTCCTCGTGTGTGCGGCCTGCCGGCCGCGGTTGGTTGAAACCGTCGGGCCGCCGCGCTCAGTAGCGGTAGTGATCGGGCTTGTAGGGGCCTTCGACCGATACGCCGATGTAGCGGGCCTGATCATCGCTCAGGGTGGACAACTGCGCGCCGAGCTTCTTCAGGTGCAGCAGCGCAACCTTCTCGTCGAGCCGCTTGGGCAGCACGTAGACCTTGCCCTTCTCGTACGCGTCGTTGCGCGTGTACAGCTCGATCTGCGCGATCGTCTGGTTGGCGAACGACGAGGACATCACGAACGAGGGGTGGCCGGTGGCGCAGCCCAGGTTGACCAGGCGACCCTGGGCCAGCAGGATGATGCGCTTGCCGTCCGGGAAGATGACGTGATCGACCTGGGGCTTGATTTCCTCCCAGGTGCAGTCCTTGAGCGACGCCACGTCGATCTCGTTGTCGAAGTGGCCGATGTTGCAGACGATCGCCTCGTTTTTCATCTTGTCCATGTGCTCGCGGGCGATCACATGGTAGTTGCCGGTGGCGGTGACGAAGATGTCGGCCTTGTCGGCGGCGTACTCCATGGTGACCACCTTGTAGCCTTCCATGGCGGCCTGCAGCGCGCAGATCGGATCGACCTCGGTGACCCACACCTGCGCGCGCAGCGCGGCCAGCGCCTGGGCGCAGCCCTTGCCCACGTCGCCATAGCCCGCCACCACGGCCACCTTGCCCGCGACCATCACGTCGGTGGCGCGCTTGATGCCGTCGACCAGCGACTCGCGGCAGCCGTAGAGGTTGTCGAACTTGGACTTGGTGACCGAGTCGTTGACGTTGATCGCCGCGAAGGCGAGCTCGCCCTTCTGCGACATCTGATAAAGGCGGTGCACGCCGGTGGTGGTTTCTTCCGTCACGCCGCGGATCTGGGCCAGACGGGTGGAATACCACTTCGGATCGCGTTTGAGGGTTTCCTTGATGGCGGCGAAGAGCACGGTTTCTTCTTCGCTGCCCGGGTTCTCGAGCACGCTCAGTTCGGACTCGGCGCGCGTGCCCAGGTGCAGCAGCAAGGTGGCGTCGCCGCCGTCGTCCAGGATCATGTTGGCCTGCTCGCCCGGCCATTCGAAGATCTGGTGCGTATAGGCCCAGTAGTCTTCCAGGCTCTCGCCCTTGACCGCGAACACCGGCGTGCCGCCCGCGGCGATCGCGGCGGCGGCGTGATCCTGCGTGGAGAAGATGTTGCACGAGGCCCAGCGCACGTCGGCGCCGAGCGCCTTCAGCGTCTCGATCAGCACCGCGGTCTGGATCGTCATGTGCAGGCTGCCCGCGATGCGCGCGCCCTTCAGCGGCTGCTGGGCAGCGTACTCGTCGCGGATGGCCATCAGGCCGGGCATTTCGGTTTCGGCGATGGCGATCTCGCGGCGACCCCAGCCAGCGAGGGCGAGGTCGGCGATGCGGTAGTCGGCCTGGGTGCCGGCTTCGGATACAGCGTTCATGGGTGAGCTCCTTGAACCTGCACCACGGGAAGCGTCGACTCGCGCAGCCCGTGATGCCGGGATGAACGAGCGCAGTTGCAACGGCCGGAGCGCAAACCTCCGGGATTCCGAGCCTGGCGGATCGATCCGTCGCAACGCTCCTCGGAAAACCCTTGCATTGTAGCCGGAACATAGGCCGCGCAGCCAGCAACCGCGCGCTTCGTCTTGACAGCAGCCCGATCTTGCCTTAGCTTGATAAGTTAGCGCTAACAATACTGAACACGATCCGTAGGAGACACCCATGTCGTACCTCAGCCGAACCCTGCGCCTGCTCCTCGCCGCGACGATAGCGTTCGCCGCCACCGGCACCGCTCGCGCCCAGGACAAGCCCTACCCCAGCCAGCCCATCCGCATCGTGCTGCCCTTTCCCGCCGGGGGCAGCACCGACCCGATCGCCCGCCTGGTGGGGCAGAAGCTGTCGCAGGCCCTGGGCCAGCCGGTCATCATCGACAACCGGCCCGGCGGCAACACCATCATCGGCACCGACGTGGTCGCCAAGGCGCCGCCGGACGGCTACACCGTGCTCTTTACCGCCAGCACGCACGTCATCAATCCGCTGCTGATGAGCAACCTGCCCTACGACGCGTCCAAGGATTTCGCGCCGGTCGCCAGCCTCGTGCGCAGCGAATTCGTATTGGTCGCCCACCCTTCGGTGCGGGCCGACAACCTGCAGGAATTCATCGCGTTGGCCAAGGCCAATCCCGGCGACCTCAACTACGCCACCTCGGGCACCGGCAATCCGAACCATCTCGCCGGCGCGCATTTCAGCCAGGTCGCCGGCGTGCAGTTGACCGACGTTCCCTACAAGGGCGGCGGCCCGGCCATCAACGACCTGCTCGGCGGCCAGGTGCAGGCGATGTTCTCGGTGCCGACCTCGGTCGCGCCTCATATCGCCAGCGGCCGGCTGCGCGCACTTGCCTACACAGGCGAGCTGCCGGTGCCGGGACTGGAACTGCCGAGCTTCGAAGAAGCCGGCCTGCCCGGTTTCGACATGAGTTCCTGGAACGGTGTCTTCGTGCCCGCCGGTACGCCGCGCCCGATCATCGACCGCCTGGCCGAGGAGATCGGCAAGATCCTCACTCAGCCCGACGTCAAGGAGCTGCTTGCGCTTCAGGGCCAGGCGCCGTTCTACCTTGACGCGGACGGTTTCGCGGATATGCTGACGGCCGATCGCAAGAAATACGGCGACATCATCAAGGCCTCGAACATCAAGCTGGAATAACAGAGGCGCGCCGCCCGGCGCGGGACCGTCCGTCATGACCGAAAACAAACTGCCTTTGGCCGGCGTGCGCGTCGTCGAGTTCACGCACATGGTGATGGGCCCCACTTGCGGGCTCATCCTCGGCGATCTGGGCGCCGAAGTCGTCAAGGTAGAGCCCATGGCCGGCGACACCACGCGCCGCCTGAAGGGCTCGGCCGCCGGCTTTTTCCCGACGTTCAACCGCAACAAGAAGAGCATCGCGCTGGACCTGCGCAGGCCCGAGGGAATCGCCGCGGCGCTGCGCCTGGCCAGCACGGCCGACGTGGTGAGCGAGAACTTCAAGCCGGACACGATGGACCGGCTGGGCCTGGGCTACGACTCGATCTCGCGGCTCAATCCGCGCGTGATCTACGTCAGCCACAAGGGCTTTCTGCCCGGCCCGTACGAAAACCGCACGGCGCTCGACGAGGTGGTCCAGATGATGGCCGGGCTGGCGTACATGACGGGGCCCGAAGGCCGGCCGCTGCGCGCCGGCAGCAGCGTCAACGACATCATGGGCGGCATGTTCGGCGCCATCGGCGCGATGGCCGCGCTGCGCGCGCGCGACGAAACCGGCAAGGGCCAGTTGGTGCAGAGCGGGCTGTTCGAGAACAGCGTGTTCCTGGTGGCGCAGCACATGATGCAGTATGCGGTCACGGGCGAGCCCGCGGCGCCGATGCCCAGCCGGGTGTCGGCCTGGCCGATCTACGATGTGTTCACGGTTGCGGACGGCGAGCAGATATTCCTCGCCGTGGTCAGCGACGCGCAGTGGGAGCGCTTCTGCGAGGCCTTCGGCTATGCCGATCTGAAGAACGACCCGCGCCATCGCAGCAACGACGAGCGCGTACAGGCGCGCGCCACCCTGCTGCCCGCCCTGCGCGAACGGCTGGGCCGGCTGCCGGCGCGGACAGTGGCCCGCAGGTTCGAGGAGAATGGCCTGCCGTTCGCACCGATAGCCAGGCCGCACGAACTTTTCGACGACCCCCACCTGAACGCCTCGGGCGGGCTGGCGCCGATCCGGGTACAGGCGGGCGAGACGGCCGCAGACAGCAAAGTACCGCTGCTGCCCATCATGCTGGACGGCCGGCGCCCCGGTCTGCGGCTGCAGCCGCCGCAGGTCGGCGAGCACACCGACGAGCTGCTGGCCTCCTGCGGCTACGACGCGCAGGAAATCCGCAGCCTGAAGGAAAGCGGCATCGCCGCGTGAACACGGCGCCGCATGCCGGTGCTGCGGCGCCGGCATGCGGGACTGCCCCGGAGCGAGAACCCCGCCGCCCGTGTGCCCGCCCCCGCGCTCAGCGCGGGGCGTCGCCCAGACGGAATTCCCGGCTGATCCCGTGCAGGCTGGCCAGCAGCGCGTCGTCCAGCGGCGTCTGTACGGCAGCCAGCACGTCGGGCAGTTGCTCGGCGCGGCTCGCCCCGATGATGGCGCAGGTCACACCCGGCTGGGCCAGCACCCAGGCCACCGCCAACCGCGCCGGCGCCAGGCCGGCCTGCGCCGCGATCTCCACGAACGCGGTGACCGCGGCGAACTCGCGTTCGTGCCAATAGCGGTTCTTGTACATCGTCGCGGCCTGGCCGCCGCCGTACCGGCTGGCCGCGTCCGGCGCCGCGAGGTCGCGATGCTTGCCGGTCAGCAGCCCGCCGGCGAGCGGGTTGTAGCAGAGCACCGCCAGCCCTTCCTGCCGGCACATGGGCAGCAGATCACGCTCGAACTGGCGGAACAGCAGGTTGTAGCGCGGCTGGACCGTGACCGGCCGGACCAGGCGCAGCGCCTCGGCCCGGCCGATGGCGCGCGCGATGCGCCAGGCCGAGACGTTGGACACGCCCACGTAGCGCGCCCGGCCGCTGCGCACGATGGTGTCGAGCGCCTCCAGCGTTTCGTCCAGGGGCGTGGCCTCGTCGTCCCGGTGCAACTGGTAGAGATCGACGTAGTCCGTGCCCAGCCGATGCAGCGAGGCGTCGATCGCGGCCAGCAGGTGCTTGCGCGAGTTGCCGACATCCCAGGGCCGCGGGCCCATGGCCGAGCCGCCCTTGGTGGCCAGCACGAAGTCCTCGCGCCGCCCGCGCAGCCAGCGGCCCACGATGCGCTCGGTCTCGCCCTTGTCGGCGTCGCGCGCGCCGAGCGGGTAGACGTCGGCGGTGTCGATGAAATTCACGCCGGCGTCCGCGCAGGCATCGAGCATGGCATGGGCCGCGGCCTCGTCCGCCTGGGCCCCCATGGTCATGGTCCCGAGGCACAGGCGCGAAACCTGCAGCCCGGTGCCGCCCATCCGCGCGAACTGCATTACCGCGCCCCCTGCGACCAGTCCTCGATGGACCTGACCAGTTCGGTCATGTCGCGCTGCATGCCGTCCTGCCGGCCGGCGAAGTTCCACAGTTGACGCACGGTGTTGCCGATCCACATCGGCACGCCCAGCGCCTCGCACTCCTCGATCGCCAGGCCGATGTCCTTGCACACGCTGCCCACCGGGAAGCCGAAGTCGAAGCTGCGCGGCAGCACCTGCTTCATGAACTTGTCCTGCGAGGCGCCGCTGCGACCGCTGCCCGCGTTGATCGCCGACATCATCACCTGCGGGTCCAGCCCGCCGCGCACGCCGGCGACGAAGGCCTCGGCGGTGATCGCGAAGGCGGTCGAGGACAGCATGTTGTTCAGCAGCTTGAGCAGTTGCGCCTGGCCGGCCTGCGGCCCGACGTGAAACAGCTTGCCGAAGCACTCCAGCAGCGGCTGGACTTCGGCCACCGCGGCTTCGCGACCCGCGACCATGACGGCCAGTGTGCCCGCCTTGGCGCCCGCCGCGCCGCCGCTGACCGGCGCGTCGACGAGGTCGATGCCGTGCTCGAGCAGCACCGACCCGGCATGCCGGGTCGCGCGCGAACCGACGGTCGAGAGGTCGACCACGATCTTGACGGCCTTGCCGCCGGCCAGGCCGCCCTGGCCCAGCAGCACGTCGCTGAACACGGCCGGGCTGGGCAGGCTGGTGAACACGATGGCGGCGGCGTCGGCCACCGCGGCTACGCTGGGCAGCGCCTTGGCGCCGGCCTGCGTCATCGCCGCCACCGCCGCGTCGCTGCGGTCGTAGACCAGCACCTCGCAGCCGTTGGCGAGCAGATGGCTGGCGATGGGGTTGCCCATCACGCCGACCCCGATGAAACCTACAGTCTTCTTGCTATCCACGGTACGCTCCCGGGCTCAGATGCCCATTTCCTTGAAGACCTGGCGGGCGATCTTGAAGCTACCCAGGCCGGCCGGCATGCCGACGTAGACCGCGATCTGCAGCAGGCATTCGCGGATCTCCTCCTTGGTCACGTCGTTGTTGATCGCCCCGCGCACGTGGACGGCGAATTCCTCCGGACGGTTGAGCGCGGCGATCATGCCCAGGTTGAGGATGCTGCGGCTGCGCCGGTCCAGGCCGGGACGGCTCCACACCTCGCCCCAGCAGAACTCGGTGACCAGCTCCTGCATCGGCATGCTGAATTCATCGGCGTTCTTGAGGGAGGCTTCCACGTAGGTCTCGCCCACCACCGAGCGACGCACTTCCAGGCCCTTTTCGAACAGTTCCTTGTTCACTTTTCTTGCTCCTTGATATCGGTCTTCATGGTTCACTCGCGCCCGGCGGCGAGCGGCATCAGGGCGCCGGCGTCGTCGCTGCCATCCAACGACAGCAAGGCGTCGAGCAGCGGCCCGGCATCGCAGCCGCTGCCGCCCCAGGCACACAGTTCGTGCAGCTTGCGCGCCAGATCGGCGTCGGACAAGGGGGTGCCCAGGCTGCCTCGGGCCACGGCAACGCGGTGCTCGAGCACCGCGCCGCTGCGCAACTGCAGCCGCACCCCGGCCGACTCCACGCCGTAGGCGCTGTCGTCGCGAAACACCAGCTCGAAGCCCGGCGGCTGGACCGCCAGGCGCGCCACGCTGGCGTCGCTGAACTCGTCGAGCCCGGCACGGCCGGTCTCCAGCGCCACCGCCACCGCATGATGGGCACTGACCTGGGCCTCGCGCCCGGATGCGGGCCGCGGGCGATCGGTGCGCTGGCGCAGCAATGGATGTCCGGTCAACTCCACGCGCAGCACCTCGCCTATGCGCACGCCCTCTTCCCGGTGCAGCGCCAGGCAGGCCTCGATCACCGGATTCAGCACCACGCCGCACGGATAGGGCTTGTAGGTGTTGTGCATGAGCTGCCAGCTTTCGCCCAGCCCCTCGGCCAGCGCCTGCGCACCGCCGCCGTCGCCCATCACCCGCAGAAAGCCGCGCGGGCCTTCGATGGGCGCGGCCGGCCCTTCGAACCCCCGGGCCGCCAGCAGCGCGGACAACAGGCCGTTGGCCGAAGCGTTGCCCACGCCGATGCTCTTGGCCATGCTGCCCAGAGTCTCGACCAGGCCTGAGGACTGCGCGCTGGCGGCACCCAGCGCCCACAGCATGCGCCTGGCGTCCAGCCCCAGCAAGCGGCCGGCGGCGGCGGCCGCGCCGAATACGCCGCAGGTGGACGTAATGTGCCAACCGCGCTCGTAGTGGCCGGGGGACACGGCGTTGCCCAGACGGCAAGCCACCTCGACGCCGACCGCGAACGCGGTCAGCAGCTCGCGGCCGGCGACCTTGCGCGTTTGCGCAAGCGCCAGTATGGCGGGAGCGACCGGCGCACTCGGATGGATGATCGTGGGGATATGCGTATCGTCGAAATCGAAGACGTTGCCGCTCATCGCGTTGAGCGCAGCCGCGTGCCGCATATCGGTCGACCGCTCGCGCCCGATCACCGTGCACGCCGCGCCCGCGCGAAAATCGTCGAACACCGCGCCGGCGGCCAGCAGCGCCGGATCGCGGCAGCCGGCCAGCGCGGTAGCGAAGAAGTTGATCAGCGAGCGCACTGCCTCGCGGCGCACGTCGGACGACAGGTCTTCCCAGCGGGCCCGCACGGCAAAGTCGGCCAGCGCCGCGCTAGCGCCTGCGCCCGGATTCAGCTTGCCAGCCATCCACCCTCCACGGGCAGCACGGCCCCGGTGATGTCGCGCCCCGCCGGCCCGCACAGAAAGAGGACGAGTTCCGCGACGTGTGCGGCATCGACGAAGCGCAAGATCGGCTGCTTGCCTTCGAGGAATACCCGCGTGGCGGCTTCGGCGTCCAGATCGCGTTCTCGCATCAACGCCTGGATGCGGGAGTCGATGTCCGGGGTGAGCACCGAGCCGGGACACAGCGCGTTGCAGGTAATGCCCTGGTTGATGGTCTCCAGCGCCACCGCCCGCGTCATGCCGATCAGGGCGGTCTTGGTGGTGACGTAGCCGATCCGGTTCTGCGTGGCGCGCTTGCCGTAGACCGAGGTCATGTTGAAGATGCGTCCCCAGCCGCGCTCGCGCATCGCCGGCAGCGCGAGCCGGATGGTGTGGAACGCTGCGCTGACGTTGACCGCCAGGGCCTGGTCCCACTGCTCCACCGGAAAATCCTCCACCGGCGCGAAATGTCGGGTGACGGCATTGTTGACCAGGACGTCGATGGAACCGAAGCGCTCGGCCACCGCGGCCATCAAGGCCGCTATCGCCCCCACATCGGCAAGGTCGGCGGGCATGTAGGCCGCGCGCACGCCGTAGGTGCGTTCCAGTTCGGCCTGGAGCGGGCGCATCGCTTGCGGTTCGGCGATGCCGTGCAGCACGATATTGCAGCCTGCGCGCGCGAGGCCTTCAGCCATCGCGTGGCCAAGACCGCCGGTGGAGCCGGTGACGAGCGCCGTTCTGCCTTTGAGGCTGACGGCGGTTTGTTGGTTGGAAGTCGCCTGGGACACGGGCTGTTCTCTGGTTTCTGATAGCGTTAACATTATCGCCGAAAAAAAGGCCGGCGCAAGCAAAACTTGGCGCCGGCACCCGCCCATTCGCGCAGCCCTCAGGTACTTTCGCGCTGGATGACCTCGAAACCAAGATCCAGACGCACGCTGTCGCCCTCGCCGCGCAGGCGCTCTAGCAAGGCCTCGGCGCTGCGCCGTCCGATGGCCAGGCGCGGCAGCCGCAGGCAGGTCAGCGTAGGCACGGTATGCTGAAGAATGTCGAGGTCGTCGAAACCGGCGATGGCGATGCGCTCGGGCACCTTCCAGCCGCGCCGCTGGGCCTCGAACAGCGCGCCGATGGCCAGCACGTCGCCGGCAAAGAAGATCGCGTCCACGTCAGGCGCCCGATTCACCATGTCGACCATGGCGTGCGCGCCGGCAGCCAGCCCGGAAGGGACTTCCATGATGAGCAGCGGATCCTTGGGCCGTCCCAGCGCCTTGAGCGCGGCCAGGTAGCCGCGCTGGCGCTCGCGCGAGCGGCGGTTGTTGCGGGTTTCCAGGCTGACGAAACCGATCCGTGAGTAGCCGCGCGACGCCAGGTGCAGCGTCATCGCCTTGGCCGCCGCGGCGTTCGAATAACTCACCACCATATCGATGGGCCGGCGGGGAATGTCGCCGGTCTCGATGACCGGCACGCCGGCGCGCTCGATCATCTGCAGCGCCTTGGGCGTGTGGTCGGTATTGTGCAGGATCAGGCCGCACACGCGCTGCGACAGCAAGGCCCCGATCAGCGCCTCCTCTTCTTGCAGGGAATAGCCGCTGTCGGCGATCAGCAGGTGCAGCCCGGCCATCCGCAGTACGTCGGCGGTGCCCTTGACGGTGTCCGCGTACAGCGAGTTCTGGATGCTGGGCACGATCTGGCCCACCACCGTCGAGCGGTTGGAGGCCAGGTTGGCGGCGATGCTGTTGGGGACATAGCCGATCTTCTGGATCGCGTCCAGGACCAGCTTGCGCGTCTCCTCGGAGAGCTTGTGGGGCTCGCGCAACGCCCGGGAAACGGTCATCAGCGATACGCCCGCCGCTTGCGCGACGTCGCGCATGCGGGCTCCCGGCCCTCCTGGACGCGCCCTGCCTTCAGCCACGGACGGACTCCTTTTCGAAATTGCCTGTATCTGACATGCCGGAATCATATACGACGGCAGTCCGATGATAGCGTTATCATATGCACCCGAACGCGCACCCCGGCCCGAGCCGGGCGCGCCATGCCATCGACGGAGGAGCCCCGACATGCCCGACAGCCCTGACATCTATCGCGTGTACGCCATCAAGTACGCCCATCACGAACGTCGTTCGACCGCCAATTTCATCGGTGGCGACAGCCACGACGTGCCGATGCCGCTGGACTACTTCGTCTGGGCGATAGTCGGGGAACACCGCAGCTTTCTGGTCGACACCGGGTTCGACCAGTCCGAGGCCGACAAGCGCGGGCGCGTCATCACGCGGCCGATCCAGGAGGGACTGGCGGCGATCGGCATCGCCACGGAGAGGTTGCAGGACGTGATCCTCACACACATGCACTACGATCACGCAGGCAACCGGGAGCTGTTCCCCCGTGCCCGCTATCATGTGCAGGACCGCGAGATGTCTTTTTGCACCGGGCGCTGCATGTGCCACCGTCCCTTGAACGTGCATTTCGCGGTGGACGACGTCACCAGCATGGTGCACAAGGTCTTCGACGGCAGGGTCGAGTTCCACGACGGCGACGCCGAGCTGGCGTCCGGCGTGTCCGTGCATCTGGTGGGCGGCCACACCGCGGGCCTGCAGGTGGTGCGCGTACACACCGCGCGCGGCTGGCTGGTGCTGGCTTCGGACGCCTCGCATTTCTACGCCAACATCGAGCAGCAGCGCCCCTTCCCCGCCGTCTACAACGTCGGCGACATGCTCGAGGGCTATGCCCTGATCCGCCGGCTGGCGGACTCGCCCGAGCTCATCGTGCCCGGCCACGATCCGCTGGTGCTGGAACGCTTTTCCGCCGAAAAGCCCGAACACGCCGGCTGGATCGTGCGCCTGGACGCACCCGTGCGCCAGCAATGAGAAAAGGCCGGCGCACCTGGCGCCGGCCGGAATCTGGGCGGCCCCGCCGCCCTCGCTGCTCGTCGAGCGGAGGGCTTGGGCCCGTGCTCAGTTCAGCGTCACGTTCGCGGTCTGGATGATGTCCCTGAACTTCACCGTGTCCCGCTTCATCAGCTCGGTGAATTCGGTGGGCGTGATCGTATAGCGTTCCATCCCGGCCGCGTCCAGCGTCTGCCCGCTCTCGTCGGTCGCCATGATGCGGTCGATCTCACGATTGAGGGTGGCGACCACGTCGGCCGGCGTGCCGGCCGGCGCGAGAATGCCGTACCACACGCGCATTTCGTAGCCCGGCAGTCCCGACTCGGCCATGGTCGGTACGTCCGGCAGCGTGGCCATGCGGGCCGGACTGGTCACCGCCAGGGGACGCAACTGGCCGCTGCGGATGAAGGGCAGCACGATGATCGGGCTGCCGAAGGAGAACTGCACGTGCCCGCCGACGAGGTCTGTGACCGCGGGCGCACCGCCCTTGTAGGGTACATGCGTGGTGCTCACCCCGGCCATCATGTCCATCAGCTCGCCCGCCAGGTGGTTGGGATTGCCGGTGCCCGCCGACGAGTAGTTCAGCGCGCCCGGCTCCGCCTTGGCCAGGGCCAGCAGTTCCTGCAGGCTGTTGGCCTGCACCGAGGGATTGACGACCAGGATCATGTCGGACGTGCTGAGCGTGGCCACCGGCACGAAGCCGTCGATCGGGTCGTAGGAGGTGTGCACCAGCATCGGGTTGGTGACGTGCGAGCTGGCGGTCAGCAACAGCGTGTAGCCGTCGGCCGGCGCCCGGGCGACCAGTTCGGTGGCGATCACCGTGTTGCCCCCCGGGCGGTTCTCCACCAGCACCTGCTGGCCGAGCGCCTGGCCCAGGCGCTCGCCGATCACGCGCGCGAGCGGGTCCGCGCTGCCGCCGGGCGGAAACGGTACGATGAGGCGGATCGGGTGGGCCGGGTAGGCGCCTTGCGCCGCGGGGGCCAGGCCGGGCACGGCCATGGCCGCAGCCGCGCAGGCCGCAAGCAGCAGCTCGCGGCGACGAATCTTACTCATGATGGTGTCCCCTCTATATGGTAGCGCTATCAGAAAACGGCGAGGAAGGGCCCGCGTCGGCAGACAGCCCCTCCCGCCGCGTTCAGCGGCGCAGCAGCTTGGTGCGGAGCACGGCGCACAGCTGGCCGTGCTGGTTGTGGAATTCCCGATGGGCGACCAGCAGGCCCATCAGCCCCGACTTGCCCTGCTTGACCGCAGTCTCGCGCACGTAGGCGCTAGCGGTGATGGTGTCGCCCACGACCATGGGCTCGTGGAACTCGTAGTCGTCCTGGCCGTGCACCGTGACCTTGCCGAAGTCGAAGTGCAGGCCGAAGGCCGAGCAGTTGAAGAACACCAGCCACAGCAGCGGCCACGGCGCGACCACGCCCCGGTAGCCGGCCGCCTTCGCGGCGGCCTCGTCGTAGTGGATGGGGTTGAAGTTCTCGACCGCCAGCGCCATCTTGCGCACCGCGCCGTACTCGATGAGCATGGAATCCGGCTCGCCCAGCGAGCCTTCCATGGCCTTCAGGTAGCCCTGCATCTCGGCGATCCTGGGATCGGAGGCATCCAGTTGCGTCATTTGTCCGTCTTCCTATTTTCAGTTGCGCCGCCACGACGCATGCAAGCACGCCGCCCCTTCCAGGGCACAGCGGAGCCGGCTTTGCCGGTCCGCCAGTGCCGCCCCCTGGGGGGCGCGCGTCAGCGCGTAGGGGGGGGCTCCATTCCGCGCAGCGGCAGTTCGGCCACGGCCCCGCCGGGGGTGGTGATGCGGCCGTCCTGATTGACGATGTGGCAATCGACCTCGACGTAGCCCTTGCCGTCCTCGACCCACTTGCGCTTGATCGTGGCGTGGATGTGCGCCAGGTCGCGCGGCATGGTCGAACCGCTGTTGCGGTCCCAGAACGACACCATGCGCACCCGACTGCCCAGCCACTGCGTCACCTCGGTGAGCATGTAGCAGGCCATGAAGGGGCCCGACAGCAGGATGCCGGGCAGGCCCTGCGCCTTGGCGACGTGCTCGTCGTGGTGGAATTCCTGGTGATAGTTGTCGCAGGCGCCCGCCCAGCGCACCTGGTGGCCCACCAGCATCGGGCCCTTGGTCACCACCGGCATGGCCTCGCCTTCGGCGAGGTCCTCGAAGAACCGCTCGGGCGGCTGCCGTGTCTCTACCTTGAACATCAATCTGCTCCTCGGTCGGCGGCCGCGCCGTCGCGCAGCCGGAATTTCGGGATCGTCACCTCCGGCGTGGCGGGCTCGAACACCACCTCGACCGCGTCGCCGATGCGCACTTGATCGTTCGCCGTGCCGACGATGTTGCTGTACATCCGCGGCCCCTCCTCCAACTGGACGAGGGCCACGTTGTACGGCACGTCCTCCTTGAAGCCGGGATGATAGGCCCGGTGGAACACCACGTAGGAGAACACCGTGCCGCGGCCGGACATCGTGGTCCAGGCATGGTCCTCGGACAGGCAGCGCGGGCAGAAGCGGCTGATCGGGTAGCGCACGTGCCCGCAGGCGGTGCAGCGCTGCAGATCGAGTCGGCCGGCGCGGCAGGCGTCCCAGAACGGGCGGTTCTCGTCGGTGAGCGTGGGCAGCGGCTTTGCGTAGTCGGTCATGGTTCTATCCCTTGCGCAGGACCAGCGCGTTGGCGCAGTTCAGCGCCTGGCCGCGGCCGGTCACCAGGCAGACCTCGGCGTCCGGCACCTGCCGGGGCCCGCAGGCGCCGCGCATCTGGCGCACGCCTTCGACGATGTGCAGCCAGCCTTCCATGAAGGACTCGGACAGGTTGCCGCCGGCGGTGTTGATCGGCAGCTCGCCGCCCAGCCGGATCCGGCCGCCCTCGCAGAAGGGCCCCGCCTCGCCCGGCGCGCAGAAGCCGCCGTGCTCCAGCCACAGCAGCACGCTGCTGGTGAAGTTGTCGTAGAGCTGGGCGACGTCGACGTCGCGCGGGCCGACGCCGGCCATGGCGTAGGCGTCCTCGACGGCGCGCTTCTGGTGCGGCGCGTACCACCAGTCCTCGGTGCCGAGGTTCTGCGTGGTGTAGCCCTGTCCCATGCCCGAGAGCAGCACCACCGGCTGGGCCAGGTCGCGCGCCCGCTCGGCGCTGGAGACGATCACGCACACGCCGCCGTCGGACACCAGGCAGCAGTCGAGCAGGTGCAGCGGTTCGACGATCCAGCGCGAGGCCTGATGGTCCTCGACCGTGATCGGCTGGCGCATCACCGCGTCGGGGTTGAGCGAGGCATGGTAGCGGCAGGCCACCGCGATCTCGCCCAACTGGCGGCTGGTGGTGCCGTAGACCGCCATGTGCCGGGCCGCCGTGATCGCGCTGTTGGCCGCGGCCGACATGTAGCCCCAGATCGAGGACGAATCGCCCCAGCCCTGCGCGCGGTCGAAGCGCCCGCCGCCGGTGGCCGCGGCGTCGCCGAACACGCAGGCCACATGCGTGGCCATGCCGGCGTTGACCGCCAGCGCGGCCTGCTGCACCAGGGCGCCCGCGGTCGAGCCGCCCATGTTCATGCTGCCGGTAAAGCGCGGGTCGATACCCAGGGTTTCGCCCAGGCGCAGGTAGTTCAGCGCCGCCTCGGGCGAAGTCTGCCCGGGCAGGGTGAGCAGGCCGTCGATGTCTTCCTTGCGCAACCCGCTGTCGTCCAGCGCGCGCTTGAAGGCGTCGACCGCCAGGCTCACCGCCGACGAGCCGGGCACCTTGCCCTGCGCACTCGCGCCCACGCCGACGATGGCGCAGCGATCGCTCAGCGAATGCATTGCGGGCTCCTGGTGATCGATGGGACCCGATTCATTTCAGTTCTCCATGGCGCTGCGCGCCTTCCACGATGCATGCAAGGACACCGCTCCATCCAGGGTGCCGCGGATCCGGCTCCGCCGGTCCGCCAGCACCGCCCCTGTCAAGTGCCCCCAGGGCCAGGCGTTTCCTTGGGCGCGCGTCAGCGCGTAGGGGGGGACCATCATCGCAGCACCTGTTCGGCTTCGAGTTCGTCGATCTCGGCCGGCGCGAGGCCGAGCAGGTCCTGCAGGATCTCCCGCGTGTGCTCGCCCAGCAGCGGCGCGGGGCGGGTCGGGCGCACCGGCGTCTGCGAGAAGCGGAACGGCAGGTTGTTGTAGATCGATTCGCCCATCTCGGCATGCGGCAGCCGCACCCAGTGCTGGCGATGCGCCAGTTGCGGATCGGTGCGGGTGACGTCGCGCGCGTCCTGAACCGCGCCCGCGGGCACGCCCGCGGCCTGCAGCGCCTGCATGAGCGCCTGGGCGTCCTGCCCGGCGGTCCACTCGCCCAGCAGGCGGTCCAGTTCGAGACGGTCGCGGTAACGTTCGGGCATGGTTTCCCATCCTGCCCCCAGGGCCCACGCCGGCCGCCCCATGGTCTCGACCAGCGCCGCCCATTGGGCGTCGTCCATCACCGTGATCGCGATCCAGCGGTCCGTGCCGGCGCAGGGATAGACGCCATGCGGCGCGGCCCAGGGGTGGACGTTGCCGCGGCGGGTCTGCCGCCGGCCGTTGACGGTGAGGTCCAGGAAAGTCGGCCCCAGCAGGGCCAGCATGGGCTCGGTCTGCGCGAAATCGATGTACTGACCCTGCCCCGTGCGGCGACGGTGGCGCAGCGCGGCCAGCAGCGCGAAGGCGGCGTGGCAGGGGTTGGGCAGGTGGTCGGGGTAGTTGGTGCCGGTGCCGGCCGGGATGCGCTCCGGCAGGCCGCTCAATTCCTGGATGCCGGTGAGCGCCGCGATGCTGCTGCCGGTGCCGCGAAAGTCGCGCTGCGGCCCCTGCGAGCCCTGCATGGACATCGCCAAGTAGATGATGTCCGGGCGGATGCGCAGGCAGTCGTCGGGACCCAGGCCGAACTTTTCCATCACCCCGGCGGCGAAGTTGTTGGCCACGATGTCGCTCTGCGCGATCAGCCTGCGCACGACGTCGAGCGCGCGCGGATGCTTCAGATCGATCGTGATGCCGCGCTTGCTGGTATTGCGATCGGCGAAGTAGCCGCTGCGGTTCACGCCCGGCTTGCCGTCCTTGTAGGGTCCGGCCAGGCGCAGCGAATCCAGGCGGGTGGAGGTTTCGATCTTGATCACGTCGGCGCCCAGGTCGCCGAAGATCTTGGTGGTGTAGGAGCCCGCGCCGATCCAGCAGAAATCGGCCACGCGCAGCCCGGCCAGGGGCAGTCCGGTCGGGGCGCTCATGCTGCCACCCCCATGCTGAACAATTGCGCCGCCTCGGCCCCGGACACGCCGACCTCGGCCAGGACCTCGGCCGTGTGCTCGCCCAGGCGAGGCGCGGGGCGGCTCACCCGCCAGGGCGTGCCCGACAGCACGTAGGGCGCCCCCGGCATGCGCGCCGCGGTTTCGAGCAGCGGATGGGTGAACGGCACGAAGTGGCCGCGCGCCTGGAGCTGGGGATTTTCCAGCAGGTCGGCGGGCGTGCTCACCGGCGCGAGCGGGATCAGCCGCTTCTGGCCTTCGCCGTACAGCCAGGCCTTGGTGTGCCGGCGCGACCAGCGCATGAAAAGCTCGCCGAACACGTCGCGCGCCTCGTCGCTCTTGAGATATGCCAGGTCCGACCACTCCGGGCCGTACAGACGCTCGACGCCTTCCATGCCTTCGTCCTTGAACCATTGCAGGCTGCGCGACCAGGCCGGGCTGTTGCCGATGCCGCGCGAGCCGAGAAAGATGTAGCCGTCCTTGCACTCGAACAGCCCGTAGCCGGCGAAGCGCTGCTCGGCCAGCGGCCGCTGCCTGACGGTGCCTTCGAGGTCGAAGGTCTGGGCCGCGTTCTCCAGCGCCAGGGTGACGCTTTCCTGCATGGAGATGTCGACGTGCTGGCCGCCGCCGCCCTGCTCGGCGTGGGTGACCGCCAGCATGGCCGCCACCGCGCCGTACATCGCCGCGCACTTGAACGCCTGGTCGCCGTGCGCCTGGGTCGGCGCCACGTCGCGGTAGCCGCCCATATACAACAGGCCGCCCATGGCCAGGCCGACCAGATCGGTCGCCGCCATCTGCGCATAGGGCCCGGTCTGGCCGAAGGGCGTGATGCTGGCCACGACGATCTGCGGGCGCGCCTGCGCCAGGTCGTCGAAACCCAGCCCGCGCGCGGCCATCCAGCCCGGCGGCGCGGTCTCGATGACGAGATCGGCCTTGGCCGCGAGCAGGCGCAGCAGGTGCTGGCCGCTGGACGTCTCCAGGTCCAGGCAGATGCCGCGCTTGCTGGTGTTCTGGTAGGCGAAGTTCAGGCTGCGCTCGATGCCGGGCACGTCGCCGATGAACGGCGGCTCGCGGCGCAGCGCCGAGCCGCCAGGCGGCTCGACCAGGATCACGTCGGCGCCCATGTCGGCGAACAGCTTGCCGGCATAGTTGCCCATCGGCCCCGACAGGTCCAGCACCCGCAGGCCTTCGAGCGCCGCGGGCGGCGCTTGGGTGTGCTGCGCTGAACTCATCTCAACGTCCCTTCCAGACCGGCTCGCGCTTTTCCTGGAACGCCACGCGGCCTTCGATGCGGTCCTCGGTGTCCTTCAGGATGCCGTACATGTACTTGTCGATGTGCAGGGCGTGCACCAGCGGCAGGTCCTGCCCCTGCACCACCAGTTGCTTGACCGCGCGCACCGCCAGCGGCGCGTTGCGCGCGATGCGGCGGGCGATGTCCAGCGCGGTGGGCATCAGGTCGGCATGCGGCACCACCTTGCTCACCAGCCCCATGCGCAGCGCCTCCTGGGCGTCGATGATGTCGCCGGTGAGCAGCAGCAGCATGGCGTCGGACTTGGCGATCGAGCGCGGCAGGCGCTGCATGCTGCCGCCATAGGGAATGCTGCCGCGCTTGACTTCGGTCAGGCCGAACTTGGCGTTCTCGGAGGCGATCGCGATGTCGCAGGCGCACAGCAGCTCGGTGCCGCCCGCCAGCGCGTAGCCGTTGACCGCGCAGATGATGGGCTTGTCGGTCTCCAGGCCCAGGAAGGCGCTGCCGGGCTCGCCGCGGCCGAGCAGCAGCTCGGCGTAGCTTTCCTTGGGCGGCATGGTCTTCTTCAGATCGGCCCCGGTGCAAAACGCCTTGTCGCCCGCGCCGGTGAAGATGATGACGTGGATGTCGTCGTCCTTCTTCATGCGGTCGTAGAACGCATACAGCTCTTCGCGCATTTCGGGGTCGATGGAATTCATGGCGTGCGGGCGGTTGAGCTCGCACACGCAGACCTTGTCCTCCACGGTGATATTGAGGTTGGCCATGACCACTCCTGAAAATGGATGATGTAATCGTTATGAAGCCTGGCGCGCGGCTTTCGTGCAATGCCGACTTTTTATGTTAGCGCTAACTAAGTATATCACCCCGGCCGTCGGTGTCAACGCCGGCCGGGATGCCCACTAGGCGATGCCGAGCTTCTCCCGGTAGTCCGGGTCCACTTCGTGGATCGCCTTCAGGCGCTGCAGCTCGGCCAGCCCCATGGCGTCGAACGGCTTGGGCGACTTGGGGCCGGTGCACAGCACGCCGGCCTCGAACAGGGCGTCGATGGCGGCCTCGTCCATGCCCAGGACTTCGCGCATCACCGCTCTGCCGTCCTCGCCGTAGCGCGGGGCCGGCTTGCGGATGCGCACCGCGCGTTCGGCGAGCTTCCAGGGCCGGCCCATGATCGGGCGCACACCCATCGGCTCGGGCAGCGCCACCCGCTCGTGAAAGCCCCGCGCCGCCAAGTGCGGATCGAGCAGCAGGTCGCGGTTGTTGAGCACCGGCCCGCTGGCGATGCCCGCGGCCTGCAGCCTGTGCATCACCGCATGGCCGTCCTGTCCGCGCAGCCAGCCCGCCACCAGGGCGTTCACCTCATCGCGGCGCGCTCGCCGGGCCTCTGCGTCGTCCAGCCCGGCCGGCACGGCCGTGCCGTCGGCGGCCATCAACTGCGCCAGCGCGCGCCACTGCGCGTCGGTCTCGACGGTCAAGGCTACCCAGCGGTCGTCGCCGGCGCAGGGGTAGGCGTCGCTGGGCACGTGCTGCGCGTCTTCGTTGCCGATGCGCTCGGGCTCGGTGCCGTCGATCTGGTACTGCAGCAGAGCTTCGGGGATCATGGCAACGCCCACCTGGTACATGCCCAGGTCGATCCACTGGCCCTGGCCGGTGGCGCGCGCATGGCGCAGCGCGGCGAACAGAGCCGCCAGTCCGGTCCAGCAGGCCAGGAAGTCCGGGTAGGACTGGCCGACCTTCCAGGGCTTGTCGCCACGGTAGCCGGTGTAGCTGGCGATGCCCATGGTGACTTCCAGCGTGGTGCCCTGGCTGGGGAAGTTGCGCCACGGCCCGGTCGAACCGTAGCCGGTGTTGGACAGGCGGATCAGGCGCGGGTTGATGCGCAGCAGCTCGTCCATGTCCAGGCCCCAGCCGCTCATGACGCGCGGCGTGAAGTTGTCGATCACGATGTCGCTGCGCGCGGCCAGTTCGCGGAACACCCGGCGGCCCTCGTCCTGCCCCATGTCGAGCACCACCGAGCGCTTGCCGCGGTTGACCACCTGGAACATGCCCGAGCGGTTGATCGCGTCGACCCGCGTGTCGTTGTCCAGATAGGTCGTCAGCACGCCCTGCCGGGTGGGGTCGAGCTTGCGCGGGGATTCGATCTTGATGACCTCGGCGCCCAGGTCGCTCAGCAGCGCGGCCATGTAGGGCATGGCGATGACGGTGGCCATGTCGAGCACGCGCACGCCTTCCAGCGGCAGGCGGGGCGTGCCGCCGGCAGGCACGATCGCGGGGACCGCCGCCCCACCCGCGCGCTCCAGTGCGGCCAGCACCTCGGCGGTGTGCTCGCCCAGCATGGGCGCGCGGCAGCGCACGCGGGTCGGCGTCAAGCTCATGCTCGCGAGCTCGGCCGGGTAGCGGAAGCTGCGCCCGCTCGGGTGCGGCACCTCGGCGAAGACGTCGCGCTCGGCGAGCTGTTCGCAGGCGAGCAGGTCGGGGGCGGTCTGGACCACGCCCATCAGCAGGCGGCGCTGCGACCCGTCGATGAAGATCTCCTTGGCGTCGCGGTCCCTGACGCTGTCGGCGATGATTCGCACGACCTCGGCCACGTGCTCCGAGCGCTGGCGGTTGCTGGCGAAACGCGGGTCGCGCAGGCGCTCGTCGCGGAACAGGTCGGCGAAGGTCTCGGCCGGCATCGAGCCGCCGGCCTGGAACGACAGGTAGCCGCGGCGCGTCTGGATGGGCGCGCCGGAGAACGGGTCCTGGACCGCCAGGCGGCGGCCCTGGATCGCGCCCATGAAGGTGTAATAGGTCTCGCAGGTGACGAGTTCCGAGACCAGGCATTCCTGCACCGACAGGTCGACGTGCTCGCCGATGCCGTCGCGCTCGGCCGCATAGTGCGCGGCCAGGGTGGCGTAGGCCGCGTTCAGGCCCGCGCCCAGGTAGGCCTGGTTCAGCCCATGCTTGAGCGGCGCGCGGTCGGCCTGCCCGCTGATCTGCATGATGCCGCTCATCGCCTGGTGCACCAGGTCGCTGCCGACGTAGTGCGCGTACGGGCCTTCGCGGCCGAAGTCGGTGACCGAGGTCACGACCAGGCGCGGGTTCCACTCGCGCAGGCGTGCGGCCGATAGCCCCAGCGCGGCCAGTTCGTCCGGCCGGAAGCTTTCGATCACGATGTCGCTCTCGCGCACGAGCGCTTCCAGGCGGGCCAGGCCCGCCGCCGAGCGCAGGTCCAGCGTGATGCCCCGCTTGTTCCAGTTCAGGTAGGCGAACATCAGGCTGCGCTCGGCCTGCGGCCCTTCGTGCACCAGGGGGTGCAGCCGGCGGCCCGGGTCGCCGTCCTCGGGTTCCACCTTGATCACCTCGGCGCCCAGGTCGCCCAGCAGGCGCGCGGCGAACGGGGCGGCGATGCCCTGGCCGAGATCCAGGACGCGCACGCCCTCCAATGCAGCGGACATGGCGATTCCTCAGCCCTTGAGCAGCTTGCGCGCGATCAGGATGCGCTGGATCTCGCTCGCGCCGCCGCCGATCTGGGTGTGGCGCAGCAGGCGGTAGAACAGGGTGAGCGGCAGGTCCAGCGATTCGCCCATCGCGCCGTGCACCTGGATCGCGTGGTCCACGCAGCGCGCGCCCCATTCGCTGGAGCACAGTTTGACCAGGGCGGCCTCGGCGCGCACGTCCTCGCCGTTGTCGGCGCGCGCGGCCATTTCGTAGGTCATGGAGCGCAGCGCCTGGATGTCGATGTGCATGTCGACCAGCTTCCACTGGATCGCCTGGCGCTCGGACAGCGGCTTGCCGAAAGTGACGCGCTGCTTGGCCCAGTCGACCGACATGTCCAGCGAGCGCTGCATCTTGCCCAGGGCATAGGGCCCGCGCAGCAGGCGGTCGTGGATGGTCAGCCAGCGCTGGCCCAGCGTGAAACCCTTGCCGACTTCGCCCAGCACGTCCTCGTCCGGGACGAAAACGTCGTCGAAGTGCACGACGTGCTGCTTGGCCTCGGTCGACAGCCAGGTGCGGATGCCCGGCACTTCGACGCGCAGGCCGGGGTTCTTGCGGTCCACCAGGAACATGGTGATGCCGCCGCGCTGGCGCTTCTCGGGGTCGGTCACGGCCTGGACCATGAGGAAGTCGCACTCGTTCGCGTTCGAAATCCACATCTTGGTGCCGTTGAGCACCCAACCGTCGCCCTTGCGCACGGCCCGCGTCTGCATCATGCCGCCGGGGTCCGAGCCGGCGTTGGGTTCGGTCTGCGCGAAGGCGGTGACTTTCTCGCCCTCGATCACGGGCTTCAGGAAACGCTCGACCTGGTCGCCCTTGCACTCGTACAGAATGTTGGCAACGTTGGCCAGCGGCAGCATCACCGGCGTGTAATACAGTTGCTCCAGAATGGCCACCTGGGCCAGCATGGGAAGCCCCATGCCGCCGTGCGCTTCCGGCACCATCAGATACCACAGCCCGGTATCGCGCGAGACCTTCTCGATGCGCTTGGCCACTTCGGGCGAGAACGCTGCGCGGATCGCCGGCAGTTCGCGCATGCCGTAGGCGTGCTTGGGGCTGGCCAGCCACTCCTGCTCGAGCGGCATCAGTTCGTCGTGCACGATGCGCCGCGCAACCTCGCAGAACTCCTCGATTTCCGGTGGCAGCCGGTATGACGCGCTCGCAAGCGCGGAATCCGAACCATGCATCTTCAGGTGCTCCTCTGTCTGTATTGGGAATTCGGGGGGATGAAAACAAGAACGGGGACTGTTCGGTCAGCGACCCATATGTTCGTACAAAGTGCGCGTGTCCGGCGCATCGTCGACGGCCATCAAGGCGTCGAACAGCGGGCGGGCATCGCCCGCGAAGCTTCCCGCGGCCAGGCAGCTCGAGAATTTATCGAACAACTCGCCCGGCAGCAGCGGCAGCTCCGGCCCGCCGCGCACGTAGTCGACCGCGCGCCGCGCGTGCAGGCCGTCCACGGTCCAGACCTCGACGATGTCCTGCGGGGCCTCGCCCGGCCGGGCGGTGTCCTCTTCGTCCAGCGGTTCGACCTGCACGCGCGCCATGAAGGCGCGCACGTCGTCGCGGCGCACGAAATCGTCGGTGAGTTCGAGCAGGCTGCAGCGGCGCGCGAGCGCGGCGGCGGCCATCGCGAACTGCATACTGAACTTGGCCTGCATCGTGTCGTCAGGCCGCTCGAAGCGCAGCGTCGACTTGTTGCGCCGGCTGATGCTCACGACCACCCGGGCGATGCGCTCGGCCGGCCAGTCGCGTTCGCCCAGCAGCGCCAGCATGCCGTCCACCGCGCGGTGCGACGCGAAGCACGTCGGGTACTTCTTGACGTTGACCCCGTCGCGCGACAGCCGCCATTCGCGGCCGATGCGCGCGGGCGCGGCGACGTCCACCCGGCCGCGCGGCGACAGTCCCTGCATCAGGCCCTTGGGATGCTCCAGCGCGTCCGGCGAGGCAGTCATGCCGCGTTCGGCCAGCCGCGCCGCCAGCACGCCGGCATGGGCCGCACGGCCCGCATGGTACGGCTTGGTCATGCTGCCGAAGTTGGCGATCAGGCCGGCGCTCTGCGAGGCGGCGATGCTCAGCGCCGCGGCGGTGCGCTCGGCGTCCAGGCCGCGCAGGCTGGCGCAGGCCATCGCGGCGGCGAGCGGGCCGAGCACGCCCGTCGGATGCCAGCTATGGTTGTGGTACAGGTCCGCTTCGCGCCACAATAGCTCGGCCCAGGTTTCGTAGCCGGCGGCGTAGGCGCTCGCCATGGCCTTGCCGTCCGCACCGCAGGCATCCGCCTCGGCCAGGATGGCCGGCACCAGCACCACGCTCAAGTGCCCTTTCTGCGCAGCATCGTCGTAGTCGAGCGCATGCGCGGCGGTGGCATTCAGCCAAGCGGCTTCCGGCGCGCGTGCCGTGCCCTGGTCGACGAAAAGGCGGCTTTCTCCAGCGGGAGGATCAAGGGTGGCATGCAGAATGCGCGCGGGCTCGCTGTGCCTGCCGGCCACCAAGGTGGCGAAGCAGTCGGTGAAGCCGGTGCGGATGAAGGGCAGCGCCGCGGCCGGCAGGTCGCCATGGCGCAGAGCCGAGCAGAACGCTGCGATCTCTTGGGTGAGGGGCATGATGGTTAGCGGTATCACCGACAGGCCCGGAAAGGCCCTCGAGAGCGGTGAAGCTTGGTTTATGATAGCGCTATCAATTGGTATCGTCAAACAACCGCAGTCAACACGACAAGGAGCCACATACCATGCGTGATGCAGTAGAAACCCAATGGATCGACCTGGACGGGTCGGGCCGCTTCCAGGCCTACCTGGCGCTTCCGCCGGCTCGCAAAGGCCCCGGCATCGTCCTGTTCCAGGAGATCTTCGGCGTCAACGCGCATATCCAGGCGGTAGCCCGCCAATACGCGCTCGACGGTTTCGTGGTGCTTGCGCCTGACTTGTTCTGGCGCCAGGAACAGAAGGTGCAGTTGGGCTACGCCGGCGACGACATGGCGCGCGCGCTGGCCATGATGAAGCAGCTCGACGGCGGCGAACTCGAAGCCGACTGCCGCGCGGCGGCGCAGGCGTTGCGCGACCGTGCCGAGACCACAGGCCAGCCGATCGCCTCGCTCGGCTACTGCCTGGGCGGACGCCTGGCCTATCTGAGCGCGTCGATGGGCCTGGTGGACGCAGCCGTGGCCTACTACGGCGGCGGCATCCATGACCAGTTGGACCGCGCGGCATCGATCACCTGCCCGATGCTGTTCCACTACGCCGAGAACGACGGCAACATCCCGCTGACGGCCGTCGAGAAGGTGCGCGAGACCATGGGCAGCCGCGCCGACGTGTTCGTCTATCCCGGCGCCACTCACGGCTTCAACTGCTGGGACCGCGGCTCCTACGACCCGCCCAGCGCCGTGTCCGCCCATGGGCGCACGCTGAGCTTCCTGGCGGGCCATCTGTTCAGCGCATAGCGACGGCGTCTGCACCAGGGCAGCGCGCCGGAACGCGTGGCCCGCTACCCTGGTACGCCGCGCTGCTTTCAGCTCCCCCCGAGCGCCCGGTCGAGCGACGCCGTGAACCGGCGCGCGTTCTGAAAGCCCACCACGCGCGCCTGTGACAGCTCACGGCCGGCCGCGTCGAAGAAGATGATGCCCGGCGGCCCGAACAGGCGAAAGCGCTTGAGCAGCTCGCGGTCGAGGGCGTTGTTGGCGGTGACATCGGCCTGGACGAGCAGCATCCGCGACATGCGCGCCGCCACGCCGGGGTCGGTGAAGGTGAAACGCTCCATTTCCTTGCACGACACGCACCAGTCGGCGTAGAAATCCAGCATCACCGGCCGGCCCCGATTGGCGGCGATCAGTGCGTCGAGTTCGGCTACGCTGGCCACCCGCTGGAACCGCGGATGCGCCGCGGCTGCGGCAGCCGCCGATGCGCCGGGCCGGGGCGCGTCCAGCCATCCCGGCAGCCCCGTCGCGCCGCCCGGAGCAGCCAGGGCGGGAGCGGCTGAGGCTGGGGCGGGAATGGCTGCGCCGTCCCGAGCGGCGTCGACGTGCGTGGCCACCGGCGCGGGCGCCGCCCAATGCGCGAGCGGCTGCAGCGGGTCGCGGCCGCCGCTGGCCAGCCCCAGGGCCTGCACCACGCCGATCACGGCGAACACCCAGCCCATGCCCTTGGCCAGGCGCGCGCCCGTACTCGCGTCGGCGTCCAGCGGGTCGAAGGCGCGCAACAGGCTCGCCGCGAAGAAGGCCAGCACGACCCAGCCCGCCATCTGCACCCAACCCGGCAGCACCGGCAGCAGCATCCACCAGGCCACCGCCAGCAGGAGCATGCCGAAGAAGCGCTTGACCGCATCCATCCAGGCACCGGCGCGCGGCAGCAGCGCGCCGGCGGACACGCCGGCGATCAGCAGCGTCACGCCCATGCCCCAGGCCAGCGCGAACAGCGCCAGCGCCCCCAGCAGCACGTCGCTGGTCTGCGAGATGTAGAGCAGCGCGCCGGCCAGCGGCGCGGCCACGCAAGGCCCGACGATCAGTGCGGAAATCGCGCCCATGCCGAAGGCGCCCGTGTAGCGGCCGCCCGGCATGCGGTTGGCCCAGCCCGTTGCCGCCGCTTGCCAGCGCGCGGGCGTCTGCACCGTGAAAACGTCGAACATCGCCAGCGCGAGCACGAAGAGCAGCGCGGCGAACATCCCCAGCACCAGCGGCGTCTGCAAGGCCGCCGCCAGGCTCGCCCCGGTCAGGCCGGCCGCCACGCCGGCTGCGGTATAGACCAGCGACATGCCCAGCACGTAGGTCGCCGCCAGCCCCAGCCCGCGCAGACGACGCGGCCGCGCATGCCCGCGGGCATGCGCATCGCCGACCAGGATCGACGACAGGATGGGCAGCATGGGCAACACGCACGGCGTGAGCGAGAGCAGCACCCCGAGCACGAAGAACACGGCCACCGTCTGCCAGGTGCCGGCCGTGGCGAGGGCGCCGGCGAGGCCCACGTCGTTCGCGTTCATCAGCCCGCGCCAGTCGAAGCCGGCCCGGGGAGCCGCCGGCGCGGCGACCTGCCATCCGCCGTCCCCGCCCACGTTCATGGCGATCGTCTGCGTCTGGGGCGGATAGCACAGCCCCGCATCGGCGCAGCCCTGGCTCGTCGCCAACAGCGAGAACGCCGCCGGCGGGCCGTTCACCGGGATGCGCACCGCCACCGCTTCGCGGTGGGTCGCCATGTCCTTCTCGAACACCGGGTCGTAGATCACGTTGCCGCGCGGAACCTGCGGCGCGCCGAGGCGCCCGCCCTCCGGCGGATCGGCCGCGAATGCGAACTGCTCGGTGTACATGTAGTACCCCGGCGCAATCCGCCAGCCGACCTCCACCGTGCCGGCGTCGACCATGCGCGCCTCAATCCGGAAGGCCGCTTCGGGCGGCAGGAAATCGTCCTCGGACAGTGCGTGCGCGGGGCGCAGCAAGGCCAGGACGCACAGCGTCAGCAGCAGCGCCCACCAGAGGGCGAGAGGACGCGCCGGGCGCGCAGGTTGCAAGGACATCGGCACTGCAGGGATCACGACAGCGGGTCGGCGGTTTCTTCGCGGACCCAGTTCAGATAGGCAGGCAGGCCGCCATCGACCGGCAGCACGATGGCCTCGGGCACATCGTACGGGTGCAGCCGCGCCAGCATCTCGAGCACGGCGGCCTCCCGGGCGCGGGTGGACTTGATGAACAGCGGGATCTCCTCGTCCCCTTCGATCCGTCCCTGCCAGAGATACATGGACAGCATCGGCGCCCCCAGGTTCACGCAGGCCGCGAGGCGGGCTTCCAGCAGCTCGTGCGCAATGCGCTTGGCCACCAGCAGATCGGGGGCGTTGCTCACCACCAGAATCACATCCTGCGCCATTGCCCTTCTCCTCGCATCACCGCAACAGGCGCCGGCGCATCACGCCGGACGCCAGCCACACCGCAATCACCGCCGTGGCCACCAACTGCAGCAGCAGCCAGAAGGCGTGCGGCGGCAGCTCGCCCAGCACCAGCGGGCGCACCAGATTGATCGCCGCGGCCATCGGCAGCCACTGCATCACGGCGGCGAGCGACTGGGGCAGTTGGTCGGCCGGGAAGAACACCCCGGACAGGAACACCATGGGCGTGATGCCCAGGGTGAAGTAGTACATGAAGAAATCGTAGCCGCGCGCGAATGCCGTGACGACCATGGCCATGGCGGCAAAGGTCACCCCGGCCACCGCGACCACCAGCGGTATCCAGAGCAGGGTGGGTTCCCGCGAGATGCCGAACAGCGCCACGACCAGCAGGATCGCAACCCCGCTCTTGAACGCCTTGGCCCCGGCCCAGAAGATCTCGGCCCACAGCACGTCGTCCAGCGAGAGCGGCGTGTTGAGCATACCCTCCCAGGTGCGCTGCACCTGCAGGCGCGAGAAGGTGCTGTAGGTGGCCTCGAAGGTGGCACCGTACAGTGCCCCCATGCAGATCGAGCCTGCGGCGAGGAAGGTGATGTAGGGCACCCCGTCGATCGCCGGCAGCAGCCTGCCCAGCCCGTAGCCCAGGGCAAGCAGCACGATCATCGGATCGAGCACGTCGCCCAGCACCGTCGCGCCGGCGGTCTTGCGCCACACCAGCAGATTGCGGCGGAACACGGCCAGGGCCAGGCGACTCGGGCGCGGCCAGGCCCAGGGTTTCTGCACGGGCACGCTGCTCACGGGGTCTTCCTCCTGTCGCTGCGCGACATGCGCCGGGCAGCGGGCGCGCGCGCTGCGGATGGCCGGGCGGGCGTGTTCATCACGCCTCCTCCCGCATGCCGCGCCCGGTCAGGCGCAGGAACAGGTCTTCCAGGTTGGCCGGGCGCTGCAGGTAGCGCACGTCGCGCCGCGCGAAAAGCGTGCGCACGACCGGCCCCGGATCGGACACATAGCAGAAGGCGGTCTCGCCACTCACCTCCACCCGGCCGGCCACCTCGTCGCGGTGCGCGGCCAGCCAGGCAGCGAGGCCGTCGCCATAGATTTCGACCACGTACGGCTCCAGGTGCTGCGCGATCAGCTCGTGCGGCGCGCCTTCGGAGATCATGCGGCCATGGTCGATCACGCCCAGGCGCTCGCACAGGCGCTCGGCCTCGTCCATGAAATGCGTGGTCAGCAGGATGGTCTTGCCATCGCTCAGCAGGGCGCGCAGGCGCTCCCAGACGAGGTGGCGGGCCTGCGGATCGAGGCCGGTGGTGGGCTCGTCCAGCACGATCAGATCGGGGTCGTTGACCATGGCGCGGGCCAGGGTGAGCCGCCGCTTCATGCCGCCCGACAGTTCATTGATGCGCGCGCCGCGCTTGGCCGAGAGTGCGGCGAAATCCAGCAGATCGGGAATGCGCCGCCGCATCTCGGCGTCGGACAGACCGAAATAGCGGCCGAACACCAGGAGGTTCTCCTCGACCGTGAAGTCGGGATCGAGGCTGTCCATCTGGGGCACGACACCGACCTTCATGCGGGCCTGGCGCGCCGCGGCCGGGATCGGATGCGACAGCAGCTCGATGCGCCCGCCGTCGTAGGGCGTCAGGCCGAGCAGCGCGCGCAGCGTGGTGGTCTTGCCGGCGCCGTTGGGCCCCAGCAGCCCGTAGCATTCGCCCGGGCGGATCTCGAAGGACAGGCCGTCGACGATGAGCCGCTCGCCGAAGCGCTTGACGAGGCCGTCGACCCGCAAGGCCGGCGCCGCGCCGCTCGGGACATGCTCCGACACGCCACCCGCCGGCGAGGACGATTCGATCGAGGACCGCTGCACTAGGGACATGCCGCCATTCTACCCAATGGTCGCCGGCCGGATCGGCGAGCACCGGCATGCGCGGCGCCGGACCGCTGCCCGCCGAGCGGGCCCGATTGCAGCGCGCACGCAACAGCGCGCACGCCTTCTTGACGCTGGCACAACGTATCGATACATTGAACAACATTACGAATCGTTCGCATTGTCGTTCATGTCAGACGGCGAACGGTCTCGTAGGGTCGCGTGGCGTTCGCCGCGCGTTTGGTTTGACAACGTTCCGTTCGCACCATCCGGCACCCGCAAGTGCCACCTTCCGCCACTGTCCTGGCGGCGCCGCCGCTGTCCCGGCGACGAATCCTTCACTTCCCATACTCCCCAAAAAAACGACCCGCCCACGGCGTTCGTTCACGTTCGCGCGTACACGCTCTGCGGGTCACCAGGAGAATCTCCGCAGATGTCCCACGCTCCGTTCCGCGTGCACCCCCTGGCCGCCGCCATGGGCTGCACCCTGCTCGCGTTCTCATCCGTCCATGCCCAGACAGCCGCACCGGTGTCCACGCTCTCGCCGATCCGGGTCGAAGCCCAGGCGCCCGCCGACTACGGCACCGAGACTTCCGCATCGATCAAGTACACCGCGCCGCTGGTCGATACGCCGCACACCGTCACCGTCATTCCGCGCGCGGTGATCGACGACACCGCCTCCACGACCCTGGTCGAGGCGCTGCGCACCACGCCCGGCATCACCTTCGGCGCCGGGGAAGGCGGCAACCCGCTCGGCGACCGCCCCTTCATCCGGGGCTACGACGCCCAGGCCAGCACCTTCGTGGACGGCATGCGCGACATCGGCGCCACCTCGCGCGAAGTCTTCAACCTGGAGCAGGTCGAAGTCTCCAAGGGCCCTGACGGCGCCTACGGCGGCCGCGGCGGCGCGGGCGGCAGCCTGAACCTCATCAGCAAGACGCCCAGGGCCGAGAACTTCACCAACGCCAGCCTGAGCCTGGGCACCGACGCCTACAAACGCGCCACGGTCGACGGCAACTGGAAGCTCTCGGACACCGCCGCCTTCCGCCTGAACGCCATGGGCCACGACGCCAACGTGCCGGGACGCGACAAGGTGGACAACCGGCGCTGGGGCATCGCGCCCTCGCTCTCGCTGGGGCTGGGCACACCGACCCGCGCCACCTTCAGCTTCTACCACCTGAAGACGGACGACCTGCCCGATTCCGGCATCCCGTTCCAGTACGGCACGGCCGCCTCGATCCCGGCCGGCGTCACCGAGGTGCGGCCGGTCGATGTCGATCGGCACAATTTCTACGGCCTGACCAACAGCGACTTTCGCGAGACCCGCTCGGACATCGGCACCTTCCGCCTGGAGCACGACCTCGCCCAGGACCTCACGGTGCGCAACACGCTGCGCTACACCAACTCGGCCCAGGACTACATCTGGACCCAGCCCGACGACAGCCAGGGCAACGTGAACAACGGCCTGGTCTGGCGGCGCGCGAACACCCGCACCAGCCGGATCGACAGCCTGGCCAACCAGACCGAGATCTTCGGCAAGCGCACCCTGGGCGGCATGCAGCACAGCTTCACCGCCGGCGTCGAACTGTCGCGCGAGAAGGGCGAGTCGGGCAGCTACACCGTCGCGCGCGGCAGCGGCAGCGGCGCGGCCAATGCCTGCGCCAACGGCGTCGGCGCCGTCTCGTCCTACAACTGCACCAGCCTGTACGACCCCAACCCGGACGATCCCTGGACGGGCGCCATCACGCGCGGCGAGCGCAGCACCGAGAACCGCACCACGACGAAGTCGGTGTATGCCTTCGACACCGTCACGCTGACCGACCAGTGGCTGGTCAACCTCGGCCTGCGCGTGGACGACTACGACACGCGCTACCGCACGCCGACCACCAGCGTCGATCGCGACGACACGCTCTTCAACTACCAGGCGGGCGTGATCTACAAGCCGGCGACCAACGGCAGCATCTATCTGTCCTACGGCACGTCCTCGACGCCCTCCAACGCGACGCTGGGCGAGGGCTCGGGCTACGGGATCACCCCGGGCCGCGGCAACGTGGGCCTCAATGCCGCCGACCTGGCCCCCGAGAAGACCCGCTCGGTCGAACTGGGCACCAAGTGGAATGTCTTCGACGAGAAGCTCGCTTTGTCGGCGGCGATCTTCCGCCTGGACACCACCAACGCCCGCGTGACCCTGCCGGACAACACCTACGCGATGGCCGGCAAGCGCCGCATCAACGGGCTGGAACTCGGTTTCGCGGGCAATGTGACGCAGCAATGGCAGGTCTTCGGCGGCTATACCCTGCTCGACAGCGAGGTTCGGGACGACGGCACCAACAGCGCGGCCGCCGGCCAGCCCTTCCCCAACACGCCCAAGCACAGCGCCAGCCTGTGGACCACCTATGCCATCACGCCGGACATCTCGGTGGGCGCGGGCGCGTTCTACGTGGGCAAGCAATACGGCTCGAATGCCGCCGTGCGGCGCATGATCCCGGGCTACGTACGCTATGACGCCATGGCGGCCTATCGCATCAACCCCAATCTGGACCTGCAACTGAACATCCTGAACCTCACCAACAAGTACTATTTCACGTCGACCTATTCGACGCACTACGCCTCGGTGGGCGCGGGACGCGCGGCGATCCTCAGCCTGAACGCCAAGTACTGATCCCGGCTGGCGCGCTGGGGCGTTCCCCCGTCCCGGCGCGCCTCGTCACGGAAAAACAAGCATGCTGGTCCAGATTCCCCAGGTTCTCGGCAAGGCCGGCGTCGCCCGCTGCCGCGCCATCATCGACGCTGCGCCCTGGGTGGACGGCAACGCCACCTCGGGCGTGCAGTCCGCGCAGGCCAAGCGCAACCTGCAACTGCCCGAGGGCTCGCCCGCCGCGCGCGAGGCGGGCGATCTCATTCTCGACGCGCTCGGCGCGAACCCGCTCTTCATCGCCGCGGCGCTGCCGCTCAAGGTGTTTCCGCCGCTCTTCAACCGATATGCGGGCGGGCAGCGCTTCGGCAATCACATCGACAACGCCATCCGCCAGTTGCGCGGCACCGACTTTCGCATCCGCAGCGACCTGTCCGCCACACTGTTCCTCACCGACCCCGCCGACTACGACGGTGGCGAACTCTGTATCGAGGACACCTACGGCACGCAGCGCGTCAAGCTCGCCGCGGGCGACATGGTGCTGTATCCCGCGAGCAGCCTGCACCGGGTCGAGCCGGTCACGCGCGGCGCACGCGTCGCCTCGTTCTTCTGGATACAAAGCACGGTGCGTAGCGACGAAGACCGCGCCCTGCTGCTCCAGCTCGACCAGGCGATCCAGTCGCTGGCGCTGCAGCAGGGCCAGGCAGCGGCCGAGGTCGTGGCTCTCACCGGCGTGTATCACAATCTCATCCGGCGCTGGGCCGAACTCTGAGCGGCTGAGCAACGCATTCCGATGCGCCGACCCGCGCCTATCGCCGTGCTCAGCCCGCGCCCGGGCCGTCTCCGCGCGCGGCGAGCGCCAGCGCCGCCTCGATCGTGCTCTTCAGGAAAGGCGACTCGTCGTCGGCGCGGTGGCTCATGATGACCGGCGAGACGAAGCCCGGCGCCGCCAGCGGCACGTGCACCACGTCGTCGCGCCGCAGGCGCTGCGCCGAGGCGGGCACCAGGGTCACGCCCATGCCAGCGGCCACCAGCCCGAGCGCGGTCTGCAGCTCGTTGGCCTCGTGCACCACGTCCAGCTCGTAGCCGGCGCCGCGGAACAGCCCGGTGATGTGGTCCGCGTAGCTCGGCCGTGGGCGCGCCGGATAGAGGATGAAGGGTTCGCCTGCCACGTCCTCGACGCGCAGGCGCTCCCGACCGGACAGCGGATTGGCAGGCGAGAGCGCCACCGACAGCGATTCGGTCATGACCACGCGCTGGCAGATGGCATCGTCGCGAATGACGATGCGGCCGAACCCGATATCGATGCGCCCGGCCTTGAGCGCCTCCACCTGCTGGAGCGTGGTGAGCTCGGCCAGGCCCACTTCCATGGTCTCGCGCGAGGCGCGCAGCTCGCGGATGAGTTCGGGAATGAAGCCGTAGAGCGTGGACGGCACCAGGCCCACGCCGAACCAGCGCCGGCCGCTCTGGCCGATGCGGCGCGTGTCCTCGACCAGCGCCCCGAGCCGCGCCGTGAGCTGGGCCGAGTGCTCCAGAAAGAAGCGACCGGCCTCCGTGAGCCGCAGGCCGCGGCGCGAACGCTCGAACAGCGCCACGCCCAGCTCGTCCTCCAGTTGGCGGATCTGCCGGCTCAATGGCGGCTGCGCGATATGGAGCCGCTCGGCCGCACGCGTGATGTTGCAGTCCTCGGCAACCGCCTGGAAGTAACGAAGGTGGCGCAGCTCCATCATACTTCTGAGGTATGGAAAGCCATTAATATAGTCTTGGACGCGCGGCGCGGGCAACGCGGATACTAGGGTCCAACCATCACGCCTTGCGTCGCACCGCGCGCCGGCCGGCCGCCTGCGGCCAGACGGCAGTCGCACGGAGCCTTTCATGAACGCCCCCCGCATCCAGTCCATCGAGACGCTGATCGTCGACCTGCCCACCATCCGCGCGCACCAGCTCGCCATGACGGTCATGCACCACCAGAGCCTGGTCATCCTGCGCCTGCGCTGCGACGACGGCGTCCAGGGCATCGGCGAAGCCACCACCATCGGCGGCATGTCCTACGGCGACGAGAGCCCAGAAGGTATGAAGCTCGCCATCGACACTTACTTCGCGCCCGCGCTGATCGGCCAGGACGCCACCAACGTGCACGCCGCCATGCAGCGCCTGGAGAAGGTGGGCCGCGGCAACCGCTGCGCCAAGTCGGCGGTCGAGACCGCCCTCTTCGACGCGCAGGCGCGCCGGCTCGGCGTGCCGCTCGCCACGCTGTTCGGCGGCGCCGTGCGCGACAAGCTGCCCACGCTCTGGACGCTGGCCAGCGGCGACACCGCCAAGGACATCGAGGAAGCCGAGCGCCTGCTCGCCGAGCGCCGGCACAACACTTTCAAGCTGAAGATCGGGCGCCGCCCGATCGCCGAGGACGTGGCCCACGTCTCGCGCATCAAGGCCGCCCTGGGCGATCGCGCCCGCGTCACGGTCGACGTCAACCAGGCCTGGAACGAGGCGGACGCCGCACCCGCCATCGCCCGGCTCGAAGCCGCCGGCGTCGATCTCATCGAACAGCCTCTGCCGCGCGAGCAACGCGCCGGGCTCGCCCGCCTGGCCGCCCGCTTCGTGGTGCCGATCATGGCCGACGAGGCGCTCGCCACGCCCGAGGACGCCTTCGACATCGCCAGCCGCGGCGGCGCCGACGTGGCCGCCCTCAAGATCGCCAAGTCGGGCGGCCCCTATGCCGTGCTGCGCACCGCGCATGTGGTCGATGCGGCGGGCGTCGCGATCTACGGCGGCACCCTGCTCGAGGGCAGCGTCGGCACACTGGCTGCTGCGCACGCCTTCGCCACCCTGCCGCGCCTGGCCTGGGGCACCGAACTGTTCGGCCCGCTGCTGCTCAAGGAAGACATCGTGCTGGAGCGCCCGCTGTATCGTGAATTCTGCCTGGAGCTGCCGAGCGGCCCCGGCCTGGGCGTCACGCTCGACGAGGACAAGATCGCGTTCTACCGGCGCGATCGCAAGAACAGCCAGCACCCAGCGGGCTGACCGCGCGCCGCGCCGGCAAGCCCGCGCGGCGCCCCGATTCCAGCATCATCAACGACACAGGAGGCCGCCATGCTGTTTCTCGTTCGCATGGACGTCAACATCCCTTCGCACGTTCCTCCCGCCGAGGCCGACGCCATCAAGCTCGCCGAGAAGAACTACTCGCAGGAGCTGCAGCGCTCGGGCAAATGGCCCCACATCTGGCGCGTGGTGGGCGAATACGCCAACTACAGCATCTTCGACGTCGAGTCCAACGACGAACTGCACGGCCTGCTCTCCGGGCTGCCGCTCTTTCCGTACATGAAGATCCACGTCACGCCGCTGGCCCAGCACCCTTCGGCGATCTGACGGCCCGCCGCGCCGGTTCGCCGGCCTTCTTCAGCGCCGCCGCGGCCACGCCGCGTGCGGCGTCATGCACACAACCAGAGACACACATGCGTCTGAGCGCCACCCTTGCCCGCCTGGCCCTCGCCACGGGCGTCATCGCCTGCACCGCCGCCTTCGCCGCCGACTATCCCAGCCAGCCGCTGCGCTGGGTCGTACCGTTCCCGCCGGGCGGCGCGATGGACGTGATCGCCCGCACCATGGGCGAATCCATGAGCCGCGACCTGGGCCAGCCCATCGTGATCGAGAACCGCCCCGGCGCGGGCGGCAACATCGGCGCGGCCAACGTCGCCGCCAGCAAGCCCGATGGCTACACGCTGATGATCGCGGCCAACGGCATGGCCGTGAATCCCGCGCTGTACAGCAACATGAGCTACGACCCGATCCAGGACTTCGAACCCGTGTCGCTGCTGGCGATCGTGCCGAACATCCTGGTCGCCAACCCCCAGCGCTCGCCAGCCAAGACGGTGCAGGAGGTGATCGACCTGGCCAAGGAGAAGCCGGGCCACTACACCTTCGCCTCGGCCGGCGTCGGCACCTCGATCCACCTGGCCGGCGAACTGTTCGTCTCCATGACCGGCGTGGACATGCTGCACGTGCCCTACAAAGGCAGCGGCCCGGCGGTCGCCGACCTGCTCGGCGGCCAGGTCGACTACATGTTCGACAGCATCACCTCGGCCAAGCCGCACGTGGACGCGGGCAAGCTCACCGCCATCGCCGTGACCACCGCCAAGCGTTCGAGTACCATGCCCGAGCTTCCCACCGTCGCCGAAAGCGGCGTGCCGGGCTACGACCTGTCGCCCTGGTTCGCCGCCTTCGTGCCGGCCGGCACGCCCGGGCCCGTCGTCGACAAGCTGCACGAAGCCATGATGAAGGCGCTGGCCGACCCCAAGGTGCAGGAAACCCTGTCCTCGATCGGCGCCGAGCGCATCGGCAGCTCGTCGGACGCCCTGCGCGAGCACCTGGCCAAGGAAACCGCGCAATGGGCCGAAATCGTGAAGGAGCGCGGCATCAAGGCCATGTGAACCGCCAGGGCCGCGCCGGACGTTGTATGAACAGCCGCGCCGCCCGGCGTCAACGGCCCCCGGCGTCCCCCTCCCGCGCTGCGCGTTCGCGCAGCTCGCGCCGGATGATCTTCCCGGTGGTCGTCATCGGCAGTTCCGTCAGGAACTCGACTTCCCGGGGATATTCGTGCGCCGCCAGCCGGGTCCTGACCCAGTCCTGGATCTCCCTGGCCAGCGCAGGGCCCGGCGTCGCCCCCTCTTCGAGCACGACATAGGCCTTCACGATCTCGGTGCGCGCCGGGTCGGGTTTGCCGACGACCGCGGCCAACCGCACCTGCGGATGGCCCAGCAGGCAATCCTCGATCTCGCCCGGGCCGATGCGATAACCCGACGAGGTGATGACATCGTCGTTGCGTCCCACGAAATGTAACCTGCCCTCGGCGTCCCGCAGGCCGACGTCGCCGGTAAGCAGCCAGTCGCCGACGAACTTGTCCGCGGTGGCGCGCGGATTGTCCCAATAACCCAGGAACATCACCGGATCGGGCCGGCCCACCGCGATATTGCCCTGCGCACCATCCGGCACGGGTTGCCCCAGGTCGTCGACGATGGCCAGTTCGTGTCCGGGCACGGCACGTCCCATGCTGCCCGGCAGCGGCGGCTCCAGCGCCGCGCATGCGGACACGATCATGTTGCACTCGGTCTGCCCGTAGAACTCGTTGATCGTCACACCGAAGGTGCGGCGCCCCCATTCGAGCAGTTCGGCCCCCAGCGATTCGCCGCCGCTGGCCACGCTGCGCATGGCGAGCCGCCAGCGCTGGTGCGCCCGCGGCACGGCGCGCATCATCTTGAGCGCCGTCGGCGGGATGAAGGCATTGCGCACGCCGTGGTCCTGGATCAACTGGAACGCCGCCTCGGCGCTGAACTTCTCGAAACGCCGCGCCACCACCGGGACACCATGATGCAGAGCAGGCAGCAGCACGTCGAGCAGGCCGCCGATCCAGGCCCAGTCGGCCGGGGTCCAGATACGGTCGCCCGGCCGGGGCAGGAAATCGTGGCTCATCTCCACGCCCGGCAGGTGGCCGAGCAGCACACGGTGCGCATGCAAAGCGCCCTTGGGCTGGCCGGTCGTGCCCGAGGTGTAGATCAGAATGGCCGGATCGTCCGCCGCCGTGTCGACCGGAACGAACGCGTCCGCCTGCGCGGCCATGTCCGCATGCAGATCGCGCGCCCCGTTCAACGCACCGTCGATGCAGAAGACGTGCCGCAGCGCCGGCAGTTGCGCCCGCAGATCGCGCAGCCGGCCTGCCCCTTCGGCGTTGGTGATGACGACGCTCGCCCCGGCGTTGCCCAGACGGTAGGCCAGCGCCTCGGCACCGAACAAGGTGAACAGCGGGATCGATATCGCACCGAGCTTGTGCACGCCGATATGGCCATAGGCCGTCTCGGGCGCCTGCGGCAACAGGATGGCGACGCGCTCGCCCGCCTGGACGCCGCTGGCGCGCAGCAGGTTGGCGAGCTGGTTGGACAAGCGGCGCAACTCCGCGTAGCTGTACTCGCGCGCGCCGTCGTCGGTCACATGGATCAGGGCCACGCGCCCGGGCTCGCGCTCGGCCCAGACATCGCAGACGTCCACGCCGATGTTGTAGCGCGCCGGGATCTGCCAGCGAAAAGCGTCGCGGACCTCGCGATAGGTGGTGCCGGTGGGCAGCATGTCGGTCTCCTCGATACATCCGCGGCGCGCGGCCGCCCGCGTCTGTCGCGCGGGTATGAGCCGGTATGGATGCGCCGCATGCGGTATGGACAGTATGCCCCGGCGGCGTCCGTTTACGGCGCCGCACGGGCCGGTCTATGCGCCGCGTCGGAAAGTCCCAACCCTGCTTGCACAGTTACTGACCACGAGTCATTATCCATACACGCGCATCGCCGCCGGAGAATCATCGTGACGCTCAACGACTTCACCCACGCCCCCCTGCTCATCACCGTCGGCCTGGGTGCGCCGACCCGCGAAGACCTGCAACGCCACACCCGGCACTGGAACCGCCTGTTCGACGCCGGCACCCCGTTCGCTTCACTGCGCGTCTTCGTCGACGACGAATCCACACAGCGGCCAGAGGGCGGCGCGCAGGACGGCAAGGCCTGGCTGCAGGAGCGCGGCGCCCACATCCGCACCCACGTCTGGGGCATGGCCACCGTGGTGCTGCCGCAACCGGCGTACGAACGGCTGCGCCGCATGGATGCCGAGAAACTCTTTGGCGTACCGGCCAGCACGTTTCCCGACCTGGGTACCGCGCTCGACTGGCTGCAGTCCGCCGTCTTCACGCCGCGCGGATTGTCCGTGCCCGCCGAAGCCGTCTCCTCGACCGTCGCGCGCCTGTGCTGGGACGCGGATGTCTGAGGCCGGCGCGACGACGCGCCGGCGGCGCCCCGACCAGCGCCGCGACGAGATACTGACGGCCGCGCGCAGACGGCTGCTGGCGCACGGCCTGGACAACGCCCGCATCGACGACATCGCAGCCGACGCGGGCATCGCCAAGGGCACGTTCTACCTGTACTTCCGGGACCGGCAGAGCCTGGTCGCCGCGCTGCGCGAGCAGTTCGTCGAAGAACTCGCCGCCGCGCTGGACGCCGCCGTGGATGCACGGCCGGCGCACGACTGGACCGGCCGCCTCGCGCACTGGGTGGAGCAGGCCATCCGCCTGCAGGTCGCCCGCACCGCCGAGCACGATCTCGTGTTCCACGACCTGCGCCACGCCGACGCGCGGCATCGACTGCAGGACAACCCCGTCGTGCACGGCCTCGCCCGCCTGCTCGAGCAGGGCGCCCGGGCAGGCGCCTGGCAGGCGCCCGCGCCGGAACTGCTGGCCGTGCTCCTGTTCCACGCCACCCACGGCGCTTCGGACAGCCTGCGCATGCAGGCCGAGCACACGCGCGACCACGATCACGTATGCGCCACCGTCGTGCAGTGGGCGCTGAACAGCCTGGCGGTGGGAGGCTGACGTCGTGCGCCGCGGACCACTACATAGGTAGGAGAGGCGGGGCCACCCGCCAGCGCCGCCTTACCGCCCGGCGGCGCGTGCGGCCATCTCCTGCGCGGTGGCGGTCGCGACGGCGCCCAGGTCGTTCGCCATGCGCGCGCGCACGCCGTCGTCCAGGCGCGAGGCGATCGCCACGATGCTCAGGCTGGCCATCGGTTCACCGCCCGGGTCCCGGATCGCCACGCCGACCGAGCGGGTGCCCTGCCGCAGGCCGGGGTCGGCATACGCATGGCCCTGGATGCGCGCACACGCCACCCGGTGCCGCACACGATCGGCCGCGATGCCATAGCGCGGGTAGCGATCGGCATTCGCGGCGACGATGGCTTCGCTGCGTGCGGACGTCATGGCGCCGAGCATGGCGATGCTCCCCACCGCCACACCTAGCGGGCGCCGCGAGCCCCGGCTGATCGACAGGACCTTGCGCTCGCTGGTCCCGATCTCGCGGTGGATGCAGACCGAATCCCATCGGCTGCACACAGTGAGGTAGACCGTCTCGCCGAACGTGCGGACCAGGTACTGCATATGCGGCAGGGCGCAGGATCCCAAAGCGAAAGGGCCGGCGCGCGCCAAGCCGAGCAGGGTGATCTCCTCGCCGATCCGAAAGCGCCGGCCGTCCTCGGACAACTCCACCGCACCCTCGGCCAGCAGCCCGGCGAGGATGCGCCGCGCGGTGGTATAGCTCAGGCCCAGTTCGGCGCTGACCTCCGACGTGCGCAGGCCGTGCTCCTGGCTGGCCGCCACCACGCGCAGCACGGCCATCAGACGTGCCGCGCTGCGGCCGTCGGTCTGCGCCGCCAGATCGCCGGCCGGCAAGCTTGCGCCGGCCTGGAGCAGGTCACGCGCCCGCCGCGACACCGTCATGCTGGCAGGCGAAATGCAGCACCTCGTCGGCGCAGGCCCGCGCCATCAGGAACTGGATCGCATGGTATCGGCTCGGCAAGCCGACGTAGGTGATGCCGGGTATCCTGGACCTGATGATGTCCTCGTCGGGCCCGGTGATCGAGCCGGCCACCGGATAAATGCCCAGGGTGGGCGTGGCGATCTTCTCGAGCAGGGGCTCGATGTCCGCCCGGGCGGCGAGTCTGGACAGCGCGATCAGCGAAGCCTTGTCGGTCTGTCCCATCATTTCCGCGTACCAGTTCTGCATGCCGGGATCGGCATCGGGGGGAAAGCGCAGGCTGCCATTGATTTCGTGCGCCCAGGCCCGCGTGCCCAGCTCGTCGATCGCCGCCTGCCAGCTCTCCCGGCCGCAGGCGAAGGTCTGCTGGGTGGCTTGCGATATGCGCAGCGGGGCGGCGATGAGCGACAGTGTACGCAGCTTGTCGGGATGCGCCACCGCCAGGGCGGCACCCACCATTCCGCCCAGGGATTCGCCGCAGTAGTGCACGGGCGCCTGCGCGACCTCGTCGATGATGGCGGCAAGATCGTCGACGAAGGTCTCGACGGTCATGCCGCCGGCGAGGTCGAAATCCCGACCCGACCTGCCCAGGCCGCGCAGATCCGGACGCACGACCTTGAAATGCCGGGCCAGCAACGGCACCCATGGGTACCACAGATCCGCGGACCGGCCGAAGCCGTGCTGCAGAACGATGACCGGGGCGTTCTTCCAGGGGTCGGTGAAATCGTCGACCAGATAATGCAGTGCGGGCTGTCCGGGACGTTCGAGGTAAGGCATGCGGGTCTCCTGTGTGAAAGCGCGTTTACTGGGCTTCGATACCCGCGGCCTCGGCCACGGCGGTCCATTTGTCGATTTCGGTGCCGACGTATTCCTGGAACGCCTGCGGGCCGGCGCCTTCGATGGTCAACCCGAGCTGCGCGATCCGGTCCTTGACCTGCGGGTCCGCCAGGGCCTTGCGGACCTCCTGCGCGAAGCGCTCCATCACCGCCTCCGGCGTATTCGCCGGCGCGAAGAAACCGTACCATGACGAAATCGCGACATCGACGCCGGCCTCCCTGAGCGTCGGCACCTCGGGAAACGCCGGCCAGCGTTCCTCGCTGGTCACCGCCAGCGCCTTGACCTTGCCCGATTGCACGTGCGGCACGGAAGACAGAACATTGTTGAAGAAGAAATCCACCTCGCCGGCGAGTATGGCCTGGGTCGCGGGCGCCGCGCCGTTGTAGGGAATGTGCAGGGCATCGACGCCCGCCGCCCCCTTGAACAGCTCTCCGGCGAAATGATTGACCGTGCCGATGCCCGTGGACGCGTAGGACAGCTTGCCGGGGCGTTCGCGCAGCAGCGCGAGGAAATTGTCCATGGCGTCGACCGGCAGGCCGGTCTTGGCCAGCAGTACGACCGGGCCGCTCGCGACGTTGACCACGCCATGCATGTCCCGCCTCGGATCGAACGGCAGGTTCGAGCGGATCGCCGGGTCCATGGCGTACGAACTGGCGGTCATCAGCAAGGTGTAGCCGTCGGGGGCGGCGCGCGCCACCTGCGCCGCGCCGATCGAGCCGCCCGCGCCGGCCTTGTTTTCGATGACGAGTTGCTGCCCCATCGAGCGGCTCATGGGCCCGGCCAGCAAGCGGGCCAGCGTGTCCACCGGGCCGCCGGGCGGGAACGGCACCACCACGGCGATCGGCTTGTCGGGATAGGTCTGCGCGGCAGCGCAGGCGCCGGACCCGAACAGTACCGCCATCGCAGGCAGCAGCACCAGGAATTGCCGCAGTTTCATCGCTGTCTCCTCTTTTCGAATGAAAAAAGTCTAGCGATGGGGAACCACGCGCGGCAATGACGAAAACGGCGTTATGACCGGCTGGCGGTCACGATGAGCCAGTAGCGACCCGGACGGCCCGCGCCGACATCGCCGCCCGCGATCGCACCTAGGCTGGGCGCACATGCAAAAAGAAAAAGGGCCGCTCGCGCGGCCCTTTCGTCAGTACCGACGAAGATCACTCTTCGGCAGCCTGCTCGGCTTCGACCGGCTCGGGACGGTCGACCAGCTCCATGAACGCCATCGGCGCGTTGTCGCCCTGGCGGAAGCCCATCTTCAGCACACGGGTGTAGCCGCCGTTGCGGGCAGCGTAGCGCGGGCCGATTTCGTCGAACAGCTTGACGACGGCGTCGCGATCGCGCAGGCGGGCGAAGGCCAGGCGGCGGTTGGCGACCGTGGCGTCCTTGCTGAGCGTGATGAGCGGCTCGACGACGCGGCGCAGTTCCTTGGCCTTGGGCAGCGTGGTCTTGATCGCCTCGTGGGTGATCAGGGCGACGGCCATGTTGCGGAACATGGCGAGACGGTGGCTGCTGGTACGGTTGAGCTTACGAAGCCCGTGACGGTGACGCATGATGTTTCCTTGTTGAATCTAGGAGTGTGAGACAAAGCCGGCCGGCCTTGCCTGATCGAGGGATGTCCATGTCTCCATGGATGCCCCACACGTATCCAGCTCTTCTATCGATCCTGCATGAATGCAGGCGCGGGCCGGTAAGCGCGCGATTGTACTACGGAACTGGGGAGGCCATCGGGGTGCGGTCGATGGCTCCGTGGAAGCTGCTTCAGGGTCTTTCAAGGCCCAGAGGCGGCCAGTTTTGCCTCGAAGCATGGCCGGTGCCCGGCCATGCTTCTCCGCGGAATTGGTCTGTCCGGCTTTGCCGGACAGCATCCTGCGGCTGAGCCGCAGGATGCCCCTCAGGGCCTCTCGAGGCCCAGAGGGGGCCAATTCTCCAACTTCATCCCCAGCGTCAAACCGCGAGCAGCCAGGACTTCCTTGATCTCGTTCAGCGACTTGCGGCCGAGGTTCGGGGTCTTCAGCAGCTCGTTCTCGGTGCGCTGGATGAGGTCGCCGATGTAGTAGATGTTCTCGGCCTTCAGGCAGTTCGCCGAGCGCACGGTGAGTTCCAGGTCGTCGACCGGACGCAGCAGGATCGGGTCGATCTGCGGCGTGCCGCGCGAGGGCATGTCGGACGATTCGGCCGAGCCTTCCAGGGCGGCGAAGATCGAGAGCTGGTCCATCAGGATGCGGGCAGCCTGGCGCACAGCTTCCTCGGGCGAGATCACGCCGTTGGTCTCGATGTCGAGCACCAGCTTGTCCAGGTCGGTACGCTGTTCCACGCGGGCGCTTTCCACGGCGTAGCTCACGCGCAGCACCGGGCTGTATGAAGCGTCGAGCACGATGCGGCCGATCGAACGCGAATGGTCTTCTGCGAAGCCGCGCACGTTGCCCGGCACGTAGCCACGGCCCTTCTCGACCTTGATCTGCATCTCGAGCTTGCCACCCTCGGCGAGGTTGGCGAGCACCTGCTCGGGATTGATGATCTCGACGTCGTGCGGCAGCTCGATGTCGGCCGCGGTGACGATCCCGGCGCCGGTCTTGCGCAGCGTCAGGGTGACTTCTTCACGGTTGTGCAGCTTGAAGACCACGCCCTTCAGGTTGAGCATCAGGTCGACCACGTCCTCGCGGACGCCTTCGACCGTGGAGTACTCGTGCAGCACGCCGGTGATCTGCACTTCGGTCGGCGCATAGCCGGTCATCGAAGACAGCAGGATGCGGCGCAGCGCATTGCCCAGGGTGTGGCCATAGCCACGCTCGAACGGCTCCATCACCACGCGCGCATGATTCGCGCTGAGGGTTTCGACGTCGATACTGCGGGGCTTCAGAAATGCGGCGTTAGCCATGTGACAGCTTCCTTTTCAATACCCTCGGCTCGTTACACCGATAAGGCTGATGGAATGACGACGGGCGACGCCCTGTTTCCCGAAGGAAAAGGCCGCCGCCCGACGGGAGAACTACAACTTAGCGCGAGTACAGTTCGACGACCATGGACTCGTTGACATCGCGGGCGACATCAGCGCGGTCCGGGGCCGACTTGAAGGTACCGGTCAGCTTGTTGGCGTCGACTTCCACCCACTGCGGGATGCCCTGGCCGGAAGCCAGTTGCAGCGATTCGTGGATGCGGGCCTGCTTCTTGGCCTTCTCACGCACGGACACGATGTCGCCAGCCTTCAGGATGATCGACGGGATGTCGGCGGTATGACCGTTCAGCTCGATGGCGCGGTGATTCACCAGTTGGCGAGCCTCGGCGCGGGTCGAGCCGAAGCCCATGCGGTAGACGACGTTGTCCAGGCGCGATTCGAGCAACTGGATCAGCGTTTCGCCGGTGTTGCCACGGCGGCGCTCGGCTTCCTGGAAGTACTTGTGGAACTGCTTCTCCATCAGGCCGTACATGCGCTTGAGCTTTTGCTTCTCACGCAGTTGCTGGCCGTAGTCGGAGGTGCGCGCACCGGACGTGCGACCATGCTGACCCGGCTTGCTGTCGAGCTTGCACTTGGAATCGAGCGAGCGACGGGCGCTCTTCAGGAACAGGTCGGTGCCCTCACGACGCGAGAGCTTGCACTTGGGACCAATATAACGTGCCACGGTGTATCCCTCTTAGATGCGACGACGCTTGGGCGGCCGGCAGCCGTTGTGCGGCACCGGGGTGACATCGGAAATGCTGGAGATCTTGATGCCCAGCGCGTTCAGCGCGCGCACCGAGGATTCGCGACCGGGGCCGGGGCCCTTGATGCGAACTTCCAGCGTCTTGATGCCATATTCCAGAGCGATACGGCCGGCGTTCTCGGCCGCGACCTGCGCAGCAAAGGGAGTCGACTTGCGCGAGCCCTTGAAGCCCGCGCCACCCGACGTGGCCCACGACAAGGCATTGCCTTGGCGATCGGTGATCGTGATGATGGTGTTGTTGAACGACGCGTGGACGTGCGCAATGCCGTCCGAGACGTTCTTCTTGACTTTTTTGCGGACGCGCTGGGCGCCGCCTTGAGCTTTTGCCATGATGAGCTAATCCTGAATTATTTCTTCAGCGCGACACCGGCGCGACGCGGGCCCTTGCGGGTACGGGCGTTGGTGCGGGTACGCTGACCGCGGACCGGCAGGCCGCGCTTGTGGCGCAGGCCGCGATAGGTGCCGAGGTCGATCAGACGCTTGATCGAGAGCTGAACTTCACGGCGCAGGTCACCTTCGACGGTGAACGTGCCGAGCTGTTCACGAATGCGTTCGAGCTCCGCATCGTTCAGATCCTTGACCTTCTTGTCGTAGGGGATGCCTGCGCCTTCGCAAATCTTGCGCGCGCGCGAACGGCCAACGCCGAAGATCGCCGTCAGGCCGATCTCGGTGTGCTGATGCGGCGGAATGTTGATGCCAGCAATACGGGCCATAACGTTTCCTTGTTCCTATGTAGCTCGACTCAACCCTGGCGCTGCTTGTGGCGCGGGTCGGTGCAAATCACGCGCACCACACCGTGGCGCTTGATGACTTTGCAATTGCGGCAAATGCGCTTCACAGATGCCATGACTTTCATGTTTGACTCCTAGTGTTCCGCACGCGTCATTTCGTACGAAAGACGATACGTGCGCGAGAAAGGTCATAGGGGGTCAATTCCACAGTGACCTTGTCGCCCGGAAGGATCCGGATGTAGTTCATTCGCATCTTGCCGGAGATGTGGCCCAACACCACATGACCGTTTTCCAGTTTGATGCGAAACGTTGCGTTGGGCAGGTTTTCGAGGACCTCACCCTGCATCTGGATGACATCGTCTTTGGCCATGGCCGTGTTTATCGCACCGGTAGGTTCATACCCTTGAAATTGGCTTTCTTGAGCAGCGAATCATACTGGTGCGACATGATGTATGCCTGCACCTGGGCCATGAAATCCATCGTCACCACCACGATGATGAGCAGGGAGGTTCCACCGAAGTAGAACGGCACATTCCAGCGCAGTACCAGGAATTCCGGCAGCAAACACACCAGGGTGATGTAGATCGCCCCGGCCAGCGTCAGCCGCGTCAGAATCTTGTCGATGTAGCGGGAAGTCTGTTCGCCCGGGCGGATGCCGGGGATGAACGCCCCACTCTTCTTCAAGTTGTCCGCGGTTTCGCGGCTGTTGAACACCAGTGCCGTATAGAAGAAGGCGAAGAAGATGATCGCCAACGCATACAGCGCGATGTAGAACGGCTGCCCCGGCGTCAGTGCAGCGGCGACGTTGCGCAGCCAGACCAGGCTTTCGCCGGTCGCGAACCAGCTCGTCAGCGTGGCCGGGAACAGAATGATCGACGATGCGAAGATCGGCGGAATCACCCCGGCCATGTTGAGCTTGAGCGGCAGGTGCGAACTCTGGCCACCGTACAGCTTGTTGCCGACCTGGCGCTTGGCGTAGTTCACCGTGATGCGGCGTTGACCGCGCTCGACGAACACCACGAACGCGGTGACCAGTACCACCACCACCACGATCAAGAGCGCGGAGATGACGGACATCGCACCCGTGCCCACCAGATCGAACAGCCCGGCCAGCGCAACCGGCAAGCCGGCCACGATACCCGAGAAGATGATGATCGAAATGCCGTTGCCCAGGCCACGCTCGGTGATCTGTTCACCCAGCCACATCAGGAACATCGTGCCGGTCACCAGCGAAATGATCGTGGTGACCCGGAACAGCATGCCCGGATCGATCACCAGCCCGGGCTGGGATTCGAGCGCCACGGAAATGCCGATGGCCTGGACGATCGCCAGGAGCAGCGTGCCGTAGCGCGTGTACTGCGTGATCTTGCGCCGGCCAGCCTCGCCTTCCTTCTTGATGGCTTCGAGCGAGGGAACGATGACCGTCATCAGCTGCATGATGATCGATGCAGAAATGTACGGCATGATCCCCAGCGCGAAGATCGAGAATCGCGACAAAGCCCCGCCCGAGAACATGTTGAACAGGCCCAGGATGCCGCCCTGGTTCTGCTGGAACAACAGCGCTAGCTGATCCGGGTTGATGCCCGGCACCGGGATATGCGTACCCAGCCGGTAGACGACCAGCGCCAGCAGCAGAAACACCAGCCGGCGCTTGAGGTCGCTGAAGCGACCACCGGCTTTGCCCAACGTATTCGCAGTAGCCAACGTAGACCTCTTGCCCTATCAGGCGGCCGCGTTCAGCGAGCCACCGGCCGCTTCGATCGCAGCCTTGGCGCCGGCCGTTGCCGACAGGCCGTTCAGCACGACCTTGCGCGACAGCTCGCCCGACTTGATGACCTTGGCGTAGCGCACTTGCTGGCCGACCACGCCGGCCTGCTTGAGCACTTGCACGTCGATTTCGTCGACGGGCAGCTTCTCCAGATCGGACAGGCGGACTTCGGCGTACAGGTGATCGTTCAGCGGCTTGAAGCCACGCTTGGGCAGGCGGCGCTGCAGCGGCATCTGACCGCCTTCGAAACCGACCTTGTGAAAACCGCCCGAACGCGACTTCTGGCCCTTGTGACCGCGACCCGCCGTCTTGCCCAGGCCGGAGCCGATGCCGCGGCCGACACGGCGCTTGGCATGCTTGGCGCCGTCAGCGGGCTGCAGCGAATTGAGTCGAATCGTATCTTCCATGACTGTTCCTTCAGGCTTCCGACACGGCGACCAGGTAGGACACCTTGCGGATCATGCCGCGAACCTCGGGCGTGTCCACCAGCACGCGGCTGCTGTTCATCTTGCCCAGGCCCAGACCGCGCACGGTGGCGCGGTGCGACTCGCGCGTACCGATGGGCGAGCGCACGAGCGTGACTTTGACGTGCTTCTTTTCAGTCGTCATGTCTTACCCCAGAATTTCCTCGACGGTCTTGCCGCGCTTGGCAGCAATTTCCGACGGGGTGGAGGAGGCGCGCAAACCGTTAAGCGTAGCACGCACCAGGTTGTACGGGTTGGTCGAACCCAGGCTCTTCGCCACGACGTTACGCACACCCATCACGTCGAAGATAGCGCGCATCGGGCCGCCGGCGATCACGCCGGTACCTTCGGCGGCCGGCGAGATCAGCACCTTGGAGGCACCGTGCTTGCCGACGACGGCGTGGTGCAGGGTGCCGCTCTTCAGCGAAACCTTGACCATGTCGCGGCGGGCCTGCTCCATCGCCTTCTGAACGGCGACCGGCACTTCACGCGCCTTGCCCTTGCCCATGCCGATACGGCCATCACCGTCGCCCACCACGCTCAGCGCGGCGAAGCTCATGGTGCGACCACCCTTGACTACCTTGCTGACGCGGTTGACCGCGATCATCTTTTCGCGCAGACCGTCGTCGCGCTCTTCGGCAGCCTGATTCTTGCCTTGCATCTTGGCCATGTGATCCTCGCTTAGAACTTCAGGCCGGCTTCGCGCGCGGCTTCAGCCAACGCCTTCACACGACCGTGGTAGCGGAAACCGGAGCGATCGAACGCCACCGACTCGATACCGGCCGCGCGCGCCTTCTCGGCGACACGCTTGCCGATGAGCGTGGCAGCGGCAACATTGCCGCCCGCGCCGCTCTGGCCAGCCAGTTGCTGGCGCACTTCGGGCTCGACCGTCGACGCGGAAACGAGCACCTGGGTGCCCTCCGGCGCGATGATGCTGGCGTAGATGTGCAGGTTCGAGCGATGCACCGTGAGACGATGCATGCCGAGTTCCTGGATCTTGCGGCGTGTAGGCACGGCACGGCGCAAACGAGATTGTTTTTTGTCCATGATGAGTCCTTACGCCCTTACTTCTTCTTGGTCTCTTTGATGATGACCCGCTCATCGGCGTAGCGGACACCCTTGCCCTTGTAGGGCTCGGGCTCGCGGTACGCGCGGATTTCAGCGGCCACCTGACCAACGACCTGCTTGTCCGACCCCTTGACCACGATCTCGGTCTGGGTGGGGCACTCGACCTTCACGCCGGCGGGCATCTTGTGCACGACGTCATGCGAGAAGCCGAGCTGCAGCTTGACGGAATCGCCTTGGGCCTGGGCACGGTAACCCACGCCGACCAGGTTGAGCTTGCGCTCGAAACCCTTGCTGACGCCGGTGACCATGTTGTTGACCAGGGCGCGCACGGTGCCGGACATCGCCTTGGCGTGGCGCGAGTCGTTCGCAGCGACGAACGACAGCTTGCCGCCTTCCTCGGTGACAGTGACGTCGCCGGTGAGCGCCTGCGTCAGGGTGCCCAGCGGGCCCTTGACGGTGATCTGGTCCTGGGCGATGTTGGCTTCGACGCCCTTGGGCAGTTCGACGGGATACTTAGCAATACGCGACATGTGCTTCTCCTTATGCCACGTAGCACAGGACTTCGCCGCCCACGCCATTGGCGCGGGCACGGCGATCGGTCATCACGCCACGCGAGGTGGAGACGATGGCAACGCCAAGGCCGTCCATGACTTGCGGAATATCGCTGCGGCCCTTGTAGATGCGCAGGCCGGGACGCGAGACGCGCTCGATGCGCTCGATCACGGGACGACCGGCGTAGTACTTCAGGGCGATTTCGAGTTGCGGCTTGCCGTCGTTGGCATCCACGCGGAAATCTTCAATGTAGCCTTCATCCTTCAGCACGGTGGCGATGGCCACCTTCAGCTTGGAGGAGGGCATGCTGACCGACGCCTTTTCCACTTGCTGGGCGTTGCGGATGCGCGTCAGCATATCGGCGATGGGATCGCTCATGCTCATGTGTATTCTCCTACCAGCTGGCCTTGGTCATGCCCGGGATCTCGCCGCGCATTGCCATCTCGCGCAGCTTGTTGCGACCCAGACCGAACTTGCTGAAAACACCGCGGGGGCGGCCCGTCACGGCGCAGCGATTGCGCTGGCGCGTCGGGTTGGCGTTGCGCGGCAGTTGTTGCAGCTTCAGGCGAGCCTGATAGCGCTCTTCGTCGGATTTCGACGCGTCGTCGATGATTGCCTTCAGGGCATTGCGCTTGGCGGCGAATTTCTCAGCCAGCTTGGCGCGCTTGACATCACGATTGATGAGTGAAAGTTTGGCCACGTCATCACCCCTTAGTTACGGAACGGGAAGCTGAACGCGGCAAGCAGCGCGCGGGCTTCTTCGTCGGTCTTGGCGGTCGTGGTGATGCTGATGTTCATCCCACGCAGAGCGTCGATCTTGTCGTACTCGATTTCCGGGAAGATGATCTGCTCTTTCACGCCGATGTTGTAGTTGCCACGGCCGTCGAACGCACGACCCGACACACCACGGAAGTCGCGCACGCGCGGCAGGGCGATGTTGATCAGACGATCGAGGAATTCGTACATGCGTTGGCCACGCAGGGTCACCATGCAGCCGATCGGGTAGTTTTCCCGGATCTTGAAGCCGGCGATGGCCTTTCGGGTCTTGGTGATCACGGGCTTCTGGCCGGCGATCTTGGTCAGGTCGCCGACAGCGTGCTCGATGACCTTCTTGTCGGCCACGGCTTCGGACACGCCCATGTTCAGGGTGACCTTGGTGATGCGGGGTACCTGCATCACGCTCTTGTAGCCGAACTTCTCGGTCAGGTCGCCAGCGACCTTGTTACGGTAGAACTCTTGCAAACGAGCCATTTCAGATCCCCATTACGCCTTCGCGCCAATGACAGCGCCATTGGAGCGGTAGATGCGTACTTTCTTGCCGTCTTCTTCCTTGATGCCGACGCGGTCGCCCTTGCCGGTAGCGGGGTTGAAGATCGCGACGTTGGAGATGTGGATCGGCATGGCCTTTTCCACGATACCGCCCGTCTCGTTGCGCATCGGATTCGGCTTGACGTGCTTCTTGGCAACGTTCACGCCTTCGACCAGGACGTAGTCGGCGCTGACGCGCTCGAGGACGACGCCACGGGCCTTGCGATTCTTGCCGGCGAGGACGATGACCTCGTCGCCTTTACGGATGTTGTTCATGGCGGCTCCTTACAGCACTTCCGGCGCCAGCGACACGATCTTCATGAACTTCTCGGTACGCAGTTCGCGCGTGACCGGTCCGAAGATGCGAGTGCCGATGGGCTCGAGCTTCGCGTTGAGCAGCACGGCGGCATTGCCGCCAAAACGGATGAGCGAGCCGTCCTTGCGGCGCACGCCCTTGGCGGTGCGCACGACGACGGCGTTGTAGATCTCGCCCTTTTTCACGCGGCCGCGCGGAGCTGCGTCCTTGACGCTGACCTTGATGATGTCGCCGATAGCGGCGTAGCGACGCTTGGACCCGCCCAACACCTTGATGCACATGACGGCACGCGCACCCGTGTTGTCAGCCACGTCCAGCGTGGTCTGCATTTGAATCATGATTTAACCTATATCCAACTTGACCGCGAGCCCGGCGCAACGCCCCTGGCAAACGATCAGTTTTGGCCCCGTCAAGCCGGGCTTGCGCCCCGCTCTGGGTTGAAATCCTGCGGCCCCTTGCCGCAGAGCGTGGAACCACAGCGCTTTTTTCAAGCAGCCTTTGAAGCAATGACAGCCAGCGCCCCGAGAACTTCCGGGCCTGCCGGCTGACGACTTCACCAGAATCACCGTAAAAAAACATCGCCTGCTGGGCGCTGTTTGGATAGAGATCGCTGGAAAGTCTGCCATTCTAGCGTGTTGATCTACCACACGCAATAGCGCATATGCAACAGTGCCGCAACCCCCACGCAAGGGCCGGGAAGAACGACGGCAGCGCGTGGCTGCCGTCGGTACTGCATCCAGCGGCTCGGCGGAGGGCGTGCCCTTGGCCCGCCAGGCCGAGATGGCGCCCCGGATTCCGGGACGCCCTGGCCGGTTCGCCCTTGCGGGCGCGCCGGCCGCGGAGCATCAGATGATGCGGGCCGCTTCGACCAGACGGGTCACCGTCCAGGCCTTCGAACGCGAGATCGGACGGCCTTCGGCAATCTCGACCGTGTCGCCTTCGTTGTACTGGTTGGTCTCGTCGTGGGCCTTGTACTTGGCCGAGCGCATGATGACCTTGCCAAGCAGCGGGTGCTTGACGCGGCGCTCGACCAGCACGACCACGGTCTTGTCCATCTTGTTGCTCACGACCTTGCCGACCAGCTTGCGCTGGCGCTTGGCCGGGGCCTGGGCTTGTTCGGTAGCAGTGCTCATTGTTGTTCCCCTGCCTTCTGGGTCAGCACGGTGCGCACGCGAGCGATGTCGCGGCGAACATTGCCGAGTTGGCTGGTGTTGGACAACTGCTGGGTAGCGGCCTGCATGCGCAGGCTGAACTGGGCCTTCAGCAGGCTTTCGAGCTCTTTCTTGAGCTCAGCAACATCCTTGGAGCGAAGTTCGCTGGCTTTCATGTTCTTTCCTCCGTCAAGCGCCGACGTGGCGGGTCACGAAGGTCGTCGAGATCGGCAGCTTGGCCGCAGCCAGGCGGAACGCCTCGCGGGCCAGCTCTTCGTTCACGCCGTCCATTTCGTAAAGCACCTTGCCCGGCTGGATCTCGGCAACCCAGTATTCCGGGTTGCCCTTGCCGTTACCCATACGGACTTCGGCGGGCTTTTGCGAGATCGGCTTGTCCGGGAAGACGCGGATCCAGATGCGGCCGCCACGCTTGATGTGGCGGTTGATCGCACGACGCGCCGCTTCGATCTGGCGAGCAGTCAGGCGGCCACGACCGGTGGCCTTCAGACCGAATTCGCCGAACGAGACGTGAGTGCCGCGCGTGGCCAGGCCGGTGTTACGGCCCTTCTGCTCTTTGCGGTATTTCCTGCGTGCTGGTTGCAGCATGCTTATTCTCCGTCTTTGGCGGCGGGGGCATCTGCGCCACCTGCCGGCCGACTATCCTTACGCGGGCCACGGCCACGCCCCGCCGGGGGACGGCCACCCGGGCGGTCGCTGCGCGGGCCACGGCGCGGACGACGCTCGTCTTCGCGCGGGGTCTCGGCGGCAGCAGCCAGCTCGGCATTGCCCAGCGTATCGCCCTTGTACACCCACACCTTGATCCCGATGATCCCGTAGGTGGTGTGCGCTTCGGACGTACCGTAGTCGATGTTCGCGCGCAGCGTATGCAGCGGCACGCGGCCTTCGCGGTACCACTCGGTACGCGCGATTTCGATGCCGTTCAAACGGCCCGAGCTCATGATCTTGATGCCTTGGGCACCCAGACGCATCGCGTTCTGCATGGCGCGCTTCATGGCGCGGCGGAACATGATGCGCTTTTCGAGCTGCTGGGAGATCGAATCGGCGATCAGTTGGGCATCGACTTCCGGCTTGCGGATTTCTTCGATGTTGACGTGCACGGGCACGCCCATCAGACGCTGCAGATCGGCCTTCAGGATCTCGATATCCTCGCCCTTCTTGCCGATCACCACGCCCGGACGAGCCGAGTGGATGGTGATGCGGGCATTCTTGGCGGGACGCTCGATGACCACGCGGCCAACGGAGGCGTTCTTCAGCTTCTTCTTCAGGTACTCACGGACTTGTGCGTCCTGAAGCAGCATGCCGGCATAGGCCTTGTCGTCGGCGTACCAGCGCGAGGACCAGTTGCGGCTGACAGCCAGCCGGAAGCCGGTCGGATGAATTTTCTGTCCCATCGTGGCTCCTTACGCGCCGACCTTGACCACGATGTGGCAAGTCTGCTTTTCGATCTTCACGCCACGGCCCTTGGCACGCGCGTCGAAGCGTTTCATCGAAGCGCCCTTGTCGACGTAGATGGTCTTGACCTTCAGTTCGTCGATATCGGCGCCGTCATTGTGCTCGGCGTTGGCGATCGCCGACTCGACAGCCTTGCGGATGATCACGGCCGACTTCTTGGGCGTGAAAGCAAGGATGTTCAGAGCCTGCGCCACCGGCTTGCCGCGGACCAGATCGGCCACGAGGCGAGCCTTCTGCGCGGAGACGCGCACGCCCTTGATGACGGCGGCGGTGTCATTTCCCTTTTGCATGGCCATTACCTCTTCGACTTCTTGTCGGCGGCGTGACCCTTGAACGTGCGGGTCAGCGCGAACTCGCCGAACTTGTGGCCGACCATGTTCTCGTTGATGTACACGGGAACGTGCTGACGGCCGTTGTGCACGGCAAAGGTAAGCCCGATGAACTCAGGCAGAATGGTGGAGCGGCGCGACCAGATCTTGATCGGCTTCTTTTCCCGGCCACCCGTGGCCGCCTCGACCTTCTTGATGAGGTAGGCGTCGACAAAGGGGCCCTTCTTGATCGAACGTGACATGGTTCGCCTCTTACTTGCGCTTGCGTCGTTGGACGATCATGTTGTTCGTCCGCTTGTTCCGACGGGTCTTGAAGCCCTTGGAGGGAGTACCCCACGGGCTGACCGGTTCACGGGCTTCGCCGGTACGGCCTTCACCACCACCGTGCGGGTGGTCGATCGGGTTCATGGCCACACCGCGAACGGTCGGGCGCACGCCGCGCCAACGCGTGGCGCCGGCCTTGCCGATCTGACGCAGGCTGTGTTCTTCGTTGCTGACTTCACCGATCGTGGCGCGGCACTCGATGTGCACGCGGCGCACTTCACCGGAGCGCAGACGCACCTGGGCGTACGTGCCTTCGCGAGCCAGCAGGACCGCCGAAGCGCCGGCCGAACGCGCGAGCTGGGCACCCTTGCCGGGGATCATCTCGACGCAGTGGATCGTCGTACCGACCGGGATGTTGCGGATCGGCAGCGTGTTGCCAGCGCGGATCGGGGCTTCCGAGCCGGACATCAGCGTCGTGCCGACCTGCAGGCCGCGCGGAGCGATGATGTAGCGGCGCTCGCCATCGGCGTAGCACACGAGCGCGATGTGCGCGGTGCGGTTCGGATCGTATTCCAGGCGCTCGACCTTGGCGGCGATGCCGTCCTTGTTGCGGCGGAAATCGACGACACGGTAGTGCTGCTTGTGACCACCGCCGCGGTGACGCGTGGTGATGTGGCCGTTGTTGTTGCGACCGGCGTTCTGGATCTGCTTCTCGAGCAGCGGCGCGTAGGGCGCGCCCTTGTGCAGGTGGGGATGAACCACCTTCACCATCGCGCGACGGCCGGGCGAAGTCGGCTTGAGCTTGACGACAGGCATTTACTTGACCTCCTGCGCGAAGTCGATCTCTTGGCCTTCCTTCAGGCAGACATAGGCCTTGCGCTCGTTGCGGCGGCGACCGATGAAGCGACCGAAGCGCTTTTGTTTGCCCTTGGTGTTCAGCACCTGGACCGACTCGACCTCGGCCTTGAACAGCAGTTCAACGGCGGCCTTGATCTCGGGCTTGGTGGCATCGGGCACGACACGGAACGCGATCTGCTGGTTCTTGTCGGCGACGAAGGTGGCCTTTTCGGTCACGATCGGCGCGAGCAAGACCTGCAGCAGGCGCTCGGTGGACAGATTGGCTTTGACTTGGCCGTTCATCCCAGCATCTCCTCGAGTTGAGCGATAGCCGGGCGCGTGATCAGCACATTCTTGTAGTGGATCAACGACAGCGGATCGGCGTAGCGCGGCTCGATCACGGCCACGTGCGGCAGGTTGCGCGTGGCGAGGTAAAGGTTTTCGTCGAACGCATCGGTGATGATGAGGACCGACGACTTGGCGTCGCCCAGACCGTAAGCCTTGAGCTTGTCAGCGGCTTGCTTGGTCTTGGGAGCGTCCAGCACGAAATTCTCGACCACCGAGATGCGATCTTCGCGAGCCAGTTGCGACAGGATCGAGCGGATCCCGGCGCGGTACATCTTCTTGTTGACCTTCTGGCTGAAGTTCTCTTCGGGCGAGTTCGGGAACGCGCGACCACCCCCACGCCACAGCGGCGAGGACGTCATACCGGCACGGGCGCGGCCCGTACCCTTCTGGCGCCAGGGCTTCTTGGTCGAGTGCTTGACTTCGGCACGATCCTTCTGGGCACGGTTACCGGCACGCGCGTTGGCCTGATAGGCCACGACGACCTGGTGCACCAGGGCTTCGTTGAATTCGCGGCCGAACACGGTGTCCGGGGCGCTGACGGTGGCGGACGACTGACCTTGGTCGTTGAGGATCTTGATATCCATTTACGCCCCCTTCACGGCAGCTTTGACGGCCGGACGCACGACGATGTCCGCACCGGCATGACCGGGGACGGCGCCGCGAACGAGCAGCAGGCCACGTTCGGCGTCGACACGCACGACGTCGAGATTCTGGACGGTACGCTGGACGGCACCCATGTGGCCGGCCATGCGCTTGCCCGGGAAGATACGGCCCGGATCCTGTGCCTGGCCGATCGAGCCGGGCACGCGGTGCGAACGCGAGTTGCCGTGCGAAGCACGCTGCGAACCGAAGTTGTGGCGCTTGATGGTGCCGGCAAAGCCCTTACCGATCGTGGTGCCCGTGACGTCGACCAGTTGGCCGACGCTGAACACGCTGTCCACGGCCAGATCAGCACCTGCCTGGAATTCGGCGGCCTTCTCGGCGGAGAGGCGGAATTCCTTGAGGTTGCTGCCGGTTTCGATGCCGGCCTTGGCGAAATGGCCGACTTCGGCCTTGGTGACGCGCGACGCACGGCGGGTGCCATAGGCAACCTGCACGGCGGCGTAGCCGTCGACTTCCGGGGTCTTGACCTGGGCCACACGATTGCCCGACACGTCCAGCACGGTCACCGGAATGGACTCGCCGTCCTCGGTGAAAATGCGGGTCATGCCGACCTTGCGACCTACCAGACCCAGCCGGAATGCGGCGGGCGTGGATGTCGTATTCGACATTGTTTTCTCCATTCCCGGCTACGATTGGCCGGGGCTAATACCACTTGCAGAATCTGTACACACCCCGCGCGGCGCCGCGCCAATAAGGCCACGGCCCTGCCTACGCAAAGGCGGCACACGCAAGAAAAGGCGGGAATTTGACGCCAAGAAAAAAGCAAAGGCGTCATGCCAATGGGGGTCTTACCACTGTCTTACCACTCTTACTACCGTTCTCTTGCCATTAATAACACTGCCACTAACGGCAAGCTAGCGATCGTAGCACGCCGGGCGGGACAAAGCAAGCAACGCGGCGAGGACACCATCGAGCGCGGCCCGCGGCCGGCGCGCCCTGTCGAGCGGCTGCATAAATGACAATGGTTCAGCAGACCAGCGCAAGGCCCTGGCGGCTGAAGCGCGGTTCGGGCCTTGGCATACCGGTTGCACTGATGCCGGCCTGTTCCGGAGGCCACATGAGCGAGCCATCAGCCAGCGAACCTGCGTATGACGGGCGCGACCCACCCGGGTCGCAGCCGGCATTGGGCCGCGTCTGCGCGATTTCACCCCACCTGGATGACGCAGTGCTCGGTTGCGGCGCCTTGCTTGCGCGCTGCCATGACGCCTGCGTCGTCACCGTGATGGCGGGCCTGCCGCCGGAGGGCCCGCCGCCGCCGTGGGACGAGGCCTGCGGCTTTGCCAGCGGCCCCGAGGCCATGCGCGCCCGCCGCCACGAGGATATCGTGGCGCTGGGCCTGCTGGGCGCGCATGCGTGTCATCTCGATTTCCTCGATGCCCAGTACGGTGATCCGCCCGCCGTGGCGTCGCTGGAAAGCGCGATCGCCGCGCGCACCGCCGCAGCGGACACGGTGCTGATCCCGATGGGCCTGTTCCATGCCGATCACGACCTCACGCATCGCGCCGCGCTGTGCGTCTGGCGCCGCGCCGGGGCACGGCAGCGATGGTGGGCGTACGAGGACGTCCTGTACCGACGCAAGCCGGGGCTGTTGCAGCGCAGGCTGGCCCAACTGCAGTCCGAGGGCGTGCGCGCCACCCCGCTGCCGCCGCAACCGGCGCGAGCCCCTCTCAAGGCGCAGGCCGTACAGGCCTATGCCAGCCAGCTCCGCGGCCTGGGGTTGGCTGGCCACGCAGGCGACACCGCCGCACCGGAAGGTTATTGGCATCTGGAAAGGCTGGACGCGGCATGAACGAGCCTCGCATCAGCGCTGTGGTCCTTACCTACAACCGACGCCGGGAGGTGCTCGCCACTCTGGAGCATCTGCAGGCCGCGCTCGACGCCGCGCCGACGATCGTCGTGGACAACGGTTCGACCGACGGCACCGTCGACGCGATCGCCCGCCGGTTTCCGGAGGTCGAGCTGGTGCGCGCGCCGGCCAATCTGGGCGCCGCCGGACGCAATCTCGGCGTCGCCCGCGTGCGCACGCGGTATGTGGCGTTCGGCGACGACGACACACAATGGGAGGCCGGCGCGCTCGAACGCGCCGCCGACATCCTCGACGCCGCGCCGCAAGTGGCGGTGCTCAGCGGTCAGGTCCTGGTCGGCCCGGACGGCCGCGTCGATCCGACCTGTACGGCGATGACGCACAGCCCGCTCGGCACAACGGCCCACGGGCCGCGCCTGCTCGGCTTTCTGGCGGGTGCGTGCGTGATGCGTACCGCGGTCTATCGCGCGGTGGGCGGCTACTGGCCACGCTTTTTCATCGGCGGCGAGGAACAGTTGATGGCGCTGGACATCGTCGCGCTCGGCTGGGACATCGTCTACGCGGACACGCTGCGCAGCCGCCACTTCCCTTCGAACGCCCGCGACGCCGGCCAGCGCCGTCGTCTGCTGGCCCGCAACGCCATCTGGACCGCATGGCTGCGCCTTCCCGTGCGCGACGCCTTCGCGCGCAGCACAACCATCCTGCGTGAGACGGGCAATGCCGGCTCGGCCATGCGCACGGCCGCTGCGGCGCTGCTGGGCATGCCCCATGTCCTGCGGCACCGGCGCGTACTGCCGGCCCGGTGCCTGCACATGTATGAGCAACTCGCTCAGCACCCTCCCTGATTCCCCGCTACCCCTTCCCGATCCCCCCGCACAGCATCCGCACGCCGCGTGCGGATGCGCCCAGTCTCTTCCCCTGCCGTGGAGGTACGCATGCCGCCTTTATCCCAAGCGCCGCAACCTGCGGCGCCCGTCGTCGGCCTTGCCGATCCGCACGCCGCGCGCGAGGCCGTCGAGATGGCGCTTCCGCTCATGGAACGCGCCATACAGGACGTACGCGTCGGTCAAAGCGGATTCCTGTACATCGTCGTCATGAACCCCTTGGCCTGCCCGCAGCAGCATGCTTTTGAAGCCGCCATCCTGTACGAGCACGCGCTCGGCGACCAGGGTGCCTGGGACGCCGACTACGCAGGATTCGCGCGCGCGAAGGCGCTCGTTCACTGGCGCACCGGCATGGACTCGCATGCGGTGCAGACGCGCGCACCGCACCTGCTGGCCCCGGGCGACACGACGCTCTGGGGAAGCGCGGAACTCGACGGCATCGTCGTGGCGGTGAGCGGCGCGAACGCCTGGTATGACGAGGCGTTCGCGGGCATCGTCGCGCATTGCCTGAGGGCAGTGGCCAGAGGCCGGAAAGCGGCTTCGGACGCGCTGTTCCTGCCCGGTTGATGACTGGACATTCGAATGAGTCGCTTCTGTCCAGTTAATGACTAGACATTTTCCCGCCTTGGTACGGCTGATGCTAGGTCTCTCTTCACACACCCATGCAGCACACGCATCGCCAAAGAATAGGATGCACCATGCCGAGCGTAGCCCTCATCAGTGAACACGCCTCGCCCCTCGCCCGCCCGGGCGCGGTGGACAACGGAGGACAGAACGTCTATGTCGCGCATGTAGCGCGGCATCTCGCCAATTCCGGGCATCGCGTGGATGTCTTCACGCGCAGGGACGGCCCGCTCCCGGAGGTCGTACAGTGGCATCCCCGCGTGCGCGTCATCCACGTTCCCGCCGGGCCGCCGCACTACCTGCCCAAGGAGGACATGCTGCCGTTCATGGACGCGTTCGCGGAGTACATGCTCGGCTTCGCCCGCCGGCAGCGCCAACACTACGACGCAGTGCACGCGAACTTCTTCATGTCGGGCAAAGCCGCGCTTCCCCTGTGTCGCGCACTGAGCATTCCGCTCGTCATTACCTTCCACGCCCTGGGCCGCGTGCGCCGGCTGCATCAGCGGGAAGCCGATCGCTTTCCGCCCAGCCGCTTCGCGATCGAAGAGGAGCTGGTGCGCTGCGCCGATCGCATCATCGCCGAGTGCCCGGCCGACCATGCGGACCTCGTGCAGCACTATGGCGCCGATCCGAGGCGCATCGACATCGTGCCGTGCGGCTTCGACGCATCCGAGTTCGCTCCCACGGACCGCGCGCAGGCCCGCGCGGCGCTCGGCTGGGATCCGGCCACCTTCTCGATCCTGCAGCTTGGCCGCATGGTGCCGCGCAAAGGCGTGGACAACGTCATCCGCGCGCTCGCCCTGCTGCGGCGCACGCACGGTGTGGCCGCGCGCCTGTATGTCGTCGGCGGCGAATCCACCGACCCCGCCAGGGATCGCAGCCCGGAACTCGCCCGCCTGCGCCACCTCGCGCAGGCCGAGGGTCTGGCGCACGCGGTGCAGTTCGTCGGCCGGCGCGACCGCGACCAGCTAGCCACGTTCTACGGCGCGGCCGACGTGTTCGTCAGCACGCCATGGTACGAGCCGTTCGGCATCACGCCCGTCGAGGCGATGGCCTGTGCCAGGCCGGTGGTGGGCTCGGACGTCGGCGGCATCCGCTACAGCGTGCTCGACGGCGACACGGGCTTTCTGGTGCCGCCCAACGACCCGGCGGCCCTTGCGCAGCGGTTGGCCTTGCTTGCGGCGCGGCCGGAACTCGGTCGACGGCTGGGCACGGCCGGCCTGCGGCGCGCACGCGGCATGTTCACCTGGCGCCTGGTGGCGCGGCAACTGGCGCGAATCTACGCCGATTGCCAGCGCGCCTCCCCCGCCGAACGTCCCATGGCGCATGCCATCCGCGCCCGCTTGAGCGCGGGCGCGTCGCCGCCGGCCGTGGGCGTGCGCGGCGCCAGCCCTGCAGCCGTGCCCGGCCTGGCCTCGCCTTGAGGCGAGCCGCGGTGCCGCACGGCGGCCCGCCCTAGCGTGCCACCCTTTGCCGCCCGCCAGCCGGTGGACGGCGGCCATCAGGAGTTCCATCGATGAATCCCTCTGCCTGTCCCGAACTGCAGGATCGCACCATCCTCGTCACCGGCGCCGGACGCGGCCTCGGCGCCGCCATCTGCCATACGCTGGCCGCCGACGGTGCGCGGCTCGTGCTTGCCGATCTGGACGCGGCCAGGGCACGCGCACAGGCCGAGCAGCTCGATTGCAAGACGCTCGCCCTCGCGCTGGACGTGGGCGACGACGCCGCCGTGCAGAACGCCATCGCGCAGGCGGTCGAGCACTTCGGGGCGCTGGACGCGGTCATCAACAACGCCGCCATCGACATCACCGTCCCGATAGACGAGCTCGACGTGGCCGATTGGGAGCGCGTGCTGCGCACCAACCTGACGGGGCCCTTCATCGTGGCCAAGCACGCGGCGGCGCACATGCGCACCCGGCGTCGCGGCCATATCGTCAACATCGCCTCGACCGCGTCCAAGCGCGCATGGCCGAACGCCTCGGTGTATCACGCCAGCAAGTGGGGGCTGCTCGGCCTGTCCCATGCCCTGCATGCCGAACTCCGGCCGCAAGGCATCAAGGTGAGCGCCGTCGTGGCAGGCGGCATGCGCACGCCGTTCCTGCTGGATCGCTTTCCGGATATCGACCCGGGCCTGCTGCAGGACCCGGCCCATGTCGCACGCGCCGTGCGGTTCGTGCTCACCCAGCCCGACGAGACCGTGATCCCCGAAGTGATGGTGCTGCCCATGCGGGAGACATCATGGCCATGAACCCGGCCGCCGAGGACGCAGGCTGCGAGCCTGCGGGCGCCGTCTTTCTGGACAAGGACGGCACGCTGCTCGAAGACGTACCGTACAACGTCGATCCGGCCCGGATGCGCTTTGCACCCGGGGTGCCGTCCGGGCTGCGACGCCTCGCCGCGCTCGGCGTTCCCCTGGTAGTCGTCAGCAACCAGCCCGGCCTCGCCCTGGGCTTGTTCGAGGAGGCCGCACTGCAAGCCATGCAGAGCCACCTGCGGCGCATGTTCGCAGACGCCGGCGCCGCACTGACCGCGTTCTACTACTGCCCGCACCATCCGGACGGTACGGTCGCCCCGTTCGCCTGTGCATGCCGTTGCCGCAAGCCCGATAGCGGCATGCTGGAGCGCGCGGCGCGCGAACATGGCCTGAGCCTCGCGCGCAGTTGGCTCATCGGCGACATTCTGGACGACGTCGAGGCGGGGCGGCGAGCCGGTTGCCGAACCGTCCTGCTGGACAACGGCAACGAGACGCAATGGCGTCCGGGAGCGCTGCGCGTGCCACAGCACATGGCCGCCGACTTCGATGAAGCAGCGAGCTACGTCGCGCAATGGATGGCGGCGCGTTCAAGGAGCCATGCATGAACGATTCTTCCTGGGCCGCCGCGCGCAAGCTGCTGTGCATACGTGTAGACAACATGGGCGACGTGCTCATGACTTCGCCTGCGGTGCGAGCGCTGCGCGCCGCCGTGCCCGGCCGCCGCATCACCCTGCTCGCGTCGCCCTCGGGCGCGGCCATCGCCGGGCTGCTGCCGGAAGTGGACGAGATCCTGGCCTACGAGGCGCCATGGGTCAAGCTAGAGCGCGCCACCCCGGTCGATGCCGATCTCTCCTTGATCGAGCGGCTGCGCACCCAGGGCTTCGATGCAGCGGTGATCTTCACCACCTACAGCCAGAGCGCCCTGCCGGCGGCCATGATGTGCAGGCTGGCAGGTATCCCGCGCGTGCTGGCGCATGCCCGCGAGAACCCCTACCAGTTGCTCACGGACTGGGCGTGCGAAGGCGGCGACCTCGACGACGGCCGCCACGAAGTGCAGCGCCAGTTGGACCTCGTGGCGTGCGTCGGCGCCCGCATCGCCGACGAGCGCATGCGCTTGTCGGTGCCGCCCGCGGCGCGTGCGGCCTTGACGTTGCGGCTGGCGCGCCACGGCGTGACGTCCGGCGGCGGCTGGGTGCTGGTCCATCCCGGCGCGACCGCGCCCTCGAGGCGCTACCCCGCGCAGGCGTTCGCCGCCGCGATGGCGGGCCTGCCGGACGACGGCACGCCGCTGTTCGTCACGGGCAGCGCCGGCGAGCGCGCGCTGGCCGACGAAGTCTGCCGGCTGGCCGGCCGCGGCATCAACCTGGCCGGCGAACTGCCGTTGGCCGAGTTCGCCGCGCTGGTGGAGGCGGCCGGGGTGCTGGTGTCGAACAACAGCGGCCCGGTGCACGTCGCCGCGGCGACCGGCACGCCGGTCGTCGATCTGTATGCACTGACCAATCCCCAGCACACGCCCTGGCGGGTGGCCAGCCGGGTGCTCTATCACGACGTGCCCTGCCGCTTCTGTCACCGCAGCATCTGTCCCGAAGGCCACAACGCCTGCCTGCGCGGCGTGCCGCCCGCAGCCGTCCTGGAAGCAGCCATCGCCCTGCTCGCGGAGCCTGCGAGAGCGGGGCCGGACGCCGCGTCCCGGGCCGCCTGAGCAGCCCCCGCTGCCCCACAACGAACGCGGAGCCAACCACGATGCATACGCTGGGAATCAACGCTGCCTACCATGACTGTTCGGCAGCCCTTGTGCGCGACGGGCAGGTGATCGCCGCCGCCGAGGAAGAGCGCTTCACGCACATCAAGCATGGCAAGCGGCCGCTGCCGTTCACCACGTGGCAGCTCCCTTTCCATGCCATCGACTATTGCCTGGCCGAGGCCGGCCTGCGGCTGGCCGACGTCGATCACATCGCCTACGCGTTCGACCCCTGGCTGCTTCCCGAGGCCCGGCACGGCGCCGACATCACGCTGCCGCTGGAGCCCTCCGCGCAGCGCGGGCCCACGCGCAGCGCGTCGCCGTGGGACCCCCTGTTCCTGTCATACATCGCGAACGCCCCGCGCCAGCTCGCCAGCGGCGCGCCGCACCATCTGCAGGCGCGCTTCAAGGGCGTGGACACGGCGCACGTGCAGGCGCGCTGGCGCTTCGTCGAGCACCATCTCGCGCACGAGGCGAGCGCCTACCTGTCCGCCCCCTTCGACGAAGCCGCCGTGCTGACGATGGACGGCCGCGGCGAAATCGCGACCACCAGCTACGGCGTGTTCCGCGACGGCCGCTATCAGCGGCTCAAGCAGGTGGACCTGCCGCACTCGCTCGGCCTGCTTTATGAAGAAGTGACCGACTACCTGGGCTTTCTGCGCTCGTCGGACGAATACAAGGTGATGGCGCTCGCTTCCTACGGAGAGCCGCGGTACCTGGACGAATTCAGGCAGATCCTGCGCGCCGACGGCGAAGGCGGCTACACGGTGGCCGCCCCCGAGCTCGTGCGCCGCTTCGGCGCGCCACGCGCGCGCGGCGGGCCCCTCGAACAACGTCACTACGACATCGCGCACTCGCTGCAGAAGGTGCTGGAAGAGACCGTGGCCGGCATGGTGCGCTGGCTGCATGCGGCGAGCGGCGCGCGGCATCTGTGCATGGCGGGCGGCGTCGCGCTGAACTGCGTGCTCAATGCCCGCGTGCTGCGCGACGGCCCCTTCGAGGACGTCTGGGTGCAGCCGGCCGCGGGTGACGCCGGCACGGCCCTCGGCGCAGCCTTGTGGCTGGACCGCGAGCTGGCGCCGCGCCCTGCGGCGCGCTGGGTCATGCATCACGCCTATCTCGGCCCGGCGCAGGACGACGACGAAATCCGCGCCTTTCTCGATCGCGCCAAGCTGCCATACCGCCGGATGGAGAACGTGGCCGAGGAAGTCGCGGAGCGGCTCGCACGCGGCGAGATCGTCGGATGGCACCAGGGCCGCATGGAATTCGGCCCGCGCGCGCTGGGCGCGCGCTCGATCCTGGCCTCGCCGATCGATCCCGACATGCAGGCCCGCCTGAACGACATCAAGGACCGCGAGGACTTCCGCCCCGTCGCGCCGGCCGTGATGCAGGAGCACGCGCACGAATGGTTCGCGGCCGTGCGCCCCGGCGAGATCGTGGCGCCCTTCATGCTCTTCGTGTTCGACGTCCTCGACGACAAGGCTGCACGCATCCCGGCCGTTCGGCATGTCGACGGCACCGCGCGGGTGCAGACGGTGCGGCGCGACCAGCACCCGCTCTACTACGAGCTGCTCGCCGCCTTTTATCGCCGCACCGGCGTGCCCGTGCTGGTCAACACGTCGTTCAATACCCGCGGCGAACCGGTGGTATGCACGCCGCGCGACTCGATCGAATGCTTCTGGACCTCGCCGCTCGACGTGTTGGCCATCGGCTCGTTCCTGCTGGAGAAGCGGCGATGACGAGCCTTCCTCTGCGGCCCACCGCCGTTCCGGAGTACGACGTGCGGGCAACGCTCGTGCAAGCGTCCGACGCCGGAAGCCCCGTCGCTGCCAACGCGGCGCCGGCGTCGTCGGGCCTGCGCGTCTGCGTCGTGATCCCGACCTACCGGCGTGCCGACATGCTCGAACGCTGCCTGCGGGCCGTGCTGTGCCAGACCTTGCCCGCACACTGCTACGAGGTGGTGGTGGCCGACGACGGCCCGGACCGCAGCGTCCTGGCCGTACTCGAGCGGCTCGCCAGCCCGACGGGCCCGGCGCTGCGGTACGTACCCGTCACGGCGAGCCAAGGGCCCGCGGGCGCGCGCAATCGCGGCTGGGAACAGGCGCGGGCGCCGGTGGTCGCGTTCACCGACGACGATACGGTACCCGCTGCGCAATGGCTGGAAGCGGGGCTGGCAGCCTTGTCCGGCGGCGCAGCCGCCGTTGCGGGAGGCGTCTCGATGCCGATCGGCGATCCTCCGACGGACTACGAACGCAACGAGAGCGGCCTGACAACAGCCGAGTTCGTCACCGCCAACTGCTTCGTGACCCGCCGCGCGCTGGAAGAAGTCGGCGGCTTCGACGAGCGCTTCCGCATGGCATGGCGGGAGGATTCCGATCTGCAGTTCGCCCTGCTCGCACGCGGGTACCGCATCGCCAGGGAACCGCGCGCCCTGGTGGTCCACCCCGTGCGCCCGGCCGCGCCCGGCGTCAGCCTGCGCCAGCAGCGCAAGGTGCTCTTCGATGCGCTTCTGTACAAGAAATGGCCTGCGCAGTACCGCGCGCGCATCCGGCCGCGCCCGCCATGGAACTATTTCCTGATCGTCGCCAGCCTGCTGCTGGCGGCGGGCGCCGCCCTGACGGGCGCCTGGCGCCTCGCCGGCATGGCGATGGCGCTGTGGACGCTGCTCACGCTGCACTTTTGCGCCGGACGCCTGAAAGGCACCTCCCATGCGCCCGCGCACGTGCTCGAGATGCTCGCCACGTCGGCGCTCATACCGCCGCTGTCGGTGTACTGGCGGCTGCGCGGCGCCTGGCAGTTCCGCACGAGGTTCCTGTGAACGCGCCCGGCGGCCCTCAGGCAGAGACGCCGACCACGGCGCCAGCGCCGTGGCAGCCGCCACCCGCGCGCATCGCCGTGTTCCGCGCCTTGCAACTGGGCGACATGCTGTGCGCCATGCCGGCCCTGCGCGCCTTGCGGCGTGCCGCGCCCGCAGCGCACATTACGCTGGTCGGCCTGCCGGGAGCGGCCTCGATCGTGCAGCGCTTTCATGGCGAGCTGGACGCGCTCCTGCCTTTCCCCGGCTTGCCGGGCATGCCCGAGCAGGCGCCCGACGCCGACGGTTGGGGAGAGTTCACGCGCCGCGCACGGGCCGCGCGCTTCGATCTGGCCATCCAGTTGCACGGCGACGGCCGGATCACCAACCGCGTACTGCCGGCGCTGGCGGCGCGGCGCACGGCCGGCTTCGTGCCTCAGGGAACCTCACCGCCGTCGCCGGATTTCCTGGCCTGGCCCGACGAGTTGCCGGAGGTGCTGCGCTACACCGCATTGATGGAGCATTTGGGAATCGCTGTCGCCGACACGGGCCTGCACATCCCGCTGGAACCGGAAGACACGGCTGAATGCGATGCGCTGCTCGAAACCTGCGGGCTGACGCCCTCGCGGACGGTGCTGTTGCACCCGGGCGCCCGGCTCGCTTCGCGCCGCTGGGCGCCGGCACGCTTTGCGGCAGTCGGACGGCGGCTGGCCCGGGCAGGCTACCAGCTCGCGATCACCGGCAGCCCCGACGAAGCCCTCATCACGGGCGAACTGAAGCACCGCCTTGGCGTTCCGGCCCATGACCTGACCGGACGCACCAGCCTGGGCGGCCTTGCCGCCCTGGTCCAGCGCTGTGCCCTGGTGGTCTGCAACGACACCGGCATGTCGCACGTGGCCGCCGCGATGCGCACGCCGAGCGTGGTGATCGCCTCCGGCAGCGACGTGCACCGCTGGGCACCGCTGGACCGGCAGCGCCACCGCGTGCTGTGGCACGACCTGCCCTGCCGGCCGTGCGCCCACGCCGCCTGTCCCTACCCTGGGCACCCCTGCGCGAGCGCGGTGGACCCCGGCACCGTAGCGCACGCGGCGCTGCTGCAACTCGGCCACGGAGAACGACGCCATGCCTGATACCCCGCCCGACTCATCGCATGCCCGCAACGGCGAGGCAGCGCCGGGGTTGCCGCGACCCGTTCGGCAACCCACGCCTAGCGCTGCGGGGCCCGGCCTCGCCCACGCCGGCGCCTCGCGGCGGCGGCTGCGCATCCTGACCTGGCACGTGCACGGCAACTACCTGTATTACCTGTCGCAATTGCCGCACGATATTGCCGTCGTGGTGCGGCCCGGCAACCCGCCCGGCTACGCTGCGCCGGGCGACGCACTGCCCTGGGGCGGCAACGTGCATACGGTCGCCGGCGACGCCCTGGCGCACGAACGCTTCGACTGCATCCTGTTCCAGTCGCGCGTGCACTACGACCGCGACCAGTACGAATTGCTCACGCCCGAGCAGCGCAAGCTGCCGCGCATCTACCTGGAACACGACCCGCCGCAGGAGCACCCGACCAACCAATGCCATTGGTTCCAGGAACCCGACGGCATCCTGGTGCACGTCACGCCGTTCAACGCGTTGATGTGGGACAGCGGCATCACGCCCGTGCAGGTGGTCGAGCACGGCGTGATCGTGCCGGACGACGTGCGCTACACGGGCGAGAAAGACCGCGGCATCGTCGTGGTCAACCACCTGGAGCGCCGCGGCCGCCGCCTGGGGGCGGACATCTATGCCCGGGTCCGGCGCGACGTGGCGCTGGACCTGGTCGGCATGGATGCCCAGGCCAGCGGCGGCCTCGGCGAGATCGCCAATCTCGCCCTGCCCGGCTTCATGGCCGGCTATCGGTACTTCTTCAATCCGATTCGCTATACCAGCCTGGGCCTGGCCGTGATCGAAGCCATGCATGTGGGCCTGCCCATCGTCGGCCTGGCAACGACGGAACTCGCCACGGTCGTTCGCAACCACGAGACGGGCTACGTCGACACGGACGTCGCCCGCCTCGTCCAGGTCATGCGTCAGTTGGCGGCAGACCGCGAGCTGGCCGCCGAATGGGGCGCGAACGCCAGGCGCCATGCGCGCGAGCGCTTCGGCATCGAACGTTTCGTGGCCGACTGGCAAGCCGTGCTCGACGCCGCGACGCACGGCACGAGCCTGGCGCAGCCCGATCTTGCGCATGCCACCAGCGCCCCGCCCCGGCAGGACCTGCCGACAAGGAGACAAGCATGAAGGAAAGAGACAGCAAGCGCGTTCTCGTGACCGGCGGGGCCGGCTTCCTGGGCTCGCATCTGTGCGCACGGCTGCTGCAGGCCGGGCACGACGTCCTGTGCGTCGACAACTTCTACACCGGCAGCAAGGCGAACATCGCGCGGCTGCTCGGCCACCCCCGCTTCGAGCTCCTGCGCCACGACATCACCTTCCCCTTGTACGTCGAGGTCGACGAGATCTACAACCTCGCGTGCCCGGCCTCGCCGGTGCACTACCAGTACGACCCGGTGCAGACGACCAAGACCTGTGTGCACGGGGCGATCAACATGCTCGGCCTCGCCAAGCGCGTCAAGGCGCGCATTCTGCAGGCGTCGACCAGCGAAGTCTATGGCGACCCGACCGAGCACCCCCAGCGCGAAACCCACTGGGGACACGTCAACCCGGTCGGCCTGCGCTCGTGCTACGACGAGGGCAAACGCTGCGCCGAAACACTGTTCTTCGATTATCGGCGCCAATACGGTTTGCCGATCAAGGTCGCCCGCATCTTCAACACCTATGGCCCGCACATGCATCCGGACGATGGCCGGGTGGTGTCGAACTTCATCATGCAGGCGCTCGCCGATGCCCCGCTGACGGTGTATGGCGATGGTTTGCAGACGCGCGCTTTCTGCTATGTCGACGACATGATGGAGGGCCTCATCCGGCTCATGCAGACCCCGCCGGATTTCGCCGGCCCGCTCAACCTGGGCAATCCGCAGGAGCTCACCATGCTGGAAATCGCGCAACGCATCGTGGCGCTGTCGGGCTCCCGATCGGCGATCGAACATCGCCCCTCGCCTTCGGACGACCCGGCGCGGCGTTGTCCCGACATTTCACTTGCCCAGGAGCATCTGGGATGGCGGCCAACCACCGCTCTGGATACCGGCCTGCGCCGTACCATCGCCTACTTCCAGGAACGCCATTTCCCCGATCGGGCTCTGCCCGCCGACGCCACCGCCTCGGCCGGACATCTGCATTAGGGCCTCTCGATGCAATGGCCTCGTGTACGTCAGTCAACGGGGCCCTAGTCGGACGCGCCGGAGAAACCCTGGCGACGGTGCCATTGCGCAAGCGATTCGTCCGGATATTCGTCGAACATGCGGTCGCCGGCATTGGGCTGAGGGACGGCCCAGTTGGCGCGCGAGCCCAGCATCATGTGCGTGTGCTCCGGCGGTACGGGCAGCGGCGTGTCGATGGCCGACGCGTGCGGATGCACCAAGTCCGGCCACTGCGGGTCCCACAGCCAGAGCTGGCTGCCGCACTGGCGGCAGAAATGCCGGTGGCCGGAACTGCGCTCCATGCCACCGCCCTTCGTGGGCATGCACGCACGGTAGACCGAGAGGTGCTCGCGGCCCTCGACGTCCAGCGTGCGATTGTCCGCGCCCAGGTTGATCGCGAAGCCGCCCGCGCCGGCCGTCTTGCGGCAGATCGAACAGTAGCAGCGCATGAATGGCACGGGCTCGTGCGATTCCACCCGGAACCGCACAGCGCCGCAATGGCAGGAACCCTCTAGCAGCATGGCACACCTCTTCGCATGGGGGCGTTGCCCATTCAGCGCGTGCGCCTCGTGCACGGGCCGGCCTCAGCCGCCCAGGACCGCCTGCGTCAGATTCAGCACGGCCACGCCGACGACAACGCCGATCAACGGATTGCGCAGCCGCAGGTAGACGACGGCCACGATCGCCAGGCTCAGCAATTCCGAGGCCAGCATGCCGGGCTGCGCAGGGCTGCCCTCCAGCGAATGGAGCAGCAGCACGACCATGACGCACAGCGGCAGGCGCCGATTCAGGGCTTCGATCAGACGGCTGTGGGCGAGCCAGCGGTACGCGATGAGCGGGAACGCCCGCAGCGAGAACGTGATGGCCCCCATCACTGCAACGCCCAGAATCCAGTAGGAGACCTGGCTCATGCGTCGCTCCGGGCGCGCCGTGCGTCATGCCATGCCTGTACGCCCAGCCACGCCAGCGCGGACAACAGGGCGCCCGCCAGCACGTGCGCCGGCGGCAGCGCCCAGCGTGCGCCGAGCAGGCAGACGAGGGCAACCACTGCTGGCTGCCAACGCCGATATGCGCGATATTGCTCGATCGCGAGGATCAGGAAGAGACAGGGCAAGGCGAACTGCAGATTGGGAACGTAGGCGGCCACGGTCGGGCCCAGCCACGCGCCGCCCAGCGTTCCGGCCACCCACCAGGCCTGGTTGGCGGCAGCCACGGGCAGCAGCATGGCGGCGCGCCGTTCCGCGGGCATGGCCGTCACGAGCGAGTAGGTTTCGTCCGTGAGCGCGGCGAGCGCATAGGCGCGGGCGGCGCGCGCCCGCGGCAGCGAGCGCAGCAGTGGCAGCGCATACAACAGATGACGCAAGTTCACCAGGAACGCGGTGGTGGCCAGCGCAGCCAGACCCGCACCACTGGCGAGCATCGGAATCGCGGCGAACTGCAGCGCTCCGGCATACACGAACACACTCAGGAGCATGGCTAGCCACAGGGGCAGGCCAGCCTGCACGGCGAGCACGCCGAACGCAAAGCCAGTGGGCAGGTAGCCCAGGCCGACCGGCAGGCTAGCCGTCAAGGCCGTACGCCAGCGGACGTCGGGAAGGGATTCAGGATGCAAACGAGACATGAGGGACCGTAGCCACGCGCCGGGCCGTGCACCTGCCCTGTACGACATGTGCCGGCATCGCCATGAAAAACGGCGGGCCCCGCTTACGCCGGGCCCGCCGTCGGGAACACGCGCGAAACGCGCGGATTCCGGGATTATTGCAGTGCGATTTCCACGTCCACGCCAGCCGGCAGGTCGAGGCGCATCAGGGCGTCCACGGTCTTGTCGGTGGGGTCGACGATATCCATCAGGCGCTGGTGCGTACGGATCTCGAACTGGTCACGCGACGTCTTGTTGACGTGCGGCGAACGCAGAACGTCGTAACGGCGAATGCGCGTGGGCAGCGGGACGGGGCCACGAACCACGGCGCCGGTGCGCTTGGCGGTGTCGACGATTTCCGTAGCCGACTGGTCGATGAGCTTGTAGTCAAACGCCTTCAGACGGATGCGGATCTTCTGCTTTTTCATGGATATTCCTAAAGAACGAAGCGGTTAGCGCAGTGCGGCGAGGCCGCAACCGGCAATTGTAGCCGGCTGCGGCCTTGGCGTCACGAATTACGCGATGATCGTCGCGACGACACCGGCGCCGACGGTACGGCCGCCTTCGCGGATGGCGAAGCGCAGGCCTTCTTCCATGGCGATCGGGGCGATCAGTTGCACGGTGATCGAGACGTTGTCACCGGGCAGGACCATTTCCTTGTCCTTGGGCAGTTCGATCGAGCCGGTCACGTCCGTCGTACGGAAGTAGAACTGCGGACGATAGCCCTGGAAGAACGGGGTGTGGCGCCCGCCTTCTTCCTTGGACAGGATGTACACCTCGGCCGTGAAGTTCGTGTGCGGCTTGATCGAACCGGGCTTGCACAGCACCTGGCCGCGCTCGACGTCTTCGCGCTTGGTGCCGCGCAGCAGGATGCCGACGTTGTCGCCCGCCTGGCCCTGGTCCAGCAGCTTGCGGAACATTTCCACGCCGGTGCAGGTGGTCTTGACCGTGGGCTTGATGCCGACGATTTCGATTTCCTCGCCGACCTTGACCACGCCGCGCTCGATACGCCCGGTCACCACGGTGCCGCGGCCCGAGATCGAGAACACGTCTTCGACGGGCATCAGGAACGTGCCGTCCACGGCGCGCTCGGGCGTCGGGATGTACGTGTCCAGGGCTTCGGCCAGTTGCATGATCGCTTGCTTGCCCAGCGGGCCTTCGTCGCCTTCGAGCGCCAGACGGGCCGAACCCTTGACGATCGGGGTGTCGTCGCCCGGAAAGTCGTACTTGGACAGCAGCTCGCGAACTTCCATCTCGACCAGCTCGAGCAGCTCTTCGTCGTCGACCAGGTCAGCCTTGTTCAGAAACACGATGATGTACGGAACACCCACCTGGCGCGAGAGCAGGATGTGCTCGCGCGTCTGCGGCATCGGGCCGTCAGCGGCCGACACCACCAGGATCGCGCCGTCCATCTGCGCGGCGCCCGTGATCATGTTCTTGACGTAGTCAGCGTGGCCCGGGCAGTCGACGTGGGCGTAGTGACGGTTCTGCGTTTCGTACTCGACGTGCGCGGTGTTGATCGTGATGCCGCGCGCCTTTTCTTCGGGCGCCGCGTCGATCTGGTCGTAGCCCTTGGCTTCGCCGCCGAATGCCTTCGACAGAACCGTCGTGATCGCTGCCGTCAACGTGGTCTTGCCGTGATCGACGTGACCGATCGTGCCGACGTTCACGTGCGGCTTGGTACGTTCAAACTT
>NZ_VLTJ01000031.1 GCF_007558815.1 Verticiella sediminum | reverse complement strand
CGCGCGGCGACGCCGGTTCCGGCGATCCGAGTGCCAGACTCGAGATCGCCCTCAAAGCCGGCCCTGCTCGGCCAAAAACGTCAACTTCAGGTCGGGCAATCGGCGAGCGCCGTCGTTGCTGGTGGGAACCGCTCAATCCATCGTGAGCGTTGTTGTCTTGGCAAGCTCTGCATAAGCCTTCAGTTCGTTCGCAATAACGTTGCCGAAATCTTCGCTCGTCCCGAACTGGGGCGCGACTCCCTGCAAGCGCAGGCTGTCCTGGATCTCGGGCTTTGCCAGCAGGCTTTCGATGGTGTCTTCCAACTCGGCGACGATGGGCTGCGGTGTATGCGCGGGGGCCAGCAGGCCGAGCCAGTTGTCGCCAAGCACGCCCTCGACACCCTGTTCCTCGAACGTCGGGACATCGGGCAATAGTGGCGAGCGCTGGCTGCCGACGACCGCCAATGCACGCAGGCGGCCATCACGGATGGCGTGGCCGGCCGTGATGATGGAAGCCACCGCGATCGGGACCTGCTTGGACAGCACAGCCTGCATCACCTCGCTGGAGCCCTTGTACGGGATGTGATTGAGTTCAATACCCGAGGCGTGCTCGAGCATGGCTGCCGTCACGTGGGTCGTCGTCCCGATGCCTGGCGTCGCGTAGCTGATGGTTCCCGGGGACGCCTTTGCTGCCGCGATGAAATCCGCCAGGGACTTCCATTCGGAATCGGCGGGGACCACCAGCATGTTGGGCGATGTCCCGAGCGTCGCGATGGGCGCGAAGTCAGTCGCGGTGTCGTAGGGCATCTTCTTCTGTACGGACGGCAGGATGGTATGACTGCTGATGGCCATCAGCAGCGTGTAGCCATCGGGAGCGGCATTTACCACCGCCTGCGCGCCCAGCAAGCCTCCCGCGCCAGGCCGGTTGTCCACGATGAACGCTTGGTTGTGCTGTTGCTGCAGACTCGTCGCAAGCAGACGGGCAACGGTGTCGGTGGAGCCGCCCGGCGTATAGCCCACGACGACCTTCACAGGCCGCGCGGGATACGCCTCGTCGGCGGAGGCGACGACATGAGCGGCCGAGCTGGAAACGCCCGCTACGAGGATGAGGGCGCGAGCGATCACGCTGCGCAATGACGCCAGGTTCACTTAATGTCTCCAAGGGAGGTTTTGGTGTCGACGGGAAGAGGAAGCGCCAGGGCCGAACGCACCAGGGGCCTTAGCGTTAGCCGGCTCTAGGCCAGACCCAGGGCCCTGGCTGCGTTGTCATGCAGCCATTTGCGCTTCACGTCGTCGCTGATGGGCAGGCTGTCCAGATCATCCAGAGCCTGCTCCACAGGCATGAGCGGAAATGCGGAGCCGAAAATGATCCGGTCTTTGAGAATGGAGGTGCCGTATTGAAGAAGGGGCTCGTATCCGCTGTTCGCGGTTGCCAGGTACTTGGGGCGCACAGCCGCGAGCGCAATGAAGACGTTCTTATGGCGCCAGGCCACGGCGATGAGCTCCTGCACCCAGGGCCACCCGGGTGGCGCCGCAATGACGCGCAGTTCCGGGAAGTGCACCATCACATCATCCAGCAACTGAGGATGGCTGTTCCTGATGGGCGAGGACACGGAGAAATTGACGCCGCAATGCAGCACCACGGGGACATCGAGCTCGATGCACTTGGCGTACACCGGGTACATCCTGGGGTCGTTGATGGCCAGCTTCAGTTCGAAGCAGGGAAGATTGCATCCCCTCATGCCAAGATTCCTGACAGCGTGCTCGAGGTCTCGAATGGCTGCCATGCCCTTGTTCGGGTCGACCCCCGCATAGCCGATGAACCGCGGCCCGTGCCGCGTGCAGAACGCGGCGACGTCTTCGTTGGAGACCTTGAATCCGTATGTGCTCTCGAGATCGCGCCCTTTGAGGACGACGTGCTTGGCGCCCGTACGCTCATACGCATCCAGATACTGAGCCAACGCCGAAGCATCGGACTGCTCGCGAGCGGCGCTGACCGCTCCCTTGGTCGCCTGGTAGACGCGGTTGTAGTTGGCCATGTGGCTTCCCTTGTCCTGGAACTCGGGCGTCGGCGGCTTGCTGCTGAAATCGATATACATGCTGTTAGCTCAGTCTGACCACGCAATCCACGGCAAGAACACCACCCATGGCGGCGCCGGGCTGCACGATGACGGGATTGACTTCAATCTCGGAGATGTCGTCCTTGAGCTCCACGGCCATCTCGGACATGGATGCAAGAAGCTCGGCCACCGCATCCAGGTTGGCGGCGGGTGCCCCCCGGTACCCCGTCAGCAAGGGATAGCTCTTCAGTTCGGCCAGCAGCTCACCGGCCTCTTCCTTGGAAATGGGAAGCAGGCGCTGCGCCACGTCCGCGATCAGTTCTGCCTGCAGGCCGCCCGCGGCAACCGTGAGGACCGGCCCGAACAGAGGATCAACCGTGCAAGACACGAGCAGCTCGACGCCCCGGGCCGCCTGTTGCTGGACCAGTACGCCCTGGATATCGGCCGACGGCAGGCGAGCGGACACGCTTGCCATGATCTGCGCGTAGGCTTGCCTGACCTCTGCGCGATTTGCCAGGGAGAGCTTGACTCCGCCGACGTCGGATTTGTGCACGATATCGGGTGACAGCACCTTCAGAACGACCGGATAGCCGATGTCTTCGGCAAGTTGCTCCGCTTCGTCCGGATGCGTCGCCGCCGCTTCGGCAGGGACTGGGATGCCGTAGCGCGCGAGGATCTCCTTGCCCTCTTTTTCGTCGAGACTCGTGCGTCCGCCGGCTCGCGCCTGGTCGAGTACGCCCGCAACGCTCATGCGGCGCGCTGGTTGCGGCGACACGGGGCGTGGCCAATGCTTCCACGTCTCCTTCTGAACATTCCAGTGCGCCATGCTGGCGACAGCGCTCGCACCGCGGCCGGTGTCCCGGAAGACGGGAATGCCGGCCGCCTCCAGATCGCCCACGCGCCTGGTCTGCCCGGTCACCAGCACGCACAGGAGCTTGCTTGAGGCGCCCGCTGCTCTGACCATTTGCGGGGTCAATCCATCGATCAGGTTAGCCGTGGAGAAAAAGACGACGACGTCGAGTTCGTCCGTGCGGAGCATGGTTGCGAGAGCATCCTCGAAGCCGTCGGGAGAATTGACGACGTTGGCGGTGATGTCCACGGGGTTCACCACGGTGGCAATGGCGGGAAGATGCGGTCGCAGCGCGGCTTGCGCTGCGTCGGACAGCCGGGGCACGCTCAAGCCGGCGCCCACGAACTTGTCCGTGAGGATGGCTGCAAAAGCGCCCGATGTGGTGAGGATGCCGACCTTCAGGCCAGCCGTTCGGTGAGAGAACTGGGCCAGATAGGCGAGTTCGGCCAGTTGCTCCATATCGTCCGCACGCATCGCGCCCAATTGGCGAAGGGCAGCCTTGAAGACGCCATGGGAGCCGGCCATCCGCGCCGTGTGCGATGCCGCAGCCTCTGCGCCGGCAGGCGTCTCGCCGACCTTGTAGAGCACCGTCGGCAAATTCCGCTCACGCAGCTCGATCATCTTCTCGACGAAGCCGTCGGACCCGTCCAGCCCTTCGATATAGCCGGCCACGACCTTGGTCGACGGGTCGGCAGCAACGTACCCCACATATTCCGAGAATCCGACGCAGGCTTCGTTGCCTGTATTCAGGATGTAGTTCTCGCCCACGGACCGGGCGTGCAGACTGTTATGCACGGCGATGCAGGCGCCGCCGCTCTGTGCAACGACCGCAACGCCGCCCAGCACAGGGCGCGCGTCGAGCACCGCGCTCATGAAGGTGGCGTAACTCTTGTTGGCAACGTTGATCAACCCGATCCCGTTCGGGCCTGCGACCAGCAGCCCCGTTTTCCTGCATAGTTCCGCGATGTCTTCCTGGAGCCGGCGGCCTTCAACCGTCCCCGTTTCCGCGAATCCACCGGCAAAGACCACAGCAGCCTTGACCCCCTTGTCGACGCAGCTCGACAAGGCGCCCAGCACGTCCTTGGCAGCCAGCGCGACGATGGCCAGCTCCGGCGTATAGGGCACCGACGCCAGAGCGGGGTAGCAGGGAAATCCGAGCACCTCGGCGTATTTCGGATTGACGCCGCACACGTTTCCTTCGAAGCCGAACTCCCGGGCCAGATACAACGGCCGGCCGCCAATACGCGTGGCATCGTTCGAAGCGCCGATCACGACGAGCGACCGAGGCTTCACGAGCCCATCCAGGTTCCTGCGCTCCGTGCTCACCGCGGCATCTCCTTGGCTCGCTGGATGGTCGAGTCCAGACCCCGCTTGAGATGATCCTGGAACTCCTTGGTCACATGGGACAACTGGTGCGCGTCGAAGTGGGCGGTCAGCGCGGTCCGGAAGCCCTGCGCATCCCAGGTGCGGTTCAGGCTGCGCTTCACCAGACGCATGCCGAAAGGCGGCGCCAAGGCGATGGTCTTGGCCATTTCGAGCGTGGCGGCCTCGAGTTCATCGCGCGGGACGACCTTGTTGATCATCCCCATCGCCTCGGCTTGCGCCGCACCCAGCTTGCAACCGGTATAGAGCAGCTCCTTCGCCTTGCGCATGCTCATGATCCAGGGATGCACCAGCACCTCCAGGCTGGCGGTGCCCATCGAATGGGCTACCGGGTCCCAGAAGTAGGCGTCTTCCGAGCAGACGATGAGATCGCACATGTTGGCAATCATGAAGCCGCCCGCGATGCATGCGCCCTGTACTTGGGCGATCGTCGGCTTTTTCAGGTCGTGGAGGCGAAGGCAGTATTCGTAGAAGTGAACTTCTTCGTATTCCCAACGCTCTTCGACGGTGGGATTGGGTCGCTCAACCTTGGCTGACTTGAGGTCGTGGCCGGACGAAAAATGGGGCCCTGTCGCGCCAAGGATGACCACGCGTACGTCTGGCGCCCTTTCCGCAGCGAGCAGGGCGTGGTCGAGCTCGATGAGCAGATCTTTGCTCTGGGCATTGCGCAGTTGCGGGCGGTTCAGAGAGATGCGCCGCACGCCGTCCGCCGGATGCTCGACGAGAATGTGCTGGTAGTCCATTTCCTAAGTCCGTTATATGGACGTTGAGTGGCTTGAGCCGATAAGATACGGTTCATGATCGATCTCGAACAGTTTCTTTTTCAGGAGTCCATATAATGGACCACGCGGGTGAACCTACCGAGGCGAGCGCCGGCGCACAAAGCGTGGAGCGAGCAATGGAACTGCTGCGCCTGGTGGCCATGCATGGCCACACAGGGGCGCGGCTGCTCGATCTGGCAAGTCGGTCCGGCGTGGCTCGCCCGACGGTGCACCGAATTCTCAAGCGGCTGTGCGCCGAGCGCGCACTCGCACAGGAGCCTTCCACGAAGCGCTACTTCCTCGGGCCTCTGCTCTACGAGTTCGGCTTGGCGACGCCGAGCCCCGTGAAACGCATCGACCGCCTGCGCCCGGTCCTCAAGCGCCTGGCCGATGCGACCGACGACACCGCCTATCTCACGATGCGCAGCGGGGACGAGGTGGTATGTGTCGCCATCGAAGAGGGCGCCTTCCCCATCCGCGCACGCACCTTCGAACTCGGCGCTCGGCGGCCCTTGGGCATCGGCGCTGCAGGGCTTGCTCTTCTGGCCGCACTACCTCGTGCCGAGCTGAGCGAGGTCCTGGAACGCAACGAAGCCGCGTTGACCCGCTCAGGCCTCGACGGCTCGATCATCGAAAGACGTGCCGAGCAAGCCCGCGTCGATGGATACGCCGTAAGCAATGGGCTCATCACACCGGGCGTGACGGGCATCGGATTTGCCATTCCTTCTGCCGCTGGTTACCCCTATCTTGCGATCAGCATCGCCGCCATCAGTTCGCGCATGCAGGAGGACCGAATCGGAATGCTCGTAAAGCAATGCCGCCTGGCTGCCAGGCAGATAGGCGCGCTGGAGGCGTCGTGAGGCTCGGACGAGCGCCGTGGCCGGAACGCCCTACCGTCGAGGACGGCTCGTCCCCCAGGCTTGCGGTCAATACAATGGCCCTGCCCAGCAGCCGCTGCGCAGCGCCTCGGGCAGACGACTGGCATGCACGCGGGCGCTGTCTTCCCAGACCTGGACGCGCACGTCCAGACCGGCGTACACGCCGTAGCCTTCCCCGGCGCGGATCTCGCCTTCGGCACACAGGCTTTCGCCTGCGCGGATGGCGCCCGCGGCCAGCAGGTCGCCGCGGACCTTGATGCCCCAGCCGGCGCGTACGTGCCCGCCCCCTTGCAGCAGGTCGCCGGCCTCGATGCCCTGGCCGGCGCTGAGATCGCCGACGCACTCGATGCCGCCGCCGGCCTGCAGATTCTTCGCGCAATGCAGGCCGCCGCCCGCCCGCACCACCTGGCCGATGCGGGCATGACCGCGCACGGTCGCGGACTTCTCGCATTCAAGGTCCCACCCCACGCGCAGGTCCTCGCAGTCGAGCTCGCCGCCGACCTGGATGCTCCACGCGGCCTGCAGCCGCCCTTCGGCCTTGAGCGCGCCGCCGCAGATCAGCGCACCGTCGCACACCACGTCGCCGCCGGCGCCGAGGTTCTCGCCGACACGCACGCCGCCGCCGGCACGAATACCGCGGCCAGTCATCAGCACACCGTCGACGTCGATGCCGCGACGCACCTGCAATGTACCGGCAAAGACGAAGTCGCCGGCTTCCAGGGTGTCGAGCGCCAGCACCGCGTCGGTGGGACCGAACTGCTCCAGCAGCCAGCAGGCATCCTGGACGCGCCCGGCCTGCACCAGCGCGTCGAGCAGCTCCTGGTAGGTACTATCCTGCCGGGCGTTGCGGACGTACCAACGAAAACCGTCCGTGCAGGGTTGTTTGGCCTTGATGAAGGCCTTGGTGATGTCCATGCGAGTCCTTGCTCGCCCGCCGGCAGCGGTGCTGGGCGGGCGCGAGCGCGGCGCCGTTGCGTACGGACGCCACGAATCACGCGGGTGGATGCCCGGCGACCAGGGAATTGCGCTTGGGAAGAAGGAGAAGGTCGCCGGGCTCAATCATGTGCGGCAAGTACCGCAACCCGGCGAGCGCCTGCCGCCCGCCGGACGGCAGGCCTGACGGCGGCGGGACTGCACTTCTGCGGCGCACGCGCCGCCCTCCTCGAGGGAGGTGCGCTCTTGCGTGGCTGCAGAAGAGTCCAGTGGGAGTTCATGGGTGCGGATTGTAGGATCGTCGGCGGGGTTTGTACACCGCACGCGGTTGAGCGATGGCGCCGATACCATGCGCCATAGGCGGCCCGCCACGATGTCCCCGTCGTGCGGATCGGGCATTTGCAACGCCACATGGTCTTCGTCGTTGCCATGCCGCGGCCATGATCGTCGTAGGCTTCGTCCGAAAAGCGCAGATCGCGCGACAGCGCAGAACCGTACAAACCCCTATGTCGCTTCGACGCACTTGGAGTAAAAATCAAACAACCGTTCCAATTGGATGTTTTACACCATGCGCAGACTGCTACGCCCCCTCCTCTTCCTGTGCCTGCTCAGCACGGCGGCGCTCGCTGCTGCGCAGACCTCATGGCCTTCGCAGCCGATCCGCCTGGTGATGTCGGGCGCGCCCGGCACGCCTCCCGACGTCGTCGGGCGATTGTTTGCCTCGGCACTCGGCGATTCGCTGGGAACCCCGGTCGTGGTGGAGAACAAGACGGGCATCGGCTCGGTCATCGCGATGGCCGAAGTGCATCGGTCGCCCGCGGACGGCCACACGCTGCTCTATGCGGTGAACAACGTCTTCTCGGTCAACCCGCTCGTGTCGATGGGCACGCCGGATGCACGGCCGGACTTCGTGCGCCAGCCCCTGGACGCGTTCAAACCGGTGGGCACGACCTTGCAGCAGGGCCTGGTGCTGATCGCGACCAAGGGCTTTCCTGCAGAGGATTTCGCCGCGCTCGTAGCCCACGTGAAGGGCCATCCCGGCCAGGTCAACTACGGGTCATACGGCGCCGGCAGCCTGCCCCACCTGGCCATGGAGATGGTCGCCGAGCGCAACGGCCTCGACATGGCCCACATTCCCTACAAGGGCGGTGCGCTGACCGACCTCATCGCCGGCCATATCTCTCTGCTCATCGAGCCTGTGGGCACGGCGCTTCCCCATATCCAGGCGGGCGCCGTGAAGGCGCTTGCCTATACGGGCACGCAGCGGCATCGGTCACTGCCCGACGTGCCCACGCTCGGCGAGCTCGGGAGCGGCGAGCCGGTATTCGGCTGGCACGCGATCTGGGTACGTGCCGACACGCCGCCCGCCATCGCCGAGCGACTCGCCGCGGAGCTGCGCAAGGCGGCGGCGACGCCCCAGGTACAGCAGCGGCTGCAGGATCTCGGCTACGATCCGCTCACCAGCGAACCGGACGCCATCGTGAACCGCATGACGGCCGAAGCCGGAGGATGGGCCAAGCTCGTCCAGGACCGGAATATCAACCTCACCCAGTAGCGTCCGGCGCCACATGCCATTGATCGACTTCTGCTCCTGCGGTTGCGGCGGCGGGTTCCGTCGCCTCCTCCCGCGTCCGCGCCCGAACCAGAGCCGCGCCTACACCGTCGACGTACACGCGCATGTCATGGATCTCGCCGTCGAGCGGATGGTGGCGGACCACCCGCTGCGGGCCGAGGAGCGTGCGCAGACTGCGCGCTCCCTCGGCGCCGACTCGGCGGCATACAACGCACGCACACTGGCCCCCGCGGTCCTCGAGCCGCTGACCGATACCGGCCGCCGGCTCGCCGACATGGGTGAGATGGGTGTGGACATGCAACTGCTCAGCCCCGCGCCCGGGCAGTATTGCTACTGGGCCGACGAACCGCTGGCCCAGCGCATCGTCGAACAGCAGAACGGGGCGCTGGCAGCTCTCTGCAGCGAGCATCCGACGCGCTTCATGGCCCTGGGCAACATTGCGCTCCAGCATCCCGCGCTGGCCGTCTCGCAACTGCGGCGCGCGGTTGTCGAGCATGGGCTGGTGGGGGTGGAAGTTTCCTCCGCGATCGAGGGACGCGAGCTCAGCGACCCCAGCCATGAAAGCTTCTGGGCGGCGGCGAACGAACTCCAGTGCGTGGTGTTCATCCATCCGCTGGGCACATCGGCCTGGCCGCGCCTGGACTCGGCGTACCTGACCAATGCCGTCGGCCAGCCTTTCGAAACGACGGTCGCGCTATCGCGGCTGATCTTCGCGGGCGTGCTGGACAGGTATCCAGACGTGCGCATTCTCGCGGCGCATGGCGGCGGCTACCTGCCCAGCTATGTCGGCCGGACCGACCACGCCTACTGCGTGCGGCCCGATGCCCGCCGCGCCGGGCATCGCCCTTCCGACTATCTCAAGCGGCTCTGGTTCGATTCGGTGGTCCATGAGCCGCTGCAATTGCGGCATCTCATCGACACAGTCGGCGCGGACCGCATCGCCGTCGGTTCGGATTACCCGTACGACATGGGGATGTACGACATCCACGGCTTTCTTGCCGCGGTGCCGGGCATCACGGCCGCCGAGACGGCACAGCTCTGCCACGCGAACGCGCAGCGCCTGATCGGCCGGAACCTGCCTGTATCCCGCCAGCCGGTGGCCTAGCCGGGTGCGCGCATGGCGCCGCAGAGATATCGCACCAGGGCCTCGCCGAGCGCGACGGCATCCGCCGGATCGGCCGAGCCCGCCGAGAGCTTGACCAGCCGGTTTCCCTTCGACCGGTCGGTCATGGTCAGCACGACGGTGCTCACCATGAACATGTACCGCCAATAGAACTCGGCCGTCTCCACCTCCGGACAAGCCGCGGCGAGCGCGGCGATGTACTTCTTGGCCATCGGGTCGAAATGCTTGCGCATCAGCTTGGCCGTCATGTCGGTGGGCGACAGGCGATGCTGCAGGATCAGGTGCGCGAGCAAGGCGCCCTCGGTGCCGTCGGGCGCGAGGTAGGGGCGCACGAAGCTCATCACGACATCCTCCAGCACAGGCCTCGCCTTCTGTGCGGCCGCGGCGCCCATGATGCGTTCGAGCTCGTCGAGCCGGCGGCGGTTGACGCGCTTGGCGAGTTCTTCATAAACGGTCTGCGCCAACCCTTCCTTGCTGCCGAAGTGGTAGTTGACTGCGGCGAGATTGACGCCGGCATGCGCGGTCAGTTCCCGCAAGGAGACATTGTCGACGCCCTTGCTGGCAAAGAGAGAGAGCGCGGATTCGATGATGCGAAGCCTGGAGGCCCCGTCCGAACTGGCTGGTACCCTGGGCATCCTGCGGCCTTGTCGAGCAGTTTCCGAAGACGTGAAGCTGCCGGTTGCCCAACAGCCGTTGGAAACGATTGTACTGACGCTAGGCGCGGTTTGGCGAGCGTACGCGCGGAAAAAAAGCGCACGCCACCGCCGCGCGACGGCAACGCGGCGGCGTGTACGGGTCAGGAGGGGTCGACGAGGATGAAGGCGATCCTGGCCGGACGGCCGGAGCGATTGGCCCAGGCGTGCTGGGTGCCCCGCTGAATGAGGACGTCCCCCGCGTGCATCACGGTTTCGTCCGCCTCGAGAATCGCCGTGAGTTCGCCTTCCAGAACGATCGCATAGTCGACCGTGGGAGTCTGGTGCATGCCCGGATGGGCGGCGGCGTTCACCGTACCGTCGCGGTGGGCATCGGGAAACATGCTGCGGAAGGTCGCCTCGACAGCCGCACGTCGCGCCTGCTCATCCGCAGCCTCGGGCGGCACGTCGATCACCCGCAGGATTGTCCCGCCCGCAGGCGGCTGCACGCCCTGGTGGCCGGCGATGGCGTCGTCCGCGTCGAGCGCCGCGCCTCGCGCGGTACACCACAGGTTGGTGACCCGATAGCCGGGCCGTGCCTCGACGGTCCTTTCCGCAGGCGAGCGGCCGTCCTCGACGATGCAGGATCTGCCTTCCCGGTCGATGCCGGTGACGATACGCCGAATGAATGCTGTCATGATGTCCAGTCTCTCCAGGGGTGGGGTTGGTGGTGCGGCGGCACGACGCGGCCCCGAACGTCGCCCAGGCCAATGGGCACGTAGCCCGCCGCGCTGCAGGCCCCGGCGATCACCACCTCGTCGCCGTCTTCGAGCCACGTGCGGGTTTCGCCGCTGGGCAAGTGCAGCGATTCGCGGCCCAGCCGGTTGATTTCAAGCAGGCAGCCCAGCTCGCCGCGCCCGGGCCCTGACACCGTGCCGGTGCCCAGCACGTCCCCCGGCATCAGCGGGCAACCATTGCTCGTCAGGTGCGCCAGCATCTGCGCAATGGTCCAGTAGTGATCCTTGAAGCGCGGTGTGGCGATCGTCTGCGCAGGCAAGCCGCGCGCGCGCATCGCGGGGGTCCGGAGCGCTACCCGCAGGTCTACCGACAGCCCACCGGCGGCACGATCCTCGGGCGCGTCCAGGTAGGCAAGCAACCTCGGGGCGTCGCGATGCCTCGGCGCGGCGGGTACTCGGAACGGTGCGAGCGCGCACGCCGTCACCACCCAGGGCGAAGCACTCGTCAGGAAGCTCTTCGACAGAAGCGGCCCCAGCGGCTGCGACTCCCAGAGCTGGATATCCCGCGCCGACCAGTCGTTCAGCAGGCCGATGCCGAAGACATGGGCCCACGCGTCGGACAGCGGGACCGGCTGCCCCAGCGGCGTCGGGCCGCCCAGCCAGACCGCGAGTTCGCATTCGAAATCCAGCATCGCCGTCGGCGCGAAGGCCGGCTCGGTTCCGCCTTCCGGAAGCACTTGGCCGCTGGGCCGGATGACGTCGGTGTCGCTCACGCGGACCGTCGAGGCGCGCCCCTGGTAGGCCACCGGCAGATGGTGGAAGTTGGGCAGCAGCGGGTTGCCCGGCCGACGCAGTTCGCCCGCGTTGCGCGCGTGATGGATCGACGAAAAGAAGTCGGTGAAATTGCCGGGCTGCGCGGGGAGCGCGAACGTCAGGGACGACGGCTCATGCAGACAGGCCTGGACGGTCGAGCGGGCGTCCGCGCCCATCGAGAGCACGCCGGACAAGCGTCGCCGCAGTTCCCTGCGTGTGCCGGCCGGCAGCGCCATCAATCGGCGCAGGTCGCCCGGCTGCCCGCCCAGTGCGTCACCCACGCCAGAGCCCAGCAGCCCGGTTCGGTTCAACGCCTGCAGGTCAAGAACCGCCGCGCCGATCCCGACCCCCATCCTCGGCCGCCCCTCGAGCAGGAACGTGCAGAAGGGCAGATTCTGAATGGGAAATGCACCTCCGGGCTCGCTACCCTCCACCCAACTCGTCCTGGCTGGATCATGCGTGTCGTCGATGCCGAGCTGCTCGCTCATGATGCTCCTTGCGGTTGAAGCCCAGGGGGAACAATTCGATAATACAACAGTTCCAAACACATGTTTAACCCAAACCAAGGAGCAGGAAAATGATCGATAGTGCAAATGAGCCGGTGCGAGTCCGATGGTCGTCCGGATCGACAGCCGACCGGTTCACGGTGGAAGAAGCGGCGACGGGACGACAGATGGCGCTCGTCCAGGGGTGCGGCGAAGCCGAAGTCGATCGCGCCGTGCGCGTCGCCGATGCCGCGTTCCGCCAGGACTGGCGTCTGCGCACGGGAGCGGATCGCGCCCAGTTCCTGCGGCGCGCAGCGCAACGGCTGGCCGCACACAAGGAAGAGCTGGCACGACTGCTGTGCCGGGAGAACGGCAAACCGATGAAGGACGCGCTCCGGATGGATCTGACGAGCCTCGTGGCCTCGTTCGAGTTCTTCGCCGCGCTGGCCGAGCGGCCCGGCGGCGAGTTCGTCGACTATGGCAATCTCTACACGGCGACGGTGCGCGAACCCTTCGGCGTGGTCGCCGCGATCCTTCCCTTCAATTGGCCTCCGATCCATGCCGGCGCCAAGATCGCGCCGGCGCTCGCAGCCGGCAACACGGTCGTGCTGAAACCGGGCGAACAGGCGCCGCTGACCGCGATCCGCATCGTCGAACTGCTCAACGACGTCCTGCCCGATGACGTGCTGCACGTCGTTCCAGGCGCGGGGCCCGCCGCGGGCATCGCCTTGACGCACCATCCGCTGGTGCGAAAGATCTCCTTCACGGGCTCGCCCGGCGCCGGCGCGCAGGTGCTCGCCGCAGCAGCCGGACGCCACGTACCCGTCCTGCTCGAACTGGGCGGCAAGAACCCCGTCGTGATATTCGAAGACGCCGACCTGGAGCAGGCGGCCGCCGACTGCGCCGAAGCCGCTTTCTTCAACAAGGGGGAAGCGTGCACGGCGGCCTCCCGCATCCTCGTGCACGAAACCTGCATGGCGCGCTTCGTGGACAGACTCTGCTCGCACGTGCGCGGCCTGCGGGTCGGCGACGGCCTGCACGCCGAGACGGAGGTCGGCCCGCTGGTCAGCCGGCCTCAGCAACAGAAAGTGCTAGCTCACATCCGGCAGGCCGTCGCCGAGGGCGCGGCGATCGCTGCCCAGGCGGACCTGCCCACCGATCCGGCCCTCGCGGACGGGTTCTTCGTGGCGCCGACCGTGCTGACCGGCGTCACGCCTCACATGGCGGCTTTCACTGAAGAGATCTTCGGGCCGGTCGTGTGCGTGACGCCCTTCGGCGACGAACACGAGGCCGTGGCGCTTGCCAACGGCACCGAGTTCGGCCTGGTGGCCGCCGTCTACACGGCCGATGCCGGCAGAGGCCTGCGCGTGTCCCGGCAGATCGAGGCCGGCATCGTGTTCCTGAACAACTATCGCAGAGGCATGATGGGCACGCCTTTCGGCGGCACGAAGGCGAGCGGCTACGGGCGGGAGCACTGCGCAGCGACCTTGCACGAGTACAGCTATGTGAAAGCGCTGCGTATTCCCTCCGGGCGCGGCGAGATTCCGGGGTGGTTCCGCGCCTAGCTCCCTGGCGGGACCGTACGCCGGCACCGTTGTGCATCGACCTGGACCGCCGGCTGCGGGCCTTGCCTCAGGACAACGCCCCGACCTGCCGCGCCGCCGCTGGCTGCTCAGTTCAGCCCGGCCGCAGCCTGCAGAACCGTGCACGCCTCGCCGGCCGCAGCCTCGTCCCCCGCCCACGCCACGAACTGGTCGGGCCGCACCAGCACCAGTTGCGCCTCGTACCGCTCGCGCGCCTGGCCACCGCGGTCCTCGACCACCGTCATGGGCAGGCCCAGCGTGCGCGCGGCATCGGACCATGCCGCCACGGCCTCGGCCGGCGCATCCAGTGCCAGCAAGGTGTAGCCGTCGCCGAACGCTTCGTACACGCTGCGTCCATCGGCCAGCGTGGCCGGGGCGAGGTGATGGCCGGGTCGTGCGGGAAAGGCGTGCTTGCCGACCGCGCTGCCGCCCTGGGCGCCGGCCGGCGAACCGACGACCACGCCCGAACCTTCGTAATGCGGTTCGAAGGCATGCACTTCGCCCACCGCGCCCTGGCTGCGCGCGTTCCACGCGGCCTCGAAGGCGGCGCGATCGCGTGCGGGGTCGTAAGTGTGCAGAAACTCCCGATCGGTCTCGATCGAGCGGGCGATGAAGTCGCGCGCGGTCGACTCGAATACCGGACGTCGTTCCTGGTCGTAGGAGTCGAGCAGCGCTTCGCCGCCCCAGCCCTGCAGCGCGGCGGCGAGTTTCCAGCCGAGGTTGCGCGCGTCCTCGAAGCCGGTGTTCACGCCGTAGCCGCCGTACGGCGGGTGGCTGTGCGCGGCGTCGCCGGCGACGAAGATGCGGCCGGCGCGGTAGTTGCGCGCAACGGCAAAGCGCAAGTCCCAGAAGCCGATGTGCTGGAACTCGACGTCGAACTCGGCGCCGACGGCCTGCTGCAGGTAGGTGGTGAAGTTGAAGTTCTCCCGCGTGGTGCCGACCGGCACGGGGGCGTGGAAGAACCAGGTGCTGCCCAGGTCCACGCGGCCGAAGAACTTCCAGTAGCCGTCCAGCTCGGGCTGCAGCACGTTGTAGTAGGACTTGCCCGGAAAGCGCGCGAGCAGTTCGTGCAAACGGTGCGAACGGAACACGACCAGGGCCATCAGGCGGTCGTGATCGGAGAGGTTCTGGGCGATGCCGGCCTGTTCGCGCACCAGCGAGCGGCTGCCGTCGCAGCCCACGACGTAGCGGGCGCGCAAGGTGCGTTGCGCACCGCCGTTGCGTTCGGCCACGGTCACGGTGCAGCCTTCGGCGTCCTGGCCCACCTGTTCGGCCTGCCAGCCGTACAGGGTCTGCACGCTCGGCAGTTGCGCCAGGCGGGCGCGCAGCACGGCCTCGGTGGCGTACTGGGGCAGTCGCTCGTTGCGCTGGAAATAGAAGGGCTGCACCAGATCGCGCTGCAGCCAGTCGTAGCTGTAGCCGCCCAGCAGGGTGCCGTAGGCGGTCAGGCCGCCGATGCCGTACTCGGGCGGGATGGTGCGCGCGGCGCGCAGTTGCGGCTCGGCACCCCAGAAGTGGAAATGCTCCATGGTGCGCTGGGTCAGGTTCTGGCCTTTGGGTATCGGCTGCGGCTCCGGGTAGCGCTCCACCAGCACGCAGCGCACGCCGCGCTGCCCCAGCTCGATCGCCAGGCCCACGCCCACCGGGCCGCCGCCGACGATCACCACGTCCGCATCCATCGTCATCTGTTCTGCCATGTCTTCACCTGTGCAATCGTGTTCCAGAACGTGCCGCTAGCCGCGCAGCACCGGATGCATCGCATTAGGCCTTGACAGGATGAATTAGAGAAGTTTAGGTATCACATGGATTCATAAAGGAATGAAATGAGACCCATCCCCTACGCGCTGACGCGTGCCCCCTCGAGGAGGCGACACTGGCGGACCGGCAGAGCCGGGTCGGCTGTGCCCTGGATCGCACCCCCGCGGTCTCATGCGTCGCGGGGCACGCCAGCCGCGATGGAGCAACGCAAATGAACTTGTCGATGCGGCAGATCCGTGCATTCCTGTACGTCGCGCAGGCGGGCAACTTTACGCGGGCGGCCGAGCGGGCGCACATGACACAGGCGGGCTTGAGCATTCTGGTGCGCGAGGTGGAGCGGCAACTGGGCGCGCGCCTGTTCGACCGCACCACGCGCGCGGTCCAGCTCACCGACGCCGGGCGGCGCTTCGCGGTGGTTGCCGAGGGCGTGCTGCGCCAGCTCGACGACGCCGGCGCCGAGGTGGGCGAACTCGGCCGCGCGGCGCGCGAGCAACTGCGCGTGGCCGCCACGCCGCTGGTCTCGGCCCACCTGCTGCCCCAGTTGCTCGCGCGATTCCGCCAGTCGCATCCCCACCTGCGCATCCAGTTGCTCGACGGCAGCCTGCCCGCGGTGCAGGAGATGGTCGAGTCGGGCAGCGCCGACCTCGGCATGGGCTTCTTCTTCAAGGTGGCCTCGGGTCTGGTGCGCCGGCGCATCGCCGAGTTTCCCCTGATGCGCGTCGCCCCGGCCCAGGACATGCCGACCCGGCTCGGCCGCGCGAGCTGGAATTCGCTGCGCGGCGCCACCCTCATCAGCCTGCCCACCGACAACCCGATCCAGCGGGCCATCGATGCTCACCTGCACAAGGTCGCGATCACCCCCGGCGAGGTGGTGCCGGTGAGCTTTCTCGCCACCATGATTTCCATGGTCGAGGCCGGCTTCGGCGAGGCGGTCGTGCCCACCTTCGCGGTCTCGGCCTGCCGGCGCCACCGCGTGCGCATGGACGTGCTGGGTCCGCCGCGGCTGCCGCTGGGCTTCTACCGCATCTCCCGGCGCGGCGCGATCGAGACGGATGAGATGCGCGCCTTCGACGCCGCGCTGGCGGAACATCTGCCGTCGATGTCGTCCTGACCGGCCGTCTCGACCGACGTGCATCCCGGCTATCCATATGCAGTTCTTATCAATCCATGTGATTTCTGAATTTCCCTTACACATGGCTGCGGTGGCCTAATCGATCCTCACATCCGGGCGCACAACGGCGCCCGGGCCAGTCATGCACACGCGCCCGCGTGGAAGACCAGGAGACGACATGAAGAAACGATGGATGGGCTGCCTGGCCCTGTTCGCCGCCGCGCTGATCGCGGCCAATCCCGCACGGGCGGCCTGGCCCGAACGGCCGATCACGCTGATCGTGCCCTACACCCCCGGCACCGGTATCGACCAGGTGGCCCGCCAACTGTCGGTACGCCTGCCGGAGCGGCTCGGCCAGGCGGTGATCGTGGAGAACGTGGCCGGCGCGAGCGGCAACATCGGCAGCGAACGCGTGGCGCGCGCCGATCCGGACGGCTACACCCTGCTGGTCCAGGTGAACACGCTGGTGATGAACCGCAGCCTGTACAAGACGCTGCCCTACGACCCGGTCAAGGACTTCACCCCGGTCGCACTGACGTCTTTCGGCACGCTGCTGCTGGTCACCAACCCCAAGGTACAGCAGGCCGAAACGCTGCAGCAGATGCTCGACGACGCCAAGGCCCAGCCCGGCGCGCTGACCTACGCCACGCCCGGCGTCGGCACGCCGCACCACCTGGCGATGGCGCTGCTGCAGCAGAAGACCGGTGTCGAACTGCTGCACGTACCCTTCAAGGGCACCTCGGGCGCCGTCACGGACCTGCTCGGCGGGCGCCTGGACTACATGTTCCTGCCGGTGCACGTGGCCCTGCCGCACATCCAGTCCGGCCGGCTCAAGGCCCTGGCGACGGGCAGCGACGAACGCCTGCCGCAGTTGCCTGACGTTCCCACGCTGGCCGAGGCCGGCGTCGACACGGGCAACATCGACATGTGGTACGGCGTATTGGCGCCCCAGGGCACGCCCGCGGAGATCGTCGAGCGGCTCAACGCCAGTATCAACGAAGCCCTGGAAAGCCCCGAGATCGCCAAGGCCTTCGAGGCGCAGGGCATGGTGCCCGCCACCAGCACGCCGGCCGCGTTCGCCGAACGCGTCGCCACCGACGCCGACCGCTGGGCCGAGGTGGTCAGGACCGGCAACATCACGGCGGATTGAGGCTGCGCCCCCGTTGCCCAGGCTCGGCATGCGCATCAGGTTGAGCGCCAGGGCATGCCAGCGCAGCACGGCGCGCCAGTCCCAGTCGGCCGGCGTATCAGCGGCTCATGAAGGCCATGACGGCTGTCCGGTGCTCCGGCGTGGTCTGCGCCAGGGCCTGCAGTGCCCGCGCCGATTCGAGCGCGGCGGGCAAGGTCTGTTCCCGCGCCTGCAGCATGAGCCGCTTGGTCATCCTGACCGCATCGGGCGGATTGGCCGCGATGCGCCCGGCCAGCCGCAACGCCGCGGGCAACAGATCGTCGGCCGGAACCACCTGGGACACCAGGCCGATGGCCAGCGCCGTGGCGGCGTCGATCGCGTCGCCGGTGAATGCCATCTCGCAGGCCCGGGCCGGCCCGATCGCTCTTTGCAGCAGCCAGGCCCCTCCGTCCCCGGCCACCAGGCCCAGCTTGACGAAGCTCTCCGCAAAGCTGGCCCGGTCCGAAGCGATGCGCAGATCGCACATGCAGGTCAGGTCGCAGCCGGCGCCGATCGCCGGGCCATTGACCGCGGCGATGACAGGTACCTCCAACTGCTGGAAGGCGAGCGGCACGCGCTGTATCCCTTCGATGTAGTAGGCGGGCGTGCGCACGGGGGATCGCGCCCGCTCGTCCAGATCGGCCGCCATCCGTCTGACGTTTCCGCCAGCCGAGAATGCGCTACCCGCACCCGTCAGTACCACAGCGCGAACGCCACGGTCGGCATTGACGCGGGCCAGCGCCGCGAGCAAGCCGTCGATCATGCCGGGGTCGGTGATGGGGTTGCGCCGGGCCGGCCGGTTCAGCGTGAGAATCGCGATCGCGTCCTCCTCCCGATACGACACATAGGGTTGTACGTCTTCGGTCGACATGCTCATTCCCTGAAAATTCATATCGCGCCAGAGGCTCTCAGCCCGGCGATCTCGGCATTCGAGTAGCCGATTTCGCCGAGCACCTGATCGGTATGCTCGCCCAGCAGCGGCGGCGGAAGGTCCATCGCCGGCTGCCACTGCCCGAAGTCCATGGGGCCGGACACCAGCCGCAACCGGCGCTCTCCTTCGCCTACGGACCCCACCATGGCGTTCTGCGCCACCTGCGCGTGCTGCATCGCCTGCTCCAGGGTATTCACCGGAGCCACGACGATGCCCGCCTTCTCCAGCAAGGCGCACCAATACGCCGTCGCCTGCGTCGACACCACGTCCTCGATGACCGCATCCAGCTCACGGCGATGGAGGACTCTCGCTTGCATGTCCGAGAACCGGGGATCGGCGGGCAGTTGCGCCAGCCCCAATTGCCTGCAAAGACGCCTCCAGCTCGCGTCGTTGAGCACGCCGATCACCACGTATCCGTCCAGCGTGCGGTAGGCTCCGTATGGCGCCAGATGGCTCACGCCGGAGCCGGCGCGTTGCGGCAGCACGCCGGCATTGAGATACGCGGCCCCGTGCGTGCCCATCAATGCGAGGGCCGTCTTCAGGAGCGAGGTGCATATCCTCTGCCCGCGGCCGGTGCTCGCACGCGCCAGCAGCGCCGTCAGGACGGCACCGTAGGTGGCGATGCCGGTGCTCATGTCCAGGACGGAGGCGCCCGAGCGCACCGGAGCGCCGCCGGGTTCTCCGGTTATCGACATATGGCCGGTGAATGCCTGCATGGCCCCGTCATAGCCGCGCTGCCCCCGCATCGGGCCCCGATCCCCGTAGGCCGAGATCGAGCAATAGATGAGACGCGGGTTGATTTCCGAGAGATCCTCGTACGTCAGGCCATAGCGCAGGGTGGCATCGGCGACGAAATTCTCCACCAGCACGTCGGTATCCGCCGCCAGCCGCCGGATGACTTCCTGCCCCTGGCGATGCTGCAGATTGACGGTGATGCCCCGCTTGCCGCGGTTGACGTTGAGATAGTCCACGCCCACCCCCTGCAGCAGATGTCCCCAGAGCCTGTTCTCGTCGCCCTGGCCCGGCCGTTCGACCTTGATCACTTCGGCGCCCTGCTCGGCCAGCATCGCGCAGCAATAAGGGCCGGCCAGCACGCGGCTCAGGTCCAGGACCCGCAGCCCGCTCAATGGGCGCAAGCCGGCTGCAGTCGGCTCGCTCATTGCACGGTGCCCCAGTCGGCCTCGCGCTTTTCGACATAGGCGCTGAAGCCCTCCCTCGACTCCGGATAGCTCGCCAGCAGGGCGACGATGTCGGCTGCCGTGCGTATGCCCTTCTCGAACTCCATGTCCATCAATCGATAGAAAAGCTCCTTGCCGACCTTGAGCATTTCCTTCGGCTTGTGGGCGAAGCGCTCGATCATCGCCTCGGTCTGCGCTTCGAGTTCGGCGTCCGGCACGCAGCGATTGACGATGTTCAGTTGCGCCGCCTCAGCGGCGCTGATCGGATCGCCCGAAAAGCAGATCTCGAAGGCGCGCAGCCGCCCGACCAGGCGGGGGAGGTGCACGATGTGGTAGGCCGGCACGATCCCGCGATCGACCGCAGGCAGGCCGAAGCTGGCGGATTCGGCGGCGATGATCATGTCGCACATGTAGGCCATGGTGCAGCCGGCTTCGCGCGCGGCGCCGTTCACCACCGCCAGCGTCGGCTTGCTCAGGCTGCGGTGCGTGGTATGGAACCCCCAGTAGAACGACTCGAAATGCGCCCGGGCCTCGCGCGAGGTACGCCCCTTGTGGCGCTTCAGATCGATACCCGAGCAGAACGACGGGGCGGCTCCCGTGAGCACGATGACACGCACCTCGTCATCGGCATCGGCCCGCCGCAGGGCGTGCTTGACCTCCGCTTCGAGCTGGTCGTTGATGGCGTTGCGCACCTCGGGCCGGTTCAGCGTGATACGTGCCGACAATCCGCGGGTCTCATACTTGATCGTTTGGTACTCGGACATGCTTGGGTTTCCTTTCCAGGATTGAAGATGCGCGGGCTTGAGCCGCAAGGAATGGCGCTCGAACTTCGTCAATACGACTCGATCTTTCCGGCCTCGATGACGGCGGCCCAGCGCTTGATTTCGGAATCGAGGAATGTCACCAGGTACTCCGGCTTTTCCGGCCGGGGCGTAATCCCGTAGGACTTCAACCTCTCCTGGATCTCCGGCATCGCAAGAATCCGGTTGATCTTGGTATTCAGCAGGTCGACGATGTGCCCCGGGGTGCCGGGCGGGGCAAAGACGGCGTTCCAATTGCTGGCGTCATAGTCCGGCACCCCGGCCTCCATCAGCGAGGGCACATCGGGCAGCAGGAAGCTGCGCTCGCGCGTCGTCACGCCCAAAGCGCGCACCTTTCCGTCCTTCACATAGGGTGCGCTCGACGACACGGTGTCGAAGTAGCCCTGCACCTGTCCGCCGATCACGTCGGTCAGCGCCGGAGCGCCGCCCCGGTAAGGGGTATGCAGCAGGTTGACGCCGGCGCGCATCTTGAACAGTTCGAGCGCCAGGTGCGACGAACCGCCGTTGCCGCCCGAAGCCACGGCGATCTTGCCCGGATTGGCACGCGCCAATGCAATGAACTCATCCAGCGTGCCGGCGGGAACCCCGTTGTTAACCACCAGTACGTTGGCCTGGTCGCCGATATAGGCGACCGCGCTGAGCGCACGCGTGTCATACGTGAGCGCCTTGCTGAGCGTCGCATTGACGGCCAGGCCGTTATTGGTCAGCAGCAGCGTATAGCCGTCCGGTTCGGCACGCGCCACATAGGTGGTACCGATGACGGTACCGGCACCGGCGCGGTTTTCGACCGTTACCGGCTGGCCCACCTCGGCGGAGAGTTTTTCGCCGATCAGGCGCGCCAGCACGTCCGAAGCTCCCGCGGGCGGGAAAGGGACGACGATATTGATGGGGCGTTCCGGATAGTCTGCCGCGGCCGCCAGCCGGACGACGCCCAGCAGCATGGCGACGACCAACAACACCTTCGTTGGATGTCTTGACATTTCGTGTCTCCTCATTGGATTTGTATCCAGATCCCGTCCTCGCCGTCGGATGGCCGCCTGGATTGCCGCTAGACTAAAAGCGCGCCGGGGACCGGTCCAATTCTTTATTGCGGGCTGGCAATAGACGATGTTTATCAGGGGCTTCGGGTTAGACTTGCGCCCATTGCCTTCTCCGCCCGCCGCGCCCATGGATCTGCGCCGCATCCGCCAGTTCGTCGTGTTGTCCGAGGTCCTGAATTTCCGGCGTGCGGCCGAGCGGCTGCACATGACGCAGCCGGCGCTTTCCGTTTCCATACAGAAGCTCGAGGCCGATCTCGGGGTAGCCCTGTTCCGCCGCGAGGCCAGCGGCGTGGCGCTCACTCACAGCGGCCAGGCCGCCTTGCTCGAAGCCCGGCGCGCGATCTTCCACGGCGAACAGTTCGTCGAAGCGGCCCGCGCGGCCAACTCCGGCGAAGGAGGTATCCTGCGCATCGGTTTCGTCGGCTCGACCACCTATGCGCTGCTGCCGAAACTGGTACCACGCTTTCGTACCGACCATCCCAGGGTCCGCCTGGTGTTGAGCCAGGCAACCTCGGAGCGCATCATGCACATGCTCGATGAAGACGCGCTCGACATCGGGCTCGTGCGCACGCCCGTGGTCTACACCTCAGGAGCCACGCTGGTCCAGTTGGAAAGGGAAGACTTCGTTGCCGCCCTGCCGGTCGGCCACCCGCACGCGGGCCGGCCTCGCCTACGGCTGCAGGACCTTCAGGAGGAGCCCTTCCTGATGTATTCCGAAGAGACCAGTCCGGGCCTGCGGGCGGCGGCGATGTCCGCCTGCCAATCGGCCGGTTTCTTTCCGCAGCTCGCGCAGGAAGCAACGCAAGTCCATACGCTTCTGGCGCTGGTCGAGAGCGGCCTGGGCATCGCCCTGGTACCGTCCGTCATGGAGCGATTCTCAAGCGACAAGGTCGCCATCCGCCGGCTGTCGGATCTGCCGGCGCCCGGATCCATCGCCCTGGCCCTTGCGTACAAGGCCGAGATGGAGAGTCCCGCAGCCAGGCGTTTCCGGGAGGTGGCGGCCGCAGCCTTTCCCCGCCGCTGAGCGCGCCGGGGCAGCATTGTCCCATCGTTGACCCAGCACGGGCGGCTCGCCTGCGGCACCCCGCTCGGTTCGGCATGCATGGCGAAGGGTGCGTTCACGGTGTCTCAGGACGAGCCAGCAACGCAGCCCGCACGCGGCCCACGTGCGCCATGCCGGCGGCATCGGCCGCCTCGGCGTCGCCGCGCAGCACCGCGTCGGCGATCCGGCCATAGTCCGCCAGGCGGAGCGCCGCGAGGCCCGGAATGCGGTATTGCGCGTGCACGATGGGCATCTGGATCGACGGGAACAGCCGCGCCAGTTCGCGGTTCGCGCTCATGCGCAGCAGGGCGCGGTAGAACTGGCGGCGAGCGTCCGAGAACGCCGCGTCGTCGTTCGCCTCATGTGCCCGCGCCAGCGCGGCCAGGGCTGCGGGCAGCGCCGGAGCGCGCGCGGGATCGCGCGCACCGCGTGCCGCCGAGCGGGCCAGCAGGCCCGTCATGCGCTCGGCCACGTCCAGCACGTCCAGCGTTTCCTGTTCGGACAGGCGCCGGATCGTCGCGCTGCGATGCGGCGGCTGCTCGGCCAGGCCTTCGGCGACCAGCCGCTGCAGGCCCTCTCGCACCGAATTGCGGCCGACGGCAAACTGTGTGGCCAGATCCGCCTCGACCAGACGCTGGCCCGGCACGAGCGAGCGTGCTTCCAATGCCGCCAGAATGCCGTGGAAGACTTGATCAGCAGCGGATCGGCCAGCGTTCACCGGATCGGCAGGATCGGAGGCGGCCATAGCGCTTGGCAGAGAACGCGGCATAGAAATAGACAGGACCGGCGCCAACTGCCCGGAATGGCTGACGGCTCGTTAAAACCATCCTACAATTTTATCCTATAAGTGGCCGCCACTGCGCCCCATCACCGAGGAGGATCACCATGCTGTTCACCCCCTGCCCCACCGAGCGCAGCGTAGCGATCGCCGGGCGCGTCGAGGCCTTCGTACGCGAGGTCGTCGTGCCCTACGAGCGCGATCCGCGCAACACTGACCACGGCCCCAGCGCCGAGCTGGTGGCCGAACTGCGCGACAAGGCCCGCGCAGCCGGCCTCATGACGCCCCACATCCTGCCCGACGGCGATCATCTGACGCAGCGCGAGACCGCCGCCGTCCTCAAGCCCTCGGGCCTCTCGCCGCTCGGCCCGGTCGCAGTCAATACCATGGCGCCGGACGAGGGCAACATGTTCCTGATCGGCAAGGTGGGCACCACGGCACAGAAGGCCGCGTTCCTCGACAAGCTGGTGAGCGGACAGGCGCGCTCGGCCTTCTTCATGACCGAGCCCGCCGCCGAGGGCGGTGCCGGCTCCGACCCGTCGATGCTGATGACCACGGCCGAGCCTGATGGCGACGATTGGGTCATCAACGGACGCAAGGCCTTCATCACCGGCGCGGACGGCGCGCAAGTCGGCATCATCATGGCCCGCACCGGCCCCAAGGACCGCATCGCGGCCACCATGTTCCTGGTCGACCTGCCCAACCCGGCCGTGCGCATCGAACGTGTGCTCGACACCATCGACAGCTCCATGCCGGGCGGGCATTCGCTGGTCGCGATCGACAATCTGCGCGTGCCGCAGACGCAGGTGCTGGGCGAAGTCGACGCCGGGCTGCGCTATGCCCAAGTGCGCCTCTCGCCGGCGCGCCTGTCGCACTGCATGCGCTGGCTCGGCTCGACGGCGCGCGCGCACGAGATCGCCACCGAATACGCGACTACCCGCAAGGCCTTCGGCAAGCTGCTGATCGACCACGAAGGCGTGGGCTTCATGCTGGCCGAGAACCTCATCGACCTGCAGCAGGCCGCCCTGATGATCGACTGGTGCGCCGATGCGCTGGACGGCGGCTCGCTCGCCACGACCGAAAGCTCGATGGCCAAGGTGGCGGTGTCCGAAGCCCTGTATCGCGTGGCCGACCGCTGCGTTCAGGTGATGGGCGGGCTGGGCGTCTCGCGCGACACCATCGTCGAGCAGGTGCTGCGCGAGGTCCGCGCCTTTCGCATCTATGACGGCCCCACCGAGGTGCACAAGTGGTCGCTGGCAAAGAAGATCAAGCGGGATCAGTTGGGGGCGGCCAGGCACGGCTAAGGCCGGCCGGCCGGCACGGCGATCATGCGCACTGCGGCGATCCGCGCAATGCGACGCAGGTGCCGATGACGGCACTATTGTCGGGACATACGGCTTGGGAGGTTGACCCTGCTGCGCCTCGGGCATGCATGAGCGGCCCTACCCAGGATGACGTGACCGCGGTGCGGCCGGCGCGTCCTGGCCAAGGGTACGCACCGACGGCTCCGCCGGCACTCAGCGTGCCCCCGGCCAGACCGCCAGCAGCGCACGCAGCGCCGCGACCACCGCCATCGGCTGGTCCGCCATCAGGTGATGGTGCGCGTTGGGGATGCGGATCACCGGCGCATCGGGCACCAGGGCCGCGCGCACCGCCTGGGCGTCCTTGTCCATGAGCGCGGACTGCTCGCCATCGATGAAGGCCACGGGGCAGCGCAGCGCGCGCAGGGGCTCGGTGGGGTCGCCGCGCTCCAGCGTCTGGCGGATCGACGGGTCGAAGCTCCAGGTGTAGCCCGGGCCGTCCTTCTCCCAGGGCATGATGGTGTAGACCGAGCGCCGGGCGATGTGGTCGACGACGTAGAGGTTCTCGCAGGGCTGCGGCGGCATGAAGCGAAAACGCTGCACCAGCGATTCCAGCGTCGGGTGCACGCGATGCGGCTCGGCGTCCTCGGTAGGACGGCTCTGCCGGCCCAGGCGCTCGCGGTCGGCCGGGCTCAGGATGGCCGAGTCCATGGACACCAGGCCCGCGAGCCGCTCGCCGCGGGTCGCGCCGTAGACCAGGGCCGGGAAGGTGCCGAAGGAGTGCGCCACCGCTACCGGCTTCTGCGGCGCATCGAACAGCCCGGCAGCCTGCGCCACGGCATCGATTTCGTCGGCATAGGCAGCCAGCGAATACTGTTTGCGCCAGTCGGAATTGCCCATGCCCGACCAGGAGAACGCCGCCACGCGGTAGTGCTCGGCGAAGTACGGTGCGATGAAGCTCCACCAGTCGGCATGCGCCGCGTTGCCGTGCAGGAGCAGCAGCCCGGGCTTGCCCGGCTCGCCCCAGGTGAGCATTTCCACCGTAGTGTCGTCGCCGACGTCGACGCGCTCGCGCTCGGGTTCCTGGTCCAGCGCCCAGGCGAACCAGGCGGGATACGGGGGCTGGCGCCCTTCCAGCTCGGCCAGCAGCGCCTGGCCCGACGCGGGTGCAGAGTGGGCTTGCATCGTTTCTCCTTCGTGTTTCGTTGTCTTGAGCGGTGAGTCACTCCCGCCTGAAGGCGGGAGCTTCCTCGCCACAGGACGGGGGCGCCTTCGGCGCCAGGATGGACTTGCCTGGCTCGACCTCGCCGTAAACGGCGAGGCCTGCGCTTTGGCCCGTGGCCAAGCTTAGCGCAGTCGGCCGGCCTGGCGTGGGCGCGACGGCCCCGGCCCCCCGGTCGTCGGCGCGCCGGCTCACCGGGAAAACCCCGTGGCGGCGGCCACGGGTTTCCGTATGATTCGACAAACGCGTTTGTAAATATCTAACGCAATCCGAATATCCTACGGAGGAGACATGTTTTCCATTACACGGCGCCGCCTCGTCGGCGCGCTGGCTTGCGCGGCCGCCCTGACCGTGGGCAACCCCGCCCTCGCCCAGTCGAACGAACGCCCCATCGAATGGGTGGTCGGTTACGCCGCCGGCGGCGGTTCGGACGTGCTGGCCCGCACGATTGCCGAACAGATGAGCAAGACGCTGGGCCGACCCATCATGGTCAGCAACAAGCCCGGCGCGGCGACCAACATCGCCGCCGAATACACCGCGCGCTCCAAGGACTACGGCAACATCGTCTTCACCGCCGACTTCGCCACACTGGCGGCCAACCCGGGCTTGTTCGCCAAGCTGCCCTACGACGTCGAAAAGGACTTCAAGCCGGTCGGCATGCTGGCGCGCTTTCCGCTGCTGGTCACGGTGTCGCCGGACGTGCCGGCCAAGGACTTCAAGGAATTCGTCGCCTGGGCCAAGTCGAACGACGGCGACGTGAGCTACGGTTCGGCCGGCCTGGGCAGCCCCCACCATCTCGCCGGCGAACTGCTGCGCGAACGCTCGGGGCTCGAGCTGGTCCACGTGCCGTATCGCGGCGCGGCGCCGGCCGTGATCGACCTGCTGGGCGGGCAGATCAAGGTGGGCGTGATCGACACCGCCAGCGTCCTGCAGTACCTGCAGGACGGCAAGCTGCGCACCGTCGGCGTGGCCAGCAAGGAGCGCATCCCGAGCGCGCCCGAGGTGCCCACCCTCGCGGAGCAAGGGCTGGACGGGTTCGAGGCCTATGCATGGCAGGGCCTGGTCGTGCCGGCCGGCACGCCCGATGCCTTCGTCGCGCAAGTGAGCGACGCCCTGCAGCAGGCGCTGGCCTCCGCGCCCGTCAAGCAGCGCCTGGCCGCGCTCGGCCTGGAACCCATGCCGGGTACGCCCGCGGACATGGACGCCTATGTGCACACCGAGCGCAAGAAGTGGATGGACGTCATCAGGACGAACGACATCCGGTTGGAATGACCGCGTCGGCCGACGCTGCGCATTGTGCCGTCATTCCCGACACCGTGGCGGGCCCTGCGCCCAGGGTCGCCGCGGTGCCGAAGGCACCAGCACCGGGCATGCGCGCACGCTCACGAAGCAGCGGCCGCACCGTCTTCGGGCATCTTCCCACACCCCGGAATTGCGCCTTGATATATCAATTCCGGCTTCCCATAATGGTCCGCAACTGCCCGCTTCCGATTGCGAACCCCTCATGTCTACCGCCTCCAGCGACACCGCTTCGGACCTGATCCGCGAGCGCCTGAAAGACGACATCGTCCATGCCCGCCTATGGCCCGGCATGACCCTCGATGAAAAGGCGCTCGCCGAGCAATACGGGGTCTCGCGCACCCCCGTGCGCGATGCGTTGCTGCAACTTTCCGCCCTGGGCTTCGTGCGCATCGTTCCCCGCGTGGGCATCTTCGTCGCCGAACTCGACGCCGACACGCTGGCCGACATGTTCGAGACGCTGGCCCACCTCGAAGGCCTGTGCGCTGGCCTGGCCGCCCGCCGCATTGACGCCGACGGCAGGGCCGCGCTGCAGCGCGCCCATCGCGCCGCCCAGCCGCAGCGCGCACGGCGCCGGGCCGACGGCTACGACGACGCGAACACGGCCTTTCACGAAGTCATCTATCGCAGCGCCGGCAACGATTACCTGGCCAGCCAGCTTCGGCTGCTGCGCCAGCGCACCCATCCGTATCGCATGCGCCATTTCGGCGAGACCGATCGCATGGCCGCCTCCTGTCGCGAACATGCCGCCATCGTGCAGGCCATCCTCGACGGTGACGAGGCTGCCGCGCAGCGGGCCGCCACCCGCCACGTGGTGCAGGGGCGCGCCGACTTCTCGGGCTTTGCTGCGCGCTTTCCGGCGGGCCTCTTCCAGCCCGCGCCGCCGCGCTGCGGCACGGGCCACGATCGCTACGTGATGCCCTCGCCCTGGATGCGCCCGCCCCACGCCCCGCCCGGGCTCAGGCTGCGCACGCCCGCCGTCTAGCCCGTCCCGATCCGACCCCTTTCCGTTTTGCCGGCCCTGCGCCCGGCAGGGTGGCGCGTCGCCGCTCGCCGCGCGCGGCACCTTCCTGTCCACCGACCACGAGGTCTTCCATGCTTCGACATTTCGCCACGCTGGCCGCCGCCCTGGCCTGCACGCTCACCCTGGCTGCGGGCGCCCATGCCCAGACGCCGCCGCTCACCATCGTCGTCGGCTTTGCCCCTGGCGGGGGCGTCGACACCCTGGCCCGCTCGCTGGGCGAGGCGCTGGCCAAGCCCCTGGGACGTCCGGTCCTGGTCGAGAACCGGCCGGGCGCGGGCGGCACCATCGCCGCAGGCACGGTCGCCCGCGCCGCACCCGACGGCAACACGCTGCTCTTTGCCGACTCTTCGCTGCTGCTCGCGCCGCACGTATTCGACAAAGTGAGCTACGACTTGCAGAAGAGCTTTGCTCCGGTCGCCGTGGTCGGCGAAGCGGGCCTCGCCCTGGCGGTACCGGCCGACAGCCCGGCCAAGTCGCTGCAGGAGCTGCTGGACATGGCGCGCAAGGATCCCGGCCGCTATACCTACGCTTCGGTGGGCATCGGCTCCATGCACCACCTGAGCGGCGAGCTGCTGAAGATGCTGAGCCGGATCGACCTGGTGCACGTGCCCTACAACGGCGGCAATCCGGCGGTGCAGGCGCTGCTGGGCGGGCACGTGGACGTGAGCATTTCCGGGCTGCAGGCCGTCGTGCCGCAGGCCGAGGCCGGCCGCGCCCGGATTCTCGGCGTCCTGGCCCCGCAGCGCTACAGCGGGCTGCCCGACGTACCCGCCATCGGCGAGGTGCTCCCCGGTTTCGCCGCACTGCCGACGCTCTTCCTGCTCGCGCCCGCGGGTACGCCGGCGGCCAGCATCGCCGCGCTCGAACAGGCGCTGCAGCAGGCGCTGTCCTCACCGCAGCTCGCCGAGACCTACCAGCGCCAGCGCGCCGAGGTCGGCTTCCGGCCGGCCGCCGAACTCGCGACCTGGCTGCCCATGGAGGAGCAGCGCTGGGTCGAGGTCATCCAGAAATCCCAACTCACGTTCAATTGATGACGATCGCCATGTCCGCACCCGCCCAGCCCGCCGGCGCCACCGCCCCTTTGATCGGCCTGATCGTGCCGCCCGCGCATGGCCGCGTCCCGCCCGACGGTACGGTTCTGTTCCCGCAGCTCAGGTTCATCGCCCGCGGGCTCGGCCTGACCTCGGTCACGCCCGCGGGCTACGACGGCGTGATCGACACTGTCCTCGATCACGCCCGGGCGCTGCGCGACGCCGGTGCGCAGGCGATCTCGCTGATGGGAACGTCGCTCAGCTTCTACCGCGGTCCGGCCTTCAACCGCGAACTGGTCACGCAGATGCGGGCCGCCACCGGGCTGCCCTGCACCACCATGAGCGATGCCATCGTCGCAGGGCTGCGCGCGCTCGGCGCCCGGCGCGTGGCCGTGGCGACCGGCTACGTCGAGGAAGTGAACGCGTGCCTGCTGCGCTACCTCGCCGAAGAAGGCTTCGAGGCGACGGTCTGCCGCGGCCTGGGCGTGGCAGGCGTCGAAGCCATGCAGTCGGTGGGCACGCCCGAACTGGTCGGGCTGTGCCGGGAAGTCCACGCGGCGGCACCCGGCAGCGACGCCATCCTGCTCTCGTGCGGCGGCCTGATGACGCTGGATGTCGTGCCCCAGGTGGAGCGGGAACTGGGGGTGCCCGTGGTGGCAAGCTCGCCGGCGGGCTTCTGGGATGTGGCCAGGCTGGCGGGTCATGCCAGCCCGACACCGGAGCGCGGTGCGCTGCTCGCCGCGGTGTAGCCGAGCATCGCCGGCGACGGGATCGAGAAGGCGGCTGGTTGACGGGGCTACGGTATGCTTGGGTTCCCGATGCGAGCGAGGCAGCGCCGCAGCGCAGCGGCAGGCGTGAGGTCCCTTTTGATCGTTCGATGCCCCCAGCACCCTCCGACAGGAACAGGTCGCCATGTCGATTGCCGATTTTCCCGACAGAAAATATCTGATCGACGCTCCTGAACTGCGCGAGATGCTCGGCTCGGCCTTGCTCATCGACCTGCGGCCCGCGGAGGACTTCGCCGTCGGCCATATCGAAGGCAGCAGGCATCTCGATCTTTACGGGGTGAGCCTCTTCGATACGTCGGACGCCCCGCTGCACAGTTTTCTCGGCATGGTGCAGGCACTCTTCGGTAGCCGTGGCGTGTCCCTGGCCGAGCCGGTCGTGATCTACGATCACGAGACCGGCGAGCGAGCCTCTCGCGCTGTCTGGCTGCTGTCGATGCTGGGCCATCCGCACGTCCGGATCCTGGATGGCGGCACCCGGGCATGGACATCGGCCGGGTACGGGCTCGCCCGCGTGGCGCAAGCCCCTTTGCCCGTGGACCCTGCGAAAGCGCCGCCGACATCTCCTCCCTTCAAGGCCACGCCCGACCTCGAACTTTTGGCGACGCGCTTCGATGTCGAGCGGGCGATCGATGACAGCCAATCCGTGATCGTCGATGTCAGACGCGAATCCGAATATCGGGGGACCGAAAAACGGGCCCGCCGGGCCGGCACGATCCCGGGCGCTGTGCACGTCTTCTGGCGCGAACATCTGAACGACGACGGCGCGTTTCGGACGCCGGACGAGATTCGTGATCTCTATCTCTCGAAGGGCGTCACACCGGACAAGACCATCATCCCCGTATGCCATGGCGGCTATCGCTCGGCCAATACTTTTCTCGCCCTCAAGTCCCTGGGGTATCCCCGGGTTCGGAACTACGTGGGCTCCTGGGGAGAATGGGGCAACCGGGATGATTCGCGGATCGTCATCCCGGCGTAGCGCGTTGTTCCCTGCATGCGCCGGGAACACGGCCAGCTCGCCCTGCTGATGCTCATTGCAGGGCGGCGCATCCGCACTGCCGCGCCCAGCCTGGTTGCCCCGCCCTCGGCGGCCCCGTGAGCCTGGCGCCCACGCCCCAGGGGCCTTCAGCCCCCTGGCGCTGAGTCACTTCCATCTGAACGATGAGGCCGGACGTCGAAACGTCTCCGGGCTTTTCCACGCCGGGTTAATCCGAGCGACATGCCGGCTGCGAGGCGCTGCCCGGCCGGGCCGGCGCGCCGTCGTCGTCCACGGTGCACAGGACGACACGACAGACTCGCCGGTGCCCAGCTTTGCGTCGCCGAACCCATGACCCCAGGGAAAACACCAATTTGACGCTCGATTCCAAAAACAGAACAATGACCGAATACGGAACAAAATCCGAATGAGGAATCGTCCATGCCCGGAGAATGGAATTTCGCGGATGTCTGGGAGGCCATAGCCGCCACGACGCCCGAAGCCATCGCGCAGGTTCATGGCCAGGAGCGGATTACGTGGCAACAGTTCGACGCCGCAGCCGACGGCATTGCGCACGCCTTGCTCGAGGCGGGCGTCCAACGACAGGACAAAGTCGCCCTGTACCTGCGTAACGGCCCCGCCTACCTGCAAAGTGCATTTGGCTGCATGAAGGCAGGCCTCGTCCCCGTGAACACCAACTATCGCTACCGCGAAGAAGAGCTGCACTATCTGTGGGACAACGCCGACGCTGTCGCGGTGGTCTTTCACGGTGAATTCACCGAGACCATCGAAGCCATACGGGCGCGCTGCCGCAAGGTCCGGCTCTGGATCCACGTCGACGACGGAACTTTTCCCTGCCCCGCTTGGGCGCAGTCCTATGCGAGCCTGGCGCACGCCGCTGTACAGCGGGCCCGGGCGCCCTGGGGACGCTCCGGCGACGACATCATCCTCATCTATACAGGCGGCACGACGGGTCGGCCTCGCGGCGTCATGTGGCGCCAGCATGATCTGTACATGGCGTCGAACACCACCGACGACCCGCCGCAGGCCCGGCTCGAGCACGTGCGCTCCAGGGTCGCCAATGCCGCGGCACAGCGCAAGACGCCGAGCGGCCTGCCGGCGGCGCCATTGATGCATGGCACCGCTTATGTATTCGCCGGCACGATTCTGTCCCGGGGAGGGACGCTGGTCACACTGACCGGCCGGAACTTCGATGCCGCAGAGTTGCTCACCACCGTCCAGCGCGCGGCCGTCACGGACCTCTGCATTGTGGGGGACGCCTTCTGCCGTCCCATGGTCGAGGCGCTGGACGCCGAGCCTGAACGCTGGGACATCAGCGGCCTCAAGGCCGTGTCGTCCTCCGGCATGATGTGGAGCGACACCAACAAGGCTCGCCTGCTGCGCCACGCCCCGGCCGTCATGCTCATCGATTTCCTGAACAGCAGCGAAGCCAGCGGCATGGGTCGCGCCATCACTTCCAGCCGACAAAGAACCGCCTCCGCTCGGTTCACCCTGGGCCGCAACGCATTCGTCATCGACGACGCCGGACGCCCGGTGCGCCCCGGCAGCGGTGTCGCGGGACGCGTCGCCGTACGTGGCGCCGTTCCCCTCGGCTACTACGGCGATCCGAAGAAAACCGCCGAAACCTTTCCCGTGATCGATGGCGAACGTTGCGCCATCCCGGGCGACTTTGCACGCGTAGAGGCCGACGGCAGCATCGTGCTGCTCGGACGCGGCTCGGTGAGTATCAACACGGGCGGAGAAAAGGTCTTCCCCGAAGAAGTCGAAGAATGCATAAAGCAGCTTGCTCCGGTCAGGGACGCGGTGGTCGTCGGCATTCCCGACGAGCGCTTCGGAGAAGTTGTCGCGGCCATCGTCGAAAGCGCGCCCGCCAGCGATCTGACGGCAGCGCAGATCAGCGCGCACGTACGCGAGCGACTGGCCGGCCACAAGACGCCCCGCCACGTGATGCTGGTGGCCAGCCTGGGGCGTGGCCCCAATGGCAAGGCCGACTATCCGGCCCTGCGCCAGCGCGTCGCCGACTGGCTGAAAGCTCAGGCCTCGTCCCGCGAAACCCGACCCCAACCCGGAATGCCAGCATGACGCCCACGCCCCATCTGCTCGTCGAACGACACGACGGTGTCGCCGTCGTCACTCTGAACCGTCCCGAGAAACGCAATGCCCTGTCGCCCGAGATGGTGGTGCGCCTGGCAGCGTTCTGGCAAAGCGTGGCCGACGACGATTCCGTGCGCGCCGTCGTCGTCACCGGCGCAGGCCACGAGGCGTTTTGCGCAGGCGGCGACCTCGGCACGCTCATACCGCTCATGATGCGGACCCGGGCGCCTCAGGACGAATGGGAAATCCAGTTCGCCCAGGATCGCAAGCAGTTGCACGCGGCACTGTTGCGTAGCGCGAGCTTCTTCAAGCCCGTGATCGCTGCGATCAACGGCAATGCGCTTGCCGGCGGCGCCGAGTTCGTCATGAGCACGGACCTGCGCGTGATGTCGGATGCGGCGACGATCGGTGTCACGGAGGTTCGACGCGGGTTGATCGCCAGCGGCGGCTCTCTGGTGCGCATGGCCCGGCAGGTGCCGTGGGCTCACGCGATGGAGCTGCTGCTGCTGGGCGAACCCGTTGGCGCGGAACGCGCCCTCGCCATGGGCCTGGTCAATCGCGTCGTACCACCGGAAGAGGTCCTGCCTACCGCATTGGATCTCGCCCGCCGCGTGAGCCTGGGCGCTCCGGTCGCTCTGGAGAAGACCAAGGAAGTCGTCGTGCTCTCGAGCGGACGCCCGCTGGAGGAAGCGTTTGCCATCGAGACCCGCTGCACCAAGGAGAACGCCGCCACGGAGGACGCGAAGGAGGGGCCGCGTGCGTTCATGGAAAAAAGGCCCCCCGTCTTTCGTGGGAGGGCAGCGCGATGAAGCCGCTCGAAGGTATCCGGGTGGTCGACATGGGGCTATGGGTCGCCGGCCCGGCGACGGGCGGCATTCTCGCCGACTGGGGGGCCGACGTGCTCAAGCTGGAGATGCCCGGCGGCGACCCGATGCGCAGACTGTTCGGCGCATTGTCAGGCTCCAAAGAATCCCGCTGCCCCCCTTTCGATCTCTACAACCGCGGCAAGAAAAGCATCGCGCTGGACGTCAATCATCCCGAGGGCGCCGAACTCGCCCGAAAGCTCATCGCCGACGCGGACGTCTTCGTCTCCAACATGCGGCCCCAGTTCCTTCAACGCGTGGGCCTGGACCCCGCCACGCTGCTGTCCCGGCATCCCCGTCTTGTCTATGCAAGTCTGACCGCCTACGGGCTGACGGGCCCGGACCGGGACGCACCCGGCTTTGACATGGCCGCGTTCTCCGGGCGCAGCGGGATCGCCGAGCGTGCCACGCCGACGGGCGGCACGCCGCCGACGCTTCCGGGCGGGATGGGAGACAACATCACGGCCATCACGCTCACCGCCGGCATCATGGCCGCCCTGTTTCATCGCGAGCGCACGGGCCAGGGCCAACTGGTGTCGACTTCTCTGCTGCGTGCGGGCGTCTACAGCATCGGCATGGACGTCGCCACGCGCATCGGGCTGGGACGCATCGCCGCCCCACCGGCCCGTACGAAGCCGGTCAACCCGTTGATGAACCTGTATTGCGCCGGCGACGGCAAATGGTTCTGGCTCGTCGGCGCCGAATCCGAGCGGCACTGGCCGCGGGTGGTCGAAGCCCTGGGCGCCCCGGAGCTGCGGCATGACGAACGCTACGCCTCGCCGCGGGAGCGTCGGCGTCACGCCACCGAGCTGGTCGCGGCGATCGACGCCATCACGGCGCATCGTCCGCGTGCCGAATGGGCCGCCATCTTTGCGCGGCATGATGTCTGGTGGGCACCGATCAACTCCGTGGACGAGTTGCTCGAAGACCCGCAGGCCTTGGCCTGCGGCGCGTTCGTGAGGGTGCCGGGCGTCGCCGGCGGCTTCAACGATGAAGATCTCAACGGTGTCGCGACGCCGGTCGACTTCGGCGCCGCGCAGACCGGCCCCGCCGGGCCGCCGCCGGCGGTCGGCGCGCATACCGACGACGTTCTGTCGCGACTCGGACTGAACGCCGCCGACATCGCCCGCCTGCGCGATGCGGGCGTTCTGCCCTCTCTCGACGAGTAGCCGCCATGGTAGCCCGCCTCGAACACAACGCCGCACCAGCGCCCATGCAGCCCCTGGACGGCATCAGGATCGCGGACTTCTCGTCCAACATGGCAGGGCCCTATGCCACCATGATCCTGGCGCATCTGGGTGCCGACGTCATCAAGGTCGAGCCACCCAAGGGCGACGATGCGCGCTCCTGGCCGCCTTTCATCGACGGCATGAGCGTCGCTCATCACCACTTCGGCTCGGGCAAGCGAGCCATCGCGCTCGACCTGAAGACACAGGACGGCATCGCCGTGGCACAAGCCCTCGTCGCCCGCAGCGATGTGGTGCTGCAAAGCATGCGCCCGGGCGTCGCCGACCGGCTCGGCATCGGCGTTGCGCAGGCCCGCGCGGCAAACCCGGACATTCTGTATTACGACTTGAGCGCCTTCGGCTCCGGGCCGCTGGGCCAGTCGATGCCGGGCTACGATCCGCTGGTCCAGGCATTCACCGGGATCATGGAAATGACCGGCCATGAAGGATCGCCTCCGACACGGTGCGCGCCTTCGCTCATCGACCTCGGCACGGGCCAATGGATCGCCATGGGCGTTCTAGCCGCCATGCTGGCGCGTGGGCGGGGGCAATCCGTCGGCCATCTCGATACGGCGCTGGTCGATACGGCCTTCAGCATCGTCGCCTATCAGGCCACCGCCGCGCGGGTCTCCGGCCAACGCCCTCCGCGCGCAGGCTCGGGCAATCCGATCGCAGCGCCCTATCAATGCTACCGGGCACGCGATGCCGATCTGCTCGTGGCCGCTCCGAGCCAGCGACTATGGCTGGCCGTCGTGCGCGCCATCGCAGCACCCGCATTGGCCACCGACCCTCGCTTCTGCACGGTCGCTGCTCGCAGCGACAACCGCAAGGCGCTGGAATCGCAGATCAATGCATTGCTTGCCGCGCGCGACGTCGACGACTGGATCTCGCGATTCCAGGCGGAGGGGGTGCCCGTCGCACGAGTCCAAGGCCTCGAGCAGGCCGTGACCAGCGACATCGTCGCCGAGAGGGGCACCTTCGCCGAGGCGGCCGGGGTTCCGCTGGTACGCCTGCCGTGGCGAGTCGACGGCGCAACGCTGCCTTGGCGCAGTCGGGCGCCCCGCCTCGGCGAACACAGCGTCGAGATATTGCGCGAACTCGGCTACGGACCGGCCGACATCGGCAGCCTGCTGGAGAGCGGCGCCATCGTCGCGGACGTAGCGGCGAACACCACGAATCCGGACTAGGACGGCCCCACGCCGGAGGCCATACCAAGTCTCATCCACCGAACGAGAGGAAGACATGAAAAACAGGCTTATCCGGTTGGTCGTATCCCTGACGGCCGTTCTTGGCCTCGCCGCCCATCTCAGCGCAGCGAGTGCGCCGGCGTCCTATCCCGACAGACCCGTGAGCATCGTGATCGGCTTCGGCCCCGGCAGCGGGACAGACATTCTCGCCCGCCTGCTTGCCGAACAACTGCGTATCGAGCTGGGCCAGCCTTTCGTCGTCGAGAACAAGCCCGGAGCGTCGGCACAGATAGCCGCCAGTGCCGTGTCGAAGGCAGCGCCCGATGGATATACCTTGCTGCTGACCTCCAACTCTTCGCATTCGGTCAACCCGTACATATTCAAGAGCCTGCCCTACGACCCGATCGGCGACTTCACACCGCTGGGAGGCATTGCATACTTTCCCTTCATTCTTGCCGTCAATGCCAGTCTGCCCGTGAATACTGCCGAGGAACTCGTGCAGTACGCCCATGCCCACAAGGGCAAGCTCAACTACGCGTATGGCACGCCTGCCGTTCAGATCCCCGCCGAAGCGTTGAATCGGCTGCTCGATCTGCAGGCTACTGGCATTCCCTACAAAAGCAGTCCCGAAGCCATGAACGACGTGGTGGGTGGGCGCGCCGATTTTCTCGTCGTCGATCTGGCCTCAGCGCGGCCCCATCTGCAGTCCGGCCGCCTGCGGGCACTGGCGGCGACCACGGCCCAGCGGAGCAGCCTCGCCCCCGAACTGCCGACGATCGAGGAGACACTCGGGATATCCGATTTCGACCTCGCTGCCTGGACCGGCCTCTTCGGTCCGGCCAACCTGCCCGAGGACATCGCGCAGCGGCTGTCCGACGCACTGCTGCGCATCCTGGCGAAGCCCGAGCTGCGCGATCAGCTATTGACGGCAGGGGCCGAGCCGACCCCATCCGGCCGGCAGGACTTTGCCGTGCTCGTCGAACGGCAACTCAAGATCTGGGGCGACAAAGTCCACGCCGCAGGCATCGAACCGCAATGAAGACGGCGACCACACAGCGCACGGCGGCGGAGCACACCGACCAGCAGCCCGTGCTGGTCGGTGTCGGGACCGCCACACAACGTGCGGCCGTGCTGGAACAGTCGGCCGAACCGCTCGATCTCATGCTGCAAGCCGTGCGGCGGGCCGGCTCGGACAGCGGCGCGCCGGCCTTGCTGGCGCAGGTGCAGCGTATCGCCGTGCCCCAAGGACGCTGGCGGTACCGCAATCCCGCCGGAGAGATCGCGCGCAACCTGGGATGCGTCGATGCCACGTCGATCCTGGCGGGTGTCGGGGTACTGCAGCAGTCCCTCATCAGCGATGCGTGCCAACGCATCGCGGCAGGCGAGATCGATGCCGCGCTCATCGCCGGGGCCGATGCGGGGCATCGGATCCTGACGGCGAAGCGCCAAGGCCTGCGCGCGCCCGAGCGTCAGCAGGAGGACGACCCGCACGAACACCTGCGGCCGGAAGAGCCCTTGTTGCATCCCGCCGAGCTGCGCGCGGGCATCCGGCTTCCGGTCGCCTTGTATGCCCTCATCGAGTCGGCTTGCCGCGCGCGCGACCATGTCGGCCTGCGCGAACACCGGCAACGGCTTGCCGACCGCTACGCACGCTTCAGCGAAATTGCCGCCGCCAACCCCGCTGCCTGGCGGCGGGCACGCGTCGAGGCCGCCGCCATCCGCGACGCTTCGGATGCCAATCCGATGCAGGCGTTTCCATACACCCGCCGGCACTGCTCTTCCTGGAATGTGGACCAGGCCGGCGCGCTTCTGCTTTGCTCCGCGGCCAAAGCGCGCGCGCTCGGCATCCCGGCCCACCGCTGGATCCATCCGTGGGCGGCGGCGGAATGCAACCATATGGTGCCCGTGAGCGCTCGAAGCGACCTGAGCGCGAATCCGGGCGCCCGCTCGGCAGCGCAGGTCTTGCTGAGGTCGGCGGGCCTTGCCGCCAGCGAGGTGGACCTGCTGGATCTGTATAGCTGCTTTCCCATTGCCGTCCAGGCACACGCCGAGGCGTTGGGCATCACCCATGGGCGGGACCTCACCGTGACCGGCGGCATGCCGTTCGCCGGTGGGCCGTTCAACAACTACGTGTTGCAGGCCACCTGCCGCATGGCCGAATTGCTGCGCCAGGGAGCCGGCCGGACCGGGCTGGTATCATCCGTATCCGGCATACTCACCAAACACGCATTCGGACTGTGGGCAAGCCGGCCTGCGCTGCAAGGGTTCAGCCGGCACGACGTGTCGGCGCAAACGGCGAAAGCGGGCCCCGACAAGACGGTGCTCTCGACGTACGAAGGCACGGGACGCATCGCCGGGTACACGATCATCCATGAGTCGCATGCACCGCCGCGTGCCCTGGTACTCGCCGACACACCCGGTGGTGACAGGGTTTTGGCCTGGAACGCCGACGCGGCAACGATCGATCGAATGCGCACGATGGAACATTGCGGCGTGAGTATCACGATGACAGGCGATACCTTCACCCCTATCTGAGCGCGACCGCAATCCTAGCCATGTCCGACGTTTCGAGCCCATCGTCCCCTTCGCTGTCCGGTCCACGCTCGATTCTGCGGTTGGTACAGGTCTTTGCCCGGCTCGGGACGCACTCGGAAGGCCAGACCCTGGCCCAGCTCTGCCAGAGTCTGGCCCTGCCCAAGACGACGCTGTTCACGATGCTCAAGGTTCTGGAGCATGCCGACTATCTCACGAACACGGACGGCGTGTACCGGCTGGGGCCGCAGGCCGTGGCTCTCGGCAAGATCATGGCCGAGAGCCCGCAGCGGAGCTTTCCTCACTGTGCCAAAGATGCGCTGCAGGCCTTGTCGGAAAGCACCGGCGAAACGGGATTCCTCGCCATCCTGACACCGGACGACCGTTACTGCACCTACGTGGCTGCAGTAGAGACGGATAACTGGCTGCGCTTCAGCGTCAAGGTCGGCTCGCAGAAGCCGTCCTACGCGACCGGCAGCGGCCAGGCCATGCTGGCATACATTCCGGACGCCAGGCTGCAGAAGCTATTGGCCGATCTCGAGTTCGCTGCGCTCACGCCCAAGACGGTCGCTTGCACCGCCGACCTGACGCTACGCCTCCAACAAGTGCGCAAACGTCACGTGAGCACGGTGGACAGCGGTACGGTGGCCGGAGTGACGTCGGTCGCCGCCCCCATTTTCAGTGCCGACGGGGCCGTCATGGCGGCCGTTACCGTGGGCGGGCCCACCAGCCGAGTCAACAAGTCGCTCGAAGCGGTCGAGGACGCCGTGCGCGCAAGCGCAATCGACATCTCACGCATTCTGGGCTATCGGGGCCAGTGGCCCGCCTGAAGGCGAAAGGCCTACGCCAGGCACCGCGGGCTCAGTGGCCCGCCTGGGCCGCGAACGTGCGCTGCGGCAGCCAGCCGCGCGCCGACAGCGGCAGCATCGCCAGCACCATGGCCAGGATCGCCGTCGCCGCCACGTAGTGGGCGGGCGCGAGCGCATCCTGCTGCAGCCAGAGCTGCGTGAGCACCGGCGTAAGGCCGCCGAAGATCGCGTAGGCCACGTTGTAGGCGAAGCTCAGGCCGGAGAAGCGGATGGCCGGCGGAAAGGCGCGCGTGGCGACGATGGGCATGGTGGCGATCGCGCCGCAGAACAATCCGAGCACGCCGTAGCGCAGCATGAGCGCCTGCGGCGTGATGCCCGGCAGGCCGAGATAGAACCAGTAGGCGCTGATCGCCAGGCCGCCCCAGGCAATCATCATGGTGGTGCGCGTGCCGATGCGATCGGTCAGCCAGCCCCACAGCACGCAGCCCAGCGTCAGCGTGAGCGTGGCCACGCAATTCGCCTCCAGCGCCGCGGGCGCGTCGATGTGGTGCATCTTCTGCAGCAAGGTGGGCGTCATCAGGATCAGCACCACGACGGCGGTCGACAGCGACCAGGTCAGGCCCGCGGTGATCATGCAGGCCCCGCGGTGCTCGCGGATCACCGTCTTCACCGGCAGCTCGCGCGCGAGTTCGCGCTTGGCGGCAAGCTCCTTGAAGATCGGCGTTTCGCCCAGGTAGCGGCGCAGGTAGACGGAGACGAAGCCGAACACGCCGCCGACGATGAAGGGGATGCGCCAGGCGAAGCCCTGGACCTCGGACGGGGTGTACGCGCGGTTGATCACGATGGCCATGATCGAGCCGAGCAGGATGCCGCCGGTGATGCCGGCCGTGAGCACGCCGATGCCGAAGCCGTAGCGGTTGCGCGGCACGTGCTCGGCCACGAACACCCAGGCGCCCGGCATCTCGCCGCCGATGGCCGCGCCCTGCAGCACGCGCATCAACAGCAACAGCAGGGGCGCGGCCACGCCGATCGCCTCGTAAGTGGGCATGAGGCCGATCACGAACGTGGGCAGCGACATCAGGAAGATCGACAGCGTGAACATGCGCTTGCGGCCGAACCGGTCGCCGAAGTGGGCGATGACGATGCCGCCGATCGGCCTGGCCAGGTAGCCGGCGGCGAAGATGCCCAGCGTCTGCAACTGGGACAGCCAGTCGGGCATGTCGGGCGGGAAGAAGAGATGGCTGATCGTGACCGCGAAGAAGACGAAGATCACGAAGTCATAGAACTCCAGCGTGCCGCCGAGCGCGGACAGGCCGAGGGTCTTGTAGTCCTCGCGGCCCAGCGGCCGCGGCACTGAATGGGAATCGGAGGAATGCACGGGGTTCATGGGAGGACGTCGAAAAGAACACGGGCGCGACCGCGCCCGGGCCCGTATTGTACGCCCCAGCGGGTAAAACCCTATTGACTTTGCAGATGCCGCCATGGCTGGCAAAGCACTTCGTGAACAAAGCGCAGCGGCGATTGACGCGCAAGCCACCGCTCGTCAACATGACCCGCATCATTGCTCTCACGCACGGAGGTCATCATGGGTCTGCTCGACACCCTCACCGGTCTGGCCGGCGGCAACGCCGCATCGGGCCTGCTGCCCATCATCGTCAAACAGCTTGCCAACTATCCGGGCGGCATCGCCGGCCTCATCGACACGCTGCAGAAAGGCGGCCTGGCCGAGGTCGTGCAATCGTGGGTGAGCGGCGACGCCAACCGCAGCGTGACGCCCTCGCAGCTCGACGCCGCCCTGCCCGCGCAGACAGTGGACGCCATCGCCACCGAGAGCGGACAGCCGCGCAACACGGTGCTGGACGCGCTGGCGCAATTCCTGCCGCAGATCGTCGATCGAGCCACGCCGAACGGAGATGCCGGCCAGGCCGGCGGGCTGGACGCCGGCAAGCTGCTTTCCTTGCTCTCGGGCCTGGGCAAGCACTGAACCGCACGGCGTTGCGCGCAAGTCGCGCGCGAATCGACGGCGCCGCGCGCAAGCCTTCGTCCTATACAAGATTTGTAACTTGAAACATAATTTGGCGGATATGGTTACGTCTGCTTTCCGGGGCGTGCCTTCTGAGCATGCTGCTCCCGACAGGCCGGGCAGCGCGCGCCTCACCGAGACCCCGCCATGCAATACGATACGCCCGTCGCCATCGACGACGTCCTGGGCGCGCTGGACGACAGCCAGCGTCTTTCCGCCACCACGCTGAGCGCCATCGAACAACTGCTGCAGTTGTCGGCGCTTCCCGGGGAGCCGTCGCCCAGAGTCGAAGTCGGCAGCGCGCTCGTCGGCGAAGGCGCGCCCCAGTTCACGCTGCCGAGCGAATCGGCACCGGCGATGCTCGTCGTCAATGGCAGCGGGCCCGCCCCCCTCTTCCTGAACAGCGCCGAACTCCCCCTCCTGGCCCAGATCCCGGTGGTGGTGTTCGATACCGGCAATCCCGTCACCTTCCTCGTTCCCGGCGACGACACGGTCAGCGCCGGCTACGGCCGCGACGCCGTGCTGCTGCGCGCGGACGGCGACGACACGGTGCCCGCGCACGGCATCGACCGCATCATCGTCTCCGGCCAGGGCGACGACGACATCCGCATCCTGGACAACGGCAACACCACCATCGAGGCGGCGTTCGGCAACGACACCATCGTCACGTCGGGCGGGTTCGATTCCGTCACCGGCGGCCAGGGCAACGATGTCATCAGCACCGGCGCGGGCGACGACACCATCGTGTCGGGGGTGGGCCACGACACCCTGGACGGCGGCACGGGCTTCGACGTCGTGCAGGTCCAGGGCGGCTTCGACGACTTCGAACTCACGGTCGAGGAAGGCGTCATCGTGCTGGTGCGCCGCATGGCCGAGGGCGAAGCCGTGGATTCGATCACCGCCACCGACGTGAACTTCTTCGAATTCTCCGACGGCACGGCGCTCGCCTTGGGAGCAACCGAGCAGGAAACCGCCATCCTGCGCCTGTACGAAGGCCTCTTCGGCCGCCCGGCCGACCCGACGGGCGCGGTCTACTGGCTGCGCGATGACGCCGGCACGATCGGCCTGCCGGATCGCGTGGCGGACGTGGCCGACGCCTTCCTCGGCACGGCCGAAGGCCAGTACTGGCTGGACATGGACGAGCGCGACTTCGTGGCCAACCTCTACACCCATGCGCTGGGTCGCGAGGCCATCGAATCCGACATCGACTACTGGGCGGGCGACCTGGCGGCGGGGCACACCCGCGGCGCGGTGGCGGCCAACATCATCGGTTCGGACGAAGCCGCAGACTATGTCGTGACCGTCAAGCTGATCGACGGCCTGCTGTAAGCCGCAAGCCGCAGCGCGGGCAGAGCGCGCTCTACAACTGGCTTTCGATCGGCAGCCAGCGCAAGACGGCAACGATGGCGCGCTGCCACCAGCGCGTCTCGGGTTCGTGCCGAAGCCGGCGCGGCGGGTCGGTGCGTTCGTCCAGCCAGACGACGCGGCCGTCCTCCACCGCCAGGCCGTAGCTCTTCTGCGCACTGGCGTAGGCGGCGTAGAGCGCCATCACCTCGCGCGCCAGCTCGGGATGGCGAAAGCGCACCCCCATCTCGGTGTTCAGGCGCACCGAGCGCGGGTCGAAGTTGAACGAGCCTACGAAGGCGGAATCGTCGTCCACCACGTAGGCCTTGGTGTGCAGGCTGGCGCCGCTCGAGCCGAACAGGCTGGATTCGGACGGCCCGAACGGCATCAGTTCGCGCAGCGCCACCCCGGCCTCGAGCAGCGGCTTGCGATAGCGCGCGTAGCCGCTGTGCACGGCCATCACATCGTTCGACGCCAGGGAATTGGTGAGGATCTCCACCCGGATGCCGCGCTGCACGGCCTGGACCAGGGCACGTTCGCCCTGCGAGCCTGGCACGAAATACGGCGAGATCATGGTGAAGGCGCGGGTCGCCTGGCCGGCCTGCTCGGCGATGTGCGCGACCAGCCATCCGTCCTCGCCGTCGCCGAAGGCTTTTTCGGGCGGATCCGAGATCACCTCTGCCTCCTCGGTCCAGTGCAGCCGCGCCTGGCCATCGATCAGGCGGCGCACGGTGGCCGACTGCGCCACGTGCTCCAGGTAGGGCCGTGCGGACTGCCCTTCGAGGTCGGCTGCCAGCCAGCGCGAAAGCTCCGGCAGCGGCACCGCGTCGTCCTTGGCCAGCGCCTCGACCGGCAAGGCACCGCGACTGTTCCAGAACGCGTCGAAGATCGCGGCCGTCTGCTCGACGGGCGGGCCGACGACGGCCACGTCGGCATCGAGGAAGTTGGTCTGCTGATCGGCGTCGAAGTATTCGTTGCCGACGTTGCGCCCGCCCACCACCGCCAGCCGCCCATCCGCGATCCAGGCCTTGTTGTGCATGCGCCGGTTCAGGCTGACCGCGCGCAGCAGCATCTCCACGCCGCGGCCCAGCGTGCCGCCGCGGTTGCGCGAGGGATTGAAGAGCCGCACCTCGATGTTCGGGTGCTGCGCGAGCGAGCGCAAGCCCAGGTCGGCCCCATGCGCGTTGATGTCGTCGATCAGGATGCGCACGCGCACGCCGCGCTCGGCCGCCTCCAGCAGTTCCCGGGCGAGCAGCCGCCCGGTGAGATCGGCGTGCCAGATGTAGTACTGCACGTCCAGGCTGCGCTCGGCGGCGCGGGCGCTGAGCGCGCGCACGGCGAAGGCGTCGGCGTTGTCGCTGACCAGAAACAAGCCGCTCTGCCCGGGATGGGCCGCCTGCAGCGGCTCGATCGTACGGTCGAGCCGGGTCTGTGCGGGCTGCGCCGGCAGCGCGCTCGAGGGCGGCCCGACGGCGCGCTCGGCAAAGCGGCCATAGGCGACGAGCGCGAGGAAGGCCGCCAGGACGAGCAGGACCAGGGCGATCAGCATGCGGTGGACGATGCGGCGCAAACACTACCTCCAGAATGAGTCACTCCCGCCTGACGTCGGGAGCTTTCTCGCCGTAAACGGCGAGGCTTGCGCTTTGCCCGTGGTCGTGCGCGGACGCCGCGGTCGCGGACCAGCCGCCGCCCAGCGCCTGGTAGAGATCGATCAGGGCCTGGTGGCGGGCCGCCCGCAGCCGCACCAGCGCGAGTTCGACATCGAAGAGCGTGCGCTGGGCGTCCAGTTCGGCGAGATAGGAAGAGTACCCTGCGCGATAGCGGTCGCGTGCGATCTCCAGCGAACGCGCCAGCACCTCGCGGCGTTCGCTTGCCCGCGCGATCTCGGCGTCGTAGCGCTGGATGCCCAGCAGCGCCGCTTCGACTTCCTTGAAGGCGCTCAGTGCGGCGGCGCGATAGGCGTAGGCCGCCTGGTTCCGGCGCGCCGTG
>NZ_VLTJ01000030.1 GCF_007558815.1 Verticiella sediminum | reverse complement strand
CGTGGCTTACGTGACGAGTGTGGAGCGCATCGGGATCGAGAAGGGGTTGGCGCAGGGGCGTCTGGAAGGACGCGGCGAAGGGCGTCACGAAGGGCTGCGCCAGGCGCTGTCGTCCCAGCTCGAACGCCGCTTCGGCCCGCTGCCCACGCACGCCCGCGAGCGCGTGCAGACCGCGTCGGTCGACACCCTTCAGATATGGCTGCTGCGCGTGCTGGATGCGGCGAGGCTGGACGACGTGTTCGAGGATTGATCAAGCTGCCGCGGCACGAGCCGACGTGCCCGTGCTGCGGCTTCTTGCCAGGCACGCTCAGCGTCGACTCTGGCAAAAGTGGGTACATATATACGATCGGCCACCTTGCCGCTACCCGCGCTCCGCACTGACCGGCCGCGCATCGCTTTGCCGCGACCGGTGCCGCCGGTACAGCACGAAGCAGAGCGTGCCCAGGCCCAGGGCCGCGGCGACCCAGGCCTCCTCGTGGGCCAGCCTATGCAGGAACAAAGTCACGGCGCGGCCGAAAGCATAGCCGATGGCGCTGAAGAGCACTGCCCAGACGGTGGCGCCGAGCGCCCCGAAGACGAGCATGTCGCGCAGCGGCACGCGCATGATGCCGAGCGCGATCGGCCCGACGGTGCGCAGCCCATACATGAAGCGCACCAGGAAGACGACGGCGTGCCGGTTGCGCAGTACGCGCGGGCGCATGAGTTCGACCCCGCGCCGCACCGCCGGCCAGCGCGACTGTAGCCATTCGCCTCGCGCATGGCCGAGCAGGTACCAGCCGAGATCGAGCAGGAAGTTGGCCACGGCTGCGACGGCCGCCACCGCCGCATAGGGCGCATAGCCCTGGTGGGCGGCATAGCCCGCCAGCACGACCGTGGTTTCGCCTTCCACGAAGCTGCCGAGGACGAGGGCGGCGTAGAGGTGATTCTGCAGGAACGAGCCGAAATCCATGGAGGACAGAACAAAGATGCGTGTGGACGCGGATTGTTGGCCGCAGCGCGGCGCGGTATCCCGCGGCCGGGTGATCGTAGGGCGAGATGGCCGGCAAGCGCCGTATGGACGAGTGCTTTGCCTATCCATCCCCTTCTCATGATCTTCGGCGTTCGGCTTTGGAGCTGCTTGCCGGCGGCGTTCAGGGCGGGCTGGTGCGCCGCTCCGGCGCCAGACGCAGCATGACACGTACCCGTAGCGCGCGGAAGGGGCGCAGCCAGGTTGCCCGCGCCGGCGGGTCGATGCGCAGCACGCGAGCCGGTGCGCGGGCATGGCAGCGCAGCCAGCCGGCATCCTCGATGAGGCAGGTCTCTCCCTGACGCAGGGCGAGGCGCAGCACATGACCGAGCTCGTCCAGACCGGGCGAGGGCAGCTCGAGTTCGACGTGTCCGGCGCGGCAGACGATGACGGTGCCGCGACGCACGGCATAGCCCTGCGTCGCGCCGGGCGGCAGGTGGATTTCGTCGGGTGGGGGCGGGGCAAGACGCATGACAGGGGCTCCTCGGCGTGGCCCGGCCCGCAGTGGCGGGTACCGGGCTATCGTCAGGAACAGGCTACGCTCGACGCGTCCGTCAAAACAGCCACACAATGTGCGCTCTTGTACCGTAACAGATGACACAATAGGCCGTCTGTTATGGTGGCTGGCACGGGTTTCTGTACCTGTCGCGCCGGCGCACCTGCGCTCACCATTAAGCCATGGACTCCACACAACCGCTGTATCAGCGTCTGGCCTCGCATTACCGGCACGCCATTCTGCAGGGCGCGCTGACGCCGGGCGAGCGCGTGCCGTCGGTGCGCACGCTGATGCGCGTGCACCGCGTCAGCCTGTCCACCGCGCTGCAGGCATGCCGGGAACTGGAGACCGAAGGCCTGCTCGAGGCAAGGCCGCGTTCCGGCTACTTCGTGCGCACCGCCGTGCGTCCCGCGCTGCCGCCGCCGCGCGAGCCGGACTGCGTGATCGATGCCGCGCAGTACGTCGGCGTGCACCACCGCATTTCAGAGTATGTGGCGCGGCGCGCAGCCAGCGACGTCCGTGTGGATCTCTCGGTCGCCGTCGCCGCGTCCCACTGCTACCCGCTGGACGAGCTGCGCCGGGCCATGGGCCGGGCGCTGCGCAACGAGGCGCAGTGGATGGTGCGCGGCGCGCCTGGCCAGGGGCATCCGGCCTTGCGCGCAGCCCTCGCGCGCCGCGCCTACAGCCAGGGCATGACGCCCTCGGCCGACGATGTCATCATCACCCACGGCTGCACCGAGGCGCTCAACGTCGCCTTGCGCACCGTCACGTCGCCCGGCGATACGGTGGCGGTGGAATCGCCGACCTACTTCGGCCTGCTGCAGATCCTCGAGAGCCTGGGCCTGCGCGCGCTGGAGATCCCGGTCAGCCCCCAGACCGGCATGTCGGTCGAGGCGCTGGACCTCGCGCTGCAGACGCAGCCCGGCATTCGCGCCGTGGTGGCCGTGCCCAACCTGCACAACCCGCTCGGCAGCATCATGCCCGACGCCGAGAAGGCCCGGCTGGTGGCCCTGTGCGAGGCGCGCGGCGTGCCGCTGATCGAAGACGACAGCTACGGCCTGCTGGCCGACGACGACGTCCCGCTGCGCGCCCTCAAGTCCTGGGATCGCAGCGGCAACGTGATGTATTGCGCCTCGCTGCACAAGACGCTCGCGCCGGGCATGCGGCTGGGCTGGATGAGCGCTGGCCGCTGGCATCGCCGCGCGGCGATGCTCAAGTTCACGATGAGCCGCGCCAACGAGGGGCTGGCCCAGGCCGCGGTGGCCGATGTGCTCGAGGCCCGTGTCTACGACCGCCACCTGCACGCGCTGCGGCTGACCCTGCGCCGGGACCGCAGCCGCCTGGCGGCTGCCGTCGCCCAGCACTTCCCGCCCGGCACGCGCGCCTGCGTACCGTCAGGCAGCATGTTGCTCTGGGTCGAACTGCCGGCCGGCTGCTCGTCCTGGCGCGTGTTCGAGACGGCTCTGCGCGCCGGCATCGCCATTACGCCGGGCACGCTGTTCTCCAACACCGGGCGCTTCGAGCACTACATGCGCATCAGTTGCGGCGAGGGCTATTCGCCCAGGGTCGAAGAAGCCCTGCGCCGGCTCGGCGCGATCGTGGCCGAGGCCTCGCCCCGGGCGACGGCCTGATACGGCTGCATCCGGGCGCAGGGTACGACCGGGCCGGGCTCCCTCGGCGCACATGACAGCCGTGCCGGGCACGAGCTAAGCTATCCCGGGTCCGCCGCCGTGGGAACGAGGCAGCCATCAGACTGCCGCCCGCGACTGGCCCCCAGGGGAGACATGGAGACATACGACTACATCGTGGTCGGCGCGGGCTCGGCCGGCTGCGTGCTGGCCAACCGGCTCAGCGCCGACGGGCGGGCCCAGGTGCTGGTGCTCGAGGCCGGTTCGCATGACAACTACCACTGGATCCACATCCCGGTGGGCTATCTCTATTGCATCGGCAATGCGCGCACCGACTGGCTGTACCGCACCGAGCCCGAGGCCGGGCTTGCCGGCCGTGTGCTCGCCTATCCGCGCGGCAAGGTGCTGGGCGGCTCTTCCTCGATCAACGGCATGATCTACATGCGGGGCCAACGCGAGGACTACGAGCGCTGGGCCGAACACACCGGCGAGCCGGCCTGGGGCTGGGAGAACGTGCTGGACGTGTTCAAGCGCAGCGAAGACTATCATCGCGGCGCCGATTTCTGGCATGGCAGCGGCGGCGAATGGCGAGTGGAGGCCCAGCGGCTGCGCTGGGAGATCCTCGAAGCCTTTGCGCACGCCGCCCAGGAGCAGGGCATCCCCCGGGTGGACGACTTCAACCGCGGCGACAACTTCGGCGTGGGGTATTTCGACGTCAACCAAAAGCGCGGCTGGCGCTGGAACACCGCCAAAGCCTTCCTGCGTCCGGCGCGCCGGCGCGGCAACCTGCAGGTGCGCACGGGCGTGCTCGTCACCCGGCTCGTCATGCAGGGGCGGCGCTGCGTCGGCGTCGAGGTGCAGACCGGCCAGACGCGCCGGGTCATCTGCGCCCGGCGCGAAGTGATCCTCTCGGCGGGCGCGCTCAACAGCCCGCAGTTGCTCGAACTGTCCGGCATCGGCGATCCGGCGCGGCTGCAGCGCGCGGGCATCGCGCCGCTGCACGCGCTGCCCGGCGTGGGCGAGAACCTGCAGGATCATCTGCAACTGCGCGCCGTCTACAAAGTGGCGGGGGTCAAGACCCTCAACCGGCTGGCGGCCAGCCACTGGGGCAAGCTCGGCATCGGCCTGGAGTACGCCTTGCGCCGCACCGGCCCCATGAGCATGGCGCCGTCGCAGCTCGGCGTCTTCGCGAAGTCCGACGAGGCGCAGGCGCGGCCGAACGTCGAGTTCCATGTCCAGCCGCTGTCGCTCGGCGCATTCGGCGAGGCGCTGCATCCTTTCGACGCCTTCACCGCCAGCGTCTGCAATCTGCGACCCACCTCGCGCGGCAGCGTGCACGTCGTCGCATCCGATCCGATGGCACCGCCGCGCATCGCTCCGTGCTATCTCGGCACGCCGGAAGACCGCCGCGTCGCGGTGGACTCGCTGCGGCTGGTTCGGCGCATCGCCGCCAGCCCCGCGCTGGCGCGCTATCGCCCCGAAGAGTGGCTGCCTGGCGCGCACATCGACGACGACGCCGGGCTCGAGGCCGCCGCCGGGCGCATCGGCACGACGATCTTCCACCCTGTGGGCACCTGCGCCATGGGCCCCGACCCCGCCGCGGGCGCGGTGGTCGACGCCCGGCTGCGCGTGCATGGCGTGAGCGGGCTGCGCGTGGTGGACGCCTCGGTGATGCCTTTCATCACCTCGGGCAACACCAACTCGCCCACCATCATGATCGCCGAGCAGGCGGTGCGCTGGATTCAGGCGGACGCCGCCGCGGCCGACCGGCCGTTGCAGGCGGACGAGGAGGCGCGGACGGGCGCGGAGGCGGTCTTGCGCGAGTGACTACGCGGCAATGCGCAATCCTCGCCCTCGAGGGCCTGTCAACAGGGGAAGGGGTGCAGAATCCGCGGCAGGTCCTGGTCGATGAAGGTCTGGACCTCTTCGGGGCCGAAGGCCGCCGGCACCCAGTCGCCGGCCAGCGTGTGCCGGCGTGTCGGGCCGACGAGGTAGGCGTAGGCGTCGCAGTCCTGATCGGCCACGCGTACGCGCACGCGCTGGCGTACGTAGTAGCCGGTCTTGAGCTCCTCGACCCGGTCGAAGAGTTCAAGATCCTGCAGCGTGACGTTCCGGATGAGGCGCCCCTGCACGTCGTGCCCGGGGTGCGCGTCGATCGCAGCGTAGGTCTTGCCGCCCGGGTGGGGCAGGCCGTAGCGCCGGAAATCCGGCAGGACGGCGTCTTCGGTGTCGTAGATGTGGCCGGTGATGGCCTGAACGATGTCATCGAAGGCCAGGACGCCATAGGCGAACACATGGACGGACATGAATGCCCCGCGGGTAGTGTCAGGAGGATGCCTTGCCGGGCAGCACGACCAGGTTGTCCCCGTGCCTCAGTTCGGGCGCGTTGCCGCTGCCCAGAATCTCGCCGATACGGCCCGACGGCTGACGCATGATACGCCGAGTGCCGGACGACGAATAGTTGATGGGAGCCGCGCATCGCTCTGCCGCGACCGATGCCGCGCAGCACGCGTGGATGCATCGACTCGACGCCACGGCGGCCGGTGGCAAGGGGCGGGCTCCCCCCTTCAGACGCAAGCGGCGCACGGCCCCGTCGCCGGGCCTGCGGGCGTCTTCCGGCCGGGGGGCGCTGGCCTCGACGTACGGCATGCGTGATTTTCATCGATGCATACGCGATGGCTTCCCGGCCCCGGCTGCGCTGCGCGTGAGCGTGGGTAATGACGCAAAGCGAAGACTGGGGTGCCGCGATGCTTATGCTCTCATGCATAGATTCATCGAATTCTTGCGACAATGAATGTCGTTGTGGTTCGAATGAATCCGACGGCCGTTGGCCGTGCTTGGTGGTCGCGGTTGCGCTGGGCGCCTACTACGGGACTCTGGCGCTGGCCGTCGCAGCGAGCGCGGCGGTGTTCGGGCTGGCCTGGCCGGTCTGCCCCATCGCACCGGGCCCCGCGATGCTGCGCTGATCCGTGATGGGCGGCTCAGCCGCCCGCGCCCGCGCGCAGCACCACCAGGTTGTCCCGGTGCATCAGCTCGGGCTCGTTGCTGCTGCCCAGGATCTCGGCGATGCGGCTGGACGGCTGGCGCAGGATGCGCCGAGTGTCGGACGACGAATAGTTGATGAGGCCGCGCGCCCACTCGCGCCCACTGGCGTCGTGGCAGGCGACCACGTCGCCGCGCTCGAACTCGCCCTCGACGGCGACGACGCCGATGGGCAGCAGGCTCTTGCCATCCTCGCACAGGGCGCGCACCGCGCCTTCGTCGATCTGCAGCCGGCCGCGCAGACGCAGGTGATCGACCAGCCAGCGCTTGCGCGCGGACCACATGGCCATGCGCGCGTGCAGCGTGGTGCCGATGGATTCCCCGGCGGCAAGGCGCACCAGCAGCTCGGGTTCGCGGCCCGAGGCGATCACGGTGCTGGCGCCGCTGCCGGCGGCCCGTTTGGCGGCGATGATCTTGGTCAGCATGCCGCCGGTGCCCACGTTGCTGCCGGCGCCTCCGGCCATGGCTTCGAGTTCGGGATCGCCGGCGGTGGCATGGTCGACGAACCTGGCGTCGGGGTGCTTGCGCGGGTCGGCGGAATAGAGCCCGCGCTGGTCGGTGAGGATGATCAGCGCGCCGGCTTCGACGAGATTGGTGACGAGGGCGCCCAGGGTGTCGTTGTCGCCGAAGCGGATCTCGTCGGTGACCACGGTGTCGTTCTCGTTGACGATGGGAACGACACCCAGTTGCAGCAGGGTATAGAGGGTGGTGCGGGCGTTCAGGTAGCGCTCGCGGTCGGCCATGTCCTCGTGCGTGAGCAGGATCTGCGCGGTGGCCAGTCCGTGCGCGGCGAAGGCGGTCTCGTAGGCCTGGACCAGGCCCATCTGCCCGACGGCGGCGGCGGCCTGCAACTGATGCATGTTCTTCGGGCGCCGGGCCCAGCCCAGGCGGGCCATGCCCTCGGCGACGGCACCGCTGGAGACCAGGACGACTTCCTTGCCGAGCTTGCGCAGGGCGGCGATCTGGGCCGCCCAGGCAGCCACGGCTTCGCGGTCCAGCCCGCGGCCTTCGTTGGTGACCAGCGACGAGCCCACCTTCACGACGAGGCGGCTGGCGTTGGCGATGACGGATTCGGTGTTCATGAGGTGGGGGCGGCGGGGTTGCGGGTCGCCGCGGGCAGGGCCGATATTATGCACCGTCGGTGGGGCGGGGGCGTGGACGGCCGCCCGGAGGACGCGCGCCGCCTCCGTCTTGGGAGGAGAGGTGCCCGCAGAGCGGGCGGAGGAGGCTCACACTTGCGCCCACACTTCCGCGTAGAGGGCGGGAACGGGCAGCGTCACTCGCCGTCCAGCGCATCGAAGCAGTAAGCCGGGATCAGGCCTGGGCTGAGCCCCGAGGGCGACGCATGGGACAGCCGCATGTGCTCGATGACGGCGCGCGCGAGCGCATCGATGGAGTCGGTCACGGGCACCGGCAGCTCGCCGCGCCGCGCGTGCGGCAGGGCGAGCGGCAGCTCGGTGCAGCCAAGGACGACGGCGCAGGCGCCGAGCTGCACCAGGGCGTCGATGCCCCGACGCGCATGCCCGTAGGCTTCATCGTGACGGTTGGCCTTGATCGCTGCGATCGCTGCGGTGCTGCATGCCTGGACATGGCCGTCCCGTGGTGCGATGACATCGAAGCCGCACGCCTGCAGTGGGTCCTGGTAGAGGCGCAGCGCGAGCGTCGCGGCGGTTCCCATGATGCCGATCGGAGCGCCGTCCAGCGCCTGGCGGCGCAGATCACCGATGACAGCCTCGACGATGTGCAGGATGGGCACGGCCACGCTGTCCTGCAGTGGATCGAACCAAAGGTGCGCGGTGTTGCACGGGATGGCGATGCAGGCTACGCCCTGTCTTTCCAGCAGCCGCAGCCCTTCGCGCATGGCGCCCAACGGGTCCGGACCGCCGGACAGCCTGGCGGCCGAGCGGTCCGGGATGCGCGGATCGCTCAACAGCAGCAGCGGCAGATGGGCCTGGTCATACGACGCGGGGGTGAGCTCGGTCAGGCGGCAGACGAAGGCCCCGCTCGCCATGGGGCCCATGCCGCCCAGCACACCCACACTGCCGCGCCAGGCGACGCGGCGCACGACAGCCTGGGACATGGCGGGATCACGTGCATTCATGCCGGACGCACATCCGTCGCCAGGGCCAGCGCCGCAGACGCGGCCGCTGCGCAGGGCTCGACCACTGGGCAGCCCACGGTGTCCTCGAGGCGTGCGGCCAACCCGGCCATCCCGGCGCATCCGAGCAGGAGCACGTCGGCGCCGTCCTCGCCGATGAGGCGTTGCGCCGCCTTAAGCATAGGGTGCCAGGCGACCTCGGGGTCGCCGGAAGCCTGCACGCTGACATCCAGCCCGCGCTCACCGGCCACGTGCGCGGCCAGGCCGAGCCGTTGCCAGCGGCGCATGTGGCGCTCGATGGCCACACTCGCGACGGCGATCACCCCGACCCGCTCGCCTCTGGCGGCAGCCTGCCGCAGGCCCGCTTCTCCCAAGCCGATGACGGGAGTCGCGCTCGCGGCCTGCGCCTCGGCCACGCCAGGGTCGCTGAAGCAGGCGACGACCACGGCGCCGTACCGGTCGGCCGAGCTGGCAGCCCAGGCCCGGACCCGGCTCGATGCCAGTTCCACGTCGGCTTGCGTAACGATGCCCGGCGGGCCGTCGTGCAAGGTCAGGAAGGTGAAGGGTTCCGATGCGCCATGGGCGCGAAGCACCGCCTGCGCGATCCCGTCAGTGACGTGTACCGACGAGTTCGGGTTGACGATGGCGATGGTGTTCCGGAGTGTCATGCGATCGGCTCGCCGGCTCCGACACGCTCGACGATCAGTCGATAGTGCTCCGGCGCGCGGTGCTTGGCGAAGTTGAAGACGTGCTCGCGGAAGTTGTCGCCGATCGCCAGGTCGGCGTGCGCCACGACGACTTCGTCGTCCTCCGTGACGCTGCGCGCGACCAGTTCGCCGGTCGGCGCGACGATGGCTGAGCTGCCGATCATGTGAAAGCCATCCTCGGCACCGCATTTGGCGGCGGCCGCCACCCACACTGCGTTCTGATAGGCGTTGGCCATGAGCGATATCAGATGGGTCGAGGTGCGCAGATGGACCGGCTCGTTCCAGTGGATGTTGAGCGACGGCGTGTTGTAGCCGAGCACCACCAGCTCGGCGCTCTGCAGCGCGAGCACACGATAGGTTTCGGGCCAGCGGCGGTCGTTGCACAGACACATGCCGGTCTTCACGCCATCGACGTCATAGACCCGAAAGCCCATGTCGCCGACCTCGAAGAACTTCTTTTCCAGGTGCTGGAACGGCGCCTCGGGTTTGTGGTCGGCATGGCCGGGCAGGTGGATCTTGCGGTACTTGCCCACGATGGCGCCGCTGCTGTCGACCATGATCGAGGTGTTGAAACGGCGGCCCTCGGCAGTGATCTCGGCGTACCCGAGATAAAAGCCCACGCCAAGTTCGCGGGCCGCGTCGAACAGCGGCTGCACCTGGCGGTTCGGCATCTCCTTCTCGAAGAACCGCTCGACCGCCTCGGCCTCGGTCATCCAGTAGCGGGGAAAGAACGTCGTGAGCGCGAGCTCGGGAAAGACCACGAGTCGCGCGCCTCGGGAGTGTGCCTCGCGCAGCATGTCGACCAGGCGCTTGACGACCTGAGCGCGCGTGTCGGAGAGGTGGACCGGGCCCATCTGGGCGACGGCCAGCCCGAGGGGACGAGACATTGTCATGGTGACGAATCCTTGTATGCGTGCTTCGGAGTTTCCGGCGGGAGGGGTCAGGCGGCCGGAGAGGCCTCGTCGGTGGGCGGCGCGGCATAGTTCTGCGCGCGGTACCAACTCATGTACTCGGTGTACGTGATGGGCGGGTACTTCGGCGTCTGGCCCGGCTCGAGGCAGGTCGGCAGGCATTCCATGCGCCAGCGGATGTCGCAGTCCATGAAGAACGGGATTGCGTAGCGCTCGCGGCCCGACCGGTTGATCACTCGGTGCGGGGTCGAGAGAAAGCGGTCGTTGGTCCAGCGGCGCAACATATCGCCGCTGTTGATGAGATACGAGCCGGGTAGCCCGGGCACGTCGACCCAGCGGCCGGTCGGCAAGCGGATCGACAGCCCTGCCACTTCGTTGAAGGGCAGGAAGGTCATGAACCCGGTATCGGTGTGCGGCGCGATGCCGAATACGTCTTCCTCCTGCTGAGGCGGACGTTGCGGATAGTGAGACAGTCGCAGCGTGAACATCGGCTCTTCGAACGCCTTGTCGAAGTAGTCTGCGGGCAGGCCGAGCGAGCGGGCATACACCGGGACCAGCGACTTGCCCAGGCGCTCGACGGCGGCTGCATAGGCCACGCACTGTTCCCGGAAGCCGGGCAGGTCTTCCGGCCACTGGTTCTGCGCCCGGAAGCGCACGCCGGCGACGACGTCGGGGTGCTCGGCCGGCAGGTCGCGCTTGATGAAGTAGGACTCGACCTGGTTCGGCTTGTTGTTCTCGTTGATCTTCGAATGGCGCGTGACCGAACCGCCGATCGGCTCGTAGCCGACGTTGTGCTGGTTGAAGCGCCGCGCCATCTTGCGCTCGAGTGGCAGTTCGTCGAAGAAGCGGCGCGCGGCCGCAAACGTACCGTCGATCAGCGCCTGGTCGATGCCGTGGTTCATCACGAAGTAGAAGCCGACGTTCTCCAGCGCATGGCGCAGTTCCTCCGCCAGCCGGTCCAGCGCGCCGGGTTCACCGGCGAGGTAGGGGCCAAGGTCCAGGACGGGGATCTCTTCCTTGGCGTCTACCCTGATCTCTGGCAAGGACGGCGCGTATACCGGCTCGTTCATGGTGTTGCCCTCAAAGTCGCGTTGAGCGTTACGGCGATGTGTGATCGTCGGCCTGTGGTCATTATTGGCACCGGCACCGGGGGTGTCGAATGACAAGATATGGTGAGCTTTTAATGTCTCGTTAAGACGCGAGCGCCAGAACGGGCGCGGCCGACACGTCGGCCGCCAGGTCCACGCGGTGGCAGCGCACGGCGATGCCGTGGGGGCCGGTCTGCAGGGGCGGCGCCGGCTTCGTGCGGCAAGTGTCGACGCGCATCGGACATCGTGAATAGAAGGCACAATGCGCCGGCCGATCGAGCGTCGAGGGCGCGTCGCCGTCGATGGTCTCGGTGCTGGGCAGGAGCGCGCGCTCCTGTTCGCGCACGATGGGAATGGCGGCGATCAGGGTTCGCGTGTAGGGATGGCGCGGGCGGCGCATGATGTCGTCGACGCTGCCGGTCTCCACGATCTGGCCGAGATACATGACCACGACGCTGTCGGCGATGGCACGCACGACTCCCAGGTTGTGCGTGATGATGACGTAGGTCAGCCCGTGTGCCTCGCGCAGCTCGACCAGCAGCCTCAGGATCCGCGCCTGGACCGAGACGTCGAGGGCGGACGTGGGCTCGTCGAGCAGGAGCACCTGCGGGTGCAGGGCCAGCGCGCGTGCGATGTTCACCCGCTGCTTCTGCCCGCCCGAGAGCGACGACGGCGAGCGCAGCACGGTATCGGGCGGCAGGTGAACCGCCTCGAGCAAGGCTTTGACCCGTGCCAGCCGCTCGCGCCTGTTCCGCATGCCGTCCAGACGAAGCGGCAGACCGATGATGTCCTCGACCGTCTGGCGAGGGTTCAGCGACGAGCCGGGATCCTGGAACACCATCTGGATGCGGCGGCGCAGCGTCCGAAGCCTTGCGCCGGAGGCCGCCGCGAGGTCTTCGCCTTCCAGCGTGATCCGGCCTTCGGTCGGCAGCGTCACGCGCGCCATCATGTTGGCCAGCGTGGATTTGCCCGAACCCGACTCGCCGACGATGGCCACTGTCTGGCCTTGCCGCACCGAGAGGTCGACTTTGTCCACCGCCCGCAGCGGCACCTTCTCGGTGCGCGCAAGCCACCCCTTGCCGCGGCGCCGCTTCACGTTGAACACTTTGGAGACGTTCGAGATTTCGAAGAACGCGTCGCGTCCGCTCATGCCGGCACCTCCTCTGCGCGTGCCCAGCACGCGACGGTGCGCCCGCCGGGATAGGCGCGCGCCGCGGGCAACGCCTCGCAGCTTGCCGAGCGTTCGCCGCAGCGCGGCGCGAACCGGCAACCCGGCGGCGGCGCGAGATAGTCCGGCACCTGGCCGGGAATGCCGCTCGGCATGCCGCCGCCGAGATCCGGCTGGGCCGCGAGCAGCCCTTGCGTGTACGGGTGCGCAGGCGCCTCCAGCAGCGCGGCCGTCGGACCGCTCTCGACGGTGGTGCCGCCATACATCACGTAGGTGCGTGCGCAGATCTCGCGCGCCACGCCGAGATCGTGCGTGATGTAGAGGCCGGCCAGCCCTTCGCGCGCCGCCAGGTCCTTGATGAGATCGATGGTGCGCTTTTGCACCGTGACATCGAGCGCCGTGGTCGGCTCGTCCGCGATCATCAGCCTGGGCTTGCCGCTCAGCGCCATCGCGAGCAGCACGCGCTGGCGCATGCCGCCGGACAACTGTACCGGGTAGCGTCCCAGCACCTCGGCCGGATCGGCGATGTACACCTTCTCGAGCAGCTCGATCGCGCGGTCGCGGGCGCTCGCGACGCGGGCGCGGCGCCGCCGGTTCCATGCGTAGGCCGCCAGCGTGCGGCCGCATGCCTCCCAGATGATGAGGTCGAGCATCTGTTCGCCGACGGTGAAAGACGGGTTGAGCGCGGCCATCGGGTCCTGCGGGACGTAGGCGATGTAGCGTTTGGCGAGTTCCCGCTCGCGCCAGTGCAGCGTGGCGATGTCCTTGCCGAACATCGTCACCCGGCCGGACGCGATCCTGGCCGGCGGCATCGGCAGCACGCCCAGCAGCAGCTTGGCGGTCGCGCTCTTGCCGCAGCCGCTCTCGCCGACCAGGCCGACGATCTCGCCAGCGTGGATCTCCATGTGGACGTCGCGCAGCACGCGCTCCAGGCCGTCGGGCGTCTGGAAGTCGAGAGCGAGGTGGTCGATGACGACGACGGGATCGGAGGTGCTCATCAGTCCTCTCCCAGGAAGTCCCGCAGACCGTCGCCGAGCAGGTTGAAGCTCATGACGGTGACGAAGATGGCCAGGCCCGGAAACATCGAGGCCCACCAGGCGTCCGGCAGGTAGTGCCTGCTGGTTGCGACCATCAGCCCCCACTCGGCCGCAGGCGGGCTGGCCCCCGCGCCGAGAAAGCTCAGCGACGTGCCGACCAGGATGGCATAGCCAGCGTTCAGCGAGAGCGAGACCAGCAGCGACGAGGTCATGTTGGGCAGAATCTCGCGGAACATGATGTGCAGGTGCGAGGCCCCCAGCGTGCGGGCGACAGTGATGAAGTTCTCCTGCTTGATGGAGAGGGTGCGGCCGTGCGCGATGCGGGCGAAGCCGCGCCACCAGACGAAGCCCAGGGCGATCATCGCGTTCTCCAGGCTCGGTCCGAGCACCACCGTGATCGCAAGCGCGAGCACCAACGCGGGCACCGCCGAGAAGACGTCCGTAATGCGCATCAGCAGTTGCTCGATGCGTCCGCCGAAGTAGCCGGCGACGAGTCCGACAGGTACGCCGATCGCCACCGCGATCGACAGCACGATCGCCACCATCATGAACGACAGGCGCGCGCCGTACATGACGCGGGTGAGAACGTCGCGGCCGGCCTCGTCGGTGCCCATCCAGTGCTGCCAGCTTGGCGGCTGCAACAAGACGTCGAAGTGCACAGCGTCGGCGATGTCGTCGGGATACGGTGCGATCCAGGGCGCGAGCAGCGCAACGACGAGCAGGACGACGAGCACCAGGGTGCCGGCGAACGCCAGCCGGTTGGAGCGAAAGCGGTGCCAGCCGCGGGCAAGGCCGGTGCGCCGCCTGGGCGTGGCGGCGGAGGGCGCGGCGGCGGGCGGCGGCGTGGGAGAGCGCATCGCCGACAGCGTCACGATTCGGCTCCCAGACGGATACGGGGATCGAGCACGGTATAGAGTTCCTCGACGATGAAGTTGATGACCACGACAAAGAGACACACCACCAGGGTGATGCCGACCACGGCGTTGTAGTCATTGGCGACGATCGCGGCGGCCCCGAAGCGGGCGATGCCGGGCCAGGCGAATACGTTCTCGACGACGAAGGCACCGCCGATCATGAGCGGAAAGAGAAAGCCGATCACGGTGAGCGTCGAGGAAAAGGCGTTGCGCAGCACGTACTTCATATTGACGATGAAAGGATGGATGCCGACGGCACGGCTCAGCGCCGGATACGGCTTTGCCAACTCGTCGAGCATCGAGCTGCGCACCATGCGGGCGATGTTCGTCATGGGCCCGAGCGCGAGCACGAAGGCCGGTGCGAGCAGGTGCCGGGCGGAATCCCAGAAGGCGGCACCGTTCGCCGTGAGCAGGCTGTCGAGCAGATACAGGCCGGTGATGTCGGCAGGTGCAGGCCCGCTCAGCCGTCCGGTCACCGGCAGCATGGCCAGCCACGCGCCGAACACGAGCTGCAGCATGAGCGCTACCCAGAACTCCGGGAACGACACCCCGCTCAACGAGATGACCCGCGCCGCATGGTCGATCCTGGTGTTGCGCCGTATGGCCGAGATCACGCCGAGGGGCAGCCCGACCACCACCGCGATGAACAGACCCGCGAGGACGAGCTCGAGCGTGGCCGGCAACCGTTCGCGGATGATCTGCCCGACGTCGCGCGACTCTATCAATGAAGGGCCGAAGTGGCCGCGGGCGAGGTCGCCGAGATAGCTCAGGTACTGCAGCGGAATCGGCTTGTCGAGCCGCATCTGGGCGCGCAGCTTCTCCACCTGGGCCTGGTCTACGCCTTCGCCCAACGCCGCGGCCACCGGATCGCCCGGCAATACGCGCACGAGAAAGAACATCAGCATCGAGACGCCAAGCAGCACGACCAGCATGTGCGTCAGCCGTTCGATCAGGCGCATTGTTCCTCTCCCATTGTGCTGGTGCCGTCAGCGACTGCGGCCATGGTTCTGGACGTAGGCGGGGTCGTCCAGGTCGAACTCGTAGCCCTCGAACCTGAGGTCGAAGAACGGCGCGCCGGCGTCGGCTCGGAAGCCTTTGACGTAGTTCCAGTGCGGTAGCGTGCGCAGCGCCGAGTGGGAGAAGATGGCGGGCGCGTCGGCGGCGATCAGCTTGTTCGCCTCGCAGTAAGCGCGCTTCTGTTCGGGGCTGTTGTCATCGAGCATGGCCGCCTCGGAAAGCAGGGTATCCACCTCGCTGCTGCTCCAGTAGATGCCGCCCCCGGGATACGCCGCGCCCCAGCCGCTTTCGGTGTAGTACATCATGAGCTGGCTCGGATGGCCCAGCCGCGCCGAGTCGTAGTAGATCGCCATGTCGAAGGCGGTGTCCGGCTTGGTGGCCGCCTGCACAATGTCGGCCCAGCGCGCGGGCTTGACCGAGGCGTTCAATCCGATCTTTCTCAGCGTGGTGGACAGCATGAGCGCGATGTTCTTGAACGGCTCGCTGGTCGAGACCGCCGCGATGTCGAGGTTGAATGCCTTGAGTTGCGCTGCGCTGTACTTCGACTTCGCAAGTTCGGCCTGTGCTTTCTCGAGGTCGAAAGCGTAGCTCGGGATGCCCTCGCAGTCGCCAAGCAACTGGCCCGGCACGGGACCCGCTACGGGGGTGCCGCCGCTCAGGATGTGGTTCATCACGGTGTTGACATCGTAAGCGTACGAAATGGCGCGGCGCACGTGCACGTCGTCGAGCGGGGGCCGAGTGTTGTTCATCGTGACGTAGTAGGTGGCGAGCTGCGCATGCTTCTCCACCGTCATGCGCGGATCGGAGTCGATGGGCTTGAGGATCTGCGGCGCCATCGACAGCGGTCCGGCGTCGAGCTCGCCTGCACGCAGCTTGGTGATGTTGGTCACGGCCTCGGGCACGATCTGCAGGCGCAGCTCGTGTGGCGAGTTCGGCTTCCAGTCGGCGAAGGGGTAGTCCTCGAAGCGGGTCATTACCGCCACATCGCCGGCGCGGAATGCGGTCAGCATGTAGGGCCCGGAACCGGCGTCGTTGGTGAGCAGGAATCGCGCGCCGTAGTCGCCCAGCTCACCGTAGCTGCCCTCCGCGAGATTCGCCGTGATCAACTTCTTGTTGAGTACTTTCATGTGCAGCAGCGCGCGCAGAAAGGCCGGGTCGGGCGAGTTCAGGTGAAAGCGGACCGTCTGCGGGTCGAGCACTTCGAGGCGCTCGGGGTCGACGTTGCGCAGATAGCCGCCGGACAGCCCCGGCATCGCCAGGGTGCGCTGCATGGAGAACACGACGTCTTCAGCGGTGATCAGGCTGCCGTCGTGGAACGGGATGCCGTCACGCAGCTTGAAGGTGTATGTCTTCTTGTCTTCGGAAACCTCCCACGATTCGGCGATGCGCGGGATCAGGCCCTGCTCGGGATCCGGGAACACGAGCGTGTCGTAGAGGTTCACCGCCGCCATGGTCTCCCAATTGTTCGAGACGCGGACCGGATCGAGCGTGGCCAGCTCCATTTCGATGCCATAGCGCAGCACGGGCCCTTCCGCCGCCTGCAGTGGGCCGGCCAGGCAACCCGCGACGGCGCATGCGATCGCGCTGCGGGCGAGGGCACGTCGGTTCCGGTGAGAGATCAAAGGGTGGAGCTTCATGGCGCTTTCCTATGAGAGTCGGGACGTGGCGAGCTGGGGGCACGAGGCGGCGGGACGCCGCGTGGCACCCTTCACCCGCACCTGGCTGCAGGGTGAAGTCATTATGGGTAGGGCCGCCCGGCAATGTCGCGCGACTTCTTGTACCGCTGCGTTAATACTGGGTTAAGGGCACGGCTCGCGACGGTGCAGTAAGGCGCCATTCGTGTGCGATGCAGTGCATGGGAGGCCGTGGTCGCGGCAAGCGCCGTTCCGGGCCCCAGAGCCGCCGGCATCAGACGACCGTCAGGTCGCCTTCGCGATGCGGCACGGCGAGCTTGCTGTCATGGGCCACCTGACGCAGCGCCTGCGCGAACGCATGGGCGAGCGGCGACAGGGACTCGGTTCTCAAGTGAACGAGGTCGGCGATGATGGGCGGCGCATTGCGCACTTGCAGCGCACGGAAATCGCCCATCGGCCAGGCGAGCAGCGAGAATTCGTCGACCAGTGCCACACCCGCGCCGGCGTGAACGAGGGCGCACGCGTTCTGAGGCGAGCCGACCTCCGTCGCGCTGCGTAGTACCTCTTCGTTATCGGCATACAGGCGCTCGATGCGTGAGCCGAAAGGGGTGCCCCGCGAATACGTGATGATGAACTCGTCGCGCAAGTCCTCGATGCCGATCTCCTTGCGCCGAGCGAGCTGATGCGCTGGCGGGCAGAGACACAGCAGCCGGCCCATCACCAGCGGCACCGACTCGAGATTCGGATGGCTCATCGGCAGGATCGACACGCCGACGTCGATCTCCCCGGTCAACAGCCGTTCCTGCAGCGCCGCGTGGCTCAGGCAGCGAAAGTGCAGCTTGACGCCGGGATGCGCCTGGCGGAAAAGCCCCAGTGCGAGCGGTACGAGGACTTGCCCGATGGACGGACTGGACGCCACACTCAGGCTGCGCTGCCGGCGGCCAGCGAGTTCATGCGTCAGGTCCGACACGCGCTGGACGCGGCGGTGGATCTGCTCCACTTCCTGGTAAATGTGCCGTGCTTCGGATGTCGCGTAGAGTCGCCCCTTGATGCGTTCGAACAGCGGAAAGCCGAGGCGGCTCTCCGTATGCGACAGCACACGGCTGACTGCTGGCGCCGAGACGTGAAGAAGACGCGCGGCGTCGCTGATCGAACCGGTTGTCATCACGGCATGGAAGACCTCCATCTGCCGCAGGTTCATGGCCGGCTCCCGGCGCCGTGTCGACCTGGCATGGACGGTTGGAACGAGGTGGATGCCATGACATTTTCAAGCAATAGCCGTGCCAAATTCCGTGTCTGACGTCGTCTACTTGAACCGTGCCCATGTCGTTCTGCTCCCGTCTGGCGATACCCGCGTGCGCTCACGCCCGCAAATGTGCCAGCAGCACCTCGTTGAAGCGCGTGGGCTGCTCGAGGTTGGAGAGGTGGGCGCTCGGCAGGGCGACCAGCGAGGAACCGCGCAGTTCGCCGTGCAGTTCGCGCGACGCCGCATACGGCGTGGTCACGTCCTCGGTTCCGCCGATGACGAGCACCGGCCGGGAAACTTCACGCAGGCGACCGCGGTGGTCGACGTGCGCGAGGGCGGCCGCGCAGCCGGCCCAGGCGCGTGCCGGCGCCGAGGCCACCATGTCGCGCACGAAGCTCACCACGTCGGGGTGCGCGTCGGCGAAGCCCGCGGTGAGCACGCGCTGGGCTGTGCCTTCGGCCACGGTGGAGGTGCCCTCTGCCCGGACCATGGCGATCTTCGGCAGCCAGCCGTCGGGCCCGCCGAACCAAGTCGAGGTATTGGCGAGAACCGTGCGCTCCAGCCTGTCGGGAGCATGCAACAGCAGCCATTGACCGATCACGCCGCCGAGCGAAATCCCGCACCAGTGGACCTGCGCGATACCGAGTTCGTCGAGGATGGCCAGCGCGTCCTGCCCGAGCAGGGCGATGTCGAAGTCGCCGTCGGCGCGGCTTTGCGGATGAAAACCGCGCGGGTTGTAGCACAGGACACGATAATCGCATGCCAGCGCCGCGGCCTGCGCTCCCCACATTTCCATGCGCGTGCCCAGCGAGTTCGAGAACATCACGACCGGGGCGCCGTCCGGCCCGCGCAGCGTGACCTCGAACGGTTCCCCGTTGGCCACCAAAGTGCCAGCAAAGTCCATCGTCATCTCCATGGTCTGTCCGGGCGGGACGATGTGCGCAGCCATACGCTCTTGCCCGGTCATCCGCCGATTATGAGGCGACCGGCGCGCGGGGACGGCTGCGTGAGTGTCGGTCGGTCTTAACCGCCGATGCGGACATAGGGCGAGGCGGTGCATGTATGCACCGTTTCGGTGTCCGTGCCTCCCGCCACGCACCGCCAGGGGGATGACATTCAGGCATGGACGTGGGCATCAATTTCTGTCGCGCGGCCTTAACCGAAGGTTAGCGCCCGCCAGGATTCATCCGGACGAGTGGGAGCAAGTCGAGATTATTCAATGGGTTGGCGCATACGGGCTGCGCCGCGCCCCGGACGTGCGCGAGGTTTACTGTGTACCGATAAGCCTGCATGATCTGGCGGTGTCCGACCGGGCGTCACGCCGACATAGAGGAACCCCACGCATGAGCGCATTCGATCTCACCATCCGGCATGGCCGGATCATCACCGCGACGGATGACTTCCAGGGCGACATCGGTATCGTCGACGGGCGCATTGCCGCCGTCGCCGAACGCCTTTCCCCCGGACGCAGGGACTACGACGCAGCCGGTCGTCTGGTCATGCCGGGCGGCATCGACAGCCACTGCCATGTCGAGCAGCTCTCGAGCATGGGCGTGCTGTGTGCCGACGACTGGTATTCGGCGAGCGTGTCCGCAGCCTACGGCGGCAACACCTGCATCGTGCCCTTCGCCGCGCAGCATCGCGGGCAGTCGCTGCGCGAGGTGGCCGAGCAGTACCGCGCCAGTGCGGCGGCGAAATCCGTCATCGACTTCAGCTATCACCTCATCGTCTCGGATCCCACCCCGCAGACGCTCGAGACCGACCTGCCGTCGCTGATCCGCGAGGGCATCACGTCGTTCAAGGTGTTCATGACGTACGAGCGCCTGAAGCTCGACGACGCCCAACTGCTGGAGGTGTTCGCGATCGCTGCGCGCGAGGGGGCGCTGCCCATGGTCCACGCGGAGAACAACGACGTCATCACCTGGGTGGCCCGTCATCTGCTGCGCCATGGCCTGACCGCGCCCAAGTACCACGCCACCAGCCACGCGCCGGTGGCCGAGACCGAAGCCACCAACCGCGCGATCCAGCTCGCCTCGCTGCTCGACGTTCCGGTGATGATCGTGCACGTGTCCACGCAGGGTGCAGCGCAGGCCATTCATGCTGCACGCACGCTCGGCGCGCCGGTACATGGCGAGACGTGTCCACACTACCTGCTGCTGACCGCCGACGATCTCGATCTGCCCGGCGTGGAAGGCGCGAAGTTCTGCTGCAGCCCCCCGCCGCGCGACCCCGCTTCGCAGGCGGCGCTCTGGCGCGCCCTGGCGGGCGGCACGCTGCAACTGTTCTCCTCGGATCACGCGCCCTATCGATTCGATGAGACCGGCAAGCTGCCCAGCGGTGAGGCGACCACCTTCAAGCAGATCGCCAACGGCCTGCCCGGGCTCGAAGTGCGCATGCCGCTGCTGTTTTCCGAGGGCGTGCGCAAGGGGCGCATCACGCTCAACCAGTTCGTTGCGCTCACCTCCACCAACCATGCGCTCATGTACGGCATGCACCCACGCAAGGGCACGATCGCGCCTGGCGCGGACGCCGACATCGTCGTTTGGGACCCGGCTCGTGAACGCCGCATCACCTGGGCCGACCTGCACGATGCGGTTGGCTATACACCCTATGAGGGCATGACGATCACCGGCTGGCCAGACGTTGTCTTCAGCCGGGGCGAGGCGGTGGTCGAGGCCGGTACTCTGCAGGCCGCCGCCGGCCGCGGCCGGTTTGTCTCCCGCGGCCAGCCAGCTCCGGTGCGCTCGGCGAGAGTGCCGGGCACCGAAGCCCGCTTCATGCGCTCGCTTTCCGGCGCCGGCCCGTTCACCGCGCGTTGAGGCAGCGCGGTGCGCGTGGACTGATGCGGATGGCTACCGAAAGCGCGGGTCCTCGTCCGCGTATTTCGGGTCGACCTGCGGCCCCTCCGGCTCGGCCGGGCCGGTGTCTTCCTCGACAGGTTCGAGTGCCTGTTCCTTGGCGCGCTCCTCGTCCAGGTAGTCCTGCAGCGCATAGACGAGTTCCTGGGTGCCGGCGCCGGTCAGGGCCGAGATCGAGAACACCCGCCCTTGCCAGCCCAGCTCCTGCACCAGGGCGACGCGAAAGGCGTCCGGGTCGGGCAGCATGTCGAGCTTGTTCAGCACGAGCCAGCGCGGCTTTTCATACAGGCTTTCGTCGTAGCGGCGCAGTTCCTCGACGATGGCGCGGGCCTGGCCGGCGGCGTAGGCAACGGGATCTTCGGGTGCCTCGGGCGGCGCGCTGTCCACGAGGTGCAGCAGGACGCGGGTGCGCGCGAGGTGGCGCAGAAACAGGTGGCCCAGGCCGGCGCCTTCGGAAGCGCCCTCGATCAGCCCGGGGATGTCGGCGATCACGAAGCTGCGTTCAGCCTTCGTGCGCACCACCCCCAGGTTGGGATGCAGCGTGGTGAAGGGGTAGTCGGCGACCTTCGGGCGGGCGTTCGACACTTTGCGGATGAGGGTGGACTTGCCGGCATTGGGCAGGCCGAGCAGGCCGACGTCGGCGAGCACCTTGAGTTCCAGGCGCAGGCGGCGCGATTCGCCCGGCTCGCCGGGCGTGAACTGGCGCGGTGTGCGATTCACGCTGGACTTGAAGTGCAGGTTGCCCAGGCCCCCGCGCCCGCCCTGGGCGAGCACTACGCGTTCGCCATGCCGGGTGAGGTCGAACATCTGCTCGCCGGTGTCGGCGTCGAATACGATGGTGCCCACCGGCACGCGCAGGATGATGTCCTCGGCGCCCGCGCCGTACTGGTCCTTGCCGCGGCCGTTCTCGCCGTTGCGCGCGCGGTGCAGCCGGGCGTAGCGATAGTCGATCAGCGTGTTGATGTTGCGGTCGGCCACGGCGTAAATGCTGCCGCCGCGTCCGCCGTCGCCGCCGTCGGGTCCGCCCTTGGGGATGAATTTCTCGCGGCGAAAGCTCGCCACGCCGTTGCCGCCCTTGCCGGCGTGGACCTCGATGGTGGCTTCGTCGACGAATTTCATGGCTTCAGGTATTCCTGTTCGTGCCGGACGAGGCCGGCGGAGACTGGCGGTGTGAGCCCGTCCGCCAGGGTCGGGAGGCGCCGAGCCACAGTTCGGCGCCGCTCATCGCATGCGGGTCTGGATGCCCGCGGGCACGGCGTTGCGGCAGCGGGAGGAAGCCGGTCGCAGTGCGCGAGACTGTCGATAGACTGTAAGGCCAAACCTTCGGCGAAAAAAGCAAAGCCCCGCCGATGCGGGGCGGGGCTTTGCGATGAGGCGCTGCGTCTGCCGCCGCGCCCTTGCGTAGCGCCTGGCGGTGCGACGCAGCGGGCCTCAGGCCTTGACGACCGTGACCGTGGACTTGTTCAGCGCGCCGCGCTTGCCGAACTGGACGACACCGTCGGCCAGCGCGTAGAGCGTGTGGTCCTTGCCCATGCCGACGTTCGGGCCGGCGTGGAAACGGGTGCCGCGCTGACGCACGATGATCGAACCCGCGGGGATGGTTTGGCCGCCATACACCTTGACGCCCAGGCGCTTCGATTCCGAATCGCGCCCGTTCCGCGTAGAGCCGCCGCCTTTTTTCTGTGCCATGATTGGACTCCATGAAACCGTTGCGCGGACAGCGCCGCGGCAACGTGTAGGTTAGCCTGTCAGCCGATTACGCCGAGATCGCGTCGATGCGGATTTCGGTGTAGTTCTGGCGATGGCCCTGACGCTTCTGGTAATGCTTGCGCCGGCGCATCTTGAAGATGCGAACCTTGTCGTGGCGACCTTGCGAGAGAATCGTAGCCTTGACCACGGCGCCCGACACTAGCGGGGCGCCAACCTGGATCTGGTCGCCTTCGCCGACGGCCAGTACCTGGTCAAGTTCGATTTCCTGCCCGATGTCTGCCGGTATCTGTTCTATTTTCAGTTTTTCGCCGGCAGCAACACGGTATTGCTTGCCGCCGGTTTTTATGACCGCGTACATTGAGGAAACCCCTAAAAAAAGTTCCAGCCAAAGCTGAACATGCGATTCTAGCATCCGGGCTTCGGCCTTGACAACAAGAACTTGCTGTGCCAGTAGATCCGGGGTGAAACCCTGGCCGACGGCGCCCGTATAATCGTCGGGTTCTGTCGCGCTGCCGCGCGCGGCGTGTACGCGGCCCGTACGCGAATGTGGCCCGTACGCGAATGTTACACCTCCTTCTGGAAGCATCTTGAGTCTGCCCTCTCTGCTCGCGCCGATAGCCGACGACATGCTCGCGGTCGACGCGGTCATTCGCGCCCGACTGGATTCCCAGGTCGTCCTGATCCGCACCATCGGCGACTACATCGTCGAGGCCGGTGGCAAGCGCATGCGCCCCGCGCTGCTGCTGATGGTGGCCCGGGCCCTGGGCTACGAAGGCACGCGGCACCACGAGCTCGCCGCCGTGGTGGAGTTCATCCACACCGCCACCCTGCTGCACGACGACGTGGTCGACGAGTCCGACCTGCGCCGCGGGCGCAGCACCGCCAACGCCGTGTTCGGCAATGCGGCGAGCGTGCTGGTGGGCGACTTCCTGTATTCGCGCTCGTTCCAGATGATGGTGGATGCGGGCAGCATGCAGATCATGCGTATTCTTGCCGACGCGACCAATGTGATCGCCGAGGGCGAGGTGCTGCAGCTTCTCAACGTGCACGATCCGGACGTCACCGAGGCACGCTACCTGCAGGTGGTGCGCTACAAGACGGCCCGCCTGTTCGAGGCGGCGGCGCAGGTGGGCGCCGTGCTCTGCGACGCCGCGCCCGACGCCGTCGAGGCGGCCGCCGAGTACGGCCGGCGCATGGGCACGGCCTTTCAGCTCATCGACGACGTGCTCGACTACGGTGGCGCAGCGGCCGAACTGGGCAAGAACGTGGGCGATGACCTGCGCGAAGGCAAGGCGACGCTGCCGTTGATCCACGTGATGGCCAACGGCGCGCCCGAGCAGCGCGACCTGGTGCGTGCCGCGATCGAGGCCGGCGACGGTGATTTCGCCGCCGTGGCCGCGGCGATCCGGGATACCGGCGCGCTCGAGCACACGCGCCAGGCCGCACGCGTGGAGGCCGCGGCCGCCGTGCGCGCGCTGGATGCCTTTCCGCCCTCGGCGTATCGCGATGCCATGCTGGCGCTGGCGCAGTTCGCCGTCGAGCGCGGCCACTGACAGCACGCGGGCCGCCGGCGCGGCCCGACCCGACCCGGCTCCGTTTTCTCGCAGCGTGCGCTTGCGGGGACGCGCGCGCCAGGGCCGGGCTCGATCTCATAACAAGAATCTCAGTACCGGAGACCCGAATGGACCGCCGCAAACCCCTGGACCGCTTCGCTGCGGGTGTCATGCTGCTGCTGTGCTTGACCTGGGGCATACAGCAGGTGGCGGTCAAGGTCACGGCGCCGTCGATCAGCCCGGTCATGCAGATCGCGATCCGCTGTGCGCTGGCCGGGCTGATGCTGCTCGCGGTGATGCGGGTGCGCCGGGTGCCGCTGCTCGGCCCGCCCGAGCACCAGCGCGCCGGCCTGCTGGCCGGGGTGCTGTTCGCGAGCGAGTTCCTGTTCGTGGCCATCGGGCTTGACTATACAAGCGCCTCGCACATGTCCGTATTCATCTATACCGCGCCGATCTTCACGGCGCTCGGCCTGCACTGGCGGGTGCCCGCCGAGCGGCTCTCGCCCGTTCAGGGCTTGGGCGTGCTGGCCGCCTTCGCCGGCGTGGCGATCGCCATGTCCGACGGCTGGCGTGGCGGTGGCGGTGAGACCTATGCGCTGATGTGGCTGGGCGACGCCTGCGGCGTGCTGGCCGGCTTCCTCTGGGGCATGACGACGGTGGCGATCCGGCTGAGCGCGATCGCCGAGGCGCCGCCCAGCCGTACGCTGCTCTACCAGTTGGTCTGCGCCGCCGTCGGCCTGTATGTCTTCGCGGTGCTGACCGGCGTGCACGAGATCGGCCCCATGACCGGCATCGCCTGGGCGAGCATGACGTTCCAGACCGTGGTCGTGGCCTTCGGCACTTTTCTCGCCTGGTTCTGGTTGCTGCGTCGCTATCTCGCGTCCCGGCTGGCCGTCTTCAGCTTCCTCACCCCGGTATTCGGCATCGCGGCCGGCGTGCTCCTCCTGGGCGAGCCGTTCGCGCCGAGCTTTGGCGTCGGCGCGCTCTTCATCCTCGCCGGTATCAGCCTGGTCAACCTGCCGCGCCGCCGGCCTGCGTGACCAGGGCCGGCGCCTCGCCCTCGCGCGCGCACGGCGCGCTCAGCATGTAGCCACGTCCGCGTATCGAGCGGATCGGGGCGGTCACGCCCACCGCGTTGAATTTTCGGCGGAGCCGGCAGACGGCCATGGTGAGTTGGCGCGTCCCCAGCGGCTGGGCCTGGTGGCCCGGTTCGGCCGAGGGGCCCGCGGGCAGGCTGTCGGACTGCTGCTGGGCAAGCAGCGCGAGAACTACCTGGCGCTCCTGCGCCGTCAGGGTGATGTGGCGGCGATTCGGCGCATGCCAGAGCCATCCGCATGCCGAGAGCCGCCAGCCTGCCGGGGTCTGCACGGCCTGGGCGGTGGCTTGCGCCGGGACGCCGGGTTCGGGCGCAGGCGCCCGCGGGGACGGCGGGCGGCCATAGTAGGCCAGCACCTCCTGCAGTTCGTGCTTCAGCGCAGCGGCGGCGAGACGGCTGGAGACGCACAGGTCCGCGCCGGCGCGCGTCGCCGCCAGGCGCTCGGCATGCCCATGCACCCGCACGACGATGCCGATGCGCGGGTCGCTGCGCAGGACCGACACGAGATGCGGAACATCGTAGGCCGCGCCCGTCGACGTCTCGACGATGACCAGGTCGAGGCCCGCGTGGCGGAGCAGTCCGAGTTCGAGCGGGTGCTGCACGTAGCGCACATTGCCCAGTTCGCGCAGCATGCAGTCCTGCGCCGGATCGGCGGCGTGGCGACCCGTTCCCAGGACCACGATCTCGGGCATACGGCAGGGCGCGGGGCCGGGAGCGTCGCGCAGGAAGGCCGGGGCGAGCGCCGCGGCGGCGGTTTCGGCGAATGTGGCGCCGCTCAGCTCGGCGGTGTTCGCAAGATTGGCCGGGCGGACCCGGAACGTTCGAGGTTGCGCTGGCCCGTCCTCTGATGCCGGCACTACACTTTCGCCTCGCATCGCCCCTGCGCTCCATGGGATCGCCGCCTCGATCAACCCGGCGAACACGCACTGGCGTGGCGCTTGTGACCAAAAGGGGTCCCTTCTGGAACACTTGTGATAAAGAATGAGTAGATGTAAAGCGTCACTAACAACAACGACTTAGCTTCCTGAGTTGAACCGGTGACCACGCTCGCTACCGTAAGCGCAATGGGACCCCTTCTTGTCAACGCCAGCCGCGCGTCGCCACGCGCGGCCGGGGAGCGCGCGCCCGCCTGCCCTCGTGCGGTGGCCGACGCGGATTCAGGCAGTACCCGAGGCATTGATGAAGGCTCCCGCACGAACCATAGGCTACGCTCGCGTCTCCACCGAGGATCAGAACCTGGAGTTGCAGACCCGCGCCTTGCAGCGTTCGGGCTGCGACCAGATCTACACCGATCATGGTGTGTCCGGCGCGGTCACGTCGCGTTCCGGGCTGACGCGGGCCCTGCGCGCCCTGCGCAAGGGCGACAAGCTGGTGGTCTGGCGTCTCGATCGGCTCGGCCGCTCGTTGATCCACCTGGTCCAGCTCCTCGATCGCCTGGGCCAGCGGGGCGTCGCCTTCTGCTCGCTGTGCGAGCACATCGATACCGCGACATCGGGCGGACGGCTGGTGTTCCACATGATGGCCGCGCTGGCGGAGTTCGAGCGGTCTCTCATCAGCGAGCGCACGCGCGCCGGCATGGCCGCGGCCCGGGCGCGCGGCAAGCACGTCGGCCGCATGCCGTCGCTCTCGCCCGAACAGTGCGCGCGGGCGCGCCAGTTGGTGGAAGTCGAAGGCGTGCCCAAGGAGGTCGTGGCGGCCCAGTACGGCGTGCAGCCGCGCACGCTGGCGCGGCTGCTGAGCCGGTCTGCCGGCGGTTCGCCGTCCTGACGCCTGCCCGGGAGCGGGACGGGCTGCAGCCGGCATGCGGCGCAGGCCGGGTCAGGCCTGCGGGCAGTCGATCTCCAGCGTCAGGCGATTCTCGCCGTCCTGCCGGGCGTACGCGATCCGGCTGAGGTAGTGGCGCATCAGTTGCACGCCGTGGCCGCCTATGTTGGCCTGCTCGACCGACGTCATCGCTGTCGGCGGGGCGACGGCGGTCGGGTCGAAGGCGATGCCGTTGTCCGTGATGGTCACGCGCAGCGCGGCGGGCAGGCGCACATAGCTCAGGCGCACCCGCGGTGGCGCGCTGTCCGCGTCGCGCTGGCCGAAGGCATAGGCCACCACATTGGTGAGTGCTTCGTCCACGCTCAGTGTCAGGCCCATGGCTACCCGGGCCGGCCAGCGGTCGCGCTCGGCTAGCGTTTCGAGCCAGGCGATGGCCGTGCCGACCGCGGTGGCGGTCGGGTCCAGGTCGATCGAATCGGATGCGGTCAAGACGGCCTCCCCGGGGCCTCAGTGGTCGAAATGCAGATGGATGAAGGAGCGCCCTTGCCGCGTACCGGCATTCACGCGGTCGGCCAGGTGGCGCAGCATGGCGAGCGAGGCCCCTGCCACGGCCTGTTCGAGCCTGACGTCGTCCTCGTCGTCGAGCAGGCGCGCGAGGTCGCCCGCCGCGGCCGGCTGCATCGCCAGCGGCGGGCCGTCGTGCTCCAGGTCGATGTCGAGGTTGTATTCGTCGAAGGCGCCGCGCAGCGCACGCACGCGGCGCGCGTGGCCAGTGCCCGCGATGGCCTCGCTGGCTTCGAGCGCGGCCATGGCCGCGCGCACGATGACGTCGCGCCGCGCGCCCCAGGCCGCTCCCTGGCGCTCGATGAAATCCGTGATCGCGCTGGCGGGCGCATGGGGCGTATCGGCCGTGTCCAGCGTCAGCGTGGCGCTGCGCCCCGTACCGAGGCGAAACAGCAGGTTGAGCGCGATCGCCACCAGGCTGGCGACGATGACGCCGTTGCCGACCAGAAACTGCAGCACGGGCGGCACGTCCTGGGCGACCTGGGGCAGGACCAGTACGCCCAGCCCCAGCGTGAGCGAGATGCCCACCATGAAGATGGCGCGGCTGTCCAGGGCGCGCTGGGTGATGAGTTCGATGCCCGCGACGATCAGGAAGGCGGCGACGTAGACTTCGATCGCGCCGATCACGGGCGGCGGGATCAGGCTGAGCGCGAGGCTCGCCTTGGGCATCAGGGCCACCAGGGCGAGCAGGGCGGCGGTGGCCAGCCCGATGTAGCGCGAGGTGCTGCGGCTGATGTGCGCGAGCGCGATGTTCGCCGACGACGTACACGTGGAATACGCACCCAGCCATGCGGCGAGCCCGTCGCCGATGCCGTTTGCGCGCATCGCCCGCCCCGTGGCGCGCAGGTCGGCGCGCCGCCAGTCGGTGTCCTCGATCTTCTGCATCAGCACCACCGTGCCGAAGGTGTCGAGCTGGCTCATGACGCCGATCAGGGCGAGCGCGATCACCAGCCCCGGGTCGAGTGCGAACACTGGCGCCGGCGGGGTGGGCAGGGCGAGCCAGGCGACCGCGCTCAGTTGATCCCAGCCCGCGAGCAGGCCGGCGAAGGCCGAAAGCACCACGCCGACGGCGATGCCGGCCAGCAGGCCGAGCAGCTTGAGCGTGCGCGCGCCCCAGATCGCGCAGGCGACGATGACCCCCAGCGTGACGAGCGAGACCCAGGCCATGCTGCCCACGGCCTGGCCGTCGGGGCCGAGGCCGATGGCGTGCGACAGCGACGAGCCGGCGAGCGACAGGCCGGCCATGCAGATGACCACGCCGGCCACGGCGGGCGGGAAGACGGTGCGCAGATAGGGCATGCAGTAGGCGGTGGCGAACATGCACACGGCGAGCACCAGGGTCGCGCCGACCATGCCACCGGGGCCGTAGCGGATCAGGACCTCTGCGCTCAGCAGCATGAGCAGCGGATTGGGCATGTGCACGACGAGCAGGCCGCAGCCCAGCCTGCCGCCCCATGCCTGCAGCGCGGTGCACAGCGCCATGCCCAAGGCGGTGGCGGCGACGAGCTGCTGGATCTGCCCGACGTCCAGGCGGCCCATGCTGCCGGCCGCGATGACGTAGGTGAGCAGGGCCAGGGCGGTGGCCGCGTGCTGCGCGGCGAGCGTCAGCAATACACCGGTGGGCGGTCGATCCTGGGCCCCGTAGATGATGTCGGGGGTGCGGCGTCGTGCCGTCGGCGAGGGCGGCAGGCGTAACCAGGAAGCGGCGGGGCGATGCATGCGTGTGTGCGTGAGCGAGGTGCTGTTAATATCGCTTGCCATGCGGCCGACCGGCGCATCGTTGGCAGACTCCTCGCATCGTACCGCCCTTAGACGACACCATGACCATTGCCTGTGAAAATCTCGGTGCAACCTTCATTGCGGCGCCCCAGGGGCAGCTGAACAGCGTGAACTCGGCCGAAGCCGAAGCCGAGCTGCTCGCGCATGTCAATGGCGGTGCGCACAAGCTGGCGCTCGACTTCGGCAAGCTCGACTACATCTCGAGCGCCGGGCTGCGCGTGGTCCTCGTCCTCGCCAAGCGCCTGAAGCAGGCCGAAGGCAAGCTCGTCATCTTCGGCATGCAGCCGCATGTGCGCGAGGTCTTCGACATCAGCGGCTTTCTGGCCATCCTGAACGTGGTCGATACGCGCGAGCAGGCGCTGGCCCAACTCGCCTGAACCGCCGTCTGCGCGTCCCTTCCGCGGCGCGCCCGGGCGCGCCTTTCGCTGTTGCCATGTCCGATCACACGAGTCGTGCTCTCGCGGTCGATCTGGTCGCGGTGCTGGTCGCCGTCACCGATGGCGAGCCGCGCGTGCTGACCACGCGAGAGGCCACGGCGCTGCCCGCCGGGCCGTTTGAGCAGGGGCACCGCTCGCTGCAGGCCGGGCTGCGCGCCTGGGTCGAACAGCAGACGCATCATCCGCTCGGCTACGTCGAGCAGCTCTACACCTTCGCCGACCGCGACCGCATCGACGCCTCCGGCGCCGAGGTCCAGGCGATGTCGATCAGCTATCTTGCGCTGACCCGCGAGGCGGCGCCGGATGCGACGGTCACGGGTAGCTGGCAGAACTGGTACCGCTATTTTCCATGGGAAGACCGGCGCGCCGGCGCGCCGCCCCTGATCGACGCCCGCATCGTGCCCGCGCTCGGGCGCTGGGTGGCCGCCGCGCCGGATGCGCAGAGCCGGGCGCTGCGCGACGAACGCGTCGCCGTCACCTTCGGCCTGCAGGGGCATGGCTGGAACGAAGACCTGGTGCTGCAGCGCTACGAGCTCATGTACGAAGCCGGTCTGGTGTCCGAGGCGGTGCGCCGGGCGGGCAAGCCGCTGCAGCAGGCCATGGACATCGTGCCGGGCGACGCCATGCGGCACGACCATCGGCGCATTCTCGCCACCGGCATCGCTCGCTTGCGCGCCAAGATCAAGTACCGCCCTGTATTCTTCGAGCTGATGCCCAGCGACTTCACGCTGCTGCAACTGCAGCAGGCGGTCGAGGCGCTGGCGGGGCGTCGCCTGCACAAGCAGAACTTCCGCCGCCTGGTGGAGCAGCAGGAGCTGGTCGAGGAAACCGGCGAAGTGCAGGCGGGCGGCGCCGGGCGGCCCGCCAAGCTGTTTCGCTTTCGCCGCGGCGTGCTGCTGGAGCGCGCGATCGCGGGCAGCAAGCTGCCATTGGCGCGCTCGTTGTAGCAATGCGCGTGACTAGTTTACGAAGCGTCAGAAAATCGCTATACTCTTTTTCTTTCTCGGGTGCGCCAAGGCGCGTATTCGATGGAAACTCGGGGCGTAGCTCAGCCTGGTAGAGTACTGCGTTCGGGACGCAGGAGTCGGAGGTTCGAATCCTCTCGCCCCGACCAATTCGTTGGTCGGCCCCAGTTTCACGATGGCTTGTCGCCGTCGGTCCTTCGGGAAGGCCTGTTCAAAAAAGCCGGTACGCTAGTCGTGCCGGCTTTTTTTTGTCATGCGCGGGCTGTTTTATGCGCGGGCGCGCCGGCCTCAAGTGCCGGCCATGCCCAGCACTGCCTTGTCTTCGGCGCTCAGCGTCACCGGCACGCCGCGCCGGATCAGGGCGGCGAAGTCCTCGTCCGGCGTCATCACCGTCAGGCAGTACAGCTTGCCCGGGCCGGTGTTCTCCACTTCGTGCGAGCTGCCCGGGCGCACCAGCATGGCGTCGCCGCGGCGCAACTCCAGTGCTTCGCCGTCCGCGTAGGCCCGGCCTTCGCCCTCCAGGATGAAGAACATCTCATGCGCGCGCACGTGCGTGTTGGGCGGTGTGCGTCCGCCCGGCTCGAAGATTTCGACGACGGCGACGAGGTCGCAGCCCTCTCCGGTGGCGTCGAAGACCATGGCGAAGTAGTTGGTGTCCTGGGGCGAGATGCGCCAGGCCGGACATTCGGCCATGACCTTGCGGATGGCGGGGGCGGGTTTCAGCATGTCTGGATTCCTGCGGCGAGAGCTTCGGAGGTGGCGACGAAGCCGAAGCACTGTCTGGTGTTGTAGAGGGTCGCTTGCATGCAGTAGCCGGGCGAGGTGGTCGCGCTGCAGTCCTCGAGCAGGATGCAGTCGTAGCCGAGAAAGTTGGCGTCCTGCAGGGTGCACAGCACGCATTGGTCGGCGTTCACGCCGGCAAAGAGCAGCGTCTGCACGCCGAGGTTGCGCAGGATGGAATCCAGCGGCGTGTCCCAGAAGCCGCTCATGCGGTACTTGGCGACGTGGATGTCCTCGGGGGCCGGCACGAGCTCGTCGACGATGCCGGCCGACCACGAACCCGCTTCGAGTACGCGCGCGCCACCGGGCAGGGCATCGCCCAGGCCCGTGCCCACGCCGGTGGGCTTGTACACGTGCAGCAGCGAGGGGCTCAGGTTGAGGCGGTCGGGGCGGTTGCCCCAGTTGACCCATAGCACCGGCACGTCCTGCTCGCGCAGCACCGGCAGCAGCCGTGCCAGCGGGGCGATGGGCTTGCGCGCCGGCGCCACGTCGACGCCGATCGAGGCCAGCCAGCCGTCCGGGTGGCAGAAGTCGTTCTGCATGTCGATGACGACGATGGCGGTGCGCGCGAGATCGATGGCGAGGTCCTGCGGCTGGGCCGCGAAGCGCGCCGGGCGCGGCGCGGGCGGGGTGCGAACCAGGTCGGCGCTGGCGGCGGCGACCCGCCATTGGTTGCGGGGCGTGGCGCCGAGCGGGATGCCGGCGGGTGGGGCGGATGTCATGGCTGGGCCTCGTACGGGGTTGCCGCGGCCTTGGCGGGCCGCGTGTAAGGGCTGGCGCTGGATGGCGGTGCGGCCAGGACGTGGCCGCGCCCGCCGGACGGCGCGGGCGCCGGATGCCGTTGCTTGCCGCCGGTCACGGCGTGGCGCGCAGGTGGTCGATGGGAAAGCGATGCACCTCGGCGAGCAGCGTGGCCAGGCCGCGCGCCGCGTGATCGAGCACCTGGTCGCCGCGCTCTGCGTCGGCGTCGAGCGCGTTGCCCGCGGCCCCCGCCGGGTTCAGATCCTGGGCCTGCCAGCCAAAGCCCACGCGGCCTTCGGCGCGCAGGTAGCGGTAGTTCTCCTCGATGTGGATGCTGGCCGGGCGGAAGTCCTGCGCATGTTCCATCTGCACCAGGTCGGGCCGCAGGGCCAGCATCATCGAGGTTTCCTTGCTGCCGCCGTGGATGCCGTGACGGCGCTCCAGCTCGGGAAACGGCTCGCCCGGCACCGGGCCGAAGCTGCCGCCGTCGCAGCACACGACGAACATGCCCAGGCGCACGCGCAGATCGCGCGCGACGATGTCCATCACCTGCGGCTGGCCGCCGTGCGAGTTGAACAGCACCAGCTTGCGGATGCCGGCGCGGTGCACGCACTCGCCGATCTCGGTCCACACGCGGGTCAGCGTCTCGGCCGACAGGCTGAGCGTGCCGGGAAACGCCAGGTGCTCGTTGGCCTTGCCGACGGCCTGCATGGGCAGGAAGGTGATCGGCAGTTCCTCGGGCAGGTGCTGTATTGCGCGCTGCACGATGCCTTCGTTCAGGCAGGCGTCCACGTACACCGGCAGGTGCGGGCCGTGTTGCTCGACCGAAGCCACGGGCAGCACCGCCACGGTGTCCTTGGGCAGCCGGGAAAACTCGCGCGTCGTCATGTCCACCCAGAGGCGGCGGGGCAGGCGGATCGTCATGGATGGGTCCTCAAACAAGGTTCAGCAGCAGTCGTGAAGGTTGTCCGGCGCCGTAGTGCACGCCCAGCGTGGTGACCAGGGCGCTTGCGCCGGTTGCCGTCTTGGGGTCTGCGCCGGTGCCGGGGTTGACGGCGTAGGCGGGAAAGGCCGCGCCCGCGATCGACAGGCGCAGGGCCTCGCCCGGCTGCAGGGTGGCGCAGGTGGCGGCCAGGCGCACGGTCGCGACGGCGGTGTCGGCGTCGGGGGCGACGCGGCGGTAGCCTTCGGCGAGCGGAATGACCTTGCCGTCGGCCTGTACGCGCGAAAGCGTGCAGGCGAGGTCGAAGCTCGGTCGGTCGCAGGCCACGTGCAGTTCGAGCGCCACGTCGCCCGCGATCGTCAGCGCTTCGGTGCAGCGCGCGCTGGTATAGGTCAGCACGTCGCCGCGCGCATCGACGCCGGCGCGGTCGACGGCGCCCGGCGGCGTGCCGAAAGCGCCGCCCACCGAAGGCGCCGGGCGCCAGGGGTCGGTGACCACGCAATCGACCAGGTGCGAGGCCTGCGGCGCCGCGTCGAGCAGGCGGCCGTCCTGCGCGTCGAGCGAGGCGAGTCCGCTGCCCGCCAGAAAGAGCGCGTGCGAGCCCTGCGGCCAGGCGTCGAAGCTGCGCCAGGACTTGCTGCCCAGGTCGAACAGGCGCACGGGGGCGTCGGCGTCCACGCCGTTGTCCGCGTCCTTGAGCCAGCGGTCGAACCAGCGCAGGTGCAGGGCGTCCATGCCGCCGTCCGCCTCGGGGCCGAAGTCGACCGCGCCGCTGCGCCTGCCCCAGGGAAAGTGGCCCCATGGCCCGACCACCAGGTGCGCCGGCGCTGCGCCGGCCTCGTGCAGGGCCTTCCAGCCGGCCAGGCTGCCTTCGAGGAAGCTGTCGTACCAGCCGGCCGCCAGCAGCGCGGGCAGCTTGCGCTCGGTGATCGCGCGCAGCCGCGCCGCCGGGGAAATGTCCTGCCAATAGGGATCGTCCGGCGGCGTGTCGCGCCAGGCCGTGTAGTGCGAGAACTCGCGGTACTTGTCCATGAAGGCCGGGCGCGCGGGCACGCGCTCGCCCAGGGGCAGCGCCTTGGCGGCCCGCGCGAGTTCGGCATAGGCATCGGCGTCGCCGGCGTGGCGCGCGGTCTCGGCCGCGAGCTGCGTAGCCCAGCCCATCGACGACTGCAGGCGGAACGCGCCCTGGCTGTGCGACCAGCCCTCGCGCGCGTCCCAGGGCGCCATGGCGGGCGCGAGCGCCTGCAGTTCCGGGCCGGCCAGGCTCGCCGCCATGTACTGGTTGTAGCCCTGGTACGAGAACCCGTACATGCCGACCCGGCCGTTGCTGCCGGGCAGCTTCGCCGCCCAGGCGATGGTCTCGGCGCCGTCCTCGGCATCGTGGCGGCCCAGGGTGAAGACGCCTTCGGACGTACCGCGCCCCCGGATGTCCTGCACGACCACGATGTAGCCGTGCGCGGCATACCAGCGCGGATGGGCGTAGCACAGTGTGCAGGCGATGCGCCGGCCATAGGCCTGGCGCATGAGCAGCACGGGGTATGGGCCGGCCGCGGCCGGGCGGTACACGTCCGCATCCAGGCGCACGCCGTCGCGCGTGGTCATGGCCACGGTCTCGGGCGGCAGGGTGGCGAGCAGCTCCGTCATGCCGCCACCCCGTCGGCCGCGCGCAGCTCGTCCCAGCCGCGCAGCTTGCCCGGGTTGAGCAGGCCCTGGGGGTCGAGCCGCTGCTTGAGCGCGACCACCTCGGGGTTGACCTTGCCCTGCTTGCCGTCCTCCACGACGTAGACGTGCGGGTTGTTGATGCGCACGCCGTGATCGCGATGGATCTGCATGATCTCGTTCAGGCGCTCTGGCGTGGTGTAGCGCACGAGCTGGATGCCGCTGCAGTTCAGGCCGCCTTCCTTGGTGCGCAGGAACTCCAGGTGCATCATCACCTCGCCGGCCAGTTCCTTCTCCAGCGCCACGATCTGGCCCAGGTAGTCGTTGGGCGACGGGTCGAAGGCGCTCTGGATGTAGGTGAGGGACTTGTCGTGCTTCAGCGCGTTCAGCGTCGTGTGGTTCCAGGTGAACTCGATGAGGGTGCGCCCGCTCGCCTGCACTTCCTCAGCGTTTTTGCAGTAGGTGAGTTCGCCGCCGTGCTGCGCGAGCACTTGGCGCATGCCGGCTTCGCTGCACTCGGCGATGACCAGCAGCACGGCGTGGCAGCCGGCCGGCAGGGCTTCGGCGATGGGCGTGAGGTACTGCGGGATGGGCGCGCCGAGAAAGCACACGTCCTTCTTGATCAGCGCCGGGTTGGCCGAGACGTCGTTGGCGAAATGCAGGGCCTTTTCGAAGTCGGTGAACACGGCCACGCCTTCCATCCAGTGCTGGGCCGGCGCGAGCGCGACTTCCAGTTCGAGCACGATGCCGGTGGTGCCGTAGGTGTGATGCAGCAGCATGGCTTGGGCATCGTGCAGCTCCAGCACGCGCGGCTCGGGCTCGACGGTCATCACCCGGGCGCCCAGCACGTTGCCGGTCGCGGCCACCGGGCCGTAGGTGATCGAACCCGCGCCGCCGAAGCCGCCGCCGAACAGGCCGCCCAGCGTGGCGGTGCGAAAGGTCGAGGGCAGCCAGCGCAGTTCGTAGCCGAGCGGGCGCGCGTGCTTGTCGAAGTCGGCCAGGCGGATGCCGGCCTGGGCGCGGCCCACGCCACGGCGCGCCCAGCCGAAGGCGTTGTAGGCCGACAGGTCGAGCACCAGGCCGCCCTGCAGCGGCGTGGACTGGCCGTAGTTGCCGGTGCCGCTGCCGCGCACGGTGATCGGGATGCCCTGGCGGGCGCAGGCACCGACCACGCTGCGGATCTCGTCCTCGGTACGCGGACGCACCACGACGTCGCCGCGCTTGCCGGCCAGTTGCTCCTTGAGCACCGGGCTGAACCAGGAGAAGTCGCTGGACAGGCGGCCGACCTTCAGCGGGTCGACGATCCATTCGAGCCCGGGCAACTGCGCGGGCAGGCTGGCGGCGGGGTTGGCATGTACAGTCATGATGGAACTCCGAGTGGGGGCGGCCGGAGCGCGCGTCGGCGGCCGGAAAGCAGGTCTGGGGAGAGCGCCGGCCGTGTTGGCCGGCGCGTGGGATGGCGTCCGCCGCAAGGCGTGAAGGCCGGCCTTGCGCGTCGGTTCGTGCTCAGTCGTGCGAGGTCTCGCTGGCGTGCCAGGAGCCCAGCGCCTTCTTCGACAGCCACGACATGGCCGCGAACAGGGCGATGCCGGTCAGCGAGATCAGCAACAGGGCGGCGAACATGCGCGGGATGTCGAGCTGGAAGCCCGCCTGCAGGATCTGGTAGGCCAGGCCGGAGCCCGTGCCGCCGGTGCCGGCGACGAATTCGGCGACCACGGCGCCGATCAGCGCCAGCCCGCTCGAGATGCGCAGCCCGCCGAAGAAGTAGGGCAGCGCGCTCGGAATGCGCAGGCGCACCAGCGACTGCCAGCGGGTTGCCCGGTTGAGCTTGAAGTAGGCCTGCAGATCGGGGTCGATGCTGCGCAGCCCGAGCGTGGTGTTGGCGATGATCGGAAAGAGCGCGACCAGGGTGGCGCAGATCACCATCGAGATCGTCGGGTCCTTGACCCAGATGATGATGAGCGGCGCGACCGCGACGATGGGCGTGACCTGCAGCAGCACGGCGTACGGGAACAGGGCGGTCTCGATGCGCTTGCTCTGCACGAACAGGAACGAGACCAGCACGCCGGCGACGGTGGCCGCGAGAAAGGCGATCAGCGTGATCTTCACCGTCGTCGCGAGGGCCATGCCCAGCGGCTGCCAGTGCTCGAACAGCGTGACGGCCATCAGATAGGGCGAGGGCACCAGGTAGGGCGGCAACTGCAGCGCGGTGACGGCGAGCTGCCACGCGGCGATCAGCACGATCCCGACCAGCGCGGGGTAGACGATGCGCTGCACCTCGGGACGGCGCAGCAGGGGAACCGGAGTGGATCGGGTGGCCATCAGTGTGCCTCCTCAGTGTCCACGCTCGCCTTCAACAGGCTGTGCTGCAGGTGGCGTGCGTAGCGGGCGAAGGTGGTGGACGTGGTGAAGTCGATGTTGCGCGGATAGGGTTCTTCGATGTCGAGGGTCTCGACCACGCGGCCCGGCCGCGCGGCCATCACCACGACGCGGCTGGACAGGAACACCGCCTCGTGGATGGAGTGGGTGACGAACGCCACGGTGAGGTTCTTGCGGCTCTGCAGCTCGAGCAGGTCGGAGTCGAGCTTGTGCCGCGTGATTTCGTCGAGCGCGCCGAAGGGCTCGTCCATCAGCAGGAGGTCGGGGTCGGTGGCGAGCGCGCGCGCGATGGAGACGCGCATCTGCATGCCGCCCGACAGGGCGCGCGGCAGCGCCTTGTGGAACTTGGCGAGGCCGACCAGCGCGAGCGCGTCGGCCACGCGGGCATCCGCTTCGGCGCGCGGCACGCCGGCCAGGTCCAGCGGCAGGCGCACGTTGGTCTGCACGCTGGCCCAGGGCATCAGGGTGGGCGACTGGAACACGAACGCCATCTTGCCGCCGGTGGCCTGCTGCACCGGATGGCGCCACAGCAGGATGCGCCCGTCGGTGGGTTCGAGCAGGCCGGCGATCATCTTGAGCAGCGTGCTCTTGCCGCAGCCCGAGGGGCCGAGCAGGGTGACGAACTCGCCGCGCGCGATCTTCAGATCGACCGGCAGCAGGGCACGTGTGCCGTTGTCGTAGGTTTTCTCGGCCGAGAGTATCTCGACCACCGGCGCGGCGTGCGGATCGGCGCTGGCGGGCAAGTCGGCTGGCGTCGGGTAGGCCAGCGAGAGCGAGGTCTTTGCGAGGGTCATGGCAGGGCGCGCGCGTTCGGGGTTGGGGGGGCGGCGGCCGGGAGGGTCGCCGCGCTGCGTTCAGGGCAGGACCTTGACGTCCTGCATGAGCGATACGTCATAGGCCTGGCCGATGTCGACCTTGGCCGGATCGAGCAGGCCGGCCTCGAGCAGGAAGTCGTAGCTCTGCTTGGCGCGCGCTTCGGTGATCACGCCGATGCCCAGCGTGGCGGCGTCGCCGCCCGTGACCATCTGCTCTTCGTTCAGCTTCTTGACGCCGTAGTCGAGCTGCGCCTCGGTCATGTTCGGGTTGTCCTTGCGGATGAGCACGTTGGCGGGCGCCGGGTTCTCCAGGTAGCTCTTCCATCCTTCGGCCGAGGCCTCGAGGAATGCCTTGACGGTGTCGCGGCGCTCCTTGACCGTGCTTTCCATGCAGGTGATGGTGGCGGCGTAGGCCGGATAGCCGTAATTGGAGAAGAGCAGCACCGTGGGGTTGCCGCCGGCCTGCTGGATCGAGAACGGCTCGGACGTCAGATAGCCCTGCTGCGCCGTGTTCTTGTCCGCCATGAAAGGCTGGATGTTGAAGGTGTACGGACGGCTCTGGCCGTCGTCCAGGCCGTACTTGGCCTTGAGCCAGGGCCAGTACGCGCGGTGCGCGGTCTGCGCGATGAGGATGGTCTTGCCCTTGAGATCCTCGAACGACTTCACGTCGTCGTGCGCGATCATGACCTGCGGGTCCTTCTGCATGAAGGCCGCGACCGTGGTCACCGGCACGCCGCCCGCGCGCGCCTGGATCATCTGCAGGTCGCTCGAACCCATCACGCAGTCGGCCTGGTTGCCGACCATCATCTGCACGTTGTTGACCTGCGGGCCGCCCATCTTGATGGTCACGTCCAGGCCATGCTTCTCGTACAGGCCGGTGGCGAGCGCCTGGTAGAAGCCGCCGTGTTCGGCCTGGGCATACCAGTTGGTGAGCAGCGTGAATTTCTCTGCCGCGTGTACGGCCGGCGCCAGGGCGGCGGCGGCCAGCGGCAGGGCGGCCCAGCGGGCGAAGTGGCGAAGAGCGTGGGGCAGCGGGGTGTTCATGGCATCCTCAAGGAAGGAAACGGGCCTGCGGAAGAAGGAAGATCAAGACAGCGGGATGTACCCTGCCGGAACGGTGTCGGGGGCGATTGCCCGGCCGTTGCGCAGCACGATGCGCGCATGCGTGCGGCCGGGAAAGCCCTGTGCGCGTGCTTGCGGAAAGATCACGAAGTCGGCGGGGCCGCCGATGCTGCCGGGGCGGGGCGTGCCGCGGTTCAGCCAGTCGTTGCGGCAGATCGCGTCGGACCAGGCATCGAACGGCGATTCGAGCTGGCCGGCCAGCACGCCCGTGGCCAGGGCCTGCACGGGGTCGTAGTCGCCGATCGGGCAGAACGGGTCCTGTACGTTGTCCGAGCCGATCAGCACCGGGATGCCGCGCTCGCGCGCCTCTTTGATGAGCGTCAGTCCGCGCGTGCGCGGCGTGCGGCCGGTCTGCGCATCCTGCAGCAGCAGGTTGGTGGCGGGCAGACTGACCAGGGTGATCGGCGTGCGGGCCACCGCGTCGAGGGTGGCCAGGGCGCGGTCCGGATCTTGTACCGACAAAGCGCAGGCATGGCTGCAGACCACCGGGCCGTCGAAGCCGGTGTCGGCGAGCAGCGCGGCCAGGGTGGCGAGCCCCGCCGCCTGCGGAGCGAGCTCTTCGTCGATGTGCAGATCCAGTCCCAGCCCGGCCTCGGCGGCGGCTGTGACCAGGTGCCGCAGCGCCTGCGGGTTCCAGTTGCTGGTGTGCACGAAGCCGCCCAGATGCGCGCCGGCGCCCAGGCGCGCGACCTGGCGGGCCAGGCGGCGGGCGTCTTCGCGCTCGGCGAAGAGCGTGAGCGGGATCAGGGCGGAGCGTTCCAGCTCGACGCGTGCGCGCCAGTCGTGGCCGAGTTCGGCGAGCACGTGCCAGGCGATGGGCACGGCGGCGGGTTCCCACCAGTCGCAATGGGTGCGCATGCGCGTCACGCCGGCCGCCCAGGCCCATTGCAGGGCCTGTTCGGCGCGTTCGCGCACGTCGTCGGCGCTCCAGCGCGCACGGTCGTGCATCATGGCTTCGATCGCGCCGAGCAGGCCGGGCTCGACCTGGCCGAGCCGGTGCAGCGTCAGCGTCTTGTCCAGGTGGGCGTGCGCTTCGATCAGGCCGGGCAGCACGGGCGCGCCGGCCAGATCCCAGTCGCCGGCCGCGTGCGTGTGGCCGCATGCCGGCGTGATGGCCGCGATACGGCCTTGCGCGAGCGCGATGTCCGCCAGGACTGGTTGCGCGTCCATGACGGGCCAGTCGCTGCCGAGCAGCCACCGGGGCAGGCGGGCGCGGCGCAGGCGTTCCGGGGTGGCGGGGTGTTCCATTCTAGAGATCCAGCGTGAGCGTGGGTGTGGCGCTGCGTGCGCAGCAGACGGCAACGTGCGTCTGCCGCTCCTCGGCGGTCAGGCAGGTGTCGCCGTGGATCGGCGCACCATCCAGAAAGCGGGTGACGCAGGAGCCGCAGATGCCTTGTTCGCACACCATGTCGACGTCCACGCCGGCCGCGTGCAGCGCTTCGGCCAGAGTCTGGTCCGGGCCCACCCTGACGCGCCGGCCGTCCTGCCGGGCGAGGATGGCCTCGAAGCTGGCGCCGGCCGCGGTGGCGCCGGCGGCGCCCGGCGCGCTGAAATGTTCGCTGTGGATGCGATCGGCCGGCAGCGGCGAGGCCCGGCGCACGGCGTCCATGAAGCCCGCGGGGCCGCAGACGTAGACGCGGCCCGTGGCCGGGCTTTGCGCGAGCAGGCCGGCGAGGTCGGCGCGCTCCTTGGGGGCGCCGTCGTCCAGGTGCAGGCGGACGCGATCGGCCCAGGGCAGGCTGCCCCAGTCGGCCGGCAGCGGCAGATGCCCCGGGCTGCGCGCGAATACCGCCAGGGTGAATTCGGCGCCACGGGCGTGCAGCGTGTGCGCCATGGCCAGCAGCGGCGTCACGCCGATGCCGCCGCCCAGCAGCAGATAGTGGCTGGCATCGGCCAGGGCGAACTGGTTGCGCGGCAGGCCCACGCGCAGGCGGGCGCCGGCACAGGCGGCATCGCACAGGGCCGCCGAGCCGCCGCGGCCGGCGGCTTCGCGCTTGACAGCGATCTGGTATCGGCCGGGCTGCGCGGGATCGCCGCACAGGGAGTACTGGCGCACCATGCCGTTGGGCAGGTGCACGTCGATGTGCGCGCCGGCCTCCCAGGCGGGCAGGCGCTCGCCCTCCGGGTGCGCCAGCGTGCAGGCGACGATGTCGGGCGAGCGCTGCTCGACCGCGTGCACGACGAGTTCCAGCGTGGTGGCGATGGGAGAGGAAAGCACGGCGTCCATTTCATTGACCAGTGAATTTGATCGACTGGTCAAAATAAGCAGAACCCGTGCCAACTCCGCGCTGCTTCTACGGCCGCCGCGACGACCGGCTGACGCGCCTTATTTTGGTGCGACCCCCGCGCCACGGAGCACCAGCTCGGTGAGCTCGTGCACTATCGGTTCGCGCGCCAGCGGCTGCGGCGCGGCGCACCCGAGCATGACCCGCACCTGGGTTTCGTAGTCGGCGTAATGCTGGGTCATTGCCCAGATGTGCATGAGGAACATGCGGGCGTCCAGCGGGCGTATCTGGCCCTGGGCGATCCAGCGCTCGATGCGCTCCACCTTGTGGCGGATCGAGGCGACCGCGTGCGGCCAGTAGTCGCCCAGGTTCGGCCCGCCGTCCATGATCTCGCGCGTGAAGATGCGCGACACGTCCGGGTTGTCGAGCGCGTACTCGAGTTTCTTGCGGATGTACTCGCGCAATACCGTGGCCGCGTCGTGTTCGTCCGACTCGAAGATGAAGCCCGCCGACCAGCCGTTCAGCACATCGCGCAGCAGTTCCTGGTAGAGCTCGTCCTTGCCGGCGATGTAGTAGTGCAGTTGCGGCTTGGTGAGGCCGGCGCGCCTGGCGATGTCCTGCGTGGTGGCACCCTTGAAGCCGCGCAGGCTGAATTCCGCGATGGCCGCGGCGCGGATGGCGTGCATGATGCGCTCCCGGCCGGGACGTTTGCGGGTGGCGGTGCGGCGCTGGGCCGGAGTATCCAGGGGCATGCGGGCGGGTGGGCGAGGAAGTAAAGGGCGGCGCGGGGCCGCGCGCAGTCGCAAATAGTAGGCAGCTTGCGCGTCCGCGCGCAAGCTGCCGGGCCTAGATGCCGTGCTCGGCCAGCCCCTGGCGCAGCGCGTGGAAGGCGGGCGTGATGTCCGCCTCCTCCACGCAGGCGTACCCCAGCAGCAGACCGCGCGCTGTGGTGTCGCCGAGGTAGTAGCGCGAAAGCGGCCGCGTGAGGATGCCGCGCGCGATCAGGTCCTGCGCGAGAGCCGCGTCGTTGACGTGCGCGGGCAGGCGCAGCACCAGGTGCAGACCGGCGTTGCTGTCCTGCGTGTGCAGGCAGGCGCTGCTCAGGTGCTGTTCGATCAGCTCGACCAGCAGCGCGCGCCGCCGCGCGTACAGCACGCGCATGCGCCGGATGTGGGCGGCGTAGTGGCCGTCCTCGATGAGGTGGGCGAGCGCGCGCTGCGTGATCGCATGGCCTTCGCGGTAGAGGTCGGCGTGCACCGAGCGAAACGCGGCGGCCAGTTCGCGCGGCAGCACCATGTAGCCCACGCGCAGGCCGGGAAACAGCGTCTTGCTGAATGTTCCGATATAAATGACGGGCGGGTTTTCCTCCAGGCCCTGCACTGCGGGAATCGGGTGTCCGCCGAAGCGGAATTCGCTGTCGTAGTCGTCCTCCACGATCCAGGCGTTCCGGCTGCGCGCGAAGGCGAGCAACTCCTGGCGCCGGGCCATGCTCATGACCGGGCCCAGCGGGTATTGGTGCGAAGGCGTCACGAACACCAGACGCGGGGACGGCGCACCATCCTCCACAGGCAGGCGCATGCCCTGTTCGTCCACCGGAATGGCGCGCACGGTGATCGCCGGATCCATGCGCAGCACACTGTGAAAGCCCCAATACCCCGGGTCTTCGACCCACACGGTTTCGCCGGGGTCGACCAGCATCTTGACGGCCATCTCGATGGCTTGGTGCACGCCCTCGGTGATCAGGAGCTGCTCCGGCTCGCAGCGCACCGAACGCGCGACCCGCAGATGCTGCGCCAGGGCTTCGCGCAAGCGCATGTCGCCGCCGCCGTTGGCATAGGTGAGCAGAGCGGGCTCCGGCGAGCGCCACAGCCGGGCCAGCAGCCGCGCGAAGTGGCGGTTGGGAAACTGCCTGACGTCCGGCACGCCGGGCATGAAGGCGCCCCATTGCCGCTCGAAGGCCGAGGCGCGCTCGAGCGCCGTGCGCGCCCGTTGCGCCAGGCGCGGAGCCAGGCCGGCGTGCGGCGCCGCCGGGACGGCGCGGCTGGCGTGCAGAAAGCGGTCAGGGGCGGTCTCGGCGACGAAGGTACCGCTGCCCACGCGCGTGTGCAGGTAACCCTCGGCTTGCAATTGTTCGTAGGCGTGCAGCACCGTGTTGCGCGAGAGGCCAAGCTCGGCGGCGAGATCGCGCGAGGCGGGCAGGCGCGAGCGCGGCGGCAGCGAGCCGTCCAGGATCGCGGCGCGCAGCGCTTCGTACAGACGGCGATTGCGCGGCCCGGACGGCGCCTGGGCGTTCAGGCGCTGCAGGAGCAGGTCGGCGGTGACGGAACGCATGGCTGGCTCCTTATTGGCACCATAGTATTTTATAAGGTGGCTCTTCTCTTTGGTGCCAATTCGGTCGCAGAATGCGCTGGCGGGCCGTATCGCCCTGAACGACTGTCAACCTGGAACTCAAGAACCCCCGCCATGACCAACGAAGAACTCAAGCAACGCCGTCTCGCCGCCGCACCGCGCGGTGTGGGCGTGATGTGCGATTTCCACGCCGAGCGTGCCGAGAATGCGCGTCTGTGGGATGTGGAAGGCCGTGAGTACATCGACTTCGCCGCTGGCATCGCCGTGCTCAATACCGGCCATCGCCACCCGCGGGTGATCGACGCCGTGCGTCGCCAGCTCGATCGCTTCACCCACACGGCCTATCAGATCGTGCCTTACGAAGGGCCGATCGCGCTGGCCGAGCGCCTGAACGCGTTGGTGCCGATCAGCGGCGACACCAAGACCGCTTTCTTCACGACGGGCGCCGAGGCGGTGGAGAATGCCGTCAAGATCGCGCGTGCCCATACTGGCCGCTCGGCGGTGGTGGCGTTCGGCGGTGCCTTTCACGGTCGGACCCTGATGGGACTGGCGCTGACCGGCAAGGTGGCGCCGTACAAGCTCGGCTTCGGCCCGTTCCCGACCGACGTGTACCATGTGCCTTTCCCCGCGAACCTGCAGGATGTTTCCGCGCAGGATACGCTGGATGCCCTGAACCAGCTCTTCAAGACCGACGTCGACCCGCAGCGCGTGGCGGCGATCATCATCGAGCCGGTGCAAGGCGAGGGCGGCTTCAACCCCGCACCCACCGAACTCATGCGCGGCCTGCGCAAGCTGTGCGATCTGTACGGCATTGTCCTCATCGCCGACGAGATCCAGACCGGCTTTGCGCGCACCGGCAAGACCTTCGCCATGGAGTATCACGACGTCGAGCCCGACCTGATGACGATGGCCAAGAGCCTGGCCGGCGGCTTTCCACTGTCGGCGGTGAGCGGGCGCGCCGCCATCATGGATGCCCCGGGGCCTGGCGGGCTGGGCGGCACCTACGCCGGCCACCCGCTGGCCGTGGCTGCCGCGCATGCCGTGCTCGACGTGATCGCCGACGAGAAGCTGTGCGAGCGCGCGCAGGCGCTGGGCCAGCGCGTGAGCACCCGTCTCGAGGCGCTCAAGCCCACGGTGCCCGCCATCGCCGAGGTGCGCGGCCTGGGCTCCATGATCGCCATCGAGTTCCGCGATCCGGCGTCAGGCCAGCCCGACGCAGCGAAGGTCCAGGCGGTGCTGAAGAGCGCCCTGGAACAGGGCCTGCTGCTGCTCTCCTGCGGCATGTACGGCAACGTCATCCGCCTGCTTTATCCTTTGACCATCGAGGACGAGTTGTTCGGGCGCGCACTGGACATCCTGGCGCGCGCCATCGAAGGCTGACCGGGCCGGGACTCGCCCGCGGGTCGGCCGGAAGCTGCCATGCCGGGCGAAAAAAAGCGGCTCACGGCGTAATGGATACGGAATACAGACAGCGGCGGCCGCACGGGCCGTGCGCCACACCTTGGGAGTTGGAAAACATGAGTCAACGACTGCAATTGAAGCGGCCCGACCTGCTGCGCCAGGCATGCCTGCTGGGCGACGGCTGGCGCGAAGCGCTGGACGGCGCCACCATCGACGTGACCGACCCGTACACCGGCGAGGTGCTGGCCCGCGTGCCGCAACTGGGCGCGGCGGACGCCGAGGCCGCCATCGAGGCGGCCGCCCGGGCGATGACGGCCTGGGCTGCGCAGCCTGCCAAGGCGCGGGCCAAGGTGCTGCGCCGCTGGGCCGACCTGATGATGGAGCACCAGGACGACCTCGGCCGCATCCTCACCTGCGAGCAGGGCAAGCCGCTGGCCGAGGCCAAGGGCGAGATCGCCTATGCCGCGTCGTTCATCGAGTGGTTCGGCGAAGAGGCCAAGCGCGTGGACGGCGAGATCCTGCAAAGCCCGGTGTCGGGCCAGCGCCTGCTCACGCTGCGCCAGCCGATCGGGGTGTCGGTGGCGATCACGCCCTGGAACTTCCCGGCCGCCATGATCACGCGCAAGGCCGGCCCGGCCCTGGCCGCGGGCTGCCCGATGATCGTCAAGCCCGCCGAGTTGACGCCGCTGACCGCGCTGGCGCTGGGCGCGCTGGCCATCGAGGCCGGCGTGCCGCACGGCGTGCTGCAGGTCATCACGGGGCGCTCCAGCGAGATCGGCCCGGTGCTCACCGGCAGCGATACGGTGCGCAAGCTGAGCTTCACCGGCTCGACCGAGACCGGCCGCAAGCTGATGGAACAATGTTCCTCCACCATCAAGAAGCTGTCGCTGGAACTGGGCGGCAACGCGCCCCTGATCGTGTTCGAGGACGCGGACATCGACAAGGCGGTCGCCGGCATCGTTGCTTCCAAGTTCCGCAACGCCGGCCAGACCTGCGTGTGCGCGAACCGCGTCTACGTGCACGACAGCATCTACGACGCCGTGACCGAGCGCCTGCTCGCCGAGGTCGCCAAGTTCCGCGTGGGCGACGGCCTGGCCGAGGGCACCACCCACGGCCCGCTCATCAACGAAGGCGCTGTCGCCAAGGTCGAGCAGCACATCGCCGATGCCGTCGAGCGCGGCGCCAAGGTGCTGACGGGCGGCAAGCGCGTGTCCGGCACCTGCTTCGAGCCCACCGTGCTGGCCGAGGTGGACGAGCGCATGTTGTGCGCGCGCGAGGAGACCTTCGGCCCACTCGCGCCGCTGTTCCGCTTCACCGACGAGGCCGACGTGGTGCGCCAGGCCAACGACACCGTCTTCGGGCTGGCGTCCTACATCTTCACCGAGGACCGCAACCGCCTGTGGCGCGTGTCCGAGGCGCTGGAGTACGGCATGGTCGGCATCAACACCGGCCTGATCTCCAACGAGGTGGCGCCCTTCGGCGGCGTCAAGCAGTCCGGCCTCGGGCGCGAAGGCTCGCGCCACGGCATCGAGGAATACCTCGAGATCAAGTACCTGTGCCTGCAGGACTGATCGACGCGCGCTGGCCGGCGGCGACGCCGCGGGCCTCATGGGTGCCGGATTCGGCGCCCGATCCTGTCCGCCACGGGCTGGACGGGGCCGTCGTGAAGGGCTGAGCCATGCCGCGCCGCGGCATGGCCCGCCGTCAGGACGCGCCCGCGGCCGGGGCGCGTCCGTCTGCCTGCGTCACAGTCGATGGAACCAGTGCCTGTGCCGGTGAAAGGCAGCGCGCCATCGGTGCTGTCGGCGCAGCGTTGTCTGCTCCTGCGGCGTCAGAAGATGCGGCGCATGCGCTTCGATCAGGCGCAGCAGGTTGAAGCGCGCCACCCGGCAGGAGATCCGCCAGATGGGTCCGAAGCGCCAGCGGCGCAGCGTGCAACGCTCGAAATCGACCACGCTGACCGTTCCGTCTGGACGAACAATGATGTCGCGCGCGGGCAGGGAGTGGCGGGCGACGCCGCAATAGAGCATGTCTTCCACCAGCACGCGCAGCCGCAGGAACACCGCGTCGGGTACGGCCTGGGCCACGTCCAGCGACGTACCGGGCAGGCGCGCCGTCGTGATGCGGCGCCCCGTCGGTGCATAGGACAGCAGCACCGGTATGCCGTCCACGCCCCTGAGGCGTCGCAGGGCTTCGAGTTCGTGATGGAATCTGCTCGACTTGTGCGCGCCTTGTGAAAACACCTTGACGACCCGGTCAGGCGTGATCTCCACCCGATTCCTTTTGACGGCATCCGTACAGGACTTCGACACGATGCTCCTCCCAACGATCGGCGTCGCGCTGGCGTTCCGGGCACTGGGCGCCGTGACCCGCGCTGGGCCGATGCGCGGCGAACCGCAGCGCCGCGCGTCGTTCAACATCGTTTCAGGGTACATCCGCAGCCGAGCCGGCACCTAGCAGGGCCACTCGATCGGCGGCGGGCGTGTTGCGGAGCCGCGTCACATGCAGCGCCGTCCCGGGGCTATGGAAAACCCCGATGCATCTCGCCGATTGGGTTAGCTATCATGACATCATCAGGAGCTATTATGACAGGTGTAAAAGAGGCCATGCCGTTGGAAGGCGAGGCCACGACGACCGAGGCAACCCAGCCCCGTTTCGCCCAGGTGCGCGACGCGGTGCGGGCCGACATCCTGGCCGGCGTGCTGCCGGCCGGCGGCCGTCTGCCGTCCGAGGCGCAGTTGTGCCGCCAATACGGCGTGAGCCGCATCACCGTGCGCCAGGCGCTGGCCGAGCTGCAGGCCAGCGGGCTGGTACACACGGTCAACGGCCGGGGTTCGTTCGTGAGCCAGCCGCGCGCGCCGGGCGGCCAGGGGCCGCTGGTCGGCGTGCTGGAAGCCATGCGCAAGCGCGGCTGGAAGGCGCACGGCCGGCTGCTGTCGCACAGTGTGCAGAAGGCGGACGCCGAGGTGGCGCTGGCCCTCAACCTGCCGCCGCGCACACCCGTCGGCGCGGTGACGGTGGCCCGCTATTGCGACGATGTCCCGTTCGCCGTGGGCACGACCTACCTCGCGCCCGAACTGGCCGAGCGGCTGGCCGCGCAGGATCTGGAGCACAACGACGTCACCGACGTACTGCATCGCCTGCTCGGTCTGCGCACGGCGCGCACGCGCGTCACCGTGCAGGCGGTGGCCGCGCAGGGCATGGTTGCGCGACGCCTGCGCAAGCCCGCCGGCGCGCCGCTGCTGCGCGTCCTGACCACCGGGCTGGACTACGAAGGGCAGCCCGCCACCTATAGCGAGACCTACGGCACGCCCGAGCTGCTGGAGTACCGCGTCACCTTGCACAACGACACCTCATCGGCCAGGGAGGGCTGAATGCCAACCGTCATCTGCGAACGTCACGAAGGCTGGGCCGAGGTGGTGCTGAACCGCCCGGACCGGCGCAACGCCATCGACGGCCACCTGGCGAGGGATCTCGGCCAGGCGCTGCGCGAGCTGCAGGGCGAACGCGAGATCCGTGCGATCGTGCTGCGCGGCGCGGGCGACGCTTTCTGCTCGGGGCTGGACCTGAAGGCCTTCTCGGCCACGCCCGAGCCGGAGTGGAAAGCCACGTTCGCCCGGGATTGGGACGAGGTGCACCGGCTGCTGCTCGCCTGCCCGCAGGTGCTGATCGTCGCGCTCGAGCGCTACGCCATCAACGGCGCGGCCGCGCTCGCCATCGCGGGCGATTTCCTGATCGTGGGCGAGCAGGCCTTCCTGCAGGTGGGCGAGATCCAGATCGGCATGGCCGCGCCGCGCAATTTCGCCTGGCTGGCCCTGCGGCATTCCGAAGCCGTGGCCGCCCGCATCGCGCTGCTGGGCGACCGCGTCCCGGCACAGGAACTCTATCGGCTGGGCGTGGCGACCGAAGTGGTCGGCGACGACGCGGTCGTCACGCGTGCGTGCGGGCTGGCCGCGCGTATCGGCGCCTACCCGGCCGCGGCCGTGGCGGCCTGCAAGCTGGGCCTGCGCGCCGCCACCGCGCGCATGCCGGCCGGCGATTGGCTGCAGGCGTGCGCCGCGGCGTTGCCCGCCGGAGCGAATGCCGGTACGCAGGGGCCGCCGGCGCGGGCCTGAGCGCAGGAACACTTCGGCGGCCGCGGCCGCCGCAACCAGGAGACGACGATGTCCATGAGGGATGCCCAGGATCCGGGCAGCTTCCGGGCCGAGGTGCGCGCGTTCATAAGCGAAGCCCTTGCCGAGACCACGCGCGAGAAAGTCCGTCTGGGTCTGGAGCCGACGCGCGCCGAGATCCAGGACTGGCAGCAGCGGCTGGCCGAGCGCGGCTGGCTGGTGCCGCATTGGCCCGAGGAATGGCGCGGCTGCGGCTGGAGTCCGGCGCAGCGCGCCGTCTTCCAGGAGGAGATGGTCGCCAACCACGCGCCCGAGACGGGCGGCATCACGTTCGAGATGCTCGGCCCGATCCTGATCCGCTATGGCGACGAGGCGCAGAAGCGCTTCTTTCTGCCGCGCATCCTGAACCTGGAGGACTGGTGGTGCCAGGGCTATTCCGAGCCCAACGCCGGCTCCGACCTGGCTTCGCTCAAGACCAGCGCGGTGCGCGAGACGCGCGACGGCCGCGAGGTGTACGTCGTCAACGGCAGCAAGATCTGGACGTCCTACGCGCAGTACGCCAACTGGATCTTCTGCCTGGTGCGCACCGACGCGCAGGCCAAGGCCCAGGAGGGCATCAGCTTCCTGCTCATCGACATGGCCACCCCGGGCGTGAGCCTGCGCCCGATCATCGGCATCCACGGCTGGCACTTGTTCAATCAAGTCTTTCTCGACGACGTCGCGGTGCCGGTGGAGAACCGCGTCGGCGCTGAGAACGGCGGCTGGACCATCGCCAAGTCGCTGCTGGAGTTCGAGCGCCTGAACCTTGCGCGGGTAGCGGAGAACCGGCGCCGCCTCGCCAAGGTGCGCGCCATCGGCGAGACAGTGCGCGAAGCGGGCCAGCCGCTGTGCCAGCGGCCATGGTTCCGCCAGCGCTACGCGGCGCTGGACGTGCGGCTGGAAGCGCTGGCCGCCACCGTCATGCGCTTTCGCCTGCGCGCCGAGGCCGGCCACCGCCTCGGGCCGGAGACCGGCATGCTCAAGCTCACCGGGAGCACGCTGATCCAGGACATCGAGAACCTGGCGGTCGACGCCCTGGGCCCGGACACGCTGGCCTACGACCGCGCGGCCCACTTCGAGCCGCCGGCTCCCGTGGCGGGGCGCAGCGAATACGCGCCGGCCGCCTCGGCGCGCCGCTTCGTGACGCGCGGCTACACGATCGCGGGCGGCTCCAGCGAGATCCAGCACGAGGTGCTGGCCAAACAGGTGCTCGGGCTCTGACGAGCATCGGCGAGGAGACGGAAATGAAACGACCCCCACGCTCACTACGTTCGCTGCCCCCCGAGGGGGCCTCAGCCTCCTTCGGGCGGCCGGGCGGAGGCTGACATGGACATGAACGACGACGAACGCGGCATGCTCGCCGAGAGCGCCGCGCGCTACCTGGACAACGAATACGGCTTCGAGGCGCGCATGCGTGCGCTCGCCGCCCCGGGCGAGGGCCTGGCGCAGCGTTGGGCCGCCTGGGCGGGCATGGGCTGGCTCGGGGTGGGCCTGCCCGAGGCGGTCGGCGGGCTGGGCGGTGCGCGCGAACAGCTCGTGCTGGCCGAGGCCTTCGGACGCGCGCTGTGCGTGGAGCCCTGGCTGGCGAACTGCGGCCTTGCCGCGCCTTTGCTGCAGGCGCTCGGCGGTGCGCAGAGCGAAGGCCTGCTGGCCGCGCTGGCGGCGGGCGAGACGCGCTACGCGGTGGCGGCCTGGGAACGCGCAGGCCGGTACGACGCACGCTACATCGAGACACAGGCCCGGCCGGACGGCGAGGGCTGGCGGCTGGACGGCCGCAAGACGCTGGTGCTGGGCGCCGGCGCAGCGGACATCGTGCTGGTCGCAGCGCGCACCGCGGGCGCCAGCGACGCGACCGACGGCATCGCCGTCTTCGCGATGCCGCGCGAGCAGCCCGGGTTGGCCTGCATGGCCCTGCCCACGTACGACGGGCGAGACACCGCCGATCTCGTGCTCGCCGACGTGCGCCTGCCGCGCGAGGCGCTGCTGGGCACGCAGGACAATGGCGCCGCCGCCCTGGCAAGGGCCGTGGACCATGCCACCGTGATGCTGTGCGGCGAGGCCGTGGGCGCGATGGCGCTGGCCTACGAGGCCACACTGGCCTACGCCAGGGAGCGCCGGCAGTTCGGCCGTGCGCTCACGGCCAACCAGGTCGTGCGCCATCGGCTGGTCGACATGTACGTGGCCCTGGAGCAGAGCCGCGCCATCACCGAGGCCGCCGCGGCGCGGCTCGACGATGTCCCGGCCGAGCGCGCGCGTGCCGTATCGCTCGCCAAGGCCTTCATCTCACCGGCAGGCCGCCGCATCGGCGAGGAGGCCGTGCAGTTGCACGGGGCCATCGGCATGACGGACGAGTACGTGGTCGGTCACGCCTACAAGCGCCTGGCGGCCACCGCGAACCTGTTCGGCGACGAGGCCTGGCACCTGGAGCGCCTGGCGGCCTGAACCCGCGGGCCGCGGTACCCCGCGTGCGCTGGCTGAGGATCGACATGCAAGCCGGGGCCGTCCAGCAAGGTCCGGCAAGCATATCCGATGGGGCGGCGGAACCTCCGCCCCGACATGTACAGGCCGCATGAGACGGCTACAAGGAGGGGGACAAATGCAACGTCGACATCTCGCCTGGCTGCTGGCCACGGCGTGCATCGCAGGCACGGCGCCGGCCGCCGGCGCCGCCGAATATCCGGCGCGGCCGATCCGCATGGTGGTGCCGTCCGGGCCGGGCACGATCACCGATCAGACCGCGCGCGTCGTGGCGGAGGGGCTCACGCAGACGCTCGGCCAATCGGTCGTCATCGAGAACCGGCCAGGCGCCAACGGCATCGTCGCCTCGGAGACGGTGGCACGGGCCGAGCCCGACGGCTACACCCTGCTCTTCACCTACGCGGCGACGCACGCCATCAATCCGTGGCTCATCAAGTCGCTGTCGTACGACCCGGTCCAGGACTTCACGCCGATCGCCATGCCCAGCGGCGGGGGCGGCAACGTGCTGCTGGTCAACGCCGAAGTGCCCATCCGCGATCTGCAGGGGTTCATCGACTACGTCAAGCAGAGCCAGGAGCCGCCGAGCTACTGCTCCTGGGGCGTGGGCTCGGGCGGCCACCTGACCATGGCCTTCCTGGAGGCCAAGGCCGATCTGGAGTTGCGCCACATTCCCTACAAGACCGCCACGCAGTGCGCCAACGACATCGCGGCCGGCCACGTGCCCTTCGGCTTCACCGACACGGTCTCGCCGCAGGGCCACATCAAGGCCGGCAAGGCGCGCCCGATCGCCGTGAGCGGGCCGGTGCGCATCGACGCGGTGCCGAATGTGCCCACCATGAAGGAGCAGGGCATTCCGTTCGAGCAGGCATCGTGGCTGGGCATCTTCGGCCCCAAGGGCCTGGACCCGGCGATCGTCGCGCGCCTGAACGACAGTGTGAACGCGATCATCACATCGCCCGAGCAGCGGGAGCGCTTCATCGCCATGAACCTGCGCCCGGGCGAGCGCACGACGCCGGAAGAATTCGCAGACCGGCTGAAGACGGACATCGCGGCCTGGGGCAAGATCGTCGACACCGCGGGGCTCGAGCCGGAGTGAGCGGCGGCCCGCGACGCCATGGCCGGAGGCGGGGCGTCGCGCCGTGCCGTCGCCGCGCAGGCGCGGGGCCGTCGCACCCCGGCCGCGCTCGGGTGGCCGCCGCGTCAGAAGGCGTAGGCGGCGGCCAGCCCCACGCTCCAGTTGCGCCCGGGCGCCGATTCGAAGTAGCGGCCGTTGCCGTCGTTGACGATCACCGAGCCTGCGTACTTGCGGTCGAACAGGTTGTCCAGGCGGGCGAAGGCGTCCACCCGCCACGGGCCGGTCAGCCAGCGGTAGCCGGCTCCCGCGCCCATGACGACATAGGAGGGTGCGCTGTCGGTATTGGCGTCGTCGACGGGGATGTTACCGAGGAAGCGGGCGTCGATGCCGGCGCGCCAGCCGTCCGGCGGCGCCCAGTCCAGCGCGGCGTAGGCGGCGTGGCGGGCGATGCCGGGAATGCGGTTGCCGGCCGCGATCGCCAGCGTCGAGCAGCCGTCGGGCGCGCAGACGTCCTCGCGATAGCGCGCGTTCAGATAGGTATAAGCCACCTGGGCGCGCGCGTGCTGCGCGAAGCGGCCTTCCCAGCTCAGCTCCACGCCGTCACGTCGGGTGCGTCCGGCGTTGCGGTAGCTCGAGCGCCCGCCGCTGCTCACGGCGGTGACGATCTCGTCGTCGGTGCGGGTCTGGAACACCGCGGCGGCCAGCGTGCCGCCGGCGACCTCGGCTTTGGCGCCCAGTTCGACGCTGGTGTTGGTCGACGGCTGCAGCGCGAAGTTCAGGCCGGCGCCGCCGTCGGGGCGGTACGAGATCTCGTTGAGGGTGGGGGTCTCGAAACCGCGGCCGAAGGCGGCGTAGAGGTTCACGCGCTCGGTCGGCGCATAGCGCAGCGCGGCCACCGGCAGCAGCTTGCGATAGCGCGCGTCGCCGCTGTCGTCGCCGTTCACCCCGGCGATGTAGTGGTCGTTCGAGTCGAAGCGCACGGTGGAATAGCGCAGCCCGCCGTCCAGCGTCCAGCGCGGGCTGATGGCCAGGCTGGCTTGTACATACGGGTCCAGGTTGCGCACGCGATTGGTCTCGTCGCGACGCAGCGCGCCCCGCTCGCCGAACACCGGCCCGCCGTCAGTGTCCACGTAGTTCAGATAGCCCTTGCGGTCTTCTTTCATCTGATCGTAGGCCACGCCGCCGATCACCGTGAGCGGCATGGCGCCCACGCGCGTGTCGTGGGTCCAGCGCAGGTCCACGCCGGCGTATTCCCGTTCTAGGTCGATGACGCCGCCCGCGTGCAGCGGGCTCTGCTGCGGCGCGGCCGGGATCGACAGGTATTGCACGGTGGCCCGGCGTCCGGCGTAGACCATGGCCGCGACCTGGTTGCTGGCGTCGATGCGGCGCTCGTAGCGCACGCCGCCCTGGGTCTGGCGCACTGTCTTGCGCGTGTCGTATTGCTCGGCCAGCGGCGCCTGGCGCGGGTCGTTCTCGTACTGCTCGCGGGTCAGCCCGAGCGGGTCGTCGGCGCGGATGTCCACGTGATTGGCGATCACCGTGAGCCTGCTGTCGTCGTCCAGTTGCAGGCCGAGCTTGGCATTGGCGATGTTGCGCCGCGCGCCGCTGTGCTCGCGCCAACCGTCGGTGGTCATCCGGTTCACGCCGACGGCGTAGTCCAGTCCGCCCACGCCGGTCTCGTTGGCGCCGTTGGCCGTGAGCCCGTAGCGCCAGGTGCCGTGGCTGCCGGCCGCGACGCTGGCGCCAACGGTGGGGGGGCGCTCGCCGTCGCGCGTGAAGATCTGCATCACGCCGCCGGAGGAGTTGCCGTACAGCGCCGAGAACGGGCCGCGCAGGAGTTCGACGCGATCGATGGTCGAGAGGTCGATGTTGGAGGTCTGCCCCTGGCCGTCGGGCATGGTGGCGGGGATGCCGTCGACGTACAGGCGCAGGCCGCGCACGCCGAAGCTCGAGCGCGCGCCGAAGCCGCGCATGGAGATCTGCAGATCCTGCGCGTAGTTCTGCCGGTTCTGCACCTGTACGCCGGGCAGGCCGCTCAGGCCTTCGGAAAGATCGACCTGCGGACGCAGGCTGCGCATCTCGCTGCCTTCGACGATGTTCACCGAGGCCGGCGTGTCGAGCAGGTCGGTGCGGGTGCGTGTGCTGGTGACGATCACGGGCGCGAGCGTGCCGACATAGGGCGCGGCGGCTGGCGCCGTCTGCGCCTGGGCCAGGCCGGCGCCGGGCAGCGCGGCCAGGCTGGCGCCCAGGGGCGTGAGGACGATGCGGGACAGGAGGCGCGGGCGGGCCGCGGCGCGGACGGGCGGGAAGATCATGGGTGCAATCCGAGGGAACCGAGGGTCAAGTGTACCGATGCCTGCCGCCCCGCTCCGGCAGGCACCGGATTCACCTGCGGTGGATCGCGCCCGGTGTCAGGGGGAGGCGGGTGCCGTGATGCCCAGCAGCAGGGGGCGTACCACCAGTTCGCCTACGTTGTCCGGCTCGGCGCTGCGCACCCAATCGCGCAGTTCCGACGCATGGTTGATCGCGGCGGTCGCCACCTGAGCCGCGAGCAGGGCGTCGGTCGGGCGGATCGAGCCGTCCATCATGCCGTCGACGATCAGGCCGGCCACGCGCTGCGTCACCCGGCGCACGTTGGCGGTCACGTCCGCCCGCTGCTTGGGGTCGGAGAGCGCGGAGGTCGCCGCAAGGCGCAGCATGGGCCCGGCGGGCGAGAGCTGGAAGCGGGCGAGCGTGAGCAGCGCGAAGGCGGTGCGCGCCCAGCCGTCGGCGGTGTCGATGTCGTGGGCCTGCGCCACTACGCCGCGGATCACGCTGAACGTGCGCGCAAAACAGCGCAGCACCACGTCTTCCTTGTTGTCGTTGTGATGGTAGAACGCGCCCTTGGTAACGTTCAGGCGCGCCGAGATCTTGTCCACCGACGCACCGCGGTAACCCTGTTCGTTGACCAGCTCCGAGGCCGCGCGCAGGAAAGCCTCGGCCATGGGGTCGCTGGTGTCGACCAGCGAGCTGCCGGTCGGATCGTAGGGAAAGTCCGGCAGCGCCTGGCCGTGGGCGGCGACACCGTGCAGCACGATGTCGGTCATGCGTTCGGCCAGGCGGTCGTACTCGTCGACGTCGAACTGGTCGGCCCAGTTGCGCATCCAGTGCGTGATCGACAGCACGTAGTGGGTGCGCGCGTTGAGCTGGATGCGCGGCAGCGCCGGCGCGTCCGGCGCGTCGAGCAGGGCGCGCATGCGCTTGAAGAGCGCGGTGTAGGCGGCCGAGACTTCCTCGAAGTAAGGGTCCGGCAGCGCGCGCAGGTCGTTGAGTTGCACCAGCGCCGGGGCCTGCCCGCGCGCGGTCTGGGCCATGCGGTCGGCGTGCAGCCGGAAGAAGGCGCGGACCCGGGAGCCGAGGTCGGGCTCGCTGGCCGCGGCCAGCGCAGCGGCATCCAGCGTCTCGATGGTGCGCAGAAAGCAGGCGGCGGCGAGCTGCTCCTTGCGCCGGTAATAATAGGTGACGCTGGTCGTGATGAGGCCCACGCTCGCGGCGATGCCGGACAGGGTGGCGCCCTTGACGCCCAGGGCGTTGAACAGATGGGCGGCGGCGTCCAGCACCGCTTCGCGCTTGGCCTGAAAGCGTGGACTGGGCGTGCGCGTGGTCTGGGTCATGTCGGGTTGGTCTGGTGGCGGCGGGCGGCCGGACTGGGCTTGCCGTCGGCTCTTAATTTAAAATAAGCGGTATGTTATAAATCCATCATATCAAAGATAAAACCGGCGGTTGGCGAGAATTTCGAACATATGGTGCGTTCGTTGTGCCGTTGCCGCCATGGACAGCCCCGAGGAGATATCCCCATGTCGTCTTTGTTCTCTCTGGATGGAAAAGTCGCTATTGTCACCGGTTCTTCGCGGGGCATCGGCAAGGCCATCGCCGAACGCCTGGCCGAGCACGGCGCGAAGGTCGTGATCTCGTCGCGCAAGCCCGAGCCCTGCCAGGCCGTCGCCGACGCGATCAATGCGCAATACGGCGAAGGGCACGCCATCTCGGTGCCCGCCAACATCTCGTCCAAGGACGATCTGAAGCACCTGGTCGACGAGACCAACCGCCAGCTCGGCAAGGTCGACATCGTCGTCTGCAATGCCGCGTCCAACCCGTACTACGGTCCTCTGGGCGGCATCGAGGACGATCAGTTCCGCAAGATCCTCGAGAACAACGTGATCGCCAACCATTGGCTGATCAACTTCGCGGCCCCGCAGATGATCGAGCGCAAGGAAGGCTCGATCATCATCGTGTCGTCCATCGGCGGGCTGCGCGGCTCGCCCGTGATCGGCGCCTACAACATCTCCAAGGCCGCCGACTTCCAGCTCGCCCGCAACCTGGCGGTCGAGTACGGTCCGCACAACGTCCGGGTCAACTGCATCGCGCCGGGCCTGATCAAGACCGATTTCGCGCGCGCGTTGTGGGAGAACCCGGACACCCTGAAGAAGGCCACGTCCACTTCCCCGCTGCGCCGCATCGGCGAGCCCGACGAGATCGCCGGCGCCGCGGTGTTCCTGGCCTCGCGCGCCTCCGGCTTCATGACGGGCCAGGCGGTGGTCGTCGACGGCGGCGTCACGATCTGACCGCTGGAGCGGCCCCCGCCACGGGCCGCCGGGCGCCTCGTGCCTGCGCCGGCCCCCTGTTTTTTTCTTTCCGCACGCGCAGCACAGACTGCGGGCGGCGATCCGCACCGGCCCGTCGCACGGGCCTGGAGGAGACCATGAGCGATCTGCAAAGCTTTCGCCAGGAGGCCCGTGCCTGGCTGGAGACGAATTGTCCGCCCGAGATGCGCCAGCCCGTGCGCACTGAGGCGGATGTCTGCTGGGGCGGGCGCAACGCCCAGTTCTCGTGCGAGGCGCAGCGCGTCTGGCTCGAACGCATGGCCGAGCGCGGCTGGACCGTGCCGGCCTGGCCCAGGGAATACGGCGGCGGCGGCCTGAGCCCCGCCGAGGCCGCCGTCCTCAATGAAGAAATGCAGGCGCTGGGCTGCCGCCCGCCTTTGAGCAGCTTCGGCATCTGGATGCTCGGCCCGGCGCTGCTCAAGTTCGGCACGCACGAACAGAAGGCCGAGCACCTGCCGCCCATCGCGCGCGGCGAGATCCGCTGGTGCCAGGGCTATTCCGAACCCAACGCCGGCTCCGACCTGGCCTCGCTGCAGACCCGCGCCGAGGACAAGGGCGATCACTTCATCGTCAACGGCCAGAAGATCTGGACGTCGTACGCCGACAAGGCCGACTGGATCTTCTGCCTGGTGCGCACCGACCCGTCCGCCAAGAAGCACACCGGCATCAGCTTCGTGCTGTTCGACATGCGCACACCCGGGGTGTCCACGCGTCCCATCCTGCTGATCTCCGGCAAGTCGCCGTTCTGCGAGACCTTCTTCGACAACGTGCGTGTCGAGAAGCACAACGTGGTAGGCAACCTCAACGAAGGCTGGACGGTCGCCAAGTACCTGCTGCAGCACGAGCGCGAGATGATCGGGGGCGTCGGCAACCGGGGTGTGCTCGCCCCGCGCGACATCGCGCTCGAGGCCGTGGGCCGGGACGCCCAGGGCCGCCTGGACGACCCCATGCTGCGTGCCGAGATCGCCGCGTTCGAGGTCGACGAGATGGCCTTCGCCGCCACCATGCGCCGCGCGCGCGACATGGCCATCGCCCGCCAGGGCAACCCGGCCTACGCCTCGATGCTCAAGTACTACGGCTCGGAACTGAACAAGCGCCGCCATGAACTCGTCATGGCCGCCGGCGGCAGCGCCGCGCTGGAGTGGGAAGGCGAGCGCTCCAGCGACGGCGCCCGCGCCCGCGCCTGGCTGCGCACCAAGGCCAATTCCATCGAGGGCGGCACGTCCGAAGTCCAACTGAACATCATCGCCAAGCGCGTCCTCGCGCTGCCCGGCGCCTGACGCGGAAGAACACCATGGCACTGGTATTGAACCAAGAACAGACCATGCTGCAGGACAGCGCGCGCAGCTACGTGAGCGAGAACGCGCCGCCCGCCGCCCTGCGCAAGCTGCGCGACGCGCGCGACACCGACGGCATCTCGCGCCCGCTGTGGGCGGGCTTTGCCGACATGGGCTTCACCGGCCTGCTCGTGCCCGAGGCCGACGGCGGGCTCGGGCTGGGCTTCGTCGAGGCCGGCATCGTGCTGGAGGAGATCGGCCGCAACCTGACCGCCTCGCCGTTCTGGGCCACTTCGGGCGTCGCCGCCGGCACCTTGGCCCGCTGGGGCGGCGCCGACCAGCGCGAGCGTTACCTGGGCCGCATCGCCGCCGGTGAGATCACGGCCGCGTTGGCCGTCGACGAAACGGCCCGCCACCGCCCCGAGCGCATCCAGGCCAGCCTGCGTGCCGACGGCGACGGCTACGTGTTGAACGGCGCCAAGGTCTTCGTGGTCGACGGCCACATCGCCGACCTGCTGCTGGTGGCCGCGCGCCTGGAAGCGGACGCGGGCGAGGGCGACGTGGTCCTGGCCCTGGTCGAGGCCGGCACGCCGGGCGTGCGTACCGAGCGCACGATCATGCTGGACGCCCACAACGCCGCCGGCGTGAGCTTCGACAATGTCCGGCTGGAAGGCGCAGCCATCGTGGGCGGCCCTGCAGCGGGCGCCCAGGCCTGCGTCGGCGCCCTGGACATCGGCCGCGCCCTGGCCAGCGCGGAACTGCTCGGCGTGGCTGCCGAAGCCTTCGACCGCACCCTGGCCTACATCAAGGAGCGTCGCCAGTTCGACCGCATCATCGGCGAATTCCAGGCGCTGCAGCATCGTGCCGCCAACCTCTACACCGAACTGGAGCTCTCGCGCGCGATGGTCATGACGGCGCTGCAGACGCTCGACACCGACCCCGTCGACGCCGCCCAGGCGGTCTGCGCCGCCAAGGCCCACGTCGGCCGTTCGGCCGCCATGGCGGTACAGGAGGCGGTGCAGATGCACGGCGGCATGGGCATGACCGACGAGTTCGACATCGGCCTCTACATGAAGCGCGCGCAAAGCCTGCAGATGCTGCTGGGCGACCGCGGGTTCCAGTTGGAAAGGTTCGCGCGGCTGCGGGGGTTCTGAGGGGGCGGGCCGGTCGCGGCGTCGACGCCGCCGGCCGTGCCGCTGCCCGGGCCGACTGCCGTATCCGCCGGGTAAGATGCCGATGACGCTTTCGATGCATGGGCAGGCGGCGCGGGTGCGCGCGAGCACCATCCTGCTTGAAGCCAGGCCGTGTCCCAGGCGTCTTCGCCGGAAACCCGCAGGCCGAGTCAAGGAGTGCATCCCGTGAGTCCAGCCCCATCCCATTCCCTCCACCCAGGCCATGGGGAACAAGAACCTGGCACGAGCCTGCCGGCGAGCCACCCTGGCGCCATCTACACCTGCCCCATGCACCCCGAGATCCGCCAGGATCATCCGGGCAACTGCCCCAAGTGCGGCATGGCGCTGGAGCCGCTGCTGCCCGAGCTGGACGACGACAACCCCGAACTGCGCGACTTTCAGCGCCGCTTCTGGTGGAGCTTGCCCTTTTCGGTCGCGGTGCTGGTGCTGGCCATGTTCGGCCACCAGTTGCATCTCATGGACATGGGCACGCAGACCTGGGTCGAGCTGGTGTTGACTCTGCCGGTGGTGCTGTGGGCCGGTCTGCCGTTCTTCCAGCGCGGCTGGCAGTCCATCGTCAATCGCAGCCCCAACATGTGGACGCTGATCAGCCTGGGAACGGGGGCGGCGTTCCTCTACAGCGTCGTCGCCACCGTCATGCCGGGCGTGTTCCCGGATTCCTTCGTCTCGATGGGTCGCATCGGCGTGTATTACGAGGCGGCGGCGGTCATCATCTCGCTGACCTTGCTGGGCCAACTGCTCGAGCTCAGGGCGCGCTCGCAGACGTCGGCGGCGATCAAGTCGCTGCTGGGCCTCTCGCCCAAGACGGCGCGGCGGATCAACGACGACGGTGGTGAGCAGGACATCCCGATCACGCATGTCCACGTGGGTGATCGGCTGCGTGTGCGGCCCGGCGAGAAGGTGCCGGTCGACGGCGTCGTGATCGAGGGCAGCAGCTCGGTCGACGAATCGATGCTCACCGGAGAACCGGTGCCGGTCAGCAAGCGCAAAGGCGAGCGCTTGATCGGCGCAACGCTGAACACCAGCGGCGCGCTCGTCATGCGCTGCGAACGCGTCGGCTCGGACACCATGCTCTCGCAGATCGTGCAGATGGTGGCGCAGGCCCAGCGCTCCAAGGCGCCGATGCAGCGCATGGCCGACAGCGTGGCCGGCTGGTTCGTCATGGCGGTGGTCGCCATCTCGGTGGCGACCTTCTTCGGCTGGGGCTTTTTCGGCCCCGAGCCGAGTTGGGTCTTCGGCCTCATCAATGCGGTGTCGGTGCTCATCATCGCCTGCCCGTGCGCGCTGGGGCTGGCCACGCCGATGTCGATCATGGTGGCGACCGGCCGCGGCGCCACGCAGGGCGTGCTGTTCCGCGATGCGGCGGCCATCGAGAACCTGCGCCGCGTCGACACGCTGATCGTGGACAAGACCGGAACACTGACCGAAGGCCGGCCGGCCTTCGAGCGAGCGGTGCCGGCCGCGGGTTTCAGCGCCGACGAGGTGCTGCGCCTGGCCGCCAGCCTGGACCAGGGCAGCGAGCATCCGCTGGCCGACGCCATCGTGCGGCAGGCGCGGGCGCAGGCGCTGACCTTGGACAATCCGGAGGATTTCGAATCCGGTTCCGGCATCGGGGTGCGCGGGCGCGTCGCCGGCCGCGCATTGGCGCTCGGCAACACCGTGCTGATGGAACAGGCCGGCGTCACGGTCGACGAACTGGCTCCGCAGGCCGAGGCGCTGCGCGCCGAGGGGGCGAGCGTGATGTACCTCGCCGCCGATGGCCGGCTCGCGGGCCTGCTCGCGGTGTCGGACCCGATCAAGGCCAGCACGCCCGAGGCCTTGTCCGATCTGCACCAGGCGGGCCTGCGCATCGTCATGGCGACGGGCGATGGTGAAACCACGGCCAAGGCCGTCGCCGCGCGGCTGGGCATCGACGAGGTGCACGGCGAGGTCAAACCTGCCGACAAGCTGGCGCTGGTCGAGCGTCTTCAGAAGGGCGGCCGTGTGGTGGCCATGGCGGGCGACGGCATCAACGATGCGCCGGCGCTGGCCAAGGCCGATGTGGGCATCGCCATGGGCACCGGCACCGACGTGGCGATGAACAGTGCGCAGCTCACCCTGGTGAAGGGCGACCTGCGCGGCATCTCCATTGCGCGAGGCCTGTCGCAGGCCACCGTGGACAACATGAAGCAGAACCTGTGGTTCGCGCTGATCTACAACGGGCTGGGCGTACCCCTGGCCGCCGGCCTGCTGTATCCGCTCACCGGCTGGCTGCTCTCGCCGATGTTCGCCGCGCTGGCGATGAGCCTGAGTTCGGCGTCGGTGGTGGGCAATGCGCTGCGGCTGCGCAAGCGGGCGCTCTGACTATCGAACCGGCTGAGAGGTGCGCGTGTTCGTGCTCGCCTGCCTCACCCTTGTGTCTTCCCCACGTGCTCCGACACGTCCACCGCCTGCGCCACGTACTCGTCGATGCGGTCGCGCACCGCCTTCTTGTTGAACTTGCCCACGCTGGTGCGCGGGATGTCGTCGGTCAGGGTGATGAGGCGCGGCACCATCCACTTGGTGATGCGGCCGGTCTGCACGCCGTGTTCGAAGAGGAAGTCCACCACGTCGGTCGCGCCGGCGTCATGGCCGGGGCGCAGGCGCACCAGGGCGAGCGGGCGTTCGCCCCACACGGGGTCGGGGGCGCCGACGACGGTGGCTTCGAGCACGAAGTCGGCCATGGCGATGAGGTTCTCGAGCAGCACGGTGGGCACCATCTCGGCGCCGCTGCGGATGACGTCCTTGATGCGGTCGGCGATGACGATGAAGCCGTCGGCGTCCACGGTGGCGATGTCGCCGGTGTGGAACCAGCCGTCATACCAGACTTCGGCGGTCTTCTCGGGGTTGTCGTAGTACTTCTCGGTGATCCAGGGGCCGCGCATGACGATCTCGCCGATGCTCGCGCCGTCGCGCGCCACGGGCTTGCCGGCTTCGTCGACGACCTGGACTTCCAGGCCAGGCATGGGCACGCCGGTCTTGACCAGCACGCCGTCCAGGCGCTCCTTGCCCCAGTCGACCATGTGCTTCTTGACGAAGGCGTTGACGGCGGCGGGCGCGGATTCGGTCATGCCGTAGCCGGACGACACCTGGAAGCTCGGCAGCAGTTTCTCGAGCTTGGTCTTCAGGCCCAGGGGCAGGGCGCCGCCGCCCACGCCGACGCGGGTCAGGCTGGACAGGTCGTACTCGTGCAACTGGGGATATTCCAGCAGCATGGCGGCGATGGTCGGCACCACGCTCACCGAGGTCACGCGCTCGGTCTGCACCAGTTCGCAGAAGCCCTTGACGGTAAAGGAGCCGGGCAGCACGATCTTCTGCGCGGAGAACACGCAGAAGAAGGGGGCGCCCCAGCCATGCGCATGGAACAGCGGGGTGTTCAGCATGGGCACGGCGTTCTCGCCCAGGTGCTCGCGGCTGATGTGCGCCGGCGTGTTGCTCATGTTCTGCGCGGCGAGGATGTGCAGCGTCATGAGGTAGAGCTGGCGGTGCGTGAAGGTGGCGCCCTTGGGCAGGCCGGTGGTGCCGGTGGTGTAGCAGAGGGTGGCGTTGGTGTCCTCGTCCAGGTAGGCCCATTCGTGCTCGGGCGGCTGGGCGGCGAGCAGGTCTTCGTAGTGGATGAGGTTGGGGATGCGGGTGTCGGGCAGGCCGGGCTTGTCGCTCATGTAGACGACCGTGCGCACCACGTCCGACACCTTGTCCCAGATGCCTTCGAGCAGCGGCAGCACGATGTCGTCGACGAACAGGACGCGGTCTTGGGCGTGCCGGATGGTGTAGGTGATGTGCTCGGGCGAGAGCCGGATGTTGACGGCGTGCAGGGTCGCGCCGATGCCCGGTACGGCGTAATACAGTTCCAGGTGCCGGTGGGTGTTGAAGGCCAGGGTGCCGACGCGATCGCCGAGCCGGGGCGGCTGGCCGGGGCTCACCGCGAGCGGGCCGCGCAGCGCGTTGGCCAGGCGGCACACGCGTTCGTGCCACCCGGCCCAGGTGAGGCGGGTGTACTCGCCGCTCACATGGTTGCGATAGACCACGCCGATCTGTTCGGGATAGAGACTGACCGGGCGCTTCATCAAGGTGGTGACGAGCAGAGGGTAGCGCGTACTGAACTCGGGATAAGTGCGGTCTTGCATGCGGTGCTCCTGATGGGGTCAGAGCGTGCGCACGAGCCGGCGGCGGCGCGGCTCGGGTACGCTGAGGATGGCGGCGACGGCCAGGCTCTTCACGAGTATGGCGATGCAGAAAACGATGGTGAAGCCGAGAGTCTGCGCGAGCAGCCCGCCGAGAACGGGCCCGGAGGCCATCATGGCGTAGCAGGCGGTATCGGACACGGCGATGCGCATGGGCAGGTCCGAGCGCGAGCCGAATTCCAGCACCAGGTTCTGCGAGCCGACCTGAAAGCCGCCCAGCCCGGCGCCCAGCGCGCCGAAGGCGACGACGAAGCCGGGCAGGTTGCCGGCGACGAGCAGCAGTACCGTGCCGGCCGCCCACAGGCTGACGCTGACCAGAAACACGAGGCGGTTGCCGTAGCGATCCGCCATGCGGCCCCAGACCAGGTTGCTGAAGGTCTGGGCGAGCAGGAAGGCGACCGACAGCGCGCCCAGCATGGTGCCGGACAGGTCGACGTAGCGGCTCGCGTAGATGGCGTAGAACGGCACGGCGATCATGCCGAAGGCGGCCAGGGCGCGCGCGATGAAGAAGCGCGTGAACGTGGGGTCGGCGCGCAGCAGCTCGGGCAGGTCGCGCAGGCTGCCCAGCAGGCGGCGGCGCACGCGCACCTGGGGCGAGGCCGGCTCGCGCACGAAGGAGAGCGCCGTGATCCCCAGGCTGGTCAGCACGAAGGCCACGAAGAAGGTGCTGGCGTAGCCGTTGCCGAAGGCGTTCGCGCCGACCAGATACTTGCCGCCCAGCCAGGCCACGCCGGCCGCGGTCAGGCCGCCCAGGAAGTTGCGCATGCCGGTGAGCCGGCCGCGCTTGTTCACCGGGATCACCTTGGACAAGAGAAAGTGAAAACTCACGCCCTGCATGCCGCCGAAGAAGCCGAACAGGGTGAGGAAGATGCAGGCGGCCACCAGCGCCTCGCCGCCGGTGAGCCACCAGGCCGAGAGCGCCAGCGCGAGGATCTGCACGCGCATCATCCAGCCCACGAAATGCACCATGGGCATGACCCGGCGCCTGTGCTCGATCAGGGTCGCTCCCCAGATCGAGGACAGCGCCATGCCCAGGAACTGCGCCGACAATGCGAAGCCCACCGCGAGCTGCGAGCCCGACAGCAGGAACACGTAGGCCGGCACGAAGGTGGGCGCGCTGACCAGCCGAAAGCCGGTCATGCCGAGCAGGCCGTGCGCGAGGTTGGCGATGTAGTTGCGGCGCAGGTCGCGCCAGACTTGTACCCGGTACTCACGTTCCGTGAGGATGCGCTCGGGGGCGGCGGCGCCCGGCGCGACGGCGGTTCTCATGGTGCCTCGGCAGCGTACTCGTCCAGGGCGTCGGCGAGCTCGACGCGTTCGATGCCCAGCGCCATGACCGCGCTCAGCCATTCCGGCTGCTCGCGCGTGCAGATGGCGATGGGGCGCGACAGGGGGGAGTTCAGGTTGGCCAGGGTGGCGTAGTGGGCCGCGTAGCCGGGCGGACGCGCATCGGTGGCGAGATCGGCGAGGGCGTACGGGTCGGGCGGCGCCGGCTGGCCCGTATCGACGACCGGAATGTAGGGTTGTTTGGTGTTGGTGCCGCCACCGGCGAGGCCCGGGCCGTCGCGCAGGATGGCGCCATGCACCCGCTGCGGCCGCGCGCCGGACAGCAGCAACGCGACGTAGCCGCCCAGCCCGCGGCCGGCCACGGTGGCGCGGCCCAGGTGGGCGAGCGCGGCGTCGGCATCGGCCATCAGCAGCTCGCAGGTGTAGCCGCCGCCGCGCGGAATCTGCGAAGCGCCGTGGCCGGTGAAGTCGAGCGCGTGGACCGGCCCGCGCCAGCGCGCGTACTCGTCGGGCAGCCGGGCGGGCGATCGTTCGCCCAGCCCGTGCAGCAGCAGCAGGGCGAGCCCGTCGCCGGGTTTGAGCGTGTGCAGGGCCAGGCGGATACGGTTGTGTTGCAGGAACTGGGTCATGACCGCAGGAAGTCGATGGTGAGCGATGCCGCGTGCTGCGGATGTTCGATGTGCAGGAAGTGGCCGGTGTCCTGGAAGACTTCGACGCGCGTGGTGGACGGCAGCCAGGGCGCGAGCTCCTCCGCGGTGACGTCCCAGCCCATGGGCTCGCGTACCGTGCCGAACATCGCCAGCATCGGCACCGGGAAGCCGGGCAGCCGGTCGGTGATCCAGCGCGAGCGGAAAGGCCCGAAGCCGCCCATGCGCATCGAGGGGTCGATCTTCCAGCGCCAGCCGTCGGCGTCGCGGCGCGCGCCGTGGGTGGCGATGTAGCACAGCCATTCGTGCGAGAGGCGCGGGTTCATGCGGGCGCGCCGCTGTGCAAGCTCCTCGAGCGTGCCCGGACGACGCGCTGCGTGTACGGCGCGCTGGCGGTGATCCAGCCACTCGGTGATCTTCTCCGCCGTCATCGACTTGCGTTCGCGCATGGCGGATTCCGGGTGCGGGCTGCGAAACGGCAGGCCGTCGATCGCCACGAACTTGGTGAAGCGGTGCGGCAGCGCCTGGATGGTGTGCGCGAGCATGGAGCCGCCCTTGCTATGGCCGATGGCCGGGCAGGGCTCGGGCGAGACCGCGTGGGCGACGGCCAGCATGTCGCGCTCGTCGGCGACCCAGCTATAGAGGTCGGCATGGTCGGAGTCGCCATGGCCGCGCTGGTCGTAGGCGACGATGCGGTAGCCGGCGTCCGCCACCAGGGGGGCGTAGACGTCGAAGGTGCGTGCGAAGTCGAAGGCGCCGTGCACCAGCAGCACCGGCGCCGCCGCGGCATCGCCCCATTCGTGCACGGCCAGTTCGATGCCGCCGCTGTCGATGCGGTACTGGCGGTCCGGCGCGCGTGCGCCCGGATAGGCGCAGCGCGCCGCCTCGGCCGCGCGCTGCGCGGCCAGGCCGTCGGCGGCATCGCCGCGGGCGCCGGCCGTCATGCGTGCCCCTTGACGATGGCGGGATCGTGCAAATGGCAGGCCACACTGCGCAGGCCGGCCCCCAGCGGCCGCAGCGGCGGGTCCTGGGTCTTGCACACCGGCATGGCGTGCGGGCACCGCGGATGGAAGCGGCAGCCCGAGGGCGGCTTCATCACGCTGGGCACTTCGCCGGTGAGCTTGACCCGCGCGCGCGAGGCTTCCACTACCGGGTCGGCCACCGGGATCGCCGAGAGCAGCGCCTGGGTGTAGGGGTGTTTGGGGTCGTCGTAGAGGTCGTCGCGGTCGGCGATCTCGACGATGCGCCCCAGGTACATGACGGCGACCCGGTTGCTGATGTGGCGCACCACGGCCAGGTCGTGCGCGATGAAGATGTAGGTGAGCCCGAGCTGCTTTTGCAGGTCCATGAACAGATTGACCACTTGCGCCTGGATGGACACGTCCAGCGCCGAGACCGATTCGTCGCAGACGATGAGGTCGGGCTCCAGGGCGATCGCACGTGCGATGCCGATGCGCTGGCGCTGGCCGCCCGAGAACTCGTGCGGGTAGCGTTGCGCCATGGCGGGCAGCAGGCCGACGAGATCGAGCAGTTCGGCGACACGCTTGCGCCGCACCGGGGCGCCGCCGGGGTGGTTGTGGATGCGCAGGGGCTCGCTGACGATCTCCTCGACCGTCATGCGCGGGTTCAGCGAGCCGTAGGGGTCCTGGTAGACCATTTGCGCGCGGCGCCGAAAGCGCAGCGTTTCGGCGCCCGACAGGTGATTGACGTCGTGGCCTTCGAAGCGCACGCGGCCGCGCGTGATCGGGGACAGGCCCAGCACGGCGAGGCCGGTGGTGGACTTGCCGCAGCCGCTCTCGCCGACCAGGCCGAGCGTCTCGCCCTTGCGCAGCGTGAACGAGACGCCATCGACGGCCTTGATCGCGCCGACCTGGCGCTGAAAGAAACCGCCCTTGGTGACGGGAAAGTGCACGGCGAGATCGTCGACCTCCAGGATCGGCGGCGCCTGGGTGGCCGTAGCGGCGGAAGCAGTATCAGGCATGGACATCGGCGAAACAGGCTTTCAGGTGGTTCGGAGCGGCGGCTTCGAGCGGTGGACGCTCGGTCGTGCAGCGCGGCATGGCATAGCGGCAGCGGGGGGCGAAAGGGCAGCCCGCGGGCGGGTTGGCGAGATCGGGCGGCTGGCCTTCGATGGGGACCAGACGCTCGTGCGAGGCGGTGTCCAGGCGCGGCACCGAGGCCATCAGGCCCAGGGTGTAGGGATGGCGCGGGCGGGCGTACAGCTCGCGCGCGGGAGCGAGTTCGACGATGCGCCCCGCGTACATCACCGCCACCCGGTCGGCGTAGCGCGCGACCACCCCGAGATCGTGCGTGATGAGGATCAGCGAGGACTGCACCTCGCGCGTGAGTTCCTTCAGGATGTCGAGCACCTGTGCCTGGACCGTGACGTCCAGCGCGGTGGTCGGCTCGTCGGCGATGATCAGGCGCGGCCCGCAGGCCAGCGCCATGGCGATCATCACGCGCTGGCGCATGCCGCCGGAGAACTGGTGCGGGTAGTCGTGCACCCGGCGCTCGGCGTCGGGAATGCGCACTTCCTTGAACAGCTCGACCGCGCGCCCGATCGCCTTGTCCCACGACATGCCGTGGTGCAGGACCAGCGGCTCGGCGACCTGCATGCCCACCGTCATGGACGGGTTGAGCGAGGTCATCGGCTCCTGGAAGATCATGCCGATCTTGTTGCCGCGGATGCGGCGTATGCCCTTGTCGTCGAGCGCCAGCAGGTCTTCGCCCTCGAGCGTGATGCTGCCGCTCTCGATTTTGCCGGGAGGCGTCGGGATGAGCCGCAGCAGCGAGAGCGCGGTGACGCTCTTGCCCGAACCCGATTCGCCCACCAGGGCCAGGGTTTCGCCGGCAGCGAGGTCGAACGAGACGTCGTTGACCGGGGTGACCAGGCCACGTTCGGTGCGGAACCGGGTGACCAGGCCGCGCACGCTGAGCAGCGGACGGGAGGGCGCCGCGTCGGATCGCGGCGCGCCTGGCGCGTCGAGCGCGCCGACGCGCTCGTGTTCGGTAGTGGCAACGGCCATGTCAATAACCCATTGTCTTCTTGAGATCCTGGTCGATCCAGATACGTGCGTAGATCGGACCCGGTCTGATCGCGCCGGCGAACAATTCGCCGTCGTAGTTCTTCACCCACGGCCACCAGGCGCGGTAGACGTAGGGCGTAGGCAGGTACACAAAGGGGGCGTCGGCCAGGACGGTGCGCGTGAGTTCGCGCAGGATCTCGGCGCGCTTCGCGTCGTCGCGTTCGGCCATGGCCGTTTGCAGGCGCTGTTCGAACTCGGGGTTGTCATAGAGCGGGGTGTTCCACGGGTCGTCCTTGGTGTAGGAGTTGCGCAGCGCCGCGACCGGGTTGCTCAGGCCCTTTTGCATGATGTAGCCGGGCAGGTGCTTGCGCGAGTTCATGGACGAGAAAATCGCGGCGTATTCCATGGGCACGATCTCCATGGTGACGCCGATCTGCTCGTAGTAGGCCGCGAGCAGGGGCATCAGCTCCATGAAGTTGGGGTTGCAGGCGCAGACCTGGGCCTGGAACTTGAAACCCTTGGGGTAGCCGGCCTCGGCCAGCAGCTTCTTCGCGCCTTCGGGATCGTAGGTGAAGACCTGCTTGACGTCGTCGGGCATCTCCTCGAGCGGCTGGTAGATGCCGAGGTAGTCCGGATGCAGCGGGAAGGCGAGCAGCTCGGCATTGCCTTCGTACAGGGCGTCGATGATCTCCTGCTTGTTGACGGCCATGTTCATGGCGCGGCGCACGCGCACGTCGTCGAAGGGCTTGACGTCGTTGCGCAGGGCCAGCAGGTTGCCCGCGTGCATGAGGGCGCGCCGCCACTGGAGATCGGGCGCGCTCTTTTTCAGCTCCTCGACCGAGTTCCAGCGGATGTTCTCCATGATGTCCACGCGGCCGGTGCGCAGCAGCGAGAGCCGGGTGCTTTCGTCGACCACCGTGCGGTAGGTGAGGGCGTCGACGAAGGGCAGCGGGTATTCCTTGCCGTCGATGGTGGTCTTGTCCCAGTACTCGGGGTTGCGCTCGTAGGTGGCCGAGTTGCCCTGGGTGTAGGCGGTGAGCTTGAAGGGGCCGCTGCCGTTGGCGTTGCGCCAGTCGTTGATGCCCTTGTCGACCACTTCCTTGGGATAGATCTGGGTGTAGTAGCCGTAGCCGAGGAGATAGGGCCAGTCGCTGTCGTAGCGCGACATGAAGATGGTGACCTCGCGCGGGCCGCTGGCCTCGACGCGGTCCACGAAGTCATAGAAGCGCGGTATGGCGCGCGGCGACTTCAGCATCCGGTTCAGGCTGTAGGCCACGTCCTCGGCGGTGAGGTCGCGGGCTTGCATCACGCCTTCCTTGGCGGGGAACTTGACGCCCTCGCGCAGCTTGATTTCCACGCGCAGGGGGTCGTCCTTGACTTCCCAGCTCTCGGCCAGATCGCCGCGCTGGGCCTCCGGCGCCAGCCAGGCATCGGGCTCGAAGTTGAACTTGCCGCCGCGGCTCTGCGCCTGGTCCAGGTCGCCGACGATCAGCGAATCGTAGATATGGCCGGCATCTTCGTTGATCTTCCAGGCGAAGTCGGCCGGGTCCCAACTGAGCGCGCTCAGTTGGGAGTAGTAGTTGATGATTTCCAGGCGGCCGCCATGGCGAGGCGCTTCGGCTGCCTGGGCGCTGGCGACACCCAGCGCGGCGGCCAGCGCGAGCGTGCCGGCGGTGCAGAGACGTCGTACACGAAAGATGGGCGACAAGGTCATCTCAATACCCCATCTTTTTCTTCAGGTCCTGGTCGATCCAGATGCGCGAATAGACCGGGCCGGGCTTGACCGCACCGGCGAACAGTTCGCCGTCGTAGTTCTTCACCCACGGCCACCAGGCGCGGTAGATGTAGGGCGTGGGCAGGTAGACGTAGGGCGCATCGGCCAGGCCGACGCGGGTGATCTCGCGCAGGATCTCGGCGCGCTTCTCATTGTCACGCTCGTCGAAGGCGGCCTGCAGCCCCTCGTTGAACTTGGGGTTGTCATACACGGCCGCGTTCCAGGGGTCGCCCGGGGTATAGGAGTTGCGCAGCGCCGTGGTCGGATTGCTGTGGCCCTTTTGCATCATGTAGCCGGCGGCATGATTCTTTCCATTCATTGCGCCGAAGAAAGCCGCGTACTCCATGGGTACGATCTCCATGGTGACGCCGATCTGCTCGTAGTAGGCCGCGAGCAGCGGCATCAGCTCCATGTGCGTCGCATTGCACGCGCAGACCTGGGCCTGGAACTTGAAGCCCTTGGGATAGCCCGCCTCGGCCAGCAGCTTCTTGGCCTCGTCCGGGTCGTACTTGAAGACCGCCTGCACCTCCTCGGGCATGTCCTTCAGCGGCTCGTAGATACCCAGGTAGTCCGGATGCAGCGGGAAGGCCAGCAGCTCGCCGTTGCCGCCCCAGAGCGCGTCGATGATCTCCTGCTTGTTGACGGCCATGTTCAGCGCGCGGCGTACGCGTACGTCATCGAAGGGCTTGACGTCGTTGCGCAGGGCCAGCAGATAGCCCGAATGCATGAGTGCCCGGCGCCACTGAAGATCGGGCGCGCTCTTCTTGAGCTCTTCCACCGCGCTCCAGCGGACAAGCTCCATGATGTCCACGCGGCCGGTGCGCAGCAGCGAATGCTGGGTGCTCTCGTCCTTGACGGTGCGATACGTGAAGCTGTCGACGAAGGGTAGCTGGTACTCCTTGCCGTCGATGGCGGTCTTGTCCCAGTAGTCGGGGTTGCGCTCGTAGGTGGCGAAGTTGCCCTGGGTGTAGTTGGCGATCC
>NZ_VLTJ01000029.1 GCF_007558815.1 Verticiella sediminum | reverse complement strand
CAGGTGCGCGCTGGCGCCCTCGCGCAGGCGCACCTGGACCAGCGTGTCCACGTGGCGCCGGCCAGGCGCTGCAGCTCCTTGTCGAGGAACACCACCGGCACCGACCAGTCGACCAAGGCATGCACTGCCGGCCAGAACAGGGCCAGGCAGGGCTGGAGATAGGCTTCGAGTGCATCTTTCCAGCGCCCGTCGTGGTCGGCCTCGGGGGCCGCGTCCGGGTAGGGTTCGGGCAGCGGATCGCCTGGCGGCAAGGCAGCGGGCATGTCGTCTCCTGGGAAGACGACAGCCTACGGCCGCCAGCGCTCCCGTGCCGCACAAGTGCGGCGGATGGCACGCAGTGGTTTTTTTTGTCGCCGGGCCGCCCCAAGGCAAAAAGCGCCCCCTGGGGGGCAGCCAGCCGAAGGCGCAGCGTGGGGGCCTTTTCTCGGGCCTGACGGCCATGACGCCCGCTACCTGGCCGGGCACCATGCCCGGCTGCACTCCTATCATCCGCCCGGCGCCGACCCACGGGCGCGCGTCAGCGCGCAGGGGCGACATTTCAGCTCTGCCGTTCGCCCTGAACGGCGGCGAGCAGGGGCGCCCAGCTCGCCGGGCGCCGCGCGCGCAGCATCAGGTCCTCGCCGACGGGCTCCACGCCGGTGAACGTGAACTCCCGGCTGGCGGGCAGGCTGTCCAGGGCGGGCAGCCGCACCATGGGCGCGGCGTCGCCCAGCAGCATGGGGGCGATATAGGTGACGAGCTCGTCGACCACGCCCTCGCGCATGAAGGCGCCGTTCAAGGTGGCGCCGGCCTCGACGTGGATTTCATTGAGGTTCTGCGCGCCGAGCCAGCGCGTCAGCGCCTTCAGGTCGATGCCTGCGTGCGCCTCGCCCAGGCGCACGATGCGCGCGCCGCGATCGGCGAGCCGGGCGGTGCGCTCGGCGTTTTCGCTCGCCGTCACGATCCACACTTCGCCTTCGTCGAAAATGCGGGCGTAGGGCGGGGTGCGCAATTGCGTGTCGAGCACGATCTTGTACGGGATGCGCTGCGCGTCCACGCCGCGCGGCGTGAGCTGGGGGTTGTCGCTCAACACCGTGCCCACGCCGGTGAGCACCGCGCAGGCGCGCGCCCGAAAGCGGTGGCCGTGCTCGCGCGCCGCCGCGCCGGTGATCCATTGCGACACCCCGTTGTGCAGCGCGCTGCGGCCATCCAGGGAGCCGGCAAGCTTGAGCCATAGCCAGGGCGTCTTGCGCACCATGCGGGCGACGAAGCCGACGTTCTGCGCGAGCGCGGTCTCCAGGCCGACGCCCACCTTGACGTGGATGCCGGCCGCACGCAGCCTTGCCAGGCCCTGCCCGCCGACCAGCGGGTTGGGATCGAGCATGGCGATCACCACGCGCGCCGGGCGCGCGTCGATCAGCGCATCCACGCACGGCGGCGTGCGGCCGTGATGGCTGCAGGGCTCGAGCGACACGTAGAAGGTGCTGCCGGCCGGGTCCTCCCCCCGTGCGGCCGCGTCGCGCAGCGCGCAGACCTCGGCGTGCGGGCCGCCCGCCCGCTGGGTGGCGCCTTCGCCCAGCACCCGGCCGTCGCGCACGATCACGCAGCCGACGCGCGGGTTGGGCGACGTGATGTTCATGACGCCCCCCGCGAGCTCGAGGGCCCGCTGCATCCACAGTGCGTCAGTGTCTTGGGCTGTCATGGTCATCGTCTGGGACCGGGGCGGACCACGCCGCCCCTATGGCCGATTGTAGTGCGCGGCCGTGCCGCGTCAGCGGCGCGGCGCCACCGTACGCAGCGGGCTGCCGCGATGAAAGGCTTCGACGTTCTCCACGACCTGATCGGCCAGGGCGCGGATAGCCTGGTCGCTCGCCCAGGCGATGTGGGGCGTGAGCAGGAACTGGGGCAGCTCGGTCAGGCGCATGAGGACGTGGCCTTCGGGCAGCGGCTCGGCACTGGCCACATCGAAGCCCGCGCCCGCGATGCGGCCACTGCGCAGCGCGGTGTCGAGCGCGTGCTCGTTGACCAGGCCGCCCCGGGCGGTGTTGATGAGCAGGGGGCGGCGCTCCATCAGGGCGAACTGGGGAGCGTCGATCAGATGCTGCGTCTCGGGCCGCAGCGGTACGTGCAGGGTGATGACGTCGCTCTGGCGCAGCAGGTCCTCCAGCGGCAGGTACTCCGCCTGCGGCGCGTGGCGCACGCCGTGTTCTGCGTAGACCACCCGCATGTCCAGGGCGGCGCCGATGCGGCCCACCGACTGCCCCAGGTCGCCGTCGCCGATGATGCCAAGCGTACTGCCGCCCAGGTCGCGGATCGGGTAGTCATGAAAGCAGAACTGGCCGGACTGCTCCCAGCGCCCGCCGCCCACCGCGTCGCGGTAGGCGAGCAGGTTGCGGCGCAGCGCGAAGATGAGAGCGAAGGTGTGCTCGGGCACGCTGCGGCCCGCGTAGCCGCGCACGTTGCTCACCACGATGCCGCGTTCGCTGCAGGCCGCCAGATCGACGTTGTCGGTCCCGGTGGCGGCCACGGCGATCATCCTGAGGCGGGGCGCCGCGTCGAGGGCAGCGGCGTCGATGCGCACCTTGTTGACGATGACCACGTCGGCGTCGGCGATGCGCGCGGCGACCTCGTCGGGCCGGGTGCGGTCGTGCTCGAGGTAAGTGTTCGGAAAGCCGAACGGTTTGAGCGGAATATCGGAAGGGATGGTGGCGCGGTCCAGGAAGACCACGTGCAGGGGATCGTTGTGCGTCATGGCTCGGAAGGGATGGCGATGGGGACGTTCATCCGGCGTCGTCGCCGCCGCTGCGGCGCGATTTGCGTCCGGCGGGCTTGCGCATGTCGCGGATCATGGCCGTGAAGGCGCCGATGTCCTCGAAGCTCTTGTAGACGGAAGCGAAGCGGACGTAGGCCACTTCATCCAGTTCGATCAACTGGTTCATCACCAGCTCGCCGATGTCGGCCGAGGGCACCTCGCGCCTGCCCTGGGTCAGCAGGCTTTCCTCGATGCGCTCGGCGGCGCGTTCGATCTGCTCGGTGGCCACGGGGCGCTTGCGCAGGGCAAGGGTCAGGCTCGCCCGCAGCTTGGCGGGATCGTACTCGGCGCGCGCGCCGTTGCGCTTGACCACCATGGGCATCTGCACGTCGGCGCGCTCATAGGTGGTGAAGCGCCGGTCGCAGGCCGTACAGCGCCTGCGCCGGCGGATGACGTCGCCCTCTTCGGGGGCGCGCGTCTCGACGACCACGGTGTCGTCATGGCCGCAGAAGGGGCACTTCATGGCAAGGCCTTGCGCGCAGGCGTCGGCATGTCGCGCCCCTGTCGAGCGGCTGAATCAGCCGCCATACACCGGAAAGGCGCGCGTGAGCTCGTGCACGCGCGCGCGGACCTTGGCGAGGTTGGCCTCGTCGCGCGGGTTGTCCAGCACGTCGGCGATCAGGTTGCCGGTGAGGGCAGCCTCGGCCTCGCGGAAACCGCGCGTGGTCATGGCCGGCGTGCCCAGGCGGATGCCGCTGGTCACGAAGGGTTTTTCCGGGTCGTTCGGGATCGCGTTCTTGTTGGTCGTGATGTGCGCCGCGCCCAGGGCCGCTTCCGCGTCCTTGCCGGTGATGTTCTTGGGGCGCAGGTCGACCAGCATGACGTGGCTCTCGGTGCGGCCGGATACGATGCGCAGGCCGCGCGCGGCGAGCGTGGTCGCGAGCACTTGCGCGTTCTTGGCGACCTGTTCGGCGTACTGCTTGAACCCGGGCTGCAGGGCTTCCTTGAAAGCCACCGCCTTGGCGGCGATGACGTGCATCAGCGGGCCGCCCTGGATGCCGGGGAAGATCGCCGAATTGATGATTTTCTCGTGCTCGGCGCGCATCATGATGATGCCCCCGCGCGGGCCGCGCAGCGACTTGTGCGTGGTGGAGGTCACGAAGTCGGCGTGGGGCACCGGGTTCGGGTAGGCGCCGCCCGCGACCAGGCCGGCGTAGTGGGCGATGTCGACCATGAAATACGCGCCGCAGTCGCGCGCGATCTTGGCCATGCGCGCGAAGTCGATGCGCAGGGCATAGGCGGATGCGCCGCCCACGATCAGCTTGGGCTTGTGCTCGGCGGCCAGCTCGGCGAGGCGGTCGTAGTCGATCTCTTCCTTCTCGTTCAGGCCGTAGGACACGAAGTTGTAGAGCTTGCCCGAGGCATTGACCGGCGAGCCGTGCGTGAGGTGGCCGCCTTCGGCCAGGCTCATGCCGAGCACCGTGTCGCCCGGCTTGAGCACGGCCATGTACACGGCCTGGTTCGCCTGCGAGCCCGAGTTCGGCTGCACGTTGGCCGCTTCGGCGCCGAAGAGCTTCTTGAGGCGGTCGATGGCCAGTTGCTCGACGATGTCGACGTATTCACAGCCGCCGTAGTAGCGCTTGCCCGGATAACCCTCGGCGTACTTGTTGGTCAACTGCGTGCCCTGCGCCTGCATGACGGCGGGGCTGGCATAGTTTTCCGAAGCGATGAGCTCGATGTGCTCTTCCTGGCGCTGGTTCTCCTTGAGAACGGCAGCCCAGAGCTCGGCATCGGCCTGGTCGAGGGTGATGTTGCGGTCGAACATGGGGTACTCCCGGGGATGGGGCAGGCGAAACGAGCCAGTTTAATCGATTCTCCCGTGCGCTTTGCCGGATCTGCGGCGTGGGCGCGGCACCCGTACCGCGCGGGCCGCAAGCCGGCCGACGCCGCTGCCGCGGGGCCGCGGCAGCGGGCCGGCGGGTGGATCAGGCGCTGGTGGCGCCGATGCGCATGGGGGCCAGGCGCGGATTGAGCGTGTAGACCCCGGTCAGGCTGGCCTGCCCGAGCACGTGGCCTTCCATGGCGGCGCGCACGTCGGCGCCGGTGAAGGTGCCGTCCACGCCGAGCGTTTCGACGTCCAGCGCATACACCGTGAACACATAGCGGTGGACGATCGAGTCGTTCCACGGCGGGCACGGGCCGTCGTAGCCGAAGTACTCGCCCTGCATGTCGCGATCGTTGGCGAACCAGCCGGTGTAGTCGTTGATGCCCTGGCGCGCTTGCATCGGCGCCACCGGCCCGCCCTTGCCGTGCGGGGTGACGCCGCTGCTGAAGGCGGCTTCGTCGATGTCGTCGTGCTCGGGGGAGAGGTCGACCAGCACCCAATGGAAGAATTCCACGCGCGGCAGGTCGGACGGGATCTCGCGCCCCTCCTGGTTGACGTCGTCGGGTTTGCTCGGCACGTCGGGGTCGTGGCAGATCACGGCGATCGACTTGGTGCCCTCGGGCAGGTCGGACCAGGCCAGATGCGGGTTCAGGTTGTCCGCCATCGCCACGCGGGTCTTGGCGTCGATCTTGCAGAACGCATAGCGCGGCGGTATTGGCTGACCGTCGGTGAACGATTGGCTCCAGACTCTCATGATGGCTCCTAGTGACAAAGACAGTACCGCGCGCCGGCTCGTCCTGGGCGGAGCGGGCTGGCGGGCGGTACGGCGAGCAAGTCGGATGGCGGCGCAGGCAGCGGCCGCCGGGCGGTGGCTCAGGCGATGCTGACCCGAGCGAACTTCCGTTTCCCTACTTGTATCACATAGGTGCCGGCTTGCAGCGCCAGCCCCTTGTCTTCGATGCGGTTACCGTCCACGCGCACACCGCCCTGCTCGACGTTGCGCTGGGCTTCCGAGGCCGAGGCGCACAGGCCGGCCTCGCGCAGCACCTTGAGGATGCCGAGCGGCGCGCCGGCCAGGCTGACCTGCGGCATGTCCTCGGGCAGCGCGCCGTCCCGAAAGCGCGATTCGAACGCCGCCAGCGCCGCCGCCGCGGCCGGCTGGCCGTGATAGCGCGCGACGATCTCCTGGGCCAGCATCACCTTCACGTCGCGCGGGTTGCGCCCGGCCTCGGTCTCGGCGCGCAGGCGATCGATCTCGGCCATCGGGCGCATCGAGAGCAACTCGAAGTAGCGCCACATCAAGGTATCCGAGATCGACATGAGCTTGCCGAACATGGCGTCCGGCGCCTCGCTGATGCCGATGTAGTTGCCCTTGGACTTGGACATCTTCTCGACGCCGTCCAGGCCGACGAGCAGGGGCATGGTGAGCACGCACTGCGGCTCCTGGCCGTATTCCTTCTGCAGTTCGCGCCCGACGAGCAGGTTGAACTTCTGGTCCGTGCCGCCCAGTTCGAGGTCGGATTCCAGTGCCACCGAATCGTATCCCTGCATCAGCGGATACAGGAATTCGTGCACTGCGATCGGCACGCCCGCGCGATAGCGCTTGGTGAAGTCGTCGCGCTCCAGCATGCGCGCCACCGTATAGCGCGAGGCCAACTGGATCAGCCCGCGCGCGCCCAGGGCGTCGCTCCATTCCGAGTTGTACCGGATCTCCGTGCGCTGCGGGTCCAGCACCAGGCTGGCCTGGGCGTAGTACGTCTTCGCGTTCTCGGCGATCTGCTCGCGCGTGAGCGGCGGGCGGGTGGCGTTGCGTCCGCTCGGGTCGCCGATCATCGAGGTGAAGTCGCCGATGAGAAAGATCACCGTGTGGCCGAGATCCTGGAGCTGGCGCAGCTTGGTCAGCACCACGGTGTGGCCCAGGTGGATGTCGGGCGCCGTGGGGTCCAGGCCCAGCTTCACGCGCAGGGGCTTGCCCGTGCTGCGGCTGCGGGCGAGCTTGCGCGCGAACTCGGCTTCCACGAGGAGTTCGTCGCAGCCGCGCCGCACCACGGCGAGGTCGGCCTCGACTTCAGGCGTGATCGCGGGCGGCTGGATTCGGTCGTCGGACATGGATATACTTTCGTAACGTTTTAGGTGTTAACTGTTAGATTTTGCAAATAGGCTTGAAAATCAAGCGCATTTGCAAGATTCTTCGCGTGGTTTCTCAAGTTTCCTAGCTGGCCGCGGTCCTGGATTCGTCCGCCGCGCGGCCTGTCATGCGTTCCCGGCGCTCTTTTTGCCCGTTTCGGTGCGCGGCGCCGGCGTCTGTTGTTACAAATTTCTAGGGTAAATCCATAATGCGTTTCGGTTCCAACGCGTCAGGCCCGAGGAGATCCGACTTCCCCCGTCGATTTCTCGTGCTTTGCGCCTTCGGCCTATTCGGCGCCGCAGCGGCGGTGGGAATGGTATCGCAAAACGCCGATGCCACCGTCGTCCCGGACATCCGCCATATCGTCCAGACTCTCCAGCTTCCCGAGCCCGTCGCCGTGCCTTCGGTTCAGGCCGGCCCGGACGACGGCCTCTATGTGCGCGAAGAGCGCGTGCAGCGCGGCGATTCGGTCGCCAGCATGCTCAATCGCCTCGAGGTGAGCGACCCCGCCTTGCAGCGCTTCCTGGTGCAGGAGCCCGCCGCGCGCAGCATCTATCAGTTGTACCCGGGCCGCGCCATCCAGGTCGCCACCGACGCCGAGGGCGAGCTGCGCTGGCTGCGCTACGTGCACACGCCGGGCGCGCAGTCCGACGGCGAGGTCGTGCAGCAGTTGCTCGAAGTGCTGCGCACCCCGGAAGGCGGCTTCGAGGCCGCCGAGCACGAGTTCCCCGCCGAGCGCCGCATCAACGTCGGCATGGGCACCATCCGCAGCTCGCTGTTCGGCGCCACCGATGCCGCGGGCGTGCCCTACAACGTCACCCAGCAGATGATCGACATCCTGGCGAGCGACGTCGATTTCTTCCGCGATCTGCGTCCGGGCGACCAGTTCCGCGTGGTGTACGAGACCTTCACCACCAACGGCGAGAACGCCCGCAGCGGCCGCGTGCTGGCCCTGGAGTTCGTCAACAACGGCAAGTCGTACGAGGCCGTGTGGTACGACCCCGACGAAGCCGGCAAGTCGGGCGGCTACTTCGCGCTGGACGGCACCAGCCGGCGCCGCGCCTTCCTGCGCGTGCCGCTGGAGTTCACGCGCATCAGTTCCGGTTTCGGCCTGCGCCGCCATCCCGTGCTGAACACGATGCGCGGCCACAAGGGCGTGGATTACGCCGCGCCGCCGGGCACACCCATTCGCTCCACCGCGGACGGCACGGTCGAGTTCATCGGCTCGCAGCGCGGCTACGGCAACACCGTCATCGTCAAGCACCACGGCGAATACACCACCCTGTATGCGCACATGCGCGGCTTCGCTTCCAACCTGCGCAAGGGCAGCCGCGTGGCGCAGGGGGACGTGATCGGCTACGTCGGTTCCACCGGCATGGCCACCGGGCCGCACCTGCACTACGAGTTCCGCATCGCCGGCCGCCAGATCGACCCGCAGTCGTCCGATATCCCGATCGCCCAGTCGCTCGATGGCAAGGAACTGGATCGCTTCAAGCAGCACGTGGCGAGCTACCGCGGCCAGCTCGACATGCTCGCCAACCTGCAGAAGGCGCAGGACGGCACGCTCGACACCGACGGTGCGGTCGCCCTGGCCGACACCGGCGCTGCGCGCTGAACCGTGGCGCCGGCCGTCCCGTACATCGGCCTCATGTCCGGCACCAGCCTGGACGGTGCGGACGGCGTGCTGGCGGTCTTTGACGAGGCGGGCGGGCTGCCGCGCGTGCAGGCCGCCGCCAGCGCCCCGTTCGCGCCGGCGCTGCGCGCCGAACTGCTGGCCCTCAACCGGCCGGGCGACAACGAGCTGCACCGGGCCGCGATGGCGGCCAACCAGTTGGTGGACGTCTATGCGGATGTCGTCGGCCGTCTGCTCGGGGCGGCCGGCCTCGGCGCCCATGAGGTGCGCGCCATCGGCGCGCCCACGGCCAGACGGTACGGCATCAGCCCGCGCTCGGCTACACCCTGCAACTGAACGCGCCCGCCCGGCTGGCCGAGGCCACGGGTATCGCCGTGGTGGCCGACCTGCGCAGCCGCGACGTGGCGGCGGGCGGACATGGCGCACCGCTCGCGCCGGCGTTCCATCACGCTGTGTTCGCCGGCCCCACGCCGCGCGTGGTGCTCAACCTGGGCGGCATTGCCAACGTCAGCCTGCTCGAAGGCGGCGGCGTGCTGGGCTTGGACACCGGGCCCGCGAATGTCTTGATGGATCTCTGGGCGGCCCGCCACACCGACCAGCCCTACGACCGGGACGGTGCGCTCGCCGCCCGCGGCACCGTCGACGGCGAGCTGCTCGAACTGCTGGTCGCCAGCGAACCCTGGCTCGCCCTGCCGCCGCCCAAGTCCACCGGGCGCGACCTGTTCCATGCCGAGTGGCTGGACGACCGCCTGGCCCGCCATCGCAGCGCCACGGGCCGCGCGCCCGAGGCTGCCGACGTGCAGGCCACGCTGGCGGCCTACACCGCGCGTACGGTTGCCGACGCGATCCGCCGCCATGCCCCCGGCATCACCGAGTGCTACGTCTGCGGCGGCGGAGCGGCCAATCCCGTCCTGCTCGCCGCCATCGCCGCCGAGCTGCCCGGCGTCGTCGTGGCCAGCACCGCCGAGCTCGGCATCCCGCCGCAGCAGGTCGAGGCGCTGGCGTTCGCCTGGCTCGCCCGCACCCACGTCGAAGGGCTGTCGGGCAACCTGCCCGCCGTCACCGGCGCCCGCGGGCCGCGCATCCTGGGTGCGTACTACCCGGCCTGACACCGGCCGCGGTTTGCTCCTACACTCGAAGCACAGGCCCGCGCCCGCGCCGGCACGCATCGTCCGGCAAGACGTCCGGCGGCCGCCGCTCGAGATCCCGGAGGAGACGACATGGACAAGCACGCCACCCACGAGGTGATCAACCAGGTCGATGACCTGCCGCCCTACGACCTCTACACGACCGATGCCGGCCTCACCGACGCCCTGGGCCGGGTCGGCGCGGACCGGCTGGCCGGCAGGCTTTCGGCCTATGGCGCGGCCCTCGGCCTGCCGCAGGCCCGCGCCTGGGCCGAGGACGCCGAGCGCTACCCGCCCGAGCTGCAGACGCACGACCGCGCCGGCCATCGCATCGACCAGGTGCGTTTCCATCCCGCCTGGCACCGCTTGATGGGCATGCTGCGCGAGGCCGGCTTCGTCACGCTGCCTTACAGCGAGCCCGGGCCGGGCGCATGGCCGGCCTATGCCGCCGCCATGTACCTGCATGGCCAGGTGGACGCCGGCAGCCTGTGCCCCAGCACCATGACCATGGCCTCGATCGACGTGCTGCGCGACGAGCCCGCCCTGTTCGAGCGCCTGCGCGACAGGCTCTATGCCCGCGAGTACGACGAGCGCGATGTCCCCATCGAGGACAAGCGCAGCATCACCATCGGCATGGGCATGACGGAGAAGCAGGGCGGCTCCGACCTGCGTGCCAACACGACGCGGGCGGTTCCCGTGTCCGGCGTGGGACGCGGCGCCCGGTACGCCATCACCGGCCACAAATGGTTCTTTTCCGCACCCATGTGCGATGCGCACCTGGTGCTGGCGCGCACCGATGCCGGCCCCTCGTGCTTTTTTGTGCCGCGCTGGCGCGCCGACGGCACGCGCAACGCCATCGCCATCCAGCGTCTCAAGGACAAGCTCGGCAACCGTTCCAACAGCAGCAGCGAAGTCGAGTTTCACGACGCCGAAGGCATCATGGCCGGCGATGAAGGCCGAGGCATCGCCACCATCATGCGCATGGCGACGTTCAGCCGGCTCTCCTGCGTCATGGGCAGCGCCGCCTTGATGCGCCAGGCGCTCGTCCAGGCCCTGCACTACGCGCGCCACCGCTGGGCCTTCGGCCGGGAACTCGCCGAACAGCCGCTCATGCGCAGCGTGCTGGCCGATCTCGCGCTGGAAAGCGAAGCCGCCACCGCGCTGATGGTGCGGCTCGCGCATGCCTTCGCGCACGCCGACGACGAAGAGCAGCAGGGCTGGTGCCGCATCGTCATGCCGGCCGCGAAATTCTGGATCTGCAAGCGGGCGGTCACGCAGACCGGCGAAGCGATGGAGGTGCTGGGCGGCAACGGGTACGTCGAGAGCCGGCCGCTGGCCCGGCTCTATCGGGAGGCGCCCGTCAACTCCATCTGGGAAGGCTCGGGGAATGTCATCTGCCTGGACGTGCTGCGGGCCGTCGCCCGCCAGCCCGACGTCGCCAGGAGATTGTTGGGTCAATTTGCCGAGTTGGTGGCTGTGCACCCCGTCGTGGCGGATGCGCTGCGCCGGCTGGAGCGCGCCTTCGCGCTGCCCGAGGACGCCATGCAGGCCGCCGCGCGCGGCATCACCCAGGACATTGCGCTGCTTGCCCAGGCCAGCGTCATGCAGGCCTGCGCCCCGGCGCCGGTCGCCGAGGCCTTCGTGCGCAGCCGTTTCCATGCCGAGAGCGGCCGGGTCTTCGGCGTGTTGCCGCAGGGCCTGGATGCGGGGCCGATCCTGGCGCGAGCTCTGCCCCTGTTGTAGCGGCGCCGGTGGATGCTGCGGGTACGACAGGCCCGGTAGGCCCGGCGCGGCACAGGGAGTTGCCTGCGTATTCCGGCCTGCGTACCCACACCGTGCACGCCTAGAATGCGAAGAACCGTGCGCCGCCATCGAAAGCGATGATGTTCCCCGTGATGTAGCTCGAACGCGCAGAGGCGAGGAAGACGGCGAGATCGGCCAGTTCCTCGGGATTTCCCATGCGGCCCATCGGCACCTCTTTCTTCGCCCATTCGCGGCGAGCCTCCTCGGTTGGCCAGCGTTTGTCGATCTGCTCGCTGCGCAGCTTGCCCGGCTGGATGCAGTTGATCGTGATCCCGTCGGCAGCCACGACCTTGGAAAGGCCCTTGGACCACACATGGACCGCTGCCTTGGCCGCATGCGCGGCGTTGAGGTTGCGCGGCTCGCGCGTACCGGTGAGGTTGATTACACGGCCGTAGCCGTGCTTCTGCATCGACGGCAGCACGGCGTGGGTGAGTTCGCGCAGGCGAAAGAAGTTCAGCGTAACGCCTTCGTACCAGGCTTCCTTCGGGGCGTCGAGAGGCAGGGGACGGCTCCCGCCCGCGGCATTGATGAGAATCTCCACGTGGCCGAGCGCGGCGATGGCGCGTGCTGCGATGGTCTCGCCGGCGTCGTCGGGATACAGGTCGGCCTGCAGCGCTACTGGCCGCGCCCCGCCGGCGGAGACGATCTCCTGCGTCAGCGTTTCCAGCAATTCCGCTCGCCGCGCGACCATCGCCACGCGCGCGCCTTCGGCCGCGAGCGCCAGCGCGATGGCGCGTCCCAAGCCCTGACTTGCGCCGGTGACCAGCGCCGTACGGCCCTTCAATTCCAGGTCCATGACATTTCCTTCGGGGGTGAGAAAGACATGAGAGGCGACGGCGCTTCAGGGACGCCTTCACGCAGCCAACAGATGCGTGAGCTCATCGATGCGTTCCAGCTTGTCCAGGGAAGCGACCGCTTCTACGATTTCGCGTGCCCGGGCTTCGCCGAGCACGGGCAGAACGTTGAGCATGAACTTGCGCTCCAGTGCCGTATCGTCGAGGGGGCGGGCCCTGTCGCCGCTGGCAACGGCCTCGAATTCGGAGAAGCAACGGCCGTCGCGCGTGGTCACGGTCACGCGTGCAGGACTGCCTTGAGGGTGCGCGGCAGCCATCTCGTCGTCGACGACCACCCGGGTTCTCGCCACCAGGGCCCCGACTTCCGGATCGGCCCAGCGGCCGTGCTCGAACTGCGTTGCCGTGAGCCGGCCGTCGAGCAACGAGATCGCAACCGACACCGGCAGGCTGTGATCGGCCGTCTCGCGAGTGCCAGGCTGGAACTTGCTGGGATCGGCCGTACGCTCCACGGCCCGCCCGGGCATGGCAATCTCCACCAGCTCGATCTCGGCGTGATCCAGACGGGCATGCAGGCGCTGCGCAACCTCGTTCGGCGTCTGCAGGTCGACCTGCACGGGGAACTGCTTGAAGCTCACGTGCTCGATCAGCGCCGTATCGTCGCCGGCCAGCGCGGTGCAATCCAGGCTGCCTTTCGCCTGGCCATCGTGCGTCAGCCAGTTCAGCAAGTGCACCGGGCCGGTGTAGCCTCCCTGCGCAAGACGCACTGCCAGCAAAGCCTCTTTGCACGACCAGGCATAACCGATGGCCTTGGCCATCGACAGGTTGCCTTTGGACAGGGCGTGCAGCGTGAACTGCCGCACACCGGACAGCGCCGCCGCGTGCGCAGCGACCTCGGGGGACAGTTGCCACGCGCGTGCGATGACCAGCGGCGCAACCAGCCCCGCAGCGCTCACGTGGTGCATGCCCATGTGCTGGAGCGAAAAAAGCCGGGCCAGGCGAGACTGCGCTTCATAGCCCGCGACCACGGCCTCGATCAGCCCGCGGCCGCTGCCCTGGCATGACTCCACAGCGGCAAGCGCCAACGAAACGTTCTCGGAAGGGTGGCAGGCATCCTGCGCCCTGTACACATCGAGCAGATCGAGGTAGCGAAGCAGCATGCCATTGAGCAGTACTGCCCGTTCCAGCGAGGACTTGCCGCTCTCGCCGATCACAGTCGCCTCCGGTGCGCCGGCCGGCATCGCCGACGCCGCGATGCGAACGGGTTCGCAGCCGATGGCTGCGATCGCGCAGCCAAGGCTGTCGAGGATCGCGCGCTTGGCCGCATGCACGCAGGCCGCGGAGAGGTTCTCGTACCGTACCGAGCCGGTGATGGCGACGAGCCGCTCCAGCATATCGGATTGCATGGCAGCATTCATGCGATGACACTCCTTTCTCAAGACGCACGGGGGCCCGAGCCCCAGAGCAGTCACTGCTGGATCGTGATGCCCATGTCCTTGATCACCTTGCCCCATCGTGCGCTTTCGTCACGCATCGTCGCCGCGAACTGCTCCGGCGTATCGCCTACCGGCTCCACGCCTTCGCTCAGAAATCTGGTCTTGATGTCCGGCAGATTCATGATCCGGACGAATTCCTCGTTCAGCTTGGCAATGACGGCCGGCGGCGTCTGGGCGGGGGCGACGATCCCGAACCAGGAGCTGCCTTCGAATCCCGGCGCGCCGGCTTCGGCGATGGTCGGGATGTCCGGAGCAGCCGGCGAACGCGTGGCCGTGGTGATGCCCAGCGCGCGCAGCCGGCCCGCCTTCACGTGCGGCAGAGCCGTCATGATTTGCACGATCTCCACGGACACCTCGCCGGACAGCACGGCGTTGAGCGCGGGCGCCGCGCCTTTGTAGGGTATATGCGTGAGTTCGATGCCTGTCATCGACTTCAGGCTTTCCATGGCCAGATGCCCGAGGCTGCCGTTGCCGGAGGTACCGTAGTTCAATTTTCCGGGCTCGCTCTTGGCCAGCGCGATGAAGTCCCCCAGGGACTGCACGGGCAGTGCCGGATGCGCTACCAGAATGTTGGGCCCGTAGGCCAGCATGGTCACCGGCGCAAAGTCCTCGATGGGATCGAAAGGCAGCTTCGGCATCAGGCCCGAGATCATGGTGTGCGTGCTGCTGATGCACAGCAGCGTATAGCCGTCCGGTTCGGCTTTGGCGACGTGGTTGGTCCCGATCGTCTGATTGCCGCCCGGGCGGTTTTCCACGATCACGCTCTGCCCCCAGGCCTCCTGCAGCTTGGCTCCGACGGTGCGGGCCACTGCATCGATGCCGCCGCCGGCAGCCGTGGCCACGATGATCCGGATCGGCCGGTTCGGATAGGTCGCATCCTGTGCGAAGACGGTACGTCCCACGATCGCGTCGCCAAGGGCAAGAAAGAGTGCGGAACGAAGCACGTCTCGCCGGGTGGGCTTCCAGTGTGTGGCGGGCATGGCAGTCTCCTTCTCTATGGTTGTACGTGTAACGGGGAACAGGGCGGCGGGGCGCCCCGTCACGGGCTGCTCAGCGCGGCGGCCAGCGTCCCGACATCATCCAGGGACTCGAGGTCCATCACGAGATCCCGTACGCGCCTGCCGCCCAGGGGCAAGACATCCCGCGCCAGCGTGAAGAACTTGCGTTCGACCTCCGAGGCGGCGAAGGGCTGTTCCGGTTCGCCTCGCGCGTTGTCGATCGCGCCCCTGAAACGCCGCCCATCGCGCAGTACCACTTCAGCGTGGGCGCCGCGCCTGTCGGGATAGCCGTGGTCCAGGGCAGGGTCGACAGCCACCTGAATCCGCTCCATCAGCGCACGAATGTGCGGCGCCTGGAGCATCGCGTCGGTGTACTGCGCGATCGATGCGTCGCCGTTGGCGAGCGCTGCGGCAACCGCGAACGCGACGCAGTATTGCGCCTGCGTGCCGTTGGCCGGTTCGTGGATGGCGATGCGATCGGTCACCGAGTCGATCGCGATGCGCAGGCTGGCGATCTCGGCCGCATCGAAGCCGTGCCGCAGGCGCAGGGCTTGCACGACATCCACCGGCGCATGGTTTCCCCGACAGCCGCCGTGCATCTTGAGGTAGGTCTCGAGAATGCGGAAATCGCTGCCGAGCCCCGCCAGCATGTCGATGGCCGGCGCAGCGTCGGAAAAAGCCTGCAGGAAGCCATCCTCGATGATGCCGCCTGCGCCCACCGCGCCTTGTCCGGCGAACAGCGCAGCGAGCGCACCGCCCTCACAGCTACGCGCCACCTGGAGCGGCTGGCTGCCGGAGCTGGTGGAGGCCGCGATGAGCCCGACGCCCAGTGTCGCGGCGATCGCCAGCGCGTTGCGAGCCTGGCCCGGATCGTGACGCAGGAGATGAGCCGCGGCGGCGGCCGAGGCCGCGGCGCCCGCGACGGACGTGCTTTGGAAGCCACGCCGCACGGTCGAGGGGTAGATGGCGCGGCCCAGGCGCAGGAAGACGTCGTAGCCGACGACGACTGCGGCGATCAGGTCTCGACCGCTGGCGCCTTGCGCCTCGGCGAAGGCGATCGCGCACGGGATGACGACGGAAGACGGGTGGCCGCCGCTGAAGCGCGAACCGTCTTCGAGATAGAGGGCGTGCGACAGGAAACTGTTGAGCAGGATCGCGTCGCGCAGGGCCAGCCTGTCGCGCAGGCCCCATGCGTTCGTGGCGCCCTGGGATGTCAGCAGCGGCAGCAGTTGCGCGTGCCTGGCTCTTCCATAGGCCGCCAGCGCGGCGCCCAGTACGTCCAGGATGCGCAGCTTCGCCGCCTCGGTCACGGCGGCGGGCAGCGCTTCGAAGCGCGTCGCGGCCACGAATGCGCCAAAGGCCTCCGCCAAGCTCGGGCCCCCGGCAGCCGGGAGCGCCTTCCCCGTGGTTCCGGTGTCGGGTCGGTCTTTCATGGCGGCATGACCTGCGTCCCGGCCATCAGCGCTGCGATGTCGGTGCACGCTTCGACGTTCCCGACGGCATCGAGCAGGCGCACCGTCCCTGCCTCGCCGAGAACGGGCGCGGCAAGGGTGCGGAACTTGGCTTCGAGCTCCAGGTCGCTCAATGGCCAGCGGACCGAGCCGCGCGGGTAATCGACCTGCTGGACCATGCGCCGTCCGTCCTGCATATGGATGACCATACGGCATGAGACGCCGCGCTGGAGCGACGGGTCGACGCCGACATGCACTCGCGACATGAGCCGGTGCACGAGCCGGTCCCCGAGGTTGCGCTCCGTATACTGGTCCAGCAGCGCCGCACCGTCCTTGAGCGCCACGGCCACCGAGAACTCGAGGCTCATCTGCGCGGCATGGTAGGAGCCGGGCGTGCGGTTGCGGTGCTTGTGCGCCCATGACGGATGGCGCGCGATCTCGATGGTCTCGATCTGCTCCAGGTCGGGCCGATGGCGCTCGCGGATGGCGAGCGCGCAGTCGATGGCGTTGTGGATCGGGCGTGCGCAGGCGTAGGGCTTGAACTCGATGTCCAGCCGGTAAGGTACATCGAGGTCCTTCACGAGCGCGCCGGCGTCCGCGCGGTCGGTGAAAGCCCGCAGGAAGCCGCGCGGGCCATCGAGCACCGTGTCCTGGCCGGTGTAGCCGAGCTGCGCCATGCGCGCTGCCGTCAGGCCACCCCGCGCCGCCGGCCCGGGGCTGAAGCGCTTCTGCATCGACGGCCCATGGAACTCGAGGATACCGCCCGCCTGGGCGCCCGCCAGGCCGATGGCCGAGACCATCTGCACGGGCGGCAAGTCCCATAGCCGACCGGCCGCCACGGTGGCGCCGAAGACGCCGATCGCCGCCGTGGAGTGAAAGCACCGGTCGCGCAGCGAGGGGTTGGCGGCCCGGCTCAGGCGTTGCATCATTTCGCAGCCCGCAACGATGGCTGCAAGCAGCATGTGGCCGGAACGGTGGGCGACTTGCGCAGCGGCGAGCGCAGCCGACACCACCGGCGCACTGAAGTGCAGATAGGAGTCCACGTCGCTATCGTCGAGCTCGATGCTGTGCGCGGAAATCGCGTTGGCGAAGGCCGCCCGCTCCGCCGAAACGCCTGCGCCTGCGCCGCCGATCAGGCTTGCCTGCCCTGTATCGCCGTCGTGCTGCGCATAGCGCAGGGCGATCCGGCCGCTTTCGCTGGAACTTCCCGCCAGCGCAACCCCAAGGTAATCCAGCAACAGGCTTCTTGCCGTCACACGCGCAGCCTCGGCGGGTGCGGCGGCGCGCGGTCCGACGAAATGCTCGGCAAGGCGCTGCGTCAGGCTCGGTACCGTTGCGTGCATGTCCATGGTCAACGGCTCCGTTCCGTCGTATCGCGTCGGATCGAAGCCGCGGACAGGGTGAGGCGGTCAGGCGGCATCGAGAGCACCTCGGCCACGCGCCAGCAGCGGCCCCAGGCGCACCGCGTCGTCCAGCCGCTCGAGGTCCAGCACGGCTTCGCGAAGCGCATCCATTTGCCGGGTCGGCAGGACGTGGCGCACGAGCTTCTCGTACTTGGCAACGATGTCCGCCGCAGGCGCGAAGCGCTTCTCGCTGCCGCGCGACACCTCGACCGTACGCTCCAGCCGTCCCCCGTCCTTGAAGAAGACCTCCACGCGAACCATATGGCGATAGCGCGCACCGCGCGCCGTGATGGCCGCATCCTCAATGACCTTCACCCGGTCGGCCAGGGCAATGCGCTGCGCGTCGTGAATCGACTCGGGGGTGAACTGGTCGACGAAGACGTCGCCCTCGAGCAGCAGCGTGGCGATGCAGAACGGCAGGTTGAGTTGGGCGGAGGTCATCCCTTCTGGCCGGTATTTCCAGCCCACATGGTCCATCGTGACCTTCGAGCCGTGCACCACGATGCGCTCGACGTCCGCCGGGCCGAAGGGCCGCTCCTGCTGTATCTCGCGGATGGCATCGAGCGCGGTATGGCCGCTGAACACGCAAGCGTAGAACTTGAGCGACACATTCATGGTCTCCCAATGCGTGCCCAGGCCCGCGCACAGTTCCTCGATCCGGAAGCGGTCGTTCGAACGCGAGTAGGTCGTGAGAAAGCCCCCGTACTCGGATTCGAAGACATTCACGATGCCTGTCAGCCCTTCCTCGGCGAACAGGGCGCCCATCATCCCGCATTCGGCGGCATGGCCAGCATGCACACGCTTGATCATGGCGCCGTACTGCGCCGCCATGAGCCCGGAGGCCTGCGAGCCCGCATGTCCCAGTGCCCACTGAGTACGCGATGCATCCAGCCCGATGGCTCGCGCCGAGCCGCAGGCGGCGGCGAAAATGCCGACGGTGCCAGCGGGATGCCAGCCCTGTCCGATGTGATCGGGAGTCATGCAGATGCCCACGCGCGAGCCGATCTCGTAGCCGGCCACGGCCGCCACGATGAGATCCCGGCCCGACATGCCGCCGCGCGATTCGGCCAGGGCCACCAGGGGCGAGAGCGTTGCCGCGCCCAGATGCACCACGCCACGGTGATTGGCATCGTCGAGTTCGAAACCCTGCACCTGCGTGCCGTTGATGAGCGCAGCACTCGGTGCCGAGAGCTTCTGGCTGGTGCCCCAGATGGTGCACTTGCGCGTATCGTCCACGCTGCCGCATGCCCGCTGCAGACTGCGGCTCCAGTCCAGTGCCGCGCCATAGAGCCCGCAGCCGAAGGCATCCAGCAGGAGCAGTTTCATGCGCTCCCGCACCTCCTGGGGAATGGCCTCGTAGCGTAGGTCGGCCACGAACTGCGCGATGGTTCTCGAATAGCGATCGTCGATCGTCTGTGTCTTGGACATGTGGATATCTTGGTTCGGCTGGTTTGCTCGTCTTCCGTACTCATGCGCAATGGCGTGCATCGCGCAGGATCGACATCACGCCAAGGAGGTCGTCCTGCGCATCCAGCCTTTCCACGCAACCGAGCACCTCGCGCGCCGCATCCTCCGGGAGCGCATGGCGCGTGGCGGCAAAGAACTTCTTGAGCCGCTGCTCGCGCGTGAGCGGATGGCCGACCCATCCCGAGAGCTCCCGCATCTTCAGACTGGGCGCGCGGCCGTCCTTGAGTCGCACCGTGACGACCGCCCATGTATCGTCGAACTCGCTGGGAATGGCCTGGTCGACGACCAGCTTCACCGACGGCAGCAGCGCCTCGACATCTACCGCGAAGCGACGCTGATTGGTGAAGGAATCAATGGTGACCTCGCCGTCCAGCAATGCGACCAGCGTGGCGTACTGGATGCTGAACTTGCCGTCCAGGCCCGTGCGCGGCGCCGGACGGTTGACGTACTCGAACGGAGGAAACCGGACCTCGACGGAGTCGATCTGCTCACCGCGGATACCGTGTTCGGCGCGCAGCGCCAGCGCCGCGTCGATCGGCCGGTGAGTGAAGTAGTTGCTGGGATATTTCTTGAAGCCGACCCCGGGCTCCACCATGCGCAGCGGGGCCGCGAACCCTTCCACGAGTTTGCCGGGGTCGGCCTCGCCATGCAGGAAGGTATCGAAGAAGCCCTTTGGGCCGAAGACGTCCGTGCTCGCAGACCAGCCCATCTGTGCCAGCACCGCGCACTCGACTCCCATGCGTGCGGCATGCCCCGAATGCGAGGATTTCGTCATCGTGCCGGTGTTCAGCGACAGGCTGCCGGCGCGCGACCCGGCCAGGCCGAGCGCAGCGAGCGTCTGGGGCAGTGATAGGCCCAGCAGCCTGGCGGCGCCGGCGGTCGCACCGAAGATGCCCGTGGTGCCGGGCTTGTGAAAGCCCTGCCCGGTCTTCAGGCCCGTGGCCGCCAGGCGCACGCGGGCCTGCACCTCGAAGGCCACGGCCACCGCCTCGATGACCCTCTCGCCCGGCAGCCGATGGTGCTCGGCGATCGCCAGGATGGCCGGCAGCGTCGGCGAGGTCGGATGATTCAGCGGATACCATGTGTTGTCCCAGTCCAGCGCGTGCGCCAACGTGCCGTTCACGTAGGCTGCGTTCTGCATGGCGGTCTTGAAGCCCCCCGTAACGACGGATGCCTGTTCGCTGCCGCCCATGCCGCGAACATAGTCAATGGAGATCCGCCCCACGCCCAGGGGTTCGTTCGCGCCGGCGACCATGACGCCCAGGCCGTCGAGAACCACCTGGCGCGCCATATCGACTGCGGCGCTGGGCAGCGTCCGGTATTCGATGGCGAGCAGTTTCTCGGCGAATTCGGTGGTGAGGGTTTTCCTGGACATATCGAGAATTCTTCTTGAACTGGGATGAGTCTAGGAACGCCCACCTCACAAGGCCAGACCGCAATCGACAACCCCTGTTTAGAATTCGTGAAGGGTGTGCACCGACCCGGCGCCCATCGACCCGGCACCCGTGGTAGATTCGAGCGGTTGCGGTGGGCTGAACAGACTGGTGTCGCAACGACTCCTTCAACCCAGGCATGGCGCCAGAACCTCGGGTGACATCGCCTTGCGCTGGCGCTTCGCCCCCTTGCCATGGAATTCCGTCAAATCCGCTATTTCGTTCGCGCGGTCGAACTCGGCAGCATGGGCCGCGCGGCGGTTGAGCTCGATATCGGCACCTCCGCGCTCAGCCAGCAGATCAGCCGGCTCGAGGGGGAGTTGTGCACGCGCTTGCTGCAGCGCACCGCAACCGGAGTGGTCCCCACCAATGCGGGCTTGGCTTTTTTCCGCCAGGCCCAGCTCGTCATGCGTCATGCCGAGCATGCGGTAGAGGCCGCGCGCAGCGGGCGGGTATCGGGCCACGTCAGCGTTGGCATGGCGCCGTCCACGGCGGCGGTGCTGGGCGTTCCTTTCCTGCGCGCCATGCTGGAGCGGTATCCGGAAGCGCGCCTGCGGGTGGTGGAAGCGCTCTCGATTCCCCTCACCGCGATGCTTCATGCGCGGCAGATCGATCTCGCCATCCTCTTCGGCCGGGAGCGCGCCCCCCCGTATTGGGCGCAGCCGCTGCTCGATGAGCGGCTTTACCTCGTGGGCAATCCCTCGTTGCCCCATATGCCGCGACGCGGAGAGTCGGTGACGCTGGCGGAGATCTCCGACGTGCCGCTCGTCCTGCCCTCGGCTCCCCATGGCCTGCGCGCGCTGATCAACACCGCGTTCGAGCGTGTCGGGGTCGAGCCGCGCGTGATCGCCGAGATCGACGGTTTCTCCATGCTGATGGATACGGTAACCGCCGGGATAGCGGCCACGGTGCAGCCCGGTGCCGTCCTGGCGCGGCCAGGCGCGCAGGCACAGCAGCGCTGGCCCATCGCCGACGCGCATGCACATCGCAGAAACCTGATCGCCAGCCTGTCCGATGACGAACTTTCGCCGGTGGGGCTCGCAGCGCGCGTGGTGTTGACCGCCACGGCAAACTCGCTCGTTGCGGCCGGGCAGTGGCCCGGCGCCACGCTGCACAGGAACTGAGCGGGCTTGGGCCGGCCCGCCGTCGGCATCGCCCGAACGCCAGCGACATCGAGGGCATCGACACCGCCGTCAAAGGCATCGAGGGCCGGGCCTACGCCTGTCCCGGCCAGGCGGACTTCCTTCTGAAAATCACGGTAGGCATTCTCCCGGGAATGCTCGATAAGCCTTTCTTACCTTTAAATTGGTAGAGCCAAAAAACCATTGACTATCTAGTTTGGGCCCGCATAGAATTGGCTCCACCAAATTGGTTGGGCCAACAAGAGGGGCAAGACATGCTTTCGAAGGAAGACAACGAACTGCTCGTACGCGTCGGGCCGGATACGCCGATGGGGCGCCTGATGCGCAGCTACTGGATTCCCTTTCTCCCCGCCACCGACCTGCAGGTCGACGGCCAGCCTCAGCGCGTGCGCCTGCTCGGTGAGGACCTGATCGCCTTTCGCGACAGCGAAGGACGCCTCGGCCTGATCGACCACGCCTGTCCTCATCGCGGCGCGCCACTGGTCTTCGGCCGTAACGAGGATTGTGGCGTGCGCTGCGTCTATCACGGCTGGAAATTCGGCGTGGACGGCAAGGTGATGGACACGCCGGCCGAGCCGGAGAGCAGCCGCTTGAAGAACAACGTGCGGATCAAGAACTATCCCTGCGTGGAGCGCAACGGTATCGCCTGGACGTACATGGGGCCGAACCCCGAGAGCCCGCCCGCGCTGCCCAATATCGAGTGGAACCTGGTGCCGCAGGAAAACGTGCACGTCAGCTTCCGCGTGCAGGAGTGCAACTGGCTGCAGGCGGTCGAGGGCGAGATCGACTCGGCGCACGCCGCCATCCTGCATGGTCGTATCGATTCGCAGGGCGCGATCAACGACTGGGTCGCCAAGCGCGATCTGCGTCCGGTGTTCGAATGCCAGCGCAACGATTTCGGCATGAGCATCGCCTCGCGGCGCGTGCTGGACGAGCAGACGCACTACTGGCGCGTGAACCAGTTCCTGCTGCCCTTCTATACGCTGGTGCCGCCGCAGACCAAGTATCCCGAGCTCAGCGGGCATGCCTGGGTGCCGATCGATGACGAGAACACGCTGTGCATCATGTTCTCGTATCGTCCGGTGGGTGAACTCTATCCGCGCACGCGCCAGCTTTTCAAGGAAGGCCACGCAGGCCGCGAGACCGGACACGCCAGCGAGCACGCGTATGCGCCGCGGCCGCCCAGTCAGCCGTATGCCAAGTACTGGACCAAATTCAACCTGGACACCGCTTTTCTCTTCGACTACGACGCGCAGACCAAGACGTGGTTTTCGGGGCTGCCGGGTTTGTGGGTGCAGGATGCCGCCTGCCAGTCGGGGGTGGCGCCGATCTACGATCGCTCGCGCGAACACTTGGGCGTGAGCGACACGGGCATTGCGATGACCCGCCGCATGCTGCTCGAGAACGTGCGTCGGATGCAGAACGGTGAGGGAGGGCCGGTGCGCCATGACGACCCCGACTTGTGGATGGTGCGTGCGGTGTCTCTGACGCTGCCGGCCGGCACGTCCTGGCAGGACGAGGATCAGCAAGTCCATATGCAGGCTCGTCTCGGCGCGGACTTCGGCTACACCCCCTGAGAGGACACCGTGGAATCCGTCAATGCCGGGGCCCAAGGCGTCGCCCTGCAACTGGCGCAGTTGCGCTACGAAGCGCACCAGATCGTCTCGTTCGAGCTGGTGGACCCGGACGGCCGGCCGCTGCCGTCCTTCACGGCCGGCGCGCACATCGATGTGCTGCTGCCCGAGGCCCGCGTGCGCAGCTATTCGCTGCTCAACGACCCGGTCGAGACGCACCGCTATGTGATCGCCGTGCAGCGCGATGCGGCCGGCAAGGGCGGCTCGATCTGGATGCACGACGTGCCCAGGGTCGGTTCGCTGATGTACGCGCGCCCGCCGGCCAACGACTTCCCGCTGGCCGAGGCGGCGAGCACGTCGTTCTTCCTGGCCGGCGGTATCGGCATCACGCCGGTGCTCGCCATGGTGCGCCGGCTGTGTGCGCTCGGCAAGCCGTGGCACCTGGTGTATGCGGCGCGTTCCGCGCGCCATGCGGCGTTCGTCGCGGAGCTGCGCCGCCTGGCGCAGGCCGGGCACGGGCGCTTCGATCTCTGGCTGGACGACGAGCGTGGCAGGCCGTTGGACATCCCCGGCACGCTGGCAGAGGTCGACGCCGAGGCCGATGTGTACTGCTGCGGTCCGAAGGGCATGATCGACGCGTTCCTCGACGCTGCCTCGGGCCGTCCCGAGGCCCGGGTGCACTACGAGCGCTTCGGCGCGGCCGGGCCGGCCGCCACGCAGGGCGGCTACGCCGTCGTGCTGGCGCGCACCGGCCAGCGCCTGAGCGTGCCGGCAGGCAAGACCATTCTCGACGTGCTCACGGAGAACGACGTCGATGTGCAGTACGCGTGTTCCTCCGGCGTGTGCGGCACCTGTCGCACCATCGTCATCGAAGGGGTGCCCGATCACCGCGACGATTACCTCACCGAGGAGGAAAGGCAGCGCAACGATTGCATCATGGTCTGCTGCTCGGGCTCGCGTTCCGCCGAGCTGGTTCTCGACCTGTAGGTGATCGCCATGGCGGGAATCCCGAGGAGCGGCAATCCGGCGGTGGGCGGCATCATGGACTATGTGCGCAGCCGCCGCCTGCAGCCGGGCGACCGGCTGCCGTCGGAGCGGGACTTCGCCGAACGCCTGGGAATCGGCCGCAACGCCGTGCGCGAAGCGATCGCCACGCTGGTCGCCCTGCGCGTGGTCGAGGCCAGGCCGAACTCCGGGATCTACCTGCGGCGCTACGAGAAGGACAGCAGCTTCGAGGCGCTGGTGATGCTGGCCGGCCTGGGCGAGGTGCCCGATGCCACCGAGGTGGACGAGACCATGGCCGTTCGCGAGCACCTCGAGCTGCTGGCGGTGGGCCTAGCCTGCCGCCACCGCACGGCGCACGACGTCGAGCGGCTGGAAGGCGTTCTGCGCGAGACCCGCGCCGCGCTGGCGGCGGGCGAAGGTATCGCGGCCTGGGACACCGAATTCCACCTGGCCGTCGCCGAGGCCGCGCACAACTCGGTGCTGGTGAGGGTGCTCAACGCCTTCTACCAATTCACGGCGCCACGCCGCGAAGTGATGTTTCGCGATGCGCAGCAGAGCAGCCGCACCTTGACCGAACACATGGAGCTGCTGGCATCCGTTCGGGCCGGCGACGAGCCGGCGGCGCGCCGGCTGATGCTGACCCACATGGCCCGGGCACGAACTTACTGGAGCGTCGTATTCGATGAGGGGAAGCCTTCCCTCGAAGAATCGGCGGGCGCTGCCCACGCCCCGCCGACACATTTATCACCATAGGAGACTGGGATGTTCAACTTTCGGAATCTGGCCTGTGCTTTGGCCGGTGCAGCACTCTTGGCCAATGCGCCAGCCGCGCTCGCGGCCGACTATCCCTCGCGGCCGATCCGCGTGATCGTCCCGTATGCTGCCGGCGGCAGTACCGACCAGCTCGCCCGCGTCGTGGCTCAGCCCATGAGCGAAGCGCTGGGGCAGCCGGTGGTCATCGAGAACCGCCCCGGCGCGGGCGGCACGATAGGCGTGGATGCCGTCGTGCGGGCGGACCCGGACGGCTACACGCTGCTGTTCGGAAACACCGGGCCGAATGCGGTGGTCGGGCTGATGCGCAAGGTCTCCTACGACCCGTTGACCGACCTGCAGCCGATCTCCACCGTGGCGAACGTGCCGATGATCCTCGCCGTGCCCGCCGGGAGCAAGGCGAAGACACTGCAGGATTTCGTCGCCGAAGCCAAGAGCAGGGGCAGCGCCGTGAACTTCGGCTCGGTCGGCGTGGGTTCGCTCTCGCACCTCACCGGCGAGTATTTCAACATGCTTGCCGGCACGTCGATGACGCACATCCCCTACAACGGCGGCGCGCCGATGGTGACCGCCTTCGTCACCGGCGAGCTGGATGCCGCCTTCGTCACCGGCCTGGACGGCGCGGCCTTCGTCAGTTCCGGCAAGGTCCGCTACCTCGCCGTCGGCACGCCCGAGGCGACCGCGGTTCTGCCGGGCATGCCGGCGATCGCTGACTCCGTTCCAGGTTTCCGCAGCATTGCCTGGTTCGGCGTGCTGGGCCCCAAGGGCATGCCGCAGGAGGTGGTCGACAAGCTGCAGCGCGTGGTCGCCGATGCCGTGGCCCGGCCCGAGACGCAGCGCATCTTCTCCGAGCGCAATGTCGAGGCAAAGAGCAGCACACCGCAGGAGCTCACCCGCATCATCGAAGGGGAGATCGAGCAATGGAAGCCCGTGGTGCGCGATGCCCGAATCGAGATGTAGCCGGATAGGCGAGCCTGCATGAACGCGCTTGCGCCCGCGGGCGCAAGCCATCCCACCATTCCGAGGCACTCATGAGCATTCCCGAGCTGGACGAATTTCCCGAGCAGGCGCGCCGCCCCGCCGACGCCCCGCTTCCGCTGGCCGGCGTCAAGGTCGTCGACTTCACGCACTTCATCGCCGGCCCGCTCGCCACCATGATCCTGGCCGACATGGGCGCGGACGTCATCAAGGTCGAGGCGCCCGGGCGGGGCGACGAGTTCCGCTACTATCCGCCCGCTCACGATGCCGACCCGACGCTGGGCGCGCCGTACTTGTGGTCGAACCGCAACAAGCGCAGCATCGCGCTGGACTTGAAGTCGGCGCGCGGCGTGCGCATCGCCCACGAACTCATCGCAGACGCGGACGTGGTGGCGGAGAATTTCTCCAGCGGTGTGATGGAGCGTCTGGGGCTGGACTACGCCACCTGCAAGGCATTGAACGAGGGTCTTGTTTATTGCTCCGTCTCGGCCTACGGCCGCGATGGCGCCTTCGCCGACCGGGTCGGTTTCGACCCCATCGCGCAGGCCGAGAGCGGTTTTGTCTCCATGAACGGCTATGCCGACCGCGAAGGCGTGCGCGCGCTCTCGCCGGTGATGGACATCAGCACTGCGATGATGGCCGCCAACGCCATCCTCGGCGCCTTGTATGCGCGTGCGCGCACCGGCATCGGCCAGGCGATCGAGCTGTCGCTGTTCGACACCGCCGTGCTGATGACCGGCTACGCCTCCTTGCAGACGCTGTTCACCGGCGAGGATCCGCAGCGCCACGGCAATACCAGTCCCGACACCTGCCCGTCGGGGGTGTTCCGTGCCGCCGACCGCTCGTTCTACATCAATTGCGGCAACAACAAGATCTACCAGCGGCTCATGCGCCAGGTCGTCGGGCGGCCCGAACTGGCCGACGATCCGGTCCTGGCCGACCGCAATGGCCGCATCGCGCGGCGCGAAGAACTCTTCGCCATCCTTGGCGAGGCGTTCGCGCAGCAGCCCTGGGCGCACTGGCAGCAGCGCATGCGCGAGGCCGGTATTCCGTGCGGCGAGGTCCGCACGGTGGGCGAAGCGCTGCGTTCGCCCGAAGCGCGGGCGCGTGGGCTGGTCGGCAAGGTGGCGCACCGCACGGGATGGCTGCCCAACATCGCTTCGCCGATTCGTTATACCGCCACGCCGATGGCCGATCCGGTGCCGGCCCCGTCGGTGGGCGAGCACACGGAGCAAGTGCTGCGCGAGCTCGGCTACGACGACGCAGCGCTCGGCGAGCTGGCTGCGGCCGGCGTCGTGGGGGGTGTGAGTCGTCCAGCGGAGGATCTGGCGTGAGCGCGGCGCACAGCATCGCAACGGGGGCTGCCGCAGGGCGCGGCGACGATCGCTCTCTGCGCGGCCGGGTGGCCGTCGTGGGCATCGGCGAGAGCGGCTACTACAAGCGCGGCCAGTCGCCGGAGCCGGAGTTCAAGCTGGCCTTGCGCGCCATCCTGGCCGCGTGTGCGGATGCCGGCATCGATCCGCGCAGCATCGACGGCTTTGCCTCGTTCAGCGACGATCGCAGCGACGCCTCGCGCCTGTCGGCGGCGCTCGGCCTGCCGAGGCTGCGCAGCACCACCATGCAGTGGGGCGGCGGTGGCGGCGGATGCTGCGCAGCCGTCGCCAACGGCGCCGCGGTCATCGCCGCGGGTCTGGCGGAATGCGTGGTGGTGTTCCGCGCGCTGGCGCAGGGCGAGTTCGGCCGCTTCGGGCAGAGTTCCGGCGCGGCCAGCGTGGCGGGCGACATGGCCTACCAGACGCCCTACGGCGTGCTCGCGCCGCCGCAGAAGTTCGCCATGCGGGCACACCGCTACATGCACGAGCATGGCGTACGGCAGGAGGCGCTGCGAGCGATCGCGCTCGCTTCCTACCATCATGCGCAGAACAATCCGCGCGCCGTCATGTACGGCAAGCCGCTCACGGTGGAGAAGTACGATGCCTCGCGCTGGGTGGTCGAACCCTATCATCTGTACGACTGCTGCATGGAGAACGACGGCGCCGCGGCCGTGATCCTGATGTCGGCCGAACGCGCGCGCGACTGCGCCCAGCGCCCGGCCTACCTGCTCGGCGCGGCGAGCGGCTCGGGCCACCGCGCCGCCGCCTCCCCGCACAATGCGCCGCACTACGCCAGCGCGGGCTTTCCTTCGGTGGCGGAAGATCTGTATCGCATGGCCGGGGTGGGACCGGACGACGTCGGCGTCGTGCAGAGCTACGAGAATTTCACCGGCGGGGTGGCGATGGCGCTCGCGGAATTCGGCTTCTATGCGCCCGACGAGGCGAACGAATTCCTCACGGTCGAGAACCTCACCGCGCCGCACGGCCGCCTGCCGCTCAACACCAGCGGCGGCAACCTCGCCGAATGCTACGTCCATGGCTTCGAGCTGGTCGTGGAGGCCGTGCGCCAGGTGCGCCGCGCGTCCACCAGCCAGGCCGCGCGCAGCGATGTGGCCCTGGTGGCCGGCGGCCCGATGGTCTCGCCGGTGAGCGCCCTGATATTCGGATCGGAGGATACGCTATGACATCGCCGAGCAAGCCGGCCGTTCCGTCGCCCGTAGCAGCCTCGGGCATCTCGTATCTGCCCTCCGGCCTGCCGGCGCCGCAGCCGGATGCCCTCACGCTGCCGTACTGGCAGGGGCTGCGCGAGGAGCGGTTGCGCGTGCAGTGCTGCCGCCACTGCGGCACCTGGCAGTTCGGCCCGGAGTGGCTGTGCCACCAGTGCCTGGCCTTCGATCCGGATTGGACGCAGGTCGAGCCGGTCGGCCGCATCTACAGTTGGGAGCGCGTCTGGTATGCCGCCCATCCTGTCTTGCGCGACCACGGGCCCTATCTGGTCGTGCTGGTCGAACTGCCGCACGCCGGCGGTGTGCGCATGCTCGGCAACCTGCTGGGCGACCCCCTGCAGGAAGTACGCATCGGCGCGGCCGTGCGCGGCGTCTACGAGCATCACGCCGGCGGCGCACAGCCGTATTCGCTGCTGCAGTGGCGGCTGGAGGCGGCTGGATGAACGCGTCGGGCGGCCCGATGCGCCCCGACAGCCTGCCCGACGATATCGACCTGCTCGTGCTGGGCGCCGGTGCCGCCGGCCTCACGGCCGCACTGGTCGGTACCCTGAGCGGCCTGCGCGTGCTGCTGTGCGAAGCCTCGCAGCAGGTGGGCGGCACTACCGCCACGTCGGCGGGCACGGTCTGGGTGCCCGGCAACACGCCCGGGCGCGAGGCCGGCTACGGCGACACCGTCGCAGCCGCCGAGCGCTATCTGCAGGCGCTGGCCGGCGCCGATACGGACGGCGCGCGCAGCGCCTTTCTCGCCCGTGCGCCCGAAGCCTTCGACTTCCTGCTGGCCGAAGGCGGCATTCCGTTCGTCCCGGCCGCGCTGCATCCGGACTATCTGGAAGCGCCGGGAGCCGCCCGCTCGGGCCGCGCCATGGCGCCGCCGCCCTTCGACGGCAGGCTGCTTGGGCGGGATTTTGCGCGGGTCCGTGCGCCGCTGCCGTCCTTCATGGTGCTCGGCTCGATGATGGTCGGCAAGGACGACGTCCAGCGCCTGCTGCGCCGCTATGCCTCGCTGCGCGACTTCCTGTACGCCGCGCGGCTGGCGGGGCGCTGGGCCGTCGACCGGCTGCGCTACCCGCGCGGCACGCGGCTGGTCATGGGCAACGCCCTGGTCGCGCGCCTGCTGCACGCCAATCTCGCCCGCGGTACGGCGGTACGTTATGGCGTGCGTGCCAGCAGCTTGTTGCGCGCGCAGGGCCGGGTGTGCGGCGCGCAGTTCGTGCTGCCCGACGGCACGCAGGCCCGCGTGCGTGCGCATCGGGGCGTGGTGCTCGCCACCGGAGGCTTCGGCCAGGGCGCGGCGTGGCGGCGCCGGCTGCTGGGCCGGCTCGCCGATATTCGCTCCCTCGTCTTCGAGGGCAACCAGGGCGACGGCCTGGCGCTGGCCGGCGAGCTGGGCGGCGCCGTGGAGACGGCGCACCACGCGCCGGCCGCATTCTGGCAGCCGGTGTCCGTCATGCCGCAGCAGCGGGGGCGCGAGGCCCTGTTCCCGCATCTGGCGATGGACCGCGGCAAGCCCGGCTTGATCGCGGTGCTGCCGGACGGCCGGCGCTTCGTCAACGAAGGCGCTTCCTACCACCATTTCGTCGAAGCGATGATCGCGGCAGACCCCAGCGGGCGCACGCCGGCCTGGCTGATCTGCACCGAAGGCTTCGTCAGGCGCTATGGGCTGGGCGCGATCCGTCCCGGCACGCGCAGTCTGGATCGCCACGTGCGCAGCGGCTATCTGCTGCGCGAGGCCAGCGTGGCCGCGCTGGCGCGCCGGGCCGGCATCGATGCCGACGCCCTGGATGCCACTTTGCGCAGCTACAACGCGCATGCCCGGCAAGGCGAGGACCCGGCGTTCGGCAAGGGCCATACGGTACTGAGCCGCTTCAACGGGGATGCCGGCCATACGCCCAACCCCGGCTTGGCGCCGATCGAGCAGGGCCCTTTCTGCGCCATGCAGGTCTGGGCCGCCGACGCCGCCAGCGGCGCCGGGCTGCGCACCGATGCCCACGCGCGCGTGCTCGATGCGCATGGCACGCCCATCGAGGGATTGTATGCCTGCGGCAACGACATGGCCTCGGTGATGGGCAGCGCCTATCCCGGGCCCGGCATCACCCTGGGCCCCGCCATGACCTTCGGCTACGTGGCGGCCCGCCACGCGGCGCAGGCCGGCGGGTGAGCCCGGCCCCGGCCGACTGGCTCAGGCGGTCACCCGCCGGACGACGTCGGTCGTGGCCGCGCGCACGGTCCTGAAGGCGTTGGCGGCGTGGGCGTCGTCCTCGTAGCCGAACGAGTTGGCGCAGGCAGTGCCGTGCGGCTCACGTGCTGGAGCGCCAACTTGGCGAACTTGGGCAGCGGCAGGTTGTGCGGCTGCTCGAAGGCTTCCAGCAACACGGCGCGGCCGCGCCGGATGTCGGTTCCGCCGGGCGCCCAGCGCGTGTCGGCGCGCAACGCAGCCGCCTTGCGTGCCAAGGTCTGCCCCACCGTCTCCATTTCCAGGTTGGCGGGAAGCTCCACCGCCTCCACACGCTCGTGGACGAACGCCTGCAGCTCGGCCGCGAAAGCCTCGGCATCCCGGATCTCGACGGTGGCGGCGAAGCGGTGCCGGGGCCTATAGATCCACCCGGCGGATGAGGCGGGTTTCCTGGGCGAGTATCAGGTGTTCCGAGGCCTGCAGGTACGCGGGAAAGCCCGGATGGGCGTCCCGGCGCAGACTGCGGGCCTCGTAGTCCGCCAGGCTCGCGTAGGCCCACAGGTGGATGAACTGGTTGAGCGGGCCGACCTGGCTGACGTAGAAACCCAGTGGGTTGCCCAGGGTCTCGCGCAGGATGGGCATGGCCATGGTACGGAAGACTTCCAGGAACTCGGGCATCTTGCGCAACCGGATGGTGTAGATGCGGTGATCGACCAGCGGCAGGGCGAGCCCCGCCGCTGCCGCCCGGGCGCCGGGTGCGAGCGGCTCGTGCTGCGGTGCGGACGGCGGCGGGTTCATGCGGACTCCTTGAGTGCGGGTTCGGCCGCGCTCGGCGCCCGGGCTGGTGCCTGGGCGAGGCCGTCCTCCAGCCCGGCCAGATAGCGGCCGGTGATGTAGCCGAAGGTGAGGATGGGCCCGAGCGTGATGCCGGCGGCCGGATAGTTGCCGCCCATCATGCTGGCGCGGTCGTTGCCGGCGGCGAACAGGCCGGGCACGGGGCTGCCTGCGCGGTCCAGCACGCGTCCGACGACGTCGGTCTCGATGCCGTCGAACGTGCCAAGATCGCCCATGACGAGCTTCAGGGCATAGTAGGGCCCGCGTTCGATGGGCGCCACGCAGGGGTTGGGCGTATGGGCGGGGTCGGCCAGGTAGCGGTTGAAGGCCGTGCTGCCGCGGCCGAATTCCGGGTCCTCGCCCTTGCGGGCGTGCTCGTTGTAGCGCGCCACCGTCGCGCTCAGCCCCTGTGGATCGATGCCGGCGCGCTGGGCCAGTTCTTCGAGCGTGCGGCCGCGATGCAGATAGCCTTTGCGCAGCAGCCCGCCGAGCGGCATGGGCGCAGGCTTGGCATAGCCCAGGCCGTATTTGCGGATGGTCGCGTGATCGCAGATCAGCCACATGGCCGCCTCGCCGCCCTGCGCTGCCTGGCGCACCATGGCGGCGCCGACGTCGTGGTAGGAATTCGATTCGTTGGTGTAGCGTCGGCCCTGGCGGTTCACGCCGATGATGCCGGGTTTGTAGCGATCCAGCAGATGCGGGAAGGCACCGTAGCGGCCGTCGCCCAGAGGCACCTTGGAGACCGGCATCCAGGCCGCGGGCTCGGCGTAGCGGATGTCGACGTGCCCGCCGGCCTGCTCGGCCAGGCGTGCGCCGTCGCCGGCGTTGTCCGCGGGCACCGGCGAAAAGTGTTCGCTGCCGGCGCGCCGGTGGGCATAGGCCGCCGTGCGCCGCTCTTCATCGTGAGAGAAGCCGCCGGTGGCGAGCACCACGCCCTTGCGCGCGAGGATGCGCCGCTCCCCGTGCGGCCCGGCCACGCGCACCCCGTGCACGCCCCGGTCGTCGCGCAGCAGTTCGAGCAGCCGGGTATCGGTGTGGATCGGAATGCCCAGATCCAGGGCGGAGCGCGCGAGCCGTGCCGCCAGGGCATTGCCGCTGGTCACGTTGATGCCCCGGCGATAGCGCAGCAGCTCCAGCGTATGGCGGATCAGTCGCCGCGTCACGTAGGCGGCCGAGGTCAGGGATTTGGTCGCCTTGAAGAAGTGCGCGATGTCGGCATTGGACGAGTTGAACATCATGCCGAAGAACGTGATGGTCTCCAGCGGCGGGCGCAGCCGCGCCATGTCGCCGCCGAGCGCGCGGATGTCGTAGGGGGCTGCGAGGATGGAGCGTCCGACCGGCGCGCCGCCCTCGACGTCGGGGTGGTAGTCCGGATACAGCGTGGGCACGAACGCCACCTGCGTCTCGCGCTCGAAGAACTCGACCATCTCGGGCGCCTTGTCCAGGAAGGCGTCGACCATCGCAGCGTCGAAGTACTCGCCCGCTTCGTGCTGCAGGTAGCGCCTGGCCAGCGCGCGGCTGTCTTTCGGATTGGCCTGCTTGCCGTGGGCGTTGCCGGGAATCCACAGCACGCCGCCCGAGAACGCGGCGGTGCCGCCGAAGTACGGGCTTTTTTCGATGATGACCGCTTCGAGCCCGTGCCTGGCCGCCGTCACGGCCGTCGCCATGCCGCCGGCGCCAGCGCCCAGCACGACGACGTCGCACGTGTCGGTGTTCCTTGGGTCATCGTTCATAGGGTTGTCCCTCTCGCTTTGGTGTACGGCCGCCGACGGCGTGCCGCGTCGATGGTCTCGTTGTCGGATGTGCTTGGTCTCTTATGTCCAATGGTACTTCCATTGGTCTACAATGTTCAACTCACAAGCAACTCGAACCCGGAGGGAGAGGATGACGACACGGGTAGCCATCGTCGGCACCAGCGCGGTTCCGGTCGGCCGGATCCAGGCCGCGCCGGATGCGCCGCTGCAGGTGCTGGAACAGGAGATCATGACGCGTCTGGTGGTGGACGCAGTCCAGGACGCCGGCGTCGAGCGCAGGGACATCCAGAGCCTGGTCTTCACCCTGCCCAGGCCCTACACGCTGCAGAAGTACTTTCATACGTTCCTGGTGAGTCATCTGCGCCTGGCCTGCACGGGCAACGTGATGGAAGTCATGGGCAACGGCATGACGGCCGCCCTGGCGTTCGACCAGGCGTGCAACGAGATCGCGCTCGGCCGGGCCAAGGTCGCGCTTGCGCTCGGCGTGAACATGGAGTCGGCGATTCCGGCCAGCGAGCACGCCATGAGCAGCATGCGCACCACGGGCGACGTGGACTTCCACTCGAGCGTCGGCTTTACGCCGATCGCCTGGTACGCCATGGACGCCATGCGCTACATGCACGAGTACGGCGCCACCCGTGAGCAACTGGCCGCCGTCGCGGTGAAGAACCGATACCATGCCAGCCTCAATCCGCTGGCCCAATACCGCAAGCCGACCACGATCGATGAAGTGCTGGCGGCCCGTCCCATCGTGGAGCCGCTCGGCCTGTTCGACGTGCCGGGCCGCAGTGACGGCGCCGCCTGCATCGTGCTGGCGTCCGAGGAGGTCGCGCGCAGCCTGGGCAAGCCCTACGCCATTGTGCGCGGCCGCGGCTTCTGCCATGACGGTTCGCACCAGATCAATGAAATCCCCAACGACATGATCGAGCTGGCGTCGGCGCGCCGGGCCTCGGCCGATGCCTATGCGCAGGCCGGCATTACGGCCGAGGACGTCGATCTGGCGGAGATCTATGCACCCTGCACCATCATCGAAGTGCTGGTGAGCGAAGCGCTGGGCCTGTTCGGCCGCGGCCAGGGCGCCCCGGCCGCGCTCGCCGGCGAGACCCGGCTGGGCGGGCGGATTCCGCTGTCCACTTCGGGTGGCCTGACCTCGCGCGGGCACCCGGCCTACGTCACGTCGCTCTACAGCTATGTCGAGATGGCCGACCAGTTGTTCGGCCGTGCCGGCGAGCGGCAGGTGGCCGACGCCCGCCTGGGCGTCACCACGGGCGAGCTGGGCAACTACAACGCCGCTCTGATTCACGTTCTGGAGGCTGTGCGATGACTTTGGACATCATCGAACTTGCGCATGCGCGCGCCTACCCGCCGAGGGTGTCGGAATTCACGCAGCCGTTCTGGCAAGGGCTGGCCGAAGGCCGCTGGCAGACCACCCGCTGCACCCAGTGCTCGCGCTTCACCTTTCCGCCCAAGCCCATCTGCCCACACTGCTGGTCGAAGGACATGGCATGGGAGGCGTTCGCCACGGAGGGCGAACTGTATTCCTGGACGAGGGTGCACGCGCCGCCCGCCGTCTTCGCCGGCGAAGCGCCGTATTCGCTGGGGATCATCGATCTGGACGGCGGGCTGCGCATCGCCGTCCGGCTGCTCGATCCCGACTCCGGCACGTACGCGCCCGGCATGCGCATGCGGATGGTGGCCCTGCGCTACCAGGATGGCCCGCTCTTCGCGGCCCGCCCGGCCTGAAGTGCAGCCGATACCCTCACACTCCGGAATTCGATCATGCAAACCCAAGATTCGCTGCGCCACGAGGATCTCGCCCAGGCCCGCGGCATGTATTTCGAAGACTTCGTCATCGGCAAGCGCTACGCCACTTCGCGCCGTACGGTGACCTCGACCGACATCGTCAACTTCGCCTGCCTGTCGGGCGACCACAACGCGCCGCACATCGACCACGAGTTCTGCAAGACCCAGTCGTACGGAGAGCCGATCGCGCACGGCCCGCTCATCCTCGCCATCGCGGGCGGCCTGCAGTGCCTGAGCGGCGTCAACGACGGCACGATCGTGGCCATGCTGGGCGTCGACAAGTGGCGCATGCACCTGCCCGTCAAGCACGGCGACACCATCCACGTGGTGTTCACCCCCACCGAGAAGAAGCTGAGCTCGTCCGGCAGAACCGGCACCGTCGTCATCGACCGCCTGATCGTCAACCAGCGCGGCGAAGTCGTGCATTCGATGGTGGTCAGTCTGCTGTACCGCTGCCGCCCGCAGGACCAGGCGGCTTGAGGGCAGGGCGTCGCAGGATGAAAGTCGCCACTATCGATCGATTCGGAAAGGAACCACGATCGAACATGCCGGACGCGCTACGTACGAGCTCGACGCCGCCGGCATCGCCGGAATCGCGCTGAACCGCCCGGAAAGGCGCAACGCGCCGGGCGGTACATTTCGCGGGAAAGTCGTCGCCGCGCCCGGCCAGATGGGGGGGGGCGGATGCGGCCGCGCGCGTGGTCGTGCTGCCGGGGAGGCCGGTCCGGCATGCTGCGCAGAACATCCGCTTCGAGACCGCGGATGGCCGGGAAGGCATGCGCGCCTTCGTCGAGCAACGCGAGCCGGTGTTCGTCGGGCGCTGAGCCCCGACATTGCGCACGACCGAGCCCGGCCGACGGCCCCGGGCAGCGAGCCGGTTGCGCCGCTATGCGCCGCGACGCAGCCGTGCGCACTCCGATGGACAAGACGGCCGAGCCGGTAGAATCGGGTTTGATTCAGCTACTGAGCATTTACCGCAATGGAAGACCACTCTTCACCCGATTCGCCCCTGGAGTTCGTGCCGATCGTCCCGCAGCGCGCCTTCGAGGACATCGCCGGCCAGATCCGCGGCCTGATCGCCAGCGGCCGGCTCAAACCGGGCGATCGGCTGCCGGCCGAACGCAAGCTGTCCGCCCAGTTCAACGTCAGCCGCAACACCATGCGGGAGGCTCTGCGGGCGCTGGAACTGTCCGGCCTGGTCGAGCTGCGCAAGGGGGCGGCGGGCGGAGCCTTCGTTCTTCCCGGCAGCCCGGACGTCATCGTGAACGGCTTGATGAATCTCTATCACCTGGGCGCCATCTCCCCCGCGCAATTGACCGAAGCGCGCATCTGGCTGACCGCGGTGGTCGTGCGCGTGGCCTGCGAACGCGTCACCGAAGAGGATCTCGCCGCACTGGAGGCCAATATCGCGGCGGCGACCGCGGCGCGGGACGCCGGCGACTTCGAGCGGAGGGCGCGCCTGCAGGTCGAGTTCCATGTCCGGCTGGCCGAGACCACGCGCAACCCGGTGCTGCACGCGACCATGATGGGCGTGTCCGAAGTGCTGCAGGAGTTCATCCGCGGCATCGGGCCCAGCGACAACCCGTATGTCCTGCCGTCGCGGCGCCGTTTCATGCAGCATCTGCGCAAGCGCGACGCCGACGCCGCCGTCGCCGAGATGACCAAGCTGCTCGAGCGCCTGCGCGTGAGCTATCTCAGCCAGTGGGAGGCCAAGCAGCGGGCGTGAGCCCGTGCCTCCATTCCTCCCGGCGCCGGTCCGAGGAGCCGTCGTGGCCGTTATGAGCCGCCGATACGCCCTTCGTCGCACCCGGGCGGAGCCGGCGTCATTCAGCTCTCGCGCTTCCTGAAGCGAGGCAGCATCTGGCCCGCCTCCCCGTTCGCATCCCACGCCAGGCGCAGCGGGTCGCCGATGGACAGTTCCCCCGGCGCGACGTCCAGCACGTTGCTGATCAGGCGTACGCCCGGCAGGCTGGGGAACTCGACGAGCACGATGTTGTACGGCAGCGACTCGCGCACCGAGTCGTGTGCGGCCGTGTGCGCCCAGGTGAAGGAGAAGACAATGGCCTCGTCAGGGGCCTGCCGCCATTGGCGGTCGAGGGATTGGCAGCGTGGGCAGACCGGTAAGGGGGGGTGGACGAGGGTCCGGCAATCGCCGCATTGCTGGAAGGCCAGGCGCCGGTCGTTGCAGTGTTCCCAGAAGGGGCCGTTGACGTCATCGACGTGCGGTGCCGGTACGGTGTCGGGCAGGTAGGGCATCCTAGACTCCCAGGATCGCAGCGCTGGATGGGCTGATCTCCGAGGCGCCGGTGACCAGGCAAAGGCGGGCGTCGGGGACCTGGCTGGTGGACTCCCCGCGCAGTTGCCGGACGCCTTCGACGATGTGGTTCATGCCGTGCACGTAGGCTTCGGAGAGCGCGCCGCCATGGGTGTTGATCGGCATGCGTCCCGTCGGCCACAGCCCATGGCCTTCGCGCAGATAGGCCGGCCCCTCGCCTTGCCCACAGAAGCCGAAGTCCTCCAGCGTCAGGAAGATCATGGCGCTGAAGTGGTCGTAGAACTGGGCGACGGCGATATCCTGCGGGCTCACCTGGGCCTGCGCGAACAATCGCCGGGCGAGCCGGCGCTGGCCGCCGGTGAGGTAGCTGTCGGCGGGCATGTTGTGCGAACCCATGGCCCCGGTGCCCCAGCCGGGGTCGCCGCCTTGCACGCAGGCCAGCACGTCGACCGGGGTGGCCCGCAGGTCCCGCGCGCGCTCGCGGGTGGTGACGATGACCGCGCAGGCGCCGTCGGTCTCCAGGCAGCAGTCGTGCAGCCGGAACGGCTCGGCGATCGGCCTGGATTGCAGGTACTGTGCCATCGACAGCGTCCTGCCGTGCATGACCGCGCGCGGGTTGCGCTGGGCGTTGTCGCGCAACGAAATCGCGATCGCTCCCAGGTCTTCGGCCGCGAAGCCGTACTCATGACGGTAGCGCTGCGCGACGAGGGCCAGGCCCTGCGCCGCGGAGAACAGGCCGTAGGGTCCCATCATGTCGCTGTGCATGCGCTGCGCGTAGAACTGCCCATAGCGGCGGCTGCGGCCCTGGCACAGGCTGCGGAAGACGGCGACGTGCCTGGCCTGGCCGGTCTCGACGGCGCTGACCGCGAGCGCCAGGGCGCCGCAGGAGCCGCCGCCGCGTCCGCCCCAGACCGAACCGGAGAAGGATAGTTCGTCGATACCCAGGCCGAGCTGCAGCAGCGATGCATCGATCGAGGTGTCCGCATAGCAGGCGAATCCATCGATGTCGCCTGGGGCCAGGCCGCAGTCGCGGGCGGCGGCCATGATGGCCTGGCAGGCCAGCTGGAACTCGTCGCGGTCCTGGAGGCTGCCGTAGCGGGCGTACTGCGTTTCGCCCACGCCCACGATGCACGCGCGTCGGTTGATGTCGGTCATGTCATTGCACCGGTATGTTGGCCTCGTGGACGAACTGCGTCCATTTCTTCATGTCGGCCTGGTAGTAGTCGGCGAACTGTTCGGGCGCGAGGTCGAACGGCTGCAGTCCCTGCTCCTTCAGGTAGGCGATCACGCCCTCGTCGCCGAGGGCCGCCGCGGTCGCCCGGTTGAGGCTGAGGATCTGGTCCGGCGCCGTGCCCTTGGGTGCGAAATACCCGTACCACGATACGATCTCGTAGCCCGGCACGCCTTCCTCGGCCACCGTGGGAACGTCCTTCAGCGCGGACGACTGCGATCGTTCGCCGGAGGTCACGGCGAGTATGCGCAGGTCCCCCGCACGCACGTGCGCCATGATGGGGATGGGGCTGAGAATGGCGACGTCGACCCGGCCCGACAGGATGTCCGGCAGCAGCGCGCCGACGCTTTTGTAGGGCACGCTGGTCATCTGGAAGCCCGCCTCCTTCTGCAGGACCTGGCCGGCGATATAGTCGGTCCCGTTGGAACCGATGCTGCCGAAGTTCAGCTTGCCGGGGTGTTGCCTGCCGTAGTCGATCAGTTCGCGCAGGTTGCCGATGGGCAGCCTGGCGTTGACGAACACCACGAACGGCGTGGAGGCGATGCCCGCGATGGGCTCGAAGTCGCCTTCGGGGTCGAAGCGGGTGAGGGACTTCATGACCAGGGGGGCGACGATCAGCGCGCTGGGCACGCCCATGAACACGGTGTGGCCGTCGGCCGGGGCACGCGCGGCGGTTTCGGCGCCGACCAGCCCCGCCGCGCCGCCTTTGTATTCGTGCACCAGCGGTTGGCCTAGGGTTTTCGATATCTCCGCGCCGACCTTCTCGGCAAGGGCCTGGGCCGCACCGCCCGGTCCGAAGGGAACCACGACCTTGACAGGACGCGATGGATAGTCCGCAGCGAATGCGGAGGAACAGAGGACGATCGCAGTCGCGCAGGCCACCAGGCGCGGCCATGGGATGGGGAATTTCATGTCTCGCTCTCCTTTGTTGGAATATTCTTGTCCGGGGTGCGCTCCGCTAGTGCAGCGCAAAGCCCTGGATGGTGGCGCGCCACATCAGCCTGGGGATCTCGCCATAGTTGCCCACGGCCTTGTGCTGGGTGCTGTAGTTGTCCCACATCAGCACGTCGCCGGGCTGCCATCGATGGCGGTAGACGAATTCGGGCCGGGCCGCGTGTTCGTAGAGGGATTCGAGCAGCTGCCGGCTTTCCTCCGGCGGCAGGCCGGGGATTTCCTTGGTGAATCCCGCGTTCACGTACAGGCATTCGGCCCCGGTCAGCGGATGGCGCAGGACGACGGGGTGGTCCACGGCCGGCATCGAATCGTTGGGCCGGCTGAACCGGAAAACGTACTCGTGGCGCGCGCGCAGCGTCCGCAGCCGGGCGCGCTCGCCGGCGGACAGGGCTGCGAACGCCACCACCGAGCTGCTGAACAGCGTATCGCCCAGTGGGTTGCCGTGCGCATCGGACGGGACGCACTTGGCGTGCAGCACCGACGACCAAGCCGGACGCTCGACATACGAGCGGTCCGTATGCCAGTACTGCCCGCCGTCCTGCACGCCGAGCCGCCTGCCGTTCTCCACGATGTTCGAGAGGACGAGAAGTTCGGGATGGCCGGGCTGCAGATAGTCTTTCAGGGTCGATTCGTACGGCTCCTGCGGGCCGAAGCTGCGCGCGAAGCGGATCAGTTCCGGTTCGGCCAGTTCCTGGCCTCTCGCAATCAGGACGCCATGTTCGAGGAATGCCTGCCGTATGGCGGCAATGTCGCCTTCATCGAGCGGCCTGGACAGATCGGCGTCCAGCACTTCGCACCCCAGCGGCGCGTCCAGTGGTTCGATTCTCATATGCCCTCCGTGTATCCTTTTGCCGTCCTAGCGTTCCCGTGCCGGATCCGACCGGGCGCGCCGCCGTTGTCATATCCGGCGGTCGTGACCGGCCCAGTACCGTTCCCTGATCTGCCGCTTGAGCACCTTGCCGAATTCGCTGCGTGGCAGGCTCGGCCAGAACTCGACCGTCTTGGGCGTCTTCATCCCGCCGAGCGCCGCCCTGCAGTGATGCTTGAGTTCGTCCTCGGTGGCGCTGCGCCCTGGCTTGAGTTCAATGACGGCCTTCAGCGCTTCGCCCCACTTGGGGTCCGGCACGCCGATGACCGCGCAGTCGAGCACATCGGGATGCCGCCACAGCACCTGCTCGACTTCGCTCGGGTAGATGTTGAAGCCGCCGCTGATGATCATGTCCTTCTTGCGATCGACGATGTAGAAATAGCCATCGTCGTCGCGGTAGCCGACGTCCCCGGTGTGGTGCCAGCCGAAGCGCGAGACCGCCTCGTTCTCTTCCGGTCGGTCCCGGTATCCGAGCATCACCAGATTGCCGCGCACCACCATCTCGCCCACGCTGTGGGCGGGCAGCAGCGCGCCGTCGTCGTCCATGATCTCCACGCGCGTCAGCGGACTGCTGCGTCCGCAGCTCTTCAGGCGCCGCTCGCGCAGATCGGGATCGTCGGATGCCAGATCGTCGGGGCCGAGGTAGGTGCAGATGAACGGCGCTTCGGTCTGTCCCCAAGCCTGCACCATGACCGGACCGAAGACCTCGATCGCTTCGGCGAGCTTTTGCGCGGAGATGGGAGCGCCGGCGGAAATCAGATACTTCAGCGTCGGCGGGCGCCGCTCGCGCACGCCGTCCATGGCGAGCAGGCTGTAGATGACGGTGGGCGGCAGGAACACGGTGGTCACCCGATGCGTCTCGATGGCCTCGAGCACCGCGTTGGGCTCGGCCCTGTCGATCAGGACCACTGTCCCGCCGCCGAAGATGATGCACAGCGCGATGTTGCCCGCGCCATGCGTGACCGGCGCCGCGGCCAGGTTGACGTGAGGGTCGGCCAGTGGCATGCACAAGTGGAACGTGGCGAGCAGCGTCTCCACGTTGCGCTGACAGATCACGACGCTCTTGGGCTTGCCCGTCGTGCCGCCGGTCGACTTGACCCAGGCGGGGTCTTCGCCGTTGTGCGCCTCGTCGGGAAACGTGCCGGGGTAGCCGGCCACCCATTCATGGAACGAGGCGGCACCCGCGGCAGAGGCGTCCAGGCACACCATGCCCTTCAGTCCGGCCACACGGCTTCGGACGGCCTCGGCTTCCTGGGCGAAGCTGCTGTGAAAGAACAGGTACTCGCAGGCGTTCTCGGCGAGGAACTCGACGTTCTCGTCGAGCGCGTTGCGCACCTGTACCGGCAGCCATACGGCACCCGCCCGCAGGATGCCGATGAGCGCCACCAAGGCCGGTGCGACGTTGGGGCTGAGGATGGCCACGCGCGAGCCCCGCTCGAGTCCCTGCGCCCGTAGACCGTTGGCCACCCTGTGGCTGAGCTCGCGGACTTCGCCATGCAGATATGTGCCATTCTTGTCGATCAGGCATGGCCGATGGGGGGCGCGGTTCAACCCGTTGTCAATCAAGTCGATCAAACTCACCGGAGGTCTTCCTCAACGTTGTATATGGCGAGCAGTCTAGGAGTCGGCCTCAGACAGTGTCCAATTGCGAATCCGGATGTACCTGATCGGAATTTGCGATGAAACCAGGCGGGTCCCGGCAATCGGTATTGACGGCAATAGCTCCGCAGCCGGGCTTCTGGCAGACTGCGCCGGATCATCTGGCACCGGGACGCCGCCGTCGCGAGGGTTCCGTTGCCGGCGGGCGCACCGCATTCGGCACGGCCGGGGTACTTGCATGGATCTCACACAGTTGCGGACATTCGTTGCGGTGGTCGAAGAGGGACACCTGACGCGGGCTGCCGATCGCCTGCACATCAGCCAGCCTGCGGCAAGCGGCCATATCCGGATGCTCGAGCGGGACCTCGATGTCGTTCTTTTCGAACGCCGCAGCCGGGGACTGGAACTGACCAAGGCCGGGCAGGTCCTGCTGCACAGAGCCAGGCGGGTGCTGGCCGAGGCGCGTTCGTTTACATCGACCGCCCGGGAGTTCAGCGGCCGGATCCAGGGTGCCCTGGTGCTTGGATGCAACAACGACCCCATCCTGAGCCGGGCCGCGGACGTGGTTGGCCATATGCACTGTGCCCACCCGGCCATAGGCCTGAGCGTGCGCGTGCAAAGTTCAGGGGCCTCGCTACAGAGCACCCGCAGCGGGGAAACCGACGCTGCGTTCCTGCTTGCGCAGTCGGTGGACGACAGCCTGGCGGCGCTGACGCTGCGTCCGGTCAGTTTCTGCGTCGCCGGTCCGGCGAAATGGCAGAGCCTGCTCCAGGAAGCGGACTGGCAGCGGCTTGCCGACCTGCCCTGGGTCACCGCGACCCAGGGCAATTCCTATCACAGGATGCTTCAGGTGTTGTTCGGCGAGAAGGGACTTCAGGTGAACAGCGTCACGCAGACGGACAACGACGCCATGACCCAGGCGTTGATCCTGGCCGGCGTCGGCGTGTCTCTGGTCCGGGAGGACATCGCGATCGAGGCCCAGGCAGCGGGCCTAATGGCCATATGGCCGAATGCCGTCACCACCACGCAGTTGATGTTCGTGCATGCGCGTCACCGCTCGGATGACCCTTTGATCGCGGCGCTCGTGGGCGCGGTGAAGACGGTATGGGCAGCCGGCGCGCCGGCTGTCGGGGCCGCCGGTCCGGTTCTCTGAGTCCATTCGTTGTGTATTCACCGCGCACGCGGACCGCGAGGCGGCGGGCAGCAGCCTGCCATGCGCTTCTGCCCCGCGTCCGGCAACCCCGGCGAGCATAGCCCCGCCAGCCGCCCGGGACGCGTTGCATTGACCTGCCTTTCTCCCTTCTATATGATCAATGGACCATCCATTAGGCCTATGAGAGGAGAGGTATGCAAGCAGGCAGCCTGGACGAGTTTCCTCCACTGCGTCCGCGTCCACCGGGAGCGCCCAAGGCGCTCGAAGGCATCCGCGTCATCGATTTTGCGCATTTCATCGCCGGTGCCTACGCGACTACGTTGCTGGCGGATCTCGGTGCCGACGTCATCAAGGTGGAGGCGCCAGGCCGGGGCGACGAGTTTCGCTACTATCCGCCGGTGCCACCGGAATGGCCTGACAGCGGCGCACCCTACCTCTGGACGAATCGCAACAAGCGCAGCATCGCCATCGACCTGAAGACGGAGCAGGGCCTGGAGCTTGCCCGTGCCCTGATCGCCTGCGCCGATGTGGTGGTCGAGAACTTCTCGACCGGGGTGATGGCGCGCTTCGGGCTCGACTACGAAGCCTGCCGCCGCATCAAGCCGGACCTGGTCTATTGCTCGGTGTCGGCCTACGGCCGCGAAGGCGAGTTCGCCGATCGCCTGGGCTTCGACCCCATCGCCCAGGCCGAGAGCGGCTTCCTGTCGATGAATGGGTATCCCGACCGCCAGGGCGTGCGCACCTTGTCGCCCATCATGGACATCAGTACCGCCACCATGGCGAGCCACGCAATCCTCGGGGCCTTGTTCGCGCGCGAGCGTTCCGGCGAAGGGCAGTTGGTCGAGGTTGCGCTGTTCGACCATGCCGTGCTGATGAACGGGTATGCCACGTACCAGCATTTGCTGTCGGGGCGGGAAACGCAGCGCCATGGCAACGTCAGCCCCGACACCTGCCCGTCGGGTGTGTTCATGTCGCAGGACAAGCCGTTCTACATCAATATCGGCAATGACCGCATCTTCCACCGCCTCGCCGCCCAAGTCCTGGAAAGCGAGTCCATGTCCTCGGATCCGGTGCTGGCTACGCGCAACGGCCGCATGGGCCGGCGCGACGAGCTGTTCGCTCGCTTGAACGAACGCTTCGCGGCGCACCCCTGGTCGTACTGGCAGCCGCGCATGCGCGCCGCAGCCATCCCCTGCGGCGAAGTGCGCACCGTTGGCGCGGCGCTGCGTTCACCGGAGGCGCGTGCCCGTGAGCTGATGACGCGCATCCCCCATCCGCGAGGTGGCTGGGTGCCCAACCTCGCTTCCTCGGCGCGCTATTCCGGCACCCCGGTAGTCGACGCCACCGCGGCGCCCACGCTGGGCGAGCACACGGACGAGGTTCTCGCCGGGGTGCTCGGCCTCGACGCGGAGCGCATCGCCGCCTTGCACGGCAGCGGCGCGGTGGCCTGAATTCTCATACCTACAGGAGACGACCCATGATACGCAACCTGCTCGGCGCCGCGTGCGCCATCCTGGCCACCGGTACCGTCGCGGCACAGGAGGCTTATCCCACGCGTCCGATCACGCTCATCGTTCCCTTCACGGCGGGGGCGAGTTCCGACGTCACCGCCCGGGCGATCGCGCAGAAGATCTCCGGGCCGCTGGGGCAGCCGGTCGTGATCGACAACCGGGCCGGCGCGACCGGCGGCATCGGCATGCAGGCGGCAGCGCGGGCCGAGCCGGATGGCTACACGCTGGTGGTGGGCACCGTCTCCTCGACCATCGTGCCGTCCATCATCTCGAAGAATGTCCACTTCGATCTGTTCAAGGACTTCACGCCGGTGGCCACCATGGCCAACACCCCGCTGCTGCTCGTCGTGACGAAGGATTCGCCGTTCCGGACGGTCGCGGACGTGGTGGCCGAGGCCCGTCGCAAGCCCGATACGCTCACCTATGGCGATTCCGCCGGCCTGTACCGGATCGCGATGGAGGCGCTCAACGATCAGGCCGGCATTGCCATCCAGGGCATTCCGTTCCGCGGCCCCGCTCAGGCGGCCACCGAGCTGCTGGGCGGCCGCCTGAGCGTCAATCCCGACGCCTTGGGCTCCATCATGCCGATGCTCAAGGGCGACCGCATGCGCGCGCTCGCGGTCTTCGGCGGCAAGCGCACGCCGGCGCTGCCCGAGGTGCCGACCATGATCGAGCAGGGCTTCGAGGATTTCGAGTTCAACGGCTGGCTGGGCATCCTCGCCCCCGCCGGTACGCCGGAGCACGTCGTGCAGCGCCTGGAGCAGGAGATCGCCAAGGCCGTCGAAGCGCCGGAGATCCGCAAGCTCTATGCGGGCCTGGGGCTGGAGCCCACGGTGCTGAGCGCGCAGCAGTATGGCGACGCCATGCGCAGCGACCTGCAGAAGTACCAGAGCGTCGCGGAAAAAGCCGGCATCGAAAGGCAGTGACCTTGTATACCGGAGACGCGAACATGAACGTTGAAGGAAAATCGTCCGCGCTGGCCCTGCTCGCGGCGCAGGCTCGGCGGATCACCCTGGACGAGCTGCCGGCCGACGTCAGGCGCCAGGGCGCGCTGTGCATCCTGGACACGATCGGATGCATGATCGCCGGGACGGCCACGCCAGAGGCCCGGATGCTGTATGGCTGCGAAAGCGAACACCAGGGCGGGCCCGCCGCCGTGGTCCCGGGCACCGATTGGAGCCTGGGCCTGTATGCCGCCCTGCGCGCCAACGGCTACCTGGGCGACATCCTGGAGCTGAACGACCTGATCGGCGGCCATGCCAGCATCGGCAACGTGACGGCAGCGCTGGCCCTCGCCGAAGTGCAGGGCGCTTCGGGCGCCGCGCTGCTGGAGGCGGCGATACGCGGCGTGGAGATCACGACCCGGGTGTATGCGGCGGTGTATCCCAGCCTCAAGCGCTTTACCGAGGTCGGCATGGTGCCCGTGGGGATCCCGTCATCCGTGGGCGCCGCGGCGGCGGCGGCGCGGCTCCTGGACCTGGACGAGGGTCAGACCCGGCACGCCATGGCCATCGCCGGCGCCATGGCCGGCTGGTGTCCGGCCGAAGTGATCTTCGGCGACGGCGGCACGATGAAGCCCCTGCTGTTCGGCGCCCAGCCCGCCGCGGTCGCGGTGAAGGCTGCGTTCGATGCGCGCAACGGCATGACCGGCCCGCAGCACCTGCTCGACAGCAAGCTCGGCTACTTCAATACGGTTTCCGTCGGCGGCAGCCTCGACGATGCGCCGGCGCGCGCATGGGCGCTGGCTGCGCCGCGCCGCAAGCTGCATGCTTGCTGCGGCTACATCCACGCGCCCGTGGATGCAGTGGCGCAGTTGCGCCCTCAGCTTGCGCGGGGCTTTGCCGGCGGTACCCTGCAGGTGCACGTGGCGCCCTATGTGGCCGACGTGGTGAGCAAGGCGGCGCCGCCGAACTCTCCCAACGACGCGCGCTTTCACCTGCAGTATTGCCTGGCCATCGTGATGCAGGGCGGCGACACCATCCGGCCGGAGCACAGCATCCGCATGGGCGAGCATCTGGCCGACCCGGCCATCGTCCAGGCCATGGGCCGCGTTACCGTGGTGGCCGATCCGACGCTGAACCACTACCACCAATGCAAGGCCGTCTTCACGGCGGCCGACGGCCGGCAGTACATCCAGGCACCGGCCGGCCCGCGTGGCTCGGCCCAGTGCCCACTCAGCGACGACGAGGTCGTCGCCAAGTTCGTGTCCCTCGCCGAGCCCGTGCTCGGACGCGCGCGTGCGGAGCAGGTCGTGCAGGTGCTCACGCGACTGGAAGACCTGGCGAACGTACGGGAGCTTGCGCGTTTGCTGGTGCCGTCGGCTTGAGCAAGGGCGGCCCAAACCGGCCGCCCTGCCTTTCTTGGCGATGGCGTGCTCAGAGGTCCATCATCTTGGCCAGCACGTTGCGCTGGATCTCGTTGCTGCCGCCGCCGATCGGGCCGACGCGCGAGTCGCGGAAGAACATCTGCATGTCGTACTCCATCGAGTAGCCCGCACCACCCAGCACCTGCAGGCCCATGTCCGCGCATTTGAAGTTGTTGTCGGTGCAGACGATCTTGGCGATCGAGGTCTCCTGGATGGCGGGATGGCCGGCGTCGAGCAACTGCGCGACGCGGTATATCGACTGCCGCGCGGTCTCGGCCATGATCTGCATGTCGACCAGCTTGTGCTGGATCACCTGGAAGTCCGAGATGGGCTTGCCGAACTGGATGCGCTGCTTGGCGTAGTCGCGGGCGTATTCGGTGATCTTGAAGCAGTGGCCGGCCGAGATCGCCGCCAGGCCCAGGCGTTCCAGCGCCAGGCACTTCATGATGTTCTTCCACGCCTGGCCTTCTTCGCCGATCAGGTTGGCGACCGGCACGCGCACGTCCTCGAAGAACACCTCGTTGGCGTGCGTGGTGCGCCGCCCCAGCATCTGCAGCGGGCGGATGGTGACGCCGGGCGCCCTGGCGTCCACCAGCAGCGTGCTGATGCCCTGGTGGCGCGAGCCCTCGTTGTCGGTGCGGGTGATGACGACCAGGTAGTCGGCCACGTGGGCGCAGGTGATCCAGACCTTGTTGCCGTTCAGGACGAACTCGTCGCCTTCGCGGCGCGCGTTGGTCTTCAGGCCGGCGACGTCCGATCCGGTACCGGGCTCGGACATCGCGAGCGCGAGCTTGACGCTGCCATCGACGATCTTCGGCACGATGCTGCGCTTGATCTCGGGTGAGCCGAACTTGGCGACGTGCATGCCCGCGTAGATCGCGCTGGTCGTGATCGCCTGCGCGATGCCGGTGTAGTAGTAGCCCATTGTTTCGAGCAGGACGGCGATGTCGGTGTAGCTGCCGCCCGCCCCGCCCAGCTCCTCGGGATAGAAGATGCCGATGTAGCCGGCATCGGCCAGCGCCTGGTAGGCCTCGTGCGGGAATTCGCGGGCCTCGTCCATCTGGCGCACCTTGTCCCAGGGCAGGTGGCGCTCGAGCAGGTCGAGCACGCCCTCGCGCATCATGCGCTGTTCTTCGGTGAGTCCGGTGGTATTGACCAGTGTCATGTGGTGTCCCCTAGGTATGGCAGGCAGGCCGTGGTCGATGCGGTCTTCCTGAGTTCGATGCGTTCCGCGAAGGAACGGAAATGGTATCATCAATGGACCATCCATTGGTTATTTGGTCCAAACAGAGATGGAGAAAAACGAACCGCGGTCGCGGACCGCACGTCATGGGGAGACAGGAAGTGATGAAACCGATCAAGACTGCCGGCATGCTGCTGGCGCAGTTCGCGATTGCCGCCGGCGCGGCGCATGCTCAGCCGGCAACCATGTCGATCGTGGTGCCGTATCCGGCGGGCGGCACCACCGACGTGATCGCCCGCGTGCTCCAGCAGGAACTCGGTGCGGCCTTCGACACCACCGTCATCGTCGAGAACAAGCCGGGCGCGGCCGGCGTCATCGGTGCGCGCCACGTCGCCACCGCCAAGCCCGACGGCTACACCATGCTGCTGAGCAACAACGGACCGAGCGTGGCAGGCCCGTTGATGCAGCCCAGTTCGGGTGTCGACCCGCGCACGAGCCTGGTGCCGGTCACGCTGCTGACGCGCTCGCCCATGATGTTCATGGTCAACCCCGCCGTGCCCGCCGATGACGTGGCGGGCTTCATCGAGTACGCCAAGGCCCAGCCCAAGCCGATCGAGTACGCATCGGCCGGGCAGGGCTCGTACGGCCACCTGGTGACCGAAATGTTCGCGCGGGAGACCGGCGTCGACATGCTGCACATTCCGTACAAGGGCGTTGCGCCGACCACCATGGCTCTGGTCAGCGGCGAAGTCCAACTGCTGGTTTCCACGTTCTCGCAGGCCATGCAGGGCCTGATCAACGAAAAGCGCGTCAAGCTGTTGGCCGCCGCGTCGGCCGAGCCCAGCCCGCTGATGAAGCAGGTGCCGATCGTCGCCGCCACCGTGCCCGGCTTCCTGGGCGAAGCCTGGTTCGGCATCCAGGTGCCCAAGGGCACGCCGCCCGAGACGGTGGCCAAACTGAACGAGGTACTGGTGCGGGCCATCCGCAGGCCAGCGACTGTCGAGGCCATGGCCAACCTCGGCATGATCGTCGAAGGCTCCACACCCGAGGTATTCGGCCAGACGGTGGCGGCCGAAGCGGACAAGCTCGAGCCCTTGATCCGCGATCTCGGCCTGGTGGAGAAGTAGTCTGCAAGACTCACCCGGCCGGCGTCACGAACGCGCCGGCTGCAACGGAGAAACCATGGGCACCAAAATGAATGCACGCGCGCCGCGAGGCCCCCTGGCGGGGCTGCGCGTCGTCGAATTCGCCGGCATCGGGCCGGGCCCGTTCGCCTGCATGCTGTTGTCGGACATGGGGGCGGACGTGGTGCGCGTCCAGCGCCCGGGCGAACGCAACGGCGCCACGGACATCATCAAGCGCGGCCGGCATATCGTCGAGGCCGACTTGAAGGACCCCGCGGCACGCGAGCGCGTCCTGCGTCTGCTGGACGAGGCCGACGTGCTGGTCGAGGGTTTCCGGCCCGGCGTGATGGAGCGCCTGGGGCTGGGGCCGCAGACGGTTGCCGGCCGCAACCCCCGCCTGGTCTATGGCCGGATGACGGGCTGGGGCCAGGACGGCCCTTTGGCCGAGGCCGCCGGGCACGACATCAACTACATCTCGATCGCCGGCGCGCTCGACGCCATCGGGCCGGCCGGCGCGCCGCCGGCGCCGCCGCTGAACCTGGTCGGCGACTACGGCGGCGGCAGCCTGTACCTGGTCACGGGTATCCTCGCCGCCCTGTACGAAGCCAGGGCTTCGGGCCGGGGCCAGGTGGTGGATGCGGCGATCTGCGACGGCACCTTGTCGCTGATGAGCCTGGTCTATCAACAATGGGCCGGCGGCACGCACGTCTTCGAACGCGGCGCGAACGTCCTGGACGGCGGCGCGCCGTACTACCGGGCGTACCGCACCGCGGACGAGCGCTACGTCTCGATCGGGCCGATAGAGCCCCAGTTCTTCGCCTTGCTGTGCGAGCGCCTGGGCGTGGCTAGCGAGCTGCGTGATGCCCAGGCAGACCGCAGCCGCTGGCCGGCGCTGGCGGCCGAGTTCGAGCGCCTGTTCCGCACGCGCACGCGCGCCGATTGGGTGCAGATGCTGGAGGGCAGCGACGCCTGCTTCGCGCCGGTGCTGTCGGCGCAGGAAGCCGTCGAGCATCCGCACCTGCGCGCGCGCGGCGCCCTCGTCGAGATCGACGGGGTGGTGCAGCCCGCGCCCAGCCCGCGCTTTTCCAGGACGGCGTCGGCCATCCAGCAGGATCTGCCGCGTGCGCCGGTCTCCATCGATGACGTACTGCAGGGCTGGCGCCTGGCCGCGCAGGCCGCCGGCCGCTGATCGCGACTGAGCACGGCCGCGCTCTGGCGACCGTGCTCAGTCGCTCCGGCGACCCGATCCTTGCACCCAGGCCGGGCTGTCCACCGCCAGTTGCCGCCGCAGCATCTCCCGCAGGCACTGCGCCAGGCCCGGCGCATCCAGGGCCAGCTTGCCGTCGCGCAGGGCGTCCGCCATATCTTCGCTGGACACCCCGTTCACGCCGGCACCGCTGCGGCCCAGCACGTCGGCGACCGCCGCCGCGTCCTGTTCGGCGTGCGCCGTGCCCAGCCGCTGTTCGCGCAGCACGATCTTCAAGGCGTTCGCCGCGACCCGCGTCTGGAACCGATGGTAGCCCTCCAGGCCGGGCAGCAGGTCCTGCTCGAGATAGGTGATCACGGCGGCGAGCAGGGCGTCCGTGGATGGGATCGAAACACTCATGTGCTGGCCTGCGCTGCGGCGATGTCGAGGAAATCCCAGAGGGGCTCGCCCAGGCGGCGGCCGATCGCCGCCAGTTCCAGGCTGGCCGGACGGCCATCGGCGCCCTGCGCCATGCCGCGCCGTACACAATTGATGGCCCATTTCAGGTTGGCGTAGGCCTCCCAGAAGCGTATGCGCTCGACATCCAGGCTGCGGCCGCTGGCGCGCTCGTAGGCGGTATAGAAGTCTTCCCGGCTGCCGAAGCCGCCGACTTCGCCGTCGCCGCCGAAGCGCCACGTCCGCATGCAGAGCACGCCCAGATCCTGCAGCGGGTCACCCCTGCGCGCGATCTCCCAATCCAGGACGCAGCGGATACCGTCCGGCCCGACGATCAGGTTGCCCGTACGGAAGTCGGCATGCACGACGCGGTCCTCCCGATCCGGCGGCAGGCGCTGCGCCACCCAGCGCAGCGCGTACTCCAGGGCCGGGTGCCGCAGGTCATGGGCCCGCAGCAGCCGGGTATAGACCTGCAGTTCGTCGGTTGGCGACAAGTGGTCCAGGAAACCCGCGTCGCGGGTCGGCAGGGCATGGATGCCGGCCAGGATCTCCCCGCTTTGCGCGGCCATGCGCCGGCGCGCCGCCGCGTAGGCCGGATCGCGCGCGACAGCGCGGCCGAGGGTGATCCCGTCGACGTGCCGTGTGACATAGCCCGGCCCGAGTCCGTCGCCTTCATCGAGCACGCAGCAGACCTCGGGCGCGGGCACGCCATGGCGGCGTGCCAGGCGCATCAGCGCGGCGTCCGCCGCGGCCGACAGGCGGGGCGCCCGTGGGCCCGGGCCGCGCGCCGCCGGGACCGGTGCGGACAACTGCAGGATATAGCGGCCCGCGGCAGCCGTACCACCGCCGCCTGTCACGAACGACCACGTCTGCTTGGTCGCACCGCCCGTCAGGCGCTGCAGCGCCTCGATCCGCGCATCGGCAAGAAAGTGCCGATGCAGCGCGCGCTGCAGTCTGGCGCCGAACTCGGTGCCGCTGGGCGCCCGCCCGTGGGGGCTGGGCACAGCCGCTTCTTCTTTGGTCATGGACGATCTGCGCTCCGAAGTGGTGATGCTTCCGGCCGGATAGGTCTTGTATTCTATTGGATCAACCAACAAAATATAAAGCCGAAGGCGAATCCGCTTTCGTGCAACCAGAAAAAAAGGGGCGCCATAGCGTTAACAGGCCCTAGACGCCAGCCCCACCACGGAGGAGACCCGTATGAAGCTGAATCGCAGAAGTTTCCTGCATCGAAGCGCCGCGCTGGGCGCGCTCGCATGCCCGGCCCTGCTGCGGGCCCAGCCGCAGTATCCCGACGCGCCCATCCGGTTCCTGATCCCGACGCCGGTGGGCGGCGGGCACGACACCATGATGCGGTTGATCGGCCAGAAGCTCACCGAAGCCTGGGGCCAGCCCTGCCTGGTCGAATCGCGTTCCGGCGGCAGCGGTATGGTGTCGATCGGCTCGGCGCTCAATGCTCCGGCCGACGGCTACACCTTCCTGCTGACCTTTACCGGCTTCGTCACCAATCTGGTGCTGCAGCCTAGTCCGAACTACACCTTGGCCGACCTGGCGCCGGTTTGCATGCTGTGCATCACGCCGGTCGCCCTGGGCGTGCGCCGCTCGCTGGGCGTGAACACGCTCGAGGAGTTCGTGCGCAAGGCCAAGGCCGAGCCGGGTAAGCTTTCCTATGCATCCTACGGACAGGGCTCGGCCGCGCATTTCGTCGGCGAGATGCTGAGCGAAGCCGCGGGCATCCAGCTCAACCACGTGCCCTATCGCGGCGAAGCGCCCGCGATCCAGGAAGTGCTGGGCGAGCACGTGGATGCCTGCATCGTCTCGGTCGGCGGCGTGATGCGATATCCGGACCGCATGCAGGCGGTGGCGGTAGCGAGCCCGACCCGGTTCCCGCTCTACCAGGCGCTGCCCACATTCGCCGAGGCGGGCTATGCCAGTGTGGATTTCCCGGGCTGGGCCGGTGTGCATGCGCGCGCCGGGACGCCGCAGGCCATCGTGGAGCGCGTGTCGGCCGAGCTCGCGCGCATCGTCAAGCTGCCGGACGTTGCGCCTCGCCTGCTCGAGCTGGGATTCGAGCCGGTGGGCTGGAACCCCGATCAAACCGGCACATTCGTCAAGGAGCAACTCGACATGGCGGAGTCGGTGGCCCGGTCCGGCCGGGTACGGATCTGAGCCGGGCTTTGCACACGGCGGGCGCCAGGCCCGCCGGCAGGTGGCCCTGCGGCCCTACCAGGACGGTTTGACGACGCCGTCGCCGAAGGGCGCATCGCGCCGACGGGCGGCTTCCTTGAAGCCGTGCCGGGCCGTATCGGCATCGAAATCCCGCTTGGCCCGCGTCAGGTGGGCCCGGCTGTCCATCTCGGCGGCCAGCCGGGCCAGGGTGCCGGCGCCGGCCAGCTCGAGGGCCAGGTTCACGATGCGCTTCTGCGTCGCGAGCAGGTCCGGGTCGATCGTGGCGAGCCGCCGTGCGAGCGTCATGACCTCGTCTTCCAGGCGTTCGGGCGGCGCACTGGCCACCACCAGGCCGATGCGCGCGGCGTCCCGGCCATCCAGCGTGTCGCCCGAGAGCAGCAGGCGCTTGGCCCACTGCGGCCCCACGTTGTAGAACCACATGTGGTTGGGCGGCGAGCCCATCGCGCGCGTGGCGGGAAAGCCAATGCGCGCATCGTCGGCCGCGATGACGAGGTCGCAGTACAAGGCGAGGTCGGTGCCGCCGGCCAGGCAGTTGCCATGTACCTTGGCGATGACCGGCTTGTGCACGGTGAAGGCGGTGCGCAGCAGTTCCTGGAACCTCTCCAGCTTCCAGGCATCGTCGTCGAACGACGCGCTGCCGGTACGGTAGGCGTCGCGCGCCGCGTCTTCCTTCGCATAGCGCGCGTAGGCGGCCTGCATGTCGTAGCCTGCGCAGAAATCCTTGCCCGCGCCTTCGAGCACGATGACGGCAACCTCGCGTAGATCATCGGCTTCCAGCAGGGCGGCGCGCAACTCCACCAGCATGTCCCAGGACAGCGCATTGCGGCGCGCCGGGTTGTTCAGGGTCAGGCGCGCCACCCGATCCTGGATGTCGAAGGCAATGCAGTCGGTCGAGCTGAGCCATTTGGCCATACGTGCTCCGAAAAAGGAGAGGCGCGCGGCGGCGCATGCAGGAAAGCGGGTGCGTTCGGACGGATGTGCGACGCAGGCGCGGCGTACTCGGCGAGCCGGCCGGCTCGCCGAGTACGGCTACGGGCGCCTCATGCCGGTGTGAACATCGGAATGCTGGCGCCGTTCTGCGCCGGCTTGAAGCAGACGCGCACGCGCTGGCCTATGCGCAGCCCATCCAGCTCGCAGTCGACGATGTTCGTGAGCACCGTAATGTCTTCGTCCAGCGTCACGTAGGCGATCGCATACGGTATGGGGCCCGCCTTGCGCGTCACGCTCACGCTGTAGATCGTGCCCTCGCCGGCAAGGGCCTCCCACTGCGTATTGCCCTGGCAGAAGGGGCATACGGGGCGTGGATACCAGTGCAGCTTGCCGCAGCCGGTGCAGCGCCGGGTCGTCAGCCTGCCTTCCCCGGCCGCCTGCCAGAAGGGCGCGGTCGCCGCGTCGAGCAGCGGCGCGGCCAGCGGCCGCTCCTGATACGGGGTGCTCATGGTCATGCTCTCTCCAGGATGAGGGTTGCGCTGCCGTGGCGCGAGCCGAGCAGCCCGCCGGTGCCCTGGGCCAGCGCCAGCGCGCAGTCGGGTACCTGCACCGCCGGGTGGGCCTCGCCGCGTAGCTGGCGCACGGCTTCGATCACCTTGGTGATGCCGCCGCGGTTGGCCGGGTGGTTGTTGCACAAGCCGCCGCCGTCGGTGTTGAAAGGCAGCTTGCCCGTGCCGGAGATCAGGTTGCCGTCGGCGACGAAGCGCCCGCCTTCCCCCTTCTTGCAGAAGCCCAGGTCTTCCAGTTGCATCAGGACCGTGATCGTGAAGCTGTCGTAGATCGACGCGTACTGGATGTCCGCCGGCGTCACGCCGGCCTCCGCGAACGCGGCCGGGCCGCTGACGGCCGCGCCCGACCAGGTCAGGTCGACCGCGCCGCCCAACTGGCCCTTGATGGTCTCGCCGGCGCCGAGCACGTTGACGACGGGGCGTCCGAGGCCGCGCGCGATCTCGGGCCGCACCACGACCAGCGCGCCCCCGCCGTCGCTGACCACGCAGCAATCGAGCTTGTGCAGCGGGTCGCTGATGAGGGGCGAGGCCAGCACGTCCTCGACGGTGACCGGCTCGCGCAGCATCGCATGCGGGTTGTACTGCGCGTGGTGCGCGGCGGCTACCTTGATCCAGGCCAACTGCTCGGCGCTCGTGCCGTACTCGTGCATGTGGCGCGCAGCCGCCAGCGCATACATGTTGACGGTGACGGGCGCGTAGGGCATTTCCCAGGCGGCGTCGGGCGTGGCCGCGGTGACGAGGCGGGAACCGACGCCGACCCCGCTCGCTCCCTCGGTGCGCGGGCGGCCGGCCAGCGTGATCAACGCCACGTCGCACTTGTTCGCCGCGATGGCCTGGGCGGCATGCGCAACGTGGATCAGATAGGCCGAGCCGCCGGTATCGGTCGTGTCGACGTGGCGCAGGCGCGTCAGGCCGAGGTAGTCGGCCATGCTGTTGGCGCCCAGCCCGGGAGCATCGCCGGCGCAGAAGTAGGCGTCCACGTCCTGCAGCGCAAGGCCGGCATCCTCGAGCGCGGCCCGGGCGCATTCGGCATGTAGCTGCGCCACGGTCTTGTCCGGCGCCTTGCGTGTCGGATGTTCGAAAGCGCCCGCGATGCAGGCCTTGCGTTTGATGCTCATCGTGTCTCCTGTTGACCTTAGGCTTGCACCAAATATATCATTGGTTCAACCAACGAAACAATAAGCTCAACGAGACACACAAGGAGGGTCCATGGATGCATTGATTTCTTTGACGGGACGCACGGTCGTCGTCACGGGTGCGGCGCAGGGTATCGGCAAGGCGGTGGTGGAGATGGTGGTCGAGCTCGGCGGCAACGTCGTCGCCGTGGACATGAACGCGCAGACACTGGCCGCCGCGCTGCAGACGCTGCCGGCGGACCGGGTGCTCGGCATACCGGGCAGCGTCGTCGATCCGGCGCTGGCCGGCAGCGCTGTGCGCGATGCCGTGGCGCGTTTCGGCGCCGTGCACGGGTTGGTGAACAACGCGGGCATCATCCGCCCGGCGATGATCGAGAAAATGACCGACCAGCAATGGCAGGACGTGATCGACGTGCACCTGACGGGTTCGTTCTACTGGACGCGCGCCGTCGGCCGCCACCTGCTGGAGCGCGCCAAGGGCGGCGACCCATCGGGCGGTTCGCTGGTCAACGTGTCTTCGGATGCGGGCCGCAAGGGCTCGGTCGGCCAGATCAACTATGCCGCCGCCAAGGCCGGCCTGCTGGGCATGACGATGACCGCCGCACGCGAGTGGGGCCGCTACAACATCAGGGCCAATTCCGTGTGTTTCGGGGTGGTCGAAACTCCGATGACCGAAGTCGTGCGCGGCGAGAAATTCCGCGACGGCATGCTCGCGCAGATCCCGATGGGACGCTGGTCGACGCCGCAGGAGGTGGTCAAGGCCGTGTGCTTCCTGCTGTCGGACGGTGCGAGCTATGTGACGGGACAGCATCTCGGCGTGAACGGCGGGTTCCACATCAGCCTGTAACGGGACGGGCGCAGCCGCTGCGCCCGCGTACTGGAGACCTCATATGTATATGCCCCCGGGCACCCGCCTGCGGCTGGACCCGCGCGACGACGACATGCACGTCCCGGAGCCGGTGCCGAACTACAACGAAAGCATGTACGTCAACGCCTTCGACACGAGTAGCGGCGTCGGCGCGTGGATGCGCCTGGGCAACCGGCCGCACGAAGGGCATGCCGAGATGACATGCTGCGTGTACTTGCCGGACGGCCGTGTCGGGTTCATGTTCCGCCGGCCTCGGATCGCCGGCAACACCGAGCTGCGCGCCGGCGGCATGCACTTCGAAGTGCTCGAGCCCTTCGCGCGGCTGCGCGTGCACTACGCCGGGGATCTGTTGCTGATGGACGATCCGCGCGCCATGGCGGGCCCGCGGCAGGCCTTCAAGCAGTATCCCCAGCGCCCGGCGCAGATCGCCCTGGACTTCGAGGGCGTATCGCCGATGCATGGCGGCGAAATCGTGGCGCTGGACGGCAGCCCGGTCGAACTCGATCCGGCGAGCGCGGTGTACCGCGGGCATACGGAACAGAACATGGCGGTCCAGGGGCACATCACCGTGGACGGCATGCGCTGCGAGATCGGGCAGGGCACGGGCTATCGCGACAAATCCTGGGGGCCGCGGTACTGGCATGGTTTTTATTGGTACAAATGGCTGCCGATCACGTTCAGCCGTGATTTCGGCATTCTGCTCTCGATCAAGGGCAGCCCGGGCGGCGACGCTCCGCGCGTCAGCGGCAACGTATTGCGCGATGGCGTCTACGAACCCGTCACCGGCGGCAGCATCGAGACCGACTACGACGCCGACGGGTATCCGCGCAGCCTGGTCGCGCATGTGCAGACGGCCAGCCGCAGCTACCGGGTGAGCGGCGTCGCCAGGGCCACCGTGCCGCTGCGCCACCGGCGTGCCGACAGCGCCAGCTATACGCGCATCACCGAGACCATGGCGCAGTACGCCTGCGAGGGCCATGCGGCGCTCGGCATGGCCGAATACTGCGATCTCATGAACGACGGGATGCCGGCCTCGGCCCTGGATGCGGCCGCAAGGAAGACGACATGATCGATTACGAGAAGACCAAGGCCTGGCGTTCCGGGCCGGTGCGCCATGCCTACACGGAGAAGGACACCATGCTGTACGCCCTCGGCCTGGGCGTGGGCAGCGACCCCATGGATGCGCGCCAGTTGGGATACGTGTACGAGAAGGGCCTGAAGGCGCTGCCGACGATGGCCGCGGTGCTGGCCTCGCCGGGGGCCTGGATGCGCGAGCGATCCGAGCTGGGCATCGATTTCCTGCGCCTGGTGCACGGCGAGCAGAGCCTGGTGACGCATGCGCCGCTGCCGGCACGGGCGGTGGTGCTCGGGCAGAGCCGCGTTACCCGCATCGTCGACAAGGGCGAGGGCAAGGGCGCGATCCTGCACGTGGAGAAGACGCTGACGGACGAAGCGCACGGGCGCCTGCTCGCCACGGTCGAGCAGGTGTTGTTCCTGCGCGGCGACGGCGGTTTCTCGAAAGGCGCGGGCGCGGACGAGCCTGCCGCGCGTGCGCCCGCGCTGCCGGAGCGTGCGCCGGACAGCGTGTCCGAACTGCCGATCCGCCCGGAGGCGGCGCTGATCTACCGCCTGTCCGGCGATACCAACCCGCTGCATGCGGACCCGGCGGTGGCGCAGCGGGCGGGCTTCGCGCGCCCCATCCTGCACGGCCTGTGCACCTGGGGGCGCGCGGCGCACGCCGTCATCGAACGCGCGTGCGGCGACGATCCGGCGCGGCTGTCGGCGTTCAGGGCGCGCCTGAGCGCGCCGGTATACCCCGGCGAGACGCTGCTGCTATCGCTCTGGCACGAGGACGACGGCCGGATCGCTTTCCAGGCGCGCGTGCGCGAGCGCGACGTCATCGTGCTGGACCAGGGCTGGGCCCACGTCGCCGGCATCGCTCCCGGCTCCTGAACGCAGGGGCGCGCGGCACACGGGGGCGAGGAGAAGAACATGAACCACCAGCGAGGAGAACGAACATGAGGACATGGTGTTCGACCAAGGCATTACCGGCGTGTCTGGCGCTCAGCGCCGCGCTGTTCGCCGCGGCCTATGCAGCGGCCCACGCAGCGGACCGCGCGGGCGCCGCCGGCGATGCCGCAAGCTATCCCAACCAGCCCGTGAAGCTGCTGGTGGCCACGACGGCAGGGGGCACGGCCGACACGCTGGCCCGAGCCATCGGCAAGCACATGTCCGAGCGCTGGGGCCAGCCCATCGTGGTGGAGCAGCGGGTGGGCGCCAACGGCATGATCGCCTCGGCGCAGCTCAAGCGGGCGCCGGCCGACGGCTATACCGTCTATCTGTCCTTGAGTTCCATGGTCCAGAACGTCCTGCTGCAGAAGGAGCCGGGCTACGCCCTGACCGACTTCGCGCCGGTGAGCCAGGTGGCGGTGTTCCCCATCGCCGCCGTACTGAACGGGGAGGTCCCGGCGAACTCCATCGACGAGGTGCTGGCCCTGGCGGGTCGGCAGCCGGGCAAGCTGAGTTACGGCAGCTACGGGATCGGCTCGGGCGGCCACATCGTCGGGGCAGGGCTTGCGCACCAGGGCAAGGTCGACATGGTGCACGTGCCCTACGCCGGCGAGGCCGCGGGCTTTCCCGACCTCGTCAGCGGACGCATCACGCTGTTCTACGCATCGCTGGGCTTCGTCGCCCAACAGGCCGAGGCAGGCAAGGTCAAGCTGCTGGCGGTGGCGAGCCCGGCGCGGCTGCGGCAGTTCCCGGATATCCCGACATTCGCCGAGGAGGGTTTCGAGGCAGTCAACCTGCCGGGATGGAGCGGGTTCTTCATGCCGCGCGATACGCCGCGGCCCATCGTGGAGAAGTTCTCGGCCGCGGTGCGCGATGCCGTGGCGGATCCGGCGATCCATCAGCTCATCGAAGGCTATGGCTACGTGCCGGTGGGCAATACGCCGGACGAGTTCCAGCAGGTGCTGCGGACCGATCTGCAGGGATGGCGCCGCGTGATCGAGGCGAGCGCCATCCGCTTGGACTGAAGGAGCGGCGCCGCCGCATGGCGGCGGCCTTCCCGAGAGCGACAGGAATCAACGGAGGAGTCATCATGGATCTGCGACCCACCCCGGAGCAGGCGGCATTCCGGGACGACGTGCGCCGCTACATCGACGCGCACTTGCCGGACGATCTGCGCCACCGCATGCGGCTCGGCCTGCCGCCGCGCAAGAACGACATCGTGCAGTGGCAGCGTATCCTGCACGCGCGCGGCTGGGCCGCACCGCATTGGCCGCGCGAGTACGGCGGCGCCGAGCTGGGCCAGGCCGAACGGCTCATTCTGCTGGACGAGCTGTTCCGCGCGCCCGCGCCCCTGCCTCAGGTGTTCAACATGAACATGCTGGGTCCCGTGCTGCTGGCGTTCGGTACGGCCCGGCAAAAGCTCGAATGGCTGCCGCGGCTCGCCAACATGGACGTCTGGTTCTGCCAGGGCTTCTCCGAACCGGGTTCGGGCTCCGACCTCGCGTCGCTGCGCACCTCGGCCCGGCGCGAGGGCGATGTCTACGTGGTGAACGGCCAGAAGATCTGGACCACCACTGCGCACCTGGCCGACTACGCCTTCTGCCTGGTACGCACTGGCCAGGAGGCGCGCAAGCAGGAAGGCATCTCCTTTCTGCTGGTCGAGCTGCGCAGCCCCGGCATCACGATCCGGCCCATCGTCTCCATCGACGGCCAGCATCATCTGAACGAGGTGTTCTTCGACGAGGTGCGCGTTCCCGTCGAGAACCGCATCGGCGAGGAGGGCCAGGGCTGGCGATGCGCCCGCCACCTGCTCAATGCCGAGCGTACCGGCATCGCCAACGTGGGCTTGTGCCGGGAGCGTCTGGGCTATGCGATGGAACTGGCCCTGGGCCTGAAGGAGGGCGGCCAAAGCGTGCTCGACGCGGACCCGGGCATCCTGGCGGAGATCGCGGTGCTGGATGCGGAAACCCGCGCCCTCGAACTGACCAACTTCAGGATGCTGCTGTCCGAGCGCGAGCAGGCCGAGAACCCGGCGTTCGCCTCCATCCTGAAACTGAAGGGTACCGAACTGCAGCAGGCCATCGCGGCGCTGCTCATGCGAATCGCCGGGCCCGCCAGCCTGCACTACACCGATCTGGACGAGACGGCCGAGCCGGACTGGTCGGATCTGCCGGCGGCCAGGTATTTCTATTCACGCGCAGCATCGATCTACGGCGGCACGAGCGAAATCCAGAAGGATCTCCTGGCCCGCAGCATCCTGGGATAGAGCCATGAATTTCGAGATCACCGAAGAGCAACGGCAACTGCGCGACAGCCTGCGCCGCCTGCTGGAGAAGGAATATCCATTCGCCGGGCGCCGCCGCATCCTGGCCGAAGAACCCGGCTGGAGCCGGCAGGTCTGGCGGCAACTGGGCGAACTCGGCGTGACCGCGCTCGGTGTGCCGTCCGAACTCGGCGGCCTCGACGGCGACGCGCTGGACCGCCTCCCGGTGCACGTGGAGTTGGGCCGCGTCCTGAGCCTGGAGCCCTATCTCGGCTCGACCGTGCTCGGCGGCACCTTGGCCCGGGCCGTGGGCGGCGCATATGCCGCCGATGTGCTGCCCGGGCTGTGCACCGGCCATCGGTTGCTTGCGGTGGCGCACAGCGAGCCTGGGGCGCGCCACGCCGAATGCTGGGTCCGGACGCGGGCGGAGCAGGCCGACGGCGCCTGGCGCCTGCACGGCGTGAAGACGCAGGTCCTGCATGGCGATGCCGCGCCCGAGATCCTGGTATCGGCCCGGATCTCGGGCGGACCGGCCGACGCCGACGGCCTGGGCATCTTCCGCCTCGATCCCGCCGCCGCAGGAGTCGGCATCGCCGGCCTGCGCCTGGCCGATCGTTCCCCTGCGGCGCGCCTGCACCTGGAGGCGGCCCCGGCACAGCTCCTGGCCGAAGGCGCGGCCGCGGCGTCCGCCTTGCGGGCCATGCGGCGCGCGGGCATCGCGGCGGCATGCGCCGAAGGCCTGGGCGTGATGCAGGGCGCCTTCGAACTCGCCGTCGCCTATCTCGGCGAGCGTCGCCAGTTCGGCGCTCCGATCGGCACGTACCAGGCCTTGCGCCATCGGGTTGCGGAAATGAAGGTGGCCGTGGAAACCGCGCGCAGCGCCGCCATTGCCGCGGCCTGGGCCCTGGTCGAGGCGCACGAGGAGCGGATCGACGTGGAGCTCGCGCGCGCCAAGATCCTGCTGGGCCGGCAGGGAACGTTCGTCACGCAGCAGGCGATCCAGCTCCATGGCGGCATCGGCATGACCGAGGAGTACGCGGTGGGCCACTATCTGCGACGCCTGACCGTGCTGGACCAGTTGTTCGGCGATGCGGCGCACCACGCCGCGAATCTCGGTCGCTGTCTGCGTGCGGCTGCGTGATCCCCTGGCCCGGCGCATGGCATGGCCGGCGCGGGCCGGGCCGCAGCCTGCGCGGTCAGGCCTTCGACTTGCGGGCCGCCGGTGCGCGGGCGGCGGGGCGCAGCGGCGTAGCGGCCATCCCTGCCTGTACTTCGGCCTGTGCTTCGGCCTGCTCCAGGTGGGCGTGCATCTTGGTGAGATGGCGCGTGATGATGTCGACGGCCTTGGCTTCGTTGCCGGCGCGCATGTGGCGCAGGATGCTGCGCCGGATGCCGATGAAGTCGGGCTGCACCGACGGATGGGTGCGTGCGATGAGCGTGCGCACGATGTCCGACAGCCCTTCGACCAGGACGACGATGACCTCGTTGTGCGTGGCTTCGGCGAGCAGGCGGTAGAACGCCGTGAGCTGCGGCGTGCCGTGCGACAGACCGTCCCGTTGCGCGATCGTTTCCAGGCGGGCGATGTCGGCTTCGATGGCATCGAAGTCTTGGGCCGTGCCGCGCTGGACGGCGAGCTTCACGGCCTGGACGACCACCATGATCCGCGCCTCGGTCAGGCTGGCGGGGCGCATGCTGCCGACGGCCACCATGTCGCGCATGGCCTGCTTCAGCGAATCGTTGCGGCCCTCGGCGATGAAGAATCCGCCCTGCACACCCGTCGTGCTGCGCACGACGCCGGCGATCTCCAGGCTGCGCAGCGCTTCGCGCACGGAGTTGCGGTTGACGTTGAACATCTCCGCCAGTTCGGCATCGCCCGGAAGCCGGTCGCCCGGCGCCAACTCGCCATTGCGGATCTTGGCGCGGATCTGCTCGCACACGGCCTCGAAGGCGCGCCGCCGGGGCACCTGCAGCACGTCGAGCGGGGTGGCGGGCCGGCCCAGCGGGCGGCTGGAACTCGAAGGAGAGGAAGGAGACATCGAGGTTTCCTGCAGAAGAATTTTTCTCGCGGCGGCGCCCGGACGCTCGCTGCCATCTGGCGGATGCGCCAGTGTAGCGGCCGTCCGTGCGCCATTGACAACGAAGCGGCCATCCATCTAGGATTGCCCAAATTGGTTGGACCTTTTAAATATATCACAACGGCGATGCGCAGCCGGGCGCCCGCAAGGGGCGCGTGCAGCATCGCGACAGCGAGGAGTCAAAGAGATGGCCAGCATCTACCTGGATGAACGATCGGTATCGCGCGAGGAAGTCCTCGCGAGAGCCGCCCGCGGCGCGCGCCTGCTGCACGAAGCGGGCGTGCGCGAGGGCGACGCCGTCGCGCTGCTGCTGCGCAATGATTTCGCATTCTTCGAGGCGATGCAGGCCACCGCGGCGCTCGGCGCCTACGCGGTGCCGATCAACTGGCACGGCAAGCCCGACGAAGTGCTCTACGTCATCGGCGATGCCCAGCCCAAGGTCCTGATCGCCCATGCGGACCTGCTCGCGACGGTGCGCCAGGAGCTGCCCGCGGACCTGGCCGTGTTCGTGGTGCCGACCCCGCCGGAGCTGCTCGAGCGCTTCGGACTGCCGTTGGCCGCGGGCCGGCCGGCCCCGGGCGAGCGCGCATGGCAGGCCGCCGCGGACGCCTGCGCGCCCTGGGACGGCCCCGCGGTCAAGCTGCGTTCCAGCATGATCTACACCTCCGGTACCACGGGCCGCCCCAAGGGGGTCCAGCGCGAGCCGGCGACGGCCGAGCAGGTGGCCGCCAACGCCGCCCTGCTGCGCCAGGTCTGGGGTGTCGAGCCGGGCATGCGGGCGCTGATCGCAGGCCCCATGTACCATGCCTCGCCCAACTCGTACGCCAGGCAGGTCCTGCCGGCGGCGGAGCGCATCGTGCTGCAGTCCAGGTTCGACGCCGAGGACACGCTCGCCACCATCGCGCGGCATGGCATCACGCACGCCGTCATGGTGCCGACCATGTTCGTGCGCATCCTCAAGCTGCCCGAGGCCGTCCGGCGCAAGTACGACGTGAGCTCCCTGCGCTGGGTCGTGCATACCGGCGCTCCCTGCCCGCGCGAGGTCAAGCAGGCGCTCATGGATTGGTGGGGGCCGGTCGTTTACGAGACCTATGGCGGCACCGAGGTCGGCACGGCCACCTTGTCCACGCCCCAGGATTGGCTGGCCCATCCCGGCAGCGTCGGCCGGCCGGTGCCCGGCGCGCGCATCGCCATCTACGGCGACGACGGCGTTCCCGTGGCGGACGGCGTGCCAGGCGAAATCTTCGTGAAAGTCGACGCGCATCCGGACTTCACCTATCTGCACGACGACGACAAGCGCCGTGCCGCCGAGCGCGACGGATTGATCAGCGTCGGCGATGTCGGCTATCTGCAGGATGGTCTGCTGTATATCTGCGACCGCCGCTCCGACATGGTCATTTCCGCGGGCGTGAACATCTACCCCGCGGAAGTCGAGGCCGCGCTCGCGCAGTGCCCGGGCGTACAGGATTGCGCCGTGTTCGGCATACCCGACGACGAGTTCGGCGAAGTCCTGGCCGCGGCCATCGAACTGCTCCCGCACAGCGACGCCACCGAGGCCGAGCTGCGCGGCTATCTCGCCGAAAAGCTGGCGAAATACAAAATCCCGCGCAAGTTCGACTTCTACGAACGGTTGCCGCGCGAGGAAAGCGGCAAGATCTTCAAGCGCAAGCTGCGCGCGCCGTACTGGGAAGCGGCGGGTCGGCGCATCTGAGTTGGCCATCGATGCCTGCCCGCGATACGGGGCGTGGATCCGTTTGACCTGGGCCAGGCTGGCGAAGAGTTCGGCCTGTTGCCCTAGCGAGGCCCACCCCGGCAGTACCGCAGGCGGCGCCCTGACGCCGTTCCTGCAGCCAGCGCGGCATCTCGGGCAGCGGGGGCCGGAGCCCACCATCGCATCAATCGAGGACCTACCCCGGGACGCCTTGCCGGCGCCCTGGATGCCCGGATGCGTCCTGCGATTCCTGCCTGTTTCTAGAGCCGTGCATCCCGATGTCAATGGTCATTTATCCTAGTTTGAAAAAGGTCATACCTTATTATCTAATGAGGGTACGACACACATTCTGACGAACGGACCCAGGGGGAGACTCATGAAAGCGCTGTACGCATTGCTGGCGGTCGCGACGACGATGCTGCCCCCGGCATCGCAGGCGGCCTATCCGGAAAGGCCGATAACGCTCGTAGTGCCGTATGCCGCCGGTGGCATGGGTTCCACGTTCGGCAACGTGGTCGGCGATGCGCTGGCGCGGCAACTGGGCCGGCCTGTCGTCGTCGACTACCGGCCGGGAGCGAACGGTGCGCTCGGCGCGGCCTACGTGGCAAAGGCGCAGCCGGATGGCTACACGATGCTGATGGCCGTGAACAGCACGATGGCGATCAACCCGAACCTGTACCCCAAGCTGCAGTACGACCCGGTGGGCGATTTTGCGCCGGTGGCGATGGTCAATGCGTCGTCCAACATCCTGGTGGTCAACGCCGCCAGCCCGTTCAAGTCTCTGCAGGAGCTGATCGACTATGCCCGCCAGAACCCGGGCAAGCTCAACTTCGGCTCCTCCGGCAACGGGGCGACGCCGCACTTGTCCGGCGAGATGCTCAAGCGCCTGGCGGATGTGAAGATCAACCATGTCCCCTACAAGGGTATCGGACCGGCGGTGACGGACCTGCTGGGCGGCCAGATCGACTTCGTGTTCAGCGATACCTCCGCGATGCCTCAGGTCCAGGCGGGAAGGTTGCGCGCGCTGGCCGTCACCGGGCCGACCCGGCTGGGGATCGCGCCGGACATTCCCACGATGCAGGAGGCCGGTCTGGACGACTTCATCGTGCGGACCTGGTACAGCCTGGTCGTGCCCGCCGGCACGCCTGAGGACGTCGTGCAGCGCCTGAACGGGGCGGTGGCCGCCGTCGTCAAGGACCCCGAGGTCAAGGCGCGGATGGTGGCGGTGGGCGTGGACCCCGCCGAGGACACCTCGTCGGAATACCTCGACCGCACCATCCGCTCCGATCTGGCCTTCTGGAAACAGTTCATGGCCGACACCGGTATCCGCCTCGAGTGAGCCGCACGCAAGCAGCGGCCGTTTGCCTGGAGTTCTCCGATGTATCGAACCGACGATGACACGCAAGGCCCCGCGGCCGAGCCGTTTCCGCTGATCCGCGGCGCACTGCGGCGGCGGCGCCTGATCGTGGGCGCCGGCACGGCGTTGCCGGCGCTGTTGCTGATCTGGCTCGCGTTGCGCACCGGCGTGCCCGACTTCCTGATCGCGGCCCCCATTGCGAGCGCGGTGACGTATGGCGTGCTGAGCCTAGCGCTGGAAGTCGTCGACCTGGTCGCCGAAACCCTGATGCCGAGATGAGTGATTCCATGATCGATTGCGACGTTTGCGTGATAGGCGGCGGCCTGGCCGGGTTGAGTGCGGCGCTGCGCGCGGCCCAGGACGGGGCCATCGCAGTGGTGCTCGAAAGAGCGCAGGAGACCGACTATCTCTGCAATACGCGGCTGACCGGCGGAGCGTTCCATGTCTGCCTGAGCGACATCCAGTCCGATGCGGCCGAGCTCGAACGGAAGATCCTGTCCGCCACCGAGGGCGCGGCCCATCCCGGCCTGGCGCACGCGGTGGCGCAGGATGCTCGGCGCGCGGTCAAGTGGCTGCAGTCGCATGGCGTGCGCTTCATCAAGGGCGGCGCGGAGCCGCACCACAACTTCGTGCTGTCGCCCCCGTCACTGCAGCGCGTGGGTTCGGACTGGAAGGGCCGTGGCGGCGATGTTCTGCTGCGCACGCTGGAGCAGCGCCTCGCCGGCCTGGGCGGGCAACTGCTGCGTGGCCACCGGGCGCGTTCCCTGATCGTGAAGGAGGGCCGATGCGTGGGCGTGGCCGGCGATGCGGGGGCAGTGCCTTTCGACGTGTCGGCGCGCCACGTGGTGATCGCCGACGGAGGCTTCCAGTGCGATGAAGAACTCGTCGGCCGCAGCATCTCCCCCGCGCCCGGGCGCCTCCTGCAGCGCAATGCCCGGTCCGGCTTCGGCGACGGCGTGCGCATGGCGGGCGAGGCCGGCGCGCGGCTTTCGGACTTGGTCGGCTTCTACGGCCACGTCCTGAACCGCAACGCCATGACCGACGATCGTCTCTGGCCGCTGCCCTGGATGGACAACGTGGCGACCTCGGCCGTGGTGGTCGATGCCGCGGGCCGGCGCTTCGCCGACGAAGGACGCGGCGGCGTCTACCTCGCCAATCGCATCGCGGCACTGCAAGACCCGCTGTCCGCATTCGTGGTCTTCGACCAGCCGCTGTGGGACGGGCCGGGCACCTCGCGCTTTCTGCCGCCGAATCCGCACATGGAGAACCGCGGCGGCACTGTGTTGCGCGCCGACAGCGTGCAGGCGCTGGCGCAGGCGATGGGCGTGGACACGGCGGCTCTGGCCGCCACCGTCGCCGCCTACAACGATGCCCTGGACAAGGACGAACTGCCGTCGCTGAACCCATCCCGCACCCCGTATCCGTATCGGCCGATGCCGATACGGACGGCGCCCTTCCATGCCGTGCCCGTATGCGCCGGCATCACCTACACGATGGGTGGTGTCGCCATCGACGAATGGGGGCGCGCGATGCGCGAGGACGGTTCGCCCTATCCCGGGCTGTACGCCGTGGGCAGCGCCAGCGGCGGGCTGGAGGGCGGCGCGAGCATCGGCTACGTGGGCGGGCTCGCCAAGGCGGCCACCACGGGCATGCGCGCGGGCGAACACATCGGGCAGTCGTATCGCCGGTCCGCCTGAATGCAACAACGACAGGAATGAGTGCATGACAACCGAGGAAGTGGACGTCGTCGTCGTCGGCGGAGGGCCCGTCGGGCTGGCCCTGGCGGGGGACCTGGGCTGGCGCGGCCGCACGTGCCTGCTGCTCGAGCAGGGCGACGGCAGCATCGTGCAGGCCAAGATGGACGGGGTCGGCATCAGGACGATGGAGTTCTGCCGGCGCTGGGGCATCGTGCAGGACGTCGAGGCCAGCGCCTACAACCGCGCTTATCCGCAGGACAACGTCTATCTGACGTCGCTGCTCGGCTACGAGATCGGCCGCGAGCCCATGCCCGCGATGCAGGACGACCGCCCGCCGCCCGAGAGCCCGCAGAAGCGCGAGCGCTGCCCGCAGAACATGTTCGATCCGGTGCTGCAGCGGTTCGCGCAGGCGCAGCCCGGTGTGCGGATACGCCACCGTCACCGCTTCGTGGCCTTCAGCCAGGATCGGGACGGGGTCAGCGTGCAGGTGCAGGACCTGGCCACGGGCCAACAGCGCACGCTGCGCTCGCGCTTTCTGGTGGGCTGCGACGGCGGGCGCAGCGCCGTGCGCGAGCTGCTGGGCATCGGCATGCAGGGGCGCGGGGTGCTCACGCACACGGTCAACGTCATCTTCCGCTGCCCCGGCTTCAACCGTCTGCACGACAAGCAGCCCGGCTACCGCTACATGTTCGTCGGCGAACATGGGGTGTGGGGCACGATCGTGGCCATCAACGGCAACGACCAGTGGCGCATGTCCATCATCGGCAACGCGACCGAGCGCCCGTCGTACACCGAGAGCGAGCTCGAGGCGTTCGCCCACCGCGCGCTGGGCCGCGAATTCGAGCTGGAGATCCTGAGCGTCCTGCCCTGGACCCGGATCGAGCAGGTCGCCGACGGCTACGGCCGGGGCCGCGTCTTCATCGCCGGCGACGCCTGCCACCTGACCTCGCCGACCGGCGGGCTGGGCATGAACACGGGCATCGGCGATGCCGTGGACCTCTCCTGGAAACTCGCCGCCTGCCTGGAGGGCTGGGGCGGGCCGCGCCTGCTGGATTCGTACGAGATCGAGCGCCGCCCGATCGCGCACCGCATCACGCGCTTTTCCACCGGCAATCTGGAGACGATGCAGCACGTGCCCCATACCGCCCGGATCTTCGATCCGGGCCCCGCCGGCGACGAGGCGCGCCGGCAGGTCGGCGACGCGCTGCGCGCGGGGCTGCGCCAGGAGTGGTTCTCCAAGAACATGCACCTGGGCAACCGCTACGTCGGCTCGCCGGTATGCGTGTACGACGAGATGGAGAGCCCCGAACGGATCCGGGCGGAATACGAGGACGCCGTGAACTACCGGCCGGGCACGCGTCCGGGCTGCCGCGCACCGCACGTGTGGATGGCCGATGGGCGTTCCACGCTGGATCTCTTCGGGCAGGGCTATGTCCTGATGAGCGATCCCTCCTGCGGCGAGGATGCGCAGGCGCTGGCCGCGACCGCGCGGGCGCTGGGGGTGCCCCTGACGGTGGTGCCGATGACAGAGGCGGCGGTGCGCGGGGCGTATGCCGAGCGCCTCGTGCTGGTACGCCCCGACGGTCATGTCGCATGGCGCGGCGCGGCGCGACCGGCCGATCCGCGCATGCTGCTGGCGGCGGTCACGGGCAACGAAACGAGGGAGATGGAACATGCATGAGACGCACGAGGGCTACGACGTGATCGTGGTCGGGGCCGGCATGGCCGGTCACTGCGCGGCGCTGGAGGCCGCGCGCATCGGCGGCCGGGTGCTGCTGCTGGAGAAGACTGCGCGCTATGGCGGCAGCACGCGGATGTGCGGCGGTGCCTTCGCCTTCGCGGGCACCGAGGTGCAGCAGCGCAACGGCATCGACGACAGCTCGGCGCTGCTCGAGGAAGACTTGATGAAGGCGGGCAAGTACCGCAACGACCCCGCCCTGGTGCACGTCTATGCCGAGCGCCAGTACGAGGCCTACCAGTGGCTGGAGGCGCTGGGTCTGCGTTTCGAGAAGGTCTCGCTGAGCGGCGCGCAGTCGGTCCCGCGCAACCACAGCATCAGTCCCGTGCTGGTGCTCGAGACCCTGCATCGCGCCGCGCTCGAGGCCGGTGTCGTGTACCGGGACCAGGCGCCGGTGGCGCGGCTGGTGACGGCGTCCTCGGCAGGCGGCGCCCGGCACGTGGCCGGGGTGCAACTCGCATCGGGTGAGCGGCTGCTGGCGCGCGGCGGCGTGGTCATCGCGACCGGCGGTTTCTCGCGTTCGGCCGAGCTGGTCGAGCGCTTCGTGCCGCATCTGCGCCAGGCGCGCCCGATGGGCGGCGAAGGCAACACCGGCGATGGCCTGCGGATGGCCTGGGCGCTGGGCGCCGACCTGGTCGACATGGCCTATGCCAAGGGCAGTTTCGGCGCGCCGGTGGGCGAACCGCTGCCGGGCAGGGAGGACGACGCGCCGCGCCTGCTGTCGGCCATGTACCGCGGCGCCATCGTCGTGAACAAGGCCGGCCGGCGTTTCTGCAATGAGTCGATCTCCTACAAGGCCATCGGCGATCGCTGCCTGGAGCAGGAGGATGCGCTGGCGTTCCAGGTCTTCGACCAGACGGTCATGGACCAGTCCTCGCCGCTGCCCACCGTGGCGGACTATCGCGCGGGGCTGGAGACCGGCCTCATCCAGCAGGCCGAGTCGCTCGAGGCGCTGGCCGGCAAGCTGGGCATCGACCCCGCCGGCCTGGCGCATACCGTCGAGCGCTACAACCAGGCCTGCGCCGGCGCGGACGAGGACGAGTTCGGCCGCACTTCGTTGAGCACCGGCTACGGCAAGCCCACCCCCGTGAGCACGGCGCCGTTCTACGGCCTGGCGTGCACGACCGGATTGACCTCGACCTACTGCGGGCTGCACGTGGACACCGAGGCGCGCGTCCTCGACGTCTTCCAGGCGCCGATCGTCGGGTTGTATGCCACCGGCGAAGTCATGGGCGGCTTTCACGGCGAAACCTACATGAGCGGGTCCTCCCTGGCCAAGGGCTGCATCTTCGGCCGGCTGGCCTCCCGCCACGCCGTGGCGCGCGCCCGCGAGCCCGGTGCACAGGCCCCGGCATAAGGGGCGCTTGCGTGCAGCCAGCCGGCCAGGCCGGAAAGACACGGACAGGAGACCAGGGCGACATGAACACCACGCAGGAGCTGGCGCGCTACGCCATCGAGACGCGCTATCAGGACATCCCCGAGCCGGTGCGCCGGGCCGCGAAGCGGTTGATGCTGGACACGCTGGGCTGCGCCGTCGGTGCGTTGGGCACCGATCCTGGCATCGCGGTACGGCGCATCGTCCAGCGCAGCGGCGCGGTCGGCCCGGCCAGCGTGATCGGCACCGGCCAGAAAACCTCGATCGCCACCGCCGCCTGGGCGAATGGCCGGTTGGGCAACGTCCTGGACATGGACGAGTGCTACAAGGTGCAGGGCCATCACGCACAGGCCGCCCTGGGCACGGCCCTGGCGCTGGCCGAGACGCACGCGCTGGACGGCCGCGCCCTGCTCGCCGCGTTCACGCTGGGCTTCGAGGTCGGCGTGCGGCTGGGCAACTTCTTCAGTCCGCGCGTAACGGTGGATGCCGAAGGCCGCACCCGAGGCTGGACTGGTCTCGTGGGCCCGGGCCAAGGGGTGCATGCGGCCTGCACCGCGGCGGCTCGCCTGATCGGTTCCTCGCCCGTGGAGCTGGCGCATGCGTTCGGCAGTTGCGCGCAATACATGGTCGGCCGCGACTGGTCCCGGCAATGGGGACGCGATGTGGACCTGGGCACGCTGAAATACGCGGATACGGGCTGGAACGCCCAGGGCGGCCTCATGGCCGCCTGGCATGCCCGCGAGGGCGTGCGCGGGGTGCGCGACATCTTCGATGGCGACAGCTATGCGCAGGTGTTCCAGGGCGTCGTCCTCGATCCCGTGGCCATGCTGGAGAACCTTGGTCGCGACTGGTACCTGCCCGAAACGTCGATCAAGTTCTGGCCCTGCTGCCGCTGGATCCACTACGCCTTGACGGCGCTCGACGCGGTGTTGCGCCGCCACGGCCTGCAGGCCGCCGAGATCGACGCCATCGATCTGCACTCGTTTCCCATGATTCCGTATCCGCGCTTCGCGGACCAGGGCGATCCGCCCAACCTGGTGGCGGCGACTTTCAGTTTCCCGCATGCCGCCGCGATGGTCGCGCTCGGCGTACCCGCGGGCCCGGCGTGGTTCACCGAAGCGAGCCTGGGCGGGCTGGCCGCGCGCGAGATGCGCCGCAAGGTTCGCCTGCTCGACGAGGAGCGTGCCTACGACCCTGCTGCCTGGGGCCTGGCCGACAAGGTCCTGAAAGTGCCTTCCCGCGCGGTGGTGCATGCGCGCGGCCAGACGTTCAGCGCGCAGAGCGACTTCGCGCTGGGCGACGCGTGGGACGGCGCCCCCGGCTTTGCCGAGCAGGATGTGTTCGACAAGTTCGCGCGCATGGTCAAGACCCTGGCGCCGTACTCGCCGCAGTGGGAGGCGCGCAGCCGCGAGCTGATCGACGCGGTGATGGGCGTGGACGACATGGACGACGTGCGCGAGCTTACCCGCCTGTTCGATCCCGCCCGTTGACCGGGTGCCTTGCCGCCGATCCGAAACCCCCGACCCCGGAGCCGTGAGCATGTACCGACATTTAATCACCGCAGTGCGTGCCTTGCTGACACTCGTCGCCGCCCCACTCTGGCTGGCGGCTCCCGCCATGGCGGCGCAGCCGGCCGCGGGCTTCCCGAACCGGCCGATCACCCTGGTCGTGCCGTTTCCGCCCGGCGGCCTGACCGACGTCAGCGCCCGCCGGCTGGCGGACCTGGCTGCGCAGGAACTGGGCCAGCCCATCGTGGTGGAGAACCGCCCCGGCGCCAACGGGCTGATCGGCGCGGCCAATGTGCTGCGCGCACCCGCCGACGGCCACACCCTGCTCGCCGTGACGACCAGCGTGGTGCTGATCGGCCCTTTGTTGACCAAGGCCTCGTTCGACCCGCTGACCGACCTCGACTACATCCTGAATTACGCCGGCCCCTCGCACGCGCTGGTCGTGCGCGCCGATTCGCCGTACCGCACCCTGGGCGACCTGCTCGCCGACGCCAAGGCCAGGCCGGGCGAGCTCAGCTTCGGCACGGTCGGCACGTCCGATACCTCGTTCTTCGGCGTCAGCGCGCTGGAGCGGGCCAAGGGCGTGCGGTTCAACCACATTCCGTACCAGGGCGCGAACCAGAGCCTGATGGCCGTGGTCTCGGGCGAGACCACCTTCGCGCCGACCTCGAACTACGGCGAGATGGTCAAGGCCGGCAAGCTGCGGCCGCTGGCGCTGCTGGACCCTCAGCGTTCGTCCGAGATGCCGGACGTGCCCACGTTCACGGAACTCGGCATCGACTGGCAGTTTCCCTGGATCACCGGCATCGCGGTGTCGGCGCAGACCCCGGATGCGGTGCGCCGGCGCCTGGAGGCGGTGTTCCTCGACGCCGCGCGCAGCGACGCGTTCGGCGGCCTGCTGGCACGGATGTCGGTGCCGCTGTACGTGCTCGACGGCGACGCGATGAAGCAGGACCTGGCCGAGAAGATCCCGCAGTACCGGCAGATCGCCGACGAGTACGGCCTGCTTGCGCAATGACCGCGCGCCGCGCCGCGGCACGCATCCCTGTTCAGGAACCCACATGACTCTGAAACTCGAAGACAAGGTGGCCGTCGTCACCGGGGCCGCGCGCGGCATCGGCCGGGGCTTTGCATTGCGGCTGGCGCGGCTGGGATGCCACGTCGTCGTGGCCGACGTGGATCTGCACGCTGCGCGCCAGTTCGGCGAAGTGCTGGATGGCGACACGGTGAGCGACGAGATCGCCGGGCTCGGGCGCCGCAGCATCGGCGTGCAATGCGACCTGCGCCGGCGCGCCGAGGCGCACTCGCTGATCGAACAGGCCATCGCTGCCTTCGGCCGGGTGGACATCCTGGTCAACAACGCCGGCGGCGCGTTCGCTCCGATCGAGACGAGCCAGGCCTCCCGGATGAGCGACGCAGACCTGTCCGCCATGTTCGAGGTCAACCTCATGGCGACGGTCCATTGCAGCCAGGCAGCGGTGCCGCACATGCGCGCCCAGGGCGGCGGCAACATCATCAACGTCGGCTCCACCCTGGGCCTGGACGCCGCGCACCGGGGCGGCCTGTATGCCCACTACGGCATGGCCAAGACCGGCGTCGTGCAGTTCACGCGCTTTCTGGCTGCGGAGGTCGGTCCCGACGGCATCCGCGTCAACTGCATCGCGCCGGGGTCCACGGCGACGGCGCGGGTGGCGAGCCAGGCCAAGGCGCGCGGCATGGTGAACGACGCCGACACGGTGCGCATCCCGCTGCGCCGCCTGGCCACCGTCGAGGACATGGCCGGGCCCCTGGAGTTCCTGGCGACGGACCTGTCCTCCTACGTGACGGGACAGTGCATCTCGGTGTGCGGCGGCAAGGTGCTGACTCCGTCCTGAGCGCGTTCCGACCCATTAAGTAGAGACCGACATGAAGAACGAAAGAACCGCCGCGATCACCGGCGGGGCCAGTGGCATTGGCCTGGAAAGCGCAAGATTGCTGGGCCAGGCAGGCGTTGCCCTGGTCCTGCTCGATCGCAGCGATCGCGTGCATGAGGTGGCCGCCAGTCTGCGCTCGGAGGGCATGGCGGCCGAAGCCGTGGTAGCCGATCTGTCCGAGCTCGCCGACGTGCCCGAGGCGGCCCGGCGAATGGCGGCCTTGCGGGGCGGCGTCGACATCCTCGTGAACAATGCGGGAGTGCACCCGAAGGTGGACGGGCGGATCGCCGGTTTTGAGCAGATCGTGCTGGAGGACTGGGAGTTCGTCTTCCGCGTCAACAGTACTGCGCCGTTTCTACTCTGCCAGGCGCTGCTGCCTGCGATGAAGGAAAAGGGCTGGGGGCGCATCGTCAACATCGCCTCGCGCGCAGGGCGCACGCTCTCGCCGCGCGCCGGCACGCATTATTCGGCATCCAAGGCGGCGCTCATCGGCATGACGCGCAAGCTGGCGGGGGAGTGCGCGCCTTTCGGCGTCACCGCCAACTGTATCGCGCCCGGCCAGGTGGAAACACCGCTTGCCCGCACCTCCTCGCCTGAAGTGCTGGCCGAAGCGGCGAGAAGAATACCGGTCGGCCGGCTGGGCGATGCTTCCGAGATCGCATCGGCGGTGGCCTATCTGGCGAGCGATGGGGCGAGCTTCGTGACCGGCGCCGTGCTGGACGTCAATGGCGGCGAATCGATGCTCTGAAGCCGCTGCGCAGCCGTGTGCTCAATCCACGGCGGCGGTTTCCGGCATTTTTTCGTGGCGCTCGAGGTGCTTGTCCAGGCGTTGCAAGTGAGCGCGCATTTCGCGGACCGCACCTTCGGCGTCCCGTGCGCGCATCAGCCGCAGCACGTTGCGCCGCACGCTGATGAAGTCCTTGCGGGGCTCGGGGCTCGCCTTTTCCAGGAGCGAGCGCGTTAGCTCGGACAGCGACTCGACCAGCATGACGATGACCTGGTTGTGCGTTGCCTGGGCCAGCACCCGGTAGAACTCAGTGATGTAGGCGTTGCGGCGCGTGAAGTTGCCCTGCAGGGTCAGCGCCTCGGATTTGTCGATGTCCCGCTCGATCGCCGAGAGGTCAGCCTCTGTGGCCCGCTCGCAGGCAAGACGGATCGCCTGCTCGGTGAGGATGATGCGGGCCTCGGTGACGTTGCGCGAGGGTATTTGGCCCAGCATGACCATGTCGCGAACCGCCTGAGTCACCGCCATCGAATCGCCTTCGCGGATGAACGCACCGCCGCCCATGCCCTGTTGGCACTGCACCAGCCCGGCGTTCTCGAGGCTGCGCATGGCCTCTCGGATGGCCGTGCGGCTTACTTTCAGTTGCTCCGCGAGTTCACGCTCCGGCGGCAGCCGGTCGCCGGGCTTGAGATTGCCCAGTGCGACTTCACGGCGGATCTGCTCGCACACTTCTTCGAAGGCCCGCTTGGCCTTGATGGGGGCGAACCGTGGGCCCTGCTTGCCCGGACGTTCCATTGCGTCGAAATGGTCAGGTTCCCGCTCCGGCGGGCGTGCTTTGGGCATGGTTTCTCCTAGTGAGCAGAGTGTACAAGGCCATATGGTCTATCCATAAAATTCTATTAAATTGTCATGAGAGCACACTTGATAATAAGGTAATACCTTATGAGGTAATCCCCTTGGCTCGGTAAAACAGGTTGTCCCTGCGGCAGCGGCACGGCTGCGAGGTGATGCACTGCATCAATTGGCACAGCTCTTGCATTTTGTCTTGTACACAAGACGGAATTCCTCGTCTTGGTGCAGGCAACCCGGCCGCTTCTTCATAGAGGAAGCCGCGCGGGGCGCCGTGCGGCGAAGCTGCCGCAGGGTGTGAAGTGCTGCTGCACCGGGGCGCAGCGTATGTGCCGGACGCACCAAACCGGTGCTGTCGGGCCCGCGGCGCGGATTCCGTCCTGAACGAACCCTTCCCAGCGTCCGTCCCAGGAGAGCCCCATGCGCCGTTCCGATGTCCCGGTCCTTTCCGCTTCCCGTCTCAGCCGCCGCCGCATGCTGCAAGGCGGGGTTCTGGCCGCGGCCACGCTGGCCCTGCCGGGGCTGGCGCGCGCGCAGAGCGGGCTGGCAATCCGCATCGGCTATTGGCCGATCGCCGCCGGCCTGCCGTTCTATACCGCGGTCGAACGCGGCTTCTTCAAGGATGCCGGGCTGAACGTCGAGGTGCAGCGCTTCGCGGGCGCGCAGCAGATCATGGAGGGCATGCTGTCGGGCCGCACGGACGGCAGCGCCAACGGGACGGGCTCGGGCAATCTGGCCATCGGCGAGATCGCGGCGCCGGGCAGCTTCAAGATCTTCTGCAGCAATCCGAGCAATGTCGATCATGTGCTCGACGAAGTCATCGTGCCGGTGGCGAGCCCGGCCGGTACGGTGGCGGATCTGGCCGGCAAGCGCGTCGGTTCGGGTCCGGGCATCCAGAACGTGACGCTCGCCAAGACCGTGCTCGAACGCGGCGGCGCCGAGGGCGCCACCGTGGTCGAGCTGCCGATCGGCCAGCACGTGGCGGCCCTGGCCGCCGGGCAGATCGATGGTTGCTACACGCTCGAACCCACCGGCACCATCGGGCGGCTGAACGGCACGACCCGCGTGCTCGAGAGCGGGGTGATCGCGCACTATGTGCTGGGCGATCCGAAGGCGCCGTGGTTCGGCGGTTCGGCCTCGCTGACGGCGGAGTTCATCAAGCAGCATCCGGCCGAAGCGCAGCGCTTCGTCGAGGCCTATGGTCTGGGCGTGGAGTTCGTGCGCAAGAACCCCGACGAGGCGCGGCAGTACCTGAAGGGCTATACGCCGATCGAGGGCGAACTCACCAAGGAAGTGCCGCTCGCGGCCTACACCATGTATGACGAGTTCACGCCGCAGGACATCGAGTACTTCCAGAAATTCTTCGACCTCTTCAGCGAGCGCGAGATCTTCGCCCATCGATTGATGGTGGAGTCCATGCTCTACCAGCGAGGCTGAGGCCATGGCCGAGACTTCCTCCTCCGCGGCATCGCCGGGGTGGGCCAACGCCGGTGCGCAGGCGCAGGCGCTGCCGCGCAAGCCCTTGTGGGTGCGCCTGCTGCCGGCGGTCGGGCCCGTCGTGCTGTTCCTGATCTGGGACCTGACGGTGCGCTCCGGCATGATCCGTCCGATCCTGCTGCCGCCGCCGGCCGATACGCTCGCCACGCTCATCACCGGCCTGGCCGGCGGTTCGTTGCTGCACGACTTCCTGGTCACGGTCTGGCGCACGCTGCAGGCCTTTTTGATCGCCGCCATCGTCGGCGTGCCGCTCGGCGTGATCCTGGGCAGCAACGAGAAGGCCTATCGCAGCGTCGAGTTCCTGATCGACTTCTTCCGCTCGACGCCCTCGTCCGCGCTGATCCCGCTGTTTCTCATGGTGTTCGGCGTGTCGGACGTCAACAAGGTGGCCATCGCGGCCTTCGGCGCGCTGCTCATCGTGGTGTTCAACAGCGCCTACGGGGTCATCAATGCACGCAAGCAGCGGGTCATGGCGGCCAAGGTGATGGGCGCCTCGCGCTGGCAGATCTTCAAGGACGTACTGGTCTGGGAAAGCCTGCAGCCTAGCTTCGTCGGCCTGCGCTCGGCGGTGTCGATGGCGCTGGTCATCGTGATCGTGGCCGAGATGTTCATCGGTTCGGACAGCGGCCTGGGCCATCGCATCATCAATTCGCAGCAGGTGATGAACGTGCGCGACATGTACGCCTCGATTCTCGCGGCGGGCCTGCTCGGCTATGTCCTGAACATCGTGTTCCTCGTCGTCGAGCGACGCATCGTGCACTGGAGCGGCAGATGACGGCCCATGCCAACGCGCCCGTCTTCGCCGAGGCGCCGGCGCGCAGCTTCCGGCCCGGCCCGGCAGGCACGCACATCACCATCCGCGGCCTGACCAAGTACTTCGCGGGCTGGCCGCTGTACGAGAACTTCGACCTGGACATCCCGAAGGGGAAGATCGTCTCGGTGTTCGGCCCGAACGGCTGCGGCAAGAGCACGCTCATCAACATGATCGCGGGGTTGGTGCCGATCGATTCGGGCGAGATCCTGTTCGACGGCAAGTCGCTCAAGGAAACCAAGATCGGCTATGTCTTCCAGAACTACCGCGAGGCGCTGTTCCCGTGGATGCGCACGATCGACAACATCGCCTATCCGCTCAAGCTGGAGGGGCGTTCCAAGGCCGAGGTCGATCGCCGTCTGGCCGAGCTGGTCGAATCCTTCGATGTAAAGTTCGACCTCGATCGCTACCCCTACGAGCTGTCGGGCGGGCAGCAGCAGACGGCCTCGATCATGCGCGCGCTCGCGCCCGGTCCGGAGGTGCTGTTCCTCGACGAACCATTCTCCGCGCTGGACTACGAGATGACGCTGTTCATCCGCGAGAAGCTCCAGGAGGTCTTCATGCAGACGGGCACCACCATGATGCTGGTCTCGCACGATCTGGAGGAAGCGGTGTATCTGGCCGACCAGGTGCTGCTGCTTACGCGGCGCCCGACCCAGGTGGCCGAGATCATCGACTACGGCGATGCGCGTCCACGGACCGTGGACACGCTCTCGGAGCCCGGCTTCGTGAGCGTGAAAAAGCGCAGCCTCGACATCTTCCAGCGCGAGGTGCGCCGCTGATGCCGCGCAAGCGCAGGCCGTGCCCGGCGCTGCCGGCACCGCGACCCTCCATCCACTGTCGGGCGGCGTTGCGCCGATACCGCTGCGCGCCCGACGCTTCCATGCTTCCCATCATGCAAGACGATCCGATACTGAACTACGTGCAGACCGCCGCTGCCCTGCTCGACATCCCGCTGGATGCCGGCCGCGCGCAGCGTGTGGCCGAACATTTCGCCCGCACCGCGGCCATGGCCGCCACCCTGGAGGCTGTGCCGATGGCGGTGGAGGACGAGCCCGCGGAGGTCTACCGGCCCGCGCCTTTCCCAGACGCAGGTGCGGCATGACGGGCGCGCTCGACAAGCTCGCCGCCGTCGCCGCGGGCGAACTCGAGGCCGCCGACTGGCTCGAAGCCTGCATCGCGCGCATCGAGGCCACCGACGGCAAGGTCAACGCCTTCACCGGCCGCACCTTCGAGCGGGCCCGGCGCGAGGCGGCGGCGATCGACGCTCGCCGCGCGCGCGGCGGCGCGCTGCCGCCGCTCGCCGGCCTGCCCTATGCCGTCAAGAATCTCTTCGACATCGAGGGCCTCACCACGCTGGCCGGCTCCAAGGTCAATCGCACGCATGCGCCGGCCTCCGCCGACGCGGTGCTCGTGCAGCGCCTGCGCGAGGCCGGCGCGGTGCTGGTGGGCGCGCTCAACATGGACGAATACGCCTACGGCTTCACGACCGAGAACACGCACTACGGTCCGGCGCACAACCCGCACGATCCGACGCGCATCGCCGGCGGCTCGTCGGGTGGTTCCGGCGCGGCGCTGGCCGCCGGCCAGGTGCCGGCCACGCTGGGCTCGGACACCAACGGTTCGATCCGCGTGCCCGCCTCGCTGTGCGGCGTCTGGGGGCTGAAGCCGACCTTCGGGCGCCTGAGCCGGCGCGGCACCTATCCCTTCGTGCACAGCATCGACCATCTGGGCCCGTTCGCCGATTCGGCCGGGCTGCTGGCGCGCGTCTATGACGCCCTGCAGTACCCGGACGCCCGGGACCCGGGTTGTCATGCCCTGGCGATACAACCGGCCGCCGCCCGCGCGGCCCAGGGCGTGCAGGGCCTGCGCATCGGCGTGCTGGGCGGGTATTTTCACGACAACGCGAGCGAGCCGGCGCGCGAGGCGGTGCGCGCCGCGGCCCAGGCGCTGGGCGCGGCGGCCCCGCCGGTCGAGTGGCCGGACGCCTTGCTGGGCCGCATCAGTGCCTTCATCATCACTGCGGCCGAGGGCGGCAGCCTGCATCTCGAGGATCTGCGCGCCCGAGCCGACGACTTCGAGCCGCTGTCGGTCGACCGCTTCATCGCGGGCGCCCTGCAGCCGGCGCACTGGGTCGCCCGCGCGCAGCGTTTCCGGCGCCTCTACCGCGACCGCGTGAACGCCCTGTTCCAGGACTGGGACATCCTGCTCGCGCCGGCTACGCCCTTCGCGGCGCCGGCGATCGGCACGGAATGGGTGGAGATCGGCGGCGCGCGCGTGCCCTCGCGCGCTTCGGTCGGCATGCTCACGCAGCCGATATCCTTTGCCGGCTGCCCGGTGGTCGCCGCGCCGTGCTGGCCGGCGGGCACCGGCGGCCTGCCCATCGGCGTGCAAGTGATCGCCGCACCCTGGCGCGAGGACCTGGCCCTGGCGGCGGCCGCCGCGCTCGAAGCCGCCGGCGTTTCCCATCTCAAACCCGTCACCTTCTGACCATGCAGATCAACCTCCCCGAAGTTCTCGCCGAAGTCACCGAGCAGTTCGCGCGCTACGAGCGGGCGCTCACCGGCAACGACGTCGCCGTGCTCGACGAGCTGTTCTGGAACAGCCCGCACACCCTGCGCTACGGCGCTGCCGAGAATCTCTACGGCTACGACGAGATCCAGGCGTTTCGCGCGGCCCGCCCGAGCCAGGGGCTGGCGCGCGAGGTCGTGCGCACGGCCATCACCACCTACGGCCGCGACTACGCCACCACCAACATCGAGTTCGAGCGCAACGGCAGGATCGGCCGCCAGAGTCAGACCTGGGTCCGCATGCCCGAGGGCTGGCGGGTCGTGACCGCCCACGTGAGCAACATGGCCCAGCCGGGCTGACGGCGGGCCATCGGAACGCTGCCGTGCAATTGCGCAAGCCCGGCGCCGGCACCACCGCCCCGGAGCGACGCTCGCGGGCGGACGACGTCTACGCCGGCCTGAAGCGCGACATCGCCGAGTTCCGGCTGGTGCCCGGCGACCGCTTCACCGAGCAGGAGGTCAGCGAACGCCTGGGGGTGTCGCGCACGCCGGTGCGCCAGGCCCTGTTCCGCCTGCAGCAGGAAGGCTTCGTCCAGGTGCAGTTCCGCAACGGCTGGCGCGTGCTGCCGTTCGACTTCGAGCAGTTCGAGCAGCTCTACGATCTGCGCACGCTGTACGAGACCGAGGCCGTGCGCCGCGTGTGTGCGAGGGCGCCGCGCGTCGACCGCGCACTGCTCGACGACCTTGCGCGGATCTGGCTGGTGCCGCAAGCCGAGCGCTGCAGCGACGGCGAGCAGGTCGCGGCCTGGGACGAGGCCTTTCATTGCACGCTGGTGCAGGCCGCCGGCAACGCCGAGATGGCGCGTGCGCACCGCGAAGTGACCGAACGCATCCGCATCATCCGTCGCCTGGATTTCACTCAAGAAAGTCGCATCACCGCCACCTACGACGAGCACGCGCAGATCCTGCGCGCCGTGCTCGCCCAACGGGCCGACGAGGCGAACCGCCTGCTGTCCGCGCACATCGCGCTCAGCCATGCCGAGGTGCGCAAGATCACGCTGCACCAGATGCATCTGGCACGCCGCATCGGCGGCTGAACGGCCGGGCGTCGGCCCGGCGCGGCACGAGTGTGCCTTCCTTACCACGCAGCCATGACCGCGGAATTGCGGCCCCTCTGCGGCGCTCGTAAACTACCGCCTTCGTTCGCCGGAGACTGGAATGAAGTGGCTTATCCTGGCGCTCTTTGTCGTGAGCGCCATCGTCGTGCACTTTCGCGGCAGGGTACGACACACATTCACACGCCAGGCGCTCGATCACTCCACGTTCACCGCACCCATCAACGTCTTCATGTACGCGTTCTCGCGCGTACCGAACAAGCCCTTCATCGACCTGGACGAGTTTCCCGAGCTCAGGGTGCTGCTGCAGCGCGCCGACGAGATCCGGGAGGAAGCCGTGCGCCTGTACGGCGACGGCCACATCAAGGCGTCGGACAAGTACAACGACGCGGGTTTCAACTCGTTCTTCAAGACCGGCTGGAAGCGCTTCTACCTCAAGTGGTACGGTGCGTCGATGCCGTCCGCGGCCGAGCTGTGTCCGGTGAGCACGCGGCTGCTGGCCGACATGCCGTCGGTGAAGGCCGCCATGTTCGCCGCCCTGCCGCCGGGCGCCCGGCTGCCCCGCCACCGCGATCCGTATGCCGGCTCGCTGCGCTTTCACCTGGGCCTGATCACGCCCAACAGCCCGGCGTGCTACATCAACGTGGACGGCCAGAACTACTACTGGCGGGACGGCGAGGCGGTGGTGTTCGACGAGACCTACATCCACTACGCCGAGAACAAGACCGAGCAGAACCGCATCATCCTGTTCGCCGACATCGAGCGTCCGATGCGCTATCGCTGGGCCCAGGCGGTCAATCACACGGTGGGCGGCTTGCTGCTCAAGGCGGCCGCTTCGCCCAACCAGGAAGGCGACGCCACCGGCGGTATCAACCGCATCTTCGGCACGGTCTACGCCGTGCGCCGCTTCGGCAAGGCGCTCAAGGCGCGCAGCGTGCCGCTGTACTACCTGTCGAAGTGGCTGCTGGTCGGCGGGATTCTGGCGCTGATTTTTCTCTGACCACGGGTTGTGGCGCCAGCCTCGGCCACCTCGCATGGGCTCCTAGGCGCTGCGCCAGGGCGGGGGGCGCTGCCGGGCCCGGGCGTCAGCGCCGCGCTTCCAGCGCCTCCCAGCGCTCCATCTTCTCGAGCATCTCGGTTTCGATCGCCTCGATGCGCGCATGCACGGCGGCCGCCGCGTCGTTGCCATCCTTGTAGAGATCGGGATCCGCGAGTCTGCCGGTGAGTTCGGCCTGCTCCGCCTCCAGCGCTTCGATGGCGGCCGGCAAACCTTCCAGTTCGCGCAGTTCCCAGGTGGTCAGGCGCTTCGGGGCGGCGGCCTTGCGCGGCGCCTCCTCCTGCGTCTTCGGCTTGTCGGCCTTGGGCTTGGCCGGCTTGGCCGGCGCGCTTTGCTCGGCCGCCGGCGCGGGACGCTGTTCGAGCCAGTCGTCGTAGCCGCCCACGTAGTCGCGCCAGTTGCCTTCGCCTTCGTAGGCGATGGTGGAAGTCACGACGTTGTTGAGGAAGGCGCGATCGTGGCTGACCAGGAAGACCGTGCCGCTGTAGTCCTGCAGCAGTTCTTCCAGCAGCTCCAGGGTTTCGATGTCCAGGTCGTTGGTCGGCTCGTCGAGCACCATCACGTTGGCGGGGCGGGCGAACAGCCGCGCGAGCAGCAGGCGCGCGCGTTCGCCGCCCGACAGGCTCTTCACGGGCGACTGGGCGCGAGCCGGCGGAAACAGGAAGTCGCCCAGGTAGCTCATGACGTGCTTGCGCTGGCTGCCGATCTCCACCCACTCGCTGCCCGGGCTGATGATGTCGGCCAGCGTGGCTTCCTCGTCCAGTTGCTCGCGCATCTGGTCGAAGTAGGCGATCTCCAGGTTGGTGCCCAGGCGCACACTGCCCGAATCCGGTTCGAGTTTGCCGAGGATGATCTTGAGCAGGGTGGTCTTGCCGGCGCCGTTGGGGCCGATCAGGCCGATACGGTCGCCCCGCATCACCGTGCTGCTGTAGTCGCGCACCACCACCTTGTCGCCGAAGCGCTTGTTCACGTCGGTGAGTTCGGCCACCAGCTTGCCCGAGCGCTGGCCCACGTCCACCGCCAGGTTGACGTTGCCGGTGCGCTCGCGGCGCTCGGCGCGTTCACGGCGCAGCGATTCGAGGCGCCGCACGCGGCCCTCGTTGCGCGTGCGGCGCGCCTCCACGCCCTTGCGTATCCAGACTTCCTCCTGGGCGAGCAGCTTGTCGAAGCGCGCGTTCTCCAGGGCCTCGGCGGCGAGCTGCTCGGCCTTGCGCTGCTGGTAGGCGCTGAAATTGCCCGGAAAGCTGGCGAGCCTGCCGCGGTCCAGTTCGACGATGCGGGTGGCCACGGCGTCGAGAAAGCGCCGGTCGTGGGTGATGACGACGATGCTGCCCGGGAAGCTGCGCAGGGTTTCCTCGAGCCAGGCGATGCCTTCGAAATCCAGGTGGTTGGTGGGTTCGTCGAGCAGCAGCACGTCGGGCTCGCAGGCCAGGGCGCGCGCCAGGGCCACCCGCTTGCGCATGCCGCCGGACAGCCCGGCCACCGGCGCGTCGGGCGGCATGCGCAGCCGATCGAGCAGGGTATGGACCATGGCGGGCCGCCGCCAGGCATCCGGCTCGCTCGCGTCCACCGACCCTACGGGCTGGTCGAGCACGGCCTCGAAGAGGGTCTGGGTGTCGTCCAGGTCGGGCTCCTGGCGGACCAGGGCCGCGCGCACCGTGCCGCTGCGCACCAGTTGGCCGTCGTCGGGCAGGGCGAGGCCGGCCAGGATGTTCAGCAGCGAAGACTTCCCCGTGCCGTTGCGCCCGATCAGGCCGACCCGCTCACCGGCTTCGAGCGAGAAGTCGGCATGGTCGAGCAGGGGCACGTGGCCGAAGGCGAGCTGGACGTTGGTGAGCGTGATGAGGGCCATGCGGGTCGGGGAAGAAGGCGCGGTTCGGGAAAGCGGGATTATCGCCTGGGTGCGCAGCGGCGCCGGGAGGAGCGCGCGCCCGGGGACAGGCCGCAGAAGCGCCGACGCCCGGCGGAGCCGGGCGTTCGGACAGGTGGGCGGGCTTGCCTCGCCAGCCCTCGCCCTCGAGGGCGATGCCGGCGGCTGGGGCCCGTCGTCAGACCGAGAAGGACGAGCCGCAGCCGCAGGTACTGGCGGCGTTCGGATTGCGGATCACGAACTGGGCGCCCTGCAGATCTTCCTTGTAGTCGATCTCCGCGCCCATGAGGTATTGCAGGCTCATCGGGTCGATGAGCAACTGCACGCCGTTCTTGTCGAGGGCGGTGTCGTCCTCGTTGATGACCTCGTCGAAGGTGAAACCGTACTGGAAGCCGGAACAGCCGCCACCCTGGACGAAGACGCGCAGCTTGAGTTCGGGGTTGTTCTCTTCGAGGATCAGATCTTTGACCTTGGCCGCGGCCGAGTCGGTGAAGACGAGCGGGACGGGCGGGGCATCGAGGGAGACGTTTTCGGCGATGGCATTCATGGTGATGACTCCTTGGGGGTCAACCCGACGGCGTGTTCGGAGAGGACTTTCCTGCCTTCCAGCACGCGCACGGTCACGGATTCGGGAACGAAATCTTCGGGAAGGGCGAGTTGCCCGTCGGCGCGTTGATACTGCTGGAATTCGAGAGGAATGGCAGCGCGCTCGCTTGCTGCTTGGGAGGTGGGGGCGCTTGCCACGGGTTCAAGGGTTATGGTAGCACTCTCGCCCCGTCGGGTGCCAGTCGCCATGAAGCGCAGGCTGCCCTTGAAGCGGCCGTCGCCCGAGGGGCCGTTGCGCATGATCAACACCCGATAGCGCAGATGCGCGCCATCGGGTTCGACTTGCGCCGAGCGGATGCTCACCGGCCCGGGCTTGGTGCCGGCGGGGATGAGGTTCTCGAAGAAGGCCAGATTCTGCTGCAGGGCGGCCACTTCCTGCTGAGAGGCGGTGAGTTCGGCCGCGAGGTGATCGCGGGCGGATTCGGCGACCGCCAGGCGGCTCGCGCTTTCCTCCAGTTTCGACTGCAGGGCCGCGGCTTGCGTACGCCACTTGTCTATGACGGCGTCCATTTCCTTGACGCGTTGCGCGGCCGCTTCGGTGAAAGCCGCTTCGCGCTTGCCGGCGGCATCCAGTTCGCCGCGCAGCCCGTCGCGCTCGGCCGTCACGGTGTCGATGTCGCCCAGGAGCTGCTCGACCTGTTCGGCGAGCGTGGGGCCTGCTCCGGGGTCGGGCGGGGGCTCGTGCAGCCAGGCGAAAGTCGCACCCGCACCAAGGGCCGTGCCCAGTACCAGGGCGGCCCAGAAAGATCCACTACGCGCCATGCTCAACCTGCATTTTGGGCCGACGATGCGACGGCGCCGCGCGGCGGTTCACCTCGCACGGCGGCTCCGGCCGGCGCAGGCACGGCATCGCTGGACAACGGGATGACAAAAGGCCGGTGGGTTCGCTGCGGCACGGAGCAAGCCCGGGTGTGGTGTCCGGAGCGGCTCGCCGTGGCCAGGGCGGCGGCGCTGGCGCGCCGCATCGTCGTATTGCAATAAAGTAGCCATTATCCTCCCGATCGGCCGAGCCGGGCAAACCGGCCGGGCGACGAGGCGTAAGCATTGCTCTCCGAGTGTGAGGCGCGCTCGAGCGTCAGCCGGGGAACGTCGCCACGTCCTTGAGCGCCTGTCCGCGCGACCAGCGGTGCAGGTTGTCGATGAAGCGCGCCGCCGTGCGCGGCCCGAAGCCGCGCGAAGCGCCCGCGCTGTGCGCCGACACGAGCAGGTTGGGGGCGTCCCAGAGGGGGGAGTCGGGCGGCAACGGCTCGGTGGCGAAGACGTCCATGTAGGCGCCCGCGATGTCGCCGGCACGCAGGGCGGCCAGGAGGTCGCGCTCGTCGACCACTCCGCCGCGGCCCACATTGACCAGGCGGCCTTCGCGCGGCATCAGCGCCAGGATCTCGCCGTCGACCAGGTTGCGCGTTTCGTCCGACAGCGGGCAGGCCACGAACAGCCACTGGGCCTCGCGCACCACGTCGCGCAGGGCGGCGGTGGCAACCACACGATCGCAGCAGGGGTCGGCCTGCGCGCGGCGCCGCACGCCGATCACGTGCATGTCCAGCGCGCGGCAGGCCTTCGCGATGCGTCGGCCGATCTCGCCCAGGCCCAGCACCACGGCCGTGGTGCCGTCGATGTCGAGCGGCGAGGCCTCGTGGCGTTGCGTCTGCCAGCGGTGTTCCGCCTGGGCTCGCACCCACATGGGTACGTCGCGCGCCAGTGCCAGCATGCCCGCCATGGCCACGTGGGCGACGGCGGCGGCATTGGCCCCGGAGGAGTGCGTGACGACAACGCCGCGCTGCGCGAGCTGGGCGAGTTGCGGCCGGTCGGTGCCCGCGCTGCAGATATGCAGCCAGCGCAGGTTGGGCGCCGCCAGCAGCGTGTCGAAGAAGGCGGGCAGGTCCTTGCCGTTGCCGTTGCAGGCGTGCGGGCCGATCTGGTCGACCGACAGGAACGCGACTTCCAGGCTGTCGCGGGTGGCGTCGTCCAGCGGGCGCGCCGCGCTGTTCGTCACGAGTTGCATGGACATCCCGGCGGGCAGGGCGGCGAGCACCTGATCGCCGTAGACGTCGATGATGGGTTGGGACAGGAGGATTCCAGGCATGGCGGGGCGCAGGCTGCGGCTCGAAAACCGTCAGTGTGCGCCGCCCGACCCTCGTGGGCAAGGTGCCCGCGCGTGCTCGGGCGCGTCTTCAGGCTTCGAAGCGCGCCAGATTGCGCAGCGCCTCGCCGCGCGTGTAGCGGCGCAGGTTGTCGATGAAAAGGTCGGCGCCGCGGCCCGCGAAACCGCGCGAGGCACCGCCCACGTGCGGCGAGATGAGCAGCTCGGGCGCGTCCCACAGCGGCGAGTCGACCGGTAGCGGCTCGGCGTCGAAAACGTCGAGATAGGCGCCGGCCAGGCGCCGTTCACGCAGCGCCGCCAGCAGGGCTTCCTCGTCGAGCACCCCGCCGCGGCCGACGTTGACGATGCGGCACTCGGCCGGCAGCCGCGCCAGGAGTTCGGCGCCGGCCAGATTGCGAGTCTGCGTGGTCAGGGGGCAGGCGAGGAACAGCCACTGCGTGTCCGGCGCGATCTCGTGCAGCCGCTCGGGCGCGACCACCTCATCGCAGTTCTCGTCCGGGCTCGCGTGGCGGCGCACGCCGATCACCCGCATGTCCATCGCGCGGCAGATGCGCGCGATGCGCCGGCCGATTTCGCCCAGCCCTACGATGACCGCCGTGCTGCCATTCACGTCGGCCGGCACCTGATCGCGCCGGTACGGCTGCCAGCGGTGTTCCTTCTGGGCCAGCACCCAGTCCGGCACGCGCCGCGCGAGCGCCAGCATGCCGGCGATGGCCTGCTGCGCCACGGCGTCGGCGTTGGCGCCGGACGAGCTGGTGATGGTGACGCCACGGCGCGCCAGTTCCAGCAGCGCGGGCATGTCGGTGCCGGCGATGCCGACGTGCAGCCAGCGCAGATTGGGGGCGCGCTGCAGCGCCCCGAAGAAGGCCTGCAGATAGTCGGCATTGCCCCGCACGGAGGGCAGCATGTCGAGCGACATGAAGGCGGCCTGCACGCCGTGCAGGCCTGCCGGCGGATGGGCGTCGTCGAAGGGCAGGAGATTGAGCGCGTATTCGCGCGGCGCGGCGGCCAGGGCGTCGTCCCCGTGGCGCGAGATGAAGGACGGCGAAAGCAGAACGTCGGGCATGCAGAACTCCGGCATCGGTGGATCGGGCCATCATAGCAACGTCCATTGTCTGTCATGCACCGGTCACGCTGTCTTAACCGGCAGGTCACCTGGGCTGTCTACAGTCTCGCCGGCGGGCTCCACGCCTGGATGTCCGCGCTCCCCCGGGTAGGGCGCCCCGCATCCGTTGTGCGATGCAGACGCCACTGCAGGCGCGCCGGCGCGCGAGCTCAGACCTAGACCTGCGCGGGAGAACACGACGTGTCCGTCCGGATCAACGAATTCCATTACGACAACGCCGGGGCCGACCTCGATGAATCCGTCGAGATCGCCGGAACCGCCGGTACCGATCTCGCGGGCTGGGGCCGGGTGCTCGACAACGGCAACGACGGCAAGTTCTACAGCACGCTCGCGCCGAGCGGCGCGCTGGCCGACGGCGGCGAAGGGCCCGCCCCCCTGACCCAGATCCACGCCATCCAGGGCGCTGGCGCCGCAAGCCCGCTGGTCGGGCAGCAAGTGACGCTGCAGGCCATCGTCGTGGGCGATTTTCAGAACGGCGATGCCGACGACGGGCGCAACCTGGGCGGCTTCTTCCTGCAGGCCGAAACGGCCGAGCACGACGACGACGCTGCCACTTCCGAGGGCATCTTCGTCTATGCCGCCGCTCTCGACGTGGACGTGCAGTTGGGCGACAAGGTGATGGTGACCGGCACGGTCTCCGAGTACTTCGGCAAGACCCAGGTCACGGCCACCCAGGTCGACGTGGTGCAGGCCGGCGCAGTTGCCGACGTGGATTCGATGGCGGTGGCGGTCGACTTCCCCTCGCTGGCGGTCAACGAGATCGAACCCGGGGTCTACCAGCCGGACCTGTCGGCCTATGAAGGCATGCTCGTGCGCTTCAACGAGACGCTCACGCTGACCGAGCAGTACGACCTCGACCGCTACAACGAGGTCAAGCTGGCGGCCGGCGAGCGTCCGACACAGTACACGGTGGACAACGTGCCGGATGCGCAGGGCTACGATGCCCACCTGCGCGACCTGGCCCAGCGCACCATCACCTACGACGATGGCCTGTCGGCGCAGAACCAGCCCATCGGCTACCTGGACGGCTACGCGGACTACGCCACGGCCAATGCGCCGCGCATGGGCGATACGATCGACGGGCTCACCGGGGTGCTCGACTACGCCCACGATGCCTGGCGCGTACGCTCGGTCGAGGACGGCGACAACACCTTCGAGCGAGTGAACCTGCGCGAGGACGCACCGGCCGACGTCGGCGGCACGCTCAAGCTCGCCGGCCTGAACGTGCTCAACTACTTCCGCACCATCGACCAGGACACGGCGAGCACGGTCAACGGCTTCGATCCGCGCGGTGCTGACAGCCAGGCGGAATTCGACCGCCAGACGGCCAAGCTCGTCAACGTGCTCAAGGGCATGGACGCCGACGTGGTGGGCCTGGTCGAGCTGGAGAACGACTTTCTGCCCGGTTCGCCGGGCAACGCCATCGAGTACCTGGTGGCACAATTGAATGCCGCGCTGCCCGAGCAAGACCACTATGCGTGGGTCGACCCGGGCCGCCAGCACGTCGGCGGCGACGCCATCGGCGTGGGCTTCATCTACAAGACGTCCGCCGTGCGCATCGCCGAGGGCACCGAGCCGGCGATCCTGAACGACGCCGCGCTGGCGCAGATGGAAGGCGGCGACGCGCTGCTCGCGCAGAGCACGGTGGGCGGCATCTTCGACGGCGAGAACACCAGCCGCAATCCGCTGGCGGTCACCTTCGAGGAGATCGCCAGCGGGGAGAGCTTCACGGCCGCCCTGAACCACTTCAAGTCCAAGGGCAGCGGCCCGGACTCGGGGGCGGATGCCGACCAGGTGGACGGCGCCGGCGCCTGGAACCAGCAGCGCGAACTCGCGGCGCAGGCCGTGGCCCAGTGGCTGGAGAGCGACCCCACCGGCTCGGTCGACGAGGACATCTTCGTCCTGGGCGACCTGAACGCGTATGCCATGGAAGGCCCGCTGGCCCTGCTCGCGGCGGCCGGCTACACGAACCTGGAAGACTTGCTGGACGATCCGTACTCCTACGTCTTCGACGGCCAGAAGGGCTCGCTCGACTACATCCTGTCGAGCGCCACGGCCCTGGCCCAGGTGACCGGCGTGACGCAATGGCACATCAACGCCGACGAGGCCGACGCGCTGGACTACAACCTCGACTACGGCCGCGACCCCGCGATCTTCGATGCCGGCGCCATGGCGCGCGTGTCGGACCACGATCCGGTGCTGGTCGGGCTGGACCTGGGCGAGAGCAACGAGGACGAGGTCTTCGTACTGCAGTTGCTGCATTTCAGCGATGCCGAGGCCGGCCTGCTGGCCGGACAGACCGCGCCGTACCTGGGCGCACTGATCGACTGGTTCGACGACGAGTATGTCAACACGCTGGTGCTGTCCGGCGGCGACAACTTCATTCCCGGACCCTTCATGACGGCCGGCGCCGACCCGTCGCTGGCCGCAGTGATCGGCGCGGCCGGCGCGGGCCGCCCGGACATCGCCATCCTCAACGCGCTGGGCGTGGACGCCTCGGCGGTGGGCAACCATGAGTGGGACCTCGGTTCCAGCGTGCTCGCCGACGCCGTCACACCGTCCGGCGACTATGCCGGCGCGCTATTCCCCTACCTGTCGGCCAACCTGGACTACAGTGCCGACAGCGCCATCAATGCCCTGACGGCCGACGGCGGGCAGGCGCTCGGCGCTGTCGCCGGCAAGTTCGTGCCTTCGGCCGTGATCGAGCAGAGCGGCGAGACGATCGGCCTGGTCGGCGCGACCACCCAGATGCTGGAGCGGATCTCCTCGCCCACCGGCACCGAGGTGGCGGGCTTTCCGACCGCCGGCCAGCCCGGCGACGGCCAGGAGCAGGACGACATGGCGCTGCTGGCCGAACAGCTACAGCTCGAGATCGATGCTCTCGTCGAACGGGGCGTGAACAAGATCATCCTGCTGTCGCACCTGCAGGAGCTGGGCAACGAGAAGGCGCTGGCCGGCCTGCTCGAAGGCGTGGACATCATCCTCGCCGCCGGCTCGCACACCGCGATGGGCGATGCCGACGACACCGCCTTCCCGGGCCGCGCCTTTGCCGAGGGCTATCCCTATCTGGCGCAGGGCGCCGACGGCGGCGACACCCTGATCGTCTCCACCGACGGCGAATATACCTATCTCGGCCGGCTGGTCGTTGAGTTCGACGCCGAGGGCCGCCTCCTCCTGGAGAGCCTGGACGAGGCGATCAACGGCGCCTACTCGGCGACGCAGGACACCGTGGAGAGCGTGTACGGCGCCGACATCGACGCCGCCTTCGCCGAGGGCAGCATCGGCGGAACGGTGCGCGAGATCACCGAGGCGGTGGACGCCTTGATCGCCGGCAAGGACGGCACGGTGTACGGCTACTCGAGCGTCTTTCTCGAAGGCGATCGGACTTTCGGCCGAACCCAGGAGACCAACCTCGGCAATCTCACCGCCGATGCCAATGCATGGGCCGCCCAGGCCGCCGCCGACGACGGTTTCATCGTATCGCTCAAGAACGGCGGCGGAATCCGCGCCTCGATCGGCGCGGTCGACCCGGCCACGGGCGACAAGACCGGCAATATCGCCAACCCGGCCGCGGGCAAGGAGGCGGGCGGCATCTCCCAGCTCGACATCGAGAACGCGCTGCGCTTCGACAACAAGCTGGCGGTGTTCGACACCACGCCCGAAGGGCTGCTGGCCATTCTGAACTATGGCGCCGGCCTGAACCCCGGCAACGGCGGCTACCCGCAAGTGGGCGGCGTGTCGTTCTCGTACGACCCGGCCCTGCCGGCGGGCCAGCGGGTCCAGGACGTCGCTTTGGTCGATGCCGAGGGCAACAAGCTGGCCCTGTACGACGACGGCCAGTTGGTCGCCGGCGCGCCTGCCACCATTTCGGTGGTCACGCTGAATTTCACGGCCCAGGACGGCGACGGCTATCCGATCCAGGCCAACGCCACGAACTTTCGCTTCGTGCTGGAGGACGGTACGCTGTCCGAGCCCGTCGCGTGGGACGACCTGACCACCGACGTGCCCGACAATGTGATGGGCGAACAGCACGCGCTGGCCAACTACCTGGGCCAGTTCCACGCCACCCCCGAGACCGCCTACGGCGAGGCCGACACCGCCGCAGCCCAGGACGAGCGGATCCAGAACCTGTCGGTGCGCGAGGACAGCGTGCTCGAAGGCACGGACGGCCAGCCCGGCGAGCCGGGCACCCCCGAGCCGATCGTCGGCGGCGACGGCGGGGAGACCCTGGTCGGCACCGATGGCGACGACGACATCCGTGGCGGGGCCGGCAACGACATCCTGCACGGTGGGGGTGGCGACGACCGCCTGGATGGCGGGGCCGGGCTGGACCACGCGCGCTTCGACGGCGACGCCGCTGCGTACGACATCACGCTGGGCGAGAACGGCCTGCCCGCGAGCGTGAGCGGCCCGACCGGCAGCAGCGTCCTGATCGACGTGGAGCGTCTGATGTTCGACGACAAGATCCTTGCCTTCGATCTGGACGACGCGCCGGGCCAGGTGCATCGCATGTACGAGGCCGCCCTCGACCGGGCGCCGGATATCGAAGGCATCAGCTACTGGGTGCGCGACATGGACGCCAGCGGGAATCTGCTCTCGCTCGCCCGCAGCTTCCTCGGTTCGGACGAGTTCGCCGCGGCCAATGGGAACGTCGCCGATGTGAGCCACGCAGACTTCGTCGACATGCTGTATGGCACGGTGCTGGATCGCGATGCCGATACGGCCGGCGGCGCCTACTGGGTGCAGCAGCTCGAAGCCGGCATGGCCCGCGACGCCCTGCTCGGCCTGTTCTCCGAGAGCATCGAGCACCGTGCAACCGTCGACGCCGCCCTCACGGGCGGCGTGGAGCTGGAGCTGGCGTTCTTCGCATAGGCTTTCGGCATGCGATGAGGGCGATCAGGGGACGGTGCGATCGTCCTGGCCGCGGCGCGGCTGCGGCGGCGCCGCGGCCCGCTCCTCTCGGAACCCGAACAGCTCGGCCGGATTGTCGACCAGGATGCGCTGGCGCATGCCGGCCTCGGGCACCCATTCGGCCAGCTTGTTGAACAGAGCGACCGAGCTGTTCTGCGCGAACGAGAGGTGCGGGTAGTCGCTGCCCCAGAGCAGACGGTCGGGCGCGGCCTCGAGCAGCGCCCGCACCATCGGCCCCACGTCGCTGAAGCCGGGCGCGGTGGAAATGCGGTAGATGCCGGTCAGCTTGACCCGACAATAGCCCTCGCCGTGGCGCAGGAGATCGAGCAGCTCGGCGTAACCCGGCGCCTCGACGCCGTCGCGCGCCAGGTGCATGCCCAGGTGCGCCAGGGTGAACGGCAGCCGCAGGGCGCGCAACTGCGGCATCAGCTCGGTGGTGAGCCAGCCCGGCAGCAGGAAGTCCAGGTGCCAGCCGATCTCGGCGCAGCGCGCCGCCAGGCGCTCGATGCGGGGCAGCAGCGTCGGCGCGAAGCCGGCTTCGTAGGGCTTGATCGGCCGCACGTTGATGCGCACGCCGCGCACGCCTTGCGCGTGCAGTTGCGCGAGTTCGCTGTCCGGTGCGTTCTCGTCGATGTCGACGATGCCCCGGCATGCGTCGCCCACTTCCCGCATGGCGTCCAGCATGCAGCGATTGTCGCGGCCGTAGGCGCTGGGCTGCACGAATACGTAGCGCTCGATGCCCAGCAGGCGAGCCAGGGCGAGGTAGTCGGCCAGCGGGGCGAGCGGCGGCGCATAGCGCAATTCGGCGCCGTGGGGATAGCGCTCGGCCGGGCCGAAGACGTGGAAGTGGCTGTCGCAGGCGAGCGCCGGCGCGGCGACTGCCGGCGCTTCGTGTTCATGGGGATGGGACAAGGGGAACTCCTTCAGGCCGTGCCCGCAAGGGCGCGCAGCGCGTCCGCGTCCTTGCGGGCCGCCTGCATCAGATAGGTCACGTCGCTGCCGGCGATGAGAAAGCGCGCGCCGAGCCCGAGCAGGCGGCCCTGCAGCTCGGCGTCGCCGCGCACGCCGCCTACGCCCAGTACCTTGCCGTGGGTGCGGCAGGCGTCGGCGACCGTCTCGAAGGCCGAGAACAGGTTGGGATGGCGCAACTGGCCCGGGATGCCCATTTCGGTGCACAGGTCGTTGGCGCCGATCAGCAGCATGTCGATGCCCGGCACGGCGGCGATGGCATCGGCGTTGGCGATGCCGGCGGGCGTCTCCAGCATGGCGATCAGCAGGGTCTCGCGGTTCAGCGTGGCGTTGATCTCGGCCAGCCCCAGGCTGCGATAGCCCAGGGTCGGCCCGCTGCCCATGACCGAACGGTGCCCGATCGGCGGGTACTTGCCCGCATGCACGATGGCGTGCGCCTGTTCCACGGTGTCCACGTGCGGCACGATGATGCCCAGCGCGCCACCGTCCAGCGCGCGCGACAGGTGTTCGCTGTCATGGCCCGGCACCCGGACCAGCGGCGTGATGCCGAAACCCACCGCGGCAGTGCAGATGGCCGCGACGGTCTCCAGCGAGATCGGGCTGTGTTCCATGTCGAGGTAGAGCGCGTCGAACCCGCAGGCCTGCACCATCGGCGCGATGTCCACCGTGCGGGCCTGGCGCAGGCCCATGCAGAGCACCAGTTCGCCGCGTTGCAGCCGGCTGCGGGCGCTGTTTTCGAAGGGGAAATGCATCAATTGCTCCGGAAGAACCCGGCATGCCGCCGGGAAGGAAGAAGCGTTGCGGCGATCCGATCCAGGGCACCGCCGAGCCGGCTTTGCCGGTCGGCCGGTGCCGCCCCCCTGAGGGGGGCGCGCGTCAGCGCGTAGGGGGGCATCCTAGTCCACCTTCACATTGGCGCGCTGGATCACGCCCTTCCAGGTCTCGCTCTCGTCGCGCGTCAGCTTGGCGTATTCGGCCGGGGTGCTGGCCTTGGGTTCGACGCCGGCCGACCTGAACGTCTCCTGTACCCGCGGGTTCTGTAAGGCCTGGGCCACGCCCTTCTGCAGGCGGTCGACGATCTCGGCCGGGGTGCCGGCCGGAGCCATGATGCCGAATCGGTACATCATGTCGTATTCGGGGTAGCCGGCCTCGGCAAACGTGGGTACTTCCGGGAACATCGGATGGCGCTGCTCGCCGCTGATCGCGAGGCCGAGCAGGCGGTTGTCCCCGATGTACTGCACGGTCGAGCCGACGCTGCCGATGCCCACGTCCACGCGCCCGGCGGCGATTTCGATCATGGCGGCAGCGACACCCTTGAAGGGGACGTGGACGGCCTGCACGCCGGCCTCGAGCAGCAGTTGCTCCATCGCCAGGTGGGCGGACGAGCCCTGTCCGCCCGAGCCGAAGGTGAGCGTGTCCGGCTGTTCCTTTGCCCGGTCCAGGGTTTCCTTGAGGGTCTTGGTCGGCAGGTCGGGGCGCCCGACCATCACGGCGGGGGCCTCGGCCACCAGCGTGACCTGCATGAGGTCCTCGAACGGCCGATACGGCAGTTTCTGGTAGAGGGCGGCCGAGACGGGGAACGAGTTGTCGGTGAGCAGGAAGGTATAGCCGTCCGGGGCCGCCTTGGCCACGACGTCGGTGCCGAGCATGCTGCCGGCGCCGCCCCGGTTCTCCACCACGATGGGCTGGCCGAGCTGGGTGGACAATTCGTTGCCGACCGCGCGCGCTGCGGTGTCGGTGAAAGAGCCCGCCGTGAACGGCACGATGATGCGTATGGGTTTGTCGGGCCAGGCATTCTGGGCCTGCGCCGCCGAAGCCAGGCCAAGGGCAAGCAAGGCTGCCGGCAGCAGTTTCGGGCTCATGGTGATGTCTCCTCTATAGGGTGGGGGTGCTGATTCGGATCAGTCTGTGCAAGTCGTCGGGCGTGCCTGGGGCATCAAGGCACGTATTGCATCGCGCGTTGTGCCGTGACCTGGATCGAGGACAGCACGGGTTTGCCGAAGCGCTCGGCGAGGGGGGCGATCACGCTCAGCGTGGGCAACTGCGAGCAGGCGATGAACAGGGCGTCGACGTCGGGCTCGAGCAACGGCTCGGCACGTGCGCGAACCTGTTCCGCGGTGATGCGGCCCAGGGCCTGCACGTCGGGCGCGAGGAAGCTGTCCAGGCGCTCGACGTCGATGCCGCCGGCCGCGAGAAAGCGGCGGATGCGCTCGTTGACGTCGTCCAGGTAAGGCGTGAGTACGTTGATGCGGCGCGCGCCGGCTTGCTGCAGCGCGTGGACCATGGCGCTGGCCGTGGTGACGACCGGTTTGCCGGTGACCCGGGCCAGATCGGCGGCGATCCCGGCGTCGCCTTCGGGGCCGAGGATGAAGCCGGCGGCCGTGCAGCCGTAGGCGATCACGTCCAGTGTGTCGCGATCGAACCGGGCGGCCAGTTCCACCGCCGCCGCCTTGTAGGCGGGCAGCGTTTCGGCGGTGAGCAGGCCGTTGCCGCGCGGCACGCGCAGCGTGCGACAGGTGCTGCCCGGCGGCAGCCAGCCCAGCATTTCGCCTTCCATGGTGGTGTTGTTGGCGGGCACCATGAGGCCCACGTTCAGGGGGGTGGCCATGTTCAGCCTCCGTCGGTTTTGCCCGGCAGGGGCGGGAGTGGCGGCGACACGCCCGCCGGCAGCGGGACCCGCGCCGTGTTCAGGACCATGGCGAGCAGGCTGTAGTAGCCGCAGAGCGCGATCAGGTCCAGGGCGCCCTGCCGGCCGTAGCGCTCGAGCACCGCCGCGAAGCTGGCGTCGCCGGCCTCCCCGCTGCGCAGGACTTCGCTGCAGAACCGGTGCACCTCGGCCTGTTCGGCGCTCATGCCGGGCGGGGTGTCGCCGCGCGCGATGGCGTCGATCACGGATGGCGGCAGGCTGGTCGTCTCGCGGGCGATGCGCGCATGTGCGAACCACTCGTACTGGCATTGCCAATGGCGCGCGACCAGCAGCACGGCGAGTTCGATCAGTTCGGGCGGCAGCCCGGTACCGAAGCGCAGATGCTCGCCCAGCCGCTGCAAGCGGCGCGCAAGCTCGGGGTGGTGCATCAGCGGCAGGAACGGTCCCTTGACGCTGCCGCGGGGGCCGGCGGCGATCTCCGCGGCGACGGCCGACTGCTGCGGCGTCATGTCGTCAGGGGCGATATCGGGAAAGCGGATCTGGTTCATGGCAGGGCGGTGTCGGAGGTGGGTGCAGGGGCGGTGACGGGCGGGCGTACCGTCAGGGAATGGGGCGGGCGGTCCGGTGCGACGGTGATCGGCCGCCAGCACAGCGCCCGGATCTCGCCGAACTCGTGCGGCAATCGCTCCCAGGCCAGCCCGCCGTCGGTGCTGCGGAACAACTGGCCGAGGTTGGTGGCGACGAAGACCAGGGCGGGGTCGAACGGGTGGCAGGCCACGCACCAGACGCTGCTGTTCAGCGGCCCCGGCAGCCCGGCGTCGCGCCACATGCGGCCGTAGTCCTCGCTGCGCAGCAGGCGTCCGGCGTTTCCGGGCGGGCCGTTGCCGTTGGCCAGGAACAGCACCGCGTCGTCGCCGGCGCCGGGCACGATGGCGCGCGTGTACTGCCATGGCGAGTCCAGGAGCTGGAAAGTCCAGGTGTCGCCTTCGTCCTCGCTGCGATGCAGGCCGCGGTTGGTCGTCGCGAAGAGGATCTTGCGGCCCTGGCCGTCCCGGATGCACGCCAGGCCGTGGACGTCGGCGGACACCAGGCCTTCGGACTGCGGCGTCCAGGTACGGCCGCGATCGCGGCTGCGGAAAATGCCGCCGATCTCGACCGAGGCCCACAGCGTGTCCGCATCCGTCGGGTCGAACAGGATCTGCGTGACCCGGGTCGGCCCCCTGTTGATCTCGGAGAACGCCGCGAGGCCCGGCACCCTCAGTTCTTCCCAGTGCGCACCGCCGTCTTCGCTGCGCAAGAAGCCCGCCGGGCGAGTGCCCGCGTACAGGGTGTTCGGATCGCGCGGATCCTGCGCCAGGGCCCAGACATCCTGCATGGGAGAGGCGATGGCCGTCCAGCGTGCGGTGCGCTCGCTCCAGCGGAACACACCCATGTCGGTGCCGGCATACAGATGCTCCGGCGCATCGGGATGGTGGCAGAACGTCCAGACCCGGGCTTCCAGATACATGCCGGAATGGCTGTTGGGATGTACCCAGGTCTGCCCGCAGTCGTCGCTGAACCATGCGGAATGGCCGGCAGTCCCGGCGTAGACCTCGATCCGTTGCTTCATTGCTCTTGCGTCTCCTGTGCCCGCCTGCACCCGGTTGGTCATTGGCTGTTGTTAAATATTATCCTACCATGTAGGAAAAATTACTATTCAACCCAAGGAGACCCAGCATGCGATATCTGTACAAGGCCGTGGCGGCCACGGCCATGGCGCTCGCCGCCGCCTCGGCAGCCGCCGCCGACTTCCCGACCCGGCCCATCCGCATCGTCATCGGCTTCCCGCCGGGGGGAGCGATCGATACCATCGCGCGCACGATCGCACCCCGGATGGCGGAGTCGATGGGGCAATCCGTGCTCATCGACAACCGGCCGGGCGCCGGCGGCGTCATCGGCACCCAGGCCGTCGCCCGGGCCGAACCGGACGGCTACACGGTGTTCATGGGCACCATGGGCAACTTCGCGATCACGCCGTCGCTCATGACGAACCTGACGTTCAGCATCGAGAAGGACTTCGACCCGGTGACGCTGGTCGCTTCGTCGGGCTTCGTGATCTACGTGAACCCGAAGGTGCCGGTGAACACCGTGGACGAGTTGGTCGCCTATGCGCGTGAACGGCCCGGCCAGGTGCACTTCTCGTCCAGCGGCAACGGCGGGCTGCCGCACATGGCGGCCGAGATGTTCAATTCCGCCGCGGGCGTGGAGATGGTCCACGTGCCGTACAAGGGCAGCAGTCCCAGCATCAACGATCTGGTGGCCGGGCAGGTGCAGCTCACCTTCGAGGCGGCCGCCATCGGCATCCCGTTCGTGCAGGCGGGGCGCCTGCGCGCGATCGCCACCACCGGCGAACAGCGGCTTGCCGCGCTGCCGGACGTTCCCACGGTGAACGAGACGCTGCCCGGTTTCGTCGTCACCAACTGGTTCGGCATGGCCGTGCCGGCCGGTACACCGCCGGCGGTCATCGACCGTCTGCAGCAGGAGGTGCACAAGGCCATCTACCTGCCCGAGGTGCAGGCTACGCTGCAGGCCCAGGGAGTGGAGCCGGTGGCCGATTCGCCGCAGGCGTTCGCGAGCTTTCTGCACGAGGAGACCGAGCGCTGGGCCAAGGTGATCAAGGACGCCGATATCAAGATGGAGTGACGCCGCGGCCCGCCGTTCGCCGCCCCGGCCTCGCGGGGGGCGACGGGTGTCGCAGGGGGTTCTGTTTAATCCGATATTGCGGGATATTGTTGAGAAGGGGCGGCGCGCCCGCGCTTGCGCGGCTGCCGCCGGCAAGTCGCGGGTCGCACCGCCCGGCGAACAATGCGTGCTGGTATATTTCGCGCTCGGATCCCACGATCCGCGATTCGAGATCAGACGATGGCATCGGCGGCGTCGCATCGGGCCGACGCGCCGGCGGGGACGCGGGCCGTCAAGGGTGAACAAGGAACGAAATGGCCAGAAATGCTCCCGCCAAACGCACGCCGTCCGGGCGCGATGCGGCGGCCGCCAAGGCGTCGGAGAAGGACGGCGACGCGCAGAGCAGCCTGGAGCGGATGCTCGGACTGCTGGATATCTTCACGCCTTCCGCACCCGTGCGGCCCGTGACGGATCTGGTCAACTACCTGGGTACTTCGCGCTCGACCTCGTACCGCTACATCAAGGCGCTCCACGAGGCCGGGCTGATCGAAGCCGTGGCGAACGGGCACTACGTGCTGGGCCCCCGGATCGTGGAGTTCGATCGACAGATCCGCTTGGCGGACCCGCTGTACCGGGTGGGTGGGCAGGTCTTGCCGTCCCTGGTCGAGCTGACGGGCCATTCGGCCCTCCTGTGCGCGCTCTACCGCGACTCCGTGATGTGCATACGCGAGCATCTGGCCGAAGGCGCTCCCCCCACGCTGTTCTCGCGCGGGCAGCGGCGGCCGCTCTTCACCGCCGCGGCCTCGAAAATCATCCTGCCGTATGTTCCGCCGCATCGCCTGCGCCGCATCTTCGAGCAGCATCAGCGCAGCATCGCCCTGGCGGGACTGGGCACCGATTGGCAAGGTTTTCGCAGCACGCTCGCCGGCATCCGGCGCAAGGGCTACGTCGTGACTTACGGCGAATTCAATCCTGGCGTGTTCGGTGTCTCGGCGCCGTTGTTCAATGCGGACGAACTGGTGATCGGAAGCATCGGCATCGCCGGTTCCCAGGAACGGCTAGACAGCAAGAAACTGCCGGCTTTCTGCGAAGCCGTCGTTGCTGCCGGCAAGCATCTGAGCGAGCTGCTCTCGCATGCCGACGCCGACCTGGTGCGCCCGCCCCGCGCGTTCGGCTCGGTGACGCCGTAGCCGGCCGGTCGACGGGGCGGGCCGGCTCCCGGCTCATGCACAACCGGATGCGGTGGCCTGCGAGTCCTGTATTGCACTGAACTCGGGCCTTCTTGCCGGTGCGCAGTTCAGCCGGGGCCGCGACAGCGTCTTACTTCCCGCGGAACTGCGGCAGCCTGCGTTCCGCCATGGCCTGGACGCCTTCCCGGAAATCCTCGGTGGCGAACTGCGCCAGTTGGAGTTTGCGCTCACGCTCGTTCACGCGCTGTACCTCATCCGCGAGCCCTGCCCGCAGGGTGGCTCGCGTGCTTGTCACCGCGAGCGGGGCGGAGGCGGCGATCTCGGCGGCCAGGGCCAGCGCATGCACTCGTACCTTGTCTTCTTCGGCCAGGACGTCAGCCAAGCCGATGCGCACCGCCTCGGTGCCGTCGATGCGGCGGCCCGTGTAGAGGAGCAAGCTGGCCTGCTGCGGGCCGAGCAGTCTGGGCAGGGTGACGCTCAGCCCGAACCCCGGGTGGAAACCCAAGCGGTTGAAGTTGGCGGAGTATCGAGCTTGGGAGCAGGTGACGCGGAAGTCGGCCGCCAGCGCCAGCCCCAGGCCGGCGCCGATGGCGGCGCCGTGGACGGCGGCCACCACCGGTTTGCTCGTCCGGAACAGGCGCATCGCCTGCGTATACAGGGACTCGGGGTCATTGGCCCCGCCGCCGAAGTCGGCGCCTGCGCTGAAGGCGCGTCCGCGCGCCGCCAGCACGATGCAGCGCACGCCGGGGTCCGCATCGAAGGCTTCGAGGGTGTCCGCCAAGGCTGCCAGCAAAGGCGCGTTCAAGTAGTTGTAGGGCGGGTGCGCGAGCTCCAGCAGCCCGACATGTTCGTGGCCCGAGTCCAGGCGGTGCAGCCCCGACGAGGGGTCCGGAATCATGGAGGAAGCGCTCATTGTGGTTCGATCCCCGCGATCTCGACGTATTGCTTCCATTTCTCGCGCTCTTCCCGCTCGAATCGCGCGAGTTCGTCCAGCGTCACTTCTTCCGGGGCAAATGCGAATTCTCTCAGGCGCGCGTGCAGCGGCTCGGTGGTGATGGCCTCGTTGATCCACTGGTTCAACGTCTGTTGCGTCTCCAGCGGTGTGGCAGTCGGCACCGCGATGCCCAGGAAGCCGCCGCGGATGGTGAAGTCCGGGACGCTTTCCCCAATCAAGGGGACGTCCGGAAAGCGTTCCAGGCGAGTATCGCTGTGCGCGGCGAGCGCACGCAATTGTCCTGACGAGACGAAGCCGTCGCCTTGCACCGTGTCGGTGAACACGACCTGGATCTGGCCGGCGATCAGATCGGCCATGGCCTGGCCCACCTGCTTGTAGGGAATCCCGGTGAGTTCGATGCCGGCTTCGTGTGCGAACAGCGCGCCGGTGACCTGCGACGTGGCATTGAAGTAGCCGTAGTTGATCGTCCCCGGTCGGCCTTTCGCTGCCTCGATGAAAGCGGGCAGGTCCTTGTAGGGCGCGTCGGGCCGGACCAGCATGTAGGTCGAGCCCGGACCGAACGAGCCGACCAGGCGAAAGTCTTCGCCGGGGTCGTAAGGCAGGTTGCGAAAGAGGCTGGGGTTGGCCAGATGCGTCGAGGTGGTCGCGAGCAGCAGCACCGAGCCGTCCGCAGGCGCGTTGCGCACGGCCCCTACGCCGATGATGCCGCTCGCGCCCGGGCGATTGTCGACCACCACGGTGCGACCGGTCTTCTTGGTGAGGAACTCGGCCAGCAGCCGCGCAGAGATGTCGCCCGATCCGCCCGGCCCGAAAGGCACGATGATCTGTATCGGCTTGTCCTGAGCCCATGCGGGCACCCCGCTCGCCAGCACCGCCGCGGCCAGCAATTGCAGCCATTGTCTCCTGCGCATCGTTGTCTCCTGTTTCTGGTCGATGTTTGCCGCGCTTTCAGCGCAGGCCTTTGCAAAGCTCTTGTGTATGCTCGCCGAGCTCGGGCGCGCGGGAGTTCACCGGCGGGCGATGGCCGTCGAACGACACCGGCAGCCCGACGATGTCGAGGCCCAGGCCGGGGATGGTCTGGAAGATGCCGAGCGCCTGCGTCTGCGGCTGGGCCATGACCTGCTCGAAGTCCTGCACGGGGCTGCACGGGATGCCGGCCTGTTCCAGCGCATCGATCCACACGGCCGACGAGCGTTGCCGGAACAGCGTGTGAAGTTCGGCCAGGAGTTCGGCTTTGTGCTGCACGCGCAGGGCATTGCTGGCGTAGCGCGGGTCCTGTGTCCAGGCCTCCCGGCCGACGATGCGTGCGAGTTTCGCGAACAGGCGGTCGTTGGCCGCGGCCACGAGCACTTCCCCGTCGGCCGTCGGGAGTGCCTGGAAAACGACGACGTTCGGATTGCCGCTGCGATGCCGGGCGGGCTGTTCGCCCGTGGCCTGGAAGCCGGCCAGCAGGACCTGCAGCCATCCCAGCGCGGTTTCGAAGAGCGAGGTGTCGACCACGCAGCCGCGCTGGGTACTCGCGCGCTGAAAGAGCGCTGCGATGCAGCCCAGGGCTGCCCATACCCCACTGCCGAGATCGAGCACCTGCATGCCCACGCGGGCGGGTGGCCCGTCCTGCGCCCCGTTGACGCTGAACAGCCCTGCATACGCTTGCACGATGGGCTCGTAGCCGGGGCTCAGATGCTTGGGACCTTTGTGGCCGAACGCGGAAAGCGAGCAGTAGACCAGGCGCGGATTGGCGGCGCAGAGCACATCCGGCCCCAGTCCGAGTTCCGCCAGCGCCCCCGGCCGCATGTTCTGGACGAATACGTCGGCTTCGGTCGCGTAGTCGCGCAGCCAGCGCACGTGCTCGGGCGACTTCAGATCGAGCACGATGCTGCGCTTGCCGTGGTTCATGGCCTGGAACGTCGTGGCCGTCTCGCGCCAGAACGGCGGCCCCCAGCCGCGCGCATCGTCGCCGGTGCCCGGTCGCTCGACCTTGACGACGTCCGCGCCCAGCGTGGCGAGGATCTCGCTCGCATAGGGGCCGGCAATGTTTTGCCCCATCTCGATGACGCGTATTCCGCGCAGGGGGTGGATGGCGGTCGGTTGTTGACCTTGCATGATCATCTTCCCGTAAAGCGGGGCGCGCGCTTCTCCAGGAAGTGCCGTACGCCCTCGCGAAAGTCTTCGGTGTCTCGGCACGCGGCGATCTCGCGATCGGCGGCTTGCGTCGCTACGCCGAGCGTCTGGTAGCGGGCCTCGTTGACTTGGCGCTTCATGACGCGCACCGAGCGCGGCGACGTGGTGCCGGCAAGTTCGCGGGCCTTCAGCAGCACGGCGTCCATGAAGCCTTGCGCCGGGAGGCAGTGCACGAGCCCCATGCGGTCCGCTTCCTCGGCCGTCAGCGTCCTGCCGCTCAGCAGCATGTCCATCGCATGCATCGGCCCGATGAGCCGGGGCAGCAGCCACGCGATCCCATGCTCGGCGGCCAGCCCGCGCCGGGCATACGGCGCTGCGATCTTCGCGCCTGCTGCTGCGTAGCGCAGGTCGCAGTACAGTGCGATGCACAGCCCGACGCCGACGGCTGCGCCGTTGATGGCGGCGATCAGCGGCTTCTCGATCTGCCCGATGTACCCGTAGCGCTGCGCTTCGTCCCGCGCATCGCCGGACCGACCCGGGATATCGCCGTCGCCCGGCATCTGCATGTCGATGCCGGCGCAGAAGGCGCGGCCTGCGCCGGTGAGTACGATGCAGCGGACCTCGTCGTCCTGCGCCGCGGTATCGAGCGCCTGCCGCAGCGACGCTTCCAGCGTGCGCGTCCACGCGTTCAGGCGGTCCGGACGGTGGAAGGTGATGACGGCGACGCGCTGTTCGACGCGATAGTCCAGGTCGGGGAATCGTCTTTCGGTGCTTTGTTCTGCCATATGCTGCATTCCTGTTGCGCTTGCCAGCCAGTATCGGGAAGCCGGAACGCCGCGACAAGATTAGAATTTCGGAATGCGAAATTACGAAAAATCAGCATGGTTGCGGTGATGTCCACGCGAGCCCGTTCACGAGCGAGCGGCAGCTTCGTCAGGAGCACACCGGGCAGCCAGTCGCTGGAGCGCGGACTGGCCTTGTTGAGAGCGTTTCGCGTGGGCGGCGGGGCGCTCTGCAATGCGGAGCTCGCCGCGCGCGCGGGCCTGCCGCGTCCGACCGTCAGTCGCCTGACGCGCTCATTGGTCGACGCCGGATTCCTGGCCTACGACCACGGCGAGCGAGGCTACCGGCTGACGGCGGTCTGCCTCGGCCTGGCGCAGGCATATCGAAGTTCGGAGCGCCGGTTGGAAGTCGCGCTGCCGCTCATGCGCGGGCTGGCGGAGGGGCGCCGTGTGAATGTCGGCCTGGCTCAGTCCGATGGGCCCGACATGATCTACCTGGAGTCGGTCCGCTTGAGCCGCCTGGGCATATTCCGCCGCATCGTTCCCGGGTCGCGCATTCCCATGAGCTTGACGGCGCTGGGCCGGGCGTTTCTGGCCGGCCTGCCGGCTGGCGAACGGAAAACCATGCTGCGGCGCTTGCGGCAGACACACGGAGCAGCGTGGCCGAGCGTGCAGGCCGAGATAGACGCGGCGATACGCTCGGTGCGGGAGGTGGGGCTTTGCCGGGCGGAATGGCAGGCCGGCATGACCTCTTTGGCGGTACCGCTGCGCGCGCCCGACGGCGTCCTGTATGCGATCAACATCAGCTTTCCGGAGCCGCTGCCGCATGTGGAAGAAGCGACGGTGGCCGAGTACGGCCGACTGCTGATCGCATTGGCCGCCGAAGTCCGTGCCGCCTGGCTGCGGGCGGAGTGCTGATAAAAAAAACGCCCCGGCATGCCGGGGCGTTTTTCCTGCCGGGAGCAGCCATACGAGCCTGCTCCGGGAAGCGATCAGCGCTTGCTGAACTGCTTGCGGCGACGTGCCTTGTGGAAGCCGACCTTCTTGCGTTCGACTTCGCGGGCGTCGCGCGTGACCAGACCGGCTTGCGAGAGCGTCGGCTTGAGCGTCGCGTCGTAGTCGATCAGCGCGCGGGTGATGCCGTGGCGCACGGCGCCGGCCTGACCCGATTCGCCACCGCCCTGCACGTTGACCTTGAAGTCGAACGATTCGAGGTGGTTGGTGAGTTCCAGCGGCTGGCGCACGACCATGCGGCCGGTTTCGCGGCCGAAGTACTCGTCGACGGGCTTGCCGTTGATGATGATTTGGCCCGTGCCCTTCTTCAGGAACACGCGGGCGACGGACGTCTTGCGACGGCCAGTGCCGTAATTCCAGTTACCGATCATGCGCGGCTCCTCTTGGCGACGGCGGAGGCGAGCTCGAGCGGCTTGGGCTGCTGAGCGCTGTGCGGGTGCTCCGCGCCGGCGTAAATCTTCATCTTCTTGATCATCGCGTAACCGAGCGGGCCCTTGGGCAGCATGCCCTTGACGGCCTTCTCGATCGCACGGCCCGGGAAGCGCTGTTGCATCTTCTCGAACGTGGTTTCGGTGATCCCACCGGGGTAGCCCGAGTGGCGGTAGTAGCGCTTGTCCAGCGCCTTGTTCCCGGTAACGACGATATCGGCAGCGTTGATGATGACGATGTAATCGCCCGTGTCGACGTGGGGCGTGTATTCCGGCTTGTGCTTTCCGCGCAGACGGTGTGCGACTTCGCTGGCCACACGACCGAGGACTTTGCCCTTCGCGTCGATCACATACCAGTCACGCTTCACTTCGGCCGGCTTGGCAACAAAGGATTTCATGACGGTCAATCCAAAAGAGTGAAAAAGGAGCTTTCTTCCGTGGGCCAGGACGTTATGCCTCGTCCGTGCCCGATCATCGCAGCAGGCACACCGGCCAGAACCGGGACATTGCCTTGCCGCCGTGGGCGGCTTGCCGTTGCGATTGCCTAAGACCCCGACTGCCGTATCTTTCCGTTTGGCCGGATGGCTACTAGACCATCACTGCGAAAAGGGCTGTGTGCCGCTATGCAATGCAATGCGCCGCGGTGCTGCCGGCCCATTGCCACGTCGCGCCGCGGCCATCATTGCGCCTTGGCTGCTCGCAAGAGCTATGTGCAACACGTGGGGGAATTTGGAAAAAAGCCCTTGATACTAACTCGGCGTGCGGAGAAACGCAATAGGGGGTGGGTCGTGGCGAGAGGCTCGGGCTCCGAGGCGCCGTGCGGGCACGGCGGCCGTGTTCCGCCATGCAGCACGGACGCGGGTTTTCCGCCATGGCCGCGGGGGCCGCCGAGCGACAATGATGCGTTTTCAATGATCGATCGCCAAGGAGAATGGTCCCCATGAAAGCCGCAGTCCTCGTCGAGCCCCAGCAACCCCTGGTGATCCAGGACATCGCCGTGCGCAAGCCCGGCCCGCGCGAAGTGCTGATCCGCACGGCCGCGGTGGGCGTGTGCCACTCCGACCTGCACTTCACGGACGGCATCTATCCCACGCCGGTGCCGGTGGTGCCGGGCCACGAAGCGGCCGGCGTCGTCGAGGCGGTGGGCAGCGAGGTGGGCACCGTCAAGCCCGGCGATCACGTCGTCACCTGCCTGTCGATCTTCTGCGGCTACTGCGAGCATTGCGTGAGCGGTTTCCTGTCGCGTTGCGTCAGCCCGCGCGTGCGCCCGCAGCCTGACGACGAGCCGCGCCTGGTGCGCGAGCAGGTGCCGGTGCAGCAACTGCTGGGGCTGGGCGCATTCGCCGAGCAGATGCTGGTGCACGAGAACGCCTGCGTGGCGATCCGTCGCGACATGCCGCTCGACCGGGCCGCCCTCATCGGCTGCGCCGCGGTCACGGGCTACGGCGCCGTGACCCGCACCTCGCGCGTGCGTCCGGGCGATACGGTGGCCGTGATCGGCTGCGGCGGAATCGGCCTGTGCGCCATCAACGCAGCGGCGATTGCGGGCGCCGGGCGCATCATCGCGATCGACCGGGTGCCGGGCAAGCTCGAACTGGCGCGCGCTTTCGGCGCCACCGACACGGTCCTGGCCGATGGGGATGTCGTCGCCGACGTGGTGGACATGACGAACGGCGGCGTGCATCACAGCTTCGAGGCGGTCGGCCTGAAGGTGACGACGGAGCAGGCTTTCCGCATGCTGCGCCGGGGCGGTACCGCCAACGTGATCGGCATGATCCCGCCGGGCGTCAAGATCGAGCTGCGCGGCACCGACTTCCTGTCCGAGAAGCGCATCCAGGGCAGCCTGATGGGCTCGAACCGCTTCCCGGTGGACATGCCGGGGCTGGTGGACTTCTACCTGCAGGGCAAGCTGCACCTGGACAAGCTCATCGCCTCGCGCATCGGCCTGGAGAGCATCAACGACGCCCTGGACGAATTGCGCCGGGGCGAGCTGGCGCGTTCGGTCGTGGTGTTCGACGGCGTGGCCTGAAGCGGCTAGCCGATCACGTCATCCCAGGTATCCATGGCGCTGCGCGCCCGCCCCGGCGTATGAAGCGGTGGTGATGCGATCCAGGGCACAGCGGATCCGGCTTTGCCGGTCCGCCAGTGCCGCCCCTGGGGGGCGGGCGTCAGCGCGTAGGGGGGCTTGCCTCTCAGGCGCGGATCACCTCGGTGCGGCCATCGGCGTCGCGATACACCAGGAGCTGGCCCCGGTAGCCCAGGTGGCCGCAGGTCGTGGCGATCACGGCGCCCACGAGCAGGGCGGTCAGCGTCCACCACGCAGCCCAGCTCAGGCTCTCGGGCGCGAGCAGCAGGCCTTCCGCCGCGGCGGAAGCGGCCATGCCGAAGATCCCGCCCGCCGACGAGGTGAAGATGTACACCGTGAGCAGCGTGGTCAGCGCCCAGGACAGCAAGCCGTGCAGGGCGCCGTAGTTGTTGGCGAAGCGACCGGCGAAATAGGAACCGCAGGCGACGGCCGCCGCGGTGCTCGCGACCACCCACAGGCCCGTGTACGGGCCGGTGCCCGCACCGGAGCCCGGTGCGAGCGGATTGGCCAGCGTGACGGTGACGGCGGTGCCGAGCACCCCGAGAAGCAGGTAGACGACGAGCGACAGGCTCACGCCCGCGAAGATCGCTCCCCAGCTCATGCGCGGTGTTTGGCTCTGGGCGACGACGGTATTCATGGAATGTTTCTCCCTTGCACGAGGCCAGGCAACGGACAGTGGCTTGGCGCTCGGGGAACAAGCATTTTCCGTACCGCCCTGTTCGAGGCCGCGGCGCGTGGCCGGCATGCGCCCGCCCTGGCTATAGTGTGGGCAGGCCGCGCTGCCCCGGCGCGTCTGCTTGCCTTTACCTGCCTGTACATGAGTGCCGTCCTTACCCTGGCTACCCTAGCCGAGTACCGCGAGGAGATCCGCAAGAGCCGCTTCGCCGCGTTCGCCGCGCCGGTCGATACGCCCGAGGCGGCGCTCGCCTTTCTGGCCGAGGTGGCCGACCCCGCCGCTACGCACAACTGCTGGGCCTATCGGATCGGCCGGCAGTACCGCTTCCAGGACGACGGCGAGCCCACCGGCACGGCGGGCAAGCCCATCCTCCAGGCGATCGAAGGCGCGCAGTGCGATCGGGTCATGCTCGTGGTCACGCGCTGGTTCGGTGGGGTCAAGCTCGGGACTGGCGGGCTGGTGCGCGCCTACGGCGGGTGCGCCGCGGCCTGCCTGCGCAACGCGTCATTGGTCCCCTGGGTACCGATGCGCGAAGGCGAGCTGGACTGCGGTTTCGCCGAGTTGCCCCTGCTGCGCGCTCGCCTGGCCGAGCTGGACGCCCGCCTGCAGGACGAGCGCTATGGCGCCGAGGGTGTCAGCGTGAGGCTGGCCGTACCGGAGGACCGGGCGCAGGCTGCGGCGAGCCTGGTGGTGGACTTGACGCGAGGCCGCAGCGCCGTGGTCTGGACCGACGGGTGAGCGCTGGGCGCCCGGGCGCCGCCCGCGACGGCGCGGCCGGCCTCACTCGGGCGCCGGCGCCCGATGGAACGGCAGCAGCTCGCGGGCGTCTCGCGCGTAGTCCTGCATATACACCCGCTCCTCGGCCAGGAAGTCGGCCACCGCGTTCGCCAGCCTGGGTTCGGCCAGCCAGTGGAACGAGTGCGTCAGCACCGGCTCGAAGCCGCGCGGGATCTTGTGCTCGCCCTGCGCGCCGGGATCGAAGCGCGTCAAGCCGTGCGCGAGGCAGTATTCGATGCCCTGGTAGTAGCAGGCCTCGAAATGCAGGTTCGCGAAGTCGTCGAGCGCGCCCCAGTAGCGCCCGTACAGCGTGTCGGCCGAGCGCAGGCACAGCGCCGCGGCCACATAGCGGCCTTCATGGGTGGCCAGCGTCATCACCACCTGTTCCGGCATGTCGCGCGCCATCGCCGCGAAGAACGCCTGGTTCAGATAACCGGCGTGTCCCGAGCGCTTCTCGTAGGTGTCGCGATAGCACTGGTAGAACACCTGCCAGTGGTGCGGCTCGAGCTGTGTGCCGTCCAGGGTGGCCAGGTCCACGCCTTGTTCCGCGACCAGCCGGCGCTCGCGCTTGACCGTCTTGCGCCGGCTCTGGCGGAAGCGGCCGAGAAAGCCGTCGAAGTCGCCGTAGCCGCGGTCGAACCAGTGATACTGGCACCCCAGGCGGTGCAACAGGCCCGTCGACGCCCAGGCGGGCGCTTCGCTGTCGTCGGGAAAGAGCAGGTGCCAGGACGAGACCTGCCCCCGCTCGGCCAGCGCGCGCACGGCGGCGTAAGCCTCGCCGGCGAGGGTGGCGTCCAAGGCTGCCGTGCCCGTCAGCAGCCGGCGGCCGGCGGCCGGCGTGAACGGTACCGCCGTCACCAGCTTGGGGTAGTAGCGCAATCCGGCCCGGTGGGCCGCGTTGGCCCAGCCGTGGTCGAACACGTATTCGCCGTAGGAATGCGACTTGGCGTAGAGCGGCAGCACCGCCGAAGCGCCCTCGCGAACCAGGTGCGCGGGCTGCCAGCCGCTGTCCTGCGAGGCCGACCCGCTCGCCTGCAGCGCGCCCAGGAACGCCGCGCTCAGCGTGGGGTCGCCGGCGGCGAGCTGCGCCCAGCGCTCGGCATCGATATCGGCAAGGGAGGGGGAAGGTTTCCAGGTGGACACGGCGGTGCTGGGAAGACATCGGCCCGGATGGACGGCCGATGTGGGGATGGTAGCACCGCTGCCATGGATTGCCCGTGCGCTGCCGCGGATGCGCAGCCCGCCGCCGCGGCGGCGGGCTTGCGCAGGCTCATGGCGGCTGCCTCGCGGGCTCAGTCCAGATCCTCGAACAGCGGCAGCGACTCGGGGCTCCCGCGGCCGCGCGCCGGGCGCGGCTCGGCCGGGATCGCGTCGTTGGCGGCGAGCGTGCCCACGCGCACGCCCAGCAGCCGGATGCGGCGGGTCAGCTCGATGCGCTTGAGGCATTGCCCGGCGGCCCAGCGGATGGTGCCGGCGTCGGCGGTGTAGGCGTCCAGGCTGTGGTCGCGGGTGACGGTGCGAAAGTCGTCGAAGCGCAGCTTGAGCCCGATGGTGCGGCCGACCAGGCCGTGGCGCGCGAGGTCCGCAGCGACTTTTTCGCACAGGCCGGTGAAGATGCCGCCCAGCGTGTCGCGGTCCAGGCGCGCGTGCAGGTCGCGCTCGAAGGTGGTTTCCCGGCTGACCGACTTGGGGTCGCGGTGGGTGACGACCGGACGCTCGTCCCGGCCATGCGCGGCTTCGTGCATCCAGGCGCCGGTCGACTTGCCGAACTTGGCGATCAGCCAGGCGGGCTCGACGGCGGCGAGTTCGCCGATGCTGCGGATGCCGGCCTGCTCGAGCTTTTCGCGCGCCTTGGGCCCGATGCCGTTGATGCGTCCCGGCGGCAGCGGCCAGATGCGCGCGGCGATGTCGTCCATGTCGAGGACGGTGACGCCGCCGGGTTTGTCCAGGTCGGAACACAGCTTGGACAGGAGCTTGTTGGGCGTCACGCCGAGCGAACAGCTCAGGCCCGTGGCGTTGCGCACCGCCTGCTGCAGGCGCTGCCCGAGTGCCCGGGCGCCGGCCAGGCGGTCGTCGGGCGTGGCGTCGAACGCGCCGGGCACGTCCGTGAGGTCGATATAGATCTCGTCGATGCCGCGGTCCTCGATCACCGGCGCGATCTCGGCCACGGCCTCCTTGAAGCGGTGCGACATGCGCCGGTACTCCTCGAAGTCGGCGGGCAGCAGGATGGCGTCCGGTGCCAGCGCGGCAGCCTTCATGAGGCCCATCGCGGAATGCACGCCGAGGGCTCTGGCTTCGTAGGAGGCCGTGGTGGCCACGCCGCGCCCGACGTAGTCGCGCAGGCGCGGCCAGGTGGAAAGGTCTTCGGGGTCGGCTTCGAGCGGCTGGCGGCGGCGGCCGCCCACGACCACCGGCAGCCCGCGCAGGAAGGGGCGGTGCAGCAGTTCCACGGACGCGTAGAAGGCGTCCATGTCGAGGTGGGCGACGAGACGGCGGGACATGGTGCGAGGATTGGCATCGCATTATCCCCCAATCCGGGGCGCCGCCCGCCCGGCGCGCTCAGTCGCCGGCCTGCCGGGGCCCGACGTAGCCGGTCTGGCCAGGCTCGGAGCCCAGGGTCAGGATCGGCCCGTCCATGCGTTCCTGCCAGATCAGGGACTCCATCCCGATGTGCAGCGGGTGATCCTGTATGGTCAGGATGCTGGCGCCCTCCGGCGAGATGAAGTGGGCATGCTCGGACCATCCGGGCGCCGAGAGCAGCAGGTCGCCGGCCTGCCACGCGATCGTATGGCCGTCCACGATGCTGTGTCCGCTGCCCTGGAAGTGGTAGTTGATCGCCACCGAGCTGTGCCGGTGGCCCCTGCCGGGCTTGCGCGGCGGTGACCCGGGCGGGACGCGGGTCATGGTCGCGAAAAAGCTGTGGGTGGTGCCGTTGCGCCGTTCGGTGGCCGGGTTGTAGAGCAGCATGATGGTGCGCTTGCCGTCCCCCGGCTCGCCGGACAGTTGGGTTGCCACCGCTTCCCAGGGCCAGACGAGGGGGCGGTTGTCGACGACCTGGATGTCCGTGAGGAACTCGTAGCCGCGGATGCGGCCGCCGTCCGCGACCGCCACGTCCGGGGCCGTGCCGCGCGTGTAGGCCGCCGCCGCCTCGGCCTGGGGGCGCGGCCCGGCGTCGGACAGGCCGTCGCCGTGCTCCACGTAAAGTACGCCCAGCCGCTGCAACAGCGGCGCGTTGGAGTACGACAAGCGGACCCAGGGCTCATCGCCGTCGTTGCGGTGCCAGTGGCGCTGCATGGAGGGGATCATGGCGACGTCCCACCGGCCCAGCGTCATCGCGCGCTCTGCCACGTGCACGGTGCCCGTCCCCCGGATGCACAGCTCGACCTGGCCGGCGTTCAGGCGCAGGGGCGCGGTCTCTTCGCCCGGCAGCAGGACCTGGATCGCGACCTGAACGCCGGGCGCGAAGCCGGGCACCTCGCCGGACTCGGGGTGGACGATGAGGGTGCAGCGGCGGCCGCCCGCCGGTGCCGGCCCATGGGAGAGCCGCGCGATTTCGGCCTCGATGGCGGCGGCCGGGACGCGTACGGGGGTCCAGGGAGTGGAGTTGGGTGGAATGGTGCCGCTGACGTCCATGAGGCGTGCGGCAGTCGGGTCCTGGGTCATGGTCGGGCTCCGGGATCGGTCAACGGGTGGGCGGTGTCGCCGACAGGGCTCGGCGACTGCGTTTGTCGGCGATGCGCCAACTGCCGTCCTGGCAGTCCAGCACATCCGTGCACTCGAGGATCGCCGCGAGCCTGGGCTCGCCTGCCGCGCCGTCGTCGCCCGCCAGCGCTTCGAACGCGGTGAGGTAGTACGTCGCCAGCCATTGCGTCTCACTGGTCTGCCGTATGCGCATGTTGCTCACCAGGTGGCAGGTGCTGCGATTGGCGGGGCGCGCGTCGAGCGCGGCGAGCGCCTCGTCCGGGCCGGTCAGTAGACGGCCTTGCCGCAGCCAGGTGCCGGCGGGTGCGAACAATGCCGCGGCCCCCGCGTGATCGCGCCGGTCGAGCGCGTGAAAGAAGTCCAGGACCAGGGCCTGCACGGGATTCTGCATGTCGTGCTCCGGTGTGCGCTATTCGGGCTGGATGCCCGCGCGCTGGATGATCTGCGCGTAGCGCTCTTTCTCCTGTCGAACGAAGTCGCGCGCCTGCGCGACCGTGCCCGGCTGCGGGTAGGTGCCGAACTCCCGGAAACGCCGGGCCACCTCGGGCTTGGCGAGGACGCGATTGACGTCGGCATTGATCTTTTCGATCAAGGGTTCGGGCAGGCCGGCAGGCGAGGCCACGACGAACCAGCCGGTCACGACCAGGCCGGGGTCCACGTCGGTCGCGAGCGGAAAGGCCTCGAGCCCGTCGAGGCGGCGATCGGCGAATACCGCGATCGGCCGTACCCGGTCGGCCTCGACCATGCGCAGCAGTGGCGCGACGCCGTCCACGTAGTAAGGCACGTCGCCGCCGACTACCGCCTGCACGCCATTGCCGGAGAAGGGCACCGGGAACAGCCTGGCGCCCACCTGCTGGTTGAGCAGTTCGCCGGCCAGGTGCGCGCTGGTGGTGCGGCCCGGATTGCCCAGGTCGACTTCGCCAGGTTTCGCGCGGCTGGCTTCGATCACTTCGGCGAGGCTGGTGGCCGGCGCGCCGGGGTTGGCCACCATCGCGATGGGCGTATAGCCGACGGTGGCGATGGTGTCGAAGTCGCGTTCGATGTCGTATCGCGCGCTCTTGAAGGTCACGGGTGTCACGACGGCCGCGCTGGCGTGCACCAGCGCCAGGGTATGGCCGTCGGCGGGCGCCTGGCGGGTCGCCTCCAGGCCGATGATGCCGCCGGCGCCCGGACGATTCTCCACGACCACCGTCTGCTGCCACAGCTCGCCGAGCTCATGGGCGAGGATGCGGGCGATCACGTCCGGCGCCGAGCCTGCGGCCAGCGGCGCGATGAGCCTGACGGGTTTGTCGGGCCAAGCCGCGAATGCGGGGCCGGCCGCCGCGAGCGCGAGCCCGGCGCCGATTGCGCCGAGCAGCCGTAGGGCGCGCCGGCGCGCCTGCCCGCCGATTCGTTTGCCTTGCATGGCGTGTCTCCTTTGTCTTTATGGGGCTCCTGCGGGAAGCCGTTGCGTACGACCCGCATGTCGAGGACCGAACTATAGGAGGGCACATGGGCGGCTTCAATGCACGCATGGGAACAACTGTTGTTCCGGGCGCGAGCAGCCCGCGGCGCCTGGTATTGCAGGCTGTTCGTGGCTGGAACAGTAGTTGTTCCGCGCGCGGCATTGCCCCGCCGGTGCGCGCTGGCGCAGACTGCGCCGGATCCGAATGACCGACCTGGAGGAAAGGAGTGATGACGACTGCACTATGGCTGAGCGAGGCCGACGTGGCGGGCTCGGTGTCGTTGGCCGAGGCGATCGAGGCGCTGCAGGAAAGGACCGCGCAAGTGGCCGCCGGGCAAGGGGCCAACATAGAGAAAGCGCTGGGGACATTCGACGCGCGCAGTTCCCTGCACGCGTTGGGCGCGGTGCTGCCCGCCGCGGGATTCGGCGGATACAAGACCTGGGTCAACACGCCCGATGGCGCGAAGGCCTTGTATGCCCTGTTCGATACGCGCGCGGGCCGGCTGCTCGCCATGCTCGAGGCCAACGTGCTCGGGCAATTGCGCACCTCGGCCATGACCGGGCTGGGCACGCGATGGCTGGCGGCGGAGGATGCCGGCGACCTGGCCCTGCTGGGATCGGGCCGGCAGGCGCTGGCCCAGGTGGCCGCGATCCACGCGGTGCGGCCGCTGCGGCGCGTGCGCGTGTGGAGCCCGAGCGCCGAGCGCCGCGAGGCCTGCACCCGGGATCTGGTCGAGCGGCTGGGCCTCGATGTGCAAGCCTGCGATTCGATCGAGGCCGCGACGGCGGCGGCCGACATCGTGACCGTGGTGACGCGCGCGCGCACGCCGTTCCTTCAGGCCGGGATGATCGCCGACGGGGCGCACGTCAATGCCGTCGGCGCCATCCTGCCCGCCAACGCGGAACTGCATGCCGACGTGCTCGATCGCGCGGGCATCGTGGCGGTCGACGACGTCGCCAACGTGCGCAAGTCGTCCAGGGAATTCATCGATCGCTTCGGGACGGACGAGGGGCCGCAGGGCTGGGGCAGGGTCGCCACCATCGGGGACATCGTGCGCGGCGCCGTCACGCCGACGCGCGCGCCCGGCAGCATCTCGCTGTTCAAGGCGGTCGGCATGGGCGTATCGGACCTTGCGATGGCGATTCGTGCCTACCAGGCATGCCGGGAAACGGGCGCCGGGCTGCCCCTGCCCCTGACGCAGGGCGCCCGGATGCGGTTTTCCTGAGCGCCGCCGGGAGATTTCGACCATGAGACTTGCAAGCTATCGTTGGCAGGGCATCGAGGGGTGGGGGCAGGTGCTGGAGGCATCGATCGTGCCGCTGGCGGATGCCTGGCCGTGCATGCGGACGGCGCTGGCCGCGGGTGTGGACGCCATTGCCGCGGCTGCGGACGGCGCGCGTGCCCGCATCCCGCTGGAGGCTGTGGAATGGCTGCCGCCGGTGCCGCGTCCGGACAAGATTCTGTGCGTGGGCCTGAACTACGCGAGCCATGCCGGTGAGGCGGGCCGCGAGCTGCCGCGCTATCCGTCGCTCTTCCCGCGTTTCGCCGACTCGTTCGTGGGGCACGGCCAGGCCGTGGTGCGTCCGTCCTGCTCCGAGGCGTTCGACTACGAGGGAGAGCTCGGCGTGGTCATCGGCCGCCCGGTGCGCGGCGTGTCCGCCGCCGAGGCCATGTCCTGCGTGGCCGGATACTGCTGCCTGGCGGAGAATTCCGTACGCGATTTCCAGCGCCACAGCGCGCAGGTGACGGCGGGCAAGAACTTCGAGCGCAGCGGCAGCATCGGCCCGTGGATCGTGACCCGCGACGAGATCGATTCGCCGGCGGATCTGCGCCTCGTGACCCGTCTGAACGGCCAGGTGGTGCAGGACGCGAGCGTGGGCGACATGCTCTTCGACGTGCCCGCCATCATCGCGTATGTCAGTACCTTCACGACCCTGCATCCGGGCGACATCATTGCCACGGGAACGCCGCAGGGCGTCGGGATGAGCCGCAACCCGCCGCTGTGGATGGCGCCGGGCGACGTCCTCGACGTGGAGATCGCCGGCGTCGGGCTGCTGCGCAACCCGGTCGTGGCGTTCGAGCACGAGGTGCCGGCATGACGACCGAACGCAGACTGGACGCGCAAACGGTGGAGCATCTCGCGCAAGCGCTGGACCGTGCCCAGGCCTCGCGCCGGCAGATACGGCAGCTCGCGCTGGAGCATCCCGACATGACCGTGGCCGATGCCTACGCGGTCCAGCGCTGCTGGGTGACGCGGCAGGTCGAGGCGGGGCACCGCGTCATCGGGCACAAGATCGGCCTCACCTCGCGGGCGATGCAGCAGGCCTCGCAGATCGACGAGCCCGACTACGGGGTACTCCTCGATTCGATGCGCTTTGCCGAGGGCGGCGACATACCGGTCGAGCGCTTCATCGCGCCCCGGCTGGAGGTGGAACTCGCCTTCATCCTCGACGAACCGCTGCGCGGGCCGGGGGTGGAGCTGTGGGATGTGCTGCGCGTGACGCGCTACGTGGTGCCGGCGCTGGAAATCATCGATGCGCGTTCGCAGCAGATCGATCCCGATTCCGGCGCCCCGCGCACGGTGCGCGACACCATCTCCGACAATGCCGGCAACGCCGGCATCGTGCTCGGCGGGCGCCCCGTGCGTCCCGACGCGCTCGACCTGCGCCGCGTCGGCGCCCTGCTCGGGCGCAACGGCGTGATCGAGGAGACCGGGCTGGCGGCGGGTGTGCTGAACCATCCCGCGGCAGGCGTGGCCTGGCTGGCCAACAAGCTGGCCGCGCATGGCGCCTTCCTGGAGCCGGGCCAGATCATCCTCGCCGGCTCGTTCACCCGGCCGGTCCCGGCGCGCGCGGGCGATGTGTTCGCCGTGGACTACGGCGAACTGGGCTGGGTGAACTGCCGCTTCGTCTAGCGGCCTGTCAATGCTGCTGGGCTCGCCAAGGGTCCACAGCGCCGACAGGCCCAGGCCGGCGGGCAAGGGCAGCCCGCCCGTTCACCTCGGCAGCCGCGCGAGGCAGGCCCGCAGAAAGCCGACCGCTGCCGCGAGCTTGGGCGCCTTGTCCGAACGCTGCAGCAGCACGGCATACACCGCACGGTCGGGCGGCGCATGGTCTGGGAGGACCGGCACGAGGCGGCCCGCCTGCAGCGCCTCGTGCACCAGCCAGAGCGGGGCCATCATGATGCCGAGCCCGGCTTCGGCACAGGCCCGCACGGTATGCGAGTTGTCGCTGCAGAGGGTGCCGCTGACCATGACGTGCCCCACGTCGCCGTCCTGCCTGAACGGCCAGGCGCGGTTGGGCGAGGTGCCGCGCGACACCAGGCAGTTGTGCCGGACCAGGTCCGATGGGGTGCCCGGCGCGCCATGCTTGGCCAGGTAGCCGGGCGCGGCGCAGAAGAGCCGGCGATAGGGCGCGAGTTCGATCGCGATCAGGCCTTCTTCGAGCCGTTCGGCGATGCGTACCGCGATGTCGATGCGCTCCTGGAACAGGTCCAGGCGCGATATGGAGAAATTCAGGTCCAGGCTGAGCCCGGGGTTGTCCTGCAGGAAGGCCGGCACGTAGGGCCCGATGAACTCCGAGCCGAGCAACAGCGGCGCGGTGATGCGCAGATGGCCCGAAGGCTTGTCGCCGGCGTCGGCCAGTTCGGCGGCGGCGGCGTCGAGTTCGTCCAGGGCCCGCACGCAGCGTTCGTACAGCCGTTGCCCCGCCTCGGTGGCGAACAGCCCGCGCGTGTTCCGGTTGAGCAGCCGCTGGTTGAGGCGCGCCTCCAGCGACGCGACCCGCTTGGACACCGCGGCCGGCGTGACCCCCAGCCGGCGCGCGACCTCGGAGAAATTGCCCAGCTCGACGCTCTTCACGAAGATCCGCAGGGAGGTCATGTCCTCCAGTGCGGACTCGGCGGCGGTGCGGGTACCGAGGAACGGGGTGGGCGGCGTCGACGACATGCTGCATTCTAAGAGCAAGGCGGCGGCATGTCCCGGCCGGGCATACCCTGCCTGCTACAGTCTCGCCATGTACTGTCGTCCCCAATGCGGCGCCTGTTGCACGGCGCCTTCGATCTCCAGCGCGATCCCCGGCATGCCGCACGGCAAGCCGGCGGGGGTGCGCTGCGTGCAGCTCGATGAGCACGAACGCTGCCGCATTTTCGATCGTCCCGAGCGGCCGGCGGTGTGCGCCGGGCTGCAGCCCAGCGCGCAGATGTGCGGCGGCTCGCGCGAGCAGGCGATGCGCTGGCTGGGCGAGCTGGAGGCGTTGACCGCTCCATCCGCGTAGCGGCGCGTCAGCTCCGGGAGTCGGCCTGCCGGGCTCGACGCCTGGCCCCGCGTGGCTTGCACCCGAAAGCCCTCTTGCCCTCACGCCAAAATAAGAATTAGAATTCTCATTCTTAAAATAGAGGGCAGAGACATGGCAGCGATAGAAATTCGTCCGGTCACCGGCGGATGCGGGGTGGAACTGCGCGGGGTGCGCCTGGACCGTGCGCTGGACGAGGACACGCTGGCCACCATCCGGCAGGCCTACACGCAATACGGCGTGGTGTTCTTCCGCGACCAGGACATCACACCCGCGCAGCACCTCGCGTTCGCGCGCAGCCTGGGCGACATCGTGGTCAATCGATTCTTCATTCCGGTGGAAGGCCATCCCGAGATCGCCACGGTGAACAAAGGCGAGTTCGACACCGCCAACATCGGCGGGGATTGGCATACGGACCACAGCTACGACCAGATCCCGGCCATGGGGTCGATCCTCGTCGCGCGCGAGTTGCCCGCGTATGGCGGCGATACGCTGTTCGCCAACCTGAGCCTGGCGTTCAAGACGCTGTCGCCGGGCCTGCAGCGCACCTTGATGGGCTTGAAGGCGGTGCATTCGGCCGAACACGTCTTCGGCCGCAAGAGCCGCGCGGCGCAACTGGCCGAGCAGACCGGCAAGGCCATGTTCCGCAACGCGGATGCGGCCGAGGTCGAGGCCGTACACCCGGTGGTGATCGCCCATCCCGTGAGCGGCGAGCCGGTGCTGTACGTCAATCCGATCTTCACCCTGCGCTTCGAGGGCTGGACGGATGCCGAAAGCAAGCCGCTGCTGGACTATTTGTACCGACATGCCTCCCGGCCGGAACACACCTGCCGCTACACCTGGCGGCCCGGCTCCATCGCGATGTGGGACAACCGTTCGACCTGGCACTATGCGGCCAACGACTACCATGGCCAGCGCCGGCTGATGCATCGCATTACGCTCGACGGCTGCGCATTGCAGGCGTACGCCGGTGCAGCCGGTGCAGAGGCGGCGGCCTGATCCGGCATCGGCGCTTCGTTTCGCCGGGCGGGCGCCCGGGCCGTGGCTGCGGCAGGGGTCCAGACGCCGTTCCGGCGTCTTTACGGTGGATCCCCGATGCCGTGAGGCCAGCCGATGCAGCCAGCGGTCTCGCAGCCGCTGAAGGGCTCAACCGCTATCGACGCCGGGGTGCTTGCCTGTCGCCGCACAGTCGTCATGCTGTGCAGCGATGTCCGGTGAGGCGATATCCACCTGCAGCGCCCCCGCCACCTTGAGGAACGAGGCCAGCGCGGGGTTGTCGTCGCCCTTGCGCCAGGCCAGCGACACGCATTGGGATAGCCCCGCGGGGTCGTTGGACAAGGGCACATACCGCACGTCCGAATGGAGCAGCGAGGCCAGGTTGCCCGGAATCAAGGCCACTGCCACGCCCGCGGCAACCAGGCAGATGATGCTGGCGATCTGCGTGCATTCCTGTTCGATGTCGGGATAGAAGCCGGCGCTGGCGCAGGCCGAAATCAATTGCGCATGCGCGGCAGGAATCCGTTCGCGCGAAAAGGCGACGAAGGATTCGCGCGCCAGCTCGCGCAGGTCGATGATCTGCCGTCCCGCCAGAGGATGAGCCTTGGGCAGCGCCGCCATCAGGCGGTCGTACCGATACAGCCGGGTTTCGATGTCCGTCGCCTGGTACGGCAGCGGCGTGCGCAACAGACCCGCGTCGATATAGCGGCCGCGCAGCCGTTCTAGCTGATCCTTGGTGGTCATCTCGATCAGGCGCAGGCGCACCTGGGGATACTCTTGGCGGAATTGCCGTACCAGCTCCGGCATGAAGCCATAGCCGGTGCTGCCTATGAAACCCACCATCAATTGCCCGATCACGCCGTTGCGTACCGAATGTGTGCGGGCGACGGCGACCTCTTCGTAGCGCAGCCATTGATAGGCCTCGTCCAGGAACGCCCGCCCGGCCGGCGTCAGCGCCACCGAGCGCTGGTTGCGTTCGAACAAGGGCGTATCGAGATAAGCCTCCAGTTTCTGGATGGCCGTGCTGAGCGGCGATTGCGCCATGCCGACACGCTGGGCGGCGCGCCCGTAATGCAGCTCTTCGGCCACAGCGATGAATTGACGCAACAAACGACCGTTCAGCATATTGAGCTATTTAATGTCTCGTAGACCCCTGAATTATATGTTGGACAGCAATATGTACGACTCTTAGACTTTGCCGCTCGCGTCTTACCAGGATGAAGAAATGAGCGAGACAACCCACAGCGCGGACGAGACCTACGACGCCATCTCCGGTCTTCTGGCCTGCGAGCCCGCACTGGGGCAGGATGCTTCCCGGCGCCTGCATCTTTACGGCTGCGCGCCGGTCTTCGACAGCCCGCACAAAATCACCGTTGCGGCGGCGGCCTCCATCGGCGCCTACGCCCTGGGGGTCGAGCAGTGGCACCACCAGGCCACCGGCCAGCGCCAGACGATCGCGATCGACTGGATGCAGGCCGCCAGCTCGCTGAACCCCGGCCACTTCCAGACCCAGAGCGGCTATGCACTGCCGGCCTTGTCCCTGCTCACGGAACTGAAGGCCGACTACTACAGGACGGCCGACGGTCGCTGGTTCTTTCCGATCGGTTCCTACCCGCATTTGCGCGACGGCGTGCTCGACTTGCTGCAGTGTCCCAACACGTCCGCGGCGCTGGCCGAGTCGATCGCCCGCTGGAAGGCGGAGGACCTGGAACAGGCCTTCGCCGATCGCAAGCTGCCCGGCGTCTATTCGCGTTCGCCCGAGGAATGGCGCGCCCATCCTCAGGGCCAGTGGCTGGCGCAGCGGCCCGTGATCGAGATCGAGAAGATCGCCGACAGCGAGCCGGAACCGGCCCGCGCCGGCGAACGGCCGCTGGATCAACTGCGCGTGCTGGACCTGGGCCACGTGATCGCCGGCCCCGTGGTGGCGCGCTCGCTGGCCGAACACGGCGCGGACGTGCTGCGCGTGACCTCGCCCATGATCCAGGATCCGTTCCGCCAGACCATCGATACCAACATCGGCAAGCGTTCCGCCTTCATCGACCTGAACGCGCCCCGCGATGCCGCCAAGGCGCGCGAACTGGCCAGCGGCGCCGACGTGGTCGTGCAGTCGTGGCGGCCCGGCAGCATGCAGCGCCACGGGCTGGGCCCCGCCGACGTGGCGGCGATCCGCCCCGGCGTGATCTACGTCACCGTGACGGCCTTCGGCGACGGTGGCCCCTGGGGCGCGTGGGGCGGGTTCGAACAGTTGGGCCAGACGGCCGCGGGCATTTCGCACAGCGAGGCCGTCGACGGCCGCCCGCGTGTGGTGCCGCCCTATCTGCTGAACGATTACCTGACAGGCTACCTCGGCGCCGCCGGCGTCATGCTCGCCCTGCTGCGTCGCACCAGGGAAGGCGGCAGCTATCACGTCAAGGTCTCGCTGACCCGCACGTCGATGTGGGTGCAGAGCCTGGGCCTGCGCGCCGGCTTCGATCCGGCCCAGCCCCGGCGCCATTTCGCCGAGGGTCTGGAGCCGGTCATCGAGACGCGCGACTCGGCCTATGGCGTCCTGCAGCAGTTGCCGCCGGTGGCGCAGTTCTCGCGCACCCGCGCGCGCTGGGCCCTGCCGCCCGCACCGAACGGCGCCCACGCGCCGCAGTGGCTGGCACGCTGATTCCATAACGAGCAAGGAGACATCCAATGAGCAAGATGAACTGCATCGCCGCCGCGCTGGCAGCGCTGACCGTGGGCGTGGCGGCCGTTCCGGCGCACGCTGCCGACGATTTCCCGTCCAAGCCCATCACCGTCCTGGTGGGCTTCGCCCCGGGCGGCCCCACCGACGCGATCGGTCGGGTGGTGTTCAGGCGCGTGTCCGAATTGCTGGGCAAGCCCGTCATCATCGAGAACAAGCCGGGCGCCGGCGGCAACATCGCCAGCCAGGAACTCGTGCGCGCCAAGGCCGACGGCTACACCTTGCTCTACGCGGCCTCGTCGATGGCGACGGCCACGGCGCTCTATCACCGCGACGATCTGAATCCGAAGACGGAAATGACGACCGCCGGCTGCTCGGTGGCCGTCCCGTTGCTGCTGCTGACGGCCAGGAAGGTCGGCAAGGCGGACGCGGCGTCCTTCTTCCAGCAAATGCAGGGCAAGCCCGGGTCGTATTTCCTGGGCTCGTCCGGCACGGGCTCCATGGACCATCTGGTGGCCCTGGACATCGCCAACCGGCTGAAGACCAGCTTTCAGCACGTGCCCTACCGCGGCAATGGCCCGGCGCTCACCGACGTGGCCTCCGACAACGTGGACTTCATGTATTCGGGCGCGTTCAACAGCGCGTTGCCGTTCATCCAGAGCGGCCAGGTCACGGCCTTGGCTGTGACATCGGCGCACCGGTCGCCGTCGCTGCCCAATGTGCCCACGCTGTCGGAAAGCGTGTCGGGTCTGGAGGGCTACGAAGCGGGTACGTGGCAGGTGCTGATGGCGCCCAAGGGCACGCCGGCCGCCGTCCTGGACAAGCTCAACAATGCGCTGCAGGAAGCCTTGAAGGACCCCGAGGTGCAGAAAAGCCTGAAGTTCCAGGCCGCCGAGCCCATGGGCCTGGACCGCGCCGAATGCCGGGCGTTCGTCGGCAAGGAGTTCGACCGCTGGTCCGCCACCATCGGTGAACTGGGCATCAAACCGGATTGAACAAGGCCGCGGTGCTCCGGTACCGCGGCGCATCGACGCGATCGCACGCGCTCGCCGCCTGGCGTTCCGTAAAGCGCGGCGGCCGCCTCCGCGCGAAGGCGCATGCGCAGGTAACGACCTGCGGCACCGCAAGGATACAGTCATGACCCAACGAACGCCCCCCCTCCAGGGCACACGCGTGCTCGACCTCAGCCGCATCCTGGCCGGCCCGTGGTGCACCCAGAACCTGGCCGACCTGGGGGCCGACGTGATCAAGGTCGAACGGCCCGGCACGGGCGACGATACGCGCGACTGGGGCCCTCCGTTCCTGAAGGACCACGACGGCGGCGACACGGCCGAATCGGCCTATTACCTGAGCGCCAACCGCAACAAGCGCTCGCTGGCCCTGGACATCGCCACGCCGGCCGGGGCCTGCGTCATACGCGAGCTGGCCATGGCCAGCGACGTGCTGGTGGAGAACTTCAAGGTCGGCGGCCTGCGCAAGTACGGCCTGGACTACGACAGCCTGCGCGAAATCAATCCCCGCCTGATCTACTGCTCGATCACGGGGTTCGGGCAGGATGGCCCCTTCGCCGAGCGACCCGGCTATGACTTCATGATTCAGGGCATGGGCGGCCTGATGAGCATTACCGGTGAACGGGACGACCTGCCCGGCGGCGGCCCGCAGAAAGCTGGTGTGGCCGTCACCGACGTCTTCACGGGCATGTACGCCACCGTGGCCATCCTGGCCGCCCTGCAGGAACGCATGCGCAGCGGCTTGGGGCAGCACTTGGACATCGCGCTGTTCGACAGCCATGTGGCGATGCTGGCAGGACAGAACACCAATTACTTCCTGAGCGGCGAGCCGCCCCGACGCGCCGGCAACGCGCACCAGAACGTCGTGCCCTACCAGGTGTTCGCCGCCGGCGACGGGCACCTGATCGTCGCCGTGGGCAACGACGGACAGTACCGTGCCTTCTGCAAGGTGATCGGCGCGCCGGAACTCGGCACGGACGCGCGCTTCGCCACCAACCGGCTGCGTGTCTCCAACCGCGAGGCGCTGATCCCCTTGCTGGTGGAGATCATGCGCAAGGGGCGGCGCGACGATTGGATCGAGCAACTCGAAGCCGTGGGCGTGCCCTGCGGCCCCATCAACGATATCGGCCAGGCCTTCGACCACCCGCAGGCCCTGGCGCGCGGGCTGCGCCGAGAAATGCAGGGACATCCCTTGCGCGTCAGCGTACCCATCACCGCCAGCCCGATGCGTTTTTCGGGTTCGCCGGTGCAATACCGCGTGCCGCCGCCCATGTTGGGGCAGCACACGGCGGAAATCCTGCGTGAGGTACTGGGCAAGTCCGATGCCCAAATCCAGGATCTGATGGCGAACCCGGGCCACGCCGAAAACACGCCCTGAAGGCACCGGACATCGATCAGCTTCGCACCTGGATCGGCAGCGCGCCCGGGTCAGCGCGGCGGCGAAGGCCGGTACGCCGGGCGCGCAGGCGCTGGTCGCCTGAGACGGGGCCTCGCGCGGCCTGTGGCCGGTGTCGCCCCCGGGGCCGCGGCCAGTCTAGACCGGCTGGAACTCGGTCGCCAGATCGCGCGGCCGCGCGGCATACGGCCACGAGGTCACAACCAGCCCGATGCCGGTGCTCACGCATTGCGCGGCGTTTTCCGGGGTGATGCCGCCCGCGGCCGCGATCAGCGGCGGGCGCTGCCGGGACCGGGCGTGCGCGACGACCGCGGCCATCCCGGCCGGCGCGAATTTCTCCAACTGGATGGCGTCGAAGCCGGCATCGATGGCCTCGAGCGCCTCGGCGACGGAGCCGACCTCGATCTCGATCTTGCGCTCGGGCGCCGCGCGCCGCATGCGCGCGGCCAGCGCGTGCAGCGGTTCGTCCCGCAGGAACGCGCGGTGCTCGGCGAAGATCAGGATGGTCTCGGACAGGCCGGCGCGATGGACGATGCCGCCGCCCGCCATGGCCGCAAGCTGCGACAGCACCCGGCTGCCGGGAAAGGTCTTGCGCGTCAGGGCGATGCGCACGTCCGGCGCGACGGCCTCGACCGCATCGACCATGGCGCGGGTAGCCGTGGCGATGCCGCTCAGGCTTTCCATCAGGTTCTTGGCCGACTTCCAGACCCGGTGCAGCGCAGCGGCGGAGCCGGTGGCCGAGAGCACCGGCGCCCCGGGTTCGAGCCGCGCGCCCGAGCGCGTCTCGATGCGCGCCTGCAGGCCCACCCGCTCCATCATGCGCGCGGCGACTTCCACGCCCGCCAGCACCATGGCGTCGCGGGCGCGCAACGCCAGGCGTCCGTGCTGCTCGCCGATGGCCATGGCCGCCGTGGTCAGATCGCCGCCGGGGGCGTCCTCGAAGATCAATCGGTCTATCTCGCTTTCGGGCAGTATCCACACGATGGGGTTCTCTCAGGGTTCAGCCGCGCTCGGGGCCGCGCAGCCGCAGAATCAGGATGACGAGGATGGAAAATGCCCCCAGCCCCGCCGAGAGCACGGCCGCGCGCGGGTACTCGCCCTGGGTCACTGCGTTGTAGATCTCCAGCGAGATCGTGTTGGTGCGTCCGACGATGTTGCCGCCCAGCATCAAGGTGACGCCGACCTCGCCCAGCGAGCGCGCGGTGGCCAGCAGCAGGCCGGTGGCGATGGCGGCCTTGAGGTTGGGCAGGATCACGTGAAAGAAGATCGACCACTCGCCGTGGCCCAGCGTGCGCGCGGCCTCGGCCAGGTGCGCCGGCAGGGCGGCGATGGCGGCTTCGACCGGTTTGACGATCAGGGGCAGGCCGACGATGACGGAAGCCAGCAGCACGCCCCAGGTCGAGAAGACGAAGCTGAAATCGAAGGTCTCGTCGAGCCAGCCGCCCAGCCAGCCCCGCCGCCCGAGCAGCACCAGCAGGAAGAACCCCAGCGCGATGGGCGGAAAGACCATCGGCAGCGTGACCAGGATGTCGAGCAGTGTGCGCCCCGGCCATCCCGGCCGCGCCAGCGCCCAGCCGAGCAGCGGCCCCAGCACCGCGTGCACGAGCAGCGTGGCCGTCGCGATCTGCAGGCTCAGGCGCAGCGGAAAGAGTAGGGCTGGATCGGCCAGCCATGCGCCCAGGCCGCCTGCCATGCCTCACATGCCGTATTTCTTGGCGATGTCCCGCACGGCGTCGGTATCGAGGAATTCGGCCAGGCCCTGCGCGGCGCGCTCGTCCAGGACCCCGCAGTCGATGCGGATCGGCTCGTAGAGCGCCGGGTCCACCGGCAGGTAGCCGCCGATCTTGTCCTGCGCGCCCATGGCGTCGGAGGCGTTCAGCAGACCGGCGTCGACTTCGCCGCTGACCAGGTAGGCGGTCACCTGGGGCACGGTGGCCACCGCCAGCAGCTTGGCGTCCACCTTGGCGCTCAGGCCGGACTTGTCGAGATACTGCCGGCCCGCGACGCCGTAGACCGCGTTCTTCTCGTCCGGGATGGCCACGCGCTTGATATCGTCGCGCGCGATCTCTTCGGGGGCGCCCAGGCTCAGGCCCTGGCGATAGCCCACCACCAGCCGGCCCTGGCCCAGCGGCACGAAGCGCGTGAAGGCGAGCCCCTCGGCCTTCTCGAGCATGGCCCGATCGCCGCAGACCATGCCGATCCTGCCGCTTTCCCGGGCCTGGGCGAAGACCTGTCCGAGGTTGCCATAGACCTGGCCCACTTTCGCGCCCGACTGCGCCTCGTAGGCGGCGATGGCCTCGGTCACCGGCCGGCGATAGCCCGCGCCCGCGGCGATGGTCAGCTCGTCGGCCTGCGCCAGCGGAATGTGGGAAGCCGCGACCACGGCGGACAGGGCAAGGGTTGCAGCGATGCGCATGGGGTTCCTCGATATGGCGAGCCGGGCCGCCTATTCGCTATATTTCACTGTATATAGCGATTGAGTCAACTCTACAGGAAGGGTGGATGCACGGCGGCGATGGCGCGGGTGTGCTGGAGGTGAGTGCGCAGACGGCGTTGAACGGTACGCAGGGGCCGTTTCGCCTCGACGTGCGGCTGAGCGCCGCCCAGGGCGAATTCGTTGCCATCTGCGGGCCGTCCGGCGCCGGCAAGACCACGCTGCTGCGGATCGTGGCCGGACTGGCCCGCCCCCAGGCGGGCAGGGTGGTGCTTGGCGGCGAGGTCTGGTGCGATACCGCCAGGTCCGTGTTCCTGCCGGTCAGGCGGCGCAACATCGGTTTCGTGTTCCAGGACTACGCACTGTTCCCCAACATGACGGCGCGGCGCAACGTCGAATATGCGCTGGCCCGGCATCCGCGGGCGCAGCGCCGGGCGCAGGCGGAAGCGCTGCTCGAACTCGCCGGCCTGCGCGCGCTGGCCGATCACCGCCCGGCCCGCCTGTCCGGCGGCCAGCGCCAGCGGCTTGCGCTCATCCGGGCCCTGGCCCGGCGGCCGGCGCTGCTCATGCTGGACGAGCCGCTGTCGGCCCTCGATCCCGGCACCCGGGCGACGATGCAGGGCGTGCTGCGCGACCTGGTGCGCGCGTTCGGCGCGACCACGCTGATGGTGAGCCACGACATGGCGGAGGTCGCGATGCTGGCGGATCGCGTGGTGCGCCTGGAGGCCGGCCAGGTGCTCGAGGATGCGGGCGCCAGGGGCGGCGCCGATGGCTGACCGTCCAGCCGATCCGCTACGCCCGCACGAGCGGTCGGTGGCGACGCCGGAGGCTTTCGATGCCGGCGTCTGGTTCATCGGCCGCATCCGTACGCCCTGGGCCCGGCGCGAGGATTGTCCGAAGCGCGGCGATCCCGACGCCGGACCCGCATGCCGCATCGAAGTCTTCGAGCCATGGGTCGCCGCGCTGGCCGGCGTCGAGCACAAGGAATGGCTGCAGGTTCTGTACTGGATGCACCTCGCGCGGCGCGACGCCGTATGGCAGAACCCGCGATCCGGTCAGGGGGTGACGGGAACCTTCGCCCTGCGTTCGCCGCTGCGGCCGAATCCGATCGCCTCGTCCGTCGTGCGGCTGCTGGGGATCGAGGGCCCGGCATTGACCGTGCGCGGGCTCGACTGCGTCGACGGCACGCCGCTGGTCGATCTCAAGCCCGTATTCCCGGAGCGTCCAGCCCAGGACCATGCCCGCTCTCGATGAGATGCGCACCATCCCTCTGCGTTGCGGCCCTGGTGTTGCGGCTCTGGCGCCAGGCGTTCCCTAGTCCGCCCGCAGCACCAGCCGGAACACCCGCGTCAGCTCGGCGGCGAAGGCCGGCGTGCCCAGGCGCAGCGGGCCGGGGTCGTGCAGCAGGGTGTTGAGCACGCTGCCGTGCAGTACCTGGAAGGCGAAGCGCAGGCGGGTTTCGTCCACAGAGGAGAACTGGCGCAGCCGGGCATACAGGCGCCCGGCATTCTCCTGGCCGTAGTCGCGGATGGGCGCCCAGACGCGGGGTTCGCTCAGGCCCAGCTTGATCGCCGAGCGCAGGATGCCGGCATTGACGCGGCAGCCTTCCAGTGCCTCGTGCACGGCGGTGTCGATCACGTCCTCGTCGGCGGCGCGCGCATAGGCGGTGTCCAGGCGGCGGCGTCCGCGCGCCAGCATGTCGTCGACCACCGCGAGAAACAGCGCTTCCTTGTTCTCGAAGCGCGTGTAGAACGCCCCAACGGAACACTTGGCCGCCGCAACGATGTCTGCCACCGAGACCGCGTCGAGCTCGGAAGCCGCGATCAGCCGGTGCGCAGCGCGCAGAATGCGCGCCAGCGTGGCCTGGCTGCGTTTTTGCATGGCAGGGCGTACGCCGGCGCGGGCGGGGAGGGGGACTTCCGATACCGAATCCATATTCGCATTCTAGTCGGCTCGGAGCCCATGGCGCCGCGTGCGCTCCACTGCGGAAGCGCACGCGGCGAGGCTGACGCCTCAGGCGGCGATCTTCTCGGCTTTTTCAGCCGTGCTCGGCGCGGCCTCCAGCCGCGGCCGGGCGCCGTCGGCCGCGATGGCGATGCGGCGCGGCTTCATCGCCTCGGGCAGTTCGCGCCTGAGGTCGATCGTCAACAGGCCGTTCTGCAGCCGGGCGCCCTCGACGCGGACGTGGTCGGCGAGTTCGAAGCGGCGCTGGAACGCACGGCCGGCGATGCCGTGGTGCAGGTACTCCGTGCGATCGTCGCCAGCCTTCTGGCCGGCCACCTTCAGGACGTTCTGCTCCTGCGTGATCGCCAGCTCTTCCTGCGCGAAACCGGCGACCGCCAAGGTGATGCGGTAGTCGTTCTCGCCGGTCTTGGCGATGTCGTAGGGCGGCCAGGCGTCCGACGCTTCGATGCGGCTGGCGGCTTCCAGCGCGTTGAGCAGGCGGTCGAAGCCGATGCTCGAGCGGAACAAGGGAGAAAAGTCGAGAGCGGTTCTCATAGCCATATCCTCCTGTGAGCAACATGGGTACAAGAGTTGAACACGGGTTCCGGCCATGGGCGCCGGAACACCGGCCGCCACCCGGCGGCCGGCGAGTTGCATATGTGAGCGGTGCGCCGCGTTTCAAGACCCCGCGATGCGGCCGCCCGCCCGGGCCCAGGCGCGCCGGCCCGTGCGAGCCCGGACGGCGGGCCGCTGGCGCTCAGGGGTACAGGCCCCGCACTTCGCGCGCCTGCAGGATGCGCGTGCACGCGACGATGAAGGCCGCGGTGCGCAGCGAGACCTTGTTGTCCGCGGCCACCTGCCAGACGGCGGCGAAGGCCTCGCGCATGATGCGCTCCAGGCGCTGGTTGATCTCGTCCTCGGACCAGAAGAAGCTCGAGAAGTCCTGCACCCACTCGAAGTAGCTGACAGTCACGCCGCCGGCGTTGGCGAGCACGTCGGGCACGATCAGCACGCCGCGCTCGGTCAGGATGTCGTCCGCACCCGGCGTGGTCGGGCCGTTGGCGCCCTCGACGACGATGCGGGCCTTGATGTCGCCCGCATTGGCGGCGGTGATCTGCGATTCGAGGGCGGCCGGGACCAGGATGTCGCAATCCAGGCGCCAGAAGTCGGCGTTGTCGACCGCGTCGGCTGCGCCATAGCCCGCGACGCCGTCGTGGGACTGCGTATGGCTGAGCAGGTCATGGATGTCGATGCCCGCATCGCAATGGATCGAGCCAGTGTGGTCCTGGACGGCGACCACTTTCGCGCCGGCCTCGTGAAACAGGCGGGCGGCCGTGCTGCCGACGTTGCCGAAGCCCTGGATGCTCACCCGCGAGCCGCGCAGGTTCACGCCGTGGCGCAGCGCGGCCTCGCCGGCGGCCACGAACACGCCGCGGCCGGTGGCCTCGGTGCGGCCCAGGCTGCCGCCCAGCGAGATCGGTTTGCCGGTGACCACGCCGGTGGCCGTGGAGCCCTCGTTCATGGAGTAGGTGTCCATCATCCACGCCATGATCTGGGCGTTGGTGTTCACGTCCGGTGCCGGGATATCCTTGGTCGGGCCGATGATGATCCCGATCTCGCTGGTGTAGCGCCGGGTGATGCGCTCGAGTTCGCCCCTGGAGAGCTGGCGCGGGTCGACCCGCACGCCGCCCTTGGCGCCGCCGTAGGGCAGGTTGATGGCGGCGTTCTTGATCGACATCCAGGCCGACAGCGCCATCACTTCGGCCAGCGTGACGTCCTGGTGAAAGCGCACGCCGCCCTTGCCGGGGCCGCGCGACGTGTTGTGCTGCACGCGGTAGCCCTCGAAGTGCGCGATCTCGCCGTTGTCCAGTTCGATCGGCACGTCGACGATCAGCGTGCGCTTGGGGCGCTTGAGGGTTTCCGCCCAGCGCGCCAGGGGGCCGAGATAGGGGGTGACGCGATCGACTTGCTGCAGGTAGGTGCCCCAGGGGCCGAGGTGGTTGGGGTCCAGGTAGGAAGGCAGGTCGTGGGTGGCCATGCTCCGGTTCTCCGCGGGTTGCGAGTGATTTTCCCCGGCATTTTAGAGAAGAGATCGGGATTCCGCTTTTATGCGTCCCCAAATAAGAAAGGATAGGGCTAAATGGGGACGTATTTGGCGGGACATCGGGGAACGGGCTGCCCGTCGCCCAGCAGGCCGATGCCTGGCGCTTCCTCAGCCCGCGGGCACCACGGCGGTGACTTCGATCTCGACCTTGGCCCGGTCCTCGATGAGATCCGCGACTTCGACCGCGGCCATCGCCGGGAAGTGGCGGCCGATGAGCTCGCGGTAATGGCGGCCGATGGCGGGATAGGCGGCAACGTATTCGGCCTTGTCCTTCACGTACCAGGTCATGCGCGTGATGTGCCCGGGCTTGCCGCCGGCTTCGGCAAGCACCTGGACGACGTTGGCGAGCGCCTGGCGCACTTGTTCTGCGAAGTCGTCGGTCTCGAACTGCTGCTGGGCGTTCCAGCCGATCTGGCCGCCCACGAAGACGAGGGTGTCGCCGGGGCGCATGCGGGTGGCGATGCCGTTGGCGTAGCCGCGCGGGGCGAGCCAGTCGGGAGGTTGGAGGATCTGCATGCTGTTCTGTGTCCGGTTTCAGGCGCAGGCGGCGTCCGCGCTCGGGATGAGGTAGCGCTGCATGGCCGCGCGCATGTCCTGTGGCAAGGGCGCGGAGCGCATGGTGTCGAGGTCGATGGTGACCAGCACGATGTGCGCGCACAGGCGCACGTCACCCGCGTCGCCCGCGAACTCGACCTGTGCCTGCAGCGAGGCGTTGCCCAGGCGCGTGAGATGCAGCCGCTGGCGCAGCCGGTCGTCCCAGCGGCTCACGGCGCGAAAGTCGCACTGCACGGAGACGGTGGGAATGCCCATGCGGCGCGCGACGTGCAGCTCGTGAAAGCTCACGCCCACGCCGGTCTCGAACCAGGTCTCGACCAGGTCGTTGATGAGTTCGAAGTAGCGCGGATAGAAGACGATGCCGGCCGGGTCGCAATGGCGAAAGCGGATCGTCGTCACGGTCTCGAAGGGTGTGGCTTGCATGGACGGCTCGTATTCAATCGCCCGCGAACACGGGTTTCTGCCTGGCGGCGAAAGCCTCGTAGGCGCGGCGGAAATCCTGAGTCTGCATGCAGATCGCCTGGGCCTGGGCCTCGGCCTCGATGGCTTCGTCCACGCCCATGCTCCATTCCTGGTGCAGGCATTTCTTGGTCATGCCGTGGGCGAAGGTGGGGCCGGCGGCGAGCTGCGCGGCCAGCGCATGGGCCGCCTTGAGCACTTGCGAGGCCGGATGCAGGGCGTTGAAGAACCCCCAGGCCAGGCCTTCGTCGGCCGACATCGCGCGGCCGGTATAGAGCAGTTCCGAAGCCCGGCCCTGGCCGATGATGCGCGGCAGGATGGCGCAGGCGCCCATGTCGGCGCCGGCCAGGCCCACCCGTGTGAAGAGGAAGGCGGTCTTGGCCTCGGTCGTGCCCAGGCGCAGGTCGGCGGCCATGGCGAGGATCGCGCCGGCGCCGGCGCAAACGCCGTCCACGGCCGCCACCACGGGCTGCGGGCAGGCGCGCATGGCCTTGACCAGATCGCCCGTCATGCGCGTGAAGGCCAGCAGTTGCGGCATGGCCATCTGCGTGAGCGGGGCGATGATCTCGTGCACGTCGCCCCCGGAGCAGAAGTTGCCGCCCGCGCCGGCGATGACGAGCACCTTGACGTCGGACGCGTAGGCGAGGCCGCGGAACAGGTCGCGCAGCTCGGCATAGGATTCGAAAGTGAGCGGGTTCTTGCGCTCGGGCCGGTTCAGCGTGATGGTGCCGATCCTGCCGTCGTCCGAGACCTCCCACTGGAAATGGCGGGCGGTGTAGCCGGCATAGGGCCGGCGCTGTTCCTGCATGGGGGCGGTGTCGTTCATGGCGTCTCCTTCGTTGAGGCCGGGCCCCGGCGTGGCGGGGAGGCTTCGGGCTGGTCGGCGAGCATCTGCACGCGCAGGCGGCCGAGGCCGGCGTAGAGCTGCTGGAAGGTGGTATCGCTCAGCCCGCCGAAGATATCCACGATCCAGCCCTCGTGCATGCGGGCCATGGCTTCGAAGCCGGTGCGCCCGTGCGGGGTGAGCTGCACGATCCAGGCGCGCCGGTCGGTGGGGCTGGGTTTGCGCACCACCAGGCCCTCGTTCTGCAGTTCGTCGGTGAGGCCGGTGACGTTGCCGCCCGTGACCATCAACTGGCGCGACAGCTCGCGCATCATCAGCCCTTCCGGGTGGCGGTAGAGCTGCGCCATGTAGTCGAAGCGGGCGAGCGAGATGTCGAACTCGGCGCGCAGGCGCTGGCGGATCTCGGTCTCGATCTGGGTCGTGCAGGCGAGCATGCGCAGCCACAGCTTGAGGGCGGCGTGATCGTCGGGATGGGCCCGGGCTTCGTGCCCGAGTTCCTGCGCCTCGCGCAGACGTTCGTGCGAGACGTCGGTCTTCATGTCACTTCTCCTCCGGAAACGGAAATGCATTGCCCGGTCACCGATTGTGCCCCCGCCCCGCACAGCCAGCTCACGGCGTCGGCCACCTCGTCGGGCCGTACCGCGCGCCGCTGCGGATTGACGGCGAGGAACTCGTCGAGGATGGCGGCCGGGTCGCGGCCGGTCCTGGCTGCGGCGTTGGCCACCCCCTCGCGCAGGATGTCGGTGTCGGTGTAGCCCGGGCACACGGCATTGACCGTGACGCCGCTGCGCGCGTACTCGAGCGCCATCGAGCGGGTCAGGCCGACCACGCCGTGCTTGGCGGCAGTGTACGCGGCAACATAGGCGTAGCCCTTCTGGCCGGCGGTGCTGGCGATGTTGACGATGCGTCCCTGGCGGGCGGCGAGCATGTCGGCGATCGCCGCGCGGCTGCACAGGAACACGCCGGTCAGGTTGACCGCAAGCATGTCCTGCCAGTCTTGCAGGCGGGTCTTCGCGAACGCCGCGCTGCGCGCCTGGCCGGCGTTGTTGACGAGGATGCGGATCGGCCCGGCGGCGGCGCGCGCGGCGTCGAAGGCCGCCTGCACGGCCGCTTCGTCGGCGACGTCGGCGACGACCCGGCCGTGGCCAGCGCCGGGCAGCGCAGCCTGCAGCGCGGCCAGGGCCTCGCCGCTGCGCCCGAGCAGGGTGACGCGGCAGCCGTCGGCCGCCAGGCGCCGCGCGATGGCCGCGCCGATGCCGCGGGCTGCGCCGGTGATCAGCGCGTGCGGCGCGGTGGTCTCGCGCGCCGCGTCTTCGGCGGGGCGGGCGGGGTGATGGCTCATGCCTGCCCCGCCATGGCCGCGAGGGCCGCGTTCTGGCTGCGCTCGCGTTCCAGGTTGCGCTCGAGCTGCAGTTTGGCGGCGCGGTATTGCTGCGGCCAGGCGATGTGGGTGTAGCCCAGGCGCGCGGCCTCGGTCAGTGTCCAGGCGGGGTTGGCCAGGTGCGGGCGGGCGATGGCGCACAGGTCGGCGCGCCCCGCCGCGATAATGCTGTTGACGTGGTCGGCTTCCGAGATCGCCCCGACGGCGATGGTCGGCACGCCGGCTTCGTTGCGGATGCGATCGGCGAAGGGCGTCTGGAACATCCGGCCGTAGACGGGCCGCTCGGCCTTGCTGACCTGGCCGGAGGAGCAGTCGATCATGTCGGCGCCGGCGGCCTTGAAGGCGCGGGCGATCTCGACGGCGTCGTCCGGCGTGATGCCGCCCTCGACCCAGTCATGCGCCGAGATGCGTACCGACATGGGCAGGTGTTCGGGCCAGGCCGCGCGCACGGCGGCGAACACTTCCAGCGGGTAGCGCAGCCGGTTCTCGAGCGTGCCGCCGTAGGCGTCGGCGCGGTGGTTGGTGAGCGGCGAGATGAAGGCCGAGAGCAGGTAGCCGTGGGCGCAGTGCAGCTCCAGCCAGTCGAAGCCGGCTTCGGCGGCGCGCCGCGCCGCATCGACGAAGTCCTGCTTGACGCGATCCATGTCCTCGCGCGTCATGGCGCGCGCGAGCTGGCTCACGCCGGGCAGATACTGCTGCTCGGAGGCGCAGATCAGCGGCCAGTTGCCGTGCTCCAGCGGCAGGTCGATGCCCTCCCAGGCGAGCCGGGTGGAGCCTTTGGCGCCGGCGTGGCCGAGCTGCATGGCGAACTTCGCGCCGTTGCCCTGGGCGTGCACGAAGTCGACGATGCGCTTCCAGGCGTCGCGCTGGGCATCGTTCCAGAGCCCGGGGCAGCCCGGGGTGATGCGCGCGTCGGGCGAGACGCAGGTCATTTCCGCCATCACCAGGGCGGCGCCGCCCATGGCGCGCGCGCCCAGGTGCATCAGGTGGTAGTCGGCCGGCAGGCCGTCCACGCAGGAATACTGGGCCATGGGCGAGACCATGACGCGGTTCTTGAGCGTGACGCTGCGCACCGTGTAGGGTGTGAACATGGGCGGGATCGCCTCGCGCGCCTGCGCCTCGGGCATGCCGGCGCGTTCGGCCAGCCAGCGTTCATAGCCCTGCAGGTAGCCGGCGTCGCGCAGCCGCAGGTTCTCGTGACTGATGCGCTGGCTGCGCGTGAGCAGCGAGTAGGCGAACTGCTCGGGCGGCAGCCCGGTATAGCGATCGACGTGCTCGAACCATTCGGTGGAGTTGCGCGCCGCGTTCTGGATGCGCAGCACTTCGACGCTGCGGGTGGCTTCGTAGTCGCTCAGCGCGCGGGCGAGTTCGCCGGGACGGGCGGCGATGTTGCGCGCGAGGTCGATCGCATCCTCCAGCGCGAGCTTGGTGCCCGAGCCGATCGAGAAGTGCGCGGTGTGCGCCGCGTCGCCCATGAGCACCACCGGCGCGCGCCCGTTGTGGTGCACCCAGCGCTCGCAGATCACGCGCGGAAAGCGGATCCATTGCGCCGAACCGCGCAGATGATGGGCGTTGGAGACCAGGCGGTGGCCGTCCAGGTGGCGCGCGAACAGGCGCTCGCAGAAGGCGATCGCTTCGACCTTGTCCATGTCGGCGAGGCCGGCGGCGCGCCAGACGTGCTCGGGCGTCTCCACGATGAAGGTCGAGGTGTGCTCGTCGAAACGGTAGGCGTGGGCCTGGAACCAGCCCCACTCGGTCTTTTCGAAGGCGAAGGTGAAGGCCTCGAAGAGCTGCTCGGTGCCCAGCCAGACGAAGCGGCAGTCGCGCAGGTCGATGTCGGGTTTGTAGGTATCGGCGTACTTGGTGCGGATGCGGCTGTTCAGCCCGTCGCTGGCGATGATGAGATCGGCGTCGGGATAGTCTTCGTCGCTCTGAGCCTCGGTCTCGAAGACCAGTTCGACGCCCAGCGCCTCGCACCGCTCCTGCAGGATGTTGAGCAGGCGCTTGCGGCCGATGCCGCAGAAGCCGTGGCCGCTGGAACGCACCCTGGCATCGCCGATGCGCACTTCGATATCGTCCCAGTGGTTGAAGGCATCGAGGATGCGCGCGGCCGTGGCAGGGTCCGCGTGCTTCAGATTGGCCAGCGTCTGGTCGGAGAACACCACGCCCCAGCCGAAGGTGTCGTAGGGCTTGTTGCGCTCGACCACAGTGATGTGGTGGGACGGATCCTGCAGCTTCATGAGCAAGGCGAAGTACAGGCCGGCGGGACCGCCGCCCAGGCAGACGATTCTCATGAGCCCTCCAGGACGCTATTAAGTTGAGTTGTGAATATTTTAATTCTAAAGCAGTTTGGTAGGGCTGGGCACTCTTTTGCGGCAGGGTAGTGAGCGTGGGGGCTCTCCTTTCACCGCAGCATGAAGTTCGGCAGCCAGGTGGCGATGCCCGGCACCAGCAGCACGGCGACCAGCATGAGCAGGCCAAATATCACGTAAGGCGTCACTGCCGCGAACAGGTCCAGGGTCGTCACGCTCTTGGGCGCGACGCTGCGCATGGTGAAGACCAGCATGCCGAAGGGCGGGGTGAGCAGGCCGAGCTGCATGCAGATGAGGTAGAGCACGCCGAACCAGAGCGGATCCCAGCCGAAGAACTGCATCAGCGGCATGTAGAACGGCAGAGTCATCAGCATCATGCTGACCTGGTCGACGAAGCAGCCGAGGATGAGCAGGACCAGGAGCATCAGCAGCAGTACCGACCAGGACGACAGATCGGAGTCGCGGATGAGCGTGACCAGGCCGTCCGTAGCGCCCGAGAATGCCAGGATCTGCGCAAAGGTGGACGCGCCCACGATGATGAAGAGGATCGTGCCCGAGAGCGCGGCCGTGCCGGTGAGCGACTTCACGAGCGCCTTCCAGGTGAGCGCGCGATAGCCGATGCAGACCACGAAGCTCGCGAACGCGCCGAGCGCCGCCGCCTCGGTGGGCGTGGCCCAGCCTGCGGTCATGGCCGTGACCACCAGCACGAAGATCAGCAGCAGCGGCACCACGTCGACCACCAGCGGACGCCAGCGCGCCCAGCCGTCGACGAAATGCTCGTCGTCCGAGGGCGGCGCGAGCGATGGGTTCATCCGGGCGCGCACGATCAGGTAGACGATGAAGGTGAGCGAAAGCAGCAGTCCGGGCAGGACGCCGGCGATCAGCAGGCCGGCGATCGAGATGTGCGCCAGGCTGCCGAGCAGCACCGTGAGCGCCGCCGGCGGGATGAGCATGTCGACCGCGCCGATGGCCATGATCGGGCCGGTGGCCATGCGCGGATGGTACTTGCGGCGCAGCATCTCGGGCAGCAGCAGGCTGCCCAGCAGGGCGGTGGTGGCCACCGTGGACCCGGAGATCGCGGAGAACACCGTGCCCGCCACCACCGCGATCACCGACAGCCGCGCAGGCACCTTGCGGATCACCTGGTCGAAGGCGTTGATGGCCTTGAAGGCCACCCCGGTGTGGAACAGCAGCTCGCCCATCAGCAGGAAGAACGGGATGGGGGTGAGCGAGAAGTTGGTCACCGAGGACAGGCCGTTGCGTACGGCCTGCATCAGCCCGATCTCGCCGCCCAGGTAGACCCAGGCGCCGACCAGGTTGATGGCGATGAAGGAAAAGCCCGCGGGCAGGCCCGCCATCAGCAGGATCGTCAGCCCGCCGAAGAACACGATGAGGCTCAGCCACCAGGTCATCACATGACTCCTTCGGCCGGCGCGGCCTCGTCGGCGACGGTCTCGGGCATGAAGGCCCGCCTCGCGCACTCGACGGCGAGCGCGCCGAAGCCGATCGGCACCGGCACGAACAGCCACCACTCGGGAAACACCAGGCTTTTCATGACCAGGCTGCCCGCGGCCCGCGAATCGAGCAGGAGCAGCAGGGCGTACCAGGCGAAGATCAGGCTCACCACCGCGCCCACGCTGGCCGCGTAACGGTCGATGCGGCGCAGCACGCGCGTTGGCAGCACCATGTTGAGCACGTCCAGGCGGATATGCTGGTTGCGGTACATCAGCCACGGTGCCGAGGCGCAGATGATGACGGGCAGCATGTACTCCGAGACTTCGAGTACCCAGTCCAGGCTGCCCAGGCCGAGGTTGCGCACGATGACGTCGTAGCTCACGAGCGCGGTCATCACGCCCACCAGGAGCGCGGCGACGGCGCCGAAGGCGTTCATGATCAGGCCGTAGATCTTCATGGGAGGCTCCGCTTGGGGGGCGCGAGGTGCCGCGGGTGGGGCGGCGGTTACCGGGCGATCATCAATTCGCGCAGCTTCTCGCCGTGCTTGGGGCTGTTCTTGACGATCGCGGCCCAGGCGGCGTCGAGCGACTGGTTCAGGTACTGCTGCGTGTCGCCCGCCGAGAAAGTGATCGGCTCGATGCCGGCCTCGGCCTGGCGCTTGAGATCGCCGTCCACGTCGTCCAGCGAGCGCTGCAGCGAGATCTGCTCCAGCCAGTCGCGCTGCTTCTCGAGGAAGGCCTGCTGCTCGGGCGAGAGCCTGTCCCAGGATTTCTTGTTGAACTGCACGCCCAGCTCGAGCATGTAGAAGCCCGGATCCACGCGGTACTTGGTGATCTCCTGCCAGCCCATGTCGAAGATGCCGAGCAGCGGCCAGCCGTAGCCGTCGACCACGCCGCGCTCCAGTGCGGTGTAGACCTCGCCGGGAGCGGTCTGCACGACGGTGGCGCCCAGCGCCTGGAAGAAGTCGCGGAAGATCGGCGCGATGCGGATCTTCAGGCCTTTCAGGTCGGGCTTGTCGATGGGCTTGGTGAGGTAGATGTGGTACTGCACCCGATCGCCCGTGCGGGCGAAGTACATCAGGTTCTTCTCGGCCATGATGCCGTTCAGGTAGTCCAGGCCGCCGTTCGTGCGCAGATCCTGGAAGGGCACGGTGGCGTAGTTGAGCGAGAGCACCTCGGGCACGATGCCGGCGGTGTACGCGGCCGTGGTGTTGGCCATGTCCACCACGCCGGCGCGCAGGGCCGCGCCCTGCTCCATGGTCGGAACGGCCTTGGGCCCGCCGACGTACTGAATCTGCACCAGACCCTTGCCTTCCTCGTTGACCTTCTTCACGAAGGCCTCGAAGTTCTGGGCGAAGTAGGTGCCTTCCTGGAAGGAATTGATGGCCTTGAGGGTGACCTCGGCGGCGGCGGCCGTGCCGGCGCCCAGCGCGAGCGACGAGGCGGCCAGCAGGAGGGAGAGTGCAGCGCGTTTCATGAGCTAGGCTCCTTGGTGGGGGACGGGGCGGGCAAGAGCGGCTTTGCCGGTGGGGTGTGCGGGGGCTCAGGCGAGCGCGTGGCGCCGCAGACTGGCGAGCAGGGCTTTGCCCTGCTCGTCGGCCAGCGCGGCTTCGCGCAGTTCGCGCAGCGTAGCGGGCGCCAGGCTCGCGCCTGCGCGTTCCAGGGCGGCCATCAGCGTGGTGTAGTTGGCGAGCCCGCGGGCGTGGGTATCGCCGTAGCCCTTGACCAGGCGCTGGCAGCGGGCGATCTCGGTGGCCAGCGCCGGGTGGGTTCGCGCGGTGGCTTCGATGCGGGCGAGCCAGTCCTCGATGCGGGCATTCTCGTGCTGGTGGCGCAGCGTGCCCAGCCGCCAGCGGCGCAGGCCGGCGACCAGGCGCAACTGCAGAAAGCCGCCGAGCGCAGTGGTGTCGATCACCCGCCCCTTGCGGGTCAGGCGGGCGAGCAGCCGATGGGCCCAGTGCGGCCGCTGCAGCCAGCGGCCCAGGCGCGCGGGCAGGGTGTCGCAGACTTCCTGCAGGCGCGGGTGCATGAACTCCTGGATGCCGAGCACCTGGGCGTCGGTCGCGCCGACCTCGTCGCGCACCCGGGCGTAGCGGCTGGCGCGCGTTTTCAGGTCGGCCACGCGGATGGTGTCCTCGTAGGCCATCCAGAGCGCGAGGTGGCGGGCGGTGGCCAGGGCGAGATCCCGGTTGCCGTCGTCGGGCAGGCGTGCCACGCGCGCCATGCGGTCCAGGTACAGGCCGGCATAGTCCGGGTCCTGGTAGTCGATGAGGCGGCGCACGCCCTCGCGCAGCAGCCCGTGCAGCGCGGCGTCGAACTCGCGCTCGATGCGCCCGAGCAGTGCGGCCACGGCGGGATCGCGCGGGCGCGGCGCAGGCGGGCTCGCGACCGCAGGCGCGGCCAGCCCCGGCTCGGGCGCGCGGGTGCGTTCGAAGGCGGCGCCGAAGGCTTTGAGGCTGGGTTTGACGCCGACGCCGCCGCGCGCGATGGTGGCCTCGAAGGCGCTGCGCGCAAAGGGCAGCACGCCGGCGCCGGCCAGTGCGCCGAACAGCACCGCGCTGATGACGCTGCCGTTGCGCTGGGCGAGCTCGGCCATGTCGAAGTGAACGAAGCCGCGTGCGGCGCGCTGCGCGTGGGCGAGCAGTTCCGCGCTGTCGACGCGGCCGTCGCCCATGGCGGATTTCTCGGCGATCGAATAGACCCGGTGGGTCGACGCGATCAGCGTGGTGCGCTCGGGCGTGACCAGGCCGCGCTGCACGGCGCGCCCGGCTTCCATCAGCTCGGAGGCGAGCACGATGTCCACGTCGCCGGGCATGGGCATGAGGGCGAGCACCGGCCGCTGGTGCGCCTCGGCGAGGGCGCTGCGCGGGAACAGTTCGACGTAGTAGAGCGTCGCTCCGGTGCGCTGGGCCACGCCGGGGACCGACGTGGTCTGCGCGATGCAGCCTTCGTGTTCGCCGAGGTCGACGATCCAGTCGGCGAGCACGCCGCCGCCTTCTCCGCCCATGGCGAGGATGGCGATCTTGATGGGCTGGGCCTGCATGGGCGTCTCCTCAGAAGCTGTAGCGCGCCAGGCGGCGGGACGTGCGGGCCTGCAGCCAGCCGATCACCGCACGGCGTACGCGCGCGCGCAGGCGATCCCAGGGGGTCGGGTTGGAGACGATGCGCGCCCGGTAGAACGACGGACATAGCACCGCGGCGTGCGACACCTCGCCGCACATGCCGCAGCCCACGCAGCTATCGAGCACGGTGGCCACGGGGTCGATGCGCAGGGGGTCCGGGTTGGGCTTCACGGACAGCGAAGGGCAGCCGGAGATGCGGATACAGGAATGGTCGCCGGTGCAGGTGTCGGCATCGACGCCGAAGCGCTCGCGCACCACGCGCTGGCCGGCGGCGGCGGCCTGACGGGCCTTGGGCTTTTCGCGGCGCTGGCGGTTGAGCATGCATTCGCTCTGCGCGACCAGCACCTTGGGGCCCTGGTCTTGGGTGGTGAGCGCCTCGCGCAGGGCGTCGCGCATGCCGGCCACGTCGTAGGTGCGCTTGATAGTGCGCACCCAGGTCACGCCCACGCCACGCACCGCGCGTTCGATGTCGTGACCGGTGCTGCGGGTCGGGTTCTGCGCCGCCGAGGACAGGATGTCCTGTCCGCCCGTGGCCGAGGTGTAGCTGTTGTCGACGACGACGGTCAGGTTGTCGCTGCGGTTGAACACTGCGTTGGCGATGCCGCTGGTCAGGCCGTTGTGCCAGAAGCCGCCGTCGCCCATCACCGAGATCGCGCGCTTGCCGGCGGGCGCGTTCAGGGCCGCGGCGCCGGCTGCGCCCAGTCCGTAGCCCATGGTGGTGTTGCCGATGTTGAACGGCGGCAGGATCGAGAACAGATGGCAGCCGATGTCCGCGCTGACGTGGTGCGGGCCGAGTTCGCGTTCGACCAGTTTCATCGCGGCGAAGATCGGGCGCTCGGGGCAGCCCGTGCAGAAACCGGGAGGACGGGCGTGCACGACCTCGCCCAACGCCCGCGTCGGTGTCGGTGTGGGCGTCGGTGCCTCGACCGTCAAGGGAATGACGCGGCGCGCTTCGGTGATCGCCGGGGCTTCGGGCGTCGCCGTCTCGGCGTCCGCGGCCGGCAGGACGGCGTAACGGCGCAGGAAGTCCTGCAGCCCGCGGTGCACGACGACGGCGGTGTATTCGCCGGCCATGGGCAGCACGTCCTTGCCGTGCAGCGCGGTGGCCAGCCCCGCCTGGCGCAGGATGGCGGCGACGTTCTGCTCGATGAAGTTGGGCTGGCCTTCCTCGACCATCAGGATGGCGCGCTTGCCGCGCGCGAAGCGCAGCAGTTCCTCGTCCACGAGCGGGTAGGCCACGTTCATCACGTAGAGGGGAAGGCGCGAGTCGCCGTAGACGTCGGCCAGGCCGAGCCGCTCCAGCGCACGCAGCAGCGTGTTGTACATGCCGCCCTGGACGACGATGCCGACGTCGGCGCAGTCCTCGGCGTAGAACTCGTTGAGCGCGTGCTCCCGGATGTAGCGCACGGCCGCCGGCCAGCGCTCCTGGATCTTCTCCTGCTCGTGCTGAAAGCTCGCGGGGGGCAGCACGATGCGATCGACATCGCGATGCGGCCGCTCCAGTGCATCCTTGAGCGTGAACGACGGCGCCACGTTGTCGGACGCCACGAAATGCCCGTGCAGGTGGCAGGCGCGGATCCGGACCTGCAGCATCACCGGCGTGTGGCTGGCCTCCGACAGCGCGAAGCCTTGCTTGACGGCGTCCACGATGCTGGGCAGGTTGGGGCGCGGGTCGAGCAGCCAGATCTGCGACTTCATGGCAAAGGCGTGGCTGCGCTCCTGCATGATCGACGAGCCTTCGCCGTAGTCCTCGCCGACGATGACGAGCGCGCCGCCCGTCACGCCGCCGGAGGCGAGGTTGGCGAGCGCGTCCGAGGCCACGTTGGTGCCCACCGTGGCCTTGAAGGTGACCGCGCCGCGCAGCGGGTAGTTGACCGACGCGGCCAGCGTGGCGGCGGCGGTCGCCTCGCTGGCGCTGTTCTCGAAGCGCACGCCGTATTCGCCCAGGATGTCCTGCGCGTCGGCGAGTACGTCCATGAGGTGCGAGATCGGCGCGCCCTGGTAGCCCGCCACATAGGCGACGCCGGACTCGAGCAGTGCCTTGGTGATGGCGAGGATGCCCTCGCCGGCGAAGATCTCGCCGGCGCCCAGGCGCAGTTTCTGGACTTCGGCAGCGAAGGAGCGCTCAGCCACGATGGCCCTCCTTGCACGGTATGCGGTCCAACGTCGTCGAACAGGACATGGTGTGCAGGTTCCCCGGTGCTCGGACGCCCTTCGTGCCGGTCGCAGAAAGGGCCGATCAATAATATTTACGAATGAAAATATGAAAAATCATGGATAACCCGTGAGCATGCAATACACATGCCAAAATGCGGCGAGCACGGCCGGCGCGCTGTTGCCCCTCGCAGCGTCCGGGCGAGGCCCGCACGCGTGCCTTTGCAGGCTCACGGCGGCGGCGCGCGCCACGCGCCAAGGCGGTGCGCCGCGGCGCACGCCATGCGCGACCCGTGCACGGCATTTGTGCGGAACTTTGATGAATGTCACCGTCCGCCGCGGCGGCGGCGCAGGACAGGAGCGGAACAATGGGCAGGACGTTTCAGCGGGCGCGGGGCGACGGGAGCGGCGCGTGATGCCGGCGCAGGACACGCCGTTCGTTGCGGACTATCTGGCGGCGCTGCTGGCGCAGGCGAGCCAGTTGATCTCGGCCGAGTTCCATCAGGTCGTGCGCGCGCACGGGGTGAGCGTGCCCGAGTGGCGGGTGCTGGCGTCGCTGGCGGGCAGCGGCGAGATGAGCATCGGCGGCCTGGCGCAGTTGAGCGTCACCAAGCAGCCCACCCTCACCCGCATGCTCGATCGCATCGCGGCCAAGGGCTATGTGGAGCGGGTGTCGCACGACACCGACCGGCGCGTCACGCTGGTGCGCATCACGGAGAAGGGCGAGCGCACGGTCGCCGATCTCATCCGCCTGGCCAAGGAGCATGAGCAGCGCGTGCTGGAGCCTTTCGGGCTGGCGCGCGCGGAGGCGCTCAAGTCGACGCTGCGCGGCATGATCGCGCTGCGCCGCGAGGCGGGCGCGGCGCCCGCAGCCGCCGATGAGCAAGAGGCTTGTTAGCGCCGCGATCGCGGCGGCGCCTCAGGCGTCGTAGCCCGGATTGAGCCGGTCCAGCTTGCGCAGCAGGGCCGGCCAGGCCCGTTGGCCGGCAGGGGTCGAACCCATCTTGCGGGCCGCATCGGGAACGCCATCGAGCACGCGCTGCTCGACCTGGATCAACGGGCCGCCGCCCGATTGCGCGGCGATCTGAATCTGGCAGGTCGTCTCGAACAGGTACATGGCCCAGAAGGCGTCCGGGATGGTGCGCGCGGCCGTCAGCAGGCCATGGTTGCGCAGCATGAAGTAGTTGGCGTTGCCCAGGTCGTCCTTGAGCCGCTGGCGCTCGTCGTCATGGACCGCCAGGCCCTCGTAGTCGTGATAGGCGAGCGACTGCAGGACCAGCGTCGCCTGCTGGGAAATCGGCAGCAGGCCGTGGCGCTGCGCGCTCACGGCGACGCCGGCGCGGGTGTGCGTGTGCACCACGCAGTGCACTTCCGGGCGCGCCTCGTGGATCGTGCTGTGGATGACGAAGCCCGCCTGGTTGAAGCCGTAGGGGCTCTCCGAGAGCACGTTGCCGTGCAGGTCGACGCGCAGCAGCGACGAGGCGGTGATCTCGTCGAACAGCATGCCGTAGGGATTGATGAGGAACTGTTCCTCCCCGCCCGTGGCCTCGGCGGGCAGCTTGGCGCTGATGTGGGTGGCGATGAGATCGGTCATGCCGTACATCGCGACCAGGCGATAACAGGCGGCGAGATCCACGCGTACTTGCCATTCGGCTTCGCTGACGACGTGCTTGAGGGTGGGGATGGCGGTCATGGGTTGTCTCCGGTGTTTTTTATTGGGGGTGTCTGGTGGCTGCGGTAGTGCGCGACGGGTGCTCGGCGGCTGGCGTTGGTTCGGCCCGGCGCTGCGCAGCGGGTGCGGCAACGCGGCGGCGCACCGGGTGACGGATGCGTCGAGGCTGTCTGCATGATGCGGCAAGGCGCCGACGCAGGCAACCCGGGATGTCGCGTGGGCGTGCGGTGGCCCAGACCGGGCGGGCGCCTGCCGCAGGCAGTGTCTCGTGGCGGCTGGCCGGCGCCGAGCGGCGCTCAGAGGCTGCCGAGACGGTCGCCGTGCTGAAAGCCCGGGAGCGGCTCCTCCACCCCCCGGCCCACCGCCAGCACTTTGAAAAGCTCGCCCATGTCGGCTTCGGACACGAGTTTCTGGATGCTGTTCAGGCTGCGCAGATACACCTCGGGAGAGGCCGCCTGCAGCGCCTGCAGGTGGCGCGGCAGCCCCGCGTTCATCAGGAAGCGCGCCTGCGAGGTGTAGCCCAGCACGTCGAGCCCGCCTTCCAGGGCGGCGTCGGCCATCGCCGTGAAATCGATGTGCGCCGTGATGTCCTGCATGCCCACGTGCACCAGGGGATCGGCGCTGGCGCGATGCTGGCGGTGGCACATGACGGTGCCCTCGGCGCGCTGCGGGTGGTAGTACTCGCGCTGCGGAAAACCGTAGTCGACGAAGAACGCCGTCCCGCGTTCGAGCCAGCGCCCCATCTCGCGCAGAAACGCCTCGGCCTGCAGGTTGACCTCGGATACGTAGCCGGGCAGGGCCGGCATGCGGGCGGCGACGATCTCGGCCAGCCGCGCCGGGGCCGGACGGTCTTCGAAGGCGAAGCCGTGCTCGCCGGCGACGACGCCGCGTTCGAGCACCCGGCCTGCGTCGGACCAGCGGAACAGGCGCACCGGCATGGCGTCCAGCACCTCGTTGGCGACCACGCACCCGACGTGGCCTCCGGGCAGCGCGTCCAGCCATTGCACCGTGTCGCCCAGGGGGGCCAAACGCTCCTGCTGGCGCTGGCGCAGGTCGGCCGAGACTTCGAGGATCCGGTAGCGCACGTCGATACCGTGTGCGCGCAGCCCGGGCACGAGCACGGCGGCCAGCGCGCCGGTGCCGGCGCCGAATTCCAGCACCTGGACACTGCCGATGGCGCGCAGCACGGGTGCGAGCGCATCGGCCAGCGTCAGCCCGAAGAGCGGGCTCAGCTCGGGGGCGGTGACGAAGTCGCCGCCCGGTTCCTGCGCGGAGCCGAGCTTGCGCGCCCCGGCCGCGTAGTAGCCCAGGCCGGGCGCGTACAGCGCGAGCGACATGAACGTCTCGAAACCGATCCAGCCGCCCGCGGCGGCGATCCGCTCGCGGAGGTGCCGGGCGACCTGCGCTTCGTGGTCGCCGGCGTCGGTCGTTGCGCTGGGGGAGGACATGCTCGATCCGGTGGTGCAGAATCGGCCATTCTAAACGCCGGCCGGCCGGCCGGCCCTGGCCCCGGCCGGGCGCGGGCGGCCTCGCGTAGCCGCGGCCGGCTCAGGCGGTCGACTCAGGCCGCCGGATCGACCCAGTCGATCGTGGGCAGCCCCTGCTCGGCCAGCCACTCGTTGGCGCGCGCGAAGTGCCCGCAGCCGATGAACGGCACGGGCGGGCGGGTGGCCGACAGCGGCGAAGGGTGGTTGGCCTTGAGCACCAGATGCGGCGAGCCGGCCGGGATCAGCGCCGTCTTGCTCTGCGCGTGCGAGCCCCAGAGCATGAAGACCTTGGGCGTCGGCTCGTTGGCCACGGCGGCGATCACGCTGTCGGTGAAGGGCTCCCAGCCCCGCTTGGCGTGCGACGCCGGCTTGCCGTCCTCGACCGTGAGCAGGGTGTTCAGCAGCAGCACGCCCTGGTGGCCCCAGCGCGTGAGGTCGTTGCTGAAAGTGGCCGGATCGCCGCCGCAGGTGTTCGCGACTTCGGCGAAGATGTTGCGCAGGCTGGGCGGGCGGCGCTCGCGGTCGGGCACCGAGAAGCACAGGCCCTGGGCCTGGCCGGGCCCATGGTAGGGGTCCTGCCCCAGGATCACCACGCGCACGTCCTGCGGCGCGGTCAGTTCCAGGGCGCGGAAGGGATGGGCGGGATAGATGATCGCGCCCGCCGCCAGCCGCTCGTCGATGAAGCGCGAGAGTTCTGCGAACCCGGGGGATGCGAGCACGTCCTGCAGGAACGGCAGCCAGGCGGGCGGAAGCCAGCCCACGTGGGTCTCCAGCGGCTCGCGCAGGCGGTTGATGGGTGTGGCGACCCCTGTCATGCAAAGAGCCTCTGCAGTTCCACGCCCGGGTCCTCGGCGCGCATGAAGGTCTCGCCGACCAGGAAGGCGTTCACGCCGGCGTCGCGCATGCGCTTGACGTCCTCGGGGGTGACGATGCCGCTTTCGGTGATGACGCGCTTGCCTGCCGGGATCGAGCCGAGCAGGGCCAGGGTGGTGTCCAGCGAGACTTCGAAGGTGCGCAGGTTGCGGTTGTTGATGCCGAGCAGCGGCGTGCGCAGGGTGAGGGCGGTCTCGAGTTCCTGCGCGTCGTGGACTTCGACCAGCACGTCCATGCCCAGGTCGTGCGCCTGGGCTTCCAGGTCGCGCAGCCGGGCCGCATCGAGCGCAGCCACGATGAGCAGGATGCAGTCCGCGCCGAGCGCGCGCGCCTCGGCCACCTGGTAGGAGTCGACGATGAAATCCTTGCGCAGCACCGGCAGCGAGCAGGCCGCTCGCGCCTGGCGCAGGAAGTCGTGCGAGCCCTGGAAGAATTTCACGTCGGTGAGCACCGACAGGCAGGCCGCGCCGTGGGCGGCGTAGGTGCCGGCGATGGCGGCGGGCTGGAAGTCTGGCCGGATCACGCCCTTGGAGGGCGAAGCCTTCTTGATCTCGGCGATCACGCCGGCGCGCCCGGCGGCTATCGCTTCCTCGAGCGAAATCGCAAAACCGCGCACATCCTGGCGCAATTCGGCTTCACGACGCAGTTCGGCCTCGCTGCGCAGTTGGCGCGCGGTGGCGACTTCGTCGGCCTTGACGGAAAGTATGCGTTGCAGAACGTCGTTCATAGCGTTGTCCAATGAGAGTGCCCCAGGGCGGCCTTCGCCCGGACCAGCCCCGTGAGGGTCAAGGAAACCTGGGGCGGCCCGGCGTTTCCTCGAGCGCGTGCCAGGACGCGCGTGGCCTGCCCCGGCCCCGTATCGCCGTTGCGGCGGCATCATGCGGCAGACGGGCGCCCATGTCCTTGACGGGCCTCAAGAGAACCGGCGCGTGTAGGCGGCGAAACTTTCGAGCTTGTCGCGTGCCGCGCCGCTCTCGATGATGCCGAAAGCCTGGCGGATGCCTTCGTCGATGCTCGGCGTGCGGCCCACCGCGTACAGGGCGAGGCCGGCGTTGTACGCCACGATGTCGCGCGCGGTGCCGGGCACATTGTCGAGCGCCTCGAGCACCAGCGTGCGCGACTCCTCCCGGCTCGATACCTTGATACTGCGATTGGAGACCATGGACAATCCGTAGTCTTCCGGATGAATCTGGTATTCGCGGATTTCGCCGTCGCGCAGCTCGCCGATCAGCGTGGCCGCGCCGAGCGAACCCTCGTCCATACCGTCCAGCCCATGCACGATCAGCACGCGCCGGGAGCCCAGCCGCTGCAGCACTCTCACCTGGATGCCGACCAGGTCCGGGTGGAACACGCCCATCAACTGGTTGCGCGCGCCCGCGGGGTTGGTGAGCGGCCCCAGGATGTTGAACATCGTGCGCACCCCGAGCTGCTTGCGGATGCCCGCGACGTGCTTCATGGCGGTGTGGTGCGCCGGCGCGAACATGAAGCCGATGCCGGTGGCGTCGATGCACTCGCTGATCTGCTCAGGCGATAGCTCCAGGTTGACGCCCAGCGCTTCGAGCACGTCGGCGCTGCCGGAAGAGGACGAAGCGCTGCGCCCGCCATGCTTGGCCACGCGCGCGCCGGCGGCCGCGGCCACGAACATGGCGGTCGTGCTGATATTGAAGGTGTGGCTGCCGTCGCCGCCCGTGCCGCACAGGTCGAGCAGGCTGTCCGGGTCGGCCGCGCGCACCGGCGTGGCGAACTCGCGCATCACCTGGGCGGCGGCCGTGATCTCGCCGACCGTCTCCTTCTTCACGCGCAGGCCCATGAGCAGCGCCGCGGCGAGCGGCTCGGCCAGCTCGCCGCGCATGATCTGCCGCATCAGGTGCAGCATCTCGTCGTGGAAGATCTCCCGGTGCTCGATGCAGCGGGTCAGCGCTTCATGGATCGATATCGCGGTCATGGTCTTGTCCTTGTCTCGAGGAGGCTGCCGCTTACAGCGCCAGGAAGTTCTTGAGCAGCGCGTGGCCGTGCTCGCTGAGAATGGATTCGGGGTGGAACTGGACCCCGTAGACGGGCAGCGTCCGGTGCCGCAACCCCATGATCTCGCCGTCGGCCGTCTCTGCGGTCACTTCCAGGCAGTCGGGCAGGCTCGCGCGCTCCACGGCGAGCGAATGATAGCGGATCACCGTGTAGGGCGAGGGCAGTCCCGCGAACACGTCGCTGCCCGTGTGCGTGACGGGCGAGGTCTTGCCGTGCATGATTTCCTGCGCGCGCACCACCTTGCCGCCGAAGGCCTCGCCGATCGCCTGATGGCCCAGGCACACGCCGAGTATGGGCAGCTTGCCCGCGAAGTGCCGGATCGCGGCGAGCGAGATGCCCGCCTGCGCGGGCGCGCACGGCCCCGGCGAAATGCACAGCCGGTCGGGCGCCAGCGCCTCGATCTCGTCGAGCGTGATCTGGTCGTTGCGCACCACCTCGACCTCTTCGCCCAGCTCGCCGAAGTACTGCACGATGTTGTAGGTGAAGGAGTCGTAGTTGTCGATCATCAGGAGTTTCATGGGATCTCTGGCTGCAGGAGTGAGCGAAAGGATGACCGGGATCAGGCGTGCGCGACCGTGCCTGCTGGCTGGCGGCGGACGCGGCGAGCGATCGGGTGGGGGGAACACGGGAACATCGGCCATCTCCTGGGGTTGGAGCCGCCGTGCCGGATGAGCGCTTGAGTCGGGAACCTGTGCCTACCAGAACGGCGGCAAGGTGCGAGGTATGTACGCAACGACGTGCCGCTTCCTTATTGGAAGCGCCACCACTGGGTTGTGAAGGTCGGTGCGCAGGTCATGTATTTGACGCGGAGTGAGGAAAATCCCCGGGGTTCGCGGATCCGGGCATTCTACCGCCGGCCGCTGCGCCTGTCGAGGCGAGGATGGCCCGTTCGATGATCAGGCCGAGCCAGCGCCCACGCTGATCGGGGCGGATGAGTGTGAGGCGCGCGGGGTACAGGCTGGCAATACCGCCTTCGAATTAGCCCGACATCCACGACCCATGCAGCCCGACCGGCACCCGGCGCGGCAGATGGACGACGGCCAGCGGGGCATCGGCGAGATTGCGTGCATCCAGTATATGGAAGGCGCCCTGTGCCTGGCCCTCTTCGTGCACGAAGGTGAACACGTAGCCATCGTCCTCGTCCGTGGCACCCGGCGCGGGCACGAAGACGGGTTCGCCCACGGTGGAGCCCGCGGCAAACCGGTGCACGTCCTTGGCGCCGGAGGCCAGATCGTAGCGGGCGATGGCCTCGAACGTGCCCGCCTGGGGCGTCCAGCCAGGCCGCGGCTCGCGCAGGCCTACGTAGCCGTAGCGCGTCGGACGGCCCAGATAGGCGTCGTTGACGCGGCCGAACTCGCAGGCCCGGGTGTCTATGGTCTCGTCCCGCACCACGCCCGAAGACAGGTCGATGACGATGCGGTGCAGCTCGAGGCGGCGCGGCTGCGGGCCCAGGCTGAAGGCGTCGTACCAGGGCATCGCGACTTCGATCCGGCCGTCGCGCTCCCAGGCGTTCACGGTATGCCAGTTGAAGAATGGCGGGCCGTCGAGCCAGCGCACGTCGGCGGCCGTGCGCGCGTCGCGGGGAACGAGGGCGATGCGCGTGCCCCGTTCGGGTTGCCAGGTCGCCGGCGGGCCCGCCGGCCCCAGGTCGAACACCAGCGGACAGACGAAGGCGATCACGTGATTCTCCGTCAGGGCGATGTCGTGGATCATGGCCGGCCATGGGGCCTGCAGAGGGACCCGGCGGTCGGGCACACCGTCGCGTCCCACGCGCAGATAGAGCAGGGCGCCGCTCTCCAGGTCGTACTGGATGGACAGCAGTTCTCCTGTATGCGGATCGATCTTCGGGTGCGCGGACATCGGGCCCTGCAGCTTGCCGTCGTAGTCGTAGCGGCCCAGTGTGGCCAGTTCGGCATCCACTTCGTAGGGCTGTCCTCCCTCGTAGAGGGCCAGGTAGCGCCCGGCATGGCGCACGACATTGGTGTTGGCCAGATTGGCGTGCGGCGCGGGCGCGAACGTCGAGTTGTAAATCCGTCGGCCGGCGGCGATCTCCTTGGCCAGCTCGGTGGTCATGACCCAGCGGTTGCGATAGCGCGCCTTGCCGTCGGCGAGGTGGATGGCATGGACCATGCCGGTGCCGTCGAACGGATAGCTGTAGTGCGCATCGGGCTCGAACCGCGGGTTCGGCCCATTGCGCATGTAGGCGCCGCGCAGCCCCGCGGGAATCTCGCCATCGACTGCGAGGTCCTGATCGTCGCGTTCGTCGAAGACCGGGGCGAAGGCGCGGGTGAGCGCGGGGTTCGGGCTGGTCCAGGCAGGCATGTCGTGCGCTCCGGCGATGCTTGCGGCCGCGGCAAGGTGGGTGGGTGAACACAGAGGTAGTGCCGCGGCGAGCAGGCCGCTGCGGCGGCAGAACTCGCGTCGGCTGGTGTTCCGGGGTGGCTGCATGATGCGAGCTCTGCATAAGAAGATGGACGGGCCGCGGCCCGGCGGCTGGCCGCCGGGCAGGGAATCAGCCCTCATTCGGCGATCGTTCTTCGGCGGATGAAGAGCGCCTTCGGCATCAGGATAGGTGTGCCCGGTCGCACTTGCCAAGGGCAAAGGCTGCGTTTCGTGCCGTCGTCAGGCCAGACGCGCCTGATGGTCAGGCGGTGCCGCGCTCCGGCTTCAGATCGGCCCGGCCCCTGGGCCGAAGCGCGGTTTGCAGAATCTGCTCCTTCAGCCATTGCAAGCCAGGGACGTGCTCCTGTTTGCGATGCCATATGAGGCTGATCTGTATCGCAGAGACTTCGAATGGAAAATCCGCGATCTGAACGTCGTATCTGCGAGCGAAGTGTCTGGCCAGATTCAGAGGCACCGTGCCCAGCAGTTCGGTGCGGGCGACGATGGCTGGAATCGTCAGGTAGTGCGGCACTTGCAGTTGCACATTGCGTCGCACTTTGGCCGAGCCCAGAACAATTTCGAGCGGGCTGCCGCGGCCGGCCCGGGGCAGAATCGAGACGTGCCGCGCGGCCAGGTACGACTGCTTGTCAAGGCCGCCGTTGAACGCAGGATGCCCTGCGCGGCCGATGACGGCGAGAGTTTCCTCGGTGATCGGTTGATAGAGAAGATCGGGATCGTCGAAGTACAGATAGTCGATCGCCAGATCCAGCTCCCCGCTGGCCAGGCGTCGTGGAAGCAAGGTCCCTTCTTCGGGCAATACCTGCAGTATCACCTGCGGCGCCAGCGACTTCAGCCGAGCCATCAGAGCCGGCAGCAGCCGAAGCTGCCCATCGTCATTCATCGACAAGCGGAAGATCCGTTCGGTGTCCGGGTGGAAACCCTCCTGGGCGCCAATGCCGGACTGCAGCAGGAACAAGGCTTGTCGCACCGGCCTGTGCAGTGCGATGGCCTCCGCGGTCGGTTCGAGCCCCTTGGCGGTGCGGCGGAACAGCGGCTGCCCTAGCTGCTCGCGCAGGCGGCTGAGCGCGTTGCTCACGGCCGGCTGACTCTTGTGCAGGCGCTCGGCGGCGCGCGACAGGTTGCGCTCCTGCATCAGCGTGTCGAACACCAGCAGGAGGTTGAGGTCGATCTTCTGCAAATTCAGCTTCATGAATAACGCTCATCGGAAATATCCATTGGCATGAAAATAATGGCATCGATAGACTGCAAAGCCAAGCGTGCTATCGACGCTCGATGCCAGGCAGTTGCCGAGCGCACCTTCCCGGCCGCTTTCATATGACCGACTCAAGATTGAAGGAGACGTGATGGAACTTCATGTTCAGCCACAGGACGCGTCCTGTGGCGCAGTGGTGAAGGGCGTGGACCTGAGGCGCACGCTGACGGATGCGCAGGTCGCCGAAATACGCAAACATTGGCTCGAGCATCAAGTCCTCGCATTCGTCGACCAGGATCTGGCCGTCGAGGACATCGAGCGCTTCGCCCTCACGATCGGCCCGTTCGGCTCCGACCCCTTCTTCGAGTCGATTCCCGGTCATCCCCATGTCGCCCAAGTCCGTCGAGACGCCGACGAAAAGACGCCCATATTCGCCGAGAACTGGCATTCGGACTGGAGCTTCATGGCGACGCCGCCGGCGGCGACTTTGCTGTATGGCAATGTCGTTCCGCCGGTGGGGGGCGACACGCTGTTTGCCGACCAATATGCCGCTTGGGACAGCCTTTCCGCCGACCTGAAGTCTCTGCTGGCCGAAAAGCGCGGCATACATTCGGCAGGTCGAGCCTATTCACGCGACGGCGCCTACGGAGAAAAGGACAAGGGCCGCTCGATGAAGATCCGCTATTCGGACGAGGCGCTGGCGAAACAATCGCACCCCATCGCGCGCAAGCATCCCGAGACCGGGCGCATCGCCTTGTTCGTCAGCCCCGGCTACACCATCGGCATCGAAGGCATGAGCGATGACGAAGCCAAGCCCATCCTGCGCGCGCTGTTCGAACACCAGGCTCGCCCGGAGGTCGTGTACCGCCACCGCTGGTCGCAGGGCACGCTCCTGCTGTGGGACAACCGTTGCGTCAACCACGCTGCCACTGGCGGCTACGACGGACACGCCCGCCTTCTGCATCGCATCACCGTGGCGGACCGCACCTTGCTGTGATCGCTGCCGTTCCGCTCATCCGGAAGGCGGAACGAGACGGGGGGCCGGTCCCTTGAGTCCACCGAACCAGGCGTGGGCTCGGCCGGCCGGACGGGCTGAGCAATACCTGCCACGGCGTATCGGCGCGCGGCAATCCCTGCGCCGAAGCCTTCTCGCTGTCACACGTGAAGTATCCGCATAACTAGAAAGAAGCCCGGCCCCGGTTCCCCGGACCGTCGGCAGGGCTCGCAGCGGCTTCACGAGTGCGAATACACGCGCCTCCCCTGCGCCGGGCCCTGTGGCGCAACGGCCCGCGCCAGGGAATGCGGCCATACTTCTGCGGTATGGAATCCATCCCCAAAAGTGTTGGACGCTGCCGGGCGGGCGAGTGAACATACCGCAGCAGGGATGCGGCTTCGCGCCACGAGAAAAACCAGCCTACCGCGCCGGACGGGAAAAGACGGCGGCGGAAAGACGCATTCGGCACGGTGGCGTCGGCACACGCCCGTCGGTATGGTCAGCCGACTGGGCAGCGGGCCCGTCGCGTCCCCAGGGCATCGCCGGCGGCGCCCCGCGCCGCCGGACTACATACGTTTGCGATCAGCACCCCCACGGAGGAAACAAAATGAGCGTCAAAGTTTTCGAGGACAAGGAAACGCAGGACCTGCTGAAGGCCGCCACCAACATCGACGGTGCGCAAGGCAATCCCCGGTTCAAGCAGATCCTGCATCGCCTCCTGTCGGACCTGTTCAAGGCCATCGACGATCTGGACATCACCCCGGATGAATTCTGGACGGGTGTGAACTACCTCAACAAGCTGGGCCAGGACGGCGAGGCCGCCCTGCTCGCGCCGGGGCTGGGCCTGGAGAAGCTCCTGGACATCCGCATGGATGCCGAGGACCGTCAGGCCGGGCTCGAGGGCGGCACGCCGCGCACCATCGAGGGCCCGCTGTACGTCGCCGGCGCGCCGGTCAAGGACGGTGTGGCGCGCATGGACATCGATCCGGACCCGGACGCCGGCCCGCTGGTTATCCACGGCACCGTGACCGGTCCGGACGGCAAGCCGGTGGCGGGAGCGCTGGTCGAGTGCTGGCACGCCAACTCCAAGGGCTTCTATTCGCATTTCGATCCGACCGGCGCCCAGACCGAGTTCAACCTTCGCGGCGCTGTGCGCACGGGCCCCGACGGCAAGTACGAGTTCCGCACCCTGATGCCGGTGGGCTACGGCTGTCCGCCGCAGGGCGCCACGCAGCAACTGCTCAACCAGCTCGGCCGCCACGGCAACCGCCCGGCGCACGTGCACTTCTTCGTGACCACCGACACGTTCCGCAAGCTCACGACGCAGTTCAACATCGAGGGCGATCCGCTGATCTGGGACGATTTCGCCTACGCGACGCGCGAGGAGCTGATTCCGCCCGTGACCGAGAAGACCGGCGGCACTGCGCTGGGCCTGAAGGAGGACACGTACAAGGACATCGAGTTCAATCTGTCGCTGACGCCGCTGGTCCACGGCAAGGACAACCAGCTCGTGCATCGCGTTCGCGCCGCGGCGTAAGCGCTTGCCGCCACCATAGCGGGCACAGACCCGCGTGAACCTGGCTGAGTCCGGGACAACCGCATGAGGAGATGACATTGTCTGCCTACGATGCCCGAAGCCCGGCCGAGCACGACATCCTGGCCGTGCTGCCTGGGCGCGTCGACGACTTGGCGCGCTTGCGTCTCCTGACCCGGGCCGCGCAGCCGCCGACCGTCACCGTCGTCGGCAAGTACAACCACGGCAAGAGCCGCCTGCTCAACGAACTGCTCGGCAGCGATGCCTTCGCGGTGTCCGACCGGCGCGAAACGACGGTACTGGCCGAGCAGGTCGTGGATGGTGTGCGCTGGCTCGACGCGCCCGGCCTGGATGCCGACGTCGACAGCGAGGACGACCGCCACGCGCTGCAGGCCGCCTGGCTGGAATCGGACGTCCGGCTGTTCGTGCACGCGGCGAAGGAGGGCGAACTCGACGCCGCCGAGCGCAGCCTGCTCGACACGCTCGGAGCCGACGGCGAGAGAACCCACCGCCAGACTCTGCTGGTGCTGTCCCAGGTCGATCAGCTTGCCGACGCGGCCAGTGCCGAACAGGTGGCCAGCGCCATCGGCGCCCAGGCACCGCACATGCCGCTGCACGCCGTATCCTCCACCCGGCACCGCCAGGGCGTGAAGGGCGGCAAGGCCCTGCTGGTCGAGCACAGCGGATTGCCCGCGCTCAGGGCGTCGCTGCAGACGGTGCTCGCGCGCGTGCCCCAGGCGCGCACGCACGAGGCGGCACTGCTGCGCGGCGAGATCGGCGCTGAGCTTGCGCAGCGGCGGGCCGAGGGCGAGGAGCGCCTGGGCGCGCTGCGCCGAGAGCAGGCCACGCAGCGGCTAGCCTTCGACGCCGGCCTGAACGCCGTGCTCGACAAGGTGGGCGGCGACATGCGGGCCTACCTCGAGACGCCCAGCGAGGGCCAGGCCCTGGTTCCCGACGGCGCCGGCGATGCCTACCGGATCACCGCCGGCAAAGTGGAGCGTTCGCGCAACCAGATCGCCTATTCGCGGGCCTGCATCGAGATCGATGCGTTTCTCGCGGGCCATGGCGTCATCGGCCTGCCGGCGGATCGACACACGCCGGCGCGCAGCCTGAACACGGTGATGGTGGCGGTGATGGGCGTGTCGGTGAAGCATCGCGAGCACCTGCGCAGGATCTTCTGCGAGCCCGCGGGACGCGAGCGTCTGCTGCGCGAGTTCACGCAGTACTACGAACAGTCGGACGACCGCGCGGCCCTGGCCCGGCGCATCGCCGAAGCCCAGACCGAGGTCGCGGGCGCGCGACGGGCGCTCGCGGCCTTGCGCACGCTGGGAGCGCCGGCATGATGCGCTCGAACCGGTACGCGGGACGCGGGCCATGAGCGCACGGCTGGAACAGGAAGCGCGCTTCGTCGCGATGGCCGATGCGCTGGCGCTGGCATCGAACGATGTCGGGCATGTGCTGCGCCGGCTGGACGACTGGCTGGGCGGCTTGCGGCGGGATCTGGCGGGCCATGCGCCCGTCTGGCCCGGCCTGCGCGAGGACGGCGAGATCGCCCGCGAGGCACGGGCGCTGGACGCGCGCATGAACGCCGTCGTGGGCGGCTGGGCGGAACGGGAAGCCGACCTCGGCCGGGCCCAGGCATTGGCCGAGCGTTTCGACGCGCGTATCGTCCTGCTCGTCTTCGGCAAGTTCAACGCCGGCAAGAGCGCGTTCTGCAACCTGCTCGCCGAGCGCTTCGCCAGCCACGGCAGCCAGGCGCGCTACTTCCACATCGAGGACGGCCGCATCGTCCAGACGCCGGAGCGCTTCGTCGAAGGCGCAACCGAGGCCACCGCCCGATTGCAGGGCGTGTATCTGGCCGAGCGGCTGGTGCTGCTCGACACGCCCGGCCTGCACTCGGTCACCGGCGAGAACGCCGCCTTGACGCGACGCTTCACCGACAGCGCCGACGGCGTGCTGTGGCTCACCAGTTCCACCTCGCCCGGGCAGGTGCAGGAACTCGATGAACTCGCCCGTGAACTGCAGCGCGGCAAACCGCTGCTGCCGGTCATCACGCGCAGCGACGTGTTCGAGGAGGACGAGCTCGACGGCGACATCGTCAAGATCCTGCGCAACAAGACGACCGACAACCGCGCGTTGCAGCAGGCCGACGTGCAGGTGCGCGCGCAGGCCAAGCTGCGCGCGATGGGCGTGGACCAGGGTCTGCTGCGCCCACCCGTGTCAGTGTCTGCCCACATGGCGCGCGAGCACGGCCAGAGCCCGGCCGCCCTGGCCGACGCCGGCTTCGCCGGGCTCTACGAGGCCCTGAACGCCATCGTCGGGCCGGCCGTGGACTATCGGCGGCGCAAGGCTGCCGAGATGCGGCTGCACCACCTCGAAGAGCACGTGTTCGGTGCGCTGCAGGCCGAGATCGCCCCGCGCCTGCAGCACCTGGATGCAACGCTGCAGGCCGCACGCGCGCGGCTCGAACCCGCCGCCTCGCGCATCGCCGCCGCGATCTGGCGTGGCGTCGTGCCGGCGCTGCCGGGCCTGCTGCAGGACCATGCCGACAGCGCCGACGCGCGCGCCGTGTGCACCGCCGCCGCGCGCCGGCTGACCGCGGTCGCGGCCCACGCCGTCGAGACGGTCCTGGGGGCCGAATATCGCTTGGACGCCGGCCTGCCGCGGGTCTGCCTGTCCCTGGCCGAGGGTGTGGGTTACGAACGGATCACACTGGACGGCGATGACCCGGACGTCGGCCCGTCCTTGCCGCAGGGGGAGCCATTGCTGGTCGGCGTGAGCCACGAACGCCTGCATGCCGCCCTGCAGGACGAAGTGCAGCGGTGGGCGAACCGCCTGGCCGACCATGCCGCCGCGCAGGCCGAGGCGTCGCTGCTGCGGCTGGCTGACGGCGTGGCGGCGCTGGGCCGGGTGCTGCGGGACGCGGGGCAAGCGCTGGACGAGGCGAAGGCCCGACTGCGCACGCAGGACGGCTGAGCGGAGTGATGAACAACTCTGCACCGGAACCGAGCGGTATCGGTCAGGCAACGCGTACCACGATCTTTCCGATGTGTTGTTGCCCCTGGAGATGGCGAAACGCGTCGGGGGCCTGTTCGAAGTCGAAGCAGCGGTCGATGACGGGCCGCAAGCCGCGCGCTGTCACTGTGCGCACGAGTTCCTCGAGAGCCACGCGGTCGCCCACGCTGATGGAGCGAATGGCCGCGCCGCTTCCTTTGAGATGGAAGTAATCGATGCTGGGACGCTCCCGGCTCAGGAAGCCGATGAGGACGACTTCCCCGCCCCACCGCACGGCGTGCAGCGACTGTTCCAGGGTTGCCGGACCGCCCACCTCCACGACCCTGTCCACACCGTAGCCGTTGGCGAAGGCCTTGGCGGTGAGGCCCCATTTCCTGTCGCGCGTGTAGTCGATGACGTGGTGCGCGCCGAGCGCACGCAATTGTTCGGCCTTGATGCTGTTCGACGTGGTGGCGACCACCGTGGCGCCGAGGGTCAGTGCGATCTGCACGGCGAACACGGACACTCCGCCCGTGCCCAGTGTGAGGACGGTGTCGCCCGCGCGGATGGGCGCTGTACCGGCCAATGCGCTCCAGGCGGTCGTCCCTGCACAGGGCAAGGTGGCAGCTTCCTCGAAGGACAGGTGTGGCGGCATGGCCGTTACGGCTTCCTGCGACACCACCTTGTATTCGCAGAGCCAGCCGTCGGTCGTACTGCCGTAGGATTCGCTGCCGCCTCTCATGGCGAAGGGGGGCCGTCCCCCGAACCAGCGAGGGTGGAAGCACCCGATGACGGCGTCCCCCGGAGCAAAGGCGTCGACGCCCTCGCCAACGGCCATGACCTCTCCGGCAGCATCGCTGCACGGTATCAGGCCAGGCTCGGTGGGATGGATGTATTCGCCGATGCCGATGGCGAGGTCGCGATAGTTCAGTGCTACCGCGCGCACCCGGACGAGCACCTCGCCGCGCTGGGGCTGCGGTGTGTCTTCGTGGTGCACGGCCAGCCCCGCCAGGCTTCCCAGCGTGTCGAATCGATAGGCGCGCATGGATTTCTTCCTTGGTATGGGCCAGCGTGTCGTTCACTGCGCGGGACGCAGCCGGCTCAGCAGTGCCTGCAGCAACTCGCGCGCCGCGGCGAGCTTGGGTTGGGCAAGACCCTCCAACAAGGAGCCTTCGAGGCTGCCGAAGCGCTCCGTCATGGTCTTGAGCAAGGCGCGCCCGTCATCCGTGAGCATGTAGCCGCCATCCCTGCGAACGACGTAGTGTCGCTCCTGCAGGCTGGCAAGCGCATCATCGGTGGCCTGCCGTGCGACATAGGCCTGCTCGGCGATCTCGTCGGAACTCAGAGGTTCGCTACCGCGCAGGGTGGACAGCACCCGGCCCTGCGGCAGGTCCAGGCCTTCGCGGGTACGCAGCTCGTCGAAAGCGCTCGAAAGCTGTATGCCCACCAGCGAAAGCGCCGTGGTCAGGCGTACGGTCTGCTGCCCTGCCGCCGACGGCCCCGACGGGGCCGCCCCCTGTGCGGCCGAGGTGACCAGTTGCGGGTGATCCTCCGCCATGGCATAGCGTCCTTGCGCATACAGCAGCGGATGGCCCGCGTTGCGCGCATAGTGGCGCACGCGGCCGATGAGGATCATGTGATCGCCACCCCGGTGTCTGGCCTCCACCGTGCATTCCAGGCAGGCGAGTACCGCGGGCAGCACGGGCTCGCCCAGTTTGCCAGGATGCCAGGGTACTCCAGCGAATTTGTCTTCGTCCCGTCCTGCAAACCGCTGTGACAGATCGATCTGGTCCGTCGAGAGGATGTTGATGTTGAACTGCGGTGCGGACGCGAAGGCGGCGTAGCTGCGCGAGTCCAGCCCGATCGACCAGAGCACCAGGGGCGGGCTCATCGAAACCGAAGCGAACGAGTTGGCTGTCACTCCCACAGGCCGCTCGCCGTGCCGGGTGGTCATCACGGTGACGCCGGTGGGAAACTGGCCGAGGCAGCGGCGCAAGGCGCGCTGGTCTAGCAGCGGATCTCCGCTTTCAAGCGGCTCCATGACAGGTGGTGTGTGCATTTTGTTCCTTACGCGAGAGGTGTGTAAAAGCCCGCATCAATTCGCGCTGATGCCCGCCTTCTTCACGAGATGCTGGTACATTTCAATTTCGGAAACGATGAATGCCCGCAACTCCTGCGGCCCGAGCTCGGCGTTGGATATGCTGTCGTTCTCTTCCAGGTATTTGACGATCTCCGCAGAAGCCATGGTATCGCGCACGGCGTCGGACATCTTCTGCACGATGTCGGCGGGAGTTCCCGCCGGCATCAGCAGCGACGACCACGTGTTGAAAACCACGTCGTAACCGCTTTCCTTCAGCGTCGGAACCGATGGCAGGCTGGAGGCGCGTTGTTCCCGTGTGACGGCCAGTGCGCGTACCTTGCCGGCGTCCAGATTGGGACGCATCACAGCAATGAAATCGAACAGCACATCGATGCGGCCGGCGAACAGGTCGGAATAAAGGCCCGCCGAATCCTTGTAGGGCACGTGTGTCATACGGGTGCCGGTGTTCACCTGGAACAGCTCGGCTGCCAGGTGCGCGCCCGTGCCGTTGCCCGGGGAACCGAAGGTGACCTCGCCTGGGTGGTTCTTCAGGTGTTCGACGAGTTCGTGGACGCTCGTGTAGGGCTGGGATGCAGCGGTCACGAGGACCAGGGGGCTGGAGGTCAATCCGTTGACCGGGGCGAAGGACTCCAGCGGTGCATAGGGCAGATCCTTGTACATGGAAGGATGCGACGCGATCGGGCCGGACGAACCGTAGAGCATCGTGTAGCCGTCGGGCTTGGCTGCTGCGACGAACCGTGTACCGATGATGCCTGCGGCACCGGCGCGGTTGTCCACGGTGATGGTCTGCCCGAGCCGGGTTGACAAGCCGTGCGCAATGCGGCGTGCCAGTACGTCCGTGACGTTGCCCGCCGGGAAGGGAACCACGAAGTTGATCGGGTGAGTGGGATAGGCCTGGGCCCGGGCCAGCGCTGGCACCAGCGCAGTGGCGGCGGTGAGCAGGGTGAAAGCACGTCGGCTGATCATGGAGATGTCTCCTGGTCTCTTGCTTTGATGGGTTCAAACAGCAGCATGCAGGTAGGCGGATGTTCACGCGGCCGTGCCGGGAACCCCCGCTGGGCCCGCAGCAGCACCGCGCGCTTGCATCCCGCAAGTGGGCTCAGGACGAGACGCTCAGAGCGGTGTGCGGTAGCAGGGATCGTTGCGGTCCTGGGAGCCTTGCGGCCACTCGTTCTGGGCGCTGGGGAACACGAACGGCCGCGTTTCGCGGCGCGTGAAGTTGCGATAGAACTCCCGCCGGGCGATGCGCCAGACGCCGTCGGCTCGCCGTTCGAAGCGGTCGATGTAGCGGTTGGAGTTCAGGAAATTGACGGATGGATCGTCGCCCGGATGGGCCCAGTAGAAGGAGAACTGGTAGGTCTCCGCCACTGCGACGTCTCCGGCGACATCGCACAGGTGGTTCATGATGTGGTGCTGCGAGCCGGCGAACCGCTTCCAGCCCTCGAACTCCTTCTCCAGGTACTCCTCGATGGTGCCGCGGTGCAAACCGCATTTGCGGCCCAAGTGGATATCGATGGCTCCAGGATGGAAGCAGGACAGGATCAGCTCCTTATCCAGGCGGTCGCAGCCGCGGCAATAGCGGCAGAGCAGTTCGTAGATCTCCTGCTTGTCCACCAGTTCCTGCAGCTTCTGTTCCAGTGTCTTCATGGGGGTCCTTTGCTGGATGTCCCTGCGGTGGGAGAGTGATCGTTTTCAGATCTTGCGGACGTGGCCGAAGCGGTCGTTGGCCTTGTATGCCTGCTCGGCGTCCTCGCCGGCCTGCATGCGTTCTCTTGTGCGTTCCTCCGCCGCGATGACGCGTTCGGCGTCCTCGGCGATGCTGTGTACACCTCGGCGCGGGATCACGATGACGCCCTCTTCGTCGCCCACGACCAGATCGCCCGGATGCACCGTGACGGCTGGTTGCGACTGGCCCGGCATCTGCACGGCTTCGTCGCAGGCGACGATGGCGTAGCGCCCGCCGCTGGCCGTCGGCGTGACGAAGCGGGCGCGTACCGGGACGCCGAGCGCAGCGATGCTGCTGCGGTCGCGGTAGGGGCCGTCGAGCACGATGGCCTGGCAGCCGCGCTGCTTGAGCGCTACGGTCATGTTCTCGCCGAGGATGGCTGTGGTGCGATAGCCGCCTGTGGCCACGACCATGACCGCGCCGCGGTGGATGCGTCGGTACATCTCGAAGCGGATGTCCGGCGGGTGTTCGTTGCCGCCCGTGCTCTGGCCGCGCACGCAGAAGGCAGGCCCCGCAAAGGAACCGGAGCCGTCGAAGCTGCGCAGTTCATGGCTCAGCAACTGGTCGGGGCAGCCCGCCTTGGCCATCACGTCGCTGAGGACGGCTACGGGGATGCGCCGGTAGCGCTCGAGCAGGTCGGGAGACAGGGTGTCGTCGTGCATGGAATGTCCTCAGGCGAGCCGAGCGCGCGTATGTCCGCGCACCGCGTCGCGATTGATGGGATAGTCGGGCCAGCGGTTGTCCAGTACGGCCAGGGCCGCCTGCGCCGAACGCAGGGACGAGCGCCGCCGCGCGGCCAGGGTGGCGCCGCCGATGTGGGGCGAGAGCACTACGTTCTTCAGCGCGAACAGCGGGTTGTCGCGCGGTGGCGGTTCCTGCTCGAAGACGTCGATGCCCGCGCCGGCGATGCGTCCGGTGCGCAGGGCATCGCACAGCGCCGCTTCGTCAATGATTCCGCCGCGCGAGGTGTTGACGATGATGGCGTCGCGTTGCATGAGATCGAGCTCGCGCGCACCGATCAGGTGCCGCGTGCCGTCCGTGAGCGGCAGGTGCAGCGACACGATGTCGGCGCGCTGGAGCAGCGTATCGAGATCGGGCATCTTCTGCGCGCCCGCTGCCGCCATGGTGGCGGCGTCCACGGTGGGGTCGAAGGCGATGAGCGTCGATCGAAAGCCGCCCTGACACATCCGGCCCGTGGCGCGCCCGATATTGCCGAAGCCGACGAGGCCCACCGTGGATTCCCACAGATCGCCGAATACCCTCCTTTCGCGTTCGGCGAAACCCCCGCCGGTCTTCACGATCTCGTGAATGTCGGGCACGTGCCGCAGCGTGGCCAGCATCAGGACGACGGCATGCTCGGCAACGCCCAGCGCGTTGGCGTCGCCGCTGTTGGCCACCACGATGCCCAGTTCCGTTGCTGCGGCCACGTCGATGGTATCCACGCCCGCGCCGTGCTTGGCCACGATGCGCAGGCGCGGGCACTGTGCCAGTATTTCCGGGGTCACGACCAGCGAGCGCGTGATGACCGCGTCGGCATCGCGCAGCGCGTCCAGCATCTGCGGGTCGGTCGCGACGCCGTAGTGGACCTCGCGCACTTCGCAGGTCTGCCGCAGCAATTCGATCCCCACCTCGTGCATGGGGGAGGAAACAACAACAATGGGTCGAGCCATGCTTTTTCTCTCATATTTCACCCAGGTAGAACCGGGCAGGGTTATCCTGCAATATCCGGCGGGCCACTTCGACGCCACCGGCCCACTCGGGCAGCAGGTCGAGCAGCGCGCCGTCGTGAGGCATCGGGCCGGCGATCATGGGATGTGGCCAGTCCGAGCCCCAGACCAGTTGGCTGGGGGCCGCCCTGGCGAGGGCTTGCGCCCAGGGCCTTGCGCGTGGGTAGGGCAGGCCGCCGGGATCGATCTTGTAGGGATGCGAGAGCTTCGCCCACAGGCTGCCCTCGCGCAGCATCGCCAGAAGCGTCTGGAAGCTTTCCGGGGAGTGCGTGTCTTCCGCGCGCGGCGAGCCCATGGCTTCCACCATGACCGGCAGTGTCAGCCGTTCGACATGCGGCAGGAAGCTGGCGAGCGCTGCGGCGTCCGATGCATAGACATCCAGGTGCCAACCCGTGCCGCGCAGCCGCGCGGCCATGCCGGCCAGCTCGCCGGCTCGTCCGGGGCCGTCCCACCACAAACGCACGCCGCGTACGCCGGCGTCGTGCCATTGCGCCATCTGCCGGTCGTCCACTGCGAGGGCGTTCATCTGGACGACCCCCAGCAGCCGGCCGTCGGCGCGTTGCAGCGCGTCCACCAGCGCGGCGTTGTCGTCGCCGTAGACGCTGGGCTGGACCAGAACGCCATGACGCAGTCCGAGCCTGTCGAGGTTGGCCAGATAGTCCTCCACTGTCTGTTCGGGAGGCGTGTAGCGCCGGGCCGAACCGTAGGGAAAGGCGGACACCGGCCCGAACACGTGTGCATGGGCGTCCCAGCCATCGCCGGCGCACGGCCAGGACGGCGGCTGCGTGGGCGCAGCAGGGGGGCAGGTCGGCAGGTTCATGGCTTGCGAAAGCCCGCGCCGTAGTGGCGGGCGTCGAGCCGTGGGCCCGGCTGCCCGGTAATGCTTTCGCGCAGGGTGCTGCCTTCGTAGGCACGCCAGACTCTGCCGCGCTGCTGCAGTTCCGGCACGACCAGTTCCACGAAATCCGGCAGGGTCCGCAGCGGCATGTGGTCGTTGATGTTGAAGCCGTCCAGATCCGCACGCTCGAGCAGTTCTTCCATCTGGTCCGCGACGGTGGCGGGCGAGCCGATGATCGTGATGCCGCCGGCTGATCGCGACATCGTCTCCGCCACCTGCCGGGGCGTCCACGTGCGTTCCGGATCGTTGCGTGTGAAACGCTCCATCGCGGAGCGGATGCCGTCGGTCTCGATGTATTCCAGCGGGCGGTCCAGGTCCATCTTCGAGAAGTCGAGCTGCATCAGCGAGGCCTGACGTGCGAGCGTGCCCGTCAGGCTGATGAATCGCATCTGGTCCGCCGCCTTCTCTTGTGCTTCCTTATCGGTAGGTGCGACGATTACCGAGATGCCCGCCATGATCTTCACGGCGCGAGGGTCCCGGCCTGCCTGGGCCGTGAGCTGGCGTATCTCGTCCACTGTCCGGCGCAGGCCCGGGACGTTCGGGTTCACGAGGAATACCGCCTCCGCATGGCGCGCGGCGAAGGCTTTGCCCTTGTCGGAGGCTCCGGCCTGGAACAGTGCCGGCGTACGCTGCGGTGACGGCTCGCACATGAACGCGTCGAGCACCCGGTAGTACTTGCCCTCGTGCTGTAGCGCATGCACCTTGCGCGGTTCGATGAATACGTTGCGTTCCCGGTCCATCACCACTGCGTCATCTTGCCAACTGCCTTCCCAAAGCTTGTAGACGACGTCCATGAACTCGTCGGCCATGGCGTAGCGCTCGTCGTGGGGCACCTGGTGGTCGTAGCCGAGATTGCGCGCCGCGCTGCCGACGGCGGAGGTCACGATGTTCCAGCCGATGCGGCCGTTCGTGAGGTGGTCCAGCGTAGTCATCCTGCGCGCGAAGCTGTAGGGCTGCTCGTAGGTCGTCGCAACCGTCAGGCCGAAACCCAGGTGCGAAGTGGCCGCCGCCATTGCCGAGATCGCGAGCATCGGATCGTTCAGCGGCAGATGGATGGCCTCACGGAACGCTGCGTCTGCGTTGCCGCCGTATACATCTGCGATACCGGAGAAGTCGGCCATGAACAGACTGTCGAACTTGCCGGCTTCCAGCGTCTTGGCCGTTTCGATCCAGTACTCCAGCGTCTTGTATCGCCATGCCTGGTTGTCGGGATGGCGCCAGAGGCCGATCGCCGTGTGGCCCACGCCGGCGATCTTGAAGCCATTGAGATGAATGCGTTTCATCGTTGTACGTTTTCGCGGGTTGCGTTGGCCTGCTGTCCATCCCTGACGGGAGAACAGAAGAAGCAACTGAAGGGATGGCTGGACCTGTGCGCCGTGCCGGCGCCAGGCAGAGGTGCGAGCGTTAGCGTCGGCGCTCGCCCGGGTACCGAAGGCGAGGCGGGGTGGGAGCGGATTGCCGCAGCCCGGTGGCGGGAGCCGGGGAATTTTGGTACATGGCGATCTCCTCAATGCGCATCGCCAGCGGCGGTGCGTCGAGGATGTAGCATAGGAAGACTACGCATCCAACATTGTCCAGCGTTTGACAATTGGCGCGGTCCGCAGACGAAAAAACGATACGGAGATCTGTCTATGGATGAACTCGCCGTCAAGGCGTTCGACAGTCGGGTGGATTTCTCGGCCATGCTGCCTCCGGTGCTGCGCACGGCGGTGGAGGACGCGACGCGGCGCAGGCGCTATCCGGCTGGGGGCGTGGTGTATGCGCAGGGTGTGTCGGGCCGGGAGGTCTATCGGGTGGTGTCGGGTGCGGTGCGGATGTACTACCTCAGCGAGGACGGGCAGGAGTTCGTTCACAACATCTACCAGGCCGGAGACTGGTTCGGTTTCAGCACGCTGATCGATGGCGAACCCCGCGCTCAGATGGCCCAGGCACAGACGAACCTCGTGCTCGACGTCCTGTCCGAAGAGGAGTTCAACGCCTTTCGCAGATCGGATGCGGCTTTCGACCGCGCACTGTTGCTGCTGCTCAGCCGTGACGTACGCCGGCTCATCGGGCGCGTCAACAGCGTGGCCTTCGAACCGCTGCCGAGCCGGCTGGCATGGCGCATCATCAAGGCAGTGCAGGCGGACGAGGACGGCCGCCTGTTGGCAAGGATCTCGCAGTCCGAACTCGCGGTGATGGTCGATGCCTCGCGCCAGCGCGTGAACACGATCCTGAGGCAGTTCGAGGCGGAGGGGCTGCTGGTCCTGAGCTACCGCGCGATCGAGGTCATCGATCGCGCGGGCCTTTCGCGCCGCATCATCAAGCCCTAAGGTGTGTCGGGAACCAGCCAGGCCCTGGTAGGGCGAGGCCTGCGCCTTGGCCCGTGGTCATCCCTCGCCGATCGGCGCAGCCGGCCCGGCGTACATCGTTTGCGGGACGGTGTCGACGGACAGCCCCAGGAATTGCCGCACGATTCGGGCGATCGCCGCGGTCTGCGGCGAGCCCGGGTCCGGCCGCCACGCAAGATGGCCCTTGGGTGAGGCAAACACGGCGAGTTCGGCGCGGGGGATGCCGCGCGCCAGGCATTGCGCCTGGCTCATTCCCAGCAGCCGGTCCTGTTCGCAGGCGAGCACCAGGGTGCGGGCGCGCACGCCTGCCAGCGCGCGGGCGGTCTCGCCGCCGAAGGGTTGGCCGACATCGTGCGCCGCCGAGGCTTCGTAGCGGCGCAGCAGGTCCCATGCATCCCACTGGGCGAACCATTCGCCCGTGCCGGCGCAGGCCGCTGCGGCCTGCGCCTCCGTGAGCGAGTCGAGATAATCGTCGCTCACGGTCCAGGGGAAGTAGTGTCGGCCGGCGGCCCGCAGCCCCGCCAGGGGCGGTTGGCGGTAGGCGCCGTCCTGCCAGGCCGGGTCCAGGCGCACCGTGTCGATCAACTGGCGCACGACGTTGCGAAACAGCGTGCCTGCACGGCACGCCGGCACGAGCAGCACCGCCTGCGCCGCGTGCTCCGGGTAGTGGACGGCGTACTCCAGGGCCTGGAACGCGCCCATCGACGCGCCGGCGACGACGGCCACGGGCGTCGCGCCCAGTCCGAGGCCGTCGCGGGCCAGCAGGTGATGCGCCCGCGCCATGTCGCGCACGGTGTAGCGGGGAAAGCGTTCGCGCAGGCCTTCGGACGGCCGGGACGAGTCGCCACCGCCGATACCGTCGGTGAGCACGACGCAGTATCGCGACGGATCGTAGGCCAGCCCGGGGCCGACGTGCCCGGCCGCGCTGTGCCGGACATTGCCCGTGCCGGGCATGACCAGCAGCAGGTTGTCGCGCGCGGCGTTCAGGGTGCCGTAGCGGGTGTACGCGATGCGCAGCGAGGGCAGTTGCTCCCCGGACTCGAAGCGAAAGCCGGGGATCTCGTAGTGTGCCTCTTCGATGGCGGGGCCGGGCATCCGAGCGTCTCCGGTCAGCGGCTGGCGGAGGCCCGCATGGCGCGGATGGTGTCGCCCCATTGCGCGTACTCCCCGTCGACCATGTGCTGGAACGCCGCCGCATCCTGGCGCAGCGGCTCGTGCATGGCGGAGGCGAGTTCGGCCTCGTAGCCGGGGTCGTCCACGAACGAGAGAATGGCCTGAGAAAGCCGCTCGACCACCTCGCTCGGCGTATTCCTCGGTACCATCAATCCGAACCAGGTCCGCTCGGCGAAGCCTGCCACGCCGGCCTCCTTCATCGACGGTACCTCGGGCATGAAGGGGCTGCGCACTTGCGCCGAGTAGGCGAGAGCCTTGGTGTTGCCCGACTTCACCTGCGTAATCGCGGTCGTCGGGCCGTCGAACACGAAATCCACCTGGCCCGCCATGAGATCGGTCAGGGCAGCCGCCGAGCTCTTGTAGGGGATGTGCAGCAACTGCATGCCGGTCGTCTGGGCGAACAGTTCGGAATACAGGTAGGCGATGCTGCCGATGCCCGCCGAGGCATAGGTGACGCTATCCGCCGGTTTGGACTTGGCATAGGCCACCAGATCCTGCACCGAGTTCCACGGTGCGTTGTTGCGGGTGAGCAGCACCATTCCGCCCTGGGCGAGTGCGCCGGCACCGGCCAGGGCCGCCTGCGGGTCGAAGTTCATGTCCGGGTAGAAGTGCGGGAAGGTCGGCAGCGACGAGCTGGCGAAGAGAATCGTGTAGCCGTCGGGTGCGGCCGCCGCCACTGCGCCTGCGCCGATGGTCCCGCCCGCACCCGGCCGGTTCTCGACGACCACCGGCTGGCCGACGGCATCGGACAAGCGCCGTCCCGCGATCCGGGCCAGGGCGTCGGTGGTGCTGCCTACGCCGATGCCGACGACGAGCTTGAGGGGCTTGCTGGGGTAGGCCGGGTCGGCAGCGGCCGGGCCGGTGGCGCAGAACGCGGCCAGCACAAGGCCGAGCGCGCCCAGATGCTTTCTGGCGAGCATGATGGTCTCCTTCGGGTTTGTCCGGCCGTCCTTTGCGGCGGCCGGTTGCCGGGCTCCTCCGGCGGGGGTCAGACGATCCGGTCTGCGATTGCCTTGCCCATTTCGCTGGTCGACGCGGTGCCGCCCAGATCGCGCGTGCGCGGGCCTTCGGCGATCACCGCTTCGATCGCGGCGAGGATGGCGTCGTGCGCTTGTCGGCCCGCGCCCTGGCCTTCGGTCAGGAAGTCCAGCATCAAGGCGGCGGACCAGATCATGGCGACCGGGTTGGCGATGTTCTGGCCGTAGATGTCGGGCGCCGACCCGTGCACGGGCTCGAAGAGGGACGGGAAGCGGCGGTCGGGGTTGAGGTTGGCGGACGGGGCAAGGCCGATGGTGCCGGTGGTGGCCGGGCCCAGGTCGGACAGGATGTCGCCGAACAGATTGGAGGCCACCACGACGTCGAAGCGGTCCGGCTGCAGGACGAAGCGCGCGGACAGAATGTCGATGTGCTGCTTGTCCACCGCCACCTCCGGATAACCCTCGCCGATGGCGTCGGCGCGCTTGTCCCACCACGGCATGCTGATGGCGATGCCGTTGGACTTGGTGGCGACGGTGAGCCGCTTGCGCTCGCGCTGGTTGGCGAGTTCGTAGGCGTAGCGCAGCACGCGGTCGGCGCCCACGCGCGAGTAGACGGATTCCTGGATCACGATCTCGCGCTCGGTGCCCTCGAACATGATGCCGCCGAGCGCGGTGTACTCGCCCTCGGTGTTCTCGCGCACGACGAGATAGTCGATGTCGCCGGGCCGGCGGCCGGCCAGCGGGCAGGGCACGCCTTCGAAAAGACGCACCGGGCGCAGGTTGACGTACTGGTCGAACTCGCGGCGGAACTTGAGCAGCGAACCCCAGAGCGAGACGTGGTCGGGGACGGCGGCGGGCCAGCCCACGGCGCCGAAGAGAATGGCGTCCACGTCCGCGAGCCGGGCCTTCCAGTCGTCCGGCATCATCTTGCCGTGCTGCAGGTAGTAGTCGCAGTGGGCCCAATCCATGTGCACGACGTCCAGGCCGATGCCGAAGCGCTGCGCAGCGGCCTGCAGCACGCGCAGGCCCTCGGGCATGACTTCCTTGCCGATGCCGTCTCCGGGGATGGCGGCGATGCGAAACCTGCGCTGCGTGGACATGGTGTTGGGATCCGGCGATGTTGACGATGGGAGGAATTCTGCATCGTGCATACGATACGTACAATGACGCCATCGTGAATGGATTGTGTCCATATCGTGCATAATATTCCTGCCAATGAAGACCTGCGGGTGTTCCTCACCGTTGCGCGCCAGGCAAGCTTCGCCGCGGCGGCCGAAGAACTGCGGGCCTCGACGGGCTACGTCAGCAAGCGCATCCGCGTGTTGGAGACCGTACTGGGCGTGAAGCTGCTGCACAGGACCACGCGCCGCGTGAGCGTGACCGAGGACGGCGAACGCGTGTTCCACTGGGCGCAGCGGGTGCTCGACGACGTCGACCAATTGATGCAGGAGGTGGCGCTGACGCGCAGTTCGCCGCGCGGCCTGCTCCGGGTGAGCAGCAGCTTCGGGTTCGGCCGCAACATCGTCGGGCCCATGGTGGCACGCCTGGCCGAGCGCCACCCCGGCCTGCAGGTGCGCCTCGAAGTGTTCGACCGGCTGGTCGATGTGGCAAGCGAAGGCTTCGACCTCGATGTCCGCGTGGGCGACGAGATCGCGCCGCACTTGATCGCGCGCCGGCTCGCCGACAACCATCGCCTGCTGTGCGCAGCACCCGCCTACCTGGCCCGGCGCGGCACGCCGCGCAGCCTGGACGATCTCGCCAACCACGATTGCCTGGTCATCAAGGAGCGCGACCACCCCTTCGGCGTGTGGCGTCTGCGCGCCGCGACGGAGGAGCGCACGGTGAAGGTGACCGGGCCGCTGTCCACCAACAACGGCGAGATCGCCGTGCAATGGGGCGCCGCCGGGCGCGGCATCATCCTGCGTTCGCGCTGGGATGTTGCGCCGCTGCTGCGCGACGGGCGGCTGGTCGCGCTGCTGCCGGCATGGCGGCAGGAAGCGAACATTTGGGCGGTCTACCCTTCGCGGCTGGCGACTTCGGCCAAGGTGCGCGTGTGCGTGGAGTTCCTGCAGGACGAGTTTCGCCGCTTCGGCGCCGCGGCCGTGTGAGCGTACCCGCCTGCCCACGGGGCCACGGTGCGATGTATGCAGCATCGCAGGCTCTGTGGCGCAGGGCGTAGGCTGTCACGCGGCGCGGGTAGTATGCTGTCGAGTTCAGGACGAGCGGTTCGCTCGGCCGAACCGTGCGGTTTCTCGTTGAATCCCCTGCAACAAGGTACCTCCCATGCCCACGCTTTTCGATCCGATCACCGTCGGTGCGATATCCCTCGCCAATCGCATCGTGATGGCCCCGCTCACGCGCAACCGCTCGCCCAGCGCGGTGCCGCGAGACATCACTGCCACTTACTACGCGCAGCGCGCCAGCGCCGGCCTGCTCATCACCGAGGCTACTGCGATCAGCCACCAGGGCCAGGGTTATGCCGATGTGCCCGGTCTCTATTCGCCGGAGCAGGTGGCCGGCTGGGCCAAAGTGACCAAGGCGGTGCACGAGGCCGGCGGCAAGATCGTCACCCAGCTCTGGCACGTCGGGCGGATCTCGCACACGGCGCTGCAGCCCAACGGCGGCGCGCCCGTCGCGCCCTCGCCGATCCGCGCCAACGCCAAGACCTTCCTCGTCAAGGAGGATGGCAGCGGTGAGTTCGCCGAGGTGTCCGAGCCGCGTGCCCTCGCCCTGGACGAGATCGCCGGCGTCGTGGGCGACTACCGGCGTGCAGCCCGCGCCGCGCTCGAGGCGGGCTTCGACGGCGTGGAGATCCATGCGGCGAACGGCTATCTGATCGACCAGTTCCTGCGTTCCGGCAGCAACCATCGCACGGATGCCTATGGCGGCAGCATCGAGAACCGGACGCGCCTGCTGGTGGAAGTGGTGCGCGCGATCACCGACGAGATCGGCGGCGAGCGCACCGGCATCCGCATCTCGCCGGTCACCCCGGCGAACGACGCCAGCGACCCCGATCCGCAGCCGCTGTTCGAGCATGTGGCGCGCCGCCTGGCCGAGTTCGGGCTGGCCTACGTGCACGTCATCGAAGGCGCCACCGGCGGCGCCCGTGACTATCGCCAGGGCGAGGAGCCCTTCGACTACGCCGCCTTGCGTGCCGCCTATGCCGCCGCCGGCGGAGAGGGCGCCTGGATGGTCAACAACGGCTACGACGGCAAGACCGCGGCCGCGGCCGTCGAGAGCGGCCATGCGGACCTGGTCGCCTTCGGCAAGCCCTTCATCTCGAATCCCGACCTGGTCGCGCGGCTCAAGCAGGGCGCCGACCTGAATCCCTTCGACAAGTCGACGTTCTACGGCGGCGGCGAGAAGGGCTACATCGACTATCCCGCGCTGGCGGGTTGACGCGCCGGCCGCGCTCGCCAGCGCGGCCGGCGTCCCACGGACGTCTCGCTGTCCGCCATGAAAGTCACTTTCGCGCGCACGCGACCGGAAGATCGGGATGCGTTCTGGGCGCTCTACCAGGACGCCTACAAGGCGTTGATCCTCGAACAGTTCGGCGGCTGGGACGATGCCGAGCAGTACGCGGCCTTCCTGCGCAAATGGCAGCAGCAAGGCTATGTGAGGATCCTGGCCGATGGCGAGATGGCCGGCGGGCTGTGGCTGCGCTTTCTGCCCACCCACCATGAAATCGCCGACATCCAGCTATACGCCGGCATGCGCAACCGCGGCATAGGCAGCGCCATCATCCGGCGCGAGATCGAGCGGGCTCAGGCGCAGGGCAAGCCCTTGCGCCTGAGCGTGCTGTTCAAGAACCGGGCTTGCCGCCTGTATCGGCGATTGGGGTTCCGCGTCGTGGGGCAAAGCGCATACCAGCACCACCTGGAGGTCTGAGCAGCGGCTTGCGCCGCCGCTGCGCCAGCGCAGGTTCAGCGCGCTGCCATCGCGACCTTGCCGGCGCCGCCGGCAGGCCTGGGTACGCCCACGAAATCGAAATCCACCTCGGGCATGCGGCCGTCGATGATCTCGGCGACGGCGCGGCCCGAACCGCAGCCATGGGTCCAGCCCAGCGTGCCGTGGCCGGTGTTCAGGTAGAGACCCTGTACCTTGGACGCGCCGATGTAGGGCACATTGCCCGGCGTGGCGGGGCGCAGGCCGGCCCAGTACTGGGCGAGTTCGGGGCGGCTCATGCCGGGGAAAAGCTCCAGGGTGCGCCGGGTGATCGCCTCGCAGCGCACCCGGTTGAGTTCCAGCGAATACCCGTTGAGCTCGGCCGTGCCGGCGATGCGCAGGCGGTCGCCGAAGCGCGAGAACACCAGCTTGTACTCGTCGTCGGTCAGGCTGACCATGGGCGCCCGGCTGGGGTCGAGCACGGGCAGCGTGGCCGAATAGCCCTTGGCCGGGTAGATGTCGAGCTGGATGCCGACCTGGCGCGCGAGCATCGGGCTGAAGCTGCCCAGCGCCAGCACGTAGGCGTCGGCCTTGATCTCCTCGTAGCCGCCGGTTTCGTTGGCGATCTCCACGCTTTGCATGCGGCCGCCGTCGGCGCGCAGGGCCTGGATGCGCACGCCGTAGCGGAAGGTCACGCCGCGCTGGGCGCAGCGCTCGGCCAGGCCGGTGGTGAACTTGTGCACGTCGCCCGATTCGTCGGCGCTGGTGTAGGTCGCGCCCGCCAGTTGGGGCGCGATGTGCGCCAGCGCCGGCTCCAGGCGCACCACCTCGTCGCGGTCGATCACCTGGCGCTCGCAGCCCATCTCGCGCATCACGCGGGCAGGCTCGATGGCGGCATCGAACTCCTTCTGGCTGGTGTAGAAGTGCAGGATGCCGCGCGTCAGGTGGTCGTAGTCGATGCCTGTCTCGGCGCGCACTTCCTGCAGGCTGGCGCGGCTGTACGTGCCGAGGTTGAGGATCTGGATCATGTTGTGCCGCGAGCGCGACGCCGGGCATTCCATCAGGAACTTCAGGCCCCAGCGCCATTGCTGCAGGTCGGCGCGCAGGCGAAACAGCAGCGGCGCGTCTTCCTTGCCCAGCCAGCGCAAAAGCTTCAGCGGGGCCGCGGGGTTGGCCCAGGGCTCGGCGTGGCTCACCGAAATCTGCCCGCCGTTGCCGTAGCTGGTCTCGCGGGCCGCGCCGGCGTTGCGCTCGAGCACGGTGACTTCATGGCCCGCCTTGGCGAGATACCACGCGGTGGTGACGCCGGTGATGCCGGCGCCCAGGACGACGATTTTCTTGCCCGATCCGCCGGGCCGCCCCGGGGATCCGGGCGCCTCGCCGACGGACGGCGAACCGGGTGTGCTTGGGGAGTGTTCCATACTGGCTCCAGGACATGAAAAAGGGGCAGCCGACCTTGCATGTGTCGGCTGCCCCCACTGTCCTTTTGCCTGAGAGATTCGTCGCGGGCCACCCGGCCCTGCGCTTGCCCCTTCGGCGGCCGCATACCCTGTTCGGGCCCGGCGCTCTCCAGTTTGTGTTCGTGATTACCAGTACTTGGACCTGAGCGTTTTGAGGGGTACGCCTTCGGTAGGAGCGTGGCTCCTTCTCCTGGTAGCGTGCAGCTTAGCACGGCGCGCCCCTCTGCGAACAGGGCTCACGAGGCCGGCGGCTGTGCTGCCTGCCGCTGCCCCTGGCCGAACAGCCGCTCCAGGCGGTGCGCGACCTGCAAGACCTGCCAGTCGTGACCGGGTGCGCCGACGATCTGCACGCTGAGCGCTGCGCCATCGGCTGTCCGTCCCCAGGGCAGCGCGATGGCGGGCATGCCGCTCAAGCTGAACGGTAGGGTGAGGTTGGACACGGCGGTGTGCAATGGGTAGCGGACGCCTTCGATCTGCATGTCGGCGGCGCCGACCCGCGGGGCCGGTACCCGCATGACGGGGCAGAGCAGTACGTCGGCGTCGTCCAGGCACGCCAGCATGCGATCGACGAGCTGCCGCCGCAGGCGCTGCGCCTTGACGTACCAGTGCCCGGGCAGGAAGTCGGCCATTTCGAGCCGCACGCGGACGTCCTCGCCGAGGCGGTCGGCCGCGTCGAGCAGCCGTGCCTCGAGCGCTGCCGCGGCCTCACTGGAGATGGTCGCGAACTGGATAGCGGGGGCGAGTTCGATGCCGGGTACGTCCATCTCGGCGACCCGGGCGCCGTCGGCGGCGAAGGTGTCGGCCGCCGCCGCGACTGCTGCGCGTACCGACGGTTCCAGCGGCGCGCTGAAGAAGCCCTTCAGCACGCCGACGCGCACTCCGCGCAGCGGCGCGTCGGACAGGCCCGTGAAGACCGGCTCGCCGATGAGGGCTGCGAAGGCGCGGGCGCAGTCCATGACGGTGCGCCCGATCGGGCCGATGTGGTCCAGGCTGACCGACACGTCGATCGTGCCCGTGCGCGGGACCGCGTCATAGCTGGGCTTGAAACCGACCACCCCGCAGCAGGCGGCCGGAATGCGCACTGAGCCGCCGGTGTCGGTGGCCAGCGCGATGTCCACGATCCCTGCCGCCACGGCCGCGGCGGAGCCCCCGCTGGAGCCGCCCGGGATACGTTCCGGAGTCAGCGGGTTGACGACGCGGCCGAACACCGGATTGGCACTGCTGGCACCGAACGCGAGCTCGTGCAGGTTGGCCAGGCCGATCACCACGGCCCCTTGCCGCTTCATCGCGGCGACCGCCGCGGCGTCGTCAGGAAAGGGCGCGGGATCGCTCGAGGCGCTGCCGCCGGTGCGCGGCATGCCCGCCACGCCGATCAGGTCCTTCACGGCGAAGGGGACGTTGTGCAGATAGCCGGGCCCGGGCGGCGCCAGCCGCTCGGGCAGGAACGCGAACGCGTGCAGGTCCGCGTGGCGGCGAGCCCGCTGCAGTGCGTCCTCGGGCGTGAGCGGGGGTGGTGGCGGCGCGTCGCCATCGGCCGGCGCCGGCAGGACCGCCACCGGCCGGGCCACGTAGGCCGCCGCCTGCGGTGTTGGCGTTTCGCGCAGCACGGCGATCTCGTCCGCGTTCATGCGCAGGCGTTCGACCCAGCGTGGCGCGCGTTCGATGGCCCTGCGGCCGAGCCAGGCGGCGTACCCCGCGAGCGAGGCGGTCAGATCGGTGTCGTCGGGCATGGCGGTAATGTCAATCGAGCGTGATTCCGGCGTCGGCGATGACCTGGCGCCAGCGCGGGATGTCGGCGGCCAGGCGCTCGGCCAGCGCCTGCGGTTCGCCGCCGCGCACCACGCCGCCTTCCTGCGTCTCCAGGAACGCGCGGACCTCGGGCTGGCGAAGGACGTCGTTGAGCCCCGTGTTCAACCGCTCGATGGCCGGCTGCGGCGTGCCCTTCGGCGCGAAGATGCCGTACCAGGTGCCGACGTCGAAGCCCGGCAGGTTCGCGGCCTCGGCCACGGTCGGCACGTCGGGCAAGGCGGCGCTGCGCTCGGCGCCGGTGACGGCGAGCGCGCGCAGCTTGCCGCTCTGGATCATGGGCACGGCCAGCGAGATCGAGGAGACCATCAGCGTGACGCGGCCGGCGACGACGTCGGTGAGCGCCGGCGCCGAGCCCTTGTAGCTGATGTGGTGCATCTTGATGTCGGCCGCCTGGGCGAACAGTTCGCCCGCGAGGTGCGGCGTGGTGCCCACGCCAGCGGAGCCGAAGGTGAGCAGCAGCGGGTCGGCGCGGCCGGCTTGCACCACGTCGGCCAGCGTTTGATAGGGCTGCTCGGTCGCGGTGACGAGCAGCAGCGGAATGTCGGCGACGTGGGCGACCGCCTGGAAGTCGGCCTGGGCGTCGTAGGTCACGCTCTTGATGAGCAGCGGCGCCACCGCCAGGTTGTCGGCCTGGCCGATCACGATGTTGTTGCCGTCGGCGGGCAGCCTGGCGGCAGCCTCGATGCCGATCACGCCGCTCGCGCCGGCCCGGTTCTCGATGACGACCGGAACGCCCAGCGTGTCGCCCAGATGGTTGCCGAGCAGGCGTGCGACGGCATCGGTGCCGCCGCCTGGAGGAAAGGGCACCACCAGCCGGATCGGCTGGTTGGCCGGGGCGGCGTGAACGGCCGGCAGCGGCGCAAGCAGGCTACCGAGCGCCAGGGCCGCCAACAGGCGGCGGCGAGCAATGATCGTGGGTTTCAAACCAGGGTCCCCTTGTTTTGTATGGATGCCATGCCGCGGTGCCAGGCAGCGCGTCCTCTGGCGGGCAGCCGATTGTAGGCGCGTTGCCGCCCGGCGGCATTCACGCGAGCGAGTCCAGCCCGTTCTGCACCTGTTCCGCGGCACGCAGCACGGCGCGGGCCTTGTGCTCGGTCTCCTGCCATTCCTTCTCGGGGTCCGAGTCGGCGACGATGCCGGCCGCGGCCTGCGCGAACAGCGTGCCGTTCTTGACGACGCCGGTGCGGATGGCGATGGCCAGGTCCATCTCGCCGCCGTAGCTGAGGTAGCCGGCGGCGCCGCCGTAGATGCCGCGGCGCACGGGTTCGAGTTCGTCGATGATCTCCATCGCGCGCACCTTGGGCGCGCCCGTGAGCGTGCCGGCGGGGAAGGTGGCGCGCAGCACGTCCATGGCGTCCATGCCGCGCTGGAGCAGGCCGGCGACGTTGGACACCAGGTGCATGACGTGGGAGTAGCGCTCGATCACCATGGTGTCGGTGACTTCCACCGTGCCGATCTCGGCGATGCGGCCGACGTCGTTGCGGGCCAGGTCGATCAGCATGACGTGCTCGGCGATCTCCTTGGGGTCGGCCTGCAGCTCGGCGGCCAGGGCGGCGTCCTCCTCGGGCGTGGCGCCGCGCGGGCGCGTGCCGGCGAGGGGACGGATGGTGATGCGCTTGCGTTCCTCGCCCTGATGCTGGACCGACTCCTGGCGCACGAGGATCTCGGGCGACGAGCCGACGACGTGGAAGTCGCCGAAGTTCCAGAAGTACATATAGGGCGAGGGGTTGAGCGAGCGCAGGGCGCGGTACAGGGAGAGCGGCGAGTCGCGAAAAGGCTTGGCGATGGCCTGGCCGACCTGCACCTGCATGAGATCGCCCGCAGCGATGTACTCCTTGGCGCGCAGCACGGCGTCGAGGTAGTCGGCCTTCTTGAAGTCGCGCCGGGCGTCGGTCTGCAGGCTGGCCTGGCTGTAGGGCAGTTCGACCGGCTTGCGCAGGCGCTCGCGCAGCTCCGCCAACCGCGCGCGCGCACGGCTGTAGGCTTCGCGGTCGGCCGGATCGGCATAGACGACGAGGTACAGCCGGCCGGCGAGGTTGTCGACGATGGCCAGTTCGTCGGTCTGCATGAGAAAGATGTCGGGCACGCCTTCGCCCATGCCGGCCGGTTCGGGCTTGGTGCAGGGGCCCAGGCGCGGCTCGATGTGGCGCACGGTGTCGTAGCCGAAATAGCCGGCGAGCCCGCCCACGAAGCGCGGCATGCCCGGTCGCAGCGCAACCTTGAAACGGCGGTGGAAGGCCGAGATGAAGGCGAGCGGATCGCCCTCGTGCGTCTCGACGATTTCATCGTCGCGCAGCACCTCGGTGTGCTTGCCGCGCGAGCGGATCACGGTGCGCGCGGGCAGGCCGATGAACGAGTAGCGCCCGAAGCGCTCGCCGTTGACCACCGATTCCATCAGGCTGGTGTAGCGCCCTGCATGTCCGCCGGCGTGAGCGAGTTTCAGATAGATGGCGAGGGGCGTGTCCAGGTCGGCGTAGGTTTCTGCGACCAGGGGTATGCGGTTGTATCCCTGAGCGGCGAGTGCCTTGAATTCGAGTTCGGTCATGCTGAGGCTCCGTGGCGTCGGGTTCACCCGGGTACTGTCCAGGCACGCGACGCGCCGCACCTGGAAGCAGGTACGGGTGGAGGATTCAGTAGGACTACTGCGATGGCCGCGGCGCAGCGTTGCGCGCGGCCGGGAGAATCACTGCCACCCGGCCGACCAGCGCCACCACCGCCAGATGCTCGATGCACCGGCGACGGCAAGACCGCGCTGAGGAGTGACAGCAGACATTGAAAGGGTGCTGAAAGAGACGATGTGTCCCGGCACTATACCATTGCGGGCTGTGCGCGGCAGATCGCGGTCGCGCTTTTGCTACAGTCGGGCGCTTGCGCGCGGGCGGCGATCCGGGCACCCTACGCACGCCGCGCGCGAGGCTCCCGGGTTCCTGGTGCCCGGATTTCCCTTGCCGGCATTCTGGAGTCTTCTTCTTGATCGACCAACTCATGGCCCAGGCGGCCACTTTCATCGAGGCCAACCAGACCTGGGCCGGCCCGCTGCTCGCCTTGCTCGCCTTCGGCGAGTCGCTGGTGTTCATCGGCTTTCTGATCCCGGCGACCGCCATGCTGCTGCTGGCGGGCACGCTGGTCGGCAATGGCGCACTGCCGGTCGTTTCGACCATTCTCTGGCTGGTGGCCGGCGCCATTCTGGGCGATGCGATCTCGTATTGGCTGGGCCGCTGGTGCGGCCCGGCGCTGCTGCAGCGCCGCCCGCTGTGCAACCATCGGCGCAGCGTCGCGCGGGCGCGGCTCTTCTTCATGCGCTATGGCTTCATGTCGATCTTTCTCGGCCGCTTCCTCGGGCCCGTGCGGTCCACGATCCCGCTGGTCGCCGGCATGATGCGCATGCGCGAGCGCTCGTTCCAGATCGCCAATGCCTCCTCGGCGGTGATCTGGGTGCTGGCGCTGCTCGCGCCCGGCTACCTGGTCGCCAAGGGCTCGGCGGCGGCCGGCCTCGCGGCCGGCGAGCAGATGGCGGCGATGATCACGGTGATCATCGTGCTGTCGGTGGCGGGTGTGTGGCTGGGCGGGCGGATGCTGAGCTCGGCGCGGCGCAGGCGGGGGCGGTGAACGCAAGAGGCGAGTGGTCGGATGCGTTCAATGAGCCTGGCGACGCCCCCGCCCCGCACATCTCATTGTGCGGAGATGCCCGCCTCCTGGATGAGCTTGCCCCAGACGGTGCGCTCATCCTTGAGCAGCGCGCCCATTTCCTGCGGTGTGCTGGCCTGCGGGATGGCGCCGATCTGAGTGATGCGCGCGTGCACGGCGGGCGAGGCCACGGACTCCCGGACCGCCGCGCTCATGCGCTCGACGATGTCTTGCGGTGTCTTGGCCGGAGCCACCACCATGTACCAGGTGTTCACCTCGATGTCGTAGCCGCTTTCCTTCAGCGTGGGCACGTCCGGCAACTGCTCTATACGTTCGGCAGACGTGACGGCGAGCGCCTTGAGGCTGCCGGTCCTGACGTGCTCGACCACGGCGACGGGGCTTGCGATCACCATGTCCACGTGGCCGGCGATAGCGTCGGTAATGGCAGGTGCATTCCCCTTGTAGGGGATGGCATTCAACTGCGCGTGGGCGCGCCGCTTGAGCAACTCTCCCGCCAGGTGCCCGGTCGACCCGATGCCGGAGGTGCCGAACGACAGTTCCTGCTTGCCGGCAAGCGCCAGCATGTCTTGCGGGCCGGCCGCCGGCAGCTTGGCGTTGCCTGCAATGAGAATGGCTTCGCGCGCTACTGTGCTGACAGGGACGATGTCCTTGCTGGGGCTATAGCTGAGGTTGGGATACAGGAATTCCGCGTTCACTTGGTCGCCGGAGACCCCCAGCATGAAGGTGTAGCCATCCGGTTTCGCCCTTGCCAGTTGGGCCGAGCCGATGGTGCCTCCGGCGCCGGGCTTGTTTTCGACCACCACAGTGGTGTTCAACCGCCGCGAGAGGTCCTCGCCCAGGATGCGGGCAATGGTGTCGGAGCTGCCGCCGGGTGCCCAGGGCACGAGCAGCACGATCGGACGCGAGGGCCAGGTGTCGGCCGACGCGATGGGGGTGGAGCCCAGAGCAGCAAGGCCTATACAGGCAGAAGCGAAAAGCTTGTACATCATGGTTCCTGTTCCCGAGATGGTTGGAGGATGGATGTCTCCCGTCCCGCGTCGTTGCCAAAGCGGTCTGTCCGAAAAAATCTAACGTCGTGCCGTCGAACCCGCAAAAGCTTTGTCCGAACTTTTCGGCGAGCGAAAAGTTGATGGCCGCCGCTCGTGCCTGGGCTGGGCGGTGGCAGTGCCCGCGCTGGACAGCTTGTGCAGGTTGCGGCCGATGGCGGCGGCGGTATGTTGCAGGGGCCGCAGGTAGCGCTCGGCGGCTTGGGCGGGTGTCAGGCTCGAACTGATCCAGGTCAGCCCGATGGCCGCGGCCACCTGGCCGTGCTCGAAGACGGGCACGGCGATGGTGGAGGAGACTGGTCGCACGACGGGATCGCGCAGCGCGTAGCCGCGTGCGCGGACGTCGTCGAGACAGCGATGCAGTGCCTGCCTGGATGCGATGGCTTGCGCAGTCAGTCCGGCGAGATTGAGGACGCACTCGCGCTCATCGGGCAGGCAGTGGGCGAGGTAGGCGCGCCCGAGAGCACGGGTGGCGACATCGAGGCGCATGCCCACGGACGACTGCAACAGGGCCAGCGGCGACTGCGGGATGGTGCTGTAGCGCACGACCATGGCGTCTTGCTCGAAATCGGCGATCGCTGCCGGCCAGCGCACCGCGGCCGTGAGCTTGTCCAGCGGCCCGCTGGCCGCCTGCACCAGCCTCGGCGCACCGTGATAGCCGCTCGCGAGCGTGACCGCCTGCGCCCCCAGCATGTAGGTGCCGTACTGCGGTGCGTGTTGCACGATGTCGCGGGCTTGCAGGGTGCGCAGCAGCCTGACGATGCTGGGCTTGGGGATGCCCGTATCCAGGTGCAGCTCGTGCACGGTCGAGCTCACACGCCGATTCATGGACTGCAGGACGTCGATGACGCGCAACGCAAGGGTCAGCGGGGCTTCGGCCATGATGCGCTCAGGCGCCGAAGGCGGCGACGATGCGCGCACACGCGCGCTCCAGTTCCTCGATGCTCGTGGCGATCGAGATACGAAACCAGCCCGGCGCGCCGAATCCGTCGCCGGCGATGACGGCGACGCCGTGATCGAGCAGGAACTCATCGACCGCCTTGCCCCCGGTGCGAGCCGCGTCCAGCATGCGCACGAACACGTAGAACGCGCCCTTGGGCTCGAGCGCCTCGAGGGCTGGGCAGTTGGCCAGGCGATTCAGCACGAGGTCGCGCCGGGCGCGATATTCGGCGGCGCGCTCGCGCAGCAGCCCGGGATCGCTGCCCAGTGCGGCCAGGGCCGCCGCCTGCCCGATGGCGCTGGCGCCGCCGGTGACGTGGGACTGCAGCTTGGCCATGGCCGCAATGAGCGGGCGCGGCCCGCCGGCGTAGCCGATGCGCCAGCCGGTCATGCCGTAAGCCTTGGATACGCCGTTGACGACCAGCGTGCGGGTGCGCATGGCCTCGCTGACGCTGCCGAACGAGGTGAACGGCCGATCGTCGTAGCGGATGTGTTCGTAGATCTCGTCCGAGAGCACGAAGACGTCCGGGCGGGCTTCGAGCACCTGCGCGAGCGCTTCGTATTGCGCGCGCGTGGCGACGGCGCCGGTCGGATTGTTGGGGTAGTTCAGCATGACCCAGCGGGTGCGCGGCGTAAGGGCCGATGCCAATTCTTCGGCGGTGGGAACGAAGCCGTTCTCGGCTCGCGTGGCGACGATGACCGGCGTGGCGCCGCACAGCCGCGCGATGGTGGGATACGAAACCCAGTACGGCGCGAAGACCACGACCTCGTCATCGGGGTTCAGCGTTGCGGTGAGCGCATCGTAGATCACCTGCTTGGCGCCGGTCGCGACGAACACCTCGCCGTCCGGATCGTAGGCCATGCCGTTCTCGCTGACGAACTTCCCGGCGATCGCGCAGCGCAGCGCCGCGGTGCCGGGCACCGGCGTGTAGCGCGTGGCGCCCTGTCTCGCGGCAGCGAACGCCGCCTCGATGACGGCCGGGGGCGTCGGGAAGTCGGGCTCACCGATGGTCACGGAGACGATGTCATGCCCCTGGGCAATGAGGTCGCGCGCACGCTGGGCGGTGGCGATGCTTTGCGACGAGGAGACGGCGGCGAGCAGGCGGGATTGCAGGTTCATGTCAGTCTTGTCGAGGGGTTTTTGCAAAGATATCACATAAAAATGAACATACGTTCGTTATTTGAATGCTACGCTTGACTCTTGCATGTTCATATCCAAATGGATGCCTAATTTCGTCCAAATATCGTGGATTTTTAGTCATTTGTTCGTCCGGTCAAAGCGGATTTCGTCTTGTGCGTTCGATAAACAGACCATAGAATATGCTCGCGATTGCCAATTTATCGAACATACGTGCGAAAAACGAGGTTTTCATGAGCAAGTTTTCTTTGGGTGTGGATATCGGGGGCACGTTCACCGATATCGTCCTTCTCGACATGGCCAGTGGCGCGCACCATAGCCACAAGGAGCTGACGACGCCGGAGCAGCCCGAGGTGGGCGTGCTGCGCGGCGTGAAGACTCTGCTGGTGCGCTGTGGCGTGGCGGCCGGCAGCATCGTGCGCGTCGTGCACGCCACGACCCTCTTCACGAACGCCTTGATCGAGCGCCGAGGCGCGCGCACGGGGCTCATCACGACGCAGGGTTTTCGCGATGTGCTGGAGATCGGCCGGGAGCGGCGCTACGACCTCTACGACAACTTCCTCGAACTGATCCAGCCGCTGGTGCCGCGCGATCTGCGCGTCGAGGTCGCCGAACGCATGGGGCCGGACGGCAGCGTGGTGCAGGCTCTGGACGAACCCGGTGTGCTCGCCTGCGCCCGCGAGCTGGCCGCGCAGGGCGTGGCGTCCATCGCGGTGGCCTTTCTGCACGCCTACAAGAACCCCGCGCACGAGGCGGCGGCGGTGGCCCTGATCGAGCGCGAGCTGCCAGGCATGTCGGTGTCCTCCTCCGCGGAGGTGGCGGCCGAGATCCGCGAGTACGAGCGATTCTCGACCACGGTGGCGAATGCCTACGTGAAGCCGCTCGCCGATCGCTACATCTCGTCGCTGGAGGCCAGCCTGCGCGAGCACGGCATCGTCGCGCCGCTGTTCCTGATGCAGTCCAACGGGGGGTTGGTCCATACCAAGGAGGCCAAGCGCATCCCGGTGCAACTGCTCGAGTCCGGCCCCGCCGCGGGTGCCCTGGTGGCGGCGCATTTCGGTCGGGAGATCGACGAGGCGCGCGTGCTGGCATTCGACATGGGCGGCACCACCGCCAAGCTCAGCGTGGTGGACGACGGCGAGCCGCTGGTGGCGTATACCTTCGAGGCGGCCCGCCAGAAGCGCTTTCGCAGCGGCAGCGGGCTGCCGATCAACATCTCGACGATCGAACTGATCGAGATCGGCGCGGGCGGCGGCAGCATCGCCCACGTCGACGAACTGGAGCTGTTGAAGGTGGGCCCGCGTAGCGCGGGCTCGGAGCCGGGGCCCGCCTGCTACGAGAAGGGCGGCACCCAGCCGACCGTGACCGACGCCAACCTGCTGCTCGGCTATCTCAATCCGGAGACCTTCGCCGGCGGCACCATGAAGATCAGCACCGGCGCGGCCGAAGGCGCGCTGACGCCCTTGGCCGAGGCGCTGGAGATCGACCGCGAAGCCTGCGCCGCCGGCGTGACCAACATCGTCAACGAGAACATGGCGGCCGCCGCGCGCGTGCACATCGCCGAGCGCGGCGGCGATGCGCGCCGCTACTCGCTGCTCGTGACCGGGGGCGGCGGGCCGCTGCATGGCTACAGTGTGGCGCGCAAGCTGCGCCTGCGCCGCATGCTGTGCCCGCCGTCGGCCGGCGTTGCGTCTGCCCTGGGCCTGCTCATCGCACCGCCCAAGGTCACGCGGGTCAAGACCATCGCGCGTCGCCTGAGCCAGCTCGACATGGCGCAACTGCAGGCGGCTTATGAAGAGATCGAGGCGTCGGCCCGCGCCACCATGGCCGAGAGCGGCGTCGACACGACCGGCGCGACCAGCCGGCGCTATGCCGACATGCGATTCATCGGACAGGGGTTCGAGCTGGTGACCGAGCTGCCCGTCGGAGACTACGCAGACGATTTTCGCACCCAGGTGCTCGAGACGTTCGCGCAAGCCTATCGCAAGGTGTTTTCCGTCACCCCGCCCGTCGACGACGTGGAGATCGTCAACGTACGCGTGGCCGTGAGCGGCCGGGCCGAGTCCGCCTTCGGCTCGCGGGCGGAGGGCGGCGCCCGGGCCGGCACACGCATCAGGCAGGAGCGCCGGGCGTACTGCCCGGACCGTGATGCCTACGTGGGCATGCCGGTCCTGCAGCGCGCGGACCTCGAAGTCGGCAAGCGCCTGGCCGGCCCGGCGATCGTGGAAGAACCTGCCTCCACGCTCATCGTGGGCAGCGACGGCCATCTCGAACTGCTGCCCAACGGCGTCATCTCCATCGAACTGAACCGCTGAGAACTCCCATGAAACTCGATCCCGTCACCCTGGAAATCCTGTGGCAACGCCTGGTCTCGGCGGCCGATGAGGCCGGCGCCGCCCTGCTGCGCTCGTCCTTCTCGACCATCGTGCGCGAATCCTTCGATTTCGCATGCATCATCACCGACACGCGCGGGCGCTCTATCGCCCAGGCCTCCGAGAGCATTCCCTCGTTCATCGGCACGCTGCCGCGCACGGTCAAGCATTTCCTCGCCCATTTCCCGCTCGATACCCTGCGCGAGGGCGATGTGCTGGTCACGAACGACCCCTGGATGGGCACGGGCCACTTGCCCGACCTGTCGCTGTGCAAGCCGATCTTCCTCGAGGGTCGGGTGATCGGCCTCGTCGCGACCACGGCGCACGCGCCCGACATGGGCGGCAAGACCGGCTCGGCCGACGTGCGCGACATCTTCGAAGAGGGGTTGCAGGTCCCGATGATGAAGCTGATCGACGCCGGCACGGTCAACGACACCCTGGTGGCCATGCTGCGCGCCAACACCCGCGTGCCCGACCAGGTCGTCGGCGATGTCTTCGCGCAGATCGCCGGCCTGCAACTGCTCGAGAACAGCGCCATCGAGATTGCCCGGGAGAACGACTTCGAGACGCTGGACGTGCTGGCCGACGAGATCATCGGTCGCACGGAGAAGGCGATGCGCGAAGCTATCGCGCGCTTTCCGGACGGGCACTACGCCTACGAGGTGCGCGCCGACGGCCTGCGCGACCCGCTGACGCTGAAAGTGGCGATCGATATCGTGGGCGACACGGTCAAGGTCGACTATGCCGGCTCCTCGGACCAGGTCGATCGCGGCATCAACGTGGCGCTGTGCTATACGGCCTCCCAGACAGCCTATGCGCTCAAGTGCCTGCTCTCGCCGGACCTGCCGAACAACGAAGGCGCGCTGCTGCCCATCGAGGTGACCGCGCCCGAGGGCTCGATCCTCAACCACACCTATCCGGCGTCCGGGCAGAGCCGCACGCTGGTGGGGCACTTCCTGCCCTTTCTCATCTTCGGGGCGTTTGCCGAGGTCGCCCCCAAGCTCATCATGTCCGGCGCCGGTTCGCCGCTCTGGAGCATGCAGGTGACCGGCCAGAACGACGCCGGCGGTACGTTCGTGAACAAGATCTTCTTCAATGGCGGCGCCGGTGCCGTGCACAATCGGGACGGCTATGCCACGCTGAGCTGGCCCAGCAACGTGTCGAACGTGCCGATCGAGATGACGGAGCAGCAATCGCCGCTGCGCTATGTCTACAAGCGCTTGCGCGCAGGCTCGGGCGGCGCCGGCCGCTACCGCGGCGGCCTGGGCCAGGAGGTCATGCTGCGGCATGCGGGCGAGCGTCCGGTCGTGATCGGTTTTCACGCCGAGCGCACCAGGACGCCCGCCCCGGGCGTCTGCGGGGGTGGCGCCGGTGCCACGGGCCAATTGAGCATCAACGGCCGTGAGCTCTCGCCAGCCGAGCAGAAGCAGCAGCACCGCATCGTTCCGGGCGACGAGATAACCCTCGCCACCCCGGGCGGCGGCGGCTTTGGCGAGCCGGCCCAACGCGACGATGCGCTTTCGGCCCGCGATCGATACATGGAATACTGCTGAGCAAGTCTGCCCGCAGGCGTCGCAGCGCTTGCGCCACTCACGTATCATCATCGAGCGCCCGGCATGGCGAAGGCCTGCCGGGCGCTGCGCACCTTGGCAGCGCCGGTGCCGGTTTCCGGCGCGCTTCATTCTCTACACTGTATGACGACCGAACAGAAAACCCCTGCCCGCAAGACGGTGCGCCGACCGCGCTCGCAGGCCCAGCGCGAGCGCGTGCTGGCGCGCGCTTCCGAGACCGGCGACGCCGTCGGCGTACAGGCCTTTGAGCGCGGTCTGGAGGTGATACGCGCGTTCACGAACGAGCAGCGCCCGTTGACCATGTCCGAGGTCGCCGAGATCACCCAGCAGTCGCGTGCCGCCACCCGTCGCCTGCTCGGAACGCTGGTCAAGCTGAAGTACGCCTCGACGGACGGCCACACCTACCGCCTGACCCCGGCCGTGCTGGAGCTGGGTTATGCCTACCTGTCCTCGAACCAGTTCTGGGACCGCGTCCAGCCCTATATGCAGGAGGTCGTGACCGAGCTGAACGAGAGCTCTTCGGTGGGCGTGCTCGACCTGCCGCACGTCGTCTATGTGGCGCGCGTGGCCGCTCGCCGCATCGTTCAGCACCTCTCGGTGAGCGTGGGTACCCGGCTGCCCGCGGCCGTGTCGGCCATGGGCAGGCTGCTGCTCGCCTACCAGCCGCGCAGCGTCGTTGCCCAGTATCTCAAGGAAAATCCGTTGCAGCGGCATACCCCGCACACCATCGTCGATGACGACGCGTTCTTCGAGGCGCTTGATGTGGCGCGCGGGCAGGGCTGGATCATGGTGAACGAGGAGTTCGAGATCGGCCTGCGCTCGATCGCCGTGCCCTTGCGCGATCGCCAGGGCAACGTCGTCGCGGCGATGAATGTCGGCGCGCCGTCGTCGCGTGTGTCCGCCGAACAGATGCTTGCGGAGTTCCTGCCGGTCATCCGCGAGGCGGCGAACAAGGCCAACCACGCCTTGTCGTTGGGCTGAGAGCGGCGTCAGCCCACGTAGGGATAGTCCTGCGCGTTGCGCACCATGCCGGGCCGGGCGCAGAAGTCGGCGCGCGGCGGGGCGAAGATGTCGAGCAGCCAGGATTCGCCCTCGCTCACGTTGCGGCTGGTGTGGATGACCTTGGGTGGAATCACCAGCAACGACGGGCTGCCGATGGACATGTGCACATCCTCGCGCCATTGCGACATGTCCTTGGTCCAGGGGTAGCGCAGATGGTGCACCCAGTCGCCGCGCAGCGCCATCGAGCCCTGCTCGAAGTCTTCGTGCTGGTGCGGGCTGAGCGCGCGCGTGTTGCGCGGCGCCTGGCGCGGCAGCATGATGTTGAGCATCAGGTTGCGGCTGCGGAAGACGCACATATTGCCGTCTGTCGGCCGGTGCTCGGCCACCCGATAAGTGCGCAGCGCGAAGCCGCCGGCCGGCTCGGGCAGGTCGGCCAGCGGCGCCACGCCGGGCGCGCCGGCCTCGTAGTGCGCGGCGTTCGCCGCCAGCGCGAGCAGGTCGGTGGCGCGATTCGAGAAAAGCAGTACCAGCGTTCCCTCGGCTTCGATGTCGATCCGGCTGGCGCCGGGCGGGACGATCGCGAGCGTCCCGGATTGCAGCGTGGCCGCCTCGGTGCCGGCGCGCACGCGCGCGAGCGCATCGACGCAGAACACCATGTACTCGTCGGGTTGTGCATCGCGCACCAGCATGGCGCCGGGGCGCGCCTGCATGTACATCACGACGAAGTTGGCGGCCCGGGTGATCCAGCAGCGGGCATGCGAGGTTTCCTGCTGGGGCGGCCCGGGCGAGAAATCGTGGACGGAGGCGTCAAGAGGGAGTGTCATGATGAAACGGGTCAACGGTGGGCGGGAACGAGGCTGCGCGCGCCTTGCAGCAGCAGCCCCTGGTCGGAACCCTGGATGAACCAAGTCACGCCCTGGCGGGCATAGGCTTCGCGCTCGTCCAGGCTGTTCACGAGCACGCCGACGCGCTTGCCGTGGGCAAGGCCGGCGCGGATGACGGTCTGCGTGGCGGCGAGGACTTCCGGCGCCTGGGCGCTTTCCAGTCCCATCGACAGCGCCAGGTCGGCGCGGCCCACGAACACGCCGTCCACGCCCGGCGTGGCGGCGATGTCGGCGCAGGCCTGGACCGCCTGCACGCTTTCGATCTGGCACATGACGAGCACGTCGTCGGCCGCGTCCAGGGTCGCGCGCATCCCCTGCGTGCCGTAGCCGGCGAACCGGGTCGATCCTGAGTAGCCGCGCGTGCCTCGGCGATAGCGACAGGCGCCGACCACCGCGGCGGCTTGCTCCGCGCTGTCGACGTGCGGGACCAGCACGCCCGCGGCGCCCGTATCGAGTACGCGCAGCAGCGTGGCGGGAAGCTGGTCCGGGACGCGCACGCACAGCGGCAACCCGACCGCGCGGCCGGCCAGCATCAGGAGATCGATCTGGTCGATGCCGATGGGAGCATGCTCGGCGTCGATCACGGCGAAGTCGAGCCCGCTCAGCCCGAGCAGCTCGATGACGTGGGGCGAAGCGATCTTGGCGAAAGTGCCGATCTCGACCGCATCGGTGGGGGGGGTAGGCGACATGGGCGATCCGAAGGGATGGGCGCGCCCGGTGCGGTGGCCGGGCGCTGAATCCGGATCTTGGTGCGCAGCGTCAGCTCTCGCAAGCGCGAATGCGCAGCTTTCCGCTGAGCGGAAAGCTGCGCCTCTCAACGGCTCGAAGTTGCCGCATCCTTGCGCCCAGGCAAGCCTCAGCCTCGGCCAGGCCGCGCAGCGCGGCAAGCCGCCGCGAGCACGTAGGCACGTTCCACAATGGCGCGTCTCGGCCCGGCCCGGCATGCTGGCATCGTGCCCATCCGATGCGCCGCCATGCCGCCCAAGCCCCAACCGCGAATTCGATACGAAGCCGACGACCGCCCCCACCATCCGCACGACGGTACCTACCGCCAGATCTTCGGCCACCAGCACATGATGGCTGAACTCATCCGCGGCTTCTTTCCCTCGCCGCTGCTCGAAGGCTGGGAACTGGATTCGCTCGAGCGCAAGGACACGCACTGGGTGGGCCACGACAGGCGGCATCGCAGCGCCGACCTGCTCTGGCGCCTGCGGCGGCGGCACACGACGCCGCAGGAGACGCGGCAGAGCGGGCAGGTGTCGAGCCGGGCCCGAGCCACACGCCAGCGCAGCGCGCCGGAAAACGATACCGCCTGGGCGTATGTCTACGTGCTGCTCGAATTGCAGTCCCGCCCGGACGAACGCATGGCGCTGCGCATCCTGGAGTACGTCACCCTGCTTCTGCATTCGCTGATCGATGCCAGGGAGATCCCGGGCGCCGGGCCTTATCCGGCCATCCTGCCGGTGGTGCTCTACAACGGCCGCCGCCGCTGGCGGGGCAAGACTTCGCTGCGCCAGTGCCAGTCGCACTTGCCGCAGGCGCTGCTTCGCTTCAACCCGTCGATCGACTTCCTGCTGATCGATCTCAACACGCTGGATCCCGCGCACCTGCAGCGCCTGGCCAACGCCTGCGCGGTGTTCTTTCGCATGGAACTGCAGGACGATGCCCAGGCGCTGCCGGGCCTCGTTGCCCGGCTCGACGAGCTGCTGCCCGCCGAGCAGCACGCCACGCTGCGACGCGTGCTGGTGGACTGGATCCGCGAAGTCTTCCTACCCGCGCGCGGCGGTAGAATCGATGCCAGCCTGCAGCAGGCTCAAACCCTCTCGGAGGTGCACATCATGCTGGCCGAACGCGTCAAGGACTGGTTTGCCCAAGCCCGGCGGGAAGGGCGATACGAAGGCCGGGAAGAGGGCCGGGAAGAGGGCCGACTCGCCGGCCAGGCCGAACTGCTCGCGCAGCAGTTGCACACCCGTTTCGGCCCCGAGCTTCCTGCCTGGGTGCAGGCGCGCCTGGGCCAGGCCACCGATCAGGACCTGCTGCGCTGGGCGCGGGCCGTGCTCGATGCGGAGTCGCTGGAAGCCGTGTTCGGGCAGGAGCGCGAACCGCGCTGATGCCTCGTCCGGCGCGTGGTCCCTCGGGGCTCGGCGCCCATGGCGGTGTCCGCTACGCCGGAACAAATGCCGCGGCGTTCACCCGCCCAGTGCTGCGGCCACCGCATTTTCCCCGATCGCCAGGCCCACCGTCATGCCCACGCCCGAGTGCATGACGGCCACGGTGGTGCGCGGGTCGACCGGGATGACGGAGAACGGTGCGGGGCCGTGTGCGCCGTACACGCCCTGCCAGCGCTCGATCACGCGCAGGCGCGCGCCCAGGGTCTGGCTGGCGAGATCGAGCAGGGCATCGTCGATGGCCTCGCTGTTGAAGGGCGGCGCGTCCACGCCGTACCGGTGGGAGTCGCCGATGATGAGTTCGCCGTAGGGTGTGGGGCTCACCAGCAGGTGGATGCCGTTGTCCATCAGGAAGGGGTGGCGCGCTTGGAAGTGCTGGCGCAGGGCAACGGCGCTGGGCAGGTCGGCGAAGGCGCCGTAGTGCACGCACGACAGGCCGGTGAGCAGCGGACGATCCAGCGCGAAGGCATGGCTCTCGAAGGCGACGCGCAGCATCTGCAGGCGCGAGAGTTCCAGTTCCAGCGGTGCGAAGACTTCCGGCATCAGGGTGAGATAGTCGTGCCCGGGGCAGACGAACACGTGGCGGGCGCCGAAGTCGCCGGCGGTGGTCCGGACTTCGCCTTCGCGGGTCTGGCGGGCCAGGGTGGCGGTGATGAAGGCAACGCCTAGGGATTCGGCCAGATAGCGGGTGATCGCGGGCAGGGCCTCGCGCGAGTAGATCTGCAGGTCGTCCAGGCCGCGCAGGGCGGCGCAGTGATGCTCCAGCCGGCCGTCGAAGAGGCGCGCGGTCTCGCGCGCGCTCAGCAGGTCGGCGCGATAGCCTCCGGAGTCCAGCCGGCCGGCGGCGAACTCCTCCAGCACGTCCTGTTCGGCCACGCTGCGCGCGAGCACGAGGCTGCCGTTGGTGCGCACGTGGAAGTCGGCGCGCTGGGCCAGTTCGACCCATAGCTGGCGGGTCTGGCGGGCGTATCTGGCCATCTGGCCGGGCGCCTGGCCGGTGACCAGGACCTGCCCGAAGTTGCGGATGGTGGCGCCGTGCGCCTGGCGCGAGCGTTCGATGACCGCGACGGACTGGCCGCGGCGCGCGGCGGCGTAGGCGTGGGCGATGCCGAGGATGCCCGCGCCCACGACGATGACGTCGAAATTCTTCATGGTGCTCTGTGGTCGCGCCGGTACGGTACCGACGCTGATGCGGTTCCAGGATTCGGGGAGCGCATGCAATTACTTCTTCGGTTCGGACTTGCCGTCGTAGCGCTGGGTCCACTCGGCGATGATGCGCTCGCGATTGCTGGCGGCCCAGACGAAGTCGTTCTTGATCAGGCGTTGCGACAGGTCGGCCGGCAGGTGCGGGTTGGCGGTGGCGACTTCGGGGATGGCCAGTACGGCGAAATTGGCCTTGTAGAGTTCGTTGGCCTCGCGGCTGGCGGAGAAGTCGGCGAGCTTTTGGGCGGCGTCCAAATTCTTGGTGCCTTTGACGATGGCGGCGGCCTCGACTTCCCAGCCCAGCCCTTCGCTAGGGAAGACGGCGACGATCGGCGCGCCGTCGGCCGTCAGCTTGGCCGCCCGGTAGTCGAACGAGATGCCGATCGGGAATTCGCCCGCGGCCGCCATGTTGCAGGGCTTGGAGCCGGAGTGCGTGTACGAGCCGATGTTCCTGTGCAGGGCGTCCATGTAGGCCCAGCCCTTTTCTTCGCCGAACAGTTGCAGCCAGGCGCTGACGTCCAGAAAGCCGGTGCCCGAGGAGGCGGGATTGGGCATCACGATCTTGCCGGCGTACTCGGGGCGGGTCAGGTCCTGCCAGGAGGTCGGCATCGGCAGCTTCTGCTTCTCGGCTTCGATGGTGTTGACGCAGATGGCGCTTGCGAAGGCGTCCATGCCGACCCAGGTCGGTTCGGCGGCGCTGTCGCGCATGTTGTCGGCGATCTGCGCCAGGCCCTTGGGGGCATAGGGCTGCAGCATGTCTTCCTTGGCCATCAGGCCGAGCGAGGTGCCGGCCAGGCCCCAGATGGCGTCGGCCTTGGGGTTGTTCTTCTCGGCCAGGAGCTTGGCGGTGATGATGCCGGTGGAGTCGCGCACCCACTGGATCTTGATGTCGGGGTGCTGCTTCTCGAAGGCGGCCTGGTAGGCCTTGATCTGGTCGGCCTCCAGCGCGGTGTAGACGGTCAGGATGGTGTCGGCCGACGCGCTGCCGGCAAAGGCGGCGGCAAGGGCGCTCAGTACGAAGGGAAGGGGGCGGAGCATCGGGGTCTCGGATTCAGGAGGGGTGGGGGTACGGGATGGGGGTGCTTGCGCTTGCGCCCGTGGTCAAGGGCGTTCGCCGCGCGTCAGGCGCAGGGCGATTTCGTCGAGTACGGCGGGCAGGTCGGCCACGGTGTCGATCAGAAAGTGCGGGCGGCCCCGCTCGAGTTCGGTGCGGGCGCGCTGCCGGTGGGTTTCGCGTTCGGCGGGGTCGAGCGCTTCATAGGCGGCGAGATCCAGCCCCGCGGCGTTGCCCGACAGCATCAGGCCGATGCTCCACATGCCGGCGCGGCGTCCCTCTGCGACGCCGGGCACGGTGTCGTCCACCTTGACGCAGCCGGCGACATCCTGGATGCCCAGGCGCACCGCGGCGGCGAGCGCCATGCCGGGCGCAGGACGCGCGCGGGGCACTTCGTCGCTGGCGATCACGCAGTCCGGCGCGATGCCTTCGCCGGCGGCGCGATGCTCGACCAGCGACATCACGGCGCGCGGATAGCCGGAGCACGAGCCGATGGCCAGACCGCGGTCGCGTGCCGTCTCGAGCGTGCGGGCCGCGCCCGGGATGGCCGCCGAGTACTCGGCGACCTTCTCGCGCTGCATCGGCAGGAAGCGCTCGTAGATGGCGGTCACGTCCTCGTCCGTGGGCGTGCGGCCGAAGGCGGCACGGTACTGCGCGGCCACGGCGGGGTCGTCGCACAGGGTGCGGATGTGGTCCCACTTGCCCATGCCCATCGGGCCGCGGGCCTGTTCCAGGCTGACCGCGAGACCGAACTCGGCGAAGGCGTCCACGAAGACGCGGGTGGGGGCGAAGGAGCCGAAGTCGACCAGGGTGCCGGCCCAGTCGAAGACGATGGCTTCCAGGCGGGGGGTGTAGGCGTGTGTCGTCATGTCGGTATGGAATGAAGGCAAGTCGGTCAGGCCCTCGCGTAGCGCCAGGCCTGGGTGCGCGCGACGAGCGCGCGGCTGGCCAGGTGCAGCAGCAGCGAGGCGAGGGCGGAGGTGGCCATGATGACCGTGCACATGGCGGCTGCAGGACCGATGAAGCCCGCGTCGTCCATGTTGAGCACCGCCACGGCGGCCAGTACGGTCTGCGGGCTGTACAGGAAGACCACGGCCGAGACGGTCGTCATGGCCGAGACGAAGAGATAGCGCGCGGTGTCCAGCGCGGCCGGCAGGCACATCGGCAGGGTGACGCGCGTGAAGGTCACGATGCCCGGTACCTTGAGCGATGCGGACGCCGCCTCGAACTCCGGGTCCAGGGTCTTCAGCGCGGTAACGGCCGTGAGGTGGGCACTGGTGTAGAAGTGCACCACCGTGCACAGCACCAGCAGCGTCATCGTGCCGTACAGCCCGTTGAGCGGGTTGAAGGGGTTGTTGAAGAAGAAGATGTAGCCCAGCCCGAGCACCATGCCGGGCACGGCCATCGGCGTGAGCGCGAGCATGCGCAGCAGCCCGCGCACCATCTGCCCCAGGCCGCGCGCCGGCACGCGCTCGGTCATCCAGGCGCCGAGGAACACGGCGAGCGTGCCGATCGCAGCCGTCAGCGCGGCGAGCCGCACACTGTTGCGCCAGGCCAGCCAGCCGCCGCCGTCCATGTTGTCGAAATCGTAGGAGCGCATCGACAGCGACAGGTTGTACGGCCAGAACTGGACGAAGGAAGCCCAGACCGCCACACCGACCAGGGTGAGCAACAAGCCGCCCACCACGGCGAGCAGGAACAGGAAGGCCGTGTCGCGCCCGCGGTTCGGCCCCGGCGCATAGGGCTGGGCCTTGCCGCTCAGGGTGCTGCCCTGGCGCTTGCGCAGGTGGGCGTCGAGCACGAAGGTGAACACCGCCGGCGCGAGCAGGAAGAGCCCGATCGCCGCACCCTTGGTGAAGTCCTGCTGGCCGACCACGGCCTTGTAGGCTTCCATCGCGAGCACGTTGTAGTCGCCGCCGACCACCTTGGGTACGCCGAAGTCCGTCACCGTCAAGGTGAAGACCAGGCAGCAGGCCGAGAACAGCGCGTAGCGCGTGCCCGGCAGCGTGACGGTGAGGAAGGTGCGCAGCGTGCCCGCGCCCATGGCCCTGGCCGCGTCGTACAGACGCGCATCGGCCAGCATGAGGCCGGTGAGCAGGATCATCAGAGCATGCGGAAAGGTGTAGAAAGCTTCGCCCGCGACGATGCCCCAGAAGCCGTAGATGGTGATGTCGCCGAACCACGGCCGCAGCAGGCCCTGGTTGCCGAGCAGGTAGATGAGCGCGATACCGGGCAGCAGCGAGGGCGCAAGCAGCGGCAGCAGGGCGAGCAGGCGCCAGCAGCCCTTGGCCGGGACGCGGGTACGCGCCAGGCCGTAGGCGAAGGCATAGGCCGCGGGGATGACGATGGCCATGGTGGCGATACCGACCGCGGCGCTGCGCCAGAGCATGCCGGCGAAGTCGCCGCTGGACACGATGGCGAACAGCGCGCCCAGGCCGGCATGCTCGCCGCCGACCAGCGCCCGAGCGAGGATGGCGGCCAGGGGCAGGGCGAGGAAGACGACCAGCGCCAGCACGAAGCCGGCGCGGCCGAGCGCGGCAGCCAGCCGGCCGGCCCAGCCTGGCACCGCCCGGCGGGCCAGGCCCCGCTGCACGGCGGAGGATGGCACCGCGCCCGTGGCGGGCACGGCGGCGTCAAGCGTAGGCACGTAGGGCATGGCGGGGAAGCTCCACCCAGCAACGGCTGGCGCGAGCGCCCAGCAGGGCGTCGCCGGTTTCGGACGGCACGATGGCGTGCAACGGCAGACCGGGCAGGCCGTCCACCTGCAGGGTCAGGCGAAAGGCACGGCCGAGGAACATGCCGTCGATCACGTCGGCGAGCAGCGCGTTGTCGCTGCCCGCGGGCGCGCTCTGACCCACGCGCACCGCCTCGGGGCGCACGAAGAGGCGGCCGTTCGCGCGCCCGGGCGCCTGCGCGAGCGCCAGTGTCTGCCGGCCCACGCGCACGTGGCCGTCGTCCAGGCGCTCGTACGGCAGCCAGTTGGCCTCGCCCACGAAATCCGCGATGAAGGCCGTGCGCGGGTCGCGGTACAGCTCGCGCGGGGTGCCGTATTGCTCGATGACGCCGCCGTTCATGACCGCGATGCGATCGGCCATGGTCATGGCCTCTTCCTGGTCGTGCGTCACCATCAGCGTGGTGATGCCCAGCCGGCGCTGCAGCGCGCGCAATTCGCCGCGCAGGCGCTCGCGCACCCGGGCGTCGAGCGCCGACATGGGTTCGTCCAGCAGCAGCAGCGAGGGTGCGGGTGCGAGCGCCCGCGCGAGCGCCACGCGCTGTTGCTGGCCGCCCGAGAGCTGGCCCGGGTATTTGGCGGCGGCGCCGGCCAGGCCGACCAAATCGAGCATTTCCTCGACCCGCTCGGCCACGCGCCGGCGATCGGCGCGGCGGGTGCTCAGGCCGTAGGCGATGTTGCGCGCCACCGTCAGGTTGGGAAACAGCGCATACGACTGGAACAGAATGCCGTAGTCGCGCGCCTGCGGCGGAGCCTGCGAAATATCGCGCCCGCCGAGCAGGATGGCGCCGCTGTCCTGCAGCTCCAGGCCGGCGATGGCGCGCAGCAGCGTGGTCTTGCCGCAGCCCGAGGGGCCGAGCAGGCAGACCAGCTCGCCCGCCGGAATGTCGAGCGAGACATCGGCGAGCGCGGTATGGGCGCCGAAGCGCTTGACCAGCCGCTGGACCGAAAGAAAAGTGTCGCCTTGTCGGGGCATGGGACTGTTACACCGTCGTCATGAGAGTGACGGCAGTATGGTCGCGGCACGTTGAGGTCACGTGACAGCCAGGCCAAGCCCTGTAATGAATCCATCAAGAAACTTTGGTGTACTGCAGCCCTCCTTTTGTCATTCATGGACGCCGCAGGACACGTGCTCGTCTCCGAACTGAAATCCTTCTATGCCGTGGCGCGCTGCGGGACGGTCACCAAGGCGGCCGAGCAACTGGGCGTGAGCCAGCCGACCGTCACCGGCCAACTGCGCCAGCTCGAGGCGCGCTACGGCATCGAGCTGTTCCACCGCCAGGGGCGCGGGCTGCAACTGTCGGCCGAGGGCGAGCGTCTGCTGCCGCTGGTCGAGCGCCTGGTGCAGCAGGAGAGCGAGATCGAGTTCCGCCTGCGCGACGCCAGCGACCTGCGCGGGGGCAGCCTGCGGGTGGGCGCGACCGGGCCCTTCTACATCATGCAGACGCTGCAGCGCTATCACGAGCGCTATCCCGGCGTGGACGTGTCGCTGGCCATCGGCAACTCGCAGGCCATGCTGGCGGCCCTACACGACTACCGCATCGAAGTCGCGACCTCGGCCTACCGGGTCGACGACGAGCGCCTGCACCGGCAGACCATCGCGGTCGATCCGCTGCATGTGGTCGCGCATCGCGACCATCCCCTGGCGCGCGGGAAGCTGGTGGCGTTGACCGAGCTCGCGCGGCACACGCTGCTGTTGCGCGAGCCGGGCTCGATGACGCGCCAGGCGAGCGAGGCGCTGCTGGTCGAAGCCCAGGTGCAGCCGCGCCGCGTGCTGGAGATCGGCAGCCGGGAGGCGATCCGCCAGGCCGTGCTGTGCGGGCTGGGCGTGAGCCTGATGCCCGTGCGCGAGGTGGCCTCGCACCCGGACCTGCTCGCGCTGCCCCTGCGCGGCATCCAGGCGCAGATGTGCGAATACCTGTACTGCCTGTGCGAGCGGCGCCCGGTGCAGGCGATCGCGCGATTCCTGGCGCTTGCGCCGGCGTTGGCGTGACCACGGGCCCACGCGCGCGGCGTGGGCCTCGCCACGGCCGCAGCGCCGGGCGGACGCCCGGCCGGCGCCGGCTCAGGCCAGGCCGGGCACCGCGGCCGCCGGATCGTTGCGCTGGCGTATCCATTCGGCGGCTTCGGGGAGCGAATCCACGATGCCGTCCACGTCCAGCGTGCTGACCTCGCGCCCTTCGTTGTAGCCATAGGGCACGACCAGCACGGCGGTGCCGGCGGCGCGGGCGGCCAGCGCGTCGTTGACCGAGTCGCCGATCACCACGGCTTGCGCCGGCACCTTGCCGAGCAGGTCGCAGGCGTGCAGAACGGGCTGCGGATGGGGCTTCTTGTGCTCGCAGGTGTCGCCGCAGACGACCACCGGGAAGAAGCCGCGCAGGCCGGTCTGCTCGAGCAGCGGCAGCGTGAATTCGGTGGGCTTGTTGGTGACCACGGCGAGCGCGATGCCTGCGTCGCGCATGGCCTTGAGCCCGTCCAGCGTGCCGTCGAAGATGCGGGTCCGGTCGCCGTTCACACGGTGGTAGTGGTGGCGAAAGAGGTCGAGCTCGCGGCTGATGTCGCGCGCGGCGTCTTCCTCGATCTGCAGGGAGCCCGCGAGCACGCGCCGCACGAGGTTCTCCATGCCTTTGCCGAGAAAGGTGGTGATGACGTCCTCGCGCATCGGCGCCATGCCCAGCTCCACGCGCAGCGCGTTGGCGGCGAGGGTCAGGTCGGGCGCGGTGTCGAGCAGCGTGCCGTCCAGGTCGAATAGCGCGGCTTCAAGCATCGATGGATTCGCCACGGCTGATCTCGCTGCGCAGGTCGCGGATGACCTGCGCGTAGTCGGGCTTGCCGAAAATGGCCGAGCCGGCAACGAAGGTGTCGGCGCCGGCGGCGCGGACCTGGGCGATGTTGTCGATCTTCACACCGCCGTCGACTTCAAGCAGAATGCGCTTTCCGGTAGCCTGTTCCCAGGCGTCGATGCGCGCGCGCGCTTCGCGCAGCTTGGGCAGCGCCGAGGGCAGGAAGCTCTGCCCGCCGAAGCCCGGGTTCACCGACATCAGCAGCACCATGTCGAGTTTGTCCATGACGTGGTCCATCCAGTCGAGCGGCGTGGCGGGGTTGAAGACCAGCCCCGCCCGGCAGCCGTGCTCGTGGATCAGCCCGAGCGTGCGGTCCACGTGCCGGCTGGCCTCGGGGTGGAAGGTGATGCTGTTGGCGCCTGCCTTGGCGAACATCGGCACCAGGGCGTCCACCGGCTCGACCATCAGGTGCACGTCGATCGGCGCCTGGGTGTGGGGCCGGATCGCCTCGCACACCATCGGCCCGATCGTCAGGTTGGGAACGTAATGGTTGTCCATGACGTCGAAGTGGATCCAGTCGGCTCCGGCCGCCACCACGTTGCGGATTTCCTCGCCCAGGCGGGCGAAATCCGCGGATAGAATGCTGGGTGCGATACGGGTTGCGCCCGGCCCGGTCTTAGACATGGTTTTTCCTTGGTGTGTTGAATTTCGTCAGGTGTGACGCGAAAGGCATGAAACCCTACGAGTTGTCCGTGACAGTTGTGCCGCGCTACGTCGCCGAGCAATCCGACCCGGCGCGACAGCAGTATGTGTTCGCGTATACGGTGAGAATCACCAATACCGGGGCATACCCCGCGCAGCTCATCAGCCGCCATTGGATCATCACCGACGGCGCCCAGCGCACGGAGGAAGTGCGCGGCCTGGGCGTCGTGGGCCAGCAGCCCCTGCTGCCGCCCGGCGAAAGTTTCGAATATACCAGCGGATGCCCCCTGTCCACGCCCGTGGGCACCATGCGGGGCACCTATCACTGTGTGGGCGAGAACGGCGTGCCGTTCGAGGTCGACATTCCCGAGTTCATGCTGGCCATGCCACGCACCCTGCATTGATCGATACATGACGCGAGTTCTTCCAAGGCAGTCCGGCACGTCCTTGCGTGCCCGCCTGCGCGGATGGCGCGTGCCCGCGACCCTGCTCGCCGCCGCCATCCTGGTTTCCGCCTGCACCGCCAACCGAGAGAAGGAGGACACGCAGGCACGTGCCATCCTCGAACAGGGCCAGGCCGGTACCGCTGTAGGCGATACCGGCGCCGAGGCCGCGCGGGCGGCGCCCGCCCTGCCGCCGGGGCTGCCGCCAGCCGCTGCGCTGCGCGCCGGGCAGGCCCTGCCCCATTTCACCGCGGCCAACTGGAGCAGTCTGCCTGCTTCCGATGCGCTCGAGCTGTCGGCGTATTGGGACGCCATGCTGCGCAACTGCCAGGCTGTCCTGCAGCGCGGCATGCGGCCCGCGGGCTCCACCTCGCCCGTGGTCGCCGCGCGCGCCTGGCGCGACGTGTGCGTGGCGGCGTTCGACCCGGCCAACGGGGTGGACCCGAGCCGCTCGGCCACGGTGCAGGCCTTCCTGCAGAAATGGCTGCAGCCCTGGGCCGTCACCGCCAACGGCCGCCCCGCCACCAATACCGTCACGGGCTACTACGAGCCGCTGGTGCGCGGCGCACGCCAGCGCAGCGGGCCCTACCAATGGCCGCTGTATGCCGTACCGGACGACATGCTGATCGTCGACCTGGGCTCGGCCTACCCCGAACTCGCCGGCAAGCGCGTGCGCGGCCGGCTGGTCGAGGGGCGGCGCGTGGTGCCCTACGACACGCGCGCCGACATCGCGCGTTCGGAGAATCCGCCCAAGGTGCTGGTGTGGGTCGACGACCCCGTGGACGCCTTCTTCCTGCAGGTGCAGGGCTCGGGCCGGGTCGAGCTGCAGGACGGCTTGGGCCGGACCAAGACCGTGCGCATGGCCTACGCCGACCAGAACGGCCATACCTACGCGTCGATCGGACGCTGGCTGGTCGACCAGGGCGAGCTCACGCTGGCCCAGGCTTCGATGCAGAACATCCGCGAGTGGGCGCGGCGCAATCCGGGCCGCGTCCAGGAAATGCTCAACGCCAACCCTTCGGTCATCTTCTTCAAGGAAGAGCCCGTGAGCCGGGCCGGCGAAGGGCCGCGCGGCGCCTTCGGCGTGCCGCTGACCGCGCAGCACTCGATCGCCGTCGACCCGCAGTTCGTGCCGCTGGGCGCGCCGGTGTTCCTCTCGACCACCTACCCGGGGTCCGACCGGCAGCTCAATCGCCTGGTGTTCGCCCAGGACACCGGCAGCGCCATCAAGGGGGCGGCGCGCGCCGACTTCTTCTGGGGCTTCGGCGATGAGGCCGGGGACATCGCCGGGCGCATGAAGCAGCCGGGCCGCATGTGGGTGCTGTGGCCCAAGGGGGCGGGGGCGCCGGCGGCCGACCGCTGAGACGGGCGCGGGCCGGCGCCCCGAGGCGCTGGGCGCTGCTCAGTAGTGCGGTGGGATCTCGTCGCGCAGCCTGCGCCAGGCGGAGCCTTCCGCGGGTTGCTGATCGCGCAGTTGCACCAGTTGCGCCGCCAGGGCGGCGATCTGTTTCTGCTGCTCGAACACCGTCCGGTTCAGGCGCTCGAGCAGGTCTTCGGCGAACGCGAGCTTGACTTCCAGCTCGGTGACGCGGCGCTGCAGGGTGTCGGGGTCTTCCATGCCGCTATTAGAACCGAAACCCGCCTTCGTTACCCGAGGGCGGGCCCGGTCGGCGCTCGCGGGTAGGGCAGGTCCCCATGGTCGAGCCGCATGCGGACGGAGTAAAACAGCATTTTCCCCAAGATACGAAGGGGATGCCCGAAGCGTTGTCCGTTATGCTTACGGCCCCCAAACAGGAGACGCCCATGAACCGCAGATGTATCGCCGCGTGTGCGCTGGCGCTGGCCGGCCTCGTCGCCGGCGCGGGCGCGCATGCGCAGCAGTATCCCGACAAACCGATCCAGATGATCGTGCCCTTTCCGCCCGGCGGCGGCACGGACATCCTCGCACGCCTGGTGGGCACCAAGCTGGGTGAGCACAGCCAGTGGAACGTGGTCGCCGAGAACCGGGGCGGCGCGGGCGGCACCATCGGCATCGCCACCGCCGTGCGCGCCAAGCCCGACGGCTACAACATGGTGATGGGCCAGAAGGACAACCTCGTCGTCGCGCCTTATCTGTACAAGAACATCTCGTACGACCCGATCAAGGACCTGGTGCCGGTGGCGCACGTGGGCTACACGCCCATCATCATCGTCACCGCCGCCAATTCCCGCTTCCAGACGCTGGCCGACGTGGTCGAGGCGGCCAAGGCCAAGCCGGATTCGGTCACCTACGGCTCGCCCGGCAGCGGCACCACCATCCACCTGGCGGGCGAGATCTTCAAGGAGGCCTCCGGTGCCGACATCCGCCACATCCCGTACAAGGGTTCGAACGCCGCCATGATGGACGTGCTCGCCGGCAACGTCGACCTGATGGTGTCGTCCGTCGCCTCGGCGATGGGCCAGATCCAGTCCGGCAACCTGCGCCCGCTCGCCGTAACGTCGGCCAAGCGCAGCTCCTCGCTGCCGGACGTGCCCACTGTCGCCGAACTGGGCTACCCGGACTTTGACGTCAGCACCTGGTACGGCGTCTTCATGCCCGCGGGCGCACCTGCCGACATCGTCGCCAAGGTGAATACCGAGGTGAACAAGGTACTGGCGCTGCCCGACACGCGCGATGCCATCCTCCAGCAGGGCGTGGAAGTGCTGCCGATGACGCCCGAAGCCTTCGGCGAACTGCTCGCCACCGACTACAAGAACTGGAAGAGCATCGTCGAGAATGCGGGGCTGACGCTCGAATAGGCGCAAGACCGGCACCGTCGTGAGATCGATCACCGACGGTGCGCGGCTCAGGCTTCAGCGTTCAGGCAGGCACGCCTTTGCCGGCACGCGGGGCCAGATCGAAGGCGGCAGGTCATACGCTTCCTGCAGCGCCCGCCTGCCCGGGGGCGTCACATCGACGGTTCGCGAGTCGGGCGTCCGGCGGGTCCATCCGCGCTCGAGATAATGCCGGCACAGCAGCGCGCCCAGCGTACCGCCCAGGTGCGCACGCCGCTCGCTCCAGTCCAGGCAGGCGCGACAGAAGACGCGGCGCGACGCCGGCCGCGCACTGGCGTCGAGATCGATGCCCAGACGGCCCATCAGCGCTTTGCCCGACTCGGTGAGCAGGCCGCCGTCGCCAGACAGTTCCAGATGTCCGGACGCGATCATGCTGTCGGTGATGGCCACGGCCAGTTCGCCCGCGAGATGGTCGTAGCAGGTCCGGGCGAAGCGCTGGGCGCGATCGCGAGGGCCGGTCACGGGCCTGCGGCGTCCGGACGCCGCGCCCGCTGCGTTGCTCTGCGCAGCGAACGCCATGATGCTCTCCAGCATGCCGGCGACCTCCCGGGACGCGAGCCGGTGGTAGCGGTGGCGTCCCTGCTTCTCGACCGTGACGAGCCCTCCCTCGGCGAGACGGGCCAGATGGGCGCTGGTGGTCGACGCGCTCACGCTGGCCACGCGCGCCAGCTCGCCCGCCGTCAGCGCACGGCCATCCATCAGCGCCATGAGCATGCCGGCGCGCGCAACGTCGCCCGCGAGCGCGGCGATCTCGGTGAATGACGACACACTGACCATGGTTCCTCCCGGGGTGGTTCGAGGAAACGCCGGGCCGCCGCAAGCTTCCTTGCCCGCTCGGCGGGGATGGGTGCAGCACGGCCTGGGGCGAGCCATCGTAGCCCGGATCCCGGCCCGGATGCTTCGTTCCGCGGCGAAGCATCGGCGCGCCCGGCGGCTTGAGAATGGCGCCTTCGCCATTCGTTTCTCCGTTCGCCGAGGCTTTCATGTCGACTTCCCTACCCGAGGGCAACCGCGCGGTGCGCGCGGCCTTCATCCTGGCCCTCTTCGGCTGGGGCGTGGGGTTCTACGGCCCGCCGGTCTACCTGGCCGCGGTCATGGCACGCACCGGATGGAGCCTGTCGCTGGTGTCAGCCGCGATCACACTGCATTTTCTCGCCGGCACGGTGGTGATCGCCAGCCTGCCACGCGCCTATGCCCGGCTCGGTGTGCCGCGCGTCACCATGTGCGGCGCGGCGTTCACCGCCCTGGGCGTGCTGGGCTGGGCCGTCGCCGGGCAGCCGTGGCAGCTATTCGCGGCCGCCGCCGTCAGCGGCGCCGGCTGGGTGACGATGGGCGCCGTGGCGGTCAACACCATCGTATCGCGGTGGTACGTGCAGGGAAGGCCGCTCGCGCTGGCGCGCGCCTACAACGGCGCGACGCTGGGCGGCGTGTTGTTCGTCCCGTTGTGGGCGGCCCTGATCCAGCGCTGGGGTTTCGTGTGCGCAGTGCTGCTCGTCGGCGCGTGCATGCTGGCCGTGGTCGGGCACCTGGCGCGCCGTGTTTTGGGGCGCACGCCGGCATCGCCCGCACCGTCCGCCTCGGCGGCGCCGACGGCGCCCGTCGCCGTTCCGGTACTGGCGGGCCGGCGCGGATCGGACGCCACGCCCGGCCTCTGGCGCAGCCGGGCGTTCGTCACGCTGGCCTTCGCCATGGCGGTCGGGTTGTTCGCGCAGATCGGCCTGCTCGCCCACTTGTTCGCCTTGCTCGCGCCGCGCTTCGGCGAGCAATTCTCCAGCCTGCTGATGGGGGCGGGCACCGCCTGCGCGATCGGCGGGCGCTACGTCGCCGCGGCGGCCGTGACGCGCTTTGGCCAGCGGCGCGCAGTCGCGGCGGCAAGCTATGCATGGCAGGCCCTGGGCGGCCTGGGCCTGATCCTGGGGTGGCTGCAGGGCAGCACCGTACTGCTGGTGGCCGGCGTGCTCCTGTTCGGCGCAGGCATCGGCAACGCCACCTCCCTGCCGCCGCTGATCGCGCAGACCGATTTTCCGGCGGCGCAGGTGGGCGTCGTCGTCGCCCGCATCGTGGCCTTGTCGCAGGCGGCATACGCTTTCGCCCCGCTCGCCTTCGGGACGGCGCTCGGCATGGCCCCGCATGGCTCGCCGCTCGTGTTGTTTGCCGGGGCCGCGGTGCTGCAGGTGGTGGCCGCGTTGGCGTTGCTTGGGGTGCGGCGCGCTGTGCTGCCCTAGCGGCCGGGGGCACTCCCGTATCGTTGAAGAAGCGATATCCTCTGGCGTAGGGCGTTCCCTTTCGGGGCACGGCATTGCGCAGTTTGGTGTACATCAGGGTCGAGATCTGGCCATCGGGTCCGTTATCGCCGCCGGAGCCGGGGAAGGCGCATCGTCACATGCCGGCTGTGATCCGTGTCGAGGAAAAGGCAGGGACTGTCTGCGCCGAAGACAGTTTGCGAAAAGGGAGGGGGCGCCCGCAGACGGCACGCGAGTCCGTCATCCCGGGGTGGCGGCTCAATGGGATACGGGGTGACGACTTTGGCGCGCTCCTTGCATGAGTAGTGCCGATGCTGCAGGCAGTCGGTATGCGCCTGGCTCGACGTAGCTTGAGCATCGTCCCGCCTTCGAGTCGGCGGCGCATCGACGTGGGGGTAAAGCTCCCGTTCGTAGCTACTATCCGACATGCAGCCCATCAGGAAACATGAATGAGTCCCAAAGATCCGTCTTCTCCCCACTTCGCCGAAGTCGTCGGTTATACGCGTCTACCGTCCGAGCCGAACACTGCGGTGCTGGAACTTCTGCTGCGTCCCGAGTTGTGCAATACCGGCGGCACCGTCCATGGCGGTGTCCTGATGACCATGCTGGATACGGCGGGGATGTGGGCCAGCAGCCTTCCGGGCAGAGCGTCCTCCGGCGCGACCGTGTCCATTTCATGCAATTTCGTCTCAGCCGTGCGACCGTCGGAGTGCGAACGATTGATTGCGCGCGCCAAAATCACCCGCGCAGGCAAGCGGATGTACTTTGCCAACATTGAGGCCAGCGCGCTTCCCGGCGGCAAGCTCGTGGCCACCGCGCAGGCGGTATACGCGTTTCCCCCCAGCGCGGTGAAGAACGCCGTCGCCGAGACGGATGCCGCTGCCTAGGCTCACCATAGAGGCCACGCATCCGCCTGGAACGGCTGAACCGGAGCAGCCTTCGGTTCTTCATGTGCGCTGGGCGGGTGCCGGCGATTTTCCGGATATCTCGGCCAGGCGCTTATAGAGATAGGATCGGGATATGCCCAGCGTCTCGGCGGTTTTTTTCTTGTTCCCATGGTTGCGCTGCAACACGCCCAGAATCAGGTCGATCTCCACCTGGTCTGTCACTTCCTTCATCGACGAATGGCTGCTCGGCGGCACCGGCGCGGCCAGTTCCGAAATGCGGACCGAATCCAGATGGTAGGAGCCTCGGGTTTCTCCCGCGGTCTCGATATCCGCGCCACTGATTTCTTCGCCTGTACAAAAGATGGCAGCCCGCTCGATGACGTGCTGCAGCTCGCGAATGTTCCCTGGCCAGCTCAATGACTGAAGTTGGCGCAGCGCTGCGGGCTGGATGTCCTTGACTGGCACGCCGTGGCGAGCGGCAAAATTCTTCAGGAATGCTTCGACCAGGGCCGGAATATCCTCCGGGCGATCGCGAAGCGGCGGCAGATGCAAGGTCACGGCGCTGATTCGGTAGAAAAAATCCAGGCGGAAAGAACCGTTGCCGAGCATGCTGTTGAAATCCCGGTTGCTGGCCGAGATGAGGCGAAAGTTGGAGCGCCGCTGCCGCTCGCTGCCCACGCGTTGGAACGTGCCGTCCTGCAGGGTGCGCAACAGCTTGACCTGGATGTCCAGCGGCATGTCCCCGATTTCGTCGAGGAACAGGGAGCCCTGGTCGGCCTGCTCGAATTTTCCCGGCCTGCCCTTGCGGTCCGCGCCGGTGAAGGCGCCGCTTTCATAGCCGAACAACTCGCTTTCGACGAGTGATACCGGCAGTGCGGCGGAATTCACAACCACCATGGGCTGGTTGCTGCGTGGACTGAGCATGTGAATGGCATGGGCCACCACGTCCTTGCCAACCCCGCTTTCGCCCAGCAGCAGCACGGGGACATCCAGGGGGGCGATCCTGATGATCTGTTCCTTCAGACGCGACACTGGCCCGCTGTTGCCGATGATCGCATCCAGCCCACGGCTCTGCCGCTCCAGACTGGACAGCTCGCGCCGGTAGAAATTGACCTCTTTGCGCAGGCGCGAGATCTCCGCGCTCATCTCCTGCATGGCGTCCGGGCTCTTGAACATGACCTGCCCGATGGCGCCGACGATGCGATTCTGGCGATCGAGTATGGGCGTGCGACTGACCACGCGCGTGGTGCCGCGCATTTCCTGGACCTGGCCGATCTCCGCCTTACCGCTGCGCAGCACCGCATCCAGGCGAGTGTTCTCGATCACTTCCTTGACGGGCCTGCCGAGCCCCTGGTCAGGCAACAGCTTGAAGAACTGCCTGTGCACGGGACTCATGTAGCGCAGTATCCCCTGCGCATCCACCACGTTGATCGCCTCATACGGGCTGGTGATGAAATGGCGCAGGATGTCGCCGGCGAAATCGACGCTCGCCATGAACTTGAACAAAGGGTCCATGGCGTCGTGTCCAAAGACCAGAAAGCACGCACAACCCTCCTCGCTGGCGCTGAACACGCTGAGCGGCTGATCCAGGTGTTCCAGAATGAACAACGAGGCGAGCGGCCTGACGGCTCTTGCCATCCAACGTCTGGACAGATCACGCTGCAGCCGCGTATCGGAGGCGATGCCCGAAGCGAAGCGCACCCCGCCTTCGGCATCCAGAACCAGAGCTCCCCGAGTGTCATTTTTCATGCAACTGTCTCCGATATGAACGCGTGCCCGCTGAAGTGTCGTTGCGAAAGACACTTCAGAGGCTCCCCGCTTGAGCATGGGCGGCGTCCAGCGCCTTGCCTCGTCTCATCCCATGGATTGGCATGGGTCTTGCACTATCCCCGCCGGAGCAATTTCGCATAGGAATGCCCTGATGAGGCAAGGAAACCGTCCTTCCTGCAGTTCCCACCCGGCTGGGCGCGGGTCATTGGCCCGATTGTGCGCACTCGATACGGTAACGTCAATTGTTGGTTCATTTAATAGAAAAGCGATGGATCGCCGCACGGCGGCATCCGGTCATGGAGCGTTCGCCATGGCGGCCATCGAAACCGCATCCGAGGTGCGGCGTGGCGGGTTGGAGTATGCGCCGCGTGTGATGCATGAATCGATGCCGCGGAATCGTTCGAACGTTGCCCTCGAGGTGCCCGTGGAAACAACCCGGTCCGGCCTCTGGCCACCAATGGCCTATGGAGAGGCGGAGAGAGTTCATGACTAGGCTACTGACACTGCATGATCCGCAAGAGGCGCGTCAGCATTATGTTTCCGGCATATGGCAACCGGATACTATGTACACCCTCGCGCGCCAGCATGCCCGGGACCGGCCCGACGCGCAGGCGCTGCGCGACCCTTTTCGCAGGTTGACCTGGCGCGAGCTTCTGGCTCATACGGACAGCGTGGCCGAAAGCCTGCATCGGGCCGGCCTGCGTCAAGGCGACCGGGTGGCCGCGTGGCTACCGAGCCGCGCCGAGGTGGTGGTCCTGTTTCTCGCATGTTCGCGCAACGGCTATGTGTTCTGCCCGTCGCTGCACCAGAACTACACCGTTGCAGAAGTCGTGGAACTGGCGCAGCGGATGCGCTGCAAGGCGCTATTCGTGACGCCCGGCTATGGCGCCGATTCGGATCGCTATGACATTTTCGCGAGCGCAGCGGACATTCCATCGCTCAAGCGGATGTATACCGTGCCGCCCGCGGGCACCGGCGCGCCGGTGCCTGCAGGAACTACACCGTTTCCCGGCGCGGCGGATCTGCCTTCGGTCCTGAGCACCCCGACGCTGAATCCCGACAAGATCACGTATCTGGCGTTCACGTCTGGAACCACCGGGGCGCCCAAAGGGGTGATGCACAGCGACAATACGCTGCTGGCGAACGGCCGGGCCCTCGTGAAGGATTGGCATCACGATAAGGAATCCATCGTGCTGTCCCTGAGCCCCTTGAGCCATCATATCGGCACCGTCGCCATAGAGCAGATGCTGGTGGCCGGGATGGAACTAGTCCTGCACGAGCCGGGCGCAGGGTGGCGCCCCCTGGATTGGCTGCTCGAAACCGGCGCCACCTATGTCATGGGCGTGCCGACACATGCCATGGATCTGCTGGTCGAAATGAGCCGGCGGGGCTTGCCCGAGCTCGGCGCCGTCAAGTCCTTCTACATGGCCGGTTCGACCATTCCGCAGGAACTGGCCGAGAAGTTCCTGCGCATAGGCGTCACGCCGCAGAACGTCTATGGGATGACCGAGAACGGGTCGCACCAGTACACGCTGCCTTCCGATCCCACGGAGGCCGTCGTATCCACCTGCGGCCGGGCGTGCAGCGGCTACGAGATCCGCATCTGGAAGCAGGACGACCCGGACAGCGAGGCTGGAGTCGGCGAGATCGGCGAGATCGGTGGCCGGGGCGGCTTGCTCATGCTCGGCTACTACGGCAACCAGGACGCCACCGAGACGTCGTTCAATGCGTCGGGCTGGTTCATGAGCGGCGATCTCGGTATGTTGGACGAAGACGGGCGCATACGTATCGTCGGGCGCAAGAAGGACTTGATCATCCGCGGCGGCCACAACATCCATCCGGCGCGCATCGAGGATCTGGCGCACAGGCATCCCGACGTACTCAAGGCGGCGGCCTTTCCGGTGGCCGACGCACGCCTGGGTGAGCGCGTCTGCCTGGCCATCATCGCGCAGCCCGGCACGGAGCTGCAGGCCAATGCCCTGCTGAGCCACTTGTACGACGCCGGGCTGTCGAAGTACGACATGCCCGAGTACTTCATCCGCCTGGATAGCTTGCCGCTGACGCCCAGCGGCAAGATTCTCAAGCGCGAACTGGTCCAATGGGTGAAGGAGAAGAAGATCGAACCCGTTTCCGTCCGCTGGGAAGGGCGCGACCGGACCGCCGCCACCGCTCATTGAGGCCGATATGACCGTCAACACCGCACTGGACGGCGATATTGCCGTCATCACCCTGGATCGCCAGAAGGCGCTCAATGCCCTAAGCTTCGCGCAGTTGGATGCGTTGGACGAGGCCATCGCTCAAGTGGCGCGCTCCGCAGCGCGCGGCCTGGTGGTGGTCGGCGCGGGCGACAAGGCGTTCTGCGCCGGCGCCGATATCCCCGAATTGACGGGGCGCACGCTGCATGAAGAGCACGAAGGGTCCCGCCTGGGGCAGGAGGTCTTCGAGCGCATCAGCCGGCTGCGAATCCCCTCGGTGGCTGTCATCCAGGGCTACGCCTTCGGCGGTGGGCTGGAGCTGGCGCTGGCTTGTACATTCCGCGTCGCGACCCCCGCTGCCCGCATGGGCCTGCCGGAGATCAAGCTGGGCCTGATTCCCGGCTACGGGGGCACGCAGCGCCTGCCTCGCCTGATCGGCGAGGGCCGCGCGCTGGAACTCATCCTCTCGGGCCGCACGCTCAAGGCCGACGAGGCCGAGCGCATCGGCCTGGTCAACCGCGTTGTACAGGAAGGCACGCCGGCGGGCATCGGCCGGGACTTCCTGGTGCCCTATCTGCAATACGGTCTGCCTGCCCTGGATCTGGCGCGTCAGGCAGTGCAGCGCGGCATGCAGACGACGCTGGAGCATGGCCTGCGGATCGAGCGCGATCTGTCCACCCTGGCCTACCGCACGGCCGACGCGGCCGAAGGCATGCAAGCCTTCATCGAGAAGCGAGCACCTCTTTTCAAGGATGCCTGAGCCATGAGCGATCCTTTCATCATCGTCACGGGCGCCAGCCGTGGCATCGGTGCCGAGATCGCACTCGGTCTGGCGCGCAGCGGCTTTCAAGTGGGCTGCCTGTCGCGTTCTGGCGAATTGCCGCGCCTGGACGACGTGCCGGATGAGGTGCGGGTACGCTGGCACGCCGCCGCTTGCGATGTCGGCGATCCGGCGCAGATCGCGCAAGCCTTCGAGGCGATGGCCAGGCTCTGCGATGGCCGTCTGGCCGGCCTGGTGAACAACGCCGGGCTGCATACCGATGGCGACTCGGCCAGCCTGCCGCCCGAAGCGTTCAACAATCTGCTGCACGTGAACGCCACCTCGGTGCTGATGGCCAGCCAGGCCGCCTATCCGCTGCTGCGGGCGAACGGCGGCGGTCTGATCATCAACATGGGTTCGTTCTACGACAAGCTAGGCGTCAAGCAGAACACGGCCTATTGCGCCTCGAAGGCGGCTGTGGGCGCTATCACGCGCTGCCTGGCCGTGGAGTGGGCGAACGATGGCATCCAGGCGGTGAACATCGCGCCCGGCTATGTCGTGACGGATCTCAACCGCGAGTTCCTGACCACGGGCCCGCTGGCCAGGCATCTGCAGAAGCGCATTCCGCGCCACGCGCCTGCCCAGGCCCACGAAGTGGCCGACCTGGTGGTATCGCTGGCCCTGCTCAAGTCGCGTTTCTTGACAGGAGAAACCATTTATCTGGACGGTGGACAGCCCCTGGCCGTCTGATGCCCAGCCTGCACTTTCCGCCTTTCGTGGACACGTACCGGAGTACGCGATGAATGTACTGCAAAGCCTGGATGCCTCCCTGCCATGGAGCGAGGAGGAAACCATGCTGCTCGAATCGGTGCGCGGCCTGGCGCGCACACGCATTGCCCCCAGGGCTGCCGCCCTGGACCGCAGCGGCGCGTTTCCTTGGGAGAACGTCGCCGACATCAATGCGCTCGGCCTGAACAGCATGTTCATACCCGAATCGTATGGTGGTGCACCCCTGTCCTATTCCTGCTATCTCGCCTGCGTGCGGGAGATCTCGGCGGCGTGCGCGTCGACGGGCATCGTCTGGGCCACCAATTTCCATGCGATCAAGCCCCTAATCCAATTCGGCAGCGACGAGCAGAAACAGCGCCTGTTGCCGCGCGTCGCCGAGGGCGGACTGGCCTCGCTGGTCATCACCGAGCCATCCGCTGGCTCGGACGCCACGGGTATGCGTACGCGCCTCGAGGAAGACAGCGACGAGATCGTGATCAACGGCCAGAAGACTTTCATCACCAACGGCGATGTGGCCGACGTCTATCTGCTGTTCGGCAAGTGGGTGGGCATCGACGATCCCAAGAAAGCCATCAGTGCGGCTGTTGTCCAGAAGGGCACGCCCGGCCTGAACGTGATCGGTGTGGAAAGCAAGATGGGCACGCGCGCTTCCAGCACGGCTACGCTGTCCTTCGAGAACTGCCGCATCCCGCGTGCGAATCTGCTGTGCAAGCCGGGCGACGGCCTGCACATTCTGCTGACGTCGCTGAACAAGTCGCGGCCCAGCGTGGCGGCTCACGCGCTGGGCATTGCCCGGGCCGCGTTCGAGGACGCCATCGCGTACATCAACGAGCGCCGCCAGTTCCGCAAGCGCGTGCTGGAGTTTCAGGGCGTGCAGTTCCTGGTGGCCGACCTGGCGGCCGAGCTGGCCACCTGCGAATCCTGGCTGTGGCGGGTCGGCCGGATGGTGGACGATGAGGCATCGGACATCGGGATCGAGGCCTCCATTCTCAAACTCAAGGCGACGGACCTGGCCATGCGCATGGCCACCGAGGCTGTACAGCTCATGGGCGGATACGGCTATTGCCAGGACTACCGGGTGGAGCGCCTGATGCGCGACGCAAAGATCACGCAGATCTGGGAGGGCACTAACCAGATTCATCGTCAATTGATAGGACGCAGCTTCTTGTCGAAGGAAAACAGCGCATGACTACGATCAAAACAGTGGGCGTCGTCGGGTGCGGCACCATGGGTACGGGCATCGCCATCGTGGTGGCGCGGGCCGGATTCAAGACCCGCGTATACGACACGCGAGCCGAGTTGCTGGAGCAAAGCCGCAAGCAGGCGGCGGCGTTCCTGCGCAAGTCGGTCGAACGCGGCAAGCTGGCTGCCCGCCAGGACGAAGCCATTTTGGCGAACTGGCACGGCACCGACGACATTGAGGTCCTGGCAGACTGCGACCTGGTCATCGAGGCGGTATTCGAGGACGTCGCGGTGAAGCATGAGCTGTTCAGCCGCTTGAACGGCATCTGCCCGCCGCACACGATCTTCGCGTCGAACACGTCGACCATCTCCATCACCGAGATCGCCGGCGGCAGCGGACGCGACGCGCAGGTGGTGGGCATGCATTTCTGCCTGCCGGCACAGATGATGAAGCTGGTAGAAATGTCGCCTGGTTTGAACACCTCCGTGCAGGCATTCCAGCAGGCCTGGGACTTCTGTCTGGCGCTCAAGCAGACGCCGGTGCGCACACAGGATACCCCGGGCTTCATCCTGAACTACTTTCTGGTGCCCTGGCACAACGATGTCATCAACCTGGTGGACCAGGGCGTCGCCGAGCCCGCCGACATCGACGTCGCGGTGAAGACGGCACTCGGCTACCCGCTGGGGCCGCTGGAGCTGCTGGACATGGTGGGCATGGATACCCAGAAGCTGCTGTGCGAAGCTCTGTACGGCGTGACCCACGAGCCGCGTGCCGCCTGCCCCGCTCTGGTCAAACGCATGATCGGCGCGCGCCGCCTGGGCCGCAAGAGTGGCACTGGCTTCCATCGTTACGACAGCGACAAGATTTTCGGAGCGTGAACCAAGTGGCTTACCGAATCATCGATACCGGATCGAGCTTTTCCTTTCCCGACACGCATGCGTTCCTGCAGGTGGCCCAGGCGGACGGTGCGAGCCGCGTCTACCTCGGTGCGAACGCGGGCCTGCGCTATCAACGCGAGCAGGCAGACGCGCAGGCAGCGCCTTTCGTTGCCATCGAGCTGGATACGGAGTGCCTGGGAGTCCATACCGGCGAAGAGGACGACGGCCAGGCAGGCAACGTCGTGGGATTCGCCCGCTTTCGCCTGGGCGAGGGCGAGCCCACGCCGCTGGTGGAGTTGGTGCGCAAGCCCTTCACACGCCCGCAGACGCTGCAGGCCGCCCGCCAGGCGTTCGAGGCAGCAGGCCTGGTGGTGGCGGTCTGCAACGACTTTCCCGGCCGTATCCTGAATCGCCTGGTGCGCCCCTTCTACAACGCCGCGCTGAGGCGGCTGGACGAAGGCCTGGCCAGCGCCGAGGACATGGACACTACGCTGCGGTTGGGCCTGGGTTATCCTGAAGGCCCCATCTCGCTGTTGCGACGTACAGGCCTGCACCATCACTACCGCGTGACGCAAGCGCTGTATCAGATGCTCGGACAGGAGGCCTATGCGCCGGCGCGGCAGGCCCGTGTTGCCTGGTTGCGCCAGAACGCGGAGACGGACGATGCCCGCGCTCAGTGACGTCACGGTACTGGACTTCAGCACGCTGCTGCCGGGCCCATTGTGCACGCTGCTGTTGGCCGAGGCCGGTGCCCGGGTCATCAAGATCGAGCGGCCGGACGGCGATGAAATGCGCGCCTACGAGCCCAAGTTGGGCACGGACAGCGTCAACTTCACGTTGTTGAACCGTGGCAAGACCTCACTGGCCGTCGATCTGAAGGACCCCGCTCAGCGCGTGCGTATCGAGCAGCTCATCGCCGAGGCTGACGTGCTGGTGGAACAATTTAGGCCCGGCGTCATGCGGCGGCTGGGGCTGGGCTATGACGCGGTGGCGCGCATCAATCCGAGGATGATCTATTGCTCCATTACCGGCTACGGGCAGACAGGTCCCAAGGCGGGCATCGCAGCACACGACCTGAACTATCAGGCGCAGACCGGTATGCTGGCATTGAGCGGTGATGCACAAAACCAGCCTACGATCCCCCCCACGCTGACCGCGGATATCGCGGGCGGCGCCTATCCCGCGGTCATGAACATCCTGCTGGCCCTGCGGCAGTGCGAAACCTCCGGTGAGGGCTGCCATCTGGATATCGCCATGGCTGACAACCTGTTCCCTCTGATGTACTGGGGCCTGGGCAACGGCTGGCAGCAAGGACAATGGCCCCGCAGGAGCGCCGAACAGGTCACCGGGGGGAGTTGCCGGTATCAGATATACCGCACTGCCGACGACCGCTTCCTCGCTGCGGCGCCGCTGGAAGACAAGTTCTGGCACGCGTTCGTGACGCGCATCGGGATGCCTGAAGTGGCCGAACAGCCCGATAGCAACGCCTTGCGCGAGCAAATTGCCGACACTATCCGCACCCGCAGTGCCGCCGAGTGGATGCAGGTGCTGGCCGGTGCCGACACCTGCGTGTGTGAAGTGGTGGACCTGCAGCAGGCCGTGCTGGACCCGCACTTCGTCGAGCGAGGCGTGTTCGCGCAGCGGGTAGGCAACCGGCAGGGCGCATCCATGCCGGCCTTGCCCGTGCCCATTGCCGCGTGCCTGCGAGCGCACGGCAGCGCACGCGCCCCGGCCTTGGGTGAGCATGGCTGACGACGGCGCATGCCCGAACGCATGTCCGGTGCAGCGGGCTTCCAAGCCCGGCTGCACCGCCCGCTCATCGCATCCCTCAGTTGATCTGTATGCCCGAGTCCTCGATGAGCTTCTTCCACTTGGGACGCTCAGACTCTATGAACTGGGCGAACTCGTCGGGCGTGGTGCTCCTGGGTATTCCACTCATGGCCTCTATCTTCTGACGGAAATCCGGTGCTGTCACGACCTCGGCTATCGTCTTGCTGAGCTTTTCGAGGATCGGCTCGGGTGTGCCCGTCGGTACGACGACTCCATACCACGCGGTCAGATCATATCCCTCAAGACCTGACTCGGCCACAGTCGGTACGTCGGGCATCGAGGGCACCCGATCTAGTGACGTCACCGCCAATCCCCGCAGCATACCGCTGTCGACAAAGCGCTTCGTGGCAAAGATGCTGCCGAACACGATAGGTACCTGGCCCCCAACTACATTGGGCAGGGAGGCGCCATCCCCCCTGTAGGGAATATGCGTCATCTGTACGTCAGCCATCGACTTGAGCAGTTCTCCCGCGAAGTGAGTGCTGGTGCCTTCTCCGCCTGACGCGAAGCTGTACTTCTTGGGATGCGCCTTGAGCTCGGCGATCAATTCCTTGATCGAAGCCGCAGGCACGCTCGGATGAACGGCCACCATATTGGGCAGATAGGCGACGAATGAAACAGGCTGGAGGTCCTTCTGCGGGTCATAACCCAGATTCTTGAACATCATCTGGTTCGCGACGAGTGGGCCGTTGGTCGTCAGGAGTAGTGAATATCCGTCTGGCGGCATGCGGGTGAATTGCGCGGTTCCGACATTTCCGCCCACACCGGGTTTGTTCTCCACAAAGACCCTCTGTCCGAGCCGCTCCGACATCGCGTCGGCCAGAACACGGGCCAAGGTGTCGGTCGGTCCGCCCGCCGCAAACGGTACGACCATCCTGACCGGCTCCCTCGGGTAATCCGGATCGGCCGCCCACGCTTTCGTCATGATGGCCAGGATACTTGCCGTCAGTACCAGTCTTCCGATTGGCTTGTTCGTTGATTTCATCATCCTTGATCCCTTCCCCTCGGTTGATAGGCGCGCTGTAGTTATGGACATGTCGCGGCGGAGTAGATGTATACACAAGTTCGTTGTTCATCCGGGACTATGCGAAACAATGGCAGCCCGGACGAGAGCTCGTGGCCGGCATCCTTGTGTGATTGGATGCAAGTGCGACAAAAGGCAAGGTCCATGCCAATCTCGTGATTGCGAAGGTAGGTATGTAAGTCCCCGGTTTGCGGTTTCATCATTCGAAAGAATGTGCCTTCCTGCATGCCGAAAGAACACATCTGCCTGTGTAGAGGACACCTCGACGTCGACGTCTGGACACGGGCCCAAGCGCAGGGCGGTCCACCACGACTCTCGCAGGCAACCTGGATTCGCCAGGCGCTCCGCTTTTGCAGGGACGCTGGTGTGTTTGGGCTCATCCTGCAGGCGGGATTGAGACGCGGCATGTCGTTGGCTGCGTAGGTGGTATGGAAGTTGCCTTGAGGAAACGGACCTCCGCTTCATTTGGCGAGGCATTCAACATCACGCATCCGCGTTGAGCCACAGGGGATGAAAATCCATGCACACATCCACGTGCAAACCGTATCGCGGCCTTCGGGTTCTCGATCTGAGTCAAGGGATTGCAGGGCCGTACTGCGCAATGCTGCTCCTGGAGCAAGGTGCGGACGTCATTAAAGTAGAGGGTCCGGTGGGAGACTGGAGCCGCACGATCGGTCACCACGTCGACGGCATGAGCGCGCTTTCCATCGGCTACAACCTCGGTAAGCGTTCGATCTGCCTGGATGCCCACGTGGCGTCAGGCCGGAATATCCTGCGCAAGCTAGCCTTGCAGGCCGACGTGCTGATCGAGAGCTTTCGCCCCGGAGTAATCGACCGTCTCGGACTCTCCCATGGCGAGCTGTCGACGCATCGCCCGGACCAGGTCTATGTCTCGGTCTCGGCATTCGGCCAGGACGGCCCCTATGTCGATCGCCCCGGCTCCGATTCGACGCTGCAGGCGATGAGCGGCATGATGGTCGTCAACCGGGATGCCCAGGGAACGCCGCGCAAGGTCGGTATCCTGCTGGTCGACATCGCAACCGGCGTCTATGCAGCGCAGGCCACAGGCGCGGCGCTCTATCAGCGCGCAACGCAGGGTCGCGGCTCGCGGGTGGAGGTCTCACTGCTCGAAGCCGCCGCCGCCATTCAGAGCGGGGCGATCATCGACAAAGCCTTCAACGAAGGCCGCGCCGTGCAGGCGCTGAGCGTTCCGGCCGGCACTTTCGCTACCCGGGATGGATACATCAATGTGACGTCGCTGCACGACCGCATGTTCGCGGGGCTGTGTGCAGCGATCGGCAGGAAGGAATGGGCCAGCGACCCGCGGTTCAGCACCGCAACTGGCCGGCACGGCCACAGCGACGAAATCAACTCCACCCTTGGCCGGATCTTCGCTCTCGAGCCGACGTCATATTGGGTGGAGACGCTGAACAGGCACGGTGTCGTGTGCGGCAAAATCTCGGACTACGGAGGTTTCCTGGACGACGCGCAGGTCCGGCAGCAGGGCCTCTTCGAAACGAGCGCGCCGATCGGCGAGCGCTGCGTGCCGATCGCAAGAATACCGGGCGTTCCGGCAGACGCCGGAGCGCCGAAGCAGGCGCCGCGGCGGGGCCAGCACACGCGGGAAATCCTTGCCGAACTGGGCATCGACGAGACTGGGCAATCGCAGTTGCGCAAGGCCGGGGCTGTCTCGTGGTGATCTAGCGCGACCGGAGGCCGGTCTGCTCGCGGCCGCCCTCCAACAGACGAAGCTGCTTGTAGAGATAGGAGCGCGATATGCCGAGTTCTTCAGCCACGCGCTTCTTGTTTCCTCCGGTGCGCTCCATGGCGTCGGCTATCAACTGGAGTTCCACCCGCTGCTTGGCTTCCCGTACGTCGGACAGGGCGGCGTTGGAAGCGGCCTGCAGCGGTGGATAGCCTACCGCCGGATCCGAGCCGCTCATGGTTTCCAGGCCGCCGAAGCTCTCGATGGACAACTTGCTGTCGTCGCTGAAGATCGCAGCCCGTTCCAGTGCGTGCTGCAACTGGCGCACATTGCCAGGCCATCGGCACGACTGCAGATACCGTATCACGGCGTCATCGACGGACTTCTTGGCTACCCTGTGGCGTTCGGCGAATGCCTTGAGAAACGCCTCGGCCAGCTCCGGAATATCCTCCAGCCTGTCGCGTAGCGGCGGCAGGTGCAGCGTCACCGCGCTGATTCGATAGAAGAGATCCAGCCGGAAGGTGTTCTCATCGATCATCTTCCGGAAATCGCGATTGCTCGCCGAGATGAGGCGAAAGTCCGAGCGCATGAGACGGTCGCCACCCACGCGTTGGAACGAACCGTCCTGTAGTACGCGCAGCAGCTTCACCTGCATTTCCATCGGCATGTCGCCGATTTCATCGAGGAAGAGGCTGCTGGAATCGGACAGCTCGAACTTGCCCTTCCGGCCCCGTTTGTCTGCGCCCGTAAAGGCGCCGCCTTCATAGCCGAACAGCTCGGCCTCCACCAGCGTCGCCGGCATGGCCGCCGCATTGATCAGCGTCAGCGGCTTGTCTCCTCGCGGGCCGAGCAAGTGCAGGGCATGCGCAACCAGCTCCTTACCCGTCCCGCTTTCACCCACGAGCAGGACGGGGACGTCTAGTGGCGCCACACGCAGGATGTCCTGCTTGAGAATCTTGATGGCCTTGCTGCTGCCCACGATCTGATCCAGCCCGTGCGACCGATTGCGGATGCCGGAGAGTTCGCGCTTGTAGAAGTCGCGCTCCTGGCGCACGCGGGCCAGTTCGTTTGAGATGTCCTGGATGGCCTGGGGGATGGCCTGTGGACCTTTGAACATCACCTGTCCGATGGCGGCCACCAGATTCTTCTGCCGGTCGAAGATGGGAACGCGCGAGACGATGCGGGTAACGCCGTTGGCCTCGTGGATCTCGCCGATTTCCGGCTTGCCGCTGATCACCACCTCTTGCAGGCGTGTGTTCTCGATCACGCCGCGCACCGGCAGGCCGATCCCGCCGCCGCGCTTCAGGCCGATCGAGCGCTCGTGTATCGGGCTCATGTAGAGCACGTGCCCGCGCGAATCGACGATGTTCATCGCCTCGTAGGGATTCGTAATGAAATGCCTGAAGATGTCCGCGGCACAGTCGACAGCAGCAATGAACTCCGTCAGTTCATCTGCGTCGCCGGAGAAGATCAGAAAGCATCCGCCCTGCTCGGTGACGAGCGCAGCGGCGCTGTAGCCGTAAGCCTCGTCAGGCAGGGCGAACAACCGCTTGATGGGCGCACTCGCGCGATTTCTCCAAACCCCGGCGAGTGCCTGCGCGACGACCAGGTCGGTACCCAGGCCCGCCGCAAACTTGATGTCTCCATGCTCGTCAACGACGAGCACGCCTTCCGTGTCTCTTAGCATATGTTCTCACATCATCAACGTCACTACGCTCTTGTAGCCATGTAGCTCGTGACGGCATAGCCGCGCGAGAGTGTACTCCACGAGGGCACGTGGGACCGTGTGTCCATACCCGAGAACTTCCGGGTCCGGGCGCCCTGCCAAGGGTGCAGGGCGCGCTGCCCAGACCGGGCATTGTGCCTCACGGCAGTCGGCGAAAAATGGCATGGAAGTTGCACCCATAGATGCGTCGAACTCGGCCGGCTGCACCGTCATAGCGTAGCGGCCGTTTTCTTCATGGGCGATGTGCCCGCTGTTTTCCGCGATGCGCTCGCGGAGCTGCGTCGCGTACGGACGTCGCTGTCCGCTACGCATACATCGCCAACGACCAAAATCGATAATTGAAGTGGAGGAGTGCCATGCGGGGGCTGCTGTCTGGAATCACCGTCGTCGATCTCACGTCGGTCGTGATGGGACCTTACGCGACTCAGATCTTCGGCGACATGGGCGCCGACGTGATCAAAGTGGAAAGCCCCGAGGGCGACATCATGCGGCACATGGGCGTGGGCCGCAGCAAGGCCATGGGCCCGATCCACCTGTCGGTCAATCGCAACAAGAAAAGCCTGGTGCTCGATCTGCGCAAGGACGCGGCGCGGCAGGCGCTGCTGCGCGTGGTTGCGAAAGCGGATGTTTTCGTGCACGCCATGCGCCCCAGCGTCATCGAGAAACTCGGCTTGGGCTACTCGAAGATCAAGGAAATCAACCCCGAGATCGTCTATTGCGGCGCCTATGGTTTCGGCGAAGGCGGCCCCTATGCCAACGAGCCTGCTTACGATGACATGATCCAGGGCGTGTCGGGCTTGTGCTCCGTGAACGCCCTGCTGGCCGGCGAGCCGCGCTTCACGCCCACGATCATCGGCGACAAAGTGGCCGGCCTGACCATCGCCCACAGCATCCTCGCCGCATTGTTTCACCGGCAGCGCACCGGCGAAGGGCAGAGCCTGGAAGTGCCCATGTTCGAAACCCTTGCCTCCTTCATGCTCATCGAGCACCTCTGGGAGCGAGTCTTCGATCTGCAGAGCGGCAGCGCGGGATACCCACGCGTGCTGAGCCAACTGCGCAAGCCGCATAAGACGAAGAACGGCTACCTCTGCGTGCTCCCGTACACGGACAGGAACTGGAAGGATTTCTTTGCGCTGGCCGATCGCGGCGATCTGGCTGCCGACCCTCGGTATGGAACGCCGAACAGCCGCAGCCAGAACTACGAAACACTGTACAAGATCCTTGGCGACATCATGATGGAGCGCACCAGCGAGGAATGGCTGAGCGCGCTCAAGCCATTGAACATACCCGTGGCGCCCGTCAACAGCCTGGAGGATCTGTTCACCGACCCTCACCTGAAGGCTGTCGGCATGTTCATCCAGAAGGAGCATCCCAGCGAGGGCGTGCTCACGCAGGTCAGGCCGCCGGTCAAATTCGAGAAGACACCGAGCCAAGTGACCCGGCTGGCGCCTCGCCTGGGCGAGCACAGCCGGGAGGTGCTCGCCGGGGCTGGGCTGTCAGAGCACGAGATCTCGCTGCTGATGGAGGGCAGCGCCAGCGTCTAGGCGGGCCGTGCCGGCAGTCCGGCCGAAGGCGGCGGACTGCTCCTGTCATGGATCGGCCAGCCGCTTCAATAAATACCTACATTCCAGGATGGGATGTACCTGTTGTGTACAGCATTGCGCTTCGCGACGACACTCTCCGCGTTCCGGGCTGCGTGCACCAGGCAGAATGGGCCGGGAAAATATTGGCATCTAAATTGCATAAACGGTGTCGACCTTACTCTTGATCGGAATGTTGATGCCAACGCCATCGGACAGCCATGCCAGCAGTACCGGGCTCGTTACGCTCGCCAAGAAGGACGGCCTGGCCGTCCTGACGTTGAACCGTCCCGACAAGCTCAATGCCTTGTCGTCGGCCATGCGCGCCGAGTTCGGCAGACACCTGCAGACCATCCAGGACGATCCGGGTATCCGCGTCGTCCTGCTGCAGGCGGCAGGGCGCGCATTCTGCGTCGGGGCCGATAACAACGACATGCCGAGCGCACCGTTCGCATGGCGCGAGCGCATCATGACCGCCCAGCGCCATCACGAGGCGATCGTCAAGATGGACAAGGTGGTCATCGCTTCCGTGCAGGGGGCGGCAGTGGGAGGGGGGGCGTCGCTGGCGCTCGCTGCCGACATCCTGGTCATGTCCGAGGACGCCACCCTACGGTTTCCGTTCGTACGCCTGGGGCTCATTCCAGATGGCGGGTGCGCGCATCTTCTGCGCTCGAAGCTGGGCGTTCCCGCTGCCCTCGACCTGATGTTGACTGGAGGGTCGTTGGACGCCGGCGAGGCACGCGCGCGCGGGCTGACGCGTCGTGTCGTGCCGACCGACGCGCTGCAGAGCCGCAGCGGCGAACTGGCAGCCGAGTTGCTGAAGCTGCCGCGCGAAGCGCTCATGCTCACCAAGTCGATCAATCGCCACGGCTGGCACCAGGCGATGGCGGGGGCGCTGGCGCATGAAGCGGACGCTTTTGCACTGGCGAGCGTTGTCCGGGGGCAGCCGCCTGCCGCGAGCGTGCGGGATGGACGCGGTTGAGCAGGCCGACGGTACGCAGGCCGCCGCAAGGCCTTGCGGCGTGCACATTCACTAGCTGGAGAATTCATTCATGGCAGACAAGTTGGTAACGACGCAGCAGGATGAGTCCGTACTCATCATCCGGCTGACGAATCCGAAAAGCCGCAATTCCCTGACGATGGAGATGCGCAGGCAGCTCGGCGAGGCTGTCGAGCTGGCCGCGGGCGACACCACCGTCCGCACGGTGCTTGTGACCGGCGAAGGCCCCACCTTCTGCTCCGGCGGCGACCTGCACCATCTGCAGATGGCCTGCGATCCCTGGCCCGTCCATCGGCGCTTTCGCAACCTTAGCCAATGGCTGACTCCGCTGATCACGCTGGACAAGCCGGTCGTCGTCGGCGTCAACGGGCACGCGGTGGGCGGCGGTATGGGGCTGGCGCTGACTGGCGACGTCATCGTTGCGGGGCAGAGTGCGCAGTTCGTTTCGGGCTTCTTCAAGCTAGGCGCGATTCCGGACATTGCGGTCATGTATCACCTGCCGCGCCTGATCGGCATGTCCAACACCAAGAAGCTGCTGTTCAGCGGCGGCAGCCTTTCCGCGGCTCAGGCCGCCGACCTGGGCCTGGTGGCCAAAGTCGTACCGGACGGCGAGCTTCACGAAGCTTCCTTGAGCGAAGCCAAGCGCCTGGCTCAAGGCCCCGCCGAAGTGATGGGCCTGGCCAAGACCATCATGGCCCGAACCTTCGAGACCTCGCTACACGACATGCTGGCGTTCGAAGGCTTCGGCCAGGCGCTCGCCATGTCCAACCCGGAGTTTCGCGAAGGTCTCGAGGCTGCGCTTGCCCGGCGAAGCGCCGACTTTCAAGGCGCTGCCCTTGCGGCGGCGCATTCGACGCAGGGAGCCGGGAAATGAGCCAGACGCTGCCACAACCCGTCGTCAACGCGGATTCTCTGCCGTACTGGAATGCCGCGCGCGAGCACAAGCTGCTGATCCGCCAGTGCAAGGATTGCGGTGCCTTGCATTTCATGCCGCGCCATCTGTGTCCCGAATGCTGGTCGAATCGGTTGGGGTGGGTCCAGAGCAAGGGCACGGGAACCGTATACAGCTTCTCGATCATCCGACGTGCACCGCTGCCTGCCTTCGCGGCCACGACCCCCTACGTTACCGCGTTGATCGAACTGGACGAGGGGCCGCGCATGGTGGCCAATATCCTGGGCGACGACGCCTTGTCGGTCGGCATTGGCGACAGGGTGAGCGTGGTGTTCGAGGAGCGCGGCGACGGCGCGGTGGTTCCTCAGTTCGAACGGACCGGCGGATGATCGGCATGAGCATGAAGCAACCGCTGTCACTGAAGAACAAATCGGCGATCGTCGGTGTTGGCGAATCCGACATCGGGAAAGTGCCGCACATGACCGGGCTCGGGCTGAACGCCCAGGCCGCCAAGCGTGCGCTGGACGACGCCGGCTTGAGCGTGTCGGATATCGACGGCGTGCTCACGGCATACTCGTTCACCGAGCCGTATTTCATGCTGGGCTCGGTGCTTTGCGAGTACCTCGGCATCAAACCCAGGCTCAACGCTTCGATGGTCGTAGGCGGGGCTAGCCCGGCCGTCATGCTCAAGCACGCGACGCAGGCCATCGCCAGCGGCCAGGCCGAGACCATCCTCATCTGTGCCGGAGAGAACCGGGCCACGGGGCAGAGCAGAGATGCCGCCGTCGCTGCGCTCACTGCGGTGGGCCACCCCTATTTCGAGCAGCCCTATGGCACGTCGGTCCCGGGCTTCTACGCCATGATCGCGCAGCGCCACATGCACGAATACGGCACGACGCGCGAACAGCTCGCCCACGTCGCGGTGAACACTCGTGCGCACGCCTTGCTGCATCCGAACGCGCACATGAAGACGCCGTTAACGCTGGAGCACGTTCTGACGGCCAAGCCCATTGCCGACCCTCTGGGCATGCTGGACTGCTGCCTGATCTCGGACGCAGGCGGGGCGTTCATCGTGACGTCCGCCGAGCGCGCCCGCGATCTCAAGGCAAAGCCCGTGTACCTGCAGGGCATCGGCGAATACCACACGCACGAACACCTGCTGTGCGCCGCCAGCCTGACCGAGTTCGGCGCCACCGAGTCGGGCCGGATCGCCTACGAAATGTCAGGCTTGAGCCCTGCGGACATCGACCTGGCCGAGCTTTACGACTGCTTCACGATCGTTCCAGCCCTCGAGCTGGAGGAGCTGGGGTTCTGCGAGCGCGGTGAAGGTGGACATTTCTTCGAGAGCGGCAAAGCGCGTATCGGCGGCGCGCTGCCCGTGAACACTCACGGCGGCATGCTCTCGCATGCGCACGCCGGTGCTGCGGGCGGGCTGTTCGGCATTGTGGAAGCCGTCAGGCAGCTTCGAGGAGGGCTAGGCGCCCGCCAGGTGGAGGGCGCCCAGGTGGCTCTGGTGCACAACGAGGGCGGCATCCTGTCGTCTCACTGCACTGTGATTCTCGCCAACGATAAGGGTTAGGTGTGAGGCGTTCGACAGGACAGTGTTCAACCATCTTCCAGGAGTCATGCAATGGCGGCAACGAATTTCATCGGACGTGGCAAGTTCTTCGAGGATTTCGAGATCGGGCAGGAGTACGTCAGTCCTGCGCGCACGGTGACGCAGACCGACATCGTCAACTTCGCCTGCCTTTCCGGCGATTTCAACGAAGTGCATACGAACTTCGAATATTGCAAGAACACGCCGTTTGGTGAACCCATCGCACACGGCCCCCTGGTGTACGCCATCATGGGCGGCCTGCAGTACGCCAGCGGCCTGAACGACGGAACCTTGCTGGCGCTGCTGCAGATCGACAAGTGGCGCCTGCTCGAGCCGGTCAGGCACGGCGACACCATCAGGCTGCAATCGCGTGTCATCGAAAAGAAGGCAAGCAGCAAGAGCGATCGTGGCGTCGTGACCTTTCAGCGGCAATGCGTCAAGCAGGACGGTTCAGTGGTGCAGGAAATGACCGCGACGCTGCTCTATCGCCGCCGTGGGCACTGAGGACACGACGCAATGAAAATGCAAAGAAGAGCGCTTCTGGGCGCCATGCTGGCTTCGCCCTTTCTGGCGGGCATCGCAAAATCGTCCGATAGGCCTTTGAGGATCGTCGTTCCGTTTCAGGCAGGCTCCGCAACCGATACCGCGGCGCGCATCATCGGCGAAAATCTGGGCAAGGCGCTGGGACGTTCGGCGGTGATCGACAACAAGCCCGGCGCGGAAGGCCTCCTCGCGGTCAAGGAGGTCATGAGGGCAGAGCCGGCAGGTGATGTCCTGCTGTTCTCCACCAACACGGCCATCACTGGCATCAATACGTTCCATCCCGAGCCGTTCTACGATCCGCTTACCGATCTATCGCCGATCATCAAGATCGGGGACTTCCCCTTTCTGCTGGTCGCCAACGCCAGCCTGCCGTTTCAGGACGTGAAAGCGTTCCTCGAATACGCTCGCACCAATCCGAACAGGCTCACATACGCGTCCGGGAGTTCGTCCTCCATCATCGCGATGGCCCAGCTCATCGACATGGCCGGGCTGGCTCTCCACCATATTCCCTACAACAGCGAACCGCCGGCAGTCATCGACCTGGTGGGTGGCAGGATCGACGTCATGTTCGCGACGCCCACGACGACGGCGGGCTTCATAAAGGAGGGAAAGCTTCGCGCGATGATGACCACGACGCCGGCGCGGTTGGTGCAGTTTCCGGACATTCCCACAATGGTCGATTCTGGCTATGCCAGCATGCCGCTGGTCCCCTGGGGAGGTTTCTTCGGGCCAGCCAGGATGCCGGCCGAGACGAGAGCGGCGCTGAGCCAAAACATCGGCGCAGTGCTGGCGAGTCCAACCGTCGCCAACGCGCTCTCTGATCACCACATCTCCGTCACCACATTGAATCCCGACGAATTCACCGATTACCTGCGCGAACAACTCGACCTGTCGTTGCAAGTGGTGCGAAAGAACAACCTGACCAGAAAGTGACAGGCGCCGAACGCTTTGCAATGCAAGGCATGCAGCCGTGCCGGGCGGCAATCGTTCGACAGGTCGTGCGATCAACGATCTTCAACCCATCCATATAAAGAGAGGAGTCAATGAACATCATTCGGAAATCATTGCTGGCGGCTGCGAGCCTGCTGACCATCGCGACCACAAGCGGCCAGGCCGCCGCGGCCGGATATCCCGAGCGTCCGATTCGACTCGTGACGCCGTATGCGGCCGGCGGGCTTTCCGACATACTTGCCCGTACACTGGCACAGGAGCTGTCCAAGCGCCTAGGGCAATCCGTCCTGGTCGACAACAGGACCGGCGCGGGCGGCATCATCGGCATGGACGTGGTGGCCAAGGCCGAGCCGGACGGCTATACGCTGGTATTGACGAGCCAGGGCCTGGCGAGCGTGAACACGACGCTCTATTCGAACCTCCCCTACGACACCTTGAAAGACTTCACCGCGATTTCGTCGATTGCGAAATTCTCGCTGGTGCTCGTCAGCAATCCGGAAAGCCCGCTCAAGACGCTCGACGATTTCATCGATGCCGCCAGGAGGAACCCGGAATCGATGAACTATGGCTCTGCCGGCAATGCGTCCACGGCGCACCTCACTATGGAAATGCTGAAGGAGCGCACCGGCATGGATGTCATGCACATCCCTTATAAGGGCGAGGCGCTGGCCTTCACTGAACTGCTGGGAGGTCGGATCAACGCGACCTTCGCTACAGTGGGCGGGGCGCTGCAGTTGATCCAGTCGAACAAAGTGCATCCGATTGCCGTTGCCGACGACAAGCGCAATGCACTGCTGCCCGAGGTGCCCACCGTCGAGGAATCCGGAGTCAAGGACTTCAACGTCTTCGGCTGGTATGCCATTCTCGCGCCGGCAAAGGTCCCGCAAGACGTGGTGGATACCCTGGGTTCGGCGCTCATGGAGATCGGCAGGGACGAGGAATTCCGCAAGGCCATGGCCGCACGTGGGATGGAGGCGGTGGGCAGCACGCCGGAGCAGGCCACGCAGCTCATTCGCGATGAGACGGAGCGCTGGGGCGAGATCATCACGAAGGTCGGCATCAAAGTCGATTGAATCTTCAGCGCCCGAGAGAGCAATACTCAATGAATCCAGGCTGTACGGGCCATGGGGAGCCGCCGGCTTCCCGGCGCCCGCTCTGCGCAGCCTGCGCCCTACGTCTGGATTCGGCCTGGATCCGCGCACCGGCATGTGGGTCATACGTTAAATTTCAGTTAAAGAGGTTTGAATGCCAGTCGACGTCGACAGGAATCCCGGCAAAATCGACAATCGCCCGCTTGCGGGTATTCGTGTGCTTGACATGACTCGGGTGTTCTCGGGTCCATGGGGGACACAGATTCTTGGCGACCTTGGGGCGGACGTCATCAAGATCGAGCAGCCCGGGCGAGGTGACGACCAACGGCGCCTGGGTCCGCCTTTCCTGATGGACGACCAGGGTGGCCTAACCAGCGAGTCCAGCTACTACCTCAGTGTCAATCGCAACAAGCGCTCGGTCGCCGTGGACATCGGCACGCCCGAGGGACAAAGGACCATCCAGCAGCTTGCGGCGGCATGCGACGTCTTCGTCGAGAACTTCAAGGCGGGCAATCTCGCCAAGTACGGCCTCGACTATTCCAGCATAGCGGCGATCAACCCGCGTATCGTCTACTGCTCGATCAGCGGCTTCGGGCAGACCGGACCTCGCCGTCATCAGATGGGCTATGACACTGTCATGCAAGCCATGTGCGGCCTCATGAGCGTCACGGGCTTGCCCGACGGCGAACCCGGTGGCGGCCCTCTGAAGGTCGGGTTGGTGATGTCCGACATGATGGCCGGCACCTACGCCGCCATGGCGATCCTGGCTGCGCTCTATGCAAGGGATACCCGCAACTCGGAAGGCCAGTACATCGACATCTCGATGTTCGACGCGCAATTGGCGGCCATGTCGCATCAAGCCAGCCACTACCTCGTGTCGGGCGAGGTGCCGGCGCGGTTCGGCAACGGCGCGCCTTCGGTATCGCCTTCCAATGCGTTCTCCTGCTCGGACGGCGAGATCATTATCGTCGCGGGAAACGACATGCAGTTCCGCCGCCTATGCGAGGTACTCTGCCTCGCGCAGTTGGCCGACGACGATCGCTACCGGACCAACAGCGCCAGGGTCACCAATCGCGCGACGCTCCAGCAGGCGCTCGAGACGCGCCTGCGCATGCATACGAAAGCCCATTGGCTGGCGACGTTGGAGCGAGCGGGGCTGGTGGCTGGTCCCATCAAAACGCTGGCCGAGGCGCTGGCTGACCCCCAGGCGGGTGCGCGGGAAATCGTGCGATACGTCGAGCACGTCAGTGGCGGCACCGTGCCGCTGGTGGCTTCGCCGATGCGCATGTCCGCCACGCCACTGGATCGCTACACCGCGCCCCCGACATGCGGTCAGCATACGGAAGAGGTGCTGCGCGAACTCCTGGACCTGTCCAGGGATGAAACTCACATCGGCAGGAGACAAGCATGAAGGTCCGGATCTTTCTCGCAACGATTACTGCAACCATAATGCCGCTTGCCGCAGCGGCACAGAGTATACAGACCAGGATTATCGTGCCGTTCGCGGCCGGAGGTGCCACAGATACTGTCGCACGCAGCCTGGCGAGCAAGCTTTCCCAGACCTGGAACGAGACGGTGATGGTGGAGAACAGGCCGGGTGCGGCCGGCACCATCGGCGCACGGCATGTCGCAACCTCGCCCCCGGACGGTCGGACCTTGCTGATCGTGGCCAGCGGGCACGCCATCAATGAACTGGTGCACGAGAAACTGCCGTATCGAACCGTCGAGGATTTCACTCCCGTCGCGCAGGTCGTCGACGTGCCGAACGTGCTGCTGGCGCCCAAGAACAGCCCATACGCCAGCGTCATGGATGTGGTGGCGGCAGCGAAGGAGAACCCGAACCTGCTCTCCTATGGGACATCCGGCGTGGGAACGTCGGTGCACCTGTCGGGCGAGTTGCTCAAGTCGATGAGCGGCGTCAACATCGAGGCCATCTTCTTCAAGGGAGATGCCGAATCGCTCACCAATGTCGTGGGCGGACACGTGCCGCTCAGTATCAACACGGTGCCCGGCGCGAAGGAACAAATCGATGCAGGTAATGTGCGCGCTCTTGCCGTAACGGCGAAGACGCGAGTCCCGGTGATCGAGCACGTTCCCACGATCGACGAATCCGGGGTGCCGGGCTATGACGTCAGCACCTGGTTCGGCATTCTTGGCCCCAAGGACATGGACCCGGCTCTGGTCGAGCGGCTCAACGCCGATATTCGCGATGCCATGCATTCCCCCGAGATCGACAGGCAATTAAGCGAGAGAGGCATGATCATCCAGGTCGGTACACCTGCGGAGTTCGATCGGTTGATCCGCGATGAGATCGGCAAGTGGAAGCCGATCGTCGAGGAACTGGGCTTGCGCGGAAAGAGTTGATCCGGCGGATCCGGCGCCGCCCCAGCGGCTTGAGCGCTGGGGCGGTGCATGGCGGATGCGAAGGCGCCATGGCGTTCTGCGAGGCCCGTCTTTCAGAGCGCCAGTTCCCGGGCGATCAGTTCGCGCTGGATCTGGGACGTCCCGCCGCCGACAGTCGCGTTTCTCGCATCGCGCCAATGCCGTTGCATCGCGTGATCCGTCGTATAGGCATGCCCGCCGAGTATCTGCATGCCGGACGACGTGACCCGCTGGAGCATCTCGGATACGTACAGCTTCGCCATGCTGGCCTCCTTGCGGCAGGGCAGGCCGTTATCGTATCGCCAGGCTGCCATGTTGGTCAGCCATCTCCCGCACTCGACTTCCGTTGCCATGTCCGCAAGCATGTGCGAGACCGCCTGGAACTGCCCGATGGGGCGTCCGAACTGCCGTCTCTCCCGGGCATAGCGGGTGGCATCGTCCAGCGCGCTCGCGGCGCAGCCGAGGTAGTTCGCGGCGAGCGTGATGCGTTCTCTTTCGAGATGCCGGCCGATGTAGCCCCAGCCCCTGCCTGCTTCGCCGAGAAGAGAATCGGCCGGAACTCGCACGTCGTCGAAGAATATTTCGGACAAACCGAGCATGCGTCGTCCGATCACATCCAGACGCCGGATCGTGATGCCCTGCAGATCATTCGGCACGAGAAAGAGCGAGATGCCTTCGTGCTTTCTGTTGGTCGCCGCCGTTCTTGCTGCAAGAATGATGCGGTTGCCCGGGGCATCCGCGCCGCTGGAGAATACTTTCTGGCCGCTGATGATCCAGTCGCCGCCATGCCGGCGCGCCCGCGTGCTCAACGCTGCCGCGTCCGAACCCGAGCCCGGCTCGGTCAGGCTGAAGGACAGCTTGGCTTCGCCCTGCGCAACGGCCGGCAGGATCTCCCTCTTGGTGGCTTCTGATGCCACATCCGCCAGAATCGAGCAACCCCAGGCCTGCAAAGCAATGCGTGTCGCAAAGTCCACGCTCGGCCTGGCGACCTCTTCATAGAGGATGATGCAATCGGACATGGGGCTGCCCAGGCCCCCGTATTCGGCAGGTACGACCATGGAAATGAAGCCAGCCTCGACCATCGCCGCGTACACGTCTTCCGGATAGGTTCCTTCGCCATCCCACTGTCTGACCTTCTCGTTCGTGCACAGGGATTGCACGAGCTTCTGAACCGATGTGCGCAGGATGGCCTGCTCGACGCTCGGGGAAAAATCCATGGCATTGCCTCATGGTGGTTGGAGATTGCAGGCGGTTTCAATGCAAGAACTGCACCATTTCCCTCGCAGCGACGAGCCGGCTGCGAGGGCTGCCGGAAGGGAGGAAGGCCGGGCCCGTCGCCGCGCTGTCGCCGGTGTGTTCGGGGGGAAGGCAGCCGACTGTCTTCGCCGAAGACAACCCGCCGGAAAAGGCACTCCGAAACCGGGTCTTCGCGTCGCCGTCGCGCTGTGCCGCAGTGTGGCACGATGGCCTGGAAAGATCTGGCCCGCTCTTTGCATAGTGATGCCGACGTTGCAAGCGGGCGATGCGCAGCCGGTGTTGGATTTCGCGACGCTGCTGCCCGGGCCCTATGCCAAACTGCCGGTCGCCGCGTTCGGTGACCAATGGAGACACGGATGAAGTTCCAGGAAATCACCTATGAAGAAAGCGGCCCCATCGGGACCATCACCATGAACAGGCCGCACGACGGCAACATGTTCACGCCCACGATGTGCCATGAGATCCGGGACTGCATCAACGAGATCCGGCGCGAGACCCGGACCCGGGTCATCGTGCTCACCGGCGCCGGCGACAAGTTCTTCTGCATCGGCGGGCGCAAGGAGGGCATGGAAGACACGCTGATGTACGCCGGCGTGCTGCCCACGCTGGAGATGTACGAGGCCATCGACAAGCTGCAGAAGCCGGTGATCGCCATGGTCAACGGCTACGCGGTGGGCGGCGGCAACGTGCTGCACGTGGTGTGCGACATCACGGTAGCCAAAGAGAGCGCGGTGTTCCGCCAGGTCGGCCCGATGATGGGCAGCTTCGACGGCGGCTACGGCACCTGGTATCTCGAGGACCTCATCGGCAAGAAGCGCGCGAAGGAGATGTGGTATCGCAACCCTCGGTTGAGCGCGCGCGAGGCGCTGGAGTGGGGGCTCGTCAATCACGTGGTGCCCGATGCGCAACTGCAGGAGTTCACCAGCAAGATCGCCCTGGAGATCGCCGACCGGGGCTCGTTCGCCCTGGCGTCTATCAAGGCCTCGTTCAATGCGCGGCACGGCGGTGTCTCCGGCCTATCGCGCATGGCCCACGACCTGCTGCTGCGCAACTACCTGGGCACTAAGGAGCACGAGGAGCTGGCCGAGTCCTTCGCGCAGCGCCGCCAGCCCGACAGCACGCAGTTCGGTCACTGAGCCGTAGGGAAGGGGCACCACGCAGGAGAATGAAGCAATGAACGTTTCGATCGTAGGCGCGGGCAGCATCGGCGTCGCTTTCGCCGTGGTTTTCAGCCGTTCGGGCTGCCGGGTCGCCCTGTGCGATCCCGACGCGGGCCGGCGCGAGGCCGCGGGCGACGAGCTTTGGCAGTGCCTGGAGGGGCTGCAGGCTTTCCAGCTTCTGGACGAGGAGCCGGCGGCGGTGGCGGCGCGCGTCGGCATCACGGGCTCCCTGGAGGGCGCGGTGCGGGACGCGGAACTCGTGCAGGAGTGCGCGCCCGAAAGGCTCGATCTCAAGCAGGAACTCTTCCAGCGTCTGGCGCAGGCCGCGCCGGCCGGGGCCATACTGGCCAGTTCGAGTTCCGCGCTGCCGGTCTCGCAGTACGCGCCGCAGGGCGACGCCCGCCGGCGTTGCCTGGTGGCGCATCCGGGCAATCCGCCCTATCTGATCCCCGTCATCGAGCTGGTGCCGGCGCCTTTCACCAGCCCCGACGTGCTCCAGCGCGCCGCCGTGCTGTACCGCGCCTGCGGTCTCGCACCCGTGCACGTGCGCAAGGAGGTGGAAGGCTTCGTCTTCAACCGCCTGCAGGGCGCCGTGCTGCGCGAGGCCTACTGCCTGGTGCGCGACCAGGTGGCGGACGTGGAGGACATCGATACCGTCATGCGCAGCGGCCTGGGCCTGCGCTGGAGCTTCATGGGCCCGTTCGAGACCGTAGATCTCAATACGCGCGGGGGCATCGTTTCGCACGCCGCCAAGATGGGGCCCGCCTATGCCCGCATGGGCGCCGAGCGCGGGCAGAACGATCCCTGGACCCCCGAACTGGTGGCGGCCGTCGAGGCGCAGCGTCGCGCGCAACTGCCCCTGGAGCAATGGGGCGAGCGTGTTCGCTGGCGGGACGAGATGCTGATGGGCCTGCGGCGCCTGCGCAAGGCAGAACCCGACGCGACAGCCTGATGCTGCGGGCGGGCGGCACATCGTGTCGCCCGCACCGCTGCCTCTTACTCGATCTTCACGCCGGTTTCCTCGCCCATGGTTGCCCAGCGGGGAATCTCACTGCTGATGAATCGGGCGAACTCCTCTGGCGAGTTGATGCCGAGGGTGCCCCCGATACTGCCTATGGCCTTGACGACCTCCTCCGAAGCAAGGCTGGCCACAGCAGCGTCGTGGAGTCTGCGCGACACCTCGGCCGGCATGCCCCGCAGGGCCGGCCAGACCGAACCAGGATTGAACGTCGAAGTTGTCCAGGCCGACTTCCGCGAGAGCGGGCGTGTCGGGAAGGATGGGGCTGCGGTTGCCGGATGTGATGGCAAGTACGCGCAACGAACCATTCTGCAGGTGTGGACCGATCGAGGTGTACGTAGTGATGCCGAAGGGCACGTGGCCGCCCAATATATCGGCGATAGCCGGCGCCTCTCCCTTGTAGCCGATGGGCCTGACCTGCAGGCCGGCCATGCTGGCGAAGCGCGCACCGGCAATATGCTGGGAAGTTCCCACGCCGCCGTGGCCATAGCTGTACTTGCCTGGGTCGGCCTTCAGGATGCCGATCAGCTCCTGTATGTTGCCTGCGCCGAGCGAGGGGTTTGCGATCACCAAGTTCGGCACGCTGTAGAGCAGCGTGATGGGCGTGAAGTCCTGCTCGGGATCGTAGGGAAGGTCCGGGTACAGCACCTTGTTCGTAGCCATGGGGCCGTTGGAAACGATGCCGATGGTATAGCCGTCCGGCGCAGCCCGGGCGATCGCGACGGTGCCGATGTTCCTGTCGGCACCGCCGCGGTTCTCCGCGACGATGGGCTGCCCCAGTAGCTCGGACATCTTGCGAGCGGCGATGCGGGAATTGACGTCGGTCACTCCGCCAGCGGCGTACGGGACAATCAAGCGTATGGGTTTGTCGGGGTAGTCCTGGGCCGTTGCATTGAAGCAGAAGGCCGCCATGAGGCCGACCGCCAGCGAGGTGCGGTATGTTCTTCTCACGATTGTCTCCAAGGCATCTCTATCGCTCTGACGGCGACTGTGCTATTGGCCCGCTGCGTCCGGGTTCGTTGTCAGGCGGCGACGTACTTGAGCCAGCGGCCGCCGTCGACTACCAGGTTGTCGCCCGTGACGTAGCACGCCATGTCGGAAGCCAGGTAGACAGCCGCGTGGGCGATGTCGGCCTTCGTGCCGAAGCGGTTCAGGGCTGTCTTGCGGCGTTCGAGTTCGTCCCGACCCGTATCGATGTACATGCGCTGAACGCCTTCCGTGTCGCCGATGGGGCCGGGGGAAATGGTGTTTACGCGGATGTTGTCGTCACCCCATTCGACTGCCAGGGTGCGGGAGAGAGACAGGATGCCCGCCTTCGCCGCAGCAGCATGAGCGGCGCCGGGCCAGCCCGTCACGCCAAGCATCGTGATAATGCTGATGATGTTTCCGCCGTGTTCGGAGCGCTTGAGATGCTCGTAGGCGGCCAGGCAGCCATGAAATGTGCCGTTCAGATCGATATCGATGACGGTCTTCCAGCCGTTGGGCGTCAGCCCGGCAGTGGGGCAATGGAAGTTGCCCGCGGCATTGTTGACTAGAATGTCCAGGGCGCCGAAGCGCGCGACAGTCTGTTCGATCGCATGCTTGACCTGGTCGAAGTCACGGACGTCGGTGACGAAGGCGGCCGCGTCGATGCCTTGCGCCCGGAGCTTCTGCAGGGCGTTGTCCAGGCGTTCCCGATTGCGTCCGACGATGGCGACTTTGGCACCGAATCGCCCATACATGCTTGCGATTTCATATCCGATGTCGCCGGCGCCGCCGGTGATGAATGCGACGTGATTCTTGAGAGTTTCCGTGGAAAACAAAGAGGCCTCCAGTAAGGTTGCGAACAAATGTTCCGCCCGCTGCGATGGAGTACCTGCGGGGGCCGGACATGAGGGGTCTAAAGCAACATGGATGCCAATTTGGCGGATGGGTCGCCGTCACTGTGCCGCATGCGACGATTGCTGCGGAGCAGTGGGAGCCTTGCCTTGTTTTGTGTTCTGTGAGGACAGCGAATTGACTTCCCGGTGGACAGTGCTGGGGCAAGGCTGGCGCCGTGCAGGCCAGCTAGTCGGACCGTTCCCCTGAGCGTCTAGTGACCTGGCGCAACGCCATGTTCCAGGAGATCTGCGGGCCGGCGCGCCTAGCACGCCAGGGGAAGCCCGCCTGTGCCACCTTGAGCCTCGCGCATCGTCAAGGACGCGACATCGCCCCAGGCACAGGGCTCAGCCGAACTCAGCGTCGTCGGACGAGCTGACAGTCGCAAAGCGCGGCAGGATCTGCATGGAATGCTCGTGCTCCTCGGCGGACGCCGCCGCGCAGCAGTCCTCCAGCACGACGCACTGGTAGTCTCGATCGTGGCCTTCGCGGGCCGTGGCGTGCACGACGGCGCTGGTCGATACGCCGCCGAAGACGATACGCTCGATCCGGTGAGCCCGCAGGATGGGTTCGAGGTTCGTGCCGTAGAACGGGCTCACGCGGTGCTTGATGATGTCGAAATCCCCAGGCTGCGGCGCGATGTCGGGGTGCACTTCCGTCCCCCAGGTGCCGAGCTTGAAAAGCCCGTGTTCGCGCGCCCGCGAAAAGATGGGCGAGGCCGCCGGGCACTCGCCATAGTCCGGCGAGAAGCCCACCCGGACATAGCCGATCAGGGCGCCCGCTTGGCGGGCGCGGGCAATCGCACGCTGCATGTTCTCGATGACGCGCCGGGTGCGGACCTGTTCGCCCATGCCCTGGCTGCCGTTGGGGCCGTCGGCATGCACGAGGTCGTTGATCAGGTCGAGCACCAGCAATAGCGATTTCGTGGTCAAGTCGGTCTCCTCGGGCAAAGTGTTGTTCCGGCTGTGCGGCGATGCGCGCATCAGATCGTCATGGCGGCCGCGTGACCCTCGCGGGTGGCGTCCATGACGGTGCACGCGACCTTGGCGTCGCCGACGCGCACCACCTGCACGCCGGCTTGCCGCAACGGCTCGTAGAGTTCGAGGGCAGGGGACCTGGGGGTGGCGTACGTCAGGACGGCGACGTCGCAGATGCGGCCCCCGGGGCCGCCGTAGACGTGGCGGTACTCGAGCGCGCCATCGTCCTCGAACGCCTGGGTCCAGTACGGCTCGGTCATGGGCAGCAGCTCGATTCCCAGGGCATGAAAACGGCGCAGAATGGTCTGTCGACTTACCAGCGGGACGTCCTGTGCGAAGCTGTCGCGCGGCGTCAGCAGGACGACGCGCTCGAAGCGCGCATGCAGCAGCTCCGCGCCTGCGTAGACACCCTGGCCATGATCCAGGTCGAGAAGGACGGCCGTGCCGCGTTCGCGCGGACGGGGGCGCAGCAGCTCTACTGCCAGCGTGCGCAGGTCGGGCACCAGGCCTTGCTCGCGCAGCGTTGCCGGCAGGCTGTCCGGCCAGACCATGTCGGCTCCCGTGGCGAGCACGACGGTATCGGGCTCCAGACGAAGGACGTCCTGCACCCGGGCCGTGTGTCCGAGCCGCAGCTCCACGCCGGCGCGAACGGCGGCGTCGACCTGAAAGTCATAGATGCTGCTCAGTGATTCGCTGGACGGCAACTGTGCTTGCAGACGCGTCTTGCCGCCGGGTTCCTGCGACGCGCCGATCAGGATCACATCGTGTCCGCGCTGCGCGGCCGCACCGGCGGCCTCGAGACCGGCGATGCCGGCGCCCACCACCACGACCCTGCGGCGGCTGGCGGCACGTGGCAGCGGCACGCCGATTTCATAGGGTGTGGCCACGCGCGGATTGTTGTCGCACTGGATAGGGCGATGGCCGACGATGGTGTTCCAGCAGTTGTTCGCGTTGACGCAGTACCGGATCCGGCGTGCCAGGCCCGCTTCGGCCTTGAGCGGCCAGGCCGGGTCTGTGACCAGCGGTCGGCCCAGGCCGATGAGGTCGGCATCGCCATGAGCGAGGATGCCCTCGGCCTCGGCCGGATCGGTGATGCGCCCCAGCGCCATGAGCGGAACGTCGGCAAGCTCCGCACGCAGCGCCTGCACCAAGGGAAGGTACGGAACCCGCGGATAGGCGTCGTTGGGAACGTGCATCTCCAGGCTGCGGTGGTGTGAACCCTGCGCCAGGCAGACGTAGCTGACCTGCCCGTTGCGGGTGAGATGTCCGGCGATGCGTCTGGAAAGGGCGGGGTCGACCCCGCCGGGAACGCCGTCGTCGCCGGGCAGCTTCAACCCAAGGATGAAGCCGTCGCCGCAGTGGTGCCGGATGGCCGCAACCAGTTCGTCGACGATCCGCAGGCGGTTCTCGAACGTGCCGCCATATTCGTCGTCGCGGCGGTTGGACCACGGCGACATGAATTGGTGGAACAGGTGTCCGTGTCCTGCCGATATTTCCACGCCGCTGAAGCCGCATTCCTTGAGCCGCGCGGCGGTCTCGGCGAATGACTGCACCAGCTTGCGCACTTCCTGAACGGACAGTGGATGTGGCATCGTCCAGCTCAGGTCGTCCGGCAGGCCGCTGGCCCCGATCGCTTCGTAATTGCGGCCGGGGACGTGGCGGCCACGCCCGGGATCCTGCAACTGGCCCAGCAGCCGGCAGTCTTCGCTCTCGACGGCATCCGCCCAGCGGGCCAGCCCCGCCCTGTGACGGTCCTCGTAGGCGCCCACGCGCAGCGGCCCCGTCTGGTGCGGCGCGGCTCCCAGGGGGTCGGTGACGAGCATGGCCGCCCCGCCCTTGGCACGATTCGCGTAGTAGAGCAGCAGCCGGTCCGTCACGGCAGAGTGCTCGGCCAGCGCCGTCGAGATCGAGGCATGCACGATGCGGTTGCGCAGCCTTCGGCCCGACAGCTCGAAGGGCGCGAACATGTGCGGATAGTGCGGATTTTCGGATGCCATCATTCGCCCTTGATGCCGGCTTGGCGGATGGTCGTCTCCCAGCCTTGGGATTCGGCCGCGTAGGATTGCGCGAAAGCCTGCGGCGTCCCGCCTTCCGGGGATGCCTTCATGTCGAGCAGACGCTGGCGCAACGCGCCGTCGCGCAGAGCCTCGTTGACCGCGGCGTTGATGCGCTCCACCGCTTCGGCAGGCATGCCGGCTGGGCCCATCAGGCCCCACCACACCGACACCTGCATGGGATAGCCGGCTTCGGCGAGCGTCGGCACATCCTGCAGCACCGGCGAGCGCTCGGTGCTGGCGATACCCAGTGCCCGCAGTCTGTCGTTCTCTATCTGGGGTACGGCGTTGAGCAGGTTGGTGAACACCATGGTCAGGCGCCCGGCCATGAGATCCGTCATCGCCGCGGCGCCGCCCTTGTAGGGAATGGCCTGCATGCGTATGTCTGCCTGGGACAGGAACATTTCGCTGGCCAGATGCTCCGTGGTGGTTCCCGTGCCGCCGTGGCCGTATTGCATGGCGTCGGGCTTGGCGCGGGCGAGGCGGACCAGATCCGCCACCGAGACGGCGGGAGACTCGTTGGCGACGAGAAGTACGCCCGGTGCGCTGCCGATCTTCACGATCGGTGCAAGATCGCGCAACGGGTCGTACTGCAGGTTGTCGTACAGGAAGGGCGCTGCCGCGTTGGCAGGGCCGGCCATGAGCAGGGTATGGCCGTCGGCGGCGGCGCGGGCGACCGCCGCGCCGGCGACATTGCCGCCCGCGCCGGGGCGATTCTCGATGATCACGGGCTGTCCGAGCGTACCGGTGATGCTCTGGGCGGTGGCGCGGGCGACCAGGTCCACCGCGCCGCCCGCCGCGTACGGCACCACGATCGTCACTGGGCCGGCGGGATATGCCGCGTGTGCCAGCGGTGTAGCGATGACTAGACAGGCCTGCAGGGCTGCTGTGGTACATCGACCCTTCATGGTGCTCTCCTCGGAGGTGGGACGTCGAGCGGAAATTCAGGCCGGCTGCAGCCGGCCCGTCTTGACGAAGAAGTCGCGCTCGCGGCTTGCACGTCGTTCGAACTCTTCGGCCAGCCTGCCGGGTTCGTTGAGCGTGGCGTCGGGAGTCGCTCCCAGCCGTACATACTCCTGGGCGAGTTCCGGCGTGGCGATGGCCTGGCGCAGCGCCTCGCCCAGCCATTGCAGACGAGCCTGGGGTGTCTTTGCGGGCGCCCCCACGAACCGGAAGGCGTCCCACAGCACGTCGTCCTGCCCCAGGACTTCATTGAATGTCGGTACATCGGGCAGGGCGGGGATGCGCTGTGCGCTGGTGACCGCCAGCACGCGGACCTCGCCCGCGTCTAGCTGGCTGCGATACTCGCCCAGATAGCCGTACGACACGTCGATGTGACCGCCCAGCAGGTCGGTCAGCGCCTGCCGTCCACCCTGGTAGGCGACGGGCAGGAACTCGACCGCGCTGTATCGGGCCACCTGGTCCAGCGTGAAGGCGGTCGAGGTGGCGGTCGACGCGGCGACCTTGATGCCGCCGGGATTCTTCCTGGCCGCTTCGACGACGTCCGTCAGGCCGGCCTGGGCAAACGGCCCTTTGCTGGAGACGATCCAGGTGACCGGGTCGTAGTTGAGGAAGGCGATGGGTACGATGTCGCGATAGCTCCAGCGGCCTTCGGAACGGAAGAAGCTGTCCTGCCAGAAGTTGCTCGCGAGGACGCCGAGCACATGGCCGTCCGGGGCCGCCTGGGTCGCCAGCCAGGTATGGCCGACCAGGCCGGCCGCCCCGGCCCTGTTCACGACCAGTACGGGGTTGCCCGCGGCCGGCTCGAGGTGTTTTGCCAGGATGCGCGCCGTGATGTCCATGCCGCCGCCGGCCGGATACGCCACGAGCAGCTCCAGCGGCCGGCCCGGAAAGCCCGGCAGCTTCGTCGCGGGTTGCGCCCAGGCGGGCGGCACGGCGAGCATGGCAGCGCCTGTGCCCAGGAATCGTCTTCTGCTCACGGGCATGGTGTCTCCTCCTTCCCCGTTCGATGACCGCGTCCGTGTGTCGGATGCTGTGTCGTTGTCTTCCCGGTGCGGCGGCTCCTCCGCCTAGGCCGCGGGCCGGGCCAGCTCGCTGTCGACGATCGCCAGGACGCGGCTCGCCGCCTGGCGAAGGTGCTGCCGCATTGCGGTCTCCGCCGCGTCGGCATCGCCTGCGGCGATCGCGGCGATCACGGCCTTGTGCTCGTCGCGCGAGTCGTCGCGGTAACTTGCGTCGACCGCGGAGCGGATGTGCAGGCGCGCCAGGGGGATCCGCATCTGCTCGAGCGACTCGGCCAACTGTGCGTTGTCCGAGAAGTCAACGATGAGCTGGTGCAGGGTCCGGTTCTGCCGGCTGAAAGCCGCAGCACCCTGGTCGTCGGCCTCGGCCGTCGCGGCGGCCGCAGCCAGGAACGGCTCGGCCAGCCCGTGCGCCGCCACGCGTTCGGCGGCCATGCGCGCCGCCAGTCCTTCCAGGGCCTCGCGCATGCGGAACAGATCGCAGAAATCCTTGCGGCTGAGCTTGCGCACGACCGCTCCCCGGTTCGGTACCAGGTCGACGATGCCTTCAGCGCCGAGCCGGCGCAGGGCTTCGCGTACCGAGCCCCTGCTCGCCTGCAGCTCGCGCATGAGATCGGCTTCGATCAGGCGCTGGCCGGGAGCGTAGCGGCCATCCACGATGGCCTCGCGGATGCGGTCTATGAGCTCGTGTGCGAGCGTGCCGGGACGGTTGGGGCGGGAGATCTGCGGCATGCGAGTTTCGTTTGCAAAACTATTAACAGTTTTGTTGGACAAATCATGATGACGCGGTACGAGGCCGTCGTCCATAGGGAAAACCCGTCACCTTGCGTGCCGGCCGGTGCGCCCAAAGGACTGGCCATCCGCAACAGGCGCCTGCTGCCAGCGGCGTTGCGCCGGTGGCGCGCCACCACCGGCGCAGTCATCAGGAAGCAACTGCGCGCCCACCCGTGCGGGGTATGCTCGCATCCCCTGGAACGAAAAACGAGAAGCCCCATGCGGGCCGCACGCAGATGAACGAACCCGCACAGGCTCGACGACGCAGGTCGACGGTATGGCCGCGCCGCATTCTCTGGCTCCTGCTGCTCTGGATGTGCGTGGAGGTACTGGTGTATTGCTCGGTGCCTGTCCGGACCCCCATGACGATGCAAGTCGGCGCGGGCACGATTGCGCTGGACCGCACACCGCGCCACTTCTTCCTTGCGGAGTACGACAGGACGCTGGTCGTGTTTCGCGATGGCAAGAAGATAAAAAGCACGCCGATGGGCGTGGACACCGGGGGCGCCGGCCACATGAATGTCTATCAGATGGACAGCGACACCTTGCTGACGGTGGACCGCTTCGGCATGTATTCCGTGCGTTTGTCGGATGGGACGGTCCGGCTCATCGGAAATGCCGACAGCTTTCGCCCGCAGGGTGTCTTCATGGGTGGTTTCGACACGGTACGAGAGGAGAGCGGACGCCGGGTATACCGGTTTCTTCCCGCGGCCGAACGCGAGGAGATCCCGGTCGAGCCGGCCGGGCTAGGGTGAGCGCGAGTCTTCGCAGCGGGGGACGACGGTTAGCGGGGGGCCCGCACCGCCTGCAGCGTCTCGCTGGGCACCACCGCCGGAATCGCATCCCCGCCCAGCGCCTGATACAGCGCCACCTGGTTGATGTATTGGCTGTAGCGGTTCTGGCTGACCGCGATTTCCGCCTGGCGCCGCCGTTCCTGGGCGTCCAGCCAGGTGCGCAGCGGTACCGCGCCGGCCCGGTACTGGGCTTCGTACAGGGTTTCGGCGCGCTGCGCGGAGGCGAGCGATTGCTGCAGGTAGCGGGTCTGATCGGCGAGCGCGCCGCGCGCCGACAGGGTGTTCTCGACGTCGCCCATGGCCTGATACAGCATCTGCCGGAAATTCACCACCGCCTCTTCGTATTCGTTGCGCGAGACGGCGTTGTTCAACTGCATCTGGTTCCAGTTCAGGAAGGGCAGGACGAGGCCGGCGCCCAGGGCGGCCACGGGGTTCTGCAGCACGCTGGAGAGCGCGGAACTCACGGTGCCTAGCGAGCCGGTGAGCGAGAGCGTGGGGTAGTAGCTCGCGCGCACCGCGTCGGCGTTGGCCAGCGTGCCGCGCAGGCGCATTTCGGCTGCGCGCACGTCGGGCCGGCGGCCGAGGAGTTCGGCGGGGACGCCGGCGCGCACCTCGGGCGGGTTGGCGCCCGGCAGGCTGGCGGGCACGGGTACGTCCTGCGAGGGCGGGCCGTCGAGCAGGATGGCCAGCGCGTTGAGGGTTTCGACGCGCTGCTGGATGAGCTGGGTCAGGGCGGCCTGCTGGTTGGCCAGCGTGCTCTCGGACTCGGCGACTTCCAGGCCGGACACCGCGCCCGCGGCGTACTGTCCGCGCACGAGATCCTGCGTGCGCTGCGCATAGTCGATGCTCTGGCGCGCCACGGTGATGCGCTCGTTGAGCAGCGCGGCCTGCCAGTACAGGTTCATGGTGGTGCCGACCAGGGCCAGCGCGGTGGCCTGGCGGTCTTCCTCGGTGGCCACCGCGTTCCAGGCGGCGGCGTCGCGCAGGCTGCCCAGGCGTCCCCAGAGGTCGGCTTCCCAGCTCACGCCGGCCGATACGCCGTACGATTCCGAGCGCTCGCTGCTCTCGCCCAGGTTGCGGCGCGCGCTGGCGTCCGCGCCGGCACTGAAGCTCGGGCGCATGTTGCTCTGGGCGAGCCCGGCCTGCAACTGGGCGCGACGCACGCGCAGGGTCGCGGCGGCCAGGTCGTTGTTCACGCGCAGCACTTCGTCGACCAGGGCGTTCAGGCCCGCGTCGCCGAAGCTGCGCCACCAGGGGTCCTGGCTGGCATCCTCGACGCCGTAGGCGCGCGCGGCCGCGGCCTGCCATTGCGCGGGCAGCTCGGCTGCCGGCGTGGTGTAGGTGGTGTGCATCAGCGAGCCGCAGCCGGCCAGCACGAGCGCCGCGGCGAGCGGGCTGACGAGCCGAAGGAAGCGGGCGGTGGCGATAGGCGTCATGCGGAATTCTCGGGAGCGGGCCTGCGCGCGCAGGCCGGGCGGCAAGGTGGGCGCCGGCCTGGCGGTCGGCGCGGGAGCCGGGCACGCCGGCCCGGCCAGGACGCGGCGGCGGGTTGCGGTGTGCGCCATGCGGTCAGTCCCGGGCAAGTGCGTCGACCGGGTCCAGGCGCGCCGCGTTGCGCGCCGGCAGGAAGCCGAAGACCACGCCGATCAGCGTCGAGCAGGCGAAGGCGAGCACCATCGAGGAGGTCGAGTACACCATGGAGAAGCCGTCCGGGCCGCTCAGGCGGGTGATCAGCTCGCCCAGGCCGAGCGCGACCAGGATGCCGAGCACGCCGCCGAGCAGGCAGACCAGGACGGCCTCGATCAGGAACTGGGTCATGATGTCGCTCTGGCGCGCGCCCACCGCCATGCGCACGCCGATCTCGCGCGTGCGCTCGGTGACCGACACCAGCATGATGTTCATCACGCCGATGCCGCCGACCACCAGTGAGATCAGGGCGATGGCCGAGATCAGCAGCGTCATGGTGGCGGTGGTGCTCTCGATGGTCTGGCGCACCGAGTCGGTGTTGATGATGAAGAAATCCTGCGTGCCGTGGCGCCGCGTGAGCAGCTCGGTGACGTTGGCCTCGGCCATGGCGCTGGGCACCGCATCGTCCACGCGCACGGTGATGCTGCGCAGATGCGCCTGGCCGAGGATGCGGTACATCACCGTGGTGTAGGGCAGCCAGACGTTCAGCGCGTCGCTGTTGCCGAAGGCGCTCTGTACCGGCTCGGTCACGCCGATGACGCGGGCCGGGAAGGTGCCGAGGAAGATCACCTGGCCGACCGGGTCGATGCCCGGGGCGAAGAGCGTGTCGCGGGTGTTCGGGTCGATCACCACGTCCTGCGCCTGGCGGCGCACCGCGGCCTCGTCGAAGGCCTGGCCGTCGGCGATGGTGTAGCCGCGCACGCGGAAGAATGCCGCGCCCACGCCGTTGATGTTGCCGTTGGCCGAGACGTTGCGATAGCGCAGGCTGGCGTTGCTGCTGACGTTGGGCGTGACGCTGTCGACGTAGGACTGCTGCGCGAGCGCGTCGGCGTCTCCCGGGATCAGTGTCTGCACGCGGGCCGAGCGCTCGTCGCCGAAGCCGCGCCCGGACATGATGTCCAGCGTGTTCGTGCCCATCGCGCTGATGCGCTGCAGGATCTGCTCGCTGGAGCCGGTGCCCAGCGCCACCACCGACACGACGGAGGCGATGCCGATGATGATGCCGAGCATGGTGAGAAAGGTGCGCAGCCGGTGCGCGGCCATCGCGATCAGCGCCATGCGAAAGGCCTCGCCCACGCGGCCCAGGCCGGCCGAGAAGGCGTTGCCGCGCTTCATGCCGGTTTCGCGCCGGCGCGTGCGGGCGATCGGCGTCGCGTCGCTGCGCCGGTCGCCGATGATGCTGCCGTCGCTGATCTCGATGATGCGCTGCGCGTTCTCGGCCACCTTCATGTCGTGGGTGACGATGATGATGGTGTGGCCCTCGGCGTGCAGCTCCTTGAGGATGTTCATCACCTCGTGCCCGCTCTGCGTGTCGAGCGCGCCGGTGGGTTCGTCGGCGAGGATCACCTCGCCGCCGTTCATGAGGGCGCGCGCGATGCTCACGCGCTGCTGCTGGCCGCCGGAGAGCTGGCCGGGCCGGTAGTCCACGCGCTCGGCCAGGCCCAGGCGGGTGAGCAACTGCTGGGCGCGTTCGTCGCGCGCGTCGGCGTCGGTGCCGGCATAGATCGCCGGCACCTCGACGTTGCCGGTCGCAGTGAGGTCCGACAGCAGGTGGTAGCGCTGGAAGATGAAGCCGAAATGCTCGCGGCGCAGTTGCGCCAGTTCGTCGGGGGCGAGCCGGCCGGTCTCGCGCCCGGCGACCTTGTAGACGCCGGCGCTGGGGCGGTCCAGACAGCCCAGGACGTTCATGAGCGTGGACTTGCCCGAGCCCGACGCCCCGACGATGGCGACCATCTCGCCGGCCTCGATGGTGAGGTCGATGTCCTTCAGGACGGCGACGGTCTCCTCGCCCGCGGGAAACTCGCGGCGTACGCCGCGCAGTTCGAGTAGCGGCTGGGTCACGGTCACAGCCTCATGCGCGGCATGTTGCGTGGCTGGCCCGGGGCGCCTGCCGGACGCGTGGCGCTGCCCGCTCCGACGATCACGCGCTCGCCCGGCTCCACGCCGGAGAGCACCTGGGCCGTCACGTTGTTGTCGATGCCGATCTTCACCGGCCGGGTCTCGATCGTGCCGTCGGCGGCCATCACGCGCACCACGCGGCCGCGCCCGCCTTCGGCCGGCTGGCGGATCGCCGCCGAGGGCACCAGCACGGCATCCTTGGCGCTGTTGAGGACGATATGCACCTGCGCCGTCATCGAGATGCGCAGCACGCCGTCGGGGTTGTCGACGTCGAACACGCCGTTGTAGTAGATCGCCGAGCTGCTGCTGGAGCTCGACGAGGACGAGCCGCTGCCTGTGGTGCTGGCGTCGGCGATCGATTCGGGCGCCGGCTCGACCGAGCGCAGCCTGGCGTAGTAGCGCTTGTCCGGGTCGCCGAGGATGGTGAAGTACACCTCCTGGCCGGGCTTGACGCGCACCACGTCGCCTTCGGAGATCTGGGCCTTGACGGTGAGGGTGTCGAGCTTGGCCAGCTTCAGGATGGTGGGTGCGCTCTGGTTGGCGTTCAGCGTCTGCCCTTCCTGCGCGATCATGGCGACCACGGTGCCGTCCATGGGGGCGAGGATCTGCGTGTAGCCCAGGTTGACCTTGGCGGTGTCGACGGCGATGTCGGCCTGGGTGATCTCGGCGTCCAGCGCGGCGATCTGCGCGCGGATGGTGGCCAGCGAGGCTTCCGCGGCCTCGTAGTCCTGGCGCGAGGCGGCGTCGATGGAGAGCAACTGCTTCTGCCGCTTGAACGTGAGCTCGGCCTGCTTGAGCGCGGCCACCTGGGCCTGGCGCTGCGCGCGCTTGGTGGCGAGCGCGGCCTGCGTGTTGCGCACGCTGTTCTGCTGCGTCAGGGAGTCGATCTCCGCGAGCAGGTCGCCTTCCTTGACCACGTCGCCCAGCTCGACCTTGAGCGATCTCAACTGGCCGGACACCTGGGCGCCCACGCTCACCAGCCGGAGCGCCTCGATCGTGCCGGTGGCCAGCACCGAGTTCTCTATATCGCCGCGGGTGGCTTCGGCCGTGGCCGGCGCCGGCGGGGGGCTGGCCGGGAAGAAGAGGAGCTTGATGGCCACCGCCGCGGCGATCACGATCAGGATGGCGGCTACATAACGTAGGACCCGATTCTTCTTGGGCTTCATGCTCGGCTGGTCTGAAAACGAAGGAAAGGGGCGGCGGGAACAACCCCGCCGCCCCGTGGTGCTGGCACCGCAGCACTATAGCCGGGCTGCGGCAGAGCCGGCGCGAACTCGATCGTGCCTGCGCCGGCCTTGGCCATCACGCGCCGGGGGCGGGTGCGGCTGCGGGCGCCGGCGCACGCTGGCTCCGACCTTCGGCGCGCTGTTCGCGGCGCTGCTCCCAGCGCTCCTTGGCCTTTTCGCGGCGCTCGGCCAGCGTCTTCTGCTGCTCGGGCGTGAGCACGGCGTGGATCTGGCTCTCGGTCTTGGCGCGCAGCAGCGAGAGCTTGGCGAGCGCCGTGCCTTCGCGTTCGGCCGCGCTCTGGGCCTTGGCTTCGTCGAAGGCGCCGGCGCGCGTCAGTTCGCGCAGCTCGCGCTTGGCCGCCGCGACTTCCTTCATGGCGTTGCGCGCATCCGGCATGGCGGCGTGGCGGATCGAGAAAATCTGGTCGCGCTGTGCCTCGGTGAGGTTGACGCCGCGCAGCATTTGCGGGCCGGCGAAAGGCGCCGGGCCGTCGCCGCGGTGATGGCCGCGCGGGCCTTCGCCATGGCGTCCGGGCGCCGGCTTGCCATGGCGCGGGCCGTCCGGCCGTTCGGCGCTGGCCGCCGGCGTGCCCGCTTCGTTCAGGGTGGCGGTGGGCTGGGCGAACACCGGGGCGCTGACTGCGCCGACGACGCCGGCGACCAGGGCAAGGCGGGCAAGATGGTGACGAGTCTTCATGGGGCAACCTCCGTGGGTTTCTGTGCAAGCGGCCTGTCGTTTGGGCCGATATGGACAGATTACGTTCCGAACTTGCAGCGATTGGGGGGGAAATGCGAAGAAAGTGTGAAGACACGCCCGGCCGGGGCGCTCATAGGTCGAGCCGGTAGCCCACGCCGTAGATCGAGCGGATGGTGTCGCCTTCGCGCACGGCCTCGAGCTTGCGGCGCAGGTTCTTGACGTGGCTGTCGACCGTGCGGTCGGTGACGACGCGGTGATCGTCGTACAGGTGATCGAGCAACTGGTCGCGCGAGAAGATCTGGCCGGGCGCGCCGGCCAGGGTGCGCAGCAGCCGGAATTCCACCGGCGTGAGCTCCAGTTCGTGGCCGTCCAGCCAGGCGCGGTGCGCGCCGCCGTCGATCCGCAATGCCCCCGTCTGCGTGGCGTTGGCGGCGGGGGCATTGCCCGCGCGCCGAAGCACCGCCTTGATGCGTGCCACGACTTCACGCGGGCTGAACGGCTTGCAGATGTAGTCGTCGGCGCCCAGCTCCAGGCCGAGCAGGCGGTCGATTTCCTCGACCCGCGCGGTGAGCATGACGATGGGCAGCGTGCCTTGCTGGCGCAGCTCGCGGCAGATGTCCAGGCCGTCGCGGCCGGGCAGCATGAGGTCGAGCACGACCAGGTCCGGCTGGCGCTCGCGGATGGCCGGCACGGCGGCATTGCCGTCGCCGATGGTGAAGGTGTCGTAGCCCGCGGCCTTGAGATAGTCGGTCAGCAGGGCGGCGAGTTTGGGCTCGTCTTCGACGATGCAGATGGTCGGCATGGAGATTCCTCGAACGCGTGGCGCGCTGCGGCTGGGCCGGTCGACAGGCCTAGAGCGCCGAACGCGGAAAGCGGATCACGATCCGGACCCCGCCCAGCGGGGAGGGTTCCGCATGGATCGTGCCCTCGTGGGCTTCGACGATGCGCGCGGCGATCGCCAGCCCCAGGCCGGCGCCGCCGCTCTCCCGGCTGCGCGAAGGGTCCACGCGGAACATGCGCTCGAACATGCGCGGCAGCAGTTCCCGCGGCACGCCGGGGGGCGAGTCTTCGACGCACACCGTGAGCCCGGCGTCGGCTTCGACGCGCACGCGGACTTCGCCGCCGGGGTCGGTATAGCGCAGGGCGTTCTCGAGCAGGTTGTTGAACAACTGGGTGAGGCGTTGCGGATCGCCGCGCATGGGCGGCGTGCTGGCCGGCAACCGGGTGTCCAGGGTCAGCCCGCGCGCGGCCAGGCGTTCGCGATACGGCCCGCAGGCCGCGCGCAGCAGGCCGGCCACGTCCACGTCGGTCATGCGATAGCGCATGGCGCCCACGTCGGCGAGGGAGAGCTCGTACAGGTCGTCGATCAGCTTGTTGAGGGTGGCCACTTCAGCCTGCAGCGACTCGAGCGACGCCGGGGTCAGCGAACGCACGCCGTCCTGCAGGGCTTCGAGTTCGCCGCGCAGGATGGCGAGCGGCGTGCGCAGTTCGTGCGAGACGTCGGCCACCATGTCGCGCCGCAGCCGCTCGTTCTTCTCGAGCGTGAGGGCGAGGTGATTGAAGTCGCGCGCGAGCTGGCCCAGCTCGTCGCGCGACATGACTTCCACGCGCGTGCCGTAGTCGCCGCCGGCCAGCCGGTGCGTGGCCCGGCCCAGGCGGCGCAGCGGGGCGAGCAGCCCGCGCGCCAGCAGGCCGCTCACCAGGGCAGCGAGCAGCACCGACAGGCCGATGATGATCCAGGTGGCCTTGAGCTGTTCGGCAAGAAAGCGCTCGTCGAGCGCGCTGGGGCCCTGGCCGCGCGGGATGGTGACCAGCCAGCCCACCGTGCGCCCGTCCACCTCGATCGCAAAGCGCGGCGTGTCCTGGCTCAGGTCGAGCTCGTCGGGCACGCCGGCGACGGGCGTACCGTCCACGTCCACCAGATAGTAGGGCGGCGGCACGAAGCGCGCCGGCGGCGGTGGCGCAGGGGGCTTGCCCGGCCCATGCTCGGGCCTGGCCTCGGCATGCTGCGGACCGGCGTTGGGGTCTGGCATGGAGCGCAGCATGCGCCACCAGCGGCGGGGCTGCTCGCGCAGGCCGTGCCAGCTTCCGGTCTCCTGGTAGTAGTCGGCGAGGACCCCGCTCAGCGCCTCGACGCGCCGGGCCTCGCGTTCGCGCACATAGCTGTCGAAACCGGACTCGAAGCTCGCGCGCACGGCCACCCCCATCGCGATGGCGACCACGATGCAGGTGGCGAGAATGGCGAGAAAGAGCTTGGAGGCGATGCCAAAGCGCATGGCGTGTAGGGGCGACGGCAAAGGCGAAGTGTTTCACGCACGGCTCCGCCGCCGCAACCCGGCGGAGCCGGGTTTCACAGAATCTCCAAGATTGCCGCGCTCTCGACGGCAATCCTCGTCTCGCCAGGGGCTGCGCTGCGCGCTCAGCCCGCGTCGCGCGGGCGCGTCTCGCGCATCGCGGGCAGTTCGTCGAAGGCGGCGAACCAGGCGGCGGTGCGAGGGTGCTCTGCGCGCCAGTCCAGGTCGGCGAAGCGGAAGTCCAGGTAGCCCAGGGCGCAGCCCAGGGTGATCGCACCGATGTCCGGCGCGCTGGTGGGCAATTCGGCGGCGATCGCCTCGATGGCGTCGACGCTGGCCTGCACCTTGGTGATCTGGCCGTCGTACCAGGGCTGCCACTGGAATTCGGCGGGACGGGCCGCGCGCTCGTAGCGCGCGAGCAGCGCGGCGTCGAGCAGGCCGTCGCCCAGCGCCTGGCGGCTCAGCACGGCCCAGCGCGCGGCGCCGCTCGGAAAGAGCGCGGGGCTGCCGTAGCGCTCGGCCAGGTACTCGCAGATGACGCGGCTGTCGAACAGCACCTGGCCGTCCTCCAGGACCGCGGTCGGCACCTTGGCGAGCGGGCTGCTGGCGGCAATGCGCGCGTCCCGGTTGACGGGGTGCGCCGCGCTGGGCAGGCACTCGATGTCGCCGGCGCAGCCGGCTTCGTGCGCCACGGCCATCACCTTGCGCACGTACGGCGAGGCGGGCGAGTAGAAGAGCTTGATCATGCTGGAAAATCTCCTCGGTCGACGGCAAGGAACGCCTTGCCGGTGTGGGTGTTCTCGTCGCCCGCCTGGCCGGCCGCAGGGCCGCCCAGGGGCCGGGTCAGGGCGCGTCGGCGGTGTTCAGCCGGTCGAGCAGCATGGCCTCGGGCAGCGCGCCGCTCGCGCGCGAGCCGTCGGCGAAGATGATGGTGGGCGTGCCGCGCACGCGCAGCTTGCGGCCCAGCTCGAGCATCTGGTCGATGGGCGCGTCGCATTCGGCCGTGGCGGGCTCCTGGTTCTGCAGCATCCACGCGTCCCAGGTCGCGCCCTTGTCGGCGGAGCACCAGACGTTGCGCACCTTGGTGGGCGAGTCCGGCGTCAGCATGGGATACATGAAGGTGTGGATGGTGATGTCGTCGACGTTGGCCAGGGTCTTGCGGAACTGCTTGCAGTAGCCGCAGTACGGGTCTTCGAAGACCGCGAGCTGGCGGCTGCCGTCGCCATGCACCTGCTTGAAGGCGAGCTGCATGGGCAGCTCGTCGAAGGAGACCGCCGACAACTGTTCGACGCGCTCGGCGGTGACGTTGCGCCGGCTGGCCGTGTCGATCAGCGTGCCCTGCAGCACATAGCTGACGTTCGCGTCGGTGTAGACCAGCTCGTCGCCGCCGATCACCACTTCGTACAGGCCGTAGGGCGTGTCGTTGACGGCTTCGACCGGGGCGTTGGGAAACATCTGCGTGAACTTCGCGCGCACGTTCGCGGCGGTGTCGGCGTGGGCGGCGGCTGCGCCCATCAGGGTCGCGGCGGCGAGCAGGCTGCAGGCGGCGTATCGGGACAGGGATTCGAACATGCGGAGTTCCTTGCGGCCCACGGCCGCGGGTGCGTTCAGAACTGGGAGGCGCGGCGGATCAGCAGGCGCTTGGCGAACGGCAGGCGCTCGACCAGGTCCATGCCGGCGCGCCGCAGCGGCCCCAGCGGTGCGTCGTAGAGGTGATAGAGGCCATCGGTGGCCAGGCGCATCGCCGTGACGGCCTCGGCGCGCGCGCGCTGGTAGCGGCGCAGCACCCGTTCATCGCCCGGCCCGCGAAACGGCTCGCGCGCGCCCACGGCCTCGGCCAGGGCATGGGCGTCGCCCAGCCCGAGGTTCAGGCCCTGGCCGGCAAGCGGATGCACGACATGCGCGGCGTCGCCCACCAGGGCCACGCCGGGCGCGGCGACGCGCGGCGCGGTCAGCAGCGCGAGCGGAAAACCCAGCAGCCGCGAGCGCGGCGTGAGTGCGCCCAACTGCTGGCCGGTGGCTTCGGCGAGCAGCAGGCCCAGCCGGGCATTGGCCTCCTCGGCCGGCAGCGCCAGCAGGGTGTCGGCCTCGCTGCGGCGCATCGACCAGACCATCGAGACCTGCGGCCGCGCGCCCTGCGTGTCGGGCATCGGCAGCAGCGCCAGCACGCCGCGCGGGGTGAACCACTGGCGGGCGACACCGCGATGCGGCAGCTCGGCATCCAGGTGGACGACCAGGCCGATGGCGTCGTAGTCCCGGCGTTGTGCGGACAAGCCTGCCGCCTGGCGCACCGGCGAGGCGGCGCCGTCGGCGGCGACGACCAGGGCTGTGGACAGGATCTGGCGCTCGTCGGTGAACAGTTCGATGCCGTGGCTGCCGGCGCGCCGGGTCAGGCCGGCGAAGCGCGCCTGCGTCCAGGCGACGCCGAACACCTGCAGGGCGTTGCGCAGCGCGCGCTCGAGCTCCTGGCCTTCGACGACGGCGGCGAGATCGGCCATGCTGGCCTGGCCGGCATCCAGATGCACGGTGGCACCGTCGCCCGACACCGCCATGGCAGTGACGGGGGCGATGCGGGCTTCGGGAATCGCGCTCCAGGCGCCCAGGCCGAGCAGGAAGTCGCGGCTGGCGGGCGAGATGGCGTAGACCCGGGGATCGTAGGTGTCCGGCGCGGGCGTCGGCAGCGGCGGCTTGGGGCCGAGCAGCGCGACGTGCACGCCCCGGCGAGCCAGCGCGAGCGCGCTGGCCAGGCCGGCGACGCCGGTGCCGACGACCACGGCATCGAAGGAGGAGGGGGAAGCTTGCATACGACAGCCTTTGCTGGACCTCCCCGAGTTTACAGGCTGGCGCCCAGAGCCGGCGCCGGCGGCCGGGCGGGGCCGCCAGCTTCCCGTCCCGACAGGTCGACATCAAATCGTAACGTCGGCCCAATAACCTGCGGCCCACCCATGAGTCATACAGCCGAGCAGGATATATCGACATGAGCAAGAACATCACCGACAAAGTCGTTCGCAACTCCAGCGACAACACGCCGTTCAGCGAGGTGCTCGAAAAGAGCCTGTCGCGCCGTACCTTCATGCGCGGCAGCCTGGGCGCCGCGTTCGCCACGATGACGGCCGGCTCGCTGGCCGCCTGTGGCGGCGATGGCGGCGACGAAGCTCCCACCGTGCCCGATCCGACGCCGACCCCGGAGCCGACGCCGGAACCGCTGAAGCTGGGTTTCGACTCGCTGCCCAACTCCATGACCGACGCCTGTGTCGTGCCGCCGGGCTACACCGCGCGCGTGTTCGCCCCCTGGGGCACGCCGCTGGACGACAATGCGGCCCCCTGGGACAGGAACGGCAACAACACCTCGAACGACTTGTTGCACTCCACCGGCATGCACCATGACGGCATGCGCTACTTCCCGCTGGACGGCAGCTCCAGCGAGGGCCTGCTGGTGGTGAACCACGAATACATCGACGAGAACGCTCTGCACCCGAATGGGCAGACCTTCGTCGAGGGCAAGCGCCCCGCCGAGGAAGTCCGCAAGGAAGTCAACGCCCACGGTGTGGCGATCATGCACATCCGCAAGGACGCCAACGGCGGCTGGGACATCGTCAGGAACTCGCGCTACAACCGCCGCTTCACGAGCGCCACGCCGATGAGCCTGGCCGGCCCCGTGGCGCGCACCGACTGGGTCAAGACCCCGTACTCGCCCACCGGCGCGCAGACGCGCGGCACCAACAACAACTGCGGCAACGGCTACACGCCGTGGGGCACCTACCTGACCGCCGAGGAGAACTGGGCCGCCTGTTTCGTCAACACCGGCGAGCAGCCGCGCGAGCAAAAGCGCGTGGGCATCGGCAACACGGTCGGCCGCTACCAGTGGGAAACCGCCGCCGGCGATCTCACCGAAGTGCAAGGCGAGTTCGCGCGCTTCAACATCGCCGCCACCGGCGGCGACGCCACCCAGGACTGGCGCAACGAAGCCAACACCTTCGGCTACCTGGTCGAGATCGACCCCTACGACCCGAGCAGCATCGCGACCAAGCGCACCGCGCTCGGGCGTTTTGCCCACGAAGGTGCGGCCTACAGCCTGCCGGAAGAAGGCAAGCCCCTGAGCTTCTACTCGGGCGACGATTCGCGCTTCGAGTACATCTACCGCTACGTCTCCGACGCCGTGTGGGACCCCCGGGACGCCGAGCGCACCGACCGCCTGGCCGTGGGCGCCAAGTACCTGGACAAGGGCACGCTGTACGTCGCGCGCTTCAACGACGACGGCTCCGGCACCTGGCTGCCGCTGACCGAGGCCAGCGTGGGCAAGGACGGCCGCACCCTGAAGGACGAGTTCGGCAGCCTGGCCGAGATCATCGTCAACACCCGCGGCGCCGCCGACTTCGTGGGCGCCACGCCGATGGACCGGCCCGAGTGGACCGTCGTGCACCCGAGCACGGGCGACGTCTACGTGACGCTGACGAACAACACCAGCCGCAACGCCCAGACCGGCACCAACGCGCCCAACCCCCGCCTGAACAACGCCAACGGCCACATCGTCCGCTGGCACGATGACGCCGCTTCGGACACGTTCCGCTGGGAAATCTTCGTCTTCGGTTCGGACGCCGGCGCCGATGCCGATACCAACCGCTCCGGCCTGACCGAGTTCAACCAGCTCGCCAGCCCGGACGGCCTGGGCTTCGACGATCGCGGCATCCTCTGGATCCAGACCGACAACGGCATCGACGGCGGCCGCAACAATGCCGTGGCCAAGTCGACCAACGACCAGATGCTGGCCGTGATCCCGAACGCCGTGGGCGAGATCGAGGGCGTGGGCCCGGTCATCGACTCCGGCAACCAGGCCGATCTGCGCCGCTTCTTCGTCGGCCCGAACGAAGCCGAGATCACTGGCTTCGCGTACACGCCGGACTTCACCTCGATCTTCCTGAACATCCAGCACCCGGCCAACTGGCCCGCCTACGATACGGACGACGCAACGGTCGTTCCGTCCAGCGATGTGCGTCCGCGCTCCTCGACGGTGGTCATCCAGAAGGCCGACGGCGGCCCCATCGGCGTCTGACCAAGGGCCCGGGCGGGCCCTTGGGGTGGCCGGGCAGGCGCTGCCCGGCCATTCATTTCAACGGCCCATTGCGCTGCGCGCAAACCGCAACGCATGAAACTGCGGCGATGCGATCCAGGGCACAGCGGATCCGGCTTCGCCGGTCCGCCAGTGCCCCCCCCGGGGGGGGCGCGTCAGCGCGTAGGGGGGCTCCATTCAGTGAACGGCATAGCTCGCCGGCGACGGGCCATGGTAGGTTCCAGGCATTGCCGAGTGCCCCAAGGGCCGGCCCACCCTGCGGCGGGTCGAGCTTGGGGCGGCCCGGCGTTTCCTTGAGAGCGAGTCAACCATGTCGAGCACGAAGCTGTCCCTGTCTGCGGCCGCTCTGGCGTGCGCGGCGCTGCTGCTGAGCGCCTGCGCGACAGTGCCTGCGGCGTCGCCCACCGCCGCATCATCGCCCGCCGCTTCCATCGCCCAGTCCGCCCTGTTGCGCCAGGACGCGATCAAGGGCGCGTACGAAATCGCCGTCCACCCCGCCAGCGGTTCGGTCTTCGTCGCCTCCACCCCCTCGTTCGAGCCGGCCTACCCCGGCTACGTCCACCGCCTCGACGCGCGCACGCTGCAGGTGCAGCAGGCCATCCAACTGCCGCGCCGCGCCTTCGCGCTGGGTCTGAACCGCGCCACCGGCACGCTCTATGTGGGCAACACCCTGGACGGCTCGCTGACCGCGGTCGATGCGGCGAGCGGCTTCGTCAAGGGCGTGTTCCAGCTCGCCCAGCCGGAAAAGGGCGAGGACGGCAAGGAGTCGGTCGCCCATACCCGCAAGGTGCTGGTCGACGAGAAGCACGACCGCGTGTTCGTCACCAGCCCCGGGCGGGCCGGCAAGGTCTGGATCGTCGATGGCGCCACCGGACAGGTGCGCCACACCGTCGAGACCGGCGAGCCCTGGACTGCCGGCGTAGCCTACGACGAGGCCGCCAACCGCCTGTATGTGAGCCAGGGCGGCATCGACGAAATCCTGGCCATCGACCCGGACACCGGCGCCATCGTGCAGCGCTTGAGCACCGGCGACAGCAAGGACAGGCAGAAGCCCGAGCACTTCTTCATCAACCTGGCCATCGACGCGCAGGGCGGGCGGCTGTTCGCCATCGACGCCAGCACCAACCAGGTCTACGTTGTCAACGTCGCCGACGGCAGCGTCGTGCGGCAAGTGCCCGTGGGCGGTATCGGCGCCCTGGACATCGCCTACAACCCGCAGCGCAACGAGTTCTACACCACCCATCGCGGCGTTTCGCGCGAGCGGCCGGAGGGCACGGGCGCGGTCACCGTGTTCGATGCGAGCACTTACGCCGTCAAGCGCGTGATCGACCTGCCGGCGCACCCGAACAGCCTGGCGCTCACGCCCGACGGCACCACCTTGTACGTCACGGTCAAGGCGCCGCACGGCGAGAAGCACCCGGCGTTCCGCAAGGACGCGCTGGACGGTGTGGTGCGCATCGATCTGTAAGAGGGAGAGGGCGCGGGTATCATGGACCGGCGCGCGCTGGACGCGCTTTCTTCGTTCCGCCAGGAGTCACGACCATGACCGACAGCTTTGCCACCGCCGACCTGTATGACGAACACGGCGAGAACTGCGCCTCGTGCGAGACCCAGTTCCGCCAGTACGGCGGCAGGCGCGTCTTCGGTGGACGCATCCGCACCGTGCAGTGCTACGGCGACAACGCGCTGGTGCGCGAAATCCTGAATGGCCCGGGCAACGGCGACGTGCTCGTCATCGACGGCGGCGGCCTCATGGTGAGCGCCCTGATGGGGGACCTGATCGCCGCGGCCGGCCAGCGCAACGGCTGGGCCGGCGCGGTCATCAACGGGCCGGTGCGCGACACCGCGGCCCTCGCGCAGATGGATTTCGGCGTCAAGGCGCTGGGCTCGAACCCGCGCAAGAGCGCCAAGGCCGGTGCCGGCAGGGCCGACGTGCCGGTGAGCTTCGGCGGCGTGGTGTTCACCCCCGGCGCCTGGCTGTACAGCGACGACGACGGGATACTGGTGGCGGCCGAGGCGCTGGTGTAGGGCATATCTTGGCCTGACGTTACCAGAGGTGTTTTTCTACGCTACGTTGCTGTCGTCCTCGGTGGCGTAGACCACCCCACAGGCCAGGGCAGCCGAAGTGCCGGCGGGCCAACCGGCATAAAAGGCGAGATGCACCATCAGCTCATCGAGCTCCGATCGAGTGACACCGTTGTCCAGGGCGCGGCGCAAATGGACCTGGAGCTGTTCGTGATGCCCGAGCACCGCCAGGACGGTCACCGTCACGAGACTGCGGTCTCGCTTGGAGAGCGCCGGATGTTCCCAGAGCGACCCGAACAGGACTTTGTCGGTCAGCTCGGCCAGGCGTGGATTCACGCCGCGAAGCCTCTTGAGGGGGGTAGATGGTTCAGATTCGGCCATGGACGATCTTTCCAGTGGGAATTCAAAGGCAGATGGAGACGCTCTTGACTTCGGTGTAGGCGAGCACGCCCTCGTCACCGCACTCCCGGCCCCAGCCCGATTGCTTGACGCCGCCGAACGGAATGGCCGGATCGATGCCGCCGTGGACATTGACAGAAACCATTCCGGACTGGAGCAGACGCGTCATCGTGTGAGCGGTGCGCAGATCGCGTGTCCAGACACTGGCGGATAAGCCGAAAGCGGAATCGTTGGCCTGCTTCGCGATGTCTTGCAGATCGTCGTCGAATCGCGATACGCAGAGCACAGGGCCGAAGATCTCCTCCCGCATGACCGTCATATCGGAACTGACGTCGGCCAGTATCGTGGGTTCGACGAAAAATCCCGGCATGGTCGACATTTCGTCCGCGCGGCCGGTGAGCAGCGTCGCGCCTTCGTCCAGGCCGCGACTTATGTAGCCGAGCACGCGTTCCCGATGGCGTGCCGAGACCATCGGCCCCATCTGGCTTGCTGGGTCGAAGCCGTGTCCAAGCTTGATCGCGCGTGTACGGCGCACGATATCTTCCACCACCTGGTCGTGAACCGACCGGTGAACGAACAGCCGCGAGCCCGCCACGCAGGTCTGTCCGGCATTGCGGAAAATCGCGCCGAAGGCACCCGCAACGGCTTGATCGAGATCGGCATCGGGGAAGACGATGACTGGTGACTTGCCACCGAGTTCGAGAGTCACGCGCTTCAGATTGCCGGTCGCGGCGCGCGCCACCAGGCGGCCGGTCTGCGTCGAGCCGGTGAACGAAATCTTGTCGATATCGGGATGTTCGGCCAGTGCTTGGCCGACGGCAGCTCCGCCGGTAACGATGTTGACCACACCTGGAGGGATGCCCGCATCGAGTATCAGCCGTCCGAGCCACAGCGCGCTCAGCGGAGTCTCCTGGGCGGGCTTGAGCACGACCGTGCAACCGGCTGCGAGCGCCGGCGCGAGTTTCTGCGCCGTCAGCATCAACGGCGCGTTCCAAGGCACGATGAGCGCGGCCACGCCGACCGGGTCGCGTGTCGTGTAGGCGTGCCAAGTCCCGGCCCGTGATGATGGAATGGTCTGGCCGCACAGCCGCGTGCAGGCACCCGCCGCGTATCGGAATTGCTCTGCGGCCACCCGTATCATCATGCTCCGGTTGTCCGTGAGAAGCATGCCGGCGTTCAGGGTTTCGACCTGCGCGAGGGGCTCGATCGATGACTCGATCAGATCCGCCAGGTGGTTCAGCGCTCGCGAGCGCAGGGCCGGTGTCATCGTGGACCACGGACCTCTTGTCAGAGCCTCGCGAGCGGCTTGGACGGCACGCTCGACGTCGGACTGCCCGGCCTCGGCAGCCGTCGAGATCACCACACCTCGCGCGGGATCGATGACGTCGGATCTGCACACGGCTTCGCCTGCCGAGAACTCTGCGTCAATGAAGAACCCGTGAGGCTCCTCGATGAATCGGGCGACACTGGGGAGTAGTTGCTCGGTTACGTCATGCATGAATGAACTCCGGCAGGGCGCTAAGGAAGGCGATCAGGCGTGCCGATCATGCAAACTACTGCGGCTCGACCTTGGCCTTGTGTGCGGCCACTCGGTAGAGCGGAATCTCATGATTCAACAAAGCCGTCAATTCGGCTGCTGTACTGGTTGCAGGCTCGATACCCAGTTGCGCCATTCTCTGTCTGACCGAGGGGTCCTGCATGCTTTGTTCGACGACGGCTCGAATCCGGTCAAGGGCGGCAGGCGGTGTTCCAGCCGGAGCGAACAGCGCCGACCAGAAGCTCATTTCGAAACCGGGCACCCCCGCTTCCGTGATGGTCGGTACGTCGGGCAAGGCCGAATAGCGCGACCCGCCGCTGACGGCCAGTGCCCTGAGCGTGCCGGCTTGCACTTGAGGCAGAACACCCGCCGCGTCCAGCAAGGACGCATCGATCTCCCCACCCATCAAGGCGGCGACGACCTGGCTGGTGCCGCGATAGTTGATGTTCTGGAACTCGATGCCGGCCTGCTCGAAGAAGAGAGCCGCCGCGAGCTGGAAGGAACTCGATCCCGAACCGACGTTCAGAGCCGTCGGTGCGCGCTTCGACGCTTCGACGAACTCACCCAAGGTCCTCGCCTTGTTCTCCGGCCGAACCGCGACAACGATGGGGATGTTGCCCATCAGCGTGATGGGCGCGAAGTCCTTCACGGGGTCATACCGCAGCTTCGCAAACAGTGAGGGATTGATCGCCATGGCACTGCTCGGGCCCACGAGCAACGTATAGCCGTCTGCCGGCGCGTTCTTGACTGCCTCGACTGCGATCATGCCGCTTGCGCCTGTACGGTTTTCCACGACGAAGGATTGCCCTAGCGCCTTCGTCAGTTGCTCCGCCATCAGCCTGGCAAGGATGTCGTTGCCGCCACCTGGTGCAAAGCCGACGACCATCGTCACCGGTCGGGTGGGATAGGCCGAAGACGCACTGCTGGATTGAGCCGGTACGGCCGGTTGGGACAAAGTCATCATCGCGCCCATAACGCTCAGAGCGACGAAACGGGGGAGGGAGGTCAGAGGCATGAGCGGCTCCACATCGGTCAAGGATGAGACCTGGTGTTTTCCATTCTATGAGTTCACGCTCGTCGGCGTTGTGCCCTGCGCGTCAGCCAGCTTGACCTTCAGCGCCAATGCTCCTTTGTGAGTACAAGTTCGGGCACAACGCCGTTTGTTCAGCCGTTATCGACGTGCCGATCGACGTCGACTCGCGTAGTTGGAGCCCGCCACGAGCCGTTGACGCTTTCAGCAAATTCCAGTGTCGCTGTCGACGTGGATCGAATTACTGGAGTGAATACAATGGTTGTGCGGATGCATGAAAGGGCATTCCCGGGCCAATTCTCGCGACGTTGCGTCGCCACGAATTCGCACTCTGTCAGGAGGATCTAGCCGTGCCGTATCACATCGAGACCTGGGACCATCCGCAAATGAGCGCGCGCCGAAGCGAACTGCGCGACCGGCACATCGCCTACCTCGAATCTCAGGCGACGCGTCTTCTGGCTTGCGGGCCGAAGCTCAATGACGATGGTACGAGCGCGGGCGGCGGCATCTACATCGTCGACATCGACGATCGTGAGCAAGCCAGGCGCTTCATCGAGGCCGATCCGTATTGCATTGGCGGGTTGTTCCGCGACATCGTCATGACGCAATGGCGAAAGGCCTTTCTCGATGGCCGATCGTTTCTGCGGCCGCCTGGCTGAGACACCATGCAGATTCGACCGGCATCCCGAGAGACCCGAACCCATCACTACATCGTCATCGGCGCAGGATCTGCAGGCGCCGCCCTGGCGAGCCGCTTGACGCAGGATCCGTGCATCAAGGTACTGCTGCTCGAAGCGGGCGGGCGCGACGCTCACCCCTATTTGGGCATGCCGCTGGCATTCCGCAAGGTATTGGGTCATCCCGACTACAGTTGGAACTATCGGTCGGAGCCTGAGCCGGGACTGAACGGTCGACGCCTGGATGTGCCCCGGGGCAAGACCTTGGGTGGCAGTTCCTCGATCAACGCGATGATCGGCATCAGAGGCCACCGGCGCGATTACGATCAACTGCGGGAAAGCGGGCTGGCCGGGTGGGGTTTCGACGACGTCCTGCCGTATTTCAAACGGCTCGAGAGCAGTTGGCGAGGCGCCGGCCCGTTTCATGGCGCCGATGGGCCGGTGCTGATCACGTCGATGCGCCATCCGGATCTGCTCTATGAACCGTTGCGAGATGCGGCGATTGCGGCCGGATGCACCGAATGTGCGGACCCGAATGCGGAGAGCCCGGAGGGCATCAGCCGTGTCGACGCGACGATTGGCGATGGACGTCGTTCCAGCACTGCGCGAGCCTATCTGGTCGACGCCCGCAAGCGGCCGAACCTGGACATCGTCACCGGGGCGCTGGTACAGCGCATCGTCGTCGAAGGCGGCCGTGCAACGGCGGTCGAGTACCTGCACCAAAAGCGTGTGGTTCGCGCACGCGCCGGGCGCGAGATCATCCTGTCCGCCGGTGCCTACGACACGCCGAAGATCCTGATGCTCTCCGGCATTGGCCCCGCCGCCCATCTGCAATCCGTCGGGGTCGAACCGATTCTCGATCTACCAGGCGTGGGCCGGAATCTGAGTGAACATCCGAACCTGATGATGTTCTTCAAGGCCAAGGAGCGCCTCGGGCTCACCAAGTGGCTGAGGTTCGACCGGGCGGCACTCGCGGCGGCTCGCTGGATGTTCAGACGGGATGGCGTGTTCGCGACCAACGGCGCGACCGCCAACATTTTCCTGCGTACTCGAACCGGATTGGATCGCCCCGACGTGCAAGTCATTTGCATGTCGGTCGACAATGCCGCGCAACTCTGGTTTCCGCATCTGACCGACCCGCCCCGCTTCGGATTTACGGCACGGGTCGGCAACTTGCACCCACTCTCCCGCGGCCGGGTGACGTTACGCTCACGAGCGCCGACCGACGCGCCGCGAATCCTCTTCAATATGTTCGACGATCCGCAGGACATGGCGACGATGATCCGGGGCGTGCGGGCGTGTCGGGACATCTACGGCACGAGTCCGCTGCGCGATCTGATCTCAGGCGAGGTGTTTCCGGGCCCGGCCATGCAATCGGATGAGCAACTGGCCGAAGTCATCCGGAGCCACGCCGGCCATCGCTCCCATCCGGTCGGCACGTGTCGGATGGGACATGATGATCTTGCCGTCGTGGACGAGCGGCTGCGCGTTCATGGCATTCAAGGCTTGCGCATTGCCGATGCATCGGTGTTGCCGACGCCTATCAGCGGCAATACGAACCTTCCGTCGATCATGATCGGCGAGAAGGCGCATGACCTTATTTGCCGCTCGTAGTGGGTGCGACGACTTAGCTGCAGGTTCGCGCTCCCGTCGCCCGCGTCTGGCCACCCGTTCAGCGCTCGTACGTCACGAACGCATACCGATAACCGTTCTCTTCCGGCTGCGGCTCGCGCGCGGTCTCGCGCCAGCCTGCCGGCAGCGCCGGAAACCAGGCGTCGCCCTCGATGTCCGCGTCGATCTCGGTGGCGACGACGCGGCGGGCCATGGGCAGGGCGAGCCGATACAGCATTTCGCCGCCGATGACGTAGGCCTCCGGCGCGCCGGCGCTGACGGCCAGCGCCTCGTCCAGCGAGGCGACCACGGTGGCCCCCTCGGCACGGTAGTTGGCGTTGCGGCTGACCACGAGGTTCAGCCGCCCGGGCAGCGGGCGGCCCAGCGATTCCCAGGTCTTGCGGCCCATGATGATGGGCTTGCCCAGCGTGCTGCGCTTGAAGTGGGCCAGGTCGGCGGGCAGGCGCCAGGGCAGGGCGTTGTCGCGGCCGATGGTGCGGTTGCGCGCGTAGGCGACGATGAGGGAGAGGTCGGTCATGGGGCGGCGGGGCCCGGTGGGCGCGTTTCTTGCCCTCGGGCTGGGGCGTATGCAATGCTCGGCATTGTAGTGCGCCTCACCTCTTCGCTACGGTCGTCCCATCGTGCTCAAGTTTCTCGCGCAGGAGCGCTTGCTGGCGCTGGCCATTGTGGTCGGCGCCTTGGCCTATGCCTTCGAGGGCAGTCTCGTCGCCATGGGCCGCTGGTCGGCGCTCGGCGCCGCCGTGGCGCTGATCGCGGCCATCGTCTGCACCTCGCTCAGCGTGGCGCACCGCGCCGAGCTGCTCGCCGAGAAAGTGGGCGATCCCTACGGCACCATGATCCTCACCTTGTCGGCCGTGCTGGTGGAGGTGATCGTGCTGGCGATCATGATGACGCACGAGCCCACGCCCACGCTGGTGCGCGACACCATCTATGCCGCGGTGATGCTGGACATCAACGGCATCCTCGGCCTGGCCGCGCTGATGGGCGGGCTCAAGCACGGCGAGCAGGCCTACAACGACGACTCGGGCAGGACCTACGGCGTGATGATCCTCACCGCCATGGGCATCTCCATGGTGGTGCCCGAGTTCATCCCGCGCGACCGCTGGGAAATCTATTCGATCTTCACCATCGTGGCGATGCTGACCCTGTACGCGCTGTTCCTGCGCATGCAGACCGGGGTGCACAGCTATTTCTTCAGCTACGCCTATCCCGAGAAGCGACGCCCGCGCTCGGCCGGGCGGATGCGCGCGGTCGGCGCGGTGGCCGGCGGCCTGGAGGCGGCGGACAAGCCCGGCAACGGGCGCGACAGCCTGCGCGTGTCGATCGGCGTGCTGGTGTTCGGCGTGATCCTGATCGGCTTTCTCGCCGAACTGATGTCGCCCGCGCTGGACGTGGGGCTGGAGGGGGCGGGCGCGCCGCCCATCCTGCTTGCGCTGGTGGTGGCGACCATCTCGGCCTGCCCCGAGATCCTGACCGCGCTGCGCGCCGCGCTGGCCAACCGCATGCAGTCGGTGGTGAACGTGGCCATGGGCGCCTCGCTCTCCACGGTGATCCTGACCGTGCCGGTGATGGAAGCCTGGGCGCTCTACCTGGGCGCGCCCTTCCAGATGGCGATGACGCCGGTGCAGACCGTGATGGTCATGCTCACCCTGATCGCGGCGGCGATCAACCTGAACGATGGCCAGAGCAACGCCATCGAGGGGATGACGCACTTCGTGCTGTTCGCGACCTTCCTGATGCTGTCGTTCCTGGGGCTGTAGCCGCCTCAGTGCGCGCCCGCGGCTTCCTTGCTCGCGCCGCCCGCGCGGATGGGACGCGCCAGCCACACCAGGCCGATCAGCAGGAGGAAGATGCCGGTCGAAATGTAGAAAATGTCGGTGGCCGAGAGCGTCGCAGCCTGCTGCTGGATCAGGTTGTTGATCGTCGACAGGGCCTGCTCCAGCGACAGCCCGCGCGCCTGCAGGCCCTGGATGGCCTGGTCGGCGACCGGGTTGCCGGGGTGGATGCTTTCGGTCAGTTGGGCGTGGTGCAGCGTGGTGCGGTCCTCCCACACCGTGGTCGCCACCGAGGTGCCGAAGGCGCCGAAGGACATGCGCACGAAGTTCGACAGCCCGGCCGCGCTGGGGATGCGCTCCGGCGCCAGGCCGGACAGCGTGATCGACACCAGGGGCACGAAGAAGGCCGCCATCGCCGCGCCCTGGATGATGGTCGGGATGACGATGGTGCGGATGTCCGCCTGGGTGTTGAAGCCCGAGCGCAGGTAGCTCACCACGGCGAAGACGGCGAAGGCGGCCGTCACGAGGCGCCGCGGGTCCTGGGTGGCGAGCAGCTTGCCCACCACGGGCGTCAGGATGATGGCGAGTATGCCCACCGGCGCCGTGACCAGGCCCGCGTAGGTGGCGGTGTAGCCCATGGTGGTCTGCAGCCACAGCGGCAGCAGGACCACGGTGCCGAAGAACACGCCGTAGGCCACGGCCAGCGTCATGCAGCCGATCGTGAAGTTGCGCAGCGCGAACAGGCGCAGGTCCACGATGGGATGCTTGTCGGTGAGCTCCCAGATCAGGAAGAACACGAAGGTGACGAAGGCGATGACGGCGAGCAGGATGATCTCGCCGCTCTGGAACCATTCCAGTTCCTTGCCCTTGTCCAGCATGATCTGGAACGCGGCCACCCAGATCACCAGCAGGGCCAGGCCGACCTTGTCGATCGGCAGGTTGCGCGTGGCCGACTCGCGGTGCTGGTAGATGCGCCAGGCGGCCCAGGCGGCGACCAGGCCCACGGGCACGTTGATGTAGAAGATCCAGGGCCAGGAGTAGTTGTCCGAGATCCAGCCGCCCAGCAGCGGCCCGGCCACCGGCGCCACCAGCGTGGTCATCGACCACAGGGCCAGCGCCATGCCGGCCTTGGCCTTGGGGTAGCTCGCCAGCATCAGCGTCTGCGACAGCGGGATCATGGGCCCCGCGACGGCGCCCTGCAGCACGCGGAACAGGATGAGCATCTCCAGGCTGGGCGCGAAGCCGCACAGCCAGGACGTGAGCACGAAGAGCAGGACCGACCAGACGAACAGCCGGACCTGGCCGATGCGCTGGGTGAGCCAGCCCGTCAGCGGCAGGGAGATGGCGTTGGCGACCGCGAACGACGTGATCACCCAGGTACCCTGGCTCGAACTGACGCCCAGGTCGCCGGCGATGGCGGGGATCGATACGTTGGCGATGGACGAGTCGAGCACGTTCATGAACACCGCCGCCGACAGCGCGATGGTGCCGAGCGTGCGCTGGCTGCCTTCCAGCGGCGGGTATTCCTTCGGGGGAGCGGCCTGTGCCATGGCGAATCTTTGCGCGTGTCCGGTCAGCCGCCGTTGCGGGTGACCGCCAGGCGGGTATGCGGCTGTTGCGCGACGGGGGCGGGAGCGGGCGCGCCGCCGGCGCCGAGATGCGTGGCGATGATGCGCTCGATGACGCCGCGCGCCTGGGCCTGCGCGTCGCTGAGAACGTTCACGGCATAGCTCGAATCCTTGCGCCGCCCGGCCGAGAGGGCCGGCCCGCTGGTGTCGGAAATGTCCACCTCGACGTTCATCGACAGTCCGAGCAGCAGCGGGTGTTCGCGCAGTTCCTCGGGGTCGAGTTCGATGCGCACGGGCACGCGCTGCACCACCTTGATCCAGTTGCCGCTGGCGTTCTGCGCGGGCAGCAGGGCGAACGCGCTGCCGGTGCCGGCGCCCAGGCCGGCCACCTTGCCGCGATAGGCCACCTTGCTGCCGTACATGTCCGCGTGCAGCGTGGCGGGCTGGCCGATGCGCATGCTGCCGATCTGCACTTCCTTGAAATTGGCATCGACCCACACCTGGTCGAGCGGTACGACGGCCATCAGCGCCGTGCCGGCCGCCACGCGCTGGCCGAGCTGGCCGCTGCGGCGCGCGACATAGCCCGATACGGGCGCCTGGATCTCGGTGCGCGCGAGGTCCAGGTAGGCCTGGCGCACCCTGGCGGCCGCCAGGCGCACGTTGGGGTGATCCTGCACGTCGGTGCCGGCGGTCAGGGTCTCGTTGCCCGCCAGTCCCGCCTTGGCGTTGGCCACGGCGGCCTCGGCGGCCGCCAGCGCGGCCTGCGCCGTTTCGACGGTGGTGCGCGCGTGCAGGATTTCCTCGCCGCTCACCCCGCCCGACTGCGCGAGCGCCTGGCGCCGGCGCAGGTCGGCCTGGGCCCGGGCAAGGGCGGCCTTGGCGCTGGCGGCGTCGGCCTGGCGCGCGCGGATCTGCGCATCGAACCCATCGTTCTGCACGTACAGCGTGCTCACCTGGCGCACGGTCTGCGCAAGCTGCGACTCGGCCTCGGCCAGCGCCACTTCGACATCGGCCCGGTCCAGCTCGACCAGGGTCTGTCCGGCTTGCACGAAATCCGTGTCGTCGGCGTGCAGCCCGGTGATGGTGCCGGCAATCTGCGGCGTGATCTGCACCAGGTCGCCCTGGACGTAGGCGTCGTCGGTGGACTGGAAGTGGCGCGCGATGAGGAACCACCAGGCGCCGTAGGCGGCGGCCGCGATCAGGAAGACCAGGGCGGCGATGAGCAGCAGACGCTTGCGCGGCGAACGCGGGGTGGCGGCAACGGTATCGGGGGCGGCTGACATGATGGGATCTCTGGGCTCCGCCCAAGGGCGGAAACGGATGGCTGTTGTGTCGGTATTTGCCTAGGCAGTGATTGGGGCGAAAAAAACGCCCGTCAAGGCGCGGCGCCGTTGGCCAGCATGCGGCGGATCATGCCGGTGAAGGCGTCCAGTTCGTCGGTCGAGATTCCGCGCAGCAGGCGGTTCTGGGCGGCCGCGAGCGCATAGGGCAACTGCCCCGCACGGGCGCGCCCTTCGTCGGTGAGCTCGAGCTTGACCCTGCGCCGGTCGGTCTGGCTGCGCAGGCGGCGCAGCAGCCCCTTGGCTTCCAGGCGGTCCAGCGTGCGCGTCATGGCGCCCGTGTCCACGCCCACCAGCCGCGCCAGCTCGACCGGGTTGTCGGCCATGCCCTTGGCGAGGAGGAGGATGGGGCGCCACTGCATGGCGGTGAGGTCGAGCGGGGCCACGCGCTGGTCCACCTCGCGGTGCAGCGCCTGGCTCAGTTGCTTGACGAGATAGCCGACCGTTTCCTCGCCCACCATGTTGTCGCCATGGTAGGGGCCGGACGGTTCGGTGGTGGACTGCGGGGAAGGGCTGGACATGACGATTCGCTGACTAGGCAGCGATATTACGCCGCCCGTTGGCGAAGTCAAGCGCGGGGCCGCGCGCCGTGTTCAGACCGCCACGTCGCCCTTGATGTGCGGATGCGACTGGTAGCCCACGATCTCGAAATCATCGTAGGCGTAGTCGAACAGGCTTGCGGGCTTGCGCCGGATGTCGAGCCTCGGGTAGGGATAGGGCTCGCGCGAGAGCTGCAGGTCCACCTGCTCGAAATGGTTGCTGTAGATATGGCAGTCGCCGCCGGTCCAGATGAACTCGCCGGGTTCCAGATCGCACTGCTGGGCCACCATGTGGGTGAGCAGCGCGTAGCTCGCGATGTTGAAGGGCACGCCGAGGAAGATGTCGGCGCTGCGCTGGTAGAGCTGGCACGAGAGCCGGCCCTCGGCGACGTAGAACTGGAAGAACGCGTGGCACGGCGGCAGCGCCATGCGCGGAATGTCCGCCACGTTCCAGGCCGAGACGATCAGCCGGCGCGAATCCGGATTGCGCTTGATCTCGTCGATGATCTGGCGGATCTGGTCGATGTGGCCGCCGTCGGGCGTGGGCCAGGAGCGCCACTGCACCCCGTAGACCGGGCCGAGATCGCCGTCGGGCGCGGCCCATTCGTCCCAGATGCTGACCCCGTGCTCCTGCAGCCAGCGCACATTGCCCTCGCCGCGCAGGAACCAGAGCAGTTCGTAGATGATGCTTTTGGTGTGCACCTTCTTGGTGGTCACCAGGGGAAAGCCCTGCGCCAGGTCGAAGCGCATCTGGTAGCCGAACACCGACACCGTGCCGGTGCCGGTGCGGTCGGTCTTGGCGACGCCGTTCTCGCGCACGTGGCGCATGAAATCTTCGTACTGGTGCATACTGGAGGATAGAACTTGCGTGGCGCGCCGGGAGGCGCGCGCCGGTTCCTTGCATTGTAAGCGCTCCGCTCCCGCCCGATTTCCTCTCTCAGGGTTCTATCGCATGTCAAGTCCGCTCATCGACTGCTCTACGCTGGCTGCCCGTCTCGGACGCGACAACGTGCGCGTGTTCGACGTGCGCCACGATCTGGCCCGTCCCGGGGCGGGGTTCCAGGCGTACCGGGAAGCGCGGATTCCGGGTGCGATCTTTCTCGACGTGGAAACCGATTTGTCCGGGGCGCGCACCTCGACCAACGGCCGCCACCCGCTGCCGGCGCGCGCCGCTTTCCGGCAGCGCATGGTCGAGGCCGGCGTGGGCGAGGACGATCTGGTGGTCGCCTACGACGCGCAGGGCGGTGCCATGGCGGCCCGGCTCTGGTGGATGATGCGCTGGATCGGACACGCCCAGGCGGCGGTGCTCGACGGTGGCTGGCCGGCCTGGCTGGCGCAGGGGCTGCCCGTGGACGACGCGCCGCTGGACGAGCAGCGTGCGTCGTCCGGCGCCGCCGCCAGCCCGCTGCACCTGAACGAGCCGCTGGTCGGTTCGGTGAGCGCGGACGAGGTCGCCGCCAATCTCGAGCGCCCCGAGTTCCTGGTGCTCGATGCGCGCGCCCACGCGCGCTACCTGGGCGAGGTCGAGCCGCTCGATCCCGTGGCCGGGCACATTCCGGGCGCGCTGAACCGTCCGCACACGGAGAACCTGGCCCAGGACGGCCGCTTCAAGCCGGCGCAGGCGCTGCGCGAGGAGTTCGCCGCGCTGCTGGGCGAGCGCGCCCCGCACCAGGTCGTCCATCAGTGCGGCTCGGGCATCACCGCCTGTCACAATCTGCTCGCCATGGAGCATGCCGGGCTGACGGGCTCGCGCCTCTATCCCGGCTCCTGGAGCGAATGGTGCGCCGATCCCCTGCGGCCGGTGGCCTGATTCCCGGCGCGTCCCATGCACGATGAAGTCGTTGAGTTGCGGGTCGAGCACGAAGGCGACATTGTGCGCGCGCGCCAGCTCGCCCGCTTGCTGGGCGCCGCCGCGGGCCTGGCCGACGGCGGTGAACGCCTGGCCGGCATGGCGGCCGAAGCGGCGCGCTACGTCTTCGCCGACTGTCAGCCCGCCTACCTGCGCTTCTGGCTGGGCGCCCTCGCGCCGCAGCGCCGTGCTCTGGGGCTGGAGGTGTCGTGCCGCCGCCGCGACGGGCAACTGCTGAACCAAGACAACCGCGCGCTCGCGCCCGGGTTGTTCGAGGCCTTCGGTACGGTGGACCAGCACTCCATCGACCAGTGCGGCGACGACACCCGCATCCGCCTGCATCAGTGGCTGGTGCCCGGCCACGCCTTCGATGCCGGCAGCCTGGAGCGGCTGCGCGCCGATTTCGGCATGACGGTGCGCGGCGTCACCATGGCCGCGGTGCGCCTGCAGAACCATGAACTGCTCACGCAGATGCTGGCGCTCCAGCAATGGCAGCACCGGCTGGCGCCGGGCGGCGGCGTTGCCGCGGAGCTGCACGCGCAGATCGGGGTGCATGCGGCCGACCTCGCCCGCCTGGCGGCGGCCAATTCCCGTTTTCTCGCCAGCGTGGGGCATGAGCTGCGCGGGCCGTTGTCCTCGATCTACGCGATTTCGCGGCTCCTGCTGGCGCGCACCGACGGCGAGCTCACCGACGAGCAGGAGACGCAGGTGCGCCTCATCCATGAGGCGAGCGGCGAATTGCTCGCCTCCGTGGACGACCTGGCCGACCTGGCGCGTATCGAATCCGGCACGATGGTGCTGCGCCTGGGCGAGTTCGACGTGGGCGAGCTCTATACGCGGCTGCGCGACACTTTCGGCGCGCTGGGCGCCAAGCCCGGCGTGGTGCTGTCCTTCGAGGTGCCGCCGGGCCTGGTGGTGTTCTCGGACCGGCACAAGGTGGCGCAGATTCTGCGCAACCTGATCGTGAACGCGCTGAAGTTCACGCTGGAAGGCGCCGTGCGGGTGAGCTGCACAGTCGATGCCGAGCATGTCCGGCTGCTGGTGGCCGACACCGGCATCGGCATCGCCCCGGAGGATGTCCAACTGATTTTCCGTGAGAACGTGCAACTGGCCGGCGATGCCGGCGTGCGTCCGCTGGGCGCCGGGCTGGGACTGGGGCTGGCACTGTCGCAGCGCCTGGCCACGGCCATCGGCGGACGCATCGAGGTGCAGAGCGAACCGCGGACAGGTTCGGTTTTTGCTTTGAGGATACCGCGTCGTTATCTGGCCGGGAACGACTCGCCCAAGGATGCTTGGTCGGCGGAGTCCGGCTGAGTGCGGGCGACGGCTCAGGCCGTGGCCGCACGGCAAATCGCGGAGCTCGTTGTGGATTCAGTGTCGCCCACCCCCCTCATTCTCAACGTCGACGACGGGGATGGCGCACGCTATGCCAAGGGTCACATCCTCAGGAAGGCCGGCTACGGCGTGATCGATGCGGCCAGTGCCAGAGCGGCCTTCGACGCCATCGCCCGGCAGCGTCCGGATCTGGTGCTGCTCGACGTCAAACTGCCCGACATGGACGGGCGCGACGTGTGCCGGCGGCTCAAGGCCGATCCGGCCACGGCCGGTATCGTCGTGTTGCAGACCTCGGCGGCCTTGATCGACTCGGACAGCCGGGTGCGCGCCTTCGATGCCGGCGCCGACGGGTTTCTGGTCGAACCGATAGAGCCGGAGGAGCTGGTGGCCAACGTGCGCGCCCTGCTGCGGCTGCAGCGGGCCGAGCGCGCGCGCGACGAGAGCGAGAGCCGCCTGCGCGAGATGGCGGGCGCGCTGGCGGACGTATTCTGGGTGTACCACGCCGGCGAGGGCAGATTCGAATACGTCAGCCCGGCCTACGAACGACATTGGGGCTGCGATGCGGCCTCGCTCTATCAGGATGCGGCAGCCTGGTTCGCGCACGTTCATCCGGACGACCGTGACATTTTGAAGGCACATTTCACGCGCCTGGGCGATGGCGCCGGCTACGAGGCCGAATACCGCATGCACACGGCCGGCGACGAGCCGCGCTGGGTTTGCGAGCGTGTGCTGGCGCTGGACGAGGGCGCGTCGCGGCGCTTTGCCGGCGTGTCGCAGGACACGACCGTGCGCAAGCAGGCCGAGCTGCGGCTCAGGCAGGCCGACCGGCACAAGGACGAATTCCTCGCCATGCTTTCGCACGAGCTGCGCAGCCCGCTCGCTCCCGTGCGCAGCGCGGTCGAGCTGCTCAAGGCCAATCTCGCGCAGAGCGCGCCGCCGGATGCGCGTGCGCTGGCCATCGTGAGCCGGCAGGTGGGTCATCTGGCCGAACTGGTCGATGATCTGCTGGATGTCTCGCGCATCAACCACGGCAAGATCCGGCTGCGCATCAAGCGCGTGCGTCTGGACGGTGTGCTGAACGCTGCGCTCGACGCGGCCGAAGGCGAGGCCCGGGCCAGGGGCCACGCGCTGACCCTGAACCTGCCCGAAGCGTCCGCCTGGGTCGACGGCGATCCGACCCGGCTGCTGCAGTTGTTCGGCAATTTGCTCAGCAACGCGATCAAGTTCACCCGGCCGGGCGGCCATATCGAGGTTGGCTATCGCTGCGCGGACGGCGCGGTGCGTGCCTGGGTGCTGGACGATGGCGAAGGCGTGCGCCCCGAGCTCGCGCCGCGCATCTTCGACATCTTCATCCAGGAGGAGGCCGGCCTGGACCGCTCCCAGGGCGGCCTGGGCATCGGTCTGGCGCTGGTGCGGCGGCTGGCCGAGATGCACGGCGGCAGCGTCCGGCTCGAGCCGGGCGTCCAGGGGCGCGGCAGCCGTTTCGTGGTCGAGCTGCCGGCGCTCGAGGCACCGGCGCCGCCGATGGCGCAGCAGGGCGCGCCGCTGCACGCACCGACGGGCCGTACGCTGCTGGTGGTGGACGACAATCCGGATGCGCTGGAGGCGCTGACGCTGGTGCTGCAGGCCAACGGACACACGGTGCACATGGCGGCCAGCGGCGAAGAGGCGCTGAGCCTGGCGGCCGCACACCGGCCGGACCTCGTCCTGCTCGACATCGGCCTGCCCGGGCGCGACGGCTACGACGTGGCCCGCGCGCTGCGGGCACAGCCGGGGGGCGATGCCACCGTGCTGGTCGCGCTGACGGGCTATGGTTCGGCCTACGATCGCGAACGCGCGGCCCAGGCGGGTTTCGACCACCATGTGGTCAAGCCCGCCGATTTCGACCTGCTGCGCAAGCTCATCGCCACGCTGCCCGCGCCCCGGCCGGGCGCGCAGGCGCCGCGCCAGCCTGCGCCGGGCGACCCGTTCACCCGGGCCTAGGCCGGGCGCCCGCGGTTTGCTCAGCGCGGCAGGACTTCATCCATGCGCTCGACCGGCCGGCACAGGCGCGCGCCGCGGTCGGTCACCAGGATCGGCCGGTTGATGAGCACCGGCTCCTGCAGCATGAAGTCGATGAGTTCGTCATCCGTCCACTTCCGATCGGCCAGGCCTAGCGTCTGGTACGGCTCGGCCTTCTCGCGCACCAGCGCGCGTACCGGCTCGCCGGTGGCCGCCACGATCGCCTGGAGCGTGGCCCGGTCGGGCGGCGTCTTCAGGTACTCGATGATGCGGGGTTCGTGGCCGCGCTCGCGCAGCATCTCCAGCACCTTGCGCGAGGTGCTGCACTTGGGGTTGTGATAGAGCGTGATCTCTGACATGCGATGGTGGCGCGCCCGCGCGGGAGCTGAGGTGAAGAACCCCAGACGATAGCACTGCTCGGGCATCGGGGTTTCTACCGACTCGGCGAAGAAAACATCCTCGGCCATACTGTTGGATATCAAACTATTAATGCCGGAGGCCCGCGTCCCAGCGCGAGGGCGCGGCGCCACAGGAGACAGACATGGCGATTTTCCGACCCTTTGCCGGCGTGCGCGCGCTCGTTGCCGCTACCGCCCTCGCGCTGGGCGCGCTGGCCGCGGGCCCGGCGCTGGCCCAGGATTGGCCGGCCAAGCCCGTGCGCGTGGTGGTGAACTTCCCGCCCGGCGGCGTGGCCGACGTGCTCGCGCGCCTGATCAGCCAGTCGATCGCGCAGACCCTGGGCCAACCCTTCGTGATCGAGAACCGCGCGGGAGCCAACGGCAACATCGGCGGCGACGCCGTCGCCAAGGCCGACGCCGACGGCTATACCTTTCTCTTCAGTTCGGGCGGCGTGGCCTCGGTCAATCCGCACATCTACCCGAACATGCCGTTCGACCCGGCCAAGGACCTGACGCCGGTGGCCGCCGCCGCCCGCGTGCTGGTCTACCTGATGACGCGGCCGGATATTCCCGCCAAGGACGTCACCGCCTTCATCGCCCATGCCAGGGCGAACCCGGGCAAGCTCACCTACGCGTCGCCGGGCAACGGCAGTTCGCCCCACCTGGCGAGCGAAATGCTGAACGCCGCCACCGGCATCGAGTCGGTGCACGTACCGTATCGCGGCGCGGCGCCGGCCATGGTCGATCTGCTGGCCGGCCAGGTGGACTACATGTTCGATCCGGGCGTGGGCCTGGAGCACGCCAAGGAGGGCAAGCTGCGCCTGCTGGCCGTGGGCAGTCCCACGCGCTCGCCGCTGTTCCCCGACACGCCCACGCTCGCGGAGGCCGGCATCGAGGGTTTCAACGCCGACACCTGGTTCGGCTTCTACGCGCCTGCCGGCACCGATCCCGGTATCATCGAGCGCCTGAACGCCGAGGTGAACCGCGTCCTCGCCCAGCCGGCCGTGCAGCAGCGCATCGTCGACATCGGCGGCGAGGCCGCGCCCATGTCGCCGCAGGAGTTCGCGCAGAAGGCGAAGGAAGATTCGGACCGCTACGGCAAGCTGATCCGCGATCGCGACATCAAGGCGAACTGAGGCGCCGGTTGCCGGGGTGGGGCACGGATCGAGCCCGGCCTGGCCCTGGGGCTGCCCGGGTCAAGGAGCCGATGCCACGTACGCCTCCCCGCCGTGCTCCTACCGGCCCGTCGTTTCGTTCGCCGCGGGATCGAAGCGGTACTTGACCAGTTCGCCGTCCTCGAGCGTGAACCAGTCGAGCAGGCCGTCGTCCGTGAACAGCCCCGTGCTGCCGTTGGGCCTCCAGGCCACGTCGCGGCCGTCGGCAGTTCGCACCGTGCCGGCGAACTGCAGGCTGTCGGGGGTGGCGCGGATCTGTATCAGGCGGCCGTCGGCCGCCGGCGTGTAGGCCACGTCGCCGGTGGGGGCGACGGCGATGCCGGCTTCGCGCACGGTCGCCGGCAGCCCGTCCAGACTTGCCGTGACCTCGCCGTTCTCGTCGAGCAGGCGCGCGGCGCCGTGTTCGCCGCTGGTCGCCACCATCAGGAAGCGCCGGATCTGCGGCATCCAGGCGATGTTGTAGACGTAGTAGACGACGTCGCTCATGACATGGCGCACAGTGCCGAGTTCGCCCGAGACCGGGTCGAGCGGGGCGACGTTCAGGCGCGCCCTCTGGCTGCCCTCCACATACTGCTGCCAGAGCAGCATGGCCCGCGTGTCGCCCCCGGCGATCGTCGGCCACCACTCGCGGCGCTCGTGGGCCACGGCGACCGCGTGCTGCTCCCGTCCCCGGGTGTCATAGACCTTGGCGTACACGCCGTAGCCGCTGCCCAGGTCGTCCACGCCGCCGCCATGCACCCATTCGTCCGAGTAGAACACGACGAAGCGCTCGCCCACCGCGGCCGCGTGCCCGGAATGGCCGCCCGGATGCACCTCGTTGGGGTAGGCCAGCACCGGCTTCAACCCGGCGTCGTACACGCCATAGCGCTGGGTGACGCTGCCGCGCGCGTCGTGGCCGTCCTCGAAGGTGACGAGGATGTTGCCGTCGCGGGCCTGCGCGACCGCCACCGGCTCCTGCGCCTCGTCGCGGCTGATGAAGCGCTGCGGCGCGGCCTGCTCGCCCGTGGCCGGGTCCCAGCGCGCGACGAAGACGTCGTGGCTCCAGCCGCCGTCGCTGCCCGGCGGTTCGCCCGCGCTGAAGAACACCAGTCGCGCGCCGTCGTCGGCCCGGGCGGTCGAGACCCCGTGGCCGAGACTGCGCGGATCGGCGTGGGCGGCTGTGGCCAGCGCCACGGCGAGCCCGGTGGCGAAGGCCAGCAGGGTGCGGTGGCGCAGGGGCGGGCGTCGGCAAGTCGTCATCGGTTCGCAGGCCCGGTTCACACCAGCGCTTCGATCAGGAACGGCCCCTTGCCGGCGAGCGCGGACTTGAGCACGTCGGCAAAACGCTCGGTGGTGTCGACGCGCTCGGCCTGCACGCCGAAGCCGCGCGCCACGCTCACCCAATCCACCGCGGGATCGTCCAGCGAGAGCAGGCGCTGGGCGTTCTCGCCGGGTTCGGCCGCGCCGACCTGGGCCATTTCGCCGCGCAGGATGGCGTAGGAGCGGTTGGAATACACGATGGTGACGATGTCGAGCGCTTCGCGGGCCTGGGTCCAGAGCGCTTGCACGGTGTAGAGGCCGCTGCCGTCGGCCTGCAGCGAGACGACCTTGCGATCCGGGCAGGCGACCGCCGCGCCGGTGGCCATGGGCAGGCCGACACCGATCGCGCCGCCGGTGAGCTGCAGGTAGTCGTGCGCGGGCGCATCGTGCGTCATGGCGTAGAAGCTCGCGCCCGAGGTCACGGATTCGTCGCACACGATGGCGTTCTCGGGCAGCAGGCGCGCGGTGATCGCGTTCACCGCCTCGACGGTGAGCTTGCCGGCCGCGGGCTGGGCACGCTCGGCCCGCGTGACGATTGCGCCGTCCTTCGCATCCCGGCCCACACCCAGGGCGTCGGCGAGTTCGAGCAGCGTCTGCTCCAGGGCGTTGCCGCCGGACTCGGCGAGTTCGACGATCTCGCAACCCGGGGGCGTCATCTCGCTCGGCTTGCCCGGATAGCCGAAGAAGCTGACGGGGGCCTTGGCGCCGACCAGGATGAGTTGCTCGAATTCGCGCAGGGCGGCCAGCGCCATGTCCACCGGATAGGGGATGCGCGACACCGGTATGCGCCCGACGCCGCGCGCCATGCGCGGGTTGGATGTCTGTGCGAGCAGGCGCACGCCGGTGGCCTGGGCGATCCGGCCGGCGGCGGCGAGCCCCCCCTCGGTGAGGGCTCCCGTGCCCAGCAGCAGGGCGGTGCGGCGCGGGGCGCGCAGCGCCTGCACGGCGCGCGCCATGGCGCGGGCGTCCGGCACCTGGGCCGCCGAGGCGCGCGCGGGCACAGCGGGCACCGTGCCCGAGCCCAGCTCGCCCCAGGCCGAATCGGCGGGCAGGATCAGGGTCGCGACCTTGTTGGTGCGAGCGGCCTGGATCGCGGCGGCCGTGTCGCGGCCGACCGTGTCCGGCGACGCGGCGCGGCGCAGCCACTGCGACATCGGACGCGCCAGGCTGTCGATGTCGCTGGTGAGCGGCGCATCGTGGGCCAGGTGATGGCTGGCGTGATCGCCGACGACGTTGACCATGGGGCTGAAGGCCCGGCGTGCGTTGTGCAGGTTGGCCAGGCCGTTCGCCAGGCCGGGCCCGGTGTGCAGCAGGGTGACGGCGGGCTTGCCCGCCATCCGCGCGTAGCCGTCGGCCGCGCCGGTCACCACCCCCTCGAAGACCCCGAGGATGCAGCGCATGCGCGGCTGGCGGTCCAGGGCGGCCACGAAGTGCATCTCCGAGGTGCCGGGGTTGGCAAAACATACGTCGACGTCGTTGGCCAACAGGGTTTCGCAAAGACTGTCTGCTCCGTTCATGGGGACTCCGTTCTAGGGTGCTGGTTGGATGGCTCTCGGGACGATGATAAAGCGTGTACCGCCTGGTGCGTGGCTCGTGCCGAAAGCCGCAAGCCCTTGCGCCGCGGCATGCGGGGCGTCTTGCTCAGGTGTCGCGCTCGCCGCGCGTTCCGGCGGCGGCGACCGCGCGCAGGCAGTCGAGGGCCTCGTCGACGGCCGCGTCGCGGAACGGGTCGGCGCGCCAGTACATGGCCACCGACCCGAAGCCGGGCAGGCGGATCGGCAGGATGCGCATGGTGTTCATCTGCGAGAGCCGCAGCGCCGAGCGGTGCGAGGCCACGCTGATCATGTCGGTGGCGTTGAGCAGGGTCAGGTTGATGGTGACCGAGTTGGATTCGATGTGGTCGGCCGGCACCGACAGGCCGGCGCCGGCCAGGGCCTTCTCCAGCGATTGCCGGATCGGCGTGCCGCGCGGCCAGAGCAGCCAGCGGTAGCCCAGCAGGTCCTGCCACTGCACCGAAGCGCGGGCGGCGAGCGGGTGGCGCGGCCGGGCCACCATGTGCAGCGGTTCCATGTACAAGGTTTCGTGGCGGACGTCGGCGTCGATCTGGTCGTCGGCCGAGCGGCCCACGACGATGTCCAGGTCGCCGCGCGAGAGCTGCACCATCAGCGTGTCCATCGTGCCTTCGACCAACTTGACGCGCACCTCGGGGCTCTGCTGCAGCAGGCGCAGCACCGCCAGGGGCACGGTGTCGGAGGCCGAGGCTCCCGAGGCGCCGATGATGACCCGGCCGGTGCCGCCGGCGCGCAGCGCCGCCATGTCGGCGGCCGCCCGGTCGAGCTGGGCCTCCAGGCGCCGGGCGTGCGCGATCAGCGTCTCGCCATAGGCCGTCGGGCGCAGGCCTCGGGCGTGGCGCTCGAACAGCGGCAGGCCGATGTCGTCCTCGAGCTCCTTGAGCCATTTCGACAGCCCGGGCTGGGTCGTGTTGAGCGCGGCCGCCGAGTGGCTGATGTTCTGGGTCTGCGCCAGGCTCAGCAGCATGCGCAGGTTGCGCAGGCGCAATCGGTGGGTCCAGTCCATCTCGCTCCTGGTATATGTATTCTTGTATGGATAATACGATTAGATCATTTTTATTTGGTATGTCCCACGCGCAGAATGCGAGCATAGACAGCAGACAGCCGCGCGCCTTCGGAGACAGGCGCGCGGGCCCCGCCCCGGCGCCGCGCCGGGCGCAGTGTGCCGAACCAAGGAGGGTCGCCATGAGCGCCAAGCCCAAGTCCGACGAGCGGGCCGCGTACTACGCCGGCATCGCCGCCAAGAACCTCGCCCCGCTCTGGGAGTCGCTGCACGCGCTGGTGCCGCCGCAGCCGGCGCCGCGCTGCGTGCCGGCCCTCTGGCGCTACGACGCGCTGCGCGAGGACGTGATGCGCTCGGGCTCGCTGATCACCGCCGAGGAGGCCGTGCGGCGCGTGCTGATCCTCGAGAACCCCGGCCTGCCCGGCCAGGCCAGCATCACCCAGACGCTGTACGCCGGCCTGCAGCTCATCCTGCCGGGCGAAGTCGCGCCCAGCCACCGCCACACGCAGTCCGCCCTGCGCTTCATCGTCGAGGGCAAGGGCGCGTACACGGCGGTGGACGGCGAGCGCACCACCATGCACCCGGGCGACTTCATCATCACGCCGTCCTGGACCTGGCACGACCACGGCAATACCCGCCTCGAAGACGGCGGCGAGCCCGTGGTCTGGCTGGACGGCCTGGACATTCCGCTGATCCGCGCGCTGGATGCCGGTTTTGCCGAAAACTATCCGCAGGCCGAGCAGCCCGTGGTGCGTCCCGAGGGCGACAGCTATGCGCGCTTCGGCCACAACATGGTGCCGGTGCGCTATCAGCCGCGCCGCGGCAGCAGCCCGATCTTCAACTATCCCTACGAGCGCAGCCGCGAGGCGCTCGACAAGCTGGCCCGCCACGGCGAGCTCGACGCCTGGGACGGCGTCAAGCTGCGCTACGTGGACCCGAGCACCGGCGGCTGGCCCATGCCGACGATGGCCACTTTCATGCAGTTGCTGCCGGCGGGCTTCCAGGGCCGCGCCTACCGCACGACGGACGCCACCGTGTTCTGCGTGGTCGAAGGACGCGGCACCGTGCGCATCGGCGAGCAGTCGTTCGCCTATGGTCCACGCGACATCTTCGTCGCGCCGCCGTGGCAGCCGGTCGAACTGGCGGCGCAGGACGAGGCCGTGCTCTTCAGCTATTCCGACCGCCCCGTGCAAGCTGCGCTGAACCTGCTGCGCGAAGAACGCCTATGAGCGGCGCCCTTGCCGGACGGGGCCGAGCCAGGCAAGCTCGCAGGCTGGCGCTGCTGTCGCCTCATCCCCGTCGCGCGGCGATTTCGCCGCCGGCCGGACGTGCTTCAACTTTTCTCCAGGATCATTCATGAGCTACGTATTCGAACCCGCTGCCCCCGTCGGCGTACCCGTCGTCGGTCAGGACGCGAGCTTTCCGGTGCGCCGCGTCTACTGCGTCGGCCGCAACTATGCCGCCCACGCGCGCGAGATGGGCTTCGATCCCGATCGCGAGCCGCCGTTCTTTTTCTGCAAGCCGGGTGACGCCGTGGTGCCGGTCGCCGAAGGCCAGACGCTGGAGCTGCCGTATCCGCCGCAGACCGCCAACCTGCACTACGAGATCGAACTGGTCGTCGCGATCGGCAAGGGCGGCTTCGAGATCGCCAAGGAACAGGCGCTCGAGCACGTGTACGGCTACGCCGTCGGCCTGGACATGACCCGCCGCGACCTGCAGATCAAGATGCGCGAAGCCGGCCGGCCCTGGGAACTGGGCAAGGCCTTCGACAAGAGCGCGCCGATCGGCCCGATCTATCCGGCCGCGCAGGCGGGCGACATCGACCAGGCCGAGATCTACCTCAAGGTGAACGGCCAGGACCGCCAGCGCAGCAACATCAACACGCTGATCTGGTCGGTGCCCGAGACCATCGCCTACCTGTCGCAGTTCTTCCGCCTGGAGCCGGGCGATCTGATCTACACCGGCACCCCCGAAGGTGTGGGCGCGGTCGTCAAGGGCGACCTGATGGAAGGCGCGGTGGCCGGCGCGGGCACGCTCTCGGTCAAGATGGTGTGACGGCGATGCGGCTGCACAGCTTCTTCAACAGCTCGACCTCGTACCGCGTGCGCATCGCGCTGGCGCTCAAGGGCCTGGACTACGAGTACGTGCCGGTCAACATCCGCCGTCTGGAGCACCAGGCGCCGGCGTATGTCGATCTGAACCCGTCGGCCAACGTGCCGCTGCTCGAGGATGGCGAGGTGCGCCTGGGCCAGTCGCTCGCCATCATCGACTACCTCGATGCCACGTATCCGCAGGGGCCGCGCCTGGTGCCTGCCGACGCGCTGGCGCGGGCACGGGTGCTGGAGCTGTCGGCCGCCATCGCCTGCGACATCCATCCGGTCAACAACCTGCGCGTCCTGCGCTATCTGGTGAAGGAACTCGGCGTGGCCGAAGACGCCAAGAACGCCTGGTACGAGCACTGGATCGCCGAGGGCCTGGCCGCGGTCGAGCGCCTGCTGGCCCAGCACGGGCACGGCGCGTACTGCTTTGGTGACGCGCCCACGCTGGCCGACTGCTGCCTGGTGCCCCAGGTGGCGAACGCGCTGCGCATGCAGTGCGACCTGTCGGCCTTCCCGCGGGTCATGGCCGTCCACGAGCACTGCGTGGCGCAACCGGCGTTCGCGGCGGCGGCGCCCGGCGCGCAGCCCGACTACGCGGCGTGAGCCCAGTTCATCAGGAGCGACAGATGAGTACCCATTCGGCATCCGCCATCGTGGTCGGCGGCGGCATCGGCGGCCTGGCCGCCGCGCTCGCCCTGACCCGCCAGGGCATCCGCGTCCAACTGCTGGAGCAGGCGGCCACGATCGGCGAGATCGGCGCGGGCATCCAGTTGGGCGCCAATGCCTACGCCGCGCTCGACGCGCTGGGCGTGGGCGATGCCGCGCGCGGACGGTCGGTGTTCACCGACCGGCTGATGCTGATGGACGCCGTCGATGCCTCCGAGGTCGTCACCGTGGACGTCGGCGAGCCGTTTCGCCAGCGCTTCGGCAATCCGTACGGCGTGATCCACCGCGCCGACATCCACCTGTCCATCCTCGAGGCGGTCGAGAAAGATCCGTTGATCAGCTTTCGCACGTCGACGCGGGTGCGCGGCTACGAGCCCCAGGGCAAGCAGGTCGCGGTGATCGACGAGGCGGGCAACCGCTACGTGGCCGATGCCGTGGTCGGCGCCGACGGCGTGAAGTCCGCCATCCGCCAGCAGCTCATCGGCGACCCGGTGCGCGTCACCGGCCACGTGGTGTATCGCGCCGTGGTGGACGTGGCCGACATGCCGCAGGAGCTGCAGGTCAACGCCCCCGTCGTCTGGGCCGGGCCGCGCTGCCATCTGGTGCACTACCCGCTGCGCGGCGGCCAGCAGTACAACCTCGTCGTCACCTTCCACAGCCGCGAGCGGGAGGCGTGGGGCGTGCGCGAAGGCAGCAAGGAGGAGGTGCTGTCCTATTTCCAGGGCGTGCACCCGCGCCCGCACCAGATGCTCGATCGCCCGACCTCCTGGAAGCGCTGGGCCACCGCCGACCGCGAGCCCGTCGAGCACTGGAGCGAAGGCAGCGTCACGGTGCTGGGCGACGCCGCCCACCCCATGACGCAGTATCTCGCCCAGGGCGCCTGCATGGCGCTGGAAGACGCCGTGACGCTGGGCGAGGCCGTGCGCGAATCCCGCGGCGACTTCACCGAGGCCTTCCGGCGCTACGAATCCGTACGCGTGCCGCGCACCGCCCGCGTCGTGTGGTCCACCCGCGAGATGGGCCGCATCTATCACGCCGCCGGCGTCGAGCGCCAGGTCCGCAACGCCCTCTGGAAGGGCCGCCGGCAGGAACAGTTCTACGACGCGCTGCAGTGGCTGTACGGGTGGAAGGTGGAGAACTGCCTGAGCTGGGGGCGCTGAACCGGCAGCTCGGTACTTCCCTCGCTAACGCGATACCATGGTCCCTTTGCGCAGGGACGGAGCAGTGATGACGGCGACGGGCGGCAGAGCGGCGGGGGCGGACAAGGCGCCGCTGCTGATGGCGGGGCTCATCGTCTTCAATCTCTGGCACCTGCTCGGCGGGCCGGTGGCGGCCTTCTGGGGCATTGCGCTGTCGGCCACCGGCTTCGTCTGGCTGGCGCGCTCGGCGATTCCGGCCAGCATCGCACGCATCTGCGCGGCGCTGGTGCTGATCGGGCTCGTCGTCTGGCCCTTCGGCGGCGCGGGGCTGCACAGCATCACCCGGGGCGTCTACATCGGCGCGATGATCGCCTCGGTGATGGCCAGCGTCTCGCTGCTCGCCCGCGCGGCGCAGCGCAGTCCGGGGCTGCAGACCGTCACCGGCTATCTCTCGGTGCTCACCTATCGGCGCCGCTACCTGATGCTGGCCGCCGCCAGCCAGGTGTTTCCGTGCCTGCTCGGTTTTGCCGGGGTGCACATGCTGTTCGGGGTGGCAAGCCGCGGTGCGCACGCCGGCGAAACCGAACGCCTGGCGCTCTTCACGGCGATCACGCGCAGCTTCTCGGCGGCCACGCTGTGGAGTCCGACCTTCGGCAACATGGTGATCCTGCTCGCGCTGTATCCGCAACTGCGCTGGTCGCAGGTGCTGCCGATCGGGCTGAGTTTTGCCGCGGCCACCATCGTGCTGAGCCTGTTCGTCGATCGTCGCGTGTTCCTGCGCCACCATGACCAGGCGGACGAGCCGCCCCCGCCCGGCGTCGTCCGCGCGAGCGTGCGGGTGCTGGGATCGATGCTGGCATTCTTCGCTGTGGTGGTTGCCGTGTCCTTGCGGCTGGAGATCCCGGTGTCGGGCGCGATCGCCATGCTCGCGCCGGCGGTGGCGCTGGGCCTGCACGGGTATTTCAATGTGTTCGAGAGCGGCGACCGGACGGCAGCCGGCGCCTGGCGGCGCTTCGCCACCGACGCGGCGGCTCTGCGCGGCTTCGCGCCGGAGGTGCTGCTGTTCATGGCGGCCGGTTGCGGCGGCTCGGTCATCGCCGATTCGGTGCCGCCGGCCTGGATAGCCTACGCCGTGGGCTTGCTGGCGGGGCACGCGGCGCTGGCCATCCTGGCGCTGATGCTGTGCATCATCCTGCTGTCCTGCGTGGGCCTGCACCCCGTGCTCACGGTAGTGCTGCTTGCCTCCACCTTCACGCCGCAGGCGCTCGGCCTGCCCGTGCTGCCCCACTTCTGCGCCCTGCTCACCGGCTGGGGCATTGCCTCGGTGGTGGCGCCGTTCTCGATGCTGAACATGACGGCGGCGCGCTACTCCGGGCTCGCGCCCTACCAGATCAGCATGCGGCAGAACTGGCAGTTCGGCGTGGTCGCGGTCGTCGTGGCGACGCTGGGGCTCTCGCTGCTGGCGTGAGCCAGGCCCCGGGCGCCGCGCACGGGGCCCGGCGGCGCTTCAGCTTCAGTCGAGCGAGATGCGGTTGTCGCGGATCACCGGCGTCCAGCGCGCCAGTTCTTCCTGCACGTAGTCCTGGAACTCGGCGGGCGTATTGCCCACGACTTCCATGTACTGCTGGCCCAGCGTCTTGGCGACCTTGGGATCGGCCAGGGTCTGCACCGCCGCTTCGTGCAGCTTCTCGATCACCTCGCCGGGCAGCCCGGCCGGGCCGACCAGGGCGATCCAGGCGCCCGCCTCGACGCCGTCCAGCCCGCCTTCCTTCAGTGTGGGCAGCTCGGGCAGCAGGCTCGAGCGCTCGCCGGTGGTGACGGCCAGCGCGCGCAGCTTGCCGGCCTGCACCTGCGGCAGCACGGCGGCGGCGGGCAGGGCGGCCACGTCGACTTCGCCGGCCATCAGCGCGAGCACGGCCTGGCTCGACCCGGCATAGGGCACGTGCACCATCTTGCTGCCGCTTTCCTGGGCGATGAGCTCCATGGTGAGGTGCGACAGCGAGCCGTTGCCGATGGAGGCGTAGTTGAACTGGTCGGGCTTGGCCTTGAGGGCCTGGATCAGCTCGGCCACGTCCTTGATGGGCAGGTCGTTGCGCGCGACCAGGATGCTCGGCTGGTTGACCGCGACCGTGATGTAGGAGAAGGCCGTATCGGGGTCGTAGGGCATCTGCTTGTAGAGCAGCTTGTTGTTGGCGAGCGGGCCGACCACGCTCACGCCCAGTGTGTAGCCGTCGGGCTTGGCGCGCGCCACCGCGTCGGTGCCGATCATGCCGCCGGCGCCCTGGCGGTTCTCGACGATCACGGTCTGGCCCAGGCGTTCGCCCATACCTTCGGCAAGCACGCGAGCCACGGTGTCGGGCGTGGAGGCGGGGGCGAAGGGGGCGACGATGCGCAGCGGCTGCTCGGGCCAGGCGGCGTGCGCACTGCCCGCCGCCAGGCCCAGGCTCAGCACGAGGGCTTGGGAAAGGGTGCGCAGCAAGGCGCGCGAGCGCCCCTGCCCGGCCGGCCGAAGGCACCGCGCTGCCGTCTGCTGAGAGGATGCCGCGCCAGCGGCAAGGCAAGGCAGCGAGCGCTCGAAGGTGGGATGGTGCATGGTGTCTCCAGGAAGTGTTCTTGTAGAGGGGTATGGCACAGGCCTGCGTTCGGCCTCGTTCGCCGGCGGGCGATGCCGCCTTGACGCAGGCGCCGCGGCGGCGCCCGGCGGGCGCAGACTCAGTCGCCCAGGAAAACCCCGTTGGTGCGCAGGGTCTGCTGCAGGCGGGCGACGTCGGCCTCGCGCGCGCGCACATCCTGCGCGAGGGCCTGGGCGGCGAGGCTGCCGGCGGCCTCGCCCATGACGAAGCAGGCTCCGGTGACGCGGGCCGCCGACTGGCCCAGGTGGGTCATCGACGCACAGCGCCCGGCCACCAGCAGGTTGTCGACCTTCAGCGGCAGGATCATGCGCAGCGGCAGGTGGTTGTAGCCGCGCACGTGCGGCACGTCCGCGAACTGGAAGACCACGTCGCCGGCGACGTGCGCTTCGATCGGCCAGCCGTTCACGCCGATGGTGTCGCCAAAGCTGGCGCACTGCAGTACGTCGGTATCGGTGAGCTGGTATTCGCCCACCACCCGGCGCGTTTCGCGGATGCCCACCTGGGGCGCGATGTCGTGGATGTAGGCGTGCTCGAAGCCCGGCGCGTAGCGGCGCAGAAAGCCGATGAACTCGGCGATCTGGCGCCGGCCCTGGAGTTCGCCCTCGCTGAGCTGCCAGGCGTCGGTGCCGTCGACGGCGCTGCCATCGGCATTGCTGAGCTGCGTCACGTTGGCGCGCCACTCGGTCGGGTTCTTCTGCGGGCGGATGATGGGGGTCCTGCGCGCGAAGCGCTGGCCGTCTCGCTCGGCCTGTTCCATCCAGCGGCCGAAGTGGTTCCAGGCATCGCCCGCGCGCTGCGGGTCCACGCCGTTGACCCGGAACATGCTGGACGGATAGAGCATGCCGCCGTGGCCGTCGCCTTTCTCGTAGGGCACGCCCGCGGCGGCCGCGACGTCGCCGTCGCCCGAGGCATCGATGAACAGGCGCGCGCGCACGGCGCGGCGGCCGGACTTGGTCTCGACGAACACTGCGTCGATGCGGTCCTCGCCGGCCATGGCGACGCCGGCCACATGGGCGTGGAACAGGACTTTCACGCCGCTGCCCACGACCAGTTCGTCGGCGGCCAGCTTGTAGGCCGCCGTGTCGTAGGCCTGCGCGGCGATCTTGCCCTGGAACATCACATGGGGTTCGCACAGCCCGCCCAGGGCATCGATGCGGTCGACGAACTCGCCGCCGATGCCCTCGACCACGCGCCGGTGCTCGCCGTACACGTTGGCGTGCAGACCGCAGAAGTTGGTCACGCCGGCGGCCGTGCCCATGCCGCCGAGAAAGCCGTAGCGCTCGATCAGCAAGGTGTCGCACCCGGCCCGGGCGGCCGCCGCGGCGGCCGTCATGCCGGCCGGCCCGCCGCCCAGGACGACGACGTCGTACTCGCCCATGAGCGGGGTGTCGCGAGCCGGCTCGTGCAGGGTGCGCAATTCGGACATGCAGAGTCTCCAAGAGGCGCCAGCGCCGAGATGGCGTGCCAGGCTGTTCGATTTCAGCAATGGTAGCCAAGGGAACTTGGGCCTGTTCCGCTATATTGCGCGTTCAGCTTTCGCGGATTGGAATAGATGGACACCTTGCTCAATGTGCGCGCCTTTCTTGCCACCGTGCGCGCGGGCAATTTCTCGCGGGCGGCGCGCGAATTGAGCACCGTGCCTTCGGTCGTCTCCAAGCGCGTCGCCCAGCTCGAATGGGAGTTGGGCGCGCCCTTGTTCGAGCGCAACAGCCGGCGCGTGACGCTGACCGAGGCCGGCCAGCGCTTTCATCCCCGCGCCGGCCGGCTGCTCGCCCAGTTCGACGAGCTGGCCGCCTCGCTGCATGAGGCCGACGCCTCTGGGCTTGCCGGCTTGGTGCGCATCAAGGCGCCGACCTCGATCACCGTCGCCTTCCTGGCGCAGATGCTGGGCGAGTTCCAGGCGGCGCATCCGCACATCACGCTGGACGTGCTGCTGGCGGACCGGCCGCTCAATCCGCTGGAGGAGGGAGTGGACATCGTGGTCGCGGGGCGCGAGGACAGCTACGAGGGTGTGATCGACGTTCCGCTGGCGCCGCTGCGCCAGATCGTGTGCGCCGCGCCGACCTATCTCGCCCGGCGCGGCGCGCCGGCGCACCCGGCGGAACTGGCGCAGCACGACTGCCTGGTCTTCTCGCCCGTAGGGCCGGCGTGGCAGTTCGAGAGCGAGCACGGCATGATCGAAGTCGAAGTCCAGCCGCGCCTGACCGCCAACGACAACCACGTCGTCCTGGCCAGCGCCCGCGCAGGCAACGGCATTGCGCTGCTGCCGAGCTACGTCGCACGCAGCGCCGTGGATTTCGGGCTGCTGGTGCCGGTGCTGTCGGCCTTTGCGCTGCGTCCGCGCCGGCTCAAGGCCATGGTGCCCGCCCACCGGGCCGAGGTGCCGCGCGTGCAGGCCGTGCTTGCCTGGCTGCGCGAACGCCTGGGCGAGACCCCGAGCTGGGATCGCTGAGCTTGGCCGTACAAGGCGCGTTCGGCGCGGCCGCCCCGCTCCCTACATGCGCGGCTGGCCGTTGGACGCGGACAACCCGCCGTCCACCGGCAGGTTCACCCCGGTGACGAAGCCCGCGTCCGGGCTCGCCAGGAACGCCACGACCGAGGCGATCTCGACGGGCTTGGCCGGGCGGCCCATCGGGATGCGCTCGGCGAACTTGGCGAGGATTTTCTCGTCCTGCTGCATGTCCTCGGTCAAGGGTGTGAGGGTGAAGGTCGGGCAGACCGCGTTCACGCGCACGCCGTCGGCGGCGTAGTCCAGCGCCAGTGCGTGCGTCATGTTGACCACCGCGCCCTTGGACACGTCGTACGCGAACATCCCCCAGTCGCCGCCCAGGCCGGACACCGAGGCCACGTTGACGATGCAGCCGTGGGTGTCCTTCAGGTGCGGCATGGCGGCCTTGCTGGCGTAGAAGATACCGTCCACGTTGGTGGCGAAGATGCGGCGCCACTCGTCCGTGGCGACGTCCTCGATGCGTCCCTCGGAGGCGATGCCGGCGTCGTTGACCAGCACGTCGATGCGGCCGCAGCGCGCCAGCGCGAAGGCGATCAGCGCCTCGACCTCGCCTTCCTCCGAGACGTCGGTGGGCTTCAGGTGCACACGGCCCGGCGGCATGCCGATGGCTGTGCGTTCCAGCTTGTCGGGGCTGCGCCCCGCGAGCACGACCTGGGCGCCCTCGGCGGCGAAACGCTTGGCGATGGCTTCGCCGATACCCGAGCCGGCGCCGGTGACGATGACGACTTTTCCTTGGAAGCGCTGCATGGTGTGGGCTCCTGAATGCCGGGGCTACCGTCCAGCAAGCGGTATGCCTCCCCGCAGCGGGGAACGCGCCGGTTCAGGCCGCGTCGCCGCGCACCACCTCGATCGGTTTGTCGGTGTCCGCGGCCGGCGCCGGGCGTGGGCGAGCCGGTGCGTTCTGCCCGCCGCCGAAGAGCTGCGGCAGGATCTCGATCGGCATCGGGAACACGATGGTCGAGGAGCGGTCGTTGGCGATGTCGTGCAGGGTGGAGAGATAGCGTAGCTGCATCGCGGCCGGCTCGGTGGCCAGCATGGAGGCCGCCTCGACCAGGCGCTCGGCGGCCTGCTGTTCACCCTCGGCGTTGATGATGCGCGCGCGCCGGTTGCGCTCGGCCTCGGCCTGGCGGGCGATCGCACGCACCATGCTCTCGTCGATGTCGACGTGCTTGATCTCGACGTTGGCCACCTTGATGCCCCAGGAGTCGGTCTGCGCATCCAGGATGGCGCGCAGGTCGTCGTTGAGCTTGTCGCGCTCGGCGAGCATCTCGTCGAGTTCGTGCTTGCCCAGCACCGAGCGCAAGGTGGTCTGCGCGAGCTGGCTGGTTGCCTCGTGGTAGTTCTCGACGTTGATGACGGCCTTGTCGGCCTCGATCACGCGAAAGTACAGCACGGCGTTCACCTTCACCGACACGTTGTCGCGCGAGATCACGTCCTGGCTGGGCACGTCGAGTACGAGCGTACGCAGGTCCACGCGCACCATCTGCTGCACGAAGGGTACGAGCACGATCAGGCCGGGGCCCTTGACCCCGGCGTACCGGCCCAGGGTGAAGACGACCGCCCGTTCGTATTCGCGCATCACTCGGATCGAGGCGAAGATGATGAGCGCGACGATGACCAGCAGCGACGCATAGGGAATCACGAACATGGAAAAGCCTCCTAGGTGGATTGCAGCGGTGCGTCGTCGGCCGCGACCACGAGGGTCAGGCCCTCGCGCGAGACGATGCGGACTTGTTGGCCCGGCTCGAGCGCCTGCTCCGCGCGCGCCTGCCAGGTCTCGCCGTGCGCCTGCACCTGGCCGTGGGTGCCGCGCCAGCGCAGCACCGTGCCGGGGTGGGCGAGCAGATCCTCGTCGCCGGTCGTCTTGCGGCGGCGATGCGAGCGCACCACCGAGGCGAGTATGACGACCAGCAGGATCGCGCTCAGCACCGCGGCGAGCACGATGACGGGAACGTCCAGGGCGAAGCCGGGAATGTCGCCGTCGAACAGCATGACCGAGCCGAAGGCGAATGCGACGAGACCGCCGATGCCGAGCACGCCGAAGCTCGGGGTGAAGGCCTCGGCCACGAGCAGGGCCACGCCGAGCAGCAGCAGGCCGGCCCCGGCGAAGGTGATGGGCAGCATGTTGAGGGCAAAGAGAGCGGTGAGCAGGGCGATGCCGCCCAGGGCGCCCGGAAAGATCGCGCCCGGGCTCATCAGTTCGAAAAGGATGCCGTAGATGCCGAGCAGCAGCAGGATGTAGGCGAGGTTCGGGTTGGTGATCGCGGCCAGCAACTGGGTGCGCCAGTCGGGCTCGAAGTGCTCGATCTCGGCGCCGGCGGTCTGCAGTGTGACGCTCTCTTCTCCCAGGCGTATCTCGCGCCCGTCGGCCTGGGCGAGCAGTTGCGCCGTGCTGCCGGCCACGATCTCGATCACGTTCTCGGCCAGGGCCGCCTGGGCCGGCAGGCTCTCGGCTTCGCGCACGGCGCGCTCGGCCCAATCGGCGTTGCGCCCGCGCAGTTGCGCGAGGCTGCGCAGATAGGCCACCGAATCGTTCACCGCCTTGCTGGTGCCGGCGTCCGCGGGGGGCGCTTCGGGTTCCGCGGGCGGTGCACGCGGCGCTCCGTCCGCATCGGGGTCGATGGGCCGCTCGGCCGGCGGCCTGGGCGGCGCGCCGCCGCCCATCGACACGGGCGTGGCCGCGCCCACGTTGGTGCCCGGCGCCATTGCCGCCAGATGGGTCGCATAGAGAATGTAGGTGCCGGCGCTCGCTGCCTGCGCGCCGCCGGGCGCGACGTAGCCGATCACCGGGATGGGGGCGGCAAGAATGAGGCGGTTGATGTCGCGCATCGAACTCACTAGCCCGCCGGGGGTGTCGATGCGCAGCAGCACGAAGCCGGCGCCGCGCTCCTGTGCCTCGGCCAACCCGCGCCGCAGGTAGTCGGTGGTGGCCGGGCCGATCGCGCCCTCGATGTCGAGCTGCAAGCCGCTGGCGGGGGCGGGCGTGGTGTCGGCCGCCCGTCCGCTGCCGTGCATCAGCGACAGCGTCAGCATCAGCATGACGAGGAGCAGCCAGCCGCGCCCGTCCCACCCGCTGCGGCGGGCGCAGGCGGCTGGTGGCAGTGGATGACGCGGGTGGCGCATGGGCATGGTGGCAGCCGGTGAAGTCATTCAGCCTCCACACGACCGCCCGGAGGGGGCTGAGGCCGCGCGGAGGGCAGCGGACGCGGTGAACGCGGGGGGCGTTTCATTGCAGTTGTCCCTGGCGCTGCGCGCCGCCTCGACGCATGAAACTGCAGTGATGCGATCCAGGGCACCGCGCAGCCGGCTCCGCCGGTCCGCCAGTGCCGACCCTCGAGGGGGCGCGCGTCAGCGCGTAGGGGCTAGGTTTCATTCAGCAGCAAGCCCTGTTCCGCCGTGGGGTGGTTCGCCGCAGGCGAGCGCTGGGATGCGGGCTGGCGCTCACGCCTCGTCGGGCGGTTCGGGGGTTGTCTGCAACTCGTGGGGATAATAGCCAGCGCGCAGGTTGATGCCGTATTCGACCCAGCATTTCAGGCTGCACAGCATCTGCGTCCAGCCCTGGCAATTGCCGTAGGACGCGCTGCGCCCGGTGTCGTCGTCGCGCCAGCCGTGCTCGTCGATGCTGACCAGGGTGGAGGCGTCGGGCAGGGCCTGCAAGCGGATGTCGATCACGGTGTCGCCATCGAGCGCGGCACCGGACTGCCAGCGCAATCGGATGTGGCTGGGAGCGACGAGTTTTTCGACCCGCACTTCCTGCGTGCCCCACCAGACCACCGTGGCGCCTTCGGCCAGCGGGGCGCTGGCGCCGCCGACCGTGGTGAAATAGCAGCTAAGCTTGTCGGGCGCGACGATGGCGTCGAACACTTCGGCTGCGGGGCGGGCGACGCGCGCGCTGACGCTGAAACCCAGGCTCATGACGGCTCCTCCGGGATGATCCGTGCATCACGTCCGCCGCAGGCGGACGCCCACCGGATGGGGCGCCGTTGGCGCCGGGATGGGCTGTGACCCGTGGCTGCCTTCGATGGCAGGCTCGTGGGCCGTGTCCATGCTCGATGCATTATGTTATAAAAATAGAACATGTCAAGCGATGCCGAATTCGAACAGGACAGGATCTTCAAGGCGCTGTCGCACCGGCGGCGGCGCGAGCTGCTCGATCGCCTGCGCGACGGGCCCCAGACCACCGGCGCGCTGTGCGCGGCCTTCGCCGACATGGACCGCTGCACGGTGATGCTGCACCTGCGCGTGCTGGCCGATGCCGGGCTGGTCGTCTCGCGCCGCCAGGGCCGCGAGCGCTGGAACTACCTGAACGCTCTGCCCATCCGCCATATCCACGACCGTTGGATCAGCGAGTACGCCAGTCCGGCCGTCGAGCTGCTGGTGCGGCTGGACGCGGCGCCGGGCGACGCCCGGGCAGCGGCGGGGCGGGCGTGAGCGCCCGCGGCCTGAGCGCGTCGGTGCTGACGCCGACGCAGGTGCGCCAGTTCGTGCGTGACGGCTACGTCTGCCTGCCCAATGCCTTCTCGCCGGAGCTGGCCGAGGCCGCGCGCGCCATCCTGTGGCGCGACACGGGCTGCTCGCCCGACGACCGGGCCTCGTGGCGCGCGCCCGTCATCCGCTTGGGCTGGTATGCGCAGCCACCCTTCGCCGCGGCGGCGGCGTCGCCGCGCCTGCACGCCGCGTTCGACCAACTGGTCGGGCCGGGACGCTGGCTGCCGCCGGGGCCGCTCGGCACGTTTCCGATCCGCTTTCCTTCACCCGAAGACCCGGGCGACGCCGGCTGGCACATCGACCCCGGATTCGGCTTCGAGACGCATCCCGACGACTTTCTCGCCTGGCGCACCAATCTCCACTCGCGCGGACGCGCGCTGCTGCTGCTCTTTCTGTTCTCCGACGTGGGGCGCCACGATGCACCCACGCGGCTGCGCGTGGGCTCGCATCGCCACGTCGCGCGCCGGCTGGCGCAGGCCGGCGAGGCCGGCCTGAGCTTGCGCGAACTGGCCGCCGACGGCTTTGCCGAGAGCGCGGGCGCACCGGAAATGCAGGCCACGGGGCGCGCCGGCACGGTCTACCTCTGCCATCCCTTCCTGGTGCACGCGGCGCAGCCGCATCGCGGCACCCGCCCGCGCTTCATGGCCCAACCGCCGCTGCTGCCCACGGAGCCTTTCTCGCTGGCCGCGCCTGCCGAGCAAGCCTTCCCCGTGGAGCTGGCGATCCGTGCGGCGCTTGCCGAAACCCCGCCACCGCGCCGACGGCGTATCGTCCATCTCCGGTAAGCCCTTCTTCTTCGACTCCAACCCATCGCCTTCCAGACCATGACTTTCAAGACGCTTGTTCCCGCCGCGGCCCTGCTTCTGCTCGGCGCCTGCAGTGCCATCGGCACCCAGCCCGTGTATCCCGAAGACGACCCCGCCATCGCCGAACGTCATGCCCGCATCCTGGCGGCCGCGCCGCATCCGAACTACGTTGGCCAGCCCGAGTGGTTCGAATGGGTCGACACGGCCACCGGCGTGGTCGACGCCCAGGGCCACGGCCCGGATCACGACTCCACCGAGTGGTGCCATGCCGTGCATTTCAAGGTGTTCGGGCATCGCGCCGACGAGACCGTGGTCTGCGATCGGCTGTGGCAGAAGCAGGTCGACAGCGCCCTGCGCAAGGATCGCGGCCTGCTCGACATCTTCTGACGCCGCCGTCCGCGATCGAAGTGCGGAGCGCATGCCCACATGCTTGGCCATCTCATGTCCAGCGTATATGATCCATATACGAACCATATAGGGAGGACGAGCATGGGCATTGTGAACATAGACGACGACTTGCACGATCAGTTGCGTAGGGCCAGCAAAGTATCGTGCCGTTCGATCAACGCGCAGGCCGCCTACTGGATCAAGGTCGGCATGCTGTGCGAAACCCAGCCGACCCTCAGTTTCAACGAGATCATCGAGCGCGAGTTCAATTCCGCAGGGGTTGCGGCTCAACCCCTGAGCGTGGCTGAAGCATGACCAAGCAGCCTTGGGAGCTGGCGTTGCTGGCCGAATCCGGCCGGCTGCTGGCGTCCGTATTCGGGCTGCTGGATCGAATCCCGCTCGCCGGCATGTCGACGCTGCAGATCGATCAACGGGTCGAGCAGTTCATCGTTCGTGACCTGCAGGCCCGGCCGGCGAGCAAGGGCCAGTATGGCTATGGTTTCGTGTTGAATTCGTCCGTGAACGAGGTGGTCTGCCATGGCGTTCCCTCGCCATCGAGCGTGCTTCGGGACGGCGACATCGTCAATTTCGACATCACGCTGGAAAAGAACGGCTATATCGCGGATTCCAGCAAGACTTATCTCGTTGGCGAGGTAAGTCCCGTCGCCAGGCACCTGGTCCAGACCACCTACGACGCCATGTGGAAGGGCATTCGGGCGGTTCGTCCGGGTGCCCGTCTCGGAGACATCGGCTGGGCGATCGAACGCCATGCCAAGCGGCATGGCTATTCGGTCGTGCGTGAATATTGCGGTCACGGCATCGGCCGGGAGATGCACGAGGAACCGCAGGTCCTGCACTTCGGAAAGCGGGGTACCGGCCTCGCGTTGCGCGAGGGCATGGTGTTCACGATCGAGCCGATGCTCAATCGCGGCGGGCCGAGCGTGAGAACCGAGGCTGACGACTGGACGGTGGTGACCAGAGACGGGTCGCTGTCCGCACAGTTCGAGCACACCGTTGCCGTGACGGCTTCGGGCGTATCGGTGCTGACCCTGCGCCCTGACGAACTAGGCATGACCGGCAGGATCAGCGCCGTCGCCTGAGCGGTCGCTGCAACCCGCGCCGCTCAGCCAGCGGCGGGCGAGCGCTGCCGCATCGACCGGCTGCTCCGTCGAGACGGTCACGATGTACTGGCGTTCCGCGTCGTTCAGGGCCTCGTGGGTGGCGAGCTGGCGTTCCAGTACGGCGGCGCTCGCCTCGGAGGCGTCCCCGCCCATGCGCTCGCGCTGCGCGACGCGGGCGCGCAGCGTGCTTGGGCAGGCGTCGCAATGCAGGATGGCGAAGCCGGCGTCGTGCCGGGCCGCGAGCTCGGCGAAGGCGGCGCGTTCCGCGCGACGCAGAAAGGTGGCGTCCACGATCACGGGGTAGTCCCCTGCCAGCGCGGCACTCGCCAGCGCGCGCAGCTTGGCCATGGTGCGCGTGTTGGCGTCGGCCGTGTAGATCTCGAGCGCATGCTCGGCCGAGCGATCCAACGCGGCCAGGCCGAACAGGCGCTTGCGTTCCACGTCCGAGCGCAGGCGGATCGCATGGGCCGCCATGGCAAGGCCGGCGGCCACCGTGGACTTGCCCGAGCCCGACAGCCCGAACGTGATGGCGAGCCGGCGCGGCCTGTCGGTTTCGGCGATGAGGGCGGCGGCGCAGGCCAGATAGTCCGGTACGTCCGGTACGCCCGCGCCGGCTGCGCCGCGCAGCGCACCCACCAGTGCGCGCACCAGGGCGCGATGCACCTCGTAGAAGCGCAGCACGGCGAGCCCGGCGTAGTCGCCGCCGCGCTGCAGATAGCCGTCGAGGAAACGGAAGGCGAGGTCCGCACGGCCATGGGCTTTCAGGTCCATGGTCAGAAAGCCGATGTCGCTCATCACGTCCAGCCGGCGCAGGGCGTCGTCGAATTCCAGGCAGTCGAAGGCGCTCGCTGCGCCGTCTTCCAGCACGATCACGTTGGCCAGGTGCAGGTCGCCATGCCCGTCACGCACACGGCCCTCGGCCTGCCGCTGGACGAACACCGGGCGCAGGCGCTCGGCCTGCTCGCGCACCCAGGCGGCGATGGGCGCGGCGCGCGCGCCCTCGGGCAGGCCGGCCAGTTGCTCGAGCACGTCGAGCGTGGGGCGCACCGCATGTTCCCAGACCTGGTCCGGCGCGCGTTCCTCGCACACGGGCGCCGCGGCATGGAAGTCGGCAAGACGCAAGGCGAGGGCGTCCAGATGCTCGGGCCGCAGCGCGTCCGCGGCCAGCCGTTCGCTGAACAGCGCGCCATCGGGAAATCGCCGCATGTGCAGCGCCCATTCGATCGGCGGGCCCGAGCCGCCCAGCTCGGGCGCCTGGGCCGAACCCGTGATCGGCAGGACATCCAGGTAGAGCTGCGGGGCGAGCCTGCGGTTCAAGCGCAGCTCTTGCCGGCAGAAGTGCTGGCGCGCGGCGAGGGTGCCGAAGTCGACGAAGGGCAGGCGGACCGGCTTCTTCACCTTGTAGGCCGCCTGTCCGGCCAGCAAGATCCACGAGATGTGGGTCTCCAGCAGGCGCACCGGCTCGCCGCTGGCGGCTTCGAGCCGGGCGCGCAGGGCCTGGATCAGGGTTTCGTCGATGGCGGACACGGGCGAGGCGGATGTTGGGCGACATCCCAGTGTATCGCCCGGGTGCGGGTTTTCGGCGGGAGGGCGCGCAGCGGATGCGCACGCGTGCAAGAACAACGCCCCGCCGGCGATGCCGGACGGGGCGTTGGTTCGTCTGCGCAGGCGACGCTGGGAGCGATGGCACTTGCCCTCTCGGGCGAGGCTGGCGCCCCGGCCTCGTTCAGAACAGGATGCGCGAGCGCAGCGTGCCGGGGATTTCGGCGATCTTCGCCAGCGCGGCCTCGGAGTAGGCCGTGTCCACGTCCGTCACGACGTAGCCGATCGACTCGTTGGTCTGCAGGTACTGGGCCGAGATGTTGGCCTGCGCGTCAGCCAGCACCTTGTTGATCTCGGACAGGATGCCCGGCACGTTCCTGTGGACGTGCAGCAGGCGGTGCTTGCCCGGGTGCGAGGGCAGGGCCACCTCGGGGAAGTTGACCGAGGAAATGGTGGTGCCGTTGTCGCTGTACTTGACCAGCTTCTCGGCGACTTCCAGGCCGATGTTGGACTGGGCTTCCACGGTCGAACCGCCGACGTGCGGCGTCAGGATCACGTTGTCCAGCCCCCGCAGCGGCGACTCGAAGGGCTCGCTGTTGTTGCCCGGCTCGGTGGGGAAGACGTCGACTGCGGCGCCCAGCAGCTTGCCCGCGCGCAGCGCCTGGTTCAGGGCCTCGATGACCACCACCTTGCCGCGCGAAGCGTTGATCAGCACCGAGGTGGGCTTCATGGCCGCGATCTGCTCTTCGCCGATCATCCACTGCGTGGCCGCCGTTTGGGGCACGTGCAGGCTGACCACGTCGCTCTCGGTCATCAGCTCCTTGAGCGAGCGCACCTGGCGCGCATTGCCCAGCGGCAGCTTGGTGACCACGTCGTAGAAGACCACGCGCATGCCCATAGCCTCGGCCAGCACCGAAAGCTGCGTGCCGATCGAGCCGTAGCCGACGATGCCCAGCGTCTTGCCGCGCAGCTCGAAGGCGTTGGCGGCGGACTTGCGCCACACGCCGCGGTGCGCCAGCGTGCTCTTCTCGGGCACGCCGCGCAGCAGCAGGATGGCCTCGGCCAGCACCAGCTCGGCCACCGAGCGGGTGTTCGAGTAGGGCGCGTTGAACACCGGAATGCCCTTGTCGCGCGCGGCGTTCAGATCGACCTGGTTGGTGCCGATGCAAAAGCAGCCGATCGCGGTGAGCTTGCGGGCGTGCTCCAGTACCTCGGCCGTCAGGCGCGTCTGGGACCGGATGCCGATGAAGTGCACCTCGGAGATCACCTTGAGCAGTTCTTCACCTTCCAGGGCTTTCGGGAAGGTCTGGATGTCGTGGTAATCCGCGGACTGGATGCGCTCCACCGCGGACGGGTGGATACCTTCCAGCAGCGCGAATTTGATTTTCCGTTTGTCCAGCGATGTCGTGCTCATTGGGTGACCTTGGAGAAAAAAGAACACGCGGTCGAACCGCCCGCGGGAGGGGTTGACCCTCGGCCGATATGGTACTGCTTTTTGCGGTTTCGATTGGTTGCGAGTCTCTCCCGCTCATTACCGGAGGGTGTATCGGCGTGCCGCATTCGGGCGGCGGCCGGCCGGTGGGAGTAAAGGCATGGGGACGCTTCGATGGATGTAAAGCAAGCTTTACACGTGCCCGGGGCAGGGTCTAGAATGTAAAGCAGACTTTACATTCCGGAGTATTGCCATGCGTCGCTATTTCCTGGAACTTGCGGGATGCCTGGCCCTGTATGCCGTCGTGCTGGCGGCATCGTTGACGGTGCTTGGCCAGGGCGGCCAGGCCGATGGGCCGCGCGTGCTGATATCCCTGGCTCCCATGATCCCGGCGTTTCTCCTATGTTGGGTCATTGTGCGCGGCGTGCGCCGTATGGACGAGCTGCAACGCCGCGTCCAGTTCGAGGCCATCGTGTTCGCCTTCGCCGGCAGTGCGTTGTCGACCTTCGGCTACGGCTTTCTCGAGAACGCCGGCCTGCCCCGGTTGTCGATGTTTGCCGTCTGGCCGTTGATGGCGGTGCTCTGGGTCGTGGGCGCTGCGCTCGCCGCGAGGCGTTACCGATGAGGAATTCGCTCAAGGCGCTGCGTGCCGAACGCGGGTGGTCGCAGGCCGACCTGGCCGAACGGCTGGGCGTGTCACGTCAGACGGTCAATGCGATCGAGACGGGCAGGTACGACCCCAGTCTGCCCCTGGCATTCGTCATCGCCCGCGTGATGGGCCTGTCGATCGAAGCGATCTTCAGCGAGGACGGCGACGACTGAAGGGGAAAGGAGGCGCTCGTTCGTCCAGCGCAACCCCCGCGCGGCGGGAGCATCGGCGCGTCCATTATGTGAGATGTTATATCATTTATAAATGATACGTTATATCATCTCTGATTTTGGCGAGATGCTGACACCCGGAATGTCCGCCGGGCGCAGTGCGAACGGGAGTCTGAAGGATGCATGCGAGACGCGATACGGCCGCAATCTGCCTGGCGGTGGCGATGGCTTGGGCGGGCACGGCGTGGGCCGAGGAGCCGGTGGGTGAGCGGCGCGGCCGCGCCGGGGCGGGCGAGGTACGGACCTTGTCGAACGTCGTGGTGACTGCCACTGCGTCCGAGCGGGATGCCGGCGATGCGCCCGCCAGTGTCTCGGTGATCGAGGGCGAGGCGCTGCGCGCCCGGCCCGTCCACGACCTGGCGGATGCCGTCAAGGGCACTGTCGGCGTGGGGCTGGACGATGTGGGCCTCGGCCGTCGCGGCATCTCCATCCGCGGCATGAGCAGCGAGCACACGCTGATGCTGGTCGATGGCCAGCGCATCAGCACCTCGGCTTCCGCGATCGCGCACTCGGACTTCGAGCTGGGCTGGGTGCCCACCGAGGCGATCGACCGCGTCGAGGTGGTGCGCGGCCCGATGTCCTCGCTCTACGGGTCGGAGGCGCTGGGCGGGGTGGTGAACGTGATCACGCGCTCGGCGACCGATCGCTGGCAGGGGTCGGTCAGCGCCTATGGTCTGGTCAACGATCATGGGCTGGACGGCAACCAGTACAAGAGCGGCTTCTACGTGGGCGGCCCGCTGGTGCCGGGCCGGCTCGGCCTGAACGCCTGGGGCGAGTACCGCTATCGGGATGCCCTGCGCGACGCCGCCGACCCTGCGTTCACCGCGCTGGACCGCAATCGGTCCACCACGGGGCACGTCGGCCTGACCTGGACACCGGACGCGCGCCAGCGCATCGATGTGTCGGCCAGCGCAGGCAATGAGGATCTGGACGGCGTGCGCGGCACTTCAGCCGCGCCCTACAGCGCCGACAACCAGGTACAGCGCCGCCGCTACGCGCTGTCGCACGCCGGGCAGTGGGACTGGGGCGACAGCCAGGTGCGCCTGTATCGCAGCACGCTCGATCGCGAGGCCGGGCGCAGCGACGGCGCCGACGCTACCGGGCCGAACCGCTTCACCGACACGGTACTCGACGGCCGCATCGGGTTCGCCGCCGGGCGCGCGCACAAGTTCACGCTCGGCGCGGAGACCCGCCGCGAGAGCCTGGAAGACCCCAGCGTGAACCGCGCCGGCAAGAAGTCGCAGACGCACTACGCGCTCTTCGCCCAGGACGAGATCGTGCTCGGCGAGCGCTGGGAGCTGGTGCTGGGCAGCCGCTTCGACCGCCACGAGGATTTCGGCTGGGAGACCAGCCCGCGCGCCTACCTGCTGTTCCATGCCTCGGACGCGCTCACGTTCAAGGGCGGCGCCGGCCGCGGCTTCAAGGCGCCCACGCTCAAGCAGCTCTCCCCCGAATACGAATCCTTCGCCGCCATGGGCGGGCGCGGCGTGATCCGCGGCAACCCGGAGCTGCAGCCCGAGACCAACCAGTCCTTCGAGTTCGGCGCGAGCTATGACCGGCCCCGCTGGTCGGCCGGGGCGACCGCGTTCCACAACGACGTGCGCAACCTGATCGAGACGCGCAGACTACCCACTTGCGACGTGAGCGGCCGGACCTGCCTGGTCTACGAGAATGTGGCCCGCGCCCGCCTGCAGGGCCTGGAGCTGACGGCCGGCGCGACGCTGTCCCCCGCCTGGCGCCTGGATGCCAACTACACCTATCTCGATGCGCGCGACCGCATGGCCGACACGCGGCTGCCCGATCGCTCGCGGCATCGCGCCAACGCGACGCTGGCCTGGACGCCGCTGGCGGCCTTGTCCACGCGGGTGAGGGTGGAGTACATCGGCTCGCAGTTCCGCTCGGCCACCGAAAGCGAACGGCCCGGCTACACCCTGCTGCACTGGTATGTGGACTACGACGTCAATCGCAACCTGAGCCTGCATGCCGGTATCGAGAATCTCACGGACAAGCGGCTGGCCAATGACGATGCCAGCGTCTATGGCCGTGCCGACGAAGGGCGCCGTTACTTCGCGGGCCTGACGGCGAGGTTCTGATGCGAGATCTCGGGTGGGTGGTCCAGCGCGCTGGCCACGTCGCGCGCCGCTGCTTGTCGTGCCGGCCGATGGTGGCCGGACGCTGGCTGTTGCAAGGGTCGACGGCGTTGTGCGTGGCGCTGTCCCTACTGGCCGCCATGCCGGCGGCGGCCAGGCCGCTCGTCCAGGTGCTGCACAACGGTTTCGTGTCCGCCGAGAAGTTCCAGCACCTGCGCGCGCTGGCCGAGCGCGAAGGCGTGGAACTCCAGCATCGCGATGTCGAGGTGCAGGCGCCCAACGCAACGGTCGCACTGCAGGATGCCGTGGAGGCGGCCGCCGTGGTCGTGCTCGACGTGCCGCGTCCCGGCGACCGCGCCATGGTGACCCAGCACCTGGGCGCCTTGGCCGAGGCAGCCGGCGTGCCGCGCCTGACCGTCGGCGGCGGGCGTCCCGAGTGGGCGAACCTGCCGGCCCAGGTCGCCGCGCAGATGGCGGCACTGTACGCGGCCGGCGGCGAGGACAACTTCCGCCGGTTCTTCGCCCTGGCGAAGTCGGTGCACGACGGCGCGGCGCCGGCCGAGGCGCTGCTGGCCCCGCCCGCTCGTCTGCCGGCGACGGGCTTCTACCATCCCGAGGCCGGCACGCTCTTCGACGGCGTCGAACCCTACCTCGCCTGGTACGGCACGCATCGCCCCGGCGGCGAGACTGCCGGCCGCGTGGCGTTCCTGATCCATCGCGGTGTGGTGGCCGACATGCTCACGCGCGACATCGACGAACTGATCCGGCGCAGCGAGGCCGCCGGCCTGCGGCCCATCGTGTTCTGGACGGACGGCGAGCGTGACGGCGGCCTGGCCGGGCTGCTCGCATCCGCCCGCGTGGATGCCCTGGTCAACCTCACGCACATGCAGGACGGCGCCGCGCGCAGCCGCGATTTCCTCGCCCTGGACGTGCCCGTGATCCAGACGCTGCGCTTTCGCGAAGGCCAGGCGGCCGACTGGCCGACGGCGACGAGCGGCGTGTCGCCGCGCACGACGGCCGTGTTCCTGGCCGGCCCGGAAGGGTGGGGCGTGAGCGACCCGATCGTGCTGTCGGCCAGCACGCAGGGTGTGCAGGACCTGCTGCCCGAGCAGGCGGATGCCCTGATCGGCAAGCTGCAGCGCCTGGTGGCGCTGCGCCAGACCCCGCCCGCGGACAAGCGGCTCGCCCTGATGTTCTGGAACTACCCGGCGGGCGAGAAGAACCTGGGCGCGTCCAACCTGAACATCCCGCGCAGCGTCGTCTCGATCCAGGCCGCGCTGGCCGCGGACGGCTACGCGGTGGGCGAGCCGGTGAGCGAGGCGCAGGTGATCGCCACGGGGCAGCGCATGCTGGGCGCGCTGTACGGCAGCGTTGCGCTGGACGCGCTGCTCGACGAGGGGCTGGCAGCACGGTATCCGCTGGACGACTACGAACGCTGGCTGGCCGCGCTGCCGCCCGCGCGCCGCGACGAACTGCGCCACGCCGGCGCCCCGGCGCGCCACCCCGCGGTCCGCGAGATCGACGGCAAGCGCTATTTCGTGATTCCACGCTGGCAACTGGGCCATCTCGTCGTCATGCCGCAGATGCCGCGCACCGCGCACGGGCAAGGGCACTACCACGACACGGCAAGCGCGCCCGATCACCTGTACATGGCAGCCTATTTGTACCTGCAAAACCAGGGCCGGGCGCATGCGCTCATCCACCTGGGCACGCATGGTACCCAGGAATGGCTGCCGGGCAAGGATCGCGGCCTGGCCGCGACGGACTACCCCTGGCTGGCCGCGGGCAGCCTGCCGGTGTTCTATCCGTACATCCAGGACAACGTCGGCGAGGCGATGCAGGCCAAGCGGCGCGGCCGGGCGGTCACCGTCAGCCACCAGACGCCGCCCTTCGCGCCGGCCGGCCTGTACGATCAACTGCGCGACCTGCATCATCTCATCCACGAATACCAGCAGCTCGACGAAGGCCAGGTGCGCGAGCAGGTAAGCGCGCAGATCCGCGAGCTGGCCGCCGGCGCCCATCTGCTCGAGGACCTCGGCTGGACGGTACCGCAGGCCGAGGCGGATGCTGCCGGCTTCCTGCAGCAACTGCACGATCACCTGCACGAGCTTGCGCGCAGCGCCATGCCCCTGGGGCTGCACACCTTCGGCGAGCCGGCCAGCGCAGAGCATCGCGCCAGCACGGTCATGCAGCAGCTCGGCCAGCCCTTCTACGAGGCCCTGGGCGTGGATGTCGAGGAGCAGTTCGCAGCGGATGCCGAGGCGCTCGCGCGGGCGCCCGCCTACCGCGCCGTACGCCGGATGCTGGGCGACGAAGCCGGCCCGCCCCTGCCCGAGGCCGTCGCCGCCTTTGCCGAACAGGCGCTGGCGCGCGATCGCCACCTGCGCGACACGCAGGAGAACCAGGCCTTGCTGGCCGGCCTGGCCGGCCGTTTCGTGGCGCCCGGCGCGGGCGGCGACCCCATCCGCAATCCCGAGGTGGCGAGCGGGCGCAACCTGTACGCCTTCGAGGCGGACAAGATCCCCGCCCGCGCCGCCTATGAATCCGCACGCACGGCCTACGACCAACTGGTCGAGGCCTTTCGCGCCGAGCATGGCGGCGCCTGGCCGCGCAAGCTCGCGTTCAGCCTGTGGTCGTCCGAGGCCATCCGCCACCTGGGCGTGACGGAAGCGCAGATCCTGCATGCCCTGGGCCTGCGTCCGGTCTGGGACGCGGGCGGACGCGTGACGTCCCTGGAGATCATCCCGGCCGCGGCGCTGGGCCGTCCGCGCACCGATGTCGTGGTGCAGGTGACCGGCGTGTATCGCGACCAGTTCGACAGTTTCATGCGGCTGCTGGACGACGCCATGCAGCGCCTCGCCGAACTCGACGAGCCGGACAATCCGATCGCCGCGAACAACCGCCGCGTCGCCGCTGACCTGCTCGAGCAGGGGCTGGCGCCGGACGCCGCGGCGCGGGCGGCGCGCTATCGCATCTTCGGCAATGCGCCCGGCGCGTACGGCACCGGCGTGCCGGATCTGGCGCTGCGCTCGACCGCATGGGACGACGATGCGGCGCTGGGCGAGCAGTTCCTCGCCGCCAGCCGGCATGCCTTCGGCGCGCAGGGCTGGGGCGAGGCGCCCGCCGAGGCCAACCTGCTGGCCGCCCAGTTGCGCGGCACCGAGGCCGCCATCATGTCGCGTTCCTCCAACCTGCACGGCGTGCTGTCCACCGACCACCCCTTCGAGTTCCTGGGCGGCCTGTCGGCGGCCATCCGCCACCTGGACGGCGAGGCGCCGCAACTGCTGATCTCGGACCTGCGCAGCCCGCAGGCGCGTACCACCGGCCTGTCGCGCTTTCTGGCCGACGAGCTGCGCGTGCGCTACCTGAACCCGCAATGGATAGGCGCCATGCAGCAAGAGGGCTATGCCGGCACGCTGCAGGTGCTCAACGCCACCAACAACCTGTTCGGCTGGCAGGTCATGGACCCCGGCACCGTGCGTGGCGACCAGTGGCAGGCCATGTTCGATACCTATGTCGCGGACACGCGCGATCTCGGTACGCGCGAGTGGTTCGAGCAGCACAATCCCACCGCGCAGGCTCAGGTGCTCGAACGGATGGCCGAGGCAATCCGCAAGGGCTATTGGGATGCTCCGGACGACACCCGCCGCGCGCTGGCCGAGCGCTGGCAGACGCTGGCGCGCGATTTCGCCGTGGACACGGGCGCCGAGCCGACGCGGCGGTTCATCGCCGAGATGGCCCAGGGTTTCGGCCTGGAGGCGGGGCCCGCGCCGGATGCCGCGAGCGCCCCGGCCGCGCCGGCAACGGATGCCGCATCGTCCCCGGAGGCGGCCGAGCGCTCGTCGGAGGACGTCCAGGGCCGCGTGCTCGAACCCGTCGAACCGCCGCCGCAGGACGACACCCTGCCTCAGCGCTGGGCGCTAGCGCTCATGCTGCTGTTGATCGGCGCGGGCGCCGTCCGCCAGGCGGCAAGCACCCGGCGCCGGTACGGGGCGCGGGCCGGCCCCGACGGTCTCGTGCGCTGAGCGGCGGGCGCCCTCGCGCCGCCGCACTGCATCCCGGCTCCTTGCACGCGCGGCGTGAATCCGCCGCGCGCCATTCCCATTCATCCAGGACTTCCGATCCACCCATGACCCTGTTCACCGACATCGAAGCACTGCTCTACGCCGTCTCGCGCGTGTTCCTGGCGCCCGTGATGCTGCTCATCGCGGCCGCGCTCGCCTATGCCCTCGTCATGCTGGGCGCCTTCATCGTCGAAGCCTGGCAGCGCCGGCGCGGCGCCCGGCCGCAGGCGCTCCTGGACCATGCACGGCAGGGCGGCGACGCGCCGGTGCTCGCCAGCGACGACCTGGAACTCTGGATCATGCAGCGCCTGGAGTGGCTGCGCATCGTCTCGCGCACCGCGCCCATGCTGGGCCTGATCGCCACCATGATCCCCATGGGGCCGGCCCTGCTGGCCCTGGGCAGCAACGACGGCGCCGCCGTTGGCCGCAATATGGTGGCCGCGTTCTCGTCGGTCATCCTGGCGCTGCTCGCGGCGAGCATCTGCTTCTTCATCCTCACCGTGCGGCGGCGCTGGCTGCTGCAGGACCTGCGCGCCCTCGAGCGCCAGCGCGGGGGGCCGGCCTGATGCGTTTTCTCGACGAAGAGGACAACGATCCCATGCTCTCGGTCGTCAACCTGATCGACCTGTTCCTGGTGGTCATCGGAATCCTGATGGTGACGATCGCGCAGAACCCGCTCAACCCGTTCTCGCAGGAGCGGGTGGTGGTGGTCGAGAACCCTGGCGAGGCGGACATGCGCATCACCGTCAAGGAGGGCCAGGAGCTGACCCGCTACGAATCCAGCGGCGAGCTCGGCCAGGGGCAGGGCGCCCGCGCCGGCGTGACCTACCGGCTCGATGACGGGCGCATGATCTACGTGCCGGAGGACTGAGCAGAACCGCGTGGCGCGGCCCGGTGGATGGCCGGCGGGCTTGCCGCGCCGCTATCGCGGCCGCACCGCGGACGATGGGGAGAGATATTTCCCGCGGAACCGACGCTGCGAGCAAAATTTTTCCGTCTTCGCGTAATGCGAGATCCATTTCGAAAAAACATGCCCGCTTCCCGATGGCATCATGTCCCGGTCAGCCAGTGCTCCACCAGGCGACCGTCACAACGTCAGAAGGAACCGTCATGCAAGAGCTGCCCGAGCATTTCGCCGTATCCGGCACTTCCGACCTCTCGCGCCGCGAACAGCGTCGCTCTTTCCTGGGGGCCGCCGGCGGCATGGCCGCGCTGGGCGCCGCCGGTCTGGCGGCCAGCGCGCCCGCCCACGCCGCGCAGAGCAGCACGGAGTCGCTGCTCGACGTCTGGACGCGGACCAAGAAAGCGCGCATAGGCGTCGACCTGAACAACAAACCACTGCGGTTCAAGGACGAGAACGGCAAGCCCGCCGGGCTGGGGATAGAGTTCCTCGAGCTGCTCCTGAACGACATGGGCGTCGAGCCGGTCTATACGGAGATGCCGTTCGGCCAGACGTTCGCCGCGCTGGCCGCCGGCAAGTTCGACATGATCGGCACCTTCGTGACGATCCTGCCAGGACGCGCCTTGCGCGGCGCCTTCGCGGGTTTTCCTGCGTACTACCAGCAGAACGTTGCCTACCTGAAGGAGGGCAGGTCGATCGGCAAGCTGGCCGAACTCAACGCGCCGGGCGTGAAGGTCGCATGCCAGCAAGGCACCTCGGAAGCCACCACGCTGCGCGCCTTGTTTCCCCAGGCCGAGATCCAGACCTTTCCGCAGCTCACCGACGCCACCAGCGCAGTGGGCACGGGGCGCGTCGACGCGTTGATCACGGACGCGCTGTTCGCGCAGAATGTGCTGAAGGCGTATCCGCAGGTCACCGTGCACGGTGAAACGGTCAACGCCATCCCGAACACCTTCTTCATGGCCGCCGACGATTTCAAGCTCTGGGCGTACATCACGAACTGGCTGCGCTACCAGGGAGCGCTGCGCACGATGGTCGGGCTGCAGCAGAAGTGGTTCGGCACCGAGGCGCAGGACAAGTACAACATCCCGTTGATCTCCGTCGGCTCCGGCGGGGAGCCGGTGGAAATCAAGCAGGGCTGAAGGGCGGGCGGCGGGCATGGGCTCGTACAACTTCCAGTGGAGCATCCTTGACGATTACTGGCCTGCGCTGCTGGCGGGCGCGTGGCTGGATCTCTGGGTGAGCGTGGTGGGCTTCGTGCTGGCATGCGCGTTCGGTCTGGTCTTCGCGCTGATGCGGCGCAGCGGCGTGCGGCTCCTAGCGGGAACGGGCACCGCGCTCGTCGAGACAGCGCGCGGCATCCCGCCCTACGTGATGCTGCTCTGGGTGCATTTCGGCGTATCGCAGCTCGCGGGCGTGGCGTTCTCGCCGTTCGAGAGCATCCTGATCGTGCTCGCGTTCACGAGTGCCGGCTATGCGTCCGAGATATTCCGCTCCGCCCTGGATGCGGTGGATCGGGGGCAGTTCGAAGCCGCCGAATCGCTAGGCCTGCGCCGTTACGCCGTCTACCGCGAGGTCATCCTCCCGCAGTGCATGCGCCGCGTGGTCGCGCCGCTGGGCAACGTCATGGTCGGAACACTCAAGACGGCCACCCTCATGGGCGTCATCGCCGTCCCCGACCTGATGCACCAGGCGCAGAGCATCAACATGGACTACTTCGCGCCGTTCGAGGCCTTCACCGCCGTGCTCGTGATCTTCGTCGCCATGGTCTTCACGATCTCGCTGCTGTTCCTCGCCATCGAGCGCGCGCTGGAGTATCCATGAAGCCTTGCCAGCCCGCGCCGCCGCCCGGCCGCCCGACGGTGGCGACAGGAGAGCACACCCGTGAGCCATGAGATGGACTGGCACGCCGTGTGGCTGCAGGCGCCGCAACTGGCCAAAGGGCTGGTCTTCACGCTGCAGATCGCGTTCGCGGGGTACGCCGCGTCGCTCGTGCTCGGGCTGCTGGTGGCCCTGCTGCGCATGTCGCCCTGGTGGCCGCTGCGCAGCCTCGCGTTCGCGTACACGCAGTTCTTCCGGGCGATCTCGATCTACATCTACGTGATCTGGATCTATTTCGGGCTCACCATGGTCACCGGGCTGGACCTGACGCCGTTCGCGGCCAGCGTGATCTCGATCGCCTTGCTGCACAGCGCCTATCTGTCCGAGGTGTATCGCGCCGCCATCCAGGGCGTGGACAAAGGGCAGCGCGAGGCCGCGGGCAGTCTCGGGCTCGGCCGCGTGAGCACGTTCTTCGAGATCGTGCTGCCGCAGGCGATGCTGGTCGCCGTGCCGCAACTGGTCAGCCAGTTCGCCATGATCGTGAAGGATTCGGCCGTGGTGGCCCTGATCGGGGCGAGCGACCTGATGGCCGAGACGATCCGCGCGGCGAATCTCGAGCATCGAACCTTCGAGTTCTATACGACGGCAGCGCTGGTCTATCTTGCCCTCGTGATCGCCGTGTCGCGTCTGGGCCGTCTGCTCGAACGCAGGCTATCGCGGCAGGCGCACTGAGATGAGCACGCACAATCCGAACGCCATGACGAACCCCATGAACGCGCGACAGAACATCCTCCAGCTCGCGGGGATCGAGAAATGGTTCGCGGCCAGGAGGCCCGGCATGTTCCGGCCTGTGCCGGCGCCCTTGCACGTGCTGCGCGACGTGTCGCTCGACGTGGGCCGCGGCGAGGTCGTGGTGATCATCGGGCCCAGCGGCTCGGGCAAGAGCACCCTGCTGCGCTGCATGAACCTGCTCACGGTGCCCGACCGGGGCAGCATCGTCTTCGACGGTGAGGCGCTCATCCAGGGGGAAGGCGGCCAGCGTGCGCTGCCGCACCTGGGCAGGCTGCGCCGGCGCATCGGCATGGTCTTCCAGCATTTCAACCTCTTTCCCCACCGCACGGCGCTGCAGAACGTGCAGCTCGCGCCCATGCGCGTGCTCGGCCTGCCGCGCGCCGAGGCGCGCGAGCGGGCGATGGCCGAGCTGGCCGCCGTCGGCATGGCGCACAAGGCCGATGCCTACCCGGGGCAGCTATCCGGCGGCCAGAAGCAGCGGGTGGCCATCGCGCGCGCGATGGCCATGCGCCCGGACGTCATGCTCTTTGACGAAGCCACATCGGCGCTGGACCCGGAAATCATCCAGGAGATCTTGGAGCAGATGAAGCGGCTGGCGGCGTCGGGCATGACCATGGTGGTGGTCACGCACGAGATCGGCTTCGCCAGGGAGGCCGGCGACCGCGTCGTCTTCATGGACCAGGGCAGCATCGTCGAGCAGGGGCCCGCGCGCGAGCTGCTGGCCCATCCGCAGAACCCCAGGACGCGCACGTTCCTGCAATCCATTCTTTGAAATCCGTCCCACCCGAGCAGACCCATGAAAATCGCCAAGATCGAAGCCATTCCCCTCGCGGCTCCCTTCACCTTCCGCGCCAAGGGGCACGCCTGGCGCGGGCGCGACTATGGGGCGCTGGAGCTGCTGCTGGTCCGGGTCGAGACCGAGGACGGACTGGTCGGCTGGGGCGAGAGCTTCGCCTACAACTGCCAGGCCGCCGTGCGCACGGCGCTACAAGAGATGATCGCCCCGATCGCGATCGGGCGCGATGCCCGCGACATCGCCGGGCTGCTCTACGAGATCCAGCGCGTCATGCACCTGTACGGCCGCTCGGGCGTGGTGAACTATGCGTTGTCGGGGCTGGACATTGCATTGTGGGACATCGCGGCGCGGCGCGCCGGCGTTCCCCTGTGCGAACTGTTCGGCGCGGCGTCGGTGGACAGTCTGCCCGCCTACGCCAGCCTGTTCCGCTACGACGATCCGGACAGCGCGGCGGCGGCGGCGCAGGCCGCCGTGGCCGAGGGCTACGGCGCGGTCAAGGTGCATACGCGCGGCGTGGCCGACGTCGTCGCGGTGCGCCAGGCCCTGGACGCCGCCGTGCCGGTCATGATGGACACCAATTGCGCCTGGCTGCCGGGCGAGGCCGCGGAATATCTGCGGCAGTTGCAGGGGTATGACATCCGCTGGGTGGAAGAGCCGCTGTACCCGCCCGAGGATTTCGAAACGCTGGCGGAACTGCAGCGGCGCACCGGCCAGGCGTTGGCGATCGGCGAGAATGCCTGCACGGCGTACGACTTCCAGAAGATCCTGCGCGCCCAGGCCGCGCGGTTCGTGCAGCCCAGCGTCATCAAGGTGGGCGGAATCAGCGAGTTCCGCAAGGTGGCCACTCTCGCCGAAGTCTACGGCGCGACGCTGGCGCCCCATTCGCCCTACTACGGGCCGGGCCTGCTGGCCACCTTGCACCTGATGGCGGCCTATCCCGCGCGCTGGGGCTGCATCGAGTTCTTCATGGCGGGCGTGGAAGCCTTTCCCTACGGCGATGCCCTGGTGCCGGTGAACGGCGCGTTCGCGCTGCCCCGCTCGCCGGGCCTGGGCCTGGAGCCCTCGGCGGCGTTCCTGCGCGACTATCGCGTCGAACCGGCCACGGCCTGAAGGCTCATTCGAAGGGTACGCGCAGGGTGAATTTCATCTTGCGCAAAGCGAAGTTCGAGCGAACGCTCTGCACGGCCGGGCAGGAATACACGGCCTCCTGCAGGAACTGCTCGTAGTCGGGAGTCTCGCGCACGATGACGCGCAGCAGGTAGTCGGCGTCGCCGGTCATGGAAAAGCACTCCAGCACCTCGCTGCGGCGCTCGATCGTCTGCTCGAACTGCCGTACCGCGGCGCGGTCGTGCTTGGCGAGGGTGACGTGAGCGAAGACGCATTGCTTGAAGCCGAGCTTTTCCACGTCGAGCACGGCAATGTAGTTCTCGATGTAGCCGCGCTCCTCGAGCGCGCGGATGCGGCGCCAGGTGGGCGAGACCGACAGGCCGATCTGGTCGGCGATCTCCTGCACGCCGGCCCTGGCGTCCTGCTGGAGGATTTCCAGGATCGCCAGTTCGTATTTGTCGAGGGTTTCCGGCGGCGAGGCGTTGGGCGTGCGCGGTGGTGTCATGGCGTTGTGCTTGCGGCAAGAGAGTGCCTTGGATGGGCATTCTCTGGTTTTCGGCCACGCTAGGCAATCCCGGCCTGCGTTTCGTGCGGATCAGAACCATTCATTCGCTTAAGATCGCGTCGAAGACAAGAATTTTCTTTCGTGAACCTTGCCGCGTGCCGGCCATCGGAGCACTTCCATGAAGATCCGCAGCGTCCAAGCCATACCGCTCTCGATCCCGTTCGAGGTGCGCAGCCGGCTGCCCGCGTGGCGCGGCAAGGATTTCGGAGCGCTCGAGATACTGCTGGTGCGGATCGAGACCGAGGACGGGTGCGTCGGCTGGGGCGAGGCCTTTTCCTACGCCTGCCAGGTGCCGGTCAAGGCGGCCATCGAGCAGATGATCGCGCCGCTGCTGATCGGCCAGGATGCGCGCCGGATCACCGGCCTGATGCATGACGTGCAGAAAGTGCTGCACATCTACGGCCGCTACGGGGTGGTCAACTTCGCCTTGTCCGGCGTCGACATCGCGCTCTGGGACATGGCGGGCCGGCGCGCGGGGCTATCCCTGGTCGAGCTGCTGGGCGGCGCGAACGCGAGCACGATCGATGCGTATGCGAGCCTGTTCCGCTTCGACGATCCGGATCGGGTCGCCGAAGCCGCCCGGGCCGCCGTGTCGGCGGGCTACAAGTCGATGAAGGTGCACACGCGCGGGTCGGTGGACGTGGGTGCCGTCAGAGGCGTCGTGGGCTCGGAGATCCCGTTGATGGTCGACACCAACTGCCATTGGACGCCCGCCGAGGCGAGTCGACTGGCGCATGCCCTGAAGGCCTACGACATTCGCTGGCTCGAGGAGCCGATCTATCCGCCGGAGTCGTTCGATGCCTTGCGCGACCTGCGCCAGGAGAGCGGCATCCCGATCGCCATCGGCGAGAACGCGTGCACCGTCCATGAGTTCCAGAAGATCCTGGCCGCCGGCGCCGCGACCTACGTCCAGCCCAGCGTGGCCAAGGTGGGAGGCATCACGGAGTTCCGCAAGGTGGCGGCGCTGACGGAGGCGTACGGCGCTTCGCTGGCGCCGCACTCCACCTACTTCGGGCCGGGCTTTCTCGCCACGCTGCACCTCATCGCCGCACAGCCGGCGGCGCCGCGCATGAGCATCGAGCATTTCGTCGTCGGTCCGGAGGCGTCGCTGTACGGCGGCGCCCTGGACGTCCAGGACGGCGCGTTCGCGCTGCCGCCCGGCCCGGGGCTCGGCCTGCAGCCCGATGGCGATGTGCTGCGCGACTACCGGGTCAAGCCGGCATGAGGCGGGCGCGCCGCCGGCGCGCGCCGCTCAGAACGGCCACAGGATGGGAATGAAGATCACGCCCAGCACCCAGAAGATCAGGTTCAGGGGCAGGCCGACCTTGATGAAGTCCACGAAGCGATAGCCGCCGGCGCTGTAGACCATGGTGTTGGTCTGGTAGCCGACCGGGGTGGAGAAGCTGGTCGAGGCGGCGAAGGTGACGGCGATCAGGAAGGGCGTGGGGTTCACGTCCAGCATGTTGGCGGTGGACATGCCGATCGGCGTGAGCAGCACGGCCGCCGCGGCGTTGCTCATGAATTCGGTCAAGAGCAGGGCCATGAGGTACAGCACGGCGAGCACCACCAGCGGCCCGTGCGAGGCGACCAGGCCGATGGTGTTCTCGACGATGAACCCGGCCGCGCCGGTCTGGCTCATGGCCACGCCCAGCGGCAGCAGGCCGGCCAGCAGGATGATGATGCGCCAGTCGATGGCGTCGTAGACGTCGTCGGCGTCCAGGCAGCCGGCCAGCGTCATGGCGACGGCCCCGGCCAGCGCGGTGATCGAGATCGGCAGCCAGCCGATGGCGGAGATGCCGATCACCAGCACCATGGTGACCAGCGCGAACGGGGCGCGCCAGCCTTTGGGCGGGTCGTCGTTGCGCTCGGACAGCACGATGACGTTGGCGTCCTTGCGCAGGGCCGGCATCTCGGTCTCCGACGTGGTCATCAGCAGCACGTCGCCGACCATCAGGCGCACGTCCTTGAGCTTTTCGCGCAGGATCTGGCCGCGGCGATGGATGGCCAGCACCGTGGCGTCGTGCTGCCAGCGGCGGTCCAGCGTGGCGAGCGTGCTGCCCGACGCCCGCGAGCGCGGGGCGATCATGACCTCGGTCAGCACCTGCGGCACGTCCTCGTCGTCCTTGTTCCTGCGGTGCTTGAGCTTGGTGCGCGCGTTGAGCTCCAGCCCCTGGCTCTTGCAGAGTTCTTCCAGCTTGGACCACTCGCCGCGCGCGAGCAGCACGTCGCCTTCCTCGAGGACTTGCGAGCGTGGCGACCAGACTTCCTCGTCGCCACGCATCAGCTCGAGCACGAACACGCCGTACTCCTCGCCGAGCTTGGCCTCGCCCACGGTCTGGCCGAGCAGCTTGGCGTCGGGCATGACGCGCAGCTCCGTGACGTACTTGCCGATCTCCTGGCTGTCCGCGAGTTCCGAGGCCTTGGTGTCGGGCAGCAGCCAGCGGCCGATGGTGAGCAGGTACAGGCAACCCACCACCATGCAGATCACGCCCAGGGGCGTGAACTCGAACATGCCGAAGCCCGGATGGCCCAGGTCCCGGGCGATGCCGTTGACCAGCAGGTTGGTCGAGGTGCCGACAAGGGTGCACACGCCCGCCATCTGGGAGACGTAGGACAGCGGGATCAGGGCCTTGGAGGCGGGCATGCCCACGCTGGCCGTGGCCGCGATGACCAGCGGCATGAACACGGCGACCACCGCGGTGTTGTTCACGAAGGGCGCGACCACGGCGAGGATCAGGAACAGGGTGAGCAGGAACAGGAACGGCGACCTGGCCTTGCCCAGGAGGCGGCCGATGCCGGTGAGCGCGCCGCTGTTCTGCAGCCCCGCGGCGAGCACGAACATGGCGGCCACCGTGATGGTGGCCGAGTTGCTGAATCCGCTGACCGCCTCGCCCGGCGTGACCAGCCCAGTGATGGCCAGGCTGGCGAGCACCAGCAGGGCCACTGCGTCCATCCTGAGCTTTTCCGTTGCGAACAGCAGGATCGCCGCGAGGGCGATGCCGAGAACCACCACGATGTCTGTTGTCATGCCTGAAGCGTTCCTGCGTGGCGTCTCACCGCCGTGACACGCACGTTCTTGTTGTCGTCGAGCGGATCGGGCTCGCGGGCGACGTGCGGGCGAACCGTTCGGCCCGACAGTGTAGAGCCGGGCGGCGGGGCGGCGAATAGCAAGCGGGGTTCCCGCCGGGTCGGTGCGCTGGCCCGCGCCGCAGGGTGCGGCTGCGCAGCGGATTCAGGCGTCCCGCCGCGCCCGCGCCAGTTCGACGAAGGCCCCCAGGTAGTCGATGTCGGCTTCCGCTTCCCGAAAGCCCAGGAATATCTGCTTGTCCACGCCGGTCGGGCCGAGCTTGACCGGCACCACGCCGAAGCGCTCGGCGTTCTCTTCGACCAGCCAGCGCGGCAGGGCCGCCACGCCGCGCCCGCTGGCCACCATCTGCAGCATGATGTCGGTGGTCTCGATGGGCTTGTGGCGGCGCGGGCTGACGCCCGCCGGCGTCAGAAAGCGTGTGTACACATCGAGGCGGTCGGTGCTGACCGGGTAGGTGATGAGCGTCTCGTCCGAGAGCTGATGCGGCTCGACGTGGTCGGCCGTGCGCAGCGGGTGGGCCAGGCTCACCACCAGGACCTGCTCGTAGTCGAACACCGGCTCGAAGCGCAGGCCCGGCTTGTACAGGGGGTCCGGCGTGACCAGCATGTCGATCTCGTGCGCGAAGAGCGCGCCGATGCCGCCGAACTGGAATTTCTGCTTGACGTCCACGTCCACCATGGGCCACTCGGCGAGGTAGGGCGAGACGATCTTGAGCAGCCACTGATAGCACGGGTGGCACTCCATGCCGATGCGCAGCGTGCCCCGCTCGCCACGCGCGAACTGGCGCAGGCGCTCCTCGGCCTGATCGAGCTGCGGCAGCAGGCGCTTGGCGACGGCCAGGAGGTACTGGCCGGCCTGGGTGGGACGCAGACTGCGGCCTTCGCGATGCCAGATCGGTACGCCGAGCTGGTCTTCCAGCTTGCGCACCGTGTGGCTCAAGGCGGACTGGGTGAGGTGCAGGCTGGCGGCCGCGGCAGTGAGCGAGCCGTGCTGGTCGACGGCGCGCACGATGTCGAGATGGGCTCGGTCGAGGATGGCCATGGCTGCGGTTCGTATGAATGAAAATAATAGATTGATGAAATATTACCATTTTCATTCATGAATCGGTCTGCGTAGCATGCGGGTCTACGGTTTCAATTACTCCACCACGCATCGCGCCACCCGCGACGCATGAAAGTACGCCGCACCACCCGGGGCACAGCGGATCCGGCTTTGCCGGTCCGCCAGTGCCGCCCCCTCGAGGGGGCGCGCGTCAGCGCATAGGGGGTGGGCTTCCTATTGGACTTACACCATGGCACGCACTCACAATCTCGGATTTCCGCGCATCGGCGCCAAGCGCGAACTCAAGTTCGCCCAGGAAGCCTACTGGAAGGGCCAATCGTCCCTGGCCGAACTCAAGGCGAGCGGCGCGAAGCTGCGCCAGCGCCACTGGGAGAACCAGGCCGGGCTGGACCTGGTGCCGGTCGGCGACTTCTCGTTCTACGACCAAGTGCTCGACATGAGCTTCACGCTGGGCAACCTGCCCGAACGCGTGCGCGGTTTTCATGGCGACGTGCTGGACAACTACTTTCGCGTGGCGCGCGGGCGTTCGGCCCAGGCCGCGGAGGCGCACGCCGGCTGCTGCGGCGGCGTGGCCGCGGGCGAGATGACCAAGTGGTTCGACACCAACTACCACTACATCGTCCCCGAGTTCACCGCCGGTACCGAGTTCAAGCTCGACGCCGGCCGCCTGCTGGAGCAGCTCGCCGAGGCCCAGGCTCAGGGCGTGAAGGCCAAGCCGGTCATCGTCGGGCCGGTGACCTACCTCGCCATCGGCAAGGCCAAGGACGATTCGGATCGGCTGGCGCTGCTGCCCCGGCTGCTGCCGGTGTATGCGCAGTTGCTGGAGACGCTCGCCGCCCAGGGCGTGGAATGGGTGCAGATCGACGAACCCGTCCTGGTCACCGAGCTCGACGCCGCGTGGCAGGGCGCTTTCGAGACCGCCTACGGCGAGCTGAAGACGAGCCGCGTCAAGCTGCTGCTCGCGACCTACTTCGGCCAGTTGCTCGAGAACGTCGCGCTCGCCGCCCGCCTGCCGGTCGCGGGCCTGCACGTGGATGCCGTCAACGGGCGCGACGACGTGCTGCCGCTGATCGAGGCGCTGCCCGCCGACTCGGTGCTCTCGCTGGGCGTGGTCAACGGCCGCAACATCTGGAAGACCGATCTGAACGCCACGCTGGATTGGCTGGAGCCCCTGGCCCAGCGCCTGGGCGAGCGGCTGTGGATCGCGCCCTCGTGCTCGCTGCTGCACGTGCCGGTGGATCTGGCCAGCGAACAGAAGCTCGATGCCGAGGTGAAGTCGTGGCTGGCGTTCGCGCTGCAGAAGCTCGACGAGGTGCGTGTGCTGGCGCAGGCCTTGAACCAGGGCCGTCAGGCTGTGCGCGCCGAGCTGGACGCCAACGGCGCCGACATCCAGGCGCGCCGCAACTCGCCGCGCGTGAACAATCCGGCGGTCAAGGCCGCGCTGGCCAAGGTCGATGCCCGTCTCGGCGAGCGCCAGCAGCCGTACGCCGAGCGCGCCGCCAGGCAGGCCGCCCTGCTCAAGCTGCCGAAGTTCCCCACCACCACCATCGGCTCCTTCCCGCAGACCGCCGACATCCGCCAGGCGCGCAGCCAGTTCAAGGCCGGCGAGATCGACGAAGCCGCCTACCAGGCCGCAATGCGCGCCGAGATCGCGCGCAGCGTGCGCGAGCAGGAAGCCCTGGGCCTGGACGTGCTGGTGCACGGCGAGGCCGAGCGCAACGACATGGTCGAGTACTTCGGCGAGCAACTGGACGGCTACGCGTTCAGCCAGTTCGGCTGGGTGCAGTCCTACGGTTCGCGCTGCGTGAAGCCGCCCATCCTGTTCGGCGACATCAGCCGCCCGAAGGCCATGACGGTGGAATGGATCCGCTACGCCCAGTCGCTCACCGACAAGCCGATGAAGGGCATGCTGACCGGCCCGGTCACGATCCTCAACTGGTCCTTCGTGCGTGACGACCAGCCGCGTGCGGTGTCGTGCCGCCAGCTCGCGCTCGCCATCCGCCAGGAGGTGCTGGACCTGGAGCAGGCCGGCGTGCGCGTGATCCAGATCGACGAGGCCGCGCTGCGCGAGGGCCTGCCGCTGCGCCGCGCGCAATGGCAGGAATACCTCGACTGGGCCGTGGAGTGCTTCCGCATCACCGCCAACGGGGTGGCCGACGAGACGCAGATCCACACCCACATGTGCTATTCGGAGTTCAACGACATCATCGCCTCGATCGCCGACATGGACGCCGACGTCATCACCATCGAGACCTCGCGTTCGGACATGGAACTGCTCGACGCGTTCGACGACTTCAAGTATCCCAACGAAATCGGCCCGGGCGTGTACGACATCCATTCGCCCAACATCCCGACCGAGGCGCACATGGTCAACCTCATGAAGAAGGCCGCCGAGCGCATTCCCGCCGAACGCCTGTGGGTCAACCCCGACTGCGGCCTGAAGACGCGGCAGTGGAACGAGGTGATTCCGGCCCTGACCAACATGGTCTCGGCAGCCCGGGCGCTGCGCGAAAGCGTGGCCTGATCGTCACGATCCCGGCCATCGGCCGGGATTTTTTTCCTTCAAGGGCATTGCCATGTTCCCGCGCACCGAATACACCCTCGCCCGGATCGACCCCGAGGTCCACGCTGCCATCCTGCGGGAAGACCAGCGCCAGCAGGACCACATCGAGCTGATCGCCTCCGAGAACTACGCCTCGCCCGCGGTGATGGCCGCGCAGGGTTCGCAGCTCACCAACAAGTATGCCGAGGGCTATCCCGGCAAGCGCTACTACGGCGGCTGCGAATACGTCGACCTTGTCGAGCAGCTCGCCATCGACCGCCTGAAGCAGCTCTTCGGCGCGCAGTACGCCAATGTGCAGGCAAACTCCGGCTCGCAGGCCAATCAGTCGGTCTTTCTCGCCCTGCTCGACCCCGGCGACACCATCATGGGCATGAGCCTGGCCGAAGGCGGCCATCTCACGCACGGCATGGCGCTCAACCTGAGCGGAAAATGGTTCAAGGTGGTGAGCTACGGCCTGGACGCGCGCGAGGAGATCGACTACGACGCGATGGAGCGCCTTGCCCACGAGCACAGGCCCAAGCTCATCATCGCCGGCGCCTCGGCGTATGCCCTGCGCATCGACTTCGAACGCTTCGCCCGGGTCGCCAAGGCGGTGGGCGCGCGGCTGATGGTCGACATGGCGCACTACGCGGGCCTGATCGCGGCGGGCGAATATCCCAACCCGCTGCCGCATGCCGACGTGGTCACCTCCACCACGCACAAGAGCCTGCGCGGGCCGCGCGGCGGCGTGGTGCTCACCAACCACGAGGACATCGCCAGGAAGATCAACAGCGCGATCTTCCCCGGCCTGCAGGGCGGCCCGCTGATGCACGTCATCGCGGGCAAGGCCGTCGCTTTCCAGGAGGCGCTCGCGCCCGGGTTCAAGCGCTACCAGCAGCAGGTGGCGAAGAACGCCCAGGTGCTCGCCGACACCCTGATCGCGCGCGGCCTGCGCATCGTCTCGGGCCGCACGGAAAGCCATCTCATGCTGGTCGACCTGCGCGCCAAGCGCATCACCGGCAAGGACGCCGAGCGCGTGCTGGGCGAGGCGCACATCACCGTCAACAAGAACGCCATTCCCAACGATCCGGAAAAGCCGTTCGTGACCTCCGGCATCCGGCTGGGCACGCCGGCGATGACCACGCGCGGCTTCGGCGAAGACGAGGCGCGGCAGGTGGGCCACCTGGTGGCCGACGTGCTGGATGCGCCGCAGGAGCCGGCGCGCATCGCGCACGTGCGTGAGCAGGTGGCGACGCTGACCGCGCGGTTTCCGGTCTACGGCTGAGCCGCGGCCTGAGGGACCCTGCTGTCGCTGCGCGACATCCTCCCCGAGGGAGGAGTCGCGCTCCCTTCGGGCGGCCGGGCGGGAGCGCTCATGCCGTGCGCCGCAAGGGCTGCGGGGGCATGCCGTAGACCAGCGTGCCGTCGTCCAGCGCGGCGCTGGCGAGTTCGCGCTGGTCTTCCCAGTAGTCCTGGGTGTGGCGCCACGGCGCGCGGCTGCTCTGGCGCGGCAGGCGGTCCAGGATGCGCATGAGGTAGCCGGGGTTGAAGTTGGCGGCGTCCACCCAGGGCAGCAGCGTCATGTCGCCGTCTTCGGGCCGCAACTGCGGCATGACCTGGCTGGCGCCGATCTCGTCCATGTGCGCGAGCAGGCGGCACATGAAGTCGGCGAGCAGGTCCACGCGCAGCGTCCAGCTCGCGCGGAAGTAGCCGAACACCCATATCAGGTTGGGCACGTCGGTGAACATGGCGCCGAGATAGCCCACCGTGCGCGAGAAGTCGACGGGCCCGCCGTCGACTGCGAAGGCGATGTCGCCCATCACGCTCAGGTTCAGACCGGTGGCGCTGATGACGACGTCGGCGGGCAGGAACTCGCCCGAGGCGAGGCGGATGCCGTCGGGCTCGAAGCGCTCGATGGTGTCGGTGACCACCGAGGCCTGGCCCGTGCGGATCGCCCCGAAGAGGTCAGCATCGGGCACGAAGGCGATGCGCTGCTGCCAGGGCCGGTAACTGGGCGTGAAGTGCTTCTCGACGAGTTCGTCCGAACCGAGATGCTGGCGCACGCCGGCGAGCAGCTCGCGGCGCAATGCGTCGGGCTCCTCGAACGAGCGCCGGATCACCTCGCGCTGTTCCTTGAGCACCTTGCGCCGCACGATCTCGTGGGTCCATTCGGCGGGGATGTCCAGCTCGCGCAGCAGGTCGGCCAGCTCGTTGACGTTGCGCTTGGTGACGAAATACGTGGGCGAGCGCTGCAGCATGGTGATGTGCTCGCACTGGCCGGCCAGCGCGGGCAGCACGGTGGCGGCGGTGGCGCCCGAGCCGATCAGCACCACGCGCTTGCCCGTGAGGTCGAGATCGTCGGGCCACTGCTGCGGATGGATGACGGGGCCGCGAAAATCCTCCATGCCCGGCCAGGTCGGCGTGTAGCCCTGGTCGTGGCGATAGTAGCCCTGGCCCATCCAGAGGAAGGAGGCGGTGTAGCGGAACGGCTCGCCGGTATCGGTGCGGCGGCCCTCGACCGTCCAGCGGGCGCGCTCGCTGCACCAGTTCGCCGACAGCACGCGGTGGCGCAGCCGCATGCGCGGTTCGAGCTCGTCCTCGCGCACCACCTCGCCGAGGTAGTCGAGGATCTCGGCGCCGGTGGCGATGGGCGGGCCGGACCACGGCTTGAAGCGATAGCCGAAGGTGTAGAGCTCGCTGTCGGAGCGCACGCCGGGGTAGCGGTGCGTCCACCACGTGCCGCCGTAGCCGTCCTGCTCGTCGACGATGACGAAGCTGCGCTTTGGGCATTGGGTGCGCAGATGATGGCCGGCGCCGATGCCGGAAATGCCCGCGCCCAGCACGAGCACGTCGACGTGCTCGGCGGCCGGCATGCCCGGGGCGGATGTCCCGGGAGTGACTTGATCCCGCATCGCTGCTGTCTCCTTGGTGGCGTGCCCGCTGCCGGAGGGCGCGGGTACTGTTGTGTCCGAGCTGCGCGACGCGGCTTGACAACCGAATCGGCCGGACTCTACTTTGTACCAGGTGGATCGTTGTTCCAGACAATTCTTACAAAGAAGGCCGCGCGGCGCAATCGGGATTCGCGCGGGCCGCCCCAGGAGACCTACCCATGCTGCATCCCCAGGCGCGCGTTCTGATCGACCTCATGGCCGAGCGCGGCATTGCGCCGATCCATACTCAGCCGCCGGAGGCGGCGCGCCAGCAGTACCGTGAACGCGGGGCATTGACCCAGCCCGAGCCGCCGGCGCTCGCCCGGGTGGAGGATCTGTCGGCGCCGGGGCCCCACGGCCCCATTGCGCTGCGCCTGTATGCGGCGAGCACGCCGCAGCAGGGCCGGCTGCCGGTGCTGGTCTATTACCACGGCGGCGGCTGGGTGATCGGCGATCTGCAGACTCACGATACCTTGTGCCGACAATTGGCCCAGGCCTCGGGCTGCGCGGTGGTGGCGGTGGATTACCGGCTGGCGCCGGAGCACCGCTTTCCGGCCGCGGTGGACGATTGCCTTGCCGCCACGCGCTGGGTGGCCGCCGAGGCCGGGCGGCTCGGCCTGGATGCCTCGCGCCTGGCGGTGGGCGGCGACAGCGCCGGCGGCAACCTCGCGGCCGTGGCGAGCCTGTACGCCCGCGATCACGCCGACATGCCGCGCATCGCCTTCCAGTTGCTGATCTACCCGGCCACCGACCAGCGGCGCGGGACGCCCTCGCACGAGACCAACGGCGACGGGTATGTGCTGACGCGCGACACCATGACGTACTTTCACGACCACTACCTGATCGACGACCGCCACGATACCGACTGGCGGGCGTCGCCGCTGCTGCACGAGGATCTCGCCCGACTGCCGCCGGCGCTGGTGATCACCGCGGGCTACGACCCGCTGCGCGACGAGGGGCTGTACTACGCGCAGCGCCTCACGGAGGCCGGCAACCGCGCCACGCTGGTCAGCTTCGAACGCATGATCCACGGCTTCATCACCATGGGCAAGGCGTTCGACGAAACCGAGACGGCGGTGCAGCTTTGCGCCAACGAGCTGCGCCGCGCGCTGGCGTGACGCGGGCGCGGCGGCGGCGTGCCGCCGGTCGCCGCGCCCGAGCTGGCGAAGCTCAGTAGTTGACCGAGGCCGACAGCATGTAGGTGCGGCCCGCCGCGTTGGTGACGAACGAGCCCGAGGCCAGCCAGTAGCGCTTGTCGGCGAGGTTCTCGATGTTCGCGCGCAGCACGACCTCCTTGCCGGCGATCTCGGTGCGGTAGCGCGCACCCACGTCCAAGCGGGTGTAGCCGGACAGGCCCAGCGTATTGTTGTTGTTGAGGTACACCGAGGAAGTCCGGATCACGCGGCCGTTCAGGCTGAGGCCATCCACCCACGGCGTGTCCCAGTCCAGCCCGAGGTTGTAGGTGCTGGTCGGTACGCCCGAGGGGCGGTTGCCCTGGTTCAGGCCGCCTTGCGTCTTCGTGAGCTCGCTGTCGATGAAGGCAGCGCTCGCCAGCAGGCGCAGGCTGGGCATGATCTCCCCGTAGGCGGTCAGCTCGAGGCCCCGGTTGCGCTGCTCGCCGAAGTAGCCGTAGATGTTGTTCTCGGTGTCGGCCTGACCGGCGGGCCGGGCGATCTGGTACAGCGCGGCGGTGGTGGTCAGCTTGCCCCAATCGACCTTGACGCCGGTCTCGTACTGCTTGGATTTGAAGGGTGCGAGCACTTCGCCGCGGTTCTCGTACTGCTCCCCGACGACGGTGCCGCGCGTCAGGCCCTGCGTGAAGTTGGCGTAGACCGAGACGTTGTCCCAGGGTTTGACCACGATGCCCGCCACGGGCGAGACGGCGCTGGCGCGGTAGCCCGAGGTGACTGCGCCGGCCGCGTTGTAGCTGTCCACGTCCACGGTCTGGCGGCGCGCACCGAGCGTCAGCAGCACACGGTCGTCGGCGAAGGACACGGTATCGGAGATGGCGATGCTGGTCAGCGCAGTGTCCGACACCTTCGGCGGCTCGCCGCGCGTACCCGGCAGCGGCGGGATCGGCACAGGATCGTAGATGTTCGAGGCTACGGTGTCGTCGCCCCGGGTGTACAGGTTGCCGGCCTCCTGGTCGAGGTAGGTCATGCCCAGGGCCACGCGGTGGCCGACGCTGCCGGTATTGAAGCGTGCCGTCAGGCCAGCGTCGCCGCTGAAGGTCTTGGTGTAGGAGTCGTAGTAGGTGCTGACGACGTTGAAATTGCCGTCGCTGTCCACCGACAGGCGTTGCGCCGGAAGGCCGGCAGCCACCGTGACCGGGAAGATCTGGCGCACGTCGCCGTCGCGATAACCCAGGGCGACGTGGCCGGTGATGCGGTCGGTGAAGTCGTATTCGAGCCGGGACATCACCGTGCTGTCGCGCTGCGTGAGGCGCGTGCCGGGATAGAAGTTGGTGCGTCCGTCGGGCGGGGCGGGCAACTCGCTGACGTCGTCCTGCCAGCCGATCTGCGAGCGGATGTTCTCCAGCACGTCTTCCTGGTGGATCGCGTCCAGCGACCAGCGCAGGCGGTCGCCGCGGTAGTCCACGCCGACGGCGCCCATGTCCAGGCCCTGCTTGCCGTCGCGCAGCGTGGCCTCGCCGCCGCGCTTGACGCCGTTGAAGCGCACGCCCCAGGCGTTGTCCTCGCCGAAGCGGCGGCCCAGGTCGATCTGGCCGGTGACGTTGGACTTGCTCATGTAGCCCAGCGTGGCGCGCGCCAGCGGTTCGTCGTCCGCACGCTTGGCGACGACGTTGATGGCGCCGCCCACGCTGCCGTTGGGCGGGATGCCGCGCATGAAGGCGCCCGGCCCCTTGAGGACTTCGACGCGCTCGAGGATCTGCACCGGCACCCGGCTGGAGGACACCAGGCCGTACAGCCCGTTCACGCTCACGTCGCCGCTGCCGACCGGAAAGCCGCGGATCTGGAAATCCTCGCCGAAGCCGCCCGTGGAGGTCAGGCCGCGCACGGAAGCGTCGTTGACCACCACATCGGCCAGTGTGCGCGCCTGCTGGTCGTAGAGCAGTTCGGACGTGTAGTTGACCGTGCTGAACGGCGTATCCATCACGTCTTCGGAGCCGAGCAGGCCCAGGCTGCCGCCGGTCGCCACCTGGCCGCCCGCATAGGCCGGGGCCAGGTCGCCCAGGATGCCGGCGCTCACGGTGACGGCGGCGAGCTGGGCGACATCCGTGGCGCCCGCGCCCGCGGCGTTCGCAGCGCCCGTGGCGCTGGCGCGCGAGAGCGTGACATTGTTGCCGTTGCGCACGTAGTCGATGCCCGTGCCCTGCAGCAGGACGCGCAGGGCGGCTTCCGGCGCCAGCGTGCCGGACACCGGACGGGCGTTCAATCCGCTCACCACGTCCTGGGCGAAGAAGATCTGCAGGGAGGTCTGTTCGCCCAGTTGCAGCAGCGCGTCGCCCAGCGGCTGTGCCGGGATGTCCACGCGGGCGGGCGCTTCCTGCGCCAGCGTCGGAGCGGGGGCGGCCGCCAGGGCCAGGGCGAGCGCGACGGCGAGCGCGCTCATGCGGCCGGTGAAGGTGCGTAGCGGCAGGGGCCGGCTGGGCCGGCAGAAGACGGTGTTCACAATGCGCGTTTCCGGTATAGAGAAGACGCGGGGCTCGCCCGCGCGGGAATCGGTGTCTGGAGGCCGGCGTCGCCGCGCCTCTTACTCTCCAGACGCATGACACCCTGTTTAACCGTAATGAGAATCGATACTATTTTGTAACAGGCCAAAGGCGAGCGCGTGTCCGAGGCGGCGCGGGCAGGTATCGGGCGCGGCTCCCGCCGTGGATGCGCCGCACTGGCGCGACGGGCTTATCCCGCCGCCTCAGCGTGCGAGCACTGCCACGCGGCCGTCGCCCAGGCGCAAGACGGTCACGGGCGCAATGGCGGGGAGGGCGTCGAGCAGGGCATCGGGATCGTCCACACCGAAGATCCCGGACACGCGGTACTGCGCCAGGCCCAATGCCTGCAGACGTGCGGGCTGCGGCAGGTAGCGGTTCATCTCGTCGATGACCGTTGCGAGCGGTGCGTCGTTGAAGATCACCTTGCCGCGCTGCCAGGCCAGCGATTGGTCGACGTCCACCTTGACCGCCTCGCTGAGCGTGCGGTCCGCATAGGCGAGCGCCTGCTGGCCGGCCGTCAGGCGGCGCTCGCCCGCGTGCCACCACGGGCCCGACTGCAGGCGCACCGAACCCGAGGCCACCGTGACGCGCAGGGCGTCGGCATCGCGCCGCACATCGAAGCGCGTGCCGGTCACGGTCACCTGGCCGAGGCCGCCGTCCACCACGAAGGGACGGCCGGCATCGTGCCGCACCGTGAAGAAGGCCTCGCCGCGCAGCAGCTCGACGTGGCGCTGGCTGTGATCGAAACGGACGGCCAGCTCGGTGGCCGCGTTCAAATGCACCGTCGAGCCGTCCGGCAGGATGACCTCGCGCCGTTCGCCCTGGGGGGTGGCGAGCGCCAGGCTCACGCGGTCGGTCGGGCGCAGAGCGTGCGCGGCCAGCCCCGCCGCGGCGGCGAGCGCCAGGGCGCCGGCGGCCAGGCCGAAGCGCCGGCGAGACGGATCGGGCGGTACGGCGGGTGTGGATGCGGCCTGCATGAGCCTGTGCAGCCGCTGGCGGGGCACGAGAGCCGCCACCTGCCATTGCGCGAGCAGACGCCGGTAATCGCGTAGATGTGCGGGGTCGGCCGCGCACCAGGCATCGAAGTCGCGGCGGTCCTGGGCGCTCGTCTCGCCCGACTGCATGCGCGCGAACCAGTGCGCGGCGTCGCCCGGACGTTCGAGCGGGTCGGCTGCGCCTGCGTCTGGCGAGGGCGTGCCGTCGTCAGTACGGCCCATGGTTCTGCAGACGGACGTTGATGTGGCGCACGGAACGGGTCATGTATTTCTCGACCATGCTGCGCGAGAGCCCCATTTCGCGCGCGATCTCGCTGTGGCTCCAGCCTTCCAGTCGGCACATGACATAGACCTGCCGGCACTTGAGCGGCAGTTCCTCGAGGGCTTCGGCGAGGGCGTCGGCCAACTGCTGGAAGCGGATCCCGCCGTCCGCGCCGGGCATGCTGGGATGCTCCGCGTCGCTCATGGCGTCCAGCGAGGTGAATTCGAGCGCGTTGACGTGGCGGTGCCAACTGATCAGACGGTTCGAGGTGCCGCGCGCCATGTACGCCCGTGGATCGCAGATCGCGCCCACACCGCCTTCCAGCATGCCGAGCACGGTGTCGTGCATGGCGTCCTCGCCGTCCTCGCGCCCGCGCCCGCCGCGGCGCCACCGGCCGATCAGCTCGGCGTAGTGGGCGAGCCAGTCTTTTCGGGGGTAGGCAGCGCGGGGCATGGGGCGAGCGGACGTAGGCGCTTGAAATAGAACGTTTGATTCTAATACTTATTCTCATTCTTATGCCAACGGGGGCACAGGCGGGCGCCCCTCGGCGCTGGCGTGCCCGCTGCGCGCTACCACACCGGCGCGTCGCTGCCCGGCGGGACCGACGGGCGCGCGTAGCGGGCGGCGGTGCGGCTCAACTGCACGGCCGGGCGCACTGCCCGCAGGGCGCCGAAGCCCGATGCGCTGTCTTCGAGATAGGGTTCGATGGCGGGCGGCTGGGCCGCCAGCCCGTCCTCGACCCGGCCCAGGCCGCGCAGCCACTGGGCGGTCTGGGCCAGCGAGACGTCGACCTGCCAACTGCCGCCTTCCTGCGTCTGCCGCCAGAGCGCGGCACTGGCGCCGAAGGCCATGAGCAAGCCGGTGGCCTGGTCCAGGATCTGCATCGGCATGGGGCGGGGCCTGCCCTTGCCTTCGGCTTCCCCCTCGGCATGGTTGAAGCCCATGGCCGTCTGCACCAGCGAGTCGAAGCCGCGGCGCCCGGCCCATGGCCCCTGGGTGCCGTAGGCCGTGAGCGAGACGCAGACCATGCCGGGGCGCTTTTGTGCCAGCGCCTGCGGCGAGAAGCCGAGCGCGGCCAGGCCGCCGGGACGATAGCCCTGCGAGAAGACGTGCGCTTCGTCGACGAGACGCCATAGCGTCTGCCTGCCGGTCGGGGTGTGCAGATCGACGTGTGCCGAACGCTTGCCGCGGCTGGTGTCGGCGATCGCCGCGATGTTCGGCAAGCGGGGCGAGTTCACCAGCATGACGTCGGCGCCCAGGGCGGCCAGCGTGCGGCCGCCGACCGGGCCGGCCAGAATGCGCGTGAGGTCGAGCACGCGCACGCCGTGCAGCGGCGGGTCGTTCGCGGCGGGCCGGCTCCAACTGCGTGGCGGCGCATCGCCGATGCGCGTGAACCGCATCAACGGCTGGGCCGCCAGCGCTTCGCCTTGCGGCGTGGCATCCCATTGCGCGAAGGTGCGCAGCGCCGTGCACACCAGGCCGCGGCTGGCGGCCGCCGCCTCGAATTCCAGTGCCTTCCAGTCCAGCAGTGCCTGTTCGGCGTCGGCGCGCGTGGCGCGCGCCGGCTCCAGCCCCAGCAGGCGCAGCGCCCCGTCGCGATGGTGCGCGAAGTTGGCGTGGATGCGCACGTGGCCGTCGGCCGTGCGATACAGGCCCGTGATCGGGTCCCAGATGTCGGGTACCGTGCCGTCCAGGCTGAACCAGCCGGTCGACTCCACCGCGGCGTGCGTGGCGTCGACCGCCACCTGCTGACGCTGCGCGTCTCGCGCGTGCGCGAATTCACACGCCGCCAGGCCCGCGGCGGCCAGGCTCGCCTGGGCCGCCAGCGCGACCGGAAAGCTGGACGGGAAGACCGGGTCCCGGCCGCTCAATCGAGCTTGCTCGAGGGCGGAGCCGGGCAGGCCGGCGAGTTGCCAGAGAGCGGCGAGCGTGGCGGTGGACGACGGCATGGCGCAGATCCTCGGGGCTGGACGCCGGCAGTAGGGCGGTGTCCTGCTCATGCTAATGGAGAACGGGCGCGGCGGGCACACACCGCGCACCCCCGGCGCGCCGTCGAAAGACGGCGGGCACACTGCCGGCCACCGCCGAATGCCGCTATCATCGACGCACTCCGGCTATCTGTGCGCACCGTCCATGACCTGGCTCATCGTCGGCTTGATTCTGTTCTTCGGCATCCATTCGATCGAGATCGTACGGCCTGGCACTCGCACGGCGGCGATCCGCCGCCTGGGCAGCGAGGGGCCCTGGAAAGCCATGTACGCCCTGGTCTCGATCATCGGTCTGGCCATGATCGTCTATGGCTACGGCCTGTCCAGGTATGCGCCCTATCTCCTCTATACGCCGCCGGGCGCCGGCCGGCACCTGGCAATGCTGCTGATGGTGCCGGTGTTTCCGCTGATTCTGGCGGCCTACCTGCCGGGCCGCATCGCGCATGCCTTGTGCCACCCGATGCTGATCGCCACGGTGCTGTGGGCCTGTGCGCACCTGCTCGCCAACGGCAATCTCGCCGACGTTCTGCTGTTCGGCGTGTTCGGCCTGTGGGCGCTGGCCGACATCGCCTCGCTGTCGCGCCGCCCCAAGCGCTCGATAGCCGGCGCGCCGGCGTGGCCCTGGAACGATCTGGTGGCCGTCGTCTCGGGCCTTCTGGTCTATGCCGCCTTCCTGCTGTTCGCACACCGCTGGCTGATCGGCGTGCCGCTGCTGCGCGGCTGAGGCCGACCGTCAGGTCGGCTCGAAACCCACGGCTTGCACGAGATTGCGGTACTTGGCGATCTCGGCCGCGAAGTAGTCGTCCGCTTCCTGCTGCGAGCCCGGCTGCTTGACCAGCCGTCCTTCGGCCTCCATGCGTTCCCGGATATCCGGCCGGGCGATGGCGCTGCCCACGGCCACGCGCAGCTTGTCCACGGCCTCCTGCGGCGTGTCGCGCGGCACGAAGTAGCCGCCGCCGATGGTGTACTCGAAATCCGGCACTTCGCGGCTGCTGCCGATCTTCGGCAGATGCGCGAGCGGCGGCGGCAGCGTGTTCGAGAAGCTGGTCAGCAGGTTCATGCGGCCCTGCTCGACCAGCCCCAGCATGTTGGTCTGGAACGGCAGGACCGCGAAATCGATCTGGCCGCCGCTCAAGTCCTGCAGCACCGGGGCGGCACCCTTGTAGGGCACGTGCAGCAGATCTGCGCCGACGCGCTGGCCCAGGTGCTCCGTCACCAGGTGGTAGAGCGAACCTATCCCCACGCTGCCATAGGTGAGAGGCTTGCTGCGCGGCTCGCGGGCGTAGGCGATGAACTCGTCGAGGGTGGCGGGCGGCAGCCCCTGGCGCGTCAGCAGCACCAGCACGACTTCGGAAAGGGGCTGGGTCAGGCGGAAGTCTTCCGGCTGATAGCGTGCCGCCTTGTTGGTGAGAGGCGAGAGGATGACTTCGTTGGGCGAGCCGTGCAGCATGGCGTAGCCGTCGCTGCCGGTGTTCAGCACGCGCATCGCCCCGAGGATGCCGGTGCCCCCGGCCACGTTTTCCACGATCACCTGCTGGCCCAGGCTCTCGCCGATGGGCCCGCTCAGGATGCGCGCCGAGGCGTCGCTGGCGCCGCCCGCGGGGTAGGGCACCACCAGGCTGATCGGCTTGAGCGTGGGGTAGGGCGCGGCCGCGCGCGCGCCGGCGAAAGGCAGCGCGGCGATGGCGGCCAGCAACGCCCGGCGGGTTTGCAGATGCCGCTGGGCGGCGGTTACGACGGATGATGCACGCATGCTGGCTCCGGATACTGTGGGCCGCGGGGGCCGTTGTAACGGAGTCTAGCGAGGCGCTCTGCATGCACCAATGGCAGCAGATTGCGTGCTTTGTTGCGCTTTCATCAACGGTCGCCGGCCGGCGTGCGGGACCGCGGCGCAGGCGCCCGCGCGCCGGCTCAGACGTGCGGCATAGCCTGTACGACGTGGCGCAGGAACTGGGCCGCCGCGGGCGGCAGGTGACGCCCGGCGCGCGTCAGCACATGGATGCGGCTGCGGTTGAGCAGCGGGCTGGCCAGCGGCAGCGAGACGAGCTGGCGCAACTGCGCGCCTTTCAGGGGCAGGCTGCGCGGCGCCAGGATGTAGCCCATGCCCTGCGCGGCGAATTCCCAGAGCACCTTGAAGGAGTTGGTCTGCAGGACCGCGGGCAGGGAAACGTTCTCCTCCAGCTCCGCGGCGGCGATGAGCTTGCGCACGCCGAAGCTCTCGTCCAGCGTGGCGCCGCGATACGGCAGCAGGTCGACCAGGCGCAGCGCCCGGCGCTTGCGCGCGAGCGGGTGATCCTTGCGCACGTGGGCGCGAAAGGACGACAGCCGGCTGTAGTGCGAGCGCAGCCGCACGTCGTCGGGCGGGTGGAACGTGAAGCCCACGTGCGCCTTGTCCTCGACGATCCAACGCACCGCTTCGTCCGTGCCGCAGACGTGCAGCGCACAGGTGATCTCCGGGTGTTCGTCGACGAAGGGCTTGAGCACCGGCGCCATGACCAGGTCGACGAAACCCTCGCCCAGCACGAGCTGCACGTGGCCGCGGCTGGCGTTCCTCAGATCGTTGATCTCGGCGAAGAAGGTGTCGTCCAGGTCCTGCTGGCGGCGGGCGAAGACGGCCACCAGCCGTCCGGCGTCGGTGGGCACCACGCCGCGGCCGCTGCGCTCGAGCAGCGTGGCGCCGATGTCCTGTTCGAGCCGGGCGACCGCGCGGCTGACGACCGACGCGTCCACGCCGAGCAGTTCGGCGGCGGCGCGCACCGAGCCTGTCTCGATGATCTGCTGAAGGTAGAGGGCGCGCTTGCGGTCGAGAACGTCGTCCATGGCGGAATGGCGATTGTTGTCTTCGATGCAATGATAGGCGGTCTTCATTGCCATTGAAACCGCGCGACGCTGCGGGAGAATGGGGAGGACTTCGCGTGCGCCGCCCGCGCGCGCCTCCAGGAGACGAGGATGACCCCAGACACCGCCCGCGCCATCGAGGCCGCCACCGAACTGCTCTGCGCACCCGTGCTCGAGCGCATGCGCGCCTGGCGCCACGATTTCCACGCGCACCCCGAGACCGCGTTCGAGGAGCATCGCACCGCGCAGAAGGTGGCCGAGGTGCTGCAGGGCCTGGGGCTGGAGATCCATCGCGGCCTGGGCGGCACCGGCGTGGTGGGCACGCTGCGCCGCGGCGACGGGCCGGTCATCGGCCTGCGCGCCGACATGGACGCGCTCGACATGCAGGAACTGGGCACGGCGGGCCATTGCTCGACCATTCCCGGCAAGATGCACGGCTGTGGGCACGACGGCCATACCGCCATGCTGCTCGGTGCCGCGCAGCGCATCGTCGCCGAGCCCGGCCTGCGCGGCACCGTGCATTTCATCTTCCAGCCGGCCGAGGAGAACTACGGCGGCGCCCGCGTCATGCTGGAGGACGGCCTGTTCGAGCAGTTTCCGTGCGAGCGCGTGTTCGCCCTGCACAACGCGCCCAACCTGCCGCTGGGCACCTTCGCCATCCGCGAAGGCGCCATGCTTTCGAGTTCGGACACCTTCGAGATCCGCGTCATCGGCCGCGGTTCGCACGCGGCGCAGCCCGAGGCGGGCATCGACGCGGTGGTGACGGCCTCCACCCTGGTCGGAGCGCTGCAGGGCATCGTCAGCCGCAACATCAGCGCGGTGGATTCGCTGGTGCTGAGCATCACCCAGATCCACGGCGGCGACACCTGGAACGTGATTCCCGAGGCGGTCACGCTGCGCGGCACCTGCCGCTGTTTCTCGCCGCAGGTGCGGCAGCGGGCGCGCATGCGCATCGACGACATCTGCGCCGGCGTCGCGCAACTGAGCGGGGCGCGCATCGAGGTGGACCATTTCGAGGGCTACCCGGCCTGCGTGAACTCGCCGGCCGAGGCCGGGCTCGCCGCCGAGGCGGCCCGGGCCGTGGTGGGCGCGGATGCGGTGAACGCGAACACGCGGCCGCGCATGGGCTCGGAAGACTTCGCCTACATGCTGGAACGCAAGCCCGGCGCCTACATCCTGGTGGGTGCGGCGCGCGAGGGCGTCGACAACCCGCCAGTGCACAACCCGTACTACGACTTCAACGACGACATCCTGGCGCTGGGCGCGGCCTATTGGGTGACGCTCACGCGCAATCTGCTGGGCGCGGACGCGCCCGACGCTACTGCCCAGGCCGCGTGAGCCAGCCGTACAGGCCCATGCCCGCCAGCATGGCGGCGACGAAAACCAGCGCCGGCCCATGCAGGGCGAACGCGTTGATCAGGGCGGGCCCCGGGCACAAGCCCGCCAGGCCCCAGCCCAGGCCGAAGGCCGCGCTGCCCCAGACCAGGCGGCGGTCGATGTCGCGCCGCTTGGGCAGGGCGAGCGTGGCGCCGGTCAGTGTGCGCTGGTGGCGGCGCACCCAGGCGTAGGCCGGCGCCGCGACGGCGATCGCGCCCAGCATGACCAAGGCGAGCGATGGGTCCCAGTCGCCGGCAAGGTCGAGGAAACCCAGCACCTTGTTCGGGTCGGCCATGCCCGAGACGAGCAGGCCCAGGCCGAAGATGAAGCCGCTCAGGGCGGCGGTGACTAGCGGCATGGTCAGACCCCGATGACGTGGCGAACCAGGAACACGGTGGCGAAGGCGGCGAGCATGAAGATGCCGGTGGCGGCGTAGGAGCGCCGCGCGCCGCGCGCGAGACCGCATACACCGTGACCGCTCGTGCAGCCCGAGGCATAGCGGGTGCCCAGGCCGACCAGCAGCCCGGCGGCGACCAGCCAGGGCGCGGTGCTCGGCAGATAGGGAGCGGTATGCAGGCCCAGGCCGATCCATGCCCATACCGAGACGGCCATGCCGGCGACGAAGGCCCAGCGCCAGCCGCGCTCGCCGGCGCCGATGCGGGTGAGCAGGGAGCCGACGATGCCGCTGATGCCGGCCACCCGGCCGTTGAGCAGGATGAGCAGCGCGGCGGCGAGCCCGATCAGCAGGCCGCCGCCGAACGAGGCCCAGGGCGTGAAGTGCTGCCAGTCGATGGTCATCGCGCCTCGCGAGGGGAGGCGGCGCTCGGCGTGCAGAAGCTGCTGTACAGCGCCTGCATGACGGCGAGCACCTCGGGGCTGGCCAGGCGGTAGCGGATGTACCTGCCCTCGCGCCGGGTGGCGACCAGGCGTTCGTCGCGCAGTACGCCCAGGTGTTGCGACAGGCTGGGCTGCTGGATGCCGGTGGCGGCCCGCAGTTCGCCCACATTGCTTTCCTGCTGTGCGAGCTGGCAGAGCAGCAGCAGCCGGTCTTCGTGGGCCATGGCCTTGAGCAGGGCGCAGGCGCGCCGCGCGGAGTTGCGCAGTTGCCCGGCCAGCGCGGCGGTGGGTAGGGGTGCGTTCATGCACGACATTATATAAAAATAAATAATATATATGGATATACTGTCGGTGTTGCCCAACGGAATCCGTGTCATGTCCCAGCCCGCACCGCGCGTCGAACCCTTCTACGATGCGACGACCGGCACGTATACCTATGTGCTGCACGAAACCGGCGGCGGCGCCTGTGCCATCGTCGACCCCGTGCTCGACTTCGATCCGAAGGCGGCGCGCACCAGCACCGCTGCGGCCGACCGTGTGCTGCGCTACGTGCGCGAGCACGGCCTGCAGGCGGCCTGGCTGCTCGAGACGCACGCTCACGCGGATCATCTGTCGGCGGCGCACTACCTGCGCGAACGGCTGGGCGGGCGGATCGCCATCGGCGCGGCCATCCGCACCGTGCAGGCGGTCTTCGGCGGCATCTATCATCCGGGCGAACGCTATGCCGCCGACGGCCGCGAATTCGATCACCTGTTCGGGCCCGACGAGACCTTCGCGGTGGGCCGCCTCACGCTGCGTGCGCTGCACGTGCCCGGCCACACGCCAGCGGACATGGCCTATGCGATCGAAGACGGGGAGGGCACGCCCACCCATGTCTTCGTCGGCGACACGCTGTTCATGCCGGACGTGGGCAGTGCGCGCGCGGATTTCCCGGGGGGCGATGCGCATGCGCTCTATCATTCCGCGCGCCGGCTGCTGGCGCTGCCGCCCGCCACGCGCCTGTACATGTGCCACGACTATCCGCCGCCCGGACGCGAGCCGCGGCACGAGACCAGCGTGGCCGAGCAGCGCGCGAGCAACATCCACCTGCACGACGGCGTGGACGAGGCGGGCTTCGTGGCCATGCGCCGCGCCCGGGACGCCACGCTGGGCATGCCCACGCTGATCCTGCCGGCCATCCAGGTCAACATCCGCGCGGGCGAGCTGCCCGCGGCCGAAGCCAACGGCGTGCGCTACCTCAGGATTCCGATGAACTTGTTGTAAGACATGCGGCGGGCCGGCGCCGGGCGTCGACCGCTGCGCCGCCGCGTGTCCCGGTGCAGGGCCGAACGCACAGGGGGCCATCGCGTTAACAGGCCCTACACTGGCTCCGTGGCCCGCGTGGCACATCGGAGACCCAGGCATGACCGAGAAACTGCGGCTGGACATTCCGCTCGTCCTCCCGGACGTGGATTCCGCAGCGGACCGCTGCGTCAGTCGCCTGACGGCGGAGCTGGTGGGGCGCGACGGCGTCGAGAGCGCCCACGTCGTGCCGGCGGACGACGGCGGTGCGGCGCAGCTCTGCGTGCACTACGACCCGGCAGTACTGCCGCTGCCGCGCATCCGCGAGCTGGTGCGGGCGGCCGGCGCGCAGATCACGCAGCGCTACGGCCATGCCCTGTGGCGACTGGACATTCCGCACCAGCGGCGCGCCGACACCATCGCCGAGCGCCTGCGTGAACTGCCCGGCGTGCTGGAGGCGCAAGCCAGCGCGAGCGGCCTGGTGCGCGTGGAGTTCGATCGCGCGCGCATCGACCCGATCGGCTTGCGCGGCTATCTGCAGACCCTGCAGCCGGGCGGACACGTGGCGGCCGTCTACGAAACCGACGAACTGCCGGCGCCTGCACCGGCGGCGCAGGCCGGCGCGGGCGTGGCGGCCCGGCCCCATCATCACGACCATGACCATCACGACCACGGCGTACCCGGCGATGCCCGCGAGCCCGCGGACGAGGCGGGCGCCACGCCGGCAGGTGCCGTCGTCCGCGATACTTCCCACGCTCAGCCCCATTCCCACGTACACGGTCACGGCCATGGCCTGCGCCTCTTCGGGCGCAACAGCGAACTCGTCTTCTCCCTGGCCTGCGGCGCCTTGCTCGGTCTGGGCCTGCTGCTGCGCCAGATCTGGCCCGACGCCGGTGCCTGGGCGCTCGCGTGCTTCGTCGCCGCCTACGTCTTCGGCGGGTTCTTCACCCTGGCCGAGGCGCTGGACAACCTGCGCCTGCGGCGCTTCGAGATCGACACGCTGATGCTGGTCGCCGCCGCCGGGGCCGCGGCGCTCGGCGCCTGGGCCGAAGGCGCGCTGCTGCTCTTTCTGTTCAGCCTGGGCCACGCTCTCGAGCACTACGCCATGGGGCGCGCCGAGCGCGCGATCCGCTCGCTGGCGGAGCTTGCGCCGGACAGTGCGCTGGTGCGGCGCGGCGAGCAATGGCGGGAAACCCCGGTCCAGGCGCTGGTGCCGGGCGACGTGGTGCTGGTCAAGGCGGATGCCCGGCTGCCCGCCGACGGCTTCGTCGTGCGCGGCGAGAGTGCAGTCAACCAGGCGCCGGTGACCGGCGAGAGCGTGCCCGTGGACAAGCGGCCGGTGGCCGACCCCGCCGAAGCCCGCGCCCAGCCGGCGCGGCTGGACGAGGCGAACCGGGTGTTCGCCGGCACCATCAACGGCAGCGGCACGCTGGAGGTGGAGGTGAGCCGCCGAGCGGACGACAGCACCCTGGCGCGCCTGGTCCGCCTGGTGAGCGAGGCCGAGACCCAGAAGTCGCCGACCCAGCGTTTCACCGACCGTTTCGAGCGGGTGTTCGTGCCCGCCGTGCTGGCGCTGGTGGTCCTGCTCCTGTTCGCCTGGGTGGTCGTGGACGAGCCGTTTCGCGACAGCTTCTACCGGGCGATGGCGGTGCTGGTGGCCGCCAGCCCATGTGCGCTGGCGATCGCCACGCCGAGCGCCGTGCTCTCCGGCGTGGCGCGCGCGGCTCGCGGCGGCGTGCTGGTCAAGGGCGGCGGGCCGCTGGAGAACCTGGGCTCGGTCGACGCCATCGCCTTCGACAAGACCGGCACGCTCACCATCGGCCGGCCGCGCATCACGGACGTGGCGCCGGCGCCGGGCGTCGATGCGCAGGCCCTGCTCGCCGTCGCGGTCGCGGTCGAGCGCTTGTCCGACCATCCCCTGGCGCGCGCCATCGCGCGGGACGGCGCCGGCCGGCTGGCGGCGCCCGCACCGAGCGCCGAGGCGCTGGAAAGCCTGACCGGACGCGGGGTACGCGCGCGCATCGGCGAGGACACCGTGTGGATCGGCAAGGCGGCGATGTTCGGCGAGGGCGGCCTGGCGCCGCTCGATCCCGCCGTGCACCGCGAGGCCGAGCGGCTCGCGGCGGCCGGGCGCACCACCATGGTCGTGCGCCGGGGCGCCAGCGATCTCGGCGTGATCGCTCTCATGGACACCGCGCGGCCCGAAGCGCGCGCGGCGCTGTCCCGACTGCGCGCGCTGGGCGTGCGGCGGCTGGCGATGATCTCGGGCGACAACCCGACGGTGGCCGACGCGGTCGCCCGCGAGCTCGGGCTCGATCAGGCCCTGGGCGGGCTGCTGCCGGACGACAAGGTCGAAGCGATCCGCCGCTTGCGCCGCCAGGGCAAGGTGGCGATGGTCGGCGACGGCGTGAATGATGCGCCGGCGATGGCGCACGCCACCGTGGGTGTGGCCATGGGGGCCGCGGGTTCGGACGTGGCCCTGGAGACCGCCGACGTGGCCTTGATGGCCGACGACCTCTCGGCGCTGCCGTTCGCGGTGGCGCTGAGCCGGCGCACGCGCGCCGTCATCCTGCAGAACGTGTGCATCAGCCTGGGCGTGGTGGCCTTCCTCGTGCCGGCCACCATCCTGGGCCTGGGCATCGGCCCGGCGGTGGCGCTGCACGAAGGCACGACGCTGGTCGTGGTCGCCAACGCGCTGCGCCTGCTGGCGTGGCGCGACCGCGCCGCCGCGCCCGCCGTCGGGGCGGTCGCGCGGGCCGGCGCCTGAGCGGCGCTGTCATCCATGGCGCTGCGCGCCACCTCGACGTATGAAACTGCGATGATGCCATCCAGGGCACCGCGGATCCGGCTTTGCCGGTCCGCCAGTGCCGCCCCCTGGGGGGCGCGCGTCAGCGCGTAGGGGGGACCTAATCCAGCCCCAGCTCCTTCACCACCGGCCCCCACTCCTCGAGCGTGCTGGCCAGATGCCGGCCGAACACCTCGGGCGCCATGTGGTCGGGCTTCAGGCCGAACTGGTCGGCACAGTTGGCGAATTCCGGCGTCTGCGTGGCCGCCTCGAAGGCGCTGGCCAGGCGCTGCACGACATCGTCGGACATGCCGCGCGGGCCCACGACGCCCAGGATGCTCGGCGCCACCAGGTCATAGCCCGCTTCGCGCAGCGTGGGGGCGCTATCGAAGCCGGGCATGCGCTCGGCGCCGTAGGTGGCGAGCAGGCGCAGGCGGCCATCGCGCACATAGGGCACCCACTCGGCGGTCTGCGACATCACCTGCACGTCGCCGCGCAGCAGGGCCGTGATGGTTTCCGGGCCGCTCTTGTAGGGAACGTGGGTCCAGCTCACGCCGGCCATCTCGGCCAGGCGTTCCATGGTGAGGTGCTGCGGCGTGCCGAGGCCGGCCGTGCTGTAGCTGATGGCCTTGGCGTCCTGCTTTGCCGCGGCGATCACGTCGTCCACCGACTGGAACGCGGAATCCGCGCGCACCAGCAGGCCGGCCTGGTATTGCGCGTACTGGACGATGGGCGTGAGATCCCGGGTCACGTCGTAGGTGGTCTCGACCGGCAGCAACTGGTTGAGCAGGGCGCCGGTGGAGAAGGTGGCAAGCGTGTAGCCGTCGGGCTTCTGGCGGGCCACGTAGTTGATCGACAGCGAGGAACCCGCGCCGGGGCGGTTCTCGATCACGACGCTCTGGCCGAGCGTATTGCCTATGTGCTGGCCGAGCACGCGCGCGCACACGTCGGTGCCGCCGCCAGGGCCGTAGCCTACGATCAGTTGGATCGGCTGGCTGGGGTACTCGGCGGCGAGGGCGGGGGATGCGCTGGCTGCGGCGAGGCACAGCGCGAGCGCGGTACGTTGGAACATGGTGTCTCCTTGAATCCGTGGTCGGTCGGGGCTGACTCTCGGTACCGCTCGTCGGCGGTTTGGTGCGATCAGTATAGATCATAAATGCGAACTTTATGATGTATGCTTGCGCCAATCACGAAAAAGCAAGGCAAGGAGAACATGGACCGCAATCGCAAAGTGTTGGTCACCGGCGCCAGCCGCGGCATCGGCAAGGCCATCTGCGCGCGCCTGCGCGACGACGGCTACCAGGTGGTCGGGCTTGCGCGCACGCCGCCCGCAGGCCTGGACGGCGTGGCGTTTCACGCGGTCGATCTGTCCGATCGCGCCGCCGCCGAGGCCGCCCTGGGCGCGCTCGCCGCGGACGGGGCGTTCTACGGGCTGGTCAACAATGTGGGCGCGGTGCCGCTCGCCGCCCTGGGCGAGATCGAGGAGGCCGACCTCATGCAGGCCGTCACGATGAACCTGGCCACCGCCATTCACTGCGCCCAGGCGCTGCTGCCCGGCATGCGCGCGGCTGGCATCGGGCGCATCGTCAACATCGCGTCGCGCGCGGCGCTGGGCAAGGCCGGGCGCAGCGTCTACAGCGCCACCAAGGCCGGCCTGATCGGCATGACCCGCACCTGGGCGCTGGAGACGGCGGCGCAGGGCATCACGGTCAACGCAGTGGCGCCGGGGCCCATCGATACCGAGTTCTTTCGCGAGGCCAACCCGCCGGGCGCCGAATCCACGCGCAGGCTGGAGGCATCGATACCGGTCGGCCGCCTCGGCCGCCCCGACGAGGTGGCGCACGCCACGGCCTACCTGCTCGACGCGCGCGCGGGATTCGTCACCGGGCAGACGCACTACGTATGCGGTGGCATGACGATCGGCGCGGCGTGAACCGGCGCGCCGCGCGCCGGAACTTTCTGAAGGCGGCCTGCGCCGCATCGCACACATTCGAGAAGGAGACACCATGCAAGACACGAACTCACCGCGCTGGCAGCGCCGTCCGGACGGCTCGACCTGGGGCGACTTCGGGCCCGACGACCAGCTCGGGCGCGTCAACCTGCTCACGCCCGAGCAAGTGTTGAAGGGCGTGCGCGAGGTGCGCACCGGGCAGACCTTCTGCCTGTCGCTGCCGCTGGACCTGCCGGGCGGCAACGCGCTCAACGCGCGCCGGCATCCGCCCCGGCTGGCGGCCACCGAGCGCGACGGCGTGCCGTACATGAACTTCCCCATGCAGAACCTGGACCCGACGTCGATCGACGTGCTCAGCGACGACCAGGTGCTGCTCACGCTGCAGTATTCGACCCAATGGGATGCGTTCGCGCACGTGGGGGCCTGGTTCGACGTCGAGGGCAAGGGCGAGGAACGCAAGGTCTACTACAACGGCTATCGCGCGGGCGAGCACGTGCTGGGTGGCGAGGACGACGGCCACGAGCACGATTGCGGCGGCACGCACGGCATGGGCGCGCGCCGTCTCGGCGTGGAGAACTTCGCGGTCAAGGGCATGCAGGGCCGTGGCGTGCTGGTGGATTTCGTGCCGCACTTCGGCACGGCGCGCACCCTCGTCGGCTACGACATCCTGCAGGACGTGATGCGGCGCGACGGCGTGACGGTGGAGCCGGGCGACATGCTGGTGCTGCGCACGGGCTTTGCCGATGTGGTGATGGACGGCGCCGGCCATGCCGACGCCGAGACGCTGCACAATGCGGGCGCGGTGCTCGACGGCGCGGACGAACGCCTGCTGCAGTGGATCACCGACAGCGGCATCGCCTGCATTTGTGCCGATAATTACGCGGTCGAAGCCTACCCCGCGCGCGAGCGCGAGGGCCGCAAGTCGCTGCTGCCGCTGCACCACCATTGCCTGTTCAAGCTCGGCCTGCCCCTGGCCGAACTCTGGTACCTGCGCGAGCTGGCCGAGTACCTGCGCGCCGAAGGCCGCAATCGCTTCCTGCTCACCGCGCCGCCGCTGCGCCTGCCCGGCGCGGTGGGCTCGCCCGTCACCCCGGTGGCCACGGTATGAAGCCCGTCGTCGACACAGGGCGAGAGGCCGCGCACACCGCCTCGGGGCACGAGGGAGGCGCGACCTTCCACGCCTGGCTCGCGCGCCGCCTGGCCGACAGCCCCGACGCCGTGTTCCTGCACGAGCCTCAGCGCGCATGGACCTATCGCGAGGTGGCCGGCGAGGCCGAGCGCCTGGCGGCCGTGCTGGCCGAGCGCGGCGCGGCCCGGGGCGATCGCATGGCGCTGTGGCTGCCCAACGGCCTGGCCTGGCTGGTCGGCTTTCTCGCCTGCGCCCGGCTGGGCATGATCGCGGTGGCGCTGAACACGCGCTTTCGCAGCCAGGAGGTGGGCGACGTGGTGGCCCGCTCCGGCGCGCGCTGGCTTGCCTGCTGGCCGGACTATCGCGGGATCGGTTTTCGCGACATCCTGCGCGAGGTGCCGGCCGGCCTGCTGGACGGGCTGCGCGGCGTGATCGCGTATGGCGAACCCATGCCGTCCGACCGGGAGATCGCGGGTGTGCCGGTGACCCCGTTCGACCAGGCGCCCGACGCGGCCTGCGCGCCGGCGACGGGCCGCGCGGCCGATGGCGCCATTGTCTACACCACCTCCGGCACGACGGCGGCCCCCAAGCTGGTGCTGCACGACCAGGACACCCTGCTGCGCCACGGTGCCGCGGTCGCCGCCGCGCTCGACGTGCGGGCCGGCGATGCGGTGCTGCTGGCGGCGCCGCTGTGCGGGGCGTTCGGCTTCTCCACGGCGCTGGCCGCCCTGGGCGGCGGGGCGCGCCTGGTGACGAGCGCGAGCCTGGACCCGGCCGAGCTGGCGATGCTGGTCGCCCGCACCGGTGTCACCCACACCTTCGCCAACAACGAGCTGATCGCCCGTGTGCTGGATGCCGCCGAGGCGGCACAGCACGATCTGTCCAGCCTGCGCTACGTGGGGTTTGCGAGCTTCGCGCCGGGGATGGATGCTTTTTTCGACCGTGCCGAGCGCCTGGGCGTGCCCCTGGCCGGCCTGTACGGCTCGAGCGAGTTGCAGGCGCTGGTCGCCGCCCAGCCGCTGGACGCACCCCGCGAGACCCGGGCGCGCGCCGGTGGCCGGCTGGTCGCGCCCGACGCCCGCGTGCGCGTGCGCGATCCGCAGACCGGCGCGCTGCTCGCCCTCGGCGAGGCCGGCGAACTGGAGATCCGGGCGCCCAGCGCGATGCGCGGCTACCTCGGCAACGCCGAGGCCACCGCGCAGGCGCTTGACGACGAAGGCTGGTTCCGCACGGGCGACCTGGGCCATGCGAGCGACGAGCGCACTTTCGTGTTCCTCGCCCGCCGGGGCGATGCCTTGCGCCTGAATGGTTTTCTCGTGCACCCGGCCGAGATCGAGCAGCAGATCGCCGCGCTGCCGGGCGTGGCCGCCGCGCAGGCGGTGGGCGTGGAGTACGAAGGGCGCACCGTGGTGGTGGCCTTCGTCGTCGCGCGCGAGGGCGAGGCGCCGCCGGACGAAGCGGCCATGATCGCGCAGTGCGCGCGGCATCTGGCACGCTACAAGACGCCGCGTAGAATCGCGCTCCTGGATGCGTTCCCGGTCGTGCAGAGCGCGAACTCGAACAAGGTCCAGCGTCACCGACTCCAGGAAATGGCGCGCGCGCTGCTGCAGCAGTGATGGCCGTCGCGCCGAGGAAAACCTTGCCATGTCCGCCCCTGCCGCCGTGCTCGCCCGCAGCCGTCAACCCTTGTATCTGCAACTGGCCGCGGAGTTTCGCGGCATGATCGAGGCCGGCACGTGGCCGGTGGACGGCCAGATCCCGCCGCTCGAGGCCCTCATGGCCAGATACGAGGTGTCGCGCATGACGGTGCGCAACGCGCTGGGCGAGCTCGAAGCCGAGGGGCTGGTGCGGCGCGGGCGCGGCAAGGGCACCTTCGTCGAGCGGCGCATGCCCGGCGTGGCCGAGCTCGAGCTGCCGAGCACCTGGGAGGAAGCGGTGGCGCTGAGCGACCTGCTCGGCACGCATGCCATCGTCACGTCCGACACCGAGGTCCAGACGCTGCCCGACATGGGCATGGTCTGCACGGCGGCGCCGGCGCCGTCCTATCGCTACCTGTGCCGGCTGCACAGCCGGGACGGCGTGCCGTATTGCTACAGCGAGGTGTACGTCGCCGCGCAGTTGTACCGGCGCTACCCGGACCGCTTCGAGGCCCACGCCGCGGCCTCGGTGATAGCGCGCATCCCGCGCCTGGTGGTGAGCGAGTCGCGCCAGAAGCTCTCCATCATCCAGGCGGGGTTCCGCTCGGCCGATGCGCTGCGGCTCGAAGTGGGCCACGCCGTGGCCGAGGTCCGTCGCCACGCCTGCGCGCGGGGCGAGATCATCTACTACGCGCGGCTGGAGTTCCCGCCGCGCTTCGTCAAGCTCGAACTGGACCTGCTCGCGCGCCCTTCGCGCGAAGGCCAAGCCGCGCGGCCCGCGGGCCGCTGAGCGCATTCATCCCCTGCCATCCGCCGAGGTGCCACCGATGTTCAATCCCGACAACCTGCTGTTGCCCTTCTTCGACGACGGTCACCGCGAGCTGCACGAACGGCTGCACGCATGGGCCCGCACGGCCCTGCCCAGCCGCATCCACAGCGGCGACGTGGACGCGCTGTGCCGCGAGCGCGTCGGCCAGCTCGCCGAGGCCGGCTGGCTGCGCTACTGCGTGCCCGCAGCGTTTGGCGGCGCGCTGCCGCGGCTGGATTCGCGCAGCCTGTGCGTGTTGCGCCAGACCCTGGGCTTCTACGACGGGCTGGCGGATTTCGCCTTCGCCATGCAGGGCCTGGGCAGCGGCGTCATCACGCTGTTCGGCGACGACGCCCTGCGCCGGCGCTATCTGCCGCGCGTGGCCGAAGGCACGGCGATCGCGGCCTTCGCGCTGTCCGAGCCCGACGCCGGTTCGGACGCAGCGGCCATGACGACGAGCGCGCGCCGCACGGCCGACGGCTATGTGCTGAACGGCACCAAGACCTGGATTTCCAACGCCGGCCTGGCCGACTTCTATTGCGTGTTCGCCAAGCTCGAGGACGACGCCGAAGGGGCCGGAGTGACCGCCTTCGTGGTGGATGCCGATACACCCGGCTTGGCCGTGACCGAGCGCATCGACGTGTGCGCGCCCCATCCGCTGGGCACGCTCGTCTTCGCCGACTGCCTCGTACCGCACGCGCACCGCCTGGGCGCACCGGGCGCCGGCTTCAAGGTGGCGATGCAGGCGCTGGACGTGTTCCGCGCGTCGGTGGGTGCCGCTGCGCTGGGCTTTGCCGAGGCCGCCGCCGACGCCGCCGTGCGCCATGCCGGCGAACGGCGCATGTTCGGCGCCACGCTGGGCGACCTGCAGCTCACGCAGGCGGCGATCGGCGATATGGCCACCGACATCGATGCCGCCACCCTGCTGGTGTATCGCGCGGCCTGGGAGCGCGACGTGCTCGATCGGCCGACCACCCGGCCGGCCGCCGTGGCCAAGCTCTACGCGACCGAAGCGGCGCAGCGCATCGTCGACGTCGCCGTGCAATTGCACGGTGGTCGCGGCGTGCGCGTGGGCGAGGCAGTCGAGAGCCTGTACCGCGAAGTGCGCGCCCTGCGCATCTACGAAGGCGCCTCGGAAGTCCAGAAGATGGTGATCGCGCGCGCCGTGCGCAAGGCGCGGGGGTGATCGCATCTGCGCCAGACGGGCGGCGCATGCTCTGCGCGCCGCCTTGCTCTAACATGGTGGCCTGCCCTTCGAGGAGCCGTCTTGTCCAAGCCCCTGGCCGCCGCCGGTAGGCTGGAGCTCACCACCGAGCGCCTGCGCCTGCGTCCTTTCGTTCCCGACGATGCCGAGGAGTTCGCGCGTGCCGTGCGTGAATCCGCGCCCGACATGACCCGCTGGATGCCCTGGTGCAACGCGGCCTACACCAAGTCCGAAGCCTATCACTGGTTCCGGCTGTGCTCGGCCTCGCTGGCCGAGGGCACGGGCTACGAGTTCGGTCTCTTTAGCGCTGGTACGGGCCGCCTGCTGGGGGGCGCCGGCCTCAACTTCTTCCATCCCGAGCACAACTTCTGCAACCTGGGGTACTGGCTGCGCGCCTCGGCGCGCGGGCAGGGCCTGGCGGCCGAGGTGGTGCCCGCGCTCGCCCGCTTCGGCTTCAGCCGCCTGGGCCTGACGCGCATCGAGATCGTCATCGCCGAGGGCAACCAGGCCAGCATCGCCACCGCGCGCCGGGCCGGCGCCCTCTTCGAGGGCCGGGCGCGCAACCGCCTGCTGATGGCCGGCGTCCCGGTCGATGCGCTGGTGTTCTCCCTCATACCCTGATCCTGGTGCTGCCTTGACCGCACCCGCTGGCAGGGGGCGCGGCATGGACGCCGACGACCCGCGTGTCCTGAGCCGCGTCAGGGACTCCCCTCATTTCTCCTCAATCTGTTGACAGTTCGCGAAACGGCACGCAGTCCGGATTTTTTACGTTGTCCGATTTTCGCGGAAAATAGTGCTCGTTATCGATGGCACGCTGATTTGACGGCTTCAGTTCTCCGATAAAGAGTTGACACTTCGGCCGAGGCTTGGATATCCTGCAGTCATAGCTTTACACCGCACGCGAGGCCCGCTCCCCGTGTGCGCCCAGCCACCCGAACCCGAGCCATGCAAACTGCCTTGCCCCTTCGATGCGTGATCACCGGCGCCGCCTCCGGCATCGGGCTCGCCCTGGCCGAACGCCTGCTGGCGGCCGGCTGGCAGGTCACGGGCGTCGACCGGCAGCCTTCTCCCGTCGCGCACCCGGCCTATCGCGAGCTCGTCGCCGACCTGGCTACGCCGGCAGGTGCGCGCAGCGCCCTGGCCGCCCTGGACGGGGACGGTACGACCGCGTTCGTGCATGCCGCGGGCGTGGTGCGCTCGGGCGGTCTGGGCGACAGCGATCTGCATGACGCCGATGCCATGTGGCATCTGCACGCGATCGCGCCTCTCGTGCTGCTGGGCGGGCTGACGCCTTCGATGCCGGACGGGCGCGGCCGGATCGTGCTGGTGTCCAGCCGCGCGGTGCTGGGCCGGGCCAAGCGGGCTGCCTACGCCTCGAGCAAGGCGGCCCAGATCGGTCTGGCGCGCAGCCTCGCGGCCGAGCTTGTGGGGCGCGGCATCACCGTCAACGTGGTCGCTCCGGGCGCCACCGATACGCCGATGCTGCGCGATCCGCAGCGCGGCGAGCCGCCCCGCGTGGAACTGCCCATCGGCCGTCTCGTGCGCGCCGACGAGGTCGCCGCAAGCATCGCCTTCCTGATCGGCGAGGATGCCGGCGCCATCACCGGGCAGACCTTGTACGTCTGTGGCGGCGCATCGTTGGGGGCCCAGACATGACGCTCACAGCGAACGTCCAGGCACCCTCGGCCAGCGTCTTCGGCCCTGGCCGCGTGCAGCGCGTGGCCGTGGTGACCGGTGCGGCCGGCGATCTCGGGCATGGCATCGCGGCCGCCTTCCTTGCTCAGGGCATGCGCGTGGCCGCGCTCGATCTCGACGCCGATGCCGTGGCGGCGCGCTGGCCGAGCCTGCCGGACGATTTGCTCTGCCTGGCCTGCAATGTGGCCGACGAGGCCCAGGTCGAGCACGCGGTTCAGGCTGTGCGCGGCCGCTACGGCCGCATAGACATCCTCGTCAACAACGCGGCCGTGGTCACGGCCTCGGCCAAGGTGGGCGAGCTGCAGCCTGCCGATTGGCGCAGGGCGCTGGACGTGAACCTGACCGGCGCCTGGCTCATGGCGCGGGCCTGCCTGCCGGCCATGCGCGCAGCGGGCGGCGGGGTGATCCTCAACGTGTGTTCGCAGCTCGGCCACGTGGCCGCCCCGGGACGCGGGGCATACGGCGCAAGCAAGGCCGGCTTGCTGGCCCTGACCCGGGCGCTCGCAGTGGACCACGCCGCCGAGGGCATCCGCGCCGTCAGTCTCTCGCCCGGCGCGGTGCTCACCAGCCGCGTCGTGGGCCGCTACGGCAGCACGCAAGCCGCCACCGCAGCCCTCGCCGGGCGCTATCCCACGGGCCGCCTGGGCACGCTGGACGAGGTCGTCGCCGCCGCCGAGTTCCTGGTCAGCGAACGGGCGTCCTTCGTCAGTGGTACCGATCTTCTCGTGGACGGCGGTTACACAGCCGTCTAGGGCCCGTCAACGCGATGTTCTTCCTGCCTTCGAACGCGCGCGGAGAACCTGGCGTCCACAGGTTCTCGCACCGCGGGCCATTCCTTTCCTTGCTTTCGGAGCCTTTACCTATGCGTTTTGCAAGCAGCATTTCCCGCCGTACATTTACCAAGACCGCCCTGGCGGGCCTGGCCGCCACCCTGGGCATGCTGTCGACGGCGCCCGCGCTCGCCGCCTCGGCGGAGGATTTTCCGCAGCGCCCGGTGACCATCGTCGTGCCCTTTCCTCCCGGCGGCGCCACCGACCTGACCGCGCGCCTGGTCGGCGACGGCCTGAGCCGCAAATGGGGCCAGCCGGTGGTGATCGAGAATCGTCCCGGCGCCGGCGGCAACGTCGGCTCCGAAGCCGTGGCCAAGGCCGCGCCGGACGGCTACACCCTGGTGCTGGGCGTGACCGGCTCGCACGGCATCAACGTCTCGCTCTACACCAACATGCGGTATCACCCGCTCGAGAGCTTCGAGCCGATCACCCAGGCCACGCTCTACCCGAACGCCATCGTGGTGAACAAGGACGTGCCGGCCGAGAACCTTGAGCAGCTCGTCGCGCTGCTCAAGACCAAGGAAGGCCAGCGCTACGCCTACGGTTCGGACGGCAACGGCACGGCCTCGCACCTGGGCATGGAACTGCTCAAGAACACCGGCGGCTTCGAACTCATCCACATCCCGTATCGCGGCAGCACGCCGATGGTCACGGACCTGCTGGGTGGCCAGATCCAGGTGGGCATCACCGGCCTGCCCGCGGTCCAGTCGTATCTCAAGGACGGCCAGCTCAAGCTGATCGCTGTGACCACCGGCGAGCGCTTCAGCGGCGCCCCCGAGCTGCCCACGGTGGCCGAGCAGGGCTTCCCGGGCTTCGATGCACCGCCCTGGTCGGGTTTCTTCGCGCCCAAGGGCACGCCCCAGCCCATCGTCGACAAGCTGTCGACCGACATGCGCGAGGTGATGTCCGATCCGGAGCTCAAGCAGAAGATGGCCGCCGCCGGCAGCGAGTTCACGCCGAATTCGCCCGCCGAGTTCCGCACCTTCGTCGAAGGCGAAATCGAGAAGTGGAAGAAGGCGGTGGAGATCTCCGGCGCCAGCGTGGACTGAGCAACCCTCTCTGCCGTGAGTCGCTCCCGCCTGAAGGCGGGAGTTTCCATGCCACCAAAGCGTGTTCGGCCATGGCATGGAGCATCAACCCGCTCCCAACGATGTAGGAAGCGAATGCAGCCTGGGCATGGCGCATTGGGCGGTGGAATGATCCTCCTCTATTATCGGGGGCCGAATTCCGCGCCCCGGCGCACCCAGGAGGTAACTGCATGACCCCGGCATTCGAACGCGCGCGCGAGCTGTTCTTCGAAGGCAATGCGCACATGGAGGCCGGACGGCTGACCGACGCCGAGCGCTGCTACGCCGCCGCGCTGCAGGCCATGCCCGGCCGCCCTTCGGTGTTGACCAACCTCGGCGCGGTACGCCTGCGCCTGGGGCGCGCCGCGGACGCACTGCCGCTGCTGGAAACCGCCGTCGCCGCCGAGCCGGACAATCTCGAAGCCTGGGGGCACCTGGCCGTCGCGCTGGGCGACCTGGGTCGCCCCGAAGAGGCCATCCAGGCCGACGATCGTGCCCTGGCGCTGAACGCCGACGCCGCCCCCGTCTGGCGGCACCGCGGCGTGATGCAGCAGCGCCTGCAGCGCGACGAGGATGCGCTGGCGAGCTTCGCCGCCCTCGTCCGACTGCTGCCCGAACGCGCCGATCCCTGGCTGCTGCACGGCGAAGCGTTGATCCGCCTGCGCCGGCCCGACGAAGCCCAGGCCTCGTTCGAGCGCGCGCTCGCCATCGATCCCGACATCGGCGCCGCCTGGAGCCGCCTGGGCGCCATCTTCAAGGAGCAGGGCAAGCGCGAAGAAGCCATCGATGCCCTGCAGCGCGCCATCTCGCTGGGCGATGCGCGCGAGCTCAACGGCTTTCTGCTCGCCTCCGTCACCGGACGCAAGGCGCCGCTGCATGCGCCCACCGATTACGTGCAATCCCTCTTCGACGACTACGCCGACGAGTTCGACAGCCACCTGGTCGACGTCCTGAACTACCGCGGCCACGAACGGCTCATCGCCGGGCTCGCCACGCACGCGCCCGGGCGGCACTACGCGCGCGGCCTGGACCTCGGCTGCGGCACCGGCCTGTGCGCGCCGCTGCTCGCCCCGCTGGTGGACAGCCTGGACGGCGTCGATCTCTCGGGCCGCATGGTCGAGAAGGCCAGGGCGCGCGGCGGCTACCGTGAAGTCTCGCGCGGCGATCTCGCCGCCTACCTCGCCCGCACCCCCGAGCGCTACGACCTCGTCGTCTCCGCCGACGTGTTGCTCTACGTCGGCGACCTCGCCCAGGTATTCGACGGCGTGCAGCGCGTGCTGCGCCCGGATGGTGTCTTCTGCTTCACCGCCGAGCGCGGCGAGGACGACACCGACGTGGTGCTGCTGCCGCGGCTCACGTACGCCCATTCCGAGAAATACCTGCGCAACATGGCCCTGCGCCACGGCCTGCAGGTGCTGGCGATCGAGCAGCATCCGATCCGCGAGGACCAGGGCGAGCCGATTCCGGGGTTGTACGTGTATGTGGCGCGGCGGTGATCGCCCCATCCTTCCTGAAGCGCACAACTTCCTGAGGCTGCTGGACGTGGATCCCGCGACCTCTCCGCCGTGAAGGCGGACGCGGTGAAACGGCCGGGCGCGGCGTCAGGCGTGCGCCTCCGTTGCGCACGCAACCTGATGCGTATCAAGGAATGTGCCGTCATATGCGAGTATAAGTTCCACTGAAGTCGTCGAATACGCGCCCCGGCATCCCGTCGGGACGCGCGGCGAGGCGCGGCAGCGCGCCGGTTCCGGGGAGTGGAGCGGTATGAACGGCAGTCAGGACGAGGGTTCCGCAGCGCTGGACACCCGGGTGCATGCGATCCTGGCCCGCGCGTGGGCGTCGCTGTCGCCGCAGTCGGCCATGCTGGCGTGGCTGGACTGGGCCTCACACATGGCGGTGTCGCCGGGCAGGCAGGCGGACCTGGCGGGGCTTGCCCTGTCGCAGGCGGCGCAACTGGCAGGCTACCTGCGCGAGTGCCTGATGGCCGGGCCGGGCGCGGCGCGCGCCTGCGTCGAGCCGCCGGCGCAGGACCGCCGGTTCGACGCGCCGGAATGGCGCGGCTGGCCGTACAACCTGTGGCACCAGTCCTTCCTGATGGCGCAGCAGTGGTGGGCCGAGGCCACGCGGGGCGTGCGCGGCGTCGAACGCCACCATGAGAAGCTGGCGGCGTTCTGGGCCCGGCAATGGCTGGACATGCTGTCCCCGGGCAACCACCTGCTGACCAACCCCGTGGCCCTGCGGCGCACCGCCGAAGAAGGCGGCGCCAACCTCGCGCGCGGCATGCTGTACCTGCTGGACAACCAGCGGCGGCGCCTGACCGGGCTGCCGCCCGAGGGCGCCGAGGCGTTCGAGGTCGGCCGCGACCTGGCCGTCACGCCCGGCAAGGTGGTGCTGCGCAACCGTCTGATCGAACTCATCCAGTACGCGCCGGCCACGGGCCAGGTGCGGCCCGAGCCCATCCTGATCGTGCCGGCGTGGATCATGAAGTACTACATCCTCGATCTGTCGCCGCACAACTCGCTCATCCGCTACCTGGTCGCCCAGGGCCACACGGTGTTCTGCATCTCGTGGAAGAACCCCGGCGCGGCCGAGAGCGACCTCGGCATGGAGGACTACCTGGACCTGGGATTCCGCACCGCGCTGGCCGCGGTCGAGGCCATCGTGCCCGGCAGCCGGGTGCACGCCACCGGCTACTGCCTGGGCGGCACGCTGCTGGCGATGGCCGCCGCGGCGATGGCGCGCGATGGCGAACTCGACCGCCTGGCTTCGCTGAGCCTGTTCGCCGCGCAGACGGACTTCAGCGAGCCCGGCGAGCTGGCGCTGTTCATCGACGAGAGCCAGCTCGCCCTGCTCGAAGCGCAGATGCAGGACAAGGGCTACCTGCGCGCCGACCAGATGGCGGGCGCGTTCCAGATGCTGCGTTCCTACGACCTGCTGTGGTCGCGCGTGGTCAACGAATATCTGCTGGGCGAGCGCCGGCCGATCAACGACCTGATGGCCTGGAACGCCGATGCCACCCGGCTGCCCGCGCGCATGCACGCGCAGTACCTGCGCCGCCTGTTCCTGGACGACGACCTGAGCGAAGGCCGCTATCCGGTGGACGGCAGGCCGGTGTCGCTGGGCGGCCTGACGCTGGACACCTTCTGCGTGGGGACCGTGACCGATCACGTCGCGCCCTGGCGCTCCGTATACAAGCTGCACTACCTCTGCCCGGCGCAGCTCACCTTCGTGCTGACCAGCGGCGGGCACAACGCCGGCATCGTCAGCGAGCCGGGCCGGCCGCACCGCCGCTACCAGGTGCTGGCCCGTCCGGCCGGCGGCCACTACATCGCCCCGCAGGAGTGGGAGCGCACGGCGCCCGCGCACGAGGGCTCGTGGTGGCCGCAGTGGCAGGCCTGGCTGGCGGCGCGCTCGGGCCCCGCGCAGCCGCCACCGGGCATGGGGGCGCCTGCGCGCGGCTATGCCGCCCTCTGCGACGCCCCCGGCACTTACGTGAAGGAGAAATGACATGCCCGATCCGGACGACGACTCGCCGCTGGCGCTGTACAAGGCCCATCTCAAGTTCCACACCAGCGTGAACCGGCTGTACCAGGAAGGCGCCCGCCGCTGGCTGGGTTTCTGCCACCAACTGGTCGCCGACGGCATCGCCGAGAGCGATGCCGAGGTCGAGGCGCTGCTGCACACGGAAAACTGGCAGAAGCTGTCGACGCTGCCCGCCGAGGCGTTCTGGCGCCAGGTGCAGCAGCGCTTCGACGATGCGCGGGCGGCGGCGCGCATCGCCATCACCGCGCAGACGGCGTTCGCCGCGGGCCTGCAGGATGCGGCGCAGGCCTGGCAGCGGGAGACGGTGGACGCGCTCGGCCGCCTGGCCGCCGCGCATCCGCTGGGCACCGCCTGGCGCGGCCTGATCGAGCGCCGCGAACCCCCGGGCCCCGTCCGCGCCGCGGCGCCGGTCCCAGCCCGGGCAACCCAAGGAGAATGACATCATGCAAGACAGGCAACGAACGGCCCTGGTGACGGGCGGCATGGGCGGACTGGGCGAGGCCATCGCCCGCGAGCTGCACGGGCGCGGCCATACCGTGCTGGTGACGCATTCGCCGGCCAACGACCACGTCGGCAACTGGCTGGAAAAGCAGGCCGCCGACGGCTATCGCTTCATCGCCTATGGCGTGGACGTGGCCGATGACGCGGCGTGCGCCGCGATGGCCGCAAGCATCGCCGCCGACGGGCATGCGGTCGACATCCTGGTCAACAACGCCGGCATCACGCGCGACGGCACGTTCCGCAAGATGAGCAAGGTGAACTGGGACGCCGTGCTGCGCACCAACCTGGACTCGATGTTCAACGTCACCCACCCCCTCATCGAAGGCATGATCGACCGCGGCTGGGGGCGCATCGTGAACATTTCGTCGATCAACGGCAGCAAGGGCCAGTTCGGCCAGGCCAACTATTCGGCGGCCAAGGCCGGCATCCACGGCTTCACCAAGGCGCTGGCGCAGGAGGTCGCGCGCAAGGGCGTGACGGTGAACACCGTGTCGCCCGGCTACCTGGAAACGAAGATGGTCACGGCCGTGCCCAAGGATGTGCTGGAGTCGCAGATCATCGCCAACATCCCCGTCGGCCGGCTGGGCCGGCCGGCCGAAATCGCCGCCCTGGTGGGCTTCATCGCGAGCGAGGCCGGCGCCTTCATGACCGGCAGCAACGTAGCGATGAACGGCGGCCAGCACATGTACTGACGGTGTCGCGGGCCAGGCGAGCCGCCGGCGGCGGCCGTTCCGGCTGCGGGATCAATACGCCAGCGTGTACGTCAGTGCCACGGTCCGCCCGCGGCCCTTGAAGTCCAGTACGCTCGGGTCGATCGAGCCGGCATAGGCCAGGCTGGCCTGCTCCGCCCAGCGCGTGGTGTAGGTCTTGTCGAATAGGTTCTGGATCCCGGCCGTGAGGGTGCCCTTGCGGCCGCGTCCGTGGTCGAAGGTGTAGCTGCCCAGCACGTCGACCAGGGTGAGCGAAGGCAGCGTCTCGCCGTCGCCGGTGCCGAAGCTGGGCACATCGCTCTTCAGGCGGAAGCTGTGCGCGAGCTGCGCGCGTGCGGACCAGCGGCCCCATTGCCGGCCGACGTAGACGGTGGCCTTGGACGGGCTCGCGTAATAGATGCCGCGGCGCACCCAGTCCCCGTTGCGCTCCTCTTCGCTCCGGATGAGCAGCAGGTTGCCGCCCAGCGCCCAGCCGTCTCCCACGCGATAGTTCAACTGGGCTTCCAGACCGTAGTTGCGTACCTTGTTGTCCGAAAGCGCGATGGTGAGCGTGCTGCGATCCACCGCGATCGCATCGTCCGACTGCAAGTGGAACAGGGCGGCCTGTAGTTGCAGCGGACCGCCGGCATAGCGCCAGCCGAGCTCGGTCGAGCGGGTCTTGATCGCCGCCATGTTCGTGTCGCCCACGCTGAGATAGCGGTTCAGGCGCCAGTAGCCGTCGCGCTCGCCGATCAGGCTGTAGCTGGCACCTGTGCCGTAGTATTTCGCCGGGTCGGCCAGTTCGAAGCCCTCGGCATAGTTGGCCCAAAGCTGATGGCCGGTCCAGGGACGGTAGACCACGCCGGCGTTGTACAGGGTGACCGCGTAGTCGTTCTTGCCGCCCGGGATGGCTTCGGCGTAGCGGCCATATCCGGCCGAGACCAGGCGCTGCTGGGCCACTTGGGCGAAGTCGTCCACGGCGATGTCCACGCGCTGGTGGCGCACCCCGGCGCTCAGGGTGAAGGTGTCCACCGGGGTCCAGTCGCCCTGGACGTAGCCGGCCCAGATGTTGGTCGAGAAGCTCGGGTAGCGGCCCAGCTCGTCGGTCTTGGCGAAGTTCAGGCCGCCGCTCTGCAGGGCGGTGGGCATATCGAACATGCTCTGCCGCGCGGTGAAGCGTTCGTGATCGTAGTCCACCCCGTAGCTCAGGTGTGCGCGGTCCCAGCTTTTGTCGAGCAGGGCCTTGAAGCCGTACGTGGTCGTTTCCTGGGTCGACGTGCTCCAGTAGGGCACACGCCCGCCCCCGAGCGGGTTGGCGTCGGCGCCCGGGAACGGATAGAACTGCAGCGACTCCTTGCGGTGGTAGGTCTTGAGGTAGAGCGTCTGCCCCCCGGGCACGCCCGGCAGGCTGTAGTCGCCGGCGAGCAGGTGCCGCTTGGTGCGCGGCTCCACGTCCGAGAAGAAGCCGCCGCGGACCTCGACCCGGCTGGGGTTGAGGACGTCGTCACCCGGGCCCGGTTGCAGCCAGAGCGCGTCGCCGGGATGGTATCCCGAGTCGTAGAGCTGCGCGAGCAGCTTGAGCGAGCCGGCGCGGCCCAGGTCGGCATCGGCCGTGCCGAGCACGTCGACGGCCTGGTTGTTCTGCAGATCGGTCTGGGTGATGTCGGGCAGTACGCGAGCGCCGCTGCCGTCGTAGGCGGCGCCGTTGCGCTCGTAGGAGACCGCCAGTCGCCCGTGCAGGCGTTCGTTGCCGCCTTGCACCGATTGGGCGACGTGCCAATCGAGGTCGCCGCTGCCGCGCAGCCCGGAGCGCAGGCCCGCCTCGCTGGTGAAGGGACTGTCGGCGGGGTCGCTGCGCCTGGTGACGATATTGATGATGCCGCCCGTGGCGTTGCCGCCGTACACGGCGGTGGCTCCGGAGAGGACTTCGATGCGCTCGATGTTGAAGGGGCTGATCGAGTCGAACTGACGGCTCAGCGTGCGCGATCCGTTCAGCGAAATGCCGTCGATCATCACCTGTGCGGCGCGGCCGCGCAGGTTCTGGCCGAAGTTGGTGCGCATCTGGCCGCCCAGGTCGAGGCCCGGCACCAATTGGCCCAATAATTCCTTCAAGGGAACCCCGGCACGCGCCTGCTCCTCGATCTGCTCGCGTTCGATGATCCATACCGTATTGGGCAGCTCGTCGATGGCGCGCGGCGTACGGCTGGCCACGACGGATATCGCCTGCAGGGTGGCCACGTTGTCCGGGCCGGTGGCGGCGGAGGGCTGGCCCTCGGCGGCCGGCACCACGACATAGCGGCCGGGCCCCTCGGCGCGGGCAGCCAGGCCCGAGCCCTCGAGCAAGGCGTCCAGCGCGGCTTGCGGCGTGTAGCGCCCGCGCAGCGGCGGCGCCGTGCGTTCGGCGGCGATTTCGCTGGCGTAGAGCACTTGCACCCCGGCGTCGCGCGCCAGGGCGTTCAGCGCACTGGCGAGCGGCGCAGCCGGGCGATCGTAGTCATGGACGGCTTGAGCGTGGGCAAGGGCGGACAGGGCGAGCAGCGCCGCGGCGAGGGGTGTGCGCAGGTACGGCAGGCAAGGCATGTCGGAAGCTCCGGCAGGTAAGTGAATGGGTACGCTTCAGAGCCGTTTGCCGGTAGCGCCGCCCCTACCTTCCGTTGCAATATTTTACATTCTTAGCGCGGTTCGATCCATGCCGTACCGTCGGCGGTTTGCCGCACCGTCACCGACCCGATGCGGGGCAGAAGATCGAGCAGGGCGTCGGGCTGGTCCAGTGCGAACACTCCCGACACGCGCAGACCGACGGGTGCGCCGGCGGCGAGGCGGATCGGAGCGGCACGGTAGGGCTGGATCCGCTCGATGGCCTCGGCCAGGGATACGTCGTCCAGCACGAGCACGCCCTTGCGCCAGGCGAGGGCGTCCTCGGCCGGGACGTCGCCGGTCGTGGAGAACCGGCCGGCCCGGACCTGGACCGTCTGGTTGGCGGCCAACTCGCGTGGCTGCGGCTCGCCGTCGGCCCGGACCTGCACGCGTCCCTGCGCGACCGTGACGGTGGCGCTATCCGTATCCCGTGCGACGGAGAACACTGTCCCGAGCACGCGCACTCGTGCGCTGCCTGCGTCGACGTGGAAAGGCCGCCAGGCAGCATGCTCGACGTCGAAGGCCGCGCGACCCTCGTCCAGCGTGACCCGTCGCGAGCGCAGATGCCAGTCCACGCGCAGGCGTGCGCCGGCGTCGAGGACGGCCTGCGAGCCGTCCGGCAGCGTCACCTGGGAGATCGTGTGCGCGCCGGCGGCGTAGCTCGCGTGCCGGAGGGCCGGATCGGCCCACCAGAGTGCGCCGGCGAGCGCACAGACGCCCAGCGTGGCGGCGGCCGTGCGCGAACGCCTGCGCCGACGCTGCGCGCGGCGGGCAAGTTCCTCCAGGTCGGGCAGCGGAAACTGTGCTCGCAGCGCTTCCATGTGCTGATCGAGCAGGGCGTCCACGGCGGTGGCCTGGTCGGATGCGGATGAGGATGCCGTGCCGTCGGCGGGAATCGAGGGCGGCTTTGCCGTCATGCGGACCGTCCCTGCTGGAGGTCGAGCCGGGCCTGGCACAGCCGGGAGGCAGTGCGTACGTGCTTTTCCACCGTCTTGACGGTGATGGCGAGAAGTTGCGCGATCTGCGCCTGGGGCAGGCCGTGGATGCGGTGCAGGATGAAGCTGGTGCGGCAACGCTCGGGCAGTGCATCGATGGCGAGGATCAGCAGGTCCAGCTCGCGGCGCGCGGCGACGATGCGTTCCGGGCCGGCGGCGGGCGGCGTAGCCACCTCGGGCAACTCGGCCATCGGCTCCACCCACCGTCTGCGCGCATCCTCGCGACGGCAGTGATCCACCGCCGCATCGTGCAGCATGCGGCGCAGCAGGGCGAGCGGCGCCCGCGCCGGCGCAACCGGCTTCTCGATCAGGCGCAGGCAGGTGTCGTGTACGACGTCGCGGGCGAAACCCGCTCCTCCGAAGCGACGGCGCACGTGGCGCACCAGCTCGTCGTAATGCGCGAGCAAGGCTTGCAGCAAGGGCTGTGATCCTGCGGCGTCCGGCCGGCCCGACACGATGCTTCTCCTTCCCGGCCGTGGGCCGAACTGAACGTCTGGATTATAAATGAGAATGATTTCTGTTCGTAAGGTCGGTGACGACTTGCGTCCGGGGCCCTGGCCTACAATCCCTCCTTTGAATCCCGCGACATCCAAGGTCTCTTCCTTCATGGCCCAATACGTCTACACCATGCATCGCGTCGGCAAAATCGTGCCGCCCAAGCGGCAGATCCTGCGCGACATCTCGCTGTCCTTCTTCCCCGGCGCCAAGATCGGCGTGCTGGGCCTGAACGGTGCCGGCAAGTCGACCGTGCTGCGCATCATGGCGGGCGTGGACACCGACATCGAAGGTACGGCCCAGGCCATGCCCAACCTGCGCATCGGCTACCTGCCGCAGGAGCCGGAGCTGAACCCCGAACACACGGTGCGCGAGGCGGTCGAGGAGGGCATGGGCGAGGTGTTCGCGGCCAAGAAGCGGCTGGACGAGGTGTATGCCGCCTATGCGGAGCCGGACGCGGACTTCGACGCGCTGGCCGAGGAGCAGGGCAGGCTCGAAGCCATCATCGCCGCCGGGGCGAGCGGCGGCGACGCCGAGCACCAGCTCGAGATCGCGGCCGATGCGCTGCGCCTGCCACCCTGGGACGCCGTCATCGGCAACCTGTCGGGCGGCGAGAAGCGCCGCGTGGCGCTGTGCCGCCTGCTGCTGTCCAAGCCCGACATGCTGCTGCTGGACGAACCCACCAACCACCTGGACGCCGAGAGCGTCGACTGGCTGGAGCAGTTCCTGCAGAAGTTCCCGGGCACGGTGGTGGCGGTCACCCACGATCGTTACTTCCTGGACAACGCCGCCGAGTGGATTCTCGAACTCGACCGCGGCCACGGCATTCCCTGGAAGGGCAACTACAGCTCATGGCTGGAGCAGAAGGAGAACCGTCTCAAGCAGGAGGAGGCGAGCGAATCCGCGCGCCAGAAGACGATCAGGAAGGAACTCGAGTGGGTGCGCCAGAACCCCAAGGGGCGCCAGGCCAAGTCGCGCGCGCGCCTGTCGCGTTTCGAGGAACTCAGCTCGCACGAGTACCAGAAGCGCAACGAGACGCAGGAAATCTTCATCCCGGTCGCCGAGCGCCTGGGCAATGATGTGGTCGAGTTCAAGAACGTCACCAAGGCGTACGGCGATCGGCTGTTGATCGACGATCTCAGCTTCAAGGTGCCGGCCGGGGCCATCGTCGGCGTGATCGGGCCCAACGGCGCGGGCAAGTCCACGCTGTTCCGCATGATCGCGGGCGAGGAGAAGCCGGACAGCGGTGAAGTCGTGATGGGCAGCACGGTCAAGCTCTCGTACGTCGACCAGCACCGCGACAAGCTCGAGGCCAACAAGTCGGTGTTCGACATCGTGGCCGACGGCGCCGACCTCATCACCGTGGGCAAGTTCGAGATGCCGGCGCGCGCCTACATCGGCCGTTTCAATTTCAAGGGTGCGGACCAGGGCAAGCTGGCCGGCCAATTGTCGGGCGGCGAGCGCGGCCGCCTGCACCTGGCCAAGACGCTGTCCTCGGGCGGCAACTTCCTGCTGCTGGACGAGCCGTCGAACGACCTCGACGTCGAAACCCTGCGCGCGCTCGAAGACGCCCTGCTCGAGTTCGCCGGCAGCGTCATGGTGATCAGCCACGACCGCTGGTTCCTCGACCGCATCGCGACGCACATCCTGGCTTTCGAGGGCGAGTCGCAGGTGGTGTTCTTCGACGGCAACTACCAGGAATACGAGGCGGACAAGAAGCGCCGCCTGGGCGAGGAAGCCGCCAAGCCCAAGCGCATCCGGTACAAGCCGCTCATCAAGTAGGCACCGCGGGCCGGCGCTGTCCCGGTATCGCCCGGCCGGAACGTCCCGTACGCGCTAACGTCCAACACCCTGCGGGCCGCGTCGGGCGGCCCGCAGGGTGTTGGACGTGTCAGGGGTTGACACTCATCAGTCCGATCCATACAGTCAATTCTGACAATAAGCTGAAACAAAAATCTGCTTGAGCATGCCAATGGAGGAGGTAACCGGCGTACAGGGCGTTCAAAATGAGAAGAAGGGTTTCTTTGAATGCAGTCAGGGCCTTCGAAGCTGCGGCCCGGCACAAGAGCGTTACGCAGGCAGCCACCGAACTTTGCGTCACCCCCACGGCCATCAGCCACCAGATACGGCTGCTGGAAGAGTTCCTGCAGTTCAAGCTGTTCACCCGGCGCAGCAGCAAGCTGGAACTGACGCCTGCCACCGTCACCAGCGTTGGCAAGATCACCGCCGCCCTCGATCTGATCGATAGCGCGCTCAAGGAGCTGAGCGAGCCCGACAACCAGCGCGAGCGCTTCATGCTGGGCGCTTCTTCTTCTTTTACTTCCCTGTGGCTGATGCCGCGGCTGCAAACCTTCCTGAAAGAGTCCAACGACATGGACATCACAGTGAAGTCCTATCACAGCCGTGCCGAAATCGAGGTCGAGTCCACCGACCTCCAGATCTGCGAGTGGGAAACCACCCTGGACCGCCTGATCGAACCCTTCATGGAGGAGGAAATCATACCGGTCTGTTCGCCCACATTGGCCGCGCACTATGGCAGCGACCCGGCCCAGCTCTTCAGGTACGCGCCGCTGATCCACTTCGAACAGCAAGCACCGGCCATCAATGAGTTTCCCGATTGGGTGCAGTATCTGCGCAAGTACGGCATCAATCGGGACGACGTCAACCAGGGCACGCGATTCAACCACAACGTCGCGGCCATCGATGCGGTCAAGGCGGGGTTTGGCGCCTATCTGGGCCGATCGTTGCTGGTCGAAGGCGCGCTGGAAAGAGGCGAACTGGTACAGATCGGCGCCCCCTTTCCTGTACGCAACCGCTACTACCTGGTGTCGCACTGGAAACCCAGGGCGCCGCACGCGGTTACCCGGTTCAAGGACTGGCTGTATCGCCAGGTACAGGGTTCAGCACGCGTGCAGGTGCTGTAGCCGCACACGGCTATAGCTGAACGAAAGCGCTGTTGAAGTAGACCAGCGGCTGAAGCGGCGTATCCCACAAGGCCACATCCACGATTTCGCAGATCAGAATCGAATGCGAGGTGTAAGGTATGGTCTGCCGTACCTCGCAGTCGAACGTGGCCAGCGAGCCAGCCAGGGCGGGCGCGCCGGTTTTCAGGGTTTGCCAATTGCCATGTTCGAACCGGCTGTCCCGGCCATCCGAGCGGCCGAACCGCATGGCGTTCGTCTCTTGCTGTGCGGACAATATGTTGACGCATAGCTTGCCCGCAGCCACGATGGCGTCGTGCGCGGAGGCGGATTGCGCAACGCAAACCAGCAGCGACGGCGGGGCGGCGCTCACCGAGCTGACGGCGGTGGCCGTCAATCCATGGCGCTGGCCATCTCTGACGGTGGTGATCAGGCTCACCCCGGATGCCAGGCGGCGCATGCCATGCTTGAATTTTTCAACGTCCATTGCGTTTTCCATCGGTCGTGCAAGCACATGATTTTTCGAGCCTGAGCATGCAGGCCAACTAGCGCGTTCGCGCCATAAACTCCGCCTTGACGGCATCGAGCGCCGATGCGTCCAGCATCAGGTCGATTGCGGTCATGGCCATGGCCTTGGCCGAATCGGCCAGTGCGGCGCGGGCAGCCGGGCCGACCGACGCTTCGTGAAATTCGTGCGAATGGGGCGGATGAGCCGTCATCGCAATCTGCGGCTGTATCGTCGGTACGGCCCAGCTTACGTTGCTGGTATCTCCGCTCCACGCACCCGACAGCTCATCGCGCGCCCGGGTGGCGCGTCCCAGCGCCTGCAGGTTTCTGTCGAATAGCTGCGCCATGGCGTCATTGCTGAGCAAGGGCTTGCCGCGAGGCCCTTCGGCCCATGTCTTCTCCAGCGTGGCGCCCGTCATCGAGGCCGCGCCTTCGAGCACGCCGTTGATGCGTGGGATCATCATGTCGATGGTGGCGTTGTCATTTGCCCGCACCGTCAACACACCCGACGTGTGATCCGGAATGACGTTGGACAACGTGCCGCCTTTCGTGACGATGTAGTGCATGCGCACGTCGGACGGCGTTTGCTGCCGCAGCAGGCCGATACCGTTGAAGGCCAGGGTCATGGCGTCCAGCGCGTTGATGCCCCACTCCGGCCGCGCCGCGCCGTGGGCGGCCCGGCCGAAGTAGGAAAAATTCACGCGGGTGGCCACTAGCGCGCGGGAATGGGCAATGTTGTCCCGCCCGGGATAGATCAGCATCATGGCATCCAGGCCGTCGAAGAAACCCTCGCGCTGCATGATGTGCTTGCCGTTGCCGCCTTCTTCTCCCGGGGTGCCCAAGGCAATGACTTCGCCGCCCAGCATGTCCATGACGCTCTTGAGCCCCACGGCGGCCCCTATGCTGGCCGGACCGCCCACATTGTGGCCGCAGCTATGGCCATAGGGCGGCAGCCCGTCGTATTCGCAGAGAAAGGCAATGCGCGGCCCGGGTCCGGACGAACGCACCGTGCCGCGAAAGGCGGTGGACAAGGAGCCCAGCCCCTTCTCCACCTGAAAACCCGCTTCGCTCAAGACCTCGCACAGCCATGCCTGCCCTTTGACCTCTTCAAAAGGCCGTTCGACATGCGCATGCATGGCTTCGCTGACTTCATACAGTCGGGGCGCCACCTCGTCGATGGCCGCCGCAGCGCGGGCCTTGAGGTCATCGACACGCATCATGCGTGCTTCTCCATCCAGTGCCGGGCCACGTCGATACGCGTGGCAAACCATACATCGGCATGGGACTTGGCGTATTGAATGAAGTCGTACAGCGCCTTGGCGCGAGCGGGATGCCCGACGACCCGCATGTGAAGACCGATGTTCATCATCTTGGGGGATGCTTCCCCTTCCCTGTAAAGACGGTCGAATGTATAGCGAAGATGCTCCTCGAATTCATTGGGCGGCCCGAACGCGCCTCGGCCAAAACCGCTGTCGTTGTTGACCAGCGAATACGGGATCACCAGATGCTTCTTGTCACCGACCATTTCCCAGTAGGGCAGGTCATCGTTGTAGGCATCCGAGTCGTAAAGAAATCCGCCCTCTTCGACCACCAGCTCGCGCGTATTGGTGCTGGGCCGGCTTCTGCAATACCAACCTCGCGGCCGCACGCCGGTGGTTTCCTCGATGGACTTGACCGCCATGCGGATATGTTCACGCTCTTGCTCGCGCGTGAGCAAGGCCACGTCTTCCCAGCGCCAGCCGTGGCACATGATGTCATGCCCGCGGCGAACCATCTCCCGGGCGGCGGCGCGATTTCGTTCCAACGCGACCGCGCACGCGTAGAACGTGCACTTGACGTCCAGCTCGTCGAAAATGTCCAGCAAACGCCAATAGCCCGCGCGCGCCCCATATTCGTACATGCTTTCCACGGCCAGGTCGCGTTTGCCGTCCGGCCACGGGCTCGTGGGAAATTCGGACAGGGCCTGCTCGGCCTTGGGGTCGCCATCGCCCACCGAAGCCTCGGAGCCTTCTTCGTAATTCACCACGAGCAGAATGGCAATGCGCGCATTGCCGGGCCACACCACCTCGGGCGGCTTGCCGCCATAGCCGACCAGATCGCGCTGCGGCCCTGGGGAATCGGGTTCTGTCACATGCATCTTCAATCTCCTCGGAAGGACTCAGCGGGCAGTGGGGTCCAGGCGCGCATAACGGGTCTTGGGCAGCACCGTATCGGGATGATGGGCAATCCAGTGATGGGCGATATCGATACGCCGCGCAAACCAGACGTCCGGAAACGACTTGGCATACGCAATGAAATTGGCCAGGGCCTGCGCCCGGGCGGGATGGCCCGAGATGCGCGGACGCAGGCCTACGGTCATGAGCCGGGGCCGGCTTGCGCCTTCCTTGTACAGCCAGTCGAAGCCGGATTTGAGGTGCGTCTCGAAATGTACCGGCGAGCCGAACGCTCCCCAGTCGTACTTGCTGTCGTCATTGGCCATGGAATAAGGGATCACCAGATGCCGATGATCATTCACCAGGGTGAAGTACGGCAGGTCGTCGTTATAGGCGTCGCTGTCGTACACAAAGCCGCCCGCTTCCACCAGCAACCGACGGGTGTGCTCGCTGGGCCCGCGACGGCACAGCCAGCCGGCGGGCCGCTCGCCCGTGGTGCTGGCCAATGACGCCACCGCCTTGCGGATGCGATCGCGCTCTTCGTCGGGCGCCATCGAAGTCACGTCTTCCCAACGCCATCCGTGGCCCATGACTTCATGGCCGCGACGGCGTATTTCACGCGCGGCGTCGGGGTTGCGTTCCAGCGCCACGGCGCATGCACTGAAGGTGGCAGTGATACCGGCCTCTTCCAACACATCCAGCAGACGCCAGAATCCTGCGCGCGAGCCATACTCGAAGTGCGTTTCCACACCCAGGTCGCGAAACGTCAGCGGTTTCTCCGTTGGCCCGCCGGGCTCGCGGGTTTCGTCGCCGTCGGCAATGGACCGTTCCGCCCCTTCTTCATAATTGACCACCACGGAAATCGCGATCCGGGCACGGCCGGGCCAGGCCGCCTGGGGTGGATCGCCTTCATAGCCCACGACATCCCGCAGCAGTGCGGCGGATTCCTGCAATGACTCAGACATGATCATCCTTTAAGGTGATATCCGCCCGGGAGGACGGCGCCATGACCGTACAGGCAACCCGATGCCCGTCACGCACCCCCACCAGCGGCGGCATTCTTTCAACGCACGAAGGTTGTTCTATCGGGCAGCGTCCGGCCAGACGGCAGGCGTCGGCCGGATCGATGGGGCTGGAAATCTCGCCCTTGAGACGAATGCGCTCCCGCTTGACGCCCCACTGCGCCACCGGCGCGGCGGACAACAAGGCCCTGGTGTACGGGTGCGTGGGATTCTCGAAGACCTCCCCGGTCGGCCCGCGCTCCACGATGACGCCCAGATACATGACGGCGACTTCGTCGGCCATATGCCGCACGACCTGCAGATCGTGCGTGATGAACAGGTAGGCCAGGTTGAGTTCGCGCTGCAAACGGCGCAGCAGCGCCAGCACATGGCCGCGCACCGATACGTCAAGGGACGCGGTGGGCTCGTCGAGCAGCACAATGTCGGGATTGACGGCTACGGCCCGGGCAATGCCGATGCGCTGGCGCTGACCGCCGCTCAATTCGTGCGGATAGCGATCGAGGTGTTCCTCCGTCAAGCCCACCATGGTGATCAGGGTGGCGACGCGGGCCTGCAGTTCTTGAGCCGACAGGCGCAGATGCAGCTTGAGGGGTTCTTCCAGCACCTGCCGAATGCTCATCCTGGGATTGAGCGAGGCGTTGGGGTCCTGAAACACCATCTGGATATGTCGGTACATCTGCGACATGTCATAGGTATTCAAGGAGCGGATGGCTTTCCCGTGGATGTGGATTTCGCCGTCGGTCGGCTCGATCAGCCGCGCCAGACAGCGCGCCACCGTGGATTTTCCGGAACCGCTCTCGCCAACCAGGGCCAGCGTCCTGCCTGGGTACAAGTCGAAGTCCATATCATGGATGGCCACCAGCTTGCGACCGCCCCCCACCGGAAACTGCTTGCGCAGGTGGCGGGCCTGCAGCACAGGGTAATTGGCTGGATAGTGTTGTTTCATCGCCGGGCCGCTCCCAAGATGAAACAGCGCCCCCTCGGGGGGCAGCGCCGCCGCGCAGCGGCAAGCGTGGGGGCATTTTTCATCGCCGGGCCGCTCCCAAGATGAAACAGCGCCCCCTTGGGGGGCTGCTCTTCTTTCTCATACGGCCTCCTCTTCGCCAAGCTGGCTGGCCGCCAGCAGGCGCCTGGTGTATTGCTCGCGCGGCGCGGTGAATATCTGTTCCGTCGTGCCGGTCTCCACCACACGGCCGGCATTCATCACCACCACCGCGTCACAGGTTTCCACGACCACGCCCAGGTCATGGGTAATCAGGCAAACCGTCAGCCCGCGCGTTCTGGCCAGATCGACGATCAAGGCCATGATCTCGGCCTGCGTGGTCACATCCAGACCCGTGGTGGGCTCATCCATGATCAGCAGTTCGGGCTGGCAGATCAGGGCCGCCAGCGCAATCATGGCACGCTGCGCCATGCCGCCCGAGAACTCATGCGGGTACTGCCGCGCCCGGCGTTCCGGTTCGGGAATGTGCACGCGACGCAGTGCCTCCACGGCTTGCGCCATGGCTGCGCGGCGCGACCCGCCGTGGTGCAGTTGATGCGTGTCGGCAAGTTGCCGCCCTATCGTGAACACGGGATTCAGCGCGGCACGGGCATCCTGGAAGACCATGCTGATCTGCTCGCCGCGTAGCCGGCGGGATGCCGATGCATCCAGATCCAGAATGTTGCGCCCCTTGAAGCGGATCTCGCCCGACAGCCGCACGAACGTCGCGGGCAGCAAGCCCAGAATGGACAAGGCCGTCAAGGACTTGCCGCTACCCGTCTCTCCGACCACCGCGGTGATGGTGCCAGGCATGATGCGATAGCCGACCTCGTGCAGAACCGGTTTGAGCTCGCCGTTGACCGCACGAAAGGCGCCGCTGTAGTCGAGGATTTCCAGCAAGGGAGCCGTCATCGGCGCCTCCTGGGGTCGGTTGCATCGGACACGCCGTCGCCCAGCAGGTAGAACGCTCCGGTCATGCCAAGGATGGCCAGCCCGGGAAACAGCGAGATCCACCATTCCCCCGTCATGACGCTGTCTTGGCCACGCGCAATCATGTTGCCCCATTCGGGATCGTCCGGGTTCAAGCCGATCCCGAGAAAGCCCAGGCTGGCGATGATGAGCGCGGAAAAAGCGGCGTTGACCGAGGTGAAGGCCAGCACCGGCCCGATGCTGTTGGGCAGCAGATGCTTGAAGGCCACGACCAGGGGCCTGTTGCCCACCAGGCGCGCGGCCTCGGCAAACTGCCACTCGCGGCGGGCGCGGATTTCGGCGCGGGCCAGACGCAAATAGTCGGGAATGCCCACGAACGACAGTACGGCGATGACATTGATGATGCCGGGCCCGACCGCTTGCACCACCAGCATGGCAAACAGCAGCCCGGGAAAGGCGGAAAAGATTTCGACGATACGCAGGATCACCGTATCGATACCACCGCCGTAATAGCCCGCGATGACGCCCAGTATGCAACCCACCACCAGGGAAATCGTCACCGCGGCCAGGCAGATCCCCAGATCGTATTGCGCGCCCGCCATGATGCGGGACAGCACGTCGCCGCCCAGGCGATCGGTTCCCAGCCAGTGATCCAGGCTTGGCGGCGCGTACGCCGGGCCGGCTCCGGGCATGGTCGGATCGTAGGGCGTCCAGAAGACCGACAGTATCGCCACGCCGATGTAGAACGACAGAATCCCCAGGCCGATGCGCATCGACCATGACATGGGTGCCCGTTTCGTGCTGCGGCTCAAGCTCAAGCTCAAACTCGGACTCAGACTCGACATATTGCATCCATCCCTGGTTTGAGCCGCATCGTTTCAGCTCCTACGGATATCTGCCACTCGATCCACAGGGCGATATTGGAGGACGGGAGCGGCCGCGCCTAATGAGGAATTTTCATTCGAGGGATGAGAAATTGTGCAGAGCACAATGCGTGAGTGCTCGCTAGGATACGAGCGTGCCAGACGGTGTTCTCGCTGTCGTTTTTCTCGAGCGGTACCCGTCCTTTTTTGCCGCCGGGCCGCCCCAAGGTAAAAAGCGCCCCCTCGGGGGGCAGCAAGCCGAAGGCGCAGCGTGGAGGCTTTTTTTGGAGCGCGCAGCCAGATGATCGAATCCCGTGCCCTGAAATACCTGGGCGAGGCCATGACCGCCGTCATGCTCGCCGCCTGCATCATGACGACCGCTCACGCGCAGGAGGTCAAGCCCCTCATCCGGGCCGTTGCCTCGGACCCCAACAGCCTGGACCCGGCCGACACACGCGGCGAAGTCGACCAGGATCTGGTGCTGAATCTATACGACCATCTGGTCGAACCGATATTCAAGGAACAGCCCGACGGCAGCCTGGTAGGCGATGCCATGGAAGTCGAGCCCAATCTGGCCGAATCCTGGGAAGTCGACGGCCCCACGATCACCTTCAAGCTGCGCAAGGATGTGAAGTTCTATCCCACCGGCAATCCCATGACGGCCGATGACGTGATCTACAGCTTCACGCGCCTGCTGGAGATTCCGGCCAACGGCAAGAACCAGGCTGGTGTGGCGGGCCTGTACACCGTGGACCAGATGAAGAAGATCGACGACCACACGGTGCAGATTACCTTCATGGACGGCCCGCAAGGCAAGCCTGCCGAAATCGCCGTGCGGCTGACCTCGATGAAATTCCTGCAATTCGGCGTGGTCGATTCGGTCGAGGTCAAGAAGCACGCCACCGACAAAGACCCCTGGGCGCGCGAGTGGCTGCAGAAGAACGTGGCGTCCACCGGGCCCTACTACATTGCCGAACGCACGCCCAACCAGCAGATCGTGCTGAAGTCGGTGCCTGACCGGGTCTGGGGGCCGAAACCAGGCTTCGACAATATCGTGCTGCGCGTCACGGGCAAGTCGGACGTGGTGTCCCTGATTCGCGGTGGTGTCGTGGACTATGCCGCGGAAGGCCTGAGCGGCCGTCAATACACGGCTATCGAGCAGGCGGGCTTTCCGGTCATCCATGGCCCGACGCCGACCATTCTGCGCGTTTCCATGGCCTACGACACGCCGCCGTTCGACGACAAGCTGGTCCGGCAGGCCATGCTGCATGCCATCCCGGTTCAGCAGATCATCGACGTCGCGCTGGGGCGCCGCGGCTCGCCTTCCCCTTGCATGTACAACGCGGATGACCCCACCTGCAACAACAGCTACGCCCGCTATGCCTATGATCCGGACAAGGCCAAGGCCCTGCTCGAACAGTCCGGCAAGAAGGATATCTCCTTCGACTTCTGGTATTCCAATGCGTTGCCGTACAACGACGACATTGCCATTCTGATCAAGAATTCGCTGAGCAAGATCGGCGTCACGGCCAATCTCAAACCCACGCCCCAGGTGCAACTGCTCACCGCGGTACGGGCGCGCACTTATGGCGAAGGCAGCACCATGACCGGCATGTATCTGCACCAGGCGACGTTCTGGCTGGCGGATCCAGTCACTGTGACCAACTGCTGCATGGTCGGCTTCAGCGATGCCGGCGGCGCGGGCAACTGGTCGCGCTACGGCGATCCGGAAGTCGACTCGCTGCACTACACCTATCGCAACTCGACGGACACCGCAGCACGCACCAGGGCTTACCACGAGATCCAGGACAAGCTCGCCGAAGCCGCCACCAACCAGGTGCCGCTGATCGTGCTGGGCCGCACCATCGCCACCAGCAATCGAATCAAAGGGGTGACGTTCACGCAGGAACCCTACGCGCGCTACACCTACATCCGCCCCAAGGAATAGTCACCGGCACGCGTCGGCGCATCCGCGCGCCGACGCCTGTCTCGCACCGACGCACAGGAGAATCGAAAAATGGCGGCTAGCCCCTTTCACATGGGTTGGTTCCTGGGGAACAGCTATGGCGTTCATGGCTGGATGGGCCAATGGAGCGGCAGCTCAGCCGTCAATTGGGCCGACCCCAGCCTGCAGCTCGATCTGGCGCGGGCGCTGGACCGCGCCTGCTTCGATTTCCTGCTGATGGAAGACTCCGTCTTCGTGCCGGACAACTACGGCTCGTCGATGGACCTGTACCTGAAGCGAGCCATGCGCGCGCCCAAGAACGACCCGCTGCCGCTGGTTCCCCTGCTGGCGCAGGCCACCCGGCACCTGGGCATCGTTCCCACCATTTCGACCTCGTTCTATCCCCCCTACCTGCTGGCACGTCTCATGGCCACGCTGGATCTCATGTCGGAAGGCCGGGTCGGCTGCAACTTCGTCACCTCCACGGCGGCCCGGGCCGCGCAGAACTTCGGCCTGGACGAACATATCGAGCACGACACCCGCTACGAGATGGCCGACGAATTCGTCGAGGTCGTCAAGAAGCTATGGACGTCCTGGGACGCGGACGCCGTCGTCGCCGACGAGCAGAACGGCGTTTTCGCAGATCCCGGCAAAGTGCATGTGGTCAACCACCAAGGCCGTTTCTTCCGCTCCCGCGGGCCGCTGAACACCGTGCAGCCGCCGCAAGGCCACCCTGTGCTGGTGCAAGCCGGCAATTCGTCCCAAGGCCAGGACTTCGCGAGCAAGCACATGGACACCGTGCTCGCCGCCATGGGCACGATCGCGGAAATGAAGGCGTTTCGTGCCAGTTTCCTCTCGCGCCTGGAGCAAGCCGGCCGCGACCCGGCCTCCTGCAAGATCATGTTCATCTGCACGCCTACCGTCGCAGAGACCCAGGAGGAAGCGCAGATGCGCTACCGCGCCGCCCAGGCGCGCAAGGACCCCGTCAATGTCCTGGCGCAAATGGGCAGCCTGGTCGACATCGACTTCTCCAGGTTCGACCTGGATGCGCCGCTGCAAGAGCTGACCACCAACGGCCAGCAAGGCACGTTCAAGCGCTTTCTATCCGTAGGCCGCACCTTGCGCGAGGTCACGCAGAACTACCGCTACAGCTATGAAGACCTGGTGGGTACGCCCGATCAAGTCGCCGGGATGATGGCGGAAGTCATGGAGGAAGTGGGCGGCGACGGCTTCATGATCACCGGCGAGGTCAACCGACGCTTCATCGCCGAAATGGCCGACGGCCTGACCCCCGCGCTGCAGCGCCGCGGATTGGTACGCAAGCACTACACCCACAAGCATTTCCGGGACAACCTGCTGGAATTCTAGGAAGCCAGCCTGTCCCCGGTCATCTGCGTCGCGCGCGGCACACGAGAGGCATTCCAAGATGGCAAGCAAACCGTTTCACCTGGCTTGGTTCCTGGGCAACAGCTTCGGCGTACATGGCTGGAAAGACCCATGGGGCGGGCGCACCGCCCTGGACTGGGCCAGTCCCAGCCTGCAGATAGACCTTGCCCGGGCTGCCGAACGCGCCTGCATGGACTTCGTTTTCTTCGAAGACTCGGTGTTCGTGCCGGACAACTACGGTTCGTCCATGGATTTCTATCTGAAGCGTGCCCTGCGCGCACCCAAGAACGATCCCATGCCCCTGGTGCCGCTGGTCGCGCAAGCCACCCGCCACATCGGCATCATCCCCACGATATCGACCTCGTTCTATCCCCCGTATCTGCTGGCACGCCTGATGGCCACGCTGGACCTCATGTCGGAAGGCCGGGTCGGCTGCAACTTCGTCACCTCCACGGCGGCCCGGGCCGCGCAGAACTTCGGCCTGGACGAACACATCGATCACGATACCCGCTACGAGATGGCCGACGAGTTCGTCGAGGTCGTCAAGAAGCTATGGACGTCCTGGGATGCGGATGCCATCGTTGCCGACGAAGAGCGTGCCGTTTTCGCCGAGCCGGGCAAAGTGCGCACCATCGATTTCGAAGGCCGGTTCTTCAAGTCGAGAGGGCCGCTGAATACCGCACGCCCGCCGCAAGGCACGCCGGTCCTGGCCCAGGCCGGCGGTTCGCCGCAAGGACGCGCGTTTGCCGCCCGGCACATGGATGTGGTCATCGCGGCGGTAAGCACCGTCCAAGAGATGAAGGCCTACCGGCAGGACCTGCGGCAGCGCGCCGCCCGGAACGGCCGCGACCCCGACCACATCAAGGTCATGTTTCAGGTCATGCCCTTGTTCGGCGACACGGACCAGCAGGCGCGGGAGCATCTGGCACGCCACCGCGCCGGCCAGGACCCCGCCAAGATGCTGGCCGCTATGGGCAGCCTGTTCGATATCGACTTCTCCACCTTCGACCTGGATGCCCCGCTTGCCGAGCTGACGACCAACGGCCAGCAAGGCACGCTGAAGCGCTTCCTGTCGTATGGCAGGACATTGCGCGAGATCGCCGGCAACTTCACGTTCGGCCTGGAGAATATTGCGGGCACGCCGGAGTCGGTCGCATCGCAATTGGCGGAGCTGATGGAGGAAGTCGGCGGCGACGGGTTCGTCATCGCCGGGCCCATGACCCGCCGCTATATCGCCGAGGTCACCGACGGGTTGGCGGCTGTCCTGCAGCGCCGGGGCTTGACGCGCGAGCGCTATACGCACCGCCACTTTCGGGACCACTTGATGGAGTTCTAGCATGTCCTTGGCTGCCATCTTGCTGCGCCGCATACTGTGGATCATTCCGGTCGCGCTGGGCGTCGTTACCATCACATTCTTTACCGCCCGGGTGTTCACCGGCGACCCCACCGAACTCTATGCACCGCCCGAAGCCACCACCGAGCTGATCGCGCAGATTCGTCAGGAGCTTGGCCTGGGCGATTCGTTGGCTGTCCAGTTTCTGCGCTACCTCGGGGATTTGCTGCAATTCGATCTGGGCAGATCGTTCTCCACCGGCAACGACGTCATGACCGACCTGAGCAACCGCCTGCCCGCGACGCTGGAGCTGGGCATCCTGGGGCTGGGGCTGGCGCTGCTGGTTGGCATTCCCGCCGGCGTCATCGCCGCGGTGAACCGCGAACGCTGGCCCGACTTCCTGCTGCGCTGGGTCACGCTGACCGGGATGGCCTTGCCTCAATTCTGGATCGGGCTGGTCTTGCTGCTGGTTTTCTTCGTCAACCTGCAATGGCTGCCCGGCCCCGTCGGGCGCCTGCCCCTGGGCGTCTCGCCGCCACCCACCGTGACGGGTTTCATGCTTGTCGACACCTTGCTGGCGGGAGACCCGCGCAAGTTCTGGCAAGCCTTGACCGCCTTGATCCTGCCTGCGCTCACCTTGGCGATCACGACGCTGGCGCCCGTCGCGCGCGTGACACGTTCAGCCATGGTGGAGGCCTTGCAAAGCGATTACGTACGTACGGCATTCGCCATGGGGCATCCGCGGCGCGTGGTGTGGTTCCGGTATTGCCTGCGCAACGCGCTGCTGCCCGTCGTCACCCTGGTGGGCGGGATCGCGGGCTTCATTTTCGGCGGCGCGGTTCTGCTGGAAGCCATCTTCGGTTGGCCGGGCGTGGGCCAGTATGCACTTCAAGCCATACAGCAATCGGATTTCGCGGCGCTGCAAGGCTTCGTGATCTACGCATCCATGCTCTACGTACTGGTGTTTCTTGCGGTGGACATCCTGTACATATTCATCGATCCGCGCATGCGTACACAGGCTTCCTCGCGTCGTTGAGCACGCTGCGCCCGTCAGGGGCGGGGCCATTGCACCAGGGGTTTATCCCGCATAGGCCGGCAATGGCCATCCATCGTTCCTGACGTCTTCGCGTCCACCGCACCTGCGGCGGCTGGAAGCGCCGCAGGCCCAGTGCGTAGGCGGGGACGAACATGCTCGGAAGCACCATGGCGCCGGTCGGTCCACGCCTCTCCCTGCGTGTGTCTGAACATCACTGTCAATCAGCCTGGACAAGCTCATTGTAAATTTAAATGGGAATAATTCGCATTCATGTTGACTCAGGAAGATGAGAATAATTATCATCATCCGCAGTCAACCATTCCACGGAGCCACCATGTCTGCGGCGACCATCAGTGCGGTGATCGTAGGTGCCGATCGCCTGGGCAACATTCCCGACCTGCTGAAGCGACTCAACATCGCCATCACGCATCACATCAGCGGGCGCGACCCCTCGCACCAGAAGAAGACGCTGCAACTGCCCAGCGGAACGGAACTGGTCATATTGCTCACGGACTTCCTCGGGCACAACGTGATGAAGACCTTCCGCCAGGCGGCCCAGCGCGCCGGCATCCGCGTGGTGGCTTGTCGACGTTCGGTCTGCAGCATGCAGCAGGCGCTGGAGAGCTGCGGCCTGTGCGGAGGCGATGGCAGTGCCTGCCGGCAGGAGCCGCAGCAGGAACAGGTCGTGAAGATGCTGCGTCGACGAGGCTGAATCACCGGCAAGGCCAGTGACGAGGGGCCAATGGCAAGGGCCGGCTCCCCTGGGTAGGGGAGGCCGGCCCTTGTGCTGTCTGAATCTGTCAGGCTTGAGCGGAAAGCCGCGCGCGTGTTCAGCGTCGCGCGGTGCGGCGGTTGGCCTGGTTGGCGGCCACCTTGGTGGCTTGCTTGGGCGCGATGGCGTCGGCCAGGACCGGCCCATTGAGCCCGGCCAGGCGCCGGGCGCCGTTGTAGCGCGCATTCCAGTAGCGCGCACCCAGTTCATCGACGCGCACGTGGCCGCCAGTGCTGGGCGCGTGCAGGAAGCGGCCGTTGCCGACGTAGATGCCGACATGCGAATAGCGCCGGCCCTGCGTATTGAAAAACACGAGGTCGCCGCGCTTGAGTTCGGCGCGCTTGACTTGCTGGCCTTCCTTGGCCATGCCCGCGGCGTTGCGCGGCAGTTGCACGCCGAGGGATTCGCGCGCAGTGAACCAGATGAGCCCGCTGCAGTCGAAGCCCACGTCGGGGGAATCTCCGCCATAGAGATAGCGCGTGCCCAGGTAGGCCATGGCCTGGCTCACGAAATCGTCACGTGCCGAAACCGGCTGTTCGAACAGGCCCGGGGAGGGCTTGCGGGAGGCCAGCCGGACGTCCGGTTGCTCGAGGCGGGCAAGAAGGCGATCCAGCTCGTCCAGATTGCTGGCGCGGTGCGCGGACTGCTGGGCGGGGACGAAGGCGGTGTCGACCTGGGCGGAAGCGGAGGGGGGCTGGGTGCTGGCGCACCCGGAGGCCAGCAGGACGATGCCTGCGAGGGCCGCCCACATCCGGACTGAAAATCGTTGCGTTTTTTCTTGGGCGAACTGGCTCGTGCGCATGGTTTCTCAGTCGGAGTACGCGTAGTGGTGCGGCTTGCGGACCGCCCGGCAAACACTGAAAAGGTCAGGAAATTCCCCGAAACAATCCCGAGGCAGGCTAGAAGATACCCGACGTAAGTTTTAAAAGTCAATGAATCAACGACTTGCGTTTCACACCTTACAAAGCGCCTAAACCCCGGACGTAACCGTTCGCGTTACATCGGCACCAAACCGGTGCGCGCCATGGCCCGCGACTTTCGTCCAAATGCGACCGGCGTGAGGCGGCGCTATCATCGACGCCAGGAGGGCGCGGCGGCGTGCGCCGTTTGCGAAACACAACTTGATGGAAGGTGCATGATGGCTAACGGAATCGAATCGGTGCTGGTGGAGACGCGCGTTTTTCCTCCGCCGGCGGCTCTGGCGGCAAAGGCCAACATCGCTGGCATGGACGCCTATCGTGCGTTGTGCACCGAAGCGGAGCGCGATTTCACCGGCTTCTGGGCGCGCCTGGCGCGCGAGCAGTTGCAATGGACCCGGCCTTTCGAGCAGGTCCTGGACGAAAGCCAGGCGCCGTTCTACAAGTGGTTCGCCGACGGCGAGCTGAACGTGTCGGCCAACTGCCTGGACGCGAACCTGCAGAACGGCCGGGCCGACAAGACCGCGATCATCTTCGAGGCCGATGACGGCACCGTCAGCCGCGTCACCTACCGGGAGCTGCACGCCCGCGTCTGCCGCTTCGCCAATGCGCTCGCCGCCGCCGGCTACCAGGCGGGCGAGCGCGTCATCATCTACCTGCCGATGTCGATCGAAGCGGTGGTGGCCATGCAGGCCTGCGCCCGGCTGGGCCTGACGCATTCCGTGGTGTTCGGCGGTTTTTCCGCCAAGAGCCTGCATGAGCGGCTGCTCGACACCCAGGCCGTGCTGGCGATCACCGCCGACGCGCAGATGCGCGGCGGGCGCAGGATTCCCCTCAAGCCCGCGCTGGACGACGCGCTGGCCATGGGCGGCTGCGAGGCCGTGCGGCAGGTGGTGGTATACCGCCGCGCCGGCGAGGACGTGGCCTGGACCGAGGGCCGCGACACCTGGTGGAGCGAGTTCGAGCAGGGCCAGCCCGAGACGCACCAGGCCCAGGGCTTCAACGCCGAGCACCCGCTCTTCATCCTCTACACCTCGGGCTCCACCGGCAAGCCCAAGGGCGTGCAGCACGGCAGCGGCGGCTACCTGCTCTGGGCCAAGCTCACGATGCAATGGACCTTCGACCTGAAGGACGAGGACATCTTCTGGTGCACGGCCGACGTCGGCTGGATCACCGGCCACACCTACATCGCCTACGGCCCGCTGGCCGCCGGCGCGACGCAGATCATCTTCGAGGGCGTGCCCACCTACCCCGATGCCGGCCGGTTCTGGCGCATGATCCAGTCGCACAAGGCCACCGTCTTCTATACCGCCCCCACGGCGATCCGCTCGCTCATCAAGTCGAGCGAGGCCGACGCCAAGGTCCACCCCGCGTCCTTCGACCTGTCCAGCCTGCGCATCATCGGCTCGGTGGGCGAACCCATCAATCCCGAAGCGTGGATGTGGTACCACAAGAACGTGGGCGGCGAGCGCTGCCCCGTGGTGGACACCTGGTGGCAGACCGAGACGGGCGGGCACATGCTGACCCCGCTGCCGGGTGCCACGGCGACCAAGCCCGGTTCGTGCGCTTTCCCCCTGCCCGGCATCATGGCCGCCGTCGTCGACGAGACCGGCAACGAGGTGGAACGCGGCCAGGGCGGGCTGCTCGTCATCAAGCGCCCGTGGCCCGCCATGATCCGCAACGTCTGGGGCGATCCCGAGCGTTTCAAGAAGAGCTACTTCCCGCCCGAACTCGGCGGCACCATCTACCTCGCCGGCGACGGCGCCCAGCGCGACGCCGACGACTATTTCTGGATCATGGGCCGCATCGACGACGTGCTGAACGTATCCGGCCACCGCCTGGGCACCATGGAGGTCGAGTCGGTGCTGGTCGCGCACGAGCTGGTGGCGGAGGCCGCGGTCATCGGCCGGCCCGACGACGTGACCGGCGAAGCGGTGGTGGCGTTCGTCGTGCTCAAGCAGAGCGTGCCTGGCGACGAGGAGGCCGCACAGGTCGCGAAGACGCTGCGCGACTGGGTGAGCAAGGAAATCGGCCCGATCGCCAAGCCCAAGGAGATCCGGTTCGGCGAGAACCTGCCCAAGACGCGTTCGGGCAAGATCATGCGGCGCCTTCTGCGTACCGTGGCGCAAGGCCAGGAGGTCACGCAGGACACGTCCACGCTGGAGAATCCGGCCATCCTGCAGCAGCTCGGCAAGGCTTTGTGAGCAAGCGGGCGCGGGCCCGCTTGCTCACCCATCCATCAGGTCGCGAACCGGCGTCGGCGAGGCGTTTGCCGGCGCGAACGCGAACAGTGCGTGCCGGAGCCGGGCAAAGGCTCGCTCAGCGAGCCTGTCGCATTTCTCGCGCAGCTCGTGCGCTGCCAGTGGACGGCCCGGCGTTCCGCGCGCGGCGGTGCATTCGTGTTCGAGCGGCGGCTTGCCCCGCCACTGCACACTCACCCTGGCTGCCCGGTCCTGGGGCCCGGCAGCCGGCGCGGGCACGAGTTGCACTCGCTTGCGGATCAGGGCGACCGTAGGCTCATGCAGCAAGGCGCCGCCGAGCGCCAGGGCATCGTCGCGGCCGGTGCACCACGCGACTGCCACGAGATGCGGAATGGAAAAGCGCGCGGCGAATTCGGATTCCGGTTCCGGGTTGTCCATCGTCAGCGCGAACGGATGCACCGTGACGACGATGCGATCCGGCAGCGCGGCGCGCTGTGTGCTGGTTGCGCCGCGGTGTGCAAGCAAGGCGGCTTCCAGGGCAGCCGTTCCTTGCTGGGCGCATGCGTAGTGCTTGTGGTATGCCTGGCGCATGCTCCAGCCGTCCGGCGTTGGCACGGCCAAGGCGTTCACATCGCCTTGTACGCCAGTGAGGCCCGTCATGACGGTGGCTATCCCGGGGGCCGGGCGTGTCAGGCCGCTGGCATGCCAGTCGAGGCAGAGAAAGCCCTGGCGTACGCTGGCGCCCACCCAGAGATAGGGCAATGGGCTGCCGCTGGCGGTCAATGAGAACGACGGGCCGGGGCTCAGGCTGGCGGCGGCCAGCAGGCCGTCGAGCATCGCGTCGCGCTCCAGCCCGCCGAGTGTGGCCAAGGCCAGGAACGCGCCGCATGCCCCCCAGAGGGCATGCGGATGCGACGGCGCGTCGGCCTGGCACCAGGCCCGCGCCAAGCGGCAGGTGGCTTCGTACGACAGGGCGACAGCGCGCACCAGCGTCGGGAGATCGGCACCCCATGCTTCGGCCGCTGCGAGGGCCGGGCCGACGGTGTAGAGCCCGGCATGGCACATGACCGCGGTATGCCCGCCATCGAGCTGGTTCCAATTGGCGCGTATCGCGTTCAGTCCGGCGGCATCCCGGCAGGGCAGCCACACCGGTTCGGCGGACCAGACGCGCGCCAGTCCGTCGCCCGGGGCGCGGCTGGTGCCGTATCGGCTCGTCAGCGCCGCCAGCGGACGATGCGCGTCCGCACAAACCCCGCAAGCCAGGTCGTCCGCCATGATGTGTGCAGCGGCGAGCTGGATGTCGTGCGGGATGTCGGCCCGTTGCGTGCGGGCCAGCCAGTCGCACAAGCGGCGTAAGGCGGTGTCGATGCGGACGTCGGCTGGGCTCATGGCGCGCATCGCCCGATTTCGCGTCCCCATCCCGGCTCGCCGATCACCCGTCCCTGCGTGTAGACCAACCGGCCGCGCACGAAGGTGTGGACGGGCTTCGCGGTGATCAGCCGCCCGTGCCAGGGAGAGATCCGGTTCAACGAATGGTGAGTCTCCTGGTCGACGTGCGTCGAGGCGTCGAGGTCCACCAGCGCGAGGTCGGCATCCGTGCCGACCGCGATCGTGCCTTTGTTCGGGTACAAGCCCCAGGCTTTGGCGGGATTGGTGGCGGCGAAGCGCACATAGTCGAGCAGGGACAGCCGTCCGCGCTGGACCTCCGTGAGCATGACCGCCATCTGCGATTCCAGCCCGATCATGCCGCGACAGCATTCCCAGATGCTGGGGTTCATCTTCTCGGCCCAGGTGTGCGGTGCGTGATCGGTGGCGATCATTCCGATCACGCCCTGGTGCATCGCTGCCCATAGGGCGTCGCGGTGACCGGCGCCGCGAATCGGCGGGTTGACGCGCAGCAGGCCGCCCATGCGCGCGACATCGCTGCTGTCGAACAGCAGGTATTGGGGGCAAGTCTCGGCAGTCAGGTCCAGGCCGAGCCGCTGCGCCTCGGCGATCGCCCGGGCGCCTCCGCCGGAGCTCACGTGCGCAATGTGCACGGGGTTCCCGGCGGCCGATGCGAGCGTGGCCGTGCGGCGCACCGCCTCGATTTCGCACACTTCGGGCCGCGATTCCTCGTGCGCCGCGGGGTCGCTGCGGCCCTGCGCGATGAAGCTGCGCCTGCGTCTTTGCATGATGGCCGCGTTTTCGGCATGCACCGAGCAGCGCACGCCGCGTCGTGCGAGATGCTCGAAGCCTTCGAAGATGACGCCGTCGTCCGGCGAGGGGAGGTCACCGGTCGTCTCCGTCATGAAGCACTTGAAGCCCACGATGCCGCTGTCGATCAGGGCATCCAGGTGCGGCAGGCTGGTTTCGTCCAGTACACCGTACAAGCCCCAGTCCACGACTGACTGCGCCCGTGCCCGCTGCCGCTTGGCCTGCGCGCCGGGCAGGTCCGACGTGGGCGGGTTCGTGTTCGGCATGTCCAGCACCGTCGTGACGCCGCCGGCCGCCGCGGCTGCCGAGCCGGTGCGCCACGTCTCCTTGTACTCGGAGCCCGGATCGCGGAAATGGACATGGCAGTCGATCGCCCCGGGGAGCACATGCAGCCCCCTCGCATCGAACACATCGTGGGCTGCGGGCTGGTGATCGCGTTCGCCCACGCTCACGATGCGGCCATCGCGCACGCCGAGATTGCCCGGCACGATCCGGCCCTCCAGTACGAGCGTTCCACCGCGGATCAACAGGTCTAGTTTCTTCATGCGTTCGTTCCACGAATGCGTGTGCCGGCCGCGCGGCCGACGGGAGACAGGGATGCTTGAGGCGCATGCGGGTGCGGGCTATGCTCGGCGCTTGCGCGTACCGCTCAGGACTGTCACCGCTCGGATGGTTGCGAATCTCAAAAGCATTGGCGATCGCTTGCGCGCCTACAGGATCGGAGCCGGGCTTTCGGCCGAGGAACTGGGGCAGCGCCTGAACATGTCGCGCGCCTCCGTCTATCGGATCGAGAGCAACGGCATCGACCGCATCGACGTTCTGGAGCGGATCGCCCGGCTGCTCGACATATCGGTCGAGACACTGCTGGGCGTGGGCGTCGAGTACGTGCCCTCGGCCGTCGCGTATTTCGAACGTATCCGCCAGATCGAGGCCGAGACCGACCATGTGTTCGTGGCCTTCGGCCCCATCGTCTACCTGCTGACGTCGAGCGCCTACGACCAGGCATTGCGGCGCGTGCTCACCGCCCAGCTCGCCGTGCCCGCGCACGGCGCGCGCAGTGTCGACGAACTGCTCGGCATCCTCGCCAGGCGCAAGGCGCAACACCGGGCGCGCCCTGTGTCCATCACCAATCTGCTGTCCGTCCCGGACCTGCTGCGATTCGCCGAACGCGGGCTGGCCAGCGCGGAGAGCTCGCGCGCAGAACTGGCCGCGCAGCGCGAGATGGCGCAGGCCGAGCTGGCCATCATCGCCCGTCTGTTCGAGGCGCCGCCGATGGGTGTGCAGATCGGTCTCGTCTTCGATGAACTGCCGGCCTCCGGGTTCACGATCTTCCGTCGACGCGCGGGCTCGGTCGTGACCACCAGTCCTTTTCGCCTGGGGTGTCAGCCGAACGTCTGGCGCGGCGTGGCGATGATCTCGATGGCGCCGGATGCTGTCGAGCTGCATACCGCGTGGGCCCAGGAAGTCTGGAGCGAGGCCCTGACCGGACAGGCGGCAGCACACTACATCCGCCGCAAGATCCTGCAACCGTCTTCCTGATCGCGGCCCGGGCGGGTTCGACCTCAGCGGATGTTCTCGGCCAGCGGCTGCTTGAGCCATTTGCGTGACAATGCGTCCAGTCGGCCGTCGGCCTTGAGCTGGCTCAGAAACGCATTCATTTTCTCCAGCAGGCGGGTTTCATCCTTGCCGACGGCCGTGTGCACCGGCGAGTTCAGCACGATGAGCTTTTCCTCGAAGGTGCGCGAGGCGCCTTGCCCCTGCAGGGAGAGCGCGACAATGTTGCCGATGGCCATCGTGTCGGCTTGCCCGCTCATGTAGGCCGAGATGGTTCCGGCGTTGTCTTCGTAGCGCCTGATGTCGGCGGTCTTGGCTTGCTCGCTGAGCAGGACATCTTCGATGGCCCCGCGGGTTACCGCGAGCGACTTGCCGGCGAGCGCATCGAGGGTCTCGTAGCGCGTGCCGTCGGCCGCGCCATAGATGCCGATGTAGTAGGGCGCGTAGGGCTGCGTGAAGTCGACCACCTTGGCGCGTTCTTCCGTGCGCCCCACGTTGAGCAGAACGTCGGCTTTTCCGCTTTGCAGCGTCGGAATCCGCGCCGGTGCCGTCACCGGGACGAATTCCACCTTCACGCCCCAGTCTTTCGCCAGGTGGTCGGACAGGTCGATGTCCAGGCCCCGTGGCTGCATGTCCGCTCCGACCGTCCCGAAGGGCGGGTAGTCCAGCATGATGGCCACGCGCACCACGCCGGTCTTTTCAATGCGTTCCAGCGCGTCGGCCTGGGCCGCGCCGTTTGCGCCCAGGAGCGCCGTGGCCAGCACAAGGGAGGAAAGGAAGGGGTATGTCATGGTTGCCGTCCGAAAGAACGCGCGGCCGAGTGCCGCCGTGACATCCATCTTGAGCGGCGGCCGGGGCATGCTCAACATCAGGAGATGGAATTCGTCTCAAGAACTGAGACTCGACAGCCGGACCCCATGACCGGGCATGCAGGCCCGATATCGGTGCATAGGGTTATTACCTAGTGTACATAGCGGTGCATAAGCTCATAATCGCTCACATGCAGTGGAGGAGACGGACCCTGCATGGGGAACGACGCCAAATGGCGCGACAACGGCGGTATCCATAAGAAACGAGGGCTTAGATGCGGTTCGGCTTCGGAGGAGAGGTCGGCCGCATCCCTCCAGAATAGAAAAAAACAGCGCACCATGATGGTGCGCTGTTTTTTTATGCCTGCGAATCGGCATGCGCCCGCCGGCCGTGTGGCCCGCGCAGGCGAGGAACGCCCATCAGGACGCCGCCAGTGCCGAGAGGCAGTGGGTCGAGGCATTGAAATGCACGACCGGGCTGGCGTCCCGGCTGGCGGTACGCCGGATCTTGCCAACGAACATGTCGTGGGTGCCCAGCGAGGTCGTGTGCACGATTTCGCATTCCAGGCTCGCCAGCGCATCGTCGAGCACCGGCAGGCCGCCGCCGCCTTCGCGCCAGTTGCCGTTGGCAAAGCGCGTCGGGCCTTGCGGCAGGCCGAGGAACGACGACATCACCGCGCCATGCTCCACGCCCAGCACGTTCGCCACGAAGCTGCCGTTCTGCAGCAGCACGGCGTGCATGGACGAACCCTGGTTCACGAATACACCCACCAGCGGCGGGTCGGCCGAAATCGACGTCAGGCTGGACACGATCATGCCCGCGCGCGTGTTGCCCGTACCCGTGGTGATGACGCTGATGCCGGCCGGCAGGGCGCGCATGGCCGCTTTGAACTCGTCCAGGGAGACCACCTCGTCGGCGTCGTTGCGCGTGATGTGGGCGCGGATGCCGCCCTCGGCGTCCACCCAGCCCGCCTTGGCGGCGTATTCCACCATCCTGGCGAAGCCGCTTTCCCATTCCGGATCGCCGGCCTTGCCGGACAGAAAGCGCAGCACCGGCGCGGCCAGGCGGACGTGATCCTCGCCCTCGCGGCGCCCGATGCGCGCGATGGCCTGTTCCAGGCGTTCGCATGGCTGCGGATCGACCAGCACGTCCAGCCGGCGGAAGTCCGCCGCGTCGCGCATCGTGATCGTACCCGCGCTCGTCAGGTGTACGCGCATGTCCGTCTCCTCAGGCGGCGGCTCTGGCCGGCTGGCTGATTTCCTTCCGGATGGCGGGGATGATCCTCTCGCCCCACAGTTCGATCTGCTTGAGCATGGTCTTCTGGTCGAAGTCGCCGAGCTGGGTCTGCAGCGCGATATGCTTCGGGCGCAGGATGCTGATTTCCTCGAGCATCTTGTCGATGACCTGGTTGACCGAGCCCACCGGCAGGTTCTTGCGCAGTTGCTCGAAGCTCAGGTCGGTCTCGGAAGGCACTTCCTTGACCATGTACCCATCTTCGGATTGCGCGCGGCGGTACTTCAGGCTTTCGGAAATGCGGCGCTGGAAGCGGGCATTGTCCAGGTAGGCGTCGACCTCGGCCTGGTTGTCCGAGGCGTAGCCGCAGCGCAGGAAGCCGAACTTGACGTCGCGGTCCAGGTCCTTGCCGTGTTCGGCGGCGACGGTTTCCAGCTTGGCGCGCAGGCCGGCGATGGCATCGCTGCCGTTGAGCAGGGACGTGACGAAAAGGTTATGGTTCTCGCGCACCGCCCGGCCCAGCGTGGTCGGGTTGCCGGAGGTGATCCAGAGCGGCGGCATCGGGTCCTGGATGCAGCGCACGGCGATCGAGCTGGGCGGGATCTTCAGGAACTTGCCGTCGTGCTCGAAGATCTTCTGCGACAGCCCTTTCGGGATGAGGTCCAGGAATTCATTGAAGATGGCGAACGAATCCTTGATGTCCACACCGAAGCGTTCGAACTCGAACTCCTGGTAGCCGGAGCCGACGCCCAGTTCGAGGCGCCCGTTGGACACCGTGTCGACGAAGCCGACTTCGGCCAGGAACCGCGCGGGGTGATACAGCGGCAGGATGCAGACCGCGGTGCCGAGCCGGATGCGCGAAGTCCTGGCGGCGGCGTGGGCCACCATCATCAAGGGAGACGGCGAAAGCGAGTAGTTGTTGAAATGGTGTTCGGCATACCACGCGGTATCGAACCCCGCTTGTTCGGCGACGACCGTCTGCTCGATCGAATTCTGAATGACATCGCGCGATGTCTGGTGGTAGCCGCGTTGTTGGGCAAGGATGAATACGCCGAATTCCATAATGTTCCTCTCTTTGGCAAGCCGCTATCCGGCACCTTGAGAGAATTCTAAATTGCTGTTGATATCATACGGAATAGCAGAAAATATGCGTTCTGTATTGCAGATTCTGGAGGAATCATGGACCGCCTGCGGGCGATGGAGCTTTTCTTGTCCATTTCGCGGACACAGAGCTTCTCGGAAACGGCGCGCCTTTTCGGGGTATCGGCCACCTCGGTTTCGCGCATGATCACCGAGTTCGAGAACGAACTGAACGTCAAGCTGCTGTTGCGCTCGACGCGCCAGGTCATGCTCACGGAGGCCGGGCAGGAGTATGCGCGCCAGCTCGAAGGCATCCTGTGGAGCATCAACGAAGCGCACAACAGCATCACGGCGATCCGGGCGGCACCCAAGGGGCTGCTGCGCGTGCATTCGCGCACCATGTTCGGCCTGGGCGTATTGCCGCCGTTGATCGCGGATTTCCGCCGGCAGTATCCGGATATCCACGTCGAATTGCTCCTGGCCGAAATGAAGGCCGACCTGCGTCGCCAGCAGATCGATATCGACTTTCGCATTGCGCCGCCGGTGGAGGCGGGGTTGAAGCGCAGAATCCTCTTCAAGAGCGAAAGGCAACTGGTGGCTGCGCCCCGATATGTCGGCTCGATGCCGCCGCTGACATCGCCGGGGCAGTTGAGCGAACAGCAGTGCCTCACCTATCTGCTGCCCGGCGACAACTACGTCTGGCGCTTTCTGACCCAGACCGGCGTGCAGGAGGTGGTGCTCAACCCTCGCCATGTCACCAACAATGGCATGGTGCTGCTGGAGCTCGCGCGGCTGGGCGAGGGCATTGCCCTGCTGGACGACTACACGGTCGCCAACGATCTCGCCCGCGGTACGCTGGTCCGCCTGCTGCCCGAGTACCGCGTCACCAACACCACCTTCGAGGAAGGCATCTACGCGACCATTCTGGATACGCCCATGATTCCCGCGAAGATCCGCCTGTTCCTGGATTTCGTGGCCGAGCGAGTCGTCAACAAGGACCGCAGTTTCGTGCCGTATCGCAGGACCGACTGAGGCCGGGCCTCTTCTGCTTCTTGTACGCTGCCTCAATCGAGGACGATATGGTTGTCCTTGATGATCTGGCCCCAGTGCGCTTTGTCGGCCTCGATCTGCGCATCCAGCGCTGCGGGCCCGCCGGTTTTCTCGACTTGCCCGTTCTTGCGCAGCAGCTCGCCGAACGCGTCCGTACGCACCACATCGATGGCCGCATTCGAGATCGCCTGCACGATGTCGGTGGGCGTCCCCTTGGGAGCATGCAGTGCGGTCCAGTACGAGGAGCGCAGTTGCGGATAGCCCAGTTCGGTGACGCTCGGGATGTCCGGCATCGCCGGATCGCGCTCGGCGGTCGTCAGCGCCAGGATTTTCAGGCTGCCCGCGCGGTGCTGTTCGAGCAGCGCGCTCGGGGTGGCCGTCGAGACATCACCGCGGCCGCCCATCAGGTCGACCAAAGAAGTCGGCGTGTTCTTGTAGGGAATGCGCAGCACCTCGACGTCCAGCGCCTTGGCCAGCATCAGCCCGTACAGATCCATGACCGAGCCGGGCCCCAGCGTGGCGTAGCGCAGCGCACGCCGATTGTCGCGGCTGTATGCGACCAGTTCCGGAATGCTGTCCACGCCGAGGCTGGCCGGGACCGTGATGGTGAGCGGCCCTTCGAAGAGCAGCGCCACCGATTCGAAGCTGTCGAAGCCGAAGGACAGATTGGGCCGCAGCATGACGTTGAGCGAGATCGGCCCGGTGCCGCCGATGAGGACAGTCGAGCCGTCGGCCGGGGCGCGCGCGACGTAGGTGGCCGCCAGGATGCCGTTGGCGCCTGGCTTGTTCTCCACGATGACGGGACGCTCCAGCCGCTTGCTCATGCCCTCGGCCAGCACGCGCGCAAAATTGTCGTTGGGACTGCCCGCGCCGTAGGGAATGACCATGGTGAGCGGCGGTTCCGCGCGGGCGGCGAGCGGCGCGGCCAGGGTGGCGAGCAGCGCCAGGCCGCAGGCCATGCGGCCGAAAGACATCGGTTTGAACACGGGTTCTCCTCCTCGTTGGGATGGCGGTGCGCGCTTTCTTTCTTACCGGGGTAAGCGCGTGGTCTTTGTCGTCGGCAGCGCGAGACTGCGTCGGGCCGCAAGCCGGCAGGGCGGGTTCACCCCGCGATGCGGCAGGTCGGGCTCGGGAGCCCGCGCATGCCCACCCCCCGCACGCGCAGCACTGCGCCGTCGAGCGGGCCGTCGCCGCGCAGGCGGCCGCTGTCGCGGATGGACGTTACGTAGATCTCATCCAGCTCGGGCCCGCCGAAGCACAGCGCCGCGGGATGGGTCAGCGGCAGCTCGATTCGGTGCGTGACGCGGGTGTCGGGCGCGAAGCGCACCAGGGCGCCCGCATGCACCAGCGCGGTCCACAGCCCACCCTCGGTGTCGAAGACGCAACCGTCGGGCGCCGAGCCGAGGTCATCGGTGTGCACGAAAGGGCGGCGCTCGGCAAGGCTGCCATCCGGCGCCAGGGCATAGCTGTCGATGCGGCGCACGCTGCTGTCGCAGACGTACAGCCGGCCGTCGAGCGGGCTGACGCGCGGGCCGTTGGTCACGCCGTAGCCGGTGTCCACGCAGCCGAAGGCGCCGTCGGGCGCGAGCCGGTACAGCCCGCCCAGCGGTGCCTCGCCCTCGGCGCGCTGCGTATGCATGGTGCCGACCAGGAAGCTGCCGTCGGGCAGTGCGGTGCCGTCGTTCAGGCGCAGGTTGGGATGGCTGTCGCCGATGCGGCCCAGCACAGTGAGCTCGCCTGTGGCCGGATCGAGCAGGCCCACCTCTTCCTTGAGCGCAACCACCAGCCGGCCGTCGGCGTTGAAGGCGAACGAGCCGGCCGGCGCAGGCACGTGCCGCGTCGTCGTTGCGCCGTCCGCCGGGTCCAGGGTATGGAGTGCACCGGCGCGGCAGTCCAGCAACCACAGGCGCTGCTCGGCCGGATGCCACAGTGGGCACTCGCCCAGTGCCGTATCGAGCATGCCGATGCGTTCGATGTCCAGGTTCATGCCCGTCCCGCACTGGCAGCCGCCGCGCCAGGCGGCCGGCTGCAATCAATGAATGATGCCGGTTTATCCGTGGCCGGCCGTATGGCGATCAATCCAGAACGATATTGTTGTCTTTGATCAATTGGCCCCAGTATTTCCTGTCGGTCTCGAGTTGGGCGTCCAATGCGTCCGGGCCGCCGGTTTTCTCCAGTTGGCCGTTATTGCGCAGCAATTCGCGGAACGATTCCGTCTGCACGACTTTGATCGCGGCGTCCGATATTTTCTTGACGACTTCGGGCGGCGTTCCCTTGGGTGCGTGCAATGCCGTCCAATACGACGCGCGCAATTGCGGATAACCCAGTTCGGCCACGCTCGGAATATCGGGAAGCGCGGGATCGCGCTGTTCCGTCGTCAGCGCGAGAATCTTGACCGAGCCGGCCTTCTGGTGCTCGAGCAAGGCGATCGGGGTGGCCATGTTGACCTCGCCCAGGCCGCCCAGCATGTCGATCAGCGCGGCCGGCACGGTCTTGTAGGGCACCGCGAGCATCTTGACGTCCAGCTCCTTGGCCATGAGCAGGCCATACAGATCCGTGACCGAGCCCGGTCCCAGCGTGCCGAAGCGCAGCGGCTGGTTGTTCTTGCGGCTGTACTCGACCAGTTCCGGAATGCTCTGCACGCCGAGCTTGGTGGGCACGGTGATCGTCAGCGGGCCCTCGAACAGCATGGCCACGGAATCGAAACTGTCGAATCCGAAAGGCAGGTTGGGGCGCAGGAGCACGTTGAGCGACAGCGGGCCCGTACCGCCGAGCAGGATGGTCGAGCCGTCGGCGGGGGCCCGTGCGACATAGCTCGCGCCGATGATGCCGTTCGCGCCGGGTTTGTTCTCGACGATGATGGTGCGCCCGAGCTCCTTGCTCATGCCTTCGGCCAGCACGCGCGCGAAGTTGTCGTTCAGGCCGCCCGCGCCGTACGGGACGATGATGGACATCGGTTTTTCCGCGTGCGCGCCCAGCGGCAGGGCGAGGGCAGCGAGCGCGGCGAGCGTGCTGCCGATACGGGCCAGGGGCTTCAGACCAAACATGGGTTCTCCTCGTGCGGTTTTGTCTTTCGCGCGTGTGCCCCGCCCGGCCCGGCGGGAAGGCAGCGCGCGTGGGCTATCGATAAATAACGGTCAATGCGTATTCGAGAAAACGCGATTCATGAATATCGGCCGGCCGCCGTGCGCGGCAAACACATTGCAATGAAGCGAATCGAGGCCAGTCCCGGCGTCGGGTTTTATTCATGAACCGGATGCGTCGACTCGTCGAGCGGGTTCATGGTAGTGCTTTATTTCTCGTCGAATATATGGCGTTTCTGCAGAACACAACCCAGCTTTATATGAGAAATCGCTCGGGGTCGCGTCCATATAATAAAAGCAAGCATTAAGTCGGATTACCGACGAAAACTGCAGAATTGTTTGAACCGAGGAGGCATGAATGACGATTCAGCGCATTGGGCACAGGTCCGGCGCGGCAGCCGGCCGCGCATTCTTCGACAGGGGGGCGCCGGCTGGCGCTCCCGCCCGGTCGCCCGAAGGCAGCGCGCCTTGCCCGGCGGGACGCATCTCGCGCGAGGACCGGAGGGCGCAGCCGTGAGCGAACGAGTCGTACGCCTGGAGGTGACCGACGGCGTGGCCCTGGTCACCATGGACCGCAAGCCCGTCAATGCCCTGAACCGCGACATGCGCCGCCAGATGGTGGCCACTTTCGACGAGATATCGGAACGCGACGATATCCGGTGCGCGGTGCTCACCGGCACCGGCTCGGTGTTCTGCGCCGGTGCGGACCTGAAGGATAGACCGAACCCGGACATCGCCGGCGATTTCCTGGAACACAACCGGATCACGCGCGAGACGGGCAATGCCATACGCGAATGCGCCAAGCCCGTCATCGCGGCGGTCAACGGCGTGGCGCTGGGCGCGGGCATGGGGCTGGTCGCCGCATGCGACATTCTCTACGCCGCCGAGGAGGCCACCTTCGGCATGCCCGAGATCAACGTGGGCCTGGCGGGCGGCGCGTCCATGCTGCGCACCCTGTTCGGCCGCTCGACCGTGCGCCGCATGTTCTTCACCGGCCAGCGCATGACCGCGCACGACCTCTATCGCCGCAACGTGATCGAGGAAGTGCTGCCGGCCGAGCAGCTCCTGCCGCACACCATGGCGCTGGCGCGCGAGATCGCCAGCAAGGCGCCGCTCGCCATCATCTATGCCAAGCGCGCCGCCAACATGGTCGAGCTGATGCCGCAGCGCGACGCCTATCGCTTCGAGCAGGATTTCACCATGGCGCTGTCGCGCACCGAGGACGCGCGCGAGGCGCGCATGGCCTTCCTCGAGAAGCGCAAGCCGGTCTTCAAGGGGCGCTGAGCCATGACGCATTCCGATCGCCCGCGCCCTGGCGCGGGGCTGGAGGCTTTCTTCGCCGCGCGCGGCATCGCCGTGGTGGGGGCTTCCGAGGACTACACCAAGATCGGCGGCCGCCCGGTGCACCTGCTGCGCAAGTACGGCTATGCCGGCGCCATCTACCCGATCAACCCCAAGGGCGGCGAGATCCAGGGTCTGCCGGCCTATGCCTCGGTGCGCGACACGCCGCAGGCACCCGACATGGCGGTCGTCGCCGTGCCGGCGCGCGCGGCGGTGGAGGCGGTCCGGGATTGCGCCGCGCGCGGCGTGCGGGCAGTCGTCATGCTGTCGGCAGGCTTTGCCGAGGCCGGCCCCGAAGGCGCCGAGATGCAGGCCGAGATGGTGGACATCGCGCGCGAGGCCGGCATGCGCCTGCTCGGGCCGAACTGCCTGGGCACGGTCAGTGTGGCCGAAGCGGCGATCGGCTCGTTCTCCGTGGTGCTCGAGGAATATATGCCCAGCGCGGGCGATGTCGGCATCGTGTCGCAGTCCGGCAATGTGGGCAGCTTCGCCATGCAGAACATCGTGCAGCGCGGCCTGGGCGTCAGCCGCTTCATCGCCACCGGCAACGAGGCCGACGTGGACGTGGCCGACGGGCTGGCGGCGCTGGTGGACGACCCGGCCACGCGCGTCATCCTGTGCGTGATGGAGACCTGCCGCGACGCGGGCAGGCTGATCGAGGCGCTCGAGCTCGCCCGTACGCGCGGCAAGCCCGTCATCGTGCTCAAGATCGGTTCGACCGAGCAGGGCCAGGCCGCGGCGGCATCGCACACCGGCGCGCTGGCCGGCTCGGATGCCGTCATCGATGCGGTGTTCCGCCGCCACGGCGCGCTGCGCGTGCATTCGATCGAGGCGCTGCTGGATGTCGCGCATGCAGCGTCCCAGCTCATGCCGCACCGCCTGCCCAAGGGCAACCGGGTCGCCCTGGTGGCCGCCTCGGGCGGCTTCGGGATCATGATGGCCGACGCCATGGCCAACGCCGGCATGCGGATGCCGGCGCTGGCCGACGCCACGCGCGAGCGCATCCGCGCCGCGTTGCCGGGCGCAGGTACCAACAATCCGGTGGATGCCTCCGCCCAGGTCTCCTCGCGCCCGGAGATCCTGCTGAGCGTGCTGTCGGCCCTGATGGACGACCCGGGCAGCGACGCCACCCTGCTGTTCCTTTCGCTCTCGCTGTACAACTCGCGGCTGCGCGGGGTGTACATGCAGGCGCTGGCGCAAGTGCGCGAGGCGCACCCCGAGAAGCTGCTGATGGTCATCAGCCGCGGCCCGGCCGATGCCGTCGCCGAGATCAATGCCCTGGGCATTCCGGTGTTTCCGACCATCGACGCGGCGGCCCAGGGCCTGGCCGGCCTGGTGCGCCTGGGCGGGCTGGCGACGCAGCCGGCGCCGCTCGGCTGCCGCGGCGCGGCTGCGCCGCTGCCCGCCGAGGTTTTCCGGAACGAATACCACGCGAAGAAGATCCTGGCCGCGGCGGGGGTCCCGGTGCTCGACGAGGCGATCGCCACGACCGCCGACGACGCGGCGCGCCACGCCGCACGCATGGGCTGGCCCGTGGTGCTGAAGATCGTCTCCGAGGACATCGCGCACAAGACCGAGGTCGGCGGCGTCGAGCTGAACCTCGCCAGCGAGGACGCCGTGCGCGCGGCCTACGCCCGCATCCTCGCCCGCGTGGCCGAGCGCGCGCCGGGCGCCCGCGTCGAAGGCGTGCTGGTCGCGCCCATGGCCAGGGGCGGCACCGAGCTCATCATGGGCGTCTCGCGCGATCCGGTCTTCGGCCCGGTGGTCATGGTGGGCATGGGCGGCATCTATGCCGAGGTGCTCAAGGACGTCGCCGTGCAGGTGGCGCCTGTTTCCGAGGACGAGGCCCTGGCCATGATCCGCGGGCTCAAGCTCTTCGCCCTGCTCGACGGCGCGCGCGGCCAGGCCAGGGCCGACGTGCAGGCCGCCGCCCGCACGGTGGCCCGTCTCTCCGAGTTCGCCTGCCGCCACGCCGCCGACGTGGCCGAGATCGACATGAACCCGGTACTCGTCAAGCCCGAGGGCGAAGGCGTCGTCGTGCTCGACGCGCTGATGATTCCGCCGCGCGAGCCGCAATCCGTTCATTGAGGACAACCATGCAATTCGATACCGACGTGGCGGTGCCCGACCCCGCCGCGCGGCGCGACGCGTATCGCGCGCACGCCCGCCAGTGGCTCGCCGCCAACCTGCCCGGGCACATGCGGGCCGACAGTCCCGCCTATCGCGCGCCCACACTGGACGAGTGCCGCGACTGGGAGACTGCGATGTACCAGGCCGGGCTGGCCGGCATGACCTGGCCCAAGGTCTATGGCGGCCACGGCCTGACGCTGCGCGAACACCTGGCGGTGAACAAGGAGATCGGCGCGCTCATGATGCCCGAGAGCGTCAGCTCGATCGGCAAGGAGCTGGCCGGCCCGATCGTCATGACCGTGGGCACCGAAGCCCAGAAGCAGGGCTTCCTGCCGGACATCCTGGCCATGCGCCGCTACTGGTGCCAGGGTTTCTCCGAGCCGGACGCGGGCTCGGACCTCGCCCGGCTGCGCACCAAGGCCGTGCAGGAAGGCGACACCTGGCGCATCAACGGCCAGAAGATCTGGACCAGCGGCGCGGCCAAGGCGCACTACTGCCTGCTGCTCACGCGCACCGGCACCGTGGCCGACAAGCACCGCGGCATGCTGATGTTCGCCGTGCCGATGGACACGCCGGGCATCCGCGTGGCGCCGATCAAGTCGATCGACGACAAGGAGTCTTTCGCCGAGGTGTTCTTCGACGATGTCGTGGTGCCGGACAGCGCACGCCTGGGGGCGCCGGACGAAGGCTGGGGCGCGGCGGTGCGCGTCCTGTCGATCGAACGGGCCACCAACCGCATGTACCGCGCCTGGCGCTTCGAGGCCGAGCTGCGCGCGCTGGTGCGTGCCTGCAAGTCCGACGCGCAGCTCGCGCGCCTGCTCGAGGACGGCTACTACCAGCGCCGCATCGGCGACGTGGTGTGCCAGATCGACGCCTTGAAGGGGCTGGTCGAGCGCTCGGTGGAGCAGCTCATGGCGGGCGACGAGATCGGCGCGCGCGGCTCGCTGACTAAGCTCTACTGGTCCGAGTGCCATCAGGCGTTCGCCGCGCTGGCCCGCGCCATGGTCTCGCACGTGGGCCCGCGCTCGAGCGCGCTCGCGCAGCGCGCGCGCAAGCACTTCACGACGGCCTACCTCTTCTCCCGCGCCGAGACGATCTACGCCGGCACCTCCGAGGTGCAACTGGACGTCATCGCCCAGCGCATCATGAAACTGCCGAAGGACCTCTGACATGACAATACAAGACGATAGCCTGCGGCCAGAGGAGTTTGCCGAGGCCGCTGCCGCCGCCATTGCCGACGCCCAGGGGCGCGAGGTGCGCGAGGCCGCCGGCGTGCTGGCCCAGGCCGGCCTGCTGGGCGTGTGTGCGGCCGAGGACGACGGTGGTCTGGGCCTGGGCATCGCGTTCGCGCTGCCCATCGTGCAGACCGCGGGCAGGTTGCAGTTGCGGTTTCCGCTGGTCGAGCAGGTTCTGTTGGCCAAGGCGCTGGCGGGCACGCCCGAGGCGGCCGCCATCGTGGCCGGCGAGAAGCTTGCCAGCATCGCCTGGCGCGGCAGCCTGGCGGATGGCGTCGCCACCGACGCCGGCTACGCCGACCAGGCCGACTGGGCGCTGGTCGGCGACGGCGAGGGCGCCGCGCTGATCGAGATGGCCAGCGTGGAGCGGCAGGCCGATACGGCGCTCGACCCTGAGCATCCCGTCTACTGGCTCGAGCTGGATGCGGCGCGCGTGCTGGCCCGCCTGTCCGCCGAGGCCTGGGCGGGGCTGCAGGAAGACGCCCGCCTGCTGCTCGCCGGCTCCGTGCACGGCGCGGCCGAGGGCGCACTCGAGCGTACCGCCACCTACATGGCCACGCGTGTGCAGTTCGGCCGCCCCTTGTCGGCCAAGCAGGCGGTGCGCCATTGGCTTGCCCGCATGCGCCTGCAGCAGGAGGCGAGCGGGGCGGCGATCCGCCGCGTGCTGGCCACCGACGAGTTCGGCCAGGCCCGGGCGGCCGCCACCGCACTGGCGAGCGCCATCGAGAGCGCGGCCTTCATCCTGGAGAAGGCCATCCATCTGCATGGGGGCATGGGTTTCACCTGGGAGATGCCGCTGCATTGGTCGCTGCGCGACATCCGCAAGGTGGATGCGGCATTCGGCAGCGGCGCGCTGGCGCAGGACATCGGCCGCGCATTCATCGCCGCGGCCTGAACGGCAAAGCAAGGAGCAAGCATGCAACAGGACATGGCAGGGCGAGTCGCCCTCATCACGGGCGCCGGCAATGGCATCGGGCGCGAAGCCGCGGTCCAGATGGCGGCACGCGGCGCCATCGTGGGGGTGAACGACCTCAAGGAAGAATTCGTGGACGCCACCGTCGAGGCCATCCGCAGCGCCGGCGGCACCGCCTTCGGCGTGGTGCAGAACATGGCGCACCGCGAAGGCGTGCAGGCCGCGGTGCGTCAAGCCTACGAACAGCGGGAGCGCCTGGACATCCTCGTCAACAACGCTGCCTGGGTACGCTACCAGGCGGTGCCGGACATCGCGCCCGAAACCGTCGATCGCATGATCGACATCGGTTTCAAGGCGATCATCTGGGGCATCCAGGCGGCCAGCGAAGTGATGGACTCGGAGCGCGGCGGCGCCATCGTCAACGTGGCCTCGACCGCCGCGCTGCGCTCCACGCTGAACTCGGTGGTGTACTCGGGCATCAAGGCCGGCGTGCTCGGCATCACGCGCGCGGCGGCCGCCGAGCTGGGCGCGCGCCGCATCCGCGTCAACGCCGTCTGCCCCTCCGCCGTACCCACGGAGGGCACCCAGCGCAATCGCAACGCCGAGCGCGATGCATTGCGCGTGTCGCGTACGCCGCTGGGGCGGCTCGGCAACGTCGCCGACATCGCGCGCGGCATCTGCTTTCTGGCCAGCGACGAGGCGGGGTTCATCACGGCCCAGTCGCTGGCGGTGGATGGCGGCGTGACCTTCACCAACATCTGACCACGGGCTCAGGCGCCGGCCGGCGCCGGAAACGACAAGAAGCAAAGATGGAGACAGTCCTCATCACCGGGGCGGCGTCGGGCATTGGCCGCGCGGCGGCGTGGTGCTTCGCCACGCACGGCTGGCGCTGCCTGCTGCTGGATCGCAACGCGGCGGCGCTACACGCGCTGGTCGAGGCGTTGCCCGCGGCCGCGACTGCAACTGCACCGCACATGGCGCTGCCAGTGGACCTCACCCGCGGGGCCGAGGTGCGCATCATGGCCGCCGGGCTGCCCGCGCTCGATGCCGTCATCAACAATGCCGGCATGTCGGACACCAGCGGGCTGCCCATCGTCGGGCACGGCGACGCGCAGTGGCAGCGCCTGGTCGCGATCAACCTCGAAGCGCCGGCGCGCATCGTCCGCGCGGTCGCGCCACGCCTGTCGCCGGGGGCGCGCATTGTCAACGTGTCCTCGGGCGCCGGGCTGCACGCGATCCCGTTTCGCGGCGCGTACAGCCCCACCAAGGCGGGCCTGATCGCGCAGACCCAGGCGCTGGCACGAGCCCGGCCGGATCTCGGCGTGACCGTGCTGTGCCCCGGCTTCGTGAGGACGGAGCTGGTCCAGAGCCTGATCGCCGCCGGCCGGCTCGACCCGGCGCGCGCCGTGGCCAAGATCCCCCTGGGCCGCATGGCGCAGCCCGAGGAGATGGCGCAGGCCATGCGCTTTCTGGCCAGCCGCGATGCTCGCGTCTTGAGCGGACAGGTCGTGTCGGTGGATGGGGGGTCCTCGGTGTTCGGCGGCAGCGCGACCGTGGCGCCGGTGGACGCGGCGCCCGTGGCGCTGGAAGCGCCATCGTCGCTGCGTGTCGTGGGCGAGGGAGCGCAGATCTGGTCCGGCATCGCTGTGAACCCCGCAGGCGCGGCCTATCCCGGCGTGCTCGACGTCTCGCCGCTCGCGTGCGCCGACTCGCTGCAGGCCGTGCGTGCCGCGGCGATGCGCTTCGCGAGCGAGCACCGCGAGCAGGCCAGCCTCACTCTGTTGTTGCCTCCCGCCCGCGAGGCATCGTGGGAAGACGCCGGCCTGGCCGCTGCCGCGCGCATGCTCGTCGCTACGCTGGCGTGCGAGCTGGGCGGGCGCGCCTTGCGCGTCAATGCGGTGGAAGTGGCGCCCGGGCAGTCGCCCGAGGCTCTGGCCCCTTGGCTGCGCTTTCTGGCCGGGGCGGGAGCCCAGTACCTGACCGGACAAGTGTTCCGGCCCAACGCGCGGCCCGAAGCGAACGGCAAACTGCAAGAGGAACGGCAAGATGACCAGACATGAACCGGAACCGGCCCGGTCTCCAGCGGACGCCGCGCAGCCGGATACCGGCGGGCGTGCGGGCCCTGGCGAGCGCGAACGCATCAAGGCGCATTTCATGGCCGAGCGCGGCTATTGGCGGCCGTGGACCGAAGCGCTGCTCGTGCACAACCCCGCGTTCCTGGAGCGCTACGCGAGCTATGCCGGCCATCCGGCGCGCCACGGTCCGCTGTCCGAGCGCATGGTGGAGCTGATCTACGTCGCGCTGGACGCATCGGCGACGCATCTGTTCGGCGCGGGGCTGCGCACGCATATGGAGCGCGCCCTGGCGGTCGGGGCCACGCCTGCCGATATTTTCGACGTGCTGCATCTGGTCACGGCGCAGGGCCTGGACGCCGTCTGCCAGAGCGTGGACATCCTGGCCAGCGAAGCCGGTTGGCAGGCCGCGCGCATCGAGACAGCGGGCGAATCGACACCGGTCTCGCAGCCTCGCGAGCGCGCGCGCCGCCTGCTTCCTGGACGCAACGCGGCCATCGATCACCTGGCCGTTGCCGATCCTGGTTATCTGGAGGCGATGCTGGACTTTCTCGAGCAGGGCCGCCCCGGCACAGGGCTGGCGCCCGTCGAGCGCGCCATCGTCGAAACCGCGCTGCATGCCTGCTTCACCGGTTTCGATCCGGCCGCGCTGCGCAGCGCGGTCCGGGGCGCTCTCGATCTGGGCGCGAGCGATCGCGCCCTGCTGCAGGCGATACAACTGGGCGCGCACCTCGCCGTGCATGGCGCCGCGCTCGGGGCGGGCACGTTCGACGCGCTGGTCGAACGCCGGTGAACCCGGTTCACGCCGCCAGTGCGGCGGCGCACGTCGTCCCTGTCCGGGCCGCCTCAGGCACTTCGGTCATCCCGGCCACCCCGTGCCGCCGGCGACCCAGGCGGGCCGCGTCGAGCAGCTCGCGGGCGTAGGCCGAGCGCGGCGCGTCGAACACCGCCTGGCTGGCGCCGTACTCTTCGACCTCACCGCGACGCAACACCAGCACCTCGTCGACCAGGGATTCCATCACCGCGAGGTCATGCCCGATGAACACCAGGGTGAGCGCATGCTCGTCGCGCAGTCGCACGAGCAAGTCGAGCACCTGGTTGCGCACGGTGGCATCCAGCGCCGAGACCGGCTCGTCGCAGATCAGCACCTGCGGCTGCATGGCGAGCGCGCGCGCAATGACGATGCGCTGGCGCTGGCCGCCTGACAACTGGTGCGGATAGCGCATCAGCAAGGCGGGATCGAGTCCGACCTGCGTCATCAGGTGAGCGCCATGCTCGCGCACGTGCGCTGCCGTTTCGCGCGCGCCGGCGGCGCGCATTTCCAGGGCTTCGCCCAGTGTCTGTTCCAGGGTGCGTCGAGGATTGAGGCTGCCGGAAGTGTCCTGGAACACGTATTGGCACAAGCGAGCGAACTGCGCGCGCGAGGTTGGCGCATGCGGATCCTGACCGCATACGCGCAGCCGTCCCCGGCTCGGACGCACGAGTCCCAGCATGGCGCGCGCGAGGGTGGTCTTGCCCGAGCCGGATTCGCCTGCCACGCCGAGTGTGCGCCCCGGCGCGAGCGTCAGGCTCACGCCGCGCAGCACGGTGGCCGCGCCATAGTTCACGCTCACGTCCTCGAGCGCGATGGCGGGGGAGGTGGATGCCGGTGCCGCCGGCGTTCGCCGCGCGGGCAGGCGCGCATAGGCGTCGAGCAACTGCCGGGTGTAATCGTGGGCGGGCGTGTCGAGCACCGTGCCGACAGGGCCCTGTTCGAGCAGGCGGCCGCCGCGCATCACGGCCACGCGGTCGGCCATCGCCAGCACCGCATCCAGATCGTGGGAGATGAAGAGCATGGCCATGCCCCTGCGACGCTGCACGTCGAGGAGCAGACGCAGCACCTGGGCCTGGGTGGTCACGTCGAGCGCCGTCGTCGGCTCGTCCGCGATGAGCACCTTCGGTTCGGCGGCGAGCATCATGGCGATCATGGCGCGCTGCTGCTGCCCGCCGGACAGCTCGAACGGGCGCCGGCCGAGCATGCGCTCGGGCTCGGGCAGGCCGACTTCCTCCAGCAGCGCGGCGGCGCGGCGGCGCCGGTACGAACCGCTTTCGCCGTCGCGCCGCTTCATCGTCTCGACGATCTGCGCGCCCAGCGTCATCACCGGATTCAGCGAGGTCATGGGGTCCTGGAACACCATGCCGATGCCGCGGCCGCGGATCTCACACCAGCCGCGTTCATCCAGCCGCATGAGTTCGGTGCCGGCATGACGCACGCTGCCGGTGGCTTGGGCGGTGGCCGGCAACAGCCCTATGATGGCCAGTGCCGTCATGGATTTGCCGCTGCCCGATTCACCGATCAGGCCGAGGACTTCGCCTGCCCGGACATCCAGACTCACGTGATCGAGGACGCGGCGCGCGCCGAAGGACACGCACAGTTCGCGCACGCTCAACAAAGGTTCGGGCATGAGGGTTCCTGGGTTCAGCCGGGCGCGTGCGCGCGGCGAGGGTCCAGCCAGCGCTGCAGGGCCATGCTGGCGATGTTGACGAGCACCACGAAGGTGGCCATGGCCATGATCGCGGCCTGGATCACGGGGTAGTCGCGGCCACGGATGGCCTCGAGGGTGAGGCTGCCCAGGCCGGGCAGCGCGAACAGGGCCTCCATCGTGAGTGTGCCGCCGATCAGCCCGCCGAGGATGATGCCGGAGAGGGCGATCGCCACCGACAGCGAGTTGGGCAGGATGTGGCGCCAGACGATGCGGCCGCGCGACAGTCCCTTGGCGGTGGCGGTGCGCACGAAGCCGGCGCGTGTCGTCTCGGTCAGTTCTTCGTAGAGCGGCTTGGCGATCTGCCCGGCGATGTCCGCGCCCAGGATCAGCACCGGCAGCAGCCATTGCCCGCGGATCGGCAGCCAGCCCAGCCAGACAGAGAACACCAGGATGCCGACCACCCCGGTGCAGAAGCTGGGCACGGCGATCGACCAGACGTTGAGCACTTCGACCATCCCGGCGAGACGCGGACGGCCGATGGCCAGCACGGCGAGTCCGATGCCCGCCGCCAGGCCGACCGCGAGGGACAGGCCGGCCAGCTTGAGCGAGGTGGGCAGGGCCGTGAGCAGCATGCCGCTCACCTCCGCGCCGTAGCGCATCGAGCTGCCGAGATCGCCGCCGAGCGCGGCGCGGGCCCAGGCGCCGAACTGGGCCGGCAGGCTGTCGTCCAGGCCGAGATCCGCACGCAACGCGGCAAGCGCCTGCGCGTCGTAGTCGCCGCGCGCGGCATAGAAGTCGAGGACATCCCCGGGCACCGCGCGCAGCAGCAGAAAGATGGTGAAGGCAATGATCAGGATCTGCAGGAGCTGGCGGCCGAGAAACGCGCCGGTTCTGGGCAGTACGTGCATGAGTCTCATCCCTGCGCCGCGGTGGGACGCTGCAGCGGGTCGTAGCGCAAGCGCAACTGGTTGCCGGCGAGCGACAGCGCGAGCGAAGTCAATGCCAGCGCGAGCACCGGAAAGAGCAGCGCCGACGGCGCGCGCTCGGCATAGGGCACGGCGGTGGCGATGATGCGGCCCCAGGTCGGCTCGTCCGGCGATACGCCCAGGCCGAAGAAGCTCAATACCGATTCGGTCACGATGGTGCGGGGAAGAATGATGGCTAGCTGGGTGAGCAGCGCACCCGCGGCGTTCGGCATGATGTGGCGCCACGCGATGGTCGCGGGCGCGACGCCGAGCGTGCGCGCGGCCAGCACGTAGCCCGAGGCGGTCTCGCGTTCGTACACGGCTCGCGCCACGTAGCCGAACTGCGGCATGAAGGCGACGCCTACGGCCAGGATCACCGACGCGGTACCCACGCCCATGGCCACCATCAGCGCGAGCGCGAGCAGGATCGCCGGCAACGTACGGACAATGTCGAACCCGGCGAACACGATGGCGCGCGCCGGGCGGCCGAGCGCACAGGCGGCGATGCCCAGGCCCGCGCCGCCCACCAGGGCGAGCAGGCTGGCGCCCAGCGCGACGAGCAGGGTGAGCCCGGTACCCGCCACCAGCCGGGAAAGCAGGTCGCGGCCGAAGTTGTCGGTCCCCAGCCAGTGCGCCGGCGACGGTGGCTGATTGCGCGCGAGCAGGTCCTGCGCATAGGGATCGTGGCCGGCCAGCCAGGGGCCGGCCAGCGCCACCAGGACGATCGCGGCGAGCACGGCCCAGGGCCAGCGCGACAGGCCAGCGCTGCGCGTCATGCCTGCAGCCAGGTGCGCGCCACGCCGCCGTCCGCGCGGTGCTGGCTCCAGGTGTAGCCGGTGCGATAGCCGTGCACCTTGGCGCCGATGCCGATGGCATCTGCGGCATGGCCGACACCCACGGTGTACAACTGCGACTGGACGCGCTCCCAGGCACGCAGATAGCCCGCGCGAGCGCGCTCCGGCGACGGGGACGACACCGCGGCCTTGATCAGCGCATCGAGCTCCGGGTCCTGGATGCCGCCCCACAGCATCGGGCTCGGTCCGTCGGACAGCAGACGGGCGTAGCGCAGGTAGATATCGGCGCGCGGCCCGGAGTTGAACGGCGCGAGATCCCAGTCGTACTGCGCGAGAAGGCGCTGTGCGCCGATGTCGTCCAGGGCCTGGTGATCGATGCCGAAGCCGAGTTGGCGCACCATCTGCACCGCTACCTGCGCATAGTCGTTCTGCCAGGACACCACCTTCAGCGTATGTGCCGCGGGGTTCACGCCGGCCTCAGCGAGCAGGGCCTTGGCGCGCGCGAGATCCGGCTTGGCGAAGGTATCCGCAGCCTCCAGCGCGGCGTCCCAGTAATACGTCTCGGGTCGCACGGGCTGGTTGCTGACCAGGGCGTCCGGCACGATGAAGTTCATGTACGCGCGCTTGTCCACCGCCAGTGCGATGGCCTCTCGCACGCGCCTGTCCTGCATCAGCGGCGAGGGTTTGCGGTTGTTGAAGGAGAGGAAGTACCAGGCGGTGTCCTTCAGGAACTGCACGTCCAGTCCGCCGCTGCGCAGCGCCGGGATCTGGTCGTTGGCGACGTAGCCCACGTGCAGATCGCCGGAACGCAGGGCCAGGCTGTTGTCGCGCTCGCCGCGCAGGTCGAAATGCAGGGCGTCGAGATAGGGCAGGCCGGGTTGCCAGTATTCCCCGAAGGCGGGCGCCTCGAAGCTGACGTCCGGGCGCCAGGTGCCGAAGACGAAGGGGCCGGTACCGATAGGCTGGGTGATGGTGTCGGCCCAGCCGGGCGACTCGGGCGCGAGGATCCAGAGTTCGGAGAGCAGGTTGAGCAAGGGCGCATAGGGCTCGCTCAGCACCACCTGCACCGTGGCGGCGTCCGGTGTCTCGACGCGCTCGACCAACTGCATGGCGCCGCTCAGCCAGCCGCCCTTGACCTGGCTGCGCACGCGTTCGAAGTTGGCCTGCACGTCACTGGCGGTCAGCTCACGGCCATTGTGAAAGCGCACCTGCGGGCGCAGGTGGAAGGTATAGGTCAGGCCGTCGGGGCTGGTCGTGAAGCGTTCGGCCAGAAAGGGCGCGACCGAGCCGTCGTCGCCGATGCTGGTGAGCGTCTCCGCATAGACCTGCTGGACGGCGATCGAGCCGGCGTGGCGGTGCGGATCGGCGGTGTCCAGGCCGAGCAGAGCCAGCCGCAGGGTGCCGCCGCGTCGGGGCTGGGCGGTATCGGCCTGGGCCAGGGCGATGGGGGCACTGGCGCTGGCGGCGGTCATGGCAAGCAGTTTGAGCAGGGTGCGTCGTTGCATGGGGAGATCCAGGTGGGGCGTGGCCGCTCAGGCGGCGGCTTCGTTGACGAGGGGAAGGGGAAGCGGGCTGCCGTCCATGCCGTCATGGGGCAGGCCGAGGTGGCGAAGGATGGTCGGCGCGTAGTCGATCAGGCCGACCGGCTGCGACGCGACCGCGCCGGCGGGATAGCCGCCGCCGCAAGCGATCAGGAAGGGCGATTGTTCGTACCGGCCCAGCCCGCCGTGCTGGCCCGCACCGAGGTAGTGCTTGCCGTCGTCGGTGTCGATGGCGATCCACGTGCTGCCTGGCACGCCGTGGCCATTGGGTGCATCGCTGTGGCGCAGGCTGATGGCCAGGGTGCAGGCGGCGCTCTCGGGCAGGCCTACGTCGGCAAGCGCGTCGCCGCGATGCACCGTGCCGCACCAGGGTTGCCGCGACAGATACCCGGCGATCTCGGCGGCACGGGCTCGCCCGGCTTGCGCAAGGCCGAGCACACAGGCGCTGCCGTTGGCCGCGACGGCGACCGACGTGCCGTCCGCATTGCCGATGAGCCCGGCGCGCCGCAGCTCGGCGGCCACGTCGACTTCCCCGATCACCGTCTCCATGCCGTGGTCCGAGCCCACCAGCAGGAGTACGTCGACGCCTGCTTCGCGCAGACGCCGCACGCTGCGCCATACGGCGTTCACGCAGGCATCCGCATGCGCGATGGCTGCCCGATGCGCCGGGGAGCCGAGCGGCTCCCTGTGCCCGGAGTGGTCCGGCTCCGAGAGCCAGAGCGTGGCCACGGCCGGCGCGTTCTCGCTCTCGATCAGCGCGCAGAAACGTTGCGTCATGAGGCGGTCGCCATGGGCGCCCGAAGGGATGTCCAGACCGCGACCGCCAGACAGCCGCTCGCGGCCCGGGCCGAAGGAGCCTGCGCGATGCAACACATGGCCGTGGCCGTCGGGATCGTGAAAGTACGCCGCGCCGGGCGAGACGTTCGACATGATGCAGGCACCGCCGTGTTCGCGTACGCGTTCGGCCAATGTCGGCACAAGCAGCGTCCTGCCTGTCGTCTTGAAGAGATGGTCGCGGAATGCCGGCGCGCCCACGTCGTGACTGACGAGGCCGCCGTCCTCCTCGAGCAGCATGCGATTGCCGAGCAGGCCGTGCCGCGCCGGCAGGCAGCCGGTGGCGATGGAGGCGGAACTGACGCGGGTGGTCGAAGGAAACACGCTGCGCGCATTGGCGTAGCACGTGCCGTGCTGGGCGAGGGCATGGATCGCGGGCGCCGAGTCCTGGTCGATGAGATCGCGTCGCAGGCTGTCGCAGATCACGACGACGCTTCGATGAGTGCTTTTCATGCCCTATATGCTAGGGACCTGTCATTTCACTAAGATGACAGAGCTGCGTTTTTATTTTCTTAAGTTGTTGATTTGAAAGAAAAATAGCCGGCGTGCGGAACCCGTCCGCATGCCGGCTATTTGTACTGACAATTTCAGTAATGGATCAGGCGGATATGCCGTTGAGCGCGAACTCGAAGATGTCGAAATTGCGCAGCCGCGTGCTGCTCGCGCGGTCCTGGTAGACGGGGGTGAGCGGTCGGGACAGCACGAAAGGCACAGGCTGCTCGGAGAAGCCGCCATGCGAGCGCAGGGGGTGGTCATTGACACTGGCCAGATCGTGCTCGTGCCGGCACGAACCGATCACGTGATGCTCGCGCGAGACCACCACCAGGTCGGCCTCGCGGTCCAGCGGCAGCTCGAGCTCACGCGCGGCCTCCTCGCCGCGATACACCCGCTCCACCGCCGATTGCTCGAGGATCAGCTCGCGCATGGCTTCGATCATGTCCGGGTCGGCTGCGTACACGCGCACGAAGGAGCCCAGCGCGCCGTGATGGCGCACGAACGGGTCGGTGATGGGGCAGATCACGCGCGCACTACCGGTGCCGAACGTCGTCTCGAGCAGGTCCTGCAGGAACAGAATGTTGGGCACCCCTTGCGCGTCGGTCTTGCCCGACATGCCGTGATCGGCGACGAAGGCGACCACCGCGCCCGCATCCGCCATCTGACCCAGGCGTTCGTCGACCGCACGCAGGAACGCGTCGGACTCGGGCTCGCCCGGCGCATGCTTGTGCTGCACATAGTCCGACAGCGACAGGTAGAGCAGGCGGGCGCGGCCGCTGCGCAGCAGGGCGAGACCGGCGTCGAGCACGTACAGCGACAGATCGCCCGAGTACATGTCGGGCGCCGAGCGGCCGACCAGGGCGCGCAGATCGGCAATCCCGTGCGCGCTGCCGTCGTACTGGTCCGCCTTCTCGGATGAGAAACAGATGCCGTCCAGGTTGTGCCCGAGCACCTTGCGCAGCTTGTCCTTGGCGGTGATCGCGGCGGTGGGCACGCCTGCCTGAGACATCAGGCCGAGCAGCGTCTCGCCGCGCAGCAGACGAGCGTCGGTCATCATGATCTCCTGGCCGCTGGCGCGATCCAGGTAATAGTTGCCGCCGATGCCGTGCACGGCGGGCGGCGCGCCCGTGACGATCGACACGTTGTTGGGGTTGGTGAAGGAGGGCATCACGCAGTCCGCGGTGGCGCCGTAGCCCTCCGCGTGGAAGCGGGCGATGTTCGGGCAGATGCCGTCGGCGATACCCTTGGCGATGTATTCGGGGTCGCAGCCGTCGATGCAGACGACGACCACGGGTTGACTGGGAAGCCGGTACTGCCGGCCATGCAATTCGATGTGCGCGGACATGACATTCTGTTCTTGAGCGAGACGACTGCCAGAATATCGTGAGAATTCTGGCGTTGCTGTGATAGATTTTCGGCATGTTGTGAGTATTGCTCACGCATCCTGCCCTTGGGCGTCAACCCGTATCCGTCACCATGAGCCATATGCGCATCCCGCCATTGCCTGCCCTGCGCGCCTTTCTGGCGGCGTGCCGCGCCGGCAGCTATTCGGCCGCCGGCGAGGAGCTCGGACTGACCCACGGTGCCATCAGTCGCCAGATCCAGGCCCTGGAAGCATGGTTGGGCCAGCGCTTGTTCGAACGGTCCGGCCAGCGCATGGTGGCCACACCCCACGCCCTGGCGTTCGCGCAGGAGGTGGGCGTCGCGCTGGAGCGCATCGACGCCGCCGCCCGGCGCTATGGCAAGGGCAGCGCCACCAGCCTGCTGCGCGTGAGTGCGCCCGCCACCTTCGCCATGCGCTGGCTGCATCCGCGCCTGCCCATGTTCCACGCCCGGCATCCAGGCATCCAGGTGCAGGTCGTCACCGCCACCACCCAGCAGCTCGCTTTGAGCGGCAGCTTCGACCTGGCCATCCGGGTCGGCGTATACAGCCAGGCGCATTTCACCGCCGTCGCGTTCCTCGATGAATGGCACACCATCATCGCCGCTCCCGCGCTGCTCGCGCGCAGCCCGCTCGAATCGCCGGACGACCTGCACGCGCATCTTCTGCTCGACACCGAGACCCGCCCAGGGCTTTGGCAGCAATGGTTCAACGCCGCGGGCCTGCGCGACACCCGCGAACTGCGCTACCAGCGCTACGACCATTTCTATGTCACGCACGCCGCGCTTCTGGACGGCCTGGGCGTCGGCATCGGCCCACTGCCTACCCTCGGGAAAGACGTCGAGGCCGGCCGCCTGACACTGCCATTTCCGGAGATCGTCACGGCATCCCAGCGCTATCTGTCGCTCACGCCGGTGGGCTTGCCCAAGACCGTGGCGCATCGCCATTTCGAGGCCTGGCTGGTTGAAGAGGGCGCGCTTGCGGGGGACGATTGAGCGAGTCCCGGCGGCAGGCGTCGGGCAAGGGCACGCTGGGCCTCGTGGAAATCTGCTAGAATCGCGGATTCGCAATTGCCGGGGTGTGTTCGCCCGCGTCTTTTGCGGCCCAAATCAGGACAGGTGGCCGAGTGGTTGAAGGCGCACGCCTGGAAAGCGTGTATACGTGATAAGCGTATCGGGGGTTCGAATCCCCCTCTGTCCGCCAGGATATCGTTCCCGAAGGCTCGGGAACTGCGAAGCCCGCTGACTCCATGGAGTGGCGGGTTTTTTTGCGTCACGGGCAGTGTCTTCCCGGGAACCCGGGACGCGTCCGCTGCGGGTGCCCATCACACCAGGTCTGTGTTACAAAAAGATTCCATGGTGTGATGCTGTCTGTAGAGCGAGAGGGATGGACCGACGTGATCTCCTGAAGCACAAGGCGGAGCCGAAGGCGTTGGCAGGGCCGGTGATCTTTTCCCCGCTGAAGAGAAAATCGTTGCCGGGGCAGTGTCAGCGGCTGGGCAGGCTCCGCGCTCATTCCTCCGGAATGATTTCCGTTTCTAATCGTCATTCGGTACTTTTCGTTTGGCGCGACGGTGAGATATTGAGCGATTCCGCGTTCTACGCATACTTGGTGGAAGTCAGGGCTGATCGACAGATGCGGACTCTGTTCGAGTTTCACTGGCATCCAAGCCACAAGGGGTGCCGCTGTGTTACGCCATGCGGATCTGCGGAAGGCTACACGGCCGCATGCTCACCCGGTGTCGAGAGTTGGCGATGGAAACCGACTCTCGGCTGGAACCTCGAAAGGAGGCTGGCCGGATGGCATTGATAGAGATCTTCTGCCGAGCCTGCGATATTCGAATTTCAAAGGATGGGTCTCCTGACCAGAAGCCGCTATGGAGCTGACCACCGACCTGCGACGGGCGATTTGCTCGCTATTTGAAGTGCACCAGGACGAGGCGGGTGTGCAGCGAATAGTGACGCCCATGCAATATTCGGGTTCAGGTGATCACATCGTGGTTCGGGTTCGGCCGCGGGACGAGCACTTCGAGGTCGACGAGAATGGCGAAGCTTGTTTGTACGCAAGCATGGCCGACGGCGATGTCGATTCCGAGGCAGTGAAGCGCTGGGTGGAGGAACTTTCCGAAAGCGGTGCGGTGCAGATGCGGGACGACGAGGTGCTGGGCGCGAAAGCGGTCGATGAACGCTTGATCCCTATATTGATCTTTCGGGTTGCCGAAGCGGCTCAGCAACTCTACGCGCTGGCCACTTCGCGTCCACCTAGGAAAGTGAGCGAGTTCAAGGCAGCGGTGGCGCGATCCGTCTCGGACGCTGTTGCGGGCACGGGCTATGAGCATGCCGTGGACGTACCGCTTCCGATTGCGGGAAATTTTGTCGCGGATCACGTCGTTGAAGCGCCCGTGCCCCTGATCGTTATTGTCGCCACCGGCATCCAGCGCCTCTTGGAAGCCGAACTCATCCACATGCGCTATCAAGTGGAGAAGCGGTCTGCATTTGTCGTTGCTGCGGTCGAAAGCCAGAAAGCCGTCGGCCCAAAGCAGTTCGAGCGAGCCAACTACTACACGGACAAGACGGTGACCTTCAGCCGGGCCGATTTTTCCTCTCTGATCCGGGGGCGGCTCAGCGGTTAGCGCCCGGGCACGACGCGTCGATCGGACGAGTGGGCGGCCGGCCGACCCGCACGAAGCCCGCCCTCTCTCGTCTCCAGAACTTGGCACTGCCATCGGAGGCGTCTGCTGCTGGCGAAGGGGTGTGGTCTCGAGTCATTATCTTGCTGTCCTGGTGGCAGCGCGGTGCTTGCAATCGGTGCTGGTGCATCGGCCATAGAGAATCAGCGTGTGGTCGCCCAGCTCGAAGCCCAGCCGCCTGGCTGTCCGGTGCTGATACTGTTCGATCACCTCGTCGTGAAACTCTTGTACCCGACCACAGTCGGTACAGACGAGATGGTCGTGATGCTCGCCGTCGTCGAGCTCGTAGACGGCCTTGCCGGCGTCAAAGCGAGCATGTTTGAGCAAGCCGGCATGCTGCAACTGGGTCAAGACACGGTAAACGGTGGCCAACCCTATCTCGACATCTTTCTCCAGCAGAAGGCGGTATACGTCGTCGGCCGACAGGTGCCGTTGGTCCGTCTCTTCAAAGAGATCCAATATCCGCAGCCGGGGCAGCGTCGCCTTCAGCCCCGCGCGTTTCAGTTCACCCGCATCGCTCATGATGTGCTCCCGGCTGTGGCGGCGGCCGGAAAGGCCCGTCGCACTTTGGTGGTGGCGCCTGCAGGAACTGGAGGGGCCACCCAGCGATTGTCCCACCAAAATATCCTCCCGCACGACGATGTGCCCGCACATCATCGTCACGACGCGCCAGCCGGCCGGCAATGCTTTGGTCTTCACCCATTTCGGGCTCCTTCATGAGCGCTGGTGCCATGGCCAGCATGGCATCCGGATGTTCCGCGCTCTCGCCGATCGAGCAGCACGCGTTGCAGCACGGTCAGATGAGGGAACTCCACCAGCATGCCGATGACCAGCGCCGCATAGATCAGCGGCTGGCCAGGCAGGGCCGCCATGGTCACTGCCAGCATCAGCGGTGCATTTCGGGCAGCGATGCTCATCGTGAGCAGGGCGTGTTCGGGATAGGCGAGCCGGCCCAGCCGGCTGATGCCTTCGCCGAGAAAATAGGTGAAGACGAAGAAAATGAAGACGCCCAGCAGGACCCAGGTGAAGACGCTGCGGTGTTCGAGGATGACGGCGATGTTGGCGGCGAAGATCTCCATGACCAGCAGCGCGATTACCCAGGGAACGGCCTGGTCTACGCGGTGCAGCAGCCGGCCGAACCGTTGCGTGCCCACCAGCCGGCGCAGGCCGTAATGGGCCAGGACGGCCACGGCCAGGGGCGCGAGAAACCAGTGCAGCAGCGTATTGCCGATGATCCCGGCGTCGACCTCGACGGGGCCGCGCGTGAAGAGGTGCAGGTAGACCGGGTACAGCAGGAGCTGCACGACCATGTTGATCGGGATGAGGGCCGTACCCAAGGCGACATTCCCGTGCGCCAGCCGGGTGAAGCCCAGGAACCAGTCCGTGCAGGGCGACATGAAATAGATCACCAGCCCCACCATGAACAAGGGGTGCGCCGCGAGCACGACCGAGGCGATGGCATAGCCGATGGCCGGGACGAGAACGTAGGTGGCAAGCAGCGTCAGACCCAGGAACCGCAGGTTGCCCCAGGCGCGTACGATGGCTTCGAAGCGCACGCCGAAGAAAAGCAGCGTGACCAGCACCAGCAGGGTGGCATCCACGCGGCTGCCCAGCAGTTCGCCTGCTGCAGGCCACATGTGGCCGATGACCGCGCCGGCGACGATGCCGGCGATCAGCAGTACGGAAATCCAGGACGAACGGACGATGCGCTTGAGAGCGGTCAGCATTCGCAGCCCTCGCAGCATTCGCCGTTGCCGAAGGGACCCCACGCGCCGGCACCAGTGTGCAAGGCGCTGGTGTCGAGGTCTAGGCATTGGGCGATGCCTTGGGCGATCAGGCCAAAGCGCTGGCGGAACTTGTAGATGAAGCAGTAGATCCGCTTATCGTGACGCACCTGGGGGCCGACCAGGAACAGACCCGGCGTGATCGTCGATTCGTCGGCCTCGGACAGCACCACGCGGCCGTCGTCGTCCCAGTCCCAAAGCTCGGCGATTTGCTGCACGCCGCCGCCCTTTAGAAACCCGGTCCCCAGAATCGGGGCCTGCTTCTCGTCCCAGTACCGGCCGTCGCCCGCGTGGATACGGAAGCCGCCGCCCTGGTTCTGCGTGACACCGATCACGTCCACGCCGAAGACGATCTCCAGCCGGCCCGTATCGATCGCCTCGTAGAGCCGTTGCCGGCTGTAGGGCGAGAGCGACAGGCTCGGGTCATGCGGACCTTGCGGATCCCATGTCGACTTGCGCACGAGCAGCCGGACCTTGCGCCCGAGCTTGACCAGGTTGACGGCCGCGTCCACGCCGCTCTCGTAGCCGCCGATCACCGCGTAGCGGCCGGCCTTGAAGCTTGTCCAGTCAGCGACCTGCGCGTAATGCGCGCACCACTGCGCACCGGGGAAGGGTGCCAGGTCCGGAAACTGGAATTCTCCCGTGGCCCAGATCAAGAAGCCGGCCCGCAGCCTGCCCTTTGGGGTCTCCAGGATGAAGCCGCCTCCCGGCACCGCCCCGACCGCCTCGACCTTGCAATCCTTGGCGATGGGAAGTTCATGCCCCTTGGCGATAAAGGTCAGGTATTCGGCGTACTGGGCGCCGCCAGGGTGCTCGGCGCCCGTGTGGATCGCCGGCGAACTCGGCTCGTTCACGGCATTGAGATCGGCCAGGCCGAAAGGATTGCTGTGAAAGGACGGCGTGATGAAGCGCGCCTGCGCTGGCCAGCGCCGGAACGACTCGCCCACGCGACCGGCTTCCAGCACACCGAACTTCAGCCCCGGCACTTTCTGCAAGGCCAGGGCCATGCCGATGCCGGCTGCGCCGGCGCCCACGATTGCAACGTCCAGGCGATGCATTACGCCTTCTTGCTCTTGGCGCCGCCCTGGCGGGCCTTGAAGCGCGGGTTCGATTTGCAGATGACATAGATGCGGCCGCGCCGGCGCACGACCTGGCAATCGCGATGGCGGGTCTTGGCGTCTTTCAGCGAGGAGAGGACTTTCACGGAAGGCTCCTTTCGAGCAGGGTTGAGAATCAACAGGAGGAATTCATCGTGTTTCGATCTCGGCGCCGGGATGGGTGGAATAGGGCTCGTGCGCCAGCCGGATCGCTTCGCGGGGTGCTTGCTTCAGTAGTCCGCGGATCAATAGCGCGTTGCCCAGATGGATGTGCGCACTTTTCATGTCGCCTCCCAAGGTTGTGGCAGATGGCCATCGAGGGCTTTGAACGTCTCCTCGATGACCTGTCTGCCGACATCCTGCGTAATGAACACCAGACGGGAACGCCGGTCGTCATCGGGCCACGCCGGCAAGGTCGTGGGCGGGTGAAAGATGTGCTGTACGCCATGGATGGCGACAGGCCCGGCGCTGCCTTCGATGTTCAGAATGCCCTTGATGCGCAGGATGTTGCTGCCCACGAAGCCGAGCGGTACCTCCATCCAGGCTGAGAAGATTTCCTCGCGCATGGGGAGGTCGATCGAAAAGCAGAACGCCCGGATGTGATCATCATGGCGGTTGACGTCATGATGGTGGCCATGGTCGTGATCGCCGTGCGCTCCGTGGCCATCGTTCTGTCCGTCGGTGCCGTGATGCTCATGGGCATGCTCATGGGCGTTGCCCGTGTAGGCCTCCTCACGCAGCCACCGCTCGACGTCGGGCGATTTCCCGTCGGTGGAGAACAGTCCCAGGTCCAGTACCTTGGATGCGGCGATGTCGCCGTGGCGGGCCTCCCAGCGCGGCGCGGCTGGATTGATGCCGTCGAGCCGGCGCAGGAGCGCATGCCGCGCATCGTCGTCGACCAGGTCGGCCTTGGTGAGCAGCAGGCAGTCTGCGATGGCGGCTTGCCGCACGGCCTCAGGGTGCTTGTTCAGCGCCTGTTCGCCGGTCGCCAGATCCAGCGTCGTGACGATGCCGTCCAGGCGATAGCGGCTCGCGACCTGTGGATGCGTCATCAGCGTGTGGACGATGGGGGCCGGATCGGCCAGGCCGGTAGTTTCGATCAACACGCGACGGAACTGCCGCTGCCCATTGCGAGAGAAACGCCAGACGATGTCGCGCAGCGTCTTGACCAGATCGCCGCGGACAGTGCAGCATAGGCACCCGCTGCTCATTTCCATCACCAGGTTTTCGGTGCTGTGGGCCACGAGCCTGTGGTCCAGCGGCATCTGACCGAACTCGTTGATGATGACCAGCGCGTCGGCCAGTTCCGGTTGCCGGACGAGGTGGTTGAGCACCGTGGTCTTGCCGCTGCCCAGAAAGCCGGTGAGCAGCGTGACGGGAATCAGTTCGGAACTCATAGGGAGACACTCTCTGAGGCGGCGGCCCAGGCCACCGCATCATGGGGATGCAGGCTTTCCAGGTGGCGAACGTAGGTACGCGAAGTTCGGTCGATCGGGCCGACAAAGGCTGGCTTCGGAGCATGAGAAACGCGTCAGGATCGGGGCCAGTTCGCAAAGGGGTTGTGCCAGGTCTTCCACACGTGAGGGCCCTGTGCCATCTCTTCATCGGTGAGCAGACAGGAATCGAGACGGGCGCACAGCGCTCCCTCGTCCATGTCCATGCCGATCAGAACCAGTTCCTGCCGGGCGTCGCCGACCCCGTCATGCCAGTTCTTGCGGATCATGGCGACATACTCGGGGTCTTGCGGCCAGCGCTCGGGCGGCATGGCCGCCCACCAGTAGCCTGCTGCACCGTGGCGTGCCACGGCACCGGCCTGGGACCAGGAGCCCGCCAGTTCAGGATGGCTGGCCAGCCAGAAGTAGCCCTTGGACCGCACCACACCCGGCCATGGGCTTTCCACAAGGGCGAAGAAGCGTTCCGGATGGAAAGGACGGCGCGCCCGGTATGCAAAGCTGCGGATGCCGTATTCCTCGGTCTCCGGCGTGTGCTGGCCCCGCAGCTCCCTCAACCAGCCTGGCGCCTTGGAAGCCTCGTCGAAGTCGAACAGGCCGGTACCCAGCACGCGCTCGAGCGGCACCTGGCCGAATTCCGATATTTCGATTCGCGCCCGCGGGTTCAGCTTGCGCAGGATGGCCATCAGCCGTTCGCGCTCTTGCCCGGTGATCAGGTCCACTTTATTGAGCACGATGACATCGCAGAATTCGACCTGCTCGATCAGCAGGTCCACGACCGTGCGTTCGTCTTCCTCGCCCAGGAACTCCCCGCGGTCTTGCAGGCTGTCGCGCGAACTGTAGTCGCGCAGGAAATTGTAGGCGTCGACCACCGTCACCATGGTGTCCAGCCGGGCCACTTCACTCAGGCTACGGCCGTCCTCGCCCTCGAAAGTGAAAGTCTCGGCCACCGGCAGCGGTTCGGAGATGCCGGTAGATTCGATGACGAGCTGATCGAAACGGCCCTCCTTGGCCAAGCGGTCTACCTCCAGCAGCAGGTCTTCGCGCAACGTGCAGCAGATGCACCCATTGCTCATTTCCACCAGCTTCTCATCGGTGCGAGACAATTCGGCGCCGCCCTCGCGCACCAGCGCGGCGTCGATGTTGACCTCGGACATGTCGTTGACGATGACCGCCACGCGCCGGCCTTCGCGGTTGTTGAGGATGTGATTCAGGAGCGTGGTCTTGCCGGCGCCAAGAAAGCCGGAGAGGACCGTCACGGGCAGCTTTTTCTGCTGCGAAAAAGTTTCTGTCTTCATTGTTCGCTATTCGTTGTCGTTACAGGGGGGGCAGCCGATACGGGGTCGTCAGTCGTGCCCGGGGCTTCCTGGGGCGGCACATGCCGAGCATCTGCCATGCACCTCCACGACAGCCCGATCGAGCTTGAAATCGAGATGGTTCGCCATGCATTGCAGGCACTGTGCAAGCGGCCCGTCGACCATCTCGTCGATGTGCCCGCAGCAGTCGCAGATAGCGAATGCCGTGGGGCGGCATGCGCCCGACCCCGAACAGCAGATGTAGGCATTCAGACTCTCCAGCCGGCGCACCAGGCCCAGACCCATCAGCTTGTCCAAGGCGCGATAGACCTGACTCGGCCCACTGAACCCCGCACGTTCCAGGAGCGCATAGGCGCTCAGGGCGCCTGGGCCTTGGCGTAGCGCTTCGAGTACGCGCTGCTGGTTGGCTGTCAGTTTTCGGTGAGCGCTCATGGCCAGGCAGAGTGAAAACGCTCCATCATAGATTGATATGTTATATCATCTCATTTACGGATTCAAGAACGTGGCCGAGAGCAGCCACATCTCCACCACGAACGGTGTTCATGATGATTCCTGAGACGTATGAGCAATGGCGCCATTGCATAACCGTCGAATGCGGCATTGCGCTGACGTCGGAGTACCTGGTTCGGCGTCTGAGCGTTTGGCACGACGAGCAGGCGGAAGAGGCGCAGCGATTCCGCCGGCTATATGGTGACTCTCATTGGCTGGCGGTTCGAGGCTGGTTCGAGCGCGCCGCGCGCGAGGTCGCCACCACGGCGTGACGGTGCGTTCGCCGGTGCGCCGGCCGCGCAGGGCCGGTCGCCGGCGGGAGCGGTCAGCATTTTCCCCGCGCTTTCAACTGTCGATGATGTATCTCAACCTGTTGATGCGCCGACCGAAGCGCTGTCGTTTCGTTGGTCTTGCGAGCCTCGCGGCGATACCGGTTGACGATGGCATTGCCGTCGGCGTCGGACAGGTTCTCCAGCGTGCATTGCGTCGCTGGCCCCCGGACGCTCAATTTGGCGAACAGTTCGGTTTTCGCCGACCATTCCCCTCCGTTGCCTTGGCCTTTGTAACGATGGTTGTGGGTATTTGCCCAGCCAGGCACATAGTTGTAGTCCTGCGCGTTCGCCGGCAGGGAGCAGGTCCCTGCAATTGCCAAGGCGATGCTGGCGCAACGAATGGCTTTCACGTGTCTCCTCCTTGGTTGTTCGGAAAGGTGACGGTCAACGTCCGTGAACTCGATCGGAGCGGCAAGGGGACTATGCTGCCACACCTTCAGAACACGCCGATGCTCTTCGGCACCCTGTTGACGTTTCCTGTGACCACAGATACGATACCGACTAGTTGGTATGTATGACGTAGACGAGATTCCCGTGCCCCGAAGCCCGACAAAGCCGGACGCCAAGTCCAAACTCCTCGACGCGGCCCTGACGCTCATTCGCGCCAAGGGGTATGCGGCGACCACGGTCGACGATCTCTGCAGGGCCGCCGGCGTGACGAAGGGCGCGTTCTTCCATCACTTCAGGAGCAAGGACGAGCTGGCCGTCGCAGCGGCAGACCACTGGTCGCAAGTGACAGGTGCGCTCTTTGCCGCGGCACCGTTTCACGAGCATGCCGACCCATTGGATCGCGTCCTGGGCTATGTGGCCTTGCGCAAGGAGCTGCTGCAGGGCGAGGTGCCGGAATTCACCTGTCTGGTCGGCACGATGGTGCAGGAGACCTACGACGCCATCCCGGCCATTCGCGACGCCTGCGAACGCAGCATCAGCGGCCATGCCGCCACGCTGGAAGCGGACATCCAGGCAGTGCTCGACAGCCGCGGGCTGTCGCCGGACTGGAGCGCACGATCACTGGCCTTGCATACACAGGCGGTGCTGCAAGGCGCCTTTATCCTGGCCAAGGCCACGGGCGGCGCAGCGGTGGCGGCCGACAGCATCGATCACCTGTATCGCTATCTCAAGCTGTTGTTCCGGCCGGATTCCGGCCAATCACTCACTTGAAGGCCACACCAGGAGAATGTCATGCCAAACACCATCCGATTGCATCGCGTCGTCGCGGCCAAACCCGAAAAGGTCTATCGCGCCTTCATCGAGCCGGACGCGGCGGCCAGTTGGCTCCCGCCCTTCGGCTTCCTGTGCACCGTCCATGAGCTGGATGCCAGGGTGGGCGGCAGGCACCGCATGTCGTTCCGCAATTTCACCACCGGCGCCAGCCATGCTTTCGGCGGTGTCTATCTCGAACTCGTGCCGAACGAACGACTGGTCTACACGGACCGCTTCGATGATCCCGGCCTGCCGGGCGAGATGAAGGTCACGGTGACGCTCAAGGCCGTGTCGGTCGGCACGGAACTGTCCATCGAGCAGGAGGGCGTGCCAGACGTGATCCCGCCCGAAGCCTGCTACCTCGGTTGGCAGGCGTCGCTGCGCAAGCTCGTGGCGCTGGTGGAACCCGAGATCCATCAGTAGCCGCCCGGTGAATCGGCCCCGTTCGTCCAGACGACGCCAGAGGGACGCCGACCAGGACGCCGGGCAACCACGGTCAAGGCACCCGTCGGGGCACCCGGCCCGACGGCCAGACACGGCGCTCGCCGTGATGCCAGTGCGGCCAGAGAATCCCATGTCCGTCAAGGTTGCTGCGGCGACGTTCGGCGCGTGACCCGGCCGCCCGAAGCAAGGTATTTCGGTCACGCAAAGTACCGGTTTGACGATGACAAATTGCCCACCGAATACGCTTTGCTCCAGACTTAGCGCACAAGCTCGTTACAGCTCCCAACTGCGCGCATTGTCTACGCACCGCTCCTGAGCAGCGCGGCCCGGTTGGCAGTGGCCGTCAACCAGATGCATCGCGCATGGACGCGGGCACGAAAAACACCGGAGGGACAGTCATGTTTCACAGGAAATCATCCGCTCTCGTCGTAGCGGTGGCTGGGTTCGTTTGTGCCGTTATGATGCCTGGCGCGAACGCGCAGGACCTGACGGGCAGGCCCGTGACCCTGATTGTGCCGTTCTCTCCAGGAGGCGGTACCGATATCATTGCGCGCACCGTAGCACCGCGCCTGGGGGAACGCTTGCGGACTTCGGTCGTCGTGGAGAACAGGCCGGGCGCGGCGGGATCGATCGCCGCGCAATTCACGGCGCGCTCGGCTCCGGACGGCCATACGCTCATGATCGGTTCGACTTCCGAGATCGGTATCAATCCCAGCCTGTATGCCGATCTTCCCTACGATGTGGATCGTGACTTCATTCCGGTCACGCCGCTGGCCTCCACGCCCATGGTGCTTGTGGTCGATCCCAGTTCACCCATAAAAACGGCGGCCGACTTGGTCCAACTGGCCCGCGAGCAACCCGGGGCCCTGACCTTTGCCTCGGCGGGAGTAGGGAGCGGCGCGCATCTGGCAGCGGAGCTATTTCTACACGAGACAAAAACCAAGATGACGCACGTCCCTTACAAGGGCGTCGGGCAGGCGTTTGCGGACGTCATCGGCGCACAGAAGGGGATGGTGCTGTTCACCTCGCTGCCCTCCGCAACGGCTTTGGCGGCCAGCGGCAAACTACGCGTCGTCGCGGTGTCCACACGGGAGCGGACGTCGCTTATGCCGGACGTTCCCACGTTCGTGGAAGCAGGTATTCCGGAGTATGTGCTGGAATACTGGTATGGGATCGTCGCGCCGGCCGGGACGCCGGCCGAGGTACTCACGACGCTGCACGCTCAGACGGCGGACACGTTGCGTCAGCCCGAGGTCAAGGAAACCCTTGCCAGGCAAGGATTGGCGCCCATCGATCTAACGCCGGAGGAGTTTTCCGCGTTCGTGAGGGCCGATATGGCGAGGTGGGCGGAGGTCGTCAAGGCGGCCGGTCTCAAATTGAAGAACTGATGTGCCCTGCACCGATGACCATCGGCGGCCTATCCGCGCCGCGATGAGCGCCAGCATCCACCTGGGCGGAACTGGCGCATTCGGGCCATTATTGTGTGGGAACGCCCGGTACCGATTCGATATTGCCGGACCAAGGCACGGCTGACCGGCACCAAATCTGCCTGCGCGGCGCAAGCCGAGCGCGTTGGTCGAGGCAGCCCACCCGCAGTGAATAGGTCTTTGGCTCGTTCGGGTCGGCCGAGTGCACCGGGCTGCCGCACTCTGGACAGAATGAATGGGTCCGCTGGGCGCCGCTCTGCGCAGTCTTCAGGTAAACCTTGACACTGCCGGAGTTCAGCCGGAACGTTGCCACGGGTACCCGCACCGACACACGGTAAGCAGAGCCGCTCAGCATCTGGCAATCGGTGCAGTGGCAGATGGATACATTCTCAGGATCAAGTTCGGCCTCGTACGACACGTGGCCGCAATGACATCCTCCAGTGACTTTCATCGCTGCGTCTCCGTTGCGGTTGTACCGGCAATAGCATTATCACGGGTCATTCTGACGATGCGAACGAACTCGGCCAGTTGTCCAGGCCGTTCGAAATTGCGTAGAACCAGTAGCAATTGTGCAGCCGAGTCGCCGAGTATCGGTCTTGTCAAGGATAGGAATTTCTCTTCAAGCTCGTTCCAGGTCATGGGGCGACCAGGACTGCCACGGACCGCATTGATTTCCCCGCGGACGACGCCAGCAGCACCATGGTCGAGCTCGATGCGGGCGGCACAACGCTCCGTGTCGTCGTCGGGGATGACCCGGGTCATGGCGGCAAGCTTGCGAACATCGGGATCCGCTATACGCTCAGGCAAGAAACCGGTCATATCTGCGTCATGGCCGAGCAGCCCCAGGCTTACACAATAGGCAATGCTGAATTTTCCCTCCATGGGCGTCGATGCACCAGGCCGGCCTGCGACTTTGATGGCCAGCGGATGAACCCAGACGCGAACTTGACGCAGCATGCAGCGCTCGAGCCTGCCTGCGAGTCCGCGCGCGACTTCATGCGCGGCATGGGTGAGCTGGCATGATGCATAGGGTTTGAAGGTGTTGCCTCGTATCTGCCAGGTTCTCCCGAGCGAGTCGAAACTGGCGGCCGCGGGGCGCTGGAACAGCACGCTCAGAAAGCCTGCCTCTGCTTCGTCGAACAAACGCGTGTTCGCATCCATGCCCAGTGCTGCGAGTTCGGCGGCCAGTACCCCGTTCATCGCCGATTTGCCGACGTGATAGGGCTTGGCCATCGTTCCGCCCGAAGCCTGCAGGCCGGCCGCCTGGGTCGCCGCCAAGCCCAGCGCGACTGCGATCTGCGATGCCGGCAGGCGCAGCAACACCGCAGCGGCAGATGTAGCCGAGAAATGTCCGAGAATGCCTGTAGGGTGCCAGCCTGCATCCGCCAGGCGTGGGCCCACGTCGCCGCACCCCATCGTGGCGCCGACTTCATAACCCGTCACGAACGCGCGCAGCATCTGTTCCTCGGTCGCTCCTCGGTCCATACCTATCGCCAAGGCAGTTGCCCAGGTGGGGCCGCTTGGATGGAAGGTGGTGGCAAAATGCATGTCGTCGTAGTCCAGGCTGTGCGACAAGCTTGCGTTGACCAGCGCCATGGGGGCTGCCGCCCCTGTGTCGCCGTAGAGATTGCATGCCTGTCCATGCGTATGCCATTGTTCGATGAGACGGCGTGTCGCCATCGGCCCGGCGTCATGTCTTGCTGCGAGGGATACCGCGGTCCAGTCGACGAGGCATTGTTTGGCCGTCTCGATGACGTCGGCGGCAAGCGCGCGTTCGGGCGCAGTGGCCACGAAGCGGGCAATGGTCGAAAGCTGCGAGAGCGTCATGAGGATTCCCTTGCCGGCGATTCGAGCGCGTCCGAGTTCATTCGGGCTGGATGCCGGCGGCCATGAACAGGCCGGCCAGGTGCGCGACCTCATTCTCGAGCATGGCTCTGGATTCGTCGGGCGTCGTCGCGCGCGGTTCGCCTTCTCCTGCCGCTTCAAGCTGCTCCCGATACTTGGCTGTTTGCGTGACCTTGAGCGTTGCCGCGTGTAGCCTGTCTATCGTCTGTCTGGGTGTCCTGGCGGGCACGAGCATGATGGGTGAGACGACCGCCTCGAAGCTTTCGAAGCCCTGCACTTCGGCGATCGCAGGGGTATCGGGTAACGAGCTGACCCGCTCCCGGCTGGACACCGCCAGGGGCTTGAGCCTGCCGTCCTTGATGTACGGCAGAGCGGATGCCACGCCGGAGAAATAAAGGTCCACGTGGCCACCGACAACGTCGGCCATGGCGGGGCCGCCGCCCTTATACGGGATATGGCTCATTTCGGTTCCGCCGAGCAGATTCATTTGCACGCCTGCCAGGTGTGCGGTACCGCCAATGCCGAACGACGCATAGTTGATCTGACCTGGCTTCTCTCGGGCCAGCCGCATGAGCTCGTCAAAGTTGTTCGCTGGCAAAGTGGGACGGGCAACCAATACGAGCGGGACGATCGACAATACCGTTACGGGCGCGAAGTCTTTTATCGTGTCATAGGGCAGGGTCTTGTAGGCGGATTGGTTGCCCGCGTGTGCCGGCATCGTTGTGAAAAGCACCGTCGTCCCGTCGGGCGTCGAGCGCGCGACATATTCACTGGCGACGACGCCGTTGGCGCCCACACGGTTCTCGACAATGACCTGCTGTCCAAGTCGTACCGAAAGCTCGTCGGCGATGCGCCGTGCGGCAAGGTCGATGCTGCCTCCTGCCGAGTACGCAACCACCAACCGGATGGGCCGGTTGTCAGCACTGTGCGCCGGAGAATACGCCACGACGAGCAGGGTGCCGACGGCAACAAAGATCAAACTCGACAAGGCACGACGTCGAGGAGGTGCGATGGCGTCGGTCGTGGCTGGTGCTCTTTGCTTGCGGGTTTCCATGGTCGTCTCCTTATGAGTGTCGATGCGGATGTGGCGCCGTTCTTCTTGTCAGTGGGAGGGCGCTGCGGCGTGTGCGGCCTCGGGAATGTCGTCGGTCACCGCCCGGTAGGCGGCGCGGCGACCGGCCAGGCGGCCGGACGTAAATGCCCAGGCCAAGTGATGGCCATGCCCTTCCAACAAGACGCCGCCCATGCCGGTGAAGCCGGCTGCATAAAGGCCCGGTATGCCTTGGCCATCGGCGCCCAGTACCTCGAGGTTGTCCGACACTGCCACGCCGCCATCTGTGAAATTGATCAAATAACGCACGGGCCCGAGCGCGATGTAAGGGCCCTCGTCCAGCGCGCGACGCGAGTCGGTCTCGGCATTGGTGCCCATATTTCGATTGTGTTCGGCGACGGTTCTTGCCAGCGCTTCGGCTGGAACGCCGATTTTCTTCGCCAAGGCATCAAGGCTCGGGGCCTCCCGGTAAATGTCCTTACGGTTGCTTCTGTAGTCGGCGATGGATGCGTAAGCCAGGCCGGGCGCGGTCGAGACATAGTTGGGCCACCCTGTGAACCGTGCGGCGAGTTTCGCGTCCAGAATCAGATAGGCGACTTGGCCGGGCTGCTGCGCGATGCAGGGGCCGGGGGAGTCGAGCTCATCGCAGAACCTCAGCCCGTTGCCGTTGACCAGGATTGCGCCCTGTCTAAGCAGCTTCGGAGAAGGAACGAGGACCGTGGTGAGAAAACTCATGACCAGCGGGCGTATCAAGGCGCCCGGCAGTGCCTCGAGCATGAAGCGCATGGCGCGCGTCACGATGCGCCAGGGAGGAAGACGATGCAGCCACTTTGCAGAAGGAGCCTCGAAGCGGATGCCGGCCAGGAACAGGTGGGAGTTGATGAGCCGGCCGCCCACCTGTTGCACCATGTCATGACCATCCCCGGTATTTCGGATATTCACCGGTTGCACGTCCGCCATGCCGAGCCCAAGGTGCTCGGCGCGTTTATGCTGGCTAGCGCTGTAGTCTCCGCTGCATAGCACGACCCCACCTCGAGCCAGGATTTCGAGCGCTCCGTCCGGCGTGTCGCAGCGTATGCCCAGCACGGCGCCATGTTCGGTCAGCAGTGCGATGGCCCGAGTGGACGTCCGTATATCAACACCCAGGGTGCGCGCGCGGTGTGAGAGATGGTAGATGTACGCGCGCGAGTTGGGGAGAACCAAGTGCATGCGGGGCTTGCGATGAGGCAGTTCGTTCATCGGCCCAAAGAACTCGACTCCCATGGACATCAGCCAGCGTACGGTCTCCGGCACGTTGTCCACCAGGGTCCGGCTCAGCGCGGCGTTCCCCTTCAGGCCGAGCACACTATTGAATTTCTCCAGATCTTCCAGGTGAGCGTCAGGACTGTCCAGGATGCCACGTCGCAGTTGCTGCGGAGTATTGGTTGCGCTGATGGACCCCACCGACCAGGCCGTCGTCCCGCCGAGTCGAGGACCTTTCTCCACCAACATTACGCGGCGGCCCACAGCCGCGGCCTCGATGGCGGCGGCCAACCCGCTGCCGCCGCCGCCGACCACGATCACGTCGGTGGTAATACGGGAAGTCTGGCGCGCGGGCAGTTGCATGGCTTGTCGCGTATGAGTTGGTGCGGCAGTGGCTGGGCCCGACCTGGGGCCAGGGCAAGTCCGATCGGCAGGATGCCAGGCCGGCGGTCACGCGGTTCCGAGGCGGAAATAGACGATCTTGTCTACAGCGGTAAACCAGTCCTGCTCGAGGAACTTCTTGCGCCATGGGGTCTGCCGCGCCGCCTGGAGTTCAGGCGCGTCCAGACCGCCGGCGTCGGATAGATAGTGCAGCGCGAGGTGGCTTGCATCGCCTTCACCGGCGCGGTGAAGGCGGTATCGGCGCGTCATGGCCCAATGCCGGCAGCCGTATATCATCGGTATATGCTCTTCTTCATACCAGCGATCGAACTCATCGGTCCATGTGTCGGGCACGTTGAAGCGAACGGCGTAGAGTATTCGCTCATGCCCGGCAGCGTTCGCGCCCCGTTGGCGCTTTTCATAAGTCAATTCGCCAAGCTCTTGCCTGAAGGCCGATCCCGGCGGGACGGGCAACCTCTGCGCATCGGGGCTGGGCGGCGCGTCACATGGCGCGACCAGCGCGAGCCGGCTCATGTTGAAGGCGGCGTACAGACCATGCGCCGGGTCCGGCTCCGATGCGCGCATGCATGATGCGAGCACCGTCCTGCACCAACTGCGCGCAGTCTCGACGGACACGCCATCATGGTTCATCAATCCGATCCAGACATACGGGCGAGTCGAATCGTGCGTAGCAATGGGCATGGGTTCCTGGGCCGCAAGGGGCGCGGCAAGGCGGCGGCAACAGGATCAAATCCTATGTCGCACGATCGGGCGCAGACAATTTTGATATGGCAAAGTGCTCGTTCGTCGTCCATCAAGGGTCGACACCTTTCGGAGGGGAATGCCAAGGGCCGCCGGGCTTTTGCCATCGCGAAAGAGGGCTTTGCGCAATCGCGATTGCCTGCCGAGGCAGGCCGCTATAAGTTCATGCCAGGCAATGGGAAGTGAATTCCTATAAGAGTCGATCAGCCTGTTCGCATGGAGACAAGATGAGCCTCATGAGCGACGTCTCGGATCGGTTCGAGTTGCGGCATGCGCGACGAAATGCCGTTCGCCGGCTTGGCGCTCTCGGGTTGGCATCGTTGGCCTTCCCGGCGAAGCACGCAGTCGCCAACCCGCTCCGGGCGTATCCCGGCAAGCCGATTCGGATTCTGATCGGCTACGCGCCTGGCGGCAGCGCCGACGTATCGGCCCGTATTGCCGCCGAGGCGTTGCAGGGTGCCCTGGGCCAGTCGGTCGTCGTGGAGAACCTGCCCGGCGCCAGCGGCAGCATCGCTGCCCGCGTCGCGGCACGTTCAGCGCCAGATGGCTATACGCTGCTGTTGGGAAACACGACCGAGATATCGATCAGTCAGCATCTGATCAAAGACCTGGGCTATCGTCCGCTCGCCGATCTTGTTCCTATCGTGCCGGTCTACAGCATTACCCATGCGATTGCGGTCTCCGCGAAATCCCGATACCGCTCGCTGGAGGATCTCCTGTCTGACGCAAGGGATAACCCTGGAGCGGTGACCTTCGCCTCTGCGGGTGTCGGCACGCCGGGCCATCTTGCTGGCGAGATGCTGGGGCTGCGCACCGGCACAGCGCTGGTTCACGTTCCTTACAAAGGAGGCGGCCAGGTGCTTGCCGATCTGCTGGGCGGGCAGCTTGCATGTCATTTTGGCGCGCTGTCGACGGCAATGCCGCACGCCATGAGCGGCTCGCTCCGGGTCTTGGCAGTGACGGCCGGGCAGCGCGTGGCGACGGTTCCCGACGTGCCAGCCGTGAGCGAAATCGCAGGAATCGAGGACTTCGATTTTCCGCTGTGGGGAGACGTGTTCGCCCCCGGCGATACGCCGCGCGAGATCGTCGACCTGCTCAACGCCACCTTGAACAAGGCATATCAGCGCCCCGAGGTGCAAAGCCGAATCAAGGCGCTGTACTCGGAGATCTGGTCCGCGACATCTGACCAGTTCGCCCGGTTCCTGGCCGCCGACGCCGAGCGTTATGGACGCGTCATCGAGGAAAGCCGTATCTCGCTGTAGCAGTCCATCGGGCCAGGTGCTGCGCGCTGAGCTGCAACGAACGCCCCGGCAAGGCCGTCGCGTTGCGCCGAATGTTCCAAGCTGACGGAAGTTTCGTCCGCCTAGCGGGGCTTCTCAGGGAGGTAGGCAGTGCCCGAAAACAATCGCACATCACGGGGTGTCCTGGCGTATTGGTTCGATATCGCGCCACAGGTGACAGAAGAATGGCTGCATTGGTATTTGCATGACCACATGCCGAGCCGTGTGGGCACCACTTTCCTATCAGGGCGTTGTTACGAGCGCATTCAGGGCAATGCGAGTCACATGGTGCTGTTCGAGACGTCCACGTCGGGAGCGTTGCTCGATCCTGCGTATTTGGCGCTGCTCGGCAAGGTGAGTGACGAAGACCGCCAGCGCCGTGGCTGGTATGCCAACCCGGTTCGAGTTACGTGTCGGGTTGTGGCGCGCTTCGGACGCGGCACTGGCGGCGTCTTGGGAGTGATCCGCGTCAATCGTGGTGGCCGCGCCCCCGATGACGTGCGTCAGTGCCTGGTGAACGAGGTGTTGCCGGCACTGTCGCGCCATGCGTGCATCGGCAGTGTGTGGCTGGTGGAGAACGATCCCGAGTTGAGGGCCCGCATGGATGCCGTACGCGTCACGGGGCATCGGGACGGATCCTCAGACTGGGCAATGTTGATCGAGGCGGGACACGACAAGGACCTCGCGGCCGCAATGCATGATATTGCCGAGATGGCATCGTGGCGCGTGCTCGAACTCGGCGATCACGCTGCATTTGACCGGTATCGTCTGCTCTACACGATGAATCAGGTGGACGAAGGTTAGCAACACACGGCTCGAGTCGCCGGAGAGCGATGTGGCGTCGAGCCCCGGGCTGTCCGCCCAGGTATCTCGGGGGCGCAGATGCCCGGTGGCGGGGAGTGCGTAATCAAGCAAGGCTGGAGAGCATGCAGTGAATGTGTATGCAACAGACGTGTGTGCAGTAAAGTCGAGCTTGCCGGCTGATAGAAGCATTCCAGGGCTCGCTTGCTCGCCGGCCATGCTTCCCCTGGGAACGGAGGCAATGCCGTGTCGAGTGTTCCGCGCTTCGACCTGACCGATATCAGGGTTTTCACCAGCGTTGCGGAAGAGGAAAGCTTCACGCGAGGGGCGGAGCGCGCCTTTCTGTCGCTTTCCGCTGCCAGTTTACGGGTGAAGAACCTGGAGGAAGTCCTGGGAGCACAACTCTTCTACCGTGGGACGCGGGGGCTTTCCCTGACTCCCGCGGGCGAGGCGTTTCTGGAGTGCGCCCGCAACGTCCTGCATGGCGTGGAGCGGCTGCAGGACATCATGCAGCCCTTCTCCCAGGGGGTCAGCGGCCATGTGAGGCTGTTTGCGAACGCGACGGCCATATCCGAGATCCTGCCTGGCGTGCTGGCGCGGTTCTTCAGAACCCATGCGGGTATCACCGTCGATCTGCAGGAGCGGCTGAGCGCCGAGATTGTACGCGCTGTGCACGAAAGGATCGCCGACATCGGCGTGATATCGGGACACGTCGTCGCCGAAGGGGTCGAGACACTGCCATACCGGAAAGACCGGCTGGTGCTGGCCGTCGCCGAGGATCACCCACTCGCAGACGTCCCATTCATGTACTTTGCCGACGCGCTGGAACATGATTTCATCGGCTTGGATACACATAGCGCCACCGTGGCATTTCTTCAGCACGAAGTGGCGCAGATGCGCTGCTCGTTGCGGCAGCGCGTACAGGTTTGTAGCTTTGACGCAATGTGCCGCATGGTCGAAGCCGGCGTCGGTGTCGGGGTATTGCCCGAAATGGTGGCCAAGCGTCTGGCAAAGGCGACGCGTTTCAAGACGGTGCAGCTAATGGACGACTGGGCCATGCGGGAGCTGCGTATCTGTGTGCGCCGACAGAGCGAAATGCCGGTCTTTGCGCGCGAGTTGGTCGATTTCATCCTCCAAAGCGGCTGAGCCGCTCTATGGGCGACGCAACAGTGTCCGCGTGTGCCGCTTCGCGGTGCCCAAACCACTCCTTTGAAAACGTCAAATTGTCGCGAGCTCATGCGCCGGGCAGACTGTCGCTGTACATAGACATCTGACGAGCAGGTACTCACTGGTGTACCGGAGAGCACCCTGTCGTCATCCGGCTACAGGAGCATCCATGTCCATTCAGTTGACGCGACGCGACGATTTTGCGGTGATCACGCTCGATCGTCCCGCCGCCCTGAATGCATTGAACTATGCCACCTTGCAAGCAATCGACGAGGCGCTGGATGAAGTTGCGGCCTGGAAGGTGCGGGCGCTGCTGTTCACGGGCTGCGGCGATAAGGCCTTCTGCGCGGGCGCCGACATCAGCGAACTGCTGGATCGCGATATCCCCGACGAGTATGTCGGCACGCGCCTTGGCCAGTCGGTATTTTCTCGCATCGAAAGCTTTCCCGTTCCGTCCGTCGCGGCCGTGAACGGATATGCCCTCGGAGGCGGATGCGAGCTCGCCCTGGCGTGCACTTTCCGGGTCGGGACATCGTCGGCGAAGTTCGGTCTGCCGGAGGTCAAGCTCGGCTTGGTGCCTGGCTACGGAGGGACGCAGCGTTTGCCTCGCCTGGTGGGCGTGGCAGCGGCCCTGGACATCGTGCTGACCGGACGCATGGTGGCTGCCGACGAAGCCCTGCGCATAGGCCTGTTGCATCGAATAGTGCACGGTGATGTGATCGAGGCGGCGATGGCGTACGCGCGCGGCTTTACCGGTCACAGCATGCTGGCCATGCGGCTGATTCGCGACGCCGTGTTGCGCGGTGTCGATACCTCATTGCAGGACGGTTTGAGAATCGAAGCGGATCTCTCGACGATCTCGATGAACAGCGAGGATGGCAAGGAAGGTCCAAGGGCATTCATCGCCAAGCGTGCGCCGCGCATCCTGGACCGATGAGCCCGTGGTCTGCATGCCGACTCGGCGGGCCCGGGCTGGCATCTCGTATTGATTCCCTACATGTGACGCGAAGAGAGATTGCTATATGCAGACTAATGCGAACCCGAAGACCGCCTTCCGAGACGGATTGTTCGAGGGGAAGGTCGTGCTTGTTTCGGGCGCAGGCACCGGGCTGGGCAAGGCCTGCGCCGAGCAGTTCGCCCGGCTGGGCGCCTCGCTGGTCATCTGCGCCAGAGATGGCGAGCGGCTCCAAGCGACGGCCCGGGATCTGCGAGAGCTGGGTGCAAAGGTGCTGGCCCGGCCGATGACGATCCGCGATCCCGAGGCGGTACAGGCGCTCATGGACGAGGCCTGGCGCGAGTTCGGCGGTATCGATGTGCTGGTGAACAACGCTGGCGGCCAGTTTGCCAGCCCGGCGCTGGAGATAAAGCCCAAAGGTTGGCTCGCAGTGGTGGACACCAATCTCAACGGCACCTGGTACATGATGCAGGCGGCCGCACAGCGTTGGCAGAAGCACGGGCAACCGGGCAACATCATCAATGTCGTGGCAGTCATCTGGCGTGGGCTGCCCCAGGTTGCGCACACGTGTGCGGCCCGCGCGGGTGTGGTCTTTCTGTCCAAGTCCGTCGCGGTCGAATGGGCCGAGCACCGGATACGCGTGAACTGCCTGGCGCCCGGGACTATCCAGACGGACGCATTCAACTACTACAACGAGCAAGGCCGGGCCAGTTTCCAGCAGGCCAACCCGATGAAGCACGCCGGCGAGATCGCAGATATCAGCGAAGGTCTGACGTACCTCGCCAGCGATGCCAGCAAGTTCGTCACCGGCGAGGTGCTGACGATCGACGGCGGTCAGCAACTGTGGGGCGACCCCTGGTTCGACGGACGGCCGACGTACTTCGAGCTCGACTACGAGGTGTCGCGTCGTGCTGGCTGACAGTGAAGTGCGTACCATCGCGGTGGCTGGCTCCGGCACGATGGGCACAGGAATCGCCATCGTCGCTGCCCGGGGCGGCGCGTCCACCTGGCTGTACGACGTGAACGCAGAGCGAGCACGGTCTGCTGTTTCAGAGGTGTGCGGGTTCTTGATGCGCTCGGTGAAACTCGGCCGGCTCTCTGCGCAAGCGGCGCAGGCGGCGAAGGCACGAATCCAATCCACGAGCCGGATCGCCGACCTATCACGCGCCGACCTCGTCATCGAGGCTGTCTACGAGGACGTTGGCGTCAAGAGCGCGCTTGTCCGGGAACTCGACGCAGTGATTCGCGAGGAAGCGGTCATCGCATCGAATACGTCGACCCTCTCGATCACCCGCTTGGCCAGTGCCAGCCGATTACCGCAGCGTGTGATAGGCATGCATTTCTGCTTGCCGGCGCAACTGATGAAATTGGTGGAGGTGACGCCGGGACTGCTGACCGACGCGCGCACCCTGGGAATCGCCGAAACATGTTGCCGCGCGTTGGGACAGATAACCGTGCGAACCAAGGACACGCCTGGCTTCATCCTGAACCGCTTCGTGATCCCGATGAACAACGACGCGATCCGATTGGTGGAACGCGGTGTCGCCGCGCCCGAGGATATCGACCTGGCCGCGCGCAAAGCGCTGGGATACCCGCTCGGGCCATTGCAACTGGTCGACCTGGTCGGCCTGGACACCCAGCTTCGGCTTTGCGAGGCGTTCTACGAAGCGACGCGTGACCCGCGGCACGTATGTCCGCCGCTATTGCGGCAGATGGTCGCCGCCGGCCATCTGGGAAAGAAAAGCGGCCGCGGTTTCTATCGCTACGCATCCACCGGAACTTTCGGAAGCTGAAACCATGGCAATGGAACTGATCGATCTGGGTGCAAGCCGCTCCTTTCCCGACCTGTCGACACTGCGCGACGCAAGCGCTGCATGGCGGGGAACGATGATCCTCGGCGGTGATCCGGTTGCCAGGGCAAGAGCCTTGGCCGGACGGGATCTTTCCTCCGAGGCCGCGATCGCCGTTGAACTGCATACAGAATGTCTGGGGCTATACCTGGGCGAACAAGAGGATACGGTGGTCAATGTCGTGGGATTCAGCAGATACCGTCTCGGCCGAGCCGCCGCCACGGATCTTGTCGAGGTTGTGCGTACACGAGCGACATCGCAATCGGTGATCGCGGCGATACATGCCCTCTTCAACGGCATGGGCCTGAGTACCGCGGTATGCGCGGACGCCCCGGGTCGCATCGTCGACTATCTGCTGCGTCCCTACCTGAATGCGGCGCTTGCCAGCGTAGACGAAGGGCTGGCTCCACCGGAGGAGATGGACATGGCGTTGCGTCTGGGCTTGGGGCACCCGCTAGGGCCGATCGAACTGCTGCATGCGACGGGCATGGAAGAACATTACCGCGTCAGCAGCGAGCTGTACGAGGCGTTGGGTTCGCTCCGGTTCAACCCTGCCCGCAGGGCGCGTGCCCGCGCCTGGCGCACAGCAATCGGCCTGGACTGAAGGAAAGTATTCATGCGATTCGACACCTTGCTGAGAGAAGAAAGCAAACGGCGCTACGAAGCGGCTGGATACTGGCGGGGACGAACCCTGTTGCATGCGCTCGATGATGTGGTACGGCTGCGCCCCGACGCGACGGCGGTGGTGTCACCCAACGGACGACGCCTCAGCTTTGCCGAGCTTGACGAGGCGTCCCGACGGGTCGCGGCCAATCTGGCCGCCTGGGGTGTCGGGCAGGGGGATGTGATTTCCGTGCAGTTGCCGAACTGGGCGGAATTCGTGGTCGTGCATCTGGCAGCGACGCGCGTGGGTGCGGTAACCAATCCTCTGCTGCCGATATATCGGGAAAGCGAGTTGTCCTACATCCTCGCCTTTGCGAAGGCCAAGGTGGCCTTGATTCCAGGGCAATACCGTGGCTGGGACTATCCCGCGATGTACCAGCGCATGCGCGCGTCGCTGCCTGATCTCGAGAGGGTCGTGGTGGTGGGCGGCGAAGCCGCTGCGGGCATGCGGGACTACGCGGAGCTGAGTGCGGAATCGTCGTTCCCTCTGCCGGCTCTTGAGTGGGACGCGAACGATGTCTCGGTCGTGGTGTTCACGTCGGGTACGGAGTCCAAGCCGAAGGGCGTGATGCACAGCCACAACACGATGATGTACGCCACGCAAGCGATGCCGGAGCTGCTCGGACTCACGCACGAGGACACCGTCTGGGTCCCGTCTCCAGTCGGCCACGGGACCGGCTTCGTGTGGGGAATGCGACAGGCGCTGGTGCTGGGCAGCAAGATGGTGTTGCAGGACATCTGGGACCCTGAGGAGGCGCTGCGTCTGATCGAAGCCGAACGCTGCGCGTTCACGCTCTCTGCGACGCCGTTCGTCAAGATGCTGCTGGATTGTCCTGCGGTCCAGCACCGCGATACCTCGTCGTTTCGCTACTTCGGCTGCGCCGGCGCACCCATCCCACGCCATCTGGGCTTGGAAGCGAAAGAGAAGCTGGGATGCGAATTGATCGGTATGTGGGGTATGTCGGAGTGCTTCGTCGGAAGCAGTTCGCGGGCCGACGACCCCGAGGAAAAACGCTGGGGCACGGACGGGCGCGCCATGCCTGGCGGTGAGTTGGCCATATTCGACGAGACGCATACGCGCATCCTGGCCTGCGGCGAAGTGGGAGAGCTCGCGACGCGCGGGCCTCATGTCGCGCTGGGCTACTTCAATGATCCCCAACGCACTGCGCAGGCGTTCTCCCCGGATGGCTGGTTGTTTACGAATGACCTTGCGGTCATGGATGCCGAGGGCTACATGCGGATCGTGGGGCGCAGGAAAGACATCATCAATCGTGGCGGATTGAAAGTCAGTGCGCGCGAGGTCGAGGAGTTGCTGGGCCGCCATCCGCTGGTGAACGACGTCGCAGTGGTGGCCGTGCCGGATGATCGTTTGGGCGAGAAGGGTTGCGTGTTCGTGATTCCCGCAGGGGAGGCACAGCCCACGCTGAGGGAATTGCTCGACTATCTCGAAGAGCGTGGGATAGCCAAGTACAAGCTGCCCGAGTTTCTGGTGATGCTTTCCGAGTTTCCGATGACACCGACAGGAAAGGTACAGAAGTTCGCGTTGCGCGATGCCGTGATCGAAGGTCGTTATAGCGTGCACATCGTATGAACATCGAATCCCAACCCCTTCCGCTTGACAGCCTGCCGCGCAAGGCGGCGGGGCAGGCGTTGAACCTGCTGCAAGGAACACGCGTCCTGGACTTGACCACTTCGATCGCCGGGCCTTACGCGACCATGCTGCTGGGCGATTTCGGCGCCGAAGTCATCAAGGTCGAGCGTCCGGGCAATGGCGACGACTCCCGGCTATGGCGGCCGCCTTCCCTGGCGGGGCACGCCCTGTGGTACCTGAGCGTGAATCGCAATAAGCGCAGCGTCACCTTGGATTATTCCAGGCCTGAAGGCAAGGCATTGCTGCGGCAATTGATCCAGGCCAGCGACGTCCTGGTGACCAATCAGTTGCCTTCGACCCTGGCAAAGCTCGGCCTTGCGTACGAGGCCGTGAAACAGGTCAGGCCCGATATCGTCTTCGTTTCGCTCACCGGTTTCGGGTTGGAGGGCGGCCGCGCGAACGATCCGTGCTACGACCTCATCGCCGAGGGCTACAGCGCTGTCATGGACCTGACGGGCGAGCTGCAGGGTGATCCCCAGAAGGTGGGTACGCCTGCAGCGGACCTGCTGAGCGGTGCGGACGCCGCGATGGGATGTCTTGCCGCGCTGATGGACAGGGCGCGATCAGGCCAGGGGCATCTGGTGGAGATATCCCTGGTGGAGAGCATGACCCGCTTCCTGACCCCGCGCATAGTCAGCTATCTGGGGGGCGGCGAAGCGCCCAGGCGGTCCGGCGCCAAGGATAGCGTCATTGCCATCTATCAGGTATTCAGCACCGCGGACGAGCCGATCACGCTGGGTCTGCCGACCGACGCCATCTGGCGCAGGTTCTGCGGACTGATCGAGCGGCCCGACATGGCGAACGATCCGCGATTCGCCGGCAACGAGGCTCGTGTGGCGTCCCGTCAGGAACTGGTGGCGGCGATACAGCAGATCTTGCTTGGCAGGCCGCGGGCTCATTGGCTGGAACAGTGTCGCAGCCACAAGGTGCCGGCGGGCCCCATCAACCGTGTGGATCAGGTCGTCCGGGATGAAGAACTGCTGGCGCGGGGGCTTTTTTACGCCATGGATGACAGCGGCCAGCCGATCCCGCAGGTTGGGTTGGGGATTCGTTTCGACAGCCGCGAGGCCGGCTATCGACATGTGCCGCCTGGGCTGGGCCAGGACAATGCCACCGTATTCGGCGAGCTGGCGGGCTTGAGCGCTCTGGAGATCGAGAAGTACAAACAGTCGGGAGTTATCTGATGGCGTACGAAACCATACTGTATCGAGAGGAAGGGTCGGTGGGCATTCTGACCCTGAATCGGCCGCATGACGGCAATATGTTCACGCCGACCACCTGCCTGGAAGTCCGCGATTGCATCGAAGCCGTGCGGCGCGAGACGCGCACCCGTGTGCTGGTACTCACCGGCGCGGGAAACAGGTTCTTCTGCATCGGCGGGCGCAAGGAGGGACTACCCGACAGCCGACTCTATGCGGGTGTCATGCCGACGCTGGAAATGTACGAGGCGATCGAACGCTTGCAGAAACCCGTGATTGCATCGGTGAACGGCTACGCGGTCGGCGGCGGCCACGTGCTGCATGTCGTCTGCGATCTGACCATCGCCAAGGAAAGCGCGGTTTTCCGTCAGGTAGGGCCGATGATGGGCAGCTTCGATGGCGGATACGGCACCTGGTACTTGGAAGACCTGATAGGAAAGAAGCGCGCCAAGGAGATGTGGTTTCGCAACCCCAAGCTGACTGCGGCCGAGGCGTTCGCGATGGGGTTGGTGAACAAGGTCGTTCCCGACGCCGAGCTGGCTCAGGCGACGATGGACATGGCGCTGGAGATCGCCGAGCGCGGATCCTTTGCCCTGGCGAGCATCAAAGCGGCGTTCGGCGCGAAGCACCAGGGCGTGGGCGGGCTGTCCCGCCTTTCGCACGACCTGATGTTGCCTGGCTACTATGCGTCTGAAGAAGCGCGCGAATTGGGTTCGGCATTCGCCGGCAAGAGGCAGCCGGATACGACCAAGTTCGGGCACTGACATGGAAAAGCACCGGACCATTGTCGTTACCGGGGCCAGCCGGGGGATCGGCGCGGAAATCGCCGGCGAGCTGGCGCGGCGCGGCCACGCTGTGGCGTGTCTGTCGCGCAGCGGCAGCCCACCGGACGTGCACGACGCCGTCGGCCTGGCCGACCTTTTTTTCTGTCTGCGGTGCGACGTGAGCCGCGAAGATGATCTGCGTGCGGCCTTTGGCCAGGTCGCCGAGCGTTTCGGCGGGATCGACGGCCTGGTCAACAACGCAGGCATTCACCGCGACGGCGCCTCGCGCGCATTTCCCACCGCCGAATTCGAGACGGTACTGCGGATCAACGCGGTGTCCGTTTTCGCGGCATGCCGAGAGGTCTATCCCTATCTGGTGCAATCGGGCGATGGGTTGATCGTGAACATCGGCTCGTTCTTCGAGCGCCTTGGCGCCAAGGGCAGCACCGCCTATTGCGCAGCAAAGGCCGCCGTCGGCGCCATCACGCGCTGCCTCGCGGCCGAATGGGGACGCAAAGGCATATCCGTGCTGAATGTGGCGCCTGGATACATCGAGACCGACATCAACCGGGACTATCTGAGCGATCCCGAACACGGGCAGAAGGTGAGGTCCCGCACTTTCACGGGACGACCGGGTACCCCGGACGAGATCGCGCGGCTGGTCGCGGCCCTGTTCACGGAGCGGATCGGGTTCTTGACCGGAGAGAGCATTTATGTCGACGGCGGTCATTCAATATCCTTGTGAGACACCTCATGAATCTACTTGAACGACTGGACGCAACGATTCAGTTCACGGCAGAAGAGCGTCAGGTCATCGAGAGCGTGCGCCGGCTCGCCAGCGAGCGATTGCAGCCCAGGGCAGCCGGTTACGACGAGCGCGAGGAGTTCCCCTGGGACAACGTGAATGACATCAATGCTCTGGGGTTGAACGCCATGTTCGTGCCCGAAGCCTATGGTGGCAACGAACTCTCGTATTCGACCTATCTCGCGTGCTGCCGGGAGATCAGTCAAGCATGCGCCTCCACAGGCATTGTCTGGGCGACGAATTTTCACGGAGCCAGCCCGATCGTGGATTTCGCCGACGAGGAGCAGAAGCGGCGATGGCTGCCGGGAATCGCCGATGGCGCGCTGGTCGCGTTGGCGCTGACCGAGCCTTGGGCGGGGTCCGACGCGACCGGGATGAGAACGACCTTCGTTCCGGAGGGCGATGGGATCGTTGTGAACGGATCCAAGATATTCATCACCAACGGCGACGTGTGCGACTACTTGGTGTTGTTCGGCAAGTGGGGCCCGCTGGGATCGGGCAAGGACGCGATCTCCATCGCGGTGATCGAGAAGGGCACGCCGGGTTTCAGCGTGATACGAACCGAGAAGAAGATGGGCATGCGAAGTTCCACCACGGCCGCCTTGTCGTTCGAGAACTGCCGCATTCCGGCCGCGAACCTGCTTGGCAGGCCGGGCGAGGGGCTTCGGATGCTGTTTCACTTTCTAAACAAATCCCGTCCCAGCGTGGCGGCGCACGCGTTGGGCATTGCGCGCGCCGCCTTCTTCGACGCCGTCGATTACATCAACGAGCGGGTGCAGTCCGGACGGCGCATTCTGGAGAACCAGGGCGTGCAATTCATGGTGGCGGACATGGCGGTGGATCTTGCGATGTGTGAAAGATGGCTTTGGCATGTCGCAAGCCGTATAGAAGCAGGCGATGAGCACATCGGCAATGAGTCCTCCATGTTGAAAATGCGTGCTTCCGATCTCGCCATGCGCATTGCCACCGACGCGGTTCAACTGTTCGGCGGATATGGCTATACCAAGGATTATCGCGTGGAGCGTCTGATGCGGGACGCCAAGATCACCCAGATATGGGAGGGCACGAACCAGATCCACCGGCAGTTGGTAGGCCGCAGCTTTCTTGTCAAGACAGCAGGCCGGTAGTGCGCCGGCATCAGGAGATAGCATGACCGATATGTTGAGGACGCGGCGCCTGGGCTTGCTGCTGCCGTCGTCGAACTCTACTCAAGAGCCCGAGTTCTCCGATGTCCTGCCGCGCGATGTGTCTTTGCACACGGCGCGGCTCACGCTCAATTCGATTGATGCCGAGTCAACGGTGCGCATCGTCGAAGAGCTGGAGACGGAAAGCCGGAAATTGGCCGATGCCGATGTCGGCGTGATCCTTCTAGCCGCCACGGCGCCCACTTCACGCAAAGGACTCGGCTATGACAAGGAACTTCTGGGACGTATTCAGGATGCCACCGGCAAGCCGGCCGCGACCGCTTCCACGGCCATGCTTGAGGCGTTCGCTGTCTTGAACATTCAGCGCGTGGCATTGGCGGCTCCCTGGAGCGAATCGGTGAACCAGACCGTGGCCAGCTTCATCCAGGCCAATGGCGTCCAGGTGGTCAGTCAACGGGCCATGGGCGTGGTGCGCAACAATGACGTCGGCCGGCTCAGCCCGGACACGGCGTTTGCATTGGCCTGCGAGGCGGACCGATCGGAGGCCGACGCTGTCTTTCTGGCGTGCGGAAACTGGTGGGCGATGAGCCGTGTCGAGGCGCTGGAGCGCAAGTTGGGAAAACCGGTACTGACGACCAACCAGGTCAGTATCTGGGCAGCGTTGCGATTGCTGGGGCAGTCGACGCCTCTTTCCGGATGGGGAAGTCTGCTGTCCGGCATGGCGGAGAAAGGCTAGCACGCCGCTGCCGGGACCGGCCAGGGCCGCATCGCGCTTAATAAAAAACACTGTGGATCGCTATCGAAATCATGGAACAGTTCCCCACCATAAAGCTGCTTGTCGAGCATGGTACGGCGATCGCAGTACTCGTTGCTGTCCTGCCGTTGATCGGGGCCTGGGCAGCGTTCGAGCTGTTATCGCTGCATTGGCTGGTGCTGGCGGCGGGGCTTGTCTCAAGCGCGGTCTTGCTGCTCATCATGAAGAGCTACGTCGAGCTGGTGCGCGTCGTCTCGGAAATGCTGTTACCGAAATGAATGCCATGCCCGACACGCAAGCGTTCGACCTGATCGTCGTCGGTGGCGGGATTGCCGGGCTCGCCGCCGCCAATCGCGCTGCGGAACAGGGGCTGCGCGTCGTACTGCTCGAGCGTGGTACCGACGAGCGCTATCTGTGTAACAGCAGGCTGGCTGGTGGCGTGCTGCATGTGGCTTTTCGCAATATCAGGGATCGTCCCGAAGCGCTGATCGAAGCGGTACGGGCCGCCACCAAAGATCAAGCCAACCCGGATCTGACGCGCGCGCTGGCCCATACCAGCGCGCGCGCAGGCGAGTGGATCAAAAGTCAGGGCGTAAAGTTCGTCCGCATGAGCTTGGCCGTCGACTGGCAAAGCTGGGTCATGGCGCCCCCTCGACGCATCATGGCCGGCATGGATTGGTACGGGCGTGGCGCCGATTACACGCTGCGGCTCCTGGCCAGGAACCTGCTTGCCCGCGGTGGGCGCATCATCCAGGGCGCTGCGGCCGTTTCGCTGATGGAGCGCGCTGGCGCATGCGTCGGTGTAGAGATTCGCAGGCAGGGTGACGTAAGCCAGCTTCCGGCGTCGGCGGTGGTGTTGGCCGATGGTGGCTTCCAGGGCAACTTGGCGTTGCTTGGCCAGCACATCAGCGGCGCACCGGAGAAGCTGAAACAGAGGGGGGCGGCAACCGGTGTTGGAGACGGCCTGCGCATGGCGCAGGCGTTTGGCGCCGAGATCGCCGATCTCAGCTACTTCTACGGCCATCTGCTGTCGCGCGATGCGTTCGACAACCCCCGAACCTGGCCGTATCCGCAGCTCGACGAGCTGGGCGTGGCGGGCGTCATGGTAGGCGCCGACGGCAGGCGATTCGCCGACGAGGGGCTGGGCGGCGTGCAATTGGCCAATGCGGTGGCGAAACTTGAAGATCCGCTGTCGGCCTGGGCTGTCTTCGATTCGGCAATCTGGGAGGGGCCAGGCAGGAACGCGCGCATTCCGGTGAATCCTCATCTGGTGCGCGCCGGTGGCACGATCATTCAGGCCGACACATTGGCTGAACTCGCTTCGCGCACGGGGCTGCCCGCGCAGGCGCTGCAGGAAACGATTGCGGCACACCGGCAAGCCGTCATCTCCGGTCAGTTCCAGCAACTCGACCCGCCGCGTTCGCGTCCGGCGGGGCAGGCATGGGCCGTCGATCATCCTCCCTACTTTGCCGCGCCCGTCTGCGCGGGCATTACTTACACCATGGGCGGGATCGCGATTGACGAGCATGCGCGCGTACGCTCGACCCGCGGCGTTCCAGTCGCCGGCCTCTATGCCGCTGGCGCGAACACCGCCGGTCTGGAAGGGCGACAGGGTGCTACGTATATCGGCGGCCTGATGAAGGGGCTGGTGTTCGGCATCAGAGCCGCGGAACACGTCGCCAAGGCCTGAGGCCGGGCGAAGCATCGGCGCGCTACGCCCTTCCGCACGCCTGGGTGCGGGTCGCGAAGCGCCTGCCCGATGGCCGAGAGCTGGGGGGCCGGGCAAGAGGGGGTAGACCCGCCGTATGCGCACTCAAAGGTCGGCGATATGCTGCGCCATCCGCTCCCGCATTGCCGCATCCGGCAGCTCGCCGCGCATCGCGCCCAGGTTGTCGATGGCGTTGGCGGGCCGGCTCGTGGCCGGGGTGGCGCAGGTGATGACCGGATGCGAGAGAACGAACTTGAGGAAGAACTGCGCCCATGAGGCGATGCCCAGTTCGGCGGCCCAGGGCGGGATGGTGCGCCCGCGCACCCTGTCCCAGAGCCGGGTGCGGCCAAAGGGTGCGTAGGCAAGCACGGCAATGCCGCGGTCGGCCGCCAGCGGGAGTACGCGTTCCTCCATGTCCCGGTTGTCGATGGCGTAGTCGATGCCGATGAAATCCAGCGGCTCGGTTTGCATGGCGTGTACGAGCGTGTCGCGGTTGCGGCTGAACGTGTTGGTCACGCCGGCGTAGCGGATGCGCCCGGCCTCCCGCAGTTCCTTGAGGATGGCGTACTGGGTGGGGACGTCGGCGACGTTGTGGACCTGGATCAGGTCGATGACGGGCCGCCCGATGCGGCGAAAGGATTCCTCGATCTGCGCGCGTGCCTGCTGCGGGTCCGCCTTGCCGCCCTGCGCAACGTTCAGTTTGGTGGCCCAGAAGAGCTTGTCGGCGATGCCGGCCTGCTGGGCGAGCGTGCCGGCCACCTCTTCGGAGGCGCCGTAGGAGGGCGCCGTGTCGAACACCGTGCCGCCCTGCGCGAGCAAGGCCTCGAGGACCTCGCGCAGGCGCTGGGCATCCTGGGTGTTGGCGGCGCTGGAGAACGTGGCCGAGCTGCCCAGCCCGACCGCGGGCAGACGCTCGCCCGTGCGCGGGATCGGGCGCGTGATGAGCTCGCTGGCGCGGGCGCTCGCCGCGTGCAGCGGGGTTGCGCCGAGGGCTGCGCCGGCGCCCAGGGCGAGCGCGATCTTGCAGGCGTCGCGTCGGGATGTCATGTCTGGCCTCCTGGCTGGGTCAAGGTGATGGATGTGTGCCGCTGCGCGTCGGGCGCCGGCGGCGCGGCGAGGCGGGACTGGCGCCGGCCCAGCCAGACCGCGAGCGCTGCCCAGACCAGGCAGAGCGGAACGGCTACGCTGGTGACGGCGGCAAGGCCCATGGCCAGCCTGCCCAGCGCGCCTTCGAGCTGGGCGCCGGCGACATCCCCGAACCGATAGACGAAGGTGTCGACGAAAGCCTTGGCCTTGTACTTGTCTTCTCGACCGAGCACGGTGAACAAAGTTTCCCTGGCCGGCCGCATGATCGCGCGCTGCACCGCGCGAAAGGCCGCTTCGACGACGATCAGCGCGGCCAGGGAGCCGACGATGGCCAGCCCGATGAAGCCGAGCGCCGTGGTGATCGGCAGCAGGGCCAGGGCCAGCGGCACCCCGAGCCGCTTCATGAGCCGTCCGGCGATGAACAACTGGATCACCAGGGTGGCGATCTGGGTGAGCATGTCGATGCGGGCGAACAGCGCTGTGCGCATGTCCAGCTCCGCGCCTTGCGCCGCGACCATCTGCAGCCGCGTGAAATAGAGCAGCGTGGCCATGACGGCGAGGATCAGCACGTAGGCCGCGATGCCGGCCAGATAGGGCGAACGCATTACGGCGCGCACGCCCTGCCACGCCGAGCCGCCGAGTACCGGGCCCTGCACGCCGTCCTCCTCGGCGCCGCGCGCTGTCGGCTGCGTGCGTGCGACGATGCCGGCCAGCACGAGAGCCAGCGCCAGGAACGCGGCCGACACCGGCAACAGGGCCGCCGTGCCCAGCGGCCGCGCCAGCAGGCTCGCAAGCCAGGGCCCGAAGATCGCACCCAGGGTGCCGCCGACGGCGATCAGGGCGAAGAAACGCTTGCTCTGTTCCAGCGTGTAGCGGTCGGCCATCAGCGCCCAGAACGCCATGGTCGCAAAGAGGTTGAAGACGCTGAACCAGACGTAGAACACCTGCCCGCTCACACGGCCCACCGCTTCGGGGGCGCCCACGAGCAGCGCAAAGAAGCCCAGCAGGCTGAGCGCGAAGAAGCCATACGTGGCGACGAGCACGCGCATGCGCGCGTGGCGGCTCACGAGCCAGCCGAACACTGGGTTCAGCAGCAGGGTGGCCACGGCGGTGCCGACGAACAGCCAGCGCACTGCGTCCAGCCCGCTCTGCATGCCCAGCGCTTCGCGTGCCGGGCGCAGCATCATCAGCGAGGTCAGCACGCAGAAGAAGAAACCGACGGAACATGCGACCGGCCATGCCTCGCCGCGCCGCAGGTCGACCAGCCGGGCGAGCCGCTGCGCGATCATGGCGCGGGCTCGCGATGGACGCACATGGCGCCCGGCAAGTGCAGGGTGTCGGACATGAAGCCTCCGTGCATCCGGAATGGGCGGGCAGCTCCGCCCTCGCCATGGCGTGCGCTGCAAAAAGCTGGGTGCGGACGCGGACCCGCGTGGGTCGCCCGGGCGTACGCGGCGCGACGCCACGCCCGCGCGCGGCCAGACCCGGCTACGACGAGCCGGTGTGCCCTCAGCGCCGCGTCATCGAATGCAGTGCCAGGCCGACCAGTGCGCCCACGGCAATGCCCAGCGCGAGGTTGCCCAACGCCGTCCCGATGGCCGCACCCAGCGCGATCCCGATGGCGATATACATGGGAGCACGATACCGCAAGGTACGGCCCTCGCCCAAGCCGCACGCATGCGGCGGCCTGGATCAGCGGGCGATGAAGGTCGATGTACCCTGGCCCGCCGGCTGCATGGGGCCCAGATCGGCGAGCAAGCCTTCCATGGCGCCCAGGTGGTCCAGCGCCTGGCGCCAGGAGAGGTCGTCGGGCAGCCGGGCCGGCAGGGGCTCCCCCGGTGCGACGGGCCGGCCGGCCAGGACGTCGGCGCAGCGCTGGGCGAGTTCGGCGATGCGCTGCGCCAAGCCGTCCGGGATCTGCTCGCGTGCGTTCTCCAGCCCGCGGCTCAGGGCTTCGGCCAGCAACAGGCTGCGCGCGAAGAGGCGGGTGGCGCCACGGTCGTAGCGCGCCACGGCCGCATCGACGAGCTGGGCGGAAAGGCGTCCGCGCACCGACCAGCGCGTGCTGTGGCGGGCGTTCTCGATGGCGGTGGAGAGCGCCGCCAGACTGGCGTGGGCGTTGGAGAAGAGGCCGAGCGCGGCGTCGGCCTGGGCGCTGTCCTGTCGTTGGGCCGCCTGCTGGGCGCGCTTCAGGCCGTCCTCGATGCGCCGCAGGAAGTCGTCCGCGGCCTTGTCGATGATCTGCAGGGGATCGGGGGTGAGCAGAACCTGGCTGAAGAGCAGGCCCACGCCCACGCCCACCGAAACGTCCGCCAGCCGGACGATGCCGGCGGTCTCCGGGCCCATGGCGAGCACCAGCATGGCGGACACGCCGGCCTGGATCGGCACGACCGGAGGCTGGCCGAAGGAGGCGCCGAGCAGGATGGCGAAGAAAGTGGCGAAGACCACGCGCAGCAGCGACAGCCCGTGCGGCAGCAGGACTTCCTGCGGCAGAAGCAGCAGGACGAGGTCGCCGGCGACGATGCCGGTCGCCACGCCGAGCATCAGGCCGACCGCCTGCCTGCCGTGGCTGGGCAGGCCGGGCGCCAGGCACACGATGGCCGTGACGGCGGCGAACACCGGACGCTGGTGGCCGAACAGCCAGACCGCGAGCAGCCAGGCAATGGCCGCGGCCGCGGCACTCGCTGCGGCATCGCGCCATGCGGCGCCCCAGCGCCCCGTGAGTGTGTCCAGCATGCGCGGGTGCCGCATGCGACGATCTCCTATCTAAGCCATTGTGCCAACAAGGGCGCGGCAAGGACGTTGGCCAAACCCACCATCACCATGACCAGCCCGGCCACCGCGCCTTCTGTCCGGCCGAGCTGGTGGGCGCGGGCGGTGCCGGCGCCGTGCGCGCCGACGCCGAAGAGGGCGCCGCGCGCGATCGCCGACTCCAGCCGCAGCCGCGTGAGCATGATATCGCCAATGACGGCCCCGGCAATGCCGGTGACCACGACGAAGATGGCCGTGAGATCGGGCACGCCGCCGATGTCGGCGGACACGGCCATGGCAAAGGGCGTGCTGAGCGAGCGCGGCACCAGGCTCACGCGCAGGGTATCGTCCAGGCCGGCCAGGGTGGCAAAGCCCCAGCTCGAGACCATGGCGGTGAGGCTGCCCGCGAGCACGCCGACGAGCAGCACGGGCCATTGCGCGCGGATGAGCCGGCGCTGCTCGTAGATGGGCACGGCAAAGGCGACCGTGGCCGGGCCGAGCAGAATGAGCAGCCAACCCGTGGCATGGATGTACTCGCGGTAGCTCGCATGGATGCCGAACAGCACCAGGCCCACCAGCAGCGGGGTGATGCTCAGCGGCATCAGCCACCAGCGCGGCCAGCGCCGGTGGACGCGCTTGGCCGCGCCGTACAGGCCGATGGTGAGCGCGGACCAGAAGAGCGCCTGGAACAGCCCTTCAACGAACGCCGGATGCAGGGACACGTTGCAGTCTCCAGCGATGGCAGCGCTCGACCACCCAGGCGGTGACGAGCATGACGGCGGTGGTGCTGGCGAGGATGACGAAAAGGATCTTCAGGCCGAGCAGACCGAAGAAATCCCGGTGATCCAGCACGGCGAGCACCGCGGGCACGAAAAAGAGCAGCATGTCGGCGAGCAGCCATTCCGCGCCACGCTTGACGTTCGCGAGCGCCAGCCGCCCGCTGGCCAGCAGCACGAGCAGCAGGCCCAGGCCGATCACGCCGCCCGGCAGCGGCAGGCCGGTGGCGCGCCCGATGCCTTCGCCTGCCAGCCAGAACAGCGCGACGAAGCCCAGTTGCAGCAGCGGATGGCGGCGCGGCGCCGGCGCTGCGGCCGTCTGCGTGACGGGGCCGGGGCGATCCGAAGGCGGCACCTGAGTGCGGTTCGGCACCTGGCGCGCGGGGCTTGACGGTGTATGCATGCGTGCCACTCTATAATCCGGGGCAGCATGAGGAAAGCGAATTGTTCGAATAGATTTAAGTCGATAATCGAATAACCATGGAATTTCGTACCCTGCGTGCTTTTGTCGAGGTCGTGCGCCAGGGCGGCTTTTCGCAGGCCGCCAAAACCGTGTTCGCCAGCCAGTCCGCGGTGAGCAAGGCCGTGCGCCAGCTCGAGGACGAGATCGGCGTGCCGCTGCTCGACCGGATCGGCCATCGCAGCGTGCTGACCGCGGCGGGCGAGGTGGTGTATCGGCGCGGCGTCAAGCTCCTGGCCGATCGCGAGGACCTGCTCGCCGAACTCGACGAGATCCGTGGCCTGAAGCGCGGGCTGCTGCGGTTGGGTCTGCCGCCCATCGGCAGCAGTACGCTGTTCGCCCCGCTCTTCGCCGCGTACCGGCAGCGCTATCCGGAGATCGAGATCCGGCTGGTCGAGCATGGCAGCGACCAGCTCGAGGATCTGCTGCGCGCGGGCGAGGTGGACGTGGCGGGCGCGCTGCTGCCCACGTCCGGGGAGTTCGAGGTCCAGCCGGTGCGCCACGAGCCACTGGTGGCGCTGCTGCCCGAAGCGCATGGGCTGGCGCGGCGCCGGCGCGTGACCCTGGACGGTCTGCGCGACACCCCCTTCCTGATGTTCGAAAGCGGCTTCGCGCTGCACCGGATCATTCTCGAAGCCTGCCGCCGTGCCGGCTTCGAACCGCGCATCGCGGCGCGCAGCAGCCAGGTCGATTTCATGATCGAGCTGGTGGCGGCCAGGCTGGGCGTTGCGTTCCTGCCGCGCATGCTGGCGCAGCAGCGCAAGCACACGGGCATTCGTCCGGTGCTGCTGGACGAGCCTGGCACCGAGTGGGCGATGGCCCTGGTGTGGCGGCGCGGCGCCTATGTGCCGGCGGCGGCGCGGGCCTGGCTCGAGCTGGCCGCCGAGCTCCATCCCCACGACAGATCGAGGGCCCCGTCGGCAACCCGCGCCTAGCGCCTGGGCGCGGCCCGCGCTGCGCGGGCCCGTTCGGCACCGGCATGGCGCGCACCGGCCCGCAAGGCGGCGATGCCGGTGCCGGGCGGCGCGATGTCACGCCTGCGTCGAGCCGCGCCAGGCGAGCAAGCGCAGGGCGTTGGCCGTGACCAGCACGGTGGCGCCGGTGTCGGCGAGGATCGCCGGCCACAGGCCGGTGATGCCGAGCACGGTGGTGACGAGCAGCACGGCCTTGAGTCCGAGCGCGATGCCGATGTTCTGACCGATGTTGCGCACCGCGGCGCGCGAGAGCGCGAGCATGTCCGCCACGTCGAGCACCCGGCCGTGCAGGATGGCCGCGTCGGCGGTCTCCAGGGCGACGTCGGCGCCGCCGCCCATGGCGATGCCCACGTCGGCCGCGGCCAGCGCGGGCGCATCGTTGATACCGTCGCCCACCTTGGCCACGCGCCGCCCCTGGGCACGCAGTTCGTTCACGATGCGCTGCTTGTCCTGCGGCAGCAGCTCGGCGTGGGCGGCGATGCCCAGCACTGCGCCCACGGCGTCTGCGGTTTGCCGGTTGTCGCCGGTGAGCATGACGGCGGTCACGCCCTGGCGCTGCAGGGCGGCCAGGCCGGCACGTGCGTCGGCGCGCGGTTCGTCGCGCATCGCCAGCGCGCCGGCCGCCATGCCGTCCACGACCAGCACGGCCACCGTCTTGCCCTCGGCCTGGAGCCTGGCGATCCGTTCGTGCAGTGCGGCGGGCAGGTTGGCCTGCCCGGCCGCGGCGGCCGGCGAACCCAGGAACACCGTCATTCCTTCGATGCGGCCGGCCACGCCGCGGCCGCCCTGGGCCGTGGACTCGGCGGCATCGGGCAGGCTCACGCCTTCTGCCTCGGCGCGCGCCAGGACGGCGCGTGCCAGGGGATGGCTCGCGCCGCGCTCCAGCCCGGCGGCCAGGCGCAGCACGTGTGCTTCGTCCCATGCCCCGGCCACGATGTCCGTGACCTGGGGGCGGCCTTCGGTCAGCGTGCCGGTCTTGTCGAAGGCGACTATGTCGATGCCGCGCAGCGCCTCGAGCACCGCGCCGCCCTTCATCAGCAGGCCGCGCCGTGCGCCGGCCGAGAGCGCGGCGGCGATGGCGGCCGGCGTGGAGATCACGAGCGCGCACGGGCAGCCGATCAGCAGGATGGCCAGGCCGCGGTAGACCCAGGTGCTCCAGTCGCCCATGCCCAGCAGGGGCGGCAGCACGGCCACCAGCGCTGCCACCACGATCACTGCCGGCGTGTACCAGCGCGAGAAGCGATCGATCAGCCTTTCGGTGGGCGCCTTGGCTTCCTGGGCCTGCTCGACCAGGGCGATGATGCGGGCGATGGTGTTGTCCGCCGCAGCCGCGGTGACGCGCAGGCGCAGCACGCCGTCGCCGTTGATGGTGCCGGCATAGACCGCATCGCCCGGCGCCTTGCTGCGCGGCGTCGATTCGCCCGTGACCGGCGCCTCGTCCACCGCGCTCGCGCCGCTCAGGACCTGCGCGTCGGCGGGGATGCGGTCGCCCGGCCGCACACGCACGATGTCGTCGATGCGCAGCTCGGCGGCGGGCACGCTGCGCAGCTCGGCGCCGTCTTCGCGCAGGCCGGTGCGCGGAATCAGCGCCGCAAGGCCGGCGATGCTGGCGCGCGCCCGGCCGGCGGCCAGGCCTTCCAGCCGTTCGCCGATCAGGAACAGCAGGACGACCACCGCGGCCTCCTCGGTGGCGCCGATGACGACCGCGCCCGCGGCCGCCACGCTCATCAGCATCTCGATGGTGAAGGGGCTGCCGTTGCGCGCGGCGGCGATGGCGCGTCGAGCGATCGGCACGAGGCCGATGGCCATGGCCGCCAGATAGGCCCACACGCTGCCGGGCGGGTAGGCCTGTGCGAGGACGAAGGCGAGCACGACACCCGCACCGCAGGCCAGCGTGAGCCGGGCCTGGCCGCCTTGCGGCCAAGCGCGCCAGCCTCGCGCGCCGGCCGTTGCCTGCGCGGGCGAGAACGCCATGGCGCCCGGCGCCGCAGCCGGGCTCGCATGCCCGGCGTGCTGGCGATCACGGTCGCTGCCATGGCGGTGGTCGTGGTTGTGATCGTGGTGCGTGTTGCCGCAGGCAGGCGGCGTGGCGTCGGGCGCCATGGCGGTCTCGCCGCGCCGCCCCGCGGCCGGCAGCGGCGTGGTGGTGTATCCGAGCGAATGCACTCGGTGCTGCAGGGCGTCCAGATCCACGCCGGCGAGCCCGGTCAGCGTCATGGTGCCGGCAGCCACCGAGACGGAGACGTCCTGGACGCCGGGCAGGCGGCGAACTGCCGTGTCGATCTTGCGTGCGCAGGCGGCGCAGTCCATGCCGCCGACGTGAAATCGCCATTGCTGGGTTGCTGTGTCCATCGTTCGTACTCCACGGCCTGCGGCGCGGCATGCGCCCGTTGACAGGCCCTGATGTGAAGTAAGCTTAGGTCCTCTAGCGACTAGAGGAGCAAGCCCTGTGATGCACACTTATTCGATCGGCGAGGCCGCCCGCATCAGCGGGGTCAAGGTGCCGACGATTCGCTATTACGAGCAGATCGGCCTCATGCCGGGTATCGGCCGCACCGAGGGCAACCGGCGCAGCTATGGCCAGGACGAAGTGCGGCGACTGGCCTTCATCCGCCACTCGCGCGAACTCGGCTTCGAACTGGACGCCATCCGCGCGCTGCTCGCCCTGCAGGACGATCCTCACCAGTCGTGCGCGGCGGCGGACGCCATCGCGAGCGAGCGCCTGGTCGAGGTGCGCGCCAAGATCGCCAGCCTGCAGTCGCTGGCGGCCGAGCTGGAACGCATGCTGCGCGGCTGCGCGCACGGCGAGGTGGGCGACTGCCGGGTCATCGAGATCCTGGCCGACCACGGTCAGTGCCGCTTCCACCAACACTGAGCGGGGCGCCGCGGCGCCGGCGCAGCAGGCGGCCATCCAGGGCGGCGAGACCGCCGGCGATCAGCGCCATGCCCAGGAAGTGGCGCGGCTCCAGCCGTTCGCCCAGCACCAGCCAGCCCAGCAGAATGGCGCTGACGGGCACGAGAAAGGTCACGAGCAGGATGTTGGTCGCGCCGGCGGTGGCGATGAGGCGGAAATAGATCACGTACGCCAGTGCGGTGGACAGCACGGCCGAGCCGGCTACGGCGAACCAGGTGGCGGCGCCCGGCATGGCGTATTGCCAAGGGCGCTCCACGAGCAGCGCGAGGGGCAGCAGGATCAGCGTGGCGCAGGCGATCTGGCCGGTCGCGGCGACCATGGGCGCGAGCCCGTAGCGCCGCAGGCGCCGCGCATACACGCCGGCGATCGCATAGGAGCAGGCCGCGCCCAGGATGGCGAGCTGGCCCGCGACCGGGGCGTCGCCGCCGCGCAGCGCGCCGGCGCCCACCATCAGCGCCACGCCGGCAAAGCCGATGACGACACCCGCCAGCCGATTCGACGTGATCCTTTCGTCCTGGGTGCAGAGGTGGGCGGCGAGCACGCCGAACAGCGGCGTGGTGGCGTTCAGAATGGAGGCCAGGCCGCTCGGGATCTGGGTCTGGCCCCAGACGATCAGCGTGAACGGCAAGGCGCTGTTGATGACACCGAGCACCGCCAGGTCGCGCCACGCCCGCGCGTCGCCCGGCAGCGTACCGCCGCTTGCGCGCAGCACCGCATAGAGTGTCAGTGCGCCCAGCCCGACGCGCAGCAGCACGATGGTGAGCGGGGGCAGTTCCTGGACTGCGACGCCGGTGAAGAAGAAGGACGCACCCCACAGCAGGGACAGTCCACAAAGCAGGGACCATTCCTTCGCGCTCATGGTCGGGGCGGGCATCGCGTCTCCTGTCTGGCCCGCCGCACGTGCATCCGGCCGCGTCACGCAGGCGGGGGGAGGGCATTGTCGCACGCAAGCCGGCGCGGGACGTCTGCACGAACGTCCGGCAGGCTGCCCCGAGCGCCGCCTCGGCCGATTGCTTTCGATTGCCAGCCGATGCGCCTGCCGATATCATGTAACGATATTCATTATCATTTACATCATTGCGCTGGCCCTGGCCGGCGCTGACCCATGTCCAGACTCGACTCCTCCGCGCCCGACTTCGGGGCCGTGCTCTATGTGCAGCACCACGACTGGCTGCGCACCTGGCTCAGGCGCAACCTGCCGAGCAGTCACGATGCCGAGGACGTGGCCCACGACACTTTCGTGCGCGTGCTGCGGGCGCGCGTGGATGCGCAGTTGCGCGAGCCGCGCGCCTACCTGGCGACCGTGGCGCGGCGTCTGGTGGCCAATTTCCATCGCCGGCGCGCCATCGAGCTGGCCTACCTGGAGGTGCTGGCCAGCCTGCCCGAGGAGCGGGTGCCGTCGGCCGAGGTCCAGGCTGTCATGTGCGAACGCCTGACCGAACTGGATGCGATGCTCGACGGCCTGGGCCGCAAGGTGAAGCAGGCTTTCCTGCTCGCGCATTTCGACGGCCTGGCCTATCCGCAGATCGCCGAGCGCCTGGGGGTTTCGGTGCGCACCGTGCAGAACCATGTGGCCACCGCGGTAGCGCACTGCTGCCTGCTGATGGATTGAGCATGCCGGCAGACGAGCGCCGGGACGAACGCGCCATCCGCGAAGCGGCGCGCTGGTATGCCGCCTTGCTGCCGCGAGCGTCCGATGCGGATCTGCTCGAACAGTGGCGCGGCTGGCTGGCGGCCGATCCGGCGCACGAGCGCGCCTGGCAGCGCGTGCTCGCGTTCAGCGGCCGGCTGGAGCCGTTGTCCGGGCCGGTGGCAGCGGCGGTGCTGGCGCGCGCCGGCACGCGTCGAGGCGCCTTGCGCCTGCTGGCCGGCCTGGGCGCCGGGTTGGCCGGCAGTGCGCTGGCATTGCGCGGTTCGGCCTACGCCCCGCACGATGGGCTGCTCTGGACGGCCACGGGCGAGCGGCACGAGCGCGTACTGCCGGATGGCACCCGCCTGGCCCTGGATGCCGGCACGCACGCCGAGCTGCGGTACGACGCCCAGCAGCGTCGGCTCGTCCTGGGCGCCGGGGCGCTCTGGATCGAGACCGGGCCGGATGCGCGCCCCTTCTTCGTGGACACGCCGGCGGGGCGCCTGCAGCCGCTGGGCACGCGCTTCGTGGTGCGTGTGCTGCCGCAGGGGCGCGTGCGCGTGGCCGTGTCGTCCCATGCGGTGCGCGTGCAGCCGGCCGGGCTCGATGCGTCGAGCCGGGTGCCGGCAGGTTCGGCGATGACGTTCTCGGCGGGCGCGAGCGGGCTGTTGACGCCGTCCGCCGGCGACGAGGATGTCTGGCGCAGCGGGCGCTTGAGCGTGGTGGATGCGCCGCTGGCCGACTGGGTCGCCGTGTTGGCGGCCTATCGCCCGGGCTACCTGGGGTGCGCGCCCGCAGCGGCCGGGCTGCGGGTGTCGGGGGTGTATCCGCTCGCGGATACGGACGCGGCGCTCGAGCTGCTCGTCGCGGCCTTCCCGCTGCGCATCGAGCGGCGCACGCGCTACTGGACTCGCATCGTCTCGCGCTGATCGCCGGCCAGCACCGTCGACCTATGCACGCCGCCGCGATCCCTCCCCATTTTGCCGGTTGCAGGCAGGCCGGGTGTCCTGCAGGACGAATCCCTTCTTTCATAGACAACAGGTTCGTCATGTCCCGACATCGCTTTCATGCTCGCGCGCGCCTGGGCGGCATGCGCAGCACGCCCGGCTCCGTCGCCGCCGTTTCGCTTGCCACCGTGCTGTGCGCAGTCTTGGCCGGCGCCGGCGTTCTGCCCGCGCCGGCGTTCGCTGCTAGCAACAACCCGGTACGCCACGCGGTGGACATTCCCGCGGGCCCGCTGGCCGAGGCCATCAATCGGTTCAGCGTGGCCAGCGGCGCCAGCATTGCCTTCGACGCGGGCCCGCTCGCGCAAGTGCGCACCGATGGCCTGCGCGGCAGCTATACGGTCGAGGAGGGCCTGGCGCGCCTGCTCGCCGGCAGCGGTTACGAGGCGGTGCCGCGCGGCGCGGCCGGCTACGCGCTGCGCCCCGTGGCACAGGCCGAGGTCGGCCCCGCGCCGGTCACGCTGGGCACGGTGACCGTCACCGGCGAGGTACCGACCTACATGGCCGATCGGCCGTCGAGCACGGCCACCAAGACCGACCTGCTGCCGCGCGAGACGCCGTTCTCCGTGGACCAGGTGACCTCCGACATGATCCAAGAGCGCGGCGACGCCGACATCTTCGCCACGCTCGAGGGCTTCGCCGGGCTCACCACCAACAGTTCCAACAGCGATGCGGGCGGCGGCCACAGCCGGGCGATCCAGATCCGGGGCTTCGCCAGCGGCCAGACGCTGATCAACGGCATCCCGAGCTACAGCGACACGGCCGGGACGCTGCGCGGCACCGACAGCCTGGAGATGGTCGAGCTGCTGCGCGGGCCGGCCGGCCTGTACTACGGCTCGGCCGAACCGGGTGGTGTGATCAGTTATCAATACAAGCGGCCCCAGCCCCGGGCGGCCTACGTGCTGCGCATGGAAACCGACGACAAGGGCTCCTATGGCGGCATGGTCGACATGACCGGACCGCTGGAGGCCGAAGGCCGGCTCATGTACCGGCTGGTGGGCAGCTACAAGCACCGCAAGGACGACCAGGACCACATCTGGTCCGAGCCCAAGAGCGCGATGGCGGCCTTCACGCTGCGCCCGAACGCCGATTTCGACACCACGCTGACCTACGAACGCATGGCCGTGCGCTCGGTGCCGGAGCAGGAAAACAACTTCATGATCTCGCGCGGCGCGCTGGCCGGCCAGTACTACCCGGTGCCCCGGGACTTCTTCTGGGGTAGCCTGAACGACCGCGTGGTGCGCAATACCGATACGCTGATCTGGGACGCCACCTGGTCGCGCAGCGAAGCCCTGAAGATCCGCGGCGGCGCCACCTACCAGCGCTACGACCAGTGGTGGCAGAACACGCGCGCCGACGCTGCCGCCGGAGGCCCCGACGCCGACGGCAACGTCAAGCGCTATGTCAGCGGCCGCCAGAGCGAGGGCGAGAGCTATTCGGGCTCGCTGGACTTCACCGGCGTCGCCCGCCACGGCGACTGGCGCCACGACTGGCTGCTCGGCGCGGGCTACGGGCGCAGCGAAGGTTCGTCCAGCGGCCGCGCCGTGGCGAGCCAATCGCGTTCGGGGCCGTATGCGGTCGACCCGATCAATATCCATGACCCGGTCTACACCGACTACCCCTATCAATTCCTGATCTGGGAAGACCCGCTGGTGCCCGCCGCTACGCGCACCGACACCAGCTTCTACCTGCAGGACATGCTGCACCTGCCGGACGGGCGCACGCGCTTCATGCTGGGTGCTGGCTGGTCGCGCTACCGCAGCGCGCCGTCCACCGGCGAGGCCAACACCGTGCAGCGCTGGTCGCCGCGACTGGCGGCCATGTACGACATCACGCCTGCCGTGACCGTCTACGCGAGCTACGGCGAATCCTTCCTGCCCCAGCCGAGCCTGACGTATCTGGATCTGCAGGGTAACTACATCACCCGGCCGGTGGAGGGCGTGCAGTACGAGGCTGGCCTGAAAGCCGACCTCTTCGAGGGTTCCGCGATGTTCACCGGCGCACTGTTCCGGGTCGAGAAGAAGAACGTCGCGACGGAGCAGGAAGGCCTGATCTGCGAACCCGGACAGCCTGCCAGGCCGTGGCCCGACCTGCCCGACCCGGAGGACCGCTGCTACGGACTGACCGGCCTCACCCGCGCCCAGGGCGTCGAGCTGCGCCTGACCGGGCAGATCATGGACGGCTGGGTGGCCCAGCTCGGTTACTCGTATACACAAGCGAAGTACCTGCGCACCGACAGCGTGGCGGCCCTGGGCAACAGCGTCGAATACACGCCGCGCCACAACCTGTCGATCTGGAACAAGTTCCGTCTCTACCGCGCGCCCGGCGTCGGCGAGGTCAGCCTGGGGCTGGGCCTGCGCGCATGGTCGCGCGTGCACAGCCCGTGGAGCGGTGGCACGGACAGCCCGCCGACGGCGAACTGGAACCCGGGCTACGGCCTGGTCGACCTGGGCCTGTATTGGGACAAGCCGATCGGCCACGACAAGCAACTCAAGCTCGCGCTCAACGTGAGCAATCTCTTCGACAAGGCGTACTACGAACGCCGGCGCTTTCCGCCCGGCACCGTGTTGTACGGCGACGAGCGACGCATTTCGCTTTCCGCACAGCTTTCTTTCTGACCATGACCATGAGCATGCCAGGCGGCGCCTCCGATGCGCCGCACACGCCCGACATCCGGGCCGCCAAGCGCGGCCGGCCCGCAGCCGCGGTGCGCCGCGGCCCGGGCTGGCGGTACCGCGTCGACGTGTTGCTGCGCAGCCTGGCCGCCGGCGGCGTGGGCTATCTGTTCGCCTCGGACGTGGCGGGCGCCGCCGCGCTGGGCCTGGCGCTGGCGGGCGCCACCTCGCGGGCCGAAGCGGTCATGGCCGGCACCATGCTGGGCTTCATCGCCTGGGCCGTGCTGGCCATGTGGGTGTTCGCCCAGGCGCGCACGCGGCGCGCTCTCGCCGGCGCCTGCCTGGCGGCACTGCTGGCCTGGCTCGCCAGCCACGGCCTGGCCCAGATGCATGCGAACGAGATCCCGGCGCCGGCCGGCGCAGCCCGAGGTGCGCGATGAGACCGGACGGCAAAGCGGAGGGACTGCGCCAGTCCATGGCGTGGCTGCACACCTGGACCGGGCTGCCGCTGGGCTGGCTGCTGTACGCGGTGTTCTTCACCGGCACGCTCAGCTACTACCTCGACGAAGTCAACGCATGGACCCGGCCCGAACTGCATCGGTCCGCCCCCGCGCCGCAGACCGCCGAGCGCGCCCTGCAGACCATGCAGCAGTTGGCGCCGGACGCCGAATCCTGGACGCTCGCCCTGCCCAATGAACGGCAGATGCAGGTACAGGCGAGCTGGCGTCCTGCCGGTGCGCCCGCCGGGCGCGGCGGCCAGCAGCGCGCCGAGCTGGATGCGGCCACCGGCCAACCCATCGCGGCACGCGAAACGCGCGCGGGCAATTTCCTGTACCGCTTTCACTTCGAGCTGTACGGCATGCCGCGCGTCTGGGGACGCTGGGTGGTGGCGATCGCCACGCTGCTCATGTTCGTTGCGATCCTGAGCGGCGTGGTCACGCACAAGAAGATCTTCACCGAGTTCTTCACCTTTCGTCCGCGCAAGGGCCAGCGATCGTGGCTGGACGCGCACAACGCCACCGCCGTGCTGGCCCTGCCATTCCACCTGATGATTACCTTCAGCGGGCTGCTGCTGTTCATGTACATGCTGCTGCCGGCCGGCATCAACGCGGCCTACGACGGCGATACCCGGGCCTACTTCGCCGAGCGCCAGCAGGCCGGGCGCGGCGCAGGGCCGGGCGCTGCGGCTCGCGTCACGGAACCGGTCGTCGCCGGCGTGCCGCTGGCGCCGGTCGGGCCGATGCTGGCCGAGGCGCAGCGGCGCTGGCCGGGCAGGGAAGTCGGCAGCATCGCGGTGAACCGCCCCGGTACGTCGGCGGCCACGGTGGAGCTGCGCGAGCACGGCGGCACGAGCCTGGTGGATCGCGGCGCCAGCCGGCGCCTGGTCTTCGACGGCGTGACGGGCGCCGTGCAGGCTGCGCCGGCCGGGTCCGAGCCCGGCGTCGCGAGCGCCGTCTACAACGTGCTCACCGCGGCACACCTGGGCCGTTTCGCCGGACCGGGGCTGCGCCTGCTGCTGTTTCTCTGCGGTGTCGTGGGTACCGTCATGGTGGCCACCGGGCTCGTGCTGTGGGTGGTCAAGCGGCTGCCCGAGCGCCGCAAGGCGGGGCGCACACCGTTCGGGCACCGTCTCGTCGAGCTGCTGAACCTGGGCACCATCGGCGGCCTGTCGCTCGCGCTGGCCGCCTGCCTCTGGCTCAACCGGCTGCTGCCCGCGACGCTGGCCGGGCGGGCCGACTGGGAGATCCAGGGTTTCTTCGCGGTGTGGGCGCTGGCCTTCCTGCATGCCGGGCTGCGGCCGGCGCGCCGCGCGTGGATCGAGCAGCTTGCGCTGGCGACCGTTCTGTTCGCGCTGCTGCCCTTGCTCAACCCGCTGACCGGCGGGCTCGGCCTGTGGGCCAGCGTGCCCGGTGGGGCATGGCCGGTGGCGGGGTTCGACCTTGCCATGCTCCTGCTCGCGCTGGTGCACGGCGCGGCCTGGCGCTGGCTCGTGCAGCGCGGCGCCACGCCTAGCCTGCGCAGCGCCAGGGCGCGTAGCCCCGTGCTGCCCGGCGCCGGTTTGAAAGAAGGGAGCGCATCGTGAACCTGCTTGCCGTGCTGCCCCTGGTCTTTTGCGGTTTCGCCTTGCTGGCGCTGGCCATGCCGCGCCATGCGGACGATGTCCTTGCGCGCGAGTTTGCGCGCGGCACCCGCCTGCTGCTGCGCGGCATCGGCGCCGCGGCGCTGGTGCTTACGTTGTTCGCCTGCATCCGCCTGGCCGGCCCTTCGGCGGGGGCGACGGCGTGGTGCGGCCTGCTGCTGCCCGCCGCACTCGCGGTAGGGCTGGTGCTGACCTATCGCCCGCACGCTCTCTTATGGATGCTGCCTGTTGGCGTCGCTGTCGGCACCGTCCTGCTGGCCGATATCATTCAGTAACAGAGAAGTTGCATATGTAACTGAGGCGCAGAATTTTGTAAGCAAGTTAATATGTAGCCCGGTCGAATTTGATGGCACACCACCAGGCGGCTCGCGCAGGCACAATGCGGCGCGCCCCGAACGGTGTCAATGGACATGCTGATCGGATTGCTGGAGGACGAACCTGCGCACGCGGCGCTGCTGCGCAGCGCGATCGAATCGCTGGGGCACGATGTTATCGCCTATATCGATGGCTCGGCGATGCTGCGCGAGCTGCAGCGCAGGCGTCTGGATGCCCTGGTGATCGATTGGCAGGTGCCCGGCGTGTCCGGCATCGAGGTCGTGCGCTGGGTGCGCCGGCATTTCGAGCAGCGCGTGCCCGTCGTCTTCGTCACCAGCCGCGACACCGAAGAGGACATCATCGAAGGCCTGGACAGCGGCGCCGACGACTACCTCGTCAAGCCCTTTCGCCGCGGCGAACTGCTGGCGCGGCTGCGCGCCGTGCTGCGGCGCGCCTATCCCGACAGCGGCGCGGCGCCGGACGTGTTCGGCGCCTATCGTTTCGATACGCGGCAGCGCCAAGTCTTCCTGGCCGACGCGCCGGTGGAGCTCAAGCCCAAGGAGTACGAGCTCGCGCTCTACCTGTTCCGCAACCAGGGCAGGCTCCTGGCCCATGACGAGCTGCTGGTCGAGCTCTGGGGCGTGAGCCACATCGATACGCGCACGGTCGCCACCCATATTTCCCAATTGCGGCGCAAGCTCGACCTGCGTCCGCACCGCGGTTTTCGCATCGTGCCGGTATATGGCGCCGGCTACCGGCTGGAAGCCATCGCGCAGGAGGAAGGTTCGGCATCATGAACCTGTTGCATCTGAAGCGGCTGGCGGGCGTGCTCGCGCTCAGCCACGCCGCCGCTCTGTCCTGGGCAGCCCAGCCCATCCAGCACGTCGTCGTTGCCGGCGACACCCTGTACGACCTGGCCGAGCGCTACCTGGACGACCCTGCGCAGTGGCAGGCGCTCGCGCTCGCCAATGGCAACCCGCAGCCCACGCGGCTGCCGCCGGGCCTGGTCATCGTGGTGCCGGCCGAACTGCTGCGCGCCCGGCCCGGCGGCGCACGCATCGAGCATCTTTCCGGCGACGTCACGCTGCAGGCGGCCGGGCAGGCGCCGCGGCCGCTGGCGCCGGACGACGTGGTGCTCGACGGCGACGTGCTGGTGACGGCGCGCAACGGTTTCGCCACGCTGCGCCTGGCCGATGGCTCGCTGGTACGCGTCGCCGGCGATTCGGAGGTGCGCTTCGATCGCCTGGGCTATTCGGTGCGGCGCAAGCGCGGGGATACGCGGGTAGGGCTCACGCGCGGCCGGGTGGAATCGAGCGTGCCGCGCCGCACTGCCGGGCCGGCCAACCGCTTCGAGGTGCAGACGCCGGTGATGTCCACCGGCGTGCGCGGCACCCGCTTCGGCGTGTCGATGGGCCCCGCCGGCGCGGCCGCCGACGTCAGCGAAGGGCGGGTGGCCGCGCAGGCCCGGTCCGCGGGGGCGGTGGCCGTGCGCGCCGGCATGGGCCTGAGTTCGCAGGCGCCCGCGGCGCCGGTGCGCCTGCTCGCAGCGCCCGATCTGGGCGGCGTGCCAGTGTTGCAGGAACGACCGCTCATCGACGTGGCCTTTCCCGCGGTGCCCGGCGCGCTCGCCTACCGGGCCTACCTGACGCGCGACACCGCGCTCGATCAGGTGGTCGCCAACGACGTGTTCGCCACGCCCAGGGCCCGCCTGGAAGGCCTGGAAGACGGCCACTATCTGGTCGCCATCCGCGCCATCGACGCTCACGGTATCGAGGGTGCGGTGGCGAGCGTGCCGATCGACCTGCGCGCGCGGCCCGAACCCCCGGCCACGCTGGCCCCGGACGTGGGCGGCGAGGTGGCGTCGGCCGATGTCGAGCTGCGCTGGGCCGCCGTGACGCAGGCGGCCAGCTACGATCTGGAGGTGGCCCGCAACATCGATTTCGCGCAGCCGCTGGTACAGCAGCGCGTGACCGGCACCGCGCATGCGCTGGCGGCCCTGGCCACCGGCCAGTACTACTGGCGCATCCGTTCGGTACCTGCCGAGGGCGCGCCGCCGGGCCGGCCCGGACCCTACAGCGACCCGCGGGCGTTCTCGGTGCGCCCGCCCGTGGCCACCCGTGTCGAGGTGCAGCAGAGCGCCGATCGCCTCGCTCTGCACTGGGATGGCGAGCCCGGCCAGACCTACCGCGTGCAGGTCGCCGGCGATCCGCAGTTCGCCGCGCCGCAGATCGACCTGACGACCGACGCGCCCAGGCTGGATGCGCCCGCGCTCGATGGCGGGCGCTACTACCTGCGGGTGCAGGCCACCGACCCCGACGGCTACGTCCGGCGCTACTCGACGCCGCAGGCGTTCGACGTCCGGCGCCTGGTGCGCGTCGGCGCGGGGGCCTTGCGCGTGGACGGCGGCGCGGGCGTCGAACTGCCCTGAGCGGCATGCGTGCCGGGCTGCGCGATCGCCTCGGGCTGCTGGCGGCCATGGCCCTGCTCGCCTTGGCCCTGGGTGCGCAGGCCGGGCTGGGTCGGCTGGACGCCATGTTCTACGACGCCATGGTCTCGGCGCTGGCGCCCGCGGCCGGCACGGACACGGTGGTGGTCGCCATCGACGAGGCCAGCCTCGCCGCCCATGGCCGCTGGCCCTGGGATCGCCGCGTGCTCGCCGACCTGATCGAACGCATCGCCATCGACGAGCCGAGCGCCATCGCGCTCGATCTCCTGCTGTCGGAGCCGGCCGGCGCCGACGAGGACGCCGCGCTGGCCGCGGCGATGCGGCGCAGCGGCCGCGTGGCGCTGCCGGTCTTTACCGCCTATGCGCCGGGCGGCGGTGTGCAGGCGGTCGCGCCGGTGGCCGAACTTGCGCAGGCCGCCGCCGCCCTCGGCCACGTGTCGATCGAGACCGACGCCGATGGGGTGGCGCGCAGCGTCTTCCTGCGCGAAGGCAACGCCTCGCAAGGGTGGTGGGACCATCTCGCCGTGCAGATGCTGCGGCTGGCCGGCGCGCCGACGCCGGCGCTGCCGGGTGCGCGTGCGCCGGCGCAGTCGGTCTCGCCCGGCGCCTGGCAGCGCGATCACTGGGTGCTGCTCACGTTCGCGCGCGGCGAGCCGCCCACGGTGTCGGCTGCCGCGGTACTGGCCGGCGAACTCGAGCCGGACGTCTTGCGCGGGCGCATGGTCCTGATCGGGGTGACGGCGGGCGGGCTGGGCGACACCTATCCCACGCCGAGGTCGCGCACCGCCTACAGCCCGGGCGTGTACGTGCTCGCGACCGCGCTCGCCAATCTCGCCCACGGCGACACGGGCACCGCCGCGGGGCCGCTAGGCAGCGTGGTTTTCACGCTGCTGGTGATGTGCCTGCTGTTGCCGGTGTATTGGCGCGCCTCGCCCAGCCATGCCTTGCTCTGGACCCTGGTCGTCGCGCTGGCGGCCTGCGCGGCCAGCGCCCTGATCTGGCTCGGCTGGCGGCTCTGGTATCCGCCGGCGGGCGCGGTGATCGTCTGCCTGGCCGCGTATCCCGTGTGGAGCTGGCGCCGGCTGGAGTCGGCCAGCGCGTATCTGGACGAGGAACTGACCCGCCTGAGGCATGAACGCGCTCTGCTGCCGGCGCGCGCGCCGGCGGCGGCAGCGCCCAGCGGCGACGCGGTCGAGCGGCGCATCGCCGCGATGCGCGCGGCCACCGACAATCTGCGCGCGCTCAACGCCTTCATCGCGGCGTCGATCGAACACCTGCCCGATGCCGTGCTCGTGACCGACGGCGCGGGACAGGTGTTGCTGGCCAATCGCGCGGCTGCGACCTACGTCGGCGCCACCGCGCCGCACGTGCTGGCTGGCGTATCCGCGGCGGTCTTGCTCGATGGCCTGCGCACCCGCGATACGCGCGAACCGCTCGCGCCGCCGCCGGCCGAAGGCACTGCCGAGTGCATCGATGCGCACGGCGGCGAGTTCCTCTACAAGTCGGCCCCGCTGTGGCTGGGCGACGGGCCGGCCCTGGGCATCGTTACCGTGGTCGACATCGCCCGCGTGCGCCAGGCCGAGCAGCGGCGCGACGAGGCGCTGCGCTTTCTGTCGCACGACCTGCGCGCGCCGCTGGCGGCGATCCAGGCGCTGATCGACGGGCGCGCCGCCGCCGATGCGCGCGAACGCGAGGCCCGCGTAGCGCGCCTGGCCGGCCAGGCGCTGCATCTGGCCGAGTCCTTCGTGCAGCTCGCGCGCGCGGAGTCGGCTCCGCTGCGCGTGGAAGTGCTGGACCTGGCCGAGGTCGCCATGGACGCCGAAGACGCCTGTTGGGCCCAGGCGCGCGAGCTCGGTGTGTCGGTCGCCGGCGTGGCCGACGTCTGCGCCGAGGTTCGTGGCGATCGCTCGTGGCTCACACGCGCGCTCGTCAACCTGCTCGGCAATGCGATCAAGTTCAGCCCGCGTGGCGGCCAGGTGCGCATCACGCTGGCTGCCAGCGACGGCGAATGGCATCTGTCGGTGAGCGACGCCGGCCCGGGCGTGCCGGACGCCGCTCTGGCGCAGCTCGGACAGCCGTTCGTGCGGCTGCAGGCGGAAACGGCCGGCGTAGGTCTGGGACTGGCTTATGTGCGCACCGTGGCGGCGCGGCACGGCGGCCATCTGGTGCCGGAGAACCTGCCGGGCGGGGGCGCACGCTTCACGCTGTGCCTGCCGCGCGCAGCGGCGCCGGCCGACGCTCCAACATAAACAATCGTCACGGTCCGGACACGCCGCCTGCAGGCTTGCGTAGAGTGCGGGCTGGGGCGCAACGGGGCGGCGCCTGTGCGTGTGCCCCGCGGCGCCGTTCGACAGAGCCTCGATTGTCCCTCTTCACGTTTTTCCGGCGGGCCGGCCAGCGGCGCGCGTTCCTGCTGTTCTCCTGTCTGCTGCTCGCCGTGCCCTGCATCGCGCTGCGCGGATGGGCCGCGGACGCGAGCGCCCAACCCGGCGCGCCGGCTGCGCCGCTGGTCGGCGCGGCATTCCTGCCGGACGCGCAGACGCTCGACGGGCACTGGTCGGACGACGCGCTGGTGGCTGCGCGTGTGCGTCTGGCCCGTCTCCATGCCCAGGGCTATCATGCGGTCGATCCGGTGCGCCTGGCGGCAGGCCAGGAAGATCCGGCCGGTGTGTCCGCGCGCCCGATGGTGCTGGTGTTCGTACAGGAGCCGGCGCAGTTCGCGCGCGAGATCCGGCCCTTGCTGGCGTCGTACGGCTGGCGCGCCGTGCTGGCGCCCACCAGTGCTGACGCGATGCCGGAGGCGGAAAGCCCGGCCTGGCGGGCTTTGCGGGCCGTGCGTCGCGACGTGGAGCTCGCGGGCCTGTTGCCCTTCGACCCGGCGCGCCAGGCGACAGAGGAGGCGGTTCGCCGCGTGGCGGCAATGGCCAGCGGCATCCGCGAGATCACCGGCACCGTACCGCGCGTCTGGGTCGAGCCCCGGTTCGGGGCGGCGGGCGTGGCCTTGCGCATACGCGCATCGGCGGACGACGAGGTGCGCCTGATGCTGCCGGATGCCGATGTGCATGGCAGGCCGCTGCCCGTGGTGTCCGACCACGAGCGCAGGCGTTTCGGCGACGATGCCCTGCAGGCGGCAAACCCGCCGCGCCGGGTGTTCGGCGTCGAGTTCTCCACGCTCGCGAGCACGTTTGCCCAGCAAGGCGAGGCGGGCGTGGATACCTGGGCGCTGCGCGCCACACAGGCTGGCGCCACCGAGGTCTGGCTGCGCCTGCCGAGCCGTGGCGGATTCGATGTCGACGCCTTCCTGGCGATCGCCGCGCGGTTGCGCGAACAAGCCTGGGTGGATGTGCGCGTCTGGCTGCCGGCCGACTGCATGGCAGGCGTCATCGCCTGCGACGGGCTCGATCCGGGGCCGCTGGCGCGCACCCGGGCGGCTCAGGCGCGCGCCTGCACACGCGCTACCCAGGTGTTCCATCGTGTCGCGGGCGGCGAGGTGCGCGGCGTGGTGTTCGATCCCACCACGCGGCTGCCCAGGCCGGGGCAGGGGCCCGCAGCGGGCGCCGAACGGCATGTCGCGCAGAGCGAGGTGCATGACGCCTGCCTGCGCGGTTTCGCACTGATGCCTTGACCACGGGCTCATTCTTCAAGCGGGAGTCACTTACGCGCCTGGACTTTCAGGCGTCGAAAAGGATCGTGCCGCCGCCGGCTTGTATCGACATTCATCACCCGCCGAGCGCGCCGGTACCGGACTGCGCCATCGCGCCGCTGCAGAAATCGATCAGGTTGGCGACGTAGGCGTCGAAGGCCCGGCGGTCGTGGACGTCGTGCGACCTGCACCACTGCGCGAGGGCATAGACGATGGTGTGGGTCAGCCAGGTCAGACGCTGCTCGAGCGTTTGCGCCTGCACGTGCTGCAGGCGCGCGCGCAGCAGCGCATGCACGCGCTGCATCCCCGAGACGGCCGTGAGCGGAGCGGCGTCCTCGCGCAACTGCGGGCTCAGGGTGGCCTGCGCGAGCACGCTCAGATAGTCCGGTCCCCAGGGCTGGTCGCGCACGGTATCGGCCAGCGCCCGCGTCGTGACCTGCACCAGGGCGGGTACGTCGGGGTCCGGGTTCCCGGCCAGGCAGGCGTCGAGCGCCGCGTTGCGGGCGGCGTCGATGAACTCGCGGCGGCGACGCAGCACCTGCGTGACCAGCTCGGCGCGCGAGCCGAAGTGATACTGCATGGCGGCCACGTTGCGGTGGCCGCTGGCCAGGACGATCTGGCGCAGCGATACGTGCTCGACGCCCTTTTCGGCGAACAGGCGCTCGGCCGTGTCGAGCAAGGTCTGGATGGTTGCGCTGGCGCGGCCCGGCTCGCGGGTCGCGGATGGGGGCGCCTCGGCTGCGGCCTCGGGCATGGGAGTCGCTGGCGTCATGCGGGCCAGTGTAGCCGGGGTGCAGCCGTGTTGTCGCCGATGCCGGTAGTACTATCGCGCTGATCCTATCGATGCCTTCCAGGAGCCCTCTCATGTCCGATCTGCCCATCACCCGTTTCAACGACCATTTCGCGGTTGCGCCGCAGCTCGCGCCCGAGGACATGGCCAGGCTGGCCGAGGCCGGATTCAAGAGCGTCATCAACAATCGGCCCGACGGCGAGGGCGGCCCCGCGCAGCCGCTCAGCGCCGACATCGAGCAGGCCGCCAGGGCCGCGGGCCTGGAATACCGCTACCAGCCGGTCAACGGCGCCGCGATCCAGGCGCAGGATGTCGTGACCTTCGGCGAGCTGGTCAAGTCGCTGCCGGGCCCGGTGCTGGCGTTCTGCCGTTCCGGCACGCGCAGCGGCAATCTCTACCGCGCGGCCGGTACGCTGTAAATCCCGGCTTGGCAGGCGCCGCCGGGGTTGTCATCATTGCGTCATCGTGATCCGTTAAAAACTGCGGCTCAGCCGTGCCGGATCGCCTCCGTGCGGGTGCGCGCCGGCGCGCGTCGGCACAGGGCGATCCGGCAACGGGTCCGCGCTCGCCCTGTTTGCCTGGAAGCTTCTCGATGTCATCCCGTTCCCCCGATCCTGAGCTGTTCCTGAATCGGGAGCTTGCCCTTCTCAAGTTCAACGAGCGGGTCCTGGCCCAGGCGGACAATCCGGCCACACCGCCGCTCGAACGCCTGCGCTTTCTGTGCATCGTCGGCAGCAACCTCGACGAGTTCTTCGAGATCCGCGTCTCCTCGCTGAAGGAGCAGTTGCGCCAGGGCGCCGGCGCGGGCGCCGACGGCAAGACGCCGGAGGAGGCCCTGCAGGCGGTCTCGGCCCTGGCCAAGCAGATCGTCGCGCGCCAGTACGCGCTGCTCGACGGGCAGATCCTGCCGCAACTGCGCGGTGCGGGCGTGGCGCTGCTGCGCGTGCCCGACTGGAACGACGAGCAGCGCGCCTGGGCGCGCGAGGTCTTTCGCCACGACGTCATGCCGCTGCTCACGCCGATCGCGCTCGATCCGGCGCACCCGTTTCCGCGGGTCTACAACAAGAGCCTGAACTTCATCGTGTCGCTGAGCGGGCGCGACGCGTTCGGCCGCAACGCGGGCATCGCCATCGTGCAGGCGCCGCGCGCACTGCCGCGCGTGTTGCGCATGCCGCCCGAGGTGGCGGGCTGCGAGTACGGCTACACCATGCTGACCTCGCTGATGCACGCTTTCGTGGCCGAGCTCTTTCCGGGCATGCAGGTCAACGGCTGCTACCAATGGCGCGTCACCCGCAACAGTGATCTCTTCGTCGACGAAGAAGAAATCACCAATCTGCGCCACGCGCTGCAGGGCGAACTGACGCAGCGCCATTTCGGCGACGCCGTGCGCCTGGAGCTGGAGGCCAGCACGCCGCCCGAGCTGGAACGCTTCCTGCAGCGCGAGTTCGGCTTGAGCGCGATCGACACCTATCGCGTCGACGGCCCGGTCAACCTGTCGCGCCTCATGCAGATCGCCAACGAGACGCGCCGCCCCGATCTGCTGTTCTCCGACTACCGTCCGGCGATCCCGGCGGACCTGGTGGCGGCGGCCGAGACGCCGGCCGCGATGTTCGCCGCGATCGCCGAGCGCGACCGGCTGCTGCACCATCCGTATCAGGCGTTCCAGCCGGTCATCGACTTTCTCACCGCCGCGGCCAGCGACCCCAACGTGGTCAGCATCAAGCAGACGATCTATCGCACCGGCGAGGATTCCGAACTGATGCGCCTGCTGGTGGCGGCCGCCCGTTCGGGCAAGGAAGTCACCGTGGTCGTGGAGCTGATGGCCCGTTTCGACGAGCAGACCAACATCCACTGGGCGGCCCGGCTCGAGGAAGTCGGCGCGCACGTGGTGTATGGCGTGGTCGGCCACAAGACCCACGCCAAGATGGTGCTGGTGCTGCGCCGCGAAGAGGGCGGCCAGATCCGCCGCTACGGCCACCTCGGCACCGGCAACTACCACCCGCGCACCGCGCGGCTCTACACCGACTTCGGCCTGCTCACCGCCAATCGCGACATCTGCGAGGACATGGACCGCGTCTTCTCCCAGCTCACCGGCCTGGGCGAGCGCCGCCAGCTCAAGGCACTGCTGCAATCGCCCTTCAGCCTGCACGACACCATGGTCGCCATGATCCGCGCCGAGGCCCAGCAGGCCCGCGCCGGCAAGCGCGCGCGCATCATGGCCAAGATGAATTCGCTGCTCGAGCCGCGCATCATCGAGGAGCTCTACCAGGCCAGCCAGGCCGGCGTGCGCATCGATCTCATCGTGCGCGGTGTGTGCACCCTGCGGCCCGGCGTGCCCGGTCTGTCCGAGAAGATCACCGTGCGTTCCATCGTCGGCCGCTTCCTCGAGCACTCGCGCGTGTACTACTTCTACAACGGCGGGGACGAGAAGGTGTATCTCTCGTCGGCCGACTGGATGGACCGCAACTTCTTTCGCCGCGTCGAGATCGCCGTGCCGGTGCTCGATCCCAAGCTGCGCAAGCGGGTGATCGACGAAGCCTTCACCTGGGCGCTGCGCGACACCGAGCTTTCCTGGCTCCAGGGCCCGGATGGCAACTACCACCGTGCGCGCAGCCGGCGCGCCAAGGTCAACCTGCACGACCACCTGATGCACCTGCTGGGCGGGGTTTGAGAAGGCCGCGGCAGGCATGCCTGCTGCGGAGGGGGCGTTGCGCCGCCGGCATGTGGCAGACTGAGCCTTCCTCTCTTTTCGAAACCACACTCATGAAACCCCTGCGCACCATTCCCGCCCTCGGCCTTCTGGCCTGCATGCTCGGCATGAGCAGCGCCTTTGCCGGTTCCATCGGCTATCTGGGACCGGCAGGGTCCTGGACGCACCAGGCCTGCCTCGATCTGTTCGGGGAGAAGGACCTCGTAGCGTTGTCGCGGCAGGAGCTGTTCGACGCCTACGCTGCAGGCAAGGTCGAGCGGGCGTGTGTGCCCGTTACCACGTCGGTCGTCGGCGTCACGCCCTATCTGGATGACGTGCTCGCGCTCCCGGAGGTCACGGTGGTGGCTGAATATCCCAAGATGCTGGGCTACAGTCTGCTCGTCCGGCCCGGCACGAGGCGTGAGGACATCACCGAGGTCCTGGCCCATCCCGTCGCCTTCGAGGAGGTCAAGCCCTGGGTCGATCGTGAGATGCCCGACGTGCGCCGCACCGAGGCCGCCAGCGGCGGCGCGGCAGCGCAGACCGTCGCGAACAGCGCCACCCTTGACAAGGCATCCTTCGGTCCTGCGGTCGGGGCCTCGGTGTACTCCTTGGTCTCGCTGGTCGATGGTATCGAGGAAGGGCCGCACAACGTCACCCGCTGGTGGGTGCTGGGCCGCACCCTGCCCGAGCCGACGGACAACGACAAGACCTCGCTTCTGGTCGACACGTCGGACGAGCATCTCGACGCGGCGCTGACAGCCTTTACCGGCGCTGGCGTGCAGATCCTGACGATTTACGAGCGTCCGAGCAAGAAAAGCCTGGACACGCACCAATACCTGATCGAGGTGGCGGGCCATCCCAAGGACGGCAAGTTGGCGCAGTTGCTGCAGGCACGCAGCGACATTCGGGTGCTGGGGGCATACCCGCGTCGATGAGGCCGCGGCGAGCTGCCGCGCCATGATGCGTCCCGGCCCGCGGAAGCGGCGCGGCGGGAGATCAGTCCGGGCGCCGTTGCACCTTGCTCGGCATCGCCTCGCGAAACGCCCGCATCAGCGGCGACCAGGTCGCGCCCGCGCGGCTGACCAGCAGCATGCTGCGCCGCAAGGGTGAGGCCAGGCGCACCGGCAGGCGCGCCAGCCGCTGTCGGCCGCCTTTTCCGACGACCGCTTCGGGCACCAGGGCGATCATCTGCGACTCGGCAAGCAGCCGTAGCGTGCCCTCCGAGTACGACTCCACTTCCAGCGAGGCCGGCGGCGCGGCCACGCCGCTGGCGGCCAGGCTGTGCTCCAGGGCGCGGCGGGCGTCGGAGCCTTGCATCGGCATGATCCAGGGAAAATCGAGCAGCTCGCGTGCGCTCACGCGCCGCTGCAGTGCCAGCGGATGCCGCTCCGAGGCCGCGACGCACAGCGTTTCGCTGTGGATGCACGCATCCGTCTCCGAGGCGGCCTCGCCGTAGACCGGCATCACGGCGAGGTCCAGCTCGCCCGCGTCGACGCGCACGCGCAGGTCGTCCGACAGGCCGTAGCGTAGCTGCACCCGCATGGCTGGCCGTCGCGGCAGCAGCCGCGCGAGAGTCGGCAGGACGAACTCGTCCATGGTGGCCCGCGTGGCGCCCAGCCGCAGCAACCCGGCCTGGCCCATGCGCATCTCGTGCGTGTTGCGCACCGCGTCGCCGTACTCCGCGCGCAGCTTGCGCGCGTGCTCCACGAAGACCAGGCCGGCGGAGGTCAGGAACACGCCGTGGCGGCCACGATCGAGCAGGGTCAGCCCGGTCTCGGTTTCCAGCCGGCGCAGCGATTTCGACAGGGCCGGCTGGCTGACGCCGCACTGCTCCGCCGCCTTGCTGATCTGGCCGCAGGCGACGACGGTCAGGAAATAGTCCAGATCGCGTAGCGAAAGATTCATGCCTGCAGGTTATGGCCTATACACGGAATGGGAATGCGTAAGCGAAGTATACGACCCTAGAATCGGGCCGTTGCTCACGGATTCGCGCGTATGTCCAAACGACCCCACATTGTGCTCATCATGGCCGACAACCTCGGCTGGGGCGAACTCGGCTGCTATGGCGGCGGGGCCTTGCGCGGTGCGCCCACGCCGCGCATCGACGCGCTCGCCAAGGACGGGCTGCTGCTGCACAACTTCAATGTCGAGAGCGACTGCGTGCCGACGCGCTCGGCGCTGATGTCGGGGCGCCATCCGATCCGCACCGGCTGCCTGCAGTCGGTGCCGCCGGGACTGCCGCAGGGCCTGCGGCGCGACGAACGCACGCTGGCCGAACAACTGTCCGGCGCCGGCTACGCCACCGCGCATTTCGGCAAATGGCATCTCGGCGACATCCCCGGGCGCTTTCCGTCGGATCGCGGGTTCGACGAATGGTTCGGCATTCCCCGTACCACGGACGAAAGCCAGTTTACGAGCTCGATCGGGTTCGATCCCGAGGCGGCGCAACTGCCCTACATCATGCAGGGCAAGGCGGGCGCCGAGTCGAGCAACGTGCGCCTTTACGATCTCGAGGCTCGCCGCGGCATCGATGCCGAGTTGGTCGATCGCTCGGTGGATTTCATGCAGCGCAGCCTGGCGGCCGGCAAGCCCTTCTTCCTGTACCTGCCGCTGGTGCACCTGCATTTCCCCACGCTGCCGCACCCCGAGTTCGCGGGCCGGACCGGCGCCGGGGACTTCGCGGATTCCATGGTCGAGATGGATCACCGCGTGGGGCAGATCGTCGACGAAGTCGATCGGCTGGGCCTGCGCGACGATACGCTATTCATCTTCTGCAGTGACAACGGCCCGGAGTTTCGCCGGCCTTACCGCGGCACGGCCGGGCCGTGGTCCGGCACGTACCACACCGCCATGGAAGGCAGCCTGCGCGTGCCGTGCATCGTGCGCTGGCCCGGGCGCGTGGAACCGGGCCGCGTCTCCAACGAGATGGTGCACGTCACGGACCTGTACACCACGCTCTGCGAAGCGGCCGGTGCGAGCCTGCCCCGGGACCGTCCGATCGACGGCGTGAACCAGTTGCCTTTCCTGCGCGGCGAAGGCCCATCCGCGCGCGAGGGCTTTCTGTTCTACATCAAGAACGACCTGCGCGCCGTGAAATGGCGCGACTGGAAGCTGCACTTCTATTGGGAACCGGAGGTCAACCAGGGGCAGGGCAAGCTCGAATCGCCCTATCTCTTTCACCTGCTCCAGGACCCCAAGGAAGAGTCCGACGTGCTCATCTTCAACACCTGGGTACTCGGTCCGATCATGCGCATGGTGCACGACTTCAACGCGAGTTGCGCGGCCCATCCGAACACCCCGCCCGGGGCGCCGGACCCGACGCCGGTTGCGTAGGCCGGCCCCATCGCACCAGCCAGGAACCGCCATGAACCTGCGTCAATTCGTCTGCGCTGCGGCGCTCGCCACCGGGCTCTTGCCCGCTGCCCAATCCCAGAGCGCCACTTTCACCTGGCCCGCCCGCACGATCACCTGGATCGTCGGCTTCGCACCCGGCGGAACCGCCGACGTGCTGACGCGGCTGGCTGCCGAAGGGCTGGCCCAGCGTACCGGCTACACGGTGCTCGTCGAGAACCGTCCGGGCGCCTCGGGCGCCATCGCCCTGCAGCAGGCCGCACGGGGTAGCGCCGGCGAGCCGGTGCTGATCACGGTGCCGGGGCCGCTGCTCTATCCCAGCCCGCAGCCGACCATCGGCGCTGGCCTGGCGCCGGTCGGCCTGATGGCCGAAGGGCCCATGGTGGTCGTGGGCCCGCGCGGCGGCCCGGCGGACATGCGGGCCGTGCTCGAGGCGGCCAGGAACGCTCCCGAAAGCTGGAGCTATGCGAGTTCCGGCACGGGCACCTCGCAGCATCTGGCGGGCGAACTGATCAATCTGCAGGCGGGCACGCGGATGCTGCATGTCCCGTACAAAGGCGGTGGCCAGGCCGTGACCGATGTCGTCGGCGCGCAGATCCCGCTGGCGATCCTGGGCCCGACACCCGTGATGCCGCACATCCGATCCGGCGCGCTGACGGCCTATGCGGTGACCACGGCCTACCGGCTCGACAGCCTGCCCGAGACGCCCACGCTGCGCGAAGCCGGCCTGCCGGACTACGATGCGAGCCAATGGTTCGCGGTGGCGGCGAGCCCGAACGTCAAGGCCGACACCGCGGCGCAGTTGAATGCTTTGCTGGCCGAGGTGTATCGCGCACCGGCGTTCCAGCAGGCCCTGGAATTCGCCGGCATGCGCGCGGGTCAGGGCAGCGCGCAGGATCTCGTCGAGTTCGTGCGCAGCGATACCGAGCGCTGGGACCGGGTCGCCACCGAGGTCGGCCTGGAGCTGCAATAGCCGGCCGCGGCCGTCAGGCAGCCAGTGCTTGACGCAGGCGGGCCGCCGCAGCGAGCAGGGCGCGGTCTTGCTGCCAGCGGCCGACGAGTTGGGTGCCGATCGGCAGGCCGTTCGGGCCGAACAGACCGGGCACGCTCACGCACGGCTGGCCCAGCAGCGTCCAGACCCGGCTGAAGACCGGATCGCCGGTGGCGGCCAGGCCGGCAGGCGCCTCGCCGGGCGCCGCCGGCACGAGCAGGGCGTCCACGTGGCGCAGCAGGTCGGCCGCCGCCGCCCGGCCCTGCTCGGCGAGCGCCTGCGCGGCCGCATAGGCCGCGTCGCCGATGCCGAGCCCCGTCTCCACCAACTGCACCAGGGCCGGCCCCATCAGGTCGCGATGGTTTTCATACTCCGGTGCGAGGGCGCGGCAGGCCTCGTAGGCCATGACGGTTTTCTGCGCCTCGGCCAGGCCGCGCAGCGTCCCGGGCAGCGCGACGGCCTCCAGGTGTATGCCCGCCGCGCCGCAGCGCGCGACGGCGGTCTCGAAAGCGGCTCGGCCGCCGGCGTCCAGCGCCTCGGCTTCGAAGGTGTCCCAATAGCCCAGGCGCAGGCCGCCGGCCTGCGGCACGGGCAGCGGCGCGTAGGCTTCGCCGGCCAGCGCGCAGCGCATCAGTTCCAGGTCATCGGCGCTGCGCGCCATCCAGCCGAGCGTGTCCAGCGAGCGCGAAAAGTCGCGCGTGCCGCGCAGGCTGTAGCGGCCATAGGTGGCCTTCAGGCCGAACACGCCGCAGTACGAAGCCGGCCGGATGAGCGAGCCCGCGGTCTGCGAGCCGATGGCCAGCGGCACCATGCCGCTGGCGACTGCCGCGGCCGAACCGCTCGACGAACCGCCGGGGGTATGGCCGGTGTCCCAGGGGTTGGCCGTCGGCCCCGGCGTGAAGTAGGCGAACTCGGTGCTCACCGTCTTGCCCAGCACCACCGCCTGCGCCGCGCGCGCGGCGGCGACGCAGTCGGCGTCCTCCGCATCCGGCGGCGCATCGCGAAAGATCGGCGAACCGAAGGTGGTGCGCGTGCCGGCCGCCCGGAAAATGTCCTTGACCGCCAGCGGCACGCCGGCGAGCAGACCGCTGCGCCGTTCGCCCGCATCGATCGCGCACGCGGCGGCCAGAGCGGCGTCGCGGTCGACTTCGGTCCAGGCGTGGACTGCGCCGTCGACGGTGGCGATGCGCGCGAGCGCCTGTTCGAGCACCGCTACGGCGCGCGTCTCGCCGCGCGAGACGGCCTGATGGATGGCGACCGCACAGAGCGGTTCGGGGGCGTCGGCGGTGGGGATGCAGGAGGTCATGGTGTCGGCGCAATGAGCGGCTGGGGAGCGTGGGAAGGCGGGCGTCAGGCAGGCATGCGGCCGGCCTGCAAGTACGTCTTGAACTGTACTGCAGCTTGCGCGAGCAGATGCGCTTCGCGCTGCGGCGACCAGGAGGCCGCAATGATGCTGACGCCCTTGGCCAGCAGGCGCGGGAGATCCAGGTGCAGGTCGGGCGCGACGGTCTGCCCCAGCAGGACGAGTCGCGCGTGCGCGCTGGCGCAGGTCAAGCTGGGATCGAGCCGTGCGCCGTCGCCGGGATCGAGCACGACATCCACGCCGCCATGCTCGCGCAGCAACTGCGGCCAAGGGTCGGTATAGCGCATCACCTCGACGGCACCCGCGGCGAACAGGGCCGGAAAGTCGTCGGCGGTGCGCGCCATCGCCATCGGCGAAGCGCCGAGCTGGATCGCCAGATGGATCGCGAGCCGTCCGGGCAGCGTGTGCGCGTCGTGGATCAGGACGGCCTCGTCCGCGCGCAGGGCCGCGCGGCGCGCCAGCGCGTTCCAGACGCGGGTCCAGTCGAGCGCCAGGCGCGCGGCGCTGGCGTCGTCCAGGTGCGCGGGCACGGGCAGGACCGTTTCCGGGGCCAGCACGATGCGCCGCGGCGCTTGCCTGGCGGCATGCGGCCACAGCAGGGAGCCCCGGCCGCCTGAGTCGCCGGGCATGCGCACTGTCAGCGCCCAGGCGTCGGGGGCCATGTCCCAGGCCCGGCAGGTATCGGCCTTGACCGGCAGCGCCGCCAGCACGTGTGCGTCGGCGGCCTCGTGCGGGCGCCCCGCATCCGCCTGGGCTTGACCGGTGATTCCCTGTAATCTCGTCCTATGCATCGATGCTCTCTCATTGGCATGCCGCGATGACGGAACCGTCCAAGCCGCAAGATGATCCGGATCGCGACGCCAGCCTGCGCGCGCCGGATTTCTCATTGCGCCAACTGTCCTACTTCGTCGCGGCCGCGCATCATCAGTCGGTGCAGAAAGCGGCGGCCGCGTTGCATGTCTCGGCGCCGGCGATCTCGGCGGCGATAGCCCACCTCGAGACCACGCTGGGCGAGCCGCTGTTCCTGCGCCGCCATGCCCGCGGCCTCATCCTCACCGAACTGGGCAGTGCCTTCGCCATCGAGTGCCGCAGCCTGCTGCAGGAGGCGTGGGGGCTCGGCGCCGGACGCCTGTTCGAGCGCGCCGAAGTGCACGGCAGGGTGCGTCTCGGTTGCCTGTTCACCTTCGGGCCGTACGTGGTACCGCCCTTGCTCAAGACCATCCAGGCGCAGTTCCCGCGCGCCCGCGTCGAGTGGCGCGAAGGCCACCACGAGCACCTGCTCGAGGCCTTGCATTCGGGCGCGATCGATCTTGCCGTCATGTACGACTTCGAAGTGCCCTCCGGCATCATCGCGGTCCCGTTGAGGCCGGCGCCGCTGCAGGTGGTGCTCGCCGAGCGCCACCCCCTCGCCGAACGCCGGAGCCTGGCGCCCGTGGACCTGCTCACCGAGCCGCTGGTGCTGCTCGACCTGCCGCGAACGCGCGACTACATGCTGTCCGCCTACAGCGCCCACGGCGCCACGCCGCGCGTTTCCCAACATGTCTATTCGATGGGCATGCTGCTCGCCATGGTGGCGAGCGGCCACGGCATTTCGCTGCTGAACTTCTGTCCGCCCTACGAGGTGCCCGGTGTCGGGCGCGTCGTTTCCCGGGCCTTCGACTCGCTGGTGCGCCAGCCGAACATCGTGGTGGCCTATTCGCATCGCTATCACCTGCCGCGCGTGGCCAACGCCGTCATCGAGCAGCTCGCCGTCCTGGTCGACGAGCTGGTGCTCGAGGCGCGCTGACGCCTTCGGGCGGAGGTGACCCGCTTTCACTGGGCGAGCGCGAAGGCACCGTCCTTCACCGTGAGCATGCGCACGCTGCTGGGCTGGGTGCCGAAGTGATCCTCCGGCGCGTAGCTGTAGACCGCGGTCACGCCCACGTAGTCGCGCGTGCCTTCCAGGGCGTCGCGCACGGCCGGCGCATCGGTGCTGCCCGCCGCCTTGATCGCCTGCATCAGCAGCATGGCGCTGTCGTAGCCATTGCCTGCGAAGGTGGCCGGCATCCTGCCGTACTTCTGCTGGTATTCCTTGACGAAGCGTTCGAGCACCGGCTTCTGCGGGTCGTCTGCCGGCAGGCTGTCGGTGACGTAGATCTTCGAGGACGGCAGGCGGATTCCGTTGGCGGCATCGCCTGCCAGGCGCAGGTAGTTGAAGTCGTTGGCCGCATGCGTCAGGTACAGCGGGCTGTCGATGCCGAGCGCCCGATGGTTGCGCGTGGCGATGGCCAGGCCGGGCCCGGTGGCCCAGATCACCGTCGCCTGCGCGCCGCTGCCGCGGATCTTGGTCAACTGCGGCGTCATGTCGGTGTCGGCGCTGCCGAACACTTCGACCGCGGCGAGCGTCATGCCGCGCTCCTTGACGAGCTGCTGCAGCGTATCGCGTCCGCTGGTGCCGAACGCCACGTCCGAGTGCAGCAGCGCGAGCGAGCTGACGCCTTGTGCCTTCATGTCGTCCAGCATCACGCTGAGCACCACCATGTCGGTGAGCGGCGCGAGGAAAGCGTAGCGCCGCTTCTCGGCCGGCAGCACGATGCCGCGCGATGCGCCATTGGCCATCAAGGGCACGCGGGCCCGCTCGATGGCGTCGACGACCGCGAAGTTGGAGCCCGAGCTGGACGGGCCGATGATGGCGCTCACCTTCTCCTGGCTGAGCAGGCGCCGCGTGGCCGAGACGGCCTTGGTATTGTCGCTCTCGGTATTGAGGTTGACCAGCGTGACCTGCTGGCCATCGATGCCGCCGGCCGCATTGACCTGGTCGACCGCCAGTTGAGCCCCTTCCAGCGTAGGCTGGCCCAGGGACGCAATGGGCCCGGAGGTTTCGAGCAGGCCGCCGATGCGGATCTGCGCCTGGCTGGCAGTGGCACAGAGGCCGAGCAGCAGAGCGAACAGCGTGGGTTTCCAGATTGTCATGGATATCACCTTAAGGGGCGGGTTGTGGTGCGAGCGCGGCGAGCGCTGCTTGGAAAGGGGCGATGGGGGCCTGCCAGATGCCGCCGCCGATGCGTCCGTGCATGCCCTTGCGATCGAGAATGCCGAGCGCGACGACGGGTGGCTGGGCGTGGCGCAGAACGGCTTCGGCGTCCAGGCCGACGCGGACGTGACTGACGGTGCAGGCGGGGTGCGGCGCGAGCAGCAGCCGGGCGCACAATCGCTCGGGCGTGTCTGGCATGTAGGCGCCCAGCGCCTCGCGCTGCGCCGGGGCGTACTGCATGGCCAGGGCCCCGAAGCCCAGGGTCTCGACAAGGGCGCTGTCGCCGATCGCCGGCAGGGCGTCGCCGACGTCGCGGCCGGGCTCGATGCGGCCCACGGGCGCGGCGGCCGCCGCCGTGAACCAGCGGCCGGGCAGGCCCGCGAGCTGGATGCCGGTCTGGCTGCCATTGCCGGCCATGGCCGTGACCAGCGTCGAGCCGGCCACGCCTTCGGCGGCGCTCAGCATGCACTTGGCCGCGGCCATCCAGAGATTGAGAAAGAAGCTGGGGGAGTCCGCCAGGAAGCGCGCTGCCTCGCCGTCCGCGGCCAGCCCCGCGGCGCGCCAGTCCTCGAGCAGCGCACGGCTGCCGGCCGCCGTGCGTCCGTGGCAGTCGTCGCCCTGGTGCAAGGCCAGGTCGGCGATCGACAGCAGCGGGCGGGTGGCCGGTACGACCCCGCGCACGGCGTGCGCGAACGGCCCGTTCAGCCAGCGTAGATGCGCGAGCACCTGCGGGCCGGGCAGCCCCAGTCGCAGGGCCGGCCCACTGCCGCCGTTGAGCGGCGCGTAGGCGGTGCGTCCCATGCCCGACGCATCCTGCACGACCTGCACCTGCTGGCCGGGCGAGAGCACGCTGGCCAGCGGCACTACGCAGTCGTGGTCCTGCGCCGCGGCCAGGCGCACGCTGCCGTCGGCGATCAGGGCGTGCGCAGCCTCGGGCGTGTCGGCCCAGCCTTCGAAAAGCACGGCCTGGACCGCTGAGTTCAGCATTGGAGCGCAGGGCGGGCGGGCCAGCGGTGGGCCGGCGTGCAGCAGGGTGCGCGCGGGCAGGCGGACGCAGTCGCCCAGCGGGCGCAGGGCCGCCAGGCGGGGCCGCACCTGCGCGAGCCGCCGCCACGCGGCCAGGGTCGCCGGGCGGGCGGCAGTGTCGATGGGGTTCATGCCGGCACCTCCGCTTCTTCGCGCATGCCGAGATAGGCCGCGCCGATGTCGCCGCGCGAGAGCAGCTCGGCCGCGGGGCCGGTGTCGGTCAGCCGGCCGTTGGCCAGCACGTAGCCGCGGTGCGAGACCTGCAAGGCCGCACGCGCGTTCTGTTCGACCAGCAGGATGGAGAGCCCGAGCCGGGTGAGGGTGGGCAGGAACTCCAGGATCTCGCGGGTGACCTGTGGCGCCAGCCCGAACGAGGGTTCATCGAGCAGCAGCAGACGGGGTCGGCTCATCAGCGCGCGCCCGATGGCGAGCATCTGGCCCTCGCCGCCGGACAGCGTGCCGGCCTGCTGGTCGATGCGCTCGGCCAGGCGGGGAAAGAAGCCGAGCACTTCGTCCAGGACCTCTCGCATCTGCCGGGCGGAGTCGCCGACCGGGCGCAGCAGGTGGCGCACGCCGGCGCGCCGCACCAGGGCGTAGCGGCCCAGCATGAGGTTGTCGCGAACCGTGAGCGTGGGGAACAGGCCGCGGCCCTCGGGCGCGAGGGCGATGCCCAGGCCGCTGCGATCCTGCGCCGGGATGCCCGCGAGATCGCGGCCCGCCAGGCGGATGCTGCCTTCGGCGAGCGGGGCCAGGCCGGCGACCGCGTTCAGCAACGAGGTCTTGCCCGCGCCGTTCGCGCCGACCAGGGAGACGATCTCGCGCTCGCCGACCCACAGGTCGAGGCGTTCGAGCGCGGTCAGGCCGCCGTAGCGCACGCTCGCGGCGTCGACGCTGAGCAGGCGCGCCGGCGCGGCCGCCGGCGCGGGCTCGCGGTTCACCGAGACTTCCGTGTTGCCCAGGTAGGCCGCGACCACGGCCGGATCGGCGCGTACCTCGTCCGGCTCGCCCTGCGCGAGCAGGCGGCCGTGATCGAGCACGACCATGCGGTCGGCCAGCCGGCCGACGAAGGCTAGGTCGTGCTCGACGAACATGATGGTGGTGCCGCGCCCGCGGATCTGCTGGATCAGCCGCGAGAGGGTGTGTTTCTCGGTGGCGTTCAGGCCGGCGGCCGGTTCGTCGAGGATGAGCAACCTGGCCTCGGTGGCGAGCCCTCGCGCCACGGCCAGCAGGCGCTGCTGGCCCGCGGTGAGCAGGCCGGCCGGCTGGGCGGCCAGCGCCGTGAGGCCGACCAGTTCGAGCTGCGCGAGTGCCAGCTCGCGCATGCGGGCCGCGCTGCCGTGGGCCGAGCGCGCGCCGAGCAGGCCGGCCACGAAGCCGCTGCCGTGGCGCGCATAGGCCGCGGCCATCACGTTCTCCAGCACGCTCAGGCTGCGCAGCACTTCGGCGGATTGGAAAGTGCGGGCGATGCCCAGCCGGCTGCGCTGCGCCGCATTCCGGACGCTCACGTCCTCGCCCGCGAAGCGCACGCTGCCGGTATCCGGTGCGCGCGCGCCGCTGACGACGCCGATCATGGTGGACTTGCCGGCGCCGTTGGGGCCGATCAGGGCCAGGATTTCACCTTGCCGCACCTCGAACGAGACGGCGTCCAGGGCGGTCAGGCCGCCGAAGCGTACTGTCACGCCGCGCACGTCGAGCAGCGGGCTTGCGAGGGTGCTCATGCGGAGGTCTCCTTGGCGATGTCCATCGCGCGTTCCGAGGTCTTGTGCACTGCGTGTCGCCGGGCGGGAAGGGCCTTGCCCGCGATGCGGGCCAGCGAAGCGAACAGCCCGTCGCGGCAATGGATCATGGCGAGCACCAGCAGGGCGCCATAGATCACCACGTCGAAGCGGCCGAGCGGCTTGAGCCATTCGCTGACGATGACCACGAAGAAGGTGCCGGCGAGCACGTTCCACACGCCGGTGAAGCCGCCCAGGGCCACGATGAGCAGCAGCTTGATCGAGAAGCCGACGTGGAACGGATCGGGGCTGATGTACCCCATCCAATGTGCGTACAAAGCACCGCCCAGGCCGGCATAGGCGCCGGACAGCGCCATCACGCGGCGCTTGACGCGGGCGGCGTCGATGCCCAGCGAGGCGGCGACGGCATCGCTCTCGCCGACCGTGCGCATGGCCAGGCCGGTGGGCGAGCGTACGAGGTTGTGCGCGAGGACCAGGCCGGCGATGCACGCCAGCCAGGCGAGCGGGTAGAAGCGCAGGTCGTCGAATAGCTCGATACCGAAGGCGCCGAGCACGGCGATGTTGCCCAGGCCGTCCTGGCCGCCCGTGACGGGCTGCCATTCGACCAGGACCGTGTGCACGATCATGCCCAGCGCCAGCGTGGCCATGGCCAGGTGGTGGCCGCGCAGGCGAAACACGAGCCAGCCGACGCTCCAGGCGGCCAGCGCGCTTGCCGCGGTGGCGAGCAGCATGCCCAGCCAAGGGCTCAGCCCGCTGTGCTGTTCGAACAGGGTCGAGACATAGGCGCCGATGGCGACGAAGGCCGCGTGCCCGAGCGAGATCTGGCCGGTGTAGCCCATCAGCAGCGACAGGCCGATCGCCGGCAGCGCGAAGATCGCACAGACCACCAGCAGGTTGGTGACGTACGGGTCGTTGACCAGCGCCGCCAGGATCAGCGCCGGTACGAGCAGCAGAAGTGGCTTCATTTTTTCACCGCGTCGAGTTCACCCAGCAGACCGCCGGGCCGGGCCAGCAGGAAGACGAGCAGCAGCACGAAGGCGATGGCGTTCTTGAAGCCCGAGCTGAGGTAGCCGGAGGACAGCGCTTCGAGCACGCCCAGCAGCAGGCCGCCGAGGGCGGCGCCGATCGGGTTGCCGAATCCGCCGATGATGCAGGCCACGAAGCCCTTGATGCCCAGGCTCAGCCCGCTGTCGTACTGCATCAGGGCGATCGGCGCGACGATCACGCCGGCGATCGCGCCGACCAGTCCGGACAGGAAGAAGCCGACGCGGCGCATGGACAGCGTGGGCACGCCCATGAGGCTGGCCGCGCTGCTGTTCATGGCACAGGCGCGGAACGCCTTGCCGAGATACGTACGGGTGAGGAACACGTAGAGCAGGCTCATCAGCACCGCTGTGGTTCCCACCACCCAGACCGCCTGGCGCGGGATCGCCACGTCGCCCAGGCGTATCGGTTCGTGGCCGGAGAAGGCGGGCAGGGGCTGCGCGTCCGTGCCCCAGATCAGCACCGCGAGCCCTTGCAGGACGATGCCCACGCCGATGGTGATGATGATCCCGCGCATCACGTCCTGGCCGATCGGCCGGATGGCGACGCGCTCGATCACGATACCGAGCAGCCCCACGCCGAGCACGGCGAGCACCAGCGCCGCCAGCAGCGGCAGGCCGAGCGCGATCAGGCCGGCGGCGCCCAGGGCGGCGAGCATCGACGCCTCGCCCTGGGCGAAGTTCACGATGCTGGTGACGTTGTAGACGGCCGTGAAGCCGATGGCGACCAGGCCGTAGATGCAGCCCACGACGATGCCGGAGACGAGGTACTGGAGAAGCTCGGTCATGGTGGATCTCCCTTAACCGCCGCTGGCGGGCATTTCCACCCACGTCTCGGAGAACGCGAGGAAGGCCGAACGCTTGCGCCCGCCGTCAAAGCCGCGGTAGGCCACCTTGCCCTCGAGCGCGCGGCCGTTGACGGTGACGCTGGCCTGCTCGGCGTCTAGGAACAGGCTGTACATCTCGTGCCGCCCGGTCGGCCCCTTCTCGGCCGGCATGTCGACTGCGTACGGTGTGCCCAGGCCTTCCCAGGTCATCACCACTTCGAGCTCGCTCGAGGTGATGATCTCCTGGTAGCGGCTGCGGCTGTCGCCGGCCGAGCGGCAACGGGTGAGCGCCAGGTGGGTCACCGCGGCGGTGCCCGGGCTCACCTTGAACGCGGCGAACTTCGAGAAGAAGCCGTCCATCAGATAGCGCGCGAGCGCTTCGTTGTCGGAGATCATGACGTTGCAGACCTCGGGCAGGCCGGCGGCCACCGCGGGGCGATCGAGCAGCAATACGCCGCGTCCCATGCCGAAGGGCGAGTAGTCGATCCGGAAGAAGGTCGCCAGGCCGGTCCATTCGCCGTCCGGGTCGTTCTTCAGGTAGATGCCGGGGTTGTGTCCGCTCCAGGCGACCACGCCGGGATGTGTGGGATTCGTCATCGAAAGCTCCAAGGAAGGGTGCCCCCCCTACGCGCTGACGCGCGCCCCCCGGGGGGGCGGCACTGGCGGAGCCGGCTCCGCGGTGCCCTGGATCGCATCGCGGCAGTCATCGGTCGGGGTGGCGCGCAGCGCCATGAAGGACTGAAGTGAAACGGCCTCCCGCGCTCACTGCGTTCGCGGCCGAGACGGCTTCAGTCTTCTTCGGGGGGGCGGGCTGGGGTTGAAGGGAAAATCAGGCTGGGGTGAGGCGGCGGCTTTCGGCGAACGCGGCGATGCGCTCGCGCACGATGGCCTCGCGCTCGGGCAGGGCGTGGTAGTCGCCCTCGAGCACGATGCGCGTGATGGCCGCGCCGACGTCGCGGACCACGGCCGCATCGTCGGTCCCTTCCACGACGGGGATGCTCACCACCGTGTCGTGGCAGTAGGTCGGGATCGGGCCGGGGCCATGTACGCCGAGCGGCACCGGATCCTCGCCCTGGGCAACGCGGCGCGCCTCGCGGCGCAGCGACTGGCGCAGCATCGCGACGCCGCGGTCGCAGCGGGTCAGGCTTTCCATGGCGTGCACGGCGATCCGGCGCTGCGACACCATGGCGTCGTAGTCGCCCGGGATGCGCTGGCGCTCGGCGTAGTCGCGCGCGCCGTTCTGGCCGAAGAAATCGACGGATTCGACGCCGCACTGGGTTTCGTCGGCGATGCCGCGCGGATCGGCGTCCGGGTGGAAATGGCGCCAGCCGATGATGCGACAGGTGGTGTTGTCGATCGGCGTGGTCCAGCGGGTGATGGCCACGCGTCCGAAGGCCTTCTCGTGGGCGCCTTCTTCCCAGATGTGGCCGACCTGGGCGAGGTTGGGCAGCAGGATGTCGTTCGAGCGCACCCAGACCTTGTCCTGCCAGCGCCGGGAGGTCACGTAGATCATCCCGGTGGGGGTGGGCACGAACGCCATGTCCGGCAGCTCGCCCCAGGCCTCCGAGAACTGCGTGAAGCTGATGCGCGTATGCAGGAACACCGCATGCGCGGGGTCCATCACGTTCTCGTGCACCTGCAGCCAGTTGCAGGGATAGGTGATGCAATAGGGCACGAGGCGGTCGCCCTCGCGCTCGAAGCTGTCGTAGACGGGGAACTCGGGCTTCCTGTCGGCCGGCCCGAAGTAGCCGAACACGATGCCTTGGTATTCGTGCAGCGGGTAGGCGCCCTGGCAGATGTTGTGGCGCAGGCGCGAGTCGGCGGGCTCGCCCGGCGTCTCCAGGATCGTGCCGTCCACGCCGAACAGCCAGCCGTGATAGCAGCAGCGCAGGCCCTCGTCCTCGCAGATGCCGAATTCGAGCGAGGCGCCGCGATGCGCGCAGTGCTTCTCGAGCAGGCCCGGCTTGCCGCTGCGGGTGCGGAACAGCACCAGATCCTCGCCGAACATGCGCACGGGCAAGGGCAGCTCGCCCAGTTCGGCCGATAGCGCGACCGGCTGCCAGTAGCGCCGCAGGTACTCGCCCATGGGCGCGCCTTGTTCCACGTGCGTAAGCTCGGCGTCCTCGGCAGGCGTGCGGCCGCGTTCGTAGGCCGCATAGGGTTTGCGCAGGAAGACTTTGCGTTCCATGTCGTTCTCGTGGGCAGTGACGTTGATCGTTCTGCGCACTCTAGGAGCCCGACAGGGCCGCGACAAATCATATGAACCAGTATCGAGATCAGCTTTTCAGAATCAGCACAGCGACGAAGCCTGGGCTCGCCAAAACGATGCAGGCGGGCGGTCCGACGCGCCATCGTGGCGCGTTGCGCGACGGCGGCGAGGCCGGCGCGGTGCTCGCTGGAAAAGGGCGAAAACGCCGACGGCGCCCGACCTTGCGGTGGGGCGCCGTCGGCGCGGGCGTCGGACGGTCGGGTCAGGCGGCCAGGCGCTGGACGCGGCGCAGCGTCTCGGAAGGCGACTCGCCGTAGCGCTGCAGGTAGTGGCCGGCGAAGCGGCCCAGATGCGCGAAGCCGCAGTCCAGGGCGACGCAGGCCACGCGGGCCTCCGGGCCGCCTTCGAGCAGGCGCTGGCGCACGTGTTCGAGGCGGCGCTCGCGCAGCATCTGCATCGGACTGCAGGAGCGAAAGCGCTTGAAGCCGTCGAGCAGGGTGCGTACCGGCACGCCGGCGGCGCTGGCGATGTCGTCCAGGCGGATGGCATCGCCAGCGTGGGCTTCGATGTAGGCTTCGGCGCGGCGTACCGCGCGCGGTGCGATGCTTGCCGCGGGCGGCGCCTGTTCGGCGCGGCCCGATGGGGCAGCGAGCAGCATGGAGACCAGGACGCCTGCGTGTTCGTTGCCGCGGACCTGGTGGATCATGTCGGGTGGGGTGGCTGACGATGGCATCGGGATGAATCGTGCGGTAAGACGGTGGTGTCAGAAAAGTGCAAAGTCAAAAATGCAAATTCCATGCCATTTTTTCCGCCGGGCCGCTCCGGACGAAAAGGGTCCCGCCGCTGGCCGCGCCGGTGCGCGTATCCTCAATCCGGCCACAAGCGTTCCCAACGTCCGCGTTCCCCGGATACTATTTCCGATCCGTCACCAGGAGTTACCATGTTCAAGCTGAAGCACGCGGTTCTCTGCGCCTCGCTGGCGCTTTGCGGCGCGGCGTCCTACGCCGCCGACCCGATCAAGGTCGGCATCGCCCTGGACATCTCCGGCCCGTTCGCCGCGCTGGGCGCCGAGGCCAGGGATGGTTTCAACCTTGCCATCGAACAGCTCGGCAGCAAACTCGGCGGCGTGGACGCGGAGTTCCTGCAGACCGACTTCGCGGGCAACCCGGAGCAGGTCAACCAACTGGTGTCGCGCTACATCCAGCGCGACAAGGTGGACTTCTTCACGGGCCCGATCGGCTCGAACGCCGCGCTGGCCGCCGGCCCGGCCCTGTTCGCGGCCAAGGTGCCCTACCTGTCGAACAACCCCGGCCCCAGCCAGTACGCCGGCAAGCAGTGCAACGCGTTCTTCTTCGGGCACTACCAGAACGACACCTATGACGAGGCCGCCGGCGTGGTGGCCAACCAGGCGGGCTACGGCAACATGGTCATCCTGGCGCCGAACTACCCGGCCGGCCGCGACCACCTGGGCGGCTTCAAGCGTACCTACACCGGCAAGGTGGCCGACGAGATCTACACCAAGGTCGGCCAGATCGACTACGCCGCCGAGATCGCGCAGATCCGCGCGGCCAAGCCGGATGCGGTCTTCATCTTCCTGCCCGGCGCCATGGGCATCAACTTCATCAAGCAGTACGTGGCCGCCGGCCTGAAGGACGTGCCCCTGGTCGCCCCGGGCTTCTCCGCCGACGAGGATGTCATCCATGCCGTGGGCGATTCGATGCTGGGGCTGCGCAACACCGCGCACTGGACGCACGACCTCGAGAACCCGGCCAACGAGAAATTCGTCGATGCCTTCCGCAAGAAGTACGACGGGCGCTATCCGTCGGTGTACGCGGCGATGGCCTACGACGTGCTCATGGCGATGAACGCCGCAGTCGAGCAGGTGGGCGGCGACGTGTCCGACCGCGAGGCGGTGATCGCCGCGCTCGCCAAGGCCGAGTACGACTCGGTGCGCGGCCCGTTCCAGTACGGCGCCAACCACTACCCGATCCAGAACTACTACCTGCGCGTGGTGGAGAAGGACGGCAGCGGCCGCATGACCAACATCAGAAAGAGCACCGTGCTCGAGAACCACCAGGACGCCTACGTGGCCGAGTGCCAGATGTCCTGATGCGCTCCTCGGCGCGGCGCGCGCCGCGCCGGGCGGCGTTCCCGGCGGCAGGCGGGGGCCCGGGCAGGGCGCCGCCCCTTCGGTACACTCGCTTCGGGTTCGCCGCGGCGGGCGGCGCGCTCGCGGCGCCGGGGCTCGTCCCGGTGCCGCCCGCGGGATGGCGTCCACGCGCTCCCGTCCTCCTTCCTTCGGATACGCCCCTATGGACGCGATCTTCATCATCGAGCAACTGCTCAACGGCGTGGGCTACGGCTTCATGCTGTTCATGCTCGCCGCCGGGCTGACCCTGGTGTTCGGCATCATGGACACCATGAACCTGGCCCACGGTTCCCTATACATGGCGGGCGCTTACGTCGCCGCCAAGGCGCACCAGGCGAGCGGCAGTTTCCTGGCGGCCATCCTCGTTGCGGTTGCCGTCACCATGCTGGTCGCGGCCGTCGTCGAGATCCTGATCGTGCGCAGGCTGTACCGGCGCGACCACCTGGCCCAGGTGTTGGCGACCTTCGGCCTGATCCTGATCGCCGACGATCTCGTGCATGCGATCTGGGGGCCGTCTCCGGTCACCGCGCCCACGCCGGCCGCGCTGAGCGGTCCGCTCGAGATCATCCCGGGGCTGCCTTATTCCTCGTACCGGCTGATGATGATCGCCGTCGGCCTGCTGGTGGCGATCGGGCTCTACCTGCTGGTCAACCGCACGCGGCTCGGCATGGTCGTGCGCGCGGGCGCCTCGAACCGCCGCATGGCCGAGTTCATGGGGGTGCGGGTGGACCGCGTGTTCTCCTTCGTCTTCGTGCTGGGCGCGGCCCTGGCCGCGCTGGCCGGCGCCTTGATGGGGCCGATCAGTGCGGTGCAGATCGGCATGGGCGAGGCCATCCTGATTCCGGCACTGGTCGTGATCGTGATCGGCGGCATCGGCTCGGTCCGGGGCGCCTTCGTCGCCGCCCTGCTGGTGGGCCTGATCGATACTGCGGGTCGCGCCTTCCTGCCGCCCGCGCTGCGTGCCGTGCTGCCGCCCTCGCTCGCCGCCGATCTGGGCCCCGCCATCGCGGGCATCGCCATGTACGTGGTGATGGCCACCGTGCTTGCCATCAAGCCGCAGGGGCTGTTCCCTGCGCGTTCGTGAGGCGCGCGATGAGCCTGCCTGCTTCCGACGCGCCCGCCGCCGCCCGCTCCGCGCGCCGGCCGGCCGCGGCCGCGCTGCTGCCCTGGATCGTGCTTGCCCTGCTGGCGGCGTTTCCGTTCGTGGCGCCCAGCCTGGGCCTGGAGTACTACATCGCCTTCGTGCGCCGCCTGCTCATCTTCATGATTGCCGCGGCGAGCCTGAATTTCATCCTCGGCTATGGCGGCATGGTGGCCCTGGGGCATGCCGGCTTCGTCGGCGTCGGCGCCTACACCGTGGTGGCGATGGCCGACGCCGGCCACGACGCGGCCTGGCTGATGTGGCTGGCCGCGGCTCTCGTCGCCGCGCTGGTCGCCCTGGCCATCGGCGCGATCAGCCTGCGCACGCGCGGCGTGTACTTCATCATGATCACGCTGGCGTTCGCGCAGATGCTCTACTACGTGGCGGTGTCCTGGCGCACCTACGGCGGGGACGACGGCTACGGCATCTACGCGCCGGTGTCCCTGGGCTGGTTCGCCGCCACCGGCAGCCATGCCCTGTACTGGGCCGTGCTGCTGCTCGCGGCGGCCGTATTCTGGCTGCTGAGCCGCCTGTCGGCTTCGCGCTTCGGCCATGCCCTGAAAGGCATCCGCGACAACGAGACGCGCATGTCCGCGCTGGGCTACCCGGTGTACCGCCTCAAGCTGGCGGCCTTCGTCACGTCCGCCGCGCTGGCCGGGCTGGCGGGCGCGCTGCTCGCCGTGAACAACGCCTTCGTCAGCCCTTCGATCATGCACTGGACGGAGTCGGCCGCCCTGCTCGTGATGGTGGTGGTCGGCGGCCTGGGCTATCGCTGGGGGCCGGTCATCGGTGTGGGCCTGTGGCTCACGCTGGTCGAGGTGCTGCGCATGTATACCGACTACTGGCATTGGCCGATGGGCGTGCTGCTGCTCGCCATCGTGTTCTTCGCGCCGCGCGGCATTGCGGCCTGGTTCGACCGTCGCAGGAGCAACGCATGAGCGCAGGCGCGCACGGCACGCCGCTGTTCCAGGCGCGCGGCCTGGTCAAGCGGTTCGGCGGCCTCATCGCCGCCAACGACGTCAGCATCGACGTGGCGCCCGGCGAGGTCCACGCCCTCATCGGCCCCAACGGCGCGGGCAAGTCCACCCTGGTCAACCTGGTTTCGGGGCTGCTGCCGCTGGACGCCGGCAGCATCGTCCTGGACGGCGCCGACATCACCCGCGCCACGCCGCACGCGCGCGTGCGCGCCGGGCTTGCGCGCTGCTTCCAGGTCACCAGCATCTTCGCCGGCGACACCGTGCGCGACAACCTGCTGCTCGCGGTGCAGGCGCATGCCGGATCGAGCTTTCGCTTCTTCGCCGACCGCGCGCGCGAGAGCGAGCTGGCCGAGCGCGCCCAGGCGCTCGCGCGCAAAGTCGGGCTGGAGGACGCGCTCGATCGCGTCGCCGGCACCTTGCCGCACGGCGCCCAGCGCAAGCTCGACGTCGCGCTCGCGCTGGCGGCGCGGCCCAAGCTGCTGCTGCTGGACGAGCCCATGGCCGGCATGGGCCCGGAAGACTCGGCGCGCATGGTCGAACTCGTGCGCCAACTGCGCGAAGAGACCGCGATCCTGCTCATCGAGCACGACATGGACGCGGTATTCCAACTGGCCGACCGCATCTCGGTGCTGGTCTACGGCACCGTATTGACGTCCGGAGACGCCGAGCACGTGAAGGGGCATCCCAAGGTGCAGGCGGTGTATCTGGGCACGGAGGACACGGCATGACCGCACACCGGCAGGGCCCCGCGCCCTTGCTCGCCTGCCGCGGGCTGCAGGCCGGCTATGGCGCGAGCCAGGTGCTGTTCGGGCTGGACTTCCAGATCCGGCCCGGCGAAATGCTGACCCTGCTCGGGCGCAACGGCATGGGCAAGAGCACCACCATCAAGACCCTCATCGGCGGGCTGCCCGTGCGCGCCGGCGAGGTCCACTTCGCCGGCCAGCGGGTGAGCGGCATGCGCGCCGACGCCATCGCGCGCCTGGGCATGGCCATCGTCCCCGAGGGCCGCCAGTGCTTTCCCAACCTGTCCGTCCAAGAGCACCTGATCGCCTTCGCGGACAACCGCAGCGGGCTGCGCGAACCCTGGACGCTCGAGCGCCTGTACGGCCTGTTCCCACGCCTGAAGGAGCGCCGCGACAACCTGGGCAACCAGCTCTCGGGCGGCGAGCAGCAGATGCTGGCGATCGCCCGCGCCTTGTCCACCAACCCGCGCCTGCTCATCCTCGATGAGGCCACCGAAGGCCTCGCCCCCGTGATCCGCGAGGAAATCTGGCGCTGCCTGAGCGTGCTGCGCGAAGCGGGGCAGACCGTCCTGGTGGTCGACAAGTACGTCGAACGGCTGGTCAAGCTCGCCGATCGCCACATCCTGCTCGAACGCGGACGCATCGCCTGGAGCGGCACCTCGGCCGAGCTGGATGCCGACCGGGGGCTGTGGGCGCGCTACCTGGGCGTGTAGCCGAGGCCGGTGCCGCTGCCACCGTCCTGGCGCCTGCCCGCAGTCCAGGTAATGCTACCCTGGGCTGTCGTAACACCGACATGGGAGGTCGCATGGACAAGTTCATACCTGAGCAGCAGCAATTGCGCGAGATCATTGGCGAGATGGAAGCCGCTGCGACACAGCCCGAGCTTGCCCCGGGAGCCCTGGAGGGGTGGCAGGCGACGTTTCAGGAGGTGGCTGCCCGTCTGGCGGGTTCGCCCGACGTGTCGGAGTCCTCGGACACCAAGGCTCTGCAGCATCTGCTGGACCGCGCGCTGGACCTGTTGGGCGAACGCGTGCGGGGGCGTCAGCCGCAGACCTGATCGGCGCCGCGTGGCTCGTCGGTGCTGGACCGCCGTCCGCAAGGCTTGCAGGTGGCCCGTTGCCGACAACCCGCACGGGGTGCGGGCGACTACGGCAGCGCCCGAGTGCGCTACAATCGGCGGCTTCGCGGTGCGGGCTCTTCGCCAACACCGTTTCGGGGCGTAGCGCAGCCTGGTAGCGCATCTGCTTTGGGAGCAGAGGGTCGCGAGTTCGAATCCCGCCGCCCCGACCAAGAAAATCAAAGGGTTAGCCGCAGTAGTGGCTAACCCTTTTGTCTTTCTTGCCGATGTGGAGTAACCGAGGTGCGGGCACCGGCGGCCGGCATCGAATAGGGCCAGGCACGCAACAGAGAAGGGCGACTCCGGGTCGCCCTTCGTACTTATTGGCTGGTTCAACGATAGCGCTTGTTCCCTCCAGAGGTGATGCAGTACCTGCCCCCTCGAGGCCCGTAGCAGTTGGAGTCGGAAGAGCAAGGACAGCCATAGGACGAGCTGGCTGGCGGCGAACTGAATCGGGCAGGGGCGCTCGGAGCTGGGCTTGATGGACCCGACCTCCACCTAGGGGCATCGCTGCAGTCTTGGCGCGTGCAGAGGTGGGCGCTGGAAACCCAGCGTTCGCGCTGTCCGCTAGGAGAAACGCGCGACCAACCATCCCGCTCTTCGTGAACATCCACCGCCGCTCCATGGATGAGAGAGCCGGAGACCTGCCCATTGGGAGAGGTTCGAACGTTCAGGGTTTGAGGTCCGACATATAGCTTCTTGATATGCAGGGCGACCGGATCGACGGGTTGCGGCGTCGGCTTATACGCCTGCGCGACAGGCTGGACCGGGGCTGTGTAGCTGGACCGGGACGACCGTTCGGTGGCTGTCTCGCCACCGCATGCCTTTATGGCAAGTCCAATCACGAAGAGGAACACTAGGGTGGAGCCGGTGAGGTTCGCCTTGGACATTGCAGTTGTGGGTTGGTCTTCACCATGTGAAACATAACGCAGCATTTCTTCAGGCAATCGGGCAGTAACCCTGCTGTATCGATGTCCAGCTATGGGTGGGCGGCTGGCTCAAGATAGACCGAATGTGACGGCGTTTCTAAAAGTTCACCGTTCTGAGCCTGGCCGCGAATTTGGTTTGGCTCCCAACAAGGCTAGGCTACGCAACTTCGAAAAGCGCTGCTGCTCCCATGCCTCCTCCCACGCACATGGCGATCACGACGTAACGTACCCCACGGCGTCTGCCTTCCAACAATGCGTGGGCGGTGAGTCTGGCCCCTGTCATTCCGTAGGGATGACCGACCGAAATGCCACCCCCATTCACGTTGTATTTTTCCGGATCGATGCCCAGATAGTCGCGGCAATATAGCGCCTGGCACGCAAATGCCTCGTTCAACTCCCAGATCCCCACATCCTCAATTTTTAGCCCGTGCTGCCGCAAGAGCTTCGGGATGGCGTAGGCCGGTCCGATGCCCATTTCTTCCGGTGCTGTGCCCACGACGGCCATCCCGCGGTAGATCCCGAGTGGCGTGAGGCCTTTGCGCTGTGCAAAACGGTCGTTTACGAGTACGCAGGCACTGGCGCCGTCGGAGAGCTGGCTTGCGTTGCCTGCAGTGATAGTGCCGCCTTCTACGACAGGCTTCAGAGCGGCAAGGGATTCCAAAGTCGTCTCGGGACGGCTGCCTTCGTCATGGGCAAGGACGATCTCCTCGAAGCTTTCCTCGCCAGATGTGCGATCTACTTTGCGCATGAAAGAGGAGATTGGGACAACCTCAGCGTGGTATAGCCCTGCGGTCCATGCGCGCGCAGTGCGTTGTTGCGAGGATAGTGCGTAGAGGTCCTGGGCTTCTCTGGAGATTCGATATTTCGCCGCTACGTGCTCAGCGGTGAAAAGCATAGGCATGTACGCGTGTAACGAAAGTCGGGTGACGTTGGGGTCTTGTTCCGCTCGCATCCATTCGAAGTAGCGGTTCTGAACCTGTGAGATGTTCTCCTGTCCTCCGGCCACCACGATGTCCATGCGATCCACCATGATCTGCCTGGCCGCAGTTGCGATGGCCATCAGGCCCGAAGCGCACTGGCGGTCTATCGTGGCTGCGCTAACGGTGTCTGGAAGCCCGGCGGCCAACGCCGCCTGCCGCGCAATGTTGGATGCTGCCGTTCCGGCCGTCAGGACGGAGCCGATCACCACATCGTCCACTTGGCCTGGGTCGACGCGTGCGCGTGCGACCGCATGCCGGATCGCATGCGCCATCAGCGTGGGCGACTTGACGTTGTTGAGGGACCCACGAAATGCCTTGCCAATGGGCGTGCGCGCGGTGGAGACGATGACAGCGTCGACCATGAGTGAGGGATTCCAATGTATGAGTAATCGTCGCGGTTCTGCGATAAGGGCGGAACGGAGAACGGGTCAGCGGCCGGCAAATTCAGGCTTGCGTCGGCCATCCCGCCAGGCGTCATGTGCTTCTTTTGCGTCCTCTGTCTGTTGCAGCACCATGAAGCGATAGGCATCCACCAAGGCAGCGTCCGCGATATTGGGCAGGTCCATGCCGCGATCGATCGACTCCTTCACCAGACGGGTCGCGAGCGGCGCCGAGGCAGCGATGGTTCGGGCGACTTCCATCGCATGGTCCATCAGGTCTTCATGCGGAACCAGCCACTGCGCCAAGCCGGTGCGGTGCGCCTCCCGGGCGTCCAAGGGAAAGCCCATGGCGACCCGCATCGCGTTGCCTTTGCCGATCAAGCGCGCAAGACGGGCGGCTCCCGCGTAAGCGGGCAAGATTCCGAGCTGGACCTGAGGTAGACGCCACTCAGCCTTCTCTGAGGCAACAACCAGGTCGCACGAGGCCGACGCGATGCAGCCAATGCCGATGGCATAACCATTGACTGCTGCAATGATGGGCTTCGGGAACTCGCTCAGCAAGTTGGAGACGAACTTGCGTGAATTCGGCAGGTCCTCGATGAACTGGCCGGGTTCCAAGGCTGCGTGCGTGTGCTTGTCGGCGAGATACGCACCTGATGAGAACGCCTTCCCCTTTTCATCGCCGGTCAGGATGACACAACGCACATCGCGATCCGCCTCGAGTTGCGGCAGAATCGAAATCAGCCCGTCATTGAAATCATCTCCCCATGCATTTCGCGCATGAGGGCGGCTGAGCGTCAGAACGGCGATATCGCCGAGTCTTTCCATTAACAAGGGCATAGTCATAATCCTGTTGGGCGGAGTGGGCCGAGTGCAGGCGCGTCAAACGATCCCGTTGCGGCGTAAACGGACGATTGCGTCATCTGTGAGGCCGAGCCGGTCCCGAAGAACCTCGCTCGTATGTTCGCCTAGCATCGGTGGGGAAAGCGTGTGCCGCGTGGGGGTTGCGGACAAGCGCATCGGACTTGCAAGCAGTGGAATCTCACCAAGCACCGGGTGGGAGGCAGTCGTTACCGCACCGCGTGCCAAGACCTGCGGGTCGGCAAAGACTTGCGCTATGTCGTTGATCGGCCCACATGGCACGCCCGCTGCGCTCAACGTGGTCAGCCAGTGCGCGACTGGTGCAGCGGCGAATAGCGGGTCCAGAACGGTGTCCAAGGCGAGGGCATTTCCCACACGGCTTTCGTTCTCGGCGAATCTTTCGTCCGACGCCAGTTGCGGCACGCCCAATGCCGTGCAGAAACTTGTGAACTGCCGATTGTTGCCAACAATGACGACCACTCGGCCGTCCGAGCACGTATAAACGCCGCTGGGATGGCTCACGGGGTTGCGATTGCCGCTGCGCTGTTGCACCCGGCCCGTGGTGAGGTAGTTGAGACCGAAATAAGCCAACGATGAGACCTGCACGTCTAGCAGGCTCATGTCGATGTACTGGCCATGGCCGGTCGCATCGCGATGGCGCAGGGCCGCAAGGATGGCTGCCGCCGCGTAGACGCCTGTCATCAGGTCGATCACCGGAAGGCCACATCGTTGCGGTCCTCCGGCAGGCATGTCATCGGACTCGCCTGTGATGTGCATAAGCCCGCCCATGGCCTGCACGATCGTGTCGTAGCCTGCCCGGGATCTATAAGGCCCGGTCTGGCCGAACCCCGTGATCGAACAATAGATCAGCCCGGGATTGGACTTGGACAAGGCCTCGAAGCCCAATCCGTAACGGTCGAGGTCGCCGGTCTTGTAGTTCTCGATGAGAATGTCGCTGCCAGCGGCGAGCCGACGTACGATATCCGCCCCCTTGGGCTGGGAAAGATCTATCGTCAGCGACTTCTTGCCGCGATTGGCGGCCAGGAAATAGCAGGAGTGACGCTGATCATCGCCGGCCGGCGACGGGGCGCAGGGCTCCCATCGCCGCGTGTCGTCTCCAACGCCCGCGCGCTCGATCTTGATGACTTCCGCGCCCAGATCGCTCAGCATCTGGCCGCACCATGGGCCAGCCAGGACGCGACTCATGTCCAGAACGCGCAGGCCGCCCAAGGCCGTTGGTGATACTTGCTGGTCGCTGGCAGTGTGCGAGCTATTCATTGCTTCTGCAACCTCGGTTTATTGAAGCTCGATCTTTGCGTCTGCTGCGATCTTCTTCCACATCGCAATCTCTTGGCCTTGCAAGGTCCGCATGGCAGCCTGGCCCGGCGGCATGACAACGACGTTTTGATCGGTGAAGTATTTCCGGGTTTCCGGCATGTTCATGATCTTGACCATCAGGTCGGACAGCGAGTCTATGGTTTCCTTAGGCGTCCTGGCAGATACTGCGATGCCTGTCCAGAAAGAGGCCAGAAAATCCTGCACACCGGCTTCCGCTGAGGTAGGTACATCGGGCAACGCGGGATGACGGCTTTCGGTGGCAATGGCCAGGGCGCTTGCGATACCAGCTTGTATATGCGGCAGAGCCGAGGTCATTTCCACGACGCCCAAGTCGATCTGTCCCGATGCGACGGCGAGGGCCGTTTCCGGTGCGCTTTTGTAGGGGATGCTCGTGAACTCGAACTTGCCCTTTTGTGCCAGTAATTCAGCGGCCAGGAGATAGCTGGCCGAACCTGAGCCGATGGTGACTTTACCCGGCTGCCGCTGCGCTGCCGTGATGAAGTCCGGGAGCCGCTTGTAAGGGGAGTTGCGGCTGGTGAGCAGCACGACCGGCGATGAGATGGTCATCGAGACCGGAGCCAAATCATTCAGCGTGTCATACGGCAGCTTCTTGAAGAGCACCTCGTTCGTGACGAGAGTCGAGTACCCGCCGAAAAGCACCGTGTGGCCATCGGCAGGCGCGGACATGACGGCTTGCACCGCGATGAAGCCGTTGCCGCCGCCGCGCGACTCTACGATCACCGGCTGGCCCGTGAGTTCGGCCAGCTTATTGGCGATGAAGCGTGCGCCGATTTCCGTCGCGCTACCTGGAGGAAACGGTACGATCGCCCGGATCGGCGTGCTTTGCAGCCTCGCGAGCGCGGTTGTATGCACCAGTGGTGCGCATGCCAGTAAGGCCAATATGTCCCTGCGCTTGAGACCCCGATGGGGCTGCCTTGTGCTGCTCACTATGTACGCGTTCTTATTTATCGACATTCTTGTCTCCATGTCTGCGAGGCATTGCTCTTGCGCGGCGTCGTCTAATTATGGGAATCTTTCCCGCGGGCGCAGCCCACTTCTTAGGTGTTGGATTCGGGATGCTGGCTATTCAGATCAGCTTTGTTTGGACCCGGCACCTTGCGCGGGCGGAAGTTGGAGCGCTTGCAACTCGACGAACTCGTCAATGCCATAGCGGCCGTTCTCCCGTCCCACTCCGGAGAGCCCGAATCCTCCGAAGGGGGCGGTGGTGTTGTAGACGGCGCCATTGACATCGACCTGGCCCGCGCGTAGACGCCTGGCGACTTGGAGCGCAGTCCCTTTGTCTTGTGCCCACACGGCGCCGGCCAGTCCGTAGCGAGTTCCGTTGGCGATTGCCACGGCGTCGTCGACCCCCTCATGCGTGATCACGGAAAGTACCGGGCCGAATACTTCTTCCTGCGCGATCGACATGTCTGGCTCGACATGCAATGCCGTGGGCGCGACGAAGTATCCCGTGGACGGAAGCGCCGACGTCGGCGCGCGATAGAGCATCTTGGCGCCGGCTGTGAGGGCACGGTCGACGTGCGTATTCACCCGATCCCGTTGAAGCTGGGTGGCTAGCGGGCCGAGACGGGTGGCGCTGTCCATGGGGTCGCCCATTCGCAGCTTCTCCATCTCCTCGCATAGCAGTCGGTCAACCTCAGGCAATACCGCGCGAGGTATCACCAGACGGGTGAGGGCGCTGCAGGTTTGTCCGCTATTGAGAAAGCATGAACTGACCGCGTGCCTGACCGCGCGCGCCAGATCCGCACCGTCCAGCAGAACAGAGGCCGACTTACCGCCCAGTTCCATCGAAAGGCGCTTCATCTGCCCGGCTGCCAATCTGGCAACATGGGTGCCGACCGCTGTAGATCCGGTGAACGACACCATGTCCACATGCTCGTGCAGCACCAGCGCCTCGCCGACCGTCGAGCCCGTTCCGAAGATCATGTTGAACACGCCGGCCGGGCATCCTTCGGCTTCGAGCGACTCGGCCAGGACCTGAGCCGCAGCCGGTGCGATCTCGGAGGGCTTGAGGATGACGGTACAACCAGCGATCAATGCCGGAGCCACCTTGGCGGTCATTTGATGCAATGGATAGTTCCATGGCGTTATGCAGGCCACCACCCCAACCGGCACGCGGCGCACCGTGGAACTGCCCTCCGACGACTCGAATTCGAAAGTCTCTCCTAGTGACGCATAGGTGGCCCAGGCGGCCGCGGGAGCCTGGGTTTGAATCCGGTTGGATAGCTTGAGCGGCATGCCTACTTCACGGGTCACTTCGACTGCCAGTTCGGCTGCGCGGGCATTCAATCGGACACTGACGCGGCGCAGCAGGTCGCAGCGACTGGCAGCCGATGTCTCCGCCCAACTGGCGGCGGCCCGGCGAGCCGCTGCAACTGCGGCATTCACATCGGCTACGTCGCCGAGAACGACCTCGGAGATGGGCTCCCCCGTGAAGGAATCCACGTTGCAGACATACCTGTCGGACCTGGCTGCACGCCATTGGCCGTCAATGAATTGGTGCTGATGGCGCCTTACTTGGTTCTCGCTGACGGTCATGCCGTGCTCCTCGTTGTTTCGTTGGCGGCGGCCTGGACCGCAAGAAGAGGGGCTGCTGCCCAGGACGGCTCGCGCGGATAGCGCTTGGCGAATTCTTCCAGCCGGGCGATGACGTACGGCAGACCCCATTGCCGTGCCTGGTACATCGGGCCGCCCAGGTGTCGGGGAAAGCCATAACCGTTGGTCCAGACAACGTCGATATCGCCCTCGCGCGAGGCGACCCGCTCGTCGATGATCCGAAAGCCCTCATTGATCGAGGCCAGCAAGCAGCGATGCACGATTTCGTCATCGCTGATGCTGCTTCGCCGGGCAATGCCGAACTCCGCGGCCCAGGACGCATACAACGTTGTCTGGTCGTCGACGGGCAGAAGCTTCTGCCCGTCGTGTCGGTAATATCCAACTCCGCTTTTCTGGCCGTCGCGGCCCATGGCATGTAGACGCCGGCAGACGAGTCGATAGGCGCCATCGCGGCTTACATCTGCGCGCCGCTGCGCTTCTTCGACGACTCTGGCGCTTACGTCAACACCCGACATGTCGAGCATGCGGCATGGGCCCATCGCCATACCGAACGCTTCGAGCGCTCGATCTATTTGCGCTGGGCTGGCACCTTCCAGTAGCAGCAGGTCGGTCTCTCTGAGATAGCCTTCGAGCATGCGGTTGCCGATGAAGCCGTAGCACACACCGGACACCACCGCCTGCTTTCCAATGCGGTGTGCGATGGCCATGGCTGTTGCCAATACTCTCGGCGACGTGGCGCGACCATTGACGATCTCGAGCAGACGCATCACATGGGCCGGACTGAAGAAATGCATTCCGATCACCTGGGATGGACGGCTCGTTGCGGCCGCCAGCTCGTCCACATTGAGTGTGGATGTGTTGGTAGCGAGAATCGCATCATGCGTTACGATCTTCCCCAGGCGTTGCATCACCTCACGCTTGAGGCTCAGATTCTCGAACACCGCCTCGATGACCAGATCCGCGCTGGCGGCTTCTTCGAGATCGGTCGCCGTGGTCAGCCGGTCGATAAAGTTTGCTGATTCCGCGCAGCTCCAGCGGCCGCGCCTGACGCCTGCGTCCAGCGCCCTTTGTATGGCATCTCGACCACGCTCCAAGGCTGCATCAGCCACATCCAGCAATACCACCGGAAATCCCGCGGCAAGAAAGCACGTGGCGATGCCGCTACCCATCGTGCCTGCGCCGACGACTGCAATGCGCCGGATCGGGACGAGCGCTTCCGGTGCGGCGCCGGTGGACAGCCTGGCCGCTTCCTTTTCCGCGAAGAATAGATGACGCAGCGCGCGCGACTGCGGGGTGTGCATCAGCTTGATGAGCTCGCGCCATTCAAACGCCAGGGCATCTTCCGGCGCGTGTTTCATGGCCCTATCGACGCACTCCACGATGGCGGCTTGTGCGGGAGTCGACAAGCGGGCGGTTTGCGTGCGGCGGCGCTCGATCTCGGCAAGGGATTCGGACGAGACGTCTGCGGGCAAGCGGCTCGTCACGCGGCAGCTCGCGCCTGTGGCAAGACGAATGACCGCCGCTGCGGCCGAGGCCAGAAGGTCGCTCGTCACGACTTCATCCACGAGACCGATCGCATGAGCCTGCGCCGCGTCGATAGGCTTGCCGCCAATCATCAGTTGGAGCGCCTGCGTTGTTCCCACTAATCGGGGTACCCGTTGTGTTCCTCCGCCTCCGGGCAGCAGGCCCAGACTCACTTCCGGCAACCCCAGCCTGGAGCCGATCATCGCGATGCGCGCATGGCAGCCCACAGCGAGTTCCAGGGCGCCTCCCAGTGCGCAGGTGTGGATAGCTGCCACGACCGGCTTGCAGAGGCACTCGATTGCCGAGCATAGTTCTTGCAGCGCAGGCCGCAATGTGTCCGGGGCGTCGAATTCCCGGATATCCGCCCCGGCCGAAAACATGCGGGCTTCACCGAAGAGGACAACACCTAGAACAGCGCTATCCCTGCGTGCCCGGTCCATCGCCTCGTGCAGCGCCGCAATCATGTCCATATCGAGCGCATTCAGTGGAGCTTTCGCCATGGCGACATAGGCGATGGCATCTTTGGTGTGGTAATTGACCAGATTCATGCTTTCCAAGCCATTAAGTGATTGCCTAGCTGCAGGAACGCATCGCTGCTTATCGACGATTCGGCTGTCGCGAGGCGTTCATTGGCCCTTGTAGGGGACATGCTGACGTTTCTCGACGAACGCTCGAGCACTCTCGGAAAAGTCCTCTGTGAGATGCAGTTTCAATGCATCCGTTTGGGCTGCGGCTCGTCGCTCAGCGGCGTCCAGAGCCATGCGGCGCGAACGCACGGAAGCCCGTATGCCCAAGGGCGGATGGTCGGCAATCTGCCTGGCGATCCGATGCGCCTCTTGATAGGCGCTGCCCTGCGCGACAACGCGATCGATCACACCAGCGGCCAACGCTTCTTGTGCGCTGAACCAGCGGCCGGTCAAGGTGACGTCTATCGCAAACGAGCCGCTGCCGCGCATTTTGAGCATCTCCATGTAACGTACGCTGGATAGCCCTCTCAACGTTTCGGTTACTTGGAACTGTGTGCCGTCTTCGGCGACGATGAGGTCGCATGACAGGGCAACGCCCAGACCCATGCCGATCGCATAGCCGTGGACCGCAGCGACTACGGGTTTCCAGTTGACGGACTGAGTGAAGATATCGGCGCATTTCGCGCCGTCGCCTTCGGGACCACCCAGCGCGATCAACTCCTCACGGCTGCGCAACTGGCGCTGGCGCACGTCAGCGCCGCTGGAAAATGAGCGGCCATTTCCGCTGAGAACAGCGACGTTGAGATCAGGTCTGCGGTCGACTTGCCGCAGCGCGCTTACCAGGGCCCTGACCGAATCGTCGCTGAATGCATTGAGGACTTCGGGACGATTCAAACGAATGTCAGCGACCCCTTCGCTGGCCGAAAGTTCGATGATGCTCGAGTTCGGTGAACTGCCCGCCATGTGATTGCTCCGTTGTTTGATCGAGCAATGATCCTGTCCAACTCCCGGCTTGTACAGTTTGAAAATCAACAGCGACAATTTCGTTTTCGAAAGAGTCCCGAGGCTTTCGAGTCCTACAATTTCCCTTTACACCTTCACGTCGAGGACTCGAATGAACATGCAAGGGAAAGTGGTTGTGGTGACCGGGGCGGCACGCGGTATCGGCCGTGAATACGCGGTGGCACTCGGGCGAGCCGGCGCCAGTGTATTGGTCTGCGACGTGAGTGATTGTGCGGAGACGGCCGATCTGGTCGCTCAGGCCACTCAGCACGTTGTGGCGACGACGATGGATGTCGCAAGCTCGGAGTCCACGTTGGCTGCTGCGCAGCTTGCTGTCGAAAAATTCGGCCGGATTGACGGTCTCGTCAATAACGCTGCGCTTTACGGCACCCTCAAAGGCGGTCGCTTCGACGACATTCCGGAGGAGGAATGGGATGCGGCCATGGCGGTTAACGTCAAGGGGGTATGGAACTGCTGCAAGGCGGTGGTGCCTGCCATGCGCAAGAGCGGCGGCGGCAGCATCGTCAACATCTCATCCCTGGCCGCAACTTATGGCATGCCCGGCCGCTTGCACTACACCGCATCCAAGGCAGCGGTAATCGGCCTGACTCGGGGCCTCGCTCGAGAGCTCGGGCGCGACTTGATCCGTGTGAACACGGTCGCTCCGGCCGCGGTCATGACGGAGGGCACCAAGGAGTTTTTTGGCGGCAAGGTTACTAGTGCCCTGGACGTGATCCGCAGCAACCAAGCGATTCAGAAGACACTACAGGTTGAGGATCTCGCCGGCGCAATCTTGTATCTCCTGTCCGACGCCAGCAAGCTCGTTACTGGCCAGACTCTGTCGGTGGACGGCGGCACAATCATGCATTGAAAAACTCGGAGCAGCCCGTGCCAGCGGGCACGCGGGCAACGGAGGGTTGCCAGAACACGCACCTGGATCGTTGGATGGCGTTGCCGTGAGTCTGGCTGTTACCTGGAGCGAGTAGGATGTCGGGAGCCTGTGGCTGCCGGCCGAACTGATCCGCGTGCTGGCCGGGTTTCTCTCTGGACCGTGGCCGGAAACTGCACCTTCGCAGTAGCCAAGGGCGTCACGCAGTCCAGGATGACTCGTGCTGCGCGCTGCACGAGCGTCGATGCATTGTCTTTCTTCCAGGCAAGTTCGACTCCGATCGTGGGCGCCGCCCCGTCCAGTTCCCGTGCCGTGATCATGCCGTTCGACCAGATCGCCAAGGAGCGAGGCACGAGGGCAACGCCCATACCCATCCCGACCATCTGCACCATGGTCATGAAGTCGCCAGTATGCCGAAGTCTTGGGCTAAAGCCGGCCAGCATGCACGTGCTGATGACGAGGTCGAACATCGCCGGTGCAGACTTGCGTGGATAGTTGACGAAATTCTCGTCTGCCAGCATGTTCAGCGAAAATGTCTTTGCGCTTGCCAGTGGGTGCGTCTTTTGCATGATCGCGCACAGGCTTTCGCGGTGAAGCGGAGCGATCTCCAGTCTTTCATCATTCGGCGCCGCGTGAAGCATCGCAATGTCAATGTCGCCGCGCATGAGTGACAGGTATTGCTCGCGCGATCCCTGGTGGTCCACCACAATTTCCATGTCGGGCATTGTCGCGGAGAGCTGCCCGTGAATGGTGGGCAAAATGCTGATGATGGAACTCGCCACGGCACCAATACGTAATGTGCCCAGTTCGCCCGCTGCTGTGCGGTTTGTCTCTTGTACAGTGGATTGGAGGTCGGCCAGGATGCGGCGGCAGCCATTCAGGAACGTCCTACCCGCGTCTGTCAGCTCGACGACGCGGCTATCGCGGGTCAGGAGCTTTACGTCGAGTTCATCCTCTAACGCCTTTAACTGCGAGGATAACGGCGGCTGTGATACGTGAAGTCTTGCCGCTGCCTTTACGAAGCTCAACTCTTCAGCTATCGCCACGAAATAGCGGATCTGGCGTAGGGTCACCATCTAGACACCTCAAGTTCGGTACTTCTCTGTAGTATGTATGGCGAGACATTCGCAGGGTACGGAAAGCCCATTTTTCTTGGCGGTGCACGCCAGCAGCAACGGTACGCGGCGATTGTCAACCGCTGTTTGGGGTACGAAGCCTTCAGAGCCATATTCAGCCGTTCGTGATTGTAAGACCGCATCAATCCAGTGGCGGCGCATTGGCGGTCCTGCGAGCGTTATTGGTCTGCGTTTGCTTGATCCGTGCCATGCGCGGCGGCTCCATGCCATGTACGTGCCCCGGCGGCGTCCTGAAGGAAGAGTCGAGCCCGATTGCTGCCAGCCACGATCCCACCGCCGTAGAAACAGAACGCGCAACAGGTCGCGTGGCCGATCGGGCTCAAGGCGGCAAGCTCGTCTGCGCTGGCGCATAAGACCATCCGGGTGTTGCGTTCCGGCGGAGTCAGGCGCTAGTCCAGCAATACGGCTGTGGGGAGGACGGGCAGCAGTAAGAGGGACGTGGAAGACTGCGGGGGAGCGGCCGATACACCGCGAGACGAGTTCCCCGCTGGGCTCACCACCTCACTACGATGCGCGCAGCAGCCGGCGCATCAGCAGGGTCCTCAGGTCCATGCGCATGTCGCAGATGATGTGCACGAATGCGGTATCGCCTCTGAGCTCATAGATGATGCGATTCATGCCGGACAGCACTTGCCGGTATTGCATCAAGTTGAGTGTGGCCAGTTCATCGGGCATCCGGCCGGCTTGCGGGCGGGTCTCGATGCGAGCGACGGCCTCCTTGATGCCTGCATAGCTCTTCTGCCAAGTGGCCTTGCCGAACTTCTTGACGAGGTAGCTTCTCAGGTCTTGCAGATCGGCCTGAGCCGATCGCAGGATGACGACCTTGACCGTCATTCTTCTTTATCCAGCTCCGCGAACACGTCGGCGGCGCCGCGATACTGGCTTTGCTCTATCTCGCGGTTGCCGAGCGCGAGCATCTTCAGCAAGGCAAGGGTCTGTTCCTGCTCTTCGAACGACTGGACATCCATGACGACCAGCTTGGCTTCGCCGTTCTGGGTGATCAGGAGCGGTTCGCGGGTCTCGGTCAATTGCGTGACGATTTCCGCTGTGTGGCTCTTGAGGTAGCTGATCGGTTTGATTTGAGCGGAGTATTTCATAGTGCGGTCTCGGACGACCTGGCAGGCAAAGACTAATTTTAGCCTGAATTTAGTCCTTCTAGCGACGCTCGTGAAGTGCTGGTTGGTATGGTCTTCAATGGTGAGAGGGCTGCTGTCGGCTAACGACCGGCACAGGCTTTTCCTTGGTCCGCGCATCGGCCTGCCTCCCCCGGGGTTATCGGCCCCGGACCGGGACGATCGGGATGACGGCGAGGCTCGAAATGAGAACGAACCGGCCCGTGACTGGGTCCGCGGTCGACATGCGACATGGGCGGAGCTTTCGTGGCCGCGGCACGGATGTCCGCGCCGCACCCATGCGCCTTACGCCGACAAATTGCCAAGCTCGGACCGCACCAGCACTTGTTTCAGCGTATCGACGAACGCATCCAGCCCGGGCGTCTCGCGCTTGGGGTCCCAGATCAGAAAGGCGGTCGGCTGGATCTCGCTTCCTTCGAGGGCAATGAAGCGCACTCCCGGCATCGCCGAACGGGCGATGGACGCTGGTACCACCGATATGCCCAGGCCGCTTGCCACCATGGCGGCAACACTCAGAAACTGCTGCACTTCGAGCCGGCTGCGCGGCTCGAAACCAGCCTGCGCGCACAGGGCGATGAGATGATCGTAGTGCCCCGGCGACGGCCCGCGAGCGAAGATGACGAAGCGCTCGTCGCGCAGGCTCGCCAGGTCGATACAGGAGCAGTCGGCAAAGCGATGTTTTTCCGGCAGGCAGACGACGTAGCGTTCTTTGAAACACACCAGATTCCCGAAGTCCCCCGAATCGCCGACATTGACGAAACCGGCATCGAGGCGGCCGGACCGCACCAAGCGTTTTTGCTCCAGCGACGAACCCTCATGCAAGGAAAATTCGACATGCGGATGCAGCGCCTCGAACAATGACAGGAATTCGCCCAGGCCACGGAACAGCATCGCGCCGGTGAAACCGATATCCAGGTGCCCGGCGTGCCCTTTGGCCAGCGCTGCCCCGAATTCCTCGGCCTTGTCCACCTGGTTCAGCAGTTCATGCGCCTTCGGCAGAAAGGCTTGGCCGGTCGGCGTCAAAGCCACGCGCTTGCTGTCCCGGTGAAACAGCCGGAAGCCGAGCTGATCTTCGAGCTGACGGATGCCGACGCTCAACGGCGGCTGGGTGATATGCAGGCGTTGCGCAGCGCGGCCGAAATGCAGCTCTGAGGCGACCGCCACGAAGTACCGCAAATGTCGGAGATCCACGTTCAACCCTGATTACATTTGGCTGGCCGCAATGATATGCCAATCGAATCGACAAAGCCAAAAATCACATTGGACTGCGTCAGCGCCCTGACAGAACATGATGTTCGTCTGATTCCTCACGCGAACAGGTTCGCGTTCTCATCATGTTATCGCCTCACTCAAATCTTCACGATGCCGTCGCGCGCCTCGCCGGCAAGAAGGGCGTGCTTCTCGATGCGCTGGGAAGCGCCACGGCAGACGCCGTGACCGTCAGACGCCTGCGCGAAGCGCTCGGTCTTCCCGCCGATCCGTCATTGGGTGTCCCGATGATGGCGATCGCGCATCTGTTTCGCGCGGACGCCGATGTCGGCTGCGATGTGCGTCCGCACGAAACCATCGATGCTTCGCTGCGCGATCCGGTCAATGGCGGCACCGAAGTGAAATTCTCGCGCCCGCTGCGTCTTGGCGAAACGATCAGCGCCGAGCGGACCCTGGCGGATGCCTTTGTGCGCGAGGGCAAGAGCGGGCCGCTGGCGATCATCGTCACGCAAACCCGCTATCGCGACGCACAGCAGGAGGAAGTCGCTTGCGTACGCTCGACGATGGTGTACCGGGGGGCGGCGTCTTGACCGTACATCCGTTGAACCGCGCGCGTCTGCAATCCTGCCGCCTTGGCGACGTCTTGGCCGGCGTGGACCTGCCGGCGGTCACCATGACGCAGTTGGCTTTCTATTGCGCTGCCGTCGGCGTGACCGACCCTATTCACTACGACCGCGATTTCGCGCGCAAGGCGAATTTTGCCGATGCCGTAGTCAATGGCTCATTACGTGTCGCCTGGATGGCTCAGGTACTTGCCGAGCTTGCGCCCGAACCGGGGCTGCTGCTGCGGCTGCACTGCTCCCATCGCGGCATCATGCTCGTCGGCGAGGCACCGCATTATTCCGTGCGCTATGCCGGACACGAGTCCACGCTCGATGGTGGCTGTCTGTTGCATTGCCGGATCGAGGCCAGCGTCAATGGTCAGATCCGCGATGTGGGCGATGCGAGCCTGCGTCTGGCGGCAGACTGAACGGCCGCCGGACATGCTGGTGAAAAGTCAAAGGACATATCAGGAAAATCGAGCATGATCATCGAATTCGATCCCGCCATCGAAGCCTTCAAGCGCGAGGTCGCCGCCGCATTCCAGTCCTTGCAGCGGCCCGAGTGGCTATCGCTGGACCCCGAGTGCGAAGCGTATCTAGCGCACGGCCGGCAGATGGACCTGAACCTGATCGAACGCGGCTGGTACACCTTGCACTGGCCGCGAGAATATGGCGGCGGCACCACGGATGCTTTCATGCGCCATGCCGCGCTGCGTGAACTCGAGGGCTATTTCCGGGTGCCGACTTTCGGCGGCCACGGCCGCTATATCGTCGGCCCGGCGCTGATCGAGTTCGGCACGCCAGAGCAAAAGGCGACCTATCTGCCGCCGATCGCCCGCGGCGAAACAGTGATCTGCCTGGGTTTCACGGAACCCAATGCAGGCAGCGACCTGGCGGCCATGGAACTGAAGGCGACACGCCAGGGCGATTATTTCGTGGCCAACGGCAGCAAGCTGTACATCACCTACGGGCACTACGCCACGTCGATGCTGCTGGCGGCGCGCACCGATGCATCGCAGAAGCGCCATGGCGGCGTGAGTCTGTTCCTGATGGACATGGACCTGCCTGGCGTCACGGTCAATCACCTGCCTTGTCTTACGGGGCATATGGTCAACGAAGTGCATCTGCAGGACGTGCATATCCCCGCCAGCGCGCTTCTGGGAGAACCCAACCGCGGCTTCTATCACATGGCGACCGCGCTCAATTTCGAGCGCTCGGGCCTGGACCTGCCGGCCAAGTATATGGCTCAGCTCGAAGACGTCGCCGAATACGCGCGCCAGACGGGGCTATGGCGGCGCAGTTCCATCCGCGAGGCGGTGGGCCGCCTGGCCGCCTATCTGGAAGCCTGGCGAATGGTCTGCTGGCGCGTCGTGATGCTGCAAGCACGAGGAGAAGTGCCGACCTGGGAGGCATCCATGGCGCAGCTGTACCGCAAGGATTTCAACCCCCAATTCGGCAAATTGCTATTGGAGGTCGTCGGTCCGCAGTGCCTGATCGAACGCGGCGATCCACGCGCCGTGCTGGCTGGCCGCGTCGAATGGTATCTGCGCGAATCTTTCAATAACCATGGGCAAGGCGGCCGTTTCGTCACGCGCAACGTCATCGCGCGGCGCGGCCTGAATCTGCCGCGAGACTGAGGACGAAGACGATGCAGACTGTTGCCGACGATACTTTGTCGATATTGCGCGACTCGGCGCGAGATTTTTTTGCGCAGAGCGCCGCGCGCTTCACGCGCGATGCCGATGGCCAGCGCCGCCTGTGGAATGAGATGGGCGCCATGGGCTGGCTCGGTGTCGCCATCCCGGAGTCGCTGGGCGGATCGGCCAGCGGCCTGCCCGCCGCCGGCGTGATCGCGCTGGAACTGGGGCGCGCGGCGCGCGTGGCCGGCTTCGCCGAGAGCGTGGCGCTCGGCGCCGTCCTGGCAAGAAGCGCGCATCCGCCGGCGGATCTGATCGAGGATGTCGCGGCCGGCACCTTGCAGTTGGCCTTGCCGCAGGCGCTGCCCGAGTTGGACGGTGGCCGTGCGGGCCTGCTTGCCGATGCGGGTCCGGCGCGCATCGGCGTCATCCAATGGACGGCCGCGCAGGGCCTGGTGCTGCGCGAGCTTGGCGACGCCGCGCGTGGCCAGATTGTGCCCACCACCGCACGCGCTTCCCACGTGCTGCTGACGAACCTGGCGGACGAGCGCATCCGCGTGCTGGCACCAGCCGACGCCGGCCGTGCGCTGTGGGAAGAAGCGCTGGCCACCCATCGCTGTCTGGCGGCCGCGCAGCTCATCGGCGCTGCCCAGGCTGCACTGGCCATCGCTGTCGACTATGCCCGGGTGCGTATGCAATTCGGCCATGCGATCGGTGCTTATCAAGCGGTGCAGCACGCACTGGTGGACATGCTGGCGACTTCCGATGCCGCCGAGTTGCTCAGCCTGCGTGCGTTGTCGGGGCTCGAACATCAGGCCGACGATCGCTTTTCACTGGCCGCTGCCGCTGCGGCGTTCGCGCGCGATACCGCCTGGGCTGCCTTGATGAAGTGCTACGACGTGCTGGGCGGCATCGGCTTCATCGAAGAACATCCCGTCAACTTCATCACACGCGCCGTGTTGCCGCTGCTGACCGCGATGGGCTCGGCGGCCGATTGCGACGATGCCGTCGCCGCGCACGTGCGATCCGGCCATTGGCTGACGCAACCCCTGGGAGCATGCAAACATGAGTGATTCAACCTCGTCGGAGCCCGTCGCGGCGGCCAAGCCGCTGCCGGTCCCATCCGAACTGGCCCGACCATTCTGGCAAGCGCTCAAGCATCATGAGCTGCGGCTTCAGCAATGTACCGCCTGCCATTTCTATAACCACCCGCCGCGCATTGCCTGCCCGCGCTGCCATGGACATGGCTTTGCCTGGACACGTGTGCGGCCGCAAGGCAGCGTCTACAGCTATACCGTGGTGCATCGTCCGCCGGTGCCCGCCTTCAAAGAAGACGTGCCCTATGCCGTCGCCCTGGTCGACGTGGCCGACACGAATGTGCGGCTGTTATCGAACCTGCTTGCACCGCTTGGCGATCTACGCATCGGCATGCCGGTAGAGATCGTGTTCGACGACGTGACGCCGGATATTTCCCTGTTCCGCTTTCGTCCATGCGATGCGGCTGCGCCGTCCGCGTCCACCGCCGGGAGACCGTAATGCGCACTGATGACTTGCATGCCACCCGCCGTTTGCTTCAGTCGTCGGCGATCGTCGGCGTATACACGACCGAGCAGGGCGATCTTTCGCACAGCAATGATGAACTCTTGCTCGAAGCGATCGAAGGCGCCCTCGCCGATGCCGGCCTGACGATCGAGGATGTCGACGGCATCGCCGGCGGCCGCAGTCCTACCGACAGCGCGGCCACCGCCTTTCCTGCCTACTGGTCGGAACTGCTGGGACATCCGATGCGCTATTTCAGCACCGTCGACGCGGCTGCCGCGGCGCATTCGGCCAACATCCTGCACGCTGCGCTGGCGGTGGCGGCCGGTCTGGCGCAGACCATTGTCGTGATCGGCGGCGGCAGCCGGGGTGCGTCGCGCCAGGCCAATGTGGAAAAGATGGCCTATGCGCACGGCGAATTCGACGTTTCGTGGGGCACGCTGGTGCCTTCCTGGTTCGCGCTGGCTGCGCGCCGCCACATGCATGAGTTCGGCACCACTTCCGAACAACTGGCCGAGATCGCGGTCTCAACACGCATGTGGGCGGCGATGCATCCACAAGCCATCATGCAAAAGCCGTTGACGATCGCCGACGTGACCGACTCACGCATGATCTCCGATCCATTGCATTTGTTCGACTGCTGCATCTCCAACGATGGCGCGGGCGCGATGGTCATCACCACCAAGGAACGAGCGCGCGACTGCCGCAAGGCCGCGGTGCAGGTCCTGGGCGGCGCCGAAGACTATACCTTCCAGGGCTACGTCAACGTCATGCACGATTGGATGGAATCCGGCGCGGTCCACACCGGCGCGCGTTCGTTGCAGATGGCCGGGCTCGGGCACGATGACATCGATCTGCTCGAGATCTACGATTGTTTCACCATCACGGCGCTGCGGATGCTCGAAGATCTGGGCTTCTGCAAGAAGGGCGAGGGCGGTGCTTTCGTGAGCGACGGCAAGCTGCGCCCGGCCGGCAGCCACCCGATGAACACACACGGCGGTGGCTTGTCCTGGGGCCATAGTTTCTCCGGCCTGGCCCATGGCATCGAAGCGGTTCGGCAAATTCGCGGCGAATGTGGCGCGCGCCAGGTGCCCGGCGCCGAGACGGCCCTGGTACATAGCCAAGGCGGTCCGCTGGCCATGCATAGCACGGTCATTTTGGCCAGGGCTTAGCATCTCAAAGGATCACCGAATGGCACCGTTATCAGGCATCCGCGTGGTGGATCTGACCCGTTTCATTTCCGGTCCCTACCTGACGATGTTTCTGGGCGACTTGGGCGCCGACGTCATCAAGATCGAGCATCCGCTGGACGGGGACGCCACGCGGCGCTGGGGTTCCGGTCCGTTTCCGTCCGACAATCCCTACTATCTCTCGGTCAATCGCAACAAGCGTTCGATCGGCTTGGATCTCAAGCACGCCGATGGCATGCAGACGCTCGAGGCGCTGATCGCCAAGAGCGATGTGCTGGTGATCAACGCGATTGCCGGCGCGCTCGAACAATTGGGTCTGTCGGAAACTCGCTTGCGGGCCATCAATCCCCAATGCGTGATATGCGAGATCACGGGCTATGGGGATCGCGGCCCTGATCGGCGCCGCGGCGCGTTCGACTTCACCATCCAGGCCGAGTCGGGAATGATGGCGCTGAACGGTGACCCCGATGGATCGCCGATGAAGGTGGGAGCGCCGATCATGGACGTACTGACCGGCCTGACCGCCTGCATCGCGGTGCAATCGGCGCTGTACGAGCGACAGTCGACCGGACGGGCGCCCAAGGTCTCCACATCGATGATGGAAACGGCGTTGGCCTGCATGCCCAACATCGTCAGCGACTATCTGGTAGCGGGTATTTTCCCCCACCGCTATGGCAACGCGCATCCAAATCTGGTGCCTTACGAGGTATATGAAACCAGCGACCGCTGGCTCGCGCTGGGCCTGGGCAACGAGCCGCAATGGAAACGCCTTTGCACCCTGATCGAGCGCCCGGATCTGAGAGACGATGAGCGATTCTCGATCAATACGGCTCGTATCGCGCATCGCGAAGCGCTGAATCAGCAATTGAAACCCGTCTTCGCCGCGCAGCCTTTGGCATGGTGGCTGCAGAGCCTGGCGCGGAACGCCATTCCCTGCGCGGCGGTGAACACGGTTGCAGATGCTCTGGACAGTGAGCAGATCAGGGCGATGGGTATGGTCCAGGACGTCGAGCATCCGCTGTACCGGTCGATCAAGATGGTGCGCTCACCGATCAGCATCGACGGCAATCCCCTGCCGATCCGCCGGCCGCCACCCTGCCTCGGGCAGCATACCGACGATATCCTGAGCGGCGTGCTGGGCCTGGCGCCGGAGCGGATCGCCGCCCTGCGCGCTTCGGGCGCGGTATCCGGAACTGCACCGAGCGCGGTTTAGCGACGTTTGCGGTGCGCCGCAGGCGCCCCCGTGCACGGTCGGGCGCCGGCGGCTGGCTGCGATGGTGCCTACGATTGACCGACCGGTTCGACCCGCATCAGCTCCAGCAAATCGCCGACACCGCCCTGGTCCAGAGCGTCCACGGCGATCCACGCGGCGTGCGCGCTCGCGCCCAAGCCGGCGAAATCAAAGCAGGACCGGAATTTGGTGCGTACCGCGTCTTCCGAATCGGGAGGATTGAACGGCCCGGCAACCGTGCGGGATGCGCCGCCGCCGTACAGGGTGATCGCCGCCGGCGGCAAACCCGGTTCATCGGTATCGACCTGCACCAGTTCGATACGCTGCGCCATGTCCAGCACGTGCGCGTCGTGCAGGGACGCATCGGTGAGCGTGTTCAGGCTGACCTCGCCATGCACCAACGTAAAGGCGACCATGAACGGGATGCTGTATTTGGCGTCTTGCAAGGTCTGCGGCCTGAGCCGCTGCGCCAGCGGCGCGCACAACTTGGCGGCCGAACCGTTCACGCTGATCACGATGCGCTCGATGCGATCCCTGCCCATATCCTCGCGCAGACGTTGTGCGGCGTACACATAGGGATGCGAAATGCGGCAGCTTGGCCAGGGCTTGATGCAGGTATCGCTCCACATCCACGCATCGGCGCGCAGGAGCTGCGCGCGCTGAGCCGAGTCCAGATTCCTGCCGAAGTAGAGCGGGAAAAACCCGGCCGCGCCGTCCAGTGCCGTCGGCGGGCCCACGACTCCCGCCAGTGCCAGCAATGCGGCGTTGACGCCTCCCATCGAGGCGAACGCCGGGTAGATGGCCCGGGCATTGCCGCCCACGCCAAAGCCCGCTTCTTTGCCGCCGGCCGCCTGCATGTATGCCAATCCGAGGGCCGAACGCGTGTTTTCCGCGTTCATCCGCAATACGATGCAAGCCGACAGCGCCGCGGCGAAATAGCCGAATAGCTGGCTCAGAAACCAGTCCGAACCCGGGCCGCGTCCTATCGGCCTCCAGATCGAGCCGAGCCGGCACAACAGTTCGTTGGACAGGGCGACCGCGTCGACCACATCCGCTCCCGAGGCGCCGCCGGCCCGCGCCGCAGCCAGTGCTGCCGGCAACGTCACGGCGGTGGGATGGACTCGTGCGAAGTCGTGAATGTCATCGAAATCCAGGATGTGGCCGTAGGCTGACATGACGAAAGCGACCATCGCCGGCGCGAGCTGACCACCCGTCTGAAAAGACCACGGCAACTGCCTGGCGAGAGCACTGGTCTCGCGCGCGGCAGTTGCGATCGCCAGGTTATCTGCAATGTGCAGACGGGTCTTGCGACGGATCGCCGCCGGGATGCCGGCACGCCGCTGGGCAAATAGAGCATCGATCAATTGCGTGCTGAGCGTGGCCGGCATGCCATCCATCGCGTCGCGGCCGCTTGGCATTGCCGTCACGGCGCCGCCGCGTCCAGCAAGGAACGGCCCGCCGCCACTTGTCCCTCCAACTGCCGGTCGGAGGCATTGACGCGCTCGGCGATGGCCAGCATGTCTTCGAGTCTGTCGAACGGCACGACCACCAGGCCATTGCTGTCGCCAATCACCAGGTCGTTCGCGCAGATGCGGACGTCGCCGATATCGAGCGGTTCGCCGATATGACCGAGTCTGGTGCGCCGCTTGCCCGATCTGGGCGTGACATGCCGGCTAGCCACCCACAATCCGGCCGTGCGGATGTCATCGATATCCCGGCAGGCACCGTCGATGACGACCGCCTCGATGCCTCTGAGATGCGCGGACAACGCGACGATGCCACCCATGGCCGAGACCTCGGCCCCGCCGGCATCGACCACCAGCACCTGAGTCGGTCCAGCCGCCGCCACCATCTCGGCCTGGCCGAACTCGGCGAGCGAATGGCTCCCGAGTTTCCCGACCTCGCCGCGCACGGTGACGGCGAAACCGCAGCGGCGGCCCGTGCCACTGCGCATCGGCAGGCCGGATATCACCCCGGCCAGGCCTAAATCGTCCAGCGCGTCGGACCAGGTCGCCGTGCTGATGCCCGCGCAGCGCTCGATCAGCGCTTGCCGCGCGGCTTGCGTGGAAATGTCCAAAGCCATGTTCATCCTCCGATATCGCCGACTGTCACCCGGCAAAACCCGGCACCGCGATGCCTTTGACGCCGGTCTTCAGCGCGAAGACTCCCCCCGCGAGTGGCTGCGGCGCCAACTGTTCCGCCGTGAGTTTCTGCCGCGCCGTGGTGATGTACAGCGTATCGAGATCCGGGCCGCCGAAACTGCAGCAAGTGGGTTGCGTGACAGGCAGCGCGACGATACGGTCGACCTTGCCGCCGGGTGTATAGCGGACGATACGGCCGTTGCCGTAATTGGCGTTCCACAGGCAGCCGTCGGCGTCCATGGCCGATCCGTCCGGCACGCCAGGGTCGGCCGCGCAATCGACGAATACGCGCCGGTTCGACAAGGCGCCCGCGGCAAGATCGAAATCGAATACCCAGATCTTCTTGGCCGTGCTGTCCGCGAAGTACATCAAGCGATCGTCCGGGCTGAACACCACCGAATTTGGAATGTCGATCCCTCCGAAGAGTTTCTGGACGGAAAGGTCGGGCTGTACGCAATAGAACGAACCCTGGAATTCGCGTACCGTGTCGTGCATGGTGCCGATCCAGAAGCGGCCGCGCCGGTCGCAGCGCCCATCGTTCAGGCGATGCCCTTCCTGGTCCGCTTCCAGAGCCAGCAGGCGCTTGCAGGATCCTGTCGTCGGCTCGAAGTGGTACACGCCGTCATGCAATGCGACGATCATGCCGCCGCTTTGGCGAAACGCCCAACTACCCACGGAACGCCCCGGTATGTCGAAGCGCTGGTGTTCGCCGCTGACAGGGTCCCAAGATTGAATCAACGGGGCCCTGACATCGATCCACCACAGCTTGCCTTGCACGCTGTTCCAAAGTGGAACCTCGCCGAGCGAGTCATTGCTTCGCACCACGCATTCCGGTTGGTGGAGATCAGTCATAGTGTTTTTCCATCAAAGAGAGCTGTCGGCCGCGCGTCGGCCGGCGGATCATTCGACTTTCACGCCGGTCTGCTTCTGGATGTCACGAAAGATCATGTATTCGTTGGTGATGAACTCGTGCGCTTCGGCCGTCGACTCGGAAGCAAATGGCACCATCGATCCGGTCTTCAGGTTCTCGATCACGCCCGTGTCGGCAACCACATCGCTGACCAGCTTGCGCAGTTTCTCGGAGATCGCGGGCGGCATGTTCGCCGGTCCGAGCAATACCAGCCAGTTGCGCAGCTCCCATTGCGTCGGCAAGGATTGGTTGGCCAGCGTGGCCGCTCCGGGAAGCATGGCCGACTTGTCGTTTGAAGTCAGCACCGCCACCGATCGCAGTTTTCCGGCCTTGACCATCGGGCCGACGTTGCCCGCGATGTCATTCAATACGCCGTCGACGTGCCCGGCAACTGCGTCGATGATCGCCGGGCCGCCGCCGTTATACGGGATGACGTCGAACTGGGCGCCGCTATCTGTGTTGATTTTGGCCAAGATCAGTTCCGGCTGTCCGCCAGCACCCGCCACCCCGATGCGGATCGGTCGCGTCTTGGACAGGTCGATCAGTTGCTGCAGAGAGTTGGCCGGTATCGAGGGATTGACCAGAAAAGCCGCTTCGGATCTCGCCACTAGGGAAATGTGCGTGAAATCCTTGAGAGGATCGTAGGGAACATTGGGAAAGGTATGCGGATTGACGACGATGGGGCTGGCGGTGGTGATCAACATCGTATAGCCGTCGGGCGCGGACTTGGCCAGGTGCGACAGCGCCATAGCTCCGTTGGCGCCAGGCATGGCCTCGACCACTACCGGCACGCCAAGCGCTTCGGACATCTTGGGTCCGACTATGCGCGCCAACGTGTCGGTGGATCCGCCTGCCGCGTAAGGGGTGATGAGCCGGATCGGTTTGCTCGGGAACTCCGCCGCCGTGGCGTTCCCCCAGGGCATGGCGCTGAAGCTTTGGAGCAAGACAAGCGCAAGCACGCGTAAGTACGTTGATATTTTCATTAAGTTCCTCCTCGGGGAAAGCGCTGACACATCTTGGGCGGGACTCATTTGCTTTGCGTTCCATGACGAAAGCCGGAGTCCGCGATGTTTGATTTGAAATCATCTTGCATCCTGGCAAGTTGGCCCGTCCAATGCCATTTGTGACTTCCTCAATTCAATCTGAATATCGTGATGGTTTTCCCATGGATATATCGCGCAAGAAGCAAATCGACATGGAGCGACTCGACGCATCGATGCCCGCTTGGTAAAGAGAGGGCGCTATTCTCTTCTCTGTTTCGAGCGGGTCTTTGCTTGCGGCCGCGGTGCGCGCTTGCCATTGTTTATCCCACCGGGGCAAGCCTTCGGCGAGCCGGGTGGGTGGATATATCCAGGTTTGAGAGGGGGGCTGGGCCGCGATCCGGGCTACCACTTCAGACAGCGAACCGAACACGCTAGATGTGTTTCAAATGAAAGTTAGGTGCGGGCCCGCCGTGCGCGTAGCCTGGGTGTGTGCGGCAACTGCCGCGCACGACAGAAAGGGATGAATATCATGACCCAACAACAGACTTCCACCGTGAACACCCAACAGCCAGGCCAGCCGTCAACCGAGGAAAGTCGCAGGCAGCAGGAGCAGGCCGACCAGAGCAGCAGGCAGCAGCCGGACCAGGACAAGGGCCGGAACCAGTCCGACGCGGACCGCCAAGCACAGCAGCAGGGAAAAAAGGGGGGCGTGTGAACCCTGAGAGCCTTTCCCGCCAGCGAGGCGCTGCGCAGTGGGAGGATGAGGGCGGCTCGCAGCATCTGCCGGCGGCGGCTACATTCCCGCTCGAGGTTTTCGACGAACACGAGAAGCGGGTGCTGGCCTTCCTGGGGGCGTCCATTCTGAGCCTTTGGGACGGCATGCCTGAAGACTTCCGGCGAGCGGCCTTGCGACGTGAGGCGGCGCAGGAGGCCTACGACGCCGAATGGGTTCGTTCGAGGTTGGCGGGTCTGATGCGTGGCCAGCCAGACATGGCGAAATAGCTGTCATGGCATGCGAGTGCGGCGGTGACGCGCCGCGCTGACGGTGCCGGCTCAAGAAGAAAAATCGTGCCGCCTTCCGCGTAACGAATGACCGCCAGGCGCCGGCATTCGTTCTGGGCACGATTGACACGCATGGCGAGGACGTGGCAGAGCACACTCGGGTGCAGGCCAACGCGGCAGGCCGCGTCGTCTGCACAGCGTGGCTGTCGCGAAATGTCAGAACATGATCGCGAGAGCGAACAGATGCAGGACGACCGGCAGCCCGTAGCTCATGCGGGCCGGTGCGGTGCTATCCGCAACAGAAGGTCCGGCGCCGGCAGGTCCGAGCCCGGCAGCCGATCGGCCAGGGTGTAGCCGTCCAGGTGCGACATGAAGGCGCGCAGGGCGCCGCCAAGCACACCTGCCAGACGGCAGTCGCCCGTCAGCGTGCACTGGCTGCCGGTGGCAAAGCACTCCACCAGGTCGAGATCAGGCTCGATGCTGCGTACCACTGCGCCCAGATTGATGTCCTGCGGTGCGCGCGCGAGGCGCATGCCGCCGCCTTTGCCGCGCACGGTCTCGATCCAGCCGTGCCGGCCGAGCTGATGCGTGACTTTCATCAGGTGGGCTTCTGAATGAAACGCGATGGGCCGCGGCGATCTCGGCGATGGTGCGGAGGCGTTCCGGCCGGGGCGCTACCTCATCAGCAGGCGCAGCGCGTGGTCGGTCATCGTGGTCAGACGCATGCGAAAGCCTCGCTCACGAGGGCCTGCCCGAGCTGCCGGGTTGCGGGGCTGGCACGGAAAGCGGTTGATCGACTCGCGGACGGATCAGCATGGGCAGGAAGCGCCACAGATACAGGGCGAAGGCCAGTTCCCAGGCCCCGGCCGAGGCATGCAGCGTACCCAGGGACAGGGGCGTGGGCAGCAGCGCAACCAGGCGCAGCACGGCCGCGGCGATCACCAGCACATAGGCCGCCACCATGCTGCGGTCCGTGCGCAGCGGGCGGCCCAGGTGGCCCAGGGCGGTGCGCGTGACCATGCCGATGATGAGCACGCCGAATCCGGCGACGCCGATCACGTGCGCCGGCCAGGCCGCAAGCAGCACCCAGCCGGCGGCCTGCGCCGCCGCCACGAGCAGGCCCGCGCCGAGCCCTGCGTAGCCCGCGTAGAGAATCCAGAGCAGCGGCACGCGCCGCACGGCCAGGGGTTTCCAGGCCAGCACCTGCCATAGTGCGAGCGCACCGGCAGATGCCAGGCCCACGGCGGCTGCGATCGTCCCGCCGAGCAACTGGCCCGTCACGGCAAGCGCGCCGGCCGCGAGTTGCCACTGGCCGCTCGCCGTGTGCATGGGGATATGCAGGCCGGTGACCGCTCGCATGGCGAAGAAGGGGATCACCCGGCGCGCGACCAGCAGGGCGATCACGGCCATGCACAGCAGCCCAGTGTAGAAGTAGCGCATGAGCAGCGCATACTCATCGGCCCAGATGGCGTACAGGAACAGTGCGTCGGCTACGCCCAGCGCGAGCACGAGCACCGGCACGCCGTAGTTGCGCCGGTTGCGGGTGGCGTAGATGGTCCGGCCCAGGGCCAGTGCGCCCCAGCCGTAGAACAGCAGCTCGCACAGCGCGGCCAGGACGAAGGCAGTCGGGCCCGGCACCAGAAAGCCCACTCGGGCCGATACCCATAGCAGGGCCAGCCCGCCCAGCGCTGGCCCGCGTAAAGGATTGACACCCGTCCAGTTGGCGCTGGCGGTGAGCAGAAAGCCCAGGGCAATGGTGGCGACGAAACCCCAGAGCGTCTCGTGCGCGTGCCAGAGCACGCCGGACAGCGCGCCCTGCAGCCACTGCGGCGCGAACACCCACACGGCCACCGCCACGATGCCCCAGAGGCACCCCGCCGGGTACAGCGGCCGAAAGCCCAGCTCCAGGAACGCTCGCCACTGCGGCGCCGTGGATGTGCCGGTGGCGGGCTCGTCGATGCGCAGTCGTTCGGTCATGGGGGCAGCGCTGCTCGGACACGTGCTTTAAAGATCTATATTGAATATATCTTATGCTCGGCGAAGAACAAGCCTTGGTACGACAAACGCGCCAGCAGGCGTGCCCGGGCGACGCGCATGGCGTCGGAGCGGAGCAGGCGGTGAGCGCCAAGAACGGCCAGTGTGTCCACCAAAGTGTTCAGGGCGAGACAAACGGTTCCGAGCATGACCAATTGACCCGCCAGCGGCTCGCTCGGCGAGACGAATTGCGGCAGGAAGGCCAGGAAGAAGAGGGCGGTCTTCACGTTCATGGCTTCGACCAGCGCGCCTTCCAGAAGGGCACGGCGCATGCCGCGGCTGACCGTCCGATCGTTGGGCAGACGTCGGTTCGCCTGCACGAGAGCGCGAATGCCCAGGTAGACCAGGTACGCCGCGCCCACATACTTCAGCACGATGAAGGCAACGGCCGATTGCGCGATCAGGAGCGAGAGCCCGAGAGCGGCAGCGGCGACGTGCAGCATGCCGACGACGTAGGCCATGCCGGGGCCGGGCGTGATGGCGAGAGCGATGGCGGCGATGAAAAAGGGCAGGAGCGACATGGCACGTGGTTGATGGAGGCTGCGTCGATGGCGCTACCTTAGGCTCTCGTCGCAAGCTCGCCAAGCCTCTGGAGCGGATGGGCGATGCGGCCGTCGCCGTAGCAACGGACGATCTGCGCGATGACGACCTGATAGCCATCGAGCCACGCCGCCTGGCGCTGCTTGGCCTCGACGTGCGCGGGATGTGTCATCAGCGCCTGCAGTGCTTCCATGGATTCCCAGTAGTACACGTTGGATATCAAGCCCGTCGAGGGATTCTCCCAGGCTTCTTCGCCGAGGTATCCCGGGATCGACTTCGCTGCTCGCGCGATCACCTGGTCCAGTGCATGGAATTCGTCGTCCGCTTCGTGCATGGCGAATGTAAAGGTGGCGCTGTAGAGAGTTTGCATCGGTTCCTTCATGGACGGAGTGTCCGTTTGGCTTGCCGCCCGGCGAGCCCATTCGGCATGCCCGGACCTGCGGCCGCGCTTTCGGCGCGCGCGGCCCACCACACGCTCCATGGGGACGCGATAATGTCCGTCGTCAGGAGCAGCCATCGCCATGAGCAAGAGCATCATCGTCCTGGGCGCCGGCATGGTCGGCGTCTGTACCGCCCTGCATCTGCAGCGCCTGGGCTACACCGTCTGCCTGGTCGACCGTCGCGAACCGGGCCGCGAAACGTCGTACGGCAACGCCGGGCTGATCCAGCGCGAGGCGGTCGAACCTTACCCCTTCCCGCGCGAGTTCGGCAAGATTCTGCGCGTAGCGCTGCGCCGCGGCTTCGACATCCGCTACCACTGGGCGGCGTTGCCGACGCTGATGCCGCGTCTGGCGGGCTACTGGTCGGCGTCGGCGCCCGCGCGCTATCGCGACATCGTCCCGCCTTATGCCCGCCTCATCCTGCACGCAATCGACGAGCATCGGGTCTTGATGGAGGCCGCGGACTGCCTGGCGCTGGCGCGTCCCGGCGGTTACCGCGCGATATTCAGCCGTGCCGACAGCTTCGCGCTTGCGACGGCGCGCGCCGAGCGCCTCGAGCGCGATTGGGGCGTGCACAGCGCCGTCGAGTCGGCCGCGGATCTGCGGCGCGCGCAGCCCATGCTGGCCGCGGATGCGGTCGGCGCCGTGCATTGGCAGGACCCTTGGAGCGTGGTCGACCCGGGCGCCCTGGTGACGGCGTACGCGACGCTGTTCGTACGGCAGGGGGGAGAGGTTCGGCAAGGCGACGCGCAAAGCCTGCGCGGCGAGGGCGCCGGCTGGGCCGTCGAGACCGTCGACGGCGTGTTGACGGCCCAGCAGGCCGTGCTGGCCCTCGGGCCGTGGGCCGATGGCATGCTGCGCCGCCTGGGCTATCGCCTGCCGCTCTTCGTCAAGCGCGGCTATCACCGGCACTATGTCTGCGCACGGCCGCCCAGCGTGCCGCTGCAGGATGCCGACCGTGGCTTCATGATGAGTCCGATGCGCGCCGGCCTGCGCGTGGCCACCGGCGCGGAGTTCGCCAGCCTGGGGGCGCGCGCCACGCCGCTGCAGATGACGCGGGCCGAGTCGGCTGCACGCCGCTGGCTTGACCTGGGCGAGGCGGTGGAGCCCGAGCCGTGGCTGGGCGCCAGGCCCTGCACCGCGGACATGCTGCCGCTGATTGGTCCCGCGCCCAGGCACCCAGGCCTCTGGTTCAACTTCGGCCACGGCCACCAGGGCTTCACGCTGGGGCCGATCAGCGGCCGGCTGCTCGCCGAGATGCTCGACGGTGCGTCGCCGGTGGTCGACCCTGCACCGTACGCGCCTAGCCGCTATGCCTGAGTCGGACACGAAGACTGCGACTGGCTGCGTGGCGCCGTTCCGGGCGCATGCGCGGCGGCCGGCCGATGGCCGTTGCGCGTTCAGGAAGCAGCCGGGGCAGGCGCTGCCGCGCGCTGGCGGCCCCGCTCAGGGCAGACTGAGCGGACGTCAAGTCCGCAGGCTCGCTAGCATGTCTGGCCAGGGCCTGGCCGCGTCCCCGGCAGGGTCGCCGGCATCGATCAGGCTGGCCAGCCCGGGCAGCAGGCCACCGGCCAGTTCACCGATCTTGGCCGCCAGCGTCGACAGGTCCAGCGGCCGGTCCGGGCTGCCGATCGCGCTCAGGCATTCGGCTTGCAGCCGTCCGGCCGGGGTATGCACCACCACCCGGGCCGGGCGGTCGAACGGCGGTTCCAGCGGTCCCTGCCACGGATGCAGGCGCACCACGCGGCGCAGCCGCTGCACGCGCGGATCGGTCAGCGCGGCGCTGGAGAAGGCCGCCATGCCCCCCGTGCCGTACACCAGCGGTCCGGCCACCATGTGCGGCATCGAGAACCTGGCGCCCAGGGTCGTCAGCGGATCCGCATTGTCCAGGGTCAGCGCGAGCGGGTGCGTGTACACGTCGATGGCAAGCACCGCCTGCGCGTCCAGCCCGCCGCCGGCCAGCAGTTCCAGCACGGCCTCCACCGCCGCGTGGCCGTGCTGGCAGCACGCATACAGCTTCTGGTAGCCGGACTCGACAGACCAGACTTCGCCCAGCGCCGCGGTCAGGGCGCTGCTGTCCGCCTGGCCGCCCAGGATGTCCCGATAAACCGCCGGCAGGCTGCCGCCGACGCCGCGGATGCCGCAGGCCGACCAGTCCGCGCACTGCATGCCGTTGACCGCGCCGGCGGCGGCCCAGCCGTTGCGCACCAGCACGCCCTGGACCAGGTGCGGCCGCGGGCCCAGGCTGGCGGTGGTGGCTGCCGCCGCCATCGCGCCGGCCAGCACGTCGGCGTGTTCCCGGCGCAGCAGGGCCACGCCCGCCGCCGCGCCGATGGCCGACCAGCATGCGTGCGCATGCACCGTCGGCCGGGCAAAGCGAAAGGCCAGGGCGACGCGGGTCACGCATTCGTACGCCAGGGCCAGGGCGCGCACCAGCTCGCCGTAGCTCGCACCCGTCGCCTCGGCCTCCGCCAGCAGCGCGGGCAGGACGTAGATGCCGGCGTGGCAGATGGTCCGCCGGAATCCTTCGTCCAGTTCGCACCAGGTGCCGGCGACCGCGTTCACCGACGCCGCCTGCAGCCGGTCGACGCGCGGCAGGCCGGCGGCGAACAGCGTGGATTCTTCGATGTGCGGCCTGCTCAGCACGCGCTGTCGGTACGCCGCGAGTTCCGGTTCGCACGCGCCTGCGGCCATGGCGGCCAGATCGTCGGCCAGGACCAGCACCGTCCGCCGCCGGGCGCTTTCGGGGATGCCGGCCAGACCGCAGTCCGCGGCCCACTCGGCGAGCGCATGCAGCGCCGCATCGAATTCGGAAGAGTTTTTCATGATCGCCATCGTCGGCAATGAATCGGTGTACGAAGCCCCACGGGCCGGCCGTGTCGCGCCGGCGCCGGTCGGGACGTCAATCGATGCTGATGTTGGCCTGGCGGATCACCTCGCCCCATTTGCGGGTGTCGGTGGCGACCAGTTCGGCGAAGGCCGCGGGCGTGGTCGGTTTGGCTTCCGCGCCCATCGAGTCCAGGCGGGCGATGATTTCCGGCTTGTCCAGGGCGGCGTTGACCGCCGCGTTGAGCTTGTCCACGATCGGCTGCGGCGTGCCGGCCGGCGCGAAGATGCCGAACCAGGTGGTGGCCTCGAAGCCCGGCACGCCGGCCTCGGCGACGGTGGGCACGTCGGGCATGGACTGGCTGCGCGCGCTGCCGGTGACGCCCAGGGCCTTGAGTTCGCCGCTTTGCACCTTGGGCAGGGCCGAGGGCAGGTTGTCGAACATCAGGTCCACGCGCGCGGCGAGCAGGTCGATCATGGCCGGGCCACTACCCTGGTAGGGCACGTGCAGGATGTCCACGTCGGCCATGGTCTTGAACATCTCGGCGGCGAGGTGGGTGGTGCCGCCGTTGCCTGAGGACGCATAGTTGAGCGCGCCGGGCTTGCTCTTGGCGAGCGCGATGAGGTCCTGGACGGAGGCCGCCGGCAGGCTGGCCGGCACCACCAGCACGTTGATCGACGAACCGGCCAGGGCGACCGGGCTCAGATCCTTGATCGGGTCGAACGGCATGTTCTTGAACAGGCCCGGGTTGATCGCGATGTTGCCGGCGGCGCCCAGCAGCAGGGTGTAGCCGTCGGGTGCGGCGCTGGCGACCACGTTGGAGCCGATGTTGCCGCCGCCGCCGGGGCGATTCTCGACGACGAAGGGCTGGTGCAGCGACTGGCTGAGTTCGTTGGCGACCAGGCGGCCGAAGATGTCGGTGGCGCCGCCGGCTGCGAAGGGCACGATGAGGCGCACCGGCTTGGCCGGATAGTCGGCGTCGGCGGCGAGCGCGGCTGCGGGTACGGCGAGGCAAAGCAAAGTCAGGACCGTGGCGCGGGCGGCCGAAATGCGGGATTTCATGAAAGCTCCGGGCAGATCTGGATGAGGGAGGGAACCGGCCGCCGGCGAGGGCCGGGGCAGGCTGGATCGTGTGAGTCACTCCCGTCTGAAGGCGGGAGCTTCCTCGTCACTCGTTGGGGGCGCCTGCGGCGCCAGGATGGGCTTGCTTCGCTTGACCTCGCCCTGAAGGGCGAGGCTTGCGCTTGGGCCCCGTGGTCAGGCGAGCAGCTCGTGCACGAGTGCGCGCACGCCGGGTGCGGCACCGCCGAGCAGGCCGGCGGCCATGCGGCCGGCGTCGGCCGCGCGCGGCAGGCCGGCGACCGAAATCGAGAATTTCTCCAGCAACTGGGCGTCGCTCAGCGCAAGGTCGGGCGAGCCCAGCGGTTCGGCCACGTAGCGCTGGTGGCGCGTGCCGTCGGCCATGACGATGGTGACGTCGGCCGGGCCATGGGCGGGATAGGCGGCGCAGCAGACCGGGTCGGCATGCACGCTCACCTTGGCGGCCAGGGCGGCGATCTCCGGCCGCGCGCGCGTTTCGTCGGAGAAGTGCGGCAGCGCCACCGCGCCGTACTGCAGGGCCACCGCCACCACATACGGAAAGCTCAGTTGCGCGATGGGCAGGGTGTCCCAGCCCAGGGCGGCGTGGGGCATGGCGGCCTCATAGGTTCCTACATTTATGCTGGCGACCTGAGCCGGGTCGATGCCGTGTTCGCCGCGCAGGGCCAGCAAGGCGTCGATGGCCGGGTGTATGTGCCGGCAGGCGGGGTAGGGCTTGAGATACGAGCGCACGACAGCCAGCGCGTTGCGCCGGGGTTCGGCAGGCGGCCCGCCGGCCAGGCCCGCGAACGCTTGGAACACGCCGGCCGGGCCTTCGGCCACGCCGCGCGGCCCTTGTACGCCGCCTTCGGCGGCCAGCAGCGCGGCGAAGACGCCTTCGCGGGCGGCATGCGCAGGGTGCAGCTTCTTGATGTTGCCACCGCCGGCGAGATAGGCGAACAGGCCCGCCGACGAACTGGCGGCGATGCCCAGGGCGCTTTCCATCTCGGCGGGGGCCAGTCCCAGCAGCCGGCCGCAGGCCGCCGCTGCGCCGATCACGCCGGCCACCGGCGTCGTCTGGAAACCGCGCCGGGCGGCGTGCGGGTGCAGCACTTCGGCAAGCGCGATGGCGACTTCGTAGCCGGCGACGACGGCGGCGATCAGGTCGTCGCCGTCGGAATCCAGCCGGTGGCCCAGGGCAAGCGCGGCCGGTACCACCACGGTGCCGGGATGGATCGAGCCTTCGCGGTTGCCGTCGTCGAGTTCCAGCGCATGGCAGGCCACCGCCATCAGGTACGCGGCGTGCAGCACGTCCCCGCGTTCGGTGGTTCCGGGTATGGGCACCGGGCGCGCAGCGCCGACCAGATCGAGCTCGCGCAGCACGCCTGCTGCGCTGCGCCAGACGGGCTGGCCGGCGCCGGCCACGCAGGCGCCCAGGGTGTCGACGAGGTGGCGGGCGGCTTCCCGACGCTCGACGTCGTCCAGTTGCCGCGTGGTGAGGCGGCTGGCGAACTCGGCGAGCGCGGCGGTGGTGGGCTGCGGCGGGCGGGTGGTGCGGGTCTGGCTCATGGCTGGAGTTCCGAAAGAGAAGGCCCCCACGCTGCGCCTTCGGCTTGCTGCCCCCGAGGGGGCGCTTTTTGCCTTGGGGCGGCCCGGCGGCGGAAAATGGCCCCCACGCTGCGCCTTCGGCTTGCTGCCCCCCGAGGGGGCGCTTTTTGCCTTGGGAGCGGCCCGGCGGCAAAAATGGGATCAGCGCCGCATGGCGGAAGCCGCGGCGCGGCCGGCGATATAGCCCAGGCCCAGTGCGCCGAGCAGGCCGTTGCCGGACACGTAGCCCAGGCCGCCGCGCGCGCCGCTGATGCCGGCCGCCGCGCCGCCGCCGGCGTACAGGCCGGGGATGAGGCTGCCGTCGGCGCGCAGCACGCGGGCGTCATGGTCCACGCGCAGCCCGCCCTGGGTGTGGAACAGGGCCGGACCGATCCGCGTCGCCGTATAGGGAGCGCGCAATGCGCCCAGGCCCCAGGCGGTGCGCGAGTACGGGTCGGCGGCGGTGCCTTCGGCAGCCGCGGCCGCCTCGGCCAGCGTGCGTTCGAGCCTGTCGGCGGGTACGCCGATGCGCCGGGCCAGGCCTGCCGCGTCGGGCGCTTCGATTACGCCGCCATGGGAGACCAGTTCCGCGTACTCTTCCTGTCCGCCTGCGGTGGTATCGCGCACGCGGGCGTCGGCGATGACGTGGAACGGTCCGCCGCGGGCCAGTTCCAGTGCGGCGAACGCCGAATAGCCCACCGTTTCGTTGCCGAAACGATCGCCGTTCGGGTCGACCACGATGCCGCCCTTCTCGACCACGGTCCAGGTCACCAGCGAGCCGTGCGGGTCGGCCAGGCTGGCGTGCGCCTGGTAGGCCCCCATGTTGGCGAAGGCCGCGCCCAGCTTTTCGCCCCACAGCACCGCCTCGCCCTCGCTGCCGGTCGAACCGCCGTAGGGCGCCGTCGCCAGCTCGGGGCAGAACCGCGCGAGCAGGGCGCGGTTGGCGCCGAAGCCGTTGCTGGCGAGAATCACCGCCTTGGCGCCGACACGGGTGCGCTCGCCGTTGGCCTCGGTCACCGCGCCGGCGACGGCGCCGTCGGGGGTGACGATGAGTTCGACCGCCGGGTTGCCGAAGGCAACCGGGATGCCGCGCGATTCGGCCGCGCGGTACAGGTCGTTGAGCAGGTCGGCGCCGCGCCGGGACGGCGGCGAGTGCAGGCGGTGCACCCGGTGGCCGACATGCTTGTACGTCTGGACCAGGCTGAGGTTGACGCCGGCCTCGTCGGCCAGCCATTCGACCAGCTCGGCGGAAACGCCGGCCAGCCGGCGGGTGAGTTCCGGCGCCTCGTGTGCGCCCGCGACCCGTTCCAGGTCCTCGACGAAAATCTCCGGGCCGTCCTCGACGCCCGCGGCACGTTGCCAGCGCGTGCCGGCCGCGGGTATGGATCCGCTGGACAGCATGGTATTGCCTTGCAGGCGGTCGGCCTTCTCGACGACGGCGACCTGCGCGCCGGGAGCGGCCGCCAGGGCTGCGAGGGCCGCGGTCAGGCCGCAGCCGCCGGCGCCCACGACCAGGACGTCGAATTCGGCATCGAAGTCCTGCGATCGGTATTGTGCTGACATGAATGCTCTCTCTTGCCTTGCCGGGCTCAGTCCACGCGGGCGCCGGAAAGCTGCACCGCCTGGGCCCATTGGGAAATCTGCGCGTCCAGGAAATCCGCGAACTCTGCGGGCGTATTGGCCATCGGCGTCAGGCCCAGCGATTCGAGCCTGTCGCGTACGGCCGGATCGGCCATGACCGCGTTGATGTCGGCCGATATCTTCTCGACGATCTCGCCGGGCGTGCCCTTGGGGGCGAAGAAGCCCGACCACGGCGCGATGGCGAAATCGGGAAAGCCCTGTTCGGCAATGCTGCGATAGCCTTTGCCGCTTTCGTCCCGGGCGGTCGTGATGGCGATGAGCTTGACCTGCCCGCCCTGGATGAAGGCCTCCGCCGAAGGCAGCCCGGTAATGCCCACCGGTATCGAGCCGCCGGCCAGGTCGTTGAGCATGGGCGAACTGCCGCGATAGGGAATATGGGTCAGCTCGACGCCCGCGCGGGCCTTGAGGAGTTCCATGGTGAGGTGGGTCGCGGCGCCGTTGCCGTCGGAGCCGTAGCTGTATTTCTGCGGCTCGGCCTTGGCGAGCGCGATCAGATCCTGCAGCCCGTTCGCGGGCACGTCCGGATGAGCCAGGATGGCGTTGGGGTAGATCACCGCCAGGCTGATGGGCTCGAAGTCCCGGCGCGGATCGTAGGGCAGGTTCTTGTAGAGCGAGACGTTGATCGCGTGCGAGCCAGTCACGCCCAGCACCAGGTTGTAGCCGTCGGCCGGTGCCTGCGAGATTGCGGCCGCGCCGACATTGCCCCCGGCGCCCGAGCGGTTCTCCATGACGACCGGCTGAGCCCATTTGCGCGACAGGGCCTCGCCGATTACGCGGGCGGTGATGTCGGTGGGACCGCCCGGCGGAAACGGGATCACCAGCCTGACCGGCTTGACCGGATAGTCGGCGGCAGTGGCCGCGGCCAGCGCCTGTCCCGAGGTGCCGAACGCGGCGGCCACTGCAAAGAGGAAAGAGGGGGTGAGGCGTAGAACGGTGGGTGACATGATGCGACCGAGTCCGTAATGTGTTGACACTATAGGATCATCGTTCAGGGCGGTCAATGAGGCTTCAAGCAGGAAACGACAACATTTCCGCGCTTTTTGGCTAGAAGTACGTAACCGAAGCCGGCCCGAAACCATGTCGGATTCCAGCCTAAAACCTTAAAGAGTTGACAGTTTGCGATCCGCAACCACAGAGAGCAAGCCGCTCCACGACATCCCAGGCCGCTGGTGGAAACATTGCGGGAGGGCGTCAGCCCATCGCAGGCGCTTGCGCGGCCAGCCCCGGTCGAGTTGTTTTCGGCGCGCGTCTTTCGGCCAGGAAGGCTTGCCGCAGGGCGCGGAATTCCGGACCGCGCATCCGGGCTTCGCATCGGGCTCGCTCTTCGGTCAGGCTGGCTTCGAAGTCCAGTACGCAGGGCAATTCGATGCACTCGACCGCGCGCCGCAGTGTGTCGATGTTGGATGCTGCGGGGTCGAGCGCGGTACGGACCGCGGCGACGCCCACCCGCGCGGGCGCGGGCAGGCGGCTGGCCAGGGGTAGGGGCCCGAGCGCTGCGCGGCTCGGATCAGGAAGCAGCCGGGGCAGGCGCTGCCGCGCGCTCGGCGAGCACTTCCTGCGCCACGCGAAACCCGTCCACGGCGGCGGGCATGCCGCAGTAGCACGCGCAGTGCAGCAGGATCTCCTGCAGTTCGGCGACGGTCCAGCCGTTGTTGAGCAGGCCGCGGATGTGGCCCTTGAGTTCCTGGCGCCGGCCGGTGGCCACGAGCACGCTCACGGTCACCAGGCTGCGGTGCTTGAGGCTCAGGCCAGGGCGTCCCCAGACCGCGCCCCAGGCCAGGCCGGTCACGGCCTCCTGCAGCGGCTTCATGAATTCGTCCTCGCGGGCGGCGGCCAGGGCGCTGTCGACGAAGGCGTCGCCCATGGTCTGGCGGCGGTGGCGCTCGCCCAGGGCGAGCGCGTCGGGGGTGATGGCCTGCGGGGGCTGGACGGCTTCGGTCATGCTGGCGGTCTCCTGGATGAAGGGTAGGCGAGAGTAACTGTATGCCCCGGGGCGCGAGGCATGGCGGGTCAGGGCGATGGGGCCGGCGCCCCGGGTGTGCAGTCCAGGCAGAGCGCGGCGCGCCACGCGTCGATGAAGTGCCCGCGCTTGAGCTCGTCCAGGTAGACGAGCAGGCCGACGCCCAGGCCGATGGGGCGGGCCGAGGGCAGCGCGTGCGCCGCCTGCATGCTGGCGCGCACGGGCAGCATGCCCGACTCGCGCACGATGACGTGCTGGCCGCGCTCGGACAACAGATAGTCGAGAAAACGCGCGCCCAGATCCGGGCGCGAAGCCTGGTGCGGAATCACGGCGGCCCGCGAGAGTACCAGCGTGTAGTCGGCGGGCCGCACGACCGCGATCGGCGCGCCGTCGTCGATGCGGCGCTGGGCGTAGGACTCGAGCATGTTGTAGGCCAGCACGATCTCGCCGCTCGCCAGGTGGTCCAGGGTGGCGTCGGCGGATTCCTCCACGCGCGCGCGGTTGCTGCCCAGCGCGGCGAGCAGCGCGCCGGCCATGCTGTCGAGCCGTGCATCCTGCGTGGCGGCGAGATAGCCGATGCCGCTGCGCTCGACGTCGTAGGTGCCGATGCGGCCGGACAGCCGGCCCCCCGGTGCGCGCAGCATGGCCAGCAGGTCGCCGCGGGTATGCGGCGCCTGTTCTGCGGGCAGCCGGTCCGTGCGATAGGCGATCACCAGTGCTTCGGCGCCGATGCTGTAGACCTCGTCGCGCCAGTTGGCCCAGTCGGCGACGGCCTGGGTGTCGGGCGAGGTGTGCGCGCGCGCATGGCCGTCGTTGGCGAGCTTGGTTTGCAGATCCATGCTGCTGCTGATGACCAGGTCCGGTCCGCCCGGCCGCTCGCCGTCGCGGGCGCGGCCGATCACGCCGTCGTAGAGCAGTTGCGTGGGCAGTTCGGTGTAGACGAGGCGCATGGCCGGATGCAGGCTGCTGAAATCTTCCAGCACGCCGCGAAATACCCGGGTGTCGGTCGAGGCCTCGATGGTCAGTGTGTCGCTCGCCTGCGGTGGGCCGAGGATGACGGTCTCGAAGTCGCGGGCGCCGGCCGGTTCGGCGCTGCAAAGCAGCGCGGCGAAGGCGAGGGCGCCGGCGCGCGCGAGAAAACGCCGGGCCGCTCGGGGTTTCCTTATTGAACCCTGCGGGGAACGCTGCTCGACCCTGGGGAAGCCCGGCAAGGCCCGGCGGCGCGGCTCAGCTCGCATGGCCGTGACTCTCGGCAAGGCGCAGGGTGACTGCCAGGCCGCCGCCCGCGCGATTGGCCAGCGTCACCGTGCCGCCCTGGCCTTCGACGGCGCGGCGCACAATCGCCAGGCCTAGGCCGGCGCCGTCGGCGCGCGCCTGCGGCCCGCGGGAGAAGCGCTCGAACGCGGTCTGCGCAAAGGCCGGCGCAATGCCCGGGCCGCGGTCGGCGACCACGATGCACCAGCTCTCGCCCTCGCGCTGCAGGCTCACCTCGATCGGCCCGGCCGCGGGGTCGCCGTGTCGCAAGGCGTTGTCGATGAGGTTCTTGACGGCTTCGCGCAGCATCAGCGCATCGCCCCGGATGCAGGCGCTCGTGTCCGGCAGCGCCAGGCGCACGTCGGGGCGCGGCTCGGCCATGGGCACGCTGTCGTGCACCGCCTGGCGCAGCACGGCGGCGAGCTCCACGCTTTCGTACTGGCGCAGCGCGCCACGATGGTTCACGCTGGCGTCGCTCAGCAACTGGTTGACCAGGCGCGACAGGCGTTCGGCATTGCGCTGCACTGCCTGCAGGCTGCGCTGCCGTTCGGCCGGATCGTCGTCCTCCAGGGCGAGCTGCAGTTGCGCGCGCAGCGCGGCGAGCGGGGTGCGCAGTTGATGCGCCGCTTCGGCGATGAACAGGCGCAGCGCATCCTGGTTGTCGGCGAGCCGGGCCATGAAGTCGTCGAGTGCGCGCACCAGGTGTTCGAGCTCCGCGGGCACGGGCGTGCCGAGCGGGCGCAGGTCGGCCGCCTCGCGGGCGGCAAGGTCGCGTTCGACGCGGGCCACCGGCGCGAGCGCGCGATGCACACCCCACCACGCGACGGCGATCACGGTGGCGGCGAAGGCGAGCAGCGCGAGGCTGCCGCGCCATACGATGTCCGCGGCGAGGGCTTCGCGCGCCAGACGCGTCTGGCCCACCTGCACCACGGCGGCGGTCGTTTGTTCCGGCCCGGCGAGCTGGCGCTGGAGCGCCGCGAAGCGCACGGGCTCGCCGCGATAGACCGCATCGAAATAGACCGGCCCGGCCGGCCCGGGCGCGCGGGGCGGCGCGGGCGCATCGCCGTAGCCCGCGATGGGCGCGCCGTCGAGGTCGGTCACGCGATAGAACACCCGGTCGCGCGGCGCCTGGGCCAGCAGTTCCAGCGCGGCATAGGGCATGTCCATCTGCCAACGCCCCTGCACCAGTTGCAGGCTGTCGGCCATCGACAGCGCCGAGGCCTGGAGCAGTTGGTCGTACGAGGCATCCGCCGCCTGCCGCGCATAGCCGCGCAGCATCAGCGCGAGCACGGCAGTGCCTGCGACGAAGAGCACGAGCAGGGTGGCCAGCAGGCGCCGTCGCACGGATACCCGCGCAAAGGGGCGCTGCGCGCTGCCGGATGGGGTCATCGTCAGGGCCTGGGTTCGGCGTCGTCGGCAGAGATCGACGCGAGATAACCGGCGCCGCGCTGCGTCTCGATGCGCAGCGGCGTGCCTTCGAGCTTGCGGCGCAGGCGGCCGACGTACACCTCGATGGCGTTGGGCCCGGCCTCGTCATCGAAGCCGAACAGGCGCCGGGCGATCTCGTCCTTGCTGACGACGCGCCCCATCGCGGCCACGAGGATCTCGAGCAGACTGTATTCGCGGTTGGGCAGCTCGATGCGCTGGCCGGCGAAGCTGACCTGCCGGGCCGCATTGTCGATGACCAGGGCGCCGAACTGCAGCAGGCCGCTGGCCTGGCCGAGCGGACGGCGCAGTAGTGCGCGGCAGCGGGCTTCCAGCTCCCGGAAGTCGAACGGCTTGGCCAGGTAGTCGTCGGCGCCGGCGTCCAGCGCGTGCACACGGTCTTCGATGTCGGCGCGGGCCGTGAGCATCAGCACCGGCGTCTTGTCGCCGCGCGCGCGCAGGCGCCGCAGCAGTTCCAGGCCGGACAGGCGAGGCAGGCCGACGTCGAGCACCAGCAGGTCGAAGGTCTCGTATTCCAGCACCCCGTTCGCGGCCAGCCCGTCCTGCTGCCAGTCGACCGCGTGGCCGATGCGCCGCAGCCGGCGCACCAGGGCGTCGGCCAGGTCGACGTCGTCTTCGATGACCAGGATGCGCATGGCGGAAATTGTCGCACAGGCCCCGCGAAACGAATGTGCCGATGACAGGTGGATGACAGGTCCGGGCGCCTACGCTTGCGGCCTTGCGCCGCCGCGCGGGCCGCGCATACGAGGGTCGCCCGACCCCATAACGACAGGAGATACCCGCCATGATGCTGACCTTGCTCGGCTTCGGCATGGTGATCGTGTTCATGACGCTGATCATGGCCAAGCGCCTCTCGCCGCTGGTCGCCCTCATCCTCGTGCCCATCGTGTTCGCCCTGCTGGGCGGCTTCGGCAGCTCGGTCGACGACATGATGCTCGACGGCATCCGCAAGATCGCGCCGACCGGCGTGATGCTGATGTTCGCCATCCTGTACTTCGGCGTGATGATCGACGCGGGCCTGTTCGACCCCATCGTCGGGCGCATCCTGCGCCTGGTCAAGGGCGATCCGCTCAGGATCGTCGTCGGCACCACCGTGCTGGCGCTGCTGATCTCGCTGGACGGCGACGGCTCCACCACCTACATGATCGTGGTGGCCGCCATGCTGCCGCTGTATCGCCGTCTCGGCATGAATGCCCTGTCCATGACCTGTCTGGCCATGCTCTCCAGCGGCGTCATGAACCTGACACCCTGGGGCGGCCCGACCGCGCGCGCGGCCGCCGCCCTGCATGTGGATGCCGGCGACATCTTCGTGCCGCTGGTGCCGGCGATCGGCGTGAGCATCCTCGCCATCCTCGGGCTGTCGTTCTATCTCGGGCTGCACGAGCGGCGGCGCCTGGGCACCGTGAACCTGCCCGCCGGCGCGCTGCATGCCGGCTACGACGAGGACGGCGTGCCGGGCGGGCCGACCTCCGAAGACGACGATTCGCTGCGACGGCCCCGGCTGCTCTGGGTCAACGCCGCGCTGACGCTGGCCCTCATGGTCGGCCTGATCCTGGGCGTGCTGCCGCTGCCCGTGCTGTTCATGATTGCGTTCGCGATTGCCCTGGTGATCAACTACCCGGACCTCGCCGAGCAGCGCCGGCGCGTGGCGCACCACGCGGGCAACGTGCTCTCGGTGGTGGCGTTGATCTTCGCGGCCGGCATCTTCACCGGCATCCTGTCGGGCACCGGCATGGTCGAGGCGATGTCGCGCAGCCTGCTGGCGGTGATTCCTGACGCGCTCGGCCCCTACCTCGCGGTGATCACCGCGCTGGTCAGCATGCCGTTCACCTTCTTCATGTCGAACGACGCCTTCTACTTCGGTGTGCTGCCGATCCTGAGCGACGCCGCGCAGGGCTATGGCATCAGCGCCGTCGAGATGGCGCGCGCATCGCTGATCGGGCAGCCGGTACACCTGCTGAGCCCGCTGGTGCCCTCGACCTACCTGCTGGTCGGCCTGGCCGCGGTGGACTTCGGCGATCACCAGCGCTTCACCTTGAAGTGGGCGGTGCTGGTCTGCCTGGTGATGCTGGCCGCCGCGCTGGCCATCGGCCTGTTCCCCTGGGCGGGCGTGGCGGGCTGAGCGGGGCGCCGGCGCTGCCTTCGCTTGGTATGGGGCCGACGGGGCTTCCTGCGTCGGTACGCGGGCAAGGGACACCGGCAATCGCGTCGCCGCAGATCTGCTGCAGCGGATGTAACCGGGCACGCCGATTGCTTGGACGTACCGTCGTCGGTCGCCCATGCGGCCTGCTCCCCAACATGCAAAAGGAGATCCCATGAACGTGCGCCTTCTGTCCTCCCTCCGCCCCGCCAGTCTCCTCGCCGCCGGCACCCTCCTGTGTGCCGGCTCCGCCTTTGCGGCCGACACCGCCGGCATGAGCCCGCAACAGCGCTACCAGGCCGAACGCGCCGCCTGCGAGGCCGGCCAGACCGGCCAGGCGCGCGCCGACTGCATGCGCGAAGCCGGCGCCGCCCTGCAGGAGCGCCAGCGCGGCAACCTGAATCGCGCCAATGGCGACTACAGCGCCAACGCGACCGCCCGCTGCGATCGCCTGCCGCCCGAGCGTCGCGAAGGCTGCATGGCGCTGCGCGGCGACAATGTCCAGGTCCAGGGCAGCGTCAAGGACGGTGCCATCCTGCGCCAGACCACCATTCGCGAGGTCGGCGAACCCGGCCCGGCCGGTGCGTCCATGCCGCCCGCGGGTACCACCCAGACCATGCCGGCCCCGACCGGAGCACCCGGTACGACCTACACCACGCCCGGCAGCACCTACACGCCGCCTCCCGCCGGTACGACCGCACCGATGCAAGGCGGCACAGGCATCCGCTGAGCCAGGCCACCGGCCGCGGCCGACCCTCCTTAGGCAATTGCGACCCCGCGCAACCGGCACCGGTGCGCGGGGTCGGTTCGTTTGTCCGGCTGCCGCGTAGCGTCGGACCGCTGTCCTTGCAGGCCGACGTTCCGGGCTGAGCAGGCTTTCTCGATCGCACGGCATGCCTACGGGGGAGCCACGGGCTCCGGCGGCGCACGGATGCTAAACTTCCGCTGCCGCCGCGTCCCGGCGCAACGCACGGGCTGCCCATAGCTCAGTTGGATAGAGCATCTGCCTTCTAAGCAGACGGTCGGGGGTTCGACTCCCTCTGGGCAGGCCAAGAAAATACGCTATAATTCATTTCTTTCTGCAAGGCGGTTCCTGCCTTGCTGTGCGTTCTGCACACAGTGGTGGCTGTAGCTCAGTTGGTAGAGTCCCGGATTGTGATTCCGGTTGTCGTGGGTTCGAGTCCCATCAGCCACCCCAAATTTCCCGTATAAATCAAAAAGTTCCGATTTTTTCCAGGTTTCACGATATAAAAATTAGAACGGAATCGGGAACTTTAGAACGGACTCACTCGGTAGCCGACGCTTTTTTCACGACCCGGCGGTCATAGTGCCGGTGTGTCGTCTGCGGGTTCGCATGTGCAGCGAAGTCGTACGCGTCGGGGGCCCTGTCGGCCAGCTTCTTCGTGATCGCGGTCGGTCGGATGTCCTGCAGATTGAAATACGCCGGGTGCTCGACGAGCTGCGCCGCCGTCACGCTCTCATCGAAACTAGAAATCCAGGCATGCATCGCGTCATGCCAGGACGAGCCCCAGCCGGATCGGGTGTAGACCAGCGAGCGTTTTGACGGCGCGAACAGTGCAGGCGAGCGCTGTACGTCCTCACGGTCCAGCGCCCGCGCGACCACGCAACGCAGTTTCATCGACCATTCCCTGATCTTCGTCATCTCGGCGTGTCCCTTGCGCCGCTTCGCCGCCACGACGCACACGCCCTCGTCGGTGATGCCGGCTCGCAGGAACGGCCGGACCTCCGAGGGCCGGAACCCGGTCAGATACGTGAACATCGCCGCGCAGCCGAGCGTGCGCACGTTCTGCGCGTCCTGCCGAACCGCCCACAGATAGAACCGTACAACTTGGCGGCGTGTGGCGGGCCTCGTCGGTCTGCCCGCCCCTTCCGGGGTTTCGACCGAGTAGCGCATGTTCACGAATGGATTGCTATCGATCGCGCCCTTGCGCACGAGCCAATGGCAGACAGTTGCCATCAATGCCATCTCTTTGATCGCGCGCAGCCGTGCGCCCACTTTCGCGCGAGCGTCGACGTAGAGGTATCCGTGCTGGGGCTTCAGCGCACCGGGAGCCATAGCTCCGAAGAACTCGGTCAATCGCCTGGACTGGGCGGCACGATCCGCCTTGCCGTTCTTGCTCTGATCCCGATAGTGGTTGGGGGCCACGTCGGACATGAAAAGATCCAACATATCGGCGACAGAGCCTGCAACCGGCGTCCCTTCCAGGATGGCGGCCGCTTTGATCGTCGCAACCCGCCGAGCCTCGGCAATAGCGCTACGATCTCCGAGATTCGCGCTGGCAAGCGTCTCGCTGGTGCGCAGATGCTTGTAGATGAACGAGACCTTGCGCTTGCCTACGCGCTTGAACAGGCGATCAACGCCGGTGGGCTCCCATGCCGGCGAAGGCGTCTTGGTTCGGCTCGCTCGCGAGGCGGCGGTGCGTGCGCGGTTGGTCTTCGTGGCGGCCATCCGTGATACCCAACTTTTTATCGTGATACTCGCGGGCCACCCGTGGTAGCCCGTCCCGCCCTGGCACCCAGCGCCAGCGATTGCGGTCCAGCCAGCGCGACATCATCGAGCGCTGGTTGGGCTTGCATCCCACCAGGCTCGCGAGCTCGCTCGCGGTGAGATAGGCGTCGTCCGCACCGTACGATCGCTCAGCCATGCTGTCTTTCCCTGCGTGAGGCGCGTAGTGCATTGAGCCATTCCACCGCCTCATGCGGCTGGCCCAGCTCGCCCGTGACGCGACGGCGCATATTCATAGCGCCACACTGGCGCCAGGTGATCTCCATGGCTCCGGCAGCCACTGCCAACGCGCGCTTGGACAGCGCGATGTCGTAGTGACTGCCGCTGGTACTCTCCGGCGACTGCCACCATCGCCGGGCCACGCCGATCCGGTCGGCCATGGCGTGAAGCTCGTCGTCCGTGTCGGCGATCATGTGGCACATGACCATCCGGCCGTAGGCCGCGCGCATGTCGTCCACGTAGACGGTCATGCCGCTGCCCCTGCGATGTCTGCGCCGCGGAACTCGACGACCCAGACCCAAGGATTGGCGTCCCAGGCGCCGGCGCCGTTGATGCTGTCCCAAAGCCGGCGGTACTGTGCAACCGGCTGATTCAGTCCGTTGAAGAGCGCCCGCTCGGCGCCTTCCCACACGTCCACATCCCGAATAGCTTCGGGCCGCTGAATGCCCTCTGCGAGGGCATCGGCCTCGCCGATGGACTGCAGCCGCTCCACGCGCACGCCGGTGACCTCCAGCGTGATGCGGCTGGCCCAGCGGGGCATGTGGATGCTGGGGCGCCAACGCACGTCCACTCGTGGGCCGCTGCCCAGCGCTTCTACGTGGCCGGCGCGGTAGAACACTCGCTCGCCATCCAACGCATGAGCCTCGCGCACCCACAGTCGGTCACCCGGCTGGCCATAGGGGCAGGCGAATCCTGGGATGCTCACGCCGTGCTCGTTCACGATTTCGCAGTGTCCGGGCCCGGCCATTCGAAAGATGCCTGGATCGCATACCTGATGCCGCAGAGCCCTTCGGGTCTGCGTCTTCGTGCCGGCCAGCAGTGCGCGCACCATGGACGCCGAGAATAGGATTCCTCGCTCGCGAGCGGTTGTCATGGCGTGGCTTCTCCTCCGGACTGTGGGGCCGTATCGGCGTCCTGTTGGCGTTGCCGGTAGTGCGCTTCCGAGCAGAACCCCTTCCCCGTCTGCAGGATGTTCGACGGCCTGCCGCAAAAGCAGCGTGGAAATGGTCTCGAGTTGTTGGCGTCGTACCACGCCTGTGGCTCACGCCCGTATGGTTCGTCCTCGTCAGGTATGTGGCCGGGCCCAGCCAGGCCGTTATGTATCCACGACATTGCCGCCTCGGCGCCTGCGCCGTGGCGCCATTCGATCCATGCGGCCTGCTCGGCCACAATCATGTCCCGGATGATCCGCGAAAGCTCCTCCACTAGCGGGTCGGGTCCGCCGTCTCTCAACCGCTCGCTGACACGCATACCCAGGGCAAAGCCGGTCCAGATGGAGTCGGTATCAGGATCCTCATAGTGCGAGAACGAGCCGTTGGCGTAGGCGGGTGTGAGATTAAGTTTGGCAGCCAGTATGGCTGTCTCACTCACGCTGCGCTCGAACGTCTCGCGCATGTCAGCGATGGCTACGGCGCCCGGCCTGTCGACGATCTTGAAGGTCATTTTTCGCGCCGGCGCGGCCTGTTCGCTGGGCTGGGCCTCAACGCGGAACCCCAGCGCATCCTGTACGCGGTGAGCCTCGGCGTACTGCTCTTTCGTCAGGTACGCATGCTGCTTGATACCCAGCATGTGCCGGATGGGTTGGCCTACTGGGCTGCTGCCGCCCTGGTGGTGCCAAAGTGCGTAAAGAAGGGCAGCGCGGGTGTCCTTTTCCAGGCGCGGCACCCCATCAGCCCCGCTTACAGGTTGGGCCTGGGCGGCGGGTTGAGGAGCGGAGATCAGCACTGCAACGGCATCCGCCCAGCCGTCCGCGCGCCCTGCCAGTTCCAGCCGGCGGGCGATGTATTCCGGCGACTGGTCCGTAGGGTCGCCGCCGCGGCGGCCATCAGTCCAGGACCGATTGAAATCCGCTTCAGCGCGCAGGTATGCCACCAAGGCGCGCAAGTCTCCCGCCACCGGCTGCACATCCGGCACGGCGACAGTTTGAGGGAGGGCGCGCACCAGGCGCACGAACGCGTCATCGGCGACCAGCCCGTGAATCGCATCGAGGATCAGGGCGCGTTCTCGCTCGTTCGGGGTGCAGTAGCCCGCGCGGCCGGATTCGTCCTCCCCGATCATCTCGTAGTCCTGGACATACTCGTCGATGAAGGTTTCGATGGCCTGCCAGTCCGGCGCCGGCTGCGCCCCGGCGCCGGCATTGGTGTTCTTCTGTACCTGTGTCATGCGGCAGTCCTCGAAGCAATAAGGGATTCGTGTGCGAAGTTGGCGGTCGCCAGGGCCTCTGCCTGAATGGGAGCAACGCTGTTCCCGCACATGCGCACCTGGGCCGTAATCGACAGGGGGATGCGGGGGATCAGCCGCGGGTCGCCCGGCACCTGCACGCCGTCCTGGAACAGCAGTGCGGGGTCGGGAATCTCGTGGATGATGTAGTCGCAAGGGAAGCTCTGCGCGTGGTACAGCTCGCGCGGCTTGAGCATCCGTAGCGTGATGTCGACCAGCACCCACCGGATGCCGCCATAGCTCATCAGCACCAGATCAGCCGGCTCGGGGAACAGGTCGGGCAGATGCTCATGCAGCAGCGTCGCACACGCGCGCGCCTTCTCCCGGTGCTCCGGGGCCAGCGCATCGACTGGCACTTGGACGGCGGACACCAGGCCCATGCGCGCCTTGGTCGTCACGGTGGGCATGGGCCGGGCGCAGCCCGAGTCCTGGCCGCCCTCGCTGTAATACTGGACGAGGTAGGCCGTCACCAGGCGCTGGTTGCTGCCCGAGGCTGTGATCGTGGACATAGGCGCATCAGCAGGCCGGCCATCACCGTCATAGAACCCGCCGTTCGCTTGTTCGAAGAATGCCGATGCGAGCGCGCTGGGAACGCTGCTGGCCGTCACAGAGTTGAGCGGCGATTCCAGGCTGCGCACGCCACTGCTCCACCGCTTCGCGCCGGTGCTGCACGACTCCCCGTGACCGATGTCGATCAGATTGGCGACTATCAGGGTCTGTTCGCCCCGGTTCGCGCCCGTCACCGTCGGCAGCGGCTCGGCCGGCGTCGAGCCAGCCCGGTCGCCGTGATGTGTGAGGTGGGCCAGGTGTGCGGCAACCAGTGCGTGCTTGTTCGCCGTCACCACGGTTCCCAGCGGCGCCTCGATGTCTTGCGCGCGGGCCTGCTGGCCCTCGCGCTCGCCGTAGCCGATGGTGACGAGGTGCGCGCCTACCATCGCATGGTGCGTGCCGCTGGCCGCCACGGTGGAGAGCGGCTGCTCGACGCTATGCCCGCCCATGTGGGCGTCGCTGGTGCCGCGCAGCGGGGCTAGGGTCGGGGCCACGACGCTGAAATGGCCGCCCTTCACCTGGGCGCAGACGGTGCGCAGCGGAGCGTCCGCCGGCGTGGTGCGCTGGTTGCTCGCGTTGGCGTGCTCCGTGAGGAACGGGGCCAGGGCCGCGCCATTACCTCCGGAGCTACCCTCAGGACCTCCGGAGGTAGTCGCCCCACCTCCGGAGGTTCCAGTGCTCGCGCCGGGATATCCTGGCATGTTGGTCACAACCAGAGGGGCCAGCACTGGCTGGGCTAAGCCAGAATCGGCCTTGCTGGTGATGGTCTGCAAGGGTGCGTGCACGCTCCGTTCCGGAGATTGCCCCATGCGGCCGCCCACGCCGACGATAAAAGGGCTGGCGCTGTTCAGGACGTGGCGCCACAGGCCCTTGGCGACGCGCCGCCGCGTGTTCGACGCAAGCGGCTTCGGGCGGTCGAAGATGCTGGTGGCGGGAAGGCCGAAGTCGATGCACTCGGCTGCTGTCCTGTAAGGAGCCAGCATTCCGGCCAGCACTTCCCGCGACGCCGGATCGCCATGCGTCGCTTCTGGCCAGACGATGGGCAGGCCGTCGCGGCGCGCGACGAGGAACAGGCGCTTGCGGATTGTGGGCGCGCCGTTGTCGCATGCGCGCTGCTCGCGCCAATCCACCACGTAGCCGTGCTGCTGGAGCTGCCGTACGAAGCTCTCGAAGGTCTTGCCCTTGCGCTTCGGGTCAGGATAGACGTTGCCGTCGGTGCCGACGATGACTGGCCCCCACGTCTGAAATTCCTCGACGTTCTCCAGCATCAGCACGCGAGGCTTTGTCAGGGCGGCCCATCGCATGCCGACCCAAGCCAATCCCCGAATATGCTTGGCGACCGGGGTCCCGCCCTTCGCTTTGCTGAAGTGTTTGCAGTCGGGCGACAGCCAGACCAGCGCCACAGGTTGATTACCTGTGACCTGTACGGGATCCACGTCCCATACGCTCTGGCACAGGTGGCGCGTGTACGGGTGGTTCAGTGCGTGCATCGCCAGAGCCTAGGGGTCGTGGTTGATCGCGATGTCAACCGGGCGGCCGAACGCCGCTTCCAGGCCCGTGCTGGTGCCGCCACCGCCGGCGAAGTTATCGATGATCAGCTCATTGCCCAGCGGTAGCGCGAGTTGCGAGGTGCGCATGCTATCCCCTCACCCGGCGGTCGCGGTGCAGCTCGCGCAGCCAGCCGCTTCCGAGATCTCATCCAGCACCTGCGCGAGCGCTGCCATGTTCTCAACCGCTGCCCTGGCGTTGCCGTCGAACTGCGCCCATGCATCGCAGAGCCTGGGGATCAGCGGCATGACGCGCGCAGCAGTGTCTGCTGCTGTCGTCGCGGGCGCCAGCGCTGCTGCGCGGCGCCCGCGCTTGGCGATCGCGCGGGGTGTGATCTTCGTTTTCCCCTCGGCCTGGGCCTGTGCCAGCTCCGTCTGCAGTACGTCGACCGCCGCTGCGCCATGCGCGCGAATCGTCTGGACAGCCGTCGTTGCCGAGACGTGCCCGGCAACCACCATGTCGCGTACCTGCCTGGGCGCGGCGACCAGCTCCAGCAGGTTGTTGACGTAGGTTTTGCTCAGGCCCAGTCGCGCAGCGATTGTCGGCAGATCCATGCCGTAGCCATGCAGGCGTTTGCAGACAATGCCCGTTTCGTACGGTGTCAGCGGGCGGCCTGCATTGCCGCGCACGAGAGAGACCGTCATGTCCTCTCGGCTCGTGCCGGCGGGTTTGATGATGATCGGCAGGCGCTCGATCTGTATGCCTCGGTCGAGCAGCCGTTGCACGGCCGCGAACCGGGTATGCCCGTCCGTGAGATAGATGTGCTCGCCATCCGCCTCGCGGCTCACGTAGCCGGTCAGCGGTTTGTCCTGGTAGTATCCGTTGACCTGGATGGACTCGGCGAGCTCCTCGATGTGCTGCTGATAATCGGGTGAGTCCACGCGGACGTTGAATCCCGGCAGGATCCGGATCTGGCCCGGCGGCACCTGCCAGAGGTCGGCGGATTTCGCGCCGGCCGCGCTCATCGCCGCCTTGACGTTGCCGCGCACGTGATCGTGCTGGTAGTCCAGCGGCGGTTCGTGGATAGACATGTCGATACCTCCCTAGAACGGTATGTCGTCGTCGAGCGCGCCGGGGGCGGGATAGGTGCCACGCCCCCCTGCGGCCGGTGCCGGTGCGGCGCCCCCCTGAGCGGGGCTGCTCCCTTCGCGCCCGCCCAGCATCTGCATGTGGTCCGCGATGACCTCGGTGCTGTAGCGATCCTGGCCGGTGGCTGTGTCCTTCCACTTCCGCGTCTTGAGGCGGCCCTCGATGTAGACCGAGCGCCCCTTCCTCAGGTACTCGCCGGCGATCTCGGCCAGGCGGTTGTAGAAGACGACGCGGTGCCACTCCGTATCCTCACGGCGTTCACCGGTGGCCTTGTCCTTCCAGGACGACGTGGTGGCAATCGACACGTTGCAGACAGCAGCACCGTCGGGGCTGTAGCGCACCTCGGGATCGCGCCCGAGGTTGCCGACGAGGATCACTTTGTTGACCGACGCCATTACGCGGCCTCCACAGCGTCCATGTACGCCGACGACACCTCATGTACGAGCTGGTCCAGCGTGCTGTTGTTGTTGATGGTCACGTCTGGCGCAAAGTCATCGAGCTGCATCTCGCTGATGTGTTCGGCTTTGGCCTTGTCCGCCATCGGGCGGTAGACGCGCCAGATTTGCCCGCCATGGGCGCGCACGAGCCGCGCCTCGTTGGGGAACCGCACGTCTGTGATGACGATCTTGCGTGTGCCGTTGCGGCGAACCGTGTCCAGGTGGTCCTCCATCAGGCGCAGCCAGTAGTCAGAGCCACATTTGCTGCGGCGGTACTCCGTGCCCCACCAACGCATGATGTCGCGCGGGCTGCGCGGAGTTCCAATCTCGCAGCCGAGTGCGTGCATCGTGCGGATGAAGTCTCCATCGGCGCAGCGACCAATGGCCAACACGATGTCGGGCTTGGACTTCTGGTCACGGTCCGTGAAAACGCGGGGATCCACGCCGAAGGCTGCTGAGACTTCCTCGCGCAGCGGATCAGCGAACGCCGTCCGGTGGAAGCCAACGAGGGCGTGCAGGATACCTGCGACAGTGTCCTTGCCGACGCCCTCGCGCCCACACAGACCGATCGTGAGGTACGGACCGGTCATTTCGGCGCCCCATACAGCACCTGTGTATCAGTGCCGGCCACGATGTCTGCCACCATCGTCTCGACGGCGGCGTCCAGGACCAAGTCCGGCCGCACGAGCTCGTACCAGAGGGTCAACTTGCCTTCGCGCAGGCGATAGCGCAGGCGTGCCTCCAGGCGGTACGCCTGGCCCTGCCAGAACGCCGGGATGCCCAGTTGGAACCTGTCGAACGATTGCATCCGCGACGTGGTTTCGGCATCTTCGTTATCCACGTACTCGATGTCCACCCCGCCCGACTGCACGCGCACGGCAGAGCGAATCCGTTTGTCCGATGTGATCTCGAACTTGGTCGCGAGTTGGTGCATGGCGGTGCCGGTCGGGAATCCCTCCTGCGTTGCGATGTCCTTGATGTTGTTCTCGATGAACTCGGCGAATTCGGCCTGGTTCATCGGTTTGCGGTCCTGTTTGGTCCACGTCGCCCACTCGAACGCCACTTTCGGTGCGAATTCGGCACGAAAATCGCACCATCCTGCCGGCGAGTCGAGGTATTCGCCGGGCGCATGCTCGTTGAATATCGCTGTCATGTTCAGAGGCGGCATGGCCGTGGCATCCACGGTGGTGTAGAGCAGCGTCTCTGGTTGTTTGTGGCGGTTCACGTACTCGATGAACGACTCCGGCGTGCGCAGGGCCACCGAGCCGATTTTGCGACGGGGCGTGTCCTCCAGTTTGCGCAGTGCCTCGTCGGTTTCGATGTGGTAGCCCTCGGGCACCGCGATCAGCCTGCCCTGAGCGTCGGCTGCCTCGACGACGATCTCGGGACGGGGGGCGAGGCGGGCCGCGGTTTCCGCGATGTTGGCGTCCGCGGATGCGGCGAGCACTTCGTTACTGGGCTTTTGCATGTCATTCTCCAATGGCTTGACGGGGGGGCACTGCGATGGCGTTGGCGGCGCCGGGGATCTCTACGGAATGCAGGTCGAGGTGCTGCTGGCGCGGATCCTGGGTGAGCAGGTTCCCCTCGGGCGTCGGGTAGAACATCGTCGTGAGCCGCTCCTCCTGTGGGGCTTTGTGCGTCAGCGTGTCGATGATCTCGATTGCGCCACTGCGGCTCAGCCGCTTGACCTTGAGCTTGATCGTCAACTCGCCGTCCTTGCCCGTGCTTTCCACGGCCATGACGACGTTTGCGAGCGCCTGGGCAGCCTCGTCGAGCAGCATTCCTCCGCGCACGTGGCGCAGGGTGTCCATCAGGGGTCGAACTCCCATAGGGTCCTCGTCGGTATGTGGCCTCACGGCCGGATTCAGTCGTTATCGCCAGCGGCCAGGCGCTTCACGTCTTGCGGCGGCGGTGGGCGAAGCTCGGTTGGCGGCGCCGATACGCGCCGCATGAGGGCGATGGCGTGCAGTGAGATGGCGTGAGCGAGCAGCGGGTCACGCATGGCCTCGTCGAACGATGCGCGCACGCGGGCTTCGTAGTGAGCGCGGCGCAAATACTCGTCGGTGGGTTGAATGCGCTGCCGATGGCTCATGCCGGCGTCCGATATCAGGCGACTGGCACCAGGGTGCCGAAATCGTCCACGACCGCATGCCAGGCCCTGAACGAGGACCAGGGCGGCGACCCCAACACGGTGATGCTGGTCATGTTGCGGGGCGTCGGAGTTGGGCTGTCCTCGTCGTCCGGCCACCGCTGGCAGCCAACGTAGTCCGTCAGGAGGCTGAATACGGTCGCGCCTGAATTGCTGGCCCAGGGGCTCATGGGGCCTCCCGATGCGCGGCTGTGAAGTGGCGTTCCATGGCCAGGAGCGCGCGTGGCGGGTAATCGTCCAGCGGTTCGACGATGGTGCGAGCGTCCGGGCGGTCGTAGAGGCAGGCATGCCCCTCGGGGAGGATGGCGAGCACGCCGCCGCTGCCGCAGGCGCCACGGCCTGCGATCTCCGCCCAGGCCGTATGCATATCAATCAACTGAGCTTCGTAGGCTGCCTCGTCGCCTGATGATGCAACCCCGAAAAGCGCAGCCACCGCAATGAGACCCAGTGGAGCATTCAACTTGTTTCGCATAACAACCTCAAAGTTGTGTTTTGCCTGACTAATGTATGGCTGCGCCTTACATATGTCAAGCAAAACACAACTTTCTAGGCGGTCCATAGGCGAGTTGATTTCCGGATCCACCGCATGGGCGCGTCACTTGTAAACTCGCTCGGTCACGGAGGACGCCAATGAGTCTGCGGAAAGCGAGGCGATGGAGGTGGCCAAGCGCCTGGGGCGTTATGGCTTGTGCGGCTCTGGCGTGGTTTGCGGCGCCGGTAGCAGCAAAGGAGCCAGTTAACCCTTCCGACGCGTTAAGCGAAGCGCTTGCAGCCGATCCCCGACTCCATCGTGATTTCGTATTGCGCGGAGTAGTTTCGGCCCCGAGCAACGTATCCGGTCATACAGTGCTATGCGGCTATCTGTCGTTGGCCTCGGGCTTATCTGCGGCACGGGAGTTCCAGCTTGTCTCGGTGGTTGTGGCGCTGAGGTCACCCGGAGACTGGACTGTCGTCCGTATGGCGCAGTACGGCACCGCTGCCGAGTATGAATGTCAGACCGCGGGTATCGCTATGTCGCTCGTCCCGCCATCAGCGCGGGCCCTCAATGTCAGGGCCGCATGGCCCAGAGAAGAGCAAGGCGTGCAAGAGGCGATGCGTGATTCGGATCTACTGGACCCGTTCAGCGTGCAGTTGCGCCGGCTACGCGTTGGCGATCTGCAGGCGGCCGTGGTGATGTGCGGGGAGTTCAACGCGAAAAATGCGTATGGTGCGTATATGGGCTTCCAGCCTTTCATTGGCACTGTCATGGGTGATCATGTGCGCATTGACAGACTTGGGCATGAACCGAGAATGGCCCAGCTTCTAAACGAAGCGTGTCTGGAAACTGGGTTGACACCGACGCCTCGGTGAAGAAATAGAAAAGGCCCGCGATCCTGCGGGCCTTTTCTATTTCTTCACTGGACGAAGCGCGGCGCGGCGGCCGCTCAACTGTGGTTGCGGATTATTACAGGCTAGAGTAGGCCCCACCCGCCGCCCTCCATCCCTTTCAACCGCTTGCCTTGCGCGCCGCATGGGTAGGCGCAGGCAGCTCTTGGGCGACCGCCTCAGCAAAACCCTCGATTCGCGCCTTCTGCTCCTCGGACAGCGCGCTCCACTCCTCATGGGAAACGCGTCGGAATGGCCAGTCCGCAGCTCCGCCCTGAGCGGATGCAGCAGTGCCAGTCAGCAAGTAGTCAGTAGTCGTTCTAAGGAGGCCGGAGAGCCGAACCAGGCGGTCGACGTCCGGCCGTGACACATCCCGCTCCCAGTCCGAGACGGAGGCGCGGTGAATTGAGAATGCCTCAGCGACCTGCTGCAAAGTGAGGCCTCGCGCCTTACGTCTTTCCCGGATTCGAGTGCCAATGGACATGAGGGCGAGCCTAACACTTGCATGTTGTGTTTCACCTAACGTATATTGTTGTGTATTGCCTAACATGGTCGTGTCTATGAACCCGAAACAGATTGTCCGCGGAGCGATCAAGGACGCCGGTGGGGTTGGTGTTGTAGCCAAGCACTTCGGACTGGCAAGAACGTCCGTGTATGAGTGGATCGATCGGGGCGAGGTACCCGTCGCCCGGGCGGTGGAGGCTGAGAGAACTTGGGGTGTTTCCCGACGAGCTCTGCGGCCCTCGGATTGGCAGCTTTGCTGGCCGGAGCTTGCATCCCCAATGGCCGCCGCGCAGGAGCCGACGCATGCGTGAGTGGATCATCCTCGATGCCATCATCACGCTCGGAATCGTCGCTGTCATGTGTCTCGCATGGGTGGTCATATGAGCACCCCGCCGCCGGCTGCGTCACGCGCATGGCCGCACCATCCTGATGTCCGGCGCACGCTCGCGCATCGTGTCGCCCGCGCCGGGCTCGGCCAGGTCGTACTCCACGCAAAGTCTCTCAAAAATGGCTGCGACGAGCGTCTGCGCAGGCTCGGCCACGCGCGCTCGCGCAATCTCCAGTGCGTGATCCAGCAGCAACTCAACGTCTGCACGGGCGGCGGCAATTTCGGGTTCGCGCACGGTTATCTCCAAGGTCGCGGCGGGCGCCCGATCGCGCCCTCCTGCTGCGCATTCTGCATCGTGCGCGGCGCGTCATCCACGATAAAAAACCCACGATTTACGGAGCGCGCATGACTCTGCGACGCACAAACACGTCCTGGCGTGACGCGCTGTTCAACGCTCTCCGGGCGACGCATGACGGCGTTGCCGGCTTTTGCAACTGGGCTTCGGCTCATCGCGATCGAACGATCGCTGACAGCACCTTATACAAGCGCCTCGACGGCAAGTACCCGGGTGAGCGCGTCCCGATCGAAGACGCGGAGCTGATCACCGAGTACGTGATGCGCGATGCCAATGCGCGCCACAAGGCGCTCGATTGGATCGCTGCCCTGGCCGCACGGTGGAACCTAATCGTCATCGCCGTTGACCCGCCGCGGCCTGTCGGCGATCTGGCAGCAGATCTGCGCGCGATCGTGGACAAGGTCGCGCGGTTCTTCGAGAAGGGCGGCCGTCTCGCTGGCGTCGTGAACCAGGCCACGGCAGACGGGCACCTCACGGGCGCCGAGGTGGACGAGATCGAGGAACACATCGATCTGGTTGTGCGGCATTTGATGCAGATGAAGGTCAAAGTCCGTCGGGCCGCGGGTCGGCCGGTGGATCCATCCGGTGAACTATCCAGAGCCGACGAGGCTCATCATGCCGCGCCCACGCAAGCGCAGGAGGATCCCGATGAATGACGCGCACGCGTTTGAGATTGCAAACCTGGACCAGCGCCTGTTGGCGGCGGAGGCTGCGATAGCCAGTCTCAAGCATCGGCTATGCCAGCTTGAGGGCGTGATGCGACTTGTCGCTGAGCCGCCCGATGAAGGCCGGGCGGGGTTGCTGATCGTGTCGTGCCAGATCGTTCCCAGCGATGTTGGGCCTCGGGTAGATCTCGTTGTCCGTGGCGCTTGCGGATACTCGATCGGGCTGGTCGCTGAACTGGCCAGAGCCGCATCTGAAGTCCGTGCGTCGATTCAACGGCAAGGCAGTGAGGGGATCACCGCCCGTGCCGAAGCGGCCGCTAAGTTCGCGGCTGAAGTAGCTGTTTGGAATGAGACTGCACGCGGCGAGCCCCCTCCTCATCAAGGCGGGACAGCATGAAGTTGCTGAGTTTCTCTTCGTACCGCTTCTGCGCGGCGGCATCGCTTTCGAGAAGCGCCTCGACTGCGAGCCTGAGGGCCAAGATCGAGTCGGAATTCGCCTGTGTTGTGCGGGTTACCGATAGAAGCGCTTCCGTCAGCGCTTCCAGCGCTGTCGGCTTGTTCGTGTCGTTCATGCCCTGCTCCTTTTTGGAACTCTGGTTGTGTAGGAGCCGCCAGTGTATCGGTCAGGAGCGGGGCACCCATAGACCACTCGTGCCACGGAGAGCGGCTCACTGCATTTCGCTCAGGCTTTCTCGGTGCAGTTCCTCTCGCGCCCAGGCGCGGCGATCGTCGAGCTCGGTCAAGCGAGCGAACACGGCGCCGATAACGCCGCCGTCAGGCTCGGCCACTGCCTGCTTTGCGACTGCCACGGCTCGCCGCAGGGTGAGCAGCGCCGTTGCGTCGTCGGCGGCGTGCTGCCGCGCCAGGGTTCCGAATTCCATCCCTTCATCCTCGAGTTCAGGTACGGCATCAGTTTGCGATGCGTGGCTGGGTTTCGCTATGTCGGGAAATGCGTACGTACTCGCCGCAACTCGCGGTAACTCACTCCACGAAGGTTCATCCCGATGAAGATCGCTCAGGCGTCGCCGCAACTTTTGCCGGGCGACAAGATCAGCATGCCCAACAGTGGCCCGACGGGCACTGTGATCCGGTGGTATGTACAGCGCGGCGCCAAGGGATTTGGCGAGCCGGACGAGCGCGTCTGCGAGGTGGATGTGGCAGGACGCGGCGTTTGCGTGTTCTCCGAGGCGTTCGCGCGGCGCCTGGACCGTCTGCCATCCTGACCATGACCTCATCCCCCCCGATTCGTGGGCGCATCGTGACGCTCATCCTCAGCTCGCTCAACGAGCGCGGACCGGCGCCTGCACACGTGCTCGCGAGCAGGCTGGGGTTGCCGCTGCGGTCTGTGGAGCGCGCCTGCTGGCGTCTCAAAGCGGCGGGCGTGATCACGGCACCGGAGTCCATCCGGAGATCCGGCACGCGCAAACCGCTGCTCGTGTACCGCGTTGCCGAGCAACGTCTGCCCGAGGCGATCGGCTGGCGATGACGCGGGATATGTTCACGGGCCGCGAAAGCCGGCGGGCGGGTGGATGGCGGCGTGACACGTCGGCCAGCGACCTGCCTCCGCGTCATGAGCATCGTGATCCATCCACGCGTCAGACCTATTTCCATGGGGCCGGGCGATCCTGGTCGCGGGACGAGATCCTGCGCCTGGCCGGGTTTGCCGACGCGGTGCGGCGGCATCCCACGCACGAGATCATCGTGCTGTTCCACACCGTGGGCGAGCCGTTCACGGCCCTCATTGCGATTCCCAGGGAGCGCATCGCACCGCGTGGCGCCGATCGCTCGTTGGCTACTGCGCCGCCGTTCTGGCGACATGGAGACATCATGCACATCGCAGCAGACCGGCCTCCCTGACTCGCCCAGGCGCCAGGCGGGAAGCGGCTGAATACGCGGTTACGCCATGGTGGTAGGGCCCCAAACCGGATCCCGAGGGGCAGCGTGGGTGCGAACGACTAGAGCGTGGGTAGGAGCCCTGTATGGGGTTCGAAGTCTGGTCAATTCCGGGGGCATACATCCGCCCGGAGGCCCTGTTGCGTACGGTCGGCTCCGAGCGGCATGCATGGTTGGGTACGCATCTCCTCACTAGGGGGTGCTCTGCCCAATCGCCCCGATCCCACCAAACGGCAGACGAACCGCCCGGCACCCTCTCCCTGTACCACCGTCTCAACAAGTTCCATTGAGGTAGATCATGAGCAACATCCTGCAGTTATTCACCGACGATGGCCCTGGAGCAAAAACGCGCGACACCGAGCCCATGGCCGTGACGTTCCAGGCATGGTGGGCGGCCTACCCTCGCAAGTGCGCCAAGAAAGCCGCCGAACGCGCGTGGTCTCGCATGCCGGAGGCGCATCGACGGGCCGCCTGCGATGCGTTGCCCGTGCACGTCGAGCACTGGCGCGCCCGCTATGGCGAGGAGCGGTCGTTCATCCCGCACCCTGCCACATGGTTGAATGGAGAGCGTTGGGACGATGAGCTCGACCCCATCGTCAAGCCTGCGGCGGCAGAGCCGCGATCTGCGCCCGGGCTGGCGTGGTGGATGGATGATGGCCTCATGGAGGCCAAGGGGCGCGATGTCGGCGCCGGGCCTGCGAGGCCGGGCGAGACGCGGGATCAGTACCGAGGTCGGATCGCGCAACTGATCGCGCGTGGCAATGGGCGGGCCGCATGAGTCTGAAACGAGACCCCGCGATGCAGGAGCGCCTCGACGCATGGGGGGTCTGGCGCTACTCGGGGGGCTACGCGGCCTCGTCCCCTCTGGCCGATTTCATGGGCGCCGGTGGGGGTGACAGCGATGGTGTGCCGCGTTCCTTCGTGCCTGTGGATGCTCTGGAATGCGCGAGGACGGACGAGGCGGTGCGGGCCCTGCCAACGGAGTTGCGGCAGGCCGTCGGGGCGTGGCATGGCACGGCGTCGGGGACGCTGGACGCGGTGGCTCATGGATTGGGCATCGTGAGAGGCACCCTGCACCGGCGTCTGTGCTACGCCGACCAGCGGCTTGCCGAGTGGTTTGCGGCTCGCGTGGCGGCCTCCAGGGCGGCCCGCGAGACGGAAATTAGGAGAGATATACTGGATCGTGCATAATCCGGTACATTCCTGCGGAGCTTGCGCGGGAGACAATCAGCGGCAGGGCGAAAAGGCCCCGACATTCGGTCAGATGTCGGGGCCTTCGTGCGTTTGGGACGGCGGTAGGCGGCGCGGCGGGCGCGGTTGGTGGTCGATGCACCAAAGTGGGGCGCGGCAGCGACCGAGGGTGCCGCAGCCAGCAGAAAGCCGGGGGCCCCTAGGGAAAACGCTGCCGTAAGGGTAATTCGAACCCCGGAAAGTGCGCAGTCACGAGGCGCTTCCAAGGGGGTTGTATGGTGAATTGGGGAAGGAATCGGCTGTGATCAAGTTCAGATCCACCCTCGGCGAGGGCTCGAAATTTCTGGACGCCACGAGCCGCCAGGTTCCGTTCGCCACGGCCGTCGCCCTGAACACCACGGGCCAGCGCATGCTAGAGGCCCTGAAATCCGAGATCGACCGGCGCATCGACCGGCCGACTCCGTACACTCGCAATGCTCTGCGGCTCTCGCGAGCCCGCAAGGACAAGCTCGAGGCCACGGTGGATTTCAAGGACGCCGCCGGCAAAGGAACGAGCGCTGGCCGCTACCTCTCGCCGCAGGCGCTGGGCGGCGGCCGCTCGCGCAAACGCAGCGAACTCGCGTTTGCGCGGCGCTCCGGCATTCCCACCGGCTCGTACCTCGTGCCGGGGGCGGCTGCCGAGCTGGATCCCTATGGCAACGTGTCTCGCGGCCAGGTGGTGCGGCTGCTGTCGTATCTCCAGGCGTTCGGTGAGGAGGGCTACCGGGCGAACGCCACCGATAAGCGCCGGAAGCGCCTCGCGAAAGTCGGCACGACCGAGCAGGGTTTCAGGCGGATCAACGGCGTCGTGTATTTCGTGTCGCGGGGCCGGGGCACGCTGTCCGGTAACCGAGAGCAGCATCTTCCCGCCGGCATCTGGAGCAAAACGGGCATCCATGGCGGCGAGGTCTCTCCCGTGTTCCTGGCGGTAGACGAGCCGCGCTACCAGCCCCGTCTGCCGTTTTACGAGCGCGCCGACGAGGTCTACGCGGCGCATTTCGAAACCGATTACCAGTCGGCGCTGAACATGGCGCTGGCTACGGCACGTTGAGGCAATGATGCTGGATCTGCACGCCACGGTTACCCAGTCCGAGTTCGGGCGTATTGTTGGTATCAGCCAGCAGGCCGTCAGCGACCTCGTCGGACGTGGCGTGCTCCGGTCTGGCGAGCCCGTGGGCGTGTGGCTCGTCGAGTACTGCAGCCACCTGCGTGAGGGAGCGGCTGGTCGGTTGACTGCGGGCGATCTCGACCTGGCGACGGAGCGCGCACGGCTGGCATCAGCCCAGGCTGACAAGGTCGAGATGGCCAACGCCGTCACGCGCGGCGAGCTGGCTCCAGCACATGTGATCGAGGAGGTGCTGTCGCGTGCTGGTGCGCGAGTGGCCGGCATTCTGGATAGCATCCCGATGGCGGTCAAGCGCCGCGTGCCTGAGTTGCCGGCCTCCTCGGTGCGCTACATCGAGGAGGAGATCGCACGCGTGCGCAACATCGCCGCATCGGTGAGTGTCGCCGACCTGCAGCCTCAGGACATATTCGCGGACGCCGAGTCCGACGGCGAGCCCGAGGCAGGTTGACATGACGACAGCGTATTCCGAGGCCGTCTGCAAACATCTGCGGGTTGGCCTGGCGGCGTTCGCCGTGCCGCCGCCTGTGTCGCTCGATGTGTGGGCCAGCGAGAATTTCTATCTGTCGGCGGAGTCCAGCTACGTCGAGCAACGGTGGCGGCCGTGGCCGTTTCAGCGAGCGATTCTGTCGTGCATGGGGAACGACGCGATCCGCGAAGTGGATGTCGAGAAGTCCGCGCGCGTGGGCTACACGAAAATGCTGCTCGCAGCCATCGGCTATTTCGCGGAGCACAAGCGGCGCAATCAGGGCCTCTGGCAGCCGACGGATGACGACCGGGACGATTTCGTCAAAACTGAGTTGGATTCGATGCTGCGGGACGTTCCGGCCATGCGCCGTGTGTTCCCGGAGTATCTTGCCCGGCATAAGGACAACACGCTGCTGCAAAAGCGCTTCTTAGGCAGCGTGCTGCATCTGAAGGGCGGCAGGTCGGCGAAGAACTACCGGCGTATGTCACTGGACGTGGCGCTGCTGGATGAGCTGTCCGGGTTCGACAACGATGTGGAGAAAGAGGGCGATCCGTTCACCCTAGCGGCCAAGCGCGTCGAGGGAGCGACGTTCCCTAAGATCATTTGCGGGTCTACGCCCAAGCTCAAGGGTTTCTGCCTGATCAATGCCCGGGTGCAGTTGGCCGAGGTGGTCTATCGATACCACGTCGATTGCCCGCATTGCGGCGGCCACCATGCGCTCACCTGGGGTGGTAAAGACGAGCCGCACGGGTTCAAGTGGGTGGACGGTGACCCGGAGACCGTCAAGCACTTGTGCCCTCATTGCGGTGCCCTCTCCACCCAGGGAGACTACCTGGCCGCGGAGGAGAGTGGCCGTTGGTACGGCACCGACGGCTCCACGGTCGATCACGAGGGCGTGTTCCGCGATGCCGCCGGTGTGGTCATACCGCCGCCGGCACACGTCGCGTTCCACGTCTGGACGGCCTACAGCCCACTGGTGACGTGGGCGCAAATCGTGCGCGAGTTCATGGCTGCGTACGAGGCGACCCAGCAAGGCGACGACAGCAAGCTCAAAGCGTTCACGAACACGACGCGGGGCGAGGTGTGGGAGGGTGAGATTGAGCGCACCGACGCTGAGGAACTGCTGAACAGGGCCGAGCCGTTTTCGTTGCGCATCGTGCCGCGCGATTGTCTGTTGCTGCTCGCCGGAGCCGATACCCAGGACAACCGCATCGAGGTAGCCGTGTGGGGGTTCGGGCGTGGTGGGCGCATGTGGACCATCGAGCACCGGGTGTTCTACGGCAATCCGGCTGAGCCGCAGATCTGGGTCGAGCTCTCCGCCTATCTGCGCGAAACGCGGTTCCCGCATGTCGCGGGCCCGGAGATGGGCATCTACGCCACCGCAATCGATAGCGGCGGCCACAATGCCCAGGCTGTGTACGAGTTCGCACGCTCACATGCCGCATTGCGTGTGTTCGCGGTGCGTGGCCGCCCCGCTGGAGAGAAGCACATCAAGGACGGAGCGGGTCCGGTTGATATCGACTGGCGGGGCAAGCGCGTCAAGGGCGGGGTGATCCTCTGGCATGTCGGCACCAACCTTGCCAAAGACCTGTTGCACGGCCGTTTGCAGGTGACGCGTCCGGGGCCAGGCTACGTGCATCTGTCCAACGAGTTGCCGAAGTCCTGGTTCGATCAGTTCACCGGCGAGGTGCGCGCCACGCGGCGCACCGTTACCGGCACGCAAACGCGTTGGACGGCGGTACGCAAGCGCGTCGAGACCTGGGATTGCGCGGTCTACGCCCTCTGGCTGGAGGCGCACCTGGAGCTCGCGCGCAAGCCGGCGGCCTGGTGGGACATGCTGGAGGCGAAGGTGCAGCCGGATCAGGCCGATCTGTTCGCAGCATTGCGTGCAGGCTCAGATGCACCGCGTGCAGAGGTGGCCGGCGCAGCGCCGCCGGAGGCTCGTCGGGCGGCCCTTCCGTCGCCGGCGCGCGCTACACGCCAGCAGCCGTCACTCGATCAACCGCTGGCCCCGCCGGCACCACCACCGGCCCGGCGTGCGCCGCGGCGGGTGGTGCAATCAACGTATCTGCGTAGGCGCTGACATGGCATATACACAGGCAGACCTCGACCAAGCCAAGCGCGATCTGATCGCGGCGCAGAGCGAGGTCCAGTACGGCGACAAGCGCGTGAAGCTGCTGGCCGTGGAGGAGCGGCTCAGGCTCGTGAACCTCATCCAGGATGACCTGAACGCGCAGGCTCGGCGCCGCCGTCCGCGTATGTATCACATGGTCAACAAGGGCAAGGGGATGTGATGCGAACGGCACCCGCAGGCTACCGCACGCTGGCGCAACGTGGATTCATGGTGCCCGCTCGCATGCAGGCGTTGTCGTCGCCCTACGAGGGCGGCAGCGCCACCGGGCACCGCTCCCGCAACTGGAACCCGAGTGCGGCGGGGCCGAACAGTGCGGCCACGTCCAGCCTGACCACGATCCGTCGGCGGGCCCGGGATGCCGTGCGCAATGACCCGTGGGCAAAGGCCGCGGTCGAGCGCTGGGTGTCCAATGCCATTGGCACCGGCATCCAGCCCTACCCTCGGCATCCGGACCCCAGCATGCGGCGGCTGCTCAAGGAGCTGTGGGCCGACTGGTCGCCGGAGGCGGACGCTGACGATCGGCTGGATGTGTATGGGCTGCAATCGCTCGCGGCGCGTGCAATGTTCATCGACGGCGAGGCGCTGTCGAGACTGCGCCAACGACGCGTGGAGGACGGGCTTGTGGTGCCGCTGCAGGTCCAGGCCATCGAGGGCGATCATCTGCCTGTCGAGGTCACGATGCCGCTCGCGGGGCGGAATGAACTCGTCAACGGCGTGGAGTTCGACAGTATTGGCCGACGCGTGGCATATCACCTCTGGAACCGGCATCCTGGTGACAACGCCACCGGCGCGCTGCGCGAACTGCGCCGCGTGCCGGCGACCGAGGTGGTGCATGCGTTCAGTATGTTGCGGCCCGGGCAGGTGCGTGGCGTCTCGGAGTTGGCCACGGTACTGCTGCGGCTGCGCACGCTCGATAGTTTCGACGACGCCGTGGCATTCCGGCAGGAGGTGTCCAACCTGTTCGCCGGGTTCCTGGTGGCCAAGGGCAGCGACATGAGCCAGCCCGATGACCCGGTAAACCCCATGACTGGTGTGGATGAGGTTTATGGCGATGACGGTGCCCCGCTGGTGGGGCTCGAGCCCGGGACCATGCAGGCGGTGCCCGAGGGATGGGACGTGAAATTCGCCACGCCGCCTGGAGCGCCAGACGCCTATGGCGAGTTCATGCGGCAGCAGTTGATGGCCGCGTTCGCGTCCGTCGGAATTCCCTATGAGCTCGGCTCGGGCGACCTGCGCGGGGTCAATGACCGCACGCTGCGTGTCATCGTCAACGAGTTCCATCGCACCATCGAGCGATTCCAGTGGGGGTTCTTCATCCACCAGTGGTGCCGCCCGCTGTGGAACGCCTGGGTGGACATGCTGGCTCTGTCGGGCGTGATCCCGATGGATTCCTACATCCGCGACCGCCGGCTCTTTCGTCGTGTCCTGTGGGTGCCCCAGGGTTGGCAGTATTTCAACCCCGTGCAGGACGTAAAGGCCAACACCGACGCGGTGCGGGCCGGTTTCATTTCGCGCCAGCAGATCGTCCTCGCCCAGGGCGTTGACCCTGAGGAGGTCGCTGAGCAGATTCGAGAGGACAACGATCAGGCCGACCGGGATGGCCTGACGCTCGATAGCGACTCGCGCCACGCGCGCAACAAGGGGGCCGAGCCCGCCGCCCCGAGCGAGCGGGACGACGATCCGTCGGACCCCGCCGCTGTTCCCTCACCTCGATAGGAGCTACCCATGCCGAGACCCTGGTATTCGATCCGGGCCAAGACCCTGGGCGACGAGCGCGTCGCCGAGATCCTGATCTATGACGAGATCGGATTCTGGGGTACGACGGCCAAAGCGTTTGTCAACGAGCTGGACGCGGTGGTTGCGTCCGCCAATGCGACGCGCATTCTCGTCTCGATCAACAGCCCCGGCGGCAACGTGTTCGACGCCAACGCGATCTACAACACGCTGCTGCGGCACCCGTTGCCCGTCACCACCCGGGTCGACGGCGTTGCCGCCTCCGCGGCCTCCCTGATTTTCATGGCGGGCGGCGAGCGCATCATGCCTGGCAACGCCATGCTGATGATCCACCATGCGTGGACGGTGGCGGCCGGAACGGCTGAGGAGCTGCGTGCCGAGGCCGACATGATGGACAAGGTACGCAACGGTGTGGTGACGGCTTACGCGCGCAGTGGCCAGGCGGATGACGAGATCATCGCCATGATGGACGCCACCACGTGGCTGGATGCGGGCGAGGCCATGGATAAAGGGTTTGCGACCGCGCTCGAGGAGCCCGTGAAACTGGCCGCGTCCGCGAGGGCCGTCGATCTGCTGGCGCGACACAAGGGGGTGCCGGCCGCGCTGCTCGCCGAGCTGGATGACGCCGACAGCGACCCGGCCCCCAGCTCCCAGCCCACTCCGGAGCCGTCCCCGCCGGTGCCCGAGGATCCGGTGCCGCAGCCAGCTCCGGCCCCGCCTCCGCCCCCGGTCCCCGCGAACTCTGCCGAGATGGTGGCACATGTGTACGCTGAGTGCCGTTCGCGCCGCATCCCCCATATGGCCGAGGGCGTACTCGTCAGCAGTGACCTGACGGACCGCACGTCGGTAAACGCCCGGGTCGCCGTCGCAGAACAGGTCGCAGGGCTGTGTCTCGCGGCCTCTGTGCCCGATCGCGCAGCCGATTTCATCATGGCCGGCCTGGGTGTCGAGCAGGTGCGCTCACGGCTGCTCGACCACATGTTCGAGACCCGCAACGCCAACCCTGTCAGCAACCTGCAACGCCCCCCCTCTCCCTCGGCTCCGTCGCAGAGCAGCGGACCGAACCCTTCGGCGATCTACGCCGCCCGCAAAACCCTCTCTGCTCGATAGGAGTCTCAACATGAGTTTCGTACATCAACAGGCCCGTGCGGCCGATTTCATCGTCTCCGAGGCCAATGGCCAGCGTTCGCGAGCCAACATTGTGATGGCCGCCGGTTTCGGCGTCGTGCTGGCCGGCACCCTGATCGCGCAGACCACCGCGGACAACGCGGCAATCGCCACGCCCACCGCCGGCAACACGGGCAACGGCGTGCTGGGCACGTTCGTCGTCACAAGCGGCGCCGTGTCCGGCAACTACTCGGTGCAGATCACCGAGGCGTCTGCCGGAGGTGGTGCGTTTGAGGTTACGGGCCCGGGCGGCGTGGTACTGGGTGCAGGCGAGGTCGGTACGCCGTTTACCGCCGGCGGTCTCACGTTCACGATCGCTGACGGTGCCTCAGATTTCGTGGTGGGCGACTCGTGGACCATTGCGGTCACCGCAAACCTCGGCGAATGGGTGCCGTATGACGAGGACGGCGCCAACGACGGCCGGCGTGCAGCCGGTGGCGTCCTGTATGCCTCGGTGGATACGACGCAGGCGGACGTGCAGGCTGTCGGCATCGTTCGCGACGCCGAGGTGGCCGCCGCGCTCCTCATTGGCCTGGATGCCGCTGGCCGGACCGACCTCGCAGCCCTCGGCGTGCTCGTGCGCGACTGATCCCCTTCAGCCCTCATCACCCGATGAATTGCGGCCGCGAGTGCGGCCGTTTCCATTTCTGGAGCCACCATGGCCGATATCTCTCTGTTCCAGGACGAGGCATTCTCCGTCCCCAACCTCGCGGCAGCGATCAACGAGCAGCCCTATGTTCCCGGCCGCATTGGCGAACTGGGCTTGTTCAATGAAAGAGGCGTTTCGACCACCGTCGTGCAGATCGAATATGACGGCGCCACGCTCAAACTCGTCGCCGCCAAGCCTCGTGGCGGCGTGGCCGACATCACCACCCTCGGCCCGCGCAAGTTGATCCCCTTCAACACGGTGCACCTGCCGCAACGGTCCACCATGCTGGCCGACGAGATCCAGAGCATCCGCGCATTCGGCTCGCAATCCGAACTGGAGACGGCCGTCGCGCGCGTCGCCTCGTATCAGGCCACGCATCGTACGCAGTTGGACATGACGCACGAGTTCCAGCGGATCGGCGCCATCAAGGGCCAAATCCTGGACGCCGACGGCGAAACCGTACTGCTCGATGTATACCAAGCGTTCAACATCGAACAAACATCCTTCTCGATGGCCCTGGGCGACGTCAACACCATCGTTCGCGACAGGTGCGATGACGTGTTGGACCTGATCGAGACCGCGCTGGGTGCGACGCCGACGCGCAGCGCGCGCGCGCTGTGCGGCCGCGAATTCTGGAAAAAGCTGACCAGTCACAAGAGCGTGCGCGAAACGTACCTGAACACCGCGCAGGCAGCGGAACTGCGCGGTGAGCTCAGCGGCTCGTTCGAGATCGGTGGCATCAGCTTCGAGCGCTACCGCGGCAGCATGAAAGGCAAGCCCTACGTGCCGGCGAACGAAGCTTTCGCGTTTCCAGAAGGCGTACCGGAGTTCTTCATTACACGCTTTGCGCCTGGCGACTATCTGGAAACGGTCAACACAGACGGCCTGCCGTATTACAGCCGCGTCGAGGTGCTGCCCTACGGTAAGGGCCTGGGCATCGAGAGCCAATCGAACCCACTGCATATTCCGACGCGGCCCAAGGCCGTCATTCGACTTACCGCGGGCGCATGATGGACTGGGACAACAGCGTGTTCGACCGCGCGTTCGACGCGGTCGGCATCCGCGTGCCGGTACGGCGTCTGGTGGGCAACACGCCAGGGCCCGAGTTCCGGGCCCGATTCGACCGGCCGCAGGAGCTCGTGCTCGACGGGCTGGTGCACACGACCGACTACGCGATCGAGTGCACCAGCGCGGACGTGCAGCCGCCGCTGGCCGATGCTGACGTGCTGCAGATTGAGGTTCGCCGAGGCGTGTTCGAGCGCTACCGCGTCAACCAGGAGCCGCTGGTGCAAGGCGACGGGCACTGGACCCGAGCCACACTGGAGCGATTGCCATGACCACTCTCGTGCAAACCTATGTTGAGGGCCTCAGGGCGGAGCTTATCGCCGCCCCGGGTTTTCCGGCCGAGGTGGAGTCTTCCCCTGTGCGGGCAAGCACGCGGCAGCGACCGCAGGTCGTGACCCTGCTGCTGGGGCTGGAGACCGTGGCAGACGGTTCGATTTCGCGCGTCAACCGCGCGCGCGAAGTCCACCTGCTGGTCCACACGGCAGGCGAGGATCACATCGAGTTGTCCGAGTCGGTCTTCGAGGCGGCTCACCCGCTGGTGATGGGGTTCAGTGCCCCCGGCATCGTTGGCATTCAGGAGCTGCGCACCGATGAGCCGAAGTACGCCAATGGCGATCTGCTGCGCCAGGTTGTCACCCGGCGCTATCTCATCACTTATCAAACCGACGAGCATTCGCTGAGCGAGTAGGAGATCACTATGAACAAGACCCCCGATGTCGTGGCCGCCGTCCCGTCCACCGCCGTGCCCACGGTGGCAGAGCCTCCCGCGGTCCCGGTGCCTGAGCAGGCTGCTCCTACCCCGAAGGACGTGCTGCGCAAGGCGCTGCGCGATGAGAATGCCGGACGAGGCGGTTGCTACATCCTGGATCCTGCCACCGGAGTCCGGGCGCTCAAACACCAGACGCCCCAGCCGAAGGCGTAACGCATCGACACGCCGCGCTGCAGCGGCAGACGCTTCCTGGCCGCCACGTGCGGCCCTTCTTTTTTCTAGGAGCCGCCCATGGCGAAATCCACCCGAAACTCCCTGGTGCTGGCGAAGGTCCAGACGACGGCCGGCACGGACCCGGTACCGGCTGCTGGCGCCAACGCCATCCTCGTGCGAAACGTCAACGCGACCCCGCTGTCGGCCGAGTTCGTCGAGCGGAACCTCATCCGCCCGTACATGGGCAACAGCGGGCAGATCGCCACGACGCGCTACGGCCAGCTCGAGTTCGAAGTGGAACTGGCAGGCTCCGGCGAGGCGGGCACGGCGCCAGCGTTCGGACCGCTGCTGCGAGCGTGCGGCTTTGCCGAAACCACGGTCGCGGACACCAGTGTCACGTACACGCCGGTGTCCACTGGCATGGAACTGCTGGCGCTGCGCTACTACCTCGACGGACTGTTCCACAACCTGCTGGATGCGCGGGGCACGGTCTCGTTCGACATCACAGCCAAGGCGATCCCATTCATGCGTTTCCGGCTGATCGGCGCCTACCAACCGATCACGGACGCAGCCATGCCGACCGGTGTCGATTACTCCGCTTTCCAGAAGCCGCTGGCTGCGAACCGCGCGAACACCCCGACATGGGCGCTCGGCGCCTACACCGGTTGCCTGCAGTCGCTCACGCTGGACATCGCGAACCAACTGGCGTGGCGCGAGCTCATCGGATGCAATGGCGCGCACATCAGCGACCGGCGACCGGCCGGCAACGTCTTGATGGAGCTGCCGAGCATTGCCCAGCTCAATTGGCCGCAGATGGTGTTGAGTGCGCAGGATGTGCCGCTCTCGATCACCCACGGTGTCACGCCGGGCAACATCGTCGAACTGGAGATGCCGACCGCCCAGCTCATGAACCCTTCGTATTCCGACCAGGATGGCACAGCCATGCTGGGACTCGATACGGCGTTCCAGCCGGACCAAGGTAACGACGAAGTCGCGATCACGTTCCGCTGATCAGAAAAGGCGAAGGCCTCGACTGTTGTAACGGTTCGAGGCCTTCTATGCCGGCTCACTGCACCATCAATCAAACATCACAGGATCACTTCATGACTCTCCGTCTGGCTACTCAAACTCCCACCTATCGCATCAAAGTCGAGGTGTCACTGCCCACTGAAAAGGGCCGTTTCGAACGTCAGGATTTCTGGTGGGACGTGCGGCGAGTCGACTCCGACGAGCTGGACGAACTCGTACTGGTGAAGGGGCAGAGCGAGGTCATCCGCCGCGTCCACACTGCCTGGAGCGGGGTTCTGGGCGAGGACGGTCAGCCGCTCGAGCCCACCCCCGAAAACCTGGAGGCGCTGCTGCTCATCCCGCAGGTGCGCGTGGCCATGGCCGCGGCGTACTGGAGCAACATCAACGACGTTCGGCAAAAAAACTTGTAGAGGCGGCCCGGCACTGGGCCGGCGCGAAGCCCGACCAGGGCTTCGCGGTCGACTCTGTGGTGCTGGACGCCCTCACGAAAGCCGGCGCCCCGCCCGAGGTGCTGGAGCAGGTTCGGCGGTCTGCAGGGAGCAGCGGCGGCGATTTCGAGGTCTGGCCGGACAACTGGGAATCCGTCTCGTGGTTCTGCGATGTGGTGGGTACATCATGGCGCTACATCGGTGGCATGGGCCCAGTCCAGCGTACCGGCCTGGACTACACCGCTGTCACCGCACTGCTGCGGGAACTGGTACCGAAGAAGCGGCGGCGGCGAGAGTTGCTTGAGGATCTGCGGCTCATGGAGCGAGCCGCGCTCGAGGTGTGGGCCCAAGCGCAGCGATAGCTGCCCCAGATGCTCGCGTCACAACTGAGTTTGACCACTAGCCTCGCCTGCGAGCGGGGCCTTTCATTGCGCGCATCCATGACCAACAAACGCATCGGCGTCACGCTCACTGCCGACGAGAGCGGCCTGCGGCGTGGGCTGAATCTCGCGTCCATGCACGCGGGCCAGTTCGCGAAAGAGACGGAAGCGGCGATGGATCGCGCCTCGGCTGCGACCGAGCGCACGCGCACGATGATCGGCAACATGGCTCGGTCGGCGGCAGGCATCCTCGCGGTTGGCAAGGTCATCGGCCTGGCCGACGAGTTCGGGCAGCTCCAGAGCCGTCTGGAGGGCGCGACCCGCTCGCACACTGAGTACCTGGCGGTGCAGGAGCGCCTGGTGGACGCGGCCGGACGCACGTACCGTAGCGTGGCCGACGGGGTGGAGGTGTACGCACGCACGGCAGGCAGTCTCCGCGAGCTGGGGTATCAGTCCCAGTCCGCCGCCGATCTCGTCGCGACCATGCAATACGGGCTGACCATCGCAGCGGCGGACGCCGAGAAGACTGGATCCGCCGTGGATGCGGTGTCCAAGTCCATCCTCAACGGCAAGATGGGGATGGATCAGTACCTGGCAGTGCTGAACGCGTCCCCGAGGTTGGCGCAGGCGCTGGCTGACTCGCTCGGCGTTACCAACGGCCAGCTCATGCAGATGGTCCAGAATGGCGGACTGAGCGTGCAGCAGCTCATGACGGTGACGAGCCAGATGGAGAACCTCGGCGCCGAGGCCGACAAGATGAAGACGAGCGTGGCCGACGCGATGACGCGCGGCTGGGATCGGCTGGGCATGCGCATCAATGAGCTGAACGAGGCCACCGGAGCTACGGATATGCTCGTGTCGGCCATCGACCTCGCGACAGAGAATCTCGGGTTGTTGGGGGCGGCTGGAGGAACGCTGGCCGCGGGCTATTTGGTCAAGACCCTCGGCACGATGTCGCAGGGTGGATGGGAGGCGGCGAAGGCGTTTCGTGCCCAGTGGGTCGAGGCGAGCGCAACCAGGCCGGCTGTGCAGGCGTTGGCGGCCGCGAATCTGGCCGTGGCCGAGGCTGAGCAGGTAAAAGCGCGTAGTGCCTCGCAGGCGGCTACTGCGTCCTTCGCAGCCGCACGGGGCTCGGCACAGGAGGCTGCAGCGGCCCAGACCGTCATTGCGGCGCGTGCTGCGGAGGCCGCGGCGGATCGGAATGCGGCGGCGGCCAAGGCAGCCGTGGCCGCCGCTTCGGGGGGCGTCTCAGCGGCGGCACGCCTGGCCCTCGGTGTGCTTGGTGGTCCTGCAGGGCTGATTGGCATTGCCGCGGCTACAGCGGCCGGCTTCCTGCTATTCAGCGACAACGCCGACGAGGCGACGCGCTCGCTGCTGGAGATGGGCGGCGCCGTCGACGAGCAGGTCAAGACGTTTCAGGAGCTCGACGCAGCTCAGAGACGGCCGCTACTGCGTGCCGCCGAACAGCAACTTGAGGACTTCCGAGACGCAGCCGCGCAGGCGTTCCGCGATATCGAGGGCAGCGTGCCGTCGCTCGCGCGGCTGCGGAACCCCGAGGCGTTCGCTGAGTTCCAGCGTGGACTGCAAGATGTCCGGAGCGGCGTACGCGATCTGGATGGCGTGGTCCAACAGTTCATTCGGGGCAGCGGCGCCGCCCCGCACATTGTGGCGGGCCTGGAGCGTACTGCTGGCGCGGCAGCGCGCGCGCAGCAGAGCGTTGCCACGTCCGCCGACCGCGTCAAGCAGTTCCAGGAGGTAGTTGAGGCGGCCAATGGCGCCACACGTGGCCTTGCACAGTCAGCACAGCAACTCGCCACCGGTATGGCCGCCGCCGACTGGGACAAGCATGTCAAGGGACTCACGGAATCGCGCGATGTCATCGGCATGACAGCCAAGGAGCTGGCCGAGTACCAGGCACGCGCGAGGGGCGCCAATGACGCGCAGGCGCAATTGGCGGGTATCATCGGCTCGCAGACCGATGCTTACAAAACCTTGGAAAAGGCGATCCAGGACAAGGATGCCAAAGCCCAGGCCGGTGCGGTCAAGGTGCTGGACGATCTCGCGAAGCAAGAGGCCGCCACAGCAGCCCTGACCACGCGCACGGCAGCATTGGCGAAGTTGCAACTGGAGATCGCACGCGGCGTGTCTCTGGCGTATGCCGAGTCCGCCATGGCCAACATCGATGCGCAGGCGCAGGCCGCCTACGATGCGAAGCTCGCCGAACATCGAGAGCGCCTGCAACGCATCCTCGCGAACACGTCTCCGTCCGCCACCGGCGGCAAGACGGCCGAGACCGAAGGCCAGAAGCTGCTGAAGGGCATCGAGGACCGCATCGAGGCGCTCAAGGTCGAGGCAGCCGCATACGGCTCGGTGACCGAAGCGCAGAAAGAGCTGATCGAGTTCGAGCGTCGCCTGGCCCGCGACAAGGACGGCAGCCTGCGGGCGGTTCAGGCCAGCGTACGCGCTCGGCTCGCGGAAAAGGATGCGCTCGAAAAAACTCAGTTGGCGGCAGAGCGCACGCGTGAGATGCAAAAGGCGTACTCGGACAGCATCCTGGACGCCAACGCCAGCCTGTACGAATCCTACCTGCGTCTGAGCGACCAAACGGCCACCTGGGATGTCAATGAGCAGCGGGCCGCACGCAACCTGGAGATGCTCGAGCAGGCGCGCCTGCGTGACCGTATCGCCACCGAGGAGCAGACGCTGTGGCGCCAGCTCGCCAACGAAGAATCCGCGAAGGAAATCGAGTACACGGCCGGCGTCATCGACGGCTTGACCCGTCAGTTGGAACTGCGGCAGAAACTGGCGTGGCTGGGTGATGTTGCGCAGTCCCAGGCTGAAACCCGCAGGCGCGTGCAGACTGAGGCCCAGGAGTGGATGCGGGCCGCTGATGGCCTGCGCGAGACGTTCCAGGAAGGGTTCTTTGCGGCGCTCGGCGATCAGGACGCCGTGTCGGCCTTTGGCGACAACCTGAAGCGGACAGCGAAAACTGCGTTAGCGACGGCGGCATACGAGGCGTTCGCGAAGCCGCTTGTCGTGCGGCTCATCGCGCAGGTCGCCGGCTTGGCAGGCGGATCTCAGTTGCAGCAGTCCATCCTGCAGCATTCAGGGATGACGGGCAGCGGTTCGACGAGCCTTGGGTCCAGCGTCAGCGGCATGCTGTACGGTAGCGGGGCGTTGCCGGGTTCCTTGTCCTACGCGAACTGGGCGTCTGCCACGCCTGGCTCTGCTGCGTATGCCGCTGGCGGGGACGGATTGTCCCAACTAATCGCTGCCAATCCCCAGTGGACCACGGGAGGGTTGACCGGCTGGTTCACGAATGTGCCGGCATCCTCGATCTTCAGCTTCGGCGGCTACAACAGTGCCACCGGCATGAGCAGTGCTGCCGGCGGGCTGGCTACCGCTGGTGCCGGCCTGATCGGTGGGTACCTCGGCGGCTCCATGTTCGGCAACAAGGGCCAGTCCGCCATGGGAGGTGGTCTGGGCGCCTCGGCCGGCATGATGATCGGGACGTCGTCGGCGGTCGCCGGGACGACGCTCGGTGCCCAGCTCGGCACGGCTGCCGGGCCTATCGGGGCGGCGATCGGCATGGTGCTGGGCTCGGCCCTGGGCAGCCTGATCGGCTCTGGCGAGACGCGCTACGGCGGCGGATACACCGTTGGCGCCGACGGCCAGTATTTCCGCAGCGGAGGGCCTTCCGGCGGCGACCCGAACGAAAGTCAAACGATCCAGACAATCACGGGCGTGCGTGACTCCGTGCGCGACCTAGCGGCCCGCCTGGGTGGTGATGCGTCGAACCTGCATTTCGGAGGCGGCTACGAGTTGAGCCCCGATAAAGGGCGTTCGTTCGTGTGGTCCGATTGGGTCGCCGGTGCTGACGAGCTGAGCTGGCAGCGAGGCATGCGCGACCTGTCCGGTGTCAAGGACGCAGAGACCGTTGCGGCCGAGTTCGGGCTGGAAATGCAGCGTGCCGTGCTGCGCGGCCTGCAGATGTCCGGGCTCGATACCGCGTTCGCCGACTACCTCGGCCAGTTCGACATATCGGCGCTTGACGAGACCGGCGTGGCCGCCGTCACGGCGAACCTCGACGCGATGGCGCAGTTCCGGGATGCCTTGACGCGCCTGCCGTTCGAGGACTTGGCCGGCATCGCTCTCGAAGCGGGCTTGAAGTTGGCGCAGTTCAGCGGCGGCATCGAGCCGCTGCTGGCGAACATGCAGACCTACTACGACCTCGTCTACAGCGAGGAGGAGAAGGTCGCACATCTGCAAGCGCAAGTCGCCGAGGGCTTCGAGGGTCTGGGCCTGGCCATGCCGGGCAGCGTGGCGGAGTTGCGCTCGCTGGTTGAAGGGCTGGATACCACCACGGACGCCGGCTTGCGGGCGCGTGCTGGTGTGTATGCCCTGGCCGGCGCGTTCGGCCAGTTGCAGGAAGGGATGGCCTCGCTGGAGCAACAAGCGGAGGCCGCTGCGGAGGCGGCGATCCGCGCGGCCCAGGAACAGGCCGCAGCGATCGAGCGCGCGCAGCAGGAAGCCTTCGGGGCCCAGTACGACCTGGTGCAGCGCTTGGCGACGGAGGCGGGGCGGCTCGCCACGATCCGGAGCACGGCAGGCAGCGTGCTCGATCGGATCGCAGCGGCTCAGGCGGCCGGTGCGGCCGGCGATCCCAGCGGCGCCGCTGGGCGCTATGCCAGCGCGCGCGAGGCCGAGATGTGGGTGCGGCTGACGACGGGCAGCTACGAGCAGCAGATCGAGCTGGCGAGCGAGCTGACGGACATCGAGCTCGACCGCTACAACGCGGAGATCGAGGCCGCGGAGCGCATGCGCGACCTGGGCCGCTCGCTCGGCTCCTACCTCGACAGCCTGAGTGTCGGTGACCTCTCTCCGCTCACCCTGGGCCAGCGTACGGCAGAGGCCGAGTGGCAGCTCATGGACACGATTGCGCGCGCTCAGGTCGGCGATCTTGACGCCATGGGCCGGGTGCAGGGCCAGCTCGAGACAGCGCTGCGCCTGTGGCGCGAATACGGGGCATCGGGCAGCGACTACCAGTCCGCCTACGACCGTCTGACCGGCGCAGCCGGCGACCTCGCCGCATGGGCGCAGGCTGACGCGGATCGCCAGCTCGCCGTGGCTGAGGGCAGTCTCGAGCAATTGGCGCAGTTGCAGGTGATCGCCGAGCGCGCATATAACGCGATCGACGCGCAGTACCACTCTGCCCTGCAGGCCAGCCAACACGAACTGGCCATGCTCACGGCCATGGCCTCGGACACCGACCGGCTGCACGATGTTGCCGCGCTCCTGCAGGGCATGCCAGCGGGCATCGCCGCGGCACTGCAGCCGGTGTTGTCCGGCGCGATGGGCAACATCGTCTCGGGCTGGTATGCGGACGCCGGCTACGGGCAGGGCGACCAAGCCGGCCGCGATTACTGGCAGGGACAACTGGGTCAGCGGCCCCAGGACCAGGTCAAAGCCGATTTCGACGCGAGCATCGTCACGACCTGGTACCGGCAGTACCTGGGGCACGACCCGGATCCGGCCGGCCTGGCCCACTGGATCGAGGATATCAAGCGCTGGGGCGCAGATGGCGCCAAGCGGGCGTTTCTGGCGTCCGCCGGCATCGACGGCTCGCACCGCGACGGCCTGTGGTTGGTCCCGCGCGACGGCTACCGCGCCGAGCTGCACGCCGGTGAGGCCGTGCTGCCGCAGCCCGAGGCCCAGCGCTACCGCGCGCTGGCCGCAATGCCGGACTGGACGCAGTCCGGGCGCGGACAGGGCAACGTGGAACTGATCGCGGAGATCCGGCGACTGAATGACCGGATCGCACTGCTTGAAGGGGCTGTCGTCAAGGCCGTCGACAACAACACCGAAGCAACTGCCCGTGGTGCGGCGCACGTCGCAAACACCGTCGAGGACAGCGCCAGCCGCGCGCTGCATAGGCAGGCAATCGAAGCATGATCACAGACGCCCAATTCGACCGCTGGTTGCGCACCAGCGGCGTGCCTCGCTGCGTGCTCGTGGAGTTGCCCGGCGATACGCCGATCTACCTGTCGTCGCGTGCGTACGTGACGGCGCCGGATGATCAGGTTGCGCCGAACCGTGCGTACCGCGCGATCCTGCAGGGCGGTGCGTCGTTTAGCGAGAGCCTGTCCGAGGACGGCGCGCAGGCGCGCATGAGCGCCGGGGACATCGAGATCGACAACACTGGCGGCCACGCCGACGATTTGCTGTCCGTGGTCTGGCAGGACCGGCGGATCGAGGTCTACATCGGCGACGTGTCCTGGCCGCGTGCTGACTACCGTCTGGCCCTAGCCGGCGTGGTCGCCCGCCTGCAGCCGCGCAACGCGCGCACGCTCAACCTGGTGCTGCGCGACGTGCTGGAGCGCCTCAACAACCCGGCCAACGATGGCACGCTGGGCGTCGGGCCGAATGCGGAGCAGCCCATGCCGTTGTGCATGGGCGAATGTCACAACGTCACGCCGCGCGTCGAGGACACGGCAGGCGAGCAGGTGCGCGTGCATAGCCGTCCGATCGAACGCATCATCGAGCTGCGCGATCGGGGGGTGCCTGCTGACGCCACCGCGGACCTCACCAACGCGCGTGCCACAGTCGCCAAGCAGCCGGATGGCCTGCTCACGATGAGCGTGCAGGGTGACAAGAGCGGTGGCGTGTACCGCAACACCGTCGGGCCGCTGGTGGAGCTGTTGGCGACGTCGTATGGGCCGGAGGCTGAACGGTTGGGCGCCGGCGAGATCGACCGCGCGAACTTCGATGCGTTCGCCGCCGCCCACCCGCAGCCCGTTGGCCTGTATTCGGCCGAGCGCATCACCGTGCGCGACGCCGTGCAGCGCCTGGCTGCGAGTGTCGGCGCCCAGGTGGCGGCGAGCCGCACCGGGCAACTGCGGCTGCTCAAGGCGGACCCGCCCCCGCCGACGGCGACGGCCGGCCTGCGTGTCATCCGGCCGGGCGACTACCTCGATGGGAGCCTGCGCCTGGCTGGATTTCGTGGGCGGGTCGATGGCGTGACACTGGGATACTGCCGCAACTGGACGCCCGGGCAGGAGATCGCCGAGATTGTGCCGGCGCGGTACCGCGACCGCTATGCGCAGGAGTGGCTCACGGTCACGGTGGGCGACGCATCGCGCGCCGGCGAGCAGATCGACACGCTGTTGCTCAAGCAGTCCGACGCCCTGACCGAGGGCCAGCGACGGCTCGCCAACGGGGACGGGCGCATTGCCCGCCTGGCGCTGACAGGGTTTGCCCAATTGCTGCAGTTCGAGCTGGGCGAGCGCGTCGTGCTGTACGGCAATCGATACGGGTTGGAGGCCGGCCGCGCGTGCCAGATCGTGTCCCTGCAGCGCGACTGGTTCAAGGCGACCGTGGCCGTCGAGGTGGAGGTCAGGCTGTAATGGCAACCATCCAGAACCCGCGCGACCTGGCCCTCCAGGCCGATCCGGAGCGCACGATCGCGCGCATCATCCCGATCGACCAACTGCCGCCCGAGGTGGGCGAGACGATCGAGGCCGTGCGCGGCGTGCGCATCCTGGCCAGCGACAGCCAGGTGCTGTTTGTGGCCGGCGGCCCGAGCCCGGCCACGGTGACGCTGACCGCGGTGCTGACGGGCATCACCGGCACGGTCACGTGGCAGGTGGTCGAGGGCGCCGCCACGCTCACCGGCACCGGCAATGCGCGCACGGTGCAGGCAGAGACGATGCAGGGTCCACGGCTGCGCGTGCGGGCGAGCATCACCAGCGGTGGCACGCAATACATCGCCGAGCATGTGATCGTGGCCCAGGGCGTGGACTATGTCCTGGACCTGCTCCAGGGTTCGATCCGCGAGGGCCAACTGCACGCCGACCTCGGTGCGAGGATCGACCTGATCGACGGTGATGAGAGCCTCCCGAACTCTGTGGCCGCGCGTGTCGCGACCGAGGCCAGCGCGCGGGCGCAGGCGCTACTCGAGCTCTCATACCAGCTTGAATACTGGGGCGATGAGATCGACGACGTGGAGCGGCGCACGCAGGCCGCGCTGGCGCAGGAGTCGGCGCGGCTGGCTGCGGCCCTGCTGGCCGAGGAGGCACAGCGCATCGCGCAGTACACGGGGCTGGCCAACAATCTCAGTGCCGAGTCGGCCGAGCGCGTGGCGGCCGTCGCGGGCATCAATGCGCAGTTGTCCGCCCGCATCGATACCCTGACGTCGGAGGTCGCTGGCATCCTCGGCACCGGCGCTTGGGACGTGGGCATGGCCTACGCCGCTGGCGATATCGTCACGCACGGCGGCAAATTGTGGCGGGCCGTGGCGGCGTCCACGGGGAGCGAGCCGCCGAGCGCCGCCTGGTCCCTGCTCGGCGACTATGCGAGCCTGGGTGAGGCCGTGGGCGCATTGGCGCAGGATATGCAGGCACTGGCATCGGATGTGCAGGACGAGGCCGCGCAGCGTGCGGCGCTTGGCCAGCAGGTTGCGGACGACCTAGCCGCCGAGGCAGCGGCGAGGACAGCGCTTGCGGCCAACCTGCAGTCGCAGATCGCTGCCCAAGTCGGGCAGATCCAGGGCTTGCAGGGCGCCATTGCGGGCGTGCAGGATGAGGCGGCGCAGGCACTGCTGTCCGAGCGCAGCCAGCGCATCGCGCAGGGCGAGCAACTGGCAGGCGACCTGGTGGCCGAGGCCGCGGAGCGGGCTGCGGCCGTGGCCGCGCTGGAGCAGGCTGGCCTCGAGTATCAACTGCACCTGGTGAACCTGCAGGCTTCCCTCGGCGATACCGACGGCAGCATCACCGAACTGCGCGAGCTGGGCGCCGGCCATGCGCGCAGCATCTCGCGCCTGGAGGTGCGCGACAGCGAGCGCGCCGCGTCGATCGTCGAGATCCAGGACGTGCAGGCGGGCCAGGCCTCGCGCCTAGCAGTGGTGGAGGTGCAGTCCGCCGGCGCGACATCGCGCGTCGAGCAACTGGAGGATGCTACCGCAGACCAGGCCAGCCGGCTGCAAACCGTCGAAACTGTCGCCGGCGATGCGCACTCGCTCGCCCAGTCGTTGGAGCAGACTACCGCCGAGCAGGCGACGGCGATCACGGGACTGCAGACCGTCCAGGGCCAGCAGTCCTCGCGCATCGGGTCGCTGGAGACGACGAGCGCCGGCTATGCCCAGCAGTTGGTCACCATCACCACGGCCATCGGCGAGCAGGGCAGCTCGATAGAAGATCTGCGCGAGACCACGGTAGACCAGGCGAGCGCGCTGCAGGCGTTGACGACGCGCACGGCCGACGTCGAGACGTCGGTGCAGGTGCTCGATCAGACCACGGGGCAGCATGCCCTGCGCCTGACTGCCGTGGAAATGGCCGCAGACGATGCGCAGTCGCGGGTTGGCGTGGTCGAGCAGGCGAGCGCCGGCCACGCCCAGCGCCTGACCGAGGTGGAGACGGTGGCTGGCGATGCGCAGTCTCGTGTCGGGGTCGTCGAAGCCACCACCATCGCGCAGGCGCAGCAGCTCACGACGCTGGCGACACGCGCGGATGGCGCCGAGACAGCCATTACCGGACTGCAGCAGACGACGCTCGAGTACGCCTTCCACCTGGTCAACCTGCAGGCGAGCCTGGGCGATGCCGATGGCGCGATTACGGACCTGCGCGAGGTGTCGGCGGTCCACGCCCGTACGCTGCAACGGCTCAACGTCGCCAGCGGCGATTATCAGGCGCAGATAACCGTGCTGCAGGACGTGACGGCGCAGCACGCCCAGCGCCTGACGAGCGTCGAGGCGCAGGCCGCGGGCACCGCCTCCAGCGTCACGCAGTTGCAGGACGCCAGCGCCGACCAGGCACACCGCCTGACGGCGGTGGAGACTGTCGCCGACGACGCCTGGTCGCGGGTGAGCGTCGTCGAGACCACGACGGCGAGCCAGGCCCAGCAGATCACCACGCTGGGCACGCGCGCCGGCGACCTGGAAACGTCCGTCAGCGGATTGCAAGAGACCACCGCCGGCCAGGCGCAGCGCTTGACCGAGGTCGAGGCAACCGCCGACGATGCGGCCACGCGCGTACAGGTGGTCGAGCGCGCGACGCTCGAATCCGCGGTCATGCTGGTCAACCTGCAGGCCTCCCTCGGCGATGCTGACGGGGCGATTAGCGAGGTCTACGACGTTC
>NZ_VLTJ01000025.1 GCF_007558815.1 Verticiella sediminum | reverse complement strand
CCGGGCCGGCGAGGACCCCCGCGTTTGCATTCACGAGTATAGGCGATGGCGGCCCGGCGTCCAGCGGCGCCGCGCCGAAGCTCGCCCAAGGAGAACGTCGCGCGTCGATGCACCCTGGGCGCTAGGTCGGAGCAGCCGGCGCCGGCTGCTCTGCACCCAGCGCCCCGCCGCGTTTCAACGCTTCGATGAGCTTGGCGTTGAAGGCCGGCAGGTCGTCGGGCTTGCGGCTGCTGATGAGGTTGCCGTCCATCACGACCTCCTCGTCCACCCAGGCGCCGCCGGCGTTCCTGATGTCGTCCTGCAGCGTGGGAAAGCTCGTCATCTGCTTGCCCGACACCAGGCCGGCGGACACCAGCAGCCAGGGGCCGTGGCAGATCACGGCGATGGGGCGGCCCTGCTCGTGGATCGCCTGCACGAAGCTCTGCGCCCCCGGCTCGCAGCGGATGGCGTCCGAGTTGAAGACACCGCCGGGCAGCACCACGCCGGCGTACTCGGCGGGATCGGCATCGTCCCAGGTGGCGTCCACCTTGAAGCTGTCGGCCTTCTCGTCGTGGTTCATGCCGCGCACCTGCCCCGTCTTGGCCGACAGGATGTGGACAGTGGCGCCGGCGTCCTCGAGCGCCTGACGCGGGCTGGTGAGTTCGACCTGCTCGAAATTGTCCGTCACGAGGACAGCGATCTGTTTACCCTTGAGCGGCTTTGCCATGGCGTTCTCCTAGCGGGGCCCGGCCAACGGGGCGTGCCGGGCGAGCCCCTGGCCAGAGCAATCGCTATGCCCATTCGCGCCGCTGCGCCTGCCTCGCCAGGGCACCTTGCCGGTGAGCATTTGCCACCCCATTTTCCAGTCGCCCATGAAACTGTAGAGCGGCTGCTTGAACGAGGCCGGCCGATTGTGCTCGAAGCCGAAATGTCCGGTCCAGGCGAGGGTGTAGCCTCAGACGAGGCCGGCGAGTATCCGCCAGGCATTGCCGATGGCCAGGGCGAGCGCCAGGAACACCAGGGCCGCCTCGTTGTCTCCTCGCGCGCTGGGCGCGACGCCAGGACGTACGGCAGGCCCCGACCGCAGGGTCAGAGGCGGGTCACGAGGCTGGAGGTATCCCAGCGGCCTCCGCCCATTTTCTGAATGTCGCCATAGAACTGGTCGACCAGTGCCGCCACCGGAACGCGGGCGCCGTTGCGACGCGCTTCGTCCAGGACCAGGGAAAGATCCTTGCGCATCCAGTCGACCGCAAAGCCGAAGTCGAACTGGCCGTCGACCATCGTGGCACCGCGGTTTTCCATCTGCCAGCTCTGCGCGGCCCCTTTGCTGACGACCTCCAGCACCTGCTTCATGTCCAGCCCTGCCGCCTTGCCGAATGCGATGCCTTCGGACAGCGCCTGGACCAGGCCGGCGATGCAGATCTGGTTCACCATCTTGGCGAGCTGGCCGCTGCCCACGGGGCCCAGCAGCGTCACCGCGCGCGCATAGGCCGAGACCGCCGGCCGCACCCGTTCGAACACGCCGGCATCGCCGCCGCACATGACGGTGAGCGCGCCATTGACGGCGCCGGCCTGTCCACCCGAGACCGGCGCATCGATGAAGTCGATGCCACGCTGCTGGCCGCTCGCATGCAGCTCGCGCGCCACCTCGGCCGAGGCCGTGGTGTGGTCGACCAGCACGCCGCCCTGGCGCAGGCCGGCGTAGATACCGTCCTCGCCCAGCACCACGCTGCGCAGGTCGTCGTCGTTGCCCACGCAGCAGAGCACGACGTCGGCCTGGGCGGCCGCCTCGCGCGGCGTGGCCGCGTGCGTCTGGCCGAACTCCTCGGCCCAGGCGGCAGCCTTGGCCGGCGTGCGGTTGTATACACATACCTGGTGCCCCGCGGCGGCCAGGTGGCCCGCCATCGGAAAGCCCATCACACCGAGACCGACGAAGGCGACTCGCATCGGCTGTGCTGGTTCGTACGACTTGGCACTGATGGAAGACATGCTGAACTCCGCAAGAAGCCCGCAAGGGGGCGAAGGAAAAGGTACCGTGCATCCTAGCGGCGCGTGGCCGGGCTGCGCAAGCTGCACTTCCTTGGCGCTGCGCAGCCGCTGCGCAGCGCCAAGGAGGCGCGGTGTATTCAGAAGCCGGCGGCCAGGCCGTCCCGGCGGCCATCGCTGGCGACCACATAGCCGTCGACCGCGGGGTCGCCGAGGCGCCAGATGAACTGGCCGGAGCCGAAGTCCATGTCTGCGCCGGTACCGATATGGATGTCGTGGCCGCGCGCCTGCAGCCCCGCCACGGTGGATGCGGGCATGGCGGCCTCGACATCGACCCGCAGGCCCTGGTGCCAGCGCCAGCGCGGCGCGTCGCAGGCCGATTGCGGCTGCTGCTCGAAGGCCAGCATGCGCACCACGGCCTGCAGGTGGCCCTGCGGCTGCATGTTGCCGCCCATGACCCCGAAGCTCATGACCGGCGCCCCGTCGCGCGTGAGAAAGGCCGGAATGATGGTATGGAACGGGCGCTTGCCGCCGCCCACCACGTTGGGGTGGCGCGGATCGAGCGAGAAACCATAGCCGCGGTTCTGCAGGCTGACGCCGGTGCCGGGCACCACGACGCCCGAGCCGAAGCCCTGGTAGTTGGACTGCACGAAGCTCACCATCATCCCGTTCTGGTCGGCCACGCACAGGTGCACGGTACCGCCGGGCGGCGCATGGCCGGTGGCATAGGTCTGCGCGCGCTGCGGATCGATCAGGCGCGCGCGCTCGGACAGGTAGGCGTCCGACAGCATCTCCTGCGGCGTGACCTGCATGTGGCGCGGATCGGCGATGTGCGCATGCACGTCGGCGAAGGCGAGCTTCATCGCCTCGATCATCAGGTGCTGGGTGGCGGGATGGTCGGCCGGGCGCGCGCCGATGTCCAGGTGATCCAGCACGCCCAGCGCGATCAGCGCGGCGATGCCCTGGCCGCTGGGCGGGATCTCGTGCAGGGTGTAGCCGCGGAACTCGCGGCCGAGCAGCTCCATCCACTCGGGCTGGTAGTTGCGCAGGTCCGCCAGGGTGATCGCGGCGTCGTGCGCCTGCGCATGGGCGATGAGCTTGTGGGCGGTGGCGCCTTCGTAGAAGTCGCGGCCCGCCGAGGCGGCGATGCGCTCGAGCGTATCGGCCGCGTCCTTGAGGACGAAGTGTTCCCCCGTGGCCGGCACGCGTCCGCGCGGCAGGAAGTGCTCGGCGAAGCCCGGCTCATCGCGCAGCGCGTCCGCCTGCGCGGCCCATTTGCGGTGCACGGCGGGCGAGACGGCGAAGCCGCGGCGGGCGTATTCGATCGCCGGCGCGAGCGAGTCCTCGAACGGGAGTTTGCCGAAGCGCGCCTGCAGCGCGGCCCAGCCGGCCACCGCCCCCGGGATCGTCACGCTGTCCCAGCCGCGTTGGGGAATGTGGCCGTGCTTGCGCTCGAAATACGCCGGGCTCCACGCCGCCGGCGCGACGCCCGAGGCGTTCAGGCCATGCAGGCGCGCGCCGTCCCAGACGATGGCGAAGCAGTCCGACCCGAGCCCGTTGCTGCAGGGCTCCGTGAGGGCGATCGTCGCCGCGGCCGCGATGGTGGCGTCCACCGCGTTGCCGCCGCGGGCAAGCACGCGCAAGGCGGCCTGGCCCGCCAGAGGCTGCGAGGCGGCCACCACGTTGCGCGCAAAGATCGGCGCGCGCACGGAAGGGTAGGGGTTGGACCAGTCTTGAAAGCGCATGTGGGATAGGGGCACCAGGAGCCCCGGCTGCGGCATCGTCTGGGTTTGGGGTAAACCCTAAGGTTAGCGCATATCCAACTGCAACCAGAAATTCTCTTATGCTGCAGTGCAACCTACGAGCGCCACCGCACGGCCCTTACAAGCGCTGGCCGCCGCTTGCCTCGATGCACTGGCCCGTGACCCAGCGCGCCGCATCCGAGGCCAGGAAGGCGACCACCTCGGCAATGTCGGCGGGCTGGCCGAGCCGGCCCAGCGCGATGCCGGCGATGGCCTGCGCTGCCGCCGGCGAGGCCATGTCGAGCGGGTTCATCGCCGTGTCGGTCAGCCCGGGTGCAACCGCGTTGACCGTGATCCCGCGCGGGCCGAGCTGCACGGCGAGCAGGCGGGTGAGCGCCTCCAGGCCGGCCTTGGCGGGCGCATACGCGGCCATCGCCGGGAAGGCAGCGCGCGTGCCCATCGAGGAGATGTTGATGATGCGGCCCTGCTCGCGCAGGCGCGGCAGCGCCTGCTGGATGAGGAAGAACGGCGCCTTCAGGTTGACCGTCAGCGTTAGGTCGAACTGCTCAGGTGTCACCGCTTCGATCGGCTCGCGCTTGATGACGCCGGCGTTGTTGACCAGGATATCCAGGGCGGGGCTGCCCAGCCGCTGGCGCAGTTGGACGTCCAGGTCCTCGAGCAGCGCGCACGGACCGTCGGCGTGCGCCAGATCGGCCTGCACGACGAGTGCTTGCCCGCCCGCCGCCGCGATCTCGGCCACCAGCGCTTCGGCGGCCTCCCGGGCGCTGTTGCAGTGCACCGCAACCAGGGCGCCGTCGCGCGCCAACGCGCGGGCAATCGCGCGTCCGATGCCCCGGCTCGCGCCCGTCACCAGGGCGACCTTGCCCTGCAGGCTGCGCGGGTGAGCGGCAGCAGGCGCCAGATCCTCCGGCCGCTGCGCGGCAGCGCTCATGGCAGGATCACCAGCTTGCCGAAGGCGGTGCGGTCTTCCAGGGCGCGGAAGGCGTCGGCGGCCTTCTCGAGCGGGTAGGACATTTCCACCGGGGGATCGAGGCGGCCTTGCTGGACCAGCTCGAGCAGGGCGTGCAGGTCCTCGCGCATCCAGCCGTTGGAGCCGAGGATGTTCAGCTCGAAGGTCCAGATGTAGCGCAGGTCGGTCTTGGGGTCGAAGCCGGCGGTGGCGCCGCAGGTCAGCAGCGAGCCGCCCTTCTTCAGGCTCTTGATCGACGGTACCCAGGTGTCGCCGCCGGTGAAGTTGATGATCATGTCGACCCCGCCCTCGCCGGTGATGCGCGGCTTGCCGGCGATGCCGTGCAGGGCCTTCATGAAGTCGTCGGCCTTGTAGTCGATGCCGTGGTCGGCGCCCAGCGCGGCGAGCTTGTCGAGCTTTTCCTGGCTGGATGCGGCCACGATCACCTCGGCGCCGCTCAGCTTGGCAAGCTGCACGCAGCACGTGCCCACACCGCCGGAAGCGCCGAGGATGAACACCTTCCTGCCGGCCCAACTGCCGTCCAGCGGCAGGCCGCCGCGCGTGACCATCATGCGATAGGCCGTGCCGTAGGCGACGGGCAGGGCGGCGGCCTTGTCGAAGCCGACGTTCCCGGGCAGCCGGATGAGCTGCTCGGCCGGGACTTTGCAGTACTCGGCGAGGCCGCCGTCCACGGTCTCGCCCAGCAGCGCGTAGCGGCCCTCGCGGGTCAGCGGGTCGGCGAGCACGCGATCGCCTTCCTTCCAGTCGCCCGCATTGGGCCCAACGGCGGACACGGTGCCGGCCATGTCGATGCCCATGATGATGGGCATGGGCACCTTGATGCCCGGCATGCCGTGCAGCGTGAAGAGATCGTGATAGTTGAGCGCGCATGCGCCGACGCGGATCACCACCTCGCCGTCGCCGGGGGTGGGGGTGGGCCAGTTCTCTTCGAAAGTGATCTGGTCCAGATCGCCGTGGGAGCGGATGACCTGTGCTTTCATGGGTAGACCTCGATGATGTCAGTGGCGCGAAGCGCCGGATGTACGCGGCTGCCGGTCGGGCGGGCGGCGCGGGCATGCCGCGCGCCTGCCTCAGCGACCCAGGCCGGCAGCCAGTTCCTTGATGCGTTTCTTGTCGATCTTGTTGGCGGCCGACAGCGGCATCTCGTCGATGAAGCGCACGAAGCGCGGGTGCTGGTAGACCGGGCCGTTGGCCAGGGCGTAGGCCTTGATCTCGTCCTCGGTGACGCTGCTGCCGGGCTTGCGCACGATGAAGGCGGCCGGGATCTGGCCCTTGATCTCGTCGGGCACGGGCACCACGGCGGCCTGCGCCACGCCGGGGTGCTTCTCGAGCAGCAGCTCGATCTCGCCGGGGTACATGTTCTCGCCGCCGCACACGAACATGTCGTCCGCGCGCCCGACGAAGTAGTAGAAGCCGTGGGCGTCGCGGCGCATTACGTCGCCGGTCTTGTACCAGCCGTCGACCAGCCGCTTGCGCGTCTCGTCGTCGCGATTGAGGTAGCCCGGCATGATGGCGCCGTTGCGCACGTAGAGCTCGCCTTCGTCCGGGCTGCCGCCTTCCAGGCGCACCTGGACGCCGGGCAGCGGGTGGCCCAGCGCCAGCGGCGGACGCGGCAGGCCGTCCGGGTGCGGGCCGAACACGGCCGGGCCGGTCTCGGTCGTGCCCCAGCCGTTCTGCACCACGGCGAAGGGGAACATGGCGCGCACCTGCTCGAAGAGCGCGTCGCTGACCGGCGCCGAGCCCATGGCCACGCTCTGCACGCTGGCAAGGTCGAGCTGCTCGAGCAGATCGGTCTCGCGCGCGCAGAGCGCGAACATGGTGGGCACGCCCGTGACGATGCTGCAGCGATGGCGCGCGGCGGCTTCGAGAAAGGCGCGCGCGTTGAACTGCGTCATCAGCACCAGGGTGCCGCCGTAGGCCGTGACGGTCTTGGCGAGGAACAGGGCGTTCATGTGCGACAGCGGGGCGGCGGTGAGCACGCGCGCCTGGTGCTCGCGCATGAACTCGCCGCCGTTCGCGGCGACCGCGCGCAGCGTCCAGATATAGCCGCCGTGGGTCAGCGGCACACCCTTGGGCACGCCGGTCGAGCCCGAGGTGTAGAGGATGGTGGCGGGCTCGTCCGGCGGCACCTCGGCCGCTTCGAAGGCGCCGAACGACAGGCTGGCGGCCCAGGCGCGGCCGTCGCCCAGGGGCAGGGTGTCGACCTTGCCCGCCAGGCGTCCGGCCCAGTCGGCGTCGGCATAGACCAGGGCGACGCCGGCGTCGCCGAGCACGTACTCCACGCTCTCCAGGGCCAGCTTGTAGCCGATCGGCACGGCGCAGTAGCCGGCCTGCATGATGCCGTAGTAGGTCAGCAGGTACTGTGCGCTGTTCAGGCCGACCAGGCCGATGCGGCTGCCTGCCGGCAGCCCGCGCGCCTGCACCGAACGGGCCACCGCCGCGGCGTAGCGGCGCAGTTCGCCGTAGCCGAAGCGGCGCTCGCTGCCGTCGGGCGCGACCTCGATCAGCCAGGGATGGTCGTCGGGCAGCTCGGCGATCATGCCGCCCAGGTTGCTGCTCTCGGGGAATGCCGGACCGGTCACAGCGCGCCTCAACCCGGTTGCGAGCTGTAGCAGCCGCGGCCGATCGCGGTCAGGCGGCCCTGGTCGTCGAACACGTCCACATCGGCCACGCCGACGGTGCGGCCCACGCGGCGCGCGGTGGCGCGCGCGATCAGGTACTCGCCGCCCGAGGGACGCAGGTAGTCGACGCGAAAGTTGATGGTGGGCACGCCGCCGCCGGCGGCCACGGCCACCGCGAAATCGCCCGCGGTGTCGATGAACGAGGCGATCGGGCCACCGTGGAACTGCCGGCCTTCGGGGTCGCGCGTCAGGTTGCGGGCCAGAGGCATCTTCATCTCGACCACGCCCGTTTCCGCGTCGACGGCGGTGATCGTCATCTGGCAGGCCTTGATGAAGGGCGCCGAGTCGGCCCACTGCTGCAGCACTTCCTGGGTCACGGCGGGCTTGGTCGGATGGGACATGCGAACTCCTGTAAGGGTGAGGTGCGTCACTGCTTGCGGTACTTCCAGAACACAGCGCGATGGTGGGCCAGGCGCACGGCCAGCGCGAGCAGCGAGGCGAGAGCAGCGAGCACCACGATCGCCGCGAACATGGACGCCGCGTTGATGTCGTAGGATGCGGCGCGCAGGTAATAGCCCAGGCCGGCGTTGGCGGCCAGGAACTCGCCCACGACGCAGAGGATGAAGCTCAGCGCCGCGCACACTTCCAGGCCGCTGAACACGTAGTCGAGCGAGGCGCGCACCTTGACGGCGAGCGCGATGCGCCAGCGGTTGCCGCCGAAGGCGCGGCCCATGTCGAGCAGTTCAGGCGGCGCAGCGTGCATACCGGCGACAGTGTTGATGAACATCACGAAGAACGTGCCGATCGCGACCAGCGCCACCTTGGAGGCCAGGCCGATGCCGAACCAGACGATGACCAGGGGCGCGATCGCGACCACCGGCATGGCCTGCAGCGCGAGCGCCATCGGGTACAGCGCGCGGTCGAGCACGCGGACCTCGCCCACGATCACGCCCAGCACGAAGCCCAGGCCCGCGCCGATGGCGAGCCCGCCCAGCGTGCCGTAGAGCGTGGCGAGCAGGTGCGGCGTGAAGCCGCCGCCGTCCATCCAGGCCCGGAGATTGCGCGCGATCTGCGCCGGCGTGGGCAGCAGCGCGGCGTCGGCGACGACGAGCTGGGCCAGCGCCTGCCACAGCCCGAGGAACAGCAGGATGCCGGCGATGGGCAGGACGACGCGCATCCAGCCCGGGACGGCGTAACGGGTGTCATCCACGGCGCGCGCCCTCCCAGAAGATGGCGCGCCTGCGCACCAGCGCGAGCAGCGAGCCGCCGAGATAGCCCAGCACGCCCAGCAGGATCATGGCGGCCACGGCGGTGACCGCGTCCAGCGCGTTGGCCGAGTTGTCGATCAGGAACCCCGCGCCGCCCATGCCCATGATGAACTCCATCACCACGCAGCCGACCAGGGCGAAGCCCCAGCCCACCTGCAGACCGGCGACGATGGAACCGGCCGCGTTGGGCAGGCTGCAGTGCAGATAGGTCTTGAGCAACGAGGCGTTGAGCGTCTGGAACAGATCGAGCAGCACGGTGGGCGTGGCGCGCACGCCGACGAAAGTGCCGACAAATACCGGGAAGAAACAGATCAGTGCGACCAGCGCGATGGTGCTGCGCGTGTCGAAGCCCAGCCAGAGCAGCACCAACGGGGCGATCGCCACCTTGGGCACGGCCTGGATCAGCACCACCACGGGATAGGTGAGCAGCTCGAGCTTGCGGTTCATGGCAAGCGCGCTGCCGAGCAGCACCGCCAGCACCGAGCCCAGCACGTAGCCGCCGAGCGTGGTCTTGAACGTGAGCCACAGGTGCGGCCAGAGGTCGCCCGTGGTGACCAGCCCGGCCCAGACGCGCGCGAAGACCTCGCCCGGCCCCGGCATGAGACGGCTCGGGATCGCAAAGCCCCGCACCACGGCGTACCACACCAGCACCAGCAGGACGATCGGCGCCACGCGCACGGCGGCGCCGCGCGCGAGATCGATGACCGGGTTCATCGTGCGTCCTCCGCGGGAGCGCACGCCGGGACAAGCGGCAGCGAGGACATCAATGCTCCCGGTTGAACATGTCGCGCAGGTGATTGGACAGCTCGACGAAGCGCGGATCCGCCAGCGTGTGCACGTCGCGCGGGCGCGGCAGGTCGATGGCGACGTCCTCGATCACCTTGCCCGGGCGCCCGCTCATGACCACCACGCGGTCCGACAGGAAGACGGCCTCCTGGATCGAGTGGGTGATGAACAGCACCGAGGGCCGCGTCTCCAGCCAGATGCGCTGCAGCTCGATCATCATGTTCTCGCGCGTCATGGCGTCCAGCGCGGAGAAGGGTTCGTCCATTACCAGGATCGACGGATCGCGGATCAGCGAGCGCGCCAGCGAGACGCGCTGCTGCATGCCGCCCGACAGCTCGTGCGGATAGCGATCGTGAAAACCCGACAGGCCGACCAGATCGAGCAGCGAGCGCGCCCGCGCAGCGGCCGTCTGCACCGACTTGCCGGTCAGGCGGATCGGCAGGAGCACGTTCTCGAGCGCGCTCTTCCAGGGCAGCAGCGCGGCCTGCTGGAAGGCCACCCCGACGTCGTCGCGCGCACCGCTGGCGGGCACGCCGTCGAACTCGATCGTGCCGGTGGTGGGCTTGAGCAGCCCCGACACCAGCTTGACCAGAGTGGACTTGCCGCAGCCCGACGGGCCGAGCACCGAGACGAAGGAGGAAGGCTGCACCGCGAGGTCGAGCTTGTCCAGCGCGAGCACCGGGCCGCGCCGGCTCGGGTAGCTCACGCTGACGCCGCAAAGCTCCAGCAGCATGCTCTTGCCGGGCCCAGGCCGGCGCGGCGCCGGCGCCTGTCCGGCCGGCGCGGCCTCGTCCCGGACCGCCTGACGAACGCTGCTCATTACTGGGCTGCCTTCGCGGCGGCGCGCACGGCGTCGGCGTCGAAGTCGTTGGCGGCCTGCACGAACTGGTCGGTGTAGAGCGTGGCGACGTCGAAGTCGGTGGTGGCGATCTGTTCGCCTTCCTGCATCTTGGCGACGATGTTCTTCCAATCCTCTTCGGTGTAGGCGCCGTGCTTGCCATCGAGCGAGGCGACCTCGCCGATCTTGTAGGTGCCTTCGTTGACCGCGACGAAGGTCTTGACCCACTGGGCTTCGTTCTCGGGTGTGGGCTTGCTGCTCGGGTCGATCTGCCAGTAGGCCCGCACGCAGGCCTCGGTGTCGGCCATGCAGGCGACCAGCGACTTGGTGACGGCGCGGCTCATGCCTTCGACGAGCTTGGGATTCTTCTGGATCAGTGCGTCGCTGGTGGCGATGCCGTTCGAGAAGATGCGGCGGAATTCCTCGGGGATCTCCAGGCGGCGGATCGGCGTGCCGGCCTGTTCCATCATGACGTTCTGCGTGGCCGGCAGGTTGAGCGCGTCCACGCTGCCCGATTTCATGCGCTCCCAGGCGGCGGGGCCCACGCCCACCGGCAGCACCTGCACGTCCTTCATCCAGGTCACGTCGGCGGTCTGCAGCATCAGGCGCGACATCGGCAGGTTGCCCCAGCTCAGCGCGCCCACGCCGAGCTTCTTGCCCTTGAGGTCGGCCAGCGTCTTGATCGGGCTGTCCTCGAGCACGGTGAACTCGAAGATGTTGCGCGGATAGAAGTTGTAGAAGAACTTGATCGGGAACGGCTCGCCCTTGGAGGCGGCGATGATCGCCAGGTCGGGGTTCATGATGCCGAACTCCACCGAGCCGTTCGCGACCTGCGGGATGAGCACGGCCGTGCCCTGCACCGAGACGTAGTCGAGCGCGATGCCTTCTTCCTTGAAGAAGCCGAGCGTGTCGCCGTACGGGATGGCGGCCTCGACCGCGGACCAGGCCGGCGGATAGCCGATGCGAACCTTCTGGAGATCCTGGGCCTGCACGGCGCCGGTGGACAGGGCGAGGGCGAGGGCGAGCGGAGCGGCGGCGAGCGCCTTGACGAAGGATTTCATGGACGTGGTCTTCGAAGATCAGGAATGGCGCAGAGGATGGGTGCCCGAGGTCAGGGCGACTTCACCGCGTGGAGTGCGCAGCACCACGCGCATGTACGGTGCATCGGCCGCGCGCAGGCAAACCGGCATGCCCAGCCGTTCCCACAGCGGGGCGAGCTGGGCATGGACGGGATGCCCGGCTTCGCAATCGACGAGGCCGAACTGTTCGGGCAGCCGTTGCGACGGATGCGGCGTGTCCAGCCAGTCGATGAAGAACGGGGCGTACAGGCCGAAGGCGTTCGGCTCGGGAATCATCAGTTTCCAGCGCAGCGTGTCGCCCTCGGGCGTGACACGCTGCAGCTCGTGCACCGGCGCCTCGATGCCGAAGGCGCGATAGGCTTCGGTCAGCGCCGGGAAGTCGTCGGCAGTGCAGCGCATGATGATGCGATGCAGTTGCGGCCGCGCCAGCGCCTCGATGCCCGAGCGCATGTCGCTGCGCACGGTCAGCGCGGGATCGGGGCCGATGAGTTCGAGATAGGTCGGCGTGTTCCCGCCCGCCAGGCGGTTGCGGGTGCCCAGCGTGGGGTGGCTGCCGCCCGGCACGGGCTCGATGCCGGTGAGGTGGGTGAACTGTGTACACAGGTCATCCAGGTCCGGGCCGGCATACATGAAATGGTCGATGCTGATGGGCATGGCGCTTTCTCCGGGGATTCAGGCGGCGGGCTGCCAGGCGCGCAGCCCGTCCAGCGCCTCGTCGGCGATCCGCAGGCCGGCGCGCAGCGCGCGCTCGCGCCATTCGGGGCTCGAGGGGCAGAAGGATTCCATCGCGCGCTGGCGCAGTTCGGTACGCTCGCGCTCGGACAGCCCGGTGTCGAAGCGCAGGCGATTATCCACCTGCAGGCCCTCGATGGTGGCTTCGGGCGGCGTCGTGCCGAATTCGATCACGGCGCCGGCGAATTCGGCCTGTGCGCAGAAACCGCGCAGGCCGTGAAAGACCAGGCCGGAGTACTGCGGCCTGGGCGCGCCGTCGAAGCCGGCCTTGGTCTCGACCGCATCGCGGCCCCACCAGGCACAGCAGCGTTCCCATTCGGGGCCGCGCGGCGTGTTGAAGCACAGGAAGAACGGTTCGCCATACTCGCCCAGCCCGGTGTGCCAATCGATGAACGCGATGCGTTCGGCCTGGGTGAGAAAGCGCCGGGCCACGGCCTCGAGGGCCAGGTTCGACCACTGCCGTTCGCCGCCGCCATACATCAGGCCGCGCGGGTACTCGTACTGGCCGTTGAATACCGCGTTGAAATAGGCGGTGGTGCCGCGCTCGCTCACCCAGGCCGCCAGCGCGGCCTTGGCCGCCGTGCGCCCGATTTCGCTCGGGTCTTCCGGGCAGAGCAGCGCGTGCACCTCGCGATAACCGGGGTTGGCGGGCATGCCGGCCGCGAAATCGATGAAATTGCGGTTCAGGTCGACATTGTTCTCGTTGGTGCGCAGGGTATGCGCGAAGCCGTATGGGTTGACCGCGTGCACCAGCAGCACGGCGACGTCGTCCGGCAGCTCGCGCGCCCGCCCGCTGGACATGAATCGGCTGAGCAGGGGCGAGGCGGCATAGCCTTCCGAGCCATGGGTGCCGCTGAGCATGACCAGCACCCGGCTGGCCCGGGGCGCGCCAAGATAGGCCGCGTCCAGGGCCAGCGCCTCTGCCGAGGGCCCTTCATACCCGGGCAGAACCTGGCTGAAGAGCGCGGCGCCCGCCGCCTGCGCTGCATCGAGGAAGCGGTTGCGGGCGTCGGCGTAGCTGCTGGGATAGGAGTCTGTCATGGCAAGTGGATCGCAGAGAGCGCCCCGGCTTGTTTGTACAAGGGCGCCAAGGCTAGTGGCTTAGCTGGGGTCGGTCAACCGGTTGACGTGCGTGGCGACGCGCTCGCCGTCGATCCCGTAGACGTGCAAGGATATCGCTATCTGCCCGTCGTCGTTGCCGAGGCGGTGGATTTGCTCGTAGCCCGCGTGGCCGTAGCCGGTCTGACCTGCCACCCGCGCCACCGTCTCGCGCAGTTCCGAACGCGAACGCCCGGCATCCCAGCGGTAGCGCTCCTCGGTCAGGCGGCCGGCGAGCACGCGATAGGCGCACCAAGTGTAGTGCGCGTGCACGGCGGTACGCTGTCCAGGCGCCCAGACCAGCGCCACCATCGAGAAGCGCCCGCGCGGGTCGGCGTGCAGCAGATGCCGGCAGTAGCCGTGGGACGCCGGCTGGCGAAAGCGTTCGGCCAGGATGCGCGCGTCGTGGGCGTGGGCTCGCAAGGCCTGTTCCACGGTGGCGGGGAGGGTTGCGGGGTCGCCGGCGCAGGCCGCGGTCACATCGGCGACGATGCGCCCGAGCGGCGTGCCGGGGGCGTCGATCTGTGGCAGGGCGGAGCGTGGGGCGTCGAGAACGGTCATGGTGCGGGTGCTATCGAAGGCCGTGCCCAGGGCAAGGATGCGTGGGCGCGGGGAGGGCGGCCTGCTCGGCCTTTCTCCGGGTGTCGTCAATAGCAGAAATACTAGGTAAGATCGCCCGCAAATGGGTTGCGTTGTTTCTAATGATACCGGCTACCTTTAGAATTTTTTTCTATTTGGTTATGCCTTGCCGGTCTTTTCCTGCGATTACCGGATGGACAAGAAAGATCTGAAGCTGCTGGAGATCCTGCAGCGCGACGCCAGCGTCCCGCTCGCCCAACTCGCGCAGGAGGTCAATCTCTCGCCCACGCCCTGTTGGCGGCGCATACAGAAGCTGCAGGAAGCCGGCGTGATCGCACGCCAGGTGGTTCTGTGCGATGCGGGCAAGCTCAACGTGCCGCTGACCGTGTTCGTGAGCATACGCACCAGCCAGCACAACGAAGCCTGGACCCGGCGATTCGTCGAGGCGGCGGCAGGCATCCCGGAGATCGTCGAGATCTACCGCCTGAACGGCGAGATTGACTATCTGCTCAAGCTCGCCGTGCCCGACATCGCCCGCTACGACGCCGTGTACAAACGGCTCATCCAGTCGGTCGAACTGGCCGATGTGAGCTCGGCGTTCGCCATGGAAGTCATCAAGTCGTCCACGGTGCTGCCCCTGGATTACGCCCTGGAGAGGCGTCAGGGCGCGGCCTGAACGACTGGCTTCGCCTGCTTGCCGGGAAAGAGAAGAGCCCCCGGTGCTCGCGCAGCCGGGGGCTCCTGTTCACGCTGTGCCGGAGGGGGAGCTCCGGCCGTCGGGATCAGTCTTCCTCGACGAAGGTTTCCTCGCGCTTCTTGCGGATCGCAGGCAGCGTGACGAAGATCACCAGTACCAGCGCGATACCCAGCAGCACGGCCGACAGCGGGCGCTCGACGAAGGTCATGAAGTCACCGCGCGACAGCAGCAGGGCACGGCGGAAGTTTTCTTCCATCATGGGGCCGAGCACCAGGCCGAGCAGCAGCGGGGCGCCTTCGCACTTCAGCTTGGCCCAGACATAGCCGATCAGGCCGAATGCCGCCGTCACGTAGATGTCGAACACGTTGTAGTTCAGCGTGTACACACCCACCGAGCAGAACACCAGGATCGCCGGGTAGAGGATCTTGTAGGGCACCTGCAGCAGCTTGACCCACATGCCCACCAGCGGCAGGTTCAGGATGACCAGCATCAGGTTGCCGATCCACATCGAGGCGATCAGGCCCCAGAACAGCTCGGGGTGGCTCGAAATGACCTGCGGGCCGGGCTGGATGTTGTGGATGGTCATCGCGCCGACCATCAGCGCCATCACGGCGTTGCCCGGGATGCCCAGTGTGAGCAGCGGGATGAAGGAGGTCTGCGCCGCGGCGTTGTTCGCCGATTCGGGACCTGCCACGCCGGCCGGGTGGCCCTTGCCGAAACGTTCCGGCGTCTTGGAGATCTTCTTCTCGAGCGTGTAGGACGCGAACGAGGAGAGCACCGCGCCGCCGCCGGGCAGGATGCCCAGGACCGAGCCGATGGCCGTGCCGCGCAGCACGGCGGGGGCGGACTCCATGAACTCCTGCTTGTTCGGGTAGAGCGAACCGATCTTGGACGTCAGCGAGACACGCTTCTCGCGCAGCTCGAGGTTGTTGAGCACTTCGGCGAAACCGAACACACCCATGGCCACGGCGGCGAAGTCGATACCGTCCTGCAGTTCGGGGATGTTGAACGCGTAGCGCGCCACGCCGGAGTTAACGTCGGTGCCGACCATGCCCAGGAGCAGGCCGAGCAGGATCATGCAGATCGCCTTGAGCAGCGAGCCGGAGGCCAGCACCACGGCGCCGATCAGGCCCAGCACCATCAGCGAGAAGTACTCGGCAGGGCCGAACTTGAAGGCGACCTCGGCCAGCGGGGGCGAGAATGCGGCCAGCAGCAGGGTGGCGACCGAGCCGGCGAAGAACGAGCCGATGGCGGCGATGGCGAGGGCGGAGCCGGCGCGCCCGTTCCTCGCCATCTGGTGGCCATCGATCACGGTCACCACTGCGGAAATTTCCCCTGGCAGGTTGACCAGGATGGCGGTGGTCGAACCACCGTACTGCGCCCCGTAGTAGATGCCGGCCAGCATGATCAGGCCGGCCACCGGCGGCAGCACGTAGGTGATGGGCAGCAGCATCGCGATGGTCGCGAGCGGGCCGATGCCGGGCAGCACGCCGATCAGCGTGCCGAGCAGGGCGCCCAGGAAGGCGTAAAACAGGTTCTCGGGTGTAAAGGCGACCGAGAAGCCGAGCGCGAGGTTTGATAGCAGTTCCATGCGTGACTCCGAATCAGCCGATGAACCAGGGGTAGAGCGGGAAGATCAGGCCCAGGCCCTTCACGAACGCCACGTACGCGAACACCACCAGGAAGACGGCGTTGCCGATGGCAACCTTCCAGGTGAATTCATGGCTGGCGAAGCTGCTGATGATCACGAGCAAGGCGAGCGACACGTACAGGCCGAGAGGACGCATGAGCAGCCCAAACAGCACTACCGAGCCCAGCACCAGGAACATGCTGCGCCAGTCGAACTTGTCGACCTGGGTTTTTTCGGCTTTCGGAGAAAGCGCGCTGAGCGCGATGACCGCGCCGAGGATCGCCATGATCGTGGAAATCCAGAAGGGAAAATACCCAGGGCCCATCCGGGCTGCGGTGCCCATCTGGTAATCGGTGGCAAACCAGGCGAACGTCAGGCCCAGGACGATGAACATCACCCCTGACCAGAAGTTCTGCTGTGACTGTATTCGCATGGTGCGAAACTCCTCTGCAATTGAATGGATTCCCCCGTCCGCCATCCTGCGGTACCGCCCAAGTCTGTAGGCAAAATGCAAGCTACTGGCCGGAAAAGCGCAAGCTTTGGGAAGTGCGCAATGGTAGTTGATATGATTGCCCCTGAATACAAATTGCAAAGCCGGCGCAGTCGGGGTTTTCCCGAGTTTTGAAAGAACTTTGAAAGGGTTTCGCCGGCATTGCTGACAGCCGCGCCGGGCGGGTTCGGTCGCGGCGGCCGTGCCGCAGGCAGGCCGGTCGCGCTTTCGGATTCCCTGCACCCAGGGGCCGTGGCGCCGATGCCGCAGGGCCCACGGACTGCGCGTAGCGGTGCCGCCTTCGATTGGTTTACGATTACGCCCATGCTTGAAGACCTCGATCACCTCGCCGTCCGCGTACGCCAGTTGGCCAAGTACGCCGAGTCCACGAAAGCCGAGCTCGCGCGCCTGACCCAACGGTCCCAGGCCGAGCAGGCCGCGCTCTCGGAGTCCTATCGGTCGCAGCTCGCTGCGCTCACCGAGACCTCCCAGCGCGAGAAGGCCGCTCTGTCAGAACGGCTCGCCGTGAGCGAGGCCGAGAACCGCCACCTGCGCAGCCTGCTGGTGGCCGCCCGCGAGCGCGTGGAGGACGTGCTTTCGCGCATCCCGGACCCGGATGCGCGCGCGATGCAAGAACCCGCGGAGCAATAAGCGATGGAACGATTGGACGTCACGATTCTTGGCCGCGAGTATTCGCTGGCCTGCACGCCCGGCGAACGCGACTCGGTCGTGGCCGCCGCCCAGCACGTGGACCGCACCATGCAGCGGCTGCGCGACGCCAGCAAGCCCGGCACGAGCGCCGAGCGCGTCGCCATCATGGCGGCGCTTCAACTCGCGGCCGAACTGCTCGCCACCCCCGTGTCCGGATCCGGCGATTCGGATTTTGCGTTGGGCGACTACAAGCGTAAAATCGAAGACATGCAGCGCGATATCGATGCGGTGCTGCCGAACGTTCAGGTCTGAAAGCCTGGCGCTCGCAAGAACAACAGAACATGTGGCTGGCTTGCCAGCTACGACAGTCTTCCCTGCGGTGTTCGTGACTCGGCCAAATATCCTGTTCCAATGTGATGGCATAGGTTGCGGAATTATGTAGCGTAGGTGCGATTGCCTCTCGTAGGCGAACCCGAAGCGCGACTGACTGCGACCACTTGAACCTGAGGGTTCAGGATGCCGGCCTGGCGGCACAGGCGGGGATTTTCTGCAACGGCCCGGACTTTGTCCGGGCCGTTTTTTTATGCGCTCCTGTCTGCCGGCATGGCGGAACGCGTTGCACGGGTCGAAGGCCCAAGCGTGGCGCAATGCGCCAGCCTATAATCCCGCCCCGTCGGCAGGAGCCGCAGGAGGCAGGTCGTGGACGTGACGCTGGTTGGCGTGTTGTTGGTGCTGGGACTTGCCTGCGGTTTCGCCGCCGGGCTGCTGGGCATCGGGGGCGGCATGGTGCTCGCGCCGTTTCTGACCTTGGTGCTGACCTGGCGAGGCATGCCGCTCGATCTGGTCGTGCACGTGGCGATCGCGACGTCGATGGCCACGATTCTCTTCACGTCGCTCTCGAGCATGCGCGCGCATCACCGCCGCGGCGGTGTGCGTTGGCGCATCGTGGCGGCCATGGTGCCGGGGCTGTTCATCGGCGGGCTGCTGTCGGGCGGCGCCGTGTTCTCGTTGGTTCCCACTAGCTGGCTGGCGCTTTTCTTCGGGCTGTTCGTCAGCTATTCCGCACTCAAGATGTTCGTCGGCAAGCCGCCGAAACCCGAGCGTCAGCTACCGGGGCCGGTGGGGCTGACGGCCGCCGGCGCGGGCATCGGGTTCCTGTCGGGACTGGTCGGGGCCGGCGGCGGCTTTCTGTCGGTGCCCTTCCTGACCCGCTCCAACGTGCCGTTGCCGGCGGCCATCGGCACCTCGGCGGCACTCGGTTTTCCCATCGCCCTTGCCAATACGGTGGGCTATATCGGGTCGGGCTGGAAGGAAACGGCCGGCATGCCGGGCATGCTGGGCTACGTGTCGTGGCCCACGCTGCTGGTGGTGGTGGCCGCCAGCGTGCTCGTCGCGCCGCGCGGGGCGGCACTCGCCCACCAGCTTCCCGTCGCGACGCTCAAGCGCGTCTTTGCCAGCCTGCTGTTCGTGCTGGCCGGTTACATGTTGTGGAAGTCCTATACGGCTTTTGCGGCCTGACTAGGGTAGCGTAGCGTGCATGGGCCGCGGCCGGCGTCGACGTCATTGCCGCGGCTCTGTCTTTCGTCACAACAACAACGAGGATGTGAAAGATGTCGCTACGCGCATTGCTTCGTACCGCGCCGCTGGCGCTGGCCGCCCTTCCCCTGCTTGCCGCCCAGGCCATCGCGCAGCCGGCGCCGCCGGATACGCCGCGCCCGCACGAGCGCGGGGAACCGCGCGGGCAGCGCGAACCGCGCCTGACGCTGCAGGCCGAGGCCGTTTCGGAGGTGACCCAGGACAAGGTGCAGATCACGCTGGCCACCGAGATCGAAGGCGCCGAGCAGGCAGACGTATCGCAGCGCTTGACCAAGACGGTCAACGATACGCTGGCGGCCGTCAAGGGCAAGGCGCCCGCGTCCGTCCAGGTGCGCACCGGCAACTATCGCCTGTGGCCGAACACCGACCGTGACGGCAAGATCACGGGCTGGCGTGGACGCGGCGAGGTCGTGCTCGAGTCCAACGACCTGCCGGCCGCCTCCAAGCTGGCCGCCGAGGCCGGCGCCATGAGCATCGCCGACGTGGCTTTCTCGCTTTCGCGCGAGGCTCGTGAGGCCGAGGAAAAGCGCCTGCTCGGCGAGGCCGCCGAGGCGTTTCGTCAGCGCGCGGCCGACGCCGCCAAGGCATTCGGCTTCGCCGACTATCGCATCCGCTCGATCGATCTGTCGGGCAGCGGTTCGGTCTATCCGAAGTACCAGCCGCAGATGATGCGTGCCGGCGTGGCCGACGCCGCCGCCGCGCCGCTGCAGTTCGAGGCCGGCATGGCGACGGTCACGGTGACGGTGCAGGGCGAGGTTGTCCTGCAGACCAGCGGTAAATGAGGATGCCGGCGATGACCATGGGAATGGAAAGCCACTGACCCATGCTCAGGCCACCCGCGAGCAGGCCGAGGAAGCTGTCTGGCTCGCGGGTGAACTCCGCCAGGAAGCGGAATGCGCCGTAGCCGATGAGAAAGACGGCGCTCACGCGGCCCACGGGCTGCGGGCGCCGAGCTACCAGCCAGACGATCACGAACAGCAGCACGCCCTCGAGCGCGAACTGATAGAGCTGCGACGGATGGCGCGGCAGGCCGTCCTGCGCGGCGGGGAACACCATGGCCCAGGGCGCATCGGTGACGCGGCCCCAGAGTTCGCCGTTGATGAAGTTGCCCATGCGCCCGGCCGCCAGGCCCAGCGGCACGAGGGGCGCGACGAAATCGCCGATCTCCAGAAAGCGAAAACCGCGCCGCCGCGAGAACCACAGGATCACCGCGAGCACACCGAGCAGCCCGCCGTGGAACGCCATCCCGCCTTCCCAGACGGCGAAGATCTCGAGCGGGTGCGCCAGATAGTAGGCGGGTTTGTAGAAGAGCACGTAGCCCAGCCGTCCGCCGACGATCACCCCGACGATGGCGTAGAAGAGCAGATCCTCGAAGTCGCGCGGCGTGAGACGGGTGACGCCGCGCGCGATCAGGCGCCGGCCGAGCAGCCAGGCGAGGGCGAAGCCGACCAGGTACATGAGCCCATACCAATGCACGGCGAGGGGGCCGATCTGCAAGGCGATGGGATCGAACTGCGGGTGCTGGAGCATGGGGCGGGCGTCGACGATGAAACTGGTCGATAATACCTGTTTGTCCCAGCCGGTACGGCGCTGCGCTGCCGCCGGCCTCATGCGGCGCCCATCGCCGCCAGTCTTGCCGAGTACCGATGCCCAATCCCAAGCGCAGGATCGCCGCGATTTCCTTTGCCCTGCTCCTGCCCTGTCCCTTTGCGGCGGCCCACGCCGAAACCCAGGACGGCCTGGCGCTCGCCCGCGCCAAGGTCTGTCTGAGCTGTCATCAGGTGGAGGCGCGCCGCGTCGGCCCGCCTTTCAACGCCATCGCCGAACGCTACGCCCAGGGCGACGCCCAGGCCACCGAAGCCTATCTCGCCCAGGGCATTCGCGAAGGCAGCCGCGGCAAGTGGGGTGCGCTCACCATGCCCGCCCAGGCCCACGTGAGCGAGGCCGACGCGCGCGCCCTGGCCCGCTGGATACTCTCGCTGGACAAGGCGCAACGCTGACGTCCGCACTTTCAGGAGGAAACCCCATGACCAACCCGAACGACGAAGTCCAAGCAGCCGCCGGCAGTGCGGCGACCGAGGAGGTGGCGGTTTTCGGTGGTGGGTGCTTCTGGTGCACCGAAGCCGTGTTCCAGCAATTGCGCGGTGTGCGCTCGGTGATGCCGGGCTATGCCGGCGGCCACGTGGACCAGCCCACGTACGAGGCCGTGTGCGCGGGCGACACCGGCCACGTCGAAGTGATCGAGGTCCGCTACGATCCGGCGCAGATCCGCTATACGGACCTGCTCAACGTCTTCTTCGCCACCCATGATCCGACCTCGCGCGACCGGCAGGGCCATGACGTCGGCCCGCAGTATCGCTCGGCCGTCTTCTGCCAGTCGGAGGCGCAGCGCGAGGCCGCGCAGCACACCATCGACGCGCTCAACCGCACGGGCGTGTTCGATGCGCCCATCGTGACGCAGCTCTACGGCGCCGACCATTTCTGGCCGGCAGAGACCTATCACCGCGACTATTTCGTGCGCAACCCCCGCCAGGGCTATTGCCATGCCGTGATCTCGCCCAAGGTCGCGAAATTCCGCAAGCAGTTCGTCGACTACCTGCGCGCCTGAGGGCATGCCCGCTTTCGCTTCGTTCCATCATCGTCTTCGGAGACATTGCATGTTCTTGCGGTTTTCTTCAGTTGCCCGGCGTCTGGCGCTCGGTGCCGGTTGCGCCGTTCTGAGCCTGGCGGGCGCGCTGGCCATGGTGCCGGCGCATGCGGCCGATGCCCGGCCGGACGCCTGGCCCGAGAAGCCCATGAAGTTCGTCGTGCCGTACCCGCCCGGCGGGCCGCTCGACGTCATGGCGCGCCTGCTCGCCGAAGAGGTGCGCGATCCGCTCGGACAGCCCACGATCATCGAGAACCGGCCCGGCGCGGGCGGCAACATCGGCGTGGGGGCGGTCGCTCGCTCGGCGCCCGACGGCTATACCCTGGTCATGGGCGCGGTCGCGACCTTCGCGATCAACCCCTGGCTGTTCGACAACCTGCCCTACGATCCGATCAAGGACTTCACGCCCATCACCCTGGTCGCCTCCGTGCCCAACGTCCTGGTGGTCAGCCCGGCGTTCGCCAAGGCGCACGACATCCACACCCTGGACGACCTGATCCGCTACGCCAAGGCCAACCCCGGCAAGCTGAGCTATGGATCGGGCGGTAACGGCAGCGCGGGCCATCTGGCCGGTGAGCTGCTCAAGGCGCGCAGCGGCATCGACGCCGTGCACATCCCCTATGGCGGCGCCGCGCCCGCGCAGGCTGCGCTGTTGGGCGACCAGGTGCATTTCATGTTCGACAACCTTGCCTCGGCCGCGCCGCAGATCGCGGCCAAGGCGCTGGTGCCGCTGGCCGTGACCACCACCGAACGCGCGGCGAGCCTGCCCGATGTGCCGACGGTGGCGCAGACCCTCCCCGGATACGACCTGGGCACCTGGTTCGGGGTGTTCGTGCCGGCCGGCACGCCCGAGCCCGTCGTGCAGCGCCTGAGCGAGACCTACATGGCCGCGCTCAAGCGGCCCGAGACGCGCGAGCGCCTCGCGCAGATGGGTTCGGACGCGCAGCCCAACACGCCGGCCGAATTCGCCGACATGGTGCAGAAGGAACTGGCCAAGTACAAGGAAGTGGTCGAATTGTCGGGCACGCGGTTGTAAGCTTGAGGTAGAGACCGGGGCCTGGCCCCGGTTTTCTTGATGGGGCAGGCCCGGAGCAGGCAGGCCCGCGATGCGGGGGAGATCACGATTTCAGGAGCATTGGCCGCCACTGCGCACCGCCCGAGCCTCGGCGGTGCCGGCCTCGATGGCGACGAGCGTGGCGGGCCCGGCGGGCTCGGCCAGTGCCCTCGTCATGCCGCCCGGTTCGGGCAGGTGATACACGCTCGCCGCGAGCTGGATGGCGTTGCGTACCCCGAGCTTCTGAAAGATCCGCGAACGATGTACCTCCACAGTGCGCTGCGAGATGCCGAGCACCGCCGCGATGATCTTGTTCGGCCTGCCGGTCAGTATCTGGGCCAGCACTTCGTTCTCGCGCGGCGTGAGAGGGGGGCTGGCCGGGGGCGGAAAGTCTACGCGTATGGACATGGGGCGGCTCCTAGCAGGAGACCGCATGTTGTCAGTTTTGCGACTGGATGTAAGCTGTGAATAGTGACAGGGCGGTTCAAACGCGGTCTTCCTTGGTCGTACCCGGTCTCGTCGGGTGTGCCCTGTTCATGCAGATGCTGGACGCCACCGTGGTCGCCACGGCGCTGCCGGTGATGGCCGAGGCCTTCGGCGTGACACCGGTGCGCATGAACGTCACGATCACCTCCTACCTGCTGGCTGTGGCCACGTTCGTGCCCCTGAGCGGCTGGGCGGCCGACCGCTTCGGCGCCAAGCAGGTGTTCGCCGCGGCCATGCTGCTGTTCATCCTGTCATCGATCGGTTGCGCGGCCTCGGCCTCGCTGCCGCAGCTCGTCGCGGCCCGGGTCGCGCAGGGGCTGGCCGGCGCGATGATGGTGCCCGTCGGGCGGGTGATCCTGCTGCGCTCGGTGCCCAAGAGCGAACTCGTGCGGGCAATGTCCTTCCTGTCGATCCCGGCGCTGCTCGGCCCCGTCGTCGGGCCGCCGCTGGGCGGCGCCATCGTCACCTATGTGAACTGGCACTGGATCTTCCTCATCAACGTACCCATCGGCCTGATCGGGCTGGTGCTGGTCCTGCGCCATGTGCCGCACATCGAACTCGTCATGCCCCGCCCGCCGCTCGACTGGCTGGGTTTCCTGCTCACCAGCGCGGCGCTGGTCGCGATCATCTACAGCTTCGAGGCCATCGGGCACAGCACACTGTCCGGCATGATGGTCCTCGGCATCTTTGCCTTCGGACTGCTCTGTGCTGCCCTCTACGTCTGGCATGCGCGGCGCACGGCCTACCCCATCGTGGACCTGGGCCTGCTGCGCGTGCCGACCTTCGCCATCGCCAGCCTGGGCGGCAATCTATGCCGGTTCCCGATCGGCGCGATGCCCTTCCTGCTGGTGCTGCTGCTGCAGGTCGGGTTCGGCCTGTCGCCGCTCGCCGCCGGCATGATCACCTTCGTCGGCGCGGTCGGCGCGCTGATGATGAAAATCGTGGCCGTGCCGGTCATCCGGCGTTTCGGTTTTCGTCGCGTGCTGGTCACCAACGCCATCGCGACCGGCGTGTTCACGGCGGCCTGCGCGCTCTTCACCGAAACCACGCCGTACTGGCTGATGCTCGCTGTGCTGCTGCTGGGCGGATTCTTCCGCTCGCTGCAACTGACCGCGGTCAACACGCTGACCTACGCCGATGTGGGTCCGGAATCGATGAGCCGGGCGAGCGGTCTGGCGGCCATGGCGCAGCAGGTCGGCATCAGCCTGGGCGTCGGAATCGCTGCCGTCACCGTGAACCTGAGCATGGCCGCGCGCGGCGGCACCCAGCTCGGCGTCGGCGACGTGCATATAGGCTTTATCGTCATCGGCGTGCTGGTCACGCTGTCCGCCTTCTCCTTCTGGCGGCTGAACCCGTCCGCCGGCGAGGAAATGGCCGGGCGCGGGCGGTCCGGCTGAGTGGCCCCGCGCGGCCGCCCGGAGGCGGCCGCGCCGTCGTCGTTTTCGTTCCGCCCTCTCTCGAAACCAGACCATGAAAGCAAGCACGACAACTGAACGCATCCTGGCGGTGGGCCGCCTGATGCCGGCCCTGGAACAGCGCCTGGCCGCCGCCTTCGACGTCACTTCGCTGGCGGCGCAGGCCGACCCAACGGACTTCCTCGCACGCCAGGGCGCGGACTTCAGCGGCCTGGTCACCTCGGCCGCCCTCGGCGTGGACAACGCGGTCATCGATGCGCTGCCCAACCTCAAGGTGATCTCCAGCTTCGGCGTCGGCCTGGATCGCCTGGACGTGCGGCATGCGGCAGCGCGCGGCGTCGCCGTCGGCTATACGCCCGACGTGCTGAACGACTGCGTGGCCGATCTCGCCTTCGGCCTGATGATCGATGCCGCCCGGCAGATCAGCGCCGCCGATCGCTACGTGCGCCGTGGCGGCTGGCTGCAGGCACCGTATCCGCTCACGCGCAAGGTCAGCGGCGCCCGTCTGGGCATCGTCGGCCTGGGGCGCATCGGCCGGGTCGTCGCGCAGCGCGCCGCCGGCTTCGGCATGCCGATCCGCTATCACAGCCGGCGCGCGGTGGCCGGCGTTGCCTGGCAGCACGAGCCCGACCTGCTGGCCCTGGCCGACTGGGCGGACTTCCTGGTCGTGATCGTCGCCGGCGGCCCCGCCACCCGGCATCTCATCGACGCGCGTGTGCTGCAGGCGCTCGGCCCACAGGGCTATCTCGTCAACGTCGCGCGCGGGTCGGTGGTCGACGAGGCCGCGCTGCTGCATGCGCTGCAGACCGGCGTCATCGCGGGCGCCGGCCTGGACGTCTACCAGGACGAGCCGCAGGTGCCGCCGGCTTTTTTCACGCTGGACAACGTCGTGCTCGCGCCGCACATGGCCAGCGCCACGCGCGAAACCCGGCAGGCCATGGCCGATCTCACGTTCGAGAACCTGGCGGCGTTCTACGCGACGGGGCGGGTGAAGGTGTCGGCGGTCTGAGGGCAACCCTCGCAGCCGCGCATGTCGGGCGCGCGGTTCAGCGCAGCATCTCGGCGATGCGGCTCGCGACGACGCGCACGGCCGGCTTGGTGGCTTCGGCGTCGCGCGCCACGGCCACGACCAACTGGCGCCGCACCACCGGTTCGGTCAGTGTCCAGCATTGCAGGCCGGGCGCGGCGTCCGGCTGCAGGGTGCCTTCGGGGAGGATGGCATACCCCAGCCCCTGGAGCACGAAACGCAGTTGCGCTTCGAGTCCATCGATCTCGTAGGCCACGTTCAGGGTTACGCCACGGCGAGACGCCACGCGCTGGATGATCTGCCGGATCGCGTGCATGCGGCTGCCGAGCACCAGGGGAACGCCCTGCAGCGTGGCGAAAGGCGTGGACGCCGTCGTCTTCGCGTCCTGGCGCAGCCCGACGAGTTGCAGCGGTTCGCTGCGCAGCGGCAACTGCCGGATGCCGCGCTGGCGCGGCAGCGCAGAGCACACGGCAATGTCGATGTCGCCCTGCGCGAGCCATGCCTGCAGATGGCCGCTGAAGCTCTCCACGACGCGCAGTTGCGGGTGGTCCGACCGGCTCGCGGTGTCCATGAGCGGGATCGAGAGGCGGCCGGCGGCCGTGGGTACGATCCCGACCACGATCTCGCCATGCTCCTTGCCGTCCGCGGCTGCGGCCTCGACCAGAGCGGTATCCAGCGCCGCGACCACGGGTTTCAGGCGCTCGTAGAGCCGTTGGCCCGCACTGGTGCAGACCACGCCGCGCCCGTTCCGGTGCAGCAGTCGCACCCCCAGGCCCTGCTCGAGCTGCTGGATACGCGTCGAGAAGGTGGGCTGCGACATGTCGCATGCCAGGGCGCCGCGGGACATCGAGCCGCATTCGACGGCACTGATGAAGCAGCGCAGGTGGCGCAGTTCGGCGGGCTGGTTCACGGAGCGTACCGGGGTGGTGGCGGGCATGGTGGGCGCGCGGCGCCTCGGGGGCCGCGGCGGCGTCGCGTCACGGCATTGTAGGGCCGGCCGCCGCCTGCCGTGCGTGTGTCGTGCAGCGCCGGTTATCGGGAATGCCAATATCAGTTATGCGAGCTTGCCGTAGGCGCGCCATGGCCCTGCGCACACCATGGCGGTTGACACACAAGCAGCCGACCGATCGGCAATGGAGCATGTATGGGCATCAAGACACTGACCGGACGCGTGCCGGCCGAGCGCGTTCACGAAAACCCCGGGCCGCTCGATCCGGCGTGGATCGAGCGGTTGCGCCGCCTGGGCGATCTGTCCAGTCTGGTGGCGGACGTACTGGACGAGTTCGGCCTCGAGGGCACCGTTGCGGCCAGTGCCCTGGCACCCACGCTGGACCGGACGGTCATCGGCACTGCCGTGACCTTGCGCAATGTTCGCCAGGACGTCAACGCCCACGTGAACGTGAGCCGCCGCGATTGGCGGATGGCGGAGATCGAAGGCATCAATCAGGCCCAGCCCGGCCAGCTTCTGGTGATCCAGGGCGTGCCCGAGGTATCGAACATGGGCGGGCTGATGGCGAGCATCGCCCACCACCAGGGTCTGGCGGGCGCCATCGTGGACGGCGGGGTGCGGGACGTCGGGCATTCGCGCGAGATCGGCTTCCCGGTATGGTCGCGGCACGTGACGCCGCTGACCGGCAAGTGGCGCTGCACCACGGTCGAGGTCAACGGGGCGGTCTCCATCATGAATTGCCAGGTCAATGCGGGCGACCTGGTGGTCGCGGACGAAACCGGCATCTGCTTCGTGCCGCGAGCCTGGATCGAGCGCGTGGTCGAGCGGTGCGAGGCCATTGCGGGCTACGAAGCGCGCATCGAGCGCCTGACCACGCGCGCCGACAGCCGCATGCAGGACTTTCTGGATGCCCTGTACGGCGACATCTGAGCGTCACAAGGAGGAGACCAAACATGAACGACATACAACGACGCCGCCAGCGCAGAGCGGTGTGCATGGGCATGCTCGCACTGGGCCTCGCGGCGAGCCTGCCCCAGGCGCATGCCGCCGGGACGGACTATCCCGAGCGTCCGCTGTCGATCATCGTACCCAACCCGCCCGGCAGCGCGACGGATACGCTCGCGCGCATGGTGGCCGAAGCACTGAACCGCGCCTGGGGCCAGCCCGTCGTGGTGGAGAACAAGCCGGGCGCACAGGGCGTGATCGGTGTCCAGACCATGAAGCGCGCGCCGGCGGACGGCTATACGCTGATCATCAGCTTCAGCGGGCTGAATTCGTCGAACCCCTGGCTGCAGGCGCAGCCCGCGTACCATTACAAGGACGATTTCACGCACATCGCGCCGCTGGTCCGGGCGCCTTCGCTGCTGCTGGTCAATGTCGATTCGCCGTACCACTCGGTGGACGACCTGCTGCATGACACGGTTTCCGGGAACCGGCACCTGACGTATGGCTATGGCCAGGCCACCAGCCAGGTCATGGGCAGTGCCTACGTGCACGCAGCGGACATCGCAGGCGCGGTGGGAATTCCCTATCGCGGCCAGCCGCAGGCGCTGACGGACCTGGTGGGCCGGCAGTTCGACTTCATGTTCGCCGATCTTTCGGTCGCCAAGCCGTTCGTGGACGCCGGCAAGCTGCGCGCGCTCGCCGTGTCGACAGGCGAGCGCGTGACGCTGGCGCCGGACGTGCCCACGCTCGACGAGCTGGGCGTGCGGGGGTACGACCTCGCCGCCTGGGTCGGGCTCTCGGGCCCGGCCGGCATGCCACCGGCCATCGTGACGAAGATCAGCGAGGTCGTGCGCGCGGCGTTTCGCGCCGAGGACGTGCAGGCGCGGATACGTCAGTTGGGCTTCACTTCGCTGGACGCCGATCCGGCCACGTTCGCCGCCTTCGTCGACAGCGAATATGAGAAGTGGGGGCGCGCCATCAAGGCGGCGGGCATCGAGCCGCAATGAGCGGGCGGGCGGCAGCCGCCGGCACGCGGCCACGCTCACGACGTCGGCAGAAACCCGCCCGCCTGCTGCCGCCAGAGCCGCTGGTACGTGCCCGGCTGCGCCAGCAGCGCGTCGTGCGAGCCGTCCTGCACCAGGGTGCCGTGATCGAACACCAGGATGCGGTCGAGATGCGCGATGGTCGAGAGCCGGTGCGCGATCGCGATCACGGTACGGCCTTGCATGACAGTATCCAGGCAGTCCTGGATCACCCGTTCGGTGATGGAATCCAGCGCCGAGGTGGCTTCGTCGAGCACCAGGATGGGCGCATTCTTCAGGATGACGCGGGCGATCGCGACGCGCTGGCGCTGCCCGCCCGACAGCTTCACGCCGCGCTCGCCCACCAGCGCGTCGTACTGCAGCGGCATTTCGCTGATGAAGCCGTCGGCGCTGGCGCCGCGCGCCGCCGCGCGTATGTCCTCCAGGCTCGCCTCGGGACGGCCGTAGCGGATGTTGTCGGCCAGGCTGCGGTGGAACAGGCTGGGGTCCTGCGGGATCAGCCCGATCTGGCGATGCAGCGCGTCCTGGGTCATGTCGCGGATGTCCACGCCGTCGATCATGATGCGTCCCTGCTGAGGCTCGTAGAGACGCAGCAAGAGGTTGACCAGCGTGGACTTGCCCGAGCCCGAGAAGCCGACCAGCCCGACGCGCTGCCCGGCGGGGATCACCAGATCCAGGTCGCGGAACACCGGGCGTTCGGAGTCGTAGCCGAACGTCACGTTCTCGAAGGCGATGTCGCCGCGGCGGATGACCACGTCGCGTGCGCCGGGGCGGTCGACGATCTCGTACGGCTGCATGATCGTGCGCACGCCGTTGGCAATGTTGCCGACGTACTCGAAGACTTCCAGGAAGCGCCGGCCCAGGTTGCGCGCATCGTTGATGACCAGCAGGGACAGGCTGGTGCTCATCACGAAGGCCGCCACGTCGATCCGGCCGTCGCGCCAGAGGGTGAGCGCGAAGTAGAGCATGCCCACCTTGAGCACCAGGGCCGCGCCCATCTGGAACCACTGCACTTTCTCGCTGAACCACATCGCCCTGCTGGCGACCGCGATCTCGCGGCCTTGCACCGCCGCGAGTTGCTCGCGTTCGTAGTCGCCGCGCGCGAACAGGCGCACGTTGGCGAGATTGGTGACGGTATCCACGATGCGCCCGGAAGTGGCCGAGCGCGCCGCCGCATGCTTCTCGGCATACGGCTGGGCACGCCGCGCCATCCAGTAGGACACCAGGATGAAGACGGCGGACCAGGCCAGGGTGAACGAGGCCAGCACGAGGCTCGCGGAGGAAAGCAGGAAGATCGATACCGCAAGCGTGATGGCGAGCGGCAGGAACTCGAAGATGACCGTCGAGAGGGTCATGTTCACGCCGACCGAGGTCTCGGCGATGCGCGCGGACAGCGCGCCGGCAAAGTGGTTGCTGAAGTAGTGCTGCGAGTGGCGCTGCAGGTAGTCGAACATCGCCCGGGCAATGCCGGTGCGCTGGCGTGGCGAGACGTACACGCGACAGGCGCCGCTGGCGCGGTTGAAGACGACTTCGCCGATGGCGAGCGCGACGAACAGCACCAGCGGGCCGCTCACCGCGGCGCCGATGTCGCGCTGCGCGCCGGCTTCGCCCGCCCACTGCGTGACGGCGCCGACGATCTGCCCGATGGCATAGGGCATCACGATGGAGCTGACGGCGGCGCCGACCTCCAGAATGATGATGAGCGCATACCACCAGCGAAAGCGCCAGAAGAAGTGCGCGGTGAAGCGCACGGGTGTGCGCGGCAGCGCCGCCACGTCTTCGTCGTCGTCGCCCCGCGGGCGGCGGCGCGGGCTCGTCGCGGCGCGCCCGGCCGCTACGCGCTGCGCTTCGCGTTCGTCATATTCTCCGGCACGACCCATTGCGTGAACTGCTCCTCGGTCAGGTAGCCGAGGGCAAGCGCGGCTTCCTTCAGCGACAGATTTTCCTTGTGGGCTTTCTTGGCGATCTGCGCGGCCTTGTCATAGCCGATGTGCGGGTTGAGCGCAGTCACCAGCATCAGCGAGCGATCCACCAGTTCGGCGATGCGCTCGCGGTTGGGCTCGATGCCCACCGCGCAGTTCTTGTCGAAGCTGGCCATGCCGTCGGCCAGCAGGCGCACCGACTGCAGGAAGTTGTGGATGATCATCGGCTTGAAAACGTTCAGCTCGAAATTGCCCATCGAGCCGCCGATATTGATCGCGACATCGTTGCCCATGACCTGGGCCGACAGCATGGTCAGGGCCTCGCACTGCGTGGGGTTGACCTTGCCCGGCATGATCGAGCTGCCCGGCTCGTTCTCCGGGATGCTGATCTCGCCCAGGCCCGAACGCGGCCCGCTCGCCAGCCAGCGCACGTCGTTGGCGATCTTCATGAGCGCGCCCGCCAGCGTCTTGAGCGCGCCGTGGGCGAAGAGAATCGCCTCGTGGCCGGCCAGTGCCTGGAACTTGTTGGGCGCGGACACGAAGGTGATGCCGGTGTCGCTGGCCAGCTCGGCCGCGACCTTGGCGCTGAATTCCGGATGGGCGTTCAGGCCCGTGCCGACGGCCGTGCCGCCGATGGCCAGTTCGCACAGGCCGGGCAGGGCGGCGCGGATCTGCGCCTCGCAGGCATCGAGCTGCGCCACGTGGCCGGACAGTTCCTGGCCGAGCGTGAGCGGCGTGGCGTCCTGCAGGTGGGTGCGGCCGATCTTGACGATGTCCCAGAAGGCTTTGCTCTTGGCGTCCAGCGTGGCGCGCAGCGCGGCCAGGGCCGGTAGCAGCGCCTGCACGACCTGGGTCGCCGCGGCGATGTGCATCGCGGTGGGAAAGACGTCGTTGGACGACTGGCCGCGGTTGACGTGGTCGTTCGGGTGCACCTTGCGGCCTTCGCCGCGTTCGCCGCCGAGGATCTCCGACGCGCGATTGGCGAGCACCTCGTTCATGTTCATGTTGCTCTGCGTGCCGGAGCCCGTCTGCCAGACCGCCAGCGGGAACTCCTGCGGCCACTTGCCGGCGATGACTTCGTCCGCCGCCTCGGCGATGCCGTCGGCGATGCCTGCGTCGAGCTCGCCCAGCCCGGCGTTGACCCGGGCGGCCGCACGCTTGAGGCGCGCCAGCGCATCGACGAGCTGGGGCGGCATCTTCTCGGTGGAAATGTCGAAGAACTGCAGCGAGCGCTGAGTCTGCGCTCCCCACAGGTGCTCGGCGGGGACGTCGATCGGGCCAAAGGTATCTTTCTCGCGGCGCACGCTCATGGATTCAACTCCGGACAAGGGGGGGCCGCCCCTGGTGGCGTCGACCGGTCGGTGCCGGCCGGCAGGCGGCGCTCGGGACCTCATCATAGTAACGCCGGCGCGCCGGCGCGTTTGCGGCGCGCCGACCCGCGCAGCCGTGTCCGGCCGATCTGTAGCACAATGGCCGGGTTTGCCGGGGCCGCCATCTCGCTGCGCGCTCCAGGGGGCGAGCGGGTTCTCAGCAAACCGCGTACCTCTGGTTTGTCCCCGCGTGCCTCGAGCCGCGCCGTCCGGCACTTTTTCGTCTCAAGCGAACCACCAGGAGAAGACAGCAATGGCGATGAAGACCCGGATCACCGAACTCTTCGGGATCGAGCACCCCATCATTCAGGGCGGCATGCACCACGTCGGCCTGGCCGAACTCGCCTCGGCGGTGTCCAACGCGGGCGCGCTGGGCATCATCACCGGCCTCACGCAGCCCACGCCCGAGGCCCTCGCCAAGGAGATCGCGCGCTGCCGCGAGATGACGGACAAGCCCTTTGGCGTGAATCTCACGTTCCTGCCGTCGTTCAAGATGCCGCCCTATCCGGAGTACATCGACGCCATCATCCAGGGCGGCGTGCGCATCGTCGAGACCGCGGGCCGCAATCCGGAAGCCCACGTCAAGCAGATGAAGGCGGCCGGCATCAAGATCATCCACAAGTGCACCTCCGTGCGCCACGCCCTGAAGGCGCAGTCGATCGGCTGCGACGCGGTGAGCGTCGATGGCTTCGAGTGCGGCGGCCACCCGGGCGAGGACGACATCCCCAACATGATCCTGCTGCCGCGCGCGGCCGAGGAATTGTCGGTACCTTTCGTCGCCTCCGGCGGCATGGCCGACGCCCGCAGCCTGGTCGCGGCGCTCGCGCTGGGCGCCGACGGCATGAACATGGGCACGCGCTTCATCGCCACCAAGGAAGCCCCGGTGCACCAGAACGTCAAGCAGGCGCTGGTCGACGCCGACGAACTGCAGACCCGGCTCATCATGCGCCCGCTGCGCAACACCGAGCGCGTCATGCGCAACGCCGCGGTGGACAAGGTGCTGGCCATCGAAGCCGAGAAGGGTGCCGGCACGACCATCGACGATGTCCGCGCCTACGTGGTGGGCACGCAGAACCAGAAGGTGCTGAAGGAAGGCGACCTGGACGCAGGCGCCTGGAGCTGCGGCATGGTGGCCGGGCTGATCCACGACATCCCGAGCTGCGGGGAGCTGGTCTCGCGCATCATGGGCGAGGCCGAGGCGCTGATCCGGCAGCGGCTGGAGGGGATGCTGCGGGGGTGATTGCGTTCCAGGCCCAGGGAAAGCACGGCTGCATCCGTAAAGACCATGTCGTCGGAAATCCGTGCGGCCATGTGCGAAAGCACGATCGTGTAGAGCTGAAAAGCGCCTTGAGCCGGAAGCTGTCCTGCGCAAGGCGCATCACCGAGGCGGCGCGTCCCGCGAAGCGAGCCGCAGACCGGTTCGCTCCGCAGCCCTCGGGACGGAGCATCTTTGCGCAACGCCATCGTCTTCCGTGACCGCTCGACCCTGGATGATACCGGCCCTTCGCCGTGCCCGGCCGCCGGCTTTCGTCGTTTCAGCATGACTCCGCGCTGAACTTCGCCGGACTACGCCTGAGTCCGATACGGCAAGTTTCTCAATAACTTGCGCGCATCCGTCATATGCGGTGCTCTCCGCAACCCGACCCGACTGCCATCCGCCCGGCTCCCATGCGATGCCGGGCTCGAGGAGCGGCCCTCGGCCGAGTCGACGGGAATACCGCAATTCCGGGTAAACCATACTGGAGAATTAATGTCATGGATATATGATGACATGATGGCATGATGACATTACAAAAACGCGAGACGAAAAGACTGGCCATGCACCCATGCATGGCAGGCGAGTGGGCCGCCCTGCCTGGGCGGCCGAGGCCGAGTGGAACGCGCGCGTGAATCCGGCCGCCGAGTGCCGGCGCTGAGCGCGCCGTTCGCTGGGATGATCGTTCTCCGTTCGACGGCATCACCGCCTCCAGCCGGGTCGGGATCGACGTCGAGGGACGCAAGGTGGACGACTGGGCGTCATCCCTTCGGGGGAGAAGAAAGACTAAGGAGACACCTCTACATGGGAACCGATTTGCTCGTTAGCCGTCGCCAGCTTCTGGTCGCGGCCGCCGGGGCGGCCATCGTGGGAGTCGCGCATGCAGGACCCTACCCTGACCGGGCCATCACGCTGCTGTTGACCACCTCGCCCGGTTCCGCGGTCGATGCGATCGCGCGTGTCATGGCGCCGCACATGTCGCGCGCACTCGGCCAATCCGTCGTCGTCGACAACCGCCCGGGTTCATCGGGCATCATCGCGACCGGCCAGATGGTTCGCAGCCCCGCCGACGGGTACACGCTGGGCATGACCTCGTCGACGCACTGCATCAATCCACACCTCCACGAGAAGATGCCGTACGACACGCTGACGGATGTACAACCCATCTGCGTCATGACGTCGGGCCCGGCAATGCTGGTGGTCCACCCTGACCTGCCCGTCGGGAACCTGCACGAGTTCATCGCGCTGGCCAGGTCGAGATCCGCTGCGCAGCCGCTGGTCATCGGCAATGCCGGCAATGGCTCGGCAGTTCAGCTTGCGGCCGCCCTGCTGGAGTCGAGCACCGGCATCAGGTTCATACATGCGCCCTACAAGAGCAACACCAGCTATGTGCAGGATATTGTCGGGCACCACATCGACGCAGGCTTCCTGCCCGTGATCGCAGCCCAGCCGCTGGTGCGTTCGGGGCGCCTGAAGGCGCTGGCACTCAGTACGGCCCAGCGCATTCCGACCCTGCCCGACCTGCCGACCGTCGCCGAATCGGGAGTGCCCGGGTTCGACGTGGACGGCTGGCTCGCACTGATAGGGCCCGCGGGCATCCCTGCCCCCGCTTTAGAGCGGATCAATGGGGAAGTCGTGCGCGCGTTGCATGCGCCTGACGTCGTGCGACTCGTCCATGAATCCGGCGGCACCGTCCTGGCAAGCTCGGTCGAGGAGGCCGAGCACATCTTCCGCCGCGAGTACGAGAAAGCCGGCCGGATCATCAAGACTGCGGGGATCAAGGCCGAATGACAAATCCGAAAGATATCTGGCTGCGCGCCGAGGATAGCTGCGCGCCCCACTCGAGCGGGAGCGCAGCGCCCGAGTCTGCGAGCCCCGCCGGCGCGGTCGACTGCCACCACCACATCTTCGATGTCCGCTTTCAAAAGCCCGGGGAGCCCCTGGTGCCGCCGGCCACGGTCGAACAGTATCGGCAATTCAAGCGTCGCCTCGGCCTTGCCCGTTCGGTGTTCGTGGTGTCGTCGAACTACGGCGACGATCCGGCCTGCCTGCTGGACGGGCTCGAGCAGCTCGGGCAGGAGGCGGCGCGCGGCGTGGCGCTCGTCTACCCCGAAGTCACGGACACCGCGCTCGACCGACTGGACGACGCGGGGGTTCGAGGCATCCGCGTCTACTTCGGCAAGGGCAGAACGCCCACCGCCGCCGAGCTGCGGGTGCTGGCCGGGCGCATCGACGAGCGCGGCTGGTCGATGAACATCGTTGGCGCGCGAGACAAGGAGGTACTTCTCGAATGGGAAAGTGTGCTGGCAGGATTGGCCTGCCCTCTCGTCATCGACCATCTCGGCTGGATTCCGCAGCCGCAGGGACGGTCAAGCGCGACCGCAGCCCTGGTGCGACGGCTACTCTGCAATCCCCGAAACTACCTTAAGCTGTCCGGACCGTACCTTTCGTCCCGCGCCGGCTCGCCGGACTTTTCCGACGTCGACGAGGTCGCGTGCGAGCTTGCCGACTCGGCGCCCCGCCAAATGCTCTGGGGCTCGGACTGGCCGCATCCGGTGGCCCAGATGCACGGCTTTGTGCCTGATGGGGCCCGGCTGTTCGACCAATTGACGCGCTGGGTACCGGACCCAGCCCGGCGGCGCCTGGTCCTGGTCGACAACCCCGAACGGCTGTACTGGGCACGCTGACCACCGGGCGGCATCGCCGCCGGGCAGCCCCAAGGCAAAAAGCGCATGGGGTCGAATCGGCTGCGGCCCCAAGGGTGCACGCCTTGTCGAGTACATCCTCAGCCTAGGGGATTGACTGCCCAGCTATCGGATGCGGCCCAGCCAGTCCACCAGGCGGCGAGCGAGCGCGAGCTTGCGTGCGGAGTAGGGCGGGAAGAAGACCCTGAGCGGCATCAGCGGCGCCGCCCGCAGGAAGGCGCGCTCGTGCGAGAAGGCCTTGAACCCGTGGTACCCGTGGGCGTTGCCGATACCGGACTGGTTGACGCCGCCGAAGGGCAGGCCGGCATGGGCGTACTGCTGTACGCAATGGTTCAGGCAGAGCCCGCCGGAACTGGTCCGGGCGGTGACCGCGTCGATGTGCTCCCGCGTGCGGCTCCATAGGTACAGCGCCAGGGGCTTGGGTGCCGCGTTGATGCGTGCCACCACCGGGTCGAGGCCGTCGAAGACGTACATCGGCATCAGGGGGCCGAAGATCTCCTCGTGCTCCAGGCGGGCATCGGCCGGCACGTCGCCGACCAGCGTCGGGGCCACGTAGCGCTGCGCGCAGTCGTACTGCCCGCCGTCGATCAACCGTGCGCCCCGGGCCAGCGCGTCGTCCAGCAAGTCCGCCACGCGGCGCGCGTGCCGGACGCTGATCATGCGCCCGAGGTCCGGGCTGGCGGCCACCGCCGGCGGCGTCGCGCCGAAGCGCGCCGCGACCACCTCGCGCCAGCGCCGGGCGAAGCGCGCGGCCACCTGGCGGTGCACGTAGACATGGTCGGGCGCGATGCAGGTCTGGCCGGCGTTGGTGAGCTTGCCCCACACCAGAAGCTGCACGGCCGCTTCGACGTCGGCGCCAGCGTCCACGATGGCGGGCGATTTGCCCCCCAGTTCCAGCGTCACCGACGCGAGGTGCCGGGCAGCCGCGGCCATGACCACCTTGCCGATGGCCGGCGAGCCGGTGAAGAAGATGTGGTCGAAGGGCAGCGCGAGCAGGGACTCGGCGGTCGCCGCGCCGCCCTGGACCAGGGCGACTTCGGCGGGGTCGAAAACCTCGCGCACGACGTCGGCGATGACCGCGTTGACGTTCGGCGTGAACTCGCTGGGCTTGATGATGGCCGTGTTACCCGCGGCCACGGCGGAAACCAGCGGGCCGAGCACGGTATTCAACGGGTAGTTCCACGGCCCAATGATCAGGCAGCGGCCCCGGGGCTGGTACAGCACCCGCGCCCGGGTGCCCAGCGTGGTGAGCGTGGGCGGCACCCGGCGCGGCTTCATCCACTTGGCGAGCCTGGCGATGGCCATGTGGGCTTCGTCCACCACCGGCAGGAGTTCGGTGAGCTCGACTTCCAGCGCGGGCTTGCGCAGGTCCGCCTCGAAAGCGGCGCGCCAGCGCTCGCGGTGGGCGAGCACGGCATCGCGCAGGCGGGCGATCCTGGCCCGGCGCTCGCGGGGCTGCGAGGAGCGCAGCGCCAGCGCGGTGGCGGCCTGCGCGTCGAACAAGGCCTGGCACGCCGGGCCGTCCATGCCTGGCTCAACGATCGGGTGCGGCGGTGGTGCGGGCGTCATCGTTCCGGTCCTGGTCGAAAGCGCGGGGGTGGGGGACGTCCCGGGCCGTCACGGCGCGACCTTGCGCTTGATGATGCGCGCCAGCGGCTGCGGCAGGCCGGACAGCGAACCCAGGATGTGCGGCAGCAGGCGCAGCTTCAGCCCCGAGAAGGCGTTGGGCACCACGGCCTCGATCAGGTGCGGGCCCGGCGTGGCGAGCGCGTGGGCGAGCGCATCGACCATGGCCTCGGTAGTGGCGGCACGTACCGAATGTACCCCCATACTGGCGCCCATCTGCACGAAATCCAGGCCGGGATCGGCCAGATCCAGTTGCGCACGCGCCTTGGGGCCCGCGCCGGCGCCATTGCCGGCGGCGCCCACGCGCTGCAGTTCCACGTTGAGGATCGCGTAGGACTTGTTGTTGAGAATGACGGTGGTGACGTTCAGTCCCTCGCGCGCCATCGTCCACAGCGATTGGATGGTGTACATGGCCGAGCCGTCGCCCACCAGGGCCAGCACGGGCCGCTCGGGGCAGGCGACGGCTGCCCCCACCGCGTTCGGCAGGCCCTGGCCGATCGCGCCGCCCGTCAGCGTGATGACGTCGTGGCGCGGCGCGCCCCTGGTGAAGTGCGGCAGCATCACGCCCGAGGTCTGGGCCTCGTCCACGATGATCACGCCCTCGGGCAGCACGTGGCCCACGGCCTTGCAGACTTTTTCCGCGGTGAGCTTGCCTCTGGGCCGGCCGGGACGCAAGGGCGCTTGCAGCACGGGTTCGGCGTCGTCGGCGCCGAGCCCGGCGGCCAGCCGCTGCAAGCCGCCCACCGCGTCCTGGGCGCTCGTGGCCAGCGCATGCACCCGGCAGCCTTCGGGCACCAGGTCGCTGGCCTTGCCGGGGTAGGCGAAGAAGGACACCGGCGACTTGGCATCGACGAGGATCAGGTGCTTCAAGCCGTGCAGTTGCACCGAGGCCAGCTCGGCCAGGTAGGCCAGGCGTTCGACGTGCGGCAGGCCCGCGCCGCGCTCGATGCGCGTGGGAAAGACTTCCGCAAACAGCCTGACGCCGGTCCTGGCCGCGATGCGCGAGGCCGCCAGCAGGCCCGGTTCGAGCAGGGCTCGTCCGCCCAGCAGCAACGCGGCTTTTTCGCCGGACCGGATGGCCTGGGCGATGCCCTCGATGACCGCGTCGTCGGCCAGCGCGGGCGGCACCGGCGGCGGCAGGGCGGCCGGCACGCCACCTTCGCTCCAGGACACGTCGGCCGGCAGGATCAGCGTGGCCACCTGGCCCGGCGGCCCGACGGCGGCCGCCACCGCCTGCGCGGCGTCCCGGCACAGCTCCCCGGTGGACGCCGAGGTCCGCACCCACGTGGAGACGTTGCGCGCCACAGTCTCGATGTCGGACTGCAGTTGCGCGTCGTACTTCACGTGGTGGGTCGCGTGCTCGCCCACGATGTTGAGCACCGGCACGCGCCCCTTGCGCGCGTTGTGCAGGTTGGCCAGGCCGTTGCCCAGGCCGCAGCCCAGGTGCAGCAGCGTGGCCGCCGGCTTGCCGGCCATGCGCGCGTAGCCGTCGGCCGCGCCGGTGGCCACCCCTTCGAACAGGGCCAGCACGGCGCGCATGCGCGGCTCGTGGTCCAGCGCGGCCACGAAATGCATTTCCGAGGTGCCGGGGTTGCTGAAGCACACCGTCACGCCGGCGTCGGCGAGGGTTTTCATCAGGGCTTGTGCGCCGTTCATGTTTGTCTCCAGGGGCGGGTCGTTCCCGCTTCGGCCGGTGGTCAGGTTCCCGTCGCGATGGACTTCGCGGCGGCGCGCGCCGTCAGAATGCAGCCTGGCAGGAAAGTGCCTTCGAGCGAGCGCTTGCCATTCGCCCCGCCGCCGCCGAAGCCGGCGGCCTCGCCCACGCAATACAGGCCCGGCACGGCGGCACCGTCGGCTTGCAGCACGCGGCTTTGCAGGTCGGTCTGGACCCCGCCCAGGCTCTTGCGCGTGATGAGCTGCATCCGGATGGCGATGTAGGGGCCGGCGCCTTTCGCCTGCAGCGGCGCGGGCTTGCAGGTCCGGATGCGGTCGGGGCCCCACTGGCGTGCATGCAGGATGCGGCGGATCTGGTCATCGTTGGCAAGCGCCAGTCCCCTGGCGAAGTTGGCGTCGAAGGCGTCGGCCGTGGCCTGCAGCACGGCGGGGTCGATGTCGGACGTTCCGGTCAGGGCGTTCATCTTGCGCGCCAGGCCGGCCAGGCTGGCGTCGACCAGGAAGTGCGGGCTTTCGCGCTGCATCTGCCTGACCAGGCGATGGTTGCCCAGAACCGTTTCCAGCACGAAGCGGACGAACTGCTTGTCGCGCATGCGCTGGTTGTGTTCCGCGCCCGAGATGGCGAACTCCTTGGCCGCGATGCGCCAGTTCAGCAGGTGCCAGGTCCAGGGCTGCTCCAGCGCGGCCACCCGCTGGCAGAGGTCGTGCGTGTCGAAGCCCGTGACCAGGGGCTCGGGGCCGATGCGCCGGCCGCGGTGGTCCAGCCATAGCGCCGACTTGCAGGGGATGGTGGAAAGCCCGTGGCCGGGAAAATGCGGCTGCGGGTGCGGGATGCCGGCGGCGTAGTTCCACATTTCGCCGGCGTGGGTGACCCGGCCCCCGAGTTCGCCGGCCACGTGCCGGTGCAGTTCGCCATCGCCGAAGGGGTGGGCGCCGTTGAGCACCGCGGCCGGGCGCGGGCGGTGCGGCGGCCAGTTGGCGATCGCCTGTTCGGTCGAGCCGTTCAGGCCGCCCATGGCCAGCACCACTACGGGCGCGTGCACCTGCACCGGCGTGCCGCGGGCCTCGTCCACGGCCCGCATGCCCGAGATCGCGCCGGCTTTGCGCTCGATGGCGGTCACGCGGTGCCCGGAAAGCACCGTCAGGCGGCCGCCCGGGTCGGCCCCCCGCATGGCCGCGATCATGCGCCGCGCGAGTTCGTGCGAGGTGCCCCAGACGATGTGGTAGCGCGGCACGCTGTTGCCCTCGCCGTGGCGTCCGCGCTCCACCCAGTTCACGGCGGGAAGGAACTTGATGCCTTGTGCACGCAGCCAGTCGTAGACCTGCGTTCCCGAGTGCTGCACGTAATGTTCGGCCCAGCGGCGCGGCCAGACATCGGCCTCGTTCAGCTCGCCGAAGCTCATCCAGTCGCGCAGGGCGCGCTCGGGCGAGTCCGGGATCTTCATGCGCCGCTGCAGGGGCGTGTCCACCAGGGCCATGCCGCCGAAGGCCCACAACGCCAGGCCGCCCAGGCGCGCGGGCGTGTCGCGGTCCACCAGGGTCACGTGCAGCCCGGCGCGCAGGCACTCCAGCGCGGTGACGATGCCCGCCAGGCCGCCGCCCGCGATCGCCACGTCCGTGCGCAGCATCTGCGTCATGGTCTGCCTCCTTTTATACGTTTCGTGCCTGGGGATGAGGTCGAACGGGACGTCATGCGCGCGGGCGCCCGTCCGCGATCACGCAGGCTGCCGGCGGTTCCCTTCCCTCCAGGACCGCAACGACGCATTGTGCGGCAATCCGGTTCGTGCGGATGAGCCCCTCGCGCGTGGATGCTCCCGAGTGCGGCGTCGCGACGACGTTGGGCAGCGCGATCAATTCCGCGGTCACGCCCGTGTACGCAGGGTCGGACTCGCTGAGGTAAACGTCCAGTCCCGCGCCGGCGATCCTGACGGCCTTGAGGGCGTCGAGCAGCGCGGCGTCGTCCACCAGGCCGCCGCGGGCCGTGTTGACCAGGATGGCCGTGGGTTTCATGCGGGCCAGCGCCCCGGCGTCGATGAGCCTGCGCGTTCCGTCCGTCAGCGGCGCGTGCAGGCTCACGACGTCGCTCAGCGCGAGCAGGGTGTCCAGCCCGACATGCTCCACGCCGTGCTGGCGCGACCAGCCGGGGTCGGGGTTCGCCGTCACCGCGAGGATCCGCGTCTCGAAACCCTTGAGGCGCTGCACGACGCCGCGGCCGATGCGGCCCAGACCCACGATGCCCACGGTCTTCCGGTACAGATCCGTCCCGGTGAGAATGGCCCAGGACCCCGCGTTCATCTGCAACTGCGATTCGCGCAATCGATGATTGACGGCAAGCATCAGCGCCAGTGCATGATCGGCAACGCAGGCATCGTTGCCCCCGACGGCGATCGCGGCCACCTTGCCGAGGTCCTTCACCGCCGCGGTGTCCACCCGTTCGTAGCCCACCCCGCGACGCGCGATGACCTGCAGCCTGGGCAGCCTGCTCAGCAACTGCCGGGTGACCCGGGCATGGCCGACGATCCAGCCGTCGGCGTGCGCAAGCGTCTGCAGCAGGGTTTCCTCCGTGAGTTCCCCGTCGGCCTTGCCGGGAGGAAGATCCGCCAGGCGGACCTCGCAGCCGTGTGCGTCCAGATAGGAAATGGTCTCTTCATCGAAGAACCTTTGCGTGACCACCACGGTCCGCGCCGCTCGATCGCTCATGTCCGCTCCTCCATCGCCGGTTCGGCCCCTGTCGTCGTGGCGGGGCGTGCGCCATGGTCGATATCGACGACCAGGTTGAAGAAGCGGTCGACCGTGAAGGTGCAGTCGGGACCGAGGCTGCAGCTCGACTCCCTTTCCTCGACCACGGCTGGCCCGACAATCCGTACGCCGGGCTTGAGCGCATAGCGGTCATAGACCTTGGCCTTCGTGAAACCGTAGCCGTCGAAGTACACGTCCCGTTCGCCACGCAGCGCGTCACCGTCGACGCAGGCGTAGGCCAGCGTGATGTCCTGCTCCGGCAGGCACGCGGACAGTCGCCAACTGACGGCCTCGATGGCCACGTCCTCGACCACGCGGCCGAAACGCTCCCGGTACGCGGTATCGAATGCCTGCCTGATCTGCGGGATGCGAGCCGCGTCCAGCGGCCCGGCGGGAAGGTCCACGGTGACCTCGAAGCCTTGGCCGACATAGCGCATGTCGGCTTGCCGGCGGATGAAGATCTCCCCCCCGCCAAGGGCGGCCCGGGCCAGGAGGTCCCGGCTGGCGGCCTCCATCCGGGAAAACAGGGTGTTCACCGCCGGCCAGTCGGCGCCATCCAGGCGCGTCACGTAGCCGCGCACCTCGTCGACGGCGGGCGCGGCGACGAGAAAGCCCAGTGCGGAGATGACGCCGGCACCCATGGGCACGATGAGGCGCGGAACCTTGAGCAGGCGCGCGAGCGCGTAGCCGTGCACGGCCCCCGCGCCGCCGAACGCAAACAGCGCGTGCGCGCGCGGGTCCTTGCCTTTCTCGGCCAGGTGCATGCGGGTTGCCGCGGCCATGGTCTCGTTGGCAATGGCCTGGATGCCCCGCGCGGCCTCCATGGCATCCACGCCGAGAGGTTCGCCCAGGCGCGTGCGCATCGCCGTCTTGACCGCGTCCAGCGACAGTTCCAGTTCGCCGCCCAGGAAGAACTGCGGGTTCAGATAGCCGAGCACCAGGTCGGCGTCGGTGACGGTGGGCTCGGCGCCGCCCAGGCCGTAGGCGACGGGGCCCGGGTTCGAACCGGCGCTGCGCGGGCCGACCTTCATGAGTCCATTGGCGTCCACCGCGGCAATCGACCCGCCGCCCGTGCCGATCTCGATCAGATCGATCACCGTGAGCTTTAGCGGCAGGCCCGAACCCTGCTTGAACTTGCGGATGCGGCCCGCTTCGAACTCGTGCTTGAGGTTGGGCCTGCCATCCTCGATCAGGCACATCTTGGCGGTGGTTCCGCCCATGTCGAAGGAAATCATGCGGTCCTCGCCGACCTGGCGCGCCACGAACGCCGCCGCCATGGCGCCCGCCGCCGGACCGGACTCGATCAGGCGCACCGGGAAGCGGCGGGCGTCGTCGATGGTCGTGATGCCGCCGCCCGACAGCATGATGTAAAGCTCGCCCGCGAACCCGATGCCGGCCAGGTCCTGCGTGAGCCGGCTCATGTAGGCATGTACCCGAGGCTGCACGTAGGCGTTGACGCAGGCGGTATTGGTGCGCTCGTACTCGCGGATCTCGGGCGCGACCTCCGAGGACAGTGTGACCAGCAGGTCCGGATACAGCGTGCGCACCGCCTCCAGCGCGCGTTGTTCGTGGGCCGGGTTCCGGTAGGCGTGCATGAAGGCGATGGCCAGCGCTTCGACCCGCTCCGACTCGACCAGCCAGCGCGCTTCGCGCACGACGTCCTCGACGTCAAGGGGCTCGAATTCGACGCCGCTGGCCAGCATCCGTCCCCGGACGGGGCGGCGTAACCGGCGCGGAACGATGACGGGCACCGGCGGCAGGAAGAGGTCGTCGACGTCGTACCGGCTCTCGCGCCCCATTTCCAGAACGTCGCGAAAGCCCTCGGTGCACAGCAGGCCGACCTTTGCTCCCGTGCGTTCCAGGACGGTATTGGTAATGAGGGTGGTCCCGTGGACGATGCTGCCGATCTGCGCCGGATCGGTATTCGTCTCGGCCAGCAAACGCTGGATCCCCTCCACGATGGCCCGGCTGGGCGCATCCGGCGTGGTGAGACGCTTGCCGATGCGCGTGATGCCGCGCGATTCGTCGTGCAGGACGAAGTCCGTGAAAGTGCCGCCAATGTCCACGCCGATGCGGGTGCTGCGTTTCATCGGGCATCTCCATCGTCAAATCCGGTGAACTGGGGATGGACGCTGCGCGCCTGCTCCCGGGAGACGAAGCCGTCCGCCACGTCTGCCGCGACCGCCGCGGCCGGCCGCGCCGCGGGATCGCCGAAGCCTCCCCCTCCGGCAAACCGGATGACGGCACGGGCCCCGGGTGCGAGCGTGGTCTGGGACTTCAGGCTCGCGCAGGAACCGTCGGGCAGGATGACCTGCGCCGGCGCGCCCGGCAATCCGCCATGCAAGCCCAGCGCGGGATGGGCCTGGCGGTCGCCGAGCATGCCCATCACCACCGGCCGCGCGGCAAGATTCCGGACGACGCATTCCTGGCCCAGGCCGCCGCGGAACCGGCCGGGACCACCGGAATCCTGCCGGTACTCCTTTCTGGCCAGAAGCAACGGCGCCGCTGCTTCGAGCGCCTCGATGCTGCCTGCGCCCGAGTTCGTGGGAAACGCCGTCGCGGACAGTCCGTCCTGGCGGGCCGACGCTCCCATGCCCCCGCTGGCGAACAGGATCTGGCCGAATCGTTCGCCGGCATCGGTCACGCCCGCGAAGCCGACCCGGAAGGCCGGCGCCCCGCCGCTGTCGGCGATGACCTGTTCCGGGATGACGGTACTCAAGGCCTGGTAGATGGCGCATGAGAGCAAATGTCCGGTCAGGTGGCGGGCCGCCACCGCCGCCGGGTACTGCGCGTTGACGATGCTGCCTTCGGGCGCCCGGACTTCGATGGCCCGGTAGGAACCCTCGTTCCTGCGGGTCAGCGGGTCCAGCGCGCACTTGATGGGGTAGACCGAGTAGGCCTGGGTGTAGTTGATCGTGCAGTTCGTGCCCTTGTCGACCTGCGCCGAGGTGCCCTCGTAATCCACGGTCATCCGGTCGCCTTCGACGGTGATGGCGCAGCGGATGATCGTCGGGTGCCCCGGAATGCCGTCCGCCTCGATGGCCGAGGCGTAGCGGCCGTCGGGAATCGCCGAGATGGCCTTGCGCATCGCCGCATCCGCCTTTTCCAGTACGGCGGCGGACAGGCGCTCGAAACCGGGCTCGCCGCTGTCCTGCAGAAAGTCGACGGCCCGCTCGCAGCAGACCCTGTTCGCGGTGCACTGCGCTTCCAGGTCGCCGAGCACCTGCTCCGGCAGCCGCACGTTGTTCAGGAAAAGCTCCAGGAAGGGCTCGTTGCGCTCGCCGGCCCGGTACAGATGCATCGGCGAAATGCACACGCCTTCTTCGAAGAGGTCGCGGCACGTTGCCGACAGGTTGCCGCCCACGTCCGGCGAGTGCGCTGCGCAGCCGGCGAACCCGACGATGCGCCCTTGGTAGAACACCGGGGTCACCACTGTGATGTCGGGCAGGTGCCCGGTCGCGATCCAGGGGTCGTTGGTCAGCACGCAATCGCCTTCGCGCCACGTTTCCAGCGGAAACTTCCTGAGCATGGCCCGCGCAGTCCTCGGGATGATGCCCGCAAAGGCAGGGATACCGCCGCTGCTTTCCGCGATCGACTCCCCGCGCACGTTCATCAGCACGGTGGCGAAGTCGTTGGATTCCCGGACGATGGTGGAGAAGGCGGTGCGCAGCAGCGCCGTGGCGCCTTCGTCGACCACCGCTACCAGGCGGCTCCACCAGATTTCCAAGGTGATGGCGTCGATGCCGTCTACGGTTTCATTCATGCGTTGTCTCCGGGTTGTGATCGAGAAAGACGGTGGTCTCGGACTTCCGCAGTCCGGCCGCCAGGCCCGGGCGTGGAACTGCGCACGACCTTCAGCAGCAGGAGCACCGACAGGCAGGCGAAGCCGGCGGCATGCAGCATCATGTAGCGCCATGCCGTCAGGTCGACCAGCAGGCCCAGCAGCGCCGGCATCAGCGTCTGGCCGACGGCTGCCGCGGTCCAGTACAAGCCCGTGTAGGTGCCCAGGTACCTTTGATGGAGCGCGATGCTCCAGAGGATCGCGACCGCGTTGATGGTGAACGCGGCCCAGCCCACCGCAACCACGGCCATGGCTGCCGAGACTTCGAATGCGCTCGTCGAGAAGAAGATCGCCACGCAGCCCAGGGCGATGACAGCCATGCCGAGCATGCAGACCAGCGCGCGGCTGGTGCGCTCGGCGATGATGGCCACCGGTATCGCCGCCACCAGGAAGGCGATGCCGGCAGGAAAACCGATGGAGCCGGCAGCGCCTCGGGACAGCTCGAGCACTTCCATGGCATAGGGGGTCAGTTGGGAGCGGATCGCCGTCCAGGTGCCTTGCGCGCCAAAGACGGCGAACAGCAGCAGCAGCCGGCGCTTGTCCGGCGACGTGAAGATGTCCAGGACCAGCGCCTTCAGGCCGAGGGGCGGGCCGGCGTCGCTTTCCTGCGCCGCGCCATAGGGCTTACGCGACGACAGTCCCCAGCATGCGATGTACATGCCGATGACCAGGAGCATCGCCGGGATGAGAAAGGCCAGGCGCAAATCCCTGTCCACCACGATGAAGCTGATGGCGGCGGAGGCCAGTATGGTCAACGCGACGCCGATGCGGGCCACTGCGTTGCCCTTGCTGCGATGGTTCGGCGCCTGGTAGTCGGCCGTGAGCGATTCCGTGATGGACTTGAACCCGTTCGCGACGAACGCGAAGCCGATCATCGAGACCAGCAGCATCCCGAAGGAGTTCGCCCAGGGGATGAGCGAGAACAGCAGCGCGGCGAGGGTGGCGCCGACGAGCAGAAAGCGCAGCCGGTTGCCGCCGTTCGCCTTGTACTGGTCGGACCTGTGCGCCATCCATGGCTGGACGAAGATGCCCAGCAGGTTGTCCACGCCCATCAACAGGCCGATCACCGCGGCGCTGCTGACGTACTGCCTGAGCGAAGCGGGAACCTGCGCGTCGTAGAAGTTCCAGACGGACTCCTGGGCGAAGATCGCCAGCGCCACGAAGAACGCGGCCGACTTGTTGAAGCGGGCGATTTGCGGATTCGAGGTGGTCGTCATTTTGCGGAACGCAGCTCCCGGCGCAGTATCTTTCCGACCGAGGACTTGGGCAGTTCCTGGCGGAACTCCACGATCTTCGGCCGCTTGTAGGCGGTCAGGTTCTGCTGGCAGTGAAGTCGAATGGTCTTTTCACTGGGGCCGTCCGCTTTCGTCACCACCACGAGCTTGACGGCCTCGGCGGTGCCCTGGTCCGTGACGCCCACCACGGCGCATTCCAGTACCCCCGGGATCTGCGAGACGACATCCTCGACTTCATTGGGGTAGACGTTGAAGCCGCTGACGAGAATCATGTCCTTCTTGCGGTCCACGATCCTGTAATGGCCGTCGTCCGTGAGGATGCCGACGTCGCCGGTGCGCAAGAACCCGTCGGGGGCCGGGTATTTGTAGGCTTCGTCCTTGCGTTCCCAATACCGCCAGTAGCCGGCCATGACCTGCGGTCCCCGGACCGCGATCTCGCCGGGTTGGCCTGGGGGAACCCGGCCGCCCTCGTCATCGAGCAGCACGATCTGCGTGTTGGGCAGGGGCAGGCCTATGCTGCCCGTGTAGGACGTGCTGTCGACCGGATTGCACGCGACCGACGGACTCGTCTCGGACAGGCCATAGCCTTCGCAGATCGGGCAGCCCGTCTTCTTCAGCCAGAGTTCCGCGGCCCCGCTTTGCACGGCGGCTCCGCCGCCGACGGCAAGGACCAGATTGCGCCAGTTCACCGAGTCGAAGCCGGGATGGTTCGCCATCGCGGCGAACAGCGTGTTGACTGCCGGGAAGCTGTGGAACGTGACGCCCCGCAATTCGGCGAAGAGGGCCTTCAGGTCGCGTGGATTGGGGATGAGGATGTTCATCGCGCCCATGTGCATGCCCAGCATGACGCAGGCGGTGAAGCCGAACACGTGATAGATGGGCAGCGCGCAGACGAAGGTCAACTGCTCGCCGGGCGGGACCTTTTTCAAGGCGGGCACGTACCATTCCGCCGATTGCAGGATGTTGGCGACCAGATTGCGATGCAGCAGCATCGCCCCCTTGCTGAGGCCGGTCGTGCCGCCCGTGTATTGAAGGACGGCCAGATCGTCGGGTTGCGGCGCAACGCGCCGCAGGTCGAGTTTGCCTCCGATGGCAAGCGCTTCACGGAAACCCACCGGGTTGCGCAGCGTGAATGGCGGGACGAGTTTCCTGACCCTGCGCACGACGTAGTTGACCAGATGGCCCTTGACGCCGAGCATGTCGCCCATGCTGGCGACGACGACGTGCTCGACTTGCGTGCGCGCAACGACCGCCTGCACGGTGGCCGCGAAATTCTCCAGAACGACGATCGCCCTGGCCCCGGAGTCGACCAACTGGTGCTCGAGTTCGCGCGGCGTGTACAGCGGATTGACGTTCACCACCACCAGTCCCGCACGCAGGATCGCGGCAATGGCAATCGGGTATTGCGGGACATTGGGCATCATCACGGCCACCCGGTCGCCTCGCGTCAGTTCGAGGGATTGCAGATAGGCGCCGAATGCCCTGGACCATGCATCCACTTGCGCGAAAGTGAACGAGCGGCCCATGAACCGGTATGCGCGCGAGCGCGCATACCGGGTGAACGCGATATTCATCAACTCCACCAGCGAGCCGTATTGCGCGACGTCGATTTCGCGGCGCACGCCGTCGGGGTACATCTGCGGTTGCTCAGTATGCATTTGGGCGCTACCTGGGTTCACAGTATCTGGACACCACCCGCGCCATGCGAGGCGCCAGGAGGGTGACGACGATCAGCCGCATGACCTGCACGGCGATGATCACGGGCACGGAGGCATGCATTCCGTGGGCGACCGCCACGGCGGCGTCGATGCCGCCGGGCATGATGGCGAGGAAGGCCGTGAGCGCATCGACCCCTGCGAACGAGCGCTGAATCGGCCACATCAGCGCGATGCACGCGGCTATCATCAGGACGATTCCAAGAAGCATCGCCGGCAGCAGGCGCGCGCAGGCAAGCAGTACCTGCTTGTTGAAACGCAGGCCTGCGTAGGCGCCTGCGAATCCGAACGCAACGGCAGCGAGCACGACGGGGATCTGCACGGTTGCCAGGTGCGCCAGATGCAAACCGCTGCCCACGATGACGGGAACCCAGAACGCCGCCTGTCCCCGCCTGGTCGCCATGGCGGCGGCGAGGCCGGCGGCGATGAGCCCCGCGAGCGTGGCGAGTACGCCGGGCGAGACCGGGCCGGAGAGGAACACCGTCGCCGGCGGCGCAGCGGCAGATCCGCCGCGCGCGCCGACGAGGCCCGCCACCGCAATGGCCGTCAGCGTGACCAGGACGATCCGCAGGTATTGGATCAAGGCAATCACCCGGGGATCCTCCCCGCGCTGCTCGCCGAGCATCATCATCGTCGAGGCCGCGCCGGGGGACAGCCCCCAGATCGCCGACTGGCCCGGCAGCCAGCCGCGGCGCGTGAACACTGCGGAGATGACGCTTGCGGCAACGATGCTCAGGACATTCACCACCAGCACCGTCAGCCAATGGTCCGCGATCAAGCCGAGCAGGTCCCAACTGACGACGGATGCGACCATGCAGCCGAGGACTGCCTGAACGGGCAGGAAGATGCCCGGTTTGAGCTTCAGGCCCGCGCCGCTCAAGGCAAAGCCGATCGCCACGAGCATCGGCCCCAGCAGCACCGCGCCGGGGACATGGAATGCTCGCAGCAGGACGACGGCCGCCGCGGCGCCGGCCGCCAGGAGGGCCCACTGGAAGGGTTTCTTGAGTGTCATGGGTCGTCGAGGGCGGGCTGGCCCTCGGTGAGTCCGGATGTCGGGGAAACTCAATCCGCCTTGACTCCCGCGGCGGCGATCAATTGGCCGTAGCCGGTGTATTCGCGTTCGAACAGGCTCTCGCTGTCCTTGACGGTGCCGCCGATGACGTCGCCGCCGCCCTCGGCGATGAACCGTTCGACCTCCGGCGTGCGCAGCGCCTCGTTGAATTCGCCGTTGAGACGCTCGACGATCGCCGACGGCACTCCCCTGGGCGCGATCAGCGCCACCCAGGCGTCGACGTCGAAATCGGGCAGCCCGGACTCCGCCAGGGTCGGCAGATCGGGCTGTGCCGGCAGCCGCCTGGGCGTGCTGATGCCCAGCGCCCGTATCTGGCCGCTCTGCATCAGTGGAGCCGCCGCGACCAGGGGAAGGAAGCCCGCCTCGACCTGGCCGCCCGCCAGGTCCGTCGAGAATGCGCCGATGCCTCGGTATGCAACATGGAGCACCTGGAACCCGGCCTGCAGCGACATCAGGGCACTGGCGAGGTGGTTGGCCGTTCCGTTGCCGGAGTTGCCCATCGGCACGGGCCGTTTGTCCGAACGTGCCTTGGCATAGGCCACGAACTGCTGGACGTCCCGGGCGGGAACGCTTGCGTTCACGACGAAGATCAACGGACCCGAGGTGAGCGCGACGATGGGTTGCACATCGCGGATCGGGTGAAAGCTGGTCGGGTAGAGGTGCGGCGTGATGCAATGGGTGGAGGCCACCATCGCGAGCGTGTAGCCGTCGGCCGGACTGCGTACCAGCGTGGTGGTCGCTATCGAGCCCCCGGAACCGGGCCGGTTGTCGAGGACCAGGGGCTGTCCGAGCGACGCTTCAAGCAGCGGCGCCAGCCGCCGCGCGGTCGCGTCGACGGCGGAGCCGGGCTGCACCGGCAGAACCATCCGGACGGGCTTGTCCGGGTAGGTCGAATCCGATGTGGTCGAACCCCATGCGGTCGAACCCCATGCGGAGCCGAGCGCGGCGGCGCCAATCGCGGCCGCGACGAATTTTCGCCTTTGCGGCGAGTATTGTTGGTTCATTTTTTTGTCTCCTGCCTGCGGTTTGTTTCAGTTGCCGCTTCCCCCCCCCCCGGGGCGGCGCGCGTCAGCGCGTACGGGGGGCTACCCGGCCTCCAGTTCGACGTCGAGTAGGCGCACGTATTGCTGGCCGGAGTGCATGTCGCGCTCGACCATGCCCCCCTGCGGGGTGGTCCTGGGAAAGGAGAACTTCAGTACGTGCAGGGAGTCGACCGGGATGCGCTTGACCAGGGCCGGATCCACGCCGTACAGCCGATGAAAGAGTTCCGCGGACAGTTCCGTGCAGTCCCGGTATCGGCGGTACTTTTCCTCCCCGTCGAAGAACAGGTCCACCGTGACCCAGAACGGGCCCGCGACCTTGGAGCGGATGTGGTGACAGACTTCTCGCAGCTTGGGCATGACGGTTTTCTTTCCTGGTTGCGTTCAGGCCGCGGCGGACTTGCCGTCCCGGTCCAGCCAGACCGTGCGGACCAGCGACAGGGGGTCGTCGACGGCGACGACGTGATTGAGCTTGAACTCGAAGATCCGGCCGCGCGGAATGTCGGCCGGGCTGAAGGCGAAGCCGTAGCTCGGCAACTCCTTGTTCGGCACCATCGGATAGTGGAAGAAATAGGGGTTGCAGGCGTGCGCGATCGCGTTGGCCAGCTTCTGGGTCCGCGCCGTGGCGACGAACAGCACCCCGATTTCCCGAGGTGGGGGAACATTCACCGGGACGTCTCCGGTCACGGCGTTCCAGCCGTACATGCGCAGCGAGATGTGGAATTCGCCCAGTTCCTGCGCGGGAATCGACTTGCGGGTGCGTTCGTAGAGCGCCGCCAGCAGCCGATCGTGGAATGCGTTGACGTCGGCGAGAACGTCGGGGTCCTGGATGCCGACGAGCATCAGCGTCTGGTAGTCTCCGGCGGCCGCCCCTTCGAGCTTCATGGTGTAGGGCTGCGCCAGCCAGCGGGCGCCTTCCACCCGGACGGCGTGCTCGCCGGACTGCACGTAAACCGCCTCCGTGACGTCGAGAATGCCGCCCGGCTCGTGCAGGTGGTGCGGGTCGCTGTTTTCGTACAGCATGTGCTTGGACACGCTGTGCGGCGTGCACCGGTTGGTCGTGGACAACGGCTCGACCTCGAAACCGTGCTCGTCGATGGTCAGCAGGACCCCCGCGCCATCGGCGGGATTGAGGCAGCATTGAGCCCCGCATTCGGCGATCTTGCCGGCGTGCCATGAGGCCCCCCAGGGCGCGCCGCGCCAGATCGGATAGCTCGCCAGGACGGCGGTGTCGGTGGATCTGCCGCCGATGATGATGTCCGCGCCGGCCTGCAGCGCGGCGACGAAGGGTTCCACCCCCATCAGTCCGACGATGTGCTCGCACGCGTCGATGACCGAGTCCTCTAGCGGGCCCAGGGGCGGCAGCGGCCGCACCTTGCCTTGCTGGTTGAGCGCCTTGAGGGCCGTCTTGTCCTGTTCCGAGTACAGCAGCGCGATCCTGGGCGCGATGCCCAGTTCCTGCGCGACCTCCAGGACGATGTCCCGCGTCCAGTCGACGTTGAGATCGCCGCCCGCCTGGCCGGCCGTGCCGATGATCACCGGCACGCCCGTCTGGGCGTGGGCGCGCAGCAGGATGCCCAAGTCGCGCTTGACCGCGCCGCGGTTGTTCTTGGATTTGCCCAGGGCAAGGTAGGCCGCGCCGCTGTCGGTCGAGCCGGCGTCCGTCGCAATGACGTCCGCCCCTTTGGCCAGCCCGTACGCTATCTCGCTCTCGCGCACACCGGCCCCGAGGGAGCCGCAGGGCACCAATACTTTCACACTGCCTTGCAGGGCCATGACCATGTTCTTTCTGAAAAGTGGGTTGTCGATGGCACCCATCGAGAGGGCGTTCAGCCCGCCCCGGGGTGCAGGGGGTTGTTTAGAAATTGTGGCGAAGTCCCATGGCGTATCCGGACGTGGAAGAGCTCTCCGGGTCCCGGGCCAGCGCGGCGATATTGACCGGATCGAGCTTGTAGCCGTCCGTGAACGAATTGCGAAAGACCGCGAAAGCCACCGCGGTCCGCTTTGACAAGTGATATTCGATGGCGGCGATCAGCGTCTTTTTCTTCCCGTCGCGGCCCGCGACGTTGTTGATGTTCTTGCCGCTGTCCAGCGTGTACGAAGCCTTCAGGACGAAAGGCAGCATGTTGTATCGGATGCCCGGGATCAGCAGCGTATTGGTCTGTTTCGGCCGGCCCGCCGCAGAAGCTTCCAGACTGCTCCTGGCGACGTTGAGGTAGAGCACGGCCTGGCCGACCCGGTATTGGCCGCCGGCGCCCAGGACCCGGTGCTCGGGACGCTGGCCCGTCGCCGCAACCGGGTTGGGCGACTTGAATCTGACGCCATAGAGGGCAACGACGTAGTTCCTGGTGACCTGGGCCAGGTCGAACCCCATGCTCCGGCCGGAGTCGTGGTCAGGCGCGGTACTCAGCGCGGCGGTCACACCGGCCGGCCCGTTCCAGCGGAGCTTGATGGTGTTGTCGCTTCGGTTGTCGTTGTTCATGAACTTGTTGACGCCGAACAGCGCCAGCGGCGTGACGTGCAGGCTCGCCCCACTGACGTTGAAGGCGTCCAGGCTGCGGGTCACCCGGTCCGTGGACGCATGGAACTGGCGCCCCAGCGTGAGTGCGAATTGCCCGTTGGCAAGGCCCGCGGTGGCGTGGCGATTCCAGAATTTCGAGCCGGAGCCGGCTTCCCCGGTGCCGGTTTCGACGCCGGTTTCAAGCTGGAAAGTCGCCCGCAGTCCGCCACCGAGGTCTTCGCTGCCCCTCAGCCCCAGGTACGAACTATTCAGCAGGTAGTTGCCGAACTGGGTCGTGCCGCCGGTCTGGTTGGTCTTTTGCGAAATACCGGCTGTCACCACACCATAAAGCTGCACCCCGCTCGATTGCGCAAAAGCCACGTTGCCTCCTGCGAGTAGTGCGGCTCCGGTGACCGCGATGCAGCGCCCCAGCATTCCATTGATCATCGTGTCTCCTCCGGTGGATGCTTCGTGTCCACGGGTTGTATTTGTTATTTCCGTCTCACCTCGATCGGGTGGCGGTATTCGGGATACCCCGCAACGCCGTCCGCCCTGCGCGTACTCCGTCATGGGGTGATGCCATCATATTGTTATGACGTCATCCTAGCAATACGGTGTAAACCCGGTTGACAAAACATGTGTGAATGTTGCGTGGGGGGCGCATGCCCAGGCGAGTTGAGAGCGGCGGCGGACTTGACCGACAATGCTGTCGTTACCCATCCCTTCAACGAGACGAGACAGTGTCAGTACTCCTTCGGCGCGACCGCGGTGATCTCTTGTACCGCCAACTGTTCCTGGCTCTTCGGGAAGAGATCAGGCGAGGCGTCTACAGGGAAGGCGAGCCCATCCCGAACGAGGAGCAGTTGGGCCAGTCGTTCGGCGTCTCGCGCATCACCGTCCGCCGGGCAGTCGCGGACCTGGTCGAAGAAGGGTGGCTGGAGAAGCGCCTGGGGCGAGGCACGTTCGTCAAGCAGACGATTCCCAGGCCTCCGGCGCGCACCGAATCCACGTTCATCGAGTCGCTGGGCAAGCGCTCGAAGCAGACCCAGGTCACCGTTCTGGAGGTGTCGAGGCGCTCGCCGCCGCCGCATGTCGCGGCGGCCATGGGGCTCGCCGAGGACGCGCAGGTGATGTACGCCAGCCGCCTGCGCGCCATATCCGGCGTGCCCTTGCTCTTCGTCGACTCATGGGTGATGGCCGAGCACGCCGGCCACATCACCGGCGACGCGCTCAAAGAGCGTTCGATTTCCGAGATGCTGCTGTCGGACGGCGTCCGGTTCCGGTACGTGACCGAGGAGATTACCGCCGTCGCGGCGGCCCCGCACGTGGCGGCGACGCTGCGCGTGGAAGTGGGTGCCCCGCTGCTGTGCGTTGCGCGGCTGGTCAGCAGCGACGTCGGCAAGCCGGTGATGTATCTGACGGGCTACATGACGTCGGAGCGCAGCCGCATCGTGTTCAGCCACGAAGAGCAGGACCTCGTCGGGATGTACGAAGGCAAACTCATCCACGACGTCGCCGCCGGCGACAGCCGGCTCCCGTGAGCGTACCCGGGGCCTGTCGGCAGACCCCGGCGGGCCGGCTCAGGCGCGCTGCAGGAGTCGCGCGGCCTCGACGGCGAAGTAGGTGAGAATGCCGTCCGCGCCCGCCCGCTTGAACGCGAGCAGGGATTCCAGCATGGTCTTCTCCCGGTCCAGCCAGCCGTTGGCGGCGGCGGCGCACAGCATGGCGTACTCGCCGCTCACCTGGTAGGCGAAGGTGGGCACGCCGAACTCGTCCTTCACGCGGCGCACGATGTCCAGGTAGGGCATGCCGGGCTTGACCATCACCATGTCGGCGCCTTCCTGGATGTCCAGGGCGACTTCGCGCAGGGCTTCGTCGGTGTTGGCCGGGTCCATCTGGTAGGCGGCCTTGTTCGACTTGCCCAGGTTGCTCGCCGAGCCGACGGCGTCGCGAAAGGGGCCATAGAACGCGCTGGCGTACTTGGCCGAGTAGGCCATGATGCGCGTGTGGATGTGGCTGTCGTTCTCCAGGGCCTGGCGGATGGCGCCGATGCGTCCGTCCATCATGTCGCTGGGCGCGACGATGTCCACGCCGGCGGCGGCCTGCACCAGGGCCTGGCGCACCAGGATCTCGGAAGTGGCTTCGTTGATGACGTAGCCGTCCTCGTCGATCACGCCGTCCTGGCCGTGGCTGGTGTAGGGGTCGAGCGCCACGTCGGTCAGGATGCCCAGCTCGGGGTGGCGCGCCTTCAGCTCGGCGACCACGCGGGGAATCAGGCCGTCGGGGTTGGTGGCCTCGATGCCGTCCGGCGTCTTGAGCGAGGCGTCGATCGCCGGAAACAGGGCAAGCACGGGGATGCCGAGGTCCACGCACTGGCGGGCCACGGGCAGCAGGGTATCCAGGGAGTAGCGTTCGATGCCGGGCATCGAGGGTACGGCCTGGCGCACGCCCGTGCCCTCGGTGACGAACACCGGGTAGATGAGGTCGTCCACCGACAGGCGGTTCTCGCGCACCAGGCGGCGCGTGAAGTCGTCGCGGCGCAGGCGGCGCGGGCGGTTGTGCGGGAAGGCGGCAAAAGCGGGTTGGGACATGAGGGCTCCATGGGCCGCGGTGCGTCTCAGGGCGCGACCTGCGGTGAAATCCAGGTTTCGATGCTTGTGGTGGCTTCTTCGATGCCGATGCGGTGCGTGGCGGAGAACGGGATGACGCGCAGGGTGCCGAGCTCGTCGAGTTCCTTGCGGATCGCGGCCACGGCACGCATGCGCTGGCCGTAGGGCAGCTTGTCGGCCTTGGTCAGCAGGACCAGCACGGGGCGCTGGGTCGGGGCGATCCAGTGCACCAGGTTGCGGTCCTGTTCGGTCAGGCCGCGGCGGATGTCCAGCATGAGCACCACGGCGGCGAGTGCGCTGCGCTCGCGCAGGTAGCGTCCGAGCACGTCGCCCCAGTGCGCCATCTCCTTGTGCGCCACTTCGGCATAGCCGTAGCCGGGCAGGTCGACCAGAAAGCCCAGCGCTTGCTCGGGGTCGATCGGGTCGGGCAGGCTGAAGAGGTTGATCAGGCGCGTGCGCCCCGGCGTGCGGCTGGAGAACGCGAGGCGCTTCTGGCCGGCCAGCACGTTGATCGCCGAGGACTTGCCCGAGTTCGAGCGGCCGACGAAGCAGACCTCGGGGGCGCCGGGCGGCGGTAGCTGGTCGAGACGGGCAGCGGAGACGAAGAAGCGGGCGCGGGTGAGCAGGGACACGGAATGGACGGCGGCGGTCTTTGACTGCGTATTGTAGTCAGCGCGGCGCGGCTGCGTGTCCGGGATGCGGGCGGCGACGCCGGACGCTGTGTCCAGGGGATTCGATACTCTCGGCCATGGCTGCGAAAATTTATCGGATACGAAAAAAATCGCGTATAGTCATTCCGCAGTCCCCGGCAATTGCTGCCGATCCGGCATGCGCGTTTCGGTGCGCAGACCGGCCGACGTGACCTCGTTCCAGGACATTCGACGTGGATGGTGCAGATCTCGTTGCTTCCCGCCGTGCCGCGGCCCGACGCAAGGCGAATCCGTCTCGCGCCGACACCGGCGTGTCCGTGCTCGCGGACAAGCTGCGCGTGCTGCGGGCGCAGCGCCAGCTCACGTTCCAGCAGTTGAGCGCGCGCTGCGGCATTTCCGTCTCCACGCTCTCCAAGATCGAGACGGGGCAGCTCTCGCCCACCTACGAGAAGATCGTCGCGCTGGCGCAGGGGCTGGGCGTGGACGTCGCGGACCTTTTCTCCAGCACACCTGCCGACGCCGTCTCGGGCCGGCGCGGCGTCACGCGATCGGGGCAGGGGGTGCGCTACGAATCGCCGCAGTACGTCTACGAGATGCTGTGCTCGGACCTCACGGGCAAGCAGTTCCTGCCGATCCGGGCGCGCATCAAGGCGCATTCGCTGGCGGATTTCGACGCGCTGCACAGCCATGCGGGCGAGGAGTTCGTCTACGTGCTCGAGGGCGAACTGCACGTGCATTCCGAGTTCTACGAGCCGCTCGTGCTGCGCGCGGGCGATTCCTGCTACTTCGACAGCAAGATGCGGCACGCGCTGGTCTCGGCCGGTGCCCGGGACGCCGAAATCCTCTGGGTGTCGTCCAAGCAGGCCATGCAGGAACCCGTCATCGAGCGCGCGGCCCGGCGCGCGGCATCCGACAGCGAGGCGTCATGAGCACTCCATCGTCCATCATCCGCATCCGCGGCCTGCACAAGCGCTTCGGCGATCTGCACGTCCTGCGCGGCATCGACCTCGACGTGGCGCCGGGCGAGCGCATCGCCATCCTGGGCTCCAGCGGCTCGGGCAAGAGCACCTTGCTGCGCTGCCTGAACTTCATGGAGATGCCCAGCGCCGGCGAGATCGAGATCCTGGGCCGCACCGTGGGCCGCCCGACGGGTGCGCAGGCCGGCGGCGAGCGGGTGATGCAGTACAGCGAAGCCGAGCTGTGCGCGGTGCGCCGCTCGGTGGGCATGGTGTTCCAGCAGTTCAACCTGTTCCCGCACATGACGGTGGTGCAGAACGTCATGGAGGGGCTGCGCACCGTGAAGGGCGAGGCGCGCGACGCGGCCCATGCCAAGGCGATGCGCGAGCTGGACAAGGTCGGCCTGGCCGACAAGGCGCACGTGTATCCCGGCCGCTTGTCCGGCGGGCAGCAGCAGCGGGTGGCGATCGCCCGCGCGCTGGCCATGGAGCCCCAGGTGCTGCTCTTTGACGAGCCCACCTCCTCGCTGGACCCGGAACTGGTGGGCGAGGTGCTGAGCGTGATCCGCGACCTCGGCAGCGAAGGGCGCACGATGCTGCTCGTGACGCACGAGCTGGGCTTCGCCTACCACTTCGCGAGCCGCGTGGTCTTCGTCGCCGACGGCGTCTTCCACGAAGAGGGCCCGCCCGAAGCCGTGCTCAAGCATCCCCAGCGCGAGCGCACCCAGCGCTTTCTCGAACGTTTCACCGCCTTCAGTTTCTGAGGGCCCCCCGGAGGCCGGGCGGCGCCCAGACTGCCCCCCTCGCGGGGGCAAGGAAACTCGGGGCGGCCCGGCATTTCCCCGAGCCGGCGCGCCGGCCGGCCCCGTCACCGGACATAGCCATGACTTTCACCCCTTCGTTCCGCTCGCAGACCAGTTCCCAGGCCTATGTGGCCGACCCGCGCAACGCGCAGGTGCTGGTCTATCTCAATGGCGAGTTCGTCCCGCGCGATCAGGCGTCGGTCTCCATCTTCGACGCCGGCTTCGTGTGCGGCGACGGCGTGTGGGAGGGCCTGCGGCTGGTCAAGGGCAAGGTGGTGTCCTTCGATGCGCACATCGACCGGTTGTTCGAGGGCGCGCGCGCCATCATGCTGGACATCGGCATGTCGCGCGAAGAAACCAAGGACGTCGTGATGCAGACCTTCACGCGCAACGGCATGACCGACGGCGCGCATGCCCGGCTGATGATCACCCGGGGCCGCAAGAGCACGCCCAACCAGGACCCGCGCTTCATCCTGGGCGGCGCGACCATCGTGTGCGTGGCCGAGCACAAGGTGGTCGATGCCGCGGCCAAGGCGCGCGGGCTCAAGCTCTTCACGTCGACGATCCGGTGCAGCAATCCGGATGTGTTCGACCTGCACCTGAACTCGCACAGCCGGCTGAACTTCATCCAGGCGCTGATCCAGGCCATCAACGCCGGCGCGGACGAGGCCCTGATGCTGGATTCCCGGGGCTTCGTGGCGAGCTGCAACTCGACCAATTTCTTCATCGTGCGCAAGGGCGAGCTGTGGTGCTCCAGCGGGCTCTACAACTTCAACGGCATCACCCGGCAGACCGTGCTGCGCCTGGCGCGCGAGGCGGGCATGACGGTCTACGAGGGCGACTTCACGCTGGCCCAGACCTATGCCGCGGACGAGGCCTTCGTGACGGGCACGCTGGGCGGGCTCACGCCCGTGCGCGAGATCGATGGCCGGCCCGTCGGCGAGATCACGGAAGGCCTGGGGCCGGTCACGGCGCGCCTGGCCGCGCTCTACGCCGACTACGTCGCGCGCTGACACCGAAGCGGAGAGGCTCATGGGCTATGAATGGGATTTCGGCGCGATGTGGGCCTACCGCGGGATGTTCCTCACCGGGCTGTGGGGCACGTTCCGCATCGCCGCCGTGTCGATCGTGCTGGGCGTGGTGTTCGGCGCGGTGCTCGCCACGATGCGGCTGTCGGCCCGGCGCGCACTGCGGTTGCCGGCGCTGTGGATCACCGAGTTCTATCGCAACACGCCGCCGCTGGTGCACTTCTTCTGGGCCTATTATGCGCTGCCGGTAGTGCTGGACATCTCGCTGTCGCCCTATGCCGCCGCGGTGATCGCGCTGGCGACGCAGTCGGGCGCCTTCTACGCCGAGGTGTTTCGCGGCGGCGTGCAGTCGATCGAGCGCGGCCAATGGGAAGGTGCGCGCGCCATCGGCATGAGCAACCGGCAGGCCTTGCGCCGCATCGTGCTGCCGCAGGCCATGCAGCGCATGCTCGCGCCTTTCATGGAGCGCTCCTTCGAGCTCATCAAGACCACCGCGCTCGCCTCCACGCTGGCCTATGCCGATCTGCTCTACCAGGCGATGCAGGTGAATTCGGCGACCTTCCGGCCGCTGGAGGTGTATTCCACGGTCGCGCTGCTTTTCTTCGTGTCGCTGCTGCTGCTCAGCATGCTCGCGCGGGTGGCCGAGAAGCGCCTGCTCGTATCGCACGTCGGAGGCTGAGATGGACTACACCTGGAACTTCGCCCCGCTGTTCGACAATTACATCGTGCTGCTGCGCGGGCTGGGCACGACCGCGCTGCTGTGGGCCATCGCCTTTCCGCTGTGCATGCTGCTGGGCCTGCTCATCGGGCTGGCGCGCCTGTCGCGCAACCCGCTCATTGCTTGGACGGCGCGCGGCTACGTGGAGGTTTTCCGGAACATTCCGATCCTCGTGCAACTGGTGTGGTTCTTCTATGCCATGCCGATCCTGCTGGGGGTGCAGCTCAGCCCGTTCACCGCGGCCCTGTTCGGCCTGGTGCTCAACTCGTCGGCCTACGCGGCCGAGATCTTTCGCGGCGGCATGCTGTCGATCCCGCGCGGGCAGTGGGAGGGCGCCAAGGCGCTGGGCATGACGCGCGCGCGGGCGCTGCGGCGCGTGGTGCTGCCCCAGGTGATGCGGCGCATGCTGCCCGCCTTCACCAACCGCGGCATCGAACTCGCCAAGAACACCTCGGTGGCGTCCGTGATCACCGTGCACGAGCTGATGTACCAGGGCCGCTGGCTCAGCACCGTGTACTTCAACCCGCTCGAGACCTTCACCATTCTCGCCCTGGTGTACTTCCTCCTCATCTACCCCGGCACGTACCTGGCATCGCGCCTGGAAAAGCGGTATCTGCAACGCCAGTAAACCCTCGGAGTCACTGCCATGTTCACCTCGTTTTCGTTCATGCAGCGCTGCCTCGCGGCGCTGGGCCTGGCCACCGCACTCGCGGCGGCACCACTCGCCGCGCACGCGCAGGCCCCTTCCACCATGGAGCAGATCAAGCAGAGCGGCGTGATGCGCATCGGCGTCGCGCCAGGCGATCCCTACTACTTCAAGGACCCGGCCACGGGACAATGGACCGGCCTGGGCGTGCTGATCGCCGAGGAGGTTGCCAAGGACCTGGGCGTCAAGGTGCAGACGGTCGAGACCACCTGGGGCAATGCGGTGGCGGGCCTGCAGGCCGGGCAGATGGACGTGATGTTCATCCTGGACGCGACCGAGGAGCGCAAGAAGGCCGCGGATTTCACGGACGAGCCGCTGTTCTGGTACGCCCAGGGCGTGCTGGTGCGCGATGGGCTGAGCGTCAAGACCTGGGACGACCTCGACCAGTCCGGCACCCGCGTCGGCGTGGGCCTGGGCACGGCGCCGGACCGCGACCTCACCAAGCGTCTGCAGAACGCCACCATCGAACGGTTCGGCAACAACGACGAGGCCGTGGCCGCGCTGTTCGCCCGCCGCGTGGACGCCATCGGCTTCTATACGCCGGTGCTCGCGGTCGCCTACTCGCGCATCAAGAAGGGCGAGATCGTGATCCCCAGCCCGGTGGTCGCGCTCTCGACCAGCGCCGGCATGCGCAAACAGGAAGACCAGGCGTTCAAGGAGTACCTCGACGGCGAATTCCGCAAGCTGTACGAGAGCGGCCGCGTGCAGGAGCTCTATGCCCAGTACCTCAAGGGCAAGGGTGTGGAAGCAAGCTCGACGCCGTCGCTCATCAAGGAGCAGTGGGCGCAATGACGCGCATCGCGCGCGTCGACGTCCTGCGCTTTCACCGGACGCTGGACGGGCGGGCCTGGAATCCCAGCTTCCGCTGGCGCGAACGCCAGGCGCCGCTGCTGGCGGTGCATCTGGACAACGGCGCCTGGGGCCTGGGCGAGGCGTGGTCGGCCCCGGCCGACCCGGCGCCGGTGCTGGCCGAACTGGCCAATGACGTGGCGCCGCGCCTCCTGGGCATGCGCATCGACGCGCCCGGCGGTTGGCGCTGCCCGCCGGCGTCCAGCGCTCAGGTCGCGGCAGCGTGGAGCGCGGCCGACATGGCCTGCTGGGACGCGCATGCGCGCACGCGCGGCATCCCGCTCTGGCGGGCGCTGGGCGGCACCGACGGCGTGGCCGCGGTGTACGCCAGCGGCGGGCTGTACCGCGACGGTGCGCACCCGGCCGACCTGGCGGCGGAGATGCGCGGCTACGTCGCGGCGGGCCACACCGCGGTGAAGATGAAGATCGGCGCCCTGGGCCTGGAGCCGGACTGCGCGCGCGTGGCCGCTGTGCGCGCCGCCGTGGGGCCCGGCACCCGGTTGTGGGCCGACGCGGTCAACCAGCTCACCCGCGACGATGCGCCGGCCTGGTGCGAGCGGCTGCGCACTTACGGCGTGCAGGCCCTGCAGGCCCCGCTGCCGTTCGACGATGTCGCGGGCATGGCGGACATCAACCGCAGCATGCCGGTGATCGCGACGGAGGCGGAGTATCTGGAGCAGCGCTTCGCCGCGCTGCTCGAAGCGCGCGCGGTGGGCTATCTGCAGTTCTGCCTGGGGCTGTGCGGCGGATTCTCGGGCGCGCAGCGACTGGATGCGCAGGCCGCCGCCCTGGGGGTGCCGAGCACGCCGCAAACCTACGCCACCGCCGTCATGCAGACCGCCACCCTGCATTTCGCCGCAGCCTCGCGCAACGTCGCGATCGCGGAGTACCACGAGTTCCACGACCATCTGCGACACCTGGCGCCGCCGGCGGCGCGGCGCATCGCCGCCGGCCGCGTCGCGCTCGGGGATGCGCCGGGCATGGGCATCGCCGTGCCGGCACCGGGCCGCCAGGCCGATCGCAGCACCATCGAGCCCTTCGCCACCCTGTTGCGCTGAACTTCCTTCTTCGAGATTGCCATGATCGTTTTCGACGCGGCGCGCACGCGCGCCGCCCTGGGCTTCGAGACCCTGATTCCCGCGCTGCGCCGCGCCTTCGCCGAGGGCGCCGACGTCCCCCTGCGGCACACGCACACGGTGGGCGCCAACGGCGGGCAGGGCACGGTGCTCATCATGCCGGCCTGGAATGCGGCGGGCTACCTGGGCATCAAGACCGTGAACATCTACCCGGACAACGCCCGCCGCGGCCTGCCCGGCCTGCATTCGACCTATGCGCTGTATGACGCCGCCACGGGCGTGCCGCTGGCCTATGTCGATGGCGACGAAGTGACGTCGCGCCGCACCGCGGCGGCCTCGGCCCTGGCCGCCGACTACCTCGCGCGGGCCGACGCGCAGGAGCTGCTGATCGTCGGCTCCGGCCGCGTCGCGGCCATGCTCGCACCGGCCTATGGCGCCGTGCGCGCACTGCGCCGCGTGCGTGTATGGAGTCGGCGCGCGGCGTCCGCCGCGCGGCTGGCCGACAGTCTCGCCGCCCAGGGCTGGGAGGCGCAGCCGGTCACGGACCTGGAGGCCGCGGTGCGCCGGGCGCACATCGTGAGCTGCGCCACGCTTTCCGAGGCCCCGCTGGTCCAGGGCGACTGGCTGGCGCCGGGAACGCACCTGGACCTGATCGGCAGTTTCAAGCCGTCGATGATCGAGGCCGATCCCGGTTGCTTCGCGGGCAGCGCGGTCTACGTGGACACGGACGAGGCGCTGGCCAAGGCGGGCGACCTGCTGGCGGCCCAGGCGGCGGGCACGCTGTGCGCCCAGGACGTCCGCGGGCGGCTGGACGCGCTCTGCCGGGGCACGGCCCGCGGCCGCGAAGACGCGGATACCGTGACGGTGTTCAAATCGGTCGGTTCGGCGCTGGAGGACCTGGCGGCGGCCCAACTGGTCTACGAGACGGGGTTGGCGCAGGCGACCTGAAGGGGCCAGCCTCGTGGGGCTGCCCAAGCGGCTCAGGGCAGCCCAAGGCAGTGCGCCGCACTCCGCTTGTGCAGCGCACCGGAGCCGAATGCACCCGGGCCTAGCGTCAACCTAGGGGTTTTGCCCTACGGTCGAGCCCGCCCTTTGACGGTAGAATCGAAAGGTTTGTTGCGCCTTGCACTATTTTCGTGCATCTGCCGGCCGTCCTCTCCGTCGGTTACGAGGTCTACATGAAGCCTGTGCTGTCCCGGATGCTTTTGGCAAGCAGTCTGATGATCGGAGTGTCTTTCGTCGTACCGTCGCATGCGGCGGAGGGAGTGGCCAAGCCGGACGCCAAGCGCGGCGCCAGCCTGTTCGAGCAGGGCGATGCGGCACGCGGCCTCGTCTCCTGTGCGAGCTGCCACGGCGCGGCGGGCGACAGTTCCATCGAGGCCAACCCCAAGCTGGCCGGCCAGCCGGCTTCCTACATCCAGCACCAGTTGCGCGACCTGCGGCCCGGGCCCGACGGCGCGCCGCCCGTGCGGGTGAGCCCGGTGATGAACCCGATGGCCCAGCCGCTCAGCGACCAGGACATCGCCGACCTGTCGCTCTACATCGCCACGCAGACGGTGCAGAACCCGGCCACCGCGGGCCATGAGGATCTGGTCGAACTGGGCCAGAAGATCTGGCGCGGCGGCATCGCCAGCAAGAACGTGCCGGCCTGTGCGGCCTGTCACGGCGCCGACGGCGCTGGCATTCCGGGGCAGTATCCCTATCTCGGCGGGCAGTTCAGCAGCTATATCCAAACCCAGCTCGAGCATTTCCGCAGCGGCGAGCGCAGCAGCAACCAGCCGATGCACGACATCGCCCTGCGGCTCACCGACGCCGAGATCCGGGCGGTGTCCGATTACGCCGCCGGCCTGCGCTGAACTTTTCCCGGCGGCGGGGCTCCGAACCTCAACGGTGCGTCGGCGTGCGGCCCTGGGCCGAGGCAGCGCGGCCCGGGTATGCTTTGCCGGGCGCGCCACCATGCCCGCCACGGTGTTTTCGTTTTCCCGATGAGCCAAGTCGCCGTTTCCACACCTGTACCGTCCCGCCGCCGATTCGCTGACTTCATCGAACTGATCGGTTCGATGCGTTTTGCCATCAGCCTGCTCACGCTGATCAGCATCGCCAGCGTCGCCGGCACGGTGTTGCCGCAGAATCAGCCGCTCAACAACTACGTCGATCAGTTCGGCCCGTTCTGGGCGCGGCTGTTCGATCTGCTGCAGCTCTACAACGTCTACAACGCCGGCTGGTTCCTGCTCATCATGACCTTCCTGGTGCTGTCGACCAGCGTGTGCCTGTGGCGCAACGCGCCCACGCTGCTGCGCGACGCGATGTCGTTTCGCGAGCACGCGCGCGAAACCAGTTGGCGATCCTTCCCGCATCGTGCAGAGGCGCATGCCGACGCGGCGCCGGCGCAGGCCGCCGAGCGGGCGGAGCGCTGGCTGACGCGGCGGGGCTTTCGGGTGCGCGCCCGGGCGCAGGGCGAGGGCATGGTGGTCGCCGCCAAGGCCGGCGCCGGCAACCGGCTGGGTTACATCTGCGCCCACCTCGCCATCGTGGTCATCTGCGTGGGCGGGCTGTTCGACAGTGAATTGCCGATCCGCCTGCAAGTCTGGCTGGGCGGCAAGCAGCCGGTGTACGAGAACATGCGCCTGGCCGACGTGCCGGGCAGCGGCCGGCTGTCGGTCGACAACCCGGGCTACCGGGCGACGGCGCTGATCCCTGAGGGTGTGCAGACCGCGAATTCGGTGGTCATGCTGGGCGACGGCGCCTTGGTGCAGCCCTTGCCCTTCCAGATCCGCCTGGACAAGTTCACGGTCGATTACTACGCGACCGGCATGCCGAGCGATTTTCGCAGCGATGTGACGGTCACCGACCCGCAGACGGGCGAGTCGTTTCCCTACACGATCCGGGTCAACGAACCGCTGACGTACAAGGGCGTGACGGTGTATCAGTCCAGCTTCGACGATGGCGGCAGTTCCGTCACGCTGACGGGCTATGCGCTGGACGGCCTTGGCGGCGAGCCGTTCCGCGTGCAGGGTGTGATCGGCGACACGGTCGAGCTGGCCGACGCCGCCGCGCCTGGGCCCGCCGGCGCGCTGCGCTTCACGGCCCTGCGCCCGATCAACGTCGAGAACGTGGAGCAGGCCGGCGCGGCGCAGCCGATGGCGCTCGGCGAGCACGTGGCGGCCGTCACGGGCAGTGCGGTGCGCGATCTCGGCCGGCGTTTCCAGAACGTGGGGCCCAGCATCGAATACCAGCTCGTCGACGCGGCCGGCCAGGTCAGCGAATTCCACAACTACATGCTGCCGGTCACGCTGGACGACCAGCGCGTATTCCTGCTCGGTACGCGCCGCAATGCGCAGGAGTCCTTTCGCTACGTGCGGATTCCCGCGGGCGAGGACGGTACGCTCACCGAGTTCCTGCAACTGCGCGCCACGCTGGCCGACGGCGAGGCCCGCGCCGAGGCCGCTCGCCGCTTCGCCCGGCGCAACACCGAGGGCGGCCAGGGCGCCGCCGCGGCGCAGGAGATGGCGCGTGCGGTGGAGGATTCGGCCAATCGGGCGCTGGACGTGTTCGCCGACGGCGGTCTGCAGGCGCTGACGGCGTTCCTGGAAGCCAACGTGCCCGCCGACGAGCTGCCGCGTGCGGCCGAGGTGGTGGTGCGCCTGCTGGGCGGCGCGATGGCCGACCTGCGGGCGGTATCGCGCGAGGCCCACGGGCTGCCCCCGGTGGACGCGGCCTCATTGGCGCTCGCCCAGCAACAGGATGCCTGGCTGCGGCAAAGTCTCGCGGCGCTGTCCGATCTCTCCCTGTATCCCGCGCCCGTGGCGTTCGTGCTGAGCGACTTCAAGCACGTGCAGGCCAGCGTGTTCCAGCTCAACCGCTCGCCGGGCAAGCTGGCTGTCTATACGGGCTGCCTGCTGTTGGTGATGGGCGTGTTCGCCATGTTCTACGTGCGCGAGCGCCGGCTCTGGGTGTGGCTGCGGCCGGAAGGCGGCGGCAGCCGGGCGCTGATGGCCATGACCTCGCAACGGCGTACACTCGACTTCAACCAGGAATTCAAGCGTCTGGAGGCCGAGTTCGCTCGCCTCTACGGCAAGCGGGGAGACAAATGAAACCCACCCCCTACGCGCTGACGCGCGGAGACTGACATGACGACGGACCAAAGCGCAAGCCTTGCCGGTCACGGCGAGCTCGAGCGAAGGAGCCCTCTGTCGGGGCCGAAGGCTCCTCTGAATGACGGGGCCCTGCGCGCGGGGCAAGAGGGCGAGGACGATCGCTGGCTGGAGCAGGGGCCGGGTGTGCGCCGCCGTCCGGATTGGACGGACGCCGTGTTCCTGGTGCTGCTGGCCGTCGGCGCCTGGTTCGCTCTGCAGCGCGCCGGCAGCGTGATGGACGGCTACGACCGGGCGATCCTGATCGGCACGGTGCCGGTGCTGGCCTGGCTGGGCTGGCTGTGGCGCCCACTGCGCGTGCTCATGCTCGCGCTGGCCGTGTCGGCCGGCCTGGCGCTCACGCTGTACGGCGGGCAGATCGCGCGGGCCGACGAAGCCTTCCTGTTGCGCTACCTGTTGTCCTCGCAGTCGGCCATCCTCTGGATGAGCACGCTCTTCGTGCTGGCCACGGCCTGTTACTGGATCGGCCTGGGCGCGCGCAGCGCCACCGCCGCCTGGCTGGGCACCGCGCTCAGTTGGGGCGCCGTGTTCGCCGGCGCCACCGGCCTGCTGGTGCGCTGGTACGAAAGCCATCTGCTCGGCCCCGGCATCGGCTACATCCCGGTCAGCAACCTGTACGAGGTCATCATCCTGTTCGCGCTGGTGACCGCGCTGTTCTATCTGTATTACGAAGCGCGCTACGACACGCGCAGCCTGGGCGCTTTCGTGATGCTCGTGGTGACCGCGGCCATCGGCTTTCTCGTCTGGTACACCGTGGCCCGCGACGCCTACCAGATCCAGCCGCTCGTGCCTGCCCTGAAAAGCTGGTGGATGAAGCTGCACGTACCGGCAAACTTCATCGGCTACGGCACGTTTTCGCTCGCCGCCATGGTGGCCTTCGCCTATCTGGTCAAGGTGCACGGGCAGACCCGTTCCTGGAAGCGGCTCGCGCCGCTGTTCGTGCTGGGGGTGCTGCTGGCCGTCGAGCCGCTGGTGTTTCGCAGCGAGGGCCTGTCGGCCTACTGGATGGTCTATTTCGGTGTGGGGGCGCTGGTCGTCGGCTCGATCCTGCTGGCGCGGCGCCGGCTCGCCGAGCGCCTGCCAGCGCTCGAGGTGCTGGACGACATCATGTACAAGGCCATCGCGGTGGGCTTCGCCTTTTTTACCGTGGCGACCATTCTCGGCGCGCTGTGGGCCGCCGAGGCCTGGGGCGCCTACTGGCAGTGGGACCCCAAGGAAACCTGGGCCCTGATCGTCTGGCTGAACTACGCCGCCTGGCTGCACATGCGCCTCATGAAAGGCCTGCGCGGCACCTTCGCCGCCTACTGGGCGTTGATCGGCCTGCTCATCACGGGCTTCGCCTTTCTCGGCGTCAATATGTTCCTGTCCGGCCTGCATTCCTACGGCGAACTGTGAGCCTGCGCGTGCCGGTGCGGCCCCGGTCGGGCGGACGGCTGCGGCGGCCCGCTGGCCGGCCTGGCCGCCGTCTCGGCCGCACGCCGCAGGCGATCAGTAGCCGCGCGGGCGGTCGACCACGCCGCTGACGCTTTCACCCTTGGCGAGCTGGCGGATCTTGTCGGCGATCTGCTTGACGGACTCCGTGCGCAGGGTCCGCGCGGCGGTGTGCGGGGTGATCGTGATCGCCGGGTGGGACCAGAACGGATGCTCCTGCGGCAGGGGCTCGGTGCGGAACACGTCCAGCGTGGCGCCGGCGACGTGGCCGGAGGCGAGCGCCGCCAGCAGGTCTTCCTCGACCAGGTGTTCGCCGCGGCCGACATTGACGACGTAGGCGCCCGGCAGCAGCTTGGCGAACGTGTCGCGATTCAGGATGTCGCGCGTGTCGGGCGTGAGCGGCAGGGCGTTGATCAGCACGCGCGTGCGCGCGAGAAACGCGTCCAGCGCCTGCGCGCCGGCGAAGTCCTCGATGCCCGGCAGCCCGTGGCCGCCGCGCGACCAGCCGGCCACGGGATACTCGAACTCGGCGACGGCCTGCGCCACCCGTGCGCCGACCTTGCCCATGCCGAGCACGCCGACCGGCCATTCATGGCGGCGCGTGACCGGCAGCATGCGCCACTCGTGCTCGCCCTGTGCTTGCCGGTAGCTGGCGAAGCTGCGCGACGCCTCCCACAGCGCGTGCAGGGCGTATTCGGCCATCTGCACCGTCATGCCGGCATCTTCCAGGCGGATCACCGGCAGGGTGGAGGGCAGCGTCGGGATCTTCAGCAGGCCGTCCACACCCGCGCCCAGGTTGAACACGGCGCGCAGGCCGGTCTCGCGCACGAAGAGTTCGGCCGGCGGGTGCCAGACGATGGCCACGTCCGCACCGAGCGCCGGGCCGTCGGCCTGCCAGGTGCTTACCTCGGCTTCGGGCAAGGCTTTCCGGAAGGCTTCGATCCAGCGGGACAGGCCCGCGTCGCCGTTCATGGCGAGCAAAATGCGCATAGTCGGTCTCTCCTGGCGCGGCCAGGGGGCCGCGCGGTTGTGGCGGCGCCGCTACGGCGCCTGACCGGCTGGATGATAAAACAAGGTTGGCGGGCGCCTCGCCGCGCCGGATGGCGGTGGCACAATGCATGCGACCCTGCACCCGGGCCAATTTGAGAAGGAGCCAGCAGTGACCGACGCCCCCATAGACCTGGACACCGCATCGCCGGCGCGGCTGCGCGAGGATGGCCAGTTGCTGCGCCGTACCGCCTCGCGCCTGGCGATGCCCCACCTGATCCGGCGCGTGCTGATCGTCATCGCCGGCCTGGTGGTCTTCTGGATCGTCGCGCGCCTGATCCTCAGCGCCGGCGCCACCGCCGATTACAGCCGATTCGGGCCGCCGGACGCGGCGGCCGTTGCCTTTCTCACCCGCATCAACATGTACATCTGGTGGGCGGTGGTGGCCGTCCTGGCCCTCATCACCTTCTTCTCACTGAAGTCGGTGTGGAGCGGCAGCGTGGCGCGCGAGAACGCCGGCGCGGTGCCGGCCGACGTGCTGCAGGGGGTTGCGCAGCAGGTGTCGCCGCCCACGCTGGCCGTGATGCGCTGGGTGTGGGCCGATCACAGCGAACCGTTCTCGCTCGGGGATCTGCGGCGCAGCGCGGCCGAACTGCGCGGCGCACGCGTGAGCAAGATGCACCTGGTGCGCGAGCAGCAACTGATGCTGCGTGCGCAACTGCCGGCCTGGAACCCACGCGGCGGCCTCAGCCACGGCACGACCGACGCGGCCGAACCGCAGGCTGCCGGCGCCTGGTCCGGTCGGGCCGCCGAGCCCGCGGGCATCGCGCCGGCCGGCGTGCCCATCCCGCCGGAGCCGCAGCCCCAGGCTGCTCCCGCGCAACGCCGCGGCGAACCCTTCCTGGGCGCCACGCCGGCCGGGCCGGCGTCGCCCTGAGCCAGAGCACGCCGCGAAGGAACCGGGCAAGGCGCAGGACACCGGAGGCAAGGCCAGGGAGACCGGGCTGCCGCCTGCCGGGCCTTGCGTCCGGCAGGCGGGGCGCCGCTCCTGTCTAGACGACTCGCTGGCGCTGGGCGCCCAGCCCTGCCACCGAAAGTTCCATCACGTCGCCGCGCCGCAGGTAGCGGGGCGGTTTCATGCCCATGGCGACGCCCGGCGGCGTGCCGGTGGTGATGATGTCGCCAGGCATCAGCCGCATGTACTGCGAGGCGTCCGCGAGCACCTGGAATACGTCGAACACCATGTGCCGGGTGTTGCCCGACTGCATGGTCTCGCCGTTGACCTTGAGCCACAGGTCCAGCGACCGGGGGTCGGCGATCTCGTCGGCGCTGACCAGCCAGGGACCGATCGGGCCGAAGGTGTCGTGGCTCTTGCCCTTGGTCCATTGCGCGGCGCTGCGCTGGATCTGCCAGGTGCGCTCCGAAATGTCGTTGACCACCAGGTAGCCGAAGATGTGCTCGCGCGCCTGCTCGGGAGTGACGCGATAGGCGGGCTTGCCGATGACGAAGCCCAGTTCGACTTCCCAGTCCAGGGTGTCGGCGCCTTCGGGCAGGATGACGTCGTCGTCGGGCCCATTGATGCAACTCGTCGCCTTGAAGAACAGCACGGGCTGCTCGGGCACGGGCAGCTTGGCCTCGGCGGCATGGTCCGCGTAGTTCAGCCCGACGCCGAGGAACTTGCCGGGCGCGGTGATCGGCGGCCCCAGGCGGGGCGAGCCTTCGACGACCGGCAGGGTCGGCCATTGCGCGGCGGCGGCCGCGAGCGAGCCGTCGGCGATGCTTATCGGGTCGATGTCCGCGACGAGCTGGGACAGGTCGCGCAGCGTGCCGTCTTCGGCGATCAGGCCGGGCCATTCCTGGCCGGCCTCTCCATACCGCACATATTTCATAGGGGCCTCTCGCAGAGTGGGTCGTTTCTGCCTGGCGACGCAGGCTGCCTCGCCGCCGGACGGGGGCGCCGTCGGCGCCGGGGTGGGCCGGGCGCGCAGGGCCTCGTCCGTGCGGCCGAGGCTTGCGTGCCGGCCCGTGGTCAGTGCGCGGCGTCGGCCGCCGCGGGATCGGTCAGGCGCCGCACGTAGCGCGGCAGCGCGAACAGACCCGGATGCGCCGTGCCGTCATAGTAGGCGAGGTCGTCGATGCCGCGCTCGCGCAGGCGCGCGTCGACCTGCTCGCCGTCGAGGGCGGCGGGGTCCAGCGCGTCGCTGGCGACGGCCATGGCCCACAGCGAGCCGTACAAGGGCACGAAGGCGGTCATCGGGCGTACGTGGGTGAAGACTTCGCGCAAGGCGCCGGCCAGGCGGCGCACGTTGGCTTCGCCATACACGGGCGAACCGATGTGCAGGCTGAGTGCGCCTCCCGGGGCCAGGATGCGCTGGCACATGCGGAAGAAATCCGCCGTGTAGAGCTGTTCCGCGGGCGTGTCGGGGTCGGTCAGGTCGAGGACGATCAGGTCGAAGGTCTCGTCGGTGTCGCGCACGAAGGCGAAACCGTCGCCGACCTTCACTTCCAGCCGCGGGTCGTCGAAGACGCCGCGGTGCACGCGCTGCAGGTACGCCTTGGCGATCTCGATCACGGCCGGATCGAGTTCGGCCATCACCACGCGCTCCATGCCGGGGTGCTTGAGCAGCTCCTCGCTGGAGCCGCCATCGCCACCGCCGAGCACCAGCGCGCGGCGGGGCGCGGCATGCGCCAACGCCGCCGGATGCACCATGCACTCGTGGTAGATGAACTCGTCGCGCTCGGAGGTCATGAAGCGGCCGTCCAGGCGAAACAGGCGGCCGAAGTCGGGCGTGTCGTAAACGTCCACGCGCTGGAACTCGGTCTGGCGCGCTTCGAGCTGCTTCTGCGGGCGCGTGCCGAATACGGAGTTGGGTGTGCTCCATTCGCGCAGCAGTTCCCTGCGCACGGCTTCCGGCTGCGCCAGGTCGCCCCGCAGGATTTCCTCGCCCTGCCAGGTCTCCGGGCGCAGCGTCTGCACCAGCCTGTCGAACAGGGCGCGGGCCTTGCCGGAGTTGTCCTGCATGTAGTTGCACACATAGACATCCAGCGTCACACCGCGACGCTCCGGCCAGGTGTGGATCGCCAAGTGGGATTCGGCCAGCAGCAATGTGCCCGTGATGCCGCCCGGCTGTCCGTCGACGTCCGGGAACAGGAAGAACTTGTCGTCGACGATGGTGAGCCCGGCGTCGAGCGTGGCCTGGCGGCAGATGCCCTCGAGCATGGGCAGATCAATCAGGATGGCCTCGCTACAGTTGCAGTTGTAGAGATCGCCAGTCAGATGCAAACCTTGCATCGCACCCCCCTTGTGTGAACGGCTGAGAGAAAAGGTGGACACAGTGTCCGGTGCCTGATACGGACTGCCGCGGACAGCCCGGACGAACGGCAAACCCGGCCCGCCGTGCTGCGATGGGTTCGCCACGGGGTGTGCCGGATGATCGGGAAATAACTTTTAATTATAAATCATTGTGTTAGCACTGTCTTCCCGGGGCGCCGGGAGCGCCCGGTTCACGCCGAAAGAGCAGCGGCGAGGCCGTTCTGGCGCAGCAGGCGCGGCCCGATTCGCACCGACTTTGTGCGTAGGCAAGCCGCGCGTGTGCCGACGTTGCGCAATTGGCACGGTTTTTGAGCAAAGAGGGAGACATTTGGCCCGAAATGGCGTAACATGTACGGGTTTTCCCGCATTCTGGTGCGAGCTTCGCACGGCTTACCCGCCAGGCCCTCGGTCTCCCGGGAGGCGCAACCCCGTTGCGCCACGGCCATCTTCCCCGCGAATCCCGCAGCCACGCCGGCTTGGCCGGCGTCGTCTGCCTGTTGTCTCGCGCCGGATCCTTGTTCACGCTGACGTAAGGAGTCTCTATTGGCTAGAGAAGAACTCATCGAAATGAACGGGACCGTCGACGAAGTACTGCCGGATTCCCGCTACCGTATCACGCTGGACAACGGTCATGCCCTGACCGCTTATTCCTCCGGCAAAATGCGCAAGAACCACATCCGCATTCTTGCGGGTGACAAGGTCTCGCTGGAGCTGTCGCCCTACGATCTCACCAAGGGCCGCATCACGTTTCGCCACCTGCCCGGCCGTCCGGCCGCAGCCCCGCGTCGCCGTCCCAACTGACGACGCCTGCCGCCGGGGTCGATCGGCGCAATATTCGGCGCCGACCCGCCTCGACGGATTCTCTTCCCCAGACGTTGATTTGACGCCAGCCCCGGCGCATGCCCGGGTTTGCCGGTTCGCTGCGCGATCGGGCCGGGATGGCTGCGCCTGCCCGGGCCTGAGCGCTGCCGCCGTTCGTGCCGGCTCCCCCATCGGCCGCCGGCCGCGAGTTTGCCAACCGGCCTAGGCCGGCTTGCGCACGTCCACGCCGTGCGGCTGCGGCACGAGCCAGCGGCGCAGCACGCGTGTGGCCAAGGGGATGAACACGAACACCATGATCGGCGTCAGCATGGTCGTGCTGAACAGTACCCGCCAGAAGAGTGGCAGGGCTTCCAGGTAGTGGCCGAGCATGGCGGTGAAGGCCAGCGATACCGGAAAGAACACCAGCCAGATCGTGACCGCCTGCTTCCAGCGCGGCGGGGCGCTCGTGCCGAACCAGCCTTCCAGCCCTTGCGCGCGCACCGCCCGTGCCTCGTGCACCAGGTCGCGGCCGCGGTCCAGCCAGGCCTGGCGCTGCGGCGAGCGGGCCCAGGCCGCGAGCTGCGCCTCGTTGGCGAAGCGGAACACCATCTGATAGTCGGTGCCGCCGGGCGGCGGTTCGAGCGTGCCCGAGCCCAGATAGCCGGGAAAGGCGCTCGCCATGTCCTCGCCTTCATGCAGCCAGGCGAGAAAGTCGTTGTAGCGTGCCGCCGCCACGCGGCGGGTGATGAGCAGGGTGACGGGCAGGTTGTCGTCCAGGGGGCTCGCCATGGTGGGCTCCGCGAAAGTTGGGCGCCAGGGGTGGAGGCGCCGCATCTGCGCCCTCTGGTGGAGGGCGGTTGCGCGAATTATAGGGTTTACCCTAGTTTCATGGAAGGCCACGGCCCGCGGGCGCTCCGGCAGTTCGAGGCGCGCACAGGCGCACCGTCTGTCGGCGGCGGGCTCATTGGGGCCGGATGCCCGCCGCCTCGGCGATGCGGCGGAACCGGTCCTGCTCGGTGCGCTGGAACGCCGCCATGCGCTCCGGCGCATAGGGCATCAGCTCGGAGCCGCTGCGCGCGACGAAGGCGCGGGCCTCGTCGGTGTCGAGGATCTTCTGCAGCGCGTCCGCCAGCGTCGCAGTGGCCTCCGGCGGCGTTTCGCTGCGCACGTAGAACGACACCCAACTGTACTGCACGTAATCGGCAAAGCCGCTCTCGCGGATGGTGGGGACATCGGGCAGGTTGCGGTTGCGCTGCTCGCCCGAGACGGCGAGCGCCTTCACCTTGCCGTCCTGGATCAGCTCGCGGGCGCCGCCCAGATCAACGAGGGCGAAATCCAGGCGCCCGCCGATGATGTCGGTCATGATCGGCGCCTGCCCCTTGTAGGGCACGTTGGCGAAGGCGAAGCCGCCCAGGCTGGCCAGCCACTCGGCGGCGAGCCGGTAGCCCTCGGAATAGGTGCCGACGTTCATGGGCGCCGCGGCGGCGCGGGCCGCCGCCACCAGTTCCTGCAGCGAATCGTAGGGCGAGTCCGGCGGCACCAGGACGACGTTCATGCCGCGGCTCAGGCCGGATATCGGCTTGAAGTCGCGCACCGGATCATAGGGTAGATCCTTCATCACCAGCGGGTTGACGCACATGGGCGAGTTGCTGGCCAGCACGATGGTGTAGCCGTCGGCCGGCGCGGCCTTGGCCGCTTGCAGGCCGATGTTGCCCGCCGCCCCGGGGCGATTCTCGATGACCACGGGCTGCCCGAGTTCGCCGGCGAGCTTCTCACCGAAGAAGCGCGAGGCGTTGTCCGAGCCGCTGCCGGGCGTGAAGGGCACGATGACGCGCAGCGCGTGTTCGGGAAAAGCGGACTCCGCCTGGGCGGCCACGGTCGGCAGGGCGGCTGCAAGCAGCGCCAGCGTCCAGCCGCTCCAGCGGCTTCGATCCAGTCGCATGTCTGTCTCCTATATAGTATGTACATACGATACTATCGTACATACATGTTATTATGCACGGGCTGTGAGCATCAGGGAACAACAGGGGAGACGTGGCGATGCGTGACGAAGACGCGGACCTGGCCATCGCGCAAGAGGGCGAGGTCGCGGTGATCGAGATGCGGCGCGGGCCGCACAACTATTTCGACGAACCCTTCATGGCGCGCCTGGCCGACGCCTGCGAGGCGCTGGATGCCGAGCCGGCGTGCCGCGCCATCGTGCTCGCGGCCGAGGGCAGATCGTTTTGCGCCGGCGCCAACTTCGGCTCGGGTGAGCGGCGCGGCCGGCCGGGCGCGCTCTACGCGCACGGCCTGCGCCTGTTCCGGCTCGCCACACCGCTCGTGGCAGCCGTGCACGGGCCCGCCATCGGCGGCGGGCTCGGGCTCGCGCTCGCAGCGGATTTCCGCATCGCCTGCGCCGAGGCCCGGTTCTCGGCAAACTTCAACCGCCTGGGTTTCCATCCGGGCTTCGGCATGTCGGTGACGCTGCCGCGCGTCGTCGGTGTCCAGCACGCGGCCCGGCTGCTCTACACCGGCTGCCGCATCGGCGGCGACGAGGCGCTGCGCATCGGCCTGGTCGATGCGCTCGTCGAGCCGGGTCGCGTGCGCACCGAAGCCCTGGCCTGGGCGCGCGACATCGCCGCGAGCGCGCCCCTGGCGGTGCGCGATACCCGCGCCACGCTGCGCGCGGGCCTGGCCGATGCCGTCGCCGCGGCATTGCAGCGCGAGGCCGATCTGCAGGCGCGCCATTTCGCGACCTCGGATTTCCGGGAGGGCGTGGCCGCGATGGCCGAGCGTCGGCTGCCCGTGTTTCGCGGCGAGTGAGCGGCCCATGTTCGATCTGAGCGATACGGAAGAAGGCCGCATGGTGCGTGAGGCGGCCGGGCGGTTCGCCGCCGAATGTCTGGCGCCGGCGGAGCGCGCCCACGAGGCCGCGGGCGCGCCTGCGGCCAGTGTGCGCGAGCAGGCCCGCGACATGGGCTTGGCGCGCATCGGTTGGCCACAGGCGCTGGGCGGCGCCGAGTTGAGCCTTGCCGACGAATTCGAGATGCTGCGCGTGCTGGCGTCCGGCGACGCGGGGGCCGCGCTCGCGCTGAGCGCGCCGGCGCCGGCCGGGCGCGCCCTGTCGGCCGCCGGTGGCGTCGACGCGGTGAGGCGCCATCTGTGCGGTCTGCCGGCTGACGCGGGGGTCTGGCTGCATGTGGATGCCGATGCCGGCCTGGCCATCGCGGATGGATGCATTTCCGGTGCCATACCCTGGCTGCCGGTGGCCCGCCTGGACTGCCTGCTCATTGCGCGCCCGGACGGGCTGTCTGTCGTGCGGGCCGGTTGCGATTGCACTCCCGTGCCCGGCGGCGGCCTGCGCGCTGCGGGCGCGGTCGGCGTCACGCTGGAACGCGCGCCCGTCGCCGAGCATTGGCCCGACCCGGGCGTTGCCGTGCGGGCGACGGCCTACGCCCGTCTGTACGTCGTCGCGCTGATGGTGGGACAAATGCAGGCAGCTTTCGAGCATGCGCGTGCGTACGCGCTGGAGCGCGTGGCGTTCGGCAAGCCGATTGCCCATCACCAGGCGCTCGCCTTCCTGATGACCGACATGCGCGCCGCGATCGACGCCAGTCGCCTGATGGGCCTGGAGGCGGCATCGCGCGATGCGCGCGTCGAGGCCGACGAGTTCGAGCGCGCCGCGGCACAGGCCTATCTGGAGGCGGCCGAGGCCGGCATGTTCGTCGGCCCGAATGCCGTGCAGATCCTCGGCGCGGCGGGCTTCATGCAGGATCACCCGGTGGAAAAGGCCATGCGCGAGCTGCGCGCGCTGGGCTTGCTGGCGGGCGGCGTGGACGCCGCCCGGAATGCGTTGAACCGCCTGCCCGTGCCCGACGCCGGCAGCGGATTCTGGTTGGCGCTCGATCCGGAGGCGGCAGCATGAACTTCAGCATCGACGCCGCACAGCGCGAACGCCTGGCCTGGCTGCGCGAACTCGGGCGTACCGAACTGCGTCCCGCGGGGTTGCGCGCCGATCGCGCGGGCGCACCGCTGCCGCCCGACGATCCGTTCTTCGAGACGCTGCTGGCGGCGGGTTTCGGGGGCACCCTCTGGGCGCCGGCCGGCGAGCGCCGGGCGGATCATCCGACACGCGGCCACTCGGCCGTGACCCAGGTTCTGCTGGCCGAGGAGTCCTCGTATTGGGATCGGGGCATCGGTGTGGCGACACCGGGCCCCGGCCTGGGCGAGCCGCCCATCCTCGGCATGGGCACCGACGCGCAGAAGGCGCGCTTTCTGGGGCCGTTCCGCAACCCGCCGCGACCGATCTGGGGCGCGTTTGCGATGACCGAACCCTCCGGAGGCTCCGACGTGGCGAACATCCGTACGCGGGCCCGCAAGGACGGCGACGCCTGGGTGTTGAACGGAGCCAAGGCGTTCTGCGGCAACGCCAGCCGGGCCGAATGGATCGTGGTGTTCGCCACCGTCGATCCCGCCCTGGGGCGCGGCGGGCACCGCGCCTTCGTGGTCGAGCGCGGCTCGCCCGGGCTGGGCGGGTTCCGCTTGGAGAAGAAAATGGGCCTGAAGGCCTACGAGTCCACCTCGTTCTTCCTGGAGGACTGCCGCGTGCCGGGCGCCAACCTGCTGGGCGGCGAGGACTATTACGCGGCGCGCGCCGGGTTCAAGGGCGCGATGAACACTTTCAACGCCGGGCGGCCCGCCATCGCGGCGATGGCGGTGGGCATCGGCCGCGCCGCGCTCGACGAGGCGACGCAGCATGCGCGCGAAGCCGGCCTGCTCGCGCGCGAGCGCATCCGCGACCGGCTCGAGCGCAGCCGCCGCCGCCTCAAGGCCTGCATGCTGCTCGCGCTGCGCGCCGCCTGGCTCGCGGACCAGCGCCAGCCCAACATGCTCGAGGCGTCGATGGCCAAGGCGCAGGCGCCCCTGGCCGCGCTCGAGGCGGCCAGCCTGGGCAAGGAAATCCTGGGCCTGGCGGGCGGGCGTGGCGACAACCTGCTCGACAAGCTCTTTCGTGATGTGAAGGCCCTGGACATCGTCGAGGGCACGGGCCAGATCCAGCGTGTCGTGATGGCCCGGCAACTGCTCAACCTGCCCAACTGAAGCGCAATCGACCATGTCAGCACAGCCCACCCAGCCCGCCGGCCCGCTCGCCGGGGTCCGCATCCTCGATCTCACCGCCGTGGTGCTGGGGCCGATGGCCACCCAGATCCTGGGCGACTACGGTGCGGACGTCATCAAGGTCGAGAACCTCGAAGGCGACATGATGCGCGCCAACGGCATCACCAAGACGCCGGGGCTCAGTTCGATCTTCCTCGCCATCAACCGCAACAAGCGTTCGCTCGCGCTGGATCTCAAGACGGAAGCCGGCCGGGACGCCGTGCGCCGGCTCCTGCCCACCGTGGACGTCGTCGTGCACAACATGCGCGTGTCGGCGATCGAGCGCCTGGGCCTGGGCTACGAGGCGCTCAAGGCGATCCATCCGGGCATCGTGTACGTGGCGGCCACCGGCTTCGGGCAGGATGGCCCGCATCGGTCCCGGCCGGCCTTCGACGACATCGTGCAGGCCGGTTGCGGGCTGGTGGCGCTCAATGGCGCCGGCGGCCGTGCGCCGGACTACACGCCCAGCCTGATCGCCGACAAGACCGCTGGGGTCTACGTGGCCAATGCCGTGCTGGCCGCGCTGTTCCACCGCGAGCGTACCGGCCAGGGGCAGTACGTGGAGGTGCCGATGCTCGAGACTCTGGCCGCGTTCGTGCTGACCGAGCACCTGGGCGGGCTGACGTTCCCGGGCGCGCCCGAGCCCGCCGGCTATCCTCGCCTTCTGCAGGGCGGACGGCGGCCGACGCCCACCAAGGACGGCTACATGAGCCTGCTGCCCTACACCCAGGCGCATTGGCGGGCCTTTTTCGAAGCCGTCGGCAGGAACGACCTGGCCGAGCGCTACGACGTCGAGAACCGGCGCGAACGCAATGCGCGCATCCGCGAGCTGTATGCCCATGTGGCCGAGATCACGCCGCAGCGCACGACGGCCGAGTGGCTGGACTTGTGCGAATCCCTGGATATCCCGGCCACGCCCATCTACGCGCTGGACGATCTGCCGGAGCACCCTCATCTGAAGGCCGTCGGGCTGTTCGCCGAGGCCGAGCATCCGGTGCAGGGGTCCATCCGCTACGTACGTCCGACCACGCTGTTCGATCGCACGCCCGCCCAGGTGCGGCGCCAGGCGCCGACGGTGGGCCAGGATTCGTCCGAGATCCTGGGCGAGGCGGGCTATACACCGGACGAGATCGGGCGCCTGAAGGCTGCGGGAGTGGTGGGCGGCAGATGATGCGCCCCTGCGCGCAGCGTGCGGGCGCGATACTGAACTGCGCCCAACGGCACCGTGCTCAGCGGGCGACGCCCGCCGAGCGCGCGACGAATTCGCGCAGCGTCGCCAGCACGCTGTCGCGCTGCGCCTCGAGCCGTTCGACCGGGCCGCCGACACCCACCGCCAGGCGCTCGCCGCCGGCGCGCTCGGGCAGCGGCACGGCCAGGATGCCGATGCCCTCGGTCACGGTGCTGCGCGAGAAGGCGTAGCCTGCCTCGCGCGAGGCACGCACGTGTTCCAGCACGAGTTCCGGCTCGACCGCCTGGCCGTTCTTGGCCAGCCGGGTATTGGTGCGCTGGATGGTGCGCTGCACGTCGGCGTCGCTTTGTGCCGACAATAGCGCCCAGCCCATGCCGGACATGCAGAGCAGCCTGCGCGTGCCGCTCTGCACGTTGAACTGGATGCCCTTGCCGCCCAGGATGACATGCACGTACTGGGCGTAGATGTCGTTCTGCAGGCCGAGGATGGCCGTCTCGCCCGTGCCCTTGGCGACCTGGTCGAGGTACGCGAACAGGTTGCCGCCGGCGAACTGGGCGTCGAGCACCCAGTCGCCCAGCATGGCCAGCCGCACAGTGGGGTAATAGGCGCGCTGCTTGGCGTCGTAGCTGAGATAGCCCAGCGTGGCCATGCTCTTGAGCAGGACGAGGGCGCTCGACAACGGATAGCCGAGCTTCTCGGAGGCCTCGCGCACCGTGATGTGGCGACGCACCTCGCGCATGTACTCGAGCACTTCGAACACGCGCCCGGCGGTCTTGATGACGGCGTCACTGCCCACGGTGCGCCGGTGCCTACAGCTTGGCCCGCTGCTCGCGCACCTGGGCCAGGGTCTGGCCGAACTGCTCGATGCGGCCCTTCTCCTGCTCGACCACCGCGGCCGGGGCGCGCTCGACGAAGCTCGGGTTGGCGAGCTTGTTCTGCGCCTTGGCGATCTCGCCTTCGAGGCGCGCGATCTCCTTGTCCAGGCGGGCCTTCTCGGCGGCGATGTCGATCTCGACGTGCAGCATGAGGCGGCTGTCGCCCACCACCTGCACCGGGGCGCCCAGGTCGGGCAGGGTGTCGAGCACCTTGACTTCCGACAGGCGGGCCAGGGCGGCCAGGTAGGGCGCATTGCGCTCCAGCACGGCGCGCTCGCCCGTGGCGTTGAGCGGTACGCGCTGCGACGGGGCGAGATTCATCTCGCCGCGCAGCGCGCGCACGGCGTCGACCTGGGCCTTGAGGGCGGCGATGGCGGCTTCGGCCTCGGCGTCGATGCGGTTCTCGTCGGCGACCGGGTAGGGCTGGATGCTGACCGAGGTCTGTTCGTCGGCGCGGCGCGCGCCCGCCACCACCGAGACCTTCTGCCACAGTTCCTCGGTGATGAAGGGAATGACGGGATGGGCCAGGCGCAGCACGGTCTCGAGCACGCGGATCAGCGTGCGGCGCGTGCCGCGCTGCTGGGCCGGGGTGCCGGTCTGGATCTGCACCTTGGCGAGTTCGACGTACCAGTCGCAGTACTCGTCCCAGACGAAGCGATAGAGCGCGTTGGCGATGTTGTCGAAGCGGTAGTCGGCGTAGCCCTTGGCCACGTCCGCCTCGGTGCGCTGCAACTGGCTGATGATCCACTTGTCGGCAAACGAAAGCTCGGCGTCGTCGTCGCCGATCTCCTGGCCCTCGGTGTTCATGAGCACGAAGCGGGTGGCGTTCCAGAGCTTGTTGCAGAAGTTCCGGTAGCCTTCGCAGCGCTTCAGGTCGAAGTTGATGTTGCGGCCCAGGGTGGCGTAGGCCGCCATGGTGAAGCGCAGGGCGTCGGCGCCGAAGGCCGGGATGCCGTTCGGGAACTCCTTGCGGGTCTTCCTGGCGATGTTCTCGGCCTGCTTCGGGTTCATCAGGCCGGTGGTGCGCTTGGCGACCAGCGCCTCGACGTCGATGCCGTCGATGAGGTCCACCGGATCCAGGGTATTGCCCTTGGACTTGCTCATCTTCTGGCCTTCCGCGTCGCGGATCAGGCCGTGCATGTAGACGTCGCGGAACGGCACCTGGCCGGTGAAGTGCGTGGTCATCATGATCATCCGGGCGACCCAGAAGAAGATGATGTCAAAGCCCGTGACCAGCACGCTGGAGGGCAGGTAGCGCGTCATGTCCGGCGTCTGCTCGGGCCAGCCCAGGGTGGTGAAGGGCACGATGGCCGAGGAGAACCAGGTGTCGAGCACGTCCTCGTCGCGGCGCAGCGGGCCGGCCACGCCGGCGGCCCGGGCCTGGGCGCGGGCATCCTCCTCGCTGCGCGCGACGAAGATGCTGCCGTCCTCGGCGTACCAGGCGGGGATCTGGTGGCCCCACCAGAGCTGGCGCGAGATGCACCAGTCCTGGATGTTGTCCAGCCACTGGTTGTAGGTGGTGGCCCAGTTCTCGGGATGGAACGTGACGCGGCCGTCGGCGACCGCTTCGAGCGCGACCTCGGTGATCGACTTGCCGGGGTGGAAGGTGCCCTCGGGCGCCGGCTTGCTCATGGCCATGAACCACTGGTCGGTGAGCATGGGCTCGATGACGGCCTGCGTGCGGTCGCCGCGCGGCACCATGAGCTTGTGCTTGCGCGTCTCGACCAGCAGGCCGGCCGCTTCCAGGTCGGCCACGACGGCTTTGCGCGCGTCGTAGCGGTCCTGGCCGCGGTACTTCTCGGGCGCGGCGTCGTTGACGCGTGCATCCAGCGTGAGGATGGAGATCGGCTCGAGCCCGTGGCGCTGGCCGACGGCGTAGTCGTTGAAGTCGTGCGCCGGGGTCACCTTGACCGCGCCGGTGCCGAACTCGCGGTCGACGTAGTCGTCGGCGATCACCGGGATCAGGCGCTCGGTCAGGGGCAGGCGTACCTGCTTGCCGATCAGGTGGCGGTAGCGCTCGTCCTCGGGGTGCACCATGACGGCCACGTCGCCCAGCATGGTCTCGGGGCGGGTGGTCGCGACCACGATGGATTCGTCGCCTTCGGCCATGGGGTAGCGGATCAGCCACAGGTGGCCGTCCTCTTCCTCGCTGACCACTTCCAGGTCGCTCACCGCGGTGAGCAGCTTGGGGTCCCAGTTGACCAGGCGCTTGCCGCGGTAGATCAGGCCTTGTTCGTACAGGCGCACGAAGACCTCGGCCACGCCGCGCGACATGCGCTCGTCCATGGTGAAGTATTCGCGGCTCCAGTCGGGCGAGGTGCCCAGGCGGCGCATCTGGTTGGTGATGGTGCCGCCCGAATACTGCTTCCATTCCCAGACCTTGGCGACGAAGCGCTCGCGGCCGAGATCGTGGCGCGAGACGTTCTGCGCGTCGAGCTGGCGCTCCACGACGATCTGGGTGGCAATGCCGGCGTGGTCGGTGCCGGGGATCCAGGCGGTGTCCGCGCCGAGCATACGATGATAGCGGGTGAGCCCGTCCATCACCGTTTGGTTGAAGGCGTGGCCCATGTGCAGCGTGCCCGTGACGTTGGGCGGCGGCAGTTGGATCGAGAAGGATTCCGGCGCGCCATCGGCGTGCGCGACGTGCCGTTCGCCCTTGAAGTAGCCGCGCTCCTCCCATACGGGATACCAGCGAGCTTCGATGGCCCGGGGCTCGAAGCTCTTCGGGAGTTCCTGGGGATCTTGGGCGTGGTCGGACTGCGGCATGGGGCGGTACCGGGGTATGGCGGAAAACCCAGTATTCTAGGCCATCCGCTGCGGCGCAGCCCCGGCGCGCCGGCGTGCTCAGGCCGCCGGGCCGTCCTCGAGCAGGTTGCGCCGTATGGCGTCGCGCACGGCCTCGCGCACGGCGGGTTGCAGCGCGCTCACGACCTCGTCGACCAGTTGTTCGATGCGCTCGTCATCGAGCACCACGACCATGCCGGCGCTCTCTGGCTCGACAGCGGGGCCGGACAGGCCGCTCTCCACGCTGTCCTGCGCGTCTTCGGACAAGGGCGACCCGCCCGCGCGGTTCGGCGCGGGCGCCGGAACGTCCACCGTCGCATGGGCGGGTGCGGCGTCCAGAAAAGCGTCCTCGTCCTCTGCGGCGTCTTCGATGGACGGCGCCGCGGCCGCAGCCTGCACGGCTGCGGGCTGGGCCCGAGGCGGCGCTGCCGGCGGCTGACTGCGGGGCGGCGCGCAGGTCTGCGTACGGCTCGACGGCTCGGGCGCGTCGAGCGACTCGACGACCGTGGTCAGGGTCGGGATGTCGTCATCGGCCGGCTCGTCCCAGGGCGCAAGGCCGCGCGTCCCGGCGTCGGCTGCGCTCTCGTCGGCCGCGTCGCGCACGATGTCATCCTCGTCGAGCAGCATGGGCTCGTCGTCGGGCGCTTCGGCTTCGGCGGCGCCGGCGCGGCGCGTACGAAAGGGCGGCAGATAACTCATGGATCACTCCGCGTTGGCGATGTCTTGGCGATGGATGGTGTGGCCTGCCTGCTGGTAGTCGCGCCAGCGCCGGCGCGCGCGCTCGCGCTCGGCGTCGCCGCCGCCGACCACCTCCAGGATGCGCTCGTAGGCCTGGGCCTCGGGCACGCAGGCGTCGTCCAGGTTGAGCACGATGCGTGCCTCGGCGGGCGGCGGGCTGTCGTACAGCACGATCGGCGTGCGCTCGGCCAGCGGGTCCGCGGCCGGCAGGTGCGGCACGAAGGCGCCGCGCTCGTACTCCCAGAGCAGGCGGTTGTAGGCGTGCAGGCGCCGCTTGTCGCTGCAATAGACGGCGAGCCGCCCGCCCTCGCGGTAGTGGGCGGCGGCGAGATGGCAGGCGGTGAGCAGCCTGTCCGGGGCGTTGAAGGAAAAATGCACATCGGCCATAGCCGCAACGATAGCGCGTTCCGGCGGCCGCAGTCAGCGCGCGGCGCTGATTACAATCGCTGGCCGATGGCGGCCGCGCCATCGGTCCGTCGACCGTCCCCTGGAGCCAGCCCCATGACCGCCCGTTTCGAAGCCAAGATCCTCGACCGCGACGCCTGCGTCGCCGCGGCGCGCGCAGGACGCCTGCCGCGTCCGCTGGTGTTCACCAATGGCGTGTTCGACATCCTGCACCGGGGCCATGCGACCTATCTCGACGCCGCCGCCCAGCTCGGCGCCAGCCTGGTCGTGGCCGTGAACACCGACGCCTCGGCGCGCCGGCTGGGCAAGGGGCCGGAGCGCCCGCTCAACGGCGAAGCCGACCGGGCCGCGCTGCTGGCCGCGCTGGGCTGCGTGGACGCCGTGACCTCGTTCGACGAGGACACGCCCTATGCGCTGATCGAGGCCCTGCGGCCGGACATCATCGTCAAGGGCGGCGACTACGACATGCGCAGCCTGCCCGAGACCGCCCTGGTGGAGTCCTGGGGCGGGCGGGCGCTGGCCATCGACTTCGTGCACCAGCGCTCGACCACCTCGCTGGTGCAGCGCATCCGCGGCACGGGCGACGCCTGAGCGCAGCGGCGGCGCGCCGCGCGGCCGCCATCCCAGGTTCAGTTGCGGATCGGCGCGAGCGGCTGGGCAGCGGCGGTGGGCTGGGCGGCCGGCGGCACGCCCAGCGGCTGCGCGCTGAGGGCGTCGGCACGGATCTGCTGGTTCACGCGCAGCGGGTCGCGGCCCTGCTCCTGCGGCGGCGGCCCGAACGCCCCGGTGCCGTAGGCGTACATGAGGAAATTGGCGAACAGGGCCAGCAGGAATAGATTGCGCATATCAGCCTCCGAACGGCCGCCCGAAGGAGGCTGAAGCCCCCGTGGGGGGCAGCGAACGTCGTGAGCGTGGGGGGGTGTTCATTCGAGCCTCCGAACGGCCGCCCGAAGGAGGCTGAAGCCCCCGCGGGGGGCAGCGAACGTCGTGAGCGTGGGGGTTGTCCATTCGAGCCTCCGAACGGCCGCCCGAAGGCGGCGCGCGTTGGCGCGTAGGGGGTGGGTTTCATCCTAAACCGGCCAGCACGGCCAGCCCATCGAGGACAGGATTATCCAGCACTTGGGGCTCGGCGGCGATTCCGGCCGCGGCGGCGAGCGCCTGCCACTCCTCGCGCACCGCGTGCCAGGCGCCGCCGCTCACGAAGAGCTGTGCGGGCACGCCCTCGCTGCGCCGGCCGGCCGCCAGCCACTGACGCAGCAGCGCGCCGGCCTGCGCGGCCATGACGCCGGAAACGATGGCCGCATCCGTGTGATCCGGAAACGCCACCGGGCGGCCCTGCGCCAGGGGCAGGTCGGCCGTGCCCTTGGCGAGCGACTGCAGCATGAGGTCCACGCCGGGCAGGATCAGCCCGCCTTCGAAGCGCTCGTCCGGGGTGAGCGTGTCGATCGTGGTCGCGGTGCCGAAGGTGGCGAGCACGCGCACCATGCCGCGGTAGGGCCGGCTGGCCGCCCCCGCGGCCAGCCCGAGCAGCGCGGCCCAGCGGTCGGCGCCCAGGCGTTCGGGGTCGCGGTACTGGTTAGCCAGGCCGGCGCAATGCGCGCGCGCGCGCTCCCAGCGCACCGGCGCCAGCCCGGCCTCGGCCAGGCAGGCATCGATCTGTGCGGCGCAGGCCGCGCCCGCCGCGTTCACGCCGAGGGCCCCGCGCACGCGGGGCGCCAGCGCGGCCAGCCAGCCCGGCAGGGCCAGCCCCAGTGTGTCCCGGGCGATCGCGGTGGCGCGCGGCTCGCGCCGGCCTTGCGCATCCCGCCAGCCGAGTTTGACGCGCGTGTTGCCGGCGTCGATGAGCAGGGTGATGCCGTCCGGAACGCTCATTGGACTACCCACCTGTCGCTGCGCGACATCCTCCCCGCGGGAGGCATCGCGCCACCTTCGGGCGGCCGGGCGGTGACGTGGGCTGGTGAGCCCACCTGTCGCTGGCGCGACATCCTCCTCGCGGGAGGAACCGCGCCACCTTCGGGCGGCCGGGCGGTGACGCTCATGGCTGCCCCGCCTGGGCCCGTACGGAAACGTCGCCGACGTTGACGAGGGCAATGCCGCCGGCGGTGCGGATGCGCAGTTGGCCGTCCGGCGCGACGCCGTCGGCGATTCCCTGCAACTGCACTTCGCCGTTCTCGAGCACGTTGACCGGGCGGCCGCGCAGGGCGTCGTGCTGCGCGTAGCGCGCCGGCAGGTCGGGCAGGCCGACGCCTTCGACCCAGGCGTCGGCCGCCTGGGCGAACGCCACCCGCCAGGCATTGGCGAGATCGGCGCACACGTCGGCCACGGCGCGGCGGCTGCCGGTGTGCGACCAGTCGGCCACCGGCCGGCCGAGCGCTGCGGTCAGGCGATCCGCGCCGCGCAGGTTGACGCCCAGCCCCACGACCACGCGGGCCGCCCGGCCCGTCATGATGCCGGCGCTCTCGAGCAGCAGACCGGCGAGCTTGGCCTCGCCCCACTGCAGGTCGTTGGGCCACTTCAGGCACAATGCGTGGTCTCTGCCGAGCGACTGCGTCAGGGTCTCGCACGCCACCAGGCCGGCCAGCACCGACAGGGTGGGCAGCGCGATCGGCGCGATGTCGAGCTCGAAGGCGCACGAGAAGGTCAGCGTGTCCCCGGGATTGGCATGGAAGTTGCGATTAGACCTGCCTCTACCTTGGTTCTGATGCGTCGTTCCGAGCAGGGCGGGAAGCCTTGCGCCGGCACGGGCACGGGCGAGCAGGTCGGTGTTGGTCGACCCGGTAGTGTCCACCCATTCCACGCTGGCCCAGTCGGGCAGCCGTTGCGCGAGGTGGCTGATGAGAACGGCGCGGGGCGGAAGTTCGGAAGGAGCGGACACGAAATGCGGCTGATGCGACGGGCGCCTGCGCCCGGAAGATGGGGAACGAACCCGGACATTGTATTGCCTGCAGCGCGGGGCGGGATGCATGGCGACTGAGCGTGCGATCCGCGTGGAGGGCGAAGGCAGCGCCGTGCGCTGCGCGATTGCGGGCGCCTGGACCGTACAGGCGCTGCGCGAGCGGCGCGAAGTGCAACGGCGCGAACGCGAACTCGCCCGCGTACCGAAGTCGGCCCGCTGGGATCTGAGCGGCCTGGGCGCGCTCGACGCGGTGGGCGCGCAACTGCTCTGGCATGCCTGGGGCCGCGAGCTGCCCGGGTCGATCGAGCTGAGCGAGGAGGCCCGCGACACCTTCGCGATGCTCGGCGAGCACGCGCACGAGCCGCCGCCGCCGCCCAGAAGGGAATCGTTCGCGGCGGTGCGCCGCGTGGGCGACGCAACGTACCTGTTGTACGAGCACGCGCGCGAGCTCGTGCGCATGCTGGGCCAACTCCTGCTGGATTTCTGGGCCTTTCTGCTCAAGCCGCAGCGCGGCCCATGGCGCGAGATCTCCGCGCAGGTCTATCACGTCGGCGCCCAGGCGCTGGGCATCACGGCCCTGGTCGGCTTTCTGATCGGCGTGGTGCTGTCCTACCTCTCGGCCCAGCAGCTCGCACTGTTCGGCGCGTCGATCTACATCGTCGATCTCCTGGGCATTTCCATCGTGCGCGAACTGGGCCCGGTGCTGGCCGCGATCCTCGTCGCCGGCCGCTCGGGCTCGGCGATCACCGCGCAGATCGGCGTGATGCGGGTCACCCAGGAGCTCGACGCGCTGAGCGTGATGGGCATCAGCCACGGCCAGCGCCTGGTGCTGCCGCGCGTGATCGCGCTGGCGGTGGCCATGCCGCTGGTGGTGCTGTGGACGGACGCGATGGCGCTGATCGGCGGCATGGTGGTGGCCGACATGACGCTGGATCTCTCGCCGCTCTGGTTCTTCACGACGTTGCGCGACGTGATCTCGCTGGGCAACTTCTGGATCGGTTTCGGCAAGGGCATTCTGTTCGGCGTGCTGATCGCCCTCGTCGCCTGCCACTACGGGCTGCGCATCCAGCCCGACACCGAGAGCCTGGGCCGCGGCACCACCGCGTCGGTGGTGACGTCGATCACCGCGGTGATCCTGGCCGACGCGGTGTGCGCCATCGTCTTCAGCGGGGTGGGCTGGTGAGCGGGCCGGATACCGCCCCGCGCGGCGCGGACGGCGCACCGGTCATCGAGGTGCAGGGGCTGCGCACGGCCTTCGGCACGCACGTCGTCCACGAGAACCTGTCGCTGACGGTGCGGCGCGGGGAGATCCTGACCATCGTCGGCGGCTCGGGCTCGGGCAAGACCGTCTTGCTGCGCCAGATCCTCGGGCTGGAGACGCCGGCGGCGGGCACCGTGCGCGTGTTCGGGCAGGCCGTCGATCAGGGCTCGGCCAAGGAGCGCTTCGCCTTGCGCCAGCGCTGGGGCGTGCTGTTCCAGGGCGGTGCGCTGTTCTCGGCGCTGAGCGTGTTCGACAACGTGGCCCTGCCGCTGCGCGAACTGCGCTCGCTGCCCGAGGCCATCGTGCGCGACGTGGTGACCATGCGCCTGTCGCTGGTCGGGCTGACCGACGACGACGCGCACAAGTCGCCCGCCGACCTGTCCGGCGGCATGGTCAAGCGCGTCGCGCTGGCCCGCGCCCTCGCGCTGGACCCCGAACTGGTCTTCCTGGACGAGCCCACGGCGGGCCTGGACCCGACGCGCTCGGACGAGTTCGTCGCGCTGATCCGGCGCCTGCACCGGCAGCTCGGCTTCACGGTGGTCATGGTGACGCACGACCTGGATACGCTGTTCGCCCTGGCCGATCGGGTGGCCGTGCTGGCCGACAAGAAGGTGATCGTGTGCGCGCCGATGGACGAGGTGCTGGCGTTCGACCATCCCTTCATCGAAACCTTCTTCCTGGGCGAGCGCGGACGGCGCGCCAGGGAACTCAACGAAGCGCGGCAGTCCGGGGACGACGAGCCCCACGACAGCGCCGAGGCCAAGGCCACGCCTGGCGCTCGGACGCCGCCTGCGCACCCGGCCGCCGAGGGGGCGGCAGCGACACCGGTGTTGGCCGTCGAGACGACCCACGCCAAGGAAGCGGAAGATGGAAAACCGTAGTCATGCCCTGATCGCGGGCTTGTTCACGATCGTGCTCGCCGCGGCGGCGCTGCTCACCGTTCTCTGGCTCAAGGGGGAGGACGGCGATCTCGTCCCGTACGATCTCGTCACGCTGGGCTCGGTGCGCGGGCTGACGCCGCAGGCCGATGTCCGTTATCGCGGGTTGAACGTCGGCAAGGTGCAGTCCATCGGCTTCGACCCGGCCGGCCACGGGCCGCTGCTGATCCGCATCGGGGTGCGGCCGGGCACGCCGATCACCGACACGCTCAAGGCCACCATCGAGATGAAGGGCGTGACCGGCGTGGCCTACGTCGACCTGAACGACGATGGCCATCCCGGCAGGGCGCTGTCCTCGAGCGCGGGCCGCGTGGCCCGCCTGGAGATGCAGCCCGGCCTCACCGAGCGCCTCATGGACCAGGCAGGCGAACTGATGGAGCGCCTCAGGCAGGCGGGCGACCAGGTGGCGGCCATGCTCGGCACGGAGAATCAGCGCGCCCTCAACCAGGCGCTCGAGAACACCGCGCAGGCCAGCGCCCGGCTGGACGAACTGCTCGAAGGTCTCAAGCCGGCGATCGCCGAAGTCGGCCCGGCGATGCGCAGCTTTCGCAGCGTGGCGCAGGAAGCCAGCACGGCCGTGCGCGAGATCTCCGGCCTGGCGGCGGATGCGCGGCGCACATGGAGCCAGGCGGCCGGGCCGGGCGGGGTGTTCGAACAGACCACCGAGGGCGCCGCGCAACTGCGGCAGGCGGCCGGGCAGCTCAGCCGCATCGGCCCGCAGGTCAGCGGGGCGGTGGACGAGGTGAGCCGGGCGGCGCGCTCGGCGGATCGCACGCTGCGTACCGTCGAGCGGGCGCCGCAATCGATCCTGTTCGGGCCGGCGCCGGTGCGCCCCGGGCCCGGCGAACCGGGATTCGCCGGTTTCCGTGGACAATAATGGTGGCTGCCTGCCACCGCCGAGCCGCGCGGGACTCGCCTGCGGCGCGGCGGCAGGCCATGACAATGGATGATTCGACGATGAAGCAGCAGATCCAAGGCCTCTACGCCCGGCGTGCGGGCTGGTGGCGCACCCCGGCGGTGATCGTGTCGGCGGCGTGGTTGACGGCCTGCGCCGGGCTGGGCGATGTCGCACCGGCGCCCCAGGTGCTCGACGTCGGCGCGGCCGAGGCGCAGGCGCCCGCCCGGCTGCCTGCGCGGGCGGCGCTCGCCGTGCCCGCCGTGGAGGCCGCTCCGCTGCTGCGCAGCCAGGGTGTGATCTGGCGCGAGAAGGGTTCGCTCGAACCGCAGGCCTACGCCTCGTACCAATGGGCTTCGCCGCCCTCGGAGCTGTTCGAGCAGCGTTTGCGCGAGCGCCTGTCCATCGAGGGGCCGGTCACCGCGGGCAACACCGGTGCCATGCCCGAGCTGCGCGTCACGCTCGAGCGCTTCGAGCAGGTCTTCGACCCGGCGGCGGGCGCGAGCGGCGCGCCCATCAGCACCGGCGACATCGCCCTGCGCGCCGTGCTGACGGATGCGCGCGGACAGGTCGCGGACCAGCTTCGGGTGGCCTTGTCGGTGCCGGCGGCGAGCGCGGACGCGCCGGGCGGCGCGCGCGCGTTGCGCTCGGCCGTGGACGCCGTCGCGCAGAGCATCGCGGAATGGTTGTCGCAGCAGCCGGCGCTACGGACGGGCGCCACTGCGGGGCGTTGAGTGATGGCGGGTGCTCTGCCGGAGCCGCGCCGCTCTCCGACTGCCCGCATGGCTTTCGTGGTGGCGCTGCTGCTGGTGGTCTACGGCAGCCTGTTTCCCGGCCGCGGCTGGACCAACCTCGGCGTCTCGCCGCTGGCGTGGATACAGGCACCCTTCCCGCGCTACTGGACGCTGCCGGAAGTGGTGTGGAACGTCCTCGCCTACATGCCGCTGGGCGCCCTGCTGGCGTGGGCGCTGTGGCCGCGCTGGCGCGGCGCGAAGGCGGTCCTCATCGGCACCCTGGGCTGCGCGCTGGTCTCGGCGACGATGGAGTCGATCCAGACCTATCTGCCCGGCCGGGTGGCCTCCAACGTGGATTTCGCGGCCAACAGCGCGGGCGCCTTTCTGGGCGTGCTGCTGGGCGCACTCAGCGCGCGCCGCCTGATCGATGTGCGCAGCGAGGTGCATTGGGGCGAGCACATTCTGCGCAAGGGCACCTACCCGGTGGTGATCCTGTGCGCGCTGTGGGTGTTGGCCCAGATCCCGCCGCAGCCCATGCTGCTGGCCAATGGCGATGTGGCCGGCAGCCTGGACATCGCCGCCCTCAAGCTGGAAACCTGGTGGCCGCCGGCCGCGCACCTTGTCCCGGAGACCAGGGCGCGCATCGAACAGGCCTGCACCGCCCTGGCCGTGCTCGGCTTCAGCCTGCTGCTGCTGCATTGTCTGCGGCCGTTTCGCCTGCGCGCCTGGCTGGTGCCCTTGTTCGTCGCCTTGGCGTTGAGCGCCAAGGCCGCCGCCCGGCCGCTGGGCCTGCCGGGCAGTCCGGAGTTCTTCGCCTGGCTCACGCCGGCCGCCGGGCAGGGGCTGATCCTCGGCATGCTGATCGCGCTGGCCCTGTCCGCCGTCGCGCCCCTGTGGCAGCGCCGTGTGGCCATTGCGGCCCTGATCCTGCAGTTGCTGATCGTCAATGCGGCGCCCGCGGATCGCTATTTCCTGGCGAGCATCGCCTCGGGCTACACCGGCCTGCTGCACGCTGACGAGCTGCTCGCCGAACTGGCCGTCCTCTGGCCGTTCCTGGCGCTGGGCTGGATGCTTTTCGGGCGGGGTTCGCGTGCGGCGGCCCGCGCAGCGCCGGCGCGCGCGGCGGCGCCCGAGGAGGCCCCGAGCCCGCCGCCGAAATGACGAAACCCCACGCGTACGAAACGACGTGGGGTTCGATGGGGCCCGCGCAAGTGCCGGCGGGCCGCGGCCTGCGCCGTCGGCGCAGGGGGGCAGCTCAGCGGCGCTTGCCGACCTGATCGCCGACGACACCACCGATGGCGGCGCCGCCGACCGTGCCCAGCACGCTGCCATCGCTGATGGCGGCACCCGCCACACCGCCCACGCCGGCGCCCGTGACCGCGCCCTTCTGGCGGCCGCTCATGCTGTCCCAGGTGGAACAACCCGTGGCAGCCAGCGCGACGAGCGCAACACCGGCCAACTTCGCGATCGACTGAACCTTCATGGCTTTACTCCTTCTATTGGGTGTAATGGGCTGAACGCTTACTGTCACAGCAAAAAGCGCTCCCAAGGAATCTCAACCCATACGTTGCCATGCCGAAGATGCGTCGTGTGTAAGTTGTTGTGCGGTTCGGTAAGCCCGAGCAAAAGGCCGGGTGGCTCTGCCGGCCCATCTCAGCTATCCATGGCGCTGCGAGCCACTCGACACCTCTCAGTGCAACCTCGGCGGCAGATTGGCCGGCGTGCCCTCGGGCAGCAGGGGCAGGCCGTGCACGATGGGCTCCGAGCTTGCGCGCACACGCCGGCGCCCGGGGCCGGCCTGCGCGGCGCCCGCCGGCTCGCCGCGCCAGACGTCGGCGGCGGCCGCGGCGACGGCAGGCAGCTCCCGCAGCTCGTGGTGCCGGGCGCGCAGCCAGCGCGCATCGTTGCCGAGCCTGAGCGCGTCCTCGCGCAGGGCGCCGAGCAAGTCCGTGGTGCCCAGTTCGTCGGCCACCGGCATGAGCTGCTCGAAGGTACCGCGCAGGTGCTCGATCAAACGCACGCGCTCGCCCGCGCGCGTGACATAGTTGGCGTGCAGCCCGAAGCGGCAGGCCTGGAAACGGTTGGTTTCGTATGCCATCCAGAAAGCGGCGGTGGGTGCGCTCGCGCGCTGCACGGCGATCGCCAGCGCCTGGGCGAACGCGGCCAGTTGGCATGCCTTTTCGACGGTGAGCGGCGTGTCGCAGACCCGCAGCTCCACCGTCCCCAGCTCCGGCTTGGGGCGAATGTCCCAGTACAGGTCTTTCAGGCTTTCGGTCAGGCCCAGGCTGCGCATCTGGGTGTAGTGCGCCTCGAACTGGTACCAGTCCCGGATGTGCTCGGGCATGTGGCCGGCCAGCGGGAAGCTGTGCAGCGCGTGCAGCCGGCTGCATGCGAACAGCGTGTCCTCGCCCTCGCGGAACGGCGAAGAAGCGGCCAGGGCGATGAAGTGCGGCACGTAGGGCGAGAGGCGGTGGATGAGGCCGCAGGCGGCGTCGCCGCTGGCCACGCCCAGGTGGATGTGCTGGCCGAACACCGTGAACTGCCGTGCCAGGTAGCCGTAGAGGTCGGCCAGGCGACGGTAGCGCGGCGAGTCGTGGATATCGCAGTCGCGCCACGACGTGAACGGATGCGCGCCGCCGCCGGCCACGCGCACGCCGATCGCGTCGCCGGCCTCGCAGACGAGATCGCGCAGCTCGCGCATCTCGGCCAGCAGCCCGGCCGGGTGTTCGTGCACGGACGAGTTGAGTTCTATCATGGCGCGCGTGAGCTCGGGCTTGACGTGGTCGGCCGAGGGGTGCCCGGCGATGTGCTCGAGCAGGCTGGCGGCCTGGCCGCTGAGATCGAGCGTGCGCGGATCGAGTAGCTGAAGTTCCAGCTCGATACCCAGCGTGTTGTAGCGCGAAGGCGTGAATTCGATGGCATGCATGCCGGTCTCCTGGATCTGCCGGTTTTCGTGGCGGCGTGCCGTCCCGCGTCGAAGGGGGGCGGTCGTCGTCTGGTGGATGGACCACGCCACGCGGGCGTGAACACGCAGTCTAGCGAGGGATTGCGTCAGCGCCATGACGCGTCGCGGCAGCGACGGAGCAGGCGGCGTGCCCGGCGCGTCCGCGGGTTCAGCGCTGCCAGAACATGGGCGTGAAGAGCACCAGCAGGGTGGCCAGTTCCAGGCGGCCGAGCAGCATGACGAAGGTACAGACCCAGATCTGGAAGTCGCTCATGCCGCCGTAGCTGCCGGCCGGGCCGACGGCGCCCAGCCCCGCGCCGGTGTTGTTCAGGCTGGACAGGGCGGCCGTGAAGGCCGTGAGGCTGTCCAGGCCGGACAGGATGAGGAGCAGGGAGGACACCGCGAGGGTGGTGAGGTAGAGCAGCATGAACCCCATCACCCCCAGCAGCACGCGGGTGTCGACGATCTGCTGGCCCAGGCGCAGCGGCGCCACCACGCGCGGGTGCACCAGGCGCAGCAGTTCGTAGCGGGTCTGGCGCACCAGCAGCACGAGGCGGATCAGCTTGATGCCGCCCCCCGTGGAGCCGGCCGACGCCGCGAAGCACGACACCAGCAGCATGAGCCACGGCGCAAAGGCCGGCCATCGCGAATAGTCGGTGCTGGCAAAGCCCGTCGTGGTGGCTACCGACACGGCGTTGAACACGCCATGGCGCACCGCTTCGCCGATGGTCGGATACACCCGTTCGTAGACCAGGTAGAGCACCACGGTGAGTGCGGTTCCGAACATGATCCACAGGTAGGTGGAGGTTTGCGGGCACACCAGATACGCCTTCAGGCTGCGCGTGCGCAGCGCCGAGAAATGCGTCATGTAGCTGATCCCGCCCAGCAGCATGAAGACCAGGGCCACCGACTCCACCGGCAGCGAGTGGAAACCGCCGATGCTTCCGTCGAGCGTGGAGAAGCCGCCCAGCGCGACGGTGGCGCACATGTGCACGAAGGCATCGAGCGGCGTCAGGCCGGCGAGCAGGTAGGCGACCCAGCAGACAAGGGAGATCGCGACGAAGACCGCGTAGAGCCCCTTGGCCGTGCTGGCCATGCGCGGCGTCAGTTTCTCGTCCTTCATGGGGCCGGGCGTCTCGGCGCGCACGACCTGGCTGCCGCCCACGCCCAGCAGGGGCAGGATGGCGACGGTCAGCACCAGGATGCCCATGCCGCCGATCCAGGCCAGCAGGGCGCGCCAGACGTGGATCGCCGGCGGCAGTTCGTGCAGGACGGACAGCACCGTCGCGCCGGTGGTGGTGAGCCCCGAGACGGCTTCGAAATAGGCGTACGAGACGCTGATCGGCTCGCCCGAGCGGTAGAAGTAGATGTAGAGCGGAATGGCGGCCAGCATCGGCAGCACCGTCCAGACCAGCGAGACCAGCAGGAAGCCGTCGCGCGGCTGCAGCTCGCGCTGATGCCGCAGCGTCAGGCCGTACATCAGCCCGCCCAGCACCAGGGCGATGCCCATGGCGTCCAGAAAGGCGAAGAAGGTGCCGTCGTTGGTGTAGTGGGCCACGCCCACCGGCAGCAGCATGGTGAGCGAGAACACCAGCATGGTGAAGCCGGTGAGGTGCAGGATCGAGAGCAGGCCGCGCATGGCCGGTCAGAAGAAGGAGGCCGACACTTGGAACAGGGCCTCGACCGCCGGGATCACCCGGCGACGCGTGACCAGCATGATGACGTGGTCGCCCGACTGCAGGACCGGATCGTCGCTGGGCGTGAGGATTTGCTCGCCCCGCACCAGCGCGCCGATCGCCGCGCCCGCCGGCATCTTGATCTGGCTGACCCGGCGCCCCACCACCTTGGACGAGGCGGGCTCGCCGTGCGCGATCGCCTCGATGGCCTCGGTGGCGCCGCGGCGCAGCTTGTGCACGGCGACCACGTCGCCCCGGCGCACGTGGCGCAGCAGTTCGCCGATGGTGGCCTGGTCGGGGGCGACGGCGACGTCGATGCGGCTGCCCTCCATGAGTTCGCCGTACGAGCGGCGCCCGATCAGCGCCATCACGCGGCGCGCGCCCATGCGCTTGGCGAGCAGCGAGGACATGATGTTGTTCTCGTCGTCGTTGGTGAGGGCGAGGAACACGTCGGTGCCCTCGATGTTCTCGTCCTCGAGCAGGGCCTCGTCGGTGGCGTCGCCGTGCAGCACCAGCACCTTGTGCGGCAGCAGCGTCGAGAGCTTCTCGCAGCGCGCCAGGTCGTGCTCCAGCACCTTGACCGCATAGCCCTCGGCGGCCAGCTCGTGCGCCAGGCGCGAGCCGATGTTGCCGCCGCCTGCGATCATCACCCGGCGCGCCTGGCGTGCGCCTGCGCGCAGCTCCTGCAGGGCGCGGCGCGCGTGGCGCGCATCGACCAGGATGAGCAGTTCGTCGTTGGCTTCGACCACTGTGCGCGGGCTCACCTCGATCGGCTTGTCGTTGCGAAACAGCAGGAGGATGTGGGCCTTGACCCCCGGCAACAGTTCGGCGATGTCGCCGGCCAACTGGTGGGCCATGGCGCTGCGCTTGTCCACCTGCACCAGGGCCAGTGTGACCTGGCCGTCGGCGAAGTCGACGACCTGCAGCGCCTGCGGGAACTCGATGAGCCGCTGCAGGTAGGTGGTGACGCTGCGCTCGGGGCTGATGAGGTTGTCTATGCAGAAGCCCTCGGGGCCGATGATCTCGGGCCGTTCATAGAACTCCTGGGAGCGGATGCGCGCGATCCGCTGGGGCACGTTGAAGATCAGGCGCGCCACGCGACAGGCGACCAGGTTGGCCTCGTCGCTCGCCGTGCAGGCGATCAGCATGTCGGCGTCGTGCGCGCCGGCCGCTTCCAGCACCGAGATGTGCGTGCAGTTGCCGGCCACCACGCGCAGGTCCAGCCGCTCCTGCAGCGAAGCGAGCAGCGCGGCATCCAGGTCGACCAGGGTGATGTCGTTGTGCTCGGAGACGAGGTTCTCGGCGACACTCGAGCCGACACGGCCTGCGCCGAGAATCAGAATCCTCACGGTAGGTCCGCGTTGAAAAGGTCAGTTGCCGCGGTTGGCGGGGCGGCTGCGCCGGTTCACGTCGATGCCGAGCTGCTTGAGCTTGCGATAGAGGTGGGTGCGCTCCAGGCCGGTCTTGTCGGCCACCCGGGTCATGCTGCCGTTCTCGCAGGCGAGGTGGTGTTCGAAATAGATGCGCTCGAAGGCGTCGCGCGCTTCGCGCAGCGGCTGGTTGAGCGCGATGCTGCCGAGCGCGGCCTCGCCGGATTCGCCCGACAGCGCGACGCTGTCCGCGCGCGGCGCCGGCTCCGTGCCCGGCGCGGCCGCCGGCGCGGCGGCCGTGGCTTCGGCGGCGGGAACCGGGGCTGGTGCGGCCGGCGGCAGGCCCGTGGTAGTGAGCGGCGCGGCCGCCTGCTGGGCCAAGCGCTGGCTGCGCTCGCCGGCCTGCAGGCCCGCCTGCACCGCGCTCAACAGGCGCTGCAGCGTGATCGGCTTCTCGAGGAAGTTGATGGCGCCGATGCGCGTGGCCTCCACCGCGGTATCGATGGTGGCGTGTCCGCTCATCATGATGACCGGCATCGTGAGCAGGCCCTGCGAAGACCACTCCTTCAGCAGGCTGACGCCATCGATGTCGGGCATCCAGATATCGAGCAGAACGAGGTCGGGACGATCCGCCTGGCGCGCTTCGCGCGCCTGCGCAGCATTTTCGGCAAGCTCCACGGTATGCCCCTCGTCGTAGAGGATTTCGGAAAGCAGTTCGCGGATGCCGATTTCGTCATCGACCACAAGAATCTTGGCCATGCCACACCTTATTCATGCAGACTTGCAGACACAGGTCTGTCTTGTAACACGTTCGCCGGGTCCGAAACCTCCGGACTTACCAGACGGGTCAACAGTATAGAGACGTGGGCACCGCCATCGGGACGGTTGGAGATTTCGATGCGGCCGCCATGCTCTTCCACGATCTTCTTGACGATGGCCAGGCCCAGGCCGGTGCCTTTGGGCTTGGTCGTCACATAGGGTTCGAAGGCACGCTGCAGCACGCTTTCCGAGAATCCGGGCCCATTGTCCATGACGCGAAGCTGCACGGCAGCAAGGGCCGTGCCGTCCGCCAGGCGCGCGCTCGCCAGCCGGGTGCCCACACTGATGAGGGGCGCGCGCGAGGCATCGTTGCCGGCGACGGCATCCTGGGCGTTGGCGATCAGGTTGAGGACGATCTGCCGCAACTGGGTCTGGTCGCACCAGATGCGCGGCAGCGCTTCGGCCAGCGAGACGTTCAGCCGCGCGCCGTCGCCCGCGCCGTGCGGCGCGTGCACCGGGTCCCAGCCGTACAGCGCGAGGACGTCGCTCACGATCGCGTTCAGATCGGTGTCGGCCAGGCTGGGCGAGGGCGTGCGCGCGTAGTCGCGGAAGTCGTTGACCATCGCCTGCATCGAGGCGACCTGGTTCACGATGGTGGTGGTCGCGCGGCGCAGCAATGCGGCCTCGGGCTCGGCGAGCTTGCCTTCCAGCTTGAACAGCAGGCGTTCGGCGGAAAGCTGGATCGGCGTGAGCGGATTCTTGATCTCGTGCGCCAGGCGCCGCGCGACTTCGCCCCAGGCGACGATGCGGTTGGCCGAGATGACGTCCGTGATGTCGTCGAACACCACCACGTAGCCGGCGGCGCCGTCGACCACCAGGTGCGAGCCGCGGGCGAGCAGGATGACCGGCGCCTTGGCGCCTTGCTGATGGCTGAAGGGTTCGGGCGGCGCGTCCGGCGCGCCCTGTGGGTTGATCTCGACCTGCTTCTGCCAGTGCTGGCGGCCGCTCGCCGAGGCCGTGTGTTCCGCGAAGGCCTGGCGGATGGTGTGCGCCAGGCCGGTCAACTGGCCCAGGGTCTCCAGCGGGCGGCCGACGACGGTGCGCAGGTCCGCGCCGAGTATGCGCTGGGCGCCCTGGTTGACGGTGGTCACGCGAAAGGCTTCGTCGAACACCAGCACACCGGAGGACAGGGTGGCCAGCACGTTCTCCAGATAGGCGTTGGAACGTTCGAGCTGCAGCCGGTTGGCCGCGACCATGCGGCCGGCCTCGGCGAGCTGGCGCGTCATGGCGTTGAACGAGCGGGTGAGCTGGCCCACCTCGTCGCGCGAGGGCGGTTCCGGGATCTGCCGGAAGTCGCCCACGCTGACCGCCTGCGTGCCGGCGGCCAGGCGCAGCAGCGGGCGCACCAGCCGCGAGGACAGCGCGAAGGCGGCGACGATGGCCGTGAAGGCGGCGAGCAGCAGAGCCAGGGTCAGGGTGATGCCGTACAGCTTGCGCAGGCCCAGGCGCGAGAGCGCCAGCTCCTGGTAGTCGCGATAGCCGGTCTGGACCTGGTTGGCGTTGGCGGCGATCTGCGCCGGCACGGGCTGCATGAGCTGGAGATAACGGGTCTCGGGCCGGATCAGGGTGTTGAGGTCCCCGATCGTGGACAGGCTGGCGAGGGGCAGGATGACGCGCAGGTTGAGGCTGGGGTCGTTGTCGGCCGGATCGGTCGAGGCGGGCTCGGTCGCGGAATAGCTGCGGCCGGTGCGCACCTGCTGCATCAGCGTGGTCGGCGGCAGCGCCGGCGCGAGCAGGCTGTAGTTGCCCGTGGAGAACGCCACCACGTTGCCGCTGCCCGTGAACACCATGGCCTCGGCCACCGCCAGGCGTTCGCGCAGGCGCGTCAGGGCGAGGGTCAGGCTGGTTTCGTTCGGGTCGGGCAGCTCGGCCAGTTCGAGCGCCATGGTGCGCGCCTTGTCGTTCAGGTCCGCCAGGCGCGAATCGAGCGCCGCGCGGCCCAGGTCCAGGCCGGCGTCCAGGGCCGCGTTGACGCGCACGTTGAACCACGATTCGATCGAGCGCGAGAGGAACTCCACCGACAGGGTGTAGATGATGACCCCGGGCACGACGCCGACCAGGGCGAAGGCCAGCGCCAGGCGGGCGGTGAGCCGCGCGCCGAACTGATGGCGGCGCAACTGGCGGATGAGGCGCGCGGCCAGGGTCAGGACCCAGGCGCCCAGGCCCACCGCCACGACGGTGTTCAGCGTGAGCAGCAGCGGATAGTACTGTTCGAGCCGCGAGGCGTTGTTGGTCGACCAGGCCAGCAGGCCGAGCAGGGCCAGCGCGCTGATCGCCGCGCAGACCAGCAGCAACCGCATGAAGCGCTTCAAGGTGAGCCTCCGTCGGCCGGCACGTCGATGTCGAAGGCCAGCCAGGGCGTGGTCAGCGCCCAGGCGCTGCTGTTCAACGCATTGACCTGGAACGGGCGCGAGAGCTGGGTCACGTCAAGGCGCAGGCGCATCTGGCCGCGATACGCTTCGCCGGGATGCAGCGTGCCGGCGGGCGCGATGTTCCAGCCCCGGATGTGGCGCACCAGGGCAAGCGCTTCGTCGAGCGAGGCGACCGGCAGGGCGAGGCCGCCGCCGCTCACGCGCCATTGCCGGATCAGCGCGTTGTACGAAATGCTCCAGAGCCTTTCGGTGCTCAGCACCTGCTCGTCGAACCACCACCAGCGCGGGCGATTGATGATGACGTCGACCGAGAAGTAGAGCGGCAGCCCGCGTTCGGCCGCCTCGCGCAGTTGTGCATTCAACTCGAAGTCGATGTCGGCATCGAGCGTGACGCCGTCCTGGTGTTGGCTCACGTCGACGCGCTGGACGACGGCCTGGGCATGGACGCCGGCCGCATAGAGGGGCAGCAGCAGGGGGAGCAGGATCAGCAGGCGGGCGACGAAGCTGCGCATGCGGTTCAGGTTTTCTCGAAAAGCGCGTAGAAAAAGCCGTCGTGCTGTGCGTGCGGCGCTGCATCGGCAGGCGCAGGCAGCAGTTGGCCTGGCGCGTCGAGGCGTCGCGCATCGGCATGGCGCGACGCGAATGCCTGTGCCTGGCGTTCTCCTTCGGCGGGAAAGACCGAACAGGTGGCATAGAGCAATGTACCACCGGGGGCGGTGACCTGCCAAAGCGCGTCCGCGATCCGTACCTGCAGGGCGGCGGTGCGCGCGATGTCGTTGTGCCGTCGCAACCAGCGGATGTCCGGGTGGCGGCGCACGATGCCCGAGGCGGTACAGGGCACGTCGGCGAGCACGGCGTCGAACGGCCGGCCGTCCCACCAGCTCTCCACGGCGGCTGCATCGGCGGCTTCGAGGCGGGCGGACAGGCCGAGCCGGTCGAGGTTCTCGCCCACGCGCGCGAGACGGTGCGGGTCGGCATCCAGCGCGAGCAGCTCGACATCGGCCAGCTCGAGCAGGTGGGCGGTCTTGCCGCCCGGGGCGGCGCAGGCATCGAGCACGCGCATGCCGTCGCGCACGCCCAGCAAGGGGGCAGCGAGCTGCGCGGCGGCGTCCTGCACCGACCACCACCCTTGCGCAAAGCCAGGGAGCTGCTGCACGGGCCGGGCGCGCGCGAGCACCAGCCCGTGCTCGCCCACCGGCGTGCTGTCGACGCCGGCTTGCCGCAAGGCCGCGGCGAGCGCGACGCGCTCGGCGCGGCGGCGGTTTACGCGCAGCGTCAGCGGGCCGCCGCGTTCGCCGGCGCGCAGGATCGCCTGCCATTGCCCGGGATAGTCGCGACGCAACTGGCCGACCCACCACGCCGGATAGTTCCACTGGCCTTCGGCGTGGCGGCGGGCCTCGGCGAGCAGGGCGTCGCGCTCGCGCAGGAAGCGCCGCAGGCAGCCGTTGATCAGCGCTTTGTAGCGTTGCAGCTCGCGGCTGGCGGTTGCCCGCACGGCTTGGTCGACCACCGTATGAGCCGCATAGCGGGGCGTGCCGTCGCGTGCGTCCGCGCCCGCCGGCTCCCCTTCGAGCAAGGCCAGGGCCACCAGCAGCAGTTGGTACGCCAGCGGCGAAGGCGGCCGGCGCGCGAGCAACTGGTCCGCCACGGCGCTCGCCGTGCCGCGGTGGCGCATGGCGTGAAAGGCAATCGCCTGGGTGCCCGGGCGCAGGGCGGGCGGGGTGAGCGCCAGCGCCTCGGTGAGCGAAGTGCCGGCGTCGACGGCGGCCGCGGCCTGCGCTGCCGCGCGCAGCAGGTCGGCCAGGGGCGGGGCAGGGTGGTTCATCGGCGTGTCCAGCCGCGCGCGAAGACCTCTGCCGGCTGGCGCTTGCCGCCGGGCTTCTGCAGTTCCATGACGCGCAGCACGCCCGCGCCGGTCGCGAGGTCGATGCCGGCCGGCCCGGCGTCGAGCACGCTGCCGGGCTCGGCGCCGTCGCCGCCGGGCAGGGCCTGCGCGCGCCACACCTTCACCGGCCCCTCGATGCCCGGCAGGCGCAGGGTCGCGCCGGGCACGGGGTTGAAGGCGTGGATGCGGCGCGCGAGCGCCTGCGCACCCTGGCTGAGGTCCAGCGCGGCTTCCGCCTTGTCGAGCTTGGCGGCGTAGGTGACGCCCTCGGCGGGCTGCGGGCGCGCGGCCAGGCTGCCGTTCGCGCGGCCTTCGAGCGCCGGCCCGATGAGGCGGGCGCCCAGCACCGCCAGCGCATCATGCAGCTCGCCCGCGGTGTCGTCCGGACGGATGTCGATGGCTTCTTCGAGCAGCATGTCGCCCGTATCCAGGCCTTCATCCATCTGCATGATGGTGACGCCGGTGCGCGCGTCGCCGGCTTCGATCGCCCGTTGGATCGGCGCCGCGCCGCGCCAGCGCGGCAGCAGGCTGGCGTGGATGTTCAGGCAGCCGAGGCGGGGCAGGGTCAGGACCCAGGCCGGCAGGATCAGCCCGTAGGCGGCCACCACCATGGCGTCGGGAGCGGCGGCCAGCAGGGCCTCGCGGGCAGCGGTAGCCTCATCGGGATAGCGCCCGTCCAGGCGCAGGCTGCGCGGTTGCAGCACCGTGGCGCCGGCTTCCAGAGCGGCTACCTTGACCGGGCTAGGCGTCAGCTTGAGGCCGCGGCCGGCCGGCCGGTCGGGCTGGGTGAGGACCAGGGGGATGTCGTGGCCGGCGTCGCGCAGCGCGCTATACGCGATGCGGGCGAATTCCGGGGTTCCGGCAAAGACTAGACGCATGGATTTCCTGAACGGCAAAAGGCCCGCCGCGCAGGCGACGGGCCCGGATGAAGGGCGGGCGCGGCCGCCGCGCGCGCGCAGCCGGCGGCCGGCGCTCAGGCCGCGGCGGCCTGGCGCTCCTGCTTGCGCAGTCGCGTCTTGATGCGCGACTGCTTGAGCGGCGAGAGATAGTCGACGAACACCTTGCCGTCGAGATGGTCGATCTCGTGCTGTACGCACACGGCCAGCAGGCCGTCCGCGTCGAACTCGTAGGGCTGGCCGTCCAGGCCCAGCGCGCGCACGCGCACCCGGTCGGCGCGCTCCACGGTGTCATAGACGCCCGGCACCGAGAGGCAGCCTTCTTCGTGCGTCTTGAGCTCGTCGCTGCGCCAGAGGATCTCCGGGTTGATGAGCACGAGCAGCTCGTTCGCCTGCTCGGAGACGTCGATCACGACCACCCGTTCGTGCACGTCGACCTGGGTGGCCGCGAGCCCGACGCCCGGCGCCTCGTACATGGTCCTGGCCATGTCGGCGACGAGTTCGCGGATGCGGTCATCGACCGCCGCGACCGGCTTGGCCTTCTTGAACAGGCGCGGGTCCGGGAAGCGAAGTATGGATAGTGTCTTGGCCATGAGGAAGGGCCTCACGTGGATAAAGTAGGTTATTTCCTACTATAGCTCAATCGGTGGTCTATATCTAATAGTCTGTAGCTATTATATGCGGCAATCCCTTGAAATCCCAAGGGTTTGGCAGGGTTCTAAGTGTGTCGTAAAGCGCCTGGTCGGCACGCCCGGGCGCGCCTTGCGTGTTACAGGTAGGGTTCGTTCCCACTGCCGGCCTTTTCGATTGGACACGCTCATCGCCACCCCGTTCCGCGCCTGGCTGCGGCTCTCGCTCACGCCCGGCATCGGCCCCGCGACCGCCAGGCGACTGGCCGATGCCCTGGGCAACGTCGAGCGCTTGTTCGCCCTCGGCCGGGCCGGGCTCGAACCCTGGCTGGGCCCCGCGCTGGCCGCGCGGCTGCTCGCGCCGCCGCCCGACGTGAGCCGGCAGGAAGCGCGCATCCTGCATTGGCTGACGCTGAGCGGCCATCACGCCGTCTGCCTGGACGACGCGGATTATCCCGCGCGCCTACGCCACCTGCCCGACGCGCCGCCGGTGCTGTACGTGCGCGGCTCGCTGGCCGCGCTGCAACGCCCCGCGCTTGCCATCGTGGGCGCGCGGCGCGCCACGCCCGCCGGGCGCGAGACTGCGCACGGCTTCGCCCAGGCGCTGGCCGTCAGCGGCTGGTGTGTGGTGAGCGGGCTGGCCGCCGGCATCGACGCCGCGGCCCACGAGGGGGCGCTCGCCGCGGGCAGCACGGGCGCGGGCACGGTGGCGATGCTGGGCACCGGGGTCGATCTGATCTATCCGGCGCGGCATCGCGGGCTGGCCGAGCGCGTGCTCGGCGCCGGCGGCGCGCTGGTGTCCGAGTTGCCGCTGGGCGCGCCGCCGAAGGCCGCGAACTTTCCCCGGCGCAACCGCTTGGTGGCCGGCTGCACGCTGGGCGTGCTCGTCGTCGAAGCGGCCCTGCGCAGCGGTTCGCTGATCACAGCACGCCTGGCGGCCGAAGCCGGCCGCGAAGTGTTCGCCATCCCCGGCTCCATTCATGCGCCGCTGGCCCGCGGCTGCCACGCCCTGATTCGCCAGGGCGCGACGCTGGTCGAGTCGGTGGACGACATGCTGAACGAATTGCCGCCCCTGGGCTCGGCGCCACGCGCGCGCCCGGGGGGAGATACGCTCGTGGCGCCGTCCGAGGCCGATCTGCCGCCCGCTGCGGCCCGGGTATTGGCGGCCCTGGGCCACGATCCGGCCGCCGTCGACGCGCTGGTGCAGCGCACCGGGCTGGCGCCGGGCGAGGTGCAGGGCGGCCTGTCGCTGCTGGAGCTGGCCGGTCTGGCCGCCCGGGTCGACGGCGGCCTGTTCCAGCGCTTGAACCGCCGCGATGCATGACGCGCCGCGCCGGCGTCGGTTATCTTTTCGGGTTACGCGGTCCGTGGCCACCCCAGGAGAACTGAAATGTCATACCCCGACTATGTGAAGCTCGTCGAAGTCGGCCCGCGCGACGGGTTGCAGAACGAAAAGAGCCAGGTGCCGACCGAGGTCAAGGTCGAACTCGTGAACCGCCTCGCGGCCGCCGGCTTTGCCAACGTCGAGGCGGGCTCTTTCGTGTCGCCCAAGTGGGTGCCGCAGATGGCCGACAGCGCCGCCGTGATGGGCGCGATCGAGCGGCGGCAGGGCACGATCTATTCCGTGCTCACGCCCAACATGAAAGGTTTCGAGGCGGCCGTCGAGGCCGGCGCCGACGAGGTTCTGATCTTCGGCGCGGCGAGCGAAGCCTTCTCGCAGAAGAACATCAACTGCTCCATCGCCGAGTCGATCGAGCGTTTCGCCCCGGTCGCACGGGCCGCGCACGATGCCGGCATCCGCCTGCGCGGCAGCATTAGCTGCTCGCTCGGCTGTCCCTACCAGGGCGAGGTCGCGCCCGAGGCCGTGGTCGACGTGGCGCGGCGCTATCTGGACCTGGGCTGCGTCGAGGTCGACGTGGCCGACACCATCGGCGTGGGTACGCCGCGCCAGACCGCCGCGGTGATGGCGGCGGTGGCGCGGGTGGTGCCCGTCGAGCGCATTGCCGGCCACTTCCACGATACCTATGGCCAGTCGCTGGCCAACATCGTCGCGGCGATGCAGGTGGGCGTGGCGATCTTCCATGCGTCGGTCGCCGGCCTGGGCGGCTGCCCGTATGCCAAGGGGGCGACCGGCAACGTCGCGACCGAGGACGTGCTCTACATGCTGCACGGGATGGGCATCCGCACGGGGGTGGACCTGGACGCCGTGGTCGGCATCGGACTCTGGATCTCGCAGCGCATCGGGCGGCGCAACGAGAGCCGCGCCGGCAATGCGCTGGCGGCGCGCGAGGCCGCTGCATGTCGGTGAGGGTGAGCGAGGCCGAGCGCGCGGCGCTGCTGCAGGAACTGGATCCGCCCGTGGTCGGCCCGGCCTATCGCAGGGTCGTCAAGATCGCGGCCTGGGTGGTGCTGGCCATCATCACCCTGCAGATTCTCGCGGCGGCCATGAGCGCGTCCCAGGAGAGCCTGGGCACCGCGTTCGGCTTCACCGTGGTGTTCTGCTATGTCGGCCTGGCCTTGCTGGCGATCGCCATGCAGCGCTCCGTGGTCACCATCGACGAGCACGGCCTGCGCCAGACCTGGATCATGCGGCGCGAGGTGGCCTGGGAGGACGTGCAGTACGTCAAGTTCATCCCTTTTCCGTTGGGCAAGCGGCTGATGATCTTTCACCGCGGGCGCTTCACCACCCTGCAGGCGGGCAGCCAGGCGGTCGAGATCGCGTTCGCGCGCATCGCGCTGGTCTATCGGCGGCGCTGAGGCGCGGCCGGGCAACTCACATCGCCTTGAACCGCTCCTGGTGCAGCCGGCTCACCACCAGCGTTTCGGGCGAGCCGCGCAGGTGCAGGCGCACCTGCCCGCGGGCGTCGCGCTCGGCCTGGGTCACGTAGTCCAGATTGACGATGGTGTTGCGGTGGATGCGCAGAAAGCGCGCCGGGTCCAGTTGCGCCTCGAGCGCGCCGAGGCTGGTGCGCAGCAGCGCCTCGCCTTCGTCGCCGCAGGCGATCACGTACTTGTCGGCTGCGCGCAGGTAGTACAGGGTATCCGTCCTGAGCATGCGTACGCCTTGCGGCGTGCCGGCTTGCAGGTAGCGCAGCGGGGCCTGCGCGGCGGCCGCGGGCGCGAGCAACGGGGACAGGCGCTGCGCCAGCGCGGCGAGGTCGATGCCCTCGCGCGCGTGCAGGCGGCCGCGCAGGCGTTCGACGCACGCGCGCAGCCGGTCCGCCGTCACGGGCTTGAGCAGGTAGTCCGCGGCGGCCAGCTCGAAGGCCTCGACCGCGTGCGCATCGTAGGCGGTCACGAAGACCAGCAGCGGGGCGGGCGTGCCCTCGGGCCAGTCCTCCAGCACGACGCGCGCGACTTCCAGCCCGGTCAGCCCCGGCATGCGAATGTCCAGGAAAGCGACATCGGGGCGGCGGGCTTCGAGCTCTTCGAGCGCGGCGTAACCGTCGGTGGCGTGCGGCAGGATTTCCAGTTCGGGCCAGGCCTGGGCGAGCTGCGCGTGCAGCGCCTGCGCGAGCAGCGGTTCGTCCTCGGCGATCAGGCCGCGCGCGCGGGCGGCGGGAGCATTCATGGGCAGGGCCTCCGGTCTTCGTCCAGCGGCCGCTCGGGTGCGCGGCGAGCCTCGCGCGACAGCGGCAGCGCGATCAGCACCCGTGTCCCGCCGCCGGCTCCGGCCGGCCAGGGCGAGGCGATCTCCAGGTATGCGTCCTCGCCGTAGCTGGCGGCCAGCCGGCGGCGCACGGCGTCCAGGCCGAACGAGGCAGCGCCGGACGGCGGCGGCGCCATGCCGGCGCCGGTGTCGACCACGGCCAGGCACAGCCAGGCGCCGTCGCGCCATGCGGCGACCTGGATCTCGCCGCCTTCGCGCAGCGGTTCGAGGCCGTGCCGCAGGGCGTTCTCGACCAGGGGCTGCAGCAGCAGGGCGGGCACGCCGTGCCCGGCGAGCGCGGGCGGCAGATCGAGCCGGTAGCGCAGGCGGCTGCCAAGACGGATGGCCATCAGGTGCAGATAGTCCTCGAGCACGCCGAATTCGTCGCGCAAGGCGTGCCGCAGGCGTCGCGAGCCTTCGAGCGTGGCGCGCAGGAACTCCACCAGGCGATCGAGCATGTCTTCGGCGCGAGCCGGGTCCAGCGCGACCAGTGCGCGCAGGGTGGCCAGGGTGTTGAACAGCATGTGCGGGTCGAGCTGCGCGCGCAGCAGCCGTAGCTGGGCGTCGTCCGCGAGATGCTCGGCGGCGTCGGCGCGGGCTTGATCCAGTTGCGCGCGCAGGCGCAGGGCGGCGGTGGCCTGGATCGCCCAATTGGAGCCGGCGACCAGCGTGGTCGCCACCAGGGTGGCCATGGCGGCGGCCACCAGCACGGGCCGCTGCTCGCCCATGCCGAGCAGCCAGTCCGCGGAGCTGCCGAGCAGCGCCGCGGCCAGGAGCGAGCCGAGCACGAAGGCGGCCAGCATGCCGGCCGCGCTCAGGAGCAGCATGCCGGCGACGGGCGGCGCGCGCCGCGGCCAGAGCAGGCGGCGGCCGCCGTCGATGCAGGCCCAGCCGAGCAGGCCGATGGCGTAGGCGTGGGTGGCCGCGGAACGCCAGCCGCCCACGCCCGGCACCAGGGCCGCCAGGACGAGCGCGACCAAGGTGCTGGCAGCCAGCGTGATGCCGAACGACAGCAGGGCCGGGCGCCTGCCGGCGAAGGGGGGGCGAGTCAACTCAGCCATCCGAGGGCGTTCCAGAGATGCCAGCCCAGTACCCGCGAGGGCAGCAGGGTGAAGATGCCAGCGATGACCAGGCCGCCGACGTACAGGCCGAGCATGGCCGAGCGATGCGCGCGCAGGTTGTGTTTGCGGGCATGATAAACGGCCAGCACCAGGGCGGCCAGGCTGCCGACGGACAGCAGGTGCAGCCAGGAGTAATGGCCGCCCGTGCGGATCAGGAACGATGAACCGATCACGATCAGCATCAGCACGGCCCAGGCGCGGCCCAGCCGACGATGCGAGCGCGAACCCTTGCGGCGCAGAAAGACCGTGGCGCCCAGTACTATGGCCGCCACGGCGGCGGCGAGATGGACGATCATCCAGGGGGTGAGAGCATGTGGCATGCGGGGACTCCAGCGACAGAGGCGATGGGGCACAGCTTGCGCATGCGCGGGCGGGTGAGCAAGGGCGATGCGACGAACGGCGCCGGGACGCCGCGAACCGTGGCCGGCGGCGACGAACGGCGGGCACATCCGGTGCTGCCCGCCAGCCTGTCCTGCCGGGCGTCGAGCGCCCGCACGGATGGCGCGGCGAGTGTGCCACGCCGATGCAGATCAACAACGCGACAGGAGCGTGAAAAGATGGGATTCGGGATACGGAGCGCCGCGTGGGCGCTGGTCGCCGGTTTGGCGATGACCCCGTTGGCGGGCTGGACCGCCGGCGAAGCCGACGAAAGGCCAGCCGTGGACCAGATGCTGCAGGCGCTGGCGAGCACGGACCATGCGGGCTTCGTCGCACGCGGCACGCCGGAGTTCGCGGCCATCCCGCAGGCGCAGTTCGGCGAGGTGGCGGCGCAGGTGGGCCCGGCCCTGAAGGCCGGCTATGAACTGCAGCGGCTCGGCGACATCCGGCGCGGCGGCCAGGTCATGGGGGTGTGGAAGGTGACGCCCGGCCAGGGCGCGGACGACTGGCTGGCGACGGTGAGCATGACGCCCGACGGCAGGGTCAGCGGCTTCTTTCTGCGCTGAACTGCGCGCGGGACTCGCCCGCCCGGCGGGGCCGGGCGGGCGAGTCCGGTCAAGCGAACCGGATCAGGCGAGTGTGCGCATGCGCGCCAGCACCTCGCCCAGCGCCTCGCCGGCCGGCACCTTGGCGGCCTCGGCGTCGCGGCGCGCCTGGACCTCGACCACACCGTCCTTCAGGCCGCGATCGCCGATGGTCACGCGCAGGGGCACGCCGACGAGCTCCCAGTCGGCGAACATGCTGCCCGGGCGCAGGTCGCGGTCGTCGAGCACGGCCTCCACGCCCTGCGCCAGCAGCGCTTCGTAGAGTTCGGTCGCCGCCGAACGCACGGCCTCGCTCTTGCCCCAGCCCACCGGGCAGACCACCACCTGGAACGGCGCCAGCGCCATGGGCCAGACGATGCCGCGCTCGTCATGGTTCTGCTCGATGGCGGCGCCGACGATGCGGGTGATGCCGATGCCGTAGCAGCCCATCTGCATCACTGCCGGCTTGCCGTTCTCGTCCAGGAAGGTGGCGTTGAGCGCCTTGGAGTATTTGGTGCCGAGGAAGAACACGTGGCCCACCTCGATGCCGCGCTGGATGGCGAGCGTGCCCTTGCCGTCCGGCGCGGGGTCGCCGGCGACCACGTTGCGCAGGTCGGCCACCCGCTCGGGCTCGGGCACGTCGCGGCCCCAGTTCACGCCGGTGTAGTGGAAATCGCGCGCATTGGCGCCGCAGACGAAGTCGCTCATGTTGGCGACTGTGCGGTCGGCGATCACGCGTACCGGCCTGGCGGTGCCGATGGGGCCGAGATAGCCCGGCTCGCAGCCGAAGTGCTCGATGATCTCGGCCTCGGTGGCGAAGCGAAAGCCCTGATCCAGCCCGGGCACCTTGCCCGCCTTGATCTCGTTGAGTTCGTGATCGCCGCGCAGCATCAGCAGCCAGATCTGCGCGCCCTCGTCGCCGTCGGTGGCGAGCACGATCGACTTGACCGTCCGCGTGAGCGGCAGCTTGAGCAGCGCGGCCACGTCCTCGCACTTGGCCGCGCCGGGAGTCGGGGCACGCTCGAGGGCGTCGCGCGCGGGCGGCCGCTCGCTTGCCAGCGCCACGGCTTCCGCCAACTCGATGTTGGCGGCGTAGTCCGACTCGGGGTTGTAGACGAGCAGGTCCTCGCCGGTGTCGGCGATGACCTGGAACTCGTGGCTGCGCGAGCCGCCGATGGAGCCGGTGTCGGCCGCGACGGCACGGAACTCCAGGCCCAGGCGCTGGAAGATGCGCATGTAGGCCTGATACATGATGTCGTAGCTCGCCTGGGCGCCGGCCTCGTCGCGGTCGAAGGAGTAGGCGTCCTTCATGGTGAACTCGCGCCCGCGCATCACGCCGAAGCGCGGGCGGCGCTCGTCGCGGAACTTGGTCTGGATGTGAAAGAAGTTGAGCGGCAACTGGCGCCAGCTATGGATCTCGGCGCGCGCGATGTCGGTGATGACTTCTTCGGAGGTGGGCTGCAGCACGAAGTCGCGCTGGTGGCGATCCTTGATCCGCAGCAGTTCGGGGCCATATTGTTCCCAACGGCCCGACTCCATCCAGAGCTCGGCGGGCTGTACCACCGGCATCAGAAGCTCGATGGCGCCGGCCGCCTGCATTTCCTCGCGCACGATGGCCTCCACCTTGCGGATCACGCGCAGGCCCAGCGGCATATAGGTATAGATGCCCCCGGCGAGCTTGCGGATCATGCCGGCCCGGGTCATCAGCTTATGGCTGACCACTTCGGCGTCGGAAGGAGCTTCTTTCAGGGTGTTGATGTGGTATTTGGAGGCGCGCATCGCGGGCTGGAGAGGCTGGCCCGGGCTGGGCCGTAGGGAAAAGGAAAGACCTCGCAGGGTGGCGAGGTCATCGATATAATCGATTTCAATTGTATAGAAATTACTGGAGGTGGCCATGCTGGATCGTGAAGGCTACCGTCCCAACGTCGGCATCATCCTCGTCAATCAAAAAAACGAGGTTTTCTGGGGTAAGCGGATACGCGAACACGCTTGGCAATTCCCGCAAGGCGGGATCAAGCACGGTGAAAGCCCGGTGCAGGCCATGTTCCGCGAGCTGCATGAAGAAGTCGGGTTGAGGCCGGAACACGTCCGCATCCTGGGGCGCACGCGCAACTGGCTGCGCTACACCGTGCCGGATCGCTTCGTACGCCGCGAATGGCGCGGTCACTACAAGGGGCAGAAGCAGATCTGGTTCCTGCTGCGCATGCTGGGGCGCGATTCCGACGTCTCGCTGCGCGCGACCAAGCACCCGGAGTTCGATGCCTGGCGCTGGAATGAATACTGGGTGCCGCTCGACGCGGTCATCGAGTTCAAGCGCGACGTCTACACCGAGGCGCTCAACGAGTTGTCCGCCATCCTGTTCCGGCGCGGCAGCGAGACACGCTATCTGCGCCAGCACATGCATGGTGCGCGGCCCCGCCTGGACGCCGCGCCGGTGCGCTCGGGCGGCTCCGCAGCGGGCGAGCCGGGCGTGCTTGGGCCCGGCGAGCTGTGCGCCAGGCGCCTGCTCGAACGGGCGTGAGCCGATGAGGCTGCTGGTCGTCGAAGACGAGGAAGACCTCGCCAACTGGCTGCTGCGCGCGCTCGCGCAGAGCGGGTTCGTGCCGGACCGCGCGCCCGACGTGCGCAGCGCGCGCGCCATGGTCACGACCACCGAGTACGACGCCATCGTGCTCGACCTGCGCCTGCCCGACACCCACGGCCTGGTGTGGCTGCGCGAGCTGCGCGAGGGCGGCGACACCACGCCGGTGCTGATCCTCACGGCCCAGGGGGCGCTCGACGACCGCGTGCGCGGGCTGAACCTGGGCGCCGACGACTTTCTCACCAAGCCCTTCGCGCTGGCCGAGCTCGAGGCGCGGCTCACGGCGCTGGGTCGGCGCGGCCGCGGCCAGCGCAGCACGCGCGTGCAATACGGCCGCCTGGTGTTCGACAGCGAGACACGCAGCTTCTCGCTCGACGGCGATCTGCTCGCCCTCACGCCGCGCGAGCGTGCTGCGCTGGCCGCCCTCGTGCAGCGTTTCGGCAAGCCGGTCACCAAGGCCCAGCTCTTCGACAAGGTATTCGAGATGCAGAGCGACGCGGGTCCCGACGCCATCGAGGTGGTCATGCACCGGCTGCGCAAGAAGCTCGCCGACAGCGGCGTGAACGTCGTCACGGTGCGCGGGCTTGGCTACATGCTGAAGGCCGGCTCCGCCGAGCCGTCCTGAACCCGGGCGCTCGATGTACGGCTCACGCGCCAGGCGGCGCAAGCCCGGCGAGGCCAGCGGCCCGGCGATGCGCCGCTATCGCCTGAGCCTCAAGGGCATGCTGCTCTGCCTGCTGCTGCCCGGCATGCTCGGCTCGCTCGCGCTCGATCGCTACAACGACTATCACACGCTGCGCGACATGGCGCGCGCCGTCTACGACGGCGCCTTGCGCGTGCCCATGGGCGTGCTCGGGCGCAGCGTGCATCTCGAGGCCAACGGGCAGCTCGACGTGGATACCGCGGCCATCGCCTACAAGGTGATCGGCAGCAGCGAGACGCCGGTGCGCTACCAGATCCAGCGGCTGGGGGCGGACCCGCTGGCCGATCCCACCACCGCGCTCGCTGCGGCCAAGGCCCTCATCGGCGACGCCGAGCTGCCGCTGCCGCCCGATTGGCGCGAGGCTGCCGCGCCCGGCATGGCCTTCTTCGACGCCATGGTCGAGGGCGAGCCGATGCGCGTCGCGGCTCAGGTGCGCCCGGTCGTCACCCCGCGCGGGCCCGCCTTCGTGTTGATCCAGGCCGCGCAGAGCAACGCCGAGCGAACCAACGCGGAGAGCTCCGCATGGCGCCAGGAGACCTGGCGCGACGTGCGCGTGCTGCTGGTCATGGCCTTGCTGCTGTGGCTGGGGGTGAGCTGGGGGCTGCGGCCGCTGGTGCGCCTGCGGGCAGAGGTGGCCGCGCGGGCGCCCGACGATGCCACGCCGCTGGACGCCTCGGCGGTGCCCGGCGAAGTGGCGCCGCTGGTGGAGGCCGTGAATCATCACATCCGGCGCCAGCAGGCCATGGTGGACGAGCAGACCCAGTTCCTCGCCGACGCCTCGCATCAGTTGCGCACGCCGTTGACCGTGATGCTCACGCAGGCCGAGTATGCGCTGCGCGAGTCCGATCCACAGCGCATGCGCGAAAGCGTGCGCGCCCTCATCGCGCGCCTGGACAAGACCCGCCGCCTCACCACGCAACTGCTCAGCCTGGCCCTGGCGCGCCATACGCCGCAGGCCGGCCCGGCGGCCTTCGATCTGGCCGCCTGCGGACGCGACGTGCTGATCGAGTACCTGCCGATGGCCGACCAGCGCGGCATCGACCTGGGCTGGGAGGGCGACGAGGACGGTGCCGCCTGGGTCCGCGGGCATGCCGACGGCATTCGCGAGGCCGTCGCCAACCTGTTGCACAACGCGCTCGAGTACACGCCGCGCGGCGGGCAGATCTCGCTGGCCTGCGGCGAGGCCGGCGGCTTCGGCTGGCTCCGCGTGACCGACAACGGCCCCGGCATCCCCGCCGAGCGGCGAGAGGAAGCCTTCGACCGTTTCGCGCGCCTGGCTCCCGCCCCCGAAGGCGGCGGCGCCGGGCTCGGCCTGGCCATCGCACGTGCCTTTGTGCAACGCGACAACGGGGACATCACCCTAGGCGACGGAGACTCCGATGCCCAGGGGAATGTCGGGCTGGACGCCACCATTCGCCTACCGCTCTCGCGTGTTGCATCGCAGCACGCCCCCTGAAAGCCGACTGAAAGTCTCCCTTCGTATCCTGCACGTTTTTCTCTTTGCGGAGAAAAAAAGCAGAGTCGTGCGCCTTCGTCTTCAGGGCAGCCGGCCACACTTCCAGAGAAATACCCAGCCGGCTGCGGGCTCCTCGCCTTGCCGGCCATAGAGAGGGAAACGAATGAATTGGTTGAGACACAAGAGCAGGAGCGATCTCCTCGGGGGAGGCGTCGTCGTCCTGCTCGGCCTCGGCGCCATTGTCGAAGGCAGCCGATACACCATCGGTACGCTGGCACGCATGGGTCCGGGGTTCTTCCCGGTCGCCCTGGGCGTGCTGCTCGTCGGCCTGGGCATCCTGATCGCCCTGACGGCCGACCCCGTCGCCGAGGAAGACATGGAACACGACATCAGCGGCGACCCGCCCGACTGGCGCGGCTGGGGCTGCATCATCGCCGGGGTGATCGCCTTCATCTTCCTTGGTCATGTCGGCGGCCTCGTGCCGGCGACCTTCGCGCTGGTCCTCATCGCCGCCATGGGCGATCGAGACCAGAAACCGCTGCACGCGCTGCTCCTGGCACTGGGGGTGACCGTGGTGGGTACGATCATCTTCTCGTACTTCCTGCAACTGCAGTTCCCGCTCTTCCGTTGGGGGTGACGCCATGGAGCTGCTCGACAATTTGATAATGGGTTTCGGGGTTGCCTTTCAGCCCTACAACCTGATGTGGGCCGCCTTCGGCGTGTTCATGGGCAACCTGATCGGCGTGCTGCCGGGCATGGGCGTGCTGGCCGCGATCTCCATGCTGCTGCCGCTGACCTACACCATGACGCCGACCGCGGCGTTGGTGATGCTGGCCGGCATCTACTACGGCTCGCAGTACGGCGGGGGGATCACCTCGATCATGCTGAACATGCCGGGCACCGCCTCGCACGCGGTCGCCTGCCTGGACGGCAACCCGCTCGCCCGACAGGGCAAGGCCGGTTCGGCGCTGTTCATGCTGATGTTCTCCTCGTTCTGCGGCGCGACAGTCGGGATCGTCACCATGATCCTGTTCACGCCGCTGCTTACCGAGGTGGCCTTCAAGTTCGGCCCCGCCGAGTACTTCTCGATGATGGTGGTCGGCCTGCTCGCCGGCGCGACGCTCGCCAAGGGCTCGGCCGTCAAGGGCGTGGCCATGGTCGCGCTCGGCCTGCTGCTGGGCGTGGTCGGCACCGACGTCAACTCGGGCGTGATGCGCTTTAACTTCGGCATCATGGAGCTGTCCGACGGCCTTTCGCTGGTCGCGCTCGCCATGGGTCTGTTCGGCATCGCCGACATCCTGCGCAACGTGAACAAGATGAAGGCGGCGGTGAAGGTCGAGGGCAGCGGCAGAGTCTCGATGAAGTCGCTGCGTCCCGAGAAGGGCGATATCAAGCAGTCGCGCGGCGCACTCGTGCGCGGCACGGCCATCGGCTCGCTGTTCGGCGTGCTGCCCGGCACGGGCCCGACGATCGCCTCGTTCATCGCCTACGCCACCGAGAAGAAGGTCGCCAAGGAGCCGAAGCGCTTCGGGCGCGGCGCGATCGAAGGCGTGGCCTCGCCCGAGGCCGCCTGCTCGGCGGGTACGCAGACCGGCTTCATCCCGACCATGAGCCTGGGCATCCCGGGCGACCCGGTGATGGCCCTGATGCTGGGCGCGCTCATCATCCACGGCATCCAGCCCGGTCCGCAGATGATCGTCGAGCACGGCGACATCTTCTGGGGCCTGATCGCCAGCTTCTGGGTCGGCAACATCCTGCTGCTGGTCCTGAACCTGCCGCTCATCGGCATGTGGATCCGACTGCTCTCGGTGCCCTACAAGTTCCTCTTCCCGACGGCGCTGTTCTTCGTCTGCGTGGGGGTCTACTCGACCAACAACAACCTGTTCGACGTGAACATGGTGCTGCTGTTCGGCCTGGTGGGCTACCTCTTCATGCGGCTGCGCTTCGAAGCTGCGCCGCTGCTGCTCGGCTTCGTGCTCGGCCCCATGGTCGAGGAGAACTTCCGCCGTGCCCTGCTGCTCTCGCGCGGCGACATGGTGGTGTTCGTCTCGCGGCCGATCAGCGCGGGCTTCCTGGCCGCCGGTCTGGCCCTGATCCTGGGCCTGGCATGGTCGTTCTACCGCAAGCGCGCACGCCAGAAACAGATGGCGGGCGTGAACTGAAAATAACGGGAACCCCGGCAATGCCGGGTTGTCCATCCATGACCGGTGCGGCTTTCGCGGTATGCACGGGCCAGTTTCTTCGGCAGGCGGGCGTCGATCCCCCTCAGACGGTCGCCGTCGACCCCCATACGGGACAGCGTATGGGGGTTTTTTTTTATGTGCCCCCACGCTGCGCCTTCGGCTGGCTGCCCCCCCAAGGGGGCGCTTTTTGCCTTGGGGCGGCCCGGCGCCGGCGGCAAAAAACCACTGCGTGCCATCCGCCGCACTTGTGCGGCACGGGAGCGCTGGCGGCCGTAGGCTGTCGTCTTCCCAGGAGACGACATGCCCGCTGCCTTGCCGCCAGGCGATCCGCTGCCCGAACCCTACCCGCACGCGGCCCCCGAGGCCGACCACGACGGGCGCTGGAAAGATGCACTCGAAGCGTATCTCCAGCCCTGCCTGGCCCTGTTCTGGCCGGCACGATCGCCAGGT
>NZ_VLTJ01000023.1 GCF_007558815.1 Verticiella sediminum | reverse complement strand
GCCTGCTGGTCGTCAACCCCAACACCGACGGCGGCATCACCGCCGCCCTGCGGCTGGCCGCGCATGCGGCCGCGCCGGCCGGCCTGCGCGCGGTGGTCCTCAATCCCGAGACCGGGCCGCGCGCCATCGAAAGCGCGGCCGACCGGCGCGCCGCTGCCGCGGCCGTCCTCGCCCTGCTGCGACGCCGCCCGCACGACGGCTACGACGGCTACGTCATGGCCTGCTTCGACGACATCGCGGTGGCCGAGGCGCGCGCGCAGACCGCCCGTCCGGTGTTCAGCCTGGCGCAGGCGGCCATCGAAGCGGCTGTCGCGCGCGGCCTGGCGTTCACCGTCGTCACGACCGTGACGCAGGCGGTCGCCGGTATACGGGACCTGCTCGAACGCTACGGCGCCGCCGGGCTGGGGACGGTGCGCGCCACCGGCGTGGGCGTCGGGCCGAGCGCCGCACGCACGCCTCTGGCCGAGGCGCGCCTGCATGGCGCGATCGAGGACGCCAGGCGCCACGACGGCGCCCGCCAGATCGTGCTCGGCTCGGGTGCGTACACCGGCCGCGCCGGCGAACTCGCACGCCGCTACGGACTGCCGGTCGAAGACGGCATCGGCCCGGCGCTGCGGCGCGCGGCCGGCCTGCCCATCGAAGCTGCGGCGCGGCCGGCGTAACATACCGACGCGGTGCCGGCCTGCCCGGGCGGTCGATACCGACGCGCTCGCGGCCCTGGCGGCCGACGAAGCGCAGGGCTGACCGGCGCTCCTCACTTGACCGGTGAACGCGCGCGCCGCGCTCGGCGCGCGCCGGCGGGCGGCTCGCTCACCGCCGCGGGACGCTCGGCTCGCAGCCCGTTCAGTACGAAGTCCAGATAGCGATCGGCCACCTCCACCACACTGAGCGGGCCGTCCGGAGAATGCCAGCGGTGCATCTGGTTGAGGCCGGAGAGCAGGAGGCGTCCGGCCAGTGCCACGTCCACGGACCGCAGGGCACCCGCCGAAATGGCCTGCGCCAGCGCGTCGCGCAGCATCCCCTCGAAATGATCGCGCAGGCGCAATGCCTCTTCGCGGTAGTCTCCGGTCGCTGCGGACCAGAATCCGCCCGACGCCAGCAACCATGTTTCCCGGTGCTCGCCAAGAAAGGTCGCAGCGGACATCAGGAACTCGCGCAGACGGTCTTCGGGCTCGCTGTGGCGTGAGACGCGAGCTTCCACGTAATCCACCAGTTGCCGCAGCGCCTCGACCACGACGCGCGCATACAGCGTGTCCTTGTCGCGAAAGTAGTAGTAGAGCGCGGGCTTGGTGACGCCGACGACATCGGCGATGTCCTGCAGCGACGTGCGCTCGTAGCCTCGCGAACCGAATATTCCCACTGCGGCCCGCAGGATCTGGTCTTCTCTTTTTTCCATGGAGTTCTATCGATGACGGCAGGCCCACCCGGCGCCCTTGCCAAGAAGGATAGTATTGCCTATAGTTTTTACTTACTGGTAAGTAAAAACCGAATCGGAGGAGATCCATGAAGTTTCGATGCCTGTTGAGCGCCTTCGCGCTCGCGTTCGCTGCCACCGGCCAAGCGGGCGCCGCCTACCCTGAGAAGCCCGTCAACCTCGTCATTCCGTTCGCGCCCGGCGGGCTCACCGATACGCTCGGCCGCGTCTACGCCGACAAGCTCTCACGCGAATGGCAACAGCCGGTCGTCGCGGAGAATCGTCCGGGCGCCGGCACGGCCGTAGGCTCTTCGTATGTGGCGCGCGCGCCTGCCGATGGCTACACCTTGCTGTTGAGCAGCGTCGGCATGGCGACCAACCCGCTGCTCATGAGCAACCTTCCCTACGATCCGAAGGACCTCGAACCGCTGGCGCTCGCAGCCGTCGGACCGAACGTGCTCTATGTCCATCCTTCGCTGCCCGTGCACAGCGTCAAGGAGCTCGTCGACTACGCCAAGGAAAGCAAGACCGGTGTCACGTTTGCATCCTCCGGCGTCGGCGCAAGTCCGCACCTGGCCGCCGAGCTCTTCGCCATGCGCGCCGGCATCGAGATCGTGCACGTCCCGTACAAGGGAACGGGCCCGGCCATGGCCGATTTCCTGGGCGGGCAGATCGACGCCTACTTCGACACCATGCAGTCGCTGCACTATGCGCAGGCCGGCCGCCTGCGCGCGATCGCGGTGACGACGCCGGAGCGGGTGCAAGAACTGCCGGACATCCCCACGGTGGAAGAATCGGGCGTCGCCCCGGGCGTGTTCTCCGGCACCTGGTTCGGCTTCTTCGTGCACAAGGACACGCCGCCGGCGATCCGCGCCGAGCTGCTGCAAGCCGTCGAAGCCGCCACGGCGGACGAGGGCGTGCGGCAGAAGACGGTCGATATGGGCTTGGTGCCGCAATTTCTCGGCGAACAGGAGTTTTCGGCCTTCGTGAAGGACGAGTCGGCAAAATGGGAAGAAGTCATCCGCGAACGCAACATCACGGTGAATTGATATGCACATCGCTGTTCTCGACGACTACCAGGACGCCGCACGCCGGGCAGCCGACTGGAGCCGCATCCCCGGCGCCTCGCTCCAGTGCTTCCACGACTCGCTGGCCGACACCGACGCCCTGACGGCACGGCTGCAACCGTTCGAGGTCATCGTGGCAATGCGCGAGCGCACGCGCTTCGACGCCGCGTTGCTGGCCCGGCTGCCCCAGTTGAAATTGCTGGTGACCACCGGCATGCGCAACGCCGCCATCGACCTGGAAACGTGCGCCCGGCGCGGCATCATCGTGTGCGGAACGGGCAGCAACCCGCTGCTGGCCGCGGAGCAGGCCTGGGCAATGATCCTGGGTCTCTACAAGGACACCGCCAGCAATGATGCTGCGTTGCGCCAGGGTACGTGGCAGCCGTCGGTGGGCCGTACGGTGGCAGGCAACACGCTCGGCGTCGTCGGCCTGGGAAAACTCGGCGCCGCCGTCGCACGCTACGGCAAGGCGTTCGGCATGCGCGTGCTCGCCTGGAGCCCCAACATCACGGCAGAACGCTGTGCCGAACAGGGCGTCGAACTGGCCGACAAGGCAACCTTGTTCGCACAGTCCGACGTCGTCAGCCTGCACCTGGTCCTGGGCCCGGCGACTCGACACATCGTGGGCGCCACGGAACTCCGGTGGATGAAGCCGGATGCATTCCTGGTCAACACCTCGCGCGGGGCGCTGCTCGACGAAGCCGCGCTGTGCGAGGCCCTGGCCGAAGGCCGGATCGCCGGCGCGGCCCTGGACGTGTACGAGCGCGAGCCCTTGCCCCGCGAGGCGGCCATCCTGCGTGCCCCGCGCACGCTGCTCAGCCCGCATGTGGGCTACGTCTCCCGGGAGAACTACCGGCAGTACTACACAGACGCAGTCGAGGACATCCTGGCGTGGCGCCGCGGCGAGCCCATCCGCACTCTCGTCTGACTCTCTTGCCTCTGCACCTCAGGTATGCCCAACCCATCCGCTCCGCTTTCGCACATCCGCGTCCTCGATCTCAGCCGTGTGCTCGCCGGCCCCTGGGCCAGCCAGTTGCTGGCCGACCTGGGCGCCGATGTCATCAAGGTCGAACGTCCCGGCAACGGCGACGATACCCGCGCCTGGGGGCCGCCATTCCTCGAAACGCCCTCGGGCCCGGGCGACGCCGGCTACTACCTCACCGCCAATCGCGGCAAACGCTCCATCACGCTCGACCTGGACAAATCCGAGGCCCAGGACCTCGTGCGCCGCCTGGCCGCGCAATCCGATGTGGTGCTGGAGAACTTCAAGGTCGGCACGCTGGCCCGTTTCGGTCTGGACTACCCCAGCCTGAGCCGCGTCAATCCGCGCCTGGTGTACTGCTCGATCACCGGCTTTGGCCAATCCGGGCCGCGCGCGGCCGCGCCGGCCTACGACTTCCTGATCCAGGCGATGGGCGGCCTGATGAGCATCACCGGCGAGCCCGCCGAGGAGCCGGGAGGGACGCCCCAGAAGGTCGGCGTGCCCATCGTGGACCTCGTCACGGGGGTCTACGCCGCCGTGGGCGCGCTTGCCGCCATTGCCCAGCGCGAACGCACGGGCCGCGGCGATCACATCGATCTCGGCATGCTCGACGTCCAGGTCAGCCTGCTCGCCAACCAGGCGATGAACTACCTGATGAGCGGGCGCACCCCGCAGCGCACCGGCACCGCGCATCCCAACATCCAGCCGCAGCGGGTTTTCGCGTGCCAGGATGGCGACATGGTGCTGGTCGTGGGCAATGACGGCCAGTTCGCGCGTCTGTGCGCCGCCATCGGGCAACCCGGACTCGCCGCCGACGCGCGCTACGCGACCAATGGCGCCCGCGTGCGGAACCAGGCCAGCCTGACCGCCCTGCTGACCGCAGTGTTCGTACGCGAGACGCGGGCGCACTGGGAAGCGGTGCTCGGCACGGCCGGCGTGCCCTGCGGCCCCATCAACAGCGTGCCGGAAGTCTTCGCCGAGGCCCAGGTGCGGCATCGCGGCATGCTGCGCCATCTGCCGCATGCGCTGGCCGGCGAGGTGCCGCAGGTGGCCAGCCCTCTGCGTTTCACCGAGTCCGACGGCATCGCCCGGCGCGGGCCGCCCCTCATCGGCGAACACACCGACGAGGTCCTGCAGGAACTGGGCGAGACGCCCGAGCGCATCGCCCGCCTGCGCGCCGCACACATCATCTGAACCTCGCGTTCCGCGAGTCTGCCCATGGAGGAAATCATGTCCGACTACACCCAGCTAGACGTCCGCCACGACGGTCACGTCGCCATCCTCACGCTGAACTTCGCCCCGGTGAACGCGCTCTCGCGCACCCTCAACGACGAACTCACCGCGGCTCTGGACCGTATCAGCGAGACGCCCGACGTCCGGGCCGTCGTGCTGACCGGTGCGGGCAAGGTGTTTTGCGCGGGTGCGGACCTGAAGGGCCGCAAGGACGTCATCCGGGGGCCGGGCGACCTGCCGGCGCATTCCCGACGCACGCGCGAGTGCTTCCACGCCATCCGCGAGTGCGCCAAGCCGGTCGTCGCCGCGATCAACGGCCCGGCGTTGGGCGCGGGGCTGGCGATCGCCGCCTCTGCGGACGTGCTGATCGCCTCCACGCAGGCCGTGGTCGGGCTGCCCGAGATCAACGTGGGCCTGTTGGGCGGCGGGCGCCACGCCATGCGCCTGTTCGGCCACTCGCGCACGCGCCGGATGATGCTCACCGGTCAACGCGTCGATGCGCAGGAACTGTATCGCCTGGGCATCGTCGAGGCCTGCGTCGAGCCCGACCGCCTGCTGCCTGCTGCGCTGGAGATCGCCCACGAGATCGCCGCAAAAAGCCCGGCGGCCACCAAGCTTGCCAAGCACACGCTCAACACCATCGAACACATGTCGCTGCGCGATGGCTATCGCTACGAGCAGGACATGACGGCGCTCATCGGCGCCACCGACGATGCGAAGGAGGCACAGCGCGCCTTTCTCGAAAAGCGTGTCCCGGTGTTCACCGGCAAATGACCCCATGACCATGACCGAAGCCTTGCTGGATCCCGTCCGGGAAGAAGTCCGGACCTTCCGCCACAGCGCGCTCGACCTGCTCCGCGGCGAATCGCCGCTGCAGCGCCTGCGCGAAGAGGTACGCACCGAACGGCAGTTCGACCGCGCCCTCTGGCAGCGCCTGGCCGACAGCGGATGGTCCGCCCTGCTCGTGCCCGAAGCCCTCGGTGGCCTGGGGCTGGGCGTGCGTCATGCCTGCGCGGTGGCGAGCGCCGTGGGCGAGCACCCGTTGCCCGAACCCTACGTCGGGCTGTGCGTGCAGACCGTGGCGGCCCTCGTCCGCCTGCCGGCGTCGGCCTTGCGCGACGAGCTGCTGGCCGACGTCGCCGACGGCGGCCGTGTGATCGCCCTGGCCTGGCAGGAGCGCCTCGGCCAATTGAGCGAGGCCGAGTGCAGGCAAACGCGCGCCGAGCGCGACGGCGACGACGTGCTCCTGTACGGAGACAAACGCTGGGTCTGTCTCGGCGACTCGGCGGACGGCTGGCTGATCAGCGCCTGCGACGACGAATCCCCGGGCGTCTACTGGCTGCCGCAAGGTACACCTGGCGTGCGCGTGAGCACGGAAGAACGTCTGGAAGGCCTGCCGCTGGCCAGGATCACGCTGGACGGCGCGCGCCTACCGGCCGCATTCCGCCTGGCGAGCGGCACGCCGGCCGCCGCAGCCATCGAGCTGGCCAACGACACCGCACGGCTGGCGCAGGCCGCCGAACTGACCGGCGCCGCGCGGCGCGCCCACGAGATCACGCTCGACTATCTCAAGACCCGTGTGCAGTTCGGCAAGCCGATCGGCGCCAACCAGGCGCTGCAGCACCGCATGGTCGACGCGCTGCTGCAGTTGGAACTGGCCGAGTCGACGCTGGAGCAAGTGCTGCGCGAACTCGACGCCGACCCCGACGCGCTGCCACGCCTGGCCAGTCGCGCCAAGGCACGGGCCGCACACGCCGCGCGCTTCGTCACGCGCCTCGCCATCCAGTTTCACGGCGCGATCGGCTATACCGACGAACACGACATCGGCCTCTACTTCAAGCGCGCGCTCGGCGGCAACGCCTGGCTGGGCAATGCCGCAGCGCATCGCCTGCGCTATCTCTGCCTGTCGAGCCCGGCCGTCGAGCATGCGACGGACGAGGACCCGGGCGACGTACCGTCGCCCGACACCGACTGGAACGCGCTGGGCGACGAGCAGTTCCGCCGCACCGTCAGAGCGTTTTTCGCGCGGCACTATCCCGATGCACTGCGCTTCCCGCCACGCCGACTGCGCTGGCACGAGGTTCGGGACTGGTATCTCACCCTGTCGCGCCAGGGCTGGCTGGCACCGGCCTGGCCTCGTGAACATGGCGGCATGGCGCTCGCCCCGGAAAAGCTGCTCGCCTTCATGGAGGAAAGCGAAGCCTGGGGCGTGGCGCGCACGCCCGACCAGGGCATCATCAATCTCGGCCCGGTGCTGATCCGATACGGGACGCCCGAGCAGCGGCAGACCTACCTGCCCCGCATTCTCTCGGGCGAGCACGTGTGGTGCCAGGGCTACTCCGAGCCGAACGCCGGATCGGATCTGGCATCGCTGCGCACCGAGGCGCTCGCCGACGGCCAGGACTTCGTCGTCAACGGGCAGAAGATATGGACGACGCTGGCCCAGGACGCCACCCACATCTTCCTGCTGGTGCGTACCGACAAGGCCGCCAGGAAGCAGGCGGGCATCAGCTTTCTGCTCGTCGACCTGGCCACGCCGGGCATCACCGTCAGGCCGATTCGCAACATCCACGGCGACGAAGAGTTCTGCGAGGTGTTCTTCGACGACGTGCGTGTGCCGCAGGCCAACCTGGTGGGCGAACTGAACCAGGGCTGGACCATCGCCAAGGCCTTGCTCGGATTCGAACGCATCTTCGTCGGCAGCCCCCAGCAGTCGCGATACGCCCTGCATCAGCTCCGCGCTCTCGGCCAGACGAGCGCGGCCTTCGAGCAGGCCGACTTCCGGGCCCGGTATGCCGAGTTGCTCCTGGACACCGAAGACCTGGGCGCGCTCTATGAACGCTTCAGCGACTTCGTCAAGCGAGGCCGACCGCTGCCGCCCGATGTGTCGCTGCTCAAGATCTGGGCGACCGAGACGTACGGCCGCATCAGCGACCAGCTTGCCGAGTCTGCCGCCGAAGCCGGCAGCGCCTACGGCCAGGTGGACCTGGGCGGGGTGCGCCTGGCCCCGCTGGCACCGCTGATGAACGCCATCATCACGACCATCTACGGCGGCACCAATGAAGTCCAGCGCAACATCGTCGCCAAGCAGGTGCTGGGCTTGCCGGCTTGACAGGCCTGCACCAGGCTTGCCGGCCCCGCCTCAGCGCTCGCCGGCCAGCGCCCCCGCCGCCACCAGCGCATCCGACATCGCCATGAACTGCGCCACCGAGACCTCCTCGGCGCGCGCGGTCGGCGCGACGCCGATCGCCTCCCAGGGCACCAGCGCGGCCCAGTCGCCCAGCCCGCGGCGCAGCATCTTGCGGCGCTGCGCGAAGGCGCGCGTGACGGTCTGGGCAAAGGCGCGCTGGCTCGCCGGGCGCGGGCGCTCGGCGGGCAGCGGGTCCATGCGCACGATGGCCGACACCACCTTGGGCGGCGGGTCGAAGGCGTCGGCGGGCACGTCGAAGAGCTTTTCCATGTCATACCGGGCCTGCAGCATCACGGCCAGCCTGCCGTAGTCGCTGTCGCCCGGCGCGGCCACCATGCGGTCCACCACCTCTTTCTGCAGCATGAAGGTCTGGTCGCGCACGTGGTCAGCGTAGTCGAGCAGATGGAACAGGATCGGCGTGGAGATGTTGTACGGCAGGTTGCCGACCACTCTCAGCCTCTCGCCGAAGGCGCCGAAATCGACCGTCAGGGCGTCGGCCTCGGTGATGTGCACCCGTTCGGCCGGGTAGGCCCGGCGCAGGCGGGCGACGAGGTCGCGGTCGATCTCCACCACGTGCAGGCGATCCAGGCGCTCGAGCAGGGGCGCGGTGAGCGCCGACAGGCCCGGCCCGATCTCGACCATCAGGTCGGTGCGCGCCGGGGCAATGGCGCGGACGATGCCTTCGATGACGCCCTCGTCGACGAGGAAGTGCTGGCCGAAGCGCTTGCGCGCCTGGTGCTTGCTCATGGCGGTGTTGCAAAAGTGGGATTGCCGCCATTGTAGGCGGGCCCGGCGTCTCGTCCGCGTTGGCCCCGCCGCCGGAGTTCTATACACTCGCCAAGTTCTCGTCACATGACGACACTATTCGCAACTGGCGACGTATCCGGAGGCAACATGGCGGTTTCCCTGCTCGATACCCTGGACTGGGGCTCGCGCCTCGAAGGTTCGGTCATCACCTATGCGTTCTACGACGACGGCGCGACGGTCGATCTGGACATGGACGAGGACGGCGACGGCGGCACGCAGGTCCTCGCCGGCTGGACCGACTACGAGAAACAACAGGCGCGGCTGGCTTTCGAGACGTTTGCGCGCGTCACCCAGCTCAGCTTCGTGGAGGTCGAGGCGCCCGAAGACGCCGACATCCGCCTGGCGCTGTTCGATTTCGACGCCCCGGGGATGCTCGGTTTCGGGGTGGCGCCCGGCGCTGTCATCGCCGGTCAGGGCGGCGGCTTCGCCGCCTTCAATATCGGCAGCCCGCTGTGGTCGCGCGAAGCCGGCGGCAACCTCGACCAGGGCGGTTATGCGTTCATCACGCTCACGCACGAGTTCGGCCACGTGCTGGGCCTGGCCCATCCGCACGACGACGGCGGAGGCTCGCCGCTCATGCCGGGCGTGATCGTCGACACCTACCATCCGCAAGGCTCGACCGGCTTCTACGAGCTCAACCAGGGCGTCTACACCATGATGTCCTACAACGACGGCTGGATCACCGGCCCGCTGCCCAAGGCTTCGCCGGAGACGCCCTACGGCTGGGCGACCGGCCCGATGGCGCTGGACATCGCGATCCTGCAGCAGAAGTACGGCGTCAACGACGACCCCGGCCACGCCCACACGGTCTATCGGTTGCTCGACGAGCCCGCGCCCGGCTACGGCTACACCACGATCTGGAGCAACGCGGGCGGCCACATCATCATGTACCAGGGCGAAAGGGACGCCGTCATCAATCTGCAGCCGGCGACGCTCGACGTGGAATGGGGCGGCGGCGGCTGGCTGTCGTACGTCGACGGCGTGACGGGCGGCTTCACCATTGCGCATGGCGTCGACGTGCTGAACGCCATCAGCGGCAGCGGCAACGACACGCTCATCGGCAACGCGCTGGACAACCTGTTCGACGCCGGACTGGGCGAGAACACGATCTACGGCAACGGCGGCGCGGACGTCGTGCTGTACGGGGGCAGCGTGCACGACTATGCCGTCACGCGCGACGACGAGGGCGCCTGGGTGGTACAGGCGGACGACGAGAGCCGGCAGGACACGCTGCACGACATTCGCCAGCTCGACTTCGACGAGGGCCGCCTGTACGTGGAAGCGCTCGCCCAGGAATCGCTGGCCGTGGGCGCGCTCTACCTGAGCATGCTCGATCGCCTGCCCGATGCCGAAGGCTACGGCTACTGGACCGGTGCCGTGCTGGGCGGCGTCGAACTCGGCACCGTGGCCGGCCTGCTCGGCGACTCGGACGAGTTCAGCGCCGGCTACGGTGCCGCCAGCGACGCCGACTACGTGGAGGTGCTGTACCAGACCCTGCTCATGCGCGAGGCGGACGAGGAAGGCGCCACCTACTGGATCGCCGAACTCACGAGCGGCGCGCTGAACCGCGGCACCCTGGCCCTGCAGTTCCTCGAGGCCGACGAACAGCCGGACGCCTTCCTCGAAGCGCTGGTCGATACGGTGATCACCTTCGGCGACCTCTGGGCCTGAGGCCCTCTCCCGCCCCATCCACCCGGCCACGGAGCCCCGCATGCCCTCCTCCCTGATCAGCAGCCTGGACCTGGGCACACGCCTGGAAGGCAACGTCATCACCTATGCCTTCCATCGCCAGGGGGACGTGATCGACCTGAGTTCCGACGGCGGCTCGGCCCGGCAGCGCCTCACCGGCTGGAACGACTACGAGAAGCAGCAAGCAAGGCTGGCCTTCGACATGTTCGCGCAGGTCGCCGACCTCACCTTCGTCGAAGTGGCGGACCCGGCGCAGGCCACCCTGCGCCTGGGTCTGTACGACTTCCCGCCGGGCCTGGGCTACGGCTATGCATATCCTCCGGAAGCGGGCGGCGCCCTGGCGGGCTTCGCCGCCTTCAACCTGTCGAGCTGGGCCTGGTCGCGCGAAGCCGGCGGGCACCTCGACGCCGGGGCGTACGGCTACATCACGCTGATCCACGAGATCGGCCACCTGTTCGGGCTGGCCCATCCGCACGATCTGGACAGCCTGGGCGGGCCGCTGCCCGGCGTCGTGACCGACGCCCAGCATCCGCGCGGCTCGCTCGGCGACTTCGAGCTGAACCAGGGCATCTACACCATGATGAGCTACAACGACGGTTGGCTCACCGGCCCCATGCCCCAGGTGGAGAGGGAAGTCTCCTACGGATGGAACGCCAGCCTGATGGCGCTGGACGTGGCCATCATGCAGCAGAAGTACGGCGCCAACCTGGCCTACGGCGAACCGGGCACGATCTACGAGCTGGCCGACGCCGACCATCACGGCTATGGCTACAGCGCGATCTGGAACGCCCATGGCGACAACGTGATCCGCTACCAGGGCGACAGGAACGCGGTCATCAACCTGATGCCGGCCAGCCTGGAGCCGGCCTGGGGCGGCGGCGGATACGTCTCGTATGTCGAGGGCGTGCACGGCGGCTACACCATCGCGCATGGCGTCGAAGTCCGCACGGCGATCAGCGGCGGGGGCGACGACATGCTGATCGGCAATGCGCTGGACAACCTGTTCGACCCCGGCGCGGGAAGCAACACCATCCATGGCAACGGCGGCGCCGACGTGGTGCGCTACGCCGACGCGTCGATCCGCGACTACAACGTGAGCTGGGACGCCGGTCAATCCGCCTGGGTCGTGGCCGGCCGCGACGGCGCGCGCGCCGATACGCTGCACGACGTGCGCATGCTGGATTTCAACGAGGGGCGCCTGTATGCCGAGGCCGTGGCCGATTCCTCGCTGGCGGTCGGCGCCCTCTACATCGCGCTGCTCGACCGGCTGCCAGAAGCGGGCGGCTACGCCTACTGGACCACCGAGGCATTGACGGGCGTGCAGACCCTGCTGACCGTCGCCAACCTCGTCTCCAGCTCCGACGAATTCGCCCAGGGCCTGGGCCGCTCCGACGACGGCCAGTTCGTCAACTGGCTGTACGACACGGTCATGACACGAATGCCCGACGCGCCCGGCCACACGTACTGGGTCGACCAGTTGCAGCGGGACATCATGGACCGCGGCGAGATCGCCCTGTTCTTTCTGACGGCCGACGAACAATCGCTGGCGTTCCGCGAGGAAGTCGTCGCCCAGGTCATCGAATTCGGCGACATCTGGGCCTGAGCGTGCGCGCCGGCGCGGCCCTCGCCGGGCCTCACGCGGTCCGCCGCACCCCGCCCGCAGCGGCGCCGCCCGCCTCGATGGAGCGCGCCGCGCCGGGGCGCGGGCATGCGGCCTGCGGACGAGCGGCTTTCCCGTCCTGCGAGTCCGCCATGCCCCACTCCCCGCCCCCGCCCACCCGTCGCCGCGTACTGCTTGCCGGCACGTGCGCGAGCCTGCTCGTGCTCGCCGGCTGCGCCGGCTTCGGCGAACAGGCGCCCCGCGTCTCCGTCGCCGGCGTCGAACCGCTGGCCGGCCAAGGGCTGGAGATGCGCATGAACCTGAACCTGCGCGTGCAGAACCCGAGCGACCGCGCGCTGGACTTCAACGGCATATCCCTCGATCTGGACGTCAACGGCGAACGCTTCGCGAGCGGCGTGAGCGACCAGAGCGGCAGCATCCCGCGCTACGGCGAAACCCTGGTCTCGGTGCCCGTCACCATCTCGGCCATGGGCGCCGTGCGCCAGCTCGTCCAGCTCGCCGACGGCCGCGGCTGGTCCGGCGTGCCCTACGTCATGCGCGGCCGCCTGTCGGGCGGCACCTTCGGCACCACGCGCTTCTCGGATTCGGGCACGCTGCGCCTGCCGGGCATGTAGCCGCCATCGCCCCACCGGAACGCGGCCGGCTCGCGCAGCCCTTCGACCTCAAGCGACCAATCCGCGCTCCCGCCAGGCCGCCGCGCGCTCGGGCGACAGCCAGTCCGACAGGATCTCCCCTGCGGGCTTGGCGACACCCGCCTGCGGCGATCGGGGCAACGCGCAAGGCGTACGGCTGAAGCGTGGCGCGGGCGCCGGCTGGCGCACGCCGTCGACCTCGACGAAAGTGCCGCGAGCCTGCAGATGCGGATGATCCGGCGCCTCGCCGAAGGACAGCACCGGCGCGAAGCACACGTCCGTGCCTTCGAATTCGGCACACCAGTCGTCCCGGGCGCGCGTGCGGAAAATCTCCGCCAGGCGCGCCTTGGCCTGCGGCCACGATGCGCGGTCCATCTGCGGGCCCAGCGCATCCTGCCCCAGGCCCAGCCGCGCCAGCAGATCCGCGTAGAACCGCGCCTCGATCGGCCCGATCGAGATGTAGCGGCCATCCCGGCACTCGTACACGTCGTAGAAGGGCGCGCCCGAGTCCAGCACGTTCGTGCCCCGCGCCGGGGACCACTGGCCCGCCGCCAGCAAGCCGTGGAATGCGGTGGACAGCGTCGCAGCGCCATCGACGATGGCGGCATCGACCACCTGTCCTTGCCCGCTCGCACGGGCTTGCAGCAAGGCCGCGAGTATCCCCAGGGCGAGGAAGGTCCCGCCGCCGCCGAAATCGCCGGCGATGGCCAGCGGCACGCTGGGCGGCGCACCGCGCCGGCCGATGGCGTCGAGCACGCCGGTGAGCGCGATGTAGTTGATGTCGTGCCCCGCCGCATGCGCGAGCGGGCCGCTCTGGCCCCAGCCCGTCATCCGGCCGTACACCAGACGGGGGTTGCGTGCCAGACAGGTATCCGGCCCCAACCCCAGACGTTCCATGACGCCCGGACGAAAGCCCTCGATCAGGGCGTCGGCCTCGCCGAGCAGTTCGAGCACGAGTTCGGCGGCGGCCGGCACCTTGAGATCCAGCGCCAGTGTCTCGCGGTTGCGCAGCAGCAGATTGAACGCCAGCGGCCGCGCCACCCCCAGGTCGGCCGGCTGCGCACGCTCGATGCGCAATACGCTCGCCCCCATGTCGGCCAGCAGCATGGCTGCCATCGGACCCGGGCCGATACCGGCCATCTCGACGATCCGCACGCTCTGCAAGGGTCCCGCCATCGCTGCCCTCCCCCCGGATGCCCGTGGATCAAATCCGTTCGATCGCCACCGCAGTGGCCTCGCCGCCTCCCAGGCACAAAGCGGCAACGCCGCGCCGCGCGCCCCGCCGACGCAAGGCGTGCGCCAGCGTGACGAGCAAGCGCGCCCCCGTCGCACCCACCGGGTGCCCCAGCGCGCAGGCCCCGCCATGAACGTTCACCTTGTCCTCGGGCAGGTCCAGCGCGCGCATGGCAAGCAAGGTGACCACGGCGAAAGCTTCGTTGATCTCGAAGAGATCGACGTCGCGCGCACGCCACCCGGCTTGCGCAAGCACCCGCTCGATGGCCCCGACAGGGGCCATGGCGAACTCCGCCGGCTGCATGGCAAAAGTCGCCAGGCCGGTGATGCGCGCCAGCATCGGCGCATCCTGCGCCCGAGCCTGGGACTCGCGCATGAGCACCAGGGCCGCGCCGCCGTCCGAGATCGACGACGCATTTCCCGCGGTGACGCTGCCGTTCTCGCGGAACACGGCGGGCAGCGCATCCAGACGCTCCGGCTGGCAGCGCGCGGGGGTTTCGTCGACGTCGACGGTGACGCTCGCTCCCCGGCGGCGCACCTCGAGCGGCACGATCTCGGCGCCGAAGCCGCCCTGCGCCTGGGCCGCCAGCGCGCGCTCCACGCTGCGGCGCGCGTAAGCGTCCTGCGCGGCGCGCGCCACGCCCTCGCGCTCGGCCACCACATCGGCGTGGTACCCCATGAGCTTGCCGTCGTAGGCATCCTCCAGCCCGTCCCGGTACATATGGTCCAGGAACTGCCCGTGACCCAGGCGATAGCCCTGCCTGCCGCGCGGCACCAGATGCGGCGCGTTGGTCATGGATTCCATGCCGCCGGCCGCCGCCACGTGGCAGCGCCGCGCGAGCAGCAGATCGTGCGCGAACATGACGGCCTTCATGCCCGAACCGCACATCTTGCTGATCGTGGTGGCGGGCGTGGTCGCGGGCAGGCCCGCGCCCAGCACCGCCTGGCGCGCCGGGGCCTGTCCCAGGTTGGCGAACAGGCAGCAGCCCATGATGGCCTCGTCGACCGCAGCCGGGGCCACGCCCGCATCGGCCACGGCCGCGGCCAGCGCGGCGGCGCCCAGCCTGGGCGCGCTCAAGGGGGACAGCACCCCGTCGAAAGCGCCGATGGGCGTACGGCGCGCGGCCAGGATCACAACGGAATCGTCAGCAGTCGTCATAGCGGTGCAGGAAGATGCGCAATACCCGGAGGACGCGCGGGCGCGCCGTCCATCCATCGTCACCCCTGCATGGTGGCCAGTGGACACCTCGCCGTCCAATACCGGATACTGACCCCCCGATACCTGCCGCGTATCATGCGCCCCGCCTCACCATGGAACTTCGCCAACTGCGGCAAATCGCCGTTCTCGCGGAAACGCTGAATTTCCATCGCGCCGCCGAACGGCTGCACATGGCCCAGCCGCCGCTGTCGACTTCCGTCAAGAAGCTGGAAGAAGAACTCGGCGTGCTGCTGTTCGAGCGCCTGGCCACGGGGCTGCGCATCACGCCGGCGGGCCAGGCGGTACTGCGCAACGCCCGGCGCGCGCTCTTCTTCGCCGACGAAGTGCGCCGCGCCGCGCGCGAGGGCGAATCCGGAGAGCAGGGCCTGCTGCGCGTCGGCTTCGTGGGCACCGCGAGCCACACCCTGCTGCCCGGCATCGTGCGCGAGTTCCGCCGCCGCTATCCGCAGGTCGACCTGGCGATGGAGGAATCCACCACCGTCGATCTGCTGCGCCGCATCGACGAGCACAGCCTGGACGTCGCCTTCGTGCGCGCTCCGGTGCTCGCGCCCACGGCCGCCGAACTGACGTCGCTGCAAACCGATGTCATGATGCTCGCCGTGAGCGCGGACTCGCCGCTCGCCGGGCGCACCCGCATCTCGCTGCGCGAAGTGGCCGAGCATCCGCTCATCGCCTACTCCAGGGCGCTGGTGCCGACGATGCACTGGCTGACCATGACCGCCTTCTCCGAGATCGGCATCACCCCGCGCATCGCCCAGGAAGCCGTGCAGGTGCAGACGCTGCTGGGGCTGGTGGAAAGCGGGCTGGGCGTGGCCCTGATCCCCTCGCACGCCACCCGCTACGTCGGCGAAGGCATCCGCCTGCTGGCCCTGGACGACATGCCGGCGTCGCTGCGCGTGGGCATCTCGCTCGCCTGTCTGCCCGAGGCGCACAGCCCCACCGCACGCAACTTCATCGCCACGGCGCTCGACATCGTCGTTGCCGAGACTGTGAATTGACGGGGTGCCCGTGGCTCACTGCTCCACGGAAATACCCGCCTTTTGAACAATGTCGCGGGTGGCCTGGATCTCGCTTGCCTGGAAGTCCCGGAAACTGGCCGGCCCCAGCGCGAAGACCTCTCCGCCCAAGCCTTCGATGAAGTTCTTGCCCTCATCGCTTTCCAGCAGCGCGCGCACGCGCTCGGAGATCTCGGTCACGATGGGCTCCGGCGTACCGGCGGGAAAGAACACACCGGTCCAGGCGTAGGCCTCGAATGGCTGTCCTAGCTGTTCGGCGATCGTCGGGGTCTGCGGCAGCTCGCGGATGCGCTTGTCGCTGGCGACACCGAGCGCGCGCAGACGGCCGCCGTTGATGAGCGGCGTCACCGAACTCACCTCGCCGATCGAGTAGTCCACATTGCCGCCCGCGAGATCGGTCATGGCCGGTGCGGTGCCCTTGTAGTGAATGGCCGTGCCGCGGATTGCGCTCAGGGCATGGAACTGCTCCATGGCGACCTGGTAGGTCGGCGTACCGCTACCGTAGTTCAGGCTGCCGGGAGCCTGCTTCGCCGCGGCCACCAGATCCTCCACCCGCTGGTATGCGGAGGCCGCGGGCACCACCAGCACCATGGGAAAGCGCGCGATGCTCGTCACCGGCGCGAAGTCCTTCATCGGATCGTAGGGCAGCGACGTGAACACCGCCGCGTTCGTGACCATGGGCGAATTGCTGGCGACGAACATCGTATAGCCGTCGGCCGGGGCCTCGGCCACGGCGCGCGCCGCGATGAAGCTGTTCGCTCCGGGCCGGTTCTCGACCACGAAGGGCTGCCCCATGGTCTGGGTCAGGTGCTTGGCGATGAAGCGCGCGGTCGTGTCCGCGCCGCTGCCCGGCGGCAGCGACACGATCACTTTCACCGTGCGTTCGGGGTATGCCGCCTGCGCAGCATGGGAAACCGCCGCCAGCAGGCCGATCGCGGCCGCGGCCATGAATTGTCGATGTCTCATGTCACTCTCCTCGTTTTGTGTTTTGCGGTCATTCGCGTTCGATGCCGGCCGCGCGGGCAGCCTGGTCCCAGCGCTCGAGCTCGGCGGCGAAGTACGGTCCGAACTGCTGGGATGAGGGCGCTTGCAGGGCCACGCCCTGGGCCGCGAACTGCGACACCAGCGCCGGATCCTCGGCCGCCGCGGCCAGCGCCTCGCCCCAGCGCGCGACGACGGCGTCGGGCGTGCCGGCCGGCAGCATGACGGCATGCCAGGTGGGCGCGACGAACCCCGGCATCACCGAGCCATCGAAGGTCGGCACGCCGGGCAGCTCGGGCATCGGCTCCTGGCTGGTGAGCGCCAGCGCGCGCACGCGATCGTCCTGTATATACGGCAGCGCGGAACTCACAGCGTCCAGCATGAACTGCGTGCGTCCGCCGATGAGGTCCGTCATGGCGGGGGCGGTGCCCTTGTAGGGCACGTGCACGGCCTCGAGTTCGTTGGCCTGCAGGAACAGCGCGACGGCCAGGTGCGTGATGTTGCCCACACCGCCCGTGCCGTAGCTCAGCCCGTTCGGGTTCGCGCGAAGATGCTCGACGAACTCCTGGATCGTGCGTACCGGCAGCGTCGGGTTGACCATCAGCACCGCGGGTATGGTCGCCACCTGCCCCACAGGCGTGAAGTCCTCGAGCGGGTCGAAGTTCAGGCGCTGGTACAGCGCGGGGGTGATGGCCAGCCCCGACGAGTGATAGAGCGCCGTGTACCCGTCCGGCGCCGCGCGCGCCACGTACTCGGTGGCGATGTTCCCGCTCGCGCCGGTGCGATTCTCCACCAGGATCTGCTGGCCCAGCACCTCGCCGGCCCGTAGCGCGAGCGCGCGGGCGACGACATCGGTCGGCCCGCCCGCCGCGAAGGGCAGCACGAGCCGCAGCGGTTGGCGGGGCCAATCGGCCTGCGCCGCCATAGCCCGGCACAAGGGTGCGGCCAGAAGGCCGGCCGCGGAAAGGCCGGCGAGCAGTCGTCGCCTTTGCATTTGCATGGTTGTCTCCTCGTTGTCATGGGCTGTCGCCCGGTGAATCGCTCTCGCCCGAAGGCGGGAGCTTGGTCAGCGCGACAATCGATGCAGCGCGGCCTCCAGCGCCGCGCCGTGTTCCGCTGTGTGATGCGCCAGCGCCTGCATCGCCGCCGACATTTCGAGCAACGAATCCAGCCGCGTATGCATGCCCTCCCGGATGAGGCGCTTGGTCATGCGCAGCGCGGGGCCGGGGTTGACCGCGATGCGCCGCGCCAGCTCGAGCGCCGCCGGCATCAGCTCCCCCGCGGGAACGACCCGGGACACCAGCCCCCAGGCATAGGCCTGCTGCGCGTCGATCGGCTCGCCGGTGAAGGACATCTCGCAGGCCCGCGACAAGCCGATTGCCCGGGGCAGCAGCCATGCGCCGCCATCGCCCGGCGTCAGGCCCAGGCGCACGAAACTCTCGGCGAACACCGCGTCTTCGCTGCAGATCCGGATGTCGCACATGCAGGCCAGATCGTTGCCCGCGCCATAGGCCGCGCCGTTCACCGCCGCGATCGTGGGCACCTCCAGGTTGCAGAGCACCCGCGGGATGCGCTGGATGCCGTCGCGATACGCGTGGCGGCTGAGGACCGGCTCGCCCAGGCCGGCACCGACCGACCCCGCGAGCGTCTTCAGGTTGCCGCCCGAGGAGAAAGCCGCACCGGCGCCGGTGAGCACGGCCACGCGCACGGAAAGATCGGCATTCAGCGTGGCGCAGCAGCGCTCGAACGCCTCGGCCACGTCCTCATCCGAAAGCGCGTTGCGCGTGTGGGGCCGGTTCATCGTGACGAGTGCGATCGCGCCCTCGCGCTCGAGCTTGAGGAAGTCCTCCATTCAGGCGCCCCCCGCAGTGCGCAGCCGCATCATGCGCAGCGGCGTGTACGTCATCAGGGTTTCGTCGCGCTGGTTCAGGACGGCGTTGCGGGTGCGCACCAGCCCCCGGTCCGCGCGCGAGGTCAGCCGGCGCTCGATCACCTCGCAGCGCACACGGATCGTGTCGCCCACCAGCGTCGGCGCCGACACGTCCAGCGTGGCATTCAGAAAGGCCAATCCGGTACCCATCATGGCCGGCGTCACCAACCCTTCCGCGCAGGCGTAGACCAGGGCGCCGGGCACGACACGGCCCGGGATCGCCATACGCTCGCGATCGTGCGCGTCGGTGAACAGTTCTTCGTTGAGCCAGCTCAGGTTGACGAAGTTCACCAGGTCGGTTTCGGTGATCGTGCGCGCACGCGAAACGAACCAAGCGCCCAGGGCGAGATCCTCGTAATGAAAACCGCCGCTCAACAGCAGTTGCTGCGACATCCGCATCTTCTCCTCAGTGATCCATGGCGCTGCGCGCCACCCCGATGCATGACACTGCGGCGACGCGATCCAGGGCACCGCGGAACCGGCTGTGCCGGTCCGCCAGTGCCGCCCCGTTGAGGGGGGCGCGCGTCGGCACGTAGGGGGTGGGCCTTCATCTCAATATGACTTGGGCAGCTCGAGCACCTTCTCCGCGATGAAGCAGAGAATGAGCTGGGGGCTGATGGGGGCGATGCGCGGCACATAGGATTCGCGCAGATACCGCTCGACATGGTATTGCCTGGCGTAGCCATAGCCGCCGTGCGTCATCACCGCGACTTCGCAGGTCTTGTGGCAGGCTTCGGCGGCAAGATACTTGGCCGCGTTGGCCTGCGCACCGCAGTTCTCGCCGCGATCGAACGCCGCGGCCGCCGCGAGCATCATCAGGTTGGCCGCCTCCAGTTCCATCCAGCACTCGGCCAGCGGATGCTGGATCGCCTGGTTCTTGCCGATGGGGCGATCGAACACCACGCGCTCCCTGGCATATCGGGCGGCGCGCTGCAGTGCCGCGCGCCCCAGCCCGATGGCCTCGGCGGCCACCAGAATGCGTTCGGCGTTCATGCCCTGCAGGATGTAGTGGAATCCCCGGCCTTCCTCGCCGATGCGGTCGGCCACGGGCACCGGCAGGCTGTCGATGAACACTTGATTGGTGTCGACAGCCTTGCGCCCCATCTTGTCGATCTCGCGAGTCTCGACGTGACGCCGGTCGAGATCGGTGTAGAACAAGGTGAGGCCCTCGGTCTTGCGGCGCACGGCCTCGAGCGGCGTGGTGCGCGCGAGGACCAGCATCTTCTCCACGCTGCTCGCGGTCGAGATGAAGGTCTTGGCGCCGCTCAGGACGTAGCCGTCGTCGGTACGCTCCGCGCGCAGCTTGAGCTGTGTCGTGTTCAGGCCGGTATCGGGCTCGGTCACCGCAAAGCAGGCGCGCTCGCGTCCGGCGATGAGCGGCGGCAGCATCCGCGCCTTCTGTTCGTGCGTGCCGAATTCGAGCACCGGATTCAGGCCGAAGATGTTCATGTGGATGGCGGATGCGCCGCTCATGCCGGCACCCGACTCGGCGATCGCCTGCATCATGACCGCCGCCTCGGCGATCCCCAGGCCCGAGCCGCCGTACGCCTCGGGGATGGCGATGCCCAGCCAGCCCGCCCGGGCGAGCGCTTCGTGAAAGTCGTAGGGAAAGCCGCCCACACGATCCTTCTGCAGCCAGTACTCGGCATCGAAGGGCTCGCACAGCCGCAGGATGGCGTCGCGGATCTCCTGCTGCGCCGTGGTCAATGGGTTCATGCTCGTTGTCTCCTCGCGCGCGTGTGCCGCGCATCGTGCGAGCCGCTCCCGCCTGAGGACGGAAGCCCGCGCTGGCTGAGGGCGCCTGCGGCGCCGAAACGGATCTGCTTGGCAAGCCCCGCCCTGATGGCCAGGGCTTGCGCTTTGGCCCGTGGTCAAGGGCCGGTTTCGAGCCGGGTCGCCCCGGACTTCTCCAGTGCTGCGATCTGCGCATCGGACAAGCCCGCCTCGCGCAGTACCTCGAGCCCGTGCTCGCCCAGGCGCGGCGCCTGGCGAAAGACGCCAGGCGACGTGCGCGACCACTGCGCGACGGGCGCCATCTGGCGCAGCCGGCCTTCCGAGGGGTGTTCGGCAACGGTGAAGAAGTCGACGGCGGCGAGATGCCGGTCCTCGAGCAGCGACTCGAGCGTATGCATGGGCATCACCGGGATGTCCGCCGCCTCCAGCGCCTCGATCCAGGCAGCCGTGGTGCGGGTGCGCATGATGTCGGCGACCAGGCGATAGAGCTCGCGGATGTTCTCGGTGCGGCTGGCGATGGTGGAGAAGCGCGCATCGTTCTCCAGCAACGCTGCTTGTCCCACCAAAGCGAAGAACCGGCGCCATTGCTTGTCGTTGTACATGAGCACGCAGACGTGGCCGTCCTGCGTGGCGTAGGGCCGCCGATACTCGTTGAGCAGGCGCGCATAGCCGGCCGGCGCGAGCGGCGGGTCGAAGGTCTGCCCGTTCAGGTGGTCTCCGAGGACGAAGGCGGCCATGGTCTCGAACATGGGAACGTCGATGCGCTGCCCCGCGCCGGAGCGCGAACGCTCGAACAGTGCGGCCGACACGGCGTTGGCCGCGTGGATGCCGACGATCCGGTCCACCATGGCGTTGGGAACGTAGCGCGGCTCGTCGGCACCGGCCAGCGCACCCAGCATGGGCAGCCCGACGGCGCCCTGGATCAGGTCGTCATACGCCGGCTTGTCTGCATAAGGGCCTTGCTGGCCGTAGCCGTACACACCCACGTAGAGCAGCGACGGATTGACGGCGGCCACGTCCTCGTAGTCCAGGCCGAGACGGCGCATCGCCTGCGGCCGCACGTTGTAGATCAGCACATCCGCCCGCGCGACGAGCTTGAGCAGGGCATCGCGCCCATCGTCCAGCTTCAGATCCAGGACGACGCTGCGCTTGTTGCGGTTGCAGTTCAGGAAGATCGCCGACATGCCGGCGTTGCGGGCCGGCCCGATCGTGCGCACAGTGTCGCCCGCCGGCGGTTCCACCTTGATGATGTCCGCCCCCAGATCGCCCAGCAACTGGGTGGCGTAGGGCCCCATCAGCACCGTTGTCATGTCGACGACGCGCACGCCGCTCAATGGCCCGCTCATTCATGCACTCCTTGCATCGAGAGCAGCCATCCTAAGCAGCATGGAGAACGAGGAAAAATACTTTGTTCACATCGCGCGATACGCCGTATGTATTGGGCAGGCTTCTGCGAAGCCTGCCGGCGAAGTAACATCCGGTCATCGAAACGGCTTTCGATCTGAAACACTCCCTCCCGCAGACGCCCAGCCATGCCCCAGCCCGTCCTGCTTTCCGCGCTCGCCCTCGCCGTCGCCTGCCTGACCTCGGCCTGCGCCGGCGACGATCCGCGCCCTGACGCCGGCACCAACCTCGACGTCGCGCAGTTCGATCGCACCGCGGACCCCTGCGTCGACGCGAACGCCTACGTCAACCGCCACTGGTTGCAGGACACCAGCATTCCGCCCGAGCGCGCCTCGGTGAGCACACTGTCGATCATGGCGGACGCCGGCCTGGCCGCGCAGCGCGAACTCGCGCAGCAGGCCGAGGCCAGGGCCGACCAGGCCGAGGCGGCCTCGGCATGGCGCCGGGTCGGCTGGTTCTATCGCAGCGGCATGGACATCCAGGCCATCGAGGCCGAGGGCATGGCGCCGCTGGCGGACGCCCTGGCGCAGGTCGAGGCCATTGCGGGGCCCGGCGATCTCGCGGCCTACGTGGGTCGGCGGGCCGCCGCCGGACAGGACGAGATGTTCGCCATGGCGGTGGAACCCGCGCAGGATGCGCCTCAGGAACAGGTGCTCGGCCTCTACCCCGCCGACCTCGGGCTGCCCACACCGGCCGATTACACCGACCCGGACAGCGCGGCCTTGCGCGCGGCCTACCTGGACTACATCGCGAGCCTGTTCGCGCTGTCCGGCGCGGACGCGGCCGAAGCGCGCGCACGGGCGGCGACCGTCCTGCGCGTGGAAACCGGCCTGGCGGCCCGTGCCCCGTCGCCGGAAGAAGCGGCCCAGCCGCGCAACCAGTTCCGCCGCGTCACGTTGGAGCAGGCCATGGCCGAGATGCCGGCCTTCGACTGGCCGCGCCTCCTGCGCACCCTGGGCGTGGCCGACGCGGGCGACCTCTCGATCGCCCCGGCGCCCTATTTCGCCGGGCTGGACGCGCTGCTGGCCACCACCCCCATCGAGGACTGGCGCACCTGGCTGCGCTGGCGCCTGCTCGATCGCGCCGCGCGCTACCTGGGCAGCGCCTGGCGGCAGGCGGCGTCGGCGTTCTACGACACCACGCTGCAAGGCATTCCCGAAGCCCCACCGCGCTGGCGCCAGGTGCTCGACACGATCAACGCGACGATGGGCCAATCGCTGGGCGAGCTGTATGTCGAGCGCCACTTCGACGAAGCCCACCGCACGGCGGCGCAGGCCATCGTCGAGGACGTGCGCGCAGCGCTGCTGCGGCGTGTCGAGCGGGTCGACTGGATGAGCGAGGACACGCGCGCCACCGCGCTGCGCAAGATCGCCACCATGCACCTGAACATCGGCTATCCGACGCCATGGGACGACTGGTCGCAGGCCGGCATCCGGCCCTCGGGCTACTACGCCAACGTGAGCGCCGCGCTGGCCCACGGGCGCATGCTGGCGCTGGCCCGGCTCGGCCAACCCGTGCAGCGCGACCGCTGGGACATCAACCCGCAGACCGTGAACGCCCAGTACGACGCTTCACGCAACGCCATGACCTTCACCGCCGCGATCCTGCAGGCGCCGATCTTCGATCCGGGGGCGGACGCCGCTCTGAACTTCGGCGGGCTGGGTGCCGTCGCCGGGCATGAAATGACCCACGCCATCGACGACCATGGCAGCCAGTACGACGAGACCGGCCGCCTGGTCGACTGGTGGAAACCCGCGGACGCCGCGCGCTTCGCCGAGCGCGGCGCGCTGCTGGTTCAGCAGGCCGAGGCCTACGTCCCCTTGCCCGCCGAGCCGGCGCTGCGCATGAACGGCCGCCTGACGCTGGGCGAGAACATCGCCGACCTGGGCGGGCTCGCCGCCGCCAGCGATGCGCTCGCCGCGGGCGTGGCCCAGGGACGCTACCCGCGCGGCGAGGTCGACGGCTTTCTGCCGCAACAGCGCGTGTTCCTTGCCTGGGTCCGCAACTGGCGCGAACGCGTGCGCGAGCCGGCCCTGCGGGTGAGGCTGCAGACCGATCCGCATGCCCCCGGCGCGTTCCGCGCCAACAATCCCCCGGCCAACCTGCCGGCCTACGCCGCAGCCTTCGCCTGCGCCCCCGGGCAGCCCATGGCCCGGCCGCAAGCACAGCGCGTCCAGGTCTGGTGAGCGCTGCCACGCCGCTGCGCCTGCCGGGACGCGACGCTTTGTCGCACCGCGCGGCGCTTCAGCGGGGCGCCGTACCGCCGCCATCGGCAGCGGGTGATACCAGGCAGGGCGCCAGCGAGCCGAGCGCCTGCCGCTGAAGCTTGCCGGTTTCCGTGCGCGTGAGCGCCGGTACGAACAGTATCCGACGTGGATACTTGTACGGTGCGATCGTCTGCTTGACGAAATCCTGCAGACGGCTCGCGGTCTCCTCGTTCGGCACATGGCCCGGCTTGAGCACTACGTAAGCCTGCACGATCTGCCCGCGGGCCGGATCCGGCGCCCCCGTCACGCCGCACTCGGCCACCGCCGGATGCTGCATGAGGGCTTCCTCGACCTCGGGCGCGCCGATGTTGTAGCCGGCCGATACGATCATGTCGTCGTTGCGCGCGACGTAGCGGAAATAGCCGTCCGCATCGCGCACGAAGGTATCCCCGGGCAGGTTCCAGCCCTGGACCACGAACCGGCGCTGGCGCTCGTCCGCGAGGTAGCGGCAGCCCGTGGGCCCCTTGATCGCCAACCGGCCGGGGGTGCCGTCCGGCACCGGCTGCATGTCCGCATCCACGACCTGCGCGACGTAGCCTGGCACCACCTGGCCGATCGTGCCGGGGCGCACCTGCTCCGGCGGGCTGGAGATGAAGATGTGGATCATCTCGGTTCCACCGATACCGTCGATCATCTCGATGCCGGTGGCTGCCTTCCAGAGCTGGCGCGTGGTGTCCGGCAGCGCCTCGCCGGCCGACACGGTCTTGCGCAGCGAACCGAGTTCGTAATTCCCCACCAGCGCAGCCATCTGCCGATAGAAGGTGGGTGCGGTGAATACGATGCTCGCACCGAAGTCCTGGATCTCGGCCAGCAGGCCCTCCGGCGTGAGGCGTTCCGAGAGCACCACGCTCGCGCCCGCACGCAGCGGAAAACACAGCAGCCCGCCCAGCCCGAAGGTGAAGGCGAGCGGCGGCGTCCCGCAGAAAATGTCGGCGGCGCTCGGCTTCAGGACATGCCTCGGGAACAGGTCGCACATGGCGAGCACGTCGCGATGGAAATGCATGCAACCCTTGGGCTGACCCGTGGTGCCGCTGGTGAAGGCGATCAGGCAGACGTCGTCTACCGCCGTGTCGCAGGCCGTGAACGTCGACGGCTTGCCCTTCGCCAAGCCGTCCAGCGAATCCGGCTGCGCCGAATTGAACAGGACGACCTGCGCCAATCCCGGGCAGTGGTATGCACTGTCCGGATCGGCGCAGGCGTGCATATCCTCGGCGAGCCGTGCGTCGCAAAGCGCCGCCCGCACCTGCGCCTTGTCCACGATCTGCTTCAGTTCCTTGGCGCGCAGCAGCGGCATGGTCGGCACGGTGACCAAGCCGGCCTTGACCGCGGCCAGCCATACCGCCGCCATCATCGGATTGTTCGGCCCGCGCAGCAGCACCCGGTTTCCCGGCACCAATCCCATGTCGTCGAGAAGGACGTGGGCGATGCGATTCGTGAGGGCCGCAAGCTCGGCGTAGCTCATGCGCATCGGCCCGTCCTCGCCGCGCCAGCGCAGCGCGATGCGCTCGCCCTGGCCGCGCGCCACCCAGTCGTCGAGCAGCGCCGACGCGCAGTTCAGGCGCGAACCGCACTGGGTGTCCGGGCACTCGGTCAACAGCGCCGGCCAATCCTCGGGCGCCGGCAGATGGTCGCGGCAGAAAGTGTCAACGTGTGCGGAAGGTTCCATGATCGTCTTCAATGTCTAAGGGAACGACACAACAGGCTGTCCATCACTCGAGCTGGATGTTCGCCGCCTTGGCCGCCTGTGCATACATGGGTATCTCGCGCTGCATGACATCCGCCAGTCGGGCCGCCGTGCCGCCGATCGGCTCGACGCCCATGGCGCGCAGCCGTTGCGCGACCACCGGGTTCTCGATGGCCCTGGCCGTGGCGTTCTGCAGCGTCTCGACGACGCTCGGCGGCGTGCCGGCCGGCGCGAACAGCGCTTGCCAGAAACTCATGGTGAAGTCCGGCACGCCGGCTTCGGCCACCGTGGGCAGCTCGGGAAGACTGCCGAAGCGCTCCGCGCTGGTCACGGCCAGGGCCCGCAGGGCGCCCGCCTTCACCTGAGCCAGCACGGCTGCCGCATCGATCAGGGCGAAGTCCACCTCGTTGGACAGCACGGCGGTCACCGCCTGCGAATTGCCCCGGTAGCTCACTACGTCCACGTCCATTCCGGCGCGGCTGGCGAAGATCTCCGTGGCCAGTTGGAACGAGGTGGCGCCGGATGCCGCGAACAGCGGCTGCTTGCTGTTCTTGGCATGTGCGATCAATTCGGCAACGGAACTCACCGGCAGTTCGGGCTTGACCGCCAGCACCATCGGAATGTCGCCGACGAGGGCAATCGGCGCGAAATCCTTCACCGAGTCGTAGTCCAGATTGCTGTAGAGGGCCGGATTGACCACCATTCCGCTGCTCGGGCCGGCAAGCAGCGTATAGCCATCCGCCTCGGCGCGCTTGACCGCGCCGATGGCAATGGCGCCGCTCGCGCCGGGGCGGTTGTCCACGACGAAGGGCTGGCCGAGCTGGCCCTGCAATTGTTCCGCCAAAAGGCGCGCGACGACGTCGGTCCCGCCGCCGGGGGCAAAGCCCACGATCACGCGCACGGGCTTGTCCGGATAGGCCGGCTGTGCGAGGACGAGGCTGTGCGCGAGCGCGAGCGCTGCGCCAGCCAGAAACTGGCGTCGTTGCATGTGATGCTCCTGAATGCGGTTGCCCGTGGGAAGGAAATGCCGGCATGGCTGGGCGTTGCCGCGCTAGTGAATTGTGGGGGCCTTTGCTATAGTTATCTCGACTCTCAGTGCCAATCGAGCACGCTGGCAGCGTCACTATCCGGATATGGCAATGAACGCTATGTGGCAGCACTGGTGCACCCGCGAGCACGGGGCGGGCAGGTCAGTGGAGTTCTGGCACGATGCCGTCCGCCACGGCGTCATTGAGTCCGACTTCGACACCGACTCCACGCAGGATTTTTCCGGCGCCATGTACAGTCGCGCCCGCGCCGACGTGCGCATGGTGAACTTCTCCTGTACGGCGCATCGCATCCGGCACTCGCACACGCAGGCGCGCCGCCAGAACGGCGACCACCTCATGCTCAGCCTGCAGACCGAGGGCGGCGCCCATATCTCGCAAGGCCATGGCTCGGTGGAGCTCACACCGGGCTCGCTCGCGCTGATCGACGCCGGGCGCGCCTTCCGGATCGATTTCCCGCAAGACACCGCGCGCCGTCTGGTGCTGCTGCCGCGCAGCCTGCTGTCGGCGCGGGCGCCGGCGCTCAGGCAACTGGACAATCCCGTCGTGCTCCCCGCGCAAGCCAGCCTGGCGCCCGTGCTGGCGGCCAGCGTGCAGGTGCTGACCGACCCTCGCCATGGCTTGGAGGATTCGACCGTCGACATGCTGCTGCGCACCGTCGTCGAGACCCTGAGCGCGAGCTTCGCGGCGCACGCCGGCGCTCGGCGCCAGGTCACCGAGATGTCGTTCGACACGATGCGCCGCTATGTGGACATGCACCTGTCCGACTGCGAGCTCTCGCCGGCCCGCGTGGCCGCCGCATGCGGCATGTCGGTCCGCACCCTGCACCGCCTCTTTGGACGGCATGCCGACACGTCCTTCGAATCCTACGTGGTGGACGGGCGCCTGAAGCTCGCGCACGCCCTGCTCGAATCGGGAAGCGCGGGCAGCGTGGGCGACGCGGCCTTTGCCAGCGGCTTCAACAATCTCTCGCATTTCGCACGGCGCTTCAGCGAACGCTATGGCGCGCCGCCGAGCCACGTGCTCCGGGCAGGCCGCACGGCGCCCGGCTAGCGCGCATTCTGCGCCGTGACGCCGTGAGCATATTCGCCTGACGCTTTGAGCGGCGCTGGCGTTTCTTCGGACTGACACAATGGCCTCGTGCCGTCGAACCATGACGGCGAACGCGGCATGTCCAGCATGAAGAACACCATTGCGATCCACCGCATCGATCACGTCCGGGCCGAAGTCGACAAGTGCGCGCATTTCGGCTTTTGCACCGCCGTCTGTCCCACTTACGTTCTCGATGGCGACGAACACGACTCGCCGCGCGGGCGCATTGCGCTGGCCAAGGAGATGCTGGCTCACGACGGCCCGCCCTCCGCGCTGGCAGTCAAGCACCTGGACCGTTGCCTGTCCTGCCTGTCCTGCGAGACGACCTGCGCGGCCGGCGTCTCGTATCGCGAGATCATCGACGGCGCCCGCCAGCACATCGAGGCCAGCGGCGTGCGTCCGCTCCCGCAGCGCGCCTTGCGCTCCCTGGTCGCGCGCACGCTGACCACGCCGGCGCTGCTGCGTCCGGCGGTGGCGCTGGCCACGCGGCTGCCGGGCGTCGCGGCGCGCATGCCCGGCCCGCTCGGCGCGCTCGCCGGCCTGGCTCGGGCACCCGGGCTGGCCGCGCTGAAGGGGCGCAGCGCGGCCCCGCCCGTGCGCAATGACGCCCCGCCCCAACGCCGGGTTGCCCTGTTGAGCGGCTGCGCGCAGTCGGTGCTGGGCGCGGAGATCAACGACGCCGCGCTGCGCCTGCTTGCGCGCGCCGGCATCCACGTCCAGCCGACGCCGGCCGGGCTGTGCTGCGGCGCGCTGGACCTGCACATGGGACGCCGCAAGCCGGCCGTGCGGCACATGCTCAAGCTGGTGCGTACCCTGGACGCCGCGCTGGCCGAAGGCCGCATCGACGCCGTGCTCGCGACGACGTCCGGATGCATGTCGGTCATGCAGCACTACGACGAGGTATTGTCGGACCATCCCGAACGCCGGGAGGCCGGGGCGCGAGTCAAGCACGCCACCCGCGACGTGACGCAGTTCGCGCAGGAACTGGCGCTGGCGCCGACGGGAGCGGCGGCCGGCCTGATCGTCTCCTATCACGACGCGTGCTCGCTCAACCACGGCCTGCGGCTCAAGCGCCCGCCGCGCCAGGCCCTGCGCGACGCCGGGCTGCAGGTGCGCGATATCGCCGAAGCCCATCTGTGCTGCGGCTCGGCCGGCACCTACAACATCCTGCAGCCCGAGATCTCCGAGCGCCTGGGCCGCCGCAAGGCCATGCACGCGGCGAACGCCTCGCCCGACGTCATCGCCGCCGGCAATATGGGCTGCCTGGTCCAGATGTCACGCTACACCGATGTGCCCGTCGCGCACACGGTTCAACTCCTGGACTGGGCCACGGGCGGCCCGGCTCCGCGCGGCCTCGAACACTACGTGCCTCGCGCCGTCGTCGCCGAGGAGGCTCCTGCCGTGCCCGAAACCGCCAATGTCACCGCCGACGCCGGCGATTCCTTCTGGTGAACTCCATGCCATCTTCCGACTCCATCACGCGCTACGTCGCCGCCGTCACCGAGCTGCTGGGCGAAGCTTCCATCACGCTCGTCGACGACGTACTCGATCGCTACGGCGAACACACGCTGCCGGCGCCGGACACGCGGCCCGGCGCCGTGGCCTATCCGGACTCGACGGCCGCGGTGCAGACGCTGGTCCGCCTGGCCAACGAACACGGCGTAGCCCTCTTTCCCATCAGCAACGGGCAGAACATCGGCCTGGGTACACGTTCGCCCGTGCGCCCGGGCCAGGTGGTGGTCGATCTGGGCCGCCGGATGAACCGCATCCTGGAGATCGACGAAACGCTGGGCTATTGCGTCCTGGAGCCGGGCGTGAGCTTTCGCGCGCTGCACGATACCCTGCTCGAGCGCGGCAGCCGGCTCATGATGTCGCCCACGGCCGGGCCCTCGCAGGGCAGCGTTCTGGCCAACGCGCTGGACAAGGGCGGCGGCAGCGGCGCCTACGCCGACCATTTCGGCATGAGCTGCGGAGTCGAGGTGGTGCTGGGCAACGGCGACGTGATCCGTACCGGCGACGGCAGCCTGGCGGGCGACGCGCATCCGAACTGGCACGTCTCCAAGTACAGCTTCGGGCCCTTCCTGGACGGCCTGTTCTCGCAATCGAACTTCGGCATCGTGACCCGCATGGGAATGTGGCTGATGCCGCGCCCGCCCCACATCGAGCCCTTCTTCTTCACCTTTCCGGACGACGACGACCTGGGCGAGGTGATCGAACTCATCCGCCCGCTCAAGCAGAGCAACTTCGTGCCGACGCTGATCCGGGCCACCAACGATCTCTACCTGCTGTCGTCCGCGACCTCCAATCCGGAATATGCCCGGACGGGCGGCACCCGCACGCTGTCGGACGCGGGGCGGGCCGCGCTGCGCGAGCGCTACGGCCTGGGCGCGTGGACGGTTTCGGGCGCCTTCTACGGCGCCAGCAAGGCCGCGGTCGCGCCCTCGGTGGAGCGCGTCGTGCGCCATTTCACCGCGTCGGGCAAAGGACGGCACATCTCCCTGGACGAAGCGCAGGAGATCGCGCCGCTGCACATCGCGATCAACGCCAATACCGGCGTGCCCACCGACAGCGAGCTGAAGATGCTGGGCTGGCGTCCGGGCGGCGGCGTGGCCTGGCTGTCGGCCGGCACGCCGATGGTGGGCAGCGTGGCCGCAGAATTCCAGCGCGCGGCGCGCCGGATCTGCACCGATCACGGGCTGGAATACCTGCTGTCCAACGTGTGCGGGCCCCGCTTCGCGCGCGGGGTGCACTCGATCCTATTCAACCGGGAGAATGCCGACGAATGCGCGCGCGCCGACGCCTGCTATCGGCAGATGGCCACCTTGTTCGCGTCGAACGGCGTCTTCGTCGGCCGCGCGCCCACGCTCTATCAGTCGTTTCACGCCGAGCAGCGCATGCCCGAGTTCAACGCGGCATGCGCGGCGATCAAGCACGCGCTGGACCCCAACGGCGTGATCGCCCCCGGCAAGTACGGCATCGAGTGACGGCCCGGCGCGCCAAGGCGGCGCGCGGCGCGCGGCCATGCCTCGGGCATCGGCCGCGCAACACACCCTGATCCGGCGGCCCCGCGCCGGCTCGTTGCCAGGACTCGGCCAGGGGCGGGGCACGGGGCTTGCTTTCCGGGATCACCTCATCCCTGAAACGCCGCGGCCATGCCTAGCGTCGCACCTCGCCACCCGTTCTCGATCGCGTCCCTGCAGACCACGCCTTGCGAGGCACCGCCGTCTCTTGGGCAGGCGTTCGCGCACTGGGTGGACCGCCAGCGCGAGCGGCCCTGGCCACTTCCCGGCAGCGGGGCAACTCTCGAGCGCTGGCGCGCCCTGGCCGACTGCGGCGCGGCCGATCTCGCGCTGGCCAAGCTGGTCGAAGGCCATGCGGACGCGCTCGCCATCCTGGCCGAACTCGACGCCACCGCACGATTGCCCGCGCATGGGCGCTGCGCCACGTGGTGCGCCGAACCACCGGACGCCCGCCTGGACGTGGCGCCGGCGGGCCGGCACACCGGCAGCGGCGCCGAGGTCGTGCTGGACGGGCGCAAAGCCTGGTGCTCGGGCGCCGAGTGGATGACGCACGCCCTGGTGAGCGGCTGGAACCCGGCCGGCGAGCCGGTGCTGGCGCTCGTCGAGCTCGATCAGCCCGGCGTGCGCATCACCGGGGGCGGCTGGCAGGCAGTGGGCATGGCGCGCACGCGCAGCGTCGACGTGCGCTTCACCCAGGCGGGCGGCGTGCAGGTCGGCCAGCCCCATGCCTATGTCCGGCGACCGGGGTTCACCCACGGCGCCGCGGGCGTGGCGGCATGCTGGTACGGCGGCGCCTGCGCCATCGCCGGCGCGCTGCGCGCAGCCGTCGGCCGCCGCGACGACCCCCACGCCGAGGCGCGCCTGGGCATGCTGGACGTGGCGCTGGCCCAGGCCGGCGCGCTCCTGCGCGACGCTGCGCAGGCCATCGACGCCCGGCCCGCCGACCCCTGCGCGGTGCAGGTCATGCGCGCGCGGCTCGCCGTCGAATCCGCGGCCGAGCAAGTGCTGCTCGGTGCGCCCAGGGCGCTGGGCGCCGGTCCCCTGTGCAAGGACGGTGCGCTCGCGCAGCGTTTCGCCGATCTGCCGATATACATCCGGCAAAGCCATGCCGAACGCGACCTCGCCCGGCTCGGGCAGCACATTGCCGCCCAGGAGGTTGACCCATGGCAGCTATGACCGACGCGGCCCCGGGCGCCGAGCGCCGCCGCATCCGCGGCCGCGGCACCGGCGAATCCGCCTGGCGCGCCTGGTTCTCCAGGCACCCCGTGCCGCCGCTCGACGCGCCCGCCTGCTTCGCGCGGCATCCGCGCCTGCTCGTCGTCGCGCCCCATCCCGACGACGAAGTCCTGGGCGCGGGCGGCCTCATGCGCGCCGCCCGCGCGGCCGACAGGGAAGTCCGCGTGGTGGCGGTCACGGACGGCCAGGCCAGCCACCGCGGCTCGACGCTGTGGTCGCCCGCCGAATTGGCGGCCGAACGCCTGGCGGAGTCGCGCCGGGCCCTGGCGCACCTGGGCATCGATACCGCCATCTGCCGGCTCGGCTGGCTGGACGGCGGCTGTGCGCGCCACGAGGACGACCTGGGTCGCATGCTGAAGGCCCTGGTGCGGCCCGACGATCTGGTCGTCACCACATGGCGCCTGGACGGCCACCCCGACCACGAGGCGACTGCCAGGGCCTGCGCCGCCGCCTGCGCGAGCCGGGGCGCGACGCTGTGGGAGGCGCCGGTCTGGGCGTGGCACTGGGCGCGCCCGCAAGACCCTGCGCTCGACTGGACGCGCGCGGTCGCCCTCGCGCTGTCGCCGTCCGACCTGCAGGTCAAGCTGCAGGCGGTGCAGGCCTACCGGACCCAGCTTCTTCCCGATCCCACCACCGGCCGCGATGCCATCGTGCCGCCGCATGCCCTGGAGCGCCTGGCCCGGCCCTTCGAGGTGATGTTCACATGACCGACGACAACATCGCCAAGCGCTGCGGGCACTTCGATGCGCTCTATCGCGACAACCCGGACCCGTGGCAGGCGGAACACTCCTGGTACGAACGGCGCAAGCGCGACATCCTGCTCGCCAGCCTGCCCCGCGAGAGCTATGCCAATGCCTTCGAGCCCGGCTGCGGCAACGGCGTGACCACCCGCGCGCTGGCCGCGCGCTGCGGCCGGCTGCTCGCGATGGACTGTTCGGCGCAGGCCATCGCACGCTGCCGTCGGCTCGCCGCCTCGCCCGACGACCCCGACCTCGAATTCCGCGTCGGCCACGTGCCGCAGCACTGGCCCGAGGCGCCCGAGGGGCCGTTCGATCTGATCGTCGTATCCGAGCTCGCGTATTACCTGGACGCGCCCGCGCTGGCGCGGCTGCGCGAATGCTGCCTCGCCTCGCTCGCCGCCGGCGGCGACCTGGTGCTCTGCCACTGGCTGCCCAATTTCGACGATCGCACGCTGGACACAGCGCAGGTGCATGCAGCCTTCGCGCAGGTTCCCGGCCTGGTCAACCTGGTGAGCCATGCCGAGCCGACGTTCCGCCTGGACGTCTGGAGGCGCAAGGCCAGCGCATGATCGGCGTCTGCATCCCGGTCCACAACGAACAGGCCCATCTGGCGGCCTGCCTGCAATCCGTCATGGCCGCGGCCCGCCATCCCGGGCTGGTCGCCGAATCGGTGCACATCGTGCTCGTGCTCGATTACTGCCGCGACGCCAGCGCACGCATCGCGCGCGAGTGGCCGGTGCAGGCGCTGGCCATCCACGCGCGCAACGTCGGCGTCGCGCGTGCCGTGGGGGCGGCCCGGCTGCTTGCGCTCGGCGCGCGCTGGCTCGCCTGTACGGATGCCGACAGCCGCGTGGCCCCGGACTGGCTGGTCTGCCAGCTCGCGCTGCGCGCGCCCGTCGTGTGCGGCACGATCGCCGTGGCCGACTGGACGCCCTTGGGCGCGAGCGCAGCCGCTGCACGCGCGGCCTTTACCGCCCGCTACCAGGATCGCGACGGCCACCGGCACGTGCACGGCGCCAACCTCGGCATGGCCACCGCCGCGTACCACCAGGTCGGCGGTTTCGCCCCGTTGCGGTGCAGCGAGGACCAGCATCTCGTCGACCGCATGGCGGCGGCGGGCATCCCCATCGCCTGGAGCGCGCGGCCGCGCGTCTACACCAGCGCGCGGCCCCACTCGCGCGTGCGCGGGGGCTTTGCGGACACGCTGCGGCGCAGCGCCGGACTCGCTCTGGAGCGCAGCGTGCGCTGACGGCGGCCAGCGGCGCACGGTTCAACGGCGCAGGTACAGGACGAGAAAGGTCAGCCAGACCAAGGCGGCCCAGCCGATGGCGAGCATGACCGCCGCGCTGCCCAGATCCTTGGCCCGCCCGAGCAGCGGGTGATGCTCCAGCGACAGCGCATCGGCCAGCGCCTCGACGGCCGAGTTCAGAAGTTCGACCGCGAGCACCGCTGCCAGCGAACCCAGCAGCAGCAGGATCTGCACGGCGCCCTCGCCCAGCACGAAGGCGCAAGGCACGAGCACGACGATGACCGCCAACTCCTGGCGGAACGCGGCCTCGTGGCGAAAGGCCGCGCCGAAGCCGCGCGCCGAGTAGACGGCGGCGCAGCGTATCCGTCGCAGGCCGGAAACACTTTTGAACGGGGACACCATGAGCGGGACCGGATTCGGCAGCAGGCAAAAGCAAGGGCAGGCCACCTTGTAGCAGACCTTGCGCGCATCGCGCACGCGCATCGGCGGCTTTCGATGCCGATCCGCCACGCCCGCCGCCCGCCCCGGGGCCAGCCGTGCCGATTTGACGGAAATTTGACAAATCCATGATGCCCGCTTGACGCCCCGCCACCTACGATCGGCCGGTCGCCCCCGGGGCGCTGCCCTGCCATGCACGCACCCGGCGACATGCGATCCATCCTCAGTACGACCGGCATCCATGTATTCGCAGACCCTGACTTTCCTGCTTGCCAGCTTCCTCCTGCTCAGCGCCTCGCGCCTGGCCCTCATCGGCTGGCAGCGCCAGCGCGTGCGCGCGGTGCGCGGACTGTGGCCCTTGCTGCTGGGCGGTCTCAGGATCGACGCCCATCTCGTGGCCCTGGCGGCGGCCGTACCGCTCACGCTGGCGCCCTGGCTCGGCGACGCACCGCTCGCCATCGCCATCAATGCGGTCTGGCTGCAGTTCGCCTGGCTGCTGATCGTGCTGCTCGAAGTGTCCACGCCGCAGTTCGTCGACGAATACGACACCCGCCCCAACCGCCTGTACATCGCCTACCTGCAGCACCCGCGCGAAGTCCTGACCATGCTCTGGCGCGGCTACCGGGCGAGCGCGCTGGGCGCCATCGCCGGCGTGGCGGTGTTCGCGCTGCTGGGCCACTGGCTGTTCGCCGAACCGCAATGGCGGGCGCTGCCGGACGCCTGGTGGGCCAAGGCCGGCCTGAGCCTGCTCGCCGTCCTGGCGTCGTTCCTGGCGATCCGCGGCACCTTGCGCCACCGGCCGATCAACCCGTCGACGGTGGCCTTCTGCGGCGACGCGCTGGTCAACGCCCTGGCGCTGAATTCCCTCTACAGCGTGATGTACGCCGCCTACTGCCTGAAGAACGAGCGTTCGAGCGCCGACGCCTATGGCGATCTGCCGGCCGACGTCGTGCAGCAGGAGGTCGCGCGCGCGGCCGGCCTGCCGCCGCCCGCCCCGGACGCGGCGATTCCGACGCTGCATCGGCACGGCGGCGGCCGCCCGGCCGTGCGCCCGCGCAATCTCGTCATCATCGTCGAGGAGAGCCTGGGCGCGCAGTTTGTGGCGCACCTGGGCGGGCGCGCGCTCACGCCGGAGCTGGACGCCCTGGCCGAGCAGGGCTGGGATTTCGTCAACGCCTATGCCACCGGCACGCGCTCGGTGCGCGGGCTGGAAGCCCTGGTCGCCGGTTTTCCGCCGTCGATCTCCGAGGCCGTGCTGCGCCTGCCCAACGCGCAGAGCCGCTTCTTCACCCTGGCCCAGGCCCTGCGCGAGCAAGGCTACGTCAACCGCTTCGTCTACGGCGGCGAGGCCCACTTCGACAACATGCGGGGCTTCTTCCTGGGCAACGGCTTCGACGAACTGTACGACCTGAAAACCTTCGAGAACCCGGCCTTCGTCGGGACCTGGGGCGCGAGCGACGAGGACATGTTCGCCCGTCTGCACGAGCTGCTCTCGCGCGACGACGAGCGGCCGAGCTTCACCCTCGCCTTCTCCGTGAGCAACCACACGCCCTGGGAATATCCGGCCGGGCGCATCCGGCCCGAGGGCGCGCCGGCCACGGTGGAGAACACCGTGCGCTACGCCGACTGGGCGCTCGGACGCTTCTTCGAGCAGGCCCGCGCCTGCCGCTACTGGGACGACACGGTATTCCTGGTGGCCGCCGATCACGATGCCCGCGTGGGCGGCTGCGAGCGCGTGCCGCTGCGCCACTTCCATATTCCCGCCCTGATCCTGGGCGGCAGCATCGCGCCGCGGCGCGATACCCGCCTCATCAGCCAGATCGACCTGCCGGTGACGCTGCTCTCGCTGATCGGGGTCGACTGCGAGCACCCGATGATCGGCCACGATCTCACCCGCGACGACGCCGGCGGACGCGCGCTGATGCAGTATGGCGAGGCCTACGGCTACCTCAAGGCAGACACCCTGACGGTGCTCGAACCGCACCAGCCCGCCGTCCAGTTCCGCTACGCCGCGCCCGACGGCTATACGCCGCTCGACCCGGACGCGGCCCTGGTGCGCGAGGCGCTGGCGCATGCGCTGTGGGCCGACACCATGTACCGGCAGCGGCTGTACACGCTGCCGCACCTGCGCATCGCGGCGCCCGGCCAGGCCCCGGCACAGCCGGCCGGCCCGGCGCTGCGCGCGGGCTGAACCGCCGCCCGCGTCACGCCGCCGCGCGCTCCGGCGCGAACGTCAGGCGCAGCACGGTGCCGCCGGTCTCGGTCTGCGGCGCGCTCAGCGGCCAGCCCAGGCGTTCGGCGATCAGGGTGACGATGAACAGCCCCAGGCCCGGCAGGTTGGCGAGATCCTCGGCCTCGCCCGCGCCCACGAGAAAGTCGCGGTAGGCGCGCGGCAGGCCGCTGCCCTCGTCGATCACTTCCAGCCACGACGCGTCGACCCGCACCTGCACGCGGCTCGTCGTGTGCTGCAGGGCGTTGTGCACGAGGTTGCGCACCAGCATGCGCACCAGCATGGGGTCGGCGCGCACGCACACGGGCTCGTCCACCTGCAGCGACAGGCGCGGCGCCTCGCCGATCGTAGGCGCCAGATCGGCGAGCACGCCGGCCACCAGACGCCCCAGGTCCAGCGGCTCCCAGGCAGGCGCCGCGGCCGCGCGCCGCGTCAGCGTGAGGATCGCCTCCACGTTGGCGCCCATCTCGTCCGCGGCGCGCCGGATGCGGGACAGGGCGCGCGCGTCGGCCGGCGAGAGCGCATTGCGCTGTTCGATCACGTCCAGCGCGCCGCCGATCACCGCCAGCGGCGTACGCAGCTCGTGGCTGGCCATGCCGAGCAGCGACTTCTCGCGGCGCACGTAGGATTCCAGCTCCTCCAGGAAACGATTGAACGAGCACGCGATGGCGCGCAGCTCCTGGTCGCCCGACTGCTCGGACACGCGCGGCATGGCGGGCGCGGGCAGAGTGCCCTCGATGTCGCGCGTGAGCCGGGTCAGCGGCGCCGCCAGGCGCCGGCCGGTGATGTGCGCGAGCAGCCCCGCCAGCGCGATCATGCCTACGCACAGCGCCAGCAGGAAACGATGGAACACCGCTTCCTGGTACTCGAAGATGGAAATGTCCTTGGCCAGATACAGCCGGCCGCCCTCGGCCTCGGAGGCGGTCACGATCAGCGTGGTGTCGCCCTGCTCGACCTCGCCCGCGAAGGGAAACGGATAGCGCTGGAACAGCGCGGGTATCTCGGTCTCGCCGACCAGGGCCGCGGGCACGTAGAACGCCTGCAGCGTCGCGGTGTTCCACACCAGCGGCTTGTCGGCCTCGGCCAGCTCCAGCAGGAAGTCGCGCTCGGCCTGTATATCCAACGCCAGGATCGCCTGCTCCAGTTTCTCGTTGGCGATCAGCACGCTCATCACCGTGACCAGGAGCGCGAGCAGCACCGCGCCCAGCACCGTGCGGCGTATGCGCCGTTCGATCGACTGCGCCATGCTCAGGGCTCGCCCGGAACGTCGAGCCGGTAGCCGCGGCCATGGACCGTCTTGACCAGCGGGTCGCCCACCTTGTCCTGCAGCAGCTTGCGCAGCATGTAGACGTGCGTGCGCAGCGTATGCGGCTCCACGATGCGCTCGCCCCAGAGCGCGTGGCTGAGTTCCTCGTGCGAGACGAAGGCCGGGTGTGCGCGCACCAGCAGCTCGATGAGCTCGGCCGCCATGCCCGAGAGCTGGACCTCCTTGTCGGCACCGACGCGCAGCTTGAGCGTACCGGGCTCGAAACTCACCGCGCCGCGCTGCAGCACGGCTTCGGCCGGCCGGCTGCGCCGGTACAGCGCATCGATGCGCATCTCCAGCTCGCGCAGGTGGAACGGCTTGACCAGATAGTCGTCGGCGCCGCCCGCGAACCCGCGCTCCTTGTCCTCCAACTGGTCCTTGGCCGTCATCAGGATGATCGGCGTGCGGCAGGCCAGATCCTCGCGCACGCGCCGGCACACGGCGAAGCCGGACGGCCCGGGCAGCATCACGTCCATGACGATCACATCGTAGGTGTTGCGCGCGAGCAGGTGCAGCGCCGTCAGCCCATCGGCGGCGAAATCCAGCACGAAGTCCTTGTCGGCGAGAAACTCCGCGATGTTGGCGGACAACGCTACGTTGTCTTCCACGATGAGCACGCGAACGCTTTGTACGGCCATGATGGGCCCGTCTCCCGGATGCACCGGCTGCGTGCCGGCGGCACTAGCATAACGCCCGCCGCAGGCGCGCGATGCCGAGGGTGGCCACCCCCGGTGGGTTGTCGATGCCGCATGCTCGTGAAACAATGCGATGCAAAACGACAGCAAATTTCACGGTGAGTTGCGTATGGTGACCGACATGCAGTGGCTCGAGGCCTCGAGCGCGCCGGAACTCGAGTGCGTGCGGGCCTTCTGCGCACAGACCGACCCCGCCGCGGCGCGCGACGAGGGGCAGTTCGTACGGGCCATGGTGGCGCTCTCGCGCTGGCATGCCGAGCGCAACCGCTGGTATGCCGGCCTGCTCACGCAGCACGGCACTGATCTCGAGCGCGTGCGCAGCCTGGCCGACCTGGCCGACCTGCCCTCCGTGCACGCCAATTTCTTCAAATACCACGAGGCGAAGTCGGTGCCGGACGAGGCCATCGCCACGCACCTCACCTCGTCGGGCACCACCGGCCAGAAGTCCCAGATGTTCTTCGATGCGTTCACCATGGACACGGCGCGCCGCATGGTGGATGACGCCATGCGCCATCGCGGCGTGCCCAGCGATGGCGCCGCGAACTATCTGGTCAATGCCTACGAACCCTATGCCGGCTTCAAGGTCGGCACTTCCAACACCAACCAGTACCTGATGCGCTACGCCCCCGTGGCCGAGGCGTTCTGGACGCTGCGCTGCATCGGTGAAGGACGCCACGAGTTCGACGCCTTCGGCGCGGTACAGGCGCTGAGCCGCTTTGCCGCCAGCGGCCAGCCGACCCGCATCATCGGCTTTCCCGCCTTCCTGCATTTCGCCCTGGAGCGCATGGCGCAGATGGGCATGCCGCCGCTGCGCCTGCCGGCGGGTAGCTGGGTGATCTTCGGCGGCGGCTGGAAAGGCCACGCCGACAAGGCCATTTCGCGCGCGGCCCTGCAGGCGCAGATCGGCCAATGGCTGGGCGTCGGCCCGGAGCACATCGTGGAGACCTTCGGCGCGGTCGAGCACTGCATCCCCTACGTAGGCTGCGCGTGCCAGCACCTGCACGTGCCCGTCTGGTCGGAAGTGCTGATCCGCGACGTGCGCACGCTCGCGCCGCTGGGCTACGGCGAGCCGGGCTTTCTGTCGTTCCTGTCGCCCTACATCACCTCGGTGCCGGCGCACAGCGTGGTGATGGGCGATCTCGCCGTGCTGCACCCACCCGGCAGTTGCGAGTGCGGCGCGGCCACGCCCTGGTTCGAGGTGCTGGGCCGCGCTGGCACGTCCAGCAACAAGAGCTGCGCCGCCGCCGCGGCCGAACTGCTGCGCGCCGCATGAGGCGCGTGCCCGCGCCCCCCACCCTACGAGGAGCATCCCGTTGAGCCCTGCGCACAACGCCGACACGCCGCATTTCTGGTTCGGTGAATGGTTGTCCGACGCCGGCCTGCACGACGCGCTCGCGGCGCTGCCGCTGCATCTGGACCGCGTCTTGGCCCGCCCCTTTCCGCTCGACGCCCTGCTGGGCGCCTGCGACGCGCTGGCGCACGAGATCGCCGCTGGCGGCGCCGGGTGCGATGCGCTGCTGCGCCAGGCCCGCCTGGCGCTCGCCGAGGACGAGGCGCGCGAAATGATGCAGGCGCTCGCGGCCCCGCTGCGCCGCGACGTGCTCGAAGAGAAGCTGCGCAGCGAGCTGGGTTCCGTGCGTCCCGGCGTGCTCGAACGCCGCTACCCGGGCCGCCAGTACGAGGCCTGGCAGCCCCTGGGGTCGGTGGTGCACGTCATGCCGTCGAACGTGCTTACGGTGGGTGCGCTCGGGCTCGTCGAGAGCCTGCTCGGCGGCAATCTGAACGTGGTCAAGGTCGGCGCGCGCGACACGGCCTTCACCGCGATCTTCGCCGGCCTGCTGGCCGAGCGGGCGGTCGGCGCGGGCCTGGCCGAATACATGGCGGTCGTGCACGTGCCCTCCCAGGACCAGGACACCCTGGCTCGCCTTTTCGCGCAGGCGGATGTCATCTCGGCCTGGGGCGGCGAGGCCGCGATCACCGCCGTGCGCCGGCTGGCCCCGGCCAACGCGCGCGTGCTCGCCTGGGGACACAAGGTGTCCTTCGCTTATCTGGCCGAGGACTGCCTGGACGATGCCGGCGTGCTCGAGGCCATTGCCCGCGACATCTGCCGCCTGGACCAGCAGGCCTGCTCCAGCCCGCAGACCCTGCTCGTCGAAGCCGAGGGCGAACGCCTGGACACCATCGCCGAAGGCCTGGCCCAGGCCCTCGCGCGCATCTCGCCCACGCTGCCGCGCCGCGAGCCGGACATGGCCGAGCAGGCCGAGATCACGACGGTGGTGAGCGTGACCGAAGCCGAACAGGCGCTGGGCCTGACGCGGGTGATCGCCGACGCCGCCGGCCAATGGCGGCTGCTGCTCGACCAGCGCCCCGGCCTGCGCCCCTCGCCGCTGTACCGCACGCTGTGGATCAAGCCCGTGCAGCGGGCCGCCATCGGCGCCGTGCTGCGGCCCATGCGCCCCTGGCTGCAGACCTGCGGCCTGGCCGCCACCCGCGCGAGCTTCCCGGCGCTCGCGCGCCAGTTGCTCGCGGCCGGTGTCACCCGCATCACGCGCCCCGGCGAGATGATCGACAGCTACACCGGGGCTCCGCACGATGGCGTGTACGCCCTGCAGCACCTGACGCGCCGCGTCTCGGTGGACGGCCCGGGCAGCCTGGCCGACGTGGGCTCCTTTGCCCAGTTCGAGCCCGCGCCCATGCTGGCGCCGGCGCCGGGCACGCCGATTCTGACCAAGGCGGGTTTCCAGGCCCTGGGCCAGGACGACACCGCTCCCACCGGCCTGCTCGTGCGCAGCGGCGGCTCCAGCGGTCAGGTCGCCTACTCGCGCTTTCGCTGGCCCGATTACGCGCGCCAGATGCTCGAGACCAGCCACGGGCTGGTGGCCGCCGGCCTGGACCCCGCGGCCGACCGCGTGATGAACCTCTTCGCCGCCGGTTATCTGTACGGCAGCTTCATCAGCTTCTGGACCATTCTCGAGAACCTGGGCGTCGAGCAGTTGCCCATGGCCATGGTGCAGGAATACGAACTCATCGCCGATCAGATCATCGAGCACCGCGTCAACGTGCTGCTCGGCATGACACCGCATCTGCTCGGGCTCTTCGTGGCCCAGGGCGAACGCCTCAAGGCCGCCGGTTGTATCGACAAGGTGTTCTACGGCGGCGAGGCGCTGTCGAGCGCGCAGCGCGCATTCCTGACGCAGGACTGCGGCGTGCCCCTGGTGCGCTCCGTGGCCTATGGCTCCAACGACGCCGGCCCCATGGGCTACCAGTGCGAGCACTGCGAGGGCAGCGTGCATCACCTGTTCTCCGGCCTGCAGCACCTGGAGATCGTCGCGCTCGAGGAAGACGCGCCCGTCGCCGACACGCAGATCGGCCGTCTGCTGCTCTCGTCCCGGGCGCGCAGCTCGCCGCGCATCGAGCGCTACGAGATCGGCGACACGGGCCGCTGGGTGGCGGGCGATTGCCCCTGCGGCCGGCGCGACCCGCGCTTCGAGCTGACGGGCCGGCTGGGCGACGTCTTCAAGGCCGGCAGTCCCCTGCTGAACTACGGCCGCTTCGTGCAGTTGCTCGATGCGGGCTTCGGCTACGCCGGCCCCTTGCAGGTGCACGTGGACAGCGCGGGGGCGACGACGCTGGTGCGCCTGTGGGTCGACGCTTCGCTCGCCGCGCCCGCCGCCGACGTCGCCGAGTACCTCATGACGCACTACGAGGAACTCGGCGTCGCCCGTCACTACGCCCTGCCCACCCAGGTACGGATCGAGACCCGCGCAGAAGAGGAATTCCTGCGCGTGAAGGCGAGCGGCAAGCTGCGCCACGTCATCGACCACCGCGCGGCCTCCGACCACTGAAGGCGACCCCGAACATGAGTACCACCCCCGCTGCTTCCGACGCGCTCGCCGCGCTGCTGCCGCACGTGCGCGCGCACTCTCCCTTCTATCGCGAATTCTACGCAGGGGTGCCCGAGGGCGAGACCCGGTTGCGGGCCTATCCCGTCCTCGACCATGCCCGCTTCTGGGAAGCCAACAGCGTGCAGGGCAACCGCGTCTTCACCCACCCGCTCACCGAGGGCATCACCTTCAAGAGCGGCGGCACCACCGGGCAGCCGAAGTACTCGGTGTTCACCCATGCCGAGTTCCGTGCCTTCACCCAGGCCTTCGGCGATGGTATGCGGCGCGCCGGCCTGCGTCCGGGCGAGCCCATCGGCAACCTGTTCTACGCGGGCCGGCTGTACGCGTCGTTTCTGTTCATCACGCGCAGCATCGAGGCCGCGGGCGTGGGCGTGTGCTATCCGATCGGCGGCGCCGACCCCGACGAGATCCTGGCCGCGTGGCGCCAGTTCGATCTCAGCACCCTGGCCGGCGTGCCGACCACGTTGATGTCGCTGCTCGGCGGCTTGAGCGCCCAGGACCGCCGCCGCCTGCGCCTGGAGACCTTCCTGTACGGCGGCGAGCCCATGTTTCCCGACCAGATCGCGGCGATCCAGGAAGTGTTCCCGGGCTGCAAGGTGCGCTCCATCGGCATTGCCGGCGTGGACTATGGCGAACTCGGCTGGGCCGCCGGCGACACGCCGGGTCTGCATCACAGCTTCGACGCGTCCACCGTGCTGGAGATCCTGGAGGACGACAGCGACACCGCGATCGACGCCGCCGGCGTCGCCGGACGGCTGGTAGTGACCAATCTCGAACGCCGGCTCATGCCGATCATCCGCTATCCGATCGGCGATCGGGGCGAGTGGGTCGATCCACCGGGCACGCCGTATCGCCGCTTCCGACTGCTCGGGCGCACCGGCGAAGGCGCGCGCATCGGGCCGATGACGCTGTACGTCGAGGACGTGCGCGCCGTGCTCGACGGCCTGGCGCAGCGCCTGCCGGTGCTGCGCGTGTCGTCCTTCCAGATCCAGGCCGAGCACTTCGAGCAGCGCGACTGCTGCCGCCTGCGCCTGGCCGTCGAAGCGCCGCAGGCGCTGGGCGAGGAAGAGGCGCGGCAGGTGCGCGAGGCGCTGTACGCCGAGCGCCACATGTACGCAGACCTGGTCGCCGAGGGAATCGTGCATCCGCTTCACGTCGAATGGGTGCGGACCGACGAACTCGCCAGCAACCCGCGCACGGGCAAGCTGCTGCGCGTCGTCGATCTCAGGCACCGCTGAACGTCCACTGTCGCTTTCCGATCGAACGCCATGTCCATCACGTCTTCCGACGCCCCGGGGTTGCCCTGGGTGCGCCTGTCGGTACCCGCGCAGCACCAGGCCATCGGCCTCGTGCAATCCATGCTCTGCCTGCAGGCCGCGGCCTGCGGTTTCCACGATGCGGCGCAAACGCGCATGCGGCTGGCGGTGGAGGAGGCCATCCTGACCATCCTGCGCCTGACCCACGGCGACGACCCGCTCACCTCGGCCACGCCGGGCGCGGGCGTGCTCGACATTCAGGTCGCCGTCCTGCCGGCGGCGCTGCAACTGCGCATCACCGACTACGGGCTGCCCTACGACCTGGACCTCGTGCCCCTCTTCTCGCCGGCCGAACCGGACAGCAGCGCGCAGGATTCGGGCGGCCTGTCGGCCTACCTGATGCACAACATGGCCGACGAGATCCGCGTGCTGCCGCCCGGCGCCCAGGGCCAGAGCGTCGAACTGGAATGGCGCCTGCTGGCGTCGGCCACGCCCGCGCCAGGGCAGAACCCTGGCGGCGCGCCCGAAATGCGCGACGCAGGCCGCGTCGAGATCCGCGCGTTGCGCGACAACGACGCCATCCATCTCGCCCGGCTGATGTACCGCAACTACGGCTATTCGTACGTGAACCCGGACATGTACATTGCCGAGCGCATCCGCGCGCGCACGCATGACGGCCGGCTCGCCTCCTGGGTGGCCAGCGCCGAGGATGGCGAATTGATCGGTCATTTCGCCCTCATGAAAGGCCATGCCGACGACCCCATCGTGGAGGTCGGCGCAGCAGTCGTCTCGCCCCGCGCCCAGGGCAACGGCGTGTTCGGCCGGTTGTTCGACGCGATCGAAGCGGCGCTGCCGGGCCGCCCCGAAGCGGCGGCCTGCGTGCACGCCGTGACCTGCCACCCGTATACCCAGAAAACCATGCTGCACCGGGGCTACCAGCCCTGCGCCCTGATGCTGGGCTACACGCCGACCACGCTGCAGTTCCGCAGCGTCGCCGACCAACTGTCCCAGGAGCGCGGCAGTGTCTATTACTGCTGCAAGCTGCTCAAGCCGATGGCCCCGCTCGCGGTGCACGTGCCCGACGCGGCGACCGAGCTGGTGCGCGAAACGGCCGCGCTGATCGGCTTGCCGCTGGCGATCGAACCGCGCGCCGCGCCCGCGCTCGCGGACTCCGCTTTCGAGATCGAGATCGAGGGCGCGCTCAACGTGGCCTACATCCGCGTGCTCGCCTGGGGCGAGGACGCGCCCGGACGACTGCGCCGCGAACTGAAACGCCTGTGCCGCCAACACGTGGACGCCATCTACCTGGCACTGGACCTGGCGCGCGCCGACAGCCCCCATGCCTGGCCGGCCCTGGCCGAGGCCGGCTTCCTGCCCGCGGGGCTCGCGCCCTTCCTGCCCTGGCCGGCCACCTTTCTGTGGCAGTACCTGAACAACCAGCACCTGAGCTGGGAAGGCGTGCACGCGGTAGGGCCGCACGCGGAACGCCTGAAATCCGAGGCGTTCGCCGCCTATCGGCGCCAGGAGATGCTCTGAGGCGGTAGCCGCGCCGCCCCAACGCCAGGCTCAGCGCTTCGGTGCGCGCCCGAAAACCTTGCGCAGCTCATCCTTCGTCCGTTCGAGCACATCGCGCTGCGCCGCGGACAACTGATCCCCGGCGCGGTTGATGTAGAACGTGAGCATGGACATCGCCGAGCGATAGGGCTCCGCCTTGCGCCGGTGGCTGGACTGCGCCGAGCGCTTGAGCGCGGCGGCGATGCGCTGCGGGTCGTGCCAGGTGAACACGCCCTCGGGCAGGTCGAGGGCATCGCTGGTCTCGGTGACGTGCTGCGACCATTTCTTGGCGGGCATGACGCTCTCCTGAAAGCCAGGTAGACGGCAAGTGCCGTGCCGGGATCGACGCATGCGCCGTGGCGTGCCTGCGCGGACTACGAAAGTGCGTATGCCGGTGCCGAGGCGGCACCCAGCGGCTCGCTCGCCGCCTCATAGGCAGCGAGCTTGGCGGCCAGGTAATCGGTGAAGGCGCGGATGCGCGCGCTGGCGCGCGGCAAGGCGCGCAGCGCATAGATGCCCGACGGCGGCAATGGCGCCACGTCCGACAGCGCGATCTCGCGCAGGGTGCCCGAGGCGACTTCGGCGCCCACGGACCAGTTCGGCATCAAGGCAATACCCAGGCCCTGGATCACGGCCAGCCGCCGGGCGTCGCAATCGTCGCATTCGAGCACGAAGCTCGGTGCGCAGGCCGCGCGTGGCGTACCGATGAGCTCGCGCCAGCCGCGCATGCTGGTGCTGTGCCGGCGATCGATCAGGCGGTGGCCGTCCAGCTCGGCCAGGCAGGTCGGCTCGCCATGTCGCGCCAGATACGCCGGCGCGGCGCACATTAGGTAGCGGTGCGTGCCCAGCCGCTGGCCGACCAGGCTGCTGTCGGGCTGCTGGCCGACGCGCAGGACGAGATCGACGCGCTCGACGACGGGATCGACGATGCGCTCGGTGAGATCCAGCTCGATGCGGATGCCGGGATACCGGTCGTTGAAATCGCCCAGCCACGGCAGGACGTGGCGGCGAGCGAAGGCGGGCAGACAGCTCAGGCGCAGCAGACCGTGCACGCCCTGCTCGATCGCAGTCACTTCGCTGCGCGCTTCGCGCAGGTCGTGCAGGATGCGCACGGCGCGCTCGAACAGCCGCTCGCCTGCCTCGGTAGGCGCCAGCGCTCGGGTGGAACGCGTGAACAGCGACACGCCGAGTTCGCCTTCGAGCGCGTCCACCTGACGCGCCACCGACGAAGCCACCAGTCCGCGCCGCCGCGCAACCTCGGAGAAACTGCGCGCCCGGAACACGTCGACGAAGACTTCCAGGCTTTCGGCAAATTTCAGGTTCATCTATGCATCCGTCGCAAAAGCGTTTCGCGGCTCGCCTGCTTGTTCTCGTGATAGCGCAAGCATAGCATCGGCGGACCTGAGAAAAATCGCCAATCGACGTGGCAACGTCCGGCTTCCAGGCGACAGGCTCGCCAGGGCAAGCCGGCGAGCTTTGCGCCATATGCAAAAACCAATAGACAAGGAGACTTCATGAAAATGTCCTGGATCGCGGCAGCAGCCGCCTTCGCCATCGGTGCGCACGCGCCGGCCCTGGCCGACGCCTATCCCGGCAAACCGCTGGCCATCGTCGTTCCCTTTGCCGCGGGCGGCACCGTGGACAACGTCGCGCGCCAGGTCCAGGACGTCCTGCGCGACAAGTTCGGCCAGACCGTGATCATCGAGAACCGCGGCGGCGCGGGTGGCACCATCGGCACTGCCACGGTCGCCAAGGCCAACCCGGACGGCTATACGGTGGCCATGGTGTTCGACTCCTACGCCACCGAGCAGCACGTCTATCCCAAGCTGCCGTACGCACAGAGCGGCTTGACCGGCGTGTCGTACATGGTGCGCTCGCCCATGGTGCTGGCCGTGCCGGCCGAATCGCCCTATCGCACCCTGCAGGACTATGTCGAAGCCGCCAAGCAGGGCCGCGACGTCAGCTACGCCTCGGTCGGCCCGGGCAGCTCCAATCACCTGGCCGCAGAACTGTTCCACCAGACCGCCGGCACGCGCGGCATGCACATTCCGTACAAGGGCGGCGGCCCTGCGATCACCGATCTGATGGGCGGCCACGTGGATTCGATGATCGCCAGCCTGCCGCTGGTCCTGCCGGGCATCCAGGGCGGCAAGCTGCGCGCCCTGGCCGTGACCTCGACCGAGCGCAGCCCCGCGCTGCCCGACACGCCGGCGCTTGCCGAGCACTATCCCGGCCTGCAGGTGTATTCCTGGGTCGGCATGATCGCGCCCGCGGCCACCCCGTCGGATGTGCTGCAGACCCTCGCGCAGAAGGTCCAGGCCACGCTGGAGGATCCGGTGGTGGCCAAGCGCCTGGGCGAGCGCGGCTTCGAGGTGGTCGCCGGCGGGCCCGCCGACATGGACCGTCTGTACGGCGAGGAGTCCGAACGTTGGGGCGCGCTCATACGCGAACGCAACATCGTGACGCAATGAAAGCCTTCACCTACGTCCAGCGCGCCCAGCGCGTGGTGTTCGGCGCGGGCCGCTACACCACGCTCGCGCAGGAAGCGGCAGCGCTCGGCATGCGGCGCGCCCTGCTGGTATCCACGCCCAGCCAGGCAGCGCGGGTCGAGCAGGCGGTGGCGCTCCTCGGCGCAAGCCACGTCGCCGGGGTTTTCGACGGCGCCGTCATGCACGTTCCGGTCGAGGTCGTGGCCAGCGCTCGCGCACAGCTCGATGCGGCTGCCGCCGACGGTCTGATCGCCCTCGGGGGCGGCTCCACCGTCGGCCTCGCCAAGGCGCTCGCCCTGCAGACCGGGCTGCCGATCCTGGCCGTGCCGAGCACCTACGCCGGCTCGGAAATGACGCCGGTCTACGGGATCACGCGCGACGGCGTGAAGACGACCGGGCAATCTGCGCGGGTGCTGCCGCGCACGGTGATCTACGATGCCGAACTCACCTATGGCCTGCCCGCAGCGCTCAGTGTGACCAGCGCCTTCAATGCCATGGCCCATGCCGCCGAAGCCTTGTACGCGGCGGACGCGAACCCGGTGACCAGCCTGATGGCCGAGGAAGGGATACGCGCGCTGGCTTCGGCCATTCCCGCACTTGCCCGCGGCGCAGCCACGGATGCCGCGGCGGTCCAGGCACGCTCGGACGCGCTGTACGGCGCCTGGCTGTCCGGGGCCACGCTGGGCGCGGTCGGCATGGCCCTGCATCACAAGCTCTGCCACACCCTGGGCGGCAGCTTCAATCTACCGCATGCCGAGGCGCACACCGTCATCCTGCCCCACGCGCTGGCCTACAACGCGTCCGAGGCGCCGGAAGCCATGGCGCGGATCGCGCGCGCCATCGGCGCCGACGACGCCCCTCTGGGCCTGTACCGGCTGGCGCGCGAGCACGGCGCGCCGACCTCGCTGCGCCAGCTCGGGCTGAGCGAAAGCGATCTGGATCGGGTCTGCGAACTGGCCCTGCGCAACCAGTACCCGAATCCGCGCGCGCTTCAGGCCGAGGCGTTGAGGGGGCTGTTGCGGCGTGCCCATGCGGGCGAGCCCCCGCGCTGACCCACGCGTTGCCGGGCACCGGGCGGCATCCCTGGCCGCCCGCCCTCGGGTGCCTGCGCGGAGCCCAGCCATCGCGCCGGCACCGGCAGATGGCCACGCCGCCCCGCCCGGCGGCGCATGGACGCCCGCTGGGACATTTCGCCCCAGTTCCCAAGCCCGGCGTCGCGGCGTAGACTGCCGTCCGTGAATCTTTGCCAAGTGCATCTCTCGTTACGGCAATCCTCGATCTGGCGGCTCGTTGCCTGCCTGGTCCTGTTGACGCTGCTCGGCCGATTCGCATTGCCCGCCGGCTTCATGCCGAGCGCGCAGGGCCCGGACGGACAGCTCGTGCTGTCCTTGTGCTCCGGTCAGAGCCTGCCCGGCTGGGCGAGCGCCAAGGTCCACGACGCGGACGACGACGATGGCGGCCTGGGCACCGCCTGTCCCTTCGGTCTGCTCGCCCTGCAGACACTCACGCCCGATGCCGACCTGCAGCCCGTGCGGGTTGCGTTCGCCCTCATCGCCGTCGTGCCGCCGGCGCATCGCGCGCTGCCGGCGCTGCCCGCCACCGGCCCGCCGCTGGGCTCGCGCGCCCCGCCCTCGCTCCTCGTTTGATCTTCCCGGCCCGCGCCATGTCGCCGCGGGCCGCACGACAATCCGCGAGGAGTTTTTTCATGTCCGCATGCCACGAGGCCAGCGCAGCCTCGCCCCGCCTTGGCCGTCTGTTCGTTTGCGCCGCAAGCCTGCCGCTTGCCCTGGGCCTGGCGCCCGCCGCCGCCCTGGCCCAGCCTGCCGCGACCCTGGCACCGATCGTCGTCACCGGCAGCCAATCCGCCACGCTCGATGCGCCCGCCTCGGTCGGCTCCAACCTCGGCCTCACCGCCCGGCAGACGCCCGCCAGCGTGGAAACCATCACCCGCGATCAACTGGAGGAGCGCGGCGACGCCAACGTGTCCGACGCGCTCACCCGGGCCACCGGTTTCTCGGCCATGGGCCACCCCGGCAACGGGCTGAGTTCACTGTCCGTGCGGGGCTTTACCGACAGCGGCTCGGTGATGCGGCTGTACGACGGCCTGCGCCAGTACGGCGGCGTGGGCGTGACTTTTCCCTTCGACACCTGGTCGGTCGAGCGCATCGAGGTGCTGCGCGGCCCGGCCTCGGTGATCCATGGCGACGGGGCCATCGGCGGCGTGGTCGACATCGTGCCAAAGAAGCCCACGCGCGGCGCCATCGAGAACGAGGTCCAGGCCACCATCGGCACCCGCAACACCGCCCGCCTGGGCCTGGGCAGCGGCGGCGCGCTCGGCAAGGACCTGTCGTATCGGCTCGATCTGAGCGGCAACGACAGCGGCGGCTGGGTCGAGCGCGGCAACAACGGCGATGCCACCTTCTCCGGCGCACTGCGCTGGGACACCACGCCGGATCTGAACCTCACCCTGAGCCACGCCTACGGCTACCAGCGGCCGATGCGCTACTTCGGCACCCCGCTGGTGGACGGCGAGCAACGCGACGCCCTGCGCGAGAAGAACTACAACGTCGAGGACGCCTTCATGCGTTTTCGGGACCAGTGGACACAGCTCGACGCGGTCTGGACGCCGAACGCCGACACCAGCGTGCGCAGCCGCCTCTACCACGTCGCCAGCCAGCGCGACTGGCGCAACGCCGAGCGCTACGTCCACAACCCCGGTACGGGGCTGATCGACCGCTCGGACAACACGGCGATTTCGCACGATCAGAAGCAAACGGGCCTGACCACCGACGCGAGCCTCACGCAGCGCTGGGGCGGCATCGGCAACACGTTCTCGCTGGGTTTCGACCTCAACACCGCGCGCTTCGAGCACACCAACAATACCTACACCGGCAGCTCCGGCCCGGTCGATCCGTACGATGTCGACCCGGGCGACTTCCGGAGCGACATCCCGACCATTCCGCGCTACCGCAACCGGGCCCATCAGTTCTCCCTGTTCATGGAAGACCGCATCGCCTTCACCGAGCGCTGGTCTGTCGTCGGCGGCATCCGCTACGATCATGCCCGCGTAACCCGGGACGATCTGATCGCCGGCACGCGCGCGCTGCGCAAGACCTATTCCGACGTCGGCTGGCGCCTGGGCACGGTCTACGACCTCGGCCCGGACCTCTCGGTGTATGCGCAATACGCCGCAGCCGCGGACCCGGTGAGCGGGCTGCTCATGCTCGGCCCCGCCAATGCGGACTTCGACCTGGCCAAGGGCAGGCAGGTGGAAGTGGGCCTGAAGCAGGCCTTCTGGCAAGGGCGCGGCGAGTGGACGCTGGCCGCCTATCGCATCCGCAAGTCCGGCCTGCTCACCCGCGACGCCGCCGATCCGGACCTGCGCGTGCAGGTCGGCGAGCAATCCTCCCGCGGCATCGAGGCCAGTGCCAGCCTTGCTTTGGGCCAAGGCTGGTCGATCGAGGCGAACGCCACCGCCTTGCGCGCCCGCTACGACGACTTCATCGAAGCCAGCGGCGGCGGCGCCGTCTCGCGCAGCGGCAATGTGCCGCCCAATGTGCCCGAACGCCTGGCCAACGTCTGGCTGAGCTGGAACTTCCAGCCCGGCTGGACAGCGATGGGCGGCTTGCGCCATGTGGGCAAGCGCTATGCGGACAACGCCAACACCGTCGAGCTGCCGTCCTACACCACGCTGGATCTCGCGCTGCGCTGGGACCTGAACCGCGGCACGGCGATCACCGCGCGCGGCTACAACGTCCTGGACCGCGCCTACTTCACCACCGCGTACTATACCGACACGCAGTGGCTGTACGGACCGGGGCGGCGCTTCGAGCTGACCCTGAACCACCGCTACTGACCGGCGCTGCGACCATGGCCCTGCGCACCCGACTCAAACGCCTGACCTACCTCGTCCATCGCTGGACCGGCGTGGCCGGCTGCATCCTGATGCTGCTCTGGTTCGTGAGCGGCATCACCATGCTGTTCGTCGGCTATCCCAAGCTGACACCCTGGGAGCGGCTGGGCGCGCTGCCCGAACTGCCGGTGCAAGGCTGCTGCGCCCCATTGCAGGCGCTGCCCATCGGCGCGGACAGCGGCGCGCTGGTCCTGACCTCCATCCGCGGCCAGCCGTACTACGTTGCCTCGGATCGCTACGCTTACGATGCGCGCACCGGCTCGCCCGCCGCCCCGGTCGCACCCGAGGAGGCGCTGGCCGAAGCCGCGAGCCATCTCCCCGGCGCCCGGCTGGACTACGCCGGCACGGTGCAGGAAGATCGCTGGACCCATGCCGGCAGGCTCGACGCGCACCGCCCGCTGCACCGCGTGACGTGGCAAGGCGCCGGGCGCGGCACCCTGTACATTTCGTCGGCCACCGGCCAGGTCGTGCTCGACGCCCCGCTCGTGCAGCAACGCTGGAACTACGTCGGCGCCTGGCTGCACTGGGTCTATCCGCTGCGCACCGCGTCGGTCGATCCGGCCTGGTCGTGGATCGTCATCGCGCTCTCCGCCATGGGCACGCTCACCGCCGTCAGCGGCGTGACCGTGGGCATCTGGCGCTGGCGCTTTCGCGGCCGTTACAAATCGGGCGGCCACTCGCCCTATCGCGAACCCTGGATGCACTGGCACCACTGGGTCGGCCTGGTCTTCGGCGGCATCGTCTGCACCTGGAACTTCAGCGGGCTGATGTCGATGAATCCGGTGGGCGTGTTCTCGCCGGGTGACGCTCGGCCCGACCTGGCGGCGTACGAGGGCGAGGCCCCGGCCGCGCTGCCCGACGGCCTGGGCGATCCGCACGTCGTCCTGCAAGCCTTGCGCAAGGACGGTTTCGCGCCAGTGGAACTGCAGTGGCGGCGCCTGGACGGTGTGCCCTACGTGCTGGCCTACGATGCGCAGGCCGCGTCGCGGCTGGTGCTGGGCGCGAGCGGCCGGCTGCGTGTCGCCACGCAATTCGAGCCCGTACAGGTCGAGCCCGCGGCGCGCCACCTGTTCGACTCGCCCCCGGCGCGGACCGCCCTGCTCGGCGCCTACGACGCCTACTACTACCAGCGCCATCCCGAGGCCATGAACGGCGGCACCGTGCGCGGCCTGCCCGCCCTCGCGCTGGATTTCGACGATGCGGCGCACACTCGGGTCTACATCGACCTGCGCACCGGCGCCGTCGCGCAAAGCCTGGCGCAACCGGAACGCGCGGGACGCTGGCTGTTCTACTTCCTGCACAGTTGGGACGTGCCGGCGCTGCTGCGCCTCGGCCCGGTGCGCGACGCCATCCTGATCCTGCTCAGCCTGGGCGGCATCGTCGTCTCGGCCAGCGGCGCGGTGATCGGCTGGCGGCGGCTGCGCGGCACATTCAGGGACAAGCGGCGCGCCTAGGCATGGAAGAACACGCGTAGGCTTCGGCCAGCGCGGCGTCCAGATCGACCGGCGCGCCGATCGGCGATACTCGCAGCATGGCCAAACCCTCCCTCCCCCGGACGCTACAGCCCGATGCCTGCATTCGCGTGCGCGGCGCGCGCGAGCACAATCTGAAGAATGTCGACGTGGACATCCCGCGCGATGCGCTGGTGGCGTTTTCGGGTGTCTCCGGCTCGGGCAAGTCCTCGCTCGCCTTCGGCACCGTCTATGCCGAGGCCCAGCGGCGCTACCTCGAATCGCTGTCGCCGTACGCCCGGCGCCTGATCGACCAGGTCGGCGTGCCCGACGTGGACGCCATCGACGGGCTGCCGCCCGCCGTGGCGCTGCAGCAGCAGCGCGGCAGCGCCAACGTGCGTTCCACCGTGGGCAGCGTGACCACGCTGTCCAGCCTGCTGCGCATGCTGTATTCGCGTGCAGGAACCTACCCGGCCGGGCAGCCCATGCTCTACGCGGAGGATTTCTCGCCCAATACGCCGCAGGGCGCCTGCCCGCGCTGCCATGGCCTGGGCTCGGTCTACGAAGCCACCGAGGCCACGATGGTGCCGGACCCGTCGCTCACGATCCGCGAGCGCGCCATCGCGGCCTGGCCGCCGGCCTGGCACGGCCAGAACCTGCGCGACATCCTGGTCACCCTGGGCTATGACGTCGACCGGCCATGGCGCGACCTGCCCCGCAAGGACCGCGACTGGATCCTCTACACCGAGGAGCAGCCCACGGTGCCTGTCTATGCAGGCCTCAGCCCGGCGCAAACCGCCGAGGCCCTGCGCGGCAAGCGCGAGCCCAGCTATATGGGTACATTCACGAGCGCGCGGCGCTACGTGCTGCACACCTTCGCGAGCACCCAGAGCGCGATGATGAAAAAGCGCGTGTCGCGCTACATGACGGGCACGGCCTGCCCGGCCTGCCAGGGCCGCCGCCTCAAGCCCGAAGCACTCGCCGTGACCTTCGCCGGGCTGGACATCGGCTCGCTGGCCCACCTGCCGCTGGCACGCATCGCCCAGGCGCTGCGTCCGGCCGCCGAGGGCCGCTTCGCCGCGCCCGCGGACACGCCGGCGCCCAGCGCCGCGGCGCGCCGCCGCGACCGCGCGCAGCGGGCTGCGGCGGGCGCGTCCACCCACGCGGGCAATCCGGACGTACGCCGCACCCCGGACCTGTCCGAGGAAAAGCGCATCGCCGCGCAGCGCCTGGCCCATGACCTGGTGGAGCGCATCGGCACCCTGGAATCGCTGGGCCTGGGCTATCTCTCGCTGGACCGCACCACGCCCACACTGTCGCCGGGCGAACTGCAGCGCCTGCGCCTGGCCACGCAGATCCGTGCCAACCTTTTCGGTGTGGTCTATGTGCTCGACGAGCCCTCGGCGGGCCTGCATCCGGCCGACGGCGCCGCCCTGCACACCGCGCTCGAGCGGCTGCGGGCGGCCGGCAACACCGTCTTCGTGGTCGAGCACGACCTGGACACGCTGCGTCGCGCGGACTGGCTGGTGGACGTAGGCCCCGGCGCCGGCCAGCACGGCGGCACGGTGCTGTACAGCGGGCCGCCCGCGGGCCTGCGCGACGTGCCCGCGTCGGTCACCGCACGCTATCTGTTCGATGCGCCCCAGGCGGGCCGCCGCCCGCGCGCGCCGGCCGGCTGGCTGGCGCTGACCGGCATCGAGCGCAACAACCTGCGCGGCATCGACGTGCGCTTTCCCCTGGGGGCATTCACCGCGGTCACCGGCATCTCCGGCTCCGGCAAGTCGAGCCTGGTCAGCCAGGCCCTGGTCGAGCTGGTCACCGCGCACCTGGGCCAGCAGCACGAGCCTGACGAGAGCGACGAGGATCTCCCCGCCTGGGGACCGGCGCTGGCGCCCACGGGCGGCCGCATCGCAGACGGCGCCGACGCCATCCGCCGCCTCGTCAACGTGGACCAGAAGCCCATCGGGCGCACACCGCGCTCCAACCTGGCCACCTACACCGGCCTCTTCGACCACGTGCGCAAACGCTACGCCGACACGCCGCAGGCCCGCAAGCGGCACTACAACGCGGGCCGCTTCTCGTTCAACGTCGCACAGGGCCGCTGCGAGACCTGCGAGGGCGAAGGCTTCGTCGAGGTGGAACTGCTCTTCATGCCCAGCGTGTATGCGCCCTGCCCGGCCTGCCATGGCAGCCGCTACAACGCCGAGACCCTGGAGATCACCTGGAACGGACGCAACATCGCCGAGGTGCTGGCCATGACCGTGGACGACGCCCTCGCCTTCTTCACGGAAGAACCCGCCATCCGGCGCCCGCTCGCCGTGCTGCGCGACATCGGGCTCGGCTATCTGCGCCTGGGCCAGCCCGCCACCGAACTGTCCGGCGGCGAAGCCCAGCGCATCAAGCTGGCCACGGAACTGCAGCGCAGCCAGGACGGCCGCAGCCTGTACGTGCTCGACGAGCCCACCACCGGCCTGCACGCCGCCGACGTGGGCAGGCTGATGCAGCAACTGCACGGGCTGGTCGACGCAGGCAACACCGTGGTGGTCGTCGAGCACAACCTGCGCGTGATCGCGGATGCCGACTGGGTGATCGATGTCGGCCCCGGCGCCGGCGAGGCGGGCGGAAACATCGTGGCCGCAGGCACGCCGGCACAGGTGGCACGGGCCCGGGAAAGCGTGACGGCGCGCTATCTGCGACGGGCGCTGGGCGAATAGACGAAGTCCGCGTGAATACGCGGACTGACGGGGCTTTCGGACTGGCGGGGGCTTTTGAAGTCTGCGGACGCCATACGCCGCACGGCCTGATGCATGCCGATACGCGCATCACGGCTCGTTCGGCGGCCGATTCTGCGGTGACGCGGTCAAGCGGGCCTGACCCTCAAAACAAAACCCCACATTCCGAAAAATGTGGGGTTCGTCTGCAATCCGAAGCCCTCGTCAGAGGGCTTTGCTGTCTGCCGCCAAACGGCAGCGCGCGACTGCTTACAGCGGCGTGATCTTCGTCGCTTGCGGGCCCTTCGGGCCATTGCCGGCAACGTAGCTTACGCGTTGGTTCTCGCGCAGCTCTTTGTAGCCGTCTCCTTGGATTTCGGAGAAATGCGCAAACAAGTCCTTGCCGCCATTCTCGGGCACGATGAAGCCGAACCCTTTGTCCGCGTTAAACCACTTGACGATACCTGTTTCCATGAGTGTTCCTTGAGGAATGCGGGCCCATGCCCGAAATGGAGAAGATCAAGGAAGCACTTGGACAATGATGGCGAACTGCCTATTGCACACGATCGAACGCAATCGCAACACTTGAAGATCTCCCGGGACTATGGGACTTCCGACCGCGCAAGTCAAGCAATCATTTACCTGCCGTGGGCCAGCCGGCGAACCGCCGTGCATACCTGCGGCGCGGATACGACATCTCGAACGCCACGGCCGGTACAGGCGCATGGCAATGTGCCGGCCAGCCCAGTGCCTTGACGTATCTGCTTTTTGAGACTACTATTTCGTTCTTGCCCAGGCCGTTGGCACCGGACTCATTACTACAATTTCAAGATCCGGTCGCTGCCATGGGTACTTAGCGCAGCGCCAAAGCTGGCGCTCTCCAGTAGAGCACCGATTTCAGTGCAGCCGATTCCATCCGGACGCGATTGCACGCTCGCACTGCCATGTCTACTCACATAAGAAAACACGGTAATTTTTGAAGAACATCTATCCAAACCAACTCGTCCAGCGCCCTTCATCTGAAGCTTTGCACCACCAGGAAATCCGCATCGGCGATCTCGTCAGCCTGAAGCCGCGCGATTCGAACTCCATCGTCAGCACCGTCATCATGGTCGTACCGCTGAACGGCACGACGACCTATACCAGCGAACACGTACACGCACCTCAGAGGCAGGGCTCGCCCGCCCGGGTGACGCGCTACCGCTTTCGCCTGCAGGACGTGCACCGCGTCATCCCGCACTGACGGAGTCGCGTTTGCCGTTCTAGCGCCACGGCGAGCTTGCCCCGGCAAGCCTCGTCCGGAGGCGAAGCTCGCGCACTGGCTTTCGTCCATGCTCAAAAAATCAAAAGGCCGGGCCCCGTACATACAGGACTCGGCCTTTCTGCCCTATCGGCCGACCGTCCAGCCATTGGCTGTCAGGTCAGCGCCGCAGGGCGGCTTCACAAGCAGGCGCGCGATCAGATCAACTTGATCGACGACGCCTGATATCCCTTCGGGCCTTGCGTGACCACGAAGGAAACTCGCTGGTTCTCTTCGAGCGAACGGTGACCATCACCCTCGATCTCGGAATAATGCGCAAAGAGGTCCTTTCCACCTTGTTCGGGCATGATGAAACCGAAGCCCTTCTCGGTGTTGAACCACTTCACAATACCAGTTTCCGTCTTCAAACTCATTTCCTAAAATAGGGGTACATTCACCCATAACCGCGCAGAACGCGAATCAGCCAACGTGGCCAACCTGCACACTGTGCGCGCATATCCGGGATAAGGCAAGCGCTGTTTCAAAGCAACACCTTGCGGCCGGGCCCGGCATGTGCCCTGCCCCCTGCCGGCACGGCGCAAGGGCGCGCATCGGCTCATGAGCCGTCGGCCGCTCTCCGAGCGGCTTTCCTCCAAGGCTTGAAGTTCCGCTTGCATCGCGTCGAGTAAAAGTTGAATATTTCAACTATTGCTTTCTTCAATGAAACTCGCGTGCGCAAGCCGCTCAGGATCAAGGACGACTACCTCAACGTTCTGCTCGATGTGGCCAGCGAGCGCACCCGCCAGCGGGGCTCCCGGGTCTACGAGATCAAGATCGGGCTGTCGCTGCGCGAGCTGCGTTTGCTGCGGACCATCGGGATGCACCCGGGCATCACCATGGGCCAACTGGTACGCAGCGTGGGCATCGAAAAGACGCTTGCCTCGAAACGGGTCAATACGCTCGTACGGCGTGGCCTGATCGCGCGCGAGATCGGTACGGTGGACGCGCGCCAGATCGAGCTCTGCCTGACGGACGACGGCGAGCGCACCGTCCTCGCGGCAGAGCCGCTGGGCAAGAAGCTGGAGCGCGGTTTTTTGAATTGCCTGAGCGCGGCCGAGGTCGACACGCTGCGCACCCTCCTGAAGAAAATGATCGATGCCGAGGCGGCCTCGCGCGATCGCTTCGACGCCTGGCTGGCCGAGTATGCCGCCCGCGAGAGCGGGCTGAATCGCTGATGCGGTTCGCGGCCGCCTGGACAGCACTATGCCTTCGGGCAAGCATGACCCGATCGACCCCACTAAAAGAAAAGGAAAGGAAAGGAAAGGAGCATGGACACACCTCTGTATGCCCTCGGCGCCACCCAGCTACTCGAGCGCTATCGCGACCGCAGCCTCTCGCCGGTCGAGGTCACCCAGGCGGTGCTGGCGCGCATCGCGCAGTGGGAGCCGCACATCCACGCCACCTATGCGCTCGATGCCGAGGCTGCGCTCGCCCAGGCGAAGGCCGCCGAGGCGCGCTGGGCCGCGGGCGCACCGCAAGGCATGCTCGACGGCGTACCCGTCACGCTGAAGGAGAACATCGCCACCCTCGGCACGCCGACCCCCCTGGGCAGCGCCGCGACCGTGCTGGCCCCCGCCCCCGCGGACGCCCCTGCCGCCGCACGCCTGCGCGAGGCCGGCGCCGTGATCGTCACCAAGACCACCATGCCGGACTTCGGCTTTCTCGGCGCCTCGCCCTCCAGCTTCCATCCGCTCACACGCAACCCATGGGATTTCTCGCGCACGCCGGGCGGCTCCAGCTCGGGCGCCGCCGCAGCCGCCGCCGCGGGCTACGGCCCCCTGCACCTGGGTACCGACATCGGCGGCTCGGTCCGCATCCCCGCCGGTTTCTGCGGCGTGTTCGGCCTCAAGCCCAGCCACGGCCGCGTCCCGGTCGACCCGCCGGCGGCCGCGCGGGTGATCGGGCCGCTTGCACGCAACGTCGCCGACGCGGCCCTGCTCATGAAAGTCGTGTCCCAGCCCGACGCGCGCGACTACATGAGCCTGCCGCCGCAGGCGATTGCCTGGGACACCCTGCAACGCAGCCCGAAAGGCCTGCGCATCGGCCTCTGGCTGGATACCCGCACCGACTGGGCCGTCGATGCTGAAGTGCGGACAGCGGTCGAAGCCGCTGCGCGGCTGTTCGAACAGGCCGGCGCCATCGTCGAACCGATGACCGACTGGACCACCGACGACATGCGCCTGGGCCTCACCCATTTCTTCACGATGCGCTGCCGGGTGGAACTCGCCGCCATGCCGCCCGAGCGCGCCGCCCTCACGGCACGCTACATCCGCGCCGCCGCCGAGTTTGCCGGCAAGCTCTCGCCGGAAGACACATTCCGCGCCTTCAGCCGTTTGCAGTTGCTGCACGCCGCCACCGTCGCCGCGACCCAGCCGTTCGACTTCGTCCTCTCGCCCGTCTCGCCCGGCCTGCCCTTCGCCGCCGATGCCATCAACAGCGGCTCGAGCCACCCCCTGAAGGATTCGCACTTCACCAGCGCGTTCAACCAGTCGGGACAGCCGGCCGCCTCGATCAACTGCGGCCACTCGCGCAGCGGGCTGCCGATCGGCCTGCAGATCGCCGCCCGCCGCTTCGACGACCTCGGCGTGCTGCAGATGGCGCGGTTCTACGAATCGGTGCGGCCTGAACAGGCCGCTTGGCCCGAGCCGCAATGACATGCTGACGGTTTTGCAGCTCACGCCCATGAAATTCGCGTTCCCGTTTGCCGCGGCACTCATTCTGGCCTCGCCTGCGCTGCCCGCCGCGGCGGCCGAGCACGCCTGCGCCGCTCACGCCCGCGAAAGGGGAGCCGAACTCCTGGCCTTCCATGCCGGCAACGACGAACGCATCGAGATCGACGCAGACGTGAAACAGGTTCCGGGCATCGAGAACCCTGCCAACCCCAGGCAGCGCTTCGACGTCCTCGAAGTCTGGGGCTTCGTCTACAAGGGGCAGTACCGCATGCGTTTCCTCTACGCGCAGTTGAACGGCTGCGTCCTCATGGGCGAGGAAGTTCTGCAGCATGCCAGCCTGTAGGGCCACAAAGAATGCTAAAACGTAGGAATTTTGGGGTGGCTGATGGGACTCGAACCCACGACAACCGGAATCACAATCCGGCATCGAAATACACTTTTATTGTTAAATTTCAACGAGTTGTACAGTTTACGTTAGAACGTTTTCGAGAAATCGACATCGTATTCATGCGGTTCTCAGACCACCTGTTCTAATTTTGCTGAATGTTGAGGGTAGGGCAGGACGTCAGCGGGGCGTAAGGTCACCTGTTACCAACCTGAAATTGGGGACGCGTTGCGTATGGATATACTGTATATCCATACAGTTATTTTGCAACCTATCATGCTCCCCAGCGACGCCGACAACGGCATACTCGCCGCAATGCCTCCCGGCTACTGCTCTGCCGGCGTGCACCTCCTCCCCCACCCCGGGCTCAATGCGCCCGAGCGCTGCCGCGTCGTGTTCGATGCGCCTCACGTAGGACGTGTCGTACTCACGTATCGGCGCATGCAGAACCAGCGGTTCAGGAACCATTTCTGGATCGCTTGTCATGCCGCGCAGGTCGGCCCCGATGAGCCATTGGGCTTGGTCGTTGCCGAGTGACGCATGCCGAAAGTTGCCCGCTACCCGCCGCTCACCAGGACTGAGCTGCGCGCACTCTACGAGTCCTGTCCAACGCCCGAAGTGCGTCGTCCGCTGTGGGAGATCGACCGCCTGCCGGGGATCAAGGGCGAGGTATCCTGTCTTTAAACACATGTGACATTGTGTTAAACAGAAAGGCGTGTTCACCCTTCCCTCGGCCATGAGCAAAGCAATCAGAGTATTACTATACGAACTGGCAGACCCTACCGGGAGCATGCCCCCCATCGACTCCTTGCTCGGGTCTCTATCGACCAAATCTCTGAGAGACAGAGAGGCCGTATGCGGCGGAACCACAGTACGGCTAGAAGAGATTTCGCGGGTTACGCATCCGAATTTTCCAGCGCCACATTGGCGGATGACCTTCTGTCGAGCAAGGGACAGCAATTGGCCGGGCCAGGGCACACCAGGAGTCGCGTCAAGCGACCTACCGCTGGGTCATGGTAGCGTATTGTTGGAACAGTCTTCGGCACTATATTTTCCGCACTGCCAACGCTTGGTGATGCAATACAACCACTCCGGCGTGCGCGTGACCAAAGTGGCAGACTTCCTTACTCAGCAAGCTGTTGCAGCAGCGGGAAGCACACTGGGTGCTGCGACTTACAACGCTGTGCCTGTTTTGGATCCTAGCGTTATCACCCGATACCGTAAACATTCCGACGTAACTCGAATCGATGTCCTAATTGACGACTTGACCAAAGCCGATCTCGCTCTCTTCCAAGGGTCCAGCATTTCCGGCACATTAAGAGAGTCGGCCGAAGAGGGGACCGAGCGAGTCGAGCTAGTGTTTTCAGTTGATGCAAGGATCCCGGGCAACAAGGTCAGCCGGAGCTTGATGAGGCGCCTAGTGCCCGCAATGCTTCGACGAAACAATGGGGGTGACAAACTGATGATCAGCGCCCGGGCTGGCCCTACAGGCAAGCTAGTGGATCTGAACTTGCTTGATGCCGCCAAGCAGAAGACAATCAGTCAAACGAACATCGTGGTCACCCAAGGTCGTCGGTACGACACCACTTCAATGTGTGAAAACCTAGAAGGAATCTGCCTTGGATGGGCGTGGTAATGAACGTCGCGCAGGCAACTGAGGTCTTTTACCCGTGGGTCTTGGCGCTAGCAGCCGGTGCCGCCGGGTATTACTTTGACCTCGTTCCGCTCGGCGCCCGTTTGGACGCGCAGCTTTCAGCAACCCTTACGGTTTCTTCGATATTGATGGGCTTTTTGGGAACAGCCAAGGCGATTGTCTTGACCACCACATCATCCAGGCGGAAGTGGTTATCTAGTCGCCCAGAGGTGTGGCATCGGGTTATCGGATTTTTCAAATCAGCGCTGTTCGCCAATCTGGCTCTAAGTGTCTTCTCCCTGCTGCTTTTTTTTGTGGACCCTACAAAGATTCCTACTCAGGTCATCCCAGCGCTCATGCCTCTTTGGCTAGCCTTGGTAACCGGCGCCATATTCACATTCTTCCGTGCCGTGAACATCCTTTTCCTGATGGTGAATGACAGCTAAGCTGCCGCTATATCGGCTTGAAGGGCGGATCTGGGCAGCGACTGAAGTGCAGCCACAAAGCACCTCTCGCCCGTTCAGTTTAAGCAGCAGCCAACCTGACGCTTCAAAACACTGACAGCCTGTTTCATTTTGTGTAAATTTGAGCGAAACAATCATCAAAGTGGCGGACGATGGCGACAGTCAGACAGACAGCGTACCTGACGGAGTACTTTCCGTACTGGGCGCGCGACGACGAGGGCAATCCTATAAAGAATCCGAAGTTCACTGCCGACAGCGGCAGAATCCTGGATCTCAAGGACTCTTCGGCAACTTATCATTCGCTCGCCGTTCAAGATTTCTCTCGAAGATGTGTAAAAAGAATTAGCGACTCTACGCTGTCCACACACGCAGGACCGATCCACATCGTCGTAGTGCCCTCAAGCGGAAAGGGCATGTGGTGCACAGGGCTGCACACCATCGCATCCATGCTTGCCAAGCGTGATGCGAGGTTTGTGCCGTCAACTCAAGCGTTGGTGCGCACCGCTCAGATCCAGAAGCTCGCTACCGGAGGTGACAGAAGCATTGATGTACATTTGCGGTCGATCCGATGCGAACCGAGCGCGGTGAGCCTACTGCGAGGCCAGACCATCTTGTTACTTGACGATGTCACAACAACCGGTAACTCGATCGCAGCGTGCTCCAAAATTCTCTCCGACGTAGGCGTGAAAGATATATATCCGCTTGCGATAGGCAAGACGCATGAATGAAATGGACCGAATTGCTTCAGCGCTAGGCATTGCGGCGCTGCGAGCAGCCAGATTGTCTCCCTCGACTGTCGCAGCTCTACTATTGCAGCGGCCTGTCGATGGCTGGACTGACATACGCGCGGCCTTCGACTGGATGTCCTCCCACTTGCCGGAGGTGTCCGCGCTTTCGCTCGTGGACATCCAAAAGTCCGCAGGGCTAATCGATGAAATGAGTCAGGCCGGCATCTATTCAATTCCTATCTGCGCGAGCGCGTATCCGCGCTACCTAAGGGAAATTGCGGACGCCCCGCCTGTCTTGTACCTTCGAGGCAACCGTGACCTCCTTAAGCAGCCCGCAGGCGTTGCAATTGTCGGTACGCGGAAGGCATCACCGAACGGCATAGTGATAGCTGAACGGATTGCTCGTTACTTCGCGGAAAGATCCTGGACCGTTGTGAGCGGCCTTGCGCTCGGGATAGATGCGGCTGCCCACAAAGGTGCCCTACACGGCCATGGATCTACGATTGCCGTGCTCGCGCACGGACTACGCGAGGCATCGCCAAAGACGAATTCGCACCTTGCACACCAGATACTGGACCAAGGCGGGGCGTGGGTATCAGAGTATCCGATAGACACTCCAGCGCGGCCTGAGCAGTTTGTGCACAGGAATCGTATTCAAATTGGACTTTCTGCTGGCTCGATAATAGTGGAGGGCGAGGAGCGTAGCGGCACCATGACACAGGCGGAATTTTGCGTGCGTAATAAGCGGAAGCTGTTCGCTGTGTTTCCAGAACAAGCAGAATCGCTCAAACTAGTGTCCCGCGGGCCGCTTATACTAATCAACAAGCGCGGCGCTACACCGCTGCGGTCAAAGAACGACTATCCTCGCGCGATGGATGCAATGAGTCAGATCCGCAACGAACTGCAAGATCTTGGGGCATGAACGCGAAGCGAGTCCTTTTCGGCTACCTGCAGGTCAAAAGCGCAGCCTCCAGCCGCGCCTCGTAGCCCTGGCGCTGCTCGATCTCAACCAGCGCAGCCCTGACCGTCTCATACAGCCTAGCACCTGCCGGCAGCGCGTCCATGGCCCACGTAGGGCGCTCGACCTTCTCGATGCGGCACGGCACCGGCACGGGCACCTCGACAGTGACGGTGCGCACGGTGGGCGCAGCAGCGCACCCGGCGAGCGCCAGGGCTCCGCACGCAATCGCAATCCGGATCATCGCTTCCCCTCCAGGTACTCGCCGAGTAGGTCGGCCACCGCTGCGCACTGGTCAGCGCTGGCCGATGGCCGACGGGCAAGCTCGGCCGCCTTCGCGTCGGCGGCACGCGCTCGGCTCTCGGCCGCCACCTGCGCAGCCTTGGCCCGAGCCTCGCGCTCGGTGGCCTGCCGGCGGTACTCTACCCACCCAGCGGCAGCGGCCTGGATATCGGTCGAACACTGTGCGTTGTCGTGCCGGAGCTGCCCGATCATCGCGCGCTCGGCGCGCAGGTCAGCGTCGCGCGCCTGCACGCGCAGTTGCTGTACACTGCACGCGGCCAGGCCGCCCACCAGCGCGCCGGCGGAGGCCGCCGCGACGTAGCCTTTCCATCCCATGAGAGCGATCACGGCCGACTCCTGGCGCACTGCGCGTACATCTCGGCGAGCAGGCGCATGTGCGCCACTGGGTCCGTGTCTGGACCGATCAGCGGGAGCGGCGAGCACGTGCGATCGGGCGGCGTGGTTGTGCAGGCGGATATGGCCACGGCCAGGCAAACCAGGGCGATCCTCATTGCAACCCCCTGTTGGCATACTCCAGAGCGCGGTTCAGGGCGGCTCGCTCCGCGGCGGTCATTTGCCGGGCGGCCTGAACTGCCTGGCCGGCGGTTCGCGCGGCTGCGCCAGACTGGCGCGCGGCAGCGTCCGCCTTGTCGGCAGCCGTCGCCGCCGTGCTGACCGTCTGGGCGGCCTTGCCGGCGATGTCATCCAGGCGCAGCGTGATCTCGTTCACACGCCCGGTCAGCGTGACCATCTGGTCCCGCAGCGGCGGTAGGTCCTGCCGCAGCAACTGCCGCATCTCGGCGTTGGCTGCAGCTAGGTTGCGCAGCCGTGCCTGGTAGTCGGTGATCGTCGCCTCGTTGCGATGCACGAGATACAGAGCAGCGGCACTCGCGCCGCCGGCGGCGATCATCAGGACGAGGGCCAGCGCATAGGCCACCCTCATGGAAACGCCGGCCCACTGCCGGACACGATCACGATTTGGCATGGCGCATGACCTCCCTGATTTCGGCAAGCTCGGTTTCGAGCCGTTGATTGATTTGCTCCAAACGTGCGCAGGTGGCCGTCAGGCTCTCCACCCTGGCCTCCAGCCGGCCCACGCTGGACGTGGCCTCAGCCCACAGCCGCATGGCCTCATCGGCCCGCGCCTGCGCACTGTTGCGCTCGGCGTTGACGCGCGCGAGTTCAGACTGCATGTTGGCCAGCGCATTGCGCTCGGCGCCGGACTGCGCGCGTGTTACGCCCAACTTGGCCAGCAACATCAGCAGCGCTTGCCACGCTGCAATCCCGCCGCCCGCGCCGAGGAGCGCGAGCAGTGCTTGGTCGAGGGTGTCCACCATCACCCCCGCATAGACACGATGCCGTTGGCGTAGCCGCGACCAGGCGTCCAAGACAACACCTGCCGATGCATGCGCGAGCCGATACCAAGGTGCACCCAGTCAGACCTGGGGCCCTGCTCGTAGATGAGCTGGTCGAAGGCAATCGGGCTGGCGCGGATCGCCTCGCACACATCGCGCACGGACCCGAACCTGGGCGCAACGAAATCCGCCGCGAGCCCGTTGGAATGGTCGGACGTGGTGCTGCCGTCCACGGCCCGGTTCAAGGCCAGCGAGCGGTAGCCGCTCGTGATGATGATGGGCACGCGCAGGATCGCACGCACCTCCTCCAGCGTGGCCGCGAGCCTGCGTAGGTTGGCCAGGTGCGCCGGGCCCGGCGTGTTGTCGATGCCGCGGGCGGCCGCGGTGGCCGAACGGGTGAACTCGACCAGGGCGAAGTTCGGGGTGAGTTGCATGAGGTCGCCCTCCTCCTGATGGACGTGAAAAAGCCCGCTCGGCGGCGCCGGCGGGCTGGTGGAATGCGGGTTGTATAGGCTGGCTACGCGGCCTGCGATGGAGGCCAACCGGCCCCAATGTCGTATCCGGCCAGTTCGGCCTCGGTCAGGCCGGCAATCGCATCATGGTGCGCGCGCTCGGCCGAGTAGCAGGCCTGCACGAACTGGCCGATCGCACCGGCGATAGCTTTGACCTCGCCAATGGTGATCGACATCCACCCGCTCGTAGCCTTGAAATCGACGGTGTCGGCGTCGGTCAGTCCGGCATGCGCCGCATTGGCAACCACCGAGGTAAGCCGGTTCTGATCGTCGATCGCGGTGCCCACGCGCAGGCCGCCCGGCAGTGTCAGCCCGCCCGTCATGACCGCCCAGCGCTTAGCGGTGGCGGCGGCCATGAGGCCCACTCGCGTCGCCGGCGGCGGATCAACGGGATCGGGGCCGCCGGTTGGCGGCACGGCGGTGTCGTACGGTGGCCAGCCGGAGATCTCGACGGGCATGTGCAGCGTGGGTGGATGCTCAGCGATGACGTTGCCCTCGTCGTCGTACTCGAGGACTGGCACCAGATGCGCGAGCAACACGGCTTCGTCGAGGGGCGTCAGTGCGTAGAGGGGGCCGCGGCCGTCCCATTCGTAGCGCGCGACGACTTGGCCGTCGGGAGCATCGCCAAGCACAGTGATCAGGGTATAACCGTCGGCCTCGACCGTGCCAGGCATGGGCTGCAGTTCGAGCGTAGCGAGCGCGGAAACCGGAATGCGGAGGATGGTGCGGATCATAGGCGGCTCAAGTCGGTCAACTGACCATCGGACGGGCACTTTGGAAACAGCGCCACCATGTGGGCGCGGGCAGTGCTGCGGTAGATGCCAGCGCGGCTCAATATCCCCAGGTGCGTCAACAGCGGCAGGGACGCCGGCGCCATAGCAGCGACGGCGCTGCCGTTCATCGATATTGCTGCCCGGCCAATGCGCCAGCCTGCAGCGATGCGGACGGCGCCTAAAGGCATCGCGCCTCCAGCCACCGGCACGGCAGCACCGCCGGACGCGATGAGTAGCCGGATTGCGCTGGAATCTGCCGCCTCAGCGAGCTCGATGGCGTTCGAACCCGGAGATGTAGCGTTGTATAGCGTTGCGTACCGGCCCAACGAAGTGGCTGCACTACGGTACACGTCGATGACCATAGCCCCCTCAGATGCACCGATTAGGCCGCTGATCGGGATATGCGCGGTATCAGGCTGCCGAGATGTTGCCGCCAATGTGTCGCCGGGAATCACCGGTCCAGCCAGCGATCCCTCAACGAGCTGCGGCAAGATGAAGTACACAACAGCTCCGGGCGCCAGAGAGGCATATGTCGCACTGTCGGCACTTGTCGGCAGGAGAGACTCCCTTTTTGTCCGATCGTACGAGGACGGGACTTCGTAGTTCGGCCCAGGCACTCCGGACAACCTGATCGCGGCAAGTCCTGCTCCACGCCAAAACGCGCTGACGCTGTGCGGATTGAGATTGCCCGCTCGGCCAGAAATCGTCACGCCGATCGACGATGAAGAGGCACTGTTGTCGATCTTGTAGACCATACCGTTGGTGCACAGCTCGAGCAGACCAGCAGCCCTCAGTGCGTCGGTGTCGTCTACGATCGACACTATGGTTTGTCCACCTGGATTGCTGAGACCTTCGACGCTGACGGGGTTGTGCTTCCTGGCAGTAACTTTGTTCGTCAGCGCCAGGCCATAGTGCGGCCTTCCAAGCGGCTGTCGTGTCGCAGGATCGTGCTCAAGCGGCCAGACATTCGGAGCGGCGCGCATCAGAATGCCGTCTCCATTGAATTCCCACGCGGCCGACTCGCGCGAGAACACTACTCGCGCGTCCAGATCTTCCTGCGTGAAATCAAGATATAGCGACTCCTCGCGATAACGCGAAAGCGTGGATACCGGACCCAAGAGCGTACTCATACCGTCGCTCCCGAAGCGGTCCAGTCAACCCCACCTAGGCTGCGCACCTGAAGCTTGTCGCCGGCCTCGAGCACCACCGCCGGCAGACGCAGACGCGCCGACGCACCACCGGCCAGCTCGTCGCCTGGAACGATGAGAGACGACGTGGCGTTGGCCTTGTAAATGCGCACACCAACCCTGGACGGCGTAATGCCCTTGTTGGCCAACACCAGCGACGTGACGGTCGCGGCGCCCGTCACGAGATCGGCCCAGGTATCGCCCGACGTGCTGACGATCCGCGAAATCTGCTGTAGCGCCATAGCGCTCCTCCAATGAAAGCGGCCCGCACAGGCGGGCCGGATGTCGATGCATTTGCGGGCTACCAGCCCAAGAAACTAAAGCGTGTTTGGTGCAGTCGCGGCGCAATCATCGGGAGCGCGCCGCCTTTGTCCTGCCGGCCGTAGATGCGCATTGCCGCGCGCTCGCTTGGCGAGAATCCTGGCTCGTCAACCAGATCGATCCACATGGACCGCCCGATGCCGCATTCGAGGATGTCCAGCACCAAGCCGTGATCGTCCTCATGCACCCATTCGAGGTCGAACGGTAGCGTGCGCGACAGCGTGCCCAGCTCCGTACGGAGATCGCCTGCAGCGCTGCGCTGGTGCGAGCCCGTGTCCTCGATGACTGGACCCGCGCCATAGCCCGGCGCGTAGTGCAGGTGGTGCGCCACCCCGGCGATCAGCCGCGGCAGGTCCAGCCACGTGCGGCCGGCGTCGACCAGGTTGATGACGAGGCGACGCGCTGACACCGACGCCGGCAGATAGAGCGCCACGTCGACCGGGCGCGCAGTTCGCCCCCCAGGATGCGCCTGCAGTACGCCGGTGTCGGCCAGCACGACATTCGCAGTGTCGTAGAGTCGCGCGCGCACCGTGGCGGCGGCCGACAGCGGGACGGCGGGCAGAACCACGGTGTCGATGGTCTCGGCAGCAGCCCATGCCGCCGTGATCGTGGCCGATCCGGACTGCACCCGACAGACCTCGCTGCGCACGTCGGTCTGCAGGTAGGCCGCGCCCAGGCCAGGGGCGGTACTGGGCAGTGTGATCGTCGCGCGGTCCGCGGCGTTGTCGTAGAGCATGCGCATCAGCGGCGCCCCCCTTAGATCAAGTGACTTGATCGCCAATGACGATCTGCGTGTTGCCGATGCCTTCGATGTAGCAATTGAACCGGCGCCCTGTGGCCACGATTCTGTTGCCCCCGACCCCGGTGGGAAGGTTCTCCATTTCGTGCGTCGTGGTGCGCAAGCCGGCCATGTAGCTGGACCCGTACTGGTTGAAAACGAGGTTCATATTCCAGACCCCGGTCGGCCCGTCGTAGAGCACCTTCCACGTGTTCGACGCAGCGTCATGAATCCCAAAGCTGCCGCCGTTCTTGACGTAGACATAGTCCGACCCCTCGAAGCGAGCGCCCTGAAAGGTGCCGCCTTGGACCGTTCCGTTGTTCCACATCCGGTACCCAGTGCCTTGGGCGAAGTTGAAATTTGGCGATTGGATGTACGTTGCAGCGATCTGCAGGCCTCCGATCGCGCCCGAGTTGGCGTGCACTGCACCCCGGACCGTGATGTTGTTGAACTCCGCGACGCCGCCGCGCTGTATGCGCCAGCCGGCGGAGCCCGTCGCGAAATTCAGGCTACGCAAGTCGCCGCCAACCGTGCCATTCCCCAGCGTGAGCTGGCTGGCGCTAAGTTCGGTGGTCTGGATGCTCTGCGCGATGAGTGTGCCGAACCGCGCCCACAGCGCCTGGACGTTGCGAATGTAGGCCGCATCCATGTAGACCCCGGCCGGCACGACCACGCCGTGGACCGTCTGCGATGCTGTCTGCACCGCGAACGGCGTGATGCCGGGCACGCTACCGGTACCGGCGACGGAGAACACATCCGCGCGAATACGGAAGTCGAGCCTCGGGCCTGCCGACTGGCTGTCCGAGCCGGTGATGGCCATACCGCCCACCACGCCGCCGGCCTCCACGCGCAGCACATACTGCGCGGCATAATGCCCGCTCTCGGTTGCCAGGACGTCGATGTCCTGCTGTACGGCGGCGATCTCGCCCTCGGCATTGGTCACGCTGGCCTGCAGGCCCAGGATACTTTGCGCCTGCGCCAGCAGTTCGCCGTCGTGATCGTCCGCGCGGGCGGTCAGCCCGCTGATCGCGTAGGCGTTAGCTGCGATGCCGCCCTCGGCCGTTCCAATGCGGGCGTCAACGCCATCGACCCGCGTAGCCATCGCGCTATCTGCTGCGGCCCGCGCGGTCGCTTCTTGCTGCACGTCAGCCTGCGCGGCGATGGCCTTCGCGTCTGCGGCATCGGCGGCGACCTGGGCCGCATCAGCCGCAGCTTTCGCGGCGACCGCAGCCGCCGCCGCATCTGTCGCCGCTTTGTCCGTCACCGCTACCCATGCGCTGCCACTCCAACGTTTCGGCGTGTTCGCTCCGCCCGTGGTGTCGATCCACAGGTTCTGCGGGAGTCGGTCAGCGACAGCGGGTGCTGCCGATTGGATCAGCACTTTCCCTTTGCCATTCGCTATACCGGCCGCGGCCGCTGCATCTGCGGCTGCCTGGTTCGCCGCGCCTTGGGCTGTATTCGCAGCCGCGTGCGCCGCCGATGCCGCGTTGGTCGCATCGTTCGCCGTCTGCTGAGCAGCGGCAGCAGCATTCGCGGCGTCCGTAGCCGCCTTGTCGGTGACGGCGACCCAGGCCGAGCCGCTCCAGCGTTTCGGGGTATTGGCGCCGACGGTCGTGTCGATCCAGAGATTCTGGGCCAGGCGGTCAGCGGCTGCGGGCTGGGCGCTCTGGATGATGACCTTGCCTTTGCCGTTGGCGATGCCCGCTGCATTGGCCGCTGCCTGTGCTGCGGCGTCCGCTGCAGCCTGCGCGTCCGCTGCGGCAGACCCCGCGTTCGTCGCCGTAGCAGAGATCTGCGTGATCGCCTGGGCCTGGCTGCTCACCCTATCGTCGATGTTATTCACGTCGGTGCGTAGCAGTTGCACGGCGTCCGCGGCGGCACCGATGTTGCCCTGAGCTGTCGCCAGGTCGGAGCGCAGCGACGTGAGTTCGATGGCCTGTGCCTGCACGGCGCCGTCGATAACGCTCACCTGCCCCGACAGTTGCGAGATCGCGCCGGCGTTGGCGGCAACGCCGGCATCGGTCTGCTGTAGCGACGCCGCCAGCGCTTGAATGAGCAGGGCCTGCGCCCCGTCTGCATCGATGCGGGCGGCCTCCTCCTGGCCGATTCTGACGTGCGCGTCCTCGGCACGCACGCCAACTTGGGCGATGCGCCGCGCCTGCGTGGTCGATACCTCGCGCTGCTCGCTGATCGCGCCGTCGTCCTCGCCGTCGCTGGCCAGCATCTGCATCATCAGCAGCGCCCGCTCGGCGTCTACGCGCTCGAGCGTCTGGATTGCGGCAGCATGGTCGCCCTGCTCTGCCTCGACTGTCGTGACTCGCTGGGCAGTGCTCGCCGTGACATCCTGCAAATCGGTGATCGCCGCGCTGGCACCGCCGGCCGACACCTGGAGCTGCCCGATCTGCTGCGCGTGCGTGGAGTCGGTCGCCTGCAACTGCTCTATGCTGGCCGTATGGTCGCCCGTGGTGGTCTCCAGCGCAGTAACGCGCTGGGCCTGGCCTGCCGTGGTCTGCTCGAGCCCGCTGATGCTCGAAGCGTGCTGTCCGCTCGTCGTCTCCAGGTTGTTGACCCGGGTCGCCTGCTGTGCTGTGGTCTGCTCGAGGTTGCCGATGGCAGATCCGTGGCCCTCGACGGTGGTTTCGAGCGTGCCCACACGCTGCGCCTGGCCCGCGCTGGCCTGCTCCAGGCCCACGATGCGCGAGCCCTGGTTGCCAGCCGTGACTTCGAGCAGGTCGATGGCCGTCGCCTGGCCAGTGGTGGTCTGCTCCAGGCCCTGTACCCTCGCCACCGCGTCATCCGTCGTTGTCTCGACGCTGGACAGTCGGCTGGCCTGGTTCGCGCTCGCCTCCGCCAGGGTCTGTACCGCAGATGCGGTGCCCGCCGCCTGGGCCTCGACCGACGTCAACCGGCCGGCGTGGTCGGCCTGCACATCCTGCACCACGACGATCTGCGCAGACGTCTCGCCGGCGCTCACCGACAGCCGTTGCAGCGTGCGCGCATGTCCGGCCTGAACGTCGTAGACCTCGCTAATCGCCCCGTCAGCATCGCCGAGGGAGGCCTGCAGGTTGACCACCAGGAGCGCCTGCCCTGCAACGACCTCCTGCAGTTGTTCGATGCTGGCCGACGCAGCGCCGCCCGAGGCCTCCAGCGTCACCAGGCGGGCGGCATGGTCCGCCGATGCAGTCTGGAGCGTGGATACGGACCCCTCGGCCTCGCCCACGCGCCCGGTCAACACCGTGAGCGCCTGCGCGGTATCACCCGAGACGGTCTGCAGTGCGCTGATTGCGCTCCCCTGCGCGCCGGTGGTCGCAGCGAGCGTAACGAGCTGCTGTGCCTGCCCGTCGGTGACGTCCTGCAGGGTGGTAATCGACGTCTGGGCGTCACCCACATCGACCTGTAGCGTGCTGATGGCCTGAGCATGGCCCACGCTCGCCTGCTCGAGTGTAGTGAGCTTAGCGCCCTGTGTATCGGTGGTGGTCTCGACTGTGGCAAGGCGCTGTGCATGGCCGGTCGTAGTCTGCTCGAGCGTGCCAATCCTTGATCCCTGCTCGCCAGCCGTCGTTTCGACCTCGGCCAGGCGGGACGCATGCGTGACCGTCGTGGCCTCGAGCTGGCCGATGCGCGAGCCCTGCGCGCCCGCGGTGGTCTCCAATTCGCTGAGCGACTCGGCATGATCTGCCGTCGTCTGCTCCACTGCCTCCACGCGCGAGCGCGCATCGCCCGCCACGGTCTCGACAGCCGTCATCCGCTGCGCCTGGTCTGCTGTGACGTCTTCCAGTTGCTCGATGCGCGACGTGGTGCCCGCCGCCTGGGCCTCGACCGACGTCAGCCGGCCGGCGTGGTCGGCCTGCACATCCTGCACCACGACGATCTGCGCAGACGTCTCGCCGGC
>NZ_VLTJ01000020.1 GCF_007558815.1 Verticiella sediminum | reverse complement strand
CGGCACGACGCACACGCTGGATGCCGAGGAAGGTTTCCATGGGCAGCCCGACAGCGGCCCGCCAATGCCGTTCGGCTTGGCGGGGGCCGGTGCCGGCGAGGCGGCCGAGGCGGTCGATCGCCATGCCGGCCCGCGCCGGGGTCTCGGCGCTTGCCGCGAGCCAGCCGAGCAGGGCGTCCACCGCGTCACGACGAACCTGGCGCCGTGCCAGGTGGGCGAGCAGCGCTCGGTCGATGGCGCCGGGGCCTCCGGCGCCATGCGGGCCGAGCGAACGCAGTGCGAACGCCCACGGCACCGCCCCTTCGGCGGCGAGGTCGGTGTCGGTCAGCAAGGCGGCCGGGAATTCGACGAAGCGGCGTGCCTGCCCGGGCCGGAAACGCACGCCCACGTAACTGCCGTCCGGCGCCACCGCCAGCTCGCGCGGCCGGGTCGTGCTGCCATGGACGCGCAGCGCCGCGGCCGTGCCGGCCCAGGCGCAGACCAGGTCCACGCAGCCGTCCGGCAGTACGCGGTGCCGGCTCGTCCCGGCACTGCGGCTGACCCAGTAGCACGCCACGTAATCCGCCAGCGCGGGGTGCGGTGCGTGCAGGCGGACCCCTGTGCAAGGGTGCGAGTCGGGCATCGAGGTTCCTGTAAGCAGCGTACGGCCATTACGATAGAGCATCTCGCCGGCCGCGTGCCCGCCCTTTCTCGTCCTGCATCGCCACATCATCATGTCCATCGCCTTCACGACGCCTGCGGAATTGCTCGACGTACTGGCGGGCGCCAGGCGGCTCTGCGTGTTTTCCGGCGCGGGCGTATCCGCCGAAAGCGGTATCGCGACGTTCCGCCAGCCCGACACCGGGCTGTGGTCGCGTTTCGATCCGCTGATGCTGGCCACGCTGGAAGCCTTCCAGCGCGATCCCGCGCTGGTCTGGGGCTGGTACGAATGGCGCCGCGCGGCCGTGCTGCGCGCGCAGCCCAACCCGGCGCATCATGCGATCGCCGGGCTCGCGGCCCGGTTGCCGCAGGTGTGCGTGGTGACGCAGAACGTCGACGATCTGCACGAACGGGCCGGCGCCCGCGACGTCGTCCATCTGCACGGCAGCCTCGAGGCCGCGCGCTGCAGCCGCTGCGCTGCGCCCTATGCGCACCCGGCGGGCATTCCCGCCGTGACGCAGGGCGGCGAGCGCATGCCGCCACCGGCCTGCGCGGCCTGCGGCGGCCCGGTGCGCCCGGGCGTCGTGTGGTTCGGCGAGAGCTTGCCGATGCAGGCCTGGGCGCGTGCCGAGGCGTTGGCGCGCGAGGCGGACGTGTTCCTGTGCGTCGGTACCTCGGGGCTGGTCTACCCGGCCGCCAGCCTGCCGCAGCAGGCCGCCCGCGCCGGGGCCGCCGTGATCCAGGTGAACCCGGATGCCACCCCGCTGGACGGCTGTGCGCGCTGGAACCTGCGCGGCCCGGCGGGCGCGGTGATGCCCGCTCTGCTGGCCGCGCTGGGCTGAATCGCTCGGCGGTGACGCCGGATTGCGCGCGCCCTCACTCCCGCGCGGCCAGCTCCGCCGGATTGTCCGGCGCGCCCAGCACCGCAGCCGTGAAGATGACATCGGTATGCGAGTTCAGCGCCGTTTCGGCCGAATCCTGCACGACGCTGATGATGAAGCCCACGGCGACCACTTCCATGGCCTGGGCCGGCGAGATGCCGAACAGGCTGCAGGCGAGCGGGATGAGCAGCAGCGAGCCGCCGGCGACCCCTGACACGCCGCAGGCGCAGACGACCGCCACCACGCACAGCAGCAGGGCGCTGAAGAGGTCCACGTGGATGCCCAGCGTATGCGCGGCCGCCAGCGTGAGGACCGAGATGGTGACGGCGGCGCCGGCCATGTTGATCGCCGCGCCGATCGGGATCGAGACCGAATAGGTATCCTCGTCCAGCCCGAGCTTGCGGCAGAGTTCCATGTTGACCGGGATGTTGGCAGCCGAGCTGCGCGTGAAGAACGCTGTGACGCCGCTCTCGCGCAGGCAGGTGAGCACCAGCGGGTAGGGGTTCTTGCGCATGACGAACCCGGCGATCGCCGGGTTCACGATCAGGGTGACGATGAGCATGCCGCCGAGCAGCACGCCAAGCACGTGTGCATAGCCGCGCAGGGCGTCGAAGCCGGTATCGGCGACGGTCGAGGCGACCAGCCCGAAAATCCCGATCGGCGCCACGCGCACCACCATCCGCACGAGGCCGGTGACGCCGCGCGAGATGTCGTGCAGCACGTCGCGCGTGGTTTCGTTGGCGTGGCGCAGCATCATGCCCAGGCCGATGGCCCAGGCCAGGATGCCGATGAAGTTGGCATTGGCCAGGGCGTGCACGGGGTTGTCGACCACGCTCAGCGCCAGGTTGCGCAGGACTTCGGCCACGCCGCCCGGGGCGTTCACGGCGGCCGTGTCGCGCAGGATGAGCGTCGAAGGGAACATGAAACTCAGGGCGACGCCCACCAGCGCCGCGAGCAGCATGCCGATGACGTACAGGGACAGGATCGGCCGCACGCTGGTCTTGTTCTCGCGCCGCATGCCGGCGATCGACGCAATGATCAGGAAGAACACCAGGATCGGGGCGACCGACTTGAGCGCCGTGATGAAGATCTCGCCCAGGATGCCGACGGCGCTGCCGCCGGCGGGCCAGGCCACGGCGAGCAGAACGCCCAGGACCAGGCCGATGGCGATCTGGGTGACGAGGCTGCCGTGCAGCAGGAAATGGCGGAGGGAGCCGCGGGACGTGGTCATGGAGGGAGGCGAAAGGTCGGATGAGGGCCGTCAGGGCAGTTCGGCCGGCATGCTTTGCAGGGCGAGCGCGATCTGGCGGCGAATGTCCCAGCCCGCGAGCTGGGCGTCGATGCTGCCGTAGAACACGCCGTCGCGCACCAGGTACAGGGAAGGCAGGTGGAATACCTCGTAGCGCTCGAGCAGGCCGCGATTGTCCTCGGCGTCGATCCAGCACAGCCGTGCGACCGGCAGGTTCATCTCCGGCAGGGCGGCGCGGGCGGCCTTGCAGTTGCCGCAGCCGCGGCTGTGGAAGATCAGCAGCGACGCGCCGGGCGCATCGAGCAGGTAGCGATCCGCGGTGGTGTCTTCGAGTTCGATCTGATCCATGGCGCTGCTCGCAAAGGGCCGTATTTTATCTTGCGCGCCGGCTTGGTTTGACCCGGAAGAAAGCGAGCGGCCAGAGGATTATGATGGCGTCTTTCCTTCCCTCAGGGAGATCCCCAGTGCAACCCGCTCTATCGGTGCGCAACCTGGAAAAAACCTATGCCAGCGGCTTTCAGGCGTTGAAGGGTGTGAGCCTGGACGTGCGCGGCGGCGAAATCCTGGCCCTGCTGGGGCCCAACGGCGCGGGCAAGACCACGCTCATCAGCATCGCCTGCGGCCTGGTGAATCCCAGCGGCGGCAGCGTGCTGGCCGACGGCCACGACGTGGTGCGCGAGTACCGCGCCGCGCGCGAGCGCATCGGCCTGGTGCCGCAGGAGCTCTTCACCGACGCCTTCGAGAGTGTGTGGGCGACCGTCACCTTCAGCCGCGGGCTGTTCGGCAAGCCGCCGGCCCCGGACTACATCGAGCAGTTGCTGCGCGAGCTTTCGCTCTGGGACAAGCGCGATGCGCGCGTGATGGCGCTCTCGGGCGGCATGAAACGGCGTGTGATGATCGCCAAGGCCTTGTCGCACGAGCCGGGCATCCTGTTCCTGGACGAGCCCACCGCCGGCGTCGACGTGGAGCTGCGGCGCGACATGTGGCGCATGGTGGACCGGCTGCGCCAGCGCGGCGTGACCATCGTGCTGACCACGCACTACATCGAGGAGGCCGAGGAAATGGCCGACCGCATCGCGGTCATCAGCAAGGGCGAAATCCTGCTCGTCGAGGACAAGGCGGTGCTCATGCGCCAGCTCGGCAAGCGCGAAGTGCTGCTCACGCTGCGCACGCCGCTGACGGAGCTGCCCAGGATGCTCGAGGGCTTGCCGCTCACGATCAGCGAGGACGGCACGACCCTGGTCTATGCCTTCGACGCGGCGGGCGGCGGCCCGGGCATCGCCGCGCTGCTCGCCCAGGTGTCGGCCAGCGGCATCGACTATGTGGACGTGGCAACCCGCCAGAGTTCGCTCGAGGATATTTTCGTCAGCCTGGTGAGGTCCCACGCATGAACTGGTATGCGATCCACGCGATCTACCGTTTCGAGATGGCCCGCATGGGTCGCACGCTGATGCAGAGCATCGCGTCGCCGGTGATTTCGACGTCCCTGTACTTCGTGGTGTTCGGCACCGCCATCGGTTCGCGGGTGGGCGACATCGACGGCGTGAGCTACGGCGCCTTCATCATCCCGGGCCTGCTGATGCTCTCGCTCATGACCGAGAGCATCTCCAACGCCTCGTTCGGCATCTTCATGCCCAAGTACTCGGGCACGATCTACGAAGTGCTGTCGGCGCCGATCTCGTTCATGGAGATCGTGCTCGGCTACGTGGGGGCGGCGGCGACCAAATCGCTGATCCTGGCCGTGATCATCCTGCTCACCGCGCGCGCCTTCATTCCGTACCACATCGAGCATCCGTTCTGGATGCTGCTCTTTCTCTTGCTGACGGTGGTCACGTTCAGCCTGTTCGGCTTCGTGCTGGGCGTCTGGGCCCAGGGTTTCGAGAAGCTGCAGGTGGTGCCGATGATGATCATCACGCCGCTCACTTTTCTCGGCGGCAGCTTCTATTCGATCAGCATGCTGCCGCCGTTCTGGCAGACGGTGACGCTGTTCAACCCGGTGGTCTACCTGGTGAGCGGGTTTCGCTGGAGCTTCTACGGCGTGGCCGACGTGGGCGTGGGCGTGAGCGTGGCCATGACGGCGGCGTTCCTGCTGCTCTGCCTGGCCGCGGTGGCCTGGATCTTCCGCACGGGCTATCACCTGAAGAACTGACCGTGGCAGAGGTCGGCTGAACCGCGCGGTACACTGGCATGCGGCCGCGCTCGACAGCGTGCGCCCGCATCCACGCACAATCCCGACCAGCAGAGGCAGTCCGGTGCAGCAGGCGTTTCCAGGCGCGCGGTTTTCCCCCCAGATGATGCTGGCGGCGCTGATGAGCGGGTTCGTGTTGAGCCAGGCCTACCGCACGCTGGCCGGCATCCTCGGGCTGCCGGTGCAGGCCGAGCTCGCGCTCAGCCCGCAGGAGCTCGGCGTCTTCGCGGCGATGTTCCACCTCGCCTTCGGCATCACGCAGATCGGCATGGGCGTGGCGCTCGACATGCATGGGGTGCGCCGCGTGATCCTGGCGGTGTCCCCGTTTAGCGTGGTCGGCGCCGCCATGTCTTCGCTGGCGCAGGATTTCCCCTGGCTGCTGTTGGGGCAGGCGCTGATCGGCATCGGCTGCGCGCCGGCTTTCCTGGTCTGCACGCTGCTGCTCGCGCGCGCCTTTCCCGCCGAACGCTTCGCGGCGCTCTCGGGCATGGTGCTGGGGGTGGGCGGACTGGGCCTGGTCGTCACGGGCACGCCCATGGCCTGGCTGATCGAGTGGGGCTCCTGGCGCACGGTGTTCACGCTGCTCGCGGTGGCGTCCGCGCTGTCCTGGATCGCGATGTTCGCGGTGGTGGGCCGCGACGCGCCGGCCAAGGGCGCACCTCGCGAGAGCCTCGGCCAGGCGCTGCGGGGTTTCGGCGGCCTGTTCCTGCTGCCGCACACGGCCGGCATCATGGTGCTCGGCAGCCTGGTCTATGCCGCCTTTCTCACCGTGCGCGGGCTGTGGCTGGGGCCGATGCTGATCGAGCGCGAGGGCTATACGCTGGTGCAGAGCGGCAATGTGGCGCTGGTGATGTCCCTGGTGGCGCTGTTCTCGCCGCCGCTGTTCGGCCGGCTCGACCCGGGGCCGCTGCGCCGGCCGCGCTGGCTGATCGCCGGCACGCTGGCGCTGGCCGCGCTGTTCCTCGTGCTCGGCTGGGCCCGCGGCGCGGTGATCAGCGCGGTGCTGCCCCTCGTCATCGCCGCCCTGAGCGGCTTCGCCGTGCTGCAGTACGCCGACGTGCGCAGCGCCTACCCGCCTTCGCTCACTGGGCGCGCCATGTCGGTCTTCACGATGGCGATGTTCCTGGGCATCGGCATCATGCAGTGGGTGACCGGGCTGGTCGCCGCGTTCGCCCAGCGCATGGGCTGGGACATCTTCGCGACGGTCTACACCTTCATCTTCGGCTGCCTGGCGGCCGGCGCCGCCGCCTACGCCTGGCTGCCCAGACCGCCGGCACAGCACGCGCCGGATTGACTCCGGCCGAGCCGGGCCCGCTGCTTGCGTCATGGATGGCTACACACACCATCCATCGACGCACGGAGGCTTCATGTTCGGCACATTGCTCCTCATCGTACTGATCCTGCTCCTGATCGGAGCCCTGCCAGCGTGGCCGTACAGCCGGGGCTGGGGCTACGGGCCGACAGGCGGGCTCGGTCTGCTGCTGGTGATCCTGCTCGTGCTGTTCGCACTGGGCTACATCTGAGCCGACCCGCCGGCGCTCCGGCGCCGGCTCGCGCAGCGCGCTCCGAACCGGACACGGGCGGGTTCGGAGCGCGCTGTGGTTGCCTGGCCGAGCGGGTTCCGGTTCGCAGGTTCCGGTCGGCGCTTCAGGCCTTGCCCTCGGTGCGGTGCGGGACCCCGGGGCGCTGTGCGCAGCGCGCCAGCCATTCGACGGCCTGGCGTACTTTGGTGTCGAGCGGAATGCCGATGTCCAGCACCAGCACGGGCTCGTCCTCGTCGGGTTCCTCGAGCGTGGCCAACTGGCTCGCCAGCAGCGAGGACGCCATGAAATGCCCCTTGCGTCCGTCCAGCCGTTCGCTGAGTGCCTCATAGGTGCCGCGCAGGTAGATCAGGCACACGCTGGGATGGTGTTCGCGGATGTAGTCGCGGTAGCGCCGGCGCAGGGCGGAGCAGCTCAGCGTGCCGCCGCCCCCGGCCGCCTCGCGCGTGGCGATCCAGGCACGGATGGCGTCCAGCCAGGGCGCGCGATCGGCGTCGGTGAGCGCGGTGCCGGCGTTCAGCTTGGCGATGTTGCCGGGCGGATGCAGGTCGTCGCCTTCCTGGAAGGGCCAGGACAAGGCCTCGGCCAGGCGGCGTGCCAGGGTGGTCTTGCCGCTGCCGCTCACGCCCATGACCACGGCCACGGGCTTGATGCCTGTGCCCGGCCGCCCGGAGGAGGCTGAGGCCCCCTCGGGGGGCAGCGAATGCAATGCGCGTGGGGGTGCCATCATGCCAGTTCCCCCGCGGCGTCGCGATCCAGGAACCACGCGCGTTCGCCCCGGGTCTGGACTTGTGCGGCGGGCAGGCTGGTGTCGCCGGCTGCGATGCGCTGCACGATCTCGTGCTTGTCCTTGCCGGTCACGACGAAGGCCAGGGCGGCGGTGCTCGCCAGCACCGGCAGCGTGAGCGTGACGCGGTCGGGCGGCGCGGGGCGATGCACTGCGCAGGCCCAGGTGCGCGCCGACAGCGCGGGGTCGCCCGGGAACAGCGAGGCCGTGTGGCCGTCCGCGCCGATGCCCAGCAGGACCACATCGAACAGCGGCCGGTTCGCGTCCAGATGCTGCGCGCCGTAGTGCGCCTTGAGTTGGGCGTCGTACTGCGCGGCCGCCTGTGCGGCGGGCAGCTCCGGCACGGGGTGAAGGTGCGTCGCCGGAATGGGCACGCGGCTCAACCAGGTGGCCTGGGCGGCCCCGGCGTTGTTCTCCGGGTGGGCCAGGGGCACGCAACGTTCGTCGCACCAGAATACGTGCAGCCGGTTCCACGCGAAGCTGCCGCGCCAGGCGGGCGAGGCGAGCAGGCGGTACAGGGCGAGCGGGGTGCGTCCGCCCGAGATGGCGATGGTGGCCGCGCGGCCGCGCACGCTGGCCAGGCGGTCGGACATCCAGCAGGCGATGGCGGCCGTCAGGTGCGCCGCGTCGTCGGTGACGACCAGGTGATCGGCGGGCAGGGCCCGGGGGTCATGCTGTGCGCCGCCACTCACGACGAAGGTCTCCACCAGTCGAAACCGTCGCGCTGGATCAGGTCGTCGGCCTCGGCCGGTCCGTCCTCCCCGGCGCGGTAGCCGCAGGGTTTGCGTTCGCACCACGCGCGCTGGAACGGCCCGATCGCCGTCCAGGCCGCCTCGGCTTCCTGCGCCGTCGGGAACAGTGTCTGCACGCCGGTGAGGCAGTGATAGAGCAGTGTTTCGTAGCCCGTGCTCGCCTTGTCGGGGAAAAGGTCCGCCGGGTTGTGCTGCAGCGTAGTGCGGCCCAGTTCGACGATCGGCCCGGGCGGGCGTACCGACCATTCCATGGCGATGCTCTCCTGTGGGTCGAGCGTGAGCACGAGGCGGGTGGGGCCTGCGCTCTGGTTGGGCAGCCCGTGCTCGGGCGCGCGGAACTGCACCACGATCTCGGTGGAGCGCCGCGACAGGCACTTGCCGGTGCGCAGGTAGAACGGCACACCCGTCCAGCGGGGCGCGTCCAGGGTGAGGCGCACGGCGATATAGGTTTCGGTGGTGCTGTCCGGCGGCACGTTGCCGGCCTCCAGATAACCCGGCTGGCCATTGCCGGCGGTGTACTGGCCGCAGACGCTGTTGCGCAGGGCCAGGTCGTCGGCCTGTACCTCGATCGCCCGGATGGCGTCCGTCTTCGCCTTGCGCCAACCGGCCTCGTCGGGCGTGGCGGGAGGTTCCATGGCGACCTGGGCCAACAGTTGGAACAAGTGGTTGGGCACCATGTCGCGCAGGGCGCCGGTGCGGTCGTAGAAGCGGCCGCGCGAGCCGACGCCGAGAGTCTCCAGGGCGCTGATCTGGACGTGCTCGATGTGCCGGTGGTTCCAGAACGCGTCGACGATACCGTTGGCGAAGCGCTGCACACCGATGTTGCGGGTGGCGTCCTTGGCCGCGAAGTGATCGACGCGGTAGATCTGCCTTTCGTGCAGGTGCCGGTAGAGCAGCGCATTGAGCTGCTGCGCGCTGGCCAGGTCGGTGCCGAAGGGCTTTTCGATGGCGACGCGGCGAAAGCCGCCCCGGCCTTCGTCGCACAGTCCGGCATCTGCGAGCTGCTGCACGATGGTTGCGAAAAAGCCGGGTGAGGTAGCCAGGTAGAAGACGGCGTTGGCCCCGGGCCGTTGCGCCAGCTCGCGGGCGATGTCCTGGTAGGCGTCCGGGTCCGTGAAATCGCCCTTGAGGTAGTGCAGGCGTTCGCGCAGGCTGCGCCAGCAGGCCGGCACGACTTTCTCCCCGCCGCCTTCGGCCTCCGGATGCCGGGTCAGATCGTGCAGAAAGCCGCTCAGGCGTTCTCGAAATGCCTCGTCGGTGGCCTCGTTGTGGTCGATGCCGTAGACCTCGGTGGCGTCGTCGAGCAGCCCGTCGCGGCACAGGCGGTACAGCGACGGCACGAGCAGACGCTGCACCAGGTCGCCGTGGGCGCCGAAGATGAACAGCAGGGCGGGCGGGGCGGCCGGGTGCGCGGACTGGTTCCTTGTATCCTGCACGGACGCTCCCTTTTCGGACGGCCGGGCGGGGGCGCTCATCGGCGCACCCCGAGGCCATGTCCGCCGAAGCCGTGGCGCAGCGCGGACAGGACGCGGTCGGCGTAGCTGTCCTGCTGTTGCGAGCGGAAGCGGGCGAAGAGGGCGGCCGCGAGCACCGGCACCGGCACGCCGTGCTCGACGGCGCTGTCCACGGTCCAGCGGCCTTCGCCGCTGTCGCCCACGGCGCCGGCGAAGTCGGTGAGCTCGCCGTCGTGCGTCAGCGCTTCGGCCGCCAGATCCAGCAGCCAGGAGGAGACGACGCTGCCGCGCCGCCAGGCCTGCGCGACCGCGGCGACGTCGATGTCATAGGAGTCGGTGGCAGCGGTGCGCTTGGCGTGCAGCAGGTGCAGGCCTTCGGCCAGCGCCTGCATCATGCCGTACTCGATGCCGTTGTGGACCATCTTCGCGTAGTGGCCGGCGCCGGCCGGCCCGACGTGCACATAGCCTTGCGCGGGCCTCGGGTCGGCACCGGCGGGCGGCTTTTCGCCGCCCGGCGCCAGCGCGGCGAAGAGCGGGTCCAGGCGTCGCACGGCAGCGTCCGGGCCGCCGATCATCAGGCAATAGCCGCGCTCGAGCCCGTGCACACCGCCCGACGTGCCGATGTCCAGATAGTCGATGCCGCGCGCGCGCAAGGCCGCGGCGCGGCGTACGTCGTCCTTGTAGAAGGTGTTGCCGCCGTCGATGACGGTGTCCCCGGGTTCGAGCCGCTTGCCCAGCCGCGTGATGGTGTCCTCGGTGGGGGCGCCCGCGGGCAGCATGACCCAGACCACGCGCGGAGCGGGCAGCGCCGCCACCAGTTCGTCGAGGCCGGACGCGCCTTGCGCGCCGTCCTGCGCGAGCGTGCCGATGGTGTCGGGGTTTGCGTCGTGGACGACGGCCGTGTGGCCATGCCGCAACAGGCGGCGCACGAGGTTGGCGCCCATCCTGCCCAGGCCGATCATGCCGATCTGCATCGAGTCTCTCCTACGCATCGCCTGGCGCATCGGCGCGGCGCGGCCAGGCCATGTTCCGCGATGCTCGGCGCTTCAGCATATGGTGTTCCCAGCCGGTCGCGCTAGCCGCAAATGGCAGGTTTTCACGGCTGAGAAATGCATGGTTTTCAGGGGTTGACAAGGTTTTCGTTCCCCAGCATAGTGCGCAGCAAGATTTTCAAGTGTCTAGCGCGTAGCTTGCGTAAGCCGGATTCGGTTTCTGTCCTGCTGCCTATCCTTGATTTTCTGTTTCCCCTGGGCTTTTTTTGCCCTTTATCGTTTTGAGGAAAAGCAGTATGGAAACCGGTATCGTCAAGTGGTTCAACGCGGAGAAAGGCTTCGGCTTCATCGTCCCCGATGCGGGCGGTAAGGATCTCTTCGCCCACTTTTCGGAAATCCAAGGTTCGGGTTACCGCACCCTGGAAGAGAACCAGCGCGTGAGCTACGTGCCTGGTCAAGGCCCGAAGGGTCCCCAAGCCACCAAGATCCAGCCGCTGTAATCAGCAGCGATTCTTGAGCTAGACAAAGCCCGCATTCGCGGGCTTTGTTTTTTCGCTGCAGGCGAAGCGCCCCGCCCCGCCTCGGCTCGACGCAGCCTTCTCCGATGTCCGCCTTCCGATGCCTCTGCGTCTGCCCGCCGTCCTGCGCCGCCGCCGTCCGCCGGATCTCCTGTATGCGGCGGACGAGCGCCCGCCCGCTCTCGCCTGGCTGATCCTGGCGGCGCAGCATGCCGGCACTGCGCTCGCGCTCACGGCCTACGCGCTGGTGGCCGCCAGTGTGGCGGGCCTGAGCCCGCAGGACACACGCAGCTTCCTCGCGCTCAGCATTCTCGCCATGGCCGTGGCCACCCTGCTGCAATCCTGGGGTGGGCGCACCGGCAGCGCAAGCCTGCTCGTTCATATCCCCGCGCCGGGCATGCTCGGCTTCACCGGGGCCGCGCTGGCGGCGCACGGCCCGGGCGGCCTGTTCGCCGTCGGCCTGGTGACGGGCGCGGTCGCGCTTGCGGTCAGCCTGTGCGTGGACCGTCTGCGCAGCCTGTTTCCACCGAGCGTGGCGGGGGCGGTGGTCTGTTTGGTGGGGTTGTCGCTGGTGCCGGGCGCCTTGCGCAATGCCAGCGGGCTGGGCTTGCAAGGGGCCGGCGTTGCGCCGGCCGCGCTGGCCATGTCCGGCGTGACGCTCGCCGTGATCGTCGGCGTCATCGTCTGGGGCGGCCGGCGCGCCAGTGTGTTCGGGCTGGCGCTGGGCATGTTCGCGGGCGTCGCCATGGCCATCGTGCTGGACGGCCTGCCCGTGGCGGCGGATGCGGGCGGCGTTCCCTGGCTCGCGCTGCCCGCCCCCGGTTTGCCGAGTCTGGCTTTCGACCCCATGCTGCTCATCGGCGTCGCGCTCACCGCGACGCTTTCCCAGCTCGACGTGTTCGGCGGCGCGGTCATGCTGCAACGCATGGACGACGCCGACTGGCGCCGTGTCGATCTGCCGCGGGCCGCGGCCGCGCTGCGTGCCGGCGGCCTTGCCAACCTGCTCGGCGGGTGCGTGGGCGCCCAGCCCGTCGGCCTGTCCTCGGCCAACATCGGTTTGTGCCACGTCACGCGCTGCACCTCGCGCTGGGTGGGCCTGGGCTGCGGCCTGCTGCTGGCGGTGGTCGCCTGCATGCCCAAGGTCGCGCTGGCCCTGACCCTGGTGCCCGGTGCGGTGCTCGGCGGGGTGCAGATCTACGCGGCCGCCTATCTCATGGTGAGCGGGATGCAGCTCATCGTCTCGCGTGCGCTCGATGTCCGGGCGCATTGCGTCGTGGGCCTGAGCCTGCTCGTCGGCGTCGGGCTGATGAGCGTGCCGCTGCTCGCGCAGCAGGGGCCGGGCTGGCTGCAGCAAGTGACGGCCAGCGGTTTCGTGGCGGGCGGGCTGGTGGCCGTGATCGGCAACCTGCTCACCCGGCTCGGTGTGGCCTCGCGCGCCCGATTGCAGCTCGATCCCGCAACCGATGGCCGTGCGCTGACCGACTGGATGCAGGGCTGCGCCGCCCGATGGGGCGTGCGCCGCGATGTGGCGCCGCGCGTCGCGCAGGCGGGGCTCGAGGCGCTCGAATGGCTGCGCGCGGCCGGTCGCGCGCCGAGCCAAGTCGAGTTCCACTTCGACGAGCTGCGCCTGCGGTTGGTGTTTCGCCATGCGGGGCCTGCCTTGCCGCTGCGGCGTGCAACGGCGTTCGACGCTCTGCTGCCCGACCTGCGCGAGGCGCTCCAGGACGACGCTGCGCTGGACAGGGCGATGGCCCGGGTGCCTGCCGCGCTGGTGAGCCGGCTGGCCGACCGAGTGTCGGTGCATACGGGCGCGCGCGGGGCCGAACTGCGGCTGGCGTTCGAGCATTGACCATGACTGGGCGTCCACGCGGCGGCCGGCTAGGCCGGCGGTAACATCCGGAAGGGTAATTCCGGTGGCAAATTCTTACGGCTGCGATAACCTTGAGGCGTGGATACGATTCGTCGCATTGTCGGCGAGCACCGGGGGAACCATGCCGGAGTCTGTCAATGCCAAGATCGAGCCCCGGGAGCAATGCCGGTTGGAGGCGCTCGCAGCGTATCGCGTGCTGGATACGCCGCCCGAAGACGATCTCGACCGTCTCGTACGCCTGGCGGTGGGCCTGTTCAATGTGCCCATTGCCGCCATTGCGCTGATCGACAGCAATCGACTTTTCCTGAAAGCCTCGGCGGGGTTGCCGGCCGGGGAGATCGGCTACGAGCGTCCCGGCGGACGGGGCGTATTCGACCTGGCCGAGCCGCTGATCATCCCCGACCTGCGCGAGCAGGGTTTAAACCATCCCTTCCAGCATGTAGAACCTGCCGTCGCCTTTTGCGCGGCGGTGCCGCTCGACGCTCCGGAAGGCACGCAACTGGGTGTTTTCCTGCTGCTCGACACCCGGCGCCGCGACGATTTCGATCTCGCGCGGGTGGACCGGCTGGGCGAGCTCGCCCGCCTCGCGCTGGAGCGGCTGGAGATCCGCAGGCTCGATGCGGCGTGCCGGATCAGCCGGGCGCGGCTGGAGTTCATTGCTCGTGGTTCGCCCGACGCGGTCCTGACCTGCGACGACACGGGGCGTCTGGTGTTCTGGAATGCCGGCGCCCAGCGCCTCTTCGGGCTCACCGACACCCAGGCCCCGGGCCTGGAATTCGCCAGCCTGCTCGAGGCGCCCTCGGCCGCGGTCTTCCTGGACCAACTGCAGGCGCTGCGCCGTGTCGAGGCCGCGCACGCGTATGCCCAGGACAAGCTGCTGGTGGTGCAGCGGCGCACGGGCAACCTGCTGCTCGAGGTCAACCTGTCGCGCTGGTGGGAGGCCGGCTGCCCGGCCTACAGCATCATCGCGCGCGATGTGTCGGCGCGCAATCGGCGGGAGGCGCGGTTGCTCGGCATGGCCAACTTCGATGCGCTCACCGAGCTGCCCAATGCCGCCATGTTCCGCCGCGCGCTGAGCGGCTTGATGGGCGCGAACCAGCCCTTCGCGCTGTTGCTGCTGGGCATGGAAGGGCTGAAGGCCATCAACGACGAGCGTGGCGCGCGCGTGGGCGACGCGGCCCTGCGCTCGATCGGCCATCGGCTGCGGCTCTTCTTTTCGGACGATGCCATCCTCGCGCGCCTGGCGGGTGCCGAGTTCGGCATCGCGCTGCAGGGGGAGACCGAACCCGACCGGGTGGCGGGGCTGTGCCGCGGGCTCTTCGATGCGCTGGCCGAGCCGCTGGTGCTCGACGGCGTGGCGGTGGAACTCGGGTGCTGTGTCGGCGTCGCCTTCCATCCGGCCGATGCGAGCGAGGTCGAGGGCCTGATGGGCGATGCCGACCTGGCGCTCTACGAAGCGCGGCGGCAGGGCGACGACTCCTGCCGCTTCTTCGTGCCGCAGTTGCGCGAGGCCGTAGTCCGGCGCAAGAAGCTGACGACCGAGCTGCGCAGCGCCATCGAGCTCGGGCAGTTCGAGCTGTTCTATCAGCCGCAGGTCGACCTGCACACACGTGAAGTCATCGGCGCCGAGGCGCTGCTGCGCTGGCGGCATCCGGTGGCCGGGGTGCTGTTGCCGGAGCATTTCCTGGCCGTGCTCGAGACGCTGCCCAACATGCAGCAGGTCGGCCGCTGGATACTGACCAGCGCATGCCGGCAGGCGGCCGTGTGGCGGCGCGTCTTTCCGCGGTTCCGCATCTCGGTGAATCTCTTTCCTGCGCAACTGCATCACGAGCAATTGCTGCATACGGTCCAGCAGGCGCTGAACGAGAGCGGGCTGCCGCCGCAGGCACTGGTGCTGGAGGTGACCGAGCACACCGTGCTCAAGCCCAATCCGCGTCTGTCCCAGGCGCTCGCCGACCTCTGCCACGCGGGCGTGGGTGTGGCGTTCGACGACTACGGGACAGGTTATGCTTCGCTGAGTCTGCTCAAGCGGCTGCCGGTCACGCGGCTCAAGCTCGACCGCGCGTTCGTCGCGAACGTGCCGGGCGACCTGGGCGACGCCGCGGTCATCCAGGCCGTACTCTACCTGGGCGGGCGTTTCCGCCTCGACGTGATCGCCGAGGGTATCGAGAACGAAGCGCAGGCCAGGTTCCTGCGCGAGCACGGCTGCGGGGCGGGCCAGGGCAATCATTATGGCGAGCCGGTTCCCGCTCCCGAGTTCGCGACGCGTTTTCTCGGGCCGGGGCCCCGGCCCGAGCTGGCCACGCCGCGCTCGAACTGAGCGCGGCCTCTGCCGGGGCGACGGCGCTTCGTTCGTCACCTTCGGTTTCCATTCTGTCATTTTGCTTGCGGCATGCTGTCAGTTGGCACGCATGTTCGACCGGGCTTTGCATTTTTGCGCACTATTTTGGTGCATGCGCAACTTTTTTGGAAAGTTAACCGAACTTCGCAGCAGATATTCGTCGAAGATACCAGTTTTGCGACGGAAAACAGAATATCCTGCAGGTAAAATCCACTCTGCGCGGCTCGCCGCGCGGGGACAAGCATCGCTCCGGGCTGCGTAAATGTCGTTAATTACCATCGTTCTGCTCCCATTCATCGGCAGTGTCGTCGCCGGCATGTTGCCGGCGAACGCGCGCAACCGAGAAGCATGGTTGGCAGGGGCAATCGCTCTTGCCGGCCTCATCCTCGCCGGCGGCCTCTATCCGACCGTGGCCGCCGGCGAGATCGTCAGGGTCGAGTATGCGTGGTTGCCCCAGATCGGGCTCAACCTCTCGCTGCGCATGGACGGCTTTGCCTGGCTGTTTGCCGTCATCATTCTGGCCGTCGGTCTGATGGTGGTGGTCTACGCGCGCTACTACATGTCGCCGGAAGACCCCGTCCCGCGGTTCTTCAGCTTCTTTCTCGCCTTCATGGGCGCCATGCTGGGGCTCGTGCTCTCTGGCAATCTGATCCAGCTCGTGCTCTTCTGGGAGATGACCAGCCTCGTCTCCTTCATGCTGATCGGCTATTGGCATCACAACGCGGAGGCGCGGCGCGGCGCGCGCATGGCGCTGATCGTGACGGGCACCGGCGGCCTGGCCCTGCTCGCCGGCGTGCTCCTGCTCGGGCGGGTCGTCGGCAGCTACGAGCTGGACGTGGTGCTGGCGGCCGGCGACGTGGTGCGCGCGCACCCGTGGTACATCCCGATCCTGATCCTGATCCTGCTCGGCGCCTTCACCAAGAGCGCGCAGTTCCCGTTCCATTTCTGGCTGCCGCGCGCGATGGCCGCGCCCACGCCGGTGTCCGCCTATCTGCACTCGGCCACCATGGTCAAGGCAGGGGTGTTCCTGCTCGTGCGCCTGTGGCCGGTGCTGGCGGGTACGGACGCCTGGTTCTGGATCGTCGGCACCGCGGGCCTGATCACGCTGCTGATGGGCGCCTACGCCGCGATCTTCCAGCAGGATCTGAAGGGTCTGCTGGCCTATTCCACCATCAGCCACCTCGGCCTGATCACCTTGCTGCTGGGCCTGAACAGCCCCCTGGGCGCGGTCGCCGCGATCTTCCACATCCTGAACCACGCCACCTTCAAGGCGGGGCTCTTCATGGCGGCCGGGATCATCGATCACGAGACCGGCACCCGCGACATCCGGCGCCTGAGCGGCCTGTACCGGGCCATGCCCATCACCGCCACGCTCGCCATGGTCGCCAGCGCGTCCATGGCCGGCGTGCCGCTGCTCAACGGCTTCATCTCCAAGGAGATGTTCTTCACCGAGACCGTCCTGGTTACGGGCAATGCGTTCGTGCGCATCGGCCTGCCGTTCCTGGCCACGGTGGCCGGCATGTTCAGCGTGGCCTACTCCATGCGCTTCATCCTCGACGTGTTCTTCGGCCCGCCGGCGACCGACCTGCCGCGCACGCCGCACGAACCGCCGCGCTGGATGCGCTTTCCCATCGAGCTGCTGGTGCTCGCCTGCCTGGTGGTCGGCATCATCCCGGGCATGACCGTGGGCGGCGTGCTGGACGTCGCCGCGCTGTCGGTGGTGGGGACACAGATGCCGCAGTACACGCTGGCGCTGTGGCACGGCTTCAACCTGCCGCTGGTGATGAGCCTGATCGCGCTGCTCGGCGGCATCGCCATCTTCTTCCTGCTGCACCGCTTCCTGCAGTTCAGCACCCTCGAGCGCGTGCCGCTGATCGGCGGGCTCGACGGGCGCAGTACCTTCGAGGCCACGCTGAACGCGCTGGGCGCCACCGCCGACCGGCTCGAGCGCCTGTTCGGCACCCAGCGCCTGCAGCCGCAGCTCTTCATCGTGGTCGGGCTCGCGCTGCTGGCCGGGGTCGCGCCCTTCATCGGCAACGGCCTCACGCTGGGCACCAAGGTGCTCACGCCGGTCGACCTGTCGTTCGTGCTGCTGTGGGTCGCGGGCCTGGCCTGCGCGTTCGGCGCGGCCTGGCAGGCCAAGTACCACCGCCTGGCCGCGCTCATGCTGATGGGCGGCTCGGGCCTGGTCACGTGCGTGACCTTCGTCTGGTTCTCGGCGCCCGACCTGGCGCTGACCCAGCTTATGGTCGAGGTCGTGACCATGATCCTGATCCTGCTCGGCCTGCGCTGGCTGCCGCCGCTCAAGCGGGCCGAGGAGAAGCTCGGCCCGGGCGCACGCCGCACGAGCCGGCGGGTGCGCGACGTGTTCCTCGCCATCGCCGTGGGCGGGGGCATGGCGGCGGCGGCGTTCGCCATCCTGACGCGCAGCTTCCCGCAGAGCATTTCGCCGTACTTCCTGGAGCGCGCGCAGCCCGAGGGCGGCGGCACCAACGTCGTCAATGTGATCCTGGTCGACTTCCGCGGCTTCGACACCATGGGCGAACTGGTGGTCGTGGCCATCGTCGGGCTGATCGTCTATGCGCTGTTGCGCCGGTTCCGGCCGGCGCCGGAAAGCCTGGAGCTGCCGACCCAGCAGCGCGGCCCGCGGGCCAAGGACGTGCCGAACACCCTCGGCGCGGATGACCAGGCCTACGGCTACCTGCGTGTGCCGGGCGTGCTGGTGCGCCTGCTGCTGCCGATCCTGGGCATGGTCTCGATCTACCTGCTGCTGCGCGGCCACAACCTGCCGGGCGGCGGCTTCGTCGCCGGCCTGGTGACCGCCGTCGCCATCATCCTGCAGTACATCGTGGGCGGCACCCTGTGGGTCGAGAAGCACATGAAGATGCGGCCGCAGCGCTGGATCGGCGTCGGCCTGCTCTTCGCGGTGTGCACGGGCCTGGGCGCGTTCGTGGTCGGCTTCCCGTTCCTCACCTCGCATTCGACCTATGTCCACATTCCCTTGGTCGGCGACGTGCACGTCGCGAGCGCGCTGGCGTTCGACCTGGGCGTGTTCGGCGTGGTCGTGGGGTCCACGGTGCTCATCCTGACGGCGATCGCCCACCAGTCGGTGCGCAGCCACCGCGCGGCGGCGGTCACGCAGGGCGCCGCAGAATCGGGAGGCGCGTAATGGAACTCGTTCTGGCACTGGGCATCGGCGGCTTGACCGGGGCGGGCGTGTGGCTGCTGCTGCGCCCGCGCACATACCAGGTCATCCTAGGGTTGTCCTTCATTTCCTATGCAGTCAATCTTTTCATCTTCGCCATGGGCCGCCTGTCGATCGACCAGGCTCCCATCCAGGAAGCGGGCCGCTTCGCGAGCCTGCTGCAGTACGACGATCCGCTGCCGCAGGCGCTGGTGCTGACCGCGATCGTCATCGGTTTCGCCATGACCGCGCTGTTTCTGGTGGTCCTGCTCGCCTCGCGCGGGCTGGCGGGGACCGATCACGTCGATGGTAAGGAGCCGGACGAATGACGAGTCCGATGGATCATTTGCTGGTGCTGATGGTGGCGCTGCCCCTGCTGGTGGGCGGCGCGATGCTGTTGCTGAGCGAGCGCCGGCGCGCGCTCAAGGCCGCGCTGGGCCTGACCAACGTGCTGGTGCTGCTGGGCATCGCGGTCACGCTCGCCTGGCGCCTGAACGCCGGCGAGACCTGGCCGGATTCGCTCGCGGTCTACCTGGTGTCCAACTGGTCGGCGCCGTTCGGCATTAGCCTGGTCGCCGACCGCCTCTCGGCGCTGATGCTGGTCATGACCTCGGTGCTGGCGCTGGCTTCGCTCACCTTCGCGGTGGCGCGCTGGGACCGCGCCGGGGTGCATTTCCATCCGCTGTTCCAGTTCATGCTGATGGGGGTGAACGGCGCCTTCCTGACCGGCGACGTCTTCAACCTGTTCGTGTTCTTCGAGATCATGCTGGCCGCTTCCTACGGGCTGGTGCTGCACGGCTCGGGCTGGCCGCGCGTGAAGTCGGGGATGCACTACATCGTCATCAACCTGCTGGCGTCCTCGGTGTTCCTGGTCGGGGTGGCGATGATCTACGGCGTGACCGGCACCCTGAACATGGCCGATCTCGCCGCCAAAGTGCCGCACATCGCCGGCGCCGACCGCGTGCTGCTCGAGGCCGGCGCCGGCGTGCTGGCCATCGCCTTTCTGGCCAAGAGCGCGATGTGGCCCCTCAACTTCTGGCTCACGCCCGCCTACTCGGCGGCCAGCCCGCCGGTGGCCGCGATCTTCGCGATCCTCAGCAAGGTCGGCGTGTATGCCGTGCTGCGCCTGTGGCTGCTGATGTTCAACCCGGGCTACGAGGGGGCGCCGGATTTCGGCGGCCAGTGGCTGGTGTACGGTGGCCTGGCCACGCTGGCGTTCGGCAGCATCGGCCTGCTCGCCTCGCAGGAGTTCAACCGTCTCGCTTGCTTCAGCCTGATCGTGTCATCCGGCACGCTCATCGCCGCGGTGGGGTTCGGCAGCATCGAGGTCACGGCGGGCGCGCTGTTCTACATGGTCAGTTCCACCTTCGCTGTGGCCGCCTTCTTCCTGCTCATCGAACTGGTCGAGCGCACGCGGGTGTTCGGCGCCAACGTGCTCGCGCTCACCATGGAAGCCTTCCAGGCGGAGGGCGCGATCGAGTCGGCCGAGGTGGACGAGGTGGGCGTGGCGATCCCGATGGCCATGGCCTTCCTCGGGCTGGCCTTCTTCACCTGCGCGCTGCTGATGGCGGGCCTGCCGCCGCTCTCGGGCTTTCTCGCCAAGTTCGCCATCCTGTCCGCGGTGCTCGAGCCGGCCGGCGCGGCGACGCCCTGGGTCACGCAGGGCATGGTCTGGTGCATGATCGCCCTGGTCATCGTCTCCGGCCTGGCCGCGGTGATTTCGCTGTCGCGCGCCGGCGTGCGCGCATTCTGGGCGCCCGCCGACCGCACCCTGCCGCGCCTGCGCGTCATCGAAGTCGGCCCGATCGCGCTCCTGCTGGGCCTGTGCGTGGCGATGACCGTGGCCGCCGGCCCGACCATGCGCTACATGGAGTCCGCCGCCACCGCGCTGTTCGCGCCCACCGACTACAGCCGGGGCGTGCTGCTGACGCCGCGCGTTCCGTCTCCCTCGGCCCTGGAGGAATGAGCCATGCTCAAGCGTTGGTTCCCTTCGCCCCTGCTCTCGCTGTTCCTGCTCGCGCTGTGGCTGCTGCTCAATCAAAGCCTGTCGCTGGGCCACATCCTGCTGGGCGCTCTGCTCGCGTGGTACGGGCCCTACGCGACGCGCAAGCTGCGCCCCACGCCGGTGCGGGTGCGCGCGCCGCTCGCCCTGGTGCGCCTGGTCGGCCGCGTGGCCGTGGACATCGTGACGTCCAACATCGCGGTGGCCGGGGTGGTGCTGGGCAAGCCCGAGCGCCGGCAGCGTTCGGGCTTCATGAAGATCCCCCTGGACATGCATGACTCCCACGGCTTGGCCGCGCTGGCGAGCATCCTGACCGCCTGCCCGGGCACGGTCTGGGCGGGCCTGAACGAAGAAACGAACGTGCTGACGATCCACGTGCTCGACCTGCAGGACGAGGGCGAGTGGGTGGACATCGTCAAGAACCGCTACGAAAAACTGCTGATGGAGATTTTCGAATGATTCCCGTCCTGTCCATAGCCATCGCGGTTTCGCTGTTCCTGCTCGCCCTCGCCGTGCTGTGCGCCGCGATCCGGCTGCTGAAGGGGCCCACTGCGCAGGATCGGGTGGTCGCGCTCGACTGCCTGTACGTGAGCGGCATGCTGATGCTGCTGATCCTGGGCATCCGCTTCGGCCACCATCTCTATTTCGAAGTGGCGCTGCTGATCGCGCTGTTCGGCCTGGCCGGCTCGGTCGCGATGGCCAAGTTCCTGCTGCGCGGCGAGGTGATCGAATGAGCGCCGCCGCCCGGCCGCCCGAAGGCGGCGCGTCCTCCCGCGGGGAGGTGGTCGCGCAGCGACCGGAGGGCACATCCATGAGCGCCGCCGCCCGGCCGCCCGAAGGCGGCGCTCCCTCCCGCGGGGAGGTGGTCGCGCAGCGACCGGAGGGTAAACCGGCCCACGCCGCCGCCCGGCCGCCCGAAGGCGGCGCGATCCCTCCCGCGGGGAGGATGTCGCGCAGCGACAGGAGGCTACACCCATGAGCCCGGACAGCATTCCCTTCTGGGCGCAGTGCGTGGTCGCGCTCCTGCTGCTGTGCGGCTCGACGCTGGCCCTGATCGGCGCGTTCGGTCTGCTGCGGCTGGCCAATTTCTTTCAGCGCATCCACTCGCCGGCGCTCGGCAATACGCTGGGGACGTGGTGTACGGTGGCCGCGTCGATGCTGTTCTTCACCTTGCTCACCGGGCGTCCGGTGGTGCACGAGCTGATGATCGGCCTGTTCATCGTCATCACCGCCCCCGTGACGTCGATCCTGCTGGTGCGCGCCGCGCTGGGACGGGATCGGCGCGCGCGGCCGGGGCTCGAGGATTCGCCCGAGGGCGAGACCAACGTCGAGGATACCGGGCCCGACCACGGCGAGGCGTCGATCCGGCCCCGCGTCGCCGAGCCCGGGTCGGCCTCGTCCTGATCACGGGCGAGGGCGAACCTGCCCGGGCTCCCGCGCTGCTCTGGCATGGCGCTTGCAGCCCGTTCTGCCGCCCGTGCCGGCGCAGCGGCGCTGGCGCCGCCGCCGTTGCGGCGCAGCCTGAACGTTCCGGGGCACAGGCACCCCGAATCGCCGCGGCGAGGCGCTTGCGCACGCCGGCGGCGCGCGCAAGCAAATCACGGAGGCTCAGATGAAGAAATCAGGTTCGGCCGTCTGGCAGGGCGGCATCAAGGACGGTGCAGGTTCGGTATCCACCGAGACCGGTGTGCTCAAGGATGCGGCGTATGGGTTCAACTCGCGCTTCGGCGAGGGCAAGGGCACCAACCCCGAGGAGTTGCTCGGCGCGGCGCATGCCGGCTGCTTTTCGATGGCGCTCGCCAACCAGCTCGGCGAGGCCAAGCTCACGCCCGAGCGCATCGAGACCCAGGCCACGGTCACGCTGGACAAGGACTCGTCCGGTTTCGTGATCACCGACGTGCATCTGCAGGTCAGCGCCAAGGTGCCGGGCGCGACGCAGGAGAACTTCCAGCAGGCGGCGCGCGCGGCCAAGGAAGGCTGCCCGGTATCGCGCCTGTTCAACGCCAACATCACGATGGAGGCGCGTCTGCTCGACTGACCGCGGCCCAGGCGCCAGCCATTCGAGCTTGGCGCTTGCAAGCGCCCCGGATCCGCTTTTTCTCGGAGCAGGCAGGATGCGCATCTATCTGGCGGGTTTCGACGTGTTCCGCCCCGACGCGGTGGCCCATGGCGAACGCCTGAAGGCCTTGTGCGCCGAACTCGGCATGCAGGGCTGGTATCCCCTGGACAACGAGATTGCTCGGGATCTGCGCAGCGCCGAGGCGGCCCGCGCGATCTGCGAGGCGAACCTCGACCTGATCCGGCGCTGCGATGCGGTGGCCGCGAACCTGAACCCGTTCCGCGGCCACGAACCCGATTCCGGCACGGTGTTCGAAGTGGGCTACGCCGTCGCGCTCGGCAAGCCGGTCTGGGCCTACGCCGAAGCGGCCGGCGATATCGTCTCCCGGGTCACCGGCCAGCGCGCCGAGGCCGGTATGGTCTATACCGACGGCCAGGGCTACACCGTGGAGAACTTCGGCCTCGGCCTGAACCTGATGATCGCCTGCAGCGTGCGGCTCGTGCCAGGCGACGCAGCGGCCTGCCTGCGCGCGCTCGCGGCCGCGCACGGCCTCACTGCGCCTTGATGCCGGCCTGGCGCACCACGTCGGCGTAGTGCGCCATTTCGTCCTGCAGCATGGCGCCGAAGGCCTGCGGCGTACCCGGCGTGGTCATGATCGCGGCGGCTGCCAGCGATTCGCGCACGGTGGGCTGCTCGAGCACCGCATTGACGTCGGCATTGATGCGTTCGACGAGCGCGTCGGGCACGCCCGCGGGGGCGATCAGGCCGTTCCACGAGCTGGAGACGACGCCCTCGATGCCCTGCTCGCGCAGGGTGGGGATGTCCGGCGCGAACGGGGAGCGTTCGGAGGCCGCTACACCGATCGCCTTGACCTTGCCGGCCTGGAGCTGGGGCAGGGCTTCGGGAAGGTTGGCGAACATGACGTCGATCTGGCCGCCGATGAGGTCGGCCAGCGCCGGCGTCTGCCCCTTGTAGGGCACGTGCAGCATCGGCGTGCCGGCGAACTGGGCGAACATTTCGCCGGCCAGGTGGGCCGAACTGCCGTTGCCGAACGAGCCGTACGACACCTTGCCGGGCTGGGCGCGCACGAGTTCGAGCAGAGCCTGGGCGTTGTCGGCGGGAAGATCCTGGCGCGCGACGAGGACGTGGTCCGAGCGGGCCATCGAGGCGATCGGGCGCAGGTCCTTCTGGCTGTCGTAGGGCAGGCTGGCCAGCAGGCTGGGGTTCACCGTGAAGCTGCCGGTGACGGTGCCCAGCGTATAGCCGTCGGCGGGTGCCTTGGCCACGGTGTCGACGCCGATGACGGTGCCCGCGCCGGGCTTGTTCTCGACCACCACGGGCTGGCCCCAGCGTTCGGACAGGCCCTGGGCCACGCGCCGGCTGACGGTGTCGGTGGTGCCGCCCGGCGCGAAGGGCACGATGAGCTTGACCGGGCGTTCAGGAAAGGCCTTGTCGGCCGCCACGGCGGCGGGGCTGGCAAAGGCGGCGAGTGCGCAGGCGAACGCGAGCGGAAAGGCGAGGACGGGTTTCATTTTTCACACGTTAACAATTAACACGTTAATTAATGTCGCGCTTTTGGTCGATGCCGACCATACGCGTAAACCCGCATCCTTTGCGGCGCAAGCCTACCGCTACTGCGGTGCGCCCCTACGCCCGACAGGCAGCTCAGCGGCTGCATGCCCCCGTCGCCAGCCCGTCGTCCGCGCCGGGCTGGGGTGCGACGCGCGCCGGTGGGCGCGACACGAGATGGATCGCGTACAGGTTCGCCAGGCCGTAGAGCATGAATGCGCAGGCGATCGCGATGAAGAAGGCGCGCGGTTCGGGGGTCAGGGCGGCGGCGATCGCGCTGCCCGCGGCCACTCCCAGCACCCGCAGGCCGGCGCCGCCCAGGGCGGGGCCGATGCGTCCGAACGCCTGCGAGGCGAAAAAAGCCGTCAGGCCGAAGCCGAAGAAAAGATAGAAGGGGCCGACGTGGCGCAGGTACAGCGCAGCGGCGTCATGGGCGGCGGGCGCGATGTCGAACCAGCGCAGCCAGAGCGCCGGAAAGAGCGCCGCGGCGCTGCCGATCACGCCCAGCAGCAGCCCCGAGCCGAGCACCCCGGCCATGGCGTAGCGCCGCGCCGCCAGGTGATCGCCCGCGCCGCGCGCCTGGCCGGCGAGAGCGACCAGGGACATGCCAATGCTGAAGGCGAAGGGAACGAGCACGTACTCGAAGCGTGCGCCGATGCCGAAACCGATCAGCACGTCCTGGCCATAGCGCGTGGCATAGGAGGTGGCGAGCACGACCGAGAGATTGGCGAGCAGCACGGCGCCGATCGAGGGCACGCCGATGCGCAGGATGCTGCGCGCGACCGGGGACTGCCAGCGAAACTCGCGCAGACCGGCGAGCGCGCGCGTGCGGTGGACCGCCACGACGAGCGGGAGCAGGCTCAGCGTGTACGACGCGGCCCAGCTCGCGCCGATGCCCGCCACACCCCAGTGCGCCGCCAGACGCGGCGCGAGCAGGGCGTGCATCGCGGCCGCGCAGATCAGCGCGCCGGCCGGCAGCCACATGCGGCCCTGCCCGCGCGCGATGCCGGCCAGCGCGCCCGTCAGCCACACGCCGACGCAGCCCAGGAAGATGGGCGTCGCATAGCGCACGGCTTCGGCGAGCACGTCGCCCGATCCACCCATCGCGGCCAGCGCGCGCGGCGCGAACGCGACGCCGCCGACGCAGAACAGCACGCCGATCACCCCTGCGGTGAGCACGGCGTGCCAGGCCACGCTGCGCATGGCCGCCGCATCGCGCGCGCCGGTCGAGCGGGCGATCATGCCGCCGACGGCCGCGCCGAAGGCGCCGTTGGAAGTCTGGCCGATGAGCATCTGCAGCGGCAGCACGAGCGCCACGCCCGCCAGCGCGGTGGCGCCCAGGCGGGCGGCGACCATGCCGTCGACCGTCGCCATGAGCAGTTGCGCCGCGAAGGCGACCAGGTTGGGCAGGGCGAGGCGGGAGATGGCAAGGAACAGCGGCATGGCGTATCCGAAAGCGGCGGCTGGGCGCAGCCTGCGGCTCGCCAAGGTGGTACCGTGCATATGCACGTAATGTGCAGGTAATATACTCCCAGCTCCTTTCGCGGCCAAGCGTTGCTCATGATGGCTTCCGACACAGCCGGTCCGCCTTCCGTCACCGGATGCACCGCCTTTCGCTTGCGCAAGCTGTCACGTCGCGTCAGCCAGCATTACGACGGGCACCTGGCGGCGGCAGGTTTGCGCTCCACCCAGTTCTCGTTGCTGAGCGTGCTCATGGGCGACGTGCCGCCCACGCTCACCCAGCTTGCCGACACGCTCGAGATGGACCGCACCACGCTCACCCGCAACCTCAAGCCGCTCGCCACGGCGGGCTGGGTCCGCACGTCCGTGGGCGACGACGGGCGCAGCCGGACCGTGCACATCACCGAGGAGGGCAGGGCGCGCTGGCGCGCCGGCCGTCCGCTCTGGCGCGAGGCGCAGCGCAGCCTGCACACGGCGCTGGGCCTGCCGCAAGTCGAGCGCTTGCACCAGGCGCTGGACGATGCGCTGGCGCACTTGCCGGCGCACTGACCGGTACCGGGATGGCCGTGCGCCGGCCTGCGGTATTCTCACCTGCGTTGCGTCCTGTCACGATTGCCCCGCGCGGGGCGCGAGTAGTCTCATGCCACTTTTTCTGCATACGGCCGATTGGCAGATCGGCCGTCATTACGGCCAGCTCGACCCGGCCGACGGTGCGATCCTTGCCGAGGCGCGCTTCGAGGCGGTAGCGACGCTTGCGCGCATCGCGCGTGAACGGCAGGTCGACGCGGTGCTCGTCGCGGGCGACGTGTTCGACATGCAGGAAGTGTCCGATCGCACGATCCGCCGCCTGTTCGGCCTGCTCGAGGCGTATGCCGGGCCCTGGGTGCTCCTAGCCGGCAACCACGACGCCGCCTTGCCCACCAGCGTGTGGACGCGCGCCCGGGCCCTGGGCTGCGTACCGCCGCAGGTGCGCATTCCGGACGCGCCCGGGGTGCTCGGCCTGCCCGAGGCCGGGCTCGCCGTGCTCGCGGCGCCGCTGACGCAGCGCCAGACCTACGATGACGTCACGCGCGATTTCGACGCCATGCAGGCCCCGGCCGGGCTGGTGCGCGTGGGCCTGGCGCACGGCAGCGTCTCGGGCCGGTTGCCCGAGGCGGCCGACGCCAGCAACCCGATCGACCCGGCGCGGGCGGAGCGCGCCAGCCTGGACTATCTGGCGCTGGGCGACTGGCACGGCTGCCTGCGGATCGATGCGCGCACCTGGTATGCCGGCACGCCCGAGCCCGACCGGTTTCGCGGCAACGAGCCCGGCGTGGCGCTCGCCGTGCGCATCGATCGTCCAGGCGCGCTGCCCGAGGTCGAGCGCATCCCGGTGGGGCGCTATCGCTGGCAGGCCTGGCGCGAGCGCATTGCGCTGCCCGGCGACGTCGAGGCGCTGGCCGCGCGCCTGGCCGCTCTGGGCGCGGACGACGTGCTGCGGCTCACGCTCGAAGGCGAAGTGGACGGCGCCGGCCAGGCCGCGCTCGAACGGGCGATCGGGCAGGCGCAAGGCCGCGCGCGTGCGCTGCGCGCCAGCCTCGACGGTCTGCGCCTGGTGCCCGCCGACGCGGATTTCGCCGAGATGGCCGCGGGCGGCTACCTGGCCGACGTCGTGGCCGAGCTGCGCTTTCGCCAGGACGATCCGCAAGAGGGTGCGGTCGCGCGTGAAGCGCTGCGCGTGCTGCTGGGCTATGCGCGCGAATCGGCCGCGGGAGGCGGCGCATGAGGCTGCACAGCATACGGCTGAGCGAGTTCCGTCGTTTTCGCGAGCCCCTGGTCCTCGACGATCTGCAAGCCGGCATCAATCTTTTCGTGGGGCCGAACGAAGCCGGCAAGAGCACGGTCGCGGCGGCCGTGCGCGCGGCGTTCCTGGAGCGCTACAAGACCAGCAAGGTGGCGGATTTCGCGCCCTACGGCCTGGCTGCGCCACGCCCGACGGTGGAACTGGAGTTCGAGACCGGCGGGCGCCGCTACAGCCTGCGCAAGTCGTTCCTGACGCGGCCGCGCTGCGAACTGATTGTCGACGGTGGCCGTCGGCTCGAGGGCGAACAGGCCGACGATGCGCTGGCCGCCCTGCTGGGCTATGTGTTTCCGGGCAAGGGCCAGAGCCGTCCCGAGCACGCCGGCGTGCCCGGCCTGCTCTGGATACAGCAGGGCGAGAGCGCGACCCGCACGCCCATCGAGCATGCCCGCATGCACCTGCGCGAAGCCTTGCAGCGTGTGTCGGGCGAACTGGCGAGCGGCGATGGCGACCGGCTGCTCGTCCGCGTCGAGGCCGATCTCGCGGAATTGCTGGATGCGCGGGGCAAGCCGCGTGCGGCGTATCGCGAGGCCGAAGCCGAGCTGGCGCGCGTGCAGGCCGACATCGATGCGCTGCAGGCGGCGCACCGCGTCCTGAACGAGGCCATCGACCAGTTGGCGGGCTTGCGGCTGGCCCATGCCGAGGACGAGCGCGATCCCCCCTGGGTGGGCTTCGAGCGCCAGGCCGCGCAGGCGCGCGAGCGCGAGCAGCAGGCCGTGCAACAGCGCCACGAACTGGATGTCCTGCTGCGCGAGCGTCGTCAGTACGACGAGCAGCTCGCCCTGCTGCACGACGGCGCCATGCGCGTGCAGGCCGACATCGACGAGCTGGCCCGGCTGCGGCGCGAGCTGCGTCGGCTCGAGGAGGCCGCCGACGCGCACGCCGCGAGCGCCGCCGGCGAGGCTCAGGCGGTCGCCCAGGCGGCCGAGCGGGCGCGGCTGGCGCGCGAGCGCCACGAGGCCGCCCGCCAACTGGCCGAGCGGCGCGACGTGCAAGGCATGGTCGAACGCCAGCAGTCGGAAGCCCAGCGGCTGCGGCACGCCCATCGCGAGGCGCAGCGCCTGGCCGCGGAGCTGGCCCGCGTGCGCGAACAGTTGCATCGGGAAACCCTGTCCGAACCGGATCTCACCCAGTTGCGCGAGCTGGAACGCGAGTGCGAGGCGCTGGCCCTGCGGCGCGAGGCGACCGCCACGCGCCTGCGCTACGAGCTGCCGGATGGCGGCGTCAGGCTGGACGGCACGGCCGTGGCGGGGCGCGGCGAGCGCTGGCTGGATCGCCCCATGGTGATCGAGCTGGCCAACGGCGGCCGGCTCGACGTGCTGCCCGGCGGGCAGGACCTGGCGCAGCTCGCCGAGCGGGCGAACGCGCTGCAGGCGCAACGGGCGCAGTTGTTCGCGGCGCTCGGCGTGGACAGTCTGGCCCGGGCCGAGGCGCGCTGGGCGACGCGGCAGGCGCATGCCGGCGAACTGGGCAACCTGCAGCGCGAACTCGACATCCACGCGCCGCAGGGGCTGGCCGCCCTGGAGCAGACCTGCTTCGAGGCGCAGGCACTGCTCGAGCGGCTGCAGGCCCGCCTGGCGCAGTTCGCGCCGTCGGCCGAAGCGCCGGGCGCGCTGGACCTGAACGCGTGCGCGACCGAGCGGGAGTTGGCTGAAACGGCCTGGCGGCAGCTCCAGGAACGCGGCGAGGCGCGGCGGATGCAGGCGCAGCAGGCGCTGACGCATCTGGCGCAGGCCCGCGAGCGCGAGCGCGCGCTCGCCGAGCGCCTGGAGAGCGCCGCCGCGACCGGGCAACAGGCGCAGCGCGCCATGCGCCTGGCCGAGGCGAAAGCCCAGCGCGATGCGATCGAACAGCGCATCGAATTGGCCAAGGCGCGTCTCGAAGGCCACGACAGCCAGCTCAATCGCCAGGATATCGATCGTCTGGAGCGCTCGGCGCGTATCGCTCGCGAGGCATTCCAGGCGCGGCACGAACGCATGCTGCTGTTGCAAGGCCGGCTGGACGAGGCCGGCGCCCAGGGGCTGGGCGAACGGCTGGCCGAGGTGGGCGCCGAGGCCGAACGACTGCAGCGCCGCGTGGACGGCCTGGCCTTGCGGGCGCGGGCGCTGCGCATGCTGCGCGAAGCTCTGCGCGAACGCCGGGAGGCGGCGACCAGCCGCCTGCAGGCGCCGCTGGCGGAGCGCTTGGCGCACTATCTGCGGCTGTTGTTCGGCGAGGCCAGCCTGCAGTTGGACGAAAATTTGCTTCCCACGCAAATTGTCAGGCCCGACCATACGCTGGGCCTGGACGCGTTGAGCCACGGCACGCAGGAACAACTGGGCGTGCTGGCGCGTATCGCCTACGCCGATATTTTGCGTGAGGCGGGCCGCCCGACGCTGCTGATCCTGGACGACGCGCTGGTGCACACCGATGCGCAGCGCCTGGGCTGGATCAAGCGGGCGCTTTTCGACGCGGCGACCCGGCACCAGGTGCTGGTGTTCAGTTGCCATGCGGCGGCGTGGCGAGACCTGGGCGTGGCAGCGCGCGAGTTGGGCGACGATAGGCCCACAGACGCATGAGTTGCGAGATCAATGCGCGCGGCGATGCGATAATCGTCGATTCGCCGGAATCGCGGCACGGGATGAACCGACATGCGTGAAGTATCTCCCAGCCTGCTCGACACCGAGGGCAGCGCGCAATATCTGGACCCCGAGGCGTGGCTGGGCGTCTACCGGCGCCTGGACATGCCGATCCGCGTGCGCGTGGCCACGTCGGTCCACGAGCACGCGCGGGAACTCGCCACCCTGTTCTACACGGAGATGCTGGCCGACCCGCAGGCGCGCCCGCTGCTGTCGCCGAACGTGGTGTCCCAGCGCCTGCACAGCAGCCTCATGCGGTGGCTGCGCAACCTGTTCGAGGCCGAAGCAACGCCGGACGTCGCCGGCATCTCGCACCTGCAGTTCACGGTGGGCGAGGTGCATGCGCGCATCGGCGTGCCCGTGCCGCTGGTCCTGCGCGGCGCGCGCATCCTGAAGGCTGCGCTGGCCGACAAGCTGGCGCAGCAGCCTGACCTGGATCGCGACGAGCTCTTTCGGGCCCAACAATTCGTCGGGCAGCTCGTCGACCTCGCCATGGAGGTCATGAGCTCGGCCTATCTCACCAGCACCAAGCGGGCGGCGCGCACCGACGAGGCGTACCGGCTGTTCTCGCTCGGCCAGGATGTCTCCATGGAACGCGAGCGCCAGCGCGCCGCGCTCATGGAGTGGAGCCAGAGCGTCCTGCTCGATCTCTACTACACCGACCGGCGCAATGTGCTGCCGACGCTGCGCACGTCGGAGTTCGGCCTGTGGATCTATCACAAGGGCCGGGCGATCTTCGACGGCATGCCGGAACTCGCCCCGCTCATGCGCGCGGTGGGCGAGATCGACGCCACGGTGCTGCCCCGGCTGACCGCCGCCGTGCCGCAGACCGGCGAGGAGCGTGTCGGCATCGAGCAGCTCAAGCAGCGCGTGGCCGACATCAAGTTCCTCCTGAACGCGCTGTTCGACCGCATCTCGGCGGTCGACGCCGGCCGCGACCCGCTCACCCAGCTCCTGAACCGGCGCTTCCTGAGCTCGGTGCTCACGCGCGAGATCGCCCTGGCGAACCGCACGCATTGCCCCTTCGCGGTGATGATGGTCGACATCGACCACTTCAAGCGCATCAACGATCGCTACGGGCACGACGGGGGCGACGCCATCCTGCGCCAGGCCGCGGACGTGCTGCAGACCGCCTGCCGGGCCAGCGACTACATCTTTCGCTATGGCGGCGAGGAGTTCCTGCTGCTGCTGGTCGATACCGACCGCGAAGGCCTGGCGATTGCCGCAGAGCGCGTGCGCCTGTCCTTCGTCGAACGCGTGTTCCGGGTCAAGGAGGGTATGCGCCTGCCCATCACCGTGAGCATCGGCGCCGCGCTGTTCGATGGCCATCCGGACCCTCAGCGTCTGGTGACGCGGGCAGACCAGGCGCTCTACAGCGCCAAACATGCGGGGCGCAACCGCCATGTGCTCGATGCGGACGACGCGCCCGTCGACGCGCACTGAGCGCTGCGCGCCTTAGCTTAGTCCTCTCCCACCTTGCGACGCATCGCCTTGGTGTCGCCGCGTAGGGCCTTGGTCTGCAGGCGCCGGCGCCGCGAGGCCGCGGTGGGGCGCGTCGGCACGCGGTGGCGCGGCACGTGCGCGGCCTGCTGCAGCAGTTCGACCAGGCGCTGCAGCGCCGCGGCCCGGTTGAGCGTCTGGCTGCGATGTTCCTGCGCCTGGATCACGATCTCGCCCTCGCGCGTGGCCCGGCTGCCGGCCAGCGCCAGCAGCCGCTCGCGTACGCCTTCGGGCAGGTGGCGCGTGTCGTAGCGCAGTTGGACCGCGCTCGACGTCTTGTTCACGTGCTGCCCACCGGGGCCGGCGGCGCGCACGAAGCTCGTTTCGATGTCGCGTTCGTCCAGCCAGAGGGAGGGGGTGATGCGGATCATGTTCGGTCGGAAAAAGAGGCCGGCGGTGTCGGCGCCATGCCTGCATGGGGAGGGTTTCAGCGACGATTGTGCCCGAGCGCCGCGGGCTGCAGTGCGGTGGGCGGCCCCGTGCGCGCTGTCCCGGTCCCCGCTCAGGGAAAACCCCAAGTGGCCGGCACGTGCATTTAGTTAATACTAATAATCAAATTTGGACAGGCAAACCCATGAGCCCCACTCAACTCGGCAGCGAGCTGCTGCATGTCGACGCAAGCGGTCCGATCGCGCTGATCCGGCTGGCGCGTCCGGCCAAGCGCAATGCGATCAACGATGCGCTGCTCGCCGATCTGCACACCACCTTCGTGCGTCTGCCGCAGCATGTGCGGGTGGCGGTGGTGCATGGCGAAGGGCCGCATTTCTGCGCCGGGCTCGATCTGTCGGCGCTGAGCGAGCGCAGCGCGGCCGAGGGCATTCTGCATTCGCGCTCCTGGCATGCGGCGTTCGACCAGATCCAGTTCGGCAAAGTGCCGGTGATCGCCGCGCTCAACGGAGCGGTCGTGGGCGGCGGGCTGGAACTCGCGAGCGCATGCCACATCCGCGTGGCCGAGCGTTCCTGCTACTTCGGTCTGCCCGAGGGGCAGCGCGGCCTGTTCGTCGGCGGCGGCGGGTCGGCCCGGGTGCCGCGCCTGATCGGCGTGGCGCGCATGGTCGACATGATGCTTACGGGCCGGGTGTATTCGGCAGAAGAGGGCGTGGCCGCCGGCCTGGCCCAGTATCTGGTTGAGGACGGCGAAGGGCTGGCCAAGGCGATGGCGCTGGCCGAGCGCGTGGCCGGCAACGCGCCGCTGTCCAACTTCGCCGTGGTGCAGGCGCTGCCGCGCATCGCCGACCAGTCCCAGTCCGACGGCCTCTTCATGGAGTCGCTGATGGCGGCGATCGCGCAGGCCGACCAGGGCGCCAAGGACCGCATGAACGCGTTTCTGCAGGGCAGGGCAGGAAAAGTTCGCGCCAATAACTGAATGGCAAGCGGGCGCTCGCGTGAGCGCCACGGCGGCCGCGCAGCGGCACGCCGACAGGAGGAGACACCATGCAAGCCAGAGACGCTGAAGCGCCGGCCGTGCAACCCCGCTACCGCCAGGTACGCCTGGGCGGCTCGCTGGCCGCCCTACGCGCCGGTCTCGCCCGCGTATTCGCTGCGGTCGGACGACTTCGCCAAGTTGCGCGACATCGTCCGGACGCTCACCCCGGGCCTGGTCTTCGCCGACCTGCCTTTCCTGGGCGATGCGCCGCCCGTGCTGGTCGATTGGCTGTCGTGGCACCATATCTTCGACGCGAACCACAACATCGGCATCGTGCTCTACAACGGCGGCACGCTGTACATAGACGACGGCAAGCCCGCCCAGCGTCGAGCCTGCGCTTGACCATGGGCCCTGAGCGCAACGCGCCCGCATCATCCCCATGAGGCCTGTCATGTCCCGCACCGTGGTTCACCGCGTACTCGTGCAGTTCGGCGATTGCGATCCCGCCGGAATCGTGTTCTTTCCCAATTTCCTGCGCTGGATGGACGCGTCTTCGCTCAACTTCTTCAGGGCCTGCGGCGTGCCGCCCTGGCGCGAGCTGACGCACAGCCGCGGCATCGTCGGCACGCCGGTGCTGGAGATCGGCACGCGCTTCATGCAGAGCGCCACCTACGGCGAGACGCTGGAGATCCACACCAGCGTGGAGGAATGGCGGAACAAGACGTTCCGTCATCGCCACGTCGTGAAGCGCGGCGACGACGTGCTGTGCGAGGGCACCGAGGTGCGGGCCTTCGTCGCGCGCGACGAGGCGGGCGGCCGGCTGCGGGCGATGACGATTCCCGAAGACATCCGCGCCCTGTGCCGTTGATGCGGCGGGCCGCAGCATGGGTGGCGCGCTGCGTCCCGCCCATGGCCGGCCGACCCGATTCCGGTGTCGCAAGACACCTTCAACTACACTCCCACCGACCACTGGGGCTTCGGTCCCGAGACCGGCGTGATGATGCAGGTGGTCGATGGCGATTGGAAGATCGAGTCCTGAGCGCAGCGCGAACGAGAGGAAGCACAGGCATGGCGACGTCCCCGGGGCTGGATTTGTCCCCGCTCTCCCACCTCATCGGGTTCAAGACCTCGATGGCCGACGCGCGCCTGCGCCGCGCCTTCCATGCGAGGATGAAGGCGCTGCGCCTGCGCCCGGTCGATTTCACCATCCTGTTGCTGCTCGCGGCCAACGACAACGTCAGCCAGAAGATGCTATGCGAGGCGCTGGACATCACTGCGCCGGGGCTGGCGGTCATCCTGGACCGGCTGCAGCATCGCGGGCTGCTGCTGCGCGAGCGCAGCGAGGTCGATCGTCGCGCGCATCGGTTGACCCTCACGCCGCAAGGGCTGCGCCTCGCCGACGAGGCGCGCAGCCTGTCGCTCGATCTCGAGGATGACGTGCTCGCGGTGCTCACGCCCGGCGAGCGCCTGCTGTTGGGCGAGCTGCTCACGCGCGTGATCCTCGGCGCACGTACGGGCGCCGGTGCGCCCGACGAACCGCGGGCGCTGCGCCGGGCCTCGACGGGCTGAGCAGGCCGTGCCTGGCGAGCGCCCATGGGGCGCTGATTCCGCCTTGACGGGGCTTGCGGCTTGTACATACCAGCGGCCGAGCCATCGGTGCCGAGTCCGTGCGCATGTTTGCTCGAAATCAACGACAGGAACAGGAACGGGCCGCATGATCGAAGCTGTCCACCACGTTGCGCGCAGGCACCGGGAAGCCCGGGCGCTGGCTGCCGCGCCCTGGCGGCTGCAGCCATGCGGCGCAGCCAGCACTGCTTCGGGAGGCAGCGGCCGATTTTGCCTTACATATCGAATCATGCGCGCGCATTTCGTTGCGGATGCCAGGGCCGGCTGTGTGGGGACATTCCGCCGGACATGTTCGCGGCGCACCTGTCGCGCCACCGCTTGCTGGTAGACTTGATGAGTCTCGATCCAGCCCGCGCAGGCTGCGAGGCCAGGCAAGGCCCTGCGCGAGAGGCTGGCTGAACGCAATACGCCCCGCGAGCGGGTGGCGGGGGAAACCGGCGCAGCGGCATTGCCGCAGCTCTGGCCGTGGCAAGCGGCGTGCAGACCGGACGACCCGCCATCGTCGTCATCCACGATGCGGCGGGTTGCGTGGATTCTCCCTTAGAGAAGCTTGTGCCAGACATTGTGCCCATGAATCCGAAGCATGCCCCGTCTCGCTCCTCGACCCCGGCGGCGCACGAGCTGCTTTCCCGCCAATTGGACGCGGGGGTCCTGATACTCGAACTGGACGCTGCCTCGCGCGTGGTATACGCCACCCCCGGTCTGGAGGAGCTGCTGGGCTGGGATGGCGCGACCGAGTGCTACACGCAACCGCCCGAACGCTATCCGCAACTCCTGAGCGACGCTGCGCATCTGTTGCAGGGCGGCGGCGACACCCGCGCCGAACTGACCGTCGGCGGCCGCACCTACGAAGTGGACGGCCGCTGGCGCCGGGGCGCCGACGGCGCACTGCATGCCTTGTTCCGCTTCATCGAGATCCGGGTGCCCGAGACCGCGCCGGATCTCATGCGCCTGGCGGCGGACAGCACCGAAGACTATGCCATCTTCACGCTCGACAACGAGGGCTGCGTCACGAGCTGGAACAGCGCGGCCGAGCGCATGTTCGGTTATGCCGAGGCGCAGGCGCTGGGGCGGCACTTCAGCATGCTGTTCGTGGCCGAGGACCGCGTCAACGGCGTGCCCGGGGATGAAATGCGCCGCGCCCGCGACGAGGGCCGCGCCGAGGGCGAGCGCTGGCTCCTGCGCGCGGACGGTCAGCGCTTCTATTGCAGCGGCGTGCTGACGCCGCTGCGCAATCGCCAACTGTACGGCTATGCCAAGATCGCGCGCGATCTCACCGCCCGCAAGCGGGCCGAACGCGAGCGCGAGGTGTTGCTGCGCCACGAGCGTATCGTGCGTGCGCGGGCCCAGGCTGCCAACCAGCTCAAGGACGAGTTCCTCGCGGTGATGTCGCACGAACTCAAGCATCCGCTGAACCTCATCTATGCCAATGCCGAATTGCTGACCCGTCTGCCCGAGGTCCAGTCCTCCGCTCTGGGGCAGCGCGCCGCGCAGGTGATCCAGCGCTCGGTACTCGGCCAGGCCAAGATCATCGACGACCTGCTCGATCTCTCGCGCCTGCATACCGGCAAGCTGCGCCTGGCGGCCGCGTCGGTGGAGTGGCGCCGGGTGGTCGAGACGGTGGTGCAGGCCTCGCGTGCCGAGGCCGAGGAGCAGGGCGTCACCCTGGTGCTGGAGCCGGGCCCCGAGGTCTGGTTGAACGCGGACGAAGTGCGCATCGAGCAGATCGTCTGGAATCTGGTGAGCAACGCCATCAAGTTCACCCCGCGCGGCGGCACCGTCGCCGTCAGCGTGGAGCCCGCGCCCGTCGCCGACGGCGCGCCGGACGCCCCGACGGGTGCCTGGCTGAAGGTGGTCGATACGGGGCGTGGCATTTCACCGGCTGTCCTGCCGCGCCTGTTCGACATGTTCGCGCAGGCCGACGGCCTCGCCGCCCGGCGCCAGGGCGGCCTGGGCATCGGCCTGGCCCTGGTGCGCCAACTGGCGGAGCTGCATGGCGGGCGCGTGCAGGCCGAGTCGGCGGGAGAGGGGTGCGGCGCCACCTTCGCCGTCTGGCTGCCGGCCGTGAGCGGCCCCGGCGCCGCCTCGGGCGCCGAGGCGGCCGCCGAGAGCGCGGCGGCGGGCAGCCTGGCCGGCGTGCGCGTCCTGCTGGTGGACGACAGCGTCGAGACGCTGGAAGCGTTTCATCAGCTACTCGCCATGGAAGGCGCGGTGGTGACGGCGGTCAGCACCGGCGCGCAGGCGCTTGCGCGGGCCAGGGACGAGACCTACGACGTCATTGTCTCCGACATCGGCATGCCCGAAATGGACGGCCACGAGCTGCTGGCCCGGCTGCGCGGGCTTCCCGGGCATGCACGGTCGCCCGCGGTGGCGCTGACCGGCTTTGGCCGCAGCGACGACGTGCAGCGCGCGCTCGCCGCCGGGTTTCGCGCGCACCTGAACAAGCCGGTACGCATCGAAGCCCTGCTCTCGGTGCTGCGCGAGCTGGTCGCCGAAGGCCCGGCGCATGCCGAGGACGTGCGCTGAGCTGGACCTTAGCCCAGATTGCGCGGGTGCCCGCCGCAGTCGCGCGCCAGGCCGCTGGTGTCCTCGAAGTTGAAGGCGGTATCGATCAGCGCGAAATGGGAGAACGCCTGGGGGAAGTTGCCGAGCTGGCGCCCGGCCGCGGGATCGTATTGTTCGGCGAGCAGGCCGACGTCGTTGCGCAGGGCCAGCAGGCGCTCGAAGAGCTGCCGCGCCTCGTCGCGCCGGCCCTGCAGGATGAGATTGTCGGCCAGCCAGAAGGTGCAGGCGAGGAACACGCCTTCCTTGCCCGCCAGGCCGTCGTGTCCGGTGCCGGTGTCGTAGCGCAGCACCAGGCCGTCCTCGGTGAGCGAGCGCTGGATGGCGCGCACGGTCGAGCGCATGCGCGGGTCGTCCGCGGGCAGGAAGCCGACCAACGGGATCAGCAGCACCGAGGCGTCGAGCGCCGTGCTGCCATAGGCCTGCGTGAATGCGCCGACGCGGGCATCGAAGCCGCGCTCCAGGATCTCGGCCCGCAGGCGTTCGCGCGCGCTGCGCCACGCGTCCACCGGGCCGGGCATGCCGAAGCGTTCCGCGCCCTGGACCGCGCGGTCGAACGCGACCCAGCACATCAGCTTGGAGTGCACGAAATGCTGCTTCTCGCCGCGGACCTCCCAGATGCCTTCGTCCGGTAGCTGCCACAGGGAGTCCAGGTGCCGTATGAGGTGGCGCTGCAGGGCGAGGCCGTCGTGATGCAGCCGCAGGCCCGCGGAGCGCGCCTCATGGAACGTGTCCATGGCGCTGCCGAAGACATCGAGCTGCAGTTGGCTGCACGCCGCGTTGCCGACGCGTACCGGCGCCGAGCCGTGATAGCCGGGCAGGTGGTCCAGCGTCTCCTCGCGCAGGCGGGGTTCGCCCGCCAGGCCATAGAGCGGCTGGATCTGCTCGGCCGAGCCCGCCACCGCGCGCAGCAGCCAGTCGCACCACGATTCGGCCTCGTCGCGGTAGCCCGCGTTGAGCAGCGAGAGCAGCGTGAAGGTGGCGTCGCGCAGCCAGCAGTAGCGGTAGTCCCAGTTGCGCTCGCCGCCCAGGTGTTCGGGCAGCGAGGTGGTGGGCGCGGCGACGATGCCGCCGGTGGGTCGGTGGGTCAGCGCCTTGATGGTGATGAGCGATCGCTCCACCGCCTCGGGCCAGGCGCCGCGGTATCGGCTGCGTTGCGACCACGCCTCCCAGAACGCGCACGTGTCCACCAGCGCCTGCGCCGGATCGGGCGGCTTGCTGATCGGCAGGTGCGAAGGCTCGTAGTTCAGGCAGAAGTGCAGCTCGTCGCCCGCCTGCACGGTGAATTCCGCCACGGTGCGGTAACCGTCGCCGCGGGTCGGCACGGCCGAGTAGAACATCACCGCATGCGGGCCGGCGACCGCGCGCAGGGCGCCGCCCTCGGTACGCGACACCCAGGGGACGATGCGCCCGTAGTCAAAGCGTATGGCCAGCTCCAGGCGCATGCGCACGCTGCCGCTCACGCCGCGCACGATGCGCATCAGGTTCGACAGCGATTCCCCCTCCTTGCGCACCGGCATGAAGTCGGAGATCGTGACGGTGCCCGTGGACGTCTCGAACCGGCTCTCGAGGATCAGCGTGCCGGGCAGGTAGCGGCGCGACGCGCAGCGCCCGCCGTCCATCGGCCCGATATGCCAATAGCCGTGCTCGTCGTCGCCGAGCAGGCGGGTCAGGCAGGCGGCGGAATCGAAGCGCGGCCAGCACAGCCAGTCGATGCAGCCATGGCGATTGACCAGCGCGGCGGTCTGGCAGTCGCCGATCAGGGCGTAGTCGGCAATGGGCGGTTGTTTATACAGGCTCATCCGGCGGCGTAGGCAATGGTCGAGAGCAGGGCGATGTTCGGGTCGCGCGAGTCGAGCCGCGTATGCTGCACGACGATCGGCACATCCGAGACGAAGACCGAGGCATAGTCGGTATCGCGCGGCACGGGCTCGGGTTGCGCGAGATCGTTGAAGCGCAGATGCAGCGTGCGGCGCGCGCCCACCGTCACTTCGTACGGCCCGACCGGGTCGCGGTCGGCGAAGTAGAGGGTGATGCGTATGTTCGCCGGCACCTCGTTGGTGTTCAGGATGCATGCCGTCTCGTGCGAGACCATCTCGTGGCTCTCGTCGGCGCTGCGCCCGGGGATGTAGCCCTCGGCGATGGCCCAGACTGTCTTGCCTATGCTCATGGAAACCTCCTGGTTCTGCGGTGCGCGGATCGATGCAGCAAGGCGCCCAGGCCGAGCAGCGCCGCCCCGCAGACCAGCCACGCGGCCGTGGTCGCGGCCCCGGACGACACGACGAGGGCGTGCGTGCGGGCCTCGTGGCCCCAGGTACCCCGCGTGTCGTGCCCGGTGGCTGCCGGCTCGTGCAGATTGTCGGGCCGTTCGCGGGGCACCGGGACGCCCGAGTCCTGGCCGCGCGCCGCGTGCCGGGCCATGTAGCGATCGAGCAGTCCGGGCGCGAGGCGTTCGCCGAATACGACGAGCGGTGTGCTCGCGCCCACCCAGTATTCGCGGCGCGGATGGCGCGCGGCGCGCAGGATGGCGCGCGCAGCCACCTCCGGCGCATACACCGGCGGCATCGGCCGCGGCTGCGTGGGGCAGTGGGTGCGCGCCCAGTCGAACTGGGGCGTGTCGATGGCCGGCAGGTGGACGGACGTGACGTGGACCGGGCTGCGCGACTGCAGCAGCTCGGCGCGCAGCGCCGTGGTGAAGCCGCGCACGGCATGCTTGGCCGCGCTGTAGGCCGCCTGCAGCGGGATGCCGCGGTACGCCAGCGCCGAGCCGACCTGCACGACGGTGCCGCGGCCGGCGCGCTGCATGTGCCGCAGGGCCGCGAGCGTGCCGTGCACCACGCCCAGGTACGTCACTTCGGTGACGCGGCGCACTTCGGCCGCGGTGAGCTTGGCGATGGGGCTGTACACGGTCGCCATCGCATTGTTGATCCATACGTCGATGCGGCCGAAGGTGTTGACGCAGGCCTGGGCGGCCGCCTGCACCGCTTCGGCGTCGGCCACGTCGGCCGGGCAGGCGATCACGCTGGCCCCGAGCTGCGCGGCTTCGCCGCGGGTCTGCTGCAGGCCGGCGCTGTCGCGCGCGATCAGGCACAGGTGCGCGCCCTGCGCGGCCAGGCTCATGGCGCATGCGCGCCCTACGCCGGCGGATGCCCCGGTGATGACGACGACGCGATCGCGCCAGAACGAACGGAAATCGGACATGCTTTCTCCAGGACCATGCTCGCCGGACCTCGCCCGCGAAGGCGAGGCCGCCCAGGGCGCGAGGCGCCTTGCCTGGGGCGAGCAGGCTCCCGCCTCGAGGCGGGAGCACTCACGAAGGGCATATCGACTCAGCAAGCCGGATGCCACGGCCGCGCAGGCGGTCGGGCTTCAGGCGTCGGTGTAGTAGAGCTGCACCGGGAATGCCGCGAGCGCATCGCGCAGGGCGACGCCGCCGGCCTGCGCCGGCAGTGGGCTGGCATCGAAGACCGAGCGCCAGTCCAGCCCGGTGTCGTCGTCGCGCAGGCTCAGCCGCGTATCCTGCCAGGCCTGGGCCGGGACCAGGGGCGTGCGCTCGGCCGGCGCGGCGTCCGCCGTCAGGATGCCCGCGCCGAGCCGGGGCGCGATCACGAGCAGCCGCTGCTCGCCGCGCTGGCGGCGAAAGGCGATCACGCCATCGGCCCATTCGCCCTCGAGCTGCACCGGCTCGTAGCCGCCTGCGGCGAACAGCGCGGCGTGCGTGCGGCGCAGCCCCAGTGCGCGCTGCAGCATGGCCTGCTTGACCCGGCCGTCGCGCCAGTGCGCCAGCAGCTCGACGGGCGTGGCGCTCCCGCCCAGCGCGCGCATGCGGGCCTGGAAATCCACCGGGCGCCGGTTGTCGGGGTCGGTCAGCGAGAAGTCCCAGAACTCGGTGCCCTGATACAGGTCGGGCACGCCTGGCAGCGTGGTGCGCAGCAGCGCCTGGCTCAGGCCCTTGAGCGCGCCCACCGGGGCGAGCAGCTCGACGAACTCGGCCAGCGCCTGGCGCCAGCGCGCATCCTGCAGGCGCTGCGCGAGAAAGGCGCTGCAGCGCTCTTCGTAGCCGGTATCGGGGGCGAACCAGTTGGAGCGCAGCTTGCCTTCGCGCAGCGACTTGATCTGCCAGGCTTCGACGCGCTCGCGCAGGTGCTCGAGGGGAGGCTCGTCCTCGAGCGACAGGGGCCAGGCCGCGATCAGCGTGTGCAGCAGCATGTACTGGTCGACGACGTGCGGCGCATCCTGCCGGCTGGTCAGCCAGCCGCGCGTGAGGGATTGCCAGCGCTGGGGCACTTCGCTGATCGCGGCCAGCCGCGCCCGGGCGTCCTCGCCGCGCTTGTGGTCGTGCGTGGCGGTGCTCAGCATGGCGTGGGGAAAGCGCTCGGCGCGCGCCTGCGCGAACGTGTGAAAGCCGACGACGTCCAGCGCGAACTCCGAAGGTTCGGCTCCGACTTCGTTGCGCGAGAGCAGCCGGCCGTAGCGGAAGAACACCGTGTCCTCCAGCGATTTGGCGGCCAGCGGCGCGGTCAGTTGCTGGAAGCGGCGGATCGCGGTGAGGCGCGCATTGCGCCGCGGCCCCGGCGGCAGATCCGACGGCGGCCTGCCGCCCAGCCAGTCGTCGATCAGCTCCAGCAGGACCTGGTCGTCGGTCTGCAGGTGCGCCGACGCCTCGCGCACCGCGTGCGCGAAGAACACCGCGTCGGCGGCGGTGCGTCCGTCCAGCCCGCCGTAGGTCCGATAGACCGGAAACGCCACCAGCAACTCGAGCAGGGTGCGGCGTATGGCCGCGCGGCTCCAGTCGCGCGTGAGCGGCGATTCCTGCGCAATGCGATGCAAGGCGCGCATCAGGTTCTCGTACTCGCCGGCGAAGTGGCGGGTGATGAGCATGCGCCGCGCATCGCGCACCAGCTCGTGGAAGCTGTCGTGCTCGCCGGAGATCTCGCGCCACAGCCGGGTGAGCGGAGGCTCGCCGCGGGCGTCGTGCAGCACGCCGCCGACCTGGGCCATGAAGTCGTAGCCGCTGGTGCCGTCGACCTGCCAGTCCTGCGGCAGGGCCTCGTCCTCGCCGAGGATCTTCTCGACCAGGATGTAGGGTTCCGGTTCGAGCCCGGCCGGACGGCTGGCCGCGACCGCGCGCAGGGCGGCGCGCAGCTTGCGGCAGTAGCGCCGCGGGTCGGTCAACCCGTCCACGTGGTCGATGCGCACACCGTCGATCACGCCTTCGGCCCACAGGCGGATGACGAGCGCGTGCACATCGTCGAACACCTGCGGCTCCTCCACGCGCACGCCGGCCAGGTCGCTGATCTCGAAGAAGCGCCGCCAGTTGATCTGCTCGGCGGCGTTGCGCCACCAGGTCAGGCGATAGTGCTGCGATTCGAGCAGGGCGTGCAGGCGGCTGCGGCCGGCGGCGTCGCGCGGATCGTGGGCGGCGATGGCTGCCTCGATGCAGGCGCGCGCGCCCGGCTCCTCGGCCGCCTCGCGCAGCGTAGTGACGGCCGCCTGGCGCGTGGGCGCTTCGCTGTGCTGCGCCAGTCGGGCGAAGGTGTCGACCAGGCCCTGCGCGGTGGGCGAAGGCGGCAGCGCGCCGAAGACCGCCGCGTAGCTCTCCGGAGTCACGGGAAAGCGGTTGTCGTAGTAGTGGATCTCGAACTCGCCCGACTCGGCGTCGAAGGCCAGCTTCAGGCGGCCTTCGCTGAGTTCCTCGCCGTAGGCGGCGCCCAGGAAGGGGGCAAGCACCTTGCCGCGCAGGGCCGGGTCGGAGGATTCCCAGTCGATGTCGAAGTGGCCGGCGTAGTGGCTGCCCCGGCCCCAGCGCAGTACGTCCCACCACCAGGTATTGGCCGCGCCGGTGGCCATGTGATTGGGCACGATGTCCAGGATCAGGCCCATGCCCGCGCCGCGCAGGCGCGCGACCAGCCGGCGCAGCGCCAGTTCGCCGCCGACGGCGGCGCCGATGCGCCGCGGGTCGATGACGTCGTAGCCGTGGGTCGAGCCCGCCCGCGCCTCGGTGAGCGGGGAAGCGTAGATGTGGCTGATGCCCAGGTCGGCGAAATAGCCCACCAGGGGCTCCGCGTCGTCCAGCGTGAAACCCTGGTGGAATTGCAGGCGCACGGTGGCGCGGGGCGGGTTCATGCGTTTCTCGCGCGGCTCAGGGTCTGCAGGCGGGCTTGCGTCCGGGCGTCGGCGCCGATGTCGTCGACGCGGGCGGGCAGGCGGCGGCGCCAGTTCGGATGGCTGTCGATGGTGCCGGGCAGGTTGGGCTGTTCCACCACGCCCAGGGCGTCTTCCAGCGGCAGCAGGACCAGCGGCGCGGCCGTGCGCCCGACGTAGGCGATGGCCGCCTCCAGCGGCGCCTCGGCCGGCGCTTGGGCTGGGGCGTCGGATGCGCGCACGGCCTGCCACAGGGCCGCCTTGTCGTGCTCGCGGGCTTGGCGCTCCTCGGCCTCGGAGGTGGGGCCCAGCAGATCGAGGCGCGCGCGCCAGTCGATGTCCCGGCCGCGCCACCAGCCGGCCACCGTCGGCAGATCGTGCGTGGTGGTGGTGCCGATGCTGTGCGGGCTCCAGCGTTCGGGCGGGGTGTAGCGCGCCGGCGGCGCGCCTTCGCGCTCGAACCACAGCACGCTCATGCCGAGCATGCCGTGCGCCGCAATGCGTTCGTTGAAGCCATGCGGCACGGTGCCCAGGTTCTCGCCCATGATGACGGCATGCTGGCGTACCGATTCGAGCGCCGTGAGACGCATCAGGTCGTCGAAGGGGTAGTCGACGTAGGCGCCGGCGCCGGGCGGGGCGCCCTCGGGCACCAGCCACATGCGCTGCATGCCGAGCGCATGGTCGATGCGCAGCCCGCCCGCATGGGCCAGCGCGGCGCGCAGCATCTCGATGTAGGCGCCGTAGCCATGCCGGCGCAGCGCGTGCGGGGAGAACGCGGTCAATCCCCAGGCCTGGCCGGCCGGGTTGTAGACGTCGGGCGGGGCGCCGGGCGAGAGCCCGGTGATGACGTCGTCCTGGCGGCTCCAGGCGTGGCTGCCGCACGGGTCGGTGCCCACCGCGAGGTCGGCCATCAGGCCGATGCGCATGCCGCACGCGAGGGCCTGCCGGTGCGCGCCGGCCAGGCCTTCATGGGCCAGCCATTGCGCAAAGGCGTGAAAGCGCACCTCGTTCGCATGCGCCTGCGCGAATGCCTCGACCTCGGCCGAGCGCGGGTCGCGCAGCCCCGGCTCCCAGCGGCGCCAGTCGTGCGCCTGCCGGCGCACCTGGTGCGCGTGCAGGGCCTCGAAGCGCGCATGGCGCTCCAGCGCTTCGCCGCCCTCGCGCCGGAAGGTCTCGAACGCGGTGCGCTGGCGGTCTGCAAGATTGTCCGGGAAGCCCTCGTACAGCTCGCGCAGCAGGGCGAGGCGCAGGCGCGACACCTCGGGCCAGTCGATCAGCTCGGCCGCATCCAGCGCCTGCAGGCCCTCGGCGTGCGCACGATGCGCCGCGGCCGCGATCGTCTCCCTTGCATAGACATCGGCCGGATCGGCGTAGGCCGCGTTCACGAACAGCCGGCTGGACGGGGCGTACGGGCTGTACTTGCCGGGGTCGGCCGAGAACATCGCGTGCACGGGGCTGATGGCGAGCGCCTCGCAGCCGCCCCCCGCGAGTTCCTCGGCCAGCTCGCGCAGCGCAGTGAAGTCGCCGACGCCGCCCGGCTGCGCAGCGTTGCCTGCGCGGCGCCGCAGGCTGTAGAGCTGGACGGCCAGCCCCCACAGCCGGCCAGGGGCGCCGGCCAGGTCGGCGACCCCCGTGCAGCGCGGCGGCGCAACGGCCAGCGTGAGCTCGCGCTCGCCGACGTACAGGCGGTGATAGCCGATGCGCTCGGGCGCGCGCAGCCAGGCGTGTGCGCCGTCGGATTCCGTGTGCCCGCTGTGCTGCCCGCCTGCTTCCAGATCGATAGCGTAGGGCTGGCCCGCGGCCACGTCGCCGCGCAGCGCCACGGTCTGGCCCGCCTGCACGGTCAGCAGCGGCGGGCAGTGCCCGGCCTCGTCGCGCAGGCGGGCCAGGCTGTCGCGTACGGCCTCGGGGTTGTCCGCCGCGAGTCCGAGGCGCCCCAGCACGTTGCGCAGCACGTCCGGCGTCACTTCCTGATCCTGGCCGCGCGCGTTGTGCCAGTGCACGTGCACGCCCGCCGCGCGGGCGAGCGCCTGCAGGGAGTCGTCGGCGTTCATGGCGCGTCGTCCTGCGGTGCGCCGGCTTGCTGCGGCTGCAGCGTGGCCAGCAGCCCGCCCGCGCCCAGCACGCCGGCATGCGCCTGCTGCGCGTAGCCCGGCCGCGACTCGAACAGGATCTCGCCCGCGCCGGGCGGCGCCTCGAGCGCCGCGTCGCTCTCGCCCAGGTTGACCCACAGCGCGAGCGTGTCGCCGTTGCCCAGGCGCCAGGCCGCGTGCACCGAGCGGGCGCCCACCGGCGCGGCGTCGAGCGCGCGCGTCTGCGGCAGATACGGCACGATGCGCTGGCGGCGCGTCTTGAGCAGGCGCCAGTAGTATGCCGACCAGATGCTCTCGTCCACGTTGACGTGCGGGCTGGCGAAGGGCGAGGACTTGGCGTAGGTGTGGCGCGCGTTGGGGTCGGGCAGGTCGGTCAGCGCAGCGCCGCCGGCAAAGGCGGCAAAGCGCGAGAACTCCTGGCGCCGGCCGTCGCGCACGGCCTGGGCGAGGGTGTCGTTGTGGCTGGTGAAGTACAGAAAGGGGTCCTTGGCGCCGATCTCCTCGCCCATGAAGAGCAGGGGGATGTGCGGGCACAGCAGCATGAGCGCGACGGCCGCCGCCAGCGGATTGGGCTCGTCGCGCGGGGGCTGGGCATCGAGCAGCGCGGCGAGGCGCTCGCCGAAGGCGCGGTTGCCGATCTGATCGTGGTTCTGCAGGAACATCACGAAGGCCGTGGGCGGCAGGTGCGCGCTGGGTTCGCCGCGCGGCTTGCCGCCGCGGTGCTCGGACGCTTCGCCCTGGTAGATGAAGCCTTCCTTCAGGCAGCGTGCCAGCCGGGCTTCGGGCCCGCCGGCGTAGTCCTCGTAGTAGCCGTCGTCCTCGCCGGTCAGCAGCACGTGCAGCACGTGGTGCGCGTCGTCGTTCCACTGCGCGTCGAAGCCGCTTTCCAGCAGATGCGCCATGTTGTCGTCGTTCTCCAGCACCAGATGGACGTAGCGGTCCGCGGGCAGGCGGGCGCGCACGAAGGCCGCCATCTCCTGCAGCCAGCCCCGCTCGGAGATGGCGTGCACGGCGTCCAGACGCAAGCCGTCGAAGCGGTACTCGCGCAGCCAGTACAGCGCGTTCTCGGCGAAGAAGCTGCGCACTTCGGGCTGGCGAAAGTCGATCGCCGGCCCCCAGGGCGTGTCCAGGTCGTCGCGAAAGAAGGTGTCGGCATAGGTGCCCAGATAGTTGCCGTCCGGGCCGAAGTGGTTGTAGACCACGTCGAGGAACACCATCAGCCCCAGGCCGTGGGCCGTATCGATCAGTGCCTTCAATTGTTCCGGCGTGCCGTAGGCGGTGTCCGGCGCATAGGGCAGCACACCGTCGTAGCCCCAGTTGCGCGGGCCGGGAAAATCGGCGATCGGCATCAGTTCGATCGCCGTGACGCCGAGCGAGGCGAGCTCCGGCAGGCGGCTCGCAATGCCGTCATAGCCGCCGAGCACGCCCGGGTGCAGCTCGTAGAGCACGGTTTCGTGCCAGGGGCGGCCGCGCCATTCGGCATGGCGCCAGGCGTAGCCGTCGCCGGCCAGCACCACGCTGGCGTCGTGGACGTCCTTGTCCTGCAGGCGCGAAGCGGGGTCGGGGACGGAATGCCCGCCCACCCCGAAGCGATAGCGGGTGCCGGCGGCGAGGCCGGTCTCGAGTTCCCACCAGCCGTCGCCCACCGCCTGCATGGGAATGGGGTCGTGCCCGCCAGGCTCGAGCTGCACCCCGGACGCGGTGGGCGCCCATAGGCGGAAGGTGGTGCCGGCCTCGGTGACGCGGGGGCCGAACCGATAGGCATAGTCCGCAAGGCTCATGGTGTGGGGTCTCCAATGGCGATGGCCGTGGGCTCAGGCCGTGGATGCATCGCGCGGCCTGCCGATCAGCACGACCATGCTGCGCGCGCGCACGTTGAGCTTGTCGTCCTCGCCGAGTGCCGCGGGCTGTTCGGGATCGGCCGAATCCAGCGCCACCTCCCAGCGATGCGAGGGGCCGCAGGGCGGCGCCGTGAACTCGACGTCCTCCTCGTGCCCGTTGATCATGAGCACCGACAGATCGAGCGCGCCAGCCGCGTCCAGGCAGGCGCGGCGCAGGCTCAGCAGACGGCCGGCGCCATCCTCCCAGGCCGCATGGGTCATCGGGCTGGCGTCGAAGTCGAACCAGGCGATGGCGTTCATTTCGGGCGCCACGCCGGCATCGGCCGCCACGTAGCGCGAGAAGTGCAGCGAGGGATGGGCGCGGCGCAAAGCGGTGAGGCGGGCCACGTAGCTCTGCAGCGCCTGGCCTTCGGGGCTGGCCGCGGCGGACCAGTCCAGCCAGGAGAGCTCGTTGTCCTGGCAGTACGCGTTGTTGTTGCCTTGCTGCGAGTTGTGGAACTCGTCGCCGGCCAGCAGCATGGGCGTGCCATTGGACAGGAGCAGCGTGGCCTGCATCGCGCGCTTGACGCGCAGGCGCGTCTGGTTGATCTCGGCGTCCTCGGTCGGCCCCTCGGCGCCCCAGTTGTTGCTGGCATTCTCGTTGTGCCCGTCGCGGCTGTCCTCCTGGTTGGCCTCGTTGTGCTTTTCGTTGTAGCTGACGAGGTCCTGCAGGGTGAAGCCATCGTGCGCGGTGATGAAGTTCACGCTGGCCCAGGGACGGCGGTGGCGCCGGTCGAACATGTCGGCCGAGCCGACCAGCCGCGCCGCCAGTTCGCCGCGCATGCCGTCGTCGCCGCGCCAGAACTTGCGCACGCCGTCGCGGAACTTGTCGTTCCATTCGGCGAAGCCGGGCGGATGGTTGCCGACCTGGTAGCTGTCGGGGCCCAGGTCCCAGGGCTCGGAGATCATCTTCAGGCGCGAGAGCATCGGGTCCTGGAGCATCACGTCGAAGAAGCCCGAGCCCGGATCGAAGCCCGTGCCCTCGCGGCCCAGGGTCACGCCCAGATCGAAGCGAAAGCCATCGACGCGAAACGCGCCGGCCCAGTAGCGCAGCGAGTCGGTCACCATCTGCAGCACGCGCGGATGCGAGAGGTTCACCGTGTTGCCGGTGCCGGTGTAGTCCAGGTAGTAGCGTTCGTCGCCGTGCACCAGGCGGTAGTAGCTGGCGTTGTCCAGGCCGCGCCACGACAGCGTGGGACCCATGTGGTTGCCTTCGCAGGTGTGGTTGTAGACCACGTCGAGGATCACTTCGATGCCGGCCGCGTGCAGGCGGCGCACCGCGGCGCGCACCTCGTTCAGGTTGTTCGACGAGAGGTAGGCGGGCTCGGGCGCGAAGAAGGAGAGCGTGCTGTAGCCCCAGTAGTTGCGCAGCCCGCGCTCGAGCAGGAAGCGATCCTGCAGGAACGCATGCACCGGCAGCAGCTCGATCGCGGTCACGCCGGATTTCACCAGGTGGTCGATGAAGGAGCGCTCGGTCAAGGCCGCGAAGGTGCCGCGCAGGTCGGTGCGCACGCGCTCGTTCTGCATCGTCAGCCCGCGTATGTGCGCCTCGTAGATGACCGTGTCGTTCCATGCGGTGCGCGGGCGCCGGCTGTCGCTCCAGTTGAAGGCGTCCTCCATGACGATGGCCTTGGGCATGGCGGGCGCGCTGTCGCGCCGGTCGAAGGTGAGGTCCTGGCGGGCGTGGTTCAGCCGATAGCCGAACAGCGCATCGGACCAGCGCAGCGGGCCGGTGAGCAGCTTGGCATAGGGGTCGAGCAGCAGCTTGTGCGGATTGAAGCGATGGCCGTGCCTGGGCTCGTAGGGGCCGTAGGCCCGGTAGCCGTAGACCAGGCCGGCGCCGGCGTCGGGCAGATAGCCGTGCCAGACTTCATCGGTACATTCGGGCAGAGGCAGGCGGGCCAGCTCCTTGCGCCCGGAGGCGTCGAAGATGCACAGTTCGATGCGCGAGGCGTGCGCCGAGAACACGGCGAAGTTGACTCCCAGACCATCGGCGGTAGCGCCCAGTGGATGCGGCAGGCCGGGTGCGAGGCGGTCGGGAAGATGGGTGCTCATGATGCTCATCCTTCGTATTGCAGAATCAGGGTGGCGAGGGGGGGAAGCGTCAGGCAGAGCGAGTCCGGCATGCCATGGCTGGGCACGGGCTCGCTTGTACGCCCCCCTGCATTGCCCATCCCCGAGCCGCCATAGTCCTGGGCGTCGGTGTTCAGGCGCTCGCGCCAGGCGCCCGCCGCCGGCACGCCGATGCGATAGCCTTCGCGCGGCACCGGCGTCATGTTGCAGACCACGAGCGCTTCGCCGCCCCGGCCGTCGCGGCGCCGGTAGGCGTAGACGCTGTTGCCGGCGTCGTCGCCGATGACCCAGGCGAAGCCGTCCGGTTCGGCGTCGAGCCGGTGCAGCGCGGGCAGCCCGGCATAGAGGTGGTTCAGGTCGCGCACCAGGCGCTGCAGGCCGCGATGGCCCGGTGCGTCCAGCTCCCACCATGAGACTTCGCCGTCGTGGTTCCATTCCGCGTGCTGGCCGATCTCGCAGCCCATGAAGAGCAGCTTCTTGCCGGGATGGGTCCACATGAAGGCGTAGTAGGCGCGCAGGTTGGCCAGGCGCTGCCATTCGTCCCCGGGCATCTTGCCGAGCAGCGAACCCTTGCCGTGCACGACCTCGTCGTGCGAGAGCGGCAGCATGAAGCGTTCGGACCAGGCATAGACCAGGCCGAAGGTCATTTCATGGTGGTGGTAGCGCCGGTGCAGCGGGTCTTCGTGCATGTAGTGCAGCGTATCGTGCATCCAGCCCATGTTCCACTTGTAGTGAAAGCCCAGCCCGCCCTGGTCCACCGGCGCGCTCACTCCTGGCCAGGCGGTCGACTCCTCCGCGATCATGAGGGCGCCGGGACAGCGCTCGCGCACGATGCCGTTCAGCTCGCGCAGGAAGGCGATCGACTCCAGGTTCTCGCGCCCGCCGAAGACATTGGGCACCCATTCGTCCGCCTTGCGGCTGTAGTCCCGGTACAGCATCGAGGCCACCGCATCCACGCGCAGGCCGTCCACGTGGTAGCGCTCGAGCCACTCCAGCGCGCTCGCGATCAGCAGGTTGCGCACCTCGTTGCGGCCGAGGTTGTAGATCATGGTGTTCCAGTCGGGGTGATAGCCCTCGCGCGGGTCCTGGTGCTCGTAGAGCGCCGTACCGTCGAAGCGCACGAGCCCGTGCGCGTCGGAGGGAAAGTGCGCGGGCACCCAGTCGAGGATCACGCCGATGCCGGCGGCGTGGCAGCGGTCGACGAATTCGGCGAATGCCTCCGGCGGCCCGTAGCGCGCGGTCGGCGCGAACAGCCCGAGCGGCTGGTAGCCCCAGGAGCCGCCGAAGGGGTGCTCCATGATCGGCATCAGCTCGATATGGGTGAAGCCCATCGCCTGCACGTAGGGGATGAGCTGCTCGCTCAGGTAGTGCCAGCTCGGCGTGCCGCCGGCCGGATGGCGCCAGGAGCCGGCATGCATCTCGTACACCGCGATCGGCGCGTCCGGCGCATGGCGCGCGGCGCGCTCGCGCATCCAGTCGCCGTCGGTGTAGGCATAGGTCTCGTACCCGGCAACGATCGACGCGGTGGCCGGCGGCGCCTCGGTGCGGCGCGCCAGCGGGTCCGCCTTCTGCGGGCCGATGTGGCCGTCCGGCCCGATGATTTCGTACTTGTAGCGTGCGCCCGGGCCGATGCCGGGAACGAAAATCTCCCAGACGCCAGCGCTCGGGCGCGCACGCATGGGATGGCGGCGGCCGTCCCATGCGTTGAAATCGCCCACCACCGATACCCGGCGCGCGTTGGGCGCCCAGACGGCGAAGCGCACCCCGTCGACCTCGCCCAGGCGCATGGCGTGCGCGCCCAGCACGCGCGTGAGCTGCGGATGGCGGCCGGCGGCGATGGCGTGCAGGTCGTCTTCCTCCAGCAGGGTGCCGAAGGCGTAGGGGTCTTCGGTCTCCTGGATGGCGCCGTCCCACTCGATGCGCAGGCGGTAGCGCCCGGCGCCGATGCGCCCGCGAAAGAAACCTTCGCGCTCGCTGCGCAGGCGCTCGCTGCTGCCGTCCTCGCGCAGGGCGAGCACGCCGCGCGCGCCGGGGGCGAGCACGCGCAGTTCGCGCGCGTCGCCCACACCGTGAGGGCCGAGTACGGCGTAGGGATCGCCATGCCGGCCCTGCAGCAGGGCGTCGATGGCGCTAGGGTCGATGTCGGGCGCGTTGGCCATCGTGTCACTCGTCCAGGTTGTCGCTGTGGGTGTCGAGCAGGCGGCTGGCGATGCGTGCCAGGCCGACGACGGGGATCGGCAGCCAGGCCGGGCGGTTCGCGGCCTCATAGACGACCTCGTAGGCCGCCTTTTCGATGAGCGCGAGATCGAGCGCAGCCTGGCCGCCGTCGGCGCCCAACCACCGGGCCGCGGCAGCCTCGGCGGTATCGCGATAGCTTTGCAGGAAGGCGTTACGGGCCGCCACGCGAAAGCGCCCGAGCAGGGCCCGGCGGCGTTGCTGCACCACGTTGGCCGGCTCGGTGATCGGCGTGGCCGCGACGTGCTCGGCCGTGGGCGGTGTGCTGTCGGCCGCCCGCGCGACCGCGGCCGAGGCGTAGTCGAAAGAGCGCAGCACGCCCGCCACATCGCGCATGGGCGAGGACTTCGCGCGGCGTTCCTCCAGGCTGCGCACCGGCTCGCCCTCGAAGTCGATCAGGTAGGCGTCGTTCTGCGCGATCAGGATCTGGCCCAGGTGCAGGTCGCCGTGGATGCGCGTCTGCAGGGTGCCCTTGCAGCGTTCGGCCAGATCGCGCACGGCATCGACGAGCGCGCTTCTGCGGCCGGCCAGCTTCTGGGCCATGGCGTGGATTTCGGGGTCACCCCAGTGCTCGAACCCCTCGATGGCCTTGAACGCGCGCTCGAGCATCTGCACCACCGCCTCGCCGCGATGCCGGGCGGCGCGCGCGTCCAGGTCGACGGGCACGAAGGCCGGGTCGTCCGTGGCCTGGGCAAAGGCGGCGTGCAGCTCGGCGACGCGCCGGCCGATGACCGCGGCCATCGCGGCGTAGCCCTGCAGTTCGTCGTCGTAGCTCTCGTGGGCGTCGGGCGACAGTTGCACGGCGTCCATGGTGCGCCGCAGGTAGTCCAGCGTCCATTGCCAGGCGTCGCCCTGGTTCGAGACGAAGGCGTGCACCAGGATCAGGGTGTGCGGCGTGCCGTCTGCCGATTCGCGCACGACCTCGCCGAGCAGGGCGGGGGTATTGGCGTAGCCGACGGCCGTCAGGTAGCGGGTGATCTCCGCTTCCGGGTGCTGGCCCGCGACCACGCGCCGCACCAGCTTGAGCACCGCCTTGGCGTCGATGATGAGCGAGCTGTTGGACTGCTCGGCGGTGAGCCAGAGGATCTCGGCGTCATCGTTCAGCCCGAGCTCGGCCAGGCCCGGCCAGGGAATGAAGCGTATGCGCTGCGGCCCCTGCGCGGTGTTCACCGACAGCTCGCGTTCGGCGAGCAGGTTGGCGACGACGCCGTGGGCGAATTCCGGCACGGTGAAGGCGTCGGTGACCACGCCCATCTGCGCGGCCCGGCGCACGCGGGCCAGGGCCAGATGCTGCGGCAGGCTGCTCAGGTTCTCTTCCCAGCGCAGGGCGACCGGCAGCGCGTAGTGATGCACGGCGTTGCCGACCTTGGCCTCGATCTCGGCGAGGTAGGTTTCGGTGGTGCCGGGCAGGGCGATGATGTAGCCCGGCCGCACGGCGCCCAGCTTCTGGTCTTTGGCGGCGAACCAGCGCCGCAGCCTCAGATAGTGCGGCAGCACGTCCTCGTGCAGCATGCGCAGGGCACCCTCGGTGAGCTGGTAGCCGGTGCGTCCGCGCAGCACCAGCGTCACGTATTCGGGCAACTGCTCGGGCGTGGCCGCGTGCCAGCTCGGCGGCTGCGCGTCCGAGGACAGGTCGAACCAGTAGAAGCCGTAGGGCGGCAGCGTGAGCAGGTAGGTGAGTTCGCCGATGGTGGGAAAGGGCGTGCCGCCCAGCATCTCGACCGGCACGCGCCCGTTGTAGTCGCGCAGGTCCAGTTCGACCGCCTGGGTCGCATGCGACAGGTTGGCCACGCAGAGGATGGTGCGCTCCTCGAAGCTGCGCAGATAGGCCAGGATCTTGCGGTTGCCCGGGTAGATGAACTTCAGGCTGCCGCGGCCGAAGGCGCGGTGCTGGCGGCGGATGGCCAGCATGCGGCGGGTCCAGTTCAGCAGCGAATGCGGATCGCGCTCCTGGGCTTCCACGTTGACCGCCTCGTAGCCGTACAGCGGCCCCATCAGCGGCGGCAGCACCAGGCGTTCCGGATCGGCGCGCGAGAAGCCGCCGTTGCGATCGGGCGACCACTGCATCGGCGTGCGCACGCCGTCGCGATCGCCCAGGTGGATGTTGTCGCCCATGCCGATCTCGTCGCCGTAGTAGATGACGGGCGTGCCCGGCATGGAGAAGAGCAGGCTGTTCATCAGCTCGATGCGGCGGCGGTCGCGCTCGAGCAGCGGGGCCAGGCGCCGGCGGATGCCCAGGTTGATGCGCGCGCGCCGGTCGGCGGCGTAGAAGTCCCACAGATAGTCGCGCTCGCTGCTGGTGACCATCTCCAGCGTGAGCTCGTCATGGTTGCGCAGGAAGATCGCCCACTGGCAGTTCTCGGGGATGTCGGGCGTCTGGCGCATGATGTCCACGATGGGCAGGCGGTCCTCGCGGGCGATCGCCATGTACATGCGCGGCATCAGCGGGAAGTGGAACGACATGTGGCATTCGTCGCCGTTGCCGAAGTATTCCTGCGCGTCCTCGGGCCACTGGTTGGCTTCGGAGAGCAGCATGCGGTTGGGAAAGGCGTCGTCCAGGTCGGCGCGGATGCGCTTCAACACCGCGTGCGTCTCCGGCAGGTTCTCGTTGTTCGTGCCCTCGCGCTCCACCAGGTAGGGCACGGCGTCCAGCCGCAGGCCGTCCACGCCGGTCTGCAGCCAGTAGCGCATCACCGACAACACCTCTTTCATGACCCTGGGGTTGTCGTAGTTGAGATCCGGCTGGTGCGAATAGAAGCGGTGCCAGAAGTACTGCTTGGCCACCGGGTCCCAGGTCCAGTTCGACTTCTCGGTATCCAGGAAGATGATGCGCGTGCCGTTGTACTTGCGGTCGTCGTCGGACCAGACGTAGTAGTCGCGCGAGGCCGAGCCGGGCTTGGCGCGGCGCGCCCTCTGAAACCACGGATGCTGGTCGGAGGTGTGGTTCACGACCAGCTCGGTGATGACGCGCAGGCCGCGCGCATGCGCCTCCTTCACGAACTGGCGCATGTCGGCCAGCGTGCCGTAGTCGGGATGCACGCCGCGGTAGTCCGCGATGTCGTAGCCGTCGTCGCGCCGCGGCGAGGGATAGAACGGCAGCAGCCAGATCGTGTCCACGCCGAGCTGGGCGATGTAGTCCAGCTTCTGCAGCAGCCCCGGAAAGTCACCCACGCCGTCGTTGTTGGCGTCGAAGAACGACTTGATGTGCAACTGGTAGACGACCGCGTCCTTGTACCAGAGCGGGTCGTCGCGGTTGGCCGCGTTGACGACGGATGACGGGCGCTTGTTCATGAGTCGGGCTTCCGTGGTTCGGGTTGGCTGATCGGTGCTGCGGCGGCTAGGCCGAGACGCGGAAGATGGCGTAGGGTGCGTCGGGATGCAGGTCCACGCGCTGGTACTTGCCGTGCCAGTCGTAGCGGTTCTCGTGCAGTAGATCGTGCACGCGCAGGCGGCCGTCGTCGGGCAGGCCGAACTGCCAGAGCGGCACTTCGATGGTGGCGCCCTGCGGCGCATGCGGGTCCATGCTGATGGCGATCAGCAGGACGTTGTCGCGCTCCGGCGTGGCCTTGCAGAAGTACAGCACCTGCTCGTTGTCGGCCCCCAGGAACTGCACGCCGCGGTGCGTGTGCAGCGCGGGGTTGGCGCGGCGTATGCGGTTCAGCGCGGCGATCTCGGCGCGGATATTGCCGGGCCGCTCCCAATCCCAGGCGCGCACCTCGTACTTCTCGGAATCGAGGTACTCCTCCTTGCCCGGCACCGGCGCGCCCTCGCACAGCTCGAAGCCGTTGTACATGCCCCAGAGCCCCGAAAGCGTGGTGGCCAGCGCGGCGCGGATCAGGTAGCCGCCGCGCCCCGAGGTCTGCAGGAAGTAGGGGTTGATGTCCGGCGTGTTCACGAAGAAGTTGGGGCGGAACACATCGGCCACCGGCGGGTTGGCGATCTCTTCCAGGTACTCCGTCATCTCGCGCTTGTCGTTGCGCCAGGTGAAGTAGGTGTATGACTGCGAGAAGCCGATCTTGGCCAGCCGGTACATCATGTTCGGGCGCGTGAAGGCCTCGGAAAGGAAGATCGCGTCGGGGTAGCGCGCCTGCACTTCGGCGATCATCCACTGCCAGAAGGGCAGCGGCTTGGTGTGCGGATTGTCCACGCGAAACGTGCGCACGCCCTCGTCGCACCAGAAGAGCACCACGTCGCGCAGCGCCAGCCAGAGGGCGGCGTTGCCGCTGATCCGGCGCTTGCCCGGCTTGCCGTAGTAGTCGACGTTGACGATGTCTTCGTACTTCTTGGGCGGATTCTCGGCGTAGCGCATCGAGCCGTCGGGACGCCAGGAGAACCATTCGGGGTGCTCGCGCAGCCAGGGATGATCGGGCGAGCACTGCACGGCGAAGTCGAGCGCGATCTCCAGGTCGTGTTCGGCCGCGGCCTTGACCAGCGCGCGAAAGTCATCGAGCGTGCCCAGCTCCGGGTGGATGGCGTCGTGGCCGCCCGCCTCGCCGCCGATGGCGTAGGGGCTGCCCGGGTCGTCGGGCCCGGCCTTCAGGCTGTTGTTGCGGCCCTTGCGGTTGGTCCGGCCGATCGGATGGATCGGCGGGAAGTACAGCACGTCGAAACCCATGTCGCGCACGTAGGGCAGGCGTTCGATCACGTCGCGGAAGGTGCCGTGGCGCTGCGGGTCGCCGCTTTGCGAACGTGGGAACATTTCGTACCAGCTCGCAAAGCGCGCCGCCCGGCGCTCGACCGCCAGCGCCTGCGCGGGCAGGTGCGTGTGCTCGAACTCGCGCAGGTCGGCTTTCGCCATGGCGGCGCCCACTTCCGCGCCCAGCAGGGCCTGGGCGTCGATGTCCTCGCCATGCGGCACGCCGGCGCGCTCGAGCAACTGGCGGCCCTCGATCACTTCGAGGGAAACGTCGATGCCGGCGGCGTGTTTCTTGGCGAGCTCGCTGCGGTAGGTGCCGAACACGTCGCGCCAGGCCTGCACGGTGTATTCGTGGCGCCCGATGCGTTCGGGCGTGAAGCTGCCGCGCCAGGCATCGTTGCCCAGTGCCACCATGGGCTCGGCATGCCAGCCGTCCTCGTCCGCCGCGCGCCAGAGCAGGCGGGCGGCGAGCACGTCGTGGCCGTCCATGAAAATGTTGGCATGCACGACCAGCGCCTCGCCGACCACGCGCTTGACGAGGTGGGTCGGGTCCTCGGTGCTCGGGCGGATGTCCTGGATCGCGATGCGCGGCATGTGTATCGCGGCATCCAGCGCCTCGCGCTGGCGCAGCGTGCCCACCTTGCGCTTGAGGGTGACGACCTGCGGCGCGGGCGCGAGGGTGACGGCGAGCACGCCTGCCGCGGGCAGCTCCTCGTCGCGGGCCGCCGAATGTGGCAGGGCCTTGGCCAGGCGGCTGCGCGCCAGGTCCCAGTCGAGCCGCGCGGGCTCTTCGAGCGACGTGTTGATCGCGACCAGGGTGTCGCCCGCGCGATCCTTGCGATGCATCCACGTGACGGCCAGCGTGTCGCCCCCGAGGCGGCGGATCTGGCGCGCATGGCCCGGGGCGCGCCGCGACAGCGCCAGGTTGGCCTTGGCAATGGCCTGCGACCAGTGCCGATCGGCGTCTTCGCCGGGGTCGACCCAGCGCGGCATGAGCAGGCCGTCGCCAAGCTCAGCGGCGGTGCGCAGCGCCCGCAGCAGCGCGCGCGCGGGCGGCGGCTGCCGGGATGCGGCGTCGGGGTCGGCCACCGGCACGATCACCCGGCCCGCGCGGGCCAGACGCTCGTGTTCGGCCACGTACCAGTCGTCGCGGTAGTCCCACCAGGGCAGCGAACTGTAGACCGCGTCGAACGCGGCGCCTTCCAGCGCCTGCACCTGCTGCGGGTTCATGCCGGGCGTCCAGGCCGTGAAGGCGCAGGCGGGGACGCGGGCGCGCACCCCTTCGATCAGCGAGCGCCAGGCGCGCCCGGGCAGGGCGGCCGGATCGAGCAGTCGGAAACCCTGCACGCCGGCCTCGAGCATGGCCACCATGCGTTCCATCCAGAATTCGACCAGGCCGATGGGGGCGTTGCCGTCGATCTGCTGCACGTGGACCGTGCTGCGCTCGCGCGGGCTGAGGCGCGGGTCGAGCGCGCCGTCGGCACCCTGTGCCGAGAACCAGTCGGGATGCGACTGGTGCAGCGAGCCGCCACGCTTTGCCCGCGCCAACGACAGGTCCAGCCAGAGCGACAGGCCCTGCCGCTCGCAGGCGGCGGCCAGCCCGCGCAGCCAGTCGTCCAGACCGAGCATGCCGAAGGCCGGATCGGCCGCGGTGGGCTCGTCCACCGCCAGGGCATCTTCCGGGGCGCCGGTCCAGCCCGGGGCGCACAGAATGTGGCTGAAACCCAGGGCCTCGGCCCGTCGCAGCGCCGCGGCCCATCCCGGACTGTCCAACGGTGCTGCCAGCGTGGCGTCGTGACGTGGCGCCAAAGCGTAGAGACGGGGCCTGCTGCTGCGGTTCGACATAGGCATGGACGCTCGGGAAGTTCGGCGATCAGGCGCAGGCCGCGCCCATGACGGGCGCGGCCACGCGCGGCCAGAGGGCGTGCGCCGGGGTGGAGGCGGCCGCGGGTTCCGGCGCCGGCACGGCGATGGCCGTGGTCTCGCTGCGAGCCGCGGCGAGGGGAGGCGCCAGATGGCGGTACAGGTCGATGTAGCGGCCGGCGCTCGCGCTCCAGCCGTGATCGGCGGTCATTGCGCTGCGCTGCATCGCGCGCCACAAATCCTTGCGGGCATACAGGCGCAGGGCGCGCTCGATGGCATGCCGCAGATGTGCAGCCTCGGCACCGTCGAAGAGCAGGCCGGTGGCATCCGCCAGATCGAGGTCGTCGGCATGTTCGCCCGGGTCGCGCACGGTATCGGCCATGCCGCCCACGCGCGAGCACACCGGCAGCGTGCCGTAGCGCATGGCGTAGATGGGCGTCAGACCGAAGGGCTCGAAGCGGCTGCCGTGCAGCAGGATGTCGCCGCCGGCATGCAGCAGGTGGGCCAGTTGCTCGTCGTAGCCGATGTGGGCGGCCACGCGGCCCGGGTAGCGCGCGGCGAGCGCGCGCGCCTCGTCCTCGATGGCGCGATCCCCGCAGCCCAGGATCGCCACCTGGAGCTGGCCGTGCGCATCCAGCACGTCGGGCAGTACGCGTACGGCCACGTCGGCCATCTTCTGGGGCGTCAGCCGGCTGCCGGAGACGAGCACGGTGGCCTGCGGGTCGGCGATCAGGCCGAAGGATTCCTGCAGGGCGCGCTTGCAGCTCGGCTTGCCGCGCAGGTCGTCCGCGCTGTAGACGTCCGGCAGGTGCTGGTCGATGGCCGGGTTCCAGATACTCTCGTCGATACCGTTGGGGATGCCGACGAGCTGCGCCTGGCGCTCGCGCAGCAGGCCGTCCAGGCCGTGGCCGAAGGCCGGGGTCAGGATCTCGCGCGCATAGGTGTGGCTCACCGTGGTGACGCGGTCGGCGTAGCGGATGCCGGCCTTCATGAAATTGATGCGGCCCCAGAACTCGCAACCGTCCAGGCCGCAGTACTCGGCGGGAATCCCGTAGCGCGCCGCGTCGTGCATCGGGTAGAGGCCCTGGAACGCCAGGTTGTGGATGGTGAGCACCGACTTCACGCGCCGCACCTTGGCCGCGCGCATGAGCAGGGGCACCAGGCCGGCGTGCCAGTCGTTGGCGTGCACGACGTGCGGCACCGCCCACGGCGTGCGGCCGGCCGCAATGCGCGTGGCGGCATGCGCCAAGGCGGCAAAGCGTACGCCGTTGTCGGGATGCTCTTCGCCCCGGGCGTCGATGTACGGCGAGCCGTCCCGATCGTACAGCGCGTCGTTGCGCAGCAGCAGTACGGGAAGATCGAACGACGCCAGGCGGCCGGCCACCAGGCTCGCCGGGCCGCCCGGCAGGTGGTGCAGCTCGCACAATGTGCGCGTGTCCGTCAGGTGGCGATGCGTGCCGCGGTAGGCGGGCAGCAGCAGTGTCACATCGAGGCCTGCTTCGCGCATGGCGCGCGCCATGCCGCTGACTGCGTCGCCCAGCCCGCCGGTCTTGGCCAGGGGGAGCGCCTCGGAGGCGACGACTAGGACTTTCAACAAGATGGACTCCTGAATGGCATGTGGCAGCGCCGCGGGCTGGGCGCAGGCTCGTCGCATGGGAGGCCGCGGCAAAATCTGCCGCGGCCAGTAATTTCTACCTGGGCCGGCGCGGGACCGTGCAGGTGCCCGTATCGGCCAGCCTCATCAAAGCAAGACGTGTGCCATTCGGGCCCGAACGCGCCGCGCGGCATATCGATTGCTGAGCCGGCTCATCCGCAGGCGCCGCCGCGCGCCATCAAAGGAGAGCCATGGATCTGATCGTGGCCAGGCCCGAAGGCCTCTATTGCCCGTCCGGAGACTTTCACATCGACCCCTGGCGGCCCGTGCCCCGGGCGGTCATCACGCACGCGCATTCGGACCACGCGCGCGGCGGCCACGGCAGCTATCTGGCCACGCAGGAGAGCGCCGGCCTGCTGCGCGCGCGGCTCGGTGCCGACATTGCGCTGCAGACCGTGGCCTACGGCGAGCATCTGCGCCTGGGCGAGGCCACCGTCAGCCTGCACCCGGCCGGTCATGTCCTGGGCTCGGCGCAGGTGCGCGTCGAGCACCGCGGCGAGGTGTGGGTGGCCTCGGGCGACTACAAGACCGAGGCGGACGGCACCTGCGCGCCCTTCGAGCCCGTGCCCTGCCATACCTTCATCACGGAATCCACCTTCGGCCTGCCGGTCTATCGCTGGCTGCCCCAGGCGATGCTGATGGCGCAGATCCAGGCGTGGTGGGAGGCCAACGCCGCAGAGGGCAGGGCCAGCGTGCTGTACAGCTACGCCCTGGGCAAGGCGCAGCGCATCCTGCATCACCTGACGGACGCGCCGGGGCCCATCCTCGTGCATGGCGCGGTCGATACCGTCGACGGCATCTATCGCGAGGCGGGCGTGCGGCTGCCGCCGACCCGGCTCGCGACCGAAGCGGGCGCGGACGTGCGGCGCGCCCTGGTCGTTGCGCCGCCCTCGGCGCGCGGTTCGAGCTGGACGCGCCGCTTCGGCGAGCATGCCGACGCCTTTGCCAGCGGGTGGATGCAGGTACGCGGCGCGCGCCGCCGGCGCGGCGTGGACCGCGGCTTCATCGTTTCCGACCATGCCGACTGGGATGGCCTGTGCAGCGCTGTGGCCGCCACGGGTGCCGAGTGCGTCTACCTGACGCACGGCAGCACGGCGGTGATGCAACGCTGGTTTGCCGAGCAGGGGCTGGATGCGCGCACCTTCCACACCGAATACGGCGACGAGGAGGACGAAGCCTCGGCCCCGGCGGCGCGGGCGCCATGACCCACGCGCACGGCATGGCGGCATTCGCCGAACTCTATTCGACGCTGGACGCGACCACCTCGACCAACGCCAAGCGCGCGGCGCTGGAAGCCTATTTCGGCAGCGCGCCGGCCGAGGACGCGGCCTGGGCGGTGTACTTCCTGGCCGGCGGCAAGCCGCGCCAGCTCGTCCCGGTGCGCGCCTTGCAGGCCTTCGCCCAGGCCGAGGCCGGCCTGCCCGAATGGCTGTTCGAAGCCAGCTACCAGCACGTGGGCGATCTGGCCGAGACGATCGCGCTGCTCCTGCCAGGGGCTGCCGCCGGCATGACGGTCGAGGGCGGGCTGGCGCACTGGATGACCGAGCGCCTGCTGCCCTTGCGCGGCATGGCGCCCGCGGCCCTGGCCGACAGCCTGCACGACAGCTTTGCCCGGCTGGACGGCCAGGCGCGCTTCGTGTTCGCCAAGATGATCACGGGATCGCTGCGGGTGGGCGTCTCCAAGCTGCTCGTCACCCGCGCGCTGGCCGCGGTGGCCGGTGTGGACGCCAAGCGCATCGCCCAGCGCCTGATCGGCTATACGGACCGAATGGCCACGCCCGATGCGCCGGCCTATCTGGCCCTGGTCGCGCCCACCGAGGGCCGCGACGCGGCCGACGCCGGGCATCCTTACCCCTTCTTCCTCGCCCATCCGCTGCAGTTGCCGCTGGAGGACTTCGAGACCCAGCTCGGCGCGCCGTCCGACTGGCTGATCGAATGGAAGTGGGACGGCATCCGCGCGCAGGTCGTGCAGCGTGACGGGCGCGCCTGGATCTGGTCGCGCGGCGAAGAGCTGGTCACCGACCGTTTCCCCGAACTGGCCGCCATGGGCGAGGCGCTGCCCTATGGCACCGTGCTTGACGGCGAGATCGTGGTCTGGGCCGAGGACCGGGTGCAGCCCTTCGCCCGCCTGCAGCGCCGCATCGGCCGCAAGACCGTCGGCGCGCGCCTGCTGCAGGAGCAGCCGGTGGCGTTGCTCGCCTACGATCTGCTGGAGACGGGCGGCGAGGACCTGCGCGATCTGGCGCAGGCCGAGCGGCGCAGCCGCCTGGAGGCGCTGGTGGCCGCCCTGGACCACCCGCATCTGCGGCTGTCGCCGCGCCTCGAAGGCAGCGACTGGCTGGCGCTCGCGCAACGGCGCGAGTCCTCGCGCGCCCTGGGCGTCGAAGGCCTGATGCTCAAGCAGGGCAATGCCCGCTACGGCGTGGGCCGCACGCGCACCAGCGGGATCTGGTGGAAGTGGAAGATCGATCCGCTGTCGGTGGACGCCGTGCTGATCTACGCGCAGCCGGGCCACGGCCGGCGCGCGAACCTCTATACCGACTACACCTTCGCGGTCTGGGACGCCCCGCCGGGTACCTCGGGGCGCGCCCTGGTGCCCTTCGCCAAGGCGTATTCCGGCCTCACCGACGAGGAGATCCGGCGCGTGGACGCCTTCGTGCGGCGGCACACCGTGGAGCGCTTCGGCCCGGTGCGCAGCGTGCGGCCCGAACTCGTGTTCGAGATCGGTTTCGAAGGCATCGCGCGCAGCGCGCGGCACAAGAGCGGGGTCGCCGTGCGCTTTCCACGCATGTTGCGCTGGCGACTGGACAAGCCCGTGGAGGAGGCGGACACGCTCGCCATGCTCGAAGCCCTGGCCGCGCCATGACGGCGCGCGTGCGGCCGGACGCACCGAAAGCTGCCGCGCGCGGCGTGGCGCTGTCCGCGCCTGCGCCGCACGCCTGGTTCGCCGAACGCGGCTGGCGGCCGGCTGCCTTTCAGCGCGAGGTCTGGGCGGCGATCGCCGCCGGGCGCAGCGGCCTTCTGCATGCCGACACCGGCGCCGGCAAGACCTATGCGGTCTGGCTGGGCGCCTTGATGGCGTTCGCGGACGCGGGTGCGGCGCCCCTGCCGGCGCGCGCCGGCGCGGCGCGCGCGCAGCCGCTGCGGGTGCTCTGGCTGACCCCCATGCGGGCGCTGGCCGCCGACACCTTGCAGGCCCTGCAGGCGCCGCTGGCCGCGCTCGCGCCCGACTGGCGGGTGGGCAGCCGCACCGGCGACACCGGCAGCAGCGAGCGCGCGGCGCAGGCGCGGCGCCTGCCGAGCGGGCTGGTCACCACCCCGGAGAGCCTGTCGCTGCTGCTCGCGCGCGCCGACGCGCCACGCGAGCTGGCCAGCGTGCGCCTGGTCGTGGTCGACGAGTGGCACGAAATGCTCGGCAACAAGCGCGGCGTACAGGTGCAGCTCGCTCTGGCGCGCCTGCGCACCTGGGTGCCGGATCTGTGCGTGTGGGGCCTGTCCGCCACCCTGGGCAACCTCGACGAAGCCCTGGCCACGCTGCTGGGCGACAACGCCGGTGACGGCGTCCTCGTGCGCGGCCCGCGCGAAAAGGCGCTGCGCATCGATACCTTGCTGCCGGCCCGGCCGGAGCGCTTTCCCTGGGCCGGCCACCTGGGCAAGCGCATGGTGCCGCAGGTGGCCGAGGAGATCGAGCACAGCGGCACCACCCTGGTCTTCACCAACACGCGCTCACAGGCCGAGCTCTGGTACCAGGCCCTGCTCGACCTGCGGCCGGATTGGGCCGGGCTGATCGCCCTGCATCACGGCTCGCTGGACCGGGCAGTGCGCGCATGGGTCGAGGCCGGCCTGCGCGCCGGCACGCTCAAGGCCGTGGTCTGCACCTCGAGCCTGGACCTGGGGGTGGATTTCCTGCCGGTCGAGCGGGTCTTGCAGATCGGCTCGGCCAAGGGCGTGGCGCGCCTGCTGCAGCGCGCCGGGCGCTCGGGGCACGCGCCGGGGCGCGCGTCCAGAATCACGCTGGTGCCCACGCACAGCCTGGAACTCATCGAGGCCGCCGCCGTGCGCGACGCCGTAAGCTCCGGACAGGTCGAGGCCCGGCCCCCGCCCGACAAGCCGCTCGACGTACTGGTCCAGCATCTGGTCACGGTGGCGTTGGGCGGCGGCTTTCGGCCCGAGGCGCTGTACGACGAAGTGCGCAGCACGTGCTCGTACCGGGAGCTGACGCCGGCCGAATGGCAGTGGTGCCTGGAATTCGTGCGCCAGGGCGGGCCCTCGCTGACCGCTTACCCCGAGTACCGGCGCGTGCTTGCCGACGACGCGGGCGTGTGGCGGGTGCCCGACGCCCGGCTCGCACGCCGCCATCGCATGAACATCGGCACCATCGTGAGCGACGCCAGCATGACCGTGCGCTACTGGCAGCGCGGCGGGCAGGGCGGGGCGCTGGGCACCGTGGAGGAGGGCTTCATCGCCCGCCTGGCGCCCGGCGACGTATTCCTGTTCGCCGGGCGGCCGCTGGAGCTGGTGCGCGTCGAGCAGATGACGGCCTACGTGCGGCGCGCCGGCGCCGGCCGCCCGGCCGTGCCGCGCTGGAACGGCGGACGCATGCCGCTGTCCAGCGAGCTGGCCGACGCCTTCGTCGCCCGGCTCACCCGCGCCGCCCAAGGCGAGCTCGACGTGCCAGAGATGCAGGCCGCGGCGCCCTTGCTGGCGGTCCAGGCGGCATGGTCGGCCCTGCCCGTCACCGGCACCCTGCTCATCGAGACCCTGCGCACGCGCGAGGGTTGGCACGCCTATCTGTATCCGTTCGCGGGCCGGCTGGCGCACATGGGGCTGGCCAGTCTGCTCGCCTGGCGCATCGGGCGGCGCCAGCCCGCCACCTTCTCGCTGGCGGTCAACGACTACGGTCTGGAGCTGCTCAGCGCCACGCCCGTGGACTGGCGCGCGGTATTCGCCGAAGGACTGCTCGACGAGAGCGCCGTCCTGGAGGATGCCCTGGCCAGCCTGAATGCCGGCGAGCTGCGCCTGCGGCGCTTTCGCGAGATCGCCCGGATCGCCGGGCTGGTCGTGCAGGGGCCGCCGCACGCGCGGCAGTCCAGCCGTCAGTTGCAGGCCTCGGCCAGCCTGTTCTTTCGCGTGTTCGAGCAGTACGACCGCGCCAATCTGCTGCTCTCGCAGGCCGAGCGCGAGGTGCTGTCGCAGGAGCTGGACGTCGCCAGGCTGCGGCAGACCCTGGTGCGCATGCAGGCGGCGCGCCAGGTGTGGATCGAGCTGAAGCACGTCTCGCCCTTCGCCTTCGCGCTGATGGTCGAGCGCTTTCGCGAGAAGCTCTCGACCGAGAAGCTGGGCGACCGGGTGGCGCGCATGCTCGCGCAGTTGGAAGCCGCCGCCGGCGGCGAGCGCGGCGCGGCCGAGCCCACCGATGTCGTGTTCGCGCTGGGCGACACGCCGGCGCGCAAGCGCGCCGGCCGGGGGCCGCGCCGCCCGCGGAGGCGGTCATGATGCCCGCGGGCGCGGCGGCCGTGGCCTGCGCCGGCGAGACCCTGTGGCTGCTGCCCGAGCTGGCGGTGTACTGGCCGGCCCGGGCCACCTTGCTGGTGGCCGACGTGCATCTGGGCAAGGCCGCGGCGTTCCGCGCCTGGGGCCAGCCCGTGCCCGCGGGCACCACGCGGGCGACGCTGGCGCGGCTGGGACGCGCCTTGAGCCTGACCGGGGCGTCGCGCCTGATCGTGCTGGGCGATCTGGTGCACGCCCGCGAATCCGCGTCCGCCCTGGGCGCGCCCGCGCTTGCCGAGTGGCGGGCCCGGCATGCGGGTGTGGCTTGTGTGCTCGTGCGCGGCAACCACGACCGCGCCGCCGGGCCGCTCTCTGCCTGGCCGGATCTGGCGGTGCAGACCGAGCCCTGGCGGCTCGGGCCGTTCGCGCTGTGCCATGAACCGATGCAGGTGGAGGGCGCCTACGCGCTCGCCGGCCATCTGCATCCCGTGCGCATCCTGCACGGGCCGGGCCGCGATTCGGCGCGCCTGCCGTGCTTCGATTTCGGCCCCGGCCTGGGCCTGCTGCCGGCCTTCGGCGACTTCACCGGCGGCCATCCGCTGCCGCGCCGCGCCGGCCACGCGCAGTTCGTGGCGGCCGACGGGCGAGTGCTGCGCGTGCCTTGAGTGCGCCCGGGGAATGGGCCGCGCCCGGCGCGCCCCCGCGAGGATCAAGGAACCTCGAGCGGACGCGTGCTCAGGCGGCCACGGCCTCGCGCTTTTCGCCGCCGAGCATGGCGAGCACATCCTGGATGAGCTTGGCGAGTTCGCCCGTCATCAGGGCGAAGTCGGCGTCGAAACGCTCGGCCTCGTCCACCGCGCCGGCGTCGGCATTTTCCTTGAGCACGTCGAGCGGGGCGATGCGCTTGAGCGACAGGGTCTCGCCCAGCACGAACGAGACGCGGTCGGCCCAGGTCAGCGCCAGCCGCGTGCACTGCTTGCCGGCGGCGATGTGGCGGCGCACGTCCTCCGGATCGACCGCGTGGCGCACGTAGCGCACGGTGGCCTTGCTCTGCGCGGGCGAGCGCAGCTCGGTGTCTTCGTCGATGGTGAAGTTGGCCGGCGCCTCGTCCGCGGCGAGCCAGCCGGTCATCGCCGACACCGGCGAGATTTCGGTCTGCAGCGCGCGCGCGCCCAGCCGGTCGATCGACTTGTTGAGCAGTTGCATGATCTCGTCGCACTTGGCCGCGCTGCTCGCGTCGATGGCCAGCAGCCCTTCCTTGGGGTCGATCCACACGCGGGTGTCGCGCCAGATGCTGAAGGCGCGCGGCATCAACTCGTCCGTGACGGCGTCCTTGATCTCGCGCATCTGCTTGCGCCCGGGCTTGAAGCCCTGCTGCTCCTCGATCTCCTGGGCCTTGGCCTTGGCGAACTGGTTGATCACGGAGGCGGGCAGGAGCTTCTTTTCGGCCCGCTGCGCGAGCAGGTACTGCCCGCCGACCGTGTGCACCAGCCCTTCGCCTTCACGCGGCGCGATCCAGCCCTGGCGTTCCTTTTCGAGGTTGCTGCCGGGCGTGAAAGCCAGCGGCGCGAGCTTGTCTTCGAGTTCGGCCGCGCTCAGCCGGAACGGCGTGGCGAGGCGATAGATCTGCAGATTCTTGAACCACATGGCGGCAGTCGGGCAAAGGGACGATTCTAACCCCGTCGGGCGGCCGACCCGGTTTACCCGGGCGGGTACGGATTCTGCTCTGTGAAGTGCGTCGCAAACCCCCCTGCTGGAGAACGCCATGACGGAACACGTCTACAAGAAGATAGAACTGGTCGGCTCGTCGCCCGTGTCGTCGGACGACGCCATCAAGAACGCGCTGGACAGAGCGTCCGAGACGCTCAAGCACCTGGACTGGTTCGAGGTGACCGAGGTCCGGGGCCACCTGACCGGAGGCAAGATCGCGCACTGGCAGGTCGGCGTGAAGGTCGGCATGCGCGTGGATCGCGCCGAAGATTGAACAAGCCCGTGACGGAGCGCGCCGCCCATGTCCCCGCAAGAAAGGCCCCAGGCCACGCCCACGCCCATCGGCGAGGCCGCGCAAAGCGCAGGCGGCCGGGCAGGCTTGCGGGCGCGCTGGGTGGCGCGCGCGTTGCCATCGCCTGAAGAGCGTTGGGGGCGCCGGCGCAAGCGCCGGCTGCTGCTGGGCGGCGTCGCGCTGGCCAGCCTGGCGATGGTCGGCCTGTGGCGCTGGACGCCGCTGGCCGACTACCTGCGCCTGGGCACCCTGATGCATCTGGCCTATGGCCTGAAGGCGCTGCCGTACGCGGCCTTGGCCGTGGTGGGCTGCTACGTGCTGGGCGGGCTGATCGCCATGCCGGTCACGGTGTTGATCGCCGTGACCGGGTTGGTGTTCGGCGCCTGGCAGGGCGGCATCTACGCGTTGGCGGGCACCATGGCGAGCGCGCTGGTCACCTACGCGCTGGGCCGTGTGCTGGGCGGCGACAAGGTGCGGCGCATCGCGGGCCGGCGCATCAACAACCTGAGCGACAAGCTCGCCGAACAGGGCGTGCTGGCCATGGTGGTGCTGCGCGTGCTGCCGGTCGCGCCCTTCACGCTGGTCAACGTGATGGCGGGGGCGGCGCGCATACGCCTGCGCGACTATCTCATCGGCACCTTGCTCGGCATGGCGCCGGGCATCGTGCTCACCGTGGCCTTCGCCCATCAACTGGCGCGCGCGCTGCAGCATCCGGATGCGCGTTCGGTCGGCATCGTGGTGCTGGCGGCGGCCGCCATGATCGCGGTAGCCTGGGGCGTGCAGCGCCTGGTGAATGCCCTGAGCCAGGCCCGCCAGCGCCGCGCGCAGGTGCAGCCGAACGCGGCGGCGGCCGTCGACGCCGGCGATGCGCTGCCGGGCCCGGGAACATGAGGCCCGACGGGAATGCCATTTGCTTCGACTCATCCATGACTTGTTCCGCCAACCCTGTCGCGCTTAGCGCCCTAACCGAGGCGCGCCCGGAGCCCCTGCCCCTCAAGGTGATTACCCTCAACGCACACAAGGGCTTCACCTTCTTCAACCGGCGCTTCATCCTGCACGAGCTGCGCGCAGCCGTGCGCGAGGTGGGCGCAGACCTGGTCTTCCTGCAGGAAGTCCTGGGTAGCCATACCCGGCATTCCGCCCGGCACGCGGGCTGGCCCGACAATCCGCAATACGAGTTCCTCGCGGACACCATCTGGCCGCAGTTCGCCTATGGCTGCAACGCGGTGTATCCGCATGGCGACCACGGCAACGCGGTGCTCTCCAAGTTCAGCATCCTGCGCTACGAGAACCGCGACGTATCGATCGGCCCGCCGGAAAAGCGCGGGCTGCTGCACTGTGTAATGCAACTGCCCGGCCGCACGGACAATCTGCACGTGATCTGCGCGCATCTGGGCCTGCGCGAATCGCACCGGCAGCGCCAACTGCAGTTGATGTGCCACATGATCGAGGAAGCGGTGCCCGCGGATGCGCCACTGGTGGTGGCCGGCGACTTCAACGATTGGCGCGAACGCGCGCACGACGTGTTGTCCGAGCGGGTCGGCATGGTCGACGTCTTCGCCGACCGGGATTCCCGCGCACCGCGCACCTTCCCCGCGCGCTGCCCGATCCTGCGGCTGGACCGCATCTATACGCGCAATGTGCAGGTGGACAGCGCCCGGGCGCTGACCGGGCGGCCCTGGTCCCACCTGTCCGATCACGCACCCTTGGTGGCAGGGCTCACGCTATGACACTCAAATGGACTCGAGGCAACGCCATCAAGCTGTTGGAGAACGGCGAGGCCTATTACCCGGCGATCCTGGAGGCGATCGAGGCCGCGCGCCAGGAAATCCTGATCGAGACCTTCATCCTCTTCGAAGATAAAGTCGGCATCGCGCTCAAGGATGCGCTGGTGCGCGCGGGGCGCCGGGGCGTCAGGGTGACAGTGACCGTGGACGACTACGGTTCGCCCTCGTTCTCGCAGGCTTTCCTGGACGACCTGGCCGATGCCGGCGTGCAACTGCTGGTGTTCGACCCCCGGCCGCGCGCCTTTGGTTTTCGCACCAATCTCTTTCGCCGCCTGCATCGCAAGATCGTGGTGGTCGATCGCGCCGTCGGGTTCATCGGCGGGCTGAACTTCAGCGCCGACCACCTGGGCGACTACGGCCCCGGGGCGAAGCAGGATTACGCCGTCGAGCTGCGCGGGCCGATCGTGGCCGAGCTGCATCATGCGGCGCGCTCCACCTTGAGCCCGGCCGGCGAGAGCCGCCACGCCAAGCGCTTCGGCCGCCGGCGCGCCGCCGCGGCCGCACGCCGCGCCGCCGACAGCGAACCGCCGCTGGCGCAGGCCGGCGACGCGGACGTGGCGCTGGTGCTGCGCGACAACGATCGGCACCGCACGGATATCGAGAAGCAGTACCGCATGGCGATCCGGCTCGCGCAGCGCGAGATCATCATCGCCAACGCCTATTTCCTGCCGGGCTACCGTTTCCTGCGCGACCTGCGCCGCGCGGCCAAGCGCGGCGTGAAGGTCCGGCTGATCCTGCAGGGCGAGCCCGACATGCCGTGGGTCAGGGAAACCTCCAAGGTGCTGTACGACTATCTGCTCAAGGCGGGGGTCGAGATCCACGAGTACTGCGAACGGCCCCTGCACGGCAAGGTGGCGGTGGTCGACGACGAATGGTCCACCGTCGGTTCGAGCAACCTCGATCCGCTCAGCCTGTCGCTCAACCTGGAAGCCAACGTGGTCATCCACGACCGGGCGTTTTCCATGGAGCTGCGCGATCAACTGAGCCAGCTCATGCATCGGCACTGCCAGCTCGCGCAGCGCAGCAGTTCGACGCTCACGCGCTATTGGCGCCTCGGGCTGGGCTGGCTGATGTTCCATTTCCTGCGGCGTTTTCCGGCCATTGCGGGCTGGCTGCCCGCGCACCGGCCGGCGCTGCGCTCGGCCCAGCAACTGCACCACGTCGCCACGCCGGTGGTGGAAGAAAACGAGCAAAGGGCTACGTGATGCCCCTGCGCCCAGGCCCGAGCCCATGATCCCTCTGAACCAGCACTTCGCCACCGTACGCCGGCTCTGGCCCAGGCTGCGCAAGCCGTTCGCCATCGTCTTCTTCGTGCTGGTCGTGGGGTTGATCGTCTGGCAGGCCATGGAGGTGGACTGGGCCGAGGTGCGCGAGGCCCTGAGCAACCTGGGGGCCTCGAGCATCGTGCCGGCGGCCCTCCTGACCTGCGCCAGCTACGCGCTCTACATCAGCTTCGATCTGCTGGCACGCCACTACACCGGCCACCGGCTGCCGGCCGCGCGGGTCGTCGGCGTGACTTTCGTCAGCTATGCGTTCAACCTCAACTTCGGCGCGCTGATCGGCGGCATGGCGTTCCGTTTCCGCCTGTACTCGCGGCTCGGCCTGAGCCCCGGCGTCATTTCGCAGGTGGTGGCGTTCTCGATCTTCACCAACTGGCTGGGCTATCTCGGCATGGCCGGCCTGGTGCTGCTCAGCGGCGCGATCAGCCTGCCCCCGGACTGGGCGCCCGCCTGGGTGCCGCGCGCGGCCGGTGGCGTGCTGTTCGCCGTGTTCCTGATGTACATGGGCGTGGCCTTGCTCGCGCGCAAGCGCGAGGTCTCGTGGCGCGGCTATGCGCTGCGGCTGCCCTCGTTTCGCATGTCGCTGCTGCAGGTGCTGCTCTCGATGGTGCACTGGGCGACGGTGGCCGCGGTGATCTACACCCTGATTCCTTCCGATTCGGTGTCGTACCTGGATGTACTGGGCGCGTTTCTGCTCTCGGCCATCGCCGTGGTCATCAGCCACGTGCCCGCCGGCCTGGGCGTGACGGAGGCCGTGTTCCTCGCCGTGCTCGGCCCCAGCGTGGGCCATGGCGGCCTGCTCGCCGCCCTGGTGGCCTTTCGCCTCATCCACTACCTCGCGCCGCTGGCCGTGGCGGGCGTGGTGTACGCCATCACCGAGGCCACCGCGAAGCGCCAGCAGACAGGCAAGGGCCAGGCCGGCTGGGAAGGCAGGCCCGCTCAGCCAGCCAAGCGCTAGGGCCGGACGCGCAGGAGGGGCCATAGCCCATAGCGTCAACAGGCCCCAGGCAACCCGCCCGGCGGCGCCGCTCAGCCGAGATCGCGCGCCAGGCGCAGGCCGCCGAACTGCCAGCGTGCGTCCGGAGGGAAGAAGTTGCGGTAGCTCGCGCGCAGGTGCGAGGCGGGCGTGGCGAAGCTGCCGCCGCGCAGCACGTACTGGTTGCACATGAACTTGCCGTTGTACTCGCCGATCGCGCCCTCGGCCGGATGGAACCCGGGGTAGGGCGCGTAGCTCGAGGAGGTCCATTCCCAGACATCGCCGAGCATCTGCGCCAGGCTCAGCGTGGCGTCGCCGGCCGGCGCCGGCAGCGGCCCGAGCGCGTCGGATTCCAGGGTGTTGGCGGCCGGCTGCAAGAGGCTCAGGCCGGCCGCGGCGACTTCCCATTCGGCTTCGGTGGGCAGGCGTGCGCCGGCCCACCGCGCGTAGGCGTCGGCCTCGAAGTAGCTGAGATGACAGACCGGAACGTCGCCGGCGAGGGCCCGCTCGCCGCGCAGCGTGAACACCTGCCAAGCGCCGTCCTGCGCCTGGCGCCAGTAGAGCGGCGCCTGCCAGTCGCGGGTGCGCACGATGTCCCATCCCATCGACAGCCAGAGTTCCGGCCGGCGATAGCCGCCGTCCTCGATGAAGGCGAGATATTCCGGCTCGGTCACCGGGCGGTGCGCCAGCGCCCAGGGGCGCAGCAGGACGTCGTGGCGCGGGCTCTCGTTGTCGAAGGCGAAATCCGGCCCGCCATGGCCGATGGCGTGCACGCCGGCGGGCTGTTCGACCCAGCGCAGGGGCTGCGGGGCCGTGGGCCAGGCGCTGCGCGGCGCGGCGGCCTCGCGGTAGGCGGGCAGCAGCGGGTTGCACGAGAACAGGTGCTTCAGGTCCATGAGGATCAGCTCCTGGTGCTGCTGTTCGTGGTGCAGGCCGAGTTCGACCAGCGCGGCGAGCGCCGTATCGTCGGCGGCCGTGTGCAGCAGTTCCTGCATGGCGTCGTCGACATAGTCCCGGTACTCCTGCACCCGCTCGAGCCCCGGGCGGGTGACGAGGCCGCGTTGCGGCCGCGGGTGCTTGTCGCCCACCGTCTCGTAGTAGGAGTTGAACAGGACGCGGAAACTCGGATCGAAGGCGGGCAGGCGCGGCCGCCAGCGCTCCAGGACGAAGGTGGCGAAGAACCAGGTCGTGTGGGCGAGATGCCATTTGACCGGGCTGGCATCGGGCATCGACTGTGCCTGGCAGTCCTCCGGGCTCAGCCCGTCGGCCAGGGCGCGGGTGGTGGCGCGCACCGCGGCGTAGCGCTCGGCCAGGCGATGGTCGGAAAGATGAATCATGTCAAGCGCGTGCATGGAATACCGAGAACCAGCCCTGGGCGTCGGTCCAGTGGGCGATGTCATTGAAACCCGCGGCGTCGAGCAGGGCGGCGAAATCCGTGGGCTCGTACTTGTACGAACACTCGGTATGGATGGTCTCGCCCGCGGAGAATTCCCGGCTGTGGCCGGGCCAATTGACCGTGACGGGCGCATTTGCCTGCAGATGCATCTCGACCCGGCTGCGCGCCGCGTCGAAGCAGGCGAGGTGGCGCCAGTCGGCCAGCGCGAAGTCGGCGCGCAGCACGCGGTTCAGGTGCAGCAGCAGATTGCGGTTGAAGGCCGCGGTCACCTGCAGGGCGTCGTCGTAGGCGCGTACCAGCGTGCGCTCGTCCTTGACCCGGTCCACGCCGATCAGCAGGCTGCCGCCGCGCTCGCCGCAGGCTTCGCGCACTTGGCGCAGCATCCCGAGCGCCTGCTCGGGCGACCAGTTGCCGATGCTCGATCCAGGGTAGAAGAACAGGCGGCCGTCATCGAGCACGTCCTCGGGCAGGCTCAGGGTGTGCGAGAAGTCCTGGCCGAGGGCGACGATGTCCAGCCCCGGGTAGCCGGCGTGCAGCCGTGCGACCGCGCCGCGCAGGTATTCCGTGGAGATGTCCACCGGCACGTACTGGCGCGGGCACAGGCGGCCGAACAGGCGCTCGGCCTTGACGCAGTCGCCGGCGCCCAGGTCGATCAGCGCGCCGACCCCGCCCACGCGCTGGGCGATCTCGTCGGCATAGCGGGCCATGATGGCCTGCTCGGTGCGCGTCGGATAGTACTCCGGCAACTGGGTGATCGCGCCGAACAGGCACGAGCCGAGCGGGTCGTACAGGAACTTCGGCGGGACCCAGGCGTTGGGAGCGCACAGCCCCTGCTCGAGTTCGGCGCGCACCGCATGCGTGTCCGGATGGAAGGTCTGGTAATAGCGTGGTGCAGTGTCGACGGTCTCGAGGGTTGCTGACATGACGGCTCCGTGAGGTTTGGCGTTGCGTCCGCATGCCCCGCGTCGCGGGGGGTTCGCCCGGCAAGCAAAGAGCGATCCTGGCTCGGCCGGGGCGGCCGTAGGGCCTGCGACAGGTATGGTGCTTGCTTCGCTACACCCGAGAGCCCAGCCGCCAGGCATTCCCCATCATCGTCATGAAATCCACGTATCGACAACCCCCATCGCGGCCGCGCGCCACCGCCGCCCGTTCGCCGGGCGCGCCTGGCTGGAGCCGGCATCCCCTGAGTTGGGCGCCGGCACGCGGCCCCGGCCTCGGGCAGCCGGGGGGACGTCCGCGGTTGTGGCTGCCGCGAGCCACGGCGAACGATGGCCTGAAGCCCTGGCCCCTGCGCGGGTTGCGCGTGCTGCTGGTCGACGATTCCCACGAGACACTGGAAGCGTTCTCCGCGCTGCTGCGGCTCGAGGGTGCGCAAGTCTGCACCGCGCAAGGCGGCGCCGAGGCGGTGCTGCGCGCCGACGCGCAGGATTTCGACCTGATCCTCTCGGACATCGGCATGCCGGGCATGGATGGCTACGCCCTCATCCGCGCCCTGCGCGAGCGGCCGCGCACGCGCGACGTGCCGGCCTTCGCGCTCTCGGGCTTCGGCGATCGCGAAGGTATCGAGCGCGCCCTGAAGGGCGGCTTTCAGGCCTATCTGCCCAAGCCGGTCACCCTGGAAGCGTTGCGCGAAGCGATGGGCCGCACCCGGCGGGGCGGCCCGCTCGAGGACGTGGAAACTTAATCGACTCGGCCGTGTCGTAACCGGATTCGGCGGCCTGGGCGCGCGGGCGGCACGCACGCGTTCTTACCAGCCACCGTGGGGTGGGGTAATATCGGCCGCCATCTTCCTCCCGGAAACTCCACGCATGAAACGAATCGCGCTTTTCCTGCTGACGAACCTGGCGGTGGTGCTGGTCCTGAGCATCACGCTGCGCATCCTCGGCGTCGACCGCATGGTGACGGCCGAGGGCATCAACTTCAACGCCTTGCTGGTCTTCTCCGCGGTGGTCGGCTTCGGCGGCGCCATCATCTCGCTGCTGCTGTCCAAGACGATGGCCAAGGCGAGCACCGGCGCGCGCGTCCTCGACCCGCAGCGCCCGGCCAACGCCCGCGAGGCCTGGCTGGTCGAGACCGTGGCCCAGCTCGCCCAGCGCGCCGGCATCGGCATGCCCGAAGTCGCCATCTACGAGGGTGCGCCCAACGCCTTCGCCACCGGCGCCTTTCGCAACAGCGCGCTGGTGGCGGTGTCCACCGGCCTGCTCGAGAGCATGACCGAGGAGGAAGTGGCCGCGGTGCTGGGGCACGAGGTGGCGCACGTCGCCAACGGCGACATGGTCACGCTCACCCTGATCCAGGGTGTGGTCAACACCTTCGTGATCTTCCTCGCCCGGGTGGTCGGCTATTTCATCGACCGCGTCGTCTTCAAGAACGAGCGCGGCGTGGGGATCGGCTACTTCGTCACGGTCATCGCCTGTGAAATCGTGTTCGGCGTGCTGGCCTCGCTCATCGTCGCCGCGTTCTCGCGCCGCCGCGAGTATCGCGCCGATGCCGGCTCGGCCCACCTGCTGGGCGGGCGCGAGCCCATGATCCGCGCGCTGATGCGCCTGGGCAACCTGCAGTCGGGCGAGCTGCCCAAGAGCATGCAGGCCTTCGGCATTTCCGGCGGCCAGGCGATCAGCGCCATGTTCGCCTCGCACCCGCCGATCGAGGCGCGCATCCGCCGCTTGCACGAGGCGCCGGTCGTCTGACCACGGGCAAGGGCCTGCCGACGCGCCGGATTCCCCGTGCGTTTCGCCCGTGCGCAACGAGCAGGGCCGCCGGGCAGCCGGCGGCCCTTTGCTATGGGCCACTGATACACAAAAGCGCGGGCGAGTGGGGTATAGTCGCCCGTCGTTGTCACCAATTGAAAAAACATCGCTGTCGAGGAGACGCTCATGCAATCGATGTCGTTCCGCCTGTCCGCGCTGACCGGCGCGGTTCTGTTCGCCGTGGCCTTTGGCGCGAGCGCCCAGGTCAAGGTCGGGGTCACCGTCTCGAGCACGGGCCCGGCCGCCTCGCTGGGTATTCCCGAGCGCAACACCGCGGCCCTCCTGCCCACCGAGATCGCCGGCCAGAAGGTTCAGTACATCGTCCTCGACGATGCCACCGACACGACCCAGGCCGTGCGCAACATGCGCAAGCTGGTCACCGAGGACAAGGTCGACATCGTGTTCGGCACCTCGGCCACGCCCGGCTCGCTCGCGATGAGCGACGTCGCCGGCGACGAGAAGGTGCCGATGATCACCGTGGCGGCCAATGCCCGCCTGGTCGAGCCGGTCGAGGGCAATCGCACGTGGGTGTTCAAGACCCCGCAGAACGATTCCCTGATGGCCAGCGCGCTGGCCGAGACCATGGTCGCCGACAAGGTGAAGACGGTCGGCTTCATCGGCTTTGCCGACGCCTACGGCCAGGGCTGGCTGGAGGAGTTCGAGAAGGCCGCCGGCAAGCATGACATCAAGGTCGTCGCCCGCGAGAGCTACGCCCGGCCCGACACCTCGGTCACGGGCCAGGTGCTCAAGCTGATCGCCGCCCGTCCCGACGCCGTGCTGGTCGCGGGCGCCGGCACGCCGGCCGCGCTGCCGCAGAAGGAGCTGCGCGGGCGCAACTTCCAGGGCCCGATCTACCAGACCCACGGCGTGGCGAACAACGACTTCCTGCGCGTGGTCGGCGCCGATGGCGAAGGCACCAAGCTGCCCTCCGGTCCGGTCCTGGTGGCGAGCCAGTTGCCCGACGACCATCCCGCCAAGCAGCCGTCGCTCGAGTACATCCAGAAGTACGAAGCGGCGCACGGCGCCAGCTCGGTCTCGACCTTCGGCGCCCACATGTGGGATGCCGGTCTGCTGCTTGCTGCCGCGCTGCCCAAGGCGCTCGAGGGCGGCGCCAAGCCGGGCACGCCGGCGTTCCGCGCTGCGCTGCGCGATGCGCTCGAGCAGGTGAGCGAAGTGCCCGCCACGCACGGGGTGTTCAGCATGTCCGCCAGCGACCATGCCGGTCTGGACGAGCGGGCCCGCGTCATGGTGCAGATCCAGGATGGCAAGTGGGTATACCTGAAGTAATTCGGCGGGGTTGAATTGCACGAACAAAGGCCGCGACCCGCGTCGCGGCCTTTGTTCGTGCGGACTTGGCTGGATGCTCCCGGGAAAACGCTAGCTCGATCCTCGGCTATGAATAGTTAATACTGGTAAGAAAGCTGCAGACAAGGCAGGCGAATGGACTCGACCATTGCATTGATTCTCATCCAGGACGGCATCGTCAACGGCGCGATCTACGCGCTGCTGGCCATGGCCCTGGTCCTGGTGTTCGCGGTCACGCGCGTCATCTTCATTCCGCAGGGCGAGTTCGTCGCCTTCGGCGCGCTCACGCTGGCCATGCTGGTCAACGGCAACGTGCCGGGCACGGTCTGGCTGCTGCTGATCGCGGGCATCGGCTCGGCCGTCATGGAAACCTGGGGCGCCTGGCGCACGCGGCGCTACAGCGGCCTGCCCAAGGTCTATGCGATGTGCGTGGCCTACCCCCTGCTCATGTGGTGGCTGGTGCCCATGCTCGCGCAGATGCAGCTACCCCTGATCCTGGACGTCCTCGTCACGTTGGCGCTGGTCGTGCCGCTCGGCCCCATGCTGTATCGCATCGCCTACCAGCCGCTGGCCGAAGCCACGCCGCTGGTGCTGCTGATCGTGTCGGTGGCGGTGCACTTCGCGCTCACCGGCATGGCCCTGGTGTTCTTCGGCGCGGAGGGCTGGCGCACCCCGGCCTTCGTCTCGGGCAACGTCGACCTGGGCTTCACCATGGTGTCCGCGCAGAGCCTGTTCGTGGTCGCCACCGCCGTCGTGCTCATCGTCGCGCTCTTCCTGGTGTTCGAGAAGACGCTGTACGGACGCGCGCTGCGCGCCACCGCGGTCAATCGGCGCGGCGCGCGCCTGGTCGGCATCAGCACCAACATGTCCGGCGCGCTCACCTTCACGGTGGCCGCCTTCATCGGCGCGCTCTCGGGCATCCTGATCGCGCCCGTCACCACGATCTACTACGACACCGGGTTCCTGATCGGCCTCAAGGGCTTCGTGGGCGCCATCGTCGGCGGGCTGGTGAGCTATCCCATCGCCGCCGCCGGCGCGCTGCTGGTGGGCATCCTGGAATCGTTCGGCTCGTTCGCCGCGAGCGCGTACAAGGAAGTCATCGTGTTCACGCTCATCATCCCCGTGCTGCTGTGGCGCTCGCTCACCAGCCACCACATCGACGACGAGGAGTGAAGCCATGCGCCGCCTTCCCCTGTTCGTCTTCATCGCCCTGATCGTCGTCCTGCCGCTGCTGTCGGCGACGCCGGAATTCTGGATCACCCAGCTCAACTACATCGGGCTGGCCACCCTGGTGGTGGTCGGGCTGGTCGTGCTCACCGGCGTGGCCGGGTTGACCTCGTTCGGCCAGGCCGCCTTCGTCGGCGTGGGCGCCTACGCCACGGCCTATCTCACCACCGCGCTCGGCTGGTCGCCGTGGGTCGGCCTGCTGGTCGGCCTGGCCTGCACGGCGGCCATCGCCTTCATCCTGGGCGCCATCACCCTGCGCCTCTCGGGGCACTACCTGCCGCTGGGCACGATCGCCTGGGGCCTGAGCCTGTACTACCTGTTCGGCAACATCGCCGCCTTCGGCAAGTACGACGGCATCGCCGGCATCCAGCCGATCACGCTGTTCGGCTATTCGTTCGCCAGCGGGCGCAGCATCTACTATCTGATCTGGATCGCCGTGCTGCTCGCGGTGTGGGCCACGAGCAACCTGCTCACCTCGCGCCCGGGCCGCGCCATCCGCGCGCTCAAGGGCGGGGCCGGCATGGCCGAGTCCTTCGGCGTGAACACCGCGGCCTACAAGACCATCATCTTCGTCTACGCGGCCCTGCTGGCCAGCGTGTCGGGCTGGCTCTATGCGCACATGCAGCGCGCCGTGAGCCCCAGCCCGTTCGGCCTGAACTACGGCATCGAATACCTCTTCATGGCCGTGGTCGGCGGCGCGAGCAACGTGTGGGGCGCGCTGCTCGGCTCCGCGCTGGTGCTGATCATCAAGGACCAGATCCAGAGCTGGCTGCCGCGCCTGCTGGATTCGACCGCCAACTTCGAGATGATCGTCTTCGGCGTGCTGCTGGTCGTCGTGCTGCAGTATGCGCCGGGCGGTCTGTGGGCCTACGTCTCGGCGCCGTTCCGCCGCGGCGCGGCGACCCGCGGCAAGGCCGTCGCGCCGCCGCCCGAAGCCCCGGCGCTGGCCCGCCGTCTGCGTCCAGAGCCGGGCCAACTGGTGCTCGAGGTGGACGCTGCGCGCAAGCAGTTCGGCGGCCTGGTCGCGGTCAACGACATCAGCTTCAAGGTGCGCGCAGGCGAGATCGTCGGCCTGATCGGCCCCAACGGCGCCGGCAAGAGCACCACCTTCAACCTCATCACCGGGGTGCTGCCGCTCACCGGCGGCAAGGTCAGCTTCATGGGCGGGCGCATCGATACCCGGCGCGCGCGCGATATCGCCAAGCTGGGCGTGGGCCGCACTTTCCAGCACGTGCAGTTGCTGCCCACCATGACGGTGCTCGAGAACGTCGCGCTGGGCGCGCACCTGCGCTCTGACGTCAGCGTGCTCGCCGGCACCCTGCGCACCGATCGCGCCCGCGAGGCCCGGTTGCTGCACGAGGCCGCGGTGCAGTTGCAGCGCGTGGGCCTGGGCGACTACCTGCACGAGCAGGCGGGCAATCTCGCGCTCGGCCAGCAGCGCATCGTCGAGATCGCGCGGGCGCTGGCCGCCGACCCGGTGCTGCTCCTGCTCGACGAGCCCGCCGCCGGCCTGCGCTACAAGGAAAAGCAGGCGCTGGGCGCCGTGCTCAAGCAGTTGCGCGCCGAGGGCATGAGCATCCTGCTGGTCGAACACGACATGGAATTCGTCATGGAACTCACCAACCATCTCGTGGTGATGGACTTCGGCACCAAGCTCGCCGAGGGTCCGCCGGCCGAGGTGCAGAACAATCCCGCCGTGCTCGAGGCCTACCTGGGCGGCCTGGACGACGAGGAGCCGGCCCATGCCTGACAAGCTGCTCGAGGTCACGGGCCTGTCGGCCCGCTACGGCAAGGTCAACGCCGTGCTCGAGGCCGCGCTGCAGGTCGGCGCGGGCCAGATCGTCACCGTCATCGGCGCCAATGGCGCCGGCAAGTCCACCCTGCTCAACGCGATCATGGGCGCGCTGCCGACCTCCGGTTCCGCCGACGGCCTGGTGGTCTACGACGGCCAGCAGGTGCAGGACTGGCGCGTCGAGCGGCGCGTGGCCGTCGGCATGTCGCTGGTGCCCGAGAAGCGCGAGCTGTTCGCCAGCATGACGGTCGAGGACAACCTGCTGCTGGGCGGCTTTCGCCGCTTTCGCGCGGGCGAGCGCGATTGGCGCGACGAGATGGAGAACGTCTTTCGCCTCTTCCCGCGCCTGAAGGAGCGCCGCGCCCAGCACGCCGGCACCCTCTCGGGCGGCGAGCGCCAGATGCTGGCCGTCGGCCGCGCCCTCATGGCCAAGCCGCGCCTGCTGATGCTGGACGAACCCAGCCTGGGCCTCGCGCCGCGCATCGTGCGCGAGATCTTCCACATCATCTCCGGCCTGCGCGAAACCGGCGTGGCGACCCTGCTGGTCGAGCAGAACGCGCGCGCCGCGCTGCAGGTGGCCGACTACGGGTATGTGCTGGAGACGGGCGAAGTGGTCCTGCACGGCCCGGCGCGCGAGCTGGCGGACAATCCGCGGGTGGTGGAGAGCTATCTGGGGCTGGGCAAAGGTCGCAAGGCGTGAGCCACGGCCGCATGGCAGGTGCGGCCCCCGTCGGCACTGTGGCGGGGCTGGCGCTCGCCATGGGTTTGCGCGATGCCCCGCTCGGGGGATGAGCAGGGCGCCGGCCGTTGCTCGGTCGATCCGGTAGGATGGATGGTAGTGCTATGCATCCTGCTGCTGCGGGTGGGTGGGGTGGCTTACGCCCCCACCCCCAGGGCCCGCCGCAATTCCTCCTCTCCCAGCGTCTCCTTCTCCAGCAGCAGCCGCGCCGTATGTTCCAGCGCGGCGCGCCGTTCCTCCAGCAGCCCGACCGTGCGCTCGAACGCGGCGTCGACGATTTTCTTCACCTCCTGGTCGATCAGCGCCGCGGTGGCCTCGGCGTAGTCGCGTCGGGCCGGCATGCCGGGCATGCCGTCGTTCAGGAAGGAACGCTGGTCGCGCTCCAGCGATACGTGCCCCAGGGCCGGGCTCATGCCGTAGCGGGTGACGATGGCGCGCGCGATGTCGGTGACCTTGGCGAGGTCGTCGGCGGCGCCGGTGGATAAATGTTGGTACACGATCCACTCGGCCGCGCGCCCGCCGAGCAGCACGGCCATCTTGTTTTCCAGTTCCTCGCGCGTCATCAGGAAGCGGTCCTCGGTGGGGCGCTGGATGGTGTAGCCCAGCGCGCCCACACCGCGCGGGATGATCGACACCTTGTGCACCGGGTCGACGCCGGGCAGGGCGGTGGCGACCAGGGCGTGGCCCGTCTCGTGGTAGGCGACGACTTCGCGCTCCTTGGGGTTGAGCAGGCGGTTGCGCTTTTCCAGGCCGGCGACGATGCGTTCGATGGCGTTGTTGAAGTCCTCCATCGTGACCGCCTCGGCGTTGCGCCGGGTGGCGAGCAGGGCGGCCTCGTTGACCAGGTTGGCCAGGTCGGCGCCGGTGAAGCCCGGGGTCAGCGCGGCCACTTGTTCGGGGTCCACGTCGGTCGCCAGCCGCGCTTTGCGCAGGTGCACGTGCAGGATCTGTACCCGGCCCACTTTGTCCGGGCGGTCCACCAGGACCTGTCGATCGAAGCGCCCGGCGCGCAGCAGGGCGGGGTCGAGGATTTCCGGACGGTTGGTGGCGGCGAGCAGGACCAGCCCCGAGGACGCGTCGAAGCCGTCCAGTTCGACCAGCAATTGGTTGAGCGTCTGTTCCTTCTCGTCGTGTCCGCCTGCCGGGCCGATCCCGCGGGCGCGGCCCAGGGCGTCGAGCTCGTCGATGAAGATGATGGCGGGCGCCTTGGCGCGGGCCTGCTCGAACAGGTCGCGCACGCGCGCCGCACCCACGCCGACGAACATCTCGACGAATTCCGAGCCCGAGATGGAAAAGAACGGCACCCCGGCCTCGCCCGCCACGGCGCGCGCGAACAGTGTCTTGCCGGTGCCCGGGGGGCCGACCAGCAGGATGCCCTTGGGCATGCGCGCGCCCAGCCGGCCGTACTCTTTGGGCGACTTCAGAAAGTCGACGATTTCCTTGAGTTCGGCCTTCGCCTCATCGACGCCGGCCACGTCGTCGAAGGTGACCCGGGTGTCCTTCTCGACGTAGACGCGCGCCTTGCTCTTGCCGATCTGCATCAGGCCGCCGCCCATGCCGCCCGCGCCCATGCGGCGCAGGATCCAGACCCAGACTCCGATGAACAAGGCCAGCGGCAGCACCCAGGACAGGATGTCGCGCAGCAGGGTGCTTTCGATCTCGCCGCTGACCACCACGCCGCGCTCGCGCAGGTCGTCGGCGAGGTCCGGCGGCACCCGGGTGGTGATGAAGTGCGTGCGCCCGTCCTGCGGGCTGGTGTAGGTGCCGCGCACGTAGGTGTCCGAGACGGCGACTTCGGCGATGCGCCCCTGGTCCACCTGGGCCAGGAATTCGCTGTAGGGAATGCGCGCGGTGTGCTGCGTGCTGGTGTAGATGGACTGGAACACCATCAACCCGAGCATGGCGAGCACCCAGTACCACAAGTTGAACTGGGTCTTGCGGTCCATGTTCTTCATCGCCATACCATCCTCCAAGGCATAAACCCTGTCGTCGAGGTGGTGATAGTACGGCGGATTCTCAAGGACCGAGATCAGACCTCCAGCCGGCGGCCGCTGTCGGCGTCGAACCAGTGCAGCGGATGCCGGCTGTCGGGGCCGGCATTCACTTCGTCGCCGGCGGCCGGCCCGCCCTGGGCCGCCACCCGGGTGGCATGGCGCAGCACCACGGCCGTGCGTCCGCAACGCGCATGCACGAGCTGCTCCGAGCCCAGCGTCTCCACCATCTCCACGGTCAACGGCAGGCCCGGCGCGCCGAGCACGGCATGCTCGGGTCTGAGCCCGGCGATCACATCCCGGCCCCGGACGTGGGGCGGTACCGTATCCGCGTCAAAGGCCAGGCGCACGCCGTCCTCGGTGTGCACCACGCCGTCGGCCGCCACGCGCACCGGCACCAGGTTCATGGGCGGCGAGCCGATGAAGCCGGCGACGAAGGTGGTCGCCGGCTGCTCGAAGACCTCGGTGGGGGTGCCCACCTGCTCCACCCGCCCCTTGTTCATGACCACCATGCGCTGGCCCAGCGTCATGGCCTCGACCTGGTCGTGGGTGACGTACAGGCTGGTCGTGCCCAGGCGCTTGTGCAGGCGCTGGATCTCCAGGCGCATCTGCACGCGCAGCTTGGCGTCCAGGTTGGACAGCGGTTCGTCGAAGAGAAAGGCCTTGGGTTCGCGCACGATGGCCCGGCCCATGGCCACCCGCTGGCGCTGGCCGCCCGAGAGCTGGCGCGGCCGGCGCTCGAGCAGCGGGCCGAGTTCCAGGATGTCGGCCGCGACCTGCACGCGCGCCTGGATCTCGGCCTTGGAGAAGCGGCGGATCTTCAGGCCGTACGCCATGTTCTCGAACACCGACATGTGGGGATAGAGGGCGTAGTTCTGGAACACCATGGCGACGTCGCGATCGGCCGGCTCGAGCCGGTTCACGACGACGCCGCCGATCAGGATCTCGCCGCTGGAGATGCTCTCCAGGCCGGCGACCATGCGCAGCAGGGTGGACTTGCCGCAGCCGCTGGGGCCGACGATGACGATGAATTCGCCATCGACGATCTCCAGCGAGATGCCGTGGATGACGGCGTTGCCGCCGGGATAGGACTTGGTGACGTCGCGCAGGCTCAGGTTTGCCATGTTGTCTTACTTCTCCGCATCGACCAGCCCTTTGACGAACCATTTCTGCATCAGGATCACCACCAGGACCGGGGGCAGCATGGCGAGCATGGCGGTGGCCATGACGATGTTCCACTCGGTGACGCTGTCGCCGCCGCTGATCATGCGCTTGATGCCGATCACCACGGGGTACATGTTCTCCTCGGTGGTGATGAGCAGCGGCCAGAGGTACTGGTTCCAGCCGTAGATGAACTGGATCACGAAGAGCGCGGCGATGCTGGTGCGCGACAGCGGCAGCAGGATGTCGCGGAAAAACCGCATGGGGCCGGCGCCGTCGATGCGCGCGGCCTCGACCAGTTCGTCGGGCACGGTGAGAAAGAACTGGCGGAACAGGAAGGTGGCGGTGGCCGAGGCGATCAGCGGCAGGGTCAGGCCGGCGTAGCTGTTCAGCATGCCGAGGTCCGCGACGACCTTGTAGGTGGGCGCGATGCGCACCTCCACCGGCAGCATCAGCGTGACGAAGATCATCCAGAAGAAGAACATCCGCAGCGGAAAGCGGAAGTACACGACCGCGAAGGCCGAGATCAGCGAGATCGCGATCTTGCCCAGCGAGATGGCAAGCGCCATGACCAAGCTCACCCACATCATGCGCGCCACCGGCGGGCTGGCCGCGCCGGCGCCCGAACCGGAGAACAGCGCCTGCCGATAGTTCTCGAGAAAGTGCGGGCCCGGGACCAGCGACATGGGGGCGGCCGCGACTTCCTGCGCCGTCTGGGTCGAGGCGACCAGCGTGACGTAGAGCGGGAAGGCGACGATGGCCAGGCCCAGCAGCAGGACGGCGTGGGCGAGCAAATCCAGCCAGGGGCGGCGTTCGATCATGCGGGTTCGGCCATCAGTATTGCACCTTGCGGTCGATGTAGCGGAACTGGACCACGGTGAGCGCGGTGACGATGAGCATGAGGATCACCGACTGCGCCGCGGACGATCCGAGGTTGAGCCCGCGAAAGCCGTCGCTGTAGACCTTGTAGACCAGGATGGCGGTGGCGGTGCCGGGCCCGCCCTGGGTGGTCGTGTCGATCACGGCGAACGTGTCGAAGAAGGCGTAGATGATGTTCACCACCAGCAGGAAGAACGTGGTGGGCGAGAGCAGCGGGAAGACGATGCTCCAGAAGCGGCGCGTCGGGCCCGCGCCGTCGATGGCCGCGGCTTCGAGCAGCGAGCGCGGGATCGACTGCAGGCCCGCGAGAAAGAAGATGAAGTTGTAGGAGATCTGCTTCCAGGTCGCGGCGATCACCACCAGCACCATGGCGTCTTGCCCGTCCAGCCGCGGGTTCCAGGGCAGGCCGAGCTGGTTGAGCGCGACCGCGAGTATCCCCACGGAGGGCGAGAACAGGAACAGCCAGAGCACGCCGACCACGGCGGGGGCCACGGCATACGGCCAGATCAGCAGGGTCTTGTAGACCGAGGCGCCCTTGATGACGCGGTCGGCCATCACCGCGAGCAGCAGCGACACCGACAGCCCGATCACCGCGACCAGCAGCGAGAAGACGGCGGTGACGCGGAACGACTGCAGGTAATCGGGGTTGGCGAACAGCTCGCGGAAATTGTCCAGCCCGGCGAACTGGGAAGACAGGCCGAAGACGTCCTCGATGCGCATCGACTGCCACAGCGCCTGGCCCGCGGGCAGGAAAAAGAAGACGAGCGTGATCGCCACTTGCGGCGCGAGCAGCAGGTAGGGCAGAAGCTTGTGGCTGAAGACGACGCGCTTTTCCATGGAGGGCAAGGGGCGGCCCGCGCCGCCCCCCTCGTCGCTGCGGTTTACTTCACGCTCTTCTCGAAGCGCTGGAGCAGTTCGTTGCCGCGCGCGACCACGTTGGCCAGCCCGGCCTTGGCCTGTACCTGGCCGGAGAAGATGCGTTCCATCTCGGCGTCCTCGATCTCGCGGATCTGCGGCAGGTAGCCCAGGCGCACGCCGCGGGACTGGTCGGTGGTCTCCACGTCGAGCTGCTCGACCGCCACCTCGGTGCCGGGGTTCTGCTCGTAGAAGCCCGACTTGCGGGTCTCCTCGTACGCGGCCTTGGTGACCGGCACGTAGCCCGTCTGCTGGTGCCAGCGCGCGGCGACCTCCGGGCTCGCGATGAACTTGAAGAACCGGGTCACGCCCTGGTAGTTGGCCTCGGGCTTGTTGGCGAACACCCAGAGCGAAGCGCCGCCGATGATGGAGTTCTGGGGAGCGCCCTCGACGTCCTCGTAGTAGGGCAGGGTGGAGATGCCGAATTCGAAGTTGGCGTTCTTGATGATGTTGGCGCGCATGCCCGACGAACCCATGATCATCGCGCAGCGTCCGGAGGTGAAGAGCGCGTTGGGCTGGTCGCCGCGCCCGCCGTACACGAAGATGCCTTCCTTGGAGAGCTTGGCGAGGTTCTCCATGTGGCGCACGTGCAGGTCCGAATCCACGGCGAGGCGCGCGTCCAGACCGCCGAAGCCGTTGGCCTCGGTGGCGTAGGGCACGTTGTGCCAGGCCGAGAAGGTCTCGAGCTGCACCCACGACGGCCACGACGTGGTGAAGCCGCACTCCTGGCCGGCGGCCTTGAGCTTCTGGCCGGCGTCGGCCACGGCCTGCCAGGTCTTGGGCGGATCGTCGGGGTCGAGGCCGGCCTTCTTGAAGGCGTCCTTGTTGTAGTAGAAGACCGGTGTCGAGCTGTTGAAGGGCATGGACACCAGCTTGCCGTCGGCCGAGGCGTAATAACCCGCCACTGCGCCGATGAAATCCTTGGGATCGATCGGGTCGCCGACTTTCTCGGACATCTCCTGCACCGGCTGGATGGCGCCCTTGGCGTACATCATGGTCGCCGTGCCGACCTCGAACACCTGCAGGATGTCGGGCGCGTTGCCGGCCCGGAAGGCCGCGATGCCGGCGTTCATCGACTCGCCGTAGTTGCCCTTGTAGATGGCACGCACCTGGTAGTCGGACTGGCTCTTGTTGAAGGCCTCGACGATGTCGTTGACCCGTTCGCCGAGCGCGCCCTCCATCGAATGCCAGAACTGGATCTCCGTGGCGGCCATGGCCGGGCTCGCGGCCAGCAGGCCGGCGATGCTGAGAATGCACCAACGCTTACGCATGATTCCTCCGAAGGCGTCCGCCCCGCGGGGCGGGGCAAGAAACGAAGCAGGATAGGTCGTTGTTGTTACTGCCTCGTGACGGCCTCGGCATGCCGCCGCATGTGGCGTGCGACGTGTGGCGTGCCCGGGCCGGGTGCAGCGCCCTCCAGCAATCCGCATACCGTGGATCGCGCAGTACGCGGCCGGCGCTTTCTTCTGCTTCTGCTTATAGCGCCGGCGGCGCGCGCCCGGAAGCCGGGAAAGTCCGGACGTGGCCGCGGCGCCACGCCGGCGCCCGCGGTCATGCCGTCACGCCAGGCCGTCCAGTACGCTGCGCAGGGTGCGCACGATCTCCTCGATCTGGCCGGGCTCGGCGATCAGGGGCGGCGACAGGGCGATCGTGTCGCCGGTGTAGCGCACCAGCACGCCGCGCTCGAAGCAGCCCTGGAACACGGCGCGCCCGCGCGCACCGGGTTCGCCGTCGCGCGGCGCCAGGTCGATGCCGGCCATCAGGCCGAGGTTGCGCACATCCTGCACGTGGGGCGCGTCGTCCAGGCGGTGCACGGCGAGTTCGAAGTCGGTCGCCAGCATGCCCGCGCGGGCGTACAGCTCCTCCTCGTCGTACAGGGCCAGGGTGGCCTGGATCGCGGCGGCGGCCAGCGGATGCCCGGAATAGGTGTAGCCGTGCGCGAATTCGATCGCGCCGTCTGGCGCCGCGTCGAGGATGGTGTCGTGGATCTCGCGGCGCACGGCGACGGCGCCGGCGGGCACCACGGCATTGCTGATGCCCTTGGCCAGGGTGATGAGGTCGGGCGTGACGTCGAAGTAGGCGCTGGCCGTGGGCGCGCCCAGGCGCCCGAAGCCGGTGATGACTTCGTCGAAGATGAGCAGGATGCCGTGCCGGCGCGTGATCTCGCGCAGGCGAGCGAGGTAGCCGGCGGGCGGCACCAGCACGCCGGCCGAGCCGGCCACCGGCTCGACGATGACCGCGGCGATGGTGTGCGCCCCGTGCAGTGCGATGCGCCTTTCGAGTTCGTCCGCCAGGTGCGCCCCCCACGCCGGCTGGCCGCGCGAGTGGCGCTGGCGTTCGGCGTCGTAGGTATGCGGTAGGTGGTCCACGCTGGGCAGCAGGTTGCCGCTGAAGGCCTGGCGATTGGCGCCGAGGCCGCCCACCGAAATGCCGCCGAAGCCCACGCCGTGGTAGCCGCGCTCGCGCCCGATCAGGCGGGTGCGCTGCGCCTGGCCGTCCGCGCGATGGTAGGCGAGGGCGATCTTCAGGGCGGAGTCGACCGCTTCGGAGCCCGAGTTGGCGAAGAAGATGCGGTCCAGGCCCGCGGGCATGCGCGCCGCGACGGCGCGCGCGGCGGCGAAGGCCTGGGGATGGCCGGTCTGGAAGCCCGGCGCGTAGTCGAGCTCGGCGAGTTGCTGACGCACCGCCGCCAGAATCGGCTGGCGCGCGTGACCGGCGTTGACGCACCACAGGCCCGAGGTGCCGTCGAGCACGCTGCGGCCTTCCGGCGTCTTGTAGTGCATGCCTTCGGCGGACGCGAACAGCACGGGCGCTTTCTTGAACGCGCGGTTCGCCGTGAAGGGCATCCAGAGGGCGTCGAGCGCATCGGCGGGGGTGGAGCGGGGCATGGCGGACTTCCTTGCAAGAGGTCGATCCAACTATACCAACGCCGCCCGCCGTGTGTGCGCGAGCCCGGCCGCATAGGCTATTGCCAGGGCTGCGGGGCGATGCTATTTTGGTTTGGTTTGCATCTTCCTGTAACGGAGTCGACGTGCGTCCTCGGCCTACTCGGCGGTCTGCATGGCAATGGCGGGTCCTGGGAGTGGCGCGGATGTCCGTGCTCGGCGCCGCCGTGATGGCCTGCGTCGGTGTGGCCCAGGCCGCGGAATTCGGCCGTGCCCGCACGCTGTCCGGCGTGGGGCAGCCGTTGCGCGTGGAGATTCCCGTCACGCGGCTCGCGCCCGACGAGAACGCATCGTCGCTGTTGCTCAATGTGGATGCCGGCCATGCGGCCGACGCCGGCTTGTCCGGCCGCGTCGCCCTGCCGGTGCGCGTCTCCCTGCAGCCGGCCACGGCCGGCGACGGGCTGGTGGCGGTCATCACGTCGTCCGGGCCCGTCACGCAGCCGGTGGCCGATCTGGCGCTCAGCCTGCAATCGCCCCAGGGCGTGCAGCGCCGCCGGCTCGTGCTGATGCTGCCGCCGGCGCTGCACGCCAACGTCGGCCCGATCTCGCTGGTGCCGGTGGCGGCGCCCAGCGCGGCGGGCGGCGCGCCGGCGCCCGATTTCCTGCTCGTTCGGCGCGGCGACACCGCGGGCGCCATCGCCAGGCGCATCCAGGCGCGCGACGGCTATGGCGGCGCCAGCGTCTACCAGGTCATGGCCGCCTTGCTGCGCGCCAATCCCGGGGCCTTCATCGACGGCAACCTCAATCGCCTGCGCGCCGGCCAGCGCCTGTCCGTACCCGATGCCGCCACGATCCGTGCGATCGATGCGGCCGAGGCGCGCGAGCTGTACGCGCGGCACATGCAGGCGTTCTCCGGCTATCGCGCGCGTGCCGGCGCCTCGGCCGCCAGCGTGGCGGCCACCTCGGGCTCGGCGCAGGCCAGCGGCCGCATCGAGGGGGCCGGCGCTTCGGCGTTGCCGCCTTCGGGGCGCGACGAGCTGAGGCTCTCGGCGGGCGGCGACGCCGGCGCCGGCGCTACCGGCGAGCAGGCCCGGATCGACCGTCTGCTCGACGAGCGCGCCGCCACGGAGCGTGCGCTGGCCGACGCGCAGTCGCGCTCCGGCACGCTCGAGGCCAACGTGGCCGAATTGCGCCGTTTGCTCGACATGCAGAATGCCGCCCTGGCGCGGCTGCAGGCCGGCGCCGGGGATGCGCCCGCCGGGGCGGACGCGGCCGCAGGGCAGGGCGCGACGGCTGCCGGGCAGGGAGCAGGGCCTGCCGCCGACGCTGCGGCGGGCGGCAGCGGCGGCGAGGGCAACACCGTCGCCGGCCAGGGCGGCGTGCCTGGTCAGCAGGGCGAGCCGGGGCAGCCGGGCGGTATGGCCGGGGCCGGCGCCGCCGGCGCCGCGGGGGCCTCGTCCGCACCCGGTGCCGCGCCGTCCGGCACCTCCAGCGCGAACGGGCCGGGGGCGGCGGCCTCCGGCGCGGCTGCGACGGCGGGCGGGCCGGCGACTGCCGCGAACGGCGGCGGTACGGCGAGCGGCAATGCCCAGCCCGGTGACAATGCGCCGGCCGTATCGTCGATCGGCGCTCGCAACGGCGCGGCGGATGGCAGTTGGCTCGAGCGCAATACCTGGCAGGCCGTCGCCTTGGCCGTCCTGTTCGTGCTGGTCGTCCTGCTGCTGGTGTTCAAGCGGCGCCGGCCGCCACCGGCCAAGACGCTCGATGTAGACTTCGACCTCGATCTCGATTCTCCGCCCAAGCCCCGCTGATGCCCCGTATCGCCCTCGGCCTCGGCTACGATGGTGCGCCGTGGCTGGGGTGGCAGACCCAGCCCGGCGGCCGCACGGTCCAGGACATGCTCGAAAACGCCATCGAAGCCTTTGTCGGCACCCGCGTCGGCACCGTCTGCGCCGGTCGCACCGACACGGGCGTACATGCCGCGATGCAGATCGTGCACCTGGATGCGCCCGTCGAGCGCGCTCCGGTGGCCTGGGTGCGTGGCCTGAACGCCCATCTGCCGGCCAGCATTGCCGTGCGCTGGGCGCAGCCCGTACCGGACGATTTCCATGCCCGCTTCTCGGCCACGGCGCGGGGCTATGTCTATCTGCTGCTGGTCGATCCGGTACGCTCGCCGCTGTGGGCGGGGCGCGCGGGCTGGAGTTTTCGGCCGCTGGACGAGCACGCGATGCGCGCGGCCGCGCAGCCGCTGCTCGGCGAACACGACTTCACGAGTTTTCGCTCCTCGCAATGTCAGGCGGCGTCGCCCGTGCGCACGCTGCAGCGGCTGGACATCGCCCGCCGCGGCCGCTTTCTGGTGTTCTCGCTGCGCGCCAACGCGTTTCTGCACCACATGGTGCGCAACCTGATCGGCAGCCTGGTCTACGTCGGGCAGGGCCGCAGGCCGGCGAGCTGGCCGGGCGAGGTGCTGCATGCGCGCAACCGCAGCCTGGCCGCGCCCACCTACGCCGCCGGCGGGCTCTACCTCACCGAGGTCGAATACCCGGGCCACGATCTGCCCTGTTTGGACGCATCGGCCGAAATACGCGACAATCTTTGATTGCTCCGCGCCTTGCGGCGCTTTTGCGCCTTTGCCATGTCCCGCACGCGTATCAAGTTCTGCGGCTTCACCCGTGAAGCGGATATCGACGCGGCCGTCGCGGCCGGCGCCGACGCCATCGGCCTGGTTTTCTACCCGGCCAGCAAGCGCTGCCTCACGCTCGAGCGCGCGGCCGAGCTGCGCCGCCGCGTGCCGGCCTTCGTCTCGGTGGTCGCGCTCACCGTGAACGAGGATGAGGGCAGGCTGCGCGAGATCGCCGCCGCCGTGCGGCCGGACCTGCTGCAGTTCCACGGCGACGAATCGCCCGAGGCATGCCTGCGCCAGGGCCTGCCGTACCTGCGCGCTTTCCGAGTCGGCGCGCCGGGCCTGGATACGCCCGACGCTTTGCTAGAATCATGTCTTGCCCATGAGCTTGCCGCCGGCTGGCTGTTCGACAGCCATTCAACCGGATACGGTGGCAGCGGCAGGAGTTTCGATTGGTCTTCGCTTACCGCCGTCGCCCGCAGCGAAAACGCGCGTCCGCTCGTTTTGTCTGGTGGGTTGCATGTCGCAAGGGTCCGCCAGGCTCTGGCTGAGGTCCGCCCCTACGCCGTGGATGTGAGCAGCGGCGTCGAATCCGAGCCCGGCATCAAGGATGCCGGGAAAATGCGACAGTTTGCCGAGCAAGTGCGGCGTCACGACGAGGACGCCGCGCGCGAGACGACATGACAACCTACCAATATCCCGACGCCCGGGGCCACTTCGGCCCCTATGGCGGCACCTTCGTGGCGGAAACGCTGGTCCACGCACTGGACGAGCTGGCCGCAGCCTACGAGCGCTATCGCGAGGACCCCGAGTTCCTCGCCGAATACCAGGACGAACTCGAGCACTTCGTGGGCCGTCCGAGCCCGGTGTATCACGCCCGCCGCTGGTCGCGCGAGCTGGGCGGCGCCCAGATCTGGTTCAAGCGCGAGGACCTCAACCATACCGGCGCGCACAAGGTCAACAACTGCATCGGCCAGGCCCTGCTCGCCAAGCGCATGGGCAAGCCGCGCGTGATCGCCGAGACCGGCGCCGGCCAGCACGGTGTGGCCACCGCCACGGTGGCCGCCCGCTACGGCCTGGAATGCGTGGTCTACATGGGTTCGGAGGACGTGCGCCGGCAGGCCGCCAACGTCTACCGCATGAAGCTGCTGGGCGCCTCGGTGGTGCCGGTCGAATCCGGCTCGCGCACGCTGAAGGACGCCATGAACGAGGCGATGCGCGACTGGGTCACCAACGTCGAGAACACCTTCTACATCATCGGCACGGTGGCCGGCCCGCACCCGTATCCCTCGCTGGTGCGCGACTTCCAGGTCATCATCGGCCGCGAGTGCATCGAACAGATGCCGCGCGACGCCGGGCGTCAGCCCGACGTGGTGGTGGCCGCGGTGGGCGGCGGCTCCAACGCCATCGGCATCTTCCATCCGTATCTCGACTTCCCCGACGTCAAGCTGATCGGCGTCGAAGCCGGCGGCCACGGCCTAGCGAGCGGCAAGCATGCCGCCTCGATCACCGGCGGCACGGTCGGCGTGCTGCACGGCAACCGCACCTATCTGCTGCAGGATGCGCACGGCCAGATCACCGAGACGCATTCGGTCTCGGCGGGGCTGGACTATCCGGGCGTCGGCCCCGAGCACGCCTGGCTGGCGGATTCGGGGCGGGCGAGCTACGTCACCATCACCGACGACGAAGCCCTGGCGGCCTTTCACGGCTGCTGCCGCATCGAGGGCATCATGCCCGCGCTGGAATCGGCCCACGCCATCGCGCACGCCGTGAAGATCGCGCCTACGATGGCCAAGGATCAGATCATCCTGGTCAACCTGTCCGGCCGCGGCGACAAGGACATGCACACGGTCGCCGAGCGCGCCGGGCTGCAACTGTGAGGAGATCGCCATGACGACCGTGAAATCCTCCCCCCGCCTGTCCGCCGCCTTCGCCGCCCGCCAGGGCGGCACGGCCCTGATTCCCTACCTGATGGCGGGCGATCCCGCCCCGGCGGTCACCGTCGCGGCCATGCACGCCCTGGTGGCGGCGGGCGCCGACGTGATCGAGCTGGGCGTGCCGTTCTCCGACCCGATGGCCGACGGCCCGGTCATCCAGGCCGCCGCCGAGCGCGCGCTGGCCAACGGCGTGAGCCTGCGCGACGTGCTCGGCATGGTGCGCGAGTTCCGCGCGCAGGACGCTGACACCCCCATCGTCCTGATGGGCTACGCCAATCCCATCGAGCGCATGGGCGCCGCGGCCTTCGTGGATGCGGCCGCCCAAGCCGGGGTGGACGGTGTGCTGACGGTGGACTATCCGCCGGAAGAGGTCGACGAGTTCTCGCGTCTGCTCGGCGGGCGGCAGATCGACCCGATCTTCCTGCTCGCTCCGACGTCCTCGGATGCGCGCATCGCCACGGTTGCCGAGGTCGCGCGCGGCTACGTCTATTACGTCTCGCTCAAAGGCGTGACGGGGGCGGGGCACCTGGACACCGCCGACGTGGCGCGCAACGTGGCGCGCATCCGCCGCAGCGTGACGCTGCCGGTGGGCGTGGGCTTCGGCATTCGCGACGCGGCCAGCGCCAGCGCGGTGGCCGAGGTGGCCGACGCTGTGGTGATCGGCTCCAAGCTCGTCGACACCATCGCCCAGGCCGTGCAGGGCGTGGATGCCGCCGCACAGCCGGAAGCGGCCGCGCGCGCGGCAGGGCAGTGGCTCGCCACGATCCGCAGCGCGCTCGACGCCCGCCAGGGCAAGGCCGCCTGACCCAATGCGCCCGGGCCCAGGCCCGGGCTTTTTCGTCTACCCAACAAAGGATCCTACATCGTGAGCTGGCTCGAGAAACTGCTTCCGCCACGTATCAAGACGTCGGAGAACCAGACCCAGCGCCGTGTTCCGGAAGGCCTGTGGACCAAGTGTCCGGCCTGCGAATCGGTCCTGTACCAGGATGACCTGCGCAAGAACCTGCAGGTCTGCCCCAAGTGCGATCACCACCTGCGCATCAGTGCGCGCGACCGCCTGGACGCCTTCCTGGACCGCGAGGGCCGCACGGAACTCGGCGGCGACATCGGCCCGGTCGATACGCTCAAGTTCAAGGACACCAAGAAGTATCCCGATCGCCTGAAGGAAGCGGCGGCGCAGACCGGCGAATCCGAAGGCCTGGTCGTCATGAGCGGGTCCGTGCGCGGCATTCCGCTGGTTGCCTCGGCCTTCGAGTTCCAGTTCATGGGCGGCTCCATGGGCTCGGTGGTCGGCGAGCGTTTCGCCGTCGGCGTGCGCGCCGCGATCGAGCAGCACACCCCCTATCTCTGTTTTGCCGCCTCGGGCGGCGCGCGCATGCAGGAGAGCCTGCTGTCGCTGCTGCAGATGGCCAAGACCAACGCCGTACTGACGCAGCTCGCGCAGCACCAGTTGCCCTTCATCAGCGTGCTGACCGACCCGACCATGGGCGGCGTGTCCGCCAGCTTCGCTTTCGTGGGCGACGTGGTCATCGCAGAGCCCAAGGCCCTGGTCGGCTTCGCCGGCCCGCGGGTCATCGAGCAGACGGTGCGCGAGAAGCTGCCGGAAGGCTTCCAGCGCGCGGAGTTCCTCCTGCAGAAGGGCGCCATCGACATGATCGTCGACCGCCGCCGCATGCGCGACGAGATCGCGCAACTGCTGGCCCTGCTCACGCGCCAGCCCGCCGAGGCCGTCCTCTCCTGACGAAGGGTGCCTGAGGCCGGCGCTCGCCGGCCCATCCTGCATTCGACCGCCGCTCTCGCCGCCCCATGCGGGCGGCGAGAGCGTGTGCGTCTGTCGTTCGCGCGCAACGCCTGCGGCGCGCCCGGCGCGCGAAACGATGCGGCGTGACAGCGCATGCCCCGCAATGAGGCATGGGCTTGGGGCCCCTGAGTCATAATGCCCCATTCCAGACGTAATATCCCTGACGTAAACTAGGTTATTCAATCGCTCCGGCGGCTCTTCACCTGAAGGGTTCGCGCAGCGTCTGGCGATCCGACAATGACGGTACGAGGGTTTTCTGGAAGGCAACGGCCGGACGTGTGCGTCGGATGTATCCATATGCATCCCGATATGAGCACGTTCGATGGGGCGCGCACGGCGGCGTTGCGTTGTGGCGCCGGCGCTGCTGCGTCCTGTCGGGCCTGCCTGCGCGAGCCGTCGCCGCGCATGGCGCGCGTAAGCCGGGCGCGTCGCCGTCCGGGAGTACGCGCATGAGCGCCACCGCCCGGCCGTCCGAAGGTGGCGCGATTCCTCCCGTGGGGAGGATGTCGCGCCAGCGACAGGAGGGTAGTCCAGTGAGTATCCCGTCGGCATCCTTCGGCATTGCCCTGCAGACTTTCGCGGCCTTGCTGTGGCTGCCCCAGGCGGCCCTGCTGGCCTGGGTCGCGCAGCGTCTGGCGGCGGGGCAGGCCGGCCTGGACTGGCTGGCCCTGATCGGCGGGTCGTTTCTGGTGCTGGCGCTGGCGCGTGCGGCGGCGGATGCCTGGGGCGTGCGTCTGAGCTACGCCCGGGCCCGCGCGCAGGTCGGCGAGCGCCGCAGGGCCGGCCTGCGCGCGCTGGCCGGCGCTTCGCCTTTCGACGCTCGCCGCGTCGCGGCCGGGGCCGCCGCGAGCGCGCTGGCCGAGCAGGCCGAGGCCATTACTCCCTATCTCACGCGCTACCGGGCGGCACGCGTCAAGGTGCAGGTCGTGCCCCTGGCGCTGGCTGCCGCGGTGGCCTGCGTTTCCTGGCTGGCGGCGCTGATCCTGGTCTTCACCGCGCCGCTCATTCCGATCTTCATGGCCCTGGTGGGCTGGCGGGCGCAGGCCGCGAGCGAGGCCCACCTGCGCGAGCTGGGCAGCCTGAACGCCTATGTGCTGGATCGCCTGCGCGGCCTGGCCAGCCTGCGCGGGCTCGGCGCCCTGGCCTATACGCGGCGGCGCTTGCGCGCCCTGTCGCAGTCGCTGCGCATCCGCACCATGGCCGTGCTGCGCATCGCCTTTCTTTCCTCGGCGGTGCTGGAGCTGTTCTCCGCGCTGGGCGTGGCGCTGGTCGCCGTCTATGTCGGCTTTCACCTGCTTGGCCAACTGCCTTTCGGCGCCTGGGGCGCCAGCCTGAGCCTGGGCCAGGGCGTGTTCGTGCTGCTGCTGGCGCCCGCATTCTTCGAACCCCTGCGCGAGCTGGCGAGCGTCTGGCACGACCGCGCAGCCGGCGAGGCCGGCGAGGCCGCGCTCGCGGCGCTAGGGCGCGAGGTGTTGCCGCTGCCGGGCGGCGCGTCCGCGGCGGCGCCTGCGGCCGGCGCCCGCGTTCCACCCGAAGTCCGCCTCGATGCGGTCAGCTTCGCCTACCCGGGCCATGCGTCGGCGCCGCTGCGCGAATTCTCGCTGGAGCTGGCCGCGGGCGGGCACCTGGCGATCACCGGCGACAGCGGCGCCGGCAAATCCACGCTGCTGGCCTTGGTGGCGGGCCTGCTCGCGCCGGACAGCGGTCGCGTGCTGATCCAGGGCGAAACCCTGCATGGCGCCAACGCCGCCCGGCTGCGTGCGCGCATGGCCTGGGTCGGCCAGCGCCCGCATTTCTTCGCCGCCACGCTGGGCGGCAACGTGCGCCTGGGCCGGCCCGGCGTCGATGCCGCCGCCGTGCGGCGGGCGCTCGGCCTGGCGCACCTGGATCTCGTGGCCGAGCGGCGCGGTGCGGCTCGTCTGGGCGAGGGCGCCGCCGGCCTGTCCGGGGGCGAGGCCGTGCGCCTGGCCATCGCCCGGGCTGCAGCCGATCCGGCATGCGATCTGATCCTGGCGGACGAACCCACCGCGCACCTGGATCGCGCCACCGCGGATGCGGTCATCGACAGCCTGCTTGCGCTCGGCGAGGGCCGCACGCTGCTCGTGGCCACGCACGACCCGCGCCTCGTCGCCCGGCTGGGCTGCAGCGTCGAGCTGGCCGATCCCGCTCCACGCGCGGAGGCTGCGTAATGTCCACCGAGCATCGCACCGATCCCGTCGCCGGCCGGACCGGGCAGGGCGCGGGGGCGTCCACGCCCCGGGCCGCCGCCACCGCCACCGCCGCTACCGACCTGCGCACGGTGCTTTGCGCGATCGGCGGCCAGCGGCGCCGCACCTTGCTCGCCGGGATGGCGCTGGCGGCGCTGACGGTGGCCATGGGCATGGCCCTGCTGGGGTTGTCGGGCTGGTTCATCACGGCGACCGCGATCGCCGGCCTGTCGCTGAGCACGGCGCTGGCCTTCGATGTGTTCGTGCCGTCCGCCGGCATACGCCTGCTGGCCGTCGGCCGCACCTTCACGCGCTATGGCGAGCGGGTGTTCACGCACGACGCCACGCTGGCCGCTCTGGCGACGCTGCGGCTGCGGCTTTTCGCCGGCTGGTCGGCGGCCTCTGGCGCGCGCGAACTGCTGGCCCGCCCGGCGCGGGCGCTGTTTCGCCTGACATCGGACGTCGACGCGCTCGACGGCCTGTACCTGCGCCTGATCGTGCCGGCCGCCTGTGCCCTGCTCGCCTGGCTGGCCGCGGGGGCGCTGCTCGCCTGGTATGCCCCGTGGGCCGGCCTCTCGCTGTTTCTCTGGCTGGCCCTGGCCAGTGCGCTGGTGTTGCTGCACACGGGGCGCGCGGCGGCGCGTTCGGCGGCCCGGCGCGCGCTGGCGCTCGAGGCGCTGCGCTCGCGCACCATCGATCTCGTCTCGGGGCAGGTCGAGCTGGCCATGGCCGGGCGCCTGGCGCTCGCCGTCGACGGCATCGAAAGGCTGGAGCGGCGGCTCGCTGCCGCCGATCTCGCCGGCAGCCGCGTGGATGCGCGCGCCGCCTTCCTGCTCGGCGCCGTGCAGGCCGTCGCGCTGGCCGCGCTGATCCCCGGCGTGGGTGCCTGGTTCGCCGCCGGCCGGATCGATGCACCGCAGGCCATGCTGGTGCTGCTCTTTCTGCTCGGCGCGGCCGAGCCGCTGGCCGCCTTGCGCCGCGGCGCGGTCGAGTCGGGCCGCATGCTGGTGGCCGTACGCCGCACGGCGCCGCGCCTGCGCGCCGGCACGGCCCCGGCCAAGGCCGCCGCGCCGCACGAGGCCGCGCTGCGCCTGGAGCAAGCGGGCTGGACGCCCGCCGGTTCGGGCCGGCCCGTGCTGCACGCGATGACGCTGCGCATCGACGCCGGCGAGCGCGTGGCCGTGCTCGGCGCGAGCGGCGCCGGCAAGAGCAGCCTGCTCGCGTTGATCGCGGGCGAGGCCGATGCCTGGACGGGGCGTGTCGAGGCGCCGGCCAGCGCATGGCTCGTGCAGCGTTCCGACATCTTTCGCGACAGCGTGCGCGAGAACCTGCGCCTGGCCAATCCGCGCGCCGACGAAGCACGCCTGTGGCGAGCCTTGGCCGATGCCGGGCTGGCCGATCATGTCCATACATTGCCTCGCGGCCTCGACACGCCGCTGGGAGAGCAGGGGCTGGGCCTGTCCGGCGGCCAGGCGCGCCGCCTGGCGCTCGCCCGCCTGTTCCTGCATCCCGCGCCGCTGTGGCTGCTCGACGAGCCCACCGAAGGGCTGGACGCGGCCACCGCCCGCGACGTCCTGGCCCGGCTGGCCGAACACGCGCATGGCCGCACCCTGCTCATTGCCACGCATCTGCGCCGCGAGGCGCAGCTTGCGGACCGCCTGCTGATCCTGTCCGACGGCAGGCTGCTCACCGACGCACGACGCGGCGAGCCGGCATTCGAACGTGGGCTGAGGGACTTGCGCCCGGATTGAGTTTTCCTTGGGGAAGGAGAGAAGTATGGACTTGGATGTCGTCGCGCTATCGCGCTTTCAGTTCGCGCTCACAGCGCTATATCACTTTCTGTTCGTGCCGCTGACACTGGGCTTGTCGGTGCTGATCGCCATCATGGAGACCGTCTACGTCATGACGGGCCGATTGATCTGGCGGCAGATGACGAAGTTCTGGGGGGTGCTGTTCGGCATCAATTTCGTGCTCGGGGTGTCCACCGGGCTCGTCATGGAGTTCCAGTTCGGCATGAACTGGAGCTACTACAGCCATTACGTCGGCGATATCTTCGGCGCACCGCTGGCGATCGAGGGCCTGATGGCGTTCTTCCTGGAAGCCACCTTCGTCGGGCTGTTCTTCTTCGGCTGGGACAAGCTCTCGCGCGTCGGCCACCTCGTTGCGACCTGGTGCGTGGCCCTGGGCTCGAACCTCTCGGCGCTCTGGATCCTGATTGCCAATGGCTGGATGCAGAACCCGGTGGGCTCGACCTTCAACCCCGAGACCATGCGCATGGAAGTCACCGACTTCATGGCGGTGCTCATGAACCCGGTGGCGCAGGCCAAGTTCGTGCACACGGTGTCGGCGGGCTATGTCACCGCGGCGGTGTTCGTGCTGGGCGTATCGGCCTGGTATCTGATCAAGGGGCGGCACATCGACCTGGCCAAGCGCTCGATGACCGTGGCCTCCTCGTTCGGCCTGGCGGCTGCGCTGTCGGTGGTGGTGCTGGGCGACGAGAGCGGCTACCTCGCCACCGAGCACCAGCACATGAAGCTCGCGGCCATCGAAGGCATGTGGGAAACCCAGCCCGCGCCGGCGGCGTTCACCATCCTCGGCATCCCCGACCAGGACGGCCAGGAGAACCGCTACGCGGTGCACATTCCGATGATGATGGGGCTGATCGGCACGCGTTCGCTCACCGGCGAGATCCCGGGCATCAAGGATCTCATCGAGTCTGCCGAGCAGCGCATCCGCAACGGCATCCAGGCGTACGACGCCATGCTCAAGGTGCGCGCCGCCGGCGGGCGGGAATCGGCCAGCCCCGAGGACGTCGCCACGCTGGAGGAGCACGTGCTCGAGCTGGGCTATGCCTTGCTGCTGCATCCCTACGTGGACGATCCGCGTCAGGCCACCGACGAGCAGATCGCGCAGGCCGCGCGCGACACCGTACCGCGCGTGGCCCCGCTGTTCTGGTCGTTCCGCATCATGGTGCTGCTCGGCATGTACTTCATCGTGCTGATGGCCGTCTTCTTCATCCTGTCCGCGCGGCGCAACCTCGCCGGCCGGCCCTGGCTGCTCAAGGTGGCGGTGTGGTCGATTCCGCTGCCCTGGATCGCAGCCGAACTGGGCTGGATCGTGGCGGAGTACGGCCGCCAGCCGTGGGTGATCGAGGGCGTGCTGCCCACGGCTTCGGCGGTGTCCAGCCTGAGCCCCTACACCGTGCTCGGCACCATCATCGGCTTCGGCGCGATCTATACCGTGCTCATCGTCATCGAGATGTCGCTCATGCTCAAGGCCATACGCAAGGGGCCGGAGCCCGATCCCGGGCGGGAAGTGCCGCTGGTCACCGACCAGGTCTCGCAACGCCTCGTCACTTCGGAGTAGGCCATGATCCTGCACACACTGCTTGACTACGACACCCTGCGCCTGATCTGGTGGCTGCTGCTCGGCGTGCTGCTGATCGGCTTCGCCGTCACGGGCGGCTTCGACCTGGGCACCGGCATGCTGCTGCCCTTCGTCGGCCGCACCGATCTCGAGCGGCGCATCGTCATCAACGCCGTGGGCCCGGTCTGGGAAGGCAACCAGGTCTGGCTGATTCTCGGCGGCGGTGCGATCTTCGCCGCCTGGCCGCCGCTCTACGCGGTGTCCTTCTCCGGCTTCTACCTGGCGATGTTCGCGATCCTTTTCGCGCTCATCCTGCGCCCGGTGGGGTTCAAGTACCGCAGCAAGAACGAGAGCGCGCGCTGGCGCAGCGGCTGGGACTGGGCGCTTTTCATCGGCGGCTTCGTGCCCTCGCTGATCTTCGGCGTGGCCATCGGCAATGTGCTGCTCGGCGTACCGTTCCGCCTGACCGACGATCTGCGCATCTTCTACGACGGCACTTTCTTCGGGCTGCTGACGCCGTTCCCCATTCTGTGCGGACTGGTCTCGGTGGCGATGCTGGCCATGCACGGCGCGAGCTGGCTGGTGCTCAAGACCACGGGCCCGGTGCGCGAGCGTGCGCGCGCCTTCGGCAGCATCGCCGCCTTGCTCACGGCCGTGCTGTTCGCCCTGGGCGGCGTGGTGCTGTGGTACCTGGTGGACGGCTATCGCATCGTCAGCACGATCGATCCGACCGGCGTGTCCAATCCGCTGCGCAAGACGGTCGAGGTCGCCGGCCGCGCCTGGTTCGACAATTACGCGGCCCAGCCGCTGACCTGGATCGCGCCGGTGCTGGGCGTGGGCGGCGCCCTGCTCGCCTTCGTGCTGATGCGCGCCCGCCGGGAAGGGGCCACGATGCTGGCCAGCTCGCTGTCCGTGCTGAGCATCATCCTGACCGTCGGCTTCGCAACCTTCCCCTTCCTGTTGCCGTCCTCGGCCGATCCGCGCGCCAGCCTCACGGTGTGGGATGCCTCGTCCAGCCACTTGACGCTGTTCATCATGCTGGTCGTGACCCTGATCTTCATGCCGATCATCCTGGCGTATACGACCTGGGTGTATCGCGTGCTGTGGGGCAAAGTCGACCGTAGCAGCATCGAGGACGGCGGCCACGCCTATTGACCACGGGACCGAAGCGCCAGCCTCGCCGTTCGGGCAAGGCTGGCGAGATCGGTCCACCCCGGCGCCTCAGGCGCCCTGCGTCCGGCGCGGGCATGTGCCCGTCACCGGACGGCAAGACTCACCAGACAAACCGTAAAGAGGAAACGACGATGTGGTACTTCGCGTGGATACTTGGGCTGGGCCTGGCCGCGACCTTCGCGGTGCTCAACGCCATGTGGTACGAACTGATGGAGCGGGAAGGCACGGGCCGGCCCGCGGCGCGCGGCTCGGCCAGCGTCGGGTCGTCCGAGGACGCGGCCTAGGGCCTGTCGACGCTATCGCCCCCTGTGCGTTCGGTTCTGGCCGCGCCTTTCGCGCCGCCCGGTGCGGCCGAAGGGCCGCTGATTGCCGCCTCGGCGCGCGGCGCAGGGGGTAACATGGGCGAACGGCCCGCCGGGCGGCGAGTCGCGCCCATGCCTACGAGGAGACGATACGTGCTGGAACTACACGGTTTTTCGATCAGCAACTACTACAACAAGGTCAAGCTGGCGCTGCTGGAAATGGAAGTCGAGTTCAAGGAGGTGCAACAGCCAGTTTCGCAGGAAGAGGCCATGCTGCGCTACTCACCCCTCGGCAAAGTGCCTTTCATCATGACCGACGAAGGCCCGATCTCCGAATCGCACACCATCGTGGAATACCTGGAGGACGCCTATCCCCAGGTGTCGCTGTTTCCGCAGGATGTCTACCATCGCGCCAAGTGTCGTGAACTGATCCAGTACCTCGAGCTGCACGTCGAGCTGGTCGCCCGCAAGCTGTATCCGCAGGCGTTCTTCGGCGCGCCCAAGAATGCCGACCTGAACGCCTCGGTGCGCCGCGAGCTCGAACGCAATCTGAAGGCCCTGGCACGGCTGGCCCGCTTCGATCCGTATTTCGGCGGGCCGGTGTTCTCGCAGGCCGATTGCGCGGCCATCGTGCACCTGCCGCTGGTGGGCTCGGCCTGCAGGCAGGTGTATGGCGAGGACCTGCTCGCCGAGGCGCTCGGCGCGGATCGGGTCAAGCGCTACCTGGAGATGGTCGGCGAGCGGCCGCACGTGCGCCGGGTGGGGGACGATCGCAAGCAGGCGGCGCGCGCAGCGGCCGCCGCGGCGCAGAAGAAATAGGTCCGCAACCGGGTCTGACCTGCAGTCCACAGCCTTTCCCGGGCTCCGGGCCCGGGTGCAAGCCATCAGATCAGAGCCTGGCGGACCCGCAGCGATACCCATTCGGCCGCAAACACGGTGAGCAGGATCGCGGCGAAGATGACTGTCACCTGAGGCCACGCCAGGGTGTCGACCGACGCGGCCAGCGGCAGGCCGATGCCGCCCGCGCCGACGATGCCGAGCACCGTCGACTCGCGGATGTTGATGTCCCAGCGGTAGACGGTCGTGCCGACCAGGGTCGGCATGATCTGCGGCATCACGGCATAGCTCAGCACCTGGCACCGGCTCGCCCCGGTGGCGCTGATGGCCTGCACCTGGCCGACGTCGATTTCCTCGATCGACTCGTACAGCAGCTTGCCGATGAAGCCGATCGAGCGAAGGGCGATGGCGATGATGCCGGCGAGCACGCCCGGTCCGACCACGGTCACCAGGAGCAGCGCCCAGATCAGCGAGTTGATCGATCGCGACGCGACGATGATGGTGAGCGCCAGCGGACGCATCAGCCAGCGGCTCGGGGTCGTGTTGCGTGCCGCCAGGAACGCCAGCGGAACGGCGATCAACGTGCCCAGCGCCGTGCCCAGGGTGGCGATGTTCAGCGTGTCCCAGAGCGGTCGCAGAAGCTGGCCGAGGTAGCTCCAGCGCGGCGGCCACATGCGCGACACCATGTCCCACCCGGCGGCCGGGGCGTCGGCGGCAAAGGCCCAGATCGTGTTGTCCGAGACGAGCTTCCAGCTTGCCGCGAAAATCAGGGCGGCGCCGGCCCAGCACAGCCAGGACCAGCGCTGCGCGGCCGCCGTGCGGCGCTGCCAGATCGGCGCGGGCTCGACGGGACGGCCGCTCACAGGAACCTCCGGCGCACGTGGCCCGAGGCGTACTCGCAGAGCATCACGATGCCGATGATCAGCAGCAGGATCGCGGCGGCGGTCTGGAACTCATAGCGGTCGAAGGCAGTGTTGAGCGTCGAGCCGATGCCGCCCGCGCCGACGATGCCGATGATCGCGGCTTCGCGAAAGTTGATGTCCAGGCGATACAGCGACAAGCCGATCAGGCGCGGCATGACCTGCGGCTGCACCGCGTACACGATCCACTGCGGCCAGCGCGCGCCGGTGGCGCGCACGGCTTCGAGCTGGCCGCGATCCGCCGTCTCGATCTCCTCGGCCAGCAGCTTGCCGAGAAAGCCCATGGAGGCGATCACCAGCGTGATCATGCCGGCGAGCGGGCCGAAGCCGAACATCTTGACCAGCAGGATGGCAATGATGAGTTCGGGAAACGCCCGCGTCACTGCGATGAAGCCGCGGCATGCGAGATACACCGGCAGCGGGCTGAGGTTGCGCGCCGCGCCGAGGCCGACGGGAATGCTCAGCAGCACGCCCAGAGCGGTGGCGGCGACGGCCATGGCCAGGCTCTCGAGCAGGCCCTCGCTGATCTCCCGCCAACGGCTGACGAAGTCCGGCTCGGCGAAGGCCGCCACGAAGCGCCATCCGCGTACCAGGCCCTGCGCCACCCGTGTCCAGTCGACCGAAATCGACGCGAAGGCGGCCACCAGGTAGGCGAGGACGAGAAGCAGGAGCAGGGCACGCCAACGCACCGACCGGATGAACGGCGGTTTGCGCCACTGCGCCGGTGGCGGCGCGGGGCGGCTCGGGATCGGCGGGTTCATGCGGGTGTCGGGGCCGAGTGCCAGGCGGCGCTGCGGGCGTCGGATGGCGGCGCGCCGGCGGCGGCGCCGTCCGCGATCTGGCCAGCATCGTCGGCGTGTCCCGCGGTCTGCCAGTCCTCCTGGCCGTAGATCTCGGTCAGCACCTCCGGGGTCAAGCCGGCGGGCTTTCCGTCATAGACCAGCCGCCCCTTGCGCAGGCCGACGATACGGTCGGCGAACTGCGCGGCGAGACCGACGTCGTGGATGTTGACGATGGCCGACAGCCCGCGTTCGCGGCAGATCTCGCACAGCAGCCGCATGATCTGGCGCGAGGTGCGCGGGTCCAGGCTGGCGGTAGGCTCGTCGACCAGGAGCAGCAGCGGTTCCTGCATCAGCGCGCGGGCGATGCCCACGCGCTGGCGCTGTCCTCCAGACAGCGCATCGGCACGCTTGTTCTCGAAACCGGTCAGACCGACGCGTTCGAGCAGCTCGAACGCGCGGCCCACGTCCACGGCGGGAAAGCGCCGGGCCCAGCTTCGCCAGAAGCCGGTGTATCCCAGCCGTCCGGAGAGCACGTTCTCCATCACCGTCAGGCGCTCGACCAGGGCGTACTCCTGGAAGATCATGCCTAGCTGACGGCGTGCCAGGCGCAGCTCGCGCGCGCCCAGGCGCAACTGGCTGCGGCCCTGCAGCAGCACGTCGCCGCCGCTGGGCTCGACCAGGCGGTTGATGCAGCGGATCAGGGTGCTCTTGCCCGCGCCCGAAGGCCCGATCAGGGCAAGCACCTGACCCGCCGGCACGGCGAGATCGACCCGGTCCAGGGCAAGCTCGCCGCCGGGGTAGCGTTTGGCCAGCCCCTGCAGTTCGAGCAGCGCGGCGGGTCGGGCTGGCGTGCTCATTGGCAGGCGTAAGACACGTTCATGGCTTGATCGATGCCACGCACCACCGCCCAGTGTTCCTTGTAGGTGATGGGGATGAAGGCTTCCTGTGCCGGCTCGGACTTGCCGAATTCCTTCAGCAGGGCGCTACCCTCCCAGTCGAACGTGAAAAAGGCGTCCTTGACCTTGGCGGCGAGCCCGGGCTCGAGGTTATAGACGTAGCCGTAGCCGGTGGTGGGAAAGGACTGCGACTTGTAGATACTGCGCAGCTTGGCCGAGTCCACCGCGTTGCGCGCGACCATGCGGTTGAGCACCGAGTTCGCCACTGCGGCGGCATCGTAGTCGTCGTTTGCCACGCCGATGATCGAATTGTCGTGCTTGCCGGAGAAGGCGGTCTTGTAGTCCTTGTCGGCCTGCATGCCGTAATTGCTGGCGAGCAGCGCCGAGGGCGCCTTGTAGCCGGAATTCGAGGTCTGCGACGTGAAGGCGATGGTCTTGCCCTTGAGCTCCTCGATGCTCTGCACCGGGCTGGCGGCCGGCACGATGATCTCCATCTCGTAGCCATAGACGCCCTGCTTGTCGGCCATCATCGTGAAGGGCACGAAGCCGGCGCAGTTCACCGCGAGAGGATTGCTGCCGGTGTTGAAGCCCGCCACGTGCAGCCGTCCGGAACGCATGGCCTCGAGCTGGGCCGCGTTGGACTGCACCGGGAAGAACTGGACCTTCTTGCCGGTGACTTTCTCCATGTGGCGCAGGAATTCGTCCCACACGCCGCGGTAGACCTCGGGATCCTCGACCGGGGTATAGGCGAAGATCAGGGTGCCGGGGTCGACCCATTGCTTCGGGTCGGTCGGCGCGTCCGCCACCATGTCGTCGTCCACGTCGCAGAATTTGGCGTCCAGGGCGCCGCGCGGGCATTCCGCTGCGAAAGCCGGCGCGCCAAAGGCGCAAGCAACACCCACCAGCGAGAGACTGAGAAACTGTTTCATGTCGTCGGACCTGTCATGAGGAGTCCACGTATTGTGGATACCTCATGTGACAAGCCCGTGACGCCGACGCATAAACGGGTTGACGGCAAAATACCGGAAAGTGCCGGGGGTTTTGCCCATTTTGAAAGCAAGATGCAAGAAAAAAGCCCTGCACGACAGACGTCGCGCAGGGCTTGGGCCGCGAGGAGGGCTGCGGTCAGCCTTGCCGGCGGGTCTCGACCTGGATCAGCGGCTCGTTGGCCACGACCGGCGCCGGCTTGCGTTCACGCGGAGGGTGCGTGGCGCGCGGGGCGCTGGCGATCTCGGCCCGGATGGCGGCGAGCCGTGCCGGGTCGGTCTCGATCCACTGCATGCCGGCGGCTTCGACTGCGGCGTGCAGGCCGGGGGCCGCGGCGCTGGCCGTTGCCGGCTGCTGCGCCGGTTGCTGTGCCGTAGGCGCGGCGGCGGGCATCGATGCCGGCGCGACGGGCTCCGTGACGCCCTGGGCGGCTTCGGCCGGATGCGCCGGCGCATGGGGCACGGCATCTTCCGGGGCGATGGTGTCGGCCGGCGAGACGGCCGGCGCCGCGTGGGGCTCGGCATCCGGCGTGAACGCCTCCGGGGCTTGCGGCGAGGCGCTTGCGGCCTCGGGCGCCGGCGCGCGTTGGACCTCTTCGGCGGCGGGTGCGGCAGGCGCTGCGTTCGCCGGCGCAGCCGGTGCTTCGGCGGCGGCCGGTTGGGCCGCGGTAGCAGCAGCGGCGGACACCGTCGCCGCCGGTTGCACGGGCTCGGGCTCGACAGCCACAGGCTCGGAGACGTCGGCCTGCACCGGCGCGGCCGTGGAAGCCGTTTCGACCGGGCTCGCCGGCGTGGCCGGGGTCGCGGCCACGGGCTCGGAGGCCGGCAGGTCGCCGGCTGCGGGCCGTTCGGCTGCCGGGGCGGCGGTTTCGTTCACGTCATGGGCGGCGATGCCGACCGTGCTCACCGCAGTCGCCGCGGCCACGGGCAGGGCGGCGGCATCGGCTGGCTCGGCGGCCGGGGCGTCGCCGCCCTCGGTTGCCTGGTCGGCGCTGCCCTCGACCTCACCCGAACGACGTCCGCGACGGCCGCGGCGGCGACGGCGGCGCGCGCGTTCCGGTTCGCCGTTCTCGTCGGTGGTGGCGAACTCGCCACCTTCCTCGGCGCCTTCCTCGATGTCGGCCGACGGCGCGAGTTCGAGGTCGGGCAAGTCCATGTCGGCCAGCTTCTTCTCCGGCGCGAGCGCGGCGGGGGCTGCGGCGGCAATCTCGGCCGTGGCGGCGACGCTGGCGCCGGCCGCGGTATCGATGGCTTGCACGGCCTCGTCGGTGCGCTCGGCGCGCGCCTCGTCACGGCGACCGCCGCGACGGCCGCGGCGGCCACGCGCGCCGCGCGCGTCCTGGCCTTCGGCGGCTTCGGCGAGTTCGGCGGACGTGCGCTCGGCGCTCAGGTCGAGCTGGTCGGCGTCATAGCGGCGGCTGCGCTCGGCCTTGTCGGCTTTTTCCACGCGCTCGCCGCGTTCGCTGCGCTCGGTGCGCGGCGCCCGCTCGGCACGGGCGGCACCGTCCTCGGCGCGGCGCGGCGGGCGACGGTTCCCGTTGCCGCGTTCGCCCTGACGGCCACCGCGGCGGCCCTGTCCTTCAGACTTGGCAGCGGGGGCTGCCGGCGCGGCGGGCGCGGCTTCCACGGGGGCCGGGGCGCTCTCCAGGCCCAGCCACGACGCCAGGCGGCGCAGGAAGCTCTTGGGCGGACGTTCCATGATGGCCGGGGCGGCGGCGGCCGCGGCTGCCGGCACGGGCTGGGACGGCGTGGGCGCCGGCTGGGAGGGCGTAATGCCCTTGACCAGCGCTTCCGGCTTGACCTTGACATCGGCGCCCGGCGGCACCCAGTCCATGATCGTGCTGGGCGCTTCGACCAGCTCGAAGCTGGACTTGGCTTCTTCCAGGCGCGGATCGTCGTGGCGCAGGCGTTCCAGGTGGTGGTGCGGCGTCTCGAGGTGCTTGTTGGGAATCAGCACCACGTTGACCTTGAGACGGGCTTCGAGCTTGGCGATGTCGCCGCGCTTCTCGTTGAGCAGGAAGGTGGCGACTTCGACCGGCACCTGGGCGTGCACCGCCGCGGTGTTGTCCTTCATGGACTCTTCCTGCAGCAGGCGCAGCACGTGCAGGGCGGAGGATTCGGTGTCGCGGATCACGCCGGTGCCGTTGCAGCGCGGGCAGGTGATGTGCGAGCCCTCGTTCAACGCCGGGCGGAGGCGCTGGCGCGACAGCTCCATCAGGCCGAAGCGCGAGATCTTGCCCATCTGTACGCGCGCGCGATCGACGTGCAGGGACTCGCGCAGGCACTGCTCGACAGCGCGCTGGTTGCGGCTGTCTTCCATGTCGATGAAGTCGATGACGATGAGGCCGCCCAGATCGCGCAGGCGCAACTGGCGGGCGACTTCCTCGGCGGCTTCGAGGTTGGTGCGCAGCGCGGTTTCCTCGATGTCGCTGCCGCGCGTGGCGCGCGCCGAGTTCACGTCGACCGCGACCAGCGCTTCCGTGTGGTCGATCACCACGGCGCCGCCGGAGGGCAGGGGCACGGTACGCGAGTACGCGGTCTCGATCTGGTGTTCGATCTGAAAGCGCGAGAACAGCGGCACGTCGTCGCGGTAGCGCTTGACGCGCTGCACGTTGTCCGGCATCACCACGCTCATGAACGCGGTGGCCTGCTCGGCGATTTCGTCGGTGTCGATCAGGATCTCGCCGATGTCGGGCGAGAAGTAGTCGCGGATGGCGCGGATGACCAGGCTGGATTCCAGATAGATCAGGACCGGGCCGGCGTTCTCGCTGGCGGCGCTCTCGATGGCGCGCCAGAGCTGCATCAGGTAGGACAGGTCCCACTGCAGCTCTTCGACATTGCGCCCGATGCCGGCGGTGCGTGCGATCAGGCTCATGCCTTGCGGCACGTCGAGCTGGTCCATCGCTTCGCGCAGCTCCTGGCGGTCCTCGCCCTCGACGCGGCGCGATACGCCGCCGCCGCGCGGGTTGTTGGGCATCAGGACCAGGTAGCGGCCGGCCAGCGAGATGAAGGTGGTGAGGGCCGCGCCCTTGTTGCCGCGCTCTTCCTTCTCGACCTGGACGATGATCTCCTGGCCTTCGCGCAGGACGTCCTGGATGCGGGCGCCGCGCACGTCGACGCCTTCCTTGAAGTAGGAACGGGCGACTTCCTTGAACGGCAGGAAACCGTGGCGCTCTTCGCCGTAGTTGACGAAGCAGGCTTCCAGGCTGGGCTCGACGCGGGTGATGACACCTTTATAGATGTTGCCCTTGCGTTGTTCGCGCCCGGCAGTCTCGATGTCGAGATCGATGAGCTTCTGCCCATCGACGATGGCAACGCGCAGTTCCTCCTGGTGCGTTGCATTGAACAGCATGCGCTTCATGGATGTGCTTCTCCGTAAGGTTGGCGCGTCGATGTTCGACGCACCGCCTTGCGGGCCATCCGGCATGGCCGACGGGCAAACCAAACCTGCGCGCGTCAGCGCGCCCCGTCAGGAACGGGCGGATACGTTGCGCCGGCGGGCGCGAAAGAACAGGGAGGGGAGCCAGGTCCTGACACGGAATGCGCGGCCGGCGAGCCGGCACGGCGCGTGATCGTCCGACCCGCCCGCGCGAGGGCGCGCAGGAAGCGGTGACGGAACGATGACGCGCGTAAGGTCATGTCAGGGGCTGCGAGCCGGCGGAGCGCTCGGTGCATATCGCGAAGGGTTCACGATGGTGCGGGGCCGGGCGCGGGGTGTATGTACGACGGTTACGGAATTGCTGCGTCGGCAAAAGAGCGCATCGCCGACACCGGGAATGGCGTTCGGTTGTACCGAGTGGCGACGATTGGCGGCCGAGACGGCCCGTCGAGAATCGGGCGGGTGGGCGGTACAATGCGTGTCGCCCCAATGCCAGCGCGCCGACGGAGACGACGGCAACAGTCGTGAATCGTTATTTTTTCACATGACTGGATTGCGCGTCTCGACGCCAGGGCGCGTTGCAACCCCCGCCTGACACTCGTTTCAGGCCTCACGATTATATGCCGCTTTCCGCATCGTGCAAACAAAGCCCCTAGCGCCCGCCGCGCCCGCCGCCCGCCTCGTCGAGATCGACGCCGAGCACGATGGGCAGCGCCTGGACAACTTCCTGTTGCGGCTGTGCAAGGGGGTACCCAAGAGCCATCTCTACAAGGCGATCCGCGGCGGGCAGGTCCGCGTCAATCGCGGCCGGGTGCCGGTGGACTACCGCATCCAGGCCGGCGACCTGGTGCGCGTGCCGCCGCTGCGTCTGCCCACTCAGGCGCCGCGCTTCGTCCCGGCGGGCCGCTTCCCGGTGGTGTACGAGGACGATGCGCTGCTCGTGATCGACAAGCCCGCCGGCGTGGCCGCGCACGGCGGCAGCGGGGTGGCCTTCGGCGTCATCGAGCAGTTGCGCGCGGCGCGCCCCGAGGCGCGCTTTCTGGAACTGGCGCATCGGCTCGATCGCGAGACTTCCGGCCTGCTGATGTTGGCCAAGAAGCGCAGCGCCCTGGTGGCGCTGCACGCCATGCTGCGCGAGGGGCGCTCGACCAAGAAATACTACGCGCTGGTCCAGGGCGACTTCCAGAACGCGCGCCAGCACATCCGCCTGCCTTTGCTGAAGTGGACCACCAAGAGCGGCGAGCGGCGCGTGCGCGTCGATGACGCCGGTCTGAGCGCGCACACCATCGTCGGCGCCTGCGAGCGCTATGGCGGGTACACCCTGGTCGAGGCGGAGCTGCGTACCGGCCGTACGCACCAGATCCGCGTGCACCTGGCCGCCAGCGGCTTTCCGATCGTCGGCGACGACAAATACGGCGAGGACGCCGTGCGCGACCTCTTCGCCAGGCGCTACGGGCTGCGCCGCATGTTCCTGCACGCGCATTCGCTGGCGCTGGCCCACCCCCTGAGCGGCGAGCCGCTCGCGCTCGAGGCGCCGCTGCCGCCGGCCTGCGCCGACACACTCGTCCAGTTGCGCCAGGGCGCAGCGCGCGTGCCGCCGGCGCGCGCCACCGACAAGGATTCCGCATGAACTACTCGCTCGTCGTGTTCGACTGGGACGGCACGCTGATGGATTCGACGCCGGCCATCGTGGCCGCCATCCAGGGCGCCTGCCGCGACATGTCCCTGCCCGTGCCGCCGGACGAAGCGGCGAGCTGGGTGATCGGGCTCGGCCTGGCCGATGCGCTGCGCACCGCCGTGCCGGATCTGAAGCCCGAGCAGTGGCGGTCATTTGCCGAACGCTACCGGTACCACTATCTCACCCGCGATCCGGAGCTGCGGCTTTTCGAGGGGGTGGAAAGCCTCCTGGAACGCCTGGCGGCCGCAGGCAGCTACATCGCGGTGGCCACCGGCAAAAGCCGCCAGGGTTTGAACCGGGCGCTGGAGGCCACCGGGCTGCTGCGCCGCTTCGACGCCACGCGGTGTGCCGACGAAACGCATTCCAAGCCCCACCCGGCCATGCTGCTCGAGCTGATGGACGAACTGGGCGTCGCGCCGCAGAGCACCCTGATGATCGGCGACACCTCGCACGACCTGACCATGGCCGCCAACGCCGGCGTCCATGGCCTGGGTGTGAGCTACGGCGCCCACCCGCTCGCCGAACTGCAGGCCTGTGCGCCCACCGCCCTGGTCCACAGCGTCGCCGAAATGGCCGACTGGCTGACCCCGCGCGTCAAACCGGCGTTCTCCGACTGAGTGGAAAGGACGCCCGGCCTGCCCAGGCATCCTCTCCACATGGGCGCTCACCACCTGCGCAGCCCATCGATCCTGTGCGGGTGCTGATCAATCCCTTCGGCCCCTCGCATCAAGCACCAGCGCAATTCAATGCGGGGGTAAGCGCGCGCCCGCGCGGCCGCCCGGAGGGCGCGCGCAGCCTCCCTTCAAGGGAGGTGGCCACGTCAGTGGCCGGAGGGTGGCCTCTACCCCAGGAACAGGAACAGCGTCGGCTGCTTGTCCAGCGCGGGCGCCGGGTGCTGCTTCCATTCGGCAATGGTGCGCGTGCGCACCCATTGCTGCTCGGTGGTGAGTGCGCGCGCGACGCACAGGCGAGTGTCGCCGCGCAGCGTCTGCAGCAGCGTGTCGAACATGGCGCGGTTGCGGTAGGGAGTCTCGATGAAAAGCTGGGTCTGCTTGTGGCGCATCGAGTGCTGTTCCCAGGCCTTGATCTGGCGGGCGCGCTCGCCTTCCTGCACGGGGGCGTAGCCGTGGAAGGCGAAGCGCTGGCCGTCCAGGCCGCTGGCCATGAGGCCGAGCAGGATGGACGAGGGGCCCACCCAGGGCTGGATCTCGGCGCCCATGGCGTGGGCGGCCGCGACCACCCGGGCGCCGGGGTCCGCCACCGCGGGGCAGCCGGCGTCGGACACTAGGCCGATGTCCCGGCCCTGCCGCAAGGGCGCCAGCCATTGCCGGATGTCGGCGACCGGGGTGTCGGCGTCCTGGGCGTGGACGGTGATTTCCTGCAGCGGGCGCTCGGTGCCGATCTGCTTCAGGAAGGCCCGCGCGGCCTTGGCGTTTTCCGCGATGTAGATGGAAAGGCCGGCCGCGGCCGCCTGGGCCTCCGGCGGCAGCCAGCGGGCAACCGGCGCGTCGCCCAGCCCGACCGGGATCAGGTGCAGGCGGCCCAGGCCCGCGGTGCCTGGCGCGCAGGTGGTGTCGGTCCGGGTGCCGGGCGCCTGTCGCGGGCCCGTCATGCGGCGCCCTCGCGCGGCGCCGCCGAGCGCAGCGGGTCGATGCCGGCATCGACCAGCATGCGCGTCAGCGCGATCAGCGGCAGGCCGATCAGGGCGGTCGGGTCGTCGCTGCGTATGCTTGCCATCAGCGCAATGCCCAGCGCCTCGGCCTTGGCGCTGCCGGCGGTGTCGTACGGCGTCTCGGCGCGCAGGTAGGCGACGAGGCTGGCCTCGTCGAGCTCGCGCACGCGGCAGTGCGTCATGACGTCCTCGGAGCTGACGCGCTCGCCGCGCACTACGGCCAGGGCCGAGTGGAATACCACCTCGCGCCCGCTCATCAGGCGCAGTTGCTCGAGCGCGCGCTCGAAGCTGCCGGGCTTGCCGAGCACCGTGCCCTCGCACAGCGCGACCTGGTCCGAGCCGATCACCACGGCATCCGGGTGCTGGGCTGCGACGGCGCGCGCCTTGGCCACGGCCAGGCGCATGGCCAGATCGGCCGGCGCCTCGCCCGGCAGCGGTGTTTCGTCGACCAGTGGCGCGACGACCTCGAACGGCAGGCGCAGGCGCTCGAGCAGCTCGCGCCGATAGCGCGAGGTCGAGCCGAGGATGAGGCGGGGCGTGGAATCGGGCATGGGAGCTGGGGCGGGTGAGTCGGCGTCGGTGAAGAAACTTTGACGTTGGATTCGCTTTCGGGCTATCATTTTACGCTTTTGGTTTTGGGGTCAAGGGCGTTCAGGCCGGTGGCTCGGTAGTCGGGGTGAGGCAACAGAGGGTGAGGCACCGCGAAGGCGTCGTCATCCGGAACGGTAAAAGCCGGAAGGGTAAAAAAGGCAGGGACTAGGGATAGGCTTTCTCGCCGGGCGCTGCTAGCCTGTCGCTGAGTGCCTCGTTCTGGCCCTGTTGGCCCTTCGGCTCTTTGCTCCCGGTCTCGGTGCGCACGGCGGTGCGCCGGCTGCTTCGGTGGCCGGCGGGTGTCGGTCCCGCGGGTATCGGTTCCTTACTTGTCCCTGCGCCGGCTTTGCCGGGCGGCCTGGCAGGTGTTGTCCGGTGCCGACCCCGATCCCGATGGTGCGCCGAGTAGCGTTCTCGCTGCGACGGGTTCGTTCAAGGCGGGGCGCAGGCGGGCGCGGCCCATTCATCCAGGCATATCATGGTCGATTCCAAGCGCGATGGTGCTGCCGACGCAAGCGTGCCGCAGGCCAGTGGCGCCGCAGCGCGCGGCGCCAAGTCCGCGCCGCGCTACATCGATGCGTTCGATGTTTCCCGGCGTGGCGCGGTCCTGAGCGGCGAGACGCCGCTCGCCTCGTTCGCGCGGCTGGCCGAGGACCTGCCGTCGCAGGACGGGCTGGCCCATTGGACGCTGCGGGGGGAAACCGGCCCGCACGGGCAGGCGCTGCTGTGTCTGGAGGTGCAGGCTGCGCCCCAGGTGATCTGCCAGCGTTGTCTGGAAGTTTTCGCTTGGCCGCTCAGCGGCGAGGCGGTTCTGCAGTTGGTGCGCTCGGAAGCCGAACTCGAGGTCGACGACGCCCAGGCCGACGCGGCCCTGCAGGACGAGTATGACAAAGTGCTCGGCACGGGGCGTTTCGACGTGTTGGCACAGGTCGAGGATGAAATCATCCTGGAGCTGCCCTACATTGCGCGGCACGACGTGTGTCCGTCCGGGCCGCTCACCAAGGAAGCCGGAGAGGAAGCGGTGGAAGAAGAGAAGCCGCATCCGTTCGCCGGTCTGGCTGGCCTCAAGGGCAAGCTCAAGCCGGAGTGATCCGGGTTTGTTGTCGTTTAACCATTGCGGCCTGCATCGCGTAAAATGCGCGCCGTTTTCCAGGAGTCATCATGGCTGTTCAGCAAAACAAGAAATCGCCCTCCAAGCGCGGCATGCACCGTTCGCACGATTTCCTCACCAACCCGCCCACCGCCGTCGAACCGACCACCGGTGAGCTGCACCTGCGTCACCACATCTCGCCCAACGGTTTCTACCGTGGCCGCAAGGTCCTCAAGACCAAGAACGACGAATAATCCCGGCGGCACCGGCTGCGCTCGCGGACATGATCCGTATTGCGATTGATTGCATGGGGGGCGATCACGGCTTGCCCGTGACCGTTCCCGCCGCCGTGGCGTTCTGCGAGCGTCAACCGGGCGTCAGGCTGCTGCTGGTCGGCCGGCCTGACGGCATCGAGGCGCAGCTCGCCTCGGCGCCTGCCGACGTGCGCGGGCGCGTGAGCATCGTGCCCGCCTCCGAAGTCGTCGAGATGGACGACCCGGTCGAGGTCGCCTTGCGCCGCAAGAAGGACTCGTCCATGCGCGTGGCGGCCACCCTGGTCAAGGAAGGGCAGGCGGACGCCTGCCTGTCGGCCGGCAACACCGGCGCCTGGATGGCCATTACGCGCTATGTGCTCAAGATGCTGGACGGTATCGACCGCCCGGCGCTCACCGCCTCCATCCCCAACGGGCATGGCGGGGCCACCACGGTGCTCGACCTGGGCGCCAACGTGGATTGCACGGCCGAGCACCTGCTCCAGTTCGCGATCATGGGCTCGGCCCTGGTGTCGGCGGTGGAGCAGGTCGAGCGTCCGCGCGTGGGCCTGCTCAACGTCGGCGAAGAAGTCATCAAGGGCAACGACGTCGTCAAGGAAGCCGCGGAGATGCTGCGCGCCAGCACGCTCAACTTCCATGGCAACGTCGAAGGCAACGAGATCTTCCAGGACACGGTCGACGTGGTCGTCTGCGACGGCTTCGTCGGCAACGTCGTGTTGAAGGCCACCGAAGGTCTGGCACGGATGATCTCGACCATGATCCGCCAGGAATTCCGTCGCACGCCGCTCACCATGGCGGCCGGCGTGCTCGCCACGCCGGTGCTCAACCGCTTTCGCGAGCAGGTCGATTCGCGCCGCTACAATGGCGCGGCGCTGCTCGGGCTGCGCGGCGTGGTGGTCAAGAGCCATGGCTCGGCCGACGCCTATGCGTTCGGCTGGGCGCTGCAGCGCGCCTACGACGCCGTGGCGGGCGGGCTGCAGGAACGGACTGCGCTGGCCGTGGCCCAACTCACGAAACGCGCAGAGGAGACTCGGCAATGACCCGATCCGTGATCGCCGGCAGCGGCAGCTTTCTGCCGCCGCGCATTGTGACCAACGACATGCTCGCGGCCGAACTGGCCGAGCGCGGCGTCGAGACTTCCAACGAATGGATCGTCGAGCGCACCGGCATCCGCCAGCGCCATCTGGCCGAGCGCGGCGTCACCACCAGCATGCTGGCGACCGAGGCCGCGCGCAGCGCCCTGCGCGATGCCGGCGTCGCGGCCGATGAGGTCGATCTCATCATCGTCGCCACGTCCACGCCCGACTACGTCTTTCCGAGCACGGCCTGCCTGGTGCAGTCGCAACTGGGCATCGCCGGCGGCGCCGCGTTCGACGTGCAGGCCGTGTGCAGCGGCTTCGTGTACGCGCTCACCACCGCCGACGCGCTGATCGCCGCCGGCCGCGCACGCTGCGCGCTGGTGATCGGCGCCGAAGTCTTTTCCCGCATTCTCGACTGGAACGATCGCGGCACCTGCGTGCTGTTCGGCGATGGCGCCGGCGCGGTCGTGCTCAAGGCGAGCGCGGACGAGGGTCCGCAGGCGCCCGGCGTGCTCGCCGCGAACCTGCACGCCGACGGTTCGCAAACCAGGATCCTGTGCGCGGCGGGCAATGTGGCCTACGGCGAGGTGACCGGCGACCCGTTCCTGCGCATGGATGGCCAGGCGGTGTTCAAGCTCGCCGTCAACGTGCTCGCGCAGTCGGCCCGCGAGGCCTGCGCGACTGCCGGCGTGGCGCTGGAAGACATCCGCTGGGCCGTGCCGCACCAGGCCAACGTGCGCATCATCAATGCGCTCGCGCGCAAGCTCGCGCTGCCCGCCGAGAACGTCGTCGTCACCGTCGACCAGCACGCCAACACCTCGGCGGCCAGCGTGCCGCTGGCGTTCGACGCCGCCCGCCGCGACGGGCGCGTCCAGCCCGGCCAGCTCGTGCTCATGCAGGGCGTGGGCGGCGGTTTCACCTGGGGCAGCGTGCTGGCCCGTCTATAACATCGACGCGTAGCCGCCGCGTCACGCCGTCGGGGGTGGCGCGGCAGGCCAGCGCGCGCCATCGGGGATCTCCATGAAAGTTGCTTTCGTCTTTCCCGGCCAGGGGTCGCAGTCGGCAGGTATGCTCGATGCCTTCGCCGGCAACGCCGCCGTGGCCGATGTGCTGGCGCGCGCCGGGCAGGCGCTGGGTCAGGACATCGCGGGCCTGATCGCCAAGGGTCCGGCCGAAGACCTGAACCTCACCACCAACACCCAGCCGGTCATGCTGACCGTGGGCGCCGCCGTCTACGCAGCCTGGCAGGCCGCGGGCGGGCGCACGCCCGACATCATGGCCGGCCACAGCCTGGGCGAATACACCGCCCTGGTTGCCGCCGGCGCGCTGTCGCTCGAGGACGGTGTGCGCCTGGTGCGCATCCGCGCCGACGCCATGCAGTCGGCGGTACCGGTGGGGCAGGGCGGCATGGCCGCGGTCCTCGGCCTGGACGACGACACGGTGCGCCGGGTCTGCGCCGAATCGGCCCAGGGCGAGGTGGTCGAAGCCGTCAACTTCAATGCGCCGGCCCAGGTCGTGATCGCCGGGCACAAGGCGGCCGTCGAGCGCGCCTGCCAGGCGGCCAAGGCCGCCGGCGCCAAGCGCGCGCTGCCGTTGCCGGTCTCGGCGCCGTTTCACAGCAGCCTGCTGCGCCCCGCGGCCGACGTGCTGGCCACGGCGCTGGCCGAGGCCGCGCTGCAGGCGCCGAAGGTGCCCGTCATCAACAACGTCGACGTCGCAGCCCCAGGCGATCCCGTCCAGGTGCGCGATGCGCTGGTGCGCCAGGCCTGGCATCCGGTGCGCTGGGTCGAGACCGTCCAGGCCATGAAGGCCCAGGGCGTCACCCATATCGTCGAATGCGGCCCGGGCAAGGTGCTGACCGGCCTGGTCAAGCGCATCGACGGCGATCTCACCGCGCTCGCCATCACCGATCCGGCCTCGCTGGACGCGGCTCTGGCCGCGCTCGCCTGAACCGCAGCGAAGGACAATCATGGAACTGCAAGGCAAGACTGCCCTCGTCACCGGCGCCACGCGCGGCATCGGCCGCGCCATCGCACTGGAACTCGCCGCCCGCGGCGCGCTGGTTGTCGGTACGGCCACCAGTGAAGCGGGCGCCCGGACCGTCACCGAAGCGCTCGCGCCGCATGGCGGGCGCGGTGTGGTGCTCGATGTCACCGACGCGGGCGCCGTCGACGCGCTGATCGCCGAGATCGGCAAATCCGAAGCCGGCGGCCCGGCGATCCTCGTCAACAACGCCGGCATCACCCGCGATACGCTGGCGATGCGCATGAAGGACGACGACTGGGGCGCGGTCATCGACACCAACCTCACCGCCGTGTTTCGCTTGTCGCGCGCCGTCATGAAGGGCATGATGAAGGCGCGCTGGGGCCGGATCGTCAATATCACCTCGGTGGTGGGGGCCAGCGGCAACGCGGGCCAGGCGAACTACGCGGCGGCCAAGGCGGGCGTCGCCGGCATGACGCGCGCCCTGGCGCGCGAACTGGGCAGCCGCAACATCACAGTCAATTGCATCGCACCCGGTTTCATCGACACCGACATGACACGAGCGCTGGGCGAAGGCCAGACCGACGCGCTGATGAGCCAGATTCCCCTGGGCCGCCTCGGCGCGCCCGAGGACATCGCGCACGCCGTCGCCTACCTGTGCTCTGCCGGCGCGGGCTACGTGACCGGCGCCACGCTGCATGTCAACGGCGGCATGTACATGAATTGAATCACCCGCCTGCCGCGCCGATCCGGGCGCGGCAGGCGGAAAGCGTGCAAAGAACGGCAATGTGCCACCACAGCCCGCTGCTGCAGCCTGCGGCACTTGGCTATAATTCGCAAGATTTGACCTTTGGAGATCTGCATGGAAAGCATCGAACAGCGCGTAAAGAAAATCGTCGCTGAACAACTCGGCGTCAATGAAGCCGAAGTGAAGAACGAATCTTCTTTCGTTGACGACCTGGGTGCCGATTCGCTCGACATGGTGGAACTCGTCATGGCCCTCGAAGACGAGTTCGAGACCGAGATCCCCGACGAAGAGGCCGAGAAGCTCACCACGGTGCAGCTCGTGCTGAACTACATCAGCGCCAACCTCAAGAAGTAAAACCACACGGCAGGCGGCGCGCCTGCCCGTCAGATCCGGCCCGGTGGCGCAAGCCGCCGGTACCGCCACGCAGCAGTCGGGGGCGCCACGCGCAGCGCCGGGACGCTCCCCCAAGGGGTTCGAGGTCCGGGTCTGGTGCTTTGCCGGCCGTCAAGGCGGCGGGCGCTCCGGCGTGAATGCGGACGCAGCCAGGCGGCGCGGGGAGTCTCATGCCGCCTGTCTGCGTTGGCCCGGGGTTTTGATAAGAATTTACGCAGGGGCCGCAGCCCTCGCGAGGAGTGTTCTGTGAAGCGACGTGTCGTGATCACTGGCCTTGGGATCGTCTCCCCCGTTGGCAACGACATCAAGACGGCCTGGGACAACATCGTCAACGGGCGCTCGGGTATCGGCACGATCACCCGTTTCGACGCGACCCCCTTCAACTGTCACATCGCGGGCGAAGTCCGCGATTTCGACATCGGTGCCTACATCCCTGCCAAGGAAGCGCGGCAGATGGACACCTTCATCCATTACGGCATCGCGGCCGGCGCGCAGGCCTGGCGCGACAGCGGCCTGGAGGTCACCGAGGAGAACGCCACCCGCATCGGCGTGGTGGTCGGCTCCGGCATCGGCGGCCTGCCGCGCATCGAGGAAACCCACGCCGAGCTGATGGCTCGCGGCCCGCGCCGCATCTCGCCCTTCTTCGTGCCCGGTTCGCTGATCAACATGATCTCCGGTCAGCTCTCGATCCTGTACGGCATGAAGGGCCCGAACTATTCGGTGGTCTCGGCCTGCACCACCGGGCTGCATTGCATCGGCGACGCGGCCCGGCTGATCGAGTACGGCGACGCCGATGTCATGCTCGCCGGCGGCGCCGAGTCCACGGTGTCGCCGCTGGGCATCGGCGGCTTTGCCGCGGCCCGGGCGCTGTCCACGCGCAACGACGATCCGACCACGGCCTCGCGCCCCTGGGACAAGGATCGCGACGGCTTCGTGCTGGGCGAGGGCGCCGGGGTGCTGGTGCTCGAGGAATACGAGCACGCCAAGGCGCGCGGCGCGCGCATCTACGGCGAGTTCTCCGGTTACGGCATGAGCGCCGATGCGCATCACATCACCGCGCCGGATCGCGACGGCCCGCGCCGCGGCATGCTGAATGCGCTCGCCAACGCCGGCATCAATCCCGAAGACGTGCAGTACGTGAACGCGCACGGCACGTCCACGCCGCTGGGCGACAAGAACGAGACCGAGGCGCTCAAGCTGGCCTTCGGCGACCACGCGCGCAAGCTCGTCGTGAACTCCACCAAGTCCATGACCGGCCACCTGCTGGGCGCGGCGGGGGGCATCGAGGCGGTGTTCACCACGCTGGCCGTGCATCACCAGATCTCGCCGCCCACCATCAACATCTTCAACCAGGATGCGGAGTGCGACCTGGACTACTGCGCCAACGAGGCGCGGCCCATGCAGATCGACTGCGCGCTCTCCAATTCGTTCGGCTTTGGCGGTACCAACGGTTCGATGCTGGTTCGCCGGGTGTAACTTGACCCAGCCCGCAGGCGCAGCAGCGTTCTCCTTTCCCGGTATCGCGGCCGTCGCCGTGCGCCGTGCCTGGCCATGGCGCGCACGCCGGGTCCGCGTGGAAGCTTCCGGCGTCTGGCACCTGCAGCAGCCCGGCGGCGGCTGGCTCTCGATCCGCCCCGATCGGCTGGATTTCGGGCCGGCGCGCGCCTGGTTGAGCGTGGGCGGCCCGGTTCACTCGCGCAGCGCGCGTGCGCGCCATGCGCGGCGCGTGCGCGTGACGCTCTGGCGGCCGGGCTATGACGCCGATACCTGGCGCCGCCTGCAGATCGCGGCGCGCTGGTGCGCCAGCGCTGCGCCGCATCCAGGGAGGCGGGCGCCGTGAGCGAACGCGACGCCGACGCCGCCCTGGTCGAGCGTGTACAGCGGGGCGACAAGCAGGCCTTCGAGTTGCTCGTCCTCAAGTACCAGCGCAAGATCATGCGCCTGCTCTCGCGCCTCATCCGCGATCCGGTCGAGGTCGAGGACGTGGCGCAGGAGGCCTTCATCAAGGCCTATCGCGCGCTGCCGCAGTTCCGGGGCGAGAGCGCCTTTTACACCTGGCTCTATCGCATTGCCGTGAACACCGCCAAGAACTATCTGGTGGCCAGCCGGCGGCGGCCTTCGGGCAGTCAACAGTACGAGTCCGAGGAGGGCGAAACTTTTGACGAGACCGACAACCTAAGCGATATCCACACCCCTGAGGCCGCCTTCGCCAGCCGCGAGATCGCCGAGACCGTCAATCAGGCGATCGATGCCTTGCCGGAAGAGTTGCGCACGGCCATCGTGCTGCGCGAGATCGAGGGCCTGAGCTATGACGAGATCGCTCAGACCATGGGGTGTCCGATCGGCACGGTGCGCTCGCGGATCTTTCGCGCGCGCGAAGCCATCGCGGGGCGCTTGCGCCCTTTGCTGGATACTCCGGACGACAAACGATGGTAGCCCCACCGCGCCCGGCACCCATTGAACCACTTCGTCTCGGCCCGGTCATAGCGGGCTGAAATGTGAGGAGTAACGTCATGAACGCAGTGCGTATGCGCGACGATGCCACCGAGGATCGAGCCGAAGCGGCATTGCTCGCGTTGTCCGCCTTCATGGACGGCGAAGACGAGATGCCCGCGAGCCTGCGTGGCCACCCCGGATTGGCCCGCGACTGGGATACCTTCCACCTGATCGGCGACGTCATGCGCTCCGAGGGGCTGGCGCACCCGTCCGGCGGTTTCGCCGAGCGCATGTCGCGCGCGCTGGCCGACGAGCCTGCGATCGTGGCGCCGCAGCCGCGGCCGGCGCGCCGCCATGGCCTGCGCTACGTCGTGCCGGGCGCCGCGCTGGCGGCCGCCGTGGCCGTCGTGACCTGGGTCGCGCAGCCCTATATCGCGCCCACGACAGGTGTGCTGCAGGCCAGCGCCGGCCAGTCCGCCACGCGTACGGCGACCGCATCCGCCAGCGGCACCCTGACGCCGCAACTGGCCGACTACTTCGATGCCCACCGGCTGCTGGCGGGCATGGGCGGCATGGGGACGCAGGCCAGCCTGGACGTGGCCCAACGCTAGGATGAAACGACCCCCACGCTCACTACCGTTCGCTGCCCCCCGGGGGGGCTTCAGCCTCCTTCGGGCGGCCGGGCGGAGGCTGACACGACCCCCACGCTCCTCACTACGTTCGCTGCCCCCCGGGGGGCTTCAGCCTCCTTCGGGCGGCCGGGCGGAGGCTAGATGGCATTGACTCTACGATATCGGTTGCCGAACCGCGCGTGGCGCAGCGCTCTGGCGCTCCTGCTCGCGGCCTGCTGTGTACATGTATCCGTCCAGGCTGCCGAGTCCGATCCGCGTGGCGTCGAACTCATGGAACACATGAAGCGCGCTGCCCATGCCCTGGATTACGCCGGCGTCTTCACCTACCAGCAGGGCGCCGTGATGGCCTCCTCGCAGGTGGCCCACGTGGTCGACAAGCAAGGCGAGCGCCAGCGTGTCGAGACGCTCGACGGGCGCCCTCACCGTGAGTTCCTGCGCCTGAACGACGAGGTGCGCAGCATCTATCCGGAGCTGCGCATGGTGCTGGTGGAAAAGCGCGAGACCGAACATTTCCCGGTGTTCTTCCATGGCGAGGCCCGGACCCTGGCCCAGCACTATGCGATCACCCTCGAGGACGAGACCGGCCGGGTGGCCGGGCGGGCCTGCCGCGTGCTGCATGTGCAGCCGCGCGACGACGCCCGCTGGGGCTACGAGCTGTGCGTCGACGAGGCGAGCGGCCTGCTGCTGAAGGCGCAGACGGTGGACGCGAGCGGCGCGGTGCTCGAGCAGGTGGCCTTCTCGGAGGTTCGCATCGGCAAGGACGTGGACCCGGCCCTGGTCGAGCCCAGGCACGACATCTCGGCCTGGCGCGAGGTGCAGCCCGGCGACCCGGTCGATCTGCTCGCCGCGGGCTGGCGCATCCCGGCGCCGCAGGGCTTCGTGCCCCTCAGCCAGATGGAGCGCACGCTCAAGCACGACAAGCACGTGCGCCAGATGCTGCTCTCCGACGGTATCGCCGCGATCTCGGTGTTCATCGAGAACCGCCGCGGGGCGGACTCCCGCACGCCGGGCCCGACGGAGTATGGCGCGACGAGCGTATATTGTCGGCAACTGGACGATTTCTGGTTGACCGTGATCGGCGAAGTGCCGCTGGCCACGGTCCAGGGCATTGCGAACGCTATCGAATTCATCCAATGAGCGACTTGACGCAGGGCGGCCGCGTCCCCATTCCGCAAGGATGGGCCCGCCCTTCGCAGCCGGGTCGCTGTCTCCTGTCGCCGTGTTCTCGAGCCGCCCCGAGGCAGGAGTTCGCCCTTTGCGGGGGCAGCGCAGCTTGCGCGAGCAGGCTCCCGACTTTCGCAAGAGGGCTGGCGCAGCCCGCGGGTGCGGGCGTGGCGTGGGGCGTCTCATCTTGCTTTCAACGCTGGAGTTGAATCATGTCATTGATGTTCATGCGGTTGATGCGCCGAGCATGTGGCGCCGTGCTGCTCGGCGCTTCCCTGGCCGTGGCGTCACCCGTGCTGGCGCAGCCCGTCGTCGGGCCGGATTTCACGTCCGTGGTCGAGAAGGTCGACCCGGGCGTGGTGAACATCCGGACCACGGCGTCGATCCGCGTCGCCGGCCGCGGCCCCGGCGGGGGCAGCGATCCCTATGAACTGTTCCGCTGGTTCTTCGGTCCCGATTTCGCGCCGCCCGGGCGCAACGTGCCGCCCGGCACGCCGCCGCAGACGCCTCCCGGCGGTGGCGGCGAGGAGCGCTCCGTGCCGCGCGGCGTCGGTTCGGGCTTCTTCATCTCCCAGGACGGCTACATCCTGACCAACCACCACGTGGTCGACGGCGCCGACGGCATCGTGGTCACGCTGACCGACGGACGCGAGTTCAAGGCCGAAGTCATCGGCTCGGACCAGCGCACCGACGTGGCGCTCATCAAGGTCGACACCAAGGACGCGCCGGTGCTGAACGTCGGCGAACCCAAGGCCCTGCGCAAGGGCGAATGGGTACTGGCATTCGGTTCGCCGTTCGGCCTGGACTCGACCGTCACCGCCGGCATCGTCAGCGCGATCGGGCGCGACACCGGCGACTATCTGCCCTTCATCCAGACCGACGTAGCGGTCAACCCCGGCAACTCCGGCGGTCCGCTGGTCAACCTGAATGGCCAGGTGGTCGGCATCAACTCGCAGATCGTCTCGCGCAGCGGCGGCTTCATGGGCATCTCGCTCGCCATTCCCATCGACGAGGCGATGCGCGTGGTGCAGCAACTGCGCGAGACCGGCCAGGTGGTGCGCGGGCGCATCGGCGTGCAGGTCGGCGAGGTGAGCGAAGAGGTTGGCCGCGCGCTCGGCCTGGAGCGTGCCCAGGGTGCGCTGGTGAGCGGCGTCGAGCGCGGCGGCCCCGCTGATCGCGCCGGCATCGAAGCCGGCGACGTGGTGCTCAAGTTCAACGGCCAGGACGTGCGCCGCGTGTCCGACCTGCCGCGCATGGTGGGCAACACCAAGCCCGGCACGGCCGCCAGCATCCAGGTGTGGCGCAAGGGCAAGACGGTCGACCTGAAGATCGAAGTCGATCGCATGGAGCCCGACACCCCGCCGGCGGGCGCCAGCAAGGAATCCGGCGCGCCGGAGCAAGCCACCAACGCCCTGGGCCTGGCCGTGACCGACCTCACCAACGCCCAGCGCAACGAACTGCGCGTGCAGGGCGGGGTGCGCGTGGAGCGTGCCGAAGGTGCGGCCGCGAGCGCGGGCATTGCTGCGGGCGACGTGATCCTCGGCGTGAACAACACCGACGTCAGCAACGCCAAGCAGTTCAACGAGCTGGTGGGCAAGCTCGAGTCCAGCCGTACGCATGTGCTGCTCGTGCGTCGCGGCGACGTGACACAGTGGGTTCCCGTACGCCCGGCGCGGTAGAATAGCCGGCTGTGCCCGAAGACGGCTTTGGGCACAGCACAGCGCCTGGCGGGCTTTTTTTCGGAAAGCCCGCCAGGCGCTGTGCGAACGAACCCAGGTCCCGGGGTCGCGGCGCCGGCCCAGCGTGCCTGGCACGCGCAATACCCGCCTGTTTTCTTGCCCGGGCCCGCCCCGAGGCCAACGCCCCTTGCGGGGAGCCAGCCGAAGCCGCAGCCCGGAGGGCCATGGTTTTACCGTAGGGCCGCCCACAGGCAGGAACGCCACCTCGGGGTGGCAAGCTCGAAGGCTCCGCCTCCGGGGCTTTGTGTCGTCGCCGGGCCGTCCCGAGACTGCAGCATCCGTTCGCGGAGCGGCAGCCCGGACATGGCGCGGCGGTTTTTTCGTCATTTGACCGCCCATGCAGCATATCCGCAATTTTTCCATCATCGCCCACATCGATCACGGCAAGTCGACCCTGGCGGATCGCCTGATCCAGCGTTGCGGCGGCCTGTCCGATCGCGAGATGGAAGCCCAGGTGCTCGATTCCATGGATCTCGAGCGCGAGCGCGGCATCACCATCAAGGCCCAGACGGCCTCGCTGCAATACGTGGCCAAGGACGGCCAGATCTACCACCTCAATCTCATCGACACCCCGGGACACGTGGACTTCTCGTATGAAGTCAGCCGCTCCCTGTCGGCCTGCGAAGGCGCGCTCCTGGTGGTCGACGCCTCGCAGGGCGTCGAGGCGCAGACCGTGGCCAATTGCTATACCGCCATCGAGCTGGGCGTCGAGGTGGTGCCGGTACTGAACAAGATGGACCTGCCGCAGGCCGATCCCGACAACGCGCGCACCGAGATCGAGGAAGTCATCGGCATCGACGCGAGCGAGGCCATCCCGGCCAGCGCCAAGACCGGCATGGGCATCGACGACATCCTGGAGGCGGTGGTCGCGCGCATCCCGCCGCCCAAGGGCGATCCCACCGCGCCGCTGCAGGCGCTGGTGATCGATTCCTGGTTCGACAACTACGTGGGCGTGGTCATGCTGGTGCGCGTGGTCAACGGCACCTTGAAGCCCAAGGACAAGATTCATCTCATGGCCGCGGGCGCCACCCATCTGTGCGAACAGATCGGCGTGTTCACTCCGCGCTCGCAACCGCGCGATTCGCTGTCGGCCGGCCAGGTGGGCTTCATCATCGCCGGCATCAAGGAACTCGCGCACGCCAAGGTGGGCGACACCATCACGCTCGCCGGCAAGCCGGCGCCCGCGGCGCTGCCCGGCTTCAAGGAAGTCAAGCCGCAGGTGTTCGCCGGGCTCTACCCGGTGGAGTCCAGCGAGTACGACCAACTGCGCGACTCGCTGGAGAAGCTCAAGCTCAACGACGCCGCGCTGCTGTTCGAGCCCGAGGTCTCGCAGGCGCTGGGCTTCGGCTTTCGCTGCGGCTTTCTCGGCATGCTGCACCTGGAGATCGTCCAGGAGCGCCTGGAGCGCGAGTTCGACATGGACCTCATCACCACCGCGCCGTCGGTGGTCTACGAGGTCGAGATGCGCGATGGCAGCGTCATCATGGTCGACAGCCCGTCCAAGATGCCCGAAGTGGGCAAGATCGCCGACATCCGCGAGCCGGTCGTCACGGTCACGCTGTTCATGCCGCAGGAATACGTCGGCCCGGTCATCACGCTGTGCACCAACAAGCGTGGCGTCCAGACCAACATGACCTACCACGGCCGGCAGGTGCACCTCACCTACGAGATCCCGCTGGCCGAGATCGTGCTCGACTTCTTCGATCGCCTGAAGTCGGTCTCGCGCGGCTACGCGTCCATGGACTACGAGTTCAAGGAATACCGCAGCGCCGACGTGGTGAAGGTCGACCTGCTCATCAACGGTGATCGGGTGGATGCGCTGTCGGTGATCGTGCACCGCGCCAACGCGCGCCATCGCGCCCGCGACGTGGTCACGCGCATGCGCGGGCTGATCCCGCGCCAGATGTACGACGTGGCGATCCAGGCGGCCATCGGCGCCGAGGTGATCGCGCGCGAGAACGTGAAGGCCTTGCGCAAGAACGTGCTCGCCAAGTGCTACGGCGGCGACATCAGCCGCAAGAAGAAGCTGCTCGAGAAGCAGAAGGCTGGCAAGAAGCGCATGAAGCAGGTCGGCAGCGTCGAGATCCCGCAGGAAGCCTTCCTCGCCATTTTGCAGGTAGAAGACAAATAATGAGCTGGAACTTCGCACTGATCCTGTTCGTGCTGCTGGTGCTCACCGGCGTCGTGTGGATGATGGATGTGGCCTGGCTGCGGCCCGCGCGCCAGCGCCGTGTCGCGGATGCCGCGGCGGAGTTCGACCGCGACCGGGCGCCGCACCTGGCCCGGGTCGAGGGGCAGGCGGCGGTCAGCCAGCATCGCGAGCGCACGCTCGCCGAGGCCGGCAAGGCTCCCTGGTGGGTGGAGTACTCGGTCAGCTTCTTTCCGGTGATCCTCTTCGTCTTCGTGCTGCGCTCGTTCGTGGTCGAGCCGTTCCGAATTCCCTCGGGGTCCATGCTGCCCACCCTGCAGTCGGGCGATCTGATCCTCGTCAACAAGTTCACCTACGGCATCCGCCTGCCGGTGGTCGATACCAAGGTCATCGGCATCGGCGAGCCCCAGCGCGGCGACATCATGGTGTTCCGCTACCCGCCCGAGCCGGACGTCGATTTCATCAAGCGCGTGGTCGGCCTGCCCGGCGACGAAATCGCCTACGTCAACAAAGAACTCTCCGTGAACGGCAAGCCGGTGCCGCGCGAGCGCATGGGCGATTATTTCGAGCCCGACCGCGCCTCCTACAGCGCCGAGTTCTCCGAGCAACTGGGCGACGTTTCGCACCGCATCCTGCTCGATGCCCAGCCGGGCGGTTCGGAAATCTACCCCAACGTGGCGTTTCCGTATCACAATCGATGCAGCTACCAGCCGGGCGGCATGCGCTGTACCGTGCCCGAAGGGCACTACTTCGTCATGGGCGACAACCGCGACAACAGCGCCGACAGCCGGTACTGGGGCTTCGTCCCTGACAAGAACGTCGTGGGCAAGGCGTTTTTCATCTGGATGAATTTCAGCGATCTGAGCCGTATCGGAGGTGTCCGATGACAGGCGCACGAGTCCGGCGCGATCGGGCTCGAGCGGAGGCCGCATGAAGCCCGCCGAGCTCGAAGCCCGCCTGGACTACCGCTTTGCCGACATCGGCCTGCTCGAGCAGGCCCTGACGCACCGCAGCCACAGCAGCCGGCACAACGAACGGCTGGAGTTCCTGGGCGACAGCGTGCTCAATTGCGCGGTCGCCGCCCAGCTCTACGAGCGCTACCTGCGGCTGGACGAAGGCGACCTGTCCCGGCTGCGCGCCAATCTCGTCAAGCAGGCTTCGCTCGCCGACATCGCCCAGCGCCTGGACCTGTCGTCCTTCCTGCGCCTGGGCGAGGGCGAGTTGAAGAGCGGCGGCTTTCGCCGCCCGTCCATCCTCGCCGACGCGCTCGAGGCCGTGTTCGGCGCGGTCTACCTCGACGGCGGCTTCGACGAGGCCTGTCGCGTCATCCGCCGCCTGTACCAGCCGCTGCTGGCCGGCGTGGACCCTAAAACCCTGGGCAAGGACGCCAAGACCTTGCTGCAGGAACACCTGCAGGGGCGCCGCATCCCCCTGCCGCAATACACCGTGGTCGCCACGCACGGCGCGGCGCACAGCCAGGAGTTCGAGGTGGAGTGCGCCATTCCCAAGCTCGAGATCGTCGTGCGCGGCGTGGGCGGGAGCCGGCGCGCCGCCGAACAGGAGGCCGCCCGCAGCGCCCTGGAGGCCGTGCAGCGTGTGGAGCTGGCGCAGCCGCGGCGCGGCCGCGCCCGCAAGTCGCCCCAGCTCTCGCTGCCTGTCGCCGTCGCGCAGGAGGCCGGCGCCGCCGAGGCGTCGGCTGCCGCGCGCGTCGCCCCAACCAAGGAAAATCCCCGATGAGCACCGATTCCGATTCCACCGGCACGCCGCCGGCCGACGCGGCGCCCGGCCGCTGCGGCCTGGTCGCCATCGTCGGCCGCCCCAACGTCGGCAAGTCGACCCTGCTCAACGCCCTGATCGGCAGCAAGATCAGCATCGTCTCGCGCAAGGCGCAGACTACCCGCCACCGCATCCATGGCGTGCTCACGCGTCCCGGGGCCCAGTTCGTGTTCGTCGACACGCCGGGCTTTCAGATGCGCCACGGCGGCACCATGAACCGCATGATGAACCGCGTCGTCACCCAGGCCGTCTCCGACGTGGACGTGGTGGTGATGGTAGTCCAGGCCGGCAAGTGGACCCCGGGCGACGCCGAACTGCTGCCGTTGCTGCCCAAAGGCGCGCGGCACGTGCTGGCGGTCAACAAGATCGACCTGCTCAAGCGCCGCGACGAGCTCTTTGCCTTCGTCGAGAAGATCGTCAAGCAGCACAGCTTCGACGCGGTGGTGCCGGTCAGTGCCGCCAAGGACAAGCAGCTCGACCACCTGCTCGACGAGATCGCCGCCGGCCTGCCCGAGGGCGAGCCGATGTTCGACGAGGACACGCTCACCGATCGTCCGGTGCGCTTCATCGCCGCCGAGCTGATCCGCGAGAAGATCTTTCGCCTGGTCGGCGACGAGCTGCCCTATGCCTGCACCGTGGTGATCGAGCAGTGGGAGGAAGGGCCGCGGCAGACGGCCATCAATGCCTGCGTGCTGGTCGAGCGCGAATCGCACAAGCCCATCCTTCTCGGCAAGGGCGGCGAGCACATGAAGCGCATCGCCACCGAGGCGCGCCAGGATATCGCCAAGCTGCTCGACAGCCCGGTGCACCTGGAGGTCTACGTCAAGGTGCGCAAGGGGTGGTCGGACAGCGTGAGCGCCCTGCGCGAGCTGGGGTATGACGGCGCGTAGCCGCAGCAGCGCGCGCGCCACGGACGAGCTCGGCTTCCTGCTGCACAGCACGGCGTGGCGCGAAACCTCGCTGGTGCTGGACGTGTATTCGCGGCGGCACGGGCGCATCGCCCTGGTCGCGAAGGGCGCCAAGCGCCCGCATTCGGCGCTGCGCCCCGTGCTCTGCAGTTTCCAGCCGCTGGCGCTCTCCTGGAGCGGCGCGGGAGACGTCAAGACGCTGGTGCGCGCCGAGTGGATCGCTCCTTTGCGCCGCTACAGCGGCCCGGCCATGATGTCGGCCTGGTACATGAACGAGCTGTTGCTGCGCCTCTTGCCGCGCGAGGACGCGCACGAGAACCTCTACGCTGCCTACGACGCCGCCCTGACCGAACTGGCCTCGGGCGCGCGCGCGGCCGGAGCGCTGCGCCGCTTCGAATGGATACTGCTGCGCGAGATCGGCTACGGCCTGGACATGCCCACGCCGGATTTCGCCGATCCCGCCGCCGAGCCCGCGCTGCGCCGGCTGCTGCGCGAGCACATCGAGGATCAGCTCGAGGGCCGGCCCCTGGTCACGCGCAAGGTGCTGCATTCCTTGCAGCGGGCCTAGGTCAGGCTGGACGCGAGACCACCAGGATGGCGGGCACGCGGATGGCCTGCCACACCGGGATGACGTCCTTGGTGATGTCATCGGTGTCTGCCCCGACCATCACTTCCACCGACCCGGCGCGCGCCGAGCGTTTGCGCCAAGCGCCCGAGCGCTGCCGCCATGTCCGCGCGCCGGCGCCTCGGCTATCATCGACGACGATATCCCCCCGGGGCAGGACGGCCGCGCCGGTGCTGCCCCGGGGCCATAACCGCGCCGGTGCCCAGCATCCTCCCGGGCCCTGCGCCAAAACGAGGAGTAGACATGTCCGAAGCGTATATCGTCGCCGCCGTGCGCACCGCCGGCGGCCGCAGGGGCGGCCGGCTGTCCGGCTGGCATCCGGTCGACCTGGGCGCACGCGTGCTCGATGCGCTGGTCGCCCGCACCAACGCCGATCCGGCCTTGATCGAAGACGTCATCATGGGCTGCGTCGGCCAGGCCGGCGAGCAGTCCGGCAACGTGGCGCGCAACGCCGTGCTGGCCTCTTCGCTGCCCGAGTCGGTGCCCGGCACGTCCGTCGACCGCCAGTGCGGCTCGTCGCAGCAGGCGCTGCACTTCGCCGCCCAGGCCGTCATGTCCGGCTCGATGGACGTGGTCATCGCCGCGGGCGTCGAGAGCATGACCCGCGTGCCCATGGGCACCCCGGGCATTCTCGCCGCCAAGGCCGGGCTGGGCCGCTACATGAGCCCGCAACTGCAGGCCAACTATCCCGAGGTCGAATCCTTCAGCCAGTTCGTCGGCGCCGAGATGATGGCCAGGAAGTACGAGCTGTCGCGCGAGCAGCTCGACGCCTACGCGCTGCAGAGCCACAAGCGGGCGGCGGCGGCCGCGGACGCAGGCCGCTTCGAGCGCGAGATCCTGCCGCTGGAGGTACGCCTGGCCGGCGGTGAGGCCGGCGGCGAGATGCACACTCGCGACGAAGGCATCCGCGCCGACGCCACCCTGGAAGGCATCGCCAGCGTCAAGCTGATCCAGGAGGACGGCGGGCGCCTGAGCGCGGCCAGCGCCAGCCAGATCTGCGACGGCGCCTCCGGCGTCATGGTGGTCAACGAGAAGGGGCTGCGCGCCCTGGGCGTCGAGCCGCTGGCGCGCATCCACCACATGTCGATGTTCGGCCACGATCCGGTCATCATGCTCGAAGCTCCGCTGCCGGCCACGGAGCGCGCGCTGCGCAAAGCCGGCATGTCGATCGCCGACATCGATCTGTTCGAGGTCAACGAGGCCTTCGCGTCCGTACCCCTGGCCTGGCTGCAGGCCACCGGCGCCGACCCGGCACGGCTGAACGTCAACGGCGGCGCCATCGCGCTCGGACATCCGCTGGGCGCTTCCGGCACCAAGCTCATGACCACGCTCGTGCACGCGCTGCATCAGCGCAAGGGGCGCTATGGCCTGCAGACCATGTGCGAGGGCGGCGGCATGGCCAACGTGACCATCGTCGAACGGCTCTGACGCAGGGCCGGGCGGGCATGTGCGGCGGGCCTGCGCCCGCCGTCGCTTTTTCATCGAACACCAGGGCCGCAGGGCCATGAGGAGACAGGTATGGCAGGTCCGCTCAAGGGCGTGAAAGTGATCGAAATGGCGGGCATCGGCCCGGGCCCCTTCTGCGCGATGATGCTGGCGGACATGGGCGCGCAGGTGCTGCGCATCGAGCGCCCCGGAACCGCCAGGGCGCGCGCCACCGACATCCTGGTGCGCAGCCGCGATGTCGTGGCGATGGATCTGGCCGCGCCGGGGGCCACCGCCGCGGTGCTCGACATGGTGGCGGGCGCGGACGTGCTCATCGAGGGTTTCCGGCCCGGCGTCATGGAGCGCCTGGGCCTGGGGCCGGTGCCCTGCCTGGAGCGGCGTCCCGCATTGGTCTACGGGCGCATGACCGGCTGGGGGCAGCACGGCCCGCTCGCGCACGCGGCCGGCCACGACATCAACTACATCGCCATCACCGGCGCCTTGCATGCCATCGGCCGTCCCGGCGCCAACCCCACCGTGCCGCTCAATTATGTGGGCGATTTCGGGGGCGGTGCCATGATGCTGGCGTTCGGTATCGCCGCCGCGCTGTACGAAGCGCGCAGCTCGGGCAAGGGCCAGGTCGTGGATGCGGCGATGACCGACGGCGCTGCGCTGCTCTCGGCCATGATGTACGGCATGCACGCGGGCGGCGCCTGGAACAACCGGCGCGGCGACAACATGCTCGACGGCGGCGCGCATTTCTACGACACCTACGAATGCGCGGACGGCAAGCACGTGGCCGTGGGCGCGATCGAGGCGAAGTTCTATGCCCGCCTGCTGGCGCTTTGCGGCATCGAGGACGAGGCCTTTCGCGCGCAGATGGACCAGCAGGCCTGGCCCGAACTCAAGGCCAAGCTCGCCGGGATCTTCCGCACGCGCACGCGCGACCAGTGGTGCGAGGTGCTGGAAGGCTCGGACGCGTGCTTCGCGCCCGTGCTCGACTGGGACGAGGCGCCCCGCCACCCGCACAACGTCGCCCGCAACACCTTCGTCGAGGTCGAGGGCATGATCCACCCGGCCCCGGCCCCGCGCTTTAGCCGCACCGAACCCGATGCACCGCGCGCACCGCGCGAGGCCAGCGCCGAGGCCGCACCCGACATTCTCGCTGCCTGGGGTCTTCGCGATAGCACCATCGATGCGTTGCAGCAGGCCAAGGCCCTGGGTTAGGAGGCCTCGGTCCGGTTTGAAATGGCCCGCGTGCCGCTCCCCAATGGGGAGCGAGTGCCCCGGCAACCCGCAAACTTGCCCCGTCATCTCTTAGCGCGGCGTCCAGCGCGTGCCCGCCCAGCAGGCGGAGGACGCAACCCCCTCCAGCCCCCCCAAACTTGCCGCCTCACCCCTTTTAGCGCGGGGTCCAGCGCGCGCCCAGCAGGCGGAGGGGGCAACCCCTTCCAGCCCCCCAAACTTGCCGCTTCACCCCTTAGCGCGGGGTCTAGCGCGCGCCCGCCCGGCCGCCCGAAGGGCGCGCGCCGCCTCCCCCATGGGGGGAGGTGCCCGCGCAGCGGGCGGAGGGGGCCGTCACTTCACCTGTTGCTTGCCCAACTTGCGCGCCAGCGTGCGCCGGTGCATGCCGAGCCGGCGCGCGGTTTCCGAGATGTTGAATCCGGTGGCGGCCAGGGTTTCGTGGATGCGTTCCCACTCCAGCGTCTTGATGGACGTGGTGCGCGCGGTCATGGGGACTTCGGCGTTGCCGGCGACACGGTCGAAGGCCGCTTCGATGTCGTCGGTGTTCGACGGCTTGGCGAGGTAGTGGCGCGCGCCGAGCTTGATCGCCTCGACGGCGGTGGCGATGCTGGCAAAGCCGGTGAGTACCACGATCTGCATCTGCGCATCGTGAGCGTGCAGCGTCTGCACGCAGGCCAGCCCCGAGGCTTCGCCCTTGAGCTTGAGGTCGACCACGGCGTAGCCCGGATGGTGCTCGCGCAGCACCTCCTCGACGGCTTCCAGGCCGTTGGCGCTCAGCACGCGATAGCCGCGCCGCTCGAAGGAGCGGGCGAGCGTGCGCGCGAAGGCGGCGTCGTCCTCGACGATGAGCAGGGTGCGCTCGCTCGCCGCGGTCTCGGGGGCGCTGGGATCAGGCGGTTTCGGATTCGACATCTTCGTTCTTCTCCAGCCGCAAGGCGGTCAGCGGCAGCCAGAGCTGCACGCGGGCGCCGCCTTCGGCGTGATTGCTGACCGTCAGCCCGCCGCCCAGCGTGCGTGCGACGTTCAGGACCAGAAACAGGCCCAGGCCGCGTCCCGGCGTGCCCTTGGTCGATTGGTAGGGCTTGCCCACCTGCTTAAGCATGTCGGGCGTAAAGCCGGGGCCCTCGTCCATGACGGTCAGCACCAGCGCGTCGCCGGCGCGCTTGACGAGCAGGCGCTGCCGGGCCGGCGAGGCTTCCAGGGCATTGTCGAGCACGTTGTGGATGACTTGCTTCAGGGCCGTGTCCGACACGATGCTCAGGTCGGGGCCGAAATCGTTGTCGTAGTCGAGCGTGTCAGTGTGGCGCGTACTGCGCCATTCGCCGACGACCTCGTCGAGAAAGGTATGCACCGTGGTGGCGGCGGGCGCCTCGCCCCGGGTCTCGCCGGCGGAGAGCAGGATGCTCTGCAGGATGGACTTGCAGCGCTGCACCTGGGTCTGCATTTCGTCCAGGTCCTGGCGCAGCTCGGGATCGCCGAAGGCCGGCAGGTGGCGCCAGTCGCCCAGGATCACGGCGAGGGTGGCGAGCGGCGTGCCCAGCTCGTGCGCGGCGCCCGAGGCCAGCAGGCCCAGGCGCACGACGTGCTCCTCCTCGGCGGCGCGCTCGCGCAGGTCGGCGAGGCGCGCATCGCGCGCGCGCAGGTTGGCGCTGATGCGCGTCACGAAGACCACCAGCAGCACCGCGTTCAGGATGAAGCAGATCCACATGCCCAGGATGTAGGGGCTGGCGAGCCCCTGGTCCAGGGCGAGCGGCAGCTCCAGCGGCTCGGCGGCGATGGCCAGCCAGGCGAAGCACAGCGCCGTCACCGCCACCAGCACCCAGGTCGACCACGCGCGCAGCAGGACCGCCGCCAGAATCACTTGCAGCAGGTACAGGAAGACGAAGGGGTTGCTCGCGCCGCCGCTCAGGTAGAGCACCGCCGTGAGCGCCGCAACGTCGATGAGCAGCGCGAGCAGCAGCTCGGCATTGCTGACCTCGCGGCGGCTGCGCAGGCGCAGCAGCGTGACCGCGTTGAAGGCGGCCAGCCAGGCGAGAACGACGAGCATCGCGTTGGCCGGCAGGTGGATGCCGAAGCCGAACTGCACCACGCAGATGGTCGCGACCTGGCCCAGCACGGCGATCCAGCGTAGCTGCACGAGCTGGTACATGTTCTTGCGGCCCGTGCTGTCGCGCGCGGCCGATGCGCGGCTCGACTGGGCGTCCGTGAAAGGCGTGGCCATCGGGGATGTCTCCGGGACAACTTGGCATTATCGCCGTTCTCGCCGAGGCCTGCCCAGCCAGGGCCTGTTGACAGGCCACAGTCCGGGCTTCGGAAGCCCGGGCGGCGCAGCACGCGCGCGCCGGCTGCGCCGCGACCCGGGCGCCGCCGGGTGCGGACTCAGCGCGTGCGCCGGCGGCGTTCCTCGCGTACGACGAAGGCCGCCGCGATCACCACCATGAGAGCCAGGCCGTACCAGGTCAGCGCGTACACCATGTGGCTGTTCTTGAAACTGACGACGGTCAGGCCGGGCACGGGCCAGGTCTGGGGCTCGGCGACGACGCCGGGCTGGCGCGGCGTGGCGGCCTCGGCATCGATGAAGTAGGGCGCGACGTCGGACAGCCCGCGCGCGGCCGCGATGGCCGCCACGTCGCGCGAGTGCCAGCGGTCCTCCTGCGGAGCATTGCTGCGCAGAAAACCGCCGCCCGGCTCGCTGATGCGCAGCAGCCCGGTGACGGTGACTTCCCCTTCGGGAAGGTTGTCCGCCCGCGTGGCCTGCTCGCGCCGGTTGGGCAGCACGAAGCCCCGATTGACGAGCACGGTGCTGCCATCGGCCTGGCGCAGGGGTGTGAGTACCCAGAAGCCTGCGCCGAGCTCGGTGGTGGCCTGGGTGTAGGTCTCGCGCGCATGGTCGAACACGCCCGCGACGCGCACGCGGCGGTACTCGTCGCTGTCGGCGCCGACAGCGGCCCAGCGTGCGCGCGCCGGCGGCGCGACGGGCGCCGCATGCGCGCGCTGCTCGACCCGCTCGATCAGGTCGAGCTTCCAGGCGCGGCGCTCGATCTGCCAGTTGCCCAGCGCGACGAAGCCGGTGAACAGCCCCAGACCGACCAGTGCGACCAGCGCGAGCACCCAACGTGAATGCGGCCGGCGACCGCCCTGGGAGGGCGGCGCGCCGGCCGCTGGCGCGGGCCCGCGGCCCGCGCTGTCTTGCTGACGATTCCGCATCAACGACGCATCATCTCCGTCATGTCGTGCGAGGGCATCATGTTCGTGTCGAGGTGGTGCATCACCCACAGCGAACCGACCATCACGATCACGAGGATCAGCAGTGTGAAGATGAAGGCGAGCATGGTCCAGCCGCCTTCGGACTGCGAGTTCATGTGCAGGAAGTAGATCATGTGGACCACGACCTGCACGGCGGCGAAGCCCAGGATGACGTAGGCGGTCTTGCTCGCGTCGCCCAGTACGTCGCCCATCACCAGCCAGAACGGAATGACCGTCAGCACGACCGACAGGATGAAGCCGATCATGTAGCCCCTGACCGTGCTGTGGCCCGAGCCGTCGTCTTCCTCGTGGTGATGATCGCCGTGGCCGTGGTGAGACATGTCGTGCGCGCTCATTGCAGCACTCCCATCAGGTAAACGAAGGTGAAAACGCCGATCCAGACCACGTCCAGAAAGTGCCAGAACATCGACAGGCACATCACGCGGCGGCGGTTGGCGACGCCCAGGCCGTGCTTCTTCAACTGGAACATCAGGGTCACGAGCCAGATCACGCCGAAGGTCACGTGCAGGCCGTGGGTGCCGACCAGCGTGAAGAACGACGACAGGAAGGCGCTGCGCTGCGGGCCGGCGCCGATGTGCACCAGGTGGTGGAATTCGTAGAGTTCCACCGCCAGGAACGCCAGGCCGAGCAGGCCGGTGATGCCGAGCCAGAGCTGGACCTGGGCCAGGTTGCGCTTCTGCATGGCGATCACCGCCATGCCGTAGGTGATCGAGGACACCAGCAGCACGGCCGTGGCGAAGGCGATCAGGTTCAGGTCGAACAGGTCGGCGCCCGACGGGCCGGCCGCGTAGTTGCGGCCGACCACGGCGTACACGGCGAACAGCGAGGCGAAGATGAGCAGATCGCTCATCAGGTAGAGCCAGAAGCCGATCAGCGTCCCGTTCTGGGGATGGTGGTCCTTCTTCAGGAAGAAAGTGAGCTTTTCGGCCGGCGTCGAGGCGGCGCCGGCGTGCAGGGCGGTAGTGTTAGACATTGGCAAGCACTCGGGTGCGTTCTTCTTCCGTACGGGCAACCTCGTCGGCCGGGATGTGGTAATCGCGGTCGTAGTTGAAGGTGTGGTAGATCGCGTAGGCGATCAGGGCCACGAACGCGACGACCACCAGCGCCCAGACGTGCCAGATCAGACCGAAACCCATCAGCGTGGCGATCACCGAGAGGATCACGCCGGCCGAGGTGTTCCTCGGCATGTGGATCGGCAGGAAGCCGTCGGCCGGACGCTCGTAGCCCTTCTGCTTCATCTGCCACCAGGCGTCGCTGTCGTGGATCACCGGCGTGAACGCGAAGTTGTAGGCGGGCGGGGGCGAGGACGTGGCCCATTCCAGCGTGCGGCCGTCCCAGGGGTCGCCGGTGAGGTCGCGCAGTTGGTCGCGCTTCAGGAACGAGACCACGAACTGGATCAGGGTGCTCGCGATGCCCAGGGCGACCAGCACCGCGCCGACCGCGGCGATCTGGAACCAGATCTGCAGCGAAGGATCGTCGAAGTGGCTCATGCGGCGCGTCACGCCCATCAGGCCGAGCACGTACAGCGGCATGAAGGCGACGTAGAAGCCGACCAGCCAGAACCAGAACGAGCACTTGCCCCAGAACGGATCGAGCTTGTAGCCGAAGGCCTTCGGGAACCAGTAGCTGACGGCCGCCATCACGCCGAACACCACGCCGCCGATGATGACGTTGTGGAAGTGGGCGATCAGGAACAGGCTGTTGTGCAGCACGAAGTCGGCCGGCGGGACGGCCAGCATCACGCCCGTCATGCCGCCGATCACGAAGGTGACCATGAAGCCGACCGTCCACATCATGGGCACTTCGAAACGGATGCGCCCGCGGTACATGGTGAACAGCCAGTTGAAGATCTTCGCGCCCGTCGGTATCGAGATGATCATCGTCGTGATGCCGAAGAAGGCGTTCACGCTCGCGCCGGCGCCCATCGTGAAGAAGTGGTGCAGCCAGACCAGGTAGGACAGGATGGTGATCACGACCGTGGCGTACACCATCGAGGCGTAGCCGAACAGGCGCTTGCGGCAGAACGTGGCGACGACTTCCGAGAACACGCCGAACAGCGGCAGGATCAGGATGTACACCTCGGGGTGGCCCCAGATCCAGATGAGGTTGACGTACATCATCTGGTTGCCGCCGAGGTCGTTCGTGAAGAAGTTCGTCCCCAGGTAGCGGTCGAGCGTGAGCAGCGCGAGCGTGGCCGTGAGGATCGGGAACGAGGCCACGATCAGCACGTTGGCGCACAGCGAGGTCCAGGTGAAGATCGGCATCTTCATGAGGTTCATGCCCGGCGCGCGCATCTTGATGATGGTCACGATCAGGTTGATCCCCGAGAGCGTGGTGCCGACCCCCGCGATCTGCAGTGCCCACAGGTAGTAGTCCATCCCCACGTCCGGACTGTGCAGTATCCCGGAGAGCGGCGGATAGGCCAGCCAACCCGTCTTGGCGAATTCGCCGACGAACAGCGAGAGCATCACCAGCACGGCGCCGGCGGTGGTCATCCAGAAGCTGAAGTTGTTCAGGAACGGGAACGCCACGTCGCGCGCGCCGATCTGCAGCGGCACGACGTAGTTCATCAGACCGGTGATGAACGGCATCGCCACGAAGAAGATCATGATCACGCCGTGGGCGGTGAAGATCTGGTCGTAGTGGTGCGGCGGCAGATAGCCCAGGTTGTCGCCGAAGGCGATCGCCTGCTGCATCCGCATCATCAGCGCGTCGGCAAAGCCGCGCAGCAGCATGACGAAGCCGAGGATCATGTACATGATCCCGATCTTCTTGTGATCGATGCTGGTGAACCATTCGCGCCACAGGTAGCCCCACGCCTTGAAATAGGTGAGGGCGCCCAGCAGGGCGACCCCGCCGATGACCACGCCGATGAACGTGACCAGCAGGACGGGGTCGTGGGTGAATGGGAAGATGTCCCAGGACAGGCGTCCCAGGAACCACTGACTCAAGGTTGATTGATCGGACATCGTGGGTACGGGCGCCAAGGGCGCCAGAAAGGGGTTTCGGGCGTCTTGGCGGAGTTACAAGCGTGCGGGAATCGGGGTGACCGGGCTCGCGGCGGCAGCGGCGCTGGCCGAGACCTGGGGCAGGCCGAAGCCGACGTCGGCGGCGGTGCACATGCCGCCCACGTAGGCACGCAGCGGAATGTTCTCGATACCCAGGCGGGCCATGGTGTCGGCGTCGAGCCAGGTCAGGTTGTCCAGGCCGGGGATGCCCATGCCGCCCTGGGCATCGATGGCCATCATGTCGCGCATGCACATGCGGTTGGGCTCGACGCAGCGGTTCACGACGGCGTCGAACAGGCCTTCCTGGAGCTGGCCGAAGTAGCGCACGCTGTCGCGGGCGCTGGGCTGCGACAGCACGAGATAGGACTCGCGGGTCATCGCATCGTCGTTGCCGCGCACGGATTCCACCCAGCGATCGAAGTCGGACTCGCTCATGCCGCGGAAGTTGAAGCGCATGTGCGAGAAGCCGGCCCCGCTGTAGTTGCCGGAGAAGCCTTCGTAGACGCCTTCCTGGTTGATCACCGCGTGCAACTGCGTCTGCATGCCCGACATGGCGTAGACCTGGCCGGCCAGCGCGGGGATGAAGAACGAGTTCATGATGGCGTCGGACGTGATCTTGAACTGGATCGGGCGATCGACCGGGGCCGCCAGCTCATTGACGGTGGCGATGCCTTGTTCCGGGTACAGGAACAGCCACTTCCAGTTCATCGCCACGACCTGGACTTCCAGCGGCTGGACGTCCGCGGCGACCGGACGGTCGGGCGCGATGCGCTCGATCGGGCGGTAGGGGTCGAGCCGGTGCGTGCTCACCCAGGTCATGGCGCCCAGGGCGATGATGATGAGCAGCGGGGCCGACCAGATGATCAGTTCGAGCACCGTGGAGTGGTGCCACTCGGGGTCGTAGTCGGACCGGTTGGCCGAGGCGCGGTAGCGCCATGCGAACAGCAGCGTGAGGAAAATGACCGGGACAATGATGATGAGCATCAGTATCACCGACCAGATGATGAGATCCCGTTGCTGCATGGCAATGTCGCCCGAAGGGGACATCACGACCATGTTGCAACCCGCGAACAGGGCGAGTACGGGGCCGAGGAGGAAAAATCTGCAGAGGCGCTTGATGGATGGCATTGCCGGGATGAGACGCAGGACCTTAGAGACGGGCCTGAATCTACGCCAAAAAGTAAATTAACCGGAAGTGGGCATTTTGTCCTATAGGGGTAGGCACGGATGCTGCTATGCGTCAGGACACGCATACTGTTCGTGCGTCGTTCCAATATGGTGTTCACGTTACAAGGGGGGGCTGCATCCATGGCCACCAGCGCTCACACTGATGTTCCGGCAGGTTCGTTCGAGCTCGAACGCGAAGGTCGGCGTATCCATGCCGATCACTCCAAAGTCGCCCCGGGCGAAATCGCCGTCGGGGTCGTCATCGGCAGGGCTTCCGAGTATTTCGATTTCTTCGTCTTCGGCATTGCCTGTGTCCTCGTCTTCCCGTCGCTGTTCTTTCCCTTCGAGAACCGGGTCGAGGGCACGCTCTGGGCATTCGCGATCTTCGCCCTGGCCTTCCTCGCGCGGCCGTTCGGCACCGCGTTGTTCATGGCCATCCAGCGCCGCTGGGGCCGCGGCACCAAGCTCACCATCGCCCTGCTGGTGCTCGGCACGGCCACTTGCGGCATTGCCTTCCTGCCGCCCTACGACAACGTCGGGCCGATCGCGATCGCCATGCTGGTCGTGTTCCGGATTCTGCAGGGCATCGCCTTCGGCGGTTCCTGGGACGGGCTGCCCTCGCTGCTCAACCTGAACGCGCCCTCGCATCGCCGCGGCTGGTATGCGATGCTCGGCCAGCTCGGCGCGCCCATCGGCTTTCTGATCGCCAGCGCGCTGTTCCTCTACCTCAAGCTCAGCCTGCCCGAGGAGGATTTCCTCGCCTTCGGCTGGCGCTACCCGTTCTTCGTTGCGTTCGCCATCAACGTGGTCGCGCTGTTCGCGCGCCTGCGCCTGGTCATCACGCACGAGTACACGCGCTTGCTGGAAGAGGGCGAGCTCGAGCCCATCCGTCCCACCGAGGTCTTCAGGGCCCAGGGCTACAACCTTTTCATCGGCGCCTTCGCCGCGCTGGCCAGCTATGCGCTGTTTCACCTGGTCACCATCTTCCCGCTGTCGTGGGTGGCGGTCAACGCCTCCCAGCCTGTCACCAACGTGCTGGTGGTGCAGGTAGTGGGCGCCCTGGTCGGCATTCTGGCCACGCTGGCGTCCGGGGTCCTGGCCGACCGCATCGGGCGGCGTACCACGCTCGGCCTGCTGGCCGCGCTGATCGCGGTGTTCGCCCTGGTCACGCCGGCGCTGCTCAACGGCGAACCGGCGGCGCAGAACGCCTTCATCCTGGTGGGCTTCATCCTGCTCGGCCTGTCCTACGGCCAGGCGTCTGGCGCGGTGACCGCCAACTTCACCCGCCGCTTCCGCTACACGGGCGCGGCCATGACGACGGATTTCGCCTGGCTGATCGGCGCCGCCTTCGCGCCCCTGGTTGCGCTGGGCCTGTCGATCCACTTCGGCCTGGCAGCGGTCAGCGTCTATCTGCTGTCCGGCGCGGCCTGCACGCTGCTCGCGCTGCGCCTGAACCGCCGCCTGACGCCGCGTCAAGGCACGCAGCATCGCACGCCCAGGCATGCCTGAGGCATCGCGGCGCCTACCCGGTTGACCCTGGGTAGAACGGCGGCGGTCGTGCAAACGGCCGCCGCCGTTTCTTTACAATGGCCGCGTTTCTGCTGCTTGCCCATGCGTCGCTTCCTGTTCTGCCTGGCCCTGTTGCTGTCCAGCGGTGCTGCCCCTGCCGCCGCGCCGGGCGTGGTGCCGCCTGCGCTTACCGGACTTTCCCTGCGCGATCTCGACGCCCGCCTGCCGGAGCGGGTGGTGGGCATGCAGCGCCAGCCCGGCGCGCGCCTGAACCGGGAGGACAAGCGGCTGACCGCCCAGTATGGCGTCGCGGGCTCGCCGTTGGCCGACGAGGCGGCGGACGAGAACCTGCCGCTCGGCCTTGCCGCCAGGGGCGCCGTGTTCGTGCTGCCGGTGAGCCAGCAGGCCGAGGGCAGCGCCAACCTGGGCGCCACTGTGCGCGCCCAGATCGCCATGCTCGACGCCACGGTCGACAACCTGCGCCGGGGCACCCATCTGCTCGGCGAGGGCTACACCACCAGCCTGGCGCGCACCGCGATCCTGCAGGCCGGCAGGCTCTCGCTCGCCTGCGCGGCCGTGACCCGCCGCCAGGCGCCAGGCAAGGGCGAGCAGCAACTGCTGGATCGCCGGTGCTTTTTCGAGATGCCGGGCTATGTCATCGGCGTGACGGCGAGCACGCCGTTTCGCGGCACCGACCAGGCGGCGCGCGAATCCCAGCTCGCTTTCATCATGGCGATCACGCGCGCGCTCACCGACCCGGCGCGCTGAGTTCCCGGCGGCGGCGCGTCAGGCTTCGCCATGCTCGGCTTCGAGCCGTTCCAGTTCTTCCTGCAGGGCGAGCCAGGCTTCCTCGATGTCGTCCAGCCGCTTGGTCAGCTCGCCGTGCTCGGCCAGCACCCGGATGCGCTCGTCGCGGCGCGCCTCGTCGTAGAGGCCGGCATCGGCGATCAACGCGTCGAGCTCGGCCTTGCGCCCGTTCATGCGCTCCATCTCGGTCTCGGCGCGCTTGAGCTTCTGCTCGAGGGGCTTGCGCACAGCGGACAGGCGCTGCCGGGCCTCGGCCTGCAGACGGCGCTGGGTCTTGCGGTCGGGCTCGGCGGCGGGATCGGCCGCCGCACCGCCCGCGGCCGGGGTGCCGCCCCCGACGCCCTGGGCGCGGCCGCGCCCGGTCAGCCAGTCGCGGTAGTCCTCGAGATCGCCCTCGAAAGGGGCGACCCGGCCGTCGGCCACGATCCAGAATTCGTCGACCGTGGTGCGCAGCAGATGGCGGTCGTGCGAGACCAGCAGCATGCTGCCCTCGAAGGCGGCGAGCGCCTCGGTCAGGGCTTCGCGGGTGTCGACGTCCAGGTGGTTGCTGGGTTCGTCGAGCAGCAGCAGATTGGGCTTCTGCCAGACGATCAATGCCAGGGCCAGGCGCGCTTTTTCACCGCCCGACATCGGCGCCACCGGCGCGGTGGCCGCGTCGCCCGCGATGCCGAAGCCGCCCAGGTAGTTGCGCAGCTCCTGTTCGCGCGCGTCGGGCGCCAGGCGGGCGAGGTGGAGCAGGGGGCTCGCCTGCAGGTCCAGCATGTCGAGCTGGTGCTGCGCGAAGTAGCCCACTTGCAGCCCGCGCGAGGCCGTCATCTCGCCGGCGAGCGGCGCGAGTTCGCCGGCGATGGTCTTCACCAGCGTCGACTTGCCCGCACCGTTGGCGCCCAGGATGCCGATGCGGCTGCCGGCGCGCACCATCAGCTCGATGTTCGTCAGGATGGCGCTGTCGGCGGCGTAGCCGGCGGCCACCCCGCGCATGGTGAGCAGCGGGTCCGGGGTGTGGCTGGGCGAGGGGATGCGGATGTCGATGCCCGACTCCAGCCGCAGCGGCGCGAGCTGCTCCATGCGGGCGAGCGCCTTGACCCGGCTCTGCGCCTGCTTGGCCTTGGTGGCCTTGGCCTTGAAGCGGTCGATGAAGCTCTGCAGGTGGGCCGCCTGCTTCTCCTGGCGGGCGATGGCGAGCTGCGTCTGGCGGATGCGCTCGGCGCGCTGCACCAGGAAATCCTGGTAGCCGCCCTTGTAGCGCACGAGCTTGCCGTGATCGAAGTGCAGGATGGTGCGCGCCACCGCGTCGAGGAACTCGGTGTCGTGCGAGATCAGGATCACCGTGCCCTGGTAGGCCGCGAGCCAGCGCTCGAGCCAGAGCATGGCGTCCAGGTCCAGGTGGTTGGTGGGCTCGTCGAGCAGGAGCAGGTCCGAGGGCGCCATCAGCGCGCGCGCGAGATTCAGGCGCATGCGCCAGCCGCCCGAGAACTCGCCGACCGGGCGCATCCACTCGTCGGGGGCAAAACCCAGGCCGGCCAGCAACTGCTCCGCGCGCGACTGCGCGCTCCAGGCGCCGGCGTCGGCCAGCGCCGCCTCCAGTTCGGCCAGGCGCGTGCCGTGGGCCGTGGCGTCGCCGCCCGGCCCCTGGACGTCCAGCGCGGCGCGCTCGGTCTGCAGGGTGCGCAGATGGGTGTCGCCGTCGATGACGAACTCGCGCGCCGGGCGGTCCGTTTCCGCCACCTCCTGGGCGATGGCGGCGATACGCCAGCTTGCGGGGATCGACAGGTCGCCGCCGTCGGCATCGAGGGTGCCCGTGAGCAGGGCGAAGAGCGTCGTCTTGCCTGCGCCGTTCTTGCCCACGATGCCGACGCGCTCGCCCGGGTGGACGACGAATTCGGCATGGTCCAGCAGCACTTTGGTGCCGCGGCGCAGGGTGATGTCGGTGGCGCGTATCAAGACGGCTCCAGGGTTGAGCAGGTTGGCGTCCCAGGCGCTATGGCCTGGCGGTCAGTCGCGGCCGTCGAGCAGTTGTTCGCGGGTGAGCAGCAGGATGTTGTCCTGTGTCGCCTCGCTGTCCAGCCACATCGGCTCGAGCGTCGGGAACGCCGCCTCGAAATGGGGGCGCTCGTGGCCGATCTCCAGCAGCAGCAGGCCGCCCGGGTTGAGAAAATCGGGCGCGCTCTCCAGGATGCGGTGCACGAGCTGCATGCCGTCCTCTCCGCCGGCCAGCGCGAGCTCGGGCTCGGCGCGGTATTCGGCGGGCAGCGCCGCCATGGAGGCTGCGTTCACGTAGGGCGGGTTGCAGACGATGACATCGACCGGGTCCACCGGCAGGTCGGCGAAGAGGTCGCTGCGCAGCAGGCGCACGCGGTCCTGCAGGCCATAGGCCGCGACGTTGCGTTTTGCCACCGCGAGCGCAGGCTCGGACACGTCCACGGCGTCGACCACGGCGTGCGCAAACGCCTGCGCGGCGATGATCGCCAGGCAGCCCGAGCCCGTGCACATGTCCATCACCCGCATGACCGTCTCGGGCGCCTCGACCCAGGGCGACAGCCCCTCGTCCAGGAGTTCGGCGATCGGCGAGCGCGGCACCAGGACGTGGCTGTCCACCTCGAAGCGGCGCCCGCGCAGCCAGGCCTCGCCGGTGAGGTAGGCGGCGGGCACGCGCTCGGTCACGCGCCGTTCGATGACATGGCGCACCGCTTCGCGTTCGCTGTCGAGCAGCCGCGCGTCCAGGAACGGGTCGAGCAGGTCGGGCGGCAGGTGCAGCGTGTGCAGGATGAGGTAGGCGGCTTCGTCGTAGGCGTTGTCCGTGCCGTGGCCGAAGAAGAGCCCGGCGCGGTTGAAGCGCGAGACCGCATAGCGCAGCCAGTCGCGCACCGTGACCAGGTTGCCGTAGCGCTGCAGGGGGTTGTTCATGACGTCCGGGCGAGCAGCAGGCGCTCCAGGGTGCGCCGATAGACGTTCTTCAACGGTTCGAGCGTGTCCACGGGGATGTTCTCGTCGAGCTGGTGGATGGTGGCGTTGAGCGGACCGAACTCCACCACCTCGCGGCTGATCCTGGCGATGAAGCGCCCATCCGACGTGCCGCCGGTAGTCGAGAGCACGGCCCTCACGCTCAGCTCGGCGTCGATGGCGTCGACCAGGGCATCGGACAGCGCGCCCTTGGGCGTGAGGAAGGGCTCGCCGTTGAGCTTCCAGTCGATCGTGTACTGCACCCCGTGCCTGTCGAGGACGGCGCATACCGCGGCCTTCAGGCCCTCGGGCGTGCTGGCGGTGGAGTAGCGGAAATTGAAGTCGATCTGCGCCGTGCCCGGCACGACGTTGGTCGCGCCGGTGCCCGCGTGAAAGTTCGAGATCTGGAAGGTGGTGGGCGGGAAGTATTCGTTGCCCTCGTCCCAGCGATGCGTGGCAAGCTCGGCAATGGCCGGCGCCACCTCGTGCACCGGGTTGCGCGCGAGGTGCGGATAGGCCACATGGCCCTGGATGCCCTGGACCGTCAGGCAGCCCGACAACGAGCCGCGCCGGCCGTTCTTGAGCGTGTCGCCCAGGGTGTCGACCGAGGTCGGCTCGCCGACGATGCAGTAGTCCAGGCGTTCGCCGCGGGCGGCCAGCGCCTCGACCACCTTGACCGTGCCGTCGGTGGCCGGGCCTTCCTCGTCCGAGGTGATGAGCAGGCCGATCGAGCCGGCGTGCTGCGAGTGGGCGGCGACGAATTCCTCGGCGGCGACCACGAAGGCCGCGATCGAGGATTTCATGTCGGCGGCGCCGCGGCCGTACAGCCGGCCGTCGGCCACGGTGGGCTCGAACGGCGGAAAGCGCCAGCGCTCGAGCGGGCCGGTGGGCACCACGTCGGTGTGGCCGGCGAACACCAGCAGCGGGCCGGTGCTGCCGCGCCGCGCCCACAGATTGGTGACGCCGCCGCTGGCCAGGGTCTCGCAGGCGAAGCCGACGGCGCGCAGGCGCTCGGCCAGCAGGTCCTGGCAGCCGGCATCGTCGGGGGTGACGGACGGCCGGCGGATCAGGTCCTGGACCAGGCAGAGGACTTCACTCATGGGAGATCAGGCTCGCAGCAGGTCGTTGATGCTGGTCTTGGCGCGGGTCTGCGCGTCGACGCGCTTGACGATCACGGCGCAGGCCAGGCTGTGGCTGCCGTCGGCGGCGGGCAGGCTGCCCGGCACCACCACCGAACCGGAGGGGATGCGGCCGTAGATGACTTCGCCGGTGGTGCGGTCGTAGATCTTGGTGCTCTGGCTGAGGAATACGCCCATGGCGAGCACCGAGTCGCGCTCGACGATGACGCCTTCGACGACTTCCGAACGCGCGCCGATGAAGCAGTTGTCCTCGATGATGGTCGGGTTGGCCTGCAGCGGTTCGAGCACGCCGCCGATGCCCACGCCGCCCGACAGGTGCACGTTCTTGCCGATCTGCGCGCACGAACCGACGGTGGCCCAGGTGTCGACCATGGTGCCTTCGTCCACGTAGGCGCCGATGTTCACGTAGGAGGGCATCAGCACCACGTTCTTGGCGATGTAGGAGCCGCGGCGCGCGACGGCGGGCGGCACCACGCGGTAGCCGCCGGCGCGGAACGCGGCGTCGTCGAAACCGCTGAACTTCACGGGCACCTTGTCGAAGAACTGCAGCGGCGCCTGGCCCATGACTTCGTTGTCGTGCAGGCGAAACGAGAGCAGCACGGCCTTCTTCACCCACTGGTGCACCGTCCAGTCTTCACCGGCCTTCTCGGCCACGCGCAGCGTGCCGGCGTCCAGGGCGTCGATGACGTGGGCGACGGCTTCGCGCACGGCGGCCGGCGCGGCCGACGGCGACAGATCGGCGCGGTCTTCCCAGGCTTGTTCGATGGTGTTCTGAAGGTCTTGGCTCATAGTGGATGCGGGAGTGGAAAAGGGTGGAAAGGCGGCGCGCGGGCGCGTCCGCGCGTCAGCGCTCGAGGCCGCGCACGTAGCCGGCGACGCGCTCGGCGCCCTCGACGCAGTCGGCCACGGTGGCGACCAGCGCAATGCGGATGCGACCCGCGCCGGGGTTGCCGGCAGCCGTGTCGCGGGCGAGATAGCTGCCCGGCAGCACCGTCACGCCGGTTTGTTCGTACAACCCGCGCGTGAAGGCAGCGTCGTCGCCCGGCGTGCCGGCCCAGAGATAGAACGAGGCCTGCGGACGCTGCACGTCGAGCACCCCCTGCAGGAGCGGCACCACGGCGTCGAACTTCGCGCGATACAGCCGGCGGTTCTCGATGACGTGCGCCTCGTCGTTCCAGGCGGCGATGCTGGCGGCCGTCACCACGTCGCTCATGGCGCTGCCGTGATAGGTGCGATAGAGCAGAAAGCGCGCGAGGAGCGTCGCATCGCCGGCGACGAACCCGGAGCGCAGCCCCGGCACGTTGCTGCGCTTGGACAGGCTGGAGAACACCACCAGATTGCGGTAATCGTCCAGGCCCAGCGCGCGTGCGGCCTGCAGCGCGCCCAGGGGCGGCTCGGCCTCGTCCAGGTAGATCTCGGAATAGCACTCGTCGGACGCGATCACGAAGCCGTGCCTGGCCGACAGCGCGAACAGCCGGCGCCATTCCTCCAGGTCCATCACGTTGCCGGCCGGGTTGCCGGGCGAGCAGACGAAGAGCAGCGTGGTGCGCGCCCAGGTGGCCTCGGGCACGCTGTCCCAGTCGCAGCCGAAGTTGCGCGCGGGGTCGGCGTTCACGTAGACCGGCTCGGCGCCGGCGAGCAGGGCCGCGCCCTCGTAGATCTGGTAGAACGGATTGGGGCAGAGCACCGCCGAACCGCCGGCCGGGTCGATCACCGTCTGGGCGAAGGCGAACAGGGCCTCGCGCGAGCCCAGCACCGGCAGCACCTGGGTGTTGGCGTCGGGCGCGGGAATCCCGTAGCGGCGCGCCAGCCAGGCCGCGATGGTCTCGCGCAGGGCCTGGCTGCCCTTGGTCGCGGGGTAGCTCGCCAGCCCGTCGAGGTTGGCGGCGAGCGCCTCGCGGATGAAGGCAGGCGTCGGGTGCTTGGGCTCTCCGATCGACAGGCTGATCGGGCGCAGACCGTCCGGCGCCACGGCGCCGGCCATCATCGCGCGCAGCTTTTCGAACGGATAGGGATGGAGGGCGTCGAGGCGTGGATTCATGGTAGGCCGGATTGTAGCGCCGTGCGCGCATTTCGCTTGCGGTCGGCTACAATCTTGGATTCCCCGCGCGCAATGCGCGGGCGTGCGAGGGTGGCGAAATTGGTAGACGCACCAGGTTTAGGTCCTGACGCCGTAACAGGTGTAGGGGTTCGAGTCCCCTCCCTCGCACCACCCGGGTGTTCCCGACCTGGGCCGATACGCACTCACCGACCGGGGTGAGGGCCTTGTAGAGGCAGAGGCTCTGTCGCCCTGTGCTGGCATTTCTGGCCATCTGCGCGATGCCGCGGGCCTTGGCGACATCCAAAAGCGCAGTCGGGAGCAGGGCGCTGCAGCTAGCCTTACAGCCCCATCCACTGGAACCGTCCCAGGATCTCCGTGAGTTCGGCCGTCACGCGCGCGCGGTGGCGGCGGTGACACGCGAAGGCCGCTTCGGCGTCGCCGCGTTCGAGCCGTTCCACCAGCTCGCGGTGCGCCGCGTTCGAGCCCTGAGGCAGGGGGCGCAACGGCAGGGTCAGCAGGCGGGCGCGGTCCACCTGCTCGCGGAATGCGAGGCCGGCTTCCATCAGGCGGGTATTGCCGCAGAGTTCGAACAGGGCGCGGTGCAGCCGGCCGTCGGCCTCGGCCCAGCGACGGATATCCTGTGCGGTGAGCGCGGCATCCATGGCGTCGATGAGCTGGCGCAATTGCGCCGTGCCGCGTTCGGTGGCCGGGCGCTCGGCAATCAGCAACACCGCTTCGGCCTCCAGCGCCGTCAGGACCTGGTAGATCTCCAGCATGTCGCGCGCCGACACGGGCAGCACGCGCATGCCGTGGCGCGGGATGTTCTCGACCAGCCGTTCCTTCTCCAGCCTGATCAGCGCTTCGTGGACCGGCGTGCGGCTCACGCCCAGCAGTTCGGCGAGCTGGCTCTCGGTGATCTGGTAGTTCGGGGCGAACTCGTTGTCCAGGATGCGGCGCTTGATCTCCTGGTAGGCGATCTCCACGAGCTTAGGGCCGGAGGCCGGCTTGCGCGCTGGCAGGGCTTTGGGGCGGGGCAATGCTGTCATCGGTCGGCACGCTAAAGAATCCATGCATTATTGCATGCCTAACACTGTCCATTCAGCGCAATAAAAACGTAACCACCATCTTGAGGCCTGGATCTTCGCATGTATTATTGCATACGATGTTGAATTTATTAACCGGAGAAATCCCATGCGCCAGACGCGTAGCAAGCCATCCGCAGTCCGCCGTGCCGTCGTTCTCGCCTGCCTGTGCGCCTTCGCGGCCGGGCCGGCCGCGGCGGCGTCGTATCCGGAACGCCCCATCCGGATGATCGTGCCGTACGCCGCCGGCGGCTCGACGGACAATGTGGCCCGGATCGTGGCCGACGGTATGTCGCGCAACCTCGGCCAGACGATCGCGGTGGAGAACCGGGGCGGCGCCGGCGGCAAGCTGGGCATCGACGCCGTCGCCCACGCCGCCCCCGACGGCTACACGCTGTTGTTCACCGACTCGGGCGCCATGCTGGTGAACGCCTGGCTGTTCGACCGCGCCGGCTCCAACCCTGTCGACGACTTTGAGACGGTGGGGCAGATCACGGTGATGCAGAACGTGCTGGTCGCGCATCCTTCGGCGCAACTGGCCACACTGACCGACCTGGTGGCGTTGGCGGCGAAGCAGGCACCCATCTACGGCTCGTCCGGCACCGGCACGCTGGGTCATCTGGCGATGGAAATGCTGCGCCAGTCCCTGGGTATCGAACTGGTACACGTGCCCTACAAGGGCGGCGCCCCCGTCACCAATGACCTGCTGGGCGGGCAGATCCCCATGGCCGCGCTGACCGTGCCGACCGCTGCGCCGCACATCAAATCGGGCAAGGTGGTGCCCATCGCGGCCCTGAGCGAGCATCGCACGCCGGCGCTTCCCGATGTGCCCACGGTGGCCGAGCAGGGATACAAAGGCGTGTCCGCCGCACTGTGGCAGGGGATGTACGCGCCGGCCGGCACGCCCGCGGAAACCCTGCAGGTGCTGAACCGCGCGCTGAACGCGGTGGCCGCCGACCAGGCCGCGCGCGAACGCCTCGTCAACGCCGGCAACGAGGTCACCGGCAATCTGACGCTGGAGCAGGCCGCCGGACTGGTCAAGGCCGAATACGAACAGTGGGGCGTGCAGATCCGCACGCTGGGCCTGTCGGTGCAGTGAGCGGTCCCGCCGCTCAGTCCGGCGCTTGCGCAGCGTCGGGCAGGTAACGGCGCACCACGCCCGGACCCACCTGCATGGCGAGATCGGCGACGCGTGCGGCTCCCTGGTGGCGCACGGCCTCGGCCGGCGAAATACGCTCGCCGCCCTGCGCGCCGACGACGACGACCTCGTCGCCGACCATCGCGCCGGGCGCCTGCGTCAGGTCCACCCGCGTGTACTCCAGCGCCGGCGGGCCGGCCAGCGGTACGCGGCGGCCGTTGACCAGCACGCAGCCGGCGTGCAGCGCCCGCATGCCGTCGCTGTAGCCCAGCGGGAAAATCCCGACGCGCATGCCGGGGCGCATCGCAAAGTTCGCATCGGCCAGGTAGGCGTCGCGTTCGACCGTGCGCACCTGGATCAGCCGGCTGCTCAGGCGATGGAAAGGGCTGGGCGCGGTGTCGTCCGCGCTGTGCAGCGGCGAGAACAACGCATCGCCCGGGTCCACCGCGTTCAACGCCATCGCGGTGCCGGTCAGGCGCAGCACTCTGGAACTGGCCAGCACCCACCTGGGCACGTTCACGCCGAGGCGGGCGACGGCGTCGCGTACGTGCAGGAACCGGCGGTACTGCCAGGCCAGCGCCTCGGGGTCGGCGTCGGCGGGCAGGTTGGGGTGCGCGTTGACCGCTTCCAGCCGGAAACGGGGATCGCCGGCAACGCGCTGGATGAACCCGGCGGCGGTCGAGGCCGGAACACCGATGCGTTCCGGGCCGATGTCCACCTTGACCGCGACCTTCAACGGCGGCCCGGCCAGCGCGGCATGGGCGCGCCGCGATTCCTCGCTGTGCAGCGTGGCGGTGAGATCGTGATCGCGCAGCGCGGCCGCGCAGGCGGTGTCCGGCAGGACGCCGGCATAGACCAGGATGGGCTCGCGGATACCGGCTTCGCGCAGCGCGACCGCATCTTCCAGGTTGGCGAGCGCGAGCGCGTCGGCACTGGCCCGCAGCACGGTGCGCGCCACCGGCAGCACCCCGTAGCCGTAGGCGTTGGCCTTCAGCGTTGCGGTGAAATGCACGCGCGGGCCGATCAGGTCGCGGATGGCGCGCGTGCAACTCGCGACCGCGGCCAGGTCGATCTCGAACACGTTGGGCCGTGCAAGCGGTCGGTCCGCGCCCGGCGCGATGTCAGTCATGGCCGCTCTCCAATCGGACATGAGGATACCAGCGTGCCGCCGCTTCGCGCGAAACGTAGCCGTATTCGACGTCGCGTCGTACGGCGGCCGGGTCGCGGTGGCCCGGGTCCCCGTAGCCGCCGCCGCCCGCAGACTGGCAGACCACGCAGTCGCCCGGCTCCAGGGTCAGGCCGGCATCCCGGGCGCCCAGGCGGAAGACCTCGCCGCCGCGCTCGATCAGGTAATCGTTGGCCGCGCCGGGCTCCCCACCGGCCAGCCCGGCGGGTGCGGTCTCGGCACCGTCCCCGGTGGGCGTGATCGATGCCGGTCCGCTGCCCTGGTAGCGCAGCCGGTAGATTCCGCCCAGCCCGCCGCGGCTGGCGCCGGCGCCGCCGGAATCGGTACGCAGGCTGAAAGCCTCGATGTGGAACGGGTACGCGGCCTCGGTGCGCTCCACACTGGGAGCAGGGCTGCCGCCCGGGTTGTGAATCACGCCCAGGTTGGACCAGCCGTCGGCCGCCGCGTGCGCGCCTGCGCCGCCGCGGTTGGCGAAGGTGTGCCAGATGTAGCGGCTGCCGCCGCGGTCGGTGCCGCCGATGGCCAGCCGGAAGCGCCGTGCGAAGCCGGCGACCACGCGTGCCGGAGCAGCCTGCGCCAGGCCGTTCATCACCGCTTCGATGATGGCGCTGGCGGTGAGGGTCGTGCACGCCGTGACGGCGGCCGGTTCGAGCGGGTGCACGAAGCTGCCCGGCCGTGTCAGCACCTGGATGGCACGGGCGCTGCCGTCGTTCTGCGCGTTCTCGCCGCTGCTGAGGTACATGAAAGCCACGTTGACTGCCGCCTTGGTGTTGGCGAGGGGGCTGTTGATGAACGAGGCGAGCTGGTCGGCGCATTCGCCGAAGTCCACCGTCGCGCAGTCCGCGCCGATCATGATGCGCACCTTGACCGGCAGGGGTTCCTCCAGTCCGGCCTGCGGGTCGAGCAGGGCCACGCCCCTGTACTCGCCGGGGCGCCATTGCGCGATTTCGCGCCGCATGGCGGTCTCGCCGGCGTCCAGGACGGCGGCGCAGGCCTCGTCCATGGTCTGCGCGCCGTAATGCGCGTACAGGGCGGCGGCGCGCTGTACGCCGCGGCGCACCGAGCTGAGCTGCGCCATGAGGTCGCCGCGCATGTCCGCGGGCGTGCGCGAATTCGCGCAGATCATGCGCAGCAGGTCTTCGCGCACACCCTGCGCGGTGGCGAATTTCATCGGCGGCAGGCGCAGGCCTTCGTGCCAGATCTCGCGCGCGGACGGGCTGTAGCCGCCGGGCGAGATGCCGCCGATGTCGCCCTGGTGGGAACGGTTGGCGATCCACAGGCGTGGCCGGCCGTCCACGAACACCGGCGCGGCCAGCGTGACGTCGGGCAGGTGGCTGCCTCCCCAATAGGGGTCGTTCGCGATCAGCACATCGCCTTCGCGCAGGTCGTCGGCGAAGGCCGCCATCATGGCCTGCACGGCGAACGGCAGCGCGCCCATGTGGATGGGCACGCGCTCGGCCTGCGCCACCAGGCTGCCGGCGCCGTCCAGCACCGCGGCGGAGAAGTCGCGCGACTGGTTCAGGATCGGCGAGAAACTGGTCTGGGTCATGACGTCGACGACTTCCTCGGCCACGGCGAGCAGCTTGTGGCGTACGACGGACAGTGTCAGCGGGTCGATGGGGCGGGTCATGGCGCGGTCTCCTCCTGGATGCACAGACTGCCGAAGGGGTCGATGCGGCCGCGGCTGCCGGCCGGCAGTACGACCGTGGTGGTCGGCGATTCCACCAGTGCCGGGCCGGACACGGTGTCCCCTGCGCGCAGCTCGTCGAACCAGAAGGTAGGGACGTCGATCCATCCGTCGACATAGATGCGCCGTCGGCTGGCGAACGCCGCCGGCCGCGGCTGCGCCGCGGCGCCTGCGTCCGAGGGGCGCACGCCGTCGCCCCGCGTCACCCGCCCGAACGCGCACATTCGGCACAGTTCGATGAAGGGCGGTTCGTTCTCGTGGACGTGGCCGTAGTACTGGCGATAGCGAGCCTCGAACGGCGCGACCAGCCAGCCGCGGATATCGGCCGCGGGAAGATCGTCCGGCACCGCCACCTCGATGGTGGAAATCTGCCTGCGATAACGGCAGTCCAGGTAGCGCGCGATACGTATGCTGTCGTCGTCGAATCCGCAGTCGCGCATGCGGCGGCGCAACTGGGTTTCCAACTCGGTGAAGACGGTTTCGAGGTCGCCGGCCCGGGTCTGCGTCAGCAGTCTGCCGAAGGCGCGTTGTCCGTCCAGGCGTACGTCGGCCGACAGAAAGCCCAGTGCCGAGAACACCGAGGCTTCGCGCGGCACCACCGCCTGCGCCACGGCCAGCTCGCGCGCCACCTGCACGGTGTGCACGCCGCCCGCGCCGCCGAACGAGAGCAGGGCCAGCTCGCGCGGGTCCATGCCCCGGCGCAGGGTGGCGGCGCGCACGGCCTGCGCGATGCGGCTGGAGGCCAGCGCGTGGATCGCCAGGCTGGCGCGTTCCACGCTCAGGCCCAGCGGCTCGGCCACGGCTTCGCGGATGGCGCGTTCGGCGAGGTCGGGGCGCAGCGCCATGCGCCCTCCCAGAAAGGTGTCCGCCGCCAGGTAGCCCAGCGTCAGGTTCGCGTCGGTCAAGGTTGCGCGGGTGCCCCCGCGGCCGTAGCAGGCGGGGCCGGGGGCCGCGCCCGCGCTGTCCGGCCCCAGGGTCAGGATGCCGCCGGCGTCCAGGCGCGCGATGCTGCCACCGCCCAGCGGCACCACCTGGATGTCGATCGACGGCACCGCGATCTTCACGTCGCGCAGCGCAGTCTGGCGACGCTCGGCGGGGCTGCCGGCTTCGATCACCGAGATGTCGGTGGTGGTGCCCCCGGTGTCGTAGGCCACGACCTGGGCCAGTTCGCCCAGGCGGGCGAACAGTGCGCTTGCTATGGCGCCGCCGGCCGGGCCGCTGGTGATGCAGCCCACCGCGTAGCGCGCGGACTCGCCGACCGGCAGCAGGCCACCGGTGGATTGCATGATCATCAGCGGGAACGTCGCGCCGGCTTCGCGCAGGCGGCGCTCCAGCCGCCGCAGGTAGGCGCTCAGCCGGGGTCCGACGTAGGCGTTGACCGCCGCGGTGGAAAAGCGGTCGTACTCGCCTTCGCCGCGCAGTATCTCGTGCGACAGCACGGTATAGACGTCCCAGCCTTCTGCCTCGATCAGCTCGCGCACACGCTGCTCGTGCACCGGGTTGACGTGGGAATGCAGAAAACCCACTACCACCGCCTGCACGCCGCGTCGGCGCAGCCAGCGGATCTGCTCCAGCGCGCCGTCTTCGTCCAGCCGGGAGTCCACCTTGCCGTCCCAGAGGATGCGTTCGGCCACTTCGCGCCGGTCGGGCCGCACGATCAGGGGCTGCGGAAACGGCGAGCGAAGGTCGTAGCGCTTCTCCTTGGTTCCCTCGCGCATTTCCAGCACGTCGCGAAAGCCGCGGGTGGTGATCAGGCCCACGTGAGCGCCGCTGCGTTCGGCCAGACAGTTGGTGGCCACCGTCGTGCCATGGATCAACCGCTGCGTGTCTGCCAAGAGCGCCGTCAGGTGCGTGCCCAGTCTCTCGGCCAGCAGCGCCAGCCCTTCCAGTACGCCCACGCTGGGGTCGTCCGGAGTGGATGAGGTCTTGCATGTCACGATTTCCCCGGACGCTCCTACCGCTACCAGGTCCGTGAAAGTGCCGCCTATGTCTACGCCTATCCGCATGTGCGTCTCGCTGCCGGTTGTTGCGATAATGCATTTATTATTGCATACGTTATGGCATTCAACGTGCGCAGGCAAGAACCGGACGGCAGGAAGATGCAACCGGAACTGCTGGATCTCGGCTTCTGGTCACCTTCGTGACCATGGAGCCTGATCTTCGCGCTGCGCTGGCCCAGCGCGGAGCCGATCCGGTTGCCGGCGGCGTTCAGGCGTCAGTGATGACCCGCGCGCCCGTGCTGCGCCATGGCCTGCGAGCTCAGCTTGTCGACGTAGGCGATGCCGACGGCCGACAGGATGAACACCACATGGATGATGGTCTGCCACATCACGCCTTCCTCGGTGAAGCGCGAATTGGCCGCGCCGACCGAGCCGGCCTCGATGAAGGTGCGCAGCAGGTGGATCGACGAGATGCCGATGATCGCCATGGCGAGCTTGACCTTGAGCACACTGGCGTTGACGTGGCTGAGCCATTCCGGGCTGTCCGGATGGCCCTCGAGCCGCAGCCGCGAGACGAAGGTCTCGTAGCCGCCGACGATGACCATGACGAGCAGGTTGGAGATCATCACGACGTCGATCAGGCCGAGCACGATCAGCATGATCTCGAGTTCGCCGAAGCTGGTGGCGTGGGTGATGAGGTGCCACAGTTCCTTCAGGAACAGGAGCACGTATACCCCCTGGGCGACGATCAGGCCGAGGTACAGCGGCAGTTGGAGCCAGCGCGAACTGAAGATCAGCGCCGGCAGCGGGCTCAGCCCTTTGGGTGCGGAGGAGGGTGATTGCATGGTGGGAGATTGCGGTGTGGGGAATGCGCGAGGGGAGAGATCGCGGGCGCGATTCTAGCAATGCGCGGCGTGGGGGTGATGCGCCCGTTTGCGCCGCGGGCGTGCATGAACGACGACGCCCCCGACGGCATGGCCGCGGGGGCGTCGTGGGTGGGGCCGCTCACGCCCGCGCGGGCGAGGGCGGCGCCCCGGGGCCGGGTCAGAACTTGACGTTCATGCCCAGCCAGAAGCGGCGGCCGTCCTCGACGTAGCCGTAGTCGTCATAGAAGACGTCCTTGTCGAAGACGTTGTAGACGCCGGCATACAGGGTGGTCGCGGTATTCAGCTTGTACGAGCCGCCCAGGTCCACCAGCGTGACCGAGGGGGCGATCGACGAGCCGGACGAGGCGCCTTGCGTCGGGTCGCTCTCCTTGCCGCGAAAGCTCAGGCGCGTCCACGCTTCGGTGCGCGCGTCGATGGTCCAGTCCAGGCCCAGGTTGAACATGTGCTTGGGCAACTGGTTGAGCGGCGAGCCGGCGTACTCCCCGCTCTTCTGCTTGGAATAGGTATAGGTGTAGCTGCTGGTCGCCGACAGCGTGCGTGTGATCGGCGTGGACAGCGACGCCTCGACGCCGCGGGTGATCGCATCGTCCACGTTGACGTAGGTGGTGGGCAGGCGTCCCCAGTTGTTCGGCGGGCCGCACTCGGGGCAGGGCACCCGGGTGATCTTGTCCTCGAACTTGTTGTCGAAGAGCGTGACGCCGGCCTGCATGCCGCCGTCGCCCTCGTACACGACGCCGATCTCCTTGCTGAGCGACTTTTCGGGCTGCAGGTCGGGGTTGCCGTACATGTTGCCGCCGCGGCTGACCGCGCCCCAGTCGGGGATGGTCTGGCGCAGCGAGGGCGCACGGAAGCCCGTGGACACGCCGCCCTTGACCGTCCAGCGCGGCATCAGGTGCCACACGCCGTACAGGCGCGGCGACCAGTGCGTGCCGGCGACCTCGTTCTTGTCGAAGCGGATGCCGCCGGTCAGCGCGAAGCTGTCGGTCAACTGCCATTCGTCCTCGGCGTAGAGCGCGTACTGCCAGCGGTCGACGTTGGAGAGGTCGGAGATGGTGTTGGTGGTGGAGTCCTCCAGTTGCTCGCGCAGGTAGAACACGCCGGCGGTGGCCATGTGGTTGTCGAACAGCGGCGAGGTCAGGCTGCTGCTGAACGTGGTGTTCGTGATCGTCATGTCGCGCGCGATGTTCTCGGTCTTCTCGCGCTGCAGGTAGGTGTCCGACAGGCCGAAGCTCCAGCGCCCGGTGTGCGCGAGCGAGGCGGACTGGCGCTTGAACTTGCGGAACGAGTCGGCTTCGCCTTCTTCCAGCGTGCGGCCCGGGCGCGAGTCGAACTCCTGTCGGGAGCCGCCGGCTTCCAGCACGATGTCATGGTCGCTGTTGGGCGTGAGGGCGAGCTTGGCGGTCAGGCCGCGGTTGGTATAGCCGTTGTAGCCCTGGTAGACGCGGTCCTCCTCACGGTGGCTGTACACGCCCGTGAGCGACAGGCCGAGCAGATCCTGCTTGATCGGGCCGCTCAGGTAGAAGTTGCCCTGATGCTGGTCGCCCGAGCGCGAGTGCTGCTGGAGCGTGGTATCCACGCGCGCCGAGCCGTGCCATTCCGTGGCCACCTTGCGGGTGATGATGTTGATCACGCCGCCGATGGCGTCCGAGCCGTACAGCGAGGACATCGGGCCGCGCACGACCTCGATGCGTTCGATGGCCTCGAGCGGCGGGATCCAGCTCTGGTCGGTGCCCGTGCTGCCGTTGGTCTGCGTCTCGCGCGTGCTCGTGCGGCGGCCGTCGACCAGGATCAGCGTGTAGTTCGCGCCCATGCCGCGCAGGCTGATGTCGCGCGCGTTGTTGTCGGACGGCGTCAGGATGACGCCGGGTACGTCGCGCAGCGCGTCGTGCAGGTCTTTGTAATTGCCTTTTTCGAGCTTCTCGCGCGGGATGACGGAGATCGAGGCCGGCGCGTCGGTGACGTTCTGCTCGAAGCCCGAGGCCGTGACCACGATGGTGTCCAGGGTGGCCCTGGGCATGTCCGCGGTCTGCGCGTGCAGGGGCAGGGCGGCGCTGGCGCAGGCGGCTGCAATGGCGGTCTTGTTGAGGCGGAAAGGTCGGTTGGGTGACAACAGGAAGGAAACGGACATCAGTGAATCACGGGAGATAGCCAAAAGACTGGTTATGGGAATCGTTTTTATTTGTATTATTGAATTGAAACGGAGTTTCCCGTTTGCGTCAACAACGGACACGCCCGGATGCAAGATGCAACGGCACGCACCAGCGAACCCGGCAGCTCTGCGCTAGCATGGTATCGGGTTCGTGTGAGGAGTCATCCATGCTCGACGACAACAGCATGCACAGCGTGACGGACCGTTTCCAGGTCGTCGATCGTGACGGCAATCCGCATCGCGTGGAGGAAGTCACCGTCATCGACGAGGAGGCCAACGATGTCTGCGGCGGGCCTTGCGTCTTCTATCGTTTCACGGACGGTCGCAGGCTCACCGCCTACTCGGGCGGACACGAGTTTCGCGACGATGCGTCCGGGGAGATGTATGCCCGGTTGTAGGCGTCGGTCGTCGTAAGATGCGGTTCTCCGACGGGCCGCCGGACGGCCATTGAGTTCCCTTCATGTCGAAACGACGTACCCAGCAGGATTTCCATCGAGAACTGACCGCGCTGTTGTGTTCCTGCGGCATCTGCAGCCTGACCATCGCCGAGATTGCCGCCCGGCTGCGCTGTTCGCGCCGCCGCCTGTACGAGCTTGCGCCGACCAAGGAAGCATTGTTCGTCGGCGTCTGTCGCGAGGTGTTTGCCGAGAAGCTGGCCAAGGGCCATGCCGCCGCGCAGCGCGAGGCCGATCCGGCCCAGGCGATTGCCGTCTACCTCACCGCCACGCTGAACACGTCGGGGCTGAACCCCGCGGCCTTCAAGGATCTGGACGAAATACCGGAAGGGCGGCGGGTGTTCGACGAATACCAGGTGCAGCGCATGCGCGGGCTGGAGGCCCTGCTGGAGGACGGCATGCGCGCGGGCGTGCTGGCGCCGCATCATCCGCGCGTGTTGTCCGAAGCCTTGATCGGTGCGGCCTTTCGCCTGCGCAACAGGGACTTGCTCGAAGACACCGGCCTGCGCCTGGGCGATGCCTTTGCCGAGTTCTACGAAATCATCCTGCACGGCCTGCTGCGCAGGCCGTAGGGCTTCGTTGCCGAGCATGCAGGGCCCCTTCGTCCCGCTCGCGAATCATGGGGGTCTCCTCGGCAAGCATGTCTAGCTGACTTGCCGTTCGCTGCCCGCCCAGTGGCTTGCACGCAGCGTCTTGCGGTCGATCTTGCCGAGCGCGGTGAGCGGCAGCTCGGCGGCGAACACGACCGCCTTGGGTGTATTGACCGCACCCTTGCGTTCGAGCACCCAGGCGACAACTTCCTCGCTGGCGAGCGTGCGGCCGGGCTTGGCGACCACGATCGCCGTCACGGCCTCGCCCCACTTCGGATGCGGCACGCCGATCACGGCGGACATGGCCACGTCGGGGTGCTGGGCCAGGCAGTTCTCGATCTCGCTCGGATAGACGTTGAAGCCGCCGGAAATGATCATATCCTTGGCGCGGTCGACGATGTAGAGATAGCCATCGGCGTCCTGGCGCGCCATGTCGCCGGTATGCAGCCAGTCGCCCGCGAACACCTTGGCGTTCTCCTCGGGCCGGTTGAGGTAGCCCTCCATGACGAGCGGGCTGCGCACGCACAGTTCGCCGACCTCGCCGACGCCGACTTCGCGCATTCCGGCATCGAGCAGGCACACCTGGTTGCCGATGACGGGTCGCCCGCACGAGGCGAGCCGTTCCGGATGCGCGAGATCGTGATCGCTCTTGCGCAGGTAGCTGATGGTCATCGGCGCTTCGGCCTGACCGTACAACTGGCCGAACACCGGGCCGAAGCGTTCGAGGGCTTCGCGCAGGCGGGCGGGCGCGATCGGCGATGCGCCGTAGAGCGCGAGTTCCAGGCTGGCGAGATCGGCGGGCTGCACCGCGGGGTCGTCGAGCAGGCCGTAGATCTGCGTCGGCACCAGGAAAGTGAAGTTGATGCGGTGTTCGCGTACGCGGCGCGCGAAATCCGTCGGGCTGAACTTTTCGGCGAGGTACACCGTGCCGCCGCGCAGCAGCGTGGGCAGCAGCAGTGCGCCGGACGCGTGCGAGATCGGCGTGCTCACGAGATAGCGCACCTCCTGCGGCCACTCGTAGGTGGCGAGCATCTGGGTGACCATGGTGACGGGCGTGCGGTGCGTATGCAGCATGCCCTTGGAGCGTCCGGTGGTGCCGCCCGAGTACGACAGCTTGGTGACGTCGCCGGCGTCGCCTTCGACATGCAGCGCGGCGGGTGCGAACCGGGCGCTGGCAGTCTGCATGCCTTGGCCGCAGGCGCCGTCTTCGAGCGGCAGTACGCGGGCCAGCCCGACGCGCTCGCGCAGCGCCTCGGCGCGCCCGGCGTAGCGCGTCGCGTCCACGACCAGCGTGGCGGCGCCCGCGTCGGCGAGCACGAAGGCGTGGTCGTCCTCCGAGGCCATGGGGTGCAGCGAGAGGCTGCGCAAACCGAGCAACTGGGCCGCGATCAGCGCGGGCAGCGCCGCCGCGCGGTTGCCCATGAGAAACGCGATGGTGTCCTGGTGCCGCAGGCCGCGCTCGCGCAGCAGGGCCGCCGTGCGCAGGCAGCTCTCGAGCAGTTCGCCATAGCGCCAGTTGCCTTCGTCGGCCACCAGCGCCAGCCGCTGCGGCGGCGCGCTGCGCAGGGCGGCCAGATACAGTGCTCCCATCGTCGCGCCAGTGCGCAACGGCGTGGCCTCGGGCATGTGTCGTCTCCTGGAATGCGCCGGCGCCCTGGGCTCGGGCGCCGTGTCGGCATGAGAGACAGGTTAAGTCGGCCTCGGTACCAAGTCAATAAAATTGGTACCGAAAAGCCGCGCCCTTTCGGCGGCTGGACGGTGTGTCGTGGCGCGTGCCCGGCCACCGTCGCGGCCAACCGGTCACGCAGGCGTGCCGTGGCGCGCGCGCAGGGCGCGCTTGTCGATCTTGCCCAGGTGATTGCGCGGCAGGCTGTCGAGCGCGGCCAGTGCCACCAGGCGCTGGGTCTTGCCGACCCGCTCGTTGACCCAGTCGAGCAGGGTCGAGGGGTCCGCCGCCGCCCCGCCGCGCGGCACGACCACGGCCGCCGGCGATTCCCCCCAGGCGTCGGAGGGCACGCCGTACACCGCGCACTCCTCCACGTCGGGATGGGTGGCGAGCACGGCCTCGATGTCGCTCGGGTAGATATTGAAGCCGCCCGAGATGATCATGTCCTTGAAGCGGTCCATCAGCGTGAGAAAACCGTCGGCATCGAAACGGCCGGCATCGCCCGTGCGCACGAAGCGCTCGCCCTCGGGCGAGATCCACAGCGCGGCCTCGGTCTTCTCGGGCGAATTCAGGTAGCCGCGCATGATGGTCATGGATGTGCCGACAATCTCGCCCACCTCGCCTGCGGGCAGCTCCGCGCCCGTCTGCGGGTCGATCACGCGGATGTCGTGTCCGGGCATGGGCTGGCCCACCGTGTGCAGCTTGTCCGGGTGTTCGTGCGCGCGCAGCACGCAACTGCCGCCGCCCTCGGTCATGCCGTAGAACTCGGTGAGCCCGCCCGGCCATCGGCGCAGCACCTCGGCCTTGAGCGCCGGGGCGAACGGGGCGCTGGTGCAGAACTTCATCACGTAGCTCGAGAGGTCGCGCGCATCGAAGCCGGGCTCGGCCATCAGACGGCGGTACTGCACGGGCACCAGCATGGCATGCGTGACCCGATGCCGCTCGGACAGGTCGAGAAAGCCCTGGGTATCGAATTTCTTCATGAGAATGACCGTGCCGCCGCTCGCCACCGCGGGCAGGAAGCTCACCAGGGTCGTGTTGGAATACAGCGGCGTCGACACCAGCACCACGCAGCCCGGGCGGTACGTCCACTGGGCGGCGGTCGAGATCTGGCGCCAGCGCATCGCATGGGTGTGCACGATCCCCTTGGGCGTACCGGTCGTTCCGGAGGAATAGATCACGTTGAAGATGCGCGCTTCGTCCGGGTGGCCGGCGGCGGGCTCGCCCAGCGGGCCGGCCAGCCAATCGCTCCAGGGCTGCCCGGGCGCGCCGTCCTCCAGGGCGACGCTGGGCCATGCCGGGCCGGCGGCGTGCGACCCGGCGCGGTCGACGAAGAGCAGGCTGGGCCGGCTGTCGGTCAGCATCGCCTCGAGCGTCGCGGCTTCCGCGCTGGGCGGCAGCGGCACCACGCCGATGCCGCTGCTGGTGGCGGCCACGAACAGCGCCGCGTACTCGATGCCGTTGAGGGCGCAGACGGCGATCAGATCGCCCGCCGCCAGGCCGCAGCCCGCGAGGCGCGCGCGCAGCCGGCCGCACAGGGCGTGCAGTTCGGCCAGCGTCAGCGTGCGCTCGCCGTCGCGCAGCGCGATGCCGTCCGGGTTGCGGCCGGCGTGCCAGGCCAGCAGCTCGCCCAGGGTGCCGCTGGGCGCCTGCAGCAAGGGGTCGATGGGGTGCGGATCGGGAATGGGCGTAGTCTGGGGTGTTGTGCTGACCACCGGCGTCTCCTGTTGCGGGCACGGCGCGGCCGTACCCGATCTTCGAAAGGTCGGTGTGATTCTAGCCCTGCCCGGGGCCGGCGGGGCCTGCTGCGCCACGTGCGCGTCGGCAGCCGGCAGATCCACCGGATCGCGTGCAGGGCAAGGCCCCGGCGCGTCGCCGCGATCTGCCGGCAGACCGGCGGCTCTACAATGGATGGGAGCGCCGGCCAGGCCGGCCCGGCGCTGAATCTCGCACGGAAAGACACGCATGCTGGAGACTACCTGGGTGGCCTTGCGCGATCATGCGCGCATACGCGCCATCGTGGCGGTGTTGGTGCGCTACGGCGTGCAGGATGTGGCGGTGCGGCTCGGTCTGAAGCCGTTGTTGCGCGAGCCCGCCGGCGGCGGCCAGACTGAAGCCGAGGCCGGGGTGGCGTCGCTGTCCGTGCCGCATCGCCTGCGCCTGGCCATCGAGGAACTCGGCCCCACGTTCATCAAGCTCGGCCAGATCCTCGCCACGCGCTCGGACCTGTTGCCGCCGCACTGGACCGAGGAACTGGGCAAGCTGCACAGCCATGCCAGCGTCCTGCCCTGGCCGGTGCTGAGCGAGGCCTTCGAGCACGATCTGGGGGTGCCGGTGGCCAGCGCTTTCGCGCAGTTCGATGCGACGCCGCTGGCCGCGGCCTCGATCGCCCAGGTCTACCGCGCCCGCCTGCATTCCGGCGAGGACGTGGTGGTGAAGATCCAGCGCCCGGGGCTGCGTCCGACGATGCAGGCCGATCTGCGCCTGCTCGGCCATCTGGCGGCCCTGATCGAGAACCAGGAGTCGCTGCGCACCTATCGGCCGCAGGACATCGTGCGCTACCTTGCCTCGGCGATGGCGGACGAACTCGACTTCACCCGCGAGGGCCAGGCCTGCGAGCGCATGCGTGCCGCGCTCGCCGGCATGCCTGGGGTCGTGGTGCCGCGCGTGTTCTGGGAATGGACCAGCGAGCGGGTGCTGGTCCAGTCGTTCATCGAGGGCGTGGAGCCGACCGATCATGCCGGGCTGGCGGCGCAGCGCCTGGACGGGCCGCTGCTGGCGGACCGCGGCGCCCGCGCGTTCCTGAAGACCGTTCTGCACGACGGCTTCTTTCATGCCGACCCGCATCCAGGCAATCTGCTCGCGATGACGGGCGATCGCGTGGCGTTCATCGACTTCGGCCTGGTCGGACGACTGTCGCCGCGCCGGCGCGAGCAGTTGCTGGTCATGTTGCGGGCCATCATCGAAGGCCGCTCCGACGACGTCGCGAGCACGCTGCTGGAATGGTCGGGGGCCACGCAGTTCGACTGGGGCGAGATCGACGTGGCGGCGCAGGCCTTCGTGGCGCGCCATGCGGGCGGCCCGCTGCAGTTGGAGGCGACGCTGCGCGACTTCATGGCCATGGCGCGCGAGACCGGGCTCGCCCTGCCGCCCGATCTCGCACTGCTGTTCAAGGCGCTGATCACCGCCGACGGCGTATTGCGCGAGCTCGATCCGGCGTTCGACGTGGTGCGCGTGGCCCGGCCGATGGTGCAGCGCGAGCTCGCCGAACGCTACTCGGCGCGCACGCTGCGCCGGCAGGCGCGCGGGATGCTGGGCGAGTTGCAGGGCCTGGCGCTGGATGTGCCGCAGGTCGCGCGTTTGGCGATGTACCGCATCAAGCACGGTCAGTTCGGCGCCCGCGTGGAGATCGCGAATCTCGCCGAGCTGGGACGTTCGCTCGAACGGACGGCGACCCGGCTCGCGCTGGCCATCGTCGTCGCGGCCTTCGTGCTGGCGCTAGGCCCGCTGCTCCTGAATCTGGGGCCGCGCTGGCTGGGCATGCCGGTCTTTGCCCTGCTCGGCCTGCTGGTGGCTGTGGGCGGACTGCTCGCCTTGCTCTGGAGTTTCCGCCGCCGGGAGTGACTCGCCCGCGGCGGCGTGCAATTGGGCGCGCGTGCGCGCGATCAGGGATTCCAGCGGCTCGTCGGCCAGCCCGCTGGCGCTCGCCGTGCTGATCTGCACTGGCTGGGCGCGGACGGTTTCCAGCGCCTGCGCGGCGCTTTGCGCCACGCTGCGCAGGCGGGCCGCGGCACCGTCCAGCACCTGGGGCGCGGCGTCGGGCAGCACGATCAGGAAGGCGTCCGCGCTGGCGCGCGCCAGCACGTCGCCATGGCGCACGCTGCGCTGCAAGGCCGCACCGATGGCCTCGACCACGGCGCAGGCGGCGGCGTGGCCGTGGACATCGCTGATCGCCTGCAGATTGTCCAGGCGCATCACGATCGCGCCACAGGCCCCGCCGCCCCAGGGCAGCTCGAGCAGCAGGCGCTGGGTCAGACGGACATCCAGTTCGTCCGCGTAGGGCACGGTGTCGTGCGTGGCGATCTCGCCATGGCCGCGCCCGCCCAGCACCATGACGGCCACACCGGCGAATGTCCACAGCACGCCGAGCAGCAGCGCGGCACGGCCCAGGTCGCCGGCCACGCCGTCCCGGGCCGGCGCCACGGCGCGCAGGGCGCTGGCGGCGCGTTCGAGCGCTTCGAGCCCGCGCCGGCTCGGCAGGGGGCCGGAGGCCAGCGCAGCGCGGCGCAGGTCCTCGGCGGTGGCCGCCAGTTCGGGCGCCCAGCGCGCCGGGCCATGCACCATCGCGGCGCCGGCTGCGTCCAGCGCGCGCTGGGCCTGCGCCCATGGCGCGTCATCGTCGCTGTCCTGCCAACCCACGGTCTCGACGTTCGTCAGGCTCAGGCTGGCCTCGAACAGTCGTTCCACCGTGCGCTGGTAGTCGGCCAGCCGGGAGTGCCGGACGGCCTGCTGATACAGCAGGATGCTCGCGCCCGACAGCAGAATCACGGTGGCGGCCAGCATCGTGGCCAGGGTGCGCGCACGGCGCGCGCCGTGCGCCGGCGCAGGCCGGGGCGCAGGGGGCGCGGGCATCTGCACGGCCGACACTCAACCGCGCGCCAGGCGTGCGCGCAGCCGCGCGATCGCCTGCGAACGCAACTGGCAGACGCGCGCTTCGCCGACGTTGAGCACCAGACCGATTTCCTTCAGGTTCAAGCCCTGTTCGTAGCTCAGGCTGAGCAGCAGCTTCTCGCGCTCGGGCAGTGCGTCGATGGCCTGGACGAGGGCGGCGCGCTGCTCCTGGCCGAGCAGGGCCTGGAGCGGATCCTGCGCGCTCGCGTCGGCCGCGTCCTCGGCATGAGCACCGCCGGGCAGGGCGTCCAGACCGCTGCCCAGCTCGTCGGCATATATCAACTGCGCGCCGTGCGCTTCCTGCAGCATGGCCTGGTACTCGCGCAGGCTGACATCGAGTGCGGCCGCGACCTCCGCTTCGGAGGGTTCCCGCCCGAGCGCCTGCGCCGTGCGGTGAATGGCGTTCTCGATGCGCCGCGCGCGTTCGCGCACCCCGCGCGGCGCCCAGTCGGTGCTGCGCAGCTCATCCAGCATGGCGCCGCGTATGCGTTGTGTCGCATAGGTCTCGAACTGCGCCGTGGGGACTTCGCGATAGCGCGTGACCGCGTCGAGCAGGCCCATCATGCCGGCCTGGACCAGGTCGTCGAGCGACACGCTGGCCGGCAGACGGGACGCCAGGCGCAGCGCCAGACGGCGCACCAGGGGCGCGTGACGCGCCACCATGGCGTCGCGGTGCGCGCGGCCGTAGGCGTCGAGCGTACCGCGACCCGCCGCGGCGGGCGGGGGCGACGGGCTCACCGCCCCATCCTCGGGGATGGCGCGGGCCGTGACGGTGCCCTGTGGCGGCATGTAGTAATCGTAAGCCATGTCTGCATTCACACCCGGGACCCGTCGGGTATGGGACGGATTGTGTCAAATCGGCCTGGTCGAGTAACGCTTGAACACGGATACTTTCCTAGTGTTGTTCAAACGTTTCACAGAGATAGGTGTTTACCCTGGACTTGTCTATAGTACATTCCGTTGCATATGTGTGTAACAGATCGAGGTCCGGGATTTCCTTGATGCAAGTCAAGCCAAATTTGATAGTGGAAATGTTATTCTTTGCGCTAATTTGAAATAAATTTACTTGAAAATCCTACTGCATTCCACTTTTCTGTGACATATTATGTCGTATAAACGTTGCATAATATGTCAAATGTGGCGAAATGCTCTTCGGCCGCGGCGGCATCGCGCCATGGCCGGGGTTTTCACATTCAGTAACGTCTTGAGCCTGTCAGGGTCTGGAGAGCGGTATGAGCAGCAGTAGCGGCAACCTGTTGGCGGAGATACGCGAAGTCAATCTGTCCTATCTCCTTCTTGCGCAGCGCATGCTGAACGAGGATTTCGCCACGGCAACCTTTCGCCTGGGCTTCAGCAGCGAGGTGGGCGAGATCATGCGGCGCCTGACGCTGTCGCAGACGGTGCGTCTGGCGAGCTCGAGCTCGCTGCTGTGCCAGTTTCGGTTCGACGAGGGGTCGCTGCTGACCGCCGTCAGCGAGGACGCCCTCGGGGGCGTGCTGCAGCAGGCCCACACGACCCTGCTGCTGGCGAGCCAGCCGGTCGAGCAGATCGGCTGAGCGGGGCGGACACGATGGCCACCAAAAGCGTCATGCGGGAAGCCAGCGAGATCCAACTGGCGATCGAGTTGATCGGTCTGGGCGCGCGCCTGCAGATGCTGGAGGCCGAGACCGGCCTCAGCCGCGAGCGGCTCGTGCGTCTCTACAAGGAGATCAAGGGCGTCTCGCCGCCCAAGGGCATGCTGCCTTTCTCCGTCGACTGGTTCATGACGTGGCTGCCCAACATCCACGCCTCGCTGTTCTATAACGTCTACCGCTTCCTGAACACACAGGGCGAGGTGCGCGGCGTGCGCGCGCTCATGGGCGCCTATCGCGTCTACCTCGAACACGTCGAGCCCGGCCAGGAACCCCTGCTCAGCTTCACGCGCGCCTGGATCCTGGTGCGCTTCTTCGATGGCGGCATGCTGCAGCTCTCGCGCTGCGGCCGCTGCGGCGGGCACTTCGTCGCGCGCGCCTACGAGCCCGATGCCGATTTCGTCTGCGCCATCTGCCGGCCGCCGCCCCGGGCATGCTCCGAGCGCGCGCTGCAGAGTTTCGCCAGGCAGCCCCGGGTGCGCCAGCCCGCCGCGGAGGTGCGCCATGCGCACTGAGTCCGGCTCGTCGAGCGGCCTTTCGATGCTGCGAGGGGCCGCATGCTGATCGTTCTCGGCTTCATCCTGGTCTTCGGCTCCGTGTTCGGCGGTTTCGTGCTGGTCGGCGGCCACCTGGGCGCGCTGTACCAGCCGGTCGAGGTGCTCATCATCGGCGGTGCGGCCGTGGGCTCGTTCATCGCCGCCAACAACGGCAAGTCGCTGCGCGCCACCGCCAAGATGATGCCGCGGCTGTTCCGCGGCGCGCGCTACGACAAGACGCTCTACATGGAGCTGATGGCGCTGCTCTACGTGCTGCTGACCAAGGCGCGGCGCGAGGGCATGATGGCGCTGGAGAGCCATGTCGAAGATCCGGCGTCGAGCGCCATCTTCTCGGCCTATCCGCGCATCCTCGCCGACGCCGTCCTGGTCGAGTTCATCACCGACTACCTGCGCCTGATGGTGAGCGGCAACATGAGCGCCTTCGAGATCGAGACGCTCATGGACAGCGAGATCGAGACGTATCAGCACGAGGCCGACGTGCCCGCCACCGCCTTGCGCACCGTGGCCGACGCCTTGCCGGCCTTCGGGATCGTGGCCGCCGTGCTGGGCGTCGTGCACGCGCTCTCCGCGATCGACCAGCCGCCGGCCATCCTCGGCGATCTCATTTCCAAGGCGATGGTGGGAACCTTCCTCGGCATCCTGCTCGCCTACGGCTTCGTCTCCCCGCTCGCCTCGCGCACCGACCGCCGCAACGCCGAGTCCGTCAAGATCTTCGAGTGCATCAAGACCACGCTGCTCGCCAATCTCAACGGCTACCCGCCGCAGCTCGCCGTCGAGTTCGGCCGCAAGGTGCTGTACTCCACGGAGCGGCCCTCCTTCATGGAGCTGGATGAGCACGTGCGGACGGTCAAAGGGCGCTGACGGAGCACTGCGATGAGCCCTTCCGACACCCCGCGCGTCGTGGTCAGACGCAAGGCGAACCGGTACCGGCCGCACTACGGCGGGAGCTGGAAGATCGCCTACGCCGACTTCGTGACGGCGATGATGGCGTTCTTCCTCGTGATGTGGCTCATCATGATCACCTCGCCGCAAGGCCGTGAAGGCATCGCCGAGTATTTCCGTACACCGCTGGGCGTGGCCATGGCGGGCGGGCCCGATCGCAGCGCCAGCGACAGCCCCATCCCGGCGCATCCGCGCGATTCCGTGATTCCGCTCAGCGGGGGCGATCCCCGGGTGTCCGAAGGCATCGTGCGGCGGGCTGATCCATCGCCGCAGACCCGGCAGCAGTCCGAGACGGAAAGGCGCGACCGCGCCCGCCTGGAGAATCTGCGCGCGCGCCTGGAGGCGGCGATCGAGCGCAATCCGGTGCTGCGCCAGTATCGGCCGCAGTTGCTGGTCGACATGACCAGCGAGGGTCTGCGCGTGCAGATCGTCGACGACCAGAACCGTCCGATGTTCGCCACCGGAAGCGCGCAGATCGCGCCCTACATGCGCGCCATCCTGCGCGAGATCGGCCCCATGCTGAACGAGCTGCCCAATCGCGTCAGTCTCGCCGGGCATACCGATGCCATGCAGTATTCGCAGGGCGAGCGCGGCTACAGCAACTGGGAGCTGTCGGCCGACCGCGCCAACGCATCGCGCCGCGAGCTCGTCGCCGGCGGCATGCACGAGGAGAAGGTCCTGCGCATGATGGGGCTCTCCTCCACCCAGCCTCTGGCCAAGGACGATCCCTACGCGGCAGTGAACCGGCGCATCAGCCTGGTGGTGTTGAATCGGGCCACCGAACTGCGGATCGAGCGCGAGAACGCCTCGGCGGCGGACATCCAGGCGATGTCGGCCAGCCAGGCGCAGGCTGGCATCGCGGGCGATCCGCCGGACGGGGGCATTTCGGAATAGGACCGCACAACGACATGGAACAGACCGTTCTGGTGGTGGACGACTCCATCACCGTGAGACGCATGGTGACGGCGGCGCTGGTCGACGCAGGCTGGCCTGTCCTGGCGTCCTGCAACGGCCGCGACGCGCTCGCGGCCATCGCGCATCGGCAGGTGCACCTGGTCATCACCGACCTCAACATGCCGGAGATGGATGGCATCGAGCTCATCCGCGAGCTGCGCGCGCGCCCGCAGTACGCCAAGGTGCCCATCCTGGTCCTCACGACCGAGATCGACGAGCGGGCCAAGCAGGCCGCCCGCACGGCCGGCGCCACCGGCTGGCTGGGCAAGCCCGTGCACGGCGAAGTCATCGCCCAGGTGGCCGCGACCCTGCTCAATTGAACCTGAACGTCTCTCTCCTTATGAGTCCCCATGATGCCTGGAGTGCCTAGCTTGGCGTTTTCGTCCATCGACATGCCGTCTCGCCCGCAAGCGCTGCGTACGGGAGGACGGCCATGAGCGGCCTGGACCTCAAGCAGTTCTACCAGACCTTCTTCGAGGAGGCCGAGGAACTGCTCGCCGACATGGAGCAGTCCCTGCTCGGGCTCGATCCGGCCAGCCCGGACGCCGAGCAGCTCAACGCGGTGTTCCGCGCGGCGCACTCGATCAAGGGCGGCGCCGCCACGTTCGGCTTCGTGGCGCTGACCGAGACCACCCACTTGCTCGAGAACCTGCTCGACGCCATCCGGCGCGGCGAGATGCCGTTGCGCGCGGACATGATTGACATCTTTCTGGAAACCAAGGATGTGCTGAACGGGCAACTCGAAACCTACCGTGCCGACGCGGAACCCGCGCCCGAAACCTATGCGCGCATCTGCGCCGTGCTCAAGCAGCTCGCACTCGAGCAGGGCACGGGGCGCGCGGCGGCTCCTCCGGCTGCTGCGGCTCCGGTCGCGCCTGCGCCTCGGCCCGAGCCGGCTGCGATGGCCGAGGCGGCCGCGCCCGCCGCCGCTGCGCCCGCCGCCGGCACTCCCACCCTGGAAGTCCGCCTGTCCCGCGTGGCGGCCAAGGACCGCCGGGGCCTGATCGAAGAACTCGGCAACCTCGGCGAGATCCTGGGCCAGGTCGAGCAGGGCGAGGACGTCACGGTCTGGCTGGGCACGACGTGCACGGCCGACGACATCATTGCGGTGTGCTGCTTCGTGATCGACGTGGACCAGATCGAGGTCAAGGTCGCGGATCGCGCCGCACCCGCCGCACCTGCACCTGCCGCCGCACCCGCGCCCGCCGCAGCGCCGGCGCCAGCCGCGTCGCTGCCCGAAGCCGTGCCCGGCGCCGCGCCCGGCGCCGCGCCCGCGCGCGAGCCCGCCGCGGCGAACACAGCGCCGGGAGCCGACGCGCGCCGCGCCGCCGCGGTCGAGAAGGAGGCGGGGTCGATCCGCGTCGCTGTCGAGAAGGTCGATCAGGTGATCAACCTGGTCGGCGAGCTGGTCATCACGCAGGCCATGCTGGCGCAGACCGCCTCCACCCTCGATCCGGTCCTGCACGACCGTCTGCTCAACGGCATGGAGCAGCTCGAACGCAACGCGCGCGACCTGCAGGAGTCCGTGATGTCCATCCGCATGATGCCGATGGACTACGTATTCAGCCGCTTTCCGCGCGTCGTGCGCGATCTGGCCGGCAAGCTGGGCAAGCAGATCGAGCTGGTCACCGTGGGCCGCGCCACCGAGCTGGACAAGAGCCTCATCGAACGCATCATCGATCCGCTCACGCACCTCGTGCGCAACAGCCTGGACCACGGCATCGAGCTGCCCGAGCAGCGCGTCGCCGCCGGCAAGCCCGCCAAGGGGGAGCTGGTGCTGTCCGCGCAGCACAGCGGCGGCAACATCGTGATCGAAGTGGCCGACGACGGCGCGGGCCTGAACCGCGAGCGCATCCTGGCGAAGGCGCAGAAGCAGGGCATTCCGATCAGCGAGACGGCCAGCGACGACGAGGTCTGGCAGCTCATCTTCGCGCCCGGCTTCTCCACTGCCGCCGAAATCACCGACGTGTCCGGCCGCGGCGTGGGCATGGACGTGGTCAAGCGCAACATCCAGAGCATGGGCGGGCAGGTCTACCTGTCGTCGCAGGCCGGGCGCGGCACGACCACCCGCATCGTGCTGCCGCTCACCCTGGCCATCCTCGACGGCATGTCGGTGCGCAGCGGCGACGAGGTCTTCATCCTGCCGCTGAACCATGTGACCGAGTCGCTGCAGCCCAAGCTCGAAAACATCCATACCGTGGCCGGCGACGAGCGCGTGCTCTACGTGCGGGGCGAATACCTGCCGCTCGTCGAACTGCATCGCATCTTCAGTATCGAGGGCGCGCAGACCGACCCGGTGCAGGCGATCGCCGTGATCATGCAGGCCGAGGACCGCCGCTTCGCGCTGCTCGTCGATCAGCTCGTCGGCCAGCACCAGGTCGTCGTCAAGAGCCTGGAATCCAATTACCGCAAAGTGCCGGGCATTTCGGCGGCGACCATCCTGGGCGACGGCAGCGTGGCCCTGATTGTCGACGCCTTCGCCCTGGCACGCGCCAACCGCGAACGCCTGGGCCAACCCGACGGCCTGCTCAACTGAAGGAAACACCATGGACAACCAAGTCAAGCAGACCGCCGACGGCGAGGGCAAGGAGTTCCTCGTCTTCGCGCTGGGTACGGAGGAATACGGCATCGACATTCTCAAGGTGCAGGAGATCCGCGGCTACGACGCCGACGCGCTCACCCGCATCGCCAACGTGCCGGCCTTCATCAAGGGTGTGACCAACCTGCGCGGGGTAATCGTGCCCATCGTCGACCTGCGCATCAAGTTCCGCATGGCCTCGGTCGAATACAACCAGCAGACCGTGGTGATCATCCTCAACCTGGCCGGCCGCGTGGTCGGGATCGTGGTCGACGGCGTCTCGGACGTGCTGATGCTGCGGGCCGGCGAGATCTCCCCGGCGCCCGAGTTCGGCTCGATGCTGTCCACCGAGTACCTCAGCGGCCTGGGCACGGTGGATGGCCGCATGCTCATCCTGGTGGATATCGAGAAACTCATGACCAGCGACGAAATGGCGCTGGTCGAACGCGCTGCGGCCTGATCAGCGCACGCTTCGTTCCGGAACGCGACGATGTTGAAGAACATGAAGGTCAGCACGCTGTTGATGGCGGTGCTCGGGCTGCTGGGCGCCATGCTGCTGGGCGGCGGCGCGATCGGCTGGCTCGGTTTGTACGACGCCAGCCGCACGCTGGAGGAAGTCCACACGCTCAGCGCCGAGGCCAAGGCCGAGCTGGACGAGGCCTACCTGGTCTCCGCGCGGGCGAGCACCGGGCTGATCGCGCTCGCGACCAGCCTGAACACGGGGGGCTCGCTCGATGCCGCTTCGCGCCAGGATGCCTCGCGCGCCGCCGGCATGCTGCAGTCCGCCGCCGGGCACGCCGCGCTGGCGCGCGAGACCGAACTGGAACCGGAAGGCGCGCGCCTGCTGGCCGCCACCCTGCAGGCCTTCGACGCCTACCACGGTAACCTGCGCGCGCTCGATCAGGCGGCCTCCGCGGGCAACGCCGCCGGCGTCGCCAACGCTTCCGCGAGCCTCACCCGGACCTCGGACCAGCTCGTCAGGGCGCGCGAGGCCTTCAACAGCTATGCCGACAGCCGCATCGAGGCGCTGATGAGCGCCTCCGAGCGGCAGTACGCCATCGTGCGTGTGATGATCGTGGGGGCGCTGATCTTCACGCTGATCGTGATTCTGGCCATGCGTTCGGCCCTGCAGCGCATGGTGATGCGTCCGCTGCGCGAGGCCGGCGCGCATTGCGACCGGATCGCCAAGGGCGATCTGACGGGCGTGATCGCGGTCGAGTCGAACAACGAGTTCGGCGCGCTGCTCGTCTCCATCAAGCACATGCAGGACGACCTCGCGCGCACCGTCGGTGCGGTGCGGCGCGGCGTGGAGGAGATCAACGTCGGCGCCCGCGAGATCGCCATGGGCAACCTGGACCTGTCCAGCCGCACCGAGCAGCAGGCGAGTTCGCTGCAGGCCGCGGCTTCCAGCATGGAGCAACTGGCCAGCGCCGTGCGCCAGAATGCCGACAACGCGCGCCAGGCGACCCAGCTCGCGAGCGGCGCCTCCGGCGTGGCGGTCTCGGGCGGCGAGGCCGTGGGCGACGTGGTCGACACCATGCGCGACATCGCGGGCAGCTCGCGCAAGATCGAAGAGATCGTCGGCGTGATCGACAGCATCGCTTTCCAGACCAACATCCTCGCGCTGAATGCCGCGGTCGAGGCGGCCCGGGCCGGTGAGCAGGGCAAGGGCTTCGCCGTCGTGGCGGGCGAGGTGCGCAGCCTGGCGCAGCGCAGCGCCAGCGCGGCCAAGGAAATCAAGGCGCTGATCGCCGAGTCGACCCACAAGGTCGCGGCCGGTTCGACCCAGGTCGAGAAGGCCGGCGCCACGATGGACGACATCGTGAGTTCGGTGCAGCGCGTGAGCGACCTCATCGGCGAGATCTCCGCCGCGTCGGTGGAGCAGTCGAGCGGCATCGAGAGCGTGAACCGTTCGGTCGCCGAAATGGATGAAATGACGCAGCACAACGCTGCGCTGGTGGAGCAGGCGGCGGCAGCCGCCGCCTCGCTGGAGGAGCAGGCGCGCACGCTGAGCGACGCGGTCGCCGCGTTCCGCCTGAACGATGGCGCGGCGCGGGCTCCCGCTCGCCGCACGGAGTCCCAGGGCACGGCGGACGCTGCGCGCGGCCGCCTCGCCGGGCTTGCGACGGCCGTCTCCACGCGCGCCAAGCAGGCAGCGGCGTCGGCCGCCTTGCCCCAGCTTGCCGGCGCGGGGGCCGGGACGGGCGCCGCCGTTCCGGTGGAACTGCCGGCCGGGGCGCCGCCCAAGGCGGCGCGCACGGCCCGACAACCCGCCAAGCCGAATGCACCGAAGCGCGCGCCCGTGGCCGATGACGATTGGGAGTCGTTTTGAGCCCGCTCGTTCAACACCGCGACATGACCTGATCCACCCAGGAGATCCGATTCCCCATGAAACGCAAACGCAGCCTATCCGTCAGCGCATCCCTGATGCTCGTCATGACGGCGTTCTTCCTGCTCATCGTCGCCCTGGGCGCCATGAGCGTGTACTTCCTGCAGGACAGCTTCGAGCGGATGCAGCACGCCGACAACGCCCAGAATCGCGCGAGCGACGCGAACCAGATCAATAGCCTGCTGCTCACCTCCCGCGTGAGCCTGCTGTCGGCGGCGCGCGAATTCCAGGAGGGCAACCTGTCGTACGCGAGCACGCAGGTCGACACCGCCAAGGAGCAGGTCCAGGCCGCGAAGAAGGTGTTCGCCGAGTTCCAGGCCCACCCGCTCGAGGACGAGGTCGGCCGGCCCCTGTACATGGGCGTGCTGCGCGCCTATCGGGGCTACATCGACGACGGCGTCGATACGCTGGTGGACGCGCTCGCCGGCGGCGACTTCGCGAGCTTCTACATGATCAACAACGAGTACGGCACGCCGCGCGGCGAGGCCTTCGTGAAATCGATCGCGCAGTTCGTGAGCTACATCGACGAGTCTCGCGCACGAACGCTCGCCGCCGCCGAACGCGGCCGTGACATCGCGTTGAGCACGGTGGCGGGCGCCGGTCTGCTTGCGCTGCTGCTGGCCATCGGTAGCTGGGTCTTCCTGCGCCGGGTGGTGGTGCGTCCGCTGCAGGACGTCGGCCGCCGCTTCGAGCGTATCGCGGGCGGCGACCTGACCCAGCGCATCGACAGCATGAGCGGCAACGAGATCGGCGCGCTCTACGCGGCGCTCGCGCGCATGCAGCAAGGGCTCGCGCGCACGGTGCTGGCGGTGCGCCAGGGCGTCGAGGAGATCAACCTGGGCTCGCGCGAGATCTCCGCCGGCAATGCGGACCTCTCCTCGCGCACCGAGCAGCAGGCCGCTTCGCTCGAGGAAACCGCCGCGAGCATGGAGGAGCTGGCCTCCACCGTGCGCCAGAACGCGGACAACGCGCGCCAGGCGAACAAGCTCGCGGCGAGCGCGTCCAGCACCGCGGTGCAGGGCGGCGAGGTGGTCGGGCAGGTGGTGAGCACCATGTCCAGCATCTCGGACAGTTCCAAGAAGGTCACCGAGATCATCTCGGTGATCGACAGCATCGCCTTCCAGACCAACATCCTGGCCCTGAACGCGGCCGTGGAAGCCGCGCGGGCCGGCGAACAGGGCAAGGGCTTCGCGGTGGTGGCGAGCGAAGTGCGCAACCTGGCCCAGCGCAGCGCGCAGGCGGCCAAGGAAATCAAGGAGCTCATCCAGGCATCGGTGCTCGAGGTCGACAAGGGCACCGGATTGGTGGCCCGGGCGGGCAGTACCATGCAGGACGTGGTGACCGCCGTGCAACGGGTGACCGACATCATGGCCGAGATCTCGGCCGCGTCGGACGAGCAGTCCAACGGTATCGAGCAGGTCAACCGCGCCGTCTCCCAGATGGACGATGTCACGCAGCAGAACGCCGCGCTGGTCGAAGAGGCCGCGGCGGCTGCCGTTTCCCTGGAGCAGCAGGCGGGCCGGCTGCTCGCCGCGGTGGCCACCTTCAAGGTCGACCAGAACGAGGTGATCGACATCGGCGCCCAGCAATCGGCTGCGCATGGTGCCGAGCATGACCGCCTGGGCCATGCCTATGCCGGCGAGGAGGACGGTGAGTCGCCCTCGCTGGCGGCGCCGGCGGGCGCCGCGCCGGCACTGGCGGGGTGACGAGGGCATGACGGGTGCGCGCACAGCGACGATGAATCTGCCGGGTATGCCGTCGCGGATCGACCGGAACTTCGTGTTCACGGACGCCGATTTCGCCCGCGTGCGCCACCTGATCCGCGAGCGCGCCGGCATCGCCCTGGGCGCGCACAAGCGCGAGATGGTCTACAGCCGGCTGTCGCGCCGGCTGCGCAGTCTGTCGATGCACAGCTTCACCGAGTACCTGGACGGGCTGGAGGCGTCGGCCGTCCACCCCGAGTGGGAGGCTTTCGTCAACGCGCTCACGACCAATCTCACGGCCTTCTTTCGCGAGCCGCATCACTTTCCGGTGCTGGCCGAGTTCGTGCGCGGCCTGGGGCGGCCGGTCAATGTGTGGTGCGCTGCGGCGTCGACGGGTGAAGAACCCTATTCGATCGCCATCACGCTGCTCGAAGCCCTCGGGCCGCATGCGGCGCGCTCGCGCGTCTACGCCTCCGATATCGACACCCAGGTGCTGGATACCGCGCGCGCCGGCGTCTACAGCGCCGAGCGGGTGGCCAAGATGGAGGCCGCGCGCCTGCAGCGCTTCTTCCTGAAGGGCACCGGGCCACGGGCCGGCATGGTCCGCGTCAAGCCCGAGGTTGCCGCCCTGGTCGAGTTCGAGCGCGTCAACCTGCTCGACGAGCGGTGGGCGCTGCCCTGTCGCTTCGACGCGGTGTTCTGCCGCAATGTGATGATCTATTTCGACAAGCCCACGCAGGCGCGCATCCTCGCGCGCATGGAGCCGTGGGTCGAGCCGGGCGGCCTGCTGTTCGCGGGGCACTCGGAGAACCTGACTTACGTCACGCAGGCCTTCGTGCTGCGCGGGCAGACGGTCTATCAGCGCGTATGAGGCCTTCCATGCTGGCGCACGCAAAGGGCCTGGCCACCCATCGCCACTACGACAGCCGCTTCGGCTGCGATGTCGTCAAGCTTCTGCCCAACGAGTACTACGTCACCGGCGAAGACATCGTGCTGGCCACGGTCCTGGGCTCCTGCGTGGCGGCGTGTATCGCCGACCCGGTGGCCAGCGTCGGCGGCATGAACCACTTCATGCTGCCCGGCACGGACGACGGCGGCAATGCCGGGCAGTCGCTGCGCTATGGCGCCTTCGCCATGGAGCTCCTCGTCAACGAGTTGCTCAAGATGGGCGCGCGCCGCGAACGGCTCGAGGCCAAGGTCTTCGGCGGCGGCGCGGTGATCGAGCGCATGCGGCAGATGAACATCGGCGAGCGCAACGCGGCCTTCGTCCTGGACTACCTCGCCACCGAGCAGATTCCGGTGGTCGCGCAGGATCTGTGCGGCGATCATGCGCGGCGCGTGAACTACCTGCCGCGAACGGGCAAGGTGCTGCTCAAGCGCATGAACTCGCAGCGCAGCGATCTGGTGGTCGCCTGCCGCGAGCAGGCGTTGCGCGAGCGCATGCCCGCGCTGATGCCCAAGCCCCAGGTCGAGCTCTTTCACAAATCCGGCCTCGAACTTTTCACACCCATGCCCGACAAGGAGGGGCGTTGATGTCCGTCGCGACCAGGATTTCCGTTCTTTGCGTGGATGATTCCGCGTTGATCCGCGGGCTCATGACGGAGATCATCAACAGCCAGCCCGACATGCAGGTGGTGGCGACGGCACCCGATCCCCTGGTCGCGCGCGAATTGATCAAGCGGCACAACCCCGACGTGCTGACCCTGGACGTCGAGATGCCGCGCATGGACGGGCTCGACTTCCTCGAGAAGCTGATGCGGCTGCGGCCGATGCCGGTGGTGATGGTCTCCTCGCTCACGCGCAGCGGTTCGGAAGTCACGCTGCGCGCGCTCGAACTGGGCGCGGTCGATTTCGTGGCCAAGCCGCAGTTGGGCATACGCGACGGCATGCTCGAGTACGCCAACCAGATCGCCGAAAAGATCCGCGCGGCCTCGCGTGCGCGCCTGCAGACGCGCTCGGCCGCGCCGGCGATTCCCGCAGGCATTCTGAAGCGGCCGTTCGCGAGCTCCGAGAAGCTGGTCGTCGTGGGCGCGTCCACCGGCGGCACCGAGGCCATCCGCACCTTGCTGACGCCGCTGCCGCCGGACAGTCCGGGCATCCTCATCACCCAGCACATGCCCGCGGGCTTCACGCGCTCCTTCGCGCAACGCCTGAACCAGCTCTGCGCGATCACGGTGGCCGAAGCCGCGCATGGCGAACGGGTGCTGCCCGGCCATGCGTACATCGCGCCGGGCGACCATCACATGCGGCTCGCGCGCAGCGGCGCGAACTACGTCGTCGAGCTGGACCAGGCGCCGCCCGTGAACCGGCACCGGCCTTCGGTGGACGTGCTGTTCGATTCCGCCGCCAGCCTTGCCGGCGCGAACGCGATCGGCATCATCCTCACCGGCATGGGCAAGGACGGCGCAGCGGGCATGCTCGCCATGCATCGCGCCGGCGCGCGCACGCTCGCCCAGGACGAAGAGAGCTGCGTGGTGTTCGGCATGCCGCGCGAGGCCATCGCCACCGGCGGCGTCGACGAGATCGTCCCGCTCGAGCGCATGAGCGAGCGTATGCTCGCGAACCTGGCCAGCTTCGGCGAGCGCGCAATGCGCATCTGAGCTGCGCGCCTTCACAGAGAATCACAGGGCAGGGCGGACCGCCCCTGCCTTTCGTCATGGAGTCACCCTCATGGTCAACAAGAGCATCAAGATTCTGGTCGTCGACGACTTTCCCACCATGCGGCGCATCGTGCGCAACCTGCTGAAGGAACTCGGATTCGAGAACGTCGACGAGGCCGAGGACGGCCAGATGGCGCTCGACAAGCTGCGCGGCAGCAATTTCGATTTCGTCGTGTCCGACTGGAACATGCCGAACCTCGACGGGCTCGCCATGCTCAAGCAGATCCGCGCCGATCCCGCCCTGGCCAAGCTGCCCGTGCTGATGGTCACCGCCGAAGCCAAGAAGGACAACATCGTCGCCGCGGCGCAAGCCGGCGCGAGCGGCTATGTGGTCAAACCGTTCACCGCCGCGACGCTCGAAGAAAAGCTCAACAAGATCTTCGAGAAGCTCGCTGCTGCTCAGTAACGTCACGCGCGAGGAATCCATGAGCCAGATCAACAGCCAGACCGCACTCGCGGACAACGACGACCTGATCCTGCGGATCGGCCAACTCACACGCATGCTGCGCGACAGCATGCGCGAGCTCGGCCTGGACCGCGCGATTCAGGAGGCGGCCGAAGCCATTCCCGATGCGCGCGACCGTCTGCGCTACGTCGCCAACATGACCGAGCAGGCCGCCCACCGGGTGCTGAACGCCACGGAGGCCGCGCAGCCCATCCAGGACAAACTCTCGGCGGATGCCGACGGGCTCGACGCGCGCTGGCAGCAGTGGTTCGACCAGCCGCTCGAACTGCCCGAGGCCCGTGTGCTGGTCGACGATACGCGCAGCTTCCTGCGCGAGGTGCCGCAGAGCGCGCGCGCGACGCAGTCGCACCTCATGGAGATCATGATGGCGCAGGATTTCCAGGATCTCACCGGCCAGGTCATCATGAAGATGATGGACGTCATCGGCGCGGTCGAGCGCGAACTGCTCCAGGTGCTGCTCGACAACGTGCCCGCCGAGAAGCGCGAGGCGCAGGGCCTGCTCAACGGGCCGCAGGTCAATCCCCAGGGCCCGGACGTCGTCACCGGCCAGGACCAGGTCGACGATCTGCTCGCCAGCCTGGGCTTCTGACGGGGCGATCGGACGAATAGTCCGCTTTCGCAACATCTGTTCGGCCCATCGCCGCCGTGTGGGCCGGCCTAGAATCCGCCCCGAGGGTGTATCGACAGCCAAGGCCCGGCTCGCGCCGGGCGGACGCTCCCGCGGGGAATGAATGTCGGTACACCCTTGATAGCCTGGGCGACACGCGTGCGCCGCGTTCGGGCGGGCGCACGGGATTCGAATGGCCGAAGAAAGCGATCTGGAAAAGACCGAACCCGCCTCCGAGAGGCGGCTGGAGAAGGCGCGCGAGGAGGGGCAGACGCCCCGCTCGCGCGAGCTGGTCACGTTCCTGCTGCTGCTCTCGGGCGTGGGCATGCTCTACCTGGGCGCCGCCCCCCTGTACGAGGCGCTGCGCGGGGTGCTGCGCGGCTCGCTCGATTTCGACGTCCGGGTCGCGTTCGACACGGCCGCCATGCTGCAGGGCGCGGGCACGGTGGCATGGCGGGCCCTGCTGGCCATGCTGCCGCTGTTCGGCATCCTGGCCGTGGTGGCGATCGGCGCCTCGGTGGCCTTGGGCGGCCTGCTGCTGGTCGGCAAACCGCTGGTGCCGGACCTGAACCGCCTGAATCCGGTCAAGGGCCTCGCGCGCATCTTCTCCGCGAACACGCTGATCGAACTGGCCAAAGCGCTGACCAAGGCAGCCCTGGTCGGCAGCGTGGCCACCTTCGCGATCTACAAGCTGCTCGACGAGATGCTCGTGCTCATGCACGTGGCGGCCTCGGCCGCACTCGCCAAGTCGCTGAGCCTGGTCGCCCTGTGCTGCGCCATCGTCATCGCCTCGCTGGTGGTTATCGCCATGTTCGATGCGCCTTACCAGGTTTGGAGCCACCTGAAGAAGCTGCGCATGTCGCGCCAGGACGTCAAGCAGGAGCACAAGGAGTCCGACGGCGACCCGCACCTGAAGGCGCGCATCCGCCAGCAGCAGCGCCAGATGGCGCGCGGGCGCATGATGTCCGCCGTGCCCACGGCCGACGTGGTGCTGACCAACCCCACGCACTATGCCGTCGCGCTGAAGTACGAGGAAGGTCGGGCCTCGGCGCCGCGCGTGGTCGCCAAGGGCACCGGCCTCATTGCCCAGCGCATCCGCGAACTGGCCGCTGAACACCGGGTTCCCCTGCTCAGCGCGCCGCCGCTCGCGCGCGCGCTGCATCGCCACGTCGAACTGGACGCCGAAATCCCCGTTGCCCTGTATGCGGCGGTGGCCGAGGTGCTTGCGTGGGTCTTTCAGCTACGCACCTGGCGCGCGCAGGGCGGCATCGAGCCGGGACGTCCGTCCGGCATCGCCGTTCCGCCCGCGCTCGATCCGCAATCCACAGCCTCATGAATGCCCTGTTCTCCACGCTGCGCACGAGCAGCGCTTCGCATGCCCGACTGATCGCCGGGCCGCTGCTCATCGTCATGGTCCTCGCCATGATGGTGCTGCCCCTGCCGCCGTTCCTGCTGGACTTGTTCTTCACTTTCAACATCTCGCTCGCGATCATGGTGCTGCTGGTGGCGATGTTCACCACGAAGCCGCTGGATTTCGCCGCGTTTCCGTCGGTGCTGCTGTTCGCCACTTTGCTGCGCCTGTCGCTGAACGTGGCCTCGACCCGCGTCGTCCTGCTGCACGGGCATACCGGGCCCGACGCGGCGGGCCGGGTGATCGAAGCCTTCGGCCACTTCCTGGTGGGCGGCAACTTCGCCGTGGGCATCGTGGTGTTCCTGATCCTGATCATCATCAACTTCATGGTCATCACCAAGGGCGCCGGCCGCATCGCCGAAGTGGGCGCGCGCTTCACCCTGGACGCCATGCCCGGCAAGCAGATGGCGATCGACGCCGACCTGAACGCCGGCCTGATCGGCGAGGAAGAGGCGCGCCAGCGCCGGCGCCAGATCAGCGAGGAGGCCGAGTTCTACGGCTCGATGGACGGCGCAAGCAAGTTCGTGCGCGGCGACGCCGTCGCCGGGCTCATCATCATGGCGGTGACCATCATCGGCGGCCTGGTCGTGGGCGTCATGCAGCACGGCTTGAGCGTGGGCGACGCTGGCCGCGCCTACACCCTGCTCACGATCGGCGACGGCCTGGTCGCCCAGATCCCGGCGCTGGTGATCTCGACCGCGGCCGGCGTCGTGGTCTCGCGCGTGGCGACCGACAAGGATATCGGCCAGCAGATGGCCAGCCAGCTCTTCTCCAACCCGAGCGTGCTCTTCATCACGGCGGGCGTGATGGGGCTGATCGGCATCATCCCGAACATGCCGCACGTGGCTTTCCTGCTGCTCGCCGGTGTGCTCGGCGGCATCGGCTGGATGATGCTGCGCCGTCAGCAGCAGCAGGCGGTGCAGACCGCCCAGGCGCGGCCTGCGGTGGCCGAGGAGGTGGCGAGCGCGGCCGCCGCGGAAGCCTCGTGGGACGACGTCGCGCTGGTCGACCCGCTCGGGCTGGAGGTGGGCTATCGCCTCATCCCGCTGGTGGACCACGGCCAGGGCGGCGAACTGCTGCAGCGGATACGCAGCCTACGCAAGAAGTTCGCGCAGGACATGGGTTTCCTGCCGCCGGTGGTGCACATACGCGACAACCTGGAACTCAAGCCCACGGAATACCGCATCCTGCTCTCCGGCGTGGAGGTCGGCCGGGGCGAGGCCGCGCCCGGCATGTGGCTGGCGATCGACCCGGGCGGCGCGGTGACGCCGCTCGAGGGCACGCAGACCACCGACCCGGCCTTCGGCCTGCCCGCCGTGTGGATCGAGGAAGGCCAGCGCGACGCCGCCCAGATGGCGGGCTACACGGTGGTCGATGCAAGCACGGTGGCCGCGACGCATCTGAACCATCTCATGCATCGCTATGCGGCCGAACTGCTCGGCCGCACCGAGGTCCAGGCGCTGCTCGATCACATCGGCCGCGATTCGCCCAAGCTCATCGAGGACCTGGTGCCCAAGACGGTCAGCCTGACCACGCTGCAGAAGGTGCTGCAGGGGCTGCTGGCCGAAGGCGTGGCGATCCGCGACATGCGCGCCATCATCGATGCGCTGTCCGAGCATGCGCCGCGCCTGGCGGTCAACGGGGCGCAGCCGGACGCGGGAGAATTGCTCGCCGTGGTGCGCCGCGCCCTGGGCCGGGCGATCACCCAGCAGTTGTTCCCCGGGACGGGCGAGATGCGCGTGATCGGCCTGGACGTGAACCTGGAGCGCGTGCTGATGCAGGCGATGTCCTCCGGCGGCGCGCTGGAGCCGGGCCTGGCGGACATGCTGCTGCGCGAGGCCGAGGCGGCCGTGCGCCACCAGGAGAGCGCGGGCGATGCGCCCGTGCTGATGGTCGGCGCGCCGCTGCGCCAGTCGCTCGCCCGACTGCTGCGCCTGCATCTGCCGCAGCTCAGCGTGCTCGCCAACGCCGAGGTGCCGGATGACCGCAACATCCGCGTCACCGCCATCATCGGAGGCCAGGCCCGATGAGCGTGCTGCGCTTCTTCGGCGCGACCTCGCGCGACGCCATGCGCCAGGTCCGCGAACGTCTGGGCGACGATGCCATGATCCTCGCCAATCGCGCGGTCGAAGGCGGCATCGAGATCCTGGCGGTCAGCGAAACGGCCGTGACCGGCATGGCGACGCAGGCGGAGCCGGCGCAGCACTCACCGCACGCGCAGCATCCACAACAGGCGCAGCCGCTTCGGCGGGCACAGGCGGCCACGCCGCCACCCGCCAAGGCGCGGGAGCTGCGCGCCGCGCCGGCCGTGCTGGCCGGGCGCGGGGCGGCAGCGTATAGCCAGGTGAGTGCGCTTGCCGACGAGGGCCTGGCGCGCGAGGTGGACGATGCCGTGCCTGCGCGCGTCGAGATGCCGACGGCGGGATCGGCCGGCGATCCCGCGCACGCGGTCGACACGCCGTTCACCGCGCCGCCCGGGGCGCCCCCGCTCGCGCGCGCGATCCCGGACGGCAGCACCGCGGCCGGCGCGCCGGCGCAAGCCTGCGCGGCCGAGGCCAGGCCCGGTGCCACCGCCACCGCCGCCTTCGCTGCGCCGGCCGCCCGGCATGTCTTCCGGCATCTGCTGGGCGCGGGCTTCAGCAGCCCGCTCGCCCGGGCGCTGGCGGCCCGCGTACCCGCGGAGCTCGACGAAGCGGGCGGCGTGGCCTGGGCGCGCAGCGAGCTCGCCGCACGCCTGCCGGTTGCCGGCGACGAGCAGGCCTGGCTGGCCGCGGGCGGGGTGTTCGCGCTGATCGGCCCGACCGGCGTGGGCAAGACGACCAGCACCGCCAAGCTCGCCGCGCGCTGCGTGCTCGTCCATGGCCGCGACGCGGTGGCCATGCTGACCACCGACGGCTACCGTATCGGCGCGCACGAGCAATTGCGCATCTACGGCCGCATCCTGGGGGTGCCGACCCTGGCCGTGAACGATGCGCAGAGCCTGCGCCAGGCCCTGCACGAACTGCGCGACAAGCGGGTCGTGCTCATCGATACGGTGGGCATGAGCCAGCGCGATCTCAAGCTTGCCGAACAGGCAGCGCTGCTCTGCGGTGCCGGCCGGCCCGTGCGTCGGCTGCTGCTGCTCAATGCCGCCAGTCATGGCGACACCCTGGACGAAGTGGCGCATGCGTACCGCCGCGGCGCGGATGCCGAGCTGACCGGCTGCATCCTCACCAAGCTCGACGAATCGCGCAAGCCGGGCAGTGCGCTCGACGTGGTGCTGCGGCACCGGCTGCCCATCCATTACGTGTCGGACGGCCAGCGTGTGCCGGAGAACTTCGGCCCCGCACAGGCGTCGGTGCTCGTCGCGCGGGCCTTCGACGCGGCCGCCGAAGCGCTGTTCTGCCCCAGCCCGGCGGATTGGCAGGCGCTCGCGCCGGTGCTGCCGCCGCCGATCCCGATGGCCGAGGGCGCTGTGCCCGCGATCACCGGGCCCGTCGACGCCGGCATCGCCGCGCACGACCTGGCGCAGCGGCGCGCAGCGGGCCTGCGCGGCCTGGAGGCGGTGCTGGGCAGCGCGCCCGAGGAGCGCAATCCCGGCTTGCGCGATGCCGCGCTGCGCGAGCTGCAGACCGAGCGCGGCGTCGCGCTCGCACGCGAGCTGTGGCGCATGGCGTGGCATGACGATGCACCCGCCGAGGCCCTCAGCGACCTGGCGCTGGGCGATCTCGCGGCGCACGCTCCCGATCTGTGCGAGCGTCAGTTGCTGGCGCTCCATGGCCGGCTGTCTGCGCCCCGCGCGAGCCCGGGCGGACGGACGGTGGCAACGACGCTGCTGTGCTCGGATCGCGGCGACTGGTTGGCCGCGCCCGCCGTCCATCTGCTGACCGCGCAAGGCGTGCTCGCCGCGCATGCAGGGGAGGGCGAGGTCGCCCACGCCAGCGCCGGCGTGCACGCCACGCGCGAACGCGCCGCCTGGTTGCAGCGCCGGCTGGCGCACCGCACGCTGCACGTGTTCGAGGGCATGACGGCCGAGCACCTGGAACACCTGGAGGCGCTGGAGCTGTCCTGGCTCGCAGGCTGCACGGCTCTGCAGCCGCTGGAGCACGACGGGGTGCGCAGCAATGCGACGGGCATCGCCGCCGGCCTGGGCCATCGGCCGGCCGGCCGCATCGTCGGCACGGGCCTGACGCGCTGGGTGAGTTCGGCTCCTGCGGTGCTGCGCGGCCAGCGCGGGCGTCGCCATGCCGTCCATCTGCTGGCCGTGCGCCATGTGGACGACGCCGGCGAGTGCCGCTGGCGCGGCTTCGCGCTGGCGCCGGCGCAGACGGGCGATGCGCAGGAACTGGCACTGTGCCTGGAGGCCGCGCACGCGGGACGCGAGGCCGGCGCATGGGCCGCCAGCGGTGTGCAGATGGCGTTGGATCAGGCCGAGACCGCCGCCGGCGCATGGTGCCGCCACATGCTGGCGGGCGCGCAGCTCGGGCTGGCCGCCGCGCGCCTGAGCCGGCGTCCGGGAGCGGCGGGACGCTGGCTGGCGCTGGCCGACGATGCGCCGTCGGGCCGGGCGAGCGCGGCCCGACGGCGCGCGCGCATCGAGCAGCTCACGCGGGCCTTCGGCGCGCTCGCGCTGCTCGACGCCGCCACGCTCTGAGCCAGGGGGGGCATCTCATGCAGCCCGATCAGGCGGAGGGCCTGCGTCGTCTCATGGCTGGCACGCGGCTGCGCCACGTCGCCGTGCTGGAGCCGGGCCGGGATTCCGGCGTGGTGGCGGTGGCCCTGGCGGGGGCCTTGGCGCGACGCGGTCTTGCGGCAGCACTCGTGCGTGCGGGCCGCTCGCGCGCCTATCTGCATGCGCCGGCCGCGAATCCCGTGTCGTGGCAGCTCGCCCGCGAGCCCGGCGAGGATGTGGCCGAGACCGTGTGCCGCGCCTGTGCCGTGCCGCCGGATCTGCTGTTGGCCTCGGCGCAGGCGGAATCCTGGCAAGCCGCGCCCGGCCTGGTCACGGCGGCCGGGGAGGTCGTGATCGTGGTGCACGCACGCCAGGAGCCTGCCCAGACACTGGCCTGGGTCTACGCCAGCCTCAAGGCGCTGGGCGCCGAGAGCCCGGTGCGGGTACGGGTGGGCGTGCGCGCGGCCGCCAACGCGGCCCAGGCCCTGGCGATCCATGCACGGATCGCTCACGTCTCCTCGCGCTATCTCGGCATGGCGCCGGGCTTCGCCGGGCATGTGCCGCTGGCGCTGGATGGCGAACCGGACCCTGGTGCGGCCCTGGCCGACAGTCTGTTGCGTGGCTGATCGACGGGTGCAAAGGCCGGCCTGCGCGCGGACCGGCGACGCTTCCTGTCCGAGCGTGCCGTGCACCATTTTCAGCCGCCGCCGCACCATCGCGGGGTGCGACGAGGCCCCTGGGGGGGCCAGGGTTGCGCGTTCTCGAAGCCGCCAAGCCCACCTCGCCGTTTGGCACAGTCGTTGCATGAAGGTTCGGCAAGAGTAGAAGCGTTCAGCGGTACTGGGTTCTCTGCCCGCCGCCCGGAAATTGCTCGATGCCCCAGTTCGCTTGTCGATCAGTGACGAGCGGATCTGATCCGTCGCGACCTGTCGCGATTCGCCGGGAGCCATCGATGAAGCAAGACCCGCCACTCTGCCGCGGCGCCTGCACGGCGCACCGCTCGCAACACCCCATTGCCTGCTCGGCCCTGCCTCCCGCCTTCACAAGGACCGCCTCATGAAACGCCGTCATCTCCTGCAAGCTGCGGGTGCATCCGCCGTGTTCGGACTCTATCCGTTCGGCATTGCGCGCGCCCAGAAGAAGACCCCATTCAAGTTCAATCTCGGCTGGAGGTTCGAGGCTTCTGGCGCCGGCTACTTTCTGGCGCAGCAGCGCGGCTACTACGACGAGGCGGGCCTGGATGTGACGATCGACTCGGGCAACGGCTCCACGGCCGCCATCAGCCTGGTGGCCGGCGGCGCCTACGACGCCGCTTCGGCCGACCTGGCCTCGATGATCGAATTCAATGTCCAGCATCCGGAAGCCGGCCTGCGGGCCGTGGCCATGCAGTACGACCTCAATCCCAATGCACTGATCGTGCGCAAGGGCGGCCCGATCGCCAGCCCGGCCGATTTCGCCGGCAAGCGCATCCTGGGCCAGCCGTTCAATGCCTCGCGCAAGCTGTTTCCGGTGTTCGCCAAGGCCCAGGGCTTCGATCCGAGCGGGGTGGTCTGGGAGAACATGGAGCCGGGCGCCGGGGATACGCGTTTCGCGCGGGGCGACTTCGACGCCGCCGCCTATTTCTACTTCACCGGCCTGCTCAACCTCAAGGCGCGCGGGGTCGACCTGGATACCCTACAGGTCTACCGCTACTCGGACTACGGCATGCAGTCCTATGGCAACGGCATCATCGCCAATCCCGCCGCCATGGCCCGGGCCGACGCCATGAAAGCCTTCATCGCCGCCTCCACCCGTGGCTGGCTCGACGTCATTGCGGACCCGATCGCTGGCGGCGCAGCGGTCAAGCGCAAGGAGCCGCTGGCCAATGAGGCGCTGGAAACCGAGCGGCTGCAACTCATCACCACCGGCACCATGCAGACGCAGGCCACTGCCGCCCACGGCTGGGGAGCCGCCACGCCCGAGCGCGTACAGGCCACCATCGACGAGACGGTCGACGCCTTCGGATTGCAGGCCGGGCTCGGAGTGGCCGACATCTGGAACGACGCTTTCCTGCCGCCGCTGGAAGCGCGCATGCTGCGGGGTTGAGATGAAACGCCCCCCCACGCTCACTGCGTTCGCTGCCCCCCGAGGGGGCTTCAGCCTCCTTCGGGCGGCCGGGCGGAGGCTGAGACGCATTCAAAGGACGCAATCATGACCATTCCCGTCATCGACCTGACCGATGCGCTCCGGCCGGGCGGCGCGCGCAACGCCGAGGTCGCCCGCCAGATCCGTGCGGCCGGCGAGGCCACGGGCTTCTTCTACGTGATCCATCACGGCCTCGACGCGGAGCTGCTCGCGCGGCAATTCGAGGTCGCCGAAGCCGTGCTCAACCTGCCGGAGGCCGACAAGGAGGCCATCGCGCTCAAGCACTCCAAGGCCGCGCGCGGATATGAATGCATCGGCAGCCAGACGCTCGACGCGAATGCGCGACCCGATGTGAAAGAGAGCTTCTATTGCGGTATCGAGTACCCGCCCGAGCACCCGTACGTGCAGCGCGGCTACTACTCCTATGGCGCGAACCAGTGGCCCGCCGGGCTGCCCTGGGTCCGCGGCCAGAGTCTGGCCTACACCGAAGCGATGTGCGCGCTGGCGCAGCGCCTGATGCAGTTGATGGCGCTGTCGCTGGATCTGCCGGAAGACTACTTCGACCATACCCACGGCAACCCGATGGTGACGCTGCGCATGATCCGCTATCCCGCGCACCCGGCCGACGCCGATGAGCGCACCTTCGGTGCCGGCGCGCACACCGACTGGGGCGCCGTCACGCTGCTCGCGCAGGATGCCTGGGGCGGGCTGGAGGTACAGATGCCCGACGGTTCCTGGGTCGAGGCCACACCCATCGAAGGCTCGCTGGTCATCAACCTGGGCGACATGATCCCGCGCTGGACCAACGGGCGCTACCACTCCAACCCGCACCGGGTGCGCAACACGCGATCGGGCGGGGCACCGCGCTATTCGATCCCCTTCTTCTATACCCCGGACTACATGGCCCGCGTCGAAGCCGTGCCCGGCAGCGTGCCCGAAGGCACTGCGCCGCGCTATGCGCCGTGCACCGTCGGCGAGCATTTGCAGGAGATGTACCGCAAGACCTACGGGCTCCAGGCAGCCTGAAGCACGCAGCCCAGGCGCGCAGGCCGGCGGCGGATTGCCCCGCCGCCGATTGAAAGGGGTCAATACAGCCTAGGGCCGAGGGCGGCGGCGGAGGGTTGGCGGCCATCGGCGCCGTAGAGATCGGCGCCGGTGGCGACCCGGATGGCGCGCACGGCTTGTTGCGCGTTGCGCAGATGTGCCCGCACGAGCATGCCGTTGCGTTCGTTGAGCGCGCGGGCCTGGCCGGCGGCCGCCAGCAGATCCTGCCAGCACACATACAGTTCGGCATCCGCGTCGGCGGCCTGCTGCGTTCCGGCATGCCCGATGGGCAGCCCGATGGCGGCCAGCACGGCATCGCGTTCGGCGGCCAGGTTGGCCAGCGCGTCGCGCGCGAACATCTTGCGTTCGGCGAGCTGGGCGAGGACGTCGGGTTCGGCGCGGGTCGACAGCGCCGCGGTCTCTTCTTCGAGCAGGGCGGTGAAGTCGCGCAGCACGGCCAGCTCGCGCTCCATGCAGTGGTTCAGGGCAGTAGACATTTCAGCGGATCAGTTCGCGCACGCTCTCGATCAGCCCGTCGGCGATGCGCGCCGGATCGATCGTGAGTTCGCCGGCGCGGATGGCCTGGCGGATGGTTTCGACGCGCGCCATGTCGATGTCGCCGTCGGCCTGAGCCAGGGCGGTCGAGGTGGCGCTCAGGGCGACGGTGGCGCCGGCTGCCGCGGTATCTGCGGCAGCCGGCTTGCGCCGCAGCGTATTGGCGGCGTCCGGCGCCTCGGCGGCGGGAGCGGAAACGGGGGCGATCTTCAACACATTCTCCAGCACGCGGGCCATGCGCGAACGGCATCGCCCGATGTTACACGAGCTTTAACGGCCGTCGCCGGGCCAACTTTAGGGGCAGTTGCGTGGTTCAGAGCGGCACCTTCAGAGCGGGACTTCGACCGTGCCCGCATCGCGCACGATGCCGTTCACGAGCTGGCCGGAGGCGGTGCGCACCTGCACCGGCATGCCGGGGCCCGCGGCGGCGAGCGTCTGGCCTTCGCCGGTGGCGGTGAAGCCGGCCCCGTGCACGACCAGACGCACGGTCTGCCCGCGCAGCACGGCGTCGGCGCTGCGCAGCGCATCGGTGCGCAGCTCGCGGCCAGCGGCGATGCGCCGCGTGGCGACTGCGCCGATCGCCTGTTCGGGATGCAGGATCGCGGTCGCCGGCAGCGCGAGCAGGTCGCCGGCGCGCGGCGCGAGGTCCTCGGCGGTGATGGGCTGGCCCGCGTCGATGGGGCGCGCGGCCACCCAGGCGTCGCCGGGCACGCTGAGCTGGGCCTGCACGTACGCCGTCCAGACATTCGGCGCGGCGCAGCGCACGCCCACCGACATGCGCGCGCGCAGCCGCGTCCCGGGCGGCAGGAAGGCCTCGGGCGCGTCGCATGCCGGGTGGCGCGCGGCGCTACCCGCCTCCACGCGCACCTGCGGCACGCCGGGAAGATGGGCGGCTTGCGCAACGAGGTAGTCGGTCACCGCTGCGGCGATGGTGTCGGCGGGCGTGGCCGCGGCCGGCGCCGATGCCATTGCCAGGACGAGGGCGGCAGCGGCCGGGAGCGGGCGGCGCGGGGTGGCTGTGCGGAGCATGGTCGGGGCGGGGGCAGGGCGGGCTATGACCGCATTGTAGGAACCGGACCCATCGAGCCAAATCCCGAATTGAGCGGGGAACGCGGCTTTGTTCGTTCCTTTGCCGGCTTGCGCGAGCCCCTAAGATGCAGCCCTGGGAAAAGCTCGTCCGCCGGTCGGGCTGCCCGCGCGTCGCCGTCGCGGCGCGCCGTTCAGACGGTGTCCGCGCCGGCGCCGGGAGTTTTCCGATGGTCGATCGACTCGACAACGCGTTTCGCTTCTATCAGCAAGCCATTGCCCTGCGCGCCCAGCGCCAGGAAGTGCTGTCGGCGAATATCGCCAATGCCGATACGCCCGGCTACAAGGCCCGCGATTTCGACTTCTCGAGCGCGCTGCGCGAGGCCGTGGGCACGGGCAGCGTCCCGCGCCTGCCCGAGGTCAGGCTCAGCCTGACCTCGGCAGCACACATCCCGGCCGCGGCCCAGGGCAGTGCGGGTGCGCAGTTGCTGTATCGCCAGCCGCTGCAGCCTTCGCTGGACGGCAACACGGTCGACATGGACGCCGAACGCGTCGCCTTCGCCGACAACACCCTGCGCTACCAGAGCACGGCCACGCTGGTGTCCTCGCGCATCAAGTCCATGCTGGCCGCCGTGCAGCAGTAACCCCGGAGCAAGCTATGTCCCTCATGAGCATCTTCCAGGTCGCGGGCTCGGCCATGACCGCTCAGTCGCAGCGCATGAACGTCTCGGCCAGCAACCTGGCCAACGCCGACAGCGCGGTCGGCCCCGATGGCCAGCCCTACCGGGCGCGCCAGGTGGTGTTTCGCACCACGCCCTACGCGGGCCAGGCGTACGGCCGGGAGATCGGCGGCGTCGAGGTGGCGCAGGTGGTGCAGGACCCGTCGCCGCTGCGCATGGTGTTCGACCCGCGCAACCCGCTGGCCAACGCCGACGGCTACGTGGCCATGCCCAACGTCAACGTGGTCGACGAGACCGTCAACATGATCGCCGCCTCGCGCTCCTATCAGGCCAACGTCGAAGTGCTCAACACGGCCAAGGCACTGATGCAGAAGACCCTGACCATCGGCCAGTGAATCCGCCATGACCACCGTATCCAGCAGCCAGAATTCCACCGCTGCCGCGCTCGCCCAGAGCGGCGCCGGCGCCAATTCGCTATCGAACGAGATCCAGGACCGCTTTCTCACGCTGCTCATCACGCAGCTCAAGAACCAGGACCCGCTCAACCCCATGGACAACGCCGAAGTCACGTCGCAGCTCGCGCAGTTGAGCACGGTCAACGGCATCACCCAGCTCAACAACACCCTGCTCGCCGTCTCCGGGCAGATCGACATCTCGCAGTCGCTGCAGGCGACCGCGCTGGTCGGCCGCGAGGTGCTCGTGCCCGGCGAGAAGATCTCGGTCGGCAACGGGGTGTCGACGCCGTTCGGCATCGACGTCATCAGCCCGACCGCGGACGTCACCGTCAGCATCGTGGACAACGCCGGCAACGTGGTGCGCAAGTTCGAACTCGGTGCGCAGGCCGTCGGGGTCTACAACGTCGAATGGGACGGCAAGGATTCGGTGGGCGCCGACGTGCCGGACGGCGCCTATCGCGCCGTGGTCTCGGGCACCGATGCCAGCGGCAACGCGGTGACGGTGGGCACGCTCACCTACGGCAAGGTCGGCAGCGTGGCATACGCCGCCGACGGCCTCAAGCTCGACCTCGGCCTCGCGGGAACCGTCGGTCTTTTCGATATCCGCAAAGTTCTGTAGATCAAGGGAGAACCACCGTGGGCTTCGGACAAGCATTGAGCGGCCTGAACGCCGCTTCGCAGAACCTGGACGTCATCGGCAACAACATCGCCAACGCCAGCACTGTCGGCTACAAGTCGGGCAGCATCAACTTCGCCGACATCTACGCCTCGTCGCGCATCGGCCTGGGCGTGCAGGTGAGCTCGATCCAGCAGCGCTTCACCACCGGCAACCTGGAGATCACCGGCAACCAGTACGACATGGCGATCGACGGCAACAACGGTTTCTTTCGCCTGATCAACACCAACGGCGAAATCGTCTATTCGCGCAACGGCCAGTTCACCAAGGACAAGGACAACTACATCGTCAACGCGCAGGGCATGCGCCTGACGGGTTACCCCGCCGACGTGCTCAACGAGGACGGCACCCTGATCAGCGGCGTGGGGCAGGACCCGGTGCAGCTCATCGTGCCCGCGGGCAATATCGCGCCGCAGGCCACCACCGCCATGAACTTCGAGCGCAACCTGGACTCGCGCGAGCCGGCCATCGACGGCGCCGTGTATCCGTTCGATGCGAACGATCCGAGCACCTTCACCAACTCGGTGCCGATGACGGTCTACGATTCGCTCGGCAACCGGCACACCCTGACGCAGTACTACATCAAGCGCGGCGCCGACAACGGCGAGAGCATCTGGGAAGTGCGATACATGCTCGACGACGACGCGATGACGGTCGGCGACGGCAATGCCGACTTCGCCGAACTGCGCTTCACGTCCAGCGGAACGCTGGTGCCGGGCTCGCAGACCGCGTATACCGTCAACTTCGCGCAGCCCGGCACGGCCGACGCGCCGGCGGACCCGCTCGCCATCCAGATAGCCTACGCCGGCAGCTCGCAGTTCGGCTCGGCCTTCACGCAGAACTTCACACAGAACGGCTACGCCTCGGGCGAGTTCGCGAGCATCGCGGTGGGCGCCGGCGGCGAAGTCATCGCGAGCTACACCAACGGCCAGACGCAGAACATCGGCACCCTGGTGCTTGCCAACTTCAACAACGTCACGGGGCTCAAGGCGGTGGGCGGCAACGCCTGGAGCGAATCGCCGGAATCGGGCCAGGCCATCCTGGGCCAGCCGGGCACCAACGGCCTGGCCACCATCAAGGGCCAGGCGGTGGAGGCCTCCAACGTCGACATGAGCCAGGAACTCGTCAACATGATCATCGCGCAGCGCACCTACCAGGCCAACGCGCAGACCATCAAGACGCAGGACCAGATCATGCAGACGCTGATGGCCATGCGCTAAGCCATGGACCGCATCGTTTTCACCGCGGGCGGCGGGGCCGCCCGCACCCTGGAACACCAGGCGACGGTCAGCAACAACCTGGCGAACGCGTCGAGCCCGGGCTTTCGCGCCCAGCTCACGCAGTACCGCGCAGTGCCCATCATCGGCGCAGGCCTGGCCACCCGGGTGGGCACGGTGGCGGCCACGCCGGGCGCGGACTTCACGCCGGGGCCCATGGAAGTGACCGGACGCGCGCTCGACATCGCGATCCAGGGCAGCGGCTGGCTGTCGGCGCTGATGCCTGACGGCAGCGAAGGCCTGACGCGGGCGGGCGGCCTGCAGATCGGTGCGGACGGCACCCTGCAGACGGCCGACGGGCGCCAGCTCCTGTCCGTGGACAATCAGCCGGTCGTCGTGCCGGAAGGCGCCAGCCTCACGATCGGCACGGACGGCACGCTCACGGCACTGGGCGCGGGCGACGACCCTGTCGGCCTGATCGGCCTCGGCCAGTTGAAGCTGTCCGATCCCAATCCCGCCAGCCTGGTGCGCGGCGGCGACGGCTATTTCCGCGTGCAGGGACAGCCGCTCGGCCAGCCGGTGCCGGCGGACCCGCTGGTGCGGGTGGTGAGCGGGGCTGTCGAAGGCAGCAACGTCAGCCCCATCGAGGCCATGGTGTCGATGATCGACAACGGCCGCCGTTTCGAGATGCAGATGAAGGTGGTGCAGCACGCGGATACCAACGCCGAGCGTGCCAACCGCCTGCTTTCGGCCGGCTAAGGCCGGCCACGGGCCCAGCGCCCGCCCTCAGGAGAATCGCCATGATCCGTTCGCTCTGGATCGCCAAGACCGGCCTCGACGCCCAGCAGACCAAGATGGACGTTATCGCGAACAACCTCGCGAACGTCAGCACCAACGGTTTCAAACGCTCGCGCGCCGTGTTCGAGGACCTCATGTACCAGACGTTGCGCCAGCCGGGCGCCAACGCCACCGACGTCAACACGCTGCCCACCGGCCTGCAGCTCGGCACCGGGGTGCGCACGGTCGCCACCGAACGCATCCATCTGCAGGGCGGCCTGGAGAACACGGGCAACAGCCGCGACGTGGCGATCAACGGCGCAGGCTTCTTCCAGGTCGAGCTGCCCGACGGCACGCTGGCCTATACGCGCAGCGGCGCCTTCGCCACCGATCAGGACGGCCAACTGGTCACTTCCGGCGGCTATATCGTGCAGCCCGCCATCAACATCCCGGACAACGCGCTCACCATGACCATCGGCCGCGACGGCACGGTGTCGGTGACGCTGCCCGGTGCGGCCGGCACCTCGGTGCAGGTCGGCCAACTGCAGCTCGCCACTTTCGCCAACCCGACCGGCCTGCAGAGCATGGGCGAGAACCTCTACCTCGAGACCGACGCATCGGGCCCGGCGAACCTGCTCGCGCCGGGCATGGACGGCGCCGGCCTGATCATGCAGGAATGGGTCGAGACCTCCAACGTCAACGTGGCCGAGGAGCTCGTCAACATGATCCAGACCCAGCGCGCCTACGAGATCAACAGCAAGGCTGTGCAGACCTCCGACCAGATGCTCTCGCGCCTGGCCCAGCTCTGAGCGCGCAAGCCGAGTCCGTCATCATGAACGCCCGTTTCCTGCGCGCCGCGCGTGCCGCCATCGCCCTGGGCCTGGCCGTGCTGGGCGGTTGCGCGATCGTGCCTCCGGAGCCCATCGTGCTCGGCCCGATGAGTGCGCCGCCGCCCGCGCGCGAGCTGGCCCTGGCCGTGCCCAACGGCTCGATCTACCAGCCCGTGGCCTACGGCAGCTTTCCGCTGTTCGAGGATCGCCGGCCGCGCAACGTCGGCGACATCGTGACGGTGGTGCTCAACGAGCGGACCAACGCGGCCAAGAACGTGTCGACCAATACCGCGCGCAGCGGCTCGGTGGGGCTGGGTTTCGACACCGTGCCGCGCGTGCTCGGCGGCGGCCTGGTCGGCCAGGACGCCGAGTTCAGCGGCGCCAACACGGCCACCGGCACGGGCAGCACCAATGCCAACAATACGTTCAGCGGCACCATCACCACCACGGTGATCGGCGTGCTGCCCAACGGCAACCTGCAGGTGGCGGGCGAGAAGCAGATCGCGATCAACCGCGGCAGCGAGTTCGTGCGGTTCTCCGGCGTGGTCGATCCGCGATCGATCCTCGGCAACAACACCGTCTCCTCCACCCAGGTGGCCGACGCGCGCATCGAATACCGCAGCAAGGGCGTGATGGACGAGGTCCAGAGCATGGGCTGGCTGCAGCGCTTCTTCCTGGTGGTCTCGCCGCTATGACCGCACGCATCATCCACCACTGCCTGCGCGGCGTGCTGGCGCTGCTCCTGGGCGCAACGCTCGCCGTCGCGCCCGTCCGGGCCCAGCAGGGGCCGTCGGAGCGCCTGAAGGACGTGGCGAGCTTTCAGGGCGTGCGCAGCAATCCGCTGGTCGGCTATGGCCTGGTCGTCGGCCTGGACGGCAGCGGCGACCAGACCCGCCAGACACCCTTCACCGCGCAGAGCATCACCAACATGCTGTCGCAGCTCGGCGTCACCGTGCCGCCCGGCACCAACATGCAGTTGAAGAACGTCGCCGCGGTGATGGTGACCGCCTCCCTGCCGGCCTTCGCCCGGCCCGGGCAGGCGCTGGACGTCGTGGTGTCGTCCATGGGCAACGCCAAGAGCCTGCGCGGGGGTACCTTGCTCATGACGCCGCTCAAGGGCGCCGACGGCCAGGTGTACGCCATCGCGCAGGGCAACCTGGTGGTGGGCGGCGCGGGCGCCCAGGCGGGCGGCAGCAGCGTGCAGATCAACCAGTTGGGCGGCGGCCGCATCAGCAATGGCGCCGTCGTCGAGCGTTCGGTGCCGACCGAGATCGCGCCTGGCGGCTACGTGCACCTGGAGGTCAACACCGCGGATTTCGGGACCACCCAGAACGTCGTGGATGCGGTGAACACCCGCTTCGGCAACGGCACGGCGAGCGCCGTCGACGGCCGCCTGGTGCAGGTGCGCACGCCGCAGGACCCGGGGGCACGCGTGGCCTTCCTGTCGCAGTTGGAGAACCTGCCGGTGCGGCAGGCGCCGGTCGGCGCCAAGGTGGTCATCAATGCGCGCACGGGTTCGGTGGTCATGAACCGCAACGTCACCATCGACGAAGTGGCCGTGGCCCACGGCAACCTCTCGGTGGTGATCAGCCGCGGCGCGGCGGTGAGCCAGCCGACCACGCCGTTCGGCGGCGGCCAGACCGTGGTCGTGCCCACCACCGACATCGAGGTGCGCCAGGAGGGCGGCTCGCTGCAGCGCATGCGCACCAGCACCTCGCTCGCCGAGGTGGTCAACGCGCTCAATGCGCTGGGCGCCACGCCCCAGGACCTGCTGGCCATTCTGCAGGCCATGCAGACGGCGGGTTCGCTGCGCGCCGAACTGGAGATCATCTGATCATGACGGCCAGCTCCGCGGGTTTCGTCTTCGATGTCTCGTCGCTGGAAGGCATGCGCCGGCGCGCGCGCGAAACACCCAATGCTGCCGCCGCGGAAGTCGCGACCCAGTTCGAGGCCTTGTTCCTGCAAATGGCCATGCAGCGCATGCGCGAGGCCACGCCCAAGGACGGCCTCTTCGACAGCGAGCAGACGCGCATGATGCAGAGCATGCTCGACGAGCAGATGGCGACGCACCTGGCCAGTCCCGGCATCGGGATCGCCAAGGCCCTGCTGCGGCAGATGCAGCGCCAGGGCGGCGCCGATGCGGCGCCCGTCGCGGCGTTCTCGCCGCTGGCCGCGCCCGACCGCGTCCACGCCACGGGCGGCGCGAGCAGCGCGCCGCTCGGCGCGGCGCGTCGCGTGCTCGATGCGGTGCGCACCGGCGCAGAGTTCGCCGCGAGCGGGGCCAGAGCTATCGCCAGCGTGCCCGCGCACGTCGCGGCCTTCGTCGACAAGCTCGGTGATGCCGCGCGCCAGGTCGCCCAGCGCAGCGGGCTGCCGGCGCGCCTGATTCTGGCCCAGGCCGCGCTGGAGTCCGGCTGGGGCCAGCGCGAGATCCGGCTGCCCGACGGCGGCACCAGCCACAACCTGTTCGGCATCAAGGCCACCGGCGGCTGGAAGGGCGAGGTCGCCAACGTCATGACCACCGAATACGTGGACGGCGTGCCGCGCAAAGTGCGCCAGCCGTTCCGCGCCTATGGCTCGTACGAGGAAGCCCTGACCGACTACGCCAGGCTGCTCACCGAATCCGAGCGCTATCGCGGCGTGCGCGAAGCGCGCAACGAGTTCGAGGCGGCGCGCCGGGTGCAGGCGGCCGGGTATGCAACCGACCCGGCCTATGCCGACAAGCTGATCGGCCTGATGCGGCAGATGCCCGCCTGAGCCAGGGCGTGTGCCCGGCGTCTGCGCGCAGGCGGTGTTGCGGCGCCCGACTGGCCGGGCGCGCCGCGTCTTACCCGCGCAGCGTCCACGGTACGCGCCGTTGCGCACAGGCGCGTCGATCCACCCTAAATCCGCCGGCGTTTCTGCCGTAAACAGCATAGACGTGCCGACATCACGCGGTGCGAACCGGAAGCGAGTGCATGAGCAACCTTTTCAACCTGGGCCGCGCGGGCCTGAATGCGGCGCAGGCGGGCCTGAACACCACCGGCCACAACATCGCCAACGCCAACACCGTCGGCTACAGCCGTCAGCAGGTCCTGATCTCCACCTCGGGCGGGCAGGGGACGCACATGGGCTACACCGGCCGCGGCGTGCAGGTGGACACGGTGCGCCGCATCCACGACAGCTTTCTCACCAACCAGGTCAACGCGTCGGCTACCGTGGGCGCTGCGCTCTCCACCTACGCCAACCAGCTCGATCACGTCAACAACCTGCTCGCCGACCGCACGGTAGGCATCTCACCGGCGCTGAGCAGGTTCTTCGAGGGCCTGAATGCGGTCGCCTCGACGCCGGCGGATCCGGCCAGCCGGCAGGAGCTGATCGGCCGCGCCAACAGCCTGGCCACGCAGATCAACAGCGCGCAGCAGTTCCTCAACGAGCAGCAGCGCAGCGTGAACGAGCAGTTGGCCACCACCACCCGGCAAATCAACAGCTACGCCGAGCGCATCGGCGAGCTGAACCAGCGCATCACCGAAGCCTACGCCACCAACGGGCGCGATCACACGCCCAACGACCTGCTCGACCAGCGCGACCAACTGGTTTCCGAACTGAACGGGCTCGTGAGGGTCACGGTGGTCAACGAGGGCGATTCGATCAATCTGTCGATCGGCAACGGGCAGGTGCTGCTGGGCGGCAACGAAGTCTTCCCGCTGCAGGCCGTGGCCTCGGCGGCCGACCCCACCCGCACCGTGCTTGCCTATACGACGGCCGGCGGCGCCACGGTGGAGCTGTCGGACGGCATCGTCGACGGCGGGTCGCTGGGCGGGCTGCTGCAGTTTCGCCGCGAAGCGCTCGACGTGACCCAGAACGAACTGGGCCGCATGACGCTCGGGCTGGCCATGGCGGTCAACGCGCAGCACGCGCAGGGCCTGGACAGCGCCGGCAACCCGGGCGGCGACTTCTTCTCGCTCGGCAGCCCGGTCGTATTCTCCAATGCGGCGAACGCCGATCCCTTGACCACCCTGGCCGTGAGCTACACCGACGCATCGGCGCTCACCTTGAACGACTACCAGGTCAAGTTCGACGCAGCGAGCGGCGAATTCCGCGTCACCCGCCATCCCGGCGGCGCTGCGGTCGACGCTCAGACGAACGGGAATACGCTGAGCTTCGACGGCCTCGAGGTCGAGTTGCCCGATGCGGACGACCTGTCCGGCGACAATGGCTGGCTGATCCAGCCCACGCGGCAGGCCGCGCGCGACATCGGTGTCGCCGTCGAGACCCCGGACCAGATCGCCGCGGCCGGCCCGGATGGCGGCTCGGCCAACGGCGAGAATGCGCTGGCGCTCGCCCGTCTGCAGAACGAGAACGTCCTCGCCGGCGGCACCATGAGCGTGACCGGCGCCTATTCGCAGTTGGTCAACAACGTGGGCGTGAAGGCGCAGTCCGTGCAGACCGCCGCCAAGGCGCAGGACACGCTCACGCTGCAGGCCTTCGCGGCGCAGCAGGCCGTCTCCGGCGTCAACCTCAACGAGGAATACATCAACCTCGACTACTACGTGCAGCACTACAACGCGAGCGCGCGCCTGATCGAGGTCGCCACCAACCTGTTCGATACCCTGTTGGGTCTGCGTACCTGAGGAATGTCCCAATGAGAGTCAGCACACTATTGTCCCAGCAAATCGGTCTGCGCACCATGGTCGAGCAGGAGTCGAAGATGCTGCATGCGATGCAGCAGCTCGCCTCCGGCAAGCGGGTGCTCACACCCGCCGACGATCCGCTCGCCGCGGCCCAGTCGGTGAACGTCGCCCAAGTCGCCAGCATGAATACCCGCTTTGCCGAGAACCGCGCCGTCGCCGCGCAGAACCTGAATGCGCAGGAGCAGACCCTGCAGGAGGTCACCACCATGCTGCAGGGCGTCTACACCCGCATCGTCGAAGCCGGCAACGGCGCCTATTCCGATGCGGAGCTGCGCTCGCTCGCCGATACGCTGCGCGAGACCCGCGAAAGCCTGCTCGGGCTGGCCAATGCCACCGACGGTAGCGGCCAGTACCTCTTCTCCGGCGACCGGGGCGACCTGGCGCCTTACGATGAGCACGGCGCGCTCGCCAGCCCGGCGCCGGCCGGCTCGCGCAATATCCAGGTCACGCAGACGCGCGTGATGTCCAGCGCCGACACCGCGCAGAAGGTGTTCGGCCGCGTCTCGCCGGGCACCCAGGGCTATGTCGCCAGCATGGGCGATCAGTTCGAAGGCAGCGTGAGCTTCGGCAGGGTCGAGTTCGCCGGCAATGGCGCGGGCGGCTCGGACCAGTATCGGGTGAGCTTCGCACTGGGCGAGGACCTCGGGATGCGCGTGCAGATCCATGACGCCGCGGGGAGCGAGCTGATCGACCAGCCCTATGAGCCGGGCGCCATGCTCGAGTTCGACGGCGTGCGCGTGACCCTGTCGGGTACGCCGGTCGCGGGCGACGAGATCGTGTTCGACCGCCTGGGCGACCTGTCCCCCGAGAACGGCTTCGATCTTTTCAACACGCTGGACGACCTCATCGGCGCGCTGGAGGAGGGCAAGAGCACGCCCGAGCTCTCGGCTCGGCTCGGCAACGCACTGGCCACGGCGAACCGCAAGATCCAGCTCCACATGGACAACGTGCTCACCGTGCGCGCCGCGGGCGGCGCCCGCATGAACGAACTGGACGCGCTCGACAACGAAGGCGACAGCCGCACGCTCAATTATGCGTCGCAGCTCTCCAAGCTCGAGGACGTCGACTACCGCGCAGCCAGCATGCAGCTCGAGCAGCAGCGCGTGGCGCTCGAAGCCGCGCAGCTCGCGTATCTGAAGGTACAGGGCCTGAGCCTGTTCCAGCGGGGTTGACCCGAGGGCGCGAGCGGGGTGGATGCGAGGTGCTTGCCTTGTGAGTGTGTCCACCATGCCAGCCAGCCCGCGCCGGCCTCAAGGCCTGAACCCCAGCACGATGCGCTCGAACGCCATGTAGGCATCGGCGAAGAGCCGTTCCAGGAACGGCGTGGTCTGCGGCAGCACGATCGTCAGCATGACCAGGCCGGCGAGCAGGGACAGCGGAAAGCCCACCGCAAACACCGAGAGCTGGGGCGCCGTGCGGTTCAGGATGCCCATCGAGAGGTTCATGGTGAGCAGGGCCGTGACCAGGGGCAGCGAGAGCACCAGGCCCAGCGTCATGACCTGGGCGCTCCAGTCGATCAAGGCGCCCGGGCCGCCCGCGCCGAGGCGCGCGTCGGCGATCGGCAGCACCTCGAAGGTGTGCACCAGCGCGGCCAGCAGCAGCAAGTGCCCGTCGAGCGCGATGAAGACCAGCAGGGCGATCCAGTAGAAGAGCCGCGACAGCACCGAGGTCTGGGCATTGGTGCCCGGCTCGAAGAAGGTGGCGAAGGACAGCCCCATCTGCAGACCGACGAACTCGCCGGCGGTCTGCACGACGGCCAGCGCCATGCGCAGGCACAGGCCGAGCGCCAGGCCGATCAGGATCTGCTGCGCGAGTATCCAGAGCCCGGCCCATGACGCCGGCGGCACGTCCGGCAGCGGGCCCGCCATGGGTGCGATGGCGATGCCGAGCAGGATGCCCAGGCCCAGGCGGGCGCGCGTCGGCACACTGTTCTCGCTGAATAGCGGGGCGACCATGAAGAGCGCCAGGATGCGCGCGAGCGGCCAGAAAAGCCCATTGATCCAGGCATACCACTGTTCCAGCGTGAACGTGATCATGCCGGGCGCCGCGGCCTCAGCCGATCAGGGTGGGGATCGAGCCGAACAACTGGCGGATGTAGTCCACCATCAGGCCGATCAGCCAGGGCCCGGTCAGCGCCAGGACCAGCACCATGGACAGGATCTTGGGAATGAACGACAGCGTCATTTCGTTGATCTGGGTGGCGGCCTGGAAAATACTGATGATCAGGCCCACCGCCAGCATCACGAGCAAGGCGGGGCCGGCCATGGCGAGTGCGATCTTCATGGCCTGATAGCTCATGGACATCACGGTTTCGGCGGTCATCGTGGCGTGTCTCCGGCGCGCGGCCCTAGGTGTAGAAGCTGCGCGCGAGCGAGCCCAGCAGCAGCGCCCAGCCGTCGGCGAGCACGAACAGCATGAGCTTGAACGGCAGCGAGATGGTCACGGGCGGCACCATCATCATGCCCAGCGCCATCAGCGTGCTCGCCACCACCAGGTCGATGATGAGAAAGGGAATGAAGATGGTGAACCCGATCTGGAAGGCGGTCTTCAGCTCGCTGGTGACGAAGGCCGGCACCAGGATGCGGAAGGGCACGTCCTCCGGCCCCTGCATGTCGTCCACGCCCGCCAGGTCGGCGAACAGGCGCAGGTCGTTCTCGCGCGTCTGGTGGATCATGAACTCGCGGAACGGCACCGAACCCTGCTGCAGCGCCTGTTCGAACGAGATGTCGCCGTCCGCCAGCGGCCGGTAGGCGTTTTCGTAGACGTTGTCGAACACCGGGCCCATGGTGAACAGCGTCAGGAAGAAGGCGAGGCCGACCAGCACCTGGTTGGGCGGCGAGGCGCCCGTGCCCATGGCGTTGCGCAGCAGGCCGAGGACGATGATGATGCGGGTGAACCCGGTCATCATCAGCAGCGCGGCCGGCAGGAAGGTGAGCAGGGTGAGCAGCAGCAGCGTCTGCACGCTCAGCGAATAGATCTGGCCACCGTCCGCCGTGGGTTGCGCGGTCAGCGCAGGCAGGCCCTGCGCGTGGGCCGCGCCATGGACCAGGGCCCATGCCGCCAGCAGGATGAACGGTGCGCGGCGCGCCCAGCGCGGCAGGGTCACGGCGTGTCCTGCGGGGCGGGCGGCGTACCGCGCGCGGCACTGCCGCGCCGGCGCATGGCCTGGGTCAACTGGCCGCGCCAGTCGGCCGCGCCGGCCTCGGCCACGGCGTCCGGGCGCGCCGGCAAGGTGTGCAGGGTCTGCATGCCGCCCGACGTGACGCCGACCACCAGCCAGGTGTCGTCGACCTGGAGCATCAGGATGCGCTCGCGCGGGCCCACGCTCATGCTGCCCACGACCTTGACCGGCATGCCGCTGCTCACGCGGCGCGCGAAGCCGCTGCGCCGCGCCACCCAGGCGCAGGCGAAGAGCAGCACGAGCACGATGGCCAGTGCGAACAGCGCGCGCGTGAGGTCCAGGCCGACATCGGGCGCGGCCGTCGCTGCTGCTGCGGCCGCATGCCCCGGGGCGGCGAGGACGGCCAGCACCGTGGCGCGGCGCAAGTAAGGGGAGAACATCATGGCGTGGGACGCGGGGCGGAGCGCCCGGGCTGTGGAAGTCAGCGACGGTTGAGGCGGCTGATGCGTTCGGAAGGCGTGATGATGTCGGTCAGGCGGATGCCGTATCTTTCTTCGACCACCACGACTTCGCCCTGCGCGATCAGATAGCCGTTGACGTAGATGTCCATGGGTTCGCCGGCCAAGCCGTCGAGTTCGACCACGCTGCCCTGCTGTAGCTGCAGCAGGTTCTTGATGGTCAGGCGCGTGCGTCCCAGCTCGACCGTGAGCTGCACCGGCACGTCCATGATGCGGTCGATGTCCGGGCCGCCGCCGCCCGCGGGCTCGGGTGCGGGCGTGCGCTCGAGCGGCTGGAATACCGCCTGCGCCGCCTGCGTGGCTGCCGTCTGCTCGGCCAGCGCGCTCGCCCAATCGTCCTCGGCGCTGTTGGACGCGGCTACGTCCTTGTCGTTGTTCGGGTCAGTCATGCTTGGCTTGCTCGGGTTTCTGGAAAGAGGGCGCGGCGGGCTCGTTCCCGTCCAGCGTCTGGACGCGCAAGGCATAGTGCCCCCGCGAGGCGCCGTAGGTGCACTGCATCACGGGCACGCCGTCGGCGCGCGCGGTGACGTGTTGCGGCAACTCGATCGGCAGGACATCGCCCGCGCGCAGCTTCAGCAACTCGGCGATGGTGGTGTCGATGCACGTGAACTCGGCGACCAGTTCCACATCCGCGCCGCGCACCTGGTCGGTCAGCAGTTGCGACCAGCGCTGGTCGACGGCCTCCAGCGAGCTTTGCTGCAGCGGCCGCGTGAGCAGGTCGCGCACGGGCTCGATCATCGAATACGGCAGGCAGATGTTGAGTTCGCCGCCGGTGGCGCCGAACTCGATGCGAAACGTCGTGGTCACGACCACTTCGTTGGGCCCGGTCACGCTCGCGAACTTGGTGTGCATCTCCGCGCGCAGGTACTCGAAGCCGACCGGATAGACGGGGTTCCAGGCCTTGCCGTAGCAGTCCAGCGTGAGGTTCAACACACGGCGGATGATGCGCTGCTCGGTGACCGTGAAATCGCGCCCCTCGACCCGCGTGTGGTAGCGGCCGTCGCCGCCGAACAGGCTGTCGATGATCAGGAACACCAGGTTCGGGTCGAACGTGAACAGCGCCGTGCCGCGCAGCGGCTTCATGTTCACCAAGTTCAGGTTGCTCGGCACCGGCAGGTTGCGCTCGAAGTCGGAGTACTTCTGGACCTTGATGGTGCCGACGGTGATGTCGGCGCTGCGCCGCATGAAGTTCAGCAGGGCTGCGCGCATGTTGCGCGCGAAGTGCTCGTTGATGGCTTCGAGCGCATGCATGCGCCGGCGCACGATGCGCTCCGGCGAGGTCAGATCGTACGGGCGGATGTCGCCTTCGCGCTCGGCCTGGCCTGCACCGGCCCCTTCGTCGCCATTGACGTTGGCCAGCAGGGCATCGACTTCCTGCTGGGAGAGCATCGCCTCGTAGGTCGCCATGCCTATTGCACCACGAAGGCGTTGAAGAGCACGTTGTTGACGGTGGGGCCGCCGCGGCCTTCGAAGATGGCATTGATCGTGGTGCGCACGTCGGCGGCGAGCTGGCGCTTGCCCGCGGCCGTCTGCACCGCGTCGGCATCCTGCTCGCCCAGGAGCAGCAGGACCTGGCTGCGGACCACCGGCATGTAGTCGGCCAGGCGCTTGCGGCTGGCCTCGTCGGCCAGCTCCAGCGTCAGCCCTACGTGCAGCAGGCGCTCGCTGTGGTCGCGGGTGAGCGTGACGGTGAAGGGGTCGAGCAGATAGAACAGCGGGATGGCCGCCATGGCCGGCGCTTGAACGGCGGTGGCGGTGCGCGGCGTGGTCACGAAATAGGTGATGGCGCTGGCCGAGGCGCCGAGGACGGCGAGTGCGGCGAGCGCCAGCAACGGGCGCCCCAGGCTGCCCTGCTGGCGGCCCGGGCGCTCGCCGCGTCGGCCAGCGGGGACGCGAAACGGGTTCGTGAAACGTGTCGGCATTGTCGAAGGCGAACTGTGCTGAGCGTGCATCGCCTGCGGCGGATACACGCGTTGATGGTGGGCATTATCGGCGCGGCGCGCGAGGGCAAACCGCCCGAACAGCAGGGGGAATTGCCATTACCTCGCGGTATTGCCGCGGCATGCGTGCGGTGCGCGCTCAGGCAAAGGTGTCGACCAGGCCGCGCGGCGCGGCCATGGCCGATGTTGCCGTCGGCTCGGCGCTTGCGCCCGCGTCGGTGTCGCCGTCGGGCCCTGTGCCGCCCTGCGCCTGGCGGGCGTGCTGCTCGAAGGCCTGCTGGTCGCCCACGCTGCTCTGGCCGAGCTGGATGCCGGCATCGGCGAGCTGCTGCTGTAGTTGCGGCAGCGCAGCCTCGATGGCCTGGCGCGTGGCAGGGTGGGTCGCCAGGAAGACGGCGCTCGCCTGGTCTCCCTGCAGGCTCAGGCTCACGCGCAGCGGCCCCAGCTCGGGTGGGTCGAGCCGCATCTCGGCGTGGCGCACGCCATTGCCGGCGCTGCCGAGCGTGACGAGCTGCTGGCCGAGCGCGGGCGCGAACTGGGCGCTGCCCACCGGCGCGGGCAGGGTCGTCTGGACGACGGCGCCAGGCAGCGCAGCATCGGCGCGCGCCGCGGCCGGCGCCGCGACGGGCGGCGCCAGGCCGGCGATCCCGGCCGGCGACGCCGAGGCGGCCTGGGGCGCGGCTGGCGCCGGCGCATCGGCGGCGGTTGCGGCAGCGCCGTTGCCCTGCACATTGACGGTGGCGACGGTGGCACGCGCATCCGCGTCGGCGGCGCCCGATTGCGCCGCTTGCACGACGTCGTTGGGCGTGCGCTGCGCCGTGCGTGCGGCGACGGCCGCGCCCGCGGCGGGCGCACGGCCGGCCGGCGCGTTGGCGAGCGGCGCAGCAGCCGCTTGCCGAACGGCCGGGTCGGCAAGGACGCGCGCGTTCGGCGCTGCCGTCGTGTCGGCGCTCCGGCGCGCAGCCGGGGCGGGCGGCGCCTCGCTGCCTGGCCGGGCCTGGCCGGCGGCGCGCCAGGTACTTGTCTGCACAAACGGTGCGATGTCTTGTCCGGCCGCTTCGGCGTCACGCATGAGCGGGGCGTGCGCCGCACCGCCGTCGACGCGGCCCGCCGGCTGTGCCGGAATCGCCAGGCCCCGCATCGACCAGGCCCGGCTCAGTTCCGTCAGCGAGCGCACCTGGTCGGCCAGCGCCGACGAGGGCGGGGCGGCAGCGATCGCCTGGGCGTCGCTGGCGGCGCGCGCTGCCAGCGCGATCCAGGCTTGCACGCCGGTCGTCTCGGCGGCGTCGGCGTTCGCCTGGGCGTGAGCCGTGGCTGTAACGTCGCTGTCCTGTGCTGCCGTGTCGGCAGCGGTGTCCGTGCTCTCGGTGCCGGTGCTGACGTCGGCGTCGGCGGCGCGCGGCGCGGGTGCGTCCGGGGCCGCCTCTTTGCTGTCGGTGGCCTGCGCCCCGCGCTGTTCGCGCAGCAGGCGCCCGAAGGCGTCGCCGTCGCCGCTCTTCGCTTCGGCCGGGGTGCCGGCTTCGGCCGGCGCCGCCGGCTGGGCCATGGCGTGGGCAATGTTCATGTGCGTTTCTCCATGTGCTGCCGGCGCGCGAGGCGAGCCGAGACTTCATCCGTCGCACGCTGTTCCCGGCGTCCGGTCTGGATGACGATCGCCTGCTCGCGGCGTTCGAGCAGCGTGTCGTAGGCGTTCAGGCGGGTCTTGTGCTGCTGCCAGTTGCGCCGGCCATCGTCGAGCTGGGCCTCGGCATGCGCGAGCACGCCCTGCTGTTCGCCGATGGCCGCCTCGAGCGTGACGATGAAGCGCTGGTAGTTCTGCCAGGCCGCGGCCGAGAGCCCCTGCTGGATCGACTGCTGCAGACGGGTGCGGTAGTCGGCGAGATATTGCTCGAGCATGCGCAACTGGCGCTCGGCCTCCTGCCGGCGGCCCTGCAGCAGGCCGAGTTCGCGGGCAGCCGTATCCACCTTCTCGGTGGCGAGTTCGACCAGGGTGTCCAGCGGTTGTGGCTTAGCCATGCTTCATCTTGGGAAAGAGCGTGCCCAGGTGGGCGACGGCTTCGGGGTAGCCCACGTTCTGGCCGAGGTCCTGCTGCAGGTAGTCGGCGAGCCGCGGGTACAGCGCGATGGCCTCGTCCAACTGCGGATCGTTGCCGGCCGCATAGGCGCCGACCGCGATCAGATCGCGGTTGCGCTGATAGCGCGACAAGGCCTGCTTGAAGCGGCTGACCTGCTGGAACTGCGCCGGCTCGATCAGCGCGGTGAGCGCGCGCGAGATCGAGGCTTCGATGTCGATGGCCGGATAGTGGCCGGACTCGGCCAGGCTGCGCGAAAGCACGATGTGGCCGTCGAGAATGGCGCGCGCCGAGTCGGCGATCGGGTCTTGCTGGTCGTCGCCTTCGGTCAGCACGGTGTAGAAGGCGGTGATCGAGCCGAACCGGCCGTCCGCGCGCGCCTTGCCGTTGCCGGCGCGCTCGACCAGCATGGGCAGCTTGGCGAAGACCGACGGCGGATAGCCCTTGGTGGCGGGCGGCTCGCCGATGGCGAGCGCGATCTCGCGCTGCGCCATGGCGTAGCGCGTGAGCGAATCCATGATGAGCAGCACGTCGCGGCCCTGGTCGCGGAAGTATTCCGCGAGGCGCGTGGCGTAGGCCGCGCCCTGCAGGCGCAGCAGCGGCGACACATCGGCCGGCGCGGCGACGACCACTGCGCGCGCGAGCCCGCTCGGGCCGAGGATGTTCTCGATGAAGTCCTTGACCTCGCGGCCGCGTTCGCCGATCAGACCGACCACGATGACCTCGGCGCGCGTGTATCGCGCCATCATGCCGAGCAGCATGCTCTTGCCCACGCCCGAACCGGCGAATAGCCCCATGCGCTGGCCGCGGCCCACGGTGAGCAGGCCGTTGATGGCGCGCACGCCCACGTCCAGCACGTCGGCGATGGGCGCGCGCGAGAGCGGGTTCACGGGCGGCGTGACCAGGCCGGCATACTCCGCGCCCACGAGCGGGCCCAGACCGTCCAGCGGATTGCCGGCGCCGTCCAGGACACGTCCGAGCAGGGCCTCGCCCACGGGCAGGCGGCGGCCCTGTCCGCCGGCCGGGTCGTCCGGTTCGCACGGGGCCGGCTCGGCAGACACGCGTGCGCCCGGGCGCAGGCCCGAGGTGTCCTGTTGCGGCATCAGGTAGAGGGTATGGCCGTCGAAGCCCACCACCTCGGCGCTGGCCGCCTGCTCGCTGCCCTGGATCTCGATGCGGCAGGCCGCGCCCACCGGCAGGCGCAGCCCGGTGGCCTCGATGACCAGCCCGGTGGCCCGGGTGACGCGGCCCGAGGGCGTGCTGACGGGGCAGTGCGCGAGCTTCGCATGCAGGCGGGGCAGCGTGGCGAGCCAGCCCTGGGCGAGCCGGTTGCCCGCGCCAGCCTCGGGGGGGTTCAGCTCGCGGTCCATGGCGCGGTGCTGCCCAGATCGGCGGCGATGTGCGACCAGCGGGTCTGCAAGCTGGCGTCGATTTCGCCGTAGCTGGTGAGCAGACGGCAGCCGCCGCGCGTCACCGCGGAATCCGGAACCGCGCGCCAGCCATGCTCGTCCAGCCGGGACTGCATGTGTGCGTGCAGGATCGCGGCGTCGTCCGGGTGGACGTGGATGCGCACCCGCGTGTCGGCGGGGGCATCCTGGAGTGCGGCCTCGACCACGCTCAGGATGGCCTCGGGGCGTACGCGCAGCTCCTCGGCCACGATGCGCCGGGCGACGGCCAGCGCGAGCTGGGTCAGCGCCGGCGCGGTGTCGGCGGCAAGGCGGGCGATGTCCCGCTCGCAGTTCGTCAGCAAGGTGTCGAGCGCGGCGACCCGCTCGGCCATCCGGGCCTGCTCTTCCTCGCGCACGGCGGCCAGGGCGGTGGTGCGGCCTTCGGCCTGGCCCTGCGCACGGCCCTCGGCGAGCCCTTGCGCCAGACCCTGGGCATGGCCGTCGGCGTGGCCGGCCTGGCGCGCGGCCTCGCGCAGGGCGTCGAGTTCGCTTTCGCGGCGCGCGGCCTCGCGGCGTGCGCGCTCGGCCGCGAGCTGCTCGGGCGTGGCGCGCGGCGCCTGCGGTACGGCAAGATCGGTGGTCTGCCAGCGGCGCCATTCCCGCACGCGCTCGCGCGGGATGCGGGCGACCGGCAGGTTGGCGGTACGTTCAGACATAGGCGTCGTCGCCGCGCTGAGACAGCGTGATCTGGCCCGTCTCGGCCAGGCGGCGCGCGGCCTGCAGGATCTTCTTCTGCTCGCCCTCGACTTGCGAGAGCCGCACCGGCCCCATGCCTTCCAGATCCTCGCGCAGCATCTGCGCCGCACGGTTGGACATGTTGCGCAGGAACTTCTCGCGCAGCGGCTCGGGCGCGCCCTTCAAGGCGACGATCAGCGCGTCGTTGTCGATTTCCTTGAGCAGCAACTGGATCCCGCGGTCTTCCACGTCGGCCAGGTTCTCGAAGACGAACATCTCGTCGATGATCTTCTGCGCGAGGTCGGTGTCGCGCTCGCGCAGCGACCCGATCACGGCCTCTTCCTGCGAGGTGTTCATCATGTTGATGATCTCGGCGGCGGTGCGCACGCCGCCCATGCGGCTGCGCTTGGCGCCCTGGCCCGAGAACACCTCGTTGAGCACCTCGGTGAGTTCCTGCAGCGCCGCGGGCTGCACGCCGCCGAAGGTGGCGATGCGCATGACCACGTCGTTGCACAGGCGCTCGTCGAGCATGGTCAGCACCTCGGCGGCGCGGTCGCGCTCCAGGTGGACCAGGATGGTGGCGATGATCTGCGGATGCTCGTCGCGCACCAGCTCGGCCACGATGCCGGGTTCCAGCCAGTTGAGGGCGTCGACCCCGCTCGCCGAGTTGTTGGCTTCGAGGATGTCCTCGATCAGGCCGGCGGCGCGATCGGTGCCCAGCGCCTTGGTCAGGACTGAACGGATGTACTCGTCCGAGCCCAGCGTCACGGCCATGAACTGGTCGGCTTCCTGGCGGAAATCTTCCAGTACCTGGCTGACTTCCTCGCGGCTGACCTGCTTGAGGCTGGCCATGGCCGAGCCGATCTGCTGCACCTCGCGCGCCGAGAGATGCTTGAACACCTCGGCCGCGGCGTCCTCGCCCAGCGTCATCATGAGGATGGCGCTGCGGTTCAGAGCGTCCTGGTTCACGGGCATATCCTCCTGTCGCTGCGCGACATCCTCCCCGTGGGAGGCATCGCGCTACCTTCGGGCGGCCGGGCGGTAGCGTTGGAAAGAGCCCTCCTGTCGCTGCGCGACATCCTCCCCATGGGAGGCATCGCGCTACCTTCGGGCGGCCGGGCGGTAGCGTTGGAAAGAGCCCTCCTGTCGCTGCGCGACATCCTCCCCGTGGGAGGCATCGCGCTACCTTCGGGCGGCCGGGCGGTAGCGCTCATCACTTCTCCATCCAACTGCGCAGCACGGCGGCGACGGCGCGCGGGTCCTTCATGGCGAGTTCGCGCGCTGTCTCCAGGTTCTCCTGGTAGCGGCTCTGCTGGCGGGCCTTGGTTGCGGCGGCGATCATGTCGTCGACTTCGTCGTTCTGCTGCGTCTCGACGGCCGCGGCCGCGGCGGCCTTGGCCTCGTTGCTCGCGGCCTGGCGGCGGATCGCCGGACGGGCGACGCCCAGCCACAGCCACAGCGCGATGACCAGGAAGAGCAGCCAGCCGCCGACCGTCTTGGCAAGGTCCAGGTAGAGCGGCTCGCGCCACCAGGGCAGGGGCTGCTCGATCGGGCCGAGGAAGGCGCTCTGCATCAGGTTGAGCGTGTCGCCGCGCACATCCGAGTACCCCATGGCCTGGCGCACCAGCTCGCGCAGTTCGTCCAGGCGCTCCGCAGGCATGGGCTGCGGGTTGCCTTCTGCATCGGGGACGTGATTGACGACCACCGCCACGGACAGGCGGGCCACCTTGCCGGTGGCATGCTGCAGGTGGGTGATGGTGCGGTCGAGTTCGTAGTTGGTCGTGCCTTCGCGGCGCTCGTCGCCCGGGATGGCGGGCTGGGTTGCCGCGGCGGCAGCGGCCGGGTTGCCCGCTGCGTTGTCTGTGCCGGGCTGCGCACCCGCCGGGTCTTGCCCGTCCGGCGCCTGTTGCGGATTGGTGATCGGTGCGGCGGGGTTGGCCGGCGGCTGGTTCGTGAGCGCGCCGGGGATGCCTTGCGGCATGGCGTTGCCGTACTGCACCGATTCGCTGGTCTGCTGGCTGCGGATGGCGGCCTGGCCCGGCTCCTGGTTGGGGCGGTAGACCTCGACGGTCTCTTCGCGGCGCGAGAAGTCGACCTCGGCTGTGACCTGGGCGCGCGCGTTGCCCGGGCCCAGGATCGGGGTCAGGATGCTCTCGATGCGCTGGACGTAGCTCTGTTCGATGTCGCGCACGCGGCGGAACTCGGCGGTGCCGGCGCCGCGTCCGTCGCTGCCCGGCAGCGACAGCAGGCGGCCGAACTGGTCCACCACCGAGATGTTGGACACGCTGAGCTCGGGCACGCTGGCGCTCACCAAGTGGCCGATCGCCGCCACCTGTGATTCGTCGAGCGTGCGCCCCGGATAGAGCTGCAGCATGACCGAGGCGGTGGGCGGCTGGCGTTCGCGCAGGAACATCGACTGGCGCGGCAGCGCCAGATGCACACGCGCGCTTTCGACTGCGTTGATGGATTCGATGGAGCGCGCAAGCTCGCCCTCGAGCGCACGCTGAAAATTCACCTGCTCGGTGAACTGGCTGGCGCCGAACTTGCCCTGGTCGAGCAGCTCGAAGCCCACCGAGCCGCCGCGCGGCAGCCCCTGGGAGGCCAGCGCGAGCCGGGTCTCGTGCACGCGCTCGGCCGGCACCATGATCGCCGCGCTGCCGTCGGCGAAGCGATAGGGTACGTTCATCTGGCCGAGGGCTGCGACGATGGCGCCGCCGTCGCGCTCGGACAGGTCGGCGAACAGCACGCGGTAGTCGGGCGATCGGCTCCATAGCGCGAGGGCGACGAGCAGCGCCACCACGAGCGCGGCGATGCCGATCAGCGCAAAGCGCGGCGCCGCGCGCAGCCGCGCGAGCAGCGGCTCGAGCGTACTGCCGGCGTTCATCGGCAAGGAAGCCATGTCAACGGTAGGAAGGTTGCAGTGCAGCCGGGGCTGCGGGGCGAATCGGGCATGCGGCCGGTTGTCGTTGTGAGCGAAACGGCCAGTGCGCTTCCAAGGACGCACTGGATCGAGCTTGCGGCGAGATTATGGCCGCCGGCGTCGTTGCGGCATGCGCGGAATAGCCCGGGTTTTGATGGGCTTTTGTCACGTATGCTCACGTTCGGTGTCGGCTAGTATCCCTCCACCTAGAAAGGAGAGAGGGTTTCATGGACAAGATCGGCTCGGTCATCCAGCAGATGCATCAACTGGCCGAGGCAGCAGGCTCGCGCGCGCCGGCGCGCCAGGCCACGGCGCCCGCGAGCTTCGCCGATGAGCTGCAACGTTCGCTCGCCCGCGTGAGCCAGGCGCAGGAAGCCGCCTACGCCAAGGCCCAGGCCTTCGAACTCGGCGAGCCCGGCGTCGCGTTGAGCGACGTCATGATCGACATGCAGAAGGCGGGCATCGCCTTCCAGACCACCCTCCAGGTGCGCAACCGCCTGGTCTCCGCCTACCAGGAAATCTCCAGCATGCCGGTCTGAAGCCGGCTGCTGCTTGCCCGCGGCCTTCGCCGGCCATGGCGCGCCGGCGCCCTACGACAACGACAACAACAATTCCCCGCCGCTCCGAGGTGGTTCCATGCGCAACAACCAACCCGTCATCGACAGCGAATACGTCGTCGGCGACGACCAGTACCTGATTTCCCGCACCGACCTGCAAGGCCGCATCGTCTTCGCCAATCCGGCGTTCGTCGACGTGAGCGGTTTCTCCCACGACGAACTGCTCGGCGCGCCGCACAACATCGTGCGCCATCCCGACATGCCGCCCGCGGCCTTCGGCGATCTCTGGGAGACGCTCAAGACAGGCGAGACCTGGGTCGGGATGGTCAAGAACCGTCGCAAGGACGGACGCTACTACTGGGTGCTCGCGACCGTCTCGCCGATCATCGCCGACGGCGAGGTGCTGGGCTACGGTTCGGTGCGCGTCAAGCCCGAGCGCCAGGCGATCGAGCAGGCCCAGGCTTTGTACGCGCGCATGAACGCGGGCGAACTGCGCAGCCATCGGCTGGTCCAGGGCCGGCTCGAGCCCAACGGCGTGCGCGCGCTGGCGCGCCGCCTGGCCTTCTGGCGCGCGCGTTCGCTCGGTGCGCGCCTGGGCCTGTTCGCCGGCGTGTCGCTGGCCACCATCGCCGGCGTGCTCGCCATGGCGATCTACGGCGGCCAGGCCGCCAGCGTACCCGGCTGGTGGCATACCGGCATGGCGGGGCTGGGGGCGCTGGGCGGCCTGTGGGTGCTCGCGCTGGCCATCGGCTTGCGCAACAGCAGCGCCCAGCCTGCCCGGCAGGTGCTGGCCTATGCGCGCCAACTCAGCGCGGGCAATCTGATCGTGTCCGCCGAGGGCGGCGATACGGCGTTCGGCCAACTCGAGCAGGCGCTCGAGACTGTGCGCAAATGCCTGCTCGGCGTTGCCGGCGACATGCGCTCGAGCGTGCTGGAGGTAAGCCGCGATGCCGATCGCATCGCCCGCGGCAATGCCGAGCTGTCCTCGCGCACGCACCAGCAGGCCGCCGCGCTCGAAGAAACCGCGGCCAGCATGGAGCAGTTCGCCGGCAGCGTCGAGCGCAGCGCCGACCACGCCAACCAGGCGAGCCAGTTCGCCCACCAGGCGTCGGCCAAAGCCGCCCAGGGGCGCGACGTGGTGCAGCAGGCCGTCCAGCGCATGGGTGCGATTTCCACCAGTTCGCGCAAGATCACCGAGATCATTTCCGTGATCGACGGCATTGCCTTCCAGACCAACATCCTGGCCCTCAACGCCGCCGTCGAGGCCGCGCGGGCCGGCGAACAGGGCAGGGGCTTCGCCGTGGTCGCGGGCGAGGTGCGCAGCCTCGCGCAAAAGAGCGCGCAGGCCGCGCGCGAGATCAAGCAGCTCATCGAAAGCTCGGTCACCGAAGTCGACGCCGGCGCCGGGCTGGTGCAGCGCGCGGGCGACACCATGCAGGAGGTCACCGGCGCGATCGAGCGCGTTGCCGGCCTGATCGGCGAAGTCGCCGCCTCCGCGCAGGAGCAGGCCAGCGGCATCCATCAGGTCAAGAGCGCGATCTTCCAGATGGACCAGGTCACGCAGCAGAACGCCGCCCTGGTCGAGGAAGTGTCCGTCGCCTCGGCCAGCCTGCGCGATCGCAGCCGCTATCTGGATCGTTCGTCGGCGGTGTTCATGCTCGGCAACGCCGCCCGCGCGGCGCAGTCCGCACGCTGATCCCGCCCTAGCGTGCCCACGGCCCCGCCATACCGTACCGACGGCCTCGCCCATGTTCGACTTCTTCACGCTGCTGTTCGTGGTGCTGCTGCTCATGGAGGCCGTCGGCGGGGTGATGCTCATGGGCTGGTGGCTGCAGAAGCGCGGCAACAACACCCTGGCCTGGTGGAGCCTGGCGCACGGCCTGGGCGTGCTGATGGTCTGGTTCAGTTGGTATGCCATCGGGTCCCGGATGACGCGCATGCCGTACTCCGAACTCATCCTGGCCGGCCTGCTGCTGGTGGCCGTGGTGCCGGCGTTCTCCTATCTCATGATCCGCATGCTGCGCGCCGAGGCCAGGCTGCAGGGCGCGCGCAGCCAGAAGAATCTGTGGCACTACTTCGCCACCGCCGACTCGGCCGGGAACGACCAGCTCGCGCTCGACCTGCGTGCGGCGCTGCAGGCGCCCGAGCGGCAGTTCTTCCTGCAGTACCAACCCATCTTCGATACGCGCACGCGCGCCGTCACCGGCTTCGAGGCGCTGCTGCGCTGGAAGCATCCGACGCGCGGCATGGTCTCGCCGGCGCAGTTCATCCCCGTCGCCGAATCGAGCGGCGCCATCGTCCCCCTCGGGCAATGGGTGCTGAGCACTGCCTGCGCGGCCGCCGTGCGCTGGCCGCGCGAGTGGAGCGTGTCGGTGAACGTCTCGCCGGTGCAACTGCGCCAGGCCCGGCTCATCAATCACGTGCGCGATGCGCTGCGCTTCTCCCGCCTCGCCGCCGAGCGGCTGCAGCTCGAGGTGACCGAAGGCGTGATGATCGACACCGCGAGCCAGGTCATGGCCCGGCTGAGCGAGCTGCGCAGCCTCGGCCTGAAGGTCGCCATCGACGACTTCGGTACCGGCTACTCCAGCCTGCGCTACCTGGAGCACATGCCCTGCGATACCATCAAGATCGACCGCTCGTTCATCAGCGATCTCGAGCACGACCATGCCGCCCGGTCCATCACCAGCGCCATCATCAAGCTCTGCCACGAACTGGGCCACAACGTGGTGGCCGAGGGCGTCGAGACCGAAGCCCAGCTCCGCGTGCTGCAGGATCTGCGCTGCCAGAGCGTGCAGGGCTGGCTGCTCGGCAAGCCGCTCGACGAAGACCAGATCATGCCGACCCTCGGCGATGACGCGGTGGCCGAGCTGCCCGACAACACAGCCACGGCGGCGATGCTGGCCCGCGGGCCGGGACTGGCGCAGGACGAGCAGGGGCCGATCGCGGCACCGCACGGAAACTCGGCCGCGGCCGGCGCAGCCGAAGGGCGGGCCGGCGGGGGCGAAGCCGTTGCAGCGCCGGTGTCTTCTGCGTGGTCGCCCTTGCCCGGGCGTCAATCTGCCTGAGCCGTCTGCGGCAGGAACGCTGCCTTTTGCGAGCCGTTGCCGCTCGCTCAATCGACGTTGCGCGTCTCCAGTTGGCGCACCAGGCGCTCCAGGAAGCGCTCGCGCTGGCGGTCTTCCTGAGCGAAGGCACAGCCCATGTGCAGGTAGCGTATCTGGCCGTGGGTGAAATCGTGCTCGGTCGCCTCGTACACGCCAACGACCAGCAGGTCGGCAACCACGCTGCCACCGTCCTGGAAATCCAGTTGCAGCCCTTCCAGCCGGGTGCCGACGCGCGGCAGCTCCTCCGGGCCCAGGCGGCTGCGCAGCCCGACGCCGCCCAGCGACACGTCGAAGATGCGCAGCTTGACTTCGCCGCCGTTGGCGCAGCGCCAAACGGCGTGGCTACCCGGGCGCGCCATTACCCGAACGTGCTGGCGCCGCTGCATCCGGTAGAACTGTGCCGGAAACGCGCACTCGAGCACGGGCACATTCAGGCCCTCGTCCTCGTCGGGATGGACGAGCGTGGCGGGGCCGGCTTCGAACGCGATCTGGGCGCCGAAGGCGGAACCCTCGAAGCTGAATGCCGGGAGCGCGAGCAGGCGCCCGAGTTCCTTCGGGGCGTAGGGATGGAAACGGAAGGTGCGCGTGCGCACCTGCACCGAGCAGACCGTCACCGCGATCGGCTCGGGCGCCGCGGTCATCATCAGCCTGTCGGTGCTGCGGGTGAGCTCCCTGAGCGCGGAACCGATATCGACGGGATTGCTGAGAAGGTACTCGGGGTCGAAGGGCATACGCGCTCGCTCGTTCAGTCGGTTCAGGAGTCAGGGAGGGCGGGGTGTGCCGCCGTTCGTTTCCAACTGGTAAAGCCATGCCAGCAGTTCAGCGATCGCCTGGTAGAGCGCGGGCGGGATGCGGCTGTCCAGGTCGACTTGCATGAGCAAGCCGACCAGCTCTGCCGATTCATGGACGTACAGCCCGTGTTCGCGGGCCGTGCGCAGGATGGTCTCCGCCAGCACGCCGTAACCCTTGGCCACCACCCGGGGCGCCATATCGTCCTCGCCGTAGCGCAGCGCCACGGCGTGGCGGCGATGCGGCGAGGGCTCGGCCGGCGTCGCCTCCGGTTGGCGCCCGGGACCGGACGTGGGCCCCCCGCCGCTCACCGGCGTACCCCGCGCGACCCGAGCGACCCGAGCGACCCGAGCGACCCACGGCCAGCGGGGAGCAACGGGCCCATCGCGGCCTTCATGATGCCCCCGCCGTCTTGTCCAGGGACGCGAACGCCAGGTCGCTCACGATCAGCCCCGCTTCCAGCATCCTTTCGCGCAGGTCGCTGCTCGCAGCCTGCAGGGTTGCCGAACTGTCAGCGGCACCCAGTCTAAGCAACACTTGGTTACCTGACAAGCGCATTCTGACCTCGATTTCCCCCAGATGCGGGAGGTGCAAACGCAAGCGCGTCGCCCAGGCCGGTGTTCCGTCGTCGTCCGGCTGGCGGGGTTCCTCGCCGACCTCCCAATCCATCGGCGTGCCCGGCCATGCTTCGCCCTGCCAGGCGAACTGGCCGTTGGCCAGGGTTTCCAACTGCTGCCGCACCAGTGGGGCAGCCTCGGGATGGATGCCGGGCACCGGCAGCGCGGGTTCGTTGCGCGGGGCTGCGGCAACCGGCGCATCGGCACCAGCGCCCATCGGGCTGCCCAGCCATTGGCTCAGGCTGTGGGCGCCGCCTTGCTGGGCGGGCTGAGCGTGGGGCGCGGCCGCGGGCGGGGTGGGCGGATTCGGAAGCCGTGCTTGCGGTTCGCGCAAGATACTGTCCAGGCCCATCTGCCCGAAAGCCAGCCTGGCCAAGTGCGATTCGTAGAAGACACCGCTGCTCGCGACTGCGCGCGCCAGCGTGGCCGCAAGCGCCTGGGACATCGGATTGGACGCGCCGATCGTCGCCGAGGCAGTCAACGAAGAGGCGGCAGCGCGGCCGGCAGCGTCGCCGCCCTGGGCGCCGGACGTGGGCTGGCCGGTGGCGGCAGTGCGCGCGGCTGCCGCGAGGCGCGCTTCGGCGCCGGCGCCGGGTTGACCCGTGCGGTCGGTCATGGGCGTACCCGTGGATGACGGCTGCGCCCGCGCGCCGGTGTTCGCGGCCTGCCCGGGTGCCGGGGCCGTCGGCCGGCCGGGTAGCGGCGTGCCGGCTGGGGCCCGGCTTGACCCGACGCCCGGCGTGCCGGGTTGGCTGCCGGGTTGCGTGCCGGCGCCGCCGCGGGCCGTGAACCGCGTGGCCGAAGCATCCTGTGCGCCCGGCCACAGCGGCAGCGCCGGGCGTGTACCTGACGGTATGGGCGGGCGGCTCACCAGCAGGGCCAGGATCAGGCGCGCAGGCTCACTGAGCGTGGCGCGCGCCGATGGCGCCGGCCCGGTTTGCGCAGGGCCGCCGCGGCCCGCGTCGCGGCCTGAACGCAAGGCGGCGTCGGCCTCTCCCGCGCGCGAGCGCGATCGGCCGCCGGCCTCCGCCACCTCGCCTGCGCCGCGCCGGATCACCGAATCCTGCGGGTGCAGTGCGGACGTCGCCTGAGTGACCGCATGGCCGCGCACGCCTTGGAGCAGCACCGGGTGCTGCGCCAGTGTCGTGCCCAGAACCGCGTCCAGCCGGGTGGCGAGCAGCGTGCCGAGCGGGGAGGGGCCGCTGACGCTCACCGCAGCACGGCCTCGCCTTGACCATAGGCCTTGCCGAGGACGTGCTGGTGACGCAGCGTATTGATGAGGGCGCCCAAGCGCTGCAGGCTGGGCACGGCGAGATCGCGGATCTGCGCGTCGTTCTCGATGAGACGCAGCAGCAGCGCATACTTGCGCGCACGCTGCGCATCGTCGAGCGCGGCCATGTCGCCCAGGGCGCGGATACCGTCGACAAGGCTCTGGTATTGGCCGCCCAGGCGCAGCACCTCGTCCCAGTCGGACTCGTGCGCGCTTGCCAGCATCCGCTCGCTGACGTCGGAGGCCTGCGCATACAGGCGGAACATGTCGTCGATGCGTTCTGTGTTCATGATGCGACCCGGATCGTCGGCGTAGTCTGCCCCGGGCCGGCCGGCGCAGCGGCCGTCGAGCTTGCCGGCGCGTTTGCCGCCGCCATTTCCTTCCAGGCGCTGGCGATGCCGCCCAGCAGGCGGTCGGCCTCGTCCAGCTTGGCCCGATCACCGCGCAGATTGGCCGTCAGCAGGCAGCGCTCGATGTAGTCGTACAGCGCGTACAGATTGGCCGCGACCTCGCCGCCGCGTTCGCGGTCCAGCACCGCCTTCAGCCCGTCCGAGACTATGCCGACGGCCTTGCCGATCGCCGCGCCCCGCGCCGGCACGTCTTTCTGCTCCAGTGCATGGCGCGCCCGCGCGATCGCCACATGGGCGCCGTCGAACAGCATCGTGATGAGCTTTTCCGGCGTAGCGGCGTTGACGCCGGTCTCCAGGCCCACCTGGGCATAGGAGCGGGCTCCTCCTCGGGAATACAAAGGCGCGTTCATGATCGTCGTGCTCGTTCCTGTGGGCGCGGGCAAAGCCGCACCACCGTTGCCCGCCGCTGTTGCGGCCTGGCCTCATCGTCACGCGGCGCGGTCTCTCGGCGCACGCGGTACTGCATCCTTGGGCAGTCTACCCCTTGCCCACTCGGGGATAACCCGCAAAAAAAGGGCTCTTCCCCGGGCACACCTCGCGTTTCAGCGCGGCGGGTGCTTACCTGCTGTTCTTCGCCGTCGCGGCCAGCATGTCGAGCTGCTGCGTCAGGTAGCTGCTGGTGGTGTTCATCTGCGACATGAGCTTTTCCAGCGCGACGAACTGCGCTTGATAACGCGCCATCGTGTCGTCAATGCGCGTTTCCATGCGCGTGTACTGCTTGCCGATGTCCTCGACGGTCGACTTGAGCCCTTCCTGCGCGTTCGCGATCAGCCCGTCGGTGCCGAGCATCGTCTTGATGGTGGCATCCAGCTTGGCCGACAGCCCGTTCTCTCCGGTGAAGAGCGCCGCCACCTTGGCAGGATCCTCGGCCAGCATCTGGTTGAGTTTGGTCGTGTCGATGTCCAGCGCGCCCGTGGTGATGTTCGTCGTGATCCCGATCTGCGCCAGCGTCGCGAACCCGCCATTCTCGATGGCCTCGCCCAGCACATTGCGCAGTTGCGACTGAACCGAGCGCGCCACCCGGTCGCCCGTGAGCGCGCTCGAGGTCTGGGTTTGCGCATCGTAGGACGTCAACTGGCGGATCACCGACTGCAGCGAGTTGTAGGTGGTGACGAAACTCTGGACCGCCGTGCTGCCGGCCGTATTGTCCTGCGCGATCGTGAGCGTGAGCGGCGCACCCTCGGTGGTCGGCGCGAGCAGGTTGAGGGTGACGCCTTCGATGGCGTCTTCCAGTGTGTTCTTGCCGCTGGTGACGGCGATCCCGTTGATGGTGAGCGCGGCATCCTGGGCCGCGGCGACCTGGCGCATCGCCGTTTCGCCGGGCGTCGCGGCACCCTCGTCGAAATCCAGCATCTGCGCCAACTCCGCGTTGCCGCTCACTTCGATCTTGGTGATCCGTGCCGCCGTTCCCGTGTCGTCTGTCGAGAGCACCAACTGGTGCGGGTTGCCGGCGTCGCCGTTGTTCAGCAGCGTCGCCGTGATACCCAGCCGCTTCTCGTCCTCGCCTTCGCCCACCGTGGCCTTGTTGATCGCCGTGCGCAGCGCTTCGAGCGAGGTGTCGCCATCGGCCAGCGTCACCGTCTTGGTCGACCCGTCGCCCAGCGTGAAGGTGATCGTGCCGCCCGAGCCGATGGGGTCCTGGCGGCTGGCCTGCCCGGCGCTCGCCAGGCTCTGGTTGGCCGCGAGCTTCTCGATGGCGATCGTGTACTTGCCCGCCACCGCCCCTTCGCCGGCCGGCACCTTGGCCGACAGCGCCGCCGTATCGCTCGACGTGGCCTTCATCGTGCCGAACACCGTGCCCTTGCCCAGATCCTTGGCTGCCGTCTGCAGCGTCGACAAGGCGCTGCTGATCATCCCGTAGGCCGAGATGCGCGCCTCCGCGATCGTCTTGCGGTTCGCCAGCGCCGTCAGCGGCGCCTCTTCCGCCTTGCGCAGATTGTCCAGCAGCTCGGTGAGCGGCAAGCCGCTCAAGCCCAGGGTTCCGCCGACAGACGCCATCGAATGCTCCAGAAAAATCGTGGTTTACAGCAAAGAGTCGTAAGGGTAACGGCGGGTGGGGGTGGAACTTTAGGGGGGCGACGAGGCAAGGCGAAAACCCGCGGCGTGCCCACGAGAGAGTGAGCGGCTCGATCGTCGAACCAACGAACTCTCGGTAGATGCTTCCCTGAAGAAAAACACCCTAAAGCTTCCCTTGAGGGCGCCGTTAAGAGCTGCAACGAGCCTTTACCGCTCAGACGACGGGCGGGAAGTCCGTTGCGGGGGGCAGGGGCCTCCCGAATCGCGAAGCCTATCCAAATACGGAGCACTACATGGCTGTCATCAGCACCAACTACCTGTCGCTCGTCGCGCAGAACAATCTCAACAAGTCCCAGTCGCAGTTGGGCACTGCCATCGAGCGCCTGTCCTCGGGCATGCGCATCAACAGCGCCAAGGACGACGCGGCGGGTCAGGCGATTGCCAACCGCTTCACCGCCAACGTCAAGGGCCTGACCCAAGCCACCCGCAACGCCAACGACGGCATCTCGATCGCCCAGACGACCGAAGGCTCGCTGAACGAAATCAACGCCAACCTGCAGCGCATCCGCGAACTGAGCGTGCAGGCCGCCAACGGTTCGAACTCCGACACCGATCTGCAATCCATCCAGAACGAAATCACCGAGCGCCTGGACGAAATCGACCGCGTGTCGCGTGAGACGCAGTTCAACGGAAAGTAC
>NZ_VLTJ01000019.1 GCF_007558815.1 Verticiella sediminum | reverse complement strand
GGATCGCACCCAGGTGGCTGCGCAGGTCGTCGACCTTTTGCAGTGCGGCGTCCAGCGCGGCCAACGGGTTGGCGGTCCGGTCGCCAGCATGGTCGGCTTCGGTGGTCAGCGCGCCATCCTCGCCCACGTAAAGCTGGTCGCCGTTTGCGTTGGTAACGACACCGTCGGCCGACAGGCCGTAGGTCGTTTCGGCACCGAATTGTTCGTTAGTGAAATTGCCGGTGTCGTCAAGATAGACAGTAGCGCCGGCGACGGCTGCGGATTCTCCGTTCTCGCCGAGGTCATAGACGCCGCCGTACAGCGCGCCCAGATCCACGGTGTACTCGGTACCGGCGGTCGTGTTCGCCGTGATTTCAGCCAGCAGATCCTCGGCGGAGATCGTATCTTCGTAGCTGACGACCACGTCGTCGCCATCGTTCTCGTACGACTTGCCGTCGACGACCAATGTCGCGTTATTGCCTGCGCCGAACGCTTCGTCGGCCAGGACATCTTCGACCGTGGCTTGGTTTCCGCCGCCAACGTTGGTGACGGTCAGTTCATCGCCGTTGATGTAGAGCGCTTCACCGTTCAGCGTGCTGAGCTTGCCATCGGCCGCGATGTTGACATCGACTTCGACGCCATCCACCGTGATCTTACCGGTCGTGGCACCATCGGCCGTGACGGTCGTTTGCACATCCGCCTCGGTGCTGGTCTCTGTGACGTCGAAAGCGAAGGACTTCGACGCCTCGCTGTACCTGAAGGTGGTGGGCGTGCCGCCCACGTCCCGCGTGACGGTGTTGCCGTCCTTGAGCTGAGCAAACACGTCGGCGCCAGTGGCTCCCGCATTCTCGGGCACGGCGGTATAGACGGTTTCGTCGGCATTCCAGGTGCCGCCCGGTACCTTGGCTTCCAGGTTGGCCTTCGTGGCGGCGGCGTTTGCCACCTTGGCCGAACCGTCGACGTTGAAGCCGCTCAGGCCCAGGGTCTGGGAGTCGATGCGGGTCAGGTTGATGTCGATGCGCTGGCCGTCGTGGGCACCCACCTGGACCGACAGCGAAGCGGCGTCGTCGCCCAGGATGTACTTTCCGTTGAACTGCGTCTCACGCGACACGCGGTCGATTTCGTCCAGGCGCTCGGTGATTTCGTTCTGGATGGATTGCAGATCGGTGTCGGAGTTCGAACCGTTGGCGGCCTGCACGCTCAGTTCGCGGATGCGCTGCAGGTTGGCGTTGATTTCGTTCAGCGAGCCTTCGGTCGTCTGGGCGATCGAGATGCCGTCGTTGGCGTTGCGGGTGGCTTGGGTCAGGCCCTTGACGTTGGCGGTGAAGCGGTTGGCAATCGCCTGACCCGCCGCGTCGTCCTTGGCGCTGTTGATGCGCATGCCCGAGGACAGGCGCTCGATGGCAGTGCCCAACTGCGACTGGGACTTGTTGAGATTGTTCTGCGCGACGAGCGACAGGTAGTTGGTGCTGA
>NZ_VLTJ01000018.1 GCF_007558815.1 Verticiella sediminum | reverse complement strand
GCGATTAACGCAGCAGCGAGAGCACGCCTTGCGGAACCTGGTTGGCCTGGGCCAGAACCGAGGTGCCGGCCTGTTGCAGGATCTGCGCGCGGGTCATGTTGGAGACTTCGACGGCATAGTCGGCGTCTTCGATGCGCGAGCGGGCTGCGGACAGGTTGTTGACCGTGTTGTTCAGGTTGGAGATCGTGGACTCGAAGCGGTTCTGGATCGCACCCAGGTGGCTGCGCAGGTCGTCGACCTTTTGCAGTGCGGCGTCCAGCGCGGCCAGCGGGTTGGACGTTGGGTCACCTACGGCCAACTGTGCACCGCGGGTTACCGTACCATCGTCAGCGACAGTGGCGGCGAAAAAGTCGTCGCCATCCTTGATGACGAACTGGGGTCCCGTTCCATCAGCGCCAGCGGCTCGTACCTGCAGTTCCCCCGTGTCAGCCCCCATATCGTAGGTAACTGTGGTGGGGGCAAGGGCCAACTCTACGATATCTGTAGGAGTCCCTGCAGTAGCGGTAACGGTTCCCGTAATGGAGCCGTCGTTGGCAACGGTTACTTGGTGATATCCATTCGCACCAGCGGTGGTCGTTTCATTTTCAACTCGCACATAATGGTTGGTGCCATCCGTGTAGAGCTTGCCATCTAGAGTCCCTTCGGCTAAAGCCGTGACATCAACGGTGTCCAAGTCAATAGCCACACCGGGGCCAGGGCCCGTGGCACCGGCAGCGGAATAATCGGCTTCTTCAAGACCATTCGCAACGCTGAAGCCGTTCAGCCCGAGCTCGGTGCTATCGATCTTCGTCAGATTGATCGTGATTTGCTGGCCGTCATGCGCACCCACCTGGATCGTCAGCGCCTGGGCATCGTTGCCCAGCACGTACTTTCCGTTGAACTGCGTCTCACGCGACACGCGGTCGATTTCGTCCAGGCGCTCGGTGATTTCGTTCTGGATGGATTGCAGATCGGTGTCGGAGTTCGAACCGTTGGCGGCCTGCACGCTCAGTTCGCGGATGCGCTGCAGGTTGGCGTTGATTTCGTTCAGCGAGCCTTCGGTCGTCTGGGCGATCGAGATGCCGTCGTTGGCGTTGCGGGTGGCTTGGGTCAGGCCCTTGACGTTGGCGGTGAAGCGGTTGGCAATCGCCTGACCCGCCGCGTCGTCCTTGGCGCTGTTGATGCGCATGCCCGAGGACAGGCGCTCGATGGCAGTGCCCAACTGCGACTGGGACTTGTTGAGATTGTTCTGCGCGACGAGCGACAGGTAGTTGGTGCTGA
>NZ_VLTJ01000015.1 GCF_007558815.1 Verticiella sediminum | reverse complement strand
CCACGACCGGGCTTGGATCAGACCGGCTCGCCCGACAGGATCTCGCGCGCCATCACGATCTTCATGATCTCGGTCGAGCCTTCCATCTGCTTGCACATGCGCAGCAGATTGTAGAAATCGGCGAAGGGGTAGTCGTCGATGGCGAGCCCCCGGCCGCCCAGGATTTGCATCGAGCGGTCGATCACGCGCAAGCCGGCGTCGATGCAGTACCCCTTGACCATCGCCGCCTGCAGCCGAGCGGCCGAGTATCCGCCGCGATCCACCATCCATGCCGCATAGAACGTATTCAGGCGGATCGACTCGATGTCGTATTGCGAATCGGTCAGCATCCATTGGATCGCTTGATTGTCGCCCAACGGCCTGCCGAACACCTTGCGCTCGCGGGCGTATTCCACGGCCAGTTCCTGGCTGCGCTCGGCCATGCCCAATGCCGTGCCGCCCAAGCGCAGGCGGAACCGATTGAACTGATGCTGGGCGATGGCGAACCCGGCGCCCTCCTCGCCCAGCAGGTTCTCCGCCGGCACGATCACGTTCTCCAGCTTCACCTCCTGTTCGACGCCCCATTGCCGGGCGATCACCGGAATGTCGCGCGACTTGGTGAAGCCCGGCGTGTCGTTGTCGACCAGGAAGACACTGATGCCCCGATGCCCCTTGCTTGCATCGGTGACCGCGGCCACCGCGGTATACGACGCGAAATGATGCCCTGTCCGCCACATCTTCGTGCCGTTGAGCACATAGTGCTCGCCTTGACGTACGGCGGTCGTGCGGATACCCGCGAGATCCGAGCCGGCCTCGGGTTCCGTGAAGCACATCGACCAACCCGTCTGGCCTTCCAGCACCGGGTACAGATACTTCTGCCGAATTTTCTCCGGCGCCTGATACAGCACCGGCCACGGGGCGAAGGGGCCGCCCGGCATGCGCCGCGGCGATTTGGAGAACTCGGCAAGTACGATGACGTCCTCCATCGGCCCCAGCCCCTGGCCGCCGAACTCTTTGGGCACGATCAGCTTGGCCAGGCCGTAGTCGGCCAGTTTGCGCTTCAGGCTGGCCGTCAGTTCCGGACTGTAGTCGCAGTTCGCCACCGGCCACTCGCGGTAGTGGGGCAGCACCTCCGTGCGGATGAACGTTCGAGCGCGCTGCTGAAGATCGCGCTGGACGGGGGTGAGTTCGAAATCCATGGTCTCTGCCGCTCCTTGTTGTGGGCATGTGCAGTCGCAATTCACGACCTATGGATTGGAGCCCGCCGGCTTTCCTGTCTCCATGACGCGCGCGCGCAATTCGCATGGCGCCCTGACGCGCTCGCCGGGCCATACCGTGGTGCGGCGAGCCCGGCCGGGCCATCCTGGGCCAAGCACGCCGCTGGCCTCGGCCAGCGACGTGGCGGGCCTACCCCCGCCGCACCCACTCCAGCGCCCCCGCATCCTCCATCGTGCTGAGGTCCCCCGGGTCCCTGCCCTCGCACACCGCCTGGATCGCCCGGCGCAGCAGCTTGCCCGAGCGCGTCTTGGGCAATACCGGCACGAAGACCACCCGCGCCGGCTTGGCGACGGCGCCCAGCTCTCCGGCCACGCGCGCAAGAATCGCTTGACCCACCGCGGCCTTCTCGGCCTCGTCTTCGAGCGGCCCGGCGCCGCGCGGCACGACGAAGGCCACGGCCACCTGCCCTTTTTCGGCGTCGGCGACGCCGACCACGGCGGCCTCGGCCACCGCCGGATGGCCGGTGATGACTTCCTCGATTTCGCGCGAACCCAGGCGGTGGCCGGCGACGTTCAGCACGTCGTCGGTCCGCCCGAGGATGAAGTAGTAGCCGTCGACGTCCCGCACGCCCCAGTCGAAGGTGCTGTACACCATGCGGCCGGGAATGCTCTTCCAATAGGTACTGACGAAGCGTTCGTCGTCGCCCCAGACGGTTTGCAGGCAGCCCGGCGGCAGCGGGCCTTCGATGCCGAGAACGCCCTTGCGGCCGGGCTCCTGGATCGGCTCGCCGCTGGCATCGTCGTACAGGCCCACGCGATAGCCGTACATCGGCACGCCGGGACTGCCGGGCTTGCCCGGCTGCGGCGCGACGCCGCGCGCGATCGTGAGGATGGGCCAGCCGGTCTCGGTCTGCCAGTAGTTGTCGGTGACGGGCACGCCCAGGCTATCGGCGACCCAGGTCGAGGTGGGTTCGTCCAGCGGCTCGCCGGCGAGGAACAGCGTGCGCAGGCTGGACAGATCCGACGCCTTGAGATGGGCGGGATCGTGCTTCTTGAGGATGCGGATCGCGGTGGGCGAGGTGAACATGATGTTCACGCGGTGCCTCTCGACCAGGCGCCACCAGACGCCGGCGTCGGGTTGTATCGGCAGGCCCTCGTAGATGACGGTGCTCAGCCCGGCCAGCAGCGGCGCATACAGGATGTAGCTGTGGCCGACGACCCAGCCGATGTCCGAGGCGCAGAAGAAGGTGTCGCCCGGCTGCGCGTCGAAGATGTGGCGCATGCTCGCCGCCAGCGCGACGGCATAGCCGCCGGTGTCGCGCTGTACGCCCTTGGGCTTGCCGGTGGTGCCGCTGGTGTAGAGAACGTAGCTGGGGTGGGTGGCAGGCAGCCAGGTGCACGGGACGTCGGCGTCGATGTGCTGGCCGCGCAGATCGGTGTAGTCGTGATCGCGCCCCTGCGCCTTTTCCATGGGCGCGAGGCCGCGGTCCACCAGCAGGACGTGGGCAGGCGGATGCTGGGCCTGGGCGAGCGCACCGTCCAGCAAGGGCTTGTAAGGAATGACCTTGCCACCGCGCGAGCCGGCATCGGCACTGACGATGAGCTTGGGCTGCGCGTCGTCGATACGGGTGGCGAGACTGCCCGAGGCGAAGCCGCCGAAGACCACGCAATGGATCGCGCCGATGCGCGCGCAGGCCAGCATGGCGAAGGCGGCTTCGGGGATCATGGGCAGGTAGATCAGGACGCGGTCCCCCTGCCCGACGCCGAACTGCCGGAAGATGGCCGCCATGCGCTGCACCTCGCGATCCAGTTCCGCATAGCTGACGATGCGCTCTTGGTCGGTCTCTGACGAGACCCATATCAGCGCGGGCTGCTCGGCGCGTTCGGCCAGGTGGCGGTCCACCGCGTTGTGGCACAGATTGGTGGAGCCGTCGGCGAACCAGCTCGCAAACGGGGGGCGGCTCGTGTCGCAGATCTGTGTGGGTGGGGCCGCCCACTCGATGCGCTCTGCCTGCTCGCGCCAGAAGGCGTCGGGCTCCTGCAGGGAACGCTGATAGAACGCGGCGTAGTCGGCCATGGATAGTCTCCGTATGCGGTGGTCTGCGCCACCCGGGTGGTTGTCGTCGCAAACAACGATAGTCGAAGTATTCGAACGAAGATACCTGGACGATGGTCGCAGGACGACACCGCACCTTGCCCGGCACAGCGCCGGCGTACGGTTCGAGACGCCACTATCCCGCGCTTGCCATACGATTTGCCGCCATATAGTATGGCGGCACCATGACGACACTGGATCGCAAGCACACTGCCCTGCTCGCCGAGGCCGAGCGGCGCGGGCTGCCCGGGCTCGACGATATCCGCCTGTGCTTCCAGGCGCTGTCCCTGGCGGCACAGATCGACCGCGAGTGCGCGGCGGCACTGGCGCCCCACGGCCTCTCGGAAGGGCGTTTCGTGATGCTCTTTCTGCTGGCCGGCGTGCCGCAAGGGTTGGCGCCGCACGTGCTGGCCGAGCGGGCGGGCGTGACGCGGGCCACCGTGACCGGGCTGCTCGACGGGCTGGAGCGCGACGCCCTGCTCGAGCGGCACCGCGATCCGGCTGACCGGCGCGGCCTGCATGTGCGCCTCACCGCCAAGGGCGGCGAACTCGCCGAAGCCGTGTTCGCCCGGCATGCGCAATGGATTGCCACGCGCTTTGCCGGCCTGTCCGCCCGGGAACGCGCCAGCCTGGCGAAGCTGCTGGCCAAGGCCGCTGCGGGGCCCGATTCCGCTACCCCGCCCGCCACAGCCACATGACCGCGCGCGGCGCGCGCCCAGCCCACAACCGCACCGCCGACACCCTCCCGACGGTCCTCGCCGCGTTGTCGCGCGGCGAGAACGCCTGCCTCACGCTCGCCCAGTGCCGGCGGTGCACCGCCCTATGCCGCCCGCTGCCCGCCCTGCTCCCGGGCGGCCCGGGCATCGCGCGCCGGCGAGGCGCCGAACATCCGGCCATATTCCCGCGTGAACTGGGGCACGCTCTCGTAGCCCACGGCGAAAGCGGCGCTGCTCGCCGAAGCGCCCTGCGTGATCAGCAGGCGACGGGCTTGCACGAGACGCAGATGCTTCTGGAACTGCAGGGGCGAGAGCGACGTGACGGCGCGGAAATGATGGTGAAAGGACGACGGGCTCATGTCGGCAATGGCCGCCAGGCGCTCGACCGGGACGTTGCGTGTGTACTCGGCGCGCAGCACGGCGATCGCCCGCGCGATGCGCTGGACATGGCCATCGGGCCAGCCGAGCTGCCGGATCGCGGCGCCGTGCCTGCCGGCCAGGAGCCAGTAGTGCATCTCGCGCAGCAGGGCGTCCTGCAGGATGGCAAGGGCGGCGGGACGTTCGAGCAAGCGCGTCAGGCGCAGCGCCGTGTCCACGACCTCGGATTCGGTACGCGCGACCCGCACCATCGCTTCGTTCCCGGCGGGCGCCACGTCCATGCGGGAGACGAGATCGGCGACGATCGTCGGGTCCAGTTCGAGCACCAGCGACAGGTACGGCGCCGCCGGACTGGCGTCGACGATGCGGCTCACCGTGGGCACATCGGCGCCGATCAGCAACGAGTCGCCCGCCTTGAACGTGTAGGTATGCGCGCCGATCGTGACCTCTTTGCAGCCCTGGACGAGCAGACATACCAACGGCCGGTAGACCTCGTGGATCAAGCCGCTGGGCGCCGTCGCGCACACGGCGCACAGCCCGGGAATCGGTGTGCGTGCCAGGCCGTGCGCATCGGCGTGGGCAAGCGCATAGCGGCCGACGGTATCGAGCAGAGTCGTCATGGTGCAAGCCTACGCCGACAGGAAGGTCTGGCATGCCATTCTGCAGGATCGAGCAAGAGTCGTCGAGCTTCCGGCAACTCTGCCGGGGCACGATCGCCCACACTGGGGCGTCTTTCAAATCCCAACAGGAGCCCAGCATGAGCACCATCTCCCTCGTCACCGGCGGCAGCCGCGGCCTAGGCCGCAACACCGCACTCAGCATCGCCCGCAAGGGTGGCGATGTCGTCATCACCTATCACAGCCAGGCCAACGAAGCCCAGGCCGTCGTCGCCGAGATCCAGGCGCTGGGCCGCCGAGCCGTGGCGTTGCGGCTGGACACCGGCGACAGCGCCGGTTTCGCCGCCTTCGCCGAGCAGTTGCGGGACACGCTGCACAGCACGTGGCAGCGCGAGCGCTTCGACCACCTGGTCAACAACGCCGGCCACGGCGATGCCGCTCCCATCGAGCAGACGACCGAAGCGCAGTTCGATCGCCTGGTCGCCGTGCATTTCAAGGGGGTCTTCTTCCTGACGCAAGCCTTGCTGCCGCTCATCGAGGATGGCGGGCGCATCGTCAACCTCTCATCGGGCCTGACCCGCTTCGCCCTGCCCGGCTATGCGGCCTACGCGGCGGCGAAGGGCGCGGTGGAAGTCCTCACCTGCTACCTCGCCAAGGAACTGGGCGGCCGGGGCATCGCGGTGAACACCGTGGCGCCCGGCGCGATCGAGACGGATTTCCACGGCGGTGCCGTGCGCGATACGCCGGGGATCAACCAGCACATCGCGAGCATTACGGCCCTGGGCCGGGTCGGCGTGCCCGACGATATCGGCCCCATGATCGCCAGCCTGCTCGGCGAGGACAACCGCTGGGTGAATGCGCAGCGCATCGAGGTCTCCGGCGGCCAGGCGATCTGAGCCAGTCTGAACCGCCGCGCAGCGCCCGCAACTCGGTGTTTCGGCGGCATCCAACCCTGCGTCTCCTGAAGAACCTCGTCGTTCGCACGTAGAAACGCCTGCCGTCATCGGGTTGCCATTGATCTATAATGAGAATTGTTTTCATTATCTCAACGACGCCCGATGCCTGTCGGCAAGACCGGAACACAGCCCGATGTGCGGGCGCTCTACACCGAGCACCATGGCTGGCTCAATGGCTGGTTGCGCAAGCGCCTGGGCAACGCTTTCGACGCTGCCGATATTGCGCATGACACCTTCCTGCGCGTGCTCACCCGCGATGTCGTCGAGATCATTCGCGAGCCGCGTGCGTATCTGACGACGATTGCGCAGGGCTTGGTCGCGAATCAGTACCGGCACCGCCGCATCGAGCAGGCCTATCTCGACGCCTTGGCGCAACTGCCGGAGCAGCACGCGATCTCTCCTGAAGCGCGTGCGGTGATGCTGGAAACCCTGGTGGAGATCGATCGGCTGCTCGACGGGTTGAGCGCACCCGTGCGCAAAGCGTTCCTGTGGTCGCAGCTCGATGGGCTTGGTCACGCGCAGATCGGTGAGCGGCTGGGTATATCGATCGCCACGGTGAAGCGCCATATCGCCAAGGCGTTGGCGGCTTGCTGCTTTGCGGAGTAAGGCCCGCATGGGTACCGAGTCGATGTCGATCCCATTCCGAGTGCAGCAGCAGGCGGTCGAATGGCTGGTCGAGTTGCAGAGCAGCGAGGTGCGAGAGGACACGCGCCGACGCTGGCGGGAATGGCGAGACGCGCACCCGGACCATGCGCGCGCCTGGCAGAGCGTCGAGGCCTTCAGCGCACGGTTGCAGGGATTGTCATCACCCCTTGCCCATGCGGTGTTGACCGCCCCCAGATCGGACGCGCGCCGACGTGCGGTCAAAGCCCTGGCGATCTTGCTGTTTGCAGGCGGTACGGCGTGGACGGCGGGGCGCGAGATGCCTCTCGGCGTGTGGCTGGCTGACCGCCGTACCAGCACGGGAGAGCGCCGTCACCTGGTGCTGGACGACGGCACGCAGCTACACCTCAACGCACGCACGGCGATCGATGTCGTCTTCGACGATGCGCAACGGCTGGTGCGCTTGCTGGAGGGGGAATGCTTCATCGAGACTGCGCCCGATCCGCTAGTCTCGGGGCGCGCTGGCCGTCCGTTCCTGGTGGAAACAGCACAAGGGCGCCTGCGTGCATTGGGAACCCGGTTTCTCGTGCATCAGCGCGACGGCGACAGCGGCCGTAGCCGCATCGCGGTCTATGCGGGTGCAGTCGAGGCACGCGCGAATGCCTCGGACGATGCGCGTATCGTCAGGGCCGGCCAGCAGGTCGTGTTCACCCGCAATCACTTCGATGCCGTCGACCAGGCGGATGACGCTGCGTCCGCCTGGGTGGACGGCATGCTGGTGGCCCGCGATATGCCGCTGGCCGAGTTTGTCGCCGCGCTGTCGCTGTACCGCAGCGGCTATCTCGGGTGTGACCACACCGTCGCCCACCTGCCCATCACCGGCACCTACCCCCTTGATGACACGGGTAAGGTACTCGACATGCTGGCTGCCACGCTGCCGGTCGAGATCCGCTACATGACGCGATATTGGGTAAGGGTCGAGGCGGCCACCGTCTGATTCTGGATCGTCAGGACCAGCATTCCCGAGACGTTGAGCCGTTTTCGTTTTTCGCGGGGCAATGAAGACGAGAGACCACTCTTCATTCGAACTTCCGCGAAACGTCAATGACCCAAGCTCATCCGCCGAGGAACACGCATTTCCCGTTGTATCCTCCTTTTCGTCGTACCGTGGCCGCAACCGTGGTGCTGCACATCGTGCTGGGTGCCGGCGCACTGGCGGGCACGGTGGCTACGCCGCCGGGGTATGCGCAACCCGCTGAGACGGCACGATCGTACGAGATTCCCGCAGGCGACCTGACGGGTGCCCTTAACCGGTTTGGCCGCAATTCGGGAATCATGTTGTCGTTCTCGACATCCTTGACGGAAGGATTGCATACGGACGGGTTGAGGGGCACGCATACTGTTGCATCGGCCCTGGGCTCTTTGCTGTCGGGAACGGGCTTGCACGCCGTCATGCGGGAAAGTGGTGGCTATGTGCTGGAGCGTGCCCACGGTCCGCAAGGCACACCGACACTTGCCCCTGTGACCGTCACGGCCGTGATCGATCCCGGTACGGAAGGGAGCGGTTCGTATGCTACCGATGCAGCGAGTCTGATGAACGGTGTCTGGTCGCTGAAAGACATTCCGCAGTCGGTGTCGGTCGTCACGAGACAGCAGATCGAAGACCAGGGCTTGGTCAGCTCGGCGGATGCATTGAATCAGGTCACAGGGGTCACTGCCACCGGATACGATCGCACCGAGTCTGTCACCATACGCGGCTACAGCGTGAATGCCCAGACAGACGGTGTGCCGGTGACGGGCTTGATCACGACAATTTCCGGCGACCTTGCGCTGTATGACCGGGTCGAGGTACTCAGGGGGCCCTCCGGCCTGTTGACCGGCAGCGGTGAGCCTGGCGGCACTGTCAACTATGTGCGCAAGCGCCCGCTCGGCACGCGCACACTGTCCGGCGCCGTGTCGGCGGGGTCGAACGATACTTACCGTGGGGAGCTGGACGTCAGCACCCCGCTCAACGGCGACGGGTCGCTCAGGGCTCGGGGTGTGCTGGTCCGGCAGGATCAGCACAAGTTCTATGACGTGGCCGAATCGCGGGACGAGATCGCATATGGGGTGATCGAGTACGACCTGAGCCCGCGCACGACGGTGGGCTTGTCCGGAGCCTACAGCCGGTTCCATACCAATACGTTCTGGGGCCTGCCGCTCATGAGCGACGGCAGCTTGCCGGGACGCACTGCATTCATGGGACCGGACATGGACTCGGTCTATACGATCAAGGAGGCGGCGGCCGATATCCAGCACCATTTCGACAGCGGCTGGATCGTCAAAGCGACTTATGGTTACCGGGAATTGATCGGCAACTACGCAGGGGCGGGGACGACGGGCGCGGTGGATACGGCCACCGGACTCGCAACGATGAGCGCAACCTATTACGACAGGGGGGTGCGCTGGAACAGCCTGGATCTCAATGTCAACGGACCCATCACGTTGCTGGGGAGAAAGCACCATCTGACCTTGGGCTACAACCAGACGAAGCAGGACAATCTGCTCGGTTCGGTCAGCACCTCGCTGCCCGGCTGGGATGTCTTCAATGATCACAACTACAGCGGCGTACTGAACACGAACATCGCGTCGCACCGGCAGACGATTACCGAGCAATCGGGGGTGTACACGTCGGCGAGATTCAGCCTTGCCGATACGGTGCAGTTCATCCTGGGCGGTCGCTGGTCGGATTACCAGAGCAAGAGCCGCACGATCGCTGCTGCCACCTCGGACTGGGTTGCGAGTACGGCCCAGGCCAGCTGGGAGTTCACGCCGTATGGCGGCTTGATCTGGGACGTGCGGAAGAACCTGACGCTGTATGCCAGCTATGCGGATACCTTTGTCCCTCAGACTCAGGAAGATTATCTGGGGAACATTCTGGAGCCCCGCGTAGGCTGGCAGGCCGAAGCGGGTGCGAAAGCGCGGTTTCTGGACGACCGATTGAACCTGAATGTCGCCGTGTTCCGTATCCGCGATACCAACCGCGCCATGGTCGACCCCGATCACGTCGGTTGCGGAACCTCGGCCACGGCGGCGTGCTACATGGCCGCCGGCGAAGTCCAAAGCGATGGCCTCGATATCGAACTGGTGGGCGCCTTGTCCCGACAGTGGGATGTATCGGCTGGCTATACCTACACCAGAGCAAGGTACGAAAGCGACACCACAGCCTCCAATGTGGGCGAGCGCTTCAACGCGAGTCTGCTGCCCGAGCACCTGTTCAAGCTGTGGACCCACTATCGGTTCTCGCCGACCGACCTCAATGGTGCGCTGCAAGGGTGGAGTATCGGCGCGGGTGTCCAGGCACAGAGCGACATCTATTCGGCCAGCGTCAGGCAAGGCGGACGTGTCATCGTTTCCGCCCGTGTCGGTTATCAGATCAACAAGAACTGGAGCACGGCAATGTCGGTCAGCAATCTGTTCGACCGGACGTATCTGCAATTCCTGGGCAGAGCCACATCGAACAACTTCTATGGCGCGCCCCGGACTTTCATGCTGTCGCTGCGAGGCCGGTTCTAGCGCGGCCTCTTCACGGGCCTGCGGCGGCAGCCCGCAGCAGCCGTGGGAAAGTCGGGCATCCTGCAGCTGGCAGTCCCAACGAGCGCCTTTTTCCTAGGGGCGGCCCGCGGCAAAAAAAAACGCCAACCCGAAGGTTGGCGCCAGGGACCGGCGTCGCCAGACACCGGCCGGGCTGTCGGATCGGGGCCCCTCGCCCCGACACGCAGGTTACGCAGCCTTGGATGCGAACTGGGCTTCCTCGGTCGAGCCGGTCAGCGCGGTGGTCGAGGACTGGCCGCCTTCGATGGTCTGGGTGACGGCGTCGAAGTAGCCGGTGCCCACTTCGCGCTGGTGCTTCACGGCGGTGAAGCCACGCTCGGCGGCGGCGAACTCCTTCTGCTGCAGCTCGACGAAGGCCGACATGTTCTCGCGGGCATAGCCGTAGGCCAGATCGAACATGCCGTAGTTCAGGGCGTGGAAGCCGGCCAGGGTGATGAACTGGAACTTGTAGCCCATCGCGCCCAGCTCGCGCTGGAACTTGGCGATGGTGGCGTCGTCCAGGTTCTTCTTCCAGTTGAACGAGGGCGAGCAGTTGTACGAGAGCAGCTTGCCGGGGAACTGCTTGTGGATGGCCTCGGCGAACTTGCGGGCGTACTCCAGGTTCGGGGTGGCGGTTTCGCACCAGATCAGGTCGGCATACGGCGCATAGGCCAGGCCGCGCGAGATCGCCTGGTCGATGCCCGGGCGGGTGCGGTAGAAGCCCTCGACGGTGCGCTCGCCGGTGATGAAGGGGCGATCGTTCTCGTCCACGTCGCTGGTGATGAGGTCGGCGGCGTCGGCGTCGGTGCGGGCCAGAAGCACGGTCGGCACGTTCATGACGTCGGCGGCCAGGCGCGCGGCGACCAGCTTGGCGACGGCTTCACGGGTGGGCACGAGCACCTTGCCGCCCATGTGGCCGCACTTCTTCACGGAAGCGAGCTGGTCTTCGAAGTGCACGCCCGCGGCGCCCGCCTCGATCATGGCTTTCATGAGTTCGAAGGCATTCAGCACGCCGCCGAAACCGGCTTCGGCATCGGCCACGATGGGCGCGAAGTAGTCGATGTAGCCTTCGTCGCCGGGCTGCTTGCCTTCGGACCACTGGATCTGGTCGCAACGGGTCAGCGAGGCGTTGATGCGGCGGACCACCTGCGGCACCGAGTTCGCGGGGTACAGCGACTGGTCGGGGTACATCTCGCCGGCGAGGTTGGCGTCGCCCGCCACTTGCCAGCCGGAGAGGTAGATCGCCTTCAGACCGGCCTTGACCTGCTGCATGGCCTGGTTGCCCGTGAGCGCCCCCAGCGCATTGATGAACGGCTCTTCGTTGATGAGCTTCCACAGGCGCTCTGCGCCGCGGCGGGCGAGCGTGTGCTCGACCGCGAGCGAACCGCGCAGGCGGATCACGTCGTCTTCGGTGTACCCGCGCTTGATGCCGTTCCAGCGGGCGTTTTCGGCCCATTCACGGCGCAACTGCTGGGCTTCTTGTTCACGTGCGGACATTGTCGACTCCTTCGAGATAGGGGATGGGAAAGGGAACCCGGGGGGCCGGCGAAACAGCGCTGCTGTGCGTCGACCGTTGAAGATAGTCTAGTGGTCTGACGCGGGGCATACAAGGCTTATATCTTATATAAGACTAAAAATTTGTCTCTGTAAAATCAAAGACTTGAGAACATGATTTCATGATACGAAAACACGGTTCTGTTTATGAAATGCCGACATGCTGCAAGGCAGCATAAGCGCGGGTTTACCCTAGGACATATCGACATGGCGATGCCGCCGAGGTCAAGGCAGGAAGGTTCGCCGTCGTGCCGGCAGGGATCGGCGCGTCCGCCATGCCCGCAGCCGGCGCGATGGGACGCGCGGCGGCGCCCGTGGCATGCGCCCGACGTCTCAGCCCGATCGCGCGCGCGTCAGCCAGCGATGGATGGGGCCGGTCACGAGCAGGACGAAGATCATGCGGGTGACGTGAAAGGCGGTGACGATGGGCACGCCCAGCGCGAGCGCCCGTGCGGTCAGCGTCATTTCGGCAATGCCGCCGGGCGTCGTGGCGAGCAGCAACGTGGCCCAGGGAATGTCGGCCCAGGCGGCCAGCAGCCAGGCCAGCACGGCGGTCAGCGCCAGCGAGACGCCGGTATAGAGCGCGACCGCGCCCATGAAGCGCGGCGCGGCATGCAGGAAGTCGGGACGATAGCGATCGCCGAGCGACCAGCCGATCAGGAGCTGTCCGACGTTCATCAGCCAGCCCGGCAACGCGGACCATTCGATGCCATTGGCGGTGAGTACGGCGGCCACCGCCAGCGGCCCGAGCACCCACGGATTGGTCAGCTTCAGCCGTTTCATGAACAGCGCAGCGACGCAGGTGCAGGCGGCCAGCGCCATCAGGCCGGGCAGCCGGACCTCGCGCGGGCCCGGGATCGTCGGGTCCAGGCCGCTCAGCCCGGCCCACTGGTAGGCGAACGGCACGATCACCACCACCATCAGGATACGCAGGCTGTGCGCCGAAGCTACCCGGTCCACGCGGGCCTGGTGGCGCTCGGCGAGGTTGGCCATTTCGCTGGCGCCGCCGATGGCCGATGCGAACCATGCCGTGGAGAGATCCGTACCCGCCAGGCGCATCAGCATCCACGTGCCCATGGCCGCGAGCGCAACGGCGAACAGCGAGCTGGCCACGATGAAGCCGGCATGCACGCCGATGTGGGCGACGACCATGGGCGTGAAATACAGGCCCAGCGACGTGCCGATCACCCACTGCCCGCCCTGGCGCATCGCCGGCGGGCAGGCGCTCGCCAGCCCCGCCATGCGGGTGGCCGCGACAAGCAGCAGCGGCCCCAGCAGCCAGGGCATGGGCGCATGCAGAACGAGCGCTGCGCCGGCGCCCGCCACCGCGAGGAGCAGGCCCGCCAGCACGCGTCGCCAACGGGCGTCCGGGGCCTGTGCTGCTGCGGTCACCGCAGGCGCTCCCCGTCAGCGCGCGACAGGCGCGGCGCCACCGCCGGTGCGGCCGCGCCGCATCCAGCGCACCAGTTGGGGCAGCACCGCCACCGCGAATGCCGCCAGCCACAAGGCCTTGCTTACATGGCTCTCGACCAGGATGCCGATGCCGCCGTCGGAGATGGAAAGCGCGCGGCGCAGGTTCTGCTCCATCATCGTGCCCAGCACCACGCCCAGGATCAGCGGGGCCATCGGCACGGACAGTTTGCGCAGAAAGTAGCCCAGTACGCCGATGACGACCACCAGCAGCAGATCGAAGGTGGTGGCGTTGATCGCATACACCCCGACGAAGCTGATCGCCAATACGCCCGGCACGAGCAGCCAGGGAGGAATCGCCAGCATCGCCGCGAACACGCGCACCATGGGCACGTTCATGAAGAAGAGCATCACGTTCGCCACGAAGAGCGAAGCGATCAGGCCCCACACCAGCGCGGGCTGCGCTTCGAAGAGCACCGGGCCCGGCGTGATGTTGTAGAGCGTGAGCGCGCCCATCATGACCGCCGTCGTGCCCGAACCCGGCACGCCCAGGGTCAGCATGGGGATGAACGAGCCCGTGGCCGCGCTGTTGTTGGCCGCCTCGGGCGCCGTCAGGCCGCGCATGTCGCCCTTGCCGAACTTGGCGTCGGGGTCGCGGCCTTCGCTGTAGCGCTTCTCGTTGGCGTAGGCCACGGCCGAGGCCACGCTCGCCCCCGCGCCGGGCAGCACGCCGATGAAAAACCCGAGCAGACCGCCGCGCGCCGTACTGCCGCTGGTGAACTTGAGTTCGCGCCAGTTGAAGAGCTTGCGCCCGCTCACCGGGACGTTGATCGACTGGCCCGTGAGCAGCTTCTCCAGCATCTGCAGCATCTCGCCCACGGCGAACAGACCGATCACCACGACGACGAAATCGATGCCGTCGGCCAGGTGCGGCAGATCGAAGGTGTAGCGGTAGACCCCCGAATTGGCGTCCACGCCCACGGTGGCGATGCCCAGGCCGAGCATGGCCGCGAGGATGCCCTTGGCGGGCTGCTCGCCCAGCAGGCTGGTGAGCGCGCAGAAGGCGAAGACCATCAGGACGAAGTATTCCGCCGGCCCGAAGGCCAGCGCCCACCCCGCCAGCAGCGGCGCCAGGATGACGATGCCGATGGTGGCGATCAGCGAGCCGACGAACGACGACCAGGCCGACAGCGAGAGCGCCACGCTGGCCAGCCCCTGGCGCGCGAGCGGATAGCCGTCGAAGGTGGTCATCACCGCGGCCGCCTCGCCCGGCACATTGATCAGGATCGACGTGATGCGCCCGCCGTACTCCGCGCCCACGTAAACCGCGGCGAGCAGGATCAGCGCGGTCTCCGGCGGCAGGTTCATGGCGAAGGCGATGGGCACCAGCATGGCCACGCCGTTGATCGGCCCCAGGCCCGGCAGCACGCCCACGATGGTGCCGAAAAAAGCGCCGATCGCGGCCACCAGCAGGTTCATGGAGCTGAGCGCGACGCCAAAGCCGAGCGCCAGATGATCGAGTACGCCGCTCATAGCAGATTCCCCAGCAGCCCGGTGGGCAGGACCACGTCGAGCACCTTGTCGAAGAGCAGGAAGCAGCCCACGCCCATGCCGATGCCGCCGAGCAGGCCCTGCAGCCAGGTGGCGCCGAACAGGCGCGCCACCAGGACGGTGACCGCGGTGGTGGCGAGCACGAAGCCCAGCCACTGGAAGAGCAGCGCGTAGCCGGCTACGCAGGCCACCATCCAGGCGATGCGCGCGTTCGCGCCCGGGGGATTGGGTTCGACCTCGCCGCCGCCCTTGAACACGAGGCGCAGGCCGCACAGCGCGATGATGGCGGCGATGAGCAAGGGGAACGCGCGCGGCCCGACGGGCTCGTAGGCGAACGGTGCTTCGAGGCGCCAGCCGAACCACGTCAGAAATGCGGCGACGACCAGGGCGGCGACGCCCAGGATGCGATCGTTGAGAAGCATGATGAATGTCCCGAAGATGGCCGCATGTCCGCCGAAGCCCTCGCGAGCCTCGGCGGGCGGTGCGTGCCGGGGCTTACTTGATGAGGCCGAACTCCTTGGCCTGCTCGGCATACAGCTTGACGCGCTCCTTGACGTAGCGGTCCAGGTCGTCGCCGATGAGGTTCAGGGGGAACAGGCCCTGCTGGCGCTGCAGGTCGGCGAACTGGGGGCTGGCCGTGGTCTTCTTGAAGGCTTCGACCCACCAGTCGTAATCCTCGTCGGAGACCTTGGGCCCGACGTAGTAGCCGCGGATGATCGGCCACTCGATGTCGTAGCCCTGCTCCTTGGCGGTCGGCACCTCGGCCAGGCGGCCCGGCAGGCGCTCGTTGTGATAGACCGCGAGGATGCGGATGGGCGCGCCGCCTTCGAGCATCTGCACGGCTTCGGCCGCATCGCCCATGTAGGCCTGGATGTGGCCGCCGCGCAGCGCCGTCACGGCCTCGCCGCCGCCCTCGAACGCGACGAAGCGCATGCGCTTGTAGTCCACGCCCGCGGCGCGCGCCGTCAGGGCCGCCTTCATCCAGTCCTGGCTGCCGACGGAGCCGCCGGCGCCCAGCACGAGCGCGGCCGGGTTCTCCTTGAAGGTCGCCATCAGGCTGGCCAGATCCTTGTGCGGAGAATCGTCGCGCACCACCGCCACGCCGTAGTCGGTGCCCACGGCGGCCAGCCAGCGCACGTCGTCGACGTTGTAGCGGCCGAACTTGCCCTGGGCCAGATTGAGCAGCGAACCGCCGGAGAACGCGACGATCGTGCCGCCCTCGGCCGGGCGCTGGGCCACGATGTTGTTGTAGGCCACCGCCCCGATGCCGCCCGGCATGTAGACGATGCGCATGGGCCGCTCGAGCGTACCGGTCTCCTTCAGCGCGGTCTGGGCGAGCCGGCAGGTGAGGTCGAAGCCGCCGCCGGGCTGGGCCGGCGCCACGCATTCCGGGCGCTGCGGCTGCGCGCCGGCAGGCGCGGCAAAGGACAGGCCAAACAGGGAAATCGCTGCACCGGCAACGCCGGAACGCAAACGGATCGAGCGCATAGGAAAGTCTCCTGGTCGTGATGTTGTCGGCGATACGGCGACCGCCCGTGCCGGTAACACTACGCAAGCGACCCTTTCTGATTCCTTTCAAAGCCGGGATTACCGGGCTGACCTAGGGAAAGTCCCAATGTCCGGCGATCGCCGGTGGCCCCCCTGTCATGCAGGCTGCCCGCCCGTGACGCATTCAGTGCTCGCGATGCCGCGGCAGCCGCCAGTCCACGATCAGGCCAGGGCCGTCGGGAATTCGGCTGAAACGCACCTCGCCGCGATGCAGTTCGGTGATGGCGTGCACGATCGCCAGCCCCAGGCCGGCGCCATTGGCCTGCTTGCCGGCCATGCCTCGCCGGAACCGCGTGCCGGCCTGGGCGATGTCCTGATCGCTCATGCCGGGCCCGGCGTCCACCACACGCACGTGCGCGTACGCTTGCTGTGCCGCCACGTGGACCGTGACCGCGCGGCCCGCCGGGGTGTAGCGCAAGGCGTTGTCCACGAGGTTGGTCAGCGCTTCGCGCAGCAGCCATTCGATGCCCTCGATCCACACCTCGCCCTGCAGCTCCAGACCAAGATCGATGCGCCGCGCACGCGCGGCCGGCATCAGGCTGCGCAGCACCCCCTCGGCGAGCACGCCGAGATCCAGGCCCGAAAAGCTGAGCTGGTGCCGCATGACGCTCGCGTCGCGCGCACGCGCCAACGCCAGCATCTGGTTGGCCATGCGCTCGGCCCGGTCCAGCCCCTCGGCCATCGCGCCCATCACCAGCCGCAGTTCCTCGGGATCGCGTTCGCGCAAGGCGTAGCCGAGCTGGGCACGCAGCACCGAGAGCGGCGTGCGCAACTGGTGCGAAGCGTCGTCGAGGAACTGTTGCTGGGCGCGGCTTTGCGCTTCGTGCCGCCCGATGTGCAGGTTGAGCGCGTCGACCAGGGGCACCACCTCGCTGGGCAGGCCGGCAGCCTCGAGCGCGCGCAGATCGGCGACCGGACGCGCATCGAGCTCATCGCGCAGGCGCACCAGCGGGCGCAAGGCCATCACCACCGCGACGATCACCACCAGCAGGCTCAGGCCGATGCCGGCCACGTCGCGCCCGATCACGCGCATGAGCACCTCGGTCATGAACGCCTGCCGGGTGTCGAGAGCCTCCGCCACCTGCACGATCAACAGGCCCTCGGGATTGGCGGGGATCGGCGGGTCCATGGGCCGCAGCAGCGCGGCGATGCGCACCGCCTCGCCCAGGTACTGGGCTTCATAGAACACCGGCACGCCCGGCACGAGCGGCTGCCTGGGCAGCGGCAGTTGCGGCGTACCGATCTCGGCCAGGCCGTCCTCGGTGGCGACCCGATAGTAGACGCGGCCGTTGGCGGTGAGCTCGAAGAACTCCAGCAGAAGATACGGCTGCTCCATGGCCAGGCCGCCGCTGGCCGTGGAGACGTTCAGGTCGATCGCGCGCAGCGCGCCGGCCAGCGCGCGATCGTAGGCCACGTCGACCTGCTGCTTGAGCGACGCACTGGAGTAGACCAGCGCGGCCCCCATCGTGAGCACGAGCAGCGGCAGCAGCCAGAGCAGCAGCGTGGTCTTCAGGCTGCGCGCGCGCATGGCCCTAGCTGCCCGGCGTGTCGGCGACGGCTTCCAGGCAATAGCCCAGCCCGCGCAAGGTCACGATCTGCACGTCGGTGCCGGCCAGCTTCTTGCGCAGGCGGTGCACCAGCACCTCGATGGCTTCGAGGTTGGTGTCGGTATCGTCGTCGCTCACGCGCTCCAGGATCTGCTGCTTGGACAGCGGCTCGCCGCTGCGCTGGATGAAGACGCGCAGCACGCGGTGCTCGCGCGGGGTGAGCTGCAGCGGCGCGTCGCCCACCGTGAACCTCTGCGCCGCGGTATCCAGCACCAGGCTGCCGCAGGCGAACCTGGCGTGCTCGCGGCCCCGGCTGCGCCGCACGAGCGCGACCAGGCGCGCCTCCAGTTCCTCGATGCGAAACGGCTTGGCGAGAAAATCGTCGGCGCCCTGATGCAGGGTGTCCACGCGGGCTGCCAGCGAATCGCGCGCGGTGAGGATGAGCACCGGCGTGGTGTCGCCGCGCGCGCGCATGCGCGTGAGCAGGCTCTGGCCGTCGAGCCCGGGCAGGCCCAGATCGAGCACGATGGCGTCGAACTCCTCGAGCTGCAGCCGACGCTCGGCCAGCGCCCCGTCGTCGGCCCAGGCCACCACGTAGCCGGCTTGGCGACCGAGGGCACGCGCGACCCAGTGCGCGAGCGCGGTCTCGTCCTCGACCAGGAGGATGCGCACGGTCTCAGGCGGCGGCCGTCACGGTCTCGGCCTCGGCCCGGCGCGCGCGCCGGGCGATGAAGCCGGCCGTGACGGCGGCAAGCCAGAACGCCGCCCCGGCGATCAGCCAGGGCCCGCGCAGCACGCCGGCATCGACCATGAGACCGAAGGCGAGCGGCGCCAGCGCGGCGCCGACGTCCATCCCGGAATACACCAGACCGTACACCGAGCCCAGGGCGCCCTTGGGCGTGACGCGGCGGATCAGCATGTCGCGCGACGGCCCGGCGACACCCGAGCAGAAGCCCGCCGCCGCCAGCGTGATCAGGGCCAGGTACGAGGGCACGGCTCCCGAGGCCAGGCACAGGAGCAGCGCGCCCCCGAGCACGAAGGCGGCGGCGACCGTACGCTCGGTGCGCGGCTGGGCGCCCGCCAGGAAGCCGCCGACGAACATGCCGCAGGCCGACGCCACCATGTAGCTCGACAATGCCGAACTGGCGTACACCTGCGACATGTCGTAGAACGCATGCAGGATCGGCAGGGTGAAGTTCTGGATCGCCGAGAGCGAGGTGGACGTGAGGGCGAAGAAGACGAATGCGCCCCAGAGTGCCGGGTTGGCCACCAATGCGCGCAGGTTGGCCTGCCCGGCCGCCCGCGGGCGCCCCGCGGCGTGGCCGTCCGCAGCGCCCCTCTCGACGGCCTCGTCGCCGAGCAGACGGCGCCAGACCAGGGTTGCCGTCAGCACCAACCCGAGCAGCACGGCCACGCCGAACGCCGCGGTGCGCCAGCCGCCCAGCAGGGTCAGGCCGGTGACGAACAGCGGTGTGGCGGCCCAGCCCAGGCTGCCGGTCAGGCCGTGCCAGCTAAAGGCATGGCCCAGACGCGCCGCGCTCACGCGGCGGTTGAGAATCGAGAAGTCGGCCGGATGGAATACGGAGTTGCCGATACCGCCGATGGCAGCGGCGAGCACCAGCATGGGGTAGCCGTTCGCCAGCCCCATCAGCACGGCCGACACGACGAAGCAGGCCTGGCCGAACCACAGGACCGGCCGCGCGCCCCAGCGATCGACGATGAAGCCGCTGCTCGCCTGCCCCAGGGCGGACAGCACGAAGAACACCGACATCATGAAGCCCAGCCGGGTGTAGTCCAGGCCCAGGGCCGGCCCCATGCTGACGTACAGCGAGGGGATGACCAGTTGGAAGAAATGCGAACCGGCGTGCGCCGTACCCACGAGCCCGATGACTTTCCAGTCGTCGGCGCCGCTCCCGGCGCTCGGATAGCCCATTGCGTGTGCCATGATGCGGCAGTCTCCCGGCGGCGTTGGCCGCCACTTTTTGTGTATGTCCCGCTACGCGACCCCGGGGGCAGGCCCGGGTGCGCGCCATCAGCCGGTGCGCTCGCGGATGACCGGCCAGGCCTGCTTCAGGTAATAGAACATCGACCACACGGTGAGGATCGCCGCGACCTCGATCAGGCGCGAACCCCACCACGCGACATCGATGCCCTTGAAATCGTGGAAATAGAGCAGGAACGGAATCGCGGTCATCTGCACCGCAGTCTTGAACTTGCCCAGCCAGTTGACGGCCACGCTGGCGCGCGCGCCGATCTGCGCCATCCATTCGCGCAAGGCCGAAATGGTGATCTCGCGGCCGATGATGATGAGCGCGATGATGGCGTCCACCCGGCCCTCGCTCAACAGGATGAGCAGCGCCGCGGAGACCATGAGCTTGTCCGCCACCGGATCGAGGAAGGCGCCGAAGGCGGAGGTCTGCTGCCAGCGCCGGGCGAGATAGCCGTCCAGCCAGTCGGTGACCGCGGCCACGACGAAGGCGCCGGCCGCCCACGCGTCGCGGCTCGGCATATCGACCGTCGTGGCCGGCAGGTAGTACAGCGCTACCAGCAGAGGGATCATGGCGATCCGCAGCCAAGTCAGCACGATGGGCAGATTCAGGGGCATGGCCTTATCTTAATCCAGAGGCGCGGCCCGGGCAGGGTCCGACGAGTCGGGCATTGTAGCCGGCTTGACCACGGGCCAAAGCGCTAGCCCCGCCCTTCGGGGCGAGGGCTAAGCGAGGCAAGCCCATCCCGGCGCCGAAGGCGCCCTCACATAGCGGCGGGCAAGCTCCCACCGTCAGGCGCGGGAGTGACTCGTCTGACGGCTCAGTGCAGGGCACGGTAGATGCGCTCGGCCAGCTCCATCGAGACACCCTCCACGCTGGCCAGTTCTTCCACGCTCGCCGCGGCCACCCCGCGCAACCCGCCGAAGCGGGTCAGCATGCGCTGGCGCCGCTTCGGCCCGATGCCCTCGATGTCCTCCAGGCGCGACACGTTGCGCGCCTTGGCGCGCTTGGCACGCATGCCGGTGATCGCGAAGCGGTGCGCCTCGTCACGGATCTGCGCGACCAGCATCAACGCGGCCGACTCCTTGCCCAGGACGAGCGGCAGCCGCTCGTCGGCGAACACCAGGGTTTCCAGCCCGACCTTGCGGCCCTCCCCCTTGGCCACGCCCACCAGCACCGAGGCGTCCAGCCCGAGTTCGTCGAACACCTGCCGCGCGATCGAGACCTGCCCCTTGCCGCCGTCGATCAGCACCACGGAGGGCAGCGGCGCCTCGCCGCGCGCGGTTTTCTCGAAGCGACGCGTGAGCACCTGGCGCATCGCCGCGTAATCGTCGCCCGGCGTGATGTCCAAGATGTTGTAGCGGCGGTATTCGCGCGACTGCATGGCGTGGTGATGGTAGACGACGTTGGACGCCTGGGTGGCCTCGCCCGCCGTGTGGCTGATGTCGAAACACTCGATGCGCAGGGCGTCGAGCGCGGCCTCGTCCGTCTCCAGACCGAGCTGCTCGGCCAGCGCCCGGGTGCGGGCCTGCTGCGAGCCGACCTCCGACAGCAGGCGGGCCAGCGCAATCTCGGCGTTGTGGATAGCCTGCTCGAGCCAGCTCCGCCGATGCCCCTGGGGCTGGAACAGCAGGCGCGGGCGCTGGCCGTGCGCGTTCACCAGCGCGTCGTGCAGTTCGGACTCGGCCGGCAAGGGGTGCGACATCACGATCACCGGCGGCACCTGCCCATCCTCGTAGTGCTGGGACACGAAGGCCTCCAGGACGGCCGCCGCTTCGTCCCCATCGACATGGGTCGGAAAGAAGGCCTTGTCGCCCAGGTGGCGGCCGCCCCTCACCATGGCGAGGTTCACGCAGACGCGGCCGCCGGCCGCGGCCACCGCGATGATGTCGGTGTCCTCGGCGTCGGACTCCATGGTCTGCTGCTGCAGCACCTTGGAGAGCGCCTGCATCTGGTCGCGCAGCGCGGCCGCCTCCTCGAAGTGCAGCTCGGCCGAGGCGGCCAGCATGCGCGTCTCGATGTCGGCCATCACCTCGCTGGTGTGCCCCTGCAGGAAACGCACGGCCCGATTGACGTCGCTCGCGTAGTCCTCGGCCGACACCGCACCGACGCAGGGCGCCGAACAGCGCCCGATCTGGTGCAGCAGACAGGGACGCGAGCGGTGCGCGAACACCGTGTCCTCACAGGTGCGCAGCTTGAACACCTTCTGCAGAATCTGGATGCTCTCGCGCACCGCCCAGGCATTCGGATACGGGCCGAAATACTGGTTGCGCCGGTCGGTCGCCCCGCGGTAATAGGCGATCCGCGGGAACGCGTGCCCGGTGATCTTCAGATAGGGATAGGACTTGTCGTCGCGAAACAGAATGTTGTAGCGCGGCGCAAGCGACTTGATGAGGTTGTTCTCGAGCAGCAGGGCCTCGGCCTCGCTGCGCGTGATCGACACCTCGACCCGGGCGACGCGCGCCACCATGTGCGCGATGCGCGGGCTGCCGGGCGTCTTCTGGAAGTAGGAAGACACCCGTTTCTTGAGATCGCGCGCCTTGCCCACGTACAGCACGTTGCCTTGGGCATCAATATGGCGGTAGACACCGGGCAGGTTGGGCAACTGGGCGAGAAAAGCGCGCAGGTCGAAAGCTTCGGACATGGCTACATTATCGCAGCCCCGCGGGGCCGCTCGTCTTGCCCGCCGCGTTCAGCGCGAGAGCGTGGCGAGGTCGGCCAGGGCCTGACGGTAGCGGGTGTCGGCCTGCAGCGCGTCCCAGGAAAGCGCCGGCGCCTGGGGCGAGAGCCGGCGCAGCCGCGCCACCGAGGCGGGGTCGGGACGCTGCTCCAGGCGCGCGAGCAGCTCGTCGGCCAGATCGGGCCGGTTGCACACCAGCACCATGTCGCAGCCGGCGGCTAGCGCAGCCTGCGCGCGCGCCAGGATGTCCCCGGCCACGGTGGCGCCTTCCATCGTCAGGTCGTCCGAGAACACCACGCCGTCATAGCCCAGGCGGGCGCGCAGGATGTCGCGCACCCATACCGGCGAGAAACCCGCGGGGCGGGCATCGACGGCGGGATACACGACGTGCGCCGGCATGATCGCCGGCAGCACGGCGTGCTCGAGCCAGCCGTAGGGCGCCGCGTCGTCGGCCAGGATGTCGGCCAGCGTGCGTTCGTCCACCGGCAGGGCGTGGTGCGAATCCGCCTCGGCCCAGCCATGGCCGGGAAAGTGCTTTCCGCAGGCACCCATGCCTGCCAGGGCGAGGCCCTGCGCCACCGCGCGCGCCAGTTGGGCAACCACGGCGGGGTCGCGGTGCAGCGCGCGCGTGCCGATCACACCGCTGCGGCCATGGTCCAGGTCGAGCACCGGCGCGAAGGTGAAGTCCACACCGCAGGCACGCAGCTCGGCCGCCAGCACGAAGCCGGCCGCGGTCGCGCTGCGCAATGCCTGCATGCGATCGCGCTCCCACTGTTCGCCCAGCGTGCGCATGGCCGGCACCTCGGTGTAGCCATCCGAGCGAAAACGCTGCACCCGGCCGCCCTCGTGGTCCACGGCGATCAGCAGCGGCTCGTCGCGAGCGGCATGAATCGCCGCTGTGAGGGCCCGAAGCTGGGCACGGTCGGCATAGTTGCGGCTGAACAGTATCACCCCGCCGACCAGCGGGTGGCGCAGGCGCTCGATCTCGGCAGCGGTCGGTTCCAGGCCCGCAACGTCGACCATGACATTGCCGGGAGGAAGGGATGCGGATGGGGACATGGGCAGTCGGAAAAATCAGGGTGGAAACGGTCAGAGCCGGCGCTCGAGCACGACGTAGGCGGCCACCAGGTCGCTCTCGTCCGTGACGGAGACATGGGCCGCGCCGAAACGCGCGTCATACCAGGCGCGCAGAGCCGGATCGGCAAGGCGCAGCGCCGGCTTGCCCGACGGTTCGTTCAGGATCTGCACGGCGCGCCAATACATCGGCATGCGCATGCCCAGGCCAATGGCCTTGGAGAACGCCTCCTTGGCGGCAAAGCGCGTGGCGAGATAGCGCACGCCGCGCAGCTCGGCGCGCGCGCGCCGCGCCGCAAAGCGCTGCAACTCGTCCGGGCCCAGGATGCGCTGCGCAAAACGCTCGCCGTGACGGGCCAGGGCAGCGACGACGCGCTCGGTGCGCAGCAGGTCGATGCCGATGCCGGCGATGGCGCAGGGGCTGGCCTGCAGCGGCGGCCCGGCACCGTCGTTCATGCTTTCGAGCGCGCCAGCAGAACGCCGCGCTCGGTGCGCACACGCGCGGCAACGATCGCGGCCTTCATGTCCCGGACGGCGCGCTCCCAGCCGTCGAAGACGGCCTGGGCCACGATGGCATGGCCAATGTTCAGCTCGGCGATGCCGTCCAGCTCCGCGATCGGCTGCACATTGTCCAGATGCAGGCCGTGCCCGGCGTTCACGCGCAGGCCCTGGCGCAGGCCTTCGGCCACGGCGGCCCGCAGACGCTGAATCTCGGCGGCCGGCTCGGCAGCCTCGGCGTAGGCGCCGGTGTGCAGCTCGATCACCGTCGCCCCGGCACGGGCCGCGGCGTCGATCTGCGCAGCCTCGGGATCGATGAACAGCGATACGCGGATGCCCGCGTCCTGCAGCCTGGCGGTGGCCAGCCTTACCTGCTCGAAGTGGCCCAGCACATCGAGACCGCCCTCGGTGGTGAGTTCCGCCCTGTGCTCGGGCACCAGGCAGACGTCGTCCGGGCGCACTCCGCATGCGATGGCCAGCATCTCGTCGGTGATGGCGCACTCCAGGTTCATGCGCGTACGGATCTCGCGGCGCACGGCGTGCACGTCGGCGTCCTGGATGTGCCGACGGTCCTCGCGCAGATGCAGCGTAATGAGATCCGCCCCGGCATCTTCGGCCAGCAGCGCGGCCCGCACCGGATCGGGATAGGACGTGTGGCGCTGCTGGCGCAGCGTGGCCACGTGGTCGATGTTGATGCCGAGTTCGATCATGCGCGCAAGTGTACCGCCAACCCGGCCGGCTCGGCGGGTGATGGCGGGTGGGTAGCGGCAGACGGCAGGCGCCCTGTGATCGGCCGCACCGCAAAAAACAATGCCCCGGGACCCCTAAAGGCCCCGAGGCATGCAGGCGCCGGCTTGCGGAGCCTCAGAAAACGAAGAAATACAGCAGGATGATGATGGGGATCGGAATGCCGATCAGCCAAAGCAGAATTCCTTTCATGGGCGCTCCCGCGCCGCCTGCGGGCGACGGCGCTTGATGGATGGTCTACGAAGTCCGGGAAGTCCGGTGCCGATGCCTGTGGCTCAACGCCGGCTCAGCACGCCCAGCACGTAACCGACGAAGCCGGCGGCCAGGAGCGCGCCGATCGGGTTGCGCTCGACGCGGTCGGCCACCTCGGCGGCGACGCCCTTCAACTGGTCGCAGGCCTGCCCATACAAGTCCTGTGCTGCGCCGGATAGCTGACGTGCAGCGCCCTCGCCTCGCATCCGGTCATTTCCCGTGAGCACGCCGGCCGCTTCCTGCGCGCGCCCGACCACCCGGTCCGCCTTGCCTTCAAACTGATCGCTGTTCATGGGTTCTCCAATTCAAAGGGCGGCTCAGCCCGCCCGCGGCCCGACGCGGGGGGCACGTCGCCCCCTGCGTTCCTGCCGACATTCATTATTTGGTCGCGTCCTTCACGGCTTCCTTGGCGTCGCCCCAGCTCTTCTGGGCTTTGCCCTCGCCCTGCTTGGCCAAGCCTTTGGCCTGGGTTTCGCGGCTGCCGGTCACCTTGCCCGCGGCCTCCTGAACCTTGCCCGCGGCATCCTTGGCGGTGCCTTTCACTTGATCCTTGTTCATCGAAGGTCTCCTAGAGAGTGGGAATTCCACGCCCATGGCACAGCAATCGTTGTGCCCGCCGCAGGAGGCTGGGTTTTCCGCGCCCCGCATCGGTCTCGCCCGGCGCGAAGAGCCGTGGCCAGGCGCACCCAAAGAGAAAAAAGGCCGCGACGCCTCACGGCGTCACGGCCTTTTTCGCAATGGGAGCAGCCCTTGCGAGCTGCCGGTCAGGACATCAACCCGCGCTGATGTTGTTCTCGCGGATCACCGCGCCCCAGGTTTCGTCGTCGGACTTGATCCGGGCGGCCTCGCCTGCGGGATCCTCGTAGTTGGGGATGGCGCCGGCGCCGATCATGCGCTCCTGGACTTCCGGCACGTCGAGGATTTCCTTCATTTCCTTGCTGACTCGCTCGATGACGTCCGTCGGCGTGCCGGCCGGGGCGAGCAGCCCGCCCCAGGACACCGCCTCGAAACCCTCGAAGCCCTGCTCGGCGATCGTCGGCACGTCCGGCAGCATCGGCAGACGCTCGGGCGAGCCCACGGCGATCGCGCGCAGGCTGCCGGCCTGGATGTGCGGCAGCGCGGCGACCAGATCGGCATACATCATGGGCACCTGGCCGCCGATCGTGTCGGTGATGGCCGGCGTGCCGCCGCCGTAGGGCACGTGCTGCATGTCGAAGTCGCCCAGCTTCTTGATGCGCTCCATGGTGAGGTGGCCGAAACTGCCCACACCCGAGCTGGTGTAGTTCAGGTTGCCCTTCTCGTCCTTGGCCTTGGCGATCAGTTCCTGCATGTTGTGCACGTCCAGGACCTTCGGATTGACCACGACCACGATCGGCAGCGAATAGACGGTCGCGACCGGGGCGAAATCCTTCTGGACGTCGTACTTGGCGCTGGGATACAGGTGCGGCGCCAGCAAGGTAGGCGTGGCGAGCATCATGAAGGTGTAGCCATCGGCCGGCATATTACTCACGGCGGCCGCGGCGATGGCGCCGGATGCGCCGGCGCGGTTCTCGACCACGACCGGCTGGCCGATGCGCTTGCTGAGCTCCTGGCCGACGATGCGCGAAGCGGTGTCCGTCGGGCCGCCCGGCGGGAACGGCACGATCAGGCGCACCGCCTTGTCGGGCCAGTTGTCCGCAGCGTGCGCGAACTGCGCGAAACCGACACTGGCGCAGACGGCGAGCGCTGCCGCCATCAGATGGCGACGACCGGGTTGAAACGAAAAAGCCATGTTAGTTATCTCCTTGTGGGATCCATCCGACCGCCGGTTCGCCCTATAGGACGCCGTTGGTCTTGAGAGTGTCGATCTCCGCATCCTTCATGCCCAAAACCGACGAAAGAATCTCCCGGGTGTGCTCGCCCAGCGAGGGCGGAGCAAGGCGTACCGGCGTACGCTCGCCATCCAGCTTGTAAGGCGGCGCCATGACCGGGACGTCGGTGGCCTCGGGATAATCACGCTGCGTGAGCAAGCCCGCCCTTTGCGTGCGCTCCGAGCGCAGTGCCTCCAGCAACCCCAGCACTTCACCGCAAGGAATGCCCGCTGCAGCGAGCTTGGCGAGCAGGTCGGCGCGTTTGCGCTTGAGCAGCTCGGGGCCGACCTGTTCCATCAGCGCGACCCGATTCTGGCCGCGCCCGATGTTGGTCTTGAAGCGTTCGTCGGCCGCGAGATCGGGGCGTTCGATCGCTTCGCAAAAACGTGCGAACTGCGCATTGTTGCCCACCGTGATGACGAGCGGGCCGTCGGCCGCGTCGAACACGCCGTACGGCACGATGGACGGGTGCGCATTGCCGTACTTGGGCGGATCCTGCTCCAGGAGCAGGGCTTCCATGCCGTAGTACGAGGTGATCATCAGGCCGGAATCGTAGAGCGCCATTTCAACGTGGCGGCCCTTGCCGGTACGCTGGGCATCGAAAAGCGCTGCGAGGATGGCCTGCGCGGAGAACATGCCCGTGAACATGTCGACGGCCGCGATGCCGAACTTCAATGGGCCCTGGCCTTCTTCGCCGTTCAGCGCCATCAGACCGGCCTCGCCCTGGACGACCAGGTCGTACCCGGGGCGCTTGGCTTCCACGCCCGAACGCTCATAGCCGGTGATCGAGCAGAACACCAGCTTGGGATTCAGTTCGCGCAGGGTCTCGTAGCCTAGGCCCAGCTTCTCGATGCCGCCGGTCTTGAAGTTCTGGATTACCACATCGCTCTTGGCGGCCAGCTCGCGCGCGATGCGCTGGCCTTGCTCGGTCTGCAGATCCAGGCCGATCGAGCGCTTGTTGCGGTTGGCGCTGTTGAAATAGGCGGTGTTGGTCGCGGCGATCCGAACCCCCCAGTCGCGGGTATCGTCGCCGCGCGCCGGGTGTTCCACCTTGATGACCTCGGCGCCCAGATCGCCGAGCGCCTGGGCGCACATGGGCCCTGCGAGCACGCGCGACAAATCCAGCACCCGCACGCCGGCGAGCGGCAATCCTTGAGAAGTTTCCGACATTCGTGTCCCTGATCGTGATCGTATGCTGGTCGGTTCCGCGCAGGGCGGCGCGACGCCGCCCTGCATGCCCGCCGCTGCTGCCCGGCGGGCTGGTGCGACGGGCCGCCTCAGGCCGCGGCGCGGGCGCCGAGGGCGATGTAGCGCTCGAGGTGGTGGTCTTCGTCGCCCAGCTCGTGGTCGATCATGACCAGGCGCTTGGCCACATGAGCCAGCGGCAGCTCCCACGTCATCCCGATACCGCCGTGCAACTGGATGCTCTCTTCCGCAACGCGGATACCGATCCGGCCGATAGTGTACTTCGTGGCAGCCAGGGTCCGCGCGGCCTGGGCCGGCTCGCCATCGATGGCGGCTGCGGCATTGATGACCGCCGAGCGGGCCTGCTCGATCTCCAGCAGCAGATCGGCCATGCGATGCTGCAGGGCCTGGAAGCTGCCCAGCGGCACGCCGAACTGCTTGCGCGTGCGCAGGTACTCGAGCGTGGCGTCGCGCGCGACATCCATCGCGCCGACGGCCTCGGCGCACAGGCCGAGCAGGCCGTAGCCCAGCGCGTGCTGCAGCACCGCTGCGCCCTGGCCTTCAGTACCGAGCAGCGCGTCGGCGGGCACCTCGACCTGCTCGAAGGTCAGATCCGCGGCGCGGCCGCCATCGATCAGGCGGTAGCCGCGGCGGGCGAGCCCGGCGGCATCGCCCGGCACGAGGAACAGGGAAATGCCGTCGGCATCGTCCTCGGCGCCGGCGGTGCGCGCGCTGACCAGGAACAGGTTCGCGGCCTCGCCCTGCTTGACCACCGACTTGGCGCCGTTCAGCACCCAACCGTCGCCCTTGCGCTCGGCGCGCAGGCCGACGCGGGTCTCGCTGTGATGTCCCTGCGGCTCATCGTGCGCCAGCGCGGCAATGAGGCTGCCGTCGATCAGCGACGCGATGCGCGCCTTTTGCGCCTCGCTGCCGGCCTGGCCGATCGCGCGGCCCACCATCAGGGCGCCCAGGAAGGGTTCGACCACCAGGCCCCGGCCCAGGCTCTGGAACACCACGGAAAGGTCGAAGCCCGCGCCGCCGAAACCGCCGTCGGCTTCCGGAAACAGCGCGCCGATCGCGCCCAGCTCGGCAAATTGTGCCCACAATTCGGGACTGTATCCGGCGTCGGACGTGGCGATCTTGTCACGGGCGGGAAAATCGTATTGGTCGGCGATGAAGCGATCCAGCGTATCCGCCAGCATGCGCCGATCTTCGGTGTGTTCGAAGTTCATGGTGCAATCCTCACAGGCCCAGGATCATCTTGGAGATGATGTTCTTCTGGATCTCGTTCGAGCCGCCGAAGATCGACAGCTTGCGGTTGTTGAAGTAGGAGGCGGCAGCGGTTGCCGCCTCCTGCGGGCCGATCGGTTCGCTCTCGTAGCCTTCGTGCAGTGCCTCCTCGACGAAGGGCTGCGCGTACTGGCCCATCGCCTTGCGCATGAGGGCGGTGAGCTCCTGGCGGATCTCGGTGCCGCGGATCTTGAGCATCGAGCTCTCGGCGCCGGGCACGCCGCCGCCGGCCACCGCCGCGATCACGCGCAGGTTGGTGGTCTTCATGTTCTCGAGATCGATCTCGACACGCGCCAGGCGGGCGGCGAAGGCCGGGTCCTCGCTGAGCGGCTTGCCGTTGCGCTTGACCTTGGCGGCCGTGCGCTTGACGCGCTCGAGCGCGGCCATGGAGAAGCCCACGCCAGCGATGTTGGTGCGCTCGTAGGTGAGCAGGTACTTGGCGTAGGTCCAGCCCTTGTCCTCTTCGCCGACCAGGTTGGCCACCGGCACCTTGACGTCGGTGAAGAAGACTTCGTTGACCTCGTGCTCGCCGTCGAGGGTGATGATCGGACGCACTTCGACGCCCGGCGTGTTCATGTCGATCAGCAGGAAGCTGATGCCGCGCTGCTTGGCGACGTCCTTGTTGGTGCGCACCAGGCAGAAGATCATGTTGGCGTAGTGGCCCAGCGTGGTCCAGGTCTTCTGGCCATTGACGATGTAGTGATCGCCGTCGCGCACCGCCGTCGTCTTGAGCGAGGCCAGGTCCGAGCCCGCGCCGGGTTCGGAATAGCCCTGGCACCACCAGTCGTCGCCGTTGAGGATGCGCGGCAGCCAGTACTGCTTCTGCTCCTGGCTGCCGTACTTGATGAGGACCGGGCCGAGCATGTTCACGCCGAAGGGCACGATGCGCGGCGTGCCGGCCAGCGCGCACTCGGTCTCGAAGATGAACTTCTCGACCGCGCTCCAGCCCGGGCCGCCGTTTTCCTTGGGCCAATGGTTGGCCAGCCAGCCGCGCTCGTTCAGGATCGCGTGCCACTGCACCATGTCCTCGCGCGTCAGGCGCAGGCCGCTCTTGACCTTGTCGGACAGGCGTGCGGGCAGTTTTTCCTTGAGGAACTGCTGCACTTCGCTGCGGAAGGCCTCTTCCTCGGGGGTAAAGTTCAGGTCCATGTGAATTCCTGTGGATCGTGTTCCAGCGCGGCTAAAGCCGACGCCGGCAAATGCGCGCCGCCCAGGGCGGTGCTGATGGCCACAATGGGCGGGGACGCCACCCGCGGCGCCCGCGCCCTCGGCGTCGCCGCGCGCACGGCACGCGGCCGCTGCGCCGCTACTGCGCGCGATTCAGGCTGTCGAAGTCCTTGCCCTCGGCCACGAGCTTCTCGAGCAGTGGCGAGGGCTTCCAGAACAGCGCATCTTCCTTGGCGAACTCGCGGATGTCGGCGAGCACTTTGTCCAGGCCGACGCTGTCGGCGTACTTCATGGGGCCGCCGCGCCAGCGCGGAAAGCCGTAGCCGTGCACGAAGGTGACGTCGACGTCGAGCGGACGCAGGGCAATGCCCTCGTTCACCACGTTGGCGCCCTCGTTGATCATGGCCGCCATGTAGCGGCGCACGATCTCCTCGTCGGTGAAGCTGCGCGGCGTGACGCCCGCGCGCTTGCGTTCCGCGTCGATGATGGCCTGGACCTCGGGATCGGGCTGGCCGGTGCGCGAGCCCTCGGGGTAAAGGTAATAGCCGCGCCCGGTCTTCTGACCGAACCAGCCGCGCTCGCAGATGCGGTCGGCGATCTGCACGTAGCGCGCGTTGGGGTCGCGCGTGGCGGCGCGTCGCTTGCGCGTGGCCCAGCCGATGTCGCCGCCGGCCAGGTCGGACACCTGGAACGGGCCCATGGCGAAACCGAAGTCGCGCAGGGCCTTGTCGATCTGGTAGGGCGAGGCGCCGTCTTCCATCATGTAGTCGGCCGACTGGCGATACACGGCGAGGATGCGGTTGCCGATGAAGCCATCGCACACCTTGGCGCGCACCGGCACCTTGCGCAGCTTGCCCGCCAGCGCGAAGGCCGTGGCCACCACGTCCGGCGCCACCTTGGCGGGCACCACGATCTCGAGCAGCTTCATGATGTTGGCCGGCGAGAAGAAGTGCAGGCCGATGACGTCCTGCGGCCGGGTGATGCTGTTGGCGATCTCGTCGATGTCCAGATAGGAGGTGTTGGTGGCGATCACCGCGCCGGGCTTGCAGACCCGGTCCAGCTCGGCGAACACGCCCTTTTTCACACCCATCTCCTCGAACACGGCCTCGATCACGAGGTCCACGTCGCGGATGTCATCGTAGCGGGTGCTGCCCGTGTAGCGCGCCAAGATCTCGGCCTTGCGCTCGGGCGTCAGGCGGCCCTTCTTGATCAGCCCGTCGTAGACCTTCTCGACGTTCTGGCGGCCGCGCGCGATCGACTCGTCGTCACGCTCGATCATGATCACCGGCAGGCCGGCGTCGAGCACGGCCACGGCGATGCCCGCGCCCATGGTGCCCCCGCCGATCACCGCGATGCTCGCGAACGGACGCGGCTGGGCTACGCGGGCTTCGGGCACCTTGGCCGACTCGCGCTCGGCGAAGAAGGCGTGCACCAGCCCCGCGCGCTGCGGGCTCGCCAGGCACTCCAGGAAGAGTTCGCGCTCCCTGGCCATGCCCTGCTCGAAGGGCAGATCCAGGGCCGCCTGCGCCGCATCGACGATCCGACCGAGCGAGAGCAGCCCGCGGGCCTTGGCCGCCGTCTTGCGAGCCTCGTCGATCGCACCCTGGGCCGCCGCCCGGTCAGCCAGGCCCTGCGCATCGCGCGTGGGCCGCACGGGCGCGCCGGACGCCAGCAGTTCGTTGGCATAGGCCAGGCCCGCGGCGGACGCATCGGCGCTGTCGCCCACGCGGTCGATCAGACCGGCGTCGAGCGCGGCGTCCACGCCCATGTGGCGTCCGCTCAGCATCAGGTCCAGGGCGAGCTTCGCGCCGACCAGGCGCGGCAGACGCTGCGTGCCGCCGGAGCCCGGCAACAGGCCGAGCGCGACCTCCGGCAGGCCCAGCTTGGCGCCCTTCAGGGCGATACGATAGTGCGCGGACAGCGCGATCTCCAGGCCCCCGCCGAGCGCAGCGCCGGCAATGGCCGCGACCACCGGCTTGACGCTGCTTTCGATGCGGCGGCAGACTTCCGGCAGGAACGGCTCGCGCGGCGGTTTGCCGAATTCGCGGATGTCGGCGCCGGCAATGAAGTTCTTGCCGTGGCCCACGATTACGACGGCGCCCACCTGATCGTCGCCGGCAGCCGCGTCCATGGCGGCTGCCAGGCCCGCGCGCACGTCCGCGCTCAGCGCGTTCACCGGCGGATGGTCGATGGTCACGAGCAGGACGCGACCGTGCAGTTCGCGACGCACCACGCTCGCGTTGTCCGACTGGTTCATGTTGTACAAACTCCCGAGGCATGCCCGCGCCACCGGCACGCAGGCAGGGTAAGCTAAGCCGAACATTGTCATCCGCTGCCCAGAAGTTGACAATGGCAGGGAAGATTGACAAACCGTCAAAGTAAATTTGACAATCCGGCATGGACCCCAACGCGCTCACTCTGTTCGTCGAAATTGTCGATGCCGGCAACCTGAGCGAAGCCGCCCGCCGGCTGAAGATGACCCGCGCCAACGTCAGCTACCGCCTCAACCAGTTCGAGCGCGACATCGGCCAGCAGCTCTTGCGGCGCACCACGCGGCGCATCGAGCCGACGGAGATCGGCCAGCAGCTCTACCAACACGGCGTGGCGATCCGCAACGAACTGCTCGCGGCCAGCGAGTCGGTCACCACCCTGGGCCAGACGCTGCAGGGGCGTGTGCGCCTGAGCGTACCGACCGGCTATGGCCAGTACGTGATGACCGCCTGGCTGCTGGAGTTCAAGCGCCTGTATCCGGGCATCGTGCTCGACGTCGTATTCGAGAACCGGGTCGCCGATCTGCTGCAAGGCGAAGTCGACATCGCCGTGCGCGTCATGTCGGAGCCGCCGCCCAACCTCGTCGCGCGAGACATGGGGCCGGTGCGCTACGTCGCCTGCGCCTCGGCGGGCTACGTGCGCGAACACGGCACGCCCAGCGAACTCAAGGAGCTGCGCAGCCTGCCGCTCATCACCTCCGCCGTGATCGGCCGCCGCCTGCGCGTGGCGGGCTACATCGGCACCGAGCGGCACGAAGTCCTGCTCGAGCCTACGGTCGTCTCGGAGAACTTCATCTTCCTGCGCAGCAGCATCCTGGCCGGCCTGGGCGTGGGTATCGTGCCCGACTACGTGACCCGCGAAGACGTGCGCCGCGGCGACGTGGTGACCATCTTCGACGAATGGCGCCTGAGCATCTTCGGCAATCACATGTACATGCTGTACATGCCGAACCTGCATCACACCAAGGCCGCGGCCACGCTGATCGAGTTCATCCTGCAGCGGGCGCGGCAGAGCGAGCGCGAATCCGCGGCGCGCGCGGCCGGAGCCTGAGCGCCCCTGAGAACCCGTCGAGACGCCCGCCGCCCGGCCGGCTGTGCCGACGGCCCGCTGGGGCTCGCCGCGGCGGCGATCCTATTGCGGGACCATGCCCGCGCTGCGCACGAGCGCGGCCTGGCGCTCCATGTCCTGCGCGAGAAAGGCCGAGAACACGGCGGGATCGCCACCGACAGGCTCATAGGCCGACGTGCGAAGACGCGCGCCCACCGCCGGGTCCTGCAGCGCCTCGTTGACGCGAGCGTTCAGGAAGTCGATGACCTCGGCCGGCGTACCCGCGGGCACCAGAATGCCCTGCCACACCGTGCTTTCCAGGCCGCTCAAGCCCTGCTCCTGAAATGTCGGCACGTCCGGCAAGGCCTCGGCGCGCCGCTTGCCCGTCACCGCGATGGGCACCAGGCGGCCCGCCTGCAGATGGGGCAGCACGGAGGCGATGCTGGTGACGGCAAAGCCGACGTGACCGCCAAGCACATCGTTGATCGAGGGGCCCGTGCCCTTGTAGTAGACGATGGTCGGGGGCGCGGGCAATTGCGCACCGAGTTCGCTGGTCATGAGCTGGATCGAGGCTTCGGACGACGCGAACGTGGCGCGCTCCGGATGCTGCCGCGCGTAGGCTCGCAGCTCGGCCACGGTGCTCACGCCCAGCCCGGGATTGGCCACCAGCACGGCCGGCGCGGTGGCGATCTGCGCCACCGCGCTGAAATCCGCCTGCGTATCGTAGGGCAGCTCCCGAAAGACCGCCGGGTTCACCGTGTGCCCGCTCGCCACCAGCAGCAGCGTGTAGCCATCCGCCGGCGCCTTCGCGACCATGGCCGTGGCGATCTGGGAATACGCGCCCGGCCGGTTCTCGACCACCACCGGCACGCCGGCGCTGCGCGACATGGCGTCCGCCATGGCGCGCCCGATGGCGTCGGTGCCGCCGCCGGGCGGGGCCGGGCTCACCAGCGTGATCGGGCGTGCGGGATAATGCTCCGCCGCTGCGCTCGACAGCGCTGGCAGCGCGGCCGCCACGAGCAGGCCCAGCACGAAAGACCGCATGCACCGTGTGTGCATCGCCATGGTTGTCTCCTGATTTATCGTAGGACGTTATTGGGTATTGTCAGAGGATCGTAGGACAATGTCAAAGCAGCTCAGCCCGCCAACCCCGCCCGAGCCGGCGCACGCCCGGCTGGCGCGCTCATCCGCCCTCGAACACGTCATGACCGTCGTGCGCGAGGACGTGCGCCGTGGCCGCTACGCCCCGGGCGCCCGCGTCGTCGAGGCCGAGCTGCAGCGCAACCTGGGCGTGAGCCGGGGCACGGTGCGCGAGGCGCTGGCGCGCCTGGCGGCCGAGGGCCTGCTCGAACTGCACCGCTTTCGCGGCGCGACCGTGCGCTCGCTGTCGGCGCAGGAAGTCGCCGACCTGCTCGACATGCGCGAAGTGCTCGAGGGCCTGGTGGCGCGCAAGGCGGCCCTGCGCGTAGCGCGCGGCATCGACGCGCAGGCCGTGGCTCACGCGCAAGACGCGCTCGACGCCGCACTGGCGGCCGGGCGGCCGGCGCAGGCCTACCTGCAGGCCAACGCCCGCTACCACGAAGCCTTGCTCGCGGTGGCCGGCTCGCCGGGCCTGAGCGCCCAGGTCGATCACCTATCCACCGCGTTCTTTCGCATCGCCATGGCGGCCGACCTGCGGCGCGAGAGCTTTCCCAGCTCGAACAGCGATCATCGCGCGATCACCGCCGCCGTGCTCTCGGGCGACGCCGCCTCCGCGGAGCTCCTGATGCGTGCGCACATTCGCCACACCGCCTTCCTGCTGCAGGCGGCAGCACCGTACGTTGACGAAAAATCGTAGGACGATTTAGACTGCACTCGTCCCAACCTACGGGGAGACGAGCGTGAAGCTTGCGAACTACGACGATGTGCCCTGGCGTTTCATCGACAACCCACGTCAGGGGAGAATCGAATTCAAGGAACTGCTGACCGGCACGCAAGGCGATCCGAACAACTACGGCGTGGTCATCGGGCGCGTCGAGGCCGACTTCCTGTCACCGCGGCATCGCCACAATTTCGACCAGGTGCGCGTTGCGCTCGAAGCGCCGACCAACATCGGCCCGCGTTTGAACATCGACGCGGGCGACCTGGCGTACTTCCCGGAAGGCTGCTACTACGGCCCGCAGAACCAGGCCGAAGTCGGCCAGACGGCCTTGACCATGGTCGTCCAGTTCGGCGGTGCCTCCGGCTCGGGCTACATGAGCATGGCGCAGATGTCGCAAGGCGCGCGCGAGCTTGCGCAAAGCGGCCGCTTCGAAGGCGGCGTGTACCGGCACGACGACGAGTCCGCCAAGCCGCGCAACCGCGACGGCTACGAGGCCATCTGGAGCCACGTCAACGGCAAACCGCTCGTCTACCCGCCGCCGCGCTACGGTGCTCCGGTCTTCATCCACCCCGCGGCCTACGCCTGGCGCGAGCTTGCCGGCCAATCCGGCGTATGCGAGCGCCGCCTGGCGAGTTTCACCGAAAGCGGCATCGACCTGGCCATGCTCGCGCTGCCCGAGGGCGCTACGTGGCGTGCCCCGGCGCAGGACAGGCCGGTGCTGCTGTTCGCCCTCGACGGCCAAGGCCGGACGGCCGCAGGCGACGGCTGGGCGCGCTGGAGCGCCATGGAAGTCGCGCCGGGAGAAGACGTCGCTCTGAGCGCAACGGCCCACAGCACCTGGTTCCGGCTCGCACTGCCCCGCCTGTCCGGCTGAGGGGCCAAGGCACGGGCGCGCCGCGCCGCGTGTTCGACGTCCAAAGCTGGCTTTCCCGAGATGCGAGGGCAGTTCCGGACCGTCGCGGCCGCTCCCGGCACCGCGCAGCCGCACCATCGAAGAAACCGGACGACGCTACACGGGATCGCGCAGCGCCTGGGGCACGTCCACGTCGCGCAGCACCCCGGCGTCGGCCGTGTCCAAGAAGGCCACGTCATGGCGCGCGAACAACTCGCGCGCGCCGGTGTCTGCGTCCAGGCCGGCAAGCTCGCTCCACAGATCGCGCGCGAAGCGCACCGGATGCCCGCGGCGCTGCCCGTATCTGGGCACGGCGATCGCTGCCGCGGGCCGGCACGCCAGCAAGGCGCAGATGGTGGATGGCCGCAGCCACGGCATGTCGGCCAGCGCGACCAGCAAGGCCGGCGCGCCGTCGGCCCCGGCGCCGACACCATGCTGCAGCAGGCAGCGCGCACCCGCGGCCAGGGATGCGCCCATGCCCCGTTCGGCGTCCGGCGCCTCGATGACGACACAACCGGCGGCCTGCAGCCGGGCGGCGCGGACGGACTGTCCAGGCTGCACGACCGCAAGCACGTGGGGCACAGCTTCGAGCAGGTGGCCCGCCGCCGCTTCGGCGAGCGTGCGCCCGTCGGGCAGGCAGGCAAGCAGCTTGTCGGCGCCGCCGGACAGGCGGGCATAGCGCTTGCCACGGCCTGCCGCAAGCAGCAGACCGACGGCCCTGGCCCGCCGCCATTCGGACGTCGCGAGTACCGGATAGATGAAACTCATGAGCTTGAGTATAGTGTCGCCAAAGTATACTTTGCGCAAAGTGCTATCCAGACGTTTCCGAACCGAAGAATCCGCATGAACGCTCTCGATCTCGAAGTCCTCGACCAGGCCCGCGACTGGGTCGCACAAGGTCATGGCGTCCATCTCGTCACCGTGGTCCAGACCTGGGGTTCGGCGCCGCGCCAGGCCGGCGCCATGCTCGCCCTGCGCGCCGACGGGCGTCTGGTCGGCTCGGTCTCCGGCGGCTGCGTGGAGGACGACCTGATCGAGCGCGCGCGCGAGGGCCGGCTGGCCGCACAGGCCGAACGCATCACCTACGGGGTGTCGCGCGACGAGGCCGCGCGCTTCGGCCTGCCCTGTGGCGGCACGCTGCGCCTGATCGCCGAGCCTTTGCGCGACACCGCCTGGCTCGACACCGTGCTCGGCGAGATCCGCCAGCATCGCATCGTGATGCGTACCCTGGATCTGCAGACGGGCGAGGCCAGCGTGCGCGCTGCCTCGCCCACCGACGGCTCGGATTTCGACGGCCGCGTCTTTCGCGCCGTCTACGGGCCGCGCTGGCGCCTGCTCATCATCGGCGCCAACCAGACGGCGCGCGTGCTCGCGGACATCGCGGTCACGCTCGATTTCCACGTGATCGTCTGCGACCCGCGCGAAGAAGTCACGGCAACCTGGAATGCGCCTCACGCCACGCTGACGACGGGAATGCCCGACGACACCGTGCTGGACATCGGTACCGACGAGCGTACGGCCATCGTCGCGGTCACCCACGATCCGAAGCTCGACGACATGGCGCTGCTCGAAGCGCTGAAGTCGCGCGCGTTCTATGTCGGCGCGCTCGGCTCGCGGGCGAACCAGGCCAAGCGCCGCGAGCGGCTGGCAATGTTCGACCTCACCGAGGAGGACATCGCGCGCCTGCGCGGCCCGGTGGGCCTGCCGATCGCCAGCCGCACGCCGGCCGAGATCGCGGTGGCCATTGCCGCCGAGCTGGTGTGGGTGCGCAATACCCTCGGTGCCGACGAGGTAGGCGCGCCCTGCGTCCAGCCGCAGGCACAGGCACAGGCGCGCCCCTGAGTCGGGCGCGGCGCCGAGGCCCGTCGTTCTACTCCACCCGGATGTCCCGGCTCTTGACGAGGCCCGAAATGAGTTCGCCCTCCTCGGCCAGCAGCTTGGCGAACGCGGCCGTATCCAGCGCCACCGGCTCGGCGCCCAGGTCGTTGAAGCGCTTGCCGAAAGCCGGGTCCGCAGCCGCCTTGGCCACGGCCGCGGCGAGCGCGGTCTTGACCTCGGCCGGCGTGTCGCGCGGCGCCCAGACGCCGAACCAGATGTCCAGACCGGCGCCGGCAATGCCCTGTTCGGCAAGCGTGGGCACGTCCGGGAAGAATGGCGAACGGCTGTCGCTCGCCACGCCGAGCAGCTTCACCTTGCCGGTACGGATGTGCGGGAACGCAATGCCCGGGTCGAACACATAATCGGCCTGGCTCGCCATGACGTCGCGCAGCGCGGGCGCTGCCCCGCCATACGGGACGTGGGTCGCCTGGATGCCGGCCTGCTGCTTGAAGAGTTCGGCCGCCAGATGGGGCGGCGTGCCGGTTCCTGAGGACGAGTACGACAAGGTATCGGGCCGGGCCTTGGCGAGCGCGACCAGTTCGGCGGCGTCGGCGACCGGCAGGTCCGGACGGGCGACCAGGTACATCTGCGTACGTCCGACGCTGGCCACCGGCGCCAGATCCTGGGCCGGATGGAAACTCGCCTTGAACAGCGACGGGTTGGCCGTTTCCACGGAAGTGGGCGCGACCAGGAGGGTGTAGCCGTCCGCATTGGCGCGCACGACCTCGTGCGCCGCGATGTTGCCGCTGGCGCCTGGCTTGTTCTCGACCACGAACTGCTGGCCGAGCTGGTCGCCGAGGGCCTGCGCCACCAGGCGCGCCATGACGTCGGTGGTGCCCCCGGGGGCGAAGCCCACGACAACGCGAACCTGGCGCTCGGGCCAGGGGGTCGCGCCTGCCGTGCCCGCCGCGAAGGCCGCGCCGAGCAGTGCGGTGGACAACCAGCGCACGGCGTGCGCGCGAATGAAGGTTTGCATGGATTGTCTCCGGGTATGTGTTGTATGGGGGTGCTGCATCCTGCAAACTGCCTGCTGCTTGCCTGGCCGCGCCTTGCGTGCGGCCCGATGGCGTGCAGGGATATCGTCTCGGCGCGCTCCCGGGTCAGGTGGGGCCGCCGCGTCTCACGCCGCCCGGGAGCCGGCCGCCGCCTGTTCCAGCATCTCGCGCAGGCGGAACTTCTGGATCTTTCCGCTGGGCGTCGCGGGCAGACTGTCGAGCACGAGCAGCTTCTCCGGTACGTATTGCAGGGCGACCTTCTGCTCCTTCAGGAAGGCGGCCATCTCCTCGAAACTCAGGCTGGCGCCGGGCTTGGTCACCACCACCGCGCAGGCACGTTCGCCCAGGCGTGCATCCGGATAGGCCACCACCGCCACCTGCGCGATCGCCGGATGTCGATACAACAAGGTCTCCACCTCGAAGACCGGGATGTTCTCGCCGCCGCGGATGATGACGTCCTTGCTGCGCCCGCTGATGCGGATGTAGCCCGCTTCGTCGCGCCGCGCGAGATCGCCGGTATCGAACCAGTCGTCCGCGTCGGTGCCGTTCAAATGCGCACGCTTCAGGTAGCCGCCGAAGTTCGAGCAACCGCGCACCAGGAGCCGGCCGTTCTCGCCCACCGGCTGCTCGCGCCCTTCCCCGTCGACGATGCGCAGCTCGACCCCGGGCAGCGGCTTGCCGTCGGTGGTGAAGGCGCGCACGTCATCGTCGTCCGGATCGATCAACGTGACTGCGCCGTTCTCGGTCATGCCCCAGGCCGAGATGATCTTGCTGCCGAGCACCTTGCGCGCCTGCTCGACCAGCGGGCCAGGGATCGGCGCGCCGGCGCACAGGAAAGTGCGCAACGTCGGCACCGGCGTGCCGCCCTGCTCGACGGCGCGCGTGAGGTCGGTGAGAAACGGGGTGGACGCCATGGTGAACGTCACGCCGTGCCTGCGGATCAAGGACACGGCGAGCGACGGCTCCCAGGTATCCTGCAGCACGGCGCTCGCGCCCAGGATGACCGGCATCATCAGGCCATACATGAAGCCCGTCTGGTGCGCCATCGGCGAGGCCATCAGGATCACGTCGTCGCTGCCCAGCCGCAGGCGCTCGGCATACGGCATGATGTTGGCGAACAGCGTGTTCGACGAGTGCATCACTCCCTTGGGCTCGCCGGTGGTGCCGGATGTATAGATAAGCTGCGTCACATCGTCGGGCCCCGGACGGAATTCGCGCAGGATGCGTTCGGCCTGCGGGTCATCTTCCCAGGCGGGTTCGCTCAGCAGGGCTTCGAAGCTGTTGGCCGCGGCGCCCTCGCCTTGCCTCGCCCCGACCACCACCACCTGCTCCAGCGCAGGCAGCTCGGGCTGCAGCGCCTGCAGCATGGCCGCGTGATCGAAGCCGCGGAACACCGCGGGCACGATCGCTACCTTGGCTTGGGCATGCGACAGCATGAAGCGCAGCTCACGCTCGCGGAAGATGTGCATCAGCGGGTTCATGACGGCGCCGATGCGCGCGCAGGCAAGGTAGGTGAGCGTGAACTGCCAGACGTTGGGCAGTTGGCAGGCGACGACGTCGTTACGGCGCACGCCCAGCCGGTACAGGCCGATGGCGATGCGATCGGCCTGGCGCGCGAGCTCGCGGTAGGTGTAGCGCTGTTCGCGGCCGTCCGCGGCCGTCACCGCCGTCAGTGCGGTCTTGTCCGGCGCCAGGCGCACGCATGCATCGAGGGCATCGTTGATGGTCAGGTCCCGCCAATGCCCGGCTTCGCGCAGACGGGCCCGGCGGCCCGGCAGCAACACGGCATCGAATTCCATGGTCTTCCTCCTGGGCGTGCCCGCGTAACCGCGATGCGGCCGCGAGTCTGGTGATGCTTCGTTGGGTTTGCGATGTGACTTGCAGCGCCCGGGCCCATTCGACCGGCGCCGGAGCGGCTTTGCACGCCTGCTCAGACGGGCACGGCTTCGCGCCCGGCACGATCGCGCCCGATGATGGTCTTCATGATCTGCGCCGTGCCGTCGCCGATCTGGAACCCCAGCACGTCGCGCAGGCGCTGCTCCATCGGGCCATGGTCGTAGCCGCCGTGTCCGAAGGTGAGCAGGCACTGGTGGACCGTGTCGTAGGCCAGCCTGGGCGCCCACCACTTGCACATGGCCGCCTCGGCCGTGTGCGGTGCGCCACGATCCTTCAGCCAGAGCGTTTGCAGGCACAGCAGACGCGCCGCGCAGACCTGCGTGTCCAGATCCGCGAGCGGATGCGACACCCCCTGGAAGGCCGACAACGGCCGGCCGAACGCCTGCCGTTGCGCCGCGTAGGCCCAGCTCTCCTCCAGGGCCACGCGCGCCACAGCGAGCACCTGCAAGCCGATCAGTGCACGGGAGAAGTCGAAACCCTGCATGACCTGGGCGAAACCCTGGTCTTCCTCGCCCAGGCGATGGGCGAGCGGCACGCGCACGTTCTCAAAAAACAGCGAACCGCGGCCGATCGCGCGCTGGCCGTGGCAGTCGAACCGTGTGCGCGTGATGCCGGGCGCGTCCAGCGGCACGGCCAGTGCCGTGATGCCGCGGGCGCCCGACGCCACCGTACCGGTGCGGCCGAAGACCACCGCGAGATCGGCCTGGTCCGCCGCCGAGATGGACGTTTTCTCGCCGTTGAGCACATAGTGCTCGCCCACGCGCTCGATGCGCAGGCGCAGGCTGCCGGCATCCGAGCCGCCGCGCGGCTCGGTCAGGGCGATCGCGCACAGCAACTCGCCGGCGGCGATGCCGCGCAGCCACGGCGCGACGACCTCGGGCGCGCCATGCGCGCAGAGGATCTGCGCATTGAGCGAGCCCAGCAGGTTGACGTAGGACATCGACAGGTCCGCCCGCGCGATCTCCTCGTGGATGACGCCCGCCGCCACCCGCCCCGTCCCCTGCCCGCCCAGCGCCTCCGGCAACTCCGGGGCGATCAGGCCCATCCCGCCCATCTCGCGCATCAGGCCGCGATCCAGCACGCGGGTATGGTCGCGCTCCAGGAAGCCCGGCGCAATCCGCTCCTGAGCGTAGCGCCGCGTGTGCTGCGCAAGCGCCTGCACGTCTTCGTCGATATAGGGATTCACGTTCGTCTCCTTGGTCTGCGCCGGCGCCCTCGGCCAACGCGGCATGCCCGCATCGGGCCCGCATGGCCAGGCGGCGGGCCGGCTCACTTCGCGTAGCGGCGGAATTCCGGCTTGCGCTTTTCCTTGAGCGCGGCCACGCCCTCGCGGGATTCCTCGGTGTCGTAGTAGAGCTTCAGGGCGAGCATGCCCATGCCGGCGATGCCGCTCTGGTGCGCGGTGTCCATGTTGAAGCTGCGCTTGGCAATGGCCAGCGCGGTCGGGCTGCGCTCGCACAGCTCCTCGGCCCAGCGCTGCACTTCGCCGTCCAACGCCTCGTGCGGCACGCAGACGTTCGCCAGGCCCATGGCCACCGCCTCCTGGCCGGAATAGCGCCGGCACAGGTACCAGATCTCGCGCGCCTTCTTCTCGCCGACCACGCGGGCAAGGAATGCCGTGCCGTAGCCCGGATCGACCGACCCCATCTTGGGGCCGACCTGGCCGAACACGGCCTTGTCCGAGCAGATGGTGAGATCGCAGATCGTGGCCAGCACGTTGCCGCCGCCGATGGCGTAGCCCTGCACGCGCGCGATGACCGGCTTGGGCACATCGCGGATCGCCGTGTGCAGCTCCTCCATGGGCAGGCCGATGGTGCCGCGTCCATCGTAGTTGCCGTCATGGGCCGACTGATCGCCGCCCGTGCAGAAAGCCCGTTCGCCCGCGCCGGCGAGCACGATGGCGCCAACCGAGCGGTCGTAGCCCGCGCGGTTCAGCGCGCGGATCAGCTCGTCGCAGGTCTGGCCGCGAAAGGCGTTCATCTTGTCGGGGCGGTTGATGATGATCCACGCTACGCCGTTGCGGACTTCGTACAGGATGTCTTCGAATTGCATGTGTCGTCTCCGGGATGTCTGGCGAAGCGGCTCAGCCGTTCATGGTCAGCCCGCCCGACACGCTGAGCACCTGGCCGGTGACATACGCCGCGTCGTCGCTGGCAAAGTAGAGGATCGTCCCCGGCAGGTCGGCCGGCTGCCCGATGCGGCCCAGGGGGATGGAGCGCGTGAAGGCTTGCATGAGTTTTTCGGGATTGCCCGCGCCCTCGCGGTACTCGGCGAACAGCGCGGTATCGGTCGGCCCCGGGCACACCACGTTGACGGTGATGCCGTGCCTGGCGTGCTCGCGCGCGATCGTCTTGGAGAAGGACACCAGTCCGCCCTTGCAGGCGGCGTAGACGGCTTCGCCGGAGGAGCCGACGCGCGCCGCATCGGAAGCGATGTTCACAATGCGCCCCGACTGGCGTGCGGCCATCAGCGGCAGCACCGCGCGGTGCATGTGCAGCGCTCCGGTCAGGTTGACGGCGATGAGCCGAGCCCAATCTTCGGGCGTGGTCTTGACGAACGGCTTGAACACGTCCCAGCCCGCATTGTTCACGAGCACGTCGATCGGCCCCAGCGACGCCTCGACGGTGTGCACTGCGGAGTCGACACTGTCGCCCACAGTAATATCGCAGTGCACCGCCAGCGCCGTGGCGCCCTGCGCCGACAGACTGGCTGCCATTCGCTCGGCCGCCGCCAAGTCTCGATCGCATACCGCCACGCGGGCACCCTCTGCCGCGAAACGTGCGCACGTTGCGCCGCCGATGCCGCCCGCCCCGCCGGTGACCACCACCGTTCTACCTGAGAACCTGCCCATGCTTGCTCCTTGACCATCACCCTGCCGTCCGTCTTTGCCGGCAGCTAATTAAGTAAATATGTTGACATATACTAGGCGCAAGAACCGCGACTTGGCAAGTGCGTTTGCACCGTAAATTCGAAAGAAACATGAGAGAAAACCCTAGCGAAACTCGGATTGACCTCGCCAACAGGCTTTTCTTCCGGCTATATCAATGCGCAAACATGTTGCATAAAACCGGGACGAGGGCAGTCGAGCAGGAGGGGTTGACGACGCAACAATGGGCGGTGCTGGGCGCGCTCTCGCGTCCGCGGGCCGCTCATGGCATGGGCATCGGCGAACTGGCGCGCTATCTGATGGTGAGCCGGCAGAACCTGTCCGGGCTCATCGGCCGCATGGAGCGCGACGGCAACGTGCGCATCGTGCCCGACGGGCGCGATCGACGCTCCCGGCTGGTGACGATGACCGAGCACGGGCGGCAGGTGTGGGAAGTGCAGGCGCAACCCAAGATCCGTGCGTACTACGAACGCATCCTGGGCGACTTTTCCGTGAACGACATGACGCACACCCTGCACTACCTGCTGAAAATGCTCGACAGCATGCAGCGGCTGGACGCCGAGACGCAGGGGAGTGCCGACAGCGAGGCGTCCGACGCGTGATGCGCACGCCGGACGGCGATGAAACTCAGCCGGGTTCAGTCAACGTCGATATAGCGCGCTTCGCGCTTTTCCATGCCCGCGAGCACGGCCTCGCGCTGGTTCGGACTGCCGATCAGCTTTTGCTGCTCCACGGACTCCGCCATCAGCAGCTCGCCGGCGTCCGCGTCCGCGCCCTGGCCCAGCAGACGCTTGGCCGCGCGGATCGCGTCGGGACTGCGTGCGGCCACATCGGCGGCGAACGCCAGCGCTTCATGCACCGGGTCCGTACACACGCGCGTACCCAGGCCCAGCGCGCAGGCTTCGTCGGCCTTGAGCACGCGCCCGCTGTACACCAGCTCGCGGGCCACGTCCGCACGCAACAGCTCGCGCATCAGAGCGATGCCGGCCATGTCGGGCACCAGACCCCAGCGGATCTCCATCACCGACATCTGCGCATCCGGCGAGAGATAGCGCACATCGGCGCCCAACGCCACCTGCAGGCCGCCGCCGAAGGCCGCGCCGTGCACTGCTGCGATGACCGGCACGGGCAGCGTGCGCCATTGCCATGCAACCTGCTGAGCACGGTTGGCCAGACCATGAGTGCGAGCGAGCAGGTCGCGGGTCGCGGTGTCGCCCGCCCCTTCGCGCATGCGCGCGAAGCTGGCCATGTCCAGACCGGCGCAGAAGGCGCGCCCGGCACCGCGCAGCACGACGGCGCGCAGCCCCTGGGCCCGGTCCAGCCAGTCGCCCGCCTCGACCAGCCCTTCGAACATGTCGCCATCCAGCGCATTCAATTTGTCGGGTCGATCCAGCACGACCTGGGCCACGCCGGCCTCGTCCAGGGTGACCTCGACCCGATCGCGAAACCGATTCTGCCGCATGTGTCGTCTCCTTTGTGAGTTCTTGTCGGCGCCGAGCGCACCGCCGCGTAGTAATAACCCGCGTGTGCACGCCCCGCAAGCGCACGCGCTATCATGGACGCCGCCATGACCACCAACGTACGCTTGCGCAAGGAATGCCCGCCGGGCGCCTGTATCTGTGAGCGCGACACCCTGCACGGCAACCCGCAGGCGGACGCGCGCATTCTGCTGCTCACCCGCGAGGAGGAGCAGCGGCTGCTCGCCCGCATCGAGCGCATCGGCAGCTACACCGACTTCCAGCGGATGCAGAACCTGATGCGCGAGCAGCTCGGCCTCGAAGTCGACGTCACGCCCAGCATGCACGGCGTGCGTACCGTGCGCGGGCTGGATATCCGCATCACCCCCATGCCCGGGCTCTGCCGCAAGACCCGCCAGGCGCTGCCGACGGCGATCCGGCGCTGCTTCGAGAACAACCCGGCCATCGTCTACGACCTGCTCAATGCGCGCGACCTGCTGGGTGGCGCCTGAGCGCGGGCGCGCCGCGGGCTCGTGCGTCGAGTGGTTGCGCCCCATCGTGTGCGAGCCATCGCCCGCGACGACTGCGTGGACGTATGGCCGGCGCTGGCGACGCCGACTGGCGCCGGACCGCCACGACGTGGTGGACGGCACGCATCCGTTCAGTGCTACATTGCGCGACGCGACTCGTCTGCTCCCAGCCTCGTACCATGACGCCCAACCACTACCGCCTACTGCTCGCCGTCCAGGTCATCGCCGCTCTGCTGTACGCCGGGCTGGTCCTGGCAGGCACGATCCGCGGCGACGCGCCCACGCCCTCGCTGGGCCAGGCCCAGGGCGCCCTCTTCATGCTGTTGGCCGGTGCGCTGATCGGCGCCTATGGCGCCATGCTCCTGGGGCTGTTCACCTTCCAGCGCTGGGGTCGCAGCCTGGCGCTGGCCTGCACCGCGATCTCGCTGGTGATCGTGACGATCACAGCGACGCCAGCAGTCACCGGCTGGCAGGCGCTCGCCTACTTCGTCGCGACGACGAGCTGGGGCGCCGCGCTCGCGCTGGCCTACGTCGGGCCGGTGGCCGAGCGCTTCGAGCGCACCATCACTTCGTCTACGCCGTGACCACGGGCTAAGGCATGGGCTGCGACGCGGGCAGGTGCGACCCGTGCGTTGCGATGATGAAGATCATGCTTCGAACACGTCGTCCAGCCTCGCCGCATCCAGCACGCGCAGCAGCCAGGCCTGAAGAGTGTCGACCGACGCGGTCTGCACGCGCTCGCGGGCGGCTGGGGGCAGCGGGCCGAAGCGGCGTTCGAGCTGGGACGACAGCGCCTGGCGCAACCCTTCGTGACGGCCTTCGCCGCGCCCCTGTTCCAACCCCTTCTCGATCCCGATGCGCTCCACACTCGTCACGTAAGCCACGTCGTACTCCTTTTCGATGGCGTCCACTGTCTCGTTGAACCGGCGCGCCTGCGCCCGCGGCAGCGTGAGCACCCCGTCGATGAACGTGAACAGCCGGTTCACGTCCGCTTCGCCGTAGGTGTATTCGTACAGCAGGCGCAGCAGCCGCGTCTTGCGCGCCAGCCGGGTTTCGGGCCCGCCCGCGGCGGCCGAGTCGATCTCGGTGAGCACCACCACCGCGAACGGGTTGTGTCGGGCCATGCCCAGCAGTTCGTCCCGGCGCTCGCG
>NZ_VLTJ01000011.1 GCF_007558815.1 Verticiella sediminum | reverse complement strand
GTCGCGCGGCGCCACGCCGGCCTGCATCAGGTAGGCGCCGGCCGGCGTATCCTCCGGAATCTCGCCGCCCGGCGAGATATGGTCCGTCGTGAGCGAATCGCCGAAGGCGGCGAGCACGCGGCTGCCCTGCAGTTGCTCGGTGAGCTGCTCCAGATCGCCCGCCGCCTCGGGATCGAAGAACGGCGGCTCGATCAGGTAGGTGGATGCCGCATCCCACGGAAACAGCGCGCCGCCGGGCGCCTGCAGCGCTTCCCAGCGGGCGTCGCCGCCGGCCTTGTCGCGATAGCTCTCGATGAATATCTCGCGGCGCGCGGCGCGCGGCATCACGTCGGCAAGCTCTTCGGGCGTCGGCCAGATGTCCTGCATGTACACCGGCTGGCCGGCGGCGTCCGTGCCCACGGGCTGCGTCTGGAGATCGATGTCGACCCGTCCGGCGAGCGCGTACAGCACCACCATCGGCGGCGCGCCGATGTAGTTCGCGCGGATCAGCTTGTGGATGCGGCCCTCGAAGTTGCGGTTGCCCGAGAGCACGGCGGCGACGACGAGTTCGCGCGACTGGATCTCGGCAGCCACCTGCGCATCGAGCGGGCCGGACTTGCCGCCACAGGTCGTGCAGCCATAGCCGATGAGATGAAAGCCCAGCCGCTGCAGCGGTTCGAGCAGCCCGGCATCCTCGAGATAGCGGGTGACCGTGCGCGAGCCCGGCGCGAGCGAACGCTTGACCCACGCCGGCGGCTGCAGGCCGCGCTCGAGCGCCTTGCGCGCAACCAGGCCCGCGGCCAGCATCACGCCCGGATTGGACGTGTTGGTGCAGGACGTGATCGCCGCCAGCACCACGCTGCCGTGCCCCAGGCCCTCTACCGTCTCGCGCGCAGGCGCAGCGAAACCGCCGTCGGCCAGCGGCCGGCTCAGCCGCTCGGTGAAGTCGCGGCCGACCTCGCCCAGCACCATGCGGTCCTGCGGGCGACGCGGCCCGGCCACGCTGGGCAGGGCTGTGTCCAGATCGATCTCCACGATCTGGCTGTAGTCGGGCGTCGGCGACTGCGCATCGCGCCACAGGCCGTTCGCGCGCGCATAGGCTTCGACGCGCGCGACGTGCTCGGGGTCGCGCCCGGTGGTGCGCAGATAGGCGAGCGTCTGCGCATCGATGGGAAAGAAACCGCAGGTCGCGCCGTATTCCGGCGCCATGTTCGCCATGGTGGCGCGGTCGGGCACGGTGAGCTCGGCCACCGCGGGGCCGAAGAACTCCACCGCGCAACCGGCCACGCCCACCTTGCGTAAGGTCTGCGTGATGAGCAGGGCCGCGTCGGTGGTGCTGGCCGGCGCGCGCACGGCGCCGCGCAGGCGCACCCCGATCACGCGCGGCACCGGGAAGGTATAGGCCTGGCCGAGCAACGCGGCTTCGGCGTCGATGCCGCCCACGCCCCAGCCCAGCACGCCCAGCGCATTGACCATGGGCGTATGCGAATCGCCGCCGATGACGAAGTCGGGATATGCCCAGACGCCGTCCGCGCGCGCTTCGCGGCAGACCACCGGGGCGATGTGCTCGAGATTGACCTGATGGATGATGCCGGTGCCCGGCGGATACACGCGCAGCCCGCCATAGGCCTGCTGCGCCCACTTGAGAAAGCGGTAGCGCTCGGCGTTGCGCTCGAACTCGCGCGCGAGGTTGGCGTCTGCAGCCGACTCGTCGCCCCAGTGATCGACCTGCAGCGAGTGATCGACGATGAGATCCACCGGAATGCGCGTGTCGACCCGGGTCGGGTCCCCGCCGCCGCGGCGCACGGCGTCGCGCAGCGCGGCCAGATCCTGCAGCACCGGCACGCCGCTGGAATCGGGCAGGATGACGCGCGCGACGTGCAGCGGCAGGTCGGCGCTGATGCACGCCTGCCAGTCGAGCAGCGCCTGCACGTCCCGGGCCGTCACCGCCCTGCCCCAGGCGCGATGGCGCAGCAGATTTTCGAGCAGCACGCGGATGACGTAGGGATAGGTCTCGACCGACTTGCCGTGGGCTGCCAGCGCCGGCGCGAGCGCACAGTACCGCACGGTTTCATCCTCGAGCCGAAGCGAGGAAATCATGGAAGGCGTGGCTATGGATAACATGTAGGAAATCTTAGACCCCGCCCCCATTACTGTCAACAGTTATGACAAATACAAGCCCGACAGACGGAACACCGACCACCACCCGCCTTCGCCTAAGAAACACTATATACATGTAGCAATAGGCGTATTGGCCAGAACCGGACAACGCTTTTCAGGCATGCGACAAAGGCCCAAAAGAGTTGACACTTTAAAACCCGATTGATAATCTGTTGACACTATGAACGTAACGGCCGAAACGCTCGCGCTCCGCGACGAAGCGCAGACCCCGCTGTCCGACACGGTTTTCCAGCAAGTGCTGGAAGCGATCCACCAGGGCCGGCTCGCGCCTGGCAGCGTGGTCAATGAAGCGGCGCTGGCGCTGGAATTCGGCGTCAGCCGCGGCCCCGTGCGCGAGGCAGTGCGCCGCCTGCAGGGCATCCAGCTCGTCACGCGCGAGCCCTACATGAAGGCGCGCGTGGTGGCGCTCACCGCCGAATCGGCGCTGGAGCTGTTCCAGATGCGCATGGCGCTCGAGGGCGTCGCGTGCAACCTTGCCGCGCAGCGCATGAGCGACGCCGACATCGAACAGCTCATCGCCGATCTCGAACAGGAGCGCCAGCGGCAAGTCCGCGCCGAGCAAGGCGGGGCTGCCGGGCCCAAGGTGTTCGACTTTCACGAACGCATCGTGCGCGCCAGCGGCAACCGCCGCATCATCCACGCGCTGTGCGCAGACCTCTACCACCTGCTGCGGCTGTACCGGCGGCATTCCGGCACGGTGCTCGAACGCAAGGAAGACGCTTTCGCCGAGCACTGGCAAATCGCACGCGCCATCAAGTCGCGCGACGTGGACCTGGCCGAATCCCTGATGCGCTCGCACATCGAGCGCGCCGCACGCCATCTTTTCACGCACCTCGCCGAAGACGGGGTGCGGCCACCATCTTCCTGACGGCATTGCGCCGCCGCTCAACACGAATCGGAGTCACTGCATGAACGGTCCAAAGAAGTTTCGGGAATTGCTCGCCAGCGAGGAGTTCCTCGTCTCGCCCGGCGTCTACGACGGCTACAGCGTGCGCCTGGTCGAGGCCGCGGGCTTCAAGACCGCATGCACCAGCGGCGCCGCCGTCTCGAACGCCATCCTCGGCATCGCCGACATCGGCGTCATGGGCCTGAACGAGAACGTGAACCACTGCCGCAACCTCGCGCGCTCGGTGCAGATTCCGCTCACGGCGGATGCCGATACCGGCTACGGCAACCCGGTCAACGTGTTCCACACGGTGCGCATGTTCGAGGAAGCCGGCGTGGCCGGCGTCAACCTCGAGGACCAGGTCAGCCCCAAGCGCTGCGGCCACATGCCGGGCAAGGACGTCGTGAGCCTGGCCGAGATGGTGAAGAAGATCGAGGCGGCCTGCCTGGCGCGGCGCAACGATAACTTCGTCATCATCGCGCGCACCGATGCCATCGCCGTCGAGGGCGTCGAAGGCGCGATCCGCCGCGCCAAGGCCTATGCCGCGGCGGGCGCGGACATGCTGTTTCCCGACGCCGTGCGCACCGAGGATGACATCAAGCGCCTGGTCGATGCCGCCGGCATCCCGCTGTCGATCAACATGGGCTTCGGCATCCGCTCGCGGCCGACGACGCCGCTGATTCCCCTGCCCCGCCTGAAGGAACTGGGCGTCAAGCGCATCAGCCTGCCGCGCATGCTGCCCGCGGCCGCGATCATGGGCATGCAGAAGGCGCTGGGCGTGATGCAGGACGTCGTGCGCACGGGCGAACCGGCCGACCGGCCCGACCTACTGGTCGGCATCGACGACATCATGAAAGTGATGGGCTACGAAGAGATGCGCGCGCTCGAAAAGCGCCTGACCACGCTGCCCGAAGACGCGAGCTGATCCGCCGCCGCGCGAGCGCGAGGCCTCGTACGGGGCTCTCGGCAAACATGCCGACAAGGCGAACGGGCTATCCCGTTCGCCGCAAACTTGGCGTGCATGAGGCCGTTCGACACAAAAAGGCACGGAAATGCGGCTCTTTTCACGACGCGAACGCGCCAAGGGCTAATACAATCGCGCTTCCCTGTTTCTTTTAATATCCGCTGGAGTCTCAATGGCAGTCGCCAAGAAAAGCCCCAAGAAACCCGTCGTGAAGAGTGCAGTCAAGGCCGCCAAGCAACCCGCCGCGAAGCCTGCCGCCAAGGCCCCGGCCAAGGCCGCCCAGACTGCGGTGCGTACTGCAGCCAAGAAGGCTGCGGTCAAGGCCCCTGCCAAGAGCGCGGCGCCGGCCAAGGCTGCCACCAAGGCGGTGAAGGCCGCCAAGACGCCGGCCAAGACCGCCGCCGCCCTCAAGCCGATCAAGTCCGGCTTCACCAAGGTCTCGCTGATCAAGCACCTGGCCGAACAGGCCAGCGCCGACGTGAAGATCGTCAAGTCGATCGTGGCGGCTCTGGAAGACACCATCCTCGGCGCGATCCACAAGCGCGGCGCCGGCGAGTTCACCCTGCCCGGCCTGCTGAAGATCTCCACGCAGAAGGTGCCGGCCCGCAAGAAGGGCGTGCGCAAGGACCCGTTCACCGGCCTCGAGCGCGAATTCCCGGCCAAGCCCGCCTCGGTGCGCGTCAAGGCCCGTGCGCTGAAGAAGCTGAAGGACGCAGCGATCTGATGCGCTGACGCACGGCATCGGGCGCACGCCGCCCGGGCTCGCTGCGCAAGCCGCCGCCCCGCCACGGGCCGGCGGCTTTTTTTTGCCGCCGGCCCGCTCCCAAGGCAACAAGTGCCTCCCCGCGGGGGAACAGCGCTGTGCGCGCCACAGCCGGTTACAGCCGGCGCCCGTCCATGCGGCAAGACGGTGAAAAAGCGATCATAATTTGCTGCACCCGGCGTGGTGCGGTGCGCCCGGCGCTGCACCCTCTTGCCGCCTGGAGATCGAGGTATCGCCATGAGCCGCCACACTCCCATCGAGCGCTATCGCAACATCGGCATTTCCGCGCACATCGACGCGGGCAAGACCACCACCACCGAGCGCATCCTCTTCTATACAGGGGTCAACCACAAGCTGGGCGAGGTGCACGACGGCGCGGCCACCATGGACTGGATGGCGCAGGAGCAGGAGCGCGGCATCACCATCACCTCGGCGGCCACCACCTGCTTCTGGAAGGGCATGGACCAAGGCTACGCCGAGCACCGCATCAACATCATCGACACGCCCGGGCACGTGGATTTCACCATCGAGGTGGAGCGCTCCATGCGGGTGCTCGACGGCGCCGTGATGGTGTATGACTCGGTGGGCGGCGTGCAGCCGCAGTCCGAGACCGTCTGGCGCCAGGCCAACAAGTATCGCGTGCCGCGCCTTGCCTTCGTCAACAAGATGGACCGGGTCGGCGCCGACTTCTTCCGCGTGCGGCAGATGATGCTCGAGCGGCTCAAGGCCAACCCGGTGCCCGTGGTCATCCCCATCGGCGCCGAGGACGATTTCAAGGGCGTGGTCGACCTGCGCCTCATGCGGGCCATTTTCTGGGACGAGGCGACGCAGGGCATGAAGTTCTCGTACGCGCCGATTCCGGCCGAGCTCGTGGCCAGCGCCAACCTGTGGCGCGAGAAGATGATGGAGGCGGCGGCGGAGGCGTCCGACGCCCTCATGAACAAATACCTCGACACCGGCGAGCTCAGCGTGGACGAGATCACGCAGGGCCTGCGCCAGCGCACCATCGCCGGCGAGATCCAGCCCATGCTGTGCGGCTCGGCCTTCAAGAACAAGGGCGTGCAGCGCATGCTCGACGCCGTGGTCGAGTTCATGCCCTCGCCGATCGACGTGCCGCCGGTCGTGGGCGTGGACGAGGACGGCCGGCCGGCGAGCCGGCACGCCGCCGACGCCGAGCCGTTCTCTGCGCTGGCGTTCAAGCTCATGACCGACCCCTACGTCGGCCAGCTCACGTTCGTGCGCGTGTACTCGGGCGTGCTCGCCAAGGGCGACAGCGTGTACAACCCGGTCAAGGCCAGGAAGGAGCGCATCGGCCGCATCGTCCAGATGCACGCGGACCATCGCCGGGACATCGAAGAACTTCACGCCGGCGACATCGCCGCCTGTGTCGGCCTGAAGGACGTCACCACCGGCGACACCCTGTGCGCGCCCGAGGCCATCATCACCCTGGAACGCATGGCGTTCCCCGAACCCGTCATCCGCCAGGCCGTCGAGCCGCGGTCCAAGGCCGACCAGGAGAAGATGGGCATGGCGCTCTCGCGCCTGGCCGCCGAAGACCCGTCGTTCCGGGTCAGCACCGACGAAGACTCCGGACAGACGATCATCGGCGGCATGGGCGAGCTGCACCTGGAGATCCTGGTCGATCGCATGAAGCGCGAGTTCGGCGTCGAGGCCAGCGTGGGCAAGCCGCAGGTGGCCTACCGGGAAACCATCCGCAAGCGGGTTACCGACGTCGAGGGCAAGTTCGTGCGGCAGTCAGGCGGCAAGGGGCAGTACGGCCACGTCGTGTTCACCGTCGAGCCCAACGCAGCGGGCCAGGGCTTCGTCTTTCACGACGAGATCAAGGGCGGCGTGATCCCGCGCGAGTACATTCCCGCGGTGCAAAAGGGCGTGGAGCAGGCGCTGCAGGCGGGCGTGCTCGCCGGCTACCCGGTGGTCGACGTCCAGGTGCACCTCACCTTCGGCTCGTACCACGACGTGGACTCCTCCGAGCAGGCATTCCGCATGGCCGCCATCATGGGCTTCAAGGAGGCCTGCCGGCGCGCGCAGCCGGCCATCCTCGAACCGATCATGGCGGTCCAGGTGGAAACGCCCGAGGACTATGCCGGCAACGTCATGGGTGATCTCGCGTCGCGCCGGGGCATGGTGCAGGGCATGGAGGACATGCTGGGCGGCGGCAAGGCGATCAAGGCCGAGGTTCCGCTCTCGGAAATGTTCGGCTATTCCACCACGCTGCGTTCGATGTCCCAGGGGCGTGCGACCTACACCATGGAATTCAAGCGCTACGCCCAGGCCCCGGCGCACATCGTCGAAGGGCTGGCTGCGCGGCAGCGCAGGTAGGACCAGGGCCGGCCCCGCCGCATCCCAGCGGGCTCAGCGCCGCGTGCAGGCGTAGGCGTCCGTCCGGTACGGAAAGGCCACCGTATCCTTGCCGCGCAGTGCCGGATGGTCTTGGATCAGCGCCTCCAGTTGCGCCTTGACGGCCGCCTTCTCGGCATCCGGCAGCGCAGCGATGAAGCTCACGGACAGCATGCGGTCCATCACCACGACGCGAGGCGGGCCGACGTGGGCATACGCAAAGCTGCTGGGCTCGGGCAGCGTGAACAGCGCGCTCCGGGCGAAGGGCTCGCGCCATTCGCCCCGATGATGGCGCGGCGTCTCGGTCTCGAACGGCGCCATGATGCGGCTGATCGCGGCCACCCAATCCACCGACTCGTCACGGACGTTCCAGACCAGCCCGAGGCGCCCTTGCGGCGCCAGCACGCGATGGATCTCGGCCAACGCTTCCACCGAGGCGAACCAATGGAACGCCTGCGCGCAGACGACGGCCTGCACGCTGGCATCGGGCAGCGGTATGGCTTCGGCGGTGCCGGGCAAGGCCGGGACCTCGGGCAGCTCGCGGGCGAGCGCCTCGCGCATGGCGGCGACGGGCTCCACCGCGCAGACGCTGGCCCCGGTACGGGTGAGCAGGCGGGTGAACTTGCCGGTGCCGGCGCCCAAGTCCACGACGGCCGCGCCCGGCATCACCCCCAGCGGCTGCCGCAGCCAGTCGATCAGGGCGTCCGGATAATCGGGTCGCCCGCGGGCATAGGTGTCCGCCTCTGCGGAAAAGCCGACGGCGGCCGATTCATGGATGGGGGGCATGGCAACGCTCCTTGCGTGTGGAGGGGGTCGGGCAGACCCGGGCACCTGCCAGAATAGTCCAGGCTTGCACTGCCTCGGGGTCCGCGGTACAGGCATAGTCAGACCCCGTGGCCGTATTGTGCTTGTCCGGTTCGTCCCAGGACCTGTTAACAGGCGCCAGCGCAGGCATGGATGGGCCTTGCCCAGCGCCTCGGCGACGATGGACGCAGCGTTCTCCGCCAGCCTTGCCTCGGGAAGATCAGCCGATAGCCCAGCACCGCCGCGGAAATTTGGTGGGCCGGATCTGGCTGGCGTATTGGGCGTAGCCCACACGACAAAAAACCCGCAGAAGCCATCTTCATGCGGGTTTCAGACTTTCTTGCACTGAATCGCTGGTGCCGTCGGCGAGACTCGAACTCGCACAGCTTTCGCCACTACCCCCTCAAGATAGCGTGTCTACCAATTCCACCACGACGGCTTGGGCGCGGAGCACGTTGCGTCAAGACCTTGGGCCTTTCAGCTCAAGAACGCTTCGTGCTGCGACAAGAAAAAGATTATAGCACGCTGTACTCAATTGTGTAGGGGTACAGCGTGCCTGCCTCGGCCTTATTGCGCGGGCCTGTCCGTGGAGCCGGCCTGCGGCTCGGCGGCCGGGGCCGCTTCGGACGCTTCCGGCTGTGCCGGGGTGTCGGACGGTGCCGGCGCGGCGGGCTCTGCCGGCGCCTGGGGCGCAGCCGGAACCTCGGGCTGCGCCGGGGCCTCGGCGGGAGCGGCCGGCGGCGCGGGCGGCACCGACGGTTCGGCGGGCGGGTTGGCCGGCTGCGCCGGGGCAGCCGGCACGTCGGCCGCATTGGGCACACTGGGTACGCTGGGCACGGAACCCTCGCCCGCGCCCGGGGCCTGCGGCACGGAATGGTCCGGCGCCTGATACCCTTCCATCACGCCGGCCGGCGCACCGGCCGGGGAACGCGAATGGCTGAGGTAGGCGAGCCCGCCCGTGGTGCAGAAGAAGACGATGGCCGCCCATTTCGTGGCGCGCGAAAGAAAGTTCGCTGCACCGGCCGCGCCGAACAGACTGCCAGCCCCGCCGCCGCCGAAGGCCGAGCCCATGTCGGCGCCCTTGCCCTGCTGCAACAGCACCAGAACGATGATGCCGATGGCCGAGACGACCTGCACCACCAGCAGCACGCTAAGAATCCAAGACATTTCCAGCTCCCGCTCCGAAGCCGTCGCCGGCCCCGGGGTTCATCCTATGAAATCGCCGCCCTGAAGGGCGGCCGTTGTTCGTTGTATCGCGTCAGGCCGTCGCGGCTGCGACGATGCCTGCAAAATCCTGGGCGTCGAGCGACGCGCCGCCGACCAGCCCGCCGTCGATGTCGGCCATGGCGAAGAGGCTGGCAGCGTTCGCCGCCTTCACGCTGCCGCCGTACAGCACCTGCACCTCGCCCGCGCCCGCCTGCCGCAGCCGCTCGCGTATGGCGGCGTGCACTTCCTGCGCCTGCTCCGGCGACGCAGTGCGCCCGGTGCCGATCGCCCACACCGGCTCGTAGGCGACGATCATGCGCTTGACCGCGTCCGCGCCCAGCGCCAGCACCGGCGCGAGCTGTTCGCCGATCACGGCGAGCGTCGTGCCCGCTTCGCGCTCGGCCAGCGTCTCGCCCACGCAGACCACGGGCGTCAGGCCCGCCGCCAGGGCCGCCTTGGCCTTGTCCGCGACGACGTCACTCGTCTCGCCATGCAGGCTGCGCCGCTCCGAATGGCCGACCAGCACGAAGCTCGCGCCGAAGTCGACCAGCATCGGGCCGGCGACCTCGCCAGTGTAGGCACCGCTGGCATGGGCGCTGACGTCCTGCGCGCCCCAGCGCACGGGAGAGCCCCCCAGCGCCTGCTGCGCCTGCGCGAGATAGGGGAAGGGCACGGCTACGCCCACGTCGACGTTCTGCACCTTGCCGAGCGCGGCGACGAGCGCTTCCAGGAGGCTCGCGTTGGCGGCGAGCGAGCCGTTCATCTTCCAGTTGCCTAGCACGCACTTGCGGCGTAGAGCGGAGGTTGCGGACATGGACTGAACCGGGTTGGGGCCACGCACTTCGCACCGTGTAGCCGGTGCGACGCTAAAGTGGCGTCATTGAAAAAACTCTTGATTGTACCGGCTTTCACATCTTGTGCGATGCGCGCCGCGCGGCCCGCGCCCGTGTCCGCGCACCCTGGACAGCCACGCCCGCCAGGGCCCCGGCAACCGAGGCGCCGCGCCCGCTCAGGCGGGGCGCTGGCCGCCGTAGCGACGGAAACTGCCCTGTGCCGTGGCGACCAGGTTGCCCCCGGCGTCGAAGACTTTGGCTTCGGAAAAATAGACCTTGCGCCCGCCGCCCGTGATGCGCGCCTCGACCCGCAGCGCGCCCAGCCGCGCCGGCGCCACATAGTTGATGGCCAGCGAGATCGTCGCAGCGTGGCCGGGCTCGCCTTCCTCCGACATCAGACCCGCATAGCCCGCCGCGGCGTCGAGCACCGTGGCGACGATGCCGCCCTGCACCACGCCGGTGCGATTGGCGTGGCTCTCGTCGGTGAGCAGGGACATCACCACGTGCCCCGGCTGCCAGGCGTCCAGCCTGACACCGAGGTTTTCCAGATAAGGGTTGTCGAGTTTCGGGGTTTGCATGCGATTCGGACCTGATGCGCCGTGGGCGGAGCGAGCCGGGCGATAGTAGCGCAAGGCGCCGCGCATGCAATCTTCCACCGCAACACGGGCCCGAAGAAGGCGCGGGCGCGGCGCGCGCAGCCGCGCGGGGCCGCTCAGTGCTCGTTGAGGTTGTTGAACAGCACTTCGAGCAACTGGTTGAGCTTGGTGATCTGCGCCGGTGTCAGGCCGCGAAAGCTGCGCGCGAAGAGATTCTGGGTGGCCTCCTGGATCGCCGCGATCGCCTGCCGGCCCGCCTCGGTGACGGACACCTCGGTGACCCGCCCATCGTTCGCCGAGGTCGAGGTCTCGACCAGCCCCTCGGCACGCATGCGATAGACGATCTTGGTGATGGTCGACAGCTTGGCGATGGCATGCTCGGAGATCTCCGACATGCTCGAGGTACCGTTCTCCTTCAGGATGAAGAGCACGCGCCAGGTCGGCACGTCGGCACCCACCTTGCGCAAGGCACGTTCCATGTGTTGGTGATAGACGCCGTTCAGGCGGGCTACCCAGTAGAAGGGGAATTCTTCCTTGCGAAAGTCTTCGCTGGCCGGGTTGTAGCGACTCAGGCGCTTGGGAGTGCTCATGGTGTAGGAGAATCGTGAACCGGCTCGCGGCCAGGCCCTGTGCGGTTGGACCGCGTGCCCGGGCGATTCTAGCAACAGTTGCTCGGCGCGCCCTTTGCCGCTCACCAGCCCGGCCCTCGCTGCGCGTGCATCTTGCGGACCATGGCGTCGAAGAACTTGACCGCGAAGCCGCTGTCGCGAATGAGCATGGCCGTGAGATCGGCGCACTTTTGCTGCACGTCCGCGCCCAGCGGCACGTCTTCGCCGCCGAGCGCGCCGGCGGCGCACTGGATCTCGGCCGCGCGCTGCACGGTCCAGAGCAGGAAGAAAGCCTTGGCGATGCTGCTTTCGGCCACGGCCACACCGTGGTTGCGCAGTACCAGGATGTGCTTGTCGCCCAGGCTCGCCACCATGCGCGACTTCTCGTCGTCGAAGAGGGTGATGCCTTCGAAGGTGTGATAGCCCACACGGCCATACAACTGTGCGCCGTAGAAGCTGTTGTGGTCGAACCCGCCCCGCTTCTGCACCACCGCCGAGATCGGTGTGGTGTGCGTATGGATGATGCACTGCACGTCCTCGCGCGCGGCGTGCACCGCGGCGTGCAGGGCGAAGCCGGCCGGGTTGCCGTCGTACGGCGAGGGCTCGAGCTTGTGGCCCTCGAGGTCGACCTTGAGCAGGTTGAGCGGCGTGACCTCGGTGTAGTTCAGGCCGAACGGGTTGACCAGGTAATGATGCGCCGGGCCGGGCAGGCGCGCCGAGATGTGGTTGAAGATGGTCTCGGTCCAGCCCATGTAGTCGACCAGGTGATAGCACTCGGCAAGCTGGCAGCGCAGCGCCCACTCTTCCTCCGAACACTGTTCGGGACGCTCGACTCGGGTGGGGGTTCGGGAGAACGTGGACATGGCGAAACTCCGTTCAAGAGCGGGACGCCCGCATGGCGTCCTCGCGAAAACGCGCGAGACCGATGACGTCCCGCGTGACAGGCATCGGAATGCCCTGCAGCTCGGCAAGCTCCAGCACCGCGTCGCCGATCGCTGCGAGCTCCAGCGGGCGGCCGTGCAGCGCGTCCTGCAGCATGGAGGTGCGGATCGGCCCCATCGCAGCCCCCTGCGCGATGAAGGTGGGCGGATCGAACACGATGCGCGCGCCATAGGCCGCGGCCAGCGCCAGGCCTTCGTCGAGCATCTTGCGCGCGATCGGCAGCAAGCGCGGGTCGCTGTAGATTTGCTGCAGCGTGCCGCCGCTCACCACCGACAGGGGATTGGACGTGAGATTGGCAAGGACCTTGGTCCAGAGCGCGTCGCGGATGGCCGGGCTGACGCGGGCTTCGATGCCCGCGGCATCCAGCGCCGCCGCGATGCGTCGCACGCGCGGGGTTTCCATGTGCGCCAACTCGCCCAGGATGATGAGCATGGGGTTGGGCGAGACGACTTCGGCGGGCTGCACGCGTTCGGCGGTGATGAACACCACGGCGCCCACGAGTTGCTCGCGCCGCACCGAGCCGGCGAGTACGCCCTGCGGGTCGACGGCCGCCACCGCCCTGCCCTCCAGGCGTCCGGGCAGGCCCTGGAAGTACCACCAGGGCACGCCGTTGATGAGCGGCACGATCGTCGTATCGGGCCCGATCATGGGGGCGAGCGCCGGCAGAATGCCGGCGACGTCCTGCGCCTTGGTGCAGACGAAGACCACGTCCTGCACGCCCAGCGCGGCGGCCGAGTCCGATGCGCGTACCGGCACCTCGGCGGTGCCGGCCGCGTCGGTGAGCCGCACGCCGCCCGCCGCGATGGCGCGCAGGGTCGCGCCGCGCGCGAGCAGGGACACCTGCTGGCCGCCGCGCGCGAGCACGGCCGCGAGGGTGCAGCCGATCGCGCCGGCGCCGGCGACGCCGATCCGCAAGGGTGCTTCGGCATGCGAGGTTGCGGCACTCATGTCGAGAGCAGCTCCTGGTGGCGGCTGCCGGCGCCCAGATAGGCATCGACCACGCGCGGATCGTTGGCGAGTTCGGCCGCCGGCCCTTGCATCGCGATGCGCCCGAGTTCGAGCACGTAGGCGTAGTCGGCGATGCGCAGCGCCGCGCGCGCGTTCTGCTCGACCAGCAGCACCGACACGCCGCGCGCGCGCAGCTCGCCGATGATGCGAAAGATGTCGCGCACGATCAGCGGCGCAAGGCCCAGGCTGGGCTCGTCCAGCATCAGCAGGCGCGGCTTGCCCATCAGCGCGCGGCCGACCGCGAGCATCTGGCGCTCGCCGCCGGACAAGGTGGCGGCATCCTGCTGGCGGCGCTCGCGCAGGCGCGGAAAGAGCTGGAAGACTTCTTCGAGCGCAGCCTCGTGCTCGGCCTTGGGCCGGCGATGAAAGCGGAAGGCGCCCAGCCGCAGGTTGTCCTCCACCGACATGCTGGCGAACAGCGCCCGGCTCTCCGGCACCAGCGCCAGCCCCTGCGCGACGCGCTCCTCGATGTCGGCCGCGCCGGACGCGGCGTCGCCGTCGAAGACGACGCGTCCGGTGGCGGGCAGCACGCCCATGAGCGCGCACAGCAGCGTCGTCTTGCCGGCGCCGTTGGGGCCGATCACCGTGACGATCTGGCCCTGCCCCACCTGCAGATCGATGTCGCTCAAGGCCTGCACGCGACCGTAGCAGGCGCCCAGCCGGTGCACCTCGAGCAGGGGCGCGGCTTCGTTGGATGCACTCATTCCGCACCTCCCAGATAGGCTTCGAGTACGGCCGGGTTGCGCTGCACTTCCTCGGGCAGGCCCTCGGCGATGCGCTGGCCGAACTCCATCACGACCACGCGATCGACCAGGCCCATGACGAAATCCATGTCGTGCTCGACCAGCAGCACGGCCATGCCCTCGGCGCGCAGCTTGCGCAGCAGCTCGGCGAGCGCCTGCTTTTCCTTGTGGCGCAGGCCCGCGGCCGGTTCGTCGAGCAGCAGCAGGCAGGGGTCGGCGCACAGCGCCCGCGCGATCTCGAGGATGCGCTGCTGGCCCAGCGCGAGGCTGCCGGCTTCGTGATGCAGGTATTCACCCAGGCCCACGCGCTCCAGTTGGCGGCGGGCTTCGGCGAGCAGGCGCGCCTCTTCCGTGCCGTCCAGGCGCAGGGCGGAGGCGAACACGCCGCGATGACCGCGCTGGTGCGCGCCGATGGCCACGTTCTCGAGCACGGTCATGCGCGGCAGCAGCTTGACGTGCTGGAAGGTGCGCGACAGCCCGGCCCGCGCCACCTTGCGCGGGCTGTAGCCGTTGATGCGCTCGCCGAGGAACACGATCTCGCCCGCGTTGGGCGTGTCCACGCACGACAGCAGGTTGAACAACGTGCTCTTGCCCGCGCCGTTGGGGCCGATCACCGCCAGGATCTCGCCGGCGTCCACGCGCAGCGCCATGTCCTTGTTGGCGACCAGCCCGCCGAAGCGCCGGGTGAGCCCGCTCACTTCGAGCACCCGCTCGCCCTTGCGCGGCGGCTGGCGCCGCGGCAGTTCGGGCACCGGCTGCTCGGACAGGCGGGCGCGCAGCCGGTTGCGCGGCAGCCGTGCCTGCACCGCGGACCACAGGCCGCCGGGCCAGCGTTGCATGACGAGCACGATGAGCAGGCCGAAGACGATGCTCTCGAAATTGCCGCTGCGTCCGAGCAGGTGCGGCAGCACGTCCTGCAGCCACTCGCGCAGGAGGATCACCGAGGCGGCGCCGACGATGGCCCCCCACACGCTGCCGATGCCGCCCAGCAGGCCCATGAAGAGATAGTCGATGCCGGCGTTCAGGCCGAAGGGCGCCGGGCTCACGAAGCGCTGGTTGTAGGCGTAGAGCCAGCCCGCGACGCCGGCGAAGGCAGCCGCCACCAGGAACGCCGTCATCTTCGCGCGGAACACGTTCACGCCCATGGACGAGGCCATTTCCTGCCCGCCCTTGAGCGCGCGGATGGCCCGCCCGGTACGCGAATCGAGCAGGTTGCTGGTGACCCAGATGGCGCCCAGCAAGACCAGCCAGATCACGTAATACAGACGGCGCGTATCCGCGAAGGAGACCCCGAACAGGGTGAGCGGCGGCAGGTCGGCGATGCCGGTGTGCCCGCCCAGGCCTTCGACGGTGCCGAACAGCGAATACAGCGAGATCCCCCAGGCGATCGTGCCCAGCGGCAGGTAATGGCCCGACAAGCGCAGCGTGAGCAGGCCGAGCACCAGGGCGAACGCCAGCGTGAGCAGCAGGCCCAGGCCCAGCGCGAGCCAGGGCGAGCCGACCCGTGCGCCGAGGTCCAGGGTCGACGGTGCGAGCAGCACCGCCGTGGTGTAGGCGCCCAGGCCGACGAAGGCCGCCTGCCCGAAGCTGGTCATGCCGGCGACGCCGGTGAGCAGCACCACGCCCAGCGCCGTGAGCGCGTAGATGCCGATGTGGTTGAGCAGCGTCATCTGGTAGGCGGACGCCAGCGCGGGGGCCACCGCGAGTGCGGCGACGAAGACGAGAACGGCGGGACGCAGCTTCATTCCTCGTCCTCCCCGCCATGCCCGCCCTTGAGCGAGCGCCACAGCAAGAACGGCAGGATCAGCGTGAACACCAGCACCTCTTTGTAGCTGCTCGCCCAGAAGGTCGAGAACGATTCGACCAGGCCGACGGCCAGCGCGCCGAGCGCCGCCACCGGATAGCTCGCCAGCCCGCCGATGATGGCGCCGACGAAGCCCTTCAGGCTGATGATGAAACCGGAATCGAAGTACAGGGTGGTGAGCGGCGCGATCAGGATCCCCGACAGACCGCCCATGAAGGCCGCGAGCGCGAAGCTGGCCTTGCCGGCCAGCGCCGGCGAAATGCCCATGAGACGGGCACCGAGCTGCTGCACGGCGGTGGCGCGCAGGGCCTTGCCGTACAGCGTACGCTCGAAGAAGGTGTAGAGCGCGACGATGAGCAGCAGCGACACCGCCAGCACCCACAGCGTCTGGCTGTTGACCATGACGAAGCCCAGGTCCAGGCCGGCCTCGGAGAACGGCTCGGTGCGCGAACCCTCGGCGCCGAAGATCAACAGGCCGATGCCGACCAGGCTGACGTGCACGGCGATCGAGACGATCAGCAGCACCAGGCCGTGGGCGGCCGCGATCGGCTGAAAGAAGATGCGATACATCAGCGGGCCGAGCGGTGTGACCAGCCCGAGCGTGACCAAGGCCTGCACGCCCATGGGCAACTCATCGAGCGGCAGAATGGACACCAGGCCGAGCAGCGCGGCGGCGTACACCGGCATGGCGGCGGTGCGCAGCCCGAGCCGGAACGGATGGCCGTTCGCGCGGCGGCGCAGGCCGGCCGCCACGTCGGCGACGGCCGCCGCGAGGGCGAGTGCCAGCACCAGCCAGGCGAGCCCGGCGGGACGGCCCGCCTGGATCGCCGCCATGGTGAGCGCGCCGAAAGCGACGAACTCGCCCTGCGGAATCAGCAGCACGCGGGTGACGGTGAAAACGAGCAGGATGGACAGCGCGAGCAGCGCGTAGATGGCGCCGTTGGTCAGGCCGTCCTGTCCCAGCAGAGCGACGATCTGCAGGTTCATGCGGCTCTCTCCGCGCGGACGCGGCAGCCGACGGCGCAACGGACACGGCGCCTACGCGGCGATGTCGGTTGCGCGCCGGGCGCGCCAGGTGGGCAGTGAATCTTGATCATCTCTGGTGTTCGGAGCACAGCATCCCCCGGGGCGTCGCTCGGACGCCCGGAAGACGGATCGAAGGAAGACGTGAGAGCTGAGGCGAGGCCGCCAGCCTCACGTCAGGCCGTTACTTGAGCAAGCGCCACTGGCCGTCCTTGACGGTGATGAGTTCGCGGCCGCGCTCGTCGAAGCCGCTGTGGTCCTCCGGCGTCATGGTGTAGACGCCCTGGGTGGCCGGCAGCTCGCTGGTCTGCTCGAGGGCGTCGCGCAGGGCGCTGCGGAACTCGGGCGTGCCGGGCTGGCCGGCCTTGGCGGCCACCGGGATGGCGCGCTCGAGCAGCAGACCGGCGTCGTACACGTTGGCGCCGAAGGTGGCGGGCACATTGCCGTACTTGTCCTGGTAGGCCTTGATGTAGTCGGCTGCGATCTGCTTGGACGGATGCGAGTCCGGCACCTCGTCCAGCACCAGCATCAGGCTGGCCGCGAGAATCGTGCCTTCCACCTTCCTGCCTCCGAGCTTCAGGAAGTCGGGCAGCGCCGCGCCATGGGTCTGGTACATCTGGCCCTTGAAACCCTGGTCGAACAAGGTGGTCTGCGGCATCACCGAGGAGCTGCCCGGCGCGGCCACGAGCACTGCGTCGGGACGTGCGGCGATCAGCTTGATCGACTGGGCGGTGACCGAGGTGTCCTGGCGCTGGAAGCGCTCGCTGGCGACCAGCTCGATACCCTTGTCCTTGACCAGGCCCGCGACCACCTTCTGCCAGTTGTCGCCATACGGATCGGCCGTACCGACGAAGCCCAGGCGCTTGACCCCCGCCTTGGCCATGTGCTCGACCAGGGCCTCGGCGATGAGGTCGTCGTTCTGGGTGGTCTTGAACACCCACTTCTTCTGCTCGTTCATGGGCAGCACGACAGCCGCCGTGCCCACCGGCGCCAGCAAGGGCACCTTGGCATCGGCGGCGAACGGGATGACGCCCATGGCATTGGGCGATCCGCTGGGCCCGATCACGGCGTCGACGCCCTCGGACAGCAGCTTCTTGAAGTTCGACGCGGTTGCCGTGGGATCGCTCGCGTCGTCGAGCGAGATGTACTGGATCGACAGCCCGCCCGCTTCCCTGGGCAACAGATCGACGGTGTTTTTCTGTGGAATCCCCACCAGCGCGATCGGCCCCGTGGACGACGTGATCACCCCGACCTTGACCTGCGCATGAGCCTGAACGCCGGCCGCACAGACCAGGCAGGCGACGACGGGCGCCAACAAACGCTTGATAACCATTGTGCTCTCCGAGGGACACAAACCACCAGTGAGGCGGCTTGAAAAACGTGTAGAAAAAGCTAAGCGAAAGCCGTGCCAAAAACTGGATTAATTGATGGAAATTTCAAGCATTGAGGAAAAACCTTCCCCGTCTGCGTCCGGCTCGCCGCCGGTTGCGCCGCGGACACGCCAGCGCAGACCAAGTCTTCGGAAAACCTCACCAATCCAGTGCCGAATGCACTTTTTCAGGGAGTCTATGCGCGAACCCGGAGCAACCGATACCCCGGGTAATCCCGCACGCCTTGCGCGTCGGACGGTTGAAAAAGTTGGCCCGAAAATTGCATTTCATCTGTCGTCGATTGCGTCGTCTTTTTGATTGATATTTCACGTAACTATTCAATCTTATAGACAGGCGACCTGACTCAGGGAAATCCCGAATGTCCAGACCTTTCTTGCATGCCGGCTTCCCGATATAGTGCGTGAGACAGCATGTGCCGACGCGCACCTCATGCCGGAACGAAATTCGCCTCTCATGCGCCCATTTATTAGAAATTTCATGTGAATTCTCAAATGAAATCACGTTCTGCCTCTCCCGCGAGCGCCGGCGCTGAGCCCCCCGGCGTCGAAACCGGCGCGAGCGGTGTGCTGCTGACGCTGTCCCTGGGCAGCGCCGCTCGCACGGTGATGGTCAAGGACACCATCGACGTGGCCGGCGTCGCCACCCGGTGCGGCAGCCGCGCCTATGCGCACGCGCTGCCCGCCCGCAGGCACGCCGCGCTCGTCGAGGGCCTGCTCGCCGACGGCTGGCGCATCACGGGCAAGACCGTGCTGCACGAACTCGCCTTCGGCACCACCGGCATCAATCACCACGACGGCACGCCGGTCAATCCGCGCTGGCCCGATCGCATTCCCGGCGGCTCGTCGAGCGGATCGGCGGCGGTCGTCGCCGCCGGTCTCGCCGATGCGGCCATAGGTACCGATACCGGCGGCTCGGTGCGCGTGCCGGCCGCGTGCTGCGGCATCTTCGGGCTGAAGCCCACTTACGGCCTGGTGGATCGGCGCGGCGTGGCGCCGTCGGCCAGCTCGCTGGATTGCGTCGGCCCGTTCGCGCGCGACATGGATACCCTGACGGCCGTGATGACCGCCCTGGTGCCGGGCTTCGCGGCCGTGGACGCGCCAGCCGCCTTGCGCATCGGCGTGCCTGCGCTCGCGGCCGCCGACGACGTGGCCGCGGCGTTCGCAGCGGCGCTGGCGGCCAGCGGCGCGCAGCAGGCGCCCGTGCGCCTGAACCTGTTCGATCAGGCCTACGACGCGGGCCTTGCACTCATCAACGCCGAGAACTGGCAGGCCTACGCCCACTTGATCGACGATCCTCGCCTGGGCGCGGACGTCGCGGCACGCCTGCGCAAGGCCGGCCTCACGCGGCCGGCCGAGGTCGCCGCCGCCGCGGCGGTGCGCGAGGCCTTCACCGCCGAGGTCGACGCCGCGCTCGCCGAATGCGACGTTCTGGCCCTGCCCACCCTGCCGGCGGTGCCGCCGCGCCTGGACGAGGCCGAGGATCTCGCCGCCCAGATCGGCATCACGCGCTACGTGCGCCCGTTCAACCTGTCCGGCCACCCCGCGCTCAACCTGCCCCTGCTCACCTCGGCCGGCTTGCCGGCCGGCCTGCAACTGGTCGCCGCGCGCGGCGCCGACGCCCGGCTTTGCGCCATAGGCCGCGAGATCGCACAGCGTCTCGCCGCCACCGCCTTCTGATGGAGACCCCATGACGCCCACTCTCGCCACTCCCGCGCCGCAAGCGCATGCCGCCGTGTCGCCGGGCGCAACCGGCAGCGCGCCGCCGGTCGATCTGCCCGCCCTGCTCGCCGACATCCGCGCACGACGCCAGGAATTCGAGCGGCAACGCTATATCTCGCAGGACATCATCGACCGGTTCCGCGCCCTGGGCGTGTACCGCGCCATCGTGCCGCGCAGCCTGGGCGGCGACGAGCGTACCGCGGGACAGTTCTGTGAGCTCGTCGAGACCATCTCCCAGGCCGACGGCTCGGCCGGCTGGGTGGCGAGCTTCGGCATGGCGGCGGTCTATCTCGCCGCCCTGCCCGTGCCGACCATCCGCCGGATCTATGCCGACTCGCCCGACGTGGTGTTCGCCGGCGGGATCTTCCCGCCGCAGCCGGCCACCTATGTGGACGGCGGCCTGCTCGTCAAGGGACGCTGGAGCTTCGCGAGCGGGTGCATGGGTGCCACGGTGATCGGCGTGGGCATCAGCCCGCGCAAGGGCGAGACCACCGGCCTGCCGCGCATGGCCGTCATGCCCCGCGAGCAGGTGCGCATCGAGCACACCTGGGACGTCAGCGGCATGACCGGCACCGGCAGCCACGACATCGTGGTCGACGGCGTGGTTGTGCCCGAGGACTGGACCTTCGTGCGCGGGGGCGCGTCCAACCTGACCGAGCCCATGTTCCGCTACCCCTCGCTCGCCTTCGCCGCCCAGGTTCTCGCCGTGGTCGGTCTGGGCGTGGCCCGCGCCGCGCTGGACGAAGTGCGCGGCATGGCGACCGGACGCATCTCCGTGACCGGCGCGCCCAAGCTCGCCGAGCGTCCCCTCACCCAGGTCGACATCGCCAAGGCGGAGGCCGCCCTGCGCTCGGCGCGCTGCTGGTTCTACGAGGCTATCGACGACGCCTGGCAGAGCCTGGAAAAGGGCGACCCGGTCTCGCGCGAGCAGAACAACCTGCTGCGCCTGTCCGCCAGCCACGCCGCCCGCGTATCGGCCGAGGTCGCGCGCAGCGCGCAGATGATGTCGGGCATGACCGGCATTTACAACAGCAGCCCGCTATCCTGGTGCGTGCGCGACGCCGGCGTCGTGACCCAGCACGCCTTTCTCGGCGACATCACCTACCAGAACGCGGGCGCCATGTTCTTCGGCGGCGAGCCGCTGCCCGGTTATCTCTGATCCGTCCAACCCTCCACTCGACAGGTGATTCATGAGCGACAAGAAGCCTCTCCGCGTCCTGTTCTGCATCGGCATCCAGCAGAACTTCTTCGATTCCACCTCGGCTGAGGCCAAGGATGTCTGGACCGCGTTCACGGCCGTGATGAAGGGCATGGGCGAGCTGCCCGGCGCACGCATCATCGGCAACATGGACGACGACCGCATCATGGTCGGCGCCTCGCCCAACTACCCCTGGACGACCTACGTGCTGGCCGACATGCCCGACTACGACACGGTCACCGCGGCCTGCAACCTGTTCCGCACCACGCCGGTGGGCGACGGCACGTACAAGATGTGGAAGTACGCGCGCGTCGAGGCGCGCATCGGCCGCGAACTCGAGTTTCCGGCCTGAGCCCCATGGTCGACGCCGCCGATACCCGCCTGGCCGAAGCGCTCGCGCGCCTGGAGCGTCTGGAGAGCGAGCAGGCCATCCGCGCCTGTATGAACCGCTACATGGTGCTGTGCGACGCGCTGGATGCCGACACCCCGCTCGACGAGCTGGCCGGCCTCTTCACCGAGGACGCCCTCTGGCGCGGCAAGGGCGCCCGCTATACGCAGAGTTTCGGAGGCTACGAAGGCCGCGATGCGATCCGCGCCATGTTCGCCAAGTACATGAGCACGCCGCCGCACTTCGCCGTGAACGTGCACTTTCTCACCTCGGAACTCATCGAGGTGCAGTGCGCCGACACCGCGCGCGGCAGTTGGGTGATGCTGCAGACCTCCACCTTTTCGGCGGGCGGCTCGCACCTGAACGCGGCAAGGCTCGCCCTGTCGTTTCGCCGCGAGGCCGACGGCGCCTGGCGCATCGCCGAGTTCGTCACCGAGAACCTCTTCAGCCGGCCGGTCCAGGACTGGAACGACAGCGCCCCGCTGCCGGTACCCCGTTGATTTCCACGAGATCCTCATCATGTCTACCGTCATCCCCATCGAGAAAGCCGCGCCCGCCCCGGCGCGCCCGCTCGCCGAGCTGGTCCTGCCCGACCGCGTGCACACCTCGCTCTACACCGACCCCGCCCTGTTCGAGCAGGAGCTGGACAAGATCTTCTATTCCACCTGGGTCTGGGTCGGCCACGTCAGCGAGATCCCCGAGGTGGGCAGCTACAAGACCACCTACATCGGCAAGCAGCCGGTGATCGTGGTGCGCGACCGCAAGAAGGACGTGCGCGTGCTGCTCAACCGCTGCCGCCACCGCGGCGCCACGGTGTGCGAACACAAGAAGGGCAAGACCGCGAGCTTCGTGTGCCCCTACCACGGCTGGGGCTATGCGCTGGACGGCTCGCTGCGCGGCGTGCCGCATCCCGAAAGCTACGGTGAGATTCTGGACAAGGCCGAGTACCCGCTGGTCAACCTGCGCGTCGAACAGTATGCCGGCATGATCTTCGCCACCTTCAAGGACGACATCCAGCCGCTCGCCGAATGGCTCGGGCCCGCGAGGAAGTGGATGGATCTCTTCATGAAGCAAGGCGGCGGCTACCCGGTCAAGATCGGCGGCGAGCACCGCTTCCGCTTTCCCGGCAACTGGAAGATCCAGCTCGAGAACACCACCGACGGCTATCACTTTCCGGTGGTGCACAAGTCGTTCCTGTCCTCCGTGGACGCGCAGACCGAGCGCATGCTCAACTTCGTCGGCGGCCCCGGCTATGTGGAAGACCTCGGCAACGGGCACAGCGTGATGGTGATGATCCCCGAGCTGGTCGACCTCGAGGAGAACCTGGACGCCCCGATCCCCGAACGCTTCGTCGAACTCGCCGAGGAGCTGCGCGCCGAGGGGCACGACGAGCAGGCCGTGCGCCGCATCGTGCGCGCCGTCGGCGGCTCGGGCTTCAACCTGAACCTCTTTCCGAACATCGCGTGTTCGATGGCGTTCTTTCGCGTGCTGCAGCCGATTTCCGTCAACGAGACCGAGATCCATCACGCGGTGATCCTGATGGACGGCGGCCCGGCCGCCGGCAACCGAGCCCGCCTGCGCATGCACGAGCACTTCCAGGGGCCGATGGGCTTCGGTACGCCCGACGACTCCGAAGCCTGGGAACGCGTGCAGAAAGGGGCGAGCGCCGGCAAGGACCTGTGGATCCTGCTCAACCGCGGCCTGCCCGGCGAAGTGCAGACCGAGGACGGCCTCAAGAGCGACGTCAGCGCCGAGACCGGCATGCGGGCGGCGTATCGCCAGTGGCTCAAGGCCATGACCGCCTAAAGAACGGAGTCACGAGAATGGATATGCAACTGCTGAACCGGGTCTGCGCCTTCATCTGGCAGGAAGCCGACATGCTGGACAACAACGAGTTCGCCGACTGGCTGGACCTCTGGACCGAGGATGGCCTCTACATCATCCCGATCGACCCCAGGGAGACGGACTTCGCCAACACGCTGAACTACGCGTACGACGACAAGCACATGCGCGAGAAGCGGGTGAAGCGCCTGACCAGCGGCGAGTCGATCTCGACCAGCCCGCAGCCGCGCACGGTGCGCATGATCTCGCGCTTTCGCATCACGGGCGACGACGGCGCGGCCGTGACGGTGCGCTGCGCCCAGGTGCTGAGCGACTTCCGCAAGGACAGCCAGCGCCAGTACACGGCCGACATCAGCTACACGCTGGTGCGCGATGGCGACGACTTCAGGCTGCACCAGAAGCTGATCCGCCTCATCAACTCGGACGATGTCCTGCGCGGCATCGGCTACATCCTCTGAGGACATGGCCATGGAACGTCAAGTCGCCATCGTCACCGGCGCGGCCCAGGGCCTGGGCCGGGTCATCGCCGATCATCTGCACGCCGCCGGCTATCGCGTCGCCTACGCCGACATTGCGCTGCAGGCTGCCCAGGCCGCGGCCAGCGCCGCGGACGCGAGCGGCGAGACGGCCATGGCCATCGGCCTGGACGTCACCCGCAAGTCCGACTTCGAGGCCGCCCGCGACCTGCTCGTCGAACGCTGGGGCGGCGTGCAGGTGCTCGTCAACAACGCCGCCGTCACCCTGACCACGCCGGTGATGCAGATCACGCCGGAGGAATTCGACACGGTGATCACCACCAACCTGCGCGGCACCTTCCTCGGCTGCCAGGTGTTCGGCGCCCATCTCGGCGAGCAGGGCTACGGCCGCCTCGTCAATCTGGCCTCGCTCGCCGGGCAGAACGGCGGGACGGCCTCGGGCGCGCACTATGCCTCCTCCAAGGCCGGCATCCTGACGCTCACCAAGATCTTCGCGCGCGAACTCGCGGGCAAGGGCGTCACCGTCAACGCCGTCGCCCCGGGGCCGATGGACCTGCCCTCGGTGCGCGCCGCGGTCCCGCCCGAGAAGCTGGACAAGCTCATCAACGACATGATCCCGGTCAAAAAGCTCGGCGACCCGGGCTTCGTCGCCGATCTCGTCGTCCAGCTCGCCTCGCCCAACGCCGGCTTCGCCACCGGCGCCGCCTGGGACATCAACGGCGGCATCTTCATGCGTTGAGCGGCATCATGACTCAGGAAACCCTCAAGGTGCGGGTGCGCCGCCGCACGCTGGACGCGCACGACGTGGTGCTGCTGGAGATGGAGCCCTGCGACGGCGGCATGCTGCCGCGCTTCGAAGCCGGCGCGCACGTCGACGTGCACCTGGCCGACGGCCTGGTGCGGCAGTACTCGCTGTGCGGCGACCCGGCCGATACCGCCTGCTATCGCCTGGGCGTGCTGCGCGATCCGGTCTCGCGCGGCGGCTCCGCCCGCGTGCACGAGCTGTGCGAAGGCGTGGAACTGCAGATCAGCGCGCCGCGCAACCACTTTCCGCTGGCCGCCGGCGCGCGCCGCTCGCTGCTCTACGGCGGCGGCATCGGGGTGACGCCGATGATCGCCATGGCCTATGCCCTGCATGCGGCGGGGGCGGATTTCGAGCTGCACTACTGCGGCCGCTCGCGCAGCCGCTGCGCCTTCCTGGACGAACTGGCGCGCGCGCCGTTCGCCGCGCGGGTGCACACCCATTTCGACGACGAACCCGCCGCGCAGCGCCTGGACCTCGCCGCGAGCCTGGGCGCGCCGGATGCAGGCACCCATGTCTATGTATGCGGGCCGACGGGATACATGGACCATGTGATCGCGGGCGCGCGGGCGGCGGGCTACGCTGACGCCCAGGTGCATCGCGAGTACTTCCAGATGGAGGTCGACACCACCGGCGACAGCTTCGAGGTCGTGGCCGCGGCCAGCGGCAAGGCCGTGACCGTGGCCGGCGACGAAAGCATCGTCCAGGCGCTGGTCCGTATCGGCATCGACATCCCCGTGTCCTGCGAGCAAGGCGTGTGCGGCACCTGCCTGTGCACGGTGCTCGAAGGCGAACCCGAACATCGCGACGTCTATCTCACCGACGAGGAGCGGGCCGACAACGACCAGATCCTCGTCTGCTGCTCGCGCGCCCGCTCGGCGCGCCTGGTACTGGATATCTGATCATGAACCAAGCCACCGCCCTCCCCTCGCACGAATTCCGCAACGCGCTGGCCATGCTGGGCGGCGCAGTCACGCTCATCACCACCGATGGCAAGGCAGGGCGCGCCGGCTTCACGGCGTCGGCGGTGTGCAGCGTGACCGACTCGCCGCCGACGATCCTGGTGTGCATGAACCGCTCCTCCTACTCCAATGCGTTCTTCCGCGACAACGGCGTGCTGTGCGTGAACGTGCTGGCGCCGCGGCACCACGTCTTGTCCGGCCGCTTCGCCAACCCGGGCATCGCGCTGGAAGAACGCTTCGCCAACGCCGACTGGAGCCGGCTCGCGACCGGCGCGCCCGCGCTCGATCACGCCCTGGTCAATCTGGACTGCGTGATCGCCGACACTCACGAGGTGGGTTCGCACGACATCTGCTATTGCCGGGTGCAGGCGATCCGCGTCAGTCCGGACGACGAAGGACTGGTCTACTTCAATCGCGCCTATCACCGGCTCGGCGCCGGCTCGCGCGTGGTGTAACGGCGGTCGACCCGTTCCTTGGCCGGTAGCCAAGAGGTCAACGATAATGAGAATCCATGCTATTCTCACATCGTTAACCACGCAGGTCCCTGTTGCCGCAGCCGCCTGCGCCACCGACTGGAGGCGCTCGGACGGCGCGAGTCGCGGGGGCACAGGCCGCCGATGCTACGCGCAGACCCCGATTCCCGCTATTCAGAACTTGCCGACGCCAGCGCCGCTACCGCACCCGCCGGCAGCGCCGGCGGCGAACGCGTCACCTTGACCGGACGCGACTTCCGCCTGCTGGAGCGTGTGCGCCAGCGCATCACCGAAGCGCCCGGCGAAGCCTACCGTCTGCAGGACCTCGCCAGCCTGGCGTGCATGAGCCAGAGCACGCTGCGCGCGAAGTTCCACGCCGCCTACGATTGTTCGGTGTTCGCCTGGCTGCGCGAGTGCCGGCTGGCACTGGCGCGCGAGCAACTGACGCGCGGCTGGACAGTGCAGCAGGCCGCGCACGCCGTGGGCTATCGCCACGCCACGAACTTCGCCACGGCCTTCCGGCGGCGCTACGGTGTGCCGCCCAGCCAGTTGAACTGAGGCGCCGCGGCCCTGGCTCAGCGCTGCGCCCACGCCACGTAGGCGGCGATCGCGGCCCGGTCGCGCTCATCAACCTGCTGAACCGTATCGGCGTAGGCTCGCGCCTGGTCCACCCCTGAGGACGGCCGCCTCGGGAGCCATGGCGTTACTGAGCGGGATCGTCCTCGTCCAGCGCTTCGCGCAGCTTGGCCGCCAACTGCTCGACGCCGAACGGCTTGGGCAGAAAGTGCGTGCCGGGGTCGATCACGCCGTTGTGCACCACCGCATTGCGGGTGTAGCCCGTGGTATAGACGACTCTGAGATCCGGCAGGAACCGGCGGGCGCGGTCGGCCAGCACCCGCCCGGTCATCTCGGGCATGACGACGTCGGTGAACAGCAGCGTGATGTGCTGGCCGGCGGCGATCCTGGCCAGTGCCTCGGGCCCGTTGGCGGCATGCACGACGGTATAGCCAAGGTCGCGCAGCACCTCGACAGAATGCATGCGCAGGCTCTCCTCGTCCTCGACGACCATGACGATCTCGTCCGGCGTACCGCCTCTGGCCGGCCCCGCCGCCACGCGCGGCGACGCGGGCTCCTCGCCCCAGAAGCGCGGCAGGTACAGGCGGAACGTCGTGCCGTGGCCCGGTTCGGAATACACCCGGACATGCCCGCCCGACTGCCGCGCGAAACCGAACACCTGGGACAGGCCCAGGCCCGTGCCCTTGCCGGCCGGCTTGGTGGTGAAGAAGGGCTCGAACGCCCTGGCCAGCACCTCCGGCGGCATGCCCACCCCCGTGTCCGTCACGGCGATCTGAACGTATTGCCCGGCCACGATCTGCGCCGCGCGCGCATACGCCTCGTCGACGTGCGAGTTGCAGGTCTCGATGGTGAGCTTGCCGCCCTCGGGCATGGCGTCGCGCGCGTTCACCGCCAGATTGACCACCACGTTCTCGAGCTGGTTGCGGTCGGCCTTGGCCTTCCACAGGCCCGCGCCGAGCACGATCTCCAGCGCCACCTGCTCGCCCAGCGAACGCTTGAGCAGGTCCTCCAGCGTTCCCAGCAACCGGTTGGCGTCGACCGCTTCGGGCGAGAGCGGCTGCTGGCGCGCGAAGGCGAGCAGCCGCTGGGTCAGGGTCGCGGCCCGCTCGGCGCCCTCCATGGCGCTGTCGAGGAAGCGTTCGGCACTGCCGTCGCTGCGCGCCAGTCGGCGACGCGCGAGATTGATGCCGCCCATGATGACGGCCAGCATGTTGTTGAAGTCGTGCGCGATGCCGCCGGTCAACTGGCCGACTGCGTCCATCTTCTGCAACTGGCGTAGCTGGCTTTCGGCCTGCGCTCGCCGGTTCGCCTCCTCGGCGATCTCGTGGCTGGCCTCGGCCAGGGCGGCGCTCTGCTGGTCGACGCGCTGGCTCAGCCGCAACAGCGCCTCGGCACGCTCGACCGCCACCCAGGTGGCCTCGACCACTTCCTTGGTGAGCGAGACTTCCTGCGCCGTCCAATGACGGACCTCGGCGTGATGCAGGAAGATGCCGGCTTCCCAATGGCCTTCGTTCATCAGCGGCACGCAGATCCCGGCGAGCACACCGGAATCGGCGAACGGCCGCAGGTCGCCGTCATAGTCGTAGCGGCTGTCGCCGAAGACCAGCGAGATGCCTTGCCCGCGCAGAAGCTCGGCGCGCTTGCCGAATGCGCTGAGCGGCGACAGACCGGTGAGCGGCGGCAGCGAACCGTCCGTCCAGTTCGCCCCGTGGCGCAGCAGATCCTTGCCGATGCGCCGATAGAAGCCGACCCGGTGCGCTCGCAGCCGCCGTCCCAGCTCCTCGGACGTGAGCCGGATGATCGTCTCGGCGTCGTTCAGCGCACGCTGGCGCTTCACGAGATTGATGACGAAGTCGCGCTCTTCCTTCGCCCCGATCAGCGCATTGACGGCGAGCACACGGGCGGTGATGTCGAAGCTCACGCCGGGAAAGCGCAGGCAGCGCCCGTGGGCGTCGAAGATGCCGCGCCCCTGGGCCGATACCCAGCGCACCGACCCGTCGGGCTGCGGCAGCCGGTACTCCGACACGAAGGGCACGCCGTCATGGATGGTGGCCTCGACCTCCTTGCGCACCCGGGGCAGGTCCTTGGGGTGGATGCCTGCGAAGAACGCCTCGAGCGGCGCGCCCCGCGCCGCCAGTTCCGGCGCCACGCCGTACAGCGAGGCGAAACGCGCGTCCGAGGTCACCAAGCCGCTGGTCACGTCCAGGTCCCAGATGCCGATGCTGTCGCCCGCGGACAAGGCCATTTCGAGCCGTTCGTGGGCTGCCACGCGCTCGCGCTCGGCGATGACCCGCGCCGTCGTCTCCCCGGTCACGCACAGCAGGCCGGCGATACGCCCGTCATCGTCGTAGGCGGGCGAATAGGAGAACGTCCACCAACTCTCCTCCGGCACGCCCTGGCGCGAGAGGTCCAGGAACATGTCGGTGGCGGTCTGGGCATTGCCCGCCAGCGTGGCGCTCACCAACGGCTCGATGCCGGACCAGATGCTCGCCCACACCTTGCGGAACGGCCGGCCCAGCGCCGTGGGCAGGCGAAAGCCGAGCATCGGCCGATAGGCGTCGTTGTAGAAGAACAACAGCTCGGGACCCCAGGCGAGAAACATGGGCATCGGGCACGCCAGCACGAGCGACAACGTGGAGCGCAGCGCGGCAGGCCATTGCTCGATCGGCCCAAGCGACGTGGCAGACCAGTCGTGCAGCGCAATCTCGCGGCCGGTGAGGCTGGGCGAGGCCGGCGACAACAGGAAGGTGGAAGACATGCGCGGGGCTTGGGTCGAAGCAGCGGGAACGGCTATCTTATCGCGAGGCACGCTGTCATTTCCGCGCAGGCGCGCTCGTCGCGTTGCGCGACCCCGTCCGCCCGTACCATCGAGGAAAGCCGCCATCCATGCCTGCCCGCTTCCTGTCGCTGCTCGGGCGCCATGTCGCCCCGCCCCGCTTCCTGCTCTTCGGGCTGGTTTTCGTTATGGCCTCGATCGTCTCGGCCTCGTACCACGACGACGCGCGCGTCGCCCTGCTGATCGGATTCGACGTGGCCGCCACCGTGTTCCTGGGCTCCACCCTGCCGCTGCTGAACGACGATGCCGCCACCATGCGCCGCCATGCTTCGCTGAACGACGCCAACCGCGTGGTCATGCTCACCGTCACCGCCGTGATCTCGATCGTGATCCTGATCGCGATCGGCACGCTCATCGCCAGCAAGGCCGCGCCGCACTGGCAGGGCCTGGCGCTGATCGTCTGCACCCTGGCCCTCGCATGGCTGTTCGCGAATATCGTCTTTGCCCTGCACTACGCCCATCTGTACTACTCGCCGAACGACCAGGGCGACCGCGGCGGCATCGACGTGCCCGGCCGGGACACGCCCGACTATTGGGATTTCGTGTACTTCAGCTTCACCCTGGGCATGACGTTCCAGACGTCCGACATCGCCATCCGCGACGCACACGTGCGCAAGGTCGCACTGGGCCACACGATGGTGGGCTTCGTCTTCAACATGGGCGTGCTGGCGTTCACCGTGAATGCACTGGGCGGGCTCTGACGCCGAGGCGGTACCGGGCCTTCTGTCGCAAGCACAGGAATCATTGGCTGCATTGCGCCCCGCCGTCGCAGAGGCGCAAGTGAGCAAACGCTGGTCGTTGCGGGGAGTACAAACCTCGTCGCGTCTTGAGGAGTAGCTACGGTAGATAGGCGAACCGTCCCGTTGGTGCACCGCCAAACAGCGCAATCGAGCCTGCGCCGACAGCGGCCAACAGGAAGAAGCCGCCGGCCATTGCCACATGCGTCAGCAGTTGACTGATGTCCTTTCTGTGGGCCGCGTAACCGGCGACCAGGCACCACAGACCCAGCAGGATACCCACCGTTCGCACCGGATAGCCAATGGTGACCCCCACGCCGCCGATGAATTCGCAAAGACCAACGAGATACGCCAGTAGCTTGGCGTCCGGTATGCCCAGGCCCGTAAGCATGGGCTCGAGCTTGGCCTCACCACCACGCAGCTTCATCACGCCCCACAGGATGAAAGGAATGCCCAGAAAGAGACGGGCAACAAGCAAGGCTTCATCGTTCATCGGAATGCTCCTGAGCGTAAAACAAGACTGAACGGCGGCGACATACCGAACTCTGCTGCGTGATCCATGTCGGCTCCGACCCGCCCTCGGGCTTGCCGTCCCTGAAACGCACGAAGACCACGTCGTAGCCGCTCAAAGGGTTGCGGTCCCAACTGCCGTGATTGCTGACGAAAGCGCCGCCGTGGTATTTCTCCGGCAGACTGCGGCCCCGATAGAACCACAGACCCAGGGGCGCCACGCGTGAGCCCAGTGCGTCATCGGGGCTGATAGCCTTGGCCACCGGATCCGGCCGCTGCGGCTGTACGCGCGTATCGGCAGACGATCGAAGTGAGCGTAAATGGCCGGGCGGTATTCAACAACACCTATCTCGTGCTCCAGGCAGCATTGGACGGTATGGGCCTGGCACGCTCTGGTCGGGAGAGCCCACTGTATTTGAGATCTTCGTATGCATACCGTTGAAACTGTGCTCCTGGTCTTGATGCTCGGCGCGCTAACCGGCATCGTTGCCCGCTATATCCGGGCGGTTCCCTTGCCTCTGATCCAGATAGGCCTGGGTGCCGCAATATCCTGGCCCCAGGAAGGGCTGCATATCGCCTTTGACCCTGAACTGTTCCTGCTGCTGTTCATCCCACCACTGCTGTTCGCCGATGGCTGGCGCATTCCAAAGCGCGAATTCTTTGCGCTCTACAAGCCAATCCTGAAACTGGCGCTCGGTCTGGTGCTGTTCACCGTGATCGGCCTTGGCTACCTCATTCACTGGATGATTCCGGAAATGCCCCTGACCGTCGCATTCGCGCTCGCGGCGGTGGTGTCGCCTACCGACGCCGTGGCGGTATCGGCAATCACGCGCAACCTGGGAATGCCTTCCCAGACCATGCACGTGCTCGAAGGAGAATCGCTGCTCAATGACGCATCGGGCCTGGTGGCGTTGAAGTTCGCCGTCGCGGCCACGCTCACGGGGCTGTTCTCCTGGACCGAAGTGGCGAAGGACTTCATGTGGATGGCCCTGGGCGGGCTCGGCATGGGCGCCCTCATCGGCTGGGGCTTCGCCGTGGCGCGCGACCACGTGACCCGCAGGCTGGGCGACGTGGCCGCCACCCAGATGGTGCTGCTGCTCGTGTTGTTGCCGTTTGCGGCCTACATCGTCGGCGAGCAGATTGGCGTCTCGGGTATCCTGGCCGCGGTTGCCGCCGGCATCACGACCAATTTCGCCGATCTCAACCGCAGCCGGTTCGTCGCGGAACGCATGCAGACGGAAGGCACGTGGACCATGGTGGAGGCGGCATTCAACGGCGCCATCTTCCTGCTGCTGGGCCTGCAACTGCCCTCCATCATCGGCATGACGCTGCATGAGGCCGGTCACCGGTGGTGGCTGCTCGCCAGCTATGCCGCGGCCATCTCCCTGGCCTTGCTGCTGCTACGCTGGATCTGGCTCACCGTTGGCGTGCAAAGCAGTCTCTGGCGCGCACACCGGGAAGGCAAAATGGTCGAGAGGCCCTCACGGCTGCTGACCCTGGCCACCACGCTGGCCGGAATTCGCGGCGCCGTCACCCTGGCCGGCGCCCTTTCGGTCCCGCTGCTGCTCAACAACGGAGCCCCCTTTCCGGGCCGCGACCTGCTGATCTTCCTGGCTACCGGCACCATCCTATTCACGCTCTTGATCGGAAGCATCGGCCTGCCGCTGGTGCTGCAACGCATGCCGCCCAGTGGCGAGCCCGCCTCGGCAAAAGAGGAACGCGATGCCAGGCTGGCCGCCTGCAAGGCCGCGATTGCCAGCATGGTGCTGGACAAACAGCAGGCGGAATCCGCCGACTCGCAATGGCTCGCGCAGTATCAAGAATCCGCGGGTCTGTTGACGCAAGAGTACCGCAGGCGCATCGACCTGCTCGACGACGCAAGGCCCGCCGCGACCCCCGAAGCGCAAGCGGAAACCCCCGAGGTGGTTCGTCAGCGGCGCCAGCGTTACGTGGTGGAACTGGAGTTGCGGCTGAAGGCGCTGCACGTCGAACGGGACACCCTTTACGCCGAAAGGCAGGCCCAGCGCATCAACGACGAGTCACTGCGCAGTCTTGTCGCCGAACTGGACTCGGCCGAGGTTGCATTGCGCAAGCGGCTTGCCCTGGCCCGCCGACAAGTGGATGCGGCGACCCGCGCCGCCGTCCAGAGTTCGGACCGCGACCTTCCACGTTGAGCGCCACCACGACCTCGGGAGCGCCCTACCGCAACCAGTTCGTCTGGATCGTCCGGATGGAGGACGGTTCGGTCGTCGAGGCCGAGGCCTTGCTCGATCTCGTCGCCTACCAGGCGCTCGTCAACAACAACGAGCCGCGCCAGCAGTAGCCGGCAACTTGTGCGCCCATGGCGATGTTTGGCGGAAGCGGTGAGATTCGAACTCACGGACGGCGTAAACCGTCGCTGGTTTTCAAGACCAGTGCCTTAAACCACTCGGCCACGCTTCCCTGGGAGCACGGGCGCCCCGTCCGGAACGCCCGTCCGGCATGGCGCCGGCTGCCGCGCGCGGCGCGGCAAAGGGGGGATGATAAACGATCCGGCCCGGGCGTGCCGGCCGCCCCTACCCCAGCGCGCCCAGCCTGGGCACGGCGGCGAGCAGGCGCTGGGTGACGGCATGCGCGGGCGACTTGAGCAGCGCTTCGGCGGGCCCCGCCTCGACGATGCGACCGGCGTCCATGATGGCGATGTCGTCGGCGATGTACTCGACCACGCCGAAGTTGTGCGTGATGAAGAGATAGGCGATACCGAGTTCGGCCTGCAGCTCGCGCAGCAGGTTGAGAATCTGCGCCTGCACGGAGACGTCGAGCGCCGAGGTGGGCTCATCCAGCACGAGGACGCGCGGCGAGGCCGCGAGCGCGCGGGCGATGGCGACACGCTGGCGCTGCCCGCCCGAGAACTCGTGCGGAAAGCGGCTCGTGGCATCGGCGGGCAGGCCGACGCGCTCGAGCAGCGCCGCCGCGCGCGCCTGGCGTTCGCTGCGCGCCCCGCCCAGGCCGAGCGCGGTCATGGCTTCGTCCAGCACATCGCCGATGCGCATGCGCGGGTCCAGGGAAGCGAACGGGTCCTGGAACACGATCTGCAGCTCGCGGCGCAGCGCCTGCAGATCGCGTCCACGCGCGGTGAGCAGCGGCCTGCCCGCCAGCTCTGCGGCGCCGCGGATGTCGGCATTGCGGTCGAGCAGGCGCAGCAACGCCTTGCCGGTGGTGGTCTTGCCGCAACCCGATTCGCCCAGCAGGGCGAGCGTGCGTCCCGGCGCCAGCTCGAAGCTGACGCCATCCACGGCGCGCACCTCGCCCACGCGCCGGCGCAGCACGCCCTTGCGGATCGGATAGTGCACGACGAGATCGCGCACGCTGAGCACCGGCTCGCCGGCAGGCCGCGCTGCGGCACCCGGCGCGCCGACCCGGTCGGCCTCGGTTTGCGCGACAGGCGCGTCGGCCGCGCCACGGGCGGCCGAGCCTGCCCCGGCGCCCAGCAGATCGGCGGCCATGGCGTGAGGATCGCGCGCCTGCGCGCCCAGCGGCTCGCGCTCGACGGCGAGCACGCCGGGCCCGGTGCCGGCCATGCCCGGCACCGACGCCGCCGTCCCCGTGTAGGGCATGGCGGGTGCCGCGGCGCGCCCCGGCGTGCCGCGCAGACTCGCGAACAACTGCGCCGAAGACACGCTGGACAGCGGCCTGCCCCGCTTCTCCCAACTCGGAATGGCATTGAACAGCAGCCGCGCGTAGGGATGGCGGGGCTTGGCAAAGAAGGACTCGGCCGAAGCCGTCTCGACGATCTCGCCGCCATACATCAGCGCGACATGGTGCGCGACGTTGCGCACCACCGCCAGGTCGTGCGTGATGAGCAGGATCGCCATGCCCAGCTCGCGCTGCAGGTCGGCGAGCAGATCGAGCACCTGCGCCTGGATGGTCACGTCCAGCGCGGTGGTCGGCTCGTCCGCGATGAGCAGCGCAGGCTCCGCGGCCAGCGCGATGGCGATCATCACGCGCTGCTTCTGCCCGCCCGAGAGCTGGAAGGGATAGTCGTCGATGCGCCGTTCGGGCTCCGGGATGCCGACGCGGCGCAGCCAGTCGATGGCCTTGGCTCGGGCCTTGGCGCCGCGCAGCAGCGTATGCGCGTACAAGGTCTCCAGGATCTGGTCGCCGACCCGCATCACCGGGTTCAGGCTGGTCGAGGGTTCCTGGAAGATGATGCCGATGCGCCCGCCGCGCACCCGGCGCATGTCCGCCTCCGGCAGCCGATAGATGTCCTCGCCCAGCAGCTCGACGCGCCCGCCGGCGATGCTGGCCGCGTCCGGCAGCAGGCGCAGCAGGGCCAGCGCGGTGATGCTCTTGCCGCAGCCCGATTCGCCGACCAGGGCGAAGGTCTGCCCGCGCTCGATCGCCAGGGCGAGCGACTTCACCGCCTGCTGGGTGCCGCGCTCGCTCTGGATCTCCACGGCGAGGTCCTGCACACGCAGCAGGGGTCCGCCGGCAGACGGTTTCGGCAGCGTGCTCATGCGCGACCTCCTGCGGGAACACGGCGTCGGCGCGCGCGCACCAGGCCGCCGCGCGGGTCGAAGGCATCGCGCACGGCATCCGAGAACAGGTTGGCGGCCAGCACCAGCGCCAGCATGAAGACGAAGGCCGCCAGCAGGTTCCACCAGATCATGGGGTCGCGCGACATCTCGGTGCGCGCCATGTCGATCATGGAGCCGAAGGAGTTCATGCTGGGATCGACGCCCACGCCCAGGTAGGAGAGCACCGCCTCGTACAGCACCAGCGAGGAGAACTCGAGGACCACGGTGATGAGCACGATGTGCATGACGTTGGGCAGCAGGTGACGGACGATGATGCGCCAGTGCCCCACGCCGAAGGCGCGGGCGGCCTGCACGTACTCCAGCTCGCTCAGCTTCAGGGCCTCCGCGCGCAGCAGCCGGCACAGGCCGGCCCAGCCGGTGAAGCCGAGGATGACGCACAGCATGAAGAGACGCACGTCGGCGCGCTCGGCCGCCGTGGTGAACATCTCGGGGTGGGTGTCGATGAAGACCTGCAGCATCAGCACGCAGGCGGCGATCAGCAGCACGCCCGGAATCGAGGTGAGCGTGGTGTAGATGTATTGGATGATGTCGTCGACCCAGCCCTTGAAATAGCCCGCGGCCAGGCCGAAGACGATGGCGAAGGGCAGCATGGCGATGGTGGTGAGGCTGCCGATCACGAGCGCCGTGCGTACGCTCTTCAAGGCCTGCACGAGCACGTCGTTGCCGGTGCGGTCGGTGCCCAGCACGTGATAGCCCGAACCCAGCCCGGCGACCAGGCCGACGAGCAGGCATACGCACGCCGCGGTGATCAGCATCGCCCGCCAGGGCACGCGCGTGACGCCGGCCGCGATGTCGCGGCAGGCCTCGCGCCAGCCCAGGCGCCACTGCATGGCAAGCAGCGTGCTGGTGAGCAGCGCGAGCACCACGGCGGCGGCCGCGCCGGCCGCCAGGCCCGCGCCGGCGCGGGTCAGCACGTCGCCCACCCAGCGCTCGGTGTGCTCGCCCAGGTGCGCGCCGCCGCTCACCAGACGCGGGAAATCGCGCACGGGTTCACCGTCGATGAGTTCGGTCTCCTTGGTGAACTGGCGGATCGCCAGCGGGGCCGACCAACTGCGCTCGGCCGCCGGCATGCCGCGTTCGAGCACGGCGTCCAGCAGCGACCGGGTCACCGGCGCATACGCCCGCGGCGCGTCGGCCGCGGCGCCTTGCACCGGCGGCAGCGCCGGCCGATAGTGCACGGAGTCGAGAATGGCGATCAGGCTGAACATCAGCAGCACCACGGCGGCGCACATGGCCGGGGTGTCGTGCAGCACCCGGCTCCAGGTGGCGCGCAGGTTGGGCGAGCGGTGCACGCGCCATGCATAGCCAAGCACGGCCAGCATCAGGAGGAACAGCGCCGCGTCGGTCCAGAGCAGTACGAACTTGGGCATCGGCTTACTCCATCCTCACGCGCGGATCGGCGATCGTGTAGGAGATGTCGGCGAGCAGCAGGCCGATCACGTACAGCACCGAGCCCAGGAACACCATGGCCCGCACGACGGAGAAATCCTGCGCATTGATGGCGTCGATGGTGTAGCTGCCCAGGCCGGGGATGCCGAAGAACGACTCGGCGATCAGGCTGCCCATGAAGAGCAGCGGAATCACGGCCACGCTGCTGGTCAGGATGGGCAGCAGGGCATTGCGCAGCACATGGCGGAACAGCACCAGGCGCTCGGGCAGGCCCTTGGCGCGCGCGGTGCGTACGTAGTCCTTGCCCGCCTCTTCCAGGAACAGCGCGCGGTAGAAGCGCGCCTCCGGGCCGAGCTTGGCGATGAGCGCCACCACCACCGGCAGCGCCAGGAAATGCACCATGTCCCAGCCGCCCGCAAAGCCCGAGTACGGCGCCGCGCGCAGCAGCTTGGCGAAGAGGTACTGCCCGGAAATGATGTAGAACAGGGCCGAGATCGACAACAGCGCGACGCACAGCACCACGCCCCAGAAATCCAGCCAGGTGGCCCTGAAGTACACCAGCAGCAGCGAGAACGCGATGCTCGCCAACATGCCCAGCAGGAAGGTCGGTATCGCCAGCGCGAGGCTGGGGCCGATGCGCTGCTTGATCTCGTAGCCGATGTCGCGCCCCGCATCCGAGAACCCGAAGTCAAAGCGCAGCAGCGGCACCGAGCGCTCGTAGAAGATGGTGTCGGTGAGCTTGTCGGCGCCCGCGGCGGCGGCGTTCACGAAGAGCGGCTTGTCGTAGCCGTGCTGGACTTTCCACTGCTCGATGGCGTCGGCGCTGACGCGCCGCCCGCCGATCGCCAGGCGCGCCATGTCGTCGGGGGTGTTCACCGCGAAGAACAACAGGAAGGTGAAGAGGTTCACCCCGATCACGATCAGCACGCCATACACGATGCGGCGCAGGATGTAGCCGGTCATGGCAGCGCCTCCAGCGCGGTGGCGCGCTCGCGCCGGCGCAGCAGCCGCGCCGCCGGCACGACCAGCAGGGCGAGCAGCAGGACGAGCAGCGCCAGCGGCCACCAGACCGGCCGGTTCCACTCCTGGACCTTGGCGGCGCGCAGTTCGGCGTCGATGCTCAGGTACGACAGCGCATTGCGCACCATCTGGCTCGGCTTGGCGTTGCCCACCCACTGATGGTAGGCGCCGCCCGAGGCCGGGTAGTAGCCGAACATCCAGGGCGCGTCGCGCTGCACGATGGCCGTCATGCGGTGGATGATCTCCTCCTTCTGCGGGCCGTCGTCGAGATACTTCATGCGGTCGAACAAGGCGTCGAACTCGGGGTTGCGGTAGTTGGCGGCGTTCTCGCCGTCCTGGCCGGCCTTGGCGTGCGGGCCGTACAGCAGGAACAGGAAATTCTCCGCATCGGGATAATCCGCCAACCAGCCCCACATGAAGATCTGGGCCACGCCGTTGATCATCTTCTCCTGGAAGCGGTTGTAGTCGGTCGAACGGACTTCGAGCTGGATGCCGAGCTTGGCGAACTGGCGCTGCATCCAGTCGTACTGCGGGCGCGCGCCCGAGGCCCCGCCCATGGCGTCGTAGTGCAGGACCAGGGGCGCGCCGGTCTTGGCGTCGCGCCCGTCCGGATAGCCGGCCTCGGCGAGCAGGCGCCTGGCCTCGTCGAGCGACTTGCGCTGGACCTGTCCATCGGCCACGTCGTAGACGTAGGGATTGGCGCCCTCGGGCCCGGACTGGTGGCCGAGCACGCCGGGCGGCACCGGCCCGTAGCCGACCTGCGCCTGGTTGGCCTCGAAGATGGCGACGTACTGCTCCCAGTCCACGGCGATGCTGATCGCCTGGCGCAGCTTGCGGTTGCGCTCCTCCTGCTCCGGCGTATCGCCCTTGCCGACCACCGGGTCGAGCCAGTTGAAACCCATGTACCAGATGCTGGTCTCCACCGTGGTCGGCAACTGCAGGCCGCGCTCGGCGTAGAGCGCGGCCTTGTCCGGCGAATCCTCGGCGGCCACCCGGAAGGCCACGCCGTACTCGCCGCGTTCGATCTGGGGCACGTCGTAGTAGCCCTGCATGAACTTGCCCTGCAGCGGCACGGCCTCCTTCTCGATGCTGAAGACCGCCCGGTCGATGAAGGGCAGCGGCTTGCCGCAATCGGCCAGGCGTCCTTCGGCAGCGTCCTGCGGCTCGCCCTCGCAGGGATAGGTGAGCGAGGCGAAGTACGGGTTGCGCTTGAGCTCGATGCGCCAGTTCAGCTCGTTGTTGGCCATGTAGTAGGGGCCGGTGCCCACGGGCCAGTCCTTGAGCGTCAGGTTGCGCTCGGCCATGCCGGGCTGCTGGTAGAAGCGCTCGGCCTCCCAGGGCATGGGCGCGAAGAAGGACATCGCCAGCCAGTAGGAGAACTGCGGATATTTGCCGACCACGCGAATGCGCAGGGTGTGCGCATCCAGGGCCTGCACGCCGTCAAAGCCGTGCTCGCGCAGGTCCAGCCACGCGTTCGCCCGGCCCGCCGCGCGCAGTTCGGCATCGAGCGCGCGCAGGCGATCGCCGTATTCGCGCATGCCGACGATGTGCTCGCTCATCTGGGCATAGATGGGCGAGACCACGCGCGGGTTGGCGATCCGGCGGATCTGGTAGACGTAGTCCTCGGCGGTGAGTTCGCGCGTGCCGGTGTGCTCGAAGGCGCCGATGGTGCGGATGTCGCCCAGCGTCTCGGGCGTGAGCGCGTGATAGCGGTAGTTGCCGGCGCCGTCCTGGGCGAAGGCCGGATGCGGCGCGTAGCGGATGCCCGGCTTGATCGGAATGTCGTACACGCTCTCGGCCACGTTCTCGCCGGGCGCATCCTCGGGCAGGACGTTGCCCTGCGCATCGAGCAAGGTGGGCTCGATCACCGCGGCCGCGGCGTTGGGCACCAGCGTGTAGGGCCGCTTCAGGTAGTGGTATTGATAGAGCGGCTGGTAGATCGCGTAGGTGTAGGTGGACTCGTCCGAGGAATACGAGACGGCGGGATCGAGCGTGCGCGGCGAGCGCTGGGTGAAAGCGGTGAACAGCGTGCTGGTGGCCATGGCCCCCGCGGGATAGGGGCTGTTCACGGGCCGGCTGAACAGCCCCGAGCGCCAGCCGGCCCAGAGGGCAAGGCACACCAGCAGGACCAGCAGCACGAAAAACCAGGAGCGCCCACGGCGCATAAGCACATCTCCGTCGTCAGGCGTGGCAACGTCCGGGACGCGCGCCGACGTCCGGGAACAGCGCAAAGACTAAACCAATCGGCAAACGCCGTACAGAACCTGGTGTCGCGACGGAGGATTAGTCCACGGCCCGGGGGCCGCGGGCTCGGGCGGGCACGGGCATCGCCCTGCCGCCCGAGGGCTGGAATTCGAGGTGAGTCGCTCCCGATCGAAGATGAGGAGCCGGGCCTCAGTGCGGCACCGCCGGCATGGGCCCGCCCTGGACGGGTCGCTCCGCGTCCGCCCCGGAGAAGGCATCGTTTTCCAGAACGAGGCCAGTGTCGGCGAGACGGAACACGGCAACGGCACGTTGCAAGTGCAGGGCCTGGTCTTCGAGCGCGGCGGCGGCAGCGGCGGCCTGTTCGACCAGGGCGGCGTTCTGCTGCGTGAACTGGTCCATCTGCGTCATGGCGGTGTTGACCTGCTCGATGCCGGCCGCCTGCTCGTGCGAGGCCGAAGCGATCTCGCCGACCAGGCCCGCCAGCCGGCGCACGGATTCCAGGATGTCCTCCATGGTCGTGCCCGCCGCCTCCACCTGCTGGGAGCCTTCGGCCACCGTGGCGCTGGAGGAGGCGATCAGGTCCTTGATCTCCCTGGCCGCGGCCGCACTGCGCTGCGCGAGCGTGCGCACCTCGCTGGCCACCACGGCGAAGCCCTTGCCCTGCTCGCCGGCGCGGGCGGCCTCCACCGCGGCGTTGAGCGCCAGGATGTTGGTCTGAAAGGCGATGGAATCGATCACCGAGGTGATGTCGTCGATGCGTCGCGAGCTGTCGGCGATCCTGCGCATGGTGTCCACGGCCTGCAGCACGGCGGCGCTGCCGCGCTGCGCGGTCTCGCTGGCCCGCCCGGCCACGTCGCGGGCGTGGCCGGCATTCTGGGCGTTGTTGCGCACGGTGGAGGCCAGTTCCTCCATGCTGGCGGCGGTCTCTTCCAGCGACGCGGCCTGTTCCTCGGTGCGGGACGACAGGTCGGCATTGCCGGCCGAGATCTCGGCCGCACCTGCGTTGATCTGCGCCACGCCCTCACGCACGGTACCGACGGTGCGCGACAGGCTCGCCTGCATGTCCCGCAGGAACGGCAGGATCTGGCCCACGCAGTTGTTGCCGAAGAGCGCGATGGGACGAGTCAGATCGCCGTGCGCGATACGCTGGAAGTGCCCTTTGATGTCGTCCAGCGGGCGCTTGACGCAGGTCACGACGTAGCGGTCGCCCAGCACCACCAGCAGCAGGCAGATGCCCAGCGCGACGGGCACGCCGATGAAGGCCAGGCGGCGATCGGCCTGGGCGATCCGGGCCAGTCCTGTCACGTGTTCGTCCGCATAGGTCCGGTAGCGCTCCAGGGACTCGTTCCATGCCTGGCCGGCCGGCCCGACCACCCGATTGCCGAGTTCCATCGCCTGTGCGGTCCCGCCCGCCGCGAGCAGGCGGTGCTGCGCCGCAACGCCCTGATCCAGCAGGGTGCGAAAGTCCGCTTCCAGGCGTTGCAGCAGGGCCTGCGGCGCATGCGGCCGGGCCTCATGGACGAAGGCGTCGAAGTGCTGGCGCGCGGCTGCGAGAGCGGCGTCGATGTCCCGCGCATCGCTGCTCGAGCGCGCCCGGTCGCCGGCGTCGATGTGCTCCATCTGCAGCCGCAGCAGCAGGCGCGCGTTCAGCACCTGCGCGTTGGCCTGGTTGAGCGCCGAGACTGCACGCAGCAGCGCGAGGCTGTCGTCCATCGCCTCTTCGGAGTGCACGATGCCTCGCATGCCGATGGCCGCCAGTGCGGCGACCAGGACGCTGACCAGCAGGAGCACGCATAGGACCATGCGGCGGACCGTGATGTCTCTGAGAAACTGTTGCATGCTTTCTTCGGTTGGTTGGGGTGGGGCCTCGCCGGTCTACGGCGGCCGGGACTTTGCCCGGCCGCACTCCGGCGCAGCCATGACGCAATGTTTTAAATTGTTGTTAATTGTATCAAATACGGATACGTCCGCACCACGCACCTGGACGGAACCCGGGAAAGTTGTCATTTGTTGACAAAACCGGTCGCCGTCGGGCCTGGCGAAGAAGGAAACATGCCAATCGGCCCTCGTTGTACGGCACCCGCACATCCGCGGCGTGGCCGGAACCACAGGGCCGTTGGCACGAAAGTTGAAGGCCGGTGAAATTCCGAGTCAGCTACGATGTCGCGATGAAACGTTTGTTCCTCGATCTGTCCCCCGTCATGCGGGTGTCCGCACTGACCGTATTCGCCCTGGTGGTATTTGGCGCGGTCGCGCCCGCAACGTTCGGCGATGTGGCCGGCACCCTGCTGGACTGGCTCACCGGCAACTTCGGCTGGCTGCTGCTTCTGTCGGTGTTCGTCATGGTGCTGTTCCTGCTCTGGGTCGCCCTGAGCCGATACGGCAAGCTGCGCCTGGGGCCGGACGATTGCAAACCGGAGTTCCCGTTCTTCACCTGGATCGCCATGCTGTTCTCGACCGGGTTCGGCGCCGGGCTGGTGTTCTGGGGGGTGGCCGAGCCCATGAGCCATTTCTTCCGGCCGCCCTTCGCCAGCCTGGGGGCCGAAACACCGCAGGCGGCCCGGGTCGCCATGGGGTACGCGTTCTTTCACTGGGGCCTGAGCCAATGGGCGGTGTTCGCCCTCGCCGGCCTGGGCATCGGGCTGATGCAGTTCCGCAAGCAGCGCGACGGCCTGGTCTCCACCGTGCTGGGGCCCGTGACGGGCAACCGGCCGCTGGTCAAGATCGGCATCGACAGCCTCTCGGTGGTGGCCACCACCCTGGGCGTGGCCACCACCGTCGGCCTGGGCGTGCTGCAGATCGGCGGCGGCATGGAGTCGGTGTTCGGCATCCCGAGCAGCGTGCCGGTGCAGTTGCTCATCGTGGTGGCGATGTTCGCGGTCTACATGGTGTCCTCGGCCACCGGCCTGGATCGCGGCATGCGGGTGCTGAGCAACATCAACCTGGCGATGTGCCTGGTCCTGCTGGTCTACGTGTTCACGCTCGGGCCGACCGTCTTCATGCTCGACGTGTTCACCCTCGCCCTGGGCGACTACCTCACCCATTTCGTCGAATACAGCCTGCGCATGACGCCGTACCAGGGCGGCACCTGGATCAACGACTGGACCATCTTCTATTGGGCCTGGGCGATTTCGTGGTCGCCGTTCGTGGGCGCGTTCGTGGCGCGGGTCTCGCGCGGACGCACCATCCGCGAATTCGTCATGGGTGTGCTGGTGGTGCCGCCGGCCCTGGGCTGCGTCTGGATCGCGGTCTTCGGCGGCATGGCGCTGCACAGCGATCTGCAATCGGGCACGAACATCGCCGCCATCGTCGATCAGGACGTAGCGCTCGCCCTATTCGCCGCTTACGAGGCCCTGCCGCTCAGCACGATGCTCTCGGTGTTCTCGATCGCCCTGATCTTTCTTTTCATGGTGACCTCGGCCGATTCGGCCACCTACATCCTCGCCAGCATGGCCACCCGGGGCACGCTGCATCCCACCCTGGGCAACAAGCTGGTCTGGGGCGTGCTGATGGCCGCCATCGCCGCCGTACTGCTCGTCGCCGGCGGGCTGGAATCGCTGCAGACGGCCGCACTGGTGGCTGCCCTGCCCTTCACGGTGCTGCTGCTCGCCATGCTGGCCGCCATCGTCAAGTTCATCCGGCATGAGCCCCTGCCCATCGCGCCGGCAGACCTGCGCCGCTATCGCGCGCTGGAGAAGGAAGCCAGACGCAACCCGCCGGCCGGCGGCGGCGCCAAGGCACCCGCGGCCGAAGCCCCCACGGCCGAGGCCGAACGGCCCAGCGCTGCCAGGAAGGACACCTGAACGCGCACGGTGCGCAAGCGGCGGCGCGGCCCGGGCCGCCTGCTATCATCGATCGCACCGACAACCTTTGGAACCCGACATGCTGTTCGCCGTCCGCTTCTATGACATCCCCAACGGCCTGGCCATACGCAATGCGCACATGGATGCGCACATGCAATGGCTGGAGCAGAATGCCGCCGCCATCGTGGCCGCCGGCCCCCTGCGCACGGGCGCGGCCGACAGCACGCCGGTCGGTGCGCTGTGGCTCATCCGCGCCGACAGCTTCGAAGCGGCCCAGGCGATGATCCAGGGCGATCCTTTCATGCAGAATGGCCTGCGCGAGAAGGTCGAGCTCTATCACTGGGGCAAGGCCTACCCGCAGGCCCCGGTCGAGATCTGACCGCGAATGCCGGGTGCCGGCATGCGGTACCCGCCCTCGCCCCCGAGGACGGGCATCCCTAGCCGACCAGCACGCCGATCATCAGCCAGGGGAAGGCCACGAGCAGCGCGAGGCGGAACAGGTCGGCCACGATGAATGGCGTCACGCCCCGGAAGATCGCGCTCAGGGGCACGTGCCGCGCCGCCGCCTTGATGACGAAGACGTTCATGCCCACAGGCGGCGTGATGAGGCCGATCTCCACCGTGATGACGGTGATGACGCCGAACCAGATCGGATCGAAGCCCGCCGCCATCACGGCCGGGAACACCACCGGCACGGTGAGCAGCATCATGGCCATCGAATCCATGAAGCAGCCCAGCACCAGATACAGCAGCAGGATGCACAGCAGCACGCCGATCGGCGCCATGCCGGCGCCGCTGATCAGGTCCGAGATATAGAACGACAGGCGCGACACCGAAAGGAAGTAGCCGAAGATCTCCGCGCCGAGCAGCATGAAGAAGATGACCACCGCCATGGCCAGCGATTCCCCGACCGCGGACACGATGTCGTGCAGGCCGACACCGCGCATCACCGCCACCACCAGCGTGGCGAAGGTGCCGACGGCCGCGGCTTCGGTGGGCGTGAAGAACCCGGTATAGAGCCCGCCCAGCACGATCAGGAAGATGATCAGGAAGGGGCCCACCGAGCGCAACGAGCGCACTTTCTCGCCGAAGGTGGTCGCCGGCATCGGCTCGCCGGCCAGTTGGGGCTTGAGCGTGACCACCAGCCAGACCGCAAGCGCATAGCAGACCACGCCGAGCAGGCCCGGCACCAGCGCGGCGATGAACAGCGCGCCCACCGATTGCTCGGTGATCAGCCCGTACAGCAGCAAGGCGATGCTGGGCGGGATGATGACCCCCAGCGTCCCGCCCGCGGCCAGCACCCCGGAGGCCAGCGACTGCGCATACCCCTTTTTCTCCATCTCGGGCAAGGCGACCTTGCTGATCGTGGCGGCGGTGGCGAGCGACGAGCCGGAGATCGCCGAGAACGTGCCGCTGGCCATCACGGCGGCCATGGCCATGCCGCCGCGCCAGGCGCCGAAGACGGTGCGCGCCATGTCGAACAGCTCGCCCGCCATGCGTGCCTTGGACGCGAGCACGCCCATGAAGATGAACAGCGGAATCGCGCTGAAACCGAAATTCGTCAGGACATCGGTCGGGGCCGATTCCAGGATCGCGAGCGCCGGCTCCCAGCCCACGAGGTAGGTGAAGCCGCCCAGCCCGACGGTGGCCATCGACAGGGCGATGGGCATGCGCACCGCCAGCAGCACGAGCAGCACGAGAATGCCGACGACGCCGGTGACTTCAGGCGACATGGGCTGCTCCCCGGCTCATGCCGCGTATCGCGGCCAGCAGCGCGCGCAAGGCCATCAAGCCCATGCAGAACGCCGTGGCGTAGCGGATCGGCCCCAAGGGAATCAGCAGATCGGGCGTGGTCTCGCCCGTGACGTAGGCATGCGTGCCCGCGATGAAGAGGCTGTAGGCCATGAAACTGCCGAGAAGAAAATAGCCGAGCAGAAAGAAGGCGTCGATGCGCGCCTGCGCGCTGGCCGAGAACCGCTGCGTGAAGAGTTCGACCACCACCTGGGATTTCTCCACGCCCCACGGCATGGTGCCCGCCATGGCGAACAGGAACAGGTAGCGCACGATCTCGATCGTGCCGTAGTACTTCAGGTCCTGCAGCGCCGGAATGATCCCGCTCAGGTTGCGCACGAGCACGTCGAACATCACGACGAACATCATGGCGATCAGGGCCACGCCGGCGAGCGCGAGCAGCACCCGCGCGATGCGTTCCAGCACGAGGTCGATCGCTTTCATGGCTGCTCCCGCCGCGACAGGCGGCCGGCCCGCCCCCAAGGCGCCCTGTGAGCCCGGGCCCAGACGGCATAGGACATCGTCAATCCCTCGAATCAGACAAAACGAGCCGGCGCCAGGGCGGGCGGATCGACATGCCCTCGCCGGGACGGCGTCCCGGGCGCTCGGGCGGCTGTCGATCCACACCCCGGGCCGGCTCATCGCAGCGGCGGGACGCGCCCGCCGCGCGCACACCATCAACCCGCCGTGGCGGGACAGCTCGACTTGGCCTCGAGCGCAGCCTTGTAGACGTCCTCGCCCGGCAGGTTCTGCTTCTTGAGGCCGCCGAGATAGTCGTCGACCACGGACTGCAGCAGCGGCCCCCAGGCGGCGTCCTTCATCGGGTCGTCGACCACGATGATCTCGTTGCCGGCCTTCTCCGCGGCCTGGCGGCCTTCCACGTCGAGCGCGTCGAACACCGCCGCGGCGCGCTGCTGCCACTTCGCGCCGGAGTGATCGTCGATGACTTTCTTGAGATCGTCCGGCAGGCGATCGTAGGTGCGCTTGTTCATCGCGGTGACGAACACCGTCGAATACACCGGGACGTGCGTGTGGTGCGAAGCGAGTTCGTTGAGGCGGAACACCTGCATCGCCTCCCAGGGGAAGGCGGTGCCGTCGATCACGCCGCGCTGCATCGACTCGTAGGCTTCGGGGGCCGGCATGGATACGTTGCGCGCGCCGGCCTTCTGCAGCACCTGCCCGGCGATCGCCGCCGGGTTGCGCATGCGCAGGCCCTTGAGCGCGTCCGGGTTGGGAATGCTCTTGTCGCGCGTGTGCAGCACGCCGGGGCCGGTGGTGAACATGTAGAGCACCTTGCTGTCGGCGTATTCCTTGTCGAGCATGCCCTTGTCGTACAGGCTCTGCAGAATGCAGCCGCTCTGCAGGGACGTCTCGCCCATGCCGGGGAACTCGACGATCTGGCTGAGCGGGAAGCGCCCCGCGGTATAGCCCTGGGCGGTGCTGACGATGTCGGCCACGCCGTTCACTGTCGCCTGGTAGGAGCCGTCGGCCTTGGCCAGCGTCTGCGCCGGGAACACCTGCACCCGGATGCGCCCGTCGGAAGCCTGCTCGATCGACTTGGCCCAGGCCTCGAAGACCTCGGTATGCACGCGCGATGCGGACGGCCAGAAGTGGGTATACCGGAGGGTGACATCGGCCGCCTGGGCCGCGCCCATGGCGGCCGTGGCCAGCACGGCCCCGGCCAGAGCCTTGAGGGGAAAGCGCTTCATGCAGTGTCTCCTGTTGGTTGTTCGACGTTGTGACGCCTATTCTGGCATCTTTGCCGGCTCGGCGTAACACGTTCCTACCCTGCCGATGTCGAGCCGCAACCGCCCGCGGCTTCTTGTGCAATCAGTATAGAAGAAATTAGTTTGGTTTCAAACGTTCAGGCTGAGCAAACGCGTTCGCTCGTTATGCGGACAGCACAGGGTCGACGCCGCCACGCAAAAAAGCCTTCCCGGAGGAAGGCTTTTTTTTTGCGCGGCAGGACGGTCAGCGTGGGGCGGGCGCCGGTGGCGCGGGCATCACGTTGCGCAGCGAGGCGCCCTCCATGAACTGGACGAACACCTCCTCGCCGCTCACCAGACCGAGCTCCTGGCGGGCCCGCTCCTCGATGGCGTCGGTGCCCGCCTGCAGATCCTTCAGTTCGGCTTCCAGCGCCGCATTGCGCAGGCGCAGGCCGGCGTTCAGGTCGTTCTGGGCGCCGATCTGGCGCTGCATCTCCCAGACCCGCTGCCAGCCGCCCTTGCCCCACCACAGGGGGTACTGGATCAGCGCCAGGCCGATCAGCAGCGCCACGACGAAGGCACGCATGGTGGACTACCCCCTATCGGCCGGCCAGCTCAGCGCAGGTTGTAGAAGGCGCCGATGCCGGGATAGTGCGCGACGTCGCCGAGGTCTTCCTCGATGCGCAGCAGTTGGTTGTACTTGGCGATGCGGTCCGAACGCGACAGCGAACCCGTCTTGATCTGCAGCGCGTTGGTGCCCACGGCGATGTCGGCGATCGTGGTGTCCTCGGTCTCGCCCGAGCGATGCGAGACGACGGCGGTGTAGCCGGCGCGCTTGGCCATCTCGATGGCGGCGAAGGTCTCGGTGAGCGTGCCGATCTGGTTGATCTTGATGAGGATGGAGTTCGCCACGCCCTGCTGGATGCCTTCGCGCAGGATGCGGGTGTTGGTGACGAAAAGATCGTCGCCCACGAGCTGGACCTTCTTGCCCAGACGGTCGGTGAGCACCTTCCAGCCCGCCCAGTCGTTCTCGGCCATGCCATCCTCGATCGAGATGATCGGGTACTTGTCGCACCAGGTGGCGAGCAGGTTGGCGAAACCCTCGGCGTCCAGCGAGATATTGCCTTCGCCGGCCAGGTGGTACTGGCCGTCGCGGAAGAATTCGGAGCTTGCGCAGTCCAGGCCGAGAGCGACCTGGGTGCCCGGCTCGTAGCCCGCCTGCTCGATGGCCTGCAGGATCAGGTGGATGGCTTCCTCGTGGTTGGCCAGGCTGGGCGCGAAGCCGCCTTCGTCGCCGACCGCGGTGGACATGCCCTTGCCGTTGATGAGCTTCTTCAGCGCGTGGAAGGTCTCCGCGCCCATGCGCAGGGCTTCGGAGAAGCTGGCTGCGCCCACCGGCAGGATCATGAACTCCTGGAAATCCAGGTTGTTGTTGGCGTGCGCGCCGCCGTTGATGACGTTCATCATCGGCACCGGCATGCTCATCGGCGCGCTGCCGCCGAAGTAGCGGTACAGCGGCAGGCCGGACTCTTCGGCGGCGGCGCGGGCCACGGCCATGCTGACGGCCAGCATGGCATTGGCGCCCAGGCGATCCTTGTTCTCGGTGCCGTCCAGGTCGATCAGCAGGTTGTCGACCAGGGTCTGCTCCTGGGCGTCCAGGCCGACCAGCGCCTCGGAGATCTCGGTGTTGACGTTGGCGACGGCCTTGAGCACGCCCTTGCCGAGATAGCGGCCGGCGTCGCCGTCGCGCAGCTCGACGGCCTCGCGGGTGCCGGTGGAGGCGCCCGAGGGCACGGCGGCGCGACCCATCGCACCGGATTCGAGCAGGACGTCGCATTCCACGGTGGGATTGCCGCGCGAATCCATGATTTCGCGGCCAATGATGTCAACGATGGCAGTCATGGTCTAGTAGATTCCGTGAACATGAAAAGAGGAGGCCGGGGCGGCAGCGGTACCGCCCGGCGAATATCGCGTTGGCGGCGATTGTACCCGCGCCCCGCCCGGGCGAATGTGACGACTCGTCAGAGGCGGCGCGACGCATCAGCCCTGCGTCGCCGGCCCGAAGCGCTCTTCGATGAAGCCGGCCTTCTTGGTGAGCGCGTCCAGCTCGCGCAGCGTGGCCAGCAAGGGTTCGATCAGGTCGAGGGGAACGGCGTTCGGCCCGTCGGACAAGGCATGCGCCGGGTCCGGGTGGGTCTCCATGAAGAGACCGGCCACGCCCACCGCCACCGCGGCCCGAGCCAGCACCGGCACGAACTCGCGCTGGCCGCCGGAACTGCTGCCCTGCCCGCCCGGCAGTTGCACCGAATGCGTGGCGTCGAACACCACCGGACAGCCCGTCTCGCGCATGATGGCGAGCGAGCGCATGTCGGACACCAGGTTGTTGTAGCCGAACGAGGCGCCGCGCTCGCAGACCAGGACGTTGCTGCCGTCGCCGCCCGCCTCGATCGAGGCGGCGCGCGCCTTGGCCACGACCTGCAGCATGTCGTGCGGAGCGAGGAACTGGCCCTTCTTGATGTTGACCGGCTTGCCGCTGGCCGCGCAGGCGTTGATGAAGTCGGTCTGCCGGCACAGAAAGGCGGGCGTCTGCAACACGTCGACCACAGCGGCCACGGGTTCGACCTGGGGAATGTCGTGCACATCGGTGAGCACCGGCACGCCGATCTGGTCGCGCACGTCGGCCAGGATCTTCAGGCCTTCGTCCATGCCGGGCCCCCGGAACGACTTGCCGGAACTGCGGTTGGCCTTGTCGAACGAGCTCTTGTAGATGAACGGAATGCCCAGGCGGCCGGTGATCTCCTTCAGGCGCCCGGCCGTGTCCATCGCCAGCTCGCGCGATTCGATCACGCAGGGACCGGCGATCAGGAAGAACGGATGGTTCAGGCCGACCGGGAATCCGCAGAGATTCATTTCAACCTCCGCACGGCCGCCCGAAGGAGGTTGAAACCCACTCGGGGGGCAGCGAACGCAGTGAGCGTGGGGGCTTTCATCCTTTCTCTCCGTTGCGCTTCTTGCTGAATTCCTTGGCGGCGCGCACATAGCTCGAGAAGAGCGGATGGCCGTCGCGCGGCGTCGAGGTGAATTCGGGGTGGAACTGCACGCCCATGAACCAGGGATGGCTGTCGAGCTCCATGATCTCGGGCAGGTTCTCGGTGGGCGTGCGCGCGCTGATCACCATGCCAGCCGCTTCCAGCTTGGGCGCATACAGGTTGTTGACCTCGTAGCGATGGCGGTGGCGCTCGTTGACCTCGTTGCCATAGATGGCGTGGGCCCGGGTGCCGGCCTTGACCGGCACGCGCTGCGCGCCCTTGCGCATGGTGCCGCCCAGATCCGAAGAGCTGTCGCGGCGCTCGACGCGGCCTTCCCGATCCTGCCACTCGGTGATGAGGGCCACCACCGGATGCAGCGCTTCGGGCTCGAACTCGGTGCTGTTCGCGCCGGTGAGGCCGGCAACGTCGCGCGCGTACTCGACCACCGCGAGCTGCATGCCCAGACAGATGCCGAGGAACGGCACGCCGTTCTCGCGGGCGTAGCGGATGGCCTGGATCTTGCCTTCGGTGCCGCGCTTGCCGAAGCCGCCCGGCACCAGGATGGCGTCGAACTTCTCGAGCCCGGCGCAGCCGTTGGCCTCGATGTCCTCGGAGTCGATGTAGTCCACCACGACCTTGCTGTTCGTGTGGATGCCGGCGTGGATCAGCGCCTCGGTGAGCGACTTGTACGATTCCGTCAGGTCGACGTACTTGCCGACCATGCCGATGTGCACTTCCGCGCCCGGGTTCTCGCGCGCGGCGGTGAGGCGCTCCCAGACGGTGAGATCGGCCGCCGGGGGATGCAGGCCCAGGGTTTCGCAGATGATCTCGTCCAGACCCTGCTGGTGCAGCATGGCCGGGATCTTGTAGATCGAATCCACGTCCCACACGGAGATCACGGCGTCCAGCGGCACGTTGGAGAACATCGAGATCTTGGCGCGCTCGTCGTCCGGGATGGGGCGGTCGGCGCGGCACAGCAGCGCGTCCGGATACAGGCCGATCTCGCGCAGCTTCTGCACCGAGTGCTGGGTGGGCTTGGTCTTGAGTTCGCCCGCCGAGGGAATGTAGGGCACCAGCGTGAGATGCACGAAGGCGCACTGCCCGCGCCCCAGACGCAGGCTCATCTGGCGGGCCGCTTCCAGGAACGGGAGAGACTCGATATCGCCCACGGTGCCGCCGATCTCGCAGATCGCGATGTCGGTCTCGGCGCCCCAGGCGGCGTTCGCGCCGCGCACGATGAAATCCTGGATCTCGTTGGTGATGTGCGGGATCACCTGGACCGTCTTGCCGAGGTAGTCGCCGCGGCGCTCCTTCTTCAGCACCGATTCGTAGATCTGGCCGGTGGTGAAGTTGTTCACCTTGCGCATGCGCGCCGAGATGAAGCGTTCGTAGTGGCCGAGGTCGAGGTCGGTTTCCGCACCGTCTTCGGTCACGAAGACTTCGCCGTGCTGGAACGGGCTCATGGTGCCCGGATCGACGTTGATGTAGGGATCGAGCTTGAGCATGGTGACTTTCAAGCCCCGCGATTCGAGAATCGCGCCCAGGGACGCGGCCGCGATGCCCTTGCCGAGAGAGGACACCACACCACCGGTGACGAATACGTATTTGGTCATTGCCGTAGCCGCGGACATGGCGGCGCAGGTGGAAATCGGGATTATAACTGGCCTTGGCCGGGCGTTCGGCCCGATTGGCGCAACGGATTTTCGCCTCGGTACAACGCCTGCCGCGGGCTTGCGTCCCAGGGCGCGCAGGGCCGCCACGCCCACCCCGAAGCTGGTTCGCATGGCGAAACCACCGGGCTATCCCGATTGACGGCCCCGGCGGCCGACCGAAGAATCAGCCGACGTCCGACAAGACCCATCGCCGGCGGCGGACGGGACCCGGCGCATCGCGCCTCTCGAGGAAGGAGACAACCATGACCGAATCCCACCGGCCGGCATCGCGCACGCGCCGGCGCATGCTGCACGCGGGCGCCGGAATCGCCGGCGCCACCGCGCTCGGCACCCTGGGCCTGGGCGCTGCCCGGGCGCAATCCGCAGCGGCCGCCAACTATCCGAACAAGCCGATCACCCTCATCGTGCCCTGGCCGGCGGGCGGCTCGACCGATCGCCATCTGCGCCTGCTCGGGCAGATCCTGGGCGAGCAGCTCGGCCAGACCGTGATCGTCGAGAACCGTCCCGGCGCGGGCGGCACGCTCGGCCCCGCGACCATGGTCAACGCGGCCCCCGACGGCTACACGGTGAGCCAGTTCCCGATGGGCATGCTGCGCATGCCGCACATGCAGAAGCTGGCCTGGGACCCGCTGCGCGACTTCACCTTCATCATCGGCGTGACGGGCTACACCTTCGGCTTCACCGTGCGCGCCGACTCGCCCTTCAAGACCTTCGACGAATACATCGAAGCCGCGCGGGCCAGGCCCGGCCGGATCGACTACGGTTCGACCGGCGTCGGCACATCGCCGCACCTCATCATGGAACAGGTGGCGATCAACGCCAAGGTCGAACTCAACCACGTGCCCTTCAAGGGCAACGCCGATCTGCAGCAGGCGCTGCTGGGCGGGCACGTGATGGCGCAGAGCGACGCCAGCGGCTGGGACAAGTTCGTCGACGCGGGCCAGATGCGCCTGCTCACCACCTTCGGCGAGAAGCGCACCCAGCGCTGGCCGGAGGTACCGACCGCCAACGAACTCGGCTATGGCGTGATCTCGGCGTCGCCCTACGGGATCGCGGGCCCCAGGGGGATGGACCCGGCCATCGTCGCCAAGCTGCACGACGCGATCCACCAGGCCATGGCCGACCCGCGCCACGAGGAAGTGCTGGCCCAGCTCAACCAGGAGGTCTGGTATCGCAACAGCGAGGACTACCGCGCCTGGGCCGAGCAGACCTACCGCGAGGACAAGGTGCTGATCGAGAAGCTGGGCTTGGCGCAGGGCTGACACCGCCCACTGCGCCGGCGGCGCGGCCGCGAGGCGGTCAGCCCGCCTGCTCGGCCGCCTCGATGATGCCCCCGCCCAGGCAGACATCGCCGTCGTACAGCACGGCCGACTGCCCGGGCGTCACCGCCCATTGCGGCTCGGTGAAATCGAGCTGAAAGCCGTCGCCCTGCGCCTGGCGCAGCGTGCAGGCGGCATCGGGCTGCCGATAGCGCGTCTTGGCGCCATAGGCGCCGGGCGCGGGCGCTTCGCCGGCGACCCAGCTCGCATCCAGGGCGCGCAGGCGCGGCGCGAGCAGCCAGGGATGGTCGTGCCCCTGGACCACGTACAAAGTATTGGCGGGGATGTCCTTGCGCGCCACGTACCACGCGTCGGCGGTGCCGTCGGCCGCCTGCCGGCCCTTGACCCCGCCGATGCCCAGCCCCTTGCGCTGGCCGAAGGTATAGAACGACAGGCCCACGTGCTCGCCGATGACGCGCCCGTCGTCGGTCTTGATCGGGCCCGGGGCGCTCGGCAGGTAGCGGTTCAGGAACTCGCGGAACGGACGCTCGCCGATGAAGCAGATGCCCGTCGAATCCTTCTTGGCGGCATTGGGCAGGCCGATCTCGCGGGCGATGCGGCGCACCTCGGTCTTGGCGATCTCGCCCAGGGGAAACAGCGTGCGCGCGAGCTGCGCCTGGTTCAGCCGGTGCAGGAAATAGCTCTGGTCCTTGGTGCCGTCCAGCGCCTTGAGCAACTGGACCTGCCCCGCCCGCGGCCCGGCTTCGAGCGTGCGCACGCGCGCGTAATGGCCGGTGGCGATACGCTCCGCGCCCATGCGCATGGCGTGGTCCAGGAAGGCCTTGAACTTGATCTCGGCGTTGCACAGCACGTCGGGATTGGGCGTGCGCCCGGCCGAATACTCGCGCAGGAACTCGGAGAAGACGCGATCCTTGTACTCGCCGGCGAAGTTGACCGCCTCGATCTCGATGCCGAGCAGATCCGCCACGCTGACCGCGTCGAGCAGATCCTGGCGCGTCGAGCAGTATTCGGAATCGTCGTCGTCCTCCCAGTTCTTCATGAAGAGGCCGACCACGTCGTAGCCCTGCTGCTTGAGCAGCCAGGCCGAGACCGACGAATCGACACCGCCCGACATGCCGATGACGACACGCCCCTTGCCCACGTCAGCCTCCCGCGGCGCCGACGTCGGACAGCAGCGTGACTTCGTCCGGCAGGTAGTTCACGGCCGCCAGCGGCAGCCAGGGCAGCGCGGCGGCGCGGCGCTCGAGGTAGTCTTCCAGGCAGCGCAGCGTGACCGGATGGCGCAACAGATGCAGGTTGGCCCGGATCTCGTCCATGCTGGCCCAGAACGCCTTGAGGATGCCGGTGTCCAGCGCGAAGTTCTCGCGCGGCGCGCCGACTTCGCCGACGAAGGCGAAGCGCAGATAGGCTCTCTCGCCCGCCGGCGAGAGGTACGCGCCGAGCAGCCCACAGGGCGTGAAGTCATGGGCGGTTTCTTCCAGCGTCTCGCGGATCGCCGCGTCGACGAGGGATTCGCCCGGCTCCAGATGGCCGGCAGGCTGGTTCCAGCGCACGCCCTCCCTCGTCTCTTCCTCGACGAGCAGGAAACGGCCATCGCGCTCGATGACGGAGGCGACGGTGACTGCGGGCTTCCAGCGTGAAGTGCTCAATTTGCTTGCCTACTCAGGTATGCTTGCCCAGCGCGATCACGAATCAATCAGAACCACCGCGCAACGCTGCAAGAGGAGATGTTCATGCAGATCGGCATCCCGCTGGAACGCAAGGCGGGCGAACAGCGCGTCGCGGCCACGCCCGACACCGTCAAGAGATTCATTGCCGCAGGCCACACAGTGGTCGTGGAGCGCGGCGCCGGGGCAAACGCTCATTATACCGACGAGGCGTACACCGGCGCAGGCGCCACGCTGGGCGACACCGCCGCCGCCCTGGGCGCACCGGTGGTGCTCAAGGTGCGCGCGCCCGGCGCCGACGAACTCGGCGCGATGTCGCCGGGCACCGTGCTCGTCGGCATGCTCGACCCGTTCGACGCCGACGGGCTGGCCCGCCTCAATGCGGCGCGGCTGACCGCCTTCGCCCTGGAGGCCGCGCCGCGCACCAGCCGCGCCCAGGTGCTGGACGTGCTGTCCTCGCAGGCCAACGTGGCCGGCTACAAGGCGGTCCTGCTGGCCACCGAACACTACGGCCGCTTCATGCCCATGCTGATGACGGCCGCCGGCACGGTCAAGGCCGCGCGCGTCGTCGTGCTCGGCGCGGGCGTGGCGGGCCTGCAGGCGATCGCCACCGCGCGCCGCCTCGGCGCGGTCGTCGAGGCCTCGGACGTCAGGCCCGCGGCGCGCGAGCAGGTCGAATCGCTCGGCGCCAAGTTCATCGACGTACCGTACGAGACCGACGAAGAGCGCCAGATCGCCGAAGGCGCGGGCGGCTACGCCCGCCCCATGCCGGCGGCCTGGATGCAGCGCCAGGCCGAGCGCGTTGCCGAGCGCTGCCGGCAGGCCGACATCGTCATCACCACCGCGCTCATCCCCGGCCGTCCGGCGCCCACCCTGGTGTCGGCCGACACCGTCGCCGCCATGCGCCCGGGCGCGGTCATCGTCGACTTGGCCATCGAGCGCGGCGGCAACTGCCCCCTCTCGCGTGCGGACGAGGTCGTCGCGGCGGGCGGCGTCACCATCGTCGCCCCGAGCAACCTGCCCTCCACCCTGGCCGCGGACGCCTCCTCGCTCTACGCGCGCAACCTGTTCGAGTTCGTTCGCCTGGTCACCGGCCCCGAAGCGGCCTTCACCATCCCCCGCGAAGACGACATCGTCACCGCCTGCCTGATGTGCGAGAACGGCAACCTGCTGCGTGGAGCCTGAACATGGACGCGATCAACCCCACCATCCTGAACCTCATCATCTTCGTGCTCGCGGTGTACGTGGGCTATCACGTGGTCTGGAACGTAACACCGGCCCTGCACACCCCGCTCATGGCGGTCACCAACGCCATCTCGGCCATCGTCATCGTCGGCGCCATGCTGGCCGCGGCCCTCACCACCGGGGGGCTGGCCAAGACGATGGGCTTCGTGGCCGTGGCGCTTGCCGCGGTCAACGTATTCGGCGGCTTTCTCGTCACCCGCCGCATGCTCGAGATGTTCAAGAAAAAAGACAAGAAGACCCCGCACGCCTGAGCCCGGCCGGAGACCACAACATGCTTTCGCTGAACGTCGTGACGCTGCTCTACCTGGTGGCGTCGGTCTGCTTCATCCAGGCGCTGAAGGGGTTGTCGCACCCTACCACTTCGCGCATCGGCAACACTTTCGGCATGGTCGGCATGGCCATCGCCATCTTCACCACCGCGGGGCTCATGACCACGCTGGGCCATGAACTGGTCGGCGTGGACATGGGCACCGGGCTGACCCTGGTCGTGGTGGCCCTGCTTGTGGGCGGCAGCATCGGCACGCTGATGGCCAAGCGCGTGGAAATGACCAAGATGCCCGAACTGGTCGCCTTCATGCACAGCATGATCGGCCTGGCCGCGGTGTGCATCGCGGTCGCCGTGGTCGCCGAGCCCCACGCGTTCGGCATCGTGGCGAACGAGGGCCAGCCGATTCCCGTGGGCAACCGCATCGAACTCTTCATCGGCACCTTCGTCGGCGCAATCACGTTCTCGGGGTCGGTGATCGCCTTCGGCAAGCTCGCCGGGCGCTACAAGCTGCGCGTGTTCCAGGGCGCGCCGGTGGTCTTTCCGGGGCAACACCTGCTCAACCTCGGCCTGGCCGTCGCCATGCTCCTGTGCGGCATCTGGTTCGCCGCCAGCCAGCAGTGGCTGCCCTTCGGGCTCATGATGCTGATCGCCTTCGCCCTGGGCGTGCTCATCATCATCCCGATCGGCGGCGCCGACATGCCGGTCGTGGTGTCCATGCTGAACAGCTACTCGGGCTGGGCCGCCGCGGGCATCGGCTTTTCGCTGAACAACCCCATGCTCATCATCGCCGGCTCGCTGGTCGGCTCCTCGGGTGCGATCCTCTCCTACATCATGTGCAAGGCGATGAACCGCTCGTTCTTCAACGTGATCCTGGGCGGCTTCGGCGGCACAGCCGCCGAAGCGGGGGCGGCGACCGAGCAGCGCAGCGTCAAGTCGGGCAGCGCCGACGACGCCGCCTTCCTGCTCGCCAACGCCGACAGCGTGGTCATCGTGCCGGGCTACGGCCTGGCGGTGGCGCGCGCCCAGCATCCCTTGCAGGAGCTGGCGGAGAAGCTCACGGCCAAGGGTATCACCGTGCGCTACGCCATCCACCCGGTGGCCGGCCGCATGCCGGGACACATGAACGTGCTGCTCGCCGAGGCCGAAGTCCCCTACGACCAGGTGTTCGAGATGGAGGACATCAACGCCGACTTCGGCCAGACGGACGTGGTGCTGGTGCTGGGCGCCAACGATGTGGTGAACCCGGCCGCGCTCGACCCCAAGTCGCCGATCGCCGGTATGCCCATCCTGGAAGCCCACAAGGCGCGCACGGTGATCGTGAACAAGCGTTCGATGGCCGCCGGCTACGCGGGGCTGGACAACGAACTCTTCTACATGGACAAGACCATGATGGTGTTCGGCGACGCGAAGAAGGTCGTCGAGGACATGGTCAAGGCGGTGGAGGCCTGAGGCCTGCCCGGACCCTCTCCACCACATGCCTCCCGGCACGCCCCGAAGAAAGCGTGCGCGGCGTTACGGCGCCGCGCGCGGCCGGCGCGAGGGCCAGCAGTACCAGACGGCGCCGGCCACCTGCGCAGCCAGCAGGACGGCCCAGGCAGTGACATGGGCCTGGACCGGGTACTGCCCGCTGGGCAGTCGCTCCCACAGCGAAACAATGCCGCCCAGCCCTGCCTGGCAGACGAAGATCAGGAGGAACATCGAGAACGTGAGCGTGGTGCTCACGCGGCCCAGCATGGCATAGGGGAAGCGTTCCGCCACGACCGCGTAGGCCAGGATGTTGCTCGAGCCGAACACCCCGTACGCCACCCACAGCGGTGCGGCCGGCAACGTGACGGGCAGGATGATGAGCAGTTGCACCAGCAGGTACAGGCACATGCACGCGCCGCCGAAAACGTAGAGGCTGATGCCCATGCGCTTGACATGGTTGGCCACAGCGCCCAGCACGATGTTGCCAAGCACCATGGCGGCCCCGAGCAGGGACACCAGGGTGGCCGCATACGCGGGTGCATACCCCTCCACGTCGCGCAGGTAGGCGCCCACCCACAGCGACTGCACGGCGTAGAACGCACCGCCCGTGAGCACCGGCAGCGAGGCGATTTTCCAGAAACCCAGGTCGCGCAGCACGCTCAGGGTGCCCTGCCATTGCTCGTGCAGGCTTGGGCGCTGCGCCGGCGTGCCATCGTCGATGCGCACGCCCCACCAGACCGAGGCGGCGACGAGCAGCGTGGGCACGGCGAGCGCGATGCTGACCACGCGCCAATCCACGATGCCGAGCAGCCAGTTCAGAGGCGTACCCACGACCACGCCGCCCATGCCGCCCACGGCCATGACGAAACCATTGACCAGGGGCAGCCGCGACAGCGGAAACACCTGGACCAGGGCCTTGAAGGCCGCGCCCAGGCACACCGAGACACCGATCCCGATGAGCATGCGGCCCAGCAGCAGGCCGGCCAGGCTGTGCGCCATGCCGAACACGACCGTGCCGACGACGGCGATGAGCATCATCAGCGCGTTGACGCGCCGCGGCCCATAGGTGTCGATGAGGATGCCCGCCGGTATCTGTACCGCGGCGAAGGCAAGGAAATACGTGCCGGTGAGCAGGCCCAGGCTGCTGGCCGACAGGCCGATCTCCTGCGCGAGGAAAGGCGCGAAGCCGATGTTCACGCCGCGGAACACGTAGGAGATGAAGTAGCCGAGCGAGAAGAAGAGGAACACGCCGAACGTGGTCCGGCGATCCACACCCGCCCGCGCCTTGCCGGTACGCTGGCCCCGCGCCTGCGCGCCGCGGTCCGTGGCCGCGGCGCCGTCCTCGCGCGGCGTCATGCCGCGGTCTTGCGGCGGAACACCAGGCGGTCCGCGCTCGACACGCTGGCGGCGTAGGCGTAGCCCTCCAGGTCGAAGCCCTTGAGATCCTCGGGCTGGCCGAGCCCATGCAGCGCGGCGTAGCGCGCCATCAGGCCGCGTGCGCGCTTGGCGTGGAAACTGATCACCTTGTACTCGTCGCGTTTCCAGTCCTCGAACACGCACTGCACCACGCGCGCCTTGAGCACGTCGAGCTTGACCGACTTGAAATACTCCTCGGAGGCGAGGTTCACCAGCACCGGGCTGCCGGACTGCCCGGCCAGGCGCTCGTTCAGGTACTCGGCGATCTTGCCGCCCCAATAGGCATACAGCGTGCGCGCCTTGCCCACTGTCAGGCGCGTGCCCATTTCCAGGCGATATGGACGCAGGTAGTCCAACGGGCGCAGCGCGCCGTAGAGCCCGCTCAGGATGACCAGATGATCCTGCGCCCAGCCGAGCGCCTTGGCCGGCAGCGTGCGCGCCTCCAGCCCTTCGTATACGTCGCCGTTGAAGGCGAATACCGCGGGGCGCGCGGACTTGGGGCCGAAGCTCGGACGCCACTCGGCATAGCGCCGGGCGTTCAGTTCGGCGAGGTTGTCGCTCAGCTTCATCAGCGCGGCGATCTCGTCGGGAGACTTCTCGCGCAGGGTGTCGATGAGCGTAGCCGCATCGTCCACGAACAGGGGCTGGGTCGCGGCCACGCCATCGGGCAGCGGTGTCTCGTAATCGAGCTTCTTGGCAGGGGAAAGGGTGAACAGCATGGTGCTTCCAAAGGACCGAAGAGCCGGCGAGCTGCCCGCTGCGCACGGTCGTTGACGGCGCCGCAGCGCCGGAAAGAAGAAAGAGCGTTTGGGGGTATGTCGAGCCTCGCTCCCCGGCGGGCGAGGAGAAAAGCCGCTGCCCCGGGGGCGTCAGGCCGCCGTCCAGCCGCCGTCCATGGTCAGGATCGAGCCGGTCATGGAACGCGCGGCGTCGCTCGCCAGGAACACCGCGAGCGCGGCGACCTCGTCCACGGTGACGAACTCCTTGGTCGGCTGGGCAGCGAGCAGCACGTCGCGCTTGACCTCTTCTTCCGTGATGCCGCGCGCCTTGGCGGTATCCGGGATCTGGCGCTCGACCAGCGGCGTCCAGACGTAGCCCGGGCAGATCGCGTTGACCGTGATGCCCTGCTGGGCGGTCTCGAGCGCCGCCGTCTTGGTCAGGCCGGCGATGCCGTGCTTGGCGGCCACATAGGCGGCCTTGAATGGGGAGGCGACCAGCGCATGCGCCGAGGCGGTATTGATGATGCGGCCCCAGCCGCGCTGCTTCATGCCGGGCAGCGCTGCCCGCATGGTGTGAAAGGCCGAGGACAGGTTGATCGCGATGATCGCGTTCCACTTGTCGATCGGGAACTCCTCGATGGGCGAGACGAACTGGATGCCGGCGTTGTTGACGAGGATGTCCACCTTGCCGAACGCGGCCTCGGCGGCGCGCACCATGGCCTCGATCTCCTCGGGCTTGCTCATGTCGGCGGGCGAATACTCGGCCCGCACGCCGAACTCCCCGGCGATGCCGGCGCGCACACGCTCGATCTCGGCCGCATCACCGAAGCCGTTGAGCATCACGTCGGCGCCATCGCGCGCGAAGGCCCGCGCGATGGCCAGACCGATACCGCTGGTGGAGCCGGTCACGAGAGCGGATTTACCTTTGAGCATGGCAGAACCTCCGAGTTCGGTGAGCCGGCCGCCAACGCAGCCGGCGAGACATGGCGGAGTATATCGCCCCATGCCGGCGGTTCTCCGGCGGCCGGGCGCGAAGCGCAACCGGCCAGCCCTTGCCGGCGCAGCCAGGATCACGTCGCGGGGACTGCCGCGACCTCTGACGCCACATCACGGAAGGCTTGCGCCAGCGAAGCGCGAAAGCTGCCGCGCTTGCAAAGCACCCCGAAGGACCTCGGCTCAGGCGCATCCGGCAGCGCCAGCCGCGCCAGACGCAGATGCGCCGTCAACGGAGACTGCACGTCCGGCACCAGGGACACGCCCAGGCCGCGGTCGACCATCATGGCGATCGCCAGCAGCGACGTAAGTTCGACTCGCTCATGCGGAAGGATGTCGTGCCGGCGCAGGTAGGCGTCGGCCTGCTTGCCGCCACCCAGCGAGCGGTCATAGCGCACGAAAGCCTCTTCGCGCAACAGCGCCATCGGGTCGCGCCGAGCCCAGCGTCCGGGCGCGAGGACGACCAGCGGCTCTTCGCGCAGTGCCGTCCAGGTGAACGTCTTGGCCAGAGCGAACTGCGGATGCAGGCAGACGGCCACGTCCAGCGCATCCTGCTGGATCAAGTCGAACAGTTGATGCGAGACACCCGAATGCACGTGCAGGCGCACGCGTGGATAAGCGGCCACGAACGTGTCCATGATCTGCGGAAACACGGTGTGCAATACCGTATTGATGGCCCCGATGCGCAGTTCGCCCTCGAAGGACGATTCGTGCACGCAGGCGCGTAGCTGCACGACATCGGCCAGAAGCGGACGCGCGCGCTCCAGCAGGCGGTAACCCGCCGGCGTGGGCATCACGGTACGCCCCGAACGGGCGACCAGGGCGACGCCGAGCATGTCCTCCAGCGCATGGACATGGTGCGCGACGGCGCCCGGCGTCATGTCCAGGCTGCGTGCAGCCTGGGCCATCGACCCGGTTTCCGCCACTCGCAGCAAGGTTTTGAGGAAATCGGTTTCCACTGACTCATCCCTGGGCAGGCTTTGCTCCTACCCATCGGCGCCCTCGTGACAATCGCCGGGACACTGCGCAAGAACGCGAATTTACTATGTTTTGAAGCCAATGCCGCCCGCTTTTTCGGCTCTTGCGAACTCGGGATACTTGCGCTGCAAGGAGAGTCCATATGCGCAGCAAGCTATTCGTCCCGGGCAGCCGTCCGGCGCTTTTTCCCAAGGCCTATGCAAGCCCGGCGGATGCGATTTCGATCGATCTCGAGGATGCGGTCGATCCGGCGCGCAAGGCAGAGGCGCGCGAACACGTACGCCAGTGGCTGGATGGGCTCGCACAGAACGTCGAACGCCGCTCGGGCAAGCTCACCATCGTGCGCGTCAATGCCCAGGACACGCCCTATTTCGCCGCCGACATCAAGGCCGTCGTGCGCGAGGGCGTGGACCTGATCAACCTGCCCAAGCCCGCCTCGACCGACGCCGTCGTCCGGGCATGTGCCGTCATCGCCCAGGCCGAGCAGGCCCAAGGCCTGCAAAAGCCCGTCGGCGTACTGCTGAACATCGAGACGCCCGACGCATTGCGCAACGCGGCCCGGCTCGCCGATGCCGGCGGTTCTCGCGTCGCAGGGCTGCAAGTCGGACTGGGTGACTTGTTCGGCGCGACGGGCATCGACCGCGCTGCGCGCTGCGCGCTCGAACAAGTCCTGTTCCAGGTGCGCATGGCCGCGAGCGTGGCCGGCGTCGATGCCTACGACGGAGCCTACGCGGATATCGGCAACCCCGAGGGCTTTCGGGCCGAGGCCGAACTGGCGCGCAGCCTGGGATTCCGCGGCAAGACGTGCATCCATCCCAGCCAGATCGCATTGGCCAATGCTGTTTTCCTGCCCTCGTCCGAGCAGATCGCGGCCGCGCAGCGCATCGTGCAGGCCAGCGAGCGGGCCGCCACGCAAGGCGTCGGCGCGTACGTCGTGGATGGCCGCATGGTCGATGCCCCTTTCCTCGCACAGGCCAAGGCCTTGCTGGAAACGGCGCGCAACCTGGGCCTGCTGGCTGCCGAGTGAGCCTGCCGCGCCCGGCCATCGCGCAACGGGCGCCGATTCTTTTCGATGGACCCGCAATGAAGATCGATTCCCCAACCGCAAATGCCTCTGTTTCCGCCCGTCCGGGCCCGCCAGGCCCGCTCACGGGCCTGCGAGTACTCGACCTGAGCGCCTACATCGCCGGGCCTTACGGCTGCTCGCTGCTGGCGGACCAAGGTGCCGAAGTCATCAAGATCGAGCCGCCCGCGGGCGATAACCTGCGCAAGTACCCGTCGACACTTGAGGCCGAGAGCCGGGCCTTCCTGGGCGTCAATCGCAGCAAGCTGGGGGTGGTCCTGGACCTCAAGCAGGCGGACGACCTGCAGCGGCTGCTGGCATTGGCGCGGACCGCCGACGTGCTGGTCCACAACTTCCGCCCAGGCGTCGCCGAGCGCCTGGGCATCGGCTATGCGGCGCTGGCCGAACGGCACCCGCGTCTCGTGTACTGCGCCGTCACCGGCTACGGCGAAGCGGGGCCGCTCAAGGACAAAGCCGGCTACGACCAGGTCCTGCAGACACTGACGGGCATGTGCACGCTGCAAGGGCCGGCCGGCGGGCCGCCACAGATCCTGTACGGCTCGGTGGTCGACTACTACGCAGCCTCGCTGGTCGCGGCGGGCGTCGCATCCGCGCTCTACGAGCGCGAACGCAGCGGCATGGGCCAATACGTCGCAGTCTCTCTGCTGCGCTCGGCGCTGGCCATGCAGTCGGCCAGGCTGATCTGGGCCGATGCCGAACCTCGCGAAGTCAGCCGCGACATGCGATCCGGCGGCATCACCGGCCTGCACCCTACGCGCGAGGGCTATTTGTACGTGTCGGCCAACACACCGCACTTCTGGCGCGCCCTGTGCGAGCGCACCGGTCTTGCCGAACTGCTGCAGACCGATCGATACGACACCGTACGCAAGCGGGCGCAGCATCGCGACGAAATCGTCCCCAAGCTGCGCGCCGCGCTCGTCACGCGCACCGCCATCGAGTGGGAAGACGTCTTCGGCGAAGCCGTCCCCTGCGCTGCCGCCCGCAGCGTAGAGGACATGTTCGATTTCGCCCAGGTCGCCGCCGAAGAGATGATCGCCGCATTCGAACATCCCACGGTGGGCAGGTACCGCGGATTCAGCAGAGCGATCGGATTCGGCCGCACGCCCGGGCCCGAACCTTTCGCCGCACCCGACCTCGACCAGCATGGCGCAGAGGTCAAATCGCTGGCGGACCGCCTGCGAAACGGCACGGACTGAGCGCTTGAGCGGCGGGTACCGGCACGCCCAAGGCAGGCCGGCATCGCGCCGTGAGTAGCATGCACCGCGGCAGGCGGTGCTCAGTCGTGTTCACGCACGCACGATACCTTGCGCTTCGCACCACGCGTGGATGCAGTCGGCGGCGAAGCCGCTCATGCGTTCCTGCATGATGTTGTGTCCGGTATCGGCCAGTTCGATCGCGCTCGCGCCGTAGAGCGCCGCCAAGTCCATCGCGCGCGGTACGTCGGTGCGATCGCAGGCGCCGCCCAGCACCAGCACGGGACAGCGAATTCTGGCCCTGTCCACCGGCGTGCGCCCACCCGAAGCGTTGAGCGCCCCGGGTGATTCCGGCACGAGCCGGGCCAACGCCCGTTCGATCACCGCCTCGTCGGCGCTGTGAAAGTACCGTCTGCGCGCCTCTTCGGCAGTACGGACCACGGGCGTGTCGGGGTCCAGCAGCGTGCGCCTGACGCCCAGCTCGGGCGGCCCGGCGCTGGCAAGCAGGACCAGCCCGGCCAAGGGCAACTGCTCGGCCGCCCTCTGGCAGACGATGCCGCCCAGGCTATGCCCGATCAGGACGAGGCGCCCGGCGGGAAGCAGACCGGCCGCTGCGACGACGTCGTCCCGGTAGTCGTCCAGATGCAGTCGGCAATACACCTCGTCCGGCAACGCGCGGCCGGCTTCGTGGCCGCGCAGAGATACGGCGAACGCGTGCCAGCCACGCTTTGCGTAGTGCTCCACCCAGGTCTCGAACGCCCAGCCTGCCTGGCCCCCGCCGTGCACCATGAGCACGGCGGGGGCTTGCGCACGCGCCTGGCGCACGCCCACGATACGCACGTCGCCGAGCCAGGTGTCGACCCGTTGCCCGCTGCTTGATGCGCAGAGCGGCAGCGCTGTGAAGTCGCGCTGGCTCATGCGTCGGCCTGGATGCCCGACTGCTTGATGAAATCGGCCCAGAAACGGCGCTGGGCCGCCACATAGTCCGCGAAATCGGCCCCCACCAAGGGGTCGACCAGCACGCCACGCTCGGCGAAGGTGCGCGTCACGGCCTCCGAGCGCTGAGATTGCGCGATGGCGCCGGCGAGCTGATCCCGGATTGCGCCCGGCAAGCCGGCGGGAGCAAAAAGACCGAACCAGGAGGTCACCTCGTAGTCCTGCACGCCGGCCTCGGCAATGGTGGGGACTTCGGGCAGGTCGGACGAGCGCTGCGCCGAGGTCACGCCCAGCGGTACGAGACTGCCCTCGCGTATGTGCGGCAGGAACTCGGGCATGTTGCCAAACGCCAGGTCCACATGCCCGCCCAGCAGGTCGGTCAGCATCGGGCCACCCCCCTTGTATGGGATGTGCGCCATGCGCGTTTCCGTGCGCAGCTTGAAGAGCTCGGCGCTCATGTGCGGGGTGCCGCCTGCGCCGGACGAGCCGTAGCTGAGCTTGTCCGGATTCGTCCGGGCATGGTCGATCAATTCGGCGACGCTGCGTACGCCGAGGGACGGCCGCACGACGAGCACATTGGCGATCCGCCCCGTCATGCCCAGCGGCTCGAACTGGGTCGCAGCGTCGTAAGGAATACTGGGCTGCAGCGCGGGGCTGATGGCATGGGTCGAGATATTGCCGAGGACCAGGGTGTAGCCGTCCGCGGGCGCCCGGGCAACGGAGCCCACGCCGAGCATGCCCGCCGCGCCCGCCTTGTTCTCGACCACGAACGGCTGCCCGAGCTCGGTACTCAGGGCCTGGGCAACGACTCGCCCAATGATATCGGTCGCGCCCCCTGCCGGAAACGGGACGACGAACTGCACCGGGCGCGCCGGGTACTTGGTCTGTGCAAAAGGACGAACGTGCAGCGTCGTCAGGGCCGCCCCGGCCAGCACCTTAAGCGCTGTCCGGCGTGTGGTTGTGAAAGGCATGCGTAGTCTCCTTGTCGCATCGCGGATTCGCCGGCGCAGACCGGCGCCCCGATCTGCTCGAAGCGGATCATAGGCGCGCGAACGGCAAGAAAACATCGGCGACGATTGCTGTCAAAACGCAAAATTTCTGCGCTCTGGCCCGCCTCCGCGAAGGCTCGGGGCCGATGTCCCATGCAAGACGCGGCTCTTGCATATTTCGTGACACATTTGGAAAATACTGCTTACGCCTGCGGACGGGCCCGGAGGCGAGCCAGAAAAGCCTCGCTTCCCGTACCGAACCGGCATGCCGGCGTCTCCGGGGCACCTGCCGACGGCAAGACAACAACAATCAACCGAGCCTGCGATCGAGCTGTTCATGAAGATTCCGTCGAAAGCCACGAGCCCGTTCCGGGCGTGCCTGCCGGCGTCCTCCCCCGCCACGCCGGCAGGCCTGCCGTCCGGGGCTTCGTAACAGCAGTCCGGCGGCGGCGGCCTGCCGCCCCCGGGCCAGCACCGCGCCTTGCCACATCCTGCGGCTCCCCGGAAAAGCTCCGCGCACGGGATCGAAGCAGCGCCCTGTCGGGCGCCGCCTCGTCCCCACGAACGACCACGAACCACGTTGAACCTCCATGAACGCCAACCTCGTCCCTCAACCGCAGGCCCTGCCTGCGCCACCTGCCAAGTCCGGCCGGATGGACCATCCGCAGCGCTTCGTCCGTCACGGCCTGCTCGCGCCCGGCGTCAAGCTGTTCCGCAACCTGCGCTTTCGCGCCAAGACCGGCCTGATCTCCGTGGCGATCATGGTGCCGCTGCTCGGGTTGCTGGTCTGGCAGCTCGGCGCGCGCCATCAGGACGCCGTCCAGGGCCGGATGGACGCCCTGCGCTACAACGTCGAGGTCGCCCACGGTGTCCTCGCGTGGGCGCATGGGCAACAGGCCGCGGCCGGCCTCTCGCGCGAGGACGCCCAGCAGCTCGCCCGCCGGGCGATCGCCGGCCTGCGCTATGACGACGTCGAATACTTCTGGATCAACGACATGCAGGTTCGCATGGTGATGCACCCGATCCAGCCGGACCTGGACGGCACCAGCGTCGCCGGTGTGCGCGATCCCAACGGCCTGTACCCGTTCCGGGAGTTCGTCGAAACCGCGCGCCGCGACGGCGCGGGCTTCGTTGCCTACCAGTGGCCCAAACCCGGGCTCACCGACCCGGTGGACAAGATCTCCTTTGTCAAGGGTTTCGAGCCCTGGGGGTGGGTGATCGGCTCCGGGGTCTACGTCGACGACCTGCGCACACTCGCACTGCGCCGCATCGGCCTGAGCGCCGGGGTCGTGCTCGTCGCCCTGCTGGTCGCCGGCTACCTGCTGTGGTCCTTCTACCGCGTGATGGAAGGCGGGCTGGCCGAGATGCGCCGCCACCTGCTCGCCATGCGCGAAGGCGACCTCACCACCTCGCCTCGGCCCCTGGGCACCGACGAGACCGCCCAACTGATGTTCGATTTGCGCAGCATGCAAGAAGCGCTGCGCGACATGGTGCGGCAGGTGCGCCGCTCCAGCGACGACATCGTGCACTCGAGCAGCGAAGTGGCTGCCGGCACCATGGCGCTGTCCAACCGCACCGAACAGACCGCGGCCAACCTGCAGGAGACGGCGGCCTCGATGGAACAGATCAACTCGACCGTGCGCAGCACCTCGGACAACACCGCCGAGAGCGCCGACGTCGCGCGGCGCAACGCCAGCGCGGCCGAGGACGGCGAGCGCATCATGCGCGACGTGGTCACCACCATGGACGGCATCCGCACCTCGTCCAGCCGCATCAGCGAGATCATCAACACCATAGACAGCATCGCGTTCCAGACCAACATCCTCGCCTTGAACGCGGCCGTCGAGGCCGCGCGCACCGGCGAGCAGGGGCGCGGCTTCGCGGTGGTCGCCACCGAGGTACGCATGCTGGCGCAGCGCACGGCCAGCGCCGCCGACGAGATCAAGCGCCTGATCGAGACCAGCGTCGAACAGGTGCGCGCCGGCACGGCCATCGTGCACACCGCGAGCCAGACCATCGAGGACATCCGTCTGTCGTCGCAGCGGGTCGACCGGCTGCTGGGCGAGATCGCCGTGGGCGCGCGCGAGCAAAGCGCGGGCGTGGACCAGGTCGGCCGGGCGGTCCAGGCGCTGGACCGCATGACCCAGGAGAATGCCGCCATGGTCGAGCAGACCGCCAGCGCGACCACCGCCATGCGTGACCAGGCGCGGCGGCTGGCGGGCGAGGTGGCGCGCTTCCGGCTGCCCGACCGGGAAATCCTGCCCCAGAGCTGAACGGCTCGGTGCGTCCGGCACCTTCGATCTGGCTGCGGCAACCGGCGCGCGTCGGCAATGAAGGTCAGGCTGCACCAGGCAAGCGCGCATTCCGGCGCAAGGATTGCTGCGCGCAACGACACCACGCAGCATCAACAGCCGGAGAATGCGCAATGAACGCCATATCCAAGCTGGCCGGCCTTGCGCTGGCCGCGACCCTGGCCGGGTGCGCCGCCATGCAGGACGCCCCGCCAGGCCCTACCCTCACGCTGGAACAGCGCCTGGAGCGCGAAGGCTATCGACAGGGCGAAGCCGTGGACCGCATCCCCGGTTTCGGCCTGTCGAGCTGGAACTACCTGGACGCCTATCACATCCTGGTCGAGAACGGGCCAAGCGACGACTACCTGCTGACCTTTTCGCTGGACTGCCGCGACCTGGAATACGCCAACGCGATCGCCCATACCAGCACGGTGGGCTCGCTGGCGCGGATGGACCGCGTCGTCGCCCGTGCGCCCGGGCGGCCGATCGAATGCCCGATCCGGGCGATCCACGAACTCGAGCGCATCGATCGCGCGGGCCGCTGAGCCTCCCCGCAGCCGCTGCGTGGCCGCCTGGCGCGCTCAGTCGGTGCCGGCCGCCAGCAGCGCCACCACCGTCGCGGCTATCCCTTCCTTGCGCCCGAGATAGCCCAGCGATTCGTTGGTCTTGGCCTTGACGTTGACCCGCGAGAGATCGGCGAGCTCGAGGTCGGCGGCGATGTTCGCCTGCATGGCCGCGGCGTGCGGGCCGATCTTGGGCGCCTGCGCGTGCACGGTGGCGTCGACGTTGACGACCCGCCAGCCGGCCGCCCGCACCTTGGCGTAGGCGGCGCGCAGCAGCATGCGGCTGTCCGCGCCCTTCCACTGCGGGTCGGTATCGGGGAAATGCCGACCGATGTCGCCCAGCCCGGCCGCGCCGAGCACGGCATCGGTGATCGCGTGCAGCAGCACGTCGGCATCCGAGTGCCCTTTCAGTCCCTTCTCGTAGGGAATCGTCACGCCGCCGATGATGAGCGGGCGCCCCTCCACCAGAGCGTGGACGTCGAAACCCTGCCCGACACGCATCGAATCTATCCCAACCATTTTTCCATCCAGATGAAATCCTGCGGCCACGTCACCTTGAGGTTGGCGAACGAGCCGCGCACCAGCAGGGGCCGCGCGCCCAAGGCCTCGACGGCGCCCGCCTCGTCGGTCGGCGCCTCACCCCGGGCGCGCACGCGTGCGAAGGCCTCGGAAAGCAAGCCGGCTCGAAACATCTGCGGTGTCTGCGCCTGCCACAGATGCTCACGCGAGAGCGTGGCCTCGACTCGCGGCGCGGCCTCGCCCTCGCCCGCGCGCTTGACCGTGTCGGCGACCGGCAAGGCGAGCAGGCCGCCGACCGGGTCCGGCAGACAGGCGTCGATCAGCGCCGCCAGCGCGTCGGCGGGCAGGCCCGGCCGCGCGGCGTCGTGCACCAGCACCCAGTCGTCCCCAGCCAAGCCGGCCGCGGCCAAGGCATTGGCCACGCTGTCGTAGCGGGTCGCCCCGCCGCAGGCGAGCACCTGCACGCGCGCCACGCCGGCCAGCAGGTTCGCCGCCTGCGCGTCGCCGGGCGCGACCGCCACCAGCACGCGGTCGATGCGCGGCTCGGCGAGCAGCGCGCGCACCGTGTGCACCAGCATCGCCGTGCCCGCGATCGGGCGGTACTGCTTGGGCCCGGTGCCGTCGGCGGCACGCGCGCCGACGCCCGCCGCGGGCACGATCGCCGTCAGCCGGCCGGATGGGGAGTCTGAAGTCGCTTGCATCGGCGTAATGATAGACCGCCGACGCCCATGCTCAGGCCAAACCGTAGCGCTGTCGCTCCGTGTGGATCGTCAGCAGACGCAGCTCGGTGAACGCTTCGATGGCCGCCCTGCCGCCGAAGCGTCCGTAGCCGCTGGCCTTGACGCCGCCGAACGGAAAATGCGGCTCGCTGCTCACCGTCGCTCCGTTCACGTGGCAGACCCCGCAGTCGATGCTGCGGGCCACGCGCAGCGTGCGGGACAGATCGCGGCCGAAGACAGCGGCCGCCAGCCCGTACTCGCTGTCGTTGGCGACTGCGACCGCTGCCGCTTCGCCGTCCACGCGGATGATCGGCGCCACCGGGCCGAACGATTCCTCGCGATACACCCGCATGGACGCATCGACGTGATCGAGCACGATGCACTCGTCGCCGGCGGCCGTGAGCAGGCGCGCGCCGCATGCCGTCGCCTCGCTCACCAACGCCTGCACATGCGCGGCCGACGCGGGACGCGCGAGCGCGCCGGCATCCACGCTGCCGTTCGCGATGCGCACGTTGAGGCCGTCCGCCAGCGCGGCGAAGCAGGCGGCGAATTCGTCCGCGATCGCATGGTCGACGACGATGCGTTCGGTGGACATGCAGATCTGCCCCTGGTTCATGAAAGCGCCGAAGGCCGCGGCATCACCGGCGGCCTCGATGTCCGCGTCGGCCAGGACGATCAGCGGCGCCTTGCCGCCCAGCTCCAGCAACGCCGGCTTGAGATGGCGCCCGGCCAATTCGCCGATCGCGCGGCCGGTGCGCGTCGAGCCGGTGAAGTTGACGCGCCTGACGGCGGTGTGAGCGATGAGCGCTTCCACGATCCGCGGACCGGCCGCCGGCGCATGGCTGATCACGTTCAGCACGCCGGCCGGCAAGCCGGCGCGCACGAAGAGCCCGGCGAGACGCGCGTGGGTGCCGGGGCACAGCTCGGACGACTTGAACACCAGGGTGTTGCCGCACACCAGCGGGACGGCGATCGCCCGGACCGCCAGGTGTACCGGCGCATTCCAGGGCGCGATGGACAGCACCACGCCGACCGGCGTGCGCTCGGTGAGCGCCAGGCAGCCGGCGCGATTCGACGGCATGACTTCCCCTGCCACCTGGCTGGCCAGCGCGGCGGCTTCCTTCAACCCGGCGACACCCCCGTCGACGTTGAAACGCGCCCAGGCCGTCGAGGTGCCGGTTTCCGCGACCATCAGGTCGATGAAATCCTGCGACTCCGCCGCCAGCAGCTCGGCGGCACGCGCCAGAATGTCGCGCCGCGCCCCCACCGGCGTGGCCCGCCATGCGGCGCTGGCCGCCTGGGCGGCATCCGCGGCGGCCAGCGCATCCCCTGTCGACGCGCTCGCGGCCTCGGTCACCGGACGCCCGGTCCGGGGACAGACGTGCACGAACGTATCGCCGTTCTCCGCGGGGCGCTCCTGCGCGCCGATCCGCAAACCGACTTGCATGACACCTCCCATCAGAATGGTGCAACGTCGACGTGCAGCACGGCCGCCCGTCCCTCGACACGGACTGCGTGCAGGCATTGCTCGATCGCCGCATCGACCTGCTCCGGGTCGGACAGCCGGACCCCCAGCGCGCCGCATGCCGCCGCCATCCCGGCGAAATCCATCCCCGCGGGCAGCCGCGAGGCGAACGCCTGCTGCTCCTCGGCATACCCCGCGGGATAGACGCGCAGGGTGGCGTCCTTCACGGCCGCCCAGCCGCCGTTGTCGAACACGACGGTGAGGATGGGCACGCCGGCCGCGGCGGCCACCGCATATACCGAGGCCGGGTTCGAGAAATAGAAGGTGCCGTCACCGACCAGGTTCACCACCGTGCGTTCGGGCCGCGCCAGCCTGACACCCAGTGCCATTCCGGCGGAAAAGCCCAGCCCACCGCCCGGCAGCCCGATCAGCGTGCCCGGCAGGGTCCGCGGAATCTGCTCGAACACCGCGGGCATGTTGCGGATGGCCTCGTTCAGCACGACGTCCTCGGCGTGCAGCCGCTGGCCGAGCCGGCGGCAGACGTGGTGCGCATTGAGCGCCCCCGGCTTTCCGGCGGACGCGGCCAGTTGCGCCGCGCGCGCTTCGCGGTCCCGGCGCGCCCCGGCATGGCCGCGCAGGCGTTCGACGGCACGCTCGCGGTCCTGGACCGTGGCGAGCGCCTGGACGCATTCGAGCAACTGCGCGAGCAGCAGGGCCGATCGGCCCTCCAGCCTGACATCGGCGGGGAAATCCCACATGGGCAGATCGCGCTTGACGGCATCGATGTCGAACTGGACCCAATAGGCATCGGGCCTGGCCTGGAAATGCCGGGGGATCCAGGGCACATCGACGTCCACGAGCAGACCGAAGTCGGCCTGCGCGATGGCGGGACCCGGCTGATAGCCCGCAAACGCGTCGGCGTCGCGCCGGATGTTGAGGTACACCGGGTTGAACTCGTGGACCTCGATGCCCACCGTCTCGGCCAGTCGTTCGATCGCCCGGACCGCCGCCGGCTCCCGGCCGGCGTACGCGGTCACCAGGACCGGGTGCTCGGCGCGCAGCAGGCGGCCGGCGATGTCGTCCAGCAAGGTGGCGGGAACGGCATGCTCGGCAAGCACCGGATGCGCCCGGGGCGCGCGCCGGGGCTCGACGCAGGTGGCGGCCAGGACCTCGCGCGGCAACATCAAGTACGCCGGTCCGGGAGGGTCGCTCTGCATGACGCTCCAGGCCCGGCCGACCACGGCCCCGGCGACGTCGGGCGCCTGCAGGGTGTATTCCCATTTCACGTACGGCCGCACGATGCTGCCCTGGTCGAACGGCTCCTGGATGAAGTGGACATACGTGTCGCGGCCGCCGGGCAACTCGCCGTGGCTGCTGAACGGCGCCTTGCCCGCCATGACCAGCACGGGCAAGCGGCCCCGGCAGAGATTGTGCAGCCCCATGGCCGCGTTCGCCGTGCCGGCGTCGACGTGCACCAGCACGGCCTGGCCCCGGCCGGTCGCCGCGGCATAGCCCGCTGCCATGTGCACGGCGGTGTTCTCATGCGGACAAAGTATGACGTCGGGCGCACGCCGGCCCAGCGCGCGCCGGCGTGCGAGCGCCTCGATGAGCGGAGCGTGGTCCGTTCCCAGGTTGCAGAACAGATACTCGATTCCCGCGTCCACCAGGGCCTGGATGAGAAGATCGGCGCCGCTCGCCACGCGATCATCCGTCATCGCGCCCCCAGCCCGGCCGCCTCGAGCGCCGGCGCGTAGGTCTTCTGCTCTTGCACGACACGGCGCGTCACCGCCGCGCCGTCGGTCGGGTCCGGCACGTGTCCGAGCCGGGCGAAGGCCTCGCGTGCCGGGTCGGACTTCAGGAACTGCCGCAATTCATCGCCGAGCCGTTCCACGACGGGCGCGGGCGTGCCCGCCGGAGCGTACAGCGCCAGCCAGTTCTCCGCCTGGTACTCCGGGTAGCCGCTCTCGGCCACGGTCGGTACGTCCGGCTGGAACGGCGAGCGCTCCACGGAAGTCACCGCGAGCAGTCGCACGCTGCCGCCCTGCAGGGGCGCGCTCACGGCCGCCAGGTCGGACACCAGCATGTCCACGCGCCCGCTGACCAGATCCGGTATCGCCGGCGCGAAGCCTTTGTACGGAACGTGGGTCAGGTCGATCCCGGCGCGCGCAGCCAGCACTTCCGTGCTGAGGTGCGACAGCGATCCGTTCCCGTTGCTCGCATAGCTCAGGCCCCCGGGCTTGCCCTTGGCCCCATCGATCAGCCCGGGCAGATCCCGGTACGGCGCCGTATCGGCGACCGAGACGAACATGGGGATGCGCGAGACCATGCCGATCGGCTCGAAACTCTCGATCGCGTCGTAGGTGATGCCTGCGAAGATCAACGGCTGCAGCGACATCGTCGAGACACCGGTCAGCAGCAAGGTGTAGCCGTCGGGCTTGGCGCGCGCGACATGGTTGGTGCCGATGTGGGTCGCGCCGCCGGGCCGCGCATCCACCACGAACGGCTGCCCGAACGCGGTGTTCATGTGCGCGGCCAGGATGCGCGCCACCGCGTCCACACCGCCGCCCACGTCGTACGGGATGACGAGCTGCACCGCCCGGCTGGGATAGTCCTCCGCCCCGAAAGCCGGAAGCGCCGTGGTCGCCGCGACCGCAGCGGCGCAGGCAAGTGCCGCGAGCTTCGCCATGAATGTCTCCGTCGTTGTCGTTGACGCAGATTCTCCCCAAGGCGCCCGGTGCAGCACAATCGAATGATTTTCATGCACTCATCTCGATCCGCGATGGGTTGCCGACTCGCGGCGACGGCGATTTCCTATAATCGTCCACCTCATGCCCGCATCCAAAGCCCCCTCGTCCCTGGTCGTCGGCCTGGCGCAATCCCTCAAGCGCGGTACGCGCTTCGGCCGCGCCCGGCCCGCCGGCGCCGGCGACGCCTGGCTGCTCGCCAGGCTCGCCCGGCATACCACACGCCCGTTGGTGGTCTTCACCGCCGCGCCACAAGACGCCCAGCGCCTGACCGACGAAATCGTGCAGTTCGACCCCGAGCTGCGCGTGCACCAGATGCCGGACTGGGAGACGCTGCCCTACGACGCGTTCTCGCCGCACCAGGACCTGATCTCCGAGCGGCTGCGCACGCTGCACGCCCTGATGCAGAAATCGGTGGACGTGCTCACGGTGCCGGTCACGACCTCGCTTTACCGGCTGCCGCCGCCCGCCTTCCTCGCCGCGCACACCTTCTCGTTTCGCCAGCGCGATCGGCTGGACGAGGCGGCGCTGCGCGATCAGCTCGTGCTGGCCAACTACACCCACGTTCAGCAGGTGGCGGCGCCCGGCGAGTTCAGCATCCGCGGCGGCCTGTTCGACCTGTTTCCGATGGGTTCGGCCGTGCCCTACCGGCTCGACCTCTTCGACGATGAGATCGAGTCGATCCGCGCCTTCGACGTGGACACTCAGCGCAGCCTGTATCCGGTCAGGGAAGTCGAGCTGCTGCCCGGGCGCGAATTCCCGATGGACGAGACGGCGCGCACGGCGTTCCGGGCGCGCTTTCGCGAAGTGTTCGAGGGCGACCCCTCGCGCGCCCTGCCCTACCGCGACGTGGGCAACGGCATTCCCTTCCCGGGCGTGGAGTACTACCTGCCGCTCTTCTTCGAGCAGACGTCGACGCTGTTCGAATACCTGCCGGGCAACGCGATCACGATCACGCTGGGCGACGCGGATGCCGCCATCCAGCGCTACGCGCACGACACGCAAAGCCGCTACGACTTCCTGAAGAGCGATCGCGAGCGCCCGATCCTGCCGCCCGCGGCCCTGATGCTGGACGCCGAGGGTTTTTTCACCTCGCTCAAGGACTTTGCCCGGCTCGCCTTCACCGACGAAGCCGACGCCGAGATCGTCGCACCGCCCGACGTCGCGGTGCACCGGCAGGCCAACGATCCGTTGGCGCGACTGCGCGCCCTGGTCGAGGCGGGCGACGGGCGCCGCCTGCTGCTCTGTGCGGATTCGCCGGGGCGGCGCGAGACCATCGTGCAGATGCTCGCCGAGCACGGCCTGGCGCCGGTGCCGGTGGCGACCATCCAGGATTTTCTCGACGGCGAGGTGGCGTTCGCCATCGGCGTCGCACCGCTGACTGCCGGCTTTGCGCTGCGCGAGGCCGGGCTGGTCTTCCTGACCGAGAGCGACCTCTACCCGGCCCACGCCGCCTCGCGCGGCAAGCGCAACCGCGAGCGCACCAGCAACGTCGAAGCCATGGTGCGCGACCTGTCCGAGCTGCGCGAGGGCGACCCGGTCGTTCACGCACAGCACGGCATCGGGCGCTACCACGGCCTGATCAACATGGACCTGGGCGAAGGCGACACCGAGTTCCTGCACCTGGAGTACGCCAACGGCGCCACGCTCTACGTGCCGGTGTCGCAACTGCACGTGATCGCGCGCTACAGCGGCGCCGACCCCGAAGCCGCGCCGCTGCACCAGCTCGGCTCCGGCCAGTGGGAGAAGGCGCGCCGCAAGGCGGCCAAGCAGGCGCGCGACGTCGCCGCCGAGCTGCTCAACCTCTATGCGCGCCGCGCCGCGCGCGAAGGCTATGCCTTCAAGCTGCCGCTCTCGGACTACGAAGCCTTCGCCGAGACCTTCGGCTTCGAGGAAACGCCCGACCAGGCCGCCGCGATCCATGCGGTGATCCAGGACATGACCTCGGGCAAGCCGATGGATCGCCTGGTCTGCGGCGACGTCGGCTTCGGCAAGACCGAGGTCGCTCTGCGCGCGGCCTTTGTCGCGGTGGCCAACAACCAGCAGGTGGCCATTCTCTGCCCGACCACCCTGCTCGCCGAGCAGCACGCACAGAACTTCGCCAACCGCTTCGCCGACTGGCCCGTGAAGGTGGTGGAACTGTCGCGCTTTCGCTCGGCCAAGGAAACCACGGTCGCGATCGAACAGATCAACGACGGGCGTGCCGACATCGTCATCGGCACGCACAAGCTGCTCTCGGACAAGATCCAGTTCAAGCGGCTGGGCCTGGTCATCATCGACGAGGAGCACCGCTTCGGCGTGCGCCAGAAGGAAGGCCTGAAGGCGCTGCGCGCCGAGGTCGACGTGCTCACGCTGACGGCCACGCCGATTCCGCGCACGCTGGGCATGTCGCTCGAAGGCCTGCGCGACTTCTCGGTGATCGCCACCGCGCCGCAGAAGCGGCTGGCGATCAAGACCTTCCTGCGCCGCGAGGACGGCAGCACGATCCGCGAGGCTCTGCTGCGCGAACTGCGCCGCGGCGGCCAGGTGTACTTCCTGCACAACGAGGTCGAGACCATCCACAACCGCCGCGCGCGGCTGGAGGAACTCGTGCCCGAGGCGCGCATCGGCGTGGCGCACGGCCAGATGCCCGAGCGCGAGCTCGAGCAGGTCATGAAGGACTTCTACCAGCAGCGCTTCAACGTGCTGCTGTGCACGACCATCATCGAGACGGGCATCGACGTGCCCACCGCCAACACCATCGTGATCCATCGCGCCGACCGCTTCGGCCTGGCGCAACTGCACCAGCTACGCGGACGGGTCGGGCGCTCGCATCACCAGGCCTATGCCTACCTGCTCACGCCGGGCGAGGACGCCATCACCAGCAACGCCAAGAAGCGGCTGGAGGCGATCCAGTCGATGGAGGAACTGGGCTCGGGCTTTTATCTCGCCATGCACGACCTGGAGATCCGCGGCGCCGGCGAGGTGCTGGGCGACTCGCAGTCGGGCAACATCCAGGAGGTGGGCTTTCAGCTCTACACCGACATGCTGGCCGACGCCGTGCGCGCGCTGAAAAACGGCCAGGAACCCGACCTGTCGGCGCCGCTCGCCGCGAGCGAGGAGGTCAACCTGCACCTTCCCGCCCTGCTGCCGAACGACTATTGCGGCGACATCCACGCGCGCCTGTCGATCTACAAGCGTCTGTCCAACTGCGAGGACGACGAGGATCTGGACCGCATGCACGAGGAGATGATCGACCGCTTCGGCCGGCTGCCCGACGCCGCCAAGGCGCTGCTGGAGACGCACCGCCTGCGCCTGGCGGGCCGCAAGGTGGGCGTGGTCAAGATCGATGCGCACGAGACGGCGGCCACGCTGCAGTTCGTGCCCAACCCGCCGATCGACCCGATGCGCATCATCGAGCTGGTGCAGAAGAACAAGCACATCCGGCTATCGGGCCAGGATCGCCTGCGCATGGAGATTTCGGGCAAGGACCTGGCCGCGCGGGTGAGCGCGGTCAGGTCCGTGCTGCGCGCGCTGGCGAGCTGAACCGCGGCTTGCGGCGGCACCGTTGCCGGACTGTCCGGGAGGCGTCGGCGGCGTGCCGGCGCCTCCCGGCGCCTGCCCAGACGGGTGGCCGCGGCGATCAAGCGACGAACACGTCCTCGACCGAACCCGGCGAACCCAGCGCGCCGGCCGCGCCCGGCTGGGCATGGACGCCCGGCATGCCGATCACCGCCACCGTGTACGCCGGGTCCTGCACCGACACGCCATCCCACACGGCCGAGGCTTCGGCATTGCCGCCGTAGGCCTTGCCGGCATGCTCGCCGTCCACGAATGCCGAGCCGGCGCCGGCTGGCGCGGTGGCGATGAACGTCCCGTCACTGGCCAGGATGCCATCGGCGTCGTAGTTGAAGGCCGCGGCCACGTAGCCCGCGTCATCGAACACCACGACCGCGTCCTGCTTGCCCAGGCCGGGTGCGTCGGCCAGCGCGATCACATCGACGCTGGCGTCCAGCCCCCATGCGGCGACGAAGGCGTCCAGTTCGCTGCCGGGCTCGACCAGCGCCACGACCAGCGTGCCGCCCGCCTCGATCACGGTGCCTTGTGCGAACGCCACCGCCGACGCGAAGCTGCCGGCTTCATCCGTCATGCGCCAGCCGCCCAGGTCGATCGCCGCCTCGCCATAGTTGTGCAGTTCGAAGAAGTCGCCGCCATCGGCATTGGAGTTGACCTCGGAGATGAGCAGTTCGTGGCTCGGCACGCTCGCCGTCTGGAACGCGATCGCGTCGTCGGCGCCGAGGCCGGCATAGCCATTGCCGGCCATGTCGAGCACCGCGCCCGCATCGATCTGCAGCAGATAGCTCGCACCGGCCTCCAGGAAGGCGGCCGGGTTCACGACCACAGTGGCGCCATCGATCGTGACTTCGTTGGAACCCACGCTCACCACGATGTCCTCGGCGCCATCCTGGCCCAGGAACACGAGGTTTCCTTCGCCCTTGCGCACGACCTCGTCGAAAGTCAGCACAAAGTCGGCGAAATGCGCGGCAAGCTCCAGCGTACCCGCGCTGGGCGCCGCGCACAGCAGTGCCGGCGCCTCGCTGTCGGGCGAGTAGTTGGCCACCGCCCGTGCGTCCACGCTGGCGGCATCCTGACCGGACGGGCTCTGGATCGCCGCGGCGTCGTCGCCGACGCTCGGATCGGTGTAGCTGAACGAGACCACGTCACCGGCCTGGACAGCGGTGCCCAAGGTCAGCGTGACCTGGGCGCCCTCGAGCGCCACCTGGGCCACGTCCACGGCCTGGCCGTTGACAAGCACGGCGAACGCGCTCGCGGAAGGCCCCGCCGCAGCGTCCAGCGCCTGGTTCCAGACCAGGCTCAGCTCGGTGCCGTTCACCCCCGCCTGCCAGAGCAGCGGCGCGCCGAGCAGGCTGCCGTTCACCAAGGGGAAGCCGGGCTCGCGAGTGGTATTGAACTCCCAGTTGTCCCTGTCGGCGATCCGTTCGGCCAGCGCGTCCAGGTCGGTGGCGTCGAGCGAGCCCACATAGCGCGCATTGGTCTGGTTGGCCGGATCGACGATGAAGCTGATCGCCGCGCCGGCCTCGACCAGCGCATCGGGAATGGCGCCGGCGCTGCCGCCGAGCGTGATGCTGGCCAGGAAGGTGCCGGGATCGGTGATGACCCCTGCGCTGCCATCGGTCAGGCCGTCGATCACGCTGCCCTGCAGCGCGTAGTAGGTCTCGGACTTGCCGATTCCGCCCGCGCCGCCGACGGTGCTGCCGATGTCCGCCACCGGGTTGCCGTTCACATCGGTCTGGATGGTGACGACCGTGCCGGCGGCCAGGTCCTGCCCGGCCGTCCAGACGAAGGCCGCCTCGTTGGTGATGCCGGCAAAGCCCGTGCTCGCGCTGTAGTCGCGGTCGGTGAAGGTGATGCGGGTGCCGCCCGTCACATCCGTCATCAGGACGAAGGCAATCGCATCCACGGCCTCGGCGTTGGCGCCCACGAAGAGGATGTCGCCCGCACCGAGCACCGTGGGCTCGGCCGAGGTGACCACGGCGAACGGATCATCGGCGTCGATGCCGGCGAACGCGTTGCCGCGGTGGTCCGTGAACGCGCCCTCGTCCATCGTCAGCGTGTAGCCCGTCTCATAGGCCAGCGCTTCGCTCGGACGCAGGGTCACGGTGTTGAAGGCCACCGTGAGCTGGCTGCTGGACGCCACATCGAAGGTCTCGACGACCTCGCCCTGGGCATCGCGCAGCACGATGCTGCCGTTGCCGCGCAGCACCGCCTCGTCGAACGAGAAGACGAACGCGCCGTCGACGGCCACGCCCTGGGTGCCGTCGGCCGGGGCGGCCTTGACCAGCACCGGCCCTGCGGTATCAATCACCGGCGAGCCGAGGACGATGCTGTTGCCCAGGAACTGCTGCTCGGCGGGATCGAGATCCTTGGAGACCTCGCTCTGGCCGGGCCAGATCGTATCGCCGTTGTCCTGCAGCAACTGCACTTCGGTGCCGCTGACGATGCTGGAGGGCGACACCAGCGACTCGAAGCTGCCGCCGGTCGCGGCCAGCAGCGCGTCGAGGTCGTTGTCGAGTTCGATGGCCGCCTCGTCCGGCTCGCCCGACCAGGTGTAGAGCCGGAAATTGTGCGCCATCTCATCGACGGCCAGGCCCGAGGGGCCGGCCACGATCAGGTAGCCGCTGCCGTCCTCGGCGCACTCGATGGAGCGGATCGCGCGCCCGCCCAGGTCCAGCAGGATCGGTTCGCCGAATGCCGCCTGTGTGGCGGCGCCCGAGATCAGGTCCGCGGCGTTGAGCAACGGCACGATCAGCGCCTTGTCGCGCAGCGCGGTATCACTTTGCGGAGCACGAAAGCCCAGCCACAGGACGCCTTCCTGCGGCGCGGCCGCCATGCCTTCGATGGAGAACCCGCCCTGCTGTTCGGGGCTCATGCCGTCGCCCGACGCTTGCGCGAAACCGAAGTAGTCCGCGCCCAGGCCGTGGCCGTTGGCGGCGTCCCAGCCCACCAGGTCGCCTTCCAGGCCGGTGTACTTGCCCTCGTAGACGAAGGCCGTGTCCGCGCCCGTGCCGCTCACGGTGACGCCGAGCAGCACCTCGCGGCTGTCGGCCTCCGAGCCGTCCTTCTTGTTGCTGTGCGAGCCGGCCAGATACAGCGTGCCGGACATCACGGCGCTCGCCTCCAGGTCGACTTCGCCGCTGTGTCCCATGGCCGCGCCATAGTCCCACTCGGCCACCGCGTCGCCGCCGTCGCGCGCATAGACGCGCAGCACGCTGGCCTCGTCGTCGCCGACCAGCATGTACTCGGCATCCAGCGCGATGGCCGTCGATGCATCCGATGAACCCTCCGTGCTGCCGCCCGGCGTATAGACCGCCAGTTCGGGATACTGCAGTTCCGGTTCGGGCTCGGGCTCGGGCTCCGGTTCCGGTTCGGGCTCGGTTTGTCCACCGGCCAGCTCGTCGGCCAGTCCCGAGACCAGCGCCTGCGGATCGGTCGCACCGTATTGCGCCAGGGCCTGCGCGATCTGCTCGTCCGACGGCGTCTCGCCGGTGACGGCCAGATACGTGAGCGCGACCAGACCGGCCCCGCCCGATTCGGCGAGCGCCTCGTCCGACAAGGCGATCTCGGCGCGGATCGTGGCGGCCGACACGCCGGCGGCAAGCTGCAGCGTGTAGTAGGCCAGGCCTTCGGCATCGGGCTCGCGGCCCAGCACGGCGCGGTAGGCGGCGGTGACGGCGTCGACGCCCTCGCCGTGGCCGTTCGCCACGGCCTCATCCGACGCCGCCATGGCGCTCACCATGGCCTGGACGGACATGCCGTCGCGCAGCGCACCCATCCAGTAGGCATACCCTTGCGCGTCAGGCGCGCGGCCGAGCAGCGTCAGATAGGCGTGCGTGACCGACAGTGCCGGGCCTTGCGCTTCGGCCGTGGCCAGCATGTGCCAGACGACTTCGGCGTAGGTTTTCTGCTGTGTCTCGATCTGATCGAGCCAGTAGGCGAGTCCGGAAGAGTCTGCGTCGCGTGCGAGAACGCGGTTGTATAGCGCAGCCAGTGCGTCGGCGTACGTTGCCATGGGAGGAATCCTGCGTGGTCGGGGAAGCTGCGCACCGTAGCACCCGGGTGATTGCAGGATTGTGAAACAGGCGGCCGACCCGACAGGCCGGCCGCGGCCGCTCAGGCGATGGCAGGGGCGAGAGCGCTCACGGGCCCGTCGAGCCGGGAATCGTGAGTGCCGGTTTCGGCACGCTGGCGAAACGCCCGCGGGCTCAGGCCGAAGCGCTGGTTGAAGCTGCGGCTGAAATGCGCGGCGTCGTTGAAACCCCAGCGAAAGCAGATTTCGGAGATCGACAGGCGCCGGTTGAGCGGATTGGCCAGCTCACGGTAGCACCGCTCCAGGCGCCGCTCGCGCACGTAGTGGCCGAAGCTCAGGCCGGCCTCCTCGAACAGCTTCTGGATGTAGCGTGAGGAGGCACGCTGCTGCGCCGCCACCGAGGTCAGGCTGAGGTCGCCGTCGCCGAGGTGGATTTCGATGTACTGGCACACCTGGTGAAAGTGCACCGCACGCGACGGACTGGTCCCGGGAAAGCCAGCCGCCGTATCGCCCAGACAGGCAACGACGAACTCGATGAGCGCCGCCTCGGCGGGATGGATCGAACGCTCGTCCATGCTCTCGATGCCTTCGGCCAGCGCCCGCAGCAGCGCGGCCAGCATGCGCACGGCCGGATTCGCCCCCGGCAGGCGGCCGACGCCGCCCAGCAGCGCCACGTTGACGAGCCGGGACTGCAGCAGCCGGCGCGGGATCTTGACGTAGAGCAGGCTGAAGTCGCTGTACAGGCAGAGGGTGGAGTCGACGCCGGTGGGGCCGTACAGGATGTCGTCGCCGGCCAGTTCATCCGCCGCCCCTTCGTCGCCGCGCGTATCGCCATCGAGCAGGAGCGCGAGCCATAGCGCATCGGGGTGCTGGCGACAGGCGCCGGACAGCATCTGAGCGGTCGAATGCACGCGCGAAAACTCGATGCCCATCGGCGAGACCACGTTCACGACATCACCGAAGAAGGCCGCGCCCTGCATCGAAGTGGGCGGCGGCAGGCAGATCTGGAGCAGCGTTCTGCGCCACAAGCCTTCCCTGTCGCTGATGTAGTGGTCTTCCGTGGAGAGCCTCCATTGCTGCATGACGTCCACCTCTCGCGAGCGTAGCCTCTCGGCCAACCGAAACCCCGATGCACGATGCATGCCAGTTCACGCGATGACGGGGGAAACGCCTGCTCGCACTGCGCCGTGCGAGCGCACGGTGCAGACCCCAGGCCGGCGGCGCGCACGCCGCACCATCGACGTGCGCGCCATCCGCGCCGGCGTCACCCCCAGCGGTACGGCAGCAGCACGCCGCTCGGATGCGGGCGAAAGCCCACCTGCTCGCGCGCGACGATGGTGGTGAGGCCGAGAAACAGCGGAATGCTGTAGCCCTGCTCCACCTGCCAGCGATCGAAGTCGCGGAACCCGGAAATGCGCTTGTCGTTGTCCGGCTCGGCCATCAGCGGATAGAGCCGCGGCGGAATGTCCTCGCCCTTCCAGATCGAGAAGCTCATGGCCGGGTCCAGCATGTAGCCCGAGTAGGTGCCGGGATCGCCCCCCGCCGGATTGAACGGCTTGAGCACCGGGCCATCGAACTTGCCGTTGCGCTGGTAGTCGTACATGGTGGGCCCGTCGAGCACCTGCAGATCGGCCTCGATCCCGACCTGGCGCCACATCTGCGTGATCACCCGGGCGATGTCGAAGTCGCTGGGAAAGGTGCCCCGGGTGGTGTAGAAATTGAAGCGCACGGGGTTGTCCGGGCCGTGGCCGGAGGCCGCCAGCAGCGCCCGGGCCTGATCCGGGGAGTACGGAATCTCGAATCCGTCCACGTAGCCCGGCATCGTCGGCCCGGCCGGCACCCAGATCGAGGTGGCATGCCCGTTGAACAGCGCGCGCGAGATCGCGCGCTTGTCCAGCGCGTGATGGGCGGCCAGCCGCACGTTGCGGTCCTGCAGCACGCCGGCGTTCACCAGTTGGATGAGCACCACGCCGGTCGTCGGGTCCAGGTGCGGCGCGAGGCCAGGCAAGGCGCCCAGCCTCTCCACCTCCCGCACCGACAGGTTCATCGTGACGTCGGCCTGGCCCGACTGGATCGCCGCCGCGCGCGCGGTGGCGTCCTTGGTGATGCGAAAGACCACGCGCTCGATGGCGGGCGCGCCGCCCCAGTAGTCGGACGTGCGCTCCAGCACGATCTGCGCGTCTCGCTGGTACTCGGCCAGGCGATAAGGGCCCGAGCCCACCGGCGCCTTGACGAAGCCGTCCGCGCCCACGCTCTGGTAGTAGGCCTTGGGCAGAATGTAGGCAGGAATGTCGGCCAGCATCACCGGTGCGGTCGCCATCGGCGCGGCGAAATGCATGATGGCCCGCGTCGGGGCGGGCGTCTCGACGCGGTCGACGCCGCGCCATACGCCCGAGAGCAAGGTGGCGCGATCGGCTTTCACGCGCTCGTCGAACGTGAACTGGATGTCCGCCGACGTAAGGCGATCGCCATTGTGAAAGCCGACGTCGTCGCGCAACTCCAGTTCGAGCTGGGTACAGCGTTCGTCCAGCCATTGATGCGCGCGCACGACACTGGGCGCGAAGCTGAGATCGTCCGCGAGATTGAGCGGCTGGTCGAAGACGCATTTGTAGACCGCCGACACCGTCGGCTGGGCCGCCACCACCGGGTCCCAGCTCGGAACGTCCATGGGAAAGGCGATGGTGATCGTGCGGGCCGGCGTCGCCGCGCGAGCGGGCAGCCCCGCGCCATAGGTGGCCGCGGCAGCCGCCGCGGCGCCGAGAAACCTGCGGCGCGAGGTCATGGCCGCCCTCCGCTCGTCGCGGCGATCGGCTTGTCGCCCTGGATCGTCACGCGAAAGCCCGACCGCACCTGGGGATAGTAGTCCCACACCGCGTGATGCAAGGTACAGCGGTTGTCCCAGAAGGCCACCGAACGGGGCTCCCAGCGAAACCGGACCTGGAACGCCGGATCGGTGCAATGCTCGTAGAGATAGGCAAGGATCGCCCGGCTCTCGTCGCGGTCCATGCCGACGATATGGGTGGTGTACTGCTTGTTCACGAACAAGGCCTTGCGCCCGGTCACCGGGTGCACGCGCACCACGGGATGGGCATTGACCGGGAAGCGCTTGGTCGGATCGTCGATGATGCGCCGGTAGACCAGCTCGCCGTCATGGACGGCCTCCAGCCCGTCCAGGTAGGTCTTCATGCGTTCGGACAAGGCATCGTAGGCCGCGTACATGCTCGCGAACAAGGTGTCGCCGCCGACCGGCGGCACGGTCTGCAGATACAGGATGCTGCCCATCGGCGGCTCGGCGTTGCAGCTCAGGTCCGAGTGCCAGTTCTCGCCCGCCACGTAGCGCGAGGACGCGTCGGCGTGGATCGCCACGACCTCGGGATAGTCGGGCAGGCCGGCGACGCCGGAATGGATCGCCAGGGCGCCGAACCCGCGGCCCAGCCTCAGATGATCTTCGTGCGACAGGTGCTGGTCGCGGAAGAACACGACCTGGTGCGCCATGAGCGCATCGTGGATGAAGCGCACGGTCTCGGGCGTCAGCTCGCGAGACAGGTCGATGCCTTCGATATCTGCGCCGATGTTCATCGTGCACGGGCGCACCTGCGCCTGGGCGGGCACGCCAGCGCGGACGTCGGGGTCGGCATCCAGGACGGACGAAGGAGCATTCATGAGCAGGTCTCCAGGGAGATGGGTTCGTCGCGGCGGCATTCGGCCGCCCACGGCGCATGGGAAAAGCGGTCGATGAGGAATTCGACGAGTGCGTTGACGCGCGCCGGCATGTGGCGATGGCTCGGGTAAACCGCGTAGATGCCTATCCGGGCGGTCGCATAGCCCTCCAGCACCGGTACCAGTTCGCCGCGCGCAAGCGCTGCCGCCACCAGGAAACTGGGCTGCAGGATCACGCCCAGGCCGGCGCGCGCTGCCGCGATGCAGGTGTCGCCGTTGTTGGCGCGCATACGGGGCCGGATACGCACGAGGTGGCGCCCGCTCGCGTCCTGGAACGACCATTCGTCGCGGCCGGCGTAGTATCTGTAGGCGATTACCGCGTGGCCGGCCAGATCCTCCGGATGCCGCGGCACGCCGTGGCGGGCCAGGTAGGCCGGCGATGCGCAGGCCACGAGCCGGGTCTGCGCCAGCCGGCGGTGCACCAGCGCGGGCTGCTGCAGATGGGCGATGCGTATCGCCATGTCGAGCCGTTCGGCAAGCAGGTCGCTCACCTGGTCCGACAGCAGGATGTCCAGCTCCACCCCGGGATGCCGTTGCAGGAACTGCGGCCAGGCCTCGGCCAGTTCCAGGACGCCGAACGATTGCGGCGCGCCCACGCGCAGCCGGCCGTGCATCGCGTCGCCGCCGCCGGTCAGCATGTCGTCGGCCTCCTGCAGGGCGTGCAGTATGGGTTTGCAGCGCTCGAAATAATGGCGGCCCGCCTCCGTGAGACACACCCGCCGGGTGCTGCGATGGAGCAGCCGGGCATGCAGGCGCGCTTCCAGCCCGAGCACGGCGCGCGACACCGCAGTAGTCGATACGCCGACCAGATCGGCCGCGCGTACGAAACTGCCTGACTCGACCACCGACACGAAACATTGCAGCTCGCGCAGCTTGTCCATGCCGGCCTCGGCTCAGTCCCGATCGGGCGCGGCGAAGATGTCGCGGGACATCCGGACATGCACGCCCTGCGTTGTGTCGACCACCTGGGTCACGCCGAAATCGGCCGCCACACTCATCAAGGAATACGCGTCATCGCGCGATAGGCCGCGATGCTCGGTGAGCAGCGTCAGCATGTCGAGCGCCGCATTGCGCATGGCCTGGTCGAGGTCTTCGTGAAAGCCGTGCACGATCCAGTTGCGGGGCGTCTCCAGCAGAGGCGACGGAAAACTGAAATCCTTGCGCAGCACGATCTGGAACATCACATTCAGGGAAGACTCGATGGCCGTCCCGCTGATTTCTCCATCGCCTTGCGAAATGTGGGGATCGCCGATCGAGAAGAGGGCGCCATCGACGGCCACGGGGTAGTACATGGTGGCGCCGGCGCCGATGCGCCAGTTGTCGATGTTGCCGCCGTGCCGGCCCGGCGGGATCGTGCTCACGCGGCCGCGTACGTCGGGTGCGACGCCGGCCGTGCCCAGGTGCGGACGCACGGGGATGCGCACGCCGCTCAGCGCCCGCTGGCGGTCGCACTCGGGGCATCGGGTGATGCGGCCCGGCGTCAGGTACTTGTCCTCGACATCGTAGGCGTACAGCGCACGCGCCGTGGTGGCCCCGGCGTCGACCTCGTAGATGGTCACCCGCTCCCTTTCATCGAACTCCCGGTACAGATGGCCCCAGTGGGCGGCAAGATTGGAACCGTAGCGGCAGCGCGGCACCATGCTGAGATAGCGCACTTCCAGCATGTCGCCGGGCCGGGCGTCCTCGACGTGGATCGGGCCTGTCATCAGGTGCACGCCCGGATTGCGGTCGTGCTCCGGGATGCTCGCGAACAGCTCGCGCACGGCCGCGTCCATCATGAGATCGGGATCGTCCCCCGCGTGGTGCGTGACGGCCTCCGCCTGGATCAGGTCGCCGCTGCGCACGCGCAGCGCCGGACGCAGCCCGGCGTCGAAATAGCCCCAATGCACATTGCCGGGGACCGCCGGCAGGCGATGCAGCGCCCCCGGGGCGACCGGTTGCCGGTCGACGGCGTCGCGGATCAAAGACATGAACAGCTCCTGTAGATATCCCGCCATCGCAGGGTGCGGGGCATGGCGACATCCTAGGGTTCGGGCGCTCGCGCATCTTGTACAGACACGCACGAAAACATGCCGCCCTCAGGTGCCCGCTTCGAGCGGCCCACCGACGAGCACACTGGTCATGCTCAGAGAGCCGTACTCGATGTGCGGCGTCAGCAGGCGCACCGCGTCGTCGCCGCGGGCCGCACCCATCACATAGAGCAGCGGCAGATAGTGATCCGGGGTCGGTACCGCGAGCGCGGCATCCTGACCGAGACGCGGGTATTCCCACAATCCCTCATGCTCGCCCGTGCGGATCGCCTGGATCACGTGATCCTCGAACCGGCGCGCCCAGGGATACTCGCTGTCGCGCCGGCGCCAGTCCATGGCGGCCAGGTTGTGCACGATGTTGCCGCTACCCAGCAGCAACACGCCCTCTTCGCGCAGGCGCGACAGCGCGCAGCCGATCGCATAATGCGCCGCCGGGGCTGCCATGCGGTCCAGGCTGAGCTGTACCACCGGCACGTCGGCGGCGGGATAGAGATGACGCAGCACCGACCACGCGCCGTGATCCAGGCCCCACCCCTGATCGAGTTCGACCGCGCGCGGCTGCAGGACACGCACCACGGCCTGGGCCAGCGCGGCGCTGCCGGGCGCGGGATAGTCCACATCGAACAAGGCCTTCGGAAAGCCGCCGAAGTCGTGGATGGTGGATGGCCGAAGCGCGGCGGTGACGGCACTGCCCCGCGTCAGCCAGTGCGCGGAGACCACCACGATGCCGCCGGGCCTGGGCAAGGCCTCGCCCAGGGCACGCCAGGCCCGGCTGAACCGATTGTCTTCGATGGCGTTCATGGGGCTGCCATGGCCAAGAAAGATGGCCGGCATCCGCCGGCCTGCTTGCAACGCGCTCATGCGTTTCCTCGATATGGACGGACCCTCAGCGGGGCCACGGAATGCTGGGGTCCGTCGGCGGCACCGCCGACAGCAGGTGGCGCGTGTAGGGATGCGCCGGCCGCGCGAACACGTCGGCGGTCGCGCCCTGCTCGACCACCTCGCCCCGGTACAGCACCAGCACCCGGCTGCACAGATGCGCAACCACGGAAAGATCGTGCGAGATCATGAGCACGGCGACCTTGTGGCGCTGGCGCAGGTCCAGAAGCAGATTGAGCACCTGCGCCTGCACCGAGACGTCCAGGCCGGACACGATCTCGTCGGCGATCAGCAATTGCGGCACATCGCACAGCGCGCGGCCGATGTTCACCCGTTGGCGCTGCCCGCCCGACATCTGGGCCGGATGCCGCGCGAGCATGCCCTCGGGCAGCCCCACGTCGCCCACGAGCTGACGGGCCCGCTGCTCGCGCTCGGCGCGCAGGTGCGGACGCGCCTCCATCGCCTGCGTCAGCAGGCTGCGCGTCGCGCGCCGCGGATTGAGGGCCGAGCGCGGATCCTGGAAGATCATCTGCACGCTGTGGATCCGCCGATGCCATTCGGACTCCGTCGCACCCAGCGGCTGCCCGTTGAGCGACACGCTGCCTTCGCTCGGGGCCTCCAGGCCCATCAGCAGCCGCGCGAGCGTCGACTTTCCGCTGCCGCTCTCGCCCACCACACCGATGAACTCGCCAGGAGCGATGCTCAGATCCACCCCCTGCAACACGCGCTTGCGCCCGCCGGCGCGCAGCCAGCCGCCACGCCGGGCGTAATCCTTGCCCAGCCCCGAGACCACCAGGAAAGGCTCGCGCCCCAATGGCCCCGGTGCGCCCGGCGTGACCTGCGGGGCCGCGGCAGCAGGCGCGGCGAGCGCGGAAGTCACGCAACGCCAGGCCTGGGCGCCGGCGGCCTGCCGCGGCGGCGCGGCGTCGGTACAGGACGGCTGGGCCTGGGCGCAGCGCGGCGCAAAGCGGCAACCGGCCAGCGCCGGGTACTGCTCGACGCCCGGCATCGTTCCGGGCAAGCTGTACAGCCGGGCCCCGGGCACGGCCTGCCGCGGGTTCGCCCGCAGCAGCGCGCGCGTGTACGGATGGCGAGGAACGCCGAACACGGCAGGCGCCGGGCCGGCTTCGCAGATCGTTCCCGCGTACATCACCGCGACGGTGTCGCACACGCGCGTGGCCAGGCCGAGGTCGTGCGTCACGAACAACACCCCGGTCCCGCGCCGGGCCTGCAGGCGACGGATCAAGGTGACGATGTGAGCCTGCGTGCTGACGTCCAGGGCCGTGGTCGCCTCGTCCGAGACGACCAGTTCCGGGTCGCCGGCGAAGGCCAGCGCGATCATGACGCGCTGGCACATGCCTCCCGAGAGCTGGAACGCATAGCTCTTCATCACCTCGCGAGGGTTGGCCAGACGCACCTCGGCGAGCAAGTCCTCCGCGCGCTCGTTGCGCTCGGCCGCCGGCACCCCGAGCCGGCCCAGGTGCTCGCGCAGTTGCTGGCCCACGGTACGCACCGGGTCCAGTGCGGTCATCGGCTCCTGCGGGATGAAGGCCACCCGGCGCCCGAGCATGGCCTGGTGCCGGGCCGCCGACATGCGCAGCCAGTCGAGCTCCCCGAAGCGCAAGGTGCCGGCGGTCACCGCGAAGCCCGGCGGCAACTGCCGCGCGATCACCCGGCCCAGCATGCTCTTGCCCGCACCCGACTCGCCCACCAGTCCCAGGGTAGCGCCGCGCGCCAGGTTCAGCTCGAGATCGTCGAGCACCCGGGCGCCCCCGCGCGCCGTGACGGTCAGGCCCTCGGCATGCAGCAGGAGCCCGTCCGGCGTGCCGGTCTGCGGCATCGTATCCAGGGGTATGTCGTCCGGCTTCATGCCGCACCTCCTTGGCGTTGCTTGTAGGCATCGTTCAAATGGCGCAGCCCTTCGCCGAGCAGGCTGGCCGCGAACACCGTGCCGACCATGCACAGCATGGGCGCGATCAGGCCGATGGGTGCCGAGAACACGTCCGCCAGGCCATCGGCGAGCATGCGGCCCCAGGTCGGGACATCGGCCTGGACCGAAACGCCGACGAAGGACAGCACGCTCTCGGCGATGACCGCCACACCGATCTCGATACCGACCAGGGCGATCAGGGTCGGGACCAGCCCGGGCACGATGTCGCGCCAGAGCACGCTGTGATGGCGTGCCCCGGCGATCCGCGCGGCCGGAATGTAGGAACGCTGCCTGGCCACCAGCACCTCGCTGCGCACCACGCGGCAAAAGCGCGTCCAGTCGACCAGGACGATGGCGACGATCACGCTGCCGATGCTGGGGCCCAGCGCCACCATGAGCACCAGCGCCATGACGATGGCGGGAAAGGACAGCCACACATCGACCAGCCGCATGACCAGCCAGTCGATGCGGCCACCGCAGTAGCCCGCCAGCAGCGCCGCGGCCGTACCCACCAGCGCGGCGCCGAGGGGAGCGCTGGTTGCGATGATCACCGTCACCCGCGCGCTGTAGATCAGCCGCGACAGGATGCACTGGCCCAGCGCGTCCGTTCCGAGCGGATAGGCCGGGTCGCCGCCGGGCGCCCAGGCCGGCGGCAGCAGCGTGGCGAGAAGATCCTGGTCATTGGGGCCGTGCGGCGCCAGATAGGGTGCCAGCCATGCCACCAGGGCCAGCGCGAGCAATGCGCCGGCGCCCACCAGCACCTGGCCATTGAGCCGGCCGGCGGCGCGCCGCCAGACGGGTACCACGGCGGGTAGCGAACTCACGGACTTGCCCTCCTGCGTCTTTCATTCAGATCGTCCGGCCCCGTGCGGTTCATGCGCGCAACCTCGGATTGAGCCATGCGAGCACGAGGTCGGTGACGACGCTCATGACCTGCACCGCGATCGCGTACGTGATGGCGAGGGCCTGAATCACCGGCAGATCCAGGTTGGTGATCGCGCCGACCATCAGCGCCCCGATCCCGGGTAGGCCGAAGATCGTCTCGATCAGCAAGGTCCCGCCGACGATCACGCCGGCCTGCAAGCCGATCAGGCTCACTGTCGGCAGCGCGGCGTTGCGCAATGCCCAGCGCCACAGCAACTGGCGTTCGGGCACGCCGCGCAGACGCGCCGCGCCGATGTAGTCTTCGGCATACACCTCGTGCAGACTGGCGCGCAGCACACGCATGATGGGCGGAGCGATCCCCAGCGTCATCGCCAGCGCGGGCAACGCCAGGTGCCGCGCGGCGCTGGCGAACGCCGGCAGATCGCCCGCCAGCAAGGCGTCGAGCAGGAGAAAGCCCGTCAGTCGGGGCACGCTCATGCCCGGGTCCAGCGTGCCCAGGAACGGCAGCCAGCCAGTCCCGATGCCGATCACGAGGATGAGCAGGATGCCCCAGAGAAACTCGGGCACGGCCAGGCTCAGGCTGTTGTAGCCATCGATCAGGCGCTCCATGAACGTCCCGCGCCGGCGGAACGCAACGAGCGCGAGCGCGACGCCCAGGACGATGCCGCCGGTCAGGCCGGCGAACACCAGTTGCAGTGTGGTGGGCAGGGCGTGCAGGACGAGGTCCCGGACCGGGATGCCGGACTGGATGGAGCGGCCCCAATCGCCACGCAGCACGTCCTGCAGCCATACGCCGTACTGTACGTACAAAGGACGATCCAGCCCGAGAGCGGCCGACACCGCCGCCACGTCGGCCGGCGTGGCATTCGGCGGCAGCAGCATGCCCAGCGGGTCGGCGGGCAGCACGCGCAGCGTGACGAACACCACGATGGACATCGCGAGCAGCATGGGGATGCGCGCCGCGATGCGCAGCAGCGGCCGCTGCACGCCGGCCAGGATGCGCGCCGGCAGCCGCGGCGTGGCCGCCATCACTATCCGGCCGCCGACCTCGATCTCGGGGTTGTGCGCCATGGCCGACCTCAACCGGCGCCGACGCTGCGCACCGGGATCACGCGCGCCGGCATGGCGCCCTGCTCCGTCTCGCGCATCCGCTTCCAGGCCGCCTGATACCTGGGAACCAGCCAGTGGTTGAAATCGCGCTGGGCCTGCTCCTGCCAGGAGTAGCGTCCGCGCACCGCGTAGCGCGAACGCAGGCCGACCTGAACGTTGGCATCCACGTGCAGATCCTGCGCGATGATCTCGGAGGCCGCGTCCATGTTCATGGCCATGCGTTGCCTGAAGAGCGGGTCCCGCATCGCACCGGGCGCGAGCAGCAGACCCTGGTCCATCTCGTGCGTGCCGGCCGAATCGGGGCGCAGGATCATGTAGATCACCATGTCGCTGGTCATCACCAGCGAGAGCGTGGGCGGTACGTTGACGAAGGTCATCCGGCTGCGGTCTTCGGTCGTGAGACCGGGAAAGATCGGCAGCACCGCCTTCTGCATCGCGTTGAAGCTGGCGTCCGGATGCGTGGTGCCGTTGTAGCGCATGTAGCCGGCGCTGCCTTCGGGCTGGACGGGAAAGCTCGCCAGCGCACTGGGCACGAAATCGTGCAGCGGCCCATGGTGCAGCTTGTTGGCGTGATAGCCGTCGTTGTTGTTCTCCAGCATGACCTTCCAGTTCCACGCGTAGCGCGACGGCTGCTCCGGACGGGGGCCTTCGGCGTCGGCCAGTTGGTAGCGCGCGACGGCTTCGCTGATTGAGGCGAGCCGCGACGCCAGCGGCTCGGCGAGCGGGTCGAAGTTGACGAAAATGAAACCCTGCCAGATCTCGACTTGCAGCGTGGGCAGGCAGAAGGCCTTCTTGTCGAAGTCGGCGGTGCGGTCCATCGCGGGCGCGCCGATCAATTCGCCGTCGAGCGAATAGGACCAGTGGTGGTACGGACAGAGGAAGGCGCGCGCCTTGCCGCGGCCTTCGGCCACCAGCATGGCCCGGTGCTGGCACACGGCGGACATCGCGCGAATCGCGCCTTGGCGATTGCGGGCGATGATCAGAGGCTCGCCGATGATGGAGGTCGTGAAGTAGTCGCCGGGCTCGGCCACCCAGGACTCGCGCCCGACGCACAGCCACTCGTGGTTGAACAATGCCTCCTTCTCGAACTCGAAGAACGCCTCGTCGGTGTAGCACAGCGGGGGCAGCGTTTCGGCCTGCTCGGTACGCAGTGCCGAGGAGGACAGCCCGTCGAAGAACGCGTCGGAAGGAAAAGCTCGCTTCATTGCATTACCCTGTGAGTCGAAAGCTCGGCGCGTCGGAAACCCCGGCGCGCTGCTCGATACCAATGGTAGGAAGGCCGTCACCGGCCGTCTTGACGCCGGACGCACGCAAAACCCGCCAGGCGCGCACCGGCGTCAGGCAGGCGTCCATGCGTACGGCAGGATCCAGCCGTTGCGATAGGCCGCATAGCGCACCGCCGAGGGCGCGGAGACCACGGAAGACAGTCCTTGCAGCAGCGGCAGCGCATAGCCCTCGCCGACCACCCAGGCGTGGAACGCGCGATAGCCGGCGATCCGCCGCTCCTCGTCGAGCTCCACCAGCAGCGGATCGAGCCGCGCCGAGACGTCTTCGCTGCGCCAGACGGAAAAGATCTTGCGTGGATCCAGGTAGTAGCCGGCGGACAGCTCGGGGTCGCCGGTGGCGTTGGTCCAGAGCCACAGGGCCGGGCCGTCGAGCTTGCCGGCCTGCACGCGCTGGTGATACTGGGGAATCTCGATCACCCGCAGGTCGGCCTCGACGCCGACGCGGCGCCACATCTGCGCAATGGCGCGCGCCATGTCGTAGTCGCTGGGGTAGGCGCCGCTGGTGGCATAGAACGGGATGCGCAACGGGTTGTCCGGTCCATGCCCGGCTTCGGCCAGCAACGCGCTCGCGCGCTCGGGCGCATGCGCGAACGTGAAATCGGGATCGAAGGCGGGCGTCCCGGGCGCGGCCGGCGTGGCCATCGGCGCCGCGACGCCATTGAAGAAGGCCTTGGACAGGGCCTCCTTGTCGATCGCGTGATGCAGCGCCAGGCGCACACGGCGGTCCTGCAGGGCAGGCACGTTCACCATGTGGATCAGGTAGCTGTCCACCGTCGGCGTGAGCGAGGCCTGCAGCGTGGGCATCTTGTCCAGGCGGATGGCCTCGCGCACGGGAATGCCGCTGGCCAGGTTCAGATGGCCCGCCTGCAGACCGGCCACCCGGGCGGTCGCATCGGGGACCAGTTGGATCACCACGTTCGGCACCGAGGCCGGCTCGCGCCAGTAGCCCGGATAGGCCTCGAGTACGATCCGGTTGTCGCGCTCGTACTCCACCAGGCGGTAGGGACCGGAGCCGATCGGCCGGGCCAGGAACCCCTCGAGCCCGACTTTCTCGATGTACGACTTGGGCAGGACGAAGGCGCCGGCATAGGCCAGGAACTGCGGCGCGGTCACCATCGGCCGGCTGAAGTGCATGACGGCTACCGTCGGGCTGGGCGTCTCCACCGACGCCAGCGTGTTCCAGATGAAGGCGGCCTGTAGATCGGGCTTGGCCTTGAGCCGTTCGTGGAAGGTATAGGCGATGTCGGCCGAGGTGAGCGGCGAACCGTCGTGGAACGTGACGCCATCGCGCAGCGTCAGCTCCAGCGCCAGGCCCGCCGTATCCCGCCAGCGATAGCCGCTGAGCAGGCCGGGAACGAGCCGGGATTGCGCGGTGTACTCCAGGGGCTGGTCGAAGATGCACTTGTACAGCGGCACCGCGTTGGGCGAGACAACGGCGCCGGGGTCCCAACCCCGGACATCGATCGGGTAGGCGATGCGCAGCGGCCCCTGTGCGGCGCGAGCCCATGCCGGCAGGCCTCCCACACCCAGCGCCGCCGCGCCCACCGCACCCTTCAGGAAATCGCGTCGTTCGAACATGGCAAGCTCCTTGGCGGCCTCAGAAAGGCCGATCGCCCTTCACCCACAGGCGATGCATCTCGCGCACGTAGCGCGTGTCGTCGAACAGCGTTCCCGTGTGCAGCGTGCAACGGTTGTCCCAGACGAGGATGTCGCCCACCTGCCAGCGATGGCGGTAGACGAACTGTTCCTGGGTCCCGAATTCGACCAGGCGCTCTATCAGCGGCAAGGCCTCGGCCGGGTCCATCCCGACGATCCCGCGTACCGTGCCGGTGCTCGGCCAGAGCGCCTTGCGCCCGTTCGCGGGATGCGTGCGGATGAGCGGATGGAATACGTCGGGATGCGCGGCGCGCTCGGCCTCGGTCAGTTCGCGCCGGTTGTACTTTCGGGTCGTCGCGAAATACTGGTAGCTGTGATGCACGGTCATCGCTGCCAGCCGCTCCTGCTCGTCCGGCGGCAGGGCCGCATAGGCTGCGCACATATCCGCGAGCAGTGTGTCGCCCCCCTCCTCCGGGACCGAAACGGCATACAGCATCGTGCACATCACGGGCTCTTCCTTGTACGAGAAATCGGTATGCCAGCCGACGCCGTCGTTGTGGCTGCCCACCGGCTTGCCGTCCACCTTGCGATTGGTGAGCATGTAGATCTCGGGGAACCCGGCCATGGTGTGCTTCTTCACGGTGTGTTCCTCCGGCTCGCCGAACTGGCTCGCGAAGCTCACCAGCGCCGCGGGGTCCATGTTCTGGCCGCGCAGCAGGATCGCGCCGTGCAGATTGAACGTCTGCACGACGCCCTGCAGTGTTTCGCTGTCTGCGCTGGCGAGGTCGACGTCGAGGATCTGCGCGCCGAATCCGCTGCGCAGTGGGCGGATGGCCAGGGGTGCCGCAGTGTGCATGATGACTCCTTGATCAGAATGTGTGGACCATCGCCACACGGAGGGTGCTCTGCCGGTCGCGGTCGGCAGGCGTGAGATAGAAGCCCGCACCCTGCGAAGCATGGGTGCCGTTGGAGGCTTTGAGGTAGGACGCCGAGGCGTACAGCCAGGTCCGCTTGGACAGGTCGTAGCGCAGCCCCAGCGTCGGCTGGTTCCAATGCGTGTCCTCGAGCTTGGCGTACTGCCAGGCCACGATGCCGCTCAGGGCGCCGCCCAGCGGCACGTTCACGCCGACCTCCGCGACGCGCTGGGAGGCGCTGCGCTCCCCATCGTCAAAGCGCACGACGGTGACATTGCCGGCCAGCGTCAGCTTGTTCGCGAACTGGTAGCTCGCGCCGATGCCGGCGATGCTCTGCTTGTCCAGGGCATAGCCCGGGGTGGTCACGTCGTACAGGTCGTCGACCTCGCCGGTGGCGGGGTCGATACGCGCGACTTCGTTGCCCAGGAAGGAGAAGATCCCGCTGGTGGCATACGGGTAGATCGCGAGGTCGTTCAGCCGGGTGTAGGTTGCGCCGACCCGCAGGGCGCTGCCGCGATAGCCTGCGCCGACGCTCCAGGCATTGCCGCGCGACGAGCTGGCGTCGGGACCGAAGGCATACATGCCGCCGAAGGAGAAGCCGCCGAAAGACGGGCTCATGTACTTGACGGAGCTGTCCATCTGCTTGCCGGAGATGCGGTCGAAGTCGCCCTGGTGCCCGGCATAGACGCTGGCGATGCCCCCGATGTTGAACTGCTGGATGTACTCGCGCACGAAGTCGTACTGCCGCCCCATGGTCAAGGTGCCGTAGGGTGTGCGCAGGCCGGCGAACGCCTGGCGTCCGAACAGGCGCCCGCTCTGGCGAGCCGCGCCGTTGCCCAGGGAGAAGCCGTTCTCCAGCGTGAAGATCGCCGCGTAGCCGTTGCCCAGATCCTCGGTGCCGCGCAGCCCAAAGCGGTTGCCGAAGTTGATGCCCTCGCCAAGGAAGAAGTCGCTCTCGCCGGCCTGGTTGTCGACGTAGGTGAAGCCCACGTCCAGAATGCCGTAGAGCGTCACGCTGTCTCCGGTCTGCGCCAGGGCGGGAGCGCAGAGAGCACAGATCGCCGAGGCGGGCAGCAGTTTCTTGCAGATCATGTCCAAGTCCTTCGTGGGTCGGGGCGCATGCCCGGTGGTGATCCGCCCTCCTGCGGCGCGCGCAAGCCCGGTTCCGGAGGAGTCGACGGAAATCGTAAGGGGGACGCCGCGCGCTTTCTTGTCAGGAGATGCGCGGGGAGTTGTCTGCCGCGGCACGGCCGCGGCCCGCGTCAGACCGGCTGGTCCGACGCGGGCCGCTTCCAGAGGTCGATGTCGCCGTCCAAGGCGCTCTCGTCGATGAGACGCAGCTCGTCGTCGCTGAAGGTCAGCCGCTCGAGAGCGCGTACGTTCTCGTCGACCTGGGCCGGCGTACTGGCGCCGATCAATGCCGAGGTCATGCCGGGATGGCGCAGCACCCAGGCGAGAGCCATCTGTGCCAGCGACTGGCCGCGCTCGGCGGCGAGTTCGGCCAGACGGCGGGCGCGCGACAGGTTGCGCTCGTTCAGGTGCTCGAGCGGCAAGGAGCCGCCGCCGGGGCGGTTTACCCGCGCGTCCGGGGGAACGCCGCCCAGATATTTGTCCGTGAGGATGCCCTGTGCCAGCGGCGTGAACGCGATGCAGCCGGCGCCCGTCTCGGCGAGCGCGTCGAGAAGCTCTCGCTCGACCCAGCGGTTCAGCATGTTGTAGGCAGGCTGGTGCAGGCGCAGAGGTACGCCGCGGGCCGCCAGCAGAGCGGCCATCTCGCGGGTCTTGCCCGCCGAGTAGGACGAGATGCCTACGTACAGGGCCTTGCCCTGCCGTACCGCGCTGGCGAGCGCGTCGGCCGTCTCGTCCATGGGGGTGTCGGCGTCGTAGCGGTGCGAGTAGAAGATGTCCACGTAGTCCAGGCCCATGCGCTGCAGGCTCTGGTCCAGGCTGGCCAGGATCGCCTTGCGCGAGCCGCCGCCCTTGCCGTAAGGCCCGGGCCACATGGCCCAGCCGGCCTTGGTCGAAATGAGCAGTTCGTCCCGATGCGCCCGGAAGTCCTCGTGCAGGATGCGGCCGAAGTTGATCTCGGCGGAACCGGGTGGGGGTCCATAGTTGTTGGCGAGGTCGAAATGCGTGATGCCGCGGTCGAAGGCCGCGCGCAGCACGGCGCGCTGCCGTTCGAGCGGCGTGGCGTCGCCGAAGTTGTGCCACAGTCCCAGTGAAAGCGCAGGCAGCTTGAGGCCGCTTCGACCGGCCGGTCGGTACACCATCGCTTCGTAGCGGTCGGGTTCAGCGAAATAGGTCACACGGGCTCCTCGAATGACGGTTTGTCCGGCCGCCATCGAGAGGCGGCTCGGCTGTCATCGACTGTAGGCAAGCCCGCGAGCGGGATAAATGTGCTGCGCCGCAACAGAACATTGCGGTGCGCGCGACAATCCACCGGCCGCAGCAGGACGATGCTGGCCGGGTCGGGACAATGATGAATGGCGCGGTCCGGCCCGCGGCCGGAGCGGCGAACGGCAACCCGCAGCAGCCGGCGTCGTTGCCCTTGCGCGAGCTGCCCGGAAGCGAGGGAGGTCTTGGGCCGTGGCGCTTCAGGCCCGGGCCGCGCGCCGGCGCGCCAGCCAGGCGCTCGCTTCGCCGACAATGCCGCGGCGAAATGCCATCACGCAGATCACGAAGATCAACCCGATCACGATGGTCACGGATTCGCCCAGCCGCAGGAACCAGTCCAAGCCGGTCAGATTGGCCAGGAACTGGCCGAAGTCGCCGACCTTGTTCTCGAGCAGCACGACGACGAAAGCCCCGATGAGGGGGCCGGTGAGCGTGCCCAGCCCGCCGATCAGGGTCATGAGGATCACCAGGCCCGACATCTGCCAGGTCGCGTCGGACAGCGTGGCGGACACGAACACCAGCGTCTTGACCGAGCCCGCCAGCCCGGCGATGGCCGCCGACAGCACGAAGGCCAGCAGCTTGAAGCGCTCGACGTCGTAGCCCAGCGAGATCGCGCGCGGCTCGTTCTCACGCAGCGCCTGCAGCACCTGTCCGAAGGGCGAATGCACCGCGCGCCAGACCACGAAGAGCCCGAATGCGCACACGCCCATCACGACGTAGTAGAGGTTGAGGTCGCTGGCCAGATCGACCAGGCCGAGCAGGCTGCCGCGCGGCACGCCCTGCAGCCCGTCCTCGCCGCCGGTGAACGGAGCCTGCAGAAAGAAGAAGAACACCATCTGCGCCAGGGCCAGGGTGATCATCGCGAAATAGATGCCGCTGCGCCGGATCGCGAGCGCTCCCATGACCACCCCCAGCAGCGCGGCCACCAGCACGCCGAAGACGATGCCGAACTCGGTGGGCCAGCCCCAGGCCTTCAGCGCGTACCCGGTGGCGTACGCCGCGCTGCCGAGAAAGGCGGCGTGGCCGAACGACAGCAGGCCGGTATAGCCCAGCAGCAGATTGAAGGCACAGGCAAAGAGCGCATAGCACATCACCTTCATCGCGAAGATGGGATAGACGCCCAGATAGGGCAGCGCCGCGACCACGATGGCTGCGACCAGGCATGCGAGCAGTCGAGGGTTCATTTCTCTCTTCCGAACAGGCCCGCCGGGCGCAGCAGGAGCACGATGGCCATGATGATGAAGACGACGGTGCTCGAGGCCTCCGGCCAGAACACCTTGGTCAGTCCCTCGATCACGCCCAGCCCCAGCCCGGTGACGATGGCGCCCAGGATCGAGCCCATGCCGCCGATGACCACCACCGCGAACACCACGATGATCAGGTTCGAGCCCATCAGCGGCGTGACCTGCAGCACGGGCGCGGCGAGCACGCCGGCAAAGCCGGCCAGCGCCACGCCGAAGCCGTAGGTGAGCATGACCATGCGCGGCACGTTGACGCCGAAGGCCTCGACCAGCCGGGGATTCTCGGTGGCCGCGCGCAGCAAGGCACCCAGCCGGGTGCGCTCGATCACGAACCAGGTGACCAGGCACACCAGCAGCGAGGCCACAACCACCCAGCCCCGGTAGATCGGCAGGACCATGAAGCCCAGGTTGACCGCACCGCGCAGCAGTTCCGGCGTGGGGTAAGGCTGCCCGGAGACGCCATAGATGCTGCGGAACACGCCCTCGATGAGCAGCGTCAGGCCGAACGTGAGCAGCAGGCCGTACAGATGGTCGAGCTTGTAGAGATGACGCAGCAGCAGGCGCTCGATCAGGATGCCGAACAGGCCCACGCCGATCGGCGCCAGGATCAGCATCACCCAGTAGTTCAGCCCGAGGTAGTGCAGGCCCATCCAGGCCAGGAAGGCGCCGAGCATGTACAGCGCGCCATGGGCGAAGTTGATGACGTTGAGCAGCCCGAAGATCACGGCGAGCCCGAGCGACAGCATGGCGTAGAACGAACCGTTGACGAGCCCGAGCAGCAACTGCCCCAGCAGGGCCTGCAGCGGGATGCCGAATAACTCAGTCATCTTGGCGAATTCCTGCGCGTGCGATGAAAGGCGTACGGCGCGGCGTAGCGGCCCGCGCAAGGAGCCGCCACGCGTGCGCCGCGCGCTACTGCTTGACCAGTTTGCAGGTCGACTCGGCCGGCTTGGTGTAGACCTCGTCGCCCGGCAGCGTGGCGACGACCTTGTAGTAGTCCCATGCCCCCTTGGATTCGGCCGGCGTCTTCACCTGCATCAGGTACATGTCGTGGATCATCCGGCCGTCTTCGCGCACGTAGCCCCCCTGGGCGAAGAAGTCGTCGACCTTGTTGGACTTCATCCACTTCATGAGCGTGTCGGCATCGTCCGTGCCGCTGGCCTTCACGCCATTCAGGTAGAAGCTCACGGCCGAGTAGTCGGCCGCCTGCAGCATCGACGGCTTGCGTCCGATCTTGGCCTCGAACTTCGCGGACCAGTCGCGCGCGGCATCGGATTGGTCCCAGTACCAGCCGTCGGTCAGGTACATGCCCTGCGTGGCCTCCAGGCCCAGCGAATGCACATCGTTGATGAAAACCAGCAGCCCGGCCATCTTCATGGCCGGCGTTACGCCGAATTCGTTGGCGGCCTTGATGGAATTGATGGTGTCGCCGCCCGCGTTGGCCAGCCCGAGGATCTGCGCCTTGGAGGTCTGCGCCTGCAGCAGGAAGGAGGAGAAATCCGATGCGCCCAGCGGTGCGCGCACCTGGCCCTTGACCTCGCCGCCGGCCGCCTTGACCACGTTGGCCGTGTCGCGCTCCAGCGCATGGCCGAAGGCGTAGTCCGCGGTCAGGAAGAACCAGCTCTTGCCGCCGTCCTTGACCACCGCGGAGCCGGTGCCGCGGGCCAGCGCGACCGTGTCGTAGGCATAGTGCACGGTGTAGGGCGTGCACTATGCGTTGGTGAGGTCGGACGCGCCCGCCCCGATCGCGATGAAGGGCTTCTTCTTCTCGGCGGCCACGGCGGCCATGGCCAGGCTGGTCGCCGAGTTCGTCCCGCCGATCAGTACATCGAGCTTCTGCTGGTCGAACCACTCGCGGGCGCGGGCCGAGGCGATGTCGGCCTTGTTCTGGTGGTCCGCGGAGAGCAGTTCGATCTTCTTGCCGTCGATGCTGCCGCCCGCGTCCTCGATCGCCATGCGGATGGCCTCGACGCCGGCCTTGCCGTCGATGTCGGAATAAACGCCCGACATGTCGGTAATGAAGCCTATGCGGATGACATCGTCCGATACCCCTTGCGCGTGCGCGGACAGTGCGACGGTACCCAGCCCGGACAGGACCAGCGCGGCAGTGATGCGATGCAGCTTCATGGAAGACTCCTCTTTCCCTGCGTGGAATGGCCGGCGCCCGACCGGGTGACAGCCTTGTCTAGACACCCAACAGCTCGGTGAGCGTGTCCTGCTTCTGAAACAATTGCTCCGCGGCGAAGTGCTCCACGATGCGGCCGTGCTCCATGACGTAGAAGCGGTCGGCCAGCGGCGCGGCGAAACGGAAGTTCTGTTCGACCATCACGATGGTGTAGCCGCGCGCCTTCAGGGCATCGATCATGCGCGCCAGCGCCTGCACGATCACGGGCGCCAGGCCCTCGGAGATCTCGTCGAGCAGCAGCAGGCTGGCGCCGGTGCGCAGGATGCGGGCAACCGCCAGCATCTGCTGCTCGCCGCCGGACAGGCGCATGCCGGGCGAGTGTCTGCGCTCGCGCAGGTTGGGGAACATGGCGTAGATCTCGTCGAGCGACATGCCGGCGCCCGGCGCCGCACCCACGGGCGGGGGCAGCAGCAGATTCTCCTCGCACGACAGACTGGCGAAGATCCCGCGCTCCTCCGGGCAGTAGCCGACGCCCAGGTGCGCGATGCGATGCGTGGGCAGCGCGATCACCTGCGTGCCGTGGATGCGCACCGAGCCTTTGCGCGTGCCCGTGAGCCCGAGAATGGCGCGCAGCGCGGTCGTGCGGCCGGCGCCATTGCGCCCGAGCAGCGTCACGACCTCGCCCTGCTCCACGCACATGTCCACGCCATGCAGGATGTGCGATTCGCCGTACCACGCCTGCAGGCCGGCGATTTCCAACGCGGGCGCGCTCATGTGTGTACCCTCCTGTCGCTGCGCGACATCCTCCCCGCGGGAGGAAACGCGCGCCCTTCGGGCGGCCGAGCGGGCGCGCTCATGTGTGTACCCTCCTGTCGCTGCGCGACATCCTCCCCGCGGGAGGAAGCGCGCGCCCTTCGGGCGGCCGGGCGGGCGCGCTCATGTGTGTACCCTCCTGTCGCTGCGCGACATCCTCCCCGCGGGAGGAAACGCGCGCCCTTCGGGCGGCCGAGCGGGCGCGCTCATGCGTGCGCCCCCTGCAGCTCGCCTTCGGTGCTGCCCATGTAGGCCTGCATGACCGCCGGATGCCGCGCCACCTCGGCATACGAGCCTTCGGCCAGCACCGCGCCGCGCGCCAGCACGGTGATGGTGTCGGCGATCGAGGACACGACGTTCATGTTGTGCTCGACCATGAGCACGGTGCGCCCGGCGCTGACCTGCTTGATGAGCTGCGTGACGCGCGCCACGTCCTCGTGGCCCATGCCCTGCGTGGGCTCGTCGAGCAGCATCAGTTCGGGCTCCATCGCCAGCGTGGTCGCGATCTCGAGCGCACGCTTGCGCCCGTAGGGCAGGTTCACGGTGAGCTCATCGGCGAAGCCGCCCAGGCCCACCCGCTCCAGCAGGGCGCGCGCGGGCTCGTCCAGCACCTGCAGCCGCTGGTCGCTGCGCCAGAAATGAAAGGAGAGGCCGGTCTTGCGCTGCAGCCCGATGCGCACGTTCTCCAGCACCGTGAGGTGCGGGAACACGGCCGAGATCTGGAACGAACGGATGATGCCGCGCCGCGCCACCTGCGCCGGACGCTCCCGCGTGATGTCGCGCGCGTTGAACAGGATCTTGCCGGCGCTCGGCTGCAGGAACTTGGTGAGCAGGTTGAAGCACGTCGTCTTGCCTGCGCCGTTGGGGCCGATCAAGGCATGGATCTGCCCGCGCCGCACCGTGAGGTCGACGTTGTTGACCGCCACAAACCCACGAAACGCCTTGGTCAACCCTCGGGTTTCCAGGATCGCGTCATCCATCTTGCCGCCTGCGTTGTGGTCTTCATCCGGTTTGCGGCGAGTATGCGCACCGCCCTCGCAAAACTCCATGAGGGTTTGTCATAGGTTCCACGCGGCGCCATGCCGGCCGCCCCGAAGCGGCCGCCGGACCGCACGCATGAAGGGCGAGGCAGCGGGTGTTGCGGCGTTGCATCGTCGCGGCCGCAGGCGCATAGCTTGCTGCTGTGCACCCACGGCTCAGCCCACGGCCTGGTTGGGGTTGCAACGCATTGAGAGAGCCCGGCCCCCAAGCTAGACTGCATCTTTCGCCTGAGGGTCCCTGCGCGTGGGAAACGGGATACTGCTGCTGGTATCGGTCGGCTATGCCGCCCTGCTCTTCGCGGTCGCCTGGTGGGGGGATCGCCGCACGCTCTATCCGAGCAGGCCCTGGCTGCGGCCCATCATCTACAGCCTCGCGCTGGCGGTGTACTGCTCGTCCTGGACGTTCTACGGCGCGGTCGGCTCGGCGCTGCGCAACGGCATCGCCTACCTGCCGATCTACCTCGGCCCCCTGCTGCTCTTTCTGTTCGGTTGGCGCATCATCGAACGCCTCGCGCTGATCGCGCGCAGCCAGAACACGGTCTCCATCTCGGACTTCATCTCCGCGCGCTACGGCCGCTCGCCGCGGCTGGCGGCGCTGGTCACGCTGATCGCGCTGATCGGCATCCTGCCCTATCTCGCCCTGCAGTACAAAGCCGTCGCGATGAGCCTGGACGTACTGGCCGGCACGCAGTCGGCGCAGGTCGGCGTGCTGGCCGATCCGGCCCTCTACGTGGCGCTGCTGATGGCGCTGTTCGCCGCGCTGTTCGGCACCCGGCAGGTCGACGCCACCGAACACCACCACGGCATGATGCTTGCCATCGCCCTGGAGTCGCTGGTCAAGCTGATCGCGCTGATCGCCGTGGGGATGTTCGCCTGGCTGTGGCTGCGCGAGGCCGAACTGCCCTTGGCCGAAGGCACCCGCACCCTGTTCGCCAACGCCATGCCGCAAGGCTTCGTGGCGCAGACCGTGCTGAGCTTTCTCGCCATCGTGTGCCTGCCGCGCCAGTTCCAGGTCGCGGTGGTCGAGTGCGGCGACGTGGGCGACGTGCGGCGCGCGCGCTGGCTGTTCGGCGGCTATCTGGTGATCGTCTCGCTGATGGTGGTGCCGATCGCCGTGGCGGCCCAGGCGGTGTTCGGCGACCTGGCGCCGCGCAGCGGCGATACGGTGATGCTGGGCATGCCCCTGGCGCTGGGCAGCGAGGCCATCGCCCTCGCCGCGTACGTGGGCGGGTTCTCGGCCGCGACCGGCATGGTCATCGTCTCCAGCATCGCCCTGGCCACCATGGTGAGCAACGACCTGGTCATGCCCGTGCTGCTGCGCGGCGGCAAGCCCCACGCCCAGCAGGACGTCGCCACCATGGTGCTCTGGGTGCGGCGCATCACCATCGTGTTGCTCGCGCTGTGCGCCTACGGCTACTACCGGCACAGCGGCGACGACAACACCCTCGCCTCGTACGGCCTGATGGCCTTCGTCGCCGTCGCCCAGTTCGCGCCCGGCCTGATCGGCGGGCTCTACTGGCGCGGCGCCAGCCGCCGCGCCGTCGAGCTGGGCATACTCACCGGCTTCGCGGTCTGGACCTATACCCTGCTGCTGCCCACGCTGACGCGTTCCGGCTGGTTCGACGCGGTGTGGCTGGTATCCGGGCCGTTCGGCATCAACTGGCTGCAGCCCGAGGGCCTGTTCGGCATGACCGGCTGGGACCCGCTCACCCACGGCACCTTCTGGTCGCTGTTGCTCAACGCCAGCGTGATGATGCTGGTCTCCGCGCGCTGGCGCCCCAGCGTCGAGGAGCGCCTGCGCATCGCGCCTTTTCTCGACCCCTACGCCCAGCGCCAGGCGCTGGTCGAGGGCGAATGGCCGGGCAGCCAGGTCAGCATCGCCGATCTGCGCGCCCTCGCGGCGCGCATCGTCGGCGAACAGCACGCGCAGCGCGCGTTCGCCGAGCGCGCGGCGCTGCTCGGACAAAAGCAGTTGTCGCGGCCGGCCGACCGCACCTGGTTCCAGTACACCGAACGCCTGCTCGCCGCCTCCATCGGCGCGGCCTCGGCGCGCCTGGTCCTGGTGAGCATGCTGCGCGGCTCCGGCATGGAGCTGGCCGAGGTGCTCGCCGTGCTCGACGAGGCCGGGCACGAGCTGCGCTTCAACCGGGAAATCCTCGCCACGACGCTGGAGAACATCAGCGCGGGGGTGAGCATGGTCGATGCCGACATGCGGCTGGTCGCCTGGAACCGGCGCTACCAGCAGCTCTTCGGCTACCCCGACGGCATGCTGTACGTGGGCCGGCCGGTCGCCGACCTGATCCGCTACAACGCCGAGCGCGGCGAACTGGGCGAAGGCGACACCGAGCAGCAGATCGGCAAGCGCATCGACTACATGCGCGCGGGCTCGCCGCACGTGTTCGAGCGCGAGCGGGCCGATGGCCGGGTGATCGAAATGCGCGGGCAGCCCCTGCCCGGGGGCGGCTACGTGACCAGCTTCAACGACATCACCGACTTCAAGCACGCGGAGCGCGCCTTGCGCGAGGCCAACGAAACGCTGGAGCAGCGCGTGGCCGAACGCGGCCGCGAAGCCGAGGCCGCCCAGCAGTCGCGCACGCGCTTTCTCGCGGCCATCAGCCACGACGTGCTGCAGCCGCTCAACGCGGCGCGCCTGTTCGCCTCGGCGCTGCACGCCAGCGACGACGCCCAGGAACAGCGCCATCTCGCCGAACGCGTGGACGCGTCGCTGCGCGCCGCCGAGGAGCTGCTCGACGGCCTGCTCGATGTGTCGCGCCTCGATGCGCGCGGCTCCCAGCCGACGCTGACGGCCTTCGACGCCGGCGAACTGCTGCGCGAACTCGCCAGGCAGTACGAGCCGCTGGCCGCCGCGCGCGGGCTCGCATTGCACGTGCATGCCCGGCGCTGCATGGTACGCAGCGACCGGCGCCTGCTGCGCCGCGTGCTGCAGAACTTCCTCGCGAACGCGCTGCGCTACACGCGCACGGGCCGCATCGTGCTCGGCCTGCGGCGCCGGGGCGAGAGCGCCACCCTGCTGGTCGGCGACACCGGGCCGGGCATCCCCGAAGAGCACATGCGCCGGATCTACGACGAATTCCATCGGTATGCGCAGCCCTTCGACTGGGGCGAGCGCGGCCTGGGGCTGGGGCTGTCGATCTGCCAGCGGATCTCACGGCTGCTCGAGCATCCGCTGCAGGCGCGCAGCCGGGTCGGCCACGGCAGCCTGTTCTCGATCCAGGTGCCGCTGGCCGCCGGCCAGCTCGTGGCCGTGGCCCCGCCCGCGCCCATCGCCCGGACCCCGGCGACGGCAGGCAGCCTGGACGGCATGCGTGTATTGTGCGTGGACAACGACCCGGAGATCCTGCACGGCATGCGCGCACTGCTGGAGCGCTGGGGCGTGATGGTGAGCACGGCCGACACGGTCGACGGCGCACTGGCGCTGGCCGCGCAGAATCCGTACGACGTGATGCTGGTCGACTTCCACCTGCACGACCGGCTCGACGGCCTGGATTGCCTGGATGCCTTGCGCGCGGCCGGCCAGGCGCAGGCGGCCGGCGCCCTGCTCACCGCCGACGGCCGGCCCGAACTGCAGCAGGCCGCCCGCAAGCGCGGCTACTGGCTGCTCACCAAGCCCATCCGGCCGGCATCGCTGCGGGCCTTCCTGGGCGCGCACTAGGGCCTCTTAACGTGGTGTTCCCCAGGCGGGCAAACCCGGCGTCCGCAGGCCCTGGCCGGTCAAGCTAGTCGTTCTCGTCGGGCGGCAGCACGACCCCGTCCGGGTCGACCGCAAGGCGGCCGGCGAGCAGCACCGCCTGCGTGCGGTTGGTCGCGCCCAGCTTGCGCAGGATGGCCGTCACGTGGGCCTTGATGGTGGCCTCGGACACGCCCATGTCGTAGGCGATCTGCTTGTTCAGCCGTCCGCTGCCCAGCATCTGCAACACCCGGAACTGCTGCGGCGTGAGCTCGCGGATGCGCTGCGCCACTTCGCTTTCGGCGTCGTCGACGGGCGGTGCCGCGGCGATCTGCGGCGGCACCCAGCGTTCGCCGTCGAGCACGGCGCTGATCGCCGTGCCGATGGTGCGCGAATCGGCGGACTTGGGAATGAAGCCCAGGGCGCCATGGTGCAGCGCCCGGTGCACCACAGCCGGCTCCTCGCGCCCTGACACCATGACGACCGGCATCTGCGGATGGCGGGCGCGCAGGTGCACCAGCGCGCTGAACCCGTGCGCACCGGGCATGGAGAGATCCATGAGCAGCAGATCGGCGTCGGGATGCTCGTCGGCCAGCGCGTAGAGGCCGTCCACGTCGTCGGCCTCGTGCAGCAGCGCGCCGGGCAACACCCGCTGCACTGCGCTGCGCAGCGCCTCGCGAAACAAGGGATGGTCGTCGACGATGAGCAGGGTGGGCATGATGATCCGGACCAACGGGTACTGCTGCTGATTTTACGCATCGCGCCGTGCGCCATGCCGGGCTTAGACGATAGTCGCAGGCGCAGCCGCCTTCGACCAAAGGCGTATGGATTCACACGCCTGCTCGGCGCACGCTGTATGCCAAGCTGCTCCGCCCGCGTTCACGGGCCGGTGCGGCAGCACGGCAACACTTCGCACACATAACGCCGGGAGACACGCACCATGTCAGCCATATCGATGAACACGCCCAAGCCGGCCGCGGAAACGGGCATCACCAAGGAACACAAGAAGGTCATCTTCGCGTCCAGCCTGGGCACGGTCTTCGAGTGGTACGACTTCTATCTCTACGGTTCGCTCGCCGCGGTGATCGCGGTGCACTTCTTCTCGGCGCTGCCGCCGGGCTCGGCGTTCGTCATGGCGCTGCTCACCTTCGCCGCGGGCTTTGCCGTGCGTCCCTTCGGCGCCATCGTGTTCGGCCGCCTGGGCGATCTCATCGGCCGCAAGCACACCTTTCTCATCACCATCCTCATCATGGGGGTGTCGACCTTCGCGGTCGGCCTGCTGCCCACCTACGCCACCATCGGCATCGCCGCGCCGATCCTGCTCGTCGTGCTGCGCTGCCTGCAGGGCCTGGCGCTGGGCGGGGAATACGGCGGCGCCGCCACCTACGTGGCCGAGCACGCGCCGCAAGGCAAGCGCGGCCTGTACACCAGCTTCATCCAGACGACGGCCACCATCGGCCTGTTCCTCTCGCTGCTGGTGATCCTTGGCTGCCGGCTCCTGATGGGCCCGGAAGTCTTCGCCGACTGGGGCTGGCGCGTGCCCTTCCTGATCTCCTTCGTGCTGCTGCTGGTCTCGGTCTGGATCCGGCTGAAGCTGCAGGAATCGCCGCTGTTCCAGAAGATGAAGGCCGAAGGCACCGGCTCCAAGGCCCCGCTCAAGGACAGCTTCGGCAACTGGAAGAACGGGCGCATCGTGCTGCTCGCCCTGCTCGGCGCCACCGCCGGCCAGGCCGTGGTGTGGTACGCGGGCCAGTTCTACGCGCTCTTTTTCCTCACCCAGACGCTGAAGGTGGACGCGGTCACGGCCAACCTCTTCATCGCCGGCGCGCTGGCGATCGCCACCGTCGGCTTCGTCTTCTTCGGCTGGCTGTCCGACAAGATCGGCCGCAAGCCCATCATCATGGCCGGCTGCCTGCTCGCGGCGCTCACCTACTTCCCGATCTTCAAGGCGCTCACGCACTACGCCAACCCGGCGCTGGAGGCCGCCGCCGCAACCAGCCCGGCCACCGTCGTCGCCGACCCGCGCGACTGCTCGTTCCAGTTCGTGCCCGGCGAACTCAAGGGCCACGTCACGTTCAACAACTCCTGCGACCTGGTCAAGAACCTGCTGAACACGCGCAGCGTCTCGTACGCCAACGAATCCGCGCCGGCCGGCACGCTCGCCAGCGTGCGCATCGGCGATACGGTGGTGCAGAGCGTGGACGTGACCGGCATGTCGTCCGAGCAGGCCCATGCCGCGCAGGCCAAGCTGACGGCAGACCTCACGGCGGCCATCGACGCGGCCGGCTATCCCAGGGCCGCCGACCCGGCACAGATGAACAAACCCATGGTGCTGCTGCTGCTCACCATCCTGGTGCTCTACGTGACCATGGTGTACGGGCCCATCGCGGCATGGCTGGTCGAGCTCTTCCCCACCCGCATCCGCTACACCTCGATGTCGCTGCCCTACCACATCGGCAACGGCTGGTTCGGCGGCTTCCTGCCCACCACCGCCTTTGCGCTGGTACTGCTCACGGGCAACATGTATTCGGGCCTCTGGTACCCCATCGTCATCGCCCTCATCACCTTCGTCATCGGCACCTTCTTCCTCCGGGAGACCAAGGACGTGGACATCACGGAGTAAGCCCGCAGGGCGGTCCGCCAGCGCGGACCGCCCTGCGCAGGTTCTCGGGATGGCCCGGCCTGCCCCGAAGCGAAGAGCGCCCCAAGCCACCAGGCTTGGGGCGCTCCGCTTTGTCCGGACAGGCGGTCTCGGTAACGGCGGCGCGCGCCGTACCCGCCCTATGCTGTCTCAGAACGAGGCGGTCGCAGTCAGGTAGTACGCCCGGCCCGGTTCGTTGTAGGTCGCTGCGCCCGCGCCGCTGCTGTTGTTCTCGCGGAACAGGCGCTTGTCGAACAGGTTGTCGATACCGGCACGCAGGTACAGGCTGCGATTGACCTGGTAGCCCGCGCTGATGCCGAAGACGGCGTAGGAACCACGCTCGTTCAGCGCATCGCCGGTGGCGTCGCCGCCCGACTGGGTGCGGTCGCGCGGCTTCTGCTTGCCGTAGAAGGTGGCCGTGGCCTGCGCCGAGAACTGTTCGTTGATGCGCCAGTCGAGCATGGAATTCACCGTGTAGCGCGGGATGATCGACAAGGGCTGGTTGGTCGACTTGTCCTTGTTCTCGATCATGTAGGTGAAACTGTTGGTCCAGCGCAGCCGGCTGCCTTCGTCGCCCAGCAGCGGGATGTCCAGGTTGCCCTCGAGACCCTGGACCACGGCGCGATCGGCGTTGACCCACCGGAAGGCCTGGGCCGCGGTGTCGGGGCCCGTGGGGATGACCACGGGCCCGCCCTGGTCGCTCATGTCGGCCGTGATCTTGTTCTTGTAGTTGTTGTGGAAATAGGTCAGCCCGGCACCCCAGCCGCGGTCGTTGTAGGCGATGCCGATTTCCTTGTTGAAGCTGGTCTCGGGCTGCAGATCGGCGTTGCCCAGGATGTAGCAGCCCTCGCCTTGGTTCGGATAGTTCACCGGGCAGCCGTTACCCCGCGTGTAGTACAGATAGTTCGGGTTCGACTGGTACAGGTTGGGCGCCTTGAATGCACGCGCAAGGCCGCCCTTCAGCGTGATGGTGGGCGTCAACTCGTACGAGGCGTTCAGACTGGGGCTCCAGTTGCTGCCGAACTGGTCGTGATGGTCGAAGCGCAACCCGGGGGTCATGATGAGCCCGGGTACCACCTCGATGTTGTCCTCGATGAACACGGCGGCCGACTTGGCCGACGACTTCCCGCTGCGCGTGCCGCCATCCACACCGGGGAGGTCCACCCCGGCCGATTGCGACATCGAGTACGGGTCGTCCAGCTTTTCCTGCCGGTACTCGGCGCCGACCGTCAGCACCTGGTTCAGGCCGCCCAGGCGGATCGGCGTGTTGTACTCGCCGCTGGCGATGTAGTTCTGCAGCTTGGAGGTCGACTTCTGCAGGTTGTCCGAGATGCTGCCCTCGGGGCCGCCGGCCAGCCCTTCGTTGTAGCGGCTGTTGTCGGTACCTTCGTACGACAGCGAGACGCGCGAGGTGCGCCCGGCGCCCCAGTTGCCGCGATGCGTCAGCGTGGCGGTGCGGCGATACATCGTGTTGGTCTCGGCGCCTTCGTTGGCGAGTTCCGTCGCGGTCTCGGTTCCGGTCGTGCTCACCGCGCGGTCGCCGGCGTAGATATTGCCCTGGCGGCTGAAGCCGGTGTCTAGCTCGAGCACCTGCTGGTCGGTCAAATCCCAGCGGAACAGCGCGTTGATGTCGCGGTTCTTCACGCCTTCGCGGCCGGCGGGCGGGGTCACGCCCGTGGCATATTCCTCGTTGAGCGACAGATCGTCGGCATCGGTCTTCGCCACGTTGCCGTACAGGCGGAACGAGAACTTGTCCGAGACCGGGCCCGCCAGGTTGAAGCTCGCGCGGCGCGTGCTGCCTTCCTCGCTGTGCTGCGGCACCAGGCCGTAGACCGTCACCGAGCCCGACAGCTTGTCGGTCGGCCGCTTGGTGATGATGTTCACCACCCCGCCGGCGGCGCCAGAGCCGTAGCGCGCAGCCGCCGGCCCGCGCAGCACTTCGACGCGCTCGATGGCCTCGACCGGCACCCAGTTGGTGTCGCCGCGGGTGTTGCGCTCGCCGCTGCGGCCCATGCGGATGGAATTGCGCGAAGTCACCGGCACCCCGTCGATCAGCACCAGTGTGTTCTCCGGCCCCATGCCGCGCAGGTCGATCTGGCGGTTGTTGCCGTACTGGCCCGAGGCCGAGTTGCCGGTCAGGTTCACGCCCGGCATAGTGCGGATCAGCTCGGCGATGTCGTTGGCGGGGGGGCGTTCCCTGAGATCCTGCTCGGTGATGATGGACACGCCGGGCGCCTGCTTGAGCTCCTCCTCGGCCGTGCCGAGCACTTCGACGGTCGCCAGCGTGGACACCGGTGCGTTGGAAGACTGGGCATGCGCGGCATGCGGCCAGACGGCAAGTGCGGCAAGAACGGCGACACTGGTGCCGGCCAGACGGAAGGACAAGGATTGCATGATCGTTGCTTCGACAGGCGAGCGTCGCCACACGGCCCCATGCCGAGCGTCTCGCTTACCCAAGTTGCGGAAGCAACGGATACTAGCGATCAAAAAACAATCGTTCTCATTTATATCTATGCGTAACGCTGATTCCTGAATGTATCCGGATGGGGGTGGCATTTCTGCCACACCCTGCCCCTCGATGCGCCGATCAGAACGAAGCCGTCAGCGTGGCGTAGTAGGCCCGTCCCGGCTCGTTGTAGGTCGCCGCGCCCTGGGCCGAACCCGAATCCTCGCGGAACAGGCGCTTGTCGCCGATGTTATTCACACCGGCGCGCAGGTGCAGGCGCTCGTTGATGCGATAGCCCGCGCTCAGGCCGAATACCGCGTACGAGCCGCGCACGTTCAGGCCGTCGCCGGTGATCTCGGCGTTGTTGGCGAGGTTGTAGGTACGCGGGCGCTGCTTGCCGTAGAAGGTCGCGGTGGCGAGCACGTCGAAGCGTTCGTTCACCTGCCACGCCAGCGCACTGTTGATCGTGTAGCGCGGGATGACGGAGAGCGGCTGGCCGGTCGACTTGCTCTTGTTCTCCACCATGTAGGTGAAATTGTTGGTGAGCATCAGCGTGCGCCCGGACTCGCCCAGCAAGGGGACGTTCAGGTTGCCCTCGAAGCCCTGGATCACGGCGGCGCCCGAATTCACCCACTGGAAGGAACGGCGGCCATCGACGTAATCGGGAATCGCCTGATCGCCCATGTCGGCGACGATCTTGTTCTTGTAGTCGTTGCGGAAATAGGTGACGCCCGCGCCCCAGCCGGCTTCGTCATAGGCGATGCCGATTTCCTTGTTGACGCTGATCTCGGGGTCGAGATCGGCATTGCCGAAGATGTTGCACGGACCTTCGACCCGGTTGCCGTCCGGGCCGAACGGGCAGCCGTTGCCGCGCGTGGTGTACATGTAGTTCGGGTTGATCTGGTAGAGGTTCGGCGCCTTGAATGCGCGCGCGATGCCGCCCTTCAACGTGATGGTGGGCGTGACGTAGTACGAGGCATTCAGGCTCGGGCTCCAGTTCACCCCGAACTTCTGGTGGTGATCCATGCGCAGCCCCGGCGTGATGATGAGATCCTGCGTTGCCTCGATGTTGTCTTCGATGAAGAGTGCCGACGAATTGACCGCACTGATCGCGCTCGGGTCGCCGCTGATGCCCGCGCCGCCGCGCGTGCTGTATTCATCGTCCAGACGCTGCCGGCGGAACTCGCCGCCCACCGTCACGATCTGGCTCAAGCTGCCGATCCTCCATGGCGTGTTGTATTCGCCGTTGATGAGGTAGTTGTCGAGCTTGGAGGTCGAACGATTGTCGGGGTTGGAGATCGTACCCTCCCCACCGCCTGCCAAGCCTTCGTTCATGCGGGAATTGGTGGTGCCTTCGTAGTAGGCGGTGACGCGCGAGGTACGACCGTCGCCGTAGTCGCCACGGTGCGTGATCGAGCCGGTACGGCGATACATGGTGTTGGTTTCGGCCCCTTCGTTGGCGAGTTCGGAAAGCACGTCGCTGCTGCTCGTGAAAAGGCGGTCGCCGGCGTAGATGTTGCCCTGGCGGCTGTAGCCGCCTTCGAATTCGACGACGTGGCCGGGCGCCAGGTCCCAGCGCAGCAGGCCGTTGATGTCCCGATTCTTCACCCCTTCGCGCCCGGCCGGGGGGATGGCTTCGTCGGTCGCGGGAATGCCCGAGGCCAGCGCGTTCAGCTCCGGCGAATCCGCCTCCGTCTTGGCCACATTGCCGTACAGGCGGAAGGAGAGCTGCTCGGAAATCGGCCCCGCCAGGTTGAAGCTCGCGCGACGAGTGCCCCCTTCCTCGCTGTGCTCGGGCTCCAGGCCATACAGCGTGACCGAGCCCGACAGCTTGTCGGATGGACGCTTGGTGATGATGTTCACCACCCCGCCCGCGGCGCCCGAACCATAGCGCGCCGCCGCCGGGCCGCGCACCACCTCGATGCGCTCGATCGCCTCGACCGGGACCCAGTTGCTGTCGCCGCGGGTGTTGCGTTCACCGTTGCGGCCCATGCGCACGGAGTCGCGCGAGGCTACGGGCTTGCCGTCGATCAGGATCAGGGTGTTCTCCGGCCCCATGCCGCGCAAGTCGATCTGGCGGTTGTTACCGTAGGCGCCCGACGCGCTGTTGCCGGTCAGGTTGACGCCGGGCATGGTGCGGATCAGTTCGGCCAGATCGTTCGCGGGCGGCCGCTTCTGCAGGTCGTCCTCGGTGATCACCGACACGCCGGGAGCCTGCTTGAGTTCTTCCTCCGCCGTGCCTAGCACGCGCACTTCCTCCAACGTGGTGACCGGCGCGGTGGCGCTGGTTTGCGCGGCCCCGGCCATGGGCCAGACGGCGCAGGCGGAAAGAACGGCCATCCGGATTCGGTGGCCTCGGTGATATCCATAATTCATGGCGTCGGTCGTCGCAGTGAGTGCCCGCACCGGCAGGTGGCGGTGGCAAATGTGCAGGCAATGTGAAGGAAACCGACATAGCTTATGGATTTTTGATAACGATTCTCGTTATTATCTATTCGTGACGCTTTTTTGCATCGAAATACTGGAACCAGCATGGCCGTTCAGACGCGAACGCCCGAAGCGGGGGCCGAGAGATACGACGGCATGCCCGATCAGGCATGCTTGAGCCGTTCCATGCTGCTGCCGTTGACAATCAGCTCGCCGCCCCCGTACACGTCAGGATCATTGAGGAATACGCGACGCGGCAGACACCGGACCCCGTCGTCCAGGGCCGGTCGGCTCAGCACACGAAAAAAAACCGCGGCCAGGGCCGCGGTTCTTCTGCTCTTTCGCCGCCCGCGCTGTCAGCCCTGCTCGGACGCTTCCGCGATGGCCTGCGCCGCAAGCGGCTCGATCTCGACCTTGAATTGCTGGCGCAGGGCCTGCAGCACGGCTTGCGCCTGCGCTTCGGCGTAGGCGTTGCCCAGGGCGGACTGCTCGGCGCGCACCATGGTGTCTTCGGGCTTGGGCGCGGGCTTGACTTCCTGGACCTGGGCCACGACGAATTCGCCGGCCGCGGTGGCCGATACGTAGCTCGGCAGGGATGCGTCCTCGGGCACCGACATGATCGCCTGCAGTACGGGCATGGACAGGCCTTGGCGCTCCGCACGCGATACGTTAAGCGCGTCGCCGAAGCCCACCGGCTCGGCGCCCTCCTGGAGCTCGGCCACGAACTTCTGGCCGGCCGCTTCGGCGGCGGCGAACGCCTGCTGCTGGACGAGCGCCTCGCGGATCTCCTCGGAGACCTCGGCCAGGGGCGCCACGTGCGCCGGCTCGACCTTGAGCGCGCGCACCGCCAGCAGGCGATCGGGCGCAAGCTCGATGACGCCGGAGTTGCGTCCCTGGCGTGCGACCTCGTTGGAGAACAGCGCCTGCCGCACGCGCGGGTCATTGAACACATCGGGCGCGCCCTGCGGCGCCTGCTCGCGTGCGATACCTTCGGCCGTGCGCAGTTCCAGGCCCAGCGCATCGGCCACCGGCTGCAGGCTGTCGGCCTGGTCGTAGACCAGTTCGCTGAGCTGCCTGGCGGCTTCGCCAAAACGCTCGCCGGCCTGCTGGTTGCGGATTTCCTCGAGCAAACGGTCACGCACCTCGGCCAGCGGCTGCACCTGCGACGGCTGCACCTCGTCGGCCTTGATCAGGTGGATGCCGAAATCGGTCTGCACGGGCTCGGAGATCTCGCCCTGCTTGAGCGCAAACGCCGCGTTTTCGAAAGCCGGCACCATCATGCCGCGGTCGAGCCAGCCCAGATCGCCGCCCTGGGCAGCCGTGCCGCTGTCCTGCGAAGCCTCGCGCGCCACCTCGGCGAAGCTGTCCGGCTGCGCGCGCAGCTTGCCGAGCAACGCCTCGGCCTCGGCCCGGGCGGCGGCCACGGCCGCCTCGCCCTGGCCTTCCGGTTGGATCAGGATGTGGCTGACACGCCGGCGCTCGGGCGAGGTGTAGCGATTCTTGTTCTGCTCATAGTACGAAGCGAGCGCGTCGTCGGAAACCGAGACATCCTTCAGGACGGCGGCGCCATCGAGCAGCACGTACTGGGCATCGACGGTTTCCGGGCGCTGAAAGCGCGCTGCGTTGGCCTCGTAGTATTTCTGGACGTCTTCGTCGGAGACTTGGGCCGAGGCGCGATAGTCCTCCGCCTCGAAGCGGCGCACGCGCACGGTGCGCTCCTGCTGCATGCTGGCGAGCAGGTCGGTGACGATGCGCTGCGGCGCACTCGCCGATTCGAGCACCGGGTCCAGCACCTGGCTGCGCGCCAGGTCGTAACGCATGTACGACTCGAACTGCCCGGGTGACAGCCCCTGCATGGCCAGGAACTGCTGGTAGCGGGCCGGATCGAAACGGCCATTCTCCTGGGCCTGCGGCAGCGTGGCGATGGCCTGGCGCAGCGCATTGTCCGACACGGTATAGCGGCCTTCGACCATGGCGGCGGCGATGACGCGCGTGTCGATGAGCGCGTCCAGCGTGCGCTGGCGCTGTTCCGGCGTGTCGAAGACCATCGGGTCGAACTGCGCACCCAGCGCCTGTCTTGCGCGGTCGAGCTGGTCGCGCCGTGCGGACTCGTATTCCTGGATCGAGATCGGCTCGCCCGCGACGCGCGCCACGGCCCGGTCGCCTTCCATGAATCGCGTGTAGCCCTCGATGCCGAAAAACACGAAGGACGGCAGAATCAGGATCAACACCAGAAGCAGCATCCAGCGCTTGTGATTGCGCACCAGCTCGAACATTTGCCCGTTCTCCCACAGGCGGGCAGGCGGCCCGCAACGAAAAAGCACTCGACAGGAAGCCTGGGCGCCAGGATCGGCGACGCAGGCTGCCTGCTCTGACAACGCGAGGTGGCAGACAGGTTCCCCGCACATCCCGCCGGCCCGGCGCGCGCGGCCGGCTTCTTGCCAGCCGTACGGCAAAAAAGAAGGCGAATCGAGTTCGCCCTGGCCTATCGCCGATGCTCACGCGGCTGCGTCCGCCGGCCCCTGGAACGAGGCCACACCGGGCCGCCGGACAGCCAGCGAGTGTAACCCAAAACCCGGGCGCCTCAGGCCGCTGCCGGCGCATCCTGCGCGGGCCTCTACAGGCCGACACCATACACGCGCAAAGCGTCGAAGCCGCCGACAGCAACGGCAATCCGGCCGCCATCGATGCGACACCACCCTGGGTGACTTCGTCTTATAAGACGGTATTGCCATTCCAATAAGGAGCGCTGACGACATCATGTCTCTCACCCACGAAGCTGCAGGAGGCCGAGTCACGCTCGGCCTCGCCTTGCTGTCCTTCGCTGCGGGGAGCACGGACGCGATCGCTTTCCTCGCCCTGGAGAACGTATTTACGTCGGCGATGAGCGGCAACACTGTTCTCCTGGGCGTTGCCATAGGTCGGGGAGATTTCGATGCGGCCCTGCACTCGTTTGCCGCCCTCTTCGGCTTCATGACAGGCGTATCGCTGGCGTCGCTGGCCTTCGCGAAATCCGGACGCGGCAGCGGCTGGGCGCTCGGGCTCGAAGCGTCCTTCCTCGCCGTCTTTGCCGCGCTGTGGCTTTGGGTCGATGATCCGGTCCGCTCGCCCGGCGTGTACGGCTTCATCGTCATCTCGGCCGTCGCCATGGGGCTTCAAGGAGGCATCGGCCGCAAGATCGGTGTGCCTGGCATCATGACGGTGATCTTCACCAGCACGTATACAGCGATCGTCAGCGATCTCATCGAACGAACCTTGACCGGCCGCCGTCCGTTGCTGACGACGCTCGCCGCGCAGCAATTGACGACGCTTGTCGTCTATCTCGCCAGCGCTGTCGTCGGCGGCGTCGTCGCGACGCATTGGTTTCGGGCCGCGCCCCTCATGCCTCTGGCGGCGGTCATGGTGGTGCTCGGGGGACGGCTTCTGCACCTGTTCCGCTTCGATCCTCAGCGGCCGTGAGCGTCACCGGCGGCGCCCCGGATGCTCATCGGCGGGGAGTCGGCCGGCGATGGCCATCGATGCGCATCTTCGTATAGCCGGCTGCCGACAGCTCAAGCGGCATTGTTCGCGCTGTCGCCCCCGGTTACGTCGTAGGTGGCGCCTGAGACCATGCGGGAGTCGTCGCTGGCGAGAAACACCACGGCCGGGGCAATCGTTTCGGGAGGCAGCCAAGGCACGCCCAACGGGGACTTGGCGCTGAGCTTCTGTTTTGCTTCGGCTTCCAGCTTGTCCAGTGGCTCGGCATTGCTCAGATCATCGATCGCCTGCGCGTATCGCTGCCTATGTCGCGTGAGCGGGGTGTCGATCAGACCGGGGATGACCGCGTTGACCGTGATTCCGTATTGCCCGAGCTCCAGGGCCGCCGATTTCATCAGCCCGATGATGCCCCATTTCGAGGCCGAATACGCCGCGCCATACTTCGTACCGTGCTTTCCCTGCGTCGAGGAGGTGACGATGATTCGGCCGCCGCCATTCTTGACGAGATGGGGAGCAACGGCCCGGATCGCGTTGCAGGTGCCGGTCAGATTGACGTCGATCTGATCGTGCCAATCCGCATCCTCCATGTCGAGGATCGGTTTGAAGGCCTGGATGCCGGCGTTCGCGAAGAGGATATCGATCTTGCCGAAGGTCTCGACCACCCATGCCGCGGCGTCACGCAAGGCCGTCATGTCGCGCTGGTCGAGCTGGCGAGAACCCCAGGTTCCGCCCGCCGCGGCGACCAGCCTGCCGGTTTCATCCAGTTCCGCCATGGTGGCCGGCTCCACCTCCAAGGTCGCGCTGACGGCTCCCGCGATATCGATCCCCACGACGGTGGCACCCTCGCGCGCGAAAGCAACCGCAGTTGCCCGCCCGATACCGCGTGCGGCTCCCGTAATGATGGCCACCTTGCCATCGAGGCGCTTCGATAACATGCGCTTGCTCCGTTCAAGAATAACGTTGAGCCCCCGGTCTTCGCATCGTCGAGGGCGTTGAAAGCCAAGCGCCGGCCGCTGCTTGCTCGCAACGACCGGCGCCGCGCCGTGGTTACCTCATCGGTACGCGATCGTCTCGACTTCAGCCACCCGCGAACGCGCGCCCGCCAGGCCGGCCCCCGCGCTCACGAGGGCGCCGATGAGCAGGGCGATGAATCCCCACAGCGCCGAGCGCGAAGCCGCTGCTGCGGCCCTGTCCGCCTCTTCGCGCGCGCGTTGCTGGGCCGCTTCGATACGCTGACCCAGGCGGTCCAGATCCTCCTGCACGTTCGACAGGCGCTGCTGCACCGTCTCGACCGCCTCGCGGTAGCTGGCGATGGCCTGATCCACCGCGCGCTCGGCTTCGTCCCGCGGCATCTCGGTATTCGCTTGCAGGGCATTGACCGCCGCCTCGCGGTCCACGTTGTCCACGATCCCGTCAGCCCGTTCGCCCAGTTGGTCGCCCAGGCGCTTGGCAATCTCGGCATACTGGTCGGGACGATCCGCCAGATCGCTCACCGCGCGGCGCACGTCGCGTCGCGCCGCCGCGAGCTCCCCGCGCAGATAGCTCGGCTGCAGCTCCCGCACGCCGGTATCGCGCAGGACCTGCTCCAGTCGCTCGCCCGGCGACAGGTCCTCGTCGCCTCCCATCTGCTCGCCGATTTCGTCGGTGGCACGCGAGATCAGATCGCCCGCGCCGCCGGCTGCTCCAGCCGCCGCATTGCCCAGACCGGATGCCACCGTGCCCGCGGCCGAGAAGATCGTGCCCACGGCATTACCGGCGATCCGCAAGGCGCCACCCAGCGCCATCGCGCTGATGACCGTACTCACCAGCAGCGCTGTTGCCCACACCAGGAAACCGTGGCTGGCGCCGGTCGTTCCGGCCAGCCGCCCAGCCACGAAGCCGCCCGCGGCCAGACTGACGATCAAGGTGATGGCCGAACTCACGGTGAACGTTGTACCCACGCCCGACATCGGGTCGCTCTCCAGGGGTTCGATCATGCCGAACCCGATAGCGGCGCCCAGCAAGGCCAGCGCGATCGAAACCGCCAGCACCGTCACCACCCCTCCGAAAATGCTGCCCCAGGAAGCCCTTCGGACTGCAAACCGCTCAAGAACGACTGACATGTATGTCCCCCTTCAATCTAGTTAGAGCCCGAGCCAGGGCGAGGATGCGCGCCAAGCGCGGGCGACCTACAGCAACCCTTGTGCCGCGTCGGGCTCTGGCGTGTCGAGCGTTCCGCTGTCGTTGCAGTGAACCTGCGCCTTTACCGGGAATAGCCCGGTAAAGGCGCCGACCCATGGCGGGTAAGGCGCCCTTGCCGCGCCCTATCGCGTTGTTGGCATGCGCCAATGAAAAAAGCCCGGATTTCTCCAGGCTTTTGATTCATTCCACGTTCTCGGCACACAGGCGGCAGGAATTGGTGGGTGCTGAGGGGTTCGAACCCCCGACCTACGCCTTGTAAGGGCGCCGCTCTACCAGCTGAGCTAAGCACCCGCCGCCACTTCCCCGATGCGCGCGGCATCAAGGAAAGTCGCGCATTTTACCCGAGATCCGGGATGTGTCCAGCGCGGTGCGCGGACACCAGAAGGAGGCTTCAGTTGATCGCATCCTTCAGGGCTTTGCCCGGACGGAACTTCGGCACCTTGGCCTTCTTGATCTTGATGGCTTCGCCGGTGCGCGGATTGCGGCCGGTGCGCGCTGCGCGGGTGGTCACGGCGAAGGTGCCAAAGCCGACGAGAGTCACCGTGCGGCCCTTCTTGAGTGTGCTCTTGACGGCGCCGATCATGGCGTCGAGCGAGCGGCCGGCAGCGGCCTTGGAGATATCGGCCTGCGCGGCGATGTGTTCGATCAGTTCGGTTTTGTTCATAAACCCTCACCCGTTTGGAAAAGGAAGCCCGCTTTTGGAAGCCCGCTTTTTTGCGCCGCCTTCATCGCGTCGATGCGGGGGCCAGAAACCGCGTATTCAAGCACCGCCGCTCGGCGGCTGTCAAGCCGAAAACCCGTGAAACCCGCGCCAACATTGGCTTTGCGGCGCGCCGCATGCGTCACGCCGGCCACGAGGCATTGTGCGCGCCGATCGGCGCCGATGCGCACACGTTCACGAAAGTTGATGCTCGTGGCAGTGGCCCCCGCGCCGATCGCCGCCGGTTTCAGGTGCCTTCGCTCGCGCCGGAACCCACCTCGGCGCGGCCCAGCCGATCATGCGCGGCCAGCCAGGCGTCGCCCATGGGCGGCGTCTGCACCAGGATGAGATCGACGCCGGCCGCGTCGAGTGCGCGCAGGGCCGCGTAGAGCTCGTGCGCGTAGGCCGCGGGCTCGCGCGGGGCGGCGCGCCACGCGGCTGCGCCAGCGGGCCGCTGCGCAGCCCAGACCCCGATGCGCTGGCCCAGCGCCGCCAGCGCATGCACCTGCGCGGGCAGGACGGATGCCGGCACCAGACGCATCGGCGTGCGCGGCGCGTAGTGCGCCGACAGCGCGCCCGATACGCGCGGCGTATCGGCTTCGCGCACGCTGGCCGAGAGTGGCCCGGCGTCCAGCGCGGCGTCCGCGCGCCGGCCGTCGGGCAGCCACACCGGCTCGCCCAGCACCCGTACGAGTTCACCCACGGTGATACCGCCGGGCCGCAACAGCACGGCGCGCCCGCGCGACAGGTCCACGATGGTCGATTCCACGCCCACGGCGCTCATGCCGCCATCGAGGATGAGCGGCACTTGCGGGCCGAACTCGGCCGCGACATGCTCGGCCGTCGTCGGGCTGATCCGCCCGAATCGATTGGCCGAGGGCGCGGCCAGGGCGCCGCTGCCGCCGGCGTCGGCAAAGGCGCGCAGCAAAGCCTGCGCGACCGGGTGCGCCGGACTGCGCAGACCGACCGTGTCCTGCCCGCCCGTCACGGCATCCGGAACGCCTGGCGCGCGGCGCAGGATGAGGGTGAGCGGCCCGGGCCAGAACGCCTGGATCAGGCGCTGCGCCGGCGGCGGCACGTCAGCCGCCCAGACGGCAAGGTCCGCCTCGGGCAGCAGGTGCACGATGACCGGATGATCGTTGGGCCGCCCCTTGGCGGCGAAGATGCGCGCGACGGCCTGCGGGTTGGCTGCATCCGCGCCCAGGCCGTAGACCGTCTCGGTGGCGAAGGCCACCAGCTCGCCGTCGCACAGCAGGCGCGCGGCGCGGCGCAGCGCCGCTTCGTCGGCCGCGCAGACGCGGGGATCGCGCCGCGCCCCTGCGCCGATCATTGCCAATCCGCGTCGGCTGGCACCGGAACGCCGAGGATGCCGCCCACGGCGCGCGCACCGGCCAGCGCCTGCGTCATGGATACGCCCACGCAGGTGATATGTCCCATCTTGCGCCCGACGCGCGGCTCGCGCTTGCCATACAGATGCAGGCGCGAACCCGGCACGGCCAGCATGCCGGCCCAATCCGGTTCGCGCTGCTCGCCCGTGGCGAACCAGGCGTCGCCCAGGATGTTGAGCATCACCGACGGCGCCAGCGCGCGCGTTGCGCCCAGCGGCAGGCCGGCGAGCACCCGGGCCTGCTGCTCGAACTGGCTGCACAGGCAGGCATCGATGGTGTAGTGCCCGCTGTTGTGCGGGCGCGGCGCCATCTCGTTGACGACCAGGCTGCCATCGCGCAGCACGAAGAACTCGATGCACAGGACGCCGCGATAATCGAGGCCGGCAACGAGGGTCAGGCCGATGCGCTCGACCTCTTCGGCGAGGGCGGCCGGCAGGCCGGGCGCGGGCGCGGCCGACACGGCCAGGATGCCGTTGCGATGGATGTTGCGCGAGACGGGATAGGCCACATGGCGGCCTTCGAAATCGCGCGCCACGACGATCGAGACCTCATAGGCCAGCTCGAGCCTCGCCTCGAGCACACAGGCCGCGCCGCCGAACTCGCGGAACGCCGCCACTGCCTGCTCGCGATCGGCAACCACCGCCTGACCCTTGCCGTCGTAGCCCAGGCTCGCGAGCTTGAGGATGCCCGGGAACAGCGCATCGGGCGCCGCGCTCAGATCGGCTACGCTGCGCACGGCCACGTGCGGCGCCACCGGTACGCCCTGCGACGCGACGAAGGCCTTCTCGGCGATGCGGTCCTGGGTGATCGCCACGGCCTCGCCGGCCGGGCCCACGCGCACGCCCGCCGCGGCCAGACGCTGCAGGCTGGCCGCGGGCACGTTCTCGAACTCGGTGGACACCGCCGCGCATTGCGCGGCCAGGGCGTCCAGCCCCACAGCATCGTCATAGGCGGCGACGATCTGCCGGTCGGCAGCGGCGCCGGCCGGACTGTCTGCCGCCGGATCGAGCACCGCGACGCGATAGCCCATCGCCTGTGCGGCATGCACGAACATGCGGCCCAGTTGGCCGCCACCCAGCATGCCCAGCCATTGGCCGCCGGCCAGGGGAAAGACGGACTGGCTCATTGCGGCGGCACCACCATGGCGCGGGCGGCTGCGGTCTGGCGCGCACGGTAGGCGTCCAGCTTGTCCGCCAGGGCGGCATCGCTGACGGCCAGCGTCGCGACTACGTGCAGCGCCGCGTTGGCCGCGCCGGCCTCGCCGATCGCGAACGTGGCGACCGGCACGCCCTTGGGCATCTGCACGATGGAGAGCAGCGAATCCTCGCCACGCAGGTAGCGCGAGGGCACCGGGACGCCGAACACCGGCACCGGGGTGAGCGCGGCGAGCATGCCGGGCAGGTGGGCCGCGCCGCCCGCGCCGGCGATGATGGCGGCCAGGCCGCGCGAACGCGCCTGGCCGCCGTAGTCGACCATGTCCAGGGGCATGCGGTGCGCCGAAACCACGTGGGTTTCGCAGGGCACGCCGAACTCGGCCAGAATGTCCACGGCATGCCGCATGACTTCCCAATCGCTCGATGAGCCCATCACCACGCCGACCTTCGGCGCTGCGTGCGTGTCGTTCATGAATGTGTCCAAACGGAAAAGCGCCCGGCAAGGACCGGCGCCGGCCAGGCCAGGCGCGCCCGTCCGGGCGAAAGCGCCATTTTACCTGCGCCCACGGTATGCTTAGTCACGCATATCATCGGCGTGCGGCCCATGCCGCATCGCCTTCAGGACAGTCATGGACATCACGCTCGAGAATTTTGAATCCGACGTACTGCTCGCATCGCAGCAGACGCCTGTCGTGCTGCAGTTCTGGGCCCCGTGGTGCGGCCCCTGCAAGACACTCAAACCCGTGCTGGAGAAGCTGGAGCAGGAATACGGCGGGCGCTTCCGGCTCGCCAAGGTGAACTCCGACGACAACCCGGAGATCGCCGCGCACTTCCAGGTGCGCAGCATCCCCTTCGTGGTGGCCTTCGTGGACGGCCGCCCCGCCGACCACTTCATGGGCCTGCTGCCCGAAGGCGAACTGCGCGCCTGGCTCGACCGCTTCGTGCCCCCGGCCGAGGATGCGGCGCCGGAAGACGAGGAGGCCCTCGCGCCGCCCGAGCCGGACCCGGCCTCGCCCGAGGAGCTGGCGCTGGCCCAAAAGGTTGCCGGCGCGCCCGCCGATCTTGCCGCGCGCCTGGCGCTGGCGCGCCTGCGCATCGAGCGCGGCGCCTGGGCCGACGCCATGGACGAACTGCTGGAGATCGTCGCGCGCGATCGCAGCTTCGAGAACGACATCGGCCGGGTCACGATGCTCGACGTGTTCGAGAAAGCGGCCGAGCAGCCGCAGCTCGTCGCCCAGTATCGCCGGCGCCTGTCCACCCTGCTCTTCTGACGCCGGCGGCAGTTGGCCCGCGCTCAGGCCGCGGGCGCCTCCTGTGTGAGCTTGTCGAGGGCTTCGCGATACTTGGCGGCCGTGCGCTCGAGCACATCCTTGGGCAGGCGCGGCGCGGGGGCGGTCTTGTCCCAGGGCTGGGTCTCGAGCCAGTCGCGCACGAACTGCTTGTCGAAGGACGGCGGGCTGATGCCTTCGCGATAGCTTTCGGCGGGCCAGAAGCGCGACGAATCGGGCGTCAGCACCTCGTCCATCAGGTGCAGCGTGCCGTTCTCGTCCAGCCCGAACTCGAACTTGGTGTCGGCGATGATCAAACCGCGCGTGGCCGCGTACTCGGCCGCTTCTTTGTAGAGCGCGATCGAGACGTCGCGCAGGCGGGCGGCCAGCTCGGGACCGATTTCGCGCTCGACGTAGGCGAAGCTCACGTTCTCGTCGTGCGCACCCATCTCGGCCTTGGCCGCGGGCGTGAAGATGGGTTCGGGCAGCTTGGCGGCCTGCTGCAGGCCCGCCGGCAGCGCGACGCCGCAAACCGCGCCGTCACGCTGGTAGTCCTTCCAGCCCGAGCCGATCAGATAGCCACGGACCACCGCCTCGACCAGGATCGGCTTGAGCCGCTTGACCACCACGGCACGCCCGGCGACCTGGCTGCGCTCCTGCGGCTGCACCACCTCCTCCGGCGTCACGTCCGTGGTGTGCGTCGGTACGATATGCGCGAGCTTGCGCAGCCAGAACTCGGTCAGCGCGGTGAGCACGCCGCCCTTGCCGGGAATCGGATCGTCCAGGATGACGTCGAAGGCGGAGAGACGATCGGTGGTGACGATGAGCAGCTTGTCATCGCCCACGGCATACATATCGCGCACCTTGCCGCGGCCCAGCAGGGGCAGCGAGTCGATACGCGATTCGTACATGGGTTCGGTCATGGCTAAGGCCTGTTCTGGTACGGGACGGGAGAGCCGCTTTGCGGCGAATCCGAAAGCGAGGCAACGCGCGCAGGTGCGTGCAGCAGCGCTGGCGCGCAACCGGCGAGAGCGGCCGGGCATCGCCGCCAACGGTCACGGCGGGCGGGTTTCGATGCACGCGACGGCATGCCGGCCCGCCCCTCCAGCGCCGGACATCGGCTCGCGCCCACGACGCCCGTCGGGGGCGTGGGCGGATGCCATACCGCGCGCAGCCGCATTTTACGGGATTCGGACGGCGCCCCGGCGCCCACGGCCGGCCTACGCCGGCGTCCCAAGGACACCGCAGCGGCATGGCCGGCCCGGACCGCCGAAGCCCCCCCGCTTGCATCCGGGAACATCTGGGCCTTGCCCTGTGCCGGCTGCCCGTTAACATCGAGCTTCGATGTGCCCGCGCCGGCCTCATGCGCTCGCGCAGCGAGCCGCCGCTGCCGCCAGCAGGCGGGGTCCGGCCCGGTACGGCCTCACCGCCCGGCCCATCATCGATCGCACCTGTTCGCCACGACTGCCCGCATTCGGCGGCGAGCGGTCGCCGGCCCGGCAGCCCGGCTGCCGAACTGCAACAACAGATTGCTGCCCGAGCCTCAGAACGTCGGAGTTCTTCATGCCACTCGTTGCCCGTCTTACCCTCTTTTCCCTGCTCTGCCTGCCACTGGTCGCCGGCGCGGCCGGCCAGGCCGTCATCCAGGGAGAAAACCAGCGCACCTACAGCGTGGATTTCGATCAACGCAACCTGCGGCTGGAAGACAGTCAGCGCCGCGGCATCTATCTGCTGTCGCGCGACGGCGTGCTCTACGCCGTCTCCTCCGTCGGCAACCAGCCCGTCGTGGTGAGCGGCAACGCCGTCATCGGCCTGCTCAGCGGCGGCGGCAATCGCCAGTTCGCCACCGGCAGCGAAGACATCCAGCAACTGCTGTCGCTCGAACCGACCGGCAGGAGCGAGACCGTGGCCGGCATCCGCGGCGAACAATACGCGGTGAACTATATCGACCGCAGCGGACGCAACCGCACCGAGAACGTGGTGCTGTCCACCGACCCCGACGTCGTGACGCTCACGCGCGCCGTGGGCCAGGCCGCCATCGACTTCCAGCAGCGCACCGGCGTCGACACCCAGGGCGCGCGCGCCCTGCTCGCCGAGCTGGACAAACAGAATCGCGGCCTGCTCGGCTTCGGTCAGCACTACCGCCTGGCCAGCCTGGAACGCGGCGCGCCGCCGGCCGAGCGCTTCGCGCTGCCGGGCGCGCCCATGCAGCTTCCCTCGCTCAACGATCTGCAAGGCCTGATCTCCGGGATGGGCGGGCAGCGCTGACCGGGCTCGCCCCGGCCCGCGCGAGCTGCGCCCGCACCTTGCGCACATAGACGAGCTGGCGCGCGGGACTGATCGCGTTGTAGGCGCCCACCGCACGCCAGACCGGCCCGTGCCGGGCGATGTTCGCCGCCAGGATCCAGGCTCCCACATGCGCCGAGACGCAGGGCTCGTAGAGCTGGGCCTCGCGCACCCCGTGGCGCGCCAGCACGGGCAGCCAGGCAGAATTGATCTGCATCAGCCCCAGATCGCGCGAGCCGTTGCGGTTGCTGCGGTTGATCGCCCGCACGTTCAGCCCGGACTCCACCTGCGCGATCGCCCGCAACAGGGCCGCGTCCACGCCATGGTGACGCGCCGCCGAGCGCAGGCAGGCCTCGACATCGGCATGAGTCGGCACGCCGCCCGGCGGCAGCGGCGACGGGTGCGGCGCCTGGGCCGCCGCCGCGCAGGCCAACGCGCCCAGCCACAGACCGGCGCTGCGGCCCATCGCACCGCGCCATCGCCGGCGCCCCGCCTCAGCCATCATGGCGGCACCCCCACAACGCATGAACCAGGTTGTCCGGGCCGCCGTCCACGTGCACCCGCCCATCCAGCAGGGACGGACGGATGCGGACCTGCACGTAGCTGCCGGCCCCGCTTTGCACCGAGCCGGCGAAAGCGCCGGTCACGCTGACGGCGCCCGCGGCATTGACCGAACCCGTCCCCGAGACCGTGCCGCGCAGGTCGCCCCGCACGTCGATGTCGCCGCCTGCGATGCGGTGATCCAGCGCCTGCAGCCCCAGCCGCGTGAAGGGCGTGGTGCCCGGTGGGCAGGAAGGCTCCGGCACGGGCTCGCCGCTGCGCAGCCCGCCAGCCTCGCCCTGCACGACATAGCGGCCGATCTCGAACCAGACCCCCACCGTGCAAACGGCCAGCGCCCCGCGGGCGGAACGGGCATAGACACCCTCGCCCGGGCAGGCCGCGCCGGGCTCGACCCCGGTGGGCAGTTGCACGCCGCTGCCCGCGACCAGCAGCCCGTCGACCTCCAGCCGGTTGCGCAGGCGCACCGGCCGATCGTCGCCATGGCGCACGAACTGGTGAAAGGGCGTGGCGTCCAGGTCGGCGCTCACCGCCACGATTCCCGCAACCGCACCGACCGGGTTGGCGGCGTCGAACAGAGCGCCCCGCAAACGCTCCGGCACGCCCGGCGGTGCATGTCCGCCGTAGCCATCGGTGGACAACATGATCGCGCCCACCAGTTCCGGACTGTAGTCGAGCGCGGCTTCGGCACGCACCGGCTCGGCCGTATAGACCAGCGCGCGCAAACGGCAGGCCGGCCCCGGGCATTCGTGCTCGCGCCACAGGCGGATGCGCAGCGAGGCCCCATAGGCCGGGCGCCTGGGCTCTCCCGCCTCGAGCACGGCATCCTCGGCCTGCAGCAGAGGTGCGGCGTCGACATCCAGGGGCAAGGGCTGCGCCAGCCAGTCGGGCGGCTCAGCGGCGCCCTCGTAGCCGAGCAGCCAGTCGTAATGTTCCACCATTAGGCGCTGCAGCGCGCCACGCGCGACCAGCAGGAGCCGCCCCGTGCTCTGCGCGCCCGCGTCGCGTGTGGCGTCCGCGGAAGCCGATGCATACCAGACGGCGCCCATGGCGAGCAGCATCGCCGCGATCGCCACCTCGACCAGCAGATAGCCCCGGACCGACTTCGGATGCGCGACACGCATGCGCTCACCATATCGTGAAGGCAAACTGATTGGTGTCGCCATTGCTGCAGGCGGACTCGGCGGCAAGTGCCGAATAGGCGACCGCCGGCGCGGACAGTGCGTCCTTGACGACCGCGGCCGACCCGCCGGTCACTTCGATGCGCTGCGCCACGCGCTGCATCATCGAGGCGAGCCCCGGGCAGGCCGCATCGTTGACGTCGTCCAGCGTGACCGTGAAGGACGCGCCGCCGTTGCCCGCCGCCACGGCGATGAGCCCGCTGGACGTGCCGTTGCCCCCCAGACCGTGCGCCACGCGCGCCAGGCTGTCCGCGTCCACCGCGAGGATGCTGGAATTGCGCATGGCCCGGGCGAGATTGCCGGTGTCGATCCCGGTATAGGGCGACGTCACGCCCTGCCCGTTGGCCTTGGTGCGCGCCACGTAGCGCTGGAGTTCGCCGGCCACCTTGGGCACCTTGTTCTCGATGACGTAGCTGTTGATCGCCGGTATGCCGAGGATGGAGACGATCAGCACGATGGCCGTCACGATCGACACCTCTACCAGACTGAACCCGACCTGCCTGCGTCGGGCCGAACTGCACACTCGCCTTGCCATCGTTGTGCTCCTTCCGTTGGATTGAACCCAGCCACCCTGGCGCGCCTGCGTCAGGCCGTGGCGTAGTACGTCTGCATGCCGCGGCGCAGCTCGTCGATCGCCGCGAAGTGCCAGCCCACCATGGCCAGCGTGCCCCCGACCGCGGCGAGCAGCATGGCCCAGCGCAGGACGGCGGCGCGGCGCAGCAAGTGCCGCAGCACCGTGGACTCGATGCGTTCGCGCGTGCGCGCCAGGCCCTGGTCCACGCCGTGGATCGCGATCATGTCGGCGAGGAACCAGCCGGTGCTGCGCTCGAGCAGCCCGGTAGCGAAGGTCTCGGCGCCGACGAGGCCGTCGTCCACCCGTTCGAGCATGCGGTTCAGGTGCCAGCTCTTCCACGCGTTCGCGCCGGGCACCTGAGCCAGCAGCGCATTGCGCAGCGATGTCCCTACATTGCCACGCTGGCGCAGCATCGTGCTGAGCAGTGCGAGGAATCTCACGCAGTGGAAATCGCGGTACACCCGCCACACGGAGCAGCGATCGAGCACGGTGCGCACGCGGCCGGTCAGGCCGCCGAAGGACCACGCGACGGCGCAGCCCGCGAGCACGATGGCCGCGAGCACGGCCGGCAGGCCGGAGCGCAGCCACGCAGCGAGTTCGAACAGAGCGACCGCGCGCGGCCCCCAGAACGCGGGCGGCACCGTCTCGAAGGTCGCGCGCAGGGTGGGGACGGTGAAATGCGGCACCGCGAGTAGCAAGGCGCACAGCACGCCCATGGCCAGCACGGCGGCCGCCATCGCCGAGGCGAACCCACGCGCGCCCTGTTCGAGCAGCCGCACCGTGGCCGCCACGTCGGCAAGCGCGCTGCCCAGCGCGTTGGCGCCGGCCAACTGCGCGGCGCGCACCAGTGCCAGGTCGTCGCGCGGCAGGCTGCCCTCGAAAGTAGCGGCAAGATCGCCACCATGCTCCCGATAGCGCTCGGCCCAGATCGCGCAGAGGCGCCCGCGGACCGACGCCGTGCCGTGGCGGCGCGCGTCGTCCTCGAAGATGTCGCGCAGCGACTTGCGGCCGTCTGCCTGGATCAGCAGCGCGGACAGGTAGTCGTAGTAGTCGGCCCGGCCGCCGCGAAAGGCCAGCCCGAGCGCCAGCCGCTGCACGCGGCCGCGCCGGCGCGGCCACTGCCCGTGCTGGCCGGCCCTCATGGCGCACACCCGTCGGCGGCAAACGCACCGAAGCGGGCTTGCAGGTCGCGCGGATCGAGCTCTCCCTGCAGGCACTTGTAGAGCCCGCACTCCATCGCCGTCTTGCCGCGCATGCCCGGCGCGTTGTACGGGGCGCTGCGCTGGCTGGCGAGGTGGCGCCGCTGCCGCACGTTGTCCGCGCGGCGCAGGTTGGCGAGAAAGACATCGTCCGCGGCGGGTTCGATCATCTCGGCCACCACGGTGCGCCCGTCCAGCCCGTAGAGCTCCGGCATGCGGCGCGCCCGGCAATGCGCGCAGCCCGCTACGCTGCGCATGCGCACGGACGTGCTGCTGCATCCGCAAGCCGATTCGATGCGATCCCGGTAGGCGCCCCAGCGGTCCGGATCGGCCGCGCTCCAGGCCGACAGCGGCTCGGCGCAATGGCTGCACAATTTGGGCAGCAACGCCTGGTACACCAGCAGCTTGAGAATGCCCGGCGTTGCGAGAAAGTCCCTGGAGACACCGATGAAGTCGGACGCCAGCCGGTCCGGGATGAGCATGGCCGCGCCAGCATGCACGGTGGTGTAGAGGCTGATGCCGCTGCCGGCGAGATCCATGAAGGCACGGCCGGTCTGCGTGTCGCGCACCTCGCCGACCAGAAGATCGTGCATGGCCGAGCGCTTGACCGTGCGCAGCTTGGCGTCGAAGGCGTCCTGGCGTTCGGCGTCGAGTGTCCGCACCACGCTGTTCTGCAGGGCGCCGGGAATCAGGTACTCGACCGGGTCTTCCAGCGTGATGACCTTGCGGGTGGACGGGATCATGCTCATCATCGCCGCGATGGTGGTGGATTTTCCGGAGCCGACGACACCGGCGACGACGATCGCGCCGCCATCGGTGAGCCGGGCCCGATCCAGCGTGGCGATCTGCTCGGGCAGGTAACCCAGCGCCGCGAACGACGCCTCGACCCGGGCGTCCAGCCGCAGGATGCGCAGGCAGACCGAGGCGCCGCTGTCGGCGGCCAGCGAGGCCCAGCGCAGCATGACGGGCCGTCCTCCGATCTCCAGCGCGATGCGGCCCTGCTGTTCGATCAGCGGATCGAACACCGCGCCGTTGCCGCCCTGCACGTCCATCCAGGCCACCGACAGAATCTCCATCAGCGTCACCGTCGGCATCCGCGCGAAGCGCGCCGGCGCCACGTAGCGCCCGGCCACGGTGTAGCGGACCTCGGACTCGGCAGCGTGCATGCGCAGGTTGACGTGCAGGTCGCTCGCATCGTGCTGCAGTCCCCAGGCGACCATGTCGTGAAAGGCATCGGCCATCGCCGATGCCGAACCTGGCGTACGTGGCAGCCCCGGCCCGCCGCTGCCCACCTGGCTGCGCACCAGCGCGAGCAGCAGCGTGGCGGGCACCACCAGACGCGAGGGTTCGGCCAGGCGGTAGCGCCGGCGCACGACCATGCGCTCCAGCTCGTCCACCTGGTCGCTGTCCTGGTATGCCTCGAGCGTTGCGATGACCACGCTGCCATCCTCGTACTGCATGGGACAGAAGCGATTGCTGCTCGCGCCAACGTCGAAGTCGTCGCGCAGCACGCGCCGCAGGGGCTGCGGCAATCGCGCGAGCTCGCTCTGGCTGTCCACGCGCAGCACGCGTCGCCGCACGACCTCTGGGTGCGCGAGGCTGGGCAGCGGGGCATCGGCGCGCCGGCCGAAGTTCAGCGCCATGGCCGCTCACTCCGCGCGCGGCAGGGCCGCGCCCAGCACGTCGCGCGCGTGGACATCCACGACAGGCGCGGCCGGCGCGGGCCGGTGGCAGACGGTACGCACCGCGCCGGCGCCGCGGCGCAGCAGCGCGCAGCCCTGGACGATGCCGAGCAGCCGGTACTCGGACGCCCCGCGCCCGCCATACGGCAGGCTCGCACCCGGGCGATACTCCTTGCGCACGCCGTCGACCAGCACCACCGCGGTGAGCTGGGTGCCCACGCCGTAGAGCTCGACCAGCGTGAGTGTCTCCCCCGGCAGCACGCGGGCCGGGGCCTGCTGTGCCGCGCTACCGGCGTGCGCGTGCGGCGCTCCCGGCAGGCGGTCGCGCTCGGCCTGCAGCAGCGCCTGCACCGTCTGCGCTTCGGCATGCCAGGCCGCCTGTCCATGGGCCCATGCCGCAGGCGCCGCGAGGAATCCCACACCCGCCAGGACGAGCCGCGCCGCCTTGGTCAGATCAATCATGCTGTTGCGTTTCATAGACGACTCCTTCGATATCGGCCATGGCCGCGCTTTCCGCCAGTCCGGGTCGCGCGGCCGGATCGATCTGCAACGCGAGGCGCCGCCAGGCAACACGCTCGTGCAGCACGGCGTCGAGCAACGGGGCCGAACGCCAGGGACCACGCAGGCGCAGGCTGCGCATGTACAACCCCGGCAAGCCTTCGGGGCGCGGCAGGCCCACGCCTTCCGGGGTCATGGGCGCGTGTACCGCCACCGGCTGCGGCGGCCCGAGCTGGACATCGACGAAAGCGGCGCGCATGCGCTGCAAGGCGTCGGCGTCCTCGATCGCGCCGGGCTGCATGCGCGGCAAGGCGCCCAGCCGCAATGTGGGCACCTCGACGCCCACATTGCGCGAGGCCATGGCGACATCCAGCGAGGGCCAGCCCGGATACCAGGCGCTGGGCAGGGCGGCGGCGAGATCCACCGCCAGCCCGCCCCCCGCGGTACGCCGGTAGCTCGCTTCGCAGGTCCAGCCGCCGGCCTGCCAGGCGCAGCTTGCCCCCGCCAGCATCCAGCCCACCGGCAGCAGCGGCAGTTCGCCGACCGCCTCCCAGGCGAGCCTGAGCGCGGCGCTGCCCGGCATGCTGGACGAGCGCGCCAACCGTGCATAGGCCAGATCCCAGGCTTCGCGCACGTATCTCGCATCTTCCTCGAGCGCGGGCGCGGGCGGCGGCAGCGCCGCCTGCGACGCCGCGCCGCGCTGCGCGACGAAGCCCACCGCCAACGCCGCCACGACGACGGCCGCCAACGCCCAGAGGCGCCAGCCGGTGCGCGCACTGCGGCGCGCCTGCAGCACGCTGTGTGCGCCTGCGCGTGCGGCAAGCGCGGCGAGATCCGCGGCCGGGCAGATGGACAGATCGCCGCCCTGCGCCCAGCCCTGCGCGCCGGCATGCCATGCGAGGCCGGCGCCGAAGCGCGCGTGCGCCGCGCCCAGCGCCCGGGCCGCCGCCTCGGCATCGAGCAGTTGATCGCTGCCCGCGACCACCTGGCCGTCGCGCGCGAGCACCAGCCAGACCCATGGGCCGACGCGCCATGCGCCGGCGTGCGTGCCGGCGCCCGCATCGGCGGCCCAGATCTGTGCGGCGGCATGGCACTCCAGCCGCGACAGGCTGCCCGACAGGCGGGCCGTGCCCACCGATTCGGCGCGCCCGCCCGCGTGCACCCAGTGCGTCGCTCCGGCCTGCCGTGCCCTGCGCAGCGCCTGGCCGCGCAGATCGGCGCCGAGAATGGCCTGCCAGGACACGCCCAGCGCGAGACCGATCGTCCGCGCACCGGCGCTCGCCGTGGTCAGATGGGGAACCGTCGCGGCGCCGGCGCTCGCGGTGCCGCCGGCAGCGGGGGCGGGGGCGCTCATGCCCCCTCCTCCGCGAACGCGGTCAGGATCACGACGGTGGTTTCGCGCGTCGTGCTGGATCGTTGAGAGCCACCGAGCAGCCACGGTGCGTCGCGGTCGAGCCGGCGGCCGTTGCTCTGCTCGGCATGGCGCTCGAAGCCTGAGACGATCAGGGGCTGGCCGGGCCGCAGCGCGACCTGCTGGACCGTTCCGCTGCCGTCGACCGTGAGCTGCTGGATCTGCACGGCGTTGTCGCCGGAGCCGAAGTTCACGCTGCGCAGGGGCTGGGCGACCGTGCTGTCGTAGGCGATGGACAGCAGCACCTGACCGTCGTCCTGCGCATCCGGGATGAGGGTGAGGAACTGCCCGACGGTCTCGGCTTTCTGGCTCACGGACACGCTGGGCAAGGCGCCCACGGCGCCGCCGTCGCCGACGGTGGACAGGGCCGTGGTCTTGACTTCGTCGATCCAACTGAAGGTCGTGCGTACCGCATGGGTGACGGGCTGGCGATTGAGGGTGAGCAGCGGCACACTGGTGTGGCGAGTCACGACCCCGAGCTCGCTCAATGCGCGGACGATGGCGCTGGAACCTGCCCACGGGCCACCCTCGAGCTGGCCCGCCAAGCTGCCCGCGGCGGCATCGGCCAGCAGCGCAGGTGCGCCCACGGCGCCGCCCGCGCGCGCGGCGGCGTAGACCAGGTTCCAATCGATGCCAGCCTCGGCGTCGTCGCGCAGAACCACCGAAACCTCTTCGAACACCAGCCGCACGCGCCGCATCAGCGTACGGTTCTCGCGCTCGAGCAGCGCACCGACACGCAGCAGCGCGGCCGGCGTGTCGGTGACCACGACCAGGCTGGAGCCATCGGCCTGCGCGGCCAGCCGGCCGGCCTGCGTGAGCAGCGGCTCGATGCGATGGGCGATCGCGCCGAGCAGGTCCTCGCCCGCCAGGGCGAGCTCGGTGCCGGAGGCCGACTCGAAGGCGCCTTGCGTCGCGTTCGCCGTACGGCCCAGGCTGGCCCGCGCCGATGCGCGTGCGAGCAAGGCGCGGACATTGAAGACCTGGCTGCGGGTACGGAAGATCTCGAGCTCGCCGTCGGCATAGCGCCAGGCCACGCCCAGGCGCGCGGCGACCATGTCGAGCAGACGCGGCAGCGGCTGGGCACCCTGTGGCAGCGTGTAGGTCCAGGGCGCCGGCACCGCGTCCTGCGGTGGCGCGCCCGTCTCGTCCAGCCTGGGCGCGAAGCGCTCCTGCGGCAGCAGAGCGTCGGGCTGCACGCGCACTGGGATGCCCGTGGCCAGGGTGATGCGCTCGGCCAGCATGGGCAGCACCACCTGGCGGTCCGGAAACAGCAAGGTGGTGTCGACATCGCGCCGCAGGGCGGCTGGCAGCGTCAACTCGCGCGCCAGCGGCTGGGGCCGGCCGGCCAGCCATGGCCGCGCGACCTCCTGCGCACGGCGGCGCGCCTCCGCGTCCGTCATGGCCGCGCCGAACTGCTGCTGCGCCTGCCGGTTCTCGATGGCGCGCCGATGGGCAGCGTCGCGGATGCGCTCGCTATGCTCGAAGACAGCGCAACCCGACGCGAACGAGGCGGCCAAGGCCCAGCCGGCCACCAGACGCACGCGCCTCATGATGCCCGCACCGCATCGCCGCCCGGCGCCAGGGTGACGTCGCAGGGTTGGGTGTAGGCGACCACGCGCACCACGCGATTGGCGTAGAAGCACGGTTGCAGCGGCCGCTCGGTGAGTTCGGTGGCCGACAGCAGGCCACGTACCGCGTTGCGAAAGTCCGCGCCGAAGCTCGCCGCACCGACCAGGGGAATGTCAACATCGACGGTCCAGTGCTCCGGGCCGAACATCCAGCCGGCCTGTCGCGACCAGCGTTCGAGCACCCGCCGCATGTTGCCTTCCGACAGCGCCGCGTCGAACTCCAGCACCGGTGCCGGCGAGGAGTCCGTCATGGCCTGCGGGCCGGCCGGCGGCGTCTCGGCGGCGGGCGCCGCGGGCCCGCCCGGCGCGCCGACATTCACAGTGGCCACGCTCACGGCCCGCTCGGCGCTGGAGACACGGAATCCCGCCGCCTGGATGTCCTCGCCAGCGCTGCCGGCACGCCCTCGTGCCGGCAGCGGGGCCGGCGGCGTATCCACCCACTGCGTGGACGGGCTGGGCTGGTCCGCGACGATGCCCTTGCGGGGCTGGCCGCCGCGGTACTCGGCGCGCGCCGTGACATCGCCGATGCGCAACAGAAAGCCGCCGGTGGTGCCGTTGAGCACCACGTAGGGCCCCTGCTGCACATAGCTCAGCAGGCTGCCGGCCTGGCCCTCGCGGCCCAGATCGAAGATCGCCGGCAGGGCCTGGCCGGGCGTGAACTGCAGCCAGGTGCTGGCGCCGTCGTCGAACACCTGGACCGGCGCGACCCGGCGATCACCGGACAACTGATAGGCGAAATCGTAAGCCTGCGCCGCGCCGGACCCTACGCAGGCGCCCAACAGCCAGCAACCCAAGCCACGCCATCCTGCCACCCTGCCCGACATGCCGCCTCCCTGGCCCCGTGCGATGGGGCAATGGAAGACATCGTGCCGGGCGCACCGGTGCGCGCCAATATCGGGAACTACGTAAGGATGCGGATGCTGCGCACCTGCGCTGCGCAGCGCGCCAGCCACGCCAGCCGGTCAGCGGCCTGCGAAGAGATCCAGGCGATCGGTGCAGATGGCGTCGACGCCCCAGGCGAAGATCTCCTGGGCGCGCGCGGGTTCGTTGACCGTGTAGCACATCAGGCCATAGCCGGCGGCCTTGATGGCGCGCGCGGTGGGCGCGTCCAGCCGGCGATGATCGCAATGCACGGCGACGCAGCCGAGATCCCGGACGCGTGCGAGCCAATCGGCCGGCACGCGCTGCCAGAGCATGGCCCGGGCGAGTTCCGGCCGCGCGGCGGCCGCCGCGCGCAAAGCGTCCTCGGAAAACGACGACAACAAGGGCGCGGGCGACGCCGGCGTGCCGGGCTCGCGCCGGGCCCAAGCGCGGGCCGTGTACTCGGCCGTGACCCGTCCGGTGACGATTTCGTACCCGGGAGCGGGCTTGATCTCGACGTTCATCCAGATACCGGCCTGGATCAGCCAGTACGCCGCGTCGGCGAACAGCGGGACGGGTTCGCCCACGAAGGCCTCGCCCTTCCATGCCCCCGCGTCCAGACGCACCAGCACCTCGGACGGCGTGAGCGCCACTGCGCCCCGGCCGGCGATGGTGCGGCCGAATTCGGGATCGTGCATCAGCACGGGCACCCCGTCGGCGGCCAGCATGACGTCGAACTCCACGCCGGCATAGCCGTGCGCCTGGGCCGCGCGCATGCCGGCCAGGGTGTTCTCGGGGGCAAGAACGCCCCCGCCCCGATGGGCGACATAGCGCGGATAGTGCCAGCCCGGGACGATGGCCATGGGGCTTACTTCGCGGACATGACGGCGGCGGCGCGCTTGACGGCGTCGGACTGCGCCTGCATCGCCGGCTTCTGGCCGCGCAGGGTCAGCGCGGTCTCCTCGTTCAGGATCGCGAGCACGTCCTGATAGCGCGGAATGCGCAGGCCGCGGCTGTTCGCGCTCGGGTTGCGGTCCATCTGCGTCACGACCTGCTGCGCGCCGGGGATGCGGTTGTAGAACGACACGTCGGCGGCGCGCGCGGCGGCCTCGGTCAAGGGCAGAAAACCCGTCTGCTGGTGCCATTGCGCGGCCACCGTGGGCGAGACCAGCCAGGCGATGAACTGTGCCGTTGCCTTGTCCTCGGCCGCGCTGTGGCCCGACGTGGCCCAGAGCGCCGAACCGCTCACGAGCGGCATGCCGCCCTCCTTGCTCGCCTCGACATAGCGGGGCAGCGGCGCCACACCGGTCGCGAACTTGCGCGGATCGAGCTTGGCCCAGGCACCCGTGCCCGAGGAGAGCACCGCGCAATCGCCATTGGCGAAGGTGCTGTCGGCCTCGTCCTCGAAGGTGGCGGTGGTGAACAGGCTGCTGCGCACCCAGCTCGTCATCATGGCGAGATGGCGGATGTGTAGCTGGCTGTTGACCAGCAGGTCCGGGCGGCCGCCGTCCAGGCCGTTGTTGCGCGAGGCGAACGGCTGGTTGTTCGAGGCGGCGAGGTTCTCCTGGTGCACCCAGACCATGCGGCTGGTCGCGTACGGGCATTGCACGCCGGCATTCTGCAGGGCGATCAGTTGGTTCTGCAGGTCGCGCCAGGTGACCGGCGGCTGGTCCGGGTTGAGCCCGGCCTTCTTGTAGAGGTCGCGGTTGTAGAACAGCACCGGGATCTCGGCCATCAGCGGCAGCGCGAGCAGGCGGCCGCGGCCATCGCGCACGTAGCCGCTGGTCTGCGGCAGGAACCAGCGCACGTCCTTGATCGGGTACTTGTTCAGCAGCTCGTAGAGCGGCAGTACGCGGTTGTCCTTGGCCACGGTTTCCGGCGCGAACTCGTCGGACAACTGGACCAGGTGCGGCAGGCGCTTGTCCTTGATCGCCTGGGCCATGCCGGCGGCCATGGCCTTGTCGTCGGGCGCGGCGCTGAGTTCGACGACCACGTCGCTCTGCGACCGGTTGAACTGCGAGACGAACGACTCGAAGATCGCCTTGTGGGCGGCATCGAGCGAGTGCCACACCAGAATCTTCTGGGACTCGGCGTGTGCTGCGCCGAAAGACAGAACCGCCGCGATGGCGGCGACGCAGGTTTTGAGGGCTTTCACGTTGTCTCCTGAGGACCGTGTCTAGCAAGAACGGCCGCCCGTGAGGCGGCCAAGAGGGAAAAGGCGTTCAGCGGCCAAGATGGGGAAAGGCGGGTTCGGGACGCCGTCCGGCGACCAGGTCGGCCAGCATGCGCCCCGAGCCGGGGCCCATGGTCCAGCCCAATGTGCCGTGGCCGGTGTTCAGATACAGATTGCCGATGCGGGTGCGGCCCACCAGGGGCACGCTCGATGGCGTGGCCGGGCGCAGGCCCGCCCAGTAGTTGGGGACGGACAGATCGAGGACGTCCGGACCGAAGCACTCCTGGGCGATGCGCGTCAGGGCTTCGCAGCGCACGGTGTTCAGGCCACGATCGTAGCCCGACAGCTCGGCGGTGCCCGCCACCCGCAGCCGATCGCCCAGCGGCGAGATGACGACCTTGCGCGAGCTGTCCGTCAGGCTCATGCGCGGCGCGCGCGCGGCGTCGAGGATGCGGAACGTGGCCGAATACCCCTTCGCCGGATAGACCGGGCACGGCACGCCCAGCGGGCGCACGAGCTGCGCTGAGAAGGCGCCCGCGGCCACCACGAAGACATCGCCATGGACGCGCTCGTAGCGCCCGTCCGGCCCGATCGTCTCGGCGGCGTAGACCCTGCCGCCCTCGGCGAGCAGGCGCATGACCTGCGTCGAGTAGCGGAACCGGACGCCCTGGGCGGCGCCGCGTTCGGCCAGGGCGGTGGTGAACTTGAACACGTCCCCGCTCTCGTCGCTCGCGGTGTAGTCACCACCCACGATGCGCGCCCGCTGACCGGCGAGCGCGGGCTCGGTCTGGATCACCTCGTCGGCGGACAGGATGCGCCGGTCGACGCCGAGATCGCGCAGCACGCTCGCGGCCTGCTGGGCGGTCTCGAAATCGCTGGACGAGCGGTAGAAGGTCAGAATGCCGCGCTCGAGATGATCGTAGTCGATGCCGAGTTCGCGCCGCATCTCCTGCAGGGTGCGGCGGCTGTATTCGGCCAGTTGCTGCATCGCGCGGATGTTGGGCTCCAGGCGCGAGCGCCGGCATTCGCCCAGGAAGGCCAGCCCCCATTGCCATTGCCGCCAGTCGAACTGCGGCCGGAACAACAGCGGGGAGTCGTCGCGCATCAGCCATTGCAGCAGGCGCCAGGGCGCCTGCGGAGTGGCCCAGGGCTCGGCGTAGGCAACCGAGACCTGGCCACCATTGGCGAAGCTGGTTTCGCGGGCGGGGCCGACGGCACGGTCGATCACTTCCACTTCATGCCCATCCTGCCGCAGCCACCAGGCACTTGCCGTGCCGATGATGCCGCTACCCAGTACCACAACCTTCATGCTTGCTCCTGAACGGCGCGCCCCGGCCTGCCATGCGGACAGGGCCAGGGGCGCGTGCGATCGGAAATATTAGCGAAAGAAGAACGATAGCGCAGGCACGGATCAGCGTGCGGCGGCGAGGTCGGCTTCGGACGTGAAAGCGTCTGCGAAGAAGGCCTCTGTGGGCAGGCCGCAACGCTCGGTGAAATCGCGCCGCGCCGCTTCGACCATGGCAGGTGCGCCACAGGCGTAGACCTCATGTTCCGACAGATCGGGGATGTCCTGCATCACTGCATGATGCACGAAACCCGTACGCCCAGTCCAGGCATCTTCGGCCTGTGCGTCCGACACCACGGGAACATAGTGGTAATCGGGCAAGTCCCCGGCCCAGGACTGCGCCAGTTCGCCCAGGTAGAGATCGCGCGGGCGCCGCCCGCCCCAATAGAGACGCACGGTGCGGCGCATGCCCTTGTGGATCATGTGCTCGACCATCGCCTTGATCGGCGCGAAGCCGGTACCGCTCGCGAGCAGCACGATCGGCCGCTCGGTGTCCTCGCGCAGGAAGAACGAGCCCAGCGGCGCCTCGCAGCGCAGGATCTCGCGCGCCTTGACCGACGGTTCGGCCGCGCCGAAGAGCCGGTCCGTGAATGCGCCGCCCGGCATGTGGCGGATATGCAACTCGACCGTGCCTTCCACGTGCGGCGCCGACGCCATCGAATAGCTGCGCCGGCGGCCGTCCTTGAGGATCAGCTCGAGGTACTGGCCGGCATTGAAGACGAAGCGCTGATTGGCCGGCATCTGCAGGCGCACCAGCATGACGTCTTCGCCCAGGCGTTCGAGCGCCTGCACGCGCACCGGCATCTTGCGGATCTCGATCCCGTCCATGCCCTGCACGACCCGCGCCTCGACCGTGAGATCGGATTGCGGTACGGCGCAGCAGAACAAGGCGTAGCCCTGCGCGGCGTCCTCCGGGTGCAGGGTGCCGGGCTGGTGCGGCAATTGCTCGAACTCGCCGTCCACCACTCGGCCCTTGCAGGAAGAACATGCGCCGTTCTTGCAACTGTAGGGCAGCGTGACGCCGGCGTTGAGCGCCGCATCGAGGATGGACTCCCCGGGCGCGGCATAGAACTGGTGGTTGGAGGGCAGAACGGTGATGCGATGGCTCATCTCAGTACCCGACCGCGCGTCGCGCCATCCGCGACGCATGAAAACTGCGGCAATGCGATCCAGGACGCCGCGGATCCGGCTCCGCCGGTCCGCCAGCGCCGCCCCCTCGAGGGGGCGCGCGTCAACGCGTAGGGGGTGGGTCTCATTCTTTCAGAACTTGCGGATTTCCTTGATGCGGTTGGCATCGTCCACCAGGATGACCTTGGGCTTGTGAGTCTCGATCTCGGCGTCGGACATGGGGCCGTAGGTGCAGATGATGAGCAGGTCGCCCAGGTGCGCGCGGCGCGCCGCGGCGCCGTTCAGCGAGATCTCGCCGCTGCCGCGCGGGGCCTTGATGATGTAGGTAGAGAAACGCTCGCCATTGTTGACGTTGTAGAGCTCGATGCGCTCGAACTCCTTCATGTCTGCCGCGTCGAGCAGATCTTCGTCGATGCCGCATGAACCTTCGTAGTTCAAGTCGGCCTGCGTCACGGTAACCCGGTGCAGTTTGGCACGCAGCATGACACGTTGCATGGAATATCACTCCTTGGTGGCGGCCCGTGCCGCACGATGAGCCGAAGGTTTCCGGCCCGCGGCGGATATTCTATAATTTTTGGCTGGCATGCCGGGACGACCCGGCCAGGCCTTGCGTCAGGAAACACATTGTCGTTGGCAGACACTGCCCACCGCCGGTGCAAGGACCGCGCCAGGCCTTCTGGGGACGACCCCGTATCGAGCGTCGCCGAGACGCTCTTCATCCGGAGTCATCGCCATGCACTGGATCATTCTCTTCTTTGCCGGCCTCTTCGAGGTCGTCTGGGCCATCGGCCTCAAATACACCTACGGCTTCACGCGCCTCGTTCCGTCGGTCATCACGATCGCCGGCATGATCGTCAGCTTCTGGCTGCTGTCGACGGCGATGAAAGTCCTGCCGCTGGGCACGGCCTACGCGATCTGGACCGGCATCGGCGCGGTCGGCACCTTCATCGCCGGCGTGATCTTCTTTCACGAATCGCTCTCGGCCATGCGGGTGCTCAGCGTCGGGCTGATCGTCGCCGGCCTCATCGGCCTGAAACTCGCCACGCCCTGACGCCGCGGCCCCGGCCACGCAACGAAGGTTCGCCATGCAACGAAGGCCCCGCGGCGCCTGAGCTCCCGGGGCCTTCGCTCGGTCCCGGCCGCGATCGGGGCCGGGGCCATCCTGGCGTCAACGCTTCAGGCTGGTCGGCGCCAGAGGCTTGATCGCCTCGAACTTCTTGCGGGTAGCGATGAACTCGGGACGCGGCGCGAGGCCGAACTTGGGCGCGCCCAGCGTGTTCTCCATGCTGTTGTAGACCATGAAGACGTTCGCGCGCGGCCACGGCGTGATGTTGCCGTTCGAGCCGTGCATGGTGTTGCAATCGAAGAACACCACGGTGCCGGCCTTGCCGGTGACCGACTGGATGCCGCCCTGCTCCACCAGCAACTGCAGGCTGACGGGATCGGGCACGCCGTATTCCTGCTTGCGCAGCGATTCCTTGTAGTGATCGTCGGGCGTCTCGCCGATGCACGAGATGAACTGGCGATGCGAGCCCGGCACCAGCATCAGCGGGCCGTTCTCGGCGCGATTGTCGGTAAGCAGCACCGAGCAGCTCACCGCGCGCATGGCCGGCATGCCGTCTTCGACGTGCCAGGTTTCGAAATCCGAATGCCAGTAGAACTCCTTGCCCTTGAAGCCCGGCTTCAGGTTGGCGCGCGACTGGTGGATGTATACCTCCGAGCCGAGGATCTGGCGGGCGATGTCGGCCAGGCGCGCGTCGGCCGCCAGGCGCTGCAGCACCGGACTGATCTCGTGCACCTTGAAGATCGAGCGCACGGCGTCGCTGCCCGGTTCGCGGATCGCTTCGTCGCGCTGGCGGGTCGCGGGGTCGGTCGACAGACGCTCGACTTCCCGCAGCAGCGCGGCCACTTCCTGCTCACTGAAGAATTCCGGCAGGATCAGAAAGCCGTCGCGCTCGAAGTCGGCCATCTGGCCGGCCGAAGCACCGCTGGCATAGGTGCCGCCGTGATAGACCACAGGGTCCTGGCGGGCGATGATGGCGGCGCCGCGATCCGAACGCGACGCGTAGATATCCTTCGCAGGGGAAATCATCAGGCAGCCTCCTTGTTCGACGTGGTTTCTTCGTCATCCGTCACCAGCGGGTAGACACCCTTCTCGTCATGCACTTCGCGGCCGGTGAGCGGCGGATTGAACACGCAGATCACCCGCAGCGGCTCCTTGCCGCCGCGCAGGTAGTGTTCGTCGTTCTCGTTCAGGGCGTAGATCACGCCCGGGCCGAGCGCGTACTTCTTGCCGTCGGCGATGGTCTCGATCTCGCCGTCACCCTCGACGCACCACACGGCCTCGAGGTGGTTCTGGTAATGGATGTGGGTCTCGGTGCCGGGGAAGATGGTGGTTTCGTGGAACGAAAAACCCATGCCGTCCTTCTTCAGAAGCACCCGGCGGCTGCGCCAGGTGTCGGTGACGACTTCGTCCTCGGTGCCGATGGTGTCTTTGACGTTGCGCACGATCATGTTTTTTCTCCTGGATGGTTGATGGGCACTCCCCGTTCGCGCGGCGCGACAAGGCGAGCCGCGGCCCGCGCCCCGAAGGGCGCGCGGCGCGAGCGGTAGGGGAAAGTGCCCGGATGTGTGGCGTTCCGGGCGGACGAAAATCAGCGATTGCCGAACTTCAGCACGCGGGCGCTGCTGGCGGCGTCATGCTCGGCCAGCACGTCGGCCACTGCGCGATCGATGATCTCCAGCCCCTTCTTGAGCTGCTCGTCTTCGATAGTGAGCGACGGCAGGAGCTTGAGGACTTCGTCGTTCGCGCCCGAGGTCTCGATCACGAGGCCCTGCTCGAAGGCCTTCTTGGACACCTTGGAAGCGAAGGTCGGGTCCTGGCTGACCAGCCCCTGCATCAGACCGCGCCCACGCACCGACAGGCCGGCGCCGGGATAGCTCTGGACGATGTTCTCCAGATGATCGCGGGCGATGCGCTCCTTGCGCTGGGTGTCGCTGGCGAACGCGGCGTTGGTCCAGTAGTGGTCCAGGGCGGCCGTGGCCGTGACGAAGGCCAGGTTGTTGCCGCGGAACGTACCGGTGTGCGCGCCGGGCTGCCAGACGTCCAGCTCGGGCTTCATCAGCACCAGCGACATCGGCAGGCCGAAGCCGGAGAGCGACTTGGACAGCGTGATGATGTCGGGCTGGATGCCGGCGGGCTCGAAGCTGAAGAAACTGCCGGTGCGGCCGCAGCCGGCCTGGATGTCGTCGACGATCAGCAGCATGTCGTGCGCGCGGCACACGCGCTGCAGCTCCTTCAGCCAGCGCAGCGACGCCACGTTGATGCCGCCTTCTCCCTGCACCGTCTCGACGATGACCGCGGCGGGCTTGTCCAGGCCGCTGGAGCGGTCTTCGAGCATGCGCTCGAGATACACGATGGTGTCGACATCGGGACCGAAGTAGCCGTCATACGGCATGAACACGGTGTTGGCGTGGCTCACGCCCGCGGCTTCGCGGTACTTGGCGTTGGCCGTGACGGCCAGCGAGCCGCCGCTCAGGCCATGAAAGCCGTGGGTGAACGAAATGACGTTCGGGCGCCCCTTGACCTGGCGCGCGAGCTTGAGCGCCGCCTCGACCGCGTTAGTGCCGGTCGGGCCGGTGAACTGCAACGTGTACTTCCAATTGCGCGGCTTGAGCAGCACGCGTTCGAAGGTCTCGAGCAGCGTGCGCTTGGCACCCGTGGCCATGTCCAGGCCATGCACGATGCCGTCGGATTCCAGGTATTCGACCAGCTTCTGCTTGAAGAGAGGATTGTTGTGCCCGTAGTTCAGCGTCCCGGCGCCAGCGAAGAAATCGATGTACTCCCGACCGGTTTCGTCTACCAGGGTTGCGCCCTTGGCCTGCTTGAAGACCACGGGAAAGGAACGGATGTAACCGCGAACCTCGGATTCCAGACGATCAAAGATCTTCAGATCCATCTTCTATGTACTCCTCTGTTAGCGCCCCCGGGTCGGACGTTGCCGTCCGCCCACCCCATCGCGGGGTCAGACCCGTCGATACGACCGGTCTGGGCACCAGAAGCATTGGTAACGATCCCTGGGGTCAGGGAGCGACACGAATGCCTCAGTGAAATGGGCCGATTTTCAAAAGCATCTCGTCTTCATGAGCGGCACCCTCGCCGAACATCGTGTGATCGAACAAAGGCTGTTCGCTCATGTCGGTTTCCAGATCCTTGGCCAGCCCCGAGAACATGCCTCGGGAAGCGGCGTTGGACGGCGAAACCGTGGTCTCGAGAAAGTGAACATGGCGCGACACCGGGCGTTGCAGCAGGTGTCGCAGCATGGATTGCCCCAGCCCTCGACCGCGGGCATCGGCATGTACGGCAACTTGCCATACGAAGAACGTTTCCGGCTGTTCGGGCGGCAGGTAGCCGGAAATGAAACCGACCACCCTGCCCTCCAGCTCGGCGACCACACAGGTGCCGGCAAAGTGATGGCACAGCAGCAGGTAGGCATAAGTCGAGTTCACGTCGAGCGGGGGCGACTGCCGGATCAGTTCGGCAACCGCCGCGCCATCCTCGACCCGGGGTGCGCGCAGAACGATGTCTTCGTTCGGCTGCGCCTTGGCGTTTTCGTTACTCATACGGCCAACCCCGACTCGGCCGGCATGTCGCCGTGCGGAACTTCCAGGATGGCCGGGTGCGCATCCGCAGCCGGCGCGGCGCCCGAGTCACGCTTCTCGACGAGATCGACGATGCGCTCGAGCGACAGCGTGATGGTCGCGCGCTCGAGTTCCGGCAATTCGTTGAGCGCCTCGGCCAGCGTCTTCTGCAGCGGAGACGGGGCTTCGGCGGCCAGGGCCACGCCCGCCTCGGTGGCGGAAACGAACACCGTGCGGCGATCCTCGCGGCCGCGCTCGCGGCGCACCAGGCCCTTCTCTTCGAGCCGGTCCAGGATGCCCACCACGGTACTGGCGCTGACGTGGATCTCGCGGCTGATCGCGGTGGCCGTCATCGGGCCGTTGGCGATCACCGTATGCAGGCAGACCAGTTGGGGCGCGGTGATGTGGCTGCAGGCCGCAAGCTGCTTGGAATGCAGGGCGATCGCGCGGGTGATGCGGCGCAGCGCCCTGAGGATGCGCAGATCGTATTGCTGCGCCAGTGGAATATTGTTCATGAATAACCCCGGTAGCGGTTCACCGAAAGGATCGGCTCATAGCCGATTTTCGCCGCTTTCTGCCTCCCTCTTGTTGAGCCTAAGGCTTGGAGATGTCTTCATCGAAATTCATTTCGACTGAAATTATATTTATTGAAGGCAGTTAGGTCAACCCATGCGTACCCTTATTAGGGAAAACCTCGAGAATTGACGGCTCAAGCAAGCATCGTACCTGGCCTGAAAAAACTTGAAGGATTCATCATATTATTCATTAATTTCAGGGAGTTATGTGAAACCATCACATGCGCCGAATGGCGACGATGCGGGCAGCAACGATATCAACTGAAAATATTGCACACCGATATTTCATTGGCGTGAAGGCGAGCACACCTGATCAGCCCTGACGAGGCGCGGTAGGCAGGAGGGGGCCCCGGGGGGCTTCAGCCTCCTTCGGGCGGCCGCGCGGAGGCTGAGATGCGATAGGTGCAGCGCTCGCCGCCCGACTGCAGGTGTTCCAGGCGGCGTACGCGTACGCCGGGGCCGAGGACGGCTTCGAACAGGGCCAGTTCGGACCGGCAGAAACCCTGGCACGCGCGCGCGGCGGTGCAGATGGGGCAGTGGTTCTCGATCAGCAGGAAGGTGTGCTCGTCGAGCGCGCGCCAACTGCACATATAGCCTTCGGCGCTGCGAATGCCGGCCAGGGCGGCAACGCGCGAGGCGAGGTCGGGGCAGCCTTGCAGGGCCTGCTGGTACGCGGTGCGCGCCTCGGATTCGCGTGCGGAGATCAGCCGCTCCACCCCCGCTTCGCCGAAGAGCTGGCGCGCGGATTCCAGCAACTGGCCGGCCAGCACGCCGTGCGCGTCGGGAAAGCGCGCATGCCCGGACGGCGTTAGGCGCCACACCCGGGTGGGACGCCCCACGCCGTTGGCGCGCGAGCGCGCCTGCACCAGCGACATGCCGCCCAGGCGCACCAACTGCTGGCGAGCCGCCTCCCCGCTGATGGACAGCGCCTCGCCGAGCTGGGCGGCCGATTGCGGGCCGTGCAGCTTCAGGTGCTCGAGAATGCGGTCCGCCGGCGTGGCGGCGGCTCCGGACGAGCGGAGGGAATCCGGCGTCAGGCTCATACGGCGCTCGAAAAAGGACGAGCCCAGGCGATGGGCTCAGGCAAACTTAACAGATGGGGGTGCACCGGGCAACAGCCGGGCCAGCGTGCGCCAGGCGCTCTCGTCGTCGGCGGAAACGACCGAAAAACGCATCATGCTGGAAGGCTTCTGCTCCGGATTGAACAGGATGCCCGGGGCGAGGAGCATACCCTGCGCGGCCGCCTCGCGCGCGAGGGCCTCGCTGTCGCAACCGCAGTCGGCCCAGACGAACATGCCCGCCTGCGGCGCTGTCTCCATGCGTACGCCCAGAGACGCAAGGCGCTGCAGGCAGCGCTCGCGCGCCTCGTCCACGCGCTGGCGCACGCGCTCGACATGCCGGCGATACTGTCCGTCCGCGAGCACCCTGTGCACTACCCGCTCACCCAGCTCGGGGCTGGTGAGCCCGGTCAGCATCTTCACGTCGGCCAGGCCCAGCGCCAGCTCGGGCGCGGCGGCGATATAGCCCACGCGCAGGCTGGCCGCCAGCATCTTCGAGAAGCCGCCGACATGGATCACGCGGGCCAGGCCGTCGAGCGCAGCCAGACGGATGGCGCCGCCCGGATGCAGCTCGCTGTAGGTATCGTCCTCGATGACCAGGAAATCGTAGCGTTCGGCCGCACGCAGCACGGCATACGCGGCGCCGGCCGTCAGCGTGTGCCCGGTCGGGTTGTGCACGACGGAATTGACGATGAAGAGCCTGGGCCGGTGCAACTGCGCCAAACGCTCCAGCGCCTCGATGTCGGGGCCGGCAGCGGTGCGCGGCACCCCCACGACGCGCACGCCGAACGCGGCCAGGCGGCCGAACACCACGAACCAGCCCGGGTCCTCCACCAGGACCGTGTCGCCCGGCGCGACGCAGTGACGCACCACGAGATCGATGGCCTGGGTCACGCCGGCCGTGGTGACGATCTGGCGTTCGGGATGGACCGTGATCCCTTCGGCCTGCAGGCGGGCCGCGATCTGCTGGCGCAGCGGAGCAAAGCCCTGCGGATGGCCGTAGCCGACCAGGCTGCTGCGCGCCGAGCGCCCGACCGCGCGCACGGCGCTGGCCACCATTTCGGCATCCAGCCACTCGGGCGGCAGCAGGCCGGCGCTGCCCGGCATGGCGGTCGATGCGTCGGCGACGAACATGCTGCGCAGCAGCCAGGAGACGTCGATGCGCGAAGGCACGGCCGGCGTCCGGGGACGCTCCGGACTCAAGGCCGGCCTGGGCCGCGGCAGCACGAAGAAACCCGAGCCGCGACGCGAGCCGACCAGGCCCGCAGCAACCAGGCGGTCGTATGCCTGCACGACGGTGAACCGGCTCACGCCCGCGCTGCGGGCGAGATCGCGGATGGACGCCAGGCGCGTGCCGGGGCGCAGCGCCTGCGATTCGATCTGCCGGCCGATGCGCTGGGCCAGCCGGCCGGCGAGCGTAAGCTCGCCGAGGTCCTCGCCGGACCTGCTTGCAGGAGGAGAAACTGTCATGTCGATTTACCGGGCCAGTGTCTGAATTGAACTGGTCAACTGTACCGGTACTGTACCGGAGATCGCACGTACAGTGTACCGACCGCCCTCTTGCAGTCGCCGCCATCATGCAGACCGCCTTGCTCCTGCCCGTCGTCACCTTCTCGCTCGCGATGTCCATCACCCCTGGCCCGAACAACATCATGCTCACGGCCTCGGGCCTGAACTTCGGTTTTCGCCGCACCCTGCCGCACATGGTGGGCATCTCGGCCGGGGTGGTGGCGATGATGCTGGCCGTCGGCCTGATCCTGGGCGACCTCTTCGCGCGCTGGCCCTGGATGCACGATGCACTGAAGTACGGGGGCGGCGCCTACCTGCTGTATCTCGCCTGGCAGATTGCGCGCGCCGGCGGCCCTGACCAGGGCGAGGCGCGCGGCGCGCCGTTCACGTTCTGGCAGGCCGCGGCCTTCCAATGGGTGAATCCCAAGGCCTGGATCATGGTGGTGGGTACGGTAGCCGCCTTCGTCCCGCCCGAGCAGTACCACGCCCACCTGTTGATGGTCGCGACGGTGATGGGCATGGTCAACCTGCCCGCCATCGCCGTGTGGGCAGGGGCCGGCGCTCTGCTGCGCAACCTGCTGCGCGACCCCCGCGCCGTGCGCTGGTTCAACGTGTCGATGGCGGCGCTGCTCGTCGCTTCGCTCTACCCGGCCCTGGCGCCTGCCGCTCCCCTGTGAGGCACGCACCCGATGCGCGGGCGGGATCAGGCACAATGCTGCCCACTGCCTTCCGCCCGCCGCCATGCGCTTTACCCTGCCGACCCCGCTACAGGCCGTCGATGTCGATGGCTACGACCTGAACTATGCCGAGCTGGGCAGCGGCCAGCCCGTGCTCCTGGTGCACGGCTCGCTGTGCGACTGCCGCTATTGGCAGCCGCAGATGCAGCCGTTCGCGCGGCATGGCCGGGTGATCGCGCCCAGCCTTCGCCACTACTGGCCGCACGACGCGCACGGGCCCGGCGAATTCTCGGTCGAACAGCATGCGCACGATCTCGCCCGCTTGCTCGAGCACCTGGACGCGGCCCCGGCGCACGTGGTTGGCCATTCGCGCGGCGCGCGCGTGGCGCTGGAACTGGCGCTGCGCCACCCCGGCCTCGTCGGCCGGCTGGTGCTCGCCGATCCCCCGGCTCACGTTGCCGATGAACCGCAGGCCGCGCACACCGTCTCGCCATTCATCGGCGAGGCCTTGCGGCGCATCCAGGCGGGCGACACCGAGGCCGGCCTGGGCATCTTCGTCGACGCGGTCAACGGCCCCGACACCTGGCGCCGCATGGTGCGCGGGTTTCGCGAGATGGCCCACGACAACGCCGGCACGCTGGCCGGCCAGGCCGAGGAACGCATTGCCCCGCTGGACGAAGCCGCCCTGGCCGCGCTCGCCATCCCGGTGCTGCTGGTGGGCGGCAACCATAGCCCGCAGCGCTACGCGCAGGCCCAGGACCGGCTGCAGGCACGGCTGCCCGACGTGCAGCGCGTCACCATCGTCGGCGCAGCGCATGGCATGAACATCGCCAAGCCGCACAGCTTCAATACCGCGGTCATCGCCTTTCTGTTCGGCGAAACCCCGGCCGCCTGATCCTCTGCAGCGCCGCCGGCGCCGCGCGACGCTTGCGCATGCGCGCGTCCCGGCGCCGGCCTGCGATCAGGCGGTGCGACCGTAGGCCGCGAACCCGGCCTCCAGGTCGGCGATCAGGCTGTGCGGGTCGTCCAGGCCGGCATGGATGCGGATCAACGGGCCGCCCGCCCAGGGCAGCGCCGTGCGCAGATTGCCGATGTTGGCCGGCATGATGAGACTTTCATAGCCGCCCCAGGAATAGCCCAGGCGCAGATGCCGGTGGCCATCGCACAGCGCGGCGATGCGCTCGGGCGACGCGCTCTCGGCCAACTCGAAGGAGAACAGCCCACTCGCGCCCAGGAAATCGCGCTGCCAGAGCGCGTGCTGCGGATGATCCGGCAAGGCCGGGTGCAGTACGCGCGAGACTTCGGGGCGAGCCTGCAGCCAGTGCGCTACGGCGAGCGCGGTGCGCTCGTGCGTCCGCATGCGCACGGGCAGCGTACGCATGCCGCGCAGGACCAGCCAGGCGTCGTCGCCGCCCACGCAGATGCCGGTCTGGCGCACCGTCTGGTGCAGAGCCGGCCACAAGGCCTCGCGCACCACCACGGCGCCCATCAGCACGTCGGCATGCCCGCTCCAGTACTTGGTCAGGGGCAGCAGCGAGACGTCGACGCCCCAGTCGAACGGTCGCGCAAACACCGGCGAGGCCCAGGCGTTGTCGAGCATGGTGAGCACACCTCGCGCGCGCGCCATGGCGCAGATCGCGGGGACATCCTGGATCTCGAAGGTATAGCTGCCCGGGCTCTCCAGGTAGATCACCCGCGTGTTCGGGCGGATCAGCGCGCCCAACGCGTCGGCATCCAGCGCCGGGTCGTAGAAGGTGGTCTGCACGCCGAAGCGCGTCAGCATGCCCTGGGCGAACAGGCGCGCAGGGCCATAGACCGAATCGCTCATCAGCATGTGCTCGCCCGGCGACAGATACGCCATCAGGGCCGTGCTGATCGCCGCCAGCCCGCTCGGCGCCAGGGCCACGCGGGCGGCATGGCCAGGTGCCTCCAACTGAGCGATGGCCTCGGCCAGCGCGAACGTCGTGGGCGTGCCGGTGGTGGCGTAGTTGCTGGCCTGGCGCTCTCCGGCCGCCGCGCCGGCCGAGGCGGCCTGTACGTCGGCCACCGTGTCGAACAACACACTGGAAGCGCGCCATACCGGCACGTTGACCGCCTCGAACCGGTCCATCGACAGGCTGGCGGGGCGTCCCGCCTCCACGAAATCGGTGCGCGAGATTCCGTTCTGCGCGCCCGAAGCATCGAACTCTGCTTGGCTCATGCCATCGACTCCATCGGACGGCCTATCCCGTCCATTCAACGAAAGTACCTGCCGGGATTGTCTCACTACGCGCCAGCGCCGCCAGGTCCAGCGCGCCGAAACCGAGCGACTCGTACAAGGTGATGGGCCGAGGCCGGGCTGCGTCCCGCATGCGCGCCGGCCTGGAATGCCGCCCTCGCCGGCTGTGCGATCATTCCGCGATGCAGCAACGCCAAGCGCTCACCGCCATCCACCTCACCGCCCTCCTGTTCGGCCTGACCGGCGTCTTCGGCCACATGATCCAGGCCGAGCCCTTTGCCATCACTTCCGGACGCGCCGCCTTCGCCGTGCTCACGCTAATGGTGTTCGCGCGCTCGCAGGGGCGCAGCCTGCTCGCAGGGCTGGACCCGCGTCGCGTGCTGGCCCTGACCGTATCCGGCGCGCTGCTGGCCAGCCATTGGGTCACGTTCTTCGTCGCGGTGAAGATCGGCGGCGTCGCAGTAGCCACGCTGGGCTTTGCCAGCGTGCCGGCTTTCACGGTGCTGCTCGAGCGCCTCGTCTACCGGGATCGCATCGGCGCAGCCGAATGGTGGCTGCTCGCCCTGGTCAGCTTCGGGCTGGTGCTGGTGGCTCCCGCGTTCGACCTGGCCGACACGGGTACCGTGGGCGTGCTCTGGGGCGTGCTCTCCGGATTCAGCTTCGCGGTGCTGGCCCTGGTCAACCGCTGGACGGCCGGCAATCTCGATTCGATCCAGGTGGCCTGCTGGCAGAACGGCGTCGTGCTGGCGCTCACCCTGCCTTTCGGCTTGGCGGGTCTGGCCGGGCTGCAGGCGCCGGACTGGTTCGCGCTGGCCGCGCTGGGCATCTTTTGCACGGGCCTGGCGCACTACCTGTTCGTCAGCAGCCTGTCGCGCCTGAACGCGCGCACGGCCGGTATGGTCATTGCCCTGGAACCCGTGTACGCCATTCTGGCCGCGTGGCTGCTGTTCGGCGATCGGCCGACGCTGCGCATGCTGCTCGGCGCGGGCTGCATCCTCGGCGCGACGGTGGCGACCACGCTGCGCCGACGCCGCGCGGCCGCGGGCTAGGGCGTACGCCGTACGGCTACCAGCGTCGGCCCGGCACAACGCGACGGCTGCCGATCTGCGCATTATCGTCACGTCTCGATATACTCTGGCACTCTTTGCCACCAGGGAGCCGGGCTCATGCGCAAGCCGGACAACATCGTCTACTGGCAGAACGAACGGCCGCCCGCGCGCTTCGCCGCGGCGCTGGCGCTGCAGCAGGCGGCCTTTCTGGGCGCGCTGCTCGCGCTACCCTCGCTGTTCGCGCACCACCACGGCCTGCCGTACGAACAATTCCTCAACATCGCGGCCGCCACCCTGCTCGTGACGGCGGTGGGCGTGGTGCTGCAGGTGCTGCAGCGCGGCGGCATCGGCTCGGGCTACTACTACCCGATGCAGGCCACCTCGGCGGTGTTGCCCGCGATGTACCTGGCGAGCGACGTCGGCGGCCTGGCGCTCAGCTTCGGCATGGTCGCCGTGATCGGGGTATCGCAAATCGCCTTCAGCTACGTGCTGCCGCGGCTGCGCTCGGTGTTCACGGTCGAGATCGCCGGGCTGGCCGTGATGCTGCTCGGTATCGGGCTGGGCCAGATGGGCGTGCACCTCATCTTCGAAGGCGAACAGCAATCCCGGATCTCGCCGGCCGACATCGCGGTGGCGGGCATCACCTTCTTCACCATGGTGTTCTGCAATGTGTGGATCAAGTCGCGCGCCCGCATGTTCGCCACGCTGATCGGCCTGGGCATCGGCGCGCTCGCCGCCTGGCTGCTGGGGCTGATCGACGCCACCGATGGGGCGCAGCTTGGCGCCGCCCCCTGGTTCCGCCTGCCCGAGCTGGGACTGGGCGGCTGGGCCTTCGAGCCGGCGCTGATCCTGCCCTACGTCATCACCGGCTTCTTCCTGGCCGTCGGCTCGCTGGGCACGCAAACCATGGCGCAGCAGGCCAACGACGCCGAATGGCGCCGGGCCGATCTTCATGCCTTCGGCCGCGGGCTGCGCGCCGAAGGCTGCACCCAGCTCGTGGCCGCCCTGCTGCACGGGCTGCCCCTGGCGTCCAGCGGCGGCGCGGTATCGCAGGCCGCGGCGTCCGGCAGCACCAGCCGCCACCTCGGGTACTGGCTGGCGGGTGTGCTCGTGCTCTTTGCGCTACTGCCCAAGCTCATGCTGGTCTGGCTGGTGCTGCCCGAAGCCGTGATCGGCGGGCTGCTGCTCTTTCTGTCGGCCTTCACCATGCTGAGCGGCGTTCAAATGGTCGGTTCGCGGCTGCTCGACAATCGGCGCGTGCTGGCGGTCGGTACCGGGCTGGCGGTGGCCCTGTCGTTTCCCGCGCTGCACGGCGGCCTGGCCCAGCTATGGCCGCTGGGCGCCGAACAAGTCGTGTTCTCGGCCTTCGCCGGCGGTCTCTTGACCGCGGTGCTGCTGACCGCGCTGTTCCGTCTGGGCGTCAAGCGGCGCACGATGCAGACTTTCGACATCGCGCACACCACGATGGAGGAAGTGACCCGCTTCATCGAGCGCCAGGGGGCGCTCTGGGGCGCACGCCGCGAGGTCGTCCAGCGCGCCCAGCTCGCCGCCTGGCAGGCGTTCGACCTGCTGGCCCAGGGCGGCTTCGTCCAGGCGCAGCCAGCGCTGATCCGCCTGCGCACGCTGCACGACGAGTTCTCGCTCTCGATCAGCTTCCAGTACGAAGGGCGCGCGCCGGTGCTCTCGCCCACACCGCCCGGGCACGACGAACTGCTCGAGGACCCGCACGCCGAAGCGCGGCTCGCGGGTTATCTCATCAACCGGCTGGCGCGTGCAAAAGTGCGACAATCGGGCAAGCTGTGCAGCCTGCATCTCGGCTTCGCCGACTGAGCACGGGCCGAAGCGCAAGCCGTCGCCCTTCAGGGCGAGGGCCAGCGAGGCAAGCTGATCCTGGCGCCGAAGGCGCCCCCATCCTGTGGCGAGCAAGCTCCCGCCTTCAGGCGGGGGGCGACTCACGGCGCACCCGTTCGACCCATAACCACAATAGCGCATGCCACAACCCGTGGAGGAGGCGCGCACCGGCGGTGCGCGCATGCCCGTCCTCGCCATTTTCTTCTCGTTTGCCGCGGCCTACTTGCTGTCCTATGGCCTGCGCTCGGTCAACGCAGCACTGGCTCCCTACCTGTCGGCCGAACTGGGCCTGTCCCCCACCGGCCTGGGCGGGCTGTCGGCGGTGTATTTCGCCGCGTTCGCCGCGCTGCAGTGGCCGCTCGGCCACTGGCTCGACCGCTATGGCGCGCGCCGCATCAACGCGGGCCTGCTGCTGGTCGCGGCGCTGGGAGCCGCGATTCTGGCGGCCAGCACCAACCTGGCGACGGCAGCCATCGGCCGCGCCCTGATCGGTGCCGGTGTAGCGGCCTGCCTGATGGCCCCGATGTCGTATTTCCGCCGCTGCTTTGCGCCCGAACAGCAGGCGCGCTTCAGCCTGTGGATACTGGTGTCCGGTACCAGCGGCGCCGTTGTGGCGACCCTGCCGGCCGAGGCACTCGCCGCCGCCCTGGGCTGGCGCAGCGTATTCGCGCTGGCGGCCTTGTTGCTGCTCCTGGCCGCCGCCGCCATCTTCCGCTACGTGCAGGATCGCGACCTCGTGGCCGGCGGGGCGGCCCGGGAAGACGGTGTCGGCGCGGGAGCGCTCCTGCGGCACCCCAGGGTCGTGCCCCTCGCCCCGATGGCGCTGCTCGGCCATGGCGGCGCGGTGGCGCTGCTCACGCTCTGGGCGGGGCCCTGGATGGTGGCCGTGTTCGGCATGGACAATGCGCACATGGCGCGCGCGCTGATGGTGCTGATGCTCACGCTGATGGGCTGCTACGTCGGCATGAGCTTCGTCACACCCTGGCTGCAGCGCCGCGGTTTGAGCATGATGCGCATCGGCATCGCGGGCCACGTCATGATGGTTCCGGTGGTGCTGGCGATCGGCCTGCTCGGCGACGCGCACACCTGGTGGGTCTGGCTGCTGCTCGCGTTCGCCTTTCCGTCCATGTCCCTGGTGCAACCCGCCCTCGCCCAGGAATTCCCCAAGGCGGTCGCGGGGCGCATCCTGACGCTCTACAACCTGTTCATCTTCGTTGGCGCCTTCGCCATGCAGTGGAGCATCGGGCTGGCCATCGAGCTGCTGGCGCGCCTGGGCGTACCGCTGCCCTGGAACTACCGGCTGACGGCGGTGGCGCTGGGCCTGATACAGATCGGCTGCCTGGCATGGTATGCCAGCCGTCGCCGCCGCGCCCTGATCGCCTGAGCACTCACCACTGCGCGACGACTGCCCACCGGAACGCGGCGCCGGCGCTCAGCGCAGGGCGTCATCGCGGCGGCGCCGCGACAGGTAGCGCCAGACGAACCCGGGATAGGCACAGACCAGGAAGACGGCCAGCGTGATGGCATAGAACTCCCATCCCTGGACGAAGCGATTGCCGAACTGGCCTTCCAGCAGGAAGCCGACGGCGAGCGTGAGCCCGTAGAGCACCAGGGCCTCGGCCAGGCGCAGCCAGAAAGGCTTGGCCGCAGGCGCGCCTCGCGCGCGCCAAACGAAAAGACCGAGCACGCGCTCGGTCATGAAGGGCAGATTCGCCCCGGCCACCATGACGAGAAGAACGACGACGATGGCCAGGGTTTCATTCATGGGCGAGGCTCAGCCGAAAGCCGACATCGCCGCCACCACGCAGACCGCGAGCAGCGGGCCGGGCAGGATGCCCAGCACGAGGGCCAGCAGGCCATTGACCGACAGGACCGCGCGCATCGTACCGCCGGCTTCGATGGGCGCCTGCGCATCCGCGGCGACGGGCTCGTCGAAGTAGGCGGCCTTGACCACGCGCAGGTAGTAGAACGCGCCGATCAGCGACATCACGACCGCGACCACCGCCAGAGCGACATGCCCGGAAGCGACCAGCATCTGCAGCACGACGAGCTTGGAATAGAAGCCTGCCGTGGGCGGAATGCCGGCGAGCGAGAACATCATCAGGAGCAGCAGCAGCGCGAACCACGGGCTGCGGCGGTTCAAGCCCTTGATGTCGTCGATGTTGTCGGCCTCGAAGCCGTTGGCGCGCGACAGCAGCAGGATCAGGCCGAAGGTGCCCAGCGTGGTCATTACGTACACGACGACGTAGAACAGCGCGGCGCCGAAGGCCTCGACCTGGCTCTCGGGCGTGGAGCCCGACATCAGGCCGAGCATCACGAAGCCCATCTGCGCGATCGTGGAATAGGCCAGCATGCGCTTGAAGCTGGTCTGCACGATGGCGACGATGTTGCCGATCGCCAGCGAGAGCACGGCCAGCACCGCCAGCATGGGCTGCCAATGCGGGGTCAGCGCGGGCAGCGCCTCGCCCAGCAGGCGCACGGTGATCGCGAAGGCGGCGAGCTTGGGCGCGGCGCCCAGCAGCAGCGTGACCGGGGTGGGCGCGCCCTGGTAGACATCGGGTACCCACATGTGAAAGGGCACCACGCCCAGCTTGAAGGCCAGGCCCGAGATGATGAACACCAGCGCGAAGACCAGGACCAGCTCCATGTCCTGCGCCACGCCGGTGGCGAGCACGGTGCCGATCACGGAAAGATCGAGGCTGCCCGTGGCGCCATACAGCATGGACATGCCGTAGAGCAGGAAGCCCGAGGCCAGCGCGCCCAGCACGAAGTACTTCATGGCGGCCTCGGTCGACTGGGTATGGTCGCGGCGCAGCGCCACCAGCGCGTACAGCGCGAGCGACATCAGCTCCAGGCCCAGATAGATCGAGATCAGATTGCCCGCCGACACCATGACCATCTGGCCCAGGGTGGAGAGCAGCGCGAGCACGTACAGTTCGCCGCCGCGCGAGGTCATGTCGCGCGCGTCGGCGTAGGCGCGCCCGTACACCAGCGTGACCATGCCGGCGATGTAGCAGAAGATCTTCAGCACGTGCGAGAAGCCGTCCACCACGTACATGCCGTGGAAGGTCGCGCCGTATACGCCGTTCGACAACTGGAGCAGGCTGACGACGATCAGCAGCGCGAAGGTGGCCTGGGTGAGGACGTACGTCAGCGCCCGGCCCGTGGCCTTGACGAAGGCATCCACCACGAGGATGCCGCACGCGGCCACCAGCAGCACGATTTCGGGTGCCGCGAGTGCGAAGTTGAGGTTGGATTCTTGCATAGTGGGCTACAGGATCGAGCGAAGGTGGATGCCGGGCACGGTACTCACAGCTTGGAGATCGCGACGTGATCGAGCAGCGCCTGCACCGACACATGCATGAGGTCGGTGAAGGGCTTCGGATACACGCCCATGAAGAGCACCGCGATCGCCATCACACCCAGGATCGCGAACTCGCGGGTGTTGACGTCGGTCAGCTCGCGCACGTGGTCGTTGGCGACTTCGCCGAAGAACACGCGCTTGACCATCCACAGCGAATAGGCCGCGCCGAGGATCAGCGAAGTCGCCGCCAGGAGGCCGATCCAGAAGTTGTATTCCACCGCGCCGAGGATGACCATGAACTCGCCCACGAAGCCGCTGGTGGCGGGCAGGCCGCTGTTGGCCATGGCGAACAGCACGGCATAGGCCGTGAAGCGCGGCATCACGTTGATCACGCCGCCATAGTGCGAGATCTCACGCGTATGCATGCGGTCGTAGAGCACGCCGATGCAGAAGAACATCGCGCCCGACACGAAACCGTGCGAGATCATCTGCACGATCGCGCCTTCGACGCCGGCCGTGTTGAAGATGAAGAAGCCGAGGGTGACAAAGCCCATGTGCGCCACCGAGGAGTAGGCCACGAGCTTCTTCATGTCGCCCTGCACGATGGCGACCAGGCCGATGTAGATGACGGCGATCAGCGAGAGCGTGATCATCAGCCACGACAGCGAATGCGAGGCATCCGGGGCGATCGGCAGCGAGAAGCGCAGAAAGCCGTAAGCGCCGAGCTTGAGCATGATCGCGGCCAGCACGATCGAGCCGCCGGTGGGCGCCTGCACGTGGGCGTCGGGCAGCCAGGTGTGCACCGGCCACATCGGCACCTTCACGGCGAAGGCCATCAGCAGCGCGAGGAAGATCAGCACCTGCGGCGTGTAGCCCAGCGGGAGCTGGTGCCAGGTGGCGATGTCGAAGCTACCGCCCGCGCTGAACCACAGGTAGATGAAGGCCACCAGCGTGAGCAGCGAGCCGAGCAGCGTATACAGGAAGAACTTGAACGCGGCATAGACGCGGTCCTGCCCGCCCCACACCCCGATGATGATGTACATCGGGATCAGCGTGGCTTCGAAGAAGATGTAGAACAGCAGGCCGTCCAGCGCGGCGAACACGCCGATCATCAGGCCCGACAGGATCAGGAAGGCGCCCATGTACTGCGCCACGCGGCTGGTGATGACTTCCCAGCCCGCCGCCACCACGATGATGGTGATGAAGGCGGTGAGCAGGATGAACCAGACTGAGATGCCGTCGATGCCGAGGTGGTAGTACACCGAGATCGGCGCGATCCAGAGCGCGTTCTCGACGAACTGCATGTCGGCCGTGGCCGGATCGAAGCCGGCATACAGCGGGAGCGTGACCAGAAAGCCGATCACCGCGCCGATCATCGCCAGTTTGCGGGTGAAGCCGGGATTGTCGTCCCGGCCCAGCAGCATGGTGACGAGGCCGAAGACGATCGGCACGAAGATCGCAAGCGTCAGCCAGGGAAAAGAGGATTGCACCATTTCGCTTGCCATCTTATTTGATCAGCACAAAGAAGGTAATCAGCGCCAGGATGCCGACGATCATCGAGAACGCGTAGTGATAGATGTAGCCGGATTGCAGGTGGCGCGAGACCGCGGCCAGCCAGCCGACCATGCGCGCACTGCCGTTGACGATCAGACCGTCGATGAGCTTGCGGTCGCCGACCTGCCACAGACCGTTGCCGAGCACACGGGCACCGCGGGCGATCACGTTCTCGTTGAACCAGTCCACGTAGTACTTGTTCTCGAGGAGATTGACGACGCCCGACAGGTTGCGGCGGATCGCGTCGCCCGTTTCCGGACGGAAGAGGCAGGTGTACCAGGCCACGACCGCGCCCGCGACGACCAGCCAGAACGGCAGGGTCAGGAAGCCGTGCAGACCGTAGGCCAGCCAGCCGTGGAAGCCCTCGGCGATCTCGGCCATGGCCGGGTGGCGATCGCCGAACACCGTGATGACGCCGCTGAAGAAGTCGCCGAACAGCATGGCGTCGATGGCGATGAGGCCGATGATGACCGACGGGATGGCCAGCAGGATCAGCGGCCAGGTCACCACGCCCGGGGATTCGTGCGGCGGGCCGCTGTGGTGATGATCGTCGTGCGCATCGTGCTCGGGCGCGGCGTGGGCCCCGTGGCCCTCCTCGGAGTCGCCGTGCTGGTGGCCATGGCCGTGCGTATCGAAACGCTCCTTGCCGTGGAACACCATGAAGTACACGCGGAACGAGTACAGCGAGGTGACGAACACGCCGATCAGCACCGCGTAGTAGGCGAAGCCCGCGCCCCAGACGTTGGCGGCGTGGGCCGCCTCGATGATGTGTTCCTTCGAGTAGTAGCCCGAGAAGAACGGCGTGCCGACCAGGGCCAGCGTGCCGAGCAGGAAGGTGATCCAGGTGATCGGCATGTACTTGCGCAGGCCGCCCATGTTGCGGATGTCCTGGTCGTGGTGCATGCCGATGATGACCGAGCCCGCGCCCAGGAACAGCAGTGCCTTGAAGAAGGCGTGGGTCATGAGGTGAAAGATCGCCACCGAATAGGCCGAGGCGCCCAGCGCCACCGTCATGTAGCCCAGTTGCGACAGCGTGGAATACGCGATCACGCGCTTGATGTCGTTCTGGATGATGCCCAGGATGCCCAGGAACAGCGCGCCGATGGCGCCGATCACGATGATGAAGGACAGCGCGGTCGTCGAATGCTCGAACACGGGCGAGAAGCGCGCGACCATGAAGATGCCGGCCGTCACCATGGTGGCGGCGTGGATCAGCGCGGAGATCGGGGTCGGGCCTTCCATCGAGTCCGGCAGCCAGGCGTGCAGCGGCACCTGGGCCGACTTGCCCATCGCGCCCACGAAGAGCGAGATGCAGGCCACCGTGAGCAACTGCCAGTCGGTGCCGGGAAAGCCGGTCTGCGCCAGCTCGTCGGCCTGGCCGAACACGGTGGCGTAGTCCAGCGATCCGGTGTAGGCGAACAGCAGGCCGATGCCCAGGATGAAGCCGAAGTCGCCGACCCGGTTGATCAGGAAGGCCTTCATGTTGGCGAAGATCGCCGTGGGCTTCTTGTACCAGAAGCCGATCAGCAGGTAGGACACCAGGCCCACCGCTTCCCACCCGAAGAAGAGCTGGAGCATGTTGTTGGACATGACCAGCATCAGCATCGAGAAGGTGAACAGCGAAATGTACGAGAAGAAGCGCTGGTAGCCGGGGTCGTCCGCCATGTAGCCGATGGTGTAGATGTGCACCATCAGCGACACCGAGGTGACGACCACCATCATCATGGCCGACAGGTTGTCGATCAGAAAGCCGACCTCCAGGCGGATGTCGCCCAGCAGGCTCCAGGTATAGACCGTGCCGTTGAAGGTCATGCCGCCCAGCGTCTGCGTGAGCGTGTAGACCGAACCGATCGCCGAGACCAGCACGCCCAGGATGGTGAGCCAGTGCGCGGCGCTGCGCCCGATGACTGCGCGGCCGGTGAGAAAGCTGGTGCCCAGCATGCCGGCCAGCGCGGCCGTGACGAGCGGCGCGAAGGCGATCAGGAGATAAAGAGAGGGTACGCCAGTTGTCATGTTGTTCTCGTGCCCGCCGCTCAGCCCTTGAGCTGATCGAGTTCGTCTACGTTGATGGTGTTCAGGTTGCGGAACAGCAGCACCAGGATCGCGAGACCGATCGCGGCTTCGGCCGCGGCCACCGTCAGGATGAAGAACACGAACACCTGCCCGGCCACGTCGCCGCTCCAGGCGGAGAAGGCGACGAAGTTCATGTTCACCGCGAGCAGCATCAACTCCATGCACATCAGCAGGATGATGAGGTTGCGGCGATTCCAGAACATGCCGAACACCCCGAGGGCGAAGAGGATGGCGCCGAGCACCAGGAAATGGGCCAACGTCAGCGTCATCACTTGTCTCCCTGCGCGGACTCGGTAGCGGCGGCGCGCTCGCGCTGCGCCGGCACGTTCACCAGGCGGACCCGATCGGCCCGCTGGACCTTCAACTGCTCGCTCGGTACGTTGCGCTTGACGTCGGTGCGACGGCGCAGCGTGAGCGAGATGGCGGCCACCATGCCGACCAGCAGCAGCACCGCGGCGATCTCGATGCCGTAGATGTACTCGGTGTACATGGCCGTGCCGATCGCCAGGGTGTTGTTGTAGCCCTCGGGCGGCACCGGCAGCGCGGCGCCCGGCTCCCACCAGGTGCGGGCCAGCACGAACGACATCTCGGCGACCATCACCGCGGCGATGACCATCCCCAGGGGCATGTAGGCCCGGGTGCCGGCGCGCAGCTCCGACATGTCGATGTCGAGCATCATCACCACGAACAGGAACAGCACCATGACCGCCCCTACGTAGACCAGCACCAGCAGCAAGGCCAGGAACTCGACGTGGATGAGCATCCAGAGCATGGCTGCGGTGAAGAACGCCAGCACCAGGTGCATGGCCGCCGTCACCGGGCTGCGCGCGGTCACGACGCGGAACGCCGCGACCACGAGGATCGCGGCGAACAGATAGAACAATACGGTGGTAACTGTCATGGCTCGTGTGCTTCGTGCGGCTTAGCGATAACGGGCATCCTGGGCCCGGTTCTCGGCGATCTCGTTCTCGTAGCGATCGCCGACGGCGAGCAGCATTTCCTTGGTGAAATACAGATCGCCGCGCTTTTCGCCGTGGTATTCGTGGATGTGCGTCTCCACGATGGAGTCGACCGGACAGCTTTCTTCGCAGAAGCCGCAGAAGATGCACTTGGTGAGGTCGATGTCGTAGCGCGTGGTGCGGCGGGTGCCGTCCTCGCGCACCTCGGACTCGATACTGATGGCGAGCGCGGGGCAGACCGCCTCGCACAGCTTGCACGCGATGCAGCGCTCTTCCCCGTTGGGATAGCGGCGCAGCGCGTGCAGGCCCCGGAAGCGGGGCGAGGCCGGGGTCTTCTCGACCGGGTAGTACTGCGTCACCTTGCGCGCGAACACGTACTTGCCGGTGAGGCGCAGGCCCTTGAACAGCTCGGTCAGCATCAGGCTGCCGATGAAATCCTTGATGGCATTGGACATGTCAGTGCTCCATGGCGCCGCGCGCCTTCCACGACGTATTCAAGTGCGGCGATGCGATCCAGGGCACCGCGGAGCCGGCTTCGCCGGTCCGCCGGTGCCGCCCCCTCGAGGGGGCGCGCGTCAGCGCGTAGGGGGTGGGTTTCATCCTGGTTTCCTCGTTGCCTTAGTGCGCCCAGATGTTCAGGGGCGTCTGCATCCAGATGGCCACGACCAGCAGCCACACCAGCGTGAGCGGAATGAAGATCTTCCAGCCCAGGCGCATGATCTGGTCATAGCGATAGCGCGGGAAGGATGCGCGGAACCAGATGAACAGCGACACCACGAAGAAGGTCTTCAGGAACAGCCAGAGCCAGCCCGGCACCCAGGTGAAGGGTGCGAAGCCCAGCGGGGAATCCCAGCCGCCCAGGAACATGATCGCGGCCAGGCAGGACAGCAGGATCATGTTGGCGTATTCGGCTAGGAAGAACAGCGCGAAGCCCATGCCCGAATACTCGACCATGTGGCCGGCCACGATCTCCGACTCGCCTTCGACCACGTCGAACGGGTGGCGGTTGGTTTCGGCCACGGCCGAGATCACGTAGATCACGAACAGCGGCAGCAGCGGCAGCCAGTTCCAGGACAGGAAGTTCAGATGCATGTCCGCGAAGGTGCCGCGCAACTGCACGTTCACGATCTCGGTCATGTTCAGGCTGCCCGACACCAGCAGCACCGTGATCAGCACGAAGCCGATCGCCAGCTCGTAGGACACCATCTGGGCCGACGCGCGCAGCGCGCCGAGGAAGGCGTACTTGGAGTTGGACGCCCAGCCGGCGACGATCACGCCGTACACGCCCACCGAGGTGATGGCCATGACGTAGAGCAGGCCGGCGTTGACGTTGGCCAGCACCGTCTCGGGGCCGAACGGGATCACCGCCCAGGCCGCGAATGCCGGCATCAGCACGACCATCGGCGCCACGACGTAGAGCACCTTGTTGGCCTTGCTGGGCGTGATGACTTCCTTCAACAGCAGCTTGAGCACGTCGGCAAAGGCCTGCAGCAGGCCCCACGGGCCCACGCGGTTGGGGCCCTTGCGCACGTGCATGGCGCCGATGAGCTTGCGCTCCCAGAGCGTGAGGTACGCCACGCAGAGGATCAGCGGCACCAGGATGCAGACGATGCCGAGCAGGATCCAGACGACGGGCCAGACATACGGCCCGAGCAGGTCCAGGCCGAACTGGTGAAAAGTGTCGAGCATCAGACACGCTCCACAGTCAGATTGCCGAACGCACCCCCCAGCGCCACCGTTTCGGGACGGGCGGAGACCACGCGAACCGCGCCATCGGGCACGCTCGCGTCAAGCACCACGAGCAGCTCGACCGAGCCGCTCTGCGAGGCCGACACGCGCACGCGCGCGCCCTCCTCCACGCCGAGCAGGCCGGCGGTGGCCGCGTTCAGGCGCGCCACCGGAGGCTGCGCCGCGGGCGTGGCCTGCAGCGCAGGCGCACGGCGGGTGATGGCGTCGCTGGCATAGATCGGCACGCCGGCCACGCGCTCCAGCCCATCGGCCCCGCCCGCGGCCGGCAGACCGGCTTCGGCGCGGATGACGTTGGACAGCCGCTCGGCGATCACGCCCAGGGCGGCGTCGCGCACGGCCTCGGAGGTTTCTTCCTCGAAGCCCTGCAACTGCAGCACGTTGCCCAGCACGCGCAGCACCTTCCAGCCCGGGCGGGCCTGAGCGTACGGACGCACTGTGCCCTTGAAGCTCTGCACACAGCCCGCCATGTTGACGAAGGTGCCGGAGGTTTCGGTGAACGGGGTGACCGGCAGCATCACGTGCGCCCAGTCTTCGGCGGCCGAGCGGTACGGCGTGAGCGCGACGTTGAACTGGGCGGCCTTCAGGCTGGCGAGTGCGCGCTGGCCGTCGGCGGTATCCAGCGCCGGTTCGGCGTGCAGCACCACGTAGGACTTGAGCGGCTCGGCCAGCATGGCGGCGGCGTTCTTGCCGCCGCGCTCGGGAACGGCGCGGGCCAGATGGCCGCCGAGGGCATTGCCGCCCACCGGCAGGAAACCCAGCGTCGCGCCGCAGGCCTGGGCCAGCGCCTGGGCATTGGCGGCGATCAGGGCGGCCTGCGGCGATTCGATCGCCACGCTGCCCAGCCAGATCGCGCTGTTGCTGCCTTCGGCCAGGCTGCCGGCGATGCGGCGGGCTTCGTCGCCCGGATGCACCCCCTTGAACGCGGCGGGCACCTCGACGCTGCGCAGCTCGGCCAACGCCACGGCGACGGCGGCGAGCGCGCCGGCGATGCCGCTGGGCGGCACCGTGATGCGCGCGGTCATGGGCAGCAGCCAGTCGTCGGCCGACACATCGATCGACGAGACCTGCAGACCATGCTTGGCGCCCTGGCGCAGGCGCTGCGCGATCAGCGGCTGGTCGGCGCGCAGGAAGGAGCCGACCACGAGCACGCGGTCGAGCTTGGGAATGTCGGCGACCTGCATGCCGAGCCACGGCGCGCCGGAAAGCGCGGCGTCCAGCACCGGATCGGTCTGGCGCAGGCGAAAGTCGACGTTGTCCGAGCCCAGGCCGCGCATCACGCGGGCGAGCAGCGAGAACTCTTCGGTGGTCGCGTACGGCGCGGCCAGCGCGCCGATCTGGCCGGCGCCGAAGCTGTCCTTGACCTGGGTCAGCCCTTCGGCGACCAGACGCAGCGCATCCTGCCAGGAGGCTTCGCGCCACTGGCCGTCGCTGGTGCGCACCATCGGGACTTCGAGCCGGTCCACGGACAGGCCTTCGTACGAGAAGCGGTCGCGATCGCTGATCCAGCACTCGTTGATGTCTTCGTTCTCGAGCGGGACGACGCGCATCACTTCGTCCTGCTTGACCTGGACGATGATGTTCGAGCCCAGGCTGTCGTGCGGGCTGACCGCGCGGCGACGCGCCAGCTCCCAGGTGCGGGCCTGGTAGCGGAACGGCTTGGAGGTGAGCGCGCCCACGGGGCAGATGTCGATCATGTTGCCGGACAGCTCCGACTCGATCGCGCGGCCCACGAAGGACGTGATCTCGGAATGCTCGCCGCGATTGAGCATGCCCAGCTCCATCACGCCGGCGATTTCCTGGCCGAAGCGCACGCAGCGGGTGCAGTGGATGCAGCGCGCCATTTCCTCGGCCGACACCAGCGGGCCGAGATTCTTGTGAAAGACCACGCGCTTTTCTTCGTGATAGCGCGAGGACGAACCGCCGTAGCCCACCGCCAGGTCCTGGAGCTGGCACTCGCCGCCCTGGTCGCAGATCGGGCAATCCAGCGGGTGGTTGATGAGCAGGAATTCCATCACCGACTTCTGCGCGGCGACGGCCTTGGGCGATTGGGTGTGCACCACCATGCCGTTGGTGACGGGCGTGGCGCAGGCCGGCAGGGCCTTGGGCGCCTTCTCCACTTCCACCAGGCACATGCGGCAGTTGGCGGCTATCGACAATTTCTTGTGATAGCAGAAGTGCGGGACGTACACGCCTAGCTTGTTGGCGGCGTGCATCACCATGCTGCCTTCCGGCACCTCTACCGATGCGCCGTCGATCGTGAGTTCAACCATTACAGATACTCCGGTACCACGCACCGCTTGTGTTCGATGTGGTGGGCGAATTCGTCGCGGAAATGCTTCACGAAGCTGCGCACCGGCATGGCCGCCGCATCGCCCAGGGCGCAGATGGTGCGCCCCATGATGTTGCCCGCGACGTCGTCGAGCAGGGCGAGATCGTCCGGACGGCCCTGGCCGTTCTCGATGCGGTGGACCATGCGATACAGCCAGCCCGTGCCCTCACGGCACGGCGTGCACTGGCCGCAGCTTTCCTCAAAGTAGAAATAGGACAGGCGCAGAAGCGACTTGACCATGCAGCGGGTCTCGTCCATGACGATCACCGCGCCCGAGCCGAGCATCGAGCCCGCCTTGGCGATGGAGTCGTAGTCCATGGTGCAGCCCATCATGATCTCGGCGGGCAGCACCGGGGCGGACGAACCGCCGGGGATCACGGCCTTCAGCTTGCGCCCGCCGCGCACACCGCCGGCAAGCTCGAGCAGCTTGCTGAAGGGCGTGCCCATCGGGATCTCGTAGTTGCCCGGGCGTTCGACGTCGCCCGACACCGAAAAGAGCTTGGTGCCGCCGTTGTTCGGGATGCCGATCTCGAGGTAGGCCTGGCCGCCGTTGCGGATGATCCAGGGCACCGCGGCGAAGGTCTCGGTGTTGTTGATCGTGGTGGGCTTGCCGTACAGGCCGAAGCTCGCCGGGAACGGCGGCTTGAAGCGCGGCTGGCCCTTCTTGCCTTCCAGCGATTCGAGCAGCGCGGTTTCCTCGCCACAGATGTACGCCCCATAGCCATGGAAGGCATGAAGCTGGAACGAGAAGCCCGAGCCGAGGATGTTGTCGCCCAGAAAGCCCGCGGCGCGCGCTTGCTCGAGGGCCTCCTCGAAGCGCTCGTAGATCTCGAAGATCTCGCCGTGGATGTAGTTGTAGCCCACCGAGATGCCCATCGCGTAGGCGGCGATGGCCATGCCCTCGATCACGATGTGCGGGTTGTAGCGCAGGATGTCGCGATCCTTGTACGTGCCCGGCTCGCCTTCGTCGGAGTTGCAGACGAGGTACTTCTGGCCGGGAAACGCGCGCGGCATGAAGCTCCACTTCAGGCCGGTCGGAAAGCCCGCGCCGCCACGGCCGCGCAGGCCGGAGGACTTGACCTCGGCGATCACGTCCTCGGGCTTCATGCCGCCCGTGAGCACCTTGCGCAGGGCTTCGTAGCCGCCGCGCGCGACGTAGTCCTGCAGTTGCCAGTTCGAGCCATCGATGTCCGCCATGATCTGCGGTTCGATGTGCCGGCCGTGCAGGCCGACCGAGATCGGAAGCTCGGCTGCGTTCATTGGGCTTCTCCTGCGAGCCTGGCGTCCAGCTCGGCGAGCATGGCGTCCAGGCGCTCGTCGGACATCTGGATCAGCATGCACTTGTTGTTCACCAGCACCACGGGTGCGTCGCCGCAGGCACCCATGCACTCGCCTTCGAGCAGGGTGTAGCGGCCGTCGGCCGTGGTCTCGCCATAGCCGATGCCCAGCTTCTTCTTGAGGTGCTCGCCGGCCTTCTCGCCGTCGCGCAAGGCACAGGGCAGGTTGGTGCAGACCGTGATCTTGCACTGGCCCACCGGCTTGGTGTTGAACATGTTGTAGAACGTGGCGACTTCCTGCACCGCGATCGGGGGCACGCCCAGATAGCGCGCGACGTCCTCGATGGTTTCGGGGGACAGCCAGCCTTTTTCGTCCTGGGCGATGGCCAACGCCGCCATGGTGGCCGAGATCCGCTGTTCGGCCGGGAACTTCGCGAGCTCCCGATCGATCTTCTGGTAGGCCTGGTCGGACAACAACGTCATGTCGGTTCCTGGAACTTTACGGGTGTCAGCGATCGACTTCGCCGAACACGATGTCCTGCGTGCCGATCAGGGTGACGGCATCGGCAATCATGTGGCCGCGCGACATTTCGTCGAGGGCCTGCAGGTGGTTGAAGCCCGGCGCGCGGATCTTCAGACGGTAGGGCTTGTTGGCGCCATCGGAGACCAGATAGATGCCGAACTCGCCCTTGGGATGCTCGACCGTCGAGTAGACCTCGCCCGGCGGCACGTGAAAGCCCTCGGTGAAGAGCTTGAAATGGTGGATCAGCTCTTCCATGTTGGTCTTCATGTCGGCGCGCTCGGGCGGGGCGACCTTGTGGTTGTCGGTCATGACCGGGCCCGGGTTGTTGCGCAGCCACTCCACGCACTGCTTGACGATGCGGTTGCTCTGGCGCATTTCTTCGATGCGCACGAGGTAGCGGTCGTAGCAGTCGCCGTTCTTGCCCACGGGGATGTCGAAATCCATCAGATCGTAGACTTCGTAGGGCTGCATCTTGCGCAGATCCCAGGCGATGCCCGAGCCGCGCAGCATGGGGCCGGTGAAACCCAGCGCCATCGCCCGCTCGGGCGTGACGATGCCGATGTCCACCAGGCGCTGCTTCCAGATGCGGTTGTCGGTGAGCAGGGTCTCGTACTCGTCGACGCAGGCCGGGAAGCGGTTGGTGAAGTCCTCGATGAAGTCGAGCAGCGAACCCTGGCGCGCGGCGTTCATCACGTCCAGGTCCTTCTGCTTGCGGTACTTGTTGGGCTTGTACTGCGGCATGCTGTCCGGCAGGTCGCGGTACACGCCGCCAGGACGGTAGTAGGCCGCGTGCATGCGCGCGCCCGAGACCGCCTCGTAGCAGTCCATCAGGTCTTCGCGCTCACGGAAGGCATAGAGGATGACGCCCATCGCGCCGACGTCCAGGCCGTGGCTGCCGACCGACATCAGATGATTCAGGATGCGCGTGATCTCGTCGAACATGACGCGGATGTACTGCGCGCGCAGCGGCACCTCGATGCCCAGCAGCTTCTCGATGGCCATCACATAGGCGTGCTCGTTGCACATCATCGAGACGTAGTCCAGGCGGTCCATGTAGGGCAGCGCCTGGATGAAGGTCTTGTGCTCGGCGAGCTTCTCGGTCGCGCGGTGCAGCAGGCCGATGTGCGGATCGGCGCGCTGGATGACTTCGCCATCGAGCTCGAGCACCAGGCGCAGCACGCCGTGCGCGGCCGGGTGCTGCGGCCCGAAGTTCAGGGTGTAGTTCTTGATTTCGGCCATGACTCAGCGCCCTGCCCCGTAGGTATCTTCGCGGATGACGCGCGGCGTGATCTCGCGCGGCTCGATGGTGACCGGCTGGTAGACCACCCGTTCCTGCGCCTGGTCGTAGCGCATCTCGACGTTGCCCGAGAGCGGGAAGTCCTTGCGGAAGGGATGGCCGATGAAGCCGTAGTCGGTGAGGATGCGGCGCAGATCGGGATGGCCTTCGTACAGCAGGCCGTAGAGATCGAAGGCTTCGCGCTCGAACCAGTTCACGTTGGGCCACACACCGATCAGCGACGGCAGCACCGGGAACTCGTCGTCCGGCGCGTAGCAGCGCACACGCAGGCGCCAGTTGTGGGTCAGCGACAGCAGGTGGACGACCGAGGCGAAGCGCGGCCCCGTCCAGGGCGTGCGTCCGTACGCGGAATAGTCGATGCCGCACACGTCCACACAGGACTCGAAGCGCAGCTCGGCATGGTCGCGCAGCGTGGTGCATACCGCGATCAGGCGCTCGGCGGGCACTTCGATGGTGACTTCGCCCAGCGCTTCGGTGAGGCGCAGGTCTGACCCGAGAACGTTGCGCAGGTTCTCTTGCAGGGTTTCCAGTTTGGTCATGCGATATCTGCCGGAGGAAGGCGATGCGAAAGGACCGGCACGGCGATCATCCGCGGGCGATGGTGTTGGTGCGGCGGATCTTGTTCTGCAGTTGCAGCAGACCGTACATGAGGGCTTCGGCGGTGGGCGGGCAGCCCGGCACGTAGATGTCGACCGGCACGATGCGGTCGCAGCCACGCACCACGGAATACGAATAGTGGTAGTAGCCGCCGCCGTTGGCGCACGAGCCCATGGACACCACCCAGCGCGGCTCGGCCATCTGGTCGTACACGCGGCGCAGCGCCGGGGCCATCTTGTTGCACAGCGTGCCGGCGACGATCATCACGTCGGACTGGCGCGGGCTGGGGCGAAAGATGATGCCGAACTGGTCGAGATCGTAGCGGGCCATGCCGGCGTGCATCATCTCGACCGCACAACAGGCCAGCCCGAAGGTCATCGGCCACATCGAACCGGTGCGAGCCCAGTTCATGACCGCGTCGGCGCTGGTCGTGATGAAGCCTTGCTTCATGAGTCCATCGTTAGCCATGATTTTTTCCGTGATACGGGATGCGCCTTGCCGGCGTCACTCCCAGTCGAGCGCGCCCTTCTTCCATTCGTAGACGAAACCCACGACCAGAATGGTGAGGAACACGATGGCCGTCCAGAACCCGAGCAGGCCGACTTGGTCATTGGCCATGGCCCACGGGAACAGAAAGGCGATTTCGAGATCGAAAAGGATGAAGAGGATGGCGACGAGGTAGTAGCGCACATCGAACTTCATGCGGGCGTCCTCGAAGGCTTCGAAGCCGCACTCGTAGGGAGCAAGCTTGGCCTTGTTGGGACGCCTGGGACCGATGATGGAACCGGCCGAAAACAACGCGACGCCGACCAATGAGCCCACCAGGATGAAGATCAGGACGGGCAGATAGGTATCGGTAACCATGAGGACTCCTCGGGCTCACCCGCGCCGGCGGGTGACGACTTGTGCAGACTTGCCGAAAACCCTGGGCCGGGCTCCGGAACACTCTCCATTGTATCGCATCGGCACATATGCTAAAAATCTTTGGTTTACCTTTGATGTATGCCAAGGGTACCGCCAGCACCCCTTCCAGGCACTGGCCGACACGCACGGCCGCGAGCAATTTCCCGGCATCCGGGGCGTGCTGCGGCCACTGCGCCACGGGCTATCTCCACCCGCGGCGGCCCATCATCCGCCCAGCTTGCCCGTCACGTGACGGGCGATGGCCAGCGAGGCCGTCAGCCCTGGCGATTCGATGCCGAACAGGTTGACCAGCCCTGCCACTCCGTGGTCCGCGGGCCCGGCGATCACGAAATCGGCCGCCGGCTCGGCCGGCCCCACGATCTTGGGCCGGATGCCCGAATACGTCGCTTCCAGCGCACCAGCCGGCAGGCCCGGCCAGTACTTGCGCACGGCCGCATCGAAGCCGCGCAGCCGTTCGGGGTGCACCGTGTAGTCCTCGCCCTCGATCCACTCCGTATCGGGCCCGAAACGCGCCTGGCCGCCCATGTCCAGGGTCAGGTGCACGCCCAGCCCGGCGTTGTCGGGCACGGGATAGATGAGGTGCGTGAACGGGGCGCGGCCCATCAGCGCCGCGTACGAACCCTTGCAGAAATAGGCCTGCGGCACCGCTGCTGCCGGCAGCCCCTCGATGCGCCCGGCCAGCGCGGGGGCGTGCAGCCCTGCCGCATTGATGAAGGCACCGCAACTGAGCGAGAGCGGCTCCTCGCCGCCGAAATCCACGACGAAGCCGCCCGCCTGCTGCCGCACGGCCAGCACCGGTGTGCGCATGACGTACTCGACGCCCGCCGCCTCGCCGTCCGTCTGCAGGGCCTGCATGTAGGCGTGGCTATCGACGATGCCGGTGGAAGGCGACAGCAGCGCGCCGACGCAGGATAGCGCGGGTTCGAGCGCGAGCGCCTGCTCGCGCGTGAGGCGCTGCAGGTCATGGACGCCGCTGGCAACCGCATGCGCCTGGATACGGGCCAGCGCGGGCAATTGATCCTCGCTGGTGGCAACGATCAGCTTGCCCAGTCGGCGCGCAGGCACGTGGCGCGACTCGCAATACTCGTACAGCAGGGACTTGCCCTCGACGCAAAGCCGGGCCTTGAGACTGCCTTCCGGATAGTAGATGCCGGCATGGATCACTTCGGAGTTGCGCGAACTGGTCGCCCGGCCGATGTCTTCGGCCGCTTCGGCCACCAGCACGCTGCGCCCCTGTCCGGCGAGTTCGCGCGCCGCGGCGAGCCCGACGACGCCCGCCCCGGCGATGACACAATCGAAATCGAACATTCTCAGCCTCTCCTGCGACGTGCCGCATACGGCACACGGCCGCGTTGCCCGAGAGAGAAACGCGGCCGATGGGAACCAGGGTATGGCCGGGCGCCAGGCGCCCGGCCGGGCTCATGCGGCAGCCGCCGCCCGTTGCTCCAGCACCTGCACCGCAGGCAGCACCTTGCCCTCGAGGAACTCGAGGAAGGCGCCGCCACCGGTCGAGATGTAGCCTATGCGCTCGCCGATGCCGTACTTGGCGATCGCCGCCAGCGTATCGCCGCCGCCCGCGATCGAGAAGGCGGGCGCGTCGGCGATGGCGCGCGCCAGCGTCTCGGTGCCGTTGCCGAAGGCGTCGAACTCGAACACGCCGACGGGGCCGTTCCAGACGATGGTGCCGGCCTTGCGCAGACCCTCGGCCAGGCGCGTTGCCGTCTTGGGCCCGATGTCCAGGATCAGGTCGTCTTCGGCCACCTCGGCCGCGGCCTTGACCGTGGCTTCGGCATCGGCGGCGAAGGCCTTGGCGCACACCACGTCCTCGGGGATGGGCACCTCGGCGCCACGCTCACGCATCAGCGCGATGATGGCCTTGGCCTCGTCGAGCTGGTCCGGCTCGGCCAGCGACTTGCCGATGGGCAGGCCGGCGGCCAGCATGAAGGTGTTGGCAATGCCGCCGCCCACGATGAGCTGGTCGACCTTGTCGGCCAGCGAACGCAGGATGCTGAGCTTGGTCGAGACCTTGGAGCCCGCCACGATGGCCACCAGCGGGCGCTTGGGCTCGCTCAGGGCGCGGCCCAGGGCATCCAGCTCGGCGGCCAGCAGCGGACCGGCGCAGGCGACCGGCGCGAAACGCGCGATGCCGTGCGTGGTGGCCTCGGCGCGGTGCGCCGTGCCGAAGGCATCGTTGACGTAGACGTCGCACAGGGCGGCCATCTTGCGCGACAGGCCCTCGTCGTCCTTCTTCTCGCCGACGTTGCAGCGGCAGTTCTCGAGCAGCACGACCTCGCCCGGCGCCACGTCGACGCCATCGACCCAGTCGCGGCGCAGCGGCACGTCGCGCTCGAGCAGCTCGCCCAGGCGGCGGGCCACCGGCGCCAGGCTGTCGGCCTCGGTGAACGCACCTTCCTTGGGACGCCCCAGGTGGGAAGTGACCATGACGGCCGCGCCGGCGTCGAGCGCCATGCGGATCGCCGGCACCGAGGCGCGGACGCGGGTGTCCTCGGTGATGTTGCCGGCGTCGTCCTGCGGCACGTTGAGGTCGGCGCGGATGAACACGCGCTTGCCGCGCAGCTCGCCGCGCTCGGCGAGCGCGGCCAGGGTGATGGGCTGAACCATGGACGCGCCCCCGTCTTACTTGGCGGTGGCCAGCGCGACGGTAGTGTCGAGCATGCGGTTGGAGAAGCCCCACTCGTTGTCGTACCAGCTCGACACCTTCACGAGCGTGCCGCCCGAGACCTTGGTGAGCGTGGCGTCGAACGTGCTCGAAGCCGGGTTGTGGTTGAAGTCGACCGAGACCAGCGGCTCGTCGTTGTAGTTGAGGATGCCCTTGAGAGGACCATCGGCGGCGGCCTTGAGGATCGAGTTGACTTCCTCGACCGAGGTCTCGCGCGCGGCGGTGAAGGTCAGGTCGACCACCGATACGTTGATGGTCGGCACGCGGATGGCGTAGCCGTCCAGCTTGCCGTTCAGTTCGGGCAGCACCAGGCCGACCGCGGCGGCCGCGCCGGTCTTGGTCGGGATCATGTTCATGGGGGCCGAACGGGCGCGGCGCAGGTCTTCGTGGTAGACGTCGGTCAGCACCTGGTCGTTGGTGTAGGCGTGCACCGTGGTCATCAGGCCCGCCACCACGCCGATGGCGTCATGCAGCGGCTTGACCAGCGGAGCCAGGCAGTTGGTGGTGCACGAAGCGTTGGAGATCACGGTGTGCTCGGCCTTGAGCACGTCGTGGTTCACGCCGTAGACCACGGTGGCGTCGACGTCCTTGCCGCCGGGCGCGGAAATGACCACCTTCTTGGCGCCGCCCTTCAGGTGGGCGCCCGCCTTTTCCTTGCTGGTGAAAAAGCCCGTGCATTCGAGCACCACGTCCACGCCCAGCTCGCCCCAGGGCAGCTCGGCCGGGTTGCGGTTGGCCAGCACGCGGATCTTGTCGCCGTTGACCACCATGTACTCGCCCTCGACCGCGACGGTGCCGGGGAAGCGGCCGTGGGCGGTGTCGAAGCGGGTCAGGTGCGCGTTCGTCTTGGGATCGCCCAGGTCGTTGATGGCGACGATTTCGATGTCGTGCTTCTTGCCGCCCTCGTAGTGGGCACGAAGGACGTTGCGGCCGATACGGCCGTAGCCATTGATGGCAACGCGGATGGTCATGGCGCGAGACTCCTTGAGAAAAATCCGGTCAGATGCTTGGGACAACCTGGGCGGCAGCCCGGCGTACTGGCGTGGGAGAGCGGCCTGCGGTGCAGACCGCCGCCGCGCATCAGCCGAGTACGCCGCGCACGGCCTCGGCCACCGCGGCCGAGGTGATGCCGAAATGCTTGAACAGAACGCCGGCGGGCGCGGACTCGCCGAAGGTGTCGATGCCGACCACGGCGCCGTCCAGGCCGACATACTTGCGCCAGTACCCGGTGACGCCGGCCTCGACGGCCACGCGCGGCAGGCCCGCGGGCAGCACCGAGTCGCGCCAGGCGCGCTCCTGCTTGTCGAACACGTCGGTGCTGGGCATGGAGACCACGCGCACCGCGATGCCCTCGGCGGCAAGTTCCTTCTGGGCTTCCAGAGCCAGCGAGACTTCCGAACCGGTGGCGATGACGACCGCGCGCGCGTCGGCGGCATCGCTCAGCACGTAGCCGCCGCGCGCAACCGCCGCCAGCGTGGCCGCGTCGCGCGGCATGAAGGGCAGGTTCTGGCGCGAGAGCAGCAGCGCCGTCGGGCCGCCCGGCTGCACGTGCATGCCCACGCTGGCCGGGCGCTCGACCGCGGCGCCCCAGGCGAACAGGGTCTCGACGGTGTCGCAGGGACGCCAGACGGACAGGTTGGGGATCAGGCGCAGGCTGGCGGCGTGCTCGACCGACTGATGGGTCGGACCGTCTTCGCCCAGGCCGATGGAATCGTGCGTGAACACGTGCACCACGCGCTGCTTCATCAGCGCGGCCATGCGGATCGCGTTGCGCGAGTAGTCCGAGAACGTCAGGAAGGTGCCGCCGAACGGCAGGAAGCCGCCGTGCAGCGCCAGGCCGTTCATGATCGCGGCCATGCCGAACTCGCGCACACCGTAGTTGATGTGGCGGCCGGCGACGCCGGCGCGCACCGCGACGGCGCCCTTCCAGTCGGTGTAGTTGGAACCGGTGAGATCGGCCGAACCGCCCAGCAGTTCGGGCAGCAGCTCGACCAGCGCCGTGATGGCGTGCTGCGAGGCCTTGCGCGTGGCCACGGTCTCGCCCTTCTCCACAGTGGCGGCGAGCAGTTGCTCGAAGCGCTGCGCGAAGTCGGCGGGCAGTTCGCCGCGCATGCGGCGCAGGAACTCGGCGGCCTCGGCCGGGAAGGCGGCGCGATAGGCGTCGAAGGCGGCCTGCCAGGCGGCTTGCGCCTCGGCGCCACGGCTGCGCGCGTCCCAGGCAGCGTAGATCTCCTGCGGCACGACGAAGGGTTCGCTGTCCCAGTGCAGCGCGGCGCGGGTAGCGGCGACCTCGTCCTTGCCCAGAGCGGCGCCGTGCACCTTCTCGGTACCGGCCATGTTGGGCGCGCCCTTGCCGATCACCGTGTGGCAGACGATGAACGTCGGGCCGCCGGTGTTGCCGCGCGCCTCTTCGAGGGCGGCGGAAACGGCGTTGGCGTCGTGGCCGTCGACGCCGCGGATCACGTTCCAGCCATAGGCTTCGAAGCGCTTGGCGGTGTCGTCCTTGAACCAGCCCTCGACGTGCCCGTCGATGGAGATGCCGTTGTCGTCGTAGAGCACGACCAGCTTGTCCAGTTGCAGTGTGCCGGCCAGCGAGCAGACCTCGTGGGAGATGCCTTCCATCAGGCAGCCGTCGCCCACGATGGCATAGGTGTGGTGATCGACGATGGTGTGGCCGTCGCGGTTGAACTCGGCCGCGAGCAGGCGCTCGGCGAGCGCCATGCCGACGGCATTGGCCAAGCCCTGGCCGAGCGGGCCGGTGGTGGTCTCCACGCCCGCGGTGATGCCGACTTCGGGATGGCCCGGGGTGCGCGAGTGCAACTGGCGGAAGTTGCGCAGCTCCTCGATCGGCAGGTCATAGCCGGTGAGGTGCAGCAGCGAGTAGATCAGCATCGAGCCGTGGCCGTTGGACAGCACGAAGCGGTCGCGGCCGGGCCAGGCGGGATCGGCGGGATTATGGCGCAGGTGGCGGTTCCACAAGGCTTCGGCGACTTCGGCAAGACCCATCGGGGCGCCGGGGTGACCGGAGTTGGCCTGCTGCACGGCGTCCATGGACAGTGCGCGGATCGCGTTGGCCATGCGGGCGGCCAGGGCAGGTTCGGGAGAAGTCGAGGCGCTCATGACGGGAATCGGCTGACGGCGATGTGCAATACTGGGAAGCCCGCCATTTTACCGTGATTCGCCAGCGGTCCGGAAAACCGCCTCGCGCCCGATGTCCATTCCCCGCTTCTACGTTCCCGCCCCCCTGCCCGCCAGCGGCCACCACGTCCTGCCCGAGGATGTCGCCCACCATGCCGGCCGCGTACTGCGCCTGGCCGCGGGCGATCCTATCGTGCTGTTCGACGGCACGGGCGGCGAATACCACGCCAGCCTGGGCTTCGACGGCAAGCGCGCCTATGCCCGGATCGAGCGCCACGTGAACTGCGAACGCGAGCTGGCCGGCACGCTGCGCCTGGCCCAGGGCATCGCCAGCGGCGACAAGATGGAGTGGATCGTCGAGAAGGCCGTGGAGCTGGGCGTGGCGCAGATCCAGCCGATCGCCGCCCAGCGCAGCGTGCTGCGCCTGCAGGGCGAGCGCCTGGACAAGCGGCTGGCCCAGTGGCGCCGCACCGCGATCGCCGCGGCCGAGCAATGCGGCCGCAATCGCGTGCCCGCGCTGGCCGCGCCGGGCTCGCTCGCGCAGTACCTGCGCGAGCCGCCTGCCGGCGCGCTGCTGCTCTGCCATCCGGATGCGACGCAAAGCCTGGGCGACGCGCTGGCACATGTCCGGCCCGAGCCCGGGGCAACCCTGCTGGTCGGCCCCGAGGGCGGCTGGTCGGACGAAGAACTGGCCATCGCTGCCCGGGCAGGCGCCCAGCGCGTGCGTTTCGGCAGCCGCGTGCTGCGCACGGAGACCGCGGGCCTGGCGCTGCTCGCGGCCAGCGCCGCCCTGCTCGGCTGGCAGGATCAGGAGCCGTGAGTCACAGGCGGGCGTAGGCCAGCACCTTGCCGTTGTCGCGCACGTACTCGGCCGCATCGGCGAAAGTGGTCATGATGTCTTCGAGATGCTCGGCCAGGGCCGGCTCCCCGCCGTTGATGTCCTTCAGCAGCAGCAGCGCGCCGGGCCCGGGCTGATCCAGCACGGTGGCGGTCAGGCAATCGAGCAGCGCGTCGAGGTTGCCGCCGAAGAATTCCGGGAAGTCGACCGCGGTGGCGATTGCGCGCAAGACCGCGGACTTGGACTTGGCCCGGGCGCAATCGACCGGAAACACGGCATAGCCGAGCGCGCCCGCCGCGCCGGCCAGGGCGTCTTCCGCAGCCTGGACCTGGCCGCCTTTGCGTATCTCTTCTTGCAAGGAATCGTGCGTACTGGTCATCACGATTGCTCTCCTGGCGTTGTATCTGTTGCTGTTGCTTCACGCCCCGCGACGCATGCGCGAAATCACGCAGCGAAGCAAGGGCGCGATTAAACCGCAAAAGCCGATCGAACGGCGCGCCGTCGCGCAAAAAAAATACCGCCCTTCCCGGCCGCCTGCAACGGGCGGCCGATGTCCGCCGCTCAGGCCGAGAAAAAAGCACGCACTTCGCTTGCCCTGGCCATGGCGTCGGACCAGCCCAGCGCGATCAGTTCGCGCGTATAGCCGGGCTCGAACAGCAAGTAGGACACCAGCCCGGCGCCGCGCGCCTGGCGCCCATCCCCGGACACCCCGACCGCGCCTAGCAGCGCGCGCATGGTGGCCGGCATCTCGCCCACGTGGCTGGCGGCGATCTCGTCCAGGTTGCGGCTGGGCGTGATCGCCAGCACCGAAATCTGACGTATGCCCAGGTGGCGCCGCATGTCGGGCGACAGCAGGTCGGCGACCTGGTTGGTGCGCGAGAGCTGCTCGATGTCGGCCGACAGGCTGTCCAGGAAGATGTTGGACAGCGCATGGGCGCCGATCTGTGCCAGCGTAGGATAGCCGAGGTCGCGCTCGCTGGTGGGGTTTTCCTGCGAGCGCCCGGCGCCGATCACCAGCACCCGCTCGGCGCCCAGATGAATGGCCGGGCTGATCGGCGCGAGCTGGCGCATGGCGCCATCGCCGCACCACTCGGCGAAGTCGCCGACCTGGATGCGGCGCGCCGGGAAGATGAAGGGAATGGCGCTGGAAGCCAGCAGATGGTCCACCGCGATCCGGTCGCGCACCGCGCGGCGCAGCGAGCGCTGCCAGGGACCGACGGCACCGCGGGTCTGGTAGAAGGTGAGATGGCGCCCCGAGGTGTAGCCCGAGGCGGTCACCGCGAGCGCCTCAAGGGCCCCGTTCGCCAGATTGTCCTCGAGCTGGTGGAAGTCGAGCGTCAAAGCGAGCAGCTCGCCCAGCGGCGCATTGTCGAGCAGCGAGCGCGGCCGACTGCGGCGCAGGCGCGCGAGCATCCAGCCGAACGACAGCATGGACAGCCAGCGCGCGCCGGTGCGCATCACGCCCAACGAATCCGAGCGATAGACCCTCTCGGTGCGCAGGTTCTCCCAGATCGCGTACAGCCGGCGCATGGCGGCGCGCGGGTTCTCGGCGCCGCAGGCGAGCGCGGTCGCGTTGATCGCGCCGGCCGAGGTGCCGCAGATGATGGGAAAGGGGTTGCGCGACAGGCTGCCGGGCGTTTCGCCCAGCAGCCGGTACACCGCCTTCAGGACACCGACCTGGTAGGCGGCGCGCGCGCCGCCCCCGGTCAAGACCAGCCCGGTGAGGGGCGCACCGCCTCTGGCGCCAGCGTCAGCGCTGCGAGTTGGCATCCAGGACGGCCAGCGCCGCGAGGTTGACGATGCGCCGCACCGTGGCGCTGGGCGTGAGCACGTGCACCGGCGCATTCGCACCGAGCAGGACCGGACCCACCGCGATGTTGCCGCCCGCCGCGGTCTTCAACAGGTTGTACGCGATGTTGGCGGCCTCGATGGTCGGGCACACCAGCAGGTTCGCCGAACCGGACAGCGCGGAGGTGGGCAGCAGGCGCTGGCGCGCTTCCGGGTCGAGCGCGATGTCGCCATGCATCTCGCCATCGACCTCGAGCCACGGCGCTTCGCGGCGCAGGATCTCGAGCGCTTCGCGCTGCTTCACCGCGGAGGCCGAGTTGTGCGAGCCGAAATTCGAGTGCGAGAGCAGCGCCGCCTTGGGCTCGAGGTTCAGGCGCTTCATCTCCTCGGCCGCCATGATCGTGATGTTCGCGATCTCCTCGGCGCTGGGGTCCTCGTTGACGTGCGTGTCCACCATCGCGATGGTGCGCTCGGGCAGTACCAGGAAGTTCATGGCGGCGTAGACCTTGGCGCCCTCGCGCTTGCCGATCACCTCGTCGATATAGCGCAGGTGGTTGCCGAACAGGCCCACGGTGCCGCAAATCATGCCGTCGGCCTCGCCCAGGCGGATCATCATCGCGCCGATGAGCGTCAGGCGGCGGCGCATCTCGACCTTGGCCAGGTCCTGCGTGATCCCGCGACGGTTCATGATCTCCCAGTAGGCCGTCCAGTACTGGCGAAAGCGCTGGTCGAACTCGGGGTTGGTGACGTCCACGTCCACGCCCAGGCGCATGCGCAGCCCGGCCTTCTCGATCCGAGCGGCGAGCACGGAGGGGCGGCCGACCAGGATCGGGCGCGCGAGCTTCTCGTCGATCACGATCTGGGCCGCGCGCAGCACGCGGTCGTCCTCGCCCTCGGTGAACACGATGCGGCTCTTGCCGCCTTCGCGCACGAGTTGCTTGGCCAGCGCGAACACCGGCTTCATGAACGCGCCCGAGTGGTAGACGAACTGCTGGAGCTGGTTGGTGTAGGCGTCCATGTCGGCGATCGGCCGGGTGGCCACGCCACCGTCCATGGCCGCCTGCGCCACCGCCGGCGCGATCCGCACGATCAAGCGCGGGTCGAACGGCTTGGGAATCAGGTACTCGGGGCCGAACGAGATGTCCGTGCGGCCGTAGGCCAGCGCCACGACGTCGCTCATTTCTTCCTGGGCGAGGCCGGCGATGGCATGCACCGCGGCGATCTCCATTTCCTTGGTGATGGTAGTGGCGCCCACGTCGAGCGCGCCGCGGAAGATGTAGGGAAAGCACAGGACGTTGTTGACCTGGTTCGGATAGTCCGAGCGGCCCGTGGCCATCACCGCATCCGAGCGCACCGCGAAGACTTCCTCGGGCAGCGCTTCGGGCGTCGGGTTGGCGAGCGCGAGGATGAGCGGGCGATCGGCCATGGCGGCGATCATGTCGGCCTTGAGCACGCCGCCCGCCGACAGGCCGAGGAACACATCGGCGCCGCCGATGACCTCGGCGAGCTTGCGCGCGTCGGTCTTCTGGGCGAAACGCGCCTTGTCAGGGTCCATGAGCACCTGGCGACCCTCGTAGACCACACCTTCGATGTCGGTAACCCAGATGTTCTCGCGCTTCAGGCCCAGGCTGACCATCAGCTCCAGGCAGGTCAGCGCGGCCGCGCCGGCGCCCGAGGTCACGAGCTTGACCTTGCCGATCTCCTTGCCGACCACCTTCAGGCCGTTGATGAACGCGGCCGCGACCGTGATCGCCGTGCCGTGCTGGTCATCGTGAAAGACCGGGATCTTCATGCGCGAGCGCAGCTTGCGCTCGATCTCGAAGCACTCGGGCGCCTTGATGTCCTCGAGATTGATGCCGCCGAAGGTCGGCTCGAGCGCTGCGACCACCTCGACGAACTTGTCCGGATCGGTTTCGTTGACCTCGATGTCGAAGACGTCGATGCCGGCGAACTTCTTGAAAAGGACCGCCTTGCCCTCCATTACCGGCTTGGAGGCGAGCGCGCCGATGTTGCCCAGGCCCAGCACCGCGGTGCCGTTGGTGATCACGCCGACCAGGTTGCCGCGCGCGGTGTAGCGCACCGCGTTTGCCGGATCGTCGACGATTTCTTCGCAGGCCGCGGCAACGCCAGGCGAATAGGCAAGCGCGAGATCGCGCTGGTTGGTGAGATGCTTGGTCGGTGTGACCGAGATTTTGCCGGGACGTCCGAGCTCGTGGTATTCGAGCGCGGCCTTACGAAATGTGGGGTCCATACTTCACACGTCTACGAGAAGAATGCGAATTATCGTCCGCCACGGCTGGCTTACACAACCGGCAGGCCTTCGATCAGGCGGCCGTGCGGATCGAAGGCGCGTTTGACCTCGGTGTCGAGGGCGCTCGCGCCAGGGTGGCCGCCGGGCCGGGCCGGCGGGACATGAGGATCGACGGCGCGCAGGCGCACGCGCTCCGGCCAGGCGAGCGCGCCCGCGCCGCCCAGCAGCAAATAGGCCAGATTGGGCTCGGCTTGACGCAGTGCATCGAGACGGAATCGCATGGGCCAGGCCGGTGCAGCCAGCCACCCAGCCAGCGCCGGTTCACGGGAGAGCACAAAGAGCCGGGAGACGATGCGCGAGGCGTCGCCACGCAAGGCGGGCGCCGCGCTCTGGCTGCCGAAGGCGCCCAGATACTGCGCCGCACCATCGGCCAGCAGGACGTCGGCATCGACGAGGCCGCTGCGTGCGCACTGAAGAGAGGGCCAGCCATGCATCTGCGGATCCGCCAGCCAGTCGAGCACGCTGGCCTGCGGCGCCGTGCCGGGACAGGCGTGTGGCAGGCAGGCCCGCACAGCATCGACCCGGGCGCCAGGCTCGACGTGCAGCAACGCGCCGTCGCGGCGGATCGCGGCCAGTGCGGATACGTCGAACTGCACGGTGGGATGGGGGGATGGCCGAGACGGCGCATGGGCGCTCACGCGCACGCCGCTGTCGGCGCAGATCGCGAGCGCGTGCCGCAGATCCTCGGCGCACGCCGCACGCAAACGGGCAAAACCCGGCAAGCCAGGCTGCGAGAGGTCGTCCAGGGCGCCGCGCACACTGCGCGCGAGGCGCAGGCAGAAACGCCCCCAGTCGCTCGCCAGAGCCGCACCGCCCGTCAGAAAGGCACGCCGAGACGCTTGCATCCGTACCCGACTCCGCTCACGCGAAGGAAAGTCTGCATGGTACAGGATGCAGCCAGGCGCAATCTGCCGGGCTCCCCTCGGGTTTGCCCCAGGCTCTGCGCAGACTGCGTCGCGTCGCTTGGGCGTACCCAAGGCGGCGCGACGCACCTTGCCTGTGCAGCGCCTGGGGAACGAAGCCTACATGGCCGAGAGTTCCCGCTCGGTCAGCGACGCGGTGATCTCGGTCGGCTCGTTCGAGATGTCGCCGTCATGCGCCGCCTGGCTCAGCGTGGTGGGCCGCGGCGCCGGCGCGCCGGCGGCCACCTGGGTTGCGGCCGCAGCCGCCCCTCGGGACGCCGCCACGGCCGCGGCGGGGGCCTGCGGCGCGGCATCGGCCACCATGGCGGCGGCCGGTTCGGGCAGCAGCGCGGCGCGCAGGCGGTCGCGCTCGGCCAGGACCCTGCGGCCATAGGCGCTCGCCGTGCCGGGCGAACCCACATAGCACGTCAGCCCGCCCGGCACGGAGCCGCGGCGTTCGATACAGTCGCGCAGGATCTGCGCGCCGACGTTGATGTTGGCCTCGGGATGCCAGGCCGCCTTGGTTCCGCCGTAGGGCTCGAACTTGTCGCGATGGATGCGCGTCATGACCTGCATCAGGCCCTGCGCACCCTTGCCGCTCTCGGCGCGCGGATCGAAGCTCGACTCGATCGCCATCACGGCCAGCAGCAGCAGCGGGTCGAGCTTCATCGAGCCGCCCACGGCCCAGGCGGTCTCGATGACCGAACGCAGGCCATTGGTGTTCACCTGGTACTTCGAGCCGATGTAGTCCTGCAGCGCCTGCAGCCTGACCGTCGGGTTCTCGCCGCTGGCACCTTTCTTGCGGGGCACGGTGACATCGCCACGGGCGTTTTCCAACGCATGGGCGACTTCCAGCAGAAAGCTGGAGGACGCCGTGGAATCCACCACGGCGACTTCACTGCGTCCGTCGCTGCCGGCATGCGCTGCAGGCGACGCGACGAAGATGGCACCGGCCACGATGGCGGTGGCGAGTGCCTGGGCGGCGCGCTTGGCGCCGCCGGCCGGCCGTGCGCCGGCCGGAACTGCAATACGCAACGTACTTGGACCTTGCGCGTCGGGCATGTTTACCTCCTGACGGGGGAACCTGCACGACCGGACACTCGAACGGTATCCTATATGGCCGTACCCGTTGGGTGACGCTGACGCGGCACACTTGGATGAAAAAAAACGTCCACACGCAGCGCGCTCGTGTCGCTGGCGTGTCGACATGCGGGGGAGTCGGGCGCCATTTTAGAAAGGGCCTTTTCATCGCGGCAAGGAAAAAACCTTTATTCAGCCGGGTATAACTTGATTTTTTTGTAAGATTTCGGTAAGCAAACTCATGAAGTACAAAGATTTGCGGGATTTCATGGCGCGCCTGGAAGCCCGCGGTGAGCTCAAGCGCATCACCGCCCCCGTATCGACGCACCTCGAAATCACGGAAATCTGTGATCGTGTGCTGAAAGCCGGCGGACCCGCCCTGTTGTTCGAGAATCCGACGGACGCCCAGGGCCGCCCGCAGCGCATGCCGGTGCTGGCCAACCTGTTCGGCACGCCGCAGCGCGTGGCGCTCGGCATGGGCGAGGACTCGGTCATGGCGCTGCGCGGCGTGGGCGAACTGCTCGCCTCGCTGCGTGAACCCGAGCCGCCGCGCGGGCTGAAGGATGCCTTCGGCAAGGTCGCGATGCTCAAGTCCGCCTTGTGGGACATGGCGCCGCGCACAGTGCGCTCGGCGCCCTGCCAGGAGGTCGTGATCGAAGGCGACGATGTCGACCTGGCCCGGTTGCCCATCCAGCACTGCTGGCCCGGGGACGCCGCCCCGCTGCTCACCTGGGGCCTGGTGGTCACGCGCGGGCCGCATCGCAAGCGCCAGAACCTCGGCATCTACCGCCAGCAGCCGATCGGCCGCAACAAGCTCATCATGCGCTGGCTGGCGCAGCGCGGCGGCGCACTGGACTTTCGCGAGCACGCCCTGGCCTATCCCGGCCAGCCCTTTCCCATCGCCGTCGCGCTGGGCGCCGACCCGGCGACCACGCTGGGCGCGGTCACGCCCGTGCCCGATGCGCTGTCGGAATACCAGTTCGCCGGCCTGCTGCGCGGCGGGCGCACCGAGGTCGCCAAGGCCCTGGGCAGCGAACTCATGGTGCCCGCCAGCGCCGAGATCATCCTCGAAGGCCATATCCTGCCCGCCGACACCGACCCGGCCCGACTGGGCAAAGGCGGCTCGCCGGCCGGCTACGAGATGGCGCTCGAGGGCCCCTACGGCGATCACACCGGCTATTACAACGAGCAGGAGTGGTTTCCGGTGTTCACGGTCGAGCGCATCACCATGCGGCGCGACCCGATCTACCACTCCACCTATACCGGCAAACCGCCCGACGAGCCGGCCGTGCTCGGCGTGGCGCTGAACGAAGTGTTCGTGCCGCTGCTGCGCCGCCAGTTGCCCGAGATCGTCGACTTCTACCTGCCGCCCGAAGGCTGCAGCTACCGGCTGGCGGTGGTGTCGATCCGCAAGCAGTACCCGGGCCACGCCAAGCGCGTGATGTTCGGCATCTGGAGCGTGCTGCGCCAGTTCATGTACACCAAGTTCATCATCGTGGTGGACGACGATGTCGACATCCGCGACTGGAAGGAAGTGGTGTGGGCGATGACCACGCGCATGGACCCGGTGCGCGATACCGTCCTGGTGGACAACACGCCGATCGACTACCTGGATTTCGCCTCGCCGGTGTCAGGCCTGGGCGGCAAGATGGGGATGGACGCCACCAACAAGTGGCCGGCCGAGACCCCGCGCGAGTGGGGCCGTCCCATCGTGATGGACGCCGCGGTACGCGAACGCGTGGACGCCATGTGGGGCCAATTGGGGCTTTGACGGCGCTCTGAAACGCAGCCCGGCAAACGAAGCGGGGCGCCCAGAAGGCGCCCCGCTTCGTTGCATCGGCCCTCAGCGCCGCGCGGCCTTGCCCAAGCGCAGCGCCCGTTGCGCGGCGAGCGCAAAACCCAGCAGCCGGAACAAGCGGCTGAAGCGCGTGCGCCGGAATACGAACGAGGCCGCAGTCGACCACATCAGCGGGTACCGGTTGTAGAAGGTCGTGACCTGGCTGACGACTTCGCCCAGCAGCGAATGGCCACTCGCACCCGCCCCTCCCGACGCACGCGCGCTGCCCGAGCGCTGGCCGGAAAAGAACCGGGCCAGCGGCGCCGGCAACACGTTGCGCAGCAAATTCCGGGGCTCGCTGGCTTCGCGCACGTCGGAAATCTTGCGGGCGAGCTCGATGCGCTCGACCTCGGCCCTGGCCTGCAGCAAGGCCATCCTCACTGCCCGTTCCTGCGACTGGCTCATCGCGACACCTCCACGTACGGCGCGTCCACGCTCGCGGCAGCGATGCGCTCACGGATAGGCCTGTTCATGCGCGCTCCTCCTCGTCGTCGCGGGGATCGACACCGGCCGGATTGCGCGTGACCACGGCCCGCTTCTCCGTTGCCGTGGCGTCCGGATCGGCCAGCGGCGACGTCAGGACGTCGTAATCGCGCTCGAGCTCGGCCAGCGTGAGCGCGAACGGGCTCTTGGCCTGCTTCAGGCTGCGCTGGACCATGAACAGGCAGATCGCCCCGGCCAGCACCCATGCCAGTGCAAGCAAACCGATGACCAGCACGCGATGCGGCGTATCCCAGAACAGCACGGCCACAAAGGCGGTGAACACCGCCGCGCCCATGGCCAGGCACAACAGACCCACGGCCGCGAATATCCCGGCCTTCAGGGCGTTGGACTTCTGCTCGGCGAACTCCAGGCTGAACAGTTCCAGGCGCGTGCGGCCGACCGCCAGTACAGAGGCAGCCAGCGCACGCAGCGCCGATATGAGGGACTGCGGCTCGTATGCCATCAGCGGCGGGAAATCAGGACGCCGACGAGAAAGCCGACCGCTGCGGCCACACCGAGCGAGCGCCACGGATTTTCGTGCACGTAGTCGTCGGTGGCGCGCGCCGCCGCCTTGCCGTGCTCGCGCAGGCTGTCCTGCATGTCGACCAGGGTCTCGCTCAGCCGCTTGAGGGCCACCATCGCGTTGTCGCGCAGCTCGACAGCCTTGTCCCCCGTGCTCGCAGCGGCTTCGCGCAGCAGGTCTTCCACATGATGCAAGCTGCTTTTCACGTCGGTGATGAGCTCTTCGCGGTTATCGTTTGCACTACGTTGAGACATGACGGATTTCCTTGTAGGGTCTGACGGTGGATCCATGATACAGCGGCGGTTCAGCAAGATGCGGGCCTGGGCCGAACAGCGGCGAGCCCCCGGTGCCGCCGCGGTTCGGGGCTGTTAATCTCTCTGCGTCGCACCGCCTGTGGTCGAGAATTTCCGAGAATTGCAACTTCGCCGGAGTGCCCGCTTGCCGTCTTTTTCCCTCGTGCTGCGTACCGCACGTACGATCAGCCTTACTGGAACCCTCATCCTCGTCGCCGGCTGCGGCACCCCGCGCGAAGCCATGACGCCCACGCTGGATTCGGGCCCGGCCACGGCGGCCGGCCAGGTCGGCCAGGTCGGCCCGACCAGCCGTCTGGACACGGTGGCGCCGCCCGCGCTGACCGCGGTCGCCGGCGGCACCGCGACGCACTTCTCGCAACTGCCCGCCGATCTGCAGGAGGCCTGGCGCCGTTCACGGCTGCCCGAGTCGGCGGTCTCGGTGGTGGTGGCCGAGGTCGGCCAGCCGCCCATGGTGTCGATCAATCCCGAACAGCCGCGCAATCCCGCCTCGGTGATGAAGCTGGTCACCACCTACGCGGCCCTGGAAGGCCTCGGCCCGGGCTACACCTGGAAGACCGACCTGGTGCTGCCGCCCGGCGCGCGCGTCGCGTCCGACGGCACCGTCAACGGCCCGATCCACATCCGCGCGGGCGGCGATCCCGACATCCGTATCGAGGATGCCTGGCAGATGCTGCGCGAATTGCGGCTGCGCGGCGTGCGCAGCGTGCAGGGATTCGTCATCGACCGCAGCCGCTACGGCGCCATCGGCATCGACACCAATGAATTCGACGGCGCCGGCGACCGCGTCTACAACGCCAGCCCGGACGCCATGATGGTGGGCTTCGGCGCGGTACGCCTGCTGTACTACCCCGATCTCGCCGCCGGCCGCTGGAAAGCGGTGCTCGACCCGGTGCTGCCCGGGGTGCGCGTGGAGAACAAGGTCCGCGCCACGCAGGGCGCCTGCCCCGGGGCGCCCGCGATCCGTACGCGCCAGCGCAACGAGCCGACCGGCATCAACATCGAAGTCACGGGCACGGTGGCGCTGTCCTGTGGCGACTTCACGGCCTACCGGCTCGCGCTCACCCAGCCGCAGCACACCGCTGCCGTACTGCAGCAGATGTGGCGCGACCTCGGCGGCACGCTCAACGGCCCGATCATCGACGGTCCGGCGCCCGCCAACGGTCAGGTGCTGGTCTCGCACACCTCGCGCACGCTGGCCGAACAGATCCGCACTGTGAACAAGTTCAGCAACAACGTCATGGCCCGCATGATGCTGCTCGCCCTGGGTGCCGAGCACATGCCCGGCATGGCCACGCCCGAATCCGGCGCGGCCGCGCTGCGCCGCGTATTCGCCGACCAGGGGCTGGACTTTCCCGAGTTGCGCATCGAGAACGGCTCCGGGCTGTCGCGCGACGGGCGCATTTCGGCCAACAGCCTCGCGCGTATGCTGCATGCGGCCTACCTGTCGCCGCGCATGCCGGAATTCGTCGCGTCGATGGCCATCGCCGGCGAGGACGGCACCGTGCGGCGGCGCTGGCGCAACGACGGCGCCGCCGGCCGCGCCCATCTCAAGACCGGGACGCTGCGCGACGTGAGCGCGCTGGCGGGCTACGTGCGCGGCGCCAGCGGCCGGCACTATCTGCTGGTCAGCATGGCCAACGACAGCCAGGCCTTCAACCTGCGTACCTTCAACGACCAGCTCGTGGCCTGGCTGGCCGGACGCTGACCGGAGCCGCGCTTGGACCTGCTCGTCTGGCTCGTTCCCTGGGAGTTCTCGCCCACCCTGCTGGTCTGCTTCGCCGCGGCCAGCGTGCTGTTCGCGCGCGGCTGCAGGCACCAGCGCGTCGGACGGTTGCGGCAGATCCTGTTCTGGACGGGCATGGTCGTTCTGTACCTGTCCATGCACACCCGGCTGGACTACTACGCCGAGCGCATGTTCTTCATCCATCGCGCGCAGCACGTCGTGCTGCACCATCTGGCGCCGCTGCTCATCATGGCCGCCTACCCGGGGTCGGTGATGCGCGCCGGCCTGCCCCTGGCCTGGCGCGCGGCCTTGCGGCGTTTCACGCACACGCCGCTCGGCAAGGCCGTGGTCTGGCTGTGCACCAACCCTTTCCTGGTCGCCACCGCATTCGTGCTGCTGGTGCTGATCTGGCTGGTGCCTTCGATCCAGTTCTACGCCATGCTCGACTGGAAGCTCTACCGGCTGATGAACTGGTCGGTGGTGCTGAGCGGCATCCTCTACTGGAACCTGCTGCTCGACCGGCGGCCGAGCCCGCCGGCGGCGCTGTCGCCCGGCCTGCGGGTGCTCTCGCCCGTGCTCACCATGACGCCGCAGATCATCGCGGGGGCGGTGCTCACCTTCAGCGAGCGCGACTTCTATCCGGTCTATGACGTCTGTGGCCGGGCGCTGGCCATGAGCGCGCAGTTCGACCAGAACCTGGGCGGGCTCATCCTCTGGATACCGGCCGGCATCATCGAGACCGTCGGGGGCATCGTTGCCCTGCGCACCCTGATGCGGCTGTCGGGACGCGGCCGCCTGCGGCAGCATCGCCGCCAGACCGGTCTGCAACGGCAAACGGGCGCAACCCCCTGAAAGGCTGCGCCCGTTCGGGCACTGCGCGTCGGCGCGGCGGCCGGGGACTCAGGCCGTGCCGCCCACCGTCAGGCCGTCGATGCGCAAGGTGGGCTGACCCACGCCGACGGGCACGCTCTGGCCGTCCTTGCCGCAGGTGCCCACGCCGGAATCCAGGCGCATGTCGTTGCCGACCATCCTGACCCGCGTCATCGCGTCCGGGCCGTTGCCGATCAGGGTGGCGCCCTTGACCGGATAGGTGATCTTGCCGTTTTCGATCATGTAGGCTTCGGACGCCGAGAACACGAACTTGCCGTTGGTGATGTCGACCTGGCCGCCGCCGAAGTTCACGGCGTAGAGGCCGCGCTTGACCGAGGCGATGATCTCCTGCGGGTCCTTGTCGCCGCTCGGCATGTAGGTGTTGGTCATGCGCGGCATGGGCAGGTGGGCGAAGGATTCGCGCCGTCCGTTGCCGGTCACCGCGGTCTTCATGAGGCGCGCGTTCAGACTGTCCTGCATGTAGCCGCGCAGGATGCCGTCCTCGATCAGCACGTTGCACTGCGTGGGGTTGCCTTCGTCGTCGACGTTCAGCGAGCCGCGTCGGCCCTCCAGGGTGCCGTCGTCGATGACGGTCACGCCCTTGGCCGCGACGCGCTCGCCGATGCGCCCGGAGAACACGCTCGAGCCCTTGCGGTTGAAGTCGCCTTCCAGGCCGTGGCCGACCGCTTCGTGCAGCAGGATGCCGGGCCAGCCGGAGCCCAGCACCACCGGCATCTCGCCCGCGGGCGCGGGCCGCGCTTCCAGGGCCACGAGGGCTTCGTGAACGGCACGCTCGACGTAGCCGTCGAGCACCTCGTCGGTGAAGTAGGACAGCCCGGTGCGCCCGCCCCCGCCGCCGTGACCCGCCTCGCGGCGGCCGTCCTGCTCGACGATGAGCGTAACCGACAGGCGCACCAGCGGCCGCACGTCGGCCGCCAGGCGCCCGTCGCTGCCCGCGACCATGATCACGTCGTATTCGGCGCCCAGGCCGGCCATGACCTGGATGATGCGCGGGTCCGCAGCGCGCGCCTTGCGCTCGACCCGCTCGAGCAGGGCCACCTTCTCGGCGGCCTCCATGCTGGCCGCCGGGTCGATGCCGCGATACAGGGTGCGCGCACCGCGCTGCGCGAAGGCATCGGCGACCTTGATCTTGCCGCCGCCCTGGCGCGCGATGCTGCGCACCGCCCGGGCCGAGGACATCAGCGCGTCGCGCGAGAGCGTGTCGGAATAGGCGAAGGCGGTCTTCTCGCCCGAGAGCGCGCGCACGCCCACACCCTGCTCGATGGAAAAGGTGCCGGTCTTGACGATCCCTTCCTCCAGGCTCCAGCCTTCGCTGCGCGTGTACTGGAAGTACAGGTCCGCGTAATCGACGCGGTGCGCAAAGATCTCGGCCAGCGCGCGCGACAGGTCGGCCTGGGTCAGCCCCCAGGGCTCGAGCAGCAGCGACTGCGCAGTGGCCAATGCCTGAATGTTCGGTTCGACGAGTTTCATGTATGTCCTGAAAGAAGCAACTGGCGGATCGGCAGGCAGCATCATAAGACGCGATGGCGCAGCGCGGGCAGCGCTGCGCGCACCTCGGCGATGCGGGCCGGATCGACGACGCCGGCGACCACGCCCGGGCCTTGCTCGCGGCACGCCACGATCTCTCCCCAGGGATCGACCAGCATGGAATGGCCCCAGGTACGACGGCCGGTGGGATGCACGCCGCCCTGGGCGGCGGCCAGCACGTAGCACTGGTTCTCCACGGCACGCGCACGCAGCAGCAGTTCCCAATGCGCCTTGCCTGTCGTATAGGTGAAGGCGGCGGGCATCAGAATCAAGGCCAGCTCGCCCATGGCCCGATAGAGTTCGGGAAAGCGCAGGTCGTAGCACACCGACAGGCCGACGCGGCCCACTGGCGCGTCGAAGACCGCCGGCGCGCCGCCGGCCTGGATCGTGCGTGCCTCGTCGAATGCGTTCTCGCCCTGGTGAAAGCTGAAGAGATGGATCTTGTCATAGCGTGCGACCTGCCGGCCGTCGGGCGCGAAGACCAGGCTGGTGTTGTAGACGCGGCCGGGATCGGGACAGGCGAGCGGCAAGGTGCCGCCCACCAGCCACACGCCGTGCGCCTGCGCGGCCTCGGCGAGAAAGGACTGGATCGGCCCGTCGCCCTCGGCTTCGCGCACCGCGACCTTGTCGGTATCGGCCCGCCCCATGAGACAGAAGTACTCGGGCAGCAGGACCAGCCGCGCGCCCTGGGCGGCGGCTTCGGCGATGCCCGCGCGCGCGGCCGCGATGTTCTCGTCCACACTGGGCGTGGACACCATCTGCACAGCGGCGACCGGCATGGCCGCTCGATCGGAGGAGGGTTTCATGGTGGCGTTGCTCGCTTGCGGGGCCAGGGTCCGGACAGTGTATACCCCGCGCGGCACGCGTCCGGTCAGCGCGACGAGACGCGCTCGACCCGCGGCTCGTCCCAGCGTCCGCGAATGTCGTACTGAAAGGTCAGCGCCGCGGCCAGCGGCTCGCGCAGCAGCAGTTGGGCGAGGAAGGCGCCCGCCCCCACCAACGGGTTGATCGCCACGCCCGCCAGCAGCGCCGCCGCGCTGGCGTCCACGTGCGGGACGATCACCGCGCGCAGATCCTGCGTGCGCTGCATGAGGTCCAGCCCGCCGGACATCACCACGCTGGCGGTCGGCCCGCGCAGGGCGAAGCTGTCGAGCGTGGCGCTGCCGCGCGCCGCGCTCACCTCGGCCCGCAGGGTGTCCCAGGCGAAACCCGACTGGAACAGGCCGCCCTGCTGGAAGGTCGCCGTGCGCGCCAGCGTCTGCAGCGAGAGGATGCCGAGCAGGCGGCTGTCGGGCGCTTCGAGAAAGCGGCCATGGTCCAGCGCAATGCCCAGGTGCAGGTCGGTGCCCTGCAGGTCGTAGGAGAACGGATGGCCCTCCCAGCCCACGGAGCCCTTCGCGTAGCCGGCGCCGCCCGCCAGCACGCCGGGCAGGCCGAGGCGATCGGCCAGCGCGCCGGCATCGCGCACCGCGAGCGACACGTCCAGGGTGGTGCGCCGCCGCTGCAGGCCGCCCGTGGACGCGCGCCATTCGCCGGTGGCATCGAGCGAGGCGGCGGGATTCTCGATGCGCAGCGTCTGCACCTGCCAGACCGGTGTGTTGCCGGGCCGGTTGGTCGCGCGCAAATGCAGCTTGCCGAGCGCCCAGCGATCGAAGGAGAAATCCTCGACGTCCAGAGCGATGTCGGGCAGTCGGGCCAGCGTCTCGGGCACGGGCGCTTGCTCGTCCTGCGCGGCGGAAGCCAGCGGCTGCAGCGCGAGGCGGCTGAAGCGTCCCTGCAGGGCGTCGGTCGGCCCGAGCGCGTCGAGCGTGCCGTCGGCCTGGCGGGCGCGTATGCGCGCGCGCCAACGCTCGCCGCTCAGGCGCTGGGCGTTCACGTCCATCTCGTCGAAGCCCAGGCCCAGGGCTTCGGCCCGCTGCGCGCGCAGGTGTGCCTGCAGGGGCGCACTTGCGAGCCAGGCGCCCAGATCATTCCCCGTGCCCTCCCCTCCGGCCTGCGCGCCGCCCTGTGCCGTTTCCTCGGCCATGAGGCTCGCGATCGCCCCGCCCCACGCGCCGAGGTCGACCACCTTCGCGGCGGCATCGATGCGCAGGCCGGTGTCGGGCAGCGTTGCGCCGGTGCCCACGCCCAGGCCCGCACGCAACGGCCGCATGCCGGTGTCCGCGCCGAATTCCGCCGCCAGGCTTGCGCGCTCGCGCAGGTCCACGTTCAGGCGCCTGACACCCGGCACGGCGCCGCGGACCAGCTCGATGCGTGTCGGCCAGGCGGCGGACGCCGGCTTGCCCAGCGGCGCGGGCAGCGCCAGCCCCAGGCCCGAGAGATCGGAGTCGAGCACCAGCCCCGGGCCGCTCGGGCCCGAGGCGATGCGCGCGGTGAAAGCGGTGGCACCCTGCAGGCGGTCGAGCCAGGCATAGCCCCATAGTCGGCGCATCGCGTCGGCTTGAACGCCGCCGCGCACGACGATGCCCTGCCCGCCTGCCAGCGGCATCACGCCCTCGGCGCGCAGCGGGCGGCCGAGAAAGCGCGCCTGCAGCGCACGCACGCCCACGCTGTTGTGCGTGAAGAGCACCGTGCCGCGGCTGTCCGCCAAGGGCGGAGCGGCCGGATGCAGCCGCACGGTGTTGCCGGCCAGCTCGACTTCGCCCGCGACCTCGGTGCGCTCCGGATGTCCGAAAGGCATGACCACGGTCGCCGGTACGCGCAGCTCGCCCGTGGCCTGCGTCTGCGAAAGGAAATGCCCGGTGAAGTCGGCGAGCCGGGTGTTGCCGACATAGGCGAGGAAAGACTGGGCCGGCCCGTGCGCCTCGGCCTGCACCGTCATGACCGCGCCCGCATGCAGATCGGGAATCCGGACCTGCGCCTGCTCGACCGGCACCGGCTGCGGCAGGCCCTGGACCACGCGCGCCGATTCGACATCCGCCTGCAAGGTGGCGCGCTCGACCACGACTTCCCCGTTGACCGCCTCGAACGGCGGCCAGGGCCGCGCCGCGCCGGGCGCGGCATCGATGACCGCGTCGCTCACCCGGCCCGCGATGCGGAAGGTGCCGGCGTCGGGATGCCGGTCGAACGGAAAATCGGCAAGGTCGCCCGAGACGGTGGCGCGAACGTCGTGCAAGGTACCGGCAGTCACCCCCTGGCGCAGCCAGCGCCGCACGCCGGGCCCGACCACCTTGGGCATGTAGCGCGCGATGGCGGCCGCCGGTATGCGTTCGGTGCCGGCTTCGAGTTCGAGCGTGCCCGCCCGGGTCCGGCCGCCGGGTTGCCAACGGCCGCGCGCACTGAACTGCGCGCGCAACGCCGTTTCGCCCGCATCAATGCGTACGTCCTCGAAGCCCAGACGCAGCGGTTCGCCCGCGCCGAAGCGCAGGTCGAGCTGGCCGTCCAGGGCGTGCACAGGAACGCGGGCGGCCTCGAACACACCCGGCAGGTCGAGCGCGGCGTCGCGCAGGCTGAGCGCACCGGCCAGCGCGCGCTCGCTGACCGTGCCGCGCAACTGCGCCGAGCCGCGTCCGAGCACCGCCGTACCGCGCGGCACGGCCAGGGCCACGTCGGCCCAGGAAAGGTCCGCCGACCAGGCGCCCAGTTCGACGTCGGTGAAGGCGATCTGACCCTGGGCATCGACGATGCCGTCGGCGTCGACGGTGCCCGGAAACAGCTCGGCGATGCGGGCGAGTTCCAGACGATCGACGGCCACCGCGGCCTGTCCCGTCCAGCCGGGCGCGCTGCGGTCCAGCAGCCGGCCCAGCGCGGGCGACAGCCGGCCTTGCGCCTTGAGCGTGCCGCCGTAGCTCGCGGGGGGATTGGCTTCGGCCTCGAAATGCACGTCGGCCAGGCCGCGATGACGCGTGCGCGCCTGCAGGTCGGAGAAGACCCACCGATGCGGCGCGATGCGCTCGTCTTCGAGCACCAGCGTGACGTCGCGCGCACTCATGCGCGGCTGCTCCAGCACCCATTGCCAAGCGGGGTTGTCGAGCAGCCGGCCGCCGTCGGCGCTGCGCTCGACCCTGCGCCCGGCCACCGTCCAGATGCCGTCCTCACCGCGATGCGCGCGCACCGTGGCGCCGATCACCTGCAGATCGGACAGGTCGGCGCGCCAACTGACCAGGCTGCGCCACGACAGCGACAGCACGGCGTGCGGCACCGACAGCGAGGGCACGCCCTGCGCATCCGAGATGCGCAGGCCGGTCACTTCAAGATGGGGACGCAGGCCGCCCCAACGCCCTTCGATGTGGTCGATGTGCACCGGCGTGCGCATGACCCGCGTCGCATAGCGTTCCAGCGCGGGACGGTAATCGTCGACATGCGGCAGCAGATAGAAGCGCACGCCCAGCGCGAACAAGGCCAGGGCGAGGACGGCCGCGAGCGCGGCGACGGCGAGCGCGCGCAGCCAGCGACCGGGACGCGAGGCCATCAGCGAGCGCCCCCGGCCCCGGGCGAGCGCGCACGCCGCCCGGGCGCGACGGAAACGGCATCGGCACGGCGACGATTCAAAGACAAGAACACGTGGGATTCCAGGAACGCGACACGGCCACGCAAGGCCGCCCGGCGGCGTGCCGCCGGCAACAACGCTGCAATGGTAGCTCGACCATGCCGGTGACTGCACCGATGCACTGTCACACGACGTGACCACGGGCCAAAGCGCAAACCCATCCGGGCGCCGAAGGCGCCTCGCTTTCTACGTATGGGCTCATTCTTCAGGCGGGAGTGACTCATGGCGCACTGCGCCGGCAGCGCACCGGCGGCAGGCCGTCTACAGCATGCGGCGTGCCGCCTGCGGACCTGGGGCGCAGCAAACGCGCGTTGAGGGATGAAGGTCGATACAGCCTGGGCCTTGCAGTATTCTCGCTGCTTGCCCGTACTGCCCTTGTGCCACCGTCATGAACACCCCGGACTGCTCCCTGCTCGCTCCCGCCCTGGCCTGGTCGGCCTATCTGCGCGTCCAGACCGAGGCGCACCCCGGGCTGGCGGACTGGCTCGCCACGGCGGCCGCCCAGCCGCTCGAGCGCGTCCGCATCGAGGCCTGGCTGGCCGAACTGGCCGGGGTCGAGGCCGCCGCGCTGCACCGCCAGCCGCTGGCCCAGGACATCTGCCGTGCCGCCCTGCGCAAGCTGCGCCAGCGGGTGTTCCTGACCGCCATGGTGCGCGATCTGGCCGGCCTCGCACCGCTGGAGGAAGTCACCGGCGCGATGACCGACCTCGCCGACCTGGCCGTGGCTGCGGCCTATCGCAGCATCGCCGCCGAACTGGCCGAGACGCACGGGGTGCCGCGCGAGGCCGGCTCGGACCAACCCCAGGAAATGCTCATCATGGGCATGGGCAAGCTCGGCGGCTGCGAGCTCAACGTGTCCTCCGACATCGACCTGGTCATGCTGTATGGCGACGAAGGTGAGACGGACGGGCGGCGGCCGCTGTCGCACCATGAGTTCTACGGCCGCCTCACGCGCCGCATGATGCCGGTGCTCGCCGACATCGACGCCAACGGCTACGTGTTCCGCACCGACCTGCGGCTGCGGCCCGACGGCGACGCCGGGCCGCTCGCCTGGAGCCTGGACGCGTTCGAGAACTACCTCATCACCCAGGGGCGCGAATGGGAGCGCTACGCCTGGCTCAAGGCACGCCGCATCCGCGTCCAGGCCTTCGCCGACAGCCGGCCGCAGGCCCAGGCCGAGCAACTGGAAGCCCTGCGCCGGCCTTTCGTGTTCCGCAAATACTTCGATTTCGACGCCATGCGCGCCTTGCGCGGCCTGCGCGAGCGCATCCGCGATGACTGGAACCGCCGCACGCTCAGCCGCACCGGCCAGCAACTGCCCCAGGCCGACAACGTCAAGCTCGGCGAAGGCGGCATCCGCGAGATCGAGTTCGTCGTCCAGCTCAGCCAGCTCATCCGCGGCGGCCGCCTGCCGGCCCTGCAGACGCGCGGCCTGATCGAGTCGCTGCATGCGCAGCGGGCGGCCGGCCTGGTCGACGCCGAGAGTGCGCGCCGCCTGGAGGACGCCTACCGCTTCCTGCGCCGGCTCGAACACGCACTGCAATACCAGGACGACCAGCAGACCCACATCCTGCCGCGCGCTCCCGAACAGCGCGCCGCCCTTGCCCGCGCGCTGGGCCTGGCGGACGCGGCCGAGTTCGAGCGCCAGCTTGCCGGGCACCGCGATTTCGTCGAGGCCACGTTTCGCGACGTCTTTTGCATCACCGGGCTGCAAGGCGCGGACGCGCGTCCTGGCGGCACCGCCGAACCGGATAGCGCGCCGAGCGACGAGCGCCTGAGCGAACTGGCGCGCCAGGGCTTCGGCGACACCGCGCCGGCGGCGCTGGACCGCGTGCAGCGCCTGCTCGAGACGCCGCGCGTGCGCAGCCTGCCCGACAGCAGCCGCGCCCGCCTGGAAGACCTGCTGCCCGCGGCGCTGCAAGCCGCGGCCGGCACCGTGAACCCGTCGGTCACGCTCGGCCGCCTGTGCGATCTCTTCGAGCAGATCGCGCAGCGCCGGGTGTACCTCACCCTGCTTGCCGAGTATCCGCAGGCGCTCGCGCGGGTGGCCCGCATGATCGGGGCCAGCGAATGGGTCGCCCAGTACCTCACGCGCCATCCCTTGCTGCTCGACAGCCTGATCGACTGGCGGGCGCTGATGGCGCCGCCGGATTTCGGCCAGATCCGGCGCCAGCTCGTCGAAGCGCTCGACGCCTGCGTGCTGCCCGACGGCACGCCCGACATCGAGCGCCAGATGAACCTGATGCGCGACACGCAGCGCCAGGTGAGCTTCCATGTCCTCGCGCAGGACCTGGAAGGCCAGATCAGCGTCGAGAAGGTCGGCGACTACCTCTCGCTGCTGGCCGACCTCATGCTGGAGCAGACGATCGCGCGCGTGTGGTGCCAGGCCGCGCCCGACGCCACCGAACCGCCGCGATTCGCCGTCATTGCCTACGGCAAGCTCGGCGGCAAGGAACTCGGCTACGAGTCCGACCTGGACCTGGTGTTCCTTTTCGACGATTCGGACGAGGCGCATGGCGAACGCTATGTGCGCCTGGGCCGGCGCATCGTCTCGTGGCTGAACTCGATGACCTCGTCAGGCCGGCTCTACGAGGTCGACCTGCGCCTGCGGCCGGACGGCGACGCCGGCCTGGTCGCCGCCACGGTGAGCGCGTTCGCGCGCTACCAGCGCGAGAGCGCCTGGGCCTGGGAACACCAGGCCATCACGCGCGCGCGCTACGCCGTGGGCGACGCGGGCGTGGGCGCGCGCTTCGAGGCCATCCGCCGCGACGTGCTGCTGCTGCCGCGCGACGCCGGCGTCCTCGCCGAGGAGGTTCGCTCAATGCGCGCGCGCATCGCGGCCGGCCATCCCAACAAGTCGGGCCTGTTCGACGTCAAGCACGACCCGGGCGGCATGGTCGACATCGAATTCGTCACTCAGTACCTGGTCCTCCTGCACGCGCGCGAGCACCCGCCGCTGCTCGAGAACCTCGGCAACATCGCGCTGCTGCGCATTGCCGGCGAAGCCGGACTGATCTCGCCCGACCTGGGCAGGCGCGCAGGCGACGCCTATCGCCGGCTGCGCGCCGAGCAGCACGCGCTGCGCCTGCGCGGCATGGAAAAAGCGCGCATCGCCGCCGATGCGCTGCCCGAGGAGCGCGCGGCGGTGATCGAACTGTGGCGCACGGTGCTGGGCGAGCGCGGCTAGGGCATCAGAAACCCGCGCGATCGGCCGCCAGGGCGGCTGGCCACTGCGCGCCCGGCAGCGCGTCGAGCAGGACGAAATCGGCGAAGGTGAAGCCTGGCCCGACGCTGCAGCCGACCAGCGTGTACTCGCCGAGCGAGCGCGCGGCCTGCCAGGCCTGCGCCGGCACCACGCGCAGCGGCAAAGTGCCGGTGGCCACCAGGCCCAGCGTCATGCGCGCCACCGCGGACGCGTGCGCGGGCAGCACCGCCAGCTCCAGCGGCGCGCCTTCGTAGTAATGCCAGACCTCGTCGCTGCTCACGCGATGCCAGCGGCTCACCGCCCCGGCGGGCAGCAGGAAGAAGATGGTGGTCATCGCCGCGCGCGCCTGTCCGTCGGCGCATTGCACCTGCGCATCGGCGCGATGCACTTCACGGAAGTAGCCGCCCTCGGGATGCGGCTGCAGGCCGAGGGTGTCGATGAGGGCGCGGGCACGCGGGGGCAGGACTGGGGTCACGGGTATCTCGGCGTCATGGTCTCGTGCCAGTTTGTCGGAGCCCACGGCCGGGTGGCAAGCCCCGGCCGCGCAGCGATCGTGAAACCGCGGCCCCGCCTCGCCGCTAGCCGGCCAGCCAGCGCAGGGCCAGCAGCACCAGCATGCCCGTGCCGATGGTGGCCAGCGCGCTGCGTGTACGCCACATGATCCAGGCGGCGATGATGACCGCGGGCAGGCGCGCGTCCACCTCGGGCAGGCTGCCGGGATGCCAGGACAGCACGTCGGGCACGATGATGCCCACCAGCGCTGCCACGGGAGCGTAGCGGAACGCGCGGCGCACGCTTTCCGGCAGCGGGAAGAAGTCGCCCAGCAGCAGATAGCCGCAGCGCGCCAGCGCGCTGCACAGCAACAGCATCAGAATCGCCAGCAGGACGTAGCCCACGTCAGCGCTCATCGCCGCCCTCCTGCCCGCCGGGCGCCACCGGCGGCGCGGGGCGACGCACGCCGAGCCGCCGTTCGGCCAGCATGCCGACCGCGATCCCGGTGATCACCGCGGCCGCAAGGCCCAGCCGCAACGGCAGGGGCTGACCGAACCAGGCGACGATGCCGGCGGCGAGCGCCGCCAGTACCACGGGCCGCGCATTGACGAGGGGCACGGTGATCGCGAGCAGGGCCAGGATGGCGGCGAACTCGAGCGACCACGCGGGCGGCACGAGGGCGCCGACATAGATGCCGAGGATCGAGCCGCCCTGCCAGGCGAACCAGCCCGGCACCACGCAGCCCAGGAAGAAGCCGATCTGTTCGTTCGTGCCCCGGCGCTCGGCATGGGCGTAGCGCGGCACGAACAGCACGAACGAAATGTCGGTCGTGATGAAGCCCAGGCCCAGACGGCGCGGCCATGAGAGATGCCGGAAATACGGCTGCAGGGCCGCGGCGAAGATCACGAAGCGCAGATTGACGACCAGGCCCGCGGCGAAGATCAGCCAGAGCGGCGCGCCCGCGGCGATCAGGGGCAGCGAGGTGAGCTGGGCCGAACCGGCATAGACCACGAGCGTCATGGTCAGCGCCAGCGACTCCGTCAGGCCGGACTTGACCATCGCGATACCCGTGACCATGCCCCAGATCGCCGTGGCGAGCAGCGCGCCCGACACAGCGCGCACCCCTGCCCGGGCGCCGTCGCGCCAGTCGTCGGAAGCGGCCGGCGCGCTCATGGCGTCGTCCCGCATCGAGGGTCCGACCCTGGCCGGCCTGCGGCGAGCGCGGCATCACCTGGGCATGAAAACGAACGCAATGAGACTGGGACAGGCACGGGCATGCGGCGATGCAGAGCGGAACCCGCGCGGGCGCGCGTCGGGAAAACCCGCATTCTACGTGGCTGTCCGGCGCCACGCTGGGCAGTCGTATAATGCCAGGCTATCCCGCTTTTACACTTCTTGACGCGGTACCCGCACACCTAAAGGATTCATCATGTCGATGGCAGATCGCGACGGGCTCATCTGGTTCGATGGCAAGCTCGTTCCCTGGCGCGAAGCGAACGTGCACGTGCTCACGCACTCGCTGCACTACGGTTTGGCGGTATTCGAAGGGGTACGCGCCTACAACACCGACATCGGCACCGCGATCTTCCGTCTGCAGGACCACACCCGCCGCTTCTTCAACTCCGGCCGCATCTACATGATGGAGATGCCCTACACGCAGGAGCAGATCAACGAAGCGCACCGCGAAGTGGTCCGCGAGAACAAGCTCGATTCCTGCTACATCCGTCCGATCGCCTTCTACGGCTCGGAGAAGATGGGCGTCTCGCCGCGCGGCGCCAGGGTGCACGTCGCGATCGCCGCCTGGCCCTGGGGCGCCTACCTGGGCGAGGACGGCATGGAGCGCGGCATCCGCGTGAAGACCTCGTCGTTCCAGCGCGCCCACGTCAATTCGACGATGCCGCGCGCCAAGCTCGCCAGCACCTACGCCAACTCCATCCTGGCCAACACCGAGGCCACGCAGGACGGCTACGACGAAGCGCTGCTGCTCGACACGCAGGGCTTCGTGGCCGAAGGCTCGGGCGAGAACCTCTTCATCGTCCAGGACGGCATCCTGTACGAACCCGAGATCGCCTCGGCCCTGACCGGCATCACGCGCGCCACGGTGCAGACCGTCGCCGCCGACCTGGGCCTGGAAGTGCGCAGCCGCCGCCTCACCCGCGACGACATCTACATCGCCGACGAAGCCTTCTTCACCGGCACGGCCGCCGAAGTCACGCCCATCCGCGAGCTGGACAACCGCCGCATCGGTTCCGGCAGCCGCGGCCCGGTCACCGAGAAGCTGCAAAAGGCGTTCTTCGACATCGTGAACGGCCGCGACGCGAAGTATCACCACTGGCTCACCAAGGTTTGACGGTATCCATGTCCACTGCATCCTCTGCCAGCACGACAGCCCAGCCGGGCCAGACGCACGAGGTCCACGAGGTCGGCGCCGCCGACCTTCCGGTTTCCTGCCCGGGGCCGCACACCCCGCTGTGGAACCTGCATCCCAAGGTGTATCTGGACGTCGCCACCACCGGCTTCGCGCGCTGCCCGTATTGCGGCGCCGAATATCGCCTGCGGCCCGGCGAGCACGTCGGCGCACACTGAACCGGCTGCGCGGCCCGGCATGGCGTGCCTGTCGCCTGCCTGGCCACGCCCGGCCCTGCACCGGCCCGTCTCACCGACCCCTGCGCCGCGAGGCCGGGTCATCACTGTGACGCCCCAGGAACGCCAGGCCCAGCCTGAGACCGTTCTCCTTGCCCGCATGCCCGCACGTTTCGACGCTTCCGATTGCCCTGTTCCCGCCTGGCTGCCCGAGGGCCATAGCCAGACGATCGTCGGTGCGCGTTGGGGCTCGCATCTGCGCGTGAGCTTCCAGCGCGAACGCGTCGACACGCCGGACGGCGATTTCCTCGACTTCGACTGGGCCACGCCCGGCAACCAGCCTGTGGCCGCCCTGGCCGCGCAAGACGCCGAGGCGCGCAAGGCGCTGGTGCTGTTTCATGGCCTGGAAGGCAGCAGCGCCAGTCCCTATGCGCAATCGATCGCACATCACTTTCGGGCGCGCGGCTGGGTCGTCGTGGTACCGCATTTTCGCGGCTGCTCCGGTACGCCCAACCGCCTGCCGCGCGCCTACCATTCCGGCGACAGCGGCGACGTGGAGTTCATGCTGAGCACCGCGCGCGCGCGCCTGCCGCGGGCGGCATGGTATGCCGCCGGCGTGTCGCTGGGCGGCAACGCGCTCGCCAAGTACCTGGGCGAGAGCGGCGCGCAGGCCGGCTGGCTGGCGGCGTGCGCTGCCGTGTCCGCACCGCTCGATCTGACCGCCGGCGGGCACAACCTGGGCCGCGGCCTCGTCAATCGCGAGATCTACACGCGCATGTTCATGCGCACCCTGCGCAACAAGGTGCTCGACAAGGCGCGCCGCTTTCCGGCCATCATCGACGTGATGCGCGTGGCCGAGTCGCGCGACCTGTACGAGTTCGACGATGCCTATACCGCGCCGGTCCACGGCTTTGCCGGCGTGGCGGACTACTGGACGCGCGCCTCGGCCCTGCCCTGGCTGCCCGGCATCGCCGTGCCCACGCTGCTGCTGAACGCGCGCAACGACCCCTTCCTGCCCGGGGCGGTCCTGCCCGGCGTGCACCAGGCCTCCGACCAGGTGCTGCTGCACCAGCCGGCGCGCGGCGGGCACGCCGTCTTTCCGGCCGGCCGGCTGCGGCCGCACCTGAACTGGCTGCCGCGCCGTCTCGAGCGTTTCTTCACGACGCGGCAATGACGGCCGTGCGCCGTCGCGACCGGGCAACGCCCACGACGGCGGGCCCCGGGGCGGCTTGCGCGGCGGGGCTGGGATGGCCGACACTCGCAGGTGTCCGCCGCCGCCTCGAACCGCCATGCCCTCTACCCCCAGCTCGCCCGCGTACGACCTGCTCGTGATCGGCGGGGGCGTCAACGGCGCGGGCATCGCCCGCGACGCCGCCGGCCGCGGGCTCTCGGTACTGCTCTGCGAGAAGGACGACCTGGCCGCGCACACTTCCTCGGCGTCGACCAAACTCATCCATGGCGGCCTGCGCTACCTGGAACACTACGAGTTCTCGCTGGTGCGCAAGGCCCTCATCGAGCGCGAACGCCTGATGCGCGTAGCCCCGCACATCATCCGGCCGCTGCGTTTCGTCATGCCGCACGACGCCACGCAGCGGCCAGCCTGGCTGATCCGCACCGGCCTCTTCCTGTACGACCATCTGGCGCACCGGCGCATGCTGCCGGGCTCGACGCGCATCGCGCTGCAGCGCCATCCGGCCGGCGCCGCCCTGCGCCCCGGCTACCGCGTGGGCTTCGAATACTCGGACGGCTGGGTCGACGATGCGCGCCTGGTCGTACTGTGCGCGCGCGATGCGGCCGAGCGCGGCGCCCACATACGCACGCGCTGCCGAGTGCTGCGCACCGAACGCGCAGGGAGCGCCTGGCACGCCGAACTGCGCGGACAGGACGGCGGGATCCGGATGGTGCAGGCGCGCGCACTGGTCAACGCAGCCGGCCCATGGGCCGCCAGCGTCGCCGCCCAGGCCGAACCTGAACGCCGGGCGCGCGGGCTGCGGCTGGTCAAGGGCAGCCATATCGTGGTGCCCAGGCGCTTCACGCACGAGTACGCCTACATCTTCCAGCACAGCGACCAGCGCATCGTGTTCGCGATCCCCTACGAGCGCGACTTCACCCTGATCGGTACGACCGACGTGGACTTTCCCGGCGACCCCGACCGCGTCGCCATCGACGCCGATGAGACCGCCTACCTTTGCGCCGTGGCAAGCCACTACTTCGCGCAGAGCGTCGCGCCGGCGGACGTGGTCTGGAGCTATTCCGGCGTGCGCCCGCTGCTCGAGGACGAACACGCCTCGGCCTCGGCGGTGACGCGCGACTACCAACTGCTCCTGCACGGCGAGCAAGGCGCCGCCCCGCTGCTCTCGGTATTCGGCGGCAAGATCACCACCTTCCGCAAGCTCGCCGAGGACGCCATGGACCAGCTTGCGCCGCGCCTGGGCTGCCGCGCGCCGGCCTGGACCGAAACCGCCCCCCTGCCTGGCGGCGACATCGCCGCACGCTTTCCCGGCAGCCGGGCGCCGGACGGCTTCGACGCCTATGTGCGCGAGCGCCAGGGGGCGCTGCCCTGGCTGCCGGCACGCTTGGTGGCCCGCTACGCGCGCGCCTATGGCACCCGCATGGAGCGCCTGCTCGGCGGGTGCGCCTCGCTCGCTGACCTGGGCGACGAAGTGCTGCCCGGGCTCTACGCCGCCGAAATCAACTACCTCGTCGAGCAGGAGTGGGCGCGCACGGCCGCCGACATTCTGTGGCGCCGCACCAAGCTGGGGCTGCACCTGCCGATGGATGCCGAGGGCCGTCTGGACCGCTGGCTGTCGGAACGCAAGGAGACATCCGCATGACCTATCTGCTGGCCCTGGACCAGGGCACCTCGAGTTCCCGCGCCATCGTGTTCGACGCCGCCACCGGCACGCCCAGGGCCAGCGCGCAGCGCGAGTTCGAACAGCTCTATCCGCACCCCGGCTGGGTCGAGCACGATCCGCGCACGCTCGTGCGCACCCAGCGCGAGACCGCGCAGCAGGCGCTGCAGCAGGCGGGCATCCGTGCCGGCGAGATCGCCAGCGTGGGCATGAGCAACCAGCGCGAGACCACGCTGGTATGGAACCGCCGCACGGGCGAACCGGTGTACAACGCCATCGTCTGGCAGGATCGCCGCACGCAGCCCATCTGCGACCGCCTGCTGGCCGACGGGCTGCTCGGCGAAGTGCGCGAGCGCACCGGCCTCATCATCGACCCCTACTTCGCGGGCACCAAGCTCGCCTGGATACTGGAGAACGTCGATGGTGCGCGCGCCGCCGCCGAGCGCGGCGAGCTCGCCTTCGGCACCGTGGACACCTGGTTGATCTGGCATCTCACGCGGGGCCGCGTACACGCCACCGACGTGAGCAACGCCTCGCGCACCCTGCTCTGGAACGTGCGCACCCGCCAGTGGGACGACACCCTGCTGCGCGCCCTGGACATCCCGCCCAGCCTGCTGCCCGAGGTCCACCCCTCCAGCCACGACTACGGCGCCATGGGCGCCGACTGGTTCGGCGAGCCGCTGATGCTGGGCGGCGTCGCCGGCGACCAGCAGGCGGCGCTGTTCGGCCAGGTCTGCTTCACCGCGGGCTCGGCCAAGAACACCTACGGCACGGGCTGCTTCATGCTCAAGCACTTGGGCACGGCGTTCTCGCTGTCCGATCAAGGGCTGATCACCACGACCACCGCGCAGCACGGCGAGCAGGCCGAATACGCCATCGAAGGCAGCGTCTTCATCGGCGGCGCCGTGGTGCAGTGGCTGCGCGACAACCTGCAAGCCATCGAAACCTCGGCCGACGTACAGCAACTCGCCGAGTCCGTCCCCGACGCGGGCGGCGTGATGTTCGTGCCGGCCTTCACCGGCCTGGGCGCGCCGTACTGGAAGCCGAAGGCCACGGGCGCCCTGGTCGGCCTCACCCGCGGCACGACGCTGGGCCACATCGCACGCGCGGCGCTGGACTCGATCGCGTTCCAGAGCGCGGCCCTGCTGCGCGCTATGGGCGTGGACGGCCAGGACCATGGCGTACGTCAACTGAAAGTCGACGGCGGCGCGGCCGTCAACGACCTGCTCATGCAGACCCAGGCCGACCTGCTCGGCGTGGAGGTCGTGCGCCCGGCCGTGGTCGAGACCACGGCCCTGGGTGCCGTGTACCTTGCCGGCCTGGCGAGCGGGGTGTATCGCAGCCGCCAGGAACTCGAAGCCCTGTGGCGCGCCGAACGCGTGTTCACGCCGCGCCTGAGCCGCGCCCAGGCCGACGCGCGCATGGCCGAATGGGAAGAGGCCGTGCGCCGCACGACCGGTGAAAGGTGAACCCACCCGCTGGCGTTTCGCGACGCGCCGCTGCAGGCGGTGGCCGGCAGCGCCGGCATGGCGTTCGCGG
>NZ_VLTJ01000010.1 GCF_007558815.1 Verticiella sediminum | reverse complement strand
ACTACCTCCAGAATGAGTCACTCCCGCCTGACGTCGGGAGCTTTCTCGCCGTAAACGGCGAGGCTTGCGCTTTGCCCGTGGTCGTGCGCGGACGCCGCGGTCGCGGACCAGCCGCCGCCCAGCGCCTGGTAGAGATCGATCAGGGCCTGGTGGCGGGCCGCCCGCAGCCGCACCAGCGCGAGTTCGACATCGAAGAGCGTGCGCTGGGCGTCCAGTTCGGCGAGATAGGAAGAGTACCCTGCGCGATAGCGGTCGCGTGCGATCTCCAGCGAACGCGCCAGCACCTCGCGGCGTTCGCTTGCCCGCGCGATCTCGGCGTCGTAGCGCTGGATGCCCAGCAGCGCCGCTTCGACTTCCTTGAAGGCGCTCAGTGCGGCGGCGCGATAGGCGTAGGCCGCCTGGTTCCGGCGCGCCGTGGCCGCGTCCATGCCGGCGCGCAGGCGGTCGCGGTCGAACAGCGGCGCCAGCACGCTGCCGCCGACCGTCCACACGGTGGCGGGGTCGAAGCTCAGGCCGCTCGCGAAAAGCCGCCCCAGACTGGCGGACAACTGCACCTGCGGGAAGAAGCGGGCGCGCTCGGCGGCCAGCGTGGCATCGCTGGCCGCGAGGCGGGCCTGCGCGGCAAAGAGGTCGGGCCGGCGCTCCAGCAGTTGGGCCGGCAAGGCGCCAGGCGTGGCCGGCATGGCCAGTTCGGCGTCGACGGCGGCGCGCTCGACCGGCCCCGGAGGGTCGCCGCTCAACAGGCGGATCGCGTTCTCCTGGTCGGCGATCTGCTGTTCCAGGCCAGGGATCAACTGTTCGGCCGCCGCGTGCTCGGCCTCGGCCTGGGTCAATTCGAGCTGGGAGGTGTAGCCCAGCTCGGCGCGGTCGCGCGCGATGCGCAGGGCATCGGCGCGCGCCTGGACCGTGCTGCGCGTGACCTGCAGTTGCCGGTCCAGCGCCAGCAGTTCGACGTAGGAGCGCGCCACCGTGGCGGCCACCGCCAGGCGCACGGTCTGCAGATCGGTCTGCGTGGCCTGCGCGCCGAGCACCGCGGCATCGCGCAGATCGCGCAGCCTGCCCCAGACGTCCGCTTCGTAGGAAACCTGCAGTGTCGGCTGGACCGTGCTCGAGGCGGCCAGGCCGGTGGCCGAGAGCGACTGGCTGCGCTGGGCGCTGAGCACGCCGTCGACTCGCGGCGCGGTGTCGATGGCGGCCAGGCGGGCCTGCGCACGGGCTTCGTCCACGCGCGCCATCGCGCTCAGCACGTCGGTGTTGTTGGCGAGCGCGCGCTCGACGAGCGCATTCAACCGGGCATCGCCGAACGCCTGCCACCAGGTCGGCATGACCGGCGCCTGGGTCTCGGCCGGGGCCCGCCAGTCGGCCGGGGCGTCCACGCGCGCAGCCGAAGGCCGGGGCGGCTGCATGGGCGCGCAGCCGGCAAGAAGGGCACCGCAAAGCGCCAGGCCGATCCAGGCCAGGCCCGGGCCGCGTCCGCGCGAACCGATGGCGATCATGATCCGCACTCCCCGGCCGGCTCGCGCACCGAGGTATCCACGCGCGTGACCACCGACATGCCGGGACGCAGCCGCTCCACGTCGGGCTGGTCGGGATCGATGGCGATGCGCACGGGGATGCGCTGCACGACCTTGGTGAAGTTGCCGGTCGCGTTGTCCGGGCGCAGCAGGCTGAATTCCGAGCCGGTGGCGGGCGAGATGCGCTCGACGCAGCCGCGGAAGGTGTCGCCCGGCAGCCCGTCCACGGCAAAGCGCACCGGCTGGCCGTGGCGCATCGCGTAGGTCTGCGTTTCCTTGTAGTTGGCGACGATCCAGGTCTGGCGCGGCACCAGGTAGACGAGTTGCGTGCCCGCGGCGACGTACTGGCCCTGGCGCACGCCGACTTCGCCGACCTGGCCGTCGCGCGGCGCGCGGATCACGGTGTTGTCCAGGTCGATGCGCGCCAGGCGCAGGGTGGCCTCGGCCAGCTCCACGTCGGCCTCGCGCCCGCCGCGCGACACCTCGGTGGCCGCGATGTCCTGCCGCGCGATGTCGATCGCCGCCTCGGCCTGCTTGACGTGCGCGGCGGCGGCCCGCGCGGCCGCGCGGATCTGGTCGCGCTCGCGGTTGGACACCGACCCGCGGCTGGCCAGTTCGTTGACGCGTGCCTCGTCCGCCCGCGCCCGTTGGTATTCGGCCTGCGCCGACGACAGCTCGGCCTGGCGCGAGGCCAGCGTGGCCTTGCCCGAGGCCAGGCTCTGCGCGACGTTGTCCAGCCCGGCATGCGCCGCCGCCACCTGGGCTTCGGCCTGCGCCACGCGCTGACGGTAGATGCGCTCGTCGATGCGCACGAGCACGTCGTTCGCGCGGACCTGGGCGAAGTCCTGCACCGCCACCTCGCCCACGTAGCCGTTCACCTGGGGCGCAAGCACCGTGATCTGGCCCCGGACATAGGCGTTGTCGGTACTCACCACATCGCTCACGAACGGCCAGAGCTGCCAGGCGTACAGGATGGCGAGCACGCCGGCCAGCGCCACCAGGGCCATCACGATCACGGTGCGCGGGTGCGGCTTGAGGATCTTGGGAATGGGCTCGGGCGCGGGCGGCTGCGCGCGCTCTGGCGCGTCTCCCGGCCGTTCGGGAGGCACGGCTGCAGCGGTGGCGGGTGTGGTGGACATGATGTTCTCAGGAGCTTGTCGTGGTGGAGGCGTCTGCGGTCGCGGCCGGGGAGGCGGCGGCGGCGGCCGCCCGGCGCCGGTCGCGCCAGGAATGGAAATAGGTCCAGGTGAAGACCGCGATGGCGAAGGCGCCGATCAGGCGAAAGACATCGTTGTAGGCCAGCACCGTGGCTTCGCGCACGACCGTCTGGGCGAGCTGCGTGGTGCCCTGGCGCTCGCGCCGGCCCGGGTCCGGGGTGCCGCCGGCATAGCGCTGCGCCTGCGCCTGGACGCGCTGGGCGACCAATGGTTCGGTGGGCGAGAGCTGCTCGGCCAGGCGCTGCACGTGGTAGGTCTGGCGCGCGGTCTGGTAAGTGCCGAACACCGCCGAGCCGGCCAGGCCGCCCAGGCTCTGCGTGATCGAGAAGAGCACGATGAAGCTCACCAGATAGTTCGGCCCGTTGGCCAGGGCCTTCGTCACGCCCGAGAGCAACATGGGGCCGAGGAACAGGCCGCCGGCGAAGGCGAGCATGGTCTGGCTGAGCAGCAGGTTCACCGGCCGCGTCAGATTGGAGGCATGGGCGTCCAGGAAGGCACCGCCCGCGATCAGGAGGATGGAAGCGAGGATGAGCCGGTTGCCGGCCGCCGGGCCGAAGGTGAAGGCGCTGGTCAGGAGGCCGGCGATCAGCCCGAGCAGGATCAGCACATAGAGCAGGCGCAATTGGTCGCCGCCCATGCCCAGGGCCTGCATCAGGCCCACCGCACCGTAATTCTGCTCGGCAAGGATGAAGCGCATGGCGATCGCGCCGAAGGCGAAGCGCAGCGTGTCGGCCGTGCCCAGCCAGCGCGTCTGCAGCAAGGGGGTGGCGCGATGATGCTCGATGTAGAAGGAAAGCGAGAACAGGAGCACGCTCGCCACCAGCGCCCAGGCGAGCCAGGGCGCTTCGGTCCACCACTGCAGGCGGCCCTGCGCGAGCACCGCGGCAAGCAGGGCCAGGGCCGGCATGAGCAGCGCGAAGGTGACGAAATCCAGCGGCTCGAACGCCTTGACGTGCTGGCCCGGCGGCAGCTTGAGCACGACGACGGCGGCCAGCGCGCACAGCGCCAGCCCGGCTTCGAACGCATACAGCCGGCTCCAGTCGCCCATGTCGAGCAGGGCCGGCGACAGTATCCAGGCGAGCGGCACCGCCAACTGCGAGATGCCCATGCCGATCACCAGCGTCTTGACGATGTGCTCGCGCGGCGCCGCCTGCAGCATGTAGAGCACGCACAGGGTGGTCGTGGTCGCGCCGGCAAAGCCGCTGGCCGCGCGCACGAAGATCGCCATCGGCAGGCTCTGCACGAAGAGATAGCTGATGGTGAGCGCCGCATACAGCGCCAGGCCGATCTCGGCATAGAGGCGCAGGCCGAACTGCTGGCGGAACTTGAGCAGCAGCAGGTTGGCCGACATGTTGACCATCAAGTAGGCGGCCGGCAGCCAGGCGCCTTCGATGGGCGTCAGCCCGAGGTGGCCCTGGAAGGCGGCCAGGTTGACCGTGACCATGGCGTTGCCCAGCCCGCCCGTGATGCCGACCAGCAGCGCGACCAGCGCATAGGCGATGCGCGTGCGCAGGCGGTGGGAAGGCATGGCGGGCGAACCCGGCATGGTTGGGCGCTCGTGGGGCTCCCAATCCGGCGCGGGACGCATGTACAGAGGAACACGGGCCACGAATGTCTCGCTTCGTTATGCCGGGGCGTCCGCGGGGGCGTCAGGGCTGATAGGTTCTCAAAAAAGCCGCGATGGCGTAGCGGCAGGCCGCCAGATCCTCTGCGGTGGGGCCGTCGGCGCGGCCGCCCACGATGCGCGCGTCATGGGCGATGCCGTTGAGCAGTTGGCGCAGCATTCGCGCCGCACGCGCGGGATCGTCGATCACCAGTTCGCCACGCCGCTGAGCGCTGCGCAGGCATTGCTCGAGCGGCGCATGGATGCGCTGGTTCACGAGTGCGGCGAGCGGTTCGGCCAGGCGCGGCAGGCGCACGCCCTCGCCGAGCAGCAGCCGATAGAAGCCGGCCGCCCGTGGCGTGACGTTGCGCGCGAGCAGGCGCTCGGCGATCTCGGGCAGCATGCGCGCCACCGGCAGATCGGGCAGACCCTCGGGGAACACCGAGGCTTCGAGGGACTGGAACTCGCGCTGCAGGACAGCGACGAGCAACCCCTCCTTGTTGCCGAACAACTGGTATGCCGTGGCGACCGAACCCCCGGCCTCGCGCACGATGGCCTGAATGGAGGTGGCGGCGTAGCCGTGCGCCAGGAAAGCCTGCGCAGCCACGTCGAGCAGACGCAGGCGCCGGGCTTCGCCCTTCTGGGTGGGGGCGCGCCGTTCGGAAGGAAGAAAGTCGCTCATGGAGGAGGAGTCCGATTAAAACGTAATGTACGCTACATTTTCTTTTTTTGCAATGCAACGTAATGACCGCGGCTCGGACCCGTCCGCCCTTTATGACAGGCGCATGGCATTGGCCGCGACCGCGCGGCGCAGCAGTCCCGGCCCGCCAGCCAGTCCTGGTGCGGCCGTCCGGCCGGCATGGCGCCGATTGTGCACAGGTCCTCCACAGCCTTTTCACAGCCTATCCACAGGGATGTACACCGCATGATCACAGAGATATCCACAGGCTTATCCACAGGCCGGCGGGCGGGTGGCTGTGTCGTGCGTGCAACATGGAGGTGTCGCGACGCTGCCCGACAGCGGTCATCAACAACGGCTTCTGGCGGCTGGCGTCTGGCGTCCGAAACCTGGCGCCTGGCCTCCACGCACCGCCGATGCACTGCGTTACCGCATGCTGCCGGCAACGGTTGCTACAGTGGCGGGATTGTCTTCACGGATGTCGCCCATGCCCCGCCCCCTGCACACCCGGTTCGCCATGCTGGCCACCGTTCTTGTTCTCACGAACGCACATGCGGCCCAGGACGCGGATGCGGCCGACGACGGCGGCCGCGTCGTGGCGGTGTCGCTCTCCTCGGGCGGCATGGCCCAGGTGCGCCGCGTCTTCAGCGTGGACGGCAACCAGACGCTGCACGTCCAGGCGCCGCTGCGCGACGTCGACGACTGGCTCAAGAGTCTGGTGGTGCGCGACCCCGCCGGCACGGTCGCCGGCATGAGCCTGGACGGCCCCGCGCCGCTGGAGGAAACCTTCCGTACGCTGCCCTTCGACGCGCAGGACATGGCCGCGCTGCCCGACCTTGCGCAGGCGCTGGCCGGCACACGGGTGCGCGCGAGTTCGGGCGGGCGCAACGTGGAGGGCGTGATCCTGGGCGTGGAACGGCCCGCACAGGGGCCGACGCCGGCCGGGGAGGCGGCGGAGCCGGCGGCGCGCTTGAGCGTGCTGACGGCGCCGGGCCGGATCGACCTGCTGCGCCTCGGGCCCGACGCCACTCTGGAAATCCTCGACGACGCGATGCGCGAGCGGCTGACGCGCGCCGCCACGGTCACCGGGCTCGGCACGGCGCAGCATGCGCGCAATCTCGCCATTGCGCTGGAGGGCACGGGCGCGCGCGAGGTGGTGCTCGACCATCTGGTCGCGGCGCCGGTCTGGAAGACCAGCCATCGGCTCGTGCTGCAGGACGACGGCAAGGCGCGCCTGCAGAGCTGGGCCGTCGTGGAGAACGCCACCGGCGAAGACTGGCGCGACGTCGAGCTCACGCTGACCACGGGCGCTCCCGTGATGTACCGGCAGGCGCTCTACGAGCACACCTGGCACGAACGCCCGGTGCTCGGCATCGAAACCGGCGCGGCCGAGCCGCCGCGCCGCGACGACAGCGCCGAACGCCCCATGGCGGAAGCCAGCGCCGCCAGCGGCCAGCTCATGCTGAACCGGGCCGCACGCGTCGCGGCCGCACCGGCGCCCGCTCCCCCGCCGCCGATGGCTGCGGGCTCGGCCGGGGCGGCGCCGGCCGAAGAAGGCGCGACCGCGGCCTCGTATCGCCTGCCGCGCCCCGTCACGCTGGCCGCCGGCGGCACGCTTGCCATCCCCTTCGTCGATGCCGAGGTCGCCGGATCGCGCATCGCCGTCTTCCAGGCCGACCGCGGCCAGCGCCATCCCGTCGCGGGCGTCATGCTGCAGAACGATACCGGGGTCACGCTGCCGCCCGGCATTCTCACCGTGTATGACCCGGACGGCGCGCACGCCGGCGACGCCGCGCTCGCGGCCGTGCCGCCGAGCGAATCGCGCCTGGCCCTGTTCGCCGAAGACCGCAAGGTGGAGGTGACGGCCGAGACCCGGCCGCAGGAGGACATCACCGACGTGCGCATTGCCGACGGCGTGCTGCAGGCCACCCGCGTCCAGCGGCTGAACACCCAGTACCGCGTCAAGGGCGCGCCCGACGCCGCGCGCGAGCTGCTGATCGAAGTGCCGCGCCGGCCCGGCTGGCAGGCCCGCTCGGACGCGCTGTCGGGCGAAACGGCGACGCACTGGCGGCTGCGCCAGCACCTGGACGCGGGTGCGCAAGCCGAGATCGCGCTGGTACAGGAACGCCAGCAGGCGCAGACACTCGCCCTGCTGGACGCCGACGCCGACGTGTTGATGCGCTGGTCGGGCGCGGCGGCCGACGACGCCACGCGCGAGCGCCTGCGCGAGCTGGCCGACCTGCGCCGCGAACTGGCCGGCGCCGAACAGGCGGTGCAGCGCGCGGACGGCGATCTGGAGCGGGCGCAGGCCAACCAGGCCCGCGTGCGCGACAACCTGGCCGCGGTACCCGCCGACAGCACGCTGGGCCAGCGCTACGTGAAGATGCTGGCCGACGAAGAGGACCGCATCGCCGGCCTGGCCGAGGCCCGCGACGCCGCGGCGGCCAAAGCGACCGCAATGCGCGAGATGCTGGGCTCGGCGCTCGCCAAGCCCGCCAGTTGAACGCCGGGCTCAGCGCGCCTTGCGCGCCAGGGCGAAATCCAGCGCCGCCTGCACCATGCGGCGCAGGTGCGGCTGGATGCCCGCGGCGACCTCGGGCAGGTAGTCGAACGGCAGCGCTTCCTGCATGTAGGACGACTGCGTCATCTCGAGCTGGATGGCGTGGATGTTGCGCGCGGGCTGGCCATAGTGGCGCGTGATGTGCCCGCCGGTGAAGCGGCCGTTCAGCACGGCGGTGTAGCCGCCGGCGGCCCTGGCCTCGGCGAACACGGCCTCGGCCATCGCCGGATCGCAACTGATGCCGTTACCGGTGCCCAGGTTCAGGTCGGGCAGCTTGCCCTCGAAAAAGCGGGGCAGCACCGAACGGATGGAGTGCGCATCCCACAGCACCGCCACACTGTGCTCGGCGCGCAGACGCTCCAGCTCGGCGTGCAGGGTGTCGTGGTACGGACGCCAGACCGCCTCGCGGCGCGCAGCGACCTCGGCCTCGCCGGGCAGCAGCGAGGCGTCGCGGTAGACCGGGGTGTCGTCGAAGGTGTCGACCGGGCACAGGCCGGTCACGCTCTGCCCGGGATACAGGCTGCTGCCATCGGGCGGACGGTTCAGGTCAACCACGTAGCGCGAGTGGGTGGCGACCAGCAGCGAAGCGCCCAGCGCGTCGACGAAATCGTACAGGCGTTCCAGGTGCCAATCGGTATCGGGCACCTGGCGCGCCTCGTCGGTGAACCGCTCGGCGATGGCCGGCGGCACGTAGGTGCCGACGTGCGGCATGGAAATCAGCAGCGGCGCCGTGCCGCGGCGAAATGTATAGGCAGGACGGTCGGTGATGGGGTTGCTCATGGCGGACCTCAAGAAGTGGTGGCGATCAGCGCGCTGCGCGCGGCCACGAAGGCGGCGGCCGCCTCGCCGTGCGCGGCATGGCGGGCGCCGGCGACGCGCCGGCGCCCGGCCACCCAGGTTTCGACCAGCGCGGACGTGCGATGGCTGCCGAACACATGGGCCGAGAGCATGTCTTCGGCACGCAAGCCCGCCAGCGGCAGCGCGTGCGGGTCCAGAACGACGAAGTCGGCCTGCTGGCCTGGACACAGCCCGCCGATGTCGCGCCCGGACGCCTGCGCACCGCCCGCCACCGCGGCCAGCGTCATCGCCGTGGCCACGTGCGGCTGCTCGGGCGTGGCCATCACGTTGCGCTGACGCAGCGCGAAGCGCAGGCTGTATTCCAGCAGCATCAGCTCTTCGGCCGCGTTGACGATGGCGTGGCTGTCCGAGCCCACGCCCCAGCGTCCTTCGCCGGCGCGCCAGTTCGTCATGTCGAAGATGCCGTCGCCCAGGTTGGCCTCGGTGCTCGGGCATAGTCCGGCGACCGCGCCGGTGCGGGCGGCGGCCCGGGCCTCCTCGGGCGTCATGTGGGTGGCGTGCACCAGGCACCAGCGCGGGCCCACCTCGGCATGCTCGAGCAGCCACTGCACCGGGCGCTGCCCGCTCCAGGCGATGCAGTCCTCCACTTCCTTGACCTGTTCGGCGATGTGGATGTGCACGGGCGCGGCGGGGTCCAGCGCATCCAGGCCGGCCAGCGCCACGCCGAGCTGCTCGGGCGTGACCGCGCGCAGCGAATGCGGCGCCAGGCCGAGGCGGCGCGCGCCTGGCTGGGCATCGCACACGGGCTTCAGGCGCTGCAGCAGGGCCAGCATATTGTCGGTGCCGCGGATGAAGCGGCGCTGGCCCGCGCTGGGCACGCCGCCGCCGAAACCGCTGTTCTGATAGAGCACCGGCAGCAGGGTGATGCCGATGCCGGCGCGCTCGGCCGCGCGCAGCAGCGCCAGCGCCAGCTCGGCATCGTCGGCGTAGGGACGGCCGTCGACGTCGTGGTGCAGGTAGTGGAACTCGCACACCGAGGTATAGCCGGCTTCCAGCATCTCGACGTACAGCCAGGTCGCCACCGCTTCCAGCGTCGCCGGCGACAGCCGCGCCGCGAAGCGGTACATGAGATCGCGCCAGCTCCAGAAACTGTCGGCCGATTGCGCGCGGTATTCGGTCAGGCCGCAGAAGCCACGCTGGAACGCGTGCGAATGCAGGTTGGGCAGGCCCGGCAACACGGGCCCGGCCGCCACCGGCCGGCCTTCGGCGGCCACGCCCCGGCGCACCTCGGTCAGGCGGCCCTGCGCATCCCAGGCGAGCGCCACGCCGCGCGCCCAGCCGTCGGGCAGCAGCGCATCCGCGGCCCACATCGTCGTGTCTCGGTTCTGCATGGCGGCGGACGCATCCCCGCCGGCCTGGGGCGCCAGCGGCGCCGGGAAAGGATCTGCCTCGCTCGCCCCGTCCTGAAGGACGCGGCCTGCGCTCGGGCTCGTGGTCATTCTTGTTCTCTCATACGGATTCGAAGCGCACGCTCAACAGGGCGGCGCCGGTCGAATGGGGATGCAGCCGCCAACCCGCCTCGGCGTCCAGCCAGTACGCGCCGGTGCCGGCCGCCAGGGTGGCCGACTCGCCCTCGGTGCCGGTCACGGTCCACGTCCCGTGCGCGGCGTAGAACGCGCCGGCGCGCGCGGGCGCCGTCCGGGCAGCCACGCGCTGGACCGTCACGTCCGCGCGCGTCGTCGAGCGGCGAACCATGACGTTGAAGTCCATGCAGGCACCGACCAGCTCGCAATCCATCGCGACGTCGCCGGAGAAGGCGTAGGGAACGAGCGGCGCGGTCAACGCGTGTTCGATCAGGCCGTCGGTCGAGCGCAGGACTACGCCCTCGCCCTCGAGCAGGGTGATGACGCGGTCCACGCCCGGGAAAGCCGAGAACGGGCCGGTGCGGGCAATGGTGGCGACGCTCAGGCGCCAGTCGAACTCGGCCATGTCCGCGCCGGCCGGCACGCAAACGATCTCGCGCGTCTCGCCGCCGCCATTGCGCCAGGGCGAGGCGGGCAGATCGGCAAGCACGACATGCCGCAACCTGGCGCCTACGGGTGTGACAGCCATGCTCAACTCCGCGTCAGCACGGCCTGCAGGAACTCGCGCGTACGCGGCTGGGTCGGCGCACCGAAGATCTGCTCGGGCGGGCCCTGCTCGATGATGCCGCCGCCGTCCATGACCACGACCACGTCGGCCACTTCCTGCGCGAAGCCCATTTCGTGGGTCACGACCATCATGGTCATGCCCTCGCTCGCGAGCAGCTTCATGACCTGCAGCACTTCGCCCACGAGTTCGGGGTCCAGCGCCGAGGTCGGTTCGTCGAACAGCATCACGCGCGGCTTCATGGCCAGCGCGCGGGCGATGGCCACGCGCTGCTTCTGGCCGCCCGACAGGCTGGCCGGCATGGCCTCGGCCTTGTGTGCCAGGCCGACCTTGCCGAGCAGCTCGCGCGCTTCCTGCTCGGCCTGGGCCCTGGACAGGCCGCGCAGCTTGCGCGGGCCGAGCGTGATGTTCTCCAGCACCGAGATGTGCGAGAACAGGTTGAACGACTGGAACACCATGCCGACTTCCTCGCGCAGCTTATTCAACTGCGCCTCGGGCATCATGCGACTATGGTCCATCAAACGGCGGCCGCAGATGTCGACCGTGCCCCGCTGCGGCACTTCCAGGCCGTTGCAGCAGCGCAGCAGCGTGCTCTTGCCCGAGCCGCTGGGGCCGATCACGACCACCACCTGCGAAGTCTGGATATCGAAGTCGATGCCGTCGAGCACGACGTGCTCGCCGAAGGCCTTGACCAGGCCCCGGACCTGGACGATGGGTTGCTGGCTGGACGTGCTCATTGCACCATGCCTCCCGCGCGCAGGCGCTTCTCGATGTGCCGCAGGGTGAGCGTGGTCACGCCGGTCAGCACGAAGTAGATGACGGCCACCGCCAGATAGACCTCGAGCGAACGGTACGAGGTGGCGATGATCTTCTGGCCCTCGTGCATCACGTCATGGATGGTGAGCAGCGAGACCAGGGCGGAATTCTTGATGAGGGCGATGAATTCGTTGCCCAGGGGCGGAATCATGCGCACGAAGGCCTGCGGCAGGATCACGTTGCGCATGGCCATGCCCGAGGGCATGCCGAGCGAGCGCGCGGCCTCGACCTGGCCCCTGTCGATCGACTGGATGGCGCCGCGCACGATCTCCGACACGTAGGCGCCGGAATAGATCGACAGGCCGATCACGCCGCAGACGAAGGCGGGCAGGAGGATGTCGAAGTGCGGCAGCCCGAAGAACAGGATGAAGAGCTGCACCAGCAGCGGCGTGCCGCGGATCGCGGCCACGTAGGCGGTGCAGATGCCGTAGACCAGCTTCTTGCTCGGGTCCAGGCGGCCGATGCCGACCAGCAGGCCGATGAGACAGCCGAAGAACAGCGAGACGATGACGATCTCGACCGTCACCAGCGCGCCGTGCATCAGGTCCGGCCAGTTCTGCCAGACCGGGGAAAAATCGAAATCCATGGGGGTGAGTCTCCAGGATGGGCGGGCCGCCGCCTGGCGGCGCCGCGTCCCGTGGCGCCCGGCATGGCGCCGGGCGCGGGTCTATCCACTACGAAACAGCGGGCAAGGAAACGCCGGGCCGCCTTGCCCCTTCAGGGGGCCGGGTCGGGCGCAGCCCAGCGCCGAGAGCGCTCAGTTGCTGAACCACTTCTTGACGATGGCGTCGTAGGTGCCGTTGGCCTTGAGGTTGGCGAGCGACTGGTTCAGCGCCGCCGTGAGTTCGGGCGTGTCCTTGCGCACGGCCATGCCGTAGGCTTCGGTAGTGAGCGGCTCGGGCAGCACCTTCAGGCCGCCGCGGGTACGCACGTACTGGTAGGCGGCGGGCAGGCCGGTCACGGCGGCATCGGCGCGGCCGATGGCCACCAGATTGAACATCTGGTCGTTCTTCTCGACCTCGACCAGCCTGACATCCGGGAAATGTTCCTTCAGGTAGGAAACCGACTTGGTGCCGACCTGCACCGTGACGTTCTTGCCGGCGAGGTCCTGCGGACCCTGGATGCTGGTGTCGCCGTCCTTGACCATCACGACCAGACCGCCGGCATAGTACGAATCGCCGAAGTCGACCACCTTGCGGCGCTCGTCGGTGATGTAGATCGCCGACACCGCCATGTCGTAGCGCTTGGAGACCAGGCCCGGCACCAGGCCCTTGAAGTCGATCTGGGTCCACTCGACTTTCTTGCCCATGTCGGCGGCGAGCGCCTCGACCAGTTCCACATCGAAGCCGGTGAGCTTGCCGTTCTCGACATACTCCATGGGCGGGAAGGTGGCGTCGGTCGCCACGCGCAGCGCGTCCTGGGCGTGGGCCGGCGCGAGCCAGGCCAGTTGACAAGCGGCAAGGACGGCCAGCACGAATCTACGGGTCACTTTCATCAAAGACTCCTGGTAGGAAAAGGGCGCTAGCGCCCGTACGGATGGACGGAAAACTACAGGTTCAGGTTGCGCGAGATGCGCGCAGCCGCAACGATCACCATCTGCGTGAGCTCGGCTTCGCGCGGCAGGGCGCGGGCGACGGGAGCCATCAGGGTGAGGCAGCCGAGCAGGTGCTGCCCGCCGCCGAAGATGGGCGCGCTCGCGCCCCAGACGCCTTCGTCGATCTCGCTCTGGCTGCGCGCGTAGCCGGCCTGGCGGATCACCTCGAGCTCTTCCCAGGTGGCATCGCGCGGATGCGGCTCGTCATCGGCGGCGTCGAGCACGGCGCGCCGCCGCGCTTGCGGCAGGTGCGCGAGCAGGCACTTGGCCGTGGCGCCGCGGCGCAGGGCCACGCTGCGCCCCTTCTCGAACGAACAGCGCAAGGCCTGCGGGCTCTCCAGCATCTCGATGCAGATCGCCCGATCGTTGACGGCGACGATCAGGCCCACGCTTTCGCCGGACTGGCGCACCAGCTTGTGCATGTCTTCGCGCGCTTCCTGGACCAGGTGCGAAGTCGCATCGAAGCCCTGCGCCAACTGCAGCCCCATGGGGCCGGGCGCGTAGCCGCCATCGACCTCCTGGACAAAGCCCCAGTGCCGCAGGCGGGCAAGCTGGCGGTAGAGCGAACTCTTGGGCAGGCCCGTCATGGCGCCGAGTTCGGCAGCGCTCAGGGCCCCGGAGCTCTGGGCCACCGTGGCGAGCACCTGCAGCAGGCGATCTTGCGGGGAGGTGGTAACAGGGCGCGTCGACATGATGCGCAAAGTATTGACCCGAGTTCGGGAATCACAAACCGGCTATTCCCGATCGATGGGAATAAATCGCACTTCTTTCCCGTAAATTACATTTCCCCGGCCTGAAAAATTTGCCAAGCTTTTGATTTTAATGTGTTTTTATATCCCTGAAGCGTGCCATGCACCGTCTCATTGCACGGGACCACCATGATGGAGCACGATGCACCAGAGCAGCGCATCGGTCACGGTCCCTTACGGTATTGCGCTTGCTGCGCGTCTAACATCCCCCGCCACGACGATAAGGAAGAACAGCCATGCACCAGCCAGCTCCGCCTGCCGGCTTCGCCACCCGCCGCCGCCTTCTTGCGGCCATCTCCGTCCTGTCGCTGAGCGCCGCCGGCTGCGCGGGCGTGGGCGGCGCAGCCAGCGGATCGGGCGGCCGCACCCTGAGCGGCAACGTCATGTATCGCGAGCGCATCGCGCTGCCGCCCGGCGCCGTCGTCAGGGTCGCGCTGGCGGATGTCTCGCTGGCCGACGCGCCGGCCCGTATCGTCGCGCAGACCGACATCCCGACCGATGGGCGCAGCAGCCCCTTTGCCTACACCCTGCGCTACGATCCCGCCCGGATCGACCCGCGCATGCGCTACGCCCTGCAGGCCCGCATCGAACTCGACGGCCGCCTGCTCTTCACCAACACGACGCATCATGCCGCCTTCGGCCCGGATGCCAGCACCGACATCCTGGTACAGCAGGTGAGCGCGCCCGCCGCCACCGCCGCCCTGCCGGTGGGCGCATGGCTGGCCGAGGACATCCGTGGCAAAGGCGTGCTCGATCGCGTGCAATCGCGCCTGGAGATCGCCGCCGACGGCAGCGTGTCGGGCCATGGCGGCTGCAACGGCATCCATACCCGCGCCCAGATCGACGGCGACACCTTCAGCTTCCTGCCGATCGCCTCGACCTTCATGGCGTGCGCCCCGGCCGTGATGCGCCAGGAGACCGATTTCATCCAGGCCCTGCAGGACACGCGCGGTTTTCGCGTCGACGACGCGCAGCGCAAGCTGTACCTGCTGGATGCCGGCGGGAATGCGCTGGTGCGCCTCGCCGCGGACTGACCACGGGTAGGTCCGTATGTCGCCGTGCATGGCCGGCCGGTAGATTGCCCGGGGGGGCTCGACGCCCCCTCCGGCGCGTGGCGAAGCCGCGCGCCGCGACCTCACCACAACGACCGGAGACCCGACATGCCGCTTCGATTCCCTGCGCGCACCCTCGCGCTCGCGCTGGCCCTGGCCAGCCCTGTGCTGACGGCCCAAGGCCAGACCATCCCGCCGACGGTGGTCGCGGCCGACGCGCCGCAGGCCCCCGCGCCCGCCCTGCGGCTGTCGACCGAGCGCCTGGCGCGCATCGGCGAGGTCCTGCAGGCCGATGTGGCCGCGGGCCGCATTCCCGGCGCGGTGGTGATGGTGGTGCAGGGCGGCCAGACGCGCTACTTCGAGGCGGTCGGCAAGCGCGATCCTCAAGCCGGGGACGCCATGCAGAAGGATGCCCTCTTTCGCATCTATTCGATGACCAAGCCGATCACCAGCGTCGCCGCGATGATGCTGGTCGAGGAGGGCAAGCTGCGGCTGGACGATCCGGTCAGCGCCTATGTTCCCGAGTTCGCCAAGCTCCAGGTGGGCGTCGAGAAGAACGGCGCCGACGGCAAGCCGGTGCTGGAAACCACGCCGGCGCGGCGGCCCCTGCTGGTGCACGACCTCTTGCGCCACACCTCCGGCCTGACCTACGGCTTCTTCGGCCCCGGACTGGTCAAGCGCGCCTACAACGACGCCAACCTGTTCGCCGACGATCCGGACAATGCGCAGTTCGCGCGGCGGCTCGCAGCCCTGCCGCTGGCCTACCAGCCGGGCACCACGTGGGACTACAGCTACAGCACCGACGTGCTGGGCCGGGTCGTCGAGGTCGCGAGCGGGCAGGTGCTGGGGCAATTCCTGGAGACGAGGATCTTCCAGCCACTCGGCATGCGGGACACGCGCTTCTATCTGCAGCAGCCACAGCAGCAGGCGCGCCTGGCGCAGCCGCTGCCGGACGACCGCCAGATCGGCGTGGGCGTGGAGATCAGCGACCCCGGCAGGCAGGCGCGCTTCGAAAGCGGGGGCGGCGGGCTGGTTTCCAGCGCAACCGACTATGCGCGCTTTCTGCAGATGCTGCTCGCCGGCGGCACGCTGGACGGCCAGCGGCTGCTGTCGCCCGCCACGCTGGCCTACATGACCAGCGACCACCTGGGGCAGGACATCGCCCGCACGCCGCTGTACCTGCCCGGCCCGGGCTACGGCTTCGGCCTGGGCTTCGCGGTGCGCACCGATCCCGGCATGGCAAGTGTGCCGGGATCGGTGGGCGAGTACTACTGGGGCGGCGCGGGCGGTACCTACATGTGGGTCGACCCCGCGCTCGACATGTACGTCGTCTTCATGATGCAGTCGCCCAGGCAGCGCACGCACTACCGGTCGCTGATCCGCAACCTGGTCTACGCGGCTCTCGAACACTGAGCGGCTCGCGCCTCAGCCCGCGCCAGTCGACCCTGCGTCCAACATGACCGCCCGGTCGCGTCCAGCGGCCTTGGACGCGGGATAGACTGACTTCTCCCCCATACAACTGAACAACCCCAAGCTGGAGAGTTCCGGCGACACTCGGCCCGAGGAGGTCAGTATGATGATCGGCGTTGCCATCAAACTGCCACTCATGGCGCGATCTCTCCTTTCCCCTCGCGTTCAATGGACCTGAAGCGAATCGAGCACCTGCTAATCGTCGTCGAAAGCGGCAGCTTCTCGCGAGCCGCATCGGTGATAGGAATGGCTCAGCCCGCACTCGGACGGCAGATTCAGGCACTAGAGCAGGAGTGCGGCGTCCCCCTCCTGTATCGCCACGGCCGGGGCGTAGCGCTTACGCCGGAGGGCGAACGCTTCGTTGAGGGCATTCGGCCCATCCTGCGCCAAGTGCAGGCGCTGTCCGGGTCCTTGCAGAAGGAGCGGGCGCAGCCACGTGGCGACGTCATCGTGGGGATGACGCCGACCATGCTCGAACTCTTCGGCCTGGGCTTGGTGCAGCGTGTGCGGCGCAGCTATCCCGACGTGAAGCTGAACATCGTGTCCGGCTATAGCGGCTACATACACGAATGGCTCGTCGACGGCAGGCTGGATATCGCACTGCTGCACGATGCGCAGCGCTCGAAGCATATCGCCGTGGATTTTCTCGCGAGCGCGGGCCTGCATCTCGTCTCCGCGCCCAGCGCGCCTGCGCCAGGCAAACGGCGACAGCACCACATCGACATGGCGCAGCTCGACGGTATTGCGCTGGTGCTTCCCACGCGCCGCCATGGACTGCGCCGCACCCTGGAGTCCGCGGCCGCTCAGGCCAGGATACGGCTTCGGGTCGACTACGAGATGGACACGCTCGAACTGATGAAAGATCTCGTATTGACCGGTGTTGCCCACACGGTACTTGCACTGCCCGCCATCCATCGCGAGCTGCGACACGGCACGCTGACGGCCCGGCGATTGCGCCGCCCGGCGGTGGAAACCCGGGTCATGGTGGCTACCGCCTTCAACCGTGCCTATACCCAGGCGATGCGCGTAGTACAGGCTGAAATCACGCTCGCGATTGCGGCCGCGGTAGAGGAATCGCCGGTCGCACTCGATATACGGCTGGCTTCGGCCGCCTAACCCCATTCGGTATAGCTGATATAAGCGCTATACCGTCCAGGGTGGCCTTGCACAAACCTATAATCAATTCGCAAGGCAAGAGCGCCTGGGCCGGACTCGCCGCCCCCTGACGCATCTGGGCCGTCAGAGCCCACGGAAGCCAAACGGAGGAGACATGAACACAACGAACAGCACGCGCCGGCGCTATCTCCAGTTTGGCGTCGCCGCGGCTCTGGCATCCGGCATGCCACCGGCGCTCGCCAGGAAGGCATCGGCTAGTGCCGACAATTATCCGAACCGGCCGATACGCCTCGTCGTTCCGTTCCCTCCCGGGTCGGCGACCGACATCATGACGCGCTTCCTGGAGCCGCATATGTCCCAGCATCTCGGCCAACCGCTGGTCATAGACAACAGGCCCGGCGGCGCCGGCGTCATCGGCGCCGATTTCGCGCGGCGCGCAACGCCAGACGGCTACACCCTGGTGATGGACGCTGCATCCTCGCACAGCACCATGGCGGCCATGCGGCCGACCACGCTGCCCTACGACATCCTCACCGACTTCACCTCCATCGGCCGCGCCTGCACGTCGGCCAACGTGATCGCCGTCAACCCGTCGTTACCCGTGCATAGCCTGCCGGAACTGATCGCCTATTCCAATACCTTGCCTGAAGGACTGTTCTTTGCCTCCGGCTCGCGCGGCGCTTCCAACCACCTGGCAGGCGAACTGCTCAAGACCAAAGGCGCCAAGCTGACGCATGTGCCTTATATCAATATGGGCCAGGCGATCACGGATACCAGCGGCGGCACCGTGCCGATACTGATCTACACCGTGGCGCTGCTGCCCTTCATCCGGGATGGCAAGCTGCGTGGCATTGCAGTGACTTCGGAAAATCGGCTGCGCCAGGCGCCCGAGATCCCCACGGCCATCGAGCAAGGCGTCGACGGCATGGTGGCTATGTCGTGGTTCGGCTTGTTCGGTCCGGCGGGCCTGCCTACCCCGATACGAGACAAGGTGTTTGCCGCCTTGAGTAGCGCAGTCAACGATCCCGGCGTCAGCCAGAAGCTGGTGGATGCCGGCTTGGAGTGCGCGTTGCTCGATCCGGCTGAAACCGACGAGTTCGTGGCGAGGGATATCGCCTTGTGGAAGGAAGTGGTTAAGCGCGCGGGCGTTCCCGTGGACGAATGAGAGAGGGAATATCGATGAAGCTCTGTACGTTCTCTGTAGCGACTCCTCTCGGTCCGCTGGTACGGACCGGGGTAGTGACCGACATGGGAGTCATCGATGCTGCGGCCGCACGCTCGGCATTTCTCGAACGCAGCCTGCCGATGGCCGCCGCCGCGCGAGTTGGCGAGGCCCAGGTGCCTGCCGATATGCTGGCATTGATCGGCAGCGGGCCGCAGACCATGGAGTGGTTGAAAGAAGCGGTCGAAGCCGCAGTGGCATCGGGACGGGAAACCGCAATGAAAGGCATGCGCATGGTTCATGCGCTCGCCGATGTGCACCTGCTCGCGCCCGTGCCGCGTCCGGCGGGTATCGCCAACTTCAGCGTGTGGCCGGCGCACTCGGCCGATGCCGCCAAACGCGGCGTGACGCTCACGGCCGCCAGCGCGGATGCTGCGGTCAAGCCGTACTGGAAGGGCAACCCCGACTCCGTGGTCGGTCCAGGGACGACGCTGGAAGTGCCGCCGTACGCCGACACCATCGACGTCGAGTGCGAGTTCGGCTGTGTGGTGGGGCTCGGTGGCCGCGATCTCGATCGCCCGGGTGCAGAGCGGGCCATCGCAGGCTACACCATCCTCAACGATGTCAGCGCGCGCGCCGTGCAGCTCGTGGAGATGAAGTCGGGCCGGGGTCCGTCCAAGGGCAAGGACTTCGATACCGGAAATGCGATGGGGCCGTGGATCGTCACACCGGATGAACTGGGCGACCCCAAGGCGCTCACGATGTCGCTGGTGGTCAATGGTGAAGTCCTCTCCACCTGCCCCACTTCCGGAATGGTGTGGGACTTCCCGGAGATGCTGTCGTACCTGTCCATCGGTCAAACCGTGCCTCCCGGTCAGGTGATCAGCGCAGGCTGCTACGCGGGCGGCTCGGCGCGCGAATGCGGCCGCGTGATGAGACCCGGCGACCGCGTCGAATTGCGCATCTCGGGTATAGGCAGTCTGAATTCGACGATAGGGACGCGGCAGCCCGGCAGGCACATTCCCGTACCGGATGCCTCATGAACGCCCTCGATCGTTGCTTCAATATTGCCGATGTGCGGGAGGCCGCCAAGCGCCGTCTGCCGCGCGGCATTTTCGAGTTCATCGACCGTGGCACCGAGGACGATCAGGCGGTGGCGAACAACCGTGCGGCATTCGAGCGCATGCGGCTGCTCCCGCGAGTGGCCGTGGACGTTTCGAAGCGCTCGACGCGTACCGCACTTTTCGGCACGGACATTGCCATGCCGCTGGCAATCGCGCCTACCGGTGCCGCCGGTCTGGTCTGGTATCAGGGAGAACTGGAGCTGGCCCGCGCCGCGGCTGACGTGGGGATACCGTTCACCCTCGCGACGCGGGCGACGACTTCGATCGAAGACATCGCCAGGCTGGCAGGCGGCAGGCTGTGGTTCCAGTTGTATATCTGGCGTCAGCGCGAGATGTCTCATGAGCTCGTCGAACGCGCGCAGCGCGCGGGATTCGAGGCGTTGGTGGTCACGTTGGACGTGCCGGTACAGCCCAATCGCGAATACAACCTGCGCAATGGCTTCTCTCTGCCTTTGAAGCTTACTTCGCGCGGCATGGTGGACATTCTCACCCATCCGCGTTGGCTCTTCGGCACCATGGGGCGTTATCTCGCTACCACCGGGATGCCGCGTTATGAGAACCAGGCGGGTGCCTATCGCGAGAACATCACGGGCGGTAATTCCGCAAGGGCTGCGGGAATGCGTGGTGACGACGTTTCCTGGAGCGATGTGGCCCTGTTGCGCAAACGCTGGAAGGGCACGCTGCTCGTCAAGGGCATATTGACCACCGAGGATGCCGAGGCAGCGCTGGAGAACGGCGCGGATGGCGTGATCGTATCCAACCACGGTGGGCGCTGTCTCGACAGCTCGGTGGCGCCTCTCGAGGTGCTTCCGGAGATCGTGGCGGCCGTCGGAAAGCGTGCAACGGTACTGCTGGACGGCGGCATCCGGCGGGGTAGCGACATTGCCAAGGCGGTGGCGCTGGGCGCGTCGGCGGTCCTGTGCGGTCGCCCCGGCCTATACGGTATGGGTATGGCGGGTCGGCCTGGCGCAAAGCGCGTGCTCGACATTCTGCAGACGGAGCTCTCGACCACGCTCGGCATGCTGGGGCGGCCGGCCATCGCAGAGCTCGATGCGTCCATCGTGCATCGACACGAGGACTTCGCGGCACACCCCGGGAACGGCCCTGTCGACGCGCCGACAACGCGCCCGAGCCGCTTTTCCGTGCTTGCCGGCTGAGTCTACTTTCCCACTCGAATCAGACAGGAGTTCACGATGAACATCGTACCAACCGGCCAGATTCTGGGCGCTACCGTGACCGGCGTCGATCTGGCGCAGCCGCTTTCACATGCCGATTTTTCGACTATCGTGCGCGCGCTCGCCGAACACGGCGTGCTGCGTTTCCCGCGGATGCAACTGCGAGCGGAGGCATTGCGCCGCTTTTCGCAGCGCTTTGGTTCCCTGCAGGCGCTGCGAGCCACCCTGCCGGGAGATACGGGCGTGCCTGAAGTATCCACGCTTTCGAACATCGTGCGAGATGGTAAGCCGATTGGAATTCCCGACGCGGGACAGAGCTGGCATACCGACATGACCTATAACAAGGTGGTCGGATATATCAACGTGCTGGTCGCGTACGAAGTGCCAATGCGTGATGGCAAACCTTTGGGGGCTACCGAGTTCGTCAATACCGCAGCGGCCTACGACGACCTGCCGGATGAAATGAAAGAGCGTCTTGCCAATGCGACGGCGATGCACGACCTCAACCTCTACTGGGAATATGTGCGCCGCGAGAAAGGCAGTACGCGCAGTGCCTTGACGGCGCAGGAGCGCGCTGAGCGGCCTCCGGTGCGCCATCCGGTTTTTCTTACCCATCCGGTAAGCGGGCGCAAGGTCATCTACGTCAACCCATCCTATTGCGAGACCATCGAAGGCATGCCCGACGACGAGGGACGGCGTGTCATCCAACAATTGTTCGACCACATGCTGCAACCCAAGTATCGCTATATGCATCACTGGGTGAAGGGGGACTTGCTGATGTGGGACCATCTCTGGACCTGGCACAACGCCGTGGCCGACTACGGCCCGGATGAACACCGCCTGATGATTCGTTGCCAGGTCACCGCTGACCGTGTCTTCGAGCCGGACTTTCTGCGCGAGCCCCTGTCCGAAACAGCGTGACGCCTGCGGGGCCTCTTTCTTCGGAACATGCATGTTGAAATCAAGCACTCTGGCGCCATCGTCGCACGCCTTTCTCGGCACCCTGGCTGCCAATGGCGTCGACCGTGTCTTCCTGGTTCCGGGCGAAAGTTATCTGGGCGTGCTGGACGCGCTGAACGATTTCCCCGATATCGATGTCGTCACTTGCCGACATGAGGCCGGCGCTGGTTTCATGGCCGTCGCCGATGGCAGGCTGACACGGCGGCCAGGCGTGGCATTGGTGAGTCGGGGCCCGGGCGCCACCAATGCGTCCATCGCCGTGCATACGGCACAGCAGGATGCGGTCCCCATGATCCTGATCGTGGGCCAAGTGCCGGTGGCAAGCCTGCGGCGCGGAGCCTTTCAGGAGATCGACTATTTCCGGATGTTTGGCGGCATCGCCAAGTGGGTGGTGGAACCGACCGATCCCGCGCAGCTCGCCGAGGTCGCCGCCAAGGCAATGCATGTCGCGGTATCCGGTACCCCCGGCCCGGTCGTAGTGGTGCTGCCGGAGGACATACAACAGCAACTCGTACCTAACGCACGCGTGCACCTGCCGCTGCTGGCCGGTGCCACGCCGCGCGCAGAATCCGTGGCGGCGCTACGCCGTCTACTGGAACAGGCCGAGCGTCCGCTGATCGTGGCCGGCGGCGGCTTCGACGTGCCCGGCGGCCGAACTGCGCTTCTGCGCTTCGCCGAGGCGTGGCAGGTACCGGTGGCGGTGTCTTTCCGCCGTCATGATGTCTTTCCCAATTGCCATCCTCTCTACGTCGGCGACCTGGGCCTGGCCAACCCTGAACAACAAATGGCAGCCTTTCATTCCAGCGACGTTCTGCTGGCGCTCGGCACTCGACTGGGCGATATCACCAGTCAGGGCTACACGTTTCCGCGCATGCCGCGTCCGGCGCAGACCGTCGTGCATTGTTATCCTGACGCGCATCCCATAGGTTTGCATTTCGCCGTCGATCTCGGCCTGCCGTGCGACCCGCTCAGCCTGGTGAGCGCCGCGCTACCGCTCGAGGAATCGTCAGTCCCGTCGGGCCGCGCTTGCTGGGCCGGGTCGCTGCGCGGCCTGTACGAGGACCATGCGCGCTGGCCCGCGCCCAGCAAGGACGAGCCCGAAGGGTTGGCGTTCGTTGATGTGGTCAAGACGCTCGCCCGCGCGGCCCCTGAAAACAGTCTGCTATGCCTGGACGCGGGCACGTTCGCCGCGCCCTTTTATCGCCATTACCCATTCGGTGCGGGCCAACGCCTGTTCGCACCGCTGTCAGGCGCCATGGGATTCGGGGTGCCGGCCGCGTTGGCGGCACAATTGCGCGAGCCCGGTACGCGCGTCGTCTGTGCGGTGGGAGACGGCGGCTTCATGATGACCGGGAACGAAATGATCATGGCCGTCGCTCGGCATCTTCCTATCCTCCTCATTTTGTCGAACAACAACAACTATGGCTCGATCCGTGCGCATCAGGACCGGGAGTATCCGGGGCGCCACGCCGGCACGACGCTCGTGAATCCCGACTTTACGGCCACCGCGCACGCCTTCGGCATGGCAGCCGAGCATGTGACGTCGAGCACGCAAGTCGAGGATGCGATCAACCGTGGGCTGAACGCAGCGGGGCCGTACCTCATCGAAGTGCGCACGCGACTGACGCAGGTTGCGCAAACCATTCCGCCTCCAACCTTTGCACTATCCGACTGAGGTTCTACCTCCGGAGTCAGGAAATGACTGCTGTCCGCGTTTTCGCCACGCTTGCCCTGCAGGGCGTGATCGAGCAGGCAAGATCGGAACTCGAAGCCGCCGCTGCAATGGGCCTCGATGTCCGGTTCGCCCCCACAGCGGACCTTATGGCATGTATCGGTCGGGGCGAAGAAGCCGACGTGGCGGTTCTTACCCGGGGCGCGATCGAGGACCTGATCGGTCGCGGGCTGCTCACAACGGACAACCGCATCGATCTGGCCGTCTCCCACATTGCCGCCGCGGTCAAGGCCGGTGCCCCCCATCCCGACATCGGTACACTGGACGCGTTCCAATCGGCCTTGCTCGAGGCACGCAGCGTGGCGTACTCCAGGACCGGCATCAGCGGCAGCCATTTTGCGGACTTGATCGAGCGGCTGGGCATTGCATCGGCGTTGAACGCGCGCGCGCAGGTGCCGAGCGGAGGCTTTACGGCAACGCTGCTTGTGGATGGCCGCTGCGACCTGGCCATTCAGCAACTCAGCGAACTGCGGGTGGTGCCCGGCATCGAGATCGTCGGGCATTTGCCCGAAGGCGCTCAATTGGCCACTGTATTTACCGCAGGGCGGTTCGCACGGTCGGCCGTTGCCGACGCGGCGGCCGCGGTCATCTCATGTTTGGCGTCGCCCCTGCTGCAGCCGGTGTTCCAGAAGTGTGGTCTGGATGTGCCTGCAACGTAGACTCCGACGTCGCCGGAGGCGGCGGGGCGGCACTGACGCACACGCGATTCCTGCCGCCCCGCTTGGCCTGCGCCAATCGGCCGTCCACGGCCCGATAGGCCTCGGCGAAAGGCAGCGCGCCGGCGAAACTGCCCGCTCCCGCGCTGACCGTGCAGTGCAGCCCAGGCGCGGCCGCGCTGAAATCGTGGGCCTGCACGGCCGCGCGCACGCGCTCGGCGATGCGCGCCGCCTCCTCGGGCCCGGCCCCTGGCAGCACCAGCATGAACTCCTCGCCGCCGAAGCGGCCGGCCGCTTCGGCGCTGCCGACCTGCTGCGCCACGAGCTGTGCGATCGTGCGCAGTACGGCGTCGCCCACGGGGTGGCCGAACCGCTCGTTGACGGACTTGAAATGGTCGACGTCGATCATGACCAGCCCGTAGCACGGCACGCCGGCCAAGGTCTCGCGCGTGAAGGTGGACAACCCCGCCCGGTTGCGCAAGCCGGTCAGCGGGTCGCGCTCGGCCGCCTGGTTCAGGTGCGCCATGGCGTGCAGCGCCGCGAGCAGCAGCGCCAGGATGGCCGAGCCCACCGTCACGACGTAGAAACTGACCTGCGTGAGCACCCAATAGAGCGAGCCATCGTATCCGTAGGATGTGCCCAGCGAGGCCCCGGTCAGCATCACTCGCGGCACGAAGGTACATGTGCCGACAAAGAGGAACCAGAAGAAGAATCGCTCGAGAGTCATGCCGCGGCGCCAGTGCCGCATCTGCCACAGCGCGAGAAAGAACAGCAGGCTGACGCCGAGATACAGCGGCCCGGCGCGCAACAGGAAGTGGACCGGTTCGAGCGCGGCCCAGGTGCGCAGCCCCATCGTGGCCGACAGGATGGCCGCGGCCGGCCACGCCGGCAGGCGCCGTTGGGCTAGCGCCACCATGCCGTTGGCGAAGAACAGGCTGGACAGGATGTAGAGCGCACCGCTCAGGAAGATGTTCCAGCCCTGGTGGGCCGGCCAGAGCAGGATCTGCATGACCAGGCCGACGGCATAGCAGCCGAATGCCGCGCCGAACCTCAGCAGCGGCGGCGGGCGCCCCAGCATGCGCCAACACCCTATCAGCAGCGTGCCGACGAGCAGCGCCACCAGGGGATGGGTGAGAGCGAGCAAAGTGTCGTTGCTGGGCATGGTGCGACGCCCCCGGGCGCATCGGTGCCGAGCGGCCGACGTGGGGGACGACGCGGCAACCCGGGGCTCATCCCGCAGCCGTGTCGAAGTGTATCCTCAAACGCCATACCCGCCCGCCGCCCAAAGATAAGCAACTGCAAACCGGGGGGTGCGCGGGGTCAGTCGCCGTCGTGCCGGGCCCGCGCCCGTGCCCGCAATTGCCCGACGATGCCGGCCGGGAAGAAATACACGCTCAGCACGAAGAGCAGGCCGAACCAGAGCAGCCAGCGCTCGGGCGCGACCAGTTCGGCGGCCCAGCCGGCATCCGGCATGCGCGCGGCCAGTACGCGCAGCAAGTCCTGCAGGTAGTTCTGCGCGACCAGGAAGGCCGCCACCCCGAGCACCGCGCCGTACAGCGTGCCCATGCCGCCGATCACGCACATCAGGAGGATGAACACCATCAGCTCGAAGTTCAGCGTGTTCTCGGGGTTGACGTAGCGGTTGAACAGCGCGAAGAGCGCTCCCGCCAGCGTGGCGAGCACCGCGGCGAGAATCACCACCGCGGTGCGGTACAGCACCGTACGATAGCCCAGCGCCTGCGCGCGGAACTCGTTCTCGCGGATCGCCTGCAGCACCTTGCCGAACGGCGAGTTGACCAGGCGCAGCAGGAACAGGAACACGAGTAGCGCGGTGCCGAAAGCCACGTAGTACATCAGCACCCGGCCGTTCAGGCGCAGCTCGAAGGCGGCCTGGCGCGCGGCCTCGCCCAGGCCCGCGCCCAGATTGGCGAAGAACACGTCCAGCCCGAAACCCGGCACGCCGCCCTCGACCAGCCGATAGGCCGGGCCGAGCACGCGCGGCACCTGCACGCGCAGGCCGTCCTCGCCGCCGGTGACGTGATAGAGCTGGTTGACCAGGCTCAGGAAGGCAAAGGCCACGGCCAGCGTCACCAGGGCGAAGAAGATCGCCTTCACGCGCAGCGACAGCAACCCCAGCAGCAGGGCCAGTACCATCGACAGCACCAGCGCGATGCCCACGCCCGCGGCGATCGCCCCGAAGCCGTTGCCCCAGGCGGCGATGGCCATCGCCACGCCGTAGGCGCCGATGCCGAAGAACATCGTGTGCGCGAACGACACGATGTGGGTGTAGCCCAGCATCAGGTCGTAGGCGGCCACCACGATGATGAAGATGCAGATCGTACCCAGCATGGCGAAGGCGCGCGTGCCGCTGAAGAGGAAGGGCCCCGCCGCCAGGCACACGAAGATCAAAGCGAGCAGCACGCCGAGCACGCGGCTGCGCGGGCGGTCGCCGGAGAGAATGGCATCGAGCATGCTCACACCTTGATGACGGGAATCAGGCCCTGCGGACGCCACATCAGCACGGCCACCATGAGCCCCACGGTGGCGACCGCGGCCAGGCGCGGCTCCAGGAAGCCGACGTAGAGGTTGACCAGGCCGACCAGCATGGCGCCGTAGAAGCAGCCGCGGATCGAGCCCAGGCCGCCGAGGATGATGACCACGATGACCGAGATCATCAGCTCGTCGCCCATGTGGGTGGTGATCATCTCGCGGTACAGGCCCCACATCGCGCCGCCCAGGCCGGCGAGTGCGCAGCCGCCGGCGAACACGGCGAGAAACAGCAGGCCGATGCGATAGCCGTGGATTTCCACCATCTCGCGGCTTTCCACGCCGGCGCGAATCAGGATGCCCAGGCGCGTGCGCTCGATCACCCAGAGCAGCCCGGCGTACAGCGCCAGGCCCAGCACCACCGCGAGCAGGCGGTATTTCTCGATCGCGATGCCGCCGATCACGAGCGCGCCGCGCAGCGCCTCGGGCCGCGGCACCGGGATGTCGTGGTGGCCCCAGATCACTTCGATCAGCTCGAAGATCACGATCGAGCCGCCCACGGTGACCAGGATCTGCTTGAGATGGTCGCCGTACACCGGGCGGATGACCAGGCGCTCGAACACCACGCCGAGCAAGGCCGCCACCGCGGCGGCGGCCAGGAAGGCCGGCACGATGGCAACCAGGTTGGCGGCCAGCGAAGGGCTCTGCGCGTAGCCGGAGAGCGCATAGACGAGCATGCTGGCCCCGGCGAACGCCCCTACCGAGATGAAGGCGCCGTGCGCGAGGTTCAGCACGCTCATCAGCCCGAAGGTCAGGCTCATGCCCGAGGCCATCAGGAACACCATGGCGCCCATGGCGAGCCCGCTCAAGGTGAGCACCAGCCAGGTCGACCAGGGCATGAGAAAGATCGGCACGATGGCGACCACGGCCAGCAGGAATACGTGCGGACGCTCTTCGGGCAGGGCGCGCAGCCGCGCCAGCAGGCCGGTGCGCGGCGCGGCGGCCTGCGAGGACGAAGTCGGGGCGGCGGACATCGGCGTAAGCCTCCTCGGTCTCATTGGTGGGCGCCCAGGCCCAGCCCGAGCAGTTCGCGCTGCAGGGCCTCGTCCTCGGCGAGATCGGCCATCCGACCCCGGTGCACGATGCGCCCGTCGCTCATCACCGCGACCGACTGGCCGAGGCGACGCGAGAAGTTGAAGTTCTGCTCGACCAGCAGGATAGCCACGCGCTGGGCCTTGAGCTCTTCGAAGGCATCGGCCAGGTCGTTGATGATGGCGGGTGCGAGACCCTTGGTCGGCTCGTCCACCAGCAGCAGCTCGCGCGGCTCGATCACCGCCCGCGCGATGGCGAGCATCTGCTTCTGCCCGCCCGAGAGCGTGCCGGCGGGTTTGTCCCAGAACCGCTTGAGCGGCGGGAACAGGTTGAAGATCCAGTCCAGCCGCGCCTCGTCCATGGCGCCGCCGATGGCAGCGAGCACCATGTTCTCGCGCACCGAGAGCAGGCTGAAGATGCCCATGTGCTCGGGCACGAAGGCGATGCCCCGGCGCGCGATGGCCGGCGTGGGCACACCGCGGATGCTCTGCCCCTGGAAGCGCAGCTCGCCGCGCGTCACCTTGGTCAGGCCCATGATGGTGCGCAGCGTCGTGCTCTTGCCCGCGCCGTTGCGCCCGAGCAGCACGGTGAGCTCGCCACGCGGCAAAGCCAGGTCCACGCCGTGCAGGATGTGGTACTGGTCAATGTCGGCACAAACATCGGATAGCTCGAGAATGTTGTCCGCCATGATGTCCTCAGGCCGCAGCGGGCGTCGCGCCCAGGTAGGCTTCCTGCACGATGGGCGAGGCGATCACCAGCGCCGGCTCGCCGTCGGCGACGAGCTGGCCGTTGTGCAGCACCACGATGCGGTCGGCGAGCGAACGCACCACGTCCATCTTGTGCTCGACCAGCAGCACCACCTTGTCCTGGCGCCGCTTGATCTCGGCGATCAGCTCCAGGATCACCGGCACCTCGTCCACGCTCATGCCGGCCGTGGGCTCGTCGAACATGAAGACCTCGGGCTCGAGCGCCAGCATCAGCGCCACCTCGAGCTTGCGCTGGTCGCCGTGCGACAGGCTGGCCACCGCCGCATCGGCGCGGCCGGCGAGGTTGACCTGGGCGAGATAGCCGGTGGCCGCCTCGGCGATGTCGCGCCGGCGCGCCGCGGTCTGCCAGAACACGTGGCCGATGCGGTGGCGCGAGGCGACCGCCAGCCGCACGTTCTCCTGCACCGACAGGTTGGGAAACAGGTTGGTGAGCTGGAAGGCCCGGCCCAGGCCCTTGTCGGCGCGCGCCGCGGGGCCGAGGCCGGTGATGTCCTCGCCGCGCAGCAGTACCTTGCCGGCGCTGGCGCGCAGTTGGCCGGAGATCAGATTGAACCAGGTCGTCTTGCCCGCGCCGTTGGGCCCGACGATGGCGGTGAGCGTGCCGGCGTGAAAGGCGCACGAGACCGAGTCGACGGCCACGTGGCCGCCGAAGCGGATGGTCAGCTCCCGGGTTTCGAGCACGGGGGCGGCGGCCTGAACGGACATGGCGTCTCCTGTTGATCTCGGCGCGGACGGCGGACGCGGCATGCCGTGTCCGCCGCTGCCCGCGTCAGCCCTTCTTGTTGCGCACCGGGATGTCCATCTCGTCGAACTTGATCTCGCGCACCATCTCGGGCACGCCGACCGGCCCCTTGCGATCCGCGAACCAGTTGTCGCGCTCCTCGCGCTTGATGCGGAAGTGATACATCGACTGCAGGGCCTGGCCGTCCTCGGGCCGGATCTGCATGGTGCCCTTGGGCGTCTCGAAGGTCAGGCCATGGAAGGCCTCGAGCAGATCGTCGGCGTCGCTCTTGCCGCCGCTCTTCTCCAGGGCGGCCACGATGGCGAGCGCCTGCGAGAAGCCCTGCGCCGTGAAAAAGTCGGGCGCGGCCTTGAAGCGCGCGAAGTGCTCCCGCACCATCCAGTCGTTGATCGGGTTCGCGGGCGACTCGAAGTAGTAGAAGCCCGCGCCCTCCATGCCTTCGAGATCGGCATAGGAGGCGAGCACCGGCAGGATGTTGCCGCCGGCGGCCAGTTTGATGCCGAAGCGCTGCGGCTGCAGGTCCTGGATGCGCGCGAGCGGGTTCACGCTGCCCGCCCAGATCGCGAAAATGTACTTGCCTTCGGCACAATCGCTGCGCTCGCGCAGCGAACCGAACAGCCGCTCGGCCGCGGCGGTGAAATCGGTGGCGTCGGTGGGCAGGTATTCCTCGTGCACGACCTGGCCGCCCGTGGGGGTCATCGCCTGCTTGTAGGCCGCCACGCCGTCGCGGCCGAAGGCGTAGTCCTGCGCGATGGTGGCCACGCACACGCCCGGCTTGCCCAGCGCCACGGCATTGGAGACCGCGTCCTGCGAGGAGTTGCGACCGACCCGGACCACGTAGCGGTTCCAGGAGGCGCCGGTGATGGCGTCGGCCACGCCCTCGGGCATGATGACGCGCTCGTATTCCTCGGCGATCGGCAGAGTGGCGAGCGCCACCCCCGAGGCGACCGGGCCGACCACGATGTGCGCGTCGTCTTCGGCATAGGCCTCCTCGACCAGGGCGCGCGCGCGGGCCGGGTCGCCCTGGCTGTCCTTGCGGATGAGTTCGATCTTGCGGCCGGCCACTTCCATCTTGCCCTGGGTCGCGTACTCGAAGCCCATGTCCATGCCGGTGGCGAGCTGCTGCGCGTAGGCTGCCAGCGCGCCGCTCAGGTCGGTGACGTGGGCCACCCGGAAGGGTTCGGCGGCGTGCACGGCGCTACCGGCCGCCAGCACGCCCAAGGCCAGCATGGTCCTGCTGAACAGACGCTTCATTGCCAGTCTCCTCGTGGCGGCGAGGCCGTGTCGGCCTCGCACATGAATTGAAAACCGATTCAGGTTTTTTATTTTCTTGATCGAACGATCGCATTCCAGCATGCGCCAAGACGCCGCGCTACGAGGGTTTTTCCGGATAAACGCCATCGCGCAATCCGATTGACTTGCCCCGTAAAGCACCGTAGTTTGTTGACGACTGATTCAAGTTCCGAGTTTCGACTTTGCCATGACCGTGTCCGCCCACGCCCTCACCGAACCGGCGCCCGCTGCCAAGGAATCGCCAGGCGCACCCAAGACCGCCCGCGGCGCCCGCACCCGAGCCCAGATCCTCAAGGCCGCCGAAGAGACCATCGGCACCCTGGGCTATCACCGCGCCGGCATCACCGACATTACCCGCGCGGCGGGCGTGGCGCAGGGCACCTTGTACACGTATTTCTCGGGCAAGGAGGAGATCCTGCGCGAGCTGGTGCGCGATCTCGGCCACCAGGTGCGCGCCCACCTCGCCGCCGAAACGCGCCACGCGCGCGACCGCCTGGAAGCCGAGGAGCAGGGCCTGCGCGCCTTCCTGCACTACCTCGCCGAGCATCCCACGCTGTACCGGGTGCTGCAGGAGGCCCAGTTCGTCGACGAAACCATCTACCGCGAATACTACGAGGCGTTCGGCAAGGGCTATATGCGCATGCTCGGCAACGCCACCCGCAAGGGCGAAGTGCGCCCCGGCGACGACGAAGTGCGGGTCTGGGCGCTGATGGGCCTGAGCAACTTCCTCGGCCTGCGCTTCGCCGTCTGGGGCCGCGACCGCCCGCTCGAGGACGTGGTCGCCGCCGCCGCCGACTTCCTGCGCCATGGCCTGGCGCTGGACGGCAAGGAGAAGGCATGAGACATCCTGTGTCGGCCCGCCGCAGCGAGAATCGAGGCGTTGAGCGGCAAGGACTGGAGGAGACACCCATGACGTCCGACACTTCCCGGGTGCGCGTCGACGAGGCGGACGACGTCGTCACGCTCACCCTGAACCGCCCCGAACGCCACAACGCCCTGGTGCCCGAGCTGCTCGCCCCGCTCAACGACGCGCTGCGCCGCGTCGCCGCGGCCCCTCCCGCGGCCCTGGTGCTGCGCGGCGCCGGCCGCTCGTTCTCCAGCGGCGGCGACGTCGGGCGTTTTCATGCCACGCCGCGCGGCGTGGCGCGCCAGACCTACGCGCACGGACTGGTCGGCGCGCTCAACGACGCCATCCTCGCCCTGCTGCGCCTGCCCTGCCCGACCGTCGCCGTGGTGCACGGCATGGTCACCGGCGGCGCCATCGGCCTGGTGCTCGGCTGCGACATCGCCGTGGGCAGCCCGCGCGCGAGCTTCGCGCCCTGGTACACCGCGGTCGGCTACAGCCCAGACGGCGGCTGGACCGCGCTGCTGCCCGAGCGCATCGGCCGTGCGCGCGCCCTGGACATCCAGTTGCTCAACCGCCGCATCGACGCCGACGAGGCACACCGCCTGGGCCTGCTGCAGCACCTGGTCCAGGAGCCGGCCCTGGACGAAGCCCTGGCCCAGATCCTGGGCACCCTGCGCCAGGCCAGGCCCGGCAGCGTGCGCCACACGCTGGCGCTCACACGGCCCGACCCGCGCCAGGTCGCCGAGCGGCTCGAAGCCGAGCGCACCCACTTCCTGGAGCAGATCGCCACCGACGAGGCCGAGCACGGCATGGCCGCCTTCCTGAACCGATAACAGCCCACGCGCAGGCCGCCGAAGACACCCGAAGGAAGAAACGGGAGGAGACAGACCAGGCCATGGATACCATGTTCGACCTTACCCACCGCCGCGCGCGGCTGGACCCGCACCGTCCGGCCGTCACCGACCTGGCCGACGGCACTCACTACACCTACCGCCAACTGGACGAGCGCGCCGCCCGCGTGGCCGCCGCCGCACGCGAACACTGGGGCTTGGCCGAGGGCGATCGCCTCGCCTACCTCGGCCACAGCCGCGCCGAGTTCTTCGCCCTCCTGTTCGGCTGCGCCAAGGCCGGGTTGATCCTGGTGCCGCTGAACTGGCGCCTGGCGGTGCCCGAGCTGGAGGTGCTGATGGAGGACGCCCGGCCCGGCGCGCTGATCCACGGCGAGGAGTTCGCCGATGCCGCCACGGCGCTGTCCGCAGCCCGGCCGGGCATGGCGCGCATCGCGCTGCGCGATCGCATGCACGCCGGCCACGCCGCCCCCGGCGTGCCCGTGAATGTCGGCACCGACACCCGGCCCCAGGCCGACGCCACCGCCGGACCACAGGCGGACGCCGGCGTGCGCGACTATGCCGCCGATCTCGCCGCCGTCGTTCCCGACGCCGCGCCGCACCCCGAGCGCACGGCCGACGCACCCTGGTACCTCCTCTACACCTCGGGCACCACCGGCAAGCCCAAGGGCGTGATCCAGACCTTTCGCATGATGCTCGCCAACTACGCGAACATCGGCGTCGCCGTGGGGCTCACGCGCGAGGACGTGCTGCTCAACGTGCTGCCCATGTTCCATACCGCCGGCATCAACCTGTATTCCTCGGCCATGCTGATCGTCGGCGGCGAGGTGCTGGTGCAGCGCCAGTTCGACCCGGCCCGGGCGCTCGACGTGCTCGAACGGCGCGCCACGGTCTTCTTCGGCGTGCCGGCCGTGTACCAGGCCATGCTCGACACCCCCGGGTTCGACGCCGAACGGCTGCGCCGCGTACGCGCCTGGGGCTGCGGGGGCGCGGCCCTGCCGGTGCCCGTATCGCGCCGCTATGCGGCGCACGGCATCCGCGTGCGTACCGGCATGGGCATGACCGAGACCGGCCCGACCGTGTTTCTCATGAACGAAGACCAGGTGCTCGCCAAGCCCGGCTCGGTCGGCCGCGCCCAGTTGCTCACCGAAGTGCGCATCGTCGACGCGCGCGGCGAGGACGTGCCGGTCGGCGAGGCCGGTGAACTGCTGATCCGCGGCCCGAACGTGACGCCGGGCTACTGGCAGCGCCCGGACGCCACGCGCGAAGCCTTCCGGCCGGGCGGCTGGCTGCGCAGCGGCGACATCGCCCGCTGCGACGAGGACGGCGACTACACGATCGTCGACCGCAGCAAGGACATGTACATCTCGGGCGCCGAGAACGTCTATCCGGCCGAGGTCGAAGCCGTGCTGCTGCAGCACCCGGCCATCGCCGAGGCCGCCGTGGTCGGCATGCCGGACGAACGCTGGGGCGAGGTCGGCCATGCCAGCCTGGTACCGGCCGCCGACGCCGCCGCACCCGGCGAGGATGAACTGCGCGCCTTCTGCCGCGAGCGCCTGGCGGCCTACAAAGTGCCCAAGGTCTTCGCCTTTCGCCCTTGCCTGCCGCGCAATGCGCTGGGCAAAGTCATCAAACAGGAGCTGCGCGATGCCGCCCGAACTTGAACCCGTGCGCCCCGTCGACGCCGGCGCCGAACCCCCGTTCCACCTGGAAACGCCCCACAGCTTCACCCAGGCGGCGTTCGACCGCTTCGCCGAACTGAGCGGCGATCACAACCCCATCCACGTCGACGCGGCCTGGGCCGCCCGCACGGCCTTCGGCGCCACCGTCGCGCACGGCATGCTGCTCTTTAGCCGCGTGCGCGCGCTGATGGCCCACGCCTACCCCGGCCTGAGCCTGCACAGCCAGGACCTCATGTTTCCCGCGCCGACCTTTGCCGACGAGGAGGTGGTCCTGGCGCTGGACGGCGTCCCGCTCGACGACGACACCGTCGAGCTGCGCGTGCAGGTGCGCAAGCCCGACGGCCGCCTCGGCCTGGCCGGCAGCGCGTGCCTCGCGCGCACGGAGCGCCCCGCCCCGACACAAGCCGACGCCAGCGCCGACCCGGCGCCCGACATGGCGCCGGCCGAGGGCCTGCCGCGCTACCAGGCCCTGCGCATCGGCCAGCGCGCCCACGTCGAACGCCGCTACAGCCGCGCCGACATCGACGCCTGGGCCGCGCTTGCCGGCCAGGCCCAGGCGCCCGCCGAGGTGCCCGAGCCACTGATCGCCGCGCTCTACTCCTACCTGCTCGGCGAGCACGTACCCGGACACGGCACCAACTACCTCAAGCAGCGCATGCGCTTTCATGCCGCCGGCCGCGCCGGCGAGTCCCTGCAGACCAGCGTGCGCATCACCCGCCTGCGCCCGGACAAGGCCCTGGTCAACCTCGACACCCTCTGCACCGGCGAGGGCGGCCGCGTCCTGTGCAGGGGCGACGCTCTCGTGCGCTTTGCCTGCTGACCCCATGCTGATCGACACGGTCGAACCCTCCACTCCGGGGCCGCGCCGCTCGGCCGAGCCCGACCCTCGCCTGCACGACAGCCTCGCGCGCGCCGTACGCGCCGCCGAACAGGCCCCGGAAGCCGGCATCGGCTACACCGTGACGGGCGCGCGCGACAGCCTGGCCGCCCTGACCCAGGCCTGCGCCGCGCCCGGTCCCGCGCTGGCGCGCGTGCTGGACGGCGAGATCGACGGCCGCCCCGCCGTCCCGGTACGCCTGTACGACCCGACGCCGGGCCGCGAACTGCCTGTCTGCCTGTACCTGCACGGCGGCGGCCACATGGCCGGCAGCATCGCCGTGTACGACCCGGTCTGCCGGCGTCTCGCCCAGATGGCAGACTGCCGAGTCGTCGCCGTCGACTACCGGCTCGCGCCGGAGCATCCCTACCCCTGCGGCCTGGAGGACTGCGCGCGCGTGCTCGCCGCTCTGCCCGCCTGGCTGGCGGCACGAGGCTGCGCCGCGCCGGGTGGCATCACCGTGGCCGGCGACTCGGGCGGCGGCGCGCTCACCGCCAGCCTGTCGATGCTCGCCGCGCGCCGGCCCGAACTGGCCATCGCCCGCCAGGTGCTCGTCTATCCCAGCCTGGACTACACCCTCGCCCAGCCCTCGGTCGAGGAGAACGGCAATGGCTACCTGCTCGATGCCGAGCGCATCCGCTGGTATTTCGACCACTATTTCCAAGGCGGCGAAGACCGCGCCGCCGTCTCTCCCCTGCACATGCCCGCGGCCGGTCTGCCGCCGACGCTGCTCGTCACCGCCGGCTTCTGCCCGCTGCGCGACGAGGGCTACGCCTACGCGGGGCGTCTGCGCGCGGCTGGCGTGCCCTGCCAGCACCTCAACCTGCCGGGGATGGTGCACGCATTTCTCAATCTGGAACGGTTGGTGCCGGATGCGTGCGAAGCGGTGTATCGGGCGATGGGGGCGTTCATGCGAGAAGGGTGAGGCTCAGACGGGCGCGCGCTCACTCGGGTTGCGCATTGTGATCACCGCGTCCAGCGCCACACACCCGCTCTCGCGTACCAGCAATGGGTTGATTTCGATGCTCGCCAGCTCGTGCGCATGCGTCGCCGCGAAGGCGGACAGGCGGCACAGCACGTCCACCAGCGCCTGGACGTCGACGGGTGCGGCACCACGCCATCCGTCGAGTAGCGCGCTGCCCCGCGTGGCGCGGATCAGGCGCCGCGCGCGTGCCGGCGACAGCGGCGCCGATGCGAAGGCCACATCCCGGAACAGTTCGACGAAGATGCCACCCAGTCCAAACATCATGACAGCGCCGAAGACCGGGTCGACATGGACGCCGACGATCGTCTCCACGCCGGGGCCCGCCATGGGCGCGACCAGCACACCATCGATACGCGCCTGCGGAGCCGCCGTCCGCACGCGCTGCAGAATCGTTTCGAAGCCCTGCCGGACCGCCTGCCCGCCCTGCAGGCCGAGCGCTACCCCGCCGACCTCGGTCTTGTGCAGGATCTCGGGTGACACGATCTTGAGCACGACGGCACCACCCAACCGTTCGGCATGCGCCGCGGCGTCCTCGGCCGTGTGCACCACCCGCTCGTCCAGAACCGGAACCCCGGCCTGCGCCAGCAGTGCCTTGGCGCCCGCCTCGTCGAACTCCCCTGCGGGCAGGGCCGCGCCCGGCCTCGCCGCAGGCACGGCCTCGCTCGCATCCTGCTGAAGGCGGCGCAGTTCCGCAGCCGCCGCCACCGACCGCACCGCCCGGCTCGGGTCCTCGAAGACGAGGACGCCGGCCTCTTCCAACGCCATGCGCACGCCGTCTTCCGCCGGCATGACGGTCACGAGCAGCACGTCGGGCCGCGCGTGCCGCAGCGCCAATACGGCCTGCTTGGTGGTCTCGAACACGGGCGGGGCCAGCGCATTGTTGGCCAGGTAGATCAGCAGTGCGCCATAGTCCGCATCGTCGACCATGGTCTGGCCGATGGCCGTGATGGCGGCCCGGTTGACCGCGATCTGCGCCGTCACGTCGAGGGGGTTGGCACCCGTGACGAAGGGCAGAACCTCGCGCATCGCATGGAGCGCGCTCGCGCTGGGCGCAGGCAATGCCAGCCCGGCCTCGCTCGCCGCGTCCGCCATCAGAATCCCGATGCCGCCGGAGACCGTGACGATGCCCACCCTGTCGTTGCCCGGCATCCCGCCCAGCGAGCAGGCATAGGCGACGTCGATCATTTCCTCGATCGAACGCGCGCGGTATGCGCCGCATTCGCGAAAAACCGCGTCGTACACCGCGTCGTTGCCCGCGAGCGAACCCGTGTGGGTGGCCGCCGCCGCGGCTCCGACCTCGGTCGTACCCACTTTCATGACGATCACCGGCTTGTTGCGGGCGGCTGCCTTGCGCAGCGCGGCGCGCAGCCGCTCGCCGTCCTTGCAGGCCTCGACGGCGGCGCAGATGACGCGCGTCTGCGCGTCATCTGCCAGCAGCCCGATGAGTTCGGACACGTCGACATCGGCCTCGTTGCCGGTGGCGATGACCCGGCTCAGGCCCAACCCGCGGCGCATGGCCATGACGTAGGCGCAGGAACCGAAGGCGCCGCTCTGCGTGACCATGGCGACCCCGCCGGGCTCGGGGCACATGCCCTCGAGCGCCGTCGAGAAGGTGCCGAAGTAGCGCTCGCCCGGGCTGACCACACCCAGCGCGTTGGGGCCGGTCATCCGCATGCCGGCCTCTCGCGCGATGCGGACCAGCCGGTCCTGGAGGATACGGCCCTCGTCACCCGCTTCGCCGAAACCGGAGCTGAGCACCTGGACCACCTTGACGCCCTTGGCCACGCAGCCGCGCAGGGCGTCCTCCGCCGCGGCGGCCGGGACCACGATCAGCGCCTGATCGACCTCGCCGACGACATCTTCCACGCGTGCGTAGGCCGGCAGGCCCTGGATCTCGGCCGCGTTGGCATTGATGGGCAGGATGCGCCCGGCATAGCCGTACGCCTTCATGAAGCGGATGGGCCGCCCACCGATCTTGCGCGGGTCCGACGAGGCGCCGATGATCGCCACCGAGCGCGGGCTGAACAGATGACGCAGCAGGCTCATTGCACCACTCCCCCATGCTCGGCCAGCAGACGGCCCGCATGGAACATGCGATCGCCGTATTCGAGATCGACCATGAGCAGACGCTTGCCCAGCCGGGTCGCCAGCAGCTCCTCGGTCATGCCCATGCCCCCGTGCAACTGGATCGCCTCATGGGCCGCGGCGCGGCATGCCTCGCCCAGCCGGATTTTGGTGAGGGCGATCTGCCGCATCGGCAGCGGCCCATTCGCGGCGTCGGCCACCGCACGGACGGTGTGGTTCGCCAGCGCCCGGCAGTTCTGGTAGGCCACGTACATGTCGGCCACCCGGTGCCTGAGCGCCTGGAAGCTGGCGAGCGCAACGCCGAATTGCCGGCGGTTCGACAGGTAGTCGATGGTCTGCTCCAGCAACGCACCGAAGGTAGCCACTGCCTCCACGCAGACAAGCACGGCAGCAGCAGCCTGCGTGCGCTCCACCACGTCGGCGACACGTTCGCCGGCGCACAACCTGGCCGAGGCAGGGACGATGGCATCCAGGGCCAAGTCCAGGGTCGGCCTGTCGTCGAGCCGACGCCTCGGGTGAGCGGCCAATCCGGCCGCATCGGCCGGCAGCAGGAACATGCCCGTCTGCGGCTCAGCATCCTTCGCGACGCAATGGCAGGCGATCAGGTAGTGCGTGGCCTGCGGCACCGCCTCCAGGCCCAAGGCCTGGCCATGCAGACGCCAGCCTTCCGGCCGCTGGCTCGCAACGATCGCGTCGGCGGCCGGCACGCCCGCCTGCCAGGCGCATCCCGCGCCCAGGACGGGGGCGACGCGAGCCGAGCCTGCCGCGACGTCCGCCAGCAGCGCCGCAGCCCGCGCGGCGGGCAATGCCGCCTCCAGCAGCATCGGCACGAGCACGCAGGCCCGAACGGTGGGCAAGGGCGTTGCATGGCGTCCCAACCCTTCGAGCAGGGCAGCCATCTCCAGCAGCGTGCAGCCCATGCCGCCGGCGTCGTCGGCGATCAGCGTGGCGCCCCAGCCGAGCTGCTCGGCCTGCGACCACGCGCGCTCGATCGCGGCGGTACGACCGCCGTCGTCACCGGTGCCGATCAGGGTGGTCAGGGCGGTACCGCCCAGCCGTGCCGCCGAGTCGTATAGATCCCCGGGAAACAGGGGTGTGGCTTTGAATGGCATGCTTCAATCTCCGAACAGCGCCTTGGCGATCACGTTCTTCTGCACCTCGTTGGTCCCGCCGACAATGGTGCGCGCGCGAAAGAACAGATAGCTCTGCAGCCAGTTCATGTCCTCCACCTCGCCTTCCTTCGCGCCGAAGCGGCCCGCGAGAGTCGGCCCCAGCACCTCGAAGGCGATTTCGCTGACCTGCTGCATAAGGCGGGACGAGGCCATCTTCAGCGCCGACGGAGCGAGCCCGAGCGGGCGGGCCTGCACCACATCCTCGATCGCGCGCACGCCCAGCTCGCGCTGGCCGACGATCTCGGCCTCGGCCATCAACAGACGCAGGGCGAGGTGCTCGCGACGGCGCGCTTCGGCCGGGCCCTCGAGCCGGCTGGCGACCAGCCGCTTCGTACGCTCGAGCAACTGGAACAACGGCGCGACATTGGCCGAGCCGAGACGCTCGCGCGACAGCAGGAACTTGCCGTACTCCCAGCCACGGTCCTGCTCGCCCACCCGATTCGCCACCGGCACGCGCACGTCGTCGAGAAAGACCTCGTTGACGTGATGCCAGCCGTCGATGGTCCGGATCGGACGCACGGACAGGCCGGGGGCGTCCATCGGGATCAGCAGCATCGTGATCCCCTCCTGCTTGCGGCCCGTGCTCGCCGTGCGCACCAGCGTGTACATCAGGTCCGCCTCGTGCGCATGGGAGGTCCAGATCTTCTGGCCCGACACACGGTATACGTCGCCCTCGCGCTGCGCAGCCGTCTTCAGCGAAGCCAGGTCGGAGCCCGATCCCGGCTCCGAATACCCCTGGCACCACCAGTCCTCACCGCGCAGGATCCCGGGCAGAAAGCGCTGCTGCTGCTCCGGCGTACCGTACTCGATCAGGACCGGGCCGATGTGCCGCAGCCCATGGTGGTACTGCGGCGGACAATCGCATTCGGCCAGGACTTCATCGAAGATGTGCCGCTGCCAGACGTCCCACCCGGTGCCGCCATAGGCCTTGGGCCAGCTTGGCGCACCCCAGCCGCGCTCGTACAGGATGCGCTGCCACTCGGCCAGGCGCGTGCGCGTCAGCTTGCCGCTCTCGGCAACGATGCGCCGCGTCCCGGCCGGACAATGGGCCAGCACGAAGTCGCGCACCTCGTTCTGAAAGGTCTCGTATTGCTCTGCTGCGAACATGGATCGGTCCGAAAGGTTCAGCGGCCCTGGAAGACGGGCGGACGCTTTTCGAGGAACGCACGGCGCGCTTCCTTGGCGTCCTCCGTGCGTGAGAGCTCGACCGTGAAGTTCTGCTCGAACCGGTAGGCGTCGCGCAGCGGCATCAGCTCGACCATGTTGGCGGCGTTCTTCGCATAGCGGATTGCGATCGGGCTCTTGCCGGCGATTTCGCTCGCGACGGCCATGGCCTCGTCCAGCAGTTGCTCGCGCGGCACGCAGGCTTCCACTGCGCCAAGTCGGTACATTTCCGCTGCAGGCACGCGCATGCCGGTGTAGAACATGCGTCGGGTACGCGAGCGGCCGAAGAGCTTGACCAGCGTGGACACGCCGCCGGCCAGGCCGACGTTGATCTCGGGCATGCCGAAGACTGCGTTCTCGGAGGCGAAGATGATGTCGCAGGCCGCCGCCAGGCCCAGGCCGGCGCCCAGCGCCGCGCCATTGACCGCGGCGATCACCGGCTTGGCGCACTCGCGGATGCTGTTGGACGTCTCACGCACGATGCGGTTGTGGCGGCCGAAATCGCCGGGGGTGTCGGCCGACGGCCTGTCCTTGAGGTCGGCGCCCGCGCAGAAGGTGTCGCCCTGTCCCGTGAGCACAGCCACGCGGATGTCGTCGCGGTCGTTGATCTGGTCGAATATCGCGATCATCTCGGCCCGTGTCTCGGCGTTCAGGGCGTTGACCGGGGGGCGGTTCAGGGCGACGAGAGCGATATGGTCGCGCACCTCGAGCGTCACGTTCGGTGATGACATGTCGAATGACTCCTGTTCGATGGGTGTATCCGGCAGGACGGTCCGGTGCGGCGGCCGCTGCCGGGACAGCGTGCTAGATCATCAGCACACCGCCGTTGATGTCGAAGGTCGCGCCGGTGACGAAGCCGGCCTCCTCGCCCGCCAGATAGGCCACCATGGCGCCAATCTCCTCGGGTGTGCCGAAGCGGCCGACCGGTATCGTCTGCAGCACCTGGGCCAGCACCTCGGGCGGCGAGCCCGCGGACATCGCCGTCTCGATGCGTCCGGGCGCCACGGCATTGACGGTGATGCCCGCCGAGGCCACTTCCTTGGCGAAGGCGCGGGTCATGCCGAGTACGCCGGTCTTGGTGGTCACGTAGTGCGCACCGGCCACGCCGCCGGGCGAGCGTCCCGCCCGCGACGAGATATTGACAATGCGGCCCCAGCGCCGCGCGCGCATCGGCGGCAGGCAGGTCTGGATCATCCGGAACGGTGCGGTCAGATTGATCTTGACCACCCGTTCCCACTCCTGCAGAGAAACCTCTGCCGCGGCGGCCCGGCGACCAGCATGCTTGGGCGAGATCGCGGCATTGTTGACCAGGACGCCCAGCGCCTCGAACCGGTCCCCGAGCCGCGACGGCAGCGCCGCGATCTGGGCGTCATCCGCGAGATCCAGCCGGATCGCCTGCGCCGACAAGCCTTCGGCGACCAGGGCCTGCACCGCGTCATCCAGCGCCTGTTCCAGCACGTCGATCAGCACAACGTGGTGCCCCGCCTGCCCCAGCCTGCGGGCGATTGCCAATCCCATGCCGCGGCCGGCACCCGTGACGGCCGCTGTTCTTTGCGTATCCAATCGCACAACTCCTAGGCTCGATGGAGCCGCAGCGGCTCCTTTCACGCCGGGCAGGATCGCACCTGCGAGCTATGCGATCAATGACAACACTACCCTAGCAGGTATTTATATTTTCGATATCTCGCACGGATAGCGTCTGCCGCCCGTGCAATGCCGCGGGTGGCGTGCGCTACTGCGGCGTGATACCGGCCTTCTCGATGACGCTCGCCCAATGCGCCACCTCCTCCTGCATGGACTGGCGAAACGCATCCGGCCCCAGGTCTTCCGTCATGATGCCGGCGCCCTTCAACTGGGTCTTCACAGCGTCGGTGGCCATGGCTCGCTGGATGTCCCGATACATGCGGTCGCGCACCTCGGGCACGAGGCCGGCCGGTGCGAGCACGCCGTACCAGAGCTCGACTTTGTAGCCGGGGTAGCCCAACTCGGCGATCGTGGGCACGTCCGGGAAATCCGGCAGGCGCTGCTCGCCGGTGATGGCCAGGGCACGCAGCTTGCCGGCGCGCACCTGCTCCAGGGCAATCGAGCCCTGGAAGTTCACCTTGATCTCCCCTGACAGCAGCGCGAGCGCGGTTGGCCCCGAACCCTGGTAGGGGATGTGCAGAAACTGCACGCCCGCGCGCTGCTCGAACAGCACGGCCGCCAGTTGCGGCGCCGAGCCCGCGCCCGTGTTCGCCACGGCGATCGTGCCCGGTTCGCGCTTCACCGCCGCGACGAGCTCGTCCAGGGATTGGTACGGCAGGCTTGCGTTCACCAGCACGGCCATCGGATAGCCGGCGATGCGTGCTATCGGCGTGAAGTCCTCGACCGGATCGAACGGCAGCTTGGGGAACATCGAAGGATTCATCACGTGGCTGGCGGCGGCCAACAGCACGGTGTAGCCGTCCGGCTCGGCGCGAGCCACGTTGGCCGTGCCTATCGTGCCGCTGGCGCCCGGCCGGTTCTCGACCAGCACCGGCTGGCCCCACGTCTGCCGCAATTGCTCGGCGAGCGAGCGGGCGACGATGTCGCCCGGCCCGCCGGGTGGAAAGGGCACGACCATGCGGACCGGCTTCTCGGGCCAGGCATCGGCAGAGCCGGCTGCCCAGACCGGGGCGCCAGCGCCCGCCAGCAAGGCAGAAACGAGCGCACCGATGGCGGCGCGACGCGAGAACCTGCGCGTGAACGTCATGAAAGTCTCCTGTTGTCGTTGGTGACGGAGCGGGGCGGCCATGGCGGCGCCTGCGCTCAGATGGGCAAGAATTCCTGGATGGCCGCAGCCACCTCCGGTGCGGCCTGCACGGGCATGAAATGGCCGGCCGCCAGACGCACCAGCTTCGCGTGGGGCAGGGCGCCAGCCACCGCTTCGGACAATGCGGCCGGCCGCAAGGCGTCCTTCTCGGCGGCCACCACCAGCACCGGGCAACGCACCCGAGGCAGCAGCACGCGCATATCGAGTTGCGCGAGCATGCGGTATTGCCAGGCGAAGCTGTCCGGATCGTTGGCGAGCCAGCGCGCGCGGAACTCGTCGTACACCTGCGCGTCGACGAGTTCGCGCGGGAAACTGACCGACAGCAGGCCGTCTGCGACGACGCGCATGCCTTCGCGGGCCACGCGATCCGCCAAGGCGAGCAAACCCGCCCGGCGTTCGGAAGCGACGTCGGTGACCGGCGTCATCGCGACGACCGCGGCCACCCGCGCCGGATGACGGGCGGCACACGCCAGGGCCACGGCACCGCCCAAGGCGCAGCCGGCCAGCGGCACCGGTTCGTCGATGCCGAGCGCGTCGAGCAGACGGACGATGTCGTCGGCGAGCGCAGCCAGGCCTGGAGCGGCGCGCAGCTTCTCGGACATGCCGCAGCCTCGCGCGTCGTAGCGCAGCACCGAGCGCGCGGTCTCCAGGTGATCGAGCACCCGGTCCCAGTTGTTCAGGCTGCCTCCCAGCTCGTGCACCAACACCAGGGGCGCGTCCTGTGCGCGGCGCCACTCGAAGCGCAGGGCAGTCTCGTCCAGATCGATCCACTGCGTGCGCAGGTTCATCGCGTGCTTCGGCATGAGTTCAAAACGCGATGCGATAGACGCGCGCGGCCGTGCCCGCGAACAAGGCCTGCTTCTCGTGGGTGCTGGCAGCGCCGGCCAGGCGCTTGAAGGCATTCCACAGCGTCCGGTAGCCGAACTGCCCTTTGTCGACCGGAAAGTTGCTCTCGAACATGCAACGCTGCGCGCCGAACAACTCGATGCAGGTGTGCACGTAGGGACGAAACGCTTCGGCCAGATGCGCCGAGTCCGGCGGCTCAGACGCCTCATGAAAGCCGAAGCCGAAGGTATGCATGCCCGCACCGCCGAGCTTGACCACTACGTTCGGACATTCGGCCACGCGGCCCATGGCCGCGGACCATGCGCCGAAGACTTCCTGCCGGCGGCCGGCGAAGGCGCCGCTGCCCAGCGGCGTTCCCATGTGATTGAGCACGATGGTCAGCTCCGGATGCGCGCGCGCCAGGCTTGCCACGTCATCAAGCTGGGTGTGGAACACGTAGACGTCGCACGTCAGACCGAGGGCCGGCAGATGCGCCGCGCCTTTGCGCCATTGCGGATCGAGCAGACGGTGCGCGGGCACGCCGCCGAAGCTCGACTGGACCGAAGGATCCGAACTGGTCATGGTGCGCACCCCGCGCACACGCCCCTGCCCCGCCTCGATCTGGGCCTCCAACACAGGCACCACGCCGTCGCCCAGCATGAGATCGGCCATGCAGACGATGCCCGCCGCCACACGCGGCTCGTCCGGTCCCAGACGTTCCACCACGCGCAACAGGTGCTCGGTCTCGCCGACCGGCCGCAACTCGACCGGTCCGTCCAGGCGGTACATGCTTCGGCACTGCACATACACCGTGGCATCAACGCGATGGCCGCTCGCCAGGTCCGCCAGCAGATCCGGCAGCACGTAGCGCTCGGACGGGCGGTTCCACAGGTGATGATGGGCGTCGAGGATGCGCAGCTCCGGCTCGATCACGGGTTCCACGGCGCGGTCCAGCCAGTCTGGCCGGACAGCGATATGCGGCGGCGGGAAGTCCTTGGCGGCCGGGTCGGGTGAGAAGATGGGATCGGTCATAAAATGCTCGCGGAAGCTGCGGTGCGGTGGCCGCGTACGCGGCGACACAGGGAGGACCGACTCTAGTCGACACCGCGCCGTCCGATCCATCATGGCGGTGCTCTATCGGTTATTCGGTTTTTCTATCGCTCGACATGGACTTCAGCCAGCTCAAGCATTTCGTCTGCATCGCCCAACTCGGCGGTTTCAGCAAGGCCGAAGAGGCCCTCGACGTTTCCCAGCCATCGTTGAGCCGGCAGATGCGCCTGCTCGAGGCCGACCTAAACACCAAGCTCTTCCTGCGCACCGGGCGTGGCGTCACACTCACGCCTGCCGGGGAGATCTTCCTACCGCACGCGATGGCGATCCTCGAGTCGATCGATCGCGGACGCTCGGCACTCAAGGCCGCGAATACGGAGCTGGTCGGCAGGATCGCCGTCGGGCTGGTGCCGCGCGTTGCACGCGTGCTCACTCCACCGCTGGTGCAGGCTTTCCGGGCACGGTTTCCGCGCGCGTCGATTTCCGTCATCGAAGGCAAGACGCCGGTTTTGACCGAGGCACTGAATCTGGGACGCATCGAGCTCGCCGTCGTGTTCAACGTGGATGACAACGGCGAGCTCAACCTCGAACCCTTGTGCGAAGAGCACTACGTACTTGTCGGCCAGCGCAACGACGCGGGCGAACTTCCTCCCAGTATCGATTTTGAGGAGCTCGCGAACTATCCGCTGATCCTGCCTCCGCTGTCCAACTCCATCCGCGCGAAGCTGGAAATCGCCAGACGGCGCACGAACACCGAATTCCAGGTCGCGGTCGAAGTCGAGACCATGCCCGCCGTATTCGACATGGTGAAGCTCGGCATCGGCTACAGCGTCGTGGGGCACGGCGAGATCTCGACCCGAAAGGACGAGATCGAGCTGACCGCAGCCCGCATTGAAGGCATGGGATCGCGCAACGTTACCTACCTCGCGCATTCCCGACGACTGCCCGCCACGCACTTGGGCAACGCGACGACGGATCTGGTGCGCAGTCTCGACATCGCGAAGCTGCTCGGTGCGGTTCCCGTCCGCAGCCCCGGCTAGTCGTTGTCGCACGACCGCAGTGGAAGCGGTCTCGTGCCGGCGCCCGCGGCCAGATTCTCCTTGACACTGCCGGCGATACCAGTAACCTCACGGGTTAACGGCCAAGCATTGCGCATACATCCGGCCAGCGGCGGCGCATCAGGCCCGCCGCCTTACTTCCAGCACATGAGACACCTCGGCTTTCAGCTTCTTCTGGGCGATTTCCTCGCACGCAGCGTGCGAGGTCGTCCGTGCGCCCCGCCGAATTGAGTTGCTCTACGCGCCGCCCGCCCGGGCGCGCGACTTGCGGCACTTTCCGGGTGCCGAGACAACTTGATTCCACGCACACTGGAGCTAGCCATGGCTGACCTCTTCGACAATCCGATGGGCCTGATGGGCTTCGAATTCATCGAATTCGCCTCGCCCACCCCCAACGTCATCGAACCCGTGCTCGAGAGCATGGGTTTCTCCCACGTCGCCAACCACCGTTCCAAGGCGGTCAGGCTGTATCGCCAGGGCGAAATCAACGTCGTGGTCAACAACGAGCCGCACAGCCCCGCCGCGTACTTCGCGGCCGAGCATGGCCCCTCGGTGTGCGGCCTCGCCTTTCGCGTGCGCGATGCGCAGAAGGCCCACGCCCGTGCGCTGGAGCTGGGCGCCCAGCCGATCGAGGTGCCGGTGGGCTACATGGAACTGCGCCTGCCCGCCATCAAGGGCATCGGCGGCGCGCCGCTCTATCTCATCGACCGCTTCCAGGAAGGCCTGTCGATCTACGACATCGATTTCGAGTTCATCGAGGGCGTGGAGCGCCATCCGCGCGGTGCCGGGCTGAAGATCATCGATCACCTCACGCACAACGTGTACCGTGGCCGCATGGCCTACTGGGCCGACTTCTACGAGCGGCTCTTCAATTTCCGCGAGATCCGCTACTTCGACATCAAGGGCGAATACACCGGCCTCACCTCCAAGGCGATGACCGCGCCCGACGGCATGATCCGCATCCCGCTCAACGAGGAGTCGTCCAAGGGCAGCGGCCAGATCGAGGAATTCCTGATGCAGTTCAACGGCGAGGGTATCCAGCACGTGGCCTTCCTCACCGACGACCTGCTCAAGACCTGGGATGCCCTGAAGGCCAGCGGCACGCGCTTCATGACCGCGCCGCCCGAGACCTATTACGAGATGCTGGAAGGCCGCCTGCCCAACCACGGCGAGCCCGTGGGCGAGCTGAAGAAGCGCGGCATCCTGCTCGACGGCACCTCCGAGGGCGGCGAGCGCCGGCTGCTGCTGCAGATCTTCTCCGAAACCGTGCTCGGCCCGGTGTTCTTCGAGTTCATCGAGCGCAAGGGCGACAGCGGCTTCGGCGAAGGCAATTTCAAGGCGCTGTTCGAGTCGATCGAACGCGACCAGATCCGGCGCGGGGTGCTGGCGGCGGAGTGATCCTCCGCTGAGCCTGGGTAACGTCCAGGCCTGCGCCCGCGTCGGTCAGGCTCTTCACGAACAGGCGCAATAGCGGCGTGGCGTGGGAAGGCCGCCAGACGGCGCGCACTTCGTGCGCGGCGCCGGCCAGCGCCAATGGCAGCACCATGAGCTTGCGCCGGTCCACGTCTTCCTGGATGAAGGCCCGCGGCACCGGGCCGACCAAGTGCCCATCCGTGAGCAGGCGAGGCAGGGCGGCTATCGAGTTGCTCACAATGCTCCGCTCGGGGTAGGCGATGCTGTTGCGCTCCAGCGTCGCTCGCAATGCATCGTGAATGGCCGACCCTTCCGGCGGAAGCACCCAGGGATAACCGGCCACGTCCGCCCAGCGCACCGCCTTCCTGCCAGCCAGCGGATGCCGATGGCTGCACGCGAGGACGATAGGGTCGTTGCCCACCAGCATGTCGGTGAGCCCGCTCGCGCTGCGGCCCACGCGGGTGCGCGACACGACCAGGTCCAGTTCGCCCTCATCGAGCAGCGGAAACAACTCGTCGGTGGTCGCTTCCTTCAGCACCAACGTCGCTTTCGAGGCCAGCCGCTGCCAGCGTCCGACCGCCGCGGCGATGAGCGTCGGCATGACGGTGGCGACCGCACCCACCTTGAACCCACCGCCCAGGCCGGCGCCCAGATCTTCGAGCTCGCGCTTGGCGTCATCCAGCCGGTGCAGGATCTCGCGCCCGTAGCGCACCAGGATTTCGCCGGCGGGCGTCAAGGCGACCGACCGCCCGGCGCGCACGACGACGGGCGTACCCAGCACGGCCTCGAGTTCGGCCAGTTGCTTGGAGACGGCCGGCTGCGTGACGTTCAGCAGCTCGGCGACCCGGCTGACACGACCGACCCGCGCCAGCGACGACAGCAGGCGCAGATGGCCGAGCTTGAGGCCTGAACGAAACGCGCGCTCGAGTGAAGAAGCGAATGCAGGGTCCATGATAAATCATAACCAATTGGTAATATGAAGCGGAATATATATCACTGTTTTCCGCAGTTTCCATGGTCGATACTGCGCCCATTCCAACAAGCACAACAGGAGACAACCATGGCATCCAACCTTCTTGGACGGCTGCTGCTGGGCGTCGCGCTTGCGACCTGTGGCATCGGCGGCGTAGCTGCTGCGGCCGAGCCGCCGACGCGACTGGTCGTCGGCTTTCAGGCCGGCGGCGGTCTGGACAGCGTCGCACGCGCGCTGGCCGACGCGTTGAGCCGTTCGAGCGAACGCCGCGTGATCGTGGAGAATCGCCCGGGCGCGAGCGGCATGATCGCCATCGATGCGCTGCGCAACGCGGCCGCGGGCGACAACCTGCTCATCATCCTGCCCAGCGGCAGCATCACGATGACGCCGCATACCAACCGCCATTTCAGCTACGACCCCGAACGCGACCTGGTGCCCGTTGCGCGCGTGGCGACATACGCCATGGGCGTCGCGGTATCGCCCAGTGTGGGCGCCGATACCTTGCAGGGCTACGTCGAGCGCGCGCGCGGCAACGAGGCGCTGCGCGCCTACGGCACGGCCGGCGTCGGCCTGTCGCCGCACTTCGTGGGCGTGGGACTGTCGCAGCAGGCTCACGCCGATCTCATCCACGTGCCCTATCGCGGCGCGGGCCCGGCGATCAACGACGCCGTGGGCGGGCAGATCCCGGCGGTGATCTCGACGGTGCCTTCGCTGCTCGCCATGACCCGCGACGGGCGGCTCAAGCTGCTCGCCACCTCCGGCAGCGAACGCGACCCGAACACCCCGCAAGTCCCGACCCTGCGCGAGCTGGGCTTCAAAGGCCTGGACATCGAGGAATGGTTCGGCGTGCTCGCACCGTCCGGCATGTCGGAAGAGGCCGCGCGAGACTGGAACGAACGCATCAATGCCGCCCTCGAATCCGAGGGCTTGCGCAAGATCCTCCTCGACCAAGGTTTCGTCCCCGCCCCCATGCCTCAGGCCGAATTCCGTGCGCTGGTCAACGAGGACTACCGCCGATGGCAGGAAGTTCTCAAGGACACCGGCGACACCTTCGCCAACTGATCTGCCGAGCCTCGCCATGCCGACCACCAATCTGCTGATCCTGCTTTCCGACGAGCACAATGCCCGCGTCATGGGCTGTGCGGGCCATCCCATCGTGCGCACGCCGCATCTGGACGAGCTGGCTCGCCAGGGCACACGCTTCGAGAATGCCTATACCGCGTCGCCGATCTGCGTCCCGGCGCGCGCAAGCATCGCCACGGGGCGCTACGTGCACCAGCATCGCTGCTGGGACAACGCAATCGCCTACACCGGCGAGCCCGCGAGCTGGGGGCATCGTCTGCAGTCCGCGGGCGTCAGGGTCGAATCCATCGGCAAGCTGCACTATCGGAACGAAGCCGATCCCACCGGCTTCGACCGCCAGCAGCTCGCGGCCCACATCATGGACGGCATCGGCCAGGTCTGGGGCTCGGTGCGCGAGCCGCTGCCCGATCCCTTTCCCACGGCCCCGCTCTTCAAGCAGATCGGCGCGGGCGAGTCGAGCTACAACCGCTTCGACCAGTCGGTCGCCGGCCAGGCCGCGCAATGGCTGCAAGAGCGCGCCGAAGACGAGGCCCGGCGCCCCTGGGTGCTGTTCGTCGGTTTCGTCGCACCGCACTTCCCGCTGATCGTGCCGCAACGCTACCTGGACCTCTACCCGGTCGCGGACATGCCGCTGCCCAAGCTGCATCCCGACAGCGGCTATCGCCGCCATCCCTGGGTCGAGCGGCATGCGCGCTTCAGCCGGCACGACGAACAACTGAGCAACGACGACCGGCGTCGGCTCGCCCTGGCGTCGTACTTCGGCCTGACCTCGTTCATGGACGAGCAGGTAGGCCTGGTGCTGCAGGCGCTCGCCGAGAGCGGCCTGGTCGAGGACACCACCGTCGTGTATTCGAGCGACCATGGCGACAACCTGGGCGCGCGCGGGCTGTGGAACAAGTGCACCCTGTATCGGGAAGCGGTCGCGGTGCCGATGATCGTCAAAGGGCCTGAGATCCCGGCAGGCCGCACAGTACATACCAACGTATCGCTGGTGGACCTCTTCCCCACGGTGCTCGACGCCGCCGGCGTGGCGCCGCATGCCGAGGATGCCGACCTGCCCGGCGTCTCGCTGCGGCACACCGCCGTTGCCGGCGAAGATCCGGATCGCCTAGCGTTCAGCGAATACCATGCGGTGGGTTCCGAATCGGCGGGCTACATGCTGGCCGACGGCCGCTACAAGTATCACTACTACGTCGGGCATCCGCCCGAGTTCTTCGACCTGCATGACGACCCCGAGGAAACCCGGGACCTCGCCGCATCGCCCGAGCATGCCGAGATCCTGGCCGCGTTCGAGCACCGCCTGCGGCAACTCGTCGACCCGGAGGCCGCGGACCGTCTTGCCAAGGACGACCAGCAGGCACTGATCGCCCGCTTTGGCGGGCGCGAGGCGGCGCTGCGCACCGGTACGCCGGGCGCAACGCCGGTGCCCGCCGCCTGAAGCGCCGGGGCACGCCATGACCGAACGCCTGCCTAGCCTGCCGACCGTCGAGGCGCAGATCGAGGAACGCTATCTGAAGGACTGGAGCGGCCTCGCCCGGGGTACGCCACGGGCCGTATTCCGGCCGCGCACTACCGACGAAGTGAGCACACTGCTGCGCGACTGCCATGCGCGCGGTCAGCCCGTGACGATCCAGGGCGGGCTCACCGGCCTGGCCGGCGGCGCCGTGCCCGCGGACGGCGACGTCGTCGTCAACCTCGAGCGCATGAACGCGATCGAACACATCGACGCGCTGGAAGGCGTGATGTGCGTACAGGCGGGTGCCACGCTGCAGGCCGTGCAACAGGCGGCGGCCGATGCCGGCTGGTACTTCCCGCTGGATCTCGGTGCCCGCGGCTCCTGCCAGATCGGCGGCAACGCCGCCACCAACGCCGGGGGCGAACGCGTCGTCCGCTACGGCACCATGCGCGATCAGGTGCTCGGCGTGGAGGCCGTCCTGGCCGACGGTACGGTGTTGTCCTCGCTCACGCGTCTGGTCAAGAACAGCGCCGGCCTGGACCTGCGCTTTCTCTTCATCGGCTCCGAGGGCACGCTGGGCATCATCACGCGCCTCATCCTCAAGCTGCAGCCGGTGCCGCCCGAACCCGTCACGGCGTTTGCGGCGGCCGAAAGCACGCAGGCGCTGACAAAGCTGTTGCGCGGACTCAAGCGGGCGCCCGGCGTGAACCTCACCGCCTTCGAATTCATGTCCGGCGAGTTCGTCGACACGGCCGGGCGACTGTCGGAGCTGCCCTGCCCGGTCGCGCCGGGGCAGCCCTGGTATGTCCTGATCGAGTCTGCCGAAGGGCACGCGAGCCATGATGCGGGCGCGCTGCAAACCGCGCTCGAGCATGCCTTGGAACAAGGCGACATCGTGGACTGCGCGCTGGCCGCCAGCCTGGCCCAGGCAGACGCTTTCTGGCGGATGCGCCAAAGCATTCCGGAGATGCTGACGGCGCTCGCCCCGACGGTGAACTTCGATTGCGGACTGCCCTGGGCCGAGATGGGGGGGTTCATCGCGCGCCTGCAGGACACGCTGCAGCGCCGCTATCCCGATGCCCGGCATCTCTTCTTCGGTCATATGGGCGACAACAACATCCATCTCATGACGGGGCCCCATGCCGGGCCCGACATGCATGCAGTGGAAGCCGAGGTCTACGCGCAGTTGCGCGGCCGTGACGGAACGATCAGTGCAGAGCACGGCATCGGCTTCATCAAGAAGCCCTTCCTGGGATGCACGCGCAGCGCGGCCGAGATCGAGGTGCTGCGCCGCCTGAAGTCGGCACTGGACGCCAAGGGCATTCTCAATCCGGGCCGCGTGATCGATTGACCACGGGCCCGAGCGCAAGCGTCACCAAGCGGGGGACTCACGCCCCGAGGCAGGCTGCCTGCCGGGAGATCACGACGGTGCCTGGCCCCCCGCCCGCAGCGCGTTCCACTCGTCCGCGCCGAAACGCTGAAAGCCCGCCTGCACCGAATCCTGGCCCTCAGCCAGCACCGGCTGACGCGTCTGCGCAAGCTGGCTCAGTACGCGATCGAAGGTGGCGATCGCCGAGCGCAGCAAAATGCCCGGCAGGATCGCGAGCCGATAGCCCATGGCCTGGACCTCGTCCAGGTGCACGAGCGGCGTACGCCCGCCGGGCACGATGTTCAGCAGGCAGGGGCCCTGCACCCGCTGCGGGATGGCGGCCATTTCTTCCCGGCTCTGCGGTGCTTCGACGAAGGCCATGTCCGCGCCGGCGGACAAGGCGGCGTTCGCACGGGCAATCGCTTCGTCGAGACCCAGGGTGGCGCGCGCGTCGGTACGCGCGATGATGAGGAAATCCGGGCTGCGGCGCGCCTGCGCCGCAGCCCGGATCTTGATCACGAATTCCTCGCGCGGCACGATCTCCTTGCCGTCGAGGTGTCCGCAGCGCTTGGGCGCGACCTGGTCCTCGATGTGCAGCCCGGCCACGCCGCGCGCCTCGTACTCGCGCACGGTTCGCGTGACGTTGAGCTCGTTGCCGTAACCGGTGTCCGCGTCGGCGATCAGCGGCAGGTTCACCGAACGCGCGATGACGCCGGCGTTATCCGCCATTTCCGTCATGGTCAGCAGGCCGAAATCGGGAAAGCCCAGGGACGCCGACGTGCCGGAACCCGTCATGTAGACCGCTTCGAAGCCCGCCTGCTCGATGGTGCGCGCCGAGATCGCGTCGTATGCGCCTGGCGCAACCAGCAACTGTTCGCGTTGCAACAATGCTCTGAGTTTGCTCGCTTGGCTCATGCCCTCGCCCGCCTTCAATGACTTAATGCATGACATTATATTGTTAATATGAATTTCGCGGTCTTATGGCCCCGATCATGGCCCCTGCTCCGATCAGGCCCCGGGGCCCGCCGCTGCGGTGATGGCCCCATGCAACACCATCCCGACACCATCCGCCAAAACCGTATTGAAAATCATTCTCCAGTGCTATTCTGATTCTTGTTACGTGCGTTTACCACGCTCGTGCCTTTGTCATACCCGGCCCCAGCCTTTCGGCAAAAGTACTGCCCCTGTCCCGGCAAGCAGGTTTCCCAAGGATCGGCAGGCGTAGTTGGCCACGCCTCGCGCAGCTCGCGCCCCGGGGCCGGGCCATCCATGTACGCACGACACCCTGCCCCAAGAACAAGCGTGAAAACCACTCCAGAAAATCGCCGGCCCGTCGCCTGTATTTGACGACAGGGGCGCCGAACCGCGCCACGCGGAACAGCGTCGCTTTTCCCTGGCCCGGGAGGCCGGTCGCCGCGCGCGTACCGTTGCCCTCCCATTCTGGAACGACATATATGGTGGGCAAACACACTATCCACAACACGCCGGATGAGCGCCGCGCGTCCCACACCACCGTGGGGCTGCGCGCCCTGCCCCTGGCGATGGTGCTGGCATACGCCGCAACCCCGGACATCGCCTCCGCGCAGAACACCGGCCAGGACGAGGCCACGCAACTGGCCCCCGTGGTCGTGTATGGCACGACCGGCTCCAGCACCGGCGGCACCGGCGCCTACACCGCCACCGGCCCAAGCTCGCTGTCGTCGGGCCTGGACCTGACCCTGCGCGAAACGCCGCAATCGGTGAGCGTGATCACCAGCCAGCGCATGCAGGACCAGAACCTCACTCAACTGACCGACGTTGCCAACCAGACGCCCGGCCTGGTGGTGTCGCAGGGCGGCAACGTCGGTTCCGACAGCTCGCCCATCTACGCGCGCGGCTTTGCGATCGACACCTACATGATCGACGGCACCAGGATGACGGGGAGCTACTCCAGCATCTACCAGAGCCAGGACATGAGCCTGTACGACCGCGTCGAGGTGGTGCGCGGGGCCGCCGGCATGATGAACGGCGTGGGCGCCCCGGGCGGGGCGATCAACATGGTGCGCAAGAAGCCCTTCGACGACTTCCGCGCCTCGGCCACCGTGGACCTGGGCTCGTGGCGCAGCCGGCGCGGGTCGGTCGATCTGTCGACCCCGCTGAACGAGACGGGTTCGGTGCGCGCACGCATGGTGGCGACGCTGCAGGATTCCGACGCCTACATCGACCGCTTCAACGACCGGCGCAAAGTGTTCTACGGCGTGGTCGAAGCCGACCTGGGCAGCGCAACGGTACTGCGCGGCGGCATCAGCCACCAGCGCCACGACCTCACCGGCCACTCGCGCGGCGGCCTGCCGGCGTATGCCTCCGACGGCGAGCGGCTGTACTGGTCCCGCTCGGATTCGGCGGCCGCCGACTGGGCCAGCTCGCGCCGCCACGAAACCTCGCTGTTCGCCGACCTGGAACATCGCTTCGCCAACGGCTGGCAGCTCAGGCTGAACGCCGGACACACCATCACCGACTCCGACGAGCTGGTCGGCTACGTCGGCGGCACGCCGGACCGCCATACGGGCGCCGGCGCCAACATCTGGGCCACGCACTGGGTCTACAAGCCCAAGCAGGACGCGCTGAACCTGGCCGCCAACGGCAGCTTCTCCCTGTTCGGCCGCGAGCACGAGGCCGCCTTCGGCGCCAACTGGTCGCGCACCCGCTACGAAAGCCCGTCGTACACGAACTGGAGCCACGCCGGCTGGGACCAGAACATTCCCGACATATTCAACTGGGACGGGAGCTATCCGGCCGAACCCTACAACCCGGCCGTGGGCACGCATGGCATCGACGAGCGCAACAACGGCCTGTTCGGCTCGCTGCGGCTGCGGCCCGCCGATGCGCTGGCGGTGATCGTGGGCACGCGCTGGGTCGACTGGCGCCGCGACCAGCTCTCGTACAACTACGCCAGCGGCGTCAACTCCGGCATCCTGCGCGCCGAACGCAAGTTCGTGCCGTATGCCGCCGTGACCTACGATTTGTCGGACCAATGGACGGCGTACACCAGCTACACGACGATCTTCACGCCCCAGAACAACATGACCGTCGACGGCGACTACATCGATCCGCTCAGCGGCGAGAGCTACGAGGCGGGCGTCAAGGCGGCATTCTTCGACGAGCGGCTCAACCTGGGCGCGGCGCTCTACCAGATCCGGGAGAACAACAAGGCGATCGCCATTCCCGACACCTATGCGCCCGACGGCTCGCAGGCGTACGAAGCCGTGTCCGGCGCGCGCACCCGCGGCTTCGAGATCGAACTCTCCGGCCAGGTGCGACCGGGCTGGGAGATCGCCGCCAGCTTCGCCCGCAACAGCACCCAGGACCGCGAAGGCGAGCGCATCAATACCAACCTGCCGCAATCCATGGCCAAGCTGTTCACCACCTATCGGATGGACGGCCTGGTCGACGGTCTGACGTTGGGCGGCGGCGTGCGCTGGCAGAGCAAGATCTACAGTGAGAACCAGGGCCCCAACCAGGATGCCACCTTCACGCAGCCCGCGTATGCAGTGGTCGACCTGCTCGCGCGCTACGACATCAGCCCGCGCCTGTCGACTGCCCTGCACGTCTACAACCTGTTCGACAAGTCCTACTACCTGAGCACCGGCAGCAGCTATTACGGGTCTCCACGGGCCTTCGTCGTCTCGCTCACCGGCCGCTACTAGCGGGTAAAGCGCGGGCCCGAGCGCGCCGGCAGAGGGCTCAAGGCAGCAGCGGGTCGTGCACGATGCGGCTGGAGATGCCCTGCTCCAGCTCCTTGGGCTGCAGGCTGAGCAGCATCCGGCTGCGGTCCGGGCTGACGTGCAGGGTCAGGTGCTCCACCGGCTCGCCCTCGGTGTCGTAGACCAGGCGGGTCACGCGCAGCAGCGGCGCGCCCACCTCGGTGCGCAGCAGCTTGGCGTATACCGGGTTCGCCAGCACGGCCGTGATCTCCTCGACCACGCGATCGAAGACCACGCCCTGGGCCAGCAGCAGCTCGTACAGCGGCCGCCGCTCGAGTTCTTCGACCGTCACCGATGCGCCCAGCGCCAGCGGCACCCAGGCCTCGGTGACGATCAGCGGCGTGTCGCCCACGTGGCGCAGACGTGCGGCGTACACCGCCTCCTCGTTGCTGCGCATGCGCATCTGCAGCGCAACCGCGCCCGGCGGCACCTCGCGGCGCAGCTCGAGCACGCGCACCTGCGTCTCGCGCCCCCGCATCTTCAAGGCGTCGAGAAAGCCCACGGCCTCGAACGGATGCGCCTGCGGCAGCCGGGTGCTGACGAAGGTCCCGCGGCCCTGCTGCCGCTCGATCAGCTCCTGCTGCTTGAGATCGGACAGCGCGCGGCGCACGGTGATCTTCGACACGCCGAAATGCGCGCACAGCTCGTCCTCGTTGGGCAGCATCGCGCCGGGACCGTACACCCCGCGGGTGATCTGCTCGCGCAGAACGAGGAACAACTGCCGGTGCAGCGCGGTGCCCGGCGTCTTGACCAGCTTCTCTGTGCGTAGGAATTCCGTCATAGGCGGACGATTCTACCGATTGCTATATTCATTATGATATTATGATGTTATATATTTAGTAGGATTATCGAGAGCCCCACGCAGGGCAGCCAGGAGGAGACCATGGGTCCATATCAGCAACACAAGCGTCGTTGGCGTCGTTTCGCGGCCGCCCTCGGCCTGAGCGCCCTGCTCGGCGCAGCGGCACATGCCGAATACCCGGAACGGCCGGTCACCATCGTCGTGCCGTATGCCGCCGGCGGCGGCACGGACGCTGTCGCGCGCACGCTGGCGGCCTCGCTGCAGAGCACGTGGGGCGAACCGGTCATCGTGGAAAATCGCGCCGGCGTGGACGGCTGGATCGGCACCCAGCGCGTCCTGTCGCAGCCGGCCGACGGCTACACCGTGCTGCTGCAGTTGAACTCCATGCTGCTCTGGCCATGGGCCGTACCCGAGGCCAAGGTGGACATCGCGCGCGACCTCACGCTCATCACCAAGCTGCAAAGCTCGCCCATGGTGCCGCTCGTGCGGGGCGACAGCGCCGCCGGGACGCTCGAAGAAATGTTCCAACATTGCAAGGCCCGAGCCACCGGCTGTAGCTACGGCTACGCCACGCCTTCGGCCGAGCTGGTCGGCCGCCAGTTGGCGGAGCTCGGCGGCCTCGAGAACGCAGTGACCGTACCCTACAAAGGCACGTCGCAGATGGTCAACGACCTGCTGGGCGGGCACATCGACATTGCGCTGGTATCGGCCGCCCTGGCAACGCCTCTGCACCACGACAAGCGCGCCAAGGCGCTGGCCGTCGGCACGCCCGAACGCTACACGCGCCTGCCGGACGTACCCACCTTCGACGAGGCGGGCTATCCGGCAAAAGGCGGCACCACGTGGTACGGCCTGATGGTGCGCGAAGGCACGCCGCAGCCTATCGTCGATCGCATCTACCGTGCCGTCCAGGATGCCGGCAAGAAGCCCGACGTGCTGACGGCGATCGAGTCCCAGGGCGGCATCCCGGTGTTCAACACACCCGACGAATTCCGCCGCGACGTGGCCGAGGATCTGGAGGCCATCACCCCCCTCGGCAAGAAATATCTCGCCCGATGAACGCCACGACAGCCCCACAAACCCGCCCGGATGCCCCCGCACCCTGGACCGCGCGCGAGGCCCAGGCGGACCGCGGCTGGGTCCGGCGCCTGAGCCCGGCCGCCCGGGCCGACTTGGGTACAGCCACCCGCCACGCCCGCGCCACCGGCAAGCCGCTGTTGCAATTGCGCCAGGCAGACTACCCGCTGGCCGATGCAACGCGTGCCGAGCTCCGACAGGCCTTCGATGCCACCCAGGGCCGCTGGGGCATGTGCCTGCTCAAGGGCCTGCCGGTGCGCGAATGGGATGAGGCCGACACGCGGCTCGCGCTGTGGGGCATCGGGCTGCACAACGGCGTGCCGCGTCCGCAGAACCGTGCCAGCGAGGTCCTGAACGACGTGCGCGACGAGGGCGGCAGCTACCGTGTCACCAACGGCCGCGGCTACAACACCAACCAGCAACTGGATTTCCACATCGACTTCTGCGACGTGGTCGCCCTGCTCTGCCGCCGCACGGCGCGCCAGGGCGGCGACAGTCTGGTCGCGAGCTCGCTGGCAATCGTCGAAACCATGCGCCGCCTGCACCCGCAGCAGGCGCAGGCGCTGGAAGAGCCGATCCCGTTCAGTTGGCAAGGCGGCCAAGCGCCGGGCGACGCGCCCCTCTATCTGAGCCCCATGCTGGGTCGCGCCGACGACGGCACACCGGCATTTCGCACCAACCGCAAGAACATCGTGGCCGCGCAGCGGGACTTCCCCGACGCGCCGCGGCTCACCCCGGCGCAGCAGGCGGCCGTCGAGACCGTGGATCGCCTCGCGGCGTCGCCCGAACTGTGCTTTTCCATGCAGCTCGAGGAAGGCGACCTGCAGTTGCTGAACAACTACGTGCTGATCCACTCGCGCACCGCGTTCGAGGACCACGCCGAAGCCGACGAGAAGCGGCACCTGCTGCGCCTCTGGCTGGCGCTGCCCCAGGCCCAGGCCCTGCCGGCCAGTTGGGCCGACGCATTCAAGGACGTACGCGCCGGCGCCGTGCGCGGCGGCCTGCGCGGGCAGAACATCACGCCGGCGTTCCTGGCCCTCGAGCAGGCGCAGGCGCAAGCCTTCGGCATGCACGAGCGCTACGCCACGGAGCAATCATGACGACGGCCCCGACCCCGCGCACGCTGTTCGAGAAAGTCTGGCAGCGCCACGCCATTCTCGAGCGCGAAGGCAGCACGCTCCTGCATGTGGGCCGCCACCTCGTGCACGACGGCTCGCGCAACGCCTTCCAGCAACTGCGCGAGCGCGGCCTGCCGGTGCTGCGTCCGGACCGCACCTACGCCACGCCCGACCACTACGTGCCGACCACCAGCCGGCGCCTGGACGACGGGCTGGAGCCTGCCAAACAGGAGATGGCGCTGGCGCTGGAACGCAACGCCGGCGAATTCCGCATCCCGATCTACGCGCTGAACAGCGACCGGCAAGGCATCGTCCACGTCGTCGGGCCGGAGCAGGGCATCACCCTGCCGGGCCTGGTCATCGTCTGCGGCGACAGCCATACCTCCACGCATGGCGCCTTCGGCGCGCTCGCTTTCGGCATCGGCACCTCCGAAGTGGCTCACGTGCTGGCCACGCAGACGCTGTGGCAGGTCAAGCCGCGCGCCATGCGCATCGCCTTCGCGGGCACGCTGCCCGAGCACGCGAGCGCCAAGGACCTCATCCTGGCCGTGATCGCCCACATCGGCGCCGCCGGGGCCACCGGCCACGTGATCGAATACACCGGGCCCGCCATCCAAGCGCTGTCGATGGAAGGCCGCATGACCCTGTGCAACATGTCGATCGAGGCCGGCGGGCGCGCCGGCATGATCGCCCCCGATGCCACCACCTACGCCTATCTGCGCGGCAAGCCGCACGCGCCCCAGGGCGCGGCGTTCGACCAGGCAGTCACCGAATGGGACGGCCTGCGCAGCGATGCGGGTGTGCGCTACGAGCGCGAGGTGGCCTTCGACGCGGCCGGCGTATCGCCCATGCTCACCTGGGGCACCAGCCCGCAGGACGCGGCGCCCGCCGCCGGCCAGGTACCCGATCCGGCCGACCTGCGCGCCGAGCGCCGCGACGCCGCCCGCCAGGCGCTGGCCTACATGGGGCTCGCGCCGGGCCAGCGCCTGGAGAGCGTAACCGTCGATCGCGTCTTCATCGGCTCGTGCACGAACGCCCGCATCGAGGACCTGCGCATCGTGGCCGGCATGCTGCGCGGGCGGCGCGTGCGCGTCCCGACCCTGGTGGTGCCGGGCTCGACACGCGTCCGGCACCAGGCCGAAGCCGAAGGACTGGCCCGCATCCTGACCGAAGCCGGCGCCGAATGGCGGGAGTCCGCCTGTTCGATGTGCTCGGGCACCAACGGCGACATCGCCAACGCCGGAGAACGCGTGGTCTCCACCACCAACCGCAATTTCGTCGGCCGCCAGGGCCCGGGCGTGCGCACCCACCTGGCCAGCCCGGCCACGGCCGCGGCCTGCGCCCTCGCCGGCCGCCTCACCGACCCTCGACAATACGCATGAAGCCCTTCACGACCGTCCGCTCGCGTGCCATTGCGCTGGATCTGGCCAACTGCGACACCGATCAGATCGTGCCCGCGCGCTATCTGTCGCGCCCACGCGCCCAGGGCTTTGCCGAAGCGCTCTTTCACGACCTGCGCCACGAAGCCGGCCGCGAGAAACCGGACTTTCCCCTCAACCGGCCCGAATGGCGCACGGCCGAGCTGCTGATCGCGGGGGAGAACTTCGGCTGCGGCTCCTCGCGCGAGAGCGCGGTGTGGGCCTTGGCCGACGCCGGCATCCGGGCCGTCATCGCGCCGAGCTTCGCCGACATTTTCTTCGGCAACGCGTTCAAGAACGGCCTGCTGCCCATCGTGCTGCCGGCCGATGCCGTCCAGGGCCTGCTCGAACGCGTCCAGGCTCGACCGACGACGGAACTCACGGTGGCGCTCGCCGAGCAGAGCGTCACCTGCCCCGAACTGCCCGTCCACCGCTTCGAGATCGATCCCTTGCGCAAGCACATGCTCCTGGAAGGCCTGGACGAGATCGGGTTGACGCTGGGCCACATGGACGCCATCGCGGCCTTCATGCAACGGTACGAGGCGGGGCGGCCATGGCTGCAGGCGCCGTCCCGGGGCCACCCGGCCGCGCGCTGAAGACCGCCGACCGCGCATCACACTCACCTCAATCAATCGCTTCCAGCTCTTTGCGGAACAACTGCCCCCGCTCCACGTAGGTCGCCGAATTGCGCTTCAGCCGCTCGACGTCCTCGTCCGACAGTTGGCGCACGACCTTGGCCGGTGCGCCCAGGATGAGCGAGCGCTCCGGAAACACTTTGCCTTCGGTCACGATGGCGCCGGCGCCGACCAGACAGTACTTGCCGATGACCGCGCCGTTGAGCACCACCGCCTGGATGCCGATCAGCGTGCCATCGCCGATGGTGCAACCGTGCAGCATGGCCTGGTGGCCGACGGTGACGTGGCGGCCGATGTCCAGGGGCTTGCCGGGATCGGTGTGCAGCACCGAGCCCTCCTGGATGTTGCTGTTGTCGCCGACCGAGATGAGTTCGTTGTCGCCGCGCAGCACCGCGCCAGCCCAGATGCTGACCTTGTCGCCCAGCTTGACCTTGCCGATCACCGTGGCTTCGCGGGCCACGTAGGCGTTCTCGGCGATTTCCGGCGCGACGCCGGACAGTCGATAGCAGGTCATTGCCAATCCTCCGTTGTTGAGACGCTAACTGTAGCCTGCACCGCGCACCGATGGCATTCCCAGGGTCTTCCCACGCGGCGCACAGCCTGCAGTACAATATTCGGTTACGCTCGGTTCGGGCCCCTGCCTGCTGCCGACGCGTTCGTGCCCTGCGGAAATGCCGCCCCGGGCATGCCGCCTGCGCCGTCCGGCCAGGCGGGTCGGCCGCCCCGCGGCCTGCGTGCCGCCTTGTTCCGGTGCCCACGCTTCGAGGTAAGACAACATGAACTTGAACCATCGGCGAGCACTCGTGCTGTTCTCCGGCGGCCAGGATTCCACCGCATGCCTGGCATGGGCCCTGGACAGGTACGCCCACGTGGAGACGGTCGGTTTCGATTACGGCCAGCGCCATCGCATCGAACTCGATTGCCGCACGCACGTGCGCGATCGCATCGCTGCTGCCTTCCCGGCCTGGGCCCCGCGCCTGGGCGACGACCATCTGCTGCGCGTGGACGTGCTGGGCGAGATCAGCGACACCGCCCTCACCCGCGACGCCGAGGTCCAGATGCAGGCCAACGGCCTGCCCAACACCTTCGTGCCCGGGCGCAATCTGCTGTTCCTGACGCTTGCCGGCGCGCTGGCCTATCGCCGCAATCTGGACGTGATCGTGGGCGGCATGTGCGAAACGGACTATTCGGGATACCCGGACTGCCGCGACGTCACCATCAAGGCCATGCAGGTCGCGCTCAACCTGGGCACCGACCGCGCCTTCGTGTTCGAGACGCCGCTGATGTGGCTGGACAAGGCCGAGACCTGGCAACTCACGCAAGACCTGGGCGGCGACGCCCTGGTCGAGATCGTTCGCGCCGACACGCACACCTGCTACCTCGGCGAGCGCGGCGAGCTGCACGACTGGGGCCACGGCTGCGGCACCTGCCCCGCCTGCGCGCTGCGCGCGCGCGGCTACGCGCAGTGGCGCGGGGCGTTGAGCGGAGAGATGGCCGCGCAGCGGCCGGAGGGCCGTCCCCACAGCACCACCGCCCGGCCGCCCGAAGGCGGCGCTGCCTCCCTCGGGGAGGTGGCCGCGCAGCGGCCGGAGGGTCGTCCCCACAGCGCCGCCGCCCGGCCGCCCGAAGGCGGCGCTGCCTCCCTCGGGGAGGTGGCCGCGCAGCGGCCGGAGGGTCGTCCATGACCTACAGCGTCAAGGAAATCTTCTACACGCTGCAGGGCGAAGGCGCGAACGCGGGCCGACCGGCCGTGTTCTGCCGCTTCGCCGGCTGCAACCTCTGGACCGGCCGCGAGGAAGACCGCGGCAAGGCGATCTGCCAGTTCTGCGACACGGATTTCGTCGGCACCGACGGCACCCTGGGCGGCAAGTTCCGCGCGGCGGCCGAGCTGGCCGAGCGCATCGCCGGCCAGTGGCCCACGGCCGACCGCGCGCACCGCCTGGTCGTGCTCACCGGCGGCGAACCCTTGCTGCAGGTGGACGCAGCACTCATCGACGCCTTGCATGCACAAGGCTTCGAGATCGCCGTGGAGACCAACGGCTCGGTAGAGGCTCCGGCAGGCCTGGACTGGATCTGCGTCAGCCCCAAGGCCGGCGCGCCGTGGGTGCAGCGCAGCGGCCACGAACTCAAGGTGGTCTGGCCGCAGCCCGGCCTGGACCTGGACGAACTCGAGCGCGGCGACTTCGCGCACCGCTACCTGCAGCCGATGGACAACGCGCAGCAGCGCGCCAACACCGAGGCCTGTATCGCTCAGTGCATGGCCCGGCCGGCCTGGCACCTGAGCCTGCAAACCCACAAGGTCATCAACATCCGATGAAGTTCGAGCTCTCCCAGCGCTTCTGGTTCGACGCGGCGCACACCCTGGACCGCGAGATCGAACGCGAAGGCAGCCTGCGCATCCACGGCCACACCTACCACGCCGAAGTCTTCGTCGAGGGTGTGCGCAACCCGCGCACCGGCATGGTCATGGACCTGGGCCACCTGCGCCGCGAGCTCGCGGCCGTGCGCGACGCGCTCGATCATCGTTTGCTCGACGAAGTCCCCGAGCTGGGCCCGCCCACGCTGGAGAACCTGTGCGTCTTCATCGCGCGCAAGCTCTCGCCCCAGGTGCCCGTCACCGCCGTGCGCGTCTGGCGCGAGTCGGTGGGCGATAGCTGCAAGCTCACCCTGCCGCCGCAGCCGCAGGCGGACGGGACGAACTGAGCCGGAGCCGGGCGCAACGCCATTGCGTAGCGAACAGTGACAGCGGGCTCGGCTGACGGCAGAATCCGGAGACCTGCCCGGCGCCGTCTTTTCACTTGGCGCATAGACACGACGCTACGCATGAAGCACATACCAGGGCTTAAACGCACGCCTAGATGGCGTTCTCGCGCGGCACTCGAGATATGGGCGGGTGTGCCGGTGCTCATTGCGGCCGTTCTGACCGCAGCGCGACTGTGGAACACGGAGTTGAGAGAACCGTGGGGCTACATGGCCGTAGCCGCCGCCCTATGGGTCGTAGCGCTGTGTGTCGTCAAGTTCGTCGCCGCATCGGATCAGGACAAGCGCGAGGCTCCCGAGGTCACGCACCAGGGAATTCAAGGGTGCGTCTCCGCCCTGCACGCCGCGGTCTGCTATCTTCGGGCTGGCGACGTCCCGCAAGCATCGGACATACGTGCGACGTTCCATCGGGTCGTTCCACCACTCGAAACTGCTCGTGAAATCGAACAGATCATTCCCTATGTGGGTGGCGATGGCGGCGGAGCGGGCCGGCGATTCTCCATCAACACGGGCGTCACCGGGCGCGCTATCCGGGACGGTGAACCGTACATTCTGTCGAGCTCAGCGGAAACCGAGGCCAAACAGCGCGCCGAGCTGAAGTCGGACCTCGGCTACACGGCCGCCGAGGTCCGGGCGCTGACGCCAGGCCGATATTCGGCAATGGCCGTTCCGATCCGGGGCAAAGGTGGACTGCACGTCCTGGGCGTGATCTACTTGGATTCGTCGGGTCGCAACGTCTTCGATGATGAGAGCGTTACAGGCATGATCCTCGCCATTTGCGACTCCATCGACGGTTTCGTCACTCAGAGGTACCAGGAATGAATCGGATCAACCGGAAGGGTTCCGCATCTCCTCTCATCGAACGCATCGAAACCGTATCGCGCCCAGGCGCCACGTTGACGGTGAAGCGCGTCAGGCTCACGGACGCTGGCCGCAGGGCGTTGACGACCAATAGCGCGGGCATTTTGCAAGGCCCGCCCGCGCATTGGGTAGGGCCGATGAAGAAGCACGCTGGCGGCGGGCCCACAGACTAGCCATAGCGAAGGTTGCGTAGCCGGCAGCCCTTCCCCTTGCAACGCTCGCCGGTTGCGCCGCCCGCCTCGGCTGGCTAGCATGCTGGGTCAACTCCAGCAAAGGCCATCGGCATGCCGGCCGCCAAGAAAACCTCGTCCATCACCTCAGCAGCGCCGCCACGGCGCCGCGGCCGCCCGCCCAGGGTCGAATCCCCCATCCACAGCGAAGCCACGGTGACGCGCGCGGCCATCCTCGAGCGCGCCATCGCGCTGAGCAAGCAGATTCCGCTAGACCAGATCTCCATGGTGCAGCTCGCCAAGGAGTTCGGCGTCGCGCCGGGGCTCATCCACTACTACCTGGGCGGCCGGGACCAGTTGATCTCGGGGGTGCTGAACCACTATTACGCACAGCGCGTCGGGCGCATCCCGGCCCTGACAGGCGACTGGCGGACCGATGTGCAAGAGCTCGCGCGCGCGAGCTTCGCAGTCGGCGTGGAGAACCCGGGGGTGAGCATCTATGTGGCCTCGCACAACCGCCACCGGCTGTTCCAGGAGGTCGGCCCGGACGAGGTCGACTACGGGCTGGTGTACTTCAATCACCTGACCTCGGCCTTCAAGCAGGGCGGCTTCACGCCGGAGCAGACCGCGCTCGCCTATCACCTGCTCGCGCAGTTCCTGGTCTCCTCCACGATGGCCGAGGCCGCCCGGCAACTGCCCGCGCACCATGAGGGCTTCATCCTGAAGAAGCTCGAATCCGCTTCGGCGAATCAGTACCCCGGTGCGCGCTACGTGCGCTCGGCTTTCGCGAAACTCGGGTCGGACACGGCCTTCGAGGCCGGGCTGAAGATCCTGCTCGACGGCTTCGCGGCGTGGCTCACGCCATCCGCCGCGGCGGCACCGCGCAAGCGGGCCAGGAAAACCGCGGGCGTCCTGACCTGAGGGCAGGCATAGCCGGCCTTCATCCCGGCCTTCTACAGCCCGACGTTGCTGCCCAGGTACGCACCCGCGCCGGGCGCGGTCTGCGGCAGGCCCAGCAGGCGCAGCATCTGGCGCACCGTGCACACCGCGGTGGACGTGACCGGCACGCCCAGCATGCGCTGGGCCTCTTCGATCGCCGGCAACGACGGCATCTGCACGCAGGCCGACAACACCACCGTATCCACGCCCGCCACGTCGAGCGAACGCACGTCCTCCAGCAGGCGCAGCGGGTCGCGCTCGCCCACCGCCAGGTTGTCCAGGATGGAGAAGTTGCGGAAATCCTTGACCTCGATGCCCTCGGCCTCGATATAGGACACGACCGTGCGCGTGAGCTCGTCGCTGTAGGGCGCGAGCAGCGAGATGCGGCGCGCGCCGAAGTTTCGCAACTCATCCACCAGGGCGCCGGCAGAGGTCATCACCCGGGGCGCAGGGTCCATGGGGCCGATGGCTTCGGCCAACTGCCTTTCGGTCTCGCGGTGATGGCCGGCACCCATGGCCATGGTCGCCACCAGGCAGGCAGTGCTCATCACGTCCACGCGGGCGTCGGCGAGCTCCTGCGCGCAGCGGCCGAGATCGGCATTCATGCGGGCAAGCTCCTCGGCCACCACGCGGTGCATGCGCACCCGGCTGGCATGGCAGGAAAAGCGCTCGGGCGCCGCGCGCATGCGGGCGGCGAGGATGGCCGGCACTTCGCGCTCCATGGTCACATTGGAGCTGGGGACGATCTGTCCGATCTTGTAGGTCATGAGAACGAGCCTTGCGGAGAAGGTCGCGTCGCGTGGGCCGACAGGACGGCGCGCAGCGACGCGGGGATGTCGGTGCCGACGCGGGCGTCCCGGCGCACGCAGATCGGCGAGAAGCGGGCGTGGAACACCGGCGTGCCGTCCGGCCGGGTGGCCGTGCACGCCAGGTCGTAGGAGCGCTGGCGGATGTCGCCCACCGCGCAGCGGATGTCGATCTCGTCACGCGGCCACAGCGTGCCTTCGAAGGAGAGCGACAGGCCGCGGCAGGGTGTGTCCACGCCATGCGCTTCGCCCAGCGAGCGCGCACCGGCGGCCAGGTACTCGTTGAAGAGGGACACGGCGCCGAGCAGGTAGTCGGTGAACCTGCCCGTATAGACGACCCCGGCGGGGTCGCAATCGCTCCAGCGCACCACGCGGCGCACGATGAAGGGCGATTCGCTGATGACGTACTCGGTGCCGCGCATCAGCGTGCTCCGGCCAGGTCGCCGTCCGGCAAGGCGCCGGCGGCGGCGAATTCGGCGACGAGCTCCGGGAACTGGCGCTTGAGCCGCTCCAGGTCGACCCGGCCGGTGCGGGTCATGAACCGATAGACGAACTCGTGGGGCGTATAGCTCGAGATCCAGCGCCGGATGTCCTCGTACCAGGTGTAGGACGCCTCGGAGGCATCGATCAGCTTGGCCTTCTCGGGCTTGCGCGCCGTCTCGTAGGCGCGCAGCGCGCCGGCCACGTCGCCCGGATGCGCGACGATGGCGTCGGCCAGGGCGATGGCGTCCTCCATCGCGATGCGCGTGCCCGAGCCGATCGAGAAATGCGCGCTGGTGAGAGCATCGCCGATCAGCACGCGGTTGCCCGCATGCCAGCGCGCGTTGCGCACCACCGGGAACTGCCGCCACTGGCTGTTGTTCGAGACCAGGGCGTCGCCCGCCAGCTCGTCGGCGAACACGGTCTCGAACAAGGCCTTGCGCGCCTCGTCGCTCATGTCCTGCATGCCCAGGTCCAGCCAGGTCTGGTGGTCGCACTCGGCCACGAAGGTGCTCATGCCATCGGAATACGGGTAGTAGTGCGCCACGAAATAACCGCCCCGGTACTCGCGGAACACCAGGGCCGGATTCTCGAACGGACGCGCCACGCCGAACCAGGCGAAATGGTTGGTCAGGTGCGACATCGACGTCTGAAAGCCCGTCTCGTCGGCCTGGCGCACCATCGAGTTGATGCCGTCTGCGCCCACGACGAGATCGGCGTCCAGCGCGTCCAGCGAACCCAGGCGGTGCTCGTAGTGCACCTCGATACCCAGGCGCTGCGCGTGCGCCTGCAGGATCTCGAGCAGGCGAATGCGCGGAATCGCCCCGCCGCCCTTGCCCGGGCGCTGGATGCGCACCGGCGTGCGGCCCAGCACGATGGTCTGGCATCCGGTGAACACCATGGCCCGCTCCAGGTCCGCGCACACGTCGGGCGCGGCAGCACGCAGCCGCGACAGGCCGGTGTCCGCCAGCACCACGCCGAAGCCGAAGGTGGCGTCCCGGGGATTCTGCTCGTACACGGTGACGTCCACGTCCGCCAGGCGCTGGCGCAGCAGGATGGCGAGGAACAGGCCCGAGGGGCCGCCGCCGACGATCGCAACCTTCATCATGCCTCCTGCGGTTCGATGACGAGCTCGTCCATGTCGAAGCGCGCGATGCGCCCGCTGAGCCCGCCCGTGGCGGCGCCGTACCAGACCGCCGGCTTGAAGCCCAGCGCCTTGCGCGAGAAGCTCAGCGCAGGCGCGCCGTCGATGCGCAGGTAGCCATCCTCCACGCGCGTGACGGCATAGCCCTCGCGCTCGCGCGCCGAGCGCACCAGGGCCGAGAACTCGGGCACGTCGAGCACGAACAGCGACGCCCGCGGCGCATCGGCCTGCGACAGCTCGGCCGCCTTGGCGCGCCAGACCGGCTCGATCGACTCGAAAGGGGCCTGCTCGCGCGCGCGCTCCAGGCGGATGGCGGCCTCGAGCGTGCGTTGGGCGTCGCTCGCATCCTCGGCGGAGAACGCGCGCATCTGCCAGGTGATCTCGATCGGATAGCCGTTGGGATCGTTGAAGTAGATCGACTCGATCACTTCGTGGCGGATCTGGTAGCGCAACGGAATGCCGACTTTCTCCACGCGCTCGCGCCACCGCAGCAGCTCGGCCTCGTCGCGCACCCGCCAGGCCGTGTGCGTGGCGCGATCCTGGTAGTGCGAGCGCACTTGCAGCCATTCCGGGCGCTCGGTGCCGATGTAGTAGAAGAAGGCGATGGTGCTGCCGCAGCCGCTGTCGAAGAAAAAGTGCAGGAAGTCGGCATGATCGTCCGGGCCCCAGCCCTTGGCCGAGATCGCATGGACCAGCGGCAGGCCGAGCAGGTCGCGGTAGAAGTGCACGGTCTCTTCGAGCTTCCAGGTCGGCCGTGCGGTGTGGTGCACGCCATGCAGTTGCACGCTGGGGATGTCGGTGGTCGACCTGGTGTTGAGGGTGGTGCTGGCCATGGGTTTACTCCGTGGAAGTGGCGGCAGCGGGGGCGGCCATCATGGCCGCGACGCGCTCGCGCAGGATTTGCTTGCTGAGCTTGCCGGAGGCGGTCAGCGGCATCTCGTCGATGATCTCGAGCCGCTCGGGCCACTTGAACTTGGCCATGCCCTCGGCGAGCAGCCAGGCGGCAAGGTCGGGCAGGCTCATCGGATCGTGGCCCTCGCGCAATACGACAAAGGCACAGACACGCTCGCCATACACCCGGTCGGGCATGCCGACCACGGCGCTGGCCACGACCGCGGGGTGGCGATTGATGACACCCTCGACCTCCTCGGCATTGATCTTCTCGCCGCCGCGGTCGACCACGTCCTTGATGCGCCCCTTGAAGAAGTAATAGCGCTCGCCGTCGATGACGCGGGATTCCATGAGATCGCCGGAGCGGTAGTAGCCGTCCGCGGTGAAGCGATTGACGTCTTCCTTCTCGGACTTGTAATAGCCCTGGATGGTGTAGGCGCCACGGAACAGGGCTTCGCCCGCCACGCCGTCCTCGACCGGCTCCTCGGTGCCGGGCACGACGATCTTCACCTCGTCGTAGCGGCACACCGGCCGGCCCACGCCATCGTCCTTCACCTCGTCGGGATCGGCGTCGCCCGTGAACATGATCACCCCCTCGGTCATGCCGAAGATGTGATACGCAGGCGAGCCGGTCAGCCGGCTCAGGCCGGGGGCGTTCTTGGGGGCGATGAACTTGCGGCGCGCCTTCTGCTCGGGCGTGCCCTTGGCCAGCTCGGGCAGAATGCGCTGCAGGATGGGGCCCGCCACGCCGAACCACGTCGGCTGGTAGTCGCGCACCAGCGCGCACAGCGTCTCGGCGGAGATGTCGCGCGCGACGGTGACAACCCCCCCGTTGAGCAGCACCGGGCCGAAGAAGCAGCCCATGTTCAGGTTGTGCATGAGCGGCGTCGGAAAGAACAGCACCTCGTCCCGGGTGTAGCCGTTGCAGCGCGCGACCGCGCGCATGTTGTACAGGTATTCGCTCTGAAAGCGCGGGATGATCTTGGGCACGCCGGTGGAGCCGCCCGAAAGCTGGAACACCGCCACCTGGAAGGGGTCGTGCGCGACCTCGGCGAGCAGGCTGCGCGCGCGGGCAAGCGGCATGTCGACGATGAGCGCATCCAGCCCCACCGCGCCTACGCGCGGCTCGCCGCGCGCCTGCAGGATGTAGGCGAGGCTCGGCACCTCGGCCTGCATCTCGCGTGCGAACGCCACGTCGTCGAACTTCGGATCGTCACCCTGCACAAAGTGCAGCCTGGCTTCGGCCAGGTTGCCGAGATAGGCGATCTCGTGGCGGCGAAAGGCCTGCAGCGCGCAGATCGGGACGATCCCGGCCTTCAGCGCCGCGAAGAACCCGACCAGCAGCTCCTGGCTGTTGCCGCACTGGAACACGGCGGCATCGAGCGGGCGCAGCCCCATGGCCAACAAGGCGCCGCCCAGGCGGTCGCTCTTCTCGTCCAGTTCGGCATAGGTCAGGCTGCCGTCCGGACCGGCCAGTGCGACACGCTCGGCATGCGCCGCGAACGACGCACGAAAGCCGTCCACCAGCGTCTCTCGAGTCAATACCCCTTCGCGTAGATAGCGGCGCAGCCGCGGCTCGTCCGGATAGCGTACGCCGGGCATCAGCACCGGCGGCCGGACTCGTTCCTCGATCATGGTTTCCTCCTCCGTCATGCGTTTCGGGCGCGTCTCAGCGGCCGGCGCTGGCGAACTGGCCGGCGCGTTCGCGCAGCCAGCGCGTGACGACCTCGCTCGCGAGTTCGCGGCCCGGCCGCTCTCCCTCGGCCAGCGCCATGCCATGGTGATTGCCGCGGATGCGCTCGAAGCTGAGGTCGATGCTGCCGATCTGCCCGCGGATGGCCTGGATGTCCGCGGGGAAGGTGCACTGGTCGCCGGTGTACTCGATGAGCAGCGTGGGCTGCACGATGGCCGGCGCGGTGCGCTCGAGCGACGCATTGGACGCGATGCCCGACCATGTCGACAGCCACGACTCCGGCGTCACCACCCGCGCAAAGCCCACACTGCCCCAGTTGGAGACGAAGGGATTGCGTCCCCAGAGCGATCCCACCTTGCGATCGGAGGGGTCGAGCGTGGGGTCCCAGGCGCGCAGGTCGGCATCCGTGCGCCAGACCTGGAAGATGGGCGCATGGGCCGCGACCCGGCGATCCTGTTCGGTGGCGCTGCCCTGCTTGAGCCGTCGGCGCGCTTCGCCCTTGGCGTCGAGTAGCCGGCGCGCCTGCGCGTCCAGGCGCTCCACACGGGCGCGCTGCGCCTGGCCGTAGGCCGCGACGAACTCGGGCGTATAGCGTCCCACGCCCTTGTCCGCGTCGAAGCCGTTGGCGCGGCTGAACGGGTCGAGCGCGGGATCGCAGCTCATCGCATCCTGCTCGTCGAGCACCGACGGGTCGAGCCCGACCATCAGCAGCCGGCCCTGTCCCGGATGCGGCGAGAGCAGCACGATGCCCTCGGGCACCGGCATCTGCAGCTCGGCGAGCCGGGTCGAGCGCCCACCCGGCGTCTTCGCAATGCGCTGTTCGGGCGCGCTCCGCGCCTGCTCGTTGTAAAAGGTGTAGAGCCCCGCACCGCCCGAATTGCCGAGCAGCACGATCTCCTCGAAGCCGTGTGCGCGCAGGTGATTCAGGCCGGCGGCGACGTCGAACAGCGCGATTTCGTGTTCCAGGCGCAGATCGTTGCCGGGCGAACGCGGCGCCTGCACCCAGCAGGCCCAGCCGGCGTCGAGCACGGCGGGCACCATGTAGTGCGTGATCGCGATCTCGCGCGGATGCATGATGCACACCACGCCCTTTTCCTTGCCGGTCACGCTGAACAGAAAGCCCAGCGTGCGCTGTCCGTCAGCCGTGCCCAGCGCGTAGGGCACCATCTCGAACGGACGCTGCATCAGGCGCGCGTCCCACGAGGCGCCACGCATGCCGGCGGTCACTTCCGCCTTGTTGTCCTCGGCCATGTCGTCTCCATGAGTCGCTCCCGCCTGAAGGCGGAAGCTTTCTCGTCACTGAATGGGGGCGCCTTCGGCGCCAGGATGGGCTTGCCTCGCCAGGCCTCGCCGTTTACGGCGACGCTTGCGCTTCGGCCCGCGGTCAATGTTGGTTCATGGCCGTCAATCTAGCGTCTTATTTGATATGCTGTCAATTAAAATCCATACGCACTGCCATGCTCGAAAACCCTTATTTATCTGCCTATCAATTAACCGCTACATTTAATTGAGTGTATGTCAATAAAAAGCTGGACATCCTCGGTGCGGCGCCCCGCCGCTCCACGCATCCCGGAGACAACCATGAACATCCGACACCGTCTGTGGTGGGGCGCCCTGGCGCTGGCGCTTGGCGCCGGTGCCGGCGTCGCCCAGGCTGCCGACTACCCCGACCGCACCCTGCGCGCCATCGTGCCCTCGCCCGCCGGCTCGGCGCCCGACATCATCACGCGCCTGCTGGCCGAGCGCATGTCGCGCGCGCTCGGCCAGAGCATCGTCACCGAGAACAAGCCCGGCGGCAACGGCATCATCGCCATGAACGAACTGCGCCGCGCCAAGCCCGACGGCTACACCTTCGGCGTCTTTCACGCCGCGGCCGCCGTGGTCACGCCCATGATGTACAAGGCCGCGGACTTCGACGTCCAGAAAGACACCGACGTCGTCGCCACCATCGCCTACACCCCGATGCTGGTGGTCGCCAATACGTCCACGCCCTACAAGAGCCTGGAAGACGTCGTTCAGGCCGCCCAGGCCAAGCCCGACGATCTGGTCTTCGGCAACCCGGTGCACGGTTCCGTGCCCCATCTCACAGCCGAGCGCATCGGGCAGATCCGCAAGGCGGTGTTCCGCCAGATCAGCTTCAATGGCACGTCGCAGGCGATCCAGTCGACCATCGGCGGCGACGCCCAGGTCTACGTCGACGGCGTGGCCCCGCTGCTGCCCCTGGTGCAGAGCGGCCGCCTGCGCGCCCTCGCCGTGACAGCGGACAAAGAGCTGCCCGGCCTGGAAGGCATCCCGCTGGCCAAGAACACGGTGCCCGAGCTGGTCTCCACCGGCTGGTTCGTCATGCTGACCCCGGCGGGCACGCCCCCGGAAGTGACGCAGCGGCTGCACGAAGAAGCCACCAAGGCGCTGGCCGAGCCGGACATGGTCGAGCGGCTGAAGGATCTCGGCACCTATCCGATGCCCACCAGCATGGCCGACGCGCAGACCTTCATCAGCAACGAAAAGCAGATCTGGCGCAAGGTGATCGACGACGCCGGCGTCAAGCCCGAGTGAACGGCGACGGGGCGCCGCTGCGGGCAGGCAACCGGGCTGCCCGCAGCGCATCCGGCCCGCGACACAGGCCGGCACATCGCGCACGGCCTGCCGTCATGCCTTCAGCCCGGCAGCAAGGGCACCGACAGCATCACCAGCGCCATGCTGGCGAGCCCGACGATGGTCGAGAGCGCCACGGCCGCACTGGTCTCGCTCTCCGCCACGCGGTAGCGCAGTGCGAAGAGGTACACGTTCGCCCCGATCGGCAGCGAGGCCGTGACCACCATCACCTTGAAAGGCAGGCCGGAGAGGCCGGCCGCCAGGCCGATCACCACCAGTGCGAGCGGATGCACCAGGTTCTTCATGATGACCAGGGTCAAGGCCGAGCGGATCTGCTTGGCCCACGCGTTGGAGGCCAGGGTGATGCCCACCAGCACCAGCGCCATCGGGGCGAACGCCGAGCCCAGCAGTTGCAGCGCCTTGTCCACCACCCCCGGCAGGGGCAGGCCGGTCTGCGCAAAGAGCAGCCCGCAGATGATGGGCAGCGGCACCGGATGCAGGATCGCCCCCTTGGCCGCCTTGCATACGGTCAGCGCCATGCGCCGCGCGCGCACCGCCAGCGGCGCGCTCTCTCCATGCGCAGCCCGGGCCCGGTTCTCCTCGGCCACCACGACGAACTCCAGCACCACCGTCACCAGGGTGAGCATGATGAAGGAGTGCACCGAAACCAGCGAGAACAGCGTGACCAGGCCCGCATCGCCGAAGGCCAGGCCGACGATGGGCACGCCGATCATCAGGGTATTGGAGAAGGTCGACGCCAGCCCCATCACCGCCGCGCGCCGGTTGAAGCCCTGCTTGAGCATCACCAGCACGAAGACCACCCCCATGGCCGACATGTAGGCGATCACGGGCTGGAAATCGATGCTCTCCAGGTGCACGTTGCTCATCGTGCGAAAGAGCAGCGCGGGCGCAAGCACCAGGAACACGATGTTGGAGATGTCGCCGGTCGACTTGCCACCGACCCAACCCAGGCGCCCCGCCAGATAGCCCGTGAAGATGAGGAGGACCACGGGGACGAGTGCTTGGAAGACCAGGTTGGACATCGGAGAGCCAGGCGTTGCGGGAAAAGGCGGGGGGTCACGATATACCCGCGCGCCGCCCGGCTCAAGTCCGCCGCAGGCGGTGAGTGCCGTCACGGTCGAATCGGCCGGCGTCGGCGATGCTGCCATCCGCCGCCACCGACAACCGGCCGGCGACGAAGTACAAGGTGCCGGTCTCGACCTTGCCGACGTGGGAGTAGAGCCCTTACGCCGGGCAGGCGCCCGGCGGATTCAGGTATTCGACTGCGGTGCTCATGGAGGATCTGTGTCTCGTGAGGGGGGTGAAAGAGCCCGCTCAGGCTGCCGAGGCGCCGTAGGCGCGCCGGGCGACGCCTTGCTGGAAGAGCTTCACCGCCTCTTCCCAATAGGGCGAGAAGCGGGTCTGCATGCCGATTTCCTCGCGCTGCGCGCTCAGGCGCTGCACGCCGGTGGAATAGTCCGCATCCTCGCCGGTGATGCCCAGCCAGATATCGACGTATTTCTGGCGCGCGGGCGCGGCCTCGGCGGAGATCGCGCTATCGCCGATGAAATACATGTTGCGGCGCACCCCGGTGCGCGTCGGGGAGATCGGCCGCAGCAGGGTGGTGATGATGGCCTCGGGCCACGCCGCGAAGATCACCGTCGGCGTCACGAAGCAGATGGTGTACGGGATGCGCCGGCCTTCGCTCACCGCGGCGGCCGCGGCCGGGTTCATGTCGAAGGTGTCGTCGGGCAGGCCGACCCAGGCACCCAATCGCTTGTATTTGATGAGAGAGCCGGTGAGGCTGGTGAAGGCCTCGGGGTCGTTGTCGATGTGGTAGCGGTCGGGCAGCTCGAGCGCCGGGTGCACGAAGGGAATGTGATAGCCCTCCAGGCCGCCCTCGTGGTAAAGCTTCCAGTTGATATCGAGCACGACCTCGTCGTGCCGCGCCGGGTGGGTGAGGTCGTAGCCCTCCAGGTGGTAGGGCTCGAAGAGGCGGGCGAGCGACGCGGTGAAGGCCTCGAACGAGCGCGCCTTGCCGTCGAGATTGACGAACACGGTGTCGTGCCAGACGCCCGAGCGCGCCTCGACCAGGCCGAGCGACTCGCGCTCGAAGCAGTCGTGGCCGGAGGTGTTCGGGCCATTGAGGATGGGCATGCGCTGCAGCCTGCCCTCGAGGTCGTAGGTCCAGCAGTGCCAGCCGCACTGAATCATGCGCAGGTTATCGGGCTTGGTCACGAGCTTGGTGCCGCGGTGCCGACAGATGTTGTGAAAGACGCGCACACGGTCGTCCAACCCGCGCACGAGCACAAGCTCCCAGCCGGCGATGCCGACCGGCATGACGTCGCCCACCGCCGGCACGTCGCTCGCGCAGCCGATGGCGAACCAGTCCTCCTTGAACAGGCGCTCGCGCTCGAGCGCCCAGTACTCGGGGTTGGAATAGACGCGCCCGGGTAGGCCATCGGCGACCTCGACGGGGGCGAAGAGGGCTTGCTGTTCGCTCTCGCTGAGCACGGGCATGATGGGGATCACTGAGTTCATGAAGGTCCTCTCTGCGCCGGGTGGCGCGTGTGATGTGTGGCGCCCGGCACGCGCGACGGCGCGGACCGGAGGGCGGAAAGTCAGGTGCGCGCGCTTTCGACCCAGCCGTCGAAGGCCGCCTGGTTCGCCTTGATCCATTCGGCGGCATGCCGCTCGATGTCGCGCTCGCGCTTCTCGCCCTTGACCATCAGCAGGTTCTGCTCGACGCGGTCGTTGAGCTGCATGCGCAATGCGGACAGGAACTTGCGCGCGCTCGGGTTGGCGTCCAGCCAGGCGGTGTTGCCGCCGACGTAGTACGTGGTTGATGACCAGCCCGTGTTGCAGCTATCTTGCTGGCTGGCGCAGCCCGGAACGTTCTGGAACGCGAGCTTCGGGTCGCTTCCCGGCTCCTCGAGCCACACCACCTCACGCCCGGGCATGAGCTCGACGGTGGCGATGTTGGGGAACCAGGCATAGAAGAACACCGGCTTGCCGGCGCGCTGGCGCGCCACCACGTCGGCCACCATCACGTTGTACTCGCCGATCACCAGGTTGACGGTGTCCTTCAGCCCGAGGCGGTTGATGTCGTCCAGAGCGCGCTTCTCGTCGTTCCAGCCGGCGCCCGGGCCGATCAGGCGGGCGCGCTTGTCGGCGCCCTCGGCGAACAGCGTGGCGACCTCGGGCTTCTGGAAGTCGGTGATGTTGCGGATGCCGTGCTTCTCGGCGGTCGCCTTGTCGATCAGGTAGCCCGCCACCGACCCGGGTTCGACGGTGGGGCCGAGGAGCTCGACCCGGTCCTTGACGGTCTCGTGGATGACGCGCGACGAGGGCATGACCACGTCCATGGTGAACTCGGCGTCGCCCTGGGCCAGGGTCTGGAACATGGCGGCCGGGGTCATGACGCGCGGCTCGCCCACCGTGTAACCGAGCCGCTCCAGACCGGCGGCAGCGACGTAACCGCCGAACCAGAACGAATCCCAGGGCGCACGCAGCGGGCGCACGGCGCCGGTGGCCGCGTGTGCCCGCGTGATCAGCGCAGGGGCGACGCAGATCAGGCTGCCGGCGATCAGGGTACGGCGCCGGGTGGGGGATATCGGCATGACGGAACTCCTGTTGGATGCGAAGGACGGAACGCGCCGGCCGGTCAGGCGGCCGCCACGGGCTGACGTTGAAGACGGGCGTACAGGCCGGCCCAGGGCCGGGCGCGCCGGCGCGGGGCGCTCTGGGCCAGGCCATCGGTGGCGAGCGCGAGCAGCACGAGGCACAGGCCGCCGGTGGCCGCCATCCCGACGTCCAGGCGGGCGATGCCGCGCAACACCGTGAGCCCCAGCCCTTCGGCGCCGATCATCGCGGCGATCGAACTCATAACGATGGCAAGCATGATGGTCTGGTTGATGCCGGCGCGGATGGTGTCGAGCGCAAGCGGCAGCTTGACGTGCACCAGCAGTTGCAGCCGGGTGGCGCCGAAGGCGTTGCCCGCCTCGCTGGACTCGGGCGAGACCTGCACCAGGCCGAGATAGGTGAGCTTGATGAGCGGCGGCGTGGCGAACATGATGGTGGCGATCGCGCCCGGCACGGTGCCGATGCCGAACAGCATGACCACCGGCACCAGGTAGACGAACGACGGGGTGGTCTGCATGACGTCGAGCACCGGCTTGGCGATGCGCCAGGCAGGGCGGTACTCGGCGAGCAGGATGCCGATCGGTACCCCGATCAGGGCGGCGAAGGTCACGGTGGTGGCGACGATGCTGATCGAAGTCATGGATTCGCGCCAAAGCCCGACCCAGCCCATCAAGAACAGCGTGAGGCCGATGAAGGCGGCGAAGGCCGCGCCACGTCGCCAGGCGGCGAGCGCGGCCAGCACGGCGATCAGCAGCAGCGGCGGGACGGCGAGCAAGCCCTGGTTGATGCCCGTGAGGAGTTGTTCGATGGGCAGGCGCAGCATCTGGAAGAACGGGCGCCAGGCGCCGACGAAGGCGTCCACCCAATCCTGGATCCACACGTCCAGGGGCAGCATCGGCAAGCCGAGGAAGTCGTCCATGGTTCAGCTCTCCTGCCGTTCGGCGTACAAGGCGCCGATATGGCGCAGCACATGGGATGTGCCGAGCACGCGCGGCGGCGCACCGTCGCGGCGCACGGCGATGCGGTCAGCGCCGTGCGCCGCGCACAGCACCTGGGCCAGGGTGGCGTCCTCGTCCACTCGGGGCGCCTGGCGCGCACCGTCGGCGGCCGGCGGATCGGCTGCCTCGGGAATGACCCGGCACAGTGTGCCCGCGGTGATGACGTGCATGAAGTCGGCATGGGCGGTGAAGGCGCGCACGTACTCGTCGCAGGGGTCGCAGAAGAGTTCGGCGGCGGTGCCGGTCTGCACCGGCCGGCCGGCCTTCATGATGAGGATGCGGCTGCCGATGCGCAGAGCCTCGCCGAAGTCGTGCGTGACGAAGACGATGGTCTTCTGCAGTTCCTTCTGCAGCCGCAGCAGTTCGTCCTGCAGCGAACGCCGGATCAGCGGGTCGAGCGCGCTGAAGGGCTCGTCCATGATGAGGATGTCGGGATCGGTGGCGAGCGCGCGGGCGAGCCCGATGCGCTGCTTCATGCCGCCGGAGAGCTCGTCCACACGCCGCTCGCCCCAGTCGGCGAGGCCGACCATGTCGAGCACCTCGGCGGCGCGGCGGCGCCGCTGCTTCGTCTCGTCGCCGCGCAGCATCAGGCCGAACTCGACGTTGGCCGTCACCGACAGGTGCGGCAGCAGCGCGAAGCTCTGGAAGACCATCGACATGTGGCGCTGGCGCAGCTCGCGCAGCGCGGCTGGCGTCGCGCTCGACACGCAAGCGCCGGCCACCATGACGCGTCCGTCGGTGGGCGCGATGAGGCCGTTGATACAGCGCACGAGGGTCGACTTGCCCGAACCGGACAAGCCCATGATGACGTGGATCTCGCCGCGCTCGACCGTGAGGTCCACGGCGTCGAGCGGCGCGGCCAGGCCTTCGTTGGCGACGGCCTCGGCGAAGCTCTGTCCGCGCCGCATGCGGCGCCGTACGCGGTCCTCGGCATCGCCGAACACCTTGGAGAGGCCTTCGACGCGCACGATGGGCGCGGCAGAATCACGGCCGCAGGCAGTGTCCGGCCGTACGGGGTCGGACACTGCCTGCGGCAATGAGGCAACGGCAGCCCCTGGCCGCGCACCGGCCGCCCGCCGTTCGAGGCCGAGCCCACTGCGTGCGTGGATGGGGTCCGGCCCTGCGGGGTCGCCCCCCATCGGCGACGAGGCGGCGACAGCCGGAATGCGTTGCCAAAGGGACATGGCGCGTGCTCCGATCGGAAAATGGGTCACAGGGAAGTGGGCGACAGCAGCCCGCGGGCGGCGGCCGCCAGGCGGGCGCCCGCCGTGGCCGCGAAGCCGACATAGCCGGCCGGCACATGGCGCGCGCCTCGGTTCAGGCCCTCGTCGAACCACTCGGTGCGGGCGAGGGAGACGATCGCGTCCGAGCGCAGCGACTGCAGGCTCGCCGGCCACTTGCCGAGCACGAAACCGTAGGCATAGGACCACCACTGCACGTGATCGGTGAGCGGGCGCTGACGCTTCTCCCAGGCGCGCAGTGCGGCGGGCAGGTCGGCCGCGCCGGTGGCCATCTCGGCGAGCGCCATCACGTTGAAGAAGGCGGTGTTGGCCGCCTGACCGAGATTGGGCGGCATGGCGTGGGCGGCATCGCCGACGATCGCCACCCGACCCTCGGTCCACTGCCGGCACTTCACGTTAACCAGGCGGTCCCAGCGGCTGTCCGGCACGAAGCGGCGGATGAGCGATTCGGCGCCAGGGAATTTCTCGATCCAGAGATCGGTGTCGAGCGGGATGCGGCGCGCCCGCTGGTCGCCCACCGGGGCGCTCAGGAAGATGTAGTTCTTGCCGTTGGTACAGGGGTTGTAGAGCAGCCGCCAGGGGCCGTTCCAGTGCTCCACCAGCGTGTCGACGTTGTCGTCCGGATGCGCGTCGATCAGCATGCGGATGCCGGCCTCCATGCCGAAGTCCATCCAGCGCGTGCCGAGGATGGATTCGCGCAGCCGCGAATAGGCGCCGTCGGCGATCACCACCAGATCCGCGCGCGCCTGTCGGCCGTCGTCGAACACGACCTCGCCCTCGGGGCTCACGCTCACCGCGTTCGACGAGGTGACGATGTCGACGTTCTGATCGACCGCGCGATCGATCAGCGCCTGGTAGAGATCGGCCCGCGGCGGCAGCAGGAGGCGATCCTCGGGCGTGGTGAGGCGCGACATCAGCAGCCTGTCGCGCTGGTCGCGGATCTGCCATTCGCGGATCACGCGGGCCTGCGCGGTGGCCCCGGCGTACGCGCCGATGGTCTCCAGCGTCTTCAGGCCGCTTTCCCAGAGCCAGATCCCGGCGCCGAACATGCGCAGGTCGGCATTGCGTTCATGGATCCTCACCTGCCAGCCCAGTTGGGCGAAACGGTTCGCGGCGACCAGTCCGGCCAATCCCGCTCCCACGATCTCGACACTTCGTGTGGCCATGCAAACTCCCGTGTGTTGGTCGGCTCAGGTGGCGCTCGCCTGTTCGCGCTCCAGGAAGTGGCGCAACTGGCGGCGGGCGAGCAGGCCGCCGCGGTCGGCGATCGCGCTCACCTCGGGCATCCGGGTCGGGTCCGGGCTCTCGTTCAGGCGCAACTGGATCGCTTCCAGGATTTCCTTGTCCTCGCGAAACGCGGTGGACGCGATCTGCTCGAACCACTCGCCCGGATGCGGGTCCAGGCCGTAGTTGCGCGAGATCACCCACCAGTAGTGATGCGACGAGTTGGTCTGCGGCGTGGTGAGATGCTGGAAGCGGAAGAGATAGGGCTCTTCGCGCATGGGATCGCGGATGGTGGCGGTGAAGAAGTGCTCGGCCGGCGAGATCGACTTGCCCATGTCGATGCGGTCGACGTGACGCCCGCCGAGGTTGAGGTCGCGGTCGTAGATTGGCGACAGCGGCTGGTCCATGAAGCGCTTCACGAAGGTCACCACCCCGTCCTCGTACGAGAACTCGGCGGCCGACTCGTAGTCGTCGAGCGCCCCGAAGGTCGACTTGTGCGCGAACGGAAAGTGCGTGAGGTCCAGCACGTTCTCCTTGAGCAACATGTAGTTCGAGCGCACGTTCATGTGGCGGCTCGCCCACACCCAGCCCGGATCGCGCAGCCACGCGAAATCGGGCGCCTGCGCCGGGTCGGCCGCGGCGGGATCGCCCATCCAGATCCACACGAAGGGCGGGTTCTCCACGACGGGAAAGCTGTCGACCCGCGCGGTCTTGGGACAGGCGTTCTGAGTCGGGATGCAGGTGACCTTGCCCTCGGTGTCGTAGCGAAAACCGTGGTAGCGGCACACCACCTCGTCGCCTTGCTTCCAGCCCATCGACAGCGGCAGGCCGCGGTGCACACAGCGGTCCTCGATGGCCCATACAGTGCCGTCGGCGCGCCGCGAGAGCAGCACGTCCACGCCCAGCAGCTTGCGCGACACCAAGGAGTCGGCGGTAATCTGCGCCGAATGCGCCGCCACCCACCAGAGCTGGCGCGGGAAGTTGGATACGCGCGGGTCGTACGGCTGGCAGGCCGCGCCGTTCGGTCTGTTCATGATGGCCTCCTGCATCGGGGTGTCAGGGCGTGGCGCCGACCTTCCAGTCCTGCGGCGGATACTCGAACACGTCGTAGGGATGCGTGCCGACGTTCTCCTTGGTGATGAGCACGTTGGGCACGTTGAAGTGGGGATAGGGCACGCTCTCGGTGGGCTCGGCAAGCGGCGGCATGGGCAGCCCTTCGTTGGCGCGGATCGCGTACTGCACGATCAGCCGGCCCATGATGATCCCCGGCTCGGAGGCGACCGCGAGCATGCGGCCGTCCTCGATCATGGCCTGCTCCTCCTTCACCATGGTGGCCGTGAGCACCTTGACCTTGCGACCCGTCTGGCGCACCGCCTGGGCCGCACCCATGCCGAGATAGCTGACGGGGGTGAACACGTATTCGGCGTCCGGCACGCGCAGCAGTTGGTCGTAGGTCTGTGTGAGGCCGTCCTGCAGCGTCATCTCGCCCTTGTAGGCAGCGGGTTCGAGCACCGCGCCGCATGCCTGAGCCACCGCCTGGAAAGCTTCCACGCGCAGCCGCGACCACTCCAGGCCAGGGGCGCCCGGCACCTGCAGCACCTTCTTGCCCTGTGGCTTGTCGGCGCACAAGGCCTCGCCGAGCGCGCGGCCGATTTCGGCGTCGTCCTGCAGCACGCCGAAGGCGATGTTCTTGCTGCCCGTGGGAATGCCGACCGACAGCGTCTCGATGCCCGACTTGGCGAGCGAGGCGAGCACGTTGTCGTAGCCGGAATACGCGGCCGGGGCGAGCACGGCGTAGTCCACGCCAAGCGAGCGAAAGGCCTCGAGCTGCGCGAACTGCTGCTGCACATCGCCGTAGTTGCCCGCCACCGAGACCTGAGCCACCTCGACGCCGCTGCGCCGGGCTTCGTCGCTGATGCCGTAGATGATGCCGGTGTAGAAGTTGTCCATCAGGTGCACCACCGTCACACCCAGCCGCAGCGGCTTGGCGGCCTTGATCGGCTCGACCAGGCCGAGCAGCCGGTCGTTCACGTCGAGATCGGCCGGCGCGCCGGCCTGTTGCGCGAGGCCGGCCGCCGGCAAGGCCACCAGGGGCAGGGCGAGGACCGGCGCGGCACAGGCCTTGAGAACGCGCGCGATACCGCGGGGGCGGGCAGTGTTCATGGCAATTACCTGTCGTGATGCGCAAGGAAAGGGTTGGCGTAGCGGCCTGCGGAGTCAGGTCCGGCGAAAGCGATCGAGCACGACGGCGATGACGATGACGATGCCGACCACCAGCGTCTGGTAGTAGGCCGACACGCCCGTCATGTTCATGACGTTGGAAAGCAGGCTCAACACGAGCACGCCGAGAAACACCTGCCAAATGCCGCCGCTGCCGCCGGTGAGGGCGACACCGCCCAGCACCACCGCGGCGATCGACTGCAGCGTGAGCGTGGGCGAGGCGACCGGCTGCGCCGAGCTCACCCAGGCGGTGAGCACGACCGCGCCCACGCCCGCGCAGAGGCCCGACACGCCATAGACCAACATGGTGTAGAAGCGCACGTTGACGCCGCTCTTGACCGCCGCCGACTCGTTCGAGCCGAGAGCGTAGACGTAACGCCCGAACACCGTGTGGCGCAGGATGACGGTGGCGGCCACCGCCAGCACCAGCGCGATCCACACCATGACCGGCACGCCCAGGACGGCGTTGAAGCCGATCGCGTCGACGTAGGTGGCGGGCACATTGTGGATCGGCACGCCGTTCGAGAGGATGAGGGCGATCGCCTGGGTCACCGACAGCATGCCGAGCGTGACCACCAGCGGCGTAGTGCGGAACCAGGCGATGATGAAGCCCGACACCAGCCCGGCCAGACACCCGACCAGAACCATGGCGATCACGCCGGCCGGCACGCCGATATGCGGCATCAGGGTCACGCCCAGCACGCCGGAGAGCGACAAAACCGAGGCCATCGAAAGGTCGAGGCCGCCGCGCATGATGGCGAACGCCTGCCCGATGGAGATGATGAGCAGCGGGACGAGCTGGCGCGAGAGGTTGAGCAGGTTGTCGACCGACAGAAAGCGCGGCTGGATCGCCGTGGCGACCGCGGCGATGGTGAGGACGATCAGCGGCAGCATGGCATCGGCGAGTTTGATCTTGGCGTTCATGTCGCTTGCAGACTCCACTCGTTGACGGTAGGCGCAGCCTGGCTCCGCGGCTGTTCGGGCCGGGCAGCGGAGCGCTGGCCCAGGATGTCGGCCAGGATGGCGTCGTGATCGCCCGCGGCGGGCGCGACGTGGCAATCCATCACCGTGCCCGCGAAGAAGGTGTAGACGACGTCGCACAACGCCAGCGTCTCGGGCAGGTCGCTCGAGAGCACGAGCACGGCGAGGCCTGCACGCGAGGCGGCGCGGATGCGCTCGTGGATCTGCTGCTTGGCGTCGATGTCGACGCCGGCGGTGGGCTCTTCGAGGACCAGCAGCGCCGACGCGCCCGCCATGGCGCGGGCGAGCAGGACCTTTTGCTGGTTACCGCCGCTGAGAGTGTCGATGCCGGCGTCCAGGTCGGCGAACTTCACCGCCGAGGCGCGCAACTGGTCGAGCGCGACCGAGGTTTCGCGCCGGCGGTTGATGAAGCCCAGGCGGCTCACGCGCCGCAACTGGCTGAGCATCAGGTTCTCGCGGATCGAGCGCGTGGGGAACACAGCATTGGCCTGGCGTCCGGCAGGCAGGTACGAGATGCCCGCGCGCAGCGCCTCGGCCGGCGTGGCCGGGCCGAACGGCCGGCCGTTCAGGCGCATGCTGAAGTCGCGTGCGCGCTGGACGCCAGCCGCAGCGCGCACCACGCGCTCGGCGCCACAGCCGACCACACCGTACAGACCCACGATGCCGCCGCGGTGCACGCCGACGGTGGCGCCACCGTCGTCGCGGCCCGGCAGGCCGCTGATCTCGAGCACCGCCGATTCGCCCGCCGCCGGCGCCGTGCGCGGGCTGCGGACAGCAGCGGCGCCGCGCCTGCCGGTCAGGCGCTCGAGTACGTGCTCGGCATCGATCGCGCCGGTCATCGGGAACGACTCCACCACCCGGCCGTTGCGCATGACGGTCACGCGATCACCTACGGCCGTGACATCGTCGATGTGGTGGGTGATGAGCAGCGACGCGATGCCGTTGTCCCGCAGCGTGCGCAGCACCGAGAAGAAGCGCTGCTTCTCGATCGCCCCCAGCATGGCGGTCGGCTCGTCGAAGACCACCAGGCGCGGGCGGTGCATCAGCGCCTTGCCGATCTCGAGCAATTGCTGGGTCGTGACCGGCAGGTCCTTGACGCGGGTCTCGGGATCGAGCTCGACGCCGAGCTGGGCGAGCACTTCGCGCACGCGCGGCGTCTCGCGCCGGCGGCCGACACGCGCCAGCGGCAGCCGCGCACCTTCCGAGCCGAGCCAGAAGTTGGCGCGGATCGAAAGGTCGGGCACCAGCGACAATTCCTGGTAGACGATGGCGATGCCCATGGCGCGCGCCTGGCCCGGGTTGGCGAACTGCACGGGCGCCCCGTCGAACACGAGCACGCCGGCGTCAGCCCGGTACAGCCCGGCGATGACCTTGCCGAGCGACGACTTGCCCGCGCCGTTCTCGCCCAACACGCAATGGATCTCGCCGGCGTGGGCGGCGATCGACACATCGTCGAGCGCGAGCGTCGCGCCGAACCGCTTGGTCGCGCCGCGCACCTCGAGCAAGGCCGCGCGGCCGCCGGCCGCGGTATGCCCGCAGGGCGCAGCATGCAGAGACAGGGTAGACATAGCGTATCCCGTCAGCTCACCAGCCGACCGTCGCCGCTCTCGGCGTCGAAAGTGTAGAGGCCGTTCAGAAAGATCTTGTGCCGCTCGTACCACATGCGCTGGCGCGGGGCGGGAGGCGTGCGATCGATCGGCCTGCCGCCCTCGAATATCCAGTCGAAGCGCGCCGGAAACTGGAGCAGTCTGATGTCCCCGGTCGGGTCGCCGGGCACGACCAGGACATCCGCCAGTCGCCCCGCCTCCAGCCGGCCGACCTCGTGGCCGTAGCGGAGCAGCGTGAGCGTGGGCGTGATGACGCAGTTGCTGCGCAGACAGGCCTCGATGCCCTCGTCGTCGATGTAGGACGCGTGAAAAAGGTTGTCGAAGCCGGCGCGCGCACAGTCGAGCACGGCGTCGCGCGAGCGGGCGTGCACGCTGCAGATGCGGCCCAGGCGGTGCGTCTCGTCGGCGATGAGCTTGAACGCCTCGTAGGTGAAGGCCGCGCCGCCCAGCGCGTTGGACGTGATGAGGTTGTCGTTCGAACCCGAAACCTTGATCGCGTCCACCTCGTCCTTCACCTGAAGCCGGATCGCCTCGATCAGCTCATCGCGGCTCTTGACGAGCACCGCGCTCTGGCCGGGCGGGAACTCCATGTTGTTGGGAAAGGAATCTTCCAGCCCCTGGTGGTTGGTGAGCTGCTTGCTCGAGATCGTGAAGCGCGGACCCTCGAACATGCCGCTGTCGATCGCGTCGCGCACCGCCTGGCCGACGTTGTAGGTAGTGGCCGCGTCGAAGGCGCTGGTCACGCCCGCCTGCAGGACCTTGCGGGCGTTCCAGACCGCCTTGAGCGTGCGGAAATAGCGCGGGGAGGGTTTGCGCCCGCTCTGACCGAAGCCGACCAGGTCCATCGCATACACGTGGAAGCGCTCGGCCAGCGGCCCGAACACGGCGCTCCAGTTGCCGCGGCTCGAGGCGCCGGGGCCATGCAGCAGCAACAGCGGTAATCCGGCGCCGGCTTCGTAGAAACCGACAGCGATGCCTGCGAACTCGAACTGCAAAGCATGCTGCTGCATTTCGACACCTGGCCCTCAACCGTTTCATTCATGTTGCTCTGGGCAAAATCCATTGTCAATACAAAAATCCATCATCCAACATTTCAATTTGAATTTTGTATTTGAATACATATTCAAGTAGAAAAGCATCTTTATGGTACATTCATGCACTAGTTTGGAACTTGATGGAACGACCATGAAAGCTGGTACACAGAGCACCACGTTGAACGGCGCCGTCTACGAGACGCTCAGGCAGCAGGTGCTGACCGGCAAGCTGCAACCCCGCCAGCGGCTCAAGGTGGCGAGCCTGGCGGCCACGAACGGCGTGAGTCTCAACGTGATCCGCGAGGCGCTGAACCGGCTGGTGGGCGAAGGTCTGGTGCACATGGAGCCGCAGGTCGGCTTCACGGTGCAGGGGCTGTCCGCCGACGATCTCGAGGACCTCGTGCGGCTGCGCATCGAACTGGAAAGTCATGCCCTACGACAGTGCATCGCGCGGGGCGGGGTGGAGTGGCAGGCCGATGTGCTGGCCGCGCACCATCGGCTGCATCGCACACCGCTGGTGCTGCCCGACGATCCCGACACGCTGAATTCCCAGTGGCTCGAGCGTCACGACATGTTCCACGCCGTGATGCTGCAGGCGTGCGGCAGCCCGCGGCTCTATCGCATGGTGCGCCAGCTCGCGGCGGCGGCCGAGATGTATCACCGCGCGCTGCTGCCGGTAGTCTCGCGCGACGAGGAGATGGAGGCCGAACACCAGGATCTGCTCGATGCCATCCTGGCATCGGACGCCGATCGCGCGGTGCAGACCCTCGCCATGCACCTGGAGAAGACGCGCGACGTCATGCTGCCCATGCTGCGCAAGGAGGACGGGGTGGTGCAGCGGGCGACCCGGGCACTGCCGCAATGAGGGTGGACGTCGGTCCGCCTTCACCGGCCCCGGCATGACGCACGGATAGGGCCTGCACGCGCGCGTCATCGGCACGCCGATAAAATGCTTCTGTCCGCATCCTGCAGGCTGAAACCATGATGTCCGGTATCCCCACGCTCGATATTCCCGTGCTGCGCCCCGAGCCGGCGCCCTTCGAGCCCTACCGCGACCCGGTCGCCGCGGTCGAGCGGCTCGTCGCCCTCTATGACCGAAACACACGCTTCATCCGCGACGGCTTCCAGGCCATGGTGGAAGGACGCGGCCCGGCCGAAGGCCGCATCCGCGCCTGCTATCCGGCCGTGCGCCTGGTCGTGCCCACGCACACCCCGGTCGATACCCGGCTGTCCTACGGCTACGTCGCCGAGCCGGGCGAGTACACGACCACCATCGCCCAGCCCTCGCTCTTTTTCGCCTACCTGGTGGAGCAGCTCTCGCAGCTCCTGCATCACCACGGCCTGCCGGTGGAAGTGGGCGAATCCGACGTGCCCATCCCGCTGCATTTCGCGTTCCCCGAAGGCACCCACATCGAGGGGGTGCAGATGGACGCGCTCACCAAGCCGCTGCGCGACATCTTCGACGTACCCGACCTCGCCGTCACCGACGACGCCATCGTCAACGGCACCTGGTACGGCCGCCCGGGCGAGCCCAACCCGCTCGCGCCCTTCACCGCGCCGCGCATCGACTTCTCCCTGCACCGGCTGCAGCACTACACCGCGACCGCGCCGGTGCACTTCCAGAACTTCGTGCTGTTCACCAACTACCAGTTCTACGTCGAGGAGTTCTGCCGGCACGCGCGCGCGCTCCTCGATACACCCGACAGCCCGTACGAGACACTGGTCGAGCCGGGCAATGTGATCACCCGCCGCGGCGAAACAGCGCCCTCCTCGGGCACGCCGCTCGGTCGCCTGCCGCAGATGCCCGCCTATCACCTGGTGCGCCCCGGCCATTCGGGCATCACCCTCATCAACATCGGCGTGGGCCCGTCCAACGCCAAGACCATCACCGATCACGTGGCCGTGCTGCGTCCGCATGCCTGGCTGATGCTCGGCCACTGCGCGGGCCTGCGCGCCTCGCAGCGCCTGGGCGACTACGTGCTGGCCCATGGCTACGTGCGCGAGGACCACGTGCTCGACGCCGACCTGCCGACCTGGGTGCCGATCCCGCCCCTGGCCGAAGTCCAGGTCGCGCTGGAGCAGGCGGTCGAGCAGGTGGCGGGCCTGTCGGGCTGGGACCTGAAGCGCATCATGCGCACCGGCACCGTGGCCTCGATCGACAACCGCAACTGGGAGCTGCGCGACCACCTGGAACCGGTGCAGCGCTTCTCGCAGTCGCGCGCGATCGCGCTCGACATGGAATCGGCCACCATCGCCGCCAACGGCTTTCGCTTCCGGGTGCCCTACGGCACCCTGCTGTGCGTCTCGGACAAGCCGCTGCACGGCGAACTCAAGCTGCCGGGCATGGCCAGCGCCTTCTACCAGCGTCAGGTTGCCCAGCACCTGGAGATCGGCATGCGCGCGCTCGAACTGCTGCGCGAGATGCCGCCCGAGCGCCTGCACTCACGCAAGCTGCGCAGTTTCATGGAGACGGCGTTCCAGTAGCGCCGGGCACGCACGGCCTCACCAACCCACCCGTCCGGCCCGGGGCGCAACGCTCCGGGCCTGTGGTGTCGACGGCACAGCGCTGGGCCGGGCAGGAGCCACGATGTATGATCAAGCCCATCGACTGAGTGGCAACTAGGGTTCCGGCCGCACGGAACACCCAGGTCGGCAGACCGGGCTCCATCCTACGCGGCGCCTGGCACCGAGCGTTGCAGAAACCCGGCCCCCGGCGGCCGGGCGGCACCCGAGGGACAAAAGCCCAGAGGCGGAGACGTCGAGTCTTCGTTTCGTCCTTACTGGGTCGTCCATCCATGTCGCTTGCCGCACTGTCTCTCGTCGTTCTCGCCGCCCTCATCCACGCCTCCTGGAACCTGCTCGCCAAGCGCGCTGCCAAGGTCGGGCCCGCCTTCGTCTTCGCCTACTGCGTCGCCTCCACGCTGCTCTATCTGCCGCTGGTCCTCTGGATACTCTGGCACGACACCATGGACTGGAACTGGCCGGTCGTCGCCTGCATCGTGGCGAGCGGCGCCCTGCACCTGGTCTACAGCCTGTGCCTGCAGCGCGGTTACCAGCAGGCCGACCTTTCCGTGGTGTACCCGGTGGCACGCGGCACCGGGCCCTTGATCTCCGTGGTCGGCGCCTTCCTGATCCTGGACGAACCCGTCACGGGCGCCGGCCTGATCGGCGTGCTGTGCGTAGTCGCCGGCATCTTTCTCATCGCCACCCAGGGCGAATGGGCGAAGTTCCGCCAGCCTGCCGCCTGGGTGGGCGTGCGCTGGGGCGTCACCACCGGGCTCATGATCGCGGCCTACACCGTGGTCGACGGCTATGGCGTCAAGGTGCTGCTGGTCGCGCCCGTGGTGCTGGACTGGTTCGCCGGCGTGGTGCGCATGGTGATGCTCGCGCCCTTCGTGCTGGTGCGACGCGAGGCCAACTGGGAGGCCATGCGCGGCTACTGGGGGCTGGCCTTCGCGGTGGGCCTGCTCGCGCCGCTGTCCTACATCCTGGTGCTGCAGGCCCTGCAGGGCGGCGCGCCGCTGAGCCTGGTCGCCCCGGCGCGCGAGATGTCGATGATGGCGGGCGCGCTGCTCGCCATGTTCTTCCTGAAGGAACGGGTGAGCACGTGGCGGCTGGCCGGCTGCGCGGTGCTCATCACGGGGGTGGTGCTGCTGGCGTCGGCGTGAGCGCCGCCCAGGCCTGTCGAGCGCATCGGCGTGTTCTGCGGTGCTCAACCGCAAAGGCTCATTCCTGATCGAAGCTGTCGCCTGACGAACGTGCCGACGCCTGGCAATGCCGGTGCGTCCGGTCGCCGCAGAGCGTCGCCTGCGCTTTCGACAACTGCGGACGGACTCCTGCCGCACGCGCACGGCCTGCGGCGTCAAGGCACGGCACGTCCCCCGCCGAATCATCGCACCCCAGGGTAAATACCGAGTCACCATGCCAGTAACTTTGTTACCATGCCATGAGTAACATCGTTACTGGACGCGGACAGGCCGTCACTTTCCGGGTTCTGCCGGAAAACGGAAACCCAGGCGCCTGGCCGCGGGCAGTCATTCCGCGTGATCCGGACAGAGCGCGTCAGGCTCACGCAAACGCAGTCACTACAGAGAGGTGAGCATTGCCTGCGCAGGAACGGGAAAGAGAAGAGACCGGCGCCGTCATTCCGGAACACATGGCCGCACGCCTGGACCCAGTGGTGCTCGCGATGTTCGCAAGCACGGATTTTCACGGCGTCGATATGCGTTCGATCGCCCGGGAAGCCGCCATGAGCTTTGCAACGATCTATCGCTATTTCCAGAACAAGGAAAAGCTCCTGTTCTGGTTCATTGCGCGTTGGCTGCAGCCCTTGAACGAAGCTGCGCAGCGGGCGATAGAGACCAGCAAGCCATTGCGCGAAAGGCTGCTCGACCGCCTGGAGGTCCACCTCCGGTTCTACGAAGCAAACCCGCAGGTAGGGCGAATCATTTTCCTGACCGTGCCGCTGCAACGATGGATGCAGGACGAGACGTTCGCCTACGGCGAGCCCGTCAAATCGCTGCTCGCCGCCATCAGTGCGGGCCAGGAAAGCGGTGAGCTGCGCAAGGACGTCCCTGCCGTCACCATTTTCGACGCCTACATGGCCATGTTCAACCGTACGTTCCTGATGTGGGAGTACCGCGGCCGGAAGACGTCGCTCCTCTCCCAGCGGGACCACATATTCCACATCCTCTGGGATGGCATCAAGGCCCCGGGCTGAAATCGCCGACCAACGCCTGCAAGAACACTCATCGGAAACATCATGACCACCCAAACGGCGGTAGTGGGAACCGGCATCGTTCCCTTCGGAAAATTCCTGGATCGGTCCATCAGAAACCTGGCGGAGGAAGCCGTGAAATCCGCCCTCGATGACGCCGGCATCGATGCCGGCCTGATCGACCAGGTGTACTTCGGCAATTCGGCGGCCGGCCTGATCACGGGGCAGGAAATGATCCGCGGCCAGGCGGCCCTCAGGAACACCGGACTGCTGGGCAAGCCGATCATCAACGTGGAGAACGCCTGCGCATCGAGCAGCACCGCCTTCTTTCTCGGCTGCCAGGCCATCGCGGCGGGGCAGGCCGATTTCGTACTGGTGGTCGGCGCGGAAAAGCTTACGCACGTCGAGCGCAGGGTGTCGCTGGAGGTCTTCGGCAGCGCGGTGGACCTGGAGGAGACTCAGCCCCCGAGCATCGGATCCGGCAGCGGCTCGATCTTCATGGACATCTATGCCGAGAAAACCCGGCAGTACATGGCCGCGACGGGAGCGACACGGGAGGATTTCGCGCAGATCGTCGTCAAGAGCCGCCGGGCCGGCGCCCTCAACGACAAGGCGCAATTTCGCAAGCCCACCACGATCGAGGAGGTGCTGTCCTCCAGGCTCATCAGCGACCCCTTGACGCTGCCGATGTGCTCGGCCATCGGCGACGGCGCCGCAGCCATTGTGCTGTGCTCCAGGAACGCCCTGAAGAAGCTGACGGCGCCGCGCCCCATCTGGGTGGCTGGCACCACGATGGCCTCGGGGCTGGGCGCCAGCGCACCGGTCAGCGGCGCGGTACGTGTCAGCAGGGCAGTGTACGAAATGTCCGGCATAGGCGCCGAAGACCTGCACGTCGTCGAACTGCACGATGCTTCGGCCCCCGCCGAACTGATCCACTACGAGAACCTCGGCCTTTGCGCCCCAGGGGAGGGGCCGGCCCTGCTGCGCAGCGGTGCGACCGACATCGATGGCCGCATCTCCGTCAATCCGAGCGGAGGCCTGCTCAGTCGCGGGCACCCGATCGGCGCCACCGGCGCTGCGCAGATCGTGGAAGTCGTCATGCAGTTGCGGGGTGACGCCGGCCAGCGGCAACGCCACGGCGCCAAGGTCGGCATGGCCGAAAACAACGGAGGCCAGATCGACGGCGATGCCGCGGCCACCGCGGCGTCCATTTTCTGCAAGTGAATCACCGCCCCACCAAGCTACAGGACTCCAGGAGACAACACCATGATCGCAAGAACGGTGATCGCCGCCGCCGCATTCGCAGGCATTGCATCAACGGGCGCCGCTTTCGCGCAGTCCGCCGACGGCTGGCCCGCCAGGCCCATCACCCTGATCGTGCCATCCACCGCCGGGGGCTCGACCGACATCGTCGCGCGCATCCTCAGCGAGGGCCTGCGCAAACAACTCGGTCAAGCCGTCATCGTCGAGAACAAGAGCGGCGCGGCCGGCACCATCGGCCTGCAGACAGCGCTGCGCGCGCCGAGCGACGGCTATACCTATGTGTTCGGCTACCCGTCCAACCTGATCGTCACACAGTTCACCATGCCGGACATCTCGTTCGTGGCTGTCGACGAGTTCGTGCCCATCGGCGGCATCGCAATCAATGAAATGGTGATGAACGCGAGCGCCGCCGTTCACGCGACGAATCCCAAGGAACTCGTCGAATGGGCAAGAACCCAATCGACAGAGCCGATGTATGGCTCGTATGGCCAGGGTTCGTATTCGCACATCGTGGCTGCCTACCTCGGCACGGCGAACCAGTTCAAGGCCACCCACATTCCCTACAAAGCGGAAAGGGAACTGCTCACCGCCCTCGCAACCAACGACGTTGCCTATGGCGTCTCCGTGGTGACGGCCGGCAAAGCGCTGCAGGACACTGGCAAGACACGCATGGTCGGCCTGCTCGCGCCGCGGCGCTCCACCCAGTATCCGGACATTCCGACCTTCAAGGAAATGGGCATCGACGACCCGGCATTCTCGCTGCTGGGCTGGAACGGCCTCTTTGCGAAAAAGGACACGCCGCCGGCAATCCTGCGGCGCATGGAGCAGGCCGTACAGCAGGTCATGAGCCAGCCGGAGACCCAGCAGCGGATGATCGCGGCCTCGTCCACGCCGTGGGGAGCGAGCGCCCAGGCGCTGGACAAGACGTGGAAGAGCGAGATTCCGATCTATGAAGCCCTGACGCAAGCCGCCAACCTCTCGGAATAACGGTCGGTCTCCATCGCCGGCCCGTCTGCCCGGCGCAGCGCCCCGGAGGCGCGGCCGCACCCGGCCGTCGTACCAACGCACAACCCGTCCCGGACGCCGGCACCCCGAGTGCATTGCGGGGAGGCTCGCGCCTGCGCGCCGGACATGAACCACTGAACAATGGAGCAGATGATGTTAGCTGAAGACGCACTGCTTTCTCTCGGGGAGCTGGTCGGATCGCGGGCGGCCGCGCCGGGAAACCCCCGGCTGCTGACCTTCGTCGAGATCGACGAGGCCGGCACCGAACGGCTCGAGTACCGTGGCTATCGGGAACTCTGGCAAAACGGCCAGGCGCTTGCCCGGGCGCTGCAGGCGAGCGGCATGCACAAGGGCGAGCGCCTGGCACTCATGATGCAGAACCACCCGGAGTACGTCGAAGCCATGGTCGCATGCGCGATCCTGGGGTTGGTCTTCGTGCCGATCGACGCCCGCACCATGGGCAGCAAGCTCACCTACATGCTGAACGCCGTTCAGTGCAAAGGCGTTGTTGCGGCCGCCTATTGCGCATCCCAGTTGGCGGACATCTCGAAAGACATTCCCGACGTGCGCTTCATCTGGTTCCTCGGCCCGCCGGAAACGGGACTCCCATTTCGCCAGGAAACCGCGCTCGTCAGCGACCGGCTGGACAACGCCGCAGCGGAGCTGGACCTCGCAGTGGACGATCCGCGCACGACCATGCAGCTTATGTTCACCTCGGGAACCACGGGGGACCCCAAGGCGATTGTCGGTACTTACGAGCGCTACGCTGCGTCGTGCTCGCGCCGCGCCGCATTCTTCGGCATCCGCAGCAGCGACCGGATGTACACGGGGTTGTCGCTCACGCACGCCAACGCGCTGAACATATCCCTGGGCGTCAGTCTGTACTCGAACATCCCTCTCGTCATCAGCCAGCGTTTCACCAAGAGCCGGCTGTGGGACATCGTCCGACGGCACGAATGCACCACCCTGAACCTGCTGGGCGGCATGTTCACGGCGATCCATGCGGAGCCCGTGACGCCGCATGACGCGGACAATCCGCTGCGGCTCATCATCGGTGCCGGCATGCCCAAGGAACTGTGGCGGGACTTCGAAACCCGCTTCGGCGTCGAGATCCTGGAGTTCTACGGCGCCGCCGAGGGCGGGCTCATCATCAACCTGCCCGGCACCGGGCCGGTCGGAAGCATCGGTAAGCCGGCTGCCCAATACGACGTGAGAATCCTCGATGAGGATGGGAACGAGTGCCCGCCTGGGGAACCCGGGGAGATCGTCTTTGGCAACGCGGACGGCAGCCCGATACAACTGGCCTACTTCAACGACCCCGAGGCGAGCGCGAAGAAGGCCAAGGACGGTTTGCTGTGGATGGGCGACATCGGCTACCGGGACGCCGAGGGTTGGCTGTATTTCCTGCACCGCAAGGGCGGCGAAATCAGGCGCAACGGCGATTTCATCTCCCGGGCGGTCATCGAAAAGGAATTGGGCGCCCACCCGAACGTCAAGGACGTCTTCGTCTACGGAATCCCCTCGGCCAACGGCGTTGCCGGCGAGAAGGACGTGGTTGCGGCCATCGCACTCTTTGACGAAAGCCTGCTGGACGGGCAGGAAATACAAGCCTATTGCGCGGCCAGGATGGAGAAGAACCACATCCCCGCGTACCTGCAGATCGTCCCGGCCATTCCGAAGACCGCATCCGAGAAGCCGCTGGAACGCATCCTGTCGCAGGCGTTCAGCAAGTCTTCGCCCAACGTGCTGTCGCTCCAGTCATGAGGACGCGGCGGCATGCAGTACATGAGAACCGGGAGCAGGACAACCCTATGAACGGCAGACTGAAGGACAAAGTGGCGGTCGTGATCGGCGCCGGCTGCATGGAACCGCAGGCGGGCATAGGTGCCACGTGCGCCGAACTCTACGCCCGGGAAGGGGCGAAGGTCCTGTGTGCGGACCTCTCTCTGAAGGCCGCCCGCGCCACGGCGGAGCGCATCGTCCAGGCAGGCGGGCAGGCGGACGCGATGCAGGTCGATGTCGGCGACGCCGGGCAGCTACGCGCCCTGCGCGACAAATGCATGGAGCTTTACGGCCGGTCCGATGTTCTGCACAACAATGTCGGCATATGGGATCTGGCACCGCTGGAGGACATCAGCGAAGCCTCCTGGGACCGCGTCATGGACATCAACGTCAAGGGCGCGCTCCTGGCGATCCAGATCTTTCTGCCCGACATGCTGGCGCGTGCCAAGGGCTCGGTGATCAATACCTCCTCCATCGCCAGCAAGAAATGGGGCCCCACGCCCTTTCTGGCGTACTACACCTCCAAGGCCGCCCTGAACCAGATGACGCGCGTACTCGCGCGGCAATACGCCGAGAAAGGCGTGCGGTTCAATCTGGTCCTGCCCGGCCTGATCGACACCCCTCACGCGCATCGCATGGCGCAAGGCGGCCAGGAAGAGATCGAGAGGCTGAGGAAGATCCGCGATTCCCGCTGCCCCATGGGGTTCCAGGGGCAGGCCATGGACATCGCCCACGCCGCCCTCTTCCTGGCTTGCGACGAGTCCCGCTATGTGACCGGCCTCGAACTGATGGTCGACGGCGGCCTGAGCCTCTGAGCACGGCGTCCGACGTCGCCCCTTCGTTTCGCAAAGATTCGGGCTGCACTTCGGCCTGCAAATCGGACAGCCCAGCGGCAACCTCGCTGGCGCCTGCCGGCATTCCACATGAGAAGAATCCGTAGAGGAGACACAGATGAACCGGAAATACCTTGTAGCGTCCGTACTGGCCCTGGGCATGGGCTGCGCGGCCGCGAACCCGGCCGTGGCGCAGAAAGATGCCTACCCGGCCAAGCCCATCACCATGATCCTGACCAGCGCCGCCGGCGCGGGCAGTGACTTGATCATGCGCTACCTGGCCACCAAGCTCACGCCCATCCTCGGCCAGCAGTTCGTGTTCGACAACCGTCCGGGCGCCAACGGCATCCTCGCCATGACCGCGGTGGCCCGGTCGCAACCGGACGGTTACACACTCACGTTGGGCGCTTCGTCCTCGCACGTCCTCAACCCCGTCCTGTACAAGGATCTGGCCTACGACGCGATCAAGGATTTCACCGCCATCGGCCAGTTGGGAACCGTCAGCATCCTCATGGTTGCCAACAAGGACTTCCCGCCCAACGACCTGAAAGAGTTCCTGGCGTATGTCCGGAACAAGACACCCGCCCAGCAGTATGCCCACTACGGCATCGGCTCCACCGGCCACTTCTGCGGCGAGCTGCTGGCGCAGATGGCGGATGTGAAGCTGGAGCACGTTCCCTACAAGAGCGTTGCCGGCATCCTCACCGACATGATAGGCGGTACTGTCCAGGTTGGCTTCACCGACATGACCTCGGGCTCAGCCGCGGTCAAGGCCGGCCGCGTGAAAGCCATCACCTCCTGCACGAAAAGGCCGCCCAGCCTGCCCCAGGTCGATGGCTATGTCGATCAAGGCATCGACTTCGACCGTGAATTCCGCTGGGTACTGTACGGCCCGGCCGGCATGAAGCAAGCGGTGGTGGACAGGCTGAGCGCCGCACTGAACCAGGTGCTTGCCATGCCGGACACAGTCGAGAAGATGCGCGAGTTCGGCATCACGGTGAGCCCGCTCACCGGCGAGCCGCTGGACCGGATGAACAGGCAGGACATCGACGAGTGGCGCGAGATCGCCCGCAAAGCGGACATCAGGGCCGACTAGCCCGGACGGCCGTCCACGGCGCAGCGGTGCCGGCTCCGCCGGCACGGGCGCGCGCCGGCACGCAGGCGCGCTTCAGAACGTCCCCGGATACGCCCCGCCGTCGGCCAGCACGTTCTGACCCGTCATGTAGCCCGCATGCTGGCTGCACAGGAAGGCGCAGATGGCGCCGAACTCGGCGGCATGGCCGAAGCGCCCTGCCGGAATCTGGCGGGTCCGCGCCTGCAGCAGTTCCTCGGGCGCCTTGCCCGCCTGCTCTGCCGCGTTCTTCGTGATCTTGCGCAGCCGTTCGGTATCGAACGCGCCCGGCAGCAGGTTGTTGATGGTGACGCCGGCTGCCGCGATCTTGCTGCGCGACAGGCCCGCCACGAAGCCGGTCAGCCCGCTGCGCGCGCCGTTGCTCAGGCCCAGGTTGGCGATCGGCGCCTTCACCGCCGACGAGGTGATGTTGACGATGCGCCCGAAACCGCGCTCGGCCATGCCATCGACCGTGGCCTTGATGAGCGCGATCGGCGTCAGCATGTTGGCGTGCACGGCCGCTTCCCAGGCGGCCTCGTCCCACTCGCGAAAGTCGCCCGGCGGCGGCCCGCCCGCGTTGGTCACAACGATGTCGAAATCGCGCCCCGGCCCCTGCTCGCAGGAGAAAGCGGCTTCGCGCCCTTCGGCGGTGGTGATGTCGGCCGCCACGGCCAGCACCCGGGTGTCTTCCGGCGCCACCGAGCGCAGGGTGGCCAACGCGGCCTCCAGAGCCTCGGCGCCGCGCGCCACGATCACCGTGTTCACGCCCTCACGGACGAGAGCTTCAGCGCATCCGTAGCCAAGACCGCGGCTCGCGCCGCATACCAGTGCCCACTTGCCGGCAATTCCGAGATCCATGTTCTTCCTTTCAGAAAACGTGTGTATCGATGGGATATCCGGACAGACGATACCTCAAGCGCTGGCCCGGCCATCAGCCAGCCCACGCGACGCCGGTGTCTTGCGGCACGCTGTTACCCGCGTCCGCGCAACGATGCAGCGGCGCCTGCGGCACGAGCAGGCCGACATGCGGCCGAGGATGACGCACAATACGCGGATGGCGCACGCCGGCCCCTACACGCGCGCGGCCGCCCCATCTGACAGGAGACCCCATGCAATACACCAATCTCGGCAAGACCGGCCTTTCCGTTTCCCGCCTGTGCCTGGGCTGCATGAGCTACGGCATACCCGAGCGCGGCAAGCACGCCTGGACGATGGACGAGGCCACCAGCCGTCCCTTCCTGAAGAAAGCGCTGGACGCGGGCATCAACTTCCTCGATACCGCCAACAGCTATTCGGACGGCACCAGCGAGGAGATCGTCGGCCGTGCGCTCGTCGATTACGCCAACCGCGAGGACATCGTGCTCGCCACCAAGGTGTTCTTCTCCGACCGCAGCGGCCCCAACACTTCGGGCTTGTCGCGCAAGAACATCATGCGCGAGGTCGACGCCAGCCTGCGTCGGCTGGGCACGGACTACATCGACCTCTACCAGATCCATCGCTGGGACACCCGCACGCCCATCGAGGAGACCCTGGAAGCACTGCACGACGTGGTCAAGGCGGGCAAGGTGCGCTACCTGGGGGCGTCCTCCATGTACACCTTCCAGTTCGCCAAGGCGCTCTATACGGCCGATGCCAACGGCTGGACGCGCTTCGTCAGCATGCAGCCGCACTACAACCTGCTCTATCGCGAGGAAGAGCGCGAAATGCTCAAGCTGTGCGCGGCCGAAGGCATCGGCGTGATCCCGTGGAGCCCGCTCGCGCGCGGGCGCCTCACGCGCGAATGGGACCAGTCCAGCGCGCGGCAGGAGACCGACCTGGTCGGCAAGACCTTGTACAAGCATGCCGAGGAATCCGATCGCCGCATCGTGCAGGCGGTGGCCGAGGTCGCCCAGGCGCGCGGCGTGGCGCGCGCCCAGGTGGCGCTGGCCTGGGTGCTGCACCAGCCCGTCATCACCGCCCCCATCATCGGGGCGACCAAGATGCAGCACCTGGACGACGCCATCGCCGCGCTCGAGCTGCGGCTCACGCCCGAGGAACTCGGCAAGCTCGAGGCGCCGTACGCGCCGCATCCGCTGATGGCGATGAGTTCCTGAGCGCGCCGGGGCCGGCTACCAGCTCAGGAGCCCAACAGCCTGGCCGCCAGTTCGGCAGGCAGCCCCACCTCGGCCAGCACCTGGGCACTGTGCTCGCCCGCGCCGGGCGGCGCGGTGACTGGGCCCAGGCTCTGGCCGTTCCAGCGAAAGCCTACCGAGGGCGTCCGGATGGCTCGGCCCGATGCGGGGTCGAGCACCGTCTTCTGCACTTCCCGGGCCACGACGTGCGGCTCGGCCAGGGTCTCCGGCAGGCGGCGCACGCGCACGGCCGGCACATGCGCTTCCGACAGCAGACGCTCCCACTCGGCGGCGTTCCGGCCGGCCAGCGCTTCGAGCAGCACCTGCGTGAACGCCGCCGCGTGGCGGCGCCGCTCGTCCGGCTGCGCATAGCGCGGGTCGGCGAGCAGATGCTCGCAGTCGAGGACGGTGAGCAGGCGGCGCACCTGATGCTCCTGGTTCGCCGCGAGCGAGAGCAGACCGTCGCGCGTGGGGAAAATGCCCGAGGCCGGGCTGCCGCTGGCGGCCGTGTTGCCCTGCGGCTGGGGTTCCGCCCCGGCGTTGCTCCAGGCCGATACGGTGGAGGCCATCGCGCACAGCGCGGCATCGAGCATGGCCACGTCCATGCGCTGGGCCTGGCCGGTGCGGTCGCGCTCGCGCAGGCCCGACATGATCGAGAACGCCGCGTAGATGCCCGCCAGGTAGTCGACCATGGGCGGCCCGATGCGGTTCGGTACGGTTTGCGCGGTGCCGTTGAGCATGGTGATGCCGGACATGGCCTGGATCACGTGGTCGTAGGCGGGACGGCGGCTGAACTCGCCTTCCTGCCCGTAGCCGGAGATCGAGCAGTACACGAGATCGGGCCGCAGCGCGCAGGCCTTGGCAAAGCCCAGGCCCAATCTTTGCGCGACGCCGGGCGTGAAGTTCTCCACCAGCACGTCGGCGCTGGCGATCAGTCGCTCGATGGCGGGCCTGGCGTCGGGGGAATGCAGGTCCAGCACCAGCGAGCGCTTGCCCGCGTTCTGCGCCGCGAACTGCGCCGAGAGCCCTGGCACGCCTTCCACCGGAAGACCGCTCCTGGCCCACTCGCCGCCGGGGCGCTCGACCTTGATCACGTCGGCCCCCAGCAAGGCCAACTGGTAGGTGCAATACGGCCCCGCGAGCACCGTGGTGAAGTCCAGCACGCGGATGCCCGACAGCGGGCGCGGCCGCTCGGCCCGGGATTCGGTCGACGCAGCCATCAATCCACTCCTATCTTGAGGCGCTGGACCAGGTCGCCCAGGCGCGCGTAATCGGTGTCCAGTTCCTGGCGAAAGCGCTCCTGCCCATAGCCCAGCGGCACCATGCCGGCAGTGCGCACGCGCTCGGCCACGGCGGGCTCGGCAGCCACCGCGAGAATGTCGCTCTCCAGCTTCGCGCGGATGTCCTGCGGCACGCCGGCGGGCACGAACAGCCCCAGCCAGGGACGCAGCGGGCTGAAGCCGGGCACCGACTCGGCCGCGGTGGGCACGTCCGGCAACTCGGGCAGGCGCTCGTTGGTGGAGGAGTACAAAGCCTTGGCCTTGCCGTCCTGCAGGGTCGGCAGGATCACCGCCAGGCTCTCCTGCAGCAACTGCACGCGCCCGCCGAGCATGTCGGTCATGGCCGCCGAGGACGCTTTGTACGGTATGTGCTCGGCCTGCAGCCCGGTCGCCGCCTTGAGCAGCTCGAAATTCAGGTGCGGCACCGTGCCATTGCCCAGCGACGCGTAGTTGAGGGCGCCGGGATGGGCCTTGCTGTAGGCCACCAGTTCGGCCACGGTATTGACCGGCAGCGCCGGGCTCACCGCGAGCACGCCCTTGGGATAGGCCACCGCAGCGATCGGCGCGAAGTCCGCGCGCGCGTCGTAGCCGACATTGGCATAGACATGCGGGTTGATCGCCATGGCGGCCATGGCCGAGAAGAGCAGCGTGTAGCCATCGGCCGGCGCCCGCGCGGCGGCCTGCGCGCCCAGGCTGCCGCCCATGCCGGGCCGGTTCTCCACGGTCACCGGCTGCCGCCACTTGCGGGCCAGCCCTTCGGCCATCACGCGCGCCAGGGTGTCGGTCACGTTGCCGGGCGCGTAGCTGACGATCATCGTGACGGGCCGCACCGGAAAACCCGCGTCTGGCACCGCGGCCGCAGCCGCTGTTGCGCTCGATGCGCACGCCGCCAGGCCGAAGCCGGCCACGAGGCTTGCCACTCTCATTTGTCTCCCCCTCGATGGGTTGCTGTCGCGCTAGTCTAGGCCGGGCCTGGAATAAGTGATAATCGATTTATCGGCTCACATGACTCGTTCTGCTTATGGCACGACTCGACCAACTCCGCCTGCGCGACCTGATGGTGCTGGAAACCATCGCCGACGTCGGCAGCCTGCACGCCACCGCCGCAGCCCTGCACATCAGCCAGCCCGCGGTATCGCAGATCGTCAAGGGCCTGGAGGCCGCCATGGGCGCCGCGCTGCTGCAGCGCGGGCGCCGCGGCGTCAGCCTCACCGCCGCCGGCGCAGCCGCACTGTCGCATTTGCGGGTGGCGCGCCATGCACTGGAAGCCGCGCAGCACGCGGCCCGCCAGCCCGAGGCGCCCATGCTGCGCCTCGGAGCATTGCCCCTGGCGATGCTGGAGCTGGTGCCCCGCGCGGTCGCCAGGCTGCGCCGGCGCATTCCCGAGGTTCGCATCCACATGGTCGACGGCGCGGTGGACGGATTGTGGCGGCAATTGCGCGAAGGCCGCCTGGACGCCATCGTCGGGCGTTTCCCCTTGGCGGCCGACCGGCGCGACCTGCCGCAGACCATGCACTGCCAGCCGATCGCACGCGAGGATCTGGTGCTGGTCGCCCCGGCGCGACACGCCGTCACCCGCCTGCGCACGCCCTCGCTGCAGGCGCTCGCCGCGCAGGCCTGGGTATTGCCGCCGGAAAACTCGTTCACCCGCCGCGCCTTCGACGTGCGCTTTCTCGAGGCCGGGCTGGCGCCGCCCGAGCCTGCGCTGGTGTGCTCGGCGTTTCACGGCGGCCTGCACCTGGCGGCGGCCAATGCGCTGCTGACGGTGGCGCCGCGCAGCGCGGTCACGCGCTACGCCCCGGCACTGGACCTGAAGATCATCCGCCTGCCCTGGCCCGACCAGGACAGCGACGTGGTGTTCGCCTGCCGGCGCGCCGGCCTGGTCGTGCCGGCGCTCGCGGCGCTGCGCGACAGCTTCCAGTCGCGGGCGCCCGCCCCCTGATCAGGCGCCCGGACGGGGGCGCCGCCTGCGTGCGCGCCTGCCAGCCGGCACCGGCGCGAGATCCGGCATGGGCCGCTCGATCAACAACCTGCGAAACTGTTCGGCCGCGGGCGACAGCATGTGGTCCGAGCGCCGGTAGAGGCCGACGCGGCGCAGCGGCCTGGGCTCGCCCAGGGATCGGAAGACGAGCCCGCGCATGTTCAGTTCCGCCAGCGCCACGCGCGGAATGATGGTCACGCCGAAGCCCGTGCGGACCATGCTCAGCGCGGTCACCATGTTGAGCACCTCGTACTCCGCCACCTTGCCGCCGGCATGCCGCAGCATCGCGTCGCGCACCCTGGCGTTGGTGGTCGAGGAGGCCGACACCACGATCATCGACTCGTCCCGCAGATCCTGCCATGGCAGCACGGCCAGGCTCGTGTGCCGGTGGCCCGCCGGCATCACGCACACCAGTTCGTCCACGAAGAGCTGCTCGAAATGCAGCCCGGCGTCGGTGTCGGCATAGCCGCACAGCGCGAACTCGACCTCGTGCTGGCGCACCTTCTCGAGCAGCATGGCGTTGTGGTCCTCGTGCAGGTGGATGCCAATGCCAGGATAGGCGGCGCGGAACTCGGCCAGGGCCGGCATCACGAATCCGAAGGCCAGCGAAGGCAGCACCGCCAGGGCCAGGCGGCCGCGCTCGAGCCTGGCCAGCGACAGCGCGTTGCGGCAGGCGCTCTCGATCTCGCCCACCCCGCGCTGCATCTGCGAGAGCAGTTGCCGGCCCGCCGGCGTCAGCGCGACGTGGCGGGTCGTGCGGTCGAACAGCCGTAGTTCCAGCAGGCTTTCCAGCTCGCGGATCATCTGCGAGAACGCCGGCTGTGTCATGCCGATCTTCGCCGCGGCGCGCGAGAAGGAAAGCGTCTCGGCCACGGCGAGAAACCCTTCTATCTGGCGAAGACGAACTTTCATACGGCATGCCTATCAATTATTCAGAATTATGAATTTCTCATTATAAAACTCGCGTGTCAGACTGGCGCCCGTCTTTCCCGGAGCCGTCATGACACGCATCGACGTACACCATCACATCCTGCCCCCCTTCTACGTGGAGGCCATGGGCAGCCACGCCATCGGGGCCCAGGGGTCGTCGGGCCGGGTCCCTGCCTGGAGCGTGGCCGACGCCCTGGCGAAAATGGACGCCGCGGGCATCGACACCGCCATCACCTCCGTCAGCGCGCCCGGCTTCGCCGGCCAGCCGCTGCCGGCGCGCGCCGAACTCGCGCGGCGCTGCAACGACTTCGCCGCCGGCATGGTCGCTGAACACGCCGGGCGCTTCGGCATGTTCGCCGCCGTACCGTCCACCGACGCCGATGCCGCGCTGGCCGAAATCGCCCGCGCCTACGACGCACTGCACGCCGACGGCGTCTGCCTGCTGAGCAACTACGACGGCGCCTACCTGGGCGAACCCGTGTTCTCGCCCATCCATGAAGAGCTGGACCGGCGCCAGGCCGTGGTCTTCGTGCACCCCACCTCGCCGGTGGTGCCGGTGCCGGTCGGCGGCCTGTCGGCCTCGTCGGTGGACTTCACGTTCGATACCGCGCGCGCCATGGCCTCGATCATCTTCGGCGGCGTGCTGCAGCGCTATCCGCGCATCCGCTTCATCTTCTCGCACATGGGGGGCGCGATGCCGTACATCGCAGAACGCATCGGCGTGCTCGCCCGCAACAACCCGGCGCTGCAGGCCTACATACCCCAGGGCATCAGCACCGAACTGCGCAAGCTCTATTTCGACACCGCGCTGTCGGCCAACCGCGTCACCTTCGCGGCGATGATGGAGATCGGCTCGGCCGACAACATCCTGTTCGGCAGCGACTACCCGTTCGGGCCCAAGGACCAGATGCAGGACGCCGTGGACAGCCTGGCCAGGCTCGGCCTGCAGCCCGGCGAGATCGCCCGCATCGACAGCGGAAATGCCGGCACATTGTTCCCGCGCTTCGCCGCGCCGGCGTGAATCCATCCCGGGCGTGAATCCGCCCTGTGCGGGCAGTCCCGCGCACCCATGACAAGAATCGAGGAGAAACCATGATCCGCCATACCGCCCAACGCTGGCTCGCCGCCACCCTGCTGGCCGGCTTCGGCCTCTGCGGCAGCGCCGCCGCCCAGCCGGACTATCCCGCCAACCCCGTGCGCCTGGTGGTGCCGTTCTCCACCGGCGGCGGCAACGACATCGTCGCGCGCATGCTCGCCAGGCACCTGGGCGACGAGCTCGGGCAAACCATCATCGTGGAGAACCGGCCCGGCGCGGGCGGCAACATCGGCATGGCGAGCGTGGCCCGGGCCGCCCCCGACGGCTACACCCTGGCCTATGTCGCCAACACGGTGGTCATCAACCCTTACCTGTACAAGGACGTGGGCTCGGACATCCGCAACGATTTCGCGCCCGTGGCGAATCATGCCACCTCGCCCGTCTGGGTGCTCGTGCATCCTTCGCTGCCGGCGCGATCGCTGGGCGAGCTGATCGCCTACGGCAAGGCCAATCCGGGCAAGCTCTCGTACGCCACACCCGGCGTCGGCACGCCGCACCACATGGCCGCCGAACTGCTCAAGGTGCAGTCGGGCCTGGACATGATGCACGTGCCGTACAAGGGCGCCAGCGGCGCGGCCACCGACGTGGTGGGCGGCCAGGTGCCGGTGCTGATCGCCACGCCCGCGTCCGTGCAGGGTTTCGTCGCGGCCGGCCAGTTGCGCCCTCTCGCCACCATGGACGCCGAACGCTCGGCCGCCACGCCGGAGCTGCCCACGGTGAACGAGACCGTGCCCGGCTTCGACACCAGCATATGGCACGGCATCGTGGCGCCCGCCAGGACCGACCCGGCCGTCGTCGACAGGCTCGCTGCCGCGATCGAGAAGATCCTGAAGGAGAGTTCGTTCAGCGGCGAGCTGGCTTCCGTCGGCTTCTCGCCCGCGTACGAAGGGCCCGACGCGATGGGTGAGCGCATCGCGCGCGAACTGGCGATGTGGGCGGACGCGGCCGGCAAGGCGGGGATCCGCCCGGAGTGAAGGCGGCGAGCGCCGAACCGTACGGTGCTACGCCTGAACGGCAATCCGAAGCACTTGCAAGCGCCGAGGTGGAACGGCCGGCGCTTGGGCCCGTGGTCAGATCACCGAGGTCGAGCACCCGTCCATCGGAATGACCGCGCCCGACACGTAGCTCGCGAACGGCGAGGCGAGAAAGAGCGCCACGTTGGCGACCTCCTCGGGCTGGCCCGCACGGCCCATGGGAATGCCGGCGAGCTGCTCGGCGAGCAGCTCCTCGCGCTTGCGCCCGGTCGCGCGCACGGCGGCTTCCAGGCCCTCTTCCACCCGGGAAGTCTGCGTAAGGCCCGGGTTGATGACGTTCACGCGCACCCCCTTGGCCGCCAGCGCCCGGGCATAGCCCACCGACGCCAGCATCAGGCCGGCGTTGGCCGAACCGCCGGCGATGTGCATGACGCCGGCCTGCTTGCCGCCCTGGCCGACCACGTTGACGATGCTGCCGGCACCGCGCTCGGCCATGCGGCGCGCGACCGGCTCGACCGTGTTCATGTACGTGAAGTACTTGGCGTTCATCGCCTGGTGGAAAGCCTCGGGGCTCAGCTCGTCCACGCTGTAGCGCTTGGCCGCGCCGGCCGAATTGACCAGCACCGAGATCGGCCCCACTTCCTCCTCGATGCGCTCGACCACCAGGCGCGCCGCATCGCCGTCGGACAGATCGGCGGCATAGGTGCTGAGCGCGAGCCCTTCGTCGGCCAGCACCCGCGTGGCCTCGCGCAGGTTGTCGCGGCTACGCGAAACCCCGACCACGCGCGCGCCCGCCTGGGCGAAGGCGCGCGCGCAGGCAAGCCCGATGCCCTTGCTGGCACCGGTGACGAGGACGACTTGGGAATCGAAGGCAATGCGCATGGGATGCTCCCGAAAGACGTGGAGGACGGCCGGACCGATGCCCTGCCGCGGCAAAGGCTCTCATGATGCCCACAGCCCGTGCCGCGCGCAAACGGCGTGGCCAGATCACGGAATACCGTCAAAAATATCGGCATTCCGTTAATAAGGCGAGGCTTGCAGGCCATCCCCGCCCGAGGACGGCGCGCTCAGATCATCACGAACCCGCCGCTCACGCCCAGGCTCTGCCCGGTGACGTAGGCGGCCCGGTCGGAGGCGAGATAGAGCACCGCGCCCGAGATGTCCTCGGGACGGCAAAGGCGCTCCAGACCGCGGGCAATGGGGTAGGCGCGCAGCATCTTCTTCAGGCGCTCGTTGTTCTCCGGCGTGGCGTCCGGATGCAGTGCCCCGTTGGCGATGCCTTCGTGCGAGACGGCGCCCAGGGCAATGACGTTGACGTTGATGCGGTCGCGCCCATGCTCCTGGGCGATCGCCTTGGAAAAGCCCAGGATGGCCGCCTTGGCGCCGGAATACACCGCCAGCCCGGCTTCGCCGGCCCGGCCGGCTTCGGACATGATGCTGACGATCTTGCCGCCGCCCGCGACACGCATGCCCGGCAGCACGAGCCGGCAGCAGTACATCACCGCGTAGACGTTCAGATCCACCACTTTGCGCCAGTCGTCCATCGGCATGTCGAGGAACTGCGGCGGGATGCCGCCCTTGGCACGGCGCTCGGGCGTGACGCCGGCGTTGTTGACGAGGATGTCCACGTGCTCGCGCCCGGCTGCCTTCAGCGCGCCGGCAAACGCGGCTTCGAGCGCGTCGTAGTCGGTGATGTCGCAGACCATGGGCACGGCCTTGCCGCCCAGGGCCTGGATTTCTTCAGCGACTTTCTGCGCGCGCTCGGCGAAGAGGTCGTTGACCAGCACGGTCACGCCCTCGGCTGCGAAATCCAGGCACAGCCGGCGTCCCACGCCCTGGCCACCGCCCGTCACCATTGCTGTCTTGTCTTGCAGATTCAGTTCCATGCTTCGCTCCTCGTGTTGTTCATCGCACCGGACAGCCGTCCGGGGCGGTGTCGTCGGTGTCTGGTTGTCCGGCATCGCGGCGTCCGGACATCCAGGGCACAGCGGAGCCGGCTTTGCCGGTCCGCCAGTGCCGCCCCCCCGGGGGGCGCGCGTGAGCGCGTAGGGGGGGCTTTCGTCTTCAGCGCCCCTGGAAACGCGGCGCGCGCTTCTCCACGAACGCGCGCATGCCTTCCTTGCGGTCCTCGCTGTCGACGATCATGGCGGCGGAAAAGCGCTCGTACTGCAGGGCCGAATGGATGTCGACCTGTTGACCCAGGTCGATGGCCTGCTTGGCGAAGCGCACCGCCAGCGGCGGCTGCGCCGCGATGCTGCGCGCCAGCGCCATGGTCTCCTCCATGAGGCTGGCCGCGGGCACGACGCGGTTGACCAGTCCCAGCGCCAGGCCTTCGGCGGCCGGGATCAGCGCCGAGGTGAAGACCAGCTCCTTGGCCTTGGCCGCGCCGACCACACGCGTCAAGCGCTGGGTGCCGCCGGCGGCCGGGATCACGCCCAGCTTGACTTCGGGCAGCCCCAGGCGGGCGTGGTCGGCGGCGTAGCGCATGTCGGCGCACAGGGCGAGTTCCAGGCCCCCGCCCAGGGCCACGCCGTTCAGCGCAGCGATCACGGGCTTCTCGAAGCTCGCAATGCCGCTGAAGAGTTCGTGCGTGCGCTGCTGGTTGACGAAGTAGTCCGCGGGCGGCGGCGTGCTGGCCGCCCGCTCCTTGATGTCGGCCCCCGCGCAGAACGCGCGTTCGCCCGCCCCCGTGAGCACCACGCAGCGCACCTGCGGGTCGGCGCGCGCCCACTCGAAGAACGCGCAGGCGAGATCGGGCTTCATGCTGCCGCCGAGCGTATTCATGCGCTCCGGGCGGTTCAAGGTGATGATGGCAACCTGGCCTTCCACGGCATAGGTCACGGTGTCCAGCTTCTTCATGGTGTCTCCTGCTCAGGTTGCGTCGCGCCATCCGGCCAGCACGTGCGCGAACGCCACCGAGCCCAGCCCGATCATGTGGGCCAGACCCACGCGCGCGTTCGGGTGCTGCCGGCCTGCGGCCTCGCCGCGGATCTGGCGGGTGATCTCGGCCACCTGGCCGACGCCCGTAGGGCCGATGGGATGCCCCATGCCGAGCAAGCCGCCCGAGGCGTTCACGGCACAGCGCCCGCCGATCTGCGTAGCGCCGTCGGCCAGGCAGGCCGCCCCCTCGCCGGGTGCGCACAGGCCCATGGCCTCGGTGTAGATCAGTTCCTCGATGGAGAAGGCTTCGTGCAGCTCGATCAGATCCAGGTCGGCCGCGCCGATGCCGGCTTGCGCGTAGGCGAGTTCGGTGGAAGTGCGCACCAGCTCCTCGGCCGGCGGCTCGGTTTCGGTGCCCAGGGTCTCGCTGGTCGCCACCGAAGCCAGCACGCGCACCGCCCGCGCCTTGGGGTAGCCCAGCCGGTCCAGGGCCGCGCCCGAGGCCACGATCACCGCCGCCGCGCCCTCGCCGCGCGGGCAGCACTGCTGCACCGTGAGATCGCCCACCACCTTGGGCGAGCCCAGCACCTGCTCCAGCGTGCGCGGCTTGCGGAACTGGGCATAGGGGTTGAGCGCGGCATTGCCGTGGTTCTTCACCGCGACGCGCGCCATCGCCTCGACCGGCAGGCCATAGCGCGCGAGATACCCGCGCGCCATCAAGGCGAACTTGACCGCGGGGATGTTGGCCGTGGGCGACAGGCGGCCCAGCCCGTCCTTGTCCGCGGCACGGCGCGAATCGCCCGGCTTGTCCACGCCCAGGGCCAGCGCGATGTCGCTCTCGCCGGCGGCCACATCGAGGCAGGCCTGGCGGAAGGCGGCGCAGCCCGAGGCGGAAGCGCTTTCCACCTGCGTTACCGCAAGCCCGGTCGACCCCAGGTGCCGCAGCATGACGCGGCCCGTGGCCATGCCGATGGCCGATGTACCCACATAGGCGGCCTGCACCTGGGGCCACGCCACGCGCGCGTCCGCCAGCGCCTCGCGCACCGCCGTCAGTCCCATGGGCACGTAGGGCGTTTCGCTGGCGAACTGGTAGCGGTGCATGCCGATGCCGATCACATAGACCGGGTTCTGCTGCAGGGCGCGGCCGGCGCCGATTGCGCGTTCGATCAGAGCCCTGGCCATCACGCAGCCTCCCCGGCGGGAACGAAGCGGCAGGCGTATCGACCATCCGCGGTCGTCACGGGCACGGCACGCATGGCCATGCCGGGCTGCAGGCCGGCCTCATCGGCCACGCCGAGCACGCCCTCTTCCACCAGACCGGGCGCCAGTTCCAATTCCCCCACCACGTACGGCGCAGGCAGCGCGGGCGACAGGTTCTGGTGCACCGTCGCGAACTGGCGCAGGCGCGCCCGGCCCGGCCGACGCGCCGTGCGGCCGGCCTCGGCCGGCGCGCCGCACTGCCGGCAGCCGTAGGCGCTGGCGGGAAAGGACAGGCTGCCGCAATGGCCGCACTCGAGGAACAGCAGATCGAGCGTGCCGTCGCCGGCATCGACGTACATGGCCGGCTGGACCGGGTCTGCAGGTTGAGTCATGGATCTTCCTAGATTGGGACCGCGGCCCGGCGGCCGCGGCACGGGGTTCAGTCGAGCTGTACGTTGGCCTTCTCGACCACCGTCTTCCAGCGTGCAAGCTCGTCGCGCAGGAACGCAGCGAATCTGTCCTGCGACAGCCCGGCCAGCGGTTCGCTGCCGAAATCGCGTGCGTAGGCCTGGACAGTGTCGGACGCCAGCGCCTTGTCCATCGAGGCCGACAGGCGCTCGACCACCGGCGCGGGCGTACCGGCCGGCACGAAGATGCCGGCCCAGCTCGTGGTCTGCGCATCGGGATAGCCTGCCTCGGCGATGGTGGGCGTGTCCGGCAGGGCGGCGAGCCGCTTGCCGCCCGTCACCGCCAGCGCGCGTATCGCGCCCGCTTGCAGGTGCGGCGTGGAACTCACCATGTAGTCGAACAGGATGTCGATGGCGCCGCCGCGCAGGTCGTTGAGCGCGGGGCCGCTGCCCTTGTACGGCACATGGGTGAACTCGACGCCCGCGGCGGTCTGGAACAGTTCGCCCGCCAGGTGGCTGCCCGTGCCCATGCCGGCCGAGCCCATGTTGACCTTGCCGGGGTTGGCCTTCGCGTACGCGATCAGCTCCTGCAGATCCTTGAAGCGGCCATTCGCGCTCGTCACCAGGATCGTGGGCGAGGCCAGCATGCCGTGCACCGGCACGAAGTCCTTGAGGGGGTCGTACTTGACGGTCTTGTACAGCCAGGGGCTGGTGGCGAGCGTGCCCTGCGTGCCGTACAGGATGGTGTAGCCATCGGCCGGCGCCCGCGTGAACTGCTCGGTGCCGAGCATGCCGCCCGCGCCCGGCTTGTTGTCCACCACCACCGGCTGGCCGAGGTCGTCGGACATGAGCTTGCCGATCATGCGCGAGGTGTGATCGGTGACGCCACCGGGGGTGTAGGGCACCACCCACGTGATCGCCCTCTCGGGGAATTCGGCGGCGCCCGCTGTGGCGGCCAGGGCCAGCCCGAGCGCCAGCATGCCCGCTCGAATCGTCTGCTTCATCGCGTCTCCTCCTGTGTGCGGAACCCGCCCGGGATTCCGTGGTTTGTCGTTCTCTAATCACGGTATTCCGTGATAGAGTTCAGTATAGCGTAATAAATCGCGGTCATTGCAAGCGCGATTTCTCGCCCAAACCAATGTTTTCCTGGCTTTTGGCACAATCTCCGGGGTTCAACTTTCACGAAATACCGGAGAACACCTTGGCCGCAACCGTCCCCGCAGTCGCCCGCGCAATGTCCATCTTCGAAGTGTTCGCCCGCGAGCAGCGCGAGCTGTCGAACTCCGAAATCGCCCGCTTCATCGGCGTGGCCGACAGTAGCTGTGCCGATCTGCTGCACACGCTGTATCAAGCGGGCTACGTCACCCGCACGGCGCGCAGCAAGCGCTTCTATCCCACCGGCCGCCTGCTCGCGGCCGCCCAGGCCATCGCCGAGAACGACCCGCTGCTGCAGGTCAGCCGCGAGGCCATCGACCTGCTGTCCGAGAAAACCGGCGAGACCGCGCTGTGCGGCCGTCTGGAGCACGGCTTCGTGCGCATCATCGGCATCCAGGAAGGCAAATACGCTCTGCGCTACGTCATGAAGATCGGCGAGAAGATGGCCCTGCACGGCTCGGGGCTGGGCAAGGCCCTGCTCGCCCAGGTCGATCCCGAGGAGGCCGCCCGCCAGTTGCGCCTCAAGTCGCTGAAGAAGCTCACGCCCGCCAGCATCACCGACCCGGCGCTCGTCGAACGCGCCGTCCAGGAGGTCCGCGAACGCGGCTGGGCCGAGACGCGCAGCGAGGGCATCCAGGGCGTCGGCGCGCTGGCCGTCGGCGGTCACGTGGGCGGCGAACCCGTCGCGATCTCGCTCACCGGCCCGCAGGAACGCATCGATGAGAACCGCGAGCACTATCTGCGCACCCTGCTCGACGTGCAGGCGAGCGTATTCGACCCGCGGGACGCCACGGCGCGCCCCGCGCCCCTCAAGACCCGCCGGCGCAACACGGCGCGCGCGGCACCCGCCACCTGAGACCCCAAGGAGAGGAGACGACATGACAACCACGCTGGACAACGAGCAGGCCGTCCTGCGCGACAGCATCCGACGCTACATACGCGAACACGTGACGCCGCACATCGTGCGCCACGAGGCCGAACGCAGCTTCCCGTTCGAGGTGCTGGCCGGCCTGCGCGACTTCGGCTACGTCGGCGGCATGCTGCCCGAGGCCGACGGCGGCATGGACCTGGACTACCTCACCTGGGCCATGCTCATGGAAGAGGCGGGCTATGCGTGGATGTCCCTGCGCACGCTGCTCAACATCACCAACGGCGCCATCAACCGCCTGCACGCGCTCGGCACGCCCGACCAGAAGGCGCGCTTTCTGCAGCCCCTGCTCGAAGGCCGGCGCAAGCCCTGCATGGGCATCACCGAACCCGACACCGGCTCGAACGTGGCGGGCATCCAGACCCGCGCCGAGCTGCGCGGCGATCACTACGTGCTCAACGGGCGCAAGCTCTGGATCACCAACGGCGCCTGGGCCGACTTCGCCATCGTGGTCGCGCGCACCTTCAGCCCCGAATGCGACGGCAAGCTCTCGCTCTTCATCATCGAGCGCGATGTCGCGCCGTATGAGGTGCGCCGCCTGGACACCATGGTGCTGCGCTGCACCGGCACGGCCGAACTCTCCTTCGCCGACGTGAAGATCCCGCGCGAGAACCTGCTCGGCGAGGAAGGCCAGGCCTTCAGCAAGGTGCTGTCGGGCCTGGACGGCGCCCGCCTGAACATCGCCATGGGCGCGGTGGGCGCAGCCCAGCACGCGCTCGACCTGTCGATCGACTACGTCAAGACGCGCAAGCAGTTCGGGCGCCTGATCGGCAGCTTCCAACTGGTCCAGAAACACATCGTGGACATGGCCGTGCGCGTGGAGGCCGCGCGCGCCCTGGGCCTGCGCGCCGCCCAGGCGCTGCAGCGCGGCGAGGCGGCCCGCCGCGAATGCTCGATCGCCAAGCTCTACGCCACCGAGACGGCCCACGAGGTGGCCAACATGGCCCTGCAGGTGCATGGCGGGCTGGGCTACTCCACCGACTACCCGATCGAGCGCATCTTCCGCGACACGCGCGGCGGCATGATCCCCGAGGGCACGACCGAGATCCAGACGCTCATCGTCGGGCGCGAGATCCTCGGCATGTCGGCGATCGCCTGAGGGAGCGGCAAGATGACCATGGAAAGTCGCACCGCAAGCGATCTCACCCGTCTATTCAACCCGCGCAGCGTCGCCCTCATCGGCGCCTCGGACAACCCGTCGAGCATCGGCGGGCGCACCCTGGCGAACCTGGTCGAGCATTCCGACTTCCACGGCCAGGTCCATCTCGTCAACGCCCGCCGCGAGCGCATCGGCGAGCGGCCCTGCTATCCCTCGGTCAAGGAGCTGCCGGAAGTGCCCGAGATGGTGATCGTCGCCGTGCCCGCCGAGGCCGCCGTGCCGGCCCTGGAAGACTGCGGCCGGCTGGGCGTGCGCTATGCGGTGGTCTTCACCTCGGGCTTCGGCGAGGGCGGCGGCGAGGGCATCGAATACGCCGAGCGCCTGCGCCGCGTGGTGGCCGAGACCGGCATGCGCATCTACGGGCCCAACTGCCCCGGCCTGTGCAATGTCAACGAGCGCATCGGCTTCACCTTCTCGCCCTCGTTCCGCCACGACCTGCGCGCCGGCCCCATCGGCCTGGTCACGCAGGGCGGCGGCCTGGGCCGCAACATCATGCAGGCCATGGACCGCGGCGTAGGCATCGGCCTGTGGGCCTCGACCGGCAACGAGCTCGACCTGCAGGTCGCGGACTTCGTCGAGGCCATGGCCGACACTCCGGGCATCGAGGTGATCGCCATGCTGGTGGAAGGCATCAACGACGGCCCGCGCTTCGTGCGCGCCGTGCAGCATGCCGCCGCGCGCGGCAAGCCCATCGTCGCCTTCAAGGTGGGCCGCTCCGAGTACGGCAGCAAGGCCGCGCAATCGCACACCGCGTCCATCACCGGCTCGGCCGAGGTCAACAGCGCAGTGTTCCGCCAGCTCGGCATCATCGAGGTCGACGACATCGACGAACTCGCCGATACCGCCTGGCTGCTCGCGCGCGCCAAGCCGCAGCCCAACCCCGCCGGCGAGCCCGAACCCGGCTTCGCGGTGTACTGCTCCTCGGGCGGCACCACCGCCATGACCGCCGATGCCATCGGCCTGGCCAAACTCACCCTGGCACCCTTCGCCGACGGGACTACCGGCGTGCTGCGCGAGCTGCTGCCGAGCTATGCCTCGATCGTCAACCCGATCGACACCACCACCGCGGTGCTGGCCGACGACAGCCTGATCGAGAAGACCCTGCTCGCGGTCTGCCGCGACCCCGGCGTGGCGATGGTCGTGCTGCCCATGGCGCTGGACTACGGCGAGGTGACCGCGGTGATCTCGCGCCGCGTGGCCGCGGCCCAGGCGCAGAGCGAGGTACCCGTGGTGCCGATCTGGATGAGCGAGCGCACCGGCGAGGGCTACCGCATCCTGCGCGACGCCGGCATCGCGCCGATGCGCAGCGTCAGCAAGGGGGTGAAGGCGCTGCGCCGCTGGGTGGACTACGGCCGCTGGCTCGCCGCGCGCGAGCCCGGTTTCAGACCGGCCCTGCTCGAGGCTCCCACCGCCGACGCCGATGCGCCCATTCGCACGCTGACCGAACTGGAAGGCAAGACCGCACTGCGCGATGCGGGCATCCACGTACCCATGGCGCAAGCGGCGCGCAGCCGCGACGAAGCGCTGTCCGTGGCGCGCGAGGCGCGCGGGCCGGTGGTCGCCAAGGTGCTGAGCCCGGACATCCAGCACAAGTCCGACGTGGGCGGCGTGCGCCTGGACCTCTCGGATGACGCCGCCGTGGGCGCCGCCTGGGATGCGATCCAGGCCGCCGTGCGCAAGGCCCGGCCCGATGCGCGCATCGACGGCGTGCTGATCGAACCCATGGCGCCGCAGGGCGGGCTGGAACTGCTGGTCGGCATCTCGCGCGATCCGGTGCTCGGGCCGATGATGACCGTGGGCCTGGGCGGTATCTACGTGGAGATTTTCCACGACGTCGCTCGGCGCATGCTGCCGCTCTCGGCCGGCGAGGCCAAGGCCATGCTGCGCGAGCTGCAATGCCATCCGCTGCTCGCCGGCGCCCGAGGCCAGCCGCCGCGCGACGAGGCGGCGCTGGTGCGCCTGCTGGTGCAGGTGTCGGACTTCGTCGTCGCGCGCGGCGCCGCGATCCACGAAATGGACCTGAACCCGGTCTGGGTGGGCCGCGAGGGCGAGGGCGCGTATCCGCTCGATGCGGTCATCGTGACCCGTTGACGGGCCCGGCCGGCGCGCGTGGGCTTGCCGCCCTTGCGCGCTGTCGCCGCGGCGCGTCGGCGGGACAAAGGCCATCGACGCGATCCTTGCCTGCCGAGATGGCGTGCCACATACTGTGTGAATAACAAGCAAGTTTAGAGAACGAGGAGACACCACGATGCCAGGGAGCGCTTTCCCTACCGCGCAGCCCGCCGCGCCGCTGGACGGCCTGGTCGTGCTCGATTTCAGCGAATTGCTGCCGGGGCCTTTCTTCACGCAGAACCTGGCCGACCTGGGCGCGACGGTGATCCGCGTGGAGCGCCCGCCGCACGGCGACAACCTGCGGCGCATGGCGCCGCACCTGTATGCCGCCGTCAACCGCGGCAAGCAGAGCTTCCTGGTCGACCTGCGCGAGCCCGGGCAACGCGCGCGCGTGATGGACTGGGTGGGCCGCGCCGACGTCCTGGTCGAGTCCTATCGACCCGGCGTGATGGCCAAGTACGGGCTGGACCCCGCCAGCCTGCGCGAACGGCATCCCCGCCTGGTCTACGTGTCGCTGAGCGGCTACGGCCACGACGGCCCGGATGCCGCCCTGCCCGGGCACGACGCCAACTATCTCGCAGCCGCGGGCGTGCTGGCGCTGGCCGGCACACCGGACGGCCCGCCCATCAACGGCGCCGGGGTGCCGGTGGCCGACCTCGCCGGCGCCACCTACGCCACGGCGGCCCTCATGACCGCGCTCTACCAGCGCGAACGAACGGGCCGCGGCCAGCACCTGGACGTCGCGCTCACCGACGGCCCGCTGCACTGGATGAACCCGCGCCTGGCCGCGCTGCGCGTCGAACCCGGCGGCGGCGATACGCAGGCCAAGCGGCAGCGCATGGGCCGCGCCGCCTATGGCGTCTTCGCCTGCCGCGACGGCTACATCACCATCGGCGCCCTGGAGGACCACTTCTGGCGGCGCCTGGCCGCCAGCCTGGACCTCGGCGAATACGGCGGCGAAGCCTACGCGCGGGCGCCGGCGCGCCAGGCGCGGGCGCAGGCCATCAACGCCCGGCTCGCGCAGGCCTGCGCCGCCTGGGATACCGATGCGCTCATGGCGCACCTCACCCGCGCCGACGTGCCCGCCATGCCGGTACGCGACCCGGCCACGCTGCACGAGGTGCCGCATTTCGTGGCGCGCGGCATGTACGCCGACACCGAGGCCGGGCCGATGTGCCGCTTCCCGGTACGCATCGACGGCATGCCGCCCACACCCACCACCGCCGCCGCGCTGCGCACGGAGGGCGAGCCCGAGTTCCCCGCGCAGCGGCCGAGGGCTTGAGCGCCGTCACCCGGAGATGGCGCGCCCGGAAGACAACGCATCCTCGCCACCGTCCTGCGCGCCGAAGATGCCCTGCTGGAGAGACCCCATGAACACCGACACCGATCTGGACAGCGTGCACGCCACGCTGGATCGGGTTCTACCCCAGACGCCGATCACGCGCGCCTTCGGCATCCGCCATCCCATCCTGGGCGGCGGCATGATGTGGCTGTCCGACCCCGGCTTCGTCGCGGCCCTGGGCCGCGCCGGCTGCCTGGGTTTCATGACCGCGCGTTCGTTCCCCGACGTGGCGGCCTTCTCGCGCGGGCTGGAACAGGCGCGCGGACTGGCCGAGGGCGCGCCCGTGGGCGTGAACTTCACTTTGTCCCGGCATAGCGACAACGGCCCGGTCGTGCAAATGCTCGACGCCGCCCTGGAGCAGGGCATCAGCGCCTTCGAGACCGCGGGCAGCCTGCCCGAACCCGACCTGATCGCGCGCATCCACGCCGGCGGCGGCATCCTGCTGCACAAGTGCGCGGCGCTGCGCCACGCCCGCGCCGCGCAAGCGGCCGGCGCCGACTTCGTCGGCCTGGTCGGCATGGAGGAAGGCGGCCACCCCGGGCCGGGCGAACTGCCCACCAGCGTGCTGGGCGCGCTCGCCGCCCGCCGGCTCGAGGTGCCGCTGGTCCTGGGCGGGGGCATCGGCAGCGGCGGGCAGATCGTCTCCGCCCTCGCCCTGGGCGCCGACGCCGTCGTCATGGGCTCGCGCTTTCTGGCCTGCGCCGAGATCTGGGCCCACGAAGCCTACAAGGCCGCCATCGTGGCCGCCGACGAGAACGCCAGCATCCGCGTCTTCGGCTCGCTCGGCCGCACCTGGCGCGTGCTGCGCAACCGCACTTCCCTGCGCGTGGCCGAGATGGAAGCGGCAGGCGAGCGCGACTATGCCGTGTATGCCCCGCTGGTATCCGGCGCGCTCACCCGCCGGTTCGCCTACACCGAAGGCGACAGCGACCAGGGCATGCTCTCCTGCGGCCCGGCGATCGGCTTCGTCGAATGCAGCGAAAGCGTGGCGCGGACGGTGGCCACCTTGCTGGCGGAGGCACGCGCCAGCCTCGCGCGGCTGGGTTGCGCAGGCGGCTGAGGGATTTCGGCGCGTGCTGTTGCAAGGTCGGCTACCCCGAACCGGCGAGAACAGTATGCCCACCTCCCCGCCGAGGTTCTCGACCGAATCGAACAGGCCGTAGGCGAAACCTTCTCGTTCCCCTCGCCGAACGACGATGAGCCCAACGAGCGGCGTCCGTTATAAGCGCTTTTCGAAAGATCCCGGAATTTCACGCGAAATCTGAACGGATTTCGAGAGTCGCGAACTTTTCTCGAGCGTCTACCGCTAAACCGGCGGCCGCAGCTCACGGATTCAACATCGACTTCGGCAGGTTGATCAGAAAGTTGCGCAGGCCCCGCGCACCGTGGTCCAGGCTGACGTGATGCACCATGGCGCGATGCGCGGCGTCCGCGTCCCGCGCCTGCAGGGCGGCGAGGATTTCGCCGTGCTGCTCGTACGAGGCCTTCACGTGGCCCAGGGCAATGAAGGCCTGGCGCAGGTAGGCGCCGGTGCGGGCGCGCAGCCGGGTCAGTTCCTGGCGCAGGTAGAGGTTGCCGGCGGCCCTGTAGAGCACCTCGTGGAATTCCTGGTTGACGCGGCGCCAGCCTTCCACGTCCTCGGCCTCGACGATGGCGCGGGCGCTCTCGTGCAGCGTGGTCAGCTCGTCGAGCTGGTCGCGGGTCATGCGTTCGCAGGCGAAGCGCGCACCCACGGCCTCCATCTCGGCCAGCAGCTCCCAGATCGCGAGCAGGCCTTGTACATCCATCTTGGCGACCACCATGCCGGCGCGCGGCTGGCTGATGAGCAGCCCCTGGGCCTGCAACTGCAGCAGGGCTTCGCGCACCGGCGTGCGTGACGCCGCATGCGTGCGTGCCAGATCCTGCTCGTCGATGGGGTCCCCCGGCAGCAGGACGCCGTCGCGGATGTCGTTCTCGATGGACACGCGGATGCGTTCGCTGATTTTCATGTCGGTCGAATGAAAAATAATCGTTGCGTCGTATGCCAAGCGCGCCTATAAATATATTTATACGCCAATGCAGCATACAAAATGTGGGTGTAATTGTAATGACGCAGCAGCTTACCCCAACGCATGCAACCACTGACGCCGGCCAGGGCGAACGTCTGGCGCAGGCGATCGCCATCATGCTCGCTGCGCAGGGCATCGCCGCCAGCCCGGTCGAGACCAAGGCTGCCGCCCGTGTCTGGCAACGGCTGGCGCCGCCGATGCAGGGCCGGGGCTGACGTGGCCACGCTGCCCGATTCGGTGGCCGGCCTGCGCGCGGCGCTGCGCGAGGGCACGGTGAGCCTGCCGGCCGCGCTCGACGCGCAGCACCGCCGCTTTCGCGATGGCGCCGCCCGCTACGGCTGCGCCACCGATGTCTTGGCCCACGACGCCAGCCGCCTGTCCGATCCGACGCTGCCGCTGGCCGGCGTCGGCGTGGCATACAAGGACATCGTCGCCGTCGCCGGACGCCAGCCCCGCTGCGGCACGCCCTGGGCGCAGGACACCGGCGTCGCCGAAGCCACCGCGGTGCAGCGCCTGCGCATGGCCGGGGCGCACGGCCTGGGCATGCTCGCCATGGCCGAGTTCGCCTGCGGCGCCACCGGCGAGAACCCGCATCTGCCCCGCCCGATCAATCCCGTGGACCCCGCGGCCGCGGTCGGCGGCTCCTCCAGCGGCTCGGCCGTGGCGGTGGCGGCCGGACTGTGCTACGGCGCGCTCGGCACCGACACCGCGGGCTCGGTGCGCATCCCCGCCGCCACCTGCGGCGTGCTCGGTCTCAAGCCCGGCCCCGAGGCCATCGACGCCGCGGGGGTATTTCCGCTCTCGCCCTCGCTGGACACGGTGGGCGTGCTCGCGCACAGCGCCGAGGATGCGCGCGCGCTCTTTCTCGTCATGGCCGGGCAGCGGGAAACGTCCGCTTCCCCGACGCCAGCCGGTGCGGCCGTGCGCGTGGCGCTGTGCCTGGAACGGCCGAACCCCGTGCGCCCGGTGAACGACGACATGCGCGCCGCGCTGCAGCAAGCTGCCGGGAGGCTGGGGCGCGTCGAGACGGTCGCGCTGCCCGATCTGCCGGAATGGGTGCGCTGCGCCGACCTGCTGCTCAATGTCGAGGCCGCACGCGTGCATGCCGACCGGCTGCGCGACGACACCCGTCCGCTCGCGCCGGGTACGCGCGCGGTCGCGGTGCCGGGCAGCATCCTGCCCGGCGCCTGGTACCGGGCCGCGCTGGAGGCGCGCGCCGGCCACCGCCAGCGCCTGCTCGACACGCTCTTCGCCGCGCACGACGTACTCGTGACGCCCGTCCTGCCCGACGGCGTACCCGACTGGTCCGAGGTCCACACCGCATCGCCCGGCTTTCAGGCGCGCGCACTGCTCGCGCTCTTCTCCTGGACCGCCTTCGTCAACTACCTCGGCCTGCCCGCGGTCAGCGTGCCGGTCGGCGTCGACGCGCGCGGCCGTCCGCTCAGCGCGCAGTTGATCGGCGCGCCGGCCAGCGAACTCGCCCTGCTCGCGCTCGCCGCGCGCGTCGCCTGGCCGCGCACCGGCACGCCCACCCCCTGAGACATCACCGGAGACATCGCATGCCACGCATCCAGGCCTCGACCGCGCTCAAGCGCTTCCGCGTGCTGGACCTGTCGCGCGTTCGCGCGGGCCCCACCTGCGTGCGCATGCTCGCGGACTTCGGCGCCGACGTGATCCGCATCGAGCCGCCGCCCGGGGTCGATCCGAACGAGGCGATGTTCGCCGCCGACCGCTGGAGCGGCGACTTCCAGAACCTGAACCGCAACAAGCGCTCGCTCACCCTGAACCTGAAGAAGCCCGAAGGGCTCGCCGTGTTCCGCGCCCTGGTCAAGGATGCCGACGTGGTGGTCGAGAACTGGCGCCCCGACGTCAAGCAGCGGCTGGGCGTGGACTATGCCTCGCTGCGCGAGATCAATCCGCGCATCATCCTCGCAAGCATCTCCGGCTTCGGCCAGGACGGCCCGTATGCCCGGCGCCCGGGCTTCGACCAGATCATCCAGGGCATGGGCGGGCTGATGTCGGTCACCGGCCTGCCGGGCCAGGGGCCGGTGCGCGCGGGCCTCGCGGTGGCCGATTCCAGCACCGGGCTGTACGCCGCGCTGGGCATCCTCACCGCCCTGCTCGAGCGCGAGACCTCCGGCCAGGGCCAGTGGGTGCACGCCTCGCTGCTGCATGCGCAGATCGCGATGATGGACTTCCAGGTCGCGCGCTACGTCAACGAAGGCGACGTGCCCGTGCAGGAGGGCAACGACCATCCCACCAGCAGCCCGATGGGCCTGTTCCACGGCGCGGACGGCCCGTTCAACCTGGGTGCTTCGGGCGAGGGCAATTGGCGCCGGCTGTGCGACGTGCTCGGCCGGCCGCAATGGCTGGACGACCCCGACTACACCACCGAGAAGCTGCGCGTGAAGCACCGCAGGCGTCTGAACGCCGAGCTGCAGGCGATCTTCGACAGCCAGCCGGTGGAGCACTGGGTACGCCTGCTCAACGAAGTGGGCGTACCCGCGGGGCCGGTCTATACCGTCCCGCAGATGCTCGAAGACCCGCAGGTGCAGGCCCTGGGCGCCGTGCGCAGCGTGCCCGCCGTCGAGGGCGGTACGCGCACCCTCGTCACGCAGCCCGTGACCCTCGCCCGCACACCGGCCGACATCGCGCGCACTGCGCCCGGCTGGGGCGAGCACACCGACGAAATCCTGCGCGAGATCGGCTATGACGATGCGCGCATCCAGCAACTGCGCGACAGCGGCGCCGTGTGAGGAACCCACCATGACCACCGCAACGCCCCCGAGCGTGCACGGCACCGTCGCCGACGGCATCGCCACCCTGACCATCGACAACCCGCGCCGGCTCAATGCCATGACGCTCGGCATGTGGGATCAACTGCACCGCCTGGTGCGCGACTACGGCGAGCGCGAGGACGTGCGCGTGCTGGTGCTGCGCGGCGCCGGCGAGCGCGCCTTCGTGTCGGGTGCGGACATCTCCGAGTTCGGCGAACAGCGCGACAGCCCCGAGCAGGTCGCCCGCTACGGCGCCGCCGTGCACGCCGCCCAGGCCAGCCTGTCGCAGTGTGCCAAGCCCGTGGTTGCGGCGATCCGGGGCATCTGCATCGGCGGCGGTATCGGCCTCGCGCTCGCCTGCGACCTGCGCTATGCCAGCGCCAGCACGCGCTTTCGGATGCCGGCGGCACGGCTCGGCCTGGGCTACGACCTGCGCTCGACGCGCCGCATGGTGGAGATGCTGGGCGCGCCGCGTGCCGTGGAGCTTTTCTTCACCGCGCGCATGTTCGATGGCACCGAAGCCGAGCGCTGCGGGGTAGTGCACCGCAGCTTCGCCGACGAAATCTTCGAGGACGAACTCGCCGGCATCGTCGCCGGCATCGCTGGCAATGCCCCGCTCACCCTGCGCGCGGCCAAGCTCGCGGTGCGCCACATCCTGGCCGAGCCCGACGCGCCCGACGCCGCCAGCGTGGAGGCCGCCGTGCAGGCGTGCTTCGACAGCGAAGACTACCGGGAAGGCCAGCAGGCCTTCCAGGACAAGCGGCCGCCGCGCTTTCGCGGCCGCTGACCACCCGAGGTACCCAGCTCCATCCCGCCATTCCCTATGCCTTGCCCACTCTTGTCCGGGAGATCGCCATGAAGAAGCTGTGCCAGTTCGCCCTCAGCACCGTCCTGTCCTCCGCTTGCGCCCTGGCCTGGGCGCTCGGGCCCGAGCCCCAGCCCTTGCCGCAGCCGCAGAAGCTCACGCTGGGCAACGTCAAGGTCGGCCACCTGTCGGCCATGCAGTACATGGCCGACGACCTGAAGCAGTGCAACGTGGAAGTCACCACCGCCGAGTTCGTGCGCTACGCCGACGCGCGCACGGCGCTGCTCTCGGGTTCGGTGGACGTGGCCGGCATCGGCCCGGCCGACCTGGCCATCGCACTGGCCCAGGGCAACAACAACATCGTGGGCCTGACCGGCGTGGCGGGTTCGCCCAAGCATCTCGTCGTCAGGAAAGGCGTGGACGTCAAGAGCTGGAACGACATCGCCGGCAAGCGCATCGGCATCGCGCCCGGCTCGGCCGTGTGGTTCCAGTTCGCCGCCACGCTGGCCGAGAACGGCACGCCGTACAACTCGTTCACGCCGGTCAACATCCAGGGCGGCGGCACGGCCTTCGTGCAGGCCCTGCAGCGCGGCGACGTCGACGCCGTGGCCCTGTGGGAGCCCTTCGAATCGCAACTGGTGGCCGAAGGCACGGCCTACTTCGCCGAGGGCGACGGCATGGACTACAGCCAGTCCAAGGCCGTGGGCGCCGAGCTCGGCCTGCTCGCCGCCTCGCGCAACACGATCGACACCAAGCGCGACGCGCTGGAGTGCTTCCTGTGGCACTACAAGAAGCGCGAGCAGGAACTCGCCGCCGACCCGGAGCGCTTCGCCCAGGCCTACGCCAAGTACACCGGCCTGCCCGAGTCGGTCACGCGCGAATCGGTCAAGCTCATCCAGCTCGGCGGCGTGCTCGATCTCGACCAGTTGCGCCGCCAGGCCAAGGTGTTCAATGAACTGGGCGTGATTCCCAAGGACGTGAGCGGCAGCATCGATCAGGTCTGGGACGCCTCCCTGCTCGAAGACGTGATGAAATGAAGGCACAAACCATGACCTCCCCGCGCAGTCCGGCGGCAGCCGCGGCGCGCCCTGCGCGCGCTGCCGGCTCGCCCCGGCTGCGCCGGCTCGGCCTCGCGCTCGTCATTCCGGTCGTGATCCTCGTGGTCTGGCAACTGGTCGGCCAGCGCCCCGGCATGGCCGGGGTGGTGCCGACACCCGTCATGGTCGCGCGCGCCTGGTACGACTGGATCTTCGCGGACCCGGGCATGGGGCTCAACCCCTATCTCGGCACCTGGGTGTCCAACGTCTGGTATTCCACCCAGCGCGTGGCCCAGGGCTTCGCCATGGCGGCCCTGCTCGGCATTCCGTTGGGCCTGACGATCGGCTGGAGCCGCATCGCCTCGGAGATGATCGACCCGCTGGTGCAGGGCCTGCGGCCGATCCCGATCACCGCCTGGCTGCCGTTCTCGATCGCCCTGTTCGGCATCCGCGACTTCGGCTCGATCTTCCTGATCTTCCTGGGCGGCTTCTATCCCATCGTGGTGAACACCACCCAGGGCGCGCGCGACGTCGACCGCAACCTGGTGCGCGCGGCCACCATGATGGGGGCCAGCCCTGCGCAAATGCTGCGCCGTGTGGTGCTGCCGGCGGCCATGCCGTCGATCTTCACCGGGCTGCGCATCGGCCTGGGCATTGCCTGGACCGCGGTGATCGTGTCCGAGATGGTGGCCGTCAAGTCCGGCCTGGGCTACGTGCTGTGGGACGCCTACTACGTCGGCCGCATGGACATCGTGCTTGCCGACATGGTGTCGATCGGCCTCATGGGCTTCATCAGCGACCGCCTGATCGTGTTCGTCGAGAAACGCGTCCTCGTCTGGCGCATGCTGCAAAACTATTGAGGCGCCCATGTCCGCGATCACCATTCAACGGCTCAGCAAGACCTATCCGGGCGCGCAGCCCGTGCACGCGCTCGATGACATCGACCTACAGGTGCGCCAGGGCGAGTTCGTCGCCCTGCTCGGCCCCTCGGGCTGCGGCAAGTCCACGCTGCTCAACCTGATCGCCGGTTTCGAGCAGCCCAGCGACGGCGAACTGCGGGTCGACGGCAAGCCGGTCGCCAAGCCCGGCCCCGAGCGCGGCGTGGTGTTCCAGGAAGCCGCGCTGTTTCCCTGGCTCAACGTCTGGGACAACGTGGTGTTCGGCCCGCAGATGGCCGGCAAGCCCAAGGCCGAGTACGAAGCCCACGCGCACGAGATGCTCGAGATCACCGGCCTGTCGCAATTCACCAAGCACCTGCCGGTGCAGTTGTCGGGCGGCATGCGCCAGCGCGTGGGCATCGCCCGGGTGCTGACGCTGGGCTCGCAGGTGCTGCTCATGGACGAGCCCTTCGGCGCGCTCGATGCGCAGACCCGGCTCACCATGCAGGAGCTGCTGCTCTCGGTATGGAGCCGGCTGCAGAAGACCGTGGTGTTCGTCACCCACGACATCGACGAGGCGATCCTGCTCGCCGACACCATCTACGTGATGTCGGCCCGCCCGGGGCGCATCACCACCCGGATCGACGTGCCGATCGAGCGCCCGCGCTCGCTCGAACTCACCACGTCGGATGTCTTCAACCGCCTGAAGCGCGACATCATGCGCCAGATTCGCCACTAGGAAACCGCCATGGCCAATCCCCGCGTTCCCTATCGCTTCTCGGGCAGCCGCCCTGCCCTGACCCCGCCCGACGAGGGCGCGATCATGGTCCACCTGGTCATCAACGTGGAGAACTGGCGATTCGACGCGCCCATGCCGCGCACCATCATCACGCCGCCGCACGGCCAGGACACAGTGCCCGACGTGCCGAACTTCAGTTGGGCCGACTATGGCATGCGCGCCGGCCTGCCGCGCATGATCGACGCCATCGCAGAGCGCGGCCTGCCCGCCTCGACCAGCATCAACGCCAGCGTGATCGACGCCTACCCGCAGGCCGCCGAGGCCATGCGCGACGCGGGCTGGGAATTCATCGGCCACGGCGTGCACCAGAAGGCGCTCAACCACGGCGGCGACGAAGCCGAGGCCATCGAACTGGCGCTGGACAAGCTCGCCGCCTTTACCGGCACGCGCCCGCGCGGCTGGCTGAGCCCGGGCCTGCGCGAGACGGCGGACACGCCCGACCTGCTCGCCGCGGCCGGCGTGCACTACGTGTGCGACTGGGTGATCGACGACCTGCCCAACTGGATGTGCGTCTCGGGCGGGCGGCGGCTGATCCAGATGCCGTACAACCTGGATCTCAACGATTCGGTAATCTACGCCGTCGAGAAGCACTCCTCGCCCGAGTTCCTGCTGCGCCTGCAGCGCACGCTCGCCGTGTTCGAGCGCGAGTGCCGGCTCCAGCCGCGCGTACTGGCCCTGGGCCTGCACCCGCACTTGATGGGCGTGCCGCATCGCTTCGGCTACTTCGAGGAAATGCTCGACCTGCTGATGCGCAACCGCCACGTCTGCTTCATGAACGGCAGCCAGATCGCCGACTGGTACGCGGCGGCCGACCCGGCCCACATCTAGACGAGGCCCGACCATGCCCTACGCCACCGCCACCGACGGCGTGCGCCTCTTCTACGAGAGCCAGGGCAGCGGCCCGGCCATCGTCTGGGTGCACGAATTCGCGGGTGACCATCGCAGTTGGGAGCCGCAGTTGCGGCATTTCGCGCCGCACCGCCGCTGCGTGGTGTTCGCCGCGCGCGGCTACCCGCCCTCGGACGTCCCGCACGAGCTGCAAGCCTACAGCCAGGCCCAGGCCGCCGACGACATCGTCAGTGTGCTCGACGCCGCCGGCATCGAGCGCGCGCACATCGTGGGCCTGTCGATGGGCGGCTTCGCCACGCTGCACGTGGGCCTGCGCCATCCCGCAAGGGCGCGCTCGCTGGTGGTCGCCGGCGTCGGCTACGGCGCCCATCCGGACGAGGCGGCCGAATTCCAGGCGCTGTCCGTGGCGGCTGCCCAGCAGTTCGAGGCGCTGGGCAGCCAAGCCTATGCGCCTACCTACGCGGCCGGGCCGGCGCGCATCCCCTACCAGCTCAAGAACCCGCAGGGCTGGGCCGAGTTCGCCGCGCGCCTGGGCGAGCACGATGCCACGGGCGCAGCCCTTACGCTGCGCGGCGTGCAGGCGCGCCGGCCTTCCCTGTATGCCCTGCGCGATGATCTGCGAGGCCTGCAGGTGCCCACGCTCGTCGTGGCGGGCGACCAAGACGACCTCACCCTGCCCGCGTCGCTGTATCTCAAGGCCACCCTGCCGGCAGCCGGCCTGCTGGTCCTGCCGCGCACGGGCCACACCATCAACCTGGAAGAGCCGGAGGCGTTCAACCGCGCGGTGGCCGATTTCATCGCTGCCGTCGAAGCCCAGCGCTGGACGCCGCGCGACCCGCGCACACGGGGGCCGGCCATGCAGGTGGGCGAACCGCAGGCATGACCAGCCCGCCGTCCTTGTCGGCTCGGCTGGCCGCGCTGTGCCTGGCACCCGTGGGCCGCCACGCGCGCGAACGGGCCACCCTGCACATACTGGATTGGTACGGTTGTGCGGCAGCCGGCGCCGCCACCGCGACGGGCGCGGCCCTGTGGACCGGTCTGATGCTGCCCGGGCGCCCCGGCGAGGCCGCCGATCCATGGCATGCCCTGTTGTTCGACGCCGCCGTGGGCAACATCCTGGAGATGGACGACATCCACCGGGCCGCGCTGTGCCATCCTGGCCCGGTCATCGTGCCGGCCGCGCTCTTCGTCGGCCGGCGCCTGCGAGCGCCCGGCACCGCCGTGCTCGACGCGATCGTGCGCGGCTACGAGGCCGCGATCCGGCTGGGCCGGGCGGCCGGCGCCGGCCACTACCGCCATTGGCATCCCACGGCCACGTGCGGCGTCATCGGGGCGGCCGTGGCGTCGGCCAGCCTGCTCGAACTGTCCGGGCCGGCCACCGCCCATGCCATCGGCCACGCGGCCACGCGCGCCGCCGGGCTGTGGCAGGTGCGCCTGGAGCCGAACATGGCCAAGGCCTGGCACAACGCCCACGCGGCGCAGACCGGCGTGCAGGCGGCGAGCCTCGCACAGGCCGGCGCGACTGCGCCCGCCGCCATCCTGGAAGGCGAGAAGGGCTTTTTCGCGGCGATGTGTCCGGGCGCCGATCCCCACGCGGTGCTGGCCCCCACCGGGGACTGGCAGTTGCACGACACCAGCATCAAGCCCTGGCCCGCCTGCCGGCACACCCATCCGGCGATCGACGCAGCCCTGGTGCTGCGCGAGCGCCTGCCGGGCCGGCAGGATCCGCCGGCCCGCGTCGACGTGGCGACCTACGCGGACGCCCTCGGCTTCTGCGACAACCCGATGCCGCGCAACCCCGCCGAAGCACGGTTCAGTCTGCAGCACGCGGTCGCAGTCACCCTGCTGCACGGGGAGCCCGGTTTCCCGGCCTTCGCACCGGAGATGCTGCAGGAGCCCACGGTCGCCGCCTGGCGCGCCCGCATCGGGCCTAGCCTGGACGACGCTGCGCAACAGGCCTATCCGGCGCACTTCGGCGCGGCCCTCACCCTGCGCTGGGGCGACGGCCGCGTGCTCGAAGCCCGCCTGGCCGACGCCCGTGGCGACCCCGAACGGCCGTTGGCGCCGCAGGCCGTCGCGGCCAAGGCCCGCGCCAATCTCGCGGCGGGTGGGTGGCCTCCGGCGCGCACCGACACCCTGGTCGCGCACTGCCTGGGCCTGCCGATGACGAGCACACCGATTTCATTGCCGCACATTCCCTTGCCAACCGAGGTGCTGCTCAGCTAACACCAGGCACCGCTTCCCACTGCAGCCCGTCCAGCCCCAGCGCCATCACGCGCGCCCGATCCAGCGCCAAGCCCGCCCCGGCGCGCAGCAGCACCACGCAGCGGCCGCCCACGGCGTGGTCGGCCAGTTCACGCCAGAGGGCATCGCCTTCCAACAGCGTGGCGAGCTGGTCCGCATCGCGCCGCGCCAGTGCCCGCACCTCATCGGACACACCGCGGCCATAGCACACCACGTCGGCCTCGTTGAGAGCGCGCAGCCCGCCTAGCGTGAGCGCGGCAGCGGGGCCTGGCCCCGCACCGACCAGCACGATGCGGCCGGGCGGTTCCGGCTGGCCGCTGTCGAGCATGGCCTGCAGCGCGGCCTGGGCGGCTGCGTCGTCGCCGGCGCGCAAGTGGGCGGCGACGGGGCCGTCGCACAGCCAGTCGTAGAACGCCCGGCGCTGCGTCATCTGCGGAAAGCGCTGGCGGATCGCCGCGCGCTGCGCGTGCGCCAGCGCCGCCAGCCTGCCCAGCGTATGCTCGAGCAGGCTTTCCATGCGTTCGCGCAGGCGGCGCGCGAGCACCGGCGCGGCGCCGCCGGAGGATATGGCGATCACCAGCGGCGAACGGTCGACGATGGAGGGCACCTGAAAGCTCGACAGTTCCGGATCGTCGACCACGTTCACCCAGAGGCGCTGCGCGCCGGCGATGCGCGCCACCTCGGCGTTGACCGCGCGCTCGTCGGTGGCCGCGACCACCAGCCAGGCACCCGCCACCCAGGTCGGATCGAAACCGCCCTGCAGCAGCGTGACACGGCCAGCCTGGCCCCAGGCCTGCAGTTCCGGCGTGAACGCGGGCGCGCCGACGCGCACCTGGGCGCCCGCCTGCAGCAGCGCACCGGCCTTGCGCTGCGCCACCGCGCCGCCGCCCACGACCAGCACCTGCCGCCCATGCAGGTCGGCAAACAAGGGAAAGAGTCTCATGCGCGGATTATGCCGCCAGCGCGCAAGGCAGCGGGCATCGACCGGGCAGTACATCCGGACACAGGCGGGGCATGCCGCTTGCGGCGTGTCCTGCACCCGGGCCCGAGCGCCCTACGACGACAGGAGGACAACATGACTCAGCAACGCGACAGCCAGACATCTCAATCGCCCACGCAATCGCAGCAGCAACAGAACCAGGGCCAGAACCAGCCCCGCCGGCAGCCCGACGCCACCGTCCCGCCCATGCGCCAGCAGGAGCAGGATTCCCGGCTTGGAACCCAGGCGGATCGAGGTACCGAGCCCACGCGCCAACACAGCGGGGCACATGCCAAGGACGCCGACGAACGCATCGAAAGCCGCAGCGCCGACCCGGGGCAGAGCAGCTATGGCGGCTTCCGCAACGAAGATCCGAGCCGCCAGGCGCAGGATACGGACAAGCCCGGTTCACGCGGCAAGTAGGGCCGCGCCCCGCGCGGACGCCCTGGCGAGCGTCACGACGTTGGCCAGGACCGTCACCTCTGCTTGCATAGTTATATAGTCAAGAAGCGAAGAAGCCGTCTACCGACGGCTTCTTCGCGTATGGCGGAGACCCCGCCATCACTCCTGCTTTTGTCCGTTCTCCTGGCGGCCCTGTTCCATACGCTCGGCCGAGCTGCCGCCAAGCTCCTCGCGCTTGGCCTCCGGGCTCAAGGTCTGCGGTTCCGCGGGCACGGCCCCGCTACCGGCGTCCGACTGCTCAGGCCCGGTGCGATGGGTGTCGTCCGCCGTCGGCAGGCGCGGCTCTTCGGCCTGCGTCGGCGTGGCCGCCGAATCCTGGCTGGGGTCGGTGGCGGTGGGCGTGGCGGCCCAGGCCGCGGTGCTCATCAACAGGCTGGAGAAGGCAACGACGGCGATGGTCTGTGCGGTGCTCGATTGACTCATGCAGGGCTCCTGAGTTTAGACTGGATGGATCGTTGGCAGGCAGCAACGCCCATGCCCGCTTCAAGTCGCTTCTCTCGTCTAGGCAACCCCGCATGAGCCTGCTTGCGCTGATCGGTACCCTCATCACCCTCGTCGCCGCTCTCGGCTATCTCAACCACCGTTTCATCGGGCTGCCGGACGCCACCGGTATCGCGGCCATCGGCCTGGCCGCATCGCTGCTGATGGGCGTGTTCGGCCAGGGCACGCAGTTGCTCGCCGCGGCACAGGAGCTTTTCGGCGACGTCGATTTCGCCAGCTTGCTGCTGCACGGCATTCTCGGCATGCTGCTCTTTGCCGGCGGGCTGCACGCCAGCGTCGCCGCCATCGCGCGCGAAAAGTGGCTGGTGCTCATCCTCTCGACAGTCGGCGTGCTGGTATCGACCGTGGCGGTAGGCTTCGGCTTCTACGCCGTCACCTGGGTTGTCGGCATGCCGCTGCCGCTGCTGCACTGCCTCGTCTTCGGCGCCCTGATCTCGCCCACCGATCCGATCGCGGTGCTCGGAGTGCTGCGCAAGGTGGGCGTGCCGGCGAGCCTGGAGGCGCGCATCACCGGCGAGAGCCTGTTCAACGACGGCATGGGCGTGGTGTTGTTCCTCACGCTGCTCGGCATCGCCGTGGGCGGGGCGGTGCCCACGCTGGGCGACCTGGGTCTGCTGCTGGTGCGAGAGATGCTGGGCGGCGCGGTGTTCGGCATCGGCGTCGGGCTGCTCGGCCTCTACATGATCCGCACCGCCAACTCCGACGCCATCGCCACCCTGGTCAGTCTGGCCATGGCCACGGGCGGCTATGCAGCCGCCGAAGCGCTCGGCGTATCCGCGCCCATCGCCGTGGTCTTCATGGGGCTGCTCGTGGGCGGGCGCGGCGAGAGCCCGCGCGTGGCCGAGCACAGTTCGCAGCGGCGCCTCTTCACCACCTGGGAGGTGATCGACGAACTGCTCAACCTGATGCTGTTCGGCCTGATCGGGCTGGAGATCATCACCCTGCAGACCTCGGCCTCGGGCCTGCTGCTCTCCGTGCTGGCCATCCCCGTGGTGCTGCTCGCGCGCTACGTCAGTGTGGTGCTGCCCGTCATGGCCGCCCCCCGGCTGCGCGAATGGGGCCGGGGTGTCTCCTTCGTGATGACCTGGGGCGGCCTGCGCGGCGGCGTGTCGATCGCGCTCGCCCTGTCGCTGGCGTCCACGCTGCCGGACAGCCACGTCCTGATCGCCGCCACCTATGGCGTGGTGATCTTCAGCATCCTGGTGCAGGGCCTCACCTTGCGCCGGGTGATCTCGCGCGCGCTACCGGCCGCCCTGCTCGCCCACCGTGAAGCCCAGGCCGAGGAGAACGCGGCGCCCGACCCGTCTCCCGGACAAGCCGACCCGTCCGACGCCGGTCAGGCCGCCATCTCCGCCAGCAACCGCTCGTAGGCCGGCAGGACGACACGCTTGAGGTCGTAGTCGCGCACGATGCTCGCGCGCGCGGCACGGCCCAGGTGGGCGTGACCGGCCGGGTCGGCCAGCACCTCGCACACCGTCTCGGCCAGCGTCCCGGGCTCGAAGAACGGCACCAGCAGGCCGTTCTCGCCATGCCGCAGCGCATCGCGCACCGGCGGCGTATCGGACGCCACCACGGTCGCGCCCGCGCTCATGGCCTCCAGCAGCGACCACGACAACACGAAGGGATAGGTGAGATAGACGTGGCAGCGGGTGATCTGCATGAGCGCAAGAAAAGCCTGGCGCGAAACCAGCCCCATGAAATGCACCCGCGCAGGGTCGATGTGCCGGCTCACCTCGGCCAGGTAGCGCTGGCGATACGAACCGTCCGACGGACGCGCGCCGTAGCTGACACCGTCGCCGCCCACAATGAACACGCGCGCGTTGGGACGCGCCGCCAGGATGTGCGGCAGCGCCCGCATGAAGACGTGGTAGCCGCGCACCGGCTCCAGGTTGCGCGCCACATAGGTGAGCACCTCGTCGCCGGCGGATACCGTGAGATGGTGGCCGGGCAGTGCGATCCGGGCCTGGGCGTTGGGCCGGACCTCGTCGGTATCGATGCCCTCGTGCAACACGGTGGTCTTGGCCTGGGCCCAGGCTGGCAGCCGGCTGGCCTGCCAAGGTGTTGCGGCAATGCCACGGTCCATGTCCTGCATGGCCAGTAACAAACTCGCATTCTTGGTTTGTAACCGCGCAGCCTCCGCGAAGCCCGGCATCGGGAACTCCGGATCGAAGCCCATTTCCTGCCCCTGCACGTGATAGTAGTACTCCATCAGGCAGACCAGCCGGGCCTGCGGGAACACCGCCTTGACGTACAGCGCCTCGCCCCAGCCCGGATGGCAGAACACCACGCGCGGCGCATAGCCCTCGGCCTGCAGTTGCCGCAGCGCGACCGCGCAGGCTTCCCCGCGCAAAGTCTTGCTCTCGAACTCGAGCGCCAGGGGGTGAGTGTCCTTGCCGTTGCCGCGGCGCAGCACGTAGTTCAGATACCGCACGCCGTCGATCGCAGGGGGTGCTTTGGTGCCCACGGCGACCACTCGGTGGCCGCGTTGCGCAAAATGACGCGCCACGTGAAGAAATTGCCCGGGAAAATTCTGGTGTATAAAAAGGATATCCATGGCTGCAAGAGAACGCGTGCCAGCGCGAGGCCCGACATGGTAGCCCAGTCTCCCCGCTGCTTCGAAGGGGCGGGATACGGCCTAGGAATGTTCGCGGAGTCCACGCGCAGGAGCACCTATCCGCCATAGCGCGCGAGCAGGGCGGCATTTACTACACTGAGCCGCTGTCAATAGGACGAACAGCGGATACTTACGCACTGAAGGCCAGGGGAGACCCCTCCCAAACTCCACTGTGCGGATGCACCAACGTAAACAACTAAAAAAACTTCCGCCCGGCTGTTGTTACATATTCGGCGGGCGTTTTCCAACAGAAATTCCCTACTGTACCGCCATCCGATATGTTTAACCCGGGTTTAAAAGGACACAAAAACGTCTAACATGTTCACAAAATAACGAATTGCTGCGAAATGCGACATTTGCGTCCTGCACAGTGACAGTTGCTTGCTTGTTCAGGGTAAACCCCTTTGCTACCATCCTTACGACGTACAGGGTGCGGCACTGCAGCATTTGTGTGCCGTCATGCGCAAGTCCGCCAAACACTATCAAAAAGAACCCGCTCAGCCATGCAGCCTAATCCTGCCGCCGCCCCCTATCAGAACTTGCGCCTGAACTCGCGCGTGCTGCCGCTCGAAGTGGGCATGTACATCGTGCGCTATGCCAGCCAGTTCCCCGAAGGCCAGGAAATCTGCATCACTTTGCAACAGGCGCCGCTAGGCAAAGGCTCGGTGGATTTTTTCCCGGCCGAAGGCGTGAGCCGCAACACCCTGGTCAAGCTCGGCGACTGCGTGGTCATCCGCGTCAAGGGCGACACCGGGGCCCTGCTGGTCACCGAATACCATATGGCGGCGCGCCAGGAGCGCGAAGTCAACCTGCGCATCGACCGCATCGATACCAGCGAAGCGCTGCTCGAGCTGGACCGACGTTCGGCTGCTGCCGCCGCTCCCGCACGGCCCATGCCCGCTGCCGCGCCGGCCGCCTCGCGCCTGCAGGCCGCGCCCTCGCCGTTGGCGCCTGCGCCCATGCCGGCCCGCGTCCCCACCGCCAGCGATGGCGCAAGCCCGATCCGCCTGGAATTCGAAGGCCACATCGAGCGCCGCGGCGACGTGCGCGTCGAAGGCGGCTGGCTCGGCAATCCCGACGGCACGGCCCGCCTGGAAGGCTTCATCGTCCATTGGCCCGAGAAGCCGCAAGGCGTGGACCTGGCCTATAGCTGCCGCGTCCAGGGCCAGGGCAAGCAGCCCGCCGCGCTGTCCGGCCGCTATGCCGGCACGCGCCGCCAGGCGCTCGGCATCACCGCCGTCACCTTCGGCCTCGTCGGCCCCCAACAAAAGCTTTATCGCCTGGCCGGTCAGGCCGTCTTCTCGGGCTACCCCCCGCAGGACGTCCTGAACGGCCAGGAAGTCTCGTCGCCTTCCGGCCACGAGCATCTTGTAGCACTCAAGCTGTCAGTTTCCCCGAAGTCCGAGGCAAACGCCCCCCGCTATCAGTCTCCCTGGGAAGATCCGGCAATCACCAAGATCTACAAGGCGCAGGGGTAACCCCCACTGGGGGAGAAACCCCAGCCACACGCCCTTCTTAGGAGCTTTTCATGCAATACGATCAACCAACGTCCAACGAGGACTTGGTATCGGCACTGGAAGATAACCCCCGTACCAACGCGGTACTGGCGGCTATCGAATCCGTTCTGAATACCGAAGGCACCGAGACGACCATCGTCGGCTCGTGGGATGCGGTGGGCGAGCCCACCTCGCCCGGCGGCGAGCAGCCCGACCTGCTCGTCATCACGCCCGAAGGAGATGAAGGCGACGACGTGACCGTCGGCACCAACTCGGCCGTCAACGGAGCGCCGGTGCTGGTGTTCGACACCGACGCCAACATCACCTTCTCGCTCTACAGCGAAAACTACGCGCCCGAATCGCTGGCCCGTCCGGAAGGCGACCCGGTTTACGCTGCCGAAATCGACCGCGTGATCGTGCTGGGCAACGGCGACGACAACGTCTCCATCCTGGTCGACAGCAACACCACCATCAACGCGGGTGACGGCAACGACACCATCGTGACCGGTGGCGGCGACGACGAAGTCATCCTGGGCGAAGGCAACTCCACGGTCAGCACCGGCCTCGGCGACGACACGGTCTTCTCCGGCTTCGGCGCGGATACGGTCGACGGCGGCGAAGGCTACGACATGGTCGTCCTGGAAGGCACGCTGGAAGACTACACGGTCACCATCGAAGATGGTCAGATCGTCCTGGTCAGCAACGCCGACGAAGCCGACTCGCTGACGGCCTCCAACGTCGAGTTCATCCAGCTCGACGACGGTCAATCGATCGCCATCGGTGCCACGGAAGACGAAGCCGACGTGCTGCGTCTGTACCAAGGCCTGCTGGGTCGCTCGACCGACCGCGAAGGTGCGCAGTACTGGATCGAGAACGATCTGAACGGCAACGAGCTGAGCGTCGAAGACATCGCCAAGGCCATCCTGGCCACGGACGAAGGTTCGGCCATCAACTCGCTGGACGACGACGCGTTCATCGCAACCATGTACGAAAACGCACTGGGCCGCGAAGCTTCGGCCGACGAAGTGGCGTACTGGGCTGCCGACCTTGCCAACGGTGCAGACCGTGGCTGGATCGCGGCGCAGATCGTCGGCTCGCCGGAAGCCGAAGACAGCATCGTCAACGTGAAGTTCATCGACGGCAACGTGTAAACCACGTACCGACGATCCCTGGGGCCCTGGCCCCGGGGTTTTTCTCCCCTCGGGCTTCGGCCCGGGGGCATTTGGAAGGGGGCCTCGCGGCCCCCTTCCAAATGTCAGACCCGGTGCACGCCGCTTCCTCCATGCATCGGCCGATTCCGCAAGATACAGGCGACGACGATATGGCCGGCATCCCCGACCTTCTCCGCCGCTACCACGACGCTCGCCAGGCCGGCGACGCCGACGTGGCTGCCGCATGCCTGTCCCTCGCCCTGCAGACGCCGGGGTATCGGGACGACGCCCGGCTCTGCCTGGCGCTCGCCCTGCTCGAGGGCAGCCAACCACAACGCGCATTCCTGCACCTGGCCGACGCGCTGCGCCACATGCGCAACGCGCCGCCCGCCACCTGCGCCCTGCCCGCGCGGGCCGCGCTCGACCAGCACCGCGCAAACGAGGCCGACGCCCTGCTGGCCGACGCGCTCGAACACTACCCGGACGATCCCACTCTGCGCACCTGGCGCTGGCGCGCCCTCGCCGCCACGCTGCCGCCCGAAACCCTGGCCGAGCGCATGCGCGCGGCCCTGCCCGGCATCCGGCAGGCCGCCGAGCTGCGCCTGGTGCTGCGCCACCTGATTCCGCAGGCCCAGGCGGGCGAGGTCGCGGGTGCCATCGCCTACGACGCCGCCAAGGGCGCACTGCGCGGCTGGGTGGTCGATTTGCGTGAGCCGGCGCAAACCGTCACCCTGCGCCTGGTCGCCGGCCAGCAGGAAGTCGCGCTGCAGGCCCGCCATGCCCATCCCCTGCTGGCCGCCGTGGGCGGGCCAGCCACCCACGGCGGCATCGTCGCCCGCATCACCCCCTATCCCGGGCCAGTGCGCTTATACGGGCCGGACGGCCGCGAACTGCCCGGCAGCCCGCTCGCCCTGGTCGCACCGCTGCCGCACCTGGCAGCCATGGACAAGGCCGGTGCCCAACCGCGCCGGCGCGGCGGCGGCGACGCCGGCAGCGCCCGCCCGGTGGACGTGCTGATCCCGGTCTACGACGGGCGCGACGAAACCCTGGCCTGCATCCAGAGCGTGCTGCGCGCCGCCAAGGCCAACCGCACGCCGCACCGCGTCATCGCGCTCAACGACGCCAGCCCGGACGCAGGCCTGTCGGCCGCGCTGCGCGAACTCGCCCAGGCCCGGCGCATCGACCTGGTCGAGCGGCCGGTCAATCTCGGCTTCATCCGCAACGTCAACCGCGGCATGCTGATGCACCCCGCGCACGACGTGGTCTGGCTCAACGCCGACACCCGCGTGAACGGCAATTGGCTGGACCGCCTGCGCGCAGCCGCCTACGCTGCGCGCAACACTGCCAGCGCCACGCCCTTCTCCAACAACGGCGAGCTGCTGAGTTTCCCCCGGCTGCGCGAGGCGGCGCCCATGCCCGGCCCGGCCGAACTGGCCGCGCTGGACGAACTCGCCGCCGCGCGCGGCAACAACCCGGTCGAGATCGAGACCGGCTGCGGCTTCTGCCTGTTCATCAAGCGCAGCGCGCTGGACGAGGTGGGCCTGCTCGACGAAACCGACCTCGAACGCGGCTACGGCGAGGAGACCGACTGGTGCCTGCGCGCCCGCGCACGAGGCTGGAAGCACGTCGCCGCCACCCACGTGTTCGTCGGCCACCAGGGCGGAGTCTCGTTCAGCGACGAGAAGACGGCCCTGGTCAAGCACAACAACGACATCCTGCGCCGCCGCTACCCGGACGCCCCCGCGCGCTTCGATCGATACGTGCGCCAGGACCCGCTCGCCCCCGTACGCAACGCCCTGCAGCGCGCCCGGCTCAAGCCCGCCGCGGCCTGGCTGAAGACGCGCCCGCGCGAACGCACGCTGTGGGTGCAGGGCCCCCGGGCCGAACAGGGAGCACCGGACGAAACGCTCACGCTGGCCTATCGCATGAAAAGCCAGGGGCGCATCGATGCCACGCTGCGCGTGGCCGTGCCCGGCCTGCCCATCACCGTGAACTACGCCCTGCCGGACGAGACGAGCCGCCTGGACGAAGACCTGCGCCGCCTCGGCGTGCAGGCCATCGGCCTGCGCCACGCCGCGCACTGCCCCGCCGTGCTGCGCGAGCTGCCGACGCGGCTGCGCATTGCCCCCGCCGAACGCCCGGCTGCCTGGCCGGCCCCGGTGGCTGCCGATGCACACGCTCCGACCACCACCGCCCTTCTCATCGCCGACGACTTGAGTGAAGCCGGCGTGCGCCGCTGCTGGCTGTCCGTCGCACGCGACCTGGCCCGCCAACCCGCGGCCGAGCGGCTCTACCTGCTGCTGCCCGGCGAGGACGCCGCCTGGATGCGCGAATTCCTGGCCACCGGCGCCGTATTGCGCGCACCCGAACTGGGCGGGCTGGACAGCCACCAGGCCCTGGCACTGGCCGGCTGCACCGCCGCCGTCAGCCTGAACGACGCGCCCGACGCCGACTGGCTCGCGCCCTGGATCGCCAGCCGCGCGCACCTGCCGCTCTACGCCCCGGCCAGCGCACTCGCCCTGCAGGCCGGCGCGCGGCCCCTCGAAAACCTGGCTACGGCCATCCCCTTGCCCTCGGCCTGCGCCGCCTGACCATGCTCCAACTCGTCACCCCTCCCGCCGCCGGCTACGCCGGCGCCATCACCGGCCTGTACGAAGACGTACTGCAAGGCTGGGCCTGGCACAGCGGCCAGCCCGACGTGCGCGTCACCGTCGAGGTATACATCGACGGCGGATTCGCCGCCCTGGCGCGCGCCGACCAGATGCAGACCGAGTACGAACACGGCGACGGCTTCCACGGCTTTGCCGTGCAGCTCAAGCGCCGCTGGCTGGAAGACGCCGGCCACATCGCCGTACGCATCGCCAACCAGGGCCCCTGGCTGGACGGCGCGCTCACACTGCCTGAGAGCAAGCCCCCCGTGCACCCGCCCGTCGGCCACTCGCAAGTGTGGTATCCCGGCGGCCTCAAAGTGACCGGCTGGGTGTGGGACCCGGACGCCCCGGACCGCACCGTGGAAGTGATCGCCTACGAGAACGGCAAGCCCGTCGCGCGCGCCCAGGCCGGCAACCCCCACCCCGCCCTGGTCTACCAGCCCGACGCCAACCACGGATACAGCCTGGACCTGCCCTGGTCCATGGCCGACGGCGAAGTACACCTGGTGGAACTGCGCGACGACCGCGACCGGCCCCTGGTGGGCAGCCCGATCACCGTGTGCACCCTGCCCGAAGGCATGGAAGCCCTGCTGCGCCGGCATTGGCCAGGCAAGGCCGACGACCCCGAATTGGCCCTGCTGCTGCGCCTGGCCCAGGACCAGGACCGCCGCGCCCCGCGCACCATCGGCTTCGAGCACTACCACGAGTGGTTCCAGGTGTATCAGCGGCCCACCGCCTTGCCGGACGACAACCTGCAGCCAGCTCTCAAGGCCGGCATCCTGCTGTTTGGCGAAGGCAGCCACGAGGACGAAACCCGCACGCGGGCCAGCCTGGCCGCCCAGCGCTGGCCCGCGCAGGCCATCGAACGCGCCGAACCCGGCCGCCTGCTCCAGGCCGTCCACGCCCTGTTGGTACAAAACGTCGACGCCATCGTCCCCTTGCACCTGGGCGACCACCTCGCCCCGCACGGGCTGGACACCCTGCTGCGCGCCCTCGCCGGCGACCAGGCGCTCAACGACACCCTGGGCGTGCGCACCCAACCCACGCGCGGCGCCGCCCCCGACGGCTGGCTGCCAGCCCACGGCGCCACCCAGGCGCCCGCCTGGGCCTACGCCGACAACGACTGCGACGGCCCCGACGGCCGCCGCACCGCCCCCTGGCTCAAGCCCGCCTGGGACATCGACCTCTACCTGGGCGTCGACCTCGTCACCCCCGGCGCCATCTGGAGCGCCGACATCGTGCGCGCCGCCTTCGCCCTGCCGGCCCACCCGCCCGGCGGCGACATCGATGACCTCGCCGCCGCCATCGCGCTGGCCACCGTAGACCGCAAAGCCTTCGTCGCCCACGTCCCGCGCGTGCTGTACCACAAGCGCGCAGACGCGCCACGAAGCCCCGCCGACGCTCCCGCCAATCCAAATCGCGACGCCGCCATGCAGTGGCTAGCCGAACGACTGGCACTGGGTGCGCTAGTCACGCGCAATGGGCTTTACCCCGCGCTACTGCAAACCAAATGGCCACTGCCGCCGGATGACCAACTGCCTCGAGTTAGCCTCATCGTGCCGACGCGTGACCATTATGAGCTACTGCATGCCTGCGTCGAAGGACTGCTGACCGGTACCGATTATCCGTATTTGGAAATCATCGTCATCGACAACGAATCTACCTGCCCCCGGACGCTCGCCTACATGGATGAACTGCGCGAGCGTGGGGTGGTGGTGATGCCGTATTCGTATCCGTTCAATTACTCGGCGATGAATAACCTGGCGGTGGAGATCGCGAGTGGGGAAATTATCGGACTGATCAACAACGATATCGAAGTGATCGAACCGGCGTGGCTAAAGGCGATGGTGGCGCAGTTGCTTCAACCCGGGGTGGGGATTGTGGGAGCGAAGCTGCTATGGCCCAACGAGATGGTGCAGCATGCCGGCGTAGTCCTTGGAGTCAATGGTCAAGCAGCGCACGCCGGCAATCACTGGCGCAGCGATGACTCCGGTTACCTAGGTGCTAACCAATGCCCGAGGAGACAGGATGCCGTAACTGCGGCCTGTTTAATACTACGTAAAGCGGACTATGCTCGTGCAGGCCGTCTTGACGCTAAAAAGTTCGCAGTCGCCTTCAACGACGTCGACCTATGCCTACGCATTGGAAAAAGGCAGGCAGTACTCTGGACCACTGCCGGCAAGCTCCGTCATCGCGAATCCGCGAGTCGCGGTAAAGACATTAGCAGCATGAAGCACGCACGCAGCACTCGGGAACAGATGCATTTTATGTCTCACCACCATCATGTCTTCAAAAAAATGACGGCGTATCACCCGTTGCTAAATCGAGACTGGGCGAATGGGCCGTATGCCGGACTTGTTAGCGCTGTCGCACATAACTCTAAATTTTGCCAATGAAAATTAGTCATAGTGATCTAGCGGCAGTAGTCCCGGCTCTACTTGCACGAGGAAAAAAAACTCTTCTGCACGTTGGATGCGGCACTGCCCCGCGATCGCGTCTACCCGAATGTTTCCAATCGCCTGAATGGACCGAAATTCGACTTGACATCGACGCTTCTGTAAACCCCGATATAGTCGCCAGTCTCACCGATATGAGAGCAGTAGCGTCGGCGACGGTAGACGCAATATGGTCTTCTCATAACATCGAGCATCTAGAAGGCTTTGAGGTAGCAAGGTCCCTCGACGAATTTCATCGGGTGTTGAAGCCGGCCGGGTTCACGCTGCTGACGCTGCCAGATATGAAGAAAGTCGCAGCACTAATTGCAGAAGACAAAAGCAACGAGGTCGTATATACATCACCAGCCGGTCCCATTACGCCCCTAGACATGATGTTTGGTCACCAAGCGTCGCTTGCCGCCGGCAAGCGCTATATGGCACACCGGACAGGATTCACAGCGACAAGCATCCGCAACAAGCTAGTCGAAGCGGGATTTTCAGAAGTGCGGGTCATGCAAGGAAGCGCGTACGACCTATGGGCTATCGCCATCAAATAAAAAAAATCACCGAAGACCGACGACTGTGTGCACGACATGTACGTGTACATATACCGAGCTTCCACTCAATTCTCCTTTCTATTGAAGACACACCAACCGCTACCGAGTGAACTGAAAAAATATGACTAATCTCCAAAAACGAGACCGAAGAGTCATATCGGCCGGCCTAGAACCAGGCGCGACTTCCGGGTTCCGCGGCCATGTCGATGTCTTGGACCTCACGATCGGAATAGAAGGTTGGGCCCTAAATCTGGAACGATCTCAAGACCCGGTAACGTTGCAACTATTGGCTGCCGGCGTCGTTCTAGCTGAAACGCAGACGTCCTTTCCGCGCTCAGACATCTCGGAATTCGTGGGTCAGGATATAGTATGTGGCTTCCGCTTTCCAACGTCCGCTATACAAAAGCTGCGTGACATCGCTAGTTACGGCGTCGATGCGCATATCGAAATTGTCATAGCAGGTACGGACGACTCTTTACCAACGGCTACGGTAGAACCTTCGCTGAAAGGGCTATTAGCGCTCGACTCTAGCATTCCAGAAATCACAACCGGGCTTGACATAACCGCTCGAATTTCCGATCTACGAAGGGAAGCCCAGGCCCTGGCATCCAGTCCCTTGCGGCCCCGGCCGGAACACGAAGCCGGATATATCGAAGCCCTATCCATAGACGAAGACGGAAGAGTTTGGATATTAGGCTGGAAAACGAAAGATCCATTTATCGACTGTTCCGCCATCGTCGTCGATCAGCAAAAGATCACAGCTGGCCTCGCGTATACGCTGTACGACCGACCAGATCTTGACGACAGAGCTTCCGGCATCGTCGGGGTGCTGGAGACAGAATGGCGCCCGAGCCCGCAGTCTAATGCAATAATATATTTTGGCGATACGCTGGAACGTTATATTCGATGCACAAAGCCGATACGGATCGTAAGTCACGCAGCATTTTGCGAACAAGCATTTAAATTATTCGCCAATTGCCATACCGGACACACCGCAGCACTTCAAGGCATACTTGATGGAAGAGATTCGTGGCGAGTCAGCAATCCCTCTCCAGTCACTGCCAACGCTGCTGTCGATCGCGTTCTAGCCCTACCCGGGTTTGGCGCTATGGTCACAGGGTGGATCCTCAGCCCGATAAAAGCCGTAAAGACGCTCGCAATTCGTTTAGGAAAATCGGTTATAAGCTGCGACCAATCAACTGTATATCATAGCTCACGCACTGATTTGAGCAGCATAGCGGGTGGCAATAATCTGCTGCTAACTGATGCCGGCTTTACAGCAGTCTTCCGAGGCCAATTGGAAAAGAGCGACTTATCTGCTCCGCTGCTACGGATAACGTATGTCGATGGAACGTCAAGCACGCATACAATCTCAGTTGAAGCGCTACAGCTCCTTGGACACGGCGTAAGTGCGGACGCTGCAAAGCAATTATATCCGGCACTGGAAATGGAGAGTTTTTTTCCTGAATTTGTCGCTGCCCTGCAAAGGCAACTAACGGTGAGCGCTAAATTACTAACTACATATAGAGCGTCCCCGTGCCCGAACCTCGCCATCTTTGTTGTACCGGACGACAGAAGTGACGCGTTCCTCCTCTTCTCCGATGTAGGTGCATGGCTATCTTCAGATTGCCCTGAGACACTTGGCGTGGCATTCGTCGCACGGCTGGGAAACCGTCGTTCCGAAGTTATGATGCTGTTCAACGCGCTGGCTCAGGCCACCCAAGCAAAACTCAGCCTATTTTTCACGCCTGTGCCGGAACAAGCGCTTCATCAGCTTCCTTATTTCACCGGCGCAATAAATCCGGAAACCATCACCTTCGTAGGTCCAAATATATTTTTAACACCACAAGGCTGGACGGGCCTTGCGCAATTGGAAACCGAAGATCTGGAATTACCTATTGTCTACGAGATCGACGAGGATCCATCAACGGGAAGGGACCATAGTTACGGAGCCGACTGCTTCAGTTGGAGCCGAACGTCAGTCATTTCGTGGCTATTCGGCAGACCGCTATATTTTGATGGAATACCAGAGATAGATACATTCCCCATCTCACAAGCGCGCGTCATAACCGGCGGTGCCATGCGATCGAGACGTCATGTTTCCACCCCCCTAGCCCGGGCCATGAACCGCACACTGACAGATTTGCACTATGCTAGCGCATAACCCCAGTTCTCAACATGTAGACGCCTTCGACGGTCGTCTCGCTATCGTATCTCACAGCCACCCGTCTATATCAAAAGGTGGTGCGGAGATCAGCGCCTTCACCCTATACAAAGGCCTTCTCGATCTCGGCATAGACGCGGTTTTTATCGCGGCATGCTCGGAGGACGACAGAGGTCGACTGTCGCTTGGCTCGTCGAGAGAGCACGCAGTTTTCTACGACACACGAATATATGATCACTTTTATCAACTCGGGTCAGCGTTTACCACGTCAGCGCTCCGTGAGCTATTCATAAAGTTAAAAATCGACGTCGTAAACTTTCACCACTACCTAAACTTTGGAATCGATGCGATTTCCAAGGCTTCAATCCGCTTGGGATTACCAACTTTTTTCACCATTCACGAGTTTCTGTCGCTCTGCCATCATCACGGACAGATGATCACCCGCCCGACTCGACTTCTATGCCATAAGGCGACTCCGGAAGCTTGTCATACATGTTTTCCAGAGTACTCGAGACAGCAATTCGCAATAAGACAAGGGCTGGTATCCCGAACGTTTCAAGAAGTGAGCGGCTTTATCTCTCCCAGTCGCTTCTTGGCCGAGATCTACATAAAGGCGGGGCTTCCCGCCAAGAAGTTTGCCATCATTGAAAACGGCTTAGCTCATCGACCCTCATCCCCCATGCCGCCTCGCCAAAGACACGGGGACGGTGCATGGGTATATGGGTTCTTCGGACAAATAAACCCTTTCAAGGGTGTAGACACCCTACTTAAAGCGGCAGATGTTCTTGTAAAGAACCCTTCCGCCAAGGACCGTGTAAGAATTCGCATTCACGGGAACGTGATTGGACAGTCTGAAGACTTCATGCAGGCGTTTGATAAGGCGATCAGAACGAATAACGTAGTTGAATACGCCGGCCCATACAATAACGCCAACGTATCTTCGCTTATGTCTGAATGCGATTACGTCGTTGTACCCAGCACGTGGTGGGAGAACTCCCCTGTGGTGATCCAGGAAGCCTTTGCTGTGGGTCGCCCCATCATTTGTACAGGAATCGGCGGGATGGCGGAGAAGATCGTGAACGGCGTATCCGGGTTGCATTTTCGACTGAACGACTCGGCAGATCTCGCCCGCGTTATTCTTGAAGGATCCAACAACAATCTCTACGAGAATTTGCTAGCTGGCGTTCCCGATACGTTAGATCAAAGAGACATGGCAAAACGGTATCTCGCTTTTATTACCACCTCTATAAAACGGAGAGTACCCAATGGGATAGCCATTAGCACCATATAGAGATTAAAAGACGGCATTTACGAGTAAATAGCTTGTTCATAATCCATATACCGCAGCAGGGGAGTTGTCATGTTAAAGGGTGCCATTGATTTCGTCAGCCCCACTCGGGTTGGGGGTTGGGTCTATGCTGAAGCAGACGAAATACAGGGAAAAGTAGTGTTAGCCTTTCTCGACTCTGAATGCGTAGGCGCGGGCAAGGTTGAGAACTATCGAAGTGATTTGGCTGAAGCGGGTTTAGGTGATGGGAATCTGGGCTTCAATTTTGACATCGGCCTCCAAGAGGAGAACACTTTATCCCGAATAACAGTCAAACTCGAAGGCAGCGACTTTGTACTACTTCAGCGCGACGCAATTGTCGTTCCCGCAAATACAGCCCCTTCGTTATCCACGTCACTTCCCACGATGAAAAGCGTGGAGTGGATGCGCCGGCGCGGCTGGCTAGACCAGTCTGACTTTGATTTTTTGAGGCTATTGAATCAATTCGGAGTGTATGACCTTACTTTAAAAGGCGGAGATACGACGCGCGGCAGTAGTATCATCACATCACATGCGGGCGAGCTCCTTTCGCTTATTAGACAGCAAGACGTGTCTGTCGAACTTAGGCACATTAGCATCTCCGAACTGAATCATGAGTCATTTCTCGAGACGCTAGAAGATTCCATTATCGCCATTCACGCTGACACTCCCGGGACCATAATGATCGTGGAAGGCTCCGCAGGAGAAAATAGCGCATCGATAGATGGTGCAGTCGAATATCAGTTCGGGCCGGACCGCCTGCTGTTCGTAGATCTCCGCACAAACTTCCGACCGAACGCGACTGATCACAACGCTACCATAACGGCGTTGGTGAATGCCCGCATGCCTTATCTGGGTGGTCCTGAGCCCAGCGTTTGAGCTGCTGCAGATCAAACTCGGAATGCTTCCGGGTAACTAAAGAGTTTCAGGGGAGGAGGGTGATCTTGTACATCTTCGTTGCTTTCACCGATCGCAATATATGATATAAGAATTCATAGTCCACGCAGGACGGAACTGGATGTCCATACAGCCCTCATGTCATCCGCAGCTGTCAGTCACAGATACAATTGCTCGCGTCGTGATGGTCTCTTATTGTTGTGTTCACTTTAGATTAGGTCTTGACCTGTACCTTAGGATTGCCTGCGAGACGCCGTTCATTATTATTGTCCATAAGCAAGGATCCACTCCGGACCAAGGCTTTTACGATTCGGGAATTCATCAGAGGCGAAATACGGCAATACCAGAACGACTCGTAACTCGCCGGCAGGCAACGCATTTAGCAATTTAGTCATCGAACCGAGAAAATCATGCATGCGACACACGACTCTCAGCACGTGCCTAACATCGAAGAAACAGCGTCGCGGCCCGAGGCGCCGCTCAGAGTCGCTATACTGTGGAAATTTCCGACCCTGGGTCTTTATTCCAATGCTCCTTTTTCTGCTCTATTTAACGGAATTGGGCATAACAACGGAAATTTAGCCTTCGTCTATGCAATCAAGAACCATATTACCAATCCAGTAAATTTTTTCGGTTGGAGTACGTCGCCAGAGCAACTACAAGAAAGTGCAGACATCATCGTAATCCCATGCGCCAACCAGCTTGGCAAGCATACAGACTACGGTTCGATGGCTTCTAACCTTGAGAAGTCGGGGCTACCTATCGTTGCGATCGGTCTAGGAGCGCAGGCAGACAACTACGACCATGACATTCAACTTAGCGAAGGGACGCGTCGCTGGGTTGAGGTGATTGCAAAGTCTACGAAGACGTGCAACATCTACACTAGAGGCCCCTATACCAGTGACCAGATCGAGAAGCTTGGCATTAATGGCAGCGTAGTAACTGGAGGCTGCCCTTCTTATTTCATCAATCCCGAGCCGAAGCTTGGCCAACGTGTTGCAGAGCGATGGTCTCAAATTGAAGTTCCTCGATCGATCTCCGTGGCCGCCGGCCATCAGGCATGGTTACATACGCGTGAAATCGAACACCAATTAATCGCTCTCATGATGGACCCCGCTTGCCCAGGGCAGTATGTTGTACAGTCCATGGAAGAGATGGTGAAAATTTCGCGTGGAGTGTTCGAGGGTATAAGTGACCACAATATTAAAGCACTCAGAAACCATACCGTCCCTCATTATTCCTTTGATGAGTTCAAGAGTTGGTGCAACAACTACGCTCGGTCGTTCTACGATGTACCGGCTTGGATGGATTCCCTCCGACGATACGATCTCACAATAGGAACTCGGTACCACGGTATAGCACTCGCGCTACAGGCAGAACGCATGGGCTTGACTATAACCATAGATTCTAGAACTCGAGAACTCTGCGAAAATACCGGAGTTCCACACATTGCGGCTGGGGACATAAAGGGTGCGATTACCCGATCCAACTTGAAACGCATGATTAAGTTTGATTCGGCGAAGTATGATCTACACCGGAGCTCCGCGGCTGCACGCTATCGACAGTTCTTAATGGCCAACGGACTCCAACCCGCTGGATATCTCTCAAGAATGGCAACAATCGATATGCCGAGCTGACAACACCCTCCACAGGAACCGAGAACCCTTCATGCAAGAAGTTGGCGATCAGAAAACGACGCTTAAACGAGTGCTCGTAATCTCACCTGCAGGCCAGATCTATGGCCATGATAAGGTGCAGTGGTATAAGGCGACAACCGAACGTCTCCTAACTCACTATTTTAATATTGGAGATATGGTCGTATACGATTCCACTCTGAAGATGCTAGAGTACAGCTCTGCTTCAGAGATGAGGATCGAGAACCCGACAGAACAAGAAATCGAAAGCTATTGCGACGCGGACTTTGCCATTGTTAGAGCATCTAATTTCATTCACAATCAGATGCAATGGCATCGGGCAGTGGAGGTGCTCGAGCGTACCAAATTACCAGTTTACGCGATTGGCGTTGGGGGGCAGGCAGCTACCCGCGATGATTATCGGCTAAACGACCACAATCTGAAATTCTGGAAGACAGTCTCCGAAAGAAGCGATGTGATCGGTGTTCGCGGTACGTTTACCGCCGAACTACTATATGCAAACGGGATAAAGAACGTGGAGATAGTTGGATGTCCGTCTCTTTTCCGAACTCGCAATAGGAACTTAAAACTCGCGATACCGGACAGTATAGAGAAAGTGGCGTTCTCGACCCGACGCGAAGTCGATGCGAGCTACGCGTCGAACCCACGGCAGTATTTAAGTATCCAGCGTGACTTCCTGCTTCGAACGGCGGAGTCGTATCAGACCACCGTAACCACTCATGGGGAGAATGAGGAGAAGGCCTTCTTCTTCAAGAATGAGGATGGCATGAAACAGGCCCGAGAAGCATTCTTTCGGGATGGCTGGTTTACAGATGAAACTGTGGATCGCATGGAGAAGCTTTACAAAGAAGCGATGTTCTTCTTCTTGCGTGTGGAGGATTATGATGCCTTTATCCGAGAGCAACATTTTGCGTTAGGGTATCGTGTCCATGGTGTTCTGCCGGCAATGGCTCAAGGAATTCCTGGCCTTCTGGTCAAATACGACACGCGCAGCACTGAGCTAGCAGATACTCACGCAATTCCTTCGCTTATACTTAATGAGAGCCCCTCAGATATAAAGGCAATGCTTCGAGAAATTTCTTTCGATGACTTTAATAAATTGTATCCGTTACGCTACGATAACATGAAGTTATGCCTCGATGCCAACGGGATTCCAAACCGTCTATGATTGTGTTTTTTTGTCCGAGGTACGATGTAACGACCTCCGTCAAGCGCACAGTGGCTGATAGAGACTCGGAGTGAAGGGGGGTTTTCGGTCGAGGCATGATCTGCGCCGATAGGGAGGACTCCCCAACACTTATCGATGCAGCTAAGCAAAGGTCTCAGCCGGGATCTTCATACTCAACACGTGATGCGGATCGTTGTAAAAGCGTATCCAGTCGCTGACCACACTATTGGCATGCTGGATGGTTTCGAAGCGATGCCGCTGCACGCATTGCTCTTAACGCGCGGATGACGCGTTCGACCACCTCGTTCTGCTAAACGCTACCTGCATGCGACCCAGCAGCGTGTCGAAGCGAGCGATCAGGACGTGTTCCAAAGGGCTGCCTGCGGTGCAGGCGTTGCCATTTCGAGACAGGTGTCCACCCAGCAACTGGCATGTATGGCAGTCAATCATCAGGGCCAATGTCGCTCAGCCATCCTGGCCCACACACGGCACCGATCCGTAGATCACCGCTTACTGGGCATTGTCGCCGCCGATGGCAACGCCTGAATACGAAGTCTGACGTCAATTGGGCGCTTGCGAATCTGCCAGCCCATCAACTGGAACACGCGCTGCACGGTGTTCTTGTTGAATCCCAGC
>NZ_VLTJ01000008.1 GCF_007558815.1 Verticiella sediminum | reverse complement strand
GCGACTCGCATCCGGTTCCACCCGTAAGGAGACACCCATGAAGAAGACCCTGCGTTCCCTGTGTGCCGGCCTCGCCGCCTGCGCCGCCTTCGCCCTCGCGCCCGCCGCCCACGCCGCCCCGGCCTACAAGTCGGAGTACAAGCTGTCCATCGTGGTCGGCACGACCTTCCCCTGGGGCCAGGGCGCCGTGATCTGGTCGGACCTGGTGCGCGAGCGCACCGATGGCCGCATCAACATCAAGATCTACCCCGGCACCTCGCTGGTGCAGGGCGACCAGACCCGCGAATTCACCGCCATCCGCCAGGGCGTGATCGACATGGCCGTGGGCTCGACCATCAACTGGTCGCCGCAGGTGCGCGCGCTCAACCTGTTCTCCATGCCCTTCCTGATGCCCGACTACGCCGCGGTCGACGCGCTCGTGCAGGGCGAGGTCGGCAAGGAGCTGTTCGGCCTCATCGAGAAGGCCGGCGTGCTGCCGCTGGCCTGGGGCGAGAACGGCTACCGCCAGCTCTCCAACTCCAAGCAGCCCATCCGCAAGCCCGAGGACATGAAGGGCCTGAAGCTGCGCGTGGTCGGCTCGCCGCTCTACATCGACACCTTCACCGCGCTCGGCGCCAACCCCACCCAGATGAGCTGGGCCGACGCGCAGCCTGCGCTTGCCAGCGGTGCCGTGGACGGCCAGGAGAACCCCGTCTCGATCTACACCGGCTCCAAGCTGTACAGCGTCGGCCAGAAGTACCTGACGTTCTGGAACTACGTGAACGATCCGCTGGTGTTCGTGGTCAACCGCGACGTCTTCAACAGTTGGACCAAGGAAGACCAGGAGATCGTGCGCCAGGCCGCCATCGACGCCGGCAAGCAGCAGGTGGAGATCGCCCGCAAGGGGATGTCGGGCGACGACCGCGCGCTGCTCGACGACATCGAGTCGCACGGCGTGGAAGTGGTCGAGCTGACCCCGGCCGAGCACGATGCCTTCGTAGCCGCCACCAAGCCGGTGTTCGACAAGTGGAAGAAGCAGATCGGCGAGGACCTGGTCGACGCTGCGCAGAAGGTAATCGCCGAACGCAAGCAGTAAGTCCTTGCAAGAGGGCCCGGCGGCCTGTCGACATCGGGCCGCCGGCTTTCTCTACGTCGAGAACGGATTCACCACCCTGATGTCGCGAAGCCGCCCACCATCGTGCAGATCCTCGCTGAGGAGCACGGGACAACCGCCGACACGCCCGGCCTGAACGATCAGCGCATCCCAGAACGACAGCCGATGGAGCCGCAGGAGGTCGATGGCGGCAAGGATGAGTTGCAGATCCACCTGCACCACGTCCAGCCGCGCGAACAGTGCCGCCTTGCGCTGCGCCAGCTCCGGCACCACCCCTAGCTTGCGGGTGGCGACTGCGTAGTACTCCTGCAGCACTTGCGTGGATATCACGCCCGTACGCGTGTACATGTGCTGCTCGATCAGGGCCAACGCGCAATCGCGCTTGGCTGGTGCATCGGTGGCATCGGTATGGACCAGGATGTTGCTGTCGATGAACGCACGCTGCAAAGCGCCGGCGTCGCGCAGAACGGCCTTGCGCTCAGGCGCGCTCATGCGCCTCGTTCCGGTCGAAACGCCAGCCCGCCAGACGGCCGCCGCTGGTTAGGGATAGCTCTCTCAGTTCGGCAACCTCGGTTTCGACGGTTTGCGCTCCAGCGAGCTGTTCGAGATATTCGCGGACTACCTGATTCAGGCTTTTGCCGCTCGCCTGTGCGACCCGGCGCGCGCGCTCCACGACCTTCTCGTCGATCGACAGTGTGATGTTCATTGGTGCTCCGTGCGCACATAACCTGTGTACACGAATATAGGGTTCGCATGCCTCGGTGCGTCAAGCGCGCCCCCATGGGCACGCTTGACGCCCACCTTCGACCCATCCAGCCTCGTGCGTTGCGGCTGTCAAGCGTTGCTGCCGTCGGCGGCCCTCCCGGCCGCCCGCCCCGGCCATCGCGCCGCCGCGTCTGCTAGAGTGTGGCGTCGGCCCTACCTTTGCCCTGCCTGCGATGATTCGTGACCTTCTCAAGATGGGCGACGCCCGATTGCTGCAGCCGGCGCAGCCCGTGGCAGAGTTCGACTCGCCGGCGCTGCGCGAGCTGGTGACCGACATGCACGACACTATGCGCCACGCGGGCGGCGTAGGGCTCGCAGCGCCCCAGATCGGCGTGGGCCTGCAAGTCGTGATCTTCGGCTTCGAACATAGCGAGCGCTACCCCGAGGCGCCTCCCGTGCCGTGGACCGTGCTCGTCAATCCCGTCATCGAACCGCTGTCGGACGCGATGGAGGATGGCTGGGAAGGCTGCCTGTCGGTGCCGGGGTTGCGCGGCGTGGTGCCACGCCACGCGGACATCCGCTACACGGGATACGACGAGAAGGGCAATCGCATCGAGCGCACGGCGCATGGGTTTCACGCGCGCGTCGTACAGCACGAATGCGACCACCTCATCGGTCGGCTCTACCCCTCCCGCATCGAGGATTTCACCCGCTTCGGCTACACCGACGTGCTGTTCCCGACGCTGGCGAGCCGGTAGCGAGCCCGGCCCGAGCTATTCGCGCGCGGTGCTCGCCTGGCGCGACAGCCCGGTCCAGTCCGTCCCCGACAGCAGCACCTCGACCAGCGCGGCGAAGCCGGCGGCATCCGCCGCATCGAAGCGCCCCGGCTCGGGGCTGTCCAGATCGAGCACGCCGAGGAGTTCGCCGGCAGTCGTCAGCGGCAACACCAATTCCGAGCGCGAAGCGCTGTCGCAGGCGATGTGGCCCGGAAAGGCATGGACATCGGGAACGATCTGGACCTCGCGCGTGGCCGCGCAGGTCCCGCAGACGCCGCGTCCGACCGGGATGCGCACGCAGGCGACCTTGCCCTGGAAGGGGCCGAGCACCAGCTCCTCGCCCCGCGCCAGATAGAAGCCGGCCCAGTTCAGCCCTGGCACGGTCTGCTGGATCAGCGCGGCGCACTGGGCGAGATTGGCGATGGCGTCGCGCTCGCCGGCGAGCAGCGCTTCGAGCCGGGCGCGCACGTCGGCGTAGGCGGAGCGCTTGGCGGCGGGGCTGGACATGTCCAGCACGCCGGATACGGTGAAGCTCATGGATGATCGACCAATCAGGAAAATGACGGAAGCGTCGACCAGTCGCCCCCCGCCGGGAGCGCTTCGGCGGCGCCTGAAGCACGCTCAGCCGGCGTAGCTCACGTTGCCTTCCGGGGAGATCGGCCAGACCGGGTTGTGCGCCACTTCCCACACGTGATCGTCGGGATCGGCGAAATAGCCGGAGTAGCCGCCCCAGGGCTGCTCGTGCGCGGCTCTGAGGATGCGTGCGCCGGCGGCCTCGGCCGTGGCCAGCAGACGATCGACCTCGGCGCGGCTGCGCAGGTTGTGCGCGAGCGCCATCCTGTAGCCCGGCGCCAGCGCGTGCGCGCCGATGTCGGCCAGGAAATCCTCGCGCTGCCAGAGGGCGAACACGAAGCCGTTGCACTGGAAGAACACGACGCCGTCGCCGGCATGCGCCGGCGACCAGCCCAGGCCTTCGCAATAGAAGGCACGGGCCCGGACCACATCGGCCACCGGCAGCGTGATCACCGAGACGCGTTGTTCCATGGCCACCGCCCCTTTCAGTCGACCCAGACGCGCGCGTTGCGAAACATCCGCATCCACGGCGTGTAGGCGCCGCCCGCGTCCGCGCTGCCCCAGCGCTGCGGCGCCCAGGACATCTGCACGTTGCGCACCACCCGTTCGGGGTGCGGCATGAGCACGGTGAAGCGCCCGTCTGCCGTGGTCACGCCGGCCAGGCCGTTGGGCGAACCGTTGGGGTTGGCCGGGTAGGCTTCGGTGATGGTGCCGCGGTTGTCGATGTAACGCATCGCGGCCAGCGCATGCGCCTGGTCGCCCTGGCGGGCGAAATTGGCGTAGCCCTCGCCGTGCGAGACGGCGATGGGCACGCGCGCGCCCGCCATGCCGGCGAGGAAGATCGAAGGCGACTCGGGAATCTCGACCAGCGAGAGCCGGGCCTCGAACTTCTCGGAACGGTTGGTGGTGAACGTCGGCCAGGCTTCGGCGCCCGGGATCAGCGGCGCGAGCGCGGCCATCATCTGGCAGCCGTTGCACACGCCCAGCGCGAAGGTGTCGTCGCGGCCGAACCAGGCCGCGAAGGCGTCGGACAGGCCCGCATGAAAACGGATCGTGCGCGCCCAGCCTTCGCCCGCGCCCAGCACGTCGCCGTAGCTGAAGCCACCCACGGCGACCAGCCCCTTGAACGCGTCCAGGCCGACGCGGCCCGACAGCAGGTCGGTCATGTGCACGTCCCAGGCCTCGAAGCCGGCGGTGTGAAAGGCGTGCGCCATCTCGACGTGGCTGTTGCAGCCCTGCTCGCGCAGCACGGCCACGCGCGGACGAGCGCCCTTGGCGATGTAGGGCGCGGCGACGTCTTCCTGCGGATCGAAGGCGACGCGCGGCGACAGACCGGGATTCTCGGCGTCCAGCCAGGTGTCGAATTCGGCGTCGGCGCAGGCAGGGTTGTCGCGCAGGCGCATGATGGCGTGGCTGACCTCGCTCCAGGCGCGGCCCAGCTCGGCGCGCGGACGCGACCAGATCTTCCTGGCGTCGCTGAACACCTCGACGTGGTCGGTGGTGTTGGGCTTGCCGATGACGTGCGAATGTTTGGACAAACCGGCGGCACGCAGCACGGACAGCACGGCGTCGCGCTCGGCGGCGGGCACCTGGATCACGATGCCGGCCTCTTCGGCGAAGAGCGCGCGCACCACGGCTTCGGCGCGCTGCACGGCGACCTGCTCGGGGCGGATCTTGTAGTCGCCCCAGTCGGCCGCGTTGGCGTCGAAGGTGAGCATGTCCAGGTTGATCGACACGCCGGTGCGCCCGGCGAAGGCCATTTCGCTCACGGTGGCGATGAGGCCGCCGTCGGAACGATCGTGGTAGGCCAGCACCGCACCCTGCTCGGCCAGCGCGCGCACCGTGGCGAACGCGGCACGCAGGGCCTCGGCGTCGTCCAGGTCGGGCACGCTGTCGCCGACCTGGTTGACCACCTGGGCCAGGATCGAGCCGCCCAGACGGTTACGGCCCTGCCCGAGGTCGATCAGGATCAGCACCGTGTCGCCGGCGTCGGTGCGCAGTTGCGGCGTCAACGCCTGGCGCACGTCGGCCACCGGCGCGAAGGCCGTCACCACCAGCGAGACCGGCGCCGTGACCTTGCGGCCTTCGCCGTTCTCCTGCCAGGTGGTGCGCATGGAGAGGGAATCCTTGCCCACCGGAATCGACAGGCCCATCTGCTGGCAGAACCGGCTGACCGCCGAGACCGTGTCGTAAAGCGCGGCGTCCTGGCCGGCTTCGCCGCAGGCGGCCATCCAGTTGGCCGAGAGCTTCACGTCCTCAAGGCTGGCGACGGGCGCGGCCAGCAGGTTGGTGATCGCCTCGGCGACCGCCATGCGCCCGGAGGCCGGCGCGTCGATCACGGCGAGCGGGCTACGCTCGCCCATGGCCATCGCTTCGCCCCGGTGGCCGCTGTAGTCGGCCAGGGTGACGGCGCAGTCGGCCACCGGCACCTGCCAGGGGCCGACCATCTGGTCGCGCGAGGACAGGCCGCCCACGGTGCGATCGCCGATGGTGATGAGAAAGGTCTTGTTGGCCACCGTGGGATGGCGCAGCACGTCGAGCACGACGGTGTCCAGCTCCAGGCCGACCAGATCGAGCGGCTCGCGCACGCCGGGCACGCGCTCGGCGTCGCGTAGCATGCGCGGCGGCTTGCCGAGGATGACGTCGATGGGCAGGTCGACCGGGCGGGGCTGTGCGTGCGCTGCCGGTACGTCGCCCGGCAGCGGGTCCAGCCCTTCGGCGTCGACCACGCGCAACTGGCGCTCTTCGGTGGCGATGCCCACTACCGCGTACGGGCAGCGCTCGCGCCTGCACAGCGCGTCGAAGAGGCCCAGGCTGGCCGGCGCGATGGCAAGGACGTAGCGCTCCTGGGATTCGTTGGACCAGATCTCGGCCGGCGACATGCCGGATTCCTCGATATGCACTTCGCGCAGGTCGAAGGTCGCGCCGCGCCCGGCGTCGTTGACGATCTCGGGAAAGGCATTGGACAGGCCGCCCGCGCCCACGTCGTGGATCGAGAGCACCGGGTTGTCCGCGCCCAGTTGCCAGCAGCGGTCGATGACTTCCTGCGCCCGGCGCTGGATCTCGGGGTTGCCGCGCTGCACGGAGTCGAAGTCGAGTTCGGCGGTGTTGCTGCCCACGCCCATGCTGGACGCGGCGCCGCCGCCCATGCCGATGCGCATGCCGGGCCCGCCGAGCTGGATCAGGAGCGAGCCGGGCGGGATCGGATCTTTCCGGGTGAGGCCGGCGTCGATGCTGCCCAGGCCGCCGGCGATCATGATGGGCTTGTGATAGCCCCAGCGGGTGCCGCCCGCGGTCTGCTCATAGGTGCGGAAGTAGCCGAGCAGATTGGGCCGGCCGAATTCGTTGTTGAAGGCCGCGCCGCCGATCGGGCCGTCGATCATGATCGAGAGCGGGCTGGCGATGCGCTCGGGCAGGCCGTGGTGATCGGCTTCCCACGCGCGCGTGGCCTCGGGCAGACGCAGGTGCGACACGGTGAAGCCGGTCAGGCCCGCCTTGGGTTTGGAGCCGCGCCCGGTGGCGCCTTCGTCGCGGATTTCGCCGCCCGCGCCCGTGGCCGCGCCCGGGAACGGGGCGATGGCGGTCGGGTGATTGTGCGTCTCGACCTTCATGAGCGTGTGCACCAGCGCGCTGCGCGCGGCGTACGCATGGCCGCCCGGCACCGGGTGAAAGCGCTCGGCCGCGCCGCCTTCCATGATGGCGGCGTTGTCCGAGTAGGCCACCACCGTGCCGCGCGGCTGGGCCGCGTGCGTCTGGCGGATCATGCCGAACAGGGTGTGGGGCTGGTCGGCCGCGTCGATGCGCCACTGCGCGTTGAAGATCTTGTGCCGGCAGTGCTCGCTGTTGGCCTGCGCGAACATCATCAGCTCGACGTCGGTGGGATCGCGCTGCAGCCTGGTGAAGGCTTCGGCCAGGTACAGCACTTCGTCTTCGGACAGCGCCAGGCCGAGCGAGGCGTTGGCCGCGTCGATGGCGGCGCGGCCCTGGGCCAGCAGCGGCACGCTGGCGAGCGGCTTGCCGGGCAGCTCGGCGAACAGCGCGGCGCCGTCGAAGTGCGCATCGACCACGGTCTCGGTCATGCGGTCGTGCAGCGCGCCGGCGATGGCGGCCAGTTGCTCGGACGGGATCTTCTTCTCGCCCAGCCAGCCGCGCTGCGGCACGAGGGTGTACTGCACGGCGCGCTCGATGCGCAGCACGCCGGGAATGTCGCAGTTGCGCGCGATGTCGGTGGCCTTGCTGGCCCAGGGCGAGATCGTGCCCAGGCGCGGAATCACCAACAGGCCGACGCCCTGCACCTCGGCGTCGGCCGGCTCGCCGTAGGCCAGCAGGCGCTCCAGGTTGGCGCGCGCCGCGGCGTCCAGCGCGGCATCCGTGTGCACGAAGTGCACGTGACGGGCTGAGACCTCGGCAATCGGCGCGCCGAGCGCGTGCAGGCGGGCCAGCAGGCGCTCGCGGCGAAAGGAGGACAGGGCGTTGGAGCCGGGCAGACGCAGGATGTTCGACACGGAAAGGCGGGAGGATGAAGGCGGAAGCCGCCATTTTACTGTGCCGCGCGGCCAACGTCGCCTCGTACCAACAGGCCCCGCCGCAGCCTCTGGCACAATCGGCCGGGTGCGCCAGCCGGGCGCGAGGGCAGCGGAGACAGGCGGATGACAAAGAGCAATCGCACGGTATGGGTCGGAGTGTTTCTCGGCCTGCTTCTTCTCGTTGCGGTCGCGGCGGTCGGCTGGTGGATGGGCGCGCGCAGCGCCGATGCCCGGGCCGGCGCCCCGGCTGCGCCCGCGGCGACGGCAAGCGTGGCCTCGGCGTCGCCAGGCGCCGCAACGGCGCCGGCCACGCCTGCGCCGGCCGAGCCTGCCAAGGCAGATCCCGCGTCCGGGGCGCCGGCGCTGCCGGCCTCGGACACCGGCACCCCCGACGCCTTCGCCCTGCTCGATTGCACGGCGCGCCTGTACGACAACGCGCAGGCCATCGCCGTCACCTTCACCCAGCCGCTGCGTGCCGGCCAGGACCTGGCCAGCCTGCTCAAGGCCAGCGACCTCGGCCCGGTGCCCGACCAGACCGCGCAACGACGCCGCGGCGGGGCGCAGGACGATGCCGAGCAGGCCGCCGCCACGCCCGCCAAGGATGCCGCGGCTGCCCAGCCCATCCAGGGCGAGTGGGTGCTCGGCGAGAACCCGCGCGTGGCCTATCTGCCCTACCAGCAGCCGAACCGGCGCTATCAGGTGGCGATCGGCGCCCAGGTGGCGGCTGCCGACGGCGCCACCCTGCCCGAAGCGGCGAGCTGCGATCTGGAGACACCGACCATGCCGCCGGCATACTTCTTCCCCAGCCGAGGCGTCGTCCTGCCGGCCGGGCAGAACGGCGGGCTGCCCATCGTGACCGTCAACGTGCCCGAGGTCGATGTGCAGTTCCTGCGCATCCCGCCCGAGAAGGCGCCCTACTTCTACGAAACCGTGCTGCGCGTGCGCGGCAACGAACCCGAGGCTGCCGCCGAAACGAACGGCGACGACGCCGAGGACGACCCCTGGCGCTGGGCCGGCAACCGCAGCCTGCAGGGCAGCGTCGGCATCTACGACCTCGACCGCCTGGCGCCCATCACCCAGAGCGTCTACACCGGCCGCTTCGTCGCCAGCACCGAGAAGGACCGCCGCAGCACCACCTTCCTGCCGGTCGAGGACATCGCCGAGCTGCAGGAGCCAGGCATCTACGTGGCCGTGATGAGCCAGCCCGGGCGCTTCAACTACGAATCCCAGGTCACGTATTTCTACGTCAGCGATCTCGGCGTGCACGCCCATCGCCAGGCCGACGCGCTGGATGTCTATGTAACGTCGCTCACCAGCGCACGCGCCGCCGAGGCCGTCGCCGTCGATCTGCTCGACGGCGACGGCAAGCGCATTGCCGGCGCACGCACCGATGCCGTCGGCCGGGCGGCCTTCGCCAGCCTGCCGGGCGACGCCCGGCTGGTCGTGGCCCGGCGCGGCCAGGAGCAGACCCTGCTCTCGCTCGCCCAGCCGGCGCTGGACCTGAGCGAGTTCGCCGCCACCGGTCACGCCGCCGGCGAGAACCGGCTGTTCGCCTACGCCGGGCGCGACCTGTATCGACCCGGCGAAACCTTCGCGGTGTCGGTGCTGCAACGCGGCCCGGACGGCGAACCCCTGCCCGCGGCCCCGATCACCGCCACGCTGAAGCGCCCGGATGGCCGCACGGTACGCACCGAGGTCTGGCAGCCGCATGCGAGCGCCCCAGGCTACGTCGAGCACGACATCGCACTGCCCGCCGACGCGGCCACCGGCACCTGGCGGCTGGAGCTGCGCCGCGATCCGGGCGCACGCCAGCCCGACACCGTGTGGTCGTTCTCGGTGGAGGAGTTCCTGCCCGAACGCATGGCCCTGGACTTCACCAAGGCGGCCGACGAACTGCTCGTCGGCCAGCCTCTGGAACTCCAGGTGCGCGGCCGCTATCTGTATGGCGCGCCCGCGGCCGGCAATCGCCTGCTCGGCACGCTCGGCGTCGAGCGTGCCCGTGTGCCGCTGCCGGAAACCTTGCCCGGCTTCATCTTCGGCGACGTGGCCGACGACGCCCGCCGCCAGTGGCAGGAACTGCCGGAGCAGGAAACCGACGCCGAGGGCCGCGCGAGTCTGGAGGTGCCGCTGGAACTCGCCGGCGCCCAATCGCCCATGCGGGCGCGGGTGCGCCTCAGCCTGCTCGAATCGGGCGGGCGGCCCGTGATCCGCACCCATGACACCCTGGTATGGCCGGCCGAGGCGCTGGTCGGCGTGCGTCCGCTCTTCGACAACGACGTGACCCGCCAGGGCAGCCTCGCCGAGTTCGAGGTGGCGCGAGCGCGCCGCGACGGCACGCTCGCGCCGGGCGGCGAAGCCTCGGTGCGCCTGTTCCATGAGCGGCGCGAATACTACTGGCGCTTCGACGACCAGAGCGGCTGGAACAGCGGCTACACCGAGACCGACGAACTGGTCGACTCGCGCACGCTGGACCTCGCCGAGCGCACCCGCCTGGCGGTGCCGGTCGACTGGGGCCGCTACCGCCTTGAGATCACCGACCCGGAGAACGGCCGCGTGCTGCGCTACCGCTTCTACGCCGGCTGGGACGCGCAGGACGCCGAAAACCTGGGCAATCGGCCCGATCGCGTCCAGCTACGCCTGGAGAATGCCGTGGGCGATGGCGACACGCTGCGCGTGCACGCCGTGCCGCCGCATGACGGCGAAGCCCTGGTCCTGGTCGAAGGCGGCGGCGTGCGCTGGAACGCGCGCATGCCGATCCAGGCCGGCGGCACGACGCTGGCCATCCCCTTTGACCCGGCCTGGGAGCGCCAGGACCTCTACATCAGCGTGATCGCGTTTCGCGCCGGCGCCCAGGGCGAGGCCCGGGTCACGCCCGCGCGCGCGGTGGGCCTGCTGCACGTCCCGCTCGCCCGCGAGGATCGCCGCCTGGGCGTGAAGATCGACGCGCCGGCGCGGGTGCGCCCCGAGACCACGCAAACGGTCGCGCTGTCCGTCGACGGGGCGGCGCCGGGCGATACGGTCTGGGCGACGCTCTCGGCGGTGGACGTGGGGATTCTCAACATCACGCGCTATCCGACGCCCGACCCCTTCGACTTCTTCTTCGGCCAGCAGCGCTACGGCGCGCAGATGCTGGACATGTACGGACGACTGATCGAAGCCATGCAGGGCCAGCGCGGCCGCCTGAAATGGGGCGGCGACAGCGGCGAGCGCCTGCGCGAGCCCATGCCGCCCAAGGTCCGCCTGGTCGACCTCTTCTCCGGGCCGCTGCAGGTCGGCGCCGACGGGCGCGTGCAGGTGCCGCTGGCGCTGCCCGACTTCAACGGCACCCTGCGCCTGATGGCCGCGGCGTTCACGCAGGATCGCTACGGCAGCGCCGAGGCGCAGATGGTGGTGGCCGCACCCATCGTCGCCGAACTCGCCGCGCCGCGCTTTCTGAACGACGGCGACCAGACGTCGATCGCGCTCGACGTGGCCAATCTCAGCGGCAACGCCCAGGACGTCGAGCTGGCGCTGGAGGCCGCTGCGCCCCTGGCGATCGAGGAAGGCGCGCGCACCTTGCGCCTGGCGGACGGCGAGCGCCGCACGCTGCGCTTCACCGCCCGCGCCCAGGGCGTGGGCGACGCCCTGCTCACCCTGCATGTGCAGGGCAAGGGCGGCAGCGAGCCGATCCGCATCGAACGTCGCGCCACGCTCGGCGTGGCCGCGGCCACGCCGGCGCGCCAGAGCGTGCACCGCGGCCGACTGGCGCCGGGCGAGAGCGCGCAAGCCGAACCGGGCTGGTTCGCCGGCCTGGCCGAGGCCGGGCTGCAGGTGTCGGTGAGCGCCGACGCCCGCCCACCGGTGCCGGTCGAACGACTGGTGCACGATCTGCTGACCTATCCCTACGGCTGCACCGAGCAGACCATCAGCGCGGCCTATCCTTATCTCATGATCGACGCTGGGCAAGCCGGCTCGCTCGGCATGCGGGACGTCTCGGCCGAGGAGCGCGAACGCCGCGTGGCGGCGGCCATCGGCCGGCTCGCCGGCATGCAGGCGGCCTCGGGCGCTTTCTCCCTCTGGGGCGATGGCCGCCAGGATGTCTGGCTGACGGCCTATGTCACGGCCTTCCTGCAGGATGCGCGGCGCGCCGGCCACGCCCTGCCCGCGCAGATGATCGAACGCGCGAACGGCTGGCTGCAGGCGCGCCTGCGCGAAGGCCCGTCGCGCTTTCCGACGCTGCCCGAGCGACTGGCCCGGTTCGACGACCAGACCAGCTATCGCGACGCCGACGCCCGCCTGATCGCCGACGGCCACCAGCGCTTCGCCGCCCTGGCCTATGCCGGCTACGTGCTCGCCCGGGAGCAGCAGGCGCCGCTCGCCAGCCTGCGCGAGTTGTACGACGGCCAGGCGGAGCGCGCCCGCTCCGTGCTGCCGCTGATTCACCTGGCCGCCGCCTTCAAGCTCATGGGCGACGCCCCGCGCAGCCGGCAGGCACTGGACGCCGGCATGACCCGGCCCTATGGCATGGCCGGCGCCGCCGGCAGCTACTGGCTGGGCGATTACGGCAGCCGCGTGCGCGACAACGCCCTGGCCTACAGCCTGATGACCCAGCACACGCTCGAGCACCCGCGCAAAGAGGTGCTTTTCGTGCAGGCCACCCAGACCCTGGGCGAGCGCAGCTATCTGTCGACGCAGGAACAGCTCGCCCTGATCCTGGCCTGGCAGGCGGCGCGCGTCGGCGCCACCGACGACTGGCGGCTGGCACTGGCGGTCGGCGGCTCGGAGCACACCCTGGCGCGCGACGGCACCGCCACCGCCAGCCTGGACGGCAAGGCGGCGCGCACCGCACGTCTGACCAACACCGGGCAGGCCCCGCTCTTCTACGAGGTCCGCAGCCAGGGCTACATGCCCGCACCCGTGCAGCCGGAGCGCCGCAGTGCCGGCGTCACCGCCGGTTGGTACCACACGGACGGACGCGCCTGGCAGGGCGAGCCGATCGCCTCGGGCCAGACCCTGGTCGTCAAGCTGGAGCTACAGGCCGAGCACGACATCGAGACCGGGCTGCTGGTGCATCGCATCCCGGCCGGCTTCGAGCTGAACAACGAGAATCTCTCACCCGACGACGAGATCCGCAACGTGGACTTCGGCGGCACGCGCATGGACGCGGCCGCCGACGACTCGGTGGCGAGCTATCGCGAGTACCGTGACGACCGCTACGTGGCGGGCGTGCGCGTGGCGGCCGGCAGCAAGCCCAGCGTGGTCCTGTTCTACCGCCTGCAGGCGACCAACCCCGGCACCTACACCATGCCGCCCGCGCTTCTCGAAGACATGTACCGGCCGGAGATCCGCGGCATTGGCCGCACCGGCACCGTCACGGTGCAGCGCGCCGATGGCCCCGGCGCGCGACGCTGAGCGCTCCCGCGTGGCCGCCCGGAGGGAGCGCTTGCCGCCCGGCAGGTCCTCGCGCCGGCGCCGGTGCGCCCGCCTGGCTGCGTCCGCGCTGGGTACGCTCGGCCTGGCGCTGGGCGCGGCGGCGCTGGTGCTGGACCAGCGGTACCCCCTGCCCCTGCCCGACGCGCGCGGCGGCACCGTGGTCACCGATCGCGACGGGGTCCCCCTGCGCACCTGGCCCAGCCCCGACGGCGTCTGGCGCTACCCGGTCGGCCTGGCCGACGTGTCGCCGCGCTATCTCGACGCGCTGCTCACCTACGAGGACCGCTGGTTCCGCTGGCATCCCGGGGTCAACCCCTGGGCCCTGGCGCGCGCGGGCTGGCAGTGGCTGCGCCGGGGGCGCATCGTGTCGGGCGGCTCGACGCTGACGATGCAGGTCGCCCGGCTGATCGAACCCGGCCTGCAGGCGGACACCCGCGCCCTGTCCACCAAGGCGCGCCAGATACTGCGCGCGCTGCAGCTCGAATGGCACCTGGACAAGGACGAGATCCTCACCCTGTACCTGAATCATGCACCGATGGGCGGCATCGTCGAGGGCGTGGAGATGGCGAGCCGGATGTGGCTGGGCAAGCCCGCCGCGCACCTGACGCATGCCGAGGCCGCGCTGCTCGCCGCCCTGCCGCAGGCGCCCTCCCGGCTGCGCCTGGATCGTCACCCCGAGGCGGCGCGCGCGGCGCGCGACAAGGTGCTGCAGCGCATGGCGGCCACCGGGCGCTGGCCGGCGGCCGCCGTACAGGATGCCCGCCTCGAGAACATCCTGGTGCCGCCGCTGCGCGCGCGCTGGCTGGCGCCGCTCGCGGCCGAGCGGCTGCAGCGCGAACACCCGGGGCCGGTGGTGCGCTCGACGCTGTCGGCCGAACTGCAGAGCACACTGGAACGCATGCTCGAGGACCGCGTGCTCACCCTGCCGCCGCAGATGACGATGGCGGCCATGGTGCTGGACAACGACACGCTGGAGGTCCTGGCCCACGCCGGCACGGCGGACTTCGCCAACCCCGAGCGCGCCGGCTACGTGGACATGAGCATCGCCTCGCGCTCGCCCGGCTCCACGCTCAAGCCCTTTCTGTACGCCCTGGCGCTGGACGACGGGCTGGTGCATTCCGAGAGCCTGCTGGTCGATGCGCCGCAATCCTTCGGCGGCTACCGGCCCGGCAACTTCCAGGCGGGTTTCATCGGGCCGGTCAGCGTCGCCGAGGCCCTGGTGCGATCGCTGAACGTGCCCGCCGTGGACCTGCTCGAGCGCGTCGGCCCGCAACGCTTCGTGGCGCGCCTGCGCAACGGCGGCTTGCCGTTGCGGCTGCCGGCCTACGCCCAGCCGAACCTGAGCGTGATCCTGGGCGGTGCCGGGACCACCCTGACCGAGCTGGTCGGCGCCTACCGGGCGCTGGCACGGGACGGCGTGGCGGGCACGCCCCGGCTGCTGGCCGGGCAGCCGCGCGAGGAACGCCGCCTGATGAGCCCGCAGGCCGCCTACATCGTGCGCGACATTCTGGAGACCGGCGGCCATCCCGACCGGCCCTACGCCGGCGCGCGGCGCGGCCTCGCCTGGAAGACCGGCACCAGCTTCGGCTTTCGCGATGCCTGGGCGATCGGCGTGACCGAGCGCTACACGCTGGGCGTCTGGGTCGGGCGGCCGGACGGCACGCCCAACCCCGGTTTCTTCGGCGCCAACGTCGCGGCGCCGCTGCTCGCCGACCTGGCCGCGGCCCTGCCGGCCGCCGGCGCGGCGCGTGCGGCACCGCCGCCCGGGGTGGCGCGCACGACGATCTGCTGGCCGCTGGGCCTGCGCGCCGCGGACACACCGCCGGCGCAATGCCTGCAGCGCCGCACGGCCTGGACCATCGCCGGCACGGCGCCGCCCACGCTGGCCGACCGCATCGGCGGCGCCCCACTGGTACAGACCGTGTGGCGCGATGCCGCGTCGGGCCTGCGCGTCACGCCCGCCTGCGCGCGCGAATCGCAGGCAACCGATCTGGCCACCTGGCCGGTGGCCGTGCGGCCCTGGCTGGCGCTGCGCGGATTGGCCCAGCCGCTGGCCGAGTTGGGCTGGGCGCCGGATTGCCGTCCTGCGGCGCAGCCCGCCGCCGGCGGACTCGCGATCCAGGGGGTTGCCGACGAGGCCGTACTGCGTCCGGCCGCCGGCGGCCGCGAGGTGGCGGTGCGGGTGCAGGCGCAGGGTGGCGCGGCGCCGGTGCGCTGGCTGCTCGACGGCCGGACGCTGCCTGCCGAGCCGGCCAGCCCGACCCTGCGCTTCGCGCGCGACGGCCGGCACCGGCTGACCGCCATCGACGCGACCGGACGCCACCAGAGCGTCGCGTTCGAAGTCGCCGGCACCCCCGCCCCGCCCGGGGCCGGCCTCCCTTGAAGACTCGCCCATCGGCGTGAACGCGGCCTGCGCGAACGACAGCCCCGCGCTCGCCGACGCCTCGCCGCTACGCCGCCGCAGGCTCAGTTGACGTTGCGCTCCCGGCCGCTCCAGTAGGGCTTGCGCAGCACCTGCTTGAGCACCTTGCCGGCCGGCGACATCGGCAGCTCGTCGACGGCGTCCAGACTGCGCGGCAGCTTGTAGCCCGCCAGCCGCTCGCGGCAGAACTCGCGCAGGGCCTCGAGATCGATGTTCGCGCCCGCGCGCGGCACCACGACCGCGTGCACCCGCTCGCCCCAGCGCTCGTCGGGCACGCCGATCACCGCGCACTGGGACACGTCGGGATGGCGCGAGAGCACGCTCTCGACTTCGGCGCTGTAGACGTTCTCGCCGCCGGTCACGATCATGTCCTTGATGCGGTCCACCACGTAGAGGTAGCCCTCGTCGTCCATGTAGGCGCCGTCGCCCGTGTGCATCCAGCCGTCCCTCAGGGCCTCGGCCGTGGCCTCGGGCTGCTTCCAGTAGCCCATCATCACGTTGGGGCCGCGCGCCACGATCTCGCCCACCGTGCCGCGCGGCACCTCCCGGCCCTCGGCATCGACGATGCGCACCTCGACGGCGTAGCTCGCCCGGCCCGCGGAACGGTGCAGCCCGCGCTCGCGCGCCCGCGGCGTGTGATTGGCGGGCGGGTTGATGCTGATGACGGGCGCGGTCTCCGTCATGCCGTAGGCATGGTAGAAGCCGGCGTGCGGCCAGGCCGCCATGGCGCGCTCCAGCAGCCCCATCGACATGGGCGAGGCGCCGTAGGCGATGCGCTCCAGGCCGGAGAGATCGTGCGCACCGAAGCTCGGGTCGTCGAGCATCATCTGGATCATGCTGGGCACCAGCATGATGTCGTTCACGCCCTCTTCGGCGATGGTGCGCATCACCGCCTCCGGGCGGAACATGGCGCTCACCACCGAGGTGCCCCCCACCACGAGCTGCGACACGAAGCGCCCCAGCGCCGCGGTGTGGAAAAGCGGCGGCACCAGCAGAGTCACCGACGAGCGGGGCACCTCGAACTGCGCCATGCGCGCGATCGCCGAGGACCAGAGGTTCATGTGCGAGAGCATCACGCCCTTGGGAAACCCGGTCGTGCCGCCCGTGTACAGGATGGCCGCCAGGCTGTCCCAGGCAGCGCAGGCGTCGGGCGCCGGCGGCGCGGCGGCGAGCCAGTCCTCGTAGGCCAGCGTGCCGGCGGGCGCTGCGCCCTCGCCCACATGGATCACGGTGCGCACGCAGGGCGCCTGCGCCCGCACGTCGGCCAGCATGCCGGCATGCGCCTCGTCCACAAAGAGCACCTGCGTGTCGCAGTCGCGCAGGGCATACGCCATCTCGACGGCCGACCAGCGCGTGTTGAGCGGGTTGACCGCCGCGCCCGCCCACCAGGTGCCGACGAAATATTCCAGATAGCGGTCGGAATTGAGCGCGAGCATCGCCACCCGGTCGCCCGCGGCGACGCCCAGGGCCTGCAGTCCGCCCGCCAGGCGGGCGGCGCGCTCGGCGAGCTGCGCATAGGAGCGCCGCCGCTCGCCGAAGACGGTTGCGATCTTGTCGGCGGATTGCTGCACCGCGCGGTGCACGCCTTGCGTCAGCGACATGGCTCAGTCCGCCTTGAGTCCGGCGTCGCGGACCACGTCCGCCCAGCGCTCGTAGTCTTGCGCCACCTGCTGCTTGAAGACTTCCGGCGAACTGCTGGTCTTGATGATGATGCCGGCGGGCGCGACCTGCTCGGCCGTAGCCGGGTCTTCCAGCACGCGGCGCACGTCGGCGGCGATGCGCTCGGACAGCGGCTGCGGCAGGCCCGGGGGCGCGAACACGCCGAACCAGCCGGCCAGTTCCATGCCCGTGTAGCCCAGCTCCTTGAATGTGGGTACATCCGGCATGTCGCGCGCGCGTTCCGCGCCGGTCAGCGCCAAGGCGCGCAGCTTGCCGCTCTTCAGGTGCGGCAAGGCGCCGTTCTGGGACATGATGACGGCCGGGATCTGCCCGCCGAGCACGTCGGTCACGGACGGCGCCTCGCCCTTGTAGGCGACGTGCACCAGTTCGAGATTCTGCTGGCTGCCCCAGACGTGCATCAGCAGGTGGCCGGTCGAGCCCGTGCCGTAGGAGCCGTAGGACCCGTAGCGCTTGGGGTCCTTGCGCGCGAGATCGGCCAGCTCGGCCGGCGTGCGGGCCGGCACGGATTCGTTGACGACCAGCACCAGCGGCGTGACGGCGGCCATCGTGATCGCCGTCAGGTCCTTGCGCGCGTCCAGGGTCGCGCTGGGCTGCATGTGCGGCAACTGCAGCATCGAGGACAGCGTGAGCATCAGGGTATAGCCGTCGGGGGCGGCGCGCGAGGTGGCCTCCGCGCCGATCATGCCGCCCGCGCCGCCGCGGTTGTCCACGGTGACCGGCTGCTTCCATTGTTCCGACAGGCGCTGGGCCACGACCCGGCCCAGCAGGTCGGTGGCGCCGCCGGCCGGATACGGCACGATCAGATTGACGGGACGCTGGGGCCAGTCGGCGGCCAGCGCCGGGGCCGCGGCGAGCGCGCCGGCGGCGCAAAGGGCCAGGGCACCGGCACGCAGCCAGCCCAACGTCGCAGCAAGGTGAGTGAAGAACGCCGGCCCATCGGCCGGAGAACGGCTTGCGCTTTGGTACGTGGTCATAGGGTCTCCAGGTCTTCTTTTTGTCGTGGGGCCGCCCCAGGCGGCGCCTGCCGCGCCATTATTCATGCCGCCCCTGGGAGCCACAATGACCGTAGCGCTCCAGCGATTGACCCAAACGCTCAGGCCTGCGATGCGTCCGCCGCTCCCGTCAGGTGATGCCGGCGGTACTCGCCGGGCGCCACGCCGGTGGCCTTCTTGAAGGCGCGATGGAAGGTGCTCGACTCGGAGAAACCCAGCATGCCGGCGATCTGGCTGAGCGAGAGATCGCGCCGCGCGAGCAGCCCGATCGCCGCGTCGCGGCGCAGCTCGGCGGCGATGACGCGAAAGCCCGTGCCCTCGTCGCTCAGGCGCCGGCGCAGGGTCTGCGGCGCCACGCCCAGGCTGGCGGCGCACTGTTCGAGGCTGGGCTGGGCGTCGAAGGGGAACTGGCGCAGATGGTGGCGCACCTGGGCGCCGGCGCCGCTGCTGGCCCGATAGGGCAGGATGAGGTTCTCGGGCATGGCCGCAAGAAAACGGCGCAGACATTGCGCATCGCGCACGACGGGCAACTGCAGCAGGCCCGCGTCGAGCACGATGCTGTTCTCGCCTTGCTCGAAGTGCAGGTTGGGCGTGAGCAGACGCACACTGTCGCGGATGTGCTCGGGCCGCCGGCAGCGGAAGGTCACGCAGCGCGGCTCCAGCCTGCGATCGACCAGCCAGCCGGCCACCTGCAGGCACTCGAACATCAGGGTGGCGACGCCGAAATCGTAGGCGCCGTGCAGCGGCTGCCCCTTGCGCCGGGCCAGCAGGATCGCAGCGTCCCCGCGCAGGACCAGACGCGGCTGCAGCTCGCGCAGGAACAGGCGCAGGAAGGCCACGGCGTCGCGCAGCGCCGCCCCCAGATCCGGCAGGCCGACGAGCCGGCGGCACAGCACGGCGAAAGTGCCGGGTGGCAGCGGCTGCCCGCCCCAGCCCCAGAACTCGTCGCGCATCACGCGCTTGACCGTGCGCATCAGCGCCGCGTACTGGCTGCGCGACACGCGCGCCTGGTCCGATTCGAGCAGGGCCGGCGAGATGTACGCGCGGCGCAGCACGGCCGCGATGTCCACGCCGCGCGCGGCGGGCTCGCGCAGCAGTTCGTGGACCAGCGGGATGCCTACGGTATGCTGCGTCATGTCCTGCGTTTCCTCCCCATCCGGACGCCTGGCGTGCCCGCGCTGCCGGCGCCCGGTCTCGCACTGCCTGTGCGCGCATGTTCGTATCTTGTCGAATCGTACCCGCGTCATCGTGCTCCAGCACCCCGACGAAGCGCGCCACCCGCTCAACACCGCGCGCCTGGCCGTGCTCGGGCTGGCCGATGCCGAGCTGCACGTGGGCCTGAGCTTTCCGAGCAGCCTGTGGGAAGACGAGGAAAGCTGGCTGTTGTTCCCACCCGAGGCGGGCCATGCCGGGACGGCGGCGCCGGGCGCCCGCCCGCGCCGCCTCATCGTGCCCGACGGCACCTGGCGCCAGGCGCGCCGCCTGGTCCGCACCCACCCCGGCCTGGCGGCCCTGCCCCGCCTGCCCCTGCCGCCGGGCCGGGGCTCGCGCTACACCGTGCGCCGCGCCTGCTTCGAGAGCGCGCTCGCCACCATCGAGGCCATCGCCGCCGCGCTGGACACGCTCGACGCGCCCGCGCGGCACGACGCCCTGCTCGCGCCCTTCACCGCCCTGGTCGAAGGCCAGTTGGCCGCCGCCCGCGGCGCGGCCGGCTAGGGCCGCGCGGCAGTACAATCGCGCGCATGCAGCAGCATTCCTTTCCCGATCTCGCCTTCGTCGACATCGAAACCACGGGCGGGTCGGCCCAGCACGACCGCATCACCGAAATCGCCGTGGTGCGAGTCGGGCACGACGGTGTCCACGAGTGGCGCAGCTTCGTCAACCCGGGCTGCCCGATCCCGCGCGCGATCCAGTCGCTCACCGGCATCACCGACGCCATGGTGGCCGATGCGCCGCCCTTCGAGGCGCTCGCCGGCGAACTGGTCGGCCTGCTGAGCGGCCATGTGTTCGTCGCGCACAACGCCCGCTTCGACTACGGCTTCATCAAGAACGCGTTCGCGCGCATGGACGCCGACTTTCGCGCCAACGTGCTGTGCACGGTCCGCCTGTCGCGCCGCCTCTACCCGCAAGCCGACAGCCACAGCCTGGACGCGCTGATCGCCCGGCATGGCCTGCGCATGGGCGAGGCCGACGGCGGGCGCCACCGCGCGTTGGGCGACGCGCGCGCGATCCATGCATTCTGGGAAATGGCGCGCACCGAATTCGCGCCCGAACTGCTGCTGCAGACCGTGCGCAAGCTGTGCGAGCTGCCCAGCCTGCCGCCGGCGCTGCCGGCCGAGCTGCCCGAGCAGTTGCCGAACGCGCCGGGCGTGTATCGCTTCGAGGACGAGCGCGGCGCGCCGCTCTACATCGGCAAGGCCGTGGACCTGCGCCGGCGCGTGCTGTCGCATTTCTCGGGCGACCATCGGCGCACCGCGAGCATGGAGCTTTCGCAGCAGGTGCGGCGCGTGGCGTGGACCGAGACGGCTTCCGAACTGGAGGCCCTGCTGGTCGAGGCAAGCCAGGTCAAGGCGCTCGCGCCGCTCTACAACCGACAGTTGCGGCCCCGGCAGAACACCTACGCCTGGCGCCTGGTGCCCGACCTGGTCTCCGGCCAGCTCGTGCTCACCGGCGCCAACGATCCGGGCATCGGCGTGGACGCAGAGGTCTACGGTCTGTTCGCCAGCCGCGCGGCGGCCCGCGGCTGGCTGCGCGAGCGCGTGGACGAGCATGGCCTGTGCGCAGTCCATACCGGACTGGAGAAGCAGACGCCCGGCAAGCCCTGCTTCGCGCGGCAACTGCGCCGCTGCCTGGGTGCCTGCCTGGGCCACGAACCGACCCACCTGCACTACGCCCGCCTGTGCGAGGCGCTGGCGCCGCACCGCGTCGAGCCCTGGCCCTACGGCGGCCCGATCGCCCTGCCGGGCAACGGCGGGGTGCTGCACGTGCTCAATCGCTGGGCCTATGTCGGCACGGCGCAGGACGCGCAGGAGGCCGCGGTGCTGGCCCGCGAGGCCCCGCCCCGCTTCGACGCCGACGTCTACCGCATCCTGCGCGCGGCCCGCGAGGAACTCGAACAGCGCGCACAGCCCGTGCGCCCGCTGATCATGCCCGACCTCGACCGCGAGGCCGGGCCGATCGCGGTAACGGCCTGAAGACGGGCGGCGGGCCGGCTCGAGCGGCTGGCCCGGCTGGCCGCACACAGTGCGCGCCTGCTCCCCTCACGGCGCACTTTCTGCTCGCCAGTGGAAACGTTCCATGTAGCGACATGCCTTCTCCGCCACCGAAGAAATCCATCAAGCAATTAATTTCTCTTGGTAAAAACCGCATCCTTGCTCTTCCAGGGTAAACCCCATCTTTCTGACCAGCCAAAAAATTTCGATAATTTGCGTGAACGTTTCCACATCATGCGCATGACAGCTTCCGGCCGAACGTGAAGCATCCCAGCCGCAGTTCGCATCGCTCGGCTGGCCAGGAGGAACAACACCGATGGCAAACGACCTGCGCGCAGCCCGCATCCAGACCGTGAAAGATCACATGGCGCTCGAATGCGTGCACGAATGGGACAAGGTTCTCGATACGTTCCAGCATCCGCGGTACGAAATGCACGCCAGCGGCGCCGTCTTCGACGGCAGGCAGGAGGTCATGGAGTACTTCCACACATCGCGCGCAGCGTTCCCGGATCTCAGGAACGACATCATCGCCGTCGCCGCTGCCGACGACAGCGACACCGTGCTGGTGGAATTCTGGCTGGAAGGCACGCATCGCGGCGCCTTCACCGTCAACGGCAGAACGTACGAGCCCACGGGGCGCACGTTCCGCGTGCGCATGGCGGCCTCCTTCGAGTTCGCGCCAGGCTCCGACAAGATCGTCTGCGAGCGTCCCTACTCCTGTCAGGACGCCAAACTGCGCTCGCTCGGCCTGCTCTGAGGCACCGTGGCATTCCCCCGGGTGAAACCGGCGCTGGCGCCACAGGGCAGCATGGCCGGCTCGCTCGAATACCAAGATCTCCCGGCTCGGTCGACCCAGGGAGACCCGCAACGCACGAACCGGAGGAGACTCAGCATGAAAAGCGTTCTATCCGCGGCCCTGCTATCGGCCGTATTCGTTGTACCGGCCGCGCTGGCTCAGGACTATCCGTCGCAACCCATCCGCATGCTGCTGCCGTTCTCGGCAGGCGGCGGAGGCGATACCCTGGGCCGGATACTGGCCGAGCGCTTCTCGGCGCAACTCGGGCAACCCGTCGTGGTCGAGAACAAGCCCGGCGCGGGCGGCACCATAGGCACCGGCATGGTCGCCAGGGCCCCGGCCGACGGCTACACCATCACCATAGGCGGGATGACGACGCACGTTCTCTCGCCGGCCGTCTACAAGGCCTTGCCCTACGATCCCCTCAAGGACTTCACCTCGATCGGCGCCATCGGCACCTCGGCCATCCTCGTCATTGCCTCCAAGAACCTGCCCGTCGACAACCTGGCCGAACTCAAGGCGCTCGCGCAGACGAAACCCCGGCCGATCCAGTACGCAAGCTGGGGCGTGGGGTCCACGGGGCATTTCTGCGGCGAGGTGCTGGTCCAGCAAGGCAACGTCAAACTGCAGCACGTGCCCTACAAGGGCACGACGCAGGTCGTCACCGATGTCATCGGCGGGCATATCGACCTCGGCTTCGTCGACATGGCCACCGGCACGCCGTTCGTGCGCGACGGCCAGGTCAAGGGCCTGGCCGTCTGCACCCGACGTTCGCCCAGCGTGCCCGATGTCGCGAGCTACAAGGAGCAAGGCATCGATTTCGACCGCGAGCTGAACTGGGCCATGTATGTGCCGGCGGGCACACCGGAGCCGATCGTGCAGAAGCTGTCGGCGGTGCTGGAGAGCACCCTGCAGGAACCCGATGTCGTGGAAAAGCTGCTCGGCCTGGGCATCACGGCTCAGTTCGTTCCCGGGCCGGCGCATCAGAAAGCCAACGCCGAAGACATCGCAGCCTGGAAGACCATCGCCCACGAAGCCGGCATCGAGCCGCAATAGGCTTGCCGCGAAAGCGCGCGGGCGGCCCGGGCTCGGGAGTGTCTGCGCGAGCCGCATCATTCGAGACGAACATGAAACTGCTGGAGAACCGGGTGGCCGTCATTTCCGGTGCGTCGCATCCCAAGGGAATCGGCAAGGCCACCGCACGTCTTTTCGTCGAACATGGCGCACGCGTCGCACTCCTCGACCTGGAAGAAGACCTGGCGCGGGAGGCCGCCCGGGACATCGACCCCGATCCCGGCAAAGTGGCCGCATTCGGCTGTGACGTCGCCCACATGGCGCACTGCGAACGGGCCGTCCGGCAAGTGGCCGAATGGTCGTCCGGCCGCATCGACATCCTGATCAACAACGCGGCCGTCACGCAGAAAGCAACGTTCCAGGAGATATCCGAAGCCGACTTCGACCGGATTGCCCGCGTCAACCTGCGCGGGGTCTTTCTGCTGTCTCGAGCGGTGCTGCCGAGCATGGTCAAACAAGGATCAGGCAGCGTGATCTGCATCTCGTCGCTGTCGGCGCAGAACGGCGGCGGCATCTTCGGCGGCGCGCACTATTGCGCCGCCAAGGCCGGCGTGCTGGGCATGACACGCGCAATGGCCAAGGAGTTCGGGCCGCACGGCATCCGGGTCAACGCCATCGCGCCGGGCCTGATCACGACGGACTTTTCGCGCACCGGCCGTTCGGACGCCAGCAAGGACGAAGCCGCGCAGGCCTGGCCCCTTCAGCGCGCCGGCCGGCCGCACGAGATAGCAGGCGGCTGCCTGTTTCTGGCCAGCGACCTGAGCACGTACGTGACCGGCACGACGCTGGACATCAACGGCGGCGCGTACATGAACTGACAAGACGCTGCGCCGGTGTGCCATGTTCGTCCCATGACAGAAGGAGTCATCATGAGTATTGTCTTCGGCGGTATTCGCCAGGTCGGCTATGTGGTCTCGGACATCGAGCAGGCCATGCGGCACTGGTCGAGCGTGCTGGGCGTGGGCCCCTGGTTCTACAAGAAAGACGCGGGCACCACCGAGTTCCGCTATTACGGCAGACCGTCGCAGCCGCCGACGCTTTCCATCGCCCTGGCCAACTCGGGCGATCTGCAGCTCGAATTGATCCAGCAGCGCGACGATGCGCCGTCGCTGTATCGCGATTCCCTGGCGCGCGCGGGAGAATGCGCCCAGCACGTCGCCTACTGGACGCTGGATCGCTACGACGAGTTCGCCGAGACATTGCTGGCGCGAGGTTACGTGGAAGGACATGGCGGGCGCATGGGAATCCGTGGCCGCTTCGGCTACTTCCTGCACCCGGAGCTGCCCAGCGGGATGATAGAACTGTCGGAACTGACCGGAGGCAAAGGGGACTATTTCGAGGAGATCCAACGCGCCTGCGACGCCTGGGACGGCGCGTCCCCCATCCGCGCGCGCGGGTAGCGCCATGCCGATACCCCAGGAGCAGCGCGTGTATCGTAGCTGTCCTCGACATCAGCAAAAGCGCAATCATGAAGGATCGGGTCACCATTCGGGACGTTGCCAGGCAGGCAGGGGTATCACTCGGCACCGCCTCCAGGGCGCTCAACCGCACAGGGCGCGTCAGCGAGGAGGCGATCGCCGCGGTGACGCAGGCCGCGCGACAGCTCGGCTACCGGCCGGATGCCGTGGCGCGCAGCATGCGCACGCGCTCCTCGGGCGTGATCGGCCTGCTGGTCTCGGATCTCGCGAACCCCTTGTACGCCCAGATCATCACCGCGGCCGAAACGGCATTCCAGGCTGCCGGGTACTCGCTTCTGGTGGCCAACACGCACTCCGAACGCAAACGCGAGACATCGTTGATCGAACTGTTCCGCGGGCGGCGCGTGGACGGCCTGATCCTCGGGCCCTGCGAGAAGGAATCGCCGGAACTGCTGGAACAACTGTCGCGCGAACTGCCCGTGGTGGCGCTGGACCGCGAATTCGGCCAGGGCTGCAGCGGCGTGCAGGTCGACCACTATGCCGGCGCCCTGCAGGCGACCCAGTATGTGCTGAACCTGGGCCATACGCGCGTCGCGCTGCTCACGCCCGCCAGCGACCTGCGGACCGGCAAGGAGCGTATCGCCGGCTTCCGACGCGCATTCGAGGAACGCGGATTGACGCCGTTGCCGAACCTGATCCGCGCCGAACAGTCGGCCATGGAGTTCGCGTTCAGCGAAGCCATGTCGCTGCTGTCGTTCGCCGAACGGCCGACGGCATTCATCTGCCTGGGGACACGCATCCTGGCCGGCGTCCTGCAGGCGATACGCCACATGGGCCACACCGTACCCGGGGACGTCAGCGTCATCAGCATCGGCGACACCGACCTCTCCCGGCTCTTCAGCCCGACGATCACCTCGCTGAACTGGGATCTGGACGTTGTCGGCACATGCGCGGCCCAACTCATCTTCAAGCAGCTCGATCGCAAGTCACAGACGCCGAGCGCCGAACGCATCGTCGTCAAGACCCAACTGATACTGCGGGAGTCCTGCGGGCCGGTGACAACGCAGGCCTGATCCGACGTGGGTGGGCCGTCCAGGCCCTTCTGCACGGATCGCGCAGGCGCCAGGCCCGCGCACACCGGGAGCACGACGCATGAAGGCATTCGTACGAACCGAAACCGGCATTTCCCTGGACGACGTGCCGATCCCCGTGCCGGGGCCCACGCAGATACTGGTCAAGGTACACGCGAGTTCGTTGAACCGGGCCGACCTGGCGCTTGCGGACGGCAAGGCGCACGGACAGCATGGAGGCGCGGGTACGCCGCTCGGGCTCGAATGGGCCGGCGAGGTCGTGGCGCTCGGCAGCACCGTCACGGCGTATGGGAAGGCAGACCGTGTCATGTGTTCGGGCCTGGGCGGCTTTGCCGAATACGCCGTCACCGACTGGCGCCGTGCCTTTCCTCTGCCGGACAGCGCCGTCGACTACGACACGGCGGCCTGTCTGCCCATCGCGCTGCGCACGTCCCACACCGCCCTTGCTGAACTCGGCCAGCTTCGCGCAGGCCAGTCGGTGCTGATACTGGGCGCTTCCTCGAGCGTCGGGCTCATGTGCCTGCAGGTGGCGAAGCTCCTGGGTGCGGGCTTGCTCATCGGCACGTCGACCAAGCCGGACAGCCGCGCCCGGCTGTCCGCTTTCGGCGTGGACCTCGCGCTGGACAGCGGCGACCCTGAGTGGGCAGCGCAAGCCCTGGCCGCAACCCAGGGGCGGGGCGCAGATCTGCTGGTCGACTTCCTCGCCGGCCCGTTGATCAACGACAGCATGCGCGCGACCGCCATCGGCGGGCGCATGGTCAACGTGGGCCGGATGGCCGGCGAAACCGGGCGCTTCGACTTTGACCTGCATTCGCTGCGCCGCATCCAGTATCTCGGCATGACGTTTCGGACACGCACCGATGAGAACATCGGCGAGATTGCCCAGCGCGTGCGCGCCGACCTCTGGCCCGCCCTGCAGTCCGGCAAGCTCGGCCTGCCCATCGACGTGCGCCTGCCGCTCGAGCAGGCCGAAGATGCGTTCGCGCTCATGCGCCGCAACGAACACTTCGGAAAGATCGTCCTGACGCAATGAGACGCCGTGCGCCACCGTGTCCAGCCCAGGCCGACGCTGGCGCGCAGCCTGGATCCCGGCAGCGCCGGGCCTCGTCCTGCTTTTCGAAGGAACCCGCATGAAACTCCATGGCAAGGTCGCGCTGGTCACCGGCGCGGGTACGCTCAAGAAGGCGTTCTCCACCGCAGACCAGGTGGGCAATGGCGCGGCCTGCGCCATCGTGTTCGCCCGGGAAGGTGCGTTGGTCGTTTGCACCGACCGTTCGCTGGCGGCCGCGCAGGAAACGGCCGAAGCGATACGTGCGGCAGGCGGCCAGGCCGTGGCTCGCGAACTGGACGTCACCGATACCGCGCAGGTCGATGCCGTGACCGCCGCGCTCATGCGCGAACATGGCCGGATCGATGTCCTTCATAACAACGTGGGCGTCGAGGTCCAGGGCGACCTGCTGGCGGTCGACGACGCCGACTGGGATCGGGTCATGGCGATCAATCTGCGGGGGGCCATGGCCACCTCGCGAGCCGTATTGCCCCACATGCGCAGGCAACGGGCCGGATCGATCATCAATGTGTCGTCGACGGCCAGCTTGAAGTGGAGCCCCATGCAATTCCTGTCGTACAGCACCTCGAAAGCCGGACTGAATCACATGACCCGGGTGATTGCCCGGCAGTACGCGGCCGACCAGGTTCGTTGCAACAGTATCGTCCCGGGCATGATCCGTACGCCCCATGCCGACGCGCTCTACCAGAGCGCGGAACAGGCTGCCGAAGGCCACAGGTTCAGGGATTCACGCTGTCCCATGGGGCGTCAGGGCACGCCCTGGGACGTTGCCAACGCAGCGCTTTTCCTGGCTTCCGACGACTCGGCCTACGTCACGGGCCTGCTGATGGTGGTGGATGGGGGAGCGAGCCTGTAGCGGACGACGCGTGCAGGCGATCTGCATCCGGCATCGTCGGCAAGCCGCCGAACCCGGCGCTGCGCGATGACCGGCATGCCGCCGGCGGCCCGGGACGATGACGTTCAGGCCGCCGCGTCCTGCGCGCCCACCGGCAGGCGCGCCATCATCGCCGCGCCGTAGCCGCCCACGTCGGTTCGGATGGCCGCCACCGCCGCCGGCGTGTCGGCGCGCCGCAGGGCGTCGATCAGGGCCAGGTGCGGGTGCGGGCCCTCCAGGTGCACGAACGGGCGGCGATAGAGATAAGTCAGCGACGGCCCGGTCTGCGCCCATAGCCCTTCGATGATCGCCACCAGGTCCGGCATGCGCGCGGCGCGGTACACCGCGAAGTGGAACTCGTAGTTGGCGCCCAGGGTGCCTTCCATGTCTTCGGCGGCCTTGGCCTGCGCCATGCGCGCGTGCAGCGCCTCGAGCTGGCGCACCTCCTCCGGCGTAATGCGCGGCACGGCGCGTTCGGTGGCCAGCGCTTCCAGGTTCAGGCGGATGTCGCGCAGATCCTGCAGCCGGCCGCGGTCCAGCACCGGCACGTGCACCGACTTGCCCGGCGTCATCGCGAGCATGCGTTCGGAAACCAGTTGCAGCAGCGCCTCGCGCACCGGGGTCTGGCTCACGCCCAGCATCTCGCTGATCGAGCGCAGCGTCAGCACCTCGCCCGGCACCAGGCCGCCCGTCATCAGGCGGCGCTTGATCTCGGCGTAGATGCCGGCGGTGATGTTCTGCCTCGTCATGGGCGTCAGGGTGTGTTTCATGGCCGTTCTTTCCTGCAAGCGTTTGCTGCCAGGCGCCATATTGCCCGATGCGCCGGCCTGGTGATATATTTTATAAAATATAAGCAAAGGAGCGACACAGCATGGCCCTGCCCCTGCAAACCCCCGGGCTCGCGCCCAAGGACACCGTTGCGCACGCCATCGTGCGGGCGCTTGAACGCCACGGCGTCGACACCCTGTTCGGGCAGAGCCTGCCGAGCATGCTGCATCTGGCCGCCGAAGCGGCCGGCCTGCGGCAGATCGCCTACCGCACCGAGAACGCCGGCGGCTACATGGCGGACGCCTACGCCCGCATCAGCGGCAAGCCCGCGGTCGTCACCGCCCAGAACGGCCCCGCCGCCACCCTGCTGGTCGCGCCGCTGGCCGAGGCGCTCAAGGTATCGATCCCCGTCATCGCCCTGATCCAGGACGTCAACCGCGACCAGACCGATCGCAACGCCTTCCAGGATCTGGACCACATCGGCATGCTCGCCCCGGTCACCAAGTGGGTGCGCCGCGTCAACGTGGCCAGCCGCATCGAGGACTACATCGACCAGGCCTTCGCCGCGGCCTGCTCGGGCCGGCCCGGGCCCGTGGCCTTGCTGCTGCCGGCCGATCTGCTCACCGAGCCCGCCCCCGCGCCCACGCGCACGGTGTCGCTCGGCCGGTTCCCGCTCGATCGCGCCTGCGCGGCGCCCGATGCCGTGCAGCGCGCCGCCGGCCTGCTCGCGCGGGCCGAGCGTCCGCTGGTCATCGCCGGCGGCGGGGTCCACGTCTCCGCCGCCAGCGCCGCCCTGGTGCGCCTGCAGGACGAGGCCCACCTGCCGGTCGCGACCACGGTCATGGGCAAGGGCGGCGTGGACGAGCGCCATCCGCTGTCCGTCGGGGTGATGACGTACTTCCTGGGCCCCAACGGTTCGACCCGGCACCAGCGCGCGCTGATCGCCGACGCCGACGTGGTGCTGCTGGTCGGCACGCGCACCAACCAGAACGGCACGGACTCCTGGAAGCTCTACCCGCGCAACGCCACCTACATCCACATCGACGTGGACGGCCAGGAGATCGGCCGCAACTACGAAGCGCAGGTCCGGCTCGCGGGCGACGCACGCCTCACGCTGGACGCCCTGGCCGACGCGCTCGTCGGCCAGGATCTCGGCCTGCGCAAGGCGCGCCGCGACGCGCTGGAACAATCGATCGCGCAAGGCCGCAGCGCCTACGAAACCGAGTCGGCCGGCGTGCGCGCCTCGAGCCAGCGGCCGATCCGGCCCGAGCGCATGATGCAGGCCCTGCAGCAGGCGCTCACCCCCGACGCCATCGTCGCAGCCGACGCCAGCTACTCGTCGATCTGGATCGCCAACTACCTGGTCAGCCTGGCGCCCGGCATGCGCTTCATCACGCCGCGCGGCCTGGCCGGCCTGGGCTGGGGCTTTCCCATGGCCCTGGGCGCGGCCATCGCGCGGCCCGGCGCCGAGGTCTTCTGCGTCGTGGGCGACGGCGGCTTCGGCCACGTCTGGTCCGAGCTGGAGACGGCCGCGCGCATGGGGGTGAAGGTCACGGTGCTGCTCATCAACAACGGCATCCTCGGCTACCAGAAGCATGCCGAGAACGTGAAGTTCGGCGCGCACACCTCGGCGGTGGACTTCGCGCCGGTGGACCACGCGGCGATCGCCCGCGCCTGCGGCTGCGCCGGCGAACGCGTGGAGGACCCGGCCGAGCTGGAGGCCGCCATCGAGCGCGCCCGCGCGCGCAGCGAAAGCACCTTGATCGAAGTGATGTGCGACCAGAACGCCTTTCCGCCCATCACGTTCTACACGCCGGAGGCCGCATGAACGGCCGCCGCACGTCGCCGCGCCCGGACGGGAGGGCCGCCTGATGAACACGTTCGCGCATGACAGCACCCGCATCGCCCTGGTGACGGGCGCGGCGCAGGGCATCGGCCTGTCCTCGGCCATCGCGCTGCTGCGCGCCGGCCACCACGTCGTGCTCAGCGATCGGCAGCCCATCGATCTGGCCATCGTGCCGGCCGAACTGCGCGCGCGTGCCAGTGCGCTCGTCCTGGACGTCGCCGACCCCGCCGCCTGCGCCGACGCGCAGGCGCGCATCGAGCGCGAGCTGGCGCCCGTCACCCTGCTCGTGAACAACGCCGGCATCTCGCCCAAGCGGCCCGACGGCCGCTCGAGCGGCGTGCTGGAAGTCACCGCCGACGAATGGGCGCGCGTGCTCGAGGTCAACCTGACCTCGGTGCTGCGCCTGTGCCAGACCTTCCTGCCCGGCATGCAGGCGCAGCGGCACGGCCGCATCGTCAACGTCGCCTCGCTCGCCGGCCGCACCAAGTCGCTGGTGGCCGGCCCGAGCTACATGGCCGCCAAGGCCGGCGTGATCGGGCTGACGCGCGCCATCGCCGGCGAGATGGGGCCGCATGGAATCACCGCCAACTGCGTCGCCCCGGGCCGCATCCTGACCGAGATGGCCATGCAGGCCGGCCCCGAAGTCAACGAGCGCTATGCCGCGCAGATCCCGGTGCGCCGGCTCGGCACGCCGGACGAAGTGGGCGCCGCCATCGCCTTTCTGTGCAGCGACGCCGCGGGCTTCGTCAACGGCGCCATCATCGACATCAACGGGGGCTTCTACATGCCCTGAGGCTTGCCGGCCTGCGCCGCACGACCGACCAAGAAGGAGACACCCATGCATCGATACCTGAATACCCTGTGCCTCGCCCCGCTGGCCCTCGGCCTGGCGGCCCCGGCGGCGGCCGACTTCCCGGAGCGCGAGGTTCGCCTGGTGGTGAACTACGGCGCCGGCGGCAACACCGACGTCGCCGCGCGCGCGCTCGCCCAGGGCATGGAGAAGGCCCTGGGGCAGACCGTGGTGGTGGAAAACCGCCCCGGCGCCCTGGGCACCCTCGGCCCGGCCTACGTGGCGCGTCAGAAGCCGGACGGGTACACCGTGGGCGTGGTGACCTACTCGACCATCGCCATCGCGCCCCACCTGATGGACGTGCCCTACGGCATGGACGATTTCGACTTCGTCAGCGGCTTTGGCCGCTACCGCTACGGCATCGCCGTGCGCGCCGACGCCGGCTACGACAGCATCGACGATCTCGTCGCGGCCGCCAAGGAGGGCAAGGGCGTGTTCTTCGGCGCGCCGTCCGCGCCCAACAACCTGGCGTTGTTCGAACTGGGCCGCGCGACCGGCGGCAGGTTCGAGCAGATCCTGTACAAGTCGGGCACCGAGACGGTCACGGCCCTGCTCGGCGGCCAGGTCGACGTGATCGCCCAGAACCCGTCGGACATCCTGCCGCACATCCAGAGCGGCAAGCTCAAGCTGCTCGCCTCGGCCAGCCCGATGCGCTGGCCCGAGGCCCCGGACGTGCCCACCCTGCGCGAGGCCGGTTATCCGGTGGAGATCGACTCCTGGCTGGGCGTCGCCGTACCGCGCGGCACGCCGGCCGACGCCCGCGAACGCCTGCAGGCCGCGGCCATCGCCGCCATGGAGAACGAGACGGTGCGCAAGAACTTCGTCTCGCTGGGCGTGGACCCCGCCACCCTGAGCGGCCAGGAATACGCCGACGTGCTGCGCGAAGGCTACGACACGATGGGCAAGGCGATCGAAGCCGCCGGCCTGCCGCGCATGCAATAAGAGGCCCCGGTGCCGGCGCTCAGGCGCCGAGCCGGGACGACGTGCCGGGCGCCGAGAGCACGGCGGCCTCGCTGTCGTCCTTCAGGCGCACACCGGTGAACCCCAGGCGCAAGCCCTTGCGCAGCAGATACGCGAGCTTGGCCGCCGCCTCGACATAGGGCAGGCCGGCGGGCCGCACGTTGGAAATGCAGTTGCGTTCGCTGTCCAGCCGCCCCGGCCGCGGCTCGTAGGTGAAGTAGACGCCCAGGCTGTCCGGCGAACTGAGGCCCGGGCGCTCGCCCACCAGGACCACCACCATGCGCGCGCGCAAGGCCGCGCCGATGGGGTCGCCGATCGCCACGCGGCCCTGCTCGGCGATCACCACCGGCGTGCGCGTCCAGTCCGTGCCGTGGACTTTCTGCAGCTCGGCCAACAGCGGCGGTACGTGATGCTGCACCGCCACCGCCGACAACCCGTCGGCCGCCACGATGGCCAGCTCGGCCGCGGGCTCGGCCTGCTCCAGTTCCTGGCGGCTCGCCTCGTCCAGCAGGCGCCCCTGGTCCGGGCGCAGCAGGTAGGTGGCGCGGTCCGGCGCCTGGCTGCGGGCGCGCAGCACGGGCATGCCCAAGGCCCGGACCGCGCTTGCGAGCGCGTCGACATCCAGCGGCCGGTGCACCGCGTCGCGCGCCTGGGCATGCGCCAGGCCGAAGCGCAGCACTTCGGCGCTGGGCAGGCCTGGCCCCACCCGGCCCAGGGCCAGGCGCGCGCTGGTGTGGGTGCGCAAGGTGCGCCACAGATCCTGCGCATCCTCGGTCGCCGCCGATGATGCGGCATCGTGGCCCTGCGCCCGCGGGTCCAGCGGCCCGCTCGCGGCCGGTCGATCGTCTCGTGCAGTCATTCATGATCCCCGGTCAGGCCGTCAACGCCAGCCGCGGCAACTGCGCGATCAGCGCGTTGCGCCCGTCGCCCAGGCGGCCGTCGGCATCGGTCACGCCCATGCGCTCCAGCCAGGCCTCGAATTCCGGCGCCCGCCGCAGGCCGAGCGCCTGGCGCACGTACAGCGCATCGTGAAACGACGTGCTCTGGTAGTTCAGCATGATGTCGTCGGCGCCGGGCACGCCCATGATGAAGTTCACGCCCGCCACGCCCAGCAGGGTGAGCAGATTGTCCATGTCGTCCTGGTCGGCCTCGGCATGGTTGGTGTAGCAGATGTCGCAGCCCATGGGCACGCCCAGCAGCTTGCCGCAGAAGTGGTCTTCCAGCCCCGCGCGGATGATCTGCTTGCCGTCGTACAGGTACTCCGGGCCGATGAAGCCGACCACGGTATTGACCAGCAGGGGCTTCAGCTCGCGCGCCACCGCGTAGGCGCGCGCCTCGCAGGTCTGCTGGTCCACGCCGTGGTGCGCGTTGGCCGACAAGGCGCTGCCCTGCCCCGTCTCCAGATACATGACGTTGTCGCCCACCGTGCCGCGGCCCAGCGCCAGCGCGGCCGCCCGTGCTTCGCGCAGCAGCGCCAGGTCGATGCCGAAGCCTCGGTTCGCCTGCTCGGTGCCGGCGATGGACTGGAACACCAGGTCGATCGGCGCGCCTGCCGCTATCGCTTCGATCTGCGTGGTGACGTGCGTCAGCACGCAGGTCTGGGTGGGGATGTCGAAATGCTCTCGCACCGCGTCCAGCATGCGCCAGAGCCGGGTGAGCGCGCCCACCGAATCGCTCGCCGGGTTGATGCCCACCACCGCGTCGCCGGAACCGTACAGCAAGCCGTCGAGCATGCTCGCGGCGATGCCGCGCAGGTCGTCGGTGGGATGGTTCGGCTGCAGGCGCACCGACAGCCGCCCGGGCAGGCCGATGGTGTTGCGAAAGCGGGTGACGACGCGGCACTTGCGGGCCACCAGGATCAGGTCCTGGTTGCGCATCAGCTTGCTCACCGCCGCCGCCATTTCCGGCGTGAGGCCGGGTGCGAGCGCGGCGAGCACGCGCGCGTCGGTCGCATCGTCCAGCAACCAGTCGCGCAGGCCGCCCACCGTGAGATGGCGCACGGGAGCGAAGGCCGCAGCGTCATGGCTGTCGACGATCAGGCGCGTCACCTCGTCCGTCTCGTAGGGTATGACCGCCTCGTCGAGGAACGTGGTGAGCGCAACGTCGGCCAGCGCGAGCTTGGCCGCCATGCGCTCCTCGTAGGTGGCGGCACCGATTCCGGCCAGGTAGTCGCCGGAACGCGCCGGGCTGGCCTTGGCGAGCAGGGACTTCAGATCGGGGAAATCGTAGGTGTGGCTGTCGACGGTATAGCGATAGGACATGGTTGCAGGTTTTCCATAGCGTTGGCGCCACCCCGACGCATGAAACTGCGGCGATGCGATCCAGGGCACCGCGGATACGGCGCTGCCGGTCCGCCAGTGCCGCCTGCTGGAGCGCCCCCAAGGGTCGGGCTGCGCCCGGCCTGTCCCCCCCGACGGGGACAAGGAAACTTGGGACGGCCCGGCGTTTCCTTGAGGGGGCGCGCGTCAGCGCGTAGGGGGTGGGTTTCACGCTGCGGCGCGGCGCGCGCGCCGCAGGGTGTCGGACGGAGACTCGGCGAACAGCCGGCGGTATTCCACGGCGAAGCGCCCCAGGTGCCGCAAGCCGCACTCCAGGGCGATGGCCGAGACGTTGCCGGCGCTGCCGGTGGCGAGGATCAGGCGGCGGACCTCCTCCAGGCGATGCTGCTTCAGGTAGGCCATGGGCGAAATGCCGCAGTGCTTGCGAAAGGCGGAGAACAGCGTATCGCGCGACACGCCGGCGGCCGCGGCCACGTCGTCGAGGTCGATGTCCTCGCCATGGTGGCGCTCCATGAAATTCCGGGCGCGCTGCACGTAGTGGGGCACGCGCGCCTCGCCCAGGCGGGCGAGCTCGTCCGAATAGTTGTTGGGCTGGGCGAGGATGAGGCCCTTGATGAGCAGTTTCTCCATCTCCTGGGCCAGGCTCGGCTGGACGAACAGGGGCTGGACCGCGCCCTCGTCGTCGACCAGGTTGCGCACCAGGCGCCACCACGCGGCCGTCGCCCCCTGCACCGCCTCCACCCGGCTCTCGAACACCAGGGGCACCTCCGGTTCGCGCCGGATCAGCTCTTCCAGCACGCGGTGCACGGACTGCTGGGACAAGGACACCATCATCTTGCGGCAGTCGCCGGCGATCGCCAGCTCCTGCATGGTGAACGGCGACACCACGATGCCGTGGTCCGCGCTGGAGCGCACCAGCCGGCCGTCCACGCACAGCTCCTGCTCGCCCGTGAGCGGCAGGCTCACGTTGTAGTTGAGCGCGCTCGGCGGCGTGCCTTCGATGCCGGCGACCACGTCGGCCCCGAACTCGACGACGCCGACGACGGACGACAGCGCATGCAGGGTGACGCCACGGTATTGAAAGCGCATGCGGCCCTGGCTCACGCGTAGCTGGTGCGGGCCGCAGATCGGAAACATCCAGGCCTTGACGCCGTCCGCGTCCGTGCGACAGGCGTGCAGAGAGTACCCTCGACTCCGAGTCATAGCGTCCATGATGTCCTTTTCCTGGCCAAGAATACAGCCCTGATCACAGCAAGTTCCACGCCATTTCGGTAGTCGGATAGACCCTGCCCACTATCGGGATAGGCCGTCCCTGCGCACGGTCCGGGAACGCACCAGCCTGGAGCGCCGGCACGCCGATAGTGCGCGCGCTCCGCCTGCGTGCACGAGCCCGGGCCTGGCCTCTCAACCCCGAGAAAGCGGATAGCACGCGCCCTGCGGATGGATAGGCCGCGCCCCGCCGCTCTGGCTCAATACCAGGCAGCCGAACACGCCTGGAGCAAGCCATGCATTTCCCACACCCACCGCGGGACTGGTCCGCCTACCTGGAGGCATGTCTGGACATGCGCCCCCAGGAAGGGGTCTACCGGGTCCGCCGCGACATCTTCACCGAACCCGAACTGTTCGACCTGGAGATGGCGGCCATCTTCGAGAAGGTCTGGATATACGCGTGCCACGAGAGCGAGCTCGCGCGGCCGAACGACTACGTGACGCTGCGCGCGGGCCGCCAGCCGCTCATCGTCACCCGCGACGCCAAGGGCGGGCTGCATGCCCTGCTCAACGCGTGCCAGCATCGCGGCGCCACGCTGGCGCGGGCGGCCAAGGGCAACCAGTCGACCTTCACCTGTCCGTTCCATGCCTGGTGCTACCGCAACGACGGCCGCCTGGTGAAGGTCAAGGGGCCGGCCGAGTATCCCGCCGACTTCGACAAGAGCACGCGGGGCCTGCGCCGGGCGCGCATCGCGAGCTACCGCGGCTTCGTCTTCGTCAGCCTCGACACCGAGGCGACCGATACGCTCGAAGACTACCTGGGCGACGCCAGGGTTTTCCTCGACCTGCTGGTCGAGCAGTCGCCCACGGGCGAGCTGGAAATCGTGCCGGGACGCTCGACCTACACCTACGACGGCAACTGGAAGCTGCAGAACGAGAACGGTCTGGACGGCTATCACGTCAGCACGGTGCACTACAACTACGTGAACACCGTCAAGCACCGCAACGCGATGAACACCCGCAGCGGCGGCGCGGGCATCATCGACCTGAGCAAGATGGGCGCCGGCCAGGCCGACGTGGAGGAAGGCTGGTTCAGCTTCGCCAACGGCCACAGCGTGCTCTTCAGCGCCTCTCCCAACCCCGAGGTGCGCCCCGGGTACGGCACGGTGATGCCGCGCGCACAGGCCGAGTTCGGCCAGGAGCGCGCGGAATGGATGATGCACCGCATGCGCAACCTCAGTCTCTATCCGAGTCTGTTCGTGATGGACGCCATCAGTTCGCAGATCCGCATCATCCGGCCCCTCGCCTGGAACAAGACGGAAATCCAGAGCATGTGCATCGGCGTGAAAGGCGAAGCCGCGGCCGACCGCGAAGCCCGCATCCGCCAGTTCGAGGACTTCTTCAACGTCAGCGGCATGGGCACGCCCGACGACCTGGTCGAGTTCCGCGAGGCCCAGCGCGGCTTCGAGGGCCGCCTCGAGGCCTGGAACGACATCTCGCGCGGCTGCCAGACCTGGAGCACGCAGGCCACCCCGGCTGCGCGCGCACTCGGCATCCAGCCGGCGCTCACCGGGAGCGAGCTGACCCACGAGGGCTTGTTCGTCCACCAGCACCGCACCTGGCAACAGTTGCTGCTGCGTGGCCTGCCCGCGCGAGACGCGGGCCGGACCGTCGCCTGCAACGTCGGGGAGGCCGCATGATGAACGCTCCCGCCACCGCCGCCCAGCCGGTCGTCGACGGCCAGGCCGTCGATGCCGCCACACTGCACCGGGTCGAACAATTCCTCTATCGGCATGCCGCCTTGTGCGACGCGCACGACTGGGACGCCTACCTCGAGACCTACACGCCGGACGCGGTGTTCCACATGCCACAATGGGACGGCGACCTGGTGCATACCAGCGATCCCACGCGCGAGATGTCGCTCATCTACTACCCCAGCCGCGCCGGCCTCGAGGACCGCGTGTTCCGGCTGCGCACGCAGGCCTCGGCGGCTTCCATGCCGTTGCCGCGCACGATGCACCAGATCAGCAACGTGCGGGCGACGCGGCAGGCCGACGGGCTGCTGCGCGCGGATGCGAACTGGCTGACCTGCTACGTACGCCACGGCGAGGCCGGCATGTTCTTCGGCCGCGCCACCTACGAGCTGCGCCCCGACGCGCACGGCTGGCGCATCGCCCGCAAGCATTGCCTGCTGCTCAACGACACCATCAATGCGGTGCTGGATTTTTATCATGTCTGACGCCGCCCACTTTCGCGCCGCGCTCAGCTTCGCCGACGGCGTCACCGGCTTCATCGACGTGGCGCCCGAAGAGACGCTGCTCGACGCCGCCGTGCGCCAGGGCCTGCAACTGCCCAGCGACTGCCGCGAAGGCGTCTGCGGCACCTGCCAGGGGCAATGCGAGAGCGGCAGCTACACACTCGCCTACGTGGACGACGAGACGCTCTCGCCCGCCGAACTCACCGCGGGCCGGGTGCTCTCCTGCCAGACGCTGCTGCACTCGGACGCGGCCTTCTCGTTCGACTTCGCCTCGACGCTGTGCGCGAGCGCGCTCGAGCGCACGCACGCTGTACGGGTCACGGCCATGGAAAGGGTCTCGCCGGGCGCGGCGCTGATCCGCCTGGCCGTGGCCGGCGGCCAGGCCCTGGACTTTCTGCCGGGACAATACGCGCGCCTGCGGGTGCCGCACACGGGCGAGACCCGCGCCTACTCGTTCGTCAATGCGCCGGGCGCCGACACCGTCGAGCTGCTCGTGCGTCTGCTGCCCGACGGGGCCATGAGCGACTACGTGCGCGAGCGCTGCACGGTGGGCGACGAGCTGACCCTCAGCGCGCCGCACGGCAGCTTCTACCTGCGCGACATCGTGCGTCCCACGATCTTCGCGGCCGGCGGGACGGGCATTTCCGCGTTCCTCGCCATGCTGGCGCGCATGGCCCGCGCGGATTCCCTGCCCGCGCCGGTCCACCTGTTCTACGGCGTGAACGAGTCCGACGACCTCTGCCTGCGCGAGCGGCTGGACGGCTACGCACGCACGATGCCGGGCTTCACCTGGACGCCCGTGCTCGCGCGGCCCGATGCCGGCTGGCCCGGCGCATCCGGACTGGTCACCGACCACCTGGACATCGACACCCTGCGCGGTGCCCCCTTCGACATCTACGTCTGCGGCCCGCCCGGGATGGTCGACGCGCTGCGCGAGCGGCTCGACGCGGCCGGCCTTGAGCACTACCGCTTTTTCCACGAGAAGTTCCTGCCGAGCGGGCTTCCCGCCTGAATCCAAACATCTTGAGGCTAGCGATGAAAACCCCCTGGATCTCCGCGCTCCTGGCGCCCCTGTTCTGTATGCCCGCGCTCGCGGGCGCGGCCGAGCCCGTGCGCATCGGTTTCGTGACCACGCTGTCCACGCCCGCCGGCTACCTCGGCGAGGATTCGCGCGACGGCTTCGCGCTGGCCGTCAAGGAAGGCGACGGCCGCCTGGGCGGCGTCCCGGTGCAGTTGCTGGTCGAGGACGATGCGCTGCAGCCGGCGCGTGCCAAGCAGATCACCGACCGCATGCTGATCGACGGCGTGAAGGTGTTCACCGGCGGGCTGTTCTCCAACGTGGTCGCCGCCGTCGCGCCCTCGGTCGCCAAGGACGCGCTGTACGTCAGCGGCAATTCCGGCCCGTCGATCTTCGCGGGCGCGCGCTGCATGCCCAACTACTTCGCCACGGCCACGCAGAACAACACCAGCCACGAGGTCGCGGGCCGCGTCGCCAACGAACTCGGCTACAAGCGCATGGTGATCCTGGCGGCGAATTACCAGGGCGGACGCGACGCCCTGGAAGGGTTCAAGTCCAGCTTCGCCGGCGAGGTCACCGAGATCTACACCAAGCTGAACCAGCTCGACTACTCGGTCGAACTGGCGCGCATCCGCTCGCTCTCGCCCGACGCGGTCTACCAGTTCCACACCGGCGGCTCGGGCATCAATTTCGTACGGCAATACGGCAGCGCGGGCCTGACCCAGCAGATCCCCATGGTGCTGACCGCCTACGGCATGGACGAGCGCATGCTGGACGCGGTGGGGCCGCTCGCGATCGGCAGCCGCGTCATCTCGATGTGGAGCAGCGCGCTGGACGTGCCGGCCAGCCGCACGTTCGTCGAGCGCTTCCAGGCCGAGTACGGCCGCGCGCCCACGCTCTATGCCGCCCAGGCCTACGACACCGCGCACATCATCGGTTCCGCGCTCGCCGCCACCGGCGGCCGGGTGGACGACCTGCCCGCCCTGCGCCAGGCCATGCGCGAGCCCAGCTTCGAATCGGTGCGCGGCAACTTCGCCTTCGGCAACAACCAGCATCCCGTGCAGGATTGGCACCTGATCGAGATCATCGACGACGGCCAGGGCAAGCCCGTGCCCAGGCTGCTGCGCGTGGCGGCGGCCGGCGCCGGCGACGCCTTCGCCCAGGACTGCAAGCTCTGAACCCGCGGCCGACGCGCTCGCGCCGGCGCCGCGTCCCGGCCCGCGACTGCCCGAGCGCGCTGCGCCGCGCCGGGCACCCTCTGGGGATCATCCTACCGTGCTACTCGTCGAACAACTCCTCAACGGCCTGCAGTACAGCGCGCTGCTGTTCCTGCTCGCCTCCGGGCTGACGCTCATCTTCGGCATCATGGGCGTGGTCAATCTCGCGCACGGCTCGTTCTACATGGTCGGGGCCTTCGCCGCGGCCTGGGCGACGATGAACACCGGCTCGCTGGCGTTCGGCGCACTGGCGGCGATCGTCGCCGCGGCGGCCTACGGCCTGGTCATCGAGCGCACGATCATCCGTCGCCTCTACCGGCGCAGCCATCTCGACCAGGTGCTCGCCACGCTCGCGATCGTGTTCTTCACGAACGAACTCGTCACGGTGCTGTTCGGCCGCAGCCCCATCCTGCTGCCCACGCCCGCGTGGCTGGCCACGCCCGTGGAGATTCTGCCGGGCCTGCCCTACCCGCTCGGCCGGCTGCTCTTCATCGCCATCGGCGCCGCCGTCGCCGTCTTCATGTGGCTGCTGATCAACCACACCCGCCTCGGCATGCTGATCCGCGCCGGCGCCGACGACCACGACATGGTCGACGCGTTGGGCGTGCGCATCGGCCGCCTCTACACCGGCGTGTTCGTGCTCGGCTGCGCGCTCTGCGGACTGGCCGGGCTGATGACCGCGCCCCTGCTCGCCGTCGAGACCGGCATGGGCGAGCGCGTGCTCATCAGCACCTTCGTCGTCATCGTCGTGGGCGGCGTGGGCTCGGTGCGCGGCGCGCTCGCCGGGGCCCTCGCCGTGGGCATGGTCGACAGCCTCGGCCGGGCCTACATCCCGGCCCTGATGGACCTGTTGCTGCCGCCCAGTGCGGCGGTGTCCGTCGCCGGCGCGCTGGTCTCGGCAAGCATCTACATCTTCATGGCGATCGTGCTGCTCGTGCGTCCGCGCGGCCTGCTGCCCATGCGCGCCTGACCGGAGGAAACCATGTCCCGACGCACCCTGCTCAACCTCATCCTGGTCGCCCTGTTCGCCTCGCTGCCCGTGCTGGCGAGCGTGCTGGACGCACCGCACCTGGTGGGGCTGGCCACCCGCTTCGCGATCTACGGCATCGCCGCCGCCAGCCTGGACCTGGTCATGGGCTACGGCGCGATGCACAGCTTCGGCCACGCCGCGTTCTTCGGCCTGGGCGGCTACGTCGTCGGCGTGCTCGCGTTCCACGCCAGCATGGGCCTGCCCCTGCTGGGCTGGACGGGCACCCAGGCGGCCCTGCTGGCCTGGCCGCTGGCCTTGGCCTGTTGCGGCCTGCTCGGGCTGATCGTGGGCTATCTGTCGCTGCGCACCAGCGGCGTGCAGTTCATCATGATCACCCTGGCCTTCGGCCAGATGGTGTACTACCTGCTCACCTCGCTGCCGCTCTATGGCGGCGACGACGGCATGCCGCTGGACCAGCCCAATGCGCTGCCCGGCGTGGACCTGGCCGACCCCGTCCAGCGCTACTACCTCTGCGCGGGGCTGCTGCTCGCCTGCCTGGCGCTCTGGCACCGCGTCGTGAACTCGCGCTTCGGCTACGTGCTGCAGGGCCTGCGGCAGAGCGAGCGGCGCAGCGTCAGCCTGGGCGTGTCGGCCCTGCGCTATCGCCTCACGGCCTTCACCCTCTCGGCCACGGGCACCGGCCTCGCCGGCATCCTGTGGGCCAACCACGCTCTGTTCATCAGTCCGGACATGGCGTCCTGGCACAAGTCCGGGGAGCTGATGGCGATGGTCATCCTGGGCGGCGTGGGCACGCTGGTCGGCCCGGTGCTGGGTGCCATGGCCTACCTGGGCCTGGAAGAGCTGCTCGGCCGGTGGACCGAGCACTGGATGCTGTTCTTCGGCCCGCTGCTGCTCGTGGTCGTGCTGTTCGGACGCCGGGGCATCCACGGGCTGCTCACCGGCCCGGCGCCTCGCCGCAAGGTCGTGGCGCCGCACGACGCCCCGCGCGGTGCCGCCCTGAAGGAGGTGGCGCCATGATCGCCGCACCCTCCACCGACAGTACGCCGATCCTGGCGCTGCGCCACCTGGACAAGCGATTCGGCGCCCTGCATGCCACCCGCGACGTGAGCCTGGACGTGCGCGAAGGCGAGATACACGCCCTGATCGGGCCGAACGGCGCGGGCAAGTCCACCCTCATCGGCCAGATCAGCGGCGAGCTGCAGCCCGACGCCGGCTCGGTCTGGCTGGGCGGGCGCGACATCACGGGGCTGCGCGCCTGGGAGCGCCCCGCCCTGGGCATGGCCCGCGCGTTCCAGATCAGCCAGCTCTACCTGGAGTTCGACGCCGCCACGAACGTCGCGCTGGCGCTGATCACCCGGGACGGCGGGGCGCGGCGCTGGCGCGGCGCCTTCAATCTCTGGCGTCCGCTGTTGCGCGACGCCCGGCTGATGCAGCAGGCGATGCGCTATCTCGACATGGCCGGGCTCACCCGGCCGACCGTCGCGGTAGCCGAACTCTCCCACGGCGAGCGGCGCCAGTTGGAGATCGCCATCGCGCTCGCGCAGGACGCGCGTCTGCTGCTGCTGGACGAGCCGATGGCCGGCATGAGCGCGGACGAGTCGGCGCGCATGACCGAACTGCTGGACGGGCTGCGGCGGCACTGCAGCATCCTGCTCATCGAACACGACATGGACGCCGTCTTCGCCCTGGCCGACCGGATCACCGTCCTGGTCCAGGGCGCGGTGCTGCTCACCGGCACCGTCGGCGAGGTGCGCGGCCATCCGGCGGTGCGCTCCGCCTATCTGGGGGACGAAGATGCTCAGAATTGAGAACCTGCACGCGGGCTACGGCCCCAGCCGGGTGCTGTTCGGCATGGATCTGTGCGTCGAGGCGGGCAGCGTGGTCTCGCTGATCGGCCGCAACGGCATGGGCAAGACCACCACGGTGATGACGATCATGGGCCTGATCAGGCCCACGCAGGGCCGGGTCTACATCGGCGGCGCGGACATGACGGGACGCGCGCCGCACCGCATCGCCCAGGCCGGCATGGGCCTCGTGCCCGAGGGCCGGCGCGTGTTTCCCAGCCTGAGCGTGCGCGAGAACCTGCTGGCCACGGCCAGCGCGAAACGCTCGCACAAGTGGACGCTAGACAAGGTGTACGACCTCTTCCCGCGCCTGCGCGAGCGCGAGCGGCAATCCGCGCGCACGCTCTCCGGGGGCGAGCAGCAGATGCTCGCGCTCGGACGCGCCCTCATGACCAATCCGGCGATGCTGATCCTGGACGAAGCCTCCGAAGGCCTCGCGCCGGTCATCCGCACGGCCATCTGGGACTGCCTCGTGCGGTTGAAGGCCGAAGGCGAGACCATCCTGGTGATCGACAAGAACCTGAAGGAAATGGCGCGCGTCGTGGACCGGCACCTGGTGATCGAGAAAGGACGCCTGGTCTGGACGGGCTCGCCCGCGCAACTGGCCGCGGCGCCGGAGATCTCGCACCGCTATCTCGGCGTGTGAATCCCACCCGCCGCTGTCCGCCGCGCACGGCGACGCGAGTATGATCAACGCCTCTACGCGCGGCGCCCCACGCGCGCGAACGTCCTGCCGCCCTGTCCGCTCCGCATGTCGCCCCTCATCGGATTCACCTGCCTGCTCGCCTGCCAGCTTCTGGGCGAGGCGATCGCCCACTGGGCCCGCCTGCCCTTTCCCGGCGCCGTGCTGGGCCTGCTGCTGCTCCTGCCCCTGCTCGCCTGGCAGCGGGTGCGCGAGCCCGTGGCCCAGGCCGCCGGCTTCCTGCTCTCGCACCTGTCGCTGCTCTTCATTCCCGCCGGCGTCGGGGTGCTCGCACACCTCGAACTGCTGCAGGCCTACGGCGGCCGGCTGGCCCTGATTCTGATCGTGTCGACCTGGATCGGCATGATCGTGACCGTGCTCGCGCTGCGGGCCGGCAAGGAGCCGGACGATGCCTGAGGCCAGTGTCTTTGCCACGCCCCTGTTCGGGCTGACGCTCACCCTCGCGGTCTACCTGCTCGCGCACGCAGTCTATGTGCGGCTGGGACAGGCGCCGCTCGCCAACCCGGTCCTCTGGGGCATTGCGGCGGTGGCGCTGGTGCTCCTGGCCGCGGGCATCCCCTACGAGGACTACTTCGCCGGCGCCGCCTTCATCCACTTTCTGCTCGGCCCGGCGGTGGTCGCCATGGCCTGGCCCCTGTGGGTGCGGCGCCACGAGCTGCGCCGGCGCTGGCAGCGCCTGCTGCGCGCCGCGCTGCTCGGCGGCGCGGCGGCCAGCGGCAGCGCCGTGGGCCTGGGCTGGCTGCTCGGCGTGCCGGCCGACGTGCTGCTCTCGCTCGCGCCCAAGTCCACCACCACGCCGGTCGCCATGGGCATCGCCGAGGCCATCGGCGGCATCGCGCCGCTCGCCGCGGTGTTCGCCATCCTGTCCGGCCTCGTCGGGGCGCTCACCGGACGCTATCTCTTCGACCTGCTGGGCGTACCGCGCACCGAAGCCGGCTGGATGGCGCGCGGCTTCGCGCTGGGCACGGCGGCCCACGGCATCGGCGCGGCGCGCGCGATCCAGGTGAACGCTGGGGCGGGCGCGTACGCCGGGCTCGCCCTGGGCTGCCAGGTGGTCGTCTCGGCCATTCTGATCCCCCTGATCGCGCGCATTTTCGCGGGGTAGCGTGCGGCCCCGCCGCCCGCGCGGGCGCCGATTGCCCCTGTCCGAAGCAGCGGCCTATACTCCCATCAAACCGGTTTCGCCCCCGGGCAGACCGGATCACTCACCAGAAGGGAGCGCTTGATGGTTCAGTTGAATCGACGCCAGTTCTTCAAGGTGACGGGTGCCACCCTCGCAGGCTCCAGCCTGACACTGCTGGGCTCGGCCCCGGGCGAGGCGATGGCCGAGGTGCGCCAGTACAAGCTCGCGCGCATGAAGGAAACCCGCAACACCTGTCCGTACTGTTCGGTCGCCTGTGGTCTCTTGATGTACAGCCTTGGCGACGGCGCGAAGAACGCGCAGCCGGCCATCATGCACATCGAGGGCGATCCGGACCACCCCGTCAACCGCGGCACGCTCTGTCCGAAGGGCGCGTCCCTGATCGATTTCGTGCACAGCCCCAACCGGCTGAAGTTCCCGGAATACCGGGCGCCCGGTTCGGACCAGTGGCAGCGCATCTCGTGGGACGAGGCCTACACCCGCATCAGCCGGCTGATGAAGGAAGACCGCGACGCCAACTTCCAGGCCACCACCCAGGACGGGCGCGTGGTCAACCGCTGGCTCACCACCGGCATGCTGGCCGCGTCGGCCAGCCCCAACGAAGTCGGCTACATCACGCACAAGGTGATACGCAGCTTCGGGATGCTCGCGTTCGACAATCAGGCTCGTGTCTGACATGGCCCGACGGTGGCAGGTCTTGCCCCGACGTTCGGCCGTGGCGCGATGACGAACCATTGGGTCGACATCAAGAACGCGGACATCATCCTGATCATGGGCGGCAACGCCGCCGAGGCCCACCCTTGCGGGTTCAAGTGGGTCACGGAAGCGAAGGCGCACAACAAGGCGAAGCTGATCGTCGTGGATCCGCGCTTCACGCGCTCGGCATCCGTGGCGGACTACTACGCCCCGATCCGCACGGGCACGGACATCGTGTTCCTGGGCGGCGTCATCAAGTATCTGCTGGACAACGACAAGATCCAGCACGAGTACGTACGCAACTACACCGACTTCTCGTTCATCGTCCGCGAGGACTACAGCTTCACCGACGGCATCTATTCGGGCTACGACGAAGAGCGCCGCGGCTACGACAAGACGAGCTGGGACTACGAGCGCGGCGAGGACGGCTACGTTCGCACCGACCCGACGCTGCAGCACCCGCGTTGCGTCTACCAGTTGATGCGCCGGCACTACGAGCGCTATACGCCCGAGATGGTCGAGCGCGTCTGCGGCACGCCGCGCAACCAGTTCCAGACGGTGTGCGAGATGCTGGCCTCGACGGCATCGCCCGATCGCGCCGGCACCATCCTGTATGCGCTCGGCTGGACGCAGCACTCGATCGGCTCGCAGATCATCCGCACCGGCGCGATGATGCAGTTGCTGCTGGGCAATATCGGCATCCCGGGCGGCGGCATGAACGCCTTGCGCGGGCACTCCAACATTCAGGGCCTGACCGACCTGGGCCTGATGTCCAACCTGCTGCCGGGCTACATGACCCTGGCGATGGAAGCCGAACAGGATTTCGAGACGTACATCGAGACCCGCGCCCTGAAGCCGCTGCGGCCCAACCAGATGAGCTACTGGCAGAACTATCGCAAGTTCCACGTCAGCCTCATGAAGGCCTGGTGGGGCGACGCGGCCACGGCCGAGAACCGCTGGGCCTTCGACTACCTGCCCAAGCTCGACAAGCTGTACGACATGCTCCAGGTGTACGAGCTCATGCACCAGGGCAGGATGAACGGCTATATCTGCCAGGGCTTCAATCCGCTCGCCGCCGCGCCCAACAAGCGCAAGCTCACCGAGAGCTTCTCCAAGCTCAAGTTCATGGTGATCATGGACCCGCTGGTCACCGAGACCTCGGAATTCTGGCGCAACGCGGGCGAGTTCCACGACGTCGACCCCAAGAGCATCCAGACCGAAGTGTTCCGCCTGCCCACCACCTGTTTCGCGGAGGAGGAAGGCGCGCTGGTGAACTCCGGGCGCTGGCTGCAGTGGCACTGGAAGGGCGCCGAGCCGCCGGGCGAGGCCAAGAGCGACATCGAGATCATGGCCACGCTCTTCACGCACTTTCGCGATGCCTATCGCAAGGAAGGCGGCGCCTATCCCGATCCCATCGTCAACCTGTCCTGGCCCTACGCCCGCGAGCACGAGCCCACGGCCGAGGAACTCGCCAAGGAGTATTCGGGCAAGGCCCTGCTCGACATCTACGACGCCAAGGACCCCACGAAGATCGTGCGCAAGCGCGACGAGCAGGTCTCGGGCTTTCATGAGCTGCGCGACGACGGCTCGACGGCCTCCGGCTGCTGGATCTTCGCCGGCGCCTGGGGGCCCACGGGCAACCTGATGGCGCGGCGCGACAACGCCGACCCTTCCGGTATCGGCCAGACGCTGAACTGGGCCTGGGCCTGGCCGGCCAACCGGCGCATCCTGTACAACCGCGCGTCCTGCGATCTCGAAGGCAAGCCGTTCGACCCCAGGCGTCAATTGATTTCCTGGGACGGTCATGCCTGGGGCGGCTACGACGTGGCCGACTTCAAGGGCGACGAGGCGCCGGGCAGCGGCATGGGCCCGTTCATCATGAACCCGGAAGGCGTGGCGCGCTTTTTCGCCCGCGCGGGCATGGCCGAAGGGCCCTTCCCCGTGCACTACGAGCCCTTCGAGAACCCGCTCGGCTACAACCCGCTGCACCCCAACGAGAAGCGGGCGATCAGCAACCCGGCCGCGCGCGTGTTCAAGGACGACCTGGCCGCGATGGGCACCGCGCAGGATTTCCCGCACGTGGCGACCACCTACCGTCTGACCGAGCACTTCCACTACTGGACCAAGCACGTGCGCATCACGGCCGTCCTGCAGCCGGAACAGTTCGTCGAGATCGGCGAGGCGCTGGCCAACGAGTTGGGCATCGCCACGGGCGCGCGCGTGCGGGTGTCCTCCAAGCGCAGCCACATCCAGGCGGTGGCGCTGGTCACCAAGCGTATCAAGGCGCTCACGGTGGAGGGCAAGACAGTGCACCAGGTCGGCATCCCCATCCACTGGGGTTTTGTCGGCCTGGCCAAGCCGGGCTATCTGGCCAACGAACTCACGCCCGTCGTGGGCGACGGCAACAGCCAGACGCCGGAGTTCAAGTCGTTCCTGGTCAAAGTGGAAAAGGTATAGGAGGCGCACGATGGCACTGCAATCACTGGACATCAAGCGCCGCTCCGCGACGAGCACACCGTCGCCCAGCGTGCGCGAACCCGTCACCGGCGGGGTCGCCAAGCTGATCGACGTCTCCAAGTGCATCGGCTGCAAGGCCTGCCAGGCCGCCTGCATGGAGTGGAACGACCTGCGCGACGAAGTGGGCACCAACGTGGGGGTCTACGACAACCCGGCCGACCTCACCGAGCATTCCTGGACGGTGATGCGCTTCACCGAGTTCGAGAACGAGCAGGGCAACCTGGAGTGGCTGATCCGCAAGGACGGCTGCATGCACTGCGAGGACCCGGGCTGCCTGAAGGCCTGCCCCGCGCCCGGGGCGATCGTGCAATACGCCAACGGCATCGTCGACTTCCACGAGGAAAACTGCATCGGCTGCGGCTATTGCATCACCGGCTGCCCGTTCAACATTCCGCGCATCTCGCAGAAGGACCACAAGGCGTACAAGTGCACCCTGTGCTCCGACCGCGTGGCCGTGGGCCAGGAACCCGCCTGCGTGAAGACCTGTCCTACCGGTGCCATCGTGTTCGGTACCAAGGAAGACATGAAGCAGCACGCGGCCGGGCGCATCGAGGACCTCAAGTCGCGCGGCTACGAGAACGCCGGCCTGTACGACCCGGCGGGCGTGGGCGGCACGCACGTCATGTACGTGCTGCACCATGCCGACCAGCCCAGCCTGTACAACAACCTGCCCGACGAGCCCAGGATCAGCCCGATGGTTTCGTTGTGGAAGGGCGTGACCAAGCCGCTGGCCGTCGCCGCCATGGCCGTGACCGCGCTGGCCGGCTTCTTTCACTATGTGCGCACGGGCCCGAACGAGACCGACGAGGAAGACGAAGACCACGCCGAAGCCGAACTGCGCAATGCGCCAGCCCAGGAGACGCGTCATGAATGACCCCATGAACGTGAACGCCCCCGCCCGCCAGGATCCGCCGCCGCGCGAACGCCTCACGCGGCCGCGCTGGCGGGTCCGGCGCTACACCACCGGCCAGCGCGTCAACCACTGGATCATCGCCCTCACCTTCGTGATGCTCGCGCTCTCGGGGCTGGCGCTGTTCCATCCGGCCTTCTTCTGGCTCACCCACCTGTTCGGCGGCGGCCCCTGGACACGCATCCTGCACCCCTTCATCGGGGTGCTCATGTTCGTGTGCTTCTTCGTCTTCGCCCTGCGCATGATGGGCGACAACAAGCTGGTCAAGGCCGACCGCCAGTGGCTGGGCAGGATGGGCGACGTGCTCAACAACCGGGAGGACCGCCTGCCCGAAGTCGGCAAGTACAACGCCGGCCAGAAGCTGCTCTTCTACGCCCTGATCGTGTCGATGATCATGCTGCTGCTCACCGGCATCGTGATGTGGCGCGAGTATTTCTCGTTCTACTTCCCGATCTGGCTGATCCGGCTGGCCTCGCTGCTGCATGCCTTCTTCGCATTCGTCCTGATCTGCGCGATCATCGTGCATATCTACGCGGCGATCTGGGTCAAGGGGTCGGTGGGTGCGATGGTGCGCGGCACCGTCAGCCCGGGCTGGGCCTGGAAACACCACCGCGCCTGGTTCCGCCAGGCCCCCAAGGAGCCGGTTCGCAAATAGGCCGGGCGAGCGCCCCCACCCTCGCGACACGGCTGCCGCAGGCGGCCGTGTTCGTTTTCACAGGAGTTCCACGTGCAGCGCATCCTCTCACGCGGCGAAATCGAATCCCTGGACCACACCGCCATCGCGCGCGTGCGTCTGCCCCAGCCGGGCGCGGTATTCCAGGACCGCGCCAACCGCCTGCGCCAGCTCGCCGCCGGGCATCCGCTGCTAGGCTATCTCGAACTCATGGCGCGGGTGGCGGACGCCCAGCACGCGCTGCGCGACAGCCTGACGCCACCCGGCGCCAGCCCGGAGCAGATCGAGCGCGCCCAGGCCTACGGCCTGCCCACGATGCAGGCCACCGCATGGCCGCGCGACCCGCGCTGGCGCGACGTGCTGGACGCCCTGCTCGAGCACCTGCTGGCCGACCCCGCCCTGCCTGCCGAGGCGGCCGAGACCTGTCACCGCCTGCGGGCGCTGGCCGAGCAGGACCCCGCCGCGCTCGAGCGCCTGGCCGACGTGCTGACGGCCGAATCCGACGTGGGCGTCGACGCGCTCGCTGCGCCCTTCGTGATGGCGGCGCTGCAGGTCTACTGGACCGCGCTCGCCAGCCGCTTCGACGCCGCGCAGTTGCCGGTGACCAGCCCGCCCGAGGTGTGCCCGGTGTGCGCGAGCGCGCCGGTCGCGAGCATCGTGCGCGTGGGCGGCCAGTACGACGGCTACCGCTATCTGTGCTGCCCGCTGTGCGCCACCGAATGGCACCGCGTGCGCGTGACCTGCAGCCACTGCGGCGACAACGAGAAGATCGTCTATCACAGCGTCGAGAGCCGGGACGCGCCGCCGACCGACGACGCCCGCGAAACCCGCGACCGCGCAGGCGCCGTGCGCGCCGAATCCTGCGATCACTGCGGCACCTACCGCAAGATCTTCTACCAGGAGAAGGACTTGTACGTGGACCCCGTCGCCGACGACCTGGCCAGCCTCGCCCTGGACATCCTCATGGGCGAAGCCGGCTACCAGCGCGCCAGCGGCAACCCGCTGCTCTGGCATGGGGAGGAGGTATGAGCGCCTCCGCCAGGCCGCCCGAAGCCAGCGCGTTTCCTCCCGCGAGGAGGATGCCGCGCAGCCACAGGAGAGCCGCGCAGTGAGCGCTTTCGCCCAGCTATCCGACATACCGGCGCTCGACAGGCTCCTGCAAGTGCCCGCGATCCAGGCCGAGATCCAGGCCCACGGCCATGCCTACACAGTCGCCGCGCTGCGCCGCCATCTGGACGGCCTGCGCGCGCGCATCCGCACGGGCGACGCCAGCCCGGACCTGCTGGACGAAGCGCACATCGGCGCGCAGGTACAGCGTGAGATCGCCCGTGCCACGCAGCCCCGGCTGCGCGCGGTCTACAACCTCACCGGCACGGTGCTGCACACCAACCTGGGGCGCGCCCTGCTGCCCGACGCCGCGGTGGCCGGCGTGGTGCGCGCGCTCACCGCGCCGGCCAACCTCGAGTTCGACCTGGCCAGCGGAGGGCGCGGCGATCGCGACGACCTCGTCGAAGAGCTGCTGCGCGAGCTGACCGGTGCCGAGGCCGCCACCGTGGTCAACAACAATGCGGCGGCCGTGCTGCTGATGCTCAACGCCCTCGCCAACCGCCGCGAGGTGGTGGTGTCGCGCGGCGAGCTGGTCGAGATCGGCGGCGCCTTTCGCATTCCCGACATCATGGGGCGGGCCGGCGCGCGCCTGAAGGAGGTCGGCACGACCAACCGCACCCATCCAGCAGATTACGAAACCGCCATCGGCCCACGCACCGCCATGCTGATGAAGGTGCATTGCAGCAACTATGCGATCACCGGCTTTACGCGCAGCGTGCCCGTGGCCGAGGTCGCACGCCTGGCCCACGCGCACGGCCTGCCGGCCACGGTGGACCTGGGCAGCGGCACCCTGGTCGACCTCACGCAATGGGGCCTGCCGCGCGAGGAAACCGTGCGCGAGACGCTCGCCGTCGGCGCCGACCTGGTCACGTTCAGCGGCGACAAACTGCTCGGTGGACCGCAGGCGGGCCTGATCGTGGGGCGCGCCGACCTGATCCGCCGCATCAAGAAGAACCCGCTCAAGCGCGCGCTGCGCGTGGGCAAGCTCACCCTGGCTGCGCTCGAACCCGTGCTGGCCCTGTACCGCGCACCCGAACACCTGGCCGAGCGCCTCACCACGCTGCGCCTGTTCACCCGGCCCGCGGCACAGATGCAGGCCCAGGCGCAGCGACTGCAATCCACCTTGCAGGCGTGGGTCGGACACGACTACACCGTGCATGTGACCGCCATGTTCAGCCAGATCGGCAGCGGCGCACTGCCCGTGGACCAGTTGCCGAGCGCCGGATTGACGGTCCGGTGGTCCGGCGCGGGCCGCGCCGGACGCCACCTGGGCCGGCTCGAAGCCCGTCTGCGCGAGCTGCCGCGTCCGGTGATCGGCCGCATCGCCGACGATGCACTGTGGCTGGACCTGCGCTGCCTCGAAGAAGTCGACACCGACGCCTTCGCCCGCCAGCTCGAGGCCGCGCCATGATCGTCGGCACCGCGGGGCACATCGACCATGGCAAGACCACGCTGGTGCGCGCGCTGACCGGCGTCGACACCGACCGCCTCAAGGAAGAGAAGGCGCGCGGCATCAGCATCCAGCTCGGCTACGCCTACGTGCCGCTGCCGGACGGCGACATCCTCGGCTTCATCGACGTGCCCGGCCATGAAAAGCTGGTGCACACCATGGCCGCCGGCGCGAGCGGCATCGACTTCGGCCTGCTCGTGGTCGCGGCCGACGACGGCGTGATGCCGCAGACCCGCGAGCACCTGGCCATCCTGCAACTGCTGGGCGTGGCCCGCGGCGCCGTCGCCCTCACCAAGGCTGACCGGGCGGATGCCGCGCAGCGCGCGCACGTGCGCGCCGAGCTTGCCGCGCTCATCGCCGGCAGCTTCCTGCAAGCCGCGCCGATCTTCGAGATCGACGCACGCCATGCCGACGACCCCGGCCTGCTCGCCCTGCGCGGCCACCTCGCCGAGCAGGCGGGCGGCACCGGAGCGCGCAACGCGGACGGGCTGTTCCGCCTGGCCGTCGACCGCGTGTTCACGCTGCAGGGCCGTGGCACGGTCGTCACCGGCACCGCCCACGGCGGCACCGTGCGGGTGGACGACAGCGCCGACCTGCGGCTGATGCCGGCCGGCACGCCGGTGCGCGTGCGCAGCATCCACGCGCAGAACCGGCCCAGCCCCTGCGGCGCTGCCGGCCAGCGCCTGGCATTGAACCTGGCCGGCATCGACAAGGATGCGATCCAGCGCGGCGACTGGATCGCCGACGTGCGCTGCTTCGCCCCCGCGCGCCACATCGACGTGGCCCTGCACCTGCTGCCGGATGCCGAGCAGCCGCTGCGCACCTGGACGCCGGTCCACGTCCACCTGGGAGCGGCGCATCACGTCGCGCACGCGGTTCCGCTTTCGGTCGACACGCTGGGCCGGGGCGAACGAGCGCGCGTGCAGCTCGTGTTCGACGCGCCCGTGTGCGCCATGCCCGGCGAGCGCTACATCCTGCGCAACCCGCAGGCCAACCGGACCATCGGCGGCGGCATGGTGCTCGATCCGGCCGCGCCGGACCGCAAGCGGCGCTCGGCGCAGCGCCTGGCCTGGCTCGACGCGATCGAATGCCTGCTGCGCGGCGAAGGGCTGGCACCGGTGCTGCGCGAGGCCGCCTGGGGCGTTCCGGAAGACGCCTTGGCACGCCTGACCGGCCGCACGGCCTGGCCCGAACTCGACGCCGACAGCGCTACCTGGCTCACGCCGCGCACCGCCGGGCCGCGCACGCTCATCGCGCAGCCGCATCTGGAAGCGCTGTGCGCCGCCGTGTGCCAGGCGCTCGGCGCCTTTCACGAGCAGTCGCCCGACGAGCCCGGCGCGCAGATGCAGCGCCTCAAGCGCATGGCGCTGCCGCAGGTCTCGGAATCTCTGTGGTCGGCTTTGATGGAACATATGACGGCGGGCCGGCAGATCGCGCGCAACGGGCCGTGGCTGCACCTGCCCGGCCATGGTGCCACCCTGTCGCCGCTGGACAACGAGCGCGCGGCCGCGCTGCTCGCACGCATCCACGCCGGCGGGTTCGAGCCGCCCTGGACGCGCGAGCTCGCCCGCGAGTTCGCCATTCCCGAAGACGAAACGCGTCTGCTGCTGCGCAAGCTGGTGCGCCGCGGCGAACTGGCCCAGGTGGTCAAGGATCTCTTCTACCATCGCGAGCAGCTTGCCCGCCTGGCCGCGCTCGTGGTCGAGCTGTGCCAGCGCGAGGGCACCGCCCACGCGGCCGTGTTTCGCGACCGCGCCGGGCTCGGGCGCAAGCGCGCGATCCAGATCCTGGAGTTCTTCGATCGGGTCGGCCTCACCCGCCGGCTGCGCGACGGCCACGTGCTGCGCGGCTCGCCGGATCTGTTCGAACCGGCCGCCCCGCTGCAGGCTCGCGGCGGCACCGCATAGCGGCTATCATCGTCGGGTTCTCGAAGGAAGGTATCCGTGCCCGGTGGCGCGGCCGGGCTTCAAACCCGGTTGGGGGCGTCAGACGCTCCCAGGTAGGTTCGACTCCTGCTACCTTCCGCCACTGCGCCGCACACCATGACCGAATCTCAAGCCACGCCTCGTCTCACCTCCCTGGCCCACGGCGGCGGCTGCGGCTGCAAGATCGCACCGGGCGTGCTCTCGGGGCTGCTGTCCCGCTACGCCGGCCCGCTCGCGCCGCCCGAGCTGCTCGTCGGCCGGGAAACGTCCGACGACGCCGCTGTGTATCGCCTGAACGACGAGCAGGCCCTGATCGCCACCACCGATTTCTTCATGCCGGTAGTCGACGACCCCTTCGATTTCGGCCGCATCGCCGCGGCGAATGCGCTGTCGGATGTGTACGCCATGGGCGGGCGCCCCATTCTCGCCCTGGCCATCGTCGGCATGCCGGTCAACGTACTGCCGCCCGAGGTGATCGCCGAGGTATTGCGCGGCGGCGAATCGATCTGCGCCGAGGCCGGCATACCCGTGGCGGGCGGCCACACGATCGACTCGGTCGAACCCATCTACGGGCTGGCCGCCATGGGGCTGGCCCATCCGCGCGACATCAAGCGCAACTGCGACGCCCAGGCCGGCGACGTGCTGATCCTCGGCAAGCCGCTGGGCGTGGGCGTGCTGTCGGCCGCGTTCAAGCAGGGCCTGCTCGACGCGGCGGGTTACGCGGCCATGATCGACAGCACCACCCGGCTCAATCGCCCGGGCGCCGAGATTGCGCGCCTGCCGGGCGTGCATGCCATCACCGACGTGACCGGCTTCGGCCTGCTCGGCCATGCCCTGGAAATGGCCCGCGGCTCGCAGCTTCAGGCGCACATCGATACGGCGCGCCTGCCCTGGCTGCCCGCCGTACCCGAACTCGCCGCCGCTGGCGTCGTGACCGGCGCCTCCGGCCGCAATTGGGCCTCCTACGGCGACGCGGTGGATGGCATTGCCGACGCTACCCTGCGCGCCCTGCTGACCGACCCCCAGACCTCCGGCGGCCTGCTCGTCGCCTGTGCGCCCGAAGCCGCGGCCGACGTGCTGGCCTGCTTTCATCGGGACGGCTTCGCCCACGCCAGCGCGATCGGCGAACTGCGGCCAGGCCCCGCACAGGTCGTCGTGCGGGGCCGGGCCACTACGTCCGCACCACCGGCGAGCGCGTGAGCCAGGCGCAGCCATGCAGCCGGACGGACTCCGGCTCCGCGTGTCGTCGCTGTCGATGAGGTCGCGCTAACCGGCGATGTGGTCGAGCACACCGCGGGCCTACCCGTCCCCGGCCGGGGTCGGGGCCAGGGACGGGGACATCACGCATGCATCGCGCCGAAGCGGCCGCTGTTGAAGTCGGCGATGGCCTCGCGAATCTCGTCCTCCGTGTTCATCACGAAAGGCCCGTAGCCGACCATGGGTTCGTCGATCGGCTCGCCGGCCAGCCAGAGCACCTGGGCATCGCCATTGGCTTCGATCACGACGTCCTCGCCGCCCTCCCGCGCGAAGTGCACCAGTTGACCCTCGCGCGCGATGGCGTCGCCGTTGAGCTGCACAGTACCGCGCAGCACCACCAGCGCCAGGGTATGGCCGGCGATGGGCGTGAATCGCGCGATGCCATCCTGCCTCAGGCTCACGTCCCAGACGTCGATCGGCGTGAACGTACGCGCAGGCCCGGTCCGTCCGCCATAAGCGCCGGCGATCACGCGCACCGCGCCCGCTGCGTCGGGCAGCTCGATCACCGGGATGTCCGCAGCGAGGAGCGTCTGGTAGCCGGGCGCCGACATCTTGTCCTTGGCGGGCAGATTCACCCAGAGCTGCACCATCTCCACCGTACCGCCGCGCCGGGCGAAATCCTGCGAATGGAATTCCTCGTGCAGGATGCCGCCCGCGGCCGTCATCCACTGCACGTCGCCCGGCCCGATCACACCGCCCGCGCCGGTGGAGTCGCGGTGCTCGACCTCGCCCTGGTAGACGATGGTGACCGTCTCGAAGCCGCGGTGCGGGTGCACGCCCACGCCGCGCCGGCGCGGCGTGGGTTCGAACCGCGTGGGCTGGGCATGGTCGAGCAGCAGGAACGGGCTCAGGTGGCGGCCCAGGCCGTCGTAGCCGAACAGCGAGCGCACGGGAAAGCCGTCGCCGACCCAATGCGGCCTCGGCGCGCTGTACACCCCAAGGATCTTCTTCATGGCATGTTCCTCACAGGAAACCTGGATGTTTCCATAATAGGTTCGAGACGATCACATCAAAAGAGGCGAAAATGGGCCACATCGTCCCATGAATAGAACGATATGCCCTACGACCTCAACGATCTCTTCTATTACGCGCAGGTCGTGGAACACGGCGGCTTTGCCGCGGCGGGCCGCGCATCGGGCATGCCCAAGTCACGCCTCAGCCGGCGCATCGCGCAACTCGAGGCCCGCCTGGGCGTGCGCCTGCTGCAGCGCTCTACCCGCCAGTTCGCGGTGACGGACATCGGCCAGATCTACTACCAGCATTGCAAGGCGATGCTGATCGAGGCCGACGCCGCCGAGGAGGCCGTGGCCGTCACCCAGGCCCAGCCGCGCGGCACCGTGCGCATGGCCTGCCCGGTGGCGCTGCTCGACACCCGGGTCGCCGCCATGGTTGCCGATTTCATGATGCGCCACCCCTTGGTCGAGGTACACCTCGAAGACACCAACCGCCGCGTGGACGTCATCGCCGAAAACATCGACATCGCCATGCGCGTGCGCCCGCCGCCGATCGAAGACAGCGACCTGGTGATGCGCGTGCTGGGCGACCGGGGCCAGTGCCTGCTCGCCTCGCCCACCCTGCTGCGCGGGCGCGTCTGCACGGTGCCGGCCGACCTGGCCGACCTGCCCAGCATGGACCTGGGCCAGCCGCGCCAGGAACACATCTGGGACCTGTACGGCCCCGACGGTGCGCGGGCCGCGGTCCGTCATCGGCCCCGGCTCGTCACCCGCGGCATGTTCGCGCTGCGCACCGCGGCCATCGCCGGCGTGGGCGTGGTCCAACTGCCGACCATGATGGTGCAGGAGCAGATCGCGCGCGGCGAACTGGTTCAGGCGCTGCCGGGCTGGGCACCCAGGCGCGAGATCATCCACGCCGTGTTTCCTTCGCGACGGGGCCAACTGCCCGCGGTGCGCGCACTCATCGACCATCTGGCCGAACGCTTCGCGGCGCTCGGGGAGGACTGAGCGAGTCCGCGAGCCGCAGGCGCAGCCGGTCGGTGACGCATTGCACCAACCGGTCGATGCGGCCGCTGAAGAAGTGATCGGCGCCCGGTATCACGACGATCGGATGGGTACGCTCGCGCGCCCAATCCATGAGCGAAGCCAGCGGCGCCATCTCGTCGCGTTCACCGTGCACCAGCAGCGCGTCGGGCGCGAGTTCGGGCGCGGCGTAGTAACGCCCGGCGGGCACGGTGCCCACCGGCATGCCGGCCAGCGCGGTCACGTCGGCCGGCTCGCCGGCGGCGCCCAGCGCCGCACTGGCGTGGCCGGCGACGAAGGCTCCGAAGGAGAAACCGACCAGGGCCAGCGGCAGGCCCGCCTGCGCCCGGATGGCGCGCGCCACCAGCAGCACGTCCTCGGTCTCGCCCCGCCCTTCGTCGTAGACGCCCTCGCTGCCGTCCACACCCCGGAAGGCGGGCCGCACGGCGATCCAGCCCGATTGCTGGACTGCGCGCGCCAGGCGGTGCGGCACCTTGTGCCGCGGGCTGCCTCCCAGCACCGGCTGGGGGTGGGTGATCAAGGCCACGCCGCGCGCGGACCCGACCGGGCGATCGACCAAAAGCTCGATGCGCCCGGCGGCGCCCTGCAGAGCCGCCTGCACCGTGCCGGCGCGGTCCGGCACGGCACTCAGATCGAAGGGTACGGATTCCATGAACGGCCTCCTGCGGCGCGCGACAGGCCGGCCGTACGCTCGGCCCGTGCGGGCAAACCCAGGATCATAGCGCCCGGACCGACGCGCCGGCCCGCCGCGCCCGCCGCGCCCGCCAGCGCCGAGTTCGTCCTCGGCTTTTCGGTCCTCGGCGCGTTCCTGGCGATTTTCCACCTGATGGTGTTCAAGCCCTCCCGACTAGGCCGGGCGCCAACCGAGGCGCGTATATCATATGCCTACGTTACGCATCAGCCCACGCACGCCACCATGAAGAACGCTTCGACGCCGCAGCACGGCTACCTGTTCTCCGAGCAGGTCGGTCATCTGCTGCGGCGGGTCTATCAACGGCACACGTCGCTTTTCCAGCAGTACATCCCGGATTCGCAGCTCACGGCCGCGCAGTTCGTGGTGCTGTGCGCGGTGCGCGATCACAGCGGCAGTTCGCTGGTCGACATCGTGAAGGCCACCGTCATCGACCAGGCCACGATCCGCGGCGTGGTCGACCGCCTCAGGCAGCGCAAGCTCGTGCACGTGGGCCACGACGCGCAAGACAGACGCAAGGTCGTCGTCAGCCTGACCGACGAGGGCAAGGATCTGGTCCGGCGCATGGAGCCGTTTGCCCGGCAGATCACCGAAAGCACCTACGGCAGGCTCAATCCGGCCGAGCGGCTCGCCCTGGACTTCCTGCTCAAGAAGATGCTGGAAGGCGACGGCCCGGACGCCGAGGCCGCCTGAACGAGCGGCGGCCGGCACGCGCATCGGCTCGCGAGCGCCCACCGCCGCGCCCCGCAGGCCGCGGCGGCGTCCGCCTCAATCGAGGGCCCGGTTGCGCGACTCCACGTCGACCGCCCAGATCGCCACGGCCCCCGCCACCAGCATGCTGGAGATCACCACCAGCGCCAGCGTGAAGTGCGTGGTCATGATCGGCGCGATGATGGCCGGCGCGAAGAGGCCGCCGAAGCGCGCCACCGCGCCCGCCGTGCCCATGCCGCTGGCGCGCAGCGCGGTCGGATAGACCTCGGGCGTGAAGGCGTACAGTGCCCCCCAGGTGCCCAGCAGGGAGAAGCTCATGAGCAGCGTCGAGCCGATCACCACCACCGGCGAGGTGCCCAGGCTGTAGAACATGCAGCCGACGGCGCTCAGCAACAGGAAGCCGATCAGGGTGGGCTTGCGGCCCCAGCGCTCGACCCCGTAGGCCGACAGCGCGAAGCCCGGCAACTGGACGAGCGCCAGGATCACCAGGAATTCCTGGCCCCGCATGAAGGCGAAGCCTTCGCTGCTCAGCCGGATCGGCAGGTAGACGAAGACACCGTAGTAGGCAATGGAGATCAGCGCCCAGGCGAGGAACAGCGCGATGCTGCGGCGGCGCAGCTCGGTCGAGAACAGCGCGAAGATGGACTTGTGCTCGTGGGGTTCCGGCTGCAGCGGCGGAATGCCGCCCGTGCGGCCGTTGACCTTGGCCACGCGTTCGAGCACCGAGCGCGCCTGGTCCGACTTGCCGCTGCGGTTCAGGTACAGGGGCGATTCCGGAATGTAGAAGCGCAGCACCACGCCGATCAAGGCGGGCAGCCCGGTCACGAAGAAGATCACGCGCCAGGCATCGTCGCCCCAGGAAGCCGCGAAGAGCGCGAGGATCGCCAGGCAGATCGTGCCCACGGCCCAGAACGATTCGAGCAGCACCAGCCAGCGGCCGCGCCGGTCGCTGGGCAGGAATTCGGCCATCATCGTGTAGTCCACGGGCAGCGTGCCGCCCACCCCCACGCCCGTCAGGAAGCGCAGCAAGAGCAGCCAGCCGAACTCCGGCGCAAACGCCGAGGCCACGCCGGCGCAGGCATCGATGACGACGGCCATCATCAGGACCGGCCGGCGGCCGATGCGGTCGGCCAGCCGGCCGAATGCGAACGCGCCGACCAGCATGCCGACGAAGAACAGCGTTCCCGTCTGCAGTGCCTGCGGCATGGTCAGGCCGAAGGTCTTGGCGATCGATGGCGCACTGAAGCCGATCGACAACACCTGCATCGCGTCGGCCAGCCAGACCAGGCCGAAGATCACGAACAGCCTGTACTGGAACTTCCCGACACCCGCAGTCTGGATGCCCTTTTCTACCGAGATGAATGTGGACGACACCTGAAAACTCCTTGATTGGTCATCACCATGTTGCTCAAACCGCGCCCTTGGGTGCGCGCACTAGGACCCATCGAACCCGCCCGCCTGCCCTTCCTTCGGGCCCCGACGGCAACGCCGCGCCCCTGCCGGGCGCGCGGCACCTCACTCTGCTTGCTGCGCCTCCCCCTGCTCGTGAGTGGTATGGCCGGCGGCGCGCATCCTGCCCGCCGCGTCGGCGACTTCCCGCCAGGCCGGCTGCCCGGGCGCGAAGCGGCTGCGCAGGTAGCCGACCAGATCGGCGATCTGCCGGTCGTCCAGGCTGTCGCGAAAGGCCGGCATGTAGCCCAGGGCATCGTCCGCCGGCGTCTGTATCCCGTTGAGGATCACCTGGATCAGGTTGTCCGGCGTCGCCGCGTGCAGGTTGGTGTTCAGCCCCAGCAGCGGCTTGACGCCGAACAGGGTCGGACCGCTGCCCGCTTCATGGCACACCGCGCAGGCGTTCTGGTAGATGCGCTCGCCGTTCGCGTGCTGCGGGAAGAGCCGGGCCGTGTCGGCCTGCGCCGGCGCGCCGGCAGGGCCGGCCGGCGCCGCGGCCGCCTTCGCACCGGCTTGCGCACTGGCAACGCCGCCGGCATCCGTCTCGCCCGGCAGCGCCATCAGGTAGGTCGTGATGGCCCGCACGTCGCTGTCCGGCAGCTCGGCCAGGCCGTGGATCACCGGCGCCATCGGCCCCGCGGCGACGCCGTGACGCGCGGCGTATCCGGTACGCAGGTATTGGTAGAGTTCCTCCCGCGTCCATGGCAGCGGGCCGTCGGCCAGGCGGTTCAGCGCCGGCGCCTGCCAGCCTTCGGCCGCGCCGCCGGCCAGGTAATGAATGCCCGTTTTCTCCGCACCCAGGCTGTTGCGCGGGGAATGGCAGGCCGCGCAATGCCCCGCGCCCTGCACCAGGTAGGCGCCGCGGTTCCACTCGACGCTGCGCCCGGGGTCGGGCGTGAAGGGTGTCGGGTCATGGAACAAGGCGTTCCAGCCGGCGATCGCGGGCCGCAGGCTGTACGGAAAGGCAAGGCGCGTCTCGGGCGCCTCGGCCTGCACCGGCGGCTGCGCCATCAGGTAGCCGTAGAGCGCCTGCATGTCGGCATCGCTCAATTTGGCGAAAGCGGTATAGGGAAACGCGGGATAGAGCTGGCGTCCGTCCTGGTGGATGCCCTCGCGCATGGCGCGCTCGAACGCCGCATACGACCAGCGGCCGATGCCCGTCTCGTTGTCCGGCGTGATGTTGGTGGAGTAGATCGTGCCGAACGGCGTCTCCAGGGCGAACCCGCCGGCGTTCGGCGCACCGCCCGGGGCCGTGTGGCACGCGATGCAGTCGCCGGCGGCGGCCACCAGGCGGCCGCGCTCGATGACTTGCTCGGAATACAGCGACACGTCGGGCCCTTCGGTCAGCGGCAGCGCCGGCTTGACGGGCCAGGCCATCGCCGCCAGCCCCGCCAGGCCCGCCGCGCCGCTCGCCAGCCAGGCCCAGCCGCGGCGCAGCCGGCCCGGCCTGCGCGCGGCGCCCGCGCCCGCCGAGAGCGCGAGGCGCAATGCCTCGCGCTCGAACGGCGCCTCGCGCAGGCGCACCCCGGTGGCATCGTGGATGGCATTGGCGATCGCCGCGGCAGCCGGCAGCGTGAGCACGCCGTCGACGGCCAGACGGCCTTCGGCCACAGCGCCTTGCGCTGCCGGCGCGAGCGCGCCCGTGTGCCTCGCGAGCGCACTGTCACCACCACCGTCCGTGGTCCCCGCGCCGGCGCGAGGGGCCCAATCGTCGAAAGCGGCCGGCGCACCCAGCAGCTCGCGCGCGCTGGCGAGCAGCGCCGGGTCCTGGACGATCCGCCGATGCGTGCTGGCGACTTGCACCGCCTGCAGATGCGCGCTGTCCTGCCCGGCCACGACACGGGTCACGTCGACCTCGCCGGTGCGCGGCTGCACGCGCACCTGCGCGACCCAGGCGCTCCAGACCATGCGACTGCCGCCGTCATCGTCCGTGCATTGCACCTGGGCAGTGGCCAAGCCCCGCCCATGCAGCAAGCCGTCGCTTGCGGGGCCGCGCTGCGGCGCGTGCGCACCGAGCGCAGCCGATTCCACCACCTGCTGCGCGAGCACGCGTCCCGGCCCGTCCGGCATCTGCCGCACCCGCCAGGCGAGCGGGTCCTCGCCGCGGGCCAGCGCCTGCTCGTGCCACAGGCTTTCCTGGGCAAAGACCTGGGCGGCGTTCAGTTCATGGACACCGACGTGCGCGGCGCCGGCGACCGCGCCCCGACCGGCGGCGACCGCCCCCGCCGGCTGCACGCCGGCACCGGCCACGGCGTGGGCACTGTCGGGCTCGCTCAGCAGGCGCGCCAGGCTGGGCCGCACACCCCACGGCGATTCCGCGCGCAACCTGGGCCCCGTCGCGCCCGCCCGGGGTGGCGGCGCCGAAACCGCGTCTTCTGCCGGCGCATCGGCGCCGAACGCATCGGCCGGCACCGCGCTCAGGGCCAGCGCCGCCGGATGCTCGCCACGGCATGGCACACCGACCGGACGGCCGACCGCCTGCGACAGCAAGGCGGCCTCCGCAGCCGCATCCATCAGACTGAGGGGGTGCAGGCCCGAGGCCCCACCCTCGAGGACATGCAGCTCGAGCGCGTCCGGCGCCAGCCTCAACAGCGCGGCAAGCTCCCGGCGCACCAGCCATTGGGCCGGTGCCGGACAAGGCGGCAGCCAGACGCCGGCATGATGGTCGGCGCACCACACCACCACCTCGATGCCCGCGGGCACGTCGCTGCCGGCCGTACGCCAGACGTAGCGCGCCGGGGTGGACGGCGCATCGGCGTGAGACACGCCCGCCGAGGCGGGCGGCGTGCCGGCCGGTGCCTCGTGTACCCCGCCCTCCGGCGCACGCCACACCGGCGCGAGACTGGCCAGCGCCTGGCCGGCATACAAGGCCCCTACGGCAACCACGCCGATAAACTCGGCGCACTGCACCACCGAGACGACGCCCGGCTGGCTGCGCGCGTCGGCCAGCGGCGCACGAACCAGACGGCTGCCGCGATAGCGTGCGCCGTCCCACAGGACCACCGGCGGCCGCAGCATCAGGCCATGCAGGCAGTCCACGGGGCGCTCGACCCTGGACACCGGTGTCGCCTCGGCCGGCCCGGGCGGCATACCGCTCATCGTCCCGCCCCGTGCGGCTTACCCACGCAGGCGGCGCCGCATTCGGCGCGTAGCTGCGCGGCCCGCAAGCCCGCCCGCAGGATTTCGATGTGCGTACCGCAACGGCACAGGTTGTGGTGCAGCTCGCTGCGCAGCTCGTCCTCGGTCGGCCGCGGGTTGCGGCGCAGCAGCGCCTCCACGGTCATGATCATGCCGTTCAGGCAGTAGCCGCACTGCGCCGCCTGGCATTCGATGAAGGCCTGCTGCGTGGCGCCGGGCTGCGCGCGCGTGCCCAGCCCTTCCAGCGTGGTCACCTCCCGGCCGCGCGCAGCGCGCACGGGGATCACGCAGGAGCGCGCCGCGACGCCGTCGATCAGCACCGTGCACGCGCCGCATTCGCCCAGGCCGCAGCCGAACTTGGGGCCGTTCAGCGCCAGGTCGTTGCGCAGCACGTGCAGCAGCGGCGTATCGGGCGCGGCGGGCACCCGATGCGCGCGCCCGTTGACCCGCAGCGCGAGCACTGCGCAGTCTGGATGGAGGGAGTTTTCCATGGGCGGTTCGTGAGCGGAACGGCGATTCGGCATATGGCAAAGCGTGGTTCGATCGAGCGCGAAAGCATAAAGGCCTCGCGCCCGCGCGGCGCCGGTGTCAGGCAGCGGTCTTCGTCTTCGGATCGACCAGGGGCACGTCGAATACGTCGTAGCCGAAGCACCAGGACGGGTCCTCGTTCGTGCGCAGCCAGGTGTTGTCGTGCGAGATGCGCTGCACCTTGCTCGCGCGCTCGGCACGGTTGGCCTCGTACAGCGCGAACGCGAGCTCGTGGTTCTGCGCGCCGACTTCCTTCAGGCAGCGCGCGAGCATCGCGCCGTCCTCGATGGCCATCGCGGCGCCCTGCGCCATGTGCGGTTTCATGGGGTGGCACGCATCGCCCAGCAGCACCAGTCGGCCACGGCTCCAGAGGGGCAGCGGATCGCGCTCGAGCAACGACCACTTGGTCACTTCCACCGTCGCGTCGATCAGCGCCTGCACCGTCGGGTGCCAGCCCTGGAAGGCCTCGCGCATCTCCTGCTTGCTGCTTGGCAGCCAGCGGTCCGACAGGTCCCACGCCTCGACCGGCACACCGGTGACGTAGTAGAGCTCGTCGGCCTTGCTGGTGACGAAGTAGGTCATCATGTGGCGATCGTCGCTCCACCACTTCACGCAGGCGTCGAAGGGCAGCATGCCGGCCTTCACCTCGGGCGTGGGGAAGACTGCCCGATGCGCCAGGTAGCCGGCGTACTTCGGGGGCTCCGCTCCGAGCAGTTCCTCGCGGATGCGCGAGTTCACGCCGTCGGCGCCGATCACGATGTCGGCCTCCTCGGTCGTGCCGTCGGCAAAGTGCATCAACACCACGTCGCCGCGGTCCTCGACCCGGACGAGGTACTTGTCGTAGGCCATGACGCTGGGCGGCAGCGCGTCGATCAAAAGGGCATGGAAGTCGCCCCGGTGCACGGTGAGGTAGGACGCACCGTAGGTTTTCACGGCGTAGTCGCCGAGCGGAATCTGCGCGAGCACATCGCCGGTCTGCCAGTGCCGGCTGTACCAGAAGTCGGGATGCGAACCCTGGGCATTGAGCGCGTCCTCGACGCCGATGCGACGCAGGATCTTCATCACGTTGGGGCCTACGTGGATGCCGGCCCCCAAGCGCGAGAAGTTGGGCGCCTGCTCGTAGACACGGACGTTGAATCCCTCCTGAAGCAACAGCGCAGCGGCCGCGGCGCCGCCGAGGCCGGCGCCGACCACGGCAATACGAGGGGACTGGGACACGGGTTTCTCCTTGCAGGATGTTGAAAGATTGGCGAACGGCTGCTGCCCGGCAGGCTCCGATGCAATCGCAAAGCATGAATCGGGCCAAGTTTCTGAACAGCATTTACAGTGTATACGCTCTATTTTTTGATTTACAGAGCACTCACCATGTCGGTGCATTTCACCCAAGAAATTCCCGGTTATGGTGCTTTTATGCCCGATTACGAACATGGATATCAGGTAAAACACCGTTTGCCATTCCGCTGACTCTTTGCAAGAATAGAATGTACACGCTTGTTTTTCACTGATCGAAAACCCTAAGCTTCAGCGCGCGAGAGAGGCCCCCGAATGAGCAAGACATTCCGCATCGGACAGATCGTCCCGAGCTCGAACACCACCATGGAGACCGAAGTTCCCGCCATGCTGCAGGCCCATTCCATCCTGCGGCCGAACGATCGCTTCACGTTCCACTCCAGCCGCATGCGCATGAAGAAGGTCGAGAAGGACGAGCTCGCCGCCATGGACGCCGAGAGCGACCGCTGCGCGGTCGAGCTGAGCGATGCCCGTGTGGACGTGCTCGGCTACGCTTGCCTGGTTGCCATCATGGCCATGGGCAAGGGCTATCACCGCGTCTCGCAGCGGCGGCTGAGCGAACGCACGGCCGAGAACGGCGCTTCGGCGCCGGTGATCACGAGCGCAGGCGCGCTGGTCGAGGCCCTCAAGGTGATGGGCGCGAAGAAGATCGCGCTGGTCGCGCCCTACATGGTGCCGCTGACCCGGCTGGTCATGGACTACGTTGCCGCCGAAGGCTTCGAGATCGTGGACTGGCGCGCTCTGGAGATTCCCGACAACCTGGAGGTCGGCCGCCACGACCCGGCCAGGCTGCCCGCCATCGTCGCCGGCATGGACTACGCCGATGCGGACGTGATCGTGCTCTCGGCCTGCGTGCAGATGCCTTCGCTGCCCGCAGTGGCGCAGGTCGAGGCGCAGACCGGCAAGCCCGTGCTCACCGCCTCGATCGCCACCACCTACGCCATCCTGAAGGAGCTGGGCCTGGACCCGGTGGTGCCGGGTGCGGGCGCGCTGCTCTCGGGCGCCTACCCTTATCCGCAGGCCTGATGCCGCAGGCGGGCAGCCTGCATAGACAAGTTGCCCTCCCGGCCCGCCGCCACTCCACGCACCGAGTATTTCCATGAATCTACGCGCCAGCACCTACCTCTACGGCGGTCACGTCCACGCCAACGGCATCCGCCAGCACTATCTGCGCTACGGCGGCGCCGCCGGCGCGAACGCCGAGCGCGACGCCGTCATCCTCATCCCCGGCATCACCAGCCCGGCCGTCACCTGGGGCTTCGTCGCCGAGCACCTCGGGCGGCAGTTCGACACCTACGTCCTCGACGTGCGCGGCCGCGGCCTGTCGGCCTCCGGCCCCGGCCTGGACTACGGGCTGGACGCGCAGGCCGCCGATGCGCTCGCGCTCGCCCAGGCCCTGGGCCTGCAGCGCTACGCCCTGCTCGGGCACTCGATGGGCGGGCGCATCGCCGTGCGCGCCGCCGCCGGGCAGCCCGAGGGCCTGACCCGCCTCGTCGTGGTCGATCCGCCGGTGTCCGGCCCCGGACGCCGGCCCTACCCTGCCGCCCTGCCGTGGTACGTGGACTCCATCCGCCAGGCCACCCGCGGCATGGACGCCGAGGACATGCTCGCCTTCTGCCCGACCTGGACCGAAGAGCAGCGCCGCTTGCGGGCGCAATGGCTGCACACCTGCTTCGAACCGGCCATCGTGCAGAGCTTCGAGGACTTCGGCCGCGACGACATCCACGCGAACCTGCCGCGCATCGCGCAGCCCATGCTGCTCGTGACCGCCGAACGCGGCGATGTGGTGCGCGACGAGGACGTCGTCGAATGGCAGCGCCTCGCTCCGCAGACGCGGCACGTGCGCGTACCGGGCGCCGGGCACATGATTCCCTGGGACAACGAGGCCGGCTTCTATGCCGCGCTGGGCGACTTCCTCGGCAGCCGGGTCGGCTGAGCGCCGCCGCGCAGCGCCCACCCGCCAACTCTCGCCATACTGGAGCAAGCCATGTCCGTCAGCGACATCGATCTGATCCAAGCCTGGAAACAGGTGCTTACGCTGTCCCGCCTCGAGGCCGGCCAGACGGTGACGGTGCTCACCGGCGCCGACACCCATCCGCAGACCCTGCGCTGCGCGCTCGCCGCGGCGAGCGACCTGGGCGCGCGCGTCAACCGGCTGGACCTGCCACCGGTCAATGCCGAGAAGTCGCTGAGCAGGGACTCGCTCGCCTATCTGGGAACGACTCCGCTCACCGGCAATCCGGCGGCCATCGCCGCGCTCAAGGCGAGCGACCTGGTGCTCGACCTGATGACTCTGCTCTTCTCGCCGGAACAGCACGACATCCTGCAGACCGGCACCAAGATCCTGCTCGCCGTGGAGCCGCCCGAGGTGCTGTGCCGGCTGGTTCCCACCGAGGCGGACCGCGCGCGTGTGCAGGCCGCCGCCCGCCTCATCGAGGCCGCTGGTGAAATGCACATCACCTCGGAAGCCGGCACCGACCTGCGCTGCCGCATCGGCACCTTTCCGGCGATCTGCGAGTACGGCTTCGTCGACCAGCCCGGCCGCTGGGACCACTGGCCGAGCGGCTTCGTGCTCACCTGGCCGGACGAAGGCAAGAGCGAAGGCCGGGTGGTGCTGGACCGCGGCGACGTCCTGCTGCCCATGAAGGACTACGTGACCGACCCCATCACGCTCACCATCGAGAAGGGCTACGTGGTGCGCATCGAGGGCGGCCTGCAGGCCGACATTCTCAAGGAGTACATGGCGTCCTACCGCGATCCGGAAGCCTACGCCGTGTCGCACATCGGCTGGGGCCTGCAGCCGCGCGCGCACTGGTCGATGCTCGCGCACTACAACAAGGAAACCCACATCGGCATGGACGCCCGGGCCTTCGAGGGCAACTTCCTGTGGTCGATGGGGCCGAACAACGAGGCCGGCGGCGCTCGCACCACCGCCTGCCACATCGACATTCCGATGCGCCACTGCACCGTGACGCTGGACGGCCAGCCCACGGTCGTGCGCGGCGTGGTCCAGGACGAGGCCGGACGCGCGCATGCCGCGCTGCGCAAGGACGGGCTGTGAGCGCCCCGGCGCCGTCACCCACCCGCGCGCGTGTCGTCCACCGCGCCAGCCACTGGAGCCTGCAAGCATGAACACCACCAGCCAGACCATTCCCACCGAAGGCGTCGACGGCGACGTGTCGGCCTATTCGCGCCAGGGCTTCGGCACCCCGCTGCCGCTCAAGGCCCCGTTCGGCCTGCTCATCATCGACTTCGTCAACGGCTTTGCCGACCCCGCCGTGTTCGGCGGCGGCAACATACCCGAGGCGATCGCGCAGACCGCCGGCCTGCTCGCCCATGCGCGAGCGCGCGGCTGGCCGGTCGCGCACAGCCGCATCGTGTTTTCCGACGACGACGCCGACAGCAACATCTTCTGCCTGAAGGTGCCGGGCATGCTCACCCTCAAGGAAGACAGCCCGGCCAGCGCCATCGTGCCGGAACTCGCGCCGGCGCCCGGCGAATACGTGGTGCGCAAGAGCACGCCGTCCGCATTTTTCGGTACCATGCTCGCGCCCTGGCTCGCACAGCGCGGCGTGCAGACTCTGCTGGTGGCCGGTTGCGTGACCAGCGGCTGCGTACGCGCCAGCGTGGTGGACGCGATGCAGTCGGGCTTTCGCCCGCTGGTGGTGTCGGATTGCTGCGGCGACCGCGCGCTCGGCCCGCATCACGCCAACCTCTTCGACATGGCGCAGAAGTATGCTGCGGTCATGCCCAGGGCCCAGGCCGTGGCCGAGACCGACGTGCTGCTCGGCTGATGCCCGGCGCGGCCGCTTTGCCGGGGCCGCGCCTTTCTTCGGCCCCGCCCGGCGGAGCACAACCCATGACGCTGCCCGAACCCTGCCAGCTCCACGACCGACTGCTCGCGCGCCACGATGCGCTGCTGGTGGTGCGCGAGCCCGTCGCGCCGCCCAAGCCCGCGCCGGGGCAGCCCGGCGCGGCGACCGACTACGTCCAGTCCACGCCGGAAGTCTTCGTCGCCCTGCTGGCCGAGCCCGGCCCGGACGGTGAGCCTCGCGTGCGCGCCTACGCCTTCAACGGCCACGTGGATCTGGGCACGGGCATACGCACCGCGCTCGCGCAGATCGCCGCCGAAGAGCTGGAAGTGCCGCTGGCCGACCTGGAGATGGTCCTGGGGCACACCCGCGCGGCGCCCAACCAGGGGCCGACCATCGCCAGCGCCAGCATCCAGATCTCGGCGGTGCCGCTGCGCCGCGCGGCCGCGCAGGCGCGCGAGCATCTGCTGGGGCTGGCCGCCGAACGCTGGGGCGTGCCGCGCGAGGCCGTGCAGGCGCGCGGCGGCAGGCTGCATCTGGCCGCCACCGCCTCGGCCCTGAGCTACGCCGAGCTGCTGCGCGGCCGACGCATCCACCTCACGCTGGCGCCGCCGGAACAGGAAGTGCGCCTCAAGCCGGCGCACAACTATCGCCTGGTGGGCAGGGGCGTGGCGCGGGTCGACATCCCCGCCAAGGCCACCGGAGAACTCACCTACGTACACGACGTGCGCGTGCCCGGCATGCGCCATGGCCGCGTCGTGCGTCCGCCCCATCCGGGCCGCGACAGCGGCGAGTTCGTCGGGCGCAGCCTGCGCGAGGTGGATCGCGCCTCGGTGGCGCATCTGCCGGGCAACGTACAGGTGGTCGTCGACGGCGACTTCGTCGGCGTCGTGGCCGACCGCGAGGAACAGGCCATCGCCGCCATGCGCGCGCTGCGGCTGCGCTGGGCTCGCCTGCCGCCGGCGCCCGACCTTTCCGACCTCGCCCAGGCCATCCGCGACAACCCGGCACGCGAACGCCTGCTGCTGCAAGAAGGCGACGCCACGGCCAGCCGCGCCGGCGCCGCCGTGCGCCTGCAGCGCAGCTACGTCTGGCCCTATCAGATGCACGCCTCGATCGGCCCGTCGTGCGCGGTGGCGGATTGTCGCGGCGGCCGGCTCACCGTCTGGGCCGGCACCCAGAACCCGCACATGCTGCGCACCGACCTCGACCGCCTGCTGGAGCTCGGCGAAGGCCGCATCGACATCGTGCGCATGGAAGCCGCCGGCTGCTATGGGCGCAACTGCGCGGACGACGTCTGCGCCGACGCCGCCCTGCTCAGCCGCGCGGTGGGCGCGCCCGTGCGCGTGCAGCTCACCCGCGAGCAGGAACACCAGTGGGAGCCCAAGGGAACCGGCCAGCTCATGGAGGTCGAGGCGGCCATCGACGCCGACGGCGAGCTGCTCAGCTACGACTTCGCCGTGCGCTACCCCTCGAACGACGCCCCGCTGCTCGCGCTGCTGCTGACCGGGCGCGTGCCCGGCGAACCGCGCACGCTGGAGATGGGCGACCGCACCTCGGTGCCGCCCTACCGCTACCGCAGCCGGCGCATCGTGTGCCATGACACCCCGCCCATCGTGCGCGCCTCCTGGCTGCGCGGCGTCTCCGCCCTGCCGAACTCGTTCGCGCACGACAGCATGATCGACGAGCTCGCCCATGCCGCCGGCGCCGACCCGGTGGCGTTCCGGATCCGCCATCTGGAAGACGCGCGTGCCATTGAACTGCTCGAGGCCACCGCCACCCGCGCCGGCTGGCAGGCAGGCGCGCAAGGCAGCCGCGGCCGGCCGGGCACGGACGGCCTGCTGCGCGGGCGCGGCGTGGCCTACGCCCGCTACGTGCATAGCCGCTTCCCGGGCTTCGGCGCCGCCTGGGCCGCCTGGGTCGTCGACCTGGCCGTCGAGCCGGCGAGCGGACGCGTCGTCGTCGAACGCCTGGTCGTCGGCCAGGACACCGGCATGATGGTCAACCCCGACGGCGTGCGCCACCAGATCCACGGCAACGTCATCCAGACACTCAGCCGCAGCCTGTACGAGCGCGTCGACTTCGACCGCCACGGCGTCGCCAGCCGCGAATGGGGCGCCTATCCCATCATCGGCTTCAAGGCCCTGCCGCCGATCGAGGTGCTGTTGATGGACCGCCAGGACGAACCGCCCATGGGCGCGGGTGAATCCGCCTCCGTGCCGGGGCCGGCGGCGATGGCGAACGCGCTGTTCGACGCGACGGGGGTGCGGTTCTACGAGGCGCCGTTCACGGCACAGGCGGTGCGGGCGGGGCTTGCGGGCTGAGCGCGGGAGCGCACAAGCCAACGCCCCCGGGTCAGCGCAACCCCACCATCGTCGCGCGCAGTTGCGAGGCAGTCTGCCGCAGGGGCTGGAGGAACTCCGCCACCGCCGCGTCCATCTCGTACGCGCCGGCCGACAGGCTGACGTTGATGGCCGCGACGATCGCACCGTCCTGATCGCGTACCGGCACCGCCAAGCCGGCAATGGAATCGTCCAGCTCGCCGTCCACCCAGGCGTAGCCCTGCTCGCGCGCCTGCAGTACGACCTGCCGCAACTGCTCGCGGTCCACCACCGTGACCGGCGTCAGTTTTCTCAGCCTGGCGGATGCCAGGTAATGGCCCAGCGCTTCGTCATCCAGCCCGGATAGCAGCACCCTGCCCATCGACACCGCATGCGCGGGAAGCCGGCTGCCCAGCGACGGACTCATGGGCAGGATGCGCTTGGTATGCAGGCGCTGCACATAGACGATATCGGCTTCGTCCAGCACGGATACCGCGCAGGACTGGCCGATGCGCGCCCCCAGTTCTTCCAGCGCCAACTGCGACTGCCGCCAGTACGGCAGCGTGTACAGGTACGACAGCCCCAGGCGCAGCACTTTGGGCGTCAGCCAGTAGTGCTTGCCGTCGGTCTTCACGAAAGACAGCTCGATGAGCGTCAGCAGGAAGCGCCGCACCGCCGTGCGCGGCAGATCCACGGCCGTCGCAATGTCGGCCAGCGTCTGCCGCGCGTCCCCCTGCCCCATGGTTTCGATGATCTTGAGCCCGCGGGCAAAGGTGCGGACAAAGGATTCGCTTTCCGGCGTTGCCATGAATGCTCCCACGCACGTGCTTGACACGTCCGTTCGAATTACCCAGAATGACCGTAAGGCGGATAATTATATCCGCTTAGCGGTCATTATAGACAGACCGATCGCGCCGCGCAAGTCCGGGCCCGGCAATGCGCCTTACCTCCAACCCGCCCTGGAAAGGCCATGACACAAACCACATTCGAGACAGATTTCTGGAAGGACGCCGAAACGCGCAAGATCTGGGACGACATCGTGCCCGGCGAACCGCGCAAGACCATTCCTTACACCCTGACGCTGGAAGCCATCCAGAAGTACTGCCGGGTCGTGGGCGACACGCATCCGCTGTACTTCGACGAGGCCTATGCGCTGAATTCTCCATACAAAGGCCTAATCGCGCCGCCTGCCATCCACATCCTGCTGATGTTCGCGTGCACGCCCACCGACGACTGGATGCGCAGCCCCGGCACGGTCAACGCGGGCCAGTCCTGGAGCTACAACATCCCCGCCCGTCCGGGCGACGTCATCCGGCTGCAGGCCCGCGCGCTGGACAAGTTCATCCGCAAGGACCGTCTGTTCGTCGTGCATGACAACGTCTTCTTCAATCAGAACAACGAAGTGATCTGCTCCGGCCGCGGCTGGACCATCCGTCCCGTGTGAGGAGCACCGACATGACCCAGGTTTTCGACACGCTTGCGGCCGGCCAGAAGATCGAAGGCACGCCCTTCTCGCCCACCCGCGAATCCATCCGCGAATTTTGCGAGGCCTCGCTGGACTACAACCCCCTGCACCTGGACGACAACTATATGCAGGGCAGCTTCGGCAAGACCAGCTTCGGCGGAATCATCATGCACGGCATGAACAACTTCGGCGTGATCACACGGATGCTGACGGACTGGCTGTATGAGCGGGGCGGCGTGCAACGCCGCCTGGAAACGCGCTGGAAAGCGCCGGTCAAACCCGGCGACACCATCACGCCCCAAGCCGTGATCACCGCCATGCGCAAGACCGAGAAGAGCCGCTGGGCGACGCTCGACGTACAGGTGCTCAACCAGCGCGGCGAAACCGTGGCGGTGGGCGAAGCCATGGTGGAGTTCCCCCGCTGATGCCGGCGGTATCCGCCGCGCGGATGCCGCCCGAGTCTTTCCGCAGACATACTGAGGAGACAACCATGAATACCTGGTTGCGTATCGCAGCCTCGCTCGGCCTGAGCGCACTGTGCATGCTGCCCTTGAGCGCCCGCGCGCAGGGCTTTCCCGATCGTCCCGTTCGCCTCGTGGTGCCCTTTCCGGCCGGCGGCACCACCGACATCCTGGCGCGCCTTCTGGCCAACGCGCTGGGCGAAGAATGGAAGCAGCCCGTGGTCATCGAAAACAAGCCGGGCGCCAGCGGCACCATCTTTTCCGAGCAATTGGCCCGTACGCCGGCGGACGGCCATACGCTGATGGTGACGGCCACCCACCACGTCATCAATCCCGCGCTGTACAAGGACCTGCGCTATGACAGCAGGACGGACTTCACGCCCATCGCGCAGGTGGCCGCGGTGCCCAACGTGCTCGTGGCCAACACGGATTTTGCCCAGAGCAACCACATTGCGAACGTGAGCGACCTGATCGCCTACGGCAAGGCCAACCCCGGCAAGGTGAACTTCGGCTCGGCCGGCACGGGAGGTGCCAATCATCTGTCCGGCGAGCTGTTCAAATCCATGACCGGCGTCTCCATGGTCCATATACCGTACAAGGGCGCAGCGCCCGCGCTGAACGACCTGCTGGGCAACCAGATCCCCATCATGTTCGATTCCGTGCCCGGCGTCCTGTCGCACATCAAGGGCGGCAAGCTGCGCGCGCTGGGCGTGACCTCGCTCGCACGCTCCCCGGCCCTGCCGGATGTCCCGACATTGGACGAAGCCGGCGTCCCGGGTTTCGAGGCGACCGCCTGGTTCGGCTTGTACGCGCCCGGCGGCATGGACCCTGAACTCGTCGGCAAGCTGTCGAACGACGTGCTGGCCGTCTTGCGCACGCCTTCGATCCAGGAACAGTTCGCGCAGCAGGGTGCCGTGCCCGGCACGATGACCCAGGCCGAATTCGCGCGCTTCGTCGACGCGGAAATGGACAAGTGGGCCAAGGTCATCGACGACGCCCACATCACCATCCAGTAGGAGCAGACATGACGACGCCCTCCGAAAGCGGCACGCCGGTGCGCGGCGCCTTGTCCCACATCCGGGTACTGGACCTCTCGCGCATCCTGGCCGGCCCCTGGTGCACGCAGAACCTGGCAGACCTGGGCGCGGACGTGATCAAGGTCGAACGCCCCGGTACGGGAGACGACACCCGCGCCTGGGGGCCGCCGTGGATCCGCGACGGCGACGGGCGGGACACGAACGACTCCACCTACTATGCGGCCGCCAACCGGGGCAAACGCTCGCTGACGCTGGACATCTCCAGACCGGAGGGCCAGCGCATCGCGCGGGAGCTGGCGGCGCAAAGCGATGTCGTCATCGAGAACTACAAACTCGGCGACCTCAAGCGCTACGGGCTCGACTACGAAAGCCTGCGCAGCGTCAATCCGCGGCTGGTGTACTGCTCCATCACCGGCTACGGCCAGGACGGTCCGAGCGCCAGCAAGCCCGGCTACGACTTCGTGTTTCAGGCCATCGGGGGGCTGATGAGCATTACCGGCGAACGCGACGACCTGGCCGGCGGAGGCCCGCAGAAAGCCGGCATCGCGATCGCCGACGTGATCACGGGCATGTACGCCACCATCGCCGTTCTGGCGGCGCTGAACCATCGCGAGGTTTCCGGCCGGGGCCAATACATCGACATGGCGTTGCTGGACTGCATCATTGCCTTGGGCGGCAATCAAGTCACCGGCTACTTCGCCACCGGCGTGGCGCCCGGACGCTACGGCAACGCGCACGCCAGCCTGGTGCCCTACCAAGTGTTCACGGTAGCGGACGGCGAGATCGTCGTGGCGGTGGGCAACGACGATCAATGGCAGCGCTACTGTACCGCCATCGAGCGCTCGGACCTGGCGGCCGATCTTCGCTGGGCCAAGGTGACCGGGCGCATCCGGGGCCGCGACACCCTGGTTCCCGAACTGGCTCGAACGATGCTTGCGCGGCCGGCGGCGGCATGGCTGGAAAGGCTGGAAGCGCACGGCGTTCCCTGCGGCCGCATCAACGACTACGCGCAGGCGTTCCAGGACCCCCAGGTTCGGCACCGCGGCCTGCGCGTGGACGTTCCGCGACCCGCCCATGCCGACGTGAACGGCATGGTGTCCACCATCGCCAGCCCGCTGCGGCTGAGCGAGACACCGCCGCGCTACGCGCTACCCCCGCCGCGCCTGGGCGACAGCACCGAAGCGGTGCTGGGCGCCTTGCTGGGCTACGACGCTGGACGGATCGCCGAACTGCGCGAGCGACGCATCGTCTGAGGCACGGTGCGCGGCCTGCGGGCGCCGCCACGACGCAGCCGGGGCCGCATCCGGCCCGGCTGCGCTTCAGCGAGTGGCGGACAGCCCTCCGGCCGGAACGCGGGCGGGCATGAAAGCCCACCGGGCAAGAAGTTGTTATCTACAACTTCATTGGTTGTAAACTACAACCAAACAGGCCGGAGCCGCTGGAAATGAACACCGATCCCTCCCTGGTCGAACAGATCCGTGCGGCTTCCCGCACGATGGTTCGCGAGCTGGGCTTCATGCAGGCCACCCTGGCGGCCACCCGCTACTCGCCGTCGGCCGTGCATACGCTGCTCGAAATCGACGCACGGGGCGCCATGACGGCCGCCCAGATCGTGCAGTTTCTCGGCCTGGAGAAGTCCAGCGTCAGCCGGATGGTGGGCAAACTGCTCGAAGCGGGAGAGCTGGAAGAAGCCGTGGCCGGCGAGGATGGGCGGCTCAAGCCCCTGAGCCTGAGCCGCAAGGGCAAGCGCACGGTGGCCCGCATCCATGCTTACGGCCGCACCCAGGTCGCCACGGCGATGGAACGTTTGAATCCGTCGCAGCAGCAAACCGTGGCGCAGGGGCTCGGCGCCTACGCGCACGCCTTGCAGGCATGCCGGCTGGGAGCGGGCGCAACCTCGCACAGCGGCATCGACATCAGTACCGGCTACCGGCCCGGTCTGGTCGGCCGGGTGACGGAGATGCACGCGGCGTTCTATTCCCGGCACGCCGGATTCGGCCAGTTCTTCGAAAGCCAGGTGGCCAGCGGCGTGGCCGAGTTCGTCGGCCGCCTGAACGAGCCCGGCAATGGCATCTGGCTGGCGACGCAGAACGACCGTATCGTCGGCTCGATCGCCATCGACGGCCAAGACCTGGGCAACGACGAGGCCCACCTGCGCTGGTTCATCCTGGACGACGGATGCCGCGGCAGCGGCGTCGGCCGCCAGTTGCTGGAGCAGGCGGTGGCCTTCTGCGACCGGTTCGGGTTCGCGGCGACCCGGCTCTGGACATTCAAAGGGCTGGATGCCGCGCGCAGGCTCTACGAAGCCTTCGGCTTTGAACAGGTCGACGAGGCGCCCGGGGAGCAATGGGGAAGCACAGTCGTCGAGCAGCAGTTCGCGCGTCGCCGCGGTTCGTGTTGAGGCCCATCGAGAACGGCATTCGCTGGACCTCGAAATCTCCATCGCAATCTATCGGGGTTACGACGAACGGGTGAATTCACCTAATACACCAGCGAAGCGGTGCTAACCGCTGTTCGTCGATGCAGCATGGTATGCAACACGAGACCGAAGAGGAACGGCATGGGCGTCTTCACCGGATGTCCGACATCCGGACAAAGTCACTTCACTCCATATCGCGTACATCGAACAATGACTGCGTGCCGTCCGATGGCCACATTGGACACCGAGCGCAGCACATTCACGCCATGCTCGCAGTTGTAGAGCAACGCACGGAGATATATAGAGAAATGAAAGTACGCAAGCTCTCCTATGCACTTGGAGCGGAAGTCCTAGGATTCCAGGTGACGGCCAACCCCTCCGCGGAGACGGTGAGTGAACTGAAGGACATCTTTCACCAGTATCAGGTTCTTCTCTTTCGCAATCAGCCCATCAGCTTCGAAACCCACATCGCGTTCAGTGCATTATTCGGTGAATTGGACGACCACTCCCATGTCCCGGAGTACCGGCTCGAAGGCCACCCCCATCTGATCAAAGTGACGAACGAGGGCAAGGAGCGGAAGAAAGTGTTCGGGCAGCAATGGCATTCGGATCACTCCCAGACCATCTGCCCCAGCATGGCGTCCCTGCTCCATGCGCATGACATCCCTGAGGTCGGCGGCGAAACGATGTTCACGAACATGTATTTGGCCTTCGACACGCTGTCGCCTGGAATGCAGCACATGCTGGAAGGCATGCGCGCCGTCCATACCGTCGTGAATGCAGGGCATCTAAGGGGCATCGATGCGGAGTTGCGCCGACAGAAGGAGGACCGCAACCCGCCCGTCTTGCATCCCGTCGTGCGCGTGCATCCAGGAACTGGCCGCAAGGCGTTGTATGTCAGCGAGATGCTGACGAGTCACTTCGAGCATCTATCCACCGAAGAGAGCGCGCCCCTCTTGCAATACCTCTTCAAACACTCTGTGCAACCGGAGTTCGTCTATCGGCATCAGTGGCGCAAGCACGACCTTGTGATGTGGGACAACCGATGCACGATGCACCTGGCGCTCATGGACTATGACCATGCGCAGCTTCGCCGACTGTTCCGCACAACCATTCTCGGCGATCACAAGGGCGAGTACCTGCAGTGTGTGGAGGCCACGGCATGATCTACAGGAAAAACAAGGTACTGGAAGCCCTCAAAAAGGACCGCGTTCCCGTAGGCGCGTTTGTACAAATGCGATGCCCCGAGATCGTGGAGGCCGCTGGAAACGCCGACTACGACTACGTCTGGATTGACTGGGAGCATGGCTCCTTCGAGATGGAGACCGTAGTCGACATGATTCGAGCGGCAGAAGCGACCGGCCTCACTCCCATCGTCAGAGTGCCGTGCGGACAGTCCGCTGAGATCGCGCGGGTGCTGGATGCGGGAGCGATGGGGATCATCGTCCCTCAGGTGTCTGATGCCGAGACGGCCCGGCAAGTGGTGGCAGCGGCCAAGTATCGAACCCGGGAATACGACGCTGGGCGTCGAGGCGCGTGCCCGCTGATACGCGCAACAGGTCACCAAACCCTGGACTGGCCGGCATATGCACGCTGGGCAAACGAGAACACTACGATCTGGCTGCTCGTGGAAACGGTGGAAGGGATACGCAATCTTGATGAAATCCTTGCCGTTCCGAATGTGAACGCCATCGTTCTAGGCGCCTTCGACTTGGCCGTATCCATGGGCAAAGACGGAGACCGTCACCATCCTGAAGTGGAGCGGGTCCTCGATGGAATGATCGAACGAGTGCGTCGCGCCGATGTGGACGTTGTGGGGCTGCTATTCGACGCAGACCTTGAGGGAATGAAGTCATCCCGCGAACATTATGTGCGAAGCGGATGCCGAATTCTTGTGGCCGGCAGCGATCGCCGCATCATCTCGAACAGCTTTTCTGCAATCCGCGGTCTTGTGGCCTAGGGTGGTGGAAATGCACACACCCCTTTGCTGGGGTGTCCAACCTAGAACTGCCAAGGCTCCCGGCAACCGGGGCACAGGCGGCGATATAAAGAATTCGGAGACACTTATGAACATCCTGCTGCGACGCATTGCGTTCCTGGCGACGTTGCTCATTGCAACCACTACACACGCCGACACGTACCCATCCAAACCGGTTCGCCTGATAGCGCCGGCGCCTGCGGGCGGTGGGACCGATTTTCTGGCGCGTCAGTTCGCCATGCGGTGGGCCGAGCAGAGTGGACAGAACGTGCTCGTAGACAACATATCCGGGGCGAACGGCAATATCGGCGCATCCCAAGTCGCCAGAGCGGCTCCCGACGGATACACCTTGCTGGCGTCATATGTTGGGACACAGGCCATCAATCCCAGTCTTTACAAGACAATGCCGTACGACCCGGAAAAGGATCTGATTCCGATCGGCAACCTGGCAACCTACCCGTTCGTCATCGCTGTGAACAGCAATGTGCCGGTCGACAGCATGGACCAACTGCTGACGTATGCGCAGGCACATCCCAAAGAACTCAGCTTTGGCAGCGCGGGCGTCGGTAGCGGCGGCCACTTGGTCGGCGAGCTGTTCAATACGAAGTACAAGCTCAAGATCCTTCATGTTCCATACAAGGGAAGCGCTCCTATGATTTCCGATCTCGTGGGCGGCCAAGTGCAGGTGATTTTCGATACGCTGAGTACTGCGGGACCCTTCATCAAGGCGGGAAAGATCAAGGCACTCGCGGTGACCACGGAGGATCGGGTCCCGGGCTACCCCGACATCCCTACAGTGAAAGAACTGGGCGCTCCAGATCTGATAATCGGTGGTTGGTACGGGCTGTTCGCCCCGAAAGGGACGGCAGAATCTGCACTGGATGTCGTAAGCAGCAGCCTGAAATCCGTTCTTGAGTCGAATGACTACCAGAAGACGGTGACTGCGGCGGGATACGCGCCCGCCACCTATGTAACGCGTGATGCCTACAAGGAATTCATCGAGGCGGAAACTCGCCGTTGGGGTGAGCTTGTCAAAGTGAGCGGAGCGAAGGCCAACTGACGCTGTCCAGGCTATGCAGGCAGGTCAGGAGGCGTCAGGAATCCCGGCTCGCTGACCTCTGCCCGACATGCAGCTCAATATGCAAGACAAGGCCCTGCACAGTCTTGCCGCTGCCGAAGGACCTATCGCGTCAATCGTCCAAGCCCTTGTGCTCATGCAGCTCTTCTCGCATGATTCTGATCGCCTCACGCTGCGCCGAGGCCGTCATGCGGTCGATAGGAGCGGTGACGCTCACCGCGCATTTCTGCAGCTCCGGCCCGCTGCACAACAGCCCCAGGCCAAGAACGCCCTTCAAAGCGTAGTTTCCCACCACCGAATATCCTCTCGCTTGGCAATTCTCGATTAGTCGCCGTACGAGCGTAGCGTTCAAGCTTCCAAAGTTCTTATAAAGGTCGGCATTGCGGCGAAGAACAGCAGCAAGCTGCTTGGTCGGCATATCCGAGAGTAGAGCCACCCCGCCGGCGCCGACCCCAAGGGGTTGACGGCCTCCGATCGGCAAAGCAAGGATTTGAATGGGATAGGATCCGATCTCGCGGTGCAGAACCAGAAGATCATCTCCGACAATGGCGCCGAGGAAGACCGAGTTGCCCGTTCGGCTGGCAATTCGGCGCATCCGGGGAGCGAAGTAACCGACCCAGGCATCGCGACGCTCGTCCACGCGCTCTTCGGGTAATGTGGCCGCAAAGTAGCTTCCTGAAAGCCGACGCACATAATGCTCAGCCTCCAGGACATCGAGAACACGGTAGACCGTCGGCCGCGGAATTCCGGTGACCTGAGACAACCGGGCGACGCTCATCTCCCCGCCGGAGCGCAGCGCATTCAAGATCAGCAAGCCGCGGCGCAAAGATCCAACGGCGCCTGTCTCCGCATCATTTTTCATTTGTCCGATCCTCGGACAATTGTAGTTCTCAATCTTCTCCTTCAGCAAGACACTGTGGTCTGGTCATTCTGTTTTGGAGGAGCCACGGTGACAACGCTCAATCCCGGCATGAAACTAAGAGAACTGTTGACTGCGCCTTTCACGGACGCGTTCATCGCACCAGGCTGCTATGACGGGGTCTCTGCCCGTTTGGTGCAGAAGGCGGGATTCCGCGTCGCGTACATGTCGGGCCTATGCGTGGCGGCGACCCTGGGCGAGCCGGATGTGGGCGTCATCAGCGTCGACGCGATGGTCAGTCGGGTCAGCGTCATTACACGAGCATCCAGCCTTCCGCTGATCGCGGACGCCGACTCCGGATACGGAGGCGCCGTGAACGTCGCCCATGCGACTCGAGCCTTCGAAGACGCTGGCGCAGCGGCCATACATCTCGAAGACCAGCCGTTTCCAAAAAAATGCGCCGCCATGGAAGGCAAGAAACTGGTGTCGGTGTCTGAGATGGAGGCGCGCATCAAGACAGCGCTCGCAACGCGTCGCAACTCCGATTTCGTGATCATCGCGCGCACGGATGCGCTCGCAGTGGAGGGCTTGGACGCGTCGATTGCCCGGCTTCAGGCATACGAAGAAGCGGGCGCGGACGCGACCATGCTGATGTCCGTATCGTCCGAACACGACATGCGGAAAATCACTTCGAGCTTGAAGAAGCCGACCATCGTCTTGATGGTGGAAGGCCTGCGTCCCGTTGTCTCCGCCCAGCGTCTGGGAGAGATCGGCTATCCGCTGGTGCTCTACCCCGTCTCGCTGCTACAAGCCCAAGCATTCGCGCAAGAGGAATACCTGCGGATCCTGGCCGAGACGGGGGGCACGGAATCCGTCGGCCGGTCGATGTGGATGTTGCCGCAGATCGCGCAATTGCTTGATGTCGCGCAAGCAAATTCGATAGACGAGGCATATACCCGCTGGACCCAGCGTTCCGAGGTATAGCCGTGGACACGAGCGCAGGGTACCCCGTGAAGCCCATGGACACAGTCTGATTGAAAATTCTCGGAGCCATCACCTATGTCCGCCAAGCTCGGCTATACGGCCGTAGAAAAAATACTGGCGCGTGCGGCGTCCTTAGAATGTGTCCGTGCCGGCGACATCATCTGGGCCGAACCGGACATGGTCACTGCACATGACTTGAATTATCACCGACATCGAAAGCTGATCGCATCGCTGGGGTATGAGAATGTCGCCGCCCCCGAAAAGCTTCTGGTGACCATCGATCACACCACGCACTCGTCTTCGCCCGGTCACCTGGAGGCACATGCCTTTATGCGCGCGGATACCAAGAAGCAGGCAGTTCAATGGTTTTTTGATACGGGCCGGCACGGCATCAGTCACAACCTACCCGTCGAGACCGGTTCGCTCAAGCCAGGCATGCTGGTCGTCGCCGCCGACACGCGGGCGCCCGCACTCGGCTGCAACGGCGCTATCGGCATCGCCCTCGGCATGAGCGTCATCCTTGCCTTGGCCACGGGTAAGGTGTGGCTGCGCGTGCCGCAGACTATCAGAGTGGAGCTGCAGGGCACCGCTCGCCCGGGTGTGATGAGCCGCGATATCGCGCAATGGGTGGCCGCACAGATCGGTTCCAACGCCGGCGACTACAAATGCATCGAATTCTGTGGCCCGTACATACGCAGCATCGGGCAGGATGAAAAGCACACATTGTGCAATGCCGTCGTCGACATCGGCATCAAGACCGCGATATGCCCGGACGAGTCCACCCCTTGGCACAGCGACGACAACGCAACGTTCGAGTGCCGACTGACATGGGATGTCCAGGATCTCGAACCTCAGATCTGCCTGCCCCCAGACCCGAAGAACTGCGTCCCGTTATCCGAAGCGATCGGAACGCCCATCACTTCCGCGTTCATCGGTTCTTGTATCGGCGGAAAGATGGAGGACTTGCGCGCCGCGGCCAAGGTGCTTCGCGGCCAGCGCATATCCCCCGACGTACGCTTGACCATCATCCCAGCCACACAGGCCATCTATCAGCAAGCGCTACAGGAAGGCCTCATCGCCGACATTTCCATGGCTGGCGCAGAGGTCGCCGTCGGGGTCTGCGGTCCATGCTATGGCACGTATGCGCCGCTCGGCGATGGAGACACCTCCATCTGCACCGCGACCCGCAACGACGCAGGCCGGCTAGGAAGCATGCAATCCCTCGTCTTCATTGCAAATGCCGCCGTTGTCGCGGCTTCCGCAGTAGCGGGAAAGATCGCGGCTCCCTCCGCGTTGCATCTAGAGGAATAAGGCGAAATGCCCGGAGTGAAAAACATGACGCAACGGGGGCGCGCCTGGGTTTTCGGCGACGACGTACTGAACGACGGCCAGATCATGGACATCGAAATGACAAGGCAGGTTGTCTACGAACCTGAACAACTCGCCCCTCTTGCGATGTGCGGCCTGGATCCGGAGTTTTCCAAGAAGGTCCGACCGGGCGATTTCGTCGTTGGAGGGGAACGATTCGGTCGAGGGCCGATGCACATTCAAGGGCCCATTGCCCTGGCTGCGCTCGGCGTTGCCGTACTAGCTGAATCGATGGCCAGGAGCTTCTACCGGCTGTCCATTTCCGTGGGCCTGCGGGTACTACCTTTTGCCACTGGGATCCGGCAACTGGTCAATCCAGGGGATGAACTGGAAGTCGATTTCTGCACGGGAACCGTGGCAAACCTAACTACCGGGAAACACCTTCGGGTGGCGCCTGTGACAGGCGCGGCCTTGGAAATTTTGGAGGCAGGCGGCGAAGCCCAATGGCTCAAAGCCCATGCTGTCGAATTTCACGGCAAAGCCGTATGGACAGAAGACACTTAAGGGGAAATGTCGAGCCGCCAGCAGATCATGGGGGCGTCCGGCACTGGCGCCGCAATCGCAGCGGTTTATCACACGGGTCAAACCCGTCTACGTCGGCGGCCAAACGTATGCACGGAAATTCCAGGAAAGCGCTCCGGCCGCGAAGACGCATGCAGCCAGCTACAAGCACGCGCTTTCGAGGCAAGCCCTATGGAAAACCACACCAGACCCGAATGTAGGCGAATCGGTCCGTTCCTGGTGAACTGAGCCGAATTCCACGTCGGATGGCGTTCCACATCATCGCTTTGACATGGCGAATCGCCAAAATTCCTCCGCCCCCCTTGAACTCCCGAGCGCCATCCTTATAATTAGCACTCGATGCCGGTGAGTGCTAACACGCGTTCCCGGTACTCAGAACCACAACCTTCCATCTTTACCAACTAGGAGTCTGTATGGCCCTCCGTCCCCTGCATGATCGCGTGATCGTCAAGCGCCTGGACAACGAACGCAAGACCGCCTCGGGCATCGTTATCCCGGAAAGCGCCGCCGAGAAGCCCGATCAGGGTGAAGTCGTGGCCGTTGGCCCCGGCAAGCGCGCCGACAACGGTGAGCTCTCGCCCCTGGGCGTCAAGGCTGGCGACAAGGTGCTGTTCGGCAAGTACGCCGGCCAAAGCGTCAAGGTCGACGGCGAAGAAGTGCTGGTCATCCGCGAAGACGAAATCCTGGCCGTCATCGAGTAATTCGCGCGCTGCGCGGCAACGCCCTGGCGGCGTCCGGCTGCTGCACCCGTTACCCGATCACTGCCTTTCATCCCATTCATAGAAGGAATTCCACATGGCTGCCAAGCAAGTCCAATTCGGCGATGACGCCCGCGCCCGCATCGTTCGCGGCGTGAACGTCCTGGCCAACGCTGTCAAGACCACCCTCGGCCCCAAGGGTCGCAACGTCGTGCTCGAGCGCTCCTTCGGCGCCCCGACCGTGACCAAGGACGGTGTGTCCGTCGCCAAGGAAATCGAACTGAAGGACAAGTTCGAGAACATGGGCGCTCAGCTCGTCAAGGAAGTGGCTTCCAAGACCAGCGACAACGCCGGTGACGGCACCACCACCGCCACCGTGCTGGCCCAGTCCATCGTCGTCGAAGGCATGAAGTACGTTGCCGCCGGCATCAACCCGATGGACCTCAAGCGCGGCATCGACAAGGCCGTCTTCGCCGCCACCGAAGAGCTCAAGAAGCTGTCGATCCCCTGCACCAGCAGCAAGCAGATCGCCGAAGTCGGCTCGATCTCGGCCAACAGCGACAAGTCGATCGGCCAGATCATCGCCGATGCGATGGACAAGGTCGGCAAGGAAGGCGTCATCACCGTCGAAGACGGCAAGTCGCTGGACAACGAACTGGACGTCGTCGAAGGCATGCAGTTCGACCGCGGCTACCTGTCGCCCTACTTCATCAACAACCCGGACAAGCAGGTCGCCGTTCTGGAAGACCCGTTCGTCCTGATCCACGACAAGAAGATCAGCAACATCCGTGACCTGCTGCCCGTGCTCGAGCAAGTCGCCAAGGCCAGCCGCCCGCTGCTGATCATCGCCGAAGACGTCGAGGGCGAAGCCCTGGCCACCCTGGTGGTCAACAACATCCGTGGCATCCTCAAGACCACCGCCGTCAAGGCCCCGGGCTTCGGCGACCGCCGCAAGGCCATGCTCGAAGACATCGCCATCCTGACCGGCGGCACCGTGATCTCGGAAGAGACCGGCCTGTCGCTCGAGAAGGCTTCCCTGGCCGAGCTGGGCCAGGCCAAGCGCATCGAAGTCGCCAAGGAAAACACCACGATCATCGACGGCGCCGGCGACGGCAAGGCCATCGAAGCCCGCGTCAAGCAGATCCGCGTGCAGATCGAGGAAGCCACCTCCGACTACGACCGCGAGAAGCTGCAAGAGCGCGTGGCCAAGCTGGCCGGCGGTGTTGCCGTGATCCGCGTCGGTGCTGCCACCGAAGTCGAAATGAAGGAAAAGAAGGCCCGCGTCGAAGATGCGCTGCACGCCACCCGTGCCGCCGTTGAAGAAGGCATCGTCGCCGGCGGCGGCGTGGCCCTGATCCGCGCCAAGGCTGCGATCACCCAGGTCAAGGGCGACAACGCCGATCAGGAAGCCGGCATCAAGCTGATCCTGCGCGCCGTCGAAGAGCCCCTGCGCACCATCGTCTCGAACGCCGGCGACGAAGCCAGCGTCGTGGTCAACAACGTGGCCGGCGGCACCGGCAACTACGGCTACAACGCCGCCACGGGCGAGTACGGCGATCTGGTCGAGCAAGGCGTGCTGGACCCGACCAAGGTCACCCGCACCGCGCTGCAGAACGCCGCGTCGGTCGCCAGCCTGCTGCTGACCACGGAAGCTGCCGTGGCCGAGCTGGTCGAAGACAAGCCGGCCGCCGGTGGCGGCATGCCCCCGGGTGGTATGGGCGGCATGGGTGGCATGGGCGGCATGGACTTCTAAGTCCTGCCCTCTGCCCCGCCGGGTGCTCCGCACCCGGTACGCGACCGCAGTGCAAAGCCGCCAGGGTGCAAGCCCTGGCGGCTTTTTTTGCCGCCTAGCCGTACCAACAGGGCAGCGTCGCCGCGTCAGCGGCAAGCGTAGGGGGCACTTTCTTGCTTTGCCTGCCCCGCCTGCCGGCGGCGGGCGCGAGGATGCTCGCCGCCGTCGTATCATCGTTCTCAACGCCCCGGCCCCAGAGCCCGCCCGTCCCCATGCGCAACCTCATCGACTTCAGCTCCCTGCCTTCCCTCTTCTCCACCCTGATCGGGCTGCTGCTCGCCTCGCTGGTCATGGTGGGCATCCGGCTGGTCTTCATGCAGGTCATGCAGCGCCGGCGCGAACGCGAGAACCGGCAGATCAACGAACGCCTGAAGACGCTGATCGCCGCCTACAAGACGCTGGGCGGCTCGTTCACCGGCCGTCTGCAGGTCAGCCCCACGCACATGCGCGACCTGAGCGAGGCGCTGCCCGGTGTGCCGGAGCCCGCCGGCACGCCGGCCGACGAGGACGGCGTAGCGGCGGTGCCGGCGCAAACCCCGGCGGCGCTGTCCAGCTCCGAGCGCCAGCGCCGCATCCGCGACGCGGTCGAAGCCGCGCTGTCGGACGTGATCCTGCTCGGCACCGAGGAGCAGGTCGGGCTGGCCGCCCGCGCGGCCCAGGACATGGTCGCCGGCCGCAGCGTGGAGACCGCCGAGCTGGTGGTGTCGCTGCGCCGGTTCATCCGCGCCGCGCTGGACCTGGAACCCATTCCCGACGCTGTGCTGATCCCCCGCCAGGGGCCGCTGCGCCCTGGCGGCGCTGGCGGCGCAGGCGGTGGCAGGCGTGACGGCGGCGCCGGCGGCGGCCGCGGGGGTGGTGGTGGCGGCGGTGGCGGCGGTGCGGGCGGCGGCGCCATGGCCATGGGCGCCGGCATGCACCACGCGGCCGGCGATGCTGCGGTGGACGACATCGCCGCCGCGCCGCCCAATCTGCGCTGACCGGGCTGCGGCCCGCGGCCGGTCAGTCGCTACCCATCATTTCCTCCCGGTCTCGGGCAGGAACGCCGTGGCCAAGCCGAGCAGCGGGAGGAACGAGGTCATCCCGTACACCCAGACGATGCCGTGAGTGTCGGCCAGGTCGCCCAGGGCGGCAGCGCCGATGCCACCGATGCCGAACATGAGCCCGAACATCAAGCCCGACACCATGCCGACCCGGCCCGGCACGGCCTCCTGGGCATAGACCACGAGCGCGGCAAAGGCCGAGGACATGACCAACCCGATGGCGATGGCGAGAGCGGCCGTCCAGGCCAGTCCGGCGTAGGGCAGCGCGAGCGCGAAGGGCGCAACACCCAGGAACGAGATCCAGATGACGGCCTTGCGGCCGATGCGATCGCCCACGGGCCCGCCGGCGAAGGTGCCGGCCGCGACCGCGGCGAGGAACATGAACAGGAATAGCTGGCTTTGTCGCACGCTCAGGTCGAAGCGCTCGATGAGATAGAAGGTGAAGTAGTTCGTGAACGAGGCGATGTAGACGAACTTCGCGAACATCAGCACGCAGATGACGAGCACGGCCCGAATCACGCGACGGCGGTCCAGGCCTTCGCCATGGCGCCGGGCAAGCCCCTTGGCTTTGGCCGAGCCATTGTGCAGCACCCAGCGGGTCAGGCGGTACAAGACGAAAATGGCAGCCAGGGCGACGAACATGAACCAGGCGATGGCGCGCTGGCCGTAGGGTATGACGATGGCGGCGGTGAGCAGTGGTCCGATCGCGCTGCCCGTGTTGCCGCCCACCTGGAAGGTGGATTGCGCGGTGCCGAACCGCCCACCCGAGGCCAGCCGCGCGATACGCGAGGCTTCCGGGTGGAAGGTGGCCGAGCCGACGCCGACGACGGCGGCCGCGACCAGCAGCATCGCATAGCTGTCTGCCGTCGCCAGCAGCCCGATGCCGATCAGCGTCATCACCATGCCCGAGGGCAACAAGTACGGTTTAGGATGTTTGTCGGTGTATAGCCCGATCCACGGCTGGAGCAGCGACGCCGTGACCTGGTAGACCAGCGCGATGACTCCGATCTGCCCGAAGCTCAGCGCGAAACCCGTCTTGAGCATGGGAAAGACCGCGGGCAGCATGGCCTGGATCATGTCGTTGAGCAGGTGGGCGAGCGCGGCACCTCCCACGATGGGCAGAAGAAAGCCCGATGTCGGTGCTGCACTGGCTGGCGCGGCGTGCGCTGCGGCGGTTGCCTGGGCGCTTATCTCGGCGGTTGTTTCGGCGATTGCGGTGCGGGACGTCATGGCAAGAGCATTCGAGGCTGGAACGGCGGCTGGCACGCGGATGGACGCACGCCGGCTCGCACGGGAAGCCCAAAGGTAATTTGCGCCAAAATGGCTGTCTCTCGCCGACCTGCCATTGTCTGTAGAGTTTCTGCCATGACGCCGCACCCCTCGCACAAGCACAAGCAGTACGACAACCTGCCTCGCCCGCTCGTCGTCATGGAGAACCGATGGCCGGCGGGTACGTCGACGGGCTGGCATTCCCATCCCAAGGGGCAGCTTCTGTACGCGACCGAGGGTGTCATGATCGCGCACACCGAGGCGGGCTCCTGGGTCGTGCCGCCCAATCGCGCGCTATGGATGATCACCGGCTTGCTGCATACCGTCACCATGTCCGGCGACGTCTTGATGCGCACGGCCTACATCGACGTTGAAAAAGTAGAAGCGTTGCCCAAGGAGAGTTGTGTCATCAATGTATCTCCCTTGCTGCGCGAACTTCTCGTCGAAGCCGTCCGCATCTCGCCGACGCGGGAACCGACGGGACGGGACGCTCGCCTCATGGACCTGCTCATCGACGAGATCCGGGTCTCGAGCACGCTGCCGCTGCACCTGCCGATGCCGCGGGATGAACGCCTGAGGGCACTCTGCGACAGCTTGATCGCAAAACCCGCGGACGCCTCCAGCGCGGCACAGTGGGCAGCCGCAGTCCATGTAGGCGAGCGGACGCTGCACCGCCTGTTCGTCAAGGAAACCGGCATGACGTTTGCGCAATGGCGCGAACAGGCCAGACTGCTGCATGCGCTGCGCAGGATCGCCGAGGGCGGCAAGATCATCGATGTCGCCTTCGACTGCGGCTACGCCAGTGCCAGCGCGTTCGCCGCCATGTTCCGCCGGCATTTCGGCGTGTCGCCTTCCGGCTTCTACCGCTAGTCGACCTGGTCCTGAAGGATGGGCCCGGATACGGGACAGCCCCAGCGAACTGTCCCGCGCCTGGCGAATCCGGGCGGCATGCAGGCCGCGAGGTGCGCGAGGCCTGCACGTCGGCCCGCGGTCAATTCGCCCCGGCGATGGCGGTCTTGAACGTGGCGACGAGCTGCGGGTCGAGTTCCCGCACGTACTTGTCCGTCACCGCCTGCACCTTGTCGCGCATGCCGGCGCGCGCTTCGGGGGTGATGTCGGTCACGACCACGCCCTGCCTCTGCAGCCGCTCGATCGCCTGCACCTCCATCTCGCGCGAGACCTTGCGCTGCTCGGCGCGGGTTTCTTCCGCGGCCTGTCGCAGAATGGTCCGCTCGGCGTCGTTGAGCCGGTCCCAGGCGCGCTCGCTCATCAGCACGACCAGCGGGTTGTAGACGTGGCGGGTGTGCGACAAGTGCTTCTGCACTTCGCCGAAGTTGTTCGTCTCGAACGCCACGATGGGATTGTCCTGTCCATCCACCGCACGGGTTTCCATGGCCGTGAACAGCTCGGTGAACGACATGGCGATGGCGTTCGCGCCCAGCGCGTTGAAGGTGTCGATCATGAGCGGCGCTTGCAGGGAGCGCAGCTTCAACCCGTTGAAATCATCGGCCGATGCAATCGGGTGCCGGCTGTTGGAGACGTTGCGAAAGCCATGGTCCCAGTAGGCGAGACCGATCAGGCCCTTGGGCAGGCGCTGCATCATGGTCTGGCCCGCGGGCCCGTCCAGCACGGCATCGGCCTGTGCCGCGTTGTCAAACAGGAAGGGCAGATCGAAGATGCCGAACTGCTTATCCATGCCCACCAGCAGCCCGGGCGGCAGCGTCGTCAGCTCCACCGTACCGCCCTGCAGGGCGGAGACCGTCTGCAGATCGCCGCCCAGGCTGCCGCCGGGGTAGCCGCGCACTTTCATCTTGCCGCCGCTCTTTTCGGCCACCAGTTCCGCGAAGCGTTCGACGCCATGGCCCATGTGGCTGTCCTTGGGCTGCACGTAGGCGAACTTGAACGTGCGTGCCCGGACCTCCTCGGCGTGGCCGACGCCGGACCATGCCATGAGCGCCGGTGCCGCGGCGGCCAGCAGCACGTGTTGAATCCATTTCTTCATGATTGTCTCCCTTGGGTGAACAGAATGGTGGGAAGGAGCGCCGCCCGACCGCGGTGCCGCCTTCTTCGTTGTCGATCAGCGCGAGAACCAGTTCGCCGGCACCATCACCAGCGACGGGAACAGCACGAGCAGGAACAGCACGCAGAGCATGGCGAGCAGAAAGGGCCAGACGCCCTTCACCAGCGCTTCGATGCTCGTCTTGGACGAACCCGCAACAACGTTGAGCACGCTGCCCACGGGCGGGGTGATCAGGCTGATGCTGCAGTTCAGGATGAAGAGCACACCGAAGTAGACCGGATCGATGCCCGCTTCCTTGATCACGGGAATCAGCACGGGCGTGAGGATGAGGATTGCCGGAATCATGTCCATGCAAGTGCAGATCGCCACGATCAGGAGCATGATCGCCAGCATCAGCAAGGTGGGATGGTCCATGAAGGGCTCGACCAGGTCCACCACCATGCCCGGCAGGTCCGCAATGTTCACGAGCCAGGCCACCACCAGGGCCGCCGCGATCAGGAACATCACGATCGACGTTGCCCGCGCCGTATCGAGGAAGATCGCATAAAGGTCCTTGATCGCCAGCTCGCGGTAGATGCAGACCGCGACGAAGAGCGAATACACTGCGGCGACGACCGCCGCTTCGGTCGGCGTGAAGACCCCCATGCGCAGACCGACGATGATGATGACGGGCAGCATGAGCGCCCAGAACCCCTCGGCCAGCGCGCGCAGGCGCTCGCGGGCGCCCACCCGCGCCTGCGTCTGCATCTGATCTTCGGAATTGCGAACGACGAACCACCAGGCCGCGGCCAGGGCCAGACCGAGCATCAGCCCGGGCACGATCCCGGCCAGAAAGAGCTTGGTGATCGACACGCCGCCCGCCACGCCGAACACGATCAACCCGATCGAAGGCGGGATGACGGGCGCGATGCAGCTTGCGGCCGCCACGAGACCGGCCGAGGTCGGCTTGTCGTGCCCGGCTCGCGTCATCATCGGCACCATCAGCGCCGCGAGCGCGGCCGCGTCGGCCACCGCCGAACCGGACAGGGCAGCCAGCACACAGCCGGCCATGATGGTGACGTAGCCCAGGCCGCCGCGGATATGGCCCACCAGAGCCAGCGCGATGCGCACGATGCGCTTGGACAGGCCGCCCGCGTTCATGATCTCGCCCGCAAGCAGGAAGAACGGCACCGCCATCAAGGCGAAGCTGTCCGCGCCGTTCAGGATGTTCTGGGCAATGATCTGAGCGTCGAACAAGTCCAGATGCCACATGAGCGCCACAGCGCACAGCAGCAGGGCGAAGGCGATCGGCACGCCGATGGCCATCGTGCCCAGCAAGGTTCCCAGAAAGAGGCCGATGGTCATGCGCGCTCCTTGCCGGCCATGCCGATGACGCCACCCGCCCCCGCCAGCGGCGGCTGGAGCGTGCCTTGCGCGGCGCTCGCCTCGGTTGCCGGTGCCAGAGCCTTCTCGTCCAGGCGACCGGCGAGAAAGCGCCACAGCACACTGGCCAGGATCAACAACACGGACACCGAGAAAACGACGCCGATGCCGTAGAACAGGCCCATCGAATAGCCGATGACGGGCGAACGTACCGACATGTTGATCTGCATCTGCTCCCAGCTACCCTGCAGGAACAGCGCAATGGGAATCATCATCAGGACCTGCGCCACGCCGAAACAGACCCTTCGGCCTGCCGGCGACAGGCGTTTGACCACGCTGTCCACGCCCAGATGCGCGCGCTCGCGTATGGTCAATATCGCGCCGAGGAAAGTCACCAGCACAAAACAGAACCGGGACAGCTCGTCGGCCACCGTGATGCCTGCGTTGAACAGGTAGCGCAGTAGTACGTTGCCGAACACCAGCACCACCATCAGTCCAAGGCTGACCACCAGGATCGCCTTGAGCGCACCGAAGTAGGCGCGTATCGCCCTATGCATAGATGTCTCCTCGCCGCCCCGTGGAATGATCTTTTGCACCGGGCGCAGCTAGCGGCACCGGACGGGGCGTTTCTGTCAAAGCCTACGCGGCGGACAGGCGCAGCCCTGACAGGCCGCGCCCGCCAAGCGCGTTCAATCGAACATGTCGGGTTGGGTGGCCATCAGTTGGTCGAAGATCGCCTGGAAGTGCAGCCAGCCGATGTACTCGCTGCCCACGTGTTCGCGGCTGTAGCGCGAGCGCTCCGGCGAGACCAGCACCGGCTGCCTGCCGGTGGCCTCGACCGCCAGTTGCTGCTGGCAGCAACGCTCCAGAGCAATGAACCAGAAGGCGGCCGACTCGATGCTGTGCCGGCTTGCGGTCAACAACCCGTGGTTCTGGTGGATCGCGGCCTTCACGCCCTTGAACCAGTCCGCCACCTTGGGCCCCGCGGCCTTCTCGACGGCGACTTGCCCGGCCTCGCTCTTGATGACCACATGGTCCTCGAAGAACGCGGCGGCATCCTGAGAGATCGGTTCGAGCGGACGGCCGAGCGTGGCAAAGGCGGTGCCATACACCGTGTGCGCATGGCACATTGCCACGATGTCCGGATGGGCCTCGTGCACCGCAGCGTGCAATACGAAGCCCGCACGGTTCAAGGCGTAGTCGCCCTCGACCACCCTGCCCTCGTGATCGGCAAGGATCAGGTTGGAGACCTTCACCTGCGAGAAGTGCACGCACATCGGGTTGGTCCAGTACAACTGCGGAAACTCCGGGTCGCGCACCGTCAGATGGCCCGCAAACCCGTAGTCGAAGCCATGCTGCGCAAAAGCCCGGCAGGCCGCGACCAGACGCTCCTTGCGATGCTGGCGTTCTTCCGCGTGGGTGTTGAATGTCGGGATCTCGGGAAATATCAATCCGGCCTGTTCGGGCTGGTAGATCGACACCCGGCCGGTCCCTTTCCCGGCGGGATTGTGCACGGGCCGCTCGGGCGCCAGGACGGTCTCTTCCATGGGCTGCATCCTGATAGAAATTGGTCTGAGACGGCATCCTATAGTTCGCGCGCCGGGCGAACTATCCCCGGAGATCAATGACATTTATTACGTGTGGCGATAGAACGTCGCCGATCTCTCCGACGGCCCCGACGACAGCCAAGGCGGCTCACGAAACACATCGACCAGGTAGTCGACGTAGGCGCGGATGCGCGGCACCAGTTGGCGCTCGCGCTGGTACAGCACGTGGATGGCCGTGTCGTCGCGTGCCTGGTAGTCCTTCAAGAGCAAGACCAACTCGCCGCGGCGGATCGCCGGGATCGCCAGGTGCTCGGCCAGGCGCATGATGCCCATGCCCGCCACGCACATCTGGAACAGCGACGAACCGTCCACACTGCGAAAGTCGCCACTGACCGTCAGCTCGCGTCGGCGGCCCTTCTCCATGAAGGGCCAGCGGTTCAGATGATCCAGCGGGCCTGCCCAGAGCAGGCACTTGTGCTGGGCCAAGCCTTGCGGCGTCACCGGCTGTCCCTGACGCGCGATGTAGGAAGGCGCGGCAACGACCACCCGTTGCAAGTCGCACAGCTTGCGGGTGATCAGCGACGAATCCTGCAACCTCCCCATCCGGATGGCCACATCGAAGTTGTCACGCAGCAGGTTCACCATGCTGTCCGACAACGAGAGATACAGCGCCACCTGCGGGTAGCGCGCCATGAACTCCGGCATGGCAGGCACGACCTGGTCCATGCCGAATGCCATGGGCGCGCTGACGCGCAGCTCACCCACAGGCACCGGCGAGCGAATCTGCAGTTCCATCTGCTCCAGGTCCTCGAGCAGCCGGATCGACTGTGCCAGGAACTGCTCGCCCTCGGGCGTAAGCCTGTGCGTGCGTGTCGAACGATGCAGCAGCGTCACGCCCAGCCGGCGCTCCAGGGCACTGATGATCTGGCTGACGAAAGGCTGACTCACGTCCAGCACTCTCGCTGCGGCCGTGAAACCCCCGTGCTCGACGACTGCGCGAAAGACCCGCATCTCCAGCAACCGATCGTCCTTCATTTTCCTCACCTGCTCCACGCCGGCGCGATCCCGTACGCGCCGTTGGGCCCAAGTGTAGGGGCAAGAAAGCCGTCCGTTGCGCCGACGGCATCCTTGCCCGGGGTAGCCGAGTGTGTTGTCATTCGCGGTGCGCATTCACCCTGCCTGGCTGGCCGGCTGCGTGCACCGAGCCTACGGGCGAACCGCATGGCCGGCCAGGCGAACGCGCCGATACGCGCTCGCGCGCCCCGTCCTGCCGGCCGCGTGCCGGCACCTGCACACCGCGCAACGGCGCGGGCCGCCGATCGGCCTCATCCAGCATCCATGAATACCCCGGATCTTCTTCACTTCACTAGCGCCGACGGTACGCGGCTGGGCGCCCAGCGCCACGGCACCGACGGGCCGCCCTTGCTGCTCGTGCACGGTACCAACGCCCAGCGCAGCCACTGGAATCCCGTCATACCGGCGCTCACGCGCGACTATCGCGTGTATGCGCTGGACCGCCGCGGCCGCGGCGCCAGCGCGGACGGTCCAGGGCCCTACGCCATCGAGCGCGAGTTCGAGGACATCGCCGCCGTCGTTCAGGCGCTGGGGCGCGACGCCGCCGTGCTCGCCCACTCCTTCGGCGCCATCTGCGCGCTGGGCGGCTGCGGCCTGGCCGGCCATGCGGGTCCGCTGGTGCTCTACGAGCCGCCGATCGGCTACATGGCGGACCTGGCGCTGATCGAGCGCATCCAGGCCGCCAGCGACGCAGGCGACCTCGAACGCGCGCTCGGCATCTTTCTCACCGACGTGCTCGGGCTGCCGCCGGTGGCCCTGGAGGTGGCGCGCCACTGGCCCGACTGGGAAGGCCGCCTGCGCGTGGTGCCCACCATCGCGCGCGAGCTCGCCGCGGTCCACGCCCTCGGGCCGGCGCCCACCGGCCTGCTGCGGGACCGGCAGGCGCCGCTGGACCTGATCGTCGGCGCGGACTCCACTCCCCCCTTTCATGCGGTGGCGCAGTTCCTGGCGGCGCACTTGCCTGCCGTCACTACCCATGTGCTCGCGGGCCAGAAGCACCAGGCCGTGGAGATGGCGCCCAGGCAGTTCCTGGCGTTGGCGCAGCCGCTGCTCAAAGGTCGCCTCGCCCCCTGAAGCCGGCCGGCACCGGCCCGGCCTCGGGCCGCAGGCTAGGCGCGGCCGCTGTCGTGGCGCCCGCCCCGCGCCCGATACAGCACATGCCGCGCGAGCCTGTGCTCAGGCGCCAGCGCGGGGTGCAGGAAGTCGCCGCCGACGTCGCGCTGCATGCCGATGCGCTCCATCACGGCGATCGAAGGCGTGTTCACGCGGGCCGTGAAGGCGACGATCTCGTCCAGCCCTAGCGTGTCCAGGCCGTAGGCCAGCGCCGCCCGCGCCGCCTCGGTGGCGTAGCCCTGCCCCCAGTACGCCCGCGCCAGCCGCCAGGCGATCTCCACGCAGGGCGTGAACGGGGCGTCGAACGCAGGTACGCACAAGCCGGTGAACCCGGCGAAGCCGCAGACGCCGGGGATCTCGACGGCCCACAAACCGAAGAGCGAGTTCGCCAGCCGGCCGCGGATGCGCGCGGCCAGGGCGTCGCTCTCGGCGCGGGCGAGCGGTGCCGGGAAGTAGCGCATGACGCGCGCGTCGGCGTTGAGGGCGGCAAAGGGCGCGAGGTCGGCGTCGCGCCAGGGACGCAGGCACAGGCGCGGGGTGACGAGCGTGGGGGCCGGCCCTCTTGCCGGCGTCCCGTCCTGTCGCTGCGCGACGTGCTTCCCGCGCGAGGGAGCGTCCCCTTCGGGCGGCCGGGCGGGAGCGCTCATGCCGGCCTGCCCGCCGGCTCGATCGCCGGCAATGCGTCCAGCCACTCGCGCAGGTAGTCCACGACCGCGCGTATCGCCGTGCTGGGATACGGGTTGCGCGTGGTCAGCACGCACAGCAGGTCGCCGGCGTGATCCGGCAGATAGTCGTCGAGCACGGTGACGATGCGCCCCTGCGCCAGATCGTCCGCCAGCAGATACGAGGGCAGCAAGGCCACGCCCAGCCCGGAGCGCATGGCCTGCGCCTGCACCGGAAAATCCTCGGATTCCAGCACGGGCCGCAGCGGCACGGTCCAGCGCCTGCCGTCGCGGCGCAAGGCCAGTTCGCGCGCCCGCCTGACGGCGGGCAGCCAGATCACCGCGCAGCGCGCGAGATCCTCGGGCGCCTGGATGCCGCCGACCCGCTGCAGATAGGCCGGCGTGCAGCACAGGCGCCAGCGCACGGGCTGGCGATGCCGCACGACGGCATCCGCGGGCGGCTCGGCGAGCACGCGCACGGCCACGTCGATCTCCGCGTCCACCAGGTCGGCCACACGGTTGGACAACAGCAGCCGCAGGGTGAGCCCTGGCTGGGCACGGACAAACTCCGCCAGCGCGGCGGACAGGCCGATGGCCGCCAGGCCGGTGGGCAGGCTCACGCGGACATGCCCGCGCGGCGCGCCATGCGCCTCGTGCAGCTTGGCGCGCGCCTGCTCGAGTTCCTGCAGCATGCGCTGGGCATGTTCGTACAAAGTCTGGCCGTCGGCCGTGAGATCGATGCGGCGCGTGGTGCGGCGGATCAACTGGCTGCCGAGATCGCGCTCCAGCGCCTGCACCCGGCGGCTCACGTGCGAGCGCGTGATACCCAGGCGCCGCGCCGCCTCGCTCATGCTGCCTGCCTCGACGATGCCGACGAAAAGCCGGATGAGGTTGAGATCCATGGAGATTGTCGTCTGTAAGACAACATGCTTGGTCGATTTCGTGAGATTGTCAATACCTGGGCACGTTGGTACGCTAGGCCAACGAAAAAAAGCCGCCGCCCGCCATGCCCGGGCGATGCCGCCGCCATCCCAGCCCGGAGACACGCATGCCCCCTTCATTCACCTTCGCCCACGGAAGCTTCCGCCATGCCGGCTGACGTCCTGGTCGCGGATCGCCCACTCGCCGGCTCCGCTCTGGCTCAACGCGCCGAACGCTTGGCGGGCGGCTGGCGCGCGCTGGGCCTGCGCGAAGGCGACGTGGTCGCGGTGCTGCTGCGCAACTCGATCGAATTTCTCGAAACGATCCTGGCCTGCCGCCAGGCCGGGTGCTACTACTGCCCGCTCAACTGGCACCTCACCACGGCCGAGATCGCCTACATCCTCGAGGACAGCGGCGCCAGGCTGCTGATCGCCGGCGACACGCTGCTCGGCCCGGTGCGGGCCGCCGTCCCGGACGGCGTGCCGGTGCTCGTCGTCGGCGACGCGGCTGCACATGCCGGCGCCACGGCCTACGAGCCCTGGCTTGCACAGCAGCGCCCCTACGACGGCCCCGTCGTGGCGCCGCGCGCGCACATGGCCTACACCTCCGGAACCACCGGCCGGCCCAAGGGCGTGGTACGCCTGCCCGTGCCGCTCGAGCAAGCCGCCGCGCGCACCAAGGCCACCCAGCGCATCGCCGAGATCGCCTTCGGGCTGCGGCCCGGCTGCCGCGCGCTGATGACCGCGCCGATCTACCACAGCGGGCCGAGTGCCTTCGCCCAGACCGCGCTGCAGAATGCCGAGCTGCTTGCGCTCATGCCGCGCTTCGATGCCGAGGACTTCCTGCGGCTCGTGCAGGAACTGCGCATCGACACCACCTACCTGGTACCGATCATGTATGTACGACTGCTGCAGTTGCCGCAGGACGTGCGGCGCCGCTACGACGTATCCTCGCTGCGCTTCATCGGCTCCACCGGCGCGCCGTGCGCGCCCGAGGTCAAGCGGGCGATGATCGACTGGTTCGGCCCGGTGATCCATGAAACCTACGGCTCCAGCGAAGGCGGGATGATCACCCTGGCCACTTCCGAGCACGCCCTGACGCGGCCGGGCACCGCCGGGCTGCCCATCGACGGCGCCGTCATCCGCATCCTGGACGATGGGCAGCGCCCGGTGCCGGCCGGCGAGATCGGCCGCATCTTCTTTCGCCAGCCGGCCTACCCCGATTTCACCTATCGCAACCGCCCCCAGGCCCGCGCCGAGATCGAGCACGAGGGGCTCGTCTGCCTGGGCGACATGGGTTATCTGGACGAGGACGGCTTCCTGTTCCTGTGCGACCGCGCCTCGAACATGGTGATCTCGGGAGGCGTGAACATCTATCCCGCCGAGATCGAACACCAACTGCTGCAATACCCCGGTGTGGGCGATTGCGTGGTGTTCGGCATACCGGACGCCGAGTACGGCGAGCGGCTGCTCGGCATGGTGCAGCCGCAGCCCGGCGCGCGGCTGGATTCGGCCAGCATCATCGACTGGCTGTCGCAGCGCCTGGCGCGCTTCAAGATACCCCGGATCATCGAGATCCGCGATGCCCTGCCGCGCGACGAAAACGGCAAGATCGCCAAGCGCCATCTGCGCGAGCCCTATTGGCAGGGACAGACGCGGCGCATCTGAGGCGCGGCGCCCAACACTCAGGAGGAGACCCGAGATGCATCACACCTTGCGCGCCGCACTGGGCGGCGCCCTGACCTGCCTGGCCCTGGCCTCGATGGCCCATGCGGCCTTCCCCGAGCGCCCGATCACGCTGATCGTGCCTTATGCGCCCGGCGGCTCGGCGGACCAGCTCGCGCGCGCCACCGCCCAAGGCATGAGCGAGCGGCTCGGCCAACCCGTGGTCGTGGAGAACAAACCCGGCGCGAACACCCAGATCGCCGCTACCCAACTGACCCGCGCCGCGCCCGACGGCTACACCCTGCTCATGGCCAGCAGCGCCAGTGCGGTACTCAACCCGCTGCTGTATCGCAGCCTGTCCTACGATCCTGCCCAGATACAGACTTTCGCCGTGATCGCCGAGATACCGATGGTCGCCGTGGTGAACCCGTCGGTGCCCGCGTCCGACGTGCCGGGCCTGGTGGCCTACGACAAGGCCAACCCCGGCAAGCTCAACTACGCATCCGTCGGCCGGGGCAATCCCGTGCATCTGGCGGCCGAAATGCTCAAGGGGCGCGCCGACATGCAGGCCATGCACGTGCCCTACAACGGCAGCGCGCCGGCGCTCACCGCGCTCATGGCGGGCGACGTCCAGTTCATGATGGACGTGGTGAGCACCTCGCTGCCCCTGATCCGTGCCGGCAAGCTCAAGGCGCTCGCCGTGACGTCGGCCGAGCGGCTCGCCCCCCTGCCCGACACGCCCACCATCGCCGAGAGCGGCTACCCGGGCTACCAGGCGACTACCTGGTTCGGCCTGGCCGCGCCGGCGGGCACGCCGCCGGCCGCCCTGGACGTGCTGCGCGAAGCGGCCGACGCGGCGATGCAGAACGCCACCTTCCGGGAGACCTTCAACGGCCTGGGCCTGATCGTGCAGCAGCCGCGCTCGAGGGGCGAGATCCGCACCTATCTCGATCAAGACCAGGCACGCTGGCGCGAAGTGATCGCCACGAACCAGATCGTGCTCGATTGAGGTTCGATGCGAGCGTGACGGACGCCGCTCTCGCGCAGGCCTGATGCGCGGGCGCGCCCGGCACGCCGGCGTCGCCGTGACCCGGCGTGCCGGGCCGGGCCTTGCGCGTACACTCGAGGCCAGCGAAGACCACCGGCCCGCCCGGGCCTGCACCGCTGCGCATCGGCGGCACGCCGATGCCGACGTGCACACGCCGCAACGGCGGTGGGTCGCCCCCTACGGGTCAGTCACGCCATGACGCGCATCAACTACAACGTTCCCGATCTGCGGGCGCTTTTCGAGCTGGCGCGGCAAGGCAGCTTCAATCGCGCCGCGGACGCGCTTGCCATCACGCCGTCCGCACTGAGCAAGCGGATCGCCAAGATGGAGATGTCGATAGGCGGCCCCATCGTGGAGCGCAGCACCCGCAACATGGAGCTGACCCCGCTGGGAAGACACTTGCTGGCCCGGGCCGAACCCTTGCTGCACGCGCTGGACGACTGCGTGGAGGAAGTGTCGCGCGTGGCGCTGGGACTGGAGGGTCAGATCTCCGTGGGCTGCATTGCGACCGTGGCCTTTTCCCAGTTCCCCGTCGCCGTCGCGGCGTTCAAGCGCGACTTCCCCGACGTGCACGTCAACCTGCGCGACGGGGAAGGCTCGCACATCACCGCGGCGGTCCTGAACCATGAAGTCGAGTTCGCGGTCACCACGGTCCTGGATGCTCAGCGCGACCTGATTTCCGAGCTCATCGCGACGGACCCGTTCGTCGTCGTCTGCAGTGTCGAGCACCCGCTGGCCCAACGTACCGACATGTGCTGGGAAGAGTTGAACGCCTGGAAGATCGTCGGCTTCAAGCCTCACGTATCGACCAGGAAACTCATAGACAAGTCCCTGGCCCAAGCGAACATCGAGCTGTCCTGGTTCTACGAAGTCGGGCTGCTGTCCTCGCTGTTGGGTTATCTGAAGTCCGGGGAATTCGTCGCGCCGGTACCCAAGCTTCTGGCCGGCTTCATACCCGGGCTGGTGGCCGTCCCGCTGACCGCCCCCACACTGCAACGGAGCATCTACCTGGTACGCCGGCAAGCCCGGCTCGGCATTCCTGCGCAGGCGCTGTGGGACTGCATGGCGCAATTGCTCAGAGCCGACCCTCGCACCTAGGCGCCAGGCGCATTGTGTCCCGCCACGACACAATGCGCTCGTTTTTTTCGCTTGGAGAAACTCCTGCCTCGCCTAAACAATGGCGGCCTCTTTCGCGTCAAACCGCACGGCGCGAACGAGGCACATGGGAGGAGACAACATGCACAAGCTTTCAAGGCGCGGATTCCTCGGCACGGCTGCCGTGCTCGGCGCCGCCCTGCCTTTGACGGCCGTACGCGCCGATCCGTATCCGTCCAGGCCGATACGCCTGATCACGCCGAATTCCGCGGGGTCTTCCGTGGACAAACTGGCCAGGCGGGTGGGCGATCACCTGAACCGGGGGCTGGGCACGGCGGTCGTCGTCGAGAACATTCCGGGAGCCGGCGGGATCATCGGCACCGAAAGGCTGATCTCGTCGCCGCCGGACGGCTACACGCTGGCCCTGGTGGCCAAGAACCACATCATCATTCCCCTGGTCAACACCGCGGTGCGCTACGACGCCTTGAAGCAGGTCACGCCGGTTTGCACCGTGCTCGAATCCTGCGGCGTGCTGGCGGCGCGCCCGGGCTTTCCGGCCAAGACGGCCGCCGATCTGATCGCCTACGCCAGGCAGTACCCCGGAAAAGTCAATTTCGGGTCGTCGGGCGTGGGCACGTCGGTCGACCTGCAAGGGCGGGTGCTGCAGCAGATCGGAGGCATCGATGTCGTCAATGTCGCCTACAGGGGCGTTTCCGCGCTCGTGCCGGACCTGATGAGCGGCGTGGTCGACGTGGCGTTCTTCGGCCTGTCCGCCGTCTCGGAGCAGATCCACGCCGGCAGCCTGACGGGGCTGGGCATCACTCGGCCGCAGCGGCTGGCGGCGTTTCCGGACATTCCTCCCATCGCGGAATCGGTTCCCGGCTACAGCTTCTCCGGCTGGTACGCGCTGATTGCGCCGGCGGGCCTGGACGCCTCGATCGCCCAACGCCTGAGCGACGAAATCGCGCGTCTCCAGGCCGATCCGTCGTTCGTCGAGATGGCCGCTCGCGAAGGCGAAGCGCCGATGTCGATGACGGGCGTCCAACTGGCGGAGTTCATGGCGCAGGAATCCCGCGACATCGCGGCGCTGGTCAAGAGCGCCGACATCAGGATCAGTTAATTCATGCAAAAGACGTCGAATGCGACTTGTGTCGCCCATACACCTCGCGGCGCCCTGCGCGGCTTCCGGGAAGACGTGGACGTATACCGTGGCATCCCCTACGCCATGCCGCCCGTGGGCCCGCTGCGCTGGGCCCCTCCTCGCCCGCATGCCGGCTGGGCCGGCATCCGCGATGCCCTGGCCTTCGGGCCGGACTGCGTGCAGACGCCGCACCCGCACCTGCGCGGCTGCGGCATGAGCGAGGACTGCCTTTATCTCAATGTATGGACAGGGGCCCGGTCCCCCGAGGAACGCCGCCCCGTCATGGTGTGGATCCACGGGGACGGCTACACCAGGGGGTCCGGCTCGCACGCCATCTACGACGGCCAGGCGCTGGCGCGACGGGGGGTCGTGCTCGTCACCCTCAACTACCGGCTCGGCCTGCCGGGCTTTCTCGCCCATGCCGGGCTGTCCGCGGAATCCCCCCACGGCAGCTCCGGCAATTACGGGCTGCTCGATCAGATCGAGGCGCTGCGCTGGGTCCGGGAGAACATCGCGGCCTTCGGCGGCGACCCGGACCGAGTCACGGTGTTCGGCCAGTCGGCCGGGGCCAGTTGCACGCATCTGCTCATGGCTTGCCCGCTGGCAGCCGGTCTGTTCTCCCAGGCCATATTGCATAGCCCGGGGGCGATGCGGCCGATGGCCACCTTGACCGAGGCCGAGGCTTCGGGCGAGCGCATCGGCTCGGATATCGCGGCCATGCGGGACCTGCCGGCGCACAAGCTGCTGGAGATGACCTCGCTGCTCGTGCCGGCGCGAAGAAAGCTCGCCTCGCCGCGCGGGCTCGGGCCGATCGTGGACGGCTGGATCGTGCAAGGTGACGACGTGGACAACTATCGCCGTGGGCGCGTGCGCCCCATGCCGCTCGTCACCGGCATCGCCGCCAACGAAGGAAAGCGTCTGTCAGACCGGTTCGCCATACGCAGCGTGGCGCAGCTCGAGGCCTATCTCGCGGACAGCTTCGGCTCGCTCGACGCGCTCCCGCGCAATTACCGCGCGACGCAGGACGAGGACGTGGTGCCGGCCCTGGAAAGAGTCATCGGAGATACGCAGTTCAGCTATGGCACCTGGCGCGTCGCGCAGTCCATGCGCGAACTCGGCGCACCGGTGTACCAATACGTATTCGCGCGTCCGAACGACGGCGCCGATCACCTGCCCACGCATGACGACGAACTGCCCTATGTGTTCGGCACGCTGGCACAGGGCGGCCTGCGGTTCGTGGGCGATCCGGCGCGCCCGCCCAGTCCCGCGGCCCGTTCGCTCGGCGAGCAGATGATGGCCGCCTGGGTACGCTTCGCAGCCACCGGCAACCCGAACGGCGACGACCTGCCGCACTGGCCCAGGCTGGGCGCGGACGGCGCCGTCCTGTACTTCGACGATCGCATCTCGCTGGGCGCGATGCCACGTGTCGACGACCTGCTTTTCATCCGAGACCTGCATCTCGAATCGCCCGGCGACATGCCATCGGGCCGCACACGACATACGACGGGTTGAGGAGCCGCCATGGACGAGATCAGATTCATTGCCGCAAGCGGCGGCCTGGGCGCCAGGGCCATCGACGAGAAATACCTGGACGAGGCGCTTGCGCACCGGCCTCACTTCATTGCCGCCGATGCCGGGACCACCGACGCGGGGCCGTTCTCCCTGGGCAAGGGCGAAGCCGCCTATTCCCGCGCAGCCGTGCGCAGGGATCTTTCCACCATGCTGCGCGCCGGCCTCAAGGCCAACATCCCCGTGTTGATCGGTTCGGCGGGCACCGCCGGCGGCGATCCCCACCTGGACGAAGTGCTCGACATCGCCCGCGACATCTGCGCAAGCGAGGGATGGCGCGTCAGGACAGCCGTGATCCGCGCCGAGCAGGCGCCGGACTACCTGCTCGGGCTGTACAGAAGCGGCCGGATCCGGGCCCTGGAACCCGCGCCGGACATCACCGAGCGCACCTTCACCCACAGCTCGCGGATCGTGGGGATGATGGGCGTGGAGCCGCTGCAGGATGCGCTGGCGGGCGGGGCGCAGCTCATCCTCGCTGGGCGCTGCAGCGACCCCGCCCTGTACGCGGCCATGCCGGTAGCAGCGGGCTTTCCCGCCGGGCTCGCCTGGCATGTCGGCAAGGCCATCGAATGCGGAACGATGGTTTGCGAGACCAGCGGAAACGGGGTGATTCTCGGCCGCATATGCCAGGACCACGGCATCATCCAGCCGATCGGCAAGGGGTTGCGGTGCACGCCGCAGAGCGTGGCGGCGCACAGCCTTTATGAAAACTCGGACCCGTACCTGCACAAGGAATGCTCCGGCACGCTCGACCTGACGCACGCCAGGTTCGAGGCCATGGAGGACGGCACCAGCGTCAGGATCACGGGCAGCGCTTTCCTGCCGGCGGACACCTATACCGTGAAGCTGGAAGGCGCCGAACTGTGCGGCTACCAGTCCATCATCATCGGGGGCATACGCGACCCCTTCATCATCGCGGATCTCGACGCCTGGCTGGCGGGCGTACGCGAACGCATCGAGAAATCCATCGGCGAGGTCATGGCCGGCAAGCTCGGCCCGGACGACTACGTCCTCAATTTCCATGTCTACGGCAAGGGCGCGGTGATGGGAGCGCTGGAGCCGCAGGCGGGCGCCATTCCGCACGAGGTGGGCATCGTGTTCGAGGCGACCGCGCCGACACAGGAGCTGGCGACGCAGATCGCCAAGATGAGCAGGCAGCCCCTGCTCCACTTTCCCATCGAGAAATGGAAGGGCTCCATCACCGGCTTCGCCTGCCTGCACAACCCGGCCTATCTCGAGCGCGGGCCGGTCTACCGCTTCAACCTCAATCATGTGGCCGTGCCGGATTCGTACCGCGACATGTTCCGCACCGAGCATCTCATCCTGGAGTGAACGCATGACGACACCGCTATCCGAGCTGGCCGTGCTCATTCGCAGCAAAAACGCGGGCCCGTTCAGCCTGACGTTCGACATCATGTTCTCGAGCCGGGAGAACTACGAACGCGTCAAGGCTTCCGGGACGCTCACGCGCGCAACCATGGCTGCGCTCTATGGTTGCCCGGCGGAAAAAACGAAGTTCTTCGAGTGCGACAACGCCCTGGCGATCAAATTCAGCATTCCCCGCCCGAGGCCCTCGGGGGAACTGGGCGACGGCGACCTGCATGGGGGACAGCAGTACGCGCCGCTTCTGTCGCTGCCGATTCCGGCGTGATCCCGCTCGCCCATCGAAACCCGATCCTGCCGGACTGACTTCGCTGCGAACGGGCGGCGGTGCCTTCCCCGCGGTGCATCGTCGTCAGGACGCGGGCAATGCCTGGCCGCCCGCGTACCCGTCCGTCGCCCGGATCAGCCGATCCAGGATGCCCGGTTCGGAATAGGCATGCCCGGCACCCTCGATCAGGTGGAAATCCGCCTGCGGCCAGGCCTGGTGCAGGGCCCAGGCGTAGCGCAGCGGGCACGGCATGTCGTAGCGGCCGTGCACGATGGTGCCCGGGATGCCGTGCAGCTTGCCGGCGTCCCGCAGCAACTGGCCTTCCTCCAGCCAGGCGCCATGCACGAAGTAGTGGTTTTCGATGCGCGCGAAGGCGAGCGCGAAATGGCCGTCGCTGAAGGCCTCGGTGTGCGCGGCATCGGGCAGCAGCGTGACCGTCTCGCCTTCCCAGATCGTCCAGGCCTTGGCCGCCTCCAGCCTGGCGGCTTCATCGTCGCCGGTGAGGCGCTTGCGGTAGGCCGCCATCATGTCGCCGCGCTCGGCTTGCGGTATCGGCGCCTGGAAGCGCTCCCACTTGTCGGGGAACATCTCGGACACGCCGAACTGGTAGTACCAGCGCAGCTCCGCCTGCGTCACCAGGTAGATGCCGCGCAGCACCAGCTCGCTCACGTGCTCGGGGTGCGTCTGGGCGTAGGTGAGCGCCAGCGTCGAGCCCCAGGAGCCGCCGAACACCAGCCAGCGCTCGACGCCGGCAAGCTCGCGCAGGCGCTCGATGTCCTGCACCAGATGCCAGGTGGTGTTGGCCTCGAGCGAGGCATGCGGCGTGGAGCGCCCGCAGCCGCGCTGCTCGAAGAGCAGCACGTCGTAGCGGGCGGGGTCGAACAGGCGGCGCTGGTCGGGCGAGATGCCGCCGCCGGGGCCGCCATGCAGGAAGACGGCGGGCTTGGCGCCCGGCGTGCCGCAGCGCTCGTAGTAGAGCGTGTGTCCATCGCCCACGTCGAGCATGCCGCTGGCGTAGGGTTCGATGGGAGGATAGAGGGTGCGCAGGGTGCTCATCGTCGGGTCCGTGCGGATAGTGTGCGGGTAGTGCCGCCATGATCGCAGATTTGGCCGGCGCGCTACCATAGAGCCCTGTCCGTCATCGTCGCGAGCCCGGCGCGGTGGCCATGGATACGACGCTGGCGCGCCGCGCATGGCCGGGCGCCAACCCAGCGGCACGACTCCGACCGATCTGCATGACTGCCTCCACCCCGCGCCGCCCGGCGCACGTACCGCTGCCCGCCAGCCTGTTGCTGGGCATCGCCCAGATTCTCGTCTGGGGCGCCTCGTTCTTCCTGCTCTCGGTACTGGCCGAACCCATCCACCGCGATACCGGCTGGCCCCTGCCCTGGATCTACGGTGCGCTCACCGTCAGCATCCTCGTCTCGGCGCTGCTCTCGCCGCGCGCCAACGTCTACATCGCGCGCCGCCGCGGCAGGCGGCTGCTGATCGTCTCGGGCTGGATCATCGCGGGCGGTCTGGCGATCGTCGGCGCCGCGCCCAACTTTCCGGTCTTCTTCGCCGGATGGTGCCTCATCGGCGTCGGCATGGCGGGCGCGCTGTACGACCCGCTGTTCACCACGCTGGGCCTGTTGTACGGCCAGGCAGCGCGGCCCGCGATCAACGCGGTCACGCTGGTGGCCGGTTTCACTACCACCTTGGTCTGGCCTATCCAGGCCTGGATGGAGGCATCGATGGGATGGCGCACGACCTGTCTTGTCTATGCAGGCGTGACCGCACTCGTCCTGCTGCCGATCTACCTCAAGGCGCTGCCGCCGGACGGCGCCGCGCGCACCGATGCGCCGCCTCCGAGCGGCGAGAGGTCCGGCGCCGCCCTGCCCGGCACCGCCCCCGCGGCACCCCTGCCCAGGGCCGACTACCTGCTGCTCTCGCTGGTATTCTCGATCGCCGCCATCATCATGACCGCGGTCGTGGTGCAGATGATCGTGATGCTGCAGGGCGTCGGCCACTCGGCCACCGCGGCGATCGCGCTGGCCGCCCTGATCGGGCCCAGCATGGTCGCCATGCGCGTGCTGACCCTGTTCCTGAAGCGGCTGCATCCGACCCTGATGGCCCTGGTCTCGGCGGCCTTCGTCGCCGTCGGCCTGCTGCTGCTGAGCGCCAGTCCGCAGGCCGCGGCCCTGGGCATCGTCTGCTACGGCATCGGCAACGGCTTGCGCGCGCTGGTGCGCGGCACCTTGCCGCTCGCGCTGCTGCCCCCCGCCGCGCTGGCCCCGGTGATGGGCCGGCTCTCCCGCTCGTCCTTGTTCTGCCAGGCGCTCACCCCGCTCGCCTGCGGCTTCGTCATTGCGCACGCGGGCGCGGCGGCCACCCTGTGGCTGCTCACCGCACTGGCGGCGCTCAACCTCGGGCTCACCTTCTGGCTGCGCCTGCGCGTGATGCGCGCCAGGGGTGTCGGTTAACATCCGCCTATCGGCCGCGCCGGCGGCTTCTCCATCCCATCGGTTCTCTGCATGACCTTTCTCGACAAGCTCGACGCGGCCTGGGCCGCCAGCGGCTCGCTGCTCACCGTGGGGCTGGACCCCGACCTTTCCCGCCTGCCCGCCGAACTCAGGGGCAGGCCGGACGCGGTGCTCGAATTCTGCCGCGAGATCGTCGACGCCACCGCCGCCTACGCCTGCGCGTTCAAGCCGCAGATCGCCTACTTCGCGGCCGAAGGCGCCGAGGAGCAGCTCGAAGCGATCTGCCGCCACATCCGCGAGAAGCATCCCGGCATTCCCATCGTGCTCGACGCCAAGCGCGGGGACATCGGCCCCACCGCCGCGCAATATGCCCGCGAAGCCTTCGAGCGCTACCGCGCCGACGCCGTCACCGTGAATCCGTACATGGGCTACGACTCCGTCGCCCCCTATCTCGACTGGCGCGACCGTGCCGTGTTCGTGCTGTGCCGCACCTCCAACCCGGGCGGCTCCGACCTGCAGTTCCTGACGCTCGAGGGCGAACCCCTGTACCTGCGCGTCGCGCGGCTGACGACCCAGGTCTGGCGCGAGCGCGCGGACGCCCTGGATGGGCAACTGGGCCTGGTGGTGGGTGCAACCTTTCCCGATGAGCTCGCCAAGGTGCGCGCGACGGTGGGCGCCGGCGTGCCCATTCTCGTCCCGGGTGTCGGCGCCCAGGGCGGCAGCGTACCCCTGACGGTGCAGGCGGGGCTGGATACCCGCGGCACCGGCCTGCTCATCAATTCGTCGCGCGCGATTCTCTATGCGCCGGGCGAGGACTGGCGCGCCGCGGCGGCGGCGGCCGCGCGCGATACGCGCGATGCGATCAACGCCGCGCGCATCGGCGCGCCTGCCTGACTTACGACCCGCGCGGAGCCGGCCCACGGCTGCGCGCTCGCAACGGAGCCCGCATGGTCCCGGTCTACCGCCTCAAATCCAGCGCCGAAGCCGCTGTCCTCGCCTCGCTCATGCAAGCCTACGGCGTGCGCCACTACTTCCAGGGAGGCGCGGGCGGCACGCTGTATCCGAACGCCCTCGCCGACGACTTCAACCTGCAGACGCTGATGGTCGACCCGGCGCAGGAAGCGCTGGCGCGGGAGCTGTTGACCGGCTTCCTGGAGGAGGATGGCGCGGACGCCTGAACGTGGGCCCGGGGCGCGCGGCGATCGCTGCGCGAGCGCCAGCCGGAAAGCACGTCCCGTCCGCCGCCGATACGGCCCCCGTGCAGGACAGCCCATCACGCGCCGCGGGCTTTCCCTCGTCACGGCTCACGCCACCATCGCCTGCTCTTCGATTTCGCGGATCAGCCAAGCCAGCGCAAAACCCACCGTCGCCTGGCGCACTTCGGCACGGCTGCCCGGGAACTGGCGCAACTCGGCCTGGGTGTGGGCCAGGCCGCCTTCGCGCCGGCCCAGGGCCAGCCAGACGGTGCCGACGGGCTTGCCCGGCGCTCCCCCGCCGGGGCCGGCGATGCCGCTCACGGCGATGGACCAGTCGGCCGGCAACCGCAGGACAGCGCTCTCGGCCATCTCGCGGACGGTACGCTCGCTGACCGCGCCGTCGCTGGCGAGGGTGTCGGCGCGCACGCCGAGCACGCGCTGCTTGACCTCGTTGCCATAGGTGATGAAACCGCCGTCGAACCAATTGCTGGAGCCGGCGGTCTCGGTGATAGCGCCGGCGATCAGGCCGCCCGTGCAGGACTCGGCGGTGGTGACGGTCTGGCCGCGGGCTACGAGCAGTTCACCCAGGCGTTCGGACGCAGCGAGTATTTCGGATGCAAACATGTTGGATTCCTCTGGCAAGAGGCCGCACGCACGCAGCGCAGGAGCTGCGAGTCCGGCCCCGGGGTCTCATCCCATCAATGAGCGATCCAGACAATGATGGCATAGACCAGCAATGCGTAGCCCGCGGCCAGGATGTCGTCCAGCATGACGCCCAGCCCCCCCTTGACGCGGCGGTCGATCTGCCGGATCGGCGCCGGCTTGACGACATCGAACGCGCGAAACAGTACGAAGGCGAGCGCCTGCGCGAACAAATCGCCGGGCACGAAGGCGAGCACCAGCCAGAAGGCGATGATCTCGTCCCACACCATGCCGCCGTGATCCGGCGCGCCGAGTTCCCGGCCCACGGTGTCGCAGGCCCATACGCCATACGCGAAGCCGAGGATCAGCACCAGCGCGATGCCCCAGGGCGCCAGGTGGCCCACCGCGATCACCCACAGCAGCCAGGCGGCCAGTGTGCCCCAAGTGCCGGGCGCCGGGCGCAGCAGCCCGCTGCCGAAGCCGAACGCCACGATGCGCGCCAGGCGCTGCCTCATCCAGTGCGGCGTGGGCAGGAGGCGTGGGACCGAAGGCGGATGGCGAGGCGGCATGGGGCGAATCGATGGGGTGGAGAAGAAAGAGGAAGAAGGATCAGCGGAAGTGATCGAAGCCCTGCGGCAGGGTCGCGGCATCGAGCAGCTCGCCCTGGGAGCCTCGTACGCCGATGCCGTCGACGGCCGCGTCCATGCGGCCGATGCGCGTGAGCGGCAGATCCAGGCGCCCGGCCATGGCGGCGATCCGCGCGCGCGCGGCCACGGGGGCGGTGAAGCAAAGTTCGTACACATCGCCGCCGCCCAAGGCAGCCTGCCAGGCGGGCCGTTCGCCCAGGGCGGCGAGCGGTTTGGCAAGCGGCAGCGCCGGCGCATCCAGCAGTGCGCCACAGTGGCTGGCCGCGACGACGTGACCGAGATCCTGCAACAGCCCGTCGGACAGGTCGATCGCAGCGTGGGCGACGCCGGCCAGCGCCAGGCCCAGCGCGATCCGGGGCTGCGGCCAATCCAGGCGCGGCCGGGTCTGTTCGAGCAGCCGGCTTGCGGCCTGCGGATCTAAGCCGGCCAGCGCCCGGCCCAGCTCATCGCTGCGCTCGAGGCCCTGCCCCCGCGCCCGCAACAGCAGGCGCAAGGCCACGTCCGCCTCGCCCAAGGTGCCGGAGACCCAGATGTCGTCGCCGTCGCGCGCGGCATCGCGGCGCAGCGCGCGCCGCGCATCCACCCGGCCGAACACGGTGACGCTCAGCGTGATCCCGGTGTCGCTGCGCGTGGTGTCGCCCCCGACCAGCGGGCAGCGCCAGCGCTCGGCAAGACGATGCAGCCCATCGGCGAAGCCGGCGAGCCAGGCCTCGTCCACCGCGGGCAGGCCGAGGCCGAGCACGAAGCCGGCGGGCTCGGCGCCCATCGCGGCCAGATCCGAGAGGTTGACGGCCAGGGCCTTGTGGCCGAGGGCGCGCGGATCGACGTCGGCGAAGAAATGCCGACCTTGCAGCAGCAGGTCGGTGCTGACGGCCCAGGCACCCGGCATGGCGGGCAGCAGCGCGCAGTCGTCGCCCACGCCCAGGATGCCGGCCGGGGCCGGCCGGGTGAAGTGGCGCCGGATGAGATCGAATTCGGACACCGGCGTACGATCAGCGCCGACGCGCCGCCGCGACCTCGGCCTCGCGCACGTCGATGGCGAGCTTGTCGAGCACGCCATTGACGAACTTGAAGCCGTCGGTGCCGCCGAAGGACTTGGCCAGTTCGACGGCTTCGTTGATGACTACCTTGTACGGCACCTCGACCTGGTGCACCAGTTCCAGGCTGGCGATCAGCAGGATCGCGTGCTCGACCGGCGACAGCTCGGACAGCGGACGGTCGACGTGCGGGCTGAAGCGCCGGCGCAGTTCGTCGGCCTCGCGCGTGGCGCCGTAGAGCAGCGTGTGGAAATAATCGGCGTCGGCCTGGAGAAAGCCTTCGCTGTCGCGCATGTGCGCGTCGATGGTGGTGAGATCGGTGAGGTCCTGCCCCCCCTTGACCAGCCATTCGTAGGTGCCTTGCAAGGCGAATTCGCGCGCACGGCGGCGCGCGCTGCGCGCCGTCGGACGCGCGGACCCGGCGGCGTCACTCATTGCAGCCGCCCCTGGTTGCCGTCTTCGTCCTCGTCGTCGAAGACGTCGTCATCGTCGTCTTCGTCTTCCTCGTCGGCTTCCGGCTCGAGCGCGGACAGGAGGTTGGCCATTTCCACCGCGGCACGGGCGCAGTCGCGGCCCTTGGGCTCGGCGCGCGCCTCGGCCTGCTCGTCGGTTTCCGTGGTGAGGATGCCGTTGGCGACCGGGATGCCGGTGGCCTGCGCAACGCGGCCCAACGCGGCGGCGCTCTCGTTGCTGACGACCTCGAAATGATAGGTTTCGCCGCGGATCACCGCGCCCAGCACGATCAGGGCGTCGAATTCCTCGGTTTCCGCAAGCTGCGCAGTGGTCACGCCGGCCTCCAGCGCGCCGGGCACGGTGACGACCATGACGTCGCGCTCGTCCACGCCGAGCTTGCCGAGTTCGTCCAGGCAGGCCTGCAGCTCGGCCAGGCCGATTTCTTCATTGAAGCGGCACCGCACGATGCCGATGTGCAAGCCTTCGCCGTTCAGGTCGGGGGTCAGGGTATAGGGATTCATGAGGGTATCGTCCTGTGCACGTGGGCAGTTGATAGGGTGAGACATCAGTCGGCCGCCGAGGCGGCCGGTCCGGACTCGAAGCCGGTGACGGACAGCGAGAAACCGGTCATGCTCGGCATCCGGCGCGGACGGCCGAGCAGACGCATGCGGTTCACATTCAGATCTTTCAGTATCTGCGCGCCGATGCCGTAGGCGCGCAGGTCCATGCTGGCCGAGCGATCGATGGGCGCAGGAATCGCGCCCGTGCGATCCATCTCGGCCAGGGCGGCAAAGCCTTCGAAGAGCTGGCCGGCGTCGCCGCCGCAATTCAGGAGCACCGCCACGCCGGGGCCGGGCGCCTCGGCGATGGCGGCGAGCGCGGCCGGCAGGCTCCAGCTATGCGCGCTCACGCGGGTCTCGAGCAGATCGAGCAGCGAGGTCGGTTCGTGCACGCGCACCAGGGTTTCCGTCTCGGGCGCGATCTCGCCCTTGACCAGCGCCAGGTGCGGCGCACCGCTCGGCGCATCGCGATAGGCGATCGCCCTGAAGCAGCCATAGGCGGTGCGCATCTCGCGTTCGCCGAGCCGCTCGAGCATGGACTCGGTCTCGCTGCGGTACTGGATCAGGTCGACGATGGTGCCGATCTTCAACTGGTGGCGTTGCGCGAAGCCCATGAGATCGGGCAGGCGCGCCATCGTGCCGTCCTCGTTGAGGATCTCGCAGATCACCGCGGCGGGGGTCAGCCCGGCCAGCGCTGCCAGGTCGCAGCCTGCCTCGGTATGGCCGGCGCGCATCAGCACGCCGCCGGGCACGGCCTGGATCGGAAAGACGTGGCCGGGCTGGACGATGTCGGCCGGCGTGGCCTCGCGCGCGACCGCGGTGCGGATGGTGTAAGCCCGGTCGGCGGCCGAGATGCCGGTGCTCACGCCCTCGGCCGCTTCGATGGAGGCGGTGAAATTGGTGCCGTAGCGCGTGCCGTTGGCGCTGACCATGGGCGCCAGGCCGAGCTGGCGGCAGCGCTCCTGCGTGAGCGTCAGGCACACCAGGCCGCGCGCGTGCGTGACCATGAAATTGATCGCCTGCGGGGTCACGAATTCGGCGGCCATGACCAGATCGCCCTCGTTCTCGCGATCCTCTTCGTCGACCAGGATCACCATGCGCCCGGCGCGCAGCTCGGCGATGATCTCGGTGACCGGCGCGATCGCGCCACTGGCTGGGGTAGAGGCGGACGCGACCGCGGACATGAACAGGCTCCGGCAAATGGACAAACCCGGTGGGCGCACAGCGCCACCGGGCGAAAACCCGCGTAGTTTACCGCTGTTTGAGCGCCGTACCCCCACATGCGGCGCGCGCATGGAATATCATCATGAGTTCCCCGTGGCGCTTCTTTGGAGCGCTGCGCGCCGCGATACCCGGACGGTATGCGCGACTCAGCACAGGAACGAGACACTCCCTATGGTCAACAAGATATTCGAATCGGTCGCCGCCACGCTGGCCGACGTCAAGGACGGCTCCACCGTCCTCATCGGCGGCTTCGGCAATGCCGGCATGCCCCACGCCCTGGTCGACGGGCTCATCGAGCAAGGTGCGCGCGATCTGGTGGTCGTCTCCAACAACGCCGGCAACGGCGAGACCGGCATCGCCGCCCTGCTCAAGGCCGGCCGCGTGCGCAAGGTGGTCTGCTCGTTCCCGCGCCAGGCCGATTCGTACGTCTTCGACGAACTCTATCGCGCCGGCAAGGTCGAGCTCGAACTCGTGCCGCAAGGCAACCTGGCCGAACGCATCCGCGCCGCGGGCGCGGGCGTGGGCGCTTTCTTCACGCCCACCGGCTACGGCACCCGGCTCGCCGAAGGCAAGGAAACGCGCGAGATCAACGGGCGCAACTACGTGCTCGAATACCCGATCTACGGCGACGTCGCGCTCATCGGCGCGCTGCGCGGCGACCGCTGGGGCAACCTCACCTACCGCATGACCGCGCGCAACTTCGGCCCCATCATGGCCAGCGCCGCCAAGGTCGCCGTCGCCCAGGTCAACGAGATCGTCGAGCTCGGCGAACTCGACCCGGAAGCCGTGGTGACGCCCGGCATCTTCGTGCAACGCGTCGTCAAGGTCGCCTAAGGAGTCCGCCATGCAAAAACTCGATCGCAACCAGATGGCCGCCCGCGTCGCCCGCGACATTCCCGACGGCGCCTACGTGAACCTGGGCATCGGCCTGCCCACCCTGGTCGCCAACCACCTGCCGGCCGACCGCGAGATCATCCTGCACACCGAGAACGGCCTGCTCGGCATGGGGCCCGCGCCCGAGAAGGGCAAGGAAGACTGGGATCTCATCAACGCCGGCAAGCAACCCGTCACCGCCCTGCCCGGCGCCTCGTTCTTTCACCACGCCGATTCGTTCGCGATGATGCGCGGCGGCCACCTGGACATCTGCGTGCTCGGCGCGTTCCAGGTGTCGGCCACCGGTGATCTCGCCAACTGGCACACCGGCGCGCCGGACGCCATCCCCGCCGTCGGCGGCGCCATGGACCTCGCGATCGGCGCGCGCCAAGTGTTCGTGATGATGGAACACCTCACCAAGCAGGGCGTGAGCAAGATCGTCGAAGCCTGCACCTACCCGCTCACCGGCGTGGGCTGCGTGAGCCGGGTCTACACCGACCTCGCCGTGCTCGACATCACGCCCGAGGGCGTGCGCGTGGTCGAGCACATCCCCGACCTCAGCTTCGACGAACTGCAGAAGCTGACCGGCATCACGCTGCTGCCGGCCGCCTGAGGACGCCGCGCATGGATGCCCTGAACGCGGCCTGCAGCACGGCGCGCATGCGCGCCCTCTGGAGCGACGACGCCATCCTGCGCGCCATGCTGGCGTTCGAGGCCGAGCTTGCGCTGGCCCAGGCCGACTGCGGGGTCATCCCGGCGCAAGCCGCCCAGGCCGTCGCCCAGGCCTGCGCCGGGCTGCGGCTGGATGCGCTGGCCTTGGCCACCGATGCCCGCCGCGCCGGCACACTGGCCATCCCGCTCGCCAAGGCCCTGAAGGCCGCAGTGAACGAGCACGCACCCGGCCTCGGACACCTCGCGCATCATGGCAGCACCAGCCAGGACGTGGCCGACACGGCGCTGGTGCTCGTATGCCAACGCGCCGCGCGCGTGCTGCTCGCCGAGGTCCGCGCCCTGGGCGAGGCCTGGGCCGGGCTGGTGCGCGCGCATGCGGCCACGCCCCTGCTCGCGCGCACGCTGCTGCAGCCCGCCGCGCCCGTCAGCTTCGGCTGGAAGGCCGCGGGCTGGCTGGATGCGCTGACACGCAGCGCCCGGGCCTTGCAGCACGCGGCCGACGAGGCCGCCACCCTGCAGTTCGGCGGCGCCAACGGCACGCTGCTGCTGCACGGGGAACAGGGCGCAGCCGTCAGCCGGCGCCTGGCCGAGCGGCTGGGCCTGGCGGCGCCCGCGATCAGTTGGCACGGCGCACGCGACCGCCTGGCGCGCCTGGCGGCCGAGCTCGCCATCCTCTGCGGCATGCTCGGCAAGTTCGGCCGCGATGTCTCGCTGCTCATGCAGGCCGAGGTGGCCGAGGCCTTCGAGCCCAGCGGCGAAGGCCGAGGCGGCTCGTCGGCGATGCCGCACAAGCGCAATCCGGTGGCCGCCATGCACATGCTCGACGCCGCCTACCGCGCGCCGGCGCTGGCGCAGACGCTCGCGGGCGAACTGCCTGCCGAACACGAACGCGGCCTGGGTTCCTGGCCCAACGCCCTGCCCACCCTCGATACGCTGTTCAATCTCGCCGCGAACGCGCTGGACGCCGCCCGCGAGACGGCCGAGGGCCTGCGCGTGGACGCCGCGGCCATGCAGCGCAACATCGACCGCATGCACGGCGTGGTGTATTCCGAGCCGCTCGGCAGCGTGCTCGGCCAGGCCCTGGGAGCCTCCGCCGCGAGCAAGCTCGTCGCCGAGGCCAGCCAGGCCGCGCTGGAACAGCAGCGCCACATCCGCGACATTCTGGCCGAGCATCCGCAGGCCGCCGCCCATGGCGATGCGATCGCTCGCGTCTTCGACACCGAACACCTGCTGGCGGGCGCGCGCCCGATGTGCGAGGCCGTGCTGGCCGCCTGGGCGGCGCTCGCCCCCGGCCTGCCCGCCACGCACGAGGCCTAGTCCGCCGCCGCCCAACGAACGGAGTACTGCATGCCCCACACACTGAGTCACGACGCCCGGATCTACTGGCGCACCGATGGCGACCCCAAGCTGCCGGCGCTGGTGCTCGGCAATTCCATCGGCACCGACTTCTCGCTCTGGGATACCCTGCTGCCGCGCCTGCTGCGCCACTTCTACGTGCTGCGCTACGACATGCGCGGCCATGGCGCCTCGGACGCCCCGCCGGGCGAGTACACCCTGGAGCAGCTCGCCGACGACGCCCAGGCGGTGATCGCCGCGGCCGGGATCGAGCAGTACGACTTCTGCGGGATCTCGCTGGGCGGCATGGTCGGCATGGCCCTGGCCGCGCGCCAGCCGGCCGGGCTGCGCCGCCTGGTGCTGTGCAACACCACCGCCAGGTTCCCGGACCGGGCCATGTGGGCTGCGCGCATCGACACCGTGCTGAAGAACGGCATGGGCGCGATCGCCGAAGCCGGGCTGGCGCGCTTCTTTTCGCCGGAGTTCCTGCGCACCAACGACATGTCGGTACAACGCGTGCGCAACACCCTGCTCGGCATCGACCCGGTGGGCTACGCCGGCTGCTGCGCCGCCATCCGCGACATGGACCTGCAGCCGCTGCTGGCCAAAATCGCGGCGCCGACCCTGGTCGTCACCGGCGAATTCGATCAATCCACGCCGCCGGCCGTCGGCGCGGCGCTGGCCGAGCAGATCGCCGGCAGCCGCCGTGTCAACCTGCGCTGCGCGCACATCCCCTGCGTGGAAGCGCCCACCGCCTATGGCGACACCCTGATCGAGTTCCTCGCGCCCCCGGAGATGCAGACCGAGCAGCAGCGCTACGAAGCCGGCCTCGGGCGGCGCAAGGCGGTCCTGGGCGACGCCCACGTCGAGCGCAGCCTGAGCCATGCGACGAGCTTCAACCGCGGCTACCAGGAACTCATCACCCGCTACGCCTGGGGCCAGCTCTGGACCTCCAGCCGCTTCACCGATCTGCAGCGCCGCCTGATCGTGCTCGCCATCACCGCCACCGCGGCGCGCTGGGAAGAGTACGAGCTGCACGTGGGTGCCGCGCTGCGCGCCGGGGTCGAGCCCGAAACCCTGCAGGAACTGCTCTACCAGATCGCCATCTATACCGGCGTACCGGCCGCCAACACCGGCTTCAAGCTGGCCGGCGATCTGATCCGCGAACACCAGCAGGCCGATTGACGCGATGAGCGCCGCCGCCCGGCCGCCCGAAGGGGGCGCTCCCTCCCGCGGGGAGGTGGTCGCGCAGCGACCGGAGGGTACACCAGTGAGCGCCTCCGCCCGGCCGCCCGAAGGGGGCGCTCCCTCCCGTGGGGAGGTGGTCGCGCAGCGACCGGAGGGCACATCAATGAGCGCCTCCGCCCGGCCGGCCGGCGTGATCGCCTACATCGGCATCGGCGCCAACCTGGGCGACGCGCGCGCTACGGTGCGCGCCGCGATCGCCGAGATCGGCCGGGTGCCGGGCGTGACGGACCTGCAGGCCGCCTCGCTTTACCGCACCGCGCCGGTCGAGTCCTCCGGCCCCGACTACGTCAATACGGCCGTGCGCGTGCGCACCACGCTGACGCCCCTGGCGCTGCTGCGTGCCCTGCAGGCGATCGAGCAGGCCCATGGACGCGAGCGGCCCTATCGCAACGCCCCCCGCACCCTGGACCTGGACGTGCTGCTGCACGGCGACGCCGTGATCGATACGCCCGAACTGCGGGTGCCGCACCCGCGCATGCTCGAACGGGCCTTCGTACTCGCACCGCTGGCCGAGCTCGCGCCGTCCTTGACCGTCGCCGGCGTGTCTATACGAGCGGCGCTGGCCGGCAACCCTCAGCGGATTCGACGCGAAGATCAACAAAGTCTTACGTGACTTTGGTTTTCGTAACGCCGCGCCGACAATCGCCTCTGCCGTCGCAGGTACGAACTGTTGTATGTGTGCGGCCAACACGTTTCGAGACATATACGGATACACCGCTCGACCTATAATCGTTTTTGGTCCCGGGCAAGCAGACTGTCGGCGCCGTCGACGGGCCATCGGGCGCAATCACGAAAAGGATGATCGTGGAGCAGGCAATCGAGGAATACCTGGCGCAGCGCCAAGGTTCGCGGCAATGGCGGTTCTTTCTGTCGGCGCTGGCCGAGGAATTCGCGACCCAACTGCGTGAGCCCGATCTGCGCGCCATGATGCAGCGCATCGGCACGCGCTTCGCCAGCGCCCATCCTCTGCCCGCTGCACGCACCATCGCCGACGCCAGCCAGGCGATGAGCGCGTGCTGGGACGCACAAGGCTGGGGCTGGGTCGACCTCGAAGAACACGCAGACCATCTGCTGATCCGCCACTACTGCTCGCCGCTGCGCGCCGCCTTCGGCCAGGAACATCTGCATTGGACGCCGGCGTTCCTGGAAGGCGCCTATCAGCAATGGTTCCAGGCGCTGGGCTCGGGCAGCGCGCTGCGCGTGCAGCAAAGCAGCCAGGCCGATGGGTTCGGGTGCGTGGAGTTCCGTCTGGCCCAATGACCGGGCGGATCGAACACGCGTATTCATTCGGAGGGCGCACCATGCCAAGCTCGGACGACATCAACAATCTCTTTGCCCGCTTCGGCGGGCGCCCCGAGAACTATCACGAGATCGAGCGGGCGGACGAGGCCCGCGAATCCGAGTCGCGCTGGCCGCTGCTGTCCGCCTTGAACAGCCGCGGGGCGCGGCCCGCCGCGAGCGGCGCACAGCAGCGCACCGAGCCCAGCCTCGGCCTGCCCCCGACGATGTCCGACCCGACGCGCGCCGAGGCCGTGCAGGCTGCTGCGGCGGCGCCCGCGGCCGTCCCGGCCACGCCGGGGCGCTGGCCCGACGGGCCGGCCGCCCGGGCCAGCGCCCCGGCGGCACAGGCCAGCGCCGCCGCAGCCCCGGCCGCAACGGAACCGGACTCGCGCTTTCAATTCATCGCACCGCGCCCGCGCGGCGGGGCGCACCCCGGGCATGTCAGGCCGTCCCCGCCGGACACGCTCGCCGAGGCGGCACGCCTTGCGGTGGCAACCCCGGTGCCTGCGCAACCGTTCATGCCGTTCGGCGCGAGCGTGCCCGCCGGCCCCGGCGGGGCGCCGGCCGCGCCTCACGCCGAATCTGCCGTCGCCCAGCGGGCGCCCGCCCCGGCCGACACCCCGTTCGCAGCGTTTCGCAGCGCGCCGCCGACGCCGCCGGCTGCCGAGCCGCCCGCGGGCAGCGCCGGCCAAGGCTCGCTTGCCGGCGTGTTCCAGCGGCTGTCGCAACCGTCGAACCATCCGCCCGAGCCCGAGCCGCGCGGCATCTTCCAGCGCCTGGTGAACCGTTGAGAGTCCTCGCCATCGTGTCGGCCAAGGGCGGGGTCGGCAAGACGACTGTCTGCGCCAATCTGTGCACCGCGCTGCGCATGCAGAACGAATGGGTCATCGGTATCGACATGGACCCGCAGAACGCGCTGCGCTTTCACCTGGGCCTGAACGTGGACGAGGTGCACGGCTCGGCGCCCGCCGCGCTGGCGGGCACTGCGCTGCGCGAGGCCTGCTTCCAGGCGCGACTGGGGGTGTATGTGCTGCCCTACGGCGACATCGACGAAGGCGCGCGTGCGCAGTTCGAGGACATGCTCGAACGCGACCCGCTGTGGCTGCGGCATGCGCTGCAGGCGCTGGCGCTGCCGCCGCAGGCCTGGGTGCTCATCGACACCCCGCCGGGGCCGTCGGTGTACATCCGCCAGGCGCTCGCCGCGGCCGACGTGGCGGTGGTGACGACCCTCGCCGACGCCGCTTCCTACGCGACCCTGCCCCTCATCGAACGCCTGATCGCCACCTACTCCGAAAGCCGGCCCGGCTTTCTCGGCACGGTGTTCGTCGTGAACCAGGCCAACCAGGCGCGCCAGCTCGCCCGGGACGTCGCGCAGGTCATGCAGGCACAGCTCGGCGATCGCCTGATCGGCCTGGTCCACCAGGACCAGGCCGTAGGCGAGGCGCTGGCCTCCAGCCAGAGCGTGCTCGAATACGACCCGCATTCGCAGAGCACGCGCGACTTCAATCTGGTCGCGCGCTGGCTGCGGGACCATCTGCATACTTCCTGAGCAGCACGCCATGGCGAACACCCCCATCGACAAGCCTGCCGACGGCGCCTCGCGATTCGACGCCGCGCGCCTGGCCGGGCGGATCATCGACTGGCCGGCCTGGAATCATCCGGTGTTCCGCTGGATCATGGCCCTGCTGGCCGGCCTCTTTCTCGCGGCGGTGGTGATCACGCCGCTCGAACTCACCGAGCAGGCGATCTTCGCCGGCGTGACCTTCGTGTGCGCGCTGCTGCTGCGCCGGGTCGACGGGCGGCTGGCCACCATCCTGATGATCCTGCTCTCGGTGACGGCCTCGCTGCGCTACATGTACTGGCGCCTGACCTCCACGCTGGGCTTCGAGACCTGGGCCGACAACCTCTTCGGCTACGGGCTGCTGTTCGCCGAACTCTATGCGCTCGCCGTGCTGCTGCTGGGCTACATGCAGACCATCTGGCCGCTGCGCCGTCCGCCCGCGCCCATGCCGGGCGACCCGGCGAGCTGGCCGACGGTGGACGTCTTCATCCCGACCTACAACGAACCGCTGCACGTGGTGAAGCAGACGGTCTATTCGGCCATGACCATGGACTGGCCGCGCGAGAAGCTCAAGGTCTACCTGCTCGACGACGGCCGGCGCTCGGAATTCCGCGAGTTCGCCCAGCAGGTCGGCTGCGGCTACATCACGCGCGAGGACAACGCGCACGCCAAGGCGGGCAACCTCAACCACGCGCTCAAGCTCACCGACAGCGAATACGTCGCGATCTTCGATTGCGACCACATCCCGACGCGCTCCTTCCTGCAGATCTGCATGGGCTGGTTCATCGCCGATCCCAAGCTCGCCATGCTGCAGACGCCGCACTTCTTCTTCTCGCCCGACCCGTTCGAGAAGAACCTGCAGACCTTTCGCGCGGTGCCCAACGAAGGCGAGCTGTTCTACGGCCTGGTGCAGGACGGCAACGACCTCTGGAACGCGACGTTTTTCTGCGGCTCGGCCGCGGTGATGCGGCGCACGTCCCTGGAAGCGGTGGGCGGCATCGCCGTCGAGACCGTGACCGAGGACGCGCATACCGCGCTGAAGATGAACCGGGCCGGCTACAACACCGCCTACCTGGCGCTGCCGCAGTCGGCCGGGCTGGCCACCGAGAGCCTGGCCGGGCACGTCGGGCAGCGCATCCGCTGGGCGCGCGGCATGGCGCAGATCTGCCGGCTCGACAACCCGATCTTCGGGCCCGGGCTCAAGCTGGCGCAGCGGCTGTGCTATCTCAACGCCATGCTGCACTTCTTCTATGGTCTGCCGCGCCTCTTGTTCCTGACCGCGCCGCTGGCCTATCTGCTCATGGGCGCCCATGTGTTCCAGGCGACCGCGCTCACCATCGCGGCATACGCCCTGCCTCACCTCCTGCACGCCAACGTCACGAACTCGCGCATCCAGGGCAAGTTCCGCCATTCGTTCTGGAACGAGGTGTACGAGTCGGTACTGGCCTGGTACATCGTGCGGCCGGTGACGCTGGCCTTCCTGAACCCCAAGCTCGGCAAGTTCAACGTGACGGCCAAGGGCGGCGTGGTCGACCACGCCTATTTCGACTGGCGCCTGGCCCAGCCCTACATCGTCCTGCTCGGCCTGAACCTGCTGGGCTTTGCCGTGGGGGTGTTCCAGCTCGCCTTCGGCGAGCTGGGCGAAGGCGTGGCCACCACCATCCTCATCAACCTCGCCTGGACGGTCTACAACATCATCATCAGCAGCGCGAGCGTGGCGGTGGCAAGCGAGACCCGCCAGGTGCGCGGCGATCCGCGCGTCGCAGCCCAGCTACCGGCGACACTGCTGCTGCCCTCGGGCCGCTCGATCGTCTGCCACACGACGGACTTCTCGCAGAACGGGGTCGGCCTGATGCTGCCGCCCGGCGTAGAGATCGCACGCGGCGAGACCCTCGAGGTCGCGCTGTTCCGCGACCGCTCCGAAGCCATCCTGCCGGCGACCGTCGCGTTCACGGGCGGCGGCCGCGCCGGCCTGCATTTCCACGATCTCACCATCGACCAGGAGATCGCGCTGGCCCAGGTCACGTTCGCGCGCGCCGACAACTGGGCCAACACCTGGGGCCAGGGCGCGCGCGACACGCCGCTGCGCGCCCTGCGCGACGTCACCCGCATCGGGGCCTACGGATTCGTGTTCCTTTTTCGCCAGATCTTCGGGATAGCGCGCACCCGCGTCCGGAATCTGCCCTCCGCCACCCTGAAGAAGACCAAGCAGACATGATGGTTTCGTCCCGCTATGCCATGCAGCGCCCGCGGCGCCCGCGCCGAGCCTCCACGCTGGCGGCGGCCTGCGCCCTGGCCATCGGGCTCCTGGGTACGGCCCAGGCAGCACAGCCGGGTGCGACGGGCGACGGCATGGCCAGGACCGGCGGCCCCGTCCAGGGCGGCGGCACCGACCTGCTCAGCTACGAGATGGACTTCCGCGAGCTGGGCGCGCTCTATCCGCTGCAGTTGCGCGGCGTGGACGCACGCAACGGCGTGGCCTTCAGCGTGCGCGCCGACCGCGTGGTCACCGGCGGGCAACTGCGGCTGCTCTACTCCTATTCGCCCGCGCTGATTCCCGCGCTCTCGCAGATCAACGTGATGGTGAACGAAGAGGTCGCCGCGAGCCTGCCGACGCCCAAGGAGGATGCAGGCAAGCCGCTCGAAGCCGTGATCGACATCCCGGGGCGCCTCATCACCGACTTCAACCGCCTGAACATCCAGCTCATCGGCCACTACACGCTCGAGTGCGAAGACCCGATGCACACCAGCCTCTGGGCCAACGTGAGCAACCAGAGCCAGCTCACGGTGCACACACAGCCGATCGCGCTGCGCAACGATCTCGCGCTGCTGCCGCTGCCCTTCTTCGACCGGCGCGACGTGCGCCGGCTGGAGCTGCCCTTCGTATTCGACGGCGCGCCCTCGAACGAAGTGCTGGAAGCGGCCGGCGTGGTCTCGTCCTGGTTCGGCGCGCTGGCCGAATACCGGGGTGCCTCGTTCCCCGTGCGCCAGGGCGGCGCGCCCGGCCAGGGCAACGCAGTCGTGTTCAGCCTGGGCGGCGCTCGGGCCGGCGCCGCCGCCAACGGGCCGACCGTGTCCGTGCGCACCAATCCCAACGATCCCTACGGCAAGCTGCTGGTGATTTCCGGGCGCAACGCGGACGAACTCAAGGCCGCCGCGCAGGCGCTGGCCCTGGGCAATACGGCGCTCTCCGGCGACACCGCCACCATCACCCGGCTCGACGAAGTCCTCCCGCGCAAGCCGTACGACGCGCCGAACTGGCTGCGCAGCGACCGCCCCGTCGAGTTCGGCGAACTCGCGCCGGTCGATGGCATGACGGTCGCGGGCTATACGCCCGATCTCGTGCGCGTCCCGCTGCGCCTGCCGCCCGATCTCTTCGCGTGGCGCGAAAAAGGCATTCCCATCGACCTGAAGTACCGCTATTCGCCGCCCTTTGAGCCCGACCGCTCGGCGCTCAACATCGCGATCGGCGAGCAGTTCGTGCGCGCCATCCCGCTGCTGCCGCGCGACGGCACCAAGCTGCAGGACGGCGAAGTGCGCAGGTTCATCGCCAGGCTGATGCCCGACGGCATGGCCGAGGGCGCGGAAAAGCTGCACCTGCCACTGCACATGCTGCCGCCGCAATCGCAACTGCAGTTGCACTTTCAGTACGCCACGCCGGGCAGCGACTGCCTGGTCACGCCGCCCGACAACGTGCGCAGCAGCATCCTGCCCGAATCGACCATCGACATCTCGGGGCTCAAGCACTTCATCGCCATGCCGGATCTGGCGGCGTTCGGCAACGCCGGCTTTCCGTTCACGCGCATGGCCGACCTCTCCGAATCGGCGATCGTCATGCCCGAGAACGCCGGCGAGGCCGACATCAGCGCCTTCCTCACCTTGATGGGCCGTTTCGGCGCCGTGACGGGTTATCCGGCCACCGGCGCGCGCGTGATCCAGGCGCAGAGCGTGGACCAGGTCGCCGCTCGCGACCTGCTGGTGCTCGCGAGCGGAGGCAACCAGCCGCTGCTCGAGACCTGGCGCAGCGCCGCCGGCTACGCGCGCGACGGCGACGAGCGCAGCTTCAGCCTGTCCGACCTCGTCTACCGCACCGTGCCCTGGCTCGCGCCCGACCAGTACAACCGGCGCGAAGCGGGCCGCCTGCAACTGGCCGTGCGCAGCAACGCGACCGACGCCGTGCTGTCCGGCTTCGAATCGCCGCTCGCCAAGGGCCGCAGCGTGGTCGCGATCTCCAGCAACGCGCCGCAGGGGCTGCAGGCGGCGAGCGCCTTGCTGGCCGATGCGCAGTCCGACATGCTCAGCCGCATCCAGGGCAGCCTGGTGGTGTTGCGCGGCGAGCAGGTGGACAGCCTGGCCGCCGAGCAGACGTACTACGTCGGCAAGCTCGACCCGATCACCTACGTGCGCTGGTACCTGTCGACCCGGCCGCTGCTGCTGGTCGGCATGGGCCTGCTCGCGGCCGCCGTGCTGGCGGTGCTGCTCTATCTCGCCCTGCGCGCCCGCGCACGGCGCCGCCTGGCGCTGACGCCTTCCGTCCGGAAGGACAGCGGCTCATGATGCCAGCGCGCGGGCCTCGCCTGCTCGCACGGCTGGCCGGCCTGGTCTGCGTGGCCGGCCTGTGCGCGACGGCCCAGGGCCAGGCCGTGCCTGCGCATGCGGGCGCGGCCTGCGTCACCGACGGCTGGCCGCTGTGGCGCGATTTCACCCGGCTCTTCCTGCAGGAAGACGGCCGGGTCGTCGATCCCACCGTCCCGCAGATGCACAGCACGTCCGAGAGCCAGTCGTATGCGATGTTCTTCGCGCTCGTGGCCAACGATCGCGCGAGCTTCGCGCGGATCTGGCACTGGAGCGTGGACAACCTGCTCGGGGGCGACGCCACGGCGCGGCTGCCCGCCTGGCGCTGGGGCAAGCGCGAGGACGGCGGCTGGGGCCCGCTCGATACCAACGCCGCCTCCGACGCCGATCTGTGGTTCGCCTACGCCCTGCTCGAAGCCGCCAGGCTGTGGCGCGCCCCCGACTACGAACGTCAGGGGCGGGCGCTGCTCGATCGGATCGCCCAGGAGGAGGTGGCCGACCTGCCCGGGCTGGGCGACATGCTGCTGCCCGGGCCGCAGGGTTTCGCGCTCGAGCAGGGCGTGTGGCGCCTGAACCCGAGCTATCAGCCCTTGCCGGTGCTGCGCCTGCTCGCCAACCGCAACCCCTCGGGCCCGTGGAGCGCCATCGCCGAGGCAAACGTGCGCATGCTCGAAGAAACCACACCGCATGGCTACGCCGCCGATTGGGTCGCGTATCAGGCCAACGGCAAGGGCGGCGGCGAGTTCATCGTCGATCCGGCCCAGGGGGCCGTCGGCAGCTACGACGCCATCCGCACCTATCTGTGGGCCGGCATGACGCCGCCGAGCGACCCACTGGCCTCGCCCACGCTCGCGCGCCTGGGCGGCATGGCGCAGGCGCTGCAGGACGCCGAGCTGCCGCCCGAGACGGTGGACACCCGGACCGGCCAAACCGAGGGCACGCGCGGCTTCGGCTTCTCTGCCGCGCTGCTGCCCTATCTGCAGGCACTGCGCGCCCCAGCCGAACGCGTGGCGGCCATGCGACAGGAAGTCGACGGCCAGCTCGCCCGGCACGACGCTCCCCTGCCCGACGGGCAGCAAGCACCGTACTATGACTACATGCTGAGCCTGTTCGGGCTCGGCTACATGGATCAACACTATCGGTTCCTTGCCTCGGGAGCCCTACAGACACGCTGGGAGAAGACATGTCGCGCGCCCCAAGGCTGATGGCCGCCCTGCTGGCCATCGCCCTGAATCAGGTCGCGGTCGCCGCACAGGAAGATCCGCTCCAACTCCTGATCGAACAGGGCAAGTACTGGCAGAGCCGGGGCGACTACCAGCGCGCCACCGAGGCGTGGGAGAAGCTCCTGCGTGCCGACCCGGGCCAGCCCGATGCGCTGTACGGCATGGCCATGGCCGCGGCGGCAGGCAACCGGCAGGCCGAGGCGCAACGCTACCTGGCCCAGTTGCGCCAGGCGGCGCCGCAAAGCCCTTACGTCGGCCAGATCGAACAGGCGCTGGCCCTGGACCGCCCCGGTGCCGCCGGCGTCCTCGAAGAGGCGCGGCAAGCCGCCCAGGCCGGGCAGCCCGAGCAGGCCATCGCCCGCTACGACCAGGCCCTCGCCGGCGCCGCGCCGCAGGGCCAGCTCGGCCTGGAGTACTACCAGACGCTGGGCGCCACCGACGAAGGCTGGGAGCGCGGGCGCCGCGGTCTGGAACAGCTCGTCCGGCAGAACCCGGACAATGCCCAGATGCGGCTCGCCCTCGCGCAACTGCTGTCGTATCGCGAAGCCACGCGCACACAGGCGGTCGAACAACTGGCCGAACTCGCCCAGCGCCCCGACGTGGGCGCAGCGGCCCGGCAGAGCTGGCGCCAGGCGATCCTGTGGCTGGGCGAGACGCCGGAGCCGCGCTTCGCGCCCATGCTGCAGACCTATGTGCGGGCCAACCCGGACGACGCCGAGATCAAGCAGCGCCTGGCGCGCGCCCAGCAGTCCTCGCCTACCACCGCCAGCGCAGGCCGCGCCGCTGCGCCCGCCAATCCGCTGACCGCGCGGGCCCGCGCGGCTTTCGATACGCTGGACGCCGGGCGCATCGACGTGGCCGAGCGCGAGTTCGAGGACATGCTGCGCGCGGCGCCGACCAACGCCGACGCGCTCGGCGGGCTGGGCGTGGTGCGCCTGCGCCAGCAGCGCTTCGTCGAATCGCGCGACCTGCTGCAGCGCGCGACCCGGCAGGGTTCGGCCGCCCGCTGGCGGCAGGCACTCAACAGCGCCACCTACTGGGCCAACCTCAACGACGCCAACACCGCGCGCAACGCCGGCAATCTCGCCCAGGCGCGCAAGCTGCTCGCCGATGCGGTGCGCCTGGACCCGGCCGAGCCCACCGGGCAGAACGCGCTGGCGGCCGTGCAGGCCGAGAGCGGCCAGCTCGGCGCCGCCGAAAAAACCTATCGGCAAGTGCTCGCGCGCCAACCCGGCAACGTGGACGCGATCCGCGGCCTGGTCGGCGTGCTCTCGCAGGGGGGCGACAGCCAGGAAGCCCTGCAGCTCATCGGCCGTCTCACGCCCGAACAGCAGGCGCAGGTCGGCGACCTCGGCCGCCTGCGCGCGGCCGAGGCCACCGGCCGCGCGCGCGCCGCGAGTGCCCGCGGCGACGACGCGGCTGCCGCCACGGCCTTGCAGGACGCCTTGCTCAGCGACCCTACCAACGCCTGGATACGCCTGGACCTGGCCCGCCTCTACCTGAAGGTCGGCGCCCTACAGGAAGCCCGCGGCGTGGTCGACGGCCTGCTGCAGTCCAACCCGGACATGCCTGACGCCCTTTACGCAAGCGCCCTGCTCTCGGCCGAGACCCAGGACTGGAACGGTGCGCTCGCGCGCCTGGACCGCATCCCGCAGCAGGAGCGCACCACCGAAATGGGCGAGCTGCAGCGGCGCGCCTGGGTGCACGCCCAGACCGCCTATGCCGGCGGCATCGCCAAACAGGGGCAGAAGCAGCAGGCGCTGGCCGTGCTGGCCCAGGTTGCCCCCTACGCCGAGAACGACACCGAACTGCTCGGCGCACTGGCCTCGGCGTATGCCGAGGCGGGCGACAGCAACCGCGCGCTGGGCATGATGCGCCAGTTGCTGGCACGCGGCGCCAAACCCGATCCCGGGCTGCAACTGCAGTACGCCGGCATCCTGCTCGCCACCGGGCAGGACGTCGAACTGGCCGGCGTGCTGCGCCAGTTGCAGAGCGCCGAACTCGAGCGCCGGCAGCTCGATACCTACGAGGACATCCGGCGGGTCTACATCGTACGCCAGGCCGACGCGCTGCGTCAGCGCGGGCAGTTGGCGGACGCCTACGACATGCTGGCGCCGGCGCTGGCCGAGCGGCCGGACGATGCCGCCGCCGTGGGTGCGCTCGCGCGCCTGTACGCGGATTCCGGCGACGCGCGACAGGCGCTGGACATCTACAAGCAGTTGCTGCAGCATCGCCCGGACGACACCGAGGCGCTGGCAGGCGCGGCCGACATGGCCGCCCAGGCGGGCGACTATCGCTACGCCCAGGCAAGCGTGGAGCGAGCGCTCGCCGGCGAACCCAACAACCCCGAGCTGCTGTCCACGGCGGCCCGCATCTATCGCGCACAGGGGCGCAACAGCAAGGCGGAGGAAGTGCTCAAGCGCGCCATCGCCCTGCAGGCGCCCACGCGCACGGTGGCCTACGCGCCCGGGGGCGTGAGCACCACGCCGGCCAACGGCAACCCGTTCCGCAACCGCTCGCCCAGCGCGCAGGCGCCCGCGCCGTACGCGGCCTATGCGGCCTCGCAGACACCGGCGGGCGGCTACGTCGCCCAGCCCTACATCCCGGCCCCCGTCACCGGTAACGTCCTGCCCCAGCAGGCCGGCGCGCCCTACTACGCGCCGCCGGGCGGCGTGCCCGGCCAATGGACGCAAGGCGCGCCGGCCGGTTACGCCGGCCAGCCGGCCTACCCGCAGCAATCGGCGCCCTACCCGGCGGCCCAGGCTCCGGCACCCTACTATGCGCCGCCGCAGCAGCCCTATGCGCCGGCGCCGTATCCCGCCGCGCCCTATCCGGGCCAGCCGCAACCCGGTTATCCTGCCAATCCCTGGGTTCCAGGGCCAGGCGGCAGCCTGCCCGGGCAGGCCGCGGCGAACGCGCCGCAGACCCTGCAGCAGCAGCTCGCCGACGTCCAGGCCGATCGCAGCGGCGACATCGCCATGGGCGCCAACGTACGCGCGCGCGACGGCGAAGGCGGCATGAGCCAGGTCACCGACATTCAAGTGCCGCTCGAAGCGCGCCTGCCCGTGGGCGACGGCAAGTTCGCCCTGCGCGTGACGCCGACCTCGCTCAGCACCGACGGCATGGGCACCGACTTCAACACCCACAGCCGCTTCGGCGGCGGGCCCAGCGCCGCGCTCGCCCAGCAGAGCGGCAGCGTGGGCGGGCCCGGCAGCCAGGATGCCAGCGGCGTCGGCGTGGCCGTGGCCTATCAGGGCCGCAACCTGAGCGCCGACATCGGCTCCACGCCGCTCGGCTTTCGCGAGACCAACGTGGTCGGCGGCGTGCGCGCTGCGGGCAAGCTGGGCGACTCCAACGTCGACTACGCGGTCTCGCTGTCGCGGCGCGCAGTCACCGACAGCATCCTCTCGTTCGCGGGCGCGCGCGATGCGCGCACCGGCCAGACCTGGGGCGGCGTGACCGCCACCGGCGGCCGCGTGCAGCTCGGCATGGACGGCGACGACTACGGCATCTACGGCTACGGGGGCTTTCACCACCTGGGTGGCAGGAACGTCGCGAGCAACCGGCGCGTCGAAGGCGGCTTCGGCGTCTATGCCAAGCTCATCAACGAGATGGACCGTGAACTGACCGCGGGGCTCAACTTCACAGGCTTCTCCTACGACAAGAACCTGCGCTATTTCACGTATGGCCACGGCGGCTACTTCAGCCCGCAGCGCTTCTTCTCGGTGAGCCTGCCCGTGAACTGGACGCAGCGCTCGGGCCGGCTGAGCTACTACGTGCGCGGTGCGCTGGGCATCCAGAACTTCCGCGAGGATTCCGCGCTGTACTTCCCGACCGACGGCGGGCTGCAAAGCTCCGCCCAGGCCGCCATGGCGGCCGCCAACGCGGCCGGCCTGACCACCAACAGCCAGGCCATCTATGCGGGCCAGACCAAGACCGGGCTGGGCTACAACCTGGCGGCCGCGGCCGAGTACCAGCTCGCACCGCAGCTCTACCTGGGCGGCTCGCTGGCGCTGGACAACGCGCGAGACTACGAGCAGTACGCCGGCGGCGTCTACCTGCGCTACCTCTTCGTACCGTCCACGCGCACGATGCCCATGCCGGTCACGCCGTTCGGCTCACCCTACGAAGGCAACAACTGAGGCCGGCTCAGAAACGCAACAGGGCGTCGCCCTTGGCGCGCCCGGCGCCGGCCTCGCGCACCAGGGTGCGCGCCCAACGGCGCGCCGGCAGCTTGTACTCGCCTTCCACCGTCTCGGCACGCGCCAGCAGCTCGGCCACCGTCACCTCCAGCACGGGCCCGGTGAAGGCCAGCGCCACCCGGTTGCCCGCGTCGATCTCCGGCAGCACCACCACCCGGCCGTCGAAAGCCTGGTCCAGGTTGGTGATGTTGCGCGGAAAGCTCTCGTGCGCGCCGAACAGGTTGACGGTGAGCACGCCGACCTCGCCGAGCACACGGCGGCAATCGGCGTAGAACGCGACCGAATCGCGCACCGGGCCCTGCGCCTGCCAGTCGTACAGATCGACCATGAGCGCCGGGCAGGTGCCGTGATGGGCCGGGTCGGCCACCCAGTCGGCCGCATCGGCGATATCCACCTGCAGCCGACGCCCGTCCGCAGGCAGGCGAAAGAACATGCGGCACACGCTGGCCACCTGCGCGTTCCACTCCACGGCCCGCACCCGGCTGGGCGTGTGCTTCAGGCAGTAGCGGGCGAGCGAGCCCGCCCCCAGCCCGAGCGTGCCGATGGCCTGCGGCGCCTTGGGCGGCGCAAGGAACAGCAGCCACGCCATCATCTGGCGCGTGTATTCGAGCACCAGCTTGGCCGGGTCCGCGACGGCCATCGCACCCTGCACCCATTCGGAGCCGAAATGCAGGTAGCGCACGCCGTTGGAATCCGACAGCAGCGGCGCATCCTGCTCCGAAGGCCCGGCCGGCATCAGGCCTGGCCGCCGAGCAGCAAAGCGTTCATGCGCTTGACGAAGGCCGCCGGGTCGTCCAGTGCGGCCCCCTCGGCGAGCAGCGCCTGATCGAGCAGCAGCTCGCTCCAGTCGGCGAAGCTCGCCTCGTCCGCGGCCTCGATGCGCTTGACCAGCGCATGCTCCGGATTGATCTCCAGGATCGGCTTGCTCTCGGGCGCCTGCTGGCCCGCCGCCTTGAGCAGGCGCTGCAGGTTCTGGCCGAGGTCATGCTCGTCGGCCACCACGCAGGCGGGTGAATCGACCAGGCGGAAGGTCACGCGCACGTCCTTCACGCGGCCTTCGAGCGCCGTCTTCAGGCGCTCGACCAGCGGCTTGACCGACTCGGCCACCTCGGCCTGCTGCTTCTTCTCTTGCTCGTCGGCCATGCCGCCCAGGTCCAGGCTGCCCTTGGCCACCGAGACGAGCTGCTTGCCGTCGAATTCGCGCAGGTAGCTCAGCATCCACTCGTCGACCCGGTCGGTCAGCAGCAGCACTTCCACACCCTTCTTGCGAAAGACCTCCAGGTGCGGGCTGTTGGCGGCGGTCGCGAAGGTTTCGGCCGTCACGTAGTAGATCTTGTCCTGCCCTTCCTTCATGCGCGAGACGTAGTCCGCCAGCGACACCGTCTGCTCGTCCGTGCCGGTGTGCGTGGAGGCAAAGCGCAGCAGCTTGGCAATGCGCTCGAGGTTCGTCGCATCCTCGCCCGTGCCCTCCTTCAGCACCTGGCCGAAGGCGCTCCAGAAGGTTGCATAGTCGTCCTTGCGGTTCTCGGCCAGGTCTTCCAGCAGCGACAGGATGCGCTTGGTCGAACCCTCGCGGATGGCGCGCACGTCGCGGCTCTCCTGCAGGATCTCGCGCGAAACGTTCAGCGGCAGGTCGGCCGAGTCGATCACCCCGCGCACGAAGCGCAGATAGGCCGGCAGCAACTGCTCGGCGTCATCCATGATGAAGACACGCTTCACATAGAGCTTCACGCCGCGCTTGCCGTTGCGGTCCCACAGATCGAACGGCGCATGCTTCGGCACGTACAGCAACTGGGTGTACTCGCTGCGCCCTTCCACCCGGTTGTGCGTCCAGGCGAGCGGATCGTCGAAATCGTGCGAGACGTGCTTGTAGAACTCGCGGTACTGCTCGTCCGTGATCTCGTTCTTGGCCCGCGTCCACAGCGCGCTCGCCTGGTTGACGGTCTCTTCCTCGTCGCGCTGCACCTGCTCGCCCTTGTCCGCGTCCCACTCTTCCTTCTTCATGCGGATGGGCAGCGAGATGTGGTCGGAGTAGCGGCGCAGGATCTCGCGCAGGCGCCAGCCCGAGAGGAAATCGTCCTCGCCCTCGCGCAGCGTCAGGATCACGTCGGTGCCGCGCGTCGCCTTCTCCGTCTGGGCGATGGTGAACTCGCCGTCGCCCGATGACTCCCAGCGCACCGCCTCGCCCGCCGGCGCTCCGGCGCGCCGGCTCAGCACCGTCACCTTGCTCGCCACGATGAAGGAGGCATAGAAGCCCACGCCGAACTGGCCGATGAGCTGCGCGTCGGCCTGTTGGTCGCCGGTCAGGCGCGAGAAGAACTCGCGGGTGCCCGAGCGCGCGATCGTGCCGAGGTTGGCGATCGCGTCCTCGCGCGTCAGGCCGATGCCGTTGTCGGACACCGTGATCGTGCGCGCCGCCTTGTCGTAGCTCACGTGGATGGCAAGCTCGCCGCCGCCCTCGAGCAGCGCCGGATTGTCGATGGCCTCGAAGCGCAGCTTGTCGCAGGCATCCGACGCGTTCGACACCAGCTCGCGCAGGAAGATCTCCTTGTTGCTGTAGAGCGAGTGGATCATCAGATGCAGCAGTTGCTTCACCTCGGCCTGAAAGCCCAGGGTTTCGGAAGCCGCGGTCGTCGATTCTTGAGTCATCTCGTTAGGGAACATCGGTAAGGGTTGACCCACGCCGGCCGCGCAACGCGCGCCGGCACGCAGAAGTGTCGTCGTCTATGGGGTCGGGGATCGCCGGTTTCAAGGGGCGGGCGCAGACTTCGCGCCGCCAGCGCACATGATACTTGCGCGGCCGTGCGACTGCCTCGCGCGGCGAGGAAAAACGTGGGTATAATCGTCCGCTTTCCTTGGCGCTGCAGGGCGGTTTGCTCGCATTGCGGTGCGGATGCTGGCGCGATGGATGGCGGACGGAGGTCTCGAGCAGTTTCTTCTGCGCGGTCCGGTCTGCCCCCGGGAGGCGCTTTCTGCGAAAGCGCGCCAGGCAAAGGTTTAGAATGAATGATCGCAGGCGGTTAGCCGGAAGCTCGCTTCCCGGCTTGCGGTCAAGCAGGAGCCGACGGTGGTCTTGGCAGCTCCTGACAGGTAGTAAGAGGTAGTAGTTTGTTGTAGACTGCTTTACGATTTTGCCCGGGTGGTGAAATTGGTAGACGCAGGGGACTCAGACCAAATTTGAGCCCTCCGGGGGAAACCCCAGAGGTGAAGCCCGTCAAACTCGGTGAAGGCCCTGGACGCAAGTCCGAGCTAATGCCGAGCCAAGCCCTGGGGCCGAAAGGTTCTTCGGAAGGTGTAGAGAGCAGACGGCGGGCACCTAAGGCCGAAAGGCTAGGGTGAAGGCGTGCTCCAGACCACGAACGTCGTGCATCGCATGGCGGCGGCGAAAGCCGAAGTGGGAAGAAAATCCCCCGCCGCAAGGCGTGCCGGTTCGATTCCGGCCCCGGGCACCACCACAAGAGAAAGCCGTTCCTGCGATTGCGGGAACGGCTTTTTAAGTTCAGGTTCGGCTCTACCCCATAAACGGGGATGAGCCTCGGCTTCCGCTGAACGCCTAGTTCATCGACGGCTGCTCTCTGACTCATCAGATGCGGCCAAGAGCACATCCGCTTGGTCAAGGAACGTTGCAAGTTCACGCTGCTTGCCAACGCTCTCTAACGCAACAAAGCCTGTTCCTAATCTACACTTCATCTGGCTCAAAGCCACCCGCATCTGCAGGGGTCCTGGGCTTACGCTTGTTCGTCGCAGTTCTTTTTCGCTTCACCGACAAGTCGGGCTCAGTGCCATAGACCAGCTTTCCGCATCCCATTACATATTTGACTGGTATCTTGGGGTTGTTGATGTCTTTTTCGCCCTCCGCATGCCACTTCTCTTCCCACTTATTGAAATAAAATTCAAGATCGGTTGGTTCAAGCAAATAAACAGACTGAAGGGCGATGTTTCGATAGGCTGCGAATACCCACGGCACCTTCCGGTACTTGGCTATAATGACGGGGTTCATGTGATGGTGCGTGGAAAAACCATGCGTCAGTTCAATGTTGACTGACTTCAGTTCGTATTCCCGCCCCGACGGGTCTATTGCGTCATTGCCTTCCCGCCCCGGCAAGATTTTCAAGCCTAGCAGGAGGAGAACTTGCAACAGTTTTCCCCCGTTATCCTGAAAAACATCATCAATCCCATGCTTTGTAGCGAGGGTTTGATACTCCTGTACTGCTGGCCAGATCTCGAGTAGACGTTGGTAATCGTTGTGTGGCTTCAAAGTCACTTCTGCGGTTCCTCCAATAGTGACGCAGGAGAAACTCCGAGTGCTTTTGCCAGTCGCTCGATGTTGTCGATGGAGATGTTGCGTTCACCGCGCTCCACTGACCCCACATAGGTTCGGTGAAGGCCTGCAGCATCAGCCAGGGCCTCCTGAGAAAGGCCGAGCGCCTCCCGCGCCGTTCTCAGGTTCTTGGCGAAAAGCCTTCTTGCGCCTGAAGGGTTTATCTTCTTGCTCATTCACAAAATAATGAGCGCATGATGACAATGAATCTACAGACTATAAGTAGCAATCCATGCCAATGAAGCGTTTGAGAACCCCTGCTTATTACACCTTGAGGGGGGGCACCTACATCGGGGACTCACGAGAACTGCTGGAGGAGCTTCCGGATAGCAGCGTGAACCTCGTCGTGACCAGCCCGCCGTTTGCCTTGCAGCGACAGAAGGAATACGGAAATCTTGACCAGCACGAGTACATCGACTGGTTCTTGGAGTTTGGCCGAATCGTCCATCGCAAATTGCGGGATGATGGTAGCTTTGTCGTAGACTTTGGTGGCGCCTACATGAAAGGCGTTCCTGCGCGTAGCCTCTACAATTTTCGAGTTCTGATACGCATGGTCGATGAACTAGGCTTCTTCCTTGCGGAAGATTTCTATTGGTTCAACCCGTCGAAGCTCCCTAGCCCTATTGAATGGGTGAACAAGCGCAAGTTGCGCGTTAAGGATTCAATCAACACGGTGTGGTGGTTCAGCAAAACGGAATGGCCTAAATCCGACATAACGAAGGTTCTCGCTCCCTACAGCGATCGGATGAAAAAGCTGATCGAAGACCCAGATAATTTCTATACACCCAAGATCCGCCCCTCCGGACATGACATCGGCAAGGGATTCGCCAAGGATAACGGTGGATCGATCCCCTCGAACCTGCTACAAATTTCAAATTCAGAATCCAATGGGCAGTACCTTTCAGGGTGCAAAACGGTAGGAATTAAAGGCCATCCCGCTCGCTTTCCCGCAAAGCTACCTGAATTTTTTATCCGAATGCTCACCGAGCCAGATGATTTAGTGATAGATATTTTCGGTGGATCCAACACCACAGGGAAAGTGGCAGAATCAGAGGGGCGTCGCTGGATGACTTTCGAAGCCTTGCCGGAGTACGTTGCAGCGTCTGCTTTTCGCTTTCTGGAAAAAGGGATAGACGCCGGGAAAATACAAGATCTGTACAACAAAATTGTTTCAGGGAAATCAGTGAATATAGAGGATTACCGCAAACAAACGGCTTTGGTGTTGTGATCATGCTGGAGGGATTCAAAAATAACAGCAACACCACTGCCCGACTATGATGGGCGGAGCGCTGCGGCCGTCCACCCGCCCGGGACCTATTCTGGAAGCGGAAGTCGGGGCATTCTCGCTGCTGCCCTTGTCGTTGGGAACCAGCTTGACCTTGACGTTCAGCGTCAGGGTGCGCAGCGTGCCGGTGAAGCCGTCTTTGTCTGCGGTGAAGGTGCCGACGTTGGCCATGATGTTTTCTCCTTTCGGTTGAACAAGGTTCGCGCCCATCGCGTCCTTGTTGTGATCCGGTCGGCGGGGGGACGGGCTGGCGGCACCGCTTGCGGTCGCAACGCAGTGAAGAACCGGGAGGCGAAAAGAATTTGTCCCGCGAGGAGCCGCGCAGCGGCGGGGAAATTGTTTTCGCCGGACGGTTGCAGCCATGAAGCCCGAGGCGCAGCCGCACCACCGCCAGGATTCACGACAAGACAAGGACTCCTTGGGCCGAACCGCTCCGAAAGGAGATGGTGCCGGCTCGGCATCCCCGCATGAAGGCTGCTCCGGTTCGCCCTCTGACGCGGGCCAGCCCCTCCCGACGACAGGCGAGAACGCCCCCTGCCGTACCTTGCGGCGCAAGTCTTGAGGCGTGGTGTGGAAACTCCATAGCGATGTCGGGCGGGTTGTCCGTGAACCGTCCTTCGTGACGTGATGGGTACGGACCGCCAGCGTCGAGGACGGCACGCATCCGCACAACCTGTCGCAGCAAGTGCCAGCGTGTTCGCAAACGCCTCGGCCATCGCGGCGGGACGCTGGCCGGGCCGAGGTGGCACACCGGTTCGGCAATATTGAGGGGCGCCAAGCCATGCGCGCGGCGGGGATAGCCCGCAGGGTTGCCCCTGGAGGCAAGCGAAGCGTGCAGCGCCACAGGCGTGAGGGCGTGAGGGATTGAAGCCGAATGGCCGTGACTATAACGGCGGCACGGGGCGAAGCCCGAAAGCCCGGCGGCGCACAGCGCCGACACGCATTGGCATCGGGAATCTCGCGCGCGGTAAACTGGCCCAGAAAACAGCAGAGGCGCGACATGAAGCATAGCGTTCGATTGGCCACATCTAACGATTTGGTCGCGGTGAAAACCATTGTGCAAGATGCGTATTCTCGCTATATCGAGCGCATTGGCCGCAAACCGGGGCCAATGCTCGACGACTATCATTCTCTGATTTGGGCTGAGCGCGTGTACGTAGCAGAAATGCGTGGCACGATTGCGCTATTCTCGTGCTTATTCCCCAGGACGACACAATGCTACTCGACAACATTGCTGTCGCACCGGAGGCCCAAGGCCAGGGCCTAGGCCGCAAGTTGCTCCACTTTGCTGAACGGCAAGCTATGGACGCCGGCTTTAACAATATTTGTCTCTATACCAATGAGGCAATGACCGAGAATCTTGGCCTGTATCTGCGCATCGGATACGTGGAAACACACCGTGCAGAGGACTGCGGCCTGCGCCGGGTATATATGAGAGAAAATATGAGTGACTGCTAGCGTCAACAGCGTTGGGGATTACGGGCTATTTCACAAGATTCCTAGGGCGACTGCAATCGACGTCTCGCTCGGCAGCGAACCGACCACTGGAGCGCTGCCGCACGTTGCTACCGAGCATCCAATTCGCTCAGTTCGGCGATAGATGAGGAAAACGTGTAGATGCCGTTGGTGACTCGGATGGCTTTCAGGCCATAGTCATTCGCCAAGTTTCTCGCGAAGCCGATATCCGTCGTGCTAGGCACCGGCACACCAGGAACAGGATCGTCTCGATGATTCTGTATGGTGTGGTTGTGAATCATGTAGCTGTATTCCCATCCGTCCTTGATAGCCTCTTGCACTATCTCCAGACCATAGACGGACTTAGGGGGAAACATGCCTAGACCGGCACCAAAAACAACCAGCAGCTCTTGGCGCCCCTCCCTGACTCGGGACAAAACAGACGCAATAAACTCCGTCGGCGCATCGATTTGAGAGAGACGCCGATTCTGCTCGGCAAATAGCAATGCATCCAGGCAACTGATCGGTTCAATTGCCCCTAACTTCAAACGATAGATTGTTTCGTTGTTGCGAATTTCCGCATCCCATATCCGCCTTTCTTTATCGTTCAAATTGGCGGGCACCTTCAAAGGAGGCTTTCTTGCGTCTATCCCCAATGATGCGATGTACCTTTGATATTCGAGTAAGCCCGCATCCTTAGGCAAAGAAGCGACGTTGAATTGCGCTGCACCCTCAAGTCGCCAAACCTTGAGCACAGCGCCATTATCGTCTTCAAGAACTTTTGCTTCAGATGGAAATGCGCACGCATTCTCCACCTTCATGATTGCGGACTTCGGGGAAGCAATGGCGTCTGCGCCATCAAACGGTTTTGACGCAGCAAGCACCACCGCGACCGGAAATAATGGAATCACGAAAAAGAACAGAAATCTTTTCAACAGTGCTTGCATGCGCTCCCTCGAACAAGCAGCGAAATGGAAAGAATAGCAAAGAGGCACCAATGCCCGGACACGAGCATGAAAGTCCGCCAGAGACGAGGACTTTCGGCGATTCGCTTTTGCTGTTGGCCTTGAACACCGGGCGCGGCCACTGCCGCGCCCGGCTTTTTGCGTCCACCGCGCCCAGGGCGGAACGGCCTGGGCGCGGTGCCGATCGCGGTTAGTCCTTCGTTTCGATGAGCCACCGCACGGCACACGGCAAGGCGTGGCCCGTGATGGGGTGGATGTCGGTGAGGTCGGCGCGGGCCGACCAGCCCGAGGGCGGGCGATAGCCGCGCACGTCGCCATCGCCGTGCCAGCGGGGCGGGCGCATACGGTGCCGGGCGCGTAGATCGCCGCCATGCGCGGGCGGCGGGTGGTGGTACGGGTCATGTGGGTGCGCCTCCTTTCAGCGAAGCGCCCCGGCCTCGACCAGGGCGCTTACCTTTGGCACAGATCGAGCGGCCAGCGCCCGGACGGGTTCATCCGCCACGGCCTCGGCATCTGCTGGGGCGTCCTGCGCCTGCGTTTCCTCGGGCGCAGCTTCCGGGCCGGGCCTGAAGATGGCGGGCATCCAACCCGTTCCCACTACCAGCCGTTCCGCTTCGCTGGCAATGTCGGATTTCTTGAGCTTCGCCAGTCGGTTGACGTGCTCCGGGGCGAACTCGCCCACGGCTCGCAGAATCGCGGTTTTCGGCACGTGTCGGAAATATTCCTCGGCGGTGGGCTGCCACCACGCGGCCATGTCCAGCCCCACGGCCTGCGCCAGTTCCGCGCCGGGCGGGTGCGCCGTGTCGCGGGGCGTCACCACGTCCACGGAAGCGGCCACGCATATCGCCAGCAGCCACACCAGTTCTTCCTGCGGCTTGGCGATTAGCGCATGGAACAGTTCCGTGCTGTCTTGGGGCAGGGTTTCTTGTGCGAGATACCGCAATTCGCGCAGTTCCACGGCGGCGAACGAGTCCGTGATATCCGGTGCCAAGTTTTCCAGCCGGTCTTGCACCGTGAGGCGCATGCCCAGGGGCAAGTGATGGCTTGGATACCAGCCTTCCCTCAAGGCGGTCTGCACCATGCCATGCACCGGCGCCGCCAGCGCGATGTGCGGATGCCGGGGGACTCAAAATCCCCCGCCGCAAGGCGTGCCGGTTCGATTCCGGCCCCGGGAACCACTCAAAAATCCTCTGAAAATTCAAACGTTTAGAAGATTTCGCAGTACAAGCCCCGCACCGGGGGATTCCCCTAAAATTGTGGTCAGGTACAGTTTCGGTACAGTGATGCGGCGCTAGCCTCATACCGGAGTACGCATGGCTACGATTGTTAAGACTTCCTCGGGCACTTGGAAAGCCCTCATCCGCAAGACAGGCTGGCCGGCCACGGCCAAGTCGTTCCGCACCAAACGGGACGCCGAAGACTGGGCGCGCCGTACCGAAGACGAAATGGTGCGCGGCGTATATATCCAGCGGGCGCCGGCCGAGCGCATGACCGTCGAAGCGGCGCTGACCCGCTACCTCAAGGAAGTCACGCCCACCAAGCGGGCCTCGACGCAGGCCGGCGAGCACAAGAAGGCACAGGTCATCATCCGCCATCTTGGCAAGTATTCGCTGGCCGCCCTGAACGCCGAGATCGTGGCGCAGTTCCGCGACACGCGACTGGCCGGCGACCCGGACAAGCATGGCAAGCTACAACCTCGCAGTAACAACACGGTGCGCTTGGAACTGGCGCTGCTGGGCCACCTATTCACCGTCGCGATCAAAGAATGGGGCATCGGCCTGCCCTTCAATCCAGTGTCCAACATTCGCCGCCCTGCCCCCGGCTCGGGCCGCAACCGGCGATTGAATCCCGAAGAACAGAACCGTCTACTGCAAGCCGTCGATAAGCACTCGAACCCGATGTTCGGCTGGATCGTCCGCATTGCCGTCCAGACCGGCATGCGGCTGTCCGAGATTGCGACGCTGCGTATTCGGCAAGTGGACATCGAGCGGCGCGTCGTCCGGCTGGAACATACCAAGAACTCTTCGCCTCGCACCGTCCCACTGACTGCCGAGGCGACGCGCGTGTTCACCGAGGCGCTTGCCAACCCCTTGCGCCCTGCCGAAACCGAATTGGTGTTCTTTGGCGAACCCGGCAGGGATGGCATCCGCCGACCCTACCTGTTTGATAAAGCGTGGACCGACGCCAAGCGAGCAGCGGGCCTTGAAGACTTCCGCTTTCACGATTTGCGGCACGAGGCTGTCAGCCGGTTCGTGGAAGCCGGATTGAGCGATCAGGAGGTGTCGGCCATCAGCGGCCACAAGTCGATGCAGATGCTCAAGCGCTATACGCATCTACGGGCCGAAGACCTGGTGCAGAAGCTGGACCGCCTCGCGCGGCGCGCGCCGGCCGCTTCTAAACAACGAAGTGAAGCCGACTCCAAAACAGAGAGCAACGCATAATCGCTCCATCGCGTTGCCATAATGAATAACCGATTGTCTTAACCTACAGAGGAAGCTAGTTTTGCATACCGCTATCAAGATCGTCGCCATCAGCAGCCTTGCTCTTACCCTTGCCGCATGCGGCAGCGCCAAGGACGCCAACAAGAGCAACTTCAGCAAGGCCATACAGGCGTACCTGGACACTCAGAAGGGCCTATGCGCAGCGATTCCTGCAAAGGGCTTGCCGTTCACCCTGGCGAATCAAGACATGCTGGGCGGTCAGAACAAGAAGCGCGCCGACGCGTTGGTCGATGCCGGGCTGCTGACGAAGCGAGACACCGAAGTCAAGGCCATGTTCGGCAACAAGATGGAGCCGGCCACCGAGTACCAAGTCACGGACACCGGCAAGAAATTCCTCGTCGCCAACGGCGCCAATACGCTGGCTGGACAAGATGCCTTCTGCACCGGCAAGTACACCGTTGTGGAAGTGGACAACTTCACTGAACCGAGCGACATGATGGGCGTAAAGCTGTCGCAGGTGAACTACCGCTACAAGGTAGACGGTGCAGATGACTGGGCCAAATCGGAAGGCATGCGTGCCAATTACAAGAATTTTGCGGAACAGACTCAGGGAGATATACAGGGCAAGGCGGCTGTCATCCTGACCAACGACGGGTGGATGCACGAGCGCCTGTTCAAGCGCGGATAAACAGCGCTGAATCAGCGCCAAAACGGGAGGCCTTTCACTAATGCGTGAAGGGCTTTTTTCTTATGGACTACTGCATCAGTGTCCCGACATGCCCGGATGGGGCCTGTAATACTCTCGCATCCTGCGACGTAGCTGCTCGATACATGGATTTTTCATTGGGCCGGCCCTACCTAAATCTCAAAAAATGGCATAGCCAACCTAATGCCCCCGTGGTGGGTACACCAAGAAACGAGGAACGGAGTGACCCGCATCAGGCCATTCGGAACATTCATATTTTGTGGATGTAGCGCCAGACAGCGCAATCGACTACATCGCAAATGCCGCCTTGATACTCACTTTATCAGGTGCTTGTTATCGTACAGCGAGACGGGGTAGAGCCAGTTTCTTTCCCGAACTGGTTAGGTATCCACCATTCGCCTGTTTATCCTGCCGGAGTCCGGAGCGAGACCTGAGCATCAAGGGTGCAGATATGGGTTTAATGTCGTTGAATGGTTTTAAGCTGGTAGTGACAACGCTAGCCAGCCTTGCTAGGATGTGATTGCGAGTCTGGTTCCTAGCAGGTATCTGCGAGAATTAGAGTACCGAAGCCCCGTGATTCTGTCACGGGGCTTTTGTACATTTATCGCCGGACCAGTCATTTTTAGACGTACGAAACGTCGACAACGGAAAAAATCTAATTACCGTGATGGCAGTTTCAACGTATGCAGGTCCAGCAACGTAAAGCGACCAGCATCCTGCCATCCCCCGGTATCAATGTAATAGACATTGCCGAGTTTCATGGGCTTGCGCAGGGTCATATGTCCATGAACCACCGCGCGTACGTTGCGAACTGGTTGGGCGTACTGCGCTCGATAACGGTCTATTGACCACAGACAGGCGTTTTCATCCTCCTGGCTGAAGCCATCGCCATGAATAGCGTACCAATCGTCGTAGGGGAAGTCGGCGTGAACCATTCCGACCAAGCCAAGCGGTGTTTCCACCTCGATAGCCAGCGGCAACGCACTCAAGCAAGCCGCAATGCGCTCGCGTATATCGCTCACACAGGCATCTAACCATTCGCCGCCGTGGGCACGGTGATCGAGGTCCGGAATCGGGTTGCCTATTGCCCGTCGCAACGTCATCAGGTCATGATTCCCACAGATCGCATGAAACCATGGGCGTTCCAGCCATTTCAGTACATCTGGGGATTCAGGCCCTCTGTCCACCAAATCCCCCACGGAAAACAACCTGTCCCTTTCGGGTGCAAACTTGACGGCGGCGAGCGCAGCATCGAGCCGACCAAAATGACCGTGAATGTCACCCACGGCGAAATCACGGCCATCAGTATTCAAGGGAAAGCGCTGGACTCGGGCGTTACCGACGTCATTCCTAATTTCCATGCAACTCCATAGCGACTCGTCCTGCATATCTTTCATGATACTTGGACTTTAGGGCTGCATGAAGCCAAAACGGTGATCTAGCCACAATCAACCGAAGTTCCGGCTCAACGTGCGACGAAGCTTTCGTCGTTGGAAATTTTCCACAAAATTTTTCATACGCAAACACGATTCCAGCGCTGAACAGTAGCCATTCCTAAGCCCTCGTCTAAATCGTTGATTCCCAAGTTTATTTGATGCGACTCGAGCATTTGTGAAAATCCAATATGCCCTATCTTGGCATTTGGCGACACCCAAATTTGGTTTCCGCCGATACTCTATTTTGGTCTTTTAAATCAATGACTTAACTTTGACATCCATGCTCACACAGTAAAGAATGGCATTACCTACTGTGAACTTGTGAGGCATATGAATGACTACTGGAGAATACTTGCTGGGACGGTTTGGGCCGCTGATGAGCATCGTTGATGTTGCCACATTGCTGGGCCGATCTCCCGATGGCGTCCGCGTGGCGCTTTATGCAGATACTGATTTTTCGCGCAGGATGAAACCCGCGATGCTGAGGGTCGGCCGCCGGCTCTATTTCCGGACCTTGCAGGTCACGGAAGCACTGAGCCTGGAGCAACCTACAGACGACGAAACCATGCCTGCTGCGGCCTCGACGAAAGGGCCACGTGCATGAGTCGACAAAGAACCGTCAGCGACCAGATATGGCGCTCCAATCGCATGTCGGGCTTTACAGAAGAAGACAGATATGCGCTGCTCTACTTTCTGACTTCGCCATTCAGCAATGTCATCGGCGCGTATGAAGTCGTCATTCGCATTGCAGCTTCGGAAATGGGTTGGGACCCCGACTCACAACTGATGCCAGTGATGCGTCGTCTCGTCGATGCTGGCATCTTGGATTTTGACCCTCAGGCGAATTACATCTGGGTCAAAGATTGGTGGGACCATCACTCAGCCAAGATGGCAGTGGCCACGACGCTTAGGACAAAAACACTCGAACAGATTGAGGCACTACCTCATGGCTGGCGTGACGCATACGTGAGTGACTTTATCAATCGCCTGCCTGTCGGCGACCCCCTGCGCAAAACAGTAGCGAAAGCCCTCTCATACGGTCCATATAGGCTATCGACACCCTATGCAGAACCCGACGACGGTCGGATGCCCATTTCGGCATGTGCAAAGGACCTCCATAGAAATCAATCACTTAATGAAGGGCATACCCTAGGGATAGCCTATCCCGAGGCTATGGACAGAGGCCCGGGTAACACTACTACTAACACTAACCTTATCTATAACCCTACTACTACGAGAGCCGACGACGGCCTGCATTACCCTAGAGCGCTCGTTACCGCTGAAAAGATGTCGATCCAAAATCTGCTTACCGACGTCCCATTAGCTGATGCGCAGGCGTTACTTGACGAACTGGAAGGGGCGATCAAGAAACCCGGGACCATCCAAAAATCAAAGGTCGCGTATTTCAAAGGACTCCTTAACAATCACCGCAAGGGTGGCTTCGTGCCGGCCGCAGGCATCCTGGTCGCAACAAGAAGAAGGGAACATCTGACAGCGACCCATGATGCGTCGCGCGCATCGGATTCGGTGCCGCTCAGTAAGGCTGAAACTCAAGCCCAGATTCAAAACCTCAAGGCCCAGTTGAGCATACACACGAGGATGCCGAAATGAAAAACGACAAGGCCACCCTCAGTGTTCGACTAAATGGCGATCTAAAGCAGCGTTGGCAGGCGTTCTGCGCCCGCCAAGACACCAACCCCAGCGATGCACTGCGACAGATCATCGTGCGGCTGCTCAACGGCATATCCGCTCACGATTCGACCAAGCCGTCAGCGTATGAGCAACCGGACACCTCACGCCGCCGCATGGAAGTCCGCCTGACCGAAACGGAATATGCACGCATCGAGACACTGGCCTTCCAGCAGGGCATGTCAGCCAATCGCTGGGTCATTCACCTGATACGCGCCAATCTCAGCGGCGAACCGCAGTTTGGCATGTTAGAGCTGCGAACGCTGGGCGAATCGAATTCGAGGCTGCTTGCCATCGGCCGCAACCTTAACCAGATCGCCCGGCACATGAACGCAGTACGTACGCTGGAGACGGTAGTCACTGCCGAGCGTATCGACACACTGACCCGTCACATCAAAACCCATACCGCGCGGGTGGCAGACATCATGCGCGCCAACATTGACCGCTGGAGGTTGGAATGAGTCGAGTCATTGATGGGATTCTGAAAGACTGGGGCGAACGCATCTATACCAAGCCGGTCACCAGTCAAGGGACAAAGCACACAGTGACGCGGTCACGCACGTCGCCGCCGTCCAAGCCGCTGCTGTTGACCGGTAGCGCTCGCGTTCGGGACAAGTTGATGCTGACCACCCGCAAAGCGCCCGAAGTCATGGTGAAGATCTCCGGCGGGGGCAAAGGCATCGCGCAGGTCAAAGCGCACCTCGACTACATATCGCGCAACGGCCTGGTAGAACTGGAGAACGAAGACGGCGAAATCATCCTTGGCCGTGAGGCGGTGCAGGACGTGCGCGACGAATGGAAAAGCGGCCAGTATGGCTTGCCTGACAACGGCTCGCGCCGCGAAACGTTCAATATCGTGCTGTCCATGCCCCCTGGCACCGACCGGCGCGCAGTCAATGATGCCATCCGTGCATTCGCGAAAGCAGAGTTCGGCGACAACCATGCGTATGTCTTCGCCATTCATGACGATGAAGCGCATCCCCACGGCCACCTTTGCGTCAAGGCGCTGGGCCTCGACGGCAGCCGGCTCAATCCGAGAAAAGCCGACCTGCAACGATGGAGAGAACGCTTCGCCGAAGCGCTGCGTGAACAAGGCATTGAGGCCAACGCCACACCGCGCAGGGCACGGTCACACCCGCGCGTTACCGTCAAGCAGGCGACGCGACATGCCGCCAAGCGTGGCAAGAGCACCAAAGCGACCGAGTGGGAACAGCGCAGGCGTTCCGGCGTTTCACGCGCGATCAGGAATGGCTACGGGCACATCGCAAAAGCCTTGGCCACTGGTGACGACAAGGACAAATCGCTTGCCCTGAAAATTGTCCGGTTCCTTGATCCCACGCAGGACGGGAAGCGACAGGCTCCACAACATAGCCAGAGCAACACCGAAGCGACCAAGGACGCCCAGCGACTGGATAAGACCCACCGTTCAGGCAAAGACGACCTGAGCCGTTAACTTGATTGCGCAAGAAGGACCATAAAGATGGCTTTACGCTACGACGCCCTGCAAGACTACTGCGATGATCCATCGCGCACTGGTGACGTGCAGGTCATCCTGTATGCGCACTACTGGAAGGGCTTTGCCTTGGCCGTACAGAACGGCACTACAGAGTATCCCGTCATGGATGACAAGGGCCAGCCGTTCCGATTCCGAACAGTAGAAATGGCATTGGCGGAACTGGCGAATATCTCGTACCTGTCCGACCGCATCATCATTGACCGCCGTATGTGGTGGCCGTAGTCGGGAAGCTACTTTGCATTAACCGTAAGTACAATCAACTTCGGTTGTACCTTTAACCAACACGAACGTTGCACCGCCCCAAGGACGCATAGCGTACCGGGTGCCGACCCGAAAAGAAGGGTTCCGACCGCCGAGAGCAGATCGGCCGCTTAGTCGCCCCAAGAACGCATAGCCGTACTGGGCGCGGTCCCTGAACAGACCGACAGACCGGACAGCACGGTCCTACGTTCGCCCTCAACCTCTCAGGAGTGGCGAACATGAAGAAATTATCAGTCTTTTGCATTCTGGCCGTGGGCATTGCCGCGTCGTCGGCCGCCCTCGCACAAATCCCCGTGACGGATGGCGCTTCCATCGCTAAGAGCGTGGAAAACCAGATCGAAACGATGGCGAAGTGGAAGATGCAGTACGACCAGATGGTCAGCCAAATCGACCAGATGAAGCAGCAATACGCTGCGGTTACTGGCGCACGCGGCATGGGCGAACTGTTCAACAACCCGCAGTTGCGGGATTACCTGCCGCAAGACTGGCAGGGTGTCTATGACTCCGTCAAGTCAGGCGGCTATGCCGGCTTGAGCGGGCGCGCGGAATCCATCTACAACGAAAACAACGTGTATGACGCATGCACCGGCTTTGCCTCGACGGAGCAGCGCACGAACTGCGAAGCCCAAGCCGTCAAAGGCGCGCAAGACAAAGCCTTTGCGCTCGACGCCTACGACGCGGCGAAGAACCGCCTTAGCCAAATCGACCAGTTGATGCAGCAAATCAACCAAACCCAAGACCCGAAGGCTATCGCTGAACTGCAAGGCCGTATCGCGGCCGAGCAAGCCATGATTCAGAACGAGCAGACCAAGCTACAGATGTACCAAATGGTCGCGGCAGCCGAAGATCGCCTACAGCAACAACGGCAGAAGGAGATCAACGCAAAGATTGTCGATCAGCGGGGCTACCCCACTCTTCAAGTCTTCAACCCGCTTGCACGCTAAGGAGGAAATCATGGTTCCGTTCTATGCAATCACACTTGTTCCGGTGGTAACGCTATGCCTTGCCATCTATCGCTTTTGGTCTTGCGCTCGCCGCCTAAGCCCCGAGTATTACCGCGAGCTTATGCGACGTGCTCCGCTCATGAAAGCACTTGATGTCGTGGCGATGGGGATGGCCGCATTCACGGCCTACTACGCAGCGATGGGATGGTTTGGATTCACGCTGCCGTTCATTGATGACGAACCGCTCCCATCTTGGATGAACATCCTCCTGTCTGCCGTCACATCGCTTGCCTGCATCGGCATCGTTTGGACAAATGCGCCAAACCGCTTCACACAGCCAACGTGGGGCGGCATGCGCGAAAGCGTTGTGCGAACCCTTGCAGCGCTACGCATTATTGAAGCCGCCGAAGTGGCCCACGCACTCGAGATCATCCACGCACGTGAGGTGAAAAAATGAAAAAGATCATTCTCCCTTTGCTCGTAACTTCCGCACTCTCGGCGTGCGGCGAAAACACGCCGCTTCAAACCGTCGATTGGTACAAGACCCACGAAACCGACCGCAAGGCGATGATCGCGAAATGCGAAGCCAACCCCGGCGAGCTTTCCGCGTCCGCCAACTGCATCAACGCCAAGACAGCAGAAAACCACCTTTCCGTCGATAAGCGCAGCTACCCCGACCTAACTCCTATCAACCCACTCCAGGGAGGGGAATAGCATGGAATTTGCACTATTCCAGTGGATAGGCAGCAGCCTCGATGCGATGCTCAACACCTTCGTATCGGAAACCGCTTCGAACGTCATCCTCGGCTTTCAAATGTTGATGCTGACCGGCGTTACGCTATATATCACCTTGACCGGCTACGCCATCAGCACTGGCGCAGTGGAAGCGCCGTTCCATACGTTCATCAAGCAGTGCATAAAGATCCTCATCATCACAGCATTCTGCATGACAGCCGACTCCTACACGACGACAATTGTGTCGGCTGTCCAAGGATTGGAGACCGGCCTCGCCGACATCATGTCAACGTCCAACGCCCAGGCAACGAGTATCTATCAAGTACTGGACAATTCGACTGACAAGGGTCTGAATGTCGCTTATGACATGCTGGGCAAAATTGCGAAGCGCGAGTTCTACGAGATCGGCCAGATGTTTTGGGATGCACTCAACGCGCTCCTAATGGCTACCGCGGTGTTCCTTATCCACCTGCCAGCAGCGGCCACCATCATCCTCGCCAAGCTAGGCCTTGGCGTTCTGCTGGGCCTCGGCCCGTTGTTCGTCGCCGCCTTGATGTTCCCGATCACCGCAAAATGGTTCGACAAGTGGTTTGAACAGGTGTTGGCATACATCCTTGAGATTGCCATCACGATGGTCATCGTTTCGGTGGGCGTGGCACTATTCAAGGAACTTTTCGACAAGGTAATGAGCACGGGCACCGACCAACCCATCGGTACATTCTTCCTTATCATTGCGCTTGCCGCAGTCGTTTTCTTTGCATTAAGAAAAACGAGCGGGCTGGGGGCTAGGTTGGCAGGCGGCATCGCCTTTGAAGCCGTCACGTTCAGGAACATGGCGCAGGGAATCGGCAACGTCGTGAACCCGAAGACAACTCGTCGCGATATGCAGTCTGGCATGATGGTCACAGCGGGCCGCAGCAACCACATGATTGCAGGCAATACCATGTGGAACCCGGCCTATCGTCAGCACGTCTTGCAGAACATGGGCAAGCACTGGGGACCGGCAACCGGCGGTTCAGTCAACGGCAAGTGACGTTCGTGTTGATATCCACATTGGCCTTGCCATCAGCAAGGCCTTTTCATTTGTCGCCGCGCATGCCTCCGCGCTTCGCTTGGGCAACCCCTTCGGTTGCATCCCGCGTCCGTTCTTGCCGGACTGGCAGCGGGGGCAGGCCCAGCGGCTTTGCCTTGTTCCTCCCCCTTGCCGACAGGCTGCATGGCTTCCAGATGCATCAAGGGTGAAGGCTACGCCCGATATCCTCGCCCGTTCCCTACGCTTTGCTTCGGGCTGCGGCCTCCGGTGCCGCCCTTGACTCATCTTCCAGCCAAACTAGCAGGACTGAATGCTCGCAATGTTCTTTAGTTGCGCAGATGACGGGTCAAGGGGTTGGTGCGGCCCGCAGCCCATGGGCGAGGACTCGGCCCCTTGACGCGGCAGGAGTGCCCAGACGCTGCGCCGGGGGTAGGTGTTCAGGGCCATTGGCCCGTAACCCCTGCCCCCGAGGTTCCCGCCGGCGAGGGTGGAGAGTCCAGAGAGGCGAAGCCTCTTTGGGAAGTGGCCACGTTCGCAAATACCCGAGATAGCCGTCAATCGGGGAAATCTATTGATTGGCAGAAAAACAAGACAATTTCTGCGCAAAGTCTTTTCTGCCGGTCTTGCCTCAAAGCAACAAAAAAATCCCACGTCTTGTAATATAACGTTACCCAAAGCACGGGAGGCAGCTATGGCTGAGAACGGTACGCATGAAACGGGACTAAGCAAAACGATATCCGAGGTCGAGCGTGGCCGGCGTGAAGTGGCCGTTGATTACGCACGCCCATCTGTCGGCTTGGAGGGATTCTCGCTCAGTGCCTCAGATGAAGAACATGCCCAACGCTTCATCAATGGAAAATCGACCTCAGCGATTTTGTGCAGCCGCGTAGTGCCTTGGCGCATACAAAAGCTTAGTCATGACGAAGAAATTTTAGGTGGTTGGAGCTAGTGCAGGATAGGCTGTCGCCGGTTTTTGTCTTACGAGAACGGATGTACGGCCGCAGCGATAAGCCGCAGTGAGAAATTGGATAAAGAGGCAAAAAGTGCACGTCAAGTCGATTAGATTAATAAATTTTAAGAAATTCAGAGACATTCATCTCGCTTTCAACGACGACGTAAATATTTTTGTTGGAGACAATAACGCTGGAAAAAGCACGATTCTAGAAGCGCTTGAGGTTGTCCTTAATTTTAACTATCGCGGCCGCCCTCTCAGCGGTGAGCTTACGCCAGATCTCTTTAATAGAGAGGCCGTCCAACAATTTTTGGCGTCTGATAAGTCAGCTCAGAACTTACCCCCTCTTATCCTCGAGGCGTACATCGATGGCGTGCCAGACTATCGGGGGGCAAATAATAGTATGGGTTTGGACGCGCAAGGGGTGGTGGTCCAGGCCAGCTTTGATAAGTCTCTCGAAGAGGTCTATGCCGACCACATAAGAACAAAGCCAGACATGACTAGCATTCCAATTGAGTTCTACAAATTAGAATGGCTTGATTTCGGATGGAATCAGATAAGGTCTATTTCGAAGAAATTCACGGCTTTGTACATCGACCCCACTCGCATTCACCCCACGATGGGAAAAAATCAGTACATTTCCACCATTTTGAACACGGCGCTAAAAAAAGACGAGCTAGTAAAACTTACCCTCAATTACCGTGAGAACCAACAGGCATTCAACAGTTCCGGCGAGGTAAAAGCAGTCAATGACGGGCTGGATAGCGAAAATTTAATTACTGACAAAAAGCTATCAATTTCCGCAAGCACTTTGCCAGTCGGTTCCATCCAGACTGGATTACAGCTTCAAGTGGATGATGTGCCCTTTCACTTTATAGGAAAGGGCGAGCAAAGCAATATTCAGATCAAACTTGCTATTCAGAATAAGTCGAAAGATATCGACTTAGTAATGATGGAAGAGCCAGAAAACCATCTCTCTCACACCAATCTGAACAAGTTGGTACACTACATCGAGAATCAGCGCGGTGCAAAGCAACTATTTCTAACCACACACAGCTCATACGTCCTCAACAAACTAAGTATAGATAAGATTTGTCTCTTACATTCGGAATACAAGCGACTTAATACGCTGGATTCGGCTGTCGTAAAAATGCTAAAACGCCTTCCTGGCTATGACACTTTGCGGGTGGCTTTATCAAGGAATGTGATCTTAGTTGAGGGACCTTCTGACGAATTAGTCCTAAAAAAAATTTACCTCCGTAAGCACGGACACCTGCCGGAACAGGATGGAATAGATATCATCGTTGTACGCGGAGTAGGTTTTGGTACTTTCATAGCCATAGGAAAAGACATTGGCACTCGTATAAACGTGCTGAGAGATAACGATGGGGCTTACGAAGAAAACGTAGTTAAAGCACGTATAGATTATGCCGACCACCCCAATGTCAAGCTCATTTCTTCGGAGAACAACCTAGAGTTTTCTCTCGAACCGGCAATGATATATGCAAATGCCACCGACACGGCAACGCTTAACGCGTTCGCCAAAGAGATCTTATCCGCACAGACTTATTCGGCTTATGAAAAAGTCGCTTCACTTGAAGAACGTCGAGATTTTCTTATCGATTGGTTCCGAAGCGCTGACGGCAATGGTAAAGGCAGACGAAAAGTTGATTCTGCAATAAGGCTATTCGACGGCAACCTAAACTTCAGGTACCCCGCGTTCCTTGACGAGGTTTTCAATTTTGCCTAACGAACTCTGGATCGCTGGGGCTGGTTCTGGCAAGACCCACAAAATCATTCAAAATGCCATTGATATCATCAATACTGGTGGGCGGGTTTTGGTCGTCACATACACTGTCAACAACCAGGCCGAGCTGCGCTCTCGATTTATTAAGATGTATGGGAAGAGCAGTGACAATTTTATTGTTAAAGGCCTGCTCTCCTTTTATCTTGAAGACATTGTAAGGCCCTACCAGAGCGTAATTTTTCCCGAGAGAATTGCAGGCATCACCTTTACGGAAAATAATCCACACCTAATCCCCGGCACCACCACCTGGTTGCCGAATCGCCAAGAGAGAATAGACAGAACTATCAACCCCCTACATTACCTCACGCCTTGCAAAACGAGCGCCTATTCCGGGCTATTGGCGAAACTCGCAGCGTTGGTTAGTAAGATGGCAAATAACGCGCCAGCCAAACGATTGAATGAGATTTATCAGCGGATTTTTTTCGATGAGGTCCAAGACCTGGTAGGTTGGGATTACGATGTCATCAAATCGCTTAGCAACGTAATGCCCGATTCCATTTGTTGCGTCGGTGATTTCCGACAGACCATATACACCACAACTTTCGGCCAGAAAAAACCGCTAACCCGAAAAGAAAAAATACAGTACTTCTCAGCCATCAAATTCCAGCAGTGCACATTGTCAAGAAATCGTCGATGCATACAACGAATCTGCGATCTGTCCGATCTAATTCATCCCGACTCCGATCACAAGACCGAATCTGAGGTGAAGAAAATTCCTGAGGCGCTAGCAGATCATCACGGTGTTTTTGCCGTTAGGCATTCTCAAGTACGCGAGTATCTCGACACATATAACCCTCAGGTCTTGCGCTGGTCATCCACGACCGGAAAGAAGTTCTTACCAGAAGGATTGACCTGCTATTCATTCGGGACGAGCAAGGGCCTCGGTTTTGATCGAGTGCTAGTTATAGCTCCGGAGAAACATCTCAATTTTTTGAGCGGAGACCACAAGGCCTTCGACAAGGATAAGACCGAAGAGTCAAGGAACAAGCTCTATGTAGCAATCACCCGTGCACGTTATAGCTTGGCATTTGCCGTTGAAGAGAAGCTTTTAGGAAAACTTCCGTTCCCACTATGGAATCGCGCCGGGCAGTAAAATTCATAAGTGGTTTTCACATCGATTGATATCGTATGTTTGGATGCAAAATCCTTAATTTATTTTTCTGCACATACCTTCTTCACATCAAATTATTTGACGCCAAGCTAAAAAATAGCTCGCTTCCACATTGAAGTAGAAAACACCTTCAAGCGGAGTAACGCCTAATCCTGGCATTAGATATCAATGGACATACCCTCTCAGCACGTATTTTCAGCACTTTCAGATAAAGGTGTAACCGAGCTGCATCATGCCAATAGCGTCGCGACAGCATGCCAATTCCTGAGAAGCAAGGCTCTGATGTCTCGTGGCACGGTGGAGCGCCTGGGGCTGACCCAGACAGCACAGGCCTCTGATGAAGCAGATAGGCGGTATAGCATCTGGTTTGATGTATTTGTAGACTCCGTAGATATCCATGCTAGAGCAAGCCGCGCCAATGCTTATGGCCCTGTATTATTTGTCTTTGACCTCACACTAATTGATCGAAACAAGACAGGCCGGATCTGGGTGACCAAAGAAAATCCGACAAAATGGTCTGGTAAATCAGATGAAGAAAGATGGTTTCGAGACAAAGATGAATTAGCCAGAGATTTTGTGAGAGGCCAATTCGATCAAATGATCGTATTGCGGCATTGTGGTGGATCACTGCCGTTTGGGCGTCATCTGAAAAAAATTGTCCTTGACGATCCAAAGCTGAAAACAGATGAGGGCGTGGATATCTATAGCATGGCGGTTGGTGCCCTACGGCTTGCGATGCAAGATGCCAACATTGATGTTCCCATTGAACGCAGGCAGTGCAATGCAAATTGCAGGTGTGAAGCCTACTGGGAAAGTGACGATGACCGTCTCTTTAAAATGTTTGATCCGAAGATATGACAGCTCATTCGAGCCATTGCGGTACAGCCCCCTTCCTGCCACTGTACCGAAATTTCGGTACAGTACAGGTACAGTGACCAGTTTTCATCAATTCAGGTAAAATACGCTAACCTACTGATTTGAAACTGGTTTTACCTATTTCAACCTACGCTAGAATTCGCCCCATTTCCCTGTAGAAACACTGTAAATCACCGACTCAAAATCCCCCGCCGCAAGGCGTGCCGGTTCGATTCCGGCCCCGGGCACCAACGACTTGTTCCATACAGGCTCAGGTTGCACCACGCGCGTGGTCAGCGCTGCGCCAGCAGAAAAGCGCGATCCCTGCGGGATCAGCAGATAGCGGCCGGTCGCGGTGTCGTACACCGACTCCGTCACCATGCCGATCACGTCGCCCACCAGGTCGGACTTATGGTCCCTGATCACGATTCGCGAAATGAGCCACCAGAGCATCGACGAAGACCCTTACCTTCGCCGAAAGGCTTCGGTGGCTCGGATAAAGCGCATGCGCATCCACCGATGGCGTTGTCCAGCGAGGCAGCAATCGAACCAGCCGCCCGTCGGCCACGGCGTCGGATGCGTGAAAGTCCGGTAGCAGTCCGACGCCAATGCCAGCGATCAGCATCGTCTTCATGACTTCGGGCTCCGGGATGACGATGCCAGGCGGCACCTCGACCTCCCGAACGCTCCCGTTGGTGCCGCGGAATGCGAAGGCCTGCCTTCGATCGGCATGCGAAATCCATCGGTGATTCGCGAGGTCCTCGGGCCGCACAATTTCGGCATGGTGCGCGAGATAGGCGGGGCTGGCACAAGGCCACAACGAGAACGTCGCGAGCCGTCGCGCTATCAGCTCGGAGTCCTGCAGCGGTCCGATGCGAATCACGACATCCATCTGTTCGAGCTGGACGTCGATCGGCTTGTTGTTCACTGAGAGGACGATGCGGATATCCGGATAACGGCGGACGAATGCCGGCAGCATCGAGGCAAGCGGACCCGTAGCGAACGTGAAGGGCGCATCGACATGCAAATCGCCGACCGGCACGCCCACCAAACCAGCCATGGCATTCTCGGCTTCACCCACCTCGTCGAGGATGCGGCGAACGTGCCGCCTTAGGAGCAGGCCGGCGTCGGTGAGGCGAAGATGACGCGTGGAGCGTTCCACGAGCGCCGTGCCCATGGTCTCCTCCAGGCGCGCCAGCGACCGGCTCACCGACGACTTGGGCATTTTGAGGAGCCTCGCAGCGCCAGAAATACTGCCCAGCTCGGCGATGTACGAGAAAACAGTAAGTTCGGTGATATCGAGCATGTCCCGATCGTTCCAAATCTGGAACATCGAGTCTATCACCAGGTGACTAATCGGAGAGAGCGGAACGGCCTAGAGTGGGGACTCATCCCATTTCCGGAGTTTCCCCATGAAGCAGACCATTCTTGTCGCCGGCGCCACCGGCATGCTCGGCAGTCGTATCGCCCATCATCTCCTGGAACGTGAAGACGCCATTGTGCGGCTGCTTCTCCGCCCAGGGCTGGAGGGAAAGAAGCGGGCCACCGCCGATGAGCTGGTGACTCGGGGTGCCGAAGTCATCGAGGGCGACCTGGCGGACCACGCATCCCTGGACAGGGCGACTCGCGGCGTGGACGTGATCGTATCGGCGGTCCAGGGCGGCACCGACGCCATCGTGGACGGCCAGGTGGCGCTCGCAGAAACAGGTAAGCGCAACGGCGTGCGACGCATCCTTCCTTCGGACTTCGGCCTCGATCTGTTCAAGGCGACCCCGGGTGAGCACCCCGCGTTCAACGCCCGCGCCACGGCCGACAAGGTCATCGAAGGCCTCGGTATCGAACACATCCACATGTTGCAGGGTGCGTTCATGGGCATGCTGCAGCCGGGTTCCCCGTTGATCGATTACGACAAGGGAACAGTGACCTTCTGGGGCGACGGCAAACAGCCGATCGAATTGACGACCGTGGAGGACACGGCTCGCATGACGGCGCGCGTCGCGCTCGATCGCGACGTGCCGAGCGGCAAGTTCGCCTTCGCGGGGGATCGCCTTTCGTTCCAGCAGGTCGCCGACATCGCGCAAACGCAGACGGGCAAGACGTTCAAGCGTCATTCCCTGGGCAACGAACAGCAGCTTCGCAGCGCGATGAAAGAGATGGCGGCGAGTGATCCCGGGCGGGCGATCATGCTGGCGTACCAGCTCTACATGCTCAACGGACAGACCTCGCTGGACGACCTCCAATCGGATCGCTATCCCGACTTGCGTTTGCAGAACTACACATCGTTCCTCGCGGAGCAGCTTGGCGACTGAACGCAACCGCGGGAGAATCCCATGCCGGTCCACATGATGATGGCAATTCGATTCCACGAGTTCGGTGGGCCCGAGGTACTTCGGTACGAGGACGCCCCAAAGCCCGGCCTGAAGCCGGGCGAGGTGCTGGTGCGCGTTCATGCCGTAGGCGTGAATCCACCCGATTGGTACCTGCGCGAAGGCAACAAGATGCTTCCGCCCGAATGGCGGCCACCCATCGCGCTGCCGGCCATTCCGGGGTCAGACGTGTCGGGTGTCGTCGAAGCCGTCGCTGCTGAGGTACCGGGATTCGTCGTGGGTAACGAAGTGTTCGGGATGGTTCGCTTCCCGAGCTTCGGCGACAGCGCCGCTTACGCCGAATACGTCGCGGCGCCGGCGTCGGACCTCGCACTGAAGCCTGCCGGCATCGATCACGTGCACGCCGCGGCGGCGCCGATGTCTCTGCTGACCGCATGGCAGTTCCTGATCGATGTCGGGCACGATCATCCCAACCCGGTCCAGCCTGGGCCGCACCGTCCCGTGCCGCTTGCCGGCGCGGCCGTGCTCGTCAACGGCGCAGTCGGTGGGGTGGGTCATCTGGGCAATGCAGTTGGCGAAATGGAAGGGTGCGCGCGTCATAGCCGTGGCATCGGGCGCACACGAGGCGTTCTTGCGAAGCATCGGCGCAGATGAGTTCATCGACTACACGAAGACTGCGCCGGAGGACGTAGCACACGACATCGACCTGGTGCTCGATACGCTCGGTGGTTCGACAACCGGGCGTTTCGTTCGAACGATCAAGCGCGGCGGTGCGTTGTTCCCGGTTTTTCCCCTAGGCTTCGACGGCGCCGACGATGCGGGCAAGCATGGCGTCACGGTGTCGGCTACGCAGGTTCGCTCGGATGGCGCGCAGCTTGCGGAGATCGGGAAGCTCCTCGATGCCGGGATCATTCGCGTCGCTGTGGATGGCAGCTTCCCACTGGGTGAGGCACGCAAAGCCCATGAACGAGCAGCGAAGGGACACATCCGGGGCAAGATCGTGCTCACGGTTCGTTAAGGACCTTTATTTCCTCAAGCTTGCAGGAGACGAGTCATGCCCCAAGAAGATATGGAATCGGCAAAGGGTGTCGCACTGACCGGTGTAGGAAGGGTCGGATCGGCTTGGGCGATGAGAAGGCGCTCGACGACTACTTCAACCAAGCAGACCACGTTTTCCACGAGGGCGGCTTTTTCTTGGCGCGCCCTCCTCCGGGCGGGTGCGGGTCGATGACACCGCAGGCAGGGATCGCACGTAGTCTCCCGTTCTGCGATCAACGCTCCATGTCAGCCCGACGCAGGGTGCATTGACTCGCGAGCACCGCCACCTGCTGCCCGGTCTTGCCGCTGAATAACAGTTGATGGTCTGCTCATCGTGGCAACCCCGTCACTTGCGCATGCGGGTATCCACGCGTAGCCGTTGCGATAGGCAACGCCATCACCGGGCATAGGTCATCGTTCGCTGCACTCTGTCACCCCCTCCTCCGGCCCACGACCGTCGTGCCGCCGAACATCAGTTGCTGCGCCATCGGACGGCCCATGAAGCGCTCCGGAAAGATCGGGGCCAGCGCGCTGGCTTCGTCGAGGCGGGCGAGCTGCGCTTCGGTGAAGGCGACCGCCAAGGCACCAAAGTTGTCCTCGGCCTGGGCGAGCGTGCGCGCGCCCACGATCGGCGAGACCACGGCCGGATTGCGCAGCGTCCAGGCAAGCGCTACCTGCGAGCGCGAGGCGCCCAGTTCCCCGGCGATTTCGCCCACCACGTCGGCGATCGCCAGCGCGCGCTCGTTCAGATGCCCGGTGGAGGCGATGACGCCCTTGCGCGTCGGCGAGACGCCGGCGGCATTCTCGTCGGAAAGATCGGCCCGGCTGTACTTGCCGGTGAGGATGCCGCCGCCGAGTGGCGACCAGGGCAGCACGCCCAGGCCCAGTGCCTGCGCCATCGGCATCAGTTCATGTTCGACGGAGCGCTCGACCAGGCTGTACTCGATCTGCAGCGCGACGAACGGCGACCAGCCGCGCAGGTCGGCGATGGCCTGCATCTGCGCGACGCGCCAGGCCGGCGTGTTGCAGATCGCGACGTAGAGGATCTTTCCGGCCCGCACGAGATCATCGAGTGCCCGCAGCACCTCTTCGGGCGTCGTGGTGAAGTCCCAGGCATGGACGTGGAGGAGATCGATCCGATCCGTGTCGAGCTGGCGCAGGCTGGCCTCGACCGAGCGCACGAGGTTGAGGCGGTGATTGCCGCCCGAGTTCGGGTTGCCCGGCTCGCGCGCCATCGTGAACTTGGTGGAAAGGACGATACGCTCCCGCTTGTCCTTGATGAGACCGCCCAGGATCGTCTCGGCGCTGCCGTTGGTGTAGTTGACGGCGGTGTCGATGAAATTGCCGCCGCGATCGACGTAAGCGTCGAAGATGCGTTTCGCCTCGGCGTCGTCGGCACCCCAGCCCCAGTCGGAGCCGAAGGTCATGGTGCCCAGCGCCAGCGGTGAAACACGAAGGCCGGATCGTCCGAGCAGGCGGTATTGGTCCAGAGCATTCGATGTCGTCATTTGTCGCGATCCTTTGATGGGGGGGTTGGCTGCCATATCGTCGTCCGATTCCATCCGCTGCCGATAGCCTGCTTGTCCGGTTTGCTTGCACGATCGTCCGGGTTTGGCCGATTCGGGTTTTACGTCTGACGATGGCCGCCGTAACATGACTGCCATGAACAAGCTCGATACGCTCGTTGATCTCATCGGCCGCCATGCGCCGGCCGATGGCACCCATGAGACCCCGCTTCCGGGAGTGAAATTGATCCGTGCGTCGTCTCCGACCATGCCCATGCCGGTGATCTACGCGCCCACGCTCTGCCTGGTCGCTCAGGGCACCAAGCAAGCAGCCCTCGGCACGACGGCATATCGCTACGATCCCGCGCATTACCTGGTCGCGTCCGTCGAGCTGCCGGTCATGGGATCGGTCATCGAGGCAAGCGCGGCTCGTCCCTATCTGTGTCTGCAACTCGATCTGGATTCGGCCGAACTCTCGGATCTCGCGATCCGCTATCCGGCACCGGCCAAGGATGAACCCGCGAGCCCCGCCGGGTTGACGCTGAACAGAACCACCCCGCCATTGCTCGATGCCGCGATACGACTGGTGGGCTTGCTGGATACCCCGCATGACATCGATGCCCTCGCACCGCTCACCATTCGCGAGATTCTCTACCGCCTCTTGACCGGCACCGGCAGCGGCGTCATCCGCCGTATGGCCCAGGCAGACAGCCGGCTCAACCGGATCGCCCGCGCGATCGTCTGGATCAGGGCGCACTTTCGCGGCCCTTGCCGCATCGAAGACGCGGCGGACGTCGCGGGGATGAGCCGCTCGACCTTTCACCTTCATTTCAAGGCCGTCACGAGCATGAGCCCCATCGAGTTCCGCACGCACTTGCGGATGCAGGAGGCGCGTCGGCTGTTGATGAGCGATGCAGTGGATGCGGCCAGCGCCGGCTTCCAGGTGGGCTATGAAAGCCCGTCTCAGTTCAGCCGCGACTATGCCCGGATATTCGGCATGCCGCCGGCCAGGCATGCCAGCCAGACGAGACGGCAAATCACCCCAAGCATGCCGGATATTCGCCGGCCTGTGTGACACGCACCGTAATCCCGACACCAGGGTGCTTGCTCCAACTTTCACGGCGGTGCCCTCTGCCGGACACGAGGCAGCGAGCCCACCTTGAGACGGGTGACTTGGCGACCCGCGAGCGGCAAGCCGCGTGACTCAGCGAGCCCGCAGGAAGTCGACCACGGCCGCGTTCAGCGGCGCTGCGCACTCCTCCGGCAACCAATGACCGCAGCCGGGCAGCACCAGGCCCGTCACGTCGGTGGCATAGCGCTGCATCTGGTCGACCTGGTACTGCCCCATGCCACCGTGGCCGCCACCGCCGATGGCCAGCGCCGGAATGGTGACTTTGGTCTGCGCAAGCTGTTTGTTGTCCTGCACCCCCTGGTTGAGGACCCGGTAGTACTCGAAGGCAGCGTTGAGGGTGTGCGGCTTGGCGTAGGACTTGGCGTAGAGGTCGAGCAGCTCGGGCGTGAAGACATCCTTGTTGGTCGCATGCTCCTTGATGAAGTGCTCGAAGAACACGCGCTCCTTGCCGGTGATCAGCGTCTCGGCCAGTCGCTGGTCGGCGGCGAAGAAGCTGAAGTGCCACACCAGCGATTCGCCCTCCGGCGTGAAGGCCGGAAACGAATAGATGCTGTCGTCCGGGATCGGTGCTTCCATGTAGACCACGCGGCGGATGTCGTCCTGGCGCTGGACCAGCATCGGGTAGGTGTTCCAGATGCCAATGTCGTGCGCCACCAGGTCGAACTTCTCGCCGCCGCTGAACTGGACGGCCAGCTTGTACAGCAGCGGAGCAATGTCCGTGGCGCGGTAGGACGGCGGCACAGCGGACTGGCCCAGTCCGGGCAGGTCCGGCGCGACCACGGTGAACTGCTTGGCCAGCTCAGGCATCAACTGGTGCCATTCATACCAGCTCTGGCCAAAGCCATGGACCAGGTAGACCAGCGGCCCGGAACCGCCCTTGACGTAGTGGAGCCTGACGCCGTCGATGGTCTGGTAGCCGCTGGCGAAGCCCTCGGGCACCGGGAACTCGTCGGCGGCGAACGCGGGGGCAGCCAGCGCCACACTGGCACCGAGAACGAGCGTGTTGAAAAGACGTTTGAACATGGCAGTGAAATCCTTTATGGATGGAGGGTGAAAGAGGGAGAAATTGCTGAAACCACGTGGATATGCCGCCGGTTCAGTGCCCGGCGCTGCGCGTGCGCGGGCCTGGACGGAATCCGTGCGTCCTGGCCGACCACGCGATGACGAAGCCTATCGCCACCAGCACGGCCAGCGCCCAGGGGAAGGTGTGCGCGCCCCAGCGATCCAGCAGAACGCCGCCCAGCACGCCGCCGCCTGCGATCACGCTGTTCCAGGCCACGACATTCATCGATAGCGCCACGTCGGCGCCGTCGCCGGCGGTGTCCGCCAGTGCGGTCTGCAGCAGGGTCGCTGCGCCGCCGAAGGTCAGCCCCCACACCGCCACGCCCACGTAAACGGCGGCCGGGACCGTGGCCAACCAGACGAATAGCAGCGACACGATGAAGAATGTCGCCAGGCAGGCGAGCACGGTGCTGCGCAAGTGGCGCTCCACCAGCCGACCCGTGATCGCGATCCCCACCAGCGCCACCGTACCGAACACCAGCAGAACGACATCGACCCGATCGAGCAGCCCGGCCTGCGCCACGAACGGCGCGACATAGGTGTAGAGGATGTTGTGGGCCAGCATCCAGGCCATGACTGTGGCGAGTACCGGGCGCACGCCCGGCGTGGTGAGCACCTTGCGCAAGGCCATGCGTTCGCGCCCGGACTGGCCGGGGTAATCCGGCACTTTGGCCAACACCCAGACGATGAGCAGCAAGGTCAGCGCGGACATGATGCCGAAAGCACTCCGCCAACCCACGGCACCGCCCAGCCAGGTCCCCAGCGGCACGCCCAGCGACAGCGCGATGGGCGTGCCGACCATCGCGATCGCCATCGCCTGACCCTGTTGATGCGGCTGCACCATGCGCCTTGCGTAGCCGGCCAGCAGGCTCCAGGCCAGGCCCGCCGCAACGCCGGCAAAGAAGCGCGCGAGCAGCGTGAGCCAGTAGTTCGACGACAGCGCGGTGACGGAGTTGAACACCAGGAAGCCGCTGATCGTGAGCAGCAGCACGTTGCGCCGCCGCCAGCCGCGAGTGGCGATGGTCAGTGGAATGGCCGCCAGTACCGAGCCGAGCGCATAGGCCGTCACGGTCTGCCCAGCCAGCGAGGCACTCACGCCCAGTCCTTGGGATATCTGCGGCAACAGGCCGGCGGGGAGTGTTTCGGTGACGATGCAGATGAAGCCGGTCATCGCCAATGCCAGCAGTGCCGCAAGTGGCAGCCGTTCAGTCGGCGCTTCAGCAGTCGAAGAAGTTGGAGAACTCACGCTTTTTTCCTTGGGATGATCTGGCGTTTCAGGTGATTCAAACGCCTAGATATATATCAATCGATACATATCTAGGCGAAAAAAATCCGCTTATCAGGCGGGAGCAGACAGGCTCGGCGATTAGTCGGACGGCCGACCGACGACCAGAACGACGCCGAAGCGGAATGGCACAGGATGCACGATCCGGCCTGTCCTTCACTCAATATATATATATCGAGTGGTACAAATATAGGCGCCGAACCGGCAGTTGTCAATGACTTACGTATCGATTAGTATTTATGTCGAAAGAAGGAGTACACCATGGCACAAATGGGCAGACCGCGCACCTTCGATCGAGACGCTGCGGTCGAACAGGCGCTGCACCTGTTCTGGGAGCAGGGCTACGAATCCACCTCTCTGAGCCAACTGAAGGCCGCCATCGGCGGCGGCATCTCGGCGCCCAGCTTCTATGCGGCCTTCGAATCCAAGGAAGCGCTCTATGAGGAGTGCACGGCGCGCTACCTGGCCACTTACGCAAAGGTCACCGAATGCCTGTGGGACAAGGAGCTGCCTCCCAGGGAAGCACTGGAACTGGCCCTCAGGCGTTCGGCTCGAATGCAATGCGAACGCGGGCATCCCAAAGGTTGCATGGTCGCCCTGGGCGTGATGAGCGCGCCATCCCCCGAACTCTGCACCATCACGGCGCCGCTGACGCGTTCACGGACACGGACTCGCGCCGGCATCAAGGCCTGCATCGAGAGGGGCATCGCCAATGGTGAACTCAGGCGTGATGTCGATCCGCGTGCGCTGAGTACCGTTTTCGACAGCTTCCTGATCGGCCTCTCCACGCTTGCCAGGGACGGCGTTGGAATTCAAGTCATGGACGCGGCCATCTCTCAGATCATGGGTCTTTGGGTTATGTCCGCACCCCAGCGAAATCAACCCTCGACAACCTAGTGCCATCGGGTATGGCTCAGAGTGCGTGCTGTTTCTCCATCCCCGGTCACACTACCCAGGGTGACGAGGCCCTGACGGCGCGGGCCGGGAGCAACCCGGGCGCAAGTCCACTGGCAGCAGTGCTCCTGCGGCGTCGGTGACACGAGCCTCGCTGGTCGTCCGCAGGACGAGACGACAGATGGAACGTGTGCGCCTCGCATGGCCGATACCTTGCTCCCAATCTATGCCGCGACCTCATCGAGCAGGGCGAGCACCTCATCCGGCAGTTCGAGTTCGGCTGCGGCGAGATTCTCCTGCAAATGCGCGACCGAGGAGGTGCCGGGGATCAGCAGGACATTCGGCGACCGCCGAAGCAGCCATGCGAGTGCCACCTGCATCGGCGTGGCGTCGAGGCGGCTGGCGACCGCCGACAGCGTGGACGACTGCAACGGCGTGAACCCGCCGAGGGGAAAGAACGGTACATAGGCGATGCCGTCACGGGCAAGGTCGTCGATCAGGGCGTCGTCCTGCCGATGCGCGATGTTGTACATGTTCTGCACGCAGACGATGGGCGTGATCGCGCGCGCCTCGGCCACCTGCGCAGCGGTGACATTGCTCAGGCCGATATGCCGCACCAGCCCCTTGCGCTGCAATTCGACCAAAGCCGTCAACGGTTCCTCGATCGAGCCCTCGGCCGGACCGTCCACTTTGAGCATGATCCGCAGGTTGACCACGTCCAGCACGTCGAGCCCCAGATTGCGCAGATTGTCATGCACCGCCTGCGTCAGGGCCTGCGCCGAATAGGCGGGTAGCCAGGAAGCGTCTTCCCCGCGCCGGGCACCGATCTTGGTAACGATGGTCAGATCGTCGGGATAAGGCTTCAACGCCTCGCGGATGATCTGATTGGTAACGTGCGGGCCGTAAAAGTCGCTGGTATCGATATGGTCGACCCCCAGCGCGACGGCCTCGCGCAGCACGGCCAACGCCGCATCCCGGTCCTTCGGCGGGCCGAACACGCCCGGTCCGGCGAGCTGCATGGCACCGTAGCCAAGCCGCTTCACTGTTCGGGTGCCAAGGGAAAACGTGCCGGTCTTGTCGATGTTCGTCATATCTATCCTTCCTGAGTCGTCAGGCCAGGCAGTAGTATATGAAGCATCCTTCACTTTTAGAATTCGCATCCCATGAGCAGAGTCTCAGCGGCTCTGAAGCCGCGGAAATCCCCGGTCCAGGCGCGCTCGCTGGCGACGGTCGGCGCGCTGCACACTGCGACCATTCAGGTTTTGACGCGGGAGGGCCTGAGCGGCTGCACGACGACGCGCGTCGCCGAGCGCGCAGGCATGTCGGTCGGTAGCCTCTATCAGTATTATCCGAACCGCGATGCGCTCCTTGCCGCCGTCCTGGAAAAGCACCTGGACGGCGTTGCGGGCGCCGTCGAGCATGTCTGCCGCGCCCATCGAGACAAGCCGGTTGCCGAGATGGCTGCGGCCCTGGTTACCACCTTTCTTGCCGCGAAGCTGCGCGACCCCCAGGAATCGAAGGCGCTCTATGCGGTTGCGGGAGATCGGGGCGGCACCGAGTTGGCAGCTCGCGCGCATGCGCGCATCGTGGCGGCTATCGCAACGATGCTGACGAGCGCTCCTGATGCCCATTTCGATGATCCGTCCACGACCGCCACGATCGCCCTCAACGCGTTGATGGGGCCGGTGCGGGCGTGGCTCGACGGACATGCTCAGGCCGGCTTCGAAGCAAGCCTCAAAGGACACCTCGTCCGGCTTCTGACGGCATATCTCCAAACGCATCGGCTGCGGCCGTAAGGGTCGACTCAGCCCTGTGCGGTTGGACGAATAACAATGCTGCCTACATCCACTTCAGGTGGTTGCTCGAGTGCAAAGAGGATGCCGCGCGCGATCGCGTCAGGTGAGATCGCAATACCTCCAAGGCGCTCGTCAATCAGTTTCTTCGCGGCCTTGTCCGTGATGCTGTCACCGAAATTCGTGGCGATCACCCCCGGAGAGATTTCGGTCACGCGAAGATTTTGGCCTGCCTCCTGCCTTAGCACCTCCGTCGCCGTGCGCACCGCGTTTTTAGTGGCGGCGTAGACGCCCATTGTTGGGACAATCTGGATGCCAGCCGTTGAAACGACGTTAACTATATGACCGCTTCCCTGTTGCGCAAACACCGGTAGGGCAGCGGCGATGCCGTAAAGCGTGCCGCGCAAGTTAACGTCTATCATTAAATCCCAGTCTTCGACACGCAGGGCATCAAAGCGGGAGATCGGCCCAACCCCGGCGTTGTTAACCATGACGTCGAGCTTGCCGCCTCGCTCGACCGCGAATGCGACAAGCGCCTCAAGCTCGCCCCGGTGACGTACATCGGTTGCCTTGAATACGGCTTTGCCGCCCGCGGAAGTAATTTCGCCCGCAACGGCCTGAAGCGCTGATTCGTTACGGGAACCCAGCACAACGAACGCACCGCGCTCTGCAAGCAACTTCGCCGTCGCACGACCAATCCCGCTGCTTGCCCCCGTGATTGCGACAACTTTGCCTCTGATACTCATGACTTCTTTCCTTCGGAGAATAATTTCCGAAAATGATATGCGACCGATTCAAGATCATCTATGCTGTGCTGTCTATGAAACTGTCGCGATCGTCCAAACCTGTGCTCGACCCTCTGTCAGACGTCCTTGACGTTCTCGGCGCAAGGGTGACTAGACGCACGCGACTGGAAGCTGCGGGACGATGGGCGCTCGAGTTTCCTGCCGTCGACCGGCTGAAATTTGTCGCCCTGCTGCGCGGGAGCCAATGGATGCTGCTTCCAGGACGCGCACCACAGCTTCTGAATGAAGGGGACATATGCTTGCTCGGACGCATTGCCTATGCGGTGGCGAGCGACCCGGACGTGACGCCAATTGACGGTCAAACCGTTTTCGGTTCCGGCTGCGACGTAGCGTGCATCGGCGGAGACGATACGATTGGAATCGGGGGAACAGTCACGTTCGCGGCCTCAAACGCAGATTTCCTACTCGAGCGGATGCCGGCGTTCATGATCGTTCCCCGATCTTCGCCCGCATCCGCGGCGATCGCAACAATCCTCGCACTTGTGAATAACGAGATAGAACGGGATACGATGGGAAGCGAGATCGTGAGCGCCCGCCTTGCCGACGTGCTGGTAGTGGAGGCGATCAGAGCTTACGCCGGTGATTTCGAGCAAACTCAAATGGGATGGCTCGGCGCTATTTCAGATCCTCGGCTTGGCAGAGCGCTTCGCGCAATTCATGAAGATGTCGCGCAACCCTGGACGGTGGCTCGACTTGCCAGTGTGGCCGGCATGTCCCGCGCTGCCTTCTCCGCGGAGTTTTCACGCCGACTGGGACAGCCGCCGCTTGCTTACTTGCGAGCGTGGCGTCTTACCATCGCTCGTGCGGCATTGGCGCGAGGGGATACGACTATCGCTCGCATAGCGAGCAAGGTCGGCTATACGTCACAAAGCGCTTTTTCCCACGCATTTCGACGTGCCTTTGGCTCTCCTCCGAAAGCTAGTGCCCGATTGCCCCCACACTGATCCGCGCAGACCTTCTAAAAGGTCGATGCGCACGATACCTGCCCGGCTGCCAACGGGCTCTTCGACAACAACGTACCTCAGCGTCGGTCGACGCGTTCATTTACAACCTTCAGCGCTGCACGAAGGCGGTCGGCATCAGCGCTTGTAACAGCGTTGTAGACGATCATGCCAAGGTCGGGGCGACCGTCGATCGCAAAGGCCGAGTACTCCAATGCGATCAGGCCGAGCGTGGGGTGGCGAATCAGCTTGGTGCCTTCCCCATGCACCCGGACATCATTGTCGCGCCACATGGCTGCAAACTCCGCGCTGCGCGTGCAAAGCTCTTCCACCAGCTTCCCGATTTCCGACGCTGCCCCTGCACGCGCGACGTCGGCCCTGAACGCGCCAACGACGAATCGAGCCACGCCTTCCCACCCCTCCTGGGCAGCCCGGACCCGGGGGTCGCAAAAAATGAGACGGAGGATGTTGCGCTCGGCGGATGGCAATTTGCCGTAGTCGGTCAATACCAAAGCCGCGGCACGGTTCCATGCCACCACATCCCAGGTAGCGGTCTTGATGATTGTAGGGCTGATTTCGAGAACGTCCAGCAGACGCTGCAAGCGCGGCGTGACGCCTTCGGACGCCGTGTACTTTGCTTCGGGAGCATGGCCGAGGCCAAGCATGAAGAGATGCTCGCGTTCCGCTTCGGTCAGCATCAACGCGCTGGCAATCCTGCTCAGCACCTGCGCAGAGGGTGCGCCACCGCGACCTTGTTCGAGCCAGGTGTACCAGGCCGTACTGATGTTCGAGCGCTGCGCCACCTCCTCGCGACGCAGGCCCGGTGTGCGCCGGCGTGCGCTCGAAAAGCCGAACGCGGCGGGATCGAGTCGGCTGCGGCGGTCCCTCAAATAAGCGCCGAGCGGTTTTTCCTGGGCGGCTGGCATGTCGATGCTGTTAGTTCCCATACCACGATAAAGTCACGGCTTTAACGGGATGTAGCTTAGGTTCAGACTCGATCTCACGCAACCAAGGAGATCCAAGCATGCGCATTTTCCTGACGGGTTCCACCGGCTTCATCGGTTCCAAGATCGTGCCTGAACTCATTCAAGCCGGCCATCAAGTGCTCGGGCTGACGCGCTCGGACGTGGGCGCGGCCGAGCTGGCGGCGGCGGGTGCGCAAGCCCATCGGGGCGACATCGAAGACCTCGACAGCCTGCGCAGCGGGGCATCCGTATGCGATGGCGTCATCCATACGGCCTTTGATCACAACTTCGCGAACTTCGCCGCCAACTGCCGGAAGGACAGCCGCGCCATCGCGGCAATGGGAGCCGCGCTGGAAGGCTCCGATCGCCCCCTCGTCATTACCTCCAGCACCGCCATGGGCACAGCCGGGCCCGGTCGATTCGCCACCGAAGACGACTTCAATCCCGAGAGCCCCAACCCGCGGGTTGCCTCGGAGCTTGCGGGGCGCGAATTGTCGCAGCGCGGCGTGAATGTATCGGTGGTGCGCTTGTCCCAGATCCATGACACCCGCAGGCAGGGCCTCGTCACGGACATGGTCAGGCTGGCCATCGAAAAAGGTTGTGCGGCCTATGTTGGAGAAGGGCTCAACCAGTGGTCCGCGGCGCACGTCTGCGACGCGGCGCGCCTGTTCCGACTTGCCTTCGAAAAGCATGAGCCCGAGGCCCGCTATCACGCGACTGCCGAGCCGGGCATCGCGTTTCGGCACATTGCGCAGGCCATCGGCCAGCGTCTCGGGCTGCCTGTAGTCGCTATTGCGCCGGAAGAAGCGGCCGGCCACTTCGGCTGGCTTGCGGCGTTTGCAGACAAGGACATGATGGCTACGAGTGCCATGACGCAGAAACGGCTGGGATGGAAACCGACCGGCCCCGGCCTCATCGCCGATCTGGAACAGATGCAAGCAGCCTTCTGAGGCTCCTGGTCGAGGCGAGCCACCTGATCCCACACAGGCTTTGGGGGCGTTCATGGCAGGAAGAAGACACCCGCGGCGTACACGACTACCGGCCGGCTCGGTCGTGATGCCGCAGGTCGGCATCGGCTTCTCGCATCCGCTCGACACGAAATGGCGCATGATGGGCGCGGGGAGCTACGAGCTCCTGCCTGATGAGATCCGTGACGACGTCGTTCCTGCCTGGAGCCACTGCACAAGGTCGTCGATACAACTGTAGAAGACCGGGATGACGAGCAGGCTCAAGAGGGTCGAAGTCATCAACCCGCCGATGACCACAAAAGCCATGGGTGCGCGAAAGCTGGGGTCTCCCGCCCAGCCCATGGCGATCGGCACCATGCCCGCCCCCATCGCGATGGTGGTCATCACGATCGGCCGGGCCCGTTTTCGGCATGCGTCGAGAATGGCGTCCCAGCGGTCGAGGCCGTGTTCCTGGCGAGCGATGACGATGTAGTCCACCAACAGAATCGAGTTCTTCGTCGCAATGCCCATCAGCATGATCAATCCGATCATGGCTGGAAGCGACAGCGCCGAATGGGTGACGAACAAAGCGAGGAAAGCGCCTGGAACGGAGAGCACCAGCGCCACCAGAATCGTGACCGGCTGCATGAAGTCCTTGAGCAGCAGCACAAGCACCATGTAGATGCACAGCACGCCGGTCAGCATCGCGATGCCGAAGCCCGTTGCCAGCTCGGCCATCTCCTCCGCATCACCCGCTGCCGCCTGGCGTATGCCTGCCGGCAACTGACGCAGGCTCGGCAGTGCCTGCACGGCCTGCTCGACCTCCCCCAGGGGCCGGCCCTGCAGGCTCACTTCGAAGTTGACGTTGCGCAGGCGGTCGTGCCGCGTGATTTCCGACGGGCCGCTGCTCCATTCCAGTGATGCCACGCTCTCGAGCGGCACCATCCCCTTCGTACCCGGGACGGGCAGACGTTTGAGGGTTGCGATGTCTTCGCGCGCGGCATCCGCCAGGCGGATCATCACCGGCACCTGGCGTTCGCTGAGGTTGAGCTTGGGCAGATCCTCGGTGTTGTCGCCCACCGTGGCGATACGCAGCGTGTCGGCGATGTCCAGGGCCGACACGCCCCGATCGGCGGCGCGTGCGAAATCGGGACGCACGATGAGCTCGGGCCTGACCAGGCTGACGGTGGAACTGACCGCGCCGATGCCGGGAATGGCACGCAACTCCCGCTCGATGCGCCGGGCATGCTGCTCGAGCACCCGGCTATCCTCGCCGGCCAGCACCAGCTCATAGGTGTCTCTCGAATCGTTCGTTCCCACATGGGATCGCACACCGGGCAGCGTCGCCAGCGCCACGCGCAACTGCTGCTCGATTTCCTGCTTTCTGATGCCCGCCCGGTTCGCACGATCCGCCAGGCCCACGGTCAGCACAACGGTGGTCACACCGGCACTGTTGCCGTCCGTTGCGCTCCCGACAGCGGCAAAGACGCTCGTGACATACCGATGTTCCTCCAGTCTTGCGCGCGCCTGCTCGGCCAGCGCCGTCGCTTCTGTCAAGGTGCTGCCGGGCGGCAAGGTCAACGTCGCCTGCGTCTGCGAATTGTCGTCGGGGGGCATGAACGAGCCCGGCAGGGTCGAGGCCAGCCAGAGGCCGCCGGCGAAGCATGCCGCCGCAGCGACGAGTGTTGTCTTGCGGCGTCGCAGGCACCAACTCGCGCCGACCAGATAACGCGTCACCCACTTGGGCTCGCGATGGCCATGGACGGGCTTGCGCAGCAGGTAGGCCGCCATCATCGGCGTGAGCAGGCGCGCCACCACCAGCGAGAACAGCACCGCCACGGAGGCTGTCCAGCCGAACTGGATGAAGAACCGTCCCACCGTACCGCTCATGAATGCCGTGGGCAGGAACACGGCGATCAGGGTGAAAGTGGTGGCGACCACCGCCAGGCCGATTTCCGCCGCGGCATCCATCGCGCCCTGGCGGGCGGACTTGCCCATCAGCAAATGACGCTCGATGTTCTCGATCTCGACGATGGCATCGTCCACCAACACCCCGATCACCAGCGAGAGCGCCAGCAAGGTCACGATGTTGAGCGAGAAGCCCATCAGGTGCATGAGCGCGAAAGTCGGGATGATCGACAGCGGCAGCGCCACGGCGGCGATCAGCGTCGCCCGCCAGTCGCGCAGGAAGAAGAATACGACCAGCACGGCGAGCAGCATGCCCTCGTACAGGATGCGCATGGAGCCCTGATAGTTCTCCAGCACGGGCCCCACGAAGTCGAAGGCCTGCCGGACCTCGACATGGGGGTATTGCGCCCGCAGGGTCTTCATGGCGGCCTGCACGCCCCTGGCCACGTCGACCTCGCCATAGCCCTGGGCGCGCGTCATCTCGAAGCCCACGACGGGCAGGCCATCGAGAAACGCCGCCGAACGCCGCTCGGCCACGGTATCCGTGACCGTCGCGACCTGGTCGAGACGAATGCGGCGGCCATCGCCGAGCGCAAGTTCCATCGCCGCCAGCTCGGCCGCCGATCCGGCGGTGGCGATGGTGCGCACGGCCTGTTCGGCACCGCCGACCGCTGCACGACCACCGGGCGCTTCCAACTGCGCCTGACGCAACTGGCGCGAGACGTCGAGTGCCGTGGTGTTCAATGCGAGCAGGCGATCCGGCAGCAGGTCCACGCGGACTTCGCGATCGACGCCGCCGATACGCCGGACGGCGCCCACGCCCGGCACGGTCAGCACGGCCTTGGTGATTCTGTCGTCGACGAACCAGGACAGCGCCTCTTCGTCCAGGTGGGAGGACGTCACCGTATAGAGCAGAAGCGGCGCGCTGGAAAACTCCCGTTTCCGGATCACCGGATCACGCAGATCGGCGGGCAGGTCGGAGCGAATGCGCGACACGGCGTCGCGCACGTCATCGACCGCTTCCTGCACGGGCTTTTCCAGCCGGAACTCGATGTGGATCTCGGCGTGGCCATCCGTCAGCGTCGTGGTGATGTGCTTGACGCCGGACACCGTGGCAATGGCGTTCTCGATCTTGCGGGCAACTTCGTTTTCCATCAGGGCGGGGGCGGCCCCCGGCAGCGAGGCGGAGACGACGACCCGGGGCAGGTCCACGTCCGGAAAGTTCTGGATGAACATGCCTCGGAAGGAGAACAGCCCGCCCAAGGTCAGGAGAATGAAGAGCAGGACGACCGGAACCGGATTCCGGATCGCCCAGGAGGACGTATTGATCGTCATGGCTGCCTCGCCGGCGTCGACGTCGCCGGTGCGGCGGAACTCGCTTGAGATGGCGGGTTGCCGCTCTTCGCATGCTCGATCACCCGGACGTGATCGCCGTTGCCCAGGAAGGCGCCGCCCGCTGCCACGACGCGGGCGGCAGGATCGAGGCCCGAGAGGATTTCGATCCGATCGCCCGCGTGCTGGCCCAGCACGACTTTCAGCTCCGTGATCCGGCCGTCATCGCCGACACGATGCACGTAGCCGAAGCCATCGCGGATCTGTACGGCAGAACGCGGTAGCGTCAAAGCCTGACGGGTTCCCAGCTCGAATTCGCCACGCGCAAACATGCCTGCCCGGGCGACCTCGCTCGCCGGTAGATCGACGTAGACCAGGCCATTGCGGGTGGCGGTGTCCACAAGCGGAGCGATCGTGCGCAAACGGCCTTCCAGTTCGTGGCCCCCCGACAGGGCGACCCGGGCGGTCTGGCCGGCTCGCAGCTTCTCCAGCTCGAAAGCCGCGACCTCGGCCCGCCATTCCAGCCGGCCGCGCCGCAGCAGGCGGAACAGTTCCTGGCCGGAACCCGTCACCGCGCCCACGGTGGCCGTGCGCGACGTGATGGCGCCATCGTCGGGCGCGACGATGCGTGTCTGATCCAGGCGCAGCCTCTGCGCTTGAACCTGTGCCTGCGCCGACCTGAGCCGCGCTCTGGCCGTGCTTTCGGCTGTCTCGTACTGCTGAATCTGCTGCTCGGAGAGCGACCCGGCCTCCTTCAGACGACGAGCGCGCCGCGCATTGGCAGCGGCTTCGGCGAGCGTCGCCTCGGCCTCCGCCACGGCCGCTGTACTCCTGTCGAGCTCCACCTGGACCGTATCCGAGGCATACCTCGCCAGGACCTGGCCCTTCTTGACTTCGTCGCCGACGTCCACGTTGACGTCCACCAGGCGAAGGCCACTGATCTGCGTGCCGATGCTGATCTCCTGCCAGGCAGAGATATCGCCGTTGGCCGCGACGGTGGTCTGCACGGCCCGAGGCTCCAGTGTCGTCACCGTGACGGACAAGGACGGCTGTATGGAAGGCGCAGCCAGCGCGTCGTTCCGCGGGGAATCCGTTTGCATCGGAAACAGCGCGGCAGCGCCGGCCGTCACGGCGACAGCGACGATGCAGACATATATTCTTCTTCTTGGGGACGACATGCTTCAGGCCTATTCAACGGGTTTGATCTGTTGGCTCGCTCGCGATACCGCGCTGATACGCTGCATAGCGTCAGCGTCCCACCCGCCGCCCAGTGCGCGGTACAACGTGATCCAGGCAAGCACTTGCTGTTCATCGGTGCCGATGAGATCTCGCTGTGCCGAGACCTTGCTGCGCCTGGCATCCTCCAGTTCGAGCAAGGAAGCCATGCCAGCCTGATACCGGGACTGCAATGCGAGAAAGGAGCGACTGAAACCGTCGGCAGCGGCCTGGGCGGCAGCTCTGCGTTCGGTCGCGCTCTGCAGCTCGACGAGCGCGCCCTCGACCTCCTGGATGGCCTCGCGCAATGTCCCCGCATAGATCGTCGTGGCGGCCTGGTGGCGGACGCGGGCCGCCTCGGCGTTGGCGCGGCCGCGCCCGCCATCGAACAGCGGCATCGTGACGGCCACCGGACCGATCTGCCAGACACGGCCGTCCGTGCGCACGCCACCCATGCCGAGTTGCTGGATGCCGATGCTTCCCGTCAGGGAAACGCGCGGCAGGCGCTGGGCATCGGCCTGGGCCACACCGGCGCTCGCCGCAACGACCTCCTGCTCGGCCGCCTGGATGTCGGGCCGCTGCACCAACACCTGGGCTGGCACGGCAGCGATCTGGATGGCAGCGGGGCCGGGCAACAGCGCCGTGCGCTCGACGAACGCACGCCTCAGATCCCTTTCATCCCTGGCCGATAGCGCGACCAGCGCCTTGATCCAGAGATCGCACCGGGCTTGTTGCTGTATCCGCACGGTCGTGCCCTGGGCCGCGCTGGCGCTGGCCAGATCGGCCGTGACGCGGGATTCAAGGCCGGCGTCGGCCGCCAGTGCGGTCAGCCTCGAGGTTTGCGCTCTGGACTGCTCATCCTGCTGTACCTGCAGCAGCAGGGCTTCGCAGGCCCTCAGGCGGCTGTAGCTCATCGCCACTTCCGCTGCGACGGCCACCCGGGCCGCGTGCCAGTTCGCTCGAGAAGCCGTCAGCCTGGCTTGCGCCCCGCGTTGTCCCGCGCGGTTGCCGCCGAACAGGTCCAGCTCCCAGGAGGCCATCAGGCCGATGGAAGACACGGTTCCTGTGGGGTCGTCCAGGTCGACCCGGCCACGGCCGCTACGGGCATTGACGTCGAGCGACGGTTGCAAGGCCGCGCCGTGGGCCACCCACTGCGCACGCGCATCCGCGATGGCTGCGCCTGCCTGCGCGATGGTGGGACTGACGGTCTGGGCCGCGTCGATCAGGGAAAGCAGCGTGGGATCATCGAACGTGCTCCACCACCGACGCAGATCCTCCCACTGGCCGCCAGGGGGCAGCGGCGCATGCCAGCGATCCGCGATCGAGTCGGTGGCGGCCGGCGAATGGGATGCAGGCGGCAGGGACGCACACCCCGCCATGAACATGAGGGCCGCAGCCGCCGGGAGCAGCGAGGCGCGACGAGCCCGGCGCTCTCCGGGCCTTCGCGGCCACGACACCTCGAAAGACGCCGCGGGGTGAACTGAATGAGGTTGGAACATGCAGAACGATCCAGGCGTTGATTTCCTGCGCCCAGTGTCGCCCTGCGTTTCTTTCCCGTTTCTTACCGGCTGCGCTTATCGAGCCAAATGGAATCTCAGTAAGAAACGGGTAAGAGAACCCTCGTGATGATGCCGCTTTGACCGCCATCAGGAGCGCAGCCATGGGTTCTCATCACCCCCTCATTCTTACTGGTCAACTTGCCGCCAGGGGGTTGACGCTCGCCGCCCTCGTCGGTGGCCTGGTGCTCGCTTCACCGGCGGCCTTCGCCGACGATGCGAACCCCCGGAAAACCACCTGGGGTCTCGGCCTGGGCGTCGTCGGCAACCAGGAACCCTATATCGATATTGACCGCGATACCACCGTCCTGCCCTTGCTGCATGTCGAGAACCGGTATGTCCGGTTCTTCGCGACCACACTGGAAGCCAAACTGCCCGGCTGGCAATTCAGCGAGACCAACAGGATCGATTTTCGCCTCGTCGGCCGCTGGGAAGGGTCCGGTTATGAGTCCGACGACTCCTGGGCGCTGGAGGGCATGGACGAGCGCAAAGGCGGCGTCTGGGCCGGCGCCAAGGTGCAGTGGCAGACCAGCCTGGCGAACCTCAGTGCGGATTGGACGCACGACGTTTCGGGCAACAGCAAGGGACAGCGCTTCAATCTCGGCCTGGACAGGTCCTGGCGGCTGGGCGAGCGCTTCACCCTCACGCCTCGCATCGGCGCGGCGTGGCATGACCGCAAGTACGTCGACTACTATTACGGCGTGCAGGCGCATGAGGCGCGGGCCGGACGGCCCGAATATCGCGGCGACTCCGGAATCAGCACCGAAGTCGGCTTGCAGGGCGTCTACCGTTTCAACAAGCACCATTCAATGATGTTCGACGTTCGGGCCAGGAGACTTTCCTCCAACGCCAAGGACAGCCCGCTGGTGGATCGCTCCACCGACAACCGCGTTTTCCTGGGCTACATGTACCACTT
>NZ_VLTJ01000005.1 GCF_007558815.1 Verticiella sediminum | reverse complement strand
CGCCGGCTGCATCCCTATATCATTAACATGATAACTATTTGCCACCCGCCAGCGTGACCACACGGAGGACGACATGCCGCATATCTGGATCGAATATTCCGCCAACCTGGCGCCGTCGATCGACCTGCCCGCCGTGATGGCCGAGGTACAGGCGGCGGCGGTCGGCGATGGCAGCGTCTTCCCGCTGGCCGGTGCGCGCACCCGCGCGGTGCCGGTGCAGGATTACCGCATCGCCGACGGCCACCCGGACAACGCCTTCGTCCACGTGCTGCTGCGCGTCGGGCACGGGCGCAGCGAGGCTGAACGCGACGCGCTCGGCCAGCGCGTGTTCGCCACCCTGCGCAAGGCGTTCGCGCCCATCATGGCACAGCGCCCGCTCGGCCTGAGCCTGCAGGTGGACGAGGCCCATCCCACGCTCAACTACAAGCACAGCAACTACCGGGAATACCTGGCCGAGCGCGCCGCCGCCCGCTGACGCGTCCACCAGGCCCGCCACACGCGGGGCGCGCCCGGCGCGCCCCATGGATCAGGAGACACGATGCCCCCACTCGCCACCTATGCCGAACTCGCCGCACCGCCCGCCACCGGCTGGCCGCGCAGCGTCCTCGGCCTCTTGCTGAACGACCGCAAGGGCCTCGCCGCCCTGGGCGACGCCGTGCATGCCGCGCCCTACAAGGCGCCGCCGCGGGCCCCGGTGCTCTACGTCAAGCCGGCCAACACCTATGCCCGCGACGGCGCGCCGGTGGCGCTGGACGCCGACGTGCCCGAGGTCGTGGTCGGCGCCTGCCTGGCGGTGGAATTCGCCCGGCCGGTGCGCGGCGCCACGCTCGCCAATGCGCTGGACGGTGTGGCCGGCCTGCGCGTGGTAGCCGACCTCTACGCCCCGCACGACAGCTACTACCGCCCGCCGATCAAGCAGAAGTGCCGCGACGGTTTCTGCCCCATCGGTAGCCGGCTGGCCGGCCTGGCCGACGTGGGCGATCCCGACGCACTGGCCATCGCCGTACGCATCGACGGCACCGCCGCCCTGCAGGCGAGCACGGCCGGCCAGGTGCGCAGCCTCGCCCAGGCCATCGTCGACGTGAGCGCTTTCATGACCCTGGATCGCGGCGACCTGCTGCTGCTCGGCGTGCCGCACGGCGCGCCCCGGGCCCGCGCCGGCCAGCGCGTCGAGATCGAGATCGAGCGCGTCGGCGCCCTTGCCTTTCCCCTCGTGCATGCCCAGGAGGCCCGCGCATGAAGCACGCCCGCGTCATCCACGACGGCAAGACCCATCTCGTCACCGAAGCCGGCGACGGCCGCGTCGCCCTGCCCGACGGGCGCGTGCTCGACGAGGCCCAGGTGCAGTGGCTGCCGCCGATCGAACCGCGCACCCTCTTCACCATGGCCATCAACTACGCCGATCATGCCAAGGAGCTGGCCTTCAAGGCGCCGGAGGAGCCGCTCGGCTTTCTCAAGGCAGCCAACACGGTGACCGGCCATCGGGCGCACACCGTGCGCCCGGCCGACGCCGCCTTCATGCATTACGAGTGCGAGCTTGCGGTGGTGATCGGCGCCACGGCGCGCAACGTGCCCGCCGAGCGCGCCTACGACGTGGTCGCAGGCTACACGGTGGCCAACGACTATGCCATCCGCGACTACCTGGAGAACTGGTACCGCCCCAACCTGCGCGTCAAGAGCCGCGACACCTGCACGCCGCTGGGCCCCTGGTTCGTCGAGCGCGACGACGTACCCGACCCGATGAACCTGAACCTGCGCACCCTGGTCAACGGGCGCGAGACACAGAGCGGCAACACGCGCGACATGGTGTTCGGCATCCCGGCCCTGATCGCCTACTACAGCAGCTTCATGACGCTCGCCCCGGGCGACATCATCCTCACCGGGACACCCGACGGAGTGGTCAACGTGGTCGCGGGCGATGAAGTCGTCACCGAGATCGAAGGCATCGGACGCCTGGTCAATACGCTTGTGTCCGACGCGCGCACCGCGTGAGATCGCCCGGCCCGACCGACGGCCACACACTCTTATAGACAACCATGCTGAATCCCGACACCATCCAGACGATCGCGCGCCGCCTGCACGAAGCCGAACGCACCCGCAGCCAGATCCGCCAGGTCTCGCTGGACCACCCCGAGATCACCATCGAGAACGCCTACGCCGTGCAGCACGCGTGGGTGCAGCTCAAGCTCGCCGAGGGCCGTACGGTGAAGGGCCACAAGATCGGCCTCACGTCGCGCGCCATGCAGCAGTCCTCCAACATCGACGAGCCGGACTTCGGCACGCTGCTCGACGACATGTTCTACGCGGACGGCGGCGAGCTGCCGGCCGATCGCTTCATCGTGCCCCGCGTCGAGGTGGAGCTGGCTTTCGTGCTCGGCAAGCCGCTGCGCGGCCCGGGCGTGACCCTGTTCGACGTCTACGACGCCGTGGACTACGTCATCCCGGCATTGGAGATCATCGACGCGCGCTCGCAATCCGTCGATCCCGAGTCCGGACGCCCGCGCAAGGTGTTCGACACCATCTCGGACAACGCAGCCAACGCGGCCGTGGTCATGGGCGGGCGCCCGGCGCGCATCGGCGAGTTCGACTGGCGCTGGGTCTCGGCCATCCTGTCGCGCAATGCGGTGATCGAGGAGACCGGCGTGGCCGCGGGCGTGCTCAACCATCCCGCCAACGGCGTGGCCTGGCTCGCCAACAAGCTCGCGCCGCACGACGTGACGCTGCAGGCGGGCGAGATCATCCTGGGCGGATCGTTCACGCGCCCCGTCCCGGCCCGCGCGGGCGACACCTTCCATTGCGACTACGGCCCGCTGGGCGTGGTGAGCTGCCGCTTCGTGTGAGATGAAGCCCACCCCCTACGCGCTAACGCGCGCGCCCTCAAGGGGGCGGCACTGGCGGACCGGCAAAGCCGGATCCGCTGTGCCCTGGATGGCAGCCGCGCCATTTCACAGGTCTGGGTGTGGGCAGCGTCTTGGATAAATTTGCTGGGTGCCGCGCATCGCGGTAGTGTCGCAAACCAACCCCCTCTTTCGCCTTCCAACCGATACGCATCCATGGACATCCTCACCAATCGCTTCAAACGCGCACTGCGCGAGCGCCAGCCCCAGATCGGCCTGTGGGTCGGCCTGGCCAACCCCTACACCGCCGAGATCTGCGCGGGTGCGGGCTTCGACTGGCTGCTCATCGACGGCGAGCATTCGCCCAACACGCTGAGCACCGTGCTGCAACAACTGCAGTCGGTCGCGGCCTATCCGGGCAGCCACCCGATCGTGCGGCCGCCCTGGAACGACTCGGTGTTCATCAAGCAACTGCTGGACACCGGCGTGCAGACCCTGCTCGTACCCATGGTGCAGTCGGGAGAGGAAGCCGGCGCCGCGTGCGCGGCCATGCGCTACCCGCCCGCCGGCATCCGCGGCGTGGGCAGCGCGCTCGCCCGCGCCTCGCGCTGGAACCGCATCCCCGACTACCTGCATCGCGCCAATGACGAAGTCTGCACCCTGGTGCAGATCGAGACCGTGGCGGGCCTCGAGGCCCTGGACGACATTCTCGCCGTACCCGACGTGGACGGCGTGTTCATCGGCCCGGCCGACCTCTCGGCCAACATGGGCTACATGGGCAACCCGGGCCATCCCGAAGTCCAGGACGCCATCGACGACGCCGTCCGGCGCATCGCCAAGGCCGGCAAGGCGCCGGGCATCCTGCACGCCGACCCGACGCTGTGCCGGCACTGGCTCTCGCTGGGCGCGCTGTTCGTCGCGGTCGGTACCGACGCCTCGCTGCTCGCCCGTGCGAGCGACCAGCTCGCCGCCAGCTACCGCGACGCCGCGGCCGCGCCGCGCACCGGCAGCGGCCCGTACTGACGGCAGCGCCGGCCAGGGCTGCATCGCACAGGCGGGCGCGCGCGTCATACGAAGGACATACGAAGGCACACACGGGCGCCGCGGGCAGGGGTAAACTTTCCGGCTCAATCCACCCTTTGCCTCGCGCCCGCCATGGCCACTCGCAGATCCCGCCCGTCCGCTCCCATCGAAGTACATTCCTGGCCCACGCCCAACGGCCAGAAGGTCCACATCCTGCTCGAGGAACTGGGCCTGCCCTACACCATTCACCCGGTGAACATCGGTCAGGGCGACCAGTTCAAGCCCGAGTTCCTCGCCATCAGTCCCAACAACAAGATCCCGGCCATCCTCGATCCCAACGGGCCCGAGGGCAAGCCGTTCCCGGTGTTCGAGTCGGGCGCGATCCTGCTCTACCTGGCCGGCAAGACCGGGCAGTTCCTGGGCAGCACCGACGCCGAGCGCTACACCGTGCTGCAGTGGCTGATGTTCCAGATGGGCGGCGTCGGCCCCATGCTCGGCCAGAATCACCACTTCCGGGTCTATGCGCCCGAGAAGCTGACCTACGCCATCGAGCGCTACACCAACGAGGCCAAGCGCCTCTACGGCGTGATCGACAAGCGCCTGCGCGACACGGAATACCTGGCGGGCGGTTTCTACAGCATCGCCGACATCGCGACCTACCCGTGGCTGGTTCCGCACGAGCGCCAGGGCATCGACCTTGCCGAGTATCCCGACCTGAAGCGCTGGTTCGACGCCATCGCGGCGCGGCCGGCGGTACAGCGCGGCATGCAGATCCTGGCCGACGCCCGCAAGCCGGTCGAGAACGACGCCAAGGCGCGCGAGGCCATGTTCGGCGCGACCCAATACGCCAGGCGATGAGCAGCGCAGCCCAGACGCCGCTCGCCCTCAGCATCCAGTCCCATGTCGCCCTGGGCCACGTAGGCAACACGGCCGCCGTGCTGCCCTTGCAGTTGCTCGGCGTGGAGGCGCTGGCGATCCACACCGTGCAGTTCTCCAACCACACGGGCTATGGCGAGTTCAAGGGCCAGGTCTTCCCGGCCGCCCATGTGCGCGACCTGCTCGACGGGCTGGACGCGCGCGGCGTGCTCGGCCGGATCGACGCGGTGCTCTCGGGCTACCTCGGCGATGCGGCCACCGGCGACGTCATCCTCGAGGCGGTGGCGCGCATCCGGCAGACGCGCCCGGGCGTGCGCTACGTGTGCGATCCGGTGATGGGCGATACCGGGCGCGGCATCTTCGTGCGTCCCGGCATCCCGGAGTTCCTGCGCGATCGCGCCGTGCCCGCGGCCGATGTCATCACGCCCAACCAGTTCGAGTTCGAGTGGCTGTCGGGCACGCGCCTGTCCTCCGTGGCCGAGGCCGCCCAGGTGGCGCGCGGCCTGCTGCGCAGCGCGCGCGGTCGTCCCGGCCCCGAACTCATCGTCGTGACCAGCCTGCGCACGCCCGACCTTCCGACCGAGCACCTGGCCACACTGGCGGTGAGCCCGGGCCAGGCCTGGGTAGTCGAAACACCGCTGCTGCCGACCGAGCCCATGCCCAACGGCATGGGCGACGTCTTCTCCGCCGTCCTGCTCGGGCGCCTGCTCACCGGCCACGACGTCCCGCGCGCGCTCGAGCACGCCGTCTCCTGCCTGTACGGCCTGGTCGGCCAGGTGCCGCCGGGCGGGCGCGACCTGCCCCTGGTGGCGGCGCGCCAGGAGATCGTCGCGCCGACCGCGCGCTTCACCGCCGTGCCCCTGGGCTGATGCCGCAACCGCGCTGCGACATCTTCTGCCGGGTCATCGACAATTACGGCGACGTGGGCGTGTGCTGGCGCCTGGCGCGCCGGCTCGCCGATGGCCATGGGTGGTCGGTGCGCCTCTGGGTGGACGCGCCTGAAAAGCTCGCCCGCATCGCCTGCGGCGCTGCGGCCGACGGCGTGCAGATCGTGGCGTGGTCGGCCACGCCGCCCGACCTGGCACCGGGGGACATCGTGATCGAAGCCTTTGCCTGCGACCCACCACCGGCCTTCGTCGCGCGCATCCGGCCCGAGGGCGTCTGGCTGAACCTGGAGTACCTGAGCGCCGAGCCGTGGGTCGAGAGCCACCACGGCCTGCCTTCGCCCCAACTGGGCGGCAGGACCAAGTATTTCTTCTTCCCCGGCTTCACGGCCCGCACCGGCGGCCTGCTGCGCGAACCCGGCCTGCTCGCGCGCCGCGACGCGTTCCAGGCCGATCCGCAGGCCATCGCGCGCTACCTGCAGGAGCAGGCGGGCCTGCCCGCTGCGCTGGCCGGCGAGATCGGCCACGGCGCGCGCGCGCTCGCCACGCTGTTCTGCTATCCCGACGCTCCGGCCCGGGCGCTGCTTGCCTCGCTGCGCGGCACGGGCCAGCCGTGGGCCCTGGCCGTGACCGGCGACGCCATGCCCGGGCTTGCCGGCCAGGCGCACGGGCTGCCGATCGTGCGCGTGCCGTTCCTGCCGCAGGCCGACTACGACCCGCTGCTCTGGGCTGCCCGGCTGAACGCGGTGCGCGGCGAGGATTCCTTCGTGCGGGCGCAATGGGCTGGCCGCCCGCTGCTCTGGCACATCTATCGCCAGGACGACGACGTGCACCTGGACAAACTCGCCGCCTGGCTGGACGCCGCGAACGCCTCGCCCGCCGCACGCGCCGCGCAGTTCGCCTGGAATCGCGGCGGCCCCGGGGCCGCGGCCGACCTCGCGGCCTGGCTCGCACCCGCGGCCCAGGCCCAGTCGCAGCGCGACGCCCGGGCCTGGGCCGATACGCTGGCCGCAGGCCCGGAACTTGCCGACGCGCTGGCAAAGTTCTGCGGCGACAGGTTAAAATCGTAGATTAACCCTATTTTCGCCCAGGATTTCAGCGTGAAAACTGCTCAGGAACTGCGCACCGGCAACGTCATCATGGTGAGCGGCGAGCCCCTCGTCGTGCAAAAGGCCGAGTACAACAAGTCCGGCCGCAACGCGGCCGTGGTCAAGGCCAAGATGAAGAACCTTCTCACCGGCTCCGGTTCCGAGACGGTCTTCAAAGCCGACGAGAAGTTCGAAGTGCTCGTGCTCGAGCGCAAGGAGTGCACCTACTCCTACTTCGCCGACCCCATGTATGTTTTCATGGACACCGAGTACAACCAGTACGAAGTCGAAGCCGAGAGCATGGGCGACGCCCTCAACTACCTCGAGGAAGGCATGGAAGTGGAAGTGGTCTTCTATGAAGGCCGCGCGATCTCCGTCGACATGCCGACCACCGTGGTGCGCGAGATCATCTACACCGAGCCCGCCGTGCGTGGCGACACCTCGGGCAAGGTGCTCAAGCCCGCCAAGCTCAACACGGGCTTCGAGATCCCGGTACCCCTCTTTTGCGACATCGGCGACAAGATCGAGATCGACACCCGCACCAACGAGTACCGCAGCCGCACGAAGTAAGCGCTGCAGCAGGCTGCCGGCCGCCGCGCCGGCCGTCCCGAAACCCCTGGCCGACCGGTGCAGGGGTTTTTTTTCACGATTTGAGCCTCAAGCCGGTGCGCTTTCCGTGAATCGATCCCTCGCCATCACGATTCCCGCGTGGTGTTTGTCCGCCCAGGCGACCAAGCTCTTCATGGGCTCGAGGAATGAGCGGCCCTGGGACGTAAGCTTGTATTCCACGCGTGGCGGCACCTCGGCGAATACGGTGCGATGGACGTACCCGTCCTGCTCGAGCTTGCGCAGCGTGCGCGAGAGCATCTGCTTGGAAATGTCGCCCAGTTCGCGCATCAGGATGTGGAAGCGTTTGGCCTCGGGCTCCAGCGCTTCAAGCACGAGCAGGCTCCACTTGTCACCTATGCGGTCCAGCACATCGCGGATGGGACAAGGTTGCTCAAAGGTGATCGACGCATCGGACGCCATGGCAATTTCCGGGTATGGATATGCGGAATTCAAAGGTCAGCGATCTGTGACCAAATCACATTCTGAGGACTTCTTGCACGGCTTTCGCTCCGTGCCTAGACTTGAGTCTATTTTGTAGACCATTGAAACGCAAGACAGGAGAATCGACATGGCAAAGGTGGCTCTCATCGGCGCATCGGGCGCAGCAGGCTCGCGCATCCTCAAGGAACTCTCGGTTCGCGGTCACATCGTGACGGGCATCGCGCGCAGCCCCGAGAAGATTGCGGCGCTGCCAGGCGTCACCCGCGTCAAGGCAGACGTGTTCGACAAAGACGCCCTGGCGCAAGCGCTGCGTGGCCACGACGCCGTGGTGAGTGCGGTGCACTTCACGGCTAGCGACGCACAGACGCTGGTCGATGCTGTCCGCGCCTGCGGCGTCAAGCGCTACATCGTGGTCGGCGGTGCGGGCAGCCTGGAGATCGCTCCCGGCAAGCGCCTGCTCGACCAGCCTGACTTTCCGGCCGCCTACAAAGACGAAGCGACCAAGGGCGCGGAGTTCCTTGATCTGCTCAGGCACTCCGTGAACGACCTGGACTGGACTTTCATCTCTCCCTCCGCCCTGTTCGTGCCCGGTGAGCGGACGGCCAAGTTCCGGCTCGGCAAGGACCAACTGCTGTCGACCGAGGCCGGTAGCAGCATCTCGTTCGAGGATTTCGCGATTGCGCTGGTCGACGAGCTGGAGAAGCCGTCCCACATCCGCCAGCGTTTCACCGTCGGCTACTGAGTCGCCGCGCATCCATTCCTGATCTCGTCCACACCATGCCCTCATGATCGCCTGACAGGTCTCCTGGACCGAGGTTATCAAGCGGTACACCTCGGAAAATCCAGGAATGCGACAGGCATCGGCCCTTCGGCTTTGACGGAAATCTCGTAGCCATCCGTCCGGCAATCGCAGTAAGGGGTGTGCCGGCCGGGGTGATACCTTCAGGGTACGAGCCTCGGCGGGCGACACTCCCATCCCGCCCTCAGCGCCTGCCCGCCTCCATGTCCAGCAGCGTCTGGCGCATGGTCTTCAAGGTCGAGCGCAGCCGATCGAGATCCTCGGCGGTGTTGTTGCGCAGAATCGTCTCGGTGGTCTCGTCGACGATGACCTTGGCCGCCGCGAAGATCTCGCGGCCGGCCGGCGTGATGTGCACCACGACAGTACGCCGATCGCTCTCCAAACTGGTGCGCAAGACCCATTTTCGCGCCTCCATCGCGTTCAGGATGTAGGTAACGCGGGAGCGTTCATAGGCCGTCCACTGCGCCAGCTCCATCATCGTCAGCGGCCCCTTGCGCAGCACCGCGCTCAGCACCCGGTACTCGGTTTCCAGCAGGCCCAGCGGCTTCAAGCCCTCCTGCAGGGCGCGGCTGCGTCGGTAGACGACTTGTGTACACAAGAAAAAGAGATGGTCTTCGAGTTCCATGAGGTCGTGTCCGTCGCGTGGCATCGGAGGGGCCCGCTGCGCCACTTTACGTGAAATTTTACCTATTGGCATGGGTGTTGCTAAAGGTTCCAGGGTACCGACCGCGCAATGCGCCGCGCACCATCCGTGCCGCGCTGGCGCGGCGCCGCGCGGCCAACGCCGCGCTCCCCCTCGTTCCAGCGGAACTCGACATGGCAAACGATATTGAAGGTTTCATCTCGCACCTGGGCGACATCCCGGTCATCCGCGATTCGGCCACCGTGCAGCGGCGCAGCCGGGACATGTCCATGAGCTTCAGCCCGATCATCCGCCGCGAAGCGAGCGGCAAGACGGCCGAGCTGATCGTCAGCCCGCGCAGCCAGGACGACGTGATCCGCATCGCCAGCGCCGCCGCCAGGGCGCGCATGCCGCTCATGATGCGCGGCGCCGGCACCTGCAACCTGGGCCAGGGCGTGCCCCTGCACGGCGGCGCCATCGTCGACATGAGCGGGCTCTCGCAAGTGCTGTGGATCCGCGAGCAGAAGGTTCGCGCGCAGGCCGGCGCCCGCCTGCTGGCCATCGACACCGCCACCCGCGCTACCGGCTGGGAGCTGCGCATGCACTCCTCGACCCGGCGCGCCGCCACCATCGGCGGCTACATCGGCGGGGGCCACGCCGGCATCGGCAGTTGCAGCTACGGCATTCTGCGCGATCGGGGCAACATTCTCGGCTTGCGCGTCGTGTCGGTCGAGCAAACGCCGCGGGTCGTCGAGCTGCGCGGCGACGATGTCAACCTGGTGCACCACGCCTACGGCACCAACGGCATCATCACCGAAGTGGAAATGCCGCTCGCGCCCGCCTGGGCGTGGGTCGAGGTGGTCCTGAACTTTCCCGGGTTCATGCGCGCGGCCGCGTTCGCCTACGAGCTTGCCGCTTCGGACGGCATCGTCAAGAAGCTGATCTCGATCGACGACTTTCCCAACTGGGACTACATGCAGGCCATGCGTGCCTACGGAAAGCCCGGCTGGAGCATGGTGCGCTGCATGGTCGCCGCTCCGGGCCTGGAGGCCCTGCGCGACCTGGCCGCCGCGTTCCAGGGCGAGATCGCGAGCGAGGCCGGGGAAGGCGAAGGCCCCTATGGCGCCCCGCTGTGGGAGTTCGGCTGGGGGCACGCACGCCTGCAGGTCAACAAGACCCGCCCGGAGATCGTCAACAACATCGGGCTGTACCTCGATCCCGACCTGCTCGCCGCGGTGGAGCGCAGCCATCGCCGCTTCAAGGACCTCGGCGGCATGCACCTGGAAGTCAAGCGCTACGCCGGACGCATCGCCTTTCAGGGCTCTCCCTATTACGCCTTCGTGGACGACGCCCAGGTGGCCGAGGTGATCCGCGGCATGGTGCAGGACGGCGCCATGGTCGCCAACAACCACACTTTCCTGGTCAAGGACAACGGTATGAAGGTCGCCGACGCCCGCGACGAGGAATTCAAACGCAGCATGGACCCGCATGGCCTGATGAACCCGGGCAAGTTCGACGCGGACGCATCGCGCGCGCGTCCGGAGACGGGGCTGGAGCTGCCGACCACCGGCTGGCAGTACGGCAGCGACACCCAGCGCGAGCCGGGCGCTGTTTCCGCCTGAGGGCACAACCATCCAACCCGCACCAGGAGATCGCCGATGAGCCCCTTTCTGCCCCGCCTTGCATCGCATTCACCGGTTCGCCGCCGGCTGCTCACGACTGCCGCCTCGGCAGCCGCCGTCCTGGCCACCCCATGGGGCATGCGCGCCGCGCGCGCCCAGGGGCTGACCCGCATCGTCTACCAGACGGGCTGGCTGCCGCAGCCGGACAAGGGCGGCCTCTACCAGGCGCTGGCCACCGGCCTGTACCGCGAATACGGCCTGGACGTCGAGCTGCGCTCGGGCGGCCCGCAGTTGAACGTCATGCAGATCTTCCTCGCGGGCGCCGTCGACTTCGCCGACAGCGACAGCATGCGCGTGCTCAGCCTGGCGAGCCAGGGGCTGCCGGCAATCGCCGTCGCGGCCTTCGGCCAGAAGGCCTTCAACGTGGTGCTGTCCCACGCCGGTTCGGGGCATGACGAGCTGGCCTCGCTCAAGGGCGACCCGCTGCTCGTCTCCACCGCGGGACGCCAGACCTACTGGCCCTGGCTCAAGGCGAAGTTCGGCTTCACCGACGAGCAGATCCGCCCCTACACCTACAGCATGGCGCCCTTCCTGGTCGATCCGCGCATGTCGATGGAGGGCTTCATCACCAGCGAACCCTACGAACTGGCGCGCAGCGGCGTCAAGCCGGTGGTGCACATGCTGGCCGAGCACGGCTACCTGGCCTACAGCAACGTCACGCTGGCCAAGCCCAGCATGGTGCGCGAGCAGCCCGACGTCGTGCAGCGCTTCGTCGACGCCACGGCGCGCGGCTGGGCCAGCTATCTGCACGGCGACCCCACGCCCGGCAACGCCCTGATCCGCGAGGGCAACCCGGACGCGAGCGACGAGAAGATCGCCTACGCGCTCGAGACCATGCGCGAGCATGCGATCTTCGACTCGCCCGACGTGCAGGCGGGCGGCCCGGGCGCGATGAGCCACGCGCAGTGGCAGGCAATCTACGACAGCGCCGTGCAGAGCGGCGTGGCCCGCCCCGGCGTGGACATCCGGCAGGGCTACACCCTGGACTTCGTCAACAAGCGCGTCGGCGCGTGATCGCCGTGGCCGCCCGCGGCTCCGCCTCGCCGCCGCTGCGCATCGGCGGCGCTTTCCAACTTGACGTATCACCGGCACCGACATGAGCGCCCACACTTTCTTTGCCGTGCCCGAAGCCCCCGCCTACGCATTGCGGCATGTCCGCATCCCGGCCTGCCTGACGACGCCCACGGCGCAGGCTTTGACCGTGGCCACCACTTTCGAGCACGGCGATCTGCACGACGCCGACCTGATGATCGAGGACGGGTGCATCGCGGCGATCCTGCCGGCCGGCACCGCGGCACCCGCCAGCGGGCCCGACCTGCGCCAATCGATGGTGCTGCCGGGCCTGCTCGATTGCCACACCCATCTCGACAAGGGCCACATCTGGCCGCGCAAGCCGAACCCGACCGGCGACGGCGCCGGCGCGGCCCAGGCCACCGGCGAGGACCGCACGGCGCGCTGGCGCGAGCACGACCTGCTCGCCCGCATGTCGTTCGGGCTGCAGACCGCCTATGCGCATGGGGTATTGGCCATCCGCACGCACCTGGACTGCCTGCAGCCGCAGGCCGACATCTCCTTTCCGGTGTTCCAGGAACTGCGCGAGGCATGGCAAGGACGCATCGACCTGCAGGCGTCGTCGATCGCGCCGCTGGACATCTTCCTGACCGACGAAGGACGCCGACTGGCCGACACGGTGGCCCGCGCGGGCGGCCAGTTGGGCTGCGTGACGCGCTTTCGGGGCCTGCCCAACGTGCCGCTGCAGCCCGAGTTCGACGTGGCCATACGGCGCTTCTTCGAGCTGGCCGCCGAACGCGGCCTGGACGCCGATCTGCACGTGGACGAGACCGGCGACGCGCGCGTGCTCAGCCTGGCCGAGGTCGCCCGCATCGCCACCGAGGTCGGCTTTGCCGGCCGCATCCTGTGCGGCCACTGCTGCTCGCTCGCCCTGCAGGACGAGGCGCGCATCGCCCGCACCCTGGATGCCTGCGCGCGCGCCGGCATCGATTTTGTCAGCCTGCCCACCGTCAACCTGTATCTGCAGGACCGCGATCCCACGGCCTCGCGCACACCGCGCTGGCGCGGCGTCACGCTGCTGCACGAAATGAAGGCGCGCGGGCTGCGCGTGGCGATCGCGGGCGACAACTGCCGCGACCCGTTCCATGCCTACGGCGATCACGACATGCTCGATACCTATACCCAGGCGGTGAAGATCCTGCACCTGGACCATCCCCTGGGCCACTGGATCGAGGCCGCCACCCGCACGCCCGCGGACATCATGGGCCTGCCGCAACGCGGCCGGCTCGCGCCCGGCCTGCCCGCGGACCTGCTCGTGCTGCGCGCGCGCAACTATTCCGAGCTGCTCGCGCGCCACCAGAGCGACCGGGTGGTGCTGCGCCAAGGGCGCGCCATCGATACCCGCCTGCCCGACTACCGGCTCCTGGACGAACTCATGACCTGAGCCCGCCGCCGCACCGCCCGCAAACCGCGTTCCCCGCTTCCTGACGGCATGCCTTGCGCACGCCTGTCAGGTTCCCTTTGTCCGCTCCGCCTCGAGGACACGATGACTCCACTGTCGCACCTTCGCCTTCTGCCCTGCATCACCGTCGCTTTTCTGGCCGCCGGTACGGCCCACGCGCAATCCTCCGTACGCCTCTACGGCATCATAGACGTGTATGTCGGCTCCATGAAAACCAGCGGCGGCGAGCGCATGTCCCAGGTCAACTCGGGCGGTATGACCACCAGCTACTTCGGCATCGCCGGCCAGGAAGACCTGGGCCAGGACCTGAAGGCGATCTTCGCCCTCGAAGGCTATCTGCGCGCGAACACCGGCGAATCGGGGCGCTACCCCGGTGACACGATGTTCTCGCGCGCCGCTTATGCCGGGCTCGCCAGCGAGCGCCTGGGCACCGTGCGCCTGGGCCGCATCGGCACGCCGCTCTTTACCAATACCCTGCTCTTCAACCCGCTGGGCGGCTCGTTCGGTTTCTCGCCCGCCATCCGCAACATCTTCTCGCCCGGCACCCTGTCCGGCGACTCCGCCTGGAACAGCGCCGTCGCGTACTCCACGCCCAAGTTCGGCGGCCTGTCGGGCGAGTTGATCTACGGCACCAAGGGCACCGATGCCAATGGCCGCACCAACGTCGGCGGCGGCCTCTCGTACCGGGAAGGAGCCTTCTCGATCGGCGTGGCCGCGCAGCAGGTCAAGAGCGGATTCGCCACGGGCGAGGAGAACACCTGGCAGATCGGCACGGCCTACGATTTCGGCGTCGCCAAGGTGTTCCTCTCCTACACCAGCATCCGCGAAGGCGATACGGGCTCGCTGAACGCCGACACGCACGACAAGATCGGCCAGGTGGGCCTGTCCGCGCCCGTGGGCCCGGGCAGCGTGCTGGTCTCTTACAGCCGCGACCGGGTCACCGGCGCCCAGGACTATTGGCGCGACGTCGCCACCGTCGGCTACGACTACCGGCTGTCCAAGCGCACCGATCTGTACGCGATGGTGATGCGCGACAAGATCAGCGACGAGAGCCAGGGCATGTCCTACGCCCTGGGCATGCGCCACGCTTTCTGAAACGGCGCGCAGGCTTCAACGCGGGATGCGCACCGTGTGCGTCTCGCCGTTGTTCTGCGGGAAGTTCGAGAAAATCGACGCCGCCAGATAGGACATGGTCTGGGGCAGCGCGTCCGCACGGCCTTCGTGCACCGCGCGCCCCTGGTACACCTCGGCGCCGCCGCGCTGGCTGTCGCGGATCGAGACCTCCAGGATGTTGCGATAGGCGGTCACGGGCACCGCCTGGTAGCCGGAATAGCCCGGGTAACCCCAGCCCCAGCCGCCGAACGGCATGCCCATCCCCATGCCCCACCCCCAGCCACGGCGACCGTAGAAGCCGTAGCCCATCATCGGCGGCGGCGGTGGCGCCGCCACTTCGGCCCAGGTCTGGAAGGGCTCCGACCCGTAGCGGAACGAGACCGTGAAGCGCGGCTGCCGGTCCCAGGGCTGCGCCTCGACCAGGCCGATGCCGCCCAGGTTGGCACGGATGATGTCCTCGTAGCTGCGGTATTCCAGGTCGTCGGCACCCTGCGCCGCCTCCGCCTGGCGCGCGAAACGATAGCTCTGGCCGACGGCGTCGGCCGGCCATTGCTGGAATGCGGTGACGCGCGCGGCGAAGGGGCTGGCAGTGGTGGCGCAGCCGGCCAGCGCGGCGCAGGCGAGAAGGACGGCGCCCGCCATGCGCCAGCAACGCGTAACTGTAGGGATGGACCTTGATTGCATGATGCTCCTCCCCGCCCGGTGCGGGGGCGATGATGGCCGTTGGCCAGGCCGTCCGCAGTCGCCGCCGGGACGCGGCGGCGTACACGGTAATAATTGAAGCATATGCCATGCCCGCCAGCGCGGCGGATGCGCCCTTCCCGGCGGGCGTAATCGGCGGCCGGCATAGGCGCGCGTACCGCGTAAAATCGATGCATCATTCCCTTCGAGGTCAGCCATGCGCAGCGATACGCCAGTCACCATCCGGCGCCAGGATTACCAGCCCTATCCCTTCGCGGTCGATACGGTGGCGCTCGCCTTCGACCTCCAGCCGGCGCTCACCACCGTGACCGCCGAGCTGGAGGTCGTGCGCCAGCATCCGGGCGATCTCGTGCTCGACGGCGAGGATCTGGAACTGGTCTCGGTCGCGGTCGATGGCCAACCGCTGGCGAGCCACGCCTACCAACTGGCGCCGACCACGCTGACCATCCCCGGCCTGGGCGAGCGCGCCCGCCTCACGCTGGTCAGCCGCTGCCGGCCGGCCGAGAACGCCACGCTCATGGGGCTGTACGTCTCCAACGGCGTGTTCTTCACGCAGTGCGAGGCCGAGGGCTTTCGGCGCATCACCTGGTTTCCGGATCGTCCGGACGTGATGAGCCGCTACACCGTCACCTTGCGCGCGCCCAAGGCCGATTTCCCGCAGTTGCTCTCCAACGGCAACCTGATCGCGCAGCGCGAGCTCGCCGACGGCCGCCACGAAGCCGTCTGGGAAGACCCTTTTCGCAAGCCGTGCTATCTCTTCGCGCTGGTGGCGGGCAAGCTCGCCTGGACCGAGAAGCGCGTGCGCACGCGCTCGGGGCGCGACGTGCTGCTGCAGGTCTACACCGACCCGGGCAACGAAGGCAAGACCGAATGGGCGCTGGCCTCGCTGGAACGCTCGCTGCGCTGGGACGAAACGCGCTTCGACCTCGAGCTCGACCTCGACCGCTTCATGATCGTCGCCGCGCGCGACTTCAACATGGGCGCCATGGAGAACAAGGGGCTCAACATCTTCAACGCGGCCTACGTGCTGGCCGACCCCGACAGCGCCACCGACGCGAACTACAGCGCCATCGAGGCGGTGATCGGCCATGAATACTTCCACAACTGGACCGGCAACCGGGTCACCTGCCGCGACTGGTTCCAGCTCAGCCTGAAGGAAGGCCTCACGGTGTTCCGCGACCAGGAATTCACCGCCGACATGATGGCCGCGGCCCTGGCCGACACCGGCCTGACCGGCGACGCGCTCGCCAAGGCCCAGGCCAGCGCGCGCACGGTCAAGCGCATCGACGACGTGATCGCCTTGCGCGCGGCCCAGTTCCCCGAGGACGCCGGCCCGATGGCGCACCCCATCCGCCCGGAGAGCTACCAGGAGATCGGCAACTTCTACACCGCGACGGTGTACGAGAAAGGCGCCGAGGTCATCCGCATGCAGCACACCCTGCTCGGCGAGGCGGGCTTCCAGCGGGGCATGGCCGAGTACTTCCGCCGCCACGACGGGCAGGCCGTCACCTGCGACGACTTCGTCGACGCCATGGAATCGGTCTATCGCGCGCAGCACCCGGAGCGCGACCTCACGGCGTTCCGCCGCTGGTACCGCCAGGCCGGTACGCCGCGCGTACGCGTGACGCTCGCCTACGACGCCCAGGCCCGCACGTGCACGGTCACGCTCGCGCAGCACTGCGCGCCGGTGGGCGTCGAACGCCTGGCCGGCGACAGCCTGCACAAGGCGCCCGTGCACATCCCGTTCAAAATCGGCCTGCTCGATGCGCAGGGCCATCCGCTGCCGCTGCGCCTGTCGGGCAGCGACGCGGCGGCGAGCGACACCGTCGTGCTCGAGCTCACCGAAGCGAGCCAGCACTGGGTGTTCACCGACGTGCCCGGCCATCCGGTTCCGTCGCTGCTGCGCGATTTCTCCGCGCCGGTGATCGTCGAGTACGACTACACCGACCGCGACCTCGCCCTGCTGCTCGCCCACGACACCAACGCCTACGCACGCCGGGAAGCCGGCCAGGAGCTGGCCGCGCGCCACATCCTGGCGCACGCGAGCGGCGCCACGACGCCGCCCGACGATGCCCAGCTCGTGCAGGCCTGGCGCGCGGTGCTCGACGATCCGCAGGTCGACCCCGGCTGGCGCGCGCGCGCGCTCAACCTGCCCGCCGAGAAAGTCCTGGCCGAGCGCATGTCGCCCATCGACCCGGGCGCGCTGGCGCAGGCCCGCGACCTGGTCCGCGCCCGCCTGGGCCGCGATCTCGCCGGGCAATGGCGCGCAGCCATCGACGACAACCAGACCCCGGGCGCCTACTCGCCCGATCCGCTGTCGGCCGGCCGACGCGATCTCAAGAACCTTGCACTGTCCTATCTGCTCGCGGGCGGCGATGCGCCGGCGCGCGAGCTCGCCGAACTGCAGTACCGCGATGCCGGCAACATGACCGACCGCCTGGCGGCGCTCGCCGCGCTGGTCAACCATGCGCCGGGCGCAGCCGCCGATGCCGCCCTGGCGGACTTCTACCAGCGCAGCCGGCGCGACCCCTTGATGCTGGACAAATGGTTCGCCCTGCAGGCCACGGCACGCACCACCGACGCCGGCCAGGTGCGCAAGCTGCTCGCCCACTCCGACTTCACGCTGCGCAATCCGAACCGCGCGCGCGCCCTGGTGTTCCAGTTCTGCCTGAACAATCCGCGCCACTTCCACGCCGCCGACGGCGCGGGTTACCGCTTCTGGGCCGAGCAGGTACTGGCCCTGGATGCGTTCAATCCCGAGATCGCGGCCAGGCTGGCCCGCGGCCTGGAGCAGTGGACGCGTTACGCGCCCGTGCTGCGCGACGCCATGCACGCCGCGCTCGAACGCGTGCGCAGCCAGGCCGGCCTGTCGCGCAACGTCACCGAAATCGTATCCAAAGCCCTGGAGATATCCGCTTGAAACGCAAGTCCCTCACCCAGTTCCTGATCGAGCAGCAGCGCAGCGAATGCGCCCTGCCCGCCGATGTGCGCCTGCTCATCGAAGTCGTCGCGCGAGCCTGCAAGGCCATCGGCCACCACGTCGGCAAGGGCGCCCTGAGCGGCGTTCTCGGCAGCCTCACCACCGAGAACGTGCAGGGCGAAGTCCAGAAGAAGCTCGACGTGATCTCCAACGAGATCCTGCTCGAGGCCAACGAATGGGGCGGCAACCTCTCGGCCATGGCGTCCGAGGAGATGGACACCATCCACCCCATTCCCAACCCCTATCCGCGCGGCGGCTACCTGCTGCTTTTCGATCCGCTGGACGGCTCCTCCAACATCGACGTCAACGTCTCGATCGGCACCATCTTCTCCGTGCTGCGCATGCCGGCCGATGCCGACGGCCGCGAGGCCACCGAGGCCGACTTCCTGCAACCGGGCAGACAACAGGTCGCCGCGGGCTACGCGCTCTACGGCCCGCAGACCATGCTGGTGCTGACCGTGGGCACGGGCGTGTACGGCTTCACGCTGGATCGCGAAATGGGCTCGTGGCTGCTGACCCACGAGCGCATGCAGATCCCGGCCGACACTGCGGAGTTCGCCATCAACACCTCGAACACGCGCCACTGGGCACCGCCCGTGCGCCGCTACGTCGACGAATGCCTGGCCGGCAAGACCGGCCCGCGCGGCAAGGATTTCAACATGCGCTGGGTCGCCTCGATGGTCACCGACATTCACCGCATCATGACCCGTGGCGGCATCTTCATGTACCCCTGGGATGCGCGCGAGCCCGGCAAGCCGGGCAAGCTGCGCCTGCTGTACGAGGCCAACCCGATGAGCTTCCTGGTCGAGCAGGCGGGCGGCGCCGCCACCAACGGCCAGCAGCGCATCCTGGACGTGCAGCCGCAAGGGCTGCACGAGCGGGTCAGCGTGCTCCTGGGCTCGAAGAACGAGGTCGAGCTGGTCACGGCGTATCACGCCGAGGGCTGAGGGGCAGGCGATCGCCTCCGCTGGCGGCCCTTCGTCCGGGCCGCCAGCGCTCCAACACCCGCGCCGGAACAAGAGCCTTGAGCCGGGGCCCTCGGGCAGTTCGCGTCGATGCACGCCAGCGGCAGGCGTTCTGTCAGTTCCGACAGTCGCTGCCTCTACAGCCAGATGATCGCGGCGACGATGGCGACGATCACCAGCACCCGGGTGATCTGATAGAGCGCCGGGCTCCAGCGCTTGAAGCGGCGCCGGTACTGCCCCATCACCCATGAGACGTGGAACAGCTTGTTGACCCAGCCGGTCTGGTCGCCGGCGTCGTTGGGCGAACTGGCAGCGGTCATGAACGTGCGCGAGAACCACTGGTTGAAACGCTGGGCCCAGCCGTACTTGAGCGGGCGCTCCACGTCGCAGAACAGGATGGTGCGGATCTCGTCGCTGCGGTTCTCGGCCCAGTGGATGTAGGTCTCGTCGAACACCACGCTCTGGCCGTCGCGCCAGCTATAGCGTTCGCCATCGACCTCGATGAAGCAGGCGTCGCTGTTCGGCGTATCCAGGCCCAGGTGATAGCGCAGCGAGCCGGCGAACGGGTCGCGGTGCGGGTTGAGCTTGGCGCCCGGCGGCAGCACCGCGAACATCGCGGCCTTGACCTGCGGAATCTCGCGCAACAGGCGCACGGTCTGCGGGCACAGCTCCTCGGCGGACGGATGCTGGGCGTCATACCACTTCAGGTAGAAGCGCTTCCAGCCGCTCTTGAAGAACGAGTTGAAGCCCGCGTCGTTGTTCGCCTCGGCCGCCTTGATGCGTTGCGCCTCGGCCAGCCGGCGCGCCTCTTCCCGGATGACTTCCCAATTGTCGTCGAGCTTGCGCAGCCCCGCGGGCATGTCCTGCGCCGCGATGTAGGGCCTGGCCGGCACGGCCGAGAAGAGATACATGAAGGCGTTGACCGGCGCGAGGACTGCCGAGTGGTCCACCACGGTCCGGAAGAAGTTGACGCGAACCCGGCCGCGAAAATACACGTAGGCGATCGCAGCCAGCCAGAGGCCGATGATGGTCCACTTGATCATGATGTATCAGTCCACGATGAAAACGGTGGCGCCCGTGGTCTTGCGCGCCGCAAGCGCTTCCTGCGCCTTGGCCGCGTCGGCAAGCGCGTAGCGCTGCCCGATGTTGACCTTGATGCGCCCGGACTCGACCAGGCCGAAGAGCTCGTCGGCCGCGGCCTGCACCTTCTCCTGGCTGGCCGCGTATGCGCCCAGCGTGGGACGCGTCACGTACAGCGAGCCCTTGGCGGCCAGGATGCCCAGGTTCACCCCGGTGACCGGCCCGGACGCGTTGCCGAAGCTGACCATCAGGCCGCGCGGCTCGATGCAGTCGAGCGAGGCCTCCCAGGTGTCCTTGCCCACGCTGTCGTACACCACCGGCAGCTTGCGCCCGCCGGTGAGTTCGCGCACGCGCTCGGGTATGTTCTCGCGGGTGTAGTCGATCGTGGCCCAGGCGCCGTGCTCGCGCGCGATGGCCGCCTTCTCCGGGCTGGACACCGTACCGATGAGCTTGACGCCCAGCGCCCGCGCCCACTGGCAGGCGATCAGGCCGACGCCGCCCGCGGCCGCGTGAAAGAGGATGGTCTCGTCGCCCTGCAGCCGGTAGGTCTGGCGAAACAGGTATTGCACGGTCAGGCCCTTGAGCATCATCGCCGCGGCCTGCTCGAAGCTGATGAAATCCGGCAGCTTGACCACCTGCAGCGCCTTGGCGTTGTGGCGTTCGGCATAGGCGCCGATCGGGCTCTGGCCGTAGGCCACGCGATCGCCCACCTTGACGTGCCCGACGTCCTTGCCCACGGCCTCGACCACGCCGGCGGCCTCGTTGCCCAGGCCGTGCGGCAGCGGATGCTTGTAGAGACCGGAACGAAAATAGATGTCGATGAAGTTCAGGCCGACCGCATGATGGCGCACCGTGACTTCGTCGGCGGCCGGCGCCGGCACTTCGACGTCGACGAGCTTGAGCACTTCGGGACCGCCATTCTGCGTGATGCGTATGGCCTTGGACATGAAACGCCTCCTGGATGGGACCGCGGGTTCGACAGCGGCGGGAACGAAAGCCTGCCGGGCGCCGCAGGGGGCGCCCGGTGCAACCGTCGATTGTAATCGTGCGCGCGCGCTTGCGCCGTCAGAACGACGAACCCGGCGTCTTGAGGAACTCGGCTTCGTCGGCCGTGCCGGCGCGGCCCAGCACCTGGTTGCGGTGCGGAAAGCGGCCGAAGCGCAGGACGATGTCGCGATGGCGATACGCGAAGTCGAGCGCGCTGCGGTGCTCGGGCGCCTGCGCGGCGAGCGCGGTGTAGAGCGCCACGCAGCGCTCCTGCAGCGCGATGTCCTCGGCGTGCATCAGCGGCAGGTAGACGAACTGGCGCTGCACCGGCGGCAGCATCAGGTCCCAGCCGGCGTCGATCATGCGCAGCGCCAGCTCGACGGCCGGCACGTCGCCGGCGTAGGCCCGGGGCGTGTCGCGAAAGACGTTGCGGGGGAACTGGTCGAGCAGCAGCACGCGGGCGAGCGCCCCCTCGGGCTGGGCCTCCCAGTCGCGCAGCCCGCCCGTCAGGGCCTGCTCGACCCAGGGGCCGAAGCGCTCGCGCACCTCGGCATCGAAGACCGGGTCCTTGGCGAACCAGGCCTGGCGCTGGCCCATGTGGCCGGGCTGACCGGCCGGCAGGAACCAGAAATCGAGCACCGACTGCCAGGGGGCCGTCATCGCGCCAGCCACCGTTTCAGGGCCTCGGCCACCTGGCCCGGCTGTTCGAGCAGAGTCATGTGGGCGGCGGGCTCGATCCACTCCAGCCGCGAGCCGGGCACGAGCTCGGCCATCTCCTCGGACAGCCGCGGCGGCGTCATTTCGTCGCTCTTGCCGCAAAGAATCGACACGGGCATGGTCACCCCCGCCAGTAGCTGCCGGTAGTCCTTGCGCTGCATCAGCGCCCGGCTCTGGCGCACGAAGGCATCCAGGCCCACCTGCCGCGCCATGCCACGCACGAGTCCGATCAGCACCGCGTCGGCGCGATGGTCCGGGTGCAGGTTGTTGCCGCCTCCGGCCACGATGGTGCCTTCGAAATCCTGGCTGGCCGCGGCGATCGCCTTCTCGCGGATCGCCGCCTGCTTGGGCGATTCGGTGCGCACCGACGTGTCGATGAACGCCAGCCGGCCCACCCGCGCCGGCTGCTGGGCCAGCATCTCGGCGGCCACGAAGCCACCCATGGAGAACCCGGCGATCGCCACCTTGTCGTACCCCTCGGCCAGCGCCCAGGCGCTGCGCGCCATCGCCTCGATGCTGTCCTGCGTCGTGAAGTCGGCGATCCGGATGTCGGCCACATCGCGCAGCAGCGGTGTGACGCGCGACCATGCCGTCTCGGTATTCAACATGCCCGGCAACAGCAGCAGGCAGGGTTTGCTCATCTTCCCGTCTCCTTGGTGAGGACGCCCTCAGGCGCCCGCGGCCGCGGCGGCCGCGATCAATGCATCCGCATCCTCCGGCCGGCTGGCGAAGGACGCCACAAAGCGTACCAGCATCTCGTGCGCGCCGAGGGCCTGCCCTTCGGGCAGCGTGTCCTCGGGCCAGTCGTAGAACACCGCGCCCTGCGCGCGCAGACGCTCGCCCAGGGCGCGCGGCAGCACGACGAACACTTCGTTGGCCTGCACCGGCCACACGCGGCGCACGCCCGGCACGCCATCCAGGCCCGCCGCCAGACGCGCCGCCACCGCGTTCGCTCCGTGCGCCAGCGCCAGCCAGTGTCCGTCGGCCAGCCAGGCGCCGAACTGGGCGCCGAAGAAACGGGCCTTGGCGGCCATCTGCCCGGCCCGCTTGACGCGGAACTCGAAGTCGCGCGCCAGCGCGGCGTCGAAGAACACCACCGCCTCGGCCATCAGCGCGCCGTTCTTGGAGGCGCCCAGGCACAGCACGTCCACCCCGGCCTTCCAGGTGAGTTCCGCCGGCGAACAGCCCAGGCTCGCCACCGCGTTGGCAAAGCGCGCGCCGTCCATGTGCATGCGCAGCCCGTGCCCGCGTCCGCACCGGGCCAGCGCCGCCACCTCGTCCGGCGTGTAGACCAGGCCGCGCTCGTTGGCCTGCGTGATCGACAGCGCGCGCGGCACGGCATGGTGCGGCGGGTGTCCCGTGTTGGCGAGGCGGGCCGCCACCACCTCGGGGGTGAGCTTGCCGGCGACGGGCGCGAGCGGCACCAGGCGCGCGCCGCCGGTGAAGAACTCGGGCGCGCTCGACTCGTCGGCCAGTACGTGCCCGTCCCGCTGGCACAGCACGGCGCCCCAGGGCGGCACGAGCGCGGCCAGCGCCAGCGAGTTGGCCACGGTGCCGGTGCTCACGAAGTATGCCTGCACCGGCCGCTCGAAGACCTCGCCCAGCGCAGCGAGCGCGGCCGCGCACCACGGGTCCGCGCCATACGAGGGCGCCGTGCCTTCGTTCGCCGCCTGGATCGCCGCCAGCACGCGGGGCGAGGCGCCGACCATGTTGTCGCTGCCGAATATCATTCGTCGTTCCTGCTGAGGGCAAAACGGTAGCCATGGCCGCGCACCGAACGGATCGGCAGTTCGACGCCGACCGATTCGGCCTTGCGGCGCAGGCGCGAGACGAGCATGTCGACGCGATGCAGTTCGTGCTCGCCGCCGGCCAGGGGATCGATGGCTTCGAGGATCTGCTGTCGGGAAGCCGGCTCGCCGCCGCGCCCGAGCAGGTGCACGAGCATGGCGGACTCGGACTGCGTCAAGCGCAACCGCCATGCGTCGCCGGGCGCAACCAGCGCGCGCTCGGCCACATCGACGCGCCAATCGTCGCTCTGGGCCGACGCACTGCGCGCCGTCGGCGTATCCGCCCCGGCCCAGGCCCGGCGCAGCACGGCCGTCAGCACCGCGGCGAGCTCGCGCAGGTCGACCGGCTTGACCAGGTAGGCGTCGGCCGCGCCCTGCAGGCCGCGGACGCGGTCCTCGATGGCGCTGCGCCCGCTCAGCATCACGATGCCGACCTGGCTCAGGACGCGCAGCCGCGCGGAGACGGAGAAGCCGTCCTCGTCGGGCAGGCCGACGTCGATGATGGCGACGTGGCAGGGCCGGCGTCCCAGCTCGGCGTGAAAATCCGCCGCCGTCGCACAGTCCCAGACGGCGAACCCCATCCGCTCCAGGCCCGTGCGCAGTTCCTCGCGCAGATCGTCGTCGTCCTCCAGCAGCCCCACGACGGGTTGCGCGCGGATAGCGGCCGGCAATAGCGCCGGTTCCGGCATCATGGTGTCTGAGCTCATGCGTGAGTGCTTTTCCTGCGTACGACGCCCGTGCTCCGCATGAAGGGCGAGCGCGTGGCAGACTTGGGCCTGCCCGGCGCATTGCGCGCGCGAACCGGGCCATCCGGACCGATCAAACCTCAAGAGTATGCCAGAACACTTTCGCGGCGCCCCGGGCGTCACTTTCGCCACCACGGGCGCCACCTCGCTGCTCATCGCATGGGCCGCCGGCGTGCTCGCCTTCGGCCTGGCCGCGCTCGCCCTCTTCGATCGGCTGGCGTGGGAGCTGGGCGCGATCGCCCTGGGCTACATCGCCCTGCTCTGCCTATGGCTGACCGGCGCCGTGCTGCGCCAGCGCAGCAGCGCAGGCCTCACGCAAGCCATGCGCCGGCAACTGCTCGAGAGCATCGAGCGCATCGCCGCGCGCCAGTTGCTGCGGCGCACGCAAACGCGGCAGGCCGAAATCGATGCGCGCAAAGCGGTACAGCGCAAGCTGCAGCAGCGCGTCGACCAGCTCTACCGCAGCGTGGCCGGGCAGTCCGACCGCCTGGCCATGATCGCGCACGAAATGCGTACACCGCTCAGCGTGATCGACATGGCCGTCGACGCGCTGGCGCACACCTCGCCGCCCCGGGAAGCGGCCTCCCAGGCGCGCCTGGCGCGCCTGCGCCGGGCCGCCGGGCGGCTGGCCCAGCTCGTCGACGAACTGCACCCGGGCATCGAACAGGCGGGCGCGGTGGCCCCCGACCTGCAGGCGGTGGCGCTCGCCCCGCTCGTGCGCCAGGTGATCGAGGCGCATGGCGCGCCCGGCTGGCTGCGCGCAGCGCACGTGGAAGACATCGTGCTCGAGGCCGACGCCGCGCTGCTCGAGATCCTGCTTTCCAACCTGGTGCACAACGCGCTCAAGTACGCGCCGGGAGCGCCGGTCGAGATGTCGGCCCGCGTCGACGGGGACGAGGCCTGCATCGACGTGCTCGATCATGGCCCGGGCCTGACCGAGGCCGAGCGCGAACGTGTGTTCCATCGCCACTACCGCGGCCGCGGCGCCGTCGGCCAGCCCGGCACCGGCCTGGGCCTGTTCGTGGCCCGGCGCATCGCCGAAAGCCACGGCGGCACGCTGCAGGCGCACAACCGCCCCGAGGGCGGATGCCGCTTCGTGCTGCGTATGCCGCTCAGGCGGCAGGCCGCCTGACGTCCATCACCGCGGCCAGGCCACGCTCGAAGTCGGCGACCAGGTCCGCTGTGTCCTCGATGCCCACGGAGACGCGGACCAGGCTGTCGGGAATGCCCATCTGCGCGCGCTTGACGGGCCCCATCTCGTGATAGATGGTGTGCGCGGCAGGCAGGGCCAGCGTGCGGCTGTCGCCCAGGTGCGTGGAGAGCACCACGATGTCCAGCGCATTGAGGAAAGCCAGGCAGTCCAGGCCTTCGGCCAGCTCCACACTGAGCAGCGCCCCGTAGCGCGGTTCGCGGCGGCCTTCGCCCACGCCGACCCCGAAATACTCGGTGGCCCGCGCATGCTGCGGATGCGTCGCCAGGCCGGCATAGTGCACCCGGGCCACGCCGGGGTGCTCGGCCAGCCGCCGCGCCAGCGTCAAGGCGTTGTGGCAGGCGCGCTCCATGCGCAGGGCAAGGGTCTCGGCGCCCACCGCGATGCGGTGCGCCGATTCGGACGACAGCGTCGCGCCCATGTCGCGCAGGCCTTTCTTGCGCAGTTGCATCAGGCCCCAGTTGGCCGGATCGCCCTTGCGGTACACCTCGCTGATGCCGGGATAGTTCGACCAGTCGAAGCAGCCCGTGTCGGTGATGGCGCCGCCCAGCGCATTGCCGTGCCCGCAGATGTACTTGGTGAGCGAGTTCATCACCAGCCCCGCGCCGTGCACTGCCGGACGATACAGGTAAGGCGTGGAGATGGTGTTATCCACGACGTAGAGCAGGCCGCGCTCGCGGCACAGCTCACCGATGCCCGCCAGGTCCGCGATCTGGGTGCCCGGATTGGCGATGGTCTCGACGAACACCATGCGGGTGTTCGGGCGTATGGCCTGGGCCACGGCCTGCGCGTCGGTGGCGTCGACCATCGACACCTCCACGCCCAGCGCCTGCAGCGTGCCCAGCAGGCTGTTGGTGTTGCCGAAGATGTACTGGCTGCTGACCAGGTGATCGCCCGCGCGCAGCAGCGTGGTGAACAGCGCCGCCAGCGCGCCCATGCCGGTGGCGAAGCTCACCGTGCCGCGCCCGCCCTCGAGCAGGTTGACCTTGGCCTCGAGCGCCGCCGTGGTCGGCGTGCCCTGGCGTGCGTAGGAATAGCCCGCGCGCGTGTTCTGGAATACCCCGACGAGGTCGTTGACGTCGTCGTAGCGATAGGCAGCCGAGGGATGCATGGGCTTGTGCACTGCGCCGTGTTCGATGTCGCCCTGGCGGTCGGCGTGCAGCACGCGGGTGGTGAGTCCGTAAGACATGATCAAGTTTTCCTGGCGCAGGGCAGGCGCTGCCCTGCTTTATCGACGGGAGGTGCGCTGGCGCACGGTTTCATACAGGCAGACGGCCGAGGCCACGCTGACGTTCAGGCTCTCGACCGCGCCCTGCATCGGGATGCGCACCAACTGGTCGCAGGTCTCGCGCGTGAGGCGGCGCATGCCCTCGCCCTCGGCGCCCAGCACCCAGGCGATCGGCCGGGTGGCGTCGACGTCGTAGAGCGTGTCGATGGCCTGGTCGTCGGTGCCGACGACCCAGACGTCGCGCTCCTTCAGGCTGCGCAGCGTGCGCGCGAGGTTGGTGACGGTGATGTAGGGCACCGTATCGGCCGCGCCGCAGGCCACGCGCTGCACGGTGGCGTTCAGGCCCGCGGCGCGGTCGCGCGGTGCGGCCACGGCGTGCGCGCCCGCCCCGTCCGCAGTGCGCAGGCAGGCGCCCAGGTTGTGCGGGTCGGTCACGCCATCGAGGATGAGCAGGAACGCCGGCGTGCCGTCCAGCTCGTCCAGGACTTCGTCCAGGTCGTGCGCGAGCGCGACCGCCTCGGCCGTGGCGAGCACCCCCTGGTGGCGGCCGCCCTTGGCCATGCCGTCCAGGCGCTCGACGGCGACCGGATGCACGCGCCGGCCGGCGGCCTGGAGCTGTTCGACGAGACTGGTCATGCGGCGATCGCGCCGGGTGGCGTCGACGTAGACCTCGCGGATCGTCTCCGGGCCGTGGCGCAGGCGCGCCGTGACTGCATGGAAACCGACCAGGAGCTGAGTGGAGGACATGAGGCGCGAAGTGGCGTTGAAAGCGAAGAATGAACGGAAGAACGGCGCGCGGCCGGCGGGCCCGCGCGCTGCGGTTACTGCAAACGGTCGTCGTCGAGGATGTCGGGCACCGGCATGACCGCGATGCCTTCCTCGAGCAGTGCCCGGCTCTCGGCCTGGCTGGCCGTGCCGCGGATCATGCGTTCGGGCGCATCGCCCTCGTGCATGCGGCGCGCCTCCTCGGCGAAGCGCGGGCCCACGTTCTCGGCGGCGCGCAGCGCCCGGCGCATCTGGCGCAGGACTTCGGCCTGCGCCTGGGACAGCTCGGCGTGCTGGGCGGGCTCGGCCTGCCTCGGCTCGCGCGCGCCGGAGACGTTCAGGCGCGCCGCGGAAGCCTGGCGCGAAACCTCTCGGCTGTCGCAGACGGGGCACTGCAACAGGCCGCGCTCGCGCTGGGTGTCATAGTCCTCACGCGAGGCGAACCATCCCTCGAAGACATGCCCGGCCGCGCAGGCCAAATCGAATACTTTGAGCGCCATGCAAATATTGTAAGCGATCGGCCGCGCGGCTGCCGTCCGGCCCGCAGGGTTCAGGACACGCCGCCGCGGCGCAGCCGCCGCGCGTCATCGAGCAGGGGCAGCAGGGCCACGGCCAGCAAGAGAGCGGCCAGGGGCAGCGTGGCGCTGAACCCCATGTGCGAGAACGCCAGCGCGCCCGCCACGCCACCGCCGAAGAAGGCCGCGAGCAGCGCGCCGAGCAGGCGCATGCGCTGGCGGTCGGCGCGCACCAGGGGATACTCGGCCTGGCGGTTGCGGTTCCAGTACACCCACTTGCCGAACTCGATGCCGAGGTCGGTGACGATGCCCGTCACGTGCGTGGTGCGTATTTCGGCGCGCGACACCTTGGTGATGAGCGCGTTCTGCAGGCCCATGGTGTAGCAGAGCAGCAGCACGGTGAGCGGCGTGTACCACCAGCGCACGGCGTCGATGAGCCCGCCCAACAGCCCGAACGCCAGGAGCAGCGCCGCCTCGATCACCAGGGGCAGCGCGTACTCGCTGTACAGGCGCTGGCGGCGCGCCCAGTTGATGCAGATCGCCGCCGTGGCCGCGCCCCCGACGAAAAAGCCCAGCGCGGCGAAGCCGCCCAGCACCAGCGGCACCTGCCACAGGGCCAGGGCATCGGCCATCGCCGAGATGATGCCGGTCATGTGCGAGGTGTAGTGGCCGATGGCGAGAAAGCCCCCGGCATTGGCCGCGCCGGCCACGAAGGCCAGCAGCACCCCGAGCCGCCGGTTGCCGCTCGGGGTGCGCTGCGGCCCCGCCATGCTGCGCATGAGATCGAGAAACACGCGTGAATCCTGCATGAAGCGGGCACCGCCGGCGGCCGCGAAATACGGACGGGCAGCATGCCCGACAAGGATGGTAGCACCGGCGCCCGTCCACTCCCCCGCCGGCCATGCCTCGCGCACCGGCTGCGCCCGGCCCTTGCGCCAGGACGGGCTGGCCTCGCTAGCCTTCCCCCTCGATGGATGAGTCCGGATACACCATAGCCCCTGCGGACGCTGGTGTGCCTGGCGCATCCGAGGCGCTTGCAAGCGCCGAGGGGGAACGGCTTGCGCTTTGAGCCGCGGTGATGCCGGCCCGGTATTCGGACGGCGTGACGCCGTGGACGCGACGAAAGGCACGGCTGAAGTTCGCCACGTCGGTGAAGCCGAGCTGATAGGCGATCTGCGAGACCGACGCATTGCGCTGCGCCAGCAGCCGGCGCGCGCGCGCATGGCGCGCCTCGATGGCCAGGTCGCGAAAGTGGCTGCCCTCCTTCTTCAGGCGGCGCTCGAGCGCCCGGGCCGAGATACCCTGCAGCCGGGCGCAGCCCTCCAGGGATAGCTGGCCGCCCTCGACCTCGTTCAGCACCATGCCCACCCATTCGGTCCAATCCATGGGGTCGTCCCGGCGACGCATCAACAGCTCGCACTGCTCCTCGGCGAGACGCACGGCGTGCGGGCTGTGGGTCGGCGAAGGCGCGTCCAGGCTCCAGTTGTCCACCACCATGCGGACCTCGGGTACGGACGACGCGCCGAAATGCACGCGCGCCGGCGCCAGCTCCCGGTAGCGGTAAGCATGCGGCGGTGCCTTCATCGGCAGATAGATGTCATAGGGCACGTGCGGGTCGCGCAGCAGGGGGCGGCAGTGCGTGTGCGCGGACACGGGCAGCAGTTCCAGCATCTGGTTCAGCGTCTGCCCGCGCATGGGCAGCGCGGGCCGGTAGACGATCTCGGCGTGCCGGCCCGTGCGCTGGTAGACCATCCGGAACATCGGGTTCATCAGCGTGAAATAGCGGGCACTCTGGCGCAGCCCCTGGTCCAGGGTGGGGTACGACATCAGCGCGTATCCCAGGATGCCGTGGGAGTTCTGCCGCAGCCGTCGCCCCCACTCGAAGCCGAAGTCGCTGCGCCCGGTCACGCACACGGCGCGGGCCAGCAGATGCTCGAACTGCGGCGGGGTGAGGGCGAAATGGGTTTGCCTGAACTGCCCGGGATCGATGCCGCTTTCCCGCACCAGGGCGTCCAGCGACGTGCCGGCCGCCTGAAGACAATCTTCCATCAACAGGAAGTAGCGGGCGGGCACCAGGGGGCGGGCAATGGTGGGCATCGGAAGCGGCCGGCGGGAATCTGTCGGGAAATGATAGTTCGCACCTTGAAAATGACAAGACCGCGCGCGAACCCTTTCCTATAGTAGGCGTGGCCGCCCGCGCGACGGGCTGCGCCCATGAAAAAAGAAGGAGACAACGCATGCAAGACGATGCATGGCAAACCCTGGCCCGTTCTGCCGGCGACGCGGCCTGCGCCGCAGCAGGTGCGCTGCATGGCGCTTCGCAGGAGACCAGCTCATGACCTTGCCCGCCGACGGCGAAACGTTCGACTTTCTCATCGTCGGCGCCGGCATCTCCGGCATCGGTGCGGCCCACTACCTGCGCGAGCGCTTCCCCGAAAGCCGGTTCGCCCTGCTCGACGCCTTGGAGGGCTTCGGCGGCACCTGGTGGACCCACCGCTACCCGGGCGCCCGCTCCGACAGCGACCTCTACACTTATGGCTATGGCTTCAAGCCCTGGCGCGGACGCTCGATCGCCATGGCCGACGAAATCCGCGCCTACCTGGGCGAGGTGATCGAGGAGGACGGCCTGGCGCCGCACATCCACTACGGCCACCAGGTGAGCGCCGCCAACTGGTCGTCCGCGGATCGGTGCTGGACGCTGCAGGTCACGCGTACCGGCTCGGGCGAGACGCTGACCCTTGCCACCCGCTTTCTGTGGATGTGCTCGGGCTACTACGACCACGCCCAGGGCTACACGCCGCCATGGCCGGGCCTGCGCGACTTCCAGGGCCAGATGGTGCATCCGCAGCACTGGCCGCAGGACCTGGACTGCAGCGGCAAGCGGGTAGTGGTCATCGGCTCGGGCGCCACCGCAGCCACGCTGATCCCGGCGCTGGCCGGGCAGGTGGAACACATCACCATGCTGCAGCGTTCTCCGACCTTTTTCTCCGCCCAGCCCTGGTCGCACGAGCTGGAGGCACCGCTGCGCGCGCTCGACCTGCCCGACGAGTGGATGCATGAAATCCTCAAGCGCGCGCACCTGGCCAGGAGCGCCGAGGTGGTGCGCATGTCCTTCGAGCACCCGCAGGAGCTGCGCGCCTACCTGATCGACCAGATCCGCGGCCACCTGCCCGAAGGCTTCGACGTGGACCGGCACTTCAACCCCAGCTACCGCCCCTGGCAGCAGCGCGTGGCCCTGGTGCCCGAGGGCGATCTATTTGCCGCCATCCGCAGCGGCAAGGCCTCGGTGGTCACCGACACCATCGAGCGCTTCGACGCCACGGGCATCCAACTGACCGGCGGCCAGCACCTCGATGCCGACATCATCGTCACTGCCACCGGCTTCAACCTGAAGCTCTTCGGGGGCGTGCCCTTCAACCTTGACGGCGAGCCGGTGGACTTCACCCGGCACGTCACCTACCGGGGCGTGATGATCGAGGGCGTGCCCAACATGGCCTACCTTCAGGGCTATTTCCGCTCTAGCTGGACGCTGCGCGTGGACCTGGCCTGCGAGCTGATCTGCCGCATCGTCAAGCATATGTACCAGCAAGGCCGCACGGTGGTGGTGCCCACGATCGCCGGCGAAGATGCCGGGATGCCGCGCCGGCCATGGATCGAGCCCGAGAACTTCAACGCCGGCTACGTGATGCGCGCCCAGGAACGCATGTACCGGCAAGGCGATCGCCACCCCTGGCGGCACGATCTGGAGTACGACGAAGAGCGCGCCATCCTGCCTGCCGTGCACCCCGGCGAAAGCGCACTCGCCTACCGATGAGGCGCCGCCTTGCGCCCCGACTCGACCACCCTGACCGAGACTTCTTCGATGCCTCTTGATCCCGACACCACCGGCGTTGCGCAAATGACTGGACTGGATGGAAAAATAGCACTCGTGACCGGCGGCGCTTCGGGCATCGGCCGCGCCACCGCGCGCGCGATGGCGGCCAACGGCGCGACCGTCGTGATCGGCGACCGCAACCTCGACGGCGCCGAAGAGACCGCGCGCGGGTCCGCGGGCAGGATGCAGGCCATGGCGCTCGACGTGACCGACGAGGCGCAGTTCGCCGAAGTCATGTCGACGATCGAGCAGCGCCATGGCCGTCTCGACATCCTGTTCAACAACGCGGGAGCCGGCGGCACGCCGCTCGGCATCGCGGATATGGAGATGGCTGCGTGGGACGCAACGATGTCGCTGCTGCTGGGCTCGGTCGCGCTGGGCACCAAGCTGGCCGTGCCGCTCATGAAAAAGGCAGGGGGCGGCTCGATCGTCAATACGGCGTCGGTGGCGGCACTGTCGGCAGGCAATGCGCCCCTCGCCTATTCGGTGGCAAAGGCCGGTGTCCTGCATTTCACGAAAGTCGCCGCCGCCGAGCTTGCCCGCCACAATATCCGGGTCAACGCGATCTGCCCGGGGCTGATCCTGACCGGGATCTTCACCGCGAGCTATGCCGCCGAACAGCCCGAACTCGCCGCCGAAATGCAGGAGTACCTGACCCACACAGCCCCTTTTACCCAGCCGCTGCGCAAGCCCGGCATGCCCGAAGACGTCGCCCAGGTGGTGATGTTCCTCGCGAGCAACGCCGCGGCGTTCGTGACCGGGGCGCACCTGCTGGTCGACGGTGGCCTGATGGTCGGCCCGCGGCACAGTTGGGACCCCGATTTCCAGCGCCCTCCCGACCACCCGCTCAACAAGATGCAGGCGGGCTGAACACGCAGCGGCGGGCGCCTGGGGCCTGCTGACGCCATGGCCCTGATGCGCCGGTGAGTTCCCACACCACCGCTACGCGGCGGCGCTGCCCGCGTCGACAATCTTCAATTGGTTGGTGCCCGAGGCCGGAATCGAACCGGCACGGCCGCGAGGCCGAGGGATTTTCGTACCACTTCGGCTTTCGCCGCCGCGGCCTTGCGCCGCGTTCGTGGTCTGGAGCACGCCTTCACCCTAGCCTCGCGGCCTTAGGTGCCCGCCGTCTGCTCTCTACACCTTCCCGCGGCCTGGATGGCGCGGGCTTGGCTCGGCGTTGGCGCGGCACTCGGGCCAGGGCGTTCGCCGAATTTGACGGGCTACACCTCGCCGGTTTCCCCGCGAGGGCTCAAATAGTCTTCAAGTCCCTTGTGTCTACCGATTTCACCACTCGGGCAGCGGCAAAGGCGCGATTCTAGCAAGAAAGCCGCGCCTACCCGGTGCGTACGTTGCCGCGGCGTCAGGCCGAGCGCGCCTGCGCCGCCTCGCGCGCGGCGCGCGCCGACTCCTGCAGCGCGTACCGGCCGGACAGGCAGGCGAGCGTGCCGGCGGTCGCGATGATGGCCAGCAGCGAGGTGGCGTTGCCCGAATCCCAGGCGCTCACGGCCAGCCCGATCACCGTACCGCTGGTGAACTGCAGGGTACCCAGCATCGCCGAGGCCGCGCCCAGGCGCCCGCCCTGCCCCTGCAATGCCAGCGCCGCGCTGTTGGGGCCAACGAAGCCCTGGCAGGCCATGTAGGCCATGATCACCGCCACGAAGAGCGGGACAGTGAGCCAGCCCGCGAGCGACAACGCGAGCCCGGTCAGCCCGACCAGCGGCAGCACCCAGAGCACGACGCGCACCACGCGCTGCGGATGCAGGCGGGTGAGCAGGCGGGCATTGACCTGCGAGGCCACGGTCATGGCGATCGCATTCAGCGCGAAGAGCAGGCTGAACATCTGCGGCGACAGGCCGAAGTACTCGATCAGGGTGCGCGGCGCGCCCACCACGTACGCGAACAGGCCGCCCATCCCCAGCCCGCCGGCCAGCGCCATGAAGAGGAAATGGCGATGGCGCAGGAGTTCGCCGTAGGTGACGAACATCGAGCGCAGGTTCACCTGGACGCGGCGCTCCGCGGGCAGCGTCTCGCGCATGCCGAAATGCAGGGCCACCAGCAGGCCGGCACCGATCAGGGCGAGGATGCCGAACACCGCCCGCCAGCTCGCCACCAGCAGCACCTGGGCGCCGAGAATCGGCGCGAGCACCGGCGCCACGCCGATCACCAGCATGAGCAGCGACATGGCGCGCGCGGCGCCCTGGGTGTCGTAGTGATCGCGGATCACCGCGCGCGGCACCACCATGCAGGCGCTGCCGCCCAGCGCCTGCACGACGCGCCAGACGGTGAGCGTCTCGATCGAACTCGCCGTCGCGCACCCGATCGACGCCATGGTGAACAGAGCCAGCCCCACGTACAGCGGCGCCTTGCGTCCGAAGCGATCGCTCGCCGGCCCGTAGAGGAGCTGCCCGGCCGCCATGCCGATCAGGTACAGCGCGAGCGTGCGCTCGACCGCGCCGGGCGGCGCGGCAAGCGCCTCGGTCATGGAAGGAAAGGCCGGGAGGTACATGTCGATGGCCAGCGGGCCGGTCATCGTCAACAACCCCATCAGCGCGAGCCAGCGGCTCATACGGGGGACTGCGGGACTCATCGAAAACACCTTGATGCGAAAGCGCGGCACACCAGCGTGCCGGCGGCGCCGAACGGCACGGCAGCGCACCGCGAGGGGGCTCTGCCGCGCGATGACGGCCAGCCGCAGTGTACGGCACGTTGCGATATCGACACTGTTGGCCCGTCCCCGCTTTTGAGGCATTGGCCGAATTTGGATACGATTGCTGGCAAGGATGTTGCTGGTTTCGCTTGCTTGCTAGGAGATGTTCCGTGGTCAATCCCATACTCGCGTCGGTGGAGAAGAAGCTCGAACAGATTCCGTTCCCCCTCCAGGTCGTCATGCCTGACGGTTCCACCGTGGGAGACCCGAACTTTCGCGTGCGTCTGGTCGTCAAGGATTTCAAGTCGCTTGCCCGCGTCGCCTCGGGCAACATCGGCCATCTCGCCGAGGACTACGTCGAAGGCCGGGTCGGCCTGGATGGCAACATGCGCGACGTCATGGCCGCGGCCCAGGTGCTGCTGCCCCACTCGCCCATCGACGGTTCGCATGCGCACTGGCTGGCCTCGCTCTTCAAGCGCGGCATCTCGATGGCCAGGCACACGATCGATCGGGACGCCAAGCAGATCGAGTTCCACTACGATCTGTCCGACGACTTCTATGCGCTCTGGCTGGATCCGCGCCGGGTCTATTCCTGCGCGTACTACCCCACGCCCAAGAGCACGCTTGCCCAGGCCCAGGAGGCCAAGCTCGATCTCATCTGCCGCAAGCTGCGCCTGCGCGAGGGCGAGCGCTTTCTGGACATCGGCGCCGGCTGGGGCGGCCTACTGCTCTGGGCCGCCGAGAACTACGGCGTGGACGCCACCGGCATCACGCTCTCGCGCAACCAGCACGCCTACGTCAACCGCCTGATCGAGGAGCGCGGCCTGTCGGGCCGCGTACGCATGCTGCTGCAGGACTACCGCACGGTGGAGCCCACGCAGCCCTGGGACAAGATCGCCTCGGTGGGCATGTTCGAACACGTCGGCCGCGCCCGCCTGGACAGCTACTTCACCCGCGTACGCAACCTGCTGCGCCCGGGCGGCCTGGTCATGAACCACGGCATCACGGCCGGCGGCACGCGCAACACCCAGCTCGGCGCGGGCATGGGCGACTTCATCGAGAAATACATCTTCCCCGGCGGCGAGCTGGTGCACGTCGGCCAGGTCATGGAGTCGGTCACCAACGGCGGGCTGGAGGCGGTCGACGTCGAGAACCTGCGCCCGCACTATGCGCGCACGCTGTGGGCCTGGAGCGACGGGCTCGAAGCGCAACTGGAGGCGGCGCATCGCATCCTGCCCGGCGAACAGGGCGAGAAAGCCATCCGCGCCTACCGCCTGTACCTGGCCGGCTGCGCCATGAGCTTCGAGCACGGCTGGATCTCGCTGCACCAGGTGCTGTGCCAGACGCTGCCCACCGGCGCCAGCAACGAACTGGACGAACCCGCCGACCGCGAGTATCCGTTCCGCCGCGACTACATGTACCAGCCGCGTCTCGATCCCCAGCCTGCCGAGGCCGCCCCTCCGAAGGCGCCGCAGGTGGCGGCGGCCTGAATCGCGGCCGGCAGCAGGCCTTCGGCCGCGGTGACGCGCCCAAGGCGGATTTGCCTCGCTCGCGCTCGCCCAGGCGAGCGAGGCTTGCGCTGGCCGATCCTCAACGCCGGGCCGCGCTCTCCACGCCCGGCACTTCGCTCAACGCAGTGAGCGCGCGCGAGAGCTGCTGGCCGTTGTTGATCTCCAGCGTGAACGCCATGCGCGCCGTACCCTGGCGGCTGATGGTGTTCACGCCCACGACGTTCAGCCGCATGCGCGCGAACACTTCGGACAGATCGCGCAGCAATCCCGCACGGTCCTGCGCGGTCACCTGCACGTCCACCGGATACACGGTTTCGCCGGTCTCGCCCCAGCTCACCTCGATCACGCGTTCCGGATGGCGCCGAGAAAGCTCGGCGAAGCTCGGGCAATCCGCCCGGTGCACCGACACACCCCGCCCGCGCGTGACGAAACCGCCGATGGCGTCGGGCGGCGCCGGCCGGCAGCAGCGCGCGAGCTGAGTGAGCAGCGAGTCCACACCCACCACCAGCACGCCGCTCTTGCCGCTGCGCTCGGTGCTGTCCGGGCGCGCCTGGCGCGCCACCACCTCGTCGGCCTCGAGCTCGGCCGCGCCTTCGTGGAACACCTGGTCCAGCGCGCGCAGGCTGAACTCGTCCTTGGCCAGCGCGATGTGCAGGTCGTCCGCGCAGGCAAAGCCCAACTGCTGGGCGAGCTGCTCCAGGTTGACCGCGGTCTTGCCGCGGCGCTGCAGCTCCTTCTCGAGCATCGCCTGGCCCTGGGCCGTGCGCTGCTGCATCTCGATGGCGTTGAACCACTGCCGCACCTTGGCGCGCGAGCGCGAGCTGGCCAGGTAGCCGAGCTGGGGATTGAGCCAGTCGCGCGAGGGGCCGCCCGACTTCGCCGAAATGATCTCGACCGTCTGCCCGGTCTTGAGCTGGGTGTGCAACGGAACCATGGCACCGTCGACCTTGGCGCCGCGGCAGCGATGCCCCAGATCGGTATGCACGTGGTAGGCGAAATCCACCGGCGTCGCCTTGGCGGGCAGCTCGACCACCCGCGCCTGCGGCGTCAGCACGTAGATGCGGTCGTCCTCGACCTTGGGCGCGGCGCCCGTGGCCGGCACCTCGCCCGCCTGCGCCGCCTGCTCGCTGCCCCAGGCCAGCAACTGGCGCATGAAGGCCAGGCGCCGGTCGTACTCCGAATCGGCGCGCGCCTGGCCCCCCTTGGCACCGGCCTCCTTGTAGCGCCAGTGCGCCGCCACCCCGTACTCGGCGAAGGCGTGCATGTCGCGGGTGCGGATCTGCACCTCGAAGGGCCGGCCCTGGCCGTCGCGCACCACCGCGTGCAGCGAACGGTAGCCGTTGGGCTTGGGACGCGCGATGTAGTCGTCGAACTCCTGGGTGACGGGCGCGAAGAGTTCGTGCACTAGGCTGAGCACTGCATAGCAGGTGCGCTCGTCGGCCACGATGACGCGCATGGCGTGCACATCGTAGAGATCGGAGAAGGCCAGGTGCTTGGTGCGCATCTTGTTCCAGATGCTGTAGATGTGCTTGGGCCGGCCGAACACTTCGGCCTCGATGCCCTGCTCGCGCAACGCGCTTCGCAGCCGCTCGGTGACTTCGCCGATCAGCGCTTCGCGCCCGGCGCGCTTGTCCTCCAGCAGGCTGGCGATTTCCTTGTAGCGGATCGGCTCGAGAAAGCGAAAGGCCAGATCCTCGAGCTCCCACTTGATCTGCCACACGCCGAGCCGGTTGGCCAGCGGCGCGTAGAGATCCAGCGTTTCCACGGCCAGCGCCCGCTCCGGCGGCTGCTTGTGAGCGGCATGCCAGCGCAAGGTCTGCAGGCGCGAGGCGAGCCGCATCAGCACGATGCGGATGTCCACCGCCATCGCCAGCATCATCTTGCGCAGCTTCTCGACCTGGGGTTCGTCGCCGGCGTGGTGCCCCGACTCGCGGGCGGCCTGCCCCACGCGCAGCACCGCGCGATAACCCCGCGCGAGACGGGCCACCTCGGCCCCGACCGCCTGCGCCAGCGGGTCGGCGCGCGAGCGCGGCGCGGCCTCCTCGCCCAGCAAGGCGCCCGCCACGAACGCGGCCGCGCGCGTGGCGCCATCGGTATGCATGCCGGCAAGGATGCCGACCAGGGCCGCGGCATGCTCCACCGTGGGTTCGCCGGCGCCGCCGGTCATATCGCGCATGCGCGGCAGCGCCCAGCCGATCGAGCGTTCCAGCAGCGCTTGCGCCTCCGGAGCCAGGCCGGAAAAGGCGGTGCTCTGCCAGTCCAGGCTCAGAGCGGGGTGATCGGGCACTGCGGGATTCATGACGGCGACGACGAGAAGGTGAGGACGGAACCTGGCCAAGGCTATCGAACGAGGGCCGGCATCCAGCATCAAATGTAGCATTGAGGCTGTATTTCAATACCCCGGGATTACGCATGTTCAAATGGCTCATGGGCCGCGGCGCGAACGCGCGCGACGTCGCGCGCACCGCCGCCCGCATTCCGCCCGAGGCCTGGCGCGGGCTGCTCGAGCGCCACCCCTTTCTGCGCGGGCTCTCGCCGGCCGAGACCGAGGCGCTGCAGCAGCGCACGGCCTGGCTGCTCGCCAGCAAGTCGTTTGCGGGGGCCGCCGGCCTCGCGGTCACCGATGAAATCATGCTCGCCATCGCCGTCCAGGCCGCCCTGCCCGTGCTCGGGCTCGATCCGGCACTCTACGAAGGCTGGCGCGAGATCATCGTCTACCCCGGCGGCTTTCGCATCCCGCGCCAGGACATGGACGAGGCCGGCGTCGTCCATGAGTACGTACAGGACGCTTCCGGCGAAGCCTGGGACGGCGGCCCGGTGATCCTGTCCTGGGAGGATGTCGGCCGCAGCGACGGCGCGATGAACGTCGTGATTCACGAGTTCGCGCACAAGCTCGATCTGCAGGCGGGCGAGGCCGACGGCATGCCGTGGCTCGGACGCCACCCGGCGCTGTCGGCGCGCCAGTGGCGCCGGGTGCTGGACGAGAGCTATGCGCGTTTCGTGGATGCGGTGGACGCCGTCGAAGCGGCCATCCCCCGCGACGTGGACCCGGAAGGGCCCGAGGCCGACGCCTGGTATGCCGCCCTGCCCCTGGACCCCTACGCGGCCACCGACGAAGCCGAATTCTTCGCCGTCAGCTCGGAAGCGTTTTTCGTCGATCCCGAACCGTTGGCGACGGCGCTGCCCGATTGGTATGGGTTGTTGCGCAGCTACTATCGCCAGGATCCGCTGCTGCGGCTGCGCGCGTCCGGACTCCCGGCGCCCGGCGGCACCGACGACAGCTAGCGCTGCTCTGCCTCGCCGCCGGTGCCGCCAGGCGCCGGGTCCGGCTCATCGGGGTTGTATGTTTCCCTTGGAGACGATCGCCTGGTAGCGCGCCTTTTCTTCTTCCTGGAAGCGCTGCATCTGCGCGTGATCGAAGTTCAAGGGAATGAGGCCGCTCTCCTGAAAGTAGTTCTTGACCTGCGCACTGTCGTGCGTCTCGCCCAGCGCGGCTTCGAGCTTCTCGAGGGCGCCGGCCGGCGTCTCCTTGCGCACGACGAACGAGGTCCAGGGCGTCATTTCGAAGCCGGGGTAGGTGTCGCTCACGAGCGGCACCTGTCCCAGCGCCTCTGGCCTCGTCGACGAAGCCAGGCCCAGCACGCGTAGTTGCCCATCGCGGATCAAAGGCAGCGCTCCGCTGATGTCGATGAATCCCATCTCGAGGTGCCCCCCGATGAGGTCCGAGATGACGTTGCCGGCACCCTTGTACGAGACATTCTGCGTCTGGCTGCCGGATTGCAGCGCGAGCGCGGTCACCGCAAGTTCGTAGATGGCTGCGTATGTGCCGATATTGATCGGCCTGCGCTCGGCCTTTGCCGCGGCGGCGGCTTCGGCCAGCGTCTTGTAAGGCGATGCCTGGCCGACGACGAATGCGGCAGGCGCTTGCGCGATACCGCGCACATGGATGAAGTCGTCCGGGTCGTAGTTCAGGCTCTTCGTCACGAAGGGATTGATGACCATCGGCGAGCCGCCCGCCATGCCGATCGTATGTCCGTCCGCGGGCGCGACCTTCAGCGCGTGCATGCCAATGGCTGCGTTGGCGCCCGGCTTGTTCTCGACCACTACGCTCTGCCCCAGGCTCTTGGATAGCTGGTCCGCGAAAATCCGGGCCTGCGCGTCCGATGAGCTCCCGCCCGCATACGGAACGATGAGCGTCAGCGGCTTCGATGGGAAGCGCTCCTCGGCGAGCGCACCGGTGGCAACCATGGCGGCGATCACGCCGATGAATATCCTGCGTTGCATAGCCTCTCTCCTTGTTCCGTCGCCCTCACGGGATACCCACCCGCCGACGATCGGATATTTATGGTCGTTGGGCGTCCCCGGATGGCGGACGCCCGCTTTGGGGGCAAGCGCCGCCGGAGCGGCGGATCAATAGGATTTGGGCAGTCCCAGCACTTTTTCCGCGATGAAGCACATGATCAGTTCCGGGCTGATCGGCGCGATGCGCGGGACCATGATCTCGCGCATGTAGCGCTCGACCTGGAACTCCTTGGCGTAACCGAAGCCGCCATGCGTCATGACGGCGCGCTCGCAGGCGCTGAACCCCGCCTCCGCGGCCAGGAACTTGGCCGCGTTGGCGGCCGCGCCGCAAGGCTGGTCGTTGTCGTACAGCCAGGCCGCCTGCATCACCATGAGCCAGGCCGCCTCCAGCTCCATCCAGTTGCGCGCCAGCGGATGCTGGATGCCCTGGTTCCGCCCGATGGGCCGGTTGAAGACGATGCGCTCCTTGGCATAGGCGGTGGCGCGCTCGAGCGCGAGCTTGCCCAGACCGACAGCTTCCGCCGCAATCAGCACGCGCTCGGGATTCATGCCGTGCAGGATGTACTCGAAGCCCCTGCCCTCTTCGCCGATGCGGTCCTCCAGCGGCACCTCGTAGCCTTCGAAAAAAAGCTCGTTGGAATCCACGCACTTGCGACCCATCTTCTCGATCTCGTGCACCTGCACCCGGGTGCGATCGAAGTCGGTGTAGAACAGCGACAGCCCCTGCGTCGGGTTGCGGACCTCCTCCAGCGGCGTGGTGCGCGCCAGCAGCAGGATCTTGTCCGCGACTTGCGCCGTCGAGATCCAGACCTTGGTGCCGTCGACGACGTACCGGTCATCCCGGCGCGTCGCGCGCACCTTCAACTGTGTGGTGTTCAGCCCGGTATTGGGCTCCGTGACGCCGAAGCAGGTCTTGACCTCGCCGCGCGCCATGGGCGGCAGCATGCGGCGCTTCTGCTCCTCGTTGCCGAACACCACGACCGGGTTCAGCCCGAAAACGTTGATGTGCACCGCCGAAGCGCCCGACATCCCCGCGCCCGATTCGGCGATCGTGCGCATCATGACGGCCGCATCCGCGATCCTCAGGCCCGAGCCGCCATATTCTTCGGGGATGCAGATGCCCAGCCAGCCGTCCCTGGCCAGGCTGGCGGCGAACGCCTCGGGAAACCCGCCTTCCCGGTCCCGCTCGAGCCAGTATGCGTCGTCGTACTGGCGGCAGATTTTCTCGATGGAGTCGCGAATCGATTCCTGTTCCGTTGTGAGCTGGAAATGCATCTGGGTCTCCGTCGGGGCGCACAGCCCCTGCCATCCCGTGGCGCAGTGGTCGGAACGAATGGCGGTGGAGCGCCTGAGGTTTAGGCCCCAGCCAACCATTCTCTATTATGAACTTATTGTCCATGATAGAGAATGATGAGACAGGCTGCAAGCCGATTTTCATGTCTTTGAATCGTCAACCAGGGATTGCACACCATGGCGCTGGATGAAGACTGCGAGCGAGCACCCAACCTCGAAGACGGATCCAAACGCATCATTCACTCCCATGAACAAAGAGCGTTTTATTCATGCTCATGAATGGGTGTTAAGATCGCGCCGGACGCCCGCGCAAGGCCAGCCCCGTCGACCCTTCGCTGTGCCGCATCGCCGCGGGCCTCGCTCGGGAGGAAAAGAAACGTGGATGTCCGTCAAGTCGTCAACGCCCTGGAACTGCTGGAGTACTTCGCGGATAGAGGGCGTCCGGCGACGCTCGCCGAGGTCTCCAAACACTTTGGCTGGCCGCGCTCGAGCACCTTCAACCTGCTGGGCACCCTGGTCAATCGCGGCTACCTGTACGAGCCGCGCGCACGCGAGGGCTATTACCCCTCGCCTAGCTGGTGGTCGCTGATCCAGCGGATCGACCGCGCTGCACCCATAGCCAGCGAGCTGCAGGACCTGATCACGACCCTGTGCCGGCGAACCGATGAGACGGCCGTCCTGGCCGCTACCAGCGGCATGCACGCCGTCTTCATTGCGGCCGCGGAATCGCGCCAGGCCATCCGCTACACCGCCGCGGTCGGCAAGCTCGTCCCGATTCACGCGACGGCCACCGGGCGCGCCCTGCTGTCGCAGTTGCCCGAACACGAACGCGGCGCGATCCTGCGGCGCGCCGTGTTCGAGCGCTACACGCCCGCCACACTGCTCAGCGTCGATGCGGTGGAAAAGGAGATCGCGCTATCCCTGCAGCGCGGCTACTTCGAGGGCGCGAGCGAATACACGCACGACCTCGGCGGCATCGCCCTGCCGCTGCACGTGGCCGATCGGCACCTCGCGGTGCTGGTCGCCGGCCCGGCGCATCGGGTGCATCCGCGCCAGGCGGAGATCCTGCAGATCATGCAGGAAGAGATCGACCGCCACCTGCCCGGCGCGCTGCCGGGCGAAACCCGGGAGAACGGGAACACGGCGGCACCGGGCTGATCCCGCAAACCGTACCGGCGCCGCATCGGCCAACCGGACGACGCCGGATCACAGACTGCGTGGGCGCTGCGTGCCCCAGGATTCGGCCATCGCCGCACCGCCTTCGCCGGGCTCGGGAGGACGGCCCGGCATCGCAGGGTCGCTGCGCGAGAAGCGTGGCGCAGGCGCGGGTTGCAGCACGCCGTCCACCGCCAGGAAGGAGCGCCGTCCGGCATTGTGGCGATGGGCGCCCACCTCTTCGGGAGCCAGCACGGGTGTGACGCAGGCATCGCTGTCTTCGAGCAGCGCGCACCATGCGTCACGCGTACGCTGCGCGAAGAATTCCGCGAGCGCCTCGCGCAGCCTGGGCCAATGGACGGGGTCGTCATCCAGGAGCAGCGCCAGCGGAAAGCCGGTGCGTTCCGCGAAGACGCGTCTGAACCTGCGTTCGATGGCGCCGAAGGCCACGTAGCCGCCGTCGCTGCAGCGGTACACATCGTAGAAGGGCGCGCCGCTGTCGAGCAGGTTCTCCCCGCGCGGCCGCGGCGCCAGGCCCGCCGCCCGCATCCCGAAGAAGGACGACATGAGCAGGCCGGCACCCTCCACCATGGATGCATCGATGACCTGGCCCCGACCGGAACGCGCACGCTCCACCAGCGCAGCCGCAATGCCGAACGCCAGCAGCATCGAGCCGCCGGCATAGTCGCCGACGAGGTTCAGCGGTGGCGTCGGCGGCCCGCCGGCACGGCCGATGGCATGCAAGGCCCCGCTCAGCGCGATGTAGTTGATGTCGTGTCCGGCGCGCGCGGCGAGCGCACCCCGCTGGCCATAGCCCGTCATGCGGCCGTAGACCAGCCCCGGATTGGCCGCCAGGCACTCGTCCGGCCCCAGCCCCAGCCGCTCCATGGCGCCCGGCCGAAAGCCTTCGATCAGGGCGTCGGCGTGGGCCAGCAGGTCCCGCGCCGTCTCCAGGGCCTCGGGCTGCCGCAAGTCCAGCACCAGCGACGCCTTGCCCCGATGCCCGACCTCGCAGCGCCGCGGCCGGGGGATACCCAGCTCGCCACTGTCCGGGCGCTCGATGAGCAGCACGTCGGCGCCCATGTCCGCCAACAACATGCCGCAGACCGGCCCCGGCCCGATACCGGCGAACTCGACGATACGGACGCCCGCCAAAGGGCCCCGCGGATAGCGTTCGATCATGCCCCGCTCCCTTGCCTGCACCTCAGCCCGGCCTCGAGCGCGTCCCTGAACTGCGGCGCGGCGATGGCGATCAGTCGCCGGGCGCGCTCGCGCAGGGGCACGTCGCGCAGGTGCGCGACGCCGTACTCGGTCACCACCACGTCCACGTCCGCGCGCCCGATCGTGGCCGGGTGCCCGTCCAGCGATGCGACGATGCGGCTGGCCGCGCCGCCCGCGGCCGTCGCCGGCAGCACTGTGATGGAGCGCCCACCGGCCGACGCGCGCGCCGCCCGCGCGAAATCCAGCAGCCCGCCGATTCCGCCGCGCTGGCGTCCCTGCACTTGCTCGCAATTGACCTGCCCGCTCAGGTCCACTTCCAGCGCTGCGTTGATCGCGTGCAGGCGCTCGGCATGTCTCAGCGCATCGAGGCCATGCGTCTCGTCGCTGTGCCGCACGTGCACCGCGGCGTTGCGATGCACGAAGCGGTAGCTCGACGGCCCGCCGCATACCGTATTGGTGACGCTGATGCCGGCATCCCGCGTCTTGCGGCTGTTGTCGATCACACCGGCCTCGATGAGGCGCACGCCGGCGTCGCCCAGCACCCCGGAATGCAGGCCCAGCGCACGATGGCCGCTCAGCGCGTCCAGCGTGGCGTCCGGCAGCGCCCCCACGCCGACCTGCACAACGGCCCCGTCGGGCACCAGGCTGGCGACATGCGCTGCGATCGCCTGCTCCACCGCGCCCAGGCGGGGGGGCGCCAGCGTCAAGGGCGGATAAGCGGCCTGTACCCAGGCATCCACCCGAAGATCGCGCGGCCAGGGCGTGCCATGCGTCCACGGCGTCGATGCGTTGACCTCCACGATCACGGCACGCGCCCTGCGTGCAGCGTCGATCGCATAGTCGCTCGCCAGGCCGAAACTCAGCGTGCCGTCCTGCGCCCGCGCTGCCTGCAGGAGGGCCACGTCGGCCCGCAGCGCACCTTGCGCGAACAGCGCCGGCAGGCGGCTGTAGCGCTCGGGCAGCACATCGAGCGCGCCCCGGTCGGCGATCGCCGCGGCGCGGCCGATGGCCCCATAGGACAGGAAGCGCATGTGCTGCGGCGCATGGTCGAAGGCATCGCCAAACAGCGTACCGACGAAGACCTGCGTGGGCAGCCGGCGCTCCGCGCACTCCTCGACCAGGCGGCGCGTAAGGGTCAGCGGCTCGGCGCAGACCTGTGCGCACACGACGTGATCGCCGGGTTGCAGCAAGGCGCCGAAAGCGAAGCGGTCGGCCTCGATGCAGGGCGCCTGGCTCATGGCGCGGCGTCCACGGCCTGCGCGTCGCGCTTCATGAAGGCCGCGCGCAGGCAGATGCAGACCACCTCGCCGCGCTGGTTGATGCCCCGGTGCTCGAACTCCACGATGCCGGCATCGGGGCGGCTGTTCGAAGCCCGCTTGGAGACCACCGTTGTCTGTACATGCAGGGTGTCGCCCGCGAACACCGGCTTGGGAAAGCTCACTTCCTTCATGCCCAGATTGCCGATGGTGGTTCCCAGCGTGGTTTCGTGCACCGACAGCCCGACCACCAGCGCCAGCGTGAACATGCTGTTGACCAGCGGCTTGCCGAATTCGGTCTGCGCCGCGAACTCGGCGTCCAGGTGCAGCGGCTGGGGGTTCATGCTGAGCACCGTGGCCAGCAGATTGTCGGTCTCGGTGATCGTGCGCGTGACGGAGTGCCTGAAGACCTGCCCTACCTCGAACTGATCGAAATAAAGTCCTGCCATGCGGATTCCCTCCTTGCGTTGATCGATCACATGTCCCGGCCGGTCGCGGCCGGGGCGGCCTTGGCCCCCGCTTCCCGGACGCCGTGCGCGTCGGGCGTCGCCGTGGCACCCGACGCCAGCAGGCCGGCGATCTCGTCGTCGCCGAAGCCAGCCTCCCGGAGTACCTCCACACTGTCCTCGCCGATGCGCGGGGGCAGCCGGCGCACGCCGACGTCGGCCGTGCTCCATTGCGCCGCGTGCCGCATCTGCAGAATGCGTCCCTCCGAAGGATGCTCGATTTCCTGGAAGAAGCCGACGCTGCGCAGGTGCTCGTCCTGCAGCAGGTCTTCGAGCGTGCTCACCCGTTGGCACGGAATCTCGTGCTCACTGCACAGGGCGAGCCAGGCCTCTGTCGTACGGCTGGCCAGGATCTCGGCGAGCGCGGCGTATGCCACGTCGTAATGGCGGGCCCGCGCCGCATGCGTGTTGATGCGCGCGTCGGCCTCGAATGCTGCCTCGCGTCCGATGGCCGAGAAGAACGCGCGGAACTGCTTGTCGTTGTAGGGCGTCACCGCGATGTGCCCGTCACGGGTGCGGAACGGACGCCGGTAGGCGTTGAGCAGCCGGCTGTAGCCGGCCTCGCGGATCGGCGGCACGAAGGCCTGGCCGTTCAGGTGATCGCCCAGGACCATCTGCGCCAGGGTCTCGAACATGGGCACCTCGACGGCCTGGCCCTCGCCCGTGCGCAAGCGCAGATGCAGCGCGGCGATGGCGGCATGCGCCGCGGCCAGCCCGGTCATCCGGTCGCACAGGTTGGCGGGCACGAAAGCCGGTTCGTCATATCCCGCGCGTACGAAGAGCCCGGCCAGGCCGCTGGCTGCCTGAATGATGTCGTCGAATGCCGGCCGTTCGGCATACGGCCCGTCCTGGCCGAAGCCCACCAGCGACACATACACGATGGTCGGGTTCAGCGCGCACAGGTCCTCGTAGGACAAGCCGGCGCGGCGCATCGCTGCCGGCCTCACATTGTGGATGAATAGGTCGGCGGTTTCGCACAGCTTGAGCAGGGCCCGCCTGCCTTCCGGCTTCTTGATGTCCAGAACGACACTGCGCTTGTTGCGTCCGGTCGCCAGGTACATGGGCCCCATGCGCGCATGGCGGCCGTCGCCGGCGTGGCGCATGACATCGCCCTCCGGGGGTTCAACCTTGATCACGTCCGCGCCGTAGTCGCCCAGGATCTGGGTGGCGACGGGCCCCATCAGCACCGTGGCCATGTCGACCACCCGCACCCCTTCCAGAGGCCGATGATTTTTGTTCATATATCTGTTATATAAATTCATTAGAATGAACAGATTCTACACAACCTCTATCGACAGAACAACTTAGTCCCAAGGGTATTGGGGGGTAGACAGGTGTTCCGATTGCTTCCTATCATTCATTTGCATGAATTTATAGGACACGACAATGAACTCGAACCAGATCAAACTCTGGCGGTCAGCGGCTACCCTGAAAACATCGTCATCGACGCTGAGGAAGGCGCTGGCGTTCGCGGCGCTGGCGATAGGCGCCAGCGCCGGCTCCCAGGCCGGGCAACCGTCCTACCCCGCCCCCGGCAAACCCGTCCAGATCGTCGTGCCTTTCGCACCCGGCAGCGGCACCGACACCATGGCCCGCGCCCTTGCGGAAGACCTGCAGAAAGCGCTGGGCACGCCGGTCGTCATCGCCAATCGGCCGGGCGCCAACGGCGCCGTCGCGGCGGAGTTCGTTCGCAAGGCGACGCCGGACGGCTATACGCTCGTGCTGGCCACCAGTTCGGGCTGGTCGACCAATACCTGGCTGCTCAAGGCCGTCTCCTACGACCCGGTGCGGGACTTCACCCCCATTGCGCGCACCACCAACTTTCCCTTCGTGCTCGTCGTCAGTGCGTCGTCCTCGATCCGCACGCTCGACGACTTCCTGGACAGGGCCCGAGCAAGCCAGTTGACCATGGGCTATGGCAATGCGACGGGCCAGGTCGCCGGCGCCCACCTGATGAAAGTCGCGGGTTTCGAGGCTTTGCCGGTTCCCTACGGAAGCACCCCGCCGGCGCTGGTCGATCTCATCGGGGGCCGGTTCGACTTCATGTTCGTCGACATCGCGTCGTCGCAGACGCTGATCGAGAGCGGCAAGGTCCGCCCGCTGGCCGTGATGGCCGATCAACGCTCGAGCTTGATGCCGCAACTGCCGGCCCTGGGCGAAACCTATCCAGGCTTCGACTACGTTCCCTGGGGCGGGCTGATGGGCCCTCAGGCATTGCCGTCGGAAATCACGGACAAACTCGGTTCGATCACCGTGGCGATCCTGCGGCACGACGAGCTCAAGGCCCGGATGGCCGCGCTCGGGCTCGAGGCTTACCCGGCCGGCAGTGCGCAGTTCGGGACTTTCGTGCAGGAACAGCTCCGGGCCTGGGGCGACAAAGTGAAGGAGGCCGGCCTTGAACCCCAATGAGACAGCACTCGGCGAGCCGCTGCTGCGTTCGCTGCTGTTTGCGCCGGCGAACCGGCCCGACCTGGTCCTGAAGTTTCCCCGCGCAGCCGCGGATTGCTCGGTCATCGATCTGGAGGACGGCACTGCGCTCGCCGAAAAGCAGGCGGCGCGGGCAGATCTGCGCAACCTCGTCGAACAGGTACGCGCTGCCGGCCTGTCCGGGCCGCTCGGCGTGCGCGTGAACGCGCCCGACTCGCCGTTCTTCGCCGAAGACGTGGCTGCTGCCGTGACCTGCGCACCCGACGTCATCCTGCTGCCCAAGGCCGAAGCCGTCGAGGACGTGCTGCGTCTGGCCGCGGCCATCCAGGCCGGCGGCCGGGAGATCGCCGTGTTCGCCGGCATCGAAACCGCCGCCGGCGTACTGCACGCGCCGCAGATCTGCGCCTGCACTCGTGTTCTGCAAGCGGTGTTCTTCGGCGCGGAGGATCTGGCGGCCGACATCGGGGCGCAGCGTACGGATCGGGGCGACGAAGTGCTGGCGGCGCGCTCCATGGTGCTGCTGGCCGCCAGGGCGTCGAGAATCCTGGCCATCGATCAGGCGGTGGTGGACATCCGCGACGACGAACGCTTCCTGCGCGACTGCGCGGCGAGCCGCAACCTGGGCTACGACGGCAAGACCTGCCTGACGCCCCGCCAGACGGCCCTGGCCAACCAGGCCTTCTCACCATCCGCGAAGGAACTGGACTATGCGCAGCGTCTGGTCGCCGCGTACGAGGCAGCACGCGCACGCGGCCTGGGCGCGTTCGATTTCGAAGGCAGGATGATCGACACCCCGCTGCTCAGGCGCGCCGAGCGCCTGTTGCGCACACAGTCGACGCTCGGCCGCAGCAGCCCCGCCTGATCGCGAATCCAGACGCACGGCCGCCCCGGCGCCGACGGTGGCACCATCCTGCCGGGGGGCGTGCCAGTCCACGCGGCGTGCATGCCGCTCGGCTCCGCCGGGTTCGACACCGTGCAGGTCGACTGCGCGGGCGGGCCGCGCTCAGGCCGGCGCGAGTGCGCGGCTTTCGCCGGTCATGCCATCCAGCATGGTCACGCCGGGCAGTTCGCAATCCTCGATCGCCGCGACCAGCGCCTGGATCGCCGCGGTACGCGGAAAGCTCTTGCGCCAGGCGAGCACCACCCGGCGCGAAGGCACGGGCTCGGTGAACGGCAAGTAGCGCAGCAGGTCGTCCTTGCGCGGCTCGGACGGTACCGACGAAGCCGGCAGCACCGTCACGCCGATGCCCGCGGCCACCATGTGCCGGATGGTCTCGAGCGAGGAGCCCTCGAAGGTGCGCTGGATGCCGTCGTTCGAGGGCGAGAACCGCGCGAACTCGGGACAGACTTCCAGCACCTGGTCGCGAAAACAGTGGCCGGCGCCGAGCAGCAGCATGGTTTCTTCCTTGAGCTCGGCAGCGCTGATCGATTTGCGCCCGGCCCAGCGATGCTCGCGCGGCACGGCAGCCACGAAGGGCTCGTCATACAGCTCGTGCACCGTCAGGCCGGTGTCGGGCAGGGGCAGCGCCATGACGGCACAATCGATCTCGCCCTGGCGCAGCAGCTCCAGCAGCTTGACCGTGAAATTCTCCTGCAGCAGCAGCGGCATCTGCGGTGCGCGCTCGATCAGCACCGGCATCAGACGCGGCAGCAGGTACGGGCCGACGGTGTAGATCACGCCCACGCGCAGCGGCCCGGAGAGCGGGTCGTGGCCCTGGCGCGCGATCTCCTTCAGGTTGGCGCTCTCTTCGAGCACCTTCTGGGCCTGGGCGACGATGCGCTCGCCGATCGGCGTGACGCCGACTTCGGCGCCGCCGCGCTCGAACAGCACGACGCCCAGCTCGTCCTCGAGCTTGCGGATCGCGACCGACAGCGTCGGCTGGCTCACGAAGCAGGCTTCGGCCGCGCGTCCGAAGTGACGCTCGCGCGCGACGGCGACGATGTACTTGAGTTCAGTCAGGGTCATGGCTGCTCCATCGGTCAGGCCTTCAGGAAATTCTCCCGGCCACGCAGCCAGCGCGCCAGGTGTGCATGAACCGCATCGGGATACTCGGCGAGCATCCAGGCAGCCGCCTCGCGCGCCTCGTCGACCAGCCCGCCGTCCTCGCGCAGGTCGGCAAAACGCAGCAAGGCCTCGCCCGACTGGCGCACGCCCAGGAACTCGCCGGGCCCGCGCAGCGCGAGATCGCGCTGCGCGATCAGGAACCCGTCGGTGGTCTCGTGCATGGTGCGCAGGCGCTGCTTGGCCACCCGCGACAGCGGCGCCTGGTACATCAGCACGCAGATCGACTCGGCCGAACCGCGGCCCACGCGCCCGCGTAGCTGGTGCAACTGGGCCAGGCCGAAGCGCTCGGCATGCTCGATGACCATCAGCGAGGCGTTGGGCACGTCCACGCCCACCTCGATCACCGTGGTCGCGACCAGCAGGTCGAGCTCGCCGGCCTTGAAGGCGCGCATGACCTCGGCCTTCTCGGCCGTGGGCAGCTTGCCGTGCACCAGCCCCACGCGCAGTTGGGGCAAGGCCGCGCGCAGCGTCTCGAAGGTGTCGACCGCGGTCTGCAGCTCGAGCGCCTCGCTCTCCTCGACCAGCGGACAGACCCAGTAGGCCTGGCGGCCCGCTTCGACGGCCACGTGGATGCGCGCGACGACCTCGTCGCGCCGCACGTCGTTGACGAGCTTGGTGAGCACCGGCGTGCGCCCGGGCGGCAATTCATCGATCTCGGACACGTCCAGATCCGCATACACCGTCATCGCCAGCGTGCGCGGAATGGGCGTGGCCGACATCATCAACTGGTGGATGCCATCGGCCCCGGCGACGCCCTTCTCGCGCAAGGCCAGGCGCTGGCCGACCCCGAAACGGTGCTGCTCGTCGGTGATCGCCAGCCCCAGGCGGTGGAACTGCACATGCTCCTGGATCAGCGCCTGCGTGCCGACGATCAACTGGGCCTCGCCGCTCGCCAGGGCGGCCAGGGGCTCGCGGCGCGCCTTGGCGCTCAGGCTGCCCGAGAGCCACGCGATGTTCACGCCCAGCGGCGCCAGCCACTCGCCGAACTTGCGCAGATGCTGCTCGGCGAGGATCTCGGTGGGCGCCATCAGCGCCACCTGGTAGCCATGGTCGATGGCCTGGGCGGCGGCCAGCGCCGCCACCACGGTCTTGCCCGCGCCCACGTCACCCTGGAGCAGGCGCTGCATGGGATGGGCGCGGCCGAGGTCCGCCGAAATCTCGGCGACCACGCGTTGCTGGGCCTTGCTCAGGCGGAACGGCAGTTGCGCGAGCAGCCGCTCGAACAGCGTGTCGGCTCCCGCCGCCCGAGGCATCGCCGGCGCGCGCCGCGAACGGCGTTCCGCCCGCGCCAGGGCAAGCGAAAGCTGCTGCGCCAGCAATTCGTCGAACTTCACGCGGCGCCAGGCCGGATGCGTATGCTGGGCAAGATCCTCGACCGTCGCATCGGCCGCCGGCGTGTGCAATTCGCGCAAGGCGTCGGCGAAGCCGCACAGCCCCCAGCGTTCGCGCACAACGTCCGGCAGCGAGTCGGACAGGTCGGCCTGGGCCAGCGCGGCGGCGATTTGCCGGCGCAGAATGCTCTGCGCCAGCCCCTGCGTCGTGGGATAGACGGGCGTCAGGCGCTGCGGCAGTTGCGCATCCGCCCCACCCACGCGCGGATGCACCATCTCCAGGCCGAACAGCCCGCCGCGCGGCTCGCCGCGCACGCGCACGCGACTGCCCACCGCAAGCTGGCGCTGCTGGCTGGGATAGAAGTTGAGAAAGCGCAGCGCCAGTTCGCCCGTCTCGTCGGCCACGGCGGCGACGAGCTGGCGGCGCGGACGCATCTGCACCTCGCAGCGCGTCACCTCGCCCTCGACCTGCGCGAACACGCCCGGCAGCAGGCGCCCGATGTCGGTGACGCGGGTTTCGTCCTCGTAGCGCAGCGGCAGGTGCAGCAGGCAGTCGGCGGGCGTGCGCAGGCCGAGCTTGTGCAGCTTGCGCTCGATCTGGCTGCCCGGGTCCACCACGGCCGACACGACTGCCTCGCTGCGGTCAGAGCGCCAGGATGGCTTCGACCTCGAACCGGGCGCCCTTGGGCAGCGCGGCCACGCCGACCGTCGAGCGTGCCGGGAACGGCTGCGGGATGAGCTCGGCCATGATGGCGTTGGCCTGGGCGAAGTTGCCCAGATCGGTGAGGAACAGCGTGAGCTTGACCACGTTCTCCAGCTTGCCGCCGGCGGCCGCGACGACCGCGCTCATGTTGGCGAAAGCCTGGCGCACTTCGTGATCGAAGGTATCGCTGACCAGCTCGCCGGTGGCCGGATCGAGGCCGATCTGGCCCGACAGGTAGACCGTGCGGGCGCCGGCAGGCGCGGCAACGGCTTGCGAATACGGACCGACGGCGGCGGGCGCCTGCTCGGTATGGATGATGTCTTTCATGAATCCTCTCGGCGGCGTGGGCCGGCATGCGCCGGGCCACGCGATATGCGTCGGAAAACTATCACATCGGCTGTTTCGATAGCCGAATAAGCAGCATAACCGATACACGCGGCGTGCGGCGGCGCGAGCAGACAGCGGATGCCGGCAACGGGTGCCGGCAACGCTACCGGAGGTCTCGGCGAAGCGCGCCGGCGGCGCGGCTTGCGCGGCCGCGAAACGGCGCGGTCAGCTTCCACTGGCGTCGTCCTGCGCAAGAACGCGAGGGCTTGCCTGCTTGCGGGCCGCCGCCGGCGGCCCTGCCGGCTGAGGGCGCGTCGCGTCCCCGTTCAGGCGCGCGTGGAAGCCGGCGCGTGCAGGACTTCGCGATGGATGTCCACGTTTCTCTCGCCGTCGCCGAACCAGATGGCGCCATCCTGCACGTTGCATTGCAGTTGCATGCTGCGCGCCGCCATCTCGCCCAGGGCGCGCGTGGCCTCCGCGGGCAGTTGCACGACGGTGAGGTTGTCGAGCTTGAGCACGCCCTTGCGCTGGTTCTGCCACCAGACGTCCGCGCCGCGGCCGTAGACGTACAGCACCACCCGCTCGGCACGCCCGCAGGCCTTGCGCAGGGCCTTTTCGTCCGGCAGGCCGACGTCGATCCACAGAGAGATGGCGCCGGTCAGGTCGCGCAGGACCAGGTCCGGTTCGCCCTCGGACGACAGGCCGGGGCCGAAGGCGAGCGCCTCGTCCGCGTGCAGGGCGTAGGCCAGCACGCGGACCATCATCCGCTCGTCGGTCTCGGAAGGATGGCGCGCCACGGTGAGCGCGTGCTCGGCGTAGTAGTGGCGATCCATGTCCGCCACCTGCAGTTGCGCCTTGAAGACCGTGGAAGGCAGCGCCATGCTCCGCTCCTCAGGCTTCGCCCAGGGCGATGCGCAGCATGCGGCGCAGCGGCTCGGCCGCGCCCCACAGCAGTTGGTCGCCCACGGTGAAGGCCGACAGATACTCGGGGCCCATCGCCAGCTTGCGCAGGCGGCCGACCGGGATCTGCAGCGTGCCGGTGACGGCCACCGGCGTGAGATCCCGCATGGAAGCTTCGCGCGTGTTCGGCACCACCTTGGCCCAGGGGTTGGCGGCGCGCAGCATGTCCTCGATCTCGTCGAGCGGCACGTCGCGCTTCAACTTGATGGTGAGCGCCTGGCTGTGGCAGCGCATCGCGCCGATGCGCACGCACAGGCTGTCGATGGGGATGATGTCCGCGCCGGTACGGCCGAGGATCTTGTTGGTCTCGGCGCCGCCCTTCCACTCTTCGCGCGACATGCCGTCGCCCAGGTCCTTGTCGATCCAGGGGATCAGGTTGCCGGCCAGGGGCACGCCGAAGTGCTCGGTGGGCAGTGTGCCGCCCTGCTGCAGCGCGAGCACGCCGCGATCGATGTCGAGGATGGCCGAGGACGGATCGTCCAGCAGCGTCCTGACCTGGCCGTTGATGAGGCCGAACTGGGTGAGCAGTTCGCGCATGTGCTGCGCGCCGCCGCCCGAGGCCGCCTGGTAGGTCATGGCGGTCATCCACTCGACCAGGCCGTTCTGGAACAGGCCGCCCAGGCCCATCAGCATGCAGCTCACCGTGCAGTTGCCGCCGGCGAAGGTCTTGATGCCGTTCTTCAGGCCGGCGTCGATCACGTTGCGGTTGACCGGGTCGAGGATGATGATGGCGTCATCCTTCATGCGCAGCGTGCTGGCCGCGTCGATCCAGATACCGTCCCAGCCGGCTTCGCGCAGCTTGCCGTACACCTCGGTGGTGTAGTCGCCGCCCTGGGCGGTGACGATGATCGGCAGCTTCCTGAGCGCTTCGATGTCGAAGGCGTTCTGCAGCTTGCCGGCGCCCGGCGCCCACTCGGGGGCATTGCCGCCCGCGTTGCTGGTGGAGAAGAAAACGGGTTCGATCAGGTTGAAATCGCCTTCGTCGCGCATGCGCTGCATGAGGACCGATCCCACCATGCCGCGCCAGCCGACCAGGCCAACGGCTTGTGCCATGTATTAACTCCTTTGAAGTGCGTTCAGAACCGCGTCGCCCATCTCGGCCGTGCCGACGCGGGTGGTGCCCGGCTCGTGGATGTCCGGCGTGCGCAGGCCTTGCGCGAGCACGGCCTTGACCGCGGCTTCGACGCGCTCGGCCTCGCTCGCGCAGCCCAGCGAGTAGCGCAGCAGCATTGCCGCCGACAGGATCGTGGCGAGCGGGTTGGCCACGTTCTGGCCCGCGATGTCGGGGGCCGAACCGTGGCTGGGCTCGTACAGGCCCTGGCCCTTCTCGTTGAGCGAGGCCGAGGGCAGCATGCCGATCGAGCCGGTGAGCATCGCCGCCTCGTCCGACAGGATGTCGCCGAACAGGTTGCCGGTGACGATCACGTCGAACTGGCGCGGCGCCTTGACGAGCTGCATGGCGGCGTTGTCCACGTACATGTGCGACAGCTCCACCTCCGGGAAGTCACGCGCCACCTCGATCACGATGTCCTTCCAGAACTGCGAGGTCTCGAGCACGTTGGCCTTGTCCACGCTGCACAGCTTGCGGCTGCGCTTCATCGCAGTCTCGAAGCCGATGCGCGCGATGCGGCGTACCTCGGATTCGGCGTAGCGCATCGTGTCGTAGCCCTCGCGCTCGCCGGCGAACCTGCCGTCCGGCGCGCTGCGCACGCCGCGCGGCGTGCCGAAATAGATGTCGCCGGTAAGCTCGCGGATGATCATGATGTCCAGCCCGGCCACCACTTCCGGCTTGAGCGTGGACGCATTGGCCAGCTCGGGATACAGGATCGCCGGACGCAGGTTGGCGAACAGGCCCAGCGACTTGCGCAGCCCGAGGATGGCCTGCTCGGGACGGAACTCGCGCGGCAGTTCGTCGTACTTCCAGTCGCCCACGGCGCCGAACAGCACGGCGTCGGACGCTTGCGCGAGTTCCAGCGTGAGGGGCGGCAGCGGATGCTCGAACTGGTCGAAGGCCGCGCCACCGACGGCGGCCTCGGTCAGCTCCAGGTTCAGGTCCAGGGCGCGCAGCACGCGCACGGCCTGTTCGACGATTTCGGGCCCGATGCCGTCACCGGGAAGAACCGCGATTTTCTTGGTCATGATGGTCCTGGGAGTCTCTGCTGCCGCGGCGCCCGCCCTCACGAGCGGGGCCGGCGCAGATAGGGGTCTTGGACCTCGCCCCGGCGCCGGCCCGGGGGTGTTCGCGGCTAGCGTCGTTGCGAGATGGGAATTACAGGCCGGCGGGTTGCGTGGCGAGCCAGCCGCGGGTGGCCAGGCGCTTGGCCTCGAACTCGCGGATCTTGTCCGCGTGGCGCAGGGTCAGGCCGATGTCGTCCAGCCCGTTCAACAGGCAGTACTTGCGGAACGCGGTGATCTCGAAGGCCAGTTCCTTGCCCTCGGGCGTGAGCACGACCTGCCGCTCGAGATCGATGGTGAGGGTGTAGCCTTCCCTGGCCTCGACCGCCTCGAACAGCGCGGCGACGTCCCCTTCCGGCAGAATCACCGGCAGCAGGCCGTTCTTGTAGCTGTTGTTGAAGAAGATGTCGGCGAACGACGGCGCAATGATCGCGCGAAAACCGTACTGCTCCAGCGCCCAGGGCGCATGCTCGCGGCTCGAGCCGCAGCCGAAGTTCTTGCGCGCGAGCAGGATGCTCGCGCCCTGGTAGCGCGGCTGGTTGAGCACGAAATCCGGGTTCAGCGGGCGCTGGCTGTTGTCCATGCCCGGCTCGCCATGATCCAGATAGCGCAACTCGTCGAACAGGTTGGGGCCGAAGCCCGTGCGCTTGATCGACTTCAGGAACTGCTTGGGAATGATCAGATCGGTGTCGACGTTGGACCGGTCCAGCGGGGCCACCAAGCCTTCGTGTACGGTAAATGCCTGCATGTGAGCTCCCGGATCAGTTGAACGTGCGCACGTCGACGAAATGGCCGGCGATCGCGGCGGCCGCGGCCATGGCCGGGCTTACCAGATGCGTGCGTCCGCCCTGCCCCTGGCGGCCTTCGAAGTTGCGGTTGGAGGTCGAGGCGCAGCGCTCGCCCGGTTCCAGGCGGTCGGCGTTCATGGCCAGGCACATCGAGCAGCCCGGCTCGCGCCATTCGAAGCCCGCTTCGAGGAAGACCTTGTCCAGCCCCTCGGCCTCGGCCTGGGCCTTGACCAGCCCCGAGCCCGGCACCACCATCGCCTGGCGCACGCTGCCCGCCACGCGGCGCCCGCGCGCGACCTCGGCGGCGGCGCGCAGATCCTCGATGCGCGAATTCGTGCACGAACCGATGAACACGCGGTCGATGGCGATCTCGGTGAGCGGCGTGTTGGCTTGCAGCCCCATGTACTCCAGCGCGCGCTCCATGCCCGAGCGCTTGACCTCGTCGGCCTCGCTGGCCGGGTCCGGCACGGCGGCATCCACCGGCAGCACCATTTCGGGCGAGGTGCCCCAGGTCACCTGCGGCCGGATGTCGGCCGCGTCGACTTCCACCACGAGGTCGAACTGCGCGCCTTCGTCGGAATGCAGCGTGCGCCAGTATTCGACGGCCTGGTCCCAGGCCGCGCCCTTGGGCGCGAAGGGACGGTCGCGGAAGTATTCGATGGTCTTGTCGTCGACCGCCACCATGCCCGAACGCGCACCGGCCTCGATGGCCATGTTGCACACCGTCATGCGGCCTTCGACGGAAAGGTCGCGGATGGCGCTGCCGGCAAATTCGATCGCGCAGCCGGTGCCGCCGGCCGTGCCGATCACGCCAATCACGTGCAGGACCAGATCCTTGGCCGTAGTGCCCTCCGGCAGCCTGCCCTCGACGCGTACCAGCATGTTGCGGCTCTTCTTCATGAGCAGCGTCTGGGTGGCGAGCACGTGCTCGACCTCGGAGGTGCCGATGCCGAAGGCCAGCGCGCCCACGGCGCCGTGGGTGCTGGTGTGCGAATCGCCACAGACCACCGTCATGCCGGGCAGCGTGGCGCCCTGCTCGGGGCCGACCACGTGCACGATGCCCTGGCGCAGGTCGTTCATGCGGAATTCGGTGATGCCGAAGGTCTCGCAATTCTCGTCGAGCGTGTCGACCTGCAGCTTGGAGACGGGATCGGCGATGCCGCTCGCGCGGTCGGCGGCGAGCGTGGGTACGTTGTGATCGGCAACGGCCAGATTGGCGCTGATGCGCCAGGGCTTGCGCCCGGCGATGCGCAGACCTTCGAAGGCCTGGGGACTCGTGACCTCATGCACCAGGTGCCGGTCGATGTAGAGCAAACAGGTGCCGTCTTCTTCCTGGTGAACGATGTGATCGTTCCACAACTTGTCGTACAGAGTCTGTGCCATGGCGCTCGCCTGCGTGGCGGGCCTGTCATGCGGACTATGCCGAAGCCGCCGATCGCGCGCTGTGCGAGCGGCTCCTGGCAGAGGAAAGCCTGTACGGCCCGCCTGTATCAAAGGGGGAAGCTTCCAATTATGCCACAGAGAGGGGCAAAGTCGTTGATTTCCCGGGCATCTCGCCTGGCGCTGGTGCGCCCGTGCCCCACTGCGGCGCACGGCCCTGTGATCCGCACGCCGCGAGCGCGCTCAGCAAGCCGACAGGAACCGCTCGGCAATGTCGATCTGGTCGTCGCTCATGAAAGTGGGCGCGTGGCCGACGCCGGCGATCTCGACCGTCTGCGTGCGCGGGTTGCCCGCGCGCATCCGCTCGAGCGTGTCCGGGGTGAGCAGATCCGACTCGGCGCCGCGCACCACCAGGACCGGGCATTGCAGCGCAGCGTAGAACTGCCAGGTAAGCGCCGTACCCGCCGCCATGGCTTGCGGCGTGGTGTTCAGCAGCGCCATGGCCAGGCCCGGATCGTAGTGCCGCACCCACTGGCCGTCGCGCTGCACGATGACGTGGCGCGCCAGCTCGCGCCACTCGTCGTCGCTGTGCTCGCCGAAGGTCTCCGCGACCTGACGGATGTAGGCCACCCCTTCGTCGAAACTGGCGAACGACGAAGTCAGTCCGACATAGCTGCCGATGCGCGCGGCCGCCTCGGGCGCGATCTGCGGCCCGACATCGTTCAGGATCATGCGCGAGATCGGCGGCGACAGCTTACCGGCGTCGCCGTCGGCCGCCACCGAGGCGCCCGGCAGCCCGCCCAGCCCCATGCCGATCAGGCCGCCCATCGAAGTGCCGAACCAGTGCAGTACCCGAGCATCCAGGCGGCCGATCAGCGTCACCATGTCGGCCACGTACTGCGGCACCGTGTAGTACGCCGGCTCGCCCAGCCAGTCCGAGCGTCCGCGGCCCACCACATCGGGGCAGACCACGCGATAGCGGCCCGCCAGGCGCCGGGCGAGCCGATCGAAGTCGCGTCCGGTGCGCGTCAGGCCATGCACGCACAGCAGCACGCGGTCGTTTTGCGGGTCGCCCCATTCCCAGTAGGCCATGCGATGCAGGCCGGCGGGGCTGAGGCAGGAGACGTGGAGCAGGCGCGGTTCTTCGAGAGACTGGGACACGGTGCAAACCTCCGGGATGTTGATGGATGCGCGCGGGATGCCTGCGGCCTGGCACGAGCCTGGTCGGCGGGCCTCAGGCCGCGCGCGGCAGACTCGGGGCCACGCCCATGGCCGCAAGCAGGCCCAACAACTCGCCCGCCGTCTGGGCGGGACGCTCCATCGGGAACAGATGGCCGCCTTCGATCTGGCGCATGTGCTCGCCGACCAGCCGGCGCGTGGCCGCCAGGCCAACCTGCCGCACCTCCTGCGAGCGGGTGCCACGGATGAAGCCCACGGGCAGGCCCGGTACGCGCTGGCGCAAGCGGCTGGCCACCCGGCCCAGATCGTGCGGCAAGGTCTGGTAGATGCGCGCCTCGACATCGCGAGCGAATCGCAGCCCGGCGCCGTCCTCGCGCCGGCACACGCCGCAGCCGACATAGTCGCGCAGCACGTCGGCGTCCCAGCGCGCGAACACCGGCTTGCTCGCGAAATGCGTCAGCGCATCGTCGGGCGAGGCAAAGCGGTCGCGCCGCCGCCACGCCACGCTGGCCGGCGGCACCCGCGCGGCCAGGCCGACCCGCTTGGCGGCCCGGATGACCCCGGCCTTCCAGCCGTGCAGCACGGGCGAATCGAGCATGACGACGGCGCGCACCGCCGCCGGTTCGCTCGCCGCCAGCATCAGCGAGAGAAAACCGCCCAGCGAATGGCCGACCAGAATGACCGGCTCGTCGCCCTGGCGCACCAGGGCCAGTTCGTGTGCCGCCTGGCGCACCAGGTGCCGCCAGCCGTCGGTCACGGGAAAGAGCGGGTCGTGGCCGTAGCAGTCGGGGGCCGCGACCCGGTAGTGAGGCTCGAGCTGCGCGAAGAGCTTGCGATAGGTGCCCGCGGGAAACCCGTTGGCGTGCGAAAAGAAGAGCAAGGGACGTGGCGGCACGACGATGGACAGGGAAAGCCGTGGGAATGCCGAGTATATCGGCCAAACCCCCTACTGCCCATGCCAGTAGCGGCGGCCTTGCTCGCGCTGGCGCTCGACGCGCAGGCCGCCGGCGCGCGAATGGGCCACGACCGCGCCGTCGCGGTCGCTGCGGTGGACGCGGGCGCCGGCGCGCTCCCAGCGCCCGAGCACGTCGGCATGCGGATGGCCGAAGCGGCTGTGATGGCCGGCCTGCGCCACTGCGTGCGCCGCCGCGGTGCCCGCGACGAAGGCGGGTGCCGAGGACGTACGCGAGCCGTGGTGCGCCATGAGCACCAGGTCGGCGCGTACCGCGCCGTCGTGCGCATCGGCGAGCGCGCGCTCCTGCGCAGCGTGGATGTCGCCCGGCAGCAGCGCCGCATGATGCAGGCCCTGCACCATCAGCACACAACTGCGTGCGTTCCTGTCGGAGGCAGGCGCCGGCGCGCTGCCGCCGGGATGCAGAAAGCGGAACGCCACGCCATCGGCCCACCAGCCCTGGCCGGCGCGACAGGGCGCGCTCGGCCGGTCGGCGGCCGCGCCGGCGTCCGACGCGCGCACGCGGCGGACCGGCAGGCGCGCCAGCAGCGAGGCCAGCCCGCCGACATGATCCGTGTCCGCGTGCGACACGACCACCTCGTCGAGCTCGCGCCAGCCGCGCGCGCGCAGATACGGCCAGAGCACGCGCTCGCCGGCGTCGCGGCCCGGCCCATAGCTCGGCCCCGGGTCGAACACGACCACGTGATGCCGGGTCTCGATCACCACGCCGCCGCCCTGGCCCACGTCGAGCGCGGCCAGCCGCCACTCGCCCGGCGCCAGCTCCGCAGACCGCGGCAGCACCAGGGGCGCCAGCGCGATCAGGCCAGCCAGGCGGCCGGGCGCGCCGGCCGGGAGCAGGTGCCAGAGCACGGCCGCCAGGCCCAAGGCCAGCGCGCCCACGCCCGGGGCCGCGACCGACCACGCCGACCATGGCGCGTCGGCCAGCGGCTGCAGCACCCGCATCAGGAGGCCGAACAGCCATTCCGCCGTCAGCAGCATCCCATCGGCCAGGCCTGCCCAGGGCCCGGGCGCCGCCAGCATGCCGGCCAGCGCCAGCGGTGTGACGACGAAACTCACCAGGGGTATGGCCAGCGCGTTGGCCAGCGGCCCGGCCAGGCTGACGACCTGGAACTGCCAGGCCAGCAGGGGCGCGAGCGCGAGCGAGATGGCAAGCTGCGCGCGCGCGGCCAGGCACAGGCCGCGCCACCCATGCGGGCCGCGCGCCGGGCGCCAGCGGCCGGCCGCTGCCAGCATGAGCAGGGCCACCGCCCCGAACGAAAGCCAGAAGCCGGGCGCCAGCACCGCCCAAGGGTCCATGGCCGTGACGGCCACCGCGGCCAGGGCGAGCACGGCCGACGGCAGCCAGGGCAGGCCTGATACCGCCGCGCCCGCGACGCAGGCCAGCATGAAGAACGTGCGCCGTGCCGGCACGCCCCAGCCAGCGATCAGGCAATAGAGCCCGGCCACGACGAGGCCGACCAGTGCGGCGGGCACCTGGGCCGGCACGCGCTCGGCGCAGGCCACCCCGCGCCAGCGCAGCCTTGGCCACAGCCAGCGCGTGGCCAAGGCGAAGATACTGGCAAGCAGCGTGACGTGCAGCCCGCTGATCGAGACCAGATGCGTGATGCCGATCCGGTTGAAAGCCTCCCAGTCTGGCGCGGGCACGGCCGACTGGTCGCCCACTGCCAGGGCGAGCACGACGCCGCCATGGCGGCGCTCGCCCAGGCGCGCCTGCATAGCCTCGCGCAGCCGATGGCGCACGCGCTCGATCGCCGTGCCGACGCGCGCCCAGGGTTCGTCGCCCAACCATTCGGGCGTGCCGCGCACGGTGCCGACCGCGCGCAGGCCGCGCTCGAAGAACCAGGCCTCGGCGTCGAAGGCATGCGGGTTGGCAAGCCCATGCGGGCGGCGCAGCACCAGGGCGGCGCTGTAGCGTTCGCCTGGCCGCACCAGCGCCGCCGCCGGCGCTCCGGGCTCGCGGCTGTCGTACCAGCTCACCATCAGGCGCCCCGGCACACCGGCCACCGGCGAGGCCAGCACCCCGGCTTCGAAGCGCTGGCCGCCATCCAGCCGGGTCGAGAGCCCGGTAACGAGGATCTCCAGCCGGGTGACCAGATTCTCGTGAGCCGGAGCCAACGCCTCCTGCAGGCGCAGCTCGGCGCGCTGCAGCGCCAGCGCAGCGGCCATCAGGCCGGCGGCGAGCACGGGCAACGCGCAGGCGAAAACGCGCGCCCGCCCCGCCGTCCGCGCCGCCCGTCCCTGCGCGCGGGGCCGGACCAGGCCCAGCCAGGCAAGCACGAGCACGACCGCCCCGCCCGCGAGCATGGTGCGAACCAAAGCACCCGGCAGCGCGGGCAGCACCTGCACACAACCCGTTGCCGCTACCCAGGCCAGCGCCATCCATCGCCACATGCGTCCCCCGGCTTTACCACGAGGAACCCATCCTAGCGACGCGCCCGGGGCTGCGCGCAGGACGTGCGTGCATTCCCACACACTGCACCCCGACGGACCGGGCACCTGCGCGCGCCCTGCCCCGCACACGGTAAAATACGCGCCAATCACCAAACGTGAACGAGGCAATACGGCGACTCATGGCAGGGCATTCGAAGTGGGCGAACATCCAGCATCGCAAAGGGCGTCAAGACGCCAAGCGCGGCAAACTCTGGACCAAGATCATCCGTGAAATCACGGTGGCGGCGCGCGCGGGCGGGCCCGACCCGGATGCCAATCCGCGCCTGCGCCTGGCCTGGGACAAGGCCACCGACGCCAACATGCCCAAGGACAACGTCCAGCGCGCCATCGCGCGCGGCACGGGCGGCGCCGACGGCGTCAACTACGACGAAATCCGCTACGAAGGCTATGGCATCGGCGGGGCCGCGGTCATCGTCGACTGCATGACCGACAACCGCACCCGCACCGTGGCCGAAGTCCGCCACGCCTTCGCCAAGAACGGCGGCAACCTGGGCCAGGAAGGCTCGGTGGCCTTCATGTTCAAGCACTGCGGCCAGTTCATCTTCGCCCCCGGCACTTCCGAGGACGCGGTGATGGAGGCCGGCCTGGAAGCCGGCGCCGAGGACATCCAGACCGACGACGAAGGCGTGATCGAAGTGATCTGCGCGCCCGGCGACTACCCCGCCGTCAAGAAGGCCTTCGACGCCGCCGGCCTGAAGGCCGAAGTCGACGGCATCGTCATGAAGGCATTGAACGAAACCGAACTCACCGGCGAGGACGCCGTCCGCATGCAGAAGCTGCTGGACGCTCTCGAGGCCCTGGACGATGTCCAGGAGGTGTACACCACGGCCGTGCTCGACGAGCAGAACTGAGCGCCGCCCCGCTGCATCCCGCCGCTGTCCCACCCGGGGCGGCGGCTTCAACGTGTCTGTAACCCGAAATATCATGCGTATCCTGATCATCGGCTCCGGCGGCCGCGAACACGCCCTGGCCTGGCGCCTGGCCCAGTCCAATCGCGTCGAGACGGTCTACGTCGCTCCCGGCAACGGGGGCACGGCCCGCGACGACCGCCTGCAGAATGTCGAGATCACGGACCTCGAAGCCCTCGCCGACTTCGCGCAGGCCAACCAGGTCGCATTCACCGTGGTCGGCCCCGAAGCGCCGCTGGCCGCCGGCGTGGTCGACGTGTTCCGCGCGCGCGGGCTCAAGATCTTCGGTCCCACCCAGGCCGCCGCGCAGCTTGAAAGCTCCAAGGACTTCGCCAAGCAGTTCATGGTGCGCCACAACATCCCCACCGCGCGCTACCAGACCTTCACCGATCCGGCCGCCGCCCATGCCTACGTGGACGAACAGGGCGCGCCCATCGTCATCAAGGCCGACGGCCTGGCCGCCGGCAAGGGCGTGGTCGTGGCCCAGACGGCGGACGAAGCGCATCAGGCGATCGACGCCATGCTGGGCGACGGCTCGCTGGGCGCGGCCGGCGCGCGCGTGGTGATCGAGGAGTGCCTGCTCGGCGAGGAAGCCAGCTTCATCGTCCTCTGTGACGGCCAGCACGTACTGCCGCTGGCCACCAGCCAGGACCACAAGCGGCTGCTCACCGGCGACCAGGGCCCCAACACCGGCGGCATGGGCGCCTACTCGCCCGCGCCCATCGTCACCCCGCAGTTGCACAACCGCATCATGCGCGAGGTGATCCTGCCCACCATCCACGGCATGACCCACGACGGCACGCCCTTCACCGGCTTTCTCTACGCCGGCCTCATGATCGCGCCGGCCACGGACACCCAGCCCGCCACCATCAAGGTGCTGGAGTTCAATTGCCGCATGGGCGATCCGGAAACCCAGCCGATCATGATGCGCATCAAGAGCGATCTCACCAGGGTGTTCGAGCACGCGGTCAACGGCACGCTCGACCAGGCCGAGATCGATTGGGATCGCCGCACCGCGCTGGGCGTGGTCATGGCCGCGGCGAACTACCCCGCCACGCCGCGCGCCGGCGACGCCATCGACGGCCTGCCCGCCGAGGCCCAGGACTGCATGGTGTTCCACGCCGGCACCCGCCAGGACGGCGACAAGGTCGTCACCTCGGGCGGCCGGGTGCTCTGTGTGACGGCGCTGGGCGACTCGGTCAAGCTCGCGCAGCAGCGCGCCTACCAGGCCGTCGACCGCATCCATTTCGCGGGCTCGCAGGTGCGCCGCGACATCGGCTGGCGCGCCATCAACGCCAAGCCGGGCCAGGCCCGGTCCTGACACGGGAGGGCAGCATGAGTCTTGAGGACGAGCGCAAGAACGCGCTGCGCAACTACTTCACCGGCCTGCAGGCGAGCATCGTCGGTGCGCTGGAGGAGGCCGGCCAGGCCGCCTTTCTCACCGACACCTGGGAACGCGCCGAGGGCGGCGGCGGCATCTCGCGCCTCATCGAGGGCGGCGAGCTGTTCGAGCGCGCGGGCGTGCTCTTCAGCGACGTGCGCGGCAGCACCCTGCCCCCGTCGGCCACCGCGCGGCGTCCCGAACTCGCCGGCCGCCCGTGGGAGGCCATGGGCGTGTCGATGGTGCTGCATCCGCGCAATCCGTACATCCCGACCACGCACATGAACGTGCGCGCCTTCGTGGCGGGCGACGTGTTCTGGTTCGGCGGCGGCATGGATCTCACACCCTACTATCCGTTCGAGGAAGACGCGCGGCACTTCCACCAGGTGTGCGCCGACGCCCTCGCGCCGCACGGCGCCGAATGGTATGTCCGCTACAAGGCCTGGTGCGACGAGTATTTCTTCCTGAAGCACCGCAACGAGACGCGCGGCGTGGGCGGGGTGTTCTTCGACGACCTCAACGAGCCCGGCTTCGACGCATCGTTCGCGATCACCCGCGCGGTGGGCGACGCCTTCCTGGCCGCCTACCTGCCCATCGTCGAGCGTCGGCGCGGCTTGGCCTACGGCGAGCGCGAGCGCGCTTTCCAGGCCTACCGGCGCGGCCGCTACGTCGAGTTCAACCTCGTCTACGATCGCGGCACCCTGTTCGGCCTGCAGTCCGGCGGACGCACCGAATCGATCCTGATGTCCATGCCGCCCGGCGCCGCCTGGCGCTACGACTACCATCCCGAGGCCGGCAGCGCCGAGGCCGGGCTCGCCGAATTCCTCGTTCCCCGCGAATGGGTTTGAGCCAGCCCGTGCATGCGGCCGATGCCCGGCGCGTCGGGCTGCTCGGCGGCAGCTTCGACCCGATTCATTGCACCCACCTGGATCTCGCGCAGAGCGCGCGCTGCGCGCTCGCGCTGGACGAAGTGCAGTTGCTGCCGGCCGCGCAGCCATGGCAGCGCGGCGCCCTGGGCGCCAGCGCGGACCAGCGTCTGGCCATGCTCGCGCTGGCGATCCAGGGCCGCGACGGCCTGACCATCAACGACGGCGAGATCCGCCGCGGCGGGCCGACCTACACGGTGCAGACCCTGCGCGAACTGAAGGCGGGCGAAGACCCCGGCCAAACGCTGTTCTGGCTCATGGGCAGCGACCAGCTACGCAACTTCGACACCTGGCGCGATTGGCAGGAGATCGCCGCCCGCGTGCAACTGGCCGTCGCCGAGCGCCCCGGCCATCCGCCCGAGGCACCCGCCGCGCTCAAGCAATGGCTGGACGCGCACGGCCGCAGCGTACTGCACGTGCCTTTCGCGCCGCGCAACGCCTCGGCCACCGACATCCGCGAGCGCCTGCGCCGCGGCCAACCCATCGACGGACTCACACCCCCAGCCGTCGCCGACTACATCCGCACTCACCATCTCTATCGGACCTGACGACTTCTACATGGATCTCAGAAAACTGCAACGCGCCGTCGTCGACGCCCTGGAAGACGTCAAGGCGCAGGACATCAAGGTCTTCAACACCACCCATCTGACGGGCCTGTTCGACCGCGTGGTGATCGCCAGCGCGACCTCCAACCGGCAGACGCGCGCGCTCGCCAACAGCGTGCGCGAGAAGGCCAAGGCGCTCGAGGTGCCCATCGTCGCCACCGAAGGCGAGGAAACCGGCGAGTGGGTGCTGGTCGACCTGGGCGACATCGTCGTGCACATCATGCAACCGGCCATCCGCCAGTACTACGCGCTGGAAGAAGTCTGGGGCGGCAAGCCGGTGCGGGTCAAGCTCGGCCAGTAAGGCATGAAGCTCATCATCGCCGCCGTCGGCAACCGCATGCCCGGCTGGGTCGCCGAGGCCTACGCCGAGTACGCCAAGCGCATGCCGGCGGACTGCCCGATCGAACTGCGCGAGATCAAGCCCGAGCCGCGCACCAGCGGCCGCACGCCCGCGCAGATGATGGCCGCCGAAGCCCAGCGCATCGACGCCGCGCTGCCGGCCGGCGCGCTACGCATCGCCCTGGACGAACGCGGCCGCGACCTCACCACCATGGACCTGGCGACCCATCTCGGGCAATGGCGCAACGACGGGCGCGACGTAGCCTTCGTGATCGGCGGCCCGGACGGGCTGGACGCCGGCTTCAAGCAGCGCTGCGACCGCCTGGTGCGCCTGTCCTCCCTCACCCTGCCCCACCCGATGGTGCGCGTGCTGCTGGCCGAACAGCTCTACCGCGCGTGGGCCATACTGCACAACCACCCCTACCACCGGGCATAATCCGGGGTATGACGGCCATCTATCTTGCATCACGCAGCCCGCGCCGCCGCGAGCTGCTCTCCCACATGCGGGTTCCCCACGACGTACTCGTGCTCGCCGCGACCGAGGACGACGAGCCACGCCTGCCGGGCGAGTCGCCCGCCGATTATGTCGTACGCACCGCGCGCGAGAAGGCGCAGCGCGGGGTCGTCACGATCCGCAAGCGCGGGCTCGCGGTGCGCCCGGTCCTTGCCGCCGACACCACGGTGATCCTGGGCGACGACGTGCTCGGCAAGCCCGCCGACCGCGACGAGGCGGCGGCCATGCTGGGCCGCCTCTCGGGCACCCGCCACGAAGTGCGCACCGCGCTCGCCCTGGCCGCCCTGGACGGCCGTCTGCACGAAGACGTGTCGATCACCACCGTCCAGTTCCGCCCCCTGTCCGCGCGCGACATCGCGCGCTACTGCGACAGCGGCGAACCCTACGACAAGGCCGGCGCCTACGGCATCCAGGGCCTGGCCGGCATCTTCGTCGAACGCATCGAAGGCAGCTATACCGGCGTCATGGGCCTGCCCCTGTTCGAGACCGCACGCCTGCTCAACCACGTCGGCATCACCCTCCCATGAGCGAAGACATCCTCGTCAACGTGTCTCCGTTCGAGACGCGCGTGGCCGTCGTTTCCCAAGGCGCCGTCCAGGAACTGCACCTGGAGCGCAGCGCGCACAAGGGCTACGTCGGCAACGTCTACCTGGGCAAGGTCGCACGGGTGCTGCCCGGCATGCAGAGCGCCTTCGTGGCGATCGGGCTGGAGCGCGCGGCCTTCCTGCACATCGCCGACATCCGCGAGAACCGGCTCGAGCGCGCCAACGGACAGACCCCCACGCCCATCGAGAAGCTGCTGTTCGAAGGCCAGTCGATCAAGGTCCAGGTCATCAAGGACCCGATCGGCACCAAGGGCGCTCGCCTGTCCACGCAGATCAGCCTGGCCGGTCGGCTGCTCGTCTACCTGCCCTACGACCCGCACATCGGCATCTCGCAACGCATCGAATCCGAGACCGAGCGCAACCGCCTGCGCGAGCTCGTGCAGCGCCTCACCCCCGAAGACGAAGCCGGCGGCTACATCGTGCGCACCCAGGCCGAGGACGCCAGCGAGGAGGAGATCGCCGCCGACATCGACTACCTCGCCAAGCTCTGGAGCTCCGTACAGCAGCGCAGCCGCACCAGCGCCCCGCCCACCCTGCTGCACGAAGACCTCACCCTCGCCCAGCGCGTGCTGCGCGACGTGGTGAGCGCCGAGACGCAGACCATCCAGGTGGATTCGCGCGCCACCGTGGCCGCGCTGCGCGGATGGGCCGGCGAGTACACCCCGCAGGTGCTCGCGCGCCTGGCCCACTACAGCGGCGAACGCCCGCTCTTCGACCTCTACAACGTCGACGAGGAAATCGCGCGCGCCCTGTCGCGCCGGGTCGACCTGAAGTCCGGCGGCTACCTCATCATCGACCAGACCGAAGCGCTGACCACCATCGACGTCAATACCGGCGGCTTCGTCGGCGGCCGCAACTTCGACGACACCATCTTCAAGACCAACCTCGAAGCCACCCAGGCCATCGCGCGCCAACTGCGCCTGCGCAACCTCGGCGGCATCATCATCCTCGACTTCATCGACATGGAGAACCACGAGCACCGCGATGCGGTCCTGGTGGAGCTCAAGAAGGCCCTCGCACGCGACCGCACGCGCGTCACCGTCAACGGCTTCACCCAGTTGGGCCTGGTCGAGATGACGCGCAAGCGCACGCGCGAGTCCCTGGCCCACATGATGACGGAGCCCTGCCCCGTCTGCCAGGCGCGCGGCAACATCCGCACGGCCCGCACCGTGTGCTACGAGATCCTGCGCGAGCTGCTACGCGAGGCGCACCAGTTCAATCCGCGCGAGTTCCGCATCCTCGCCTCACAGACCGTGATCGACCTGTTTCTGGAAGAAGAAAGCCAGCACCTCGCACAGATGGGAGACTTCATCGGCAAGCCGGTGTCGCTGCAGGTGGAAACGGCGTACAGCCAGGAGCAGTACGACGTAATCTTGGTTTGAGTATCCCGGCGTTTCCCGGCGTCTCACGCATCACATCAAGTCCTTGATTTTTCTGTTTTTCGTGGTTCCTAGGTGGGTAGCTAGAGAAGAAGCTACCCAGTCAGACGATGGCAACAAGAACTGCACAAGGCTCTCTCATCGAGGTCCAGCTCCGCAACTGGGTTCGAGCGGGCGCCCCCGTCGCGAAGTCCGATGGCGGTGGACTCACGTTCACGCTGTCAGCCAGCGGCACGGCGACATGAGTTCTCCGATATCGCTTTGCTGGAAAACGCCGAGAATTGACGCTGGGCAACTACCCAGACTTGGCGTTGGCGAGTGCACGCAAGCTCGCCAGCTCTTATCGGGTTCAGATCGATGCCGGCGCGGACCCTGCGGCAGAGAAGCAAGCAGCGAAACGAGCGGCGCAGGCCGAGAAGTCCGTTGCCTGGCTTATCGACGACTACCAGACGAAGATACTGCCCGGCCTGTCCGCGAGCACCAATCGCACCTACAGTCGCCAGCGAAAACGCATACGCACGCAGTTCGGCGGGCGTCCGGCGCCGTCCATCAACGGGTCTGATATTGCGACTCTGCTCCGCCGCTACCAAGAGCGCGGCTGGCGCGAAGCTGAATCCTTCTGGATCGTCGCCAAGGAACTGTTCAAGCACGGGCCCGGCCAGCACGTCATCACGACGCATCCTTGCACAGACATCGACCTCGAAGCGGTGATCGGCAAACGCCCCGCACCACGCAAGCGGCTCATGCTCACGAACGCGGAGCTGAAGCACGTCATGAACCCGTCGATGAACCGCATCAACCAGTTGGCGGTATGGGTGCTGCTTGCCACGATGGTTCGGTCGAACGAGTTCGTGACCGCGCTTTGGGCCAATGTGCACCTTGACGAGGAGACCGTCGACGCTCTGGGCTGCGCGCTGGCAAATACTGGCGTCGAAAACCGGAACGGCTATGGACGTGCCCCTGACGCCGCCGGTGGCCGGCTGGTTCCACGAACTGCGGCCATTGGCCTGGAACTCCGAGTTCGTTGTACCTGCCCGCACCTACAGCCGCCTCGAGTGAGCGCACGGCGATAACCACATCAACAACAACACGATCGCCGACGCTATCAAGTACTGGCTCGAGCACCATATCCCTCCTGTTCGCCGCTTCACCCCACACGACCTCCGCTCGACAGGTCGCTCGCATTTGCGAGCGTTGGGTGTGGGACGCGACATCTCGGAAATGTGCCTCAACCACAATAGGCAACTGCCAAAGGCATCGCCGTTCGATATATCCAGCCGGGCAAGCCTAACCAGAATGCCTTCATCGAGCGCTTCAATCGGACGTATCGGACCGAGGTGCTCGACGCCCATCTGTTCGCCACGCTGCAACAGGTCCAGGCCATCACCGACCAATGGCTGATCGACTACAACGAATACTGCCCACACCAAGCGCTGGGCGGCGTCCGGCCGGTGCAGTACATGCCTCGGTTAATCCGCGCTCCGACTCTGTATCTGTCGTTGTCTACTTGACAGGGGAGCTTACGGGGTGACTGCGGGCGAAGAAAAAGCCCGCGGGCTCTCGCCGGCGGGCCAGTTGGTGCGAATGATGGAATGCGGCTTCAGCTATCTAGCAGTGATCCCCATCGATTGGCGCGAATCACCGTGCCATCGGGATAGAGCACATCTGGCGATGACGAGACATAGGCAACGACGTCGATGCGCAGCGGTTCCGCTTGTGTGTTGATCGAATGTACAGACCGCAAGCTTGAGACGTTCGAGCCTTTTCGCACCGTACCGGTGATGTACTTGCCGCCTGTTGCGGACGAAGTGTAGATCTTGACATCGATCGCTCCGTTGCCAGTCTCGGCCGATGTGTATGCGAGTGTGGCAACCGCCGTGCCGTTAAGCAGGACGGTCACCGTTTTCGCACCTGCAGTACCACTCGCCAGGCAGCTTGTCCGCACGTCGATCTCGTCACCCGCAACAAGCGTATCGATAGGGACGACCGTCGAGGCGACCACGTTGTTGGGGTTCGTGGACGTGACGCTACCCGGGGGGCCGACCTTGACGCCGACACGCGCGAGATCGATTGCCGATAGATCACGCATGTCAAGAAACTGGCCCGTCGCCTCCCAACGCATCGTACCGCCCGACTCATAGCTGCCACTGAACACTGAACCGACAAGGTCGAACTGGTCAGAATCCATGCTGGCGACGATCCAGCTACCGTTAACTGGCACTCCAAAAACGCCGCTTATGCGCACCCGGTCTCCGGAACGCAAGAGATGATCAGCGGCGGTCATCCGCACACCGCCAGAGCCATCGGGCGACACACCGGTAATCGTAACCGTACGCGAGCGTGTCTGTATCATGTGCCGCTCCGACCGTGCAACGATGCGCTCGAGCTGCGGCTCGACAGCCCCCTGGGTCACCACGTAGCCTCCACGCTCGGACACGATTCCCCGCGCAACAGGACGTTGACCCGACGCCATGCGCACTGCGTCGGGCTGGGCCTGGGGGCCGGTGAACGTGAGGTCCTCGGCGACATTATCGGCGTTATCGCTTACTTGTGTGCCATAGCCGAATACCAATAGACGGCCAGGAGTAGCCTGGTCAACCTCGACGCGGCGAATCGCATTGCGAGAGCACGATTGCCCCAGGCCCGGGGCGAATTTGATAAGGTCACTCGTCAGGTTGCGGGCATACACCACTCCGTCCTCTACCGAGCAGTCGCTCGCCCAGAACCAGGATGCAACGGCCGCCTCCGCGCATTCTCCAGCGTCTATGCGGAAATTACGCACGCGCGCGCGACGACTATTCTCGTTAAATCCGATGAGCGGCTCGCCCTCGACCGGAATGTCGCGCGGCTGATAGATGCCCTGGATGACCGTGTAGTCGTTATCATGGGAGTACACACCCGACTCGATAAAACGGTCGCAGAACGTGGAAGTGATGCGGTTGAACCTGCTGTAGAACGTCGCGTTGTGATAGATCGCCGCGCGAACATCCATCCACAGATCCTCGAACGTGCATTCGTACATGCCGCCCGCTGCCGTAGCCCATGCCCGTGGCGCTGAGGTGACAATGCGCAGCTTTCGGAATGCGCAGCTTTCGGAATGCACAGCCCGCAACGAGCCGGCGAGGCCGGCCATCATTGGCATTGATGATCGTGCCCGACGATTTGTAGATCTGCGGCTGCACCCCTCCGATGTCGTCGTACCAGGGGCGCTCCATCGTGAGCACTGCCCCGGAAATCGAGCGGATGCGGTTCGCCTGAAACCCAACAGCGAACATGCCCACGCGCTCGCTCGTAGCGACCCACACCAGATCACCCGGCGCGAACTGGCTCGCATGCCCGGCCGTTACCAGCGTCGCCGTGACCGACCCACGCGCCAGCGGGTCGACGTCATATGCGGGCTCAGTCAGGATATCGTTGGGGTTGTAGTTGCCCACATCCCAGATGCGCCCCTGGCCACCGAAAGTCTCGGTCTCCGTCACATTACGCAGGACGGTCGCCTGCCCGTATCCCTCGATCGTGATGTCGTTGTAGAGATATGAGTACTGATCGACATCGATCGTACCGCCTCCCGAACACGCCGGCAGCAAGAGGCAGCCTCCCTGGGAACGCCCATGAAGTTCATTCACCGCAGCCTGAATGGTCTGCCGATTGAACATGGCAGATCGCGACTGACTCACGCCCTCCGCACCAAGGTCAATAAAATCGCGAGAGACGGTTGCCATGAGATATCTCCTGAAGCCTTCAAGTTCCCGCACAATGCATGATACGGTGGGCAGGTATTGCGGATGAGGAAAAAGCCCGCGCGGGGTGGGCCATCAAGTATGTTTCTTTCTACTACATTGGCTGGTGCGATGAGGCTCACGGAAGCGCTTTGGGCTCCATGGCGAACGCCAGACAACGCCCTTCTATCAGGACAGGAGAGCCATGGAAGAACGACCACACATTTGACCCGCCTCAATCTTCCAGCGCGCTGACGCGTGCGGCGAGTCGCGCAACGGTGCGACGCTGAAGAGCGGCTTCCAGAAATAGGCACTGGTCCGCGCGGACTCCCCACCGATCTCCCGCTGCGCACCAAACGGCGCTCGTCGGTTTCGTATTCCTCAGTGCCGATCCTGTCGTAGCGCCATTCGATGCGAACGGGCTCGTCCTTTTCCCGGGTCTCGTGCTCGACCCATTGGTAGATATCCCGCGTACCCATCACGGGCTCGTACTCCTCCTCCCACTCATCCCGGCACAGAAGCCCGTACCGTGTGGCGTCCAGGCCTTGGGCGGTAAATGCATCCCGGACCTGCTGGGCGATGAGGCCGATATGGATCCTGGCCGAAGCGCCCTTCAGCGCAAGCGCGGACAGAAACTGATACGCGATGAGAGAAACGTCCTGCCACGCGTCCAAAACCTCATCGGAGATCTCGGCCGGGGTGGACTTCTCGCGGGCGTCGGACGTACTGATCGTGCCCGTCGCAGCGCATACACCTTTTGAACGATGCGTTGAACCACGCCATAGCTGCACACGACGATCATGATTGGCTCAAAGACGCGGCTAATCGGCTGGTGCTGGACACGGACATTCTGTGGCAATCGCTTTGCACGAATGGCAGAACGAGAACCCCGGCAAGACGACAGGAATACCTCGGATCACCGACCACCCCGAAAAGCACAGCGACGGCTGAGTACACCCGCCACTGCCGATCCACTCCGCCGCGCGCGGGATTTTTAACGTCTAGGCGGTTGTCGGCGCTCAGTGCGCGCCTTGCCGCACCGCCTTCAGCAGTGCGTCGTTCATCCGGGTCTGCCACCCTTCCCCACCGGCCTTGAAGGCATCGATGACCTCCTGGTCGTAACGGATCGTCACCGCGACCTTCGGACTAGCCTTAGGCGGCCGGCCGATGCGTTTGAGTTGCTTGAACTCGTCCGCGCCCAGTTCGTACGTGTCGAGGTCGGCCGCAATGCCGGCGTTGATGGCTGCGTCTTCTTCAGGCGTTGGCACAATCAGCCTACGTTTGCTCGACATAGTGTTTCACCTCCCGTGAATTCGCCTTGCGCAGGCTGATGACATGCATCGTGTCGCCGCGCTGCGTGAATACCACGCAGTAAAGGCGATCGCCGATCACGCCATAGCCAATTTCTCGTACCTCGTGGTAATCCTGCCGCGTATCGGGCTTACACATCACTTCCGGCCACTCCAGGTTGCTCGCCAGCGAGAGCGACACACCATGCTTGGCGATGTTGCTCTCGTTCTTGGCCGGGTCGAATGTAAGGTTCACGCAGTTATTGTAGTTACAAAAACAAGGCACTGCAAGAATTTTTTGTAGTTACGCAACCCTGGGGGCCAAGCCCAACCAGTAATGCTCGTAGCAGTACCCTGCCTAGCGGCGATTCGTTCTTTAACAACCAGGGATTCAGGAGAGGGCGCGCAGCGATGTGCGCTCAATGAAGTGTAGCCACCCTTTTTCGAGGGTAGTACCCTGCTAACCGACCAGCAGTATGAGCAACAGGATCAGCGATCGGCGTTGCTTGTAGCTGAGGGTCGGCTTGATCATGGCATACGCCCTGATTGAGCTGGCAGGCCTGCCAACTGTTGAGGGCTGGCATTTATATCGCGCCGTGCCTGGCGCTAGCAGGCGGCGACCCCGGGATCGCCACCAACCGCTGCCGCTCGCCCCTTGGCTGGGGTCGCCCCCACGCCAGTCGGCAAACCGGCAGCACGCGAGGCCAGGTCACTTGGACGACATCCGTCGGAACCCTCGCGTATTGCCGAGACACCTTCAGCGGTTGTCAACCGCCGTCCGGCACTGACGATGCCGGTGCATCGAGCATGGCAGAGCTGGTCTGCGCCCTCCCATCTACGCGTATCGGCTGCCGGAATCGATGAATACCGCGCTCGCCATATGGCAGGCCTGCGCGGCTACTTGCGCCGAGGTGCACCAAATCTGCATCGAATACTCGCAGGGCCTGCTGATTGAGCCGCTCAATCGACTGGTTGCAGCGGCCAAGCCGCTAACGTCGATCACCGACCCCTAGCTGCGCCCCGCCCGCCGGGCTTGCGGTCGTGAACCGACTTTGCGAACTTGATCCCCGAATCAGGGCTTTGGCCTGGCCAGCCCCCTTCGTTCGCGGGTCGTGGCGACTTCGGCTGCGCCTTCTTTGCCGGCTTTCCTTTCTTGTCCATTTCGACCTCCATGGCCTATGGGCGGCCACAGCACGCTTGCTGAAGCCAACATGCCAGCATAGGCCGAATGCAGGAATAAAGCGAATGACCATAACCCGGTCCGCGTAAATGCCTTGGACCATACCCTTGCTTTCGCCCGCAAATCATCTCGGTCAAAGCCGTGCTCACGCACAAGGACTACGGCAAAGGTGACTGGAAATGAACGTCAAAGATCTGTGCCGCGAATGGGCGGCTTTCCACCAGCGCTACGGAATCGGCGGACCGATCCTTGATGAATCGCACTACGAGCAGATGCTTGCCCTGGCCGAGCAGCTTGCCGAAGACGCCGCACGCTCCGGCGTGGAGGCTGCGCCCGGCCTGCTCGATGTCGTTGCCGACGGCATCCGCGAGGACGAAGACCGCGTACACCCCTGGCCTGACACTGCAGCGCCTGCCGACGTACTGCGCGCGCTCATCAATGAACATGGCCTGAACCAGTCCGAAGTGCCCGAAGTCGGCAGCCAGGGCGTGGTCTCCGAAATCCTGCGCGGCCGACGCGAGCTCAACCTGCGCCAGGTGAAGGCCCTATCCGAGCGGTTCCATGTAGCGCCGACCGTGTTCATGTCTTGAGCGTTCGCCGGCCTCGTGCGGATGACGGCAGGACCTATCGCCAGGCCATCCACCGCCAGCGTGGCCTCGCCCGACGGGCGTATACTCGAGCGTCCGGCCGTCACTTGCGCCGGTCCGTTATCCGACACCTTTGCATCGCCGATCTCGCCGGCCGCTCCAGGCCGGGTCGGTTCGTGCCTCATCCGCAACGCTTTTTCGTGACACTCGCCCTTTCAAGCCGCCCCGGCCTTCTTCCCCGCCACACCGTCCGACACGCCTGTTGACGGCCGGCAATCCGGCAGGAGCCGCCGCCTCAGGGCGAGCCTTCCTCCAGCCAGCGTTGCCGGCGCCGAACAGGGCGGCCGCCCACCCTCATGCAGGCGTGGGTATGCCGAGCCTTGTCTTGTGACGAGCCTTGCTGATGACTCCTTTATCCGATGATGCCCCCCGCCCGCCGGTGCCTGACTTCCTGCTGGACGGGCCCCGCCACTCGCTCACCGTGGCGGGACGCAAGCGGGACCTGCCCAGCGGCGCGCTTCCCACGCTGGCCGAGCGCGCCGCGAGCTTCTTCGATTCCCATCCCGACGGGCCACGGCTGCTGGTCGGGGCGATTCCCTATGATCGCCGCGCCGACGACGCGCTGTTCCAACCCGATGCGCTCGTCGCACGCCGCTGGACAGCCCCGGCGGCAAGCGGCGGCGGCACCCGCGCCGTGCGTGTGGTGGCCGAACCTTCGGGCGCCGGCTACCGCGCTGCCGTAGCCGAAGCGGTGCGGCGCATCCAGCGCGGCGAGTTCGACAAGATCGTGCTGTCACGCAGCCTGCGCCTACTGGGCGAGCAGCCGCACGCCGAGGCCGAGCTGTTGGCGCGGTTGCAGCGCGATCCCGAAGCCACCGTGTTCCGCGTCCCGCTCCCCGCGCGTCGTGCCGGCGAACGCCGCCGCTTGCTGGGCGCGACGCCCGAACTGCTGCTGCAGCGGCAGGGGCGCCAAGTCGTCTCGCACCCACTGGCGGGCTCGGCTCGCCGCCACGCCGACACCGCACGGGATCGTGCAGCGGGCGCGGCCTTGCTGGCGTCGGACAAGGACAGACGCGAGCACGCCATGGCGGCCGAGATGGTGCTGGATGCACTGGCGCCCTATTGCGACCGCTTGAGCGCTCCGCAGGGCATGGCCCTGGTCTCGACGGCGCAGATGTGGCATCTGGGAACCCGGATCGAAGGCCGCCTGCGCGACCCCGAGTCCTCGTGCGCCGAGCTTCTCGCCGTGCTCCATCCCACCCCCGCGGTGGGCGGAATGCCGCGCGCCGCGGCCGAAGCGGCCCTGCCCGCGCTGGAAGGCTATGACCGCGGCTTCTACGCCGGTGCGGTGGGCTGGATCGACGGTGCGGGCGACGGCTGCTGGTACCTGGCATTGCGCTGCGCCGAGCTTCTCGACACCGAGGCCAGGCTCTATGCCGGCGCCGGCATCGTCGCCGGCTCCGACCCTGCCCTGGAAGAAGCCGAGACCTCGGCCAAGTTCCTGGCCATGCTGGCGACCTTCGGCATCGACGAAAGCGGCCGGTCTCTCGACAACGCAGCATGAACGGCCTTGCGCTCGACGTCCACCGGCGAGCGCCTCCGCCCGTACGCCCGTTTTCCCATTCCGCACCCCACGAAGATCGAATCATGGCTGGTCTACCCCGAATCCCCATCTACCCGCTACCCACCGAAGACGAGATTCCCGCGTCGCGCGCGCCGTGGCGTGCCGACCCTGCGCGCGCTGCGCTGCTCGTGCACGACATGCAGCGCTACTTTCTGGCGCCTTACGCCGCCGACGCCAGCCCGCTGGCTCCCGCAGTCGCCAACATCGTGCGCCTGATCGAGCGCGCGCGCTCGCTGCGCATGCCGGTGTTCTACACGGCCCAGGCGGGCAACCAGGACCGGCGCGACCGCGGCCTGCAGGCCGACCTCTGGGGGCCGGGCATGTCGGCGGTACCCGAGCATCAAGCCATCATTCCGGAACTCTCCCCACGACAAGAAGACTTCGTGCTGGTCAAGCACCGCTATTCCGCCTTCCAGCGCTCGAACCTCGAGCACTTGATGCGGGTGCGCGGGCGCGACCAGTTGATCGTCTGCGGCGTTTATGCCCACATTGGCTGCATGGCCACGGCCGCCGAGGCCTTCCAGCGGGATATCGAACCCTTCCTGGTCGCCGACGCCGTGGCGGACTTCAACCGGGAGGACCACGATATGGCCTTGAAATGGGTCGCCGGACGTTGCGGCGTCGCACTGAGTACCCAGGCGCTGATCGCGGCGCTCGACACGGAGACGGCATCATGCAACTGACGGGCTTTCGGAATCGAATCGCGCTGGTGAGCGGCGCGGGCGGCGGCATCGGCGCCGCCGTGGTACATGCGCTGATCGAAGCCGGCGCCCGCGTGGTGGCCACCGACCTCGACTGGCCGCAAGCCGCCGCCGTGGACGGCCTGACCCGGCTGCCGCTGGACGTGCGCGATGCGTCGGCCGTCGACGCCCTGGTGGCAAGCGTCGAAGAAGAGATCGGGCCGATCCGCTTCGGCGTGTCGCTCGCCGGGGTGCTCACCACTGGGCTGGCTACCGAGACCTCGGCGGCCGACTGGCGACAGACGTTCGCGGTCAATACCGACGGCGTTTTTCACCTGACCCGCGCCCTGGCCCGCCGGATGGGGCCGCGGCGCGAGGGTGCGCTGGTGGCAGTCTCCTCGAACGCCGCGGGCGTGCCGCGCTACGGCATGGCGGCCTACGCGGCCTCGAAAGCCGCCACCACGATGTACATGCGTTCCCTGGGCCTGGAACTGGCTCCGCTGGGCATCCGCTGCAATATCGTGGCCCCGGGTTCCACCCGCACGCCCATGCAGACCGGTATGTGGGCCGACGCGTCGGGCGAACAACGCGTGATCGCCGGCATTCCCGAGCAGTTCAAGGCGGGGATCCCGCTGGGCAAGATCGGCGAACCGGAAGATGTGGCGGCCGCCGTCATGTTCCTGTTGTCGGATCAGGCCAGCCACGTAACCATGGCCGACCTGTACGTGGACGGCGGAGCGACCCAGCGCGCCTGACACTGCGGACCCCCGGCCGAGACCGATTTTCGCCGGCTGCGGGCGTCGCCCGCGCCACCGCGGGGCGGGCGCACGAGTCAAGTGCCCGCCCCGCGGCGACAGGGTTCCCGTCAGCCGTTGATCACTTCGCCGCCATTGGGGTGCAGCACCTGGCCGCTCATGTAGCTCGCATCGTCCGAGGCAAGGAACACATAGGCCGGCGCGACTTCCGAGGGCTGGCCTGGCCGCTTCATCGGCACGCTTGCGCCGAACTTCTCCACTTCCTGGGCGCTGAACGAGGCGGGAATCAACGGGGTCCAGATCGGCCCGGGCGCCACCGCGTTCACGCGTATGCCGCGCTCGATCACCATCGACGACAGGGAGCGGGTGAAGGCCACGATGGCGCCCTTGGTCGATGCATAGTCGATCAGGTGCGAGCTGCCGCGGTAGGCCGTGACGGAGGTGGTGTTGATGATCGCGCCGCCTTCGTGCATGTGCGGCAGGACTTCGCGCGTCAGGTTGAACATGCCGAAAAAGTTGGTGCGGAACGTGCGCTCCAACTGCTCGGCGGACACGTTTTCCAGCGCCTGGCTCGTGTGCTGCTCGGCCGCGTTGTTGACCAGGATGTCCACCCGGCCGAAAAGCTCGGCGGCGCGCTGCGCAAGCGCCCGCGCCTGGGCCTCTTCGCCGATGTCGCCGGCAAAGAGTTCGCAGCGCCGCCCCTCGGCCTGCACGAGACGCTGCGTCTCGCGCGCGTCGTCATGCTCGTCGCGGTAGGCTACCAGCACATCCGCGCCCTCCTTGGCGAACAGCACGGCGACCGACCGCCCGATACCGCTGTCGCCGCCCGTCACCACGGCCTTGCGTCCCTCCAGCTTGCCCGCGGCCCTGTAGGGCGGCTGCACGACCTCCGGCTGCGGCGTCATCTGCGCCTGGATACCCGGCTGTCGCGGCTGCTCCTGGGGCGGCAGCGTCTTGTCGCTCGATTCCGAACTCATGGTTGACGAACCTCCGTGCGTGCGAACGGGACCCGAATGGCCCAGCCTGACGACAGCAAGCCCCATTCCAAGACAGGCAGCCGAGCCAGACGCCCGTGTGCCGGCGCCGCGCACGGGCTCGACAGATGCCGCGCACGTTCCGCACCGACACCAGCTTGTACGGCGTGGCTGCCCCCAGGTAAGGGGTACGCTGCTTGCTGAACCGTGCGGGCAAGGCGCAACCGCAGGGCGACACTGTACTCGCGGCACCGGTCGCCGCCTGAAATCGAGTGGCGCCGGCCGGCGCCACGGCCGCGTGCGCTGCTCGGCCCTGCCTCGCGATCCGCTGCATCCGATCCCTCATCCGTCATTTCTATGCCCGCCGAACTCGCTGCCATCCTCTACCTGGATTCTTCGCCGCTGGAAATGGTCTTGCGCGGCACAGTGATGTACTGGGCGATCTTCATCCTGCTGCGGCTCGCGGGGCGGCGCGACCTGGGCACCGTCGGCGTGGCGGACCTGGTGGTGGTGATGCTGGTCGCCGACGCGGCCGGTAACGCGCTCGCGAGCAGCGACGACTCCACCCTGCTGTCGGGTATCACCGTGGTGGCCACCATCGTGTTCTGGAGCATCATCGTCGACCGCCTGGGCTATTACTCGCCACGCGTGCGCCGGTGGCTGGAGCCCGGCCAGGTGCTGCTCGTCAAGGATGGCGAGATACTGCGCGCAGGCCTGCGCAAGGAGTATCTGACCGAGGACGAACTGCTGGCCGAGCTTCGCGCCGCCGGCGTGGGCGATCTCGACGAAGTGCATCGGGCCTATATCGAAGCGGACGGGCGCATCAGCGTCATACGCCGTCACTTCGTGGGTAAACCGAAGCGGCCCACGTACTGACGCTGCTTCCCGCAAGCGCCGGACACGCCTGTCGGCTGCCCTCGCCGTGCATGGCCGCGCTAGCGCCGGCACGGCACGGCACGGCACGGCACGGCAAGCATGCGCCGCGGAACACGCGCCGACCACAAAGAAGAAGCGGGGCTCGGGCCCGCCCGCAGGCAGTCACCCTCCACCCCGCCGCACATGCCGCTACGCAACGCCGGCATGTCGGGCTTCGCGCCCGGGAAGTGCGAACCGCTTAGCGGTTCTTGTGGCTCTGCTGGCCCGCCTTGCGCGCCTCTTGGGAGTCGAACTCGTGCGCGTTGCCGGACTCATGGGAGGCCCGACCGCCCTTGGCGGCGATTTCGCGCTGGCGTTCGGGGTCCATGCCCGCAAAGCCGCGGTTGTTCTGCGATTGACCTTGACGATTGTGTTGCTGATTCGCCATTTGAATGTACCTCCATTTGAAGTTGAGAAGTTCCATCTCGCGATGGCATCCTCTTCAATGCAACGTCCATGCCAACTCCCTCCGCCCCGGGGCGCCAAGGGCTGCGACCATGCACATATTGCAAAGCGGCGGAGACTCCTGCTCAGCCGTCGCAGGCCGAACGCGATGCCTCCTCCCGCGCGCTTGTTGTATAGGTAACGGCCGGCGCCGCCACGGGCCTGCCGCGCGGCGCGTGCGGGCAGGAATGCCGAGCGATACCTCGTCATCGCGCCCGATCCCGACATGGATACCCGCCTGCCCGGCTGGCGTGCAGAGGCCTGTCTCCCTATCAAGGCAGAGAAGGGCTGCCGTGGCCCATCGATTGCTGCCACGGACGGCGCGCCGCTGCGGGCAGGGGTGCGCCATGCGCGCACGCCCGCCACGGGAGTAACGGTATGCAAGAACGACACACTGGCCACGCCCGGCCTCGAGGCCAGCGCCTGGCGATATTTCTGATCGGGTTCGCCCTGAGCGGATTCTTCGACGGCATCCTGCTGCACCAGATCCTCGAGTGGCACCACCTGCTCAGCGGGATAGACCGCGTGGCGGCAGACCTGCGCCTGCAGATCGCCGCCGACGGGTTCTTTCACGCGGCGATGTATCTGGTGCTGACGTGGGGCCTGGCGCTGCTGGTCCGGCATCGCCACGCCCGCGCTCTGCCGTGGCGTGCGGTGCTCGGCACGGCGCTCTACGGCTTCGCGGCTTGGCACGCGCTCGATGCGCTGCTCTCGCACTGGATACTGGGGATACACCGCATCCGCATGGATACGGCCAATCCGCTGGCGTGGGATCTGGCATGGCTCGCCGTCTTCGGCCTGGGCCCCTTCCTGCTCGGCCGATGGCTGCTCCGGACGGCATCGGGGCACCCTCCCGGGCCGGGTCGTGGCCACGCCACCCTGGCCCTGATCGCGCTGGCCGCCACGGCGGCCGCGCTGAACGTGCAGCCCCTGTTCGGCCGCGCGCCCACAACCCTCACCGTGGTGATGGCGCCCGGCAAGTCGTTCGCCGACGCGGGCGCGGTACTCGATGCGGCCGGCGCCCGTCTGCTGTGGATGGACCGCAGCGGCGGTGCCTATGTGGTACGCGCCGAAGGCGGGATTTCGCTGATGGCGCTGCTTCGCTCGGGCGCCATGTACGCCAGCGGCGCCGGTGCGGTGGGCGGCTGCGGCGGTTATTTCGTCGAACCGTCGTCCGAAAGCCGGGGCCGCCCGGCCAGGCCGGCATGAGGCATCCGGCGCCCGGCTGCCTGTGCCGCGGCGGCGTCACCTCGCCGCGCGTGCGTGCTCAGCCGTCGGCCCGGGCCTGCCGCCCCATTGCATCGGCTACCGAAGCACGCAGCGCGTCGGGTAAGGTGGCGAGCGCCGTCACTTCCAGTCCCGGCGCGAAATCCAGCCCCCATTCCTTGCCCGAGCGGTTCACCCACACGGTCTGCATGCCGGCCTCGTGGGCGCCCTTGACGTCGAGCACCGGGTCATCGCCGATGTGCAGCACCGCGCCGACCGGCAGGCCGAGTAGATCCGCCGCTGCCTCGAAGATGCGGCGATCAGGCTTGCCCACGCCGAACTCGCGCGCGTGCAGCGCCCCTTGAAAATACTGGCCGATGCCGGTGCGGTGCACGTCGGCATTGCCGTTGGTCAATGCAACGATGGGCAGGCGTGCGCTCAGGGCGGCCAGCACCTGGTGCACATCGTCGAACAGTTCGACGTTCTGGCGCTCCTCGAAGAAGACAGCGAACGCCGTATCGGCGAGCTCGGGGTCGTCGCCCGCCCGGGCCATGGCGAGGCGGATGGACTCGCGCCGCAGTCCGCTGAGATCGTGCTGCAGGTCGGGACGGTCGCGCTCCACGGCCAGGCGCAGCTCGCGCAAAGCCTGCGGTATCGGGTAGGCCGCCGCCGTACGCGCGGCGTGCTCGCGCAGCCAGTCGTGCAATACCTGTTCGGCGCGGCCTATCGTCGGCCACACCGGCCAGAGGGTGTCGTCGAGGTCCAGGGAGATGCCTCGGATGGCGGAGAGATCGAGCATGCCCCGCAGCATACCGCAAGCCCCGTGCGCCCGCGCACGTACCCTCACCGCTGACCGATGGCGCTCATGAACAGCCAGTAGACCAGCGCCACCGCGCCGGCGCCCAGCGCAATCGCAAGAAAGACCCACAACACGACACGCACACGCAGCGTTCTGCTGGACACGACATCTCCTTTACCGGCAAGCCGGCAGGATACCGCAATGCCGCCCTCCTCCCGGCGGACGAACCCGACACGGAGCTGCGCCTCAAGCCCCTTCTCGACGACCTGAGCGCGCGTGCGACCGGCTGACCGACACGTCCGATCTAGCCCGCGCCCCCGCCGCCCGCCTCAGGCGGGCGGGCAGCGCACAGGCATCTGCTCGGGCCACACACGGGTCGCGTCGGCGCCGTACAACACGTGGATGCCGCACTGGCGTTCGACGCGCGCGAGCGGACGTCCCGCGGCATCGATCAGCAGCGACTGGTCGTGGGTCGACACCACGGCCCGCTCGCCGACGAAGGCCTGGGCAGCGGCATACACCGGCGCCAGCACATAGCGGCCCTGCGCATCGACGTAGCCATAGCGCCCGCGCACGCCGGCCGCCGCCGGCCCGCCGGCGCCCGGCCGCAGGCTGTCGAGGAACCAGTTCACGCTCTCCTTGGCGTTCACGTCCAGTCGCGTCACGCGCCCCTGGGCCGGGCTCAGCACGATCATGCCGTTGATGCGGGGGCCGCCCACGCCGTCCAGGGTATGCGTGATCTTGCCGTTGGCGTCCGCATACTGCGTGCTTCGCTTGCCGTCCTCGCCCCTGCGCACGCGATACGGCCCTTCGGCCTGCGCGGGCCAGCGCCAGCCCGGCCCGTCCGGCAGGCGCGCGATCTCCTTGCCCGCCTCGTCGACGAGCCAGGCGCGCTCGCCGCGCCAGACCAGCGCGGTACGCCGCTGTGGCGTGAATGCCGAGGCGCCGTCGGCGTCGAAAGGCGCCAGCGCCCAGGCGCCATCCGGTTCGAGATAGCCGACCTGCGGTGCGCGTTCGACGACGATCCAGCGATCCTGCCGTACATAGCGCTCGCCGGGCGCGCTGGCGAGCACATCGCCATCGGGCCGGCGCATCCAGGAGCGCGAGCCCGCGGCGGCGGCCCAACTGCCCGTCGCATCGGCGACGATCTCCAGCCCTTCGACCGGCTCGACCAGCCAACGCCCATCCGGCGCGACGATGCCGATCCGCGCCCGACCCTGCGCAGCGGGCGCAACGGCCTTCCAGTCGCCGCTCGCCAGGCGCTCGAACTCGGCGAACTCCGGCTGCAGCCGCCATTGGCCGTCCGGGCCCAGCACCCCCCATCGCAGGCCGCCATCCGTGCGCACCGCGGCCTGCGTGTACTCGCCCTGGCGCTCGCCGATGGCGGCCAGCGGCGGAGTCTGGACGATGCTCTCGCTCGCCACGTCGTAGATGCCCCAGTTCGCATCGGCCAGCGCGCTATCCAGAAAGCGGAACCACGTGCCGCCAATCGGCTCGGCCACGAACACATCGGGCAACGCATGCCGCGCACCCTGGCGATCCACGGCGAACATGGCGCCATCGGCATACGCCACGGCGTAGTCGCCGCGAAACGCCCCGATGTGACCGAGCCGGGGCGCCAGCACCACGCCGCCGCGCTCGTCGAGCACGCCCATGCCCTGGGCCGTGGTCACCCGAAAGCGCGGCGCGCCGTCCCGGCGCGCGGGATCGTCGGGCAACAGTCCGTTCCAGGCGGCATCGGCCACCAGCCGTCCATCGGCATCGATGAGGCCTGCACCGCCGGCGGCGCAGCCGCAGTGCGTGCGCGCCAGGGCCAGTGGCATGCCGGCGGCGTCGCCGTCCAGGCGCTGCCAGCTCCCCTCGCGCAGGGCCTGGCGCGCGGACGCGGCGAGCAGGCTGCGGCCGTCGGCATCCAGGATGTCCAGCCAGCGCCCTTGGGCATCGGCCAGCCAGATCCGCTCGCCCTGGCGCTCCACGCGCGCCACCGAGGCCAGCGCGTCGCCGGTCTCGATGCGCCGCCCGGAAGGCAGCACCAGGCCGCGCACCGGCCCGTCCGGCCCTTGCGCGAGCAGCAGCACCTCGCCGTTCGCGGATCGCACGACCTGATCGCGGGGCAAGGCGGTCGGTTCGGTGGCCTGCGGCGCCAGCACCAGGGTCTGCCCGTCTGCCGGCTGCCAGAACAGAAAGGCGCCGGCCTCGCGCAGACTCTGCCCCGGCGCCTGCGCCAGGCTCAGCACGGCTTCGCCGCTGCTGCGAAAAAGATGGGTGGCGCCATCGCCGGCGACCAGCGTCACATAGCGCCCGGCGAGCGGCCTGGCCTGTTCGTAGGCTTCGCTCGATACCTCGCCGTTCGCGCGCAGCACGCGCAAAGCGCCCGACGCTTCGCGTGCCGTCGCCGCGCCGGCCATGCCTGGGCCGCGCCAGGGGTCGATCGCCGCGTAGCGGGGCTCCACCCGCCATTGGCCCGAGCCGTCCAGCAGCCCCCAGGTATCACCCCGGCGCGCGACGAGCAGGCCTTCGCTGCCCAGCGCCTCGACCAGCGTCACGTCGGCCGGCACCGCGACTTCTTCGCCCTGGGGCGCCAGATGCCGGCGCGCATAGCGCAGCGCGAGCCGCGAGGGCGCCGCGCCCTCGAGCGTGGCCTGCGCAACGCCCGCGTCCAGCGCGAGTACCACAGCGCCTTGCCGGTCGATCACCTGCCAGCCCTCGGGCGTCCGCACCAAGGCCAGGCCGGATTCGGCGAACGGCCCGGCATACGCGTAGGACGGCCCGATCGCCCAATCGCCCTGCGCATCGACGTAGCCCCAGCCCTGCTCGGTACGCACCGCCGCGAGGCCGTGACGGAAATCGTCCACCGCGAGAAACTGCGGCGCGATGGCCAGCCCGCCTTGCGCATCGAGGAATCCCCAGCGCTCGCCTTTCGCCATGCGCGCCGCATCGTCGATGGGAATGTCCGCGGCCGGCAGGCGCACCGCGGCGTGGCCGTCGACGATGTCGCGCAGGCAGAGGTTACGGCTGTCGGCGCCCGGTTCGGCGGAAGCCGCGGGCGCCGCATAACAGGCAGCGGCGGCGCCCTGCGCCTGGGGCTGAGCCTGGGCGCCGGCGAACGGCGCAGCGGTGAAGAGCAGCATGGCCGCACACAACGGCGACAGACGGTGCAGCGGCGTGGTTCGAATCACAGCAGAGGACATCACGGGTTGGTCTTTGCGCTCGAGGAGGGGTTGGTCTGGCAGGCCAGGCGTTCGGTGGGCCAGCGCGGCTCGTCGGCCGCGCCCAGCAGCACGCGCTGGCCGCACTCGGCCAGCGAGCGCAGCACCACGTTGCCGTCGCGGTCGATCAGGGCAAGCCCGCCGCCTTCGATCACCCAGGCGCGCGCTTCGAAGAACGGCTGCGCCCAGTCGAAGCGGGGCCTGATCGCATAGTGCCCCTGCGCATCGATGTAGCCGAGCAGACTGCCCGACACATCGCGCCGCTGCGCGTAGGCGCGGCCTTCGCGCCAGACACCGAGCCGGTCGAAGTGCGGGCCCGTGACGCGCTTGCCGTCCGCGTCCATGAAGCCGGCGCGCGCGCCCTCGCGATAGGCCACCCAGCCGTCGCCCGCGCTGCCCGGGTCCAGCACCTGCGGCTGCTCGAAGGTGGCCACGCTCGTGCCGTCCGGCGCAAGCAGTTGGGTGCCGCCGTCGGGACCGCGCGACCACGCGAGCCGCGCCATGCCCGGGATGGGTTGGGCTCCCGGCCGGTCAGGCAATTGCGGCGCACCGTTCAGATCCACCAGGATATGCCGGCCATCGCCGAACACCGAGGCGAGGTTCAAGGGCGCGACGAAATTCAGCGGACCGGGCAGCGTGGGCGGGATGCGCCACTCGCCCTGGCCGTCGATGGCGCCATAGCGGTCCTCGAAATCGAGCACCAGCCAATCTCCGAGCGTGCGCACGCGGCGCGGTATGCGGCTCTCGCGCAGCAGGATATGACGTTCGCCATCCACCACCACGACACCGCCCGCGCTCAGGCGCAGCAGCCACCGGCCCGGCCCCGTGGCCTCCGGCTCACGGCTGAGCGTCTCTTCGAGGGCGTTGCCGGCCACCGCGCTGTACAGCCGGTACCGCGGTTGCTCGCCATCGCCGGCCACCGGCGCCAGAAAGAGCGCCCCGCCCAGATGGCGCGGCCGGCTGTCGCCCATCGTGCCGGGCGCGATGCGCCAGTGTCCCGCAGTATCGAGCACGCCCCAGGCGTCGGCCTCTCGGGCCAGGGCGTACCCGTCGCGGAAGGATTCGATGCCGGTCAGGCTGGGTTCCAGCACCGCGCGCCCTGCACGAACGTCCCAGATACCGTAGCGCTTGTCGCCCTCGGTACGCTCGGCGTACAGGATATAGCCGCCGGTCAGACGCTCGGCCTGCTCGAAGATCCGGGTCGGCACGTCGATCCGCTCGCCGCCGACGGTCAGCGCCACCGTGCGGCCGGCCTCGCCCTCGCCTTCGTCCGCCGGCAGCCGCGCCAGCGCCAGCCCGTCGATGAAGGCGCCGACACTCGTATAGACAGGCTCGACGCGCCAGGCGCCATGGCCGTCGACCAGGCCGGTCAGCCCATCCTCCGATACGCCCTGCGCCCAGCCGGCGTCGCCCGCGGGCTTCAGGCTCGCGGCGCCACCCACCGGCGCCAGTGCGCCTTCGGCGTTGAGCACCGACGGGGCGGCATCCGGCGTCTGTCCGGCCACCAGGGCGAGCACGGCCGGCGTGTCGCCAGTCGGGGCTGCGTCGGCCGCGCTCTCGAGCACCTGCACGTCGCGGCGGGCCAGCGCCTGCGCAGTTGCCGCATCGAGCAAGCGGCGCCCGTCGCGCAGATCGACGACCTGGCGCAGCGCCTGTCCGCCCTGCGCGTCGGTGGCAAACAGCCAGACCCGGCGGTCCACCGATTTCGCCTGCAGCGGTGCCTCGCTCAAGACGCGGACCTGGCCCCAGGGGCCAAGCAGCCACGCACCGCTCTCGGTGCTGGCGACTCGCCAGTTGCCCTCGCCGATGAGTTCGAGCGAGCGGCCCAGTTCCGGCCCCGGACGGCGTTGCACGTCGAGCACGCGCCAGGCGCCCTTGGCGGACTGCGCGAGCCACAGGCCCGGCAAGGGGTGGCGCAGCTCGGCGTATACCGCGTCGTCCAGCGCCTCGCCGTCCAGGCCGGCAAAGCGCCAGCCGTCCGGGCCATGCAGCGCGATCACCTCGCCGTCGCGGATCGGCGCACGATCGGAATCGAGTTCGCCCGGCGCCACTTCCCAGGTACCGTCATAGCGCGCATAGCCCCAGGTGCTGCCGGTGCGCTCGGGCCGCACCAGCGCCCATCCCGAACCCACTGCCTCCACGGCGCCCACCCCGACCGGCAGGCGCAGGCGACGGTAGCTGCGCTCCTGCCAGACCAGCGGCGTGGACGGCACGCGCAGGCCGGCCACATCGCCCACGCCGAACCCCTCGCCCGCCAGCATGGCGCCGCGCGGCAGGGCGCGCGTGAACTTGCCGTCGCGGCCGATCAGTTGCAGACGGCCTTCACCGTCCTCGACCACCGCCGTGCCCTGGGCATTGAAGGAAGTGGCGCGGCGCAGCCGTGGCTCGATGATCCACTGGCCAGTGCGGTCGATATAGCCCCACCCGTCTTCGGACTGCGCCGCGGCGAGCCCTAGTCGGAACGACGCCACGGCGAGGTAGCGCGGCTCGATCACCATGCGCCCGTCGGGATCGACGAAGCCCCAGCGCCCGGCGTCGCCGCCCAGCCGGCCCACGCGTACCGCCGCCAGGCCTTCTGAAAAGGCCTGCGCGCAGGCGCTGCCCGCGTCGGCCTTGTCGCAGCCGGCCTGCCAATCGGGCTCGGCGGGCTCGGCAGCCGATACGGACGGCGGCGCCGCCGCCAACGCGGCGAGGGCCAGGACGACGGGAAGTGAACCGGACAATGGCAAGGAAGACACGTAGGAAACTCGAGAGTGGAACAGGTGGGATTCTAGGCGCTCGGGCCCGGTCCGACCGGTTTGCGCTTTCAGACGGAGACGAAAGGCTACATCAAGTCATGTCGTGCGCAGGCCCCGCGCCGTGACCGGCCTGCACGCTAGCTCTCGAGGTAAAGCCGCATGAGCTCGTGTCTGCCGGAGACTTTCGCCTTCAGGAATGCCCGCCGCTTGTAAGTCACGACGCTTTCGGGGTTGATGCCAAGATCACGGGCGATTTCGGGCAGGGGCAACCCATAGAGTATCCGGGCGCAAACCTGCAGTTCGCGCCGGCTGAGCCCGAGCGTGCGGCGCTGCAGGCTGCTCTCGATGATTTCCACGGAGCCCAGCGGAGCCAAGGCCCGCACCGCCCGCTCGCGCGCCCGGACGTGCTGGTCCACGCAGGAAAATGCCATGTCGGCGAAAACGCTCAGCCGTTGCAGGTCGCGCTCGCAGAAGCGTGGATTGTGCATGTCGTCGCGCAGCACGCTGATCCCATAGAGATGGCTGCGGATGCCGTAAAGGAAGAGCTTGTCATACACCTGCGGGCGCCCCCTGGCCGAATAGCTCTTGCGGGCTCGCACCAAGGTCGCTCTCGGCATCGAGCTGTCGCCATACGCCGCCAGGAACCCCGAGTCCCCGCGCCAGCTCTGGCTGCTTGCATAGTCAAGGCCTCTTGTCTGTGCATGATCGCTGCCGTTGATGCTGGCGGCAGCAAGCAACTCCACCCGGTCGCTGTTCAAGGCGTAGACAGCGCAGTGATCCGCGCCCGAGATCTCGTGCAGGCAATGGATCAGTTGGGCGTCGAAGACGTTGCTGCCGATACTGTCCACCAGCCGGGCCAGCGATGGCGGCGGAGAAGGCCAAATCGCGAAATCTGTCTGCATGGCGTTCAGCCTCCGCACGGCCGCCCGAAGGAGGCTGAAGCCCCCCAGGGGGGCAGCGAACGCAGCGAGCGTGGGGGTTGTTTCATGTCAGGGCAATCCCGTACCCGGATTGGAGGACAGACGGCCCGGCCCCGCGTTTCTAACATGGCGACGGGTGGCATCGAACAACCCGCGCGAGGCTGCGGTTTACCGATCCAGCCCGGCTGCGCATCGATCGAACAAGAATACGTGAAGACGTCACGTGCGGGGAAGAGGAATACGAAATGAAGAGACGACAGATTCTTACGGGTTTGCTGGCGCTCAACCTGCTTGCGTTGGCTGCCGCCCAGGCGCAGGACCGGGGCGCGATCCGATTGCTGGTCGGCTACGCTCCGGGCGGTTTGAGCGACGTCGTGGCGCGTCTGCTGGCCGAACACCTGTCCACCGAGCTGGGCCGCACCGTCCTCGTCGAGAACCGGGCCGGAGCGGGCGGCGCGCTGGCCGGTGCGGAAGCCGCCCGCGCGCCCAAGGACGGCAACACACTCTTCCTAGGCGACAACGGCAGCCTGGTTGTCAACAAAGTGATCTACAAGCGTCTTCCCTTCGACCCCGACACGGAACTGACCGGCGTGTCACTGATCGCCGAGCACCCGCTGTTTCTGGTCGTGAACGAGTCCTTCCCGGCCGCCACGCTGCAAGAGTTCCTGGGCTATGCAAAAGCCCGCCCCGGGGCGCTCTCGTATGCCTCGCCCGGCAACGGCAGTCCTCACCATGTCGCGATGGAAAGTTTCATGCTTCGTGCCGGCCTGGATCTGACGCACGTACCTTACCGCGGCACGGCGCCCGCCCTGACGGACGTGCTCGGCGGCCGGGTGCCGGTGATCCTGCTCGACCCGGCCGCCACGGCGGCGAATGCCGGCACGGGCAAGCTGAGGGCGCTGGCGATACTCGCACCGGAACGCGCTCCCGCTTTCCCGGACGTACCGTCCATCGCCGAGGCCGGCATCACCGACGTCGAGGCGGCCGTATTCTGGGCGGTGATGGCGCCGGCCGGCACGCCGGCCGAGAAACTGCAGACGCTCAGCGCAGCGTTCGGCACGGCCCTGCGCAATCCCGACGTGGCGCGCAGGCTCGAGGCGCTCGGCCTGACTCCCCAGCCGTCGTCCCCCGGGCAGTTGTCGGCCTACCTGCAACACAAGATCGGCACGAGTCGGGAAATCGTCCGCCAACTCAATATTCTGGTCGACTAGCCGTGAACCCCATGCTTCATCTTCCCCTCGTGCATTTCGGGTTCGGCAGTGCCGCCGTACTTCGGCACGTCCTGGCGGATGTCGGCGTTCGTCAGCCGTTGTTCATCACCGATGCCGGCGTGCGCGGCAGCGGAGGTCTGGACTACGTGTTGAAGGCCTTCGGCGATTCCCGCGTCCCGATCTTCGACGCGGTCGGCGAGCCGCCGACCTTCGCGGCCGTGGACGCCGCTGCCGGGACCTACCGGGCCGCCCGCTGCGACGGCATCGTCGCCGTCGGCGGGGGCAGCGTGATCGACACGGCGAAAATGGCAAGCGTGCTGGCATCCCAAGGCGGCAGCACGGCGGACTATGCCGGCGCCGCGGAACGGATCACAAAGCCCGCGGCACCGCTGGTCGTGCTGCCGAGCACGTCGGGTTCGGGCAGCGAAGTGTCGCCCAGCACGGGCATCCACCCAGCCGCGGGCGAACCCGGCGTGCGCACCCGCGCTCCCCGGCTGATGCCGGTCGCGACGATCTGCGATCCCGAACTGACGCTGACCATGCCGCCGCGCCTGACCGCCAGCGCGGGTCTGGACGCGTTGACCCACTGCATCGAAGGCTATCTTTCGCCGGCCGGCAACCCCGTCGTCGACAGCATCGCGCTGGGTGGAATCACGCGCATTGCCGCACATCTGGAACGCGCGGTGGCGGACGGCGCCGATCGCCAGGCCCGTGAAGCCATGATGCTCGGGGCGCTGGAAGGCGGAATCAGCATCGGCAAGGGACTCGGCCCGGCACACGCGCTGGCCACGGTCTTCAGTCATTGGCCGGTCGCCCACGGCACGCTTGCCGCCTTGTCACTGCCGCCGAGCCTGGATCTCATGGAGCGGCACGTGCCCGGAAGAATGGCGGCCGTCGCCCAGGCGCTGGGGCTACCCGCCGGCCAGTCCGCGAACGGCTTCAGGTCGTTGCTCGAGCGCCTGCACGAACGCTGCGGCATCCCGCTGACCCTGCGTGCCGCGGGATGCACCGACGGCGATCCCGCAGCGCTGGCGAGGGCCGCCGAGGCCAGCGCCGTCAACCTGACCAGCCCCTATCGGCCGAGTATCCAGGAATACGAAGACATGGTCAGCCGGATCATCGGCTGAGCTCAGACACCAGGAAGACCCATGAGCCATTCCGCTACGCACACCATCCCCGTGCGCAACCCGCGCACCGGCCAGTACGACTATGAAATCGTGCCGCCGGCCCCCGACGAACTCAGTTCCCTTTGTGCCGGACTGAGAGCCGCCCAGGCACATTGGGAAGACATCGGCCCGCAGGCACGCGCCGCCGTCATGCTGCGCTGGGCCGACGCCCTGCAGGAGCGCGGCGATGCGCTCATCGCCGCGGAGTCGGCGGATACGGGCCGTTTTCGACTTTCCCGCGAGATTGTCGATATCACGATCGCCGGCGTGCGGGATTGGGCGCGGCGGGCACCCGCGCTGCTGGCGGGGGCGGCGCGCAGCGGCCAATCCTCCATCTGGCCCAATGTCAGTTTCGAATCCCAGTTGCGCCCCTATACCCTGGTCGGCGCCATCAGCCCCTGGAACCATCCGCTCTTCCTGTCCACCGTGGACGCCATCCCGGCATTGCTGGCGGGCTGCGCGGTCATCGTCAAGTGCAGCGAAATCGCGCCTCGCTTCTCCGATCCCGTCATGGACGCCGTGCGCGCCGTGCCGGAACTGGCCCAGGTGTTTGCGCTGATCCAGGGCGGGGCGCAAACCGGCTCGCAGTTGATCGAGGAAGTCGACATGCTGTGCTTCACCGGCAGCGTGCCCACGGGCCGCAAGATCGCCGAGCACTGCGCGCGCCGCTTCATTCCGGTGTTCCTCGAACTGGGCGGCAAAGACGCCGCCATCGTGACGGCCAGCGCGGATCTGGAACGCGCGTGCCAGGCCGTGCTCCGCGGCGGGGTATTCGCCACCGGGCAGATCTGCCATGCCATCGAGCGCGTCTACGTGCAGCGCGACATCTACGAGCCCTTCGTCGAGCGCCTGGCCGAGGCGGCAAGCCGGCTCACCCTGAGCTATCCCGACGCATCGCGGGGCCACATCGGCCCGTTCATCATGGAGAGGCAGGCCGCCATCGTCGACCAGCAGATCGACGACGCCCTGGCGCGCGGCGCGCGCATTCTCACCGGCGGCAAGAGCGAGCGACATGGCGGCGGCGTCTACATGCGTCCCACCGTCATGGTGGATGTGACGCACGACATGGCCATCATGGTCGAGGAAACCTTCGGTCCGGTCATCCCCGTCATGCCGTACGACGACGAGGAAGATGCCGTGCGCATGGCGAACCTGTCCCACTTCGGTCTTTCGGGTGCCGTCATCGCCGGCTCGCAGGAGGAGGCGCGCAGAATCGGCATGCGCCTCGATGCGGGCGGGATCAGCCTGCAGGACACGACGCTGACCATGGCGATCACCCGGGACGCGGAGAAAAGTTCATTTCGCCTGTCGGGCATGGGAGAGTCCCGCATGGGCCCGAGCGCCATCATGCGCTACTTCCGCCGCAAGGTGCTGATGACCAATACGACCCAGCCTGCCGAGATGCTGTCGATCCACGAAGATCCGCCGGCCCATTGATCGAGAACGAGCTGCGGCCAAGGGCGATCGCGTGCTGAGGATCGCATGCTACGGCCAGATCCCGGCCAAAGCCTGCCCGTCACCGTCGTGCGCCGGCGACTGCCGCTACGCTTTGCGGGGACCGCCCCGAACGCGCACCGCTCCCAACGCCATATCCGGCGGACAGGTTCTCCAGCACGGCACGGGCGGCCAGTATATGTTCGTACATGGCCCTCGCGGCCGGAGACAGGCTCCGCCCGCGCCGTCGCACGAGGTAGATGCGGCGCACCAGGCCCGGCACGTTCATCGGCCGCACCACCAGCCCGGGGCGGTGAAAGTGGAACAGCGTGAGCCCCGGGACTACCGTGACGCCCAGGCCCGCTTCGACCAGGCTCGCCACGCTTGCCAGATGCTGTACCTCGAAGGTGGCATGGATCGATGCCGGGTGCAGCGCCAGGTCGAGATAGTTGCGCACACTGCTGCGGCGGGCGATATGCACCATCGGATGCGCCGCGACGTCGGCGCCGCTCGGCTGCGCGCACGCCGCGAGCGGATGGTCTTCCCGGCACACGAGAAAGAACGGGTCCGCGCACAGCATCTGGCTTTCCAGATCTTCCGCGGCGCTCACGCCCGCCGCGATGGCCAGGTCGACCTGGCCGGCCCGCAGCAGTGCCAGGCACTCCTCGGACATGGTGTCGGTGAGCGACAGCTCGATGCCCGGATGGGCCTGGCGATATCCCGCCATCACGGCCGGCAGCCATGCGGCCACGAGCGAAGGCAGCGCGGCCAGCGCGACACGCCCTTTGCGCCGCGCCGCATGGTCGCGGAAGTTCTCCACCACTTCGGAGAATTCGGAGTGCAGCCGGCGCGCCGACTCCATGAAGAGCGCGCCCTCGGCGGTGAGTTCCACCGACCGGGTGGTGCGATCGAACAGCCGCGCACCCAGCGCTTGTTCGATGGCGCCGATGCGCGCGCTGAAGGCTGATTGCGAAAGACAGCAACGCGCGGCCGCCCGCGTGAAGTGCTTTTCCTCGGCCAGCGCGAGGAAAGCCTGTAGATCGCGGGTCGAGATGTTCATGCTGCCCTCCCGGCACCGCCGAAAGACCGTGCGCTCGATTCGTCGCTGTCCATTCGATCACCGCCGCGTTCAATTCATCGATACCACAGCTTAATTAAGTTTTTATTTCGATTGTACAGATGGATAACCGCTCGGTACAGTGCTTCGCGTGGCGCCGCACCGGCTCTCCGCCCATGCCACAGCCACCATCCAGCAGCCGGCCCGAGCCGGCCCTTCCGGTCTAGCGGTCCAAGGAGTGCATCCGATGTCCATCTCCTCCAAACGACGTCTTCTGCTGGCGGGCGCAGCCGCCGCAGGCTGTGCGGCGCTGGCGGGCCGGCCCCTGGCGGCGCGGGCGGCCAGCGCGTTCCCCACCCGGCCCGTCACCCTCATCGTGCCCTTTCCGCCCGGCGGCACCGCCGACGTCACCTACCGCATTCTCGCGACGGCCACCGAACCGTTCCTGGGCCAGACCGTGGTCATCGAGAACCGGCCGGGCGCCAGCGCCACCCTGGGCGCCGTGGCCATCGCCAGCGCCCCGCCCGACGGCTATCGCCTGACGGTGACGCATTCGGCCGTGCTGCGCATGCAGCTCATGCAGAAGACCGCGTACGACGCGCTGAAGGACTTCACCCCGGTCATCGCGGTCAGCGCCTTCAACGTCGGCCTCATGGTGCCGACGGACTCGCCCTTCCGGACGTTCGAGGATTTCGTCGAGGCCGCGCGCCGCGAGCCCGACCGCATTTCCTATGGCAGCAACGGCACGGCGACCGCCCAGAACCTTGCGCTGGTGCAGGTCGCCGAGCAGGAAGGCGTGCGTTTCAACCACATTCCGTTCAAGGGCGATGCCGAGGCGACCAGCGCGCTGCTGGGCGGCCACATCCACGCCCATGCCGGCGGCACCGGCCTCGGCGCCCTGGTCGACGGCGGCAAAGCGCGCTGGCTCGCGCTGTTCTCGGACACGCGACTCGCGCGCTGGCCCGATGTCCCGACGCTCTACGACCTCGGCTACGAGATCCCGGCCAGCAGCCCCAACGGCATCATCGGGCCGGCCGGCATGGACCCCGCCGTCGTGCAGGTGCTGCACGATGCGTTCAAGCAGGGCCTGGAGTCGCCGGCACACGTGCAGGCGCTGGAGCAGGCCGGCCAGGCGGTGCAATACCTGAGCGGCGAGGACTTCGGCAAGCTCATCGCCGAACACTTCGAACTCGAGCGCGAGCGCATCGGCAAGGCGGGCCTGCTGGCCGCGTCCTGAGGCCCCCGCGCGCATTCGGCTGCATCCGGTGCCATCGAATCGCGGCGCCGCTCCCAGAACGCAGGACCACATCATCCAGAGGACATCATGCAAGTTGGCGTAGAGATCGGCGGTACCTTCACCGATCTGGTCTGGCTGCGCGAGGACGGCACCGTCACGACGGGCAAAGTCCCGTCCACGCCCGGCGCGATCCATCAGGCGGTACTCGATGCGGTGCGCAGCACCGGCGTGCCCTTGGCGGAGGTGGCCCAGTTCGCCCACGGCTCGACCGTGGCCACCAACGCCCTGCTCACGCGCCGCGGCGCCAGCACCGGGCTGCTGACTACGGCAGGCTTTCGCGACGTCATCGAGATCGGCACGCACGACCGGGTCGGCAACATCTATACCGCCTTCTACACCAAGCCGCGTGTACCCATTCCACGCCGGCTGGTGCGCGAAGTGACGGAGCGCATGGGCGCCGACGGACAGGTGCTGGGCGCGCTGGACGAGGCCGCCGCCCTGCGCGAAGTGGATGCCCTGCTCGCCGAGGGCGTCGACTCGATCGCGGTCTGCCTGCTCAACGCCTATCGCAACCCCGAGCATGAGATCCGTCTCGCCGAGCTGATCCACCGACGCTCGCCCGGGCTGCACGTTTCGCTGAGCCACCAGGTCTCGCCCGAGTTCCGCGAGTACGAGCGCACGGTGACGACCTCGGTCAACGCCTTCGTCGGCCCGGTGGTCAAGGGCTACGTCGATCGCCTCGACGCCGGCCTGCGCGAGCACGGCTATCGCGGCGCGCTGCGCCTCATGCAGTCGAACGGCGGCATGATGCCGGCCGCCGCCGCCGAGGCCAACGCGGTACGCATGCTGCTCTCCGGCCCGGCGGCCGGCGTGCGCGCGGCCGTCTGGTTCGCGCAGCGCAACGGCGTGAACGACATCATCACGCTGGACATGGGCGGCACCAGTACCGACGTCGCGGTGGCGCCCGGGCTGCAGGCGCGCATCGTGCCCGAACTCGTGGTCGACGACCTGCCCATCCGCACCACCGCCGTGGACATGGCGACGGTCGGCGCGGGCGGCGGCAGCATCGCGGCGATCGACAAGGGCGGGTTCCTCAACGTCGGGCCGGCGAGCGCCGGCGCCGTCCCCGGCCCCGCCTGCTATGAGCGCGGCGGCACGCTGCCTACCGTGACCGACGCCCAGGTGATCGCCGGCATTCTGCGCCCCGCTCGGTTCTTCGGCGGCCGCATGGCGCTGCGCACCGATCTCGCTCGCGACGCCCTGGCCTCGCTGGGCCTGCCCGGCGGTGTCGCCGCGGCGGCCGACGCGGTGCTGCGCATGGTCAACAGCAACATGGCGGCAGCCGTGCGGCTCGTGTCGACGGCCCGCGGAATCGACCCGCGCGACTTCACACTGGTCGCTTACGGCGGCGGCGGGCCGGTGCATGGCGCCATGGTGGCCGACGAGGTCGGCATGCGGCGCGTGCTGGTGCCCTGGTCGCCCGGCATCGGCAGCGCGTTCGGTCTGCTCGTCGCAGATCTCATCGTGGACATGGTCAAGGCGAGCGTCGGCCCGTTGACCGATGCGTCGCTCGACGCCGCCGCCCGGGCCACGCTGCGCACGCTGTGCGACGAGCAGGCGGTACAGCTCGGCCTTGCTGCCGGCACGTACGAGGTCGAGATGGGGCTGGACCTGCGCTACGCCGGCCAGGGCTTCGAGCTCACGGTCTGGCTGCATGATGCGGACAGTGCAGGCGCGAACGAACTGCGCGCCGCCTTCGAGCGCGTGCACGAACAGCGCTACGGCTACGCGCGCAGCACGCTGCCGGTACAGGTGGTCAACCTGCGCGGGCGCCTGGTCCGGCGCAACACGTTGGAGCTGCGCACACCGCTGCCGCCCGTCGTGGACGCGCAGCCCGAGACCGCCACGGTAACGCTGGCCGGACGCGCCCTGGAGATGTCCTTCCTCCCGCGCGCCGCCCTGCCTCCGGGCCAGCGCATCGCCGGCCCGGCCGTGGTCGAGGAGGCCACATCCACCGTCGTCGTGCCCCCCGGCTGGCAGTGCACCTGCCAACCGACCGGCGACCTGCTGCTGGAGAAGACGGCATGAGCGCGCCGGACCGCCCCGAGCGCGAATACCGGAGGGCGCAGCGCGAACGCAGTCCGGTGACCGCGCCAGCCTCGACCCACCGCACGACGCGGCGAGCCCGGCCGGCTCAGCCGCCGACGCCGCGCCTGCACGCGAAGGAGACCCTGTGACCATTCCTCACGACCCCACCCAGCTCGCCATCCTCGCCAACGCCATGCACGCCATCGCGGACGAAATGGGCGCCACCCTGGTGCGCTCGGCGTTCTCGACCATCGTGCGCGAGGCGCGCGACTGTGCCTGCGCCCTGCTCGACGCCCACGGCAACGTGGTCGCGCAGGCCGAAATGATCCCGATCCACAACGGCGGGCTCAGCCTGGCTTTCCGGGAATCGGCCGCCCAGCTCGACCTGTCGGGCGTGGGCCCCGAGCACGCCGTCCTGCTCAACGACCCCTACGCCGGGGGCCAGCACCTGAACGATCTCATCCTCTTTCAGCCGATCTTCCATGAAGGCGAGCTGCTGGGCTGGGCCGGCAACACCGCCCACCACCTCGACATCGGCGGCGGGACCGGCGCGGGCATCAACATCCACGCCAACGAGCTGATCCAGGAAGGCATCGTTATCCCGCCCCTGCTCCTCGACGTGCGGCACGACCTGTACGGCGGCCCGCTCGAGCGCATGCTGTTCGCCAACGTGCGCACACCGGACCTGGGCCGCGGGGACTTCTACGCGCAGCTCGCCGCCAACCGCACCGGCATCGAGCGCATGCAGGACCTCGCGGCACGTGTGGGCGGCGCGACTTTGCGCGCCGCCATGGCCGAGACGCTGACCTACGCCGAGCGCCGGGTGCGCGCCGCCATCGCGGAACTGCCCGAGGGCCGCTGGCAGGGCACCGCCTGGATAGACAACGACGTGGGCGGCGACGAACCGTTGCCCGTGCGCGTGAGCGTCACCGTGCGCGATGGCGGCATGACGCTGGACTTCGAGGGCACGGCGCCCCAGGTGAAGAGCATGTTCAACAGCTCGCTGGCGTCGTCCACCGCCGCGGCGATCTCCGCGGTGCGCGCCATTCTGACCGACAAGGACATCCCCGCCAACGACGGCTGCAATCGCGCGCTGGACATCCGCATGCCGCGCGGCTGCATTCTCAATCCGGAGCCCGGCTTGCCCGTGCGCGCCCGCATCCTCGCCTCGTACCGCGTGCTCGATGCCGTGCACGATGCCCTCGCCCAGGCCGTGCCGGAGCGCGTGCCGGCTCAGGGTTTCAATTCCACCACCGGGCTGTACCTCGTGCAGCGCCGCGACGGCGGACGCGTGCGCATCTATGCCGACGTGCTCGGCGGCGGCTACGGCGGCGCGCCGGACTACGATGGCGCGCACGCGCTCGCGGGCCTGCTCAGCTCCAGCCGGAACACCCCCATCGAAGCGATCGAGCAGATCCATCCGCAGTTGCGCATGCTGCACTACCGCCTGGTGCCGGACTCCGCGGGCGCGGGCCGATTCCGCGGCGGGCTGGGTTTCTCGCGCGCCATCGAGATCCTCGAGGACGGCGTCGAACTGAGCTTCTATTCCGAACATTTCCGCCAGCCGCCGCGCGGCAAATGCCACGGCGCCGACGCGCGTAAAGCCTCGCTCGTCGTGCGGCGCGGCGACGCCGTCTTCTCGCTGCGCAACCCCGACGTCATGCGCCTGGCCAAGGGCGACATCGTCGAGTTGACGGTCGGCGGCGGCGCCGGCTGGGGGCTGCCCGGCGAACGCGCCGCCGAAGCCGTGGCGACCGACCTCGCCGACGGCCTCATCACCCCGGCTTTCGCCCGGGAACATTATCCGCACGCCGCCCGTGCGCTCAGTTGATCGCGGGGGCCCAGCGCTGGCCGTTCCACCTCGGCGCCCCATTTCGTGACTCACGTCCGGAGTCTTCATGCTATTCATGCCCGAACGCTTCACCGGCTGGCCGCAGGCCGACGCCGTCCGGCTGGTGCAGCAACTGCGCTTTGGCCTGCTCGTCTCGATTTTCGAGAACGAACTGCAGTTCTCGCACCTGCCGTTGCTGGTGGATGTCGAGGACGGCCGCATCGTACGGCTGCGCGGCCACTTCGCGCGCCAGAACCCGCATTGGCGGGCCCTGGCGGCCGATCCTCGCGCCACCGTGGTGTTCAATGGCCCGAACGCCTATCTCTCGGCGCAATGGTTCACGCCGGAGTGCGAGGCCGCGCCGAGCTGGAACTATGTCGTCGTGCACGTCAACGGGCGCGTGCGCCTGCTCGACACGCCGGAACAGACGAGCGCGATCGTCGACGAACTGGTCGAAGTCAACGAAGCCGAGCTGCCCGAGCGCTGGCCGCTGGAAGACTACAGCCCGGAGCGCCGCGCCCGGCTGTTGCCGCACATTCTCGGTTTCGCCCTGGACGTGGACGACGTGCTGCCCAAGTTCAAGTTGAACCAGCACTACGCGGACGCGGACAAGCTGGGGGCAGCCCGGGGGCTGGAGTCGCGCGGCACCGATGCGGCGCGGGCGATCGCCGCCTACATGCGCGCCTCGATCGGCAAGGCCGACGCGCAGGGGGCGGACGTCACGCGGCATCTGGAACGCTGAGCGGCGCGGCCGGACATGCCCCGGCCCCCTTGCCTCACCGCTCGTGATGCAGATACTTCGCCTGGCGCGGCAGCCGCAGGCTGACCAGAAAGGCGATGACCATCATCACGGTCACGTACCAGAAGAACACTTCCTCGTGGCCTCCGGCCTTCATGGACAAGGCGACGAACTCGGCCGATCCGCCGAAGATGGCGTTGCCCACCGCGTAGGCCAGGCCCACGCCCAGGGCGCGCACCTCGGGCGGGAACATCTCCGCCTTCACGATGCCGCTGATCGAGGTGTAGAGGCTCACGATGGCCAGGGCGAGGACGATCAGCACCCAGGCGACGGCGGGGCTCTGGACGTGCTGGAGCGCCGTCAGGATGGGCACGGTGAAGATCGTGCCCAGCGCGCCGAACATCAGCATGTTGTTGCGCCGGCCGATGCGGTCCGAGAGCATGCCGAACACCGGTTGCATGCACATGTAGACGAACAGCGCCACGGTCATCACCAGGCTCGCCGTCTTGATCGGCAGGTGCACGGTGTTGACCAGGAACTTCTGCATGTAGGTGGTGAAGGTGTAGAAGATCAGCGAGCCGCCGGCGGTGTAGCCGAGCACGGTCAGAAAGGCTGCGCGGTGATCGCGGAACAAGGCGGTCAGCGAGCCGGCGTCCTTGTTCTCGCGCGTCTCGGTATCCTGGGTCTCGCGCAGGGTACGGCGCAGGAGCAGCGCGACCACGGCGGCGACCGCACCCAGCACGAACGGAATGCGCCAGCCCCAGGCGCGGATCTCGGCCTCGCTCATCACCGTCTCCATGACGACGATGACGAGCACCGCGAGCAGTTGGCCGCCGATCAGCGTGACGTACTGGAACGAAGAAAAGAAGCCGCGCTGGCCGCGCAGCGCCACTTCGCTCATGTAGGTGGCCGTGGTGCCGTACTCGCCGCCCACCGAGAGGCCCTGCACCAGGCGGGCCAGCAACAGCAGCAGCGGAGCGGCCGCGCCGATCTGCGCGTAGGTGGGCAGCGCGGCGATCATCAGCGAGCCCGCGCACATCATGCTCACCGAGATGAGCAAGGACTTCTTGCGGCCGTAGCGATCGGCGATGCGGCCGAACAGCCAGCCGCCGATCGGACGCATCAGAAAGCCCGCGGCGAACACCCCCGCGGTCTGCAGTAGCTGGACGGTGGTGTCGCCCTTGGGAAAGAAGGCGCTCGCGAAGTAGATCGAGCAAAAGGCGTAGATGTAGAAATCGAACCACTCGACCAGGTTGCCGGAAGAGGCCGCCATGATGGCGAAGACGCGGTGGCGCTTTTCCTCGGACGAATAGTGGGGAACATCTACGGACAACGACTCGGACATTGAAGGATCTCCAGAGAATCTGAGTTCCCTGCGGCGAAGGAGGTGCGCGTCTGCATGGAGACAAGATCGTGCTGAACACTGGGCCACAGTTGGCGCGGCGATGGGGGCAGAAGGTCGGCCCGGCGCGCCTGGACTGGCATGGCTGCCCGCGCGCGGCGCCAACGGCGAAGGCCTCCCTGCGGGAGACCACCCGCCGCTGGACCGGCATGGGGCACGCCATGCAGGAGGCAGATTCTACTCCTCGGACGCAATCCGCCTGCCCGATTGGGGAACTAACTGCCACTGCCCTCGGCCTAAGCTGGTTACGCTGAATCAAGGCATCCCCTGGATACGGTACCGCTCACCGCGCCCGCCACGCTTTTCCTGGAGGTTTTCATGTCCCTAGCGTCCACCCGCGCCGCCATGGCCCTGGCTGCCGCCCTTGCCTGCGCACACGCGCCGAGCGCCCTCGCCCACCACGGCTGGGCCTGGGCGGAAGGCGAACAAACCACCCTTGCCGGCACCGTCGAACAGATCTCGATGGCGCCGCCCCATCCCACCTTGCGGGTCAAAGCCGCCGACGGCGAACTCTGGCAAGTCGATCTGGGCAATCCCAGCCAGACCCAGCGTTCAGGCTTCACCGCCGAGACGACCCAGGTCGGGGCCCCGATCGAAATCCTGGGCAACCGTAGCGCCGAGCCGGGCAAGCCGCACATGAAGGCCGTACGGATCACCGTGGGCGGCCAGCACTACGACATGTATCCGGAGCGCATCAAGCAGCCGTGAACACGCCGCCATGGGTGGCCATGCTCGCGCAATGGCCCGGCGCGACGTGGCTGCAGTCGTCGAGCACCGCCTACCTGTTCGTCAATGCCGCCCACATCCTGGGCATCGGCCTCGTCCTCGGGGCCATCCTGCCGCTGGATCTGCGGCTGATCGCCGGACGCGGCGGAGAGCCTCTGCGCGTGCTCGCCCCCTGGCTCAGCCGGGTTGGCGCGGTGGGCGTGCTGCTGGCGATCCTTACCGGGGCATGGCTGTACACCGTGCGCCCGGTCGACTATCTGCACAATGCCGCGTTTCTGTACAAGCTGGCGCTGCTCGCCCTGGCGCTGCTGAACGTCGCCTGGCAGCACACCGGCACCGGCATGCAGGCAGTCTATGCCGGCCGCAGCGTGCCCACCGCGGTGCGCGTACGGGCCGCGATCTCGCTCTGCGCGTGGCTGTCGGCGCTGGTCGCCGGGCGCTGGATCGGCTTTCTGTGAACCTGCCGCGGCTGCCTCGTACGTGTTCACCGGAGCGCGCCTCCGACCCGCGGGCAGCCGGCGGCCTCAGCCCGCAGGCGGCTGCGCGAGCAGACCGGCAATGCAGTCGGCGGGGTGCTGCCAGAGCGCGACGGTGTCGGCGTACGCCCGCAGGAGGTCCTCAGCCGGTACCGGATCGAACCAGGCCTGCGCCGGAGGGGGGGCCACCACGGCCACGCTGCGCATGCGCGCCTTGGTCAACAGGATGGCCAGATCCGGGTCGGCCGTCGGCGGCTCGACGATGTCGGCGCGCAAGTCCTCGCGCAACCATTCGCCGAACTGCAGTTCGCGCCGGGCGAGACCGCAGGCGGCGCGGCCCCGGGCCAGCGATGAATGCGACAAGGCCCGCCGGCGGCGGGCCTTGTCGAACAGGCATGACGTTGCGCGCAGGCCGCCTACGCCCGTCGGCCGCTTATTCCGGCACGATGCGCACCGCGCCCCTGTCCGCGCTGGCCGCGAAAGCGGCATAGGCGCGCAGCGCGGTGGTCACGCGGCGCTGGCGCGGCTGCGCGGGCTTCCAGCCGGCGGCGTCCTGCGCCTTGCGGCGGGCTTCGAGTTCCTCGGCGCCCACCGCGAGGTGGATGCTGCGGTTGGGGATATCGATCTCGATGATGTCGCCGTCGCGCACCAGGCCGATCAGGCCGCCGGCCGCCGCTTCGGGCGAGACATGGCCGATCGACAGGCCGGAGGAGCCGCCCGAGAAGCGCCCGTCGGTGACCAGGGCGCAGGCCTTGCCCAGGCCCTTGGACTTGAGGTAGCTGGTCGGGTAGAGCATTTCCTGCATGCCGGGGCCGCCGCGCGGGCCTTCATAGCGGATCAGCACCACCTCGCCCGGCTTGACGTGGCCGCCGAGGATGCCCTCGACGGCGGCGTCCTGGCTCTCGAACACGTGGGCCGGGCCGGAGAACTTCAGGATGCTCTCGTCCACGCCCGCCGTCTTGACGATACAACCGTCGGTGGCGAGATTGCCCTTGAGCACGGCCAGGCCGCCGTCGTGCGAAAACGGCGTCTCGGCGCTGCGGATCACGCCGTTGGTGCGGTCGTCATCCACGCTGTCCCAGCGGCTGTCCTGGCTGAACGCGACCTGGGTCGGGATCCCGCCGGGCGCCGCGCGAAAGAAGTTGCGCACCTCTTCGTCCTGCGTGCGCACGATGTCCCACTTGTCGAGCGCCGCGCCGAGCGTGGCCGAGTGCACGGTGGGCTGATCGCGGTTGATCAGGCCGGCGCGATCCAGCTCGCCCAGGATACCCATGATGCCGCCGGCGCGATGCACGTCTTCCATGTGCACGTCGGACTTGGCCGGCGCCACCTTGCACAGCACCGGCACGTGGCGCGAGAGCCGGTCGATGTCGGCCATGGTGAAGTCCATCTCGGCCTCATGGGCGGCGGCGAGGATGTGCAGCACGGTGTTGGTCGAGCCGCCCATGGCGATGTCCAGCGTCATGGCGTTCTCGAACGCGGGGCGGCCGGCGATGTTGCGAGGCAGCACGCTGGCATCGTCCTGCTCGTAGTAGCGGCGGGCCAGATCGACGATGCGGCGGCCGGCTTCCAGGAACAGGCGCTTGCGGTCGGCGTGGGTGGCCAGGGTGGAACCGTTGCCGGGCAGCGACAGGCCGAGCGCCTCGGTCAGGCAGTTCATCGAGTTGGCGGTGAACATGCCCGAGCAGGAGCCGCAGGTGGGACAGGCCGAACGCTCGATCGAGGCCACGTCCTGGTCGCTCACATTGTCGTCGGCCGCGGCCACCATCGCATCGACCAGGTCGAGCGGGATCATCTTGCCCTTCAACACCACCTTGCCGGCCTCCATCGGCCCGCCGGACACGAAGATCACCGGGATGTTCAGGCGCAGCGCGGCCATCAGCATGCCCGGGGTGATCTTGTCGCAGTTGGAGATGCAGACCATGGCGTCGGCGCAGTGCGCATTGACCATGTACTCCACGCTGTCGGCAATCAGCTCGCGCGAAGGCAGCGAATACAGCATGCCGTCGTGGCCCATGGCAATGCCATCGTCCACGGCGATGGTGTTGAATTCCTTGGCGACGCCGCCCGCGGCTTCGATCTCGCGCGCGACCAGTTGGCCGAGATCCTTCAGATGGACGTGGCCGGGCACGAACTGGGTGAAGGAGTTGACGACGGCGATGATGGGCTTGCCGAAGTCGCCATCCTTCATGCCGGTGGCGCGCCAGAGGCCGCGCGCGCCGGCCATGTTGCGGCCATGGGTGCTGGTGCGGGAACGATATGCAGGCATTTCTCTATCCAGGTACGGGTCTCGCGCCCGTTGGCAATGCAGCGCCGCGGATGGCGCCGCGAAATTCGCAAGGCCGCGCCGCCGGTGGGCGAAGCTGCCTCGACGCGCGAGCCGCGCCGGGCATCCCAGCGCGCAGCCCACTAAGGTATCACACGCCGACGGATTTGCCCTCAGCCGGCGAGCACGCGCTCGAGTTGCGCGCGCCAGCCCAGCCCGGCCGTGGTGTCGCCGGCCGGCACGTACTCGGCGCCCAGCCAGCCCGCGTAGCCGCTGGCCGCCAGCCGGCGCAAGGCGGCCGCCACCGCCGGCGCGGCCGGATCGGGCTCGCGGCGGCCCACCGCATGCGCGAACTGCACGTGGCGCACCCAGGGCAGCACCGCCGCCAGCTCGGCATCGACGTCCAGGCCCTCGCGCTGGCAATGATAGAAGTCGAACTGCAAGCCGACGGCCGGATCGGCCAGGGCCTGGACGATCGCGGCGGCCTCGCGCGGCTGGTGGTAGAAGTAGCCCGGCACGTCGTGACGGTTGAGCGCCTCTAGCGTGAGCACCACGCCGTGCTCGGCCGCGCGCGGCGCGGCCCGCCTCAGGTTGGCGAGCAGCACCTCGCGGGCCTGCACGGGATCGGCCCCGCCCGGCAGCTTGCCGGCCATCACGTGAATGCGCGGGCAGCCCGTCGCCGCGCAGACCGCAAGCGCACGCTGCAGCGCCGTGGCGAACTCGGCCTCGCGGCCGGGCAGCGCCGCCAGCCCGGCTTCCCCGCCCGCGCCGGGCGGCGTGTTGATCAGCACCAGCGACGTGCCGGCCTGCCGCAGGTGAGTGGCCAGCACATCGGCCGGCAGATCGTAGGGAGACTGGATCTCCACGCCGGCAAAGCCGTCGCGCGCGGCGGCATGGATGCGCTCGGCAAGCGGCCGATCGGCATACAGCAACGAGAGGTTGGCCGACAGCTTCATGCGCCCGCTCCCGGTTCTCCCGGCTTCTGCGGCCAGGGCACGCGCACGATCTCGGACAAGTCCTGGCCCGCCAGCCCGCGCGCCTTGGCTTCGCGATAGCTTGCCAGCACGCCGTCCAGGCCGCGCATGCGGGTGCCGGTCTCGGCCGCCAGCGCTGCCACGTTCTCGACGTCCTTCAACATGGTGGCCACGGCGCCCAGCGGTGCGCTGCTCGGCCCCGTCATGCGCGGCACGAAGAGCTGCAGCAGCGTGGAGTCCGCCCAGCCGCCCGCGAGCGCGGTATCGAGCGCGCTCGCGTCGATGCCGCTGTGCTGCGCCAGGGCGACCGCCTCGGCGATGGCGTTCAAGGTGGAGGCGACGATGGTCTGGTTGCAGAGCTTGGCGACCTGCCCCGCGCCGACGTCGCCCACGCGCGTGATGCGCCCTGCGTAGGCTTCGATGCAGGGCGTGGCCGCCGCCAGCGTCTCTGCCGGGCCGCCCGCCATGATCGACAGTGTGCCCGCCGTCGCGCCCGGCACCCCGCCCGATACCGGCGCATCGACCCAGACGCGCCCGGCGCTCTCGGCCAGGCGCTGCGCGAAGCCGCGCGTGGCCTGCGGCGCAATGCTGGAATGATCGACCAGCCAGCCGCCCGGCACGCCTGCGATCCCGTTCTCGCCGAACACCACGACCTCGACGGCCGACTGGTCGGTCAGGCACAGGAATACGCCGTCGGCGCCCTGGGCCGCCGCGGCCGGCGTGTCCACCACCTGCGCGCCGTCGGCCGCCAGCGCCTGCGCCTTGGCAGGACTGCGGTTCCACACGCGCACCGTGTGTCCGGCAGCGAGCAGGCGGCGCACCATCGGCGAGCCCATCAGACCTATCCCACAAAACCCTACGACCTTGCTCATTCCGCCTCCGGTGTTTCATACGGCCATTGCACATTGCCCGAGTGCGTGACCGCGCCTTGGGCGGCCGAGCGCACGAGCAAGGCGTATTTTTCCAGAACCCCGGCCAATGGTGGGCGCGGCGGCGGCACGTAGACCGCGCGGCGTTCGGCCAGCTCGGCCTCGCCCACGTGCAGTTGCAGCGTGTTGGCCACCGCATCGATCTCGATGAGGTCGCCATCGCGCACCAGGCCGATGGGGCCCCCGGCCGCCGCTTCCGGGCCGACGTAGCCGATGCACATGCCGCGCGTCGCCCCCGAGAAGCGCCCATCGGTGAGCAAAGCCACCCGCTCGCCCATGCCCTGTCCATACAAGGCGGCGGTCACGCTCAGCATCTCGCGCATGCCCGGGCCGCCCTTGGGGCCTTCGTTGCGGATCACCAGCACCTCGCCGGGCCGGTAGCTGCGCCGGGACGACACCGCCCGCATGCATGCCTCTTCGTTCTCGAAGACCCGCGCCGGCCCCGAAAAGCGCAGCGAGGCCAGGCCGGCGATCTTGAGCAGCGCGCCTTCGGGCGCGAGGTTGCCCTTGAGCACCGTCACGCCGCCGCTGGGATGCAGCGCCTGCGCGCAGCCGCGAACGATCTCGCCGTCCGCCGCCGGGGCCTCGGCCAGCGCATCGGCCAGCCGTGCGCCGCTCAAGGTCAGTGCCTCGCCGTGCACATGGCCGCCTTCCAGCAGCGTGCGCAGCACCACCGGCACGCCGCCGATCTCATGCAGGTCCTTGGCCAGATAGCGGCCGCCCGGCTGCAGGTTGCCGATCAGCGGCGTGCGCTGGAACACCTCGGCCACATCGTCCAGCGTGAAAAGGATGCCCGCCTCATGGGCGATCGCCGGGATGTGCAGCGCCGCGTTGGTCGAACCGCCGGTGGCCGCCACGGCCGCACAGGCGTTCTCCAGGCTGGCGCGGGTGACCAGGTCGCGCGGCAGCGGGCCGCCCTCGCGCAGCACGCGCACGACGTGCTCGCCGGCCGCCTGGGCCAGCGCCAGCCGCTCGCTGTACACGGCCGGCATCATGGCCGAGCCGAGCGGCGCCAGCCCCAGCGCCTCGCCGACCATGGCCATGGTGTTGGCCGTGAACTGCCCGGGACAGGCGCCGACCGACGGCAGGCAGGTGCGCTCGATCTGCGCCAGTTCCTCCCGCGTCATCGCGCCGCGCTGCACCTGCCCCACCGCCTCGATGGCGTCGAGGATGTTGGTGGTGCGCCCCGCGGTGCGGCCCGGCAGCGCCGCACCGCCATACAGAAATACCGCGGGCACGTTCACGCGCACCATCGCCATCATCATGCCCGGCAGGGTCTTGTCGCAGCCGGCGAACGCGACCAGGCCGTCATAGGCATGGCCGCGCACGGCCAGTTCGACGCTGTCGGCCACCGTCTCGCGCGACAGCAGGCTCATGCGCATACCGCCGTGGTTCATCGAGGTGCCGTCCGACACCGAGATGGTCGAAAAGCTCACGGGCACACCGCCGCCCGCGGCCACGCCCAGCCGGGCGCGATCGGCCTGCGGGGCCAGCCCCATGGAACAGGGCGTGTTCTCACCGTGTGTGCTGACGATGCCGACCACCGGCTTGTCGAAGGCGGCATCGTTCCATCCTGTGCCACGCAGAAAGGCGCGGTGCGGCGCGCGCGTCAGTCCGTCGGTGACCATGCGGGATCGGTGCTTCATGAGCGGTCCGGGCATTCTGTCTCCTGTCTTTCGAGGGCGCGCTGCGCCTGAGCAAAAGCCTTCAACGATAGCGAACGGCGGCCGTCAGCGCATCGGGGATAGCCCGCGGCGCACCGGCTGCGGGCGGGCAAGCGTCATGGTCGCGGCACCTGCGGCGCGGGATACTTGCGCGCATTGGCGACCAGCTTGGTGCGCACGGCCTCGTCCAGGTCGACCTCGAGCACGCTGGCCAGCCGGACCAGGTAGATGAGCACATCGGCCAACTCGTCCCGCACAGCGCGCGCGGTCGCGGGGTGTCTCGCCGTGTCGTACGACTCGGCCTCGGACTGCCACTGGAAGAGCTCGACCAGTTCGCCCACCTCGCCGGTCAGCGCCATGGCCAGGTTCTTGGGGGAATGGTGCCGGTGCCAGTCGCGGGCGTCGGCGAAGGCGTCGAGCTCGCGCACGAGGCGGGTCACGTCGACGAGGCTGCAAGCGGTCGGGTTCATGCGATCTCCAGGGGATGCACGCATTATCGGGCGGACAGCGCCCGCGCGCATAATGAGCACATGCAGCCCAGCCCCATCGCCATGCCCACCGCCCTCTTCACGCCGGCGCGCCTGAGCGTCGGCCTCGCCCTGCCGATCCAGGCCGAGGGCCGCCGCGACGTCGACGTGTCCGCCCAGCTCGCCCTGGCCCGCCAGGCGGACGCGCTCGGGTTCGACGCCTTGTGGGTCCGCGACGTACCGCTGAACCATCCGGACTACCCCGATCCGGTGGGCCATCCCGACCCCTGGGTGTTCCTGGGCGCGCTGGCCAGCCACACACAGCGCATCCACCTTGCCACCGGCGCCATCGTGCTCACGCTGCGCCATCCGCTGCATATCGCCAAGGGCGCCCGCTCGGTGGCCGCGCTGGCGCCCGGGAGGCTCGTGCTCGGGCTGGGGTCGGGCGACCGGCCGCCCGAGTACGCCGCTTTCGGCGTGGACGGCGATGCCCGGCGCGAACGCTATCGGCAGCACTGGGGGCAGCTCGCCGCCGCGCTCGCGGAGCCGGCCGACGTGCGGCCCGCCCAGCCGAGCTCGCCCCCGGTGCACTTCGACCTGGGGCCGCGGCTGGACGCTGCCGTGCCGCTGCTCGCGGTCGGCTCGGCCGGCCAGAGCGTGGACTGGATCGCGCGCCATGCGATCGGCTGGATGACCTATCACCGCGAACCCGAAGTCCAGCGCGACCGCCACGCCATGTGGCGAGCGGCCGTCGCGCGCGTGGCCGGCGACGGTTTTCGCGGCTTCGGCGTGGCCATGCGGCTCTGGCTGGCCGAGGCGCGCGCCCGGCCTGCCGAGCCCGCCGAACTCGGCTACCGCACCGGCCCGCTCGCATTGATCGACATCCTGCACGGGCTGCGCGAGCTCGGCGCGCATCACGTCAGCCTGAACCTCGCGGACACCGCCCGTGCGCCCGCCGACGTCATCGCCCAGCTCGCCAGCGACGTGCTGCCCCACGTGCGCGAGTGAGCAGGCCATGCGCGGCCCGACTGTGGAACAATGTCCAGCCTCCCGCAGCACCGGCGCGCGCGCCCGGAGACTTTCATGTACGACCTCATCGGAGACATCCATGGCCACGCAGACGCCCTCGAGCGCCTGCTCGCCAAACTCGGCTATCGCGAAACCCGCGGCGCCTGGCGCCACCCCTCGCGCCGCGTGATCTTCCTGGGCGACTTCATCGATCGCGGGCCTCGGCAGGTGGACGCGGTACGCATCGCCCGGGCCATGGTCGATGCCGACAGCGCGCTCGCCGTGATGGGCAACCACGAGTACAACGCGGTGGGCTGGACCCTGCCCAACCCGCATGCCCCCGGGGGCTACCTGCGTCCGCACAACGCGGTCAATCGCAGGCAGCACCAGGGCTTTCTGGACGCCGTCGGCGTAGGCTCGCCGCTGCATCGCGAGCTGATCGCCTGGTTCCGTACCCTGCCCGTCTACCTCGAGCGCGACGGCCTGCGCGTGGTCCACGCCTGCTGGCACCCGGCCTCGCTGCAGTCCCTGCGCGAGGCCTGGCTGGACGACGGCCAGCGCATCCGCGACGACGACGCCTGGATCGCTCTCGGTCAGAAGCACACACCGCCGTACGAGGCCATCGAGACGCTCCTGAAGGGCCTGGAGATTCCGCTGCCCGCGGGCTACGGCTTCACCGATCTGGACGGCAACCCGCGCCACCGCATCCGCACACGCTGGTGGGCGACCCATGCACCGACCTATCGCGACCTCGCCATGGTCTCGCCCAAAGTGATCGAATCGATCCCGCACACGCCGGTGCCCGAGCACGTGCTGCCGGGCTACCACGGCGACGAACCGCCGTTGTTCCTCGGCCACTACTGGCTCACCGGCACGCCCGCGCCGCTGGCGCCCAACATCGCCTGCCTGGACTACAGCATCGCCGCCAAGTCCGGTTCCACGGTCGGGCCGGGCAAGCTCGCGGCCTATCGTTGGGACGGCGAGCCGGTGTTGTCGGCGGATCGGTATGTGTGGGTGGAATGAGGCTTCCTTGGGCGCTCACACCACGCCAGCCTCCCGCAGGCGCTCGAGTTCGTCGCCGGCCACACCCAGCGCACCGTACACCTCGAGGTTGTGCTCGCCCGTGGCCGGCCCGGAACGCGGGGCCGGCAGGTTCCGGCCCGTCACGCGCGGGACCACGCAGGGCGCGGGCACCGAGCCCAGCTCCGGATCGGGCAGCCGGATCACGGCTTCCCGCGCGCGATACTGCGGATCGGCGAGCACGTCCTCGATGCTGTAGGCTTTGCTGAAAGGCACCGCGGCAGCCTCCAGTGCCGCGGCAATGCCGCCGTACTCGCGCGCGGCGAACCAGCCGGCCAGCGCGGCATCCAGTGCGTCGCGGTGCGCCACCCGGGCGACGTTGTCGCGAAAGCGCGCGTCCTCGGCCAGCGCCGGCCAGTCCAAGGCCGCGCACAGGCGCCGGAAGACCGCATCGGACGAGGCCACCAGCGTGAAATCCACGCCATCGCCGCTACGATAGACGTTCGACGGCGCGGTATAGCTTGCCAGGTTGCCAGTGCGCCGCCTCACGAGGCCCAGACGCTCGTATTCCACGGCGAGCGGATCGAGCAGGCGGAACATGGCCTCGGTCGCTGCGAGATCGATCTCGGCACCGCGCGCCTCGGGGTCGCCGCGCAGGCGCAACGCCTCCGCGCAGATGGCAAACGCGCCGAACACCCCGGCCACCACATCGCCCAGCGGATAGTTCATGTGCATGGGCGGTCCGCCGGCCTCGCCCGAGAGTGTGGTGAAGCCGCTCATGGCCTCGAAGATGCGGGCAAAGCCCGGCCGCTGCCGATACGGTCCGGTCTGGCCGAAACCGGTGAGCCGCAGCACGAGCAGACGCGGATTGGCGGCATGCAGCGTGGCCAGATCCAGCCCCCAGCGCTCCAGCGTGCCGGCGCGAAAATTCTCCACCAGCACGTCAAAGCGCGGCAGCATGCGCAGCAGCAGCGCCCTGCCCTCGGGTTTGCGCACGTCCAGCGTGATGCCGCGTTTGCCGCGATTCGCGACCTTCCAGAACAACGGCACGTCGCCTTCGACCGGAGCAAGCTGGCGCAATGGATCGCTGCCGTCCGGAAGTTCCAGCTTCACGACGTCTGCGCCCAGGTCGGCGCACAGCGTGGCGGCATAGGGCGCGGCCAGCACGGTCGCCATGTCGAGGATGCTCAAGCCGTCGAGCGGCCCACGGTCTTTCTGCTGCAAGGTCTTCTCCGGTCGTCCGGGCATTGCGCCCTGGGCGAGACCTTGAGTTGCCCGGCGAGACCCCGGCAAGCAATGTTTCGCACAGCGAACCCACTGGCCCATCATGTTGACTGCACTTTTCAGCGCACTGGATCATGAAAGCAACCCGATCACCCAGACCCGACATGCCCACGCGCTCGCCCACCACCGCCACCGTCCCGGAGCACGCCGCCCACCCGGCGACGCTGGTGCCCGGGCTGGCCGACCCGCGCGAGCACGCCGCCGACCGCCTGTTCGCCACCAACCTCGCCCGCGGCCTGCAGGTGATGCGCGCCTTCACCCCCGACGATCCCCTGCTCGGCAACCGCGAGCTGATCGAGCGCACCGGCCTGCCCAAGGCCACGGTGTGGCGGCTCACCTACACCCTCACCCTGCTCGGCTACCTCGAGTATGTCGAGCGTTTCCACAAGTTCAGGCTCGACTCGGGCGTGCTGTCGCTTGGCTATCCGCTGCTCGCCAGCATGCGCGTGCGCCACGTGGCGCGGCCGCTGATGGAAGCAATCGCCCGCGAGACCGATTGTACGGTCAATCTCGGCATGCGCGACCGCCTGAACATCGTCTACATCGAGACCTGCCGTGTCGACCAGGGCAACGTGCACAGCCCGGACATCGGCAGTACCCGGCCTTTGCTCGCCACGGCGATCGGCCGCGCCCTGCTGCTTTCGCTCGGCCAGCAAGAGCGCAGCGCCATACTCAATCGCCTGCGCCTGCACGACGCCGCCGACATGGCGCGCCGCGCGAATCAATTACGCGAGGACGAACGCCGCCTGGCCGAACAAGGCCATTGCCGCAGCCAGGGCGACTGGCGGGCCGAGATCCACGCGGTGGCCGTCCCGGTGCGCCAGGCCACCGGCGAGAGCATGCTCGCACTGAACGCCACGATGGCCGCGTACCGCACGGCGCCGGAGGCGCTCGCCGCACTCGCCGTACCGCGCCTGCGCGAGGCCGCGCGCATGATCGAACACACGCTGGGCCTCGCGCCCTGACCACCCCACATGACAAGCCCGATGCGGCAGGAGACGACCATGGCCGAAGCCGATACCCCGTTCAACCGGATGCTCGCGGAAATCTACCGCTTCATCCAACTGGAATGCATCCCGGCCGAGCCCGAGGTCGAGGAAAACGACGAAATCCCACCGCCCCTGGTGCGGCGCATGGGCGAGCTGGGCCTGTTCGGGCACAGCATTCCGCGCGAGCATGGCGGCGGTGGCCTCGGCACCGAGGAACTCGCCCGGGTGAACATGGTGGTGTCGCAGGCGGCGCCGGCGTTCCGCGCGCGATTCGGCGGCAACACCGGCATTGCCACCGAGTCGCTGATCGTCGACGGCACGCCTGAGCAGAAAGCGCGCTACCTCCCGCGCATGGCCACCGGCGAACTGACCGGCTGTTTCGCGCTCACCGAGCCCGAGGCCGGCTCGGACGCCACGGCCCTGCGCACCAGCGCCCGGCGCGAGGGCGACGACTATGTGCTGAACGGCAGCAAGTGCTTCATCACCAACGCTCCCATCGCGGGGCTGTTCACCGTGTTCGCCCGCACCGATCCTGATGCGCGCGGCGCCGATGGCGTCACCGCCTTTCTTGTCGAGCGCGGCACGCCCGGCCTCGCCACCGGCCCGGCCTACCGAAAAATGGGCCAGCATGGTTCGCCGGTGGGCGAGGTCCATTTGCAGGACTGCCGGGTACCCGCCAGCGCCATCGTCGGCGGCGTGCCCGGCGTCGGCTTTCGGACCGCCATGAAGACCCTGAACAAGCAGCGCATCAATCTCGCCGGCCTGTGCGTCGGGCCGGCGCTGCGCCTGATCGACGAAATGCGTCGCCGTTCGGCGAGCCGGGTCCAGTCCGGCCAGCCGATCGGCCAGTTCCAGCTCGTGCAGCAGCTCATCGCCGACAGCATCACCGAGGCCCACGCGGCGCGCGCCCTGGTGTTGCAGACCGCGCGCAAGCGCGATCGCGGCGAGGACGTAACGATGGAAGCCTCGATGTGCAAGCTGTTCGCGTCCGAGATGTGCGGCCGCGTGGCCGACCGCGCCGTCCAGCTCTTCGGCGGCAGCGGCTACATCGCCGGCAACATCGCCGAGCAGATGTACCGCGACGTGCGGTTGTTCCGCCTCTATGAAGGCACCAGCCAGATCCATCAACTCAACATCGCCAAGCAACTCGGCCGCCTGCCGTTCGACCACCCGGACTTCAACATGCAGCTCGAACCGCAGGCCTGAGCACGGCGCAAGCCCCGACCGGCGAGCGCAGCGAGCGAGGCAGAGACTTTCCGGCGCCCCAGGCGCCCCATCCGCTGGCGAGCTAGCGCCCGTCTTCAGGCGGTCGTGACTCGCAGAACCATTCCTCAGGAGACTCCCATGAACGCCATCCGATATGTCGGCATGGCAGGGCTGGCACTTTGCCTGTCCCAGCCAGCCCTGGCCGAGAACTTCCCCGACCGCCCGGTCACCATCGTCGTCCCGTTCAGCCCGGGCGGGATCGTCGACTCGGTCGCGCGCATCGTCGCGGAACCCCTGGCCAAATCGCTGGGCCAGCCCGTCATCGTCGAGAACAAGGCCGGCGCCGGCGGCGCGATCGGTACCGAGAACGTGCGCAAGGCCAAACCGGACGGCTACACCGTGCTCGCCGTGAGCGCGAGCCACGTCGTGCAGCCGATGCTGGTGGCAAGCGCGCAATGGGACGCGAAGCGCGACTTCCGCGGGCTCGCGGGTGCCGGCTACGTGCCCAACCTCGTCGTGGTCCCCGCGAGCGGGCCGTATCGCGATCTGCCGGCCTTGATCGAAAAAGCCCGCAGCGATCCCGGTTCCGTCACCTATGCCAGCGCGGGCATCGGCACCTCCAACCACCTGTCCGGGGAACTGCTGTCCCAGCTCGCTGGCGTGGACATGACCCACGTGCCGTACAAGGGGCAGCCAGACGCCGTGACCGACCTGCTCGCCGGCCGCGTGGACATGATGCCGCTGACCACCGCGATCGCCGCGCCGTACGTGAAAGACGGCCGGCTGCGCGCGCTCGCGGTGACCACCCGCGAACCCTCGTCCACCTTCCCACGAGTGCCGACCGTCGCGCAGGCCGCCAGTCTGCCCGCGTACGAGGTGGCGAGCTGGTTCGGCTTCGTCGCCCCGCGCGACACGCCGGCTGCCGCCACCGAGACGCTGAGCGAGGCCTTGCGTGCCGCGCTGGACACCCCCGCGGTACGTGAGAAGCTCGCCGGCATCGGCATGGAGGTCACGGCGCAGGACGGCGCCGATCTGGACGCCCTGATCGCTGCCGAAACCGACAAATGGGATGCAGTGACGCGAGCCGCCGGCATCCACGTCGCCCCCTGACAGGGACGGAGAACGTGCCAGCTCGCTCCTGGGCTGACGACACGGCCGCAACGTTGCTTGGGTCACGCACCGGATTGCGACCTCATCGCTGGGCGCAGGCGAGTTGTACAGCCAGCCCAGCGAATGCCGCGGCAAAGCCGCGCCGCAACCAGGCCTGAACGCGAGCACTGGAAACGACGTGCCGCCTGACGGCAGCGGCGAACGCGCCGTAGGCAGCGAAGATCAGGAAGGTCAGCGCCATGAACGCCAGGCTCAGTTCCAGCATCCTGTTCACGGGGGCAGCTTCATCCGCCCTTACGAACTGCGGCAGGAAGGCGAAGAAGAAGATCGAGAGCTTGGGATTCAACAAGTTGATGAAGACTGCCGAAACGATCACCTGCCGAGCACTTCTACCCTTCACCTCATCGTTCAGGCTCAGCACGCCGCGAGCACGGAACATCGCCCAGGCCATGTAGAGCAGATAGGCGACGCCGAGATACTTGAGTATCTGGAAGGCCGGCGCGCTGGTGTGCAGCAGCGCGGCAAGGCCGCTGATCGCCGCCAACGCATGGGGGACGATCCCTAGCGTGCAGCCGAATGCGGCAATGAGGCTCGCACGCACGCCGCCCGCAAGGCCGGCTGCCACGGTATAGATCGCACCTGTGCCGGGCGATGCGACAATGACCAGCGAGGTAAGGAAAAATTCGAGCGTCATTGCGGCGGCAAACTGTATGGGCATTCCTGTGGCTCGATCACTTTTCGAGCAATATGCCCAATGCCGCCTCGTCCCGTCTTGAAGGAAATTGCAGCTCAGTTCATCGCGGCGGCGTAGAGCCCGGGCGACATGCCGTAGGTGCGGACGAACAGCCGGGTCATGTGGCTCTGGTCCGCGAAGCCGGCCGCGTGCGCCGCATCGGCGAGGGCCGCGCCTTGCGTGATCATGTTTCGCGCCCTTTGGAGCCTGCGCTGGACGAGATAGGCATGCGGCGTGAGGCCGGTCGCCTTCGAGAAGCCCCGCACGAGCTGGAACTGGCTGATACCGCCGATTGCGGCCAGTTCGGCAAGCGACAGCGGCGCGGACGGATCATCGTCGATGCGCTCGCGTGCCTGCGCTATTGCCTTGGTCGATTCGTGCGGCCGCTGCCGATTGCGGCGGTCGATAAGCCGCGCCAGCAGCAGGAGCAGATTCTCCCGGCCTTCGATCTCGCTGTCTCCGCCGTGCGGATCGGTCATGGCGCGAAAGAGCGACAGGAAACACGCGGCCGACGCCGCATCGCGCATCGCCGGGTACGCAAACTCGGCGCTATCGATGCTGCCCTCGGTCAGGACGCGGACAGGGTCGGCCAGGACACCGGGGTCGAAATAGAGCATCCGCCATGCACGGCCGCTCGCTCCGAGCGGCGAGCCGTCATGCACTTCGCCGGGATTGACCGCAATGACGTCACCGGCTTGCGCTTTCACGATGCCGCGCCCGCTCGACGACTTCTGCGCGCCGCGCAGGATGACGCCGATCCCGAACTGGTCATGGATGTGTCGGCCGAACGCATGTGTCGTATCGGCCGACACAGCGTCCACGCCTTTCATCCCGCAGCGCACGATTTTGAATCCGCCTCTTGTCATTGCTCCGATACTATCTCGCAATAGCGGCTTGAACCACTGAACGCGAAATCACCCCATGCCCCGAGAAACCGCCAAGCAGGACTTCCCCGTCGCCCAGGTACGGCGCTATCTGGAACCCGGCCCGATCGTGTTGGTGTCCTCGCGCTGGCAGGGGCGGGACAACGTCATGACGCTGGGCTGGCACACGGTGCTGGAGTTCGCGCCGTCGTTGATCGGCATGGTGATCGCACGCGGCAACCACAGCCACCGGATGATCCGCGACAGTGGAACCTGCGTGGTCAACCTGCCCACCACGGCGTTGACCGACACCGTGGTGGATATCGGCAACACCAGCGGCGCGGACGTCGACAAGTTCGCCCGGTTCGGGCTGGCCACCCGAGACGGCACCAGCGTCGACGCGCCCCTGATCGAAGCCTGCCACGCGAACTTCGAATGCCGGTTGCACGACGATGCCCTGGTCGAGCGCTACGACTTCTTCATTTTCGAGGTGGTCAAGGCGCACGTGGCTGTGCGTCCGCGCCACCCCGAAACGCTGCACTACACGGGGGATGGCGTCTTCATGGTCGCCGGCAAGGTGATCAGCCGGCGTGGGCGCTTTCGCCCCGAAATGCTGGATTAGGCGCTCACACCTGCCCGATCTCGACCGCCGCCCGATCGATCACGCCCACCAGGCGCCCCACGGTTTCGGCATCCGGCGCGTCGTGTTCGAAGCGCAGCCGCAGCGCAGTCTTCAGGTTCTCCATGGCGCGCTGGATCTCGGGGATGCCGCGTGCCCGCGCCTGCTCCCGGCCACGGTGCAGCCGCGCCAGCAGGCGCTGTACGGCCTCGGCCTGCTCGACGAGATGGACTTCGCCCCCGGGCGTGATGCAGTACTGCTTGCGGCCGCCCTCGCCCGCCGCTGCGGCGCTGGCGAATCCCATGTCCTCCAGGTAGGCGAGCGCGGGGTAGATCGTGCCCGGGCTGGGGCTGTAGTCGCCGCCCACCGCATCGCCGATGGCCCGAATGATCTCGTAGCCGTGGCGTGGGGCTTCGTGCAGACAACGCAGCGCCAGCAGCTTCACGTCGCCTGGCCCGAACAAGCGGCGGCGGCCGCCATGCCGCCGCAACTCGGCCGGCAAGCTGCCATGCAGGCCTCGCGCAACGCCGGGCGGGACCTTGTCGTCCCAGGGATTCGTTGGTTCCATGATCCGTCTACCCGTTATTACGTATTGAAAAGATATATCTTAATATCGACAAATGCAATTTCAAGATATATCTTGGAGTATCTTGATATCGCTGTACATGACGTAACTGGCGACGTTGCCGGATAGGCCGCTCACCCGCCCGGGGGACGAAAAGCCGCCTTCGCCCGCTCCACAGCCCCATGAATCGCGCACCCGGGCGCATGATCGTTGACCAGCCCCATGGCCTGCATGAATGCGTAGACGGTGGTCGGCCCGACGAACTTCCAGCCACGCCGCTTGAGGTCTTTCGACATGGCGAGCGACGCCGGCGATACCGACACTGGCCCCTGCCCGGGGGTCGCGGGCTCGGCCTCGTAGCGCCAGACATAGGCGGCCAGCGAACCGCACTCGGCGACCAGCTCGAGCGCGCGCGACGCGTTGTTGATGACCGCCTCGATCTTGCCCCGATGCCGCACGATGCCGGCGTCCGCCAGCAGGCGCTGGACGTCGTGTTCGGTGTAGTGCGCGATGCGCTCGAACGCGAAGCCGTCGAACGCAGCCCGGAAGTTCTCCCGCTTGTCGAGAATGGTGCGCCAGCTCAATCCCGACTGGAAACCTTCGAGCGAGAGTTTCTCGAACAACCGGCGATCGTCCGTCACGGGGAATCCCCATTCGGTGTCGTGATAGCGCATGTAGGCGGGTGTGGCGGCGCACCAGGCGCAGCGATCCTGGCCATCCGGCCCGGTGAAGATGTGACTCATGGCGATCCTGTATGGGGGCGGGCACGTTCGTTATTGGCCCTGCGTGCGCCCGCGATGCAGCGGCAAGTTTGCCATCAAGTCGGGAGCCGGCGCTCGGCACACGGCTATTGTCTGCGTGAGGCCGTCCGCCACCGCAGCACCCCGGCGCGCCCTTAGCCGCGAGCCGCCTGCCATTCGTCGACCACGGTGCGCACCAACTCGGCTGCCGGCAGGGCGCGCGCCAGCGGCGCCCCCTGCCCGGCCCAATGCGCAGCGAAGTCGTCGCAGCCCTGCGCGGCGGCCGCGGCATTGAGCTGCTTGGCCGCGTCATAGGCCACGGGATAGTCGGCCGGCGCAGGGCTGCCCGCGGCTTCGCCGTGCACCATGAGGCGGTTGACCAGGCCGCGGGCGGGACGCCCGGAGAGCACACGGGTCAGGCGCGTGTGCTGCGCCGCGTCGCCGGCCAGGCGCGCACGGTAGCCGGCATTGGCCGACGATTCCGGGCACAGCACGAACGCGGTGCCCATCTGCACTGCGGCCGCCCCCAGGTCCAGCATCGCCGCCACCCCGGCGCCGTCCATGACGCCGCCCGCGGCGATCACCGGCAGATCCTGGGTGCGCACGAGTTGCCGCACCAGCACGGCCGTGCTGAGCCGTTCGTCCGTCGCATCGGGATCGAACATGCCGCGATGCCCGCCGGCCTCGATGCCTTGTGCCACCACGGCGTCCAGGCCGGCGACCGAGATGCGCTTCGCCTCCTCCACGCAGGTCGCGGTGGCCACGAGCGCGATGCCGGCGTCGCGCAGCGCGGCCAGCCGGTGCGCATCGGGCAGGCCGAAGTGAAAGCTCACCACCGCAGGCCGCAGGGCGAGCAGCAGGGCCAGCGTTGCATCGTCGCTCAGAAAACTCGGATAGATCTCTTCCAGCCGCGTCGGCGGCGCCACGCCGCTCTCGGCGAACAGTGGCGCCAGGTGCGTCACCCAGGCCGCTTCCCGCGCGGCATCGCGGCGAGCCGGCGCGTGGCAGAACACATTGACGTTGACGGGGCGGGCCGTCAGCGCGCGCGTTGCCTCGAGCATGTCGCGCGCCTGGGCAGGGCTGCTGGCACCGATGCCCAGCGAACCCAGGCCCCCCGCCTCGGACACCGCGGCGGCTAGCGCCGGCGTACTGACACCCGCCATGGGCGCCTGGATGATGGGATAGCGCAAGCCGATATGGTCGAGCCAGGGATGGCGGGTGGGCATGGGATTCTCCAGTGCTAGAGGGCAACAGCGGCGTGATATAAATTCACCAATGGAGAATATAATACCTTCTTCATTCTTTATTTAAGAAAACCTTGGATCCCACGTCGCTCGCCATCTTTCTTGCCGTGGCCAGCCAGGGCAGCGTTACGCGCGCCGCCGCCCAGCTCGGCCGCGCCCCCTCGAACGTGACCACCCGTATGCAGCAACTCGAAGCGGAACTGGGAGTCACGCTCTTCGGGCGCGCGGGCAAGCGCATGCGCCTCACCTGCGCCGGCGAACGACTGCAAGGCTATGCCCAGCGCCTGCTCGCCCTGTCGGACGAGGCGCGCCAGGTCGTCGGCGGCGCGGCCGGCACACTGCGCCTGGGCACCATGGAGAGCACCGCGGCAAGCCGGTTGCCTGGCGTGCTCGCCGCCTTCCACCAGGCCTGCCCGCAGATCCGCCTGGAAGTGCGCACCGGGCCGTCGCAAGCGCTGCAGGCCCAGGTGCTCGATGGCCGGCTGGACGCGGCCTTCGTCGCCCTGGACCCGATCCCGCTCGACGAGGCCGAGCCGGGCCTGGCGCGCCAGCCGGCCTGGCGGGAATCCCTGGTCCTCCTGCTGCCGGCACACGAGGACGCCGTCCATCCGGAGTCCGTCCGCACGCGCTCGCTCGCCGCATTCGCGCCGGGCTGCGCTTATCGCGCGCTCGCCGAACGAGCCCTGGGCGCGACAATCAACCCCGCGTGGCGCATCCAGGAAATGGGTTCCTACCACGCCATGATCGCAGCGGTGGCTGCAGGCGCCTGCGTTACGCTGCTGCCGCAGAGCGTGCTGGACCTGAGCCCGGTGCCAGCCAGCCTGCCACGGCTGCCGATCGGAGATAGCGTCACGCATCTCGTCTGGCGTACGGGCGAGCCCGTGCCCGCGGTGCAACGCTTCATCGAGGCGCTCCAGGCGCACACCGGCCCGAGTGGTCTTAGGGGTTGAGACCTCGCCGAGCCGCCGGCCGCACGCCGCGGACAGTTCTCCGGCGACCGCGAGCAAGCAACGCAAGCGCCGTAGTTCCCGTTCGCCTCCAGTCAGAACAAGGGGCGCTCGAGAATCGCAGCGTCATAGCCGCGCAACTCGTCGAATCGGCCTTGACCTACCTTGTCCGTCCAGCCCGGATCAGCCAGCAACAACGCTCGTCCGACGGCGATCAGGTCGAATTCACCCGCTTCGATGCGTTCGGCTGCACCGTGCAGGTCAGCCGGCGCCGAGGACGCGGCCCCGGCATCCTCGTCGATGGCGCCACGCAGTCCGACACTGCTCACGGCGACGGCCGGCTTGCCGGTGAGCTTGTGTGCCCACCCGGCCAGACTCAATAGCGAACCGGCGAATGCGGGCTCCCAGAATCTTTGCGCGCTGGCATGCAAGACGTCGACCCCGGCTTTCGCCAGGGGTTTCAGGATGCGGCCCAGTTCCTGCACGACTTCGACCGTGAGGCGCAACCGCTTCTCCAGCGAACCGCCGTAGGCGTCGGTGCGGGTGTTGCTGTCTTCCCATAGGAACGTATCGAGCAGGAATTCGTGCGCCGCATGAATCTCCACGCCGTCAAAGCCCAGCGCTTCGGCCTGCCCTGCGGCGCGTGCGTATGAAGCAACGACGTCAGCGATGTCGCCGGTGGTCATCGCCTTCACCCGAATCCGCAGGTTCTCGTCCCGAAGCTCGACCGGCCCGAAACCCGGCACTGCCGATCGTGCGGCTGGCCGGGGCGGCGCTCAGGCCCGCAATGCCAAAGCTGCACAACGATGCGGCCGCCCGCGCCATGCACGGCCTCGACCACGCGACACCAACCGGCGAGCGCAGCCTCACCGAAGAAGTCGGGCGCATCGGGGAAGGCATGCGCCCCGCCACGCTGGTCATGCTCACGCCGCTGGCGGCCTGTATGCACCAGCGTGCGCCGGGCAGCTTGGGCCGCGGTGAGATCACGCTGGATGCCTTCCTGGCCGAAGACCATGCGCTGGTGTCCAGCCGGGGCCGTGTGCCGGGCGTGGTGGACAAGCCGCTGACGGCGCTGGGCCCTACCCGCCGCGTCGTGCTGACGTTTCCGCATTTCCTGGTGGCGCCGGCCGTGGTGGTGGCCCGTACCGATTTGGTGATGACGGTGCCGGCGTGTATCGCGCATGCCTATGCCGAGAGCCATGCGCTGCGCCTGTTCGAACCGCCGGTGGACGGACACCGTTCGACGTCGCCTTCGCCTGGCCTGCGCGTAGCGTCGCCGACCCGGCGATGCAATGGATGCGGCAGCAGTTCGCGGATGCTGCGAGCGTGCTGCGGCGGGAATGTCCTGGCAAGCGCTGACCCCGATACTCGCTTCCTGGGTTGACCGCAGGCGTAGCCCGCCCCAGAGGCGAGGAAGACGACTTGCCTACGCCAATCCCAAAGCGATCGCCGGTGGCCGCTCAGTAAGAAACGGGTAAGAGAACCCTCGTGATGATGCCGCTTTGACCGCCATCAGGAGCGCAGCCATGGGTTCTCATCACCCCCTCATTCTTACTGGTCAACTTGCCGCCAGGGGGTTGACGCTCGCCGCCCTCGTCGGTGGCCTGGTGCTCGCTTCACCGGCGGCCTTCGCCGACGATGCGAACCCCCGGAAAACCACCTGGGGTCTCGGCCTGGGCGTCGTCGGCAACCAGGAACCCTATATCGATATTGACCGCGATACCACCGTCCTGCCCTTGCTGCATGTCGAGAACCGGTATGTCCGGTTCTTCGCGACCACACTGGAAGCCAAACTGCCCGGCTGGCAATTCAGCGAGACCAACAGGATCGATTTTCGCCTCGTCGGCCGCTGGGAAGGGTCCGGTTATGAGTCCGACGACTCCTGGGCGCTGGAGGGCATGGACGAGCGCAAAGGCGGCGTCTGGGCCGGCGCCAAGGTGCAGTGGCAGACCAGCCTGGCGAACCTCAGTGCGGATTGGACGCACGACGTTTCGGGCAACAGCAAGGGACAGCGCTTCAATCTCGGCCTGGACAGGTCCTGGCGGCTGGGCGAGCGCTTCACCCTCACGCCTCGCATCGGCGCGGCGTGGCATGACCGCAAGTACGTCGACTACTATTACGGCGTGCAGGCGCATGAGGCGCGGGCCGGACGGCCCGAATATCGCGGCGACTCCGGAATCAGCACCGAAGTCGGCTTGCAGGGCGTCTACCGTTTCAACAAGCACCATTCAATGATGTTCGACGTTCGGGCCAGGAGACTTTCCTCCAACGCCAAGGACAGCCCGCTGGTGGATCGCTCCACCGACAACCGCGTTTTCCTGGGCTACATGTACCACTT
>NZ_VLTJ01000001.1 GCF_007558815.1 Verticiella sediminum | reverse complement strand
CGCGCCGGGGTACCCCGGCGCGGCCGTGCCCAGTGCAGTGACGGGCAGCCCGGTGCGTACGTCAGTCATAGGTCACCCGCGGGTCGATGAGGCCGTACAGCAGGTCGGCCATGAGGTTGAGCAGTAGCGTCACCAGCGCCATCAGGTACAGCGCGGCCTGCGCGACGGGATAATCCAGGTCGTGCAGCGCCTGCACCAGCTCGCGCCCGATGCCGGGCCAGGCGAAGATGATCTCCAGCAGCACCTGGCCCTGGAACAGGGCGGCGGTCATCACTGCGACGTAGGTCACCAGAGGCAGCAGGGCGTTGCGCGTGGCGTGCACCACGATGCGCCGCTCGGGCAAGCCTTTGGCGCGCAGGATGTCGAGAAAGTCGCTGCCCTTGACTTCCAGCATGGAGGTGCGCAGCAGCAGGATGGGCCCGGTGATCTCGCGGCTGACCAGCACGGCGCACGGCAGCAGCAGGTGCACCCAGAAGTCGCCGGAAAACAGCATGCCCCAGGCAGTGCTCGGGCCGCCCAGCGACACCATGCCGCCAGGCGGCAGCCAGCGTAGCTGGTAGGAAAACACCATCAGCGCCAGGATGCCGACGAAGAACGACGGGGCCGAATGCAGGAACAGCGAGCCGCCCACCGCCGCCCGTTCGAACAGGCCGCCGCGCCGCCAGCCCGCCACCGCCCCGATCAGCGTGCCGAGCACGACGGCGATGATCAGGCTGGGCACCACCATGAGACAGGTGTTGACCACCTTTTCGGCCATGATCTCCGACACCGGGGCGATCTGGAAGAACGAGGTGCCGAAGTCGAACAGCACCATGTTGCGCAGGTAGCGCAGGTACTGTATCCACACCGGGTCGGCCAGCCCCCACAGCTCGCGTTGGCGCTCGATCAGGGCGGGCGACAGGTTGGCGTCGACGAACATCGCCGTGGGGTCGCCGGGCATGAAGTGGAACAGCCAGAACATGATGGTCAGGATGCACCACAGCACGAACACCAGCAGCAGGACCCGCCGCAGCAGATAGCGATTGAATCCACCGGACATGCTGCACCTCAGCCCAGCATCTTCAGCCCGCCCCACGTATAGCCGGGCTTGCTGACGTCGTTCACGCGCTTGCGCCAGGCCTCGTCGGTAGGCGGCGGGAACACCAGGCGTCCGTCGGCGGCCCAGGTGTAGCCGGCCGCGCGCAGCACTTCGCGCGCCTTGTCCAGGTCGAACGCCGGCGGGGCGGGAAGATCCGGGTTGTGCCAGGGGTTGCCCTCGACCAGGAAGGTATTGGCCGTGGGCACGCGCCCCGCGCCCTCCCAGGGCACGTTGATCAGGAATTCGCGGTCGATGGTGTGCATCCAGGCGCGCCGGAACTCGATGTCGCGCCACGGCAGCCAGGACGCGCGCACCACCCCGTGATACCAGTTCACATCCTTGGTCCGCTCGACCTTGACGTGTGACTGGCGCGAGAGCTGCTCGGCCTGGCTGGGCGACAGGCTCACCGAGCTGGATTCGATGACGTCGATGTCCTCGCCTTCGAGCCGGCCCATGAGGCCGTCCAGCGAGGGGGCGACCACGGCGATGATTTCGTCGGGCCCCGGCTTGCAGAAGTGGTCCTTGATCGCTACCAGTTGCAGCTCGGTGTCCTTGCGGTGGCGGCCCATGCGATAGGGGCCGGAACCGATGGGCTTGTCGATGCGCAACTGGCGGGGGTTGTCGCCCACGCCCTGCTCGGCCATGATGTTCTGCCAGATGTGCCTGGGCAGGATGACGTTGAGCTGCAGGAAGTAGCTCTCGAACTGGCCGTAGGGTTCCTTGAACCGGGTGCGCAGCACGCCGTTGCCGGCATCGACGATCTCCACGCTTTCCAGGAACTGGTTGGCGGTCCAGAAGATGCCGCGCTCGTACTTCATCAGGAAGTCGAAGGTGAACTTCAGGTCTTCGGCGGTCACGGGCTGGCCATCGTGGAACTTCATGCCGGGGCGCAGCTTGATGTCCCAGGTGCGCTCATCGATGCGGTTCCAGGATTCCACGGCCCACGGGATGGTGTTCAGGTTCTCGTCGAAGTAGGCCAGCCGGTCGTACACCAGGCGGCCGATCGAGCGCATGTTGTTCGAGGCCGCGAGAATGTTGGTGGTTTCCAGCAGCGAGACCATGCCGACCTTCAGCACGTTGGGGTTGCCGTCCTTGGGCCGGGCCTTCAGGAAACCATGGTGGGCGTTGAAGTTGGCGATGCCAAAGCCGGTGGTCTTGACGAACTCCTCCCAGCGCGCAGCGTTGTAGGCCTCGATGATCGCCGGCCCCCAGCCGAACTGCATACAGTACAGGTCTTCGGCGAGTACCGACTGCGCCTCGCGCACGTACTGCAGGCGCTTGGCGGGGTCGGCCTCGATGGTCTGCCTGTCGATGAGTTCGTCGTACTGCTCGTTCACCCACTCACCGTAGTTGCGCCGGTCCCTGCCGTAGGCGCGCGAGACCAGCCATTCCGCCGGGTCGACGCGCTCGGGGCGCAGCACCGAGGGATGGCATTCGATGTCGCCGTGGCGATGGCCGTTGATCTCGTTGAGCCAGCGCGCGTGCGAGAGCTGCTGGATGTTGTACTTGATCCCCACCGCCTCGGCGTCCTTGGCCCACTTGCGCCAGCCGTCCAGCCAGTCGGTCTGGTGGCTGGGGATCATGACAGTGAGTTCGGGAACCTTGTCGCCTTCCTTGGGCCAGGTCAGGCGCGGCGTGGTTTCCTTCACCCAGGCCGGGTCGTTGAAGTAGTAGCCGCTCATCTGGCTGTAGACCGGCTCGTAGGACGGGTTCGCCAGATGGAACGTTGCAGCGCCCGTCCCCGCGCCGGCGGGCGCGGCGGCCTTGCTTGCCTGGGCCAGGACCTCCAGCGGATTGAGCGCGGCCACGCCGCCGGTGGCCAGCAGCAGCTTGAGCAGGTTGCGCCGGTCGTGCAGGGTGTCGCCAGGGTCTCGTTGCATTCTTGTCTCCTTCACCTCTCGTTGCGCCCGGCGCTTGCTTAGGCCTTGCTTGTGTTCTTGCGCGGGTCGTAGACGCCTACGGAGTGTTCGTAGCGTTCCATGTGATCTTCCGGCAGGTAGCGCTGCTCCAGCGTATGCACCTGCGGAAAGCCGGTGAGGTCGAACACGCCGAAGCCGGCCAGCGGGTGGCCTTCGTGCGCGACGGTGAATTCGTTGGCCGCCGTCTCGCCGCGCTTGCGATAGTCGAGCAGGAAGTCGTACATGGCGATCGAGCCGACGCGGCTGATGTGCTGACCCATGGTCACCAGTCGCAGCTCGCGCACCTCCTCGTTGGTCAGGCCCGGCTTGATGGCCTGGGTGGTGCACTTGAGCAGCGCGTCCGGGAAAGCCTCGCGCACCTGCCGGATTTCCTCGCGGGTCTGCAGCGCCTCGACGTACAGCACGTCGACTCCCGCGTCCAGGTAGGCGCGGCCGCGTCTGAAGACCTCTTCCATGCCGCCGCCGATGGCGCCGCGCGCGTCGGTACGGGCCATGATGATGACGTCCTTGTCGAGCCGGTCGCGGGTGTCGCAGGCGGCGCGGTACTTGCCCACCGCCTCCTCGATCGGAATGAGCTCCTTGCCCTTGACGAAGCCGCAGCGCTTGGGCGCGACCTGGTCTTCGATGAAAAGGCCCGCCGCGCCGGCGCGGATCACCTCCTCGACGGTGCGGATCACGTTGATGGCGTTGCCAAAGCCCGTGTCGCAATCGACCACCACCGGGATCGAGACCGCCTGGCAGATTCGGCGCACGTTCTCGACCAGTTCGGGCAGCGTGATGAGGCCGGCATCGGGCAGGCCGAGCAACTGTGTGGTGGTGGCGGCGCCTGACACGCCGAAATGCTCGAAGCCGGCTTCCTCGGCGAGCTGGGCGTGGTGCGCCGTGCCGCCCCAGATGCCGACCGCGGGCAGAGGACCTTCGGTGAGCGCCTTGCGAAAGGCGGTGCTGGGTTTGACGTCGTTGTGCAAGGGACGCAGTCGCATGGCGGATTCCTTAGGTCGGTGAAATGTGGGTACTACTCGGGTAGGTACTACAAGGAGCAGGTACTACGGGAGCAGGCACTACAGGACGGCGGCGGGAGCGCGGGCCGCCTCGGCCGCAGTCGCAGCCGCCGCCACGACAGGCTCGTTGTACAGATGACAGGCCACCTCGCTCGCGCCGACGCGGCGCAGCTCGGGCTCGACCACGGCGCAATGCGCCATGGCCTGTGGACAGCGGGGATGGAAGCGACAACCGCCGGGCAAGGCCGCGGCATTGGGCACGGCGCCGGTGAGTTCTACGCGCTCGCGCGTGCGCGCGCCCATCGCCGGCACGGCGGCCATCAGGGCGCGCGCGTACGGATGACGGGGCGTGTCCAGCACCTGTTCGGCCGGGCCGATCTCGACGATGCGGCCGAGGTACATCACTGCCACGCGATGGCACACGTGGCGCATGGTGGACAGGTCATGCGAGATGTACAGGATGGCCATGCGCATTTCGGCGCTGAAATAGCGGAACAGGTTGAGCACGCCGGCGCGGATGGAGACGTCGAGCATGGACACCGGCTCGTCGGCGACCAGGAAGGAGGGTTCGATGGCCACCGCGCGGGCGATCGCCACGCGCTGTAGCTGGCCGCCGGACAGCTCGTGCGGATAGCGGTCCAGGTAGTTCGCCACCGGCATCAGGCCCGCACGCTCCATCGCGCGGTGCAGCATGTCTTCGCGCACCGACGCAGGCTCTCGCCTGAAGTGGATGTCGATCGGCTCGCGCACGCTGTCGGCCACCGTAAGGCGGGGATTGAGCGATTCGTACGGGTTCTGGAACACGATCTGCGCGCGGCGGCGAAAGGCGCGCAGTTCCTCGCCTCGCGTATGCGGGCCCAGCGTGACGCCGCCGAAACGGATCTCGCCGGCCGTGGGGCGCAGCAACTGCATGGCCGTCATGCCGGTGGTCGACTTGCCGCAGCCGGATTCACCGGCGATGCCCAGTACCTCGCCGGCGCGCAGCGCGAAGCTCACGCCGTCCACCGCCTTGAGCACGCCCGCCGGGCGTCCCATGAGCGCCGCGCCCAGTGTGCGGCGCATGGGAAACCACTTGCGCAGGCCGTCGAATTCGATCTGTATCCGGGAGTCAGGGAGGTGCGGCAATTGGACCTCGCATCGCGTGTGAGACCTTGGGATCAGGCGGATGCATGTTCGACAATGCCCCGGATTGTGTCAACACATTCTGACGGAACTGAGGGAAAATACCGACATAGACTCTCGGCTCTACAGTGAAGGTCGGGCTAACCCTCATTTACCTTCGCGTTGATTTCAGAGAAAGTGTCGACAAAATGGCGCCTCATGCTTCAGTCGAGGCGGCACGCCCACTCTTGCAGGAATCGTCTTGAATCCCGTACCCACCACCCCCGATGATCTCGCCCTGCCCGACTCTGACGTCCTTCCCCGCCGCAATGGGCGCGAGGTGGAACGCATCTTCGAGAAGATCCTGGATGACATCATCAGCGGCGTATTACTGCCGGGCGCCAAAGTGAACGAACCCGTGATCGCGCGCGCCATGGGCGTGAGCCGCGGCCCGTTGCGCGAAGCCATCCGCAGGCTGGAAGAGCGCCAACTGGTGCAGCGCACTCCGAACTACGGTGCACGCGTGGTGCAGCACAAGCCGCGCGAAGTCCTGGATGCGCTGTTGATTCGCGAGTCGCTCGAGGGTCTGTCTGCGCGGCTGGCCGCGCAGAACATGTCGAAAGAGGAACTGCGCGAGCTGCGCGCCGAGTACGAGCTGGGCGTCTCCCCCGAGCGCCCGCCGGGCCACCACAGCGAATTCCATCGCCGCATCGTGCGCGGCTCGCACAATGCGCGGCTCATCCGCATGCTCAACGACGACTTCTTCCAGCTCTTCAAGCTCTGGCGCATGACGTTGGGCTGGCTGCGCTATGGCGGCGGAGAGTCCTGGGGCGAGCACGAACGCATTCTCGATGCCATCGAGCATCGCGATGCCGACGTGGCCGAGCTGCTGATGCGCCGCCACATCCGGCGCCTGCGCGAACAGAGCGAGGCGCGTCTGCTGGCTTTCACCGGCACTGACAGCGTGGAGGCGGCCACCGCCTTTCTCGCGAGGAACTAGGCCCGTCCATGACCGCATCCCCCCGCACCGCCTTCGAGAAGATCTGGTCCACGCACGTCATCGCCGAGCTTGGCGGGGGCACCGCGCTGCTGCAGATCGACCGGCTCTTTCTGCATGACCTGAGCGGCAGCGCCGTGATGCGCGCGCTCGCCGCTTCCGGGCGCGAACCGGACAGCCCGGGCCAGGTGTGCACGGTGATCGATCACGTCGTCAGTACCTTGCCCGGACGGGGCGTGAACGACACGCGCAATGGCGAGGGGGCGCCGATGATCCGGTCCACGCGCGAACTCTCGCACCGCTACGGCCTGACCTTCTTCGACGTGGACGACCCGCGCCAGGGCATCGTGCATGTGGTTTCGCCCGAGCGCGGCGTGGCCCTGCCCGGCCTGACCCTGGTGTGCGGCGACAGCCACACCTGTACCGTGGGCGGCGTGGGCGCGCTGGCCTGGGGCATAGGCTCCACCGAGGGCGAGCACGTGCTGGCCACCCAGACGTTGGCGCAGACCAGGCCCAAGACCATGCGCGTGCGTTTCGAGGGGCCCGTGCCGTCCGGCGTGCTGCCCAAGGACATGATCCTCGCGCTGATCGGCCAGGTAGGCGCCAACGGCGGCATCGGCTACGCCGTGGAGTTCGCCGGTTCGGCCGTGCGCGAGATGCCGGTCGAAGGCCGGCTCACGCTGTGCAACATGGCGATCGAGTTTTCGGCCAAGTACGGTTTCATCCCCGCCGACGACGTCACGCTCGCCTACCTGAAGGGCCGCGAGTTCTCGCCCAAGGGCGAGGCATGGGAGCGGGCCGCGGCCTATTGGCGCAGCCTGGCCACCGACGAGGGCGCCGTGTTCGATCGCGAAGTCACGCTCGACTGTACCCGGATCAAGCCGCAGGTCACCTGGGGCACCAGCCCGATGCAGGTCGTGCCGATAGACGGCCGCGTGCCCGACCCGGCGGAGCAGGCCGAGGAGGGCGTGCGCGCGCAGATGCATCGCGCCCTCGACTACATGCAGCTCGCGCCGGGCACGCCGCTGGAGGGGCTTGCCATCCAGGGCGCCTACATCGGCTCGTGCACCAACGCCCGCCTGTCGGACCTGCGCGAGGCCGCCCGGGTGCTGCGCGGGCGCAAGGTCGCGCCCGGCGTCACGGCGATCTGCGTGCCCGGCTCGACCCAGGTCAAGAAGGACGCCGAGGCCGAAGGGCTGGATCGCGTATTCCTCGATGCCGGCTTCGAATGGCACGAGTCCGGCTGCGGCATGTGCGGCAACGGTGGGCGGGGCGAATTCAGCGACAAGCGCGTCATCAGCACCACCAACCGCAACTTCGAGGGCCGCCAGGGCGCGCGCACGCGCACGCACCTGGCCAGTCCGGCCATGGTGGCGGCCGCCGCCGTCAAGGGCTGCATCACCGACCCCCGCCACTTCTGAAAGGCATCGCCATGGAAAGCTTCGTCAAGGTGAGCGGCATCGCCGTGCCGATGATGCGCGTGAACATCGATACCGACCAGATCACGCCCGGCAAGGAATTGGTGCGCTCGGCGCTGGACGGCGACTTCGCGCGCGCGCTGTTCTCCAACCAGCGCTACCTGCCCGACGGCAGTCCGGACCCCGGATTCATCCTGAACCGGGCGCCGTGGGACAAGTCCGTCTTCCTGCTGGCCGATCGCAACTTCGGCTGCGGCTCGTCGCGCGAGTCGGCGCCCAAGGCGCTGCGCGATTGGGGCTTTCGCGGCGTGATCGCGCCGTCGTTCGGCGGAATCTTCTTCAACAACAGCTTTCGCAACGGCTTGCTGCCGGTGGAACTGCCCATCGAGCAGGTGAGCGAGCTGGCGCGCCAGATGCAGGCCGCCGGAGGCAACGCGCAGGTGACGGTGGACCTGCGCGCGCAGAGCGTGACGGCGCCCGACGGCCGGCAGTTCCCGTTCACCTCGCCGCCGGTGCTGCGCACCATGCTGCTCGAAGGCCTGGACGAGATCGGCCTGACATTGTCGCGCCGCAAGGAGATCGACGCTTTTCGCACGCGGGACCGCCGGGCGCGGCCGTGGGCCTATGCCGTCGCCCCCGGCGGCTAGGCGTCACGGTGGGCATGCGCGAACTCACGCCGCGTATCAAGGCGTGTTCATCCCCGACAGCTCCTGGCGCAGGAAATCGGTGAAGGCCTGGACGGCCCGCGAGGGCTGGCGGTGCTTGGGGTAGACCGCGTGGACCCCGGCGATGGGCGGCTGGAAGGGTTCGAGCAGGTGTATCAGCCTGCCGTCGGCCACGGCCTGCGCGATGATGAAGTCGGGCAGGCAGGCGATGCCCATGCCCGCGAGGGCCGCATCGCGCACGATCTCGCCATTGTTGGTATGTAGCCGGCCCTTGACGGCCACGCGCGCCGGCTTGCCGTCGATCTTGAAGAGCCACTCCACCGGCCCGCCTTGACCATACAAGAGGCATTCGTGCTGGCCGAGTTCGTCCGGGTGGCCGGGCGCCGGCCGTTGTGCGAGGTAAGAGGGCGCGGCCACCACCTCCATGCACACCAGCGCCAGGCGCCGCGCCACCAGGCTGGAATCGGCGAGTATCCCGCCGCGCAGCGCCATGTCGTAGCCTTCGGCGATCAGGTCGATGTGGCGGTCGCTCAAGTCCAGCGTGACTTCGACGTGCGGATGCATCTGCATGAAGCGCGGTACCAGCGGGCCCAGGTGCAGCGTGCCGAAGGTTACGGGAGCGCTCACGCGCAGTGCGCCGCGCACGGTGGCGCTATGGCTGCACAGCATCTCCTCGGTTTCGTGCACGGCGGCGAGTATGCTCTGGGCGCGCTCGTACAGCGCCATGCCGAGGTCGGTGGCCTGCAGGCGGCGGGTGGTGCGGTTGAGCAGGCGCACGCCCAGTTCGTCCTCCAGCGCGCCGATGCGCCGGCTGACGTACTGCTTGGACAGGCCCAGGGCCTCGGCCGCGGCGGTGAAACTGCGGTGCTCGATGGTGCTGACGAATATCTGGAGATCGTCCAGTTGCACGCAGGGCTCCATGGGCAGTGGGTACACGCATTGTAGAGAACGCGGCACCGGCATGTCCGTACCAGTGCGCGGCATGGGACAGCGGGCTGATCGGTTTCATGGAGGGTCGGATTCTCACTAGCATGCGGGAGCTTGCGCGCGGCCGTTGCCTCGACTGGCGGATTGACGCATAATTAATAATGATTCCCATTAACATTATTGCGCGCCGCGAATCGAGCCGTCGTGCCGCTTGAGGGCTGGCTGTGAATGCCTTGGACTCCGTGTCCCCTCCAACCATCGCTACGCTGTACACGGACCACCATGGCTGGTTACAGGGGTGGCTCGGCCGCCGTCTGGGCAACGCTGCCGATGCGGCGGACTTGGCGCATGATGCCTTTCTGCGCCTGATCGCCAAACCGCGCCGCTTCGACAGTGCGCCAGAGGCCCGCAGCTACCTGCGCGCCATGGCCAATGGTCTGTGTGTCGATCTCTGGCGCCGCCGCAGCATCGAGCAAGCCTGGCTCGACACGCTCGCGGCCCAGCCCGAGGCCGTGGCGCCTTCGGCCGAGCACCACGCCATCGTGCTCGAGACGCTGTACGAGATCGACTGCCTGCTGCGCAGCCTGCCGGCCAAGGCTGCTCAAGCCTTCGTCATGGCCGCAGCATGCGGCATGACGTACCAGGAGGTGGCCCAGGCGCTGGGGGTCTCCGTGCGCATGGTGGCCAAATACGTGGCCAAGGCGACGTTCCACTGCCTGTGTCTCGAAGCACGGCAGGCGGTGGACGAGCTGCCGCATGGCGGGCTTGCGCCCTGCGCGGCCGCGCCCGTTGGCGCCGGCGCCCGATGACACGGCGCGCATCCCGCTAAACGCATCGTGACCACTGCTACTTCAGGGCCGGCTCCATCCGGGCCTTCGCACCGGGTGCTGGAGCAGGCGGCCGACTGGTTTGCCCTGCTGCTTTCCGGCGAGGCCACGCCCGCCGATCACCGCCGCTGGGAAGACTGGCTATGCGCGTCGGACGAGCACCGGCGTGCCTGGGGCTACGTCGAGAACCTCAACCGTCGTTTCGCGCCCCTCAAGGCCAGCGCCGCGCCGCGTCTGGCCGCATCCGCCTACCAGCAGGCGAGCGACACCCAGGGTCGCCGCCGGCAGGTGCTGCGGGGGATCGCTGCGCTGGCCGGCTCAGGCCTGCTCGGCTGGACCACGTGGCGCCACACCCCGCTGGCCGGCATCGCCGTCGCGTGGATGGCCGACCATCGCACTGGCACGGGCGAGGTGCGCGAAATCACCTTGGCCGACGGCACCCGGGTCTGGCTCAATGCCGCCAGCGCCTTCGATCAGGACTACCAGCCGGGTCAGCGCCTGCTGCACCTGGTTCGGGGCGAAATCCTCGTCGATACCGCCAGCGATCCGCTGCAGCGCCCCTTCCGTGTCGCGACGGCCCAGGGTCGGCTGCGAGCACTCGGCACGCGCTTTACCGTGCGCCTGGATGATGATGCCCACACCACGCTCGTCGTGTACGGCGGAGCGGTCGAAGTCCAGCCTCTCGCCGGCGCGGTCGCGACCGTTGGGGCCGGACATCAGGTGCGCTTCGGTGCCGACGGCGTGTCCGGCGCGGCGCCGGCCGACCCCGCGCGCGAAGCCTGGACGCGCGGCGTGCTCATCGCCCGGAACATCCCGCTGGCCGAGGTGGTCGAGGAACTGCGCCGGCATCACCGGGGCCACCTGGGCCTGGCGCCCGAGGTGGCCGGCCTGCGCGTGTTCGGCAGCTACCCGGCCAACGACCCCGACCAGGCGCTGGCCATGCTCGAAACCGTCTTGCCCATCCTGGTCCGCCGCCCGCTGCCGTGGTGGACCACCATCGGGCCCGCAGAGCCGGCTGCCACTGGCCGGTGATGCGCCCCGGCGCCTGCGTGCCGGCTGCCTGAGCCTCGCCGCCTCGGGTCTGGCTCCAATTTTCCAGAAAAGCGGTTCATCTTTTTTGCTGCTCGTTCGATTAAGGGAGTGAGAGGTCTCACCCCGCCCGCAACCGTTCCCGGTGCGCGCCCAGTCGCTCAGCGTTCTGGCAGCGGCCCGGCGGGCTGGCACGGTGCGGCCTCGTTTCGTCGACCCTTTGCCCGAGTCCGAGCCCTTTCCATGTTCCGTCGTCCCTCTCCTGCCGCCCGGGCGGCAACGCCGCAAGTACCCGGCCCCGCTGTATGCGCCGAGCGAGAGCTGCGCTCCCTGCGAATGGCGGCGGTTGTTTCGCTCGCCATGGCCGGCGGCCTGTTCGTCGCCTGGCAGCCCGTCGCTCTGGCGCAGAACCCCACGCCGATGGCGGAGCAGGCACAGCGGAACCAGGATCGACGGGCCTACGACATCCCGCCCGGCCCGTTGGACGAGACCCTGGCGCGCTTTGCCAGGGAGTCGGACGCCTTGCTCGCCGCCACGCCGGAACAGGTGCAAGGCAGGACCAGCCCCGGCGCGCGCGGCACGTTCGGCGTCCAGGCCGCCCTGGATGCGCTGCTGGCCGGCACCGGGCTGGTGGCCGTGCCCAACGCGCAGGGGCAGTTCGTGCTGCGGCAAGCGGCGGACGTCACAACGTTGTCGGCGATCACGGTCGTCAGCGCTGCAGGCTACGAACAGGACATCAGGGACGCGCCCGCGAGCATCAGCGTCATCACGAGCCAGGAGCTCGAGAAACGTCAGTTCAGCTCGCTGCAGGACATCGCGCGGGAGATTCCCGGGGTCAGCGTGATCGGCTCCGGCACGCAGAGCGGGATATCGATCCGCGGGATGGAGAAGGGCTACACGCTGGTGCTGGTCGACGGCAAGCGGGTGCGCTCGGAAACCGGCAACCCGAGGGAATTGAACAACGAGGACCTGGACAGCAACTTCATCCCGCCGCTCTCGTCGATCGAGCGCATCGAGGTGATCCGCGGGCCGATGAGTTCGCTTTACGGCAGCGACGCGATGGGCGGCGTCATCAACGTCATCACGAAGAAGACGCCCGAGACCTGGAGCGGCAGCCTCGGCTACGGCCTGCGGGTTCCCGACAGCGGTTCGATGGGCAATCAGCGGCAGAAGAATGTCTACCTTTCCGGCCCCATCGTCAGGGATCTGCTCGGCATATCCCTCTGGGGAAACGAGACCGACCAGGACGAAGACCGGTATCTCGGCGGCTATCAGGAATCGACCAAGCGCACTGTCGGGGGCCGGGTGCGGTTCACGCCGAACCGGGACCATGACCTGGCCCTGGACTATTCGACGTCCAGTCAGCACTACATCGGCAACCCGGGCGGCGTGCTGCTCTCGAGCGCACGCAGCGCCTCGGACCGGAAATGGACCCGGGATGCCTGGAGCGCCGCGTACAACGGGCGATTCGATATCGGGCAACTGGAGCTGAAGTACTACGAGGAGAAGTACGAAAGGCTCACCTATCCCGCCAACGCCACGTACGCGACGGGCTCGACCAACAAGGTGGGCGATGCGCGGTTCGTGACCGGGCTCGGCGCGCACATGCTGACTGTAGGTTCCCAGTGGACGAACGACCGGCTCACGAACAACGAGCTGGGCGGCGGACGCAGTGGAAGCTACGGCACCCGCAGAGTCACGGAGATGGCGTATTTCGCCGAGGACGAATGGGAGCTGGTGAGCCAAAAGCTCTTCCTGACGCTCGGCGCGCGGCTCACGGACAACGACTTCTTCGGCAAGCACGTATCGCCCAGGGCCTACCTCGTCTTCAACCACGACAGCCGCTGGACGTTCAAGGGTGGCGTCGCGACAGGCTACAAGAGCCCGAAGATCTCGCAGATCGATAGCACCACCGGTTCGCAGCGAGGCGGCGGCTCCGACCAGTTCCTGATCGTCGGCAATCCCGATCTGCAGCCGGAGAAGAGCACGAACTTCGAAATCGGCGCGCTCTATGGCGGCGACGGGCCGCTGAGCGGCGGCGCGACGCTGTTCTTCAACGACTTCAGCAACAAGATCATCAGCACCTCGTCCTACTATTTCGACAACGGCGGCGGTGGACGGCTCCCGGCGTACTGCGATTCGGGCGCGGTCGGCACCCGGGATTGCCCCGGCTGGGCCACCTGGCTGAACGCGCGGGGCGCGACGATACGCGGCATCGAACTGGATGGCCGGTGGGCGATCGGCAAGACGCTGAGCCTGAAGGCCAACTACACCTACACCGATTCGCGCATCGACGCCGGCAACGTGACGATCGACACCCCGGCCGGCCCGCGTTCCTTCGGCGACACGCTGGCGCGGCTCGACGGCAATTCGCTCGTCGGCATCCCGAAGCACAATGGCTCCGTGACGCTCGACTACCGCCCCACCGACGCGCTTTCGGGCTTTGTGCGGGCCAATTACGAAGGGCAGATCACCCGCGTCAGCTTCGAGGACAACACGGTCGACAAAAGCGACAAGGACCTGATCACGCTCGACGCGGGCGTGAGCTACGCCTTGAGCCGCTACCTCACCTTGAACTTCGTGGTGGACAACATCACCGATGCGAAGCGCTTCGACGTGAACGACGACACCGGGGCCTACCGGTATTCGGAGCGCGGGCGCAGCTACTACGCCGGCCTCAACGCGCGATTCTGAGCAGCATCGCCATGATCGAACGAAAAGCCACGGCGCGCTCGAATCCGTCCGTGCGCCCGGACAGGCAAGTGCGCGCGACGGCCTCGATGGCACGAGCAGGCCTGAGCGCGCATGTCGTTGCCGTCTGCCTGCTGGCCTATCTGGCCAGCGCCCGCCTGGTGGACGCGACCGGCGTGCTGCTCCACCGCATGGGCATGACGCAGGGCGATGCCGTGGTGACCGCGAGCATGGCCGGTTTTCTGTACCTGTGGGCCATGCTCATGTGGGCCTTCTCGCGCCGGAGCGTCCTTCGTACCTGGTTGTGCGTCGGCAGCCTGGCCGGGTTGGCCGTGCTCGCGGCCTGGATGCTCGGAGGCAAGGCATGAAAGACGGATTCCGGGCCCGCATGGGCGTTCTGCACACGTGGGCCGGACTGGTCCTGAGCGCCTTGCTGTTTGCGATCTTCTGGACCGGCACGCTGTCCGTGTTCGACGAGGAGATCGATCGCTGGATGATGCCGGTCACCCGGATCGGTGTGGACGCTGCGGCCCCGCCCCTGTCGGTGGACCGCGACATCGTGCCTTTGCTGACCGAGCGCGCGCGCGGGGCTGCGGCCTGGAGCATCTTGCTGCCCAGCGAGCGCACGCCGTACCTGACGCTGGGCTACGACACCGAGGCCTCGCACATCCCCGTTCGGGACCGATTCCATCCGGTCACGCTCGAGCCGCTTGCCGCCTCGAACACCCGTGGCGCGAGCCGCTTCATCTACCCGTTCCATCACAACCTCACGCTGCGTCAGAACAATGTCGGCGCATGGGTGGTGGGCATCGCGAGCATGGGCATGCTGTGCCTGTTGATCTCCGGGGTCGTGATCCATCGCAAGCTATTCGCGGAGTTCTTCACGCTCAGGCTGCTTCGGCGGTTCGGACGGGCGAACCTGGACGTGCACAATCTGACAGGCGTCCTGCTGCTGCCTTTCACCCTTGTCATCACATTGTCGGGACTGGTCATCGCGCACCTGATCTACTTCCCGCAGGCGCCGGACGCGGTCTATGGGAATGCTGCGGCGCAGTCCGCAGCCGATACGCGGACCCGACCGATGGCCGAACGAGCCGCGCCTGGGCGGGAGGAACGCGGGGCCCCGCGAGCCGAGGAGCGACGCGCGCAGGGCCGCCCGGAGCGCTCACAGAACACCGGGCGGCGCCAGTTCATGGCCGAGGCCCAGGGGCGGCTCGCGCCGCCGGCGATCGGGCGGGCGGCCGGCGTGGCGTCGATCGACCGGATGATCGACGCTGCCGAGCGCGAATGGGGGCCGGGCACCGTCTACATGGTCCGCATCAACCAGCCCGGCGATGCCGGCGGGGTCGCCGCGCTTCGCCTGAGCAACGACGACAGCGTCACGCAGCGCCTGGACAACCGGCGCTTCTCGCTTGCCACCGGCGAGCCGCTGAAGTCGTTCCAGCCGTCGGCTGCCGTCAACGTGTGGAGCTTCATCGGCGGGATGCACTACATCCAGTTCAGCCACTGGCTGTTGCGCTGGCTGTACTTTCTCGGCGGCCTGGGCGCTTGCGCGATGATCGCCACCGGCCTGCTGCACTGGACCCAGGCGCGCAACAAGAGCAGTCGCGGTTCGCGCATCAACGTGGCGTCGATGAACATCCTGAACATTGCCTCGGTCGCCGGCATCCTCGGCGCGACCGGCGCCTTCCTTCTCGCCAACCGTGTCCTGGACAACCGGGAGCAACTGGCGGGCATCGCCAGCCGCGACGTCGAGGTTTACGCCTTCTTCGGCGTCTGGCTGCTGAGCCTGCTGCACGCGTCGTTCAGGGTGCTCAGTGCTTCACGGCGTTGCAGCCGCCCCCCAGAGGGCGCGCGTGAGCGCGTAGGAGGGGACTTTCATCTCAGGGCTTGGGCGGAGCAATGCTGGGCGATCGCCTCGCTCGCCGTGGCGGCGGTGGGCATGAACTGGATCACGACCGGCGACCATCTCGTCAAGACCGTATTCACCGACACGTATTGGCCCGTCGCAGCGGTGGACCTGAGCCTGCTGACCATGGCTGGTGTGGCCGTCTGGGCCGCCCGCAAGCTTGTCAGGCGCGAGCACGGCGACGAGCGCTCGAACGCCGCGCGGCCCGCGACGCAGGTGCGCCATGTCTGAGGCACTGTGGCTGGCGCTGGCCGCGGTGCTGAGCGTTGCCGGCATGGCCTGGCTCGCGCTGGCGATGGACGTGCACTGGGTACAGGTGATGGGCAGGCCGTCCCATGACGCCGCCGGTGTGCCCCGGCTGTTGCGTTGCATCGGCGCCGCAGCTTTGGCGCTTTCGCTGCTTGCCTGCCTGATGGCCGATGCGCCGTCCATGGCGGTGCTGGTCTGGGTGATGCTGCTTGCGGGCGCCGCGACGTCGATCGCCCTGATGCTGGCGTGGCGCGCCCCGGCCTTGCGCTTGCTGTGGCCGTGGACCCGCTCGTGAACGGCAATTGGCGTTCCGGCATGGCCGGTTGCCGCGCAATCCCTTTCTCTACGCCTGCGGCCGGCCGTCGCCCGGACATTCCCGCCTGCATCTTTCTTCACTTCCTTCAACCAACCGGACCTGACCGAACATGACATCGAAGCGTTTGCGCACTTTCCGCTGCAGGGTTGGCGTCGCTGTCCTTTCCGTGTGCGCGATGCTGATGGCACAACCTGCGCTCTGCGCGGCTCCTGGGCCCGACGGCAATCGAGGCCATCTCAACCGTCTGTTGCATGATCAGGCGGTCATCGATCATCTCGGCCTGTCCGGCGGTCAGGTACGTGCGGCGCAGGCCGTTTCCGATGTCGTCGTCGAGGATCATCGGGCAGCCTTCGGGAAGGCCTTGGCGTCGCAGGTCAAGGCGGAGCGAGTGCCTCAGGTGGCTCGGGTATTCGTTGCGGTCAACGCGGAAACGTTCGATCGACTGAAAGACGTCGTCAGTGCAGCGCAGCATGAGCGCCTGAAGCAGATCGAGATCCAGACTTTCGGGGTTCGTGCCTTCGGCCGGCCGGAGGTCATCGACGAGCTCGGCCTGACCGTCTCGCAGCAGGACGCGCTTCGATTGCTCGGAACCGACACTGGCGAGCGGCTGGCGGGCATACAGCGGTCGACGAGCCTGACGGCCGCGGAGAAGTCGCGACTGGCCGGCGAGATTCGCGGCAGTGCCCTGCGGGATGCGAGAAAACATCTGAGCGCCGAGCAGTGGGTGAAGTGGGAATTGCTGACCGGCGCCGCATTCGCACGCTGATGCGCACGCAGCGGCGCGTCGCCATGGGCGGTGGCCGCCGCTGCTGGCGCCTTGCCGGGGCGAACCGCTAGAATCGTTGCGCGGACAACGTATACAAGAAAGCGGGGGACAACCATGAAGGTATGCATCTACGGCGCCGGCGCCATCGGCGGGCTGATCGGCGGCTGGCTCGCGGCCAGCGGCGCGGCCGAGGTCAGCGCGGTGGCGCGCGGCGCGACGCTCGCAGCGCTGCAACGCGACGGCTGGCGCGTGCGCGGCGGCGATGGCGAGGAGCGGCGTGCGCCGGTGCGCGCCAGTGCCGATCCGGCCGAGCTCGGCGTGCAGGACGTGGTGGTGATCGCCGTCAAAGGGCCGGCGCTGGCGGAGGTCTCGCCGCGGCTGGCGCCGCTGCTGGGCCCGGACACCATCGTCTTGCCGGCGATGAACGGCGTGCCCTGGTGGTTCGGCGCCGGCGCGCCCGCGCTGGGCGACGCGCCGCTGGAGAGCGTCGATCCGGGCGGGCTCATCGGCCGGTCGATCGATCTCGCGCGGGTCGTGGGCTGCGTGGTGCACATCGCGGCCGCCACGTCGGCGCCCGGGCTCGTCGAGCACCGCATGGGGCGCAAGCTCATCATCGGCGAGCCCGCCGGCGGCATGTCGCCGCGCGTGGATGCCCTGGCCGGGGTGCTCGAACGCGCGGGCCTGGAGGTCGAGCGCAGTGCCGACGTGCGCCGCGCCATCTGGTACAAGCTGTGGGGCAACCTCACCATCAACCCGATCGCCGCGCTCACCGGGGCGCCCAGCGACCGCATCCTGACCGACCCGCTGGTGCGCGATTTCTGCTCGGCCGCCATGCGCGAGGCCGCCGAGATCGGCGCGCGCATCGGCTGCGCCATCGACCAGAACCCGGAAGATCGCCACAAGGTCACGCTCAGGCTCGGCTCGTTCAAGGCCTCGATGCTGCAGGACGTGGAAGCCGGCCGCCCGATCGAACTGGACGGCATCGTCGGCGTCACCCGCGAGCTGGGCCAGCGTGTCGGCGTGCCCACGCCGAGCATCGACGCGCTGCTCGGCCTCACCCGGCTGATGGGGCGCATGCGCGGCTTGTATCCGGACGCAGACGGCCCGGCCGGCAGCATCGGCTGAATCTCCGCGGCTGTTTGTTGCGTACGCAACTATCTGCTGATATATTTGCGCTCGCAACTATTACACGCATCGACGCGAGGAGACCCGCATGTCCTTCACCCCGCCCTCTTCTCTGCCGGACCACGTGCCGGTGCTGGTGGCCGGCGGCGGCCCCGTGGGGCTGACTACCGCCGCGCTGCTCGCTTCGTATGGCATCGACGTGCTGGTGATCGAGGCCGACGAAGGCTACTGCACCGGCAGCCGCGCGATCTGCATGGCGCGCCGCTCGCTCGAGATCCTGGATTGGGTCGGCGCCGGCCGGCCGGTGCTCGACAAGGGCCTGGGCTGGACGGCGGGCCGCAGCTACTTTCGCGACCGCGAGGTGCTGCGCTTCGAGATGCCGCACGACCCCACCCAGCGCTTCGATCCGATGGTCAACATCCAGCAATACTACGTCGAAGCGTATGCGCACGAGGCGGCGCAGCGGCAGGACGAGCGCGTCCAGGTGGCCTGGGGCTGCAAGGTCGGTGCGATCCGCCAGGATGCCGCCGGCGTGGACGTGACGCTCGCCACGCCGCAGGGCGAGCGGCGGGTGCGCGCCGACTGGCTGGTGGCCTGCGACGGCGGGCGCAGCACCGTGCGCGAGCAGCTCGGCCTGGCCTTCACCGGCATGCAGTACGAGGGCCGCTACGTCATCGTGGACATCGAGCAGGATTCCCGGCGCCCCACCGAGCGGCTCGCCTGGTTCGACCCGCCGTCGAACCCCGGCTCCACCATCCTGATGCATCGCCAGCCCGACAATGTCTGGCGCATCGACTACCAGATCGGCGAGGACGAGGACGCCGACGAGGCGGTCAAGCCCGAGAACGTGCTGCCGCGCGTGCAAAGTCACCTGGACATGATCGGCGAGACGGCGCCGTGGAAGCCGCTGTGGATCTCGATCTACAACGCCAAGTGCCTGACCCTGGAGCGCTATCGGCACGGCCGCGTGCTGTTCGCGGGCGACGCCGGCCACCTGGTGCCCATCTTCGGCGTGCGCGGCCTGAACTCGGGGCTGGACGATGCCGGCAACCTCGCCTGGAAGCTGGCCTGGGTGATGCGCGGCGCCGCGCCCGACAGCCTGCTCGACACCTTCAGCGAGGAGCGCGTGCACGCCACGCGCCAGAACATCGCCTACGGCGCCAAGAGTACCGAGTTCATGGCGCCGCCGAGCCACGGCTTCGCGCTGATGCGCGAGGCCGCGCTGCGTCTGGCGCTGGACGACGAGGCGGTGCGCCCGCTCATCAACCCGCGCCAGTCGTCGCCGATTTCCTATGACGGGTCGGCACTGAACGGCGCCGATGCGCTGCCCGAGGCGGGCGCCGCGTGCGCGCCCGGCATGCCCGCGCCCGAGCTGCAGCTCGGGCGCGATGGACGCACATCCCATTTGTCGCAGGCCTTCGGACGCGGCTTCGTGCTGCTTGCCGTCGATTGCCCCATGGCGACCCAGGCGATGCTCGCCGCGGCGTGCGCCACGGTCGCCGACGGCACGCAGGTGCCCGCGCCGCGTCTGGTCGCCGCGCAGGGCCCCGGCGGCGACGATCCGCGGGCCTGGCGCATCGCGCCCGGCAACGAGGGGCGCTACGGCCGGGCCGGCCCGGCCGTGTTCCTGGTGCGGCCCGACGGCTACGTACTCGGGCGCTGGCCCGCCGCGCAGGCCGACGAGGCGGTCGCCGCGCTCGCCGGCTTTCATCCCCAAGCCGCCTGACCCACGGGCCAGGTAGATTCATTCCCGGCGCCCTGCTCGCCACCCTTGGGCGGCGAGCAGGCTCCCGCCTCGCGGTGGGAACGAGACGACCGCCGGCGCCCGTCGAGGAGACCCGCATGACCGAAACCGACCTGGATAAATCCTATACTGCGCTGTCCGAAGCGATCAGCCGCGTGGGCCCGGAACGCGCCCAGCTTCTGCTCGCCATGGTGGCCTTGTCGCTGATGGCGCACGCACCGGATGCCGAGGACGTGCTCGCGCGTATCGCGCAGGCCGAAGCAAGGCTGCTGGAGGAGGCAGCCTGACACGGGGCCGTCGGCGTCCTGATCAAGAAGAATCATCAACCCCGTGGAGGGACGAACCGTGAAATTTTCCGCAATCCTGAGCGTGCTGGGCTTCGGCCTGGCCGCCGTCGCGCCCGTTGCGCAAGCCGCCGACTATCCCAGCCGCGCGATCGAATGGGTGGTGCCGTATCCCGCCGGCGGCGGCACCGACATCGTGGCGCGCACCCTGTCCGAGAAGATGGCCAAGTCGCTCGGCCAGCCCATCGTGATCGCGAACAAGCCGGGCGCGGCCACGGCCATCGGCGCGTCCTACGTCGCGCGCGCCGCGGCCGACGGCTACGTGATCGGCACGGGCGACACGGCCACGCTCGCGGCCAACCCGTTTCTCTACAGCACCCTGGCCTACGATCCGGCCGAGGATTTCGCCTCGGTCGGCCTGATGGCGCGCTTCGCCATGATCCTGGTGGTCAACCCGAGCGTACCGGCCAACACCTACGAAGAATTCCTGGCCTGGGCCAAGGACCAGAAGGACGGCGTACCCTACGGCACGCCCGGCACCGGCAGCCCGCACCACCTGGCCACGGAGCTTTTCAAGCAGCGCACCGGCCTGCCGCTCGTCCACGTGCCCTACAAGGGCGCCGCGCCGGCCGTGCAGGATGTGATGGGCGGCCAGGTGCCCTTCATGTTCGTCGACTCGGCCACCGGCCAGCAGTACATCGCCGCGGGCCGCCTGCGCGCCCTTGCCGTGGCGAGCGCCGAGCGGCTGGACAGCCTGCCCGAGACCCCGACCCTGATCGAGATGGGCCTGCCCGCGTTCGAAGCCTATGCCTGGCAAGGGATGGTCGCACCCAAGGGAACGCCCGCCGCCGCCGTCGACACGCTGGGCAAGGCGCTGCGCGCGGCGCTCGAGGACGCCGACGTGCTCGCCAAGTTCAAGTCCATGGGGCTGGACGCGACGCCGAGCACACCGCAGGAGATGGCCGACTACGCCGAGGCCGAGCGCCAGCGCTGGGGCGAGGTGATCCGTGCCGGCGGCATCAAGGTGGAGTAGCCCTAGCCCATGTCCAATCGCCGCACGTCGGATCAGGACGCCCAGGCGTCCGAGACCTTGAAGCTCGAATCCGCGCTCACGTACCGCCTGCATACCATCAACAAGCTGGGCGATCGCGACACCAATCGCGCCTACACGCAGGAGTTCGGCCTGTCGCTGGGGGAAGGGCGCTGCCTGGCCGCGATCGGCCGTTTCGAACCGGTCTCGGTGAACGATCTGGCGCGCGCGTCCAACCTCGACAAGGGCCACGCCAGCCGTTCGGCGCAGGCCCTGGTCGAGCGCGGGCTGGTGCGCAAGGCCGTCAGCGAGCAGGACGGGCGCGGCGTGGTGCTCACGCTCACGGCGTCAGGCCAGCAGACCTACGAGCAGGTGCTCACCATGATCGCCCGCCGCAACCGGGAGATTTTCGGCTGCCTGTCGGGCGAGGAGCAGGCGCGGCTCGGCGAGATGCTCGAGCGCGTCATCGCCGGGCTGCGGCAGAACGCCGGGGCTTGAATGAAGCCCACCCCTACGCGCTGACGCGCACCCCCCTCGAGGGGGGCGCGCCGGCGGATCGGCAAAGCCGGCTCCGCTGTGCCCTGGGCAGCGCCGCCGCGCGCAGGCTGAGGCGGTCGGCGCGCCTCACGCGTCGTGAACACCGCCCGCCGAGCGCTGCTGCCGCAGCCACGCCAGCGCGGCATCCAGCGCCGCCGAGGCGATGCGGTTGCGGCGCACGACGGCGCCGACCTCGCCGAACGTGAAAGCGACGTCCAGCGGCACGATGTGCAGCTCGCGCCGGGCCGCGTACTGCTCGGCCAGCCCTTGCGGCAGCACCGCCAGCAGGTCGGTCTGGCGCACCAGCTCCAGGTTGGCGAGCGTCGAGTTGGAATGCACCCTGCCGGGCGGCAGCGCGACGTCGGCTTGCCGGAACAGCTCTTCCAGGCGTTCGCGCAGGACGGTGTCCGGCGGCGGCAGTATCCATCCGCAGGCGGCCAACTGCGCCGGGTGGGCGCGGGCCAGGCGGGCGAGGGCATGGCCCGGCCGGCAGACCACTACGATGGGATCGGCGCGTACCGGATACTCCAGCAGCTCGTCCTCCGGCGGACGCGGCGCCATGCGGCCCAGCACCAGGTCGAGCGAGCCTCGGCGCAGCGCGTCGATGAGTTCGTGCAGGCCGTCCTCGGTCAGTACGACCTGCAAGGCGGGATCGGTCCGCAGCAGGGCCTGCAGCAGGCGCGGCGCCAGCGTCGACGCCGTCGAAGGCAGGACGCCGACCCTCAGCGTGTGCGTCGCCTGCGCATGCAGCGCGGCCAGCTCGGCCGCGGTGCGCTCGCCGATGCCCAGCAGGTGGCGGGCGTAGGCCGTCATGACCTCGCCCGCCGGCGTGGCGCGCATGCCCTGGGCCGAGCGCACGAAGAGCGCGAGCCCCACCATGTGCTCGATCTGCGCCAGGGCCCGCGAGGCCGCCGGCTGGGTCATGTGCGCCCGGTCGGCGGCCCGCCCCAGGTGCTGCTCCTCCGCCAGCGCAACCAGCAGCTCGGCCTGCCGTGGTTTCAGGTGCGTGCGAAAGCCCTGTGCAACGGTGGGAGGAAGAGGCATGGGCGCGTCGGGCGTGATGCGGGTTTCGTCATGGGGCCTTGAGTTTATTTCATCGTCCGGGGTGCGGGGAGGCGACATACTGCACACGCCAATCCGGCCCTCGAGCCGCTGAGAAAGGAAGGAGACTCCATGAAATTCCGCAAGATCCTGGCCATGCTCGCCGCAGGCTGTGCCCTGACGGTCATGCATCCGTCGTTCGCCCAGTCGTATCCCGGCCGTCCCATCCAGCTCGTCGTTCCGTTCTCGCCGGGCGGCGCGGTGGACCTGCTCGCGCGCCTGGTGTCCCAGCGCCTGTCCGAGGATGGCAAGTACGCGATCGTGGTGGAGAACAAGCCGGGGGCAGGCGGCAACATCGCGGCCGCGCAGGTCGCTCGCGCACCGGCCGACGGCTATACGCTGCTGATGGGCACCAGCAACACGCATGGCATCAACTCGTATATCTACGGCAAGCTGCCGTACGACCCGATCAAGGATTTCGTGCCCGTGGGCATGGTCGCCGAGAACATCGTCGTGCTGCTTGCCGGCAAGGCCTTCCCGGCCGAGGACCTGACCGGCGCGGTGCAGGCCATGAAGGAGCACCCCGGCAAGTTCGTCTACGCCTCGCCCGGCCAGGGCACGGTGCATCATCTCGCTATGGCGCTGCTCGCCCACGGCGCGGGGCTGGACGTCGTGCATGCGCCCTACAAGGGCGCCGGCCCGGCGATGACCGACCTGGTGGCGGGCCACGTCCCGTTGATGATCGGTGGAATCGCGCCGGCCCGTCCGTTCATCGAAAGCGGACAGGTCAAGGTGCTCGGCCAGGCGAACGCCGAGCGCTTCGACGCATTGCCCGAGGCGCAGCGCTTCGACGACGTGGCCAAGGGCGCGAGCGTGAACTCGTGGATCGGGCTGTTCGCGCCCGCCGGCACGCCGCCCGCCGTCGTCGAGCAACTGAACGCGGACCTGAACCGCGTCCTTGCCGACGCCGCGTTCCAGTCCGAGCTGGCAATCCAGGGCATGGTCGCCAAGCCCACGTCGCCCTCGGAATTCGGCGGCGTGATCGAGCGCGACATGGCCGTCTGGAAAAGCGCCGTCGAGATGTCCGGAGCCCGGGAATGACGGGCAAGCGCACCAATTTCCTGCTGTTCGTCACCGACCAGCAGCGTGCCGACCATATCGGCGCCTATGGCAACGGTGTGGTCGCCACCCCGAACCTGGATGCGCTTGCGGCCCGAGGGTGGCGCTTCGGCAATGCCCACGTGGCCACGCCGATCTGCATGCCGAACCGGGCCAGCCTGATGACCGGCCGCTACCCGTCCGCGCACGGCGCCCGGCACAACGGCATCCCGCTGTCGCTGACCAGCAATACTTTCGTGGACACGCTGCGCCGCGCAGGCTACCGCACGACGCTGGTGGGCAAGGCCCATCTGCAGAACATGACCGATATCCCGCCGTCGTGGCCGGTCGATCCGGCTTGCCGGCTGCCTGCCGAGGCGAGGAGCGCGCCGCCGGGCCGCTACGACCAGGAGAATCGCAACAAGTGGCTGACCGACGACGCCCACGGCCTGGACTATCCGTTCTACGGCTTCGAGCAGGTGGATCTGGTCGATGACCACAGCGACCTCGTGCACGGCGACTACCGGCGCTGGCTGCGGCGGTGCCACCCCGGCGCGGAAACCCTCATCGGACCGGAGCACGCACTGCCCGCGCCCGAGTACGAACTCACCCGCATCCACCAGGCGTGGCGCACGCGCCTGCCCGAGGAGCTCTATCCCACGACCTACATCGCCGAACGCACGATCGAACAACTGCGCAGCAGCGCCGGGCGCGGCGAGCCCTTCTTCCTGCAATGCTCGTTTCCGGACCCGCATCACCCGTTCACGCCGCCGGGGCGCTTCTGGGACATGTACCGCCCCGAGGACATGCCGCTGCCGCCGTCGTTCCACGCGCCGGGCGAACCGCCGCCGCACGTGCGCTGGCTGCACGAGCAGCGGGACCGCGGCACCGCGGTGCGCCATACGCCGGCGCTGTTCGCGTGCACGGAACGCGAGGCGCGCGAAGCGATCGCCCTCAACTACGGCGCCATCAGCCACATCGACGAGCAGATCGGCCGCGTGCTGGCCGAGCTGCGCGCGCTCGGGCTGGAGGACGACACCGTGGTGATCTTCACGAGCGATCACGGCGACTACCTGGGCGAGCACCAGTTGCTGTTGAAGGGTCCCATCCACTATCGCGGCCTCACGCGCGTGCCGCTGATCTGGAGCGAGCCGCGCTGCGCCGGCGGTGGCGTGGTCGAGGATGCCCTGCTCAGCACGATCGACCTCGCCACCAGTATCCTCGATCGCGCCGGCGTGCCTCGCTACAACGGCATGCAGGGCGTGGACCTGTCGTCATGGATGCACCCGGGCCGCGTGCCCGAGGCGCGGGAAGCGCTCATGATCGAAGAGGAGGGCCAGCGGGTGATCCTGGGCTTTCAGAGCCGCATCCGCTGCCGCACGCTGCTGAGCGAGGGCTGGCGCATGACGGTCTACGACGGCGCGCCCTGGGGCGAACTCTACGACCTCGCCAGCGACCCGATCGAAGCGTGCAACCGGTGGGACGATGCGGGCGCACGGACCGTGCGCGCCCGCATGATGGAGCGGCTCTGCCGGAGCATGCTCGAACACGTGGATACCAGCCCGTATCCCGACGCGCTGGCCTGAGCGGCCGGCATGCCCGGCCGGCGTGCCGGCCGCAGGCCCTTCAGATACGTCCCGGCTGATCCGGATTGGCGAGCGCCTGGCGCACCATCTCGATGGCCTGCTGGCGCACCCGGTCGGGGTCGACGGCCGCGTCCTCCGCGAAGAGTATCGACACGATGCCGCGCAGCATGCCCGCGATCACGGTGGCTTGCGCGACGGGGTCGATCTCCGGGCGGATTTCTCCGCTCTGGATGCCCGCGCGCAACTGCATCTCCAGAAAGCCCGTGGTCGTGCGGTTCAGGGCCTGCACGTCGGCGAGCAGTACGCCGCGCGTCACCGTCGCTTCGGTGAGGATGGCGTGAAAAGCCCGGCCCGGCGAGTTGCGGTCGGCCGACGAGGCGTTCAGCAGATACAGGTCGATGGTCTTCAGGATGGCGTCCAGGCCGGCCCTGGGCTTGGGCGTGCGGTTCGCATTCGCTTCGGAAAAACGGTTGCGCAGGTAGGTGGCCAGGGCGCGCAGCAGGCCTTCCTTGTTGCCGAAGTGGTGCGCGGGCAGGCCGCGGCTGTAGCCTGCCCGCTCGCCGACTTCGCCCAGCGTCAGGCCGGCGACGCCTTTGAGCGTGACGAGTTCCATGGCCGCCTTGAGCAAGCGCTCCTCGGCTTCCTCGCGGCGTTCCTGCTGGGTGCGGCGGCGTCGGATCGGTGATGCTGTGGTCATGTGATCTGGCTTTCGTACGGCGAGCCAGCATTGTGCATCATGCTGTGTCGCAACTCAGTTTTTTTGTCGGACCCCTCTATCGCTTTGCCGCCGAGGCCGCTAATATACTTACTAAATAACAAGTAAGTTGAAGAACGCTTCCGGAGAAGACATCTTGAGCACTCTCAAGCATCCCACGCTGTATGCGGCGCAGGCCGAGTCGGCCCCCGGTGCGCGCGCGGTACTGCTGGCCGTGCGTTGCACCTGCGGCCATGTCGCGTTTCCGCCCCAGGCCTATGGCTGCGAGCGCTGCGGGCGCGATGGCGACGCGCTCACGATCGGCCGGCTCGACGGCGCCGGCAGGCTGCTCGCGTCGGCGCGGGTACACCTGCATGCGGCGGACTATCCCAAGGCGCCGTTCACCGTGGTCGAGGTCGCCCTCGACGACGGGCCGGTGGTGCGCGCGCTGCTGGCGGGAGACGGCGGCGACGTACGGCTGCCCGCCGGCACGCCCATGCAGGCCTGCCTCGGCGAGGATATGGACGCCGGGCAGACGAGCCTGGACCTGCGCTTCGTGCCCGTGGGCGAGGTGCGCCATGGCTAAGAAGCTCGGAGATCTGCGCCCGGTCTATGTGGTCGGGATCGGCTGGCACCGCTACCAGGACGCCAGCGACACGCCGTACGTCGCACTCGGCCTGGCGTCCATCCGCGAGGCGCTGGCCGATGCCGGCGTGGCCTGGCCGGAGGTGGAGAGCAGCTACGTGGCCACGGCCCTGCTCGGCATGGCCTGCGGCCGTCCGATGCTGCGCCATCTGGGCGCGAGCGGCGGCTCCCTGCTGCACATCGAAAATGCATCGGCCTCCGGCTCCACGGCGTTTCGCCATGCCTGCATGGAAGTGGGCGCCGGCCTGTCCGACGTTGCGCTGGCCGTGGGCGTGGACAAGCCCGCCAAGGTGGTGCGCGGCGAGAGCCAGGCGGGCATCGCCTCGCTGGCCGGCCGCGCCATCGTCCCCTTCACCCACTTTGCCCTGCTCACCGACGCCTACATGCAAAGGCACGGCGTGGGCATCGAGGACATCGCCAGGGTGGCGGTGAAGAATCACCACAACGGCGCACGCAATCCCAACGCCCAGCGCCAGCGCACCCGCACCCTGGACGAGGTGCTGGGCGGGCGCCGCGTGTCGGGCGAACTCACGCCGCTGCAGTGCTGCCCGGTGGGCGAGGGCGCGGCCGCGGTCATCGTGGCCTCCGAGGAGGGCATCCGGTGCCTGGGCATCGATCCCGGCCGCGCCGTCCGGGTGCTGTCCTCGGCGGCGCGCAGCGAGCGGGTCTATCCGGCGGGGCGCGGCTTCGACGCCGAGCTGACGCGCGAGACCTGCGCGATGGCGCTGGAGGAGGCCGGCGTGGCGCCGGGCGCGCTGGACATCGTCGAGCTGCACGACGCCTTCACCGTCGAGGAGCTGCACTATGTGGAAGGCATGGGCATCTGCCCCGAGGGGCAGGCGGCGCATCTGCTGCGCGAAGGCGCGTTCGACATCGGCGGCAGGGTGGCGGTCAACCCTTCCGGCGGGCTGATCGCCATGGGGCATCCCATCGGCCCCACCGGGATCGGGCAGATCGGCGAGATCGTGCTGCAGTTGCGCGGCGAAGCGGGCGATCGCCAGCATGCGGGCGCGCGTACCGGGCTGGCCCACATGGTGGGCGTGGGCGCGGTGTGCTACGCCCACGTGCTCCAGGCCTGAACTGCCGAGACCGAACCGTACTTCCCCTATTACTTGTTATACAGCAAATAAATAACATCGGACCATCGATCGTCGGATCAGGGCCGAGGGAGACCACCATGCTGAACCTGCCCGAAGAAACCGTGGCCCTGCAGGACCTCACGCGGCGCCTGGTCCGCGAGTACCAGATGCCGCTGGAGACGCGCATGCTGCGCGGCGAAAAGCTCTTGGCGGCGGATTACCTGCCCGGCACCCAGGCGGCCCGGGAGGCGGGGCTGTGGGGCTTGGCGCTGCCCGAGGAGTACGGCGGGGCCCATCTCTCCACTGTCGATCAGATGGCCATCGTGGAGGAGAACTTCCGTTGCCTGGCGCCCCTGCGCTTCGGCGGCGCGGCGCTGTCGCCGCTGTTCAACGGTACGCCCGGCCAGAAGGAAAAATTCCTCTTCCCGGTGCTCGAAGGCCGGATGAAGTACGCCTTCGCGCAGACCGAGCCCGGCGGCGGCGGCGACCCCGGCGGGGCCATCCGCACGCAGGCGCGCCGCCAGGGCGCCGGCTGGGTCATCAACGGCACCAAGGTCTTCATCTCGCATGTCGCCGAGGCCGACTACATCTTCGTGGTGGCGGTCACCGACAGCGAGCTGCGCCAGCGCGGCGGCATCTCCATGTTCGCGGTCGAGCGCGGCAACCCGGGCCTGAAGATCGCCCGCGAGATTCCGGTGCTCGGCGGCATGATCGTCCACGAGCTGTTCTTCGACGACTGCTACGTGCCTGACGAGGACCTGATCGGCGGGGAAGGCGGAGGCTTTCGCAACGCACAGATCGCATTGAGCGTGGCCCGCTTCGCGGTGGGCGCGCGGGCGCTGGGCATCGCCCAGCGCGCCTACGAGATGATGGTCGGGTATGCCCGCCAGCGCCACACCTTCGGCAAGCCGCTGGCCGAGCGCCAGGCCGTGCAGGGCATGATCGTGGACTCCTGGATGGAGATCCACCAGGCGCGCCTGGCCCTCTACAACGCGGCACAACGCAACGACCGGGGCTACGACACTCGGGTCGAGGCCGGCATGATCAAGATGCTCGGCACCGAGGTGGTCGGGCGCGTGCTCGATCGCGCGATCCAGGTGCACGGCGCGGCCGGCGTGTCGCTGGACAACCCCCTGGCGCACTGGTACGACTCTCAGCGCCTGGCGCGCATCTACGAAGGCCCGACCGAAGTCCACAAGTACCACGTGCTGGCGCGGCACCTGCTCGCCGCCTGAGGAGGATCGCATGTCCCTGCAAATGGAATCGCCGCCTGTGGCGGCCCCGGCGGGTACGCTGGAGCACTGGGCCAAGGTCAAGCCCGACGCCGTGGTGCTGATCGAGCGCGAGCGCCAGATCACCTGGGGCGAGTTGAACGAACTGGCCGACCGCCTCGCCACCGCGCTGGCCGCGCATGGCGTGAGCGCCGGCGACATCGTCGCCGTGCGCACCCGGGTGCGCAGCGAGTGGCCGGTCATCGTGAGCGCCATCGCCAAGCTGGGCGCCAGCCTGCTCGGGGTGAACTTTCGGCTCACGCCCTCGGAGGTGCGCTTCGTCCTGGAGGACAGCGGCGCCGTGGCCCTGATCGCCGACGATGCCGATCTCGCGCCCCTGGCGGCGCTACCGGGAGAACTCGGGCTCAAGCTGGCCGCCGGCATCGATGCGCCCGCCCCCGGCTTCGTGCCGTACGCCTCGCTGCTGCAGACCGCGCCACGCCGCTGGCAGAGCGGCGGCGAAGCCCCGCTGGTGGTCTATACCTCCGGCACCACCGGCAAGCCCAAGGGTGTGGTGATGCACCATCGCCGCGCCGACGCCGGCCCCGAACTGCTCGCGTACCTGGCCGACATGAGCAAGGGCTATCGCAGCTACGACGAGGACACGGCGGTGCTGGTGAGCATGCCCCTGCACCACGGCTCGGGCCCCGGGCAGATCCGCAACGGCCTGCGCGCCGGCGCGCGCATCGTGCTGCAGCCGCGGTTCGACGCCGAGGACGTGCTGCGCCTGGTCGAGCGCCACCGCGTCACGCACTGGACCGGCGTGCCCACCATGTACAAGCGCATCGCGGCATTGCCGGCCGAGGTGCTCGGCCGCTACGACGTGTCTTCGCTGCGCTCGCTGGGCATCGGCGCGGCGCCCGTGCCGATGCCGCTCAAGCAATGGATCATCCGGCACTTCGGCCCGATCCTGGCCGAGGGCTACGGCTCCACCGAGACCGGCATGATCACCGCCCTCGCGCCCGACATGCAGCTCGTCAAGGCGGGTTCGAGCGGGCTGCCCCATCCGCACGTGCACGTCGAGATCCGCGACGGCGACGGCGCGGCGCTGCCCACGGGCGAGATGGGCGAGATCTGGGCCCGCACCCCGGTGGTCATCCGGCAGTACCTGAACCGTCCGCCGCTGGGCCCGGACGTGCTCGACGAGCGCGGCTACTTCCGCACCGGCGACATGGGCCGGCTGGACGAGGACGGCTATCTCTACATCACCGACCGCGCCAAGGACATGATCATCTCGGGCGGCGTGAACATCTATCCGGCCGAGATCGAATCCGTGCTGCTCACGCACCCGGCCGTGCAGGACGCCGCCGTCATCGGCGTGCCGGACGCCGAGTTCGGCGAATCGGTCAAGGCGTTCTGCGAGATCAAGCCGGGCCACACGGCCAGCGTCGCCGAATTGCTGGCGCATTGCGCCACCGACCTGGCTTCCTACAAACGCCCCAGGGCCCTGGACATCGTCGAGGAGCTGCCCCGCAACGCGATGGGCAAGCTGCTCAAGCGGGAACTGCGCCAACCCTATTGGCAAACACAGGAGAGGAACGTATGAGCGAGATTCTGGATCTGAGCGGCCGCGTGGCCCTCGTCACGGGCGCCGGCCAGGGCGTGGGCCGCCAGGTGGCGCTGCAGGGCGGCCCACGGCGCGGCGGGTGTGGTCGTGAACGACTACTTCCAGGAGCGCGCGGAAGCGGTTGCCGCCGAAGTCGAGAAGGCGGGCGGCAAGGCGATCGCCGTGCAGGCCGACGTCACCAGCTTCGACGCGGTCAAGGCCATGGTGGCCAAGGCCGAGGCGCAGTTCGGCAAGGTCGACATCCTGGTCAACAACGCCGGCAACGCGGGCGCCAATCCGGACCCGGACGCGCGCAAGCCCTTCTGGGAGACCGGCCCCGAGGCGTGGAACAGCTTCATCGGCGTCAACCTGTACGGGGTGATCAACTGCACGGCCGCCGTCGTTCCCGGCCTGATCGAGCGGGGCGCCGGACGCATCATCACCGTGATCTCCGATGCCGGACGCGCCGGCGAGAGCGGGCTGGAGGTGTATTCCGGCGCCAAGGCGGGCGCCGCCGGCTTCACGCGCGCCATCGCGCGCACCCTGGGCCGCTACAACGTCACCGCGAACTGCGTGGCCATCGCCGCCACCGCCACCCCGGCGATCAAGGCGCGGCTGGAAGCCAACCCCGAGCGCACCAAGAAGATGCTGTCGAACTACGTGATCCGCCGCCCGGGCGAGCCCGCCGACGTGGCGAACATGGTGCTGTTCCTGGCCTCCGGCGCGAGTAGCTGGATCACCGGCCAGACGTATCCGGTCAACGGCGGCTTCTCGTTCGCGCTCTGAGGAGAACATCATGTCCGACGACAAACCGCGGGTGCGGGTGGAGCGGCGCGGCCACGTGCTCATCGCCACGATCGACCGCCCGGAAGTGAAGAATGCCTGCGATAACCAGACGGCCTTCGAGCTGAACGCCGCCATGGACCGGCTCGATGCCGAGGACGAGCTTTTCGTGGGCATCGTCACCGGCGCGGGGGGCGCCTTCTCGGCCGGCGCGGATCTGAAGGCGGCGGCCTCGGGCGCGCTGCGCCAGTCGCCTGCGCGTGGCGGCTTCGGCGTGTTCAAGCGGCCGCCGCGCAAGCCGCTGATCGCCGCGGTCGAGGGCGTGGCCGTGGGCGGCGGGCTGGAGCTGTGCCTGTCCTGCGATCTCATCGTCGCGGCCAAGGACGCGCGCATGGGCCTGCCGGAGGTGCGCCACAACCTGGTGGCGGTGGGCGGCGGGCTCTTCCGGCTGCCCAGGCGGATTCCGTACCACATCGCCATGGAGCTGGCGCTCACCGGCGAATTGAAGACGGCCGACTACTTCGCGGCGCTGGGGCTGGTCAACCGGCTCGTCGAGCCCGGCCAGGCCCTGGCCGAAGCGCTCGCGCTGGCGGACCGGCTGATGGCCAACGGCCCGACCGGCCTGGCGGCGGCCAAGGAGATCGTTTTCCAGGCCGCCAACTGGACCGAAGCCGAGGCCTGGGAGCAGCAACGGGCGATCGCCAACGTCGCGTTCGAGTCGGAAGATCGCAAGGAAGGGCTCAAGGCTTTCGTGGAGAAGCGCAAGCCGGTCTGGCAGGGGCGCTAGGATGTCTGGACATGCATCCCGTGCGATGCGGGATGCGTGCCGAGACGGCCGGGGCATGTCGGCCTGCTGCCCCGGCAAGCAAGGTCGTGCGCCACGGGCGACATGGTGCGGATGGCGGCGGCATGACGGTCCCGCCCCGTACCGTGGCGCGGCAATGGTGCCCTGGACGCCGTCCGGGGCACCACAACAGCAGCATAGAGAGGGCGCCGCAGCGCCCCTGGAGACACCCATGAAGCGTGCATTCTGGTTGAGCCTGGCGCTAGGCGTGGCAGTGGCTGCCGGCGTGTCCGGCGCGCGGGCGGAGACGTTTCCCTCGCGTGCCCTGTCGATCATCGTGCCCGTCGGGCCGGGCACCGGCGCGGACACGGCCACCCGGGTGGTGGGCGAGGCCGTCGCGCGCGATCTGCGCACGCCGGTGGTCGTGGAGAACAAGCCCGGCGCCGACACGCTGATCGGCGTGCAGGCCCTGCTCAACGCGCCGGCAGACGGCTACACCGTGCTGCTGCTGACGCCCTCCAGCATGGTGATCAACCCGGTGGTCAATGCCAAGCTGCCCTACGACCCGCAGGCGATCCGCCCGCTCACCCAGGTCACGCGCGGCCAGGCGGCGCTGGTGGTGGGGGCGAACGCACCCTACGACGACCTGCAGTCGCTGCTGGCCGCCGCCAAAGCCAGGCCGGGCGAGGTGTCCATCGCGAGCTACGGTGGCCACCACTACCGCCTCGGCAACCGCGCGCTGGAACGGCAGGCCGGCGTCGCGTTCAACCACGTCCCCTACAACGCGCCCTCGCAGGCGGTCAACGATGTGATCGGCCGCAGCGTGGACGCCATGTTGATCGACCTGGGCGGGGCGCTGCCGCTGATCGAGCAGGGCAAGATCAAGGCGCTCGCCGTCACCGGCGTCGAACGCCATCCCAAGGCGCCGCAGATTCCCACGGTGCGCGAGAGCGGGCTGCCGGACTACAGCCTGTACGTCTGGATCGGCTTCGGCGTGCGCGCCGACACGCCGGAAGACCGCATAGCGGCGCTGGAGGCTGCGTTGCGCAAGGCCGTGCACAGCGACGCCTTCACCCAGTACACCGCCAAGCAGGGCGCCGGCGAGACCGTGGGCGGCTCGGGTACGGAGCTGCACGAACTCATCGTGCGCGACACCGAGCGCTATCGTACGCTGGTGCGGGAATTGGGCGAGATCTGAGCGGGCCCGCGTGGCGGACGGGCGCATGGCGCGTCCGTGTCGTCCCACGCAGCAGGGCCCCAGGCAGGGTGCAGGCACCCGAGGAGGAGGTAGAAACGATGGATCGTAGCGTCGATGTGAGAACCCGGTTTGTCGAGATCCAGGCGCGCATGCGGCTGCCTGTCATCGTCGCGCCGATGCTGCGCGTCTCGGGGCCGGCACTGGTGGCCGCGGTGCGCGCGCAGGGCGCCGTCGGCGCCTTTCCGACGGCCAACGCGCGCTCGGTGGAGGAGCTGGACGACTGGGTCGCGCAGATCAAGCGCCTGGGCGCGGGCATCGAGGCGCTGCCGCCCTATTGTCCCAACCTGATCATGCGTCAGGCCCGCCTGAAGGACGACCTCGCCTGCCTGCTCCGGCACGGGGTGGAGATGGTGATCACCAGCGTGGGCTCGCCCGCGCCCGTGGTGCAGCCCTTGCACGATATCGGCTGCCTGGTCTTCGCCGACGTCGCCTCCATCGAACATGCGGAAAAAGCCCTGCGTGCGGGCGCCGACGGCCTCATCCTGCTCACTGCGGGCGCCGGCGGCCAGACTGGCTGGGCCAACGGTTTCGCGTTCGTCCGGGCGGTGCGGGCGTTCTTCGATGGCCCGCTGGTCATGGCGGGCGGCATGTCGGACGGCGCCGCGCTGCTCGCCGCCCAGGTGGCGGGCTGCGACCTGGGCTACATGGGCACGCGCTTCATCGCCACCCGCGAGAGCATGGCCGCCGAGGCCTACAAGGCAATGCTGGTGGAAAGCCGCCTGGACGACGTCATGCTCACCCGGGCCTTCACCGGCCTGGACGCGAACATGCTGCGGCCGTCCGTCGTCGCGGCGGGGCTGGACCCGGCCAACCTGGAGGAACTGAACAGCGAGGAGATCGCCAGGCGCAAGTATGGCGGCGGGCAAGGCCAGGAAGGGCCCAAGCGCTGGAAGGACATCTGGAGCGCCGGGCATTCCGTCTCGGGTATCGACGGCGTCGACACGGTCGCCGGGCTGATGGCGCGCACACGCGAGGAATACGAGAGCGCTCGCCAGCGCGCCCGCCGGCTTCTGGAGTGATCGCTACGGCATGGCTGCGGTCAAGTCTCGCAACAGCCGAACGAAGTTCTGCAGCGGCAGGTCCTGGTTCTCGAGACGAAACGCCATGTACAGCGTGGACGATGCCAGTTCGTCTTTCAGCTCGCGATAAGCCACCCCGGGTAGCTGGATGCAAGAGAAATCGCTGGGTACGATGGACACACCCGCCCCCGCCGCGACCAGGCTGACAATCGACGCTGACTCCTGGACCTCTCGTTCGATGTGAGGGCTGAACCCCGATGCGCGGCACAGTGCTATCACGCGCCAGTAAAGGCCGATGCCGGCATCCCTTGGGTAAGCAATGAAACGTTCCGCTTTCAAGTCCGCAACGGACAGAACGGACTGGCGCGCCAGGGGATGATCGGCCGGCAAGGCAACGATCAGGGGAGAGACGTACCAGGGTTCGATGCGTATCTCCGCCGGGATCGGAATTTCGGGCCTTCTCAAGAGCCCCAGGTCGATCTGGCGTCGTTCCAGTGCGTCGATCTGGGCGTTCGATCCCATCTCGCGGTAGCTCAGGATCGCTTCAGGATGCCTGTGCTGGAAAAGCCGGATGGCTCGCGGCAGCACGACATTGAACATGGATGAAGCCGTATAGCCCAGAACGAGTTCGCCGATGATGCCTTCGGCGGCCTTGCGGGCCTGTGTCCTGGCCGTGTTGGCGCGCTCGAGCACGTCGCGCGCGACGACCAGGAACGCCCGCCCCGCCTGCGTGAGGTAGATCCGTCGGCTGGTACGTTCGAAAAGCGACGCCCCCAGTTCCTCTTCGAGAGCCCGGATCTGCACGCTCAGGGGAGGCTGCGCCATGTGCAGGCGTTGCGCTGCGCGGCTGAAGCTCAACTCCTCCGCCACCGCGACGAAATACCGAAGATGCCGTAGATCCATATCCTGAAGATATAGGTTATGCCATTTATTTAGTATTTGAGAGTATACGAGCCCCTGCCTACACTTGCTCCGAACGCCGATCGAAGCGTGCCGATATTGGAGTGGACAGGAGATTTCATGGCGATGGACGCGGACTGGCTGAACCTGAAGGCTCGCAACAGCGTGGTGGAGCGATTGAACGACGGCCAGCCGGTCGCAGCCCTCGGCATCCGCTGCTCCAGGACCCCGGACATCATCCGCATTGCCAAGGCCACGGGCCACCATGCGGTGTGGATGGATCTCGAACACAGCAGCATGTCGCTGGATACGGCCTCGGTGCTGTGCAATGCAGCGCTCGACCAGCAACTCGTCCCGTTCGTCCGCATTCCGGAGCGGGAATACGGCGTCATCGGGCGCCTGCTGGACGGCGGAGCGGTGGGCATCATCGCGCCTCGCATCGAAACCGTCGCCCAGGCCGAGGATCTCGTGCAGGCCTGCAAGTTCCCCCCGATGGGAAGCCGATCCGCCATCGGCAGCCTGCCGCAACTGGAGATGAGGCGGGTCGATGCGGCATCGCTGAACGCGGCCATGAATCGACTGACTGTGCTCAATGTATTGATCGAGACGCCGCTGGGCATCGAGAACATGGACGCGATGGCGGCGGTCCCCGGTGTCGACATGATCAGCATCGGCACCAACGATCTCGCCGCGGAAATGGGCGTGCCCGGCGATTTCAGGCATCCCCGTGTGCGCCAGGCCCATGAGGCGGCGATTGCGGCCTGCCGGCGCCGGGGCAAATTGCTGACCATCGGCGGTGTTCCGGACCCGGCGTACAGCGCCGAGCTGATCCGCATGGGCGCCGCGCCGTTCCTGTTCACGGGCATCGACACCGACATCCTGCTCGGCGCCTGCCAAGAGCGTCTGAGCGCTGCGCTTTCCACACTCGAGTCCTAGCATCATGGCCGACGACATTCTCATCCCCGAACCCATGTGCGCCGCCCACACATTGAGCGCGCCGACATTCAAGATGCCGGACGGCAGTTGGGACACCCACGTCCATGTGTTCGGCCCCGAAACGACCTATCCCAGGGTTCCCCATCCGCACTACACCCTGCCTGAAGGGACGTTGGCGCAACTGCAGGCGATGACTCGACAACTGGGCATCCGGCGATTCGTCATCGTCCAGCCCAGCTTCTATGGAACGGACAATCGCTGCATGCTGGATGCCCTCGAGGCGGCCGGCCCGACCGCGCGCGGGGTGGCCATGGTGGAAGAGTCCGTCACGGACGAGGCGCTGCGGGCGATGCACGAATCGGGCGTGCGCGGGCTGCGGCTGGACCTGTTCCTGCGCTCGAACTGGAAACTCGAGGACATCCAGGCATATATCACGCGCTCCATCGAACGCGTGCAGCCGCTGGGATGGCATGTTCAGTTCTACACGCCGGGCTGGCTGGTCCGGGATCTGCTGCCCTTTCTCGCCCGGTTGGAGACCGATTTCGTCATCGATCACATGGGCTACATGCTCGAGAGCGACGGCCTCACCACCCAGGACTTCGATCGCCTGGTTCGGGTCGTGGCAGAAGGGTCCGGATGGCTCAAGCTGTCGGGCCCCTACCGACTGGCCAAGGATGGCAACTTCGACCGACTCAAGCCCCTGGCCAGGGCGCTGGTGGCCGCGGCGCCGTCCCGCGTGATCTGGGGCAGCGACTGGCCCCACATTCCCCACGGCCAGATGGACACGGGTGGCCTGCTCAACCTGCTGGGCGACTGGGTTCCCGATGAGAGCGTGCGCAACGCCATTCTGGCTGACAACCCGGCCCGGCTGTTCCGCGCATGAATCCGGCCTCTCGAGCTTCGCCATGGGCTGCCAGGCTGGGGTTGATCGTCCCGTCATGGAACACTGCCATGGAATACGAGCTGCAGCGGCTCTGCGCCGGGCAGTATTCGGTGCATACGGCGCGAATCGCGTATCAGGCCGACACGGTCGAAAACCTCACGCGCCTGAGCCGGGAGGCTTTTACCGCCATCGAGGTGTTGGCGCACGCGCAGCCCGACGTCGTCTGCTTTGGCTGCACAGGAAGCGGTTTCCTGAAGACGCCCCAGGAAGACCAGGCGTTCGCGGAGGCGCTGACTGCCCACTGCGGCATCCCGACGCTGACCTCGTCCGCGGCGGTGCTGAGCGAGTTCTCGCACCTCGGCGCTCGCAGGATCGCCGTGGCCACCCCCTATGAGGACTGGGTGAACCAGCGGCTGCGTGCCTATTTCGAAGCCGCGGGATTCGAGATCTTGGCATTGACGGCGCTGGGCGATGCGGCACATGGCAGGAAATCCGCGCAAGAGATCGCGCAGCAGACCATCGAAGCTTGTCCGCCCGATGCCGAGGCGATCTTCCTGAGCTGTTCCAATCTCTTCACGCTGGACGTCGTGGACAGCATCGAATCCGCGACGGGCAAGCCTTTGCTGAGCAGCAATATCGCCGCGTTCAGAGGCATGCAGCGGCGGCTGAAGGAAGGCCGGCTCCCGCCATGACGCCGCTGAAAAAAATAAAAATTCAGGGAGACAAGCGTGAAGGCAGCACATCTGATCCTGTCGATACTCATCGGCGCCACGGCGTCGGTGGCCGGCGCCCAGCCCGTCGAGTTTCCAACACGAGCCGTACACATCATCGTGCCTTTCTCGGCAGGAGGCGGCGCGGATCTGCTGGCGCGCACGCTGGGCGCGAAATTGACGCAGACATGGGGCCAACCCGTCGTGGTCGAGAACAAGCCGGGCGCAGGGTCCAACATTGCCGCCGAGTATGTCGCCAAGTCGACCGCCGACGGTTACACCCTTCTGCTGGCCTCAACGGCCAACAGCATCAACCACAGCTTGTATCCCCAGCTCAATTACGATATGCGCCGGGATTTTCTCCCGGTCGTTCTGATCGGAGAAACCAGCCAGATACTGATCACGAACCATCGGCTTGCGGTGTCGGACGTCGACGGTCTCATCCGGCTTCTCAAATCGAATCCGGACAAATACAGCTACAGCTCCTCCGGCAATGGGTCGCAGCCGCATCTGGCAGCCGAACTCTTCAAGCATATGACCGGCACGTCCATGACCCATGTCCCGTACAAGGGCGCTGCGCCCGCCATGAACGATCTGCTGGCGGATCATGTGCAGATTTCCTTCGGCACGGCGCCGGCCGTCATGGGGCACATCAAGAGCGGCAGCGTGAAAGCCCTGGGCGTCAGCGGCAAGAACCGTATCGCCCAACTGCCGGACGTCCCGACGCTGCACGAAGCCGGCGTTCCCGGCTATGAGGCCAGCGGTTATATCGGCCTGGTCGTGCCGGCGGCTACGCCAGCCGACGTCGTTGAAAAGCTTTACCGCGATACGTCGGCGATTCTCGATGGGGAAAGCGTCAAACGCACACTGTCCGATGCGGGATTCGAAATCCGGACAGCGCCTTCCGAGGACTATCGCCGCCTGATCGACGATGAAATTCGTAAATGGGCGGCAGTCGTGGACGCCTCCGGCGCACGTATCGATTGACCATGCCGACGGGTCTCGCTTCCCGATGCTGGAGCCAGCGGATGAAAAGTGCTTTTCGCGTATTTTTCTGTACGGCGCTGTCGATGTGTCTGGCCGCCAAGTCCATGGCCCTGGCCGTGTATCCCGATCGTCCTGTGACCCTGATCGTTCCGACGCCTCCAGGTGGCCCCCTGGACCGGGTCAGCCGCCTGTATGCCCAGCATCTCCAGGGGTATTTCGGGCAGCCGGTGGTGGTCGAGAACAAGGTCGGTGCGAGCGGAAAAATCGGTGTGCGCGCCGGCTTGCAGGCGCCTCGCGACGGTTACACGCTGATCGCGGTATCGCCTTCCATCGTCACGGTAAACCCGGTGGTCGACGAGGACGTGGGGTTCGACCCTTTGCGCGACTTCGAGATGCTGGGGATGGTCGCGCGCAATACCGGGGTGGTTGCAACCCGCGCCGACCTGCCGGTCTCGACCATGGCGGAGCTGGTGAGCTATGCCAAAGCCCACCCTGGACAGCTCAACTACGCCTCGTTCGGCGTGGGAACCAGCCTGCATCTGTTCAGCGAGGAGCTGGCGCAGACCCTGGGCATCGCATTGCGCCACATTCCCTACAAAGGCGAATCGCAGGCCATGCACGCCCTGATCGCGGGCGAGGTGGATCTCATGCTTTACGTGACTGCACCCGTCGTGCCGTTCGTGAAGTCCGGCCGTGTGAAAGCGCTGACGGTCACGACGGGCCAGCGTTGGGCGGAGCTGCCGGATGTACCGAGTTTTGCCGAATCAGGCGTGCCGCAGCTCGAGGGCTACACCTATCATTCGTGGGTGGGATTCCTGATGCCGCGCGACGTGCCCGCGCAAGCCGCCACGCGCTTGCGCGAGGGGATAGCCGCGGTCGGGCGCAAACCGGAACTCCGGCAGGCGCTGCAAGACCAGGGCTTTGACGCAATCGAGAGCGGTGCCGACGCCATGCGGCAAACCGTTTCCGATGAACTCGAGCGCAACCGCAGGGTGGTGGAGCGCGGCGGCATCAAGCTCGATTAGGGGGGCGGTCTCAGCAAGCCGCCACGCGAAGCTCGGCACCCGCGCCATGCAGGGTTGCATGCCGGCGTGCGCTGCTTGCGTCGCCGGCCACCCCGGCATGTCCTGCCAGCGGGAAATGGCAAGCCACTTGGTGCGCCGCACCGTCGGCGAGCGCGCGCAAGGGCGGTTCTTCGGCGGCGCAGCGCGCCTCCGCCCGCGGGCAGCGCGTGCGAAAGCGACAGCCCGAGGGCATGTTCAGCGGCGAGGGCGTCTCGCCGCGCACCATGGGGCGGGAGGGCGAGCGCCGGCTGGGCTCCAGGGTGGGCACGGCGTCTAGCAGGGTGGCGGTATAGGGGTGCCGCGGGTTGGCATACAAGGCCTGGGTGGGCGCGATCTCGCACACCTTGCCCAGATACATCACCATCACCCGGTCGCTGATGCCGCGCACCACGCTGAGGTCGTGCGAAATGAAGAGCAGGGTGAGGGCGCGGGCGTCCTTGATGTCCTCCAGCAGGTTCAGCACCTGCGCCTGCACCGAGACATCCAGGGCCGAGACCGGCTCGTCGCACACGAGCAGGCGCGGGTCCAGCACCAGCGCCCGCGCGATGCTCACGCGCTGGCACTGGCCGCCCGAGATTTCATAGGGTTTGCGCTGGCCGAAGCGCGCCGGATCGAGGCCGACGCTGGCCAGCGCCTCGCCGGCCAGGCGGCGTCTTTCGGGCCGGGTGTATCCACCCACGGCCACCAGCGGCATTTCGACGATGTCGAAGACGCGCTGCGCCGGGTTGAGCGAGGACAGCGGGTCCTGGAACACCATCTGCATCTGGCGGCGCAGCTCGCGCAGGTGCGCCTTGCCCACCGCCAGCACGGGGCTGCCCGCCAGGCTCACGCTGCCGCTGTCCGGATGGGGCAGGGCGAGCAGGGCCCGGGCGAGCGTGGACTTGCCCGAGCCCGATTCGCCGACGATGCCCAGGGTTTCGCCGCGGGCAAGGTCGAAGGAGACGTCGGAGACTGCCTGCACGCGGCGTGCGCCACGCGCCGGGTAGGTCTTCACGATGTGGCGCACCTCGAGCAGCGGCCCGGTCTCGGGCGATAGGCAGGCAAGCGTCATGGCGGGTCCTCAGGCGGGGTGCCAACAGGCATGGACATGCGCGGCCGCGCCGCTCAGCGCCGGGGCGTGCTCGCGGCACTGTGCGCTGGCGTGCGCGCAGCGCGGCGCGAAGGCGCAGCCCGGGATCGGCCGCATGAGGTCGGGCGGCGCACCCGGGATGACGGGCAGGCGCGCATGGGGCGTGCTGTCCAGGCGCGGCGCCGAGTGCAGCAGCGCCTCGGTGTAGCGCATGCGCGGGGCGTGCAGCACGGCGGCAGTGCCGGCCCGCTCGACCAGACGGCCGGCGTACATCACCCCCACTTCGTCGCACATCTCGGCCACCACGCCCAGGTTGTGGGTGATCAGGATGAGCGCCATGTCGTGGCGATCCTGCAGCCGGCGCAGGAGGTCCAGGATCTGCGCCTGCACGGTGACGTCCAACGCGGTGGTCGGCTCGTCGGCGATCAGCAGGCGCGGATTGCAGGCGAGCGCGATCGCGATCACCACGCGCTGGCGCATCCCGCCCGACATCCGGTAGGCATATTCCTCGGCGCGCTGGGCCGGATCGGGGATGCCGACTTCGGCGAGCAGTTCGACGGCGCGGGCGCGCGCCGCTTTCTCCGCGAGATCGGTATGCTGGCGCAGCACCTGGGCGATCTGCCGGCCCACGGTCATGACCGGATTGAGCGAGGTCATGGGGTCCTGGAAGATCATCGCGATCTCGCGTCCGCGGATCTGCCGCATGCGCCGCTCGGAGGCGGCGCGCAGATCCTCGCCGGCGAAACGCACTTCGCCCGCCAGCCGGCCCAGGGCCGCCCCCGAGAGCAGGCCGATGATGCTGCGCGCCAGCACCGACTTGCCCGAACCGGATTCGCCGACGATGCCCAGCGTGCGGCCCGGCGCCAGGGTGAACGACACGCCGTCCACCGCCCGCAGTTCGCCCTGCGGCAGGCGAAAGCAGGTCACCAGGTCGCGCACGTCCAGCAGGGGGTGCGGGGTGCTCGTCATGCCGCGCTCCCGCGCCCGTCGATGCGCCGCTGCAGGGCGTCGCCCAGGCGGTTGAGGGCGTAGATCGTCAGGAACAGCACGCCGGCCGGGAAGAACACCGCGTGCGGCGCCAGCATCACGGTGGCCTGCTCGGCGGACATCATGGTGCCCAGGCTGGGGGTGGGCGGCGGAATGCCCAGGCCGAGAAAGCTCAGCCCGGCCTCGGCCACGGCGGCGACCGCGAGCACCAGCAGCGAGTACGCGAGCAGGGCGGGGACCAGGTTGGGCAGCAGCTCGCGCAGGATCAGGCGGCCGTCCGACATGCCCGCGGCGCGGGCCGCCGTGATGAACTCCTGCTCGGCGTAGCGCAGCGTGTTGGCGCGGGCGATCCGCGCGAACGACGGGATGAAGACGATGCCCAGGGCCAGGACTACCTTGAGCAGGGGCTGGCCCGGATAGGCGACCATGGCGATGATGAGCACCAGCGGCGGGAAGGCCAGGACGATGTTGGTGCCGGTGAGCACCATGCGCTCGACCGAGCCCCGAAAATAGCCCGCGCAGATGCCGAGCAGGCTGCCGATCGACAGCCCGATGGCCACCGAGCCCAGGCTGACCGCCCACGTCACGCGCAGGCCGTGCACCGTGCGCGAGAGCACGTCGCGCCCGAGCGAGTCGGCGCCGAACCAGTGCGCCGCGCTGGGCGAGGCCAGCATGTCGGTCAGGCTCTGATACTGCGGGTCGGCCAGCGGCAGCCAGGCCGCGGCCAGCGTGGCGACACAGACCAGCGCCAGCCAGGCGAGCGCGATGCGGGTACCCCAGGCTTTTCTCACGTCAGTGCCTCCATGACGCGGCGCGTCTTGCACGACGCCTGAAACGGCGACGGTGCGATCCAGGGCACCGCCGAGCCGGCTTTGCCGGCCCGCCAGGGCCGCCCGCTGGAGCGCCCCGGCGTTTCCTGGAGGGCGCGCGCGTCAGCGCGTAGGGGGTGGGTTTCATCCTAGGCTTCCCGGCCGCGCATCAGGCGCGGATCGACGATCACGTAGACCAGATCGGTCAGCAGGTTGATGGCGATGAACATGATGGCGACGAACAGCACGATGCCCTGCATCATCAGGAACTCCTGCTGGTAGATCGATTCGACCAGCAACTGGCCCAGTCCGGGCAGGGCGAACATGCTCTCGATGATGATGGCGCCGCCCATGAGCCGCCCCATGTTGATGCCGACCACCGTGATCAGGTTGAGCGACGAGGGCCGCAGCGCGTTCTCGAGCAGGATGCGCCAGGTCGGCAGGCCCATGCCGCGCGCCAGCGCGATGAAGTTCTGCTGCAGGGTGCCGATCATCTCGCTGCGCAACAGGCGCAGGTAGACCGGCACCTCGATGAGGGCCAGCGAGAGCACCGGCAGGATGAAGCCGCGCAGGTTGGCCCAGACACCGTCGCGCAGCGGCACATAGCCCGTCGCCGGCAGCCACTGCAGGTACATGGCGAAGACATAGATCAGCACCAGGCCGATCACGAAGGACGGCAGCGACAGCAGCGCCAGCGAGCCGCTGAGGGTGACGGCATCGAACGCGCTGCCGCGCCGGTAGGCGCTCCAGATGCCGAGCGGAACGGCGATCGCGAGCGCGACGATCTGGGTCAGGACGAGCAGCTCCAGCGTGACGGGCAGGCGCGACAGGATCACGTCGAAGGTGGATTCGCCGGAATGCACCGAGTGGCCGAAGTCGCCCCGCAGCACATTGCCGAGCCAGTGCAGGTAGCGTTCGGGCAGGGGCTTGTCCAGGCCAAGCTCCGTGCGCAGCGCCGCCACCCGCTCGGGCGTGGCGGCGTCGGCCAGGATCATCGTGGCCAGATCGCCCGGCAGCAGGGCGACCAGCAGGAAGCTGATCACGGAAACCGCGAACAGCGTACCCGCAACGCCCAGCACCATCCGTAGGAAGCGGCGGCCGGGCATTTTCAGCCTCTGTCCGGCGGCGAACGCAGTGAGCGTGGGGGCCGTTTCATCCTCGCTCACTCCTTCCAGACACTGTCGAAATACACCAGCCCGTCGGGCACCACATCGATGCCGTGCACCGTCGGCGAGGTCACGATGGCGTCGGAAACGTTGAAGAGATAGGCGATGGGCACGTCCTGCGCCAGCACGCGCGCCATCTCGGCGTAGATCTCGCGCCGCTTGGCCGGGTCGGCTTCCTGGCGGCCGCGATCCAGCAGTTCGTCGACCTTGGGGTTCCCGTAGCCGACGTAGTTCGAGTTGGGGACTTCGTCCGCGTACTTCGAGTGCAGGAACGTATAGGCATTCAGATGAGGATCGGCGCGTCCGGTCCAGCGGAAGTACGAGGCGACGAAGGTCTTGGACGTCATGTTCTGCACCAGCCGGTTCTGGTCCAGCGGCTGGATCCGAGCCTCGATGCCGGCGGCCTTCCACATGTTCTGCAGCGATTGCGCGAACTGCAGATTGTTGGGTGTGTTGTTCACCTGGAACTCGAAGCGGACCGGTTTGCCGTACTCGGCGACCAGGGCTTTGGCCTTGGCGAGGTCGAACTCCGGATAGACCTCCGTGGGCTGCGCCACCGGCAGGCCCGCGCCGAACGGGCTGTAAGCCAGGGTGGGAATGTCGAAGCTCAGGGTCTTGCGCAGCAGTTCGCGATCCATGGCGTAGGCCACGGCCCGGCGCACGCGCACATCGTCGAAAGGCGGCGCCTTGGTATTCATGTAGATGCCGTCGGTGCCCATGCCGGCCGGCTGCAGTACCACGGCCTTGGGGTTCTTCTTCATCAGCGCCGAGAAGCGGTGCGACGGCTGGAAGATCATGTCCGTCTGCCCCGACTGGAACGTGGCTTCGTTGGTGACGACGTTCTGGATGCCGCGCAGCACGATGCGATCGAGGTAGGGCTTGCCCTGCTGCCAGTAGTCGGGATTGCGCTCGGCCACGAAACGGCTGCCGCGCACCCATTCGACGAACTTGAAGGGGCCGGTGCCGACCGGATGGGTGCCGATGGTTTCGGGCGAGGCCTTGAAGGCCGTGGGCGAGACCATCACGCCGATGGCGTCGGCCAGCATGGTGGGCAGCGCGGCGTTGCCGTCCTTGAGCACGATCTCCACCGTGTGCGGGTCCACCGCTTTGACCGACGCGATCTCCTGCGCCTGGTTCAGGCAGCGGCAGCGGTTGGCCGGATCGCGCGTGCGCTCCAGGTTGGCCACGACGGCCTCGGCATCCAGCGCGGTGCCGTCGTGGAACCGGATGCCCTCGCGCAACTCGATGCGCCAGGTGGCGAGGTCGTCGCTGGAGGTATGGCTTTGCGCGAGGAAGGGTACCGTTGCGCCCTGCTCGTCGATGCGAAACAGCGATTCGTACACCGGCGTGGCGAACTGCCGCTCGGTGAAGCTGCCGGTGCGGATCGGATCGATGACGAGCGGGTCCTGGGCCAGGCCGACGTCCAGCGTGCCGCCGCGCTTGGGTTCGGCGGCGAGCAGCGGGCCGCACAGCAGGGCCGTGATCAGCGCTCCGGACAGCACCTGAAACGGCCGCCGGTGCTGCGGCCTCATGGGACGTTGCATGCGCATCTCCTCGCCCTGCTCGGGCATTTATATTTGCTGGTCAGTAAACCAATATTTGAATTCGAGTCGGACGGGATGTGGCAGGGATGTGGGCGATTATTTTACTTGTCAGAAAAATAATATATAAGCAGGAACCCTAATCCCCGAGGGTGTCACGAGGGGATAGAACCCTCGTGCTCAGGGTATGTTCGGATGCATGACCCTGGCCTCTTTAATTTATTATTTTGTTAATCAGTAAGTTTAAGAGGCTCCCCCATGCTTGCAGGTCTTTCGGTGATCGAAGTCTCCTGCCCGCATTCGATGCTGGCCGGACAGGTACTGGCGGACCTCGGAGCCGACGTGCTCGTGATCGAGCCGCCCGGCGGTGCGCCGGGCCGGCGGCTGGGCCCGTTTCTGGATGACCGGCCCGGCCTAGAGCACAGCCTGACCTGGGCGGGCATGAACCGCAACAAGCGCGGCATCACCCTGGACCTGGACAGCGGCGACGGCCTGGACATCGCGGCGGCCCTGATCGAACGGGCCGACGTGCTGATCGAGCCGGCGCCGGCGCGCTGTACCGCGCACGACCGGCTGCTGCACTGCGTGTTGCGCGGTTTCTCCGCCGCCGGCCCGAAGCGGGGCTACGCCTGCACCGACCCGGTGCTGTGGGCGGCCACGGGTGTGCCGGCTCACACGGGCGACGGCGACCGCCCGCCCCTGCTCGCGCCCGTGCCGCAGCCCATGATGGAAGCCGGCGCGGACGCCGCGGTCGGCATCCTGGGTGCGTTGGCCGCCCGGGAGCGCGACGGTGCGGGCCAGCGCGTGGAGGTCAGCACCCGGGCGGCGGCCATGATGAGCGCGCTCGGGCTGCCGTATTTCGCCACGGCCAACGACAGTCCGCCGCGGCGCGGCCAGGGCAGGCAGGCGGTGCCGGGCATCCAGGTGCCCTCGGTGTACGCCTGCAAGGACGGCTTCGTGATGCTCACGATCGCGTTCGCAGCGTTCGCCGGCATGACCGAGCGCATGGCCGCCTGGCTGATCCGGCGCGGCGACATGCCGCACGCGCATGCACAGGTGGATTGGGCGAACTACCCGGCCGACGTGCGCGTGGGCCGGCAGACGCTGGCGCCGTTGCGCGGCCTCATCGACGGGCTGCACAGGGCGCTGGCGACCCTCACGAAGGCGCAGGTCGGCGAGGCGGCCCAGCGCGAGCGGTTCTTTGCGGCGCCGCTGATGGACATGGCCGACATCGGCGCCTTCGCGCAGTACCGCGAGCGCGGACTGTGGGCCGCGCTGCCGCTCGTCGACGGGCGGGAAGTCGCCGCGCCGGCGCGCTTCGCCCAGTTCTCGGACTACCGCATCGAGCAGCGCCGCCCCGCGCCCCGGCTGTCGGAGCATACGGCCGAGGTGCTGGCGGGCCTGGGCTACTCGGGCCTGGAGATCCAGGCGCTGTTCCACCACCGCATCATCTGAACGCCGGGAGGCCGCATGCACGAGGCACCGCTCAAGGGGATCAAGGTACTGGACATGGGGTGGGTGATGGTCGGGCCCATGTCCGGACGCTACCTCGCCGATCTGGGCGCCGACGTCGTCAAGGTGGAGAGCAGGCAGCGCATCGACCCCTTGCGTACGCTCGGGCCGTTCAAGGACGGCGTCGCCGGGCCCGAACGGACCTTGTCCTATCATTTCATCAACGCCGGCAAACGCAGCCTGGCGCTGGATCTCTCCCGGCAGGCCGCGCGCGAGATCGTGCGCACGCTGGCGGGCGACAGCGACGTGCTGATCGAGAGCTTCACGCCGGGCGTGATGGCGCGCATGGGGCTGGACTACCCGAGGCTGCGCGAGACCAACCCGCGGCTGGTGATGGCTTCCACCTGCATCATGGGGCAGACCGGGCCGGCGGCGAACACCAGCGGCGTGGGCACGCTGGGCGCCGCGTATGCGGGCATGAGCAATCTGATGGGCTGGCCCGATCGCCCGCCGACGGGCCCCTACGGCGCCTGGACCGACTCGGTCGCCCCGCGCTTCGTGGTGGCCGCCATCCTCGCCGCCTTGCACCGCCGGCGGCACACCGGCCTGGGCTGCCACATCGACGTCGCGCAGGCCGAGGCCGGCCTGCAGTTCGTCCTGCCGGCCTGGTTCGACTACGCGGCCAACGGGCACGTGGCGGCGCGCCGCGGCGGCGTGCCCGATCCGCTGCGTGCGCCCTGCGGCGTCTACCCGTGTGCCGGCGAGGACCGCTGGGTGGCGATCGACGCGGCCGATCCGGCGCACTGGCGCGCGCTGGCGCGATGCCTGGGCGCGCCGGTAGACGGGCCTGCGTTCGCGACGGTGACGGCACGGCTGCGGCGCCGCGCCGCGCTGGACGAAGCGATCTCGGCCTGGACGCGTCTGCGCACCGACATCGAGGCCGAAGCCACCTTGCAAGCCGCCGGCGTCCCGGCGCATGCGGTCAGCCATGCCAACGATCTCGACGCCGATGCCGACCTGGCGGCGGACGGGTATTTCCAGCAGGTCGAGGCGCCCGTGATCGGGCCCTGCCGGATACGCGGCGCCCAGTTCCGGATCGCGCCCGCCGCCACCGAGCCGGCTCGCCCTGGGCCGTGCATCGGCGACGGCACCGACACCGTGCTGCGCGAGCGCTGCGGCCTGTCCGAGGCGCGCATCGCCGAGCTGCGCGCGGATGGGGTGTTGCAATGAGTGGCGCCGCCGTGGACGCGGCCAGCGGCGCACCCCGCCGCGGCGAGCCCAGGCCGAAGGCCGCCGCCACCAACCAGCAACTGCGCCAGCAGGCCGTGGACCGCATGATCGAGGCCGCGATCGCGCTGATCGCGGTCAAGGGCGCGGCGGGGTTGACGCTGGTCGACGTCGGGCGGGCGGCGGGCTACAGCCATACGCTGCCCAACTATTACTTCAAGTCCAAGAACGAACTGCTGCGCCAGGCCTACGGCCGCTCGGTGGGGGCGTTTCGCCGACGCTCCGGCGCCTGGCGGCGCCAGGCGCTGCGCGCTCCGGTCCGCGACGACGCGCTGTTTTCCACCATGCTGGCCTATGTGCACGGCGGCTGCGCCGATCCTGCCGGCGCGCGCGCCGTCAACCTGATCGCGGCCGAGGCCGTCACCTCGCTGCCCGGGCTGCTGCCGGAGGTGCGCCTGCAGAACGAACGCATGCTCGCACTGCTGCAGGACAGGATCGAGGCCGGTGCCTGCGGCACCGGCGCGGCCGAAGCGCCCGCGAGCATCGAGGCGCTGCTGGTCCTGGCCGCCCTGCGGGGCCTGGTGTCGCAGCACCTGCTCGGCGTTCCCGCCGCCGACGTCGATGCGGCGGTCAGGATGTTGCATGGGTTCATCGAAGGCGGGCCTGCAGGCGGCCGGAGCGCGGCCTGAGCCCCGGCGCCGGCCCCTGCCGGACCGGGCGCCGGTGGCGCGGCTCTTGCGACCGTGGCCGATGCCCTCACCTGAGAGCAGTATCCACCTCGAAGACGCCGCTTCCGCCCCCATGTCCCTGTCCGCCTCCGATCTCGATTCTCTGGCCCAGGCCAAGCGACTGCTCGAACATCCCGGCCTTGCAGCACGGTTGGCCGGCGTGGTCGGCGCGCCCATCGAGCGCGGCCTGTCGGCCCTGCCGGGCCGCATGTCCGGCGCGATCACCGAGATCACCCGGCGTTCGCTCGACAAGGCGCTCAACGTGGCGCTGCTCACCATGAAGAACCCGGTGCAGGGCGAGGCCGTGCCGGTGCGCGCGCCCAAGTCGGCCGACTGGTGGCACAAGATCGCGGTCGGCACCTCGGGCGCGGTGGGCGGCGCCTTCGGCATGGCCGCCCTCACGGTGGAGCTGCCCATCTCGACGACCATCATGCTGCGCTCGATCGCCGACATCGCCCGCAGCAACGGCGAGAACCTGGCGCTGCCGCAGGCCCGGCTGGAGTGCCTGCAGGTGTTGGCCCTGGGCGGGCCCAGCCGCAAGGACGATGCTTCGGATGCCGGCTATTTCGCCGCTCGCGCGGCGCTCGCCCAGGCCTTGCATGCGGCGGCGCTGCATCTGTCGCAAAAGGGCTTGACCAGCAGCGGCGCGCCCGTGGTGGTCAAACTGGTGGCCGAGATCGCCACGCGCTTTTCGGTGACGGTGTCGGAGAAGGCGGTGGCGCAGGCTGTGCCGGTGATCGGCGCGCTGGGCGGGGCGGCCATCAATGCGCTCTTCATCGACCACTTCCAGGACATGGGGCGAGGCCACTTCACCGTGCGGCGCCTGGAGCGTCATTACGGCGAGGACGCCGTGCGCGAAGCCTACCAGCGGCTGTGAGCGGGCACGGATCGGCGCGCGCGCAGACTCCCGATCGATGCGCGGCAGGCCCGCTCGCCCGGTGTCGTTGCGACGCGGCCGGCAAGGGGCGGGCGTAGCACCGTGGTCACGGGTCGCGGGCTATGATGGGCGCGTCATCCACGTCGCGCACTCTCATGGTCGAACAGGAAATCAAGTTGTATGTACCGCCCGCGGCACGCGAGGCGGTCAAGGCGCGCCTGACCAAGCTGCCGGGGCCGCGCCGGGTCCGGCTGCGCGCGATGTATTTCGATACGCCCTCGCGCTGGCTGGCGCGCCACCTGGCGGCGATCCGCCTGCGCCTGGAGGGTCGCCAGTGGGTGCAGACCTTCAAGATGGCGGGCGCCGATTCGGTGTCGCGCATCGAGCTGAACCACCGTCGTCCCGGCCCCGAGCTGGACCTCTCGGTCTATGCCGGTACGCCGGCCGAGCCCCTGTTCGCGGCGCTCGACGGCGAGCTCGCGCTGCGCTACGAGACGGATGTCATGCGCCTGGTGCGGCAGGTCCGCGTGCGCCGGGCCAACATCGAGATTGCCTACGATGTGGGCGCGGTGCGCGCGCCCGGCTTCGAGGCGCAGATCAACGAGATCGAGTTCGAGCGCACCGCCGGCTGGGTGGATGCGTTGTTCGGCGTGGCCATCGATTGGGTCAAGGAGCACGGCCTGGTGCTGGACGCGCGCAGCAAGGCCGAGCGGGGCGACGCGCTCGCGCGCGCCGGCACGGTCCTGGCGCAGGCCCTGCCGGAGGACGAAGCACGGGTGCGCGCGGCCCAGCGGGCCCAGCTCGACGCGCCGGTCGGCGCAGCCAAGCTGGATCTGCCGGCCGATGCGACACCGGCGCTCGCGCTGCAGATGCTGAGCCAGTCCGCCTTCGACCAGATCGTGCGCAACGCGGCCTTGATCGCGATGGCCCCGGCGGGCGCCGACATGGCCGAGCACGTGCACCAGTTGCGCGTGGGAGTGCGGCGCTTGCGCTCGGGCTGGCGGCTGTTGCGCGGCTGGACGACGCTGCCCGAGCCCGCCCTGCAGGAGGACGCGCGCCGCTTCTTCCAGGCATTCGGCGCCGCGCGCGACACCGATGTGCTGCTCGACACTGTCTTCCCGACGCTGGAACAGGCCGGCATGCCGCCGCTCGCACGCCCGGTGCGCGCCGAAGGCGATGCGGCCGGCATGGCCGCTTCGCACGCCTTCCAGACCTGGCTGATCGAATTGCTGCGCTGGCTGGCCAGCCTGCCCGCACGCAGTGCCGTGTCGCAGGCCGTGGCGGGCAACGACGGCGCCGAGCCCTATGCGCCGCTGGCCGTCGCGCGCCTGCGCAAATGGCATCGTGCCGTGCTGCGCGACGGCGCCCGCTACCGCGAACTCGACGAGCACGCGCGGCACGCGCTGCGCAAGGACGTCAAGCGCCTGCGCTATGGCCTGGGCTTTGCCCGCGCCTATTTCGAATCCGCCCGCCTGAAGCCTTACCTGAAGCGCCTCTCGACCCTGCAGGACGTGCTGGGCGAGGTCAACGACCTCGCCGTGGCGCGCGGCTACTTCCTGCAGCGCGCCCACGCCGAGCCGGCCGCCTGGTTCGCGGTGGGCTGGATCGCCGCGCGCCTGTCGGCGCTGGAATCCGAGACCGTGCGCGAAGTCGAGGCGCTGGGGAAGACGCGCAAGTTCTGGTAGGCGGCGGCGAACCGGCCCGCGATCGCGAGCATCATGTGGTGACATTTGGTCTCGACACCGCCGTCGCGGGCGATGCGGGGTCCCGCTATCATCGGGGCAATCGGCACCGCGGTGCGGCGATCCGGCATGTCCAGTCGATGGAGGCATGAAATGTCCAGGATGATTTTCGTCAATTTGCCCGTGTCCGACCTGGCTACGGCGACACGCTTCTACGAAGCCATGGGTTGCCGGCTGAATCCGCGCTTCAGCAACGAGGAGGCGGCATCGATGGTGTGGTCGGATGCCATCGTCTTTCACCTTCTGGTGCACGCGTCCTTCAGCGAGTTCACGCCCAAGCCGATCGCCGACGCGCACCGCAGCACGGAGGTGCTGTTGGCCGTTCAGTGCGAGTCCCGCTCCGCGGTGGATACGCTGGCCGAGGCCGCGGCGCAGGCGGGCGGCCAGACGGACATCCGGGAGAAACAGGACCTGGGCTTCATGTACGCGCGCGCCGTCGAGGACCCCGACGGCCACATCCTCGAACTGGTATGGATGGACCCGACGGCCAGCGACGCCTAATACCCCGTCATTTCGAGATAGCCCCGACCGCCCGTGCCGCCGTCGATGCGCACCGGGCCCTCCCAATACGGAAACGTGCCGCCCATCCAGGCCTGCGGCTGGACGGCATCGACACGCGCGTCCACGGCGTGCTCCGGCACCTGCACGCGCCAGGCCACGGGCACCTCGCGGCCGGTGACCTGGCGGGCGCTCGCCAGCGGCTCGAGCGCGATCTGGTCCTCGCGCAGCGCCACGCCCGGGCCGCCACCCGGGGCGATCCAGGTGCCCGCGCGGTAATGCCGACCGTCGTCGTGGCGGACCTGGAACACCATCAGCTTGGCGCCGTCGGCCAGGTGCAGGGAGAACCAGTCCCAGCCCTGCTGGTCCGCCGACAGCGGCTGGCTGCTCCATTCGCGGTCCAGCCAGGCACGGCCGGTCACCGTGTGCCGCTGGCCGTCGAAGGCGATCTCGCCCTGTACCTCGTAGAAGGGCTGGCTGTAGTAGTACGAGGCCTGGCCCTGGCCGGATTTTTCGCTGTAGCCCGCATCGCCGTGCAGGATCAGGGGGCCTTGCGCCTGGAGGGCGAGGTCGTAGGAGAAGCCGGGCACACCGCCTTCGGGCGGCCGGGCGGCGGCGTGCAGAGCCAGCCGGTCCAGCCCCAGCCCCGGCTGGCCATCGAGGCGCCAGTCGTCGATCCAGGCGGCGAAGGGTTCGGCGGTGACGCCGGCCTGGCCGATGCCGCCGCGCGCGAGGCGTTCGGCGTGGCGATGGCCGTCGGGGCCGGTGACGGCGGCGTGCGCCATCCAGGCGTTGGGGCTTTGCCAGCCGGGCTGCTCGGGGCCGGGCCGCAGGGCGGTGCGGAACAGCGTCCATTGCACGCCCCAGTCGCGGCCGGTTTCGTCCGTGAGGTTGGCGGTAATGTACCACCATTCGATGCGATAGCCGTCGTGGGCGCCGTGGTCGGCCGGAAAGTGCAACTCGCGCCCGCGCTCGACCGGCAGGTAGTCGCCCGCCGCCTGGCCCAGGCCGGCGTAGCCGGTCTGCGGCGGGGGCACGGCATCGCGGCAGCCGGCGAGCGCTGCGAGCAGCATGGCCGCCACGGTGCAGGCAAGACCGCGGCCGGCCTTGCGCGGGCGGCGGGAGGCGTCAACGTTCATCGGCAAAGCGTCGCAACAGGTCGGCCGGTTTGCGCCGGGCCAATTGCCACAGCGGCCCGGCGCTGGCCGCGAGTGCGGTCAAGAGGCCCAGCAGGGCAAGCGCGAGCAACTGGCCGGGAAATACATACAGCGGCAGGCGCCAGCCGAAGGCCTGCACGTTCACCACCGCGACCAGGCACCAGGCGAGCACCAGCCCCAGCGGGACGGCCAGCAGCACCGTCAGCCCGGCCAGCATCAGTGTCTGCGCCAGGCTGAGCCAAGCCAGGCGGCGGCGCGGCACGCCCAGCGCCCAGAGCGGCGCGAGCTGGCCGAGGCGCGCGTCGGCCAGGGTCAGCAGGCTGATGAAGAGCGCGATGCCGGCCACGGCCAGGGTCAGACTGTTCAGGGCGGCGGTGGCGTGGAAGGTGCGCTCGAAGATGTCGGTGGACCAGCGCTTGAGCGCCGCCTGGTCCACCACGCGCGCGCCTTGCTCGGCCCACGGCTGCAGCCGCGCCTCGAGGCGCTTGCCGGCGTCGGTGCCGGGCTGCAGGCGCAGACTGATGCCGGAGATGCGCGCCTGGGGTTCATGCCTGCGCAGCCAGTCGGCATTGACCAGCAACTGCCCCTGCGGGTTGCCGTAGTCCGCATACAGGCCGACCACGGGCAGGGGAGCCGTGCCGGGCAGAGGCAGCGCGAGCGTGTCGCCCAGCCCGAGGCCGAGGCGGCGCGCGAGCTGCTCGCTCAGCATGATGCCCTCGCCGCGGCCGAGTGCCGCCCAGCCTTCCGGCTGCGCCGCCAGCAGAGGCCAGTGCTGGCGATAGCTCGGGTGATCCGGCACGCCATACGCCTGGACCGGCCAGGCCTGCAGGCGCAGCTCGGCGCGCCATTGGGTGAGCACCGCGGCGACATCGGGTTCGGCGGCGGCGGCCCGGGCGATGGCCAGCCCCTGCTCCGTGTCGCGCGGTGTGACGTACAGGTCGGCGGACAGGCGCTGTTCCAGCCAGCCATCGAAGGTCTTGCGAAAACCCTCGGTCATGGCGCCCACGCCCACGCTCGCGCCCAGCGCCAGCAGCAGGGCCATGAGCGCCAGCGCGACGGCTGGCAACTGCTGGCGGGCGTCGGCGGCGAACCACTCGGCAAGCGGCCCGCGCGCCAGACGCGCGAGGCCCGCCAGCGCTGCATCGAGCAGGGGCGAGAGCAGCAGCGCGGCGGCGAGCAGCAGGGCGCCCACGGCAACGAAGGCGGTGGCCAGGCTGTCGCCCCAGCGCCATGCCGCGGCGCACACGAGCAGCAGCACGAGGCCGACGGCGGTGTCGCGCCGCAGCCCGCGCGTCTGGGCGAGGCGCCAGGCCTGGGCCTGCGCGACGGCGAGTACGGGCATGCGGGCCGCGCGCCACAGACTGTTCGCGCCGGCGATCAGGGCGCCGAGCAGCGTGATGCCCAGGCCGCTCGCCCACCAGACCGGGGACAGGCGCAGCTCGCCGGCCACGTCGGCCCCGTACAGGCCGCGCAGGCTGGCCGAGACGTCGGGCAGCAACTGGGCCGCCAGCGCGTAGCCCGTCACCAGCCCGGCCACACCGCCGATCAGCGCGAACAGGCCGAGTTCGAGCGCCAGCGCGGCCACGGCCGCGCGCAGGCTGACGCCGCAGGCGCGCAGGGTGCGCAGCACGCCGCGCCGCTGCTCGAACGCCAGCCCGATCGCGGCGTTGACGATGAACAGGCCGACCACGAAGGCGAGCAGGCCGAGCGCCGTGAGGTTCAGGTGAAAGCTGTCGGTGAGGCGTTGCAGATCGCCCGCCGTGTCGTCCGCGCTCAGCATCAGGCGGTCGGCGAACGCCGGCGGCGGGGCCTCGGCGTGCGGGCCCGTGACGATGAGCCGCGAGAGCTGCCCCGGCGCGTTCAGCAGCGCCTGCGCATAGCCGACATCCGTCAGGATCACGCCCGGCGCGAGGCCGGGCTCGGCCTTGAACGGCGGCAGGCGCGTGCCGTCGGCCAGCGCCGGGCGCGCGCCCTCGGCCAGGCCCAGACGGGCCAGGGTGTCCGGGGAGATCCAAGCTTCGCCGGGCGGACCGATGAACGCGCCGAGGTCGAAGCGGGCGCCTGTGCGGCCGGCGACTTCGGTGTCGTCCGGCAGGGACAGCGGTTCGATGCCCACGACGCGCAGGCTGAACTGCTCGGCCTCGACCAGGCGCACGCGGCCTTCCAGCACGGGCGACACCGGCCAGCCGGCCCGGCGCAGCGCCACGTAGAGCGCCTGGTCCAGGTGTTCGCCGGTGCGCGGCACCCAGGCCGCCTGGGTGGCCGGCGCCAGGACGGCGCTCGCGCGGGCGTAGTCGGCGCGCGCCTGGCTGTTCAGCGCCTGCACGCCGGCCCAGAGCGTGGTCGCCAGCCAGATGCCGACGAACACGGCAATCGCCTGCACCGGGTGCCGGCGCCAGTGGGCGAGCAGGGCGCCCAGGCTCACCCGCAGCACGCGCATCAGGCGCTGCCGCTCAGTACGCGGCCATGCTGCAGGACGACCTGGCGGGACAGGCGCTGCGCCAGACGGGCGCTGTGCGTGACCACCAGCAGCCCGGCGCCGGTGTCGGCCACCAGCTCGAGCAGCAGGTCGAACACCGTTGCGCTGCTGGCTTCGTCCAGGCTGCCGGTGGGCTCGTCGGCGAGTACGAGCGCGGGCCGCGCCGCCAGGGCGCGGCCGATCGCCACGCGCTGCTGCTGGCCGCCGGAGAGCTGCTCGGGGTAGCGGGTGAGCAGTTCGGCCAGACCCAGGCGCCGCGCGATCGCCTCGACCCAGACAGGGTCGTGGCGGCCGGCCAGGCGCGCCTGCATGGCGAGATTGGCGCCCACCGGCAGGCTGGGAATCAGGTTGTACTGCTGGAAGACGAGGCCGATGCCGCTGCGCCGCCATTCGGCCAGTGCGGGCTCGCCGCGCGTCTCCAGATGCCCCTGCGGCACCTCGATGCTGCCCGAATCCGGACGGTCCAGGCCGGCGATCAGGTGCAGCAGCGTGCTCTTGCCGCTGCCCGATTCGCCCATCAGGGCCAGGCTTTCTCCGTGCGCCAGGGTGAGGTCCACGCCCCGCAGCACCGGCAGCATGCCCTGCGCGGTGACGTACGACTTGCAGACCTGTGTGACGCGCAGCAGCAGGCCGGAGCTATCCAGGGTGGTCATGCTGCAAGCATAACCTCGCCGGGAGGGCAGCCACGTTTGCTGCACTGCGCTACGATGCTTGTACAACCCGATACAACGCCAGGAGACACAAGACCATGGGTCGCATTCTGTTGGTTCGCCATGGCCAGGCCTCCCTCATGGGAGACGATTACGACGCGCTGTCCGAAGTGGGCCATGCCCAGGGCCGGCTGCTGGGGGAGTGGCTGTCCGCTCGCGGCGAGCGCTTCGCGCATGTGGTGATGGGCAGCCTGAAGCGGCATGCCCAGACCGCCGAGGCGTGCCTGGCCGCGCTGGGCGAAGCCGCCGCCGCACCGCACATCGACGCCGGGCTCGACGAATACCGCCACGAGGACATGGTGGCGCGCTACGCGCCGGAGTTCGCCGACCGCGCCGCGATGAAGGCCTGGCTCGCGCGCAGCGAGAATCCGCGCAAAGCCTTCCAGCAGGTGTTCGCCGCAGCCTTCGATCGCTGGGTGAGCGGCGCGCACGACGAGGACTACCCGATCGCCTGGTCGGCGTTCCGGGCGCGCAGCGTGGCGGCGCTCGAGCAGGTGGCCGCGGCCTGCGGCAGCGGCGAGAGCGCGCTGGTATTCACCTCGGGCGGCCCGATCGCCGGCATCGTCCAGCACGTGCTCGGTATGCCGGACGACCGCGTGGCGGGCCTGCACTTCCCGCTCTTCAACGGCGGCCTCACCCAACTGCTCACGCGGCCGGGCAGCGTGGGCCTGAGCTACTTCAACGCCATCGGCTACCTCGAGGAGGCCGGGCGCGACTACGTCACATACCGATAGCCGGCGGCCGGGCCGCACCATCGCCGGAGCGGCCGTGGCGTGCCCGCCGCTTCAGTCGAGCGCTGCGCGGATCCTGGCCGCGACCTTCTCGAGCTCGGCCGGATCGGCCATCTCGCGCGAGTGTGCACGCAGGGCTTCGCCGGCGCGGCGCGGCACGATGTGGAAATGCACGTGGAACACCGTCTGGCCCGCCGCCGCGCCATTGAACTGCGACACCACCACGCCGTCCGGCGCGAGCGCCTTGCCGATCGCCTTGGCCAGGCGCTGGGCCGACTGGATGCAATGGGCCGCGGCTTCGGGCGACAGCTCGAACAGGTTCGCCGCAGGCTCCTTGGTCAGGATGAGCGCATGCCCTTCGGACTGGGGCATGATGTCCATCATGGCGTAGGTGTGCTCGTCCTCGAAGAGCTTGATGGAAGGCGCCTCACCGCGCAGGATCTTGGCGAAGATGTTGTTCGGATCGTAGGACATGGCTGAAGGTCGCAGGCTCGGCGCGGGATGCGCCGCTCGGCCCATAGTGTACGCATTGCAGGCGGCGGCGCGGACCAGGGCTCGCCCGCATGCGCGCCGGCCCGGCGAAGGTTGTCGGCCAGCAGGACGGTGGTTCGCGGCCGCCGAGGGCGGGAGCTTCCCCCCGCCAGGCGCGTACGCCTGACGCGGTGGGTAAGTTCTGTACCAAAGCAAGTCAGCGTCTACCGGGTTAAAGTAGCCCCTCGACGAGGTGGGCGCCGGCGGACGCGGCGCCGGATGTGTGCGGCATATGCGTAGTGGCCTGCGAGGAGAGTCATGGTTTGGTTGAGGCGGCTGTTGATCGCAGTGGGCGTGCTCGTCCTGCTCGCCGGTATCGGCATCGCCGCCCTGTTCCTGCTCGTGGACCCCAACGACTACAAGGCGACGCTGCAGGACGCGGTCAAGGAACAGTATGGCCGCACCCTGGTCATCGACGGCGACATCCGGCTTTCGCTGGTCCCGCGGCTGGGGCTGGAGATCAGTGGCATCTCGCTGTCCGAGCCGCAGTCCAATCAGGTGTTCGCGGTGCTCGACACCGCGCGCGCAGCCGTCTCGTGGTGGCCGCTGCTCACGCGCCACCTCGTCATCGAGCACCTGGCGATCAGCGGGGTGAAGGCCAACGTGGTGCGCGACGCCGACGGCCGCTTCAATTTCGATGACCTCCTGCGGCGCCCGGTGGAACCGAGCGCGCCTGCCGGCGTGCCTGCCGATCCCGAACAGCCCTCCCTGCAACTGGCCGTGGCCGGCGTGAACGTCTCGGGCGGCGACATCGCGTTCCGCGACGAGCGCCATGACATGGCGGTGCGCGTCGAGCGCCTGGTCATCGCGGCCAGCGGCATCACGCTGGGTCAGCCGTTCGACGTGGCCGTGGCCGGCCGCGTGCTGGGCCAGAGCCCGCGCGTGGATGCCAACGTGCAGGTGCAGGGCCGGCTGCTGGTCAACCCGTATGCGCAACGCTATGCGGTGCATGGCCTGGACCTGCGCATGGCGGGCATGCTGCCGTCGGTGCGCGCCAACAGCTTCGCGCTGCGCGGTGACGTCAGCCTCAACCTGGCCGAGGACGATCTCGATCTCACCGGCTTGAGCGCGGCCTTCCAGGGCGACCTCGCGCTGCCCACGCCGCTCAGTGGCGTGGATGCGCAGGTCAGCGCGCCGCGCATGGCCCTGGACCTCGAAGGCAATCTGCTGCAGCTCGACAAGGTGGCGGCCAAGGTGTCCGGCCGCGCCGACAACATGCCGTTCACGGCGGCGCTCGATGTGCCGACGCTGATCATCACCGAGACCAGCGCAACCGGCGGGCCGCTCACCGGGACCTTCACGCTCGACGGCCCGCAGGCCATCGACGCCACGCTCGAACTCTCCGGCCTGAGCGGCAATGTGCGCCAGTTCGACGCCAAGCGGCTGCAGGTGCACGCCAAGCTGCGCCAGGGCGATCGCAGCCTTGCCATCGACGCCGGATCGCCGGTCTCGGCGCAGCCTCGGCAGGCCCGCGTCGCGCTGCCGCAGTTGAAGGCCGACGTGAAGGTCGAGGACACGGCCCGGGCCGAGGCGCTGGCATTCGAGGCCAGCGGCAACGCCGCCTACGATGGGGCGGCCGGCACGGCGCAGACCGAACTGCGAGCCAGCCTGCCGGGCGGCCCGATCCATCTGCAACTGGGGGCGTCCCGGCTGCAGGAGGCGGTGCCGGCCCTGCGCTTCGACGTGCAGGCCGAGCACTTCGACCTCGCGCCGTGGCTGGCGCCGACGGCCGGCGGCGCCAAGTCCAAGCCGGCGCCGTCGCCGACTGCGGCAGGCGGCAAGCCGCCGGCGGAAGCGGCCAACGGCAACGGCGATGCGCTGTTCGATCTCGCCCCCTTGAAGCGGGTGGATGCGCACGGCACACTGCGCGTGGCCGAGCTCGTCACGCCCAAGGCCACGGCGCGCAACCTGGCCGCCACCCTGGCGCTGGCGGGCGGCCGCGCCGAGCTGCGCGATGTCTCGGCCGCGCTGTTCGAGGGCCGGCTGGCGGGTACCCTGTTTGCCGATGCCAACACGCAGCGCCTGGGCGTGAACGCGCAGTTCACGGACGTGGCCGTGCAGCCCCTGCTGCATGCGCTGGCGGGCTACGACGATCTCACCGGCAAGGGCATCGTGAAGGCGGAACTCACCACGACCGGCCGTACCGAGGCGGCGCTGCGCGAGAGTCTGAACGGCCAACTGTCGCTGCAACTGCGCGACGGCTCGTATCGCGGGATCAACGTGGCGCAGTCCCTGCGCGAATTCCGCAGTCTGCTGGGGCGCGGCGAGGCGGCCAGCGCCGAGGCCGACCGCACGCTCTCGACCGACTATGCCGAACTGCGCGGCAACCTGCATTTCGCCGACGGCGTGGGCACGCTGCGCGAGCTGAACGTGGCGGCGCCCCTGGTGCGCATTACCGAGGGCTCGCCCGCCACCGTCGACCTGCCCGGCGAGCGACTCGACCTGGTGCTGCGCACGCGCGTGGTCAACACCTCCAGCGGGCAAGGCGGCAAGGCGCTCGAGCGCCTGCGCGACGTCACCGTCCCCATCCGGGTGGCCGGCCCGTTCTCCTCGCCCACCTATACCGTGATGTGGAACCAGGTGGGCAGCGAGGCGCTGCAGCGCACGCTCGAGCGCGAGGCCGGCCGGCAGATCGAGCGCCTGCTCGAGCGCCGCGGCGGCGATCAGGGCAGTGACGAGAATGCCGGGCGCGACCCTGGCCGCATCATCGGCGATGCGCTCAAGGGCTTGTTCAACTAGGCGCGCCCGATACGAAAGTGAAGGAAAAACCCATGACCCAGACTGCATATCCCATCGACGGCTGCGGCGCCCTGGAGGACGAGGACGCCGACAAGTACCAGGCCCAGTGGCTGCTCGTCACGCCCGAGTTCGAGCCCATCGACCTCGACGAGCATCCGGCGCTGGACCAGGTCTCGCTCAAGCTGCACCTGGGCTACCTGGTGATCACCGCGCCCGGCATGCTGCGCTTGGACATCGTGCCGGACGTGCTCGAGGACGACGAGAGCGTTTGGCGCACCGCGCACCGCGACGGCATACCGTTCAGCGTGGTGGACGAGGGCGATCTGGCGGCCGCCTGGTTCAGCAACTATCTCGGTACACCGGTCCGGCTGGCCAAGCGGATGCCCGAGGGCAGCAAGCCGGCTGAATAGACAAGCCGGACGCGCGCGGCGGCGCTCAGCGCACCAGCAGGCGGCCGCGGCGCATGCGGCTCACGGTCCGGCTGGACGCGAGCAGGGCCTGGGCCTCGGTGCGCACGGCCTCGCCCAGGCGCAGCGCCAGCGGCGCCGTGTGCGCGTGGCAGATCGCGCAGGCCAGCGCGTCGGCCGCGTCCGGGCCCGGCGTGCCGTTCAGGCGCAGCAGGTGGGTCACCATCTCCTGCACCTGGTGCTTGGCGGCGCGGCCGGTGCCCACCACCGATTTCTTGATCTGCAGGGCGGTGTACTCGTGCACGTCCAGCCCGCCGTCGGCCAGGGCGCACAGGGCGGCGCCCCGCGCCTGGCCGAGCAGCAGCGTGGATTGGGGATTGACGTTGACGAAGACCTTCTCCAGCGCGGCCGCGTGCGGACGCGTATCCTGCGCCACTGTGCGCAGACCGTCGAGCAGGGTCTTCAGGCGGGTGTGCAGCGGCGCCTCGGCTACCGACACGATGGTGCCGCTCGCCACATAGCGCAGCGCGGAGCCCTGCACTTCGATCACGCCGAAGCCGGTGCGGCGCAGGCCGGGGTCGACGCCGAGGATGCGGATCGTCGTCATCGACGGACTTCCTGCCCCAGGGCGGGCGAACCGGGGGCGATGTGCATGCGTTGCCAGGCCAGGCCGGACAGCCATGCGCCATCCCCGCATGCGCGGGGAACGACAGCTTTCATGGAAAGTACCAGGACGACAGCGATTCCCCGCCACTGCGGGGAACGGGCGACGCTGGTCGCAGTCGGCCAGCGTCGAGTCTCGCGCAAGGATACAACGTAGGCCTGCCCGGGAGCGGAGTCCGGCTGGCATGGACGCGCAAAGACACTGTCGGACGCACGGCCGGCTCGGCCGCGTCCGGCAGCGCCGACCGCCGCTCAGTGCCGGAAGTGGCGGTGGCCGGTGAAGACCATGGCGAGGCCGCGCTCGTTGGCGGCGCCGATCACTTCGTCGTCGCGCACGCTGCCGCCGGGCTGGATCACGCAGGTGGCGCCGGCGTCGGCGACCACGTCCAGGCCGTCGCGGAACGGGAAGAAGGCGTCCGAGGCGACGGCCGAACCCTGCAGGGTCAGGCCGGCGTTCTCTGCCTTGATGCTGGCGATGCGCGCGGAGTCGATCCGGCTCATCTGGCCCGCGCCCACGCCCAGCGTCATGCCGTTGCCGGTGAAGACGATGGCGTTGGACTTGACGTACTTGGCGACCTTCCAGGCGAACATCAGGTCCTGCATCTGGGCCTCGGTGGGCTGCTGCTCGGTGACCACCTTGAGCGCGTCGGCGCTGACGTTGAAGTTGTCCGGGTCCTGCAGCAGCCAGCCGCCGCCGACGCGCTTGGCGTCCTGCGGGTTGACGGCGCTGCCCAGCGGCACTTCGAGCACGCGCACGTTTTTCTTGGCGGCCAGCACTTCCAGCGCACCGCCGTCATAGGCCGGGGCGAGCAGGACTTCGACGAACTGCTGGCTCACGGCCTCGGCGGTGGCTGCGTCCACCGGGCGGTTGAAGGCGATGATGCCGCCGAAGGCCGAGGTGGGGTCGGTCTTGAAGGCCTTCTGGTAGGCCTCGGCGGCATTGGCGCCGATGGCCACGCCGCACGGGTTGGCGTGCTTGACGATGACGCAGGCGGGTGCTTCGAACGAACGTACGCATTCCCAGGCGGCGTCGGCGTCGGCGATGTTGTTGAACGACAGTTCCTTGCCCTGCAACTGGCGATAGTTGGCAAGCAGGCCGCTGCCCACCGACAGGTCGGTGTAGAAGGCCGCGCCCTGATGCGGGTTCTCGCCGTAGCGCATGGTCTGCTGGCGGCGCATCTGGATCGTCATCACGCCCGGCCACGGGTCGCGCGCCGGTACCTCGGCCGGCGCCGGTGCGCTGGTGAGCGAGGTCAGGTAGTTGGCGATCGCCCCGTCGTAGGCGGCCGTGTGGGCGTAGACCTTGGCGGCCAGTTCCAGGCGCAGCGCGTAGGCCGGCGCGCCATGGTTGTCGATGTCCGAGAGCACGCGGGAGTAGTCGGACGGGTCGATCACCACGGTGACGCCGCCGCCGGCCTCGGTGCCGTGGTTCTTGGCCGCCGCGCGCAGCATCGCCGGGCCGCCGATGTCGATGTTCTCGATCGCGTCCTCGAAGGTGCAATCGGGCTTGGCGATGGCCTGGCGAAAGGGATAGAGGTTGACCACCAGCAGGTCGATGCGGCCGATGCCCCGCTCTTCGAGCGTGCGCATGTGTTCGTCCGAGTCGCGGCGCGCGAGCAAGCCGCCATGCACCTTCGGATGCAGCGTCTTGACGCGCCCGTCCAGGATTTCCGGGGAGCCGGTGTAGTCGGCGACTTCCTGGACGGTGAGGCCGTTGTCGGCCAGCAGCTTGGCGGTGCCGCCGGTCGAGAGCAGTTGCACGTCGCGTGCGGCCAGCGCGCGGGCGAAATCGACGATGCCGGCCTTGTCGGAGACGGAGATCAGGGCTCGCTGTAGGGTCATGGTGGTGGGCTCGATGTGGCGCGCTCGGGCGCCCGAAGGATGGGATTCGGTGTCAGGCGGCCTTGCTCTGGGGCAACGGCGGGGGGGCATCGGCGCGCAGTCCGTACTGGTCGATCTTCTTGCGCAGGGTGTTGCGGTTGATGCCGAGCATTTCTGCCGCCCGCGACTGGTTGCCGCCGGCACGCTCGAGTACCGCTTCGAGCATCGGTCGCTCGACGGCCGAGATCACCATCTGCCAGATGCAGCCGGTCGATTCGCCGTCCAGGTCGCGGAAGTAGCGGTCGAGCTGATCGCGTACGCACACTTCCAGGGTGGTTGTCCTTTTTTCCATGCTTTGGTGGTCAGGCAGCGAGCCGGTCGACCCGTGCGGAAGGCTCGGCGGCAAACCACGCCGCCACGGCCGCCCACTGCTCGCGGGTGTTGTCGATGAGATTGATGCGCGCGCACAGCTCGGCGCCGCCGGGCAGGCCCGACAGATACCAGCCGATATGCTTGCGTGCGGTGCGCACCCCCGTGTGTTCGCCGTAGAAGCGGTAGTGATCGTCCAGGTGTTCCAGCAGCAGGCTGGCGAGTTCCTCGCGCGTGGGTGGCGCCAGGTGCTCGCCCGTGCGCAGGTAGTGATCGATCTCGCGAAAGATCCAGGGCCGCCCCTGCGCGGCACGCCCGATCATCACCGCGTCGGCGCCCGTATGGTCGAGCACGGCGCGCGCCTTCTCGGGCGAATCGATGTCCCCGTTGGCGATGACGGGGATGCCGATCTCGGCCTTGACCGCGCGGATGGTGTCGTACTCGGCCGCGCCGGTGTAGAGATCCGCCCGGGTACGCCCATGCAGGGCGAGGGCGGCGATGCCGGTCTCTTCGGCCAGCCGGGCCACGCGCAGGGCGTTGCGTTCGTCGCGGCTCCAGCCGGTACGCGTCTTGAGCGTGACCGGCACGCCCAGCGGCGCGCAGGCCGCGACCACGGCCTCCAGGATGCGTGCCACCAGCGGCTCGTTGCGCAGCAGGGCGGAGCCGGCGGCCACGCTGCAGACCTTCTTGGCCGGGCAGCCCATGTTGATGTCGATGATGCGGGCGCCCTTGCCGATGTTGAAGACGGCCGCTTCGGCCATCATGGCCGGATCGGCGCCGGCGATCTGCACGGCGATCGGTTCGCTCTCGCCGGCATGGTCGAGCCGGCGCGACGTCTTCACGCTATCCCAGAGCCTGGGGTTGCTAGCCGCCATTTCGGACACGGCATGCCCCGCCCCCAGCCGCTTGCAGAGCTGGCGGAACGGCCGATCCGTCACCCCGGCCATGGGGGCGACGACGACGTTGTTGGGCAGTTGCCAAGGACCGATGCGCATGAACGAAAAGGCGGAAAACGCCTGCGGCCCCAGGAGCGGGCCGGGCGCGACGAGCAGAAATCTCGGGGAGGGTGCGGGGCATTGTACCGCTTGCGCCGGCGGCGGGGGGTGCAAGGCCCCGTGCCGTTTCGTATGAACTCATGCCCCGCCGTGGTGCGCGCGAAGGGCATAATCGTCTTTTTGCCGCCGGGCCGCCCCAAGGCAAAGATGCCCCCTTGGGGGGCAGCAAGCCGAAGGCGCGGCGTGGGGGCCCTTTCTTTTGCCGCCGGGCCGCCCCAAGGCAAAGACGCCCCCTTGGGGGCAGCAAGCCGAAGGCGCGGCGTGACAGATTTTCTCGCGGCTGCGGGCGCTTGCGAGCCGTTCATCCTGTGGAGGTGACACCTATGAAACTCGAAACCCTGGCGGTGCACGCGGGCTACAGCCCGGAGCCGACCACCCATGCAGTGGCAGTGCCGATCTACCAGACCGTGGCGTACTCGTTCGACAGCGCGCAGCACGGCGCCGACCTGTTCGACCTGAAAGTCCCGGGCAATATCTATTCGCGCATCATGAATCCGACCAACGACGTGCTGGAAAAGCGCGTCGCGGCGCTCGAGGGCGGCGTGGGCGCGCTGGCCCTGGCCTCCGGCATGGCGGCGGTCACCTATGCCATCCAGACCATCGCCGAGGCCGGTGACAACATCGTGTCCTCCAGCACGCTGTACGGCGGCACCTACAACCTGTTCGCACACACCTTCCCGCAGCTCGGCATCGAGACGCGCTTCGCCGATCCGGCCGATCCGGCCTCGTTCGCGCCCCTGATCGATGCCCGCACCAAGGCCATCTTCTGCGAGTCGATCGGCAATCCGCTCGGCAACGTCACCGATTTTGCGGCGCTGGCCGACATCGCGCACGCCCACGGCATTCCGCTGATCGTGGACAACACCGTGCCCAGCCCCTACCTGTGCCGTCCCTTCGAGCATGGCGCGGACATCGTCGTGCATTCGCTCACCAAGTACCTGGGCGGACACGGCACCAGCGTGGGCGGCGCCATCGTGGACAGCGGCAAGTTTGCCTGGGCCGAGCACAAGGAGCGCTTCAAGCGCCTGAACGAGCCGGACGTGTCCTACCACGGCGTGGTCTACACCGAAGCCCTGGGCGAGGCGGCCTACATCGGCCGGGCGCGGGTGGTGCCGCTGCGCAACATGGGCGCGGCGCTCTCGCCCTTCAATGCCTTCCAGATCCTGCAGGGCATCGAGACGCTGCCCCTGCGCATGGACCGCATCTGCGAGAACAGCCTGGCCATTGCCCGGCACCTGCAATCCCATGCCAAGGTGGCCTGGGTCAACTACGCCGGCTTGCCCGATCATGCCGATCACGCCCTGGTGCAGCGCTACATGGGCGGGCGGGCTTCGGGCATTCTCTCGTTCGGCCTGAAGAACGCCGGGCGCGAGGCCGGGGCCCGGGTGCTCGACGCGCTCGAGCTCTTCACGCGCCTGGTGAACATCGGCGACGCCCGTTCGCTGGCGACCCATCCGGCGTCGACCACGCATCGCCAGCTCGACGATGCCGAGCTGAAGAAGGCGGGCGTGAGCCAGGACATGCTGCGCCTGTCGGTCGGCATCGAGCACATCGACGACCTGCTCGCCGATCTGGACCAGGCGCTCGCGGCGGCTTGAGGCCGGGGAGCGTCGCCTGCGCGCCGCGGCTCAGACGCGCAGGCCCTGCATCAGTTGACGGGCGAGTGGCCGCTTCACCCCGGGCAGGGCGTCCAGCGCGAGCAGGCCCAGCCCGCAGGCATGTTCGACGAGCGACCAGCGCGTCGCGAACACGCGCGGCAGGAAGTCGGTGACGCCGGCCGTGACGGCGCGGTCGGCGCGGCGCGCGCGGGCGTAGTCCTGCAGGCGCGGGCGGGGATCGCCTTCGGGCGCGCGCAGCCAGCCGTGCAGGGTGTCGGCCAGCGCGGCGGCGTCGCGCAGGCCCAGGTTCAGGCCCTGGCCCGCCACCGGGTGCAGCGTCTGCGCCGCATTGCCGATGGCCACGATACGCCCGGCCACGGGCTCGCGGCGCCAGCGCAGTTCGAGCGGAAACACGTGGCGCGGGCCAGCGCCCGCCAGCGGCCCCAGCCGGTCGCCGAAGGCCTCGCTCAGCGCCTGGCCAAAACGCGCGTCGTCGAGGGCGGCCAACTGGTCGGCACGCTCGGGGGCGCAGCACCAGACCAGCGAATAGGTGTCCTCGGCACTGTCTTCGAACCGCACCGGCAGCAGCGCCAGCGGCCCTTCGCCGGTGAAGCGCTCCCAGGCCCACCCGGGCCGCGGGGCCGCCGCGCGCACGAGCGCAAGGACGGCGTGCTGCCCATAGCTGCGGCTGAGCACGCCGGGCGTCCCCGCGCGGGGGCCGCCCTCGGCCTGCACCGCCACGCGGCTGCGCCAGCGGCGATCGTTCTGGTTGATCTCGATCGCGTCCTCGCCGGCGCTGGCCAGCTCGGCATGGCCGTCGCGCAGCGTCACGCCGGCGCTGGCCAGGGCCTGGTGCAGCACGGCCTGGACCGAACCGTACGTGTGCACCGAGCCCAGCGCCGGGACGCCGAAATCCGTGTCCTGGATCACGGTGCGGCCCAGCCGGCCTCGCTGCGATACATGGATGGCGTGGATGCCGGCGCCGTGCGCCGGCCATGCGCGCAGGCGCTGCAGCAGCAGACGGCTGCCGTGGTTCAGGGCGATGGCGCGCGGGTCGGCGGTGTGCGCCCACGCCTGCCCGGCCGGTGGTCGGGCAGGGGCGCGGCACAGCACGATGCGCGACGGGTCGGGCGCGCCGTCGGCGAGCAGCAGGGCGAGCGCGCTGCCCACCGGCCCCGCCCCGAGGATGGTGATATCGGCGTCCATCGTGCCGCTCAACCGCGCATCAGGGCTTCGATCTCGTCGGCTTGGACCGGCACGTCGCGGGTGATCAGCTCGCATCCGCTGTCCGTCACGATGGCGTCGTCCTCGGTGCGGATGCCGATGTTCCAGTAGGCCTCGGGCACGCCCTCGCCCGGGCGCACGTAGATGCCTGGCTCGATGGTGAGCGCCATGCCCGGGTCCAGGCGGCGCCAGTCGCGCCCGCCTTCTTCGTCGTCCTCGCGATAGTCGCCCACGTCGTGCACGTCCATGCCCAGCCAGTGCCCGGTGCGGTGCATGTAGAACCGCGTGTACTGGTTGGATTCGATCACGCCGTCGAGCGAGCCCTGCAGCAGCCCTGCGTCGAGCATGCCCTGGGCCAGCACGCGCACCGCGGCGTCGTGCGGTTCGTTCCAGCGCGCGCCGGGCCGGGTGGCGGCCGCTGCGGCGGCCTGTGCCGCGACCGTCACGTCATAGAGTTCGCGCTGCGGGCCGGAATAACGCCCGTTGACCGGGAAGGTGCGGGTGATGTCCCCGGCATAACTGTCGTATTCGCAACCTGCGTCGATGAGCAGCAGCTCGCCGTCGCGCATCACCGTGTCGCCCGCGCGATAGTGCAGCACGCAGGCGTTCGCGCCCGCCGCGACGATGCTGTTGTAGGCCACGGCCTGCGCGCCGTGGCGGCGGAATTCGTACAGCAGTTCGGCCTCGATCTCGTATTCGTGCAGGCCGGGACGGGTGGCGCGCATGGCGCGCACGTGGCCGGCCGCCGAGATCTGGCCGGCGCGCCGCATGAGGGCGATCTCGCCGGGCTCCTTGACGAGGCGCAGGCTGGCGACGAGGGCGCGCAGGTCGTGCTGGCGGACGGGCGCGTGCACCCCCGCCCGGGCGCGCATGCGAGCGCCGGCCAGCCAGGCGGGCAGCTTGTCGTCCAGCAGGCGGCAACTGGCGAGCGGCGCGTACAGATCGGTGTGGCCGGCGAGCAATTCCGGGATGGCCTTGTCGAGTTCGTCCAACGGATAGCTCTCGTCGAAGCGGAAATGCTCGCCCGCGGCCTCGGGGCCGTAGCGATAGCCGTCCCAGATCTCGCGCTCGGGATGCTTGCTGCGGCAGAACAGGATGGACTTGTCGGTGTCGCCGGCGACCAGCACCAGCCAGGCCTCGGGCTCCGGAAAGCCGGTGAGATAGTAGAAATCGCTGTCGTGCCGGAACGGATAGTCGCTGTCCAGGTTGCGGATGGTTTCCGGTGCCGTGGGCAGGATGGCGATGCCGCCGCCGGCGGCGCGCATCAGGTCCATGACGCGGCGGCGGCGGGCGGCGAACGGGGCGGTGTCTTGGGCGGGAATCGGCATGGCGAATCTGCGGAGAAGTACGGCTGACGGGGCAGCGTACCACGCAGCGGCGCCGGCTTTTGCGCACTGTGGAGAATCGCACGCACCGGGCGTGCGGGTCACGGCGGGGCGCGCTAGGGTGTGTGGACCGTCAGCTCTTGGTGAACGAGCCCGATGACCGATCCCACTCCTGAGCCGGCCGACCACGATGGCCGTTGGAAGGACGCGCTGCACGACTATCTCGATCCATGCATTGCGCTGTTCTGGCCGCAGTTGCACCGGCACATCGACTTTCGCCAGGCGCCCGTCTTCCTGGACAAGGAGCTGCAAAGCGTGGGTGGCGCGCGCCGCCGCGGCCGCCGGCTGCTCGACAAGCTGGTACGCCTGCGCCTGTCCGATGGCGCCCAGACCCTCCTGCTGCTGCACCTGGAAATCCAGGCCCGCGTCACGGCCGATTTCGGTGAACGCATGTTCGTCTACCATTACCGGCTGCGCGAGCGGCATCCGCATGATCGCCTGATGCAGGCGGCGATACTGACCCGTTCGACAACGATGGTCGGTGCCGGCTTTTCCACGTACCGCTACCTGCCGTTCGACGACGGTTCGGCAGGCAGCCTCGAGCTGAGGTTCCCGGTGGTACATTTGCCGGCATGGGTGCACGAACGGCCGGCGCTCGCAGAAGAGGCGCGCCACAATCCGTTCGCTGTCGTCGCGTTGGCCGAACTGGCCGCCGGCAGCGCCCGCAGTCCCCAGGATCGCTACGCCAGCAAGCTGAAGCTGGTGCGTATGCTCTATGCCTACGGCTACGCGGGCGACGACGTGCGCCGACTCTTCACCTTCATCGACGGCGTCCTGGCGCTGACGCCGCAGCAGGAGCCGGCCTTCCTGGCGGCGCTGGCAGACATCGAGGGAGAGCATCAGGTGGCCTACATCACGAGCGTGGAGCGCGCCGGCATACGCAAGGGGCTGGCGCAGGGTATCGAGCAAGGCCGCGAGCAAGGCCGCGAGCAAGGTCTTGAGCAAGGGCTCGCGCACGGCCGCGTCGAGGGCATGCGTCAGTTGCTGCTCATGCAGTTGGAGGCGCGTTTCGGCGCTGTCCCGGCGCAGGCGCGTCGGCGGGTCGACAGCGCCACGGCGCAGGATTTGCAGCGCTGGTCCCTGGCGATCCTGGGCGCTGCTTCCATCGACGAGGCGTTGAACGAGGCCTGACGGCGCGCAAGCGCTGGCCTGGCTCGGGCACCTTCAGCCGTGGCGTCGCCGCAGGTGCCGGTAGACCCGGCCGCGCGAGATGCCGAGCGCGCGCGCTGCGCGCGACACATTGCCGCCATGGTCGGCCAGGGCCGCGTCGATCAGGCGCGCGTCGGCGGCCTCCAGCGTCCCGTCGTCGGCTGGCGGGGGCATGGCGGGCGCCGCGGCCGGCAGCGGCGCGCCGGCGTGCTCGGGAAAGCTCGCGCACACCCAGACGCCCAGCCCGTTCGGCAGGTTCAGCAGCCGGGGCGCGGCAGACCCGACCAGGCTCAGCAGGGTGCGCAGTTCGAGCGGGGAAGGCAGCCCGGGCGTGGCGTGCTCGCCGCACAGGGCCGCGGCGGCGCCGTTGCGCCAGGCCACGCGGCCGTCCCCGGCCACGCCGAGCAGGCCTTCGTGGGGCGTATCGAGCATGCTGGGGCCCGCGGCCACTTGCACCAGCAGCACGTCGCCGGGATGCGCGCGCAGCAGACGGGATTCGATCGAGGCGGCATAGGCTGCCACGATGGCGGCGGCATCGAACGCGAACGGGCCATGTTCGCTGAACAGGCTCAGCCCGCCGGCCAGCCGGCCGCTGGCATCGCGCACGGGCGCCGCCGCGCAGTGCATCAGGCGTGCGCTCTGGTAGAAATGCTCCGCGCCGCGTACGGCGCAGGCCAGGCCGGTGGTACTCAGCAGGCCGGGCGTGCCCGTGCCCACCTGCGTCTCGGACAGGTCGACGCCCACCCCGATCAGGCGCGGCAGCAAGCGGACTTCCGTACGGGTCGGCGTGGTGGCGTGGGCGACCACGCCCGCCGCGTCGGTGAGCACCGCGGCCACTGGCGTGGCGCCGAGCATCTGCTGGAGCCGGTCCAGGTCGGGCTGGGCCGCGTTGAGCAGGGCGGTGTTGGCCTGGCGCACGGCGCGCGCCCGGCGCCGCGAGGCCGTGGGGGTCTCGGGCACCCGCAACGGGTCGGCGCCGGCAGCCAGGCAACGCTGCCAGGACGCCAGGATGAGCGGCGGCACTGTGTCGCGCGCGGGCAGCTCCCCATGCTCGAAGTAGCGCCGCCGCGCCACGTCCAGGCGCAGCTCGGCATGAGGAAACGGCGTGACGGGTGTCGGAGCAGGTCGGGTCATGGTCGGGACGGGGCGCGGTGCAGGCGCCAGACTGTACCGGGACGGAACACTTCGCATCAGGGGTTTCCCGCATTTTGACCCGCTGGCGCCCGTCCCCGTATGCTGCGAGCATACCCTCACCCCATTCCACAAGGAGGCCACATGCGCGAGGACACCCAGTTTTTCATCGACGGCAAATGGGTCGACGCCGACGCCGACGCCAAGCGCCTGGCAGTGATCAACCCTGCCACCGGCGAAGAGGCCGGCAGCGTGCGCCAGGCCGGCGAAGCCGATGTGAACCGAGCCATCGAGGCCGCCCGGCGCGCCTTCCGCGGCTTTTCCCGCACGCTGCTGCACGAGCGCCTCGAGCTGCTCGACGAAATCTGCGTCGAGTACGAGAAGCGCATGGGCGACCTGGCCGACGCCATCACCGAGGAGATGGGCGCGCCGCACAAGAAAGTGGCGGTGGCCCAGCAGGTGCCGATCGGCATCGCCCACCTCAAGACGGCGCGCCGCATCGCCGCCGATTTCCCCTTCGAGGAGCACCTGGGCCGCACTCTGATCGTCAAGGAGCCCGTGGGCGTGTGCGCCCTCATCACACCCTGGAACTGGCCGCTGAACCAGATCACCTGCAAGGTCGCGCCCGCGCTCGTCACCGGCTGCACCATGGTGCTCAAGCCCAGTGAACTGGCGCCGTTCTCCGCGCGCATCTTCGCCGAGATCCTCGAGCATTCCGGTGTGCCTGCGGGCGTGTTCAACATGGTCCACGGCGACGGCGCCATCGTCGGCCCGTGGATGTCGTCGCATCCGCAGGTCGACATGGTGTCGCTCACGGGGTCGGCGCGCGCCGGTGCGTCGGTGTCGAAGAACGCCGCCGACAGCATCAAGGTGGTGTCGCTGGAGCTGGGCGGCAAGTCGGCCAACGTCATCCTGCCCGGCGCGGACCTCAAGCGCGCCGTCGCCCATGGCGTGGTGGCGATGATGAACAACACGGGCCAGAGCTGCAACGCACCCTCGCGCATGCTGGTGCCCGCCGAGCGCATCGACGAGGTCGAGGCGATCGCCGTCGCCGCGCTGGAGCGGGTCACGGTGGGCGACCCGCGTGACGAGGCCACCACTGTGGGGCCGATCGCCAATGCGCGCCAGTACGAACGCGTGCAGACCCTGATCCAGAAGGGCATCGACGAAGGCGCCAAGCTGCTCGCCGGCGGCACCGGGCGGCCCGAGGGCATCGAGCGCGGCTACTTCGCGCGGCCCACCATCTTCAGCCGCGCCAACAACCGGATGACCATCGCGCAGGAGGAAATCTTCGGCCCGGTGCTCACCATCATCCCGTACAGGGACGTCGACGAAGCCATCGACATCGCCAACGACACCACCTACGGGCTGTCCGGCTACGTCTATGGCGAGACGCTCGACCAGGCGCGCGAGGTCGCGCGCCAGCTTCGTACCGGCATGGTGCACCTGAACGGCGCGCCCGGCGACCCCAGCGCGCCCTTCGGCGGCTACAAGCAGTCCGGCGTCGGCCGCGAATGGGGCGAGTACGGCATCGAGGAATTCCTCGAGACCAAGGCCATCATGGGCAGCCAGTCGGCCTGAGGCCGCGTTCCGCAGCGGCCCCCGGTGGCCGCTGCGTGCGGGGCGGCACGCCGTCCCGCACGCCGGCCGGCTGCGCGGCGGGAACCGACCGCATCCCGTCGTCCGGTTCGCGCCGCCGCAAGCCCGGGCGGTCGCACTGCAGTATCCACAACCACACGACATACAACACACAGCACTGTAGAACCCAGCGTCATAGACGCGGTACCCGTCCCGAACAAGAACGAAGAACAACGATAAGTTCCGAGGAGGCAACCATGTCCGCCATCTGTCCGCAGGTCGCGCCCCGCGCCCTTGCGCTCTCCCTGCTCGCCTGTACGCTTCTCGCCGCGGCCCCCGCGCGCTCGGCCGGGAACCCGCCCGCCGCCCGCGTGGACACCGCCTACATCGTTGCCAACGCCAGCACGTCGACCGAGTGGCCCACCGTGGGCCTGGACTACGCCGAGTCCCGCTACAGCCGCCTGGACCAGGTCAATACCGACACGGCCGGTCGCCTGGGACTGGTCTGGAGCTACGACTTGAAGTCCAGCCGGGGCGTGGAAGCCACGCCGGTGGTGGTCGACGGCGTGATGTACGTGACAGGCCCCTGGAGCGTGGTACACGCCATCGACGCGCGCACCGGCGAAGGGCTCTGGACCTACGATCCGCAGGTGCCGCCGGAATACGGCGTCAAAGGCTGCTGCGACGTGGTCAACCGGGGCGTGGCGGTATACGGCGGCAAGGTCTACGTCGCGGCGTTCGACGGGCGCTTGATCGCGCTCGACGCGGCCACCGGCAAGCCGGCGTGGGAGCAGGACACCATCATCGACCGCCAGTTCGCCTACACCGTTACGGGCGCGCCCCGGGTCTACAACGGCCTGGTGCTGATCGGCAACGGCGGCGCCGAGTACGGTGCGCGCGGCTACATCACGGCCTACGACGCGGCCAGCGGCGAGCGGAAGTGGCGCTGGTTCTCGGTGCCCGGCGATCCCGCCCAGCCTTTCGAGGACGTCTCCATGGAGATGGCCGCCAAGACGTGGGACCCCGCCGGCCGCTGGTGGGAGTCGGGCGGCGGAGGCACCATGTGGGATTCGATGGCCTACGACCCGGAACTGAACCTGATCTACGTCGGTACCGGCAATGGTTCTCCCTGGAACCACAGGGCGCGCAGCCCGGCCGGCGGCGACAACCTCTTTCTGTCGTCCATCGTCGCGCTGCGCGCCGATACGGGCGAGTACGTCTGGCACTACCAGGAGACGCCGGGAGACAACTGGGACTACACCGCGACCCAGTCGATCATCCTGGCCGACATCACCCTGGACGGCAAGCCGCGCAAGGTGTTGCTGCACGCGCCCAAGAACGGCTTCTTCTTCGTGATCGACCGCATCGACGGGCAGTTCATCTCGGCGAACAACTTCGTCGACGTGAACTGGGCCGCCGGCTACGACGCGCAGGGCCGGCCGATCGAGCGGCCCGAAGTGCGCGCCGAGGACCAACCTTTCGATATCGTCCCTGGGCCTTACGGCGCGCACAACTGGCATCCGATGTCGTTCAACGCCAAGACCGGCTATGCCTACATTCCGGCGCAGCACATTCCGATGACGCTGATGCCCAACGCCCAGTGGAAGCGCAACGAAGCGCAGCCCGGCTCGGCGCACTCGAACGTCGGTTGGAACACCGGCCATTTCCTGAACCCGGCGCCACCGTCGGCCCAGCCCTTCGGCCGGCTCGTCGCGTGGGACCCGGTCGCCGGCAAGCCGGCCTGGGCCTACGAGCACGTGGCCCCGTGGAACGGCGGCACCCTCACCACGGCGGGCAACCTCGTGTTCCAGGGGACGGCCGACGGCCGGCTGATCGCCTTCGCCGCCGACAGCGGCAAGAAGATATGGGAGGTGTCGGTCGGCACGGGGGCGGTCGCCGCGCCCTCGACCTATCTCGTCGACGGCAAGCAGTACGTGTCGATCGCTGTCGGCTGGGGCGGTGTCGGCGGGCTGGCCATGCGCGCCACCGACGTGCAGGGCAGCGGCACGGTCTACACCTTCGCGCTCGACGGCAAGGCGCCGATGCCGGCCTTCGTGGCCACCCGCCAGGAGCAGCTCGTCTCGGGCGTGGCCTACGATCCCGCGCGTGTCCAGGCCGGGCTGAACACCTACGTCGCCAACTGCGTGCTCTGTCACGGCGTGCCCGGTGTCGACCGCGGCGGCAGCATCCCCAACCTGGGCCACATGGATGCCGCCTACATCAACCACCTGGACCAGTTCCTCTTCAACGGCCCCGCCACGTCGCGCGGCATGCCGGACTTCACCGGCAAGCTCACGCAGGACGACGTCGCCGACCTGAAGGCCTTCATCCAGGGCACAGTGGATTCCGTCCGGCCCAAGGCGGCGCTGTAGGGATCGGTGGTTGCGCGCCCGCGGCGCGTCCGTCCCCGCGGATGCGCCGCGGCGAATCAGGCAGGCTGGAACGCCACGGCTTGCACCTCGATACGCCATTCAGGCCTGGCCAGCGCGGCCGCCACGACCAGGGTGGAGGCCGGCCGCGCATCGCCGAGATAGCCCGCGCGTATCGGCCCCAGCGCCGGCAGGTCCGCGGGGTCCACGACATAGGTCGTCACCTCGACCAGGTCGGCCACGCCCATGCCCGCCGCAGCCAGGACGTTGAGCAGGTTGTCCCAGGTGGCGCGGGCCTGGGCGGAGAAGTCGCCGGCCAGGGCGCCGTCCGGCAAGACGCCGATCTGGCCCGAGACGTGCAGCCAGCGGCCGTGGCCCTCGCTCAGGATGGCTTGGCTGTAGGGGCCCGCGGGCGGGACGACGGTATCAGGATCGATGCGGTTCGACATGGCTGGCTTCGTGGCTGGAGAGGGTGGCAGGTTCAGGTGGCGCCGGCGACCTTCCGGCCGCCGCACGCGAGCCGCAGCGTCGCGGCATGGAAGGGATGTCGGGCATCGGCCATGTCGCTGAGCACGTCGAAATGCGTGCGGCCCGGCATGATATGGACCTCGCTCGGCACGCCCGCGCGCCCGGCGGCGTGGCCGAACGCCTGGCACTGCGCCTGGAACCCGTCGGTTTCCAGCCCGCCCGCTGCGCAGATCAGCCCGCCGCAGGAGAGCGCCTCGGGCTTCACCGAGAGCCCGCCGGCCTCGACGGCATCCATGCCCAGGTCGTGGTTGATCGAGGTGGGCAGCAGGGGCAGCAGATCGAAGATGCCGCTCACCGCCACGCAGCCGACGGCCCGGTGGGCCCAGGGATGGGGGTTCTGCAGGCTGGCCACATAGGCTGCCATGTGCCCGCCCGCCGAGTGTCCCGATACACAGATGCGCGCGGCGTCGTAGCCCCAGCGCTGCGCGCCCTCGGTCGCGAGCCAGTGCACCGAGCGGCAGACTTCATGGACGATCTCGGTCACCGTGGCTGCGGGCGCGAGGGCATAGTTGGGCAGCGCCACGGCCAGTCCGGCGCGCACATAGGGCTGCGCGATGAACGAGAAGATGTGCTTGTCCAGGGCACGCCAGTAGCCGCCGTGGATGAAGACGAGCAGCGGGGCGCCCTGCGCCCGCGCCGGCAGGAACAGGTCCAGTCTGCTGCTCGGCAGGTCGCCGAACGCGACGTCGACGAGGGCGCCCGCCTCGCGTCGCACGCGCGCGCTGCGCTCGGCATAGTCTGCATACACGGCGCCGCGTTCCGGGTGTCGGCGGCGCAGACTGTAGTTGGCCTCGTTCTCGGCGTCGATCGGCGCGAGGGCGGGGATGGCGGTCATGGGATCGTCCTGGTCTGGGCCCGCGGTGCAGGTCGCGGGCGCGGTTTCTACACGCCGAGGTAGGCTTCCTGCACGCTGGGGTCCTCGCGCAGCTCGGCAGCGCTGCCGCCGCCGTGGATGCGGCCTTCCTGCAGCACATAGCCCAGGTCCGCGCTGCGCAGCGTCACGCGGGCGTTCTGCTCGGCGATCAGCAGGGTCAGGCCTTCGTCGCGCAACCTGCGCAGCGTGGCGAAAATGTCGGCGACGACCAGCGGCGCGAGGCCCATCGAAGGTTCGTCGAGCATGAGCAGCCGCGGACTGCTCATGAGCGCCCGGCCGATGGCGAGCATCTGCTGCTCTCCGCCGGACAGCGTGCCGGCCGCTTGTCCGGCGCGTTCGGCCAGGCGGGGAAACAGGGTGAGCACGTGCTCGAGGTTGCGCCGGAACTCGGCGTGGCGGCGGGCGCGCAGGAGGCGGTAGCCGCCCATCTCCAGGTTGTCGCGCACGGTGAGCGGGGTGAAGACGCGGCGTCCCTCGGGGACGAGGACCATGCCGCGCGCCACGATGGCCTCGGCGGTCAGGCTGCCGATTTCCTCGCCTTCCAGGCGGATGCTGCCGCGCACGGGCCGCAGCAGGCCCGCGAGGGTGCGCATGGTGGTGCTCTTGCCGGCGCCATTGGCCCCGAGCAGGCAGCAGACGGCGCCCTGCGGCACGCGAAAGCTCACGTCCTCCAGCACATCGGGCCCGCCGTACGATGCGCAGACTTGGCTGAGTTCAAGCATGTTCGGTCTCCTCGGCGCCCAGGTAGGCGCGCAGCACGTCCGGGTGCGTGCGCACCGTTCGGGTGTCGCCCTCGGCGATCTTGCAGCCATGGTTGAGCACCACGATGTGCGCGCACAGGCCCATCACGAAGCGCATGTTGTGTTCGACCAGCAGAATCGCGGTGCCCTGTGCATTGACGCGCCGGATCACGTCGGCCACCTGGGCCACTTCGCCATGCGGCACGCCGGCCACCGGCTCGTCGAGCAGGAGCAGGGTGGGCTCGCCGGCGAGCGCACGCGCGATCTCCAGTATCTTGGCCTCGCCGAAGCTGAGTGCGCCGGCCTGGATGCCCGCCTTGTGCGCCATGCCCAGCAGTTCGAGCTTGTCGTAGGCGATGTCGCGCATGCGGGCCTCCTCGGCGCGCATGCGCGGGGTGCGCAGCATGGCGGCGAACATGCCGCCATGAAAGCGCGAGTGGCAGCCCACCATCACGTTCTCGAGCACGGTCAGGTCGCGGAATATCTGCAGGTTCTGGAACGTGCGGGCAATGCCCAGGCGGATGCGCTGGTACGCGGGCAGGCGTTCGATGGCCTGGCCGCGAAAGCGCACGTGCCCGCCGGTGGGCGGATTCACGCCGGCGATCACGTTGAAAAGCGTGCTCTTGCCGGCGCCGTTCGGGCCGATCAGGCCCTGGATCGAACCGGCCTGCTGGACGAAGGACAGCTCGGCGAGCGCCTGCAGGCCGCCGAAGCGCATGCTCACCCGCTCGACTTCCAGAAGCATCTCAGGCATGGCGGGTCTCCTTGGCGAGTCGTGCAGCGGGGGCCCCGGGCTCGCGGGTCGGCGACGGCGCGCGCGGGTTGCCGTGCCGCCGCCGTCGTGCCGCGAGACGGCCGAACATGCCCGCCAGCCCCCCAGGGAAGAACATCAGCACCACGATCATGCTCGCGCCGAAGATCAGCAGTTCGACATCATGGATCGAGCGCAGAGCCTCGGGCACCAGGGTGTACACCAGCGCGCCGAACAGGCCGCCCCAGTAGTTGCCCCAGCCACCCACGGCGACCATCACGACGAGCAGGACGGATACCGAGAAGGAAAAGGTCTCCGGCGAGGCGAACATCGTGAAATGCACGTACATGGCGCCCGCCAGCGCCGCGATCGCCGCCGACAGGGTGAAGGCGCCGACCTTCAGGGTATAGGGATTGACGCCCAGGCTGGCCGCGCCGATCTCGTTGCTGACCACGCTGTTCATCGCCCGTCCGATGCGCGAGTGGGCGAGATTGAGCATGGCCACCATGAACACCAGCGCGATCAGCCAGGCGACGTAGTAGAAGCGCTGACCGTCGTCGAAGGCGAAACCGCCGATTTCCAGCGGCGCGACGCCGACCAGCCCGTTGGGCCCTCCCGTGAGCCCGACGAGCTGGATGAACAGCACCGAGAGGATGGCGTTCGCGCCCAGCGTGGCCATGGCGAGATAGTGCCCGCGCAGCCGCAGGGCCGGCAGGCCGACCAGCAGCGCCGCCACGCTGGTGAGCAGCATGGCGGCGGGCATGCCGAGCCAGGGCGAGATGCCGTAGTTCGCCGACAGGATGCCGCTGGTGTAGGCGCCCAGCCCGAAGAAGCCGGCATGGCACAGGCTCACCTGGCCGCAGTAGCCCATGATGAGGTTCAGGCTGCCGATCAGCAGGACGTTGATGAAGAACATCACGCCGATGCTGATCATGTAGTCGTTGGGCAGCAGCCACGGCAGCGGCAGCAGGATGGCCCAGGCGATCAGCAGCATGCGCAGCCGCGCGCGGCGCAGCGCATCGGGGGCGCGCTCGAAGGAGGGGGTCGTCATGGCGGCTCCGTCAGACTTTGGTGGCCACGGCCTTGCCGAGCAGGCCGTTGGGGCGCAGGAACAGCACGAGCAGCAACAGGACGAACGCCACGGCGTCCTTGAACTGGGACGAGATCAGTCCGCCGCCCAGCGCCTCGGCGATGCCGAGCAGCAGGCCGCCGATCAGGGCGCCGTGCAGGTTGCCGAGCCCGCCCAGCATGGCGGCGCTGAAGCCTTTGAAGCCGAGCATGCCGCCGGCGTCGTACGAGGTGAACGTGAGCGGCGTGACGATGACCCCCGCGAGGGCGCCCGCCAGCGCGGCGAACAGGAAGGTCCACATCCCCGAGCGCTTGACGTTGATGCCGACCAGGGCCGCTGCGTCGCCGTCGGCGGCGACCGCGCGCATGGACTTGCCGGTGAGCGTCTTCTCGAAGAACCAGTGGGTCGCGAGCATGAAGGCGATGGTGATGGCCATCACCCACAGGCTCTGCGGATGGATGCTGACGCTGGCCACCTGCCATGCGGCGTCTCCCGAGAAGGCCGGGTAGCCCATGGGCAGCTTGCCCAGCAGCAGCATGACCAGGCTCTTGAAGCACAGCGCCAGGCCGATGCTGATCATGGTGATGAGCATCGGCGAAGGTTTCTTCAACGGCGCCACCGTGAGCCGGTAGGAGACCACGCCGGCGGCGCCGACCAGTGCCAGCGCGACCAGACAGGACAGCCACAGCGGCAGGTGCGCCGCGCCGTAGCTCGTGGCGGCGATCATGCCGCCCATCATGACCCATTCGCCCTGCGCGAAGTTCAGCGCGTCGGTGCTCTTGAAGATGATGTTGAAGCCGACCGCGATGATCGCGTAGATGCTGCCGACCGTGAGGCCGGCGACGAGCAGTTGCGCGAATTGTCCGAGGCTGTCCATGGCGTGCTCCGTCAGAGGCTGCCGAGGGCCGCGTGGTTCAGGCGGGGCAGGGTGATGTCCAGTTCGGCCAGGCGCACGCGGGTGTCGGCGATCGTGTCCACGATCACTGCGGCTTCTTCGTCGCGCGAGGCGGCGCCCAGGCCGACCGCCGCGGTGATCTGGGCCGCGCGCGCGGCCTCGCCCTGCGGATGGGCAAGCCAGGGGCAGTGATAACCGCCCAGCTCGATCTGCTGCAGGTAACCGTGCACCGTGGCGGCGATGCGGGCGCGCTCGTCCTGCGTCCAGTGCCCGGCGCGCTCTTCCAGGTACAGCCAGCCGAAGCGCGCATGGCGCTGCTTGTCCTGGACGGCGCGGCCGAGAATGGCCGCGGCCACGGGCTCCTCGGCATTGCGTAGATGCGCTTCGAAGAGCGCGAGTTCCAGGCTGTCTTCCACCGTCGAATGGGTGGCGAAGAAGGCATCCAGGTGCTCGCGGGCGTCGAGCACCTGGCGGTCGCGCAACTGCGCGAAAACGGCTTCATCGGCGACTTCCGGCGGGCGGTTCACATAGCCGCCCAGCACCTGCGCATACTGGTGGAAACACTCGATGTGCCAGGCCTCCTCGGTGTTGCGCACGGTGAGGAAGTACTTGGGGTCGGCCTCGCGGCCGGCCTCCAGGCACAGGCGGATCAGGGTGGCCGGCGTCTCGGTCAGGCCGGCGTACTCGACCCACGCGCGCCAGCTCCACGTCAGGCGTGCGGCGGCCAGGGCGGCGGCGTCGTAACCCTCGGCGCGGAAGGCGGCCCAGGCGATGTCGGTCTGCGGCTGCCAGCGTTCGCGCTTGCCGGTCTCGTAGAGTTCGCGGATCGAATCGATCGAGCGCCTGAGCGCGACGGGAAAGCGCTGTTCGACAGGGATGCGGGTCTGTTCTGCGGGGCTGTGCATGTCGGGCTCCTTCAGAATTCGCCGATCTTGGGATGACGGAACGTGGGCAGGTTGATGCCCCAGTCCTGCATCTGGCGGCGGATGCGCTGCACCGATGCGACGAACACGGGCTTTTCCAGCTCCTCGGTGGTGGCGCCCAGCCCCGCTTCCCAGGTGATGCGGTCGACTTCCACCTCCGCGCGCGAGGCCGGGTTGTCCGGCGCCAGCCAGGCGCTGTGATAGCCGTTGAGCTCGACTTTCTCCATCATGTTGATGACCGCGTCCTCGGCCTGCTGCAGTTCGTCGCGCGTCATCGACGGCACGCGATGGTCCAGGTAGCGCCAGCCGAGCGCGCAGTGGCGCACCTCGTCGCGCATGATCAGGGTGCAGATCTGGTTGGCGACGGGGTCGCGCGTGATCTGCGTCAGGTGGCGAAACACGTCGAAGGCGATTTCCTCGGCCGCGCAGACCAGCGCGGCCAGCGTGGCCTCGATGGAGGTGTCCGGGTCCAGCGCCATCTTGCGCACGCCGTGCGTGGCCACCGAGCCCTGGAACGCCGCCTGCACGGGTGCCTCGATGTAGCCGCCCAGGGCCTCGGCCATCCGATAGCATGCTTCGGCGTGGCGGCTCTCCTCCTGCGAGCGGATCGTGAAGTAGAGCTGCAGGTCGGGCGGGCAGGGATCGCTGCAGAAGCGCAGTTGCAGCGCCGGGCTCTCGGAGATCGCGCCGTATTCGCTCCAGGCGCGACGGCTCCAGTACTGGCGTGCGGCGTAGCGCTGCTCTTCGCTGTACCGGCTGGCGTCGAAGGCGGACCAGTCGACGTCGGTGGCCGGGTCCCACTGCTTGGCGGCTGCCATGTGGAAGAGGTCGCGTACCTTGGGCACGCGCACGTCCAGGTCGAGCGGGAAGATGCTGCGCGAACGGTCGAGGATGGTGGCAGGCTGGGCGGGAGTGCTCATGACGGCTCCTTGGGAATCCGGGATCACTTGTAGTCGGCCAGGTAGAACGCGCCGTCGCGATAGCCGAGCAGCACGATGTCGTCCTTGGTCAGGCCGGAATGGCGTTCGGGGCTGTAGGTCATGACGCCGCCCATGCCGGGGTAGTCGGCCACGCCTTCCAGGGCGGCGGCGAACTTGGCCGGATCGCCGCCCGCTTTTTCCATGCCGAGCGCGGCCAGCGAGATGGCGTCGTAGGTCTGCGCCACGTACTGGTTCGGCTTGTGCTTGTAGCGTTGCTCGAAGCGCTGGCTCATTTCGGCGATGCGCTGCTTGATCGGGTCGCTGTCGGGCAACTGATCGGCCACCGGAAATTTCACGCTCAGCAGCAGCAGGTTCTTCACCGAATCCCCGGCGAGCTGCATGTAGCGCTGGTCGACGAAGCCGTAGCTGTGGATCAGCAGGCGGTCCGAGAGGCCGAGCTGGTCGGCCTGCTTGATGAACACCACGCCGGCCGGCGTGACGGTCCAGCACACGATGGCCTGGGCGCCGCTGTTGCGGATGTTGGTGAGCTGCGGCGTGAGATCGGTGTCGCCCGGGCTGAAGGTCTCGTACACCACCTCGGCGCCGCGCCTGGGCGCGATGAGCTTCATCTGCTCGGTGGCACTCTGGCCGAAGCCGCTGTTGTCGGCGAGCAGGGCGACCTTCTTGATGCCCTTCTTGTCCAGGAAGTCGAACAGCCGCTCGACCATCTGGTCGTCGTCCACCGGGCTCTTGAAGGTGTTGGGCCTGTCCTTGACCGGCGTGACGATCTGCATGCTGCCCTCGGTCGAGATGAAGGGCACGCCGGCGCGCTCGGTCATGGGCGCCATGGCGATCGCGATGCCGCTCATGTTGCCGCCGCCGACGATGATGTCGACCTTGTCCTGGGTGAGCAGGCGGCGCGTGGCGTTGATCGCCTTGGCGGTCTGGCTTTCCGCGTCGTAGAAGGTCCAGCGCAGCGGCTGGCCGTTGATGCCGCCGCGCTCGTTGATGTCGCTGATCGCCATCTCCATGCCGCGCCGCATGTCCTCGCCGAGAAAGGCGGCGGGGCCGGTGACGGACAGGATGGAGCCGATGTGCACCGGCTGGGATGCGGCCAGGGCGGCGCCGATGCCGGTGCAGGCCAGGGCCAGGGCGCCCAGCAGCCTTCGGGCGGAGAACAACGCGGTGTGCAGACCTTTCATGACATGACTCTCCAGGTAGGGTAGGGATGAGGACACGCTCGACTGCGTTGTGCTGCCGCCAGCTCCGGGCTGCGTGGCTAGCGCCTCACTTCGAGCGTGTCGGCTATCTGCCGCTGGCCGGGGCCACCCTTCTGCACGGGCACGCGCAGGGAGTAGCGGACCTGGTCGGCGCGGTAATACGAGACGCCCGACATGACCGGGCGCTCGTCGTGATCGAAGTAGATGAGCGAGCGGATCAGCACGGGATCGCCCGCGACCAGGCTCAGCAGCTCGGCATGCTCGGGTTCGACGCGGCCGGCTTCCACCTTGAGGTCGGCGTAGGCCAGTTCGGCGTGGCGTCCGATGAGATCCAGAATGGAACCGCTCTCCAGGTCGGCCAGGGCCATGTCGCCCACGCGCGCGGCGTCGATATAGCGATAGTCGAGCGAGATCGGGACCCCATCGACGGAGCGCAGCCGGATGACGTACCAGACGAGATCGCCGGCGTTCAGACGCAGGCTGTCGCGCTCGCCGGCTGGCACCGGCATCTTCTCGCAATGGAGAATGCGCAGGTGTATGGGACGCCCCTTGGACGCCGCCTGATCGAGAAAGTCCATCGCCGGCGTGAACTGCTCGTCGACCTTGGTCTCGCAGACATAGGTGCCGAGCCCGCGCACGCGGCGCAGGCGGCCTTCGTTGACCAGCTCCTGCACCGCCTGGCGCACGGTCATGCGGCTCACGCCGAATTGCTCGGCGAGTTCCTGATCGGTATGGAATCGCGACTCCGGGTCGGTCCAGTTCAACACCATGGTCAATACGCGGCGCTTGATCTGTTCGTAGAGCGGCAGCGGGGAATTGCGATCGAGCTGCGGCAGATTGGGCAGGCCGGCATCCCGCGGCACCTCGGCGATCTCCACCGTCTCGTTCTCTTTATCTAGTTGCATGGTTGTCTAGTTAGCTAGATATCTACATGCCTAGATATTATGTTAGAGTTGGTCCACCGGCAATCCATTTTTCGCAGCGTCCTCCCCCCGGGGGGAATGGCGCCACCGCGCAGCGGCAAGCTTGGGGGCCTTTTTTTCATTTTTCCGCACGCGCCATGCAGACAGCAACGATCGATACGGCATTAGCTTCCAATCGAGCCCGGGCATTGCGGTTCCTCGAGCCCGCGCCCCTGGATGACTTCCAGACGGTGATCTGGCGTCCCTACGCCATGCTGGCCGAACTGCGCGGCATGCTCGAAAGCGACGCTCCCCCGGTGCTCTCGCCGCAGGGTTCCAGCGAGCTCCTGCGCATCGCGCGGCATTGGCGCGAAGCCTTTGCGCGCCTGTTCCGGCGTGACGGGTCGCTGATCGTGCTGGCGGACTCTCCGGGCGTGGTCGGCGTGCATACCCTGCACGACGTGCTCGCCTACGATCCGCTCGAACCTTTGTCGGCGCATTTGCGCCATCCCGTCGGCGTGCGGCCGGCGGGGGGCGGCGAATGGCGCATCGCCTGCGGCGAGCCGTTCGCCAGCGCACTTCAGGCGACGGGTGCCGATTTCGGTGCCGGCGCCGCCATCGATGGCCTGGGCGGCACCGTGCTCGCCGCCAACGACGCCGGCGACGCGGTGGCGGCTTTCGCGAGCCTGGTGCCCGGGCGGGTGCTGTTTCTGCCGCCGCCGCGCCCGGCAGTGCTTGCGGATGCCGCGCGCAGCGATGCCTGGCTGGCGGCCTGGGACGCATGTCTGGCTCGTTTGGGGCTGCCCCAGGGCGTTGCCAATGCGGCCTGGATCGACGCCTACCGCAGCGATCGCGAACACGCGCTGCGCGAGCGCCGGGCACAGCGTCTACGTGAAGCCGAGGCGATCGCCCGCGAGATCGCGGGCTGCGAGCGGGAGTTGGCCGACATGGCGTTCTACAAGCAACTGCTGGCGGGCACCGGACGCGGCACACGCGTGGCGGTGGCGGAGTGCTTCCGGCGTCGCGGCCACGTGGTGCATCAGGACTGGCTGGACGAGCGGATCGTGATCGTCGAGGCGCAGCCCCGCTGGCTCGCCGTCCACGTCCGGCTCCCTGGCGAAGCCCGGGAGGGCATCGCCCAGGCCCTGGCGCCGGCGGCTCGCCGCATCGCGGACTACTTCGACAAGCCGGTGCAGGCCTTGCTCGTGGAGTGCTCCGGCAATCGGCTGGAGCTGCAGGAACGCGTCGCGCCGGCTGCGGAGGAGGACGTGCCCGCGCTGGACGGCGTGGCCTTGTACGGCTGGCTGCACGACACCGCCACCATCCAGCAGGCCCTGGCCGCCGACGCGGCGGGCGAGGCCTTGCGTTGCCGTCTGCGCGAGCGCGCCGCGGCGCTGTTGCGGCATCGGCCCGGCCCCTGAGGTTGCGCCTGCGCGGTCAGGTCGCTCCCCGCAGCCCGGCCCGCCGCATCCACTCGTGTTCGCGCAGCTCCAGCACGCGCATCTGCTCGGCAAGGTCCGGGCCGTCCGGCGCAGCGGGTTGCAGCCAGAGACTGTCCAGCAGCCGCGTGTAGGCGAGCTGGCGGGTTGCGCCGATGAAGGCTTCGCGCAGGCTGCGCACCACGCTGCCCGGCAGGCCGTGGGGGCCGGCGAGCCCGAAGACGGCGTCCAGAACGATATCCATGCCGGTGCTGGCCACGGTCGGCAGGGCCGTGCCCTGCGGCAGGGGGGCGGCGTCGCCGAAATGTGCGAGCAGCCGCAGGCTGGCATCCAGCATCTGCGGGGCGAAGGCCGGGCAGTCGCAGATCGCGTCCACCTGTCCGCTGACGAGCAACTGGACCATTTCGCCCGCGGTGCGCACGAGCACGCCCGTGACGGCGGTGCCGGCCTGGCGCGCGGTCTCCTCCATCAGCAGGTGGCCGCTCGCGCCGTAGCCGACGACGGCATAGCGAATGCCGCCGCCGATGCGGCGTGCGTGGGCCAGATAGGCCGGCAGATCCTGCCAGGGCGCGTCGGCCCGCGTCGCGATGCAATAGGGCGCCCGCGCGATGCCGGTGACGAAGGTGAAATCGCGCAGGGGCTCGTAATTCACGTCGTAGAGCAGCGACTTGTTGATCCAGGCGGGCAGACTCATGGCCAGTTCGTAGCCGTCTGCCGCGTCCAGCGCGGCGAGCGCGGTGGCCCCGTGCAGCTTTGCGGCGCCCGGCCGATTCGCAATGCGAAAGTCGGCGCCGGGAAGGTAGGCGGCCGCCTGGCGCGCGGCTTCGCGCATGCACAGGTCCAGAGGCGCGCCGACGGCGCTGGGCACGATGATCGAGATGGGACGTTGGGGATAGGTGGCCGGCGCTGCGCGCCCGGCGGGGGGGAAGGTGCCGTACAGGGCACAGGCGGCGGCCCGGGTGAGCCACTGGCGGCGCGTTCTGCTGCTGAGGTGCATCCATTGCCTCGTCTGGCGCAGGCCGCGTGTCCCGCGCGGTGTTGGTCTCCTGCCTGTGTTATCGCTCAGCCGCCGACCGAAGGCAAGCCCGTGGGCGGGCGGCCATCGGCCGGGCTCGCCGCTCAGGGCGCGCAGGCCGCGTTCAGCGCCTGCAGCCTTTCGGGCGTGCCCACGTCTTCCCAGGCGCCGGCATGCCGCTCGCCGCCGATGGCGATCCCGTCCATGTGGGCGCGCAGCAGCGGCGCCAGCCTGGCCCGCTCGCCGGCGGCCGTGCCGGCGAAAAGCTCTGGTCGATACACGCCGATGCCGGCGAAGGTCAGGCGGCGGCCGGCATCGGCGTCGAGCACGGCGCCGGGCGCGCCCGGCACGCCGTCCTGCAGCACGAAGTCGCCCGCGAGGTGCTGGGGCGGGTTGTCCACCAGCAGCAGCCAGGCGAGCCGGCGGGGGTCGGCCGCCAGCCATTGCGCGCGGGCGTGCGCCTGGGCCGGCGGCCAGTCGCACCAGACGTCGCCATTGAGCACCAGGAAGGGCTCGTCGCCCAGCAGGGGCAGGGCGGTGGCGATGCCGCCCGCCGTCTCCAGGCCACCCTGCGGTTCGGGCGAATAGCGAATGCGCAAGCCCCAGCGCCCGCCGTCGCCCAGCGCGGCCTCGATGCGCCCGCCCAGCCAGGCGTGGTTGATCACGACATCGTGAAACCCGGCGCGGGCCAGGCGCTCCAGATGCCAGACGATGAGCGGCTTGCCGCGCACGTCGAGCAGGGGCTTGGGTGTGTGGTCGGTGAGCGGGCGCATGCGTTCGCCGCGGCCGGCGGCGAGGATCATGGCCTTCATCGGCTTGCCTGGCGGGCGCGCGCCGCGTCGAGGGTGTCCATCAGGCGCAGCAGCGGACGAAAGGCGTCGGCGTGGCTGGCCGCCTGGCGCACGTATTCCGAGACGCGGTCCAGGTGGCGCAGGTAGCCCGGCTTGCCGTCGCGATGGTGCAGGCGCGCGAAGACGCCCAGGATGCGCAGGTTGCGCTGCAGCCCCATCCATTCCCAGTCGGCGTGGAACTCGGCGATGTCCGGGTTGACCGGCAGCCCCGCCTTGCGCGCGGCTTCCCAGTAGCGGATGCCCCAGTCGAGCTGCTGCGGCTCGTCCCAGGTGGTGCGCGCGTCCATCAGCAGCGAGGCGATATCGTAGGTGATCGGGCCGGCGAGCGCGTCCTGGAAGTCGATGACGCCGGGGGCCCCGCCTTCGATCGGCACCATCAGGTTGGGCGAGTGAAAGTCGCGGTGCACGAGCACGGTGGGTTGCGCCGCGTTGCGCGCCGCCAGCAGGGCGAACACGCGTTCGAGCTGCATGCGTTCGCTGTCGGTGAGTTCGTGGCCGCAGTGGCGGGCGACATACCATTCCGGAAACAGCAGCAGCTCGTCGGCCAGCCGGCGCGCGTCGTAGGCCGGCAAGCCGGTGGGCGCGATCTGCTGCAGGCGCACCAGCTCGTCGATCGCGCCCAGGTACAGCGCATGGATCTGGGCGTCGGGCCGCGGCGACTGCAGGAAGTCGTAGAACGTATCCTGGCCGAGATCCGACAGCAGCAGAAAGCCGAGGGCAGCCTCCTCGGCCAGGATGCGCGGCACGTTCACGCCGCCCGCCGCGAGCAGGCGGGCGACATGCAGGAACGGGGCGCAGTCTTCGTGCGGGGGCGGGGCGTCCATGACGATCGCGGTGCCGCCGGCGGCATCCAGGCGGAAGTAGCGCCGGAAGCTGGCGTCGGACGAGGCCGGGCGCAGCGTGTCGAGGGCGAGCCCCAGGCTGGGCGGCAGTTGCGTAAGCCAGGCGCGCAGGGCCGGCAGGCGGGTATCGGCGGGAGTGGACATCTCGAGGCTGGAGGATCTGGCAGGGTGCCGTCTGGCCGGCTGTGGCGCGCACGCGTCGAGGCCGCAGACAGTTCGGAAACGATGCCTATAATACTTGGCCTCCGTCCAGCCAATCCGCTCGCCGCCCGCGGCGTCACGCCATAGACGAATTCTCCGTGCACTCCTTGATCCGGCCCGCCTTTCTCGCCGCTGCTGCCCTGCTGGCCACCCTGTCCGGCGGGATGCCGGGCGCACGAGCCGCCGAAGCGAACGAGGCCGGGCCGCCGCGGGCAGGGCTGCGCGTCTCGCCTGGCCTGCGCGAGCACCGCGAGCTGGACGCCAATTCGCTGCCCGCCTTCACGCGCAGCGAGGAACTGGCCGGCAACCCCGACGAATCCGTCACCCTGACCGGCGCGGCCGAAGTGCGCCGCAACGACGTCATCCTCAAGGGCTCGCGCATCCACTACGACCGGGTCGGCGAAGTCCTGGATGCCGAAGGCGATGTACGCCTGCTGCGCGAAGGCAGCGTGGTGACCGGCCCGGGGCTGCGCCTGGAGCTGGATACCGACACGGGAGCGTTTTCGGAACCCAATTTCTACGTCGCCGCCACCGGCGGCAGCGGGCGCGCGCGCGAGGCCGAGTTCCTGAGCCGCTCGCGCACCCGGCTCTACGATGCCTACTACACCGGCTGTCCGTGTCCGGAGCCCGACTGGTGGGTGCGCGCGCGTCAGGTCGACCTGGACTTCGACAAGAACGAAGGCCTGGCCTACGGCGGCGTGGTGTACTTCAAGGGCGTACCGATTCTCGGCTCGCCCATCCTGTCGTTCCCGATCACCAAGGATCGCAAGTCGGGCTTCCTGCCGCCCACCTTCGGCATCACCAGCCGCAGCGGCGTGCAGGTGACCACGCCCTACTACCTGAACCTCGCGCCCAACTACGACGCCACGCTGTACCCCAGCCTGTACGCACGCCGGGGCCTGCAGTTGGGCGGCGAGTTCCGCTACCTGCGCCCCACCTTCAGCGGCGAGGTCTACGGCACCTGGCTGCCCAACGACCGCGAGCGCGGCGACGGCCGCTGGTACTACAACCTGCAGCACCGCCAGACCCTGGGCGGCGGCTTCGGCCTGTCCTGGGACGTGCAGCGCGCCTCCGACGACGACTACTTCCGCGATTTCTCGCAGGTGGCGCTGGACCAGGCCTCCACGGTCACGCTGCCGCGCTCGGCCACGCTGTCCTGGGCGAACACCTATTTCAATGCCCAGCTCACGCCCGTGCGCTACCAGACGCTGCAGGACGCCGACGCGCCCATCGTGCCGCCCTACGACATGATGCCGCGCTTCACCTTCGCGGGGCAGCGCTACAACTGGGGCGGCGCCGACCTGCTCATGCACGGCGACATCACGCGCTTCGAGCGCTCGCCCTGGCTCACCGCGATGTACGACCTGCCGGACGACAAGGGCACGCGCTTCTCGATCTATCCCTCGCTCTCGTATCCCGTGGTGCGCCCGGGCTGGTTCTTCACGCCCAAGGTCGGCGTGCATGCGTCCTACTACGACACCCGCTTCAACCAGAGCCTGTACTACGGCAGCGGGGCGAACGATCCCACCCAGTTCGACGTGGCCAGCCAGAGCCGCGTCCTGCCGATCGCCTCGCTGGACACCGGCCTGGTCTTCGAGCGCCAGGCGCGCCTGTTCAACCGGGACATGACGCAGACCCTGGAGCCGCGCCTGTACTACCTGTACGTGCCGTACAAGGACCAGTCGATGCTGCCGGTCTACGACACGGCGCTCGCCGACTTCAGCTTCAGCCAGATCTTCTCGGAGAACGCGTTCTCCGGTGGCTGGGACCGCATCAACAATGCGCACCAGCTCACGGCCGCACTGTCCTCGCGCTGGATCGACGCGTCGAGCGGGCTGGAGCGCGCGCGCGTGTCCGCCGCGCAGCGCCTGTACTTCACCGATCAGCGCGTCACTCTGCCCGGCGAGACGGCGCGCGAGAACTCGCGCTCGGACTTCCTCTTCGAGGTCTACGGCGCCTTCACCGAGTCGCTGAGTGCGCAGGCCACCGTGCAGTACAACCCGCACGAGAGCCAGTTCGAGCAGGCGAGCGTGAGCGGCCGCTGGGACGCCGCGCGCCTGGCCACCGTATACACCGCTTATCGCTACCGCCGGCCCTCCTACCTGCAGAACGGCCAGGAGCAGGCGAGCGTCGCGTTCCAGTGGCCGCTCACGCAGCGCTGGAACGCCGTCACGCGGCTGGATTATTCCCTGCTCGACAGCCGCTTTTCCCAGGTGCTGGGCGGCCTCGAGTACAACGGCGGCTGCTGCTGGACGGCCCGCGTGGTCGGACAACGCTACGCGGTCTCCAGCGAGGCCACCAATACCGCGGTATTCTTTCAGCTTGAGCTGAACGGCCTGGGCGCCCTCGGCACCAATCCGATGGAAACCCTGCGCCGCAACATCCCCGGCTACGAGTCGGTCACGCCCCCCGTCGTTCCGGGCTCCACGTTCGAACGCTACGAATGAGCACAGGCCACCCACGGCCTGCGCGTGGCTCGCCCCTTTTTGCTTGGAGCAATGCAATCACCATGCAGGCAAAGCTTTACAGAAGGTTCTTGGCATTCGCACTGTGCGCCCTGAGCGCTGGCGCCGCAGCCCAGGGACTGCGCGCGCCGGGACAGGGCGCGCTTGACACTGGCACGCCCGCCCCGGTCGCGCCGTCCTCGGTCGCGCCGGTGGTCCCGCCGCCCGCCCCGCAGGGGCAGGTGGCCGACGCCATCGTCGCCGTCGTCAACAATGACGTCATCACGCGCCGCGAGCTCGGCCAGCGCGTCATGGCCGCCCGCGCCAGCCTCAAGGAGCAGGGCATCCGCGAACCGGCTACCGAGGTGCTCGAGCGCCAGGTGCTCGACCGCATGATCACCGACCTCGTGCAACTGCAGGAGGCCGATCGCGCCGGCGTGCGGGTCAGTGACGAGCAGCTCGAGATGGCGATTCGCCGCATCGCCGAGCAGAACAACACCTCGGTGCAGCAGATGCGCGCCGAGATCGAGAGCGGCGGCGTCTCCTGGAACGAATACCGCGCGGAACTGCGCCGCCAGGTGCGCATGAACCGGGTGCGCGAGCAGGAGGTGGACCGCAACATCTTCATCTCCGAGGCCGAGGTCGATTCCTTCCTGGCCGAGCAGGCGGCCCAGTTCTCCGGCGGCGCCAAGCCCATGGCGGGCGGCAACGGCGCCCTGCACCTCGCGCAGATCCTCGTGCGGGTGCCGGAAGGCTCGTCGCCCGAGCAGATCAATGCGCTGCGCCAGCGCGCGCAGCAGGTGCTCGCGCAGGCGCGCAGCGGCGTGGACTTCGCCCAACTGGCCGCCGGCGCCTCCGACGGCGACGAAGCCCTGCGTGGCGGCGACCTGGGCGTGCGGCCCACGGTCGGCTGGCCCGACCTGTTCCTGCAGGCCACCAGCAAGCTGCAGCCCGGCCAGGTGAGCGATATCGTGCAAAGCGGCAACGGCTTTCACATCCTGAAGGTCGTCGCGCGCGAGGGCGAGGCCGCCACGCCGAGCACCCTGCTGCCGCCGCCGGGCGGTCCCGAACGCGTGACGCAGTACAAGGCGCGCCACATCCTGATGCGCGTCACGCCGGCGCGCAGCGACGAGCAGGCGCGTGCGCAGTTGCAGGCGCTGAGCGAGCGCGCGACCCTCGGCAAGGTGCCGTTCGCCGACCTGGCACGCCAGTATTCGGATGACTCCTCGGCCCCGCAGGGCGGCGACCTCGGCTGGGTGTCGCCCGGCGAGACCGTGCCCGAATTCGAGCGCGCCATGCAGTCTCTGCAGCCCGGGCAGATCAGCGAGCCGATCCGTTCGCAGTTCGGCTGGCACCTGATCCAACTGGAAGACACGCGGGTGCAGGACGTCGGCGACCAGAACCGCCGGATGCAGGCTCGCCAGATCCTGTTCCAGCGCAAGATCGAGCCGGCGTGGGAAGAGTGGGTCGGCGTGCTGCGCAGCGGCGCCTACATCGACAACCGCCTGAACCGCGAACAGCTCTGACGCCATGGGCGAGATCCCCCGGCCGGCTGCCGGCCCGGCCGCTCCCATGGGGCCTGGCGACGGCACGCCGGCCCGGCCGCGCGTTCTGTGGCTGACGACGGGCGAGCCCGCCGGCGTCGGCCCCGAACTGGCCGTGCGCGCCGCCTGGCGATTCGCCGCCGCGGGCCGGTCCCAGACGAACCTGGTCCTGGTCGGCGATCCTGACTTGCTCGAGATGCGCGCGCGCGAGGCCGGCTTGCTCGCCCCGCTGGCCAGTTGGCCCGGGGTATCCCTGCATCCGGTCGCCCTGGCCCAGCCGGTCCGTCCCGGACAACTGAACGTCGCCAACGCCGGCTACGTCGTCCAGACGCTGACCGCGGCGGCCGACGCCGCCGGCCAGGGCCGGGCCGACGCCATCGTCACCGCACCCGTGCACAAAGGCATCATCAACGATGCCGGCGTACCTTTCTCCGGCCACACCGAGTTCTTCCAGGAGCGCGCCGGCGTCGACAAGGTCGTCATGATGCTGGCCGGCGGCGGCCTGCGCGTTGCCCTGGCGACCACCCACCTGCCGCTGCGCGCCGTGCCCGACGCCATCACGCGCGCCAGCCTGCTGCGCGTGCTGACCATCCTCGACGAGAGCCTGTGTACGCGCTTCGGCATCGCGCGCCCGCGCATCGCCGTGTGCGGCCTCAACCCGCATGCGGGCGAAGGCGGCCACCTGGGCCGGGAGGAAATCGACGTCATCGAACCGGCCCTGGCCCAAGCGCGCGCCCGTGGCATCGACGCCACCGGCCCCATGCCGGCCGATACCTTGTTCGTCCCCGCCCACGTGGCCGGCTTCGACGCTGTGCTCGCGATGTACCACGACCAGGGCCTGCCGGTGCTCAAGCATGCGAGCTTCGGCCACGGTGTGAACGTCACCCTGGGCCTGCCCTACGTGCGCACGTCGGTCGATCACGGCACCGCGCTCGATCTGGCCGGCACGGGCAAGGCCAGCCCGGACAGCATGTTCGATGCGCTGGACCTGGCGCTGCGCATGACGGGGCCGGCGCTCCACGGGGCTTGAGGCTGCCTCGCGGCTGCCGCGAAGCCCGGCGTCCCGTCGAGTGAATGCCGGCGGCCCGCCTGGCCCGGCGCGCCGGTGGACGGCCCCGACCGCGCGCCGGCGAACGGCTACTCCGCCTTGATGTCCTGTTCGGTGATGACCTTCTGCCACATCGCGGCATCCTCCCGGATCTGCCGATCCAGTTCCTCTGGCTTGCCCGGCATCGGCTTCAGGCCCGCACTCTGGAACTTGGCCTGGATGTCCGGCATGGCCAGAACCTTGGCCAGTGCATCGTTGTAGGCCTGGACCGTGCCATCCGGCGTCCCGGCCGGCGCCAGCAGACCGTACCAGCCGTCCGTGATGAAGCCCTCGTAACCGGACTCCCGCGCCGTGGGTGCGTCGGGAAACTGCGGCAGCCTCTGGTCGCTGGTCACGGCCAGCACCTTCAGCTTGCCGGCCTTCACCAGCGGTTCGCAGAACGCAATGGTCGACAGGATGAAGTCGACATGCCCGGCCGCGACGTCGGTCTGGCCGGTGGACGGGGTTTTGTAATGCACCATCATGATGTCGACGCCCGTCTGCTGCTTCAGGCGTTCCAGCATCAGGTGCTGCGGCGTGCCCAGGCCGATGGACGCGAACGACAGCGGGCGGCCCTGCGCCTTGGCGAGCTCGATCATCTCCTTGAGGGTATTGCCCGGCACCTTCGGGTTGGCGACCAGCGCGTACGGCGTGGTGGCCACCATGCCGATGGCGCGAAAATCCTTGACGGGGTCGAAGGGCAGGGTGGGATGCAGGGCGCCGGCGATCGGGTGTACGTTGAACGTCACCAGCACGGTGTTGCCGTCGGGCGGCGCCTTCGCGACGGCCTCGGCGGCGATGTTGTACGACGCGCCGGGCTTGTTCTCCACGATCACTGTGCGCCCGAGCAAGGGGCCGATGGCTTCCCCGACGGTGCGCGCGACGTAGTCGACGCCTCCGCCGGGTGCGCTGCCGGTGACGAAGCGCGTCACCTGTTGCGCGTTGGCGGCCGCGCACAGCAGGCCGCTCAAGGCGATCGCCATGCCCCGTTTTTGCCAGTTCATGCTTGTCTCCTCCTGGTTGTTTTCGATGTGCGCGGACGACTGCCGCGTCAAGCCGCCTTCCGGCGCTCGGGCGCGAATGCGGTCACGCTCTCCGCGGCCAGCCCGGCGATCTCGTCCTGCGTGTAGCCGGCCTCGGCCAGCACTTCGGCGCTGTGCTCGCCGAGCTGTGGCGGCGGGCGGTATCCCTGGGGCGGCGTGCCGTGCCATTCGCTGGGCACGGCCATCTCGCGTAGGGTGCCGAGTTCGGGATGCTCTTCTTCGCGCATGAAGCCGATCTCGGCCAGATGGGGATCGTCGACCAGGGTCTCGAAGGTGTGGACCGGAAAGACCGGGATGTCCGCGCTCCTGAGCAGTTCCTGCCATTCGGCCGTGGTGCGCTTGACGAGTTCGGAAGCCACCAGCTCGCCCAGTTCGTCGCTGTGCTCGATGCGTGTGGTCATGTCCTTCAGGCGAGGGTCGGTCATCAGCCATTCCGGATGGCCGATCACTTCCAGGAAGGCGCGCCAGTGGTGGTCGTGGTAGATCGTGCAACTGACGAAGCCGTCCTTGGTCCGCACGGGCTGGCGCGAGCGGGCCAGGATGCGCGGATAGCCGAAGTCGCCCCGGGGCGGAACGAACTTCTGCCCGTACAGGTGATCGCCGAGGACGTACTGGGCCATGGTCTCGAACATGGGCACGTCGACCTGCTGGCCGACGCCGGTGCGTTCGCGCGCGTACAGCGCCGCGCTGATGACGCCGAAGGCATACAGCCCCATCGAGCGGTCCGCGATGTTCATGGGTACATAGCGCGGCGTGCCGTCGATGCTCGTCGCCATCGCGCTCGGCACGCCGACCGCGGCCTGTATCAGATCGTCGAACGCCGGCGAGCGGGCATATCGGCCGCGTTGCGAAAAGCCGATCATCGACACGTAGACGATGCGCGGGTTCACTTTCGCGAGGTCCTCGTACGTGAGCCGCAGCCGCGCCATGCCCGCGGGACGGACGTTGCATGTGACCACGTCCGCGTTCTCGACCAGGCGCAGCAGCGCCGCGCGCCCCGCGGGCTTCTTGAGATCGAGCACCAGGCTGCGCTTGTTGCGGTTGACGCCCAGGAAGATCGGCCCCAGCCCGGCCTCGCTGCCCGGGCCGAAATGCCGGGTTGCGTCGCCCGCCGGCGTTTCGACCTTGATGACGTCCGCGCCGAGGTCGGCGAGCATCTGCGTCGCGGACGGCCCCATCAGGACGGCCGTCAGATCGATCACGCGTACACCGGCCAGGGGGCCGCTGGTTTGCTGCATGGGGTGCTCCTCTTTGGCGGGGCCTGCGTTCTCGCGCCCGGATGGCGTTTGACAAGGCTACAAGTCCTATTAATAATTCTACTTCAGGATGGCCAGCCGTCAAGGCAATCGGCGCAGCGGATTGGCAACGCTTATCAACCAGAGGGGTTACACATGAACAACACGATCTGCGAGATGTTCGGCATCGAAGTACCCATCTTCGGGTTCTCCCACTGCCGCAACGTGGTCGCCGAGATCACCCGCGCTGGCGGCCTGGGTGCGCTGGGCACGGCCTACTACACGCCGGAACAGCTCGAGATGGAACTCAACTGGATCGATGAACGTGTGGGCGGCAAGCCCTACGGCGTCAACCTGCTGCTGCCGCAGAAGTTCGAGACCGTCGGCCAGGAAAAGCTCGACTTCGACAAGCTGCCCGAGGAGCACGTGAGGTTCGTGCGCGAGCTGCTCGACGCCGGCGGCGTTCCGCGTCTGCCGGAATCCGAGCGCGAGTCGCTGCTGCGCGAGGCCCTGGACCAACTGCACATGACGCCCGAGCACGCCGGCGAACTGCTCGACGTGGTGCTGCGGCATCCCAACGTCAAGCTGGTCGTGAGCGCGCTGGGCTCGCCGCCCAGGCACATCCTGGATCGCCTGCACGAGCACGGCATCAAGGTCGGCGCCATGACCGGCAAGGTGCAGCACGCGCTCAAGCACAAGGCCAACGGCCTGGACCTGGTCATCGCGCAGGGCACCGAGGCTGCCGGCCATACGGGCGTGGTCAGTTCCATGGTGCTCTGGCCCGAAGTCGTCGATGCGGTTGCGCCGATGCCGGTGCTCGCCGCGGGCGGCATAGGGCGCGGCCGCCAGATGGCCGCGGCGTTCGCGCTCGGGGCCAAGGGCATCTGGTGCGGCTCGATCTGGCTGGGCACCCGCGAGAGCGACCTGCCCGACGAAATGAAGGAACTGCTCTGGGCCGCCAACGCCGAGGACGCGGTGCAGACCCGCTCGCGCACCGGCAAGCCCGGACGCATGCTGCGCAGCAAGTTCACCGAAGCCTGGGTGCAGCCGGGCGCCCCCCAGCCGCTGCCGATGCCCTGGCAGAGCGTGCTGAGCACGGAGGCGCGGCTGCGTTTCGACCGGGCCGTGGCCAAGGATTTCATGACCTGCCCGGTGGGCCAGATCGTGGGGACGATGAGGCACGAGACCTCGGTACGCCAGGTCATCTACGACATTCTGGCCGAGTTCGGCGAGACCCTGGTCGACATGGCCGAACTCAGCGACGAGGTTGCCGAATGAGCCGCGGGCCGGCCGCCTCCGGCTGCGCAAGGGGCCTGCGGTGACGCCCGCCAATCGCCGGATCGCGCTCGCGGCGCGGCCGCGCGGGCTGCCCGTGCCGTCCGACTTCGCCCTGGTTGCCGAGCCGGTGCCGGTGCCCGGGGCCGGGCAGTTCCTGGTTGCGCACGAAGTGCTCGGCCTGGCGCCAGCGGCCCGTCTGCGCATGAGCGACGAGGCGGGCTCGTACGCCGCGCCGCTGCAGATCGGCGACACCGTGTACGGGCAGGCCGTGGGCCGTGTCGTCGCGTCCAGGCACCCGGATTTCCGCGAGGGCGAGTGGGTCATGACGATGGCCGGTGGCTGGCAGGACTATTCGGTCACGGACGGCACCAAGGTCTGGAAGATCGACCCCGCGCTGGCACCGCCCGCCGTCTGGCTGGGCGCGCTGGGCGTGTCCGGCATGACCGCCTGGATCGGCCTGCGCGAGATCGGCCGGCCGCGCGCGGGGGAAACCGTGGTGGTGTCCGCCGCGTCGGGCGCGGTCGGCTCGTGCGCGGCGCAGTTCGCGCAGGCCTGGGAATGCCGGGTGATCGGCATCGCGGGCGGTACCGACAAATGCCGGTACGCCGTCGACAGCCTGGGCCTGGCGGCCTGCGTCGACTACCGGGCGCCCGACTTCGCCGAGCAGTTGCGGGCCGCCTGCCCGCAGGGTGTCGACGTCTATTTCGAGAACGTGGGCGGGGCGGTGAGGGAGACCGTCTGGCCGCTGCTCAATCAGGGCGGGCGGGTGGTCGTCTGCGGCCTGATCTCCGAATACAACCGCCAGGGCGCGCCCGAGCCGGGGCCCGCGTGGTCCGACGTGCTGGCCAAGCGCCTGTGCGTGCAGGGGTTCATCCTGTCCGACCGCGTGCATCGCCAGGCCGAGTTCGTCGCCGAGGCGGGCGAACTCTACCGCCGCGGGCGCCTGCGGTTCCGGGAAGATGCGAGCTTCGGGCTGGAGCAGGCCCCGGCTGCGTTCATCGCCATGCTGCAGGGGCGCAACCTGGGCAAGTCCGTCGTCCATCTGACGGAGCCGCGCAAGACGTGAGCGGTGCCATGGGCCACCCGGATTTCCACCGGTGGCCGCTGGACGATCGGGACGCCTTCCGGGCCGCGCAGGCCCGGGCCCCCAGGGCGTCAGGCCGTCACGCGCTGCGGAACCGCGGGTGATCCAGCCAGGCCCGCGGCACCTCGACTTCATGGTCCAGGACGATCTCGGCGAAGGCCTTGCCCAGGGAGTCGCTGCGCAGCGAGGCCGTGCCGCCGCCGCCCAGCCCTTCGTGCAGCATGAAGTTGACGGCATGGATGCCGGGCACGTCGTAGCGTTCCACCCTGCCCTGGACCAGATGCGAGAGATAGCCCCGGATCGCCTCGGTCGTGGCCACGGCGCGCAGCACGGGATGGAACTCGGCGCAGCGCGCGATCAGCGCCAGGTGCGAGATGTCCGCCTTGTCGCCGCTGCGCGCGACCGCGATCGAGCGCAGCGGAACCGTGGCCAGCGGCTCGCCGCCGCGCGGTGGCGCCGGCACCTCGACCGGCGGGGCTTGCACCCAGGCCGCGGCCGGCGGCGCCCCGACGCCGACCCGCTCCTGGCCGACCGCGGCGGCGACTTCCACCTGCGCCTTGGGCACGAGAAAGGAGAACAGGCGGTACACGGGCGTGGGTTTGGGACGGCCGCCGAAGCCGGTCGTTCCCGGCGTGCCGGAGGTGCCGAACGGCGCCAGTTCGCGCGCAAAGATCTGCAGGGCCTTCTCCAGGGGGTGCCGCACGGCGATGCGCAGGACCACTTCGCGGGTCAGGTGCTGGCGCGCGTGCGGGCCGAAGGTGGCGCTTTCCGTGCCCAGCACCTCGATGCAGGTTTCCGAATAGTCGCCCAGGTCTTTCGCACGCATCAGCGCGCGCGTGCGGTTCAGGAAGGCCTCGCCGATCAGCCGCGCCTTGTCGGCCGCGCCGCGTCCCACCATGGTCAGGGTGGCGGTGGCGCGAAAGCCGTCCAGGTAGGTGGCGCTCACTTTGTAGGTATCGGTGGGCGGACGGCCGCGCACGCCGGTGAGCCGCACGCTGTCGGGGCCGGTCTGCTCCAGGCGCACCGAACGCAGGTCCGCCGTCACGTCCGGCAGCAGGTAGTTGCCGGGATCGCCCACTTCGTAGAGCATCTGCTCGGCCACGACCAGCGGGGTGATGAGGCCGCCCGTGCCTGCCGGCTTGGTCAGGACGAAGCTGCCGTCCGGCCGGCATTCGGCGATCGGAAAGCCCACTTCCTCGCGGCCGGGCACGTCCTCCCAGTCGGTGTAGAGGCCGCCCGTGGTCTGCGTGCCGCACTCCAGGATGTGGCCCACGAGGCTGCCGGCGGCGAGCCGGTCGTAGTCGGTCGGCGTCCAGCCGAACTCGTGGATCAGCGGCGCAAGCGCGAGCGCGCTGTCGGCGCAGCGGCCGGTGATGACCACGTCGGCGCCCATGTCCAGCGCCGCGGCGATCGGAAAGGCGCCCAGGTAGGCATTCATGCTGGTCACCTGTTCCGGCAGCGGCTGGCCGGTGAACATCTCCACCGTGCCGGCCGCGCGCAGGGTCGCGATGCGCGGCATCAGGTCGTCGCCCTCGACCACGCCTATCTTCACCGGCACGTCCAGCTTGGCCGCCAGCTCGCGCAGCGCGGCCGCGCAGCCCGCCGGATTCATGCCGCCCGCGTTCACGACGATCCGGATCTTGCGGCGCAGCACTTCCTGCAGGACGGGACGCAGCGACAGCGCGACGAAATCGGTCGCGTAGCCTGCCGAAGGGTCGCGGTCCTTCTGCTTGGCGAGGATCGCCAGGGTCAGCTCGGCGAGATAGTCCGAGATGATGTAGTCGACGTCGGCGCGCGTGACGAGCTGCTCCAGCGCCGCCACGTTGTCGCCCCAGAAGCCGCCGGCCCCGCCGATGCGTATGCTCTGTTTCATGTCTCCTCCGGAAAGCGTTGCGGCCTCAGACGGCCCAGCTCGGCTTGCGTTTCTGGTTGAAGGCCTCCAGGCCTTCGCGTGCGTCGTCCGTCAGGATCATCGGGCCGACTTGCGTCTCCGCGAACGCGATCATCTCGTCGAACGACATGGATTCCATGGCGCGCAGGGCGTAGCGGCCACGCCGCAGGGCCGCGGGCGAGGCCCGGCGGATGTCGGCCAGCACCGCGTCCACCGCCTGGTCCAGCTCGGCGGCCGGCACCACCCGGTTCACGAGCCCGAGCGCCTGCGCCTCGGCCGCCGCCATGAAGCGGCCCGTGTAGCTGAGGTCGGCCAGCACGCGCCGCGGCATCATGTCGCGCAGCACGGCCACCACCTGCATGGGAAAGAGCCCGATCTTCACTTCGGACAGCGCGAAGCGCGCATGCTCGGCGGCGATCGCGATGTCGCACACCCCCAGCAGCCCCATGCCGCCCGCCATGCAGTCGCCGTTGATGCGGCCGATGATGGGCAGGGCACTGTTCTTGCCGGCCCGCAGGAACTCGGCGAACGGCGTGTGCATGCGCGAGAAGTCCGGCTTGAAGGGGGTATCGCCCGGCGTCAGGTCCGCGCCGGCGCAGAAGGCCTTGTCCGCCGCGCCCGTGAGCAGGATGGCGCGCAGCTCGGGCTGGCTGGAGGCGGCCGTGATCATCTCGCCCAGCCGCTGCATCTGCGGGTTGGTGAGCGCGTTGCGCCGGTGGGGGCGGTTCAGGGTGATGACGGCGATGCCGTCCTTCGCCTCGAACAGGATGTCGTTGTCAGTCTGCACCTTCGGGGATTCCTGGGAAGAGAGGTTAAAGCGGGCGGGACGTGGAGATCAGGCGTCCGAGCGCGGCATGGAAAGCGTATGGTAGTCCTCTAGGACTGTCAATAGTACAACTCGGTGCGAGCCTGAGCTGGTGCGGGCCTGAACGCATGCCATGCCGATCCGGTCGAACGGGCAGCGACGGCAGGCGTCCCCCGCCCGCCCTGGCGCTGCGGCTAGTGGGTGCGGCGGCGTGCGGTGGGTTGCGCCGACGAACGGGCCGTGCGCCGCGCGGCCCGCCCGGATGCCGCCGGCCGGTCGCTGTCGTACAGCAGGTCCGTTATGTCGCGATCGACCGCAAAGCGGTCGGCCCTGTACAGCAGGTGTCCTGTATAGAGAATCTTGTCGTCCGCGTCGAGAAAGACGCGAACGATGCGGGCAGCGGGGCTGCCGATCGGCACCTGCAAGTGCGTGGCATCCTCGTAGTTCAGCGCGGTCACGGTGATCCGCTCCTTCCAGCAGGCTATCGGCGTCTGGGCATGGTCGCGCACCAGCCGCACCAGCTTCGCCTTCTTCTCGCCATTGGCCGGAATGCGCCGGTAGACCGGCAGGGCCACGTAGTTGTCGGAAATGACGTAGGGGATGCCGTTCTCGCTGTCGACCTTGCGGATGCGCACGTAGCGGCCGTGAGGCTCGCCCAGGAAGGCCAGATGCGCGGGGAGTTCATCGAACTCCTGCTTGGACAGAACGTTGATGGCGTAGTTGGCGGTTTCCTTGTCGACCGAACCCGTATAGGAAAAGATGGGGTTGGCGTCGTCGCTCGTCGGCGGCTGCCAGGTGACGTAGGTGCGGCGCCCCCGCTGGCTGGAAAGCAGGCCCTCGTCGGCCAGCATCTGCACCGCCTGGCGCACCGTCACGCGGGCGACGGCGAATTCCCTGACCATCTGATCCAGCGTGGGGATCTCGTCGCCGGACTTCCAGACACCGCTCATGATCCGATCGCGCATGATGCTGGCCAGTTGGGCGTAGAGGGTAACGGGCCCATGGTGAAGGGCGATCTGGTTCATGGCGGGTGTCGCGTTGGGCTCTAGTCGAGAACTTGGACTAATAATGCTCTTATGATACAAGAATCGCCCGTCGCCCCCGAACGGCGGCCCTGGAGGAGTCCGGCATGTCGTCCTTTCAACATCTCGCACCGGAGCTGCGCCTGCATGCCGGCCCCGACAGTCTGCAGGCGCTGGTGCGCGAGCTCGATCGCAACGGCTGCCGACGCGCTGCGGTCATCGGCAGCGCATCGGCCGCGCGCCCGGGCGGCGGCTTCGACTTGCTGCGCCCCGTGCTCGGCGAGCGGCTGTGCGGCGTGTTTGCGCAGACCCGGGCGCACAGCCCGGTGGACGCGGTCCAGGAAGCCGTGGACTTCCTCGCGGCCAGCCGTGCCGACGCGGTGGTGGCGCTGGGCGGAGGCTCGGTGATCGTCACCGCGCGCGCCGCCTCCATCCTGCTGGCCGAGGGACAGCCCGCGCACGCGTTGTGCAGCCGGCGCGAGGCCGACGGCCGATGGACGAGCCCTCGGCTGCAGGCGCCCAAGCTGCCGCAGTTCGTGCTGCCCACGACGCCGACCACGGCGTGCGTGAAGGCCGGCAGCGCGCTGCACGATCCCGCCTCGGGGCGCCGGCTGGCATTGTTCGATCCCAAGACGCGTGCGCGCGCCATCTTTCTGCACCCGGCGCTGTTGCGCGGCGCACAGGCCGACGTGGTGCGCGCCGCGGCCCTGAACTGCCTTGCCATGGCGGTGGAGGGCCTGGAGTCGTCCCGCGCCGATCCGTTGTCCGATGCCTCGCTCATGCATGCGGTGCGCCTGCTCGACGAACACCTGCCGGCCCGGCTCGACGGCGACGGCCAGGATGCGCACCGCGAGGCCCTGATGCTGGCCGCGGTGCTATGCGGGCGCGGTACCGACATTGCCGGCGGCGGCCTGGCCTCTGCCCTGGGCCATGCCATCGGCCCGCGCAGCCATGTGCCGAACGGTGTGGTCAATGCCATCGTTCTGCCCCACACCATGGCGTACAACGCACCGGCGAGCGGCGCGCGCCTGGCCAAGGTGGCCGCAGCCCTGGGCGAGCGGCCGCGGCAAGGGGGGGACGCCGCGACGCTTGCCGTCGGACGGCTGCGGCAGTTGCTGGATCGGCTGCCGATCGCCCGTACGCTGCGCGAGGTCGGCCTGGCGCGCGAACAGGTGCCGGCGGTCGCCACGGCCGCCATGCAGGACTGGTTCCTCCAGTACAACCCGAGGCCGATCGATTCCGCGGCGCAAGTGCAGACGGTGATCGAGGCTGCCTGGGGCGAGTGAAGCCCCGCGCTGGCAAGGGCAGGGGCGGTGATGGGCACGGCTCGTAAGCGAACCTGACGCAACGCTTGCCATGACGGCGCACGCCCTCTAGAATGGTCTTACCAAATAGGTAAGACCATTAACGGCGTGCCGGGACCCGTTCGCGACAGCAGCGCGGCGCGCCACTCCGGAGAGAGTGAGGATGAATGTCGATACGTCCGTTCTGATCGTCGGCGGCGGCCCGGTGGGGCTGGCGCTGGCCGGCGATCTCGGCTGGCGGGGCGTGGACTGCATGCTGATCGAGCGTACCGATGGCACGGTCGCCCAGCCCAAGATGGACATGGTCGGGATCCGCAGCATGGAGTTCTGCCGGCGCTGGGGCATCGTGCCGTGGGTGCACGAGGCCGGCTACAACCGGGACTACCCGCAGGACTGCGCCTGGGTCACCGATCTCAACGGCTACGAATTCGGCCGCGAGCCGTTTCCGCCGCCCAGCCAGGAGCGCTGCCCGCCGCAGAGCCCGCAGAAGCGCGAGCGCTGTCCGCAGAATTTCTTCGATCCGGTGCTGCGGCGGTTCGCCGCCGGCTTTCCCCAGGTGCAGCTACGCTACCAGCGCGAGCTGGTCGGCTTTCGCGACGAGGGCGAGCGCGTGGTCGCCACCGTGCACAACGTGGGCGACGGAACGCAGAGCACGATCACCGCGCGCTATCTGGTCGGCTGCGACGGCGGCGCGAGCGTGGTGCGCCAGGCGCTGGGCATCGCCATGCAGGGCGATGCCGTGCTCACCTACACCACCAACATCATCTTCCGCTGCGCGGGGTTGGAGCGCCTGCACGACAAGGCGCCCGCGTACCGCTACATCTTCATCGGCCCGGAGGGCACCTGGGCCACGCTGGTCGCCATCGACGGGCGCGACCAGTGGCGCTTCTCGCTGGTCGGCGACGAGCAGCGCCGCACCCTCACCGAGGAGGAGGCGCGCCGCGCCATCGTGCGCGCGGTAGGACGCGAGTTCGACTTCGAGATCCTTTCCATGCTGCCATGGGTGCGGCGCCAGCTCGTGGCCGAAAGCTATGGCCGCGGCAACGTGTTCATCGCCGGTGACGCTGCCCACCTGACCTCGCCCACGGGCGGCTTCGGGATGAATACCGGCATCCTCGACGCGGTCAACCTGTCCTGGAAGCTGGCGGCCTGCGTGCAGGGTTGGGGCGGCGCGCAGTTGCCCGCCACCTACGACATCGAGCAGCGTCCGGTGGCGGTGCGCAACGTGGGCGAGGCGGGCGAGAACCTGCGCCGCATGCTCTCGCCGCGCATCCTGCGGCCGGACCCGATCATGTTCGAGGGCAGTGGCCCCGAAGCCGAGGCCGCGCGCCGGGAGTACGGCGCCCGCTATACCGAGATGATGCGGCGCGAGTGGTATTCCATCGGCGTGCACCTGGGCTACGTCTATGAAGGCTCGCCCATCGTCGTGCCTGACGGCACGCCGCGCCCGCCCGACGAAGTTTCCACCTATACCCCCACCGCCCGGCCCGGCTCGCGCGCGCCGCACGTCTGGCTGGGCGAGGGCGATTCCATCCTCGACCGTTACGGCCGCGGCTTCGTGCTGCTGCGTTTCGGCGCCAGCCCGCCGGACGCGGGCCCGCTCGTGCAGGCCGCCGCCGGCGTCGGCATGCCGCTGGAGGTGATCGACATCGATCATGCCGAGGCGGCCGCCTTGTACGAAAAGCGCCTGGTACTGGTGCGGCCCGACGGGCAGGTCGCCTGGCGCGACGACGCCTTGCCAAGGAATTGCGCGGCGCTGATCGACACCGTACGCGGTGTGGCTGCGTCCGTGCCACAGGAGGTGAACTGAATGAAACGCCCCCCACGCTCACCACGTTCGCTGCACGGAGACTGAAATGGGACACGACACTGCCATGTCCGACGCCGCGGCCCGCCAGGCGCTCAAGCAGGATCTGGCGCGCTACCACTGCCGGGTGCACCAGCCCGACGACCCACCGCTGTTCACGCGCGAGCCATCGTCGGCCACGCAGACGGTGCATTGGCGCTGGCGCGATCTCGAGCCGCTGCTCGAGCGCCTGGGCCGCGAGATCGCGCTCGGCTCGGCCGGCATGCGGCGCACGCTGCGCCTGCAGAATCCGGGGCTGCCCTACGGCACCACCCACACCTTCTGGGCCTCGATCCAGGTGATCCTGCCCGGCGAGGTCGCCGAGGCGCATCGCCATACCGCCAGCGCCTTTCGCTTCATCATGAAGGGCGGGGGTGCCACCACCACGGTGGACGGCGAATGCTATCCCATGCACGAGGGCGACCTGGTCCTCACGCCGGCCATGACCTGGCACGACCACGTGCACAAGGGCAGCGAGCCCATGATCTGGCTCGACGTGCTCGACATCTCGCTGATGCGCGCCGTGCACGGCACATTCTTCGAAGGCTATCCCGACAGGATGCAGCCGGTAGCCGAGGTGCCCGACCGCTCGTTCCGCGAGTTCGGCAGCGGGCTGATGCGTCCGGTGGACCCGGGCGAGCGCGATGGCCCGAATCCCTTGCTGGCCTACCCGGCCGACATGGCCATGGCGGCGCTGGAGCGCGCGGCCGCATTGCCGGCCGACCCCTACGACGATGTCGTGCTCGAGTACCAGAACCCGCGCAACGGCGGGCCGGCCATGCGCACCATGGGGATGCGCCTGCAGAAGCTGCGCGCCGGCGCGCGCACCCAGGCGCGCCGCCACACCGGCAGCAAGCTGTACTACATCGTGCGCGGCCACGGCAGCACCATCGTCGACGGCCGCCGCTACGACTGGGCGCCGGGCGACTTCCTCACCGTGCAGCCCTGGGCCTGGCACGAGCACCACAACGACACGGGCGAGGATGCCGTGCTGTTCCAGGTCAACGACATTCCCGCCATGCAGGCCCTGGGCTACTACCGCGAGCAGGCGCTGGGCGGGCACCAAACCATCGAAGAGCAAACATGAAGATCGCTGTCTACGACGACTATCGCATCGGCCTGGTGCAGGGCGACACGGTGCGCGACGCCACCGCGGCGCTGCCCGCATTCCTGGACGCCCTGCCCGCGCAGCGCATGAACTGGCTGATCGCCCATTGGGCCGATACCGCCCAGGCCTTGCAGCAGGCGGCCGAGAGCGCAGCCGCGATCCCCTTGTCCCAGGTGACGCTGCTGCCGCCCAACCCGGCTCCCCGCCACGTCTTCGCGGCGCCGGCGAACTATCGCAAGCACATCGGCGAGCTGGGCTCGCGCGCGGTCACCCAGGGCGGCCGCAGCGCCCGCGAGCAGGGCTTCTTCCTGAAGGCCCCCGGCTCGCTGGTGGGCGCCGGCGGCGCGATCGAACTGCCGCGCGGTTCGGCGCGCCGGTTCGATCACGAATCCGAACTCGCCGTGATCATCGGCAAGCCGGCGCGCGACGTGCCGCGCGAAGAGGCCATGGACTATGTGTTCGGCTATGCCTGCCTGATCGACGCCACCATGCGCATCGAGAAGGGCGTGGCCGAGGAAGAGCGCTCCATGCGCAAGTCCTTCGCCGGCTTCACGCCGCTGGGCCCCTGGCTGGTGACGGCCGACGAGGTGCCCGAGCCGCAGGCCCTGGCGAACCGGCTCTGGGTCAACGGCGAGCTGCGCCAGTCCGCCAACACGGCCGAGATGATCGTCGGCATCGCCGAGTTGATCGAGCTGGTGTCCTCGGTGCTGCCGCTGCAGCCGGGCGACGTGATCGCGACCGGCACGCCCGAAGGCGTCGGGCCGTTCGCCCCGGGCGACCGCGTGCGCATCGCCATCGAAGGCGTCGGCGACATGACGCTGGACGTGCGCGAGCGCGCGGTGCGGGCGCCCAGGCCGTATTGACCACGGGTCCAAACGCAAGCCTGGTCCACCTCGCGGCCTGCATGCCGCTCGGATTCGCCAGGCGAAAGCGTCGCACTCACAAGCGGGCATGGCCCTGCGCGGCCAGGCCCGCCTGAAACGTTGGAGGAGGAGAAGACCATGAAATCCCTGTTGCACACCGCGGCTCTGGCCGCCGCCCTGCTCTGCGCCGGCACGGCCCAGGCCGCCGACACCGCGGCCTATCCGGCGCGCCCCATCAGCGTCATCGTGCCGTTCGATCCGGGCGGCGGCATCGATGTCCTCGTGCGCGCGGTGGGCGCCGAGCTGGCACAGCGCTGGGGCCAGCCCTTCGTCGTGGAGAACCGGCCCGGCGCCGGCTCCTTGATCGGCGCGTCCGCCGTGGCGCGCGCGCGGCCCGACGGCTACACGCTGCTTGCCACCGTGAACCAGACCATGGTGGGCAACCGCTACCTGTTCAAGAACCTGCCCTACGATCCGGACAAGGACTTCGTGCCGATCACCATGATGGTGCGGGCCGACCAACTGGTCGTCGCCAACGCGGGCCTGCCCGCCGACACGCTCGAGGACGCCCTGCAACTGGCGCGCGACAAGCCGGGTTCGTTGAGCTTCGGCTCGTTCGGCAACGGCAGTCAGCCGCACCTGCTGTTCGAAACCATCAACGAGCGCGAGAAGCTCGACCTGCTGCACATCCCGTACAAGGGCATCACGCCGAACCTCACGGCGCTCGCCGCCGGCGAGGTCAACCTGGGCAGCGGCAGCGTCGCGGTGGTCCAGCCGCTGATCGACGCGGGCAAGATCAAGCCGCTGGCCGTTGCGGGCGACGAGCGCGTGGCGCAGTTCCCCGACGTGTCCACCACGACCGAGCAGGGCCTGCCGTATGTGAAGACCTCGATCTGGTATGCGCTGTTCGCGCCCGCCGGCACGCCGCCCGAGATCGTCGACAAGCTGCGCAACGGCATCAAGGAAGTCCTGGACGATCCCGATTTCGCGGAGAAGCACGCCACTTCCAAGGGACTGGCCGTGGTGGTCGGCGACGGCGAGCAGTTGCGCGCGACGATCGCGGCCGACAATGCCAGCACGGCCGAGATGGTCAAGGCGGCCGGCGTCACGCCGGAGTGATGCCCGCCATCGCTGGTCTAATACGGCTTTATCCCCAAGCCCGGCCGGCCTCGCCGGCGGGCTGCACGCCATGAACGCCGACCGCAACGATCTCGCCACGCTGGTATCTCCGCCGACAGCCACGAAGGCGCCGCGCCTCTTCGAGGAAATCTGCGGGCAGATCCGCGCGCGCCTGCAGGAAGGCACGCTGCGCCCCGGCGACAAACTGCCCGCGGAGCGCGAGCTCGCCGTCCAGCTCGGCGCCGGCCGCCCCGCGGTGCGCGAGGCGCTGCGCAGCCTGGAGATCGCGGGCCTGGTGGAACTGCGCAAAGGCGTCAAGGGCGGCGCCTTCATCCGCGAGGGCGACCCGGCCGTGGTGACGCGCTCGATCCGCGACATGGTGTACCTGGGCAGCATCTCCCTGCAGGCGCTGACCGAGAGCCGCGTCATCGTCACCGATGCCGTGGTGCGGCTGGCCTGCGAACGCGGCACCGAGGCCGACTTCCAGGCCCTGGAAGACAGCATCGCGCAGACCGAGCAGCTCGAGCGCGCCGGCGATTTTGAACGCCGCCGCGTCCAGCTCGTGGCGTTCTATGGATTGCTCAGCCGCGCCGCGCGCAACGAAGTGATGATCATGTTCATGGATTCGCTGACCGAGATCGTGTTGGGCATTCTGAACCGCGTGAACGTCCCGCCCAGGCCGTTGACCCTGCAGGTGCAGCGTGCGGTGATCGGCGAACTGCGCGCGCGCAACGCCGACGCCGCCGCCGAACTGATGTCCGAGCACCTGCGTGCGCTGCATCTGTATCTGCTGGAAGCCGCCGACGCCAAGGTGGGTGCGCGATGAAAGCGATCTGGATCGAGCGCTACGGTGGCCCTGAGGTGCTGCGCCGGGGCGAGCTGCCCGTGCCGCGGCCGGGGCCCGGCGAGGTGCTGGTCGAGGTGCGGCACGCTGGCGTCAACTTCATGGACGTGCATACCCGGCAAGGCAAGTATGCCGATTCGCGCACGTACCCCGTCCGTCTGCCCTGCACGCTGGGCATGGAGGGCGCTGGCGTGGTGTGCGAGACCGGGCCGGGCGTGGCCGGCGTGCGGCCGGGCGACCGGGTGGCCTGGTGCATCGTCTGGGGCAGCTATGCCGAGTACGCGGTGGTGCCGGCCGCCCGGCTTGCCCGCGTGCCCGACGCCTTGCCGCTGGAGATGGCCGCGGCCACGCTGTTTCATGGCTGCACGGCGCATTATCTGCTGCACGACGTCGGCCGCATCGGCCCCGGCATGCAATGCCTGGTGCACGCCGCTTCCGGCGGCATCGGCCAGATCCTGGTGCAACTGGCCAAGCGGGCCGGCGCTACGGTCCTGGCCACCACCAGTTCGGCGCAGAAGGCCGAGGTGGCGCGCGCCCACGGCGCCGACCACGTGTTCGGCTACGGCGAGGCCGGCGGCTTCGTCGACGACGTACTGCGCGTCACGCAGGGCGCAGGCTGCGATGTGGTGTTCGACGCCGTGGGCGCCAGCACCTTGCGCCACAGCTTCCGGGCCACGCGGCGCAGTGGACTGGTGGTGAACTACGGCGCGGTGTCGGGCGCGGTGCGTGACCTCGACCCGCTTGAGCTGGGCGAGGCCGGTTCGCTGTTCCTCACCCGGCCCAGGCTGGCCGATCACCTGCCCGACGCCGCGACCCTGCAGCGCCGCGCCGATGCCATCTTCGGCGCGCTGCTCGACGGCGGCCTGTGCGTGACGATCGGTACACGCCACACCCTGGACGACGTCGAGCAGGCGCACGCCGCGCTGCAAGCGCGCCGTTCGCTGGGCAAGCCCATGCTGTGCGTGAGGGCGGGGCCGGATTGAACGCGCGCCGCACTGGCGGTCTTTCCGGTGTGCCGAGCCCCGGCGCTGTCGCCGGAGCCGTTACGGATTGATACTGCAGGGGCTCGCCGGTAGACTGCCTCGATCGTGCCCTGTCATGCCTTCCGAGGTCGTCCCGCCATGCGTACCCTGTGCCTGCCCCTGCTCGTCGTCGCCTGTAGCCTCGCGGCGAGCGCCGCCGCGCAGGCGGCGACCCTTGCCGTGCAAGCCGGTGCTGGCCAGCGCACCGTCTCCACCGAGGAACTGCTGGCCCGTCCCGATGCCCAGGCAGTGGAAATCCCGGCCGATGTCGCCTACAAGCGGGATATGCGGTATCGCGCTGTGCCGATCGCCGCGCTGCTCGAAGGTGTCGCGCCCGAGGCCACCCTGCAGGCCGTGGCGCTGGACGGCTTCGTTGCCGATCTTGCGGCCGCACCGCTGCTCGCCACCGATCCCGCCGGCGCCCGCGCCTGGCTCGCCATCGAGCCGCCAGGCCAACCCTGGCCGGCCCTCGGCGAGGGCAAGCCGAGCGCGGGCCCGTTCTACCTCGTCTGGACCAACCCGGCGGCCGGCGGCATCGTGCCCGAGCAATGGCCTTACCAGATGGCCGCCCTGCGGCTGGTCGCGCCGGCGGCGGAACGCTTCCCCGCCATGCAGCCGCAGGCAGGCACCAGCGAGGACAGCCCCGTCTGGCGGGGCTTTCAGGTGTTCCGCACTCACTGCATGGTCTGCCACACGCTGAACGGGCAGGGCGACGCCAGCATGGGGCCCGATCTCAACCAGCCGCACAGCCCCACCGAGTACATGATCGCCGACGCCCTGCGCATGTACCTCCGCGATCCGCAGGCCCTGCGTCACTGGCCGCAGGCGCGCATGCCGGCTTTCGACGAGAACATCCTGCCGCAGGCAGACCTCGACGCCTTGCTGGCCTATCTGGGCCACATGGCGCAAAGCCGCGGGCAAGGCGGGGCGGATACCCGCTGACGCGCCTCTTCTCGTGCGGCGCCGAAGCTATTTGGCGCTGGCCGAGGCGCGCCGCAGGGCCGTCCGCCGCCGCAGCGCCCGGGCGAAAGCCGCGCCCGTCAGCGGCAACACGACCGCCGGCAGCAGCAAGGGCAAGGCGAAGCCCAGGCTGTCGATCAGGCTGCCGGCCAGCAGCACGCCCAGGGCCTGGCCGACGAACAGGCAGAAGGCGAACACCGAGACGGCGCTGCCACGCACCGACGGCGCCATCTGCGTGGCGTGCGTTTGCAGCGTGTTGTGGAACAGATAGGTGCCGAAGCCGAGCACGAAGGCGGCCGGTGCCGCCCAGACCCAGTGCGGCATCGCCATCCAGGCCAGAAAGCCCACGCCGGCGAACAGGCCCCCCAGGAACACCATGCGCCGTTCGCCCAGGCGCGTCACGATGCGCTTGGCATTGAGGGCGTAGAGCAGCCCGCCCAGCGCGTTGCACGCCGTCAGGCCGGCGGCCAGCACCAGCGGGATGCCGAAGGTGTCGTGCAGCAGGGTGGGAATGTAGGCCAGCGGTCCGAGCAGGAACAGGCCCTCGACGAATACGGCGAGCAGCACCACCCGCGCCCACGGCTCGCCCAGCACGGTGGCGAGCTTGCCGGCGAAGCCCTGGCCCGTCTGCGGCTGGGGCGTATTGCCCACCGTGATGCCCGCGGCACGCCTGGCCAGGAGGATCGCGATGCACAGATAGCCCAGGGTGAACAGCGCGAACGCGCCGCGCCAGCCGGCGGCCAGGTCGGCGAACACGCCGCCGACGAGCTGCCCGGCAATCATGCCGGTGAGCGTGCCGGTCATGAAGCGGGCCAGCGTGGTCTGCCGCTCCTCGTAGGGCATGGCGTCGCCGATCCAGGCCATGGCGAGCGGAATGATCCCGGCCGCGGCGGCGCCCCACAGCACGCGCGCGGCGACCAGGGCGTGGAAGTTGAAGGCCACCGCTGCGATCACCGAGGCGACCGCACAGCCCACCAGCGCATGGCACATCAGCCGCATCTTGCCGTAGCGGTCGGCGAGCGGCCCGAAGACGAGCTGCATCAGCCCGTACGCCAGGGCGAAGCCGGTGACCACGTGGCTGACCTCGCCCGGCGTGCGCTGGAACTCCTCGGACAGCCGGGGCAGCAGGGCGTCGCACACGCGCAGCGCCGAAGAGCTGAAGAAGCCCGCCAGGGCGAGCAGCAGGATGGTGCCGCGGGGAATGGCGAGCGAGCGCGGCGTGCCGTCGGCGGGCATGGCGGGCGTCAGCCCGCGATGCCGTAGCGCGTACGGTAGGCCAGCACGGCGTCGCGGTGCTCGGCGAGCGCCTCGCCCGCTGCGCTTTCCAGGTGCGCGAGGATGTCGTCCAGCGAGGCGATGCTCACGACCGGGATGCCGTAGGTCTTCTGCACGTCCTGCACGGCCGAGCCGTCGGACAGGGTTTCAGCGTCGCCCGCGCGCTCCTGGCGATCCAGCGCGATCAGCACGGCGGCCGGCTCGGCGCCCGCCGCGCGGATGATGTCGACCGACTCGCGCACCGAGGTGCCGGCGGTGATCACATCGTCCACGATCACGACCTTGCCCTTGAGCGGTGCGCCGATCAGCGTGCCGCCTTCGCCGTGGTCCTTGGCTTCCTTGCGGTTGAAGGCGAACGGCACGTCCTGCGCGTCCACCGAGAGCGCCATCGCCGTGGCCGCGGCCAGCGGGATGCCCTTGTAGGCCGGCCCGTACAGCATGTCGAAGGCGACGCCGCTCGTGCGCAGCGTCTCGGCGTAGAACGCGGCCAGCCGGCCCAGCGTAGCGCCGGTGTTGAACAGGCCGGCATTGAAGAAATAGGGGCTGTTGCGCCCGGACTTGGTCTGGAAGCTGCCGAAACGCAGCACACCTTGCTCGATGGCGAAGCGGACGAAGGTGGTGCGCAGGGTGGAGTCGGACATGGTGGCGGAGGGGGGAGTTGCTATCATCGGGGCCGACATTGTATGCCGTCGCCGCGGCCGACCAGCCGGGCGGCGTCCGTTTCCCGCCATTTCTTGAGCGCCCGCCTGAGCGGCCGGCGCCACGGAGACCTTCTTGCTGCGTATCGTTTCGCTCAACCTCAACGGCATCCGTTCAGCCTTCAGGAAGGGCCTGCAGCCCTGGATCGAAGCCAGCGGCGCCCACGTCATCTGCCTGCAGGAACTGAAGGCGCTGGAGTCCGACCTCGACGAGGGCTTGCGCAACCCGCCCGGCTACACCGGACATTTCTTCTCCGCCCGGAAAAAGGGCTACAGCGGTGTCGGCCTCTACGTGCGCGATGCCTGCGAGCGCGTCGTGAGCGGCTTCGAGGTGGAGGAGTTCGATGCCGAGGGCCGCATCATCCGCGCCGATTGGCCCAGGACCAGCGTGATCAGCGCCTACCTGCCTTCGGGCAGCAGCGGCGAAGAGCGCCAGGCCGCCAAGTACCGCTTTCTCGACGAGTTCGGCCCCTGGCTCGATGGCCTCATGGCCGAACACAAGGCCACCGGCCGCGAGTTCGTCATCTGCGGCGACTGGAACATCGCGCACAAGGAAATCGACCTCAAGAACTGGCGCGGCAACCAGAAGAACTCGGGCTTTCTGCCCGAGGAGCGCGCCTGGCTCACCGACGTCTTCGAGAAGCGCGGCTTCGTCGACGTGTTCCGGGTCGTGGACGACCGGCCCGACCAGTACACCTGGTGGAGCAACCGGGGCCAGGCCTGGGCCAAGAACGTAGGCTGGCGCATCGACTATCAGATCGCCACCCCGGGCATCGCGGCCAAGGCCCATGCCGCTTCGATCTACAAGGACGAGCGCTTTTCGGATCATGCGCCGCTCGTCATCGATTACGAGGCAACGCTGTAGGGCCTGGCAAAGCGGCCCATCCCAGGCATCAGGTTCGTGTCCAGTCTTCCACCTGCAAACCGGCAACGCGCTGGAATTCCCGTACGTTGTGCGTAATCAGCGTCAGATTCGTGATCAGGGCATGGGCGGCGATCTGAGTATCCAGGGCACCAATGGCCTGCCCCTGGCGTTCCAGCCGTGCGCGTACCTGACCGTAGGCGTCGGCGGCGGCGTCGTCCCAGGCGAGCGTGGTGATTCCCCGCAGAAAGCGCTCCACTTCACGGTCCAGCCGTGTGGCGGCGGGCAGCAGGCGGGCGACACCGTAGCGCAGTTCGGCGCGGGTGATGGCCGAGATGCAGACGGCGGCCACAGCCTCCCGCCGCAACCGCTGCTCCAGTGCCGGATGGCTGCCGCGCAGCAGATAGCTGGCAATGTTGGTATCTAGCATGAAGCGCGGTGTCATTCTTCACTTTCATGCTTGATGGGTGGTGCGGGCTCCCACAGCGCACGGGATTGCTCGGGCGGCTGCCGCCGATCAGCGAGAAAGTCTTCCGGTACCGCCTCGAGGTCGCGCTGGCTGAGAAATTCATCCCATGAAGACCAGCCTTGCCGCTTGGAGAGTATGACGTCGCCGGTCAGCGGGTCACGACGGATGAAGACCTCGCTTCCTTCAAAGCGGAACTCGGCCGGCAGGCGCACGGCCTGGCTGCGTCCGTTGCTGAACAGTTTGGCGGTTTGCATGTCGAATGTCCTCGCTATCCCAAAGAGTAACGGTCACCAACCGGTAGAGTATATATCATGATAGATATCATTGCCGGTTCCTAGCCATCGATCCAGGCGTGGTCCACCTCGCGGTCTGCATGCGGCCTGGATTCGCCAGGCATAGGCACAAAAGCATGCGCTATGCTGCGTGTCACCGCCTTTTCAGGGTCGCCCCATGGCTTCCGGTAGTCTGCTTGCCTTGCTCGACGACATCGCCTCCTTGCTGGACGACGTGTCGGTGATGACCAAAGTCGCGGCACGCAAGACTGCCGGCGTGCTCGGCGACGATCTCGCCCTGAACGCGCAGCAGGTCACGGGCGTGCGCGCCGATCGCGAGCTGCCGGTCGTCGCGGCCGTGGCCCGGGGCTCGCTGGTCAACAAGGCGATCCTGGTGCCGCTCGCCTTGCTGATCAGCGCCTTCGCTGCCTGGCTGGTGACGCCGCTGCTGATGATCGGCGGCGCCTTTCTCTGCTACGAAGGCTGCGAGAAGCTTGCGCACAAGTTCCTGCATTCTGCGCCGGAACGGGCTGCCGCGCACGAAGAGCACGTGCGCAAGCTGCAGCACGCACCGCGCGACGCTGTGCATCTCGAGAAGGACAAGATCCGGGGCGCCATCCGGACGGATTTCATTCTCTCCGCCGAAATCATCGCGATCACCCTCGGCGTCACGCAGGGTCAGCCCTTCATGCAACAGGTCGTCGTGCTGGTCGGCATCGCCCTGGCCATGACGGTCGGCGTCTACGGGCTGGTCGCGGGCATCGTCAAGCTGGACGACCTGGGGCTGCACCTGAGCGAACGGGCCGGCGCACTGGCGCAAGGCACCGGCCGGGCCATCCTGGCTGCCGCGCCGTGGCTGATGAAGGCCCTCTCGGTGGTCGGCACCGCCGCCATGTTCCTGGTCGGCGGCGGCATTCTCGTTCACGGGGTGCCCTTCCTCGAACATCAGTCCGAGGATCTCGGCGCGCTCGGCGCCTTCGTCGGCTCGCTGAGCGTCATGGCTTTCAACGCGCTCGTCGGCATCATCGCCGGCGCCATCATCCTGGCGGCGGTGACGTTGTTCAAGCGCATGCGCCGCGCCGCCTGAAGGGCGGTGTGCGCGGGGGCGATGGCCCGCGCCTCACCCCGCCGGGTGCGTCGCCAGCCAGTGCCGCGCGATGTCCTCGCGCTTGCAGATCCAGACCTTCTCGTGGCCCTGGATGTAGTCCAGAAAGCGCGCCAGGCCGGCGAGGCGGCCCGGGCGGCCGACCAGGCGGCAGTGCAGGCCGACCGACAGCATGCGCGGCGTGGTGGCGCCTTCGGCGTACAGCACGTCGAAGGCGTCCTTGAGGTAGGTATAGAACTGTTCGCCGGTGTGAAAGCCCTGCGCCTGCACGAAGCGCATGTCGTTGGTGTCCAGGGTGTAGGGCACGATGAGCAGGGGCTTGCCGCCGACGTCCTCGTAGTAGGGCAGGTCGTCGGCATAGGAGTCGGCGTCGTACAGGAAGCCGCCGTGCTCGGCCACCAGGCGCCGCGTGTTGGGGCCGGTGCGTCCGGTGTACCAGCCGACGGGCGGGGCGCCGGTGTAGCGGCGGATGGTCTCGACGGCCAGCGCGATGTGCTCGCGTTCGATCTCCTCGGGCACGTTGCGATAGTCGATCCAGCGCCAGCCGTGCGAGGCGATCTCGTGCCCGCCCTCCACGAAGGCGTGGGCGGCCTCGGGGTTGCGCGCCAGGGCCATGCCGACGCCGAAGACGGTGAGCGGCAGGCGGCGTTCGCCGAACAGGCGCAGCAGGCGCCAGACGCCGACGCGGCTGCCGTACTCGTACAGCGATTCCATGCTCATGTGCCGTTCGCCCGGGAAGGCGACGGCGCTCACCATCTCGGACAGAAAGGCCTCGGAGGCGGCGTCGCCGTGCAGGATGGTGTTCTCGCCGCCTTCTTCGTAGTTGAGGACGAATTGCACGGCGATCCGCGCACCGCCCGGCCAGGCGGCGTGAGGCGGCTTGCGGCTGTAGCCGATGAGGTCGCGCGGGTAGGGGGTTCGGGCCAGGTCGTCGAGGGTTTGCATGCGTTGCTCCATGCGGTTCAGGCGGTGCGGGCGGTGCGGGCGAAGCCCGCGGTGAGTCCGGTATAGGGTTTGGGGATGGGGTCGGCGTAGTCGCCCTGCTTGCTGGTGGCGATGCCCAGGGCGACCAGGGATTCCACCAGGCGCACGGCCATGCCGACGCCGTCGATGACGGGCACGCCGAGTTCCGTGCGCAGCCGCAGGGCGAGGTCGCTCATGCCGGCGCAGCCGAGCACGATGGCGCCCGAGCGATCTTCGCTCAAGGCGCGCCGGCAGGCCGCCAGGATCTCGGCGTAGGCGGCCGGGTCGTCGTGCTCCAGGTCGAGCACGGGAATATCGGTGCCGCGCACGCTGCGGCAGAAGCGCGCCATGCCGTAGGCTTCGGCCAAGTGCTCGGCGATCACGCAGGTGCGGGTCAGGGTGGTGACCACCGAGAAGCCGGTGGCGACGAAGCTCGCCGCATGCATGGCCGCCTCGGCGATGCCGATCACGGGGCCGCGCGCGGCTTCCCGCGCCGCCGCCAGGCCGGGGTCGCCGAAGCACGCCAGGACATAGCCGTCGCAGCCCTGGGCCTCGCCGCGGCGGATGACGTCGAGCACACCCAGCACCGCCACGGCGTCATCGTAGTGGGACTCGATGGACGCCGGCCCCATGTCCGGGTTCACCGCGAGGATCTCGGTGCCCGGCCCTGCGGCCCGGCGCGCCTGCTCGCCGATCTTGAGAGTCATGGCGCTCGAGGTGTTGGGATTGATGACGCATAGGCGCATGGCGGGGCTCGGAAGAAGGGCGTGGGCATCCGTTCTGGTGCGTGGTGCACTGGATTCGTGCGGCATCGTGTACTGATCCTGTATGCAAGATTAGCCTACACCGCCATAAGCATTTTCCATGCAAGATTGCGCGGGCGGCCGCCTGCCGGCTCCAAGCCGTTGACCCGGCAGGGGTTTGCGGCGGCGGCGTCGGCACGGCGAGCCGCCCGGCCGGTGCGCTGCACAAATTGGCACAGCCCTTGCACTTTGTCGTGCAAAGCCGCCTTTTTCGGTCCGCCATGTCGCTGCGCCATCCTCCTGCACCACCCGTGCCCGCCGCCGAAGCCGCACATGCCGGTTCGGCGGTGCAGGTGTATGCCGAGCTGCGCGCCGCGATCGTCGACCATCGGCTGCCGCCGGGAACCAAGCTGCGCGAACAGGAGATCGCCGCGTCGTTCGGCGTGAGCCGCACGGTGGTGCGCGAGGTCCTGATCGGGCTGATCCGCGACCGTCTCGTGGTGCAGGAACCCAAGCGCACGGCGCAGGTGGCCAGGCCGGCCTGGTCGGAGGCGCGCCATGTCTTCGCCGCCCGCCAGCTCATCGAGGGCGAGCTGGTGAGCCAGTTGGCCAGCGCGGCCACGGCACGTGACGTGGCCGCGCTGCGCGAGGCGATGGCGCTCGAGCAGGCGGCGGTGGCGCGCGCGGACCGCGCCGAGTCGATCCGCTTGTCCGGCGAGTTCCACCTGCAGCTCGCGCGCGCCGCCGGCAATCCGGTGCTGTACGAGCTGCTGCGGGATCTGGTCTCGCGCACGTCCCTGCTCTTTGCCATGTACCAGCAAAAGGATGCGCCCATGTGCGTCGCGCATCATCACGGCGCCCTGCTCGACGCCATCGCGTCGGGCGACGTGGCGCGCGCTGCCGGCGAGATGCGCGCACACCTGCTCGAGCTGGAGACCCGCCTCGCCCCGCTGGGCTCGGCGGTCTCGCCCACCCTGGCCCGGCTGCTGGGCCGGGATGTCCAGAAACGGAGGAAATCCGCATGAGTCAGTCGCTTGCCCCCGATAGCGGTCCGGCCCTCGCGCTGGAGGCGCCGCCCCCGCACGAGTCGCGTCTGGAACTGGCGGCGGTGACCAAGCGCTACGGCGATACCGTGGCGGTCGACGGCATCGACCTGCGCATCGAAGGCGGCAGCTATTGCTGCCTGCTCGGGCCTTCGGGCTGCGGCAAGACCTCCACCCTGCGCATGATCGCCGGGCATGAGATCGCCAGCGAAGGCGACATCGTGCTCGGCTCGCGCAACATCACCAACCTGCCCGCGGCCGCGCGCGGCACGGCGATGATGTTCCAGAGCTATGCCCTGTTCCCGCACCTGTCGGTACTGGACAACGTCGCCTTCAGCCTGAAGATGAAGGGCGTGGACAAGGCCGCCCGGCACGCTCGCGCCCGGGAACTGCTCGCCCTGGTCGACATGGACGCCTACGCCGCGCGCCTGCCCGCGCAGCTCTCGGGCGGCCAGCAGCAGCGCGTGGCGCTCGCGCGTGCGCTCATCACCGAGCCGCGCGCCCTGCTGCTCGATGAGCCGCTTTCGGCGCTCGACCCCTTTCTGCGGGTGCGCATGCGCGCCGAGCTGAAGCGCTGGCAGAAGACGCTCGGTTTCACCTTCGTGCACGTCACGCACTCGCAGGAAGAAGCCATGGGGCTGGCCGACTTGGTGGTGGTCATGAACGCCGGGCGCATCGAGCAGGCGGGCAGCCCGCGCGCGGTGTTCGACGCGCCGCGCACCGAGTTCGTGGCGCGCTTCATCGGCAGCCACAACGTCGTGCACACGCCCGCCGGCAAGGTGGCCGTGCGCAGCGACCGCATCCGTCTTGCGCCGCAGGGCGACGGCGTGCCGGTCACGGTCACCGCCTGCGAATACCAGGGTACGCACGTGCAGGTCGCGCTCGCCACCGCCCAGGGCGAGGAGTGGACCGCCACCGTGCCCGACCAGGTGTTTCACGCCGCACCCATCGAGCCCGGCGCCGCCCTGCGCGCGGCCTGGGCCCCCGAGGCCGCGCATCGCCTGCAGGCCTGAGCGCCGCCTTATCCCACCCCGGCAAGGAGCCACGAGATGTCCGATCGCAAGCCGCACGACCGCACCGCCCGTTCCATCGTCTCGCCAGCCAACCCGCGCAGCACGACGCGCCGCCGCCTGCTCCAGGGCGCGGCCGCGGGCGCCGGCATGCTCGCCTTTCCCTTCGTGCACGCCCAGGAAAAGCCCACCCTGCGCTATCTGGGCACGGCGGTGAACCAGAGCAACGAGATCGCCCAGAAGTTCTTCGAGGACACGGGCATCCGCATCCAGTACATCCCGGTGACCACGGACGACGTCGGCCGCCGCGCCCTCACCGCGCCGCACTCGTTCGACCTCATCGACACCGAGTACTTCGCGCTGCGCAACATCATGCCCTCGGGCAACCTGGTCGGCATCGACACCAAGCGCATCAAGTACGCCGACAAGATCACCCCGCTCTTCACCCGCGGCGAAGTCGACGGCAAGCCGGTGGGCGATCAGGGCACGGCGCCCAAGAAGGTGATGTTCCTCGAGTCGCCCAGCGCCAAGACCTTCGCGGCCGAGCCCACGCAGTACATGACACTGATTCCCACCACCTACAACGCCGATACGCTGGGCATCCGCCCGGACCTGATCGGCCGGCCGGTGGAATCCTGGTCAGAACTGCTCAACCCGGAGTTCAAGGGCAAGGCCGCGACGCTGAACATCCCGTCGATCGGCATCATGGACGCCGCGATGGCGGTCGAGGCGGCCGGCATCCACAAGTACGCCGACAAGGGCAACATGACGCGCGAGGAGATCGACCTCACGATCAAGACCCTGATCGAGGCCAAGCGCAACGGCCAGTTCCGCGCGCTCTGGCGCGACTTCAACGAGTCGGTCAGCCTGATGGCCTCGGGGGAAGTCGTGATCCAGTCGATGTGGTCGCCCGCGGTCACTCAGGTTCGCTCGATGGGCATCGCGTGCACGTTCCAGCCGTTGAAGGAGGGCTACCGTGCCTGGGCATCGGGCTTCGGTCTGCCGCGCACGCTGGCGGGCGCCAAGGTCGATGCGGCCTACGAGTTCATCAACTGGTTCCTCGACGGCTGGGCGGGCGCCTACCTGAACCGCCAGGGCTACTACTCGGCGGTGCTCGAAACCGCCAAGGAGAACATGGAGCCGTACGAGTGGGACTACTGGATGGAAGGCAAGCCCGCCGCCCAGGACATCACGGCGCCCGACGGGCGTCTGCTCGAGAAGGCCGGCACGGTGCGCGACGGCGGTTCCTACAACGAGCGCATGGGTGCGATCGCCTGCTGGAACTCGGTGATGGACGAGAACGCGTACATGATCCAGAAATGGAACGAGTTCGTCGCCGCCTGATCGTCGCGGCGCGGCGGCCGGGCGGCTGCGCGGCCGTGGCGGGATCGGCCCGCGCGCTCAGCGCAGCGCCCAGCCGCGCCGTACCTGCGGTTTCCCCGGCCATGGCCGGGGGGTCAACCCTGTTCTGGAGTGCATGATGCAGGCGCATGCCGTCACTTCCGAAGAAAGCACGGCCCGCACCGACGCCGGCGCGGGGCCGGCACATGCTCCGCCCGCGCCGCCGCCCGGCCGCCTGGGCTGGCGGGCGCCGGCGTGGCTGCAGGCCACGCCCTTCTCGCTGGTCTTCGCGCTGTTCTTCATCGTGCCGCTCGCGCTGGTGCTCACGATCAGCGTGTGGGAATACAACCAGTACGAGATCATCCCCGCGTTCACGTTCCGCAACTACAGCGACGTCTTCGCCGGCTGCCTGGCCGGCGATGGCTTGTGCACCACCTTCCGCACCTATCTGTCCACCCTGAAATTCAGCTTCCTTACCTGGCTGATCACGCTGGTGTTGGGCTTCGCCGTGGCCTACTTCCTGGCCTTCCATGTGCGCACCCTGCGCATGCAGATCCTGTTCTTCGTGATCTGTACCGTGCCTTTCTGGACGTCCAACGTGATCCGCATGATCGCCTGGATGCCGCTGCTCGGCCGGCACGGGCTGGTCAACGACACGCTGCTGGCGCTGGGGCTGGTCGATCGGCCGCTGGAATGGCTGCTGTACTCGGATTTCTCGGTGGTGCTCGCCTACGTGCACCTCTATACGCTGTTCATGATCGTACCGATCTTCAATGCCATGATGCGCATCGACCGCAGCCTGGTCGAGGCAGCGCGCGACGCCGGCGCCTCGTCCTGGCAGATTCTCTGGAACGTGATCGTGCCGCTCACGCGCACCGGCATCATCATCGGCTCGATCTTCGTCATTACCATTGTGATGGGCGACTTCGTGACGGTGGGAGTGATGGGCGGCCAGCAGATCCCGTCCGTGGGCAAGACCATCCAGGTGCAGACCTCCTATCTGCAGTTCCCGATGGCCGCGGCCAACGCGGTGATCCTGCTGGCCATCGTGCTCATGATCATCTGGGCGCTCACCCGCCTGGTCGACGTCCGCAAGGAGCTGTGATGGACCGCGAACGACGCACACCCGGCTTCTACGTCCTCGCCGCGATCTTCGGCGCCTTCGTGCTGTTTCTCTACGGGCCGATGCTCGGCATCTTCGTGCTGAGCTTCCAGGGGCCGGAAGGCGGGCTCACCTTTCCCATGCGCGGCGTGTCGCTGCACTGGTTCCAGCGTCTGTTCGAGGGCGTCGGGCTGGTGGACATCGGCGCGGCGTTTCGCCGCTCGCTGGCGCTGGGCGGCATCGTCATGGCGCTGACGGTGGCGCTCTCGCTGCTGGCCGGGCTGGCCTTTCGCAAGGGCTTCAAGGGCGGGGGCCTGCTCTTCTACGTCAGCGTGGCCAGCCTCATCATGCCCTCGATCATCGTCTCGCTGGGTATCGGCCTGCAGTTCCGCCTGCTCGATTCGGCCGTGGTCGCGCTGGCCGAGTACTACGAGTGGTACGACTTCCTGTCGGACTACACGACCACCATGGGATTGTTCACCTCGGGCCTGGGAGCGCATCTGACCTGGACCCTGCCGTTCGGCCTGCTCATCATGTTCGCGGTGTTCAACCGCTTTGACCCGGCGTTCGAGGAGGCCGCCAGCGATCTCGGCGCCACGCCCTGGCAGACCTTTCGCTACGTCGTGCTGCCCATGATCGGCCCGAGCCTGGTCGGCGTGGGCATGTTCGGCTTCACGCTGAGCTGGGACGAGATTGCGCGCTCGTCGCAGGCCATCGGCGACCTCAATACCCTGCCGCTGGAACTGCAGGGCCTGACGACCACCGTGACCACGCCGGTGATCTACGCCCTGGGTACGCTCACCACGGCGGTCTCGCTCGTGGTGATCGCGGTGTCGCTGGGCACGCTGGCCGCGTTGCGCAGGCGCGTGCCCGGCAGGGTCGGCTGATCTTGCGCACAGTCCAGGCTGTTCGCGCGTAGCGGCAGGAAAAAGGCGGCCCGCGGGCCGCCTTTTTCCCGAGGGCTCGGGACGGCCTCAGCGGCTGTCGCGCTTGGCCTGGGCGCGCGCGTTGGCCGAGCGCTGGCGGGCGCTCAGCACGGTCGAGCGCGTGCTCTTGGCGCCGCGTTTGGGTTCGACCGCGCGCGCGGCTTCGCTCTGGTTGCGGCGTGCCGTCTTGGCGTTGCCTACCTTGCTGGCGGTGGCCGCGCCGCCGTGCTTGGCCGCCGCCTTGCGCGCCGACTTCCTGGCTGCGGCCTTCTTGGCCACGGCCTTCTTCACGGCCCTGCCCAGCCCCGCCACCGAGCCGCTCACGCTGGCTCGCTGCGCGGTCTCGAACGCCTGGTCTTCCTGCTGTTCGATCTGCGCGATGCGGGCTTCCATGCGGGCGACCACCTCGGCCAGGATCTCTTCCTTCTGCTGCGTGCGCAGGTTGGCCGTGCCGCGCGCGCCGCTCTTGCTGCCGGTGGCGCCGCGGATGGCCAGGCGCTGCCGGCGATAGAGATCGCGGTACTTGTCGCGCAGCTTGCGCGAGCGTTCGAGCTTGCCGCGCAATTCGGCCTTGCCGAGCTTGCGTATCTCGGTGGAACGACCTGCGTCGAACAAGGCGAGCTCGCTCGTGGTCAAGAGCTTCTGCGCCTGTGTGCGCGTATATGCCATCCTGGTCTCCTGTCGAATGCAACGAACGCGTCGACTCAGCAAGATGCTTGCCTGCATGCGCGGCTGCCGCGTGCGATCAACGCAGAAGGACGGTGGCAAGGTCGATCGCGCCGGCCTGCGGCGTATCGAGGCGCAGCGAACGCTCGATGGCATCCAGATGGGCGATCATCAGCTCGCGGCCCTGGCCCGTGCGCGCATGCGCGATGGCTTCGACCAGAGCCGCATGGTCGCAGTGCTTGCAGGCCGACGCGATCGGCGCTTCGAAGGCAAGGATCGCAAGGCAGGTGAGCGGTGTGAGCTCGCGCATCATGCGCGTCAGCAGCGGGCTGCCCGTGAGTTCGGCCAGCAGCACGTGAAAGCGGCCCGAGAGCCGTACCGCGGTGCGGCGATCGCCGGCCGCGTGCGCCTGTTGCTCGCTGCGCACCAGCGCGCGCAGGCGGTCCACGGCGTCCGGCGCGGCGCCGGATCGTATGCGGTGGATCAAGCGCTCGACGACGGCGGGCTCCAGCGTGCGACGCACGTCGAAGACGTCGCGTGCGGCTGCTGCGGTGGGCGTGGTGACGAAGGCGCCCCGATTCGGATACAGCGTGACCAGTTCCTCGGCGGCCAGGCGCTGCAGGACGCCGCGCACCTGGGTTCGACTGACGGCGAACAGCTCGGCCACGCGCTCTTCGGAGAGTTTCGTGCCGGGCAGCAGGCGGTGTTCGACGATGGCGTCGTAGATGCGCTGGTAGATGTTGGCTTTGGAGGCAGAGGGTTTGCCAGGCGCTGGTTCGCCGGATTGCAGCATGGGGCGCGCGGGTCGGGCCGGGGTTCGTCGGAAACGCCGTGGGCCGGCCCGCCTGCGTTGGGCCCGCCCGCCGGCAACGCGGATTGCCTCAGACGCGCACCTCGCGATTGAAGCGATCGATGTACTCGCCCCGGCGAGGGTTGAGCTTCTCCCAGTCCACGCCGCTCATGGCCTCGACTTCGGCCATGCTGGACGCATACGCCTGCAGGCCCTTGCTGAACTCGGCCTTGGTGTTGACCGGTACGATGAAGTAGGGGTCCGCGGCCATCTGGGTCTGCACCTCCGGGCTGAGGGCGGCATCGATGTACGCGGCGGCCAGGTCGACGTTCTTCGTGTTCTTGACGATGTTCATCACGCTCTTGATGTGGATCCAGCCGGTGTCGGGCCTGGTCAGGGCCACGGGCACGCCCTTGCCCTGCAGGTCGCCGACGTTGTTGTTGTAGTGCACCGAGATGTCGATCTGCCCTTGCTGGAACAGCGTAGCGAGCGAGCCCGGGTTGCTGGCCACCGCGCTCACGTTGGGCAGCAGCTTCTTCACGAACTCGAACGCGGGCTCCAGGTTCTCTTCGTCGCCGCCGTTCAGGCGCGCGATCTCGACCATCCAGGCGGACATCAACGTCGAGCCCATGCCGGCCAGGCCCACGCGGCCTTTGTACTCGGGCTTGAGCAGGTCGTTCCAGGAGGTGGGCGGGGTCTTGATGCGCTCGGTGTTGTAGGCGATGCCGATGATCTGGCCGGAGACGAACACACCCTGACCGCGCGGGTCGACCATCGAGGCCGGGACATCCTTGAGGTTGGGCACTTTGTCGACCGGAATCGGCTCGAAGAGGTCCTGAGCCATGGCGGCGAGATAGGGGCCTTCGTCCAGGATGATCACGTCGAAGGCCGGGTTGGCCCGCGATGCGACGATCTTCGACACGGTGTCCACCGCCAGCGAGGGCGTCAGACTGACCGACGCGCCGGTCGCCTTGGTGAACGCAGGCAGCAGGATGCCCCGATGCGCCGACTCCCAGGCGCCAGGATAGGTCGTGGCGACGATGGACTGGCTTTGCGCGAAGGCCAGGCCGGGGTGGGAGGCAAGTTGAACGGCGGCCAGGCCGGCGGCACCCTGCAGGAAATGGCGACGGGAGATGCGTGAGGTCATGGAGGGTTTCCTTGCTTGCGGATGAAGGCTCGAGTCAGCGTGATGCTGCTAGGGCAAGGTCCATGCCATGTTGCGATGCATGCGGTACGCCCGGTTGCGCGAGCGGCGCATGCCCCAAAGTTGCGCCGCGCATGCCCTCCTATGGTGAGCTTGTGCACAGAATTGCGCGCAAAGATCGATATTGATTGGGTCCAATCCATGACAGGCTTTGTACTCAAGATTGGCATGGATCTTGTGTGCCGAACGGGCGGATACCGATTCAGCACTGGCCTCAACAGGATTGCGCATGTCCCCATCTGCCCCGACCGCCGGCGTCGACGTCGAACTGGAACAGATCCATCACCGCTATGCCGGCACGACCGCCGTGGAGTCCGTCTCCCTGCATATCGAGGCGGGTGAGCTGGTGGCGCTGCTGGGCCCGAGCGGCTGCGGCAAGACCACCCTGCTGCGGATCGTCGCCGGGCTTATGCACCAGACCGAAGGCACGGTGCGCATCGCCGGGGCCGTGGTCGATGCGCTGCCGACCAACGAGCGCGGCGCCGGCATCGTCTTTCAGAACTACGCGCTGTTTCCCCACATGACCGTGCTGGCCAACGTCGCCTACGGCCTGCGCGCGCGCGGCGTGGCCGCGGCCAAGGCGCAGGCGAGCGCCGGCGAGATGCTCGACATGGTACAGATGTCGCGCTTCGCCAAGCGCTATCCGCGCGAGTTGTCGGGCGGGCAGCAGCAGCGCGTCGCGCTCGCCCGCACACTGGCGGTGCGGCCCCGGGTTCTCCTGCTGGACGAGCCGTTCGCCGCGCTGGACAAGAACCTGCGCCTGGACATGCAGATCGAGATCCGGCGCATCCAGCGAGAGCTGGGCATCACGACGATACTGGTCACGCACGATCAGGAAGAGGCGATGTCCATGGCCGATCGCATCGCGGTCATGAACACGGGCAACGTCGAACAGTTCGACACGCCCGAAGCCATCTACGATCGCCCGGGCAGCCGCTTCGTCGCGACCTTCATCGGCACGGCCAACCTGGTGCCGGGGCGATTGGCCGCCGACGCCGACGGCTTCAGCGTGGCGTGCGCCGGCGGCGGGAAGGTGCTGCTCGACGAGGCGTGGCCTTGTTCGCGGCCCGGCGCGGTGGTGCTGGCCGCCCGGCCTGAGCATCTGTGCCTGGCCGAGCCGGGCGGCGACGCCTTGCCGGCCACGGTCGAGATGGTGCTGCCGCTCGGGCCGTCGCTGGTGTATGAGCTGCGGCTCGCGGATGGCGCGGCCGTCAAGGTGACGCAGCCGCGCACCACCGATGCGCAGCGCTTCGGCAGCGGCGACCGGGTCGGGCTGCAACTGCGGCGCGGTTCGCCCGCCAGCGTCTTCGTGGGCTGAGCGCCATGGCCGCGTCCTCCTCCCGCCTGGCGCCGCCCATCGGTCTTGCCGTGCCGCTGGGCCTGTTCTTCGTCGCGTTCGTGTTCGCGCCCATCTTGCTGCTGGGCTACGTCAGCCTGCACAACGATCCCATGCTGTCCGAGCCCGGCGTCGCCCAGTACGTCAAGTTCCTGGGCGATGCCTTCAACCTGGCCATCCTGGGCAATACCTTGTGGCTGGGCGTGAAGGTCACGCTGCTCGCGATGCTCGTCGGCTTTCCGCTGGCCTACCTGTACACGCAGGCGCCCGCGCGCTGGCAGGGCCTGCTGCTGCTGCTCATCATCCTGCCGCTGCTCACCAGCTCGGTGGTGCGCACCTTCGCGTGGGTCGTGATCCTGGGGCGGCAGGGCATCATCAATACGGCGCTGCTCGAACTGGGCTGGATCGCCGAGCCGCTGCGCCTGCTGTACACCGATACGGCCGTGGTGGTGGCGCTGGCCCAGATCGAGCTGCCGCTCATGGTGCTGCCCTTGATCTCGGCGCTCACCGCGCTGGACCCGAACCTGCACCAGGCCTCGCTCGCGCTCGGCGCCGGGCACTGGCGCACCTTCCTCAAGGTCACGCTGCCCCTGTCGGCGCCGGGCCTGCTCGCCGGCAGCCTGCTGGTGTTCGCTTCCAGCATCAGCGCGTTCGTCACGCAGACGCTGGTCGGCGGCGGGCAGAACATCTACATGCCCTTCTACATGTATCAGCAGGCGGTGCAGGCCAACAACTACCCGTTCGCCGCCGCCATCGCCATCCTGCTGCTGGTCAGCGTGCTGGCCGTGGTGGTGCTCATCAACGCGCTCGGTCGCCGCAGCAAGGGGTTCGTGCATGCCTAAGAGATCCGGTATTCCCACCGGCGCGCGGCAGCGCGGTTCGGTCTATCTCGGGCGCGTGGCCAGGCCCGAGGCCGGTGCCGTCGCGCGCGCCTCGACGTCCGGGTCGCTGGAGCGCTTTTCGTTCAAGGCGGTGTTCGGCATGCTCGGGGTGCTCGCGGGCATCCTGCTGCTCGCGCCCACGGTCATCGTGGTCATCACCTCGTTCACCAGCGGCTACTCCTTGAGGTTTCCGCCGCCGGGGTATTCGCTGCGCTGGTACGAAGCGCTGTGGACCCAATCGCCCGAACTGATCGATGCCTTCCTGCTGTCGCTCAGGCTGGCGGCGGTCGCCACGGGGATATCCATCGTCCTGGCGGTGGCCGCGGCGCTTGCGCTCGCGCGCCGGCGCGAAGGCTGGGCGCGCCTGCTGGAGGCGGTCTTCCTGTCGCCGTTGATGCTGCCCGCGCTGGCCATCGGCCTTTCGTTGCTGATGCTGTTCAACCTGGCGGGCACAGGGCTGTCCTTCACCACGCTGGTGCTGGGCCACGTGGTCATCACCACGCCCTACATCGTGCGCACCACGTCGGCGAGCCTGCTGCAGATGGACGGCGCCCTGATGGAGAGCGCGCACGCCCTGGGCGCTTCGCCGACCTACGCCTTTCGCACCGTCACGCTGCCGCTGATCGCGCGCGGCGTCGCGGCGGGCGCCTTCATCGGCTTCATGTATTCCTTCGACAACGTGGCGGTGTCGCTGTTTCTGTCCGACGCGCGCAGCGAGGTGCTGCCGATCCGCATGTGGCACATCATCGAATCGAATCTCGATGTGCGCGCAGCCGCCGTATCCGGCGTGCTGATCGGCATCACGCTGCTGATGATGCTGCTGATGGAACGCGTGGCGGGCATCTCGCGCCACATGCGATGAGGGTGCACGGCGTGGGGACCCGCCTCCGGCCGGCGCCCGCGCTGCGCTCAGCTTGCGGGCGCGACCGGGTCCTGCCCCCATGCGCGGCGCAGGGCGAGGTATTCCGCCTGCAGGACGCCGTCGCGCAGCACCAGCGGATATCCGGTGAGCTCGCAGAAGCGCTCCACGCTGTAGGCGCCCAGATCGGACCTGCGCAGGGTGGCATGGCGCAGGGCCAGCACCAGGGTGTGCACGCCGGCGATCTTGAGCGCGCCCGCGCACATCGGGCAGGGCTCCATCGTGCAGTACAGCGTCGTGCCGCGCACGGCCTGCGCGCCATGCTCGCGGAACGCCGCCTTCAGCGCCTCGGTCTCGGCATGCGCCGTGACATCGCCCAGGGAGTTCTGCCGGTTCTGGCCGGTGGCCAGCATCACCCCGTCGCGCACGATGACCGCGCCCGTCGGCCAGTCGCCCCGCGCATGAGCCTCGCGGGCCTCGGCCAGCGCCACCCGCATCCAGGTCTCGTCCTGCGCGGCGTCGGCGAGCCGCGTAGCGTTGGTGTCCATGCCTTTCTCCCCATTCCTTGCGACACGGCGTGCATAGTTAGCACGAGCATTAGCACGAGCACGAAGCCATGAGCAAGGGCGTATGCCGGGAAGGGTTGCGCCATACTGTCGTTCCCCACATTCTTACCGCACGTTTGCCATGAACGAATGTCCCATGCAGCGCGATTTCCTGGGTTACGGCGAGGCCCAGCCCGACATGCGCTGGCCCGGCGGCGCCGGCCTGGCCGTGTCCTTCGTCCTCAATGTGGAGGAGGGCGCCGAGTTTGCCCTGAGCGCCGGCGACGAGCGCAACGAAGGCTGCCATGAAGTCAATCACGAAGTGCTGGGCGCGCCGGACCTGTGCATGGAGAGCCATTTCGAATATGGCGCTCGCGTGGGCTACGGCCGCATCACCCGGCTGCTGGCCGATGCGGGCGTTGCGCTGACGCTCAATGCCTGCGGCCGGGCGCTCGAGGCGACACCATGGATCGCGCAGGACGCCGCACGGCGCGGCTTCGAGATCTGCTGCCACGGCTGGCGCTGGGAATCCCACGCCGGTCTCGCCGAAGCCGAGGAGCGCGAGCGCATCGCCCGCGCGGTCGGCGCCATCACGCGATTGTCGGGCAGGGCCCCCGTGGGCTGGCACACCAAGTCGTCGGCGTCGGTGAACACGCGCCGGCTGCTCAAGGAGCACGGCGGATTCCTCTACGACAGCGATGCCTACAACGACGATCTGCCCTACTACGTTCAGGTCGACGGCGAGCCGCGCCTGGTCCTGCCGTACGCGTTCGACACGAACGACATGAATTTCTTCGACAGCCACGCGTTCGCCAAGGGCAGCGATTTCGCCGAGTACTGCGGCGACGCCTTCGACTGGCTGCTGGCGGAGTCGCGCCAGGCGCCGCGCATGATGTCCATCGGGCTGCACACCCGGATCATCGGGCGGGCGGGCCGCATCGGCGGCCTGCGCGATCTGGTGGCGCGCATCGTCGGCGCCGAGGGCGTATGGCTGGCAACGCGCGAGCAGATCGCCCGCCACTGGCTTGCCCATGTCCCTCCCAAGGCTTACCGATGAAGATACTGCTCGTCAATCCCAACCGCACCCAGGCCGTCACGGACGCAGTCCTCGCCGCAGGCTGGACCGCCGCTCGCCCCGGCACTTCGCTCGTGGCGGTCACGGGCCGATCCGGGCCGCTGGTGATCGGTTCGCGCGCCGAGAATGCGATTGCGCAGCGTGAAGTCCTGGAGCTTGCCGCGGCGCATGGCGCGGATGCCGACGCCATCGTGCTGGGGGTCTCCCTGGACACGGCGTTGTGGGCGTGCCGCGAGCTTTTCACGGTGCCCGTGATCGGGATGACCGAGGCGGGCCTGCTGATGGCCGCCACGGTGGGGACCCGCATCGGCGTGCTGACGCTGGGGCGGGCCATGGTGCCGCTGTACGAGGAGTTGGCGGCGGCCTACGGAATGGCCGCGCGCGTCGCCGCGGTCGATGCGGTGGACATCATGCCCGCGCAGGCGCTCGCGCAGCCGCACGCCGTACGCGAAGCCTTGTGCGCCGCCATTGCCCGCATGCGCGAGCGTCGGGGTGTCGATGTCGTGCTGCTCGCGGGCGCCGCCCTGGCGTCGATGGCGGCCGACGCCCAGGCTGCCTCGCCGGTGCCCGTGCTCGACGGCGTGGCGTGCGCGGTGGCACTGGCCCAGGCCCGCGTCGATCTTCGCCTGCCGCCCAGCACGCTCGGGGCGGATGCGCCGCTCTCGGGCCGCGACGTGACGGGCGTATCGCCGGCGTTGGCCGCGCGTTTCAAGGATTCCTCCAGGTCTTCATCATGAGGCAATGGCACGAGCTGGGTCTGCGCGAGCTGGCTGAAGAGGTCGCATCGGGCCGCACGCGCGCCGTCGACGTTGCGGCCCACTTCGTCGATCGCGTGGCCGGGCTTAACCCCGCACTGAACGCCATCGTGCGCTTCGATCGGCAGAGGGTGCTCGAGGAAGCCGCCGCCGTCGACCGGCGCGTGGCGGACGGCGCCGCGCTGCCCCTGGCCGGCGTGCCCTTCACGGTGAAGGACAACCTGTGGGTCGAGGGCTACCGCATCGCGCAGGGCTCGCGTCTCTTCGAGGATTTCGTCGCGCCGCGCGATGCCTGGGTCGTCGCCCGGCTGCGCGAGCTGGGCGGCGTGATGCTGGGCATCACCAATTGCCCGGAATTCGCCTGCAAGGGGGTGACCAACAGTCCGCTCCATGGCGCCACGCGTCATCCGCTGGACCCGCGGCTCACGCCGGGCGGCTCCTCGGGCGGCGCGGTGGCGGCGCTGGCGCAAGGCCTGGGCCTCGTCGCCGTCGGCACGGATGCCGGGGGTTCCACCCGGCGCCCGGCCGCGCACTGCGGGCTCGTCGGGCTCAAGCCCAGCGCCGGCACGATTCCGCATCCGTGGGGTTTCGCCGAGCCCAACTTCGGATTCTCGGTGATCGGATTGATGACGCGGCAGGTAGCCGACGCGGCCCTGCTGTTCGAGCTGCTCGCGCGCTATGACGCTGGCGATCCGGCGGGCGTGCCGATTCTCTACGAGACGGGCTGGGTCGACGCGCCGCTGCGTGCCACGGATGGGTTGCGCGTCGCCTGGAGCCCTGGCCTGGGCTGCGGCTTCGCCATGGACGACGACGTGCGCGAGGCATTCGCGCGACGCATCCAGGCCTTGCGCGCCGCCGGCTGGCGGATCGCCGACGCCGACCCCGTCTGGCCGCCCGGCGTGCACGAATATCCCCTCGTCGCCTTGCAGCAGGCCGGGCTGTACCGGCTGTATGGCGAACGCCTGGCCGCCGAGCGCGAGCGCATCGATCCCGATCTCGTCGCGCAGATCGAGGCCGGCGCACGGCATGGGCCTGCCGTGATCGCGGCGGCGCTGCGGCTGCAGGAGGGCATACGCGGGGCCATGGCCCGGTTCTTCGAGTCCTGGGACGTCCTCTTGTGCCCGGCTGCGCCCGTCACCGCCTGGCCCTTGGCCGAGCCCTATCCGGCGACGATCGGCGGGCGGCCCGCCACCTCGCGCGGCCACGCGGCCTTCACGCCGCTTTTCAACTACGCGGGCGTACCGGCCTGCGCGGTGCCCGCGGGCAGCGTGCGCGGCCTGCCGGTCGGCTTGCAGGTGGTTGCGCCGCGCTTCGAGGATGCCCGCGCGTTGCGCATGGCTGCGGTCATCGAGGCGCTCGGATAGCCGGATGTGGCGCCCGCCAGGGAGATGACGGGCAAGCCGGCGGGTCCGTGTCGCGCGAGGCAGCGTCCTCAGCCGCCGTCGGCCTGCGGGACGACGAGCCGCTCCAGCGCCGCGCGCAGCGGCGCCGGCAGCGGCACCGGCCGCCGGCTCTCGCGGTCGACGTAGACGTGCACGAAATGGCCTTGCGCGGCGGCGCTCGGGTCGTCCTCGCGGAAGATGCCCACTTCGTAGCGCACGCTGCTCGTGCCGAGCCGGGTGACGCGGATGCCCGCGGTCACGGCCTCGGGAAAGGCCACCGATGCAAAATACTGGCACCCCGTTTCCACGACCAGCCCGATCACCGGACTGCTCTGGATGTCCAGCACGCCGCTCTCGATCAGGTAGCGATTCACCGCGGTGTCGAAGTACGAGTAGTACGTGACGTTGTTCACGTGGCCGTACGCGTCGTTGTCCATCCAGCGTGTGCTGATCGGCGAGAAATGCGCGTAGTCGCTGCGCGCGGGCGGTTGCGGACGTGACATGGGGTCTCCCTGCGGTGGTTTGCGGGCATTGTAGGAGCGCGCGCGCGTTCCGGGTTCGGCGGGGCGGCTGGCGTCGAAGGCGGCCCGCCAGGCCGGCCTGTATGATTGCCTGTTTTCCATGCGCGCTCTCGGGAGAGTGTCATCGCCACGCCGGCCTATCTCGTTTATTCCAGCCGCCGCGTCGCGCCGCTGTTGCTGCTCGGCTTCGCCAGCGGTTTGCCGCTGGCGCTCACCGGCGGCACGCTGCAGGCCTGGGCCACGGTGGAGCTGGTCGATCTGCAGGCCATCGGCTTTCTGACGCTGGTGGGCTCGGCCTATACGCTCAAGTTCCTCTGGGCCCCGCTGGTGGATCGCTACGCGCCGCCCTGGCTCGGGCGGCGGCGGGGCTGGATACTGGCAACGCAGCTCGGGCTGGCGGCCGCCATCGCCGCGATGGGCCTGTTTCCGCCGTCCTCCGCGCTGCTGGCGCTGTCGCTGCTGGCGGTGCTGGTCGCGTTTCTGTCGGCGACCCAGGACATCGCCTTCGACGCCTATCGCACCGAAGTGCTCACGCCGGCCGAGCGAGGCGCGGGCGCCGCGGTGTCGGTGCTGGGCTATCGCATAGCCATGCTGGTCTCGGGCGGGCTCGCGCTCATCATCGCCGACGCCTGGATCGGCTGGCAGGCCATGTATGTCGTCATGGGCGCGGCGATGGCGGCGCTGGCCATCGCCACCTTTTTCGCGCCCGAGCCGGACACGCCGGCGGCGGCGCCGCGCAACCTGTCCGAGGCGATCCGCGGGCCGATGCGCGAGTTCTTCTCGCGCAAGGGCGCCTACGTGCTGCTCGCGCTCATCGTGCTGTACAAGCTCGGCGATGCGTTCGCCGGCGCGTTGTCGACGACGTTCCTGATCCGCGGCGCGGGCTATTCCGCCACCGAGGTCGGCGCGGTGAACAAGGTGATGGGGCTGGCGGCGACCATCGTCGGAGCCCTGGTCGGCGGCAGCCTGCTCGCGCGGCTGGGCCTGTATCGCTCGCTCATGGTCTTCGGGCTTGCGCAGGCGGTATCGAATCTTTCATACTGGCTCATTGCGGTCACTCCGAAGAATCTCGTTCTCATGGCCAGCGCCATCGGGTTCGAGAACCTTTGCGGCGGCATGGGCACGGCGGCCTTCGTCGCGCTCATGATGGGGCTTTGCAATGCGCGCTTCACCGCCACCCAGTATGCCCTGCTGTCGGCGCTGTCGGCCGTGGGCCGCACCTACCTCGCCGGCCCGCTCGCGCCGCCGCTGGTGCAGGCCTTCGGCTGGCCGGGGTTCTTCCTGGTGACCGTCGTCATCGCGCTGCCGGGGCTGTGGTTGTTGTATCTGCGGCGCGAGGCCATACGCGAGCTCGATCGTCCCATCACTTCCTAGCGTTCCGATACCCATGACCCATCCCCTTCCCCTGCAGGATGCGCCCGCGGCGCTGCGCGAACTCATGGCCCGCCTCGGCCCGCGCTGGCACCAGGACATCCGCGCGGCCTCGGCCGAGGCCAAGGCCGCCTACGCTCCCCTGCTTGCCGCCGTGGACAACAGCCATGCCGAGGTGCTGCGCGACGTGGCCTACGGCGAGCACCCGCGCCAGACGCTCGACGTCTTCGTGCCCAAGGCCGTCAAACCGGGCGCGCCCGTGATCGCCTTCGTGCATGGCGGCGCCTTCATGCGTGGCGACAAGTCGGGCCCCCAGGGCATGTTCGACAATGTGCTGTACTGGTTCGCCCGCCATGGGTTCGTGGGCGTGAACATCGAGTACCGGCTGGCGCCCGAGGCGATGTATCCGGACGCGGTCCACGACGTGGCCGCCGCCGTGCAGTGGATGCACACGCACATCGCCGAGCATGGCGGCGACCCCGCGCGCATGTCCCTGCTGGGGCATTCGGCGGGCGGCACCCATGTGGCGAGCTACGTTTTCGATTCGGGGGTCGGTTATCTCGGCCGGCACCTGGCCGCCAACATCCTGGTCTCGGCGCGCCTGCGTGCCGACCGCTCGCCCGAGAATCCCAACGCCGGCGGCGTGTCGTCCTATTTCGGCGATGATTTCTCGGTATACGAGCGGCATTCGCCGATGCTGTTCGCGCATTGCAGCCCGCTGCCCACCTTCGTCGTCACGGCCGAGTTCGAGAACCCGCTGCTCGACATCTACGGGCTGGAGTTCGCGCATCGCCTGGCCGTGGCGCGCCGGGTGGCGCCGCGCTTTCTGCAACTGCCGCGGCACAACCACGCCTCGATCATGGCGCACTTCAACAGCGGCGAGGAGATCCTCGGCACGCACATCCTGGACTTCCTGCGCGAGGCCGGCGCGGCCTGAGCGCAGGGCAAGCCTCTCACGCGGCGCTGCTCGCCTCGCTGCTGCGCGCGAGCAGACGCAGGCACTGCGTTTCCTGTTCGTCGATCTCGGCCAGCGTCTGCTCGATGTCCTCGCGCTTTTGTTCGAGCATGCGGCGATGCTCGCGCAGCACCTGCAGATAGCGCTCGAGCTGGCGGCGGCCATCCTGCGGCGAGGCATACATGCCGATGAGATCGCGGATCTCGGCCAGCGAGAGCCCCAGCCGCCGCCCGCGCACGGCCATTTTCAGGTGCGCCCGGTCGCGCGCGGTGTACACGCGCCGATTGCCCCGGCGCGTGGGCGACAGGATCGCCTCGTCCTCGTAGAAACGGATGGTCCGCGGGGTGATGCCGAACTCTTCCGCGAGTTGGGATATCGTCCAAGTGGTTGACGAAGTCATGAAGGGTCTGGCACTTTACGTAAACGTAAAGATATTGTAGGCAGAGTAGCGCTGCGATGCGAGCGGCGCGGAAACGGAAAAACGATGAATCCCCTGGAACAACAACTCGATTATCCGCTGGGCGACACCCAGCCCGAGGCCGGCCATGTATTCGACGTGGCGCCCGGCATCCGCTGGGTGCGCATGCCCCTGCCGTTCGTGCTCGATCACGTGAACCTGTGGCTGCTGCGCGACTGCGTCGACGGGCGCGAGGGCTGGACGGTAGTCGATTGCGGCATCTCGCGCGACGAAGTGAAGGCGCACTGGGAGCACGTGTTCGCGCACGGCATGGACGGCCTGCCCATCGTGCGCGTGCTGGTCACGCACATGCATCCGGACCACGTCGGTCTGGCGGATTGGCTCTGCGAGCGCTTCGAGGCGCCGCTGGCGATGACGCTCACCGACTACACGACCGCGCGCCTGTTCTCCCAGGCCTCGGTGCAGGGCGGCGCCACCGGCGGCGAGAACGCGGCGCAGTTCTTCCGCCGTCACGGCATGCTGGACGAGGGGGCGCTGCAGCAGCTTCGCGAGCGCCGCAAGTACTACAACAACCTTGTACCTTCGGTGCCGCCGTCGTTCGATCGCATCGTCGACAACCAGATGATCGAGATCGGCGGCAAGCAGTGGCAGATCATCATCGGCGAAGGGCACGCCCCCGAGCATGCGTCGCTCTACTGCGCGCAGGAAAAGATCTTCATCGCCGGCGACATGGTGCTGCCGCGCATCTCGACCAACGTGAGCGTGAACGACATGGAGCCCAACGCCGACCCGCTGCGCCTCTATCTCACGTCGCTCGACAAGTACACCTTCATGCCCGAGGACACCCTGGTCCTGCCGTCCCATGGGCGCCCGTTCCTCGGCCTGCACACCCGCATCCAGCAGCAGCGCGACCATCACGCGGCCCGCCTGGACGAAGTGCGCACCGCGTGCGCGGAGCGCGCCATGTCCGCGGCGGACGTGGTGCCGATCATGTTCCACCGCAAGCTCGACCTGCACCAGCTCACCTTCGCTCTCGGCGAAGCGCTGGCGCACCTGCACATGCTCTACTTCCAGGGCGTACTGCGCCGTTTCTTGGACGATCAGAACGTCATCCGCTTCGAGACGGTCTAGCACGCCGCGCCGAGGCTGCGGCCCGGCGCGTCAGGCCAGGGCGGCGTCGAGGCCCTTGGCCTCGGTGCCGTCCGCATCCTCGCCGGGCGCGCGCAGGTGAGCCACCGCCTCGGCCTCGGTGCGGAAGAACTGCTCGGCCGGCACCCGCTTGAGCAGGCCGTCCTGACGGAAGGCGTCTTCCACCTGTTTCTTCACGGCCGCGAAGTAGAACGTCACGCCCCGGTCGCGCAGCTCGGCGATCAGAGTATTGAGCATGTCCAGCCCGGTCGTATCGATGTCGTTGATGGGCAGCGCGTCGAGCAGCACCCGGCGCAGGCCGGGCTCGCGCTGGATGGCGTCGCGCAGGTAGCGTTCGAGCTGGGGCGCGCTGACGAAGTTCAGCGACGCATCCATGCGCACGGCGAGCAGATCGGGCGCCAGCCTCGGCAGGGCGAAGCGCGCGCGGTCGCGCAGCGTGCCGTCGGGGTGGATCGACACTTCCACCAGCCGCGGATGCGAGCGCTGGTAGAGGTAGTGCACCAGGGCGAGCAGAAAGCCGGTCAGCACGCCCCACTGCAGTTGGGGCGCGGCGATCAGCGTGGCCGCGAAGGTGGCGATGGCGATCAGGGCCTCGGCGCGCGAACTGCGCCACAGGTTGATGAACCAGGAAGGACGGATCAGGTTCAGCACCGACACCACGATCACCGCGGCGAGAAACGCCACCGGCACCCAGGCCAGCGCCGGCGTCAGCCAGAGCAGCGCGGCAACGATGCATAGCGCGGTGAAGACCGCCGCCCAGCCGCTGACCGCACCGGCGTAGAGGTACAGCGCGGAGCGCGAGAACGACGCGCTCACCGGGAAGGCCCCCGACAGCCCCGAAGCCACCTTGGCCAGGCCCTGGCCGATCAGCTCCTGGTTCTCGTTCCAGCGCTCGCGCCGGTCGCGGGTGATGACGCGCGCGCTGCTGACGGCCTCGATGAAGCTCACCAGGGCGATCACCGCAGCCAGGGGCAGCAGCAGGCGGATCTCCTGCCAGCTCGGCACGCCCGGCAGCACGAGTTGGGGCAGGCCCGAGGGCAGGTCGCCCACGATGGCGCCCCCGGAGACATGAAACGGCGTGAGCCAACTGATGAGCGTGCACACCACGCCGGCGATCAGAATCAGCGGAAAGCGGCGGCTGTGCTTCTTGAGCACGAGCAGGAAGGCCAGCGTGCCGACGCCGAACGCGAATGCCCCCCAATGCAGAGTCTGCCAGACCGCGCCCGCGCCGCCGCCCATGGCGATCATGGCCTGCACCTGCTGGGCGTTCACGCCGAGCATCCCGCCCAGTTGGGACAGCAGGATCAGCACGGCGGCTGCCTGGGTGAAGGCGCCGATCACGGGGCCCGAGAGGAAGTTGACGATGGAGCCGAGCTTGAGCGAGCCGAGCAGGATCTGCATGACGCCTGCGAGCAGGGCCAGCCAGATCGCCAGTTCGACCCATTCCGGCGAGGCGACGGCGGCCATCCCGGCGAGCGAGCCGGCGACGAGCATGGAGGTGAGCGCGGTGGGGCCGGCGCCGAGCAGGTTGCAGGAGCCCCAGAGCACGCCGATGACGGCGGGCAGCAGGGCTGCGTACAGCCCCGTGATGGGCGGCATGCCGGCCAGCACTGCATAGGCCACGGCTTGCGGGATGAGCACCAGCCCGACGGCGATCCCGGCCCGGGCGTCCGCCCCGATGACTGAAAGCGTGGGGCGTCGCCACGCGAGAAAAGGAAGCCAACGCCGCATCATTGCCCGCATGGGGCATAAGCTTATCACTAGGAAGCGTTAGGCGATTCGTGCCTTCCGTCGCGGCACCCGGCTCGGCTCCGCGCCCGCCGACACCCGGCGACCCGATGGCCGAGCCGGGCGCCCGCCGCAAGCGACGTCCCGCCTATTTGCCTGGGCGCAACGTGCTGGAGACGGCATGCACTCGGGTAATGCGGGCTTCCTCGAGCATCTCCTGCGCGGCCACCCCGGTCTCTTCCATGAACGCATCCATGTCCCAGCCGACCGGCCGGCCGTTCACCATCACGAGATTGCCGCCGACGACGACGGCGCGGATCTGGTCGCGTTGGTAGAACCGCACGAGCTCCCATTCGAAGTCGCAGGACGGCAGCAGCTCGGGCATCCGGGTGTCGAGCAGGAGATAGTCCGCGGCCAGGCCGGGCTCGATCGCACCCGTGATCGAGCCCAGACCGCTTGCCCTTGCCCCGCCGCGCGTCGCCGCCTCGACCCAGGTCCAGCCTGCACCGCAAGAGAAGTCCAGAACCGGCATGCCGTGCGCAATGCGCTGACAGCTCTCGGCGGCGTCCATGTTCCGGAACCCGTCCATGCGCGTTGCGTCCGTGCCCAGGCCCATCGCTATGCCTCGGCGCGCATATTCCAGCGCGGGTGCGACGGCGTTGCCCTTCCACTGGCTCGCCACCGGGTTGTAGCTCACCCCCGCGCCGGTATCCTCCAGCAAGGCGACTTCATTCGCGCTGACCAGCGTGGCGTGATGCAGCAGCGTGAGGCGGTGCAGAATACCGAGTTCGTTCCAGAGTTCGATGGGCCGCTTGCCGAAACGGACGATGCAGTCGTGCACGTCGGGGAAGTGTTCGTTGGAATGCATCTGGAACAGCAGCTTGTCTTCGACGCAGAACTTGCCGATCTCCGACAGCGCTGCCAGCTCCAGGCCCGCCAGGGACTCGCCGTAGAAGCCGAAGCACAGCGACGGATGTACCCGCGGATGCGCACGGCAGGCGGATACGTGGTCTTGCGCGGTCCGGATGACGTGGGCGGCGGACGGAGAATCCGTCGACGCAGCCACGCCCGACACGAGCCGGATTCCGGAATCGACCGCCGCCCGATGCACGGCTTCATTGTTCTCCGGCGAATTGCGATTGAAATTCACGAGGGTGGTGAAACCGCCCCGCAACGCTTCCAGGAACATCAGCTTTGCCGACAGATAGGCGCGTCTTTCGTCGAGCGCGTCTTCCAGAGGCACCCAGATCCGCCGCCAGATCTGGGTGGGCTCGCCGCAGATGTGCGCCTTGCCGAAAGTCTGGCCCGCGTGCGTGTGCGCATCGACCATGCCGGGCATCATGGCGGTGTGCCTGAGTTCGAGCACCGGTTCGTCGGGTTGCCGCTCCCGGAACGATTGCATCGTCTCGACCGATGCGATCTTTCCGGAAGCCACCACCACCACGCAGTCGCGAACCGGACCTTGCGGCGTCACGACGAGCGCCGGTGCGATCGCGTACGAAGGGGAACGGAGCGCTTCGAATGGTGTGTTCACGCTGTGCTGCCCGTGAGTTGGTCTTGCTGCAGGGTAGCCGCCCGAAACGCGAACGCACAGCAATTAATTGCCGCGCGAGGGCGGCGCAATCTGCGCCGGCGCGGCGGCCGAAGAAAGCGCCGGCGCCGGCGGTTTGCGCCCGGACCGTGCCGGACCCGCGCTCACTGCTCCCAATGCACCACACGCCGACCCAGGACCACGAACAGCAGGTCCAGCAGCGCGCCCAGCACACCGAGCTGGATCAGTCCGACGAACATGCGGTCCATGCGCAAGTACTGGCGTGCTTCCTGCAAGCGGTAGCCGATACCCGACGACGCCCCCGTGAGTTCCGCCGCAACAAGGCTGAGAAAGGCCAGCGCCGCGCCCATGCGCAGGCCGGCGAGGATGTGCGGCGCCGACGCCGGGATAACCACCTGGAAGAACTCGCGGGCGAGCGGCGCGCCGAGCGAGCGGGAGGCGCGGATGTAGGTCTGCGGCACATGTTCCATGCCGTGGTGCGTGTTGAGCCACACGGTCAGGCCGACGGCGAAGGAAATCACCGCATACTTCGACTCGTCTCCGATGCCGAACCAGACGATCGCCACCGGCACCAGGGCGATGACGGGAATCGGGCGGGCCAGCGTGAGGAAGGGATTGAGCGCGAAGCGGAAAAAACGCGTCCTCGACGTCAGCAGGCCTACGATGATGCCGACGATCGAGCCGATGCTGAATCCGACGATGGCGCGCTTGAGCGACGCGCTCAGGTCGAGCCACATCGTGCCGCTCCGGTACATCTCCACGGCGGCGGCCCACACCGCCGGCGGCGACGGAAACAGATCGGTGGACACGACACCGCTGGCTGCGAACAGCCACCACACGCAGACCACGCCGGCCAGGGACACCAGGACCTTGGCGGGTTCGACGAAGATGGAAAAAAACCTGGCGATCCGCATGTGCGGAACGTTGGCTGCAGCCGTCATGGTCTGGTCCATTGGGTCACCCTTGATTGATCGTCTGTCCGGAAGGCGCTGCGCAGATCGCGGCGCCCTCGACGGCTATTCGCGTGCCCAGCGGCGTGGACAGCCACACCAGTTGCCGGGCGATACGCTCGAAGTCCGTGCCCGTTGCCCGGGTCGGCTGGTGCGCGTCGTCGAGCACGATAGGGTGCAGGCATACCCGCGCCACCTCGCCCGCGCATAGCTGCACGTACGCCACATAGCCGTCCTTCGACATGCCGGCGCGCATCTTCATCACCACCGGCGACGCAGGCTGGGACCATTGCTCGGCCATATAGATACCGGCGCTGTAGAGAATCGGTCGGCCGCGATGAAATTCCACACCTTGCACGGCATGCGGGTGATGACCGTGGATCACGCTCGCGCCCGCGTCGATCAGCGAACGCGCCAGGGGCGCCTGGTATTCCGCAAGCGCTCCCCCGCTGCCGAACCCCCAGTGCAGGCTCACCACGACATGCTCGCACTGTTCGCGCAGTTGCCGCACGCGGCGTACGGCGTCGCGCAGATCCTCGTCGAGCGGCCAGGTGCGTATGGCCACGGCCGACGGATCCCCGGGCTCCTCGATCTGGATCAGGGGGTTGATTTCGTAGCTTGTGCGGATGCGGATGCATGCGATGCCCGGCCCGGCCTCGGTGGCGCGTGCGCCCGCGGGTGTGAGGCACGAATACGCCAGCACGCCGATGCGCAGCCCGTTCACGTGGCGAATCACGGGCGCCGCCGCCTCGTCGAGCGTGCTTCCGCCGCCGATGACGCTGCAGCCGGCGCCGCGAAGCGAGCGCATCGTGCTCTCGAGCCCCTCCCACCCGTAGTCCACCGTGTGGTTGTTCGCGACGGACAGCACATCGAAGCCGATCACGCCCAAGGTCGGGCCAACGGCAGGATCCGCCCTGCGGACCCCGGTCTTCTCCAGCGGCACGCCGCCCTCGGCAAGGGCCATTTCGAAGTTTCCGATGGCCAGGTCGGACGCGTGCAGCAGCGCGTGCACCGCGCACGCCTTCTCGCCGGGCGCGTGCTGCGGCCGGATCGCGACGAAGTCGCCGGCCAGCGCGAGGATCGCGGACGCCATCGGGCTGCTCGAAGCCGGCCGACTTCAGTCCAGCCGCACGCGCTCGGGCGCCAGCGTGGCCAGCGGCTTGTCATGGATATAGCCGCGCAGCGCCTGCGGGCTGCCTTGATCTTTCTCGACCTTGATCATGCCCTTGTCGGCCACCCAGGCAGCCTGCTCGCTCATGTACGTGGCCAGATCGTTCGTCAGGATCAGGCGATGGTCGTAGTCGGGCCACATGGAATCCAGCACGTCCAGCGTCATCACGCCCTTGCTCGCCCGGATCACGGCTTCCTTGGCCGCAGTGGGATCGTTCACCACAACCTCCTCGCCTTGCAGCACGGCACGAAGGAACTTCTCCACGTCGTCCGGGCGGTCCTTGATCATGGCCGGCGAGGTTGCCAGCAGGATGTGCGCGGCGTATCCGGTGGCCTTGAGTTCCATGTAGTCGTCGCCGAGCAGTTTCTTCGCCTGCGCATAGACGCTCGGGAAGGGAACGCTGGCGTCGATGTCGCCCCGCACGAGCGCGGGGATGAGGTCCGCCGGCGTCGCATTGACGATCGTCGCGGTTGCGTTGCCACGCTGCAGCAACACCGCGGTGAGGTATTCGACACTGGTGCCCAGGGTCGTACCCAGCCTCACGCCATCGAGGTCGGCGGGAGAGTCGAACTTCTTCATGCGCTTCTTCGAGGCGATGGCGCGCTGCCCGTTGTACCGGGCCACGTCGGCAATGATCATGAAGGGCTGCCTGCGCAGCGCCGCGATCGTGGCTGGCAGATCGGCGAACACGGCGAAGTCGGCCTGTCCCCCGGCCAGTGCCTCCAGCGTTTCGCGGCCGGTGGCCGTCGGAATGAGCTGCACGTCGAGGCCTTGCTCCTCCCACAGCTTGCGCTCGGCCGCGATCAGGATCTGCGGGATGTCGGAATTGAGCTGCACCGCAAGGGTGATGGGCTTGGGCGCCTGCGCCGACGCTGGCAGAGGCAGCACGAGGCAAGCCACGAACACCTGCATGAGGACGAGAAGACGTCGCATGGTGGAGCTCCTTTGGACATGGGCATGAAAGGAAGCACCGATGATTGCGTGCCGGACGCACTGCACCAAGCAATTAATTGCGTGGCCCGGCGCGCCTCACTCCTTACCATGCCTGCACCGACAGGAGGAATCCCATGTCTGCTGGAACCCTGGTCGAAGCCACGACGGGCAAGGTGGAAATCCGCAATCTGAGAATCACGTACAGGACGACCTCGGGCGCCGGCCTCGCGCTGGACGACACCGACCTCGATCTGGAACCCGGTTCGTTCGTCTCGCTGATCGGCCCTTCGGGCTGCGGCAAGTCGTCGCTGCTCAACGCGCTCGGCGGCTTCATCACGCCGTCGGGCGGCAGCATCCACGTCGACGGCAAACTCGTCAAGCAGCCGACACCGGAGGTCGGCGTGATCTTCCAGCAGTACGCGCTCTTTCCCTGGTTCACTGCGATGGGCAACATCGTCTTCGCGCTCAAGCGCTTCGGCCTGGCCGAAGCGGAACTGCGGGATCGCGCCATGGAGGCGCTGCGCGAGGTCGGCCTGGCCCAGCATGCAAAGAAATACCCGGGTCAGCTCTCGGGCGGCATGAAGCAACGGGTGGCGGTGGCCCGCACGCTGGCATCGCAACCCAGAGTGCTGCTCATGGACGAACCGTTCGGCGCGCTGGATGCACAGACGCGTCTGTCCATGCACGAGTTGCTGCTGCGGGTGTGGGAGCGGCATCGCATCACCGTACTGTTCGTCACGCACGACGTCGATGAAGCGCTGTTGTTGTCGGATCTGGTGCATGTGATGTCCGCAGCGCCGGGAAGAATCATCCGCACGATCGAGGTTCCCACGCCGAGGCCACGCAGCGTCAACGATGTCGATGTGGACGTGCTCTCGCGCCGTACCGAAATTCTCCACTGCCTCAAGCACTGAAGGACGGCCCCGCCATGCGCGCCTTGCTGATCAATCCGAACACGACGCCCGCGATCACCGCCAAGGTGCTGGCCGCCGCGCAGGCGTTCGCCCCGGACATCGCCTTCACGGCCGCGACCGGGCGGTTCGGTGCCGCCTACATTGCATCGCGCGCCGCGTACGCGGTGGCGAGTCATGCCGCACTGGACGCCTGGGCCGCGCAGCACGCAGGGCAGGATGCGATCATTCTCGCCTGCTTCGGCGACCCGGGGCTCGACGCACTGCGGGAGCTGTCCGACGTGCCCGTCGTCGGCATGGCCGAGGCTGCCGTGCATGCCGCGATGCAGGCTGCGCCGCGCTTCTCCATTGTCACCGGCGGCGCGGCATGGAAACCGATGCTGCAGGACTACCTGGCCGCCCGCGGACTGGCCCACGGCATTGCGAGCATCCGCACCGTGGAGCCGACCGGCGCTACGCTCGTCAACGCCGCACAGGAGAGCGTGGCGCTGTTGCACGAGACCTGCCTCGCCTGCATCGAACGAGATGGCGCAGAAGCGATCGTCATCGGCGGCGCCGGTCTGGTGGCTTTCTCGGCGCCGCTGCGCCGGATGCTGCCGGTGCCGCTCATCGACGGGCTCGAGGCAGCCATCGCAACGGCCGGCACGGCAACGAGACTGGGCATACGCGCCGCTCCGCTTCGGTGCGCCGCGGCCGATTCCACCGGCCTTTCCGACGCGCTGGCCGCCGCTTTACGGTGCCGCCCGCACCATTGACGAGCATCTCGTCGGCGCGCGAGCCGGCGCGAATAATGGCACGGATCTTTCATGTGGTCAGGGGTTGTCCAGAACCACCACTGCGGGTTTCCTGCCGGCTCCGTCCCATATGCTCACCATCGCGCCTTCCATGGCGGCTGGCGGCCACGATTCGATTGCCTCCGGACTGTTTCTCTCCGAGAACGCAAGCCTCGTGGGCTGCCCTTCGACGCTGCTGGATATGCTCACGCCACAAGAGCAGGCACAGGTGCGAATGCGCGGCCGTACGAGGTTGATCGAAGCGGGTGACGATGTCTTCGTCCAGGGTGATCGGCATGATGGAATCTACCTGATCGAGCGCGGCCAGGTCCGCGTGTTCTACACCGCGCCTTCCGGTCGGCAGATCACGCTGGCTTACTGGAACGCGGGCAACTTCGTCGGCGGTCCGCAGGTGTTCGGCAACAGCGTCCATTCATGGTCCGGCGTCGCGACGATGGACACGACGGTGTTGATGCTGCCAGGGCTGGCGTTGCGCGCACTGGTGACGGATATCCCCGCGCTTGCTGTCGGCATCATCGAGGGGCTGGCTTTCAAGGGCGAGTGTTATTCCGCCCTGGCGCAGATGCTGGGTACACGCTCGGTCGCGGAAAGGCTGATCCACCTGCTGGTGCGGCTCTCCGAAATCTATGGCGTGGCCGAAGACGCATCGATCCGCATTGCGGCGGACTTCAATCATGCCGATCTGGCCAACGTGGTCGGCGCCACGCGCCAGTGGGTGACCGCCATGCTCAGCCGCCTGCAGGATCAGGGCGTCGTCCGTATGCATAAGGGACAGGTCGTGATCGTCGATCGGCGCAAACTGCTCGCGCTGGAGCGCAGCAGTCGCTGATGCACGCCATCGCGCGTAGTTTGAAAGTGAATGCAACGAAAAGGAGCGCAAGGCCCCGGGCATGGTCTATGCAGGCGGGTGCCTCGCCGCGTGCTCGTCGCCGTGGCTGCGCCCGCTCTTCAAACTTCGCTGCAGAGGCAACATCATGAATGCACAGGACCGTCAGGCCATCGAACAGGTCTTCTCCCGTCTGGAGGCAGTCGAGCGCCAGGCCGGCCCGCGCGACGGGGAGGCCGAGGCCATGATCCAGGAGCGCATGCGCACCCAGCCCGGCTCGGCCTACTATCTGGCCCAGACCGTCGTGATCCAGCAGCAGGCGCTCGAGAATGCGCAGCGCCGCATCCAGGAACTGGCGCAGCAGGGCGGCCGCTCGGGCGGCGCCGCGGGCCAGCAGACGGCCGCCGCCGGGACCGCTGCCGGCGGCTTTGGCCGCTTCGGGTTCGGCCGCAGCGCCGCGCAGCCGACCGCGAACGCCGCGTCGGCGGTGCCTGGCGCGCAATCCACGGGCTTTGGGCGTTCGGCCGGCGGCGGGTTTCTTGCCGGCGCGGCACAGACGGCCGTCGGCGTGGCCGGCGGGATGATGCTGGGCAGCCTGCTCGGCGGCATGTTGGGTGGCGGCAACACGGCGCACGCCGCGGAGCCGGCGCCCGAGCAGGCCGCCGATCCGGCCGCGGACGCCGGTCAGGACGAAGGTGGCTGGGACGACGGCGGCGGCATGGACGACATGGACATGGGTGACTTCTAAGGCCTTGCGCGCACATGTGACGGCAGGAGCGTCCACCATGGCCGGATCGCGCCGCCGTCTGACTCTCGCCATGCTCGCAGGTGCGCTCGCCGCTTGGCCCGCGTTGCGGGTCCGCGCTCAGGCGGCGCCGTCCGGCGTCTCTGTGCCCGCCTCGGGCCCGGCCGGGGCGGCGCTCCGCCTGTCTGCGCAGGATCTGGCGCCGGTACTCGAGCAGGCGCGCACGCTGCGTCGGCTGCAGACCCTGCTGGTGGCCCAGGAGGGCCGCCTGGTCGTCGGCGAGGCCTTCGGCGGTGCCAGTCTGGATCGTCCGACCAATCTCAAGTCGATCTCCAAGTCGCTGCTGTCCGCGCTCGTCGGCCGGGCAATCGCCGAAGGCGCCGTGCCCGATGTCCGGGCCCGGGCCGTATCGCTGCTGGGCCGTCCATTGCCGGCGCAGGCCGATCCCCGCGTGAAGGACATCACGGTCGAGGACCTGCTGACCATGCGCGCCGGCCTGGAGCGCACGTCCGGTCAGTATTACGGGCGCTGGATCGCGAGCGCGAACTGGGTCGACTACGTCTTGACCCGCCCCATGGTGGCCGAGCCCGGCGGCGTCATGCTCTATTCGACCGGCAGCACCCACCTGTTGTCGGCGATCCTCACCGCGCAGACCGGACGCAGCACGCTCGCGTTGGCGCGCACATGGTTGGGCGAACCGCTGGGCATCGCATTCTCGCCCTGGGACCGCGACCCGCAGGGCATCTACCTGGGCGGCAACAACATGGCGCTCTCGCCGCGCGCCCTGCTGCGCGTCGGCGAGCTGTATCGACAGGGCGGCCTCGCCGATGGCGAGCGGGTGCTGCCTGCGGACTGGATCACGGCTTCCTGGCTGGCGCGCACCCGTTCTCCGTTCACGGGCGACGGCTACGGCTACGGCTGGTTCGTTTCCCAGGTGGCTGGCGAGCCGCTGTACTACGCCTGGGGCTACGGCGGGCAACTGCTCTACATCCTGCCCGGGCTCGGCCTGACGGTGGTGTTCACCTCCGACACCAGCGCCCCGACCGGCAGCGACGGCTACGCCCGGATGTTGCACCAGACCCTGCTGGGCCGGATCGTGGCGGCGGCGCAGGGCAGAGCGTAGCGCCGCCGCACGGCCGCGTCCCGGCGCGATAATGCCGGACGTTACTCCCTCACACCGACGCTCGCCGCGATCCGGCGCCGCCCGTGGTCCGTGGTCCGATGCGCGAGCTGCTTACCTGGAGACAGCCGATGTCCGCTCTTATCGTCGAACGCCATGGTCCCGTGACCGTTTTCCGCCTGAACCAGCCCGAGTCGCGCAATGCGCTGAGCTTCGAGATGAAGCAGGGCTTCATCGAGCACGTGCCGGCCTTCCTGGGCGACCCCGAGCAGCGCTGCCTGGTCCTCACCGGCACACAGGGGGTGTTCTGCGCCGGCGGCGACATCCGCACCATGCGCGGGGACCGTTCGGCGCCGGCGATCCGCACGCGCATGGCCTCCAGCCACGCCTGGCTGCTCCCGCTGATGACCTGCGAGAAGCCCATCATCACCGCCGTCAACGGCCCGGCCGTGGGCGCCGGGCTTTCGTTCGCGTTGCTGGGCGACATCGTCATGTCCGCCGACAACGCCTATTTCATGGGCGGTTTCGCCAAGCTGGGCGCCGCGCCCGACCTCGGCCTAGCCTGGTCGCTCACGCGTTCCGTGGGTGCGCAGCGCGCCAAGGATCTGCTGCTCTCCAACCGCAAGGTGTCGCCCGAGGAGGCGCTGGCGATGGGCATGATCGGCCGCGTCGCGCCCGCCGAGGCGCTCGAGGAGCAGGCGCTGGCGCTGGCCGCCCAGATCGCCGACGGCCCCGCCGTGTCGCTCGGGCTCACCAAGCGCCTGGTGGACAGCGCGTTCCGCTCGCCGGCCGAATACCTGGAGATCGAGGCCTACGCACAGGCGACCGCCTTCGGCTCGACCGAGTTCGACGAGGGCGTCAAGGCCTTCCTGGAAAAGCGGCCGGCGGTGTTCCGCCGCTGAGGTTCGCATGGCTATGGCCTTGCGGCGCCTGGCTGCTTTGCAGATCAGGTATCCATGGCGCTGCGCGCGCCACGCTGCGGTATGACACTGCGGCGATGCGATCCAGGGCTCACCGGATCCGGCTTGTAGGGTGCAGGTTTTGGGGCGGCGGGCCCGAGCAAGAAGCCGCAGCACGGGCACGTCGGCTCGTGCCGCGGCGGCTCGATCAGTCCTCGAACACGTCGTCCAGCTTCGCCGCATCCAGCACGCGCAGCAGCCATATCTGAAGGGTGTCGACCGACGCGGTCTGCACGC
>NZ_VLTJ01000042.1 GCF_007558815.1 Verticiella sediminum | reverse complement strand
TTACGCGATGATCGTCGCGACGACACCGGCGCCGACGGTACGGCCGCCTTCGCGGATGGCGAAGCGCAGGCCTTCTTCCATGGCGATCGGGGCGATCAGTTGCACGGTGATCGAGACGTTGTCACCGGGCAGGACCATTTCCTTGTCCTTGGGCAGTTCGATCGAGCCGGTCACGTCCGTCGTACGGAAGTAGAACTGCGGACGATAGCCCTGGAAGAACGGGGTGTGGCGCCCGCCTTCTTCCTTGGACAGGATGTACACCTCGGCCGTGAAGTTCGTGTGCGGCTTGATCGAACCGGGCTTGCACAGCACCTGGCCGCGCTCGACGTCTTCGCGCTTGGTGCCGCGCAGCAGGATGCCGACGTTGTCGCCCGCCTGGCCCTGGTCCAGCAGCTTGCGGAACATTTCCACGCCGGTGCAGGTGGTCTTGACCGTGGGCTTGATGCCGACGATTTCGATTTCCTCGCCGACCTTGACCACGCCGCGCTCGATACGCCCGGTCACCACGGTGCCGCGGCCCGAGATCGAGAACACGTCTTCGACGGGCATCAGGAACGTGCCGTCCACGGCGCGCTCGGGCGTCGGGATGTACGTGTCCAGGGCTTCGGCCAGTTGCATGATCGCTTGCTTGCCCAGCGGGCCTTCGTCGCCTTCGAGCGCCAGACGGGCCGAACCCTTGACGATCGGGGTGTCGTCGCCCGGAAAGTCGTACTTGGACAGCAGCTCGCGAACTTCCATCTCGACCAGCTCGAGCAGCTCTTCGTCGTCGACCAGGTCAGCCTTGTTCAGAAACACGATGATGTACGGAACACCCACCTGGCGCGAGAGCAGGATGTGCTCGCGCGTCTGCGGCATCGGGCCGTCAGCGGCCGACACCACCAGGATCGCGCCGTCCATCTGCGCGGCGCCCGTGATCATGTTCTTGACGTAGTCAGCGTGGCCCGGGCAGTCGACGTGGGCGTAGTGACGGTTCTGCGTTTCGTACTCGACGTGCGCGGTGTTGATCGTGATGCCGCGCGCCTTTTCTTCGGGCGCCGCGTCGATCTGGTCGTAGCCCTTGGCTTCGCCGCCGAATGCCTTCGACAGAACCGTCGTGATCGCTGCCGTCAACGTGGTCTTGCCGTGATCGACGTGACCGATCGTGCCGACGTTCACGTGCGGCTTGGTACGTTCAAACTTACCTTTTGCCATGGCTGACTCCTGACCTGGTGCCTGCTGAGAGAAATACGGAAAAAGAAGGTGGTGCCCATGACGCGGATCGAACGCGTGACCTCTCCCTTACCAAGGGAGTGCTCTACCACTGAGCCACATGGGCATTTTGAATTCTTGAGATAACTGTGGAGCGGGTGAAGGGAATCGAACCCTCGTCGTAAGCTTGGAAGGCTTCTGCTCTACCATTGAGCTACACCCGCGGGGCTGGCCTACCTTTACCCATCATGCACCGTTGCCGGCGCAGCCATTCAGTCATCAAAAACCGGTAGCCGACTACGCTACCGGATGCACTGCAAATTCTTTGGTGGAGGAGGTTGGATTCGAACCAACGTAGGCGCAAGGCCAACAGATTTACAGTCTGCCCCCTTTAACCACTCGGGCACCCCTCCGAAGAAGAACTAGCAATTATGAAGGTGTTTTTCCGTTATGTCAATCTCTGCTTGGGCTGGCTTGTCAGCAATCGTGGCTGGCGGGCTTGCCCTTTGTTTTGAGTCGCCGGTCAGGCCGGAAACACACCTTGCATCTTTGCCGCGCTTGTAGCCGCTGCCTCGGTGCAGGGTGGGCCGAGACTATAGCGCAAAAAAACAACTTGCGGATATGTCCCGGGAATTAAAGGGCCTGGCTCGCCCGGAAAAAAACGACCCCGATGGGGTGCCTTTCCGCGCCTGACGGCTTCCTTCACCCTGCAGTTCGCCGGCGCGCAGTTCCATCCGAAACCGCTGCCACGGGCGCCGCGCTCTTTGCAAAAGCAGGCGCGGCCGATTTCGGCTACAGTCTGCGCCTTTGCAAAGCGGCAAACGAGTAGTGTAGCTCAAAAATGCCAAGTGTGTCGATGTAACTGCCGCCGCGTTTTCAAATCCTGCTCCAATTTCTCCGTTTTCACGCGCAGGCTCTTGATTCATTTGGCAATTCCTGCTTCTGCCTGTCGAGCGCGCCGCTAAGTCTTTGTTACTGCTGGAAAAAACCGGTTTGGTCGCTTGACCGGGCTGCGGCCTTCCTCTAGAGTGGAAAAAAGTAGGATTTCGTGCAAAAAAGTGGGGCCAAGGCCGTGTTCCAAGGCAGCAACGCGTTGACGCTGGATGCGAAGGGTCGGATGTCCATTCCGACCCGGCATCGTGACGCGCTGTTGCAGCAGGACAACGGTCAGCTCACGATCACGCGCCATCCCGACGGCTGCCTGCTCGTGTATCCCCGCGCTGTATGGGTGGAGCGCAGGGAGCAGATCATGCGCTTTCCCATGTCGGCCCGGCCGCTGCAGCGCCTGCTGCTCGGCTATGCGCAGGATGTCGAGATGGATGCCGCGGGAAGGGTGCTGGTGGCGCCGGAGCTGCGCACCGCCGCGGGGCTGGACCGCGAGGTCACGCTGATGGGCATGGGTTCGCACTTCGAGCTCTGGGATGCCGCAGCGCTGGCGCGCAGCGAAGAAGCCGCGTTGGCGGGAGGGATGGCCGACGTGTTGAACAACTTTTCTTTCTGAGCGTCGTGACGAGCGAGTTCGTTCATCGGCCGGTCATGCTGGAACCGGCGGTCGCGGCGTTGACTGCGCCAGACTTCGAGGCGCGGCGCGCGGCGCGGGCAACGCCTGCCCGGTCGCTGCGCGGTGTGTGGGTCGACGGCACCTTCGGGCGCGGTGGTCACAGCCGGGCGCTGCTCGGCCGCCTGGCCGCGGATGCGCGCCTGGTGGTGTTCGACCGCGACCCCCGTGCCATCGGCGAGGCCGAGGCGCTGGCGCGCGAGGATGCGCGCGTGACGGTCGTCCATGCGCCCTTCGCGGCCATGGAGCGCGAGCTGCAGGACAGGGGGTTCGGCGAAGTCGCCGGGATTCTTCTGGATGTCGGAGTCTCCTCCCCGCAGATCGACGATGCCGAGCGGGGGTTCTCCTTCATGCGCGATGGTCCGCTCGACATGCGGATGGATACGACGCGCGGCCAGACGGCCGCGCAATGGCTGGCGCAAGCCAGCGTGGAAGAAATGCGGGAGGTCATACAGCGCCATGGAGAAGAACGGTTTGCTCTACAGATTGCAAAAGCGATTGCAGCTCGCCGCGAGAACACGGTCATTGCCACAACCCGTGAGCTTGCCGAACTCGTGGCGGGCGCTGTCCGCACGCGGGAAAAAGGGCAGCATCCGGCCACCCGTACCTTTCAGGCTGTACGGATTCACATCAATCGTGAGCTTGCGCAGCTCGCGGGTGCGCTCGCGTCCGCTCTGAATCTGCTTGCGCCAGGGGGGCGTCTCGCCGTGATCAGCTTTCATTCGCTGGAAGACCGCCTGGTCAAGCGCTTCCTCGCGGCGGCCGCGCGGCCGGGCGAGGACACGGCCCGCCTTCCGCTGCGCGAAAGCGAACGCCCGCAGCCCTACGTCAAGCTGCTCGGCAAGGTGCTGCCGGACGCCGGGGAGGTCGCGCAGAACCCGCGTGCGCGCTCGGCGGTGCTGCGCGTGGCCGAGCGTACGGCGGTGCCGCTGCCGCCGCAGGGCGGGCTGGCCTTCGTGGGCAGCGACGCCGCGGTGTTCGGGCAAGGGGTGGACCGCTGATGGTACGCCTGGCCTTCGTCCTCTGCCTGGTGCTGGTCGGGTGCGCGCTGTCTCTCGTGACCAGCCGCTATGAGCTGCGCTGGGCCACGATCGAGCTCGAGCGCGCGCGCTCGGCCGAGCGCGACCTGGACGTGGCCTGGCGCCGGCTGCAGTTGGATCTCACCGATTATGCGCAGCATGCGCGCATCGACAGCGCGGCGCGCCAGGCGCTGCAGATGAAGCCCGTGTCCCCGGACAGCATTCTTTACGTACGGCCAGACGGAACCATCGCTCAGCCCGTCAAAGGGGGGCACGAATGATACGCCCGGGCAAGAACGGCAAGCGGCAGGAAGCCTACGTCTCGCGGGCGGCGCGCAACGACGCGCGGGCCGTGCTGGCGCTCAAGCTGCCGATGCGCCGTGCGCGCTTCGTGCAATTCATGCTGCTCGCTGGGTTCGCCGTGCTGGCTGCGCGCGCGCTCTATCTGCAGGGCCTGTCGAACGAGTTCCTGCAGCGCCAGGGCGAAGCGCGCTACGAGCGTACGCTGACCCTGCCGGCCTCGCGCGGCAAGGTGCTCGATCGCAACGGCGTGGTGCTCGCCGCCAGCATCCCGGCGCGCGCGATCTGGGCCATTCCCGAAGACGTCAGCGCCACGCCCGAGCAACTGCGCCAGCTCGGCAGCCTGCTGGACATCCCCGAGCGCGAGCTGCGCGCGCGCCTGATCGACTCCGACCGCAGTTTCGTCTACCTCAAGCGCCAACTGCCGGTGGACGTGGCCGAACAGGTGCGCGCGCTGGGCATCGCCGGCGTCCACCAGGAGCGCGAGACCATGCGCATCTACCCTCAGGGCGAGGTGATGGCGCACGTGGTGGGTTTCACCAACATCGACGGCCACGGCCAGGAAGGCGTCGAACTCGCATTCGACGAGTCGCTGGCCGGCACGCCGGGCAGCCGGCGGGTCATCAAGGACCGGCTCGGCCGGGTCGTCGAGGATGTGCAGATGATCCGCCCGCCGGTCGATGGCGCCGACCTGCGGCTGTCGATCGATTCGCGCCTGCAGTATCTCGCCTTCAACCATCTGCGCGAGACGATCGATACCTACAAGGCGAAGGCCGGTTCGGCGGTCGTGCTCGACGCGCGCACCGGCGAGGTGCTGGCGCTGGCGAACCTGCCGACCTACGACCCCGCTCGACGCGTCGGACTGACCGGCGACTCGCTGCGCAACCGCGTGTTCACCGATCAATTCGAGCCCGGCTCGACCATGAAGCCCTTTTCCGTGGCGCTGGCGCTCGATCAGAAGCGGATCGCGCCCACGACGACGTTCAAGACCTACGGCGGGCGGATGACCTTCGCGGGCCATACGATCACCGACGTCAGCCGTTCCACCGAGCTGGACATCACCGGCATCCTGCAGAAGTCCAGCAACGTGGGCATGACCCAGATCTCCGAGCGCCTGGCCGCGCGCGACATGTGGAACACGTTCTCGGCCCTGGGCTTCGGCCAGGCGCCGGCACTGGGCTTTCCTGGCGTGGCCGCCGGCCGCCTGCGGCCCTGGGAGCGCTGGCGCCCGATCGAGAAGGCCACCATGTCGTACGGCTATGGCCTGTCGCTCTCGCTGGCGCAACTGGCGCGGGCGTATACCGCCTTCGCGCGCGATGGCGACGTCGCTTCGATCTCGCTCATCAAGCGCGACAGCGCACCCACCACCACGCCTGTCTATACACCGCAGACTGCGCGCAACGTGCGCGGCATGCTGGAGGTGGCCGCCGGCTTCGCCCGCGCCCAGGTGCCGGGCTACCGGGTGGCCGGCAAGAGCGGCACGGCGCGCAAGATCATCGACGGCGCGTACAGCCGCACCCGCTATACGGCCTCGTTCGTCGGCTTCGCGCCGGTGTCCAACCCGCGCATCGTGGTGGCGGTGCGCATCGACGAACCCGGCGGCGACGTCTATTACGGCGGCCGCGTGGCCGCGCCCGCGTTCTCGTCCATCATGGGCGGCTCGCTGCGCCTGCTCGGCGTCGAGCCCGACGCCCAGTTCCAGACGCTGCGCGTGGCCGAATCCCAGGCGGCGCAGGCGGGGGCGGCCCAATGAGGCGCGTTCTGGACTGGCTGCGCGCCCGCGTGGATGCGGGCGCCGAACTGCATCTGGATTCACGCCGCGTTCGACGCGGCGACGTGTTTCTTGCCTGCCCGGGCGCGGCGCGCGACGGGCGCGACTTCGCGCTGCAGGCGGCTACCGCGGGCGCCGCGGCGGTGCTCTTCGAGGCCGATGACGCGCCGCCCGGTCTGCAGGCGCGGATCGAGGCCGGCGGCGCACAGGCGCTGGCCGTCGCCGGCCTGCGCGGGCAGCTCGGCACGCTCGCCGATGCCTGGTACGGCGAGCCATCGCGCGCGCTGACGGTGATCGCCGTCACGGGCACCAACGGCAAGACTTCCACCACGCGCTGGATCGCCCAGGCGCTCAACGCGCACGGCACGCCCTGCGGCGTGGTGGGCACGCTCGGCGCCGTGCTGCCGGACGGCGAATCGCTCGAGGTGGGGCTGACCACGCCGGACGTGGTCAGCCTGCACGGCCTGCTTGCGCGCATGCGGCGGGCCGGCGCGCAGGCCGTGGCGATGGAGGCCTCTTCGATCGGGCTCGCGCAGGATCGCATGGACGCTGTGCGCGTGCGCGTCGCCGGCTTCACCAACCTGACCCGCGACCACCTCGATGCGCACGGCGACATGGCCACCTACGAGGCCGCCAAGGCGCGGCTCTTCGCGTGGCCGGGCCTGGACACCGCCGTGATCAACCTGGCCGACCCGGCCGGCGCGCGCATGGCCTCGTCCACTGTCGCCAAGCGAGTGATCGGGTGGCGTGTGGGCGGCGCAGCCCCGACGGACGCGGCTGCGCCGGCTGCCGCGCTGTGGGCCGACGGGCTGGCCGCGACCAGCGACGGCAATCTCTTCACGCTGTGCGGCGAGGACGGCGCCCGCGCGCTGATCCACACCGCGCTGCTCGGTACCTACAATGTGGAGAACCTGCTGCTGGTCGCCGGCGTGCTGCGGGCCCTCGGCTGGCCGCTGGCGCGTATCGCCCAGGCCCTGGGTGCGTTCGAACCCGTGCCGGGCCGGCTGCAGACCGTGACGATGCCGGGCAGCGCCGGGCCGCTCGTGCTGGTCGACTATGCGCATACGCCGGACGCGCTGGCCAACGTGCTGCGCGCCGTGCGCCCGCTCGCCGATGCGCGCGGTGGCCGGCTGGTGTGCCTGTTCGGCTGCGGCGGCGACCGCGATCCGGGCAAGCGCGGCCCGATGGCGGTGGCGGCGCGCGAGGCGGCCGACGCCATCGTCGTCACCAGCGACAACCCGCGCAGCGAAGCGCCGTTGGCCATCATCGACGACGTCCTCGCCGGTCTGCGTGCCAGCCGGGATGCCGTTCCGCCCGGCGTCACGGTGCAGCTCGAGCGCGCCCGCGCCATCCTCGACGCCATCTGGCGCTCGATGCCCGCGGATGTCGTCGTGCTTGCCGGCAAGGGCCACGAGACGACGCAGGAAGTCGCGGGCGTGAAATCACCGTTCTCGGATGCCGAGTGGGCGCGCCTGGCGCTGGCCTTGCCGGCGGCGAGCGGTGTGACCACCGACACGCGCAGCATCGGTCCGGGCGAGATCTTCGTTGCGCTCAAGGGCGAGCGCTTCGACGGCCATGCCTTTCTCGAGCAGGCCGCGGCGGCGGGGGCGGGCGCGGCGGTGGTCGAGGCGCCGCAGGCCGCGGGGCTGCCCACCATCGCGCTGGGCGACACGCGCCAGGCGCTGGCGCGCATGGCCGCCGCCTGGCGCGCCCGCTACACGCTGCCGCTGATCGGGGTGACGGGCAGCAACGGCAAGACCACCACCAAGGAAATGATCGCCGCCATCCTGGCGGCCTGGCTGGGCAGTGAGCACGTGCTGGCCACGCGCGGCAATCTGAACAACGACATCGGCGTGCCGCTGACGCTGCTGCGCCTGGGGCCAGCGCACCGGGCGGCGGTGGTCGAACTGGGCATGAACCATCCGGGCGAGATCGCCGGGCTGGCCGCGATGGCCGCGCCGACCGTGGCGCTGGTCAACAATGCGCAGCGCGAGCACCAGGAGTTCATGCAGAGCGTGGAGGCGGTCGCGCACGAGAACGGCGCGGTGCTGGCCGCGCTGCCTGCCGACGGCGTTGCGGTCTACCCCGGCGACGAGCCGTATGCCCCGATCTGGGATGCCCTGTCCGGCGCACGTGCGCGCATGCGCTTTGGCCTGAGCGGCGAGGTCGAGGTCGGCGCCGCCGACATCTGGGTGGGCGACGAGGGCTCGCGTTTTCTGCTGTGCACGCCGATGGGACAGGCGCAGCTCGCCCTGCAGGTCGCGGGCCGGCACAACCTGCGCAACGCGCTCGCCGCGGCGGCCTGCGCGCTGGCCGCGGGCTGCCCGCTCGCCGCGGTGGTGCGCGGCCTGGTGGGATTCCTCCCGGTGAAAGGCCGGTTGCAAGGCCAGCGCCTGCCCGGCGGCCTGTGGCTGATCGACGATACCTACAATGCCAACCCCGACTCCGTGCGCGCCGCGATCGACGTGCTTGCGGGGGCTGCGGGGCCGCGCGCGCTGGTGCTCGGCGACATGGGCGAGGTGGGCGACCAGGGCCCGGCCATGCACCGCGAGGTGGGCGAATACGCGCGGGCCCGCGGGGTCGACACGTTGATCGGCATGGGCGCCGCCGCGTTCGACGCGGTGGCTGCGTTCGGAGCGGGCTCGTTTCATGTCGGCTCCCCCGAGGAAGCCGTCGCCATTCTGCAGGCCGCCCCGCCGGCGGTCGTACTGGTCAAAGGTTCCCGCTTCATGCGGATGGAGAGAGTTGTCGTGGCATTGCAAGCATCCCCCTTGAACGGTGTCGAGCGGGGGGCCGACCATGCTGCTTGAGCTGACGCAGTGGCTCGCCCAGAAGTGGAGTTTTTTCTCCGTCTTCAACTACATCACGATGCGCGCGCTGCTCGCCTGCGCGACCGCGCTCGTGATCGGCCTGGCCGCGGGGCCCTGGGTCATCCGGCGCCTGACCGCGCTGAAGATCGCCCAGGCGGTGCGCAGCTACGGGCCGCAGACCCATCTCACCAAGAACGGCACGCCCACCATGGGCGGCGCGCTCATCCTGATCTCCATCGGCGTCGCCACGCTGCTCTGGGCCGACTGGTCGAACCGCTTCGTCTGGGTGGTGTTGCTGGTCACCTTCGGTTTCGGCTGGATCGGCTGGGTCGACGACTACCGCAAGGTGGTGCGCCGCGATCCCGAGGGCATGCGTTCGCGCGAGAAGTTCTTCTGGCAGGCGCTGATCGGCCTGGTCGCCGCCGGTTATCTCGCCTTCGCGGTGGGCGCGCCGGACAACGCCGAACTCTGGCCGCTCTTCAAGTCGTGGGTCGGCAGCGGCTTCACCATGCAGCTCCCCGAGCGCGCCGACCTGATCGTGCCCTTCTTCAAGAGCGTGAGCTATCCGCTGGGCGTGTTCGGCTTCATGATCCTGACCTGGCTCGTGATCGTGGGCACGAGCAACGCCGTGAACCTGACGGACGGCCTGGACGGCCTGGCCATCATGCCCACGGTGATGGTCGGCAGCGCGCTCGGCATCTTCGCCTACGTCGTCGGCCGCGCCGACTACTCCAAGTACCTGCTGTTCCCGTACATTCCGGGCGCCTCCGAGCTGATGGTGCTGTGCGCCGCGCTCGCCGGCGCGGGGCTGGCCTTCCTGTGGTTCAACGCCTACCCGGCCCAGGTCTTCATGGGCGACGTCGGCGCGCTGGCCCTGGGCGGCGCGCTGGGCACCATGGCCGTCATCGTGCGCCAGGAGATCGTGCTGTTCATCATGGGCGGCGTGTTCGTGGTCGAGACGCTGTCGGTCATGATCCAGGTCGCCTATTACAAATACACGAAGAAGCGCTACGGTGAAGGCCGGCGCATCCTGCGCATGGCGCCCCTGCATCACCATTTCGAGGTCGGCGGCTGGAAGGAGACCCAGGTCGTCGTGCGTTTCTGGATCATCACCATGATGCTGGTGATGATCGGCCTGTCCACCCTGAAGCTGCGCTGAGCCATGGAACAGCCCCACGCCCCCCTCGCTGCGCCGCCTTGCCGCACCCTGGTCCTCGGGCTCGGCGAGACCGGACTGGCCGCCGCGCGCTGGTGCGCGCGCCAGGGCTGGCCCGTGCGCGTGGCCGACACGCGCGAGGAGCCGCCCGCGCTGGCGCGTGCGCGTGAACTGCTGCCGCAGGCCGAGCTGCGCCTGGGCCTGGCCGCCTTCGGCGAGGCGCTGACCCAGGGCATCGATTGCGTCGTGCTCAGCCCCGGCCTCGCGCCCAACGCGCTCGCGGTCGCACCGCTGCTGCAGGCGGCGCGCGCGGCCGGCATCGAAGTCATCGGCGAAGTCGAGCTGTTCGCCCGCGCTCTGCCCACCTTGCGCGAGGACACCGGCTACGCGCCGGCCGTGCTCGCCGTGACCGGCACCAACGGCAAGACCACCGTCACCTCGCTCACGGCCTCGCTGATCGCGGGCGCGGGGCTGCGCGCCAAGGCCGCGGGCAATATCGGCCCGGCGGCGCTGGATGCGCTCATGGCCGCGCTGGACGCGGGCGACCTGCCGGACGTCTGGGTGCTGGAGCTTTCGAGCTTCCAACTGGACAGCCTGAGTTCGCTGGCGCCGCACGCCGCGACCGTACTGAACGTCAGCGAGGACCATCTGGACTGGCATGGCGATCTCGCCACCTATGCCAAGGCGAAGGCGCGCATCCTGCGCAACGCCGGGCTGCTGGTCGTGAACCGCGACGACGCCTGCGTGCTCGACATGGTCGAGCGGCTGGATCTGCCCAACGTACGCAGCTTCGGCGTGGAAGCGCCGCAGTTGGCGGGCGACCTGGGTATCGAGAACGACTTCGGCATGGCCTGGCTCGCCGAGGCCGCGCACGACGAGTTCGGCAGCGAGCCCGCGATCAAGCGGCGCAAGGGCGATCCGCCGCCGGCGCGCGGCGAGGGCCGCCTGAACCGGCTCATGCCCGCGGACGCCCTGCAGATCCGCGGCCGGCACAACGCGCTCAACGCCCAGGCCGCGCTGTTGCTCGCGCGCAGCCTCGGCCTGTCGTGGGGCCCCTTGCTGCGCGCGCTGCGCGAGTACCGCGGCGAGCCGCACCGCGTCGAGTTCGTGCGCAGCGTGGGCGGGGTCGATTTCATCGACGACAGCAAGGGCACCAACGTGGGCGCCACGCTGGCCGCGCTGCAGGGGCTGGGCACCAAGGTCGTGCTGATCGCCGGCGGCGACGGCAAAGGCCAGGATTTTTCGCCGCTCGCGCCCGCCGTGGCCGCGCATGCGCGCGCCGTGGTGCTGATCGGCCGCGACGCGCAACGCTTGCAGCAGGCGCTGGCCGACACGGGCGTGGCCTGCCTGATCGAGGTCGACGGCCTGCCCGCGGCGGTCGAGCGCGCGCTCGGCCTGGCGCAGGTGGGCGATGCCGTGCTGCTCTCGCCGGCATGCGCCAGTCTGGACATGTTCCGCAACTACGTGCACCGCGCCCAGGTCTTTGCCGACACGGTGCACGAACTGGCGCTCGCGCGCGGGGAGGCGTGATGGCGGCGACAGTACCTGGTCGTTCAAGCAGCGGCATCAATGCGGTGCGGCCCGGCCGCACGCGCATGCTGAACTACGACGTCGGCCTGGTCGTCGCGATCAGCGCGGTGGTGCTGTTCGGCCTGGTGATGGTGTATTCGGCCTCGGTGGCGCTCGCCGACGGGCCGCGTTTCGAGTTCGGCCGCCAGTACTTCCTGATTCGCCACACTGTGTTCCTGACGGCCGGGCTGCTCATCGGCGCGTTCGTCTTCAGCCTGAGCATGGCTACGTGGCAGCGGCTGGCGATGCCGCTCTTTCTCGGCGCGCTCGGTCTGCTCGTCATCGTGCTCATCCCCGGCATCGGCCGCGAGGTCAACGGCGCCTATCGCTGGCTGCCGCTGGGCTTCGGCATCAACCTGCAGCCTTCCGAGGTGATGAAGTTCGCCGCCGTGGTCTACGCGGCCGACTATACGGTGCGCAAGCAGGAGCACATGCAGACCTTCTTCAAGGGTTTCCTGCCGCTCGCCTTCGCCATGGGTGCGGCCGGGGTGCTGCTGCTGCTGGAACCCGACCTGGGCGCCTTCGTCGTGATCGTGGCGATCATGATGGGCATCATGTTCCTGGGCGGCGTGAGCGGGCGGCTGTTCGGCGGGCTCACCGTGCTCATGGTGTCGGTCTTCCTGCTGCTGATCTGGACGTCGCCCTGGCGGCGCGCCCGCCTGTTCGCCTATCTCGATCCCTGGCACGAGGACTACGTGCTGGGCAAGGGCTACCAGTTGTCGCACTCGCTGATCGCGCTGGGCCGCGGCGAGTGGACCGGCGTCGGGCTGGGCGGCAGCGTCGAGAAGCTGCATTACCTGCCCGAGGCCCATACCGATTTCATCCTGGCGGTGATCGGCGAGGAACTCGGCTTCGTGGGTGTGCTCTGCGTGATGCTGGTGTTCGCCTTCATCGTGCGCCGCGCCTTCGAGATCGGCCGCCAGGCGATCGCCATGGACCGCACGTTCAGCGGATTGATCGCCATGGGCGTGGCGCTCTGGATCGGCGTGCAGTGCTTCATCCACATGGGCGTGTGCCTCGGCCTGCTGCCCACCAAGGGGCTGACCCTGCCCCTGGTCAGCTATGGCGGCTCGGGCCTGATCGCCAACCTGTGCGCGGTCGGCCTGCTGCTGCGCGTGGACTTCGAGAACCGGGTACTGATGCGGGGAGGGCGGCCATGACGGGCGGCACGCCGCCATCCGCGCGCAAGCCCCGGCTGCTGGTCATGGCCGGCGGCACGGGCGGGCACATCATGCCCGGGCTCGCCGTGGCGCAGGCCCTGCGCGCGCGCGGCTGGGAGGTTTCATGGCTCGGCAATCCCGACGCCATGGAGGGCCGCCTCGTGCCGCCGCAAGGCATCGAGCTCAACCCTTTGCGCTTTGCCGGCCTGCGCGGCAAGGGCCCGACCGCATTGCTCAAGCTGCCGCTCACCCTGGGCCGCGCCTGCGTGCAGGCGCGGCGCCACCTGCGTCGGCTGCGCCCGGACGTGGTGCTCGGCATGGGCGGCTATGTGGCCTTTCCGGGCGGCCTGATGGCGCGCCTGGGCGGCGTACCGCTCGTACTGCATGAACAGAACGCCGTCGCCGGCATGACCAACCGCGCGCTTGCCCGCGTCGCGCGCCGGGTGCTGACCGGCTTTCCGGGCGCACTGGCGGGCGAGACCACCGGGAACCCGGTGCGCGCCGAGTTCGCTCAGGTGCCGCCGCCGGCCGCGCGCTACGCCGCTCGCAGCGGCCCGCTGCGCATCCTGGTGGTGGGCGGCAGCCTGGGAGCGCAGGCGCTGAACGACACCGTGCCGCGCGCGCTGGCGCTGCTGCGCGAGCGCCAGCCCGGGCAGCCCCTGCCGCAGGTCGTGCACCAGGCCGGCGAGAAGCATCTGGCGCAACTGGAAGCGGCCTATCGCAGCGCCGGCGTCGCGGCCGAATGCCGGTCCTTCATCGCCGACATGGCACAGGCCTACGGCGAGGCCGACATCGTCATCTGCCGCGCCGGCGCCATGACGGTCGCGGAGATCGCCACCGTCGGCGTGGCCGCGCTCTTCGTGCCGTTTCCCCATGCGGTGGACGATCACCAGACCCGCAACGCTAGCTATCTGGTCGACGCCGGCGCGGCCTGGCTGCGCCAGCAGCGCGAGCTGACGCCGGCGTGGCTGGCCGACTGGCTGCAGGCGCGCACCCGCAACGAATCGCAGGCAACCGCCGAGCGCGCACGCGCGCTGGCCCAGCCCCATGCCACCGAGCGCATCGCCGACGTATGCGCCGAACTGGCCGAGGGGCCGTCATCATGAAACACCGTATCCAGAACATCCATTTCGTCGGCATCGGCGGCGCCGGCATGAGCGGCATCGCCGAGGTGCTGCTCAACATGGGCTACGCCGTCAGCGGCTCGGACCTCGCCGAGAGCGCCGTCACCCAGCGTCTGCGCGAGCTGGGCGCGCGCGTGACCGTGGGCCACGATGCCGCCAACGTGCAGGACGCGCACGCCATCGTCACCTCGACCGCCGTCACCGGCGGCAACCCCGAGGTGCTGGCCGCGCGCGCGGCCGGCATCCCGGTCGTGCCGCGCGCACTCATGCTGGCCGAGCTGATGCGCCTGAAGCGCGGTATCGCGGTGGCCGGCACGCACGGCAAGACCACCACCACCAGCCTGGTGGCGAGCGTGCTGGCGGCCGCCGGCCTGGACCCGACCTTCGTGATCGGCGGGCGGCTGAACTCGGCCGGCGCCAACGCGCGTCTCGGCCAGGGTGACTACATCGTGGTCGAGGCCGACGAGTCGGACGCCTCGTTCCTCAACCTGCTGCCGGTGATGGCGGTCGTCACCAACATCGACGCCGATCACATGGACACCTATGGACACGACGTCGCGCGCCTGAAGAGCGCCTTCGTCGAGTTCACCCAGCGCCTGCCGTTCTACGGCAGCGCCATCCTGTGCCTGGACAACGCCTTCGTGCGCGAGATCATGCCGTTCGTGTCGCGCCCGGTGACCACCTACGGGATGCATCCCGACGCCCAGGTCCGCGCGGTCGACGTGCGCGCGGACGGGCCGGCCATGCGCTTCACGGCGATCCGCCGCGGTGAGGAGCATGCGCCGCTCGAGGTGCTGCTCAACATGCCGGGCGAGCACAATGTGCTCAACGCGCTCGCGGCGATCGCCGTGGCCTATGAACTGGGCGTGCCGGACGAGGCCGTATGCGAAGCCTTGTCCAGCTTCAAGGGCGTGGGCCGGCGCTTCGCGCGCATGGAAGGGCTGAGCGTGCCGGCGCAGCACGGCGGCGGCACCTTCACGCTGATCGACGACTACGGCCATCACCCGGCCGAAATGGCGGTGACACTGGCGGCCGCGCGCGGGGCCTATCCGGGCCGGCGCGTCGTGCTCGCCTTCCAGCCGCACCGCTATACCCGCACGCGCGATTGCTTCGAGGATTTCGTGCGCGTGCTCGGCGAGGCCGACGCCGTGTTGCTGGGCGAGGTCTATGCGGCGGGCGAAGCGCCCCTCGTGGCCGCGGACGGCCGGGCGCTCGCACGCGCCCTGCGCGTGGCCGGACGCATCGAGCCGGTCTTCGTCGAGAGCATCGGCGAGATGCCGCAGGCGATCGTCAACTTTGTGCGCGATGGCGATGTCGTCATCGTGATGGGAGCGGGCTCGATCGGCAATGTGCCGGCGCTCGTGGCAGGGCTTGCGTCGCAGTCGGCTGCGCCCGAGGGGCGGGCGCGATGAGGAATACAGGAATGAACGGGATCGAGTCGAACCAACAGGCACCGCGTGCGGCCGGCATGGGGCGCGTCGGCGTGCTCTATGGCGGCAGTTCCGCCGAACGGGAGGTCTCGCTGATGTCCGGCGCCGGCGTGCACAGCGCCTTGCGCGAGGCCGGCGTGGACGCGCATTTGTTCGATACTGGCAAAGAGGGCATCGCGGCGCTGGCGGGCGCGGGTTTCGACCGCGTCTTCATCGCCCTGCACGGACGCTGGGGCGAGGACGGCTGCATCCAGGGAGCGCTCGAGCTGCTGGGCATCCCCTACACCGGCAGCGGCGTGGCGGCCTGCGCCCTGGCCATGGACAAGGTCATGACCAAGCGCGTCTGGCTGCAGCACAAGCTGCCGACGCCGCGCTTTGCCGTGCTGCGCGCCGGCGAGAGCCTTGAGGCGGTGCCGGGCGAGGTCGGTCTGCCCTTGATCGTCAAGCCGGCGCACGAGGGCTCGACGCTGGGCCTGACCAAGGTCTGCACGCCGGCCAGCCTGGCCGGCGCGTACGAACTGGCCGCGCGCTACGACACCGCCGTCCTCGCCGAGGAGTTCATCGCCGGGCGCGAACTCACGGTGGCGGTGCTGGGCTCGGACGAGACCGCGCGCGTGCTGCCCGTGATCGAGATCCTCGCGCCCGACGGCAACTACGATTTCCAGAACAAGTACTACTCGGACGATACGCGCTACGTCTGCCCGGCCCAACTGTCCGAGAGCGTCACGCGGCAGGTCCAGGCCTTGGCCGTGGCGGCCTACCGCGCCGTCGGCTGCGCGGGCTGGGGGCGCGTGGACGTGATGCTCGATCGCGAACACCGCCCGTATCTGCTGGAGGTGAATACTGCGCCCGGCATGACCGGGCACTCCCTGGTGCCGATGGCTGCCGCTGCGGCGGGCATGAGCTATTCGGAACTGTGTGTCGAAATCCTGGCGAGCGCGCGCTGCAAGCTGCAGCCGCACTCGGTTCCGATGACCTGAAGCGCCAGGATGCCAGAGAACCGTGTGGAACAACGCCCGATTCATCAACTTCGTCGCCAATCTGCTGACGGTGCTCGCGTTGAGCGCGCTCGCCGTCGGCGGACTCGTCTGGCTGATGCAGCGCCCGGTATTCACGATCGCGCAGGTCGAGGTGCATCCGGCCGAGGGCGAGGCGCTGGATCGGGTGACGCCGACGGTCGTGCGCAACGCACTCATCGGCCGGCTGGAAGGCAACTTCTTCACGGCCGACCTGGAGAGCGTGCGGCACTTCATGGAGGACGCGCCCTGGGTCAGCCAGGCCGCGGTGCGGCGCGTGTGGCCCAACGGGCTGCAGGTGACGCTGCGCGAGCACCAGCCGCTGGGCCTGTGGAACGACGACCAGGTGCTGGACGTGAATGGCCGGGCGTTCACCGCGAACCAGGCGGAAGCCGAGAGCCCGGATGGCGATCCGCTGCCCATCCTGGGCGGGCCGGAGGGCTCGGGCAAGCTGGTGCGCCAGCGCCTGCTCGAATTGAGCGAGTGGGTGGCGCCGCTCGGGCGATCGCCGGTGCGGCTGACCCTCAGCCCGCGGCATGCCTGGGTGGCCGAACTGGACAACGGCATGATCCTGGACATGGGACGGGACCTGGCCAACGATCCCGTGCTGGGCGGCAACGCGGCCGAGGGGCGGCGCGCCGTGCCGGTCCAGGCCCGCGTGCAGCGCTTCGTGCAGGCACTGCCTGCGATCGAACAACATCTTGGGCGACCGGTGATGTACGCCGATCTGCGTTATCCGAACGGATTCGCCCTGCGCCTGGGGCCACCGCTCGAGCCGCCGAAGAAGAAAACCTCATCGACGACTAAACCATGACCCGAGAATCCAAAGATCTGATCGTTGCGCTGGACATAGGTACCAGCAAAGTGGTGGCCGTCGTTGCCGAACTGCTGCCCGAAGGCCGCTTCGAAGTGCTCGGCCTGGGCCAGCACGAATCGCGCGGCATGCGCAAGGGCGTGGTGGTCAACATCGAGAGCACCGTGAACTCCATCCAGCACGCGCTGGAGGAGGCCGAGCTGATGGCCGACTGCAAGATCCGCGACGTCTTCACCGGCATCGCCGGCAGCCACATCCGCAGCTTCAACTCGAGCGGCATGGTGGCGGTCAAGGACAAGGAAGTGACCGCGGCCGATGTGGCCCGCGTGCTCGAGACCGCCAAGGCCATCAACATCCCGACCGACCAGCAGGTGCTGCACGTCCTGACCCAGGAGTACATCGTCGACGGCCAGGAGGACATCCGCGAGCCCATCGGCATGAGCGGCATCCGCCTGGAAGTGCGCGTGCACATCGTCACCGGCGCGGTGAGCGCGGCGCAGAACATCGTCAAGTGCGTGCGCCGCTGCGGGCTGGAGGTCCAGGACCTGATCCTGCAGCCGATCGCCTCGGCGATGGCCTGCCTCACGCCCGACGAGAAGGAGCTGGGCGTGGTGCTGGTGGACATCGGCGGCGGCACCACGGACATCGCGATCTACACGGGCGGCGCGATCCGCCACACCGCCGTGATTCCCATCGCGGGCGACCAGATCACCGGCGACGTGGCCGCGGCCCTGCGCACGCCGACGCCCGACGCCGAGGAAATCAAGCTGCGCTATGGCGTGGCCAAGCAGATGCTTGCGCACCAGGATGAGCGCATCGAAGTGCCGGGGCTGGGCGATCGCGGCCCGCGCCAGTTGTCGCGCCAGGCGCTGGGCGCGGTGATCGAGCCGCGCGTCGAGGAGCTGTTCACCTTGGTGCAGCAGGTGATCCGCGACTCGGGCTACGACGAACTGCTCTCCTCGGGCATCGTGCTCACCGGCGGTTCGTCGCAGATGCCGGGCATGGTGGAACTGGCCGAGGACGTGTTCCTCAAGCCCGTGCGCATGGCGGTGCCGGTGTATCACGGCGGGCTTGCCGACGTGGTCTGCAACCCGCGCTTCTCTACCGTGATGGGCTTGCTGCAGGAGGCACAGGCGCAGAGCCTGCGCGGGCGAGTGAAGGTGCATCAGGGCGGCGGCTTTCGCCAGATCCTCGCCCGCATGAAGGAATGGTTCAACGGGAATTTCTAAAAGTAATTTTCATTCCAAGTTGCACAAAATGTAGGCACAATAAGCTGTAATGGCTCTTTGAGTATTTATTAATCGGGTTTTGGGTTGCTGCAGCGAACCGACGGTCGGGGCTGCAGTGCGAAGTGTGAAGAGCGGGCCGGGGTGGCGGCTCACCTGCTGGTGGATTGTGCTTCCCATTTCGCTTTCCAGTTCCGACCGTCGACATGGCTCTCCAGGAGAACACGATGAGTATCGACATCAAAATGCTCGACAGCGATCACAACGGGGCTGTGATCAAAGTCGTTGGCGTCGGCGGCGCGGGCGGCAACGCCGTCGCGCACATGATCCGGCGCAATGTGCAGGGCGTGGAATTCATCTGCGCCAACACCGATTCCCAGGCCCTGGCCGACACCGGCGCGCCGGTGCAGATCCGTCTGGGCCGCACCGGCCTGGGCGCCGGCGCCAAGCCCGAGCAGGGGCGCGCCGCGGCCGAAACGGCGCGCGAGGACATCCGCGAAGCGCTGCAAGGCGCCAATATGGTGTTCCTCACCGCCGGCATGGGCGGCGGCACGGGCACGGGCGCGGGCCCGATCATCGCCGAAGTGGCCAAGGAACTCGGCATCCTGACGGTGGGCGTGGTCACCAAGCCCTTCGCGTTCGAAGGCAGCAAGCGCATGGCGGTGGCCGACGAGGGCATCCGCGAGCTGTCACAGCACGTGCATTCGCTCATCGTCGTGCTCAACGAGAAGCTGCAGGAAGTCATGGACGAGGACGCCTCGTTCGAGGACTGCTTCCGCATGGCCGACGACGTACTGAACAGCGCCTGCGCCGGCATCGCCGAGATCATCAACGTCAAGGGCAACATCAACGTCGACTTCCAGGATCTCACCACCATCATGAGCGAGCCGGGCCAGGCCATGATGGGCACGGCCGTGGCGAGCGGCGAAGACCGCGCTCGCGTGGCCGCCGAGAAGGCCATCGCATGCCCGCTGCTGGAAGGCGTGGACCTGAACGGCGCGCGCGGCGTGCTGGTCAACATCACCGCCGGCCGCTCGCTCAAGCGCCGCGAAGTCAACGAGATCATGCAGATCATCGAGAACTATCGCGCCGAGGACGCCACCGTGGTGTTCGGCCAGGCCTACGACGAAGGTATGGGCGACGAGCTGCGCGTGACCGTGGTCGCCACCGGCCTGGGCCGCAACCGCGCCAAGCCGCAGATCGTGCAGGCCCTGCGCACCGGCACCGACAACGCCCCGATCGCCGGCACCGTGGGTGGCCCCAACTACCACGACTACGACACGCCCGCCGTGTTCCGCGGCCGCGAAGCCTCGCGTCGCGTGCAGGCCATGGAAAGCTCGGGCATGGACCACCTGGACATCCCGGCGTTCCTGCGCCGCCAGGCGGACTGATCCCGGTCGGGAGTCCGGACCGCCTCGCCGTCTTCGGGCGAGGCCGAGCCCTGCAAACCCATCCTGGAGCCGGCGGCCGTATGCGCCGGCTCCCCGGGGGCTTGCAGGGCTCAACGCTTTTTGGCGGCAGCGGTCCGATCGGCTTCCTCGCGCATCCGCCGGGCGAATTCGTCCGGCGGGCTCGGCGAGATCTCGAAGCCGAGCTTGCTCACGGCGTCCGTCGACACCGTGCCGGCGATGACGTCGGTGAGAGCCTGGGCGTTGCTGCGATAGGGAATCTCGCGGCTATCGACCCCGAGCCGCTACTTCAGGCGTTCCATTTCGAGTTGGCTGTGAGGGTGCCGCGCCAGGCGCGGCAGAGCCGGATCGAGCCGGTGCGAGGCGAGACGCGATATGCCCCTGGGGCGCGAGGGCGTATCGCGGTTCAGGCGGCGGCGCGCGTATCCGGTCCTACCGCCGCCGCCAGCCGTCCCAGCAGCCAGACGGCGCGCTCGAACAGCCCCGCCACGGCCAGCACGCGGCGGATCAGTTCGGCGTCGTGGCGCGACGCGGCGAGGTCGCGGCGCAGGCGTTCCAGCATGTCGCCGCGGTCGCCGGTGAGCTGGGCGAGCAGGGCGAAATCCGCGGCGTCCGCGGGCGACGCCTCCACCGCGTCGGTAAGCAGCAGGGTCAGGGTGCGCAGCGATTCCGACAAGGTGAATACCAGGGCCGGACGAGGCCCGGCAAAGGCATCGACCGCTTCGGCAAAGGCGAACAGCGTCTGTTGCAGCGATTGCAGGGTAGCCAGGGAATTCTGCAGGTGCAGGGCGGCGTGCAGGTCGTCGTGCTGCAGGTGCCGGTCGATCAGCTCGACCACGAAGGCCTCCGTTTCCACCGCGACGGTGGTATTGCCGTGCTGTTGCGCGCGGCGCGCCGCCGGCGCGTAGCCGGCATGGTCCAGGTCCGGCAGCAACTGCGGCAGCAACCGGATCAGCCGGTCGCGTTCCAGCGTCGCCAGTTCGACGGCGGTGAGCGGATCGTCCATCGCGTGTTCGTCGATGTAACGCGGGCGGGATTCGCGTTCTTCCGTGGTCGGCGGGCTCAACCGTTCCAACCGTCGTTGTACGGGGCCACGCGCGGCCGTCACCGCCAGGCCGCCCGACAACTGCAGCAGCAGGAACAGGATGGACAGCGCCGGCGCGGGATTGGCGCCGATGTGCGCGGCCAGCCAGGCATCTGGCGGCTGGGGCAGCGCCAGCCAGGCTGCCAGCCAGCCCAGCGCGACCAGCGCGCTGCCGGCGATCTTGATCGCCACCTGCGTCAGGCATAGCTGGCGCCCGCTGCCGGTGAGGCCGCTGCCCGCGATCATCACCGCCGCACCGCTGCCGATGTTGGCGCCGAGCACCAGCCAGATCCCGTCGTTCAGCCCCACGAAGCCGGCCTGCATCGCCGCCACGGCCAGGATGGTGGCGGTGGAGGCCGATTGGGTGACGGTTGCGACGGCCAGCCCGACGACGAAGGCGAGCAGGGGCGGCATGCCCTGCAGCAGGGCGCCGAGCAGCACCGGGTCGAGCCGGTGAGGCGCGGATTTGATGAAGTCCAGGCCGAGGAACAGCAGCGCGAGGCCGAGGCCGGCGCCGATCCAGTCGCGCCGCGAGGGATGCCGGTCGAAGCGCAACTGGTAGCCCAGGCCGATCAGCGCGACCAGGTACAGCACGATCAGGTGCAGGTCGACCGAGGCCAGGAACACCAGGGCGGCCGTGCCCACGTTGGCGCCGGCCACCACCGGCACGGCGTCGCGCACGGTGAGCGTGCCGCTGCGCACCAGGTTGCCGGCGATCAGAGTGACCGCGTTGCTCGATTGGGTCGCCGCCCCCACGCCCGTGCCTGCGGCAAAGCCCAGCCAGGCCGAGCGCGTGGCCGATTGCAGCAGCCGACGCATGCGCCGGCCGGTGGTCTGCTGCAGGTGATGACTGATCAGGCGCAGGCCGACGAAGAGCAGCCCCAGGCCGGCCAGCAGTTCGGCGAGGACGATCATGCGTGCGGACTCGCGGGGCCTTCCCGGCGCATCGGGCCGATGAGGGTGGCGCTACGCCTCTTGGGCCGAGCGAGGGCTGGTAACGGGCGGGTGCGTGATCGACAGGGCATCTGCTGAGCGAGAACGTGCAACGGCAAAAGGCGCACCAGCCTACCTGGCCATGATGACGGCCGTGTGTCAGCCGGGGCTGCGCCCGGATGTCGTTCGCAGGGCCCGCCGGCAGGCCTGCCTGCCTCAGCGGCGGTCGGGCAATACCGATTCCCCGGCCATCAGCGCCGCCACGGTTTCGCGTTCGCGCACGACATACCAGCGCTCACCGTCGACCATTACTTCGGCCGCACGCGGGCGGGTGTTGTACTGGCTTGCCATCACCATGGCGTAGGCGCCGGCGCTCTCGACGGCGAGCAGGTCGCCCTGTTCGAGGGAGAGCGGGCGGCCGCGGGCCAACCAGTCGCCGCTTTCGCAGATCGGGCCGACGATGTCGTAGGTCGGGGCCTCGCCCTCGCGCGGCACGACCGGCAGCACGCCGTGCCAGGCTTCGTACAGGGTGGGACGCAGGAGGTCGTTCATGGCCGCGTCGACGATGGCGAAGCGCCCCGCCTCCGCCGCCTTCAGGTATTCGACGCGGGTGAGCAGGATGCCGGCGTTGCCGACCAGCGAGCGGCCCGGTTCGAGGATGATGCGGCGCGCGTTGGGGTCGATGCCGCGGGCGCGGATGCGCTCGTGCACGGCCTCCAGCAGGTCCGCGGGGGCGAGCGGAATCTCGTCCGAGTAGCGGATGCCCAGGCCGCCGCCCAGGTCCAGGTGGCGGATCTCGATGCCGTCGGCAGCCAGGTGCTCGACCAGATCGAGCACCTTGTCGAGCGCGTCGAGGTAGGGCGAGATCTCGGTGATCTGCGAGCCGATGTGGCAGTCCACGCCGACGACGGCGAGGCCGGGCAGGCTCCTGGCCAGGCGATAGGCCTCGGGGGCGTCGGCGATCGCGATGCCGAACTTGTTCTCCTTGAGCCCGGTCGAGATGTAGGGGTGGGTCTTGGGGTCGACGTCCGGGTTCACGCGCAGCGACACCGGCGCGGTACGCCCCAGCTCGACCGCCACCTCCGACAGCCGGCGCAGCTCGGCCTGCGATTCGACGTTGAAGCACAGCACGCCGGCTTCGAGCGCGGCGCGCATTTCCCAGGCCTGCTTGCCGACGCCGGAGAACACGACTTTGCCGGGGTCTGCGCCCACGGCCAGCACGCGGGCGAGTTCGCCGCCCGAGACAATGTCGAAGCCCGCGCCCAGGCGCGCGAATTCCTTCAGCACGGCGAGGTTGGAGTTGGCCTTCATGCCATAGCACACGAGCGCGTTGCGTCCTTCGAGGGCGCGCTGGTAGCCTTGCCAGGCGGCGCGCAGCGCGGCGCGCGAGTACACGTACAGCGGGGTGCCCAGCGCCTCGGCGAGCTTGGGCAGGGCCACGTCTCCGGCATGAAGCACGCCCTGGCGATACGAGAACCAGGGGGCGCCGGCAGGCGTGGCGGAAACAGCGTTGGTCATGGTGCGGAGGTTTCGGAGGCGGGTTGGGGAGGTGGCGGCAGATACAGCGGGCCCTTCTGGCCGCAGCCTGCGAGCGCGGCGCAGGCAGCCAGCGCCGCTACAATGCGCCGGACGCTCGTGATTGACTTAGGCATGGCGAAATTATGAATGAAAGTGAATTTCTGGCTTGGGCCGACCGCATCCTGGCGGCGGTCGCCAAACAGGCCGACCAATGGTACGACGAACTCGACGTGGACGTGGAGGCCGAGCGCAACGGCGGCGTGCTTACGCTCGTCTTTGATTCCGGCGTACGGGTGGTGGTGAACAGCCAGGCGCCGATGCAGGAGATGTGGGTGGCGGCGCCCAGCGGCGGGTTCCACTATCGCCTGGTCGACGGGGTCTGGCGCGATACCCGCGGCGGGCCGGACCTGGCCGAGGCGCTCTCGCAGATCTGCTCGGCGGCGGCCGGGCGCGAGCTTCGCGTCACGCTCTGAGCGTCCCCAAGCCAGGGCCGCACCCCAAGGGGGTCGAGGAAACTCGGGACGGCCCGGTGCTTGCCTGAGCCTACCGCCGCCGTGGCGGACGTGCGTGCAAAGAACAACGGCGGGCTCGTGCCCGCCGTTGTTGCGCCTGCGTTGCCGTTCAGTGCAGGATCTGGTCTCCCCAGGGCCACGAGCCGCCGCTGCCCTGCGCCCGGGCCGCGCTCGAGGTGCTCGTACGCCCTGCGGCCGCCGGTGCGCCCGGCTGGACGCTGAAGCCGGACTGGCCGGGCTGCTGGCCGCCGAACTGGGCGATCGGATCGTCGCCGCCCGCGCTGCCGCCCAGGCTGTCGATCAGGTCGCGCAGCGGGTCTTCGTTCAGGCCCACGCTGGCCACCGCCTGGCGGGGGGGAAACTCGGAGAAGTAATACGTGCCGTTCTCGGCGATCAGGCCGGGAGGCTGCGGCAGGGTCTTCTCCGGCACGCTCTTGAGCGCCGTGCGCATGTAGTTCAGCCAGATCGGCAGGGCTGCGCCGCCGCCGGTCTCGCGATCGCCCAGCGAGCGCGGCTGATCGTAGCCGAGCCAGGCGATGCCCACCAGGCCGGGGGTGTAGCCGGCGAACCAGGCATCGACCGAGTCGTTGGTGGTGCCGGTCTTGCCGCCGATGTCGCTGCGCTTGAGCTCGGTGGCGCGGCGGGCGGTGCCGGCGCGCACGTTGTTGCGCAGCATGGTGTCCATCACGAAGGCCGTGCGCGCATCGATGGCGCGGGCGGATTCGTCGCCGGCCAGCGTGGGCTTGGCTTCCATGAGCAGCTTGCCGTCGTTGTTGGTCACGCGGTTGATGAGGTAGGGCGCGACGCGGTAGCCGCCGTTAGCGAACACCGAGTAGGCGCCGGCGAGCTGCAGCGGCGTGACGGCGCCCGCGCCCAGGGCCATGGTCAGGTAGGCCGGATGGCGCTGGGCCTCGAAGCCGAAGCGCGTGATGTAGTCCTGCGCGTACTGCGGGCCGATGGCCTGCAGGATGCGGATCGACACCATGTTCTTCGACTTGGCCAGGCCGTCGCGCATGCTCAGTGCGTATTCATAGGCGTTGCCGTAGTTCTTGGGCGCCCAGCGCTGGCCGCCGGTCTGCGCCGCTTCGAGCACGAAAGGCTGGTCGGAGACGCGGGTGGTCGGGGTCAGGCCGCGCTCGAGCGCGGCTGCGTAGATGAAGGGCTTGAAGCTCGAGCCGGGCTGGCGCCAGGCCTGCGTGACCCGGTTGAACTTGCCGTGGCCGAAGTCGAAGCCGCCGGCCATCGAACGGATCGCGCCGTCCTGCGGGTCGACCGCCACGAAAGCACCCTGCACCTCGGGCATCTGGGCCAGCTCCCAGGTGTCGTCATTGACGCGCCGCACGCGCACGATGGCGCCGCGCCGGATCTGCCGGGCCGGCTGCGCCTTGGGCGAAAGCGAGGCCTTGACGAAGGCGAGCTGCTTGCCGGTGACTTCGATGCGTTCGCCCGAGCTGCGCGCGACCACGACCTTGTCGGCGGACGCCGAAAGCACCACGGCCGCGAGCAGGCCGTCGCTGTCGGTGTGGCCGGCCAGGGCATCGTCGATGGTGTCGTCGAAGGACTCGGTGTCGTCCTCGATGCCGGCCGGCAGGTCGACGAAGCCTTCGGGGCCGCGGTAGCCGCGGCGCCGGTCGTAGTCGAGCACGCCCTGGCGCAGCGCCTTGGAGGCCAGCGCCTGCTCGCTCGAACTCACGGTGGTGTAGACGTTAAGGCCACGCGTGTAGGTGTCTTCCTTGTAGATGTCGTAGACGAGCTGGCGGGCGAGCTCGGCTACGTACTGGCCGTGCTCGCGCAGGTTCGGCCCTTGCTCGAGCGACTGCGGGCGCACGATGATCTTCTGCTCCATCGCCGTTTCGTACTCCGGGCGCGTCAGGTAGCCCAGGGTGAGCATGCGGCTGAGCACGTAGTGCTGGCGCACCGTGGCGCGCGGCAGGTTGCTGATCGGGTTGAAGCGCGACGGCGCCTTCGGGATGCCGGCGAGCATGGCCGCCTCGGCCGCGGTGATCTCGTTGAGCGACTTGCCCAGGTAGGCGCGCGCCGCGGCCTCGAAGCCGTAGGCGCGATGGCCCAGGTAGATCTGGTTGATGTAGAGCTCGAGGATCTGGTCCTTGGTGAGGTTGGCCTCGATCTTGAAGGTGAGCAGCAGTTCGTAGAACTTGCGGGTCCAGGTCTTCTCCGAGGTGAGGTAGAAGTTGCGCGCCACCTGCATGGTGATGGTGCTCGCGCCCTGCGCCTTGCTCATCTCGATGACGTTGGTATAGGCGGCTCGCGCCACGCCGGTCCAGTCGATGCCGCCATGCTGGTAGAAACGGTCGTCCTCGGCCGAGAGAATGGCCGCCTTGAGCACGTCGGGCACTTCGTTGATCGGCACCACGCGGCGGCGCTCCTCGCCGAATTCGCCGATCAGCACGTTGTCGGAGGTATAGACCCGCAGCGGGACTTTGGGCCGGTAGTCGATCAGCGCGTGCAGATCCGGCAGGTTCGGCCATGCCAGCGACAGCGCCATGCCGACGAGCAGCACGCCGCACAGCGCGATCCCGACGAACAGGCTCGCGGCGGCGGCAGCCCAGCGCATCGGGCCGCGCCGCGCGGGCTCGGCCTTCGTGCCGGGTTTCTTCTTGGGAGTGGGGGTGTCTTTCGCCATGCCCGGGATTTTAAGATGCGTGAAAAAGGGGGTAGCCGGCGGGGTAGGGCATTTTGTAACCAAAACCCGGCGTGTGGCTTTTTGGGCACAGGCGCGCGCGAGTGGGATAATGCGACAACCTACAGTCGACTTTCATCATGGTGAACACGCTTTCGGAGGCGGCCGCCAGTGCCGATCCACCCGAGGAAGAGGGCCGCGACGCGCCGCTTTCCATCTTTCTGGTCGGCATGCCGGGCGCCGGCAAGACGACCATCGGCCGCCATCTGGCAAGGTTGCTGTCGAACGAGTTCGTGGACCTGGATCACGAACTGGAGCGCCGTTGCGGCGTGCGTGTGCCCGTGATCTTCGACCTGGAGGGAGAGGCGGGGTTCCGCCAGCGCGAATCTTCCGTGCTGGAAGAGTGTACTCGCCGCCGCGGCATCGTGCTCGCCACCGGCGGCGGCGCGGTGTTGTCGCCGGACAACCGCCGGCTGCTGCACGAGCGCGGGCTGGTGGTCTATCTGCGCGCCCGCGTCGCCGATCTGTATGCGCGCACGCGGCACGACCGCAACCGTCCCCTGCTGCAGACGGCCGACCCGATGGCCGCCCTGCAGGGGCTGCACGCCGTGCGCGACCCGCTGTATCGCGAGGTGGCCCATCTCACGGTCGATACCGGCCGGGTGTCGGTGCCGCACCTCGTCAACCGTATCGTCCCGATGCTGCGCACCTATGCGCGCGAACCGGAGTTGCTATGCAGGAAGTAGCCGTACAGACCCCGGGCGGGTCCTATCCCATCCATATCGGCCCCGGCCGGCTCGACGCGCTCACCGCCTCGGTGCCCGCCGACGTCACTGCCATCGCCCTGGTCACCAACCCGGTGGTCGGCGGCTTGTACGGCGAGCGCGTGGCGCGGGCGCTGGCCGCCAGCGGCAAGCGCGTGCTGCGCATCGAACTGCCCGACGGCGAGGCGCACAAGGACTGGTCCACGCTGAACCTCATCTTCGATGCCCTGCTCGAGAACCGCCTCGACCGGCGTTGCCTCTTGGTGGCGCTCGGCGGCGGGGTGATCGGCGACATGGTGGGCTTTGCCGCGGCCGTCTACATGCGAGGGGTGCGCTTTCTGCAGGTGCCGACCACGCTGCTCGCGCAGGTGGATTCCTCGGTGGGCGGCAAGACCGCGGTCAACCATCCGCTCGGCAAGAACATGGTCGGCGCCTTCTACCAGCCGGTGGGCGTGGAAATCGATACCGACGTGCTGCGCACGCTGCCCAGGCGCGAGGTGGCTGCCGGGCTGGCCGAAGTGATCAAGTACGGCATGATCCTGGACGCCGACTTCTTCGCCTGGTGCGAGGCCCATGCCGACGCGCTGGGCGCGCTGGAGCCGGCCGCCATCGCCCACGCCATCGCGCGCTCGTGCCAGCTCAAGGCGGAAGTCGTGGGCCGCGATGAGCGCGAGTCGGGCGAGCGGGCGCTGCTCAACTTCGGCCACACGTTCGGCCACGCCATCGAGGCCGGGCTGGGCTATGGCGCCTGGCTGCATGGCGAGGCGGTCGGCTGCGGCATGATCCAGGCGGCCGAGCTGTCGGCCCGGGTCGCGGGGCTGCCGCGCGCGGACGTCGAGCGCGTGCGCGCCCTGGTGCGCGCGATCGGCTGCCCGGAGCTGGCGCCCGACCTGGGCGCCGAGCGCTGGCTTTCGCTGATGCAGGTGGACAAGAAAACCGAAGGGGGCCAGATCCGCTTCGTATTGCTCTCGGCCATCGGCAAGTCGCATACGGGGCCCGCGCCCGAGGCCGCGGTGCGCGAGGTGCTGGCCGCCACCTGCGGCAAGGTCGATCTGGCCGAGGCGGTCGCCGCGCATGGCTAGAGTGAAGGCTCCTCCCTACGCGCTGGCGCGCGTCCCCCAGGGGGCGGCACTGGCGGGCCGGCAAAGCCGGACCCGCTGTGCCCCGGATGGGGTTGCGTGCTTTCAAGCGTCGTGGATGGCGGCAACGCCATGGGAGAACTGAGATGCTGGCGCCGTATGCCGCACGCGAGAGCCGGCCGGCGACGCGGTGCTACGCCGAACCGCCGCCGGCGGGGCGTTCGGAGTTCCAGCGCGACCGCGACCGCATCGTCCACGCCAACGCGTTCCGGCGGCTCGAATACAAGACCCAGGTCTTCGTCAACCACGAGGGCGATCTCTTTCGCACGCGCCTGACGCACAGCCTGGAGGTCGCGCAGATCTCCCGTTCGATCGCACGCAGTCTGCGCCTGAACGAGGACCTGATCGAGGCGATCTCGCTCGCGCACGACCTGGGTCACACGCCGTTCGGGCACGCCGGCCAGGACGCGCTCAACGCCTGCCTGCGCGAACACGCGCCGCAAAGCGGCGGCTTCGAGCACAACCTGCAGAGCCTGCGCGTGGTCGACGAGCTCGAAGAGCGCTACGCCGAGTTCGATGGCCTGAACCTGTGCTTCGAGACGCGCGAAGGCATCCTCAAGCATTGCTCGCGCGAGCGCGCGGCCGGCCTGGGCGAGATCGGCCGCCGCTTCCTGCAGGGCACCCAGCCGACGCTGGAGGCGCAGGTGACGAACCTCGCCGACGAGATCGCCTACAACAACCACGACATCGACGATGGCCTGCGCTCCGGCCTCATCACCCTGGCCCAGCTCGAGGAGGTCGCGATCTTCGCCCGGCACCGCGCCGCCGTGGCGCAGGCGTATCCCGCGCTGGCCGAGCGGCGCGTCGTCACGGAGACTGTGCGGCGCATGATCAACACGCTGATCGTCGACTTGACCACGACCACCGCCGCCAACATCGCGGCCGCGCAGCCGGATTCGCCCGACGCCGTGCGCCGCGCGCCCCGGCTGGCGGCCTTCAGCGACCCGATGCGGCGCGAGGCCGATCAACTCAAGGCCTTCCTGCGCGACAACCTCTACCGCCACTACCAGGTGATGCGCATGAGCGCCAAGGCGCGCCGCATCATCTCCGAGCTGTTCACGGCCTTTCTGGACGAGCCGCGGCTGCTGCCGCCGCAGTTCCAGCGCCGTGCCGCCCAGGCCGGCCGCACGGCCCAGGCGCGCGCGATCGCCGACTACATCGCCGGCATGACCGACCGCTACGCGATCCGCGAACATGCCCGGCTCTTCGACATGCGCACGCAGCATACGGACTGAATCCCGTGGGCATCGGAATTGCAGGGTGACTGGCACGGGCCCCACAAGGCCGTGCGGTATGCTGCTTCATTTACCTCTTTGAATGGACCCAGGAGTCATGGCGATACAGGTACTTTCCCGGCAAGAGCACAAGAATCTGCGGCTCAAGGCGCCCGACCAGCCGTATGCCTTCGCGGCCAAGCGCATGCTGGCCGGCCTGGTCGTACCCGAGCTTGCCGAAGTTGCGAAATACATGCCGATCGCCTTCACCCACAACAAGGAACAGGACCAGACCCATATGGTCTGCCTGCTCGGCCTGGGCGAGGACAACCTGTTCGTCGATCCCGACGGCAAGTGGATCGGCGGCTATGTGCCGGCGGTGCTGCGCGCCTGGCCGTTCTCGCTGATCCGGCAGGGCGACAAGCGCGTGATCGGTGTCGAGCGCGAGAGCCCGGCGCTGCTCGAGGGCGATGTCGGCACCCCGTTGTTCCTCGAGAGCGGCGAGCCCAGCCCGCGCCTGGAGAAGACCATCCAGTTCCTGCAGGCCTTCAGCGACCAGGAGCAGGTCGTGGCGCGTGCCCTGGCCGCGCTGCAGAAGGCCGAGGTGCTGGTGCCCTGGGATCTGACCGTCAAGCGTCCGGAGGGCAGCCTGCAGATCAACGGTCTGCTGCAGATCGACAAGGCGGCGTACGCTGCCTTGTCGGACGCGGCCTTCCTGGAGCTGCGCCGGGCCGGCGCCTTGCCCCTCGTCTACGCGCACGATTTCTCGCTGCGCAATGTCGCCACCCTGGAGACGCTGGCCCAGCGGCGCGCGCAGATCGAACAGCGCGAGGCGCCCGTCAATCTCGACGCGCTGCCCGAGAATCTGTTCGAGAGCGACGATTACCTGAAGTTTTGAGTGCGGGGTCGAGGCCGCCTGATGCTTGGCGGCCTCGGCCTCGGCCTTGCAGCGGTGGGCCAGAGGCTGCCCGCGGCTAAGACGCGTCGAGCGCCTGGCGCGAGCCCTGGGCATGCGTCGCGGAGTCCTCGTATTCCGCGCCGCCCTTGCCCGGCTCCTCCTGCGGCTTGGCCGAGCGCCGCGGATTGCGCTGGACGCGCAGTTGCATCTCGCCGCGTGCGAGGCGCGCCAAGGCCACCGGGTTGCGCACGATCAGCCGCCGGTTGTCCTTCTCGACGATCTTGTTGGCAAAAAGGGCCTGCATGGCGCGCGACACCGTCTCCCGGCTGACGTTGGCGGTGATCGCGATGGCCTGCTGGCTGGGCAGGTTCTCGATGGTGACCAGGCCCTGCTCGTTCCAGGTGCGCGCCGCGCTGTGCAGCACCGCATAGATGCGCGAGAAGGCGCGGGCCATGCCGAGCACGGAGCGGATGTGCGAGGATTGGCGGATCGTGTTGCACAAGCGCAACAGGATACGCTCGGCGACGACGGGCTGGCGGGTGAACAGCCGCCGCGCGACGTGGCCGGGCAACTGGGCGACGAGCGAGGCGGTGGTGGCCACGACCGAGGCCGAGCGCGGGCCGCCGTCGATCACGGCGATCTCGCCGAGATAGTCGCCGGGCTCGACGAAATGCAGGCCGACCTCGCGGCCGTCCTCGGCCGGGGCGATCACCTGCAGGCGGCCGGATATCAGCATGACGAGCGTGTCGCCCTGCGAACCTTTGTGGATGACGTACGACCGCTTGTCGAACTGCTCGAAATGCGTAAGCCCGACCAGTTCCTGCAGTGTTGCAGAATCCAGGCCTGCAAACAGCTTCTGTTGCCGCAGTGCTTCAAGAGGTGAAAAATCCACGATGGCGCCGCCCGTCCTTTGCTTGCTGTGTCCGGCGATGAACTCGCAATGAGCGCTCCCGGTGGGTCATTCTATCGAAGATCCTTTGCAATTCGTGACCGCCGTCACGAGTTGCATCAACAACCTGTGACTTTGGTCACATGTTCAATGATAATATCTCGCGGACCCGGGGCTGGCCCGGGACGCAGTCCAGGGTGATTCGATGGCTGGAAAGTTGAAGGCGCCACGCGACGAGATCGTGCAGGCGCTGCTGGGTTTCAAACAGGCGTTTCGCAGCGTGGGTGTGTTCAGCGCCATCATCAATCTGCTGATGCTGTCGCCGGCCATGTACATGCTGCAGCTCTACGACCGGGTGATCAGCAGCCGAAATGTTTACACCCTGCTGATGCTCACGCTCATCCTGCTGGGGGCGTACCTGGTGCTGGCGGCACTGGAGTACATCCGCAGCCAGGTGGTCATCCGCGTCGGCGCCAAACTGGATTTGCATCTCAACCGTCGGGTCTACACCGCGGCCTTCGAGCAGAACCTGAAGGCGGGCGACGGCAACGCCAGCCAGGCGCTGAACGACCTCACTAACATCCGGCAGTTCTTCACCGGCAACACGCTGTTCGCGTTTTTCGACGCGCCGTGGGCGCCGATCTATATCATCGTCATTTTCCTGTTCAACGTCTGGCTTGGCGTGTTCGCGCTGGTGGGTACACTGTTGCTCGTGGTGCTCGCGGTGATCAACCAGTCGATCACCAAGAAGCCGCTGGCCGAGGCCAACTCGATGGCGGTGGCGGCATCGGCCTACGCCGGCAACACCCTGCGCAACGCCGAAGTGATCGAGGCCATGGGCATGCTGCCCAACCTGCAGCAGCGCTGGTACCGCATGCACGAGAAGTTCCTCGCGCTGCAGGGCGAAGCGAGCGAGAAGGCGGCCAAGATCAACGCCGTCACACGTTTTCTGCGTCTGTCGCTGCAGTCGGGCGCGCTTGGCTTCGGTGCGTTCCTTGTCATCGAGGGCCAGATGACGCCCGGCATGATGATCGCGGGATCGATCCTGATGGGGCGTGCTCTGGCGCCGGTGGAAGGCCTCATCAACGGTCGGAAGACTTGGAGCGGCGTACGCAGCTCCCACGCCCGTCTGGTCAAGCTGCTGGAGAACAACGCGCCGCGCGGTAGCAGCATGTCACTGCCGCCGCCCACCGGCGCCCTCAGCATCGAAGGCGTCACCGCGGGCCCTCCGGGCGTGCGCGTGCCGGTGCTGCGCAATGTCAACTTCAATCTGGAACCCGGCGACGTGCTGGGCCTGATCGGGCCCAGCGGCTCGGGCAAGTCCACCCTGGCGCGCCTGCTGGTCGGCATCTGGCCATCGTTCGGCGGCAAGGTGCGCTTGGACGGCGCCGACGTCTACCAGTGGAACAAGGACGAGCTCGGGCCGCACCTGGGCTACCTGCCGCAGGACATCGAGCTCTTCGCCGGCTCCATCAGCGAGAACATCTCGCGTTTTGGCAACCTGGACCCGGAACGCGTGGTCGAGGCTGCGCGCATGGCCGGCGTGCATGACATGATCCTTCAATTCGCCAAGGGCTACGACACGCAGATCGGCGAGGGCGGGGCCAACCTCTCGGGCGGCCAGCGCCAGCGCATCGCCCTCGCGCGGGCCTTGTACGGCCGGCCGGCCCTGGTGGTGCTCGACGAGCCCAACTCCAACCTCGACGAAACGGGCGAGGAGGCGCTGCGCAACGCCGTCGGGCGCATGAAGGAATCAGGCCAGACGGTGATCCTCATCACCCACCGCACCAGCATCATCGCCACCACCACCAAGCTGCTGCTGCTGCGCGACGGCACGGTCAACATGTTCGGCCCGACCCCCCAGGTGCTTGCCGCGATTGCCCAGGGCAACCAGCAGCGCAAGGGCGGCGGCCCCGCCGCGATCGGCGGGCCGAAACCGGCCTGATCCCTCCGGCCTTTCCCCAAGTCACTCTTCTTCAGCGATATGGCAAACGACAAGGCCCCGGCCAAGCACAAAGGCGGCGAGATCGAGGTGGTCGGCAGGGACGTGCTGGATCCGCCCGTCTCGACCGCGAACATCGACGACCGCAAGTACCGCAGGGCAGGCTGGTTCATCATCCTCTTCGGCGTGTGCGGCTTTCTTCTGTGGGCGGCGTTCGCGCCGCTCGATCGCGGCGTGCCCGCGCCGGGCATGGTCATGGTCTCGGGCAACCGCCAGGCCGTGCAGAACCTGGTGGGCGGCGTGGTCGACGAGATCCTGGTGCGCGACGGCAGCCGGGTCAAGGCCGGCGACGTGCTGATCCGCATGAACGTCACGCAGTCGCGCTCGGAGGCCGAGACGCTGCGCAGCCAGTACTACTCGCAGATGGCCGTCGAGGGCCGCCTGGTCGCCGAGCGCGACGGCGCCGAGACCATCACCTTCCCCGAATCGCTGCTCAAGGACCAGGCCGATGCGCGCGTGCAGCAGGCCATCGCCCTGCAGCAGCAGCTCTTCGATTCGCGTCGGCTGGCCCTGGAAAGCGAGCTGAGCGCCGCCGATGAAGCCATCGCCGCGCTCAAGGCGCAGATCACCGGCCTGCAGTCGGTGGTGTCCTCGCGCAAGGAGCAGTCCGGCTTCCTCAGGGAGCAACTGGGCGGGATGCGCGATCTGGCCAAGGAAGGCTACGTGCCGCGCAACCGCCTGCTCGAGCTCGAGCGTAACTGGAGCCAGCTCAGCGGCGACATCGCCGAGGCCAGCTCCAGCATCGTGCAGGCGCAGCGCCAGATCGCCGAACTGCAGCAGCGCAAGCTGCTGCGCCGCCAGGAATACCAGCGCGAAGTGCGCACCGAGCTCACCGACACCCAGCGCGAGGTGCTCTCGCTGCGCAGCCGCATCGAGTATGCCGATTTCGCCGTGCGCCACACCGAGGTGCGCGCACCGGCCAGCGGCGTGGTGGTCGGCTTGTCGATCTTCACCAACGGCGGCGTGGTGTCGGCCGGCACCCACATGATGGACATCGTGCCGGCCGACGAGCCGCTGATGGTCGAAGTGAAGGTGCCCGTGCACCTGATCGACAAGGTCTATCCCGGCCTGCCGGTGGAGATGATGTTCACGGCCTTCAACCAGCGCACCACGCCGCACATCCCGGGCGAGGTCACGGTGGTCTCGGCCGACCGGCTCACCGAAGAGAAGACGGGCGACGCCTACTACCGGATCGAGGCGCAGGTCACGCCCGAGGGCGAGGACATGCTCACCACGCACGATGTGCGCCCCGGCATGCCGGTCGAAGTCCTGATCAAGACGGGTGAGCGCTCCTTCCTGAACTACCTCTTGCGTCCCATCATCGACCGCGCGGGCACCGCACTGGTCCAGGAGTAGGCATGGCATTTCGCGTTCGAGTTCTTGGCCTGGCCATCGCTCTGCCGTTCGCTTTCGCGGCCGGCCCGGCGCAGGCCTTCGGGTTGATGGACGCGTTCATGGCCGCGCGCGAATACGATCCCGAATATCGCGCGGCCTGGCAGGCGCGCGAGGCCGGGCTGCAGGAGGAGCGCATCGCGCGCTCGCAACTGCTGCCGCAGGCCAGCGCCACCTACGGCTACAACCGCAACTGGCTGGACCAGACGGTGGACAACCCGAACACCGGCGAGAGCCAGCATGCGTCCAACTCGAACTACCCCAGCTACGTGGGCCGCCTCGAGGTGCGCCAGCCCGTCGTCAACTTCCAGGGCTGGGCCGGGCTGCGGCAGGGTCAGGCCGTGTCGCAGCAGGCCGAGGCCGAGTTCGACGGCAAGCACCAGGAGTTGATGCTGCGCCTGTACGAGACCTACGCGAACACGCTGCTGGCGCGCGACCAGGTGCGCATCGCCCAGGCCCAGTACACCGCGCTCGAAGAGCAGATGAAGTCCAACGACCGGATGTTCAATTCGGGCGAGGGCACGCGCACCGACATGATCGAGACGCGCTCGCGCTACGACATCGCGGCCGCCCAGGTGATTGAGGCCGAGGATGCGCTGGGTTCGGCTCTGCGCGAACTGATGGCCATGATCGGCCCCGGGCGCCTGAACGGCGTCGACGAGCTGGATCAACTGGTGCCCAAGTTCTCGCCGTCGCCGGCGCAGTTGGACGGGGTGGAGCAGTGGGCGCAACTCGCGCGCACCAGCAACGCGCAGATCATCGCCGGCCGCTACGGCGTGCAGGCCGCCGATGCGGCTGTCTCGCGCAATCGCGCTGGCCACTACCCGACGCTCGACCTGATCGCCGCGCACGAGCGTTCCGAAGCCGATTCGGTGTCGACGATCAACCAGCGCAACCGGACAAGCATGGTGGGGGTGCAGGTGCGCATCCCGCTGTACGCGGGCGGCGGGATCAACGCGCGCACGACGCAGGCCGTGGCCAACTACCAGCGCGCCCAGGCCGAGCTCGACGCCACGCGCAATGGCGTCGAGGTCGAGCTGCGCCGCCAGTATGCGCTGGTGGAGAGCGGTGCGACCAAGATCCGCGCGTTGGAGAGCGCGGTCGAGTCGGCCACGCTGCTGGTCGAGGCCACCCGCAAGAGCGTGGCCGGCGGCATGCGGGTGAACCTGGACGTGCTGAACGCCGAAGAGCGCTTGTTCCAGGCGCGCGGCGATCTCGCCCAGGCGCGCTACGACTACCTGAACGCCTACATGCGGCTGCGCTACTACGCCGGCGTGCTCACTGTGTACGACCTCGAGACCGTGGCCAAGTATTTCGCGCCGCCGGGCTCGGTGCGGCCGGATTCGGCCTACACGGCGCAGGCCGCCGCGGGCGGTACGAAGGGTACGAGCGGTAAGGGCAACACCCGGCGCTGAGCCGCCGGCGCTTGCCCTCTCGGCGAACAACGCCCCCAGCGCTCCGCGCAAATGTATGAATCTGCGGCGATGCCATCCAGGGCACAGCGGATCCGGCCTTGCCGGTCCGCCAGTGCCGCCCCCTTGAGGGGGCGCGCGTCAGCGCGCAGGGGGTGGGCTTCATTCAAGCGGCGCGGTTGATCGGGATCACTCGCATGTCGAAGGCGCCGAGCAGTTCCGCCCGGCGCTGCTGGGCACGTTCCAGGTTGGCCTCCTTGATGTGCCCATAGCCGCGGATGTCCTCGGGCAGGCGGGCCAGGGCGAGCGCGGTATCGTGGTTGGCCGGCTCCAGGCGTTCGAGCACGTGCTCCATGGTGCCCCGGTACTCCTCGATCAGCGCGCGTTCGGCCTTGCGCTCCGCGGTGTGCCCGAACGGATCGAACATCGTCCCGCGCAGAAAGCGCAGCGGCGCGAGCAGGCCGAAGGCCTTCAGCATCCAGGGGCCGTAGGCCCGCTTGACGAGATGGCCCTGGGCGTCGCGCCTGGCGAAGGCCGGCGGTGCCAGGTGCAGGTGGATCCGGTAGTCGCCTTCGAATTGCCGCTCGACCCGGCGCAGGAACTCGCCGTCGGTGTAGAGCCGCGCCACCTCGTACTCGTCCTTGTACGCCATGAGCTTGAAGAGGTTGCGCGCGATGGCGAGCGCGAGCTCGCTGCCGCCTGTGCGCTCGTGTTCGCGGGCGGCGGCGGCTTCGACGAAGGCGCGGTAGCGTTCGGCATACGACGCATTCTGGTACTGCGCGAGATACGCCGTGCGCCGTTCGACGACGTGCGCGAGGTTGCCGTCGTCGCGCGTGCCCGCGGTGCCGACGGCCTGTTCGTCCGCCCGCTTGAGCTCGACCACGTTGGCCGGCGCCAGTAGCTGGCCGGCCAGCGCCGGGTCGTGGGCCAGGGCTCGGCCCCATTCGAATGCGGCCAGGTTGTTGGCAACCGCCGTTGCGTTCAGTTCGATCGCACGGCGCAGGGCGGTGATGCCCAGAGGCAGCCAGCCGCGCTGCACGGCGTAGCCGAGCATCAGCGGATTGGCGTAGATGGCGTCGCCCAGCAGGGCCGCCGCCAGACGGGATGCGTCCAGGTGCGCGACGCGCTGCGAGCCGCCCACCGCGTTCGCCAGGTCTTGCTCCAGGTTGCTGCCGGGCAGCGTCCAGTCGGGGTCGTGGATGAACGCCGAGGTGGGCGCCACGTCGCTGTTGACCAGGGCGTGGGTGCGGCCGGCCTGCGCGCGCGCCAGCGTCTCCTGGCCGGTGCCGACGATGAGGTCGCCGGCCAGGATGAGGTCGGCTGCGCCCATGGCCACGCGGGTGCTGTGGATGCGCTCGGGCGCGGCGGCCAGCACGACGTGCGAATGCACCGCGCCGCCCTTTTGCGCCAGGCCGGCCATGTCGAGCACCGAACAGCCCTTGCCTTCGAGGTGGGCGGCCATGCCGATCAACTGCCCGATCGTGACCACGCCGGTGCCGCCCACGCCGGCGACCACGATGCCATAGGGCTGCGCCAGCGACGGCAGCGCAGGCTCGGGCAGCCCGCTCGGCGCCTCGCTCTGCTGCGTGCCGGTGGCGGCCTTGCGCATCTTGCCGCCCTCCACGGTGACGAAGCTCGGGCAGAAGCCGTTCAGACAGGAGTAGTCCTTGTTGCAGCTGGACTGGTTGATCTCGCGCTTGCGTCCGAGTTCGGTCTCCAGCGGCTCGACCGACAGGCAGTTGGATTTGTCGGAGCAATCGCCGCAGCCTTCGCACACGCGCTCGTTGATGACGACGCGGCGCGCCGGGTCGGGATAGGCGTTGCGCTTGCGGCGGCGCCGCTTCTCCGTGGCGCAGGTCTGGTCGTAGATCAGCACCGAGACGCCGTGGTACTCGCGCAGTTCGCGCTGCACGGCGTCGAGTTCGTCGCGATGGTGCACCGTGACGCCGGCGGCGAGATCCTTCGCGTTGCGGTACTTCGCGGGCTCGTCGGTGACGATGACGATGCGCTGCACGCCCTCGGCGGCGACCTGGCGGGTGATGACGGGCACCGTCAGGGCGCCGTCCAGGGGTTGGCCGCCGGTCATGGCCACGGCGTCGTTGAAGAGGATCTTGTAGGTGATCGGCACGCCCGCGGTGAGCGCGGCGCGGATCGCCAGGGAGCCCGAGTGCAGATAGGTGCCGTCGCCCAGGTTGGCGAAGATGTGGCCCTCCTCGGTGAACGGGGCCTGGCCGATCCAGGGCACGCCTTCGCCGCCCATCTGGGTGAAGGTGGACGTGCTGCGGTCCATCCACGTGACCATGTAGTGGCAGCCGATGCCGGCCACCGCTCGCGAGCCCTCGGGTACCCGGGTGGAGGTGTTGTGCGGGCAGCCCGAACAGAACCAGGGCTTGCGCTCGGTGACCACGCGCGGGCGCGCAAGCTCGCGCTCCTTGGCCTCGATCACGGCCAGGCGCGCCTGGATGCCGGCGCGCACGTCGTCGGGCAGGGCGTAGCGCAAGAGGCGCGCGCCGATGGCCTTGGCGACCAGGGCGGGGTCGAGCTCGTAGTGCGCCGGCAGGATCCAGTTGCCCTGGGGCACGGCCCATTCGCCGCCGTCCTTCTCGTCGAACTTGCCGATCACGCGCGGGATCTTCTTGCCGCTGCCGATCCAGCTGAAGAGTTCTTCCTTGATCTGGTATTCGATGACCTGGCGCTTTTCCTCGACCACCAGGATCTCGTCCAGGCCGTCGGCGAACTGGCGGATGCCCTGCGCCTCCAGCGGCCAGACCATGCCGACCTTGTACAGGCGCAGGCCGACGCGCCGGCAGGAAAGCTCGTCCAGGCCGAGATCCTCCAGCGCCTGCCGGGTGTCGAGATAGGCCTTGCCCGAGGCGGCGATGCCGAAGCGCGCGTCGGGTGCATCGAAGACGGTGCGGTTCAACCGGTTGGCGCGCGCGTAGGCCAGCGCGGCGTACAGCTTGTAGTCGAGCAGCCGGGCTTCCTGCTGCAGCGGCGTGTCGGGCCAGCGGATGTTCAGGCCGCCCTCGGGCATGGTGAAATCCTCGGGCAGCACGATGCGCGCGCGGTCGGGGTCGATCTCGACGGAGGCCGAGGCCTCGACGATGTCGGTCAGGCATTTCATGCCGACCCAGACGCCGGCATAGCGGCTCATGGCCCAGCCGTGCAGGCCGTAGTCCAGGTACTCCTGCACGCTGGCCGGAAAGAGCACGGGCAGCATGGCCGCCTTCAGGATGTGGTCGCTCTGGTGGGGCAGGGTGGAGGACTTGGCGGGGTGGTCGTCGCCCGCCAGCACCAGCACGCCGCCGTGGGGCGATGTGCCGGCGGCGTTGGCGTGCTTGAAGACGTCGCCGCAGCGGTCCACGCCCGGGCCCTTGCCGTACCACATGCTGTACACGCCGTCGTACTTGGCGCCCGGGTAGAGGTTGACCTGCTGCGTGCCCCAGACGGCGGTGGCGGCCAGCTCCTCGTTCAGGCCCGGCGTGAAGCGGATGTGGTGTTCGGCCAGATGGGCCTTGGCCTTCCAGAGATTCTGGTCCAGCCCGCCCAGCGGCGAGCCGCGATAGCCGGATACGAAACCGGCGGTGTTGAGCCCGGCGGCCAGGTCGCGCTCGCGCTGCAGCATGGGCAGGCGCACCAGCGCGTGGATGCCGCTCATCCAGGCCCGGCCGTGTTCCAGCGTGTACTTGTCGTCCAGTGTGACGTTTTGCAGCGCGGCTTGCTGCCCCGCCGTAAGGGGTGCGTTCATGATGTCTCCGTGAGGATGGCGGAAGCCCGTGCGAGACCCCGGACGGGCCTCTTGTGGAAGCTGCCGGAGCACGCGCGGGCGCGGTGCATCGTTTCTCGTGTGTCGTGTCGGTTGTAGCGCGACCGTGGGGCGCGCGCAATCGGGATCGACCTTAGTCGGCGCGCGCAGCAGACGGTGTACCCGGCCGTTTCGCGACGCATCCTGATACGCGGTGGTGGCCGCTGCGCGCAGGCCTCTCCGGTACAATCGCCGCCACCATGAGAAGCTTGCACACGATGCTGGTCGGGACCTGGAAGTTCCGCGGCATGATCAGGGCCATTTCCGAGCGCGACCTGCGCGCGCGCTATACGGGCTCGGTCCTGGGCCCGCTCTGGCTGATCCTGCAGCCGCTGTCCATGATCCTGATATACACCCTGGTGTTTTCTCAGGTCATGCACGCCCGCCTGCCCGGGGCGCAAACCTCGCCGTTCGCCTACAGCCAGTTCATCTGCGCCGGCCTCATCACCTGGTCGCTGTTCGTCGAAGTCACCACCCGGACCAAGGGGGTGTTCCTCGAGCACGCCAACCTCATCAAGAAAGTGCAGTTCCCCAAGCTGGTGCTGCTCGTGCCCGTGGTGGTGGTGGCAGGCTTCAACTTCCTGGTGCTCACCGCGCTCTTCTTCGTGTTCCTGCTGCTGGTCGACGCCTGGCCGGGATGGGTGGTGCTGTGGGCGATTCCCAGCCTGGTGGCGCTGGTGCTGCTGGGCCTGGCCGTGGGCCTGCTCGCCGGCGTGCTGCACGTTTTTGCTCGCGACGTCGGCCAGACGCTGGACATCGGGCTGCAGATGCTCTTCTGGGCCACGCCCATCGTGTACCCGATCACGATTCTTTCGGACTGGATGCGCGAGCTGGTGTATTGGAACCCGATCGTGCGGCCGATCACCAACCTGCAGCAGATCTTCCTGACCGGCACCTATCCCACCCTCGATTCGCTGTATTACACGGCCGGCATCGCCGCGGTGATCGCGCTCGCGGCCGTGTTCGCGTACAAGCGCCTGTACGCCGAACTCCTCGATTACCTGTAGGCTCAAGCACGTCGCCATGTCCGCTCCCGTCCTCTCCATTCAGAACGTCGGCAAGGCGTATGCCAGCGCCTATGGCAAGAAGGATCTGCTGCGCCGCCTGGTGAGCGGCAGGCCCGATCCGGCGCGCCTGCGCTGGGTGCTGCGCAACGTCTCGTTCGACGTCATGCCGGGCCAGGCGCTCGGCCTGATCGGCGTCAACGGCGCCGGCAAGAGCACCCTGCTCAAGATGATCGCAGGTACGACCGCGCCCACCGAGGGCGCGATCCGCAAGGGCGGCACGATCTCGGCGCTGCTCGAGCTCGGCCTGGGCTTCCATCCGGATTTCACCGGCCGCGAGAACGCCTACATGTCGGGCCAGATGACCGGCCGCACGCGCGCCGAGATGGACGCGGTGATGGCGCAGATCGAGGCCTTCGCCGAAGTCGGCGACTACTTCGACATGCCGGTGCGCACCTATTCCAGCGGGATGCAGGTGCGCGTGGCGTTCGCCGTGGCCACCGCCTTCAAGCCGGACGTGCTGATCGTCGACGAGGCGCTGTCGGTGGGCGACGCCTACTTCCAGCACAAGTCGTTCGCGCGCATCCGCCAGTTCCGCGAGGAAGGCGCGACGCTGCTCTTCGTGTCGCACGATCCCGGCGCGATCAAGGCGCTGTGCGACCGTGCGCTGTTGCTGGGCGAAGGCGGCGTGCTGCGCGACGGCGATCCCAACGACGTGCTCGACTACTACTACGCGCTGATCTCGGCGCGCGAGGACGCCAGGGACCCGGAGAAGGAACTGGGTCAGCTCGGCCGCCGCTCCGGCAACGGCCGCGCGCGCATGCTGTCCTGCCGCATCCTCGGCGCCGACGACGTGAACGCGGTGGAGCAGCCGATGTTCCGCGTCGGCGAGCCGGCCCGGCTGTGCATCGACGTGCTGGCCAACGAGCCCTTGCCCGGCCTGACGCTGGGCATGACGATCCGCGATCGCACCGGCTACGACGTGTACGGCATGAACACGCGCCGCCAGGGCTGGACCGATCTGGGCCTGCAGCCCGGCGTGCCCCAGCGCGTGGAGTTCAACATTCCAGCCTTGAACCTGGGCGTGGGCCACTATCACATCAGCATGGCCCTGCATGACGACGACGCGCACGTCGCGGGCAACTACGACCGCTGGGATCAGGCGGTGGTGTTCGAGGTCACCCATGGCAGCGGCGTGCCTTTCGTCGGCGTGGCCGCCCTGCCGGTAAGCGTCTGCGTGGCGCCCGCGGACGAAGGCAGCTCCCGGGCCGCCTGATCGTGTTCGCCGGCCGCTGCCCGGCAGACCGCGGCCGCTGACTCGCTATCGCCCCGACAGGCGGGGCTGGCCGGGCTTGCGCTGTGGCCGGCTCAGCCCCGGCCCGGCACAAGCTCGCGATACACGGCCGCGGTTGCCGCGGCCGTACGCTGCCAGGTGTACGACTGCGCGCGGCGATGGCCGGCGGCGCTCAGCCGCTCGCGCAGCGCGGCATCCTCGGCCAGGCGCAGCATGGCGCCGGCGATCTCGTCCACCCGTGTCGGATCGACCAGCAGTGCGGCATCGCCGGCCACTTCCGGCAGCGAAGCGACGCGCGAGGTGAGCACTGGCAGCCGCGAGGCGAAGGCCTCCAGCACCGGGATGCCGAAACCTTCGTACAGCGTCGGAAAGGCGAGGGCGAGTGCGCCGGCATAGGCGGCGCGCAAGGCGGCGCGTTCGCGCAGGCCCTGCAGCCAGACGACCTCGCCGCCCGCCCCCAGCGCTTGCAGCCGCGCCTGCGTGTGTTCGCAGCGCCAGCCGGGCCTGCCGATCACCACCAGCGGATGGCGGCGTCGAACTTCCGCAGGCAGCGCCGCGTGCGCGTCCAGGATGCGGTCCACGTTCTTGCGCGGCTGCAGCGTGCCGACGAAGAGAAAGTAGCCGTCGGCCGGCAGGCCGCTGTCGCGCCGCAGCGCGGCGGCATCGGCGGGCATGGGCTGCAGCCATTCCGACTCGATGCCGTTGGGCACGACCCGGATGCGGTCCGCCGGCAGGCCGAAGGCCTCGCGCAGTTCGTCCACGGCATAGTGCGACACCGCGATGAACAGATCGGCCTGGCGCACCATGCGACGCATGGCGTAGTTCTTGAGGCGGCGCAGGCGCGGCGAGACCCACTGCGGGTAGCGCAGCGGGATGGCGTCGTGCACGGTCGCCACGCTGGGCGTGGCGCAGGCCGCGACGCGGTGGTCGGTGAAGTGCATGAGCCCGGCCGCCGGACGCACGCGCGGGCGCAGGCCGGCCAGTTCGCCGCCGACATACCAGCCGTAGGCGTGCGGCCAGCGCCGGCTGTAGCGCAGGGCCGCGTCGGCGGGGCCTTCGGCATAGACCTGGCCCTGCACCTCGATGCCCTCCGCGGGCAGGTGGGCGAGCAGCGCCTGCGTATAGATCCCGATGCCGTCGATGCCACCCGTCAGGGCGGGCTCGATGGCGCGGGTGGATAGGCCGACGCGCATGGCTCAGAGGCGCGCGAGCAGCGCGTCCACGTTGTCGGCGAAGGTCTCGTTGCTGAAGCGGCGCGCGTTGACGAGGCCGGCTTCGCGCAGCGAGGCGCGGTAGGCGCCGTCTTCCAGCAGACGCTTCATGACCACGGCGATCTCCTCCACGTTGAAGGGGTCCTGCACCAGGGCCGCGCTGTCGCCCACGACTTCGGGCAGCGACGAGACGTTGGTGGTGAGGACGGGGCAGCCGAGCGTCTGCGCTTCGAGCACCGGGATGCCGAAACCTTCGTTGAGGGTGGGAAAGGCGAAGAAGCGCGCGTTGCGCAGCAGGCAGAGCTTCTCGACTTCGGTGATGTAGCCGATATAGCGGGCCTTCTGCAGCTTCTTCGACTGGCGCGCGCCGCCGTCGTCCTTGCCGCCGCCGTAGGCGCCGTCGGGATCTTCATAGGCCTTGGCGAAGACCTTGGACAGGTTCTGCGCGCCAGCGTATTCCTTGTCCACGTAGCCGGCCAGCACCAGCGGGAATTCGTCGTTCTTGGTGACGATGGAGTGTGCCGAGATCAGGCGGTGGATATTCTTGCGGCCCTCGATGGCGCCCACGTAGAAGCAGTACTCGCCCGCCTTGAGGTTGAACTTCTCGAGCACGGCGGCCTGCACCAGCGGCTGCTCGCTCAGGCGCAGGGCATGCGCGTCGGCCGGTAGCGGCTGGTAGACCACGTGCATCTTCGAGGCCGCCTGCGGGAATATTTCGAGAAAGCGGCTGCGCGTGTATTCCGAGACCGCGAGCAGCAGGTCGGCGCGTTCGGCGCAGGCCTTCAGGCGCCGGTAGAACACGTCGGTGCGTTCGTAGTGCGTGGTCACTTCGAGCGGAATCAGATCGTGCACCGTCTGGACCACCTTCACCCGCGGGTTCGCGGCGGCCACCTGCAAGGGGGAGGTGGTGAACAGCGTGTCGTAGCCGTAGTCGCCGCAGAAGCCCAGATCCAGCGGGCGCTCGAAGCCCAGGCGGTTGACGATGCTCGCCGTGTCGTACACGTAGGGCACATTGAGGAACTCGTCCACGTCGCGCAGGAACCAGAGGTTCTCCTCGGTGGTCATGCTGGCATTGTTGGCCACTTTGGCGGCGTGATGGCGCTTGAGCCAGCGCAGCGTGCCATAGCGATACAGCATGCGCCGAGGCGATACGCGGATGCGGTTCGGATCGTTCAGCGAATGGTAGATGTTGCTCAGCAGCGGCCGCGCGTCGTCGCTGGCACGGGTTTCCGTCAGAATGGCGTTGCGGTGGCCGCGCCGTTTGGTCGCCGAGATCAGCGACTTCGTATAGAGGTAGATGCCGCGCTGCAGTTTCTGCTGGAACTCGAAACCGGCGAAAAGAATGTTGCGACGAATTGCGGATGACATGCGTTCCCGGGGCGTAGGATGCGCCGCGATCGGTGGCGCGAAGAGCGCTTGCGAGCGTGTGCGCGAGCAAGGCAAAGCGTTGGATTTTAGGGGAAAAGTCCTGGTTGCGATGTGTCCTTTAGAATCTGGCTTCGAATCGACAACCTTGGGATTTCAGTGGCGCGTTCGGATTGGAAAGGGCGCATCGGCCGTTTGCCGGTGCTGGGCAACGTATTCACCGGCCTGCGTGGCGTCTGGTCGCTGAGCGCATGGCGTGCGCAGCTCAGGCAGCAGATCGATGCGCTGTCCGAGCGCAGTCAGACGCTCGAAATGCGTCTGGCGCAAGCGCAGGCCGGCACGGAGCGCGCCGAGATGGCGAGCCAGGCGCTCGAAGCCCGGCTGGTGCAGCTCGAACAGGCCGTCGCACTGCTGGAGCCCGGCCTGCAGCGCGAACGCGCGGCCGACGCCGCCCGGCTGGAGGAACGGTTGGCCCGCGTGGCCGACCTGCAGGCGCGCTACGCGCAAACCCTCTACGCCCATGAACGGCGCCTGCGCGCCACGTCGGCCGAGCTGCGCCAGGGGCTGACGCAGATGCGCCGCGTCGCGGCGCGCCAGGCGTTTGCACAAGCCGACCTGCCGGCGCCGGTGCCAGCACCCGCCCTCGCACCGGCATGCCGGCTCGCCGCGCAAGCGCTGGACGCGTTCCTGGGGCCCGAGGCGGAGCCGCAGCTCGCGCCTTTCCAGCATCTGCTCGCGGCGCAGGCCGGCGTGGGCGAGCCGCGCGGCGTGCTGCTGCCGGCCGGCTTCGCCAGCGACTGGGCGCAGGGCCTGGGGGCGTTCACCGCGGGCAGCCTGGCCGCCGTCGTGGCGCCTGCCGGGGCAGGCGCGCTCCAGCGGGCGGAACTCGATGCGCTGCTGGATGCGGCGGCCCAGGCGCTGCGCCCCGACGGGCTGCTGGTGCTGGCCTACGCCAATCCCGAGAATGCCGTGGTGGCCGGGCGGCTGGTGGTCGAGGCCGCCGGTGCGCCGATCTGGACGCCGCCGCTCATGGAGCGCTGCGTGCGCGACGCCGGCTATGGCGAAGTGAGCGTGCTGCGCTACGCCGCGGACGCGGACGACGGCCTGCCGGCCGAGGCCGGCGCGGGTTTCGAGCGGCTCGAGCGCTGGCTCTTCGGGCCGCGCCGCTTTGCCGTGCATGGCCGCCGGGCCGGCGGGGGCTGAGATGCGCCTCGTCATCGATGCCCAGGCCCTGCAGTCGGCGACGCTGACGCTGCCCGCCGGCGCCTGGTGCGTGGCGTTGCTGCGCGAGCTGCTGCCGCGGCTCGGCGTCGAGCACGAGGTGTCGTTGCTGCTGCACCGCGGGTTGGGCGCGGCGTCCGAGCCGCAGATGCTGACGCTGGCCGGCGGACATGCACGCCTGGCCTGGTTCGATGCGCCGGTGCCCAGCGCCGCGCGCGACGCGGATGCCACCTGGCGCCGGCAGGCCGCCCGGCTTGCGCGCGAGAGCCGGCTGCAGGCGCTCGCGCCCGACGCGGTGCTGCTGCTCAACGCGGCCGAAGGCTATGACGACGATGGCGTCGTCTCGATCCGCCAGCTCTTCGACGTTCCCACGCTGGCCTTGCTGCCGGCCGGGCTGCCGCAATCGACGCGCGCCGAGTTCCGTTCCTGGCGCCGCGAAGTGCTGGTGGAACTCAGGCGCGCCGACGCGGTGTATACCGTGCCGGGCTGCGTCATCGAGGCGGACGACGAGTTCGCCGCGCATGAGTTGCCGGCGGCCGTGGCGCAGGCCGCCGAGACGCTCGGCCAGGCCCTGCTGCGCCATGCGGCAGCGCCACGCGCCCCCGCGGCGGCGCCCGCGCGCCCGCGCCTGGCGTACGTGTCGCCCCTGCCGCCCGCCGCCAGCGGCATCGCCGACTACAGTGCCGAGCTGCTGCCTGCCCTGGCCGAGTTCTACGAAATCGACCTCGTGCCCACGGGGCCCGCGCCCGAACCTTCCCATGCCGTCCAGCACGCCGTGCGCGATCCTGCCTGGCTCCTGGAACACGCCGACCGCTACGACCGGGTGCTCTACCACGTCGGCAACTCGCCCTTTCATGGCGAGATGGTCGGCCTGCTGCGGCTGGTGCCCGGGGTCGTGGTGCTGCACGACTTCTACCTGGGCCATCTCTACGGCTACGCGCAGCACAGCGGGCTGGTGCCGATGGCGCTCTGGCGCGCGCTGCTGCGCTCGCACGGCTATGCCGCCCTGCGCGAGTATCGGGCGCAAGGCGAGGCCGCGGTGCTGGCGCGCTATCCGGCCAATCTCGAAGTGTTCGGCCAGGCCCAGGGCGTGATCGTGCATTCGGCGCATGCGCGCGCACTGGCCGAGCGCTGGTACGGCCCGGCGCTGCCCTGCGCGCTCGATGTCGTGCCGCTGGCGCACCAGAGCCCGGCGCGGCTGGATGCGCGTGCGGCCGCGCGGCGCCGCCTCGGCCTTGCCGAGGACGCGCTGCTGGTATGTTCCTTCGGCTATGCCGGCGCGGCCAAGCTGAGCCGGGAGCTGGTCGAGGCCTGGCTCGGCAGCGGCGTACGCCGCGGTGTGCTCGCCCTGGTGGGCGGACATCAGTTCGATGGCCCGTACAGCCAGGCGCTCGAGGCGCGCGTACGCGCCGCGGCGAGCGTGCGCATGACGGGGTTCGCCACGCCGCAGGTCTATCGCGACTACCTCGCCGCGGCGGACATTGCCGTGCAACTGCGCACCGGCTCGCGTGGCGAGACGTCGCGCGCGGTGCTGGATGCGATGGCCCACGGCGCCGCCCTCATCGTGAATGCGCATGGCTCGGCAGCGGAGCTGCCGCCCGATACCGTGCTGCGTCTGGACGAGGATTGCGCCATCGCGCAGATCGGCGCGGCGATCCGCCGGCTTGCCGATGATCCCGCGCAGCGTGCCGAGCTGGCCCGGCGCGCGCGCGACCATGTGCTGGCCGAGCACGCGCCGCAGCGCGTGGCGGGCTTGTATCGCGACGCCATCGAGGCCGCCTATCGAAGCGCATGCGGCTCCGCCGCCGGCCGCGCACGGGCGGTGCGCGCCGCGCTCGCGCGCCAGCCGCGGCCCGGCGTGGCGCCGAGCCGCGCGGAGCTGGCGCGCTACGCCGCGCTGCTGCTGCGCAACCATCCGCAGCCCCAGGCGCGCCAGATCCCCGTCGACTTCGTCGTCGCGGCGCCGCAGGTGGATGGGCCGCTGCGCGGTCTGTCCCTGCGCGCCCACCCGCCGCGCGAGCCGCGTTCCGGGGCCGAGGAGCGCGCGCGGCGCATGCTGGAAGTTGCCCGCGACGCGCAGATCGCAATCGATACCCTGCACCTGAGCGTCGCCCTGGACGGCGCAGCGGGCGGTGACGAGACCGACTGGCGCCTGGACCTGCCGGGCGTCGTCCACGCCTCCTGGCCGCGCCGCCTGCGCGAAGGCCTGCCGGTGGCCCAGGCAGCGCAGCGCGCGGATATCGCGCTGCGGCTGGCCGAGCGGCTGCAGGCGCAGAGCTACGACTTCGTCCTGCTCGAGGATGTCTATGCCTGGCCTTTGCTGCGCCAGGCCCTGGCCGGCATCGACGAGGCCCAGGCCCGGCCCGCCATCGTCCACTCGGCGGCGCATCTCGAACGCGCCAGCCTGCCGCCCGCCGTCCCGCCGGCAGTGGCCGAGGAGGTGGCCGGACATGAGCGCGAGCTGCTGCAGCAGGCCGATCTCGTGCTGTGCACGGATGCCGACGCCCGCAGCCGCTTGGTGGCGGCCGGCGCGTCGGCCGACCGCGTCGCGGTCATCGGCTCGGGCGGCGGCCTGCCCGAGGTGGACGAGACGCGCCTGCCCCTGATTCGCCGCGACCACCTGCCCGACGGCCCCTACGCGCTGATGCTGAGCGGCGACGACGCCGGCGCGCGTGCGGGATTCCTGGCCTTCCTCGGCCCCTCGCTCGCCTTCATGCCGCCCGATGCCACGCTGGTGGTGGCGGGCGCGCTCGCCGATGCCCTGCGTGCCGAACCGGAGTTCCTCCGCTGGCGGGGCGTGAACGAGGCGCGCATGCGCCTGCTCGGCGAGGTCGACGTGCTGATGCAGGCCGCACTGCTGCGCTACGCCCACGTGATCGTGCTGCCGCGCCTGCCCGACGTGCAGGACAGCGGCGTGGCCGAGAAGTCGCTTGAGGCGCTGGCCACGGACGCCTGGGTGCTCGCCACCCGCAGCGCCATGCATCGCCTGGACGCCTGGACCGACAGCGAGCGCGTCGTGATCGAGGACGACTGGGCGGGCTTTCGGCGGCGTCTGGTCGAGCTGCTCGGCCGCGCGCGTCCGCCACGCCCCAGGGACCTGCCCGGGCCGCAGCATTGGCGCTGGGAAATGACCGAGCTGCCGTTCCGCCTGCGCCAGGCGGTGGCTCGACGACAGCGCCGTGCGGCGGGAGGATAGCGGGATGAGCGCAGGGCTGTGGATCGACGTCACCGCGTCCTTCAACTGGCGGCGCGCGCCCTCGGGCATCACCCGCGTGGAGCAGGAATGCTGCCGCTGGGTGCTCGAGCACGCGCCCGAGGCCGTGCGCTTCTGTGTCTACGACACCGAGGCGCACGTCTGGCACGCCATGCCGCACGACGAGGCGCGGGCGGTGCTCGCACGGCGCTATTCGCCGCTGGGCGAGGCCATCGAGCAGACCGTGTCGGCCTGGCGGCCGGGCGGCGCGCCGATCCGCTTCGGACCGGGCGAGCGCTATCTCTGCCTGAGCGCGGACCAGACGCCCGAGCGCTGGGCCGCACTGTATGCCGCCAAGCGCGATCAGGGCCTGCGCGTCTTCGGCATTCTCTACGACCTCATCCCGATCCTGTTTCCGCACTTCTACTGGAAGCACATCGAGCAGGGCACGGCACGCTACATGACCGATCTGGCCTGGGTGGCCGAGCACGTCGTGTGCATCTCGGAGCGCACGCGTCGCGACGCGCTCGAGTTCTATCGCGACATCGGCATGGCCGCGCCGGCGATGTCCCTGGTGCGCCTGGGCGACGAGCTGCCGGGCGCCAGCCAGGTCGAGCCGGCGCCGCAGGTGCAGGCGCTGGCGCGCGAGCGCTACATACTGACGGTGGGCACGCTGGAGATCCGCAAGAACCACGAGACCTTGTATCGGGCGCTGCTCGACCTGCGCGCGCGCGGCCGGCACGACCTGCCGCTGCTGGTGTTCGCCGGCATGCGCGGCTGGCGCGTCGACGATCTGCTGACCTCGCTCGAGCAGGACCCGCAGGTACGCGGGCGCATCATGATCCTGCCGCATGCCTCGGACGCGGATATCGCACATTTGTACCAGCATTGCCTCTTCACGGTTTTCCCGTCGATCTACGAGGGCTGGGGGCTGCCGGTGGCCGAGAGCCTGGCCTACGGCAAGCTGTGCCTGGCTTCCTCGGCCGGGTCGGTGCCGGAGATCGCCCCCGGGCTCACCGAGGACATCGACCCCTACGACGTGCGCGCCTGGGCCGACCGCATGCTGGCCTACAGCCGGGACGAGGCCCTGCTGCGCGCGCGCGAAGCGCGCGTGGCCGCCGAGTACCGGATCACGCGCTGGCGCGAGACCGCGCACCGGATCATGGCGCGCGCGCTGGCCGATGCGGCGCCGCCGCCGGGCCAGGGCTAAAATCGGCGGGTGCCGGCGCGTCCCGGCTTTCACTGTCTTGCCATGTTTCGACCGAACAATCCCGACATCGATTTCCCCGGCCTGCAGGCCGCGGTGCTGCGCGCGGCAGGTACGCGTCGCAATACCGACGTGCCGCCCCTGGTGGATACGCCGGCAGCCCTCGAGGCCGAGGCCGACACGCCGTCGGCGTCCGGATGGCGCGCGCGCCTGCGCGCCGTTCCCGTGCTCGGCGGCGTGCTGGCGTACACGCGGCGCGGCCTGCTCGCCGCGACGGCGCCCGGGATTTCGCCGCGCGCACGCGTCAGGGCGCTGCCGTTCCTGGGCGGCGCCCTGGGCTGGCTGCACGCCTGGGCCACGCTGCCGCGCTGGCGGCGGCAACTGCGCGACGAGGTGCAGGTATTGCGCGAACAGCGGCATGCCATGCAGCGCGAACTCGACGAGCTGCGCCGCGCCCAGGGCGATCTGCTGCGCGACATGGGCCGGCTGCGCGTCACGCTGGCCGAACGCCAGCGCGGCGAGCCGGCTCGCCGCTCCTTCTGACGCTGCCGCGTCGCGACCCCTTTTCTTCTTCCATGCCATCACCCGTTCGCGCCATTCACCAGTTCCACCCGAGCTGCTCGGTGGGTGATGGTGTCACCAAGAGCCTGTTCTACACCCGTCGCCTGCTGCGAGAGCTGGGCTACGAATCCGAGATCTTCTGCATCGAGCCGCCGCCGCCTTCGTTGAGCGAGGAAGTGCACCTGCTCGCGCAGCTACCCGCCGGCGCGGACTACGTGTTGCTGCAGCACCACAGCCTGGGGTTCGACGACGACGCCTGGCTCGAGAGCCTGGCCGCGCCGCGCATCCTGATCTATCACAACATCACGCCGCCGCACCTGCTGCACGGCGAGGACCTGCAGCGCCTGGCGTGCCTGGGCCGCGAGCAGTTGCGGCGCTGGGCGCCGCAGTGCGTGGGCGCGATCGGCGATTCGGACTACAACAGCGAGGAACTGCGTGAGGCGGGCTACGCCAACGTCGTCACGCTGGCGCTGCTGGTCGACCTGGACGCCACGCGCGGTCTGCCCTGGGATGCCGAACTCGCCGGGCGACTGCACCAGACGCTGAATATCCTCTTCGTCGGCCGGATCAACGAGAACAAGCATCAGCACGAGCTGATCGAGGTGTTCGACGAGTTCCTGCACTACACCGACCAGCCGGCCCGGCTGATCCTGGCCGGGGGCACCACCAGCGAGGCATACGAGCGTCGCCTGCGCGACATGGCGCAGGCGCGCGGCGGCGAGTCGCGCGTCTGGATCACCGGCAAGGTGGACGAGGCCGGCCTGCAGGCGCTGTACCGGTCGGCTTCGCTGTTCGTGTGCCTGAGCGAGCACGAAGGCTTCTGCATGCCGGTCATCGAGGCCATGCAGCACGACGTGCCGGTGATCGCGCGCGATGCGGGGGCGCTCGCCGCGACCATGGGCGAAGGCGGGCTCGTGCTCGAGCACGCGACGCGCGAGCCGCGCGACATCGCCGCGCTGATGCACACGGTGCTCACCCAGCCCGGCCTGCGCCGGCGCATTCTGCGCGGCCAGCGGCGCAACCTCGCACGCTACGAGACGCACAACCTGCGCGAGGGGCTGGCCACCTACCTCGGCGGCCTGCAGATCCATGCACCGATTGCGCCGCCCATGCCGGCCGAGGGTCCGGACGGCGAGTACTGGCAGGTCGAAGGCCCCGTCGACTCGTTCTACAGCCTGGCGATCGTGAATCGCAACATGGCGCTGGCGCTGGCTGCGCAGGATGTGGACGTCGGCCTGGACGGCCAGGGCGCGCAGGGCGGCAGCCAGGAGCCCGACTGGCTGGAGCGCCATGCGCCCGAGGCTGCGCTGCTCGCGCAGCGCGCGCGGACGCAGCGCCAGTTCGGCGCGCCACCGCGCGTATCGCTGCGTTTCCAGTATCCGCCGTGGGTGGACGGCATGCGCGGCGAGCTGCGCGTCATGCACGCCTATTGCTGGGAGGAGTCGGTGTTTCCGGCGGCCTATGTGGCCGCGTTCAATCGCGGCCTGGACCTGGTCACCACGGCAGCGACCTCCTCGGCGCGCATCCTGCGCCAGAGCGGGATACGCACGCCCATCGTGACCACGGGCATCGGCGTGGATCACGTGCTGGCGCGTACGCCGCAGCCGTTCGCCCTGCCCGCCGAGGCAGAGGCCGGCTTTCGCTTTCTGCACGTGTCCTCGTGCTTTGCGCGCAAGGGCGTGGACGTGCTGCTCGAAGCCTGGGGCAAGGCGTTCCGGCGTGCCGACGACGTGGTCCTCGTCATCAAGACCTTTCCGAACCCGCACAACGATGTGTTCGAGCAGTTGGCCCGCTGGCAGGCACGCGACCACGACTATCCCCGGGTCGCCATCATCAACGAAGACATCCCGGACGAGCAGTTGCTCTGGCTCTACCAGGCCTGCCAGGCCCTGGTGGCGCCGAGCCGGGGCGAGGGCTTCGGCATGCCCATGGCCGAGGCGATGCTGTTCGATCTGCCGGTGATCGTCACCGCCTGGGGCGGCCACCGCGATTTCTGCACGCCCGAGACGGCCTGGTTGTGCGATTTCGATTTCGCCTTCGCGCGCAGCCATCTCGGCGTGCCGCATTCGGTCTGGGCCGATCCCAAGGCCAGCCATCTGGCCGAGCTGATGCGCGAAGTGCACGGCCTGTCGCCCGCCGGCCGGGCCCGGCGCACCGAGGCGGCGCGCGCGCTCGTTCTCAACGAGTACACCTGGGCACGGGTGGCCGAGCGCGCCCGCGCGGCCATCGCGGCGGTCGAGGCGGCGCCCGGCTGGCGCCGCGAGCCGCGCGTGGCCTGGGTGTCCTCCTGGAACACGCGCTGCGGCATCGCGACGTATTCGGCTTTTCTCGCCCAGGCCATTCCGCGCGACCGCCTGCTCATGCTCGCCGCGCACGCCCACGCCCAGCTCGGCGAGGACGAGGATTTCGTGCGGCGCTGCTGGCGGGAGGACATCGACAACGACGTGCTGGCGGACGTCGAAGCCCAGCTCGAGTCGGCGGACGTCGACGCGGTGGTGATCCAGTACAACTTCGGCTTCTTCTCCGTGCGCGCGCTGGGCCGGCTCGTGCGCCGCCTGCGCGAGCGCGGCGTGCGCAGCTACGTCTTCCTGCACTCGAGCGCGGACGTCGTGCGCAAGGAGCAGGGCGATCGCATCTCGCTGTCCGTGGTCAACGTCGATCTCTCGCAGGCCCACCAGATCGTGGTGCACAGCGTGGAAGACATGAACCGGCTGAAGTCGTTCGGGCTGGTCGAGAACGTGATGCTGTTGCCGCACGGCGTGCCTGTGCTGGCGCCGGTCGATGCCGAGGCCGAGCGCCGCGCGCGCGGTCTGGCGGGCAAGCGGATCGTCGCGATGTATGGCTTTCTGCTGCCGCACAAGGGCGCGCAGACGCTGCTGCGTGCGTTCGCGCGCCTCGCGCGTCTGGATGCGAGCCTGCATCTGCTGTTCGTCACCGCGCTCTATCCGGCGCCCGTGTCCGAGCAGGAAAAGCGCGATTGCGAAGCGCTCGTCGAGCGCCTGGGGCTGCACGGCCGGGTGACGATGATCACCGACTTCCTGCCGGACGCCGAGAGCCAGGCGTGGCTGCAGACCGCAGAGCTCATCGTCTATCCCTACCAGGAGACCCAGGAGTCCGCGAGCGGCGCGGTCCGCGGCGGGCTGGCCACCGGCAAGCCCGTGGTGGTGACGCCGCTCGGCATCTTCGACGAGGTTGCCGACGCCGTGCACCGCCTGCACGGCATGGACGACGCTGCCGTCGCCGAAGGGCTGTGGATGCTGATGAACGACGAGGCCGAGCTGGCGGCGCTCGCCGAGCGGGGACGGCGCTGGTGCGACGCGCGGCGCTGGCCGGATATCTCGCGCCGGCTGCTCGCCATGCTCGAGGGCGACGCCAACGATGTGGCGCCGCCCGCGCGGCTGCCGTACGGGCAGGGCCAGTGACGTAGCGTGTCCCGAACCGCGCAACGCGGCTGCACTGGGATTTGTCCACTTGCAAGCAGGCATGTAGCAAGGTATCTGCTTACGCTTGCCCGCTGAAGACGCGGAAAGCCGGAAAGCACAACGCCGCCCCTGAGGGCGGCGTTGGCGACGCGCTGCGCGACCCGCGAACCGATCTAGCTGCGCCCGTAGACGTCCTCGAAGCGCACGATGTCGTCTTCGCCCAGGTATTCGCCGCTCTGCACCTCGATGAGCACCAGCGGCAGCTTGCCGGGGTTGGCCAGGCGGTGCTGGCAGCCGGCGGGGATGTAGGTGGACTGGTTGGGCCCCAGGCTGATGGTGTTCTCGCCGTTGACGATGGTGGCCATGCCGCTCACCACGACCCAGTGCTCGCTGCGGTGGTGGTGCATCTGCAGCGACAGGCTGTGGCCGGGGGTGACGACGATGCGCTTGATCTTGAAGCGTTCGCCTTCCTCGAGCGTGGTGTAGGTGCCCCAGGGGCGGTGCACGGTGCGATGCAGGCGGTGGGCATCGTGATCGTCGGCGCGCAGGCGCTCGACGATGTGCTTGACCTCCTGCACGCGGTGGCGGTCGGCCACGAGCACGGCGTCGGGCGTGTCGACGATGACCAGGTCCTGCACACCCACGGCGGCGACCAGGCGGTCATGGCTGCGCACGTAGCAGTTGTGCGCTTCGTGCAGCATGGCGTTGCCGTCGACGCGGTTGCCCGAGGCGTCGGGCTCGACCAGTTCGCCGATGGCGTTCCACGAGCCGACGTCGCTCCAGCCGATGGCGCACGAGACGACCGCGGCCTTGTGCGTCTTCTCCATGAGCGCATAGTCGATCGAGATGTCCGGCGCCTTGGCGAACTCGGCCGCGGCGAGATCGATCTGGTAGCGGCCGTCGCCGGCGATGGTGTTCGATGCGGCGAGCGTGGCGCGCACGGCCGCCAGCACCTCGGGCGCGTGCGCCTCGAGCTCCTGCAGGGCGGTGCGCACGGTCAGGCAGAACATGCCCGAGTTCCAGAGGAAGCGGCCGCTCTGCAGGTATTCGCGGGCCGTTTGCAGGTCGGGCTTCTCGACGAAGCGCAGCACGTCGTGGCCGTCGGCCTCGATGTAGCCGTAGCCCGTCTCCGGGCTCTCGGGCTTGATGCCGAAGGTGACCACGCGGCCCTGCCCGGCGAGGCCAGCGGCCTGCTCGACCGCCTTGCCAAAGGCGTCCAGGTCGGCGATCAGGTGGTCCGCCGTGAGCACGAGCAGCACGGTGTCCTCGCCATGCCGCTCGCCCACGGTGAGCGCGGCGGCGGCGATGGCCGGGGCGGTGTTGCGGCCCTCGGTCTCCAGGATGAACCCCAGGTCGGTACGCCGCCGGTTGACTTCGTTGTATTCGTCCGCGGTCTTGAAGTACAGATCGCGGTTGGTGACGGTGAGAACCTCCGAGACGCCGGGCAGGTTCGCCGCGCGCAGGAAAGCTTTTTGAAGCAGGCTGGCGCCATCGGCAAGCCGGATGAAGGGCTTGGGGTGCAGCTCGCGGGAAACCGGCCACAGGCGCGCGCCGCGCCCGCCGGAAAGAATGACTGGGACCGTGCTCATAGGCGGCGAGTATAGCGGTTACAAAGCCCGGCGCAGCATGGAGTGGTAACGGCCTGTGAATACTGTCGAGCACCCGTACGGGCCCTTGTTGCCGAGGGGAAAAAAGGCAGGCTGTCGACTTGCCCTGGATGCGATATTAATTAATAATTATTCCTGTTCGCGTTATCTATCGTCTTCGTGGGCAGCATGGCGGAGGCGGGCTTCACGGCTGACATCGCTCTATGTACATCTGCATCTGTAATGGCATCACCGAGGCCGAACTGCGCGAGAGCGTGGCCGCCGGGGCGCGCAGCTTCGAGGAGCTGCAGCTCGAAACCGGCGTCGCAAGCTGCTGCGGCACCTGCGCCGGCGCGGCCGCTGCGCTGCTGCCGGGCGGCTGCCCCGGGCCTGCCGCATGCCATTCCAGCGCGCACGCCGCGCAGCGCCAGTTGGCACGCACGCCGGCGCCGGCCCGCATGCCCATGGCCCCCGCCCTGAGCGCGCCGGTGCGCTGGATTTCGCGCGTGCCGCGCACGGCCCCGTCGCTGGCCGAAGCGGCCTGATTCCTACTGATTTCCATTGTCGTTTGCATACCCGCTCACGATCGTGAGCGGAGGCCTCCGAACGTGCGCATTCCCCTGTTAAGGTACGCGTCTGTAGCGAAACCGTCTTTGCCAGGAGAAGCACGTGAAAGGCGATCCCATTGTCATCCAATACCTGAACGCTCAGCTCACCAACGAGCTGACCGCGATCAACCAATACTTCCTGCACGCGCGCATGCTGCGTCACTGGGGCCTGGAAAAGCTCGGCAAGCACGAGTACGAAGAATCCATCGGCGAAATGAAGCATGCCGATCGGCTGATCCAGCGCATCTTCATGCTCGATGCCCTGCCCAACCTGCAGGATCTGCACAAGCTGCAGATCGGCGAGAACGTGCCCGAACTGCTGCAGTGCGACCTCAATCTCGAGACCGCCGCTCAAGTGACGGTCAAGGACGGCATCGCCCACTGTGAGTCGGTGCGCGATTATGTCTCGCGCGATCTGCTGCAGGACATCCTCGACGATACCGAAGAGCACATCGACTACCTCGAAACCCAGATCGGCCTGATCGAACAGGTCGGGCTGCAGAACTATCTGCAGTCTCAGATGTCGCCCGAGTCGGACTGAGGCCGGGGTTGCATGGACGAAAAAAAAGCGCCTGGTGGCGCTTTTTTTTGCCGTCCGTCAGCGCCAAGCCGAAAAGCGCCTCCTCGGGGGCAGCGCCACGGTGGAGCCGGGCCGGCCGCCGTCAGCGCAAGCTGGCGTTGCGCGTGCCGGCGGGGCATTCGGGCACCCGGCCCCAGCCGCCGTTGGGTTCACAGTACTGCATGCGCAGGCGCTGCTCGCACTCGGCGGGGCTGAAGAAGCGCTGGCTGGCGCAGCGGCCCAGGCTGGCCGACAGCGACTCCTGCCAGGCTGGGCGTGCGGGCTCGTCGGCCGGGCGGGCGACGGCGAACGCCAGCTCCGGCGGCAGTTCGGCGCGCTGGCCGCCGGCGTCCGCCGCTCCCGTTTCCACCGGCGCGACATTGAACTGGCCGGGGCCTTGCCGTTGGCCTTCCAGGTTGGCCACGAAAGCGCCGATGTCGGGCGCCGGCTGGGAGCCCGAGACCGCAATGCCACGGTTCTCCTGTTCGAGCACCGAGACCAGCGGCACCGTCTGGCCGGACGTCAGGGCGCCGCGCGAGGGCACGCCCAGCGTGCCGTCGACACGAGGCTGAGGGGGTTCGGGCACCTGGGCCTGGCCGTCCGTGCCCACGCGCGAAATCTGTGTGGTGGTGTCGCCGGGGCCGGGCGTGGCCGGGCCGAATGGCGCGCCCTGCACCAGCAACTGGCCGAGCCACGCCCCTGCTGCGGCGGCCAAGAGCAGTGCTGCCAGCAAGGACAGGGAAATGCGGGCCCACATGATGGGACTTCCTCCGTAAAAAGGATCGGGGCGCGCCGCTGCGCGCCCGGCGGACTATCCGGTGAACACCTGGCTACCGTGTTCTCTCAACGCATGGAACTGTACTTTCGGGTAAAGCTCCTGGGCAACGCGAAGCTGCGCCGAAGATGTTGCCAAAAATGCCACGGCGTCCACGACGTCGTAGGCGATGTTGGCCAGATTGCCGTCGATGAACCGTTTGAGCTCCTTCGGGTCCTCGGCCGACAGCCAGCGCGCCATCGTGTAGCGACTGTGCAAGAGGCGTGCCTCGACCCCGTACTCGGTCTTCAGGCGATGGGCCACGACTTCGAACTGCAGTTGCCCGACGGCGCCCAGCAGCAGCGTGCTGCCCACGGCCGGGCGGAACACCTGGATCGCGCCTTCCTCGCCGAGCTGGGTGAGGCCGGTGCGCAACTGCTTGGTGCGCAGCGGATCGGCCACTTCCACGGCCTGGAACAGCTCCGGCGCGAAGAAGGGCAGCCCCGTGAACTGCAATTTCTCGCCCTCGGTGAGAACGTCGCCTAAATGCAACACTCCGTGGTTGGGAATGCCGATGACATCGCCCGCGTAGGCGTCGTCGAGCAGGTCGCGGCGCTGCGACAGGAACGACACCACGTTGTTGGGGCGGATCTCCTTGCCGGTGCGGCTGACCGTCAGCCGCATGCCGCGCTGGAAGTGGCCGCTGCTCACGCGCACGAAGGCCACGCGGTCGCGGTGGGCCGGGTCCATGTTCGCCTGCACTTTGAAGACCACGCCGGTGAACTTCGGTTCCTCGGGGCGCACTTCGCGCTCCTGCGCCTGGCGCGGCCCGGGCGTGGGCGCGCGCTCGACCAGCGTATCGAGCACTTCCTGCACGCCGAAGTTGTTTACCGCCGAGCCAAAGAACACCGGCGTCTGCCGGGCGTCCAGGAAAGCCTGCTGGTCGAAGGGCACCGCCGCTTCGCTCAGGAGCTCGATCTCGTCGTGCGCCTTGGCGAATTCGCTGTCGAAGCGTTCCGTGAGGACGGGGTTGTCCAAGCCCTGGACGAACTCGTCGTCATCCGTGCCCAGGCGGTCCTGGCCGGGGCGGAACACGCGCATGCGGTCGTTGCGGATGTCGAACACGCCGCGGAAGGTGCGCCCCATGCCCACCGGCCAGGAAAAGGGCACCGCGTCCATGCCGATGTGCTGTTCGATCTCCGCCAGCAGATCGAGCGGTTCGCGCACCTCGCGGTCGAACTTGTTGACGAAGGTGATGATGGGCGTGTTGCGCGCACGGCACACCTGCAGCAGGCGGATCGTCTGCGGCTCCACGCCGTTGGCCGCGTCGATCACCATCAGCGCCGCGTCGACCGCGGTCAAGACCCGATAGGTATCCTCCGAGAAGTCCTGGTGCCCGGGAGTGTCGAGCAGGTTGATGACACAGTCGCGGTATTCCATCTGCATCACGGAGGATGCGACGGAAATGCCGCGCTGCTTTTCGATCTCCATCCAGTCCGAGGACGCGTGGCGCGAGGCCTTGCGGGACTTCACGCTGCCGGCGATCTGGATCGCGCCTGCGAACAGCAGGAGCTTCTCCGTGAGCGTGGTCTTGCCCGCGTCCGGGTGGGAGATGATGGCGAATGTGCGCCGACGGGCGACTTCCTGGGGAATATTCATGGGGCACGCATTTTAACCGGTCGTCCGGGAACACCCGGGCCTCGGCTATGATCGAAGACTGGACCTGACCTCTGTTTTTCGTACGCGCGCGTGCGTCCGCGCCTGCGCGCACCCCACCCGCGGCGTACCCCGTACCCCCCTTGGTGCCATGAACCCTCACGATTCCTCCTTCCTCAGCCACCTGGACGATGCCGGCCAGATCCGCATGGTCGATGTCGGCGACAAGGCGAGCACGCAGCGGGTGGCGGTCTGCCGGGCCCGCGTGCGCATGAGCGCGCACGCCTTCGGCCTGCTCACGCGCCAGGATCGCGGCAAGGGCGAGGTGCTCAACACGGCCCGGGTGGCCGGGGTGCTGGCCGCCAAGCGCTGCGCCGAGCTGATCCCGTTGTGCCATACGCTGCCGCTCAGCTTCGTGGGCATCGATTTCTCGCTGGACGAGCCGAACGGCGTGGTCCGGATCACCGCCACCTGCCGCAGCGACTACAAGACCGGCGTCGAAATGGAAGCCATGACGGCCTGCAGCATTGCCGGGCTCACCATCTACGACATGTGCAAGGCCGCAGACAAGGGCATCGTGCTCGAGGAGGTGCGTCTGCTCTACAAGGCCGGCGGCAAGAGCGGCGAATGGCGCGCGCCCGGCGTGCAAGGCGTGGAGTCCGTGGCGAGCGCCGATCCGGCGCGGGCCGGCGATCCTGGCGAGGCCGGGGCCGTTGTTCCGGTGGCCGACCCGGCCCCGCAAGCCGGGCCGCGCGGGCAGGCGCAGTCGATCGCGCTGGTGTATTTCGCGCGCATCGCCGAGATCACCGGGCGGCGCGGCGAGGCGCTCGACTGCCCGCAGCCGCTGACCGGCGCCGAGCTGCTGCGCCAACTGGCCGGCCGCTATCCGGAGATGGGTGCGCTCGCGCGGCTGGAGCTGGCGGTGAACCAGGAGCACGCCGGGCTCGACGCCACGATCCACCCCGGCGACGAAGTGGCGGTATTCGAACCCGTGACGGGAGGCTGAATGATCCTCGTGCAGCAAGCCGATTTCGATGCGGGCGCACTGCAGGCACGGCTGCGCGCGGCGAGCGCGGGCGCGGCCGGCGCCCTGGTCACGTTCACGGGCTACGTGCGCGATTTCGCGCCCGACGAGCCGACCGAAACGCTGTACCTGGAGCATTACCCCGGCATGTGCGAGCGCGTGCTGCGCGAACTCGGCGAGTCCGCGCGCGAGCGCTGGGGGCTGTCGGCCTACGCCATCGTGCATCGCGTGGGGGCGCTTGCGCGCGCCGACCAGATCGTCTTCGTCGGCGCGGCCTGCCCGCACCGCGGCAACGCCTTTCGCGCCTGCGAGTTCATGATCGACGCGCTCAAGACCCGAGCGCCGTTCTGGAAGCGCGAGGAACTGGCCAGCGGCCGGCAGTTCTGGGTGGAACAGAAGGACGCCGACCGCGAGCGGACGGCCGGATGGCAATCGAGCGAGTGACGCTGAACAAGGACAAGGAGCATCGCAATGAGCAAGTCGCTAAAGTGCGCGGTATTGACGGTCAGTGATACCCGCGACGCGGGCACCGACACCTCGGGCAACTATCTCGCCGAGACGCTGGCGCGCGCGGGCCATGAAGTGGTCGCGCGGCAGATCGTGAAGGACGACATCTACCGGATCCGCAAAGTGCTGAGCGACTGGATCGCCGACGACTGCGTGCAGGTGATCATCACCACCGGCGGGACCGGCTTCTCGCACCGCGATTCCACGCCCGAGGCGGTGCTGCCCTTGCTCGACAAGGAGATCACGGGCTTCGGCGAGCTGTTCCGCTACATCTCCTTCAAGGAGATCGGCAGCGCCACCTTGCAGTCGCGCGCCGTGGCCGGGCAGGTCAACCGCAAGCTCGTGTTCTGCCTGCCGGGCTCCACCCATGCCTGCGAGACTGCCTGGGAGGGCATCCTGAAGCACCAGTTCGACGAAACCACCAAACCCTGCAACTTCGCCACCCAGTTCGACGATGCTTGAGTTCGACGCGGCCCAGCAGCAACTGCTCGACGCGGCGCCGGCCCCGACGACGCAGCCGCAGGCCTGCGCGCTGCGCGCGGCGCTGGGCCGGGTGCTGGCACAGGACGTACATGCCGAGGTGGCGCTGCCGCCGGCGGACAACAGCGCCATGGACGGCTACGCCGTGCGCCTGGCCGACCTGGCTGCCGGTGCCGGGCTGCCGGTGCAACAGCGCTGCTACGCCGGCGAGATGCCCGAGCCGCTGCGCGCCGGCCATGCCATCCGCCTCTTCACCGGCAGCCTCATCCCGGCGGGGGCGGACACCGTGGTCATGCAGGAAGACTGCGACGAGCGCGACGGCCACGTACAGGTGCGCGAAGCGCCGACGCTGGGCCAGCACATCCGCCGCGCTGGCGAAGACATCGCTCCGGGGACGTGCATCGCCGCCGCCGGCACCCGCCTGACGGCCGCGCACGTCGCCCTGCTGGCCACGCAGGGCCATGCCGAGCTGGTCGTCTGGCCGCGCCTGCGCGTGGGCATCCTCAGCACCGGCGACGAACTGGTGCAGCCGGGCCACGCGCGCGCCCTCCATCAGCTCTATGACAGCAACGCGCCGATGCTGGCCGCCCTGGTCGAGGGGCTGGGCGCCGAGGTCGGCGCTACGCGCCATGCGCGCGACGACGAGACCGCGCTCGGCGAGGCGATCCTGGCCCTGGCGCGCGACTGCGACATCGTGCTGACTGCGGGTGGTGTGTCGGTGGGCGAGAAGGATCTCGTCAAGCCGGTCCTGGAATCGCTGGGCGGCCGGCTCGCCCTCTGGAAAGTGCGCATGAAGCCCGGCAAGCCCGTCGCCCTGGGGGCCGTGCGCGGCACGCCGGTCGTCTGCCTGCCGGGCAACCCGGTGTCGGCCTTCGCCGTTTTCACCGTACTGGTCTCGCCGATGCTGCGGCGCATGCAGGGCCGCACCGGGGTGCGCCCGCCGGTGCAGCATGGCGTGCTGCGCACTGCCACGCCGAGCTCGGACAGCCGCGAGAACTTCCTGCGCGTGCGCGCGGCCGCCGACGAGGCGGGCCGCCTCGTCCTGACGCCGCATCGCGGCCAGACCTCCGGCATCATGAGCGCCTTGCCCTGGGCCGACGGGCTGGCGCGGATTCCGGCCGACGCCACGCGCGGCGACGGCGATGTCGTTGCGTATTACCCGCTGGCGTCCTGGTTGAGCTGACCGGCGCCGCGCGGGCCGGGCCTGTCCGGCAGCGTCGCCGCCGGCTAGCGTGGAGCCCGCGGCACCGACACCTCGGCAGCCAGCGCCAGCACCTGCGGCAGCAGGATGCGCTGGGCGCCGGCCCGGTCGTAGCGCGTGCGCAGGGTGGAAAGGTTGATGACCGCGGTGGTGCGGCCGGAGACATCGCGCACGGGCGCCGAGATGGAGATGCTGTTCTGCACCTTGTTGGTGGTGATGGCGTAGCCGTCCTTGGCGGGTCGCTGTATGAGCGCCAGGATGTCCGGGTCGCTGCGGGCGCCGAACACACTGCGCTCGTGCGGCGGCATGGCGCGGATCTTCTCCAGCAATTCGGCCGGTGGCAGATTGCACAGCAGCACCCTGCCGGACGACGAGCTGAGGGCGGGGAAGCGGCTGCCGACCGGCAGGTTGACGTGGGTGATGTGGGTGCTGGGATAGTTGGCCAGTACCACGATCTCGTCGCCGTCGAGTTCGATCCAGGAGACGGTCTCCCGGGTGGTTCGCGCCAGTTCCGCCAGGCGCGGCGCATCTCGCTCGATGAGGCTGCGCATGCCGCTCAGCGAGCGCATGAGGTTGAACACGCGCAGGGTGGGCGAGAAGCAGCGCGTGGCGTCGTCGCGCCTGAGGTAGCCCAGCCACTGCAAGGTGTAGACATAGCGCTGCGTGGCGCTGCGGCCCAGCCCGCAGCGGGCGTCGATGTCTCCGATCGTGAGCGCGGGCGTGCGTTCGTCGAAGCACTCGAGGATGCGCAGGCCTTTTTCCACACCCGCGACGAACAGTCGGGCATCGGGCGCCGGGCCGTACGCCGGCGTCGTGTCCGCATCGGCGGGGCCGGTGGGTTCGCTTTTTTCGTTCATGGTGCGGCGTCGTTCAGCGGCCGCGCCACTGCGGTGTGTCATGGGCGATGAAGGCGCGCACACCTTCGCGGAAATCTTCGCTGGCGTACACGCGCTCGACGATGTCATCGTCCTGCGGCACGAATGTCCCGCGCGCACGGGCGATTGCCTGCTTGGCCGCGCCCACCGTCAAAGGCGCATGCGAGAGCAGGGTGTCGCACAGGCCTTGCACGTGGGCGTCCAGGCTTTCCGGCGCCACGATGTCCAGGTACAGGGCTGGCAGGGATTCGGCCGGCAGCAACTGGCCGAACATGAGAATACGGGCCGCGGCCGTCTCGCCCAGGGACCGGGCCAGCCTTTGCACATTGACCGCGGAGAGGCAGTTGCCCACCGTCCGGGCGATGGGCGCGCCGAAGCGGCTGCCCGTGGTAGCGACGCGATGATCGCAGGCGTTCGCCAGCGCCAGGCCGGCGCCCACGGCATATCCCTCCACGACGGCAATGGTGGGCATGGGCAGGGTCTCGACCGCGGTGATGATGGCATCGACCTTGCGTTCGTAGTCCACGCCGTCCTGGCCGCTGCGAAAGTCGACGAATTGCCCGATGTCGGTGCCCGCCACGAAAGCGCGGCCACCCGCGCCGCGGAACACGGCCGCGCGGATGTCGGGTGCCGATCTCAGGGTGCCGCAGATGGCGGCCAGTTCCTCGTACATCGACCATGTCACGGCGTTGCGCGCATGCGGCCGATCGAAGCAGATGCGGGCCACGGGGCCGTCGATCGTCAGCCGGGTCGCGCCGTCCGGCGCAGTCTGGGTGTCTGTCGTCATCGTCTGGTTCCGTTTGCGGGATCGCGAGGGCAGTGTAACGGCTCAGTCGCTCGTGCCGCCGGCGCTGCGCGTCTTGAAGCGCTTGGCGCCGGCGCTGTAGGCGCCGCTGGCGAAGTTCTCGGCGTGGGCGCTGCGCGCGGTGGCGGCCATGCGCTCGAAGAGATCGTCGTCCATGCTCTCCCACCAGGCCTTGGTCAACGCCACGGTCGTGGGTTCCCAGCGCTTGATGCGTGCCGTGATCTCGGCAATCCGGGTATCGAGGGCTGCGTCCGGCACCACTTCATGGACGATGTTCAGGGCCAGCGCCTCGCCCGCCGACACGATCTCCGAGAGCAGGATCAGGCGCTTGGTGGCGGCCTGCCCCGCGATCTCCCAGAGCAGGGCGCTGCCGGTGATCGGCGTGGAGCCGACGTTCAGCTCGGTCATGCCGATCCGGGCCGACTCGGCCGCGATGCGCAGGTCCGCGAGCAGCGCGATCTGCAGGCCGGAGCCTGCCGCCACCCCGTTCAGCCGGGCGATGATGGGTTTGCGCAGCCCGCGGATCTCGCGATAGAGCGCCATGAATTCGTCGATCCGGTCGGCGGACGCGGCGGCATCCATCGCGGCGCTTTCGTTCTGGTCCTGGCCGGCGCAGAACGCCTTGCCCTGGCCGGTGATCACCAGCACCCGGACGCTGTCGTCCTGTGCCACCTCGCGCAGGGCCTGGACCATCTCCACCCGCTGGGTGCGGTTGAAGGCATTGAGGACTTCGGGCCGCTGCAGCGTGAGGGTTGCAACGCCCTGCTGTATGGCCAGGCCGCATGTCTCGTTGTTGTTCTGGTTAAGGCTTGCCATGGTGTCGAAGTTCCTTGCGAGAGTCGTACGAGCGCCCGCGGCGGGCGCTCTGTGTTGCTATTCGGCGGAAATGCCGGTCCGGTCGATGGCCTGGTTCCAGGCGTCCGCTTCGCGGCGCATGCGTTCGGCGGACTCGGGCAGGCTCGAAGGCGTGGCCGTCACGCCCAGATCGGCCAGTCTCTTGACCACCTCGGGCTTGCGCAGGACTGCGGTGACGGCCTCGTTGAGCGTCTGGAGGCGAGCAGCGTCGACGCCTTTGGGAGCCAGGAGGGCGAACAGCGAGGCGACGGTGAAGTCGTCGACCCCCTGCTCGGAGAATGTAGGTACTTCCTGCAGGAACGCCGAACGTTCCGCCGATGTGATGCCCAGCGCGCTCACCCGGCCCGAGGGCAGGTTGGCCAGCGCGGTAGGGGCGGTTGCGAACGCGAGGTCGATCTGGCCGCCCAGGAGATCGGTCATCGTAGGGCTGGAGCCTTTGTAGGGAACATGGGTCAGCTTCTGTCCGGTCTTCTCGCGCAACAGCTCCATCGCGACGTGCTCGATCGAGCCGACGCCGGATGAGCCGTAGGTCATCGGTGTGCCGTCATTGGCCTTGTCGCGGGCTGCGAGGTCCTGCAGGCTGTGTGCGTCGAGCGGGGCCTTGGCCAGCAGCACCAGCGGGATCTCGCCCACGCTGCTGACGGCGTCGAAGTCCCGCAGCAGGTCGTAGCCTACCGCATCGGCGCCCATCAGCTTCTGCGAGAGTACATAGGTGGTCGCCGGCGTCATCAGGAGCGTATGGCCGTCGGCCGGCGCGCGGCTCGCCTGCTGGGCGGCCAGGTTGCCGGAGAACCCTGCCTTGTTCTCGACCACGACGGGCGTCTTCAACGCCTCGCCCAGGTGCTGCGCCAGCAGGCGCCCCACCACGTCCACGCCACCGCCCGGAGAAAAGCCGACAAACAGGGTGATGGGCCGATCCGGATACCCGGCTGCCGACGCCGGGACTGTGCCGGCCGCCAGGAGCAGGGCTCCAACCATGGACTTCCATACCGCCATGCGCATTGTCATCACGTTCCCCAGGGAAGTAGGTGGTACTGCGGCGCCAGGACGCAGCGGGCCGAGCCGGCAGCTTCGCGCGGCCGATGTCACAAGCGTTTTGCCGTCAATCCTTCGCGTTCCCGATCCCAGACTGCATCGGTGGATCGGGAAAGCTCCTTCTTCTGGATGCGCTGTGTCGGCGTCTTCGGGAATTCATCGATGAACACCATATAGCGCGGCACCTGGAAGTAGGGCAGGTGCGCCAGGCTCCATTCCACGAGTTCCCGCTCGGAAACCCGATGGCCATCCTTGAGCCGCACGAACAGCTTGAGTTCGTCCTCGCCCAGCTCGCTGGGTACGCCGACCAGCGCGACCTCTTCGATCGCCTGGTGGCGGGCGAACACCGATTCGACTTCCCAGGCGGAGATGTTGATGCCGCGCCGGCGCAGCATGTCCTTCTTGCGTCCGGCGTAGAACAGATGGCCGTCGGCATCCTGGGTCGCCAGGTCGCCCGTGAGGAACCAGCCGTCGCGGTACGACGCGGCCTCGGCTTCGGGGTTGTCGAGGTAGCCCAGAAAGCCCAGTTCGGGAATCCGGGCCCGCACGGTGATTTCACCGATCTCGCCGTCGGCGACCGCACGGCCCGCATCGTCGGCCAGGCGGATGTCGTAGCACGACAGGGGGCGACCTATCGAGCCCACGCGGCCATCGGGGTTCAGGGTGACGAAGTTGAGGAGTTCGGACATGCCGTAGCCTTCGCGGATCTGTACGCCGAAGCGCTGTTCGAAGCGCTTCCAGATGGCGCTCGGACAGCCGCCGCCCCAGGCGATGCGGACCCGATGCTCGCGATCGTCCGGACGCTCGGGCTGCTTGAGCAGCATGGGCAGGACAGAGCCCAGGTAATGAATGTGCGTCGCGCCCGCCGCACGCGCCTGATCCCAGAAGCGCGAGGCGCTGAAGCTCTCCTGCATCGCCAGTTGGAAGCCGCCGATCAGGGCCGCGATCGATACGGTGACGCCGGCGCCGTGATGAAGCTGCTCCCAGAACAGGAATACATCGCCGGGCTGGGCGTCCGTCATGCGCAGCACGGTTGCCGGGCCCGCGCGCATATGGCGATCGGATTTCCTGACGCCCTTGGGCAGGCCGGTGGTCCCCGAACTCGGCGTGAGCACGATGATGTCGTCGGGAGCGACGTCAAAGGGCGGCTCGCTGTCCGGCTGTGTACGCCAGGCGTCGAATTCCCCATGCCCGTCGTCTCGCCACAGCACCCGTTGGGGCGGGGAATCCAGCGCCTGCAGCTTCTGGCGATGGCCTGCGTCGGCGATCACCAGGTCGGGCCGCATGTGCCGCAGGATGTGGGCGAGCGGTTCGCCGACGAGGTGCACGTTCACCGGGACGCGCACCAGGCCGAGCTTGGCGAGCGCGAAGATGGCGTAGAGGTGTTCCGGATGCGACGGCAGCATGAGCCCCACCCGGTCGCCTTTCTTCAGGCCGTTCGCGAGCAGCAGGTGGGCGATCTGGTTCGCCCGGGCGTTGAGCTGGGCGCAGGTGATCGTCTCGCCAAGGAAGGTGCAATACACCCGATCGGGCGCCTCGCGGGCGGTGCGCTGCAGAATCCGACCGATGGTTTCCTCGGTCGGCATCGCCATTTCGATATGCCGGGAATCGTGGGCCAGGGCCGTAGGCTCGGACATGCGCACCCCTCGCTGAAGGCGGAGTAATTGAATATCAATTACGACGATTGTTTGTCGATTTAATGGTAGCGAGAACCGCGCGACGACGCCAGCGCTTTTTTCAGGTGATCCTGAGCGTTCGTAAAATGATGGGACAAATAGTGCCGCACCGTCGGACGAGGTGGCGAACGAGGCGCTACGCATTCGCGCTGGTGCCCGTGGCCGCGCCCATGGCCGGCCGCAAGGGGCGGGACCACGCACTTCAGGCCGGCCGCGCGGTGTCCTGCCGGCGCAGGTCGTCGGGCGTATTGACGTTGGCGAACGTGTGCTCGTCCGGGAAGGCGACGCGTGCCGCGCCGATCTTCTGCAGCCAGGCCTGGACCCGGCGTTCGCCGCCGGCCAGCCAGGCCTGCAGGCCGGGGCCGAGCGTGGCGGGTACCAGCATGCAGACCGGATGCAGGCGGCCGGCGGCCTCGGCCACCGCGGCCGGCGCGCCGGCGCCGACGGTGTCGGCGAGCCGGGCGACGAGATCCTCGGGCAGATGCGGCATGTCGCAGGCGACGCTGGCGAGCCAGGGGGTGTCCACCGCAGCCAGGGCGGCGGCGATGCCGCCCAGGGGGCCGCAGTCGGCGAGTCCGGGAAGGTCCGGCACGACGCGTTCGGCCCAGGCGGCGTACAGCCCCTGGTTCCGATTGGCGCTGATCCACACCGAATGCACCTGGGGCGCGAAGCGGGCATGCACGTGCGCCACCAGCGGGCGGCCCTGCAGTTCGAGCAGCCCCTTGTCGACGCCCCCCATGCGGCGGCCCTGGCCGCCGGCCAGGATCAGCCCGGTGATGCCGGTCCGGCCCGGGCCACGCATCTCAGCCACCGATGTAGCTCATCTCGATACGCGGCGAGCTCGGGTCGGCACCGCGGGCCGCCCGCTGCTCCGAATACGCATCCGTACGGGCGCTCCAGATCGTGTCCAGGGTGGCGGCGATGGCGGCGTCGCTGGCGCCGCTGCGCAGCAGGGCGCGCAGGTCGTGCCCCTGGCTGGCGAACAGACAGAGATAGAGCCCGCCCTCCGGGGACAGCCGGGCGCGGTTGCAGTCGCCGCAGAAGGTCTGGCTGATGCTGGTGATGACGCCGATCTCGCCGCCGCCATCGACGTAGCGCCAGCGGCGCGCCACCTCGCCCGGCGCATTGCCGGGCAGCGGCTCGATCGGGAACGCCTCGCCGATGCGCGCGAGGATCTGCGCGCCGGAGACGACTTCCTCGGGCCGCCAGCCGTTGGTGTTGCCCACGTCCATGTACTCGATGAAGCGCACGATGTGGCTGCTGCCCCGGAAGTGGCGGGCGATGGGCAGGATCTGGTCGTCGTTGACGCCCCTGCGCACAACGACGTTGACCTTGATCGGGGCCAGCCCGGCCGCGCTTGCGGCGTCGATGCCGCGCAGCACCTCGTGCACGCTCACCTTGCTGTCGCTCAGTTCGGCAAAGAGCGCGGGTTCGAGCGCATCGAGGCTCACGGTGACCCGGCGCAGGCCGGCATCGGCCAGCGCCGCGGCCTTGCGCGTGAGCAGACTGCCGTTGGTGGTCAGGGCGATGTCGATCGGGCGCCCGTCCATCGTGCGCAGGGGCGACAACTGCGCAATCAGCGCCTCGATGTTCCGCCGCAGTAGCGGCTCGCCGCCCGTCAGGCGCAGCTTGGTGACGCCGCGCTGCACGAAGATGCGCGCCAGCCTGGCGATCTCCTCGAAGCTGAGCAGGTCGCCGTGGGGCAGGAAGGGATGGTCCGGGCCGAAGGCCTCGCGCGGCATACAGTACGAACAGCGGAAGTTGCAGCGGTCGGTGACGGAGATGCGCAGGTCGCGCAGCACGCGCGCGCGCGTGTCGGCCACCGGCCCCGCCGAGGCGGGGCGCCATGCGAAAGGCGGTGGCTGCAGCGCGGGCGTACCGGCCTGCGCGAGCATGACCACGCGCCGGAGCGGCCGTGCGGGTGCGATGGGAGGTGCGCCCTCCTGCCGCTGCGCGGCATCCTCCCCGCGGGAGGAGTCGCGCCCCCTTCGGAGCGGCCGTGCGGGTGCGATGGGGGGTGAGCCCTCCTGCCGCTGCGCGGCATCCTCCCCACGGGAGGAATCGCGCCCCCTTCGGAGCGGCCGTGCGGGTGCGCTCATGCGAACGCCTCGTCAAAAGTCTGAGCCCGGCCGGCGTGGGTGGCGTCGTAGCCCGGCAGTTCGGCCAAGGCCTGGCGCAGCGTCGGGCCGCGCAGGATTTCCAGCAATGCTTGCATGGACCCAGTGTGCAGCATTGCGCGCCGGACTGCAAAGAAGTAGCGCTCGTCGGCGATCGGGACGAAATCCAGGCCGAAGCGCGCGGCTGCGGTGCGCACGCCCAGACCGGTGTCGGCCATGCCGCTGGCGATGTGGGCGGCGACCGCCATGTGCGTGAACTCGGCGGTTTCGAAGCCGTTGACGCGCTCGGCGGGGACGCCCGCGCGCTCGAGCAGCAGATGCGCGAGCAGGCGGGTGCTGGACCCGATCTGGCGGTTGACGAAGCGCACGTCCGCGCGCGCGAGGTCGGACATGCCGTGGATGCGCTTGGGGTTGCCGGGCCTGACGAACAGGCCGGTCTGGCGCCGGGCCAGTTCGACGAGCACGTGATCGTTCGGGCGCAGCCAGCGTCCGTATTGTTCGAGCATGGGCGCCTCGAACTCGCCCATGGGCACCTGGAAGCCGGCAAGGTCGCATTCGCCGCCGTCCAGCGCGGCCAGGGCTTCGATGGCCGTGCGGTAGCGCAACTCCACCGCCGGTGGCCGCTCGGCCAGGAGCTGCATCAGGGCTTCCACCGCGAAGCCGTGGCTGACGTGCAGCCGCAGGTGCGGCTCGCTCTGCGGCAGCAGGCTTTCCAGCTCTTCCTGCAGTTCCGACGCCAGGCTCTCCAGCGTGGGCGTGAGACGGGCCTCGATACGGCGGTTGGCCCACAGCAGGCGCTCGCCGAACGGCGACAGGTGCGTGCCGCGGCGCCGCTGCGTCACCAACAGGGGTGCGCCGAACAGCACCTCGAAGCGGCGCAGCAGCCCCCAGGCGTGGCGGTACGACACGCCGCACTGCCGACAGGCGGCGGTGATGTTGCCGGTGGCGTCGATGGCGGCCAGCAGCTCCAGCACGCCGTGCAGGGCGATGCTCTCGCCGCCGGGCTGGGTGAGCAGCCAGCCCGAACGCAGGCCGATGCGGAATTTATATGTCATGGAAAGCAGAAAAGCAGCACGCTGCGTGCCGGCGAGGGGGAGGGCGGGCCAGAGAAGCGCCTCGGTTGATGAGCCCGTTTCATGCTGTCCCGAACATGATAATCGAGCGATTCGCCGGCGAACAAGCCTGGCCGGGTCCGGCCGCCTGCGCCGGCCCTCGGGTGTTTCGCCGATGCATTGGCATGACGGATTCGGGTCTCTTAAATTATGTTTTTTTATGCCTATTAATTAGGCTTGGTGCGTCTGCCTCACGGTGATAAATTCCCAAGGAAAGCGCATGATTCGCGTTATTTATGTTCGATAAAACATAAATTGGTGGTGTGATGAGTTCCGAGAAGATCCGTTTCTACTCCCGGCCGGCAGGCGGCTGGGGGGCCTTGAAGAGCGTGGCGTCGCAACTGCTGCACCAGGACATCCCCTGGAAGGGCGCGCGCACGCTGCTGTCGGCCAACCAGCCGGACGGCTTCGATTGCCCGGGCTGTGCGTGGCCGGACAAGGATCACGCCTCCACCTTCGAGTTCTGCGAGAACGGCGTGAAGGCGGTCGCGGCCGAGGCCACGGCGCGGCGCGTGGGGCCGGAATTCTTCGCGCGGCATACCGTCACCGAGCTGCTCGAGGAATCCGATTTCTTTCTCGAGGACCAGGGCCGGCTGACCGAGCCGATGGTCTACGACGCGCTGACCGACCGCTACCGGCCGATCGCGTGGGACGATGCGTTCGCGCTCGTCGCGCGCCACCTGAACGCGCTCGCCTCGCCCGACCAAGCCATTTTCTACACCTCGGGGCGCACCAGCAACGAGGCGGCTTTCCTGTACCAGCTCTTCGTGCGCGAGTTCGGCACCAACAACTTCCCCGATTGTTCCAACATGTGCCACGAGCCCAGCGGGGTCGGGCTCAAGCAGAGCATCGGCGTGGGCAAGGGCACGGTCACGCTGGATGATTTCGAGCTTGCCGATGCGATCTTCATCTTCGGCCAGAATCCCGGCACCAACCATCCGCGCATGCTCGGCGAGCTGCGCCGCGCGGCCAAGCGGGGTGCCGCCATCGTGTCCTTCAATCCGCTGCGCGAGCGCGGCCTGGAGAAGTTCGCCGACCCGCAGGACCCGCTGGAGATGCTCACCGGCGGCGGCACGCGCATCAGTTCGGACTACTTCACCGTGCGCATCGGCGGCGATCTGGCCGCGGTCATGGGCATGATCAAGCATGTGCTCGAACTCGATGCGGCGGCGCGCGCCGCGGGCCGGCCGGCCGTGCTGGACGACGCCTTCATCGCCGAGCACACCCAGGGCTGCGCCGAGTTCGTCGATGACATCCGGGCGCAATCCTGGACGGCGCTCGAACGCGCCAGCGGGCTGTCCGAGGCGCAGTTGCGCAAGGCGGGCCAGGCCTACGCCGATGCCGGCAAGGTGATCGTGTGCTGGGGCATGGGCATCACCCAGCACCGGCACTCGGTGGCGACCATCCACATGCTGGTCAACCTGCTGCTGTTGCGCGGCAACCTGGGCCGCCCTGGCGCGGGCGTCTGCCCGGTCCGGGGGCACAGCAACGTGCAGGGCGACCGCACCATGGGCATCTACGAGAAACCTGCGCCGGCCTTCCTCGACCGGCTGCGCGAGGTGTTCGGTTTCGAGCCGCCGCGCGAGCCGGGCTACGACACCATCGGCGCCATCGAGGCCATGCGCGACGGCAAGGCCAGGGTGTTCTTCGGCATGGGCGGCAACTTCGCCATGGCCACGCCGGACAGCGCTGTGACCTGGGCCGCCCTGCAGCGCTGCGAACTGACCGTGCACGTCTCGACCAAGCTCAATCGCAGCCATCTGCTGCACGGGCGCGAGGCGCTCATCCTGCCCTGCCTGGGCCGCACCGAGATCGACGTGCAGGCCGCCGGGCCGCAGGGCGTCACGGTGGAGGATTCCATGAGCATGGTGCACCTGTCCTCGGGCATCAATCCGCCCGCCTCGACCCACCTGCTTTCCGAGCCGGCCATCGTGGCCCGGCTGGCGGCGGCCACCCTGGCGCACAGCCGCGTGTCCTGGCTCTGGCTGATCGAGGACTACGCGCGTATCCGTACCCTCATCGAGCGCGTGTTCGACGACTTCGAAGGTTTTGCCGAACGCGTCGCCGTGCCCGGCGGCTTTCGCCTGCGCAACCCGGCGAGCGAGCGCGAATGGTGCACGGCCTCGGGCAAGGCCGAGTTCCGGCGTGCCGCGCTGCCGGCCGCGTTCGAGCCTGCGCAGGGGGCCGAGCCGGTCTATCTGCTCGCCACGGTGCGTTCGCACGATCAGTACAACACCACGGTATACGGCATGAACGACCGCTACCGCGGCGTGTACGGCCAGCGCAGGGTAGTCTTCATCCATCCCGAGGATCTGGCCGCGCGCGGCTGGCGCGACGGCGATCGGGTGGACCTCGTCACCGCTGCGGACGACGGCAGTACGAGGCGCGCCGAGGACTTTCGCCTGGTCGCCTACGATATTCCGCGTGGCTGCCTGGCAAGCTACTATCCGGAGACCAACGGGCTGGTGCCGCTGTCGAGCTACGCCGACGAGGCGCGCACCCCCGCTTCCAAGTCCGTGCCCGTCAAGCTGGTCCTCGCCAGGGCCGGCGCGGCCACCGTGCAGCCCCGTCATGCAGCCCACGCCTGAGTCCGTCCTCGCCGTGCTGGCCGACTTCCCCGAGGGGGTGTCGCTGCCGCGGCTCGCCAAGCGCCTGGGCGTGCGGGCAAGCACGCTGCTGCGTGCGCTGGCCCCGCTGGGCGAGGCCGGCGCCGGCTGGCTCAGCGTGCAGGTGCAGGACGACGAATGGCGCATCCGGCTCACTGAGGCGGGCCGTGCGCGGGGGGGGCGCATGCTGACGCCCGATCTGCCGCCGCTGCCGCAGACGCAGCAGCGCGTCGCCGTCCGTCGGGTGCGCCAGGGGCACGTGCAGCCGGCCAGCGACGACCTGCTCGCCGAAGAGGTGCCGGTGGCGCTGGAATACAACGGCATCAGCCACGCCACCTTGCTCGCCACGCCGGCCGACCTGGAGGATTTCGCGCGGGGCTTTTCCTACACGGAAGGCATCATCGATGGGCCGGCCGACATCCGCGGCATCGACGTGCAGAGCACCGCCGAAGGCCTGGTCGTGCAGCTCGAGATCGCGACCGCCCGCGAAGTGCGTTTGAAGGAACGTCGGCGCGCGCTCGCCGGCCGTACCGGCTGCGGCCTGTGCGGCGTCGAGTCGCTGGAGGATGTGCAGCGCGTGCTCGCGCCGCTCGCCGTGCATGCACCGCTGTCGCTGGGCGTCCTGAGCGAAGCGCTCGCGGGCATGCGGGCCGGCCAGGCCCTGCACGAAGCCACCGGCGCCACCCATGCGGCGGCCTGGTTCGACAGCCGGGGCCGGCTGCTCTGCCTGCGCGAGGATGTCGGCCGCCACAACGCCCTGGACAAGATGATCGGCGCCACGCTGCGGGCCGAGCGCGTCGACGGGTTCGCCGTGGTGTCCAGCCGTGCGAGCTTCGAGATGGTGCAGAAGAGCGTGGCGGCCGGTATTCACACGCTGGTCGCGGTCTCGGCGCCCACCGCGCTCGCCGCCCGCCTTGCGCACGACATGGGTTTGCTCCTGCTCGGCTTCAGTCGCGGCCAGTCGGCTACCGTCTATACCTATCCGGAGCGCGTGCAGCCCTGATCAGCCGGCCGCTGCGCCTGTGCTCAAGAACCGCGCATGCCCTGGCGTTCCTGCGCCGGGCTGCTCGAGCACTGCGTATGGGTGTCCTGCGCCGCCGCGCCCGTGGGTGCGGCGCCGCCGGCCGCGATGCTGGCGGCGATCAGGTCGGCAGCCTGGCCGATCGCGCGGCGCTGCGCGGCCACGGCGGCGGCCACGTCGCTGCCTTGCGGGGCGACGCGCAAGCGGCTTGCGCAAAGCAGCGCGGGCTGCGCCGGCAGCTCGCGTATCCGCCAGGTGAGGTCCAGCGCCACCGGCGCGTCCAGCGGGAGGTCGAAGCGCTGCACGTCCACCTGTACCCGCCAGACCGGCATGCCGCCGGCGCCGATCTGCGTGACGTTCGGCGCGCCCAGGCGCTGCGTGAGGCGCTCGCCGAGCGCACTCTGGATTTCGTCGCCGAGCGGGGCGCTCCAGCGCTCGCCGTACAGCGGCCGGATCTGTCCGTCGGCGCCGCGCAGCATGACCTGCGGCTGATCCGCCTGCGATGGAATGCTCACGGGCGCCACCTCCAGCGCGTAGGCCGCGGGCGGCTGCGCGGGCAGCGACGCGTCGTCGAGCAGCGTGTGATAGGCGGGGGGCGGCGTGCTCGAACACGCCGCCGCCAGCAGGCTGGCGGCAAGAGCGGGCAGGGCGCAGCGGCGCGGCATGGTCGGGCTCCTCATCGGGTGGGGGGCAGCGTGTCCGGGGAGCGTCCGCGCAGCAGGGCTTCCGGGTTGGTCTGCAGATAGTCGGTGAGCACGCGCAGCGAGCGTGCCGCCCGGGCCAGTTCCTGCATGGCGCGGTCCAGGTTGAGCGGCAGCGCGGCGTCGCTCGCCACCAGCGAGCGCACGTCGTTCAAGGTGCGCGTGGCCTCGCGCAGCATCGACTGCGTCTCGGGCACGACCTGCCGATCCACGCGCGACACCAGGCGCGCCGAGTTGCCCAGCGTGTCGCGCAGGTTGCCCGCGATCTCGTCCAGCGGCAGGCGCTCGATCTTGCTGACGATGCTGGCGATCTGCTGCTGCAGTTGGTCGAATTCGCCGGACACCGTCGGGATGGTGATGGGGTCGGTGTGCTGGTACGTGACCTTGGGCGCCTTCGGGAAGTCGTCCAGTGCGATGTACAACTGGCCGGTCAGCAGGTTGGCGGTGCGCAGTTGCGCGCGCAGCCCGCGCTCGATCATGGGGCCGAGCACCACCGTCTCGTCGTTCCCTGCGCCGACGTAGTCGCGCATGCGCTCGTACAGCGGGCCCATGCGCATGGGGTAGAGATTCGCGTCCACCAGGACGTGGAAGTCGCGCTTTTGCATGTCGTAGTCCATGGTCAGCGCCGTCACGCTGCCCAGCGTCATGCCCTTGAAGTCGATCGGCGCGCCCACCGCGAGCCCGCGCACCGACTGGTCAAAGCGCATGCGGATCGGCAACGGTTCGCCGTCGGGCGGCGCGAGCGCGGCCTGGCGGTTCGGAAAGAGCTGAAAGGCGGTGTTGTCGCTGGCCGGTTCCGCCGCAGGCAGATCGGACGGCTCGAACGCGATGCCGCCCAGCACCAGCGACACCAGCGATTCCGCATGCAGCCGCACGCCGTCGGCGCTCACCTGCATGTCGATGCCGCTGGCGTTCCAGAAGCGGGTTCCTTCGGTGACCAGGCGGTCGTTGGGCGCATCGATGAAGACTTCCACGCGCACGTCGCGGCTCTGGCTGTCCAGCTCGTAGTCGGTGACGCGGCCCACGGCGATGCGCCGGAAGTACACCGGCGAACCCACCTCCAGCGAGCCGAGATCGGCCGTGCGCAGCAGGAAGCGGCTGCCGGGCGCGTCGTGGCGGATCTCGGGCGGTTCTTCCAGCCCCTCGAAGCTACGCTGGCTCGGCCGGTCCACGTCGGGCCCGCCGCCGGGCGTGTCCGCCTCGATGTAGGCGCCCGAGAGCAGGGTGCCCAGGCCGGATACGCCGCTCAGGGCCAGGCGCGGGCGCACCACCCAGAAGCGCGTGCCCTCGCGCGCCAGGTCGGCGGCGTCGCGGCGGATGTCCGCCGTCACCATCACCTTGCTCCAGTCCTCGCTCAGCGTGATCGTACGCACCACGCCCACGGTCACGTCCTTGAAGCGCAGCTCGGTCTGGCCGGCCTGCAGGCCGGACGCCGTGGCGAAGGTGATGGTGACTTCCGGCCCGCTGGAGGCCCAGGTCCGGTAGATCAGCACTGCGCCGGCGATGGCGGCGACGATGGGCACCAGCCAGATCAGCGAGATGCGGTTCTTCTTGCGTACCACCGTGGGCACGTCGGCGGGAGGGCGGGGATCGTCGGGAGCGGCAGAATCGGTCATGGGAGATGCGCAGGTTGGGCCGAGGGTGCGCCTGCGCCGGCGCGGTCCCAGGTGCGGCGCGGATCGAAGCTCATCGCGGCCAGCATGGTCAATACGACGACCAGGCCGAAGGCGGTGGCGCCCGGCCCGGCGGAAATCTGCATCAGCCCCTGGAAACGGGCCAGGGCGCCGAGCAGCACGACGACATAGATGTCGAGCATGGACCACTGGCCGATCAGCTCCACCAGGCGATAGAGCCGGGTGCGCTGGGGCAGGCTGCCGCGCGCCGCGCGCTGCACACTGATGAGCAGCACGGCGAGCGAGAGCAGTTTGGTGATCGGCACGGCGACGCTGGCGATGAAGACGATCACGGCGAGATCCCAGGAGCCGGTGCGCCAGAGATCGATCACGCCGCCGAGGATGGTGTGGTTGCTGGTGCCGAACAGGGTGGTGATCTGCATCACCGGGAGCACGTTGGCCGGGATGTACAGCAGCCCCGCGGTGAGCACCAGCGCCCAGGTGCGGCTCATGGTGTCGGGCTTGCGCAGGTGTACGTGCGCATCGCAGCGCACGCAGCGGTGCAGCGCCTCCGGATCGTGCAGCGGCAGCGCCTGCACCTGGCCGCACACGTGGCACGGGCCGAGCGCCGTGCCGGGCGCGGGCACCGGATCGTGCACCGGTATCACGCCCGCGCGCTCGGCCATGCGCCAGAGCTGGTGCGGGCTCAGCCGGCTCAGCAGGGTGGAGAAGACAGTGAGGCCGGCAAAGCCGAGCAGCCCGGCGCCGGGCTCCAGCCGGGCGAGGGCGACCAGCTTGACCACGGCGACCAGCACCCCGAGCAGGAAGACGGGCACCATGCACCAAGGGCGCAGCAGGCCGAGCAGCCGCATCACGGCCGGAAAGCCGGGCGCGAGACGGCCGGCCGCGAGCGGGCCGAGCACCCAGAGCAGGGCGAGGATCTGCAGCAGCGGCAAGGCCAGCGCGGTGAGTCCGGCCATGACGGCGACCGTGGGATAGCCGTGCTGCCAGGTGATCGCGATCGCATCGGCCAGCGTGGCCTGGCGGGTCACCCCCTGCACGGCCAGGCTGGCGATCGGAAAGGCGTTGGCGATGCCGTAGACCAGCAGGCCCGCCACGGTGAGGGCGAGCCAGGCATGCGCGTCCAGCCTGGAATAACGCCACAGCACGGTGTCGCAGCGCCGGCACAGCGCCTTCTCGCCATGGGCCAGCGCGTGGCGTCGGTAGATCGCGCCGCACATCTCGCAGGCGATCAGCGGGCGGTGTTCGTGCAACGTGGCGGCCTGCGTGTGCGGCATGGGCTCAGGCGTGGTGCCGGAAGGTGGCGAGCCAGGCGCCGGCCGCGATGAACAGGCCGCCGAAGCCGCGGTTGAGCCAGCGGATGTGTCTGCGCGAACGCAGCAGCCGCAGCACGCGCGCGGCGAGGGCTGTATAGATCGCCATGGCGACCAGGTCGGTGAACGCCAGGGTGGCCGCGATCGCGGCGTATTGCGGCAGCAGCGGCTGGCCGCCGGCGATGAACTGCGGCACGACGGCGAGCAGGAACACCGTGCCCTTGGGGTTGCTCGCGTTCACCAGGAAGCCGCGCAGCACCAGCGTCGAGATGCGCCCGTCAGTGGCCGGCGCGTCGGGGTCGACGGGGGAGGTGTCGGCGCGCATCTGCTTGATGCCCAGGTAGATGAGGTAGGCCACGCCCAGCCATTTCACGATGGCGAACGCGATCTCCGAGGTTGCGAGCAGGGCGCCCAGGCCCACGCCCACCACCAGGATCTGCAGCAGGATGCCGGCGATCAGGCCGACCGTATTCCAGTAGCCGCGGCGAAAGCCGTAGCGCAGCCCGGCCGACATGGCCGAAACGGCGCCCGAGCCCGGCGAGAAGGAGATCGCCCAGGAAGCGGCGAAGAAGGCGAGCCAGGTGGAAAGACTCATGGCGACGACCAAGCGTGTGATGCCGGACCGACCCGCCGGCTGGGTGCGGGGTGTGAAAGGTCGAGTTTACCTGCCCGCGAGCGCGTCGCAGCCCGGCTCGGCGCGCCAGCCCGGCCGCGCGCGGCTCTCGCGCGGCGATCCGCGCAAGGCCGCGGGCAGGCGCAGGCTCACTTGCCGAGCAGCGCCGCGCGACGCGGGCCACCCGGGGCAGTCGCGCGCCGGCCGTCGCTGCGCGGCTTGCCGCCCGGGGCGGCCGCGTCGGAGCGCGCCTGCGGCGCAGCCGCGCGTTGCGGATTCTGGGCCTGTCGACCCGCGCCCGGGCGCTGTCCGCCGGGGCTGCGTTCCTGGCGGGGAGCATTCGCACGGGCGCCCGCCGGCGCGCCGCGACGCTGGCCCTGCGGCCGCGGCGGGCGCTCGTCCGACTCGGTCGCGGCCGCGCTCAGCGCGAACGCGGGCATGGGCAGGCGCGGGATCTGCCGCTTGATGAGCTTCTCGATGCCGGTGAGCAGCTTGAGCTCCTCGTTGTCCACCAGGGACACCGCGGCGCCCGTGCTGCCCGCCCGGCCGGTGCGGCCGATGCGGTGGACGTAGTCTTCGGCAACGTTGGGCAGCTCGAAGTTGACGACGTGCGGCAACTGATCGATGTCCAGCCCGCGCGCGGCGATGTCGGTGGCGACCAGCACCGAGACGCTGCCGTCCTTGAAGCCCGCGAGGGCCTTGGTGCGCGCCGACTGGCTCTTGTTGCCGTGGATCGCGGCCGCGCCGATACCGTCCTTCACGAGCTTTTCGGCCAGGCGGTTGGCGCCGTGCTTGGTGCGTGTGAAGACCAGCACCTGCTGCCAGTCGTTGGCGCGGATCAGGTGCGAGAGCGCGTCGCGCTTGTGGCTTTGCGGCACCAGGTGCACGCTCTGCTCGACCAGCTCCGAGGCCGTGTTGCGGCGCGCCACCGACACTTCCTCCGGGTTGCGCAGAATGCCGTGCGCGAGCTTGCGGATGTCGTCGGAGAAGGTGGCCGAGAACAGCAGCGTCTGGCGCTCCTTGGGCAGCAGGGCGAGCACCCTGCGGATGTCGTGGATGAAGCCCATGTCGAGCATGCGGTCGGCTTCGTCCAGCACCAGGATCTCGACGCCGGCGAGATCGACGGTGCGCTGGCCGGCGTGATCGAGCAGGCGGCCCGGCGTGCAGACCAGAATGTCCAGCGGCTTCTTGAGCGCGGCGATCTGAGGATTGATGTTCACGCCGCCGAACATGACCATGGAGGACAGCGGCACGTACTTGCCGTAGGTCTGCACGGATTCCTGGATCTGGGCGGCCAGCTCGCGCGTGGGGGTCAGCACCAGGCAGCGCGGCCGCCCAGGCTTGCGCTGCGCCAGCGGATTGGCCGAGAGCCGTTGCAGGATGGGCAGGGTGAAGCCGGCGGTCTTGCCCGTGCCGGTCTGTGCGGCGGCGAGCAGGTCGCCGCCCTTGAGTACCAGGGGGATGGCCTGGGCCTGGATCGGCGTCGGGCGGTCATAGCCGGTTTCCTCGACGGCGCGCAACAGGGCGGGGGCCAGTGCAAGGCTGGCAAACGTGATATCGGTAGTCATCAGCAACTCCAGCGGCAGCCTGTCGCTCGGGTTGAGTGACTCCAATCAAAGGCGGGCGGGAAAGAAAAACAGGAGGGGGGCGCGAGATTGGACCGTGCGCCAAACGCCTATTCTACACGGGCCGGCGCTCGCGTCGCGGTAAGCCCGCCAGTGCCGGCGCGGCGGCTCGGCCGCAAGCGTCCCGGTCAAGGCCGCGAGCCGCGGCCGATCGCCGAAATCGAGATCTGGGTCTCGCCGCTGGCGGTGCGCCGTGCGGCCGCCCGCCAGGCGTGTCCGTAGGCCACTTCGATCGACAGATGGATCAGCCCGTCGGCGGCGCGGCGCGCGTCGAGCGCCTCGACGAGGCGCCGGCGAAAGCCACGTCCGGCCAGGCCGGGATGGCGGCCGCGGGTCGGGTTGCCGCCCAGCGCGCGCACGTCGGCGAGCAGCTTGTCGCCGCTGGTGTAGGTCAGGGTGAGGGTTTCCTGGTCCATGACCGGGTCGGCAAAGCCGCTTTCCACGAGCAGGTCGCCGAAGTCGTGCATGTCGACGAAGGGCAGGGTGGCCGTGCGCAGCCCGGCGTCGGCCACCGCGTCGCGCAGCTCGCGCAGCGTGCCCGGGCCCAGACAGGAGAACATGGCCAGCCCGTCCGGGCGCAGCACCCGCCACCATTCGGCGAGCACGTCGTGCGGCGCCGGATGCCAGTGCAGGGCGAGGTTGGACCACACCATGTCGACCGAGCCCGGGGCCAGGCCCGAGGCCGCCAGGTCGCCTTCCAGGAACTGCGGGGCCGTGGCGCCCGCCCGCTCCTTGCCGCGCAGGCGGGCGATCCACTGGTTCAGGCGCGCCGCGCCGCCCGGGCTGGCACCGTGCCGCTCGCGTGCGATCGCGAGCAGCGGGGCGCACAGGTCCAGACCGACATACGCGGCATCCGCAAAGCGCTCGGCCAGCCCGGCGCGGGCCGTGCCCGTGCCGCAGCCCGCGTCGAGCAGGGCGGCGGGCGCCAGCCGGATGTACGCCAGGCGTTCGAGCATGCGCGCGCCGATCTCGTCGTACAGAAAGGCCGCCTCGGCCAGATCGCCGCGCCGGGCGAACTGGCGGGCGACATGATGCGGATCGATGGGTAGGGTGGGGTGCGTGGATTCCGACATGGTGCTTGTGCTTCGCGCTCGACTGCGCGCTAAGGTGCAATGGTACGCCGTGCGCATCTGCGACGCCGGCACGGAGGAAACATGCTGCAGGCAGGATGGCGCGGATGGCAGGCCGGCGTGCGCAGGTGGGCGCATGCCATTCCCATGCCTTGCCTCCTGTGCGGCGGCGCCGCGCGCGGCGCCCGCCTGTGCGCACCCTGCCGCGAAGACCTGCTCGGCGATGCGCCGCCGCGCTGCCGCTGGTGCGCGCTGCGGCTGGCCTCGCCGGACGACGGCTGTCTTGCCTGCACGCTGCGCACTCCGGCCTATGACTACGCCATTGCCGCCATCGACTACGCGCCGCCCGGCCAGGCGCTGGTCTGGCGCGCCAAGCAGAGCTGGCAGGGCGCGGCCGCCCGCGCCGTGGCCGACCTGCTCGCCGAGGCGGTGGCGCGCGACGCGCGCGGGCTGCCGCCCGGCTGCCTGGCGCTGGCGGTGCCGGCCAGCCACCGCGCCTTGCGCCGGCGCGGCTACAACCCCGCGGCGCGCCTGGGCCGCATCTGCGCGGCGCACCTCGGCCTGGCCTGGTCATCCACGCTGCTGCGCGCCGGCGCCGACGACGGGCTGCGCCAGCATCGCCTGGGCCGCGCGCAGCGGCTCGAGCGCGGCGGCGCACGCTATGTCGCGATGGGCGTCGCGCCCGGCCAGCCGATCGCCCTCATCGACGATGTCATGACCACCGGCAGCACCGTGGAGGCCTGCGCCCGCGCGCTCAAGGCGGCTGGCGCGGGCCCGGTCGTCGTGCTGGCGGTGGCGCGCACGCCGGCGCCGGGCGCCGGTGTGCCCGATCCGTCATAATGGCGGCTTCGTGCATTGCTTCCCCAGCAAGAAAAGGTAGCCGAATGAGCATCAAAAGTGATCGCTGGATCCGGACGGCGGCCGAGGCCGGCATGATCGAGCCCTTCGCGCCGGATCAGGTGCGCGAGGTCGACGGCCGGCGCATCGTGAGCTATGGCACCAGCAGCTACGGCTACGACGTGCGCTGTGCCGACGAATTCAAGATCTTCACCAACATCAATTCCACCATCGTCGATCCCAAGGCTTTCGACGAGAAGTCGTTCGTCGACTTCAAGGGCGATGTCTGCATCATCCCGCCCAACTCGTTCGCGCTCGCGCGCACGGTGGAATACTTCCGCATCCCGCGCGAGGTGCTCACCATCTGCCTGGGCAAGAGCACCTACGCGCGCTGCGGCATCATCGTGAACGTCACCCCGCTCGAGCCCGAGTGGGAAGGCCATGTCACGCTGGAGTTCTCCAACACCACGCCGCTGCCGGCCAAGATCTACGCCGGCGAAGGCTGCGCGCAGATGCTGTTCCTCGGCGGCGACGAGGTCTGCGAAACCTCGTACCGCGACCGTGGCGGCAAGTACCAGGGCCAGCGCGGCGTCACCCTGCCGCGCACCTGATCGGCGGGGGCGCGCACAGTGCCGGCCGGGCGGGGCGTTTGCTTCGCGCAACGCCGACCGGCGGCCATTGCCGGCCTGTCATGCGCTTGGGGGTACACTCGCCCCTTTCCTCGTACCCCGGTCGCGCCGCGGTAGTCCGGCCCCGCACGGCCCACCCGCCGCCGGCCCCCGCCTCCCAGGTGGATGCCCATGAAATTCCGCTTCCCCATCGTCATCATCGATGAAGACTTCCGCTCGGAGAACGCTTCCGGGCTGGGCATCCGTGCGCTTGCCGCGGCCATCGAGGCCGAGGGCGTCGAAGTGCTCGGCGTGACCAGCTACGGCGATCTGACCTCGTTCGCCCAGCAGCAGAGCCGGGCGAGCGCCTTCATCCTCTCGATCGACGACGAGGAGTTCGATGTCGACTCGCCCGAGGACGTGGCCAACGCGATCAAGCACCTGCGCGCCTTCATCGGCGAGCTGCGGTTTCGCAACGCCGACATCCCGATCTACCTGTACGGCGAGACGCGCACCTCGCAGCACATCCCGAACGACATCCTGCGCGAGCTGCACGGCTTCATCCACATGTTCGAGGACACGCCGGAGTTCGTCGCGCGCCACATCATCCGCGAGGCGCGCAGCTATCTCGACGGCCTCGCGCCGCCGTTCTTTCGCGAGCTGCTCAAGTACGCGCAGGACGGCTCGTACTCCTGGCACTGCCCCGGGCACTCCGGCGGCGTGGCGTTCCTGAAGAGCCCGGTGGGGCAGATGTTCCACCAGTTCTTCGGCGAGAACATGCTGCGCGCCGACGTCTGCAACGCCGTGGACGAACTGGGCCAACTGCTCGACCACACGGGGCCGGTCGCACAGTCGGAATTGAACGCCGCGCGCATCTTCAACGCCGACCACTGCTATTTCGTCACCAACGGCACGTCCACCTCGAACAAGATCGTCTGGCACGCCAACGTGGCGCCGGGCGACGTGGTGGTGGTCGATCGCAACTGCCACAAGTCGATCCTGCACGCGATCACCATGACGGGCGCGATCCCGGTGTTCCTGCAGCCCACGCGCAACAACCTGGGCATCATCGGGCCGATCCCGCTCTCGGAGTTCCATCCCGAGACGATCAGAAAGAAGATCGAGGCCAACCCGTTCGCGCGCGAGGCGGTGAACAAGAAGCCGCGCATCCTCACCATCACGCAGAGCACCTACGACGGCGTGATCTACAACGTCGAGATGATCAAGGACGTGCTGGGTTCGAGCATCGACACCCTGCACTTCGACGAGGCCTGGCTGCCGCACGCGTCCTTCCACGAGTTCTACACGGACATGCACGCGATCGGGCGCAACCGTCCGCGCAGCAAGGACGCCATGGTGTTCGCCACGCACTCCACGCACAAGCTGCTGGCCGGCCTGTCGCAGGCCTCGCAGATCCTCGTGCAGGAATCCGAGGAGCGCCAGCTCGACCGCTACATGTTCAACGAGGCCTACCTCATGCACATGTCGACTTCGCCGCAGTACGCGATCATTGCGTCCTGCGACGTGGCGGCGGCGATGATGGAGCCGCCCGGCGGCACCGCCCTGGTCGAGGAGAGCATTCACGAGGCGCTGGAGTTTCGCCGCGCCATGCGCAAGGTCGAGGCCGAGTTCGGCCACAACGACTGGTGGTTCAAGGTGTGGGGCCCGGACAAGCTCGCCGCCGAAGGCGTGGGCAAGCGCGACGACTGGGTGCTCAAGGCCAACGACCGCTGGCACGGCTTCGGCGACCTGGCGCCGGGCTTCAACATGCTGGACCCGATCAAGTCCACGGTCATCACGCCGGGGCTGGACGTCTCCGGCCAGTTCGCCGAGACCGGCATCCCGGCCGCGGTGGTCACCAAGTACCTGGCCGAGCACGGCGTGGTGGTCGAGAAGACGGGGCTGTATTCGTTCTTCATCATGTTCACCATCGGCATCACCAAGGGCCGCTGGAACACGCTGCTGGCCGCGCTGCAGCAGTTCAAGGACGACTACGACCGCAACCAGCCCATGTGGCGCATCCTGCCGGACTTCTGCAAGACCGCGCCCAAGTACGAACGATGGGGCCTGCGCGATCTGTGCCAGCGCCTGCACGACACCTATCGCAAGAACGACGTGGCGCGCCTGACCACCGAGATGTACCTGTCGGACATGCAGCCGGCCATGAAGCCGTCGGACGCCTTCGCCAAGATGGCCCACCGCGAGATCGAGCGCGTGGCCATCGACGCCCTCGAAGGCCGCATCACCAGCGCGCTGCTCACGCCGTATCCGCCGGGCATCCCGCTGCTCATCCCGGGCGAGCGTTTCAACCGCACCATCGTGCAGTACCTGCAGTTCGCGCGCGTCTTCAACGAGCAGTTCCCGGGCTTCGAGACCGACATCCACGGCCTGGTCGAGGAAGTGGCCGAGGACGGCAGCAAGCGCTACTACGTCGACTGCGTCAAGGATTGAGTCTTCCCGCGCCGGGCGGCCGAGGGCCTTGGCCGCGGCCGCCCGGCGTTCGGTCTCGGAAAGCCATGTCTTCATTCGACGTCGCCGTCATCGGCGCAGGTGCCGCCGGCATGATGTGCGCCGCCGTGGCCGGCCAGCGCGGGCTGCGCGTGGTCCTGATCGATCACGCCAGCCGCCTCGCGGAGAAGATCCGCATCTCGGGCGGCGGGCGCTGCAACTTCACCAACCGCGATGCCGGCCCCGCCGCCTTCCTGTCGGCCAACCCGGCCTTCTGCCGTTCCGCGCTGGCGCGCTACACGCCGCAGGATTTCCTGCGCCTGCTCGCCAAGCACCGCATCGGCTGGCACGAGAAGCATCGGGGGCAGTTGTTCTGCGACGACTCCAGCGAAGCCATCATCGAGATGCTGCGCCGCGAGTGCGAGGCGGGCGGCGTGGCCTGGCGCATGCCCTGCGCCGTGGCGCGCGTTCGCTGCGAGGGCGAAGCCGGCTTCGTGCTGGATACCGATCACGGCCCGGTGCGGGCCGCGCGCGTGGTGCTCGCCACGGGCGGCATGGCCGTGCCGCAGATCGGCGCGACCGACTTCGCGCTGCGCGTGGCGCGCGAGCTCGGCATGAAGATCATCGAGCCGCGCCCGGCGCTGGTGCCGCTCACCTTCGACGCCGAGAACTGGCGTGCCTACGCGGCGCTCGCCGGTGTGGCGCAGGAAGTGGACATTGCGACAGGCAAGGGCAAGATGGCGGGACGCTTTCGCGAGGACCTGCTGTTCACCCATCGCGGGCTGTCCGGCCCCGCAGTCCTGCAGATTTCCAGCTATTGGCAGCCGGGCGAACCGATCCGCGTCGATCTGGCGGCCGGCCAGGACCTGGCCGATGCATTGCTGCGGGCCAAGCCGGGCAGCCGGCAGCAGATCGACACCGTGCTCGCCGGCCTCATGCCGCGCCGGCTGGCCGAGCAGTGGCTGGCCGACGCCGGCCTCGCCGGCAAGCGCCTCGCCGACCTGCCCGACAAAGCCCTGCGCGGCCTGGGCCTCGCGCTCAACGAATGGCAGCTCGTACCCAGCGGCACGGCCGGCTACAAGAAGGCCGAAGTCATGCGCGGCGGCATCGACACGCGCGAGCTGAACCAGCAGGACATGCAGGCGCGGCGCGTGCCCGGCCTGTACGCCATCGGCGAGGCGGTGGACGTCACCGGCTGGCTGGGCGGCTACAACTTCCAGTGGGCCTGGGCGTCGGCTATGGCGTGCGCGTTGGGGTTGTAGGGGTTGTCGGTAGGAGAGGCGGCGCGCGTGTCCTGTCTGTTCAGCGTCGCTTCCACTTCCGGGTCGCGCAGCACGGTCATCACAGCACGCCGTTCGCAACAGCGGTTTGACGCCCGGCAGACAGGGTATTACGATAAACCAAATCGTAATAACAGCGTACTTGATGGCACCCATGGCTAACGTTACAACCACCCTGACATCGAAGGGCCAAGTGACCATCCCGCGCGCTATCCGGGAGCGGATGGGCATGAAAACGGGCGACAAAATAGCGTTCGTGCTGCTCAGCAACGGCACCCTTGTCGTCCGACCGAAGACCCGGAGTGCCCACGACCTCGCCGGCATGCTTCGCCGGGCAGGGCAGCCGACAATACCCCTCGAAGCAATGCAGGTCGACCTGGCCGAGAACGATCCCGCGAAATGAACCTCGCGATCGATACAGACGTTCTGGTGCGACTGTTAGTCGCGGACGACGAGGACCAAAGCTCGAGAGCTGCCATTCTTATCGAGACCGCACACGAATACGGGGTGCCAGTGCTTGTGCCGCTGGGTGTGATGCTCGAAACGGAGTGGGTGCTGCGCAGCCGCTACAAGCTGCCCCGGGAAGACATCATGAACGCTTTGACAGGCATCCTGGAGACGCGGGGAATGGAGGTCGAGGTACCGGAGATCCTGGAGGAAGCGCTTCGCATGTTCGAGGACGATGAAGCTGCCGATTTCGCAGACTGCATGCATGTCGCGACGGCCGTCCACAGGGGGTGTTCGCTGGTCACGTTCGACAAGAGGGCCGCCACGTTGCCTGGCGCCATGCTGTTTCCTCAGTTGTGGGATCCCGCTAGTGCATTGGTCGATCCGCCAAGAACCCGTCGCTGAGGGCGTTCGATCGATGCGCCTGGTTCCAGCGCATCACGATCGACGACATCGCGGCTGCGCTCGACTTCACCAAGCCGTAATTGATCCATGAAACTGGAGGAGAGATCTGTATGAACGCAGTCGTCGGTACCGCGCCAGGCGAGGGCCTGGCCCGTCTGCAGTCCCTGCTCGAACGGCGCCATAGCTGCCGCGCCTTCCGGCCGGACCCGCTGCCGCGCGAAGTCATCGAGAGCCTGCTGGAGACGGCGCGGCGCAGCGCCTCGTGGTGCAACGCCCAGCCTTGGCACGTGCTGATCGTGAGCGGAGAACCCCTGCAGGCGCTGCGCGAAGATCTGATGGCCCGGGCGCGCGCCGGCGCACAGCCGGCGCCCGAACTCGACTGGCCGCGGGAATACCGCAATCTGCACCAGGAGCGCCGGCGCGAATGCGGCTGGGCGCTGTATCGGGCAGTCGGTGTGGAGAAGGGGGATCGCGAGGGTTCGACGCGCCAGGCGCTGGAGAATTTCCGGCTGTTCGGCGCTCCGCACCTTGCGCTGGTGAGCAGTGAGACGGCGCTGGGCACGCACGGCGTGATGGATTGCGGCGCCTGGGTTGCCAACTTCCTGCTTGCCGCCGAAGCGGCAGGCGTGGGGTCGATCGCGCAGGCTGCCCTGGCGTCCTGGCCGGACGTGCTGCGCAAGCATTTGCCCATTCCCGAGGACAAGCAGGTCGTCTGCGGGATTTCCTTCGGCTACGAGGATACCGGGCATCCCGCCAACGGGTTTCGCACGACGCGAGCCCCGCTCAGCGAGACGGCCGCTTTCATCGGCTAGGCGTGGCGGCTTGACGGTGGTGCCCAACGGGCCGGTTGCGGCCCGTTGGTCCGTTCCGTGGGCGGCAAGCCCGCATGCCTGCAGAGGCAAAAACAGGACAAAAAAAAGCCCGAGGCCTTGCGGCTTCGGGCTAAATCCACCAAAGGAGGAGGGTGGAGGAGACAACGGTGGAGTATCGAAAGTGCTGCTTAGCGTTTGATCGCATCCGACTGCACTGCGTTTCGACATCCGATGACTGAATTATAGGAAGGAGCTTGCTGCGATGCAAGATCTTTGTGGCCCGCGTTCTACGCCTTGGGCCGATCGGGCACGGTGCGCAAATTCAAGTTTTTCCTTTTTATTTTCAGTAGGTTGCAGTGTTCGGGTTTACCCTCTGCTGTCGTTTTGGTTTCTTTTTGTTGCAAATTCATCGAGAAAACTCAGGGTTTGTTCTGCCGGGTTCACCCTGATACAGGCGTTTGCATGTTGCTTTGCAGCATGACGTTGGCAGCCGTTGCGCAGGTACCGATTTGACCGTCGTCCCCGGGCTCGGGATACTTGCGGCTGACTCTCTTAGCAACATCGAAGGAATTCATCGTGCAATGCACCGTCAATTGGGGTGGCCCCGAAGGCATGTTGTTCACGGCGCAGACTGGTAGCGGCCATGTCGCCGTCATGGACGGCGCGCCCGAGGGCGGAGGGCACAACCTTGCCCCTCGTCCGATGGAGCTGCTGCTGGCCGGTACCGGCGGCTGCACCGCCTACGACGTCGTGCTCATCCTCAAGCGCGGGCGCCACGCGGTCACGGGCTGCTCGGTCAAGGTGAACGCCGAGCGCGCCGAGTCCGACCCCAAGGTCTTCACCAGGATCGAGTTCGCCTTCACCGTCACGGGCAAGAACCTGCCGCGCGCGGCCGTCGAGCGCGCGGTGCAGTTGTCGCACGAGAAGTATTGCTCGGCGTCCGCCATGCTCGAGAAGACCGCCGAGATGACGTGGTCGGTGGACATCGTCGAGGCCTGACGCCCAGCGGGCGCCGCGCCCCGTCAATGCGCGTCAGCCTATGACCATTGAATTGCGCACGCTGCGCCAGTTCGTCGTTATCGCCGAATTGGGCAGTTTTCGCCGCGCTGCCGAAGCGCTGTTCATCGCCCAGCCCGCGCTGACCGTGTCGATGCGCAAGCTCGAGCGCGCGATCGGCGTGGTGCTGTTCGAGCGCGGCCCGCGCGGCGCGACCTTGACGCCCGCGGGCGCGGCCATGCTGCAGGAGGCCCGGCATACCCTGCGTCATGCCGAGGAGGCGCGCCAGGTGGCGCGCATGGTGGCCTCCGGCGAAGGCGGCCGACTGCGCGTGGGCTTCGTCGGCTCGGCCACCTATGCGCTGCTGCCGCGTGCGGTTCCGGCCTTTCGGCAGCGCCATCCCGAGGTGCGGCTGGAGCTGGTCGAGAGCACGACGGTGGAGATGCTGGAGCGGGTCCATCGCCATCGCCTGGACGCCGGCCTGGTGCGCGGTCCGCTGGCCGCCGCTCCCGGGCTGCAGACGTGGGTGGTGGAGCGCGACGATGCCATGATCGCCGTACCGGCCGGACACGCCCTGGTGCGGCGCGACGAGGCCAGGCTGGTCGATTGCGCCGGCGAAGCCTTCGTTTCGTACTCGCCCCGGGAGGTGCCCGGCCTGGCCGCCTGGGTAGGCGCGCTCTGCCTGGGCGCCGGTTTCTCGCCGCGCATCGAGCAGGAAGCCGCCCAGGTGCAGACCGTCGTGAGCCTGGTCGCCAGCGGTCTGGGCGTCGCCCTGGTACCGGCCTCCACGCGCTACTTCTCGCATCCCGCCGTGCGCTTCATCCGTCTGGCCGACCAGGCCGCGCGCCACGCGCTCTCGTTGTCGCTGATCCTGCCGCAGGATACGCCCAGCGCCACCGCACTGCGCTGGCGCGACCTGCTGGTGGCGCTGGATGCGTCGCATGCCGGCTCAGGCCAGGGCGGCCTCGCGTAGCGCCTGCAGTTCAGACCCGGTTCGGCGGGTAGGTCTTCTCGTCGGCGAGCACGTCGCCGGCGCCCAGCTCCGGCAGGTCGCGCAAGGCGGTATAGAGCGGCGTGAAGTCCGGCGCCGTCGCATCGAACAGCTCGCCGAAGCCCTCGATGACGAAGTAGGTCTCCTGGTAGGTGTCGATCTTGTAGCGCGTGCGCATCAGGCGCAGGGCGTCGAAGGCCACCCGGTTGGGTTCGGGCGAGGTCAGGCAGTAGTCGAGTTCGCCCACCGAGGACAGGATGCCCGCGCCGTACACGCGCAGGCCCCGCGACGTGTGCATCAGGCCGAACTCCACCGTGTACCAGTACAGCCGGGAAAGGAACTCCAGCGCGTGCAGGCTCTCCGCCTTCAGGCCGCCCGAGCCGAAGGCCTGCATGTAGTCGGCGAAGACCGGGTTGAACAGCAGCGGTACGTGGCCGAACAGGTCGTGAAACAGATCCGGCTCGACGATGTAGTCGAACTCGGCCTCGCTGCGCAGCCAGTAGGTCACCGGAAAGCGGCGGTTGGCGAGCAGGGTGAAGAACTCGCGTTCCGGAATGAGCCCGGGCACCGCGACCAGCTCCCAGCCGGTGGCCTGGCGCAGCACGATGTTGATGTCCGCAAAGCGCGGGATGCCCTGCGCGTCGCCCAGGTGGGAGAGGGCGACGACGAATTCGTCGCAGGCGCGATCCTGCACGTGGGCCATCTGGCGCGCGAAGAGGCGGGCGTAGCGGTCGTGCTCATCGGCGGTGTAGTCCTCCCAGGGCTGCTCGCAGGTGTAGTCGGCACGGGCGAGCGAATAGTCGCCGCGCGGCGGACGGTCGCTGGCGCCGTAGGTCACGGGTTTGGCAGTCGCTTGCTGCATGCTCGTCTCCTTGGAGCAGGTATAGGCATCCATTCTAGGAACAGTCGGGGGGCGAAAGATTGCGTATCGATGCGAGCTGTGACCGTATTGCGCAATAATCTGCCAGTAAACGGCTTGCTGGCGGAGAAAAATGGTGGAAATCACGCTGGATCGAACAGACTGGCGCATTCTGGCGGAGCTTCAGCGCGATTGCCGGCTCACCAACCAGGAGCTGGCGGGCCGGGTGGCGCTCTCGCCCAGCCCGTGCCTGCGCCGAGTCAAGCGGCTGGAGGCGGCCGGGGTCATCCGGCAGTACGTGGCCCTGGTCGATGCGCAGAAAGTGGGGTTCGGCCTCGCGGCCTACATCGAGGTACGCCTGCAGAAGCAGCTCACCGACAGCTATGCGCCGCTCGAGGAGTTCGCCCGCGCGGTGCAGCGCTGGCCCGAAGTCGCGGCCTGCTACGCCACCACCGGCGACATGGACTATCTATTGCGCGTGCAGGTCGAGGATCTGGCGCACTTTTCGCGTTTTGCGCTGGACACGCTCATGCAGCACCCCTCGGTGGTGGACATCCGCTCGAGCTTCGTGCTGAAGACCATCAAGGAAACCACGGCGGTCGGAGCGGTCTGACGCCCACTGCGCGCTGCCTGCGCCGGCGTTCGCGGGAGCGCGGCGGACGCGTTGTTACCGCAAGTAGCGTCCCGCCGGGTGGGCGCTTTCTGTCGAGTTGTTAGAATCGCGGGCTATGACTGCAATCCCACCCTCCGCCAAGGCGCCCGGCGACGTCGTGCTCGACTTCGCGCAAGTGTGCGCCGGCTATGGCGAGACGCCGGTGCTCGCCGGCATCGATCTGGCCGTGCGACGCGGGCAGGTCGTCACGCTGCTGGGCGGCTCCGGCAGCGGCAAGACCACGCTGCTGCGCACGGCCACCGGCCAGCTCCGGCCACTGGCGGGTACGGCGCGTGTCTTCGGGCAAGACCTCGCGACGGCCAGCCAGACGCAACTCACCGCCGTGCGCCAGCGCATGGGCGTGCTGTTCCAGCAGGGGGCGCTGTTCACCGATCTCGATGTCTTCGAGAACGTCGCCTTTCCGCTGCGTGAGCACACCCGCATGGGCGAAGCCGAGATCCGCGAGACCGTGCTCGACAAGCTGCACGCCGTCGGCCTGCGCGGCGCGGCTGCGCTGCGCACCTCGGAGATCTCGGGCGGGATGGCGCGCCGGGTCGCGCTGGCCCGCGCGGTCGCCCTGAACCCGGAGCTGGTGCTCTACGACGAGCCCTTCGCCGGGCTCGACCCGATCTCCATGGGCGTGACGGCGCAGCTCATCCGCCACCTGGCGGATCATCTGGGCTGCGCGTCGCTGCTCATCACGCACGACGTGCGCGAATCGTTCGCCATCACCGACTACGCCTATCTGGTGGGGCAGGGCGAGCTGAAGGCGCAGGGCACGCCCGCCGAGCTCGAGGCCAGCGCCGACCCGTACGTGCATCAGTTCCTGCACGGCGAGCCGGACGGCCCGGTCGCTTTCCACTATCCTGAAACACCGGCGTTCGAGGCATGGCTCGCCCGCGAGACGCGGCGCGCGCCCGCCCGCAAGGAGGGGCGATGAACGCTGTCGTCAGAGCCATTGCCGCGCTGGGCGCCTACGTGCGCGGCACGGTCGTCTCGCTGGGCTATTTCACGCGTTTCCTGGGCTTGATCCTCGCGCGCAGCGGGGCGGCGTTCAAGCGTCCGCGCCTGGTGGTGCAGCAGTTGCATTTCCTGGGCAACTATTCGCTGCTCATCATCCTGGTGTCGGGCCTGTTCGTCGGCTTCGTCCTCGGCCTGCAGGGCTATTACACCCTCAGCCGCTACGGCTCCGAGGAGGCGCTGGGCGTGCTGGTGGCGCTCTCGCTCACCCGCGAGCTCGGGCCGGTGGTCACCGCGCTGCTCTTTGCCGGGCGCGCGGGCACGTCGCTCACGGCCGAGATCGGTCTCATGAAGGCGGGCGAACAGCTCGCCGCCATGGAGGTGATGGCGGTCGATCCGATCCGGCGCGTGGTCGTGCCGCGCTTCTGGGCCGGCATCATCGCCATGCCCGTGCTCGCCGCGGTGTTCTCGATGGTGGGCGTGCTGGGCGGCTGGGTCGTCGGCGTGCTCATGATCGGCGTGGACGAAGGTGCGTTCTGGTCGCAGATGCAGGCCGGCGTGGATGTATTCGACGACGTCTTGAACGGCGTCATCAAGAGCGTCGTCTTCGGCGTGGCGGTCAGCGTGATCGCGCTCTACCAGGGCTGGCAGGCCACGCCCACCCCCTCGGGGGTGTCGCGCGCGACCACGCAGACGGTGGTCGTGGGCTCGCTCGTGGTGCTGGGGCTGGATTTCCTGCTCACTGCGCTGATGTTCGGTAATTGATCGGGGTAATCATGGGTCGAAGCAAAGTCGATTTCTGGGTTGGGCTGTTCGTGCTCTTCGGCATCGTGGCTCTCGTGTTCCTGGCGCTGCGCGCCGGCAATCTGGGCTCGATCTCCACCGGGCCGAGCTACAGCGTGAGCGCCAATTTCAACAACGTGGGCGGCCTCAAGCCGCGTGCCGCCGTGCGCAGCGCGGGCGTGGTGGTGGGCCGTGTGGAGTCGATCCAGTTCGATGACCAGGCCTACCAGGCCGTGGTCACGATGCGCATCAATCAGGGCGTGGAATTTCCCAGCGACAGCAGCGCGTCCATCCTCACGTCCGGCCTGCTCGGCGAGCAGTACATCGGCCTGGACCCCGGGGCGGAGGACAAGATGCTGGCCGCGGGCGATCGCATTACCTACACTCAGGGGGCCGTCGTGCTCGAGAACCTGATCAGCCGGTTCCTCTACGGCATGGCCAACAACCAAGGTACGTCACAACAACAGTCCGGCGCCGACGCTGCCGGCGCCTCCCCTCCGGCGCAACAATGACCACCGCTTCCTCCTACTTCCGCCTTGCTCCCGCTGCGCTGGCCGCGCTGACCCTGGCCGGCTGCGCCACGGTGCCCGGCGAGCCCGATCCGCGCGACCCTCTCGAGGGCATGAACCGCTCGATCTACCAGTTCAACGACACCCTGGACCGCGCCGTGCTCAAGCCCGTGGCCCAAGCCTACCAGACCGTCACGCCGACGCCGGTGCGCGACTGCATCGGCAACTTCTTCGGCAATCTGCGCGACGTGCTGTATACGGCCAACAGTTTTCTGCAGGGCCAGGTGCCCGACGGCATCAACATGGCCGGCCGGGTGTTGCTGAATACGACACTGGGGTTCGGCTGTTTCGACCCCGCCTCCAAGGTCGGCGTGCCCAGCATCCCGCGCGATTTCGGCTCCACCCTGGGCGTCTGGGGCATGGGGCCCGGCCCCTACCTGGTGCTGCCGTTCTTCGGCCCGAGCACCGTACGCGACGGCGCCGGCCGCCTGGTGGATACCTATGCTTCGCCACTGACACATGTCGAAAACGTGCGGGTACGCAATTCGCTCTATGGTGTGCGTGTCGTGAGCGATCGCGAGCGTCTGCTCGAGGCCGGCGATCTTGTCGACGATATCGCGCTCGACCCGTATCTGTTCGTGCGTGACGCTTATCTGCAGCGGCGTCAGGCCATCATCAACCAGTCGCTCGGCCAGGATGCCGCGCCCGACTACTCGCTGCCCGATTATGGCGACGATCCCGAGGCAGCGCCGGCTGCCGCCCCGATCGCTCCCTGACCGAGCCGACCACCATTTAGGATGACTCATGCGTGTTGTTGAAGTGAAGAATCGTTCCGTCGCCGCCTCGATGCAGCGCCTGGGACGCCAGTGGATCCTGTTGTGCGCCGCGGCGCTGCTGGCCGGGGCGGCCGGGCTCGCGCATGCTGCGCAGCCCGATCCGCAAGGCCAGCCGGATGCCTTCGTGCAGGCCGTCGCCGAAGACGTGCTCAACACGCTCAAGGCCGACCCGGCGCTCCAGTCGGGTAACGTCAATCGCATTAACCAGGTCGTCGATGCCCAGGTGCTGCCGCATGTGGACTTCGAGAAGACCACCCGGCTGGCCGTGGGGCGCTATTGGCGCGAAGCCACGCCGGAGCAGCGCCAGGCGCTGGTCGACGGCTTTCGCGGCACCTTGATCCGCACCTACAGCGGCGCCTTCAGCAAGGTGGACAACTCGGCCCGCATCAACATGCTGCCCTTCCGCGGCGATGCCTCGGCCGACGACGTCGTCGTGCGCAGCCAGGTCATGCAGTCGGGCACGCAGCCGGCCGCGGTGGATTACCGGCTCGAGCGCACGCCGCAGGGCTGGCGCATCTACGATGTCAGCGTCGAAGGCATCTGGCTGATCCAGAACTACCGCAACCAGTTCGCCTCGCAGATCCAGCAAGGCGGCATCGACGGGCTGATCGCCACGCTGCAGCAGCGCAACCTCGCCCAGAAGTGATAAGGCGGGGCCTGGCCCCGTCCTGCGTTCATCGAGACACCCCGGCCGCCGTGGCAACGGCGCCGGGGTGTCGTTCTTTTGGCGGCGCCGCACCTGCTTCTTCTGGCCACGTGCGTGCGGCCCCGCTGTCTTTGCGCCACGTCAAACTCGCCACGGCCTGTGGTGCATTTGCCGCAGATCGGCGGCCCGCGCTTGACGCTGCCGAGGCGGCGGGGGCACCTTGTCGCTAGCTTTGCCCGCCACCGACCCGCGGTGCCCGGTGCGCGGGGCCGCGCCGGCATGGCCCGGCGCCGGCGTGCGGCGCCGCGATACGAGAAGGAAGAACGACCGTGAACGCTGCGTCCAACCCGGCCAGTATGCCGGCCCCGGCTTCGCCACCGCCCGCCGTGCGCATGCCGATCGGCCTGATCGTCGCCGTGTTGGCCATGGTCGGCGTGCTGCTCCTGCCGCTGCCGGCCGATCTGCCGCCGGCGGGGCATCGCATGCTGGCTATCCTGGTGTTCGCAGTGATCGTCTGGATCACCGAGGCGGTGTCCTACGAGGCCAGCGCCATCATCATCACCTCGCTGATGGCTTTCCTGGTCGGCACGGCGCCCACGATCCAGAACCCGGACGCGATCTACGGCACCTCGGCGGCGATCTCGATGGCGCTGGCCGGGTTCTCGAATTCCGCCCTGGCGCTGGTCGCCGGCGCGCTGTTCCTCGCCGCGGCCATGACGCACACCGGGCTGGACCGGCGCATCGCCCTGGTCACCCTGCAGCGGGTGGGCACCAGCTCGCGCCAGATCTTCGTCGGCGCCATCCTGGTCACCATCCTGCTCAGCCTGGTGGTGCCGAGCGCCACGGCGCGCAGCGCCTGCGTGGTGCCGATCATGATGGGCGTCATCGCCGCCTTCGGGGTGGACAAGCGCTCGAACTTCGCCGCCGGCCTCATGATCGTCGTCGCGCAGGGCACCAGCATCTGGAACGTGGGCATCCAGACGGCGGCCGCGCAGAACCTGCTCACCGTCGGGTTCATGGAGAAGCTGCTGGGCGAGCGCGTGACCTGGATCGACTGGCTCGTCGCCGGCGCGCCCTGGGCCGTCGCCATGTCGGCGATCATGTATTTCGTGGTGCTGCGCATGCTGCCGCCGGAGTCCAACGACCTGGGCGGCGGCAAGGATGCGGTGCGCGAATCGCTGGCCGCGCTGGGCCCCATGACGGGGCCGCAGAAGCGGCTGCTCATCGTCATGCTCTGCCTGCTGCTGCTCTGGTCCACCGAGGGCAAGCTGCACCGCTTCGACACCACGTCCACGGCGTATGCCGGCCTGGTCGTGCTGTTGCTGCCCAGGGTCGGGGTGATGAACTGGAAGGACGTGCAGAGCCGCATTCCCTGGGGCACCATCATCGTGTTCGGCGTGGGCATCAGCCTGGGCTCGGCGCTGTTGTCCACCCAGGCGGGGCAATGGCTGGCCGGGCAGGTGATCGAGCGCACCGGCCTGGACCACCTGGGCACCTTCGGCGTGCTCGCCATCCTCAGCGCCTTTCTCATCCTGATCCACCTGGGTTTCGCCAGCGCGACGGCGCTGACGTCGGCGTTGATGCCCATTCTGATCTCCCTCTTGGCCGTGCTGCCGGGCGACTTCAACCGGCTGGGCATGACCATGATCCTAGGCTTCGTGGTGAGCTTCGGCTTCATCCTGCCCATCAACGCACCGCAGAACATGGTGGCCCTGGCCACCGAGACCTTCAACGCCCGCCAGTTCGCCAAGGTCGGCATCGTGCTCACGGCGGTGGGCTATGTGCTCATCCTGGGCTTCGGCATGACCTACTGGCGCTGGCTGGGCTGGCTTTGAGATTTGAGAGGAGCAGACGTGGCGACATCGGAAACGAGCGCTGGCGGCGGCCAGCCGGCCGCGCGTCCCGACCACCTTCGGGTGGACGTGGTGAGCATGGCCGAGACCTTGTATTCGGGCGACGCGGCGTTCGTCTCGGTGCCCGGGGTCGAGGGCTCGCTGGGCGTCTATCCCGGGCATACGCCGCTGCTCACCAAGGTGCGCGAGGGATTCGTGCAGGTGCGCCAGCTCGATGGCGGGCAGACGCGCGTGTACGTGGCGGGTGGGTTCATCGAGGTGATGCCCCACGCCGTGACCGTGCTGGCGGACGTGGCCGTGCGCACCGAGGAGCTGGACGCCACGCGCGCACGCGAGGCGGCGTCGGCCGCGAGCCCGCTGGCGCGCGAGCTGGCCCGGCCGGACTACGCCGCCGTGCACGCCGAACTGATCGACGACATCTCGTTGCGGCGGCTGCGCCGAGAGTAGGCCCGTTGCGGCGGTCGGCGGCGAGGCGGCGGCGCGGCCCGCCGTGTCGCCACCCCCTCCGCCGGGCGCGGGCCGACCGGTGCGGGCGTATCCCTTTTTGACCTGGGTAAAACGCCGCCTGCCGCCATTGCCTATAATGGCCGGCTTGGCTTCGCTCCCCGATCATGCCCGTCGTCAGTATCGAACACCTCTCCAAAGTGTATGCGCCGCAGTTCTCGTGGCGCCAACGCCTGCGCGGCGCCACGCCGGCACCGGGCCTGCGCGCGCTCGACGATGTCAGTCTGGCCATCGAGCCCGGCGAATTCTTCGGCCTGCTCGGGCCCAACGGCGCGGGCAAGACCACGCTGATCTCGGTGTTGGCCGGCCTGACCCGCGCCACCAGCGGCAGGGTGAGCGTCTGCGGCTACGACGTGCAGACGCAATACGCCCAGGCCAGGCGCGCGCTCGGCATCGTGCCCCAGGAGCTGGTGTTCGATCCCTTCTTCACCGTGCGCGAGACGCTGCGCTTTCAGTCCGGCTACTTCGGCCTGCGCCACAACGACGACTGGATCGACGAAATCCTCGCCAGCCTGGGCCTGGCCGACAAGGCGGACACCAACATGCGGGCGCTCTCGGGCGGCATGAAGCGGCGCGTGCTCGTCGCGCAGGCGCTGGTGCACCGCCCGCCGGTGATCGTGCTGGACGAGCCGACCGCGGGCGTGGACGTCGATCTGCGCCGCACTCTCTGGGAATTCATCGTCAAGCTGAACGAGCAGGGGCATACGGTGCTGCTCACCACGCACTACCTGGAAGAAGCCGAAGCCCTGTGCGAACGCGTCGCCATGCTCAAGGGCGGGCGCGTGGTGGCCCTGGATCGCACCGCGGCCCTGGTCGAGCGGGTCGGCGGCGCCGACCTGGAGGAAGCCTTCGTGCGCATCATGCGCGGCGAGAACGGCTGGGATGATCGTCGTGCGCCCGCGGGCGTCGAGGCGGAGGAGCTCGCATGACCCAGCCCGCCTCGACCCAGCGCACCGTTCAGGGCGTGCCGCAGCGCACCGCGGGCGGCCCGCACCGCCAGGCCGTGCGCAAGCCGCTGCTCGAACCCGACCTGCGCGCGAGTTCCGGCTTCCCGACGCTCTTCTACAAGGAGATGCTGCGGTTCTACAAGGTGAGCTTCCAGACGGTGGCCGCCCCGGTGGTCACGGCGCTGCTCTACCTGCTCGTGTTCGCGCACGTGCTGGAAGATCACGTGCGCGTCTACGACCACGTGCCCTACGTCAACTTCCTGGTGCCCGGGCTGGTGATGATGAGCATGCTGCAGAACGCATTCTCCAATGCGTCCTCCTCGCTCATCCAGAGCCGGGTCACGGGCAACCTGGTGTTCATCCTGCTGCCGCCGCTCTCGCACCTGGAGATCTACGGCGCCTATGTGCTGGCCTCGGTCGTGCGCGGGCTGGTCGTCGGGTTCGGCGTCTGGCTCATCACGCTCTTCTTCGCCGGCCCGATGATCGCCTATCCCCTGTGGATGCTGGCTTTCGCCGTGCTCGCCTGCGCGTCCATGGCCACGCTCGGGGTGATCGGCGGGATCTGGGCCGAGAAATTCGACCAGATCGCCGCCTTCCAGAATTTCCTCATCATGCCGGCCACCTTCCTGTCCGGCGTGTTCTATTCGATCCATTCGCTGCCGCCGTTCTGGCAGGCCGTGTCGCACTGGAATCCGGTGTTCTACGCGATCGACGGCTTTCGCTACGGCTTCTTCGGCCTGTCCGATGCGTCGCCCTGGCACAGCCTCGCCGTGGTCGGCGGCGTCTTCCTGGTGCTCGCTGTGTGCGCGCTGCGGCTGCTGGCGAGCGGCTACAAGCTGCGGAGCTAGAGATGAGACCCCCACGTTCACTGCGTTCGCTGCCCCCCGGGAGGGCTTCGGCCTCCTTCGGGCGGCCGTACGGAGGTTGACATGTCCCAACTGCCCACTCCTGAACAGATCCGTCAATACATTGTCGCTGGGCTCGCCTGTGAGCACGTCGAAGTCGAAGGCGACGGCCAGCATTTCCAGGCGGTCATCGTCTGTGCCGGCTTCGAGGGCAAGCGGCCCATCGCGCGCCATCAGATGGTCTACGCCGCGCTGGGCGATCGCATGCGCGAGGAGATCCATGCGCTCTCCATGCGCACCCTGACCCCGGCGGAGTACGCCAGCCGCGCGGCCTGAGCCGCGTCCATCCGTCCTTGCGGCGCCTCGAGCGCCAGACCTCATGGATAAACTGAACATCACCGGCGGCAATCGTCTGCAGGGCGAAGTGATCGTGTCGGGCGCGAAGAACGCGGCGCTGCCGATCATGTGCGCGAGCCTGCTCACGGCCGATCCGGTCCGCCTGGCCAACGTGCCGGACCTGAACGACATCGACACGCTGGTGCGGCTGCTTGCCCGCATGGGCGTGCGCACCGAGCGCGAGGCCGGCAACGCCCTGGTACTGCAGGCCGACCGCCTGGACTCCTGCGAAGCGCCCTACGAGCTGGTCAAGACCATGCGGGCCTCGATCCTCGTGCTCGGGCCCTTGCTGGCCCGTTTCGGCGAGGCGCGGGTCAGCCTGCCAGGCGGCTGCGCCATCGGCCAGCGGCCGGTCGATCAGCATATTAAGGGGCTGGCCGCGCTCGGCGCGGACGTGCGCGTGGAGCACGGCTTCGTGGTCGCGCGCGCCGAGCGCCTCAAGGGCGCGCTGGTGCGCACCGACATGATCACCGTCACCGGTACCGAGAACCTGCTGATGGCCGCGGTGCTGGCCGAGGGCGAGACTGTGCTCGCCAACGCGGCGCGCGAGCCCGAAGTGGTCGACCTGGCCAACCTGCTGATCGCCATGGGCGCGCGCATCGAAGGGCAGGGGACCGACCGCATCGTCGTGCAGGGCGTGGAGCGCCTGCACGGCGTCGACTACCGCGTCATGCCGGACCGCATCGAGGCCGGCACCTTCCTGTGCGCGGTCGGCGCTGCGGGCGGCGAGGTCGTGCTGCGCGCCACGGCGCCCGACACCATGGGCGCGGTGCTCGGCAAGCTGCGCGACGCCGGCGTCGAGCTCGCGTGCGAAGGCGACACCATCCGTGCCCGCATGGCGCGGCGCCCGCGCGCCGTGGGTTTCCGTACCCAGGAGTATCCGGGCTTCGCCACCGACATGCAGGCGCAGTTGATGGCCATGAACGCCGTCGCGGAGGGCACCTCGGTGATCACCGAGAACATCTTCGAGAACCGCTTCATGCACGTGCAGGAGCTGCGCCGCCTGGGCGCGGACATCGAGATCGACGGCCACACCGCCGTGGTCAAGGGCGTGCCGGCGCTGTCCGGCGCGACGGTCATGGCCACCGACCTGCGCGCCTCGGCGAGTCTGGTCATCGCCGGCCTGGTGGCCGAGGGCGTGACCACCGTCGAGCGCATCTATCATCTGGACCGAGGTTACGAATACATGGAGCGCAAGCTCGCACAACTGGGCGCCGCCATTGTGCGCGTCCCGGGCGGAGCAAGCGCATGATCGCTGCCGCCGAGGGCCGCCGGCCCATCACCCTGGCTCTCTCCAAGGGCCGGATCTTCGACGAGACCCTGCCTCTGCTGGCCGAGGCCGGCATCACCGTGAACGAGGATCTGGGCAGCACGCGCAAGCTCATCATTTCGACGAGCGATCCGGACCTGCGCATCATCATTGTGCGGGCGTCGGACGTCCCCACCTATGTGCAGTACGGCGCCGCCGACCTGGGCGTGGCGGGCAAGGACGTACTGTACGAGCACGAAGGCATCCATCCGGCCGGCCTGTACCAGCCGCTCGACCTGGAGATCGCACGCTGCCGCCTGAGCGTGGCGGTGCCGGCGGGCTTCGACTACGAGGCGGCGGTCTACCAGGGCGCACGGCTGCGCGTGGCCACCAAGTACGTCGAGGCCGCCCGCGAGCACTTCGCCGCCAAGGGCGTGCACGTGGACATCATCAAGCTGTACGGCTCGATGGAACTCGCCCCGCTGGTCGGCCTGGCCGACGCCATCGTGGACCTGGTGTCCACCGGCAGCACCCTGCGCGCCAACCACCTGGTTGCCGTGGAGGACATCATGTCGATCTCGTCCCGCCTGATCGTCAACCAGGCGGCCCTGAAGACCCGCCGCGAGCGCATCCAGCCCCTGATCGATGCGTTCCGCCGGGCCGTCGCCGACTGAAGGAGGCCCCATGCCCGACCAACCGCTCATCCGCCGGCTCGACACCCGTGCCGCCGACTTCGCGGCCGATCTGCGCCGGCTGCTGGCTTTCGAGGCAGCCGACGACGCTTCCATCGAACAGGCCGTGCAGGCCATCCTGGCCGACGTGCGCACCCGCGGCGACGCCGCCGTGCTCGAGTACACCGGGCGCTTCGACCGCAACCCGGCCGCCGACCTGGCGGCCCTGAAGATTCCGGCGAGCGAAGCCGCCGCCGCGCTGGCCGCGCTGCCGGCCGAGCAGCGCGACGCGCTGCAGGCCGCCGCCGCGCGCATCCGCGCCTACCACGAGCACCAGCGCGCCGAATCCTGGAGCTACACCGAGCCCGACGGCACCCTGCTCGGCCAGAAGATCACGCCGCTCGACCGCGTCGGCCTGTACGTGCCCGGCGGCAAGGCGGCCTACCCGTCCTCGCTGCTGATGAACGCCATCCCGGCCAAGGTGGCGGGCGTGGCCGAGGTGGTGATGGTGACGCCCACGCCCGATGGCGCACGCAATCCCATCGTGCTCGCCGCGGCCGCCGTGGCCGGGGTCGACCAGATCTGGGCCATCGGCGGTGCGCAGGCGGTGGCCGCGCTCGCCTATGGCACGCAGTCCATCGCCGCGGTCGACAAGATCGTCGGCCCGGGCAACGCCTACGTCGCCGCCGCCAAGCGCCGGGTGTTCGGCACCGTGGGCATCGACATGATCGCCGGGCCGAGCGAGATCCTGGTGCTCTGCGACGGCACCACGCCGCCCGACTGGGTGGCCATGGACCTGTTCTCGCAGGCCGAGCACGACGAGCTGGCGCAGTCGATCCTGCTCTGTCCGGATGCCGCCTACCTCGACGCCGTCGAGGCGTCCATCGAGAAGCTTCTGCCGACCATGGCCCGCGCCGACATCATCCGCGCCAGCCTGTCCGGCCGTGGCGCGCTGATCCTCGTGAGCGACATGCCGCAGGCCTGCGCGATCGCCAACGACATCGCGCCCGAGCACCTGGAGATCTCCGCCGAGGAGCCGGCGCGCTGGCTCGAGCTGATCCGCCATGCCGGCGCGATCTTCCTCGGCCGCTACACTTCGGAATCGCTGGGCGACTATTGCGCCGGGCCGAACCACGTGTTGCCGACTTCGCGCACCGCACGGTTCTCCTCGCCGCTGGGGGTGTACGATTTCCAGAAGCGCTCCAGCCTGATCCAGGTGTCCTCGGCCGGCGCGCAGGCGCTGGGCCCGCTCGCCGCCACGCTCGCCTATGGCGAAGGCCTGGACGCGCACGCGCGCAGCGCGGAGTTCCGCCTCGCCGACCCTGCCGCCTGACCCGCCGAGGCGCCGCCATGCGGTGGCGCCACGACGACGCTGTTCCCCGGAGCCCTGAGCTTCCCGAGTCGCGCCGCCCGCCCTCCCGCGGGCGGCCGACGCCCGTTATGCCCGAGTCCGCCATGCGTACCGCCGACATCACCCGCAACACCAACGAAACCCGCATCCGCGTGGCCGTCAACCTGGACGGCACCGGCAAGCAGAACATCAACACGGGGGTGCCGTTCCTCGACCACATGCTCGACCAGATCGCCCGCCACGGGCTGATCGACCTCGACATCCAGGCCGACGGAGACCTGCACATCGACGCGCACCACACGGTCGAGGACACCGGCATCACGCTGGGCCAGGCGATCGCCAAGGCGGTCGGCAACAAGGCCGGGCTGCGCCGCTACGGCCACGCCTACGTGCCGCTGGACGAGGCGCTCTCGCGCGTGGTGGTGGATTTCTCCGGCCGGCCGGGCCTGGAGTTCCACGTGCCGTTCACGCGCGCCATGATCGGCCAGTTCGACGTCGACCTCACCCGCGAGTTCTTCCAGGGCTTCGTCAACCACGCCCTGGTCACGCTGCACATCGACAATCTGCGCGGGCACAACGCGCACCACCAATGCGAGACGGTGTTCAAGGCCTTCGGCCGCGCGCTGCGCATGGCCATGGAGGTCGACGAGCGCCAGGGCGGCGTGATCCCCTCGACCAAGGGAGTGCTCTGAGATGAAACGACCCCCACGCTCTCTGCGTTCGCTGCCCCCCGGAGGGGGCTTCAGCCTCCTTCGGGCGGCCGGGCGGAGGCTGATATGGGCAGCATAGCCGTCGTCGACGCCGGTGCGGGCAACCTGCATTCCGTCGTGCGGGCCCTGCGCTATGCCGCGCCCGAGGCCGACATCCAGGTGTGCAGCGACGCGGCCCGGATCGCCGCGGCCGAGCGCGTGGTGCTGCCCGGGCAGGGCGCCATGGGCGACTGCATGCGCCAGCTCGAGAACGCCGGGCTGGTCGAGGCCGTGCGCCGGGCCGCGCGCGAGAAGCCCCTGCTCGGCGTGTGCGTGGGCATGCAGATGCTTTTCGCCACCAGCGAGGAAGCCCCGGACACCGGCGGCCTGGGCATCCTGCCGGGCGCCGTGCCGCGGCTGCGCGGTCCCGCCTTCGAGAACACCGGCGAGTTCCACGCGCCCGGGCTCAAGGTGCCGCACATGGGCTGGAACCGCGTCCATCACGGCACGCCGCACGCCCTCTGGGACGGCATCGCCGATGGCGCATACTTCTATTTCGTGCACAGCTACTATTGCGCACCCGAAGATCCGGCCCTGACCACCGGGCATACCCGCTATGGCATCGACTTTACGAGCGCGATTGCTGCGGATAACATCTTTGCTACTCAGTTCCACCCCGAAAAAAGCGCCGACGCGGGCCTCAGGCTGTACCGCAACTTCGCGTACTGGAAGCCCTGACCTTCTCCCCCTGAGCTTCTCCACGTTCGGCCGGCAGGCCATCCCCAAGACCTGAACTCGATCATTCCGTCATGCTCCTGATCCCCGCCATCGACCTCAAAGACGGGCGCTGCGTCCGCCTGCGCCAAGGCGACCTCGACGATGCCACCATCTTTTCCGAGGACCCGGCTGCCATGGCCACGCGCTGGCTCGACGCCGGCGCGCGCCGGCTGCACCTGGTCGATCTGAACGGCGCCGTCGCCGGCAAGCCCGTCAACGAGACCGCCATCAAGGCCATCATCGAGGCCGTGGGCGGCGACATCCCGGTGCAGATCGGCGGGGGCATCCGCGACCTGGACACCATCGAGCGCTACCTCGACGGCGGCATCTCCTACGTCATCATCGGCACTGCCGCGGTCAAGAACCCCGGCTTCCTGCACGACGCCTGCAGCGCCTTTCCGGGCGCCATCATCGTCGGCCTGGACGCGCGTGACGGCAAGGTCGCCACCGACGGCTGGAGCAAGCTCACCCGCCACGACGTCATCGACCTCGCCCGCAAGTTCGAGGACTACGGCTGCGAGGCGGTGATCTACACCGACATCGGCCGCGACGGCATGCTGTCGGGCGTCAACGTCGAGGCCACCGTGCGCCTGGCCCAGGCCGTGCGCATGCCGGTATACGCCTCGGGCGGCATCGCCAGCATGGACGATGTCGAGAAGCTCTGCGCGGTATACGACGAAGGCGTCGAAGGCGCCATCCTCGGGCGCAGCATCTACGAAGGCACGCTGGATTTCGCCGCCGCGCAGGCGCGCGCCGACGAGCTGATGGAAGGCTCGCCATGACCCACGTCGCCGAAGGCGCCGGCTCGGAACTGACCTGTCGGATCATTCCATGCCTGGACGTGCATGCCGGGCGCGTGGTGAAGGGCGTGAACTTCGTCAGCCTGGTCGACGCGGGCGATCCGGTCGAGATCGCGCGGCGCTACAACGAACACGGCGCCGACGAGCTCACCTTCCTCGACATCACCGCCTCCAGCGACGAGCGCGATCTCATCCTGCCGGTCATCGAGTCGGTGGCCGAGCAGGTCTTCATTCCGCTCACCGTCGGCGGCGGCGTGCGCAAGGTGGCCGACGTGCGCCGCCTGCTGAATGCGGGGGCCGACAAGGTCTCGATCAATACCAGCGCGGTCACCAACCCGGCCCTGGTCGAGGAGGCCGCCGGCTACTACGGCTCGCAGTGCATCGTCGTGGCCATCGACGCCAAGCGGGTGTCCGCCGAGGGCGAGCCGGGGCGCTGGGAAGTCTTCACCCACGGCGGGCGCAACGCCACCGGCCTGGAAGTCGTGGCCTGGGCGCAGCGCATGGCCCGCCTGGGCGCCGGCGAGATCCTGCTCACCAGCATGGACCGCGACGGCACCCGCGCCGGCTTCGACCTGGCGCTCACCCGCGCGGTGTCCGACGCGGTGCCGATCCCCGTCATCGCGTCCGGCGGCGTGGGCAACCTGCAGCACCTGGCCGACGGCATTCTCCAGGGGCATGCCAGCGCCGTGCTCGCCGCCAGCATCTTTCACTACGGGCAGCACACGGTGGGCGAGGCCAAGGCCTACATGGCCGGGCAGGGCATCGCCGTGCGCCACACCGAGGCGGCCTGAGCCGCCGCACGCTTCGGAGTCCCCATGAGCCACACAGAACGTCCGCCTACCGGCAACTGGCTGGACGACGTCGTGTACGACGACGCCGGCCTGGTGCCGGCCATCGCCCAGGATGCGCACACCGGCCGCATCCTGATGTTCGCCTACATGAACCGCGAGTCGCTCGCGCTCACGCGCGACACCGGCTTCGCCACCTACTGGTCGCGTTCGCGCAACCGGCTCTGGAAGAAGGGCGAGGAGTCGGGCCACCGCCAGCGCGTCCAGGCCATCCGCCTGGACTGCGACGGCGACGTGGTCCTGCTCGAAATCGAGCAGGACGGCGGCATCGCCTGCCATACCGGCCGCGAGAGCTGCTTCTTTCGCGAGCTGCACGGCGAAGGCGCCGAAGCCCGCTGGGACGTGGTCGATCCGGTTCTGAAGGACCCCAAGGCCATCTATCGCCATGACTGACCGCCCGGCCAACGACAGTATCGACATCCTCGAGCGCATCGCCGATACGCTGGCCACGCGCAACCCAGCGCGCGGCGGCGACCCGAGCACGTCCTACGTCGCCAAGCTGCTCGCCAAGGGCCCCGACGCCTTCCTGAAGAAGATCGGCGAGGAGGCGACCGAAGTCGTGCTGGCGGCCAAGGACGCCGACCCGGACAAGATCCTCTACGAGACGGCCGACCTCTGGTTTCATTGCCTTGTCATGCTGGAGCACTATGGTCTGCGGCCCAGGCAGGTGATCGACGAGCTCGCCCGCCGGGAAGGGCTGTCGGGCCTGGCCGAGAAGGCCGCGCGCCCGCCGTCCTGAACTTCGAGCGCTCCCGCGCGTCTGTCATGCTGAGGGCGCCATTGCCTGGCTCTGCTCAGCGGTCTCGCCGGTCGGCACCGTACGGTCGCGTGGCGAGTTTTCATCCTGGAAGTAATGCCGGCCAGCCGACGTGATATTCGTCACATCGGCTGCCTGACCTTGGTTAGAATGGGAAGTCTGGCTACGGCCGGCATCTGGACACAACGGAGCATTTCAATGGGTTCTTTCAGTATCTGGCACTGGCTGGTCGTGTTGGTCATCGTTGCCCTCATCTTCGGCACGAAGAAGCTGCGCAACATGGGCGAGGACCTGGGCGGCGCCGTCAAGGGTTTCAAGGCCGGCATGCGCGACGGCGAGGAAGAGGCGCAAGCCAAGAAGGTCGACGCCAAGCGCGTCTCCGACGATACGATCGACGTGCAGGCCCGCGAGAAGACCGGCGGCGGCAGTCAGTCGTGAGCCGCAGCGGCCCGTCCTCTTCATCCTGGTAACACCGCATGTTCGATATCAGTTTTACCGAGCTGATGGTGATCGGCGCGGTGGCGCTGGTCGTGCTCGGCCCAGAAAGGCTGCCCAAGGTGGCGCGTACCGTGGGGCACCTCGTGGGGCGCCTGCAGCGCTATGTCAGTGACGTCAAGCGCGACATCAATCGCGAAATGGAGCTGGACGAGCTGCGGCAGTTGCGCGCGCAGATGAACGAGGCCGCGCGCGACGTGGAATCCTCCGTGCGCGAACACACCGACGCCGTGCGCGACGGCGTGAGCGACGTGGCCAAGACCGTCAGCGGCACCGCGGCGGAAGGGGCACAGGCCGTGGCGGGTGTCGCCGCCAGCCAGGCCGCGCCGGTTGCCGACACGGTGCCGCCGGCGGCGGACGTGCCCGCGGCCGAGCCGGCCCCACCCACGCCCGAGGCCATTGCCGCCAGTCCGGCGGCCCAGGCCGATGCCGGCCTGGACGATCCGGTGCTGCGTCCCGAGCCCGAGCCCGTCGCCGCCGCGCCGGCCCCATCGTCCGGCACCAGTCCCTCCTCGCAGAAAGCATGACCGACAAAGCCCAGGAGCAGCCCGAGGATCGGGAAGAGAGCTTCGTTTCCCACCTCGTCGAATTGCGCCAGCGCCTGGTGAAGGCCGTGCTGGCGGTGCTCGCGGTGTTCATCGTGCTCTTCACCTATCCGGGGGCGTCCTATATCTACGACGTGCTCGCCCAGCCCATGCTGGCGACCTTGCCCACCGGCACCCGCATGATCGCCACGGGCGTCATCACGCCCTTCATGGTGCCGGTCAAGATCACGCTGATGGCCGCCTTCGTGATCGCCCTGCCGGTCGTGCTCTATCAGGCATGGGCGTTCGTTGCGCCCGGGCTGTATCGCCACGAGAAGCGCCTGGCCATGCCCCTCATCGTGTCGAGCACGCTGCTCTTCCTGGTGGGCATGGCGTTCTGCTATTTCGTCGTCTTTCGCACGGTCTTTCATTTCATCGCTTCGTTCGCGCCGCAGTCGATCACGCCCGCGCCGGATATCGAGGCCTACCTGAACTTCGTGCTGACGATGTTCCTGGCTTTCGGCCTGACCTTCGAGGTGCCGGTGGTGGTCGTGCTGCTGGTCAAGACCGGGGTCGTCACCGTGGCCAAGCTGCGCAGCGCGCGCGGCTACGTCGTCGTCGGCGCCTTCGTGATCGCTGCCGTCTTCACGCCGCCGGACGTGGTCAGCCAGTTCATGCTCGCCGTGCCGCTGTGCCTGCTGTACGAGGTCGGCCTGCTGATCGGGGCCGCCATCGAACGCAAGGACAGGAGCGAAAATGCCGAGCCCGAGAAAACCTGAGTCGGCCATCGACGTGGGCGGGGTGCCGCGCGAGCGCATCCTGGGCTGGCTTGCCGATCAGCTCAAGGTTGCGCGCTTTCGCGACTATGCGCCCAATGGCCTGCAGGTCGAGGGGCGGGCCGAGATCCGGCGCATCGTCACCGGCGTGACTGCCTGCGAGGCGCTGCTGCGTGCCGCGATCGAGCGCGACGCCGACGCGGTGCTGGTGCACCACGGCTGGTTCTGGCGCAACGAAGATCCGCGCATCATCGGCACGCGGCGCCGGCGTATCGGGCTCGCGCTGGCGCACGACCTGAACCTGCTGGCCTACCATCTGCCCTTGGACGCCCATCCGGTGTGGGGCAACAACGCCCAGCTCGCCCGGGTGCTCGGCCTGCTGCCGGATGCCGCGCCCGACGAGGGCGGTCCGCTCACCCTGGGCAGCGAGGGGCTGTTGTGGGCGGGTACCGCGCCTGGCCTGCCGACGCTGGCGGCGCTCGCCGCGCGCGTGCGCGAACGCCTGGGGCGCGAACCGCTGCTGGTGGGCGAGCCGGACATGCCGCTCGGGCGCGTGGTGTGGTGCACCGGCGCGGCCCAGGGCATGATGCAGGACGCCATCGATGGCGGCGCCACGGTGTACATCACCGGCGAGGCCTCCGAGCCCACGACGCACCTTGCCCGCGAGACCGGCACCGGCTTCATCGGCGCGGGCCATCATGCCACCGAACGCTATGGCGTGCAGGCGCTGGGCCAGGCCCTCGCCGAGCATTTCCCGCTCGAGGTCACCTTCGTCGACATCGACAACCCGGTCTGACGCCGGCCGTCGCGGCACGGCGCCTGCCCGCCGCGGACAGCGTACCCGCCATGACAAAGGCCCCGCACCCATCCCGGGTTGCGGGGCCTTTGCTTGCCAGGCGGGTGTTGCCGTCGGGTCAGCTCGGCGTGCCGGGCGGGACGGACGGCGGGGACGCAGGCGTACGGCCGGCCAGCGCGTCGCGGATCTCGCGCAGCAGCACGACTTCCTCGGAGGGCGGGGCCGGCTCGGCCGGCGCGACCTTTTCTTCATGCTCGAAGCGGGCGCGCGCCTTGTTGAGCGCCTTGACCATCAGGAACACCACGAAGGCGAGCAGGACGAAGTTGATGAGGATGGTGAGGAAATTGCCCCACGCGAAGAGAATGGCGCCGGCCTGGGTGAGGTCGGCATAGGTCATGGGACCGGTGTAGTCCTCGGGCATGCGCAGCACGATGAACTTGTTGGTGAAGTCTGCCGAGCCGCCCAGGATGACGTTGATGAGCGGCATGATGACGTCCTTCACCATCGAGTCGACGATGCGGCCGAAGGCGCCGCCGATGATGACACCGACGGCCAGATCCATCACATTGCCCTTGACGGCAAACGTCTGGAATTCGCGCAGAAAGCCTTTCATTGCAGTTTCCTTCTTCTTGGTTGCGGTGCCGCCTGGGCAGGGACGGGCAACTGCGCCGTCCCGATTCCGCCGATTGTAAGGCGGGGCCAGCCGGCCGGGCTTTTGTTGAGTGTTGTTTTCTATCCAGGCTTGGTGTCTTTCTGTGTCATGTGCGCGCTATACTCGTCAGCTGCGATGCGTCTATGGATCCCGTAGGTGTATGCCCGCGGGAGACACGGGCGCTGAACGAGGGATGGCGAGATGACTCAAAATACAATGACATTGAGCGAGACAAGCATTGATCGCCAGAGCGCAGAAGCAGGTGCTCCGGACAATCCTCTAGGACCGCACGCAAAGCCGCCCATGGACGCGGAACGCCGTTTCTGGGTCGGTACCGCCTGTGCGGCGGGCGGGCTCATCGGCGTGGGCGCTGCCGTGCCGTTGGTTTCTTCCTTTGCGCCCTCGGGCCGGGCCCGCGCCGCGGGCGCGCCGGTCGAGGTCGACGTCGGCGGTCTTGCGCCGGGCGAGCTGCGCACGGTGGAGTGGCGCGGCAAGCCGGTGTGGATACTGCACCGCACGCCGGACATGCTCGAGTCGCTCAAGCGCACCGACAACCTGGTCGCCGACCCGGGCTCCGAGCGGCCCGGCTTCACGCCGGCCTATGCGCAGAACGAATGGCGTTCGCGCAAGCCCGAGCTCTTCGTCGCCGTCGGCATCTGTACCCACCTGGGCTGTTCGCCCACACCCCACCTGCAGGGCGGGGCCCAACCCGGCCTGCCGGCGTCCTGGCAGGGCGGCTTCCTGTGCCCGTGCCACGGCTCCTCATTCGATCTGGCCGGCCGCGTCTATCGCAACCAGCCCGCCCCGGACAACCTCGAAGTGCCGCCTTACGAGTACGTCTCCGATACCCGCCTCGTCGTGGGCGTCGACGAAGACAACAAGGCCTAGGCCGTGCCGTCGCGCGCGGCACCGTCTGCCCGCGCGATCGAACAACCCGCCACGCATAAGGAGCCGCTGTCATGGCTGGCGAGAAAAAGATCGAGACGACAGGCCTCATGGGATGGATCGACGCGCGCTTTCCGCTGTCGTCCACCTACAAGGCGCACGTCTCCGAGTACTACGCACCCAAGAATTTCAACTTCTGGTACATCTTCGGGTCGCTGGCGCTGCTGGTGTTGGTGATCCAGATCGTCACCGGGATCTTCCTGGTCATGCACTACAAGCCCGACGCCGAACGGGCCTTCCAGTCGGTCGAATACATCATGCGCGAGGTGCCGGGCGGATGGCTGATCCGCTACATGCACTCGACCGGCGCCTCGATGTTCTTCGTCGTCGTCTACCTGCACATGCTGCGCGGGCTGTTCTACGGCTCCTACCGCAAGCCGCGCGAACTGGTCTGGATCTTCGGCGTCGCCATCTTCCTGTGCCTGATGGCCGAAGCCTTCTTCGGCTACCTGCTGCCCTGGGGCCAGATGTCCTACTGGGGAGCGCAGGTCATCGTCAACCTGTTCTCGGCGATTCCCTTCATCGGGCCCGACCTCGCCATCTGGATACGCGGCGACTACGTCGTATCCGACGCCACGCTCAACCGCTTCTTCGCCTTTCACGTGATTGCCATTCCGCTGGTGCTGATCGGCCTGGTCGTGGCGCACCTGGTCGCGCTGCACGAAGTGGGCTCGAACAACCCCGACGGCGTGGAAATCAAGAAGTACAAGGACAGCCGCGGCGTGCCGCTGGACGGGGTGCCTTTCCACCCCTACTACACGGTGCACGATGTGTTCGGCGTGTCGATGTTCCTCATCGTGTTCGCGGCCATCGTCTTCTTCGCGCCGGAGATGGGCGGCTATTTCCTCGAATACAACAATTTCATCCCGGCCGATCCTTTGAAGACCCCGCCGCACATCGCGCCGGTGTGGTACTTCACGCCGTTCTACTCCATGCTGCGCGCCATCACGGACGAGTTCACCTGGGTACTCGCCGGGCTGGCCGTGCTCGGCGCGCTCGCGCTGGCCTGGCGGCTGCGCGGCATGGCGCGCCTGATCGCGCCCATCGTGTTGGTCGTGATCGCCGTGCTGCTGCGCGCCATCGACGCCAAGTTCTGGGGCGTGGCGGCCATGGGCGGCGCGGTGGTCATCCTCTTCTTCCTGCCGTGGCTCGATCATTCGCCCGTACGCTCGATCCGCTACCGGCCCGGTTGGCACAAGGTGCTCTACGCGATCTTCATCGTGAACTTCCTGGTCCTCGGCTTCCTGGGCACCCAAGCGCCCAACCCGACCTACAACCTCATGTCGCAGATCGGGACGATCATCTACCTCGGCTTCTTCCTGGTGATGCCGTTCTGGAGCAAGCTCGGCACCTTCAAGCCGGTGCCCGATCGCGTCACGTACCACGCCCACTGAGCCCCGCGGATACGATGGAAAACACGATGAAGAAGCTGCTTGGTGCCATCGCCCTCCTGGTCTGTGCGGCCCTGCCGCCGGCGCACGCCGCCGAGAGCGGCGCGCCCCTGGAGCGCGCTCCCTATCGCCTGAACGATCTCGCCGCCCTGCAGAACGGCGCGAAGCTGTTCATCAACCACTGTCTGAACTGCCACTCGGCCAACAGCGTGCGCTACAGCGATCTGCGCCAGATCGGCCTCACCGACGAGCAGATCTCCGAGCACCTGCTCTTCACCGGCGAGACCGTCAACGACATGATGAAGATCGCCATGACGCCGGCCGACGCCAAGGCCTGGTTCGGCACCACGCCGCCCGACCTGTCGGTCATCGCGCGCGCCAAGTCGGTGAACGCCGGGCCCAGCGGCGGCGACTACATCTACACCTACATGCGTTCGTTCTACCGCGACGCCTCCAAGCTCACGGGCTGGGACAACCTCGTCTTTCCGAGCGTGGCCATGCCCCACGTCCTGTGGCAGCAGCAAGGCCCGCGCGAACTGGTGATGACCACCGTGCACCAGAAGGATGACGGCAGTTGGGAGCGCCAAGTGCGCACCTACGACGCTCAGGGCTACCTCACGGTGGCCGCCGAGCCGGTCAGCGGCCATCCGCACGCCAGCACCCGCGCGGAGTTCAAGGCGGCCGACGCCAGGCTGGCCCAGAACTACGACCGCCAGATGGCCGACCTGGCCGCCTTCATGACCTGGATGGGCGAGCCCGTGCAGCAGGAGCGCAAGCGCATCGGCATGTGGGTGCTGCTCTACCTCGCCATCTTCCTCGTCGTCGCCTGGCGCTTGAACGCCGTGTACTGGCGCGACGTGAAGTAATCCTGCCGCCGGCCCTCACGGGGCCGGTTTCACCCGGATGGCCAGCGCGAAAGCTCGCATCGCGCTGGCCTTTCGCATAGAATTGCAGGTTTGCAATTGGAAATCTCGCCATGATGGTCCTCTATTCGGGCACCACTTGCCCTTATTCGCAGCGCTGCCGCTTCGTGCTGTTCGAGAAGGGTATGGATTTCGAGATCCGCGACGTCGATCTCTACAACAAGCCGGAAGACATCTCGGTGATGAACCCGTACGGCCAGGTGCCCATCCTGACCGAGCGCGACCTCATCCTGTACGAGTCGAACATCATCAACGAGTACATCGACGAGCGTTTCCCGCACCCGCAGCTCATGCCGGCCGACCCGGTCATGCGCGGCCGCACCCGCCTCTTTCTCTACAACTTCGAGAAGGAACTCTTCGTGCACGTCAGCACGCTAGAGAGCCGTGCCTCCCAGAACGACGAGAAGGCCCTTGAGCACGCGCGCCAGAACATCCGCGACCGCCTCGCGCAGATCGCCCCGATGTTCCTGAAGAACAAATACATGCTGGGCGAAGAGTTCTCGATGCTCGATGTCGCGCTCGCGCCCCTGCTGTGGCGCCTGGATCACTACGGCATCGAGCTGCCGCGCAGCGCAGCGCCGCTGCAGAAGTACGCCGAGCGCATCTTCGCCCGTCCGGCCTACATCGAGGCGCTCACACCGTCCGAAAAGGTCATGCGCAAGTGACGGAAACCTCGACCAAGCCCTACCTCATCCGTGCGCTGCACGAATGGTGCACCGACAACGGCTACACCCCGTACATCACGGTGGTCGTTGACGCGCACACCGTCGTGCCGCGCGAGCACGTGCGCGACGGCGCCATCACCCTCAATGTAGGGGCGCTGGCCACGCACAAGCTCACGATGGGGAACGAGTTCATCGAGTTCCAGGCCCGCTTCGGCGGCGTCGCCCGGCAGATCTCCGTGCCGGTGGGCGCCGTGCGCGCCATTTACGCCAAGGAAACCGGGCAGGGCATGGCCTTCGAGCTGGTTCCACCCGAGGAAGAAGCCGTCGCCGACGACGGCCCGGCCGCCCCGCAGGAAACCGACCCCGATCGCCCCGCGCTGGCGTCGGTGCCCGATCCCGAGCATTCCCCGGACGGCCCGCCCGAAGAGCCGCCGCCTTCGCCGCCGCAGGACGGCGGTTCGCGTCCCAAGCTGAAGGTCATCAAGTAGAATACCGCCGCCCCGTCACCCGGGGCGCACCCAGCCGGCGTAGCTCAGTTGGTAGAGCAGCTCACTTGTAATGAGAAGGTCGAGGGTTCGATTCCTTTCGCCGGCACCATCTCTCTTCCCCCCAAGGCTTGGAAAGTTTGCGGAACCCGCGTTGATGTTGGGGGTTTTCGCCATGCCTCATCCCGGCTTCGACCCTGCTCAGGCTGTGACAGCTACCGTCTCGGGAGCTGCCCCCAACATATGAGCCCTGCGTTGGGTTGTCCTTATCCGTTGGGTCGTCCTTATGGTCAGGCCGGACAGCTACGCATGCCTCGCGGTCACGGCCTCCTCGGCCGGATCGTCAGCCAGGACGCGGTTGTGCGCCACCCATGAACAGGTGCCAGGCGCGATCAAAGTACGCCTGCCTATCGGTGGGCGCGGTGTAGCCGGTCTCCCCCAGCATCGTGGCGATCAGGGGTTTGATCGAGGTGGCGTAGAGAAGTTGTTCGGCGATGAAGAGTGCATCGCTCTCGACGATGGCGCCGGCTGCCCGGGCTTCGCGGACCAGTTCGGCCATGTGGCGCATGAAGGGGTCGTCGGCGGTCGGGGTGGGCTGCACGCCCTTGGCAGGGATGGCTTCGCCGAGGGCGACGCGGTTCAGGGCGAGGAGCTGCGGGCGCAGGTTGATCTCCAGGAGAAGGCGGGCGTATTGGCGCAGGCGCTCCAACGGGGGGCCGGCCGGGCTGGTACAGGCCTGCAACTCCGCCAGCACGTCGGCGCGGCAGGCGTCCATCAGCGCGGTAAACAGGGCACCCTTGGACGGATAGCGGCGATAGAGGGTGTCCTTGCCGGCGTTACAGGCGTCAGCGACCTGTTCCATCGACGTGGCAGCGTAGCCCTGGGCGGCGAACAAGCCCGCCGCAGCATCGAGGATGCGGCGCTCCATCTGCGCGGCGGCTTCTTTGGTGGGGCGTCCGCCGCGCGATTTGCGGGCCGGGGCGGGCGGTGGATCGGAAAGGGGGCTCGTGCCAGTCGTGGGTGTAGCCATTCGGTCGGTTCGGCTTCTCGGTGTCGATGCTGGTCATTGTCCCGGAGTCCGACCTCGGCAGCAAACAACCATACGCAACAATCCAGTTGTCACCCGTTCAAACAGGGGTATTGATCGATTTTTCTCAAAAATTAACTGGACGATTGAGTCCCGTTTATGGGATCATCATTGCAACTGAGATTCATTTTCATTTGCAATAGGGTGTGGAAATGGCGTGTGGTATCCGGAAGGCCTGGGTTCTCGGCACGCTGCCCGGGTTGCTGGCGGCCGCGTTCGGGGCGCAGGCACAAGGCGCCCCGGCGCAGTTGAGCCCGGTGGTGGTGACGGGCGTGGCGGGTGATCCGTTGAGCACAGGCGACCGCATCTACCAGCCGGGAACGTCGTCGGCAACCAAGAGCAGTACGCCTGCGCTCGAGACGGCGCAGTCGGTCTCGACGATCACGCGGCGGCAGATGGACGAGCAGGCGCCGCAGACGGTGAGCGAGGCCTTGCGTTATACCGCCGGCGTGCTGTCCGATCGGGATGCGAACACGCGCTACGACTCGGTCTTTCTGCGGGGTTTCGGTGCGTTCGGCACGGCCACGCAGTATGTGAACTTCCTCGACGGCCTGAAGCTGCCGGGGGGCCAGGCGTTCGCCCAGGCGTCGATCGACCCCTATCTGCTGGATCGCATCGATGTGCTCAAGGGTCCGTCGGCATTGCTGTACGGGCAGATCAGCCCGGGTGGGCTGGTCAATCAGGTGAGCCGGCAGCCGTCGGCCGAGTCCGCGCACGAGATTCTCGTGGAAGGCGGGACGGACGGCCGGGCCCAGGTGGGCTTCAGCAGCCAGGGGGCGCTGAATCAGGATGGCACGCTGCGCTATGGCGTGAGCGCCATCGGGCGTCGGGCCGACAGCCGCTACAGCGGGGTGAAGGAAGGCCGCTATGCGGTGGCGCCCGCGATCACCTGGCAGCCTGATGGCGACACGGTGCTGACTTTGTCCGCCTATTATCAGAAGGACCCTGACGGCGGCTACTTCAATTCGCTGTACCCGACCTTTCTCGCGCCGCCCCGATACCAGGGCATGCTGGGGCGCAAGCTGAACATCGGCGACCCTGCTTACGATGCCTTCGAACGCGAGCAGCGCGGCGTCGGCTACCAGTTCGAGCACTGGGTGAACGACGGCCTGATCCTGCGCTCGCGCCTGCGCCATGCCGATGTCGATGTCGACTTCCAGTCGTTGCAGATGGCCGCACCTCTGGCCGCCGATGGCACCATTGCGCGTCAGGCCCTGCGCTCGATCGAGGATGTCCAGGGTGTATCGATGGACAACCAGGCGCAGTTCGACCTCAGCCTCGGCACGGTACGGCACACCGTGCTGACGGGCCTGGATTATCAGCACTCGCGCAGCAACTGGCAATACAACTGGGGGCCGGCGCCGGCCCTGGATGTGACCAACCCGCAATATGGAATGCCGGTCGGCTCGCTGACGACGATCATCGACAGTGGCCAGAAGCTGCGCCAGACGGGTGTCTACGTGCAGGATCAGATCCAGTTCGGCGGGCTGCGCGCGACGCTGGGCGCGCGTCGGGACTGGACCCGTCAGGACACCGACAATCGCCTTGCCGGCAGCGCGAGCGAGCAATCGAGTGCGGCGACGAGCTATCGTGCCGGGCTGCTGTACCTGTTCGAGAACGGCGTCGCTCCCTACGCAAGCTATGCCACCTCGTTCGAGCCCAATGTCGGGGTGGATGCGACGGGTTCGCCGTTCGTGCCCAGCAAGGCAAGTCAGTATGAGGTCGGCGTGAAGTACGAGCCGAAGGGAATGAACGCCCTGTTCACGGCGTCGGCTTTCGATATTCGCCAGCGCGATGCCTTGGTGCCCGACCTGATGGGCTTCAACACCCAGGAAGGCAAGATCCGCTCGCGCGGTCTCGAGTTCGAAGCGCGCGGGCAGGTGACGTCCAGCCTGGAGCTGATCGCGGCGCTGACGCTGCTGGACACGAAGGTTGCCGAAGCCGCCGTCGCGGCCAACCGCGGCAATCGCCCGCAGGCGGTGCCGGCGTATTTCGGGTCTGTCTGGGCCAACTATGGATTCGGGCACGGCGTGCTGCAAGGCGTGAAGGTGGGTGGCGGTCTCCGCGTCGTCGGCTCCAGTTATGCCGACAATGCCAATACGGTGAAAGCGGATGGCTACACGCTGTTCGACGCGGCCCTGCGCTATGACTTCGGCATGATGAATCCGGGCATGAAAGGCCTGGAGGGGCGCCTGAACGTCAACAACGTGTTCAACAAGGCCTACTACGCCAGTTGCAGCTCGGACTACTTCTGCCAATACGGCAGCGGACGCCAGGTGGTGGCCGGTCTGCGCTATCGCTGGTGAGGGTGGGATGAATCGACGTCGGTTCTGCGGTGGCCTGCTGGTGAGCAGCCTTGGGGCGACGTGGGCTGTGCGGGCGGACGAGCCTCGGCGGGTGACGGACATGGCGGGCCGCTCCGTTACCTTGCCCCGCCTGCCCGGACGCATCGTGTTGCTGGAGGCGCGCGACATCCTCTGCATGGCCATGCTGCATCCGGACCCTGCCTCGCTGGTCGTCGGCTGGGCGGCGGTGGACCGTATCGACAGCCCGCAGGTACAGGCGAGTTTCGAGCGAGGCGGGCCGATGCCTGTGGTCGGCCAGCAGACGCCGGAGACGCTCTCGGTGGAGGGCATTCTGGCGCTGTCGCCGGATCTCGTCGTGGCGAGTTCGTATATGGTGCCGCAAGGCAGCGACGCCCTGTTGGCGCGCCTGTCCGCGCTGGGCATACCTGTGGTCTTCAGCGAGGTTGCCAGCAACGCGGTGCCGTCCGCACCCGTTGGCCCGGTCGAGAACCTGCATAGGCAAGTGCGCATGTGGGGGGATGTTCTCGGTGCCCGTGAGCAGGCCACGGCATTCTCGGCCTTCGCCGATGCGCATCTGGCCGAGGTCGCCAAGCGTCTGAAAGGTGCGGCACCGGTCACCACCTATCTGGAAGTGCAGTCGACGCTGGACGACTGTTGCTGGGTGGCCGGCACGCAGGTCTGGGGTGAGCTGCTGACGCTGGCAGGCGGCACGACACTGCCCGCGGTGACGGCGCCCTGGTTCCAGAAGCTGCAACTGGAATATCTGGTCCGCACGCCGCATGACGTGTATATCGCATCGGGGGGAGGGTGGTCCGCAGGCAGACGGCCGGCCATCGGCCCGGGTATCCCGGCGGCCGAGGGGAGGGACGGATTGGAACGCCTCGTCGCGCGGACCGGGTTCGCCAGCCTGCCCAGCGTGCGCCGGCATCGGGTACACGGGATCTGGACGGGTCTCATCACCAGCCCGCCGTTCAATGTGCTCTTTGTCGAAATCGCAGCCAAATGGCTTCACCCGGAACGATTGCGCGATCTCGATCCCGCAGCCACGCTGGCTGAACTGAATCGACGCTTTCTTGCCGTGCCGATCGAGGGGCCGCTGTGGGTCTCGATCCAGGAGTGAATCCATGAACCATACTGTGCCGCCAACCTGTACGGCCTCTGCCACCATCGATTTTCCTGCGGTGGCGGATTACGTCGCGCCGATCCTGGCATCGCTTGCGACGCACGACATGACGGTCACGCCGGACGCAAAGGGTTATGCCGTGGCGTCGTCGTTCGGCCACGCTTTTCTCGAGGTCCAACCAGGAAAGCTGCTGGTTCGCGTCGAAGCCCGGAGCTGGCAGAGGCTCAATCGCATGAAGCATGCGGTGGCCGGGCCCATCGGGTTCATCGCTGCCCGCGAGCGGCTCGACATCGATTGGCATGGCGGTGTCGCGGGCCTCGCGCCGGTTGAGGACCTGCGCGAGGTGCGCGTCGTTCAGGTCCGGTCGCTGACGAGGTCGATGCGCCGCATCGTCTTCGAGGGTGACGATCTCGCGCACCTGGACCGCATCGACCAGATGCATTGCCGGTTGATCTTCGCACCCAAGGGCGTGGACGAGCCGGTGTGGCCGATGCTGGATGAGCGGGGCCACGTGGTCTGGCCGGGTGGAAAGCTGCCGACGCGCGTCTATACGATCCGGCACGTCGATGCGGACAAAGGGCAGCTCTCCATCGACTTCTGCCTGCACGCGGCGGCCGGCCCCGCGACTGCCTGGGCGCTGAGCGCGGCGCCGGGGGACCGCGTGGGGGTGATCGGCCCGGCCGCGGGCGGCTTGAAACCGGCATCGTTCCATGTGCTCGTCGGCGATGAGACCGGGCTTCCGGGCATTGCCCGCATCCTGGAGAGGCTGCCGGATGATGCCCGCGGCGTCGCCTTCATCGAGGTACAGGACAGCGAGGCTGAACTGGCGCTGGCCCCGCGGGCGGGCATGCGCGTGCATTGGCTGCATCGCGCCGGCGCCGCGGCCGGCTCGACAATGTTGCTTGCGCAGGCTGTCCATGGCATTGCATGGCCGGCGGATCGCAGCGGGGTCCTAGTCTGGGGCGGTTGCGAGTACCGGTCCTTTCGCGAGATTCACCGCTACCTGAAGCAGAATGTCGGGCTGCCGGCATCGCAACAGGTGCTGTACTCGCATTGGCATCGCACCTTGAGCGAAGAGCAGATCATCGAGATCGGGGGCGAGGCCTATCTGCCGTAGATGGGCTGCGGTATGACCTGATCGGCGCGGTGGCGTGGCCAGGATGGTTGCACCGTCCCGGCCGCTCTGCGTCTGGTGGCGGTGCTCAGTCCGTCAGTACGCCGCGCCGTGCGCGGCCAGCATCGGATCGCCTTCGAGCGCAACCGATGCGCGTCCGTCCGCGCCCACGGGGACCGCGCCGACCAGGGTGGCCCGATAGAGCTGGCGGTCGAAGTCCAGTGCAAAGATGTCCTGCGGGGCCACGTGAGCGGTGCTGCGGTTGTCCCAGAACGCGATCGAGCCGGGTTCCCACTTGAAGCGCACGGTGAATTCGCTGCTGACGGAGTGCTCCCACAGGAACTCCAGCAACACGCGGCTCTCCCGCGTGCGCAGGCCGCGCAGCGTCTTCAGGAAACCCGGGCTGATGTAGAGCACCTTCTCGCCCGTTTCGGGATGGACAGTGACGAGCGGGTGCTCGCTCACCAGGGTATTGCGCTGGACCAGTTCGCGATATTCGTCTGAAGCCTGTGCCCCTTGCGGCGGGCTGAAGCGATGCTCTCCGCGTAAGGTGTCGATGAAGTTGCGCAAGGGTTCGGACAGCGCACTGTAGGCGGCTGCGAGGTTGGTCCATTGGGTGTCGCCGCCATAGGGCGGAATGGTCACGCCACGCAGGATCGAGGCCGCGGGCGGGTTGTGCGCGGCGGTGACGTCTGCGTGCCAACCGGTCCACGGGCGTCGTTCGGCTTCGCCGGTATGGCGATTGGCTTTGCGGTGCTTGGCGATCGAGTACAGCTCGGGGTGCCCGTCGACGTGGCCGAACACCGGGTGGCCCAGCGTCAGCTCGCCGAAATGCCGGGCGAAGCGGATGTGCTGTTCGTGGGTGAGCGGCTGATCGCGAAAGAACACCACTTTCCAGCGCAGCAGGGCAGCATGCACTGTTTCGACGTCCGCCTCGCTCAACGCTCGGGTGAGATCCAATCCCTGGATCAACGCGCCGATATGTGCCGACTGCGGTTCGACCCGGACGTGCGGCGTGCCTGCGAGTGCGGCGTGCAGACGATCGTCGAGCAGGTCCAGGGGCGTGCGTTCGAGTGCCATGTTCATGATTGTCTCCTCGCGGATGTTCAGCGGGCGGCGGCTTGCGCCACGTGTCTTGGGGCGGCGTCGGGGATGAGGCCCAGTTCGGCCAGCAGTTCGTGTGTCTGGCGTGTCTGCTGCGCAATGGCGCGACGGGTCTCGTCGGGGCCGAGGAAGTAGGGCTCCCATTGATTGAGCGTGACGAAGGCCTGCCAGTCAGGCGTTTGCGTCGCCTTCTCCAGTGCATCGATCCAATAGGCCACCTGTGCCGGCGTAGCGTCGGGAACGGTCATCACACCCTGGTAGGCCTGATTCACGTAGTCGATGCCTTGTTCCTTCCAGGTGGGCGCTTGCGCGAAATCACCTTGCAGGCGCTGCTCCGCGCCGATGGCGATGACGCGGACCCGGCCGCTTTGCAGGTAGGGCAGCAGATTGGGCGTGGTCGCAGCCACGACGTCCAGATGCCCGCCGACGAGCGCGCTCATGGATTCGGCCGACGACTTGTACGGCACCACGCGCAGGTGCGCGATGTCCACGCCGGCCTGCTTGAGCGGCTGTGCGGCGCCCAGGTGGATGTGGTTGCCCAGGGTGTTGGCGATGCCGATGGAGAGGGCACCCGGATCCTGCTTGAGCGCGGCGACCAGACCGTTGACATCCTGGATCGGGGAGTCTTCACGCACGACGACAGCGACGAACTCGCGGAACAGGGTTGCCAGCGGCGTCAGCGTCTGCAGGTGTTCGGGCAGTGCGTTCTGCGCCTGGCTCGTCACGTAGCCGCTGCTGAGCGTGATCAGGGTATGGGCGTCACCCGCCTGCCGGTATACCGTCTCCAGCGCCTGGATCGAGTGCGCGCCCGGCTTGTTGGACACCACGAAGGGCGATGTGTGGTTCTCTCGGGCGAGAAGGTCGGTGAGCTTGCGTGCGGCCAGATCCAACGCAGCACCTGCGCCCCCCGGAACGACGAACTCCGCGGCTTTGGTCGGCTGCCAGCTTGGCACGGGCTCGGCCTGGGCCTGGGCCGCGGGCAGGGCGCCGGTCCAGGCCAGCAGGGTCAGCGCGAGTAGCTGCGACCAGGGGCGGTTGATGGGAATACGCATGACAGACTCCGAGTGTTCGTTGCGCGCGATGCACGCTGAACCTCGCAGTCTAGGGAGCGGGGGCGGGCAGGTGGAACGAAGAATCCGTCATGAATTAACGGGCATAAGCTTAGATGCCCGCTCGCGCAGCGCTGCAGTTCCTCCCCCGGGTTCCAGGCGTCGTGGATCCGCAGCATGCATACGCCCCGTTTGCCGCAAGCCGATCTCAATGTGAAATATGCCTGCTGGCGCGCCGCGCCAACGTGCAGTAGTACTCGGCCGCCGGCGTCAGCGGAAAGCCCGTGCGCTGGACAATGCAGATGGGGGGCGCAGGCAGCGGTTCCTGGACTGTGATTTGTTGAAAAGCCGCGCTCAGTAGCGGGTAGCGCAGCCATTGCACCGGCAGCATCATCAACAGGTCGGAGTGCGTAATCGCGGTGAGGAAGGTCAGTGCCGATTGTGCCCTCATGGCCAGGTGCGGTGCCGCAAGCCCGTATTTTTCGAAGAGCGGGCCCAGCTCTTCTTCGGCCTTGTGGGTGATGGAAGTGGTGATCCATTGCGCGTCGACCAGTTCACGCAAGGACGTTGCGCCAGCCAGTGGATGGCCCGTGCGGCCAAGTATCACGCGCGTGTTGTCGAACAGTTTCTCGACTTGCAGTTCGCCGGGCAGCTTGGCGGGCACCGGGCCGATGTAGAAATCCATGCTGCCGTCCAGCAACGCGCTTTCGATGACCGGATACACGCCGTCGACCACTTCCAGATGGATATCCGGATAGCGATGACGAAACGTTTGCAGCACGTCCGAGAAGAGCGCCAGGTGCGGAACGATGGACATGCCCAAAGTGACCCGTCCATTGGCCGTGCCTCGTAATTGTTCGATCTCCTCCTGGGCGCGTTCCAGTTCCCTGCGTATCGCCGTGGCACGGCGCAGAAAGACCGTGCCTACCGGTGTCAACCTGACGCCCTTCGCACCGCGCTCGAAGAGAACCGCATCGAGCTCCTTTTCCAGTTCGCGGATGCTGCGCGAGATCGCGGGTTGGGGAACGCCGAGAAAGCGCGCAGCCGCCCGCACGCCGCCACGCTCTGCGGTCGCGACGAAGTCCCTCAAGACATTGAGTTTCATGGCCCTGGTGATTCATTATTGATATCGGTACGAAGATTTTGCCATCTTTATGAATCATATCGAACTTCCTAAGATGGCCCCCTATCGCCGCATCGTGTGCCGGTGACATGGGAGAGGAAACGGTGAGCGAAGAAACGTCGCCGCAAGTGTTGATCGTCGGAGCCGGCCCGGCGGGGCTCGGGCTGGCCATAGAGCTGGGACACCGCGGCGTGCCTTGCCTACTGGTCGAGCGCAACAACCGAGTCGGTTACGCGCCCAGGGCCAAGACAACCAATGTCAGGACCTGCGAGCACTTTCGCCGATGGGGGATCGCGCACCGTCTGCGGGCCGCGGCGCCTCTGGGCATCGATCATCCTTCTCACGTGGTGTTCTGCACGCGGCTGGCAGGCCCGGGGCTGGCACGGCACGAGAATGCGATGTATTGCGCACCTGGACGCAATCCGCTGTACTCGGAACATGCGCAGTGGATTCCACAGTACGCGGTCGAAGACATACTGCGAGCGCACGCCGAATCCCTGCCCGGCGTGGAGATCCGGTTTCAGTGCGAGCTATTGGACTTGGGGCAGGACGCGCAGGGCGTCACGGCCGTCCTGCGCGACTTGCAGCATGGACGCGATGTGCAGGTCAGGGCAGGGTATGCCGTTGGGGCAGACGGCGCGCGCAGCTCGGTTCGCGAGTTGATCGGTACGCGCATGCAAGGGCAGTATGGCCTTTCGCGCAATCTCAACATCGTCTTTCGCGCCCCTGGCCTGGCGCAGGCGCATCGCCACGGGCCCGCCATCATGTACTGGCAGATCAATCGCGACGTGCCCAGCCTGATCGGGCCGATGGACCGCGGCGACACCTGGTTCTTCATGCCCACGCAGGTGGACGAGCGCCTGCTGGCCAGCGGCGTCGACGCGCGCTCCCTGATTGCTCGCGCCACGGGTATCGACCTGTCTTACGAGGTGCTGAGCAGCGACGAATGGGTCGCCAGCCGGCTGCTGGGCGATCGCTATCGGAAGGGGCGCATATTCCTCGTCGGCGACGCCTGCCATCTGCACCCGCCGTTCGGCGGCTATGGCATGAACATGGGCATCGGCGACAGCGTGGACCTGGGTTGGAAGCTGGCCGCCACACTGCAGGGGTGGGGCGGGGCGGGGCTTCTCGACAGCTACGAGATCGAGCGGCGCCCCGTGCACCAATGGGTGCTGGACGAGGCGGTATTGAATCACTCCATGTTGGGCAATCAGTTGCTTGCCGACCAGATCGAGGCGCAGGACGAGACGGGCGAGCAGGTCCGCCGGGAGGTCGGGCAGCGCATCCTGGCGGCCAAGATGCGCGAGTTCTCGACCCTGGGTGTCGTGCTTGGCTACCAATATGTCGATTCTCCGATCGTCGTTCCCGATGGCAGCCCGGCAGCGTCACGCGATTTCATCAACTACGTGCCGACGTCCAGGCCCGGCGCCTTGGCCCCGCACGCCTGGCTGCACGACGGCAGTTCTCTATACGACCACTTCGGCCAGGGGTTCACATTGCTGGCTTCGGCATCGGCGTCCGAGAAAGATATCGAAGCCGCCGCGGCACAGGCAGAAGCGCGGCGCTTGCCGCTTACCGTGATTCGGCCGACCGAGGGCGGGGTGGCCAATCAGTATCCGGCGCGCCTGACCTTGATCCGGCCGGATCAGCATGTGGCCTGGCGGGGAGACGCGTGGCCCGGCAGCAGCGTGCTGGAGCACGTCGCAGGCGCCGCCATTCCACAGGGAGAGACAAGATGACATCGATCGCAGCGGGGTGTCGTACCGAAGGCACCGGCGTGCATTCCGTCAACCGGTTCGTATTCTCCGTACCCGAACTGTCCGAGGCCCAGGCGTTCTATGAGGCCTTCGGACTGGAAGTCCGGCGTGCCGGAGAGGATCGGCTGGACCTGTACACCTCGGGCCATCCGCATTGCTGGGCGTCGGTCCATGCGACGGGCGAAACGAAACGCTTCGAGTATCTGAGCCTCGGGGTCTACGCCGACGATCTTGCACGGATGCGCACCTGCATCTCCGAGCGGAACATCGGGGCGGCGCCGCATCCATGGTCCGACGGCGAGGGTCTCTGGCTGCGCAGTCCGGACGGCACGCTCATCCAGTTGCTGGACTCGCCGAAAGTAATGCCCGACGCCAAGTCTGAGCCTACCTCCCGGTTGCCCGCCGCCCCGGGGCAGAGGGCGGCCTCCTGCCGCAGCGACGTAGCGCAGGTGCGGCCCCGTCGCCTGTCGCATGTGCTGTTCTTCAGCCCGGACGTCCTGGCCATGGTGTGCTTCTGCGAAGAAGTCCTGGGGCTGCGTCTGTCCGATCGCTCGGGTGACGGCGTGGCGTTTCTGCACGGCGTACACGGCTCCGATCATCATCTCGTGGCATTCGCCAAGTCCAGCCATGCCGGCCTCCATCATTCGAGCTGGGACGTCGGCAGCATCGACGAGGTGGGCATGGGTGCCGAACAGATGCGACAGGCCGGCTATGACCGTGGCTGGGGCGTGGGTCGCCACGTGCTCGGTTCGAATTATTTCCATTACGTCCGCGACCCCTGGGGCAGCTACGCCGAGTACTCCTTCGACATCGACTACATCCCTCACGACACGGTCTGGCCATCGGCGGACCACCCAGCGCACGATGCGCTCCACGTGTGGGGGCCGAGCGTTCCGGACGAGTTTTTCATCAATCACGAAAAGTCACCGACCTGAAAGGGATTCAACATGAGGTTCATTGCTTTTGCACACGAGGACGGCCGCCCCGCCATCGGTGCTCGACTCGACGCCGAGCGGATCGTCGACCTGAGCGCGGACGGCTTGCCGGATACGCTGGACGAGCTGCTGCGCCAGGGCGAGTCCGGGATGGCGCAAGCGAGCGCCGCGCAGCAAAGGGCCAGGAGCGTATTGCCCATCGACGGACTGCGCCTGCTGCCGCCAGTCGGCAATCCGGCGAAGGCGTTCGCGATCGGGCTCAACTATGTGGATCATGCGGCCGAAAGCCGGTTCGAGCTGCCGCGCCACCCCGTGGTGTTCCAGCGCTACCCGTCGTCCTGGGTGGCGCACGGCCAGCCGCTGGTGCGCCCGCGCGTGTCGCGCGAGTTCGACTACGAGGCCGAGCTGGTGGCGATCATCGGCAAAGGCGGACGGTACATCCCGACATCCTCCGCGCTCGACCATGTGGCGGGCTACTCGATCTTCAACGACGGCTCGATTCGCGACTATCAGTTGCGGACCAATCAATGGACGCTCGGCAAGAACTTCGACGCGAGCGGCGGCTTCGGCCCGGAGATGGTGACGGCCGACGAGCTTCCCGCCGGTGCCAAGGGCCTGCGGATCCAATGCAGGCTGAACGGAGAAACGATGCAGGATGCCAACACCGCGGACATGATTTTCGATGTGGCTACGCTGGTGTCCGCCTGCTCCGAAGCCATGGCGCTGCAGCCCGGCGATCTCATCATCACCGGCACACCGGCCGGTGTGGGCTTGGCGCGAACGCCCAGGGTGTGGATGAAGCCCGGCGATGTGTGCGAAGTCGAGATCGAGAACATCGGCGTGCTTCGCAACGGGATCGTGGCTGAAGCTTGACAAGGGTCCATCACCGATGCTGGCCGGCTCGACCGGTACCGGCGAGTGCGGTGGCTGAGGAGGAGTGCAACATGAAAAGAAGAGCTTTCGTATGCGCAGCAGGAGCTGCGGTAGGCTTCGGTGCGGCAAGGATCGCCTGGGGGCAATCGGACTATCCCGCACGCGTCATCCGGATCGTCGTGCCTTATCCCGCCGGGAGCGGGCCCGACATGCTCGGCCGCCTGGTCGCGCAGCAGTTGCAAAAGATCTTCGGGCGCAGCGTGGTCGTCGAGAATCGTGCAGGCGCATTGGGCGTCGTGGGTACGATGGAAGTGGCGCGTGCGGCGGCGGACGGCTACAGCCTGGCGCTGGCGACCAACACGACGCACGCGGCCAACGTGGCCTTGTACAAGGACGCCGGCTATCACCCGCTCAGGGATTTTGCTCCGGTCGTGCGCCTGTGCACGGGGCCCATGATGCTTCTGGTGCGCAGCGAGTCGCCCTACGCCGATGTGGCTGCCTTGCAGGCCGACGCGAACCGGAGCTTCTCCGTGGGCTATGGCTCGGCCGCTTCGCAGGTCGCCGCAGCCAAGCTCGCCCGCGGCGCGAGCCTGAACGTCGTCAACGCGGCCTACAAGGGCATCCCTGCAGCGGTCACCGACATGCTGGGCGGACACATCGACTACACGTTCGCCGACCTGCCCGTCGCAGTCCCCCTGATCCAGTCGGGGCGTGCCCGGGCACTTGCGGTGACGGCAGACCGCAGGCTGGCCGAGCTGCCTGACATACCCACGCTCGGCGAGTCCGTGCGAGATGCGGATGTCATGGGTTGGCAGGGTATCGTCGCGCCTTCAGGCACGCCGCCGGCGGTGCTGGCCAAGCTCGAGGACGCCTTTCGGAAGGCGTTCCAGGACAGCGACTTCGTCGGCCAGGTCAAGGCCATGCACCAGACCGTCGCGCCCTTGTACGGCAGCGATTTCGAGACCTTCATCACCCGGGAGATCGAACGCTGGAAGCAGGACGCGCAGCTCGCCGGCATCGAACCCCAATAGGACGCCGAACCCGGCAGTTCAAGGATTTTTTTGAGAACAGGAAATGACAAGACAACCGAATGCAACCCTGGTCCGTGATTTCGCCACCTGGGCCGCTGTCAACGAGGCACTCCAGGGGTACGCGGACGCTCTGGACCGCGCCGATCTCGACGCGCTGCTCTCGTTCTTCGATCCTCAGGCGAGATGGATCTATTCCCCGACGGCGGAGCACAAGGGGCATGGCGAGATCAGAAGCTTCTTCGAAGAGCGGCTGAGTGTCTTCCAACGCACCAGCCACAACGTCTCCCCGCCGGTGGTGCACACGCTGCCTGATTCCGAACTGCTGCAGTCCACCGCCTATTTCGTCGCGGAACATCAGTTGGTCGACGCTGGCCGCTATCGCGTCTTCGGCCGCTATATCGACAAGATCCGGATCCAGGACGGTATGGCCATGATCTGCGAGCGCTCGGTTCTGGCACACGTCACGGAAGGGACCGATAGAACCTACCGCATGTTGCAGCGCAATTCCGCCTGAGCGGGAGCGGCACGGAATACCGCCAAACCAGGCAGGAGGAGACACATGAGCAAGTTTCGAGCATTCCAAGTTTTCATCGCCATGGCGGCAACGGCATTTGCCTTGATGTCGCCATCGGCCAGAGCGCAATTTCCGGAAAGGCCGGTCACCCTGTTGATACCCACCACCGCGGGAGGAACGGCAGACCTACTCGGCAGGCTCGTCGCGCAGAAACTGGCAGATACCTGGGCGACGACCGTCGTGGTCGAGAACCGGCCCGGTGCGCTGGGAATCATTGCCACCGAAGCATTGGCGCGCAGCAAGGCCGACGGCTACACCTTGGGCCTTTTCCCCAGCAATCATGCCATTCTGCCGCTGGTCCGGAAGAACCTCAGCTTCGACTTCCAGAAGGACTTGACCCCCGTGGCGCCCGTTGCCACGGCGCCGGGTGTCCTGGTGACGAACCAGCGTTTCGGCCAGGTCGGCGACGTCAAGCAAGTTTTCGACTTCGCAAAACGCCGGCCTGGAGCGCTCAACTATGCGATCCCGGTGCCGCTGACCAATGGCCATCGCACGATGGAGCTGCTGAAGTACCGATCCGGGATCGACGTTCAGGGCATTCCCTACAAAGGCGGCGCACAAGCCGTGACGGACCTCATCGGCGATCAGGTGCAACTGCTCATCATTGCGATTCCATCCGTGATTTCCCACATCGAAGCCGGTACCCTGCGTCCCTTGGCCGTCACGTCCTCGAGCCGCTTCTCGGGGTTGCCGGATGTCCCCACGCTGTCGGAGTCCGTGTTTCCGGGGTTCGAGTCGGTTGAATCCTTCGGTCTTTTCGCGCCGGCCGGGGTCCCTTCGGAGATCGCGCAGAAAATTGCGGACGATGTGCAAAAGGTGCTCGGCATGCCGGATGTCGCGCAGAGGCTCCATGCATTGGGCGCCATTCCTTCGCCAGGCGGCGGCGTGGATCTCAAGACGGCTTTCGAGAAGGAATACAACGTGTGGGCTGGCCTGCTCGGCGAAGTCGATCTGCTCGTGGATTGATGCCTGAGCCGGCAAGGATGCGACGGCTCCCCTGTCGGGGAGCCGGGGCGGGCCGACGAGCTCGAGAAGCTTGCCCGCGAGCCTTCAAGCCCAGTGCGCGGTTGTGGAGATATGGGTTTGTCACGTCCGGACAGCGGGCTTGCCCCGCCCGCCACGCACACTCCGGGGCGGCCAAGGCCGTCGAGGGTTCAAGCCGTCTTCTTCTCGTTCGAATACCCGCGCACGAACACTCCCAAGCCGGCCAACGGCCCCACTGCCAGCAGCACCAGCAGGTAGCGCGGTTGCATCAGCTCAGCCAGCATGCCGGTCAACTGGATACTGACGACGGTGATGGAAAAGCCGATGCAGTTCACCAGCGTGATCACGCTGCCGACCTGCTGCGGCGGCGCGGCTTGCGCGTTCAGCGCGGAGAACTGGGCTGAATCTCCCACGACGGCAATGCCCCACAGCAGCAGGAAGGCAATATAGAGAGGAGTGGGCAGCCAGTAGGCGAGCGGCGACAGCAGGCAGCATGCGCACGATATCGACAATTGGGTCGCGGCAACCGATGCGCTGCCGCGCCGCTGCGAGACCTCGCCGCCTATGACGCAGCCCAGCACGCCGGCTGCGATCACGGCAAACGACCACAGCGACACGATGGAGGCCGAAGGCGTTTGCCCATGCAGGTGAAAGTATCCGGCAAGATAGACGGGGACGAACGCCCAGAATGCATAGAGCTCCCACATATGCCCGAAGTACCCGCAGGCCGCCGCCCGCAAGCGGGGTCGTTGGCGCCAGACGACGGCCAGACCCGCCATCGCATGCCTCTCCGACTCGCTCCCTCGTTTGAGGTGCGGCCCCTCGGGCACCGTCCAGTACAGGACCAATCCGCCGAGCAGGGCCAGCAGCGACGAAGCATGCAACACGGTCTGCCAGCTCAGCGATGCTCCCAGTCCGCGCACGAGATGCGGAAAGGCGGTGCCCAGTACCAGCGCGGCGGTCAGGTACCCCAGCGCCTTGCCCAACCCCTGCCGGTACCAGCCGGCGGCCGCCCGGATGCCGATCGGGTAGATCCCCGCCAGCGACACCCCGACCAGAAAGCGCAGCGCCAGTACGGCCGCGGAGCTGTCCATGCGCAGCGCGAGCACGGTCAGCGGATCGTTGAACAGTGCGCCGGCGCAGCATGCGCACAGGAACAAGCGATTGGCAGAGTAGCGGTCGGCCAGACGCAGCCAGGCGGACACCACCGTGCCCGAGATGAACCCGAGCTGTACTGCGCTGACCAGCCAGGCCGCGCTGAGGCCCTGCGCCAGATCGGCGGCCACGACGTTGCCGGCGAACCAGAGCGAGGTGCCCGCGAATTGCGACAGTACGATGACCGGCAGGATATGGAAGGGGCGAGCCGGTGTCGCGTCGAACTCCTGCGCCAAAGCAGCCGCCTCCGTTACTGGGCAGCGGTATGCCGATCGCCCGACAATGCCAGGTGGCACAGCACTGCCTGGTCGGCTTCGCCGTGGCTGGCCAGGGACGAAAGTGCGTTCTGCAAGGCGTTGATCGATCGCTTGAGCATGTACAGCACCAATGCCGGCTTGGCCGCCAACTGACTCGCCAGTTCGCTGGCTCGCGCCAGGCTGAGCCCCGGCGCCGTCAGATAGTCCGCAAGTTTCCACTCCAGCACTTGCGGCGCCGGGATCCGCTCCGCCAGCATCACCAGCCTGCGCGCCACCGATGGGCCGGCCAGCGCCGCCAGCCGTGGCAGCGTGCTCCAGCCATAGGGCATGCCGATGTCGATCTCCGGTACGTAGATGAAGGCGTCTTCGGCCATGACGCGAAAGTCGCAGCTCAGCGCGATGGTGAGTGCTCCGCCCACGGCATAGCCTTCGATCGCCGCAATCGTCACTTGCGGCAGCTCACCCCAACTGCGTGCGATGTCGGAACGCGCGATCAACCCTAGCCGGCGTTGCTGCGGGTCATGCTCCCCGAACAAGGCGGGGTCCTTGCGGTCCGCTCCTGCGGAGAAGTAGCGCTCGCCTCCGGTCAGGATGACGACCGTGATGTCCGGTGCCGCGCGCAGCAGACGGATGCTGTCGTCGAGTTCATGCAGCAGGGCTGCGTTGAGCGCGTTGCGTTGCTGTTCGCGCATGAACGTGACCGTGGCGACCGGCCCGGTGCGGGTCACCTCCAGCGCGCTGCCCTTGAAAAAACGTTCCTTCATGTCATGTCCTATATCTGCTGCGCGGTGTCGTGCGACCATGGGCCGAGGCAAGCTCCCGCCTTCAGGCGGAAGCGGCTCGTATGTCCATGCGTACTCAATCGACCTCGATGTGGTGCAGGCGGGCCAGTTCCGTCCAGCGTTCGATTTCCTTGGCGTTGGCGGCATGGAACGCCTCGGGCGAATTGCCCACCACGCTGAGCCCGTGTTCCAGGCTCCATTTCCTGACGTTGCCGTCGTCCAGAGCGTGGCGAAACATCTGCTGGATACGATCGAGCAGTTCGGGCGGCGTGCTTGCGGGAGCAAACAGGCCGAACCACATCTCCGAGCCATAGCTGGGCAATCCCGCCTCGGCCGTGGTGGGCAGATCGGGCAGGAGCGGCGAACGTTCGGCCGCGGCCAAGGCAAGCGCGCGGACCTTGCCGGAGTTCACCAGGTTTCTGGCGCTGGGCAGCGGGTCGATCAACATGTTGATCTCGCCGGCCATCAGCGCTTGCCACGTCGGCGCTCCGCCCTTGTAAGGAACGTGCACGGTCTTGATGCCGGCGGTGGCGTTGAACAGCTCGGTGGCAAAGTGCGTCGAACTGCCTATGCCTGACGACCCTGCCAGTACCGTATCGGGTTTTTCCCGCGCATAGCTGATCAGGTCCCCGAGTGTCTGCGCCTTGAAGCGCTCATTGACCAGGACCACGTTCGGCATCACGACCAACTGGGTCACTGCCGCCAGGTCGGTGCGCATGTCGTACGGAAGATTCTTGCGGGTGGCTGCCTCGGTGGTGATGCCGGCACTGGCCACGAGCAGGGTATAGCCGTCGCCGGGGGCGCTGGCCACCGCGTGATTGCCGATCGAGCCGCCTGCTCCCGCCTTGTTCTCCACGATGACCGGCACCTTGTACTCCGCATGGATGGCCGGAGCGATGACTCGCGCCACCTGATCCGCCATGCCGCCGGGGGCGAATGGAACGATCAGCGTAATGGGCTTGGACGGGTAAGTGGCCGACAGTGCCGCCATCGGCGCGCCCAGCAGTATGCCCGTCAGGGCGACCGCTGATTTCCAGGGTCGGATGTTGTACATGGTGGTCTCCTCGCTGTTGTGGTGGGTCAGCCGCGTTGTTCAGGACTGATTCCTTGATCCTGCAGTCGTGTGATCGTTTCTTCGTCGAGGCCCGCTTCGGCCAGCACTTCGTGTGTGTGCTGGCCGAAAGCCGGAGGCACGCGCCGGATCTGTCCGGGCGTGTCGGACAGCTTGATCGGCAAGCCGATCGTCCGGTAGCCGTCCACTTCGACATACATGTTGCGATGCAGGGTATGCGGGTGCGCCAGTGCCTCGGCCACATGCAGTACCGCGCCAGCCGGAATGCCGGTGGCGTTGAGCCGCAGCGCCAGCTCCTGTGCCTTCTCCCGGGAGAAGGCCTGGGTGATGAGCTCGATCAGTTCGGTCCGATGGCGTGCACGCGCGGCCATGCTGGCGAAGCGCGGATCGGCCGCCCACTCGGGGCGGCCGAGCACATTGCACAGGGCGACGAAGTTCCGGTCGGTGGAGACCGCCAGATATATCGGATGGTCCGCCGTCTGATACACCCCCATCGGCGTGAAGGTCGGGTGTTGATTGCCCGTCAGCGGCGTGCGCTCGCCGCCTTGCAGCCAGTTGGCCACATGCGGGTTGAGCAGAGGCAGCGAACAGTCGAACAGGGCCAGGTCGATGTGCTGGCCGCGATCCGTATGGTTGCGCGCCTGCAAGGCCAACAGCACGCCGAGCGCCGCATGCAGGCCGGTCGAGACATCGACCACCGAAATACCAAGGCGCATCGGCCCGCTCTCGATGCTGCCGTTGGCCGCGATGACGCCGGCCCAGGCGCCGGCCGAGCCGTCGTAGCCGGGCGTGCCTCCCAACGGCCCTGTGGCGCCGAACCCCGTGATGGACACCATGATCAGGCGCGGAAAGTCCGCCTTCAGCGTGTCGTAGTCCAGTCCCCAGCGTTCCAGCGTGCCTGGCTTGAAGTTGTGGATCAGAACGTCCGCGTCGCCCAGTAGCTGGTGCATCACGTCCCGGCCCTCGGGTCGGGACAGGTCCAGTGCGATGCCGCGCTTGTTCCGGTTCAGGCCGTAGTACATGGCCGAGTCGCCGTCGAGGTACGGCGGGCCCGACGAACGGCCCTGGTCTCCTGCTGGAGGCTCCACCTTGATCACGTCCGCGCCATAGTCGCCAAGCATCTGGGCACAAAGAGGCCCGGCCAGCACCCGGCTGAGGTCGAGCACGCGGATGCCTGCCAACGGCATTCTGCCGGCCGCGCCCTCATTCGCATGGCTGCATTCATCGGAGTTCGAGGTGTTCATCATGGGGTGGCGCTCCAAAGAGAAAGAATCGGCGGGCGACGCCGTGCACTGCGCTTTCAGTCCCGTGGTTCGCCGACTGCGACAGCCCAGGCCTGGCGGCAGATGTCGGCTTCCCGCTGCAGTGCCTGAACCAGGGCAGGCCGGCGCCCGACGATGCGCTCGCTCAGCGCGGCAATGCTCAGCGAAAACAAGGGGTGCTGCTGAGCATCGACGACCGCGACGCCGATGCTGCCGACGCGCTCGATGAGCAGGTCGATACTCATCGCGTAGCCTCGTTGGCGTGTTTCCCGCGTCATGGTGTCGATCAGTGCGTCGTTCAGGCGCGGATACGGCGCGATCAATTGGCGCACGGTCGGCATGACCGCCTCGTACTCGGCATGGGGGAGCGTGGCCAGCAGCGCCATGCTGCCCGCGCTGACGGCCAGAGGGCGGCGCCCCCCGGCGGCGAGGTAATTGGCGCGCAATGCGAACGAACCCAATTCGACGCCCACGCAGACGGCGTAGCAACTGCTGGGCACCATCACCATGACGGTGTCTTCGAACTCGGCGGCCAGCCGCAGCATGCTGGGGCGGGCGACGGCGGCGATGTCGGTGCGCGCGATGGCGGCGGCGCCTATGCCGCAGGCCTCAGGTCCGAGGCCGAACAGCTTGCTGCCGGCATCGCGCACAACGAAACCTTCGGCCGCCAGCATGTCCACCAGCCGGAGGATGGTGGCCTTGTCCAGGCCCGTATCCTGTGCGATCGACGTGAGGCGAGCCTCGCTCGAGCCGGCGATCGCCTTCAGTATCCGGCACGCCTTGCGGACGGACGACAGCGTCGACGCCGGCGCTGTCTCGGTGATTCCCGGCGAAGATGCGTCGTTCTTCATGGGTTTTGTAGAATGAAACTCTTTTGAAGGCACGGTTTTCAGCAATGTCCTGTCATTGTGCGAGAGAGTCTATATTTCTCTCTCCGTCTCTGTCCAGGAAGAGCGTATAGGTGATACCCTAATTTTGCTGTACGAAATTTCTCGTCGTCGCCTCGGAGACGTCGGCGCTGACGAGGTAGGCCACCCTTGGCAGGGTCGAGATCGAAGGGCATGGCGAGGGCGGCTGCCGCGGGCGATGACATGCAGCCGCATCGCGGCGATGACGAAGGGCAGTCGCGCAGGAACGTGCGGATCGGAAGACCGCGGGCGCGTCGGGGCGGGTGGGGCGATGCAGGAAGCTGGCCATGACCGCATGGCGATCCCATTTGCGCGTCGCCAGAAACGGGGGTTGCCGCTAGTTTGCCGAGCTATTGACCTGACAATTGACCGTCGGCGTCGGCGAAATGGCAGGCCACCATCCGCGCGCCGACGGCGCGCAACAGCGGCCGCTCCTCCCGGCAGCGCGCCGCGGCCATCGGGCAGCGCGGGTGGAAGGCGCAGCCGGGGGGAGGGTGCATCGCACTCGGGATCTCGCCGCGCGGCGGGCTCTTGCGGCGCTCGCGGCCCGGATCGAGCACGGGGGCGGCGGCCAGCAGCGCGCGCGTGTACGGATGCGCCGGCGCCGCATAGAGCGAGCGCTTGTCGGCCAGTTCCACGATGCGGCCCAGGTACATGACCGCCACGCGATCGGCAATATGGCGCACCACGCGCAGGTCGTGCGAGACGAAGAGGTAAGTCAGCCCGTGATCGCGCTGGATGTCGCGCAACAGGTTGACCACCTGCGCCTGGATGGACACGTCCAGCGCCGAGACCGGCTCGTCGCAGACGATCAGCGCCGGTTCGAGCGCCAACGCGCGCGCGATACCGATGCGCTGGCGCTGCCCGCCCGAGAACTGGTGCGCATAGCGCCGCGCGTGCTCGGCCGAGAGCCCGACCATGGCCAGCAGTTCGAGGGCGCGCGCGCGACGCTGGGCGCGCGGCGCGCCGGCCAGGCGCAGCGGCTCGGTGACCAGTTCGTCCACCGTCATGCGCGGGTTGAGCGAGCCGAACGGATCCTGGAAGATCATCTGGAAGCGGCGGCGCAGCGCGCGCAGTTCCGCGCCGGCTGCGCTGCTCAGGTCACGCCCTTCGAGATGGATGCTGCCGGCCGTGGGGTCGAGCAGCCGGATGAGCAGCCGGCCGAGCGTGGATTTGCCGCAGCCGCTTTCGCCGACCAGGCCCAGCGTTTCGCCGCGCATCACGGTGAGGTCGACGCCGTCGACCGCGCGTACTGCGCCCACGCGCGTGATGCCCAGCGGGCCGCCCAGCACCGGGAAATGGCGCTGGAGGCCTCGCGCCTCGAGCAGCGGCTCACCGGGAGCGTCCCCTTCGGGCGTCCGTGCGGGGCCGCTGATGGGTGTGCCCACCTGTCGCTGCGCGACATCCTCCCCGTGGGAGGGAGCGTCCCCTTCGGGCGGCCGTGCGGGGCCGCTCATGCGCGCGCCTCTTCCTGGTGTATACAGGCCACCAGATGGCCGGGCTCGGCGGCCGCGAACGGCGGGTCCGCCCGCCGGCAGTCGGCGATGGCCCGGCGGCAGCGCGGCTCGAAGCGGCAGCCGGGCGGCAGGGCGTCGAGCGCCGGCACGACGCCCTGGATGGCGGCCAGGTACTCGCGGTCTTCGCCGTCCGGCACGCATTCGAGCAACGCCGCGGTGTAGGGATGCGCGGCGTGGGAGAACAACTGCAGGGTGCTGGCGCTCTCGACCATGCGGCCGGCGTACATCACCGCGACGCGGTGCGCGTATTCGGCCACGACGCCCAGGTCGTGGGTGATGAACAGCATGCCCATGCCGAACTCCGACTGCAGGTCGGCCAGCAGTTCCATGATCTGTGCCTGGATGGTCACGTCCAGCGCCGTCGTCGGCTCGTCGGCGATCAGCAATGCCGGTTTGCAGGCCAGCGCCGAGGCGATCATCACGCGCTGGCGCATGCCGCCCGACAGGCGATGCGGGTAGTCGTCCACCCGGGTGGCCGCCGAAGGAATGCCGACCCGATCGAGCAGGGCGATCGCCTGCGCGCGCGCCTGCCGCCGCGACAGGCCGCCGTGCAGGCGCAGGGGCTCCATCACGTGCGCGCCGATCGTCAGCAGGGGATTCATCGACGACATCGGCTCCTGGAACACCATGGCCATGCGTGAACCGCGCACGCCGGACATCTGCGTTTCGGTCATGGCGGCCAGATCGCGTCCCTCGAGGCGGATGGTGCCGGAAACGATGCGGCCCGCCGGCGGCAGCAGGCGCATCAACGTCAGCGCGGTCAGGCTCTTGCCGCTGCCGCTTTCGCCGACCAGCGCGAGGGTCTCGCCCGCGCCGATCTCGAAGCTCACGTGCTGCAGCACCGTCAGCGCACCGATAGCGACGCGCAGATCGTCGACTTCGAGCAGGGCCATGTCGGCGGCCTTCTCGCCTGGCATCAGGCGTCTTTCGGCGGCTGGCCGGCAGCCTGCGCTTGCTGCGCCGCGCGTTCCGCGGCCACATGCGGCGGCGGAACGCCGAACTGGCGCTCGATGCCGCGTTCCTTGAGCCAATCCTTGTGGCGGCCCACGCGCGGGTTGTCGCAGCGTTCTTCGTAGAAAGGCACCAGCGCCTGGAACCAGTCGAACTGCCGGCGCAGCTCGGCTATCGGTTCGAGCGCAAGATCGACGCGCAGGTCGATGCGCGCCACCGCCTTGCGATCGTAGACCAGGATGGCGGCGGACGTCTGGCCTTCGACCTGGCCGCCCGCGTCGCGGCCGGCCTCGATGGCGCGCAGGAGGCGTTCGTCGAAGGGGGCGCTTGCATGGGCCAGATAGGCGTCGTGGATCGCGTCCACGACGTGCGCGCCTTCCAGCAGGTTGCCCAGCGCGACGAATCCGTCGCCCACCTTGTGGCTCGCGTGGGACATGTTGTTGCGGCCCGTGCGCGCCACGGCCGTGCCGTGCACGTCGATCACCGCGATCTGGCGGAACTCGATGTCCACGTCGCCGTCTTCGAGTTCGCGCAGAACCTTGGGCGCCTTGAAGCCCATGCGCAGCAGCTCCATGCCGGTGCGCGCCAGCCGCGGTTCGGGCGTGGCCTGGTGCGCGATGACGCCGACATTGTGCATGACATGCACGCAACGTGAACCTACCGCGGGCGAGCTGGTGGCAATGCAGATCCCGAGAGAGCCCGTCTCGGGACAGCGTGCTGCGATCGTGAACGTCATCGTGCCCATCTCCGATATTTAAATACTCGGACAATAGGATATTTGCCTTTCATGATCGACGCAATGACGAAAAAAACCCAGTTGACTCAAGGAATTAAATGACCGGATAATTGGACAATGGTCGCCGGATATTGTCCTTTACCGAAACGCCGGGCCATCAGCGGAGCAAGCAGGAATGATGCCAATTGGCGAAGAGTTTTCGACGTTCGCGATTTCCGCGCGTTGCCCGGAAACGGGGAAGTACGGCGTGGCGATCTCGACGCGTCCGATGTGCGTGGGCGCGCGCTGCCCGTTCATCGTGCCCGGCCTGGGTGTCGTGGTAACGATGGCGGTGACCGACCCCCGGCTCGGGCCCCTCGGGACGCGCTTGCTGGAACTGGGCTATTCCGCGCAGCGCGTGCTCGACGAGATCGCGGCGAGCGATCCGCACATCGAACACCGCCAGATCTCGGTGATCGACCGTGATGGCAACGCTGTCGCGCGCACGGGTGCGGCCAACAAGGACTGGTCCGGCCATTTCTGCGAGCCCGATATGGTGGCGATGGGCAACGGACTGATCTCCGAGCGCACCGCTTCGGCCATGCGCGACGTCTATCGCGCCATGGCCGGGCAGCCGGTGGAAGCGCGCCTCATGGCCGCACTCGAGGCCGGGCGCGATGCCGGCGGCCAGCATGGCGGCCAGCATTCGGCCGCGCTGCTCGTGTATCACGCGCAGCCCTATGCGCTGATCGACCTGCGCGTGGACGAGCACGACGAGCCGATCGGCGAGCTGCGCCGTCTGTTCGAACTCTACAAGCCGCTGGTTGACTATTACGAAACCCGTCCGTGGCAGCCGCACATCATCGGCTCGGAGGCCGAGTGGCTGGCCCGCCGCGCCCCGGGCGAGGCGTCCCCGGGTGTTGGATCCGTCAAAGAGGAAGCCGCATGACTTTCACCGTAGTGGGACGTTGCCCGCGCACGAAGATGCTGGGCGTGGCCATGGCCACGCACGCGCCGGCGGTGGGCAACCGTTGTCCGGTCGTGGTGCCGCGCATGGGGGCGGCCTCGGTGCAGGCCATCGCCGATCCGCGCCTGTGGCTGCTCTGCCAGAAGCTGGTTGCCCAGGGCTGGCATGCCGGCAAGATCATCGCGGACCTGCAGGCAAGCGATCCGAACGCCGGGTTGCGGCAGATCGGCGTGGTCGACGCCTGGGGCCACGCGGCCGCCTTCACCGGCAGCGAGAACGGCGAGCACGCCAGCCACATCGTCGGCGAGGGTTGGCTGGTGATGGGCAACGGCGTCGTCGGCCCCCAGGTGATCGAGGCCATGGCCGATTCGATGCGTTCCACCGGCGACGAAGTGCTCGAGGAGCGGCTGGTTCGCGCCGTGCAGGCCGGCGGCGCGGCGGGCGGCCAGGCCGACGGGCATTTTTCGTCGGGGCTCTGGGTCTACGGCGACGAGCCGTTCGCCTACATCGACCTGCGCGTGGATCTGCACGACGAGCCCATCGGCGAACTGCGGCGGGTCTTCGAATGGTTCCGGCCCCTGTTGCCGTACTACGCCGAGCGTCCCTACAACCCGCGCCTGCCGCGCGACGACCATTGGCGCGCCCAGCAGGCGGCGGGCTGAATCCGGCGGCGCCGCGCCATGCGCGGGGCGCGCTTTCTTCGTTGTCTTGGATCAAAAAGGGCATCATGCAACGACTCACCGGCCTTCTCCGCGCCGCGGCCCTGGCGGGCGCGGCCTGCTTCGCATCCTGGTCCGCGCAGGCCGCCACCGATACCTTGGTGGTGGGCGTATCGCAGGCACCCACGACGGTAAGCCCCGCGGCGGGCGGCTATTTCGTGCTGAGCCTGGTGTTCCAGACCTGGGAGCCGCTCGTGGCCCGGGATGCCGACGACCAACTGCAGCCGGCGCTCGCCGAGCGCTGGGAAATGCTCTCGCCCACGCACTGGCGCTTCCATCTGCGCAAGGACGTCAAGTGGCACGACGGCACGCCCTTCACCGCGGCCGACGTGAAATACACCATCGACTACGTCACCGACCCCAAGACCGTGTACGTGCGCAAGGGGCGCATCGAGGGCGTGGTCTCGACCGAGGTCGTCGACGACGACACCGTCGACATCTTCACCGAATCGCCCGCGCCGCTGCTGCTGCGCGGGCTGGCCGACATCGCGATCGAGCAGAAGGCGATTTCGGAGCAACTGGGCGCGGCCGAGGCGCAGCGCAAGCCGGTCGGCACCGGCCCCTGGAAGTTCGACACGCTGGTGCCCAACGAATACTACGACCTGGTGGCCAACGAGGACTACTGGGGCGGCGCGCCGGCCATGAAGAAGCTGCGCATCCGCGGCATTTCCGAAGGCGCGACGCGCGTGTCGTCCCTGATCGCCGGCGAAACCCACGTCATCGAGGAGGTCCCCGTGGACCTGCTGCCCTCGCTGCAGAGGCGTCGCGGCATCGAGATCGATGCCGTGGAGTCGTCGGTGAGCCTGGTGCTGACCTTCGACACCCGGGAGAAGCCCTTCGACGACAAGCGCGTGCGCCAGGCGGTGGACTACGCGATCGACAAGGAGCTGCTGCTCAAGCAGATGCTCGGCGGCTACGGCTCGGTGCTCGACGGCCAGCTCGTGACCCGGAACACGTTCGGCCACAACCCGGACATCGAAGCCCGGCCCTACGACCCCGCGAAGGCGCGCGAGCTGCTGGCGCAGGCCGGCTATCCGCAGGGATTCACGACCGAGATCAAGACGATGTCGGGGCGCTACCTGTCGGACATCGACATCGCGAACGCCGCGGCCGGCATGATGAGCGAGGTGGGCGTCAAGACGACGGTGAACAACCTGGAGGCGGGCGTCTGGTCGCAGCTCGACCGCGCACGCGAGCAGGGGCCCATCTACCAGATCGGCTGGTTCAGCGTGGGCGACGCCGATTTCAGCACCGTCTGGTATACCGAGGCGAGCAAGCGCAACTACTGGACCAGCGCCGAGTTCGACCAGCTCTGGAAGGACGGCCGCTCCACGCTGGACGACGCCGAGCGCCTGAAGGCGTACCACCGCATGATGCAGATCATGTACGACGAGGTCCCCTCGATCTTCCTGTTCGGCCTGCCGCGCATCTCCGCGCGCAGCGCCGCGGTGCAAGGCTGGACGCCGGCGCGCGACTCGCTGCTGCGCCTGGCCAGGGTGCGCGTCGAGTAGACGGCCGGATGCCATCATGCGCTATGTGCTGAGGCGGCTGCTGCTGTTGCCGGTGCCGCTGCTGCTGGTGACCGCGTTCGTGTTCGTCGTGCTGCGGCTGACGGGCGATCCGGTGGCGATCTATCTCGGCATCGAGGCCACGCCCGAGCAGGAGGCGATGCTGCGCGAGCAACTGCACCTGGACAAATCGATTCCGGTGCAGTTCGGCTATTTCCTGGTCGACCTGCTGCACGGCAACTTCGGCACCAGCCTGCAGTTTCACACCGACGCGATGCAGGTCGTCCTTGGGCGGCTGGGCGCGACGGTCGAGCTGCTGGTATCGGCGCTCGCCATCGCGGTGGTCCTGGGCGTGCTGGCCGGCGTGGCATGCGCGGTGTGGAAGGACAGGCTGCCCGACTTCGCGCTGTCGACGCTGGCCGTGGTGGGGCAGTCCATGCCCAGCTTCTGGCTCGGGATCCTGCTGATCCAGTTCTTCGCCCTGCATCTGGGCTGGCTGCCCACGTCGGGCCGCGGCGACTGGAGCCACCGCGTGCTGCCCACGCTCACGCTGGCCGTGTTCCTGCTGCCCAACTTCATCCTCGTCATGCGCGTGGCCACGCTGGAGATGATGCGCGAGCCGTTCGTGACGACCGCCCGCGCGCGCGGCGCGAGCGCGACGCGGGCGCTGTGGCGGCACGTGCTGCCCAATTCGATCAACCCGGTCATCAGCCTGATCGGCGTGCAGCTCGGCCGGCTCGTCGGCGGTTCGGTGGTGACCGAGTCCGTATTCGCCTGGCCCGGCGTCGGGCGCCTGATGGTCAGCGCCATCTTCCAGCGCGACGTGCCCATCGTGATCGCGGGCGTGCTCGTCATCGCGCTGACCATCGTCGTCGCCAGCCTGCTGGTCGACATCGCGCAGGCGGCGATCGACCCGCGCATCAGGCAGCGCTGACATGCGGGCAGGCTGGTTCGGTTCGCGCACGAAACTCGCCATCGGAGCGGCGCTGGTGGCCGGCATGTGCCTGGTCGCGCTGCTGGCGCCGCTGATCGCGCCGCATGACCCGTACGCGCAAAGCCTCATGCTGCGGCTGCAGCCGCCGGCATGGATGGAAGGCGGCGAGTGGGCGTACCCGCTGGGTACCGACAACTTCGGGCGCGACCTGCTGTCGCGCCTGATCTACGGTTCGCGGCTGTCGATCACCGTCGGCCTGTGCGCGATGGCGCTGGGGCTGGTGGTCGGCGCGCTGCTGGGGCTGGTCGCCGGCTACGTCGGCGGGCGCACCGAACAGCTCATCATGCGGTTCGCCGACGCCTACCAGGCCGTGCCCGACGTGCTGCTGGCGATCGTCGTCGTCGCGGTGTTCGGCGGCGGCATCGTCGTACTCATCCTGGTCCTGGGCCTGTCGGGCTGGGAGACCTATACGCGCATCGTGTTCAACAGCACGCGTTCGCTGCGCGAGCGCGGCTTCGTCGAGGCGGCCACCGCGGCGGGCGCGGGCGGCGGCTACATCATGCGGCGGCACATCCTGCCGCAGATCGTGCCGATGCTCACCGTGATCGCCACCCTGCAGGTGGCGCAGATCATCCTGCAGGAGACGGCCTTGAGCTTTCTCGGGCTGGGCCTGCCGCCACCGACGGCGACCTGGGGCAATATTCTCGCCGAAGGCCGCGACCGGCTGCTGGTGGCGCCGTGGATCGCCAATCTGGCGGGCTGTGCCATCATCCTGCTGGTGCTGGGCATCAACCTGCTGGGCAATGGCCTGCGCGAAGCGCTCGACCCCATGCGGTCGCGTCAGCGTTGAAACAACTCTTATAATCCCGGCGCTTCCAAGCCGATCTATCACCCATGCCACGCGACCCCATTCCCGCGTATTACAGGATCTATCAGACGCTGCGCGAGCGCATCGTATCGGGCGTCTATGCCGTGGGCGCGCTGCTGCCCACGGACCACGAGATCACGGCCGAATTCGGCGTCGGCCGCCATACCGCCCGCTCGGCGGTCGAACAGCTCGTGCGGGAAAAGCTGGTCCGCCGGTTTCCCGGGCGCGGCACCTTCGTGCTGGAGAGCGACCCGACCAACCCGGAGTGGAGCGCGCTGACGCTGGAAGACTTGCGCATCCAGGACCCGGAAGCGCGCTACCAGTTCCATGGCATGATCGACGCGCCTGCCCACGTGGAACGCAGCGCGCGCGGGCGCCTGCGGCTTGCGCCGGAACAGGCCGTGACGCAGATCAGTTGGAACCGCGTGCGGCCCGAAGGGCCGATTGCCTACTGCGTGGCCTACTTTCCCCGCGAAATAGCCGATCGGCTGCCGGCCGACATCGGAGCCGAACTGGCGAAGGGGGGCATCCTCCCCCTGGTCCAGAAGCACGGCGGCGTCCGCGGCTACCGCCTGCGGCAGATGTCGTCCGCGGTCGCGGCGGACAAACCGTTGTCGGAACTGCTGGACGTGGCGGTGGGGGCGCCTTTGCTGCTGCAGCAGCGCACCGTCTTCGACCGGCAGGGCGTGCCGTTCTATTGTTCCGACCTCTATAGCCGTTCGGACCGCATGCAGCACGCGGTGGAGCTGTTCAGCGCCGCCGGCGGCGGTTCGTCATGGAGCAGCGCGCGCCACGACTTGTAGCCGCGTGCCCGAAGGGCTGCGCGGCACGCCCGACGGCTGCCGCGCGTTCTCCCCGCTATTTGCTGCCCAGGGACAGCTTGGGCACCACGTTCGAATAGACCGCGTACTCATCGTCGACCACCTTCTGGTACTCGTCCGCCGGCAGGAAAGCCGGGCTGGAGAGCGCCGCCGTCACCGACTTTCGAAAGGCGTCGGACTCGATGGCCGTCTTGAGGGCCGCCTGCAGGCGTTCCATGGCGTCCTCGGGCGTGTCCTTGGGAACGAAGAAGCCGAAGTCGGCACGCAGCGCGAGGTCCACGCCTTCTTCCTTCAATGTTGGTACCGAAGACAGCTCGTCGGTGCGCTCTTCCCCGAACTGCGCCAGTGCGCGCAAGCGGCCGCTGTCGACCTGTGGGTTGATCGGCCCCGGTGCGCCGAGCACCAGGTCCACGAAGCCGCCCGCGGCTGCGGTGATGGCGGGTGCGACGCCGCGGTAGGGCACGTGGCTCAGCTCGATGCCGGCCGCTTCGGCGAAGGCTTCGCCGGCCAGGTGGACGGCGGTGCCGTTGCCCGGGCTGCCGAAGGTGACCTTTCCGGGGTTGGCTTTGGCGTAGGCCACGAGTTCGGGCAGCGTCTTGAACGGCGCATCCGCCCGCGCGGCGAGCAGGTGGGGAATGATGTTGGCGCGCGCGAGGGCTTTCAGGTCGTCATAGCCGTATGGCGCCTGACCGAGCAGGGGAGCGACGGTGATGACCGCCGGTGCGCCGTACAGGATGGTATGGCCATCGGGCTTGGACGACGCCACGAAGTTCGCCCCGATCATGCCGCCGGCGCCTTCGCGGTTCTCGACGACGATGGTCTGGCCGAGTTCACGCGAGGCGATCTCGGCCATCTGACGGGCCTGCTGATCCGTCGCGCCGGCGGCGTAGGGCACGATGATGGTGAGGGGGCGGGAGGGGAAGGTCTGAGCGGCCGCGGAACCCGCGGCGGCCACTGCGGCCGCCAGCAGGCAGGCGCGCAGGCAGAGCGTGTAGCGTTGGAACGTGGACATGGTCATGCTCGCGGGTGAGGAAGGCGGGTCGGGTCAGCGTGAGGGCGGTGCGGCTTGCCGCAGGCGATGCTCCGCGGCGTCGTTCCAGACGTCCTGGCGCGTGATGCCGTGCGCATGGCATTCGAAGCGGTCGATGAAGCGCACGCCTGCGAAGGAGGTACCGTCCAGCCATTCGCCATGCAGCGTGCCGCTGCAATAGACGACGATGACGCCGCTCTCGTCGCCGCGCAGGCAGTCGACCTGTGTGATGTGCTTGCCGATGCGGCGATAGCGGCCTGCCGAGTTGGCGACCAGTTCCTGCGCCGATGCCCAGGTACGTCCGCCGGGCCCGGTGATGCGCACGTCCGGCGCCAGGTGGCGCTGGGCCGCTTCCACGTCGCGGGCTTCCAGGGCGGCCAGATAGCGCCTGACCCGGGCCTGTGCCTGCTCCAGGTCCGTTCGGGCGGTGTTCGCTTCGGTGTTCACAGGCCGTCCCCCTTGACCGCCAGGATGATTTTCCAGGGCAGGCGCCAGGCGTGCGGCGGATCGGCGAGCGCGCTGTCGTCTTCGGCGAAATCCATTACCTCCACCGTTCGGAAGCCCGCAGCCTGGTACGCGGCGGCGAGGTCGATGCGGCTGTGATCGAGCAGATAGGGTTCGTTGTTGCGGCGAGCGTGGCCGGCATGCAGGACCTGCAGCAAGGGATCGGCCGGCGGCAGGAAGTCGAGGTGGGCCACCATGCCGCCGGGGGCGAGCAGCCGGCCGGTTTCTGCGATCAGGGCGTGGACAGCGTCCTCCGGCATCTCGTGCAGGAGCATGGTCGACGTCACCAGGTCGAAACTGCCCGTCGGCAGCCGACTGGCCAGGGCGTCCGCCTGTGCGAAGCCGAGTCGGGGCTGCAGCGGCTCGGGCGCGTCGTGCGCGGCCAGCATGACGCAGCCGGCCGCCAGGTCGATGCCCTGCACGCTGGCCTGCGGCGCCGCGGCCGCGAAAGCGTAGCTGCTGCGCCCGAAGCCGCAGCCGAGGTCGAGTACCCGGCTCGGCATGCGCCGGCCGACGACCTGGCTCGCGAAGCGTTCGTGCAGCGCGGGCTTGCCGACCACGCCGGCGCCGACCGCCTCGCGATACACGAAGGCGGCAAGCACGTCCGAGCCCAGCCCGCCCGGATGCTGGTGGATGTCCCAGTCCGTGTAGTAGGTCGGCGCCTGAAGGTCCGGCTCCAGCCTGAGCAAGCCCTCGGGCAGGGGCTTTTCGAGCGCCTGCAGCAGGCTGTCGCGCCGGGCCTGGACGCCGGCCACCAGCCCATGCGGGCCGGAATAGCGCATGCGCTGCAGGTGACGCTCGAACCAGGCGAAGACCTGGTGGGTGGGGTGTGCCTGCACACGGGCCTCGAAACCGCCGTCGCTGTCGCCGGCCCGTCCGGCCATGCGGACATCCTCGGCGACCTGCCGGCGCAGTGCCGTGAACATGTCGTGCGCCCAGTAGCGCCGGGCCGCGGTCACGAAGCGCTGGTAGCTCTCGCGTTCACGCTCGGCCAGGGCACGGCCGGCTTGTGCGGCGGGCATGCCGGAGACGGCGTTCATTGCGGCCCCCGGGATTGCTGTTCGCCCAGCAGCGGGCCGAGTACGTGCGCCGCGAATGCGGCCGCTTGCGCGCTGCGTTCGCCGGCCGGCGTGCCGGACGCGGAACTGTCGTCGCCGGCAAGCCTGGATTCCAGATCGCCGATGCGCTCGCGCAGGATATACACCTCGGCGGCGAGCGTCATCGTTACGGCCATCAACCGGTCGATCACCGGGTCGGAGAAGAGCTGCTGTTCGGGCCGGTAGGGCGGCATCGCGTCCGGAGCGTCGGGCATCATCGTTTCCGCAGATCTGTCGGTTGCGATGATCTTGCTCTGTGGCATGCGAGGTGTCAACACATTGCGCATAGGGCACGCATGAGCCGATTCCCTGCTGATACCGCTAACGACGCCGATGCGCCCCGGTTTTAGTGTGTTGGATAGCTTTCCGTGAGAAAGAGGATTTTTGCCGAAGCTGGCAACCGCCTGGATGAGCGAGAATTCAACCGGGTGAAAACGGATTTAACGCCACTATGGCCGAATGTGTTGACACCTGGGCGGCGGCCTGCCGTGCTGCGCAAGCAGCACGGCAACAGCCGTCCGGTCGGCGGACCCCGGTGTGAGGCCCGCCCCGCCCGTATCCGTGGCCGGGCGTTTGATCAGAACTGGATGTTCGCCGACAGCCACAACCGGCGGCCTTCCAGGTTGTTGACGTAGCGGTTGGTGTAGGAGGTGCTGCCGTTGGCGGCGGTGTAGGGCGCGTAATCCACGAAGTTCTTGTTGAACAGGTTGTAGATCGCCGCGTTGAACGACACGTTCCGGTTCAGGCGGTACTGGCCTCCCAGGTGAAAGAGCGCGTAGCTGCGGTAGTCGCCCAGGGCGTCGCGGGCGACGCCGGCGCTGCGGTAGCGCTTGCTGCGCATTTCCGCCCGCAGCCATGCGCTCCAGGTGTCGTTGGGCTGCCAGTTCAGGCTGGCGTTGAACATGTGCTTGGGCGTGTTGGTGAGCGGCAGGCCCTTCTCGGCCCCGCTCTTCTGCTCGCTGTCGGTATAGGTGTAGTTGGCGCGCACCGACCACGCCCGATTCAGCGGCACGCGGGTGCCCAGTTCGACGCCGCGCGTGACGGCCTTGTCGACGTTGATGCTTTGTCCGAACAGATCGACGCTGGGCCAATAGCCATAGTCGACGCAGCCGTCGCGATTGGGCTGGCCGGCCCAGGAGCAGTTCTCCAGCCCCGGGCCCGAGGCAATCTTGTCGCGGAACTCGTTGTTGAACACCGTGGCGTTGGCCGTGAAGCCCGCGAGGTTGTCATAGCCCACGCCCACTTCGGTCGAGGTGCTGGTCTCGGGCTTGAGGTTGGGCGAGCCCACCAGGGGCAGCGTGCCCTGGGCGCCGAAGCCGACGATGCCCGAGGCCAACTGGTCCAGGCGCGGCGTCTTGTAGCCGCGGCTCACGCCGCCCTTGACGGTCCAGTTGGGCGTGGCGTCCCACACGGCATACAGGCGCGGGCTGGTATGGCCGCCGAAGGTGTCGTGGTGGTCGTAGCGTACGCCGCCGGTCAGCGTGAAGCTGGGCACGATGCTCCATTCGTTCTCGACGAACAGCGCCCACTGCTTGAACTCGAACGGGTCGGCGGCGACCCCGTCGACCATCTTGCCTTTCTGCCACTGGCCGCCGAGGGTCAGCAGATGCTCGCCCCAGCCTGCGCTGATGGGTGTGACGAGGCGCGTATCGAAGACGGTCTGGCGCATCTCGAGATCGCGCGGCGAGCCCGGCTCCTTGCCCGGCGTGCCGTTGGGGATCGTGCGCCCGATGGTCTCGGTGTTGTTCTGCATCAGGCTGCTTTCCAGCGTGCCGAAGCCGAAGCGCCCGGTGTGCGACAGCGCGTATTGCGTACGATTGTAGCGCTGGCGCGGCTCGTAGCCGCCGATCCGCGTGCCGCTGTCCAGCGTGCCGAGCTGGCCCGCATCGTTGTCGTAGCGCTGGCGCTGGTCGTCCACGTCGAACAGGATGTCGTGGTTGCGGTTGGGCGTGAGCGCCAGCCGGGCACCCACGCTGCGATTGAGGTATTCGACGGGGTTCTGGCCCATGGTCGGGCGCGTCTCGCCGTCAGGCGTGGTCGGCGTTTCGTACACCACGTCGGCCGCGCTGCGGCGAAACACGCCTGCGCGCAGCGTGAGCCCGAGCAGGTCCTGCTTCAGGGGGCCGCTCAGGTAGACGTTGCCGCCGGCGGTGTTGCCGAAGGCCTTCTCCTGCTGCAGCGTGCCCTCGATCGTGGCCGAGCCGTGCCATTCGCGGCCCACCCGGCGGGTAATGATGTTCACCACGCCGCCCATGGCATCCGAGCCGTACAGCGTGGACATCGGGCCGCGGATCACCTCGATCCGCTCGATGGCCGACATGGGCGGCAGAAAGCTCGTCGAGGTCTCGCCGAAACCATTGGGCGTGACGTTGCCGGCCACGTTCTGGCGCCGCCCGTCGATCAGGACCAGCGTGTATTCCGAAGGCATGCCGCGGATGCTGATGTTCAGCCCGCCGGTCTTGCCGGCCGAGTCGCCGATGTCCACACCTTCGACGTCGGCCAGGGCTTCGGCCAGGCTGTGCACCGGCTTGCTCTCCAGCTCTTCGCGGGTGATGACGGAGATGCTGGCCGGGGCCTGGCGGATGTCCTGCTCGAAGCCGGTGGCGCTGACGACGATGGTTTCCAGCGTGGCGGTGGGCGTGTCTTCAGCGGCGAGGGCGTCGGCGCCGAGGCTGGCGAGAGCGACGAGCGTGGAACGGCGGATGGTCTTGAGGGGCATGCGTCGAGGGTCCTGGGTGAGCGGGCAAATCCTTGCGGCAGACGGGAAACCCGGGCCGGATATGCGCCTGTTGTGAACAAATGCTGACAGAAAGCAACATTGATATTAATAATCATTTCCAATTAGATCAACAGTGCGCATGCGGGCAATGGGCTGTGACGGCTGCGGGAGGTGGGTCAAAGGGCGGCTGTGTTCACGCCAGGAAGCAGGCCTCGGAATTGCGGGCCGGGGCGCGGGCCGCGGCGGCGCGTCGAGAGTGGTGCGACAGCCGGCGGCGGACATCTCCCGGGAGAGCTGCATGAAGCCTTGGCTGTTCGTTCTGATTCCCTTGTTCGGCGCGCCGTCGGCGTGGGCCGCCGCCACCGATGCCAATGAGAGTCCGGCCTACGTGGCCTGTATGGACAAGGCCGGCGGCGTCACGCAGGGCATGATGAACTGTATCCAGACCGAGGCCGAGCGGCAGGACGCACGGCTGAACGCGGCCTACAAGGCCCTGGGCGAGCGCATCGGGCAAGCGCGCAAGGACACCCTGCGCGACGCACAGCGCGCGTGGTTGCGCTATCGCGATGCGAATTGCGCCTTCTACGACGATCCCGACGGAGGCACCCTGGCGCGGGTGGCCGCAAACGTCTGCGTGATGCGCATGAGCGCGCAGCGGGCCGACGAACTCGAGGTTCTCGCGCGCCAGCCCTGAGGTGTGTACGTGCGGCATCGCCGCAGGCGTTGTCCATGGCGTGCCGGATCAATGCGCCGTTGCCGCCGTCACACCCAGATAGCGTTCCCGCTTGCGCGGCTTCATGCGCGTCAGGTCGACGCGGATCAAGCCGTCGATGGCACCGCTGAAGTCGGGGTCGACGCCGAACGCGAGAAAGCCGACGCCGCCCGGCTCGCACAGTTCGACGTATTGCTTGTACAGGGTGGGCACGCGCGTGCCCAGCCGTTCGAGCTGTTCGCGCAGGACCTGCATGGCGGCTTCGGCGTCGAGGGTGTCGAAGCGCGGCGGCTGGCCGGCGTAGCGAAAGGGATGCGGTGCGCTCGCGAGGCCGGGAGGTTCGCCGAAATAGCGGCTGTAATAGCCGACCATCCATTCGCGCGCTTCGCGCGGGATGGCGGCGCTGATGGACACGGGGCCGAAGAGGTAGCGCACGCCAGGGTGTTGGCGCAGCCATGCGCCGATGCCGTACCAGAGGTATTCCAGGCTGCGGCCGCCGCGGTACGCGGGGGCGACGAAGCTGCGGCCGAGTTCCACGCCTTGCGCCACCATGTCTTCGAGTTCGGGTGCGAAGGCGAACAGCTTGGCGCTGTACAGGCCCGCCAGGCCCCGTTCGGCGAGCAACTGCGCGCCGGCGACGGCGCGATACGCGCCCGCAATGGCTTCGGCCTTGGTGTCCCACAGCACGATATGGTCGTACCAGGTGTCGTAGCTGTCCGTGTCCAGGGGCCGTCCGGTGCCTTCGCCGGCCTGGCGAAAGCTCTGTTCGCGCAGGCGGGCGATCTCGCGCAGCAGTGCGGAATCCGCGGCCAGCCGCCCGGCGTGGATGCGCTTGCCGTCGGCGGTGCTGCCGATCAGCGGCAGGGCCTCGATCTCCGTGCGTACGGCGCTGGCGTACCGGCGATGCGCGATGGCTGCCGGTGCGCGCCAGTCAGGGTGTGCCTGGTGCAGGGTGTCGATGGCGCGCCTGACGGCAAGGCTGACCGCGCGGCGGTTGCGGCCCTCGCCGGGCAGGCTTTGCACTGGGCATGGGTCGGCGATGCGTATGGTGATGCGCGTGCCGCGCCGCGCGAACAGTTCGCGCGGCAGCAGGCTCGTGCCCAGGGGTTTGTAGACGGCCGATGCGCCGTAGAACAGCGCGGAGTTGCGCCCGCCGATGCGCACCGGCAGGATGGGCGCGCCCGCCGACTGAGCGAAGCGGACGAACCCCGGACGCCAGGGGCCGTCGCGCACGCCCCGCCAGTCCAGCCGCGAGACTTCGCCGGCCGGGAACACGATCACGGCGCAGTCGTCTTCCAGGGCGCGGCGCACGGCCGACAACTGTGCGCCCGAGGCACGGCCGTCGAAGACCGGGATGGGGATGAGCAGTTCGCCCAGGCCGCCCAGCCAGCGCAGGACATCGTTGCCGAGCACCCGCACGTCGCGCCGGATGCTGCCGATGCAGGCCAGCAGGGCGAGCGCGTCCAGTCCTCCCATGGGATGGTTGGCGGCGATGACCACCCGGCCATGTTCGGGAATGCGCTCGCGTTCGACGTGATCGACCTGGTAGCGGCAGTCCAGGTGCGCCAGCGCCGCTTCGACGAAGGCCAGGCCGTGCAGATGCGCATGCTCGCGCAGGAACGCGTCGATGCGGTCCAACTGGGCGATTCTCGCCAGACTGCGCACGACGGCGCGCGCCAGGAGCGCACCGCGGCCATCGAATCGGTGCGCAAAATGATCTTCCATCCGTGCCTGCAGCTTGCCCATCGAGCCCATCCTCGTGACGACGACGAGGCGAACGCTAGGCCCGCAAGGTTGCAGGAGCGTGACCACGGGCCGGCAGCCGGCTCAGGGGCGCCGGCTGCGCCGGCGCGAGGGTCGGGCGTCAGCCGCCCGCCATGATGTCGCCCCCCGCGTTGCCGCGCCGCGCCCAGGACGTGGAGCGCTGCTCGATGGCGTCGGCGATCGCATACATCACGATGCCGAGCACGCCCACCACCAGCAGGGCGGCGAACACCAGAGGCACGCGGAACGAGGAACTGGCCGTGAGCAGCAGATAGCCGATGCCCGCGTTACTGGCCACCATTTCGGAGACGACCGAGCCGACGAAGGCCAGCGTGATCGCGATCTTGAGCGAGGCGAACAGATACGGCATGGCGCGCGGCAGCGCCACCTTGCGCAGGACCACGCTGCGCCGCGCTCCGAGCGAGCGCAGCACGTCGGCCAGTTCGGGCTCGAGCGTGGCGATGCCGGTGGCCACGTTCACGGCTATCGGAAAGAACGCGGTCAGGAAGGCGCACAGCACCGCGGGCACCGTGCCGATGCCGAACCACATCACCAGCACCGGCACGACGGCCACCTTGGGGATGGAGTTGAAGCCGATCATCAGCGGGTTGATCGCGCGGTACAGCCCGGGGCTCGCGCCCACCAGCACGCCGAGCAGCGTGCCGAAGGCCAGCGCAAGGACGAACCCGATCAGCGTGGTCATGAGTGTCTGCCAGGCGCCCTCGGCGATCGCGGGCCAGAACTGGATCATGGCGGCGAAGGCGTCCGAGGGCGCGGGCAGGATCATCTGCGGCACCTGGAACGCGCGGCAGCCCAGCTCCCAGAGCAGGAACAGGCCGGCCGCGGTGAACCATGGGCTGAGCGCCTGGCGCAGTTTGCGGCCTCGCTTCATGTGCAGGACTCCTGGGCATGGCCGACGTAGCCGCGCAGGCTCGCCACTTCGTCCGCGAAGCGGGCCGTATAGCGGTCGGCGCGAGCGCGCCGGCACGCCTCGGGGATACGTCGCGTGTGAATGATGCGTCCCGGACGCTGCGAGAATACGTGCACCGTCTCGGCGAGGTAGGTGGCCTCGACCAGATCATGGGTGACCAGGACCACGGTGAACCGGCGCGCGTGCTGCACAGACTTCAGGACGTCCCAGAGGTCTTCGCGGGTGAAGGCGTCGAGCGCGCCGAAAGGCTCGTCGAGCAGCAGCAGTTCGGGTTCGTGGATCAGCGCCCGGCAGAGCGACACGCGCTGCTGCATCCCGCCGGACAACTGCCACGGGTAGCGATGCGCCACGTCGCGCAGCCCGACCTGGCGGAACAGCTCGTGCACGCGTTCGCGGTGCCGGGGCAGGTCGCGCTTGAAGGTGCGGCAATGCGGCTCGACGATCTCCAGCGGCAGCAGGACATTGGCCAGCGTCGTGCGCCAGGGCAGCAGGGCCGGGCTCTGGAACGCCATGCCGACGATCTTGAGCGGCCGGTCCACTTCGCGGCCGGCCACCGTCACGCCGCCGGCATTAGGCAGGCGCAGGCCGCTGATGAGCTTGAGCATGGTCGACTTGCCACAGCCCGAGGGGCCGATCAGCGCGGTGAACTCGCCGGCGGCGATGTCCACGTCCACGCCGCTCAAGGCGAGGGTGCTGTCTTCGTCGTCGTCTTCGCCATAGCGCAGATCCACCCCGCGGAACTCGACCAGCGGCCGCCCGGCAGATGGCGCGCCGGCCGGCGGCGCGATCGGGGCGGCCTGCAGGCGCGGGGTCATGGTGCGACCCGAAGCGCCGCCGCATCCGGCAGGTAGTCGGTGGTGTAGACCTGGTTGGCGGGCGGCACGGGAATGTCGAGGGCGGCGGCGACGTCGGCCAAGGACTTCTCCAGGCGCGCCTCGTCCAGGTGGCCCATGCCGTGTTCCTTGACCCAGGGCGTCATCACCGACCAGTCGAGCGAGAGCTGCATGCGCTCGGTCTCGACCGCGCGTTCGGTCAGTTTCTCGCGCTCGGCCAGGGCGTCGATGGCCGCCTTCGGGTCCTGCGCTGCCTGGGCAAAGCCCTGCGCAACGCAGGCCACCAGCGACTTCAGCGCTTCGGCATTGCGCTGGGCGAACGCCGGCGTGGTCACCAGCGCCGAGCCGTACAGCGACGCGCCATATTCCGGGTAGCGCATGACGACGGTATCTTCCCGCTTCAGGCCGGCGGCCTGGACACCAATGTAGGCGGTGAAGGCCGCGCCGGCGATCGCGTCGGCGCTCTTGCGCACGAGCATGCTCTCACGCAGCTCGGGCGATACGTTCACCCACTTCACACTGTCGGCATCGAAGCCGTTGGCTTTGGCGAGCACGGAGAACAGGCGGCGCGAGGCGTCCCCCGGCGGCGCGGCGAGCGTCCTGCCGGCCAGATCGGCCGGCTTGACGATGCCGGTGTCCTTGCGCGTGACGATGGACAGGGCCGCCGCATCGTAGATCATGAAGAACGAAATCAGGCGCGCGTCCGGTTGCCGCGCGTTGTATTCCACCATGGCGTTCAGATCGGCGAAGCCTACGTCGTAGCCGCCGCTGGCGACCTTGGTGATGGTGTCGCCCGAGCCGAAGCCGCGGTCGGTGGTGACGTTCAGGCCGGCCTTGTCGTAGCAGCCATTGGTGTGCGGCAGGAGAAAGGGGGCCTGCGGCCCCTGCATCGCCCAATCCAGGGCGAAGCGCACGTCGGTCGCCGCGTGCACGGGCATGGCCTGCAGGGTGGCCGCGGTCAGCACCGGCAGGGCCCAGCGAATGGTGAGGCGTTGGCGGAGAAGGCGCATGTGACTCCCTGGTCTTTGTCTATACGAGTTCTGCCTGACGCATCGCATGGCGTTGGCCGGAAGTGCGTGGTATGCCACATAAAAGCAAGGCCTGTGCCAATTCGAGGGCGGTTGTGATGTCCGATTCGAGGACGGTTGCGATGTGCGTCGATACGGCTCGACCAGGGGTTTCCGGCGGAGCGCGCATGGTCGCAAGGACAGCACAGCAGGGCACCAGGCTGGTGCGCGAGGCCGCGCCGTGGCGGCGCGTGCACCAGCGTGGAACGGCGAGCGTCGACGGTGCGGCGCCGGCTCGCGCCTGCACGGGCCGCCGAGCGCGCTCAACTGAAGAACATGTACACGCCGAGCAGCAGCACGCCGACGAAGAAGGCCCGCTTGAAGGCGGCTTCGCTCACGCGCCGGCGCACGATCTGGCCGGCCCACATGCCCAGCGCCGCCGGGAGCAGATAGACCAGCGAAGCGAGTACGTTGGCCGTATGCAGCACGCCGCTCGCACCCAGGCGCAGCGTGAGCGCCAGGGTGGCGGCGCAGAAGATGATGCCCATGGCCTGGACCAGGCGATCCTTGTCCATCTGCAGCGACTGGACGTAGGGCACGAGCGGGAAAACGAAGATGCCGGTGGCTGCCGTGATCGCTCCCGTGGTGTAGCCCACCAGCGGCGAGAGCCAGACCTCGTGGCGGCCGGGCGCGGGCAGACGGCGCCCGGCCAGGCCCCAGGCGCCGTACACGGCCAGGATCGCGCCCAAGGCGTGCTGGGCCCAGCCGTAGCCTTCGCCCAGCGCGGGCAGGCCGTTGAACATGGCGCCCACGAAGAGCCCGATCAGCAGGCCGGCGAGCCGGCGCAGCAGCGGCCAGAAGGTGCTCGCCGGCAGTAGCTGCCAGAGATTGGTCAGCACCGTGGGCAGCAACAGCAGGTTGGCGGCGGCCGCCGGTGGCATCACGATGGTGAGCAGCCCCATGACGACGGTGGGCATGCCCAGGCCGATCACGCCCTTGACCAGGCCGGCGATGAGAAAGACGACGACGGCGGCAACGACGAGTGCGGGATCGAGCGGGAACATGGCGGTGGGCGAAAGGGCGTGAGTGCTGCATTGTGCGTTGCCGACCCCTGGGGCGTCCATCCGGAAACGCCGAAGCCGGCCTGCGGCTGTACCGAGGGGTACAGGTATGATGCTGCCATGACCCAACGAGACGCCGCCCGCCGCGGGCACCATGGCGCGATCAGGAGACGGCATGCAACGTGACGAGCGCCTGCGGGCGCAGATCCGCGCCAATCTGCACAGCTTCACCCGCCTTGCCGCGCAGGGCGCCGAAGGGCGCGCCGCCGCTGTCGCGGTGGCGGTGGTCGATGGCGGCCTGGGCGCCGACCTGCCCGACATGCCGCGGCTGGCCGACTGGAGTGGCGACGCTGCCTTGCTGCTCACCCGCCGGGCGAGCGGCCTGCGCCATCACGCCGGCCAGTGGGCCTTGCCGGGCGGCCGCGTGGACGAGGGCGAGACGCCCGAGGCGGCGGCCCTGCGTGAGCTGGACGAAGAGGTTGGGCTCGCGCTGGATCGCACGGATGTGCTGGGCCTGCTCGACGACTATGTCACGCGCTCGGGTTTCGTCATCACGCCGGTCGTGCTGTGGGCGGGGGCGGCGCGCGGGCTGTGTCCGAATCCGGCCGAGGTGAGCAGCGTGCACCGCATCCCGGTCAGCGAATTCATGCGCGAGGATGCGCCCCTGCTCGAAGGCGGCCCGGTGCGCGAGCGTCCGGTGCTGCGCATGCCGGTGGGCGAGGGCTGGATCGCTGCCCCCACCGCCGCGGTCCTCTACCAGTTCCGCGAGTTGTGCATCGCCGGCCGGCCGACCCGGGTGGCGCATTTCGACCAGCCGGCGTTCGCCTGGCGCTGAATCCGGGCCGGGGCTTCAGGTCGGCGGCAGGCGCTCGTTGTCGATCCAGATGCGCGTGTCGCGGCCCACGCGCGAGAGCTGCATGTGATATTCGTAGCGCTCGGGGTGGTAGTGGCCGATCAGGTACTGGATGGCGCGCCCGGATTCGTCGCGCACGACCCGGCTGGCGCGCAGCAGCGCCGTGCCCGGGGCGATGCCCAGCGCCTGCGCGACGGCGATGTCGGCCAGCGCCGCGCCGAGCACCTGTTCGGCCGAGCTGACGCTGATGCCGCTGCGCTCCAGGGCCACCAGCATGGGCATGTCCTGCAGCGTATGCCGCTGCACCGCGTCGGCCAGCTCGGCCGGCAGATAGACTTCGGTGTAGTTCAGCGGCTGGCCCTTGAACTTGCGCACCCGGACGACCTTCAGGACGGCCGCGCCGCGCTCGAGTTCGAGGGCCTCGGCCACCGCGCTGGCGGCCGGAACGCGTCGCCATTCCAGCACGCTGACTCGGGTGCGCTGGCCCATGCTCACGATATTCTCGAGCAGCCCGCCGCGCAGCTTGAGGTGAGGCGCGGTGGCGAGCGCGGCGGCGGGCAGCGTGCCTTTGCCGCGCAGCCGGATGACCAGCCCTTCTTCGGCGAGGCGGGCGAGGGCCGAGCGGACCGTGACGCGGGCCACGCCGAACTCCTCCGCGAGCAGGCGCTCGCCCGGCAGCGGAATGCCGCGTTCGTAATATCCGCTCCTGAGCCGCTCGCGCAGGACCAGCCGGACCTGGTGAAAGCGCGGCAGCGCGGGGTCAGCCGGCGTAGCGCCGGCCGAGTTCGAGCATCTGCGGCGTGCCGATGAGAGCGTTGAGTCCATCGAAGTCCAGCATGTGTTCGCGCATGGCGGCGGTGGTGCCGTGCGCCTGCAGGCTCGCGTAGTAGCCCTGCAGCGCATGGGCGAGCGCGCGCACCGTGCCGCCGGGGAAGATGGCGATACGATAGCCCAGCGCCTGGAGTTCGGCTGCCGGCAGAATCGGTGTCTTGCCGCCCTCGACCATGTTCGCGAGCATGGGCGCCTTCGCCGCCAGCCGGGCCAGGGCGATGCGCATGTCGTCCGGGCTGCGCACCGCCTCGACGAACAGCACGTCGGCGCCGGCCTCGGCATAGCGTTCGGCGCGCTCGAGCGCGGCGTCCAGCCCTTCCACGGCGACTGCGTCCGTGCGCGCGATCACCAGCGTGCCGGCGTGGGCGCGCGCATCGCAGGCGGCGCGGATCTTGCCCTGCATCTCGGTGGTGGAGACGAGCGTCTTGCCGTCCAGGTGGCCGCAGCGCTTGGGCAGCGTCTGGTCTTCCAACTGGATGGCCGAGGCACCGGCGCGCTCGAGCAGCTTGACGGTGCGCGTCACGTTCAAGGCATTGCCGAAGCCGGTATCGGCGTCGACGATGAGGTGCAGGCCGACGCGTTCACGGATGTTGCCGGTCACGCTGGCCACGTCGTCCAGCGACAACAGGCCGATGTCGGGGCGGCCCAGGCGCGTATAGGCGATGCTCGCGCCGGACAGGTAGGCCGCCTCGAAGCCCGCACGCTCGACGAGCAGGGCGGTAAGGGCATCGTACACGCCCGGCGTGGTGAGGATGCGCGGTTCGCGCAGGCGGGTAGCGAGATCGATGTTCATGTGCTTGTCCGGGCGGCGCGTTCGCGCGCCAGCCGCTTTTCGAGGTGCGGCACGAGGCCGCCGTCATGGATCAGGGTGAGCAGATGGGCCGGCAGGGGCTCGCAGATCAGGCGGCGTCCGCTGTCCAGGTCGTCGACCGCGCCGTCGGCCAGCGCCAGTCGCACGCGCGCGCCGTTGGCCACGCTGGCGGCCTCGGGACACACCAGCAGCGGCAGGCCGAGGTTGAAGCCGTTGCGAAAGTACAGGCCCGAGAACGACACGGCGACGACCGCGGCGACACCCAGCACGCGCAGCACTTCCACCGCCTGCTCGCGCGAGGAGCCGGCGCCGAAGTTGCGGCCGGCGAACAGGATGTCGCCCGGCCGCACCGCGCCGGCGAAGGTCGGGTCCAGGCTCTCCAGGCAGTGCCGGGCGATCTCCTCCACGCCGTGCTTCATGTACTTGCCGGGGGCGAGGAGATCGGTGTTGATGTCGTCGCCGAGCAGCCAGGCGCGGCCGGCGTCGATTCGCGGGATACCGCTCATGCCAGCACCTCGCGCGGGTCGACGATGTGGCCGGCCACGGCCGCGGCGGCAACGGTATAGGGCGAGCCCAGATACACCTGCGAGCTGTCGGCGCCCATGCGGCCCTTGAAGTTGCGCGCGGTGGTGCTGATCGCCACGGTGTCCTCGCCGAAGCGATGCGCACCATAGCCCGCACAGGCGCCGCAGGCGTTGGGCAGCAGTTCGGCGCCGGCGGCCTCCAGCACGGCCAGGGTGCCGTCGGCACGCGCCGCGGCCTGGTCGCGCGCGCTGGCGGGCGCCACCATGAGACGCACGCCCGGCGCGGCACGGTGCCCGCGCAGCACCTGGGCGGCCATGCGCAGATCGTCCAGTTTGGCGCCGGTGCAGGCGCCGATGTAGGCGATGTCCACCCGGGTTCGGGGCAGGTCGGCCGCGGCGTTCGTATTGGCCGGGTTGTGCGGACAAGCGACCTGGGGCGCCAGCCCGGCGGCGTCGAAGACGTGCTCGGCGAGCAGCCCGGCGCCGTCGTCGGTGTGCCACGGCGCGATGTCGAGCTGCGGCACGCCGGCGTCGGCGAGCCATGCCAGGGTGGTCGCGTCGGGCGCGATCAGGCCGGCCTGTGCGCCGAGTTCGGCAGTCATGTTGGAGAGGGTCATGCGCTCCTGCATGGACAGCGCGCGCACGGCCTCGCCGGCATATTCGATGGCCTGGTACTGGCCGCCGTCCATGCCCAGGCGTCCGCACAGGAACAGCATCATGTCCTTGGCCGAGACCCCCGCGGACAACTGCCCCCGCCATTCGATGCGGATGGTGTGCGGCACCTTGAGCCAGATCTCGCCGGTCACCAGCACGCCCAGCATCTCGGTGGCGCCGATGCCGAACATGTAGGCGCCGAAGGCGCCGCCCGTGGGCGAATGGCTGTCGCCGCCGACGGCGAACATGCCGGGACGTATATACCCGTGCTGGGGCACCACCACGTGGCAGATGCCCTCCATGTCGTGAAACCGGCTCACCCCCGCTTCGCGCACCCAGTCGCGCGCGATGCGCACGATGTTGCGGCTGTCCTCGTCGTGCGCGGGCACATAGTGGTCGGTCACGACGACGATCTTGTCGGGGTCCCACACGCGCGCGCCCAGGCGTTCCAGGTGCGGACGCACACGGCGCGGGCCGCCCGAGTCGTGCATCATGGCGAGATCCACCTTGCAGGTGACGATTTCGCCGGGGCGCACGCTGGGCAGCCCGGCGGCGCGGGCGACCAGTTTCTGCGCCAGGGTCTGCGCGTTCATGGCGTTACTCCAGGGTCGTGCCGGAGACTTCGATGATCTTCGCCCAGTGCTCGATGTCGGCCTTCACGAACTCGGCGAATTCGGCAGGCGGCATGGGCGCGGCCGTGGCCGCTTCATGCTTCATGCGTTCCTGGTAGGCCGGGTCCTGGATCGCCTGCTCGATCGCGCCGTACAGCTCGTCGAGCGTGGCCTGCGGCAGGCCGGCCGGTGCGAACAGCCCGAACCAGGCCGAGGATTCGAAGCCCGGCACGGTATCGGCGAGCGTGGGCACACCGGGGAACTGGGGCAGGGGCTGGGCGCTGCTCACGCCCAGGGGCTTGACGAGATCGTTGCCCAGGTGCGGCAGCACGTTGACCGTGCTGGCGAACATCAGATCGACGGTGCCCGCCATGACGTCCTGCAGTGCCGGACTGGTGCCCTTGTACGGAACGTTCAGGATGTCGACGCCCGCCATGTGCTCGAACTGCTCGCTGGCCAGGTGCAGCGACGAGCCCTGCGCGCCGATCGCGAAGGTGAGTTTGCCCGGGTTCTGCTTGGCATGCTCGATCAGCCCGGCGGTATCGCCGAAGGGCAGGCCCTTGCGGGCGATCAGCACGCTGGGCACGCGCGCCACCATGGTGATCGGCGTGAAGTCGGCAACAGGGTCGAAGCCCAGGTTCTTGTAGAGCGTGGCGTTGATGGTGTGCCCCGTGAAGCTCATCAGGAGCGTGTTGCCGTCCGGGCGGCTGCGCGCCACATAGGTGGCCGCGATGTTGCCGCCGGCCCCCGCGCGATTCTCGATGACGACCGTGCGGTTCAGCGTCTTGGCCATGGACTGGCCGATCACGCGCGCCAGCGTGTCGGTGGTGCCGCCGGCAGGGCTGCCGACCACGATGGTGAGTGCGCGATCCTGTGCCTGGGCCGGCACAGCGGGGGCGAGCATGGCGCCCGCACAGACGCAGAGCGCGCCGAGAAAGGCGCGGCGGTGGGTAAGCATGGTGTCTCCTGTTCTTGAAGGCTTTGGTATTGAGCGCACTTTAGGCCGCACTGCCGCCCAGGACAATGGAACCAACTGGTCCTATCGGCAGGACCGAAAGATCCTTGGCACGACAGGGCCTGTGTCTTTCGAAGCGCCCGGTTTGCCATGATTTTTTGTCGGGCCTGTGGCCCAAATGGGAAGTGGTGCCGGACGCATGCAAAGAGGATCATACGAGCCATTCAACGCACCCGATAACCTGAGGAGACACATCTATGTTGAAACGCCCTGGCGCCGGCAGCGGGCTGATCGCCGTTGCCCTTTCGGTGCTTCTGGCCCACGGGGCCGCATGCGCCGCTGACTATCCTTCCCATCCTGTTACCGTGGTCGTCCCGTATGCGCCCGGCGGCAATCTGGATGTCGTGACGCGACTGGTGACCGCAGCGATGGGACGCACGCTCGGCCAGACTGTGCTGGTGTCCAACCGGCCCGGCGCGGGCGGCCTGATAGGGCATGGTGTGGTGGCCAAGGCCGCGCCGGATGGGTACACGCTGGTCACGACCGCCAGCGGCAGCTACGCCTACAGCCCCAAGCTGCAGTCCGCCGTGCCCTTCACGCCCGATGACTTCACCGCCATCGGTCTGATCGGTATCACGCCCCAAGTGCTGGAGGTGTCGGCCCGCGGACGCTTCCAGACTTTCGAAGAGCTGGTCGAGTACGCACGGCAGAAGCCCGGCGAAGTGTCGATCGGTCATGCCGGCAACGGCACGACCAATCACATCGCCATCCTGCAGCTCGAGCAGGCGCTGGGCGTGAAGTTCAACATCGTGCCTTACAACGGTTCGGCACCGGCACTGAACGACCTCCTGGGCAACCAGATCGATGCGATCGTCGACCAGTTGCCAAGCTCCCTGCCGCACCTGAATGGCGGCGCGCTGCGCCCGCTTGCCGTCACCAGTGCACATCGGGCGGCCGATCTGCCCGACGTGCGCACATTGCGCGAAGCCGGCGTGGCGGACTTCGAAGTTGTGACGGCTTCCGGACTGCTGGCGCCTGCCGGCGTGCCGCAAGCCATTGTCGAGAAGCTCAACGATGCCCTCAACCAGGCGTTGCGCGAGCCCGCTGTGAACGAACGCCTCACCGGCCTGGGTACCGAAGTCCAGGTCACCACGCCGGTGGAGTTCGGCAAGTTCCTGCAGGGTGAGGTTGCCAAGGCCGATGCGCTGGCCAGCCAAGGACTGTTGTCCGCCCAGTAAGACCGGGCGAGCGAATTCGAGATGGGAGCAACAATGTCAGACAGCGTAATCCGCGCGTTTGCCGCCTGGGGCGCAGACCCGGGCCCTGGGGTCGACGATGCGGGCATCCGCCATCATGCCAAGCGTGCGGTGGTCGATTGGTACGCGGCACTCGTGCCTGGCGCGGTCGAATCCCCCGCTACGCTGATGGAGGTCGCGCTGGCCGAAGACCTCGACCGCGGCCGGGCAACCCTCGCCCTGGGGAGGCCGGCGAGCACGCGGACCGCCGCGCTCATCAACGGCACGGCGGCGCATACTGTCGAGGTGGACGACATCTTCAAGGATGCGATCTATCACCCGGGTGCGCCGACCATCGCGGCGGCATTGGCCGTCGCGCAGGAGAGCGCAGCGAGCGCGCACGACTTCCTGCGCGCGGTCATCGTGGGCTATGAGATCTCCACACGCATCGGCGCCGTCCTGGGACGGGCGCACTACCGCTACTGGCACAACACGGGCACGGTCGGGGCATTCGGTGCCGCCGCTGCGGCAGCGGCGCTGTACCGTCTGCCGGCAGAGCGGTTCGCGCATGCCCTGGCTACCGTGGCCACGTTCGCCGCCGGGTTGCAGCAGGCGTTCCGCCAGGACTCGATGTCCAAGCCCCTGCATGCGGGGCGGGCCGCCGAGGCGGGGATTCTTGCGGCCCAGTTGGCGCGCGAAGGCGTGACCGGTTCATCCGACGTGCTCGATGGCGAGGCAGGCATGGGACGGGCCATGAGCGAGAACGCCGACTGGTCCGGCGCGGCCGCCACGCTGGGGCGCGACTTCCATATCGCGCGCATGACTTTCAAGAACCACGCATGCTGCGGCCATACGTTCGCACCCATCGACGGTGCGCTCGCGCTGGCGCGGGAGATGGGCATCGGTGCCGATGACATTGCCCGGATATCGATAGCGACCTACGCTCCAGCGCTGGCGGTGGCTGGCGAGCGCAGTCCGTCGAGCGCCGCCGAGGCTCGGTTCAGCCTGCCGTTCGTCGTCGCCACCGCGCTGCTGCACAGCAGCGTCAGGCTGGCCGCATTCAGCCCGGCGCGGCTGGGCGATGCGCGCATCCGTGCGCTGATGGAGCGCATCGATCTCGACATCGACGCGCAGGCCGATGCGCGCTTTCCCGGCCAGCGTTCGGCGCGTGTCCGCATCGATACCCGCGACGGCCGCCGCGGCGAGTACTTCCAGCCGCACCGCAAGGGCGATCCCGAGCTGCCCCTGAGCGACGAAGACCTGAGCGCCAAGTTCAGGGAGCTTGCGGGGCCCGTGCTGGGCGAGGGCGCCGCTGCCGGCCTGCTGGCGCAGTTGTGGGCCTTGGATGCGGGCGTGGCGCTGCCCACGCTGCGCAATGTCCCAACCGCCTAGCTGCCATCATCCTCGATGAAATCCATGACACCTTCCCCTATCGATCGAGCGGCCGCAGCGCAGTTGCCCGAGGTCGGCAGGCCCGCGCTGGCCGTGCCGGCCGGCGCCTGCGACTGCCATTGCCACGTCTTCGGTCCGTATGCGCAGTTCCCGCTGGCGGCCGAACATACCTATCTGCCGCCGGAGACGAGTGCGCAGGACTATCTGAACATGCTCGACAGGCTGGGCTTCTCGCGCGGCGTGCTGGTGCAGCCTTCCGCGCATGGCCTGGACAATCGCGCACTGCTGCATGCGCTTGCCGCCGGCGCAGAGCGCCTTCGCGGTGTTGCCGTGGTATCCGAGGATGCCGACCGCAGCACGCTTGAAGCCCTGTATGCGGCAGGCGTGCGCGGGCTGCGCTTCAGCCGTTTGCTCGACGATGCCGGTGTGCCGCGCTACAAGAACGCGGTCGACATCTCGGCATTGCCCAGGCTCCTGCCGGCGATGCAGGAACTCGGCCTGCATGCTCAGCTCTGGACCGGGGCCGATCAGTTGGGTGAGCTTGCGCCTCTGATCCGCTCGACGCCTATCCCGTTCGTCATCGATCACATCGGTCGGCCGGACCCGGAACGGGCCTTGAGCGACGCCCTGCATCGTCCGCTGTGGGCGCTGGTGGAGGAGGGGCATTTGTGGGTCAAGCTCACGCCTTACCGGCCTTCGCTGCGCTACCCCGACTACGAGGACATCCGGCCGTTCCACCAGCGCTTGGTCGAGCTGAATCCCGACCGCCTCGTCTGGGGCAGCGACTGGCCGCACATCAACATGCCTTCGAACATGCCGCGCGCGGATCATCTGCTCGAGCTGCTCGGGTCCTGGACATCCGAGCGCAGCGTGCTCGAGAAGATCCTGGTGGCCAACCCGGCCGCGCTGTACGGCTTTTGAACGACTGAACACAGGAGCATCCCATGCCCGTCGCCCCCATTATCGAATTGCCTTCCATGCAGGACCAGGTCTCGCCCGCGGAGTGGCAGACCCGCGTCGATCTTGCCGCCTGCTATCGCCTGGTCGAGATGGTCGGCATGGCCGACATGGTCAATAGCCACATCAGCGCGCGCATTCCCGACACTGAACACTTTCTCATCAACCCCTACGGTTGGCTGTTCGACGAAATCACCGCCTCGAGTCTGGTCAAGATCGATCTGGACGGCAATATCGTGGGCCGCGCGCGCGACGACCTGGGCATCAACCCCGCCGGCTTCGTCGTGCACAGCGCGGTGCATGCCGCCCGTCCCGACGTCGGCTGCGTGATCCATACGCACACCCGCGCCGGCTGCGCGGTTGCCTCGCTCAAGTGCGGCCTGCTGCCGATCAGCCAGAAGGCGATGCGCTTCTATGGCCACATCGGCTACCACCCCTATGAAAGCGTGGTCGTGAACCTCGACGAACGCAAGCGCCTGGCCGAGCACCTGGGCGACAAGGAGGCCATGATCCTGCTCAATCATGGCCTGCTGACTGCGAATCGCACGATCCAGGAAGGGTTCAACACGCATCTGGCGCTCAATCGCGCATGCGAGTTCCAGGTCGATGCGATGGCCTGCGGAACGGAACTGGTCATCCCGTCGGACGAGGTCAAGGAACGTACCGCGCATCTGTTCCGTCCGGAAACCCGTCGCCCCTACGGAATTCTGGAATGGCCGGCCCTGCTGCGGCTTCTCGAGCGGCGCAATCCCGGCTACGACGCCTGAGCGCCTGCGGCGGAACACGATATACCTTCGAACCGACGGAAACATTCATGAATTTCGAGCTCGACCAAGATTACCAAGCCTACGTGGACTCGGTGCGCAGGCTGGCGCAGGAGCACTTGGCTGAAGGTGCACTCGAACGCGCGCACTCGCCGCATTACCCGTGGGGCACGGCGCAACTGCTGGCCGAGCATGGGCTGCTCGGCATCACTTTCTCCGAGGAGGACGGTGGGCAAGGGGGCACCCTGATGCATGCCGTGCTGGCGATCCAGGAGGTTGCCCAGGTTTGCCCAAAAAGTGCCGATATCGTGCAAGCCGGAAATTTCGGGCCGATCCGCACTTTCGTCGAATATGCCAGTGCCGAGCAGAAAGCGCGGTTCCTGCCCGATCTGCTGGCCGGCCGCAAGTTGATCGCGCTGGGCATGAGCGAGCCCGACGCGGGTTCGGCGGTCACCGAACTGAAGGCTTCGGCGCGCATCGAGGGCGACGAGGTCGTGATCAACGGCAGCAAGGTGTTCTCCACCCATAGTCCGGAGGCTGAGCTGTTTCTGGTCTACGTGCGGTTCGGTCCTGGCGTGGGCGGCATCGGTTCGGTCCTGGTGGAGCGCGGCACGCCCGGTCTGTCGGTGGGCAAGCCCTCGGCCTTCATGAGCGGCGAGACATGGAGCCAGCTCTATTTCGACGAATGCCGGATTCCCAAGGCCAACATCCTGCTGGGCGAAGGAGGGTTCAAGAAGCAGATATCCGGCTTCAACGTCGAGCGCCTGGGCAATTCGTCCAGATCGCTCGCGATCGGACGTCACTGCTTCAACATCGCGCGCGAGCATGCCATGACGCGTCGGCAGTTCGGCCGCGAACTGTGCGAGTTCCAGGGGCTGCAATGGAAGTTCGCCGACATGAAGCTCAAGCTCGAATCCGCGCAGTTGCTGCTCTACAAGGCCGCCATGGAGGGCGAGCATGGCCTGCCCAGCGCGCAGAGTACCGCTTTGGCCAAGCTGGCATGCAACCAGGCCGGCTGGGAGGTCGCCAACGAGGCCCTGCAGATCATGGGCGGCACGGGCTATAGCCAGGAAGCCATCGTCGAGTATTGCGTGCGTCGTACCCGCGGCTGGATGATCGCCGGGGGCTCGATCGAGATGCTGAAGAACCGCATCGCCGAAGGCGTTTTCGAACGAAGCTTCTCGCAGCGTCCTCCCGCGCCGCGAGCATGAGCGGCGCCAGCGCGTTGCGACTCACGATGAAACGATGGACTGAGGATTTATGATGCAAGCGACGGTGGGGCCGGAACTGGCCCGGGCTCTGTTGAACCCACGCAGCGTGGCACTGGTCGGCGTGTCCGACGACCCCGCCAAGACCGGTGGACGCCCGCTGCAGTATCTGCGCAAGGCTGGTTTCGAGGGCGCGGTGTATCCCGTCAATCCGAACCGTGCCACGGTCCAGGGCGAGCGGGCATATGTCGACCTGGCTTCGCTGCCGGAGGTTCCGGACCACGTGTTCGTGCTGTCGCCAACGGACAGCGTGCTGGGCGCCGCGAGCGAATGCGCGCGTCTCGGCGTGAAGGTGATGACCGTGCTGGCCAGCGGTTTTTCCGAATCGGGCTCGCAAGGCGCCGCCCGCGAGCAGGAATTGCGGGCGTTGGCGCGCAGTACGGGTTTGCGCATCCTGGGCCCGAGCAGCCTGGGGGTCGTTCGCCCGGCAACTGGATTGCGACTGACCGCCAACGCCGCCTTTGCCGAGCCGGACCTGCGCAGCGGCGGTGTTTTCGTGGCTTCGCACAGCGGCAGCATGATCGGTGCGCTGGTTTCGCGAGGCATGGCGCGCGGATTGGGCTTCGCAGGCCTGGTCTCGGTGGGCAGCGAATCCGATCTGAGCATGGGCGAGATCTGCCTCTCGACCCTGGATGATCCGGCGATCGAAGGCTATCTGCTGTTCCTCGAAAGTCTGCGGCACGGTGAGCGGCTGCGAGAGTTCGCACTTGCTGCGGCACGCCGTGGCAAGCCCGTGGTCGCCTACAAGCTCGGCCGATCGGCCGCGGCTGCCGAGATGGCTGCCACGCATACCGGCGCCCTGGCCGGCGAGGACGATATCGCCGATGCCTTCCTGAAGGACCTGGGCATCGCGCGGGTGGAGACGCTGGCGGCGTTGCTGGAAGCCCTGCCGCTCGCCGGGCGGTTTGCTCTTGACGGGGCGGCGCCGCGCCGGGTGGGTGTCGTGACGACGACCGGTGGTGGTGCGGCGATGGCTGTGGACCAGCTCGGTGTGCGCGGGGTGGTCGTCGAGCCGGCATCGGCCGAGACCTTGACGCGCTTGCGGGACGCCGGCATCTCGGCGCACCCGGGAAGAGTGCTGGATCTCACGCTTGCGGGTACGCGCTATGACGTCATGAAGACGGCACTGGACGTGTTGCTCGAGGCGCCCGAGTTCGATCTGGTGCTGGCGGTGGTGGGCTCCTCGGCCCGTTTCCAGCCTCATCTCGCTGTCAAGCCCATCATCGATAGCCTGCAGCACGGCAAGCCGCTCGCTGCGATGCTGGTGCCGGATGCTCCGCAGGCGCTGGCCCAGCTTACCGAGGCGGGCGTGCCTTGCTTTGCCGGGCCCGAGGCATGCGCCGACGCGATCGCGTCCGTATTCGCGCGGCGCATGCCAGGCGTCCAGCCGGTCGCATCCTCTCCTGCTGCATCCGGGCGAAGCCTGAGCGAAGCGCAGGCCTATACGTTGCTGGATCGCCTGGGTGTGCCGCGGGCGCCTGCGGTGATCGCCAGCCTGTCGGGGGAGGTGCCCGAACTGCCGTTCGGCTATCCCGTGGCGGCGAAGGTGTGTTCAGAGCACATTCCGCACAAGACGGAAGTCGGCGGCGTTGTGCTCGGCATCGAGGGCGACGCCGCGTTGGCCGACGCCTTCGCCACGCTGCGGGCGAACCTGGCGGAGCGAGCGCCGGGCATCGAATGCGACGAGGTGCTGCTGCAGCCGATGCGCAGCGGCCTTGCCGAGGTCCTGGTCGGATACCGCCGGGATGCGGACGCAGGGCCGATCATCCTACTGGCGGCGGGCGGCATTTGGGCCGAGGTGGCCCGTGACCGTAGTATCCGGCTGGCCCCGGTGAGTGTGGACACGGCACGCGACATGATCGAGGAAGTGCGAATGCTCAAACCCCTGTCGGGATTGCGCGGCAAGAGCCGGGGCGATCTCGAGGCGCTCGCGCAGGCGATTTCCGCGCTGTCTCGACTGGCGGTGCTGCCGGATGCGGCGGTCCTGGAGGCCGAGGTGAATCCTCTGCTGGTGATGCCGCAAGGCCAGGGTGTGGTGGCGGTGGATGCGCTCGTCGTGCAAGGCTGAGCGCAAAGGAAGCCGGGCGGGTTTGCTGCAGGTCCGGCAACCTCTCGCCGGCCGCATCATTGTCGGCTCATGGCTTCGCGCGCTTCGCGTGTGCCGGCCAGCAGCCAGTCGCGAAATGCCCTTACCTTGCGCGATTCGCGCTGCACCTTCGGCCGGATCAGGTAGTGGCCCTTGGTGCGTCTCACTGGCCTGTGGAAAGGACGCACGATCAGCCCGGCCGCCAATTCGCTGTGCAGCAGGGCGGTTTGGCCTATGGCCAGGCCCAGCCCGTCCATGGCCGCCTGCCAGGTGAGCAGCGACGTGCTGAAGGTCATGCGCTCGGCTGACTGTGCGCATGCGGTCAGCCCCGTGGCTGACAGCCAATCCTCCCAGTCGGCCCTGCGGTAGTGTGAAACCAGCAGGCGATGTCTGAGCAGGTCTTCCGTGCGGTCGAGGTGGCGGTCAGCCCTTTCGAGGTAGTGCGGCGAGCAGATCGGCTCGAACTCGTCCTCGAACAGCAGATCCGCTTGCAGCCGGGGCCACTGGCCATCCCCGTATTGCACGGCGACATCGGCCTGGTCGTGGTCGAAATCCACCGTGCTCACGGATGTCGAAACCTTTATTTCGATGTTGGGATGCAGGCGCTTGAAGTCGTGCAGGCGAGGCACCAGCCATTTTCCCGCGAATGTCGTATAGGTTATGACCCGCAGCGCACCCTGCGTGGTGTCCCGCATGGTGAGGTCGGTGGCGTCGGCGATGGCACCGAGTGCGGGTTTGATGTGCCGCGCGTAGGCTTCGCCTTTGCGGGTGAGCGCCACGCCCCGGTGTTCGCGGGTGATCAGCTCGACGCCCAGGTAGTTCTCCAGTACGGCGATCTGACGGCTGACCGCCGACTGCGTGACATGCAGCTCGGCCGCCGCGGCGGTAAGGCTGTGCGTGCGGGCGACGACTTCGAAGACGCGTAAAGGGTTGAGCGGGGGAAGGCGCATGCTGGCGCGGTGCTACGGAAAGGCAGGACAGCGGAACCCGCATTGTCTTGCAGCGGTGATGCGCTGTCCACACGATACTCCCCGCCACAGGTCACTCGCCGAACGGCAACCCCACGTAGTTCTCCGCGAGCGAGGTCGAGGCGGCTTCGGAATGCACCAGGTACTCGAGCTCGGCCTCCTGGATCTTGCGGCCGAAATCGCCGTTGTCCGGGAAGCGGTGCAGCAGCGAGGTCATCCACCAGGAGAATCGTTCGGCCTTCCAGATGCGCGCCAGGCAGCGCTCGGAGTAGTGCTCCAGGGCGGTCTGGTTGCCGCGGTAGTGGTCTTCCAGGGCCTGCCACAGGAAGCGTACGTCGGAGGCTGCGAGGTTCAGGCCCTTGGCCCCGGTCGGTGGAACGATGTGGCCGGCGTCGCCGGCAAGCAGGAGCCGGCCGAAGCGCAGCGGTTCGGCGACGAAGCTGCGCAACGGCGCGATGCTCTTCTCGATGGAGGGGCCGGTTACCAGCCGCTCGGCGGCTTCGCGGTCCAGGCGCAGCCTGAGTTCGTCCCAGAAGCGCTCGTCCGACCAGTTCTCGACCTTGTCGTCGAGCGGGCACTGGACGTAGTAGCGGCTGCGCGTGGTCGAACGCTGGCTGCACAGCGCAAAGCCGCGTTCGTGGTTGACGTAGATCAGCTCGTCGGAGACCGGCGGCGTGTCGGACAGGATGCCCAGCCAGCCGAAGGGATAGACGCGTTCGTAGGTGTGCAGCGCATCGGTGGGCACGCTGGCGCGGCAGACGCCGTGAAACCCGTCGCAGCCGGCGATGAAGTCGCACTGCACCTCGTGGGCGAGGCCGTCCTTCTCGTAGGTGACGCGCGGATGCGCGGTGTCGAAGTCGTGCACGGCGACGTTGGCGGCTTCGTAGACGGTGGGCAGCCCGAGCGCCCGGCGCGCGTCCATCAGGTCGCGGGTGAGTTCGGTCTGGCCGTAGATCATCACCGTCTTGCCGACCAGCTTGTGAAAATCGATGCGATGGCGCTCGCCCTTGAAGCAGAGCTCCGTGCCGTCGTGCACCAGGCCCTCGCGGTGCATGCGCCCACCCACGCCGGCGATGTCCATGAGTTCGACCGTGCCCTGTTCGAGCACGCCGGCACGGATGCGGCCCAGCACGTATTCCTGGCTGCGCTGTTCGATGATGACAGCGCTGATCCCTGCCCCGTGCAGCAGTTGGCCGAGCAGCAGGCCCGCCGGGCCGGCCCCGATGATGGCGATTTGTACGCGCATGGGTGTCTCCCTGGTTCTCCGGTATGCGGCAAGTCTATGCCCGCGGCCTGGGTGAGCCAATGGACAGAAGCGACGAAGAACAGGACAATCCGAACATCGATATCGATGCACCGCAACATGCGCCCGGTTCCCACCTATGCCCTGTATGGCGAGGCCGCTCCCTCGTCATCCGTACTGACGGAACAGCTCCATTGCGAATCCATCCCGTCGCGCAGCCGACTGCACGACTGGGAGATACGGCCGCATCGGCACGAGCATTTCTTGCAGATTCTGTACATCCGGCGCGGCGAGGGGAAGGCCTGGACGGAGGACGGCGTGATTCCGCTGCGCGGACCCTGCGCGGTGCTCAGTCCCGCCGGGCACGGCCACGGTTTCCAGTTCGCGCCGGATATCGAGGGCTGGGTGGTCACGGCCGTGCAGGCCGGGCTGCAGGCGGATCTGGTGGCTGCCTGCGAGCGGCCGCTGGTGCTGGACTGGGTGGCGGGCTCGACCGAGGATGCGCAGGTCGGCGCTCTGGTCGACATGCTGGTCGGGACGTTCGCGTCGAGCGAGCCGTGGCGGCTGGCGAGCATGCGCGCGGCCTTCACGCTGTTGCTGGCCCGCCTCCTGGAGGTACGCGCCCACGCGCACCGCGCCAGCCACGAAACCCGGGCGCAGCGCCATCTGCGGCGCTTTCGCGTGCTGCTCGAGCGCGATTACCGGACGCGGCGCGACATCGAGCACTACGCCGGCGAGCTGGGCATCACACCGACCCAGCTCAACCGCCTGTGCCGGGAACACCTCGGCTGTTCGGCGCTGGGCACGCTGCATCGCCGCCTGCTTGCCGAGGCCGAGCGTGACCTTGCCTATACCTCGCTCAGCGTCAAGGAAGTGGCCTTGACCCTGGGCTTCGCCGACGCGGCGTACTTCAGCCGGTTCTTTCATCGGCACACGGGGCGCACGCCCAGCGGCTACCGGGACGAGGCGCGGCGGCGCTTCTCGGCCGCCGGCCGGGGGCGGCCGGTGGGCTGAGGCTCAGGCCAGGAAGTCGTCCACGAGCTTGCACACCAGGGCGGGACACGGCTGGCGCCGCAGCGCTGGCCAAGCGCCTGCCGAGCCTGGACCCGGCCGGCGGCCGTGCAGTCCGGCCGGCGCGGGGGCGAGCCTCAAAGATCGAAGAACACCGTCTCGCGCTCGCCCTGCATGTGGATGTCGAAGCGATACACGATGCGGCCTTCGCGCGCTTCGCGGCGTGCGATCAAGGTCTCGCGGCGCTCGCCGGGCACGCTCTGCAGCACCGGGTCCTGGGCGTTGGCCTGGGCTTCGTCCTCGAAGTACATACGGGTGAAGGCGTGCACCAGCATGCCGCGCATGGTGACGATGACGTTCACGTAGGGCGCCTCGCCTTCGCCACAGGCGGCCGGCTTGATGGTGCGAAAGCGGTAGCGGTTCTGCGCGTCGGTGCCCGTGCCGCAGCGGCCGAAACCGGTGAAGCCGCTCGCTTCGACCTCCTGCAGGCTGCTCACGAACCTGCCGCTGGCATCGGCATGGGCGATCTCGAGCATGGCGTCGTTGATCGGCTTGCCGGCGCCGTCGATCACCTGGCCAGTGATCTCGATCGGCGTACCGGGCGTGTCGTCGCGCACCAGCACGGGCGTGAAGGCGCTGCGAAAGTCGTACAGGTACTGCTCGGGCGTCAGGCCGTAGGCGAAGTAGGGGCCCACGGTCTGGGACGGGGTCTGGCCGAGTTTCATGGACTCACTCCATCGGGGTCTGTTGGGGGCCGCGCAGGACGATGTCGAAGACATAGCCGAGCGCCCAGTCGGCGCGCGTGACGTCCAGCGAGAACTGGGCGACGAGGCGCTCGCGCGCCTGCTCGGGCGTGCCCTGGAAGATCGGGTCGTAGGCGAGCAGCGGATCGCCCGGGAAGTACATCTGCGTCACCAGGCGGCTGGCGAAGTACTGGCCGAACAGCGAGAGATGGATGTGGTTGGGGCGCCAGGCATTGGGATGGTTGCCCCAGGGATAGGCGCCCGGCTTGATGGTGATGAAGGTATAGCGGCCATCGTCGTCGGTCATGCAGCGGCCGGCGCCGAGGAAGTTCGGATCGAGCGGGGCGTCGTGCTGGTCGACCTTGTGCACGTAGCGGCCGGCGGCGTTGGCCTGCCAGATCTCGATCAGCGTGTTGCGCACGGGGCGCCCGTCCTCGTCGGTGACGCGGCCGGTGACGATGATGCGCTCGCCCAGCGGCTCGCCGTTGCGCACCGCGTTGCGCGTGAGGTCGTGGTCGAGCTCGCCCACGAGGTCGTGGCCGTAGACCGGCGCGTTGAGGTTTTTCAGCGCCGGCGTCAGCGGGACCAGCGGCTTGGTGGGGCCGCGCAGCACCGTGGACTTGTAGGGCGGGTAGACATACTGCGAATGGCTGGCCCAGTCGCGCGGGGTCAGCAGGCGTGGCGTATCGCTCATCGGGCTCTCCTGGAAGCTTGGCCAGCTACTTTACACATTACCTGAAGTTAATTAAATTGAGTTTTCATCGAAATAAAATTAACTAAAGGTTATGGAAAATCCACCGGCCGGCGGCCTCGGCTCCAGGCAGGGCGCGGCCCACCGCCTGCGGCTGCGCCATCTGCACTGTTTCCTGGCGGTGGCCCGTCTGGGCCGGCTGAGCAGCGCTGCCGAGACCCTGGCCATCAGCCAGCCCGCCGTCACCAAGACCCTGAACGAACTCGAGGACATCCTGGGCGCGCGCCTGTTCGTGCGCGGGCGCCGGGGCGTGGCCCTCACCGCGCAGGCGCAGGCCTTCCTGCCGCATGTCGGTCTATGCCTGGAGGCGCTGGAGCGGGCCATCGCGAGCGTGGCGCCCGCGCTGGCCTCACCTCCCCTGCGCGTGGGCTGCCTGCCAACGGTGGCCTCGGCAGTGCTGGCACCGGCTTTGCGACGGCTACGTTCGTCCCATCCCGAAACCGCCATGCACGTGGTCACCGGCAGCAATCTGGAGCTTCTGCGCGCGTTGCGCCGCCGCGATCTCGACCTGGTGGTGGGGCGCCTGTCCGATCCGGACGAACTGGGCGGGCTGCGCTTCGAGTTCCTGTATGCGGAACCGCTCGCCGCCGTCGTGCGGCCCGGGCATCCACTCGCCCGGCGCAGCCAGCCGCGCATGGCCGACCTCGCGGATTACGGCCTGGTGCTGCCGCCTGCGGGTACGATGTTGCGGCACGCGGCGGATGCGTTGTTGCTCGCGGCCGGCATCAGCCGGCCCCGGGTCGCCGTGCAGACCTTGTCCGATTCGCTGGCGCGCAGCCTGATCGACAGCGGCGACGAGGTCTGGCTGACCGCCCCCAGCGCCGTCGAGGCTTTCGTCGACAGCGGGGTGCTGGTTAGACTGCCGATCCCGACGGGCGGCTCGGAAGAGCCGGTCGGCGTGTTGACGCAGACGGACGCAGTGCCCAGCGGCATCAGCCAGGCGCTGCAGTCCGCGCTGCGCGAGCAGGCTGCCGCGCGAGCGGCGGTTCCTGCCTAGGAGAGCGGCGCGGTGCCGCATGGTTTCAACGAGAAAGGGGAAGCATCCCATGAGAGTGCGTTTCGTGGCCGTCCTGGCCTTTCTGATGCTGCTGTCCGGTTGCGGATACAACGCCATCCAGGCGGCCGACGAACAGGTCAAGGCAGCCTGGTCCGAGGTGCTCAACCAGTACCAGCGCCGGGCCGACCTGGTGCCGAACCTGGTCAATACGGTCAAGGGCTATGCCGCGCACGAGCAGCAGGTGCTCTCGGAGGTCACCGAGGCGCGCTCCCGGGTGGGAACGATCCAGATCACTGCCGACCAGCTCGACGACCAGGAGCTGATGACCCGCTTCCAGCAGGCGCAGGGGCAGTTGTCCTCCGCGTTGTCGCGCCTGCTGGCGGTGAGCGAGAACTACCCTCAGCTCAAGGCCGATGGGCTGTTCCGCGACCTGATGTCGCAGCTCGAGGGTACGGAGAACCGCATCGCGGTGGCGCGCGGGCGCTATGTGCAGGCGGTGCAGTCCTACAACGTGCTGGTGCGCCAGTTCCCGGCGGTGCTCACGGCCAAGGTGATGGGCTATGCGCCCAAGGCGAATTTCTCGGTGGAGAACGAGGCTGAGATCTCGCGTCCGCCGGCGGTGGATTTCGGCGGGCAGAAGCCCGCGGGAGGATGACGTGAACCTATCGAGAAGGCAGCGCGGCGCCGCCGCGGCGCGCATCGCGCTCATCGACGCACGCTGGTGGCTTGCGCTGATGGGCCTGCTGCTGGCGGCATGCGCCTGGGCGCAGCAGGGCGAGATCCCGACGCTGACGCAGCGCGTGACCGACACCACCGACACGCTGTCGGCCGAGCAGCGGCGCGATCTCGAGCAGCGTCTCGCATCGCTCGAGAAGGAGAAGGGGGCGCAGCTCGCCGTGCTGATGGTGCCGAGCACCGAGGGCGCGCCGATCGATGACTACGCCGTACGCGTGTTCGAGCGCTGGAAACTCGGCCGCGAGGGCGTGGACGACGGCGCGCTGCTGGTGGTGGCCAAGGACGATCGCGCGCTGCGCATCGAAGTCGGCTACGGGCTGGAAGGCGCGATCACGGACGTGCAGGCGAGCCGCATCATCCGGGAGCAGATCGTGCCGCGGTTTTCGGCCGGCGACTTTGCCGCCGGCGTCGAGGCGGGGGTGGCCAGCATGATCGCGCTGGTCGAAGGCGAGCCGCTGCCACCGCCCGCGACCGAGTCGGATGCGCCGACGGCGGCGACCAGCATCGGCGCGGCGCTGTTCTTCGCGCTGCTGGTTGCTGTGGTGACCACGCCCATCTTCGCGGCCATCGGTGGCGGCATCGTGGGCTGGGTCGTCGCCGGCGGCGTGCTCGGGGTCGTCGCGGGCGCAGCCGTGTGCGGCGGCCTGAGCGCGGTCTTCACGGCCATGGGTCTGCGCAAGGCCTGGCGCAACGGCGGTGGCGGGGGTGGCGGCTTCGGTGGAGGTTTTGGCGGCGGCTTCGGCGGCGGCTTCCGGGGTGGGCGGGGCGGCGGCGGCCTGGGGGGCGGCTTCGGCGGCTTTCGCGGCGGTGGCGGCCGCTCGGGCGGCGGCGGTGCCTCCGGCCGCTGGTAGGCCAGGGCCCGTCGACGCCCGGTGAGCGCAACGAAGCGCCGCGGGGGCCAGCCTAGCCCGCGCGGCGCACCGCGTTCAGCATGGCGAGCAGGCACAGCGCGGGGGCGGCCATGAAGGCAGTGAAGAGCCAGCGCGCCGCGTTCGCCGTGCCTTCGACCCCGCCGGGGTCGCTCAGCCCGGCGGCGTTCGCCACCATGCCGGCCAGCGCCGCCCCGATCGCCGTGGCATAGAGCTGCACGGTGGTGATCGAGGCCGACGCCAGGTGCTCCTCGCCCGCGGGCGCATGTTGGAACACCCGCGTGAGCAAATGCGGCCAGGCCAGGCCCACCCCCATGCCCACGCCCAGCATCGGCGGCGTCATGGCCAGCAGCGTGGGCCATGCGCCCTCCGAGACCATCGGCATGCGCCACGCCAGCATGGCGACCGACACCAGGGAGACGCAGGGCGCGGCAATGAGCGCGCGGCGCGCGCCGGCCGGGCTGCGTCCGGCGGTGTAGAGCGCGGCCAGCGTCCAGCCCGCGGCCATCAGCGCTGCCAGGTAGCCGGCGCGCAGCGGCGATTGCGCGTGCAGCACCTGCAGGAACAGCGGGACGAAGATTTCGCAGCTCGTCACGGTGATCGGCAGCAGGCACATGCAGGCGTACAGCGGGGCGAGCACCGAGCGGCCGGTGAGCGCATCGGTGGGCAACAGGCGATGGCGTGCGCGCAGCTCCGTGCGCCGCAGCGCGAGCGACGCCACGGCGGCGCAGGCAATGCCCAGCGCGCTGCCCGCCACGCTGCCATGCACGCTGCCGGCCGAGACGGCGAGCACGGCCGAGGTGAGCAGCGCCAACTGCAGCCAGGGCATGCCGCTGCGCGCCGGCGCCGCGCTGGCGCGGCCCGGCAGGATGAGGCGGGCGAGCACGGCGAACAGGCCGGCGATCGGCACCAGCGTGCCGAAGGCCCAGCGCCAATGGCCGAATTCGGCGTACATACCGCCCACGGCCGGCCCGACCAGGGTGCCGATGCCCCACATGCCCGAGACCAGCGCCATGGCGCGCGGCCACAGCCGTGCGTCGAAAACCAGGCGGATCATGGCGTAGGAGAGGGCGACCAGCGTGCCGCCGCCCAGGCCCTGCACGACGCGCCCGCTCAACAGCACGGGCATGCTGGGCGCGAGCGCGCACAGCGCACTGCCCAGCGCGAACATCAGCGCCGCGAAGGCATAGGCGCGCTGCGCGCCCTGGGCGGCGAGCAGACGGGTCGAGCATGCGGCGCCCAGGATGGAGGCCACCACGAACAGCGTGGTGTTCCAGGCGTAGTAGTCCAGGCCGCCGATGTCGGCGACCACGGAGGGCAGGATGGTCGTGGCCAGGAAAACGTTGATGGCATGTACGCCCACGCCGCCGGCCAGCATGGGCGCGCGCAGCGCGTTCTGGCCGCTGAAGAGATCGCGCCAGCGGGCGGGACCCGCATCGGGTGTCGCAGAGGAGGGAACCATGGCCCGGCCGAATCGCAAAGGTCGCAAGTATGCCCAATTCGGCGGGACTTGACTCGCTTGGGGGCGGCGCCTGCGTTCCGGCCGCAGCGCTATACGGCCGCGGTCGGTTCCGGGCGCTCGGCGCGGCCGCCGAGGCGGCCAGCGCGCCGTCCGCTCGGTGGTGACAGCACTCAGGCCAGTGCTTGGGCGATGACCTGGTCGAGCTTACGCGCGTCGGCCGCGAACACGCGGATGCCTTCGGCGAGCTTCTCGGTAGCCATGGCATCTTCGTTCAGCGCGAAGCGGAACGAAGCCTCGTCGCAGGCGAGCGTCGGCACGGCCTGACCGGTGGCCTCGGGCGACAGCACACGCTCGACCGTGCCTTCCTTGCCCGAGAGTTCCTCGAGTAGCTGCGGGCTGATGGTGAGCAGGTCGCAGCCGGCGAGCGCGAGGATCTGGCCGCTGTTGCGAAAGCTCGCGCCCATGATCTCGGTGGGAATGCCGTGCTGGCGGTAGTAGCGATAGATCGCCGTGACCGACTGCACGCCGGGGTCGTTGGCGCCGGCGCGGGCGGCCTCGTCCCAGGCGGCGCCTTCCGACTTCTTGTACCAGTCGTAGATGCGGCCGACGAAGGGCGAGATGAGCTGGACCTTGGCGTCGGCGCAGGCCACGGCCTGCGCCAGCGAGAAGAGCAGCGTCATGTTGCAGCGGATGCCCTCGGCCTGCAGCACGCGCGCCGCGGCGATGCCTTCCCAGGTGGAGGCGATCTTGATGAGCACGCGCTCGCGCGCCACGCCGGCGGCTTCGTAGAAGGCGATCAACTGGCGGCCGCGCTCGACGGTGGCGCGGGTGTCGAACGAGAGGCGTGCATCGACCTCGGTCGAGACGCGGCCCGGGATCAGGTCGAGGATCTCGCGGCCGAAGGCCACCAGCAGGCGATCGAGCACGGTGGCTTCGTCGGCGGCGCGGTGTTGGTGCAGCACGCGCTCCAGCACCGGCTTGCCGGCCTCGCTCTGCGCGGCCTTCAGGATCAGCGTCGGGTTGGTCGTGGCGTCGGTCGGGCGATATTTGCGCACGGCTTCGAAGTCGCCGGTGTCGGCGACGACGGTGGTGGTCTGGCGCAGGGAGTCGAGCAGGCTGGGCATGGGAGTCGGATGGGCAGAACGGGAAAAGGACGGCGGTGCCGCAGCCGTCCATATTAAGGCATCGCATCGGCCTGGCGGCACGGGGCACGCCAGGAGCGGCTGTCATTGCCGCGTCATGCCGGACGGGTTCAATGCGGGTCACGTAACCACTGGTGTCAAGCCGTGCCGTGTGTTGCGCCCGCCCCATCACCCTAGCAGAGACTCCCCATGTTTCGAATTCCCGCTGCCGCCTGCCTCATCGTCTGCGCAGGTGCGGCCCAAGCCCAGAGCACGACCTCCGTCACCCTGTACGGCATCGCCGACATCGGCATCTTCCACGAGCGCATCAAGAGCGAGGGCGATACCGAATCCACCACCGGCCTGCTGAGCGGCGGCCAGTCCGGTTCGCGCTGGGGTCTGCGCGGCTCCGAGGATCTGGGCGGCGGCCTGAAGGCCAATTTCCAGCTCGAAAGCGGCTTCAACCTGAACAACGGCACCCTGGGCCAGAACGGCCGCCTGTTCGGCCGCGCCGCCTGGGGCGGGCTGTCCGGCGGCTTCGGCGAGCTGCGCTTCGGCCGCCAGGCCACGATGTCGTCGACCTGGTTCGGCGAGGTCAGCCCGTTCGGCACGAGCTGGTCCAACGCGGCCATCGGCAAGAGCGGTTTTCGCGCTTCCGATACGCCGCGTTTCGACAACGTGGTGACCTACCTCTCGCCCAAGTTCGCCAACCTGCAGGTGGCGGGCGGATACTCGTTCAACACCCGCGGGGGCGTGGAAAGCAGCGATCGCCGCACTACCGCCTGGAACCTGGCCGCGCGCTACGCGAGCGGGCCGCTGTACGTCGCCGCCACCTACGACCGGCTGAACACCAGCGACCTCGACACCAACGCCAACGGGCGCGATCCGTCGGCGATCCAGCTCGGCGCCACCTACGACTTCAAGGTCGTGCAGGTGGGCCTGGGCTGGAGCCAGCAGAAGGACGGCTGGGTCAAGAGTGCCGAGGGTGCTTCGAGTTCGCCCAACAACAACCTGGGCGAGTCGGCCTACTTCGACGGCAAGGTCAACGCCTACCTGGTGGGCGTGACCGTGCCCCTGGGCAGCACCTCGCTGCTGGCCTCGTACAGCCATGTCTCGCCCGACAGCAGCGCCTTTCCCGGCGGCGACAGCGTCAATGTGTACAACCTGGGCGTGAACTACGCGCTCAGCAAGCGCACCAGCCTCTACGCCCTGGCCAGCCTGCAGGACGGCGACCTGTACGGGTTCGCGCCCGACAGCCGCACCACGCAGTTCGGTGTGGGCCTGCAGCACAAGTTCTGATGACGAGCGTCCCAGGCGCGGCCGTCGGCATCGAGCTGCGCGGCCTGACCCAGCGCTATGGCGAGCGGGTCGTGCTCGACGCCGTCGATCTCGGCCTGGACGCCGGCCGGGTGCTGGCCCTGCTCGGTCCGTCCGGCTGCGGCAAGACCACGCTGCTCAAGCTGCTGGCCGGCCTGGCGCGGCCGGACGCCGGTTCCATCCGCCTTGGCGGGGTCGAGGTCGCCGGCGCGGGCCGCTTCGTCCCGCCCGAGCGCCGCGGCCTGGGCATGGTGTTTCAGGACTACGCGCTGTGGCCGCACCTGAGCGTGGGCGGCAACGTCGCGTTTCCGTTGCAGATGCGCGGCTGGCGCAAGGCGGACATCGCCGGCCGGGTGGACGAAGTCCTCGCCCTGGTCGGTCTGGCGGGCCAGGCTGCGCGCAATCCGGCCAGCCTGTCCGGCGGGCAGCAGCAGCGCGTCGCGCTCGCCCGAGCCATCGCGGCGCGTCCGGCTCTGCTGTTGTTCGACGAGCCGCTGTCGAACCTGGACCGGGACCTGCGCGAGTCGCTGTGCGACGAAATCGGCGGGCTGCTGCGCGAGTTGGGCACGACCGCCGTCTACGTCACCCACGATCACGAAGAAGCGTTCGCCTTGGCCGATCAGGTCGCCGTGCTGGGCGAGGGCGGGATCCGGCAGCTTGCCGCGCCCGAACAACTCATCGATGCCCCGGCGAATGCCGCCGTCGCGGCCTTCCTGAAGCAGGGCAACCTGCTGCCGGCGCATCTTGCGGCCGGCGCGATGGGCCTGGCCGGCGACACCATGCAGCCGGAGTTGCCGTTCGGCGTACCGGCCGACGGCGCCGGCCACCTGTATTTCCCGCAATCCGCCCTGCGCGCGGTGACGGATGGTGGCCTGTCCGGCGTAGTGCGCGCGCAGCGCTATCGCGCTGGACACTACGCGACCACGGTGCGCCTGCGGCCGCCGGCCGGCGGCGAACTCGAGGTCGACTGGCTGAGCGCGCGTCGCCATCAGCCCGGTGAGCGCGTGCGCCTGGCGCTGGACTGGACGCGCGTGCGCTGGCTGCCGGCCGCCTGACCTGCCCGCTTCGTTCTTCCCGCTCCATTTGTGTTCCATCCCCGCTGTGTTTCACCTCCTGTTTCCACCTTCTCTTGTGAGACTTTCATGACTCTCTCCCTGCGTAGTCTGCGCATGATCGGCGCGGCCGTCCTGTGCGCGGCGGTGTTGCCGGCCGCGGCTCAGTCGCTCACTGTCTACACGGCCGGCCCGGGCGGCCTCGCCAAGGCGCTGGCGGCGGGCTACACCGCCAGGACGGGGGTGCCCGTGGATGTGTTCCAGGCCGACACCGGCAAGGTGCTCGCGCGCCTGGAAGCCGAAGCGGCCAACCCGCATGCCGACGTCGTGATCTCGGCCTCCTGGGACAGCGCGGTCGACCTGTCGGCGCGCGGTCTGCTGCAGCCCTACACCAGCGCGCACGCGGCCCAGGTGCCGGCCGCCTTCCGTACGCAGGATTTCGTCGCCCAGGGGCTGTCCGCGCTGGCCATCGCCTGGAACACCAGGAGCGGCACGCCGCGTCCCGCCGACTGGCAGGATCTGGCCGCGCCCGCGTTCAAGGACAAGGTCAACCTGCCCGACCCGGCGCAGTCCGGCACCTCGCTCGAACTGCTGCTCGGCCTGCAGGCCGCCCAGGGCGACGCGGCCTGGAAACTGCTCGGCGCGCTGCGCGAGAACGGCGCCAGCGTGGCCGGCGCCAATGCGCAGGCCCTCAACCCGGTGCTGCAGGGCGCCAAGGCTGCCGTGTTCGGGGCAGTCGATTACGTCGCGCTGGGCAGCCAGGACAACGGCGAGGCCATCGAGGTCATCTTCCCGGCCAGCGGCACGGTGATCGCACCGCGTCCGATGATGGTCATGAAGGCCGCGCCCAACCCGGCCCAGGCGCAGGCGTTCATCGACTACGTGCTGTCGGACGAGGGGCAGGCGCTGGTCGCCGACACGTTCCTGCTGCCCGCGCGCGCCGACGTGCCGGCACGCCGCGCCGGACTGGATGCGCTGAAGCTGCTGCCGCTGGACGCCCAGGTCGGCCAGGCCGAGCGCGAGGCGACGCTGCGCCGCTTCGCCCAGGTGTTCGGCCGCAAATGATGGCGCAGGGGGCAGGCGCGGGCGCATCGGCCCGCGGCATCGTCTGGCTGGTCTGTGCGGTCCTCGGCGTGCTCGTCGCGCTGCCTCTTGCGTTCATCGGTCTGCAGGCGGTGTTTCCCGAGTTGGCGCGCGGCAGTCTCGCGCATCCGTTCGGCGCGCTCGCCCAGACCTTCGCCGACCCGGCATTGCTCGAACTGACGGCCAACACGATGCGTCTGGCGTTGACGGTGGTCGGCTTCGCGGCGCTGCTGGGTGTGCCGCTCGGCGTGCTGCGCGGTGCCTGCCGCGTGCCGGCAGCGCGCTTCTGGGACGTTGCGCTGCTGCTGCCCTTCCTGGTGCCGCCCTACATCGCGGCGATGGGGTGGATCATGCTGCTGCAGCCCAACGGCTATCTGCAGCAGTTGGGCGGCCCGTCCCTGCAGCGCTGGCTGTTCTCGTTCTGGGGCGTCGCCTTCGTAATGACGCTCAATGTCTTTCCCGTCGTGTATTTCGCCGTGTCGCGTTCGGTCGCGGCCACCGGGCTGCGGCTGGCCGAGGTCGGCCGGGTCTGCGGCGCGTCACCATGGCAATGCCTGTGGCGCATCGTCGTACCGCTCGCGTTGCCCGCGCTCGCGGCCAGCCTGCTGCTGGTGTTCGCCATGGCGATCGAGGAGTACGGCACGCCCGCGGTGCTGGCCTCGGACGCCGGCTTCTTCGTGCTGGTCACCGGCATCGAGCGCCGCTTCTCGGAGTGGCCCATCGATCTGCCGGGCGCGGCGCTGCTGTCGATGATCCTGGTGGCCCTGGGCCTGGCGGCGTTCTGCACGCAGCGCGCCTTGCTGGCGCGGCGCGGGTTCGAGACCACCGCCGGCAAGCCGGCCGCCCAGGCCGCGGCCGAGCTGGGCCCCTGGCGCTGGCCGGTGCTGGTTCTGTTCGGCCTGGTCGTGCTGGTGGCAGTCGTCGCGCCGCTGTTCTCGGTGGCGAGCACATCGCTCCTGCGCACGCTCTCGGGAGGGCTGGCCTGGGACAATCTTTCCTTCGCGCACTACGCGGCGATCGGCCGTGAGGGCGGCGAGGCCACGCGGGCATTGGGCAACAGCCTGGTGCTGGGGCTGGGCGCGGCCTGCGTGACCGGCGCGCTGGGCGCGCTCATCGCCTATTGCGTGGTGACGGCCAGAGTCCGCGGCAGCGGGCTGATCGACGCCTTGAGCCTGCTGCCCAACACCATGCCGGGGATCGTCGTGGCGGTCGGCCTGATTCTGGTCTGGAACCAGCGCTGGTGGCCGGCCACTCCGTACAACACCTGGGTCATCCTGGTGCTCGCCTATAGCTGCCTGCTGCTGCCGATCACGGTGCGCTACGCCAACGCCGCGCTGCGCCAGATCGGGCCCGGGCTGGAGGCGGCCGCGCGCGTGCACGGCGCCTCGGCGGCGATGGCGATCGTCCGTATCCTGCTGCCTCTGATGGCGCCGAGCCTTGCGGCGGCCATGCTGCTGGTGTTCGCGATCGCCTCGCGTGAACTGGTGGCCTCGCTGCTGCTCGCGCCTACCGGCATGCAGACTGTCTCGGTATTCGTCTGGCGTCAGTTCGAGCAGGGTTCGCTCGGGCAGGGCATGGCGATGAGCGTGCTTGCCATCGCAATGACGGCCTCGGTGATGGCGCTGGCGGGCGGGCTGCTGCACCGCAGAGGGGGCAGCCTCACGGGCTGAGCGTCGGCGAAGTTGCTGCCAAAACGCTATAATCGGAGGGTTTAATTCCTGATTTTGAACTCTTGGGGTACTGATCTTGCTGCCATCCATCTTTCCCGAAGGGGCCCACCATTCCACTCCGGCGATTCTGGCTCTGGCGGATGGTACCGTGTTTCGCGGCGTATCGGTCGGCGCCGACGGCGCCACCGTCGCGGAAGTGGTGTTCAACACCTCCATCACCGGCTATCAGGAAATCCTGACCGACCCCAGCTACGCCGGCCAGATCGTCACCCTCACCTATCCGCACATCGGCAACACCGGCGTCAATGATGAGGACATCGAGTCGCGCCGCGTGTTCGCCTCCGGGCTGGTCGTGCGCGACGTGCCCCCGCTCGCCTCCAGCTTCCGCGCGCAGCGCAGCCTGTCGGCCTACCTGCGCGACGAAGGCATCGTCGCCATCGCGGGCATCGACACGCGCAAGCTCACCCGCATCCTGCGCGAGAAGGGCGCCCAGGGCGGCTGCATCATGACCGGCGACGACGTCGAGGCCGCGCTCGCCAAGGCGCGCAGCTTCCCCGGCATGGCCGGCCAGGATCTGGCCCGCACGGTCACCACCGACCAGCAGGCCGACTGGCGCCAGGGGGTCTGGCAGCTCGGCCACGGGTACCAGGACGCCGAGCAGTCGAAGTTCCATGTCGTGGCCTACGACTTCGGCGTCAAGCACAACATCCTGCGCCTGCTCGCCGAGCGTGGCTGCCGCATCACGGTGGTTCCCGCACAGACGCCGGCCGAGGCCGTGTTCGCCATGAACCCGGACGGCATCTTCCTGGCCAACGGCCCGGGCGACCCCGAGCCCTGCGACTACGCCATCACGTCCGCGCGCGCCGCCCTCGAACGCAAGCTGCCGGTGTTCGGCATCTGCCTGGGCCACCAGATCCTCGGCCTGGCCGTCGGCGCCAAGACCTCCAAGATGAAATTCGGCCACCATGGCGCGAACCATCCGGTGCTCGACATCGCCACCGGCCGCGTCTACATCACCAGCCAGAACCACGGTTTCGAAGTGGACGGGGCATCGCTGCCGGCCAACACCCGCATCACGCATAAGTCGCTGTTCGATGGTTCGCTGCAAGGCTTCGAGCTGACCGACCGCCCGGCCTTCTGCTTCCAGGGCCACCCGGAAGCCAGCCCCGGCCCGCACGACATCCTGGAGTTGTTCGACCGTTTCGTCGGCATGATGGAAAAGGCCTGAGGCCGTTGTCGCGCCGCGCGGCCTGGCGCCGCCGCGGCGTGCTCCGACTCCGTGCGCGGCGGGCCCTGCGCCGCGCGCACTTTTCCACATCCCGCATCGCGCTGCCCCCGCCGTCCGCTCGGCCGGGCGGCGACGCATCCCCAAAGAGCCCCGTTCCATGCCCAAGCGTACAGACATAAAGACCATCCTCATCATTGGCGCCGGTCCCATCATCATCGGCCAGGCCTGCGAGTTCGACTACTCCGGGGCCCAGGCCTGCAAGGCGTTGAAGCAGGAGGGCTACCGGGTCGTGCTGGTCAACAGCAACCCGGCCACCATCATGACCGACCCTGAGACGGCCGACGTCACCTACGTCGAGCCGATCACCTGGCAGGTCGTCGAGAAGATCATCGACCGCGAGCGTCCCGACGCGCTCCTGCCCACCATGGGTGGGCAGACGGCGCTCAACTGCGCACTGGATCTGGCCAAGCACGGTGTGCTCGACAAATACGGTGTCGAGCTGATCGGCGCCAACGCCCACGCCATCGAGAAGGCCGAGGATCGCCAGAAGTTCAAGCAGGCCATGAGCGACATCGGCCTGGAGTCCGCGCAATCGGGCGTGGCCCACAGCATGGACGAAGCCTGGGAAGTCCAGCGTCGCATCGCCCAGACCACCGGCCAGTCGGGCTTTCCGGTGGTGATCCGCCCGAGCTTCACGCTGGGCGGCACCGGCGGCGGCATCGCCTACAACGCGGAAGAGTTCGAGACCATCTGCCGCCGCGGCCTGGAAGCCTCGCCGACCAACGAACTCTTGATCGAGGAATCGCTGCTCGGCTGGAAGGAGTTCGAGATGGAAGTCGTGCGCGATCGCGCCGACAACTGCATCATCGTGTGCTCGATCGAGAACCTCGACCCGATGGGCGTGCACACGGGCGATTCCATCACGGTGGCGCCGGCGCAGACGCTCACCGACAAGGAATACCAGATCATGCGCGACGCCTCGATCGCGGTGCTGCGCGAGATCGGCGTGGACACCGGCGGCTCGAACGTGCAGTTCGCGGTCAACCCCGAGAACGGGCGCATGATCGTGATCGAAATGAACCCGCGCGTGTCGCGTTCGTCGGCGCTGGCCTCCAAGGCCACGGGCTTTCCGATCGCCAAGATCGCGGCCAAGCTCGCGATCGGCTACACGCTCGATGAGCTGCGCAACGAGATCACGGGCGGGCGCACGCCGGCCTCGTTCGAGCCCACCATCGACTACGTGGTCACCAAGGTGCCGCGTTTCGCGTTCGAGAAGTTCCCGCAGGCCGATTCGCGCCTGACCACGCAGATGAAGTCGGTGGGCGAGGTCATGGCCATCGGCCGCACCTTCCAGGAATCCTTCCAGAAGGCCCTGCGCGGCCTGGAAGTCGGCGTGGACGGTCTGAATCAGAAGACCACCGACCGCGAGAAGCTCGAAGTCGAACTGGGCGAGCCCGGCCCCGAGCGCATCTGGTACGTGGGCGACGCCTTCGCCCAGGGCTGGTCGATCGAGGAAGTCCATGCGCTCACGCACATCGACCGCTGGTTCCTCGCGCAGATCAAGGAAATCGTCGACATCGAGCTGGCGCTGGAAAAGCACACGCTGGCCGACCTCGACCGCGACACACTGTGGAACCTCAAGCGCCGCGGCTTTTCCGACCGCCGCCTGGCCTGGCTGCTCGACACCACCGAGAGCGAGGTGCGCAAGCAGCGCCACCAGTTCGACGTGCGCCCGGTGTACAAGCGCGTGGACACCTGCGCGGCCGAGTTCGCCACCGACACCGCCTATATGTATTCCACCTATGAAGAGGAGTGCGAGGCCAATCCCACGGACAAGAAGAAGATCATCGTCCTGGGCGGCGGGCCGAACCGCATCGGCCAGGGCATCGAGTTCGACTACTGCTGCGTGCACGCCGCGCTCGCGTTGAAGCAGGACGGCTATGAAACCATCATGGTCAACTGCAACCCCGAGACGGTCTCCACCGACTACGACACGTCCGATCGCCTGTACTTCGAGCCGCTCACGCTGGAAGACGTACTCGAGATCGTGCACAAGGAAAAGCCGGTCGGCATGATCGTGCAGTACGGCGGCCAGACCCCGTTGAAGCTCGCCAAGGCGCTGGAAGCCAACGGCGTGCCCATCATCGGCACCAGCCCCGAGTCCATCGACATCGCCGAGGATCGCGAGCGCTTCCAGAAGCTGCTCATGAAGCTCGACCTGCGCCAGCCACCCAACCGCACCGCGCGCACCGAGGCCGAGGCCATGGCGCACGCCACCGAGATCGGCTATCCGCTGGTGGTCCGCCCGAGCTACGTGCTGGGCGGGCGCGCGATGGAAATCGTGCATGAGCCGGCCGACCTCGAGCGCTATATGCGCGAAGCCGTCAAGGTCAGCAACGACTCCCCGGTGCTGCTCGATCGCTTCCTGTCCAATGCCGTGGAAGTCGACGTGGACTGCCTGTCCGACGGCCAGCGCATCTACATCGGCGGCGTGATGGAGCACATTGAGCAGGCCGGCGTGCACTCGGGCGACTCGGCCTGCTGCCTGCCGCCGTACTCGCTGTCGCCGGAAGTCATCGCCGAGCTCAAGCGCCAGACCGGCCTGATGGCCCGTGCGCTGAACGTGATCGGCCTGATGAACGTGCAGTTCGCGATCCAGGACGACACGGTCTACGTGCTGGAAGTGAACCCGCGCGCCTCGCGCACCGTGCCCTACGTATCGAAGGCCACCGGCGTGTCGCTCGCCAAGGTGGCCGCGCGCGCCATGGCCGGCCAGACCTTCGACGCACAGGGCCTGGGCGAGGAGGTCGTCCCCTCCTACTACGCAGTCAAGGAAGCCGTCTTCCCGTTCGTGAAGTTCCCGGGCGTGGACACCATCCTGGGGCCCGAGATGAAGTCCACCGGCGAAGTCATGGGCGTGGGCGAAAGCTTCGGCGAAGCCTTCGTGAAGTCGCAGTTGGCCGCCAGCGTGCGCCTGCCCGACGACGGCGTGGCCTTCATCAGCGTGAAGAACCAGGACAAGCCGCGTGCGGTCGAGGTGGCCCGCGGCCTGCACAACCTGGGCTTCAAGGTGGTCGCCACGCGCGGCACGGCGGCAGCGATCACCGAGGCGGGCATTCCCGTGACCGTGGTCAACAAGGTCACCGAAGGCCGCCCGCACATCGTCGACATGCTGAAGAACGGCGAGATCTCGCTGGTCATCAACACCGTCGAGGAGCGCCGCAACCCCATCGTCGATTCGCGCACCATCCGCACCTCGGCGCTGGCCGCGCGCGTCACGTACTACACCACCATCGCCGGCGCCCGCGCCGCGGTGGAAGGCATGCAATACCTGCGCCACGGCGGCGGCCTGCAGGTGTATTCGCTGCAGGAGCTGCATGCGCGGCTGAAGCAGGCTCAGGCCTGATCCGGGCAGGGTCGAGGGCGCGCCCGCGAGCGTTCGGCCCCGGCCCCGCCTGCCTCACCGAGCCCCGTGCGATTCGCGTCGCACGGGGCTCGGTGTTTTCGGGCTAGCCGTGGCGGTGGCCCGGCGCCCGGTTCAGAGCCCGTACCCGGTGGGACCAGCATGGTGCGCCGGGTGCCGATCAGGCTGGTGTAGCGCCGGCATCCGCGTTGCATGCCCGGGATTGGTGCCATTCTCATGGCTGGGCCGTTGCGGCGCGGGTCGCCATGGTGCGAAACCGGCACTCGACAGGTGCGTGGCCGGCCATGCACCAAGCTGGAGCGATGGCTTGAATATTGGTACACATTTTGCTTGAATTGGTCATGAGACCATGAGGAGCATCATGAGCGCGACAGCGAAATCCAATCCGCGCCGCCTGCCGTTCGACGAGATGTACGATGCCGAGGGCAGGGTGCGATCCCAATACGCAGAGTTCGCCAACTGGCTGCGCGAACAGCCGCCGGAAGACATGGTCACCAAGCGGGCCGAGGCAGATCTCAGCTTTCGACGCGTGGGCATCACCTTCGCCGTCTACGGCGACCAGGCGGGCACCGAGCGGTTGATTCCCTTCGACATGGTGCCGCGCGTGCTGCCGGCGGCCGAGTGGCGCACCCTGGAGGCGGGGCTGCGCCAGCGGGTCAAGGCCCTCAACATGTTCGTGCACGACGTCTATCACGGGCACGAGATCGTCCGCGCCGGGGTGATTCCCGCCGACCACGTGTTCATGAACCCGCAGTACCGGCCGGAGATGCAGGACATCCAGGTCGAGGGCGACGTGTACTGTCACGTGGCCGGCATCGACGTGGTGCGCGCGGGCGAGGGCGAGTTCTACGTGCTGGAGGACAACCTGCGCGTGCCCTCGGGCGTGTCCTACATGCTCGAGAACCGCAAGATGATGATGCGTCTTTTCCCCGACCTCTTCGGGCGCATCAAGGTCGCGCCGGTCGAGCACTATCCGGACCTGCTGCTCGAGAGCCTGCGCGCCGTGGCGCCGGCCTACGTCGACAAGCCGGTGGTGGCGGTGCTTACGCCCGGCATGTACAACTCGGCGTATTTCGAGCACGCCTTTCTTGCGCAGCAGATGGGGGTGGAACTGGTCGAGGGCCAGGATCTCTTCGTCGACGGCAACGCGCTCTATATGCATACCACGCGCGGGCCGCGCCGGGTCGACGTGCTCTATCGGCGCATCGACGACGACTTCCTCGATCCGCTCGCCTTTCGCGCCGATTCGGCGCTGGGCGTGCCCGGGCTGCTGTCGGTGTATCGCGCCGGCCGGGTCGTGATCGCCAACGCGATCGGCACCGGCATCGCCGACGACAAGTCGACCTACATCTACGTGCCGGACATGATCCGGTTCTACCTGGGCGAGGAACCCCTGCTGTCGAACGTGCCGTCGTGGCGCTGTTCGCAGCCCGACGAACTCTCGTACGTGCTCGCCAACATGCACGAGCTGGTCATCAAGGAGGTCCACGGCGCCGGCGGCTACGGCATGCTGGTCGGCCCGGCGTCCACGCGCGCGCAGATCGAGGCGTTCCGCCAGCGCGTGCTCGCCAATCCCGGCAACTACATCGCCCAGCCCACGCTCGCCCTGTCCACCGTGCCGACCTACGTCGAATCGGGCATCGCGCCGCGGCACGTGGATCTGCGCCCCTACGTGCTGTGCGGCAAGGAGATCAAGCTGGTGCCGGGCGGCCTGTGCCGGGTTGCGTTGAACGAGGGCTCGCTGGTGGTCAACAGCAGCCAGGGCGGGGGCACCAAGGACACCTGGGTGCTCGAGGACTGATCGTCCGTAGCGGGAACGCCCGCCTTCCCGCCGCATGTTGGCGAACCCGCCGTAGGCGCGGGGCTCGCCGAGGAGACTGTTTTGCTCAGCCGTACTGCCGATTCCCTCTTCTGGATGGCGCGCTACATGGAGCGCGCCGAGAACACCGCACGCATGCTGGACGTCAACGTGCAGTTGTCGCTGTTGCCGCAAAGCCCGCTGCAGCGCCGCCAACCCTGGCGTTCGGTCCTGGGCATCTCCGAGTTGCGCCAGTCGTTCGACGAGCGCTACGACGAGCCGTCCGCGCGCAACGTGATCGAGTTCATGGTGCGCGACGAAAGCAACCCTTCGTCCATTTATTCCTGCCTGCGCGCGGCCCGCGAGTGCGCGCGCGCCGTGCGCGGCAGCCTCACCACCGAGCTCTGGCAGACCTACAACGTCACCTGGCTCGAACTGCAGCGCCGCGTGACGGGGCCGGCCCTGCAGGCCGATCCGCGGGCGTTCTTCGAATGGGTGAAGTTCCGCTCGCACCTGTCGCGCGGGGTGATGATAGGCACGATGCTGCGCGACGAGGCGCTCGCCTTCCAGGGGCTGGGGGCGCACCTGGAGCAGGCCGACTGCACGGCCCGCCTGCTTGACGTGGCCTGCTACGAGCAGCCGGCCGCCGAGACGCAGGCGCCGGACGAGGACGCCGCGAGCATCGATCCGCGCATCGCCTTCTATCACTGGTCCGCGCTGCTGCACGCGGTGTCGGGCTTCGAGATCTATCGCAAGGTCTACCGCGACGTACTCACTCCCAACAACGTCATCGAACTGCTGGTGTTCAACAGCGCCATGCCGCGCTCGCTGCTCTGTGGCATCAACGATGTCATCCGCTATCTGGTCGAGGTGGGCACCACCCGATCGCGCGAAACCGAGAGACAGGCATCGATCCTGCGAGCCCAGTTGGAGCGCGGCCGGGTCGAGGACATCCTGGACACCGGCGTGCACGCGTTCCTGACCGACTTCCTGGACCGCGTCAACGACCTGGGCAACCGGATCAGCCAGGACTTTCTCGTACCCATCGCCGATTAGAGCGCAGGAGCCTCCATGCAATACCACATCCGGCACGTCACGACGTATCACTATACGGCGCCGGTCAACCATTCCACCCAGGTGCTGCGCCTGACCCCGCGTGAAGAACCGCACCAGCACGTGCTGCGCTGGCACATCGCGGCGCCAGGGCCCCTGCACGCCAGCATCGATGCCTACGGCAACGTCACGCACATCCTGTCGGTGCATCGTCGCCTGGATGCGATCGAGCTGGTGGCGAGCGGGTTCGTCGACGTGCAGCCGCTGCAGGATGGCCGGCTGCAAGCGCAGGGCAGCCTGCCGGTGCAGGTGTACTGCGTGCAGACGCCGCTCACGCGCGCCACCCCGGCCGTCCTGGCGTTCTGCCAGGACGTGCTGTCACAGGGCATGAACGATCCCGACGATGCGATGCGGCTCACCACGGCGATCCACGGCGCCGTTGCCTACGAGCCTGGCGTCACCGATGTCACCACCGACGCCGAGCGCGTGCTGGAACTGGGCCACGGCGTGTGCCAGGACCACGCGCATCTCTTTCTTGCCTGCGCCCGCGGCCTGGGCCGCCCGGCGCGCTATGTCAGCGGCTACCTGCACACCACGGCCGAGCACATGGCGAGCCACGCCTGGGTCGACGTCTGGTTCGACGCGGTGGGCTGGGTCAGCATCGACGTGACGCACAACCAGTTCACCAACGAGAACCACTGTCGCCTGGCGGTCGCCCGCGACTACGATTCGGCCGCACCGGTGCGCGGCGTGCGGCGCGGCGGCGGCGATGAATCCATGTCGGTGAGCGTCGAGGTGCTGCCGCACGAGGCGGCCCAGCAGCAATGAACGGCCGGCGCCGCGGGGCACGGCAGTTGCGCTTGCTCTAAAATTCCCGGGTCTTCGATTGCTGGCCTGCCGAGGTTGCACCCATCATGACGTACTGTGTCGCTGTCCGCCCGGACGCCGGGCTGGTCTTCCTGTCCGACTCGCGTACCAACGCGGGCGTGGACCAGATCAGCACGTTCCGCAAGATGACCGTGTTCGAGCATCCCGGCGAGCGTGTCATGGTGCTGATGACGGCGGGCAACCTGGCGATCAGCCAGGCGGTGCGCAGCCTGCTCACCGAGGGTGTGGACGACGCGCGCAACCTCTGGACGGTGTCCTCGATGTTCGAGGCCGCCCAGGTGGTGGGCGAAGCGGTGCGCGCGGTCTACCAGCGCGAAGCCGACACCCTGCGCGAGCACGACGTCCATTTCAACATCAGCCTGATCCTCGGCGGGCAGATCGGCACCGAGCGCTGCCGGCTGTTCCAGATCTACTCGGCCGGCAACTTCATCGAGGCCACCGACGAGAACGTGTACTTCCAGATCGGCGAATCCAAGTACGGCAAGCCCATCCTCGATCGGGTGCTCGATCGCCACATCTCGCTCGATGCCGCAGCCAAGTGCGCGCTGGTGTCCATGGATTCGACCCTGCGCTCGAACATTTCGGTCGGCCTGCCGCTGGACCTGCTCGTCTATGAGGCCAATTCGCTGCACGTGACGCGCTTTGCCTCGCTCGACGAGCACAACCAGTATTTCCGCATGCTCAGCCGTTCCTGGAGCGAGCGCCTGCGCGATGCCTTCGAGCACATGCCGGACCCGACCTGGGTCCCGGTCGAGGGCGAAGAGGCGCCGATCACCCGGGTCACGGCCAACCACGAGGCCGAACTGGCCGTGCGCGCCACCTCGAGCGCGCGCCAGGACAGCGGCCGCATCCAGACGCTGGCCGAGGGCCTGCCGCAGAAGACGCCTAGCTGACGCAGACGTACCACCGACCCGCCCGACGGATGTCGTCGACGCCCGCCCCTCCCGCCGAAGCCCGTTCCGACGAGCGCGCGCGTGCGCTGCGGCGCATGCAGGCGTATGCCGTCGCGCTGCTGCTGCTGATGGTCGCCGGGTTGGTGACGAGCCATCTGCAGGGCTACGCGGGCGCCTGGGCATGGATCGCGGCCTTCTGCGAGGCGGCCGCCATCGGCGCGCTGGCCGACTGGTTTGCCGTGGTGGCGCTGTTCCGGCATCCGCTCGGCCTGCCCATTCCGCATACCGCCATCATCCCGCGCAGCAAGGCGCGCATCGCGGACAACCTTGCGGTCTTCGTGCGCGATCATTTCCTCAGCCGCGATGCGTTGCTGGCGCGCCTGCAGGTGTTCGACCCCGCAGCCAGGCTGGCGCAATGGCTGGGCGACGCCCGGCGCATGCGGGCGTGGGCCGTGCTCGGCCGTGGCTGGGCCCTGCAGATGCTCGAGCTTTTCGACGACGAGCGCCTGCAGTCCGCCTTGCGGCGCACGCTCATCGAGGCGCTGACGCGCTGGGATGCTGCGCGCTCCGCGGGCGACGTGCTCACTTTTCTCACCCGCGGCGGGCGGCACCAGGCGCTGCTCGACATCGCGCTCGAACGCCTGGGCGGCTACCTGGGCCAGGAATCGGTGCGCGCCCGCGTGGCCGCCGTGATGCTGCGCATCGCGCGCGAGGAGCATCCGCGGGTGGTCAAGGCCGTGGACCTGGTCACCTCGGTGGAGGACATCGCCGACGCCCTGGCCCGGCGCGTCGCGCGTGCGCTGGTCGATGAGCTCAAGGCCGTCCTGGAGAATCCCGAGCACCCCGCGCGCATCGAGTACGAGGCGCAGGTACTGCGCTTCATCGACCGGCTGCGCGAAGATCCGGAACTCGTGGCTCACGTCGGCCAGCTCAAGCAGCGGCTCATCGACAGCCCCGCGGTGCAGGACTACGCGCGCCAGCTCGCCGGCGACGTGCGCGACTGGCTGCACCGCGATCTGGCGCGGCGCGATTCGCGCCTGGCCCGCTACTGGCAGGATGGCGCGGTGGCCTTCGGCCGGCGGCTGGGCCAGGACGCCCGGCTGCGCGCGGCCATCAACGAGCACGTGCTGGCCGCGGCCGCGCGCATGGCGGAAGACCTGCGCGCCGGCGTCACCGAGCACATCGCCAACACCGTCAAGGGCTGGGACGACCGGCAGCTCGTGCGCGAGCTCGAACTGAGCATCGGCAAGGACCTGCAGTACATCCGCTTCAACGGCACGCTGGTGGGCGGGCTGGTCGGGCTGGCCCTGCATGCGCTGCTGAGCGCGCTGCCGGCGTAAGCCGGGCGCACGCTCCAGAGCTGGCAGGCTTGGCTGCTCGGAGCCCGGCGCGTGCGACTCAGGGGAAAACCCTGATAGCCCGCCTGTGGCCTGGTGCTTCAAAATAGCACGATCGTTCGTTTTATTTCTCGAGTCCCGTGTCCCCGCCGTCCCGCCACGCCTCCCGCAAGGGAGAACACACCCGCGTCATCATCCTCGACCACGCTCTGCGCCTGGCCGGCGCCGGCGGTATCGACGCGCTCACCATCGGCACCCTGGCCGAGAGCGCCAGCATGAGCAAGAGCGGCGTGTTCGCGCACTTCGGTTCGCGCGAGGACCTGCAGATCGCCGTGGTGCAGGAATACCACCAGCGCTTTCAGCAGCGCGTATTCGAGGCCGCCATGCGCGAGCCGCGCGGCCTGCCACGGGTGCAGGCGCTGTTCGACGGCTGGATTGCCCAGGCGACGGACGAGATCGAGCAGGGCTGCATCTATCTCGGCGGCGCCTTCGAGTACGACGACCGTCCGGGCCCCGTTCGCGATGCGCTGGCCGCTTCGATCACCGTCTGGCGTGGTGCCCTGGTGCGCGCCTGTGCCCAGGCCGTTGCCTGTGGACACATGCGCACCGATACTGATACCGAGCAGCTCGTGTTCGAACTCATGGGGCTGATCCTGGCGCTACACATGCATGCCCGCTTTCTGAAACACGCCGACGCGCTTGCCCGCACACGCCAGGGCGTGGCGCACCGCCTGGCCCAGACCCTCGCCACGCCGGCCTGACGGCACGGCGCAATCCATTCATCCCAGGAGACATTCATGCCGGTTTACCAAGCCCCCCTGCGCGATCAGCAGTTCGTGATCCATGAGCTGCTCGACGCTTGCGCCCAACTGGCCGCGCTGCCGCCCTATGCCGAGGTGGATGCCGGCACGATCGACCAGGTGCTTGAGGAAAGCGGTAAGTTCTGCGCCGAGGTGCTGTTTCCGTTGAACGCCAGCGGCGACGTCGAGGGCTGCCGCTATGACGCGCAAGCCCGTAGCGTGACCACGCCTCAGGGTTTCAAGCAGGCCTGGCAGCAGTTCCGCGATGCGGGCTGGGGTGGGGTGGCCGGCGATCCCGAGTTCGGCGGCCAGGGGCTGCCGGCGCTGATCCACACCGCGATCGGCGAAATGCAGTGCAGCGCCAACCAGGCCTGGGCCATGTATCCCGGCCTGACGCTGGGCGCCTACGAATGCCTGCACGCGCACGGCACGCCCGAGCAGAAGGCGCTCTACCTGCCCAAGCTGCTGTCGGGCGAGTGGGCCGGCACCATGTGCCTGACCGAGCCGCAGTGCGGCACGGACCTCGGCCTCATCAAGACGCGCGCCGTGCCCACCGGCGACGGCGCCTACAAGATCACCGGCAGCAAGATCTTCATCTCCGCCGGCGAGCACGACCTCACCGAGAACATCGTGCACCTGGTGCTGGCCAAGCTGCCCGACGCGCCCGAAGGCTCGCGCGGCATTTCGCTCTTCATCGTGCCCAAGTTCCTGCCCACGGCCGAGGGCGGCGTGGGCGAGCGCAACGGCATCTTCTGCGCCGGTATCGAACACAAGATGGGCATCCACGGCAACAGCACCTGCCAGATGGTGATGGAGAACGCCACCGGCTGGCTGGTGAGCGAGCCGCACCAAGGTCTGGCCGCCATGTTCGTGATGATGAACGGCGCGCGCCTGGGCGTGGGCATGCAGGGCCTGGGCCTGAACGAAGTGGCCTACCAGAACGCCGTGGCCTATGCCCGCGAGCGCCTGCAGAGCCGTGCGCTCAAGGGCGCGGCGGCGCCCGACAAGCCAGCGGACCCGATCATCGTGCACCCGGACGTACGGCGCATGCTGCTCACTGCCCGCGCCTATGCCGAAGGCGGGCGCGCGCTGGGCTACTGGGCCGGGCTGCAGATCGACATCGCCCACGCGCATCCCGACGCCGCGGTGCGCGAGGAGGCCGGGCAGATGCTTGCGCTCATCACGCCCATCGTGAAGGCCTTTCTCACCGACAACGGGCTCAGCTCGGCCATCGAGGCGCAGCAGGTGTTCGGCGGACACGGCTACATCCGCGACAACGGCGCTGAGCAGTACGTGCGCGATGCGCGCATCACCACCATCTACGAGGGTACCAACACGATCCAGGCGCTGGACTTGCTGGGACGCAAGGTGCTGCGCGACAACGGCGCGGCGCTGCGCAGGTTCGGCGCCAAGGTGCAGGCCTTCGTGCAGGAGCACGGCACGCGCGAGGACATGAACGAGTTCATCACGCCGCTGGCGGACCTGGGCGACAAGTTCACCAAGCTCACCATGGAGGTCGGCATGAAAGCCATGGCCGATCCGACCGAGGTGGGAGCGGCGGCGACGGACTATCTGCGCGTGGCCGGGCACCTGGTGTTCGCCTACTTCTGGGCGCAGATGGCGCGCGTCGCGCTGGACAGGCAGGGCAGTGGCGATCCGTTCTACGCCGCCAAGCTCGCCACCGCACGCTTCTATTTCGCGCGCCTGCTGCCCGAGGCGGGTGCGCGCATGCGCGCCCTGCGTGCCGGCAAGCAGTCGCTGATGGCAATGGACGCCGACTGGTTCTAATTCCCGCATTCAAGGAGACGACATGTCCCGATTCGTCATACGCAAGGTCGCGGTGCTGGGCGCTGGCGTGATGGGTGCGCAGATCGCCGCGCACTGCGCCAATGCCGGCGTGCCGGTGGTGCTGTTCGATCTGCCGGCCAAGGAAGGCCCGCGCAACGGCATCGTCGACAAGGCGATCGCAAGCCTGAAGAAGCTCAACCCGGCGCCGCTGGGCGCTGCCGATCTGGCCGATCGCATCGAACCGGCCAACTACGAAGACCACCTGGACCGGCTCGCCGGCTGCGACCTGGTGATCGAGGCGGTGGCCGAGCGCATGGACATCAAGCACGGCCTGTACAAGCAGGTCGCGCCGGTGCTGCCCGCGCACGCCATCTTCGCCACCAACACCTCCGGCCTGTCGATCACGGCTTTGTCCGAGGGCTTCGACGCGGATCTGCGCGCGCGCTTTTGCGGTGTGCACTTCTTCAACCCGCCGCGCTACATGCCGCTGGTCGAGCTGATCCCCACCGCCGATACCCGCCCGGACATCCTCGACGAGCTAGAGACCTTTCTCACCACCACGCTGGGCAAGAGCGTGGTGCGCGCCAAGGACACGCCGAACTTCATCGGCAACCGGGTCGGCATCTTCGGCATGCTCGCCACCATGGTCGAGGCCGAAAAGTTCGGCCTGAGCTACGACGTGGTGGACGATCTCACCGGCGCGCGCATGGGTCGCGCCAAGTCGGGCACCTTCCGCACGGCCGACGTGGTCGGGCTGGACACCATGGCGCACGTCATCCGCACCATGCAGGACAAGCTGCCGGACGACCCCTTCGCCGCGCATTTCGCCACGCCGCCGGTGCTGGCGGGCCTGCTCGACAAGAAGGCGCTGGGTCAGAAGACCGGCGCGGGCTTCTATCGCAAGCAAGGCAAGGACATCCTGCGGCTGGACCCGGCCAAGGGCGAGTACGTACCTGCCGGTGGCAAGGCAGACGAACTGGTCGGCCGCATCCTCAAGGTGAAGGATGCCGGCGAGCGCCTGCAGAAGCTGCGCGAATCGGGCAACCCGCAGGCGCAGTTCGTCTGGGCCATCCTGCGCGATACCTTCCATTACATCGCCGTGCACCTGGCGGACATCGCGCCCACGGCGCGCGACGTGGATCAGGCGCTGCGCTGGGGCTTCGGCCAGCAGCAGGGGCCGTTCGAGCTGTGGCAGCAGGCCGGCTGGGCGCGGGTGGCCGGCTGGATCGCCGAGGACATCGCGGCCGGCAAGACGCTGGCCGACACGCCGCTGCCCGACTGGGTCGCCTCAGGCCCGGTGGCCGAGCGCGGCGGCGTGCACACGCCCGAGGGGTCGTGGAACCCGCGCGAGGGCCGCTTCGAGCCGGTGCGCGAGCTGCCGGTCTACGCCCGCCAGGTCTTTCGCGAACGCCTGGCCGGCGAAGGCGGCGAGAACCCCGCCACGGCGGGCGCCACGGTCCACGAGGACGACGCCATCCGCCTGTGGACGGCGCCGGGTGAGGAACGCGTACTGATCGCCTCGTTCAAGACCAAGATGCACACCATCGGCCAGGCCATCGTGGCCGGGCTGCACAAGGCGGTCGGCCTGGCCGAGTCGGACTACGACGGCCTGGTCATCTGGCAGACCGAGGGCGCGTTCTCGGCGGGCGCTGACCTGGAGTCCATGCTGCCGGTCTTCATGAGCGGCGGCGCCAAGGCCATCGAGCCCGAGGAGCGCAAGCTGCAGCAAGCCATGCTGCGCCTGCGCTACGCCAACGTGCCGGTGGTCGCGGCGGTGGCCGGGCTGGCGCTGGGCGGCGGCTGCGAGTTGGCCATGTACAGCGCGCGCCGCGTCGCCTCGCTCGAGAGCTACATCGGCCTGGTCGAGGTCGGCGTGGGCCTGGTGCCGGGGGCGGGCGGCCTCACCTACGGCGCGCGGCGCGCGGCCGAGCTGCACCAGGCGGCACCCGACTCCGACCTGCTGCAGTTCCTCAAGCGCTTCGTGCTGCAGGCGGCCACTGCCGAGGTGTCGAAGTCGGCGATCCAGGCCGAACGCATGGGCTATCTGCAGCAGGGCGACGTGATCGTCATGCATCCGCGCGAGCTGCTGCATGTCGCGCTCGGCCAGGCCCGCGCCATGGCCGACGCCGGCTATCGGCCGCCTGCCCGGGAACGGTTCCCGGTCGCCGGGCGCGACGGGCTGGCCACGATCACCGCGCAGCTCGTCAACATGCGCGACGGCGGTTTCATCTCGGCCCACGATTTTCACCTCGGCCGCTCGATCGCCGAGGTCATGTGCGGCGGCGACGTCGATCCGGGTTCCGTAGTCGACGAGGCCTGGGTGATGGGGCTGGAGCGCCGCGTGTTCGTGAGCCTGCTCGATCACCCCAAGACGCAGGAGCGCGTCATGGGCATGCTGCAGACCGGCAAGCCGGTGCGCAACTGAAGGAGAACACGATGTCCCGACAAATTCAGGAAGCCTACATCGTCGCGGCCACGCGCACGCCCATCGGCCGCGCGCCGCGCGGCGTGCTGCGCCACACCCGGCCCGACACGCTGCTGGTGCATGCGATCCAGTCCGCGCTGGCCCAGGTGCCGGGCCTCGACCCGGCCCGCATCGAGGACGTGGTCGCCGGCTGCGCCATCCCGGAGGGCCCGCAAGGCATGAACGTGGCGCGCATCGGCGCACTGCTCGCCGGCCTGCCGCAGAGCGTGGGCGGCGTTACCGTCAACCGCTTCTGCGCTTCGGGCCTGACGGCGCTCGCCATGGCGGCCGACCGCATCCGCGTGGGCGAGGCCGACGCCATCATCGCCGCCGGCACTGAATCCATGAGCCAGGTGCGCATGGACAAGCTGCTGCCCTCGTTCAACCCGGCCGTCTTCGAGGGCGACGAGAACATCGGTATCGCCTACGGCATGGGCCTCACGGCCGAGAAGGTGGCCGAGCGCTGGAAGGTCTCGCGCGAGGATCAGGACGCCTTCGCCCTGCAGTCGCACCAGCGCGCGCTGGCGGCCCAGCAGGCGGGCGAGTTCGCGGACGAGATCACGCCCATCGAGGTCGTGCGCCGCACGCCCGGCCTGGACAGCGGCGAGGTGCGCGTCGACCGTATGGAGGTCGCGCTCGACGAGGGCCCGCGCGCCGATACCAGCCTGGAAGCGCTCGCGCGCCTGCGTCCGGTGTTTGCCGCCAGGGGCAGCGTGACGGCGGGCAACAGCTCGCAGACCTCGGACGGCGCGGGGGCGCTGATCGTGGTCTCGGAAAAGGTGCTCAAGGAATTCAACCTGACGCCGCTCGCGCGCTTCGTCTCGTTCGCCGTGCGCGGCGTGCCGCCGGAGATCATGGGCATCGGCCCGAAGGAAGCGGTGCCGGCAGCGCTCGCCAGGGCCGGCATCCGCCAGGAGGACCTGGGCTGGATCGAGCTCAACGAGGCGTTCGCCGCGCAATCGCTGGCGGTGATGCGTGATCTCGGCCTGGACCCCGCCAAGGTCAATCCCCTGGGGGGTGCGATCGCCCTGGGCCACCCGCTGGGCGCGACCGGCGCGATCCGTGCCGCCACGGTCGTGCACGGCCTGCGCCGCCGCCAGCTCGAATACGGTATGGTCACGATGTGCGTGGGCACCGGCATGGGCGCGGCGGGCATTCTGCAGCGCGTCTGAGCGCCCTGCAACGAGCGCGCTTGCATTCAACCAGGAGACTTCGTTCATGAGCATCGCAACCCGTACCGAAAACCGTGTGGCCTACATCGAGATCGCGCGGCCCGAGAAGAAGAATGCCCTGACCGGCGCGATGTACGGCGCGCTGGCCGACGCCATCGAGGCCGCCGAGGCCGACACCGACGTGCGCGCCATGGTGCTGCACGGCAGCCGCGCCATCTTCACGGCCGGCAACGACATCCAGGATTTCCAGGCCGCCGGGGGCGAGCGCACCGGCGAGCCGCCGTCGCGCCGCTTCATGCGCGCGTTGACGGGCGCGACCAAGCCGGTGATCGCCGCGGTCAACGGCCCGGCCATCGGCATCGGCACCACACTGCTGCTGCACTGCGACCTGGTCTACCTGGGCGAGGACGCCCAATTGAAGATGCCTTTCGTGTCGCTGGGGCTGTGCCCCGAGTTCGGCTCCAGCCTGGTGCTGCCGGCGCTGGCCGGCCACGCCCGCGCCGCGGAGAAGCTCATGCTGGGCGATGCCATCGCGCCGCAGGAAGCGGTCGATATGGGCATCGCCACGCGGGTGCTGCCGGCCGACGAGGTGCTGGATTTCGCCCGCCAGCAGGGCGAGCGCTTCGCCGCGCTGCCGCCCGAGGCCGTGCGCACCACCAAGCGCCTCATGCGCGGGCCGCGTCATGAGGCGATCTGGGCGCAGATCCTGGTCGAGTTCAACGATTTCGGCGAGCGCCTGAAGAGCGGCGAGGCGCAGGAGGCCTTCGCGGCCTTCATGGAGCGCCGTAAGCCCGACTTCAGCCGCTTCTGAGAGAGGTGGGACGGTTGCGCCGGGCGGCCGCGCCGGACTGCGTTGCGCGTCCGGCGCTGTCGCCTGCCGCGTTGTAAGGTATCCTCACGGGATGAATCCCGCGTCGTCATCCTCCAACGCTCACCCCGCCTCACCCCCTCCTCACAGCGGTTCGCCGCACACGCCGCGCGACACCGACACACCGGCAGCCGCGCCCGGCGACGATCCGATCTACGCCGACGAGGCGGGCCTGCAGCCGCCGAAAGAACTGCCCCCGACGGACATGCCGCCGCCCGAGCCGGTTGGCGCTGAGCGTTCCTCGCGCGACATCCTGTTCGCCATGCTGGGGGTGGCCGCGGTGTGTGTGCTGGTGGCCTTTGACGCAACCATCGTCAGCACCACCTTGCCGCGCGTGGCCGAGGCCCTGGGCGGGATGTCGCTCTATGCCTGGGTCGGTTCGGGCTACCTGCTCGCCACCGCCGTCACCATCCCGGTCTTCGGGCGCATCGGCGATCTCTTCGGACGCAAGCGGCTGATGCTGGCGTCGGTGATCGTGGTCGCGGCGTGTTCGATCGCCTGTGGTCTGGCGCAGAGCATGGCGCAGCTCGTCATCGCGCGCACGCTGCAGGGCGTCGGCGGCGGCATGATGATCGCGACCGCCTTCGCCGCGCCCGCCGACCTGCTGCCCGATCCCAGGCGCCGGGTGCGCTGGCTGGCCCTGCTGTCGGGCTCGTTCGCCCTGGCAAGCGGCGTCGGCCCGGTGCTGGGCGGCACCATCACCGAAGCCTTCGGCTGGCGCATGGCGTTCGCCGTGTTGCCGATCGCGGCGGTGCCGACATTCTTCACCATCCTGCGCTACTTTCCCGACCTGCGACCCGAGAAGCGCGCCTCGCTGCGCCAGCTCGACTGGCTGGGCGGCGTGTTGCTGGTGCTTGCGCTGGGTGCGCCGCTCATGGCCCTGCAGTACGGTTTTTCCAACGAAGGGCATCCGGTCGCCGGGCTGGCGCTGCTGGCGGTCGGCGTGCTGGCCCTGCTTGCGCTGGTGCCGTACGAAAGGAAGGTCAGTGTGCCGATGCTGCCCATGCGCGTGCTGGCGCAGCGCGACGCGCGGCTGCTCAACGTGGCCGGCCTGCTGGTCGGCGCGGTGATGTTCATCATGATCTATTTCGGGCCGTTGCTGCTGCAGAACGTCCTGCTGGTCACGCCGGCGGCCGCCGGTTTGCTGATGACCCCGCTGGTGCTGTGCATTCCCATTGCCAGCATGCTCAACAGCTACCTGTTCCCGCGCCAGTCGCAGCCGCAGCGCCTGATGGTCGCGGGCGCCGTGCTGCTCGCGCTGGGCTGCGCCGGCGCGATGGCGCTGAACGTGGGTGTCTCGCCCAATTGGGCCATGCTGGCGTTCGCGCTGTCCGGCCTGGGGCTGGGCCTGCTGCTGCCCAATCTCACGCTGTTCATGCAGATGATCGCCGACCGGCGTGACGTGGGCGTGGCCTCGGCGCTGATCCAGACCACGCGCGCGGTGGGCAGCGCGGCGGGCATCGCCGCCGTGGGGGTCATGGTGTCGCGCTGGTCGGTGCTGGGCGGCGTGCGCGCCGGCATGCTGTGCTGCATCGTGGCCTGCCTAGTGGTCGCCTGGCTGACCTACAACGTGCGCATGCGCAACCTGCGCTGACAACACGGGGCCTGCGCGCCCGTGGCCGGGCGCGCGCGCCTCGCGTCGCCGGCCCGTGGTCAGCGCAGAAAGGCGTAGTACAGCACCACCACCGTGACCACCGCGAGCAGGCCGATCCAGGACAGTGCGGTGCTGCCTTGCAGGGAATGGCCTTCCGCCTGGCCGCCGGCCAGCGCCGGCTGCAGCGACGGCGCGCGGGTCATGTCGTCCACGAAGCGGGTGAAGAAGTCGTCGATCATCCGCTGCACCGCCTGCTGCGCCGCGCGGGCACCGATCTCGCACAACTCGCCCGAGGCCGCGCCGTGCACCGTGTAGCGGATGCGAGTGCCGCCTTGCTGCGCCGGCTCGAGCTGGATCTGCACGTGGCCCAGCGCCATGCCGGCGTGTTCCTCCAGGCCTTCGAAGGCGAGATCGGCGCGGTTCGGCGCCTCCTCCTCGGTCACCAGAAGCCGGCCCTTGAAATGGTGGGTCGCGCCGGCCAGGCGGGCGTCCAGCTCCACCGCGTATTCCTGCGGCCGGACGCGGGTGACCTGGCGGCTGCCGAGGCAGCGGCGCAGGGTATCGGGGTCATGCAGGGCTTCCCAGGTCTGGGCAGGGGAAGTGGGCACCCAATGGCTGTCGGACAATTGCATGATGCGCTCCTCTCGTCGTTATTGTCATCGTCTGCACTCGTCGGGCGACGGCTCGCGCCGGCGTTGCTTTCGCAGGGCGCTCTTGGGCGCCTCAGGGCCTGTCAATGCACTAGTTCGGCTCCACGCGCAGCAACCGGCCGTCATCGGCGTCCGTCAGCAGGTACAGGTTGCCGTCGGGGCCGAAGCGCACGTCGCGGATACGTTCGCCGAGGCTCTGCAAGAGACGTTCCTCATGCACGATCTTATCGCCGTCCAGCTCCAAGCGGATCAATTCCTTGGTGGCCAGCGCGCCGACGAAGAGATTGCCGTTCCAGTCGGCGAGCTTGCCGTCCTGGTAGAACGCCATGCCGCTGATGGCCGGCGACTTTTTCCACACGTAGTGCGGCGGTTCCGTACCGGGCGCCTCCTCTCCCTTGGCCTCCGGAATAGGCAGGCCGGAATAGTTGATGCCGTGGGTGGCGAGGGGCCAGCCGTAGTTCTTGCCGGCCTCGGGCAGGTTGATCTCGTCGCCGCCGCGCGGGCCGTGCTCATGGGTCCAGATCACCCCGGTGGCGGGATGCAGGGCCATGCCCTGCTGGTTGCGGTGGCCGTACGACCAGATCTCCGCGCGCGCACCCTCCTTGCCCGTGAACGGGTTGTCGTCAGGAATGCTGCCGTCGGCGTTGATGCGCACGAGCTTGCCCGACAGCTTGTCCAGCTCCTGCGCGGTGGGGCGCTGGTTGTTGTCGCCCAGCGCGACGAACAGATGGCCGTCGCGGTCGAACGCCAGGCGCACGCCGTAGTGCTGGCCGGACGAGAGCTTGGGCTCCTGGCGAAAGATGACTTCGAAGTCCTCGATCGCGGTGCCAGCCTCGTTCAGGCGCCCGCGGCCCACGGCGGTGCCCGAGCGGCCGTCGCCGGCCTCGGCGTAGCCCAGGTAGACGAGCCTGTCCTGCGCGAAGCCGGGCGAGAGCGCAACCTCGAGCAGGCCGCCTTGCCCCTGGGCGTGCACGGCGGGCAGGCCCTGCAGGGGAGCGCCGACCTCGCCCGTGGCCGACACCTGGCGCAAGGCGCCCGGGCGCTCGGTGATCAGCATGTCGCCGTCCGGCAGGAAGGTCAGGCTCCAGGGGTGCGCCAGGCCGCTGGCGAGTTCTGTGACGCGGACCTCGCCGCGTTCGGTGGAGACGGTCTGGGCTTCGGCGGCGTAGGCCGGAGCGGCGAATACGGCGCCAGCCGCGAGGGCCAGGGTGGCGGCATACGGAGTCATAGATGCTTCCTATGGACAGAATTGGAAAGTGTTTCCCTGTCGACCATGAGTCCGGGCTAAAATTCCCGCCGCAGAGCGGGCCAGGCAATCGCGGAGCGCAAGCTTCGAGGAAGGTCCGGACTCCACAGGGCAGGGTGACGGCTAACGGCCGTCCGGATATAAACGCCGGTTCGCCGGCGGGAAACCGAGGAACAGGGCCACAGAGACGAGTCTGCCAGGCGGGCGGCACGCAAGTGCCGCACCCGTACGGCCATCTCCGTACGGCGCCGCGCGAAGCGCGGCGGCATGGCAGGGTGAAACGCGGTAACCTCCACCCGGAGCAACATCAAATAGGCATGCGCACGGCTTCGTGCCGGAAAGGGCGGCCCGCCCGAGCATGCGGGTAGATGGCCAGAGCCCGTCAGCAATGGCGGGCCCAGATGAATGATTGCCGGTGCGCGCTTCGGCGCGCATCTACAGAATCCGGCCTATCGGCGCGCTCTGCACGAATTCGCCTTCGACGCTCACGGAAACGCCACATGAACCTGCCCGACGATCTTCAATATGCCCCGACGCACGAATGGGTGCGCCCGCAGGGGGACGTGCTGCTGGTGGGCATCAGCGATCCCGCGCAGGACATGCTGGGCGACGTGGTGTTCGTCGAGGCCAGGGTAGGCGCCCGGCTGGGCGCCGGCGAGGTGGCCGGCACGGTCGAGTCGGTGAAGGCCGCCTCCGACATTCATGCGCCGGTGGCGGGCGAGATCGTCGCATTCAACGATGCGCTGGCCGCCGAGCCCGGTCTGCTGAACGGCGATCCCTACGGCACCTGGATCTTCCAACTGCGTCCGGACGACGCCGCTGCGCGCGCCGGGCTGCTCGACGCCGCGGGCTATCGCGCGGTCGTCGAGGCGGCCTGAGGCCTGTCGCTCGGCGTCCCGAGGCGCCCGAGCCGGCATTCCGGGGCGGGCCATTGATGCACAGCAGCAACGGTCTGTTTCCGCGCTGGTCGTTCCCCCCGGGGAACCACCGTACCCTGGCCGGGTCCGTTACGACATTTACGTTTCGTCAGTTGGCAGTCAGTTACACTACCGGCTGAGAGTGACCGCGAAACACCCGGGCAAAAGCTGGGTGCCAGCGGAGCCGGCGTACGTGTTGCGCCGCGGGGCCCGGGCAACGTCCGCGCTTCCATTGCAATCGATTCTCATTGACATATCCATCTGCCATGTTCCGTCAGCGCACCATCAAGAGCGTCATCCGCACGACAGGCGTCGGAGTCCACTCCGGCCGCCGTGTCGAGATCACGCTGCGCCCGGCCGCCGCAGACACCGGTATCGTGTTTCATCGCATCGACCTGCCGCAGGTCGTCGACCTGCCCGCCTCCGCGACGCAGGTCGGCGACACCCGCATGGCCTCGGTGCTGCAGCAGGGCGACGTGCGCGTCTCCACCGTGGAACATCTGATGTCGGCCTGCGCCGGCCTTGGCATCGACAATCTGCACGTCGACCTCAACGCCGAGGAAGTGCCGATCATGGATGGCAGCGCGAACACCTTCGTGTATCTGCTGCGCTCGGCCGGCCTGCAGGAAGTACCCGCGCCCAAGCGGTTCATCCGCGTCAAGCGTGCCGTCGAAGTGCGCGAAGGCGAGGGCAGCGCCGCCAAGTGGGCGCGCCTGGAGCCGCACGACGGCTTCGCCCTGGCCTTCTCGATCGACTTCCATCATCCGGCCATCGACGCGACGGCGGGCTACGCGGAAGTCGATTTCGCGCGGGATTCCTACACCCGCGAGATCGCGCGCGCGCGCACCTTCGGTTTCGTCAACGACGTGGAAGCGCTGCGCGCGGTAGGCCTGGCCCGTGGCGGCAGCCTGGACAACGCCATCGTCATGGACGAATACCGCGTGCTGAACAGCGACGGCCTTCGCTACGACGACGAGTTCGTCAAGCACAAGATCCTGGACGCCATCGGCGACCTGTATCTGATCGGCCGCCCGCTGATCGCCCGCTACGTCGCCCACAAGTCGGGACACGGCCTGAACAACAAGCTCGTGCGCGCCCTGCTGGCGGCGGAGGATGCCTGGGAAACGGTCACGTTCGATTCGCCGGCGCAGGCGCCGGCGGGCGTGCGCCTGGAGTGGCAGCCGGCCTGAGGCCGGTTTCACCCGGGTCGGGATTGCGCATATTCACCACGCTTTTTTGCGTTGGTGGCCTATTCTTCGGTAGCGCTCAGGCACGGCCCCGGCGTTGAAGCAATTTGTCCAGCGCGCGCGCCAAAGGCCCGTCAGTGCTGAGGTTTTTTCTTAGTGCTACAAAGGATTCCAAGCCGTTCTCATGGATTTCCGGCCGAGGGTCGCGCGGCGGAACGGGCACGTAGGGGCGTCCGCCATCGGCTTGTACGCGTACCCGGATTTCGTTAAGCTGCCAGCCGCTGCTCTGCAAAGACGCCGCCAGCCGGGGCAGTAGCTGCCTCAGCTTGGCGGAATGTGCCGAGGTCGGCACGCCCAGCGTCAATGTATCTTCCTGCCAGCGCAGCACTTGGCAGGACTCATTCAGCGGAGTCGGCAGCACCTTGCGGAGCTGCCCCTGCACTTCGAGCAGGCGCTGTGCCGTCGCCACCACGCTGGCGCCGCGCGTCGTCTGATTCAACCAGGATAGTGCGTCCGGCGATCCCGATCGTCGGCCCGCACGGCGTGTTTTTGCAGTTTTTTCCAAGGCAACCTACCGCGTGCAACTCATCATCAAGCATACACGGCGAGGCGAAGATCGGGAGATCCGGCTTCAGCCGCGCCACGCGATCTTGCTGACCAAGGCTTTGCTCATGACGGGCGGCGTCCTGTGGCTGCTGCAGCAAACGGTGCCCGCCTCGCCCCTGCCTGCCGAACTGCGGGTGGCGAACCCGCCGGCTTCGCTGGTCGCCCAGGCCCCCGCTGCCCAGCCCCAACTCGCAAACCCCGTGCCCGGGGGTACCGTACTCGAGGTTCCGGCCGACGAGCCGGTGGTCCAGGGCGAGACGCAGGACAACTGGCTGGTCGGCGCCACGCAGGCCTGGCTGGAGCGTACCGCACCGCGCCACGAACTGCCGCTCTCGGCGCACGATCCGAGCTTCGACGGCGGCGCAGCCGCTACGGCCGACGGCAAGGAAACCGAAGAGCGCCTGCGTGAGCACATCGACGTGCTCGCCCGCAAAGTGGGCGAAATGGAAGCCCGCCTGACCCAGATCGACGCATTGGGCGAGCGGCTCGCCGACATCGCCGGCGTGGAGCCGGAGGCTTTCGACTTCCGCCACGTGCCGGGGCAGGGCGGCCTGCTGGTCGAACCCTCCTCGCTGTCGGTCGCCGAGCTCGACCGCGAAATCGACACCCTGCGCGACCGGCTCTACGACCGCGGCGATTATCTCGACGTACTGGAGGCGCGATTGCGCTCGGAGATGGCCGAACGGGCGCGGACCCCATCGGCCATGCCGATCCGCGGCTACGCCTACAACAGTTCGTCCTACGGCCCGCGCGTCGACCCGATCACCGGGCGCCGGGCCTTTCACGAGGGTCTGGACTTCGCCGCGCCGCGCGGCACGCCGATCGTCGCCGCCGCGGGCGGCGTGGTCGTCTCCGCGCGTTACCAGACGGGGTATGGCCGCATGGTCGAGATCGATCATGGCAACAAGCTGGTGACGCGCTACGCGCATGCCCAGCAACTGCTGGTCAAGCCGGGCGACCTGGTCTATCGCGGCCAGCGGATCGCCACCGTGGGCTCCACGGGCCGCTCGACCGGGCCGCACCTGCATTTCGAAGTGCGTGTCGCCGGCCAGGCAGCCGATCCGCGGCTCTTCCTGGCCGGCGAGGTCAGCGCCGAGCGGCTGGCCGAACTCTCCACGCGCTGACGCTTTCTTCCCGCCCCCGCGGGCCTGGGACGCCCGGTAGCGCGCGAGCGAATCGTGCGCTACCGGGCGTTGCGTCGGCCCGGGCGCCGTTCGTTCAAGGGCCTGATACGGCCCAGCACGCGGTGCTACACTCGAACACTTGGTCACTGGAGCTTCGGCTGTGCCGGGGCGGTTCATAGATGGCATTCAACCTGCTCAAGAAGATTTTCGGTAGTCGCAACGACCGCCTCGTCAAACAGTTTCGCGGGCAAGTGGCCCGGATCAACGCGCTCGAACCGCAGATCGCTGCCTTGACGGACGTCGAACTCGCGGCCAAGACGGTCGAATTCCGCGACCGCATCGCCAAGGGAGCCACGCTCGATTCCCTGCTGCCGGAAGCCTTCGCCGTCGTGCGCGAGGCGGGCAAGCGGGTGCTGGGCATGCGCCATTTCGATGTCCAGATGATCGGCGGCATGGTGCTGCACAGTGGCCGCATCGCCGAAATGCGCACCGGCGAGGGCAAGACGCTGATGGCCACCCTGCCCGCGTACCTGAACGCGCTGGCCGGCAAGGGCGTGCACATCGTCACGGTCAACGACTACCTCGCCGCGCGCGATGCCGAGTGGATGGGCCGGCTCTACCGCTTCCTCGGCATGGAAGTCGGCGTGGTGGTCTCGCAGCAGCCCAACGACGCCAAGCAGCAGGCCTACGCGGCAGACATCACCTACGGCACGAACAACGAGTTCGGTTTCGACTACCTGCGCGACAACATGGAGTACCGCGTCGAGGATCGGCGCCAGCGCGGCCTGTTCTACGCCATCGTCGACGAAGTCGACTCCATCCTGATCGACGAAGCGCGCACCCCGCTCATCATCTCCGGCCAGGCCGAGGATCACACCGATCTCTATCGCGCCATGAACGCCGTGCCGCCGCTGCTCGCGCGCATGGCGAGCGAGCCCAAGCCGCAGGAGCCCGAACCCGAGGGCGACTACTGGGTCGACGAGAAGAGCCGGCAGGTCTATCTCTCCGAGGCCGGCCACGAGAAGGCCGAGGGCATCCTGGTGCGCATCGGCCTGCTGCCCGAGAACGAATCGCTGTACGAGCCGCGCCACATCTCGCTGGTGCATCACCTGATGGCGGCCCTGCGCGCCCACGCGCTGTACCACCGCGACCAGCACTACGTGGTGCAGAACGGCGAAGTCGTCATCGTCGACGAGTTCACCGGCCGCCTGATGGTCGGCCGCCGCTGGTCCGACGGCCTGCACCAGGCGGTCGAAGCCAAGGAAAACGCGAAGATCCAGAACGAGAACCAGACGCTCGCGTCGATCACGTTCCAGAACTACTTCCGGATGTACGAGAAGCTTGCCGGCATGACCGGCACGGCCGACACCGAAGCCTACGAATTCCAGGAAATCTACGGCCTGGAAACCGTCATCGTGCCGACCAACCGGCCGATGATCCGGATCGACCAGAACGATCAGGTGTTCAAGACCGATCGCGAGAAGTACGACGCGATCATCAACGATATCCGCGACTGCCACGAGCGCGGCCAGCCGGTGCTGGTGGGCACCACCAGCATCGAGAACTCCGAGCTGATCTCCGATCTGCTCACCAAGGCCAAGCTGCCGCACCAGGTGCTCAACGCCAAGCAGCACGCTCGCGAAGCCGAGATCGTCGCCGAGGCGGGCAAGCCCGGGCGCATCACCATCGCCACCAACATGGCCGGCCGCGGCACCGACATCGTGCTGGGCGGCAGTGTGGACAAGCAGATCGACCTGCTGCGCGCCGACGATGCGCTCGCCGCCGAGCAGCGCGAGGCGCGCATCGCCCAGGTGCACGAGGAATGGCGTCCGCTCAACGAGCAGGTCAAGGCCGCCGGCGGCCTGCGCATCATCGGCACCGAGCGCCACGAATCGCGCCGCATCGACAACCAACTGCGCGGCCGGGCGGGCCGCCAGGGCGATCCGGGTTCCTCGCGCTTCTATCTCTCGCTCGAAGATCCGCTGATGCGCATCTTCGCGGGCGATCGCGTGCGCGCCATCATGGAGCGCCTGAAGCTGCCCGAGGGCGAGCCGATCGAAGCCGGCATGGTCACGCGCTCCATCGAAACCGCGCAGCGCAAGGTCGAGGCCCGCAACTTCGACATCCGCAAGCAGTTGCTCGAGTACGACGACGTCGCCAACGATCAGCGCAAGGTGCTCTACGCCCAGCGCAACGAAGTGCTCGAAGCGTCCAACATCGGCGACACCGTGCGCGCGCTGCGCGACGCGACGTTCACGGAGGTCGTGCGCACCTATGTGCCGGCCGAGTCGATGGAAGAGCAGTGGAACCTGCCCGGCCTGGAGGCGACCCTGGCGGCCGACTGGCAGGTCGAGATTCCGCTCGCGCAAATGCTCAAGGACGAGCCCAATCTCACCGACGAGCAGGTGCTCGATCGTGTGCTGGCGGCTGCCGTCGAGCTCTACGATGCCAAGGTCGAGCGTGTGGGGGCCGAGAACTGGGCCAACTTCGAGCGCTCGGTCATGCTGCAGTCGATCGATACACAGTGGCGCGAGCACCTCGCCTCGCTGGATCACCTGCGCCAGGGCATCCACCTGCGCGGCTACGCGCAGAAGAATCCCAAGCAGGAATACAAGCGCGAGGCCTTCGAACTGTTCTCGGACATGCTCGAACGGGTGCGCAACGAGGTGGTGCGGGTGCTGATGACGGTGCGCATCCAGACCGCGGAACAAGCGCAGGAAAGTCAGGCGCCGGCACCGATGCAGAACGTGCAGTACCAGCACACCGACTACGATACGGCGCTGGCCACCAACGCCAGCGAGCAGGGTGCAGCCGAGCCGCAGCGCAACGCGCTGCCCAAGGTCGGCCGCAACGACCCGTGCCCCTGCGGCAGCGGCAAGAAGTACAAGCATTGCCACGGCGCCTTGAGCTGAGCACGCGCGCGGGTGCCACGACGGCGGCCCTGGGCCGCCGTCGTCGTTTCAGGGCGGCGCATCGCGCGTCGGCCGCCCTTCGTCCCGCATCGGCTAGGCCGCGATGACGATGCGGTCGCGCCCTTCGTGCTTGGCCTGGTAGAGCGCCGCGTCGGCCCGCTCCAGGGTGCTCGAGATGGGTTCGTCGACGCGGTGTGCGGTCAGGCCCGCACTCATGGTGAGCGACAGCTCGCCGGCATCGGTGCCGACGCGCAGCAGGCGCACGGTGTCGAGCTTGGCCTGCAGGCGCCGGCGGGCGGCGGCGAGGTCGGTGTCGCACAGCACCATCAGGAATTCTTCGCCGCCCCAGCGGCCGAGAATCTCGGTGGCGGCCAGTTCCTGGCCCAGCGACTGGGCGACGGCGACGAGCAGGCGGTCGCCGGTATCGTGGCCATGCTGATCGTTCACCTGTTTGAAGTAGTCCACGTCGAGCATGGCCACCACGACACGCGTCTCCCCGCGCGCGGCCCGTCGGCATTCATGGCGCAGGCGCTCCATCAACGCACGCCGGTTGGGTGCGTCGGTGAGGGGGTCGCGGTTCGAGCTGTCGGCCAGGCGGTTGTTCGCCTCGCGCAGCATGATCTGATACTTGTCCGAGATCCGCACGATGCGCGAGACCCGGCGCAATTGCCGGTCCAGGCGATCGTGCAGGCCGCGCTCGCGCTCGAGCACGAGCGACTGGTAGGAGTCGGACAGCGAGGTGACGCGTTCGAGCCGGTGCAGGTAGTCCTGCAGCAGATCCCACACCTGTTCCAGGGTCTGTCCCAGAGGCGAAGCCGCCTGCTCGGGATCGGCCAGCAGTTGTTCGACGCGTGCTTCGAGCGCGTTGCGGCGCTGTTTCATGATCGCGGGATGATGGCGAAGGGAAACGTGTAGTCTTCCTTGAATTCCTCGGCCAGTTCGCCCACGCGGCCGTTCTCGGCGTCGAAGTACCAGTTCACGGCCACGTCCCCGTCGCACCCGTGGGCCTCTTCGAGCAGGTCGAAGATGTCCATCATGGCCTTGATGCTGCTGGTGTTGAGATACATCAGCTCGAGTTCGAGCACCAGAGGGGCGTTGCTGGCTTGCAACTGGGCCTCGACCCACTCGATGATCGGTCCGAAGAGTTCGAGCGCGTTCTCGGGGTAGGAATCCCCGCGCATCGTCAGCGTGCGGGTTTCGCTGCTGGCGATGATGGACGGCGTGGAACGGCCGCCGATGATGTTGAGGTCCTTCATGTTGAATCCAGTCTGCGCTGTCTGTGGGTCACTCCCGCTGGAGGGCGGGGCTGGCCCGCCACCAGAAGGGGGCGCCTGCGGCGCCAGGGGGTAGGTCTGCCTTGCTCGAGCCCGCCCCGAAGGGCGAGGCCTGCGCTGGGCCCGTGGTCAGATCGTGACGCTCAGCCCGAAGAATGCTTCGTCGCCCGGCTGCTCGACCAGGGTGGCCTGCATCGGGGCGGTGGCGCGCCGTGCGATCTCGAGCAGGCCGAGGCCGGCCGAGTCGGGGTTGGCAGGGTCGCGCGGTTCGCGCCGCTGCTGCTTGTAGAGTGCCTTGAGTTCGGTCTTGTCGCGGCCGGCGAGCGTCTCGATGCGCTCGACCAGCGCCCGGCCATGCTGCCGCTGCACGATGTTGCCGGCGGAAATGACGTAGTGGCCGTCGGCCGCACGGGAGATCACGACCGTCGCCGCTCCGCGCGCATCTTCATAGTTCTGTGCGGCCACATAGCGGCGGATGTTCTGCGTGATCTCGATGTAGACGGAGAACACGTCCATGGCCTCGGCCGACTTGCCGGCGTCGGTGGCGAGATAGCTTTTCAGCGCCAGGCCGAACTCCTCCAGCAGGCTGCGCGAGATGGGCCCGTTGAAGCACAGCAGCGTCTTGGCTTCGAACAGGCGGGTACGCAGGGCGTACAGGTCGTTGGCATTCATGACATGGGCTCAATGGAAGCGGAACGACAGCAGCGTGATGTCGTCGCGTTGCGGGTTGTTGCCCTGGTAGGCCGCGAGTTCCCGGGTGAAAGCCTCGGCCTGTTCCGCGGGCGGGCGCCCCGCGTTGCGGCGCAGCAGCGCTTCGAAGCGCTCGTCGCCGAAACTCCAGCCGCGTTCGCCGCCGGCCTGGTCCAGGAAGCCGTCGGTGACGAGGTAGTACGTCCACTCGGGTCGCAAGGGAAGTTGCAGGTTGGTGTAGGCGCCCTGGCGCCGGTCCATCAGTGCTCGCCGCGCGGCGCGATGGCGCTGCACGTCGGCACCATCGCTGGCGTACAGGTCGATGCGCGCGCCTGCATAGACGAGCCTGCCGGCGGAGCGGTCAATATATACCAGCGCGGCGTCGGCGTTGGTGGCGAGCGCGCGCGGCAGATGGGCGTCGGCCAGCATGGTGCGCATCACCGCATCGCAGCGGGCGAGGATGCCGGCCGGATCGGCCGGGCCGGCGGCGTGGATCGCGTGGTCCACCGCCGCCCGCGCGAGCATCGTCATGAGCGCACCCGGCACGCCGTGTCCGGCGCAGTCCATCAGGCCCAGCAGGCAGTTCTCACCGTCCTGGTGGAAAATGTAGAAGTCGCCACCGACGACGTCGCGGGGCCGCCACATGACGAAATGCTGCTCGCCCAGGAACTGCGTGAGCTGGCGGTCGGGCAGGATGGCGCGCTGGATCAGGCTGGCGTAGTCGATCGATGCATTGATCTGGCGCTGGGCGGCCGACATCGCGTCGTTGGCCTGCTGCAGCGCCAGCGTGCGCTCGCGCACCCGGCACTCCAGATCCTCGGTGTGCGAACGCACGCGGCGGGCCATCTCGCCGAAGGCGCGGCCCAGATCGCCGATCTCGTCGTCGCTCGCGTCGGGCAGCTCGACTTCGTAGCGACCGTCCGCCACGGCGCGGGCGGAGGTCTGCAGTCGGCGGATGGGCCGCAGCACCAGGCGCTCGGCCAGCAGCGCGGCGATCAGGAGCAGGGCGAGCAGGGTCGCGGCGAGCGCGCCGAGCGCCGGCCACAGCCACTGGCGCATGGCGTTGCCGCTCCAGCGCGCCGGGTCGACGGCGACCGCCGCATACCAGTCCAGACGCGGGATGTAGGCGAGCGCAACGTGCTGTCGCTCCCCGTGCAGGGCTGCGTGCAGCTCGACGGCGTGGCTGGGGTCGCGCGCGGCTTGCTGCATCGCCGTGCGCACCGCATCGGCGCCATCGGCATCGAGCAGCGAATACACCGTGTGCTCCCCGTCGCTGCCGCTGGCGCCGGAGTTGTATGCGATCAGCGCCGGGTCGGGGTGGGCCTGTATGGCCCCCATCCTGTCGAACACGATGGGCGTGACACCGTCCTCGTCGCGGCCGCGCAGCCCGTCCAGAAAGCTCGTCAGGTTGATGCTGGAGCCCGCCACGCCCAGCGGCGTGCCGTCCTCGTCGCGCACGGGGACGTTGATCCACACGCGCGAGATCTCCAGGATGCGGTCGGGGTTGACGTTGACGTTGTATTCGGCGTTCGATGCCAGCGTGTCGTAGAACCAGGCGTCGGCCGGCTCGGTCGGCGAGAGCACGTAGCGCGGCTGCCGGTCGGCGAGCGCATCGCCGTCGCTGAAGTAGTAGTTGCCGCTCGCGAGGCTGGAGATCGAGTAGGTCTGATCGTGCACCGCGCGCCGATAGGTTTCCGCCTCCAGAAAGAACAGCCGGGCGGCCTCGGGGTCGGACTCGTTGCGCAGCCAATGGCGCGTTGCTGCCGAGGCAGCCCATTGGCGCGAGAGCGCAAGCTCCACCGATAGCGGCGCCATCATGTGCTGCTGGTTGAGGATGGCGAGGTTCTGCGCGTGCGCCGAGCCGAATTCCTCGCGCAGCCGATCCACGCCCAGCCAGACGATGACCGCGGCAGGGACCAGTACGATGAGGCAAGCGAAGGCCAGCGCCGCCAGCGACTTGCCGCGCAGACTGAAATGAGCCATGAGGAATTCCGGAGCAGACGCTCGTCGGGCGCCCAGGGGGTAGGCGCGAGGCGCAAAGTTAAAGCAAATTCTGTTGCGAATGCAATATTTGTTACGCCATTCTGTATGGCTTTGTAATGCCGCGCCCGAGCCGTCAGGCGCCTGCCAGGGAACCATGGGCTACACTGGCATCGAGCTTGCAAGCAACGCAAATCTCTTGCGTCGATCCGTCACCCCATGCCATGAGCCCTGCACCTTTTCCTTCATTCGCTCTCTCCCTGTCGGATGCGTTGGATGCCGCGGTGACGGCGGCGCATTGCGCCGCGGGCGTCCTGCAGTCGTACGCCCGCAACCGGGGCCAACTGGTGATCGACCACAAGGCGCGCAACGACCTGGTGTCCCAGGCGGACCGCGAGGCCGAATCGGCCATCCTCGAGGTGCTGCGCGAACGCACGCCGGAGTTCGGCATCGTCGCCGAGGAGTCGGGCGGCAGCGAATCGGGCCCGGCGAGCTGGTACATCGATCCGCTGGACGGCACCACCAACTTCCTGCACGGCCTGCCGCACTACGCGGTCTCGATCGCTCTGGTGGCCAAGGCCGGCACGGTGCTGCCCCCGGGCGAGGTGCTCAGCGAGGACACGCCGGTGGTCGCCGTGGTGTACGACCCCTCGCGCGAGGAACTTTTCACAGGGGTGCTGGGCGGAGGCGCCTGGCTCAACGGGCACCGCGTACGGGTGTCGCGCCCCGCGGGCTTTGCCGACACCTTGCTCGCCACCGGCTTTCCGTTCCGCGACTTCTCGTTTGCCGAGGAGTACATGCCGATGTTCCTGCACGCCATGGAATCCACGCGCGGCGTGCGCCGGTTCGGCTCGGCGGTGCTGGATCTCGCCTGGACCGCCTGCGGTCGCTACGACGGCTACTGGGAGATGGGGCTGGCGCCCTGGGACGTGGCCGCCGGCGTGCTGCTGGTGCGCGAGGCGGGCGGTGTGGCCTCCGACCTGCGCGGTAGCCAGCCCTGGCCGCGCGGCGGCAACGTGGTGGCCGGCTCGCGCATGGTGGCCGGCGAGATGCTGGCGCGCTTCGCGCCGCACCTGGCCGGCGGCTGAGCCCGGGGCCCCGGCCCTGGCGGGCTCAGGCCGAGCGGATCATCGTGCCCACGCCCTGATCGGTGAGGATCTCGAGCAGCAGGCAGTGCTCGACCCGGCCGTCGACGATGTGCACGGTGTTCACGCCGTTCCTGGCGGCGGCGAGAGCCGACGAAATCTTGGGCAGCATGCCGCCCGAGATGGTGCCGTCCTCGAACAGCTCGTCGATGCGGCTGGCGGTCAGGCCGGTGAGCAGATTGCCTTCCTTGTCGAGCACCCCCGGCGTGTTGGTCATCATGACCAGCTTCTCGGCGCCGAGCACTTCGGCCATCTTGCCCGCGACCACGTCGGCGTTGATGTTGTAGGCCATGCCGTCGTCCTCGCCCACGCCGATGGGCGAGATCACCGGGATGAACTGGTCGTCCTGCAGCGCCTTCACCACGGCGGCGTCCACGCGCACGATGTCACCCACGAAGCCGATGTCCAGTTCCTTGCCGGGGTTCTCGCGGTCGGCCATCAGCAGCTTGCGCGCGGTGATGAGCGCGCCATCCTTGCCGGTCAGGCCGACGGCCTTGCCGCCGAACGAGTTGATCATGGTGACGATGTCCTGCTGGACCTGGCCGCCCAGCACCCACTCGACCACTTCCATGGTTTCCGCGTCGGTGACGCGCATGCCCTGCACGAAGGTGCCCTGCTTGCCCAGGCGCTTGAGCGCGGCGTCGATCTGCGGACCCCCGCCGTGCACGACCACCGGGTTCAGACCGACCAGTTTCAGCAGCACGACGTCATGCGCGAAGCCGCGTTGCAGGTTCTCGTCGGTCATCGCGTTGCCGCCGTACTTCACGACGATGGTCTTGCCGTGGAAGCGGCGGATGTACGGCAGAGCCTCGGCGAGTACGGCGGCCTTCAGGCTGGGGGAGAGCGTGGCGAGCGCGGTGGCGGTGTTCTCGGACATGGCGGCGGGTCTGTGAAGAAGGGCGCGCACGGGGCGCGGTCAGGTACAGATTGTAGCGGCGTCGCCGTCCAGCCTCGCGGCGTATCGGTGATAATGCGCAGCAATGCCCCGGCACCGTCGGTGTGCCGGGGCATCGGGACGGCGTACTCCTTGCGAAGCGCCCGCCCGTGCCCGCATGCCCGGGATTTCTGTATGCCGCCGCGACCGTTGCCGGGGGGGTCCGCTACGTTCGCGGCCGGCGCTCACCATGACAGGATGATGCTGTGACAACTGGCAATTCGCCCCGCCCCGCGTGGCCCGCTTCGGTCTTCAAGGCCTACGACATCCGCGGGATCGTCCCCGACACCATCAACGCCGGCTTCGCGCACGCGCTGGGCCAGGCCCTCGCCGCGCATGCCCGCGACGCCGCCGTGCGCGCCATCGTGGTCGGCCGCGACGGCCGGCTCTCCGGGCCCGAGCTGTCCGAGGCCCTGCAGAACGGCATTCTGTCCGGCGGCGTGGACGTCATCGACATCGGCATGGTGCCGACGCCGCTGGTGTATTTCGCCACCAACACGCAGAACACCGGCTCCGGCGTGGCGATCACGGGCAGCCACAATCCGCCGCGCTACAACGGCTTCAAGATGATGCTGGCCGGCGAGACGCTGTATGGCGACGACATCCAGAAGCTTGCCCAGACCATGGCCGATCCCAAGGCGGCCGCCACGCCCGGCATCCGCCGCGAACTCGACGTGGTGGGCGACTACATCGCGCGCATCACCGGCGACGTGAAGCTCGCCCGCCCGCTCAAGATCGCGGTCGATTGCGGCAACGGCGTGGCCGGCGGCGTGGCGCCGCAGCTCTTTCGCGCGCTCGGCTGCGAGGTCGTCGAACTGTTCTGCGAAGTCGACGGCAACTTCCCGAACCACCACCCCGATCCCGCCGATCCGCACAACCTGGAGGACGTCATCCGCGCGGTCCAAGAGCAGGGCTGCGACCTGGGCCTCGCCTTCGACGGCGACGGCGACCGCCTCGGCGTGGTCACCCGTTCGGGCGAGATCATCTGGCCCGATCGCCAGCTCATGCTGTTCGCGCGCGACGTACTCTCGCGCAATCCCGGCGCGCAGATCATCTACGACGTCAAGTGCAGCCGCTACGTCGCCGAGGTCGTGAAAGAGGCCGGCGGCGTGCCGCTGATGTGGCGCACGGGCCACTCGCTCATCAAGGCCAAGCTGAAGGAGACCGGCGCGCCGCTCGCCGGCGAGATGAGCGGCCACGTGTTCTTCAAGGAGCGCTGGTACGGCTTCGACGACGGCCTGTACGCGGGCGCGCGCCTGCTCGAGATCCTGTCGCGGCACGACGACCCCTCGGCCGTGCTCGAAGGCCTGCCGCAGGCCGTCTCTACGCCGGAACTCAAGCTCGAGACGCAAGAGGGCGGCCAGTTCGAGCTGGTGAGCGAGCTGCAGGAAAAGGGCGAGTTCCCCGACGCGCGCGAGGTCGTCACGATCGACGGCGTGCGGGTCGAGTACGCCGATGGCTTCGGCCTTGCCCGGCCGTCCAACACCACCCCCGTGGTCGTGCTGCGCTTCGAGGCAGACGACCAGGCCGCCCTGGCTCGCATCCAGGACGATTTCCGCCGCCAGATCCTCAAGGTGGCGCCCAACGCGGAGCTGCCATTTTGAAAGGATTCGCCCAGACACCCCAATGGAAGGCCTTTGCCGAGGCCGCATACAGCGCCGATAGCCGCGCGAGCAACGTGCGCGTGCTGGACGCCGCTGGTCTGAAGATCGACGTCAGTGCGCAGCGCATGTCGCCCGAGCTCGACCGGGCCGCGGCCGAACTGCTGGGCTTTCGTGGCCTGGACGCCGCGCGCAAGGCGCTCTTTGCCGGCGAGAAGGTCAACAGCACCGAGGATCGCGCCGCCTGGCACACCATCCTGCGCGATCTCGCGCCGCCGCCCGCGGTCGCGCTCGAGCGTGAGCGGGTGCGCGCCTTCGTGCAGCGTGCCGACACCGAGCGCCGCTGGCGCAACATCGTGCACATCGGTATCGGTGGCAGCGACTGGGGGCCTCGCCTGGCGGTCGAAGCCTTCGGCTACACCGGCCGCTGGCGCTCGATCCGTTTCGTCGCCAACATCGACGGCCATGCCATCGAAGGCGGCCTGGCCGGCCTCGATCCGCACGACACGCTGGTGGTGGTGTCGTCCAAGTCGTTCACCACGACCGAGACCCTGCACAACGCCGAGCGCGCGCTGGCCTGGCTGCGCTCGGCCGAGCTGCCTGATCCCTACCAGCACTTCGTGGCGATCACCGCCAATCCCCAGCGCGCCATCGAGTGGGGCGTGCCGGAAGCCCACGTATTCCGCTTCTGGGACTGGGTCGGCGGACGCTATTCCCTGTGGTCGTCGATCAGCCTGCCGGTGGCGCTGGCTGTCGGTTCCGAAGTGATCGCCGGCATGCAGGCGGGCGCGGCCGAGATGGACGAGCATTTCCGCCAGGCCCCGCTGCTCGAGAACGCCCCGGTGCAGCTCGCGCTTGCGGGCGTCATCAACCGCAGCGTGCTCGGCTACGCCTCGCTGGCCGTCGTGCCCTACGACACGCGCCTGTTCTACCTGGTCTCCTACCTGCAGCAGCTCGAAATGGAGTCGCTCGGCAAGTCGGTCGACAAGGACGGCGATGCGGTCGATCTGCCCACCGGCTCCGCGGTCTGGGGTATGCCGGGCACCGATGCGCAGCACACCTTCTTCCAGTGGCTGCACCAGGGCAGCGACGGGGCGCCGGTGGATTTCATCGTCTGCCGCCATCACGACCATCGCTGGCCCGAGCACCATCGCCAGCTCCTGGCCAATTGCCTGGCCCAGCGCGCCGCGCTGCTGCGCAGCAAGACGGTCGAGGAGTCGCGCGACGGCGTCACGCCGGACGAGCTGGCCATGCACAAGGCCACGCCGGGCGGCCGGCCGTCCAACCTCATCGTGCTCCCGCGCCTCACACCGCACGCGCTGGGCGCGCTGCTCGCCCTCTATGAGCACAAGGTGTTCGTGCAGAGCGTGATCTGGGGTATCAACCCCTTCGATCAATGGGGCGTGGAATACGGCAAGACCATGGCGAACGGCGTGGCGCGCGAGCTGGCGGGCGATCGCCAGCGGCCGGGCCAGCACGACCCGTCCACCGCGTTCTGGATCCAGCGCCTGGCCGCCAAGTCCGGATCATGATGTTGCGCCCGTTCGACGCGGGGCCGTCGACGGCCCCGCGTGTCGCGAGGGTACCCCGGTGAGCGTTCGTCGCATTCTGCTCGTGCGCACCACCTCGATGGGCGATCTCATCCATACGCTGCCGGCGGTGTCCGACATGGCCGCGCATCTGCCGGGCGTGCGCGTCGACTGGGTCGCCGAGCAGAGCTTTGCCGAAATCCCCACTTGGCACCCCGCGGTCGAACGCGTGGTGCCGGTCGCCCTGCGGCGCTGGCGCAAGGCGTGGTGGACCAGGCCCGTGCGCACCGAATGGAAGGCCTACCTGCGGCTGTTGCGCGAGCGCCGCTACGATGCGGTCATCGACTCGCAGGGCCTCATCAAGTCCGCCGCCCTGGTGGCCGCTCGCGCGCACGGCCCGCGCCATGGGCTCGATTGGCATTCGGCGCGCGAACCGCTGGCCTCTGTGTTCTACCAGCACAAGCACCGCGTGGAGCCCATGCAGGCCGCGGTGACGCGCTACCGCAAGCTCGCCGGGTTGGCGCTGGGCTACGCACCCAGCGGCCCGCCGCAGTTCTCGCTGCAAGCCTTGCAGGAGCCGCCCACGCCGCTGCGGCTGGACGACGGCCGGCTATGGCCGGGGCCCGAGGGCGTCGGCGAGTTCGCCGCGATCATGCCCTCGGCCAGCCGGGACCCCAAGCTCTGGCCCGTGGACGATTGGCGCGCGGTGCTGCGCTGGCTCGCCGGCGCCGGCTGCCCGCCGGTGCTGTTCGCCGGCAACGCCGAGGAGCGCGCACGCGCGCAGGCGCTCGCCGAAGGCATTGCCGGCGCCTGGGTCATGCCGCGCATGCCGCTGGCCGATACGGCGCGCGTGGTCAACGCCGCCACCGTGACCGTGGGCCTGGACAGCGGCATCACGCACCTGTCCGCCGCGCTCGGCCGGCCGACGGTCGGCATCTATTGCGCCACCCCGGTGGTCCGCACGCCCATGACGGGGCCCGGCTTCTGCCTGAGCCTGGGCGACCGCGGGCGGCCGCCCAGCCGCGCCGAGGTGCTTGCCGGCGCCGAGCAGGCGCTGGCCACGGCGCGCGGCCAGGCCGCGGCATGATGCGTGCGCTTTACTCGGCGGCGCTGGCGCTGGCCGCGCCGCTGCTCTGGCTGGGCCTGGCCCGTCGCGCACGGCGCGAGGGCGGCGACTGGCAGATCCTCGGCGCCGGCCGCTTCGGCCGCTACGATACCCCTGCCGAGCAGGGCCGCTTGTGGGTCCATGCGGTCAGCCTGGGCGAAACGCGGGCGGCCGAGCCCCTGCTGCGCCTGCTGCTCGATGCTGGGGTGCGTGTGCTGCTCACGCAGACCACGGCCACCGCGCGCGGCGAGGTTCGGCGCGGTTTTGCCGCCGAACTGGCCGAAGGCCGGCTCGCCGTCGCCTGGCTGCCCTATGATTTCCCCGGCGCGGTGCGGCGTTTCCTGGCGCATTTCCGGCCGTGCGCCGGCGTGCTGATCGAGCGCGAGATCTGGCCCAACCTGATGGCGGCGGCCGAGGCCGCGCAGGTGCCCGTGCTGCTGGTCAGTGCGCGCCTGTCCGCGCGTTCGCTGCGTGGCATGGCGCGTCTGGCGCCGCTGATGCGCCCGGCCTTCGCGCGCCTGTCCGCCACCCTCGCGCAAACCCCGGCCGATGCCGAGCGCCTGCGGGCGCTGGGTGCCCGCGATCTGTCGGTGATGGGCAACCTGAAGTTCGATCTGGCTGCGCCGCCGGCGCTGCTGGCGCGCGGCCAGGCTTGGCGCGCGCATTGGCGCCGGCCGGTGATCGTCCTCGCCAGCACGCGCGACGGCGAGGAGGCCATGTTCATCGATGCCTGGCAGCAGCAGCTCGCCGGCCACGCATGCGCGCCCTTGATGCTCCTGGTGCCACGGCATCCCCAGCGCTTCGACGCCGTGGCGGCCTTGCTCGCCCAGCGCGGCCTGCGGTTCCATCGACGCAGCCAGGCGCAGGCCGATGCCGCGCCGCAGGCCGACGCGTCGATCGACTGGCTGCTGGGCGACAGCGTGGGCGAAATGCCGGCCTATTACGCCAGTGCGGACGTGGCCGTCATCGGCGGCAGCTTTGCGGATTTCGGTGGTCAGAACCTGGTCGAGGCGAGCGCGGTCGGTACCCCCGTTCTGGTCGGGCCATCGACCCGCAATTTCGCGCAGGCGGCCGAGGACGCCATCGCCGAAGGCGCGGCGCAACGCGTGCCGGACGCGGCGGCGGCGCTGGCGCGCGCGCGCGAACTGCTGGCCGACGATGCGGCGCGCGCTGCCATGCAGTCCGCCGCGGCGCGCTTCATTGCGGCGCACCGGGGGGCCAGCGCGCGAGCCTGCGCAGCGATCCTGGCGCAAGTGCCCACGGGATCGAAGCCGCCGGGTAGCCGCTAGGTGCCACGCCCAGGCCAGGCCGTCAGGCCGCCTGCCGCCTGCCAGCCGTCCTGCACCCGGGCATAGGCGGCACGGCCTTGCCTCTCGCCTCCCAGTTTGACCAGCGAGCGCGCCAGCCGCTGCAGATTGGCCTGCGCCCGCCGGGCGTCGGGCCGGCCCAGCGTGCAGCGGTCGAAATCGATCAGCCACAGCGCGCCTTCGGCGTCGCGCATCAGGTTGTTCGCGTTGAGGTCGGCGTGGTCCAGCCCCACCGCGTGAAAACGCGCGATCAGGGCGCCAACCGCGCGCCAGGGCAGATCGGGCGCTCCGTGCCGGAGCAGGGCACCCAGGGGTTCGGCGCCCGGGATGCGGCCGGTCAGCAGGGCTTGTTCGTAGACCGGGCCGTGGCGCCACCAGGCGGCGGCCAGGGGCGCGGGCACGGGCAGGCCGAGCTCGCGCAGGCGCAGGGTCAGGCGAAATTCGCGCACGCAGCGGCTGGCGTGCACGCCGCGCCAGAGGTAGCTGCGGCGCACGAACCGGCCGAACAGGCCGCCGCGCCGATACTCGCGCAGCACCGCCTCGCCGCAGGCGCTGGGCACGATCCAGGCGGAGCCGCGCCCGCCGGCGCCGATGCGCTGCGCGGCGTCACCGTAGTGCGCCGCGCGCAGGGCGTCGGTGGTGTCGATGGCGCTGCAGGCCGCAGCGACGAGCAGGCCGCCGCCGGCCTGGCGGCGCAGCGTCGGTGCGCCCGGCGAGCGGCTCATCGCACCAGCGGCCGGGGCGGGGGAGGCGGGCGCGTGTCCACCTCGCTGGCCGGCCGCAGCAGGCGGTTGAGCGCGTCGATGTCGTCTTCGGCCAACTGGCCTGCGGCCGCCTTCAGACGCAGGCCCGCGAGCAAGGTGTTGTAGCGGGCGGCCGCCAGGTCGCGCTGGGTGGCATAGAGCTGCTGCTGGGCGTTGAGCACGTCCAGGTTGATGCGCACGCCCACTTCGTAGCCGGTCAGGTTGGCCTGCAGCGCCTGGCGGCTGGAGGTCTCGGCCGCCTCCAGGGCGCGAATCTGGGCCAGGCCGGTGTTCACGCCCAGGAAGGCCTCGCGCGTGGCGCGCACCGCCTCCCGGCGGGCGTCCTCGTAGTCGTAGCGCGCAGCCTGTTCGCGGGCGGCTTCCTCGCGCACGCGCGAGGAGACGTAGCCGCCCGTATACAGCGGGATCGACACCTGCACGCCGATGCTGCTGGCGGTGTTGCGCGCGCGCCCGTCGCTGATGCCCTGGGCGGCCTGGGCCGTTTCAGGCCGGTAGCGGTTGTCGGCCTGGCCGAATGTGCCGACAAGGTCCACCTGCGGATAATGCGCGGAACGCGCGATGTCGACCTGCTTGGACGCCAGCGCGGTCTGGATCTGCGCCTGCACCACGCCCAGGTTGTCGGTTTCGGCGCGTTCGAGCCAGGCTTGCGCTTGGGCGGGCTGCGGCGGCGGGGCCGGCGTGCCGGCCGGCAGCACCGACAGCGTGCCGGCCGGCTCGCCGATGATCTTCTCGAGCGCTGCGCGGCGCACCTGCAGGCTGTTTTCCGCCTGCAGCAGTTGGGCGCTGTTCAGGTCGAAGCGCGCCTGCGCTTCATAGGTGTCGGTGATGGTGGCCGTACCGATCTCGAAGTTGCGCCTGGCCGATTGCAGTTGCTCGCCGATCGCGCTGCGCTCGGCCTCGAGCGCGGTGAGCACATCCTGCGCGGCCAGCACATCGAAATAGGTCTGCGCCACGCGCAGCATCAAGTCCTGGTGGGCGTACTGCAGGCCGAGCTCGGTCAGCGTCACGCCGAGCTTGGCCGCCTCGTACGTCTGCCAACTGGTCCAGTCGAACAGCGGCTGGCTGAGCACGAGCTGGTAGCCGTAGTCGTCGGTGTAGACGTTGCGGCGCGGCAGTTGATTGGTAAAGCGCGTGCGCGTGTCGTTGTAGGTCGCACTGGCGCCCGCGGTGACGAACGGCAACAGCGCCGAGCGGGCCTGCGGAAGCTGCTCCAGCCCCGCCGTGTACTGCGCGCGCGCCGACGCGAATATCGGGTCGTTGGCGAGCGCGGTCTGGTAGGCCTGGACCAGGCTCAGGGCGGCCGCACTCTGGCCGAGGCCGAGTGCGACGAGTGCGGCGGCCAGACGCAGCCGCAGCATGGCGCGGCGCCCGGGCCGCTGACTGCCAAAGCGCTTTGCCATCCTGGACTTCCTCAGAACTTGAACTTGGAGGCCGTGACGCCGCGCAGCGGACGGATCAGGGTTTCGAAGAGATTTTCGGTCTCGAAGGTGGCGGCGCTGGTGCGCGTCACGCGCTTGACGGTCATGACCGGCGCCGTGCCGACCACGATCACCAGGCGGCCATTGACGCGCAACTGGTACTTCAGGCCGTCCGGAATGGTCTCGGGGACGGAGCCCGTGACCAGGATGGCGTCGTATTCGTTCGAGCCCCAGCCGTTGTGGGCGTCGCCGGTCTCGACGTGCACGTTGGTGACGCCGTTGCGCTGCAGGTTCTGCGCGGCAAAGGCGGCCAGGCGCGGATTGATCTCGACGGACGTGACCTGGTAGACATGGTACGCGAGCAGCGCGGCCTGGTAGCCCGAACCCGTGCCGATCTCGAGCACGCTCTCGGTGTGCGAGAGCTTCAGGGCTTCGGTGAGCTGGGCTTCGAGCTTGGGGGTGAGCATGCTCTCGCCGGTGTCGGCGCCATCGAGGCGCAGCGGGATCTCGATATCGGAGAACGCAAGCGCGCGCATGGCCGGTGCGACGAACTGCTCGCGCCGCACGGCGAACAGGGAGTCGAGCACGGCCTCGTCGAGCACGCCGGCGGGGCGGATCTGTTGCTCGACCATGTTGAAGCGGGCTTGTTCGATATCGGAAAGAGTGGCGGCGTTCATCGTGGTTCCGGTGACAGACAGGGACCGGCCAGGCTGGCGGAGCAATGGCCCCGGCCAGGCGGGGCGGCGGCGGACTGCGCCGGATTTTAGCCTTTGGACATCGTATAGTGTGGGCTGCCGGGCGCTGCGCCGGCACCGCCCTGTGGGCGGCAGCGCCACCCTCCGCACCTTCCGGTCGTCCCGCATGATAAACGATTCATCCTCACGCGCGCCGCGCGCGATCCCCAACGTCCTGACCATCGCCGGCGTCGACCCGTCGGGGGGCGCCGGCGTGCTGGCCGACATCAAGGCGATGAGCGCCCTGGGAGCCTACGGCTGCGGCGTCGTCGCGGCGCTCACCGCGCAGAACACCCAGGGGGTGACCGGCGTCATGCCCGTGCCGCCGGCGTTCGTGCGCCAGCAGATCGAGACCCTCTTCGCCGACGTGCGCATCGACGCCGTCAAGCTCGGCATGCTCGGCCAGGCACCGGTGATCGAGACCGTGGCCGACAGCCTCGTGCGGCACATCCCCCCGCACCTCGTGCTCGACCCCGTCATGATCGCCAAGAGCGGCGACGCCCTGCTCGAGGACGACGCCGTCGGCACCCTGCGCGAAGCCATCCTGCCGATCGCCACCGTCATCACGCCCAACCTGCCCGAGGCCGGCGTGCTGCTCGGTGGCCGCCAGGTCGAGACCCTGCCCGAAATGCGCCGCGTCGCCGAGCGCCTGCGCGAAGCCATGGGCACTCACGGCCACCGCTGGGTGCTGCTCAAGGGCGGCCACCTGCCCGGCGACGCCGCCATCGACCTGCTGCACGACGGCGACCGCATGATCGAAATGGCCGCTCCCCGCGTGGACACCAAGAACACCCACGGCACCGGCTGCTCGCTGGCCTCCGCCCTCGCGGCCCTGCTGCCGCAGGCGCCCGACGTGCCCGCCGCCGCGCGTGCCGCCAAGGACTATCTGACACAGGCCCTGAAACATGCCGACCGGCTCCAGGTGGGCAGCGGGCACGGGCCGCTGCAGCATTTCTGGCGGTGGTGGTAGGGGGGCGCTTAGTGATGGCGAGGCGTCGCGTGGTAGCCGTTTCAGGCGTCCGGCGTTTTTCGTCGCTGGCGCCGGGAGCCGGAAGTGGAGACGTTGGCCTGACGTAAATCCCCTGTGCCGGCTATGTGAGTTTGTGCTACATAGCTGAGGCATGGACGACATTGCCGCCTCCGATCTCAAGACAATCCTGCATTCGAAGCGGGCCAATATCTACTACCTGGAGCATTGCCGGGTGCTCGTCAATGGTGCTCAGAAAGATCTGCGCATTGCTCAGCGTGTGTCCGATCTGTTCGCTGCCGCATAGGCAGCTCAGAAAAGGACATCGTCGTGCTCGATCGCCTGCCACACGTTCGCTGCCGCATAGGCAGCTCAGAAATCTACCGGCGGCGCGCCAATCGCATCACGGATGTTCGCTGCCGCATAGGCAGCTCAGAAAAGAGAGCGGCCTGTCCCATGAGATATCGTTTTGTTCGCTGCCGCGCAGACAGCTCAAGAAGCGCCGAGCCGGACGGGGGCAGCCACCCCTGCGCCGCTCCAGCCAACGCAACACACTACAAGGCCAGCGCCAGCAGCCCGCCTCCTGCCTGGCCGCGTTCAACCAGGCCTCAACTCTCGCCCCATATAACAAGCCCCTTCCCCGTACCCCGCGAGCTTCTTCTGCAGAGGCTGCGTCAACCCCGGTTCGGCGGCGGCATAGCCCAGTTGCTTCCGGAACCCGGCGGCGTCGGCGAGGGCGACCAGGGCGGCGCGCTGCAGGCCGTGCTGCGCGGCCTCTGTGCGGCGGTGGTGCGCCACCGGCCCAGGCCCAGGTCGCGGCCGTCACGGCGCGCCGCCGTGCCGCCACGGATAGGACACGAGGTAGGCGACGACGCTGCCGCCGCGAGAGCCGATCCAACAGTGGGTGGCGGCGAGCTGTAGGCGGTTGCGGTAGAAGGCTGGCTTTCGAGCAGGCTGCCCGGATAGACCTGGGCCTGGATGTCGAGGATGTCCGGGATGTCGTCCGCCCGCATGGGGCGCACGTTCACGCCCCGACTTCCCCCGGCACCCGCGCCCAGGGCCACCAGTATCGCCACACCAGGCTCAGGCGGTTGCGGTTGTCGAGCAGCAGCAGGGCGGCCAGGGCGATGCCCAGGGCCAGCAGGTTGGGCACCAGGGCGGTGGTCCAGGGCTGCCAGCCGTACAGCATGCCGGCGTTCAGCGAGAGCTGGTTCGCCATGAAGTAGGTGACGCCGGCGAGGATGCCGATGAACACCTTGCCGCCGACGCCGCCGCGGCGCGTCTGCATGACGCTGATGGGCGCGGCGATGGCGATCATGATGAACAGGGTGAACGGGTAGACGGCCTTGCGCCAGAGGGCCACCACCTGGCGGTCGGCCACCAGTTGGTTGTCTTCGAGGTAGTCGATGTAGCGCCACAGGTTGAACATCGACATGCGCTCGGGGGTGAGCACGCGCGAGAGCAGAAGTTCGGGCGTGAGCCCGGTCTGCAGGTCGCGTGCGTCTTCCTGGACGAGGCGCACGGGACTGTCCTGGGTGGGCTGGCCGTCGGACAGCGCGCTGGCCGCGTCCGCGGCGATCTCGTTCGCACGCACGTCTGCCAGTGTCAGGACGCCGTTCGCGAAGGTGCCGCGCTCGGCCTGCATCAGGGCGCGCAGGTGCTGGCGGCGGTCGAATTCGTAGATCACGACGTCGCGCACGTTGCCGCTGGGCAGCAGGGTGGCGACGTTGATGACGCGCTCGCCCTCGGGCGTGCGCTCCTTGAACCAGTAGCCGCTCTCGAGGCGTCCGCTGGTGCTGCGTCCGAGCATGGTGAGGTTGGCTTCGCTCAGCTTGATCTCGGTGGCCGGCACGATGAACTCGGCGAGCAGCACGGCGATGATCACGAGAGGCAGCACGATGCGCCAGAGCATGCGCATCAAGCCCATGGCGCTCACGCCGGACACGCGCAGGATGACCAGTTCATGCCGCTGGGCGAGCCCGGCCAGTGCCAGGATGGCGCCGATGAGCAGGCCGATGGGAAGCAGGTCGTACAAGCGCGTCGGCAGGTCGAGGACTTCCAGGTAGAGCAGGTGGATCAGGCGGAAGTCGTCGCCCACGCGGTCGAGCTTGTCCACCAGGGAGAAGAAGGTGAACAGCCCGACCAGCGCGACCACCACCACCGCGCAGGAGCGATAGATCTCCTTTGCGATGTAGCGGCGGGAAGTTCTCACACTGTCAGTCCGTGGTACTTGCGGCCGATGGCCACGGTGGCCTCGAAGAAGCCGGCCTTGCTGCCGCAGTCGTAGCGCGTGCCTTCGTAGCGGTAGGCGAAGACCTTGCGTTCGTTGAGCAGGGCGGCGATGGCGTCGGTGAGCTGGATCTCGCCGCCCACGCCCTGCTGGGTGCGCCGCAGCATCTCGAAGATCTGGGGCTCGAGCACGTAGCGGCCGACCACGGCGAGGTTGGACGGCGCGTCCGCGGGCTTGGGCTTCTCGACGATGCTGGTGATCTGCTCGGTGCGCCCGTCGACCGGCTCGGCGGCGACGATGCCGTACTTGTCGGTGTCCTGCTTGGGGACTTCCTGCACGCCGATCACGCTGCCGTTCTGCGCATGCGCGGCCTGGATCAACTGGCGCGTCACCGCCACGTCGGCGTCGATCAGATCGTCGGCGAGCAGCACGGCGAAGGGTTCGTCGCCCACCACCGGGGCGGCGCACAGCACGGCGTGGCCCAGGCCGAGCGGGCTGGCCTGGCGGATGTAGATGCAGTTCACGTGCGGCGGCAGGATGTTGCGCACCGAGTCCAGCAGTTCGTGCTTCTGCTTGGCCTCGAGCACGGCCTCGAGTTCGGGGGCGGAATCGAAGTGGTCCTCGATGGCCCGCTTGTTGCGGCCGATGATGAAGATGAGGTCGGTGACGCCTGCCGCGACGGCTTCCTCGACGGCGTACTGGATCAGCGGTTTGTCAACCACCGGCAGCATTTCCTTCGGGCTGGCTTTGGTCGCGGGAAGGAACCGCGTGCCCAGGCCGGCCACGGGAAAAACGGCTTTGCGAACAGGTTTCATAGTCTAGTGTCGGATGGTCGTCGGAATCGGGAGGCGCCTGCCCAGGGCCGGCGCGAGCGCGCAACGCAAGATTGTCGCAGAAGCGGGTCGGACGGGAACGCAATTTTCCTGCCCGGCCTTCTTCTATCCTACCTTACGGAATGCTGACTTGTCGCATGCGCAGCATAATCGTATTGGTACGAGAGTTCAGATAGCGGGTTGCGCCGCGCTGGTCATAGAAGCGCGGGTTGGGCAGCATGGCCGCGAGCTGCGCCGCCTGGCGCTGGGCCAATCCGGACGCATTCGTACGGAAATGGTGCTGTGCAGCAGCCTGCGCGCCGAAGACGCCTTCGCCCCATTCGGCCACATTCAGATACAACTCCAGGATGCGTTCCTTGCTCATCACGTGCTCGATCATCCAGGTGATGACCAGTTCCTGCCCTTTGCGCGCATACGAGCGCGAGTTCGACAGGAAGAGATTCTTCGCCAGTTGCTGGGTGATCGTGGAACCGCCGCGCATCACGCCGGATACGCGTGCGCCCTCCCCGGCGCCGGCGCGGCGCTCGGCCAGCGTGCGGTTGTGCTCCCAGGCAGCGCGCACGGCGTTCCACTCCACGCCGCCGTGGTTGACGAAATTGCTATCCTCGGCGGCCACCACCGCGCGCTTGAGCGAGCTCGATATGCGCTCGTAGGGCACCCACTGGTAGCGCAGCTCGGCATCGGGCCTGGTGGTGTGCAGCTCGCGCATGGCCGAGCGCATGATGGGCGTGCTGGCGGGCGGGTTGCTGCTGTACCAGACCACCCAGCACAAGTACCAGAACTGGGCGAGCAGGATGAACGCGAGTACGGCCATCACGGTGCCGAGCACGACCTTGCCCCACGGGATGTCGCGCCCGCGCACGCTGCCGCGGTTGCGTGTATTGCGCGCCTTGGCCATGCGCGCCGTCAACGGGCCAGTTCGGCGCGCAGGCGGGCGATGGTCTGGGCCGTGCTCGGCCGCACGCCATGCCAGATCGCGAAGCTCTCGGCAGCCTGTTCGACCAGCATGCCCAGCCCGTCGGCGGTCCGCGCGCCGTGCTGCGACGCCTCTCGCATGAAGGCGGTGGGCTGGGCGCTGTAGACCATGTCGTAGGCCAGGACGCCGGGCCGGTAGACGCCCTCGGGCAGCGCGGGCAGTTCGTCGGCCAGGCTGCTTGCCGTGGCGTTGATGACGATGTCCCAGCCGGTGGGGTCGGCCGCGGCGCCGAAGCCGCCGGCCTCCAGTGTGGCGTTGTGCGTCTCGCTGGCGAAAAGGCGCGCCAGTTCGACCGCGCGGCTTTCGGTGCGGTTGGCGACGCGCACGCGCGCGCAGCCCGCTTCGATCAGGGCGGGAATCGCGCCGCGCGCGGCGCCGCCCGCGCCCAGTACCAGGATGCTTGCGCCGGCCAGCGGGGCCTCGAGCCGTTCGAGATCGCGCACCAGGCCGATACCATCGGTGTTGCAGCCGTAGAGCTCGCCGTCCTGCCACCACAGCGTGTTGACCGCGCCGGCCAGGCGGGCACGGGGCGACAGGTGGCGGCTGGCGCGCTGCCAGGCCTGTACCTTGAAGGGGACGGTCACGTTGGCGCCCGCTCCGCCCGCGGCATGCAGGCGGTCCAGGGTGTCGTCAAAGCCGTCGAGCGGTGCGAGCAGGCGTTCGTACTGCAGCTCGACGCCGGTCTGGCGCGCGAAGTCGGCATGGATGGACGGCGATCGGCTGTGCGCGATCGGGTTGCCGATCACAGCGTAGCGCTTGGGCGGGCGGGCGGCCATCAAGGGGTCTCCGGGTTGTTGCTGGGTAGCGCCGGGGGCGTTGCGGCCGCGGCGCCGGGTGATGCGGCGTCCGACGCCTGACTCGTCGTCACTGCATCGTTCTGGAAATGCCAGGTCCGCGTGATCGCGATGACGTCGGTGTCCTGGCGCACGGCATCGGGAAACGGCGCGAACGGCGCGGCGCGCTCCACGATGTCGCGCGCGGCTTCGTTGAGCACGGCGTGCTCCGAGGGCTGATCGATCACCATGCTCTCCACGCTGCCGTCGGCGCGCACGAACACCGTCATGCGCAAGGACCCGTACAGCCGGCCGCGGGCCGCCTCCGGGTACTCGCGGTTGCCCACCTCCTCGACGCGCTCGCGCCAGGCTTCGACGTAGGCGGCGTAGGGCCAGGCCGAGGCCGAAGGCGCGAAGTAATGGCGCCGGGGCTGCCGATTGTAGGCTTCGATGCGCGCGGCGATGGCGGCGTATTGCTGCGCGAGCTGCGCCATCGTGGCGTCGTCCTGGCCTTCGGCCGAGCTGGCGCCGCCGCCGGCGCCCGCGCGCTGCTCGGCGGCCTGCGCATAACCCGCACGCAGCGCCACCATGAGATCGCGCTGCAGGGCTTCGAGTTCCTGCTGGCGTGTCTGCTCGCGGGCCAGCAGGATGCGCGTCTCCTCGGCCTGCGCGGGCAGGGGCGAGCGCGCGGCGCCGGCGCTGTGCTCGCCGCCGCCGTCCATGTCGGCCTGCGCGAGCACGGTCGGCTCGACCGGCTTGTCCTGCGTCAGGGTGTTGAGCAGGACCACGTCCAGGCGCGCATCGGCCGGGCTGCGCGGCGCGGCCGGGGCATGAAAGCGCAGCGCCAGGACGAGGATGTGCACGGCGAGCGACACCGCCACGCCGATGTACAGATAGCGGCGTGCGGCGGCTGGCCAGTGCGGCCCGGAAAGGGGGGCGGCGTGAATCACGCCGGCATTGTATGGCGAGAGGGCGGCCGCCTCCAGCGCGAGGAGCCGGCGGGCGCGCCTCAGAGCAGCAGTGGGCCGGCCAGCGTCAGCCAGGTCGTTGCGCACAGGGCCAGGGCGAGCAGCACGGCCGCGCTGCCATAGTCCTTGGCGCGTCCGGCGAGGCGGTGCGATTCCAGCGAGATGCGGTCCACGGCGGCCTCGATGCCGGAGTTGAGCAGTTCGACGATCAGCACGAGCAGCACCGAGCCCGCCAGCGCGAGCCGGGCCACGGGCTCGATCGGCAACAGGGCCGCGACCGGCAGCAGCACCGCCGCGAGCGTCACTTCCTGACGGAACGCGCTTTCGTGGCGCCAGGCCTGGCGCAGCCCGCGGCGCGAGTGATGCCAGGCGTTGAGGATGCGGCGCAGTCCGCGCGCGCCCTTGTACGGGCTGACGTCCTCGCCACCGCCCGGCGCGTCCGGGTAGCGGATGGGTTGCAGGTTGGCGACGAAGGTCTCGGCGGCGGCGCGCCAGGAGAAGGTTTCGGCATGCGCCCGGGCGCGCTCGCGCGGGATGGTGAGGGCCTGCAGACAGGCGCTGCGCAAGTCCTCGGACAGCACGCCGGCGTCGGAGTCGCCGATCACGTCCACCGGGCCGCTCACCGGATAGGCCGCGACCGGGCAGCCGCAGGCCATGGCTTCGAGGAGCACCAGGCCGAAGGTGTCGGTGCGGCTCGGGAAGACGAACACGTCGGCGGCGTTGTACAGGCTCGCCAGTTCGGCTTGCGAGAGCACGCCGGTGAAACGCGCCTCGGGATAGCGCCGCCGCAGATCGGCCAGGGCCGGGCCGTCGCCGGCGACCCACTTGGTGCCCGGCAGCTCGAGCGACAGGAAGGCGTCGAGGTTCTTCTCCACGGCGACGCGGCCCACGCACAGGAAGACCGGCGGCTTGGCGTCGTTGGGCAAGGGTGGGCCCGGGCGGAAGATCTCCAGGTCCACGCCGCGCGACCAGATGACCAGGCGGGCCGGATCGAAGCCGTGGCGCGCAAGATCCTCGCGCACGACGCGGGTGGGCACCAGGACCGCGCTCGCCGCGCCATGGAACCAGCGCAGAAAGCGGTAGCTCACCGTCAGCGGCAGGCGGATGCGCGCGTGCACGTACTCCGGAAAGCGGGTGTGGTAGGCGGTGGTGAAAGGCACCTTCAGGCGGCATGCCCAGGCGCGGGCCGCCAGGCCGAGCGGGCCTTCGGTGGCGATGTGCAGCGCATCCGGACGCTGCTCGTCGAGAAAGCGCCGCACGCGCTGCCCCGGGAACAGGGCCAGCCGGATGTCCGGGTAGGTCGGGCAGGGCAGGGTTGTGAAGTCCAGCGGCGTCAGCAGCCGTACCTCGTGGCCCATGGCTTCGAGCTCATGGCGAGTCTGCTTGAGCGTGCGCACGACGCCGTTGACCTGCGGCTCCCAGGCGTCGGTGACGATGACGATCTTCATTCGTGCAGCGCTCCTTCCGGCAAGGCATAGGGAGCGCTCTCGAGCGAAGGCGTGGCGCGCAGGGCCGGCGTGCCGACCCAGTGCACGATCTCCAGCCGGCCGTCCCAGTGTTCGACCAGGGCGGTCAGGCTCTCCACCCAGTCGCCGTCATTGCAGTAGAGGATGCCGTCGATCTCGCGGATCTCGGCCTTGTGGATGTGGCCGCACACCACGCCGTCGAAGCCGCGCCGGTGCGCCTCCTGCATCAAGGCCTCCTCGAAGGCGGTGATGAAGGCCGCGGCGTCCTTGACCTTGTGCTTGAGGAACTGCGAGAGCGACCAGTACTCGAGCCCCATGCGCGCACGGGCGCGGTTGAACCAGGCGTTGGCGAGCAGGGCGGACTGGTAGAGGCGATCGCCCAGGTAGGCGAGCCAGCGCGCGTAGTGCATGACGCCGTCGAACAGGTCGCCGTGGGTGATCCACAGGCGCTTGCCCTGCAGCGTGGTGTGCTCGGCCTCGTACTGCACGTCGATGCCGCCGAACTGCAGGTCGACGTAGTCGCGGGCGAAGGCGTCGTGGTTGCCCGGGATGTAGACGACCCGGGTGCCGCGGGCGGCCTTGCGCAGGATGTTCTGCACCACGTCGTTGTGCGCCTGCGGCCACTGCCAGCGGCGTTTCAACTGCCAGCCATCGACGATGTCGCCCACCAGGTAGAGCGTGTCGGATTCGTGTGACTGCAGAAAGTCCAGCAGGGGCAGGGCCTGGCAGCCGGCGGTGCCCAGGTGCAGGTCGGAGATCCAGATCGCGCGATAGCGGCGCGTCGTGGCGGCGGAAGGATCGGCAGCTATCCTGGCGTCGTGCATGGCACCTCTCTGGGGTTGCTCGGCGCGCAGCCCCCTGGCGGGGCTGCGTCGCATTGCACGCCATTACGCCATGCCCTCTTGACGGCCGCGTGACAGTGTCGCGGCGGCGCGACGCGGCGGGCGGCGCCCGCCGCTCGGGCTCAGACCGCGGTGTCCGGGCCGTGCACCGGGCTCTCGCCCTGGCCGGCTTCCGCCGTGGCGCTCATGGCCACTTCGAGCGATGCCGCACCATCCAGCAGCGCGCTGGCCGCGCCGTCGCCCAGATAGCGGCATTCCAGCGTCAGCTCGACCTCGTCCATGCCGAGGATTTCGAGCGCGACCACCTCGCCGCGTTGCAGCATGGGCATGCCGGCCACCCGCGTGTAGAAGGGGATGTCGGCCAGGCGGACCACATCGTCGCGCACGACCACCGCGTCGCTGCGCGTCACACCGTGCTGGCGCAGCCAGCGCAGGCACCAGTAGCGCTCCATCGAATCCTGGAAACTCTGGTAGGCGGTGTACTTGCTCTCGAAGGCGCCGATCACCGCGAAGAGATCGGCGTCCTTGGGCTTGTAGGGCGCGGCCAGGCGCGCCGAGACGCCGTGCTCGGCGATGGCGATCAATTGCTGCTGGTTGACCAGGTCGACGTAGCGGCGCAGCGGCGAGGTGCACCAGGCGTACTGCGGCACGCCCATGGCCTCGTGCGGCAGGGCGTGGGTGCTCATGCGCACACGCCCCATCTGCTGCGAGCGGTAGATGCCGGGCACGCCGTGCTGCGCGAGCATGCCTCCCCACACGCTGTTGGCGAGGATCATGTATTCGGCGACCATGCGGTCCAGCGGTGCGCCGCGCTGGCGCGGCACGATGCGCACGACCGACTCCGGGTCGGTGGGATCGCCGTCGACGTAGAAGCTGTACTCCACGCGGTTGTTGAGCTCGGGCCGCCCGCGCACGGTTTCGCGCACGCGCAGCAGGGCCTTGGCGCCGCGCCAGAGCGGGCGCAGCAGTTCGGCGTAGGGCAGCTCGCGCGTGTCGTCCTCCATCGCGGCCTCGGTCACCAGCGGCTCCAGCTCGTGGTGGCGCAGGTTGGCCGCGATGGTGATGGTCTCCAGCCGGGTGTCGGTCTCCAGCACCTCGCCGCTCTGGGTGTCGATGGTGGCGTACAGCGAGAGCGCGGGCACCGGCTTGCCTTCGTCCAGCGAGAAGGTGCGGATGACCGGATCCGGCTGCATCGGGATCTTGTCACCCGGCATGTAGACCGTGGACATGCGCTGGCGCGCGATCTGGTCGAGTTCGCTGTCGCGGCTCACCGCCAGGGCCGGCGCGGCGATGTGCACGCCGACCCGGATGCGGTCGGCGGCGAGATCCGTCACCGAGAGCGCATCGTCGATCTCGGTGGTCGAGATGTCGTCGAAGGAATAGGCGCGCACCTGGGCCGCCGGCGGCGCCGCGAAGCTGGGCGCAGCCATGTCGGCGAAACCGGTGCCCTTGGGAAACTGCTCCAGCAGGAAGCGGCGGCGCAGCAGCGCGAGCGGGCTGGCCCAGGCGCCCAGCTCCAGCAGCAGGCGCACCGGGTTCTTCTGCGCCTGGGTGCAGGCGAGATCGAGCGCCTTCCACTCCATGCTGTTCTTGTCGGGGCGAAACGCCAGCACGTCGGCCTGGCGCGCGATGGATTCGGGCAGCGTGCCGGCAAGCATCTGGTCGGCCCAGGCCTGCTGCTGCTCGGCCTGCAGCCGTTTCTTCTCGAGCGCGGCAAGGGCGGCCTGCAGGATGTCGGGCGGGGCCGGACGATAGCGCCCGCGCCCGCGGCGGTGAAAGTACACCGGCGCGCCGTGCAGGCAGAGCAGCAGGGCGGTTTCCTCGACGGCGCTGGGCGCGTGGCCGTGGTATTCGGCGGCGAGATCGGTCACGCCGAATTCTTCCTGCGGCGCGACTTCCCACAGGAACGCGGGGTCCAGTTCAGCGCCCGCGGCCTCGGCCTCGCGCATCAGCGTGGCCGGGTCCGGGTTGGCAAAGCGCAGCACGACATTCGACTTCTTGATCTTGCTGCGCTTGCCGCTGGCGGCCTCGACCTGGAGGCTGGCCTCGGCTTCGCTGAAAATGGTGGCGGCCTTGAAGCCGCCATCGTCTTCGTACAGAACGTGCATGGATGGTGTGCGGGGCCCGCGTCGAGGCAGGCCCGGGTATCGGTTGTCAGGAGGCGCGTTCGCGCACGCCGGCAAAGGCCAGGACTTCGGGCATCCAGCGCGCGAAGCCGGAGATGGCGTGGTCGCCGCCCTCGATGATGCGCTGGCGGGCGCCAGGATAGAAAGCGACCATGTCCCGGAAGTCGAGCACTTCGTCACCGGTGGCGGCGACGAGGAAATACCGTTCGGGCCGTGTGATGCGATCCACCGCCAGCGCCGCGAGCTCGTCGACGTATTCGGCCCGGAATACGAACGGCGCGTCGCTATGGTACATGGCGTGCTCGCCGACGTGGGCCGCCAGCTCGCGTGTGGGATGCACCGCCGGATTGAGCAGGACGGCGCGGCAGCCCAGGCGTTCGGCCACCCAGGTCGCATAGTAACCGCCCAGCGAGGAGCCGATCACGGTGATCGCGCTGCCGTGCGGCTCGGCCAGCGAGAGCGCCAGCGCGGCCGCTTCGCGCGGGCTGGCCGGCAGTTGCGGACACATCCATTGCGCGAGCAGGCCGCGCTCGCGCATCGCTTCGGCGAGCAGGCGGGCCTTGTACGAGGCCGGGCCCGAGCGAAAGCCGTGCAGGTAGAGGATCATCGCGCGTCTCCGTCCAGCGCCGCGAGCAGGCGTTCGTGGACGCCGCCGAAGCCGCCATTGCTCATGACGAGAACGTGATCGCCGTCGCGCGCCGCGCGGGCCACCTCGGCGACCAGGGTATCCAGGTCGTCGAAGGCCCGGGCGCGCTCGCCCAGCGGCGCCAGGGCCTCGGCCGGGTTCCAGCCGAGCGCATTGCGGCCCTCGCGGGCGCCATAGCAGAACACTTGGTCGGCCGCCTGCAGCGCGTCCGGCAACTGGGCCTTCATGGCGCCCAGCTTCATGGTGTTGGAGCGCGGTTCGAGCACGGCGAGGATGCGCGCCGCGCCGACGCGCTCGCGCAGACCCGCCACGGTGGTGGCGATCGCGGTGGGGTGGTGTGCGAAGTCGTCGTAGACCGCGACCCCGCGCACGGTGCCGCGCAGCTCCATGCGGCGGCGCACGCCGACGAAGGCACTGAGCGCTTCGATGCCCACCCGGGCATCCACGCCCACGTGCTCGGCCGCCGCCAGGGCGGCCAGCGCATTGGCCCGGTTGTGTTCGCCCTGATGGGCCCAGCGCACGGTGCCCAGCTCGGCGTCGCCGCGCAGCACGGCGAAGCTGCCGTCGGCTGCCACCGGCCCGGCCTGCCATTCGCCGCCCGCGCCCGTGCGCACCAGGCCGGACCAGCAGCCGCGGGCGAGCACCCGCTCGAGTGCGGCGTCGGCCGCCGGCGCCACGATGCGGCCGCTCGCGGGGATCGTGCGCACCAAATGATGGAACTGGGTTTCGATCGCGGCCAGATCCGGAAAGATGTCGGCGTGATCGTATTCCAGGTTGTTGAGCACGGCGGTGCGCGGGCGGTAGTGCACGAACTTCGAACGCTTGTCGAAGAAGGCGGTGTCGTACTCGTCGGCCTCGATCACGAACAGGCCGCGCGAACCCTCGGCCGGCGCCGGGCCCAGGCGCGCGGATACGCCCAGGTCCAGCGGCACCCCGCCGATCAGGAAGGACGGCTCGCGTCCGGCGTGCGCCAGGATGTGCGCCAGCATCGACGAGGTGGTCGTCTTGCCGTGCGTGCCCGCGACCGCGAGCACGTGGCGCCGGCCGAGCACGTGTTCGCCCAGCCATTGCGGGCCGGAGGTGTAGGGCAGGCCGGCATCCAGGACGGCTTCCATCAGCGGGTTGCCGCGCGTGACCACATTGCCCACGACGTACAGATCCGCGCCCAGGCCGATCTGCCCGGCATCGAAGCCGTCGATGAGGCCGATTCCCTGTTCCTCGAGCTGGGTGCTCATGGGGGGGTAGACGCCCGCGTCGCAGCCTGTGACGCGATGGCCGGCCGCGCGCGCGATCAGCGCGAGCCCGCCCATGAACGTGCCGCAGATGCCGAGAATGTGTAGGTGCATGGCGCGCATTGTAGACCGGCCACTTCGCGCCCGGGGCCCGCGCGCCGCGCGTGGCACAATACCTCCATGGCCTTACCGAATCTGCGCGACGAGATCGCCCATGCTGCCGCCCGGATGATCGCCGAGGACGGCCTCGACTACAGCACCGCCAAACGCAAGGCCGTGCGCCAGTTGCTTGGCCAGTCCGCGCCGCCGCGGCGCGAATACATGCCCGACAATACCGAGGTCGAGGAGGCCTTGCGCGACTATCTCGCCATCTACATGGGCGATACCCAGCCGCAGCGCCTGCGCGAGCTGCGCGAATCGGCGCTCGGCCTGATGCAGTGGCTCGAATCGTTCCAGCCCTATCTCACCGGCGCGGTCTGGAACGGCACCGCGGGCGAGCACAGCGACATCGTGCTGCAGTGCTTCACCGATTCGCCCAAGGACGTCGCCATCTTCCTGCTCAACGAGGGCATCGACTTCGACGTCGAGGAGCGCCCCGATTTCCGCGGCCGCGGCACGGTGGAAGCCATGCATTTCGAGCGCGACGGCGAAGGCGTCGTGCTTGCGGTGTACGACCACGACGCGCTGCGCGGCGCGCTCAAGCCAGGCCCCGACGGCCGGGCCGAGCGCGGCGACACGCGCGCGGTGGGCCAGTTGCTGGCCGTGGACGAGGGGCAGGCGTGATGGCGGGTGAACGACAGGATGCGCCGCGCCGCGGCGCAGCTTGGTCGCGCCGGGCATGGCTGGGCGCGGCGACGGGCCTGGCATGCCTGGCGGTGGCCGGCTGTTCGGGGAAGGCCGACGAGGCGGCCGGCGCCGACGCCTTCTTCGAGCGGCGCTTTGCCGATCTGCAAGGCGTGTCCGCCGCCATGTCGGACTATCGCGGCAAGCCCGTGCTGGTGAATTTCTGGGCGACCTGGTGCGCACCGTGCGTGAAGGAAATGCCCGACCTCGATGCGCTCCAGAGCGAATTCCCGCAGGTCGCCTTTGTCGGGATCGGCATCGATTCTGCGGCGAATCTCTCGCAATTTGTGCAGAAGATTCCAGTGCGCTACGATCTGTACGAAGCTCAGGCCAGCGGCCTGGAGCTGATGCGGGCGCTGGGCAGCAATACGGGCGGCCTGCCCTATACCGTGCTGATCGGCGCAGACGGCCGCATCCTGCAATCTTTTGCCGGGCAGATATCCAAAGAAGCGCTGCGGCCGCAGTTGCGGCGCATGGCCGCCGGCACCTGACGGCCGCGTCATTGGACAAGAGCGCCGTTTTGGCGCGAAAATCGCGGCCTTTGATCTTTTTAGTGCGCTATGGCCAGGAACATCCTCGTGCTGCATGGCCCCAACCTCAACCTGCTCGGCACGCGTGAGCCCGAGGTGTATGGCTCCTTGACCCTGGCCGACATCGACGCGCGCCTGGGCGGTATTGCCGACGAGGCGGGCGCGCGCCTGAGTACGTTCCAGAGCAACCACGAAGGTGCGCTCGTCGACCGTATCCAGGCGGCACGCGGCGATGGCACGGATTTCATCGTCATCAACCCGGCAGCCTATACGCATACCAGCATTGCCATGCGGGACGCCCTGGCTGCCGTGGAGATCCCTTTCATCGAAGTTCATCTGTCCAATATTCACCGGCGCGAGCCGTTCCGGCACCACTCCTACTTTTCCGACCTGGCGGTCGGGGTGATCGTGGGCCTGGGCGCGGACGGCTATGTGGCGGCCCTGCGCTGCGCGTTGGCGCGAGGCGCGGCCTGAGGGCGCGCCGATGGGCACAGGTTTGGTCCTCGCCCGTCGTTTTCATCGACCAAAAACACCCAGAGCTGCGCGCCCCGGCGGTGCCGCGGAATCTATCGAACCGGGAAGGTAACAACCCATGGATCTCAGAAAACTCAAAACGCTGATCGACCTCGTCGCAGAATCTGGCATCGCGGAACTCGAAATCACCGAGGGCGAAGGCAAGGTGCGCATCGTCAAGAACACCCAGCCCACCGTGACGCCGATGCAGTGGGCGCACGCGCCCACGCCGGTCGAGGCGCAGGTGCCGACGGCGCCGGCCCAGGCCGCTGCCCCGGCGCCCGCGCCTGCGGCGGTGTCGGGCCACGTGGTCAAGGCGCCGATGGTCGGCACCTTCTACCGCGCGCCCAACCCCGGCGCCGCGCCGTTCATCGACGTCGGCCAGGCGGTCAAGGAAGGCGACACCCTCTGCATCATCGAAGCGATGAAGCTGCTCAACGAGATCGAGGCCGATCAGGCCGGGGTCATCAAGGAAATCCTGGTCGAGAACGGCCAACCGGTCGAATACGGCCAACCGCTATTCGTCATCGGCTGAACGCTATGTTCGAAAAAGTCCTGATCGCCAACCGGGGCGAGATCGCCATGCGCATCCAGCGCGCATGCCGCGAGATGGGTATCAAGACGGTAGTCGTCCACTCCGAGGCCGATCGCGACGCCAAGTACGTGCGCCTGGCCGACGAATCGGTCTGCATCGGTCCCGCTCCGTCGCGCGAAAGCTATCTCAACATGCCGGCCATCATCTCGGCGGCGGAAGTCACCGACGCCGAGGCGATCCACCCGGGCTACGGTTTCCTGTCCGAGAACGCCGACTTTGCCGAGCGCGTCGAGCGCAGCGGTTTCGTGTTCATCGGCCCCAAGTCCGAGACCATCCGCCTGATGGGCGACAAGGTCAGCGCCAAGCAGGCCATGATCGCGGCCGGCATCCCGGTCGTGCCCGGTTCGGACGGCGCGCTGCCCGAGGATCCCAAGGAAGTCATCGAGATCGCGCGGCGGGTCGGCTATCCGGTCATCATCAAGGCCGCCGGCGGCGGCGGCGGGCGCGGCATGCGCGTGGTGCACACCGAGGCTGCGCTGCCCAACGCCGTGCAGATGACGCGTTCTGAAGCCGGTGCGGCCTTCAACAACCCCGAGGTCTATCTCGAGAAGTTCCTCGAGAACCCGCGCCACATCGAGATCCAGGTGCTGGCCGACGGCCAGAAGAACGCCATCTGGCTGGGCGAGCGCGACTGCTCCATGCAGCGCCGCCACCAGAAGGTGGTCGAGGAGGCGCCCGCGCCGCACATCGCGCGCCGCCTGATCGAGCGCATCGGCGATCGCTGCATCGACGCCTGCCGCAAGATCGGCTATCGCGGCGCCGGCACTTTCGAATTCCTGTACGAGAACGGCGAGTTCTACTTCATCGAGATGAACACGCGCGTGCAGGTCGAGCATCCGGTGTCCGAGATGATCACCGGCGTGGACATCGTGCGCCAGCAGATCCTGATCGCCAGCGGCGAGAAGCTCGCGCTGCGCCAGCGCGACATCCAGTTCCGCGGCCACGCCATCGAGTGCCGGATCAACGCCGAGGACCCGTTCCGCTTCACCCCCAGCCCGGGGCGCATCACCAACTGGCACATGCCGGGCGGGCTGGGCATCCGGGTCGATTCGCACGTCTACAACGGCTACTTCGTGCCGCCCAACTACGACTCCATGATCGCCAAGATCATCGCCTACGGCGATACGCGCGAGCAGGCGATCGCCCGCATGCGCGTGGCGCTGTCCGAGGTCGTCGTCGAAGGGATCGTCACCAACGTGCCGCTGCATCGCGAACTGATGCAGGATGCGCGCTTCGTCGAAGGCGGCACCAGCATCCACTATCTCGAGGAGCGCCTGGCGCAGCGCCCGGCCTGAGCCGTGGTGCTTCCGGCGCGGGCCCCTCGCCCGGCGACGGGACCAGATCCATCCAGCGCCCACCGGCGCTGCCCCGGGTGGCGCAACGCCGCGCCACCCGGCTTTCTAGAGTCATTGGAGTGTCGTAGCCATGCGTGAGCTGGTCTTCGAATGTCCGCAGGAGCAGGCCGAGCCCTGGTCGGAAGCGCTGCTCGAAGCCGGCGCGCTGTCGGTATCGGTAGCGGATGCCGACGACGGTACCGACGCGGAAAAACCGTTGTACGGCGAGCCGGGCCTGGAGCCCGAGACGAATGCCTGGGATCGCAACCGCGTGGTGGCCCTGCTCGACGACGAGGAGGACGCCGGCGCCCTGGTGTCCACCGCCTGCGCGGCGCTGGGCCTGGCCGCCGCGCCGTCCTGGACGGTGCGCGAGGTGGCCGATGAAGACTGGGTGCGCCTGACCCAGGCGCAGTTCGACCCGATCGCGGTCGACGGCCGCATCTGGATCGTGCCGAGCTGGCACGAGGTGCCCGCGGACGCCGCCGGCGCCGACGTGTGCATCCGCCTGGACCCCGGGCTCGCCTTCGGCACGGGCAGCCATCCCACCACCCACTTGTGCCTGGGCTGGCTCGCCGAACATCTCACGCCGGGCGCCAGCGTGCTCGACTACGGCTGCGGCTCCGGCATCCTCGCCATCGCCGCGGGCAAGCTGGGGGCGGGCGCGGTACTGGGCGTGGACATCGACGCCCAGGCCGTGCAGGCCACGCAGGACAACGCCCAGGTCAACGGCGTCGCGCTCGACGCCATGCTGCCGGAGGCCATGCCGGCGGGCCAGTTCGAGTTCGTGCTCGCCAACATCCTGTCCAACCCGCTGAAGGTGCTCGCGCCCATGCTCTGCGGCCGCGTGGCTCCGGGCGGGCGCTTGGTGCTGTCCGGCGTGCTCGAGCGCCAGGCCGAGGAAGTCGCCGCCGCCTATGCGCCGTGGATCACGCTGTCGGTCTGGCGCGCGCTCGACGGCTGGGTCTGCCTGCACGGTCAGAAACCTTGAGATGAGACCCACCCCCTACGCGCTGACGCGCGCCCCCTCAAGGGGGCGGCACTGGCGGACCGGCAAAGCCGGCTCCGCTGTGCCCTGGATCGTATCGCCGCCGTGTCATACGTCGGGGTGGCGCGCAGCGCCGTGGATAACTGAGATGAAACTGCCCACGCTCACTGCGTTCGCTGCCCCCGAAGGGGGCTTCAGCCTCCTTCGGGCGGCCGGGCGGAGGCTGACATGAAACCACCCCCACGCTCACTGCGTTCGCTGCCCCCCGAGGGGGGCTTCAGCCTCCTTCGGGCGGCCGGGCGGAGGCTGACATGAGCACCTCGCTGATTACGCGCTGTCCCAATTGCTCGACGGCGTTCCGGGTGGTGGCGGAGCAGTTGAGACTGCGCGGCGGCCGTGTGCGCTGCGGCATCTGCCACCACGTGTTCGACGCCACGGCCCACGCTGTGTCGCCTGGCGCGCCGCGTGCCGGCGCGCCGGCTTCGGCGGGCGAGACGGCGGGCGCTACGTCCGGCGCAGGCCGGGAGCCCATCGTCGCCGCCCCCCGGGCGCCGGCGCGCGAGCCGGGCGGCGTACCGACCGGCAGCGTCTGGACGCGCCGGGAGCCGACGGCCGCGCCCCCCGTCCCCTCGCCCGACAGTTCACGCGTGCGCTATGCGCATCTGGAGGTCGAGGCCACCGAGGCAAACGACGAGCCCGCCCCCGCGCCCGAGCGTCGCAGCAGTGTCGGCGGCCGAGCCGAGCCGGGCCTGGGCCGGCATACCCCCTTGCCGACGACGGCAGCGCGCAGCGAGCCCCGTTTCGCCGCGGACGAAGCCGGCCGCGGCCAGACCTCCGGCGCCGCTCGCCACGAGCCTCGATTCGTCACGCAGCCCGCGGGCCGTGCTGCAGCCGCACCGCCTGCCGAGCCACGACTGGGCGCCGCAGCGCCGCTGCCGGACGACGAAGGCGACGCGCCTGCGTTCGTCGCGCGGGAACCCGCACGGCCGCGCGAGCCCAGCCTGGGCCAGTCGCGGCCGATCCCGCCTGCCGCGGCGCCGCACGACGACGCGCGCGCCGATGCGCGCCTGGCCGATGCGCAGGAGGACGACGATACCGATGACGTGTTGCGCGCAGCGTCCTCCGATGCACATGAGGCCGGCTGGGGCGACGCCCGCTGGCGGGAGGAGGATCCGCTCCTGCGTCATCCCGGGGTGGATGGGCCGGAGTACGCCGCGGCGCGCGGCGCGCCCTGGCCGCCCCCGCTGCTGTCGCGCACGCGGCGCCGCCATTCGGTGGCCATCCGGCTGTTCGCCCTCGGGCTGCTGCTGGCCCTGCTCCTGCTGGCCTTGCAGGCCGTGTGGTGGTGGCGCAAGCCGCTGGCCACGCATGTGCCGTCCACGCGCCCCGCGCTGGAGATGGTGTGCGGCTGGTTCGGCTGCGAGATCGGCTACGTGCGTGCGCCGCAGCGCCTGTCGATCGAATCCTCGTCGGTGCAGCCCGATACCTCCGCCCCCACCGGCGACACGTCGCAACGCCTCACCCTGACGGCGGTGCTGCGCAACCGCGCGAGCCACGACCAGCCGTGGCCCTCGCTCGAGGTCAGCCTGACCGACTACTCCGATACGGTGGTGATCCGGCGCGTGCTGCCGCCATCGGCCTATCTGCCGCCGGCGGCGCTCGAGCAGCCGTTCGCCGCCGGCAGCGAGCGCAAGATCGAAGTGGCCCTGCGCGCGCGCGGCGTGCCCATCAGCGGCTACCGGCTGGCCCTGTTCTTTCCTTGATTTTACGGTGCGGGCCGTGCCGCCACGGCCCACGCTGCTCCTCAAACCATTGCACGCCCGCGGGCGATACAGGTTAACGGCATGACTGCTCCCGTCATCGTATGTGGTTCCATGGCTTTCGACACCATCATGTTGTTCGATGGGCACTTCAAGGACCACATCCTGCCCGACCAGATCCACACCCTGAGCGTGTCCTTTCTGGTGCCGGGCATGCGCAAGGAGTTCGGCGGCTGCTCGGGCAACATCGCCTACAGCCTGCGCCTGCTCGGCGGCAATCCGATCCCGGTGGCTACCGTGGGGGTCGACGCCGAGGACTACCTGGCGCGCCTGCGCGGCCTGGGCATCGAGACGCGCTGGGTGCGCGTGGCCGGCGAGACCTTCACGGCCCAGTGCTTCATCACCAACGATCTGTCGGACAACCAGATCACGGCCTTTCACCCCGGGGCGATGGCGCTCTCGGCCGGGAACGACCTCACCGAGGCGCCGGGCGAGTGGGGCATCGTCGCCCCCGACGCCAAGGACGCCATGTTCGCGCATGCCGAGCGCCTGCACGCGCGTGGCATCCCGTTCGTGTTCGACCTGGGCCAGGCCATGCCGTTGTTCGACAAGGCCGACCTGGAGCGCATGCTGGGCCTGGCCCAGGTGCTCACGGTCAACGACTACGAGGGGCATGTCGTGGAGCAGCGCATCGGACGCAGCATGCGCGAGATCGCAACCGGGCTGCAGGCCGTGGTGGTGACCCGCGGCGCCGAGGGCGCCACGCTGTACGAGAACGGCGAGCAAGTGCAGATCGCCGCCGTCAAGCCGGATGCCGTGGTCGATCCGACCGGCTGCGGCGACGCGTATCGCGCGGGCCTGCTGTATGGCGTGACCAACGGCTGGCGCTGGGCCGACGCCTGCCGCCTGGCCAGCGTCATGGGGGCGATCAAGGTGGCGCACCGCGGCCCGCAGAACCACCAGCCCACGCGCGAAGAGATCGCCCGGCGCCTGAAGGACGCCTACGGTCTGGAAATGTGAGCCCGTTGTGGCGGTGGAGGCCCTGCACCGCCCGCCCGGGCAGCCCGGGCGTTGACGGGCCTAGGCCAACAACAGCGCGTAGCTCATGCGGGCGACGATCATCAGGGCCACCTGGGCCAGGATGATGACGACCAGCGGCGAGAGGTCCAGGCCGCCCATGCGCGGCAGGATGCGGCGCACAGGGTCCAGGATGGGCGCGGTGAGCGCGTAGAGCAGGCCCATGGCGGGGGCCTGCGGATTGATCCAGGACATGATGGCCTGGATCAGCGTGACCCAGACGATCAGGTTCAGCGTCCATTTCAGGACCAGCAGCGCGGCCACGCCCAGGCTGACGGGCAGGGCGGCGAGTACGCCGATCCCGCTGGCGGCCACCAGCAACAGGGTATAGACCAGCCCCGTCAGCCATGCGCCCACCACGCTCGCCCAATCGACGCCGCCAAAGCCTGGAACGACGCGGCGCAGCGGTATCACCAGCCAGTTGGTGGCCTGGGCGATGCCGCGCGTGAGCGGATTGAAGGGGTGGACTCGCGCAGCCTGCATCCAGGCGCGCAGGATGAACGCTGCGCCGTACAGCGTGAAACCGATTTCGAGCAGGAAGCGGAGGATGTCGCCGAACATGCGTGTGCGTAGGCCTGGAGTCGGTTGAAAAAGGAAAGCGGCATTGTCGCATGTGGGGACAGGCCGCGCGGGGGCAAGCCGCAGGTGGCTGGCCCATCACGAGAAAACGGCGCCGCCCCGAGGGGTGGCGCCGTCATGGCCTGGCTGGCAGGTCCGGACGCTTACGGACGACCGCCGGTCGGGAACGGCCAGGCCGCGATCGGATTGGTCGCGGTCTTGGCCGGTGCTGCCGGCGTCTTCTTCACGGCCGGCTTCTTGGCCGCGGGCTTCTTGGCGGGCGCCTTCTTGGCCGGCGCAGGCGTGCTCGTCTTCTTGGCCGGGGCCTTCTTGACTGCTGCCTTGGTCGCAGGCGCCTTCTTGGCTGCCGCCTTCTTCACCGCAGCCTTCTTGGCCGGGGCCTTCTTGGCGGCAACCTTCTTCACAGCCGCCTTCTTGGCTGCGACCTTCTTGACGGCTGCCTTCTTGGCCGGAGCCTTCTTGGCTGCAACCTTCTTCACTGCGGCTTTCTTGGCCGGCGCCTTCTTGGCGGCGACCTTCTTCACCGCAGCCTTCTTGGCGGCGACTTTCTTCACTGCGGCTTTCTTGGCTGGCGCCTTCTTGGCGGCCGCCTTCTTTGCCGCGGCCTTCTTGGCGGGGGCTTTCTTGGCTGTTGCCATGGTTTACTCCTAAAAGTCAGGGCCCATAACACATGCCCGACGGACACCTGCCCGGCGGACCCTCCACGGTTTCGAACCAGCCGCCGCAGGTGCGGCGACCTGCGCAGGTTCTGGCCATGGAGGCACTACAGCCATCTGAGATGGCCCGCACCGCAGGGTGTGAGCCATATCAGATGGCACCGCGCACGGCCGCAGAAAACCCGCGGTTCGCACGCGTTTACCGAAGTGTCATGAGCCCAGGCTCGGGAGCATGGAGCAGGGAGGGAGCCATGGCCGGCACCGGCCATCGCGTCAGTCCCAACTCAGCGCACCACCCGTCTGATACTCGATGACACGGGTCTCGAAAAAGTTGCGCTCCTTCTTGATGTCGATCATTTCCGCCATCCAGGGGAAGGGGTTCTCTTCCTGGCCGAACAGCGGCTCGAGACCGATCTGCTGGCACCGCCGGTTGGCGATGAAGCGCAGATAGGACTTGAACATGGGCGCATTCAGGCCGAGCACGCCACGCGGCATGGTGTCCTCGGCGTAGGCATATTCCAGCTCGACAGCGGTCTTGAACAGTTCGCGGATCTCTTCGCGGAACGCCGGCGTCCACAGGTGCGGGTTCTCGAGCTTGATCGTGTTGATGAGGTCGATGCCGAAGCTGCAGTGCATGGATTCATCGCGCAGGATGTACATGTACTGCTCGGCGGCGCCCGTCATCTTGTTCTGCCGGCCCAGCGCGAGGATCTGCGTGAAGCCCACGTAGAAGAACAGGCCTTCCATCAGGCACGCAAACACGATCAGTGACTTCAGCAGCTTCTGGTCGGCCTCGGGCGTGCCGGTGACGAAGTTCGGATCGGCGATGGCGTCGATGAAGGGGATCAGGAACTCGTCCTTGGCGCGGATCGACGGGACTTCGTTGTAGGCGTTGAAGATCTCCGCCTCATCCAGGTCCAGGCTTTCGACGATGTACTGGTACGCGTGCGTGTGGATGGCTTCCTCGAAGGCCTGGCGCAGCAGGAACTGGCGCGCTTCGGGTGCCGTGATGTGCCGGTAGGTGCCCAGCACGATGTTGTTCGCCGCGAGCGAGTCGGCCGTGACGAAGAAGCCCAGGTTGCGCTTGACGATGCGCCGCTCGTCCTCGGTGAGGCCGTTGGGGTTCTTCCACAGCGCGATGTCGCGCGACATGTTGATTTCCTGCGGCATCCAGTGGTTGGCGCAGGTGGCCAGGTACTTCTCCCAGGCCCACTTGTATTTGAAGGGGACTAGCTGGTTGACGTCGGTCTTGCCGTTGATGATGCGCTTGTCGGCCATGCGCACGCGCTGGCTGGCGCCGGCCGCAGCCGCCGCCTGCGGCGGCTGGGCGACGTCGTTGTCCATGGCGTGCGCGGCCAGGCGGGGCTCGCCGCCCGTCGCGCCGGTGGCGGACGGGTCGTGGGTGGGCTTGGGTGTCGGGGTGTCTTCTTCCCAGGAAAGCATGTCGTTGATCCTCGTGATTACTGGCAGGCCTCGCACTCATCGAACCCGGGATCACCCGGTCGCATGGTGCATGCCGCCCCGAGGACTTCAGGCTCGGGCAGGGACATCGGCGCAGCGCTGGCGGCTGCGCCAGCTCCTGCTGCCATGGACACCGCGGTCAGTTCGCCGCCGCGGCCCGTGGACTTCTCGGCGCTGGTCGCACCCAGCGTGCGCAGATAGTAGGTGGTCTTCAGACCACGCTGCCATGCGAGCTTGTAGGTTTCGTCGAGCTTCTTGCCCGAGGCGCCTGCCATGTAAATGTTCAGAGATTGGGCCTGGTCGATCCATTTCTGGCGACGCGAGGCGCATTCGACCAGCCAGCGCGGGTCGGTCTCGAAGGCCGTGGCGTAGAGTGCGCGCAGCTCCGCAGGGACGCGATCGATCCTGGCGAGCGAGCCATCGAAGTATTTCAGGTCGGCAACCATGACCTCGTCCCACAGACCCAGTTTCTTCAGGTCGCGAGCCAGGTACTCATTGACGACGGTGAACTCGCCGGAGAGGTTCGATTTCACGTACAGGTTCTGGTAGGTCGGCTCGATGCACGCGGATACGCCGATGATATTTGAAATCGTTGCGGTTGGGGCAATCGCTACGCAATTGCTGTTCCTCATGCCATGGGCCTTGATGCGCGCGCGCAACGAGTCCCAGTCCATCGTGCTGCTTGCATCGACATCCACATAGCCGCCGCGCTCTTCGCGCAGCAAGGCGATGGAGTCCTGCGGCAGGATGCCGCGATCCCACAGCGATCCCTTGAAGCTTTGATACGCGCCGCGCTCGGCGGCGAGATCGCACGAGGCCGAGTAGGCGTAGTAGCACACGGCTTCCATCGACGTATCGGCGAACTGCACCGCGGCTTCGGAGGCATAGGGTACGCGCATCGCATGCAGGCAGTCCTGGAAGCCCATGATGCCCAGGCCCACGGGACGATGGCGCTCGTTGGCGTTGCGCGCCTTTTGTACCGCGTAATAGTTGATGTCGATCACGTTGTCGAGCATGCGCATCGCGGTGCCGATGGTGCGCTTGAGCTTCTCGTGATCGAGTGCGTAGCTGCCGTCGTCCTGCTGCTTCAGGTGCGCGACCAGGTTCACCGAACCCAGGTTGCACACGGCGATCTCGCTGTCGTTGGTGTTCAGCGTGATCTCGGTGCACAGGTTGGAGCTGTGCACCACGCCCACGTGCTGCTGCGGCGAGCGGATGTTGCACGGATCCTTGAACGTGATCCACGGATGGCCGGTCTCGAACAGCATCGAGAGCATCTTGCGCCACAGCGACATGGCGGGGATCTTCTTGAAGAGCGTGAGCTCGCCGCGCTCGACCTTGGCTTCGTATGCGGTGTAGGCGGCCTCGAATTCACGGCCGACCTTGTCGTGCAGGTCGGGCGCATCGGAGGGCGAGAACAGCGTCCACTCGCCGTTCTCCATCACGCGCTTCATGAACAGGTCGGGAATCCAGTTGGCGGTGTTCATGTCGGGCGTGCGGCGGCGCTCGTCGCCCGTGTTCTTGCGCAGCTCGAGGAATTCCTCGATGTCCAGGTGCCACGTCTCCAGGTAGGTGCAGACCGCGCCCTTGCGCTTGCCGCCCTGGTTCACCGCGACGGCGGTGTCGTTGACCACCTTCAGGAACGGCACCACGCCCTGGCTTTCGCCGTTGGTGCCCTTGATGTGGCTGCGCAGCGCGCGCACCGGCGTCCAGTCGTTGCCCAGGCCGCCGGCATACTTGGCGAGCAGGGCGTTCTCCTTGATCGCGTCGTAGATGCCTTCGAGGTCGTCGGAGACCGTGGTGAGATAGCACGACGAGAGCTGCGAGTGCAGCGTGCCCGCGTTGAACAGCGTGGGCGTCGAGCTCATGAAGTCGAAGCTCGAGAGCAGGCGATAGAACTCGATCGCGCGCGCATCGCGGTTCTGCTCGCGCAGGGCCAGACCCATGGCCACGCGCATGTAGAAGGCCTGCGGCATCTCGATGCGCTGGCCGCGCACGTGCAGGAAGTAGCGGTCGTACAGCGTCTGCAGGCCGAGATAGTTGAACTGCAGGTCGCGGTCGGCTTCGATCGCATTGGCCAGGCGCGTCAGGTCGAAGCTGGCGAGTTCGGGGTCGAGCAGTTCGCTCTCGATGCCCTTGGCGATGAAGCGCGGGAAGTAGTCCTTGTAGCGCTCGGCCATCCGGGCCTGGCTCACGTGCTGGCCCAGCACTTCGCGGCCGATGGTGTGCAGCAGCAGTCGCGCGGTGACCTGGCTGTAGGCCGGGTCCTTCTCGATCATCGAGCGCGCGGCCAGGATGGCGGACTTGAGCACCTCGTCCAGGGAAACACCGTCATACAGGTTCTTGACCGTTTCCTTCAGGATCGCGTCGGTGTCGACATACTCGGTCAGGCCCTGGCCTGCCGATACGATCAGATCCTGCAGGCTGGCGATGTCGAGCGGGCGGCGCTCGCCGTCGACCAGCACGTTGACCTGGCCATGCTCGGCCTGCACCTGGGCGGCGACCGCGCGCTCCTGTGCACGCTTCTCGCGGTACAGGACGTAGGCACGGGCGACATCATGCTCGCCCGAGCGCATCAGGGCGAGTTCGACCTGGTCCTGGATGTCCTCGATGTGGAAGGTGCCGCCACCCGGCTGGCGGCGCATGAGGGCGGCCACGACCTGCTGCGTGAGTTGCTCGACCAGCTCGCGCACGCGCGCGGAAGCCGCGCCCTGCCCGCCGTTGACGGCGAGAAAGGCCTTGGTCATGGCCACGGCGATCTTGCCGGGCTGGAAGGGCACCACCGAGCCGTTGCGGCGCAGGGTCTTGTAGTCCTGGTACGCAGGGCTGTCGGCGGACGGGGTGTTGGCAGGGTTGGACGGACGGAGCGGGGCGGGCGCGGCGCCAGCCACAGGAGAAGTGGATTGCATGGGGGCTCCTGGAGAGTCGAAGCAGCAACCACACTATGGGTAGTGCTTCGTTGGGTGTTCAGGCACTAATTGTAGTGGTGGGGGCCAGAGGGCACAAGCGTGCCCCCAAGGGGCCATTAACAATTCGATGCAAGTCTGACGATAAAAGAACGCAACTTTTTGCAGCACGGCGGTCTGCCCCGGACGCTGGGCGCGCTCACGGCAGCAGACGGGCCGGCAGGGCTGTGTCGCGCCGGTAGCGCGACCAGTCGAAAGCGGGGCCGGGATCGGTCTTGCGGCCGGGCGCGATGTGTTCGTGTCCACGCACGGCACGCAGCGGGTAGCGGCTGCGCAGCACCCGGGTGAGCTGCGCGAGCCGCGCATATTGCGCATCGGTGTAGGGCAGGGTGTCCGTGCCCTCGAGCTCGATGCCGATCGAGAAGTCGTTGCAGCGCTGCCGATCGGCGAAGAACGACACGCCCGCGTGCCAGGCCCGCCCATCGGCGGGCACGAATTGTACGACTTGCGCGTCGCGGCGCACGAAGAAGTGCGCGCTCACGTGCAAGCCCTGCAATCGGGCGAACCATGGGTGGGCGTTCAGGTCCAGCCGGTTGGTGAAGAGCTGCTCGACATAGGGCCCGCCGAACTCGCCGGGCGGCAGGCTGATGTTGTGCACGACCAGCAGACGGATGGGTTCGCCGGCAGGCCGCGCATCGCAGTTGGGCGAGGGGGCATGCCGCACGTCCGGGCCGGGCAGCAGCCAGCCGCGCCGGTCCAGGCGCAAGGGGGTCAACGCGGCGCCCCCAGGCGCGCATGGTCTTCCGAGCACCAGTGCTTGCCGTTGCGCTGGATGGCATCCTTGGCCGGCAGGTGCACGCCGCAGTGCGCGCATTGCGCCATCGGCTCGAAGCGCCGGCTGCGGCTGGTGCGCCGGGCCGCGGTGGTGCGCGCAGCCGCATGGCGGGCCATGAGCCGCATCACCAGCAGGCCCACGATGACGACGGCGGCCCAGAAGAGAAGTTTGCTCATCAAATGCTCCGAGAAACCCGGCATCCAGGCCGGGGAGGAAAAGGGCGCAGCCGATGGCCATGCCCCACTCGGGACGTCGAGCGCCAGTCTCGGGAGACCCCGGCCTTCAGGGCGGGGAGGACGTCAACGCTGAAGTACGAGTTCCAGTACGAAACGGCTGCCTGCATAGGCCAGCAGCAGCAGGATCAAGCCCGCGAGTGTATAGCGAACCGCGACGCGCCCGCGCCAGCCGCGCAGGCAGCGGCCGAGCAGCAAGGTGCCGAAAGTGATCCAGGACAGCAGAGTGAACACTGTCTTGTGGTCGAAGGGCAGGAGCGGGCCGCCGAGCGCCCGCGACATGGCCGCGCCGGTGAGCACGGCCAGCGTGAGCAGGACGAAGCCGATCCAGATCAGCCGGAACAGCACCTGTTCGAGCACCAGCAGCGGCGGGATCGCGTCGAACAGCCGGCCCCAGGCCGGCGACATGCCGGCGCTGTCGGCCGTGGGCTGTGGACTGTGCAGGCGGCGATCGGCCGCCGCCATGAGCAGCGCATGCAGCGCGGCGATGGTCATGATGCCGTAGGCGGCCAGCGAAACCGTGAGGTGCGCGGCCAGCCACGGCGTGCCGGTATGGGGAATGCTGATCGGGTGCTGCATGGCGACCGGCATCAGCGCGGCGAGCGCGGCCAGCGGCAGCAGCACCAGCCGCACGCCGTCTACCCGTATGATGAAGCTTTCGAGCCAGAACACCAGTATGCCCAGCCAGAGCGTGGCCGAGAGCGCCAGGCCCAGGCCCATGCGCAGTTCGCCATCGCCCACCATCGCTGCGTACAGCCCGGCGCCGTGTATCAGCAGCACCAGGCCGAGCAGGGATTTCTCGGTCGGCGTGGCGAGCGTGCCGGCGTGTCCGGCGAGCGCGCGCCACGGGCGCAGGCCGAGCAGCGCATACCCGAGAGCGGCGAGTGTGTGCAATACAATTCCCATAACCGTCCCAGTGTAAGCGATTCCCATTCATGCTAGACAATCTCACCAACCGTCTGTCGCGCGTCGTCAAGACCCTGCGCGGCGAGGCCCGCCTGACCGAGGCCAACACGCAGGAAATCCTGCGCGAGGTGCGCATGGCGCTGCTGGAGGCCGACGTCGCCCTGCCGGTGGTGCGCGACTTCGTGGCCAAGGTCAAGGAAAAGGCCCTGGGCGAGGAGGTCGTCGGCAGTCTCACGCCCGGCCAGGCCCTGGTCGGCGTGGTGCACAGCGAGCTCACCGCGCTCATGGGCGGCGATCTCGGCCCCTACGCGGCCGAACTCTCGCTGGCCCAGCAGCCGCCCGCCATCGTCCTCATGGCCGGCCTGCAGGGCGCGGGCAAGACCACCACCACCGGCAAGCTCGCGCGCTGGCTGCGCGAAGGGCTGCACACGCACGAAGGGCGCAAGACGGGCAAGAAGAAGGTGCTGGTGGTGAGCGCCGACGTGTACCGTCCCGCCGCCATCGAGCAACTGCGCACCGTCGCGGCCCAGGCCGGGGTGGACTTCCTGCCGTCGAACACCGAGCAGTCGCCCGAGGAGATCGCGCGCAACGCGCTCGAGCACGCACGGCGCTATCACTACGATGTGCTGCTGGTCGATACGGCGGGCCGCCTGGGCGTGGACGAGGCCATGATGCGCGAGATCAGCGCCCTGCACGCCCTCTTGAAGCCCATCGAGACCTTGTTCGTGGTCGATGCCATGCAGGGTCAGGACGCGGTCAACGTGGCCAAGGCCTTCAACGACGCGCTGCCGCTCACGGGCGTGGTGCTGACCAAGCTCGACGGCGACTCGCGCGGCGGTGCGGCGCTGTCGGTGCGCCACGTCACGGGCAGGCCGGTCAAGTTCGTCGGCGTCTCGGAAAAGCTCACCGGCCTGGAGCCTTTTCACCCCGAACGCATGGCCCAGCGCATCCTGGGCATGGGCGACATCGTCTCCCTGGTCGAGCAGGCGCAGCAGGCGATCGACCAGCAGGACGCCCAGAAGCTCGCCGCCAAGCTCAAGTCGGGCTCGAAGTTCGACCTCAACGATTTCCGCGACCAGCTCGCCCAGGTCTCCAAGCTGGGCGACATGGGTTCGCTCATGGAGAAGCTGCCGGCCCAGTTCGCCCAGGCCGCCGGCCAGTTGAAGGGCGGCCAGGCCGAGCAGCAGATGCGCCGCATGCGCGGCATCCTCGATTCCATGACGCCGGCCGAGCGTGCCAAGCCGGAACTGCTCAAGGCCTCGCGCAAGCGCCGCATCGCCACGGGCTCGGGCGTGCCGGTGCAGGAGGTCAACCGCCTGCTCTCGCAGTTCGACCAGATGCAGGGCATGATGAAGCAGATGAAGAAGGGCGGCATGGCCAAGATGATGCGCGCGATGGGCGGCATGAAGGGGCTGGGCGGCCTGGGCGGCATGAAGCTGCCCGGCGGGTTCAAGATGAAATAGGGGGACGACGGCATGAACGCGGTGGCTTACCTGCTGATTCTCGCGGCCCTGCTGCCGCTGCTTGCCGCAACCGTTGCCAAGGCGCGCGGCGAGCGCTTCGACAACAACGATCCGCGCGGCTGGCTGGCCCGGCAACAGGGCTGGCGTGCGCGCGCGAACGCAGCCCAGAGCAATCTCTTCGAAAGCCTGCCGTTCTTCTTCGCCGCGGTCCTCTACGCGCTGTACGCCGGCGCCGCGCCCGGCACGGTGGGTTGGCTGATGCTGGCCTGGATCGTGTTGCGCCTGGCTTACATCGGCTGCTACCTCGCGGACCTCGGCCTGCCGCGCTCGGCGGTATGGGCGCTGGCGCTGGCATTGAACATCGCGATCGTGTTTGCGGGCTGACGGTTCGGCGTGGTCGGGCCACCGCGACGGCGGCGTGCCAGCGGGTCAACCGTCGTGGGCCTGGATCAGACGGTGCAGTTCGTCGGCGGCAGCGCCCGCCTTGAGTGCTTTCTCCCAGAGGCGGTCGGCCAGTTGTGCGTACATGCGCAACGCAGCCGGGTCCTCGGTGACGGTGGCCACGCCGTAGCGCAGGTTGGTCGGCTCGGCAATACGGAAAGGGCTGTTGACCAGCAGTCTGCGCCCGCCCGCGCGCATCAGCTCGAATCCCGCCGTGGGCAGTCGGTGCGGCGTCAGGGCGATCTGCACCCCCATGGGCGGTGAGACGATCAGCTCCGCCATGTGGCGGATCTCGCGCAGGGCTTCACGGCGCAACTGTGCGCGACGGGCATAGGCCATGCCGGGCAGTCCGCCCATGCCGGTCTCGAGGTAGTGCTTCACTTCCGCGAGCGGGACGATGCTGACCAGGGTGGGTGAACGGTAGCGGAAAGCCGCCTTGCGGGCAGCGAGCGTGTGCATCAGGCGCTGGCATTCGGCGGGCGTCAGATGATCGCCGATCTCGCTTTCCCGGGTGAGCGCCTCGGCGAGCAGCGTGTCGTAGCGTTCCGAGGTGAGCAGGTAGGCGATCGGTCCGAACACGACGGTCAGTTGCTCCGCGGCGGCTTCGAGCTTCTGCACGCGTTCGAAGAACTGGAGCCCGTGGGTGACGTATTCGTTGCCCAGGCCGAGCAGGGCGGTGGGAGAGGTGCCATAGACGCGGGCGAGCTTGTCCAGCACGTCCAGCTTGACGATGTTGCCGGCCTCGTAGCGATAGAGCAGTGCCCGCGAAACCCCGGCCGCGCGCGCCGCCTGTTCGGCGCTCAGGCCGGCCGTCTCGCGGTATTCGCACAAGCGCTTGCCGATTTCGCGGTATCCGTCCATGGGTGCCTGCTGCGGTGCGCCGCCAGTGTGTCCAAAAAACAAGACTTATATCGCAATTTCGATGCAAATATCGAAATCGAGCATGGGCGTGCGACGCGGCGGCGACCATAGTGTGCGGGTTGCCCACTGTCCTGCCGGCGCACGCGCGTCGGCCGCCATCATGCCCTTCGTGTCGCTGCGGGGTGCCAATGTGCACTATCTCCACCACGGCTGCGGTGGCCGTCCCATCGTCTTTCTGCATGGCGGATTCGGCAGCTCCTCCGAACTCTGGGAACTCGCCATGGCGGGCCTGCCTCAGGGCTGGAGCGGCTACGCGATCGACAACTTCCTGCGCTCGGATGCGCCTCCCGAGGGCTACAGCGTGCCTGCCCTGGCGGCCCGCGTGGCGGACTTCATCGATGCGCTCGGGCTCGATCGCCCGGTCGTCGCGGGGCATTCGATGGGCGGCGTCGTTGCTCAGCTCGTCGGCATCCGGTATCCGGAGCGCGTCTCGGGATTGGTGCTGGTGTGCACCGGACCTTCCATGACCAGCCATGCGATGGCGCGCGCCTGGTGCGAGCAGCTCGCCGAACATGGCAGTGCCGCCATGCGGGAGATCAGCGCCAACTGGTTCCACACCGTTCCTGGCACCTTCTTCGAGGACTATGTCGCAAGAGCCTGCGCCGCGCCGGTGCCGGCCATGCTCGCGGTGCAGCGGTCTTTGATCGAGACCGATCTTCGCGCAGACCTCGGGCGCATCGGCTGCCCCGCGCTGATCGTGCACGGTGCTCATGACCAGGGGCGCACGATGACGCACATGCGCGCGCTGCTCGACGGCATCCGCGACAGCCGGCTGGCGGTCATGCCCGACAGCGGCCATTCGCCGATGGTGGAAACGCCGGCGGACTTCAGCCTCGCGCTGGGCGACTTTCTGAGCGGGCTCGACGAGCGGCGCCTCGAGGCCTGCAGCACCGTCTGAAGGCCAACTTCGTTTGCCACCCACCACGATCGGAGTCTTTCATCATGATGCAGATCTTCTCCTCTTTCCGGCCGGGAGCGTCGGCAATGCCGCGCGGCCGTGCCTTGCGGACGTTCGCCAGGTTCGCGGCAGCCGCGATGGTCCTGGCAGCCGGCTCCGCGCAGGCCGATGTGCTGGACCAGGTGCGGGCCGCCGGGGCAGTGCGGGTGGCTGTCGTCCAGGACTATCCGCCGTTCGGCTCGGTCGGCCCCGACATGCAGCCGCAGGGGTTCGACATCGACCTTGCCCGCATGCTGGGCGAACGCCTGGGCGTGCGTACCGAACTCGTCAAGGTCATCACGGCGAACAAGATCCCGTACCTCACGACCGGCCGCGTGGACGTGCTGCTGAACATCGGCTTCAATGAAGAACGAGACAAAGTGGTGGACTTCTCGCAGCCGTATGCGCCGTACTTCGTCGGCGTATACGGCCCGGTCGGGACGGCGGTGGCCTCGGCGTCGGACCTGGGCGGGCGGTCGGTGAGCGTGACTGCCGGCACCATCGAGGATCTGCTGCTGACCAAGCACATGGCCGCCGACACCAAGGTCATGCGCTACGAGGACAACACGTCCACCATTTCGGCCTTCATGTCCGGCCAGGCTGAGTTCATCGCCATCGGCAATATCGTGGCCGCGACGGTGCTCGCCAAACAGCCGGCGCGCAAGGCCGAGCAGAAATTCCTCATGATGAATTCTCCGGTCAGGGCCGCAGTGAACGAGGGCGAGGCCCGGCTGCTGGCAGAGGTCGATGCTGCGATAGGCGAGGCCAAGCGTACGGGTGAGCTGAACCGGATGTCGGAGCGCTGGCTGGCACAATCGCTGCCGGAAGGGTTCTGACGTTGTTGCTGGCGACGCCGGCGAGCCTCCCTTCCGATGCGACTGGCCGGATCGCGCGATAGGCGCCGGCGCGCAGCAGGCGGGCTCGATGCCGCAACCGCGTGGCGGCGGGAACGTCCTGGCCGCCGCGCAGTCTCAGCGTCGTCCCGGCCTGTCGGGCTGCCGTGGCCGGGTCCGGCCGCGCGGCGCTGATGGCGAGGCCGCAGGCGGCTATCGCCAAAGTGCTCGCATCCAGGTCTCGCTGTGCCTTGAAGGGAAAAACCCCTTTTCCTCTTTTTCCGGAGATTCCCCGCATGACCCTCGTGACCTGGATGTTGATCGTCGCGGCCCTGCTGCCCTTCGCAGCCGCGGGCCTGGCCAAGGCCGGAGGCCAAGGGTTCGACAACAACGATCCGCGCGCCTGGCTGGCGCGCCAGGAAGGGTGGCGGGCACGCGCCAACGCCGCCCAGAACAACCTGTTCGAAGGCCTGCCTTTCTTCTTCGCGGCCGTTCTGTTCGCCTTGCACACCGGCGCCGACCCTTCGGACGTGGGGCGCCTCATGCTGCTCTGGGTGGTGCTGCGTGTGGCCTATGTGTGGTTCTACGTGGCCGAACGCGGCACCTTGCGCTCGCTGGTCTGGGCCCTGGCGCTCGCCGTCAATATCCTGATCGTGTTCGCCGGCTGAGGCGGGCGCCCAGGCGCGCTCAACTGCCGTCGTCGTACGCGGGCAGCGCGCCGGCAAGTGCGACCTCGACGGCTGTGGCCGCCTGCGCCGCCGGATGGCCGGACGCGGCGGCCGATGGCAGCGTCCAGGGCGTGTCCTCCCACAGCAGGTCCTGCTGCCAGAGCGAGCCGCCGAAACGCGCCAGGTCGCCGGCCGCACCTTCGTCGTAGGCTGCACGCAGATGCAGGATGGCGCGGTAGGCGTCGCCGGCATCGGCGACGCCCGCTAGGATCGCCACCAGATCGACACCGGGCGCATCCGGGCCGCTGACGTGGGCCTGTGCCGCGTGGCTGGCCACGGCCAGTCGCGCGTGCAGATAGGACTGGTCGCCGTCCGCTCCGAGCGCGGCGACCAGAAAGGTGAAGAGGAAGGCATCGCGGCTCTGGACGCCGGTGTCCAGCTCCTGGAGCCAATGGTCGCGGCCCGAGGCGTCGGGCAGACGTCCGAGCACCGAGGCGTAGGCCAGCTCCAGGAACTGCTCGTTGTTCAGGACGGTGCCGGCCTCGCCGCTTACGCTGCCGCTGTGATACATCGACTTGGCGACAGCGCGAAATGCATCGGCCTCGCTCATACCCTCTTCCAGGTAGTGGGCCACGTCCCCGGCCCAGTATGCCAACCCCTCGAACTCGGGCGCGCGGCCGAAGGCGCCGACGTACATGCTGACGAGAAAATCGACCTGCGCGGCGGTGACGCCGTCGAAGGCGAGATCGGCATCGGGAAGCGCGCCGTTGCCCGCGTCGTAGACGGCTTCGAGCACGTCGTCGGCGTTGGGGGCGGGGTTATGGGGGGCTACTTCGATCCAGCCTTGCACCATCTCCACGTGGCTGATGTTGCCGCTTTGCACTGCGTTGATCAGCGCGGCGCGTTCGCCCGGCGCGGCGGTGGGATACAGGAAGTCCACGAATTCGTCGGCCTTGATCGATGCGACGTAGGCGTCGGGGTTGTTGATCGCCCATATATCGACCGGGCTGCTCGGGAAAGCCTTGTAGTACTGCCCTGATACTCCGATGCTGTTCAATAAGGCACGCTCGTACACCTCTTCTGGTGTGCCGATACCTCGGTCGATGAACCAAAAACCAGCGTCAACAGCGGCGATTGCGTCGCCCAGACGTGACCATTCACCTGGTCCTTGAGGCAGATAGACTTCATAAAAATAGGTCAGCTTTGCGACGATCTGATTTCTTGTGTAGCTCATTGGAATCCCTCTACATAAAGTCAATTAGATCGGCCGACTCAGGAAATAACCTTGCATCGATTTCCTGATTTCAAGACATATTCGGCCTTGACACCGAGCCCTGGCCAAAGCTGATTTGCGGTTCGTTGGCATTCGTTATTGCCGGCGGCAATGCCGCCGGCACCCTGTTCGTTGTTGGTCGCGGCGGAGGCGTCAATGGCCCGTCTGATGTTTGTGTCCCATACTCCAGGCATCTCTTTGTTCAAAAAATCCCGATACACGTTTCCAGCAGCCGCGCCTCCCGCATCGTTGAATTTCTGATGGCCGATCGCCGAGGCGCGACTCCACCAGTCGTCCAGCCAGTAGGTGTAGCCGGACCGTTCGGGACAGCGACCCGCCGTGCCCAATCCCCGGTAATAGCTGATCAACTGGTTTCGATACGTGTTGTCCATCAGCGCGCTTCCGGCGCTGTATCCGGTGTCGCTGCTGCTGCATATCATCGAAGTGAAGGAGCGATCGATGGGGAAGTCGGTGCCGGGCTTGGGGCCGCTGGCCTGGCAGGTGCTGCGGCTGACCTGGCAGTTGCGCCAGGTGGTCGTGCCGTTGTGGCTGATGCGCTCCGTGCCGTGCGGCGGCAGCAGCCAGCCGTACACGGTGTAGCTGCCTTGCTGCGCCGATGTGCAGGCGCCGGTCTGCCCGGTGGGACAACTGCAGGCGCAACTGCGCGACGTGGTGTCGGTGCGCAATGCGACGGCGGTGCTGCAGCGCCCGCTGCCGGTGTGCCAGTATTGGCCGCTCGGACAACCGGTGCTTGATGTCCCGATGCGCAACTCGAGGTGCTGCAGGTCGGAGAGCAGGTGGATTTCGGCCTCTTTCGCCTGTGCGCCAGACGGGATGGCGAGCGCGAGCAGGGCGAGACCCAGCAGGCGGGCACCGCAGGTAGTACGACCGGCAAAGCGCTGCGCCGGCCGGGCGAGCGGACGTCGACCCGGCCGGCGGGCCCGCGCTATGGCTATGTGTGCGCGCGCGGCGCTTGCGCGCCATGGTGGGAAGACGGAGGAGGCGCCGTGGCGTCGCTCGCGCTGCGGCGCAGCCCGGCTCGCCGCGGGGGCGGCCAGGGTTGGCGCGGCAATGGGTATGGGCTGTAGCAGTGGCATGGCGGCGGACCTGAGTGGATCGGGCACGCGCCGCAACGGAGGGCCGGCAAGCCGGCACGCCACTCGGTTCGTGAAGATCGCATGGTGCGCGGCCCGCCGGCCGGGTGCAATGCGTAGCGCGCGCAAAGCCGCGCACTCTGGCCCGCTTCGCGTTGCGCCACAGGCAAGCCGGTGTCCTCCTCCGGGGCAAGCCGATGTCCCACCGGGAGCCCGTCGACGGCTCCTAGTCCTTGGGCAGAGCCGGCTTGCGGTGCGAGAAGCGCGTTTCCTCGGCCGTGATCACTTCCAGCAGCGCGGCCCGACCGTTGCGGGTCTGCTCGCAGGCGCGGCGCAGCGCGCCGGCGATCGCCCCGGGTTCTTCGACCCGCTCGCTCCAGCCGCCCAGGTCGCGCGCCAGGCCGGCGTAATCGCCGCCGATGTCGCGCGAGCGGTACAGGCGGTGCGACAGTTCCATGTGGCCGCCTTCGCACGCCATGATCGAATTGTTGAAGACGATGGTGAGAATGGGGGCGTCGCAGCGCACGGCGGTTTCGAAATCCAGCCCGGTCATGCCGAAGGCCGCGTCGCCCATGAAATTGACGCACAGTTTGTCGGGTCTAGCGAGCTTGGCCCCGATGGTCAGGCCCAGGCCGTGGGACTTGCCCCAGCCCAGGTAGCTGTTGGGCACGGTGGCGCGGTAGAACGGGATGATCTGGTCGCGCGGGCTGCCTCGCGCACGACCGTGCCGTCGGGCGCCGCCCGCCCGCGCAGCCGGTCGCGCAGCGCTTCGATCAACTGGCCCAGCACCAGTTTGGCGTCGCCCAGCAGGGCGACGTCGGTTTCGTAGCCCTTGTGCAGGTCCCTGGGGTCGTTGCTCAGGTGCACGAAGCGCTTGCGGTACGACAGGATGGGGTTGACCAGGGCACGCCGGGTCAGGCTGGTGCCCACCGCGAACACCAGTCGGCCGGGTTGGCGACCGAGGTCGTAGGCCGGCTGCATGCCGAGATCGGCCGAGCGTGGCCCTCGCCCGACGTGGCGCGCCTGCTGCCCATGGGCGGCGATGCCGGCGAATACGTGCAGCTCATCCGGCGCGAGGATGCGAAGTGGCGGCCGGTCATCGAACGCACGGGGGTGCGATTCTAGAATCCTGCGCCCGGGTACGGGCGCGGCGGCCGGTGGGGGCTGCGCTCAGAGCTTCTGGCGGTAGCTGCCGCCCACGATCTCGAAGTCGAACAGCCGGCATTCGAGCGCGCCGTTGTACAGCGGTGTACGGCGCTGCGCGTTCAGCCGCAGATGCCGCGGCAGATCGCGATCGGTGGTGATGACGTCGACGTGCCAGCCGTCGAAATGTGCCTTCAAGGTCTGTGACCAGTCGGCCCACAGCCCGGTCTCGTCCGCGCTCAGGCGTTCGCCGTACGGGGGATTGGTGACGATCCAGCCGGGCGCGCCCTCGGGCGGGCGTATGTCGCGCGCATCGCGGATCTCGAAGCTGATCGCATCCGGCGTCAAGCGGGCGCGCTCCGCGTTCTGTTGCGCCGCGTCGATCGCGCGTGGGTCCAGATCGCTGCCGAGCAGCGGGATCTCCAGGCGCGGCAGAATGGCTGTACGCGCCTCGTCCTTGAGGCTGCGCCACAGGTAGTCGTCGTGGTCGCGCAGGCGCTCGAAGGCGAAGGGCCGGCTCACGCCTGGCGGCACCCGCAGGGCGATGTAGGCGGCCTCGATGAGGATGGTGCCGCTGCCGCAGAAGGGGTCGATCAGGGCGGTGTCGCCGTGCCAGCCGGAGAGCGCGAGCAGGCCGGCTGCGAGGTTCTCGCGCAAAGGGGCTTCGCCCTTGTCATAGCGCCAGCCGCGCTTGAACAGCGACTCGCCCGAGGTATCCAGGTACAGCGTGGCCGTGGTTTCGTCCAGGAAGAGATGGACGCGGGCGTCGGGACGCACGGTGTCGATGCTGGGCCGCGCCCCTTCGCGATCGCGCAGCCGGTCGCAGATGCCGTCCTTGGCGCGCAGGTTGCAGTACTGCAGGCTGTGCATCGGGCTGCGCACGGCCGAGGTGTCCACGCGCAGGGTCTGCTCCGCGCCGAACCAGCGCTCCCACGGCGTCGCATGGGCCAGGGCGAGGATATCGTCTTCGGTGCTCACCGGGCCCTGGGCGACCTGCACGAGGATGCGCGTGGCCAGCCGGCTCTGCAGGTTGGCGCGCATCATGCCGGTCCAGTTGGCGGTGAAGCGGCAACCGGCGCGGCCGGCGCTGACGTTCTCGAAACCCAGCGCGGTCAGCTCGTCCGCCAGCGCTTGCTCCAGACCCTGAGGGCAGGGCGCGAATACCGGATAGGTTTCCGCGGACGACGTCCTCGGACCGCGTCCGGCGTAGGGACGCTCGGCGGCCTCGCCGCGCGGCGCCCGGGGCGGGCGCTCGTCGATGCCTCGGCTGTCGGCGTAGCGCTCCCTGTTTTCGCGCGGGGCATGGGGACGGCGCTCGAACGGTCGGCCTTCGCCCTCGGGCCGCGGACCTCGGCGGCGCTCGTCATTGCCTTCGCGAGGTGGGTAGGGCCGGCGCTCGCCGGCGCGCTGCTCGTCGCCTTCGTCGCGCGTGCGGACGGTGGCGCGAGCGATCCGGTGTGCGCGCGAGCCGGTGCGCTGACGGTCGGGGTCCGCGTCGCGGCTGCCGCCGGGTTTGATGGAGAGCGTCTTGCGGGAGGGCGTGTCAGCCACGATGTCTGCCGATCAGAAAGGTTTGACGACCACGAGTACGGTGATCGCGAGCAGGAACAACACGGGAATCTCGTTGAACCAGCGGTAGAAAGTGGCCGAACGCGTGTTGCGTCCCGCCTCGAACTTGCGCAGCAGCACACCACAGCCGTGGTGATAGCCGATGGTGAGCACCACCAGCAACAGCTTGGCATGCATCCAGCCGCTGCCGGGGGAGCGGCCGATGCCATAGATCATGAACAGCCAGAGACCCAGGATGATGGCCGGAAAGGCCAGGATGGTCATGAAGCGGTACAGGCGCCGCGCCATGCCCAGCAGCATGCTGCGTGCCCCGGCGTCCTCGGCCTGGGCCAGGTTCACGAAGATGCGCGGCAGATAGAACAGGCCGGCGAACCAGGAGGCGACGAACACGATGTGCAGGGCTTTGATCCAGAGCATGAGCATGCGGTTTCCTGTGGCGCGAGCAGAAAAGACGCCGGCATCAGCCGGCGTCGGGAAGGCGGTCGGTGCGCAGGAGCGCTCAACCGCGTGTCTGGCCTTCGCCCAGCAGCACCCACTTCAGCGTCGTGAGTCCCTCCAGGCCGACCGGCCCGCGGGCGTGCAGTTTGTTGGTGGAAATGCCGATCTCCGCGCCGAGGCCGTATTCGTAGCCGTCGGCAAAGCAGGTCGGCAGGTTGACCAGTACCGAGGCCGAGTCGACTTCGCGCTGAAAGCGCGCGGCATGGTTCAGGTCTCGCGTGACGATGGCGTCGGTATGGTGCGAACCCCAGCGCTCGATATGGTCGATCGCTTCGTCGAGGTCGTCGACCACCTTGACCGCGAGAATCGGGCCGAGGTATTCGGCGGCCCAGTCTTCGTCCGTGGCCGGCTTGGCCTCGGGCAGGTAGCGGCGGGTACGTTCGCAGCCGCGCAGCTCGACGCCGCGCGCCTCGAACGCCTGGCCCGCGGCCGGCAGGAACTCGGCGGCGACGTCGGCATGCACCAGCAGGGTTTCCATGGCGCCGCAGATGCCGTAGCGGTAGGTCTTGGCGTTGATCGCGATGGTCTGCGCCTGGGCGAGATCGGCCCGGTTGTCGACGTAGACGTGGCAGTTGCCGTCCAGGTGCTTGATGAGCGGCACGCGCGCATCGCGCTCGAGCGCCGCGACCAGGCCCTTGCCGCCGCGCGGCACGATGACGTCGATGTACTCGGTCATGTTGCCCATCAGGCCGACGGCGGCACGATCCGTGGTCGGCACGACCTGGATGGCGTCGGCCGGCAGGCCGGCGGCCTCCAGGCCCTGGCGCACGATCCGCGCGAGCGCGAGGTTGGAGTGCAGCGCCTCGGAGCCGCCACGCAGGATGGCGGCGTTGCCGGACATCAGGCACAGGGCGGCGGCGTCGATGGTGACGTTGGGACGCGATTCATAGATGATGCCGATCACGCCCAGCGGCACGCGCATGCGCCCGACCTGCATGCCGTTCGGACGCGTCTCGGTGGCCGTGCGCTGGCCGACCGGGTCCGGCATGGCGGCGATCTGGCGCAGGCCTTCGGCCATGAGCTCGATGGCACGGTCGGAGAGCTTCAGGCGCTCGACCATGGCCGGCGCGAGTTCGCGCCGGCGGGCGGCTTCCAGGTCGCGCAGGTTCTCGGCCTGGATCGCCAGCCGGGATTCGACCAGCAGATCGGCCATGGCGCGCAGCGCCCGCGCCTTGGCCGCGCCCGGCGCTGCGGCGATCTTGCGGGCGGCGCGGCGGGCGTTCTGCCCCAGGGTCTGCAGGGTGGTGGCGAGATCGGTCATGGCTCAGGAACGAAAGGAATGTCGGGTCAGGCGCAGGGCGAGGGCGGTGAGCTCCTGCCAGGGGTCGGCGAGCCGGTTGGGCACGGCCAGGCCCTTGATGAGGCGGTCGATGTCGTGCGCGTGGCGAACGACTGCGGGCGGCACCGCCTGCGGCGTGCGCGACCACGTCTGCATCACCGCCCATAATACCAGCGGCAGGGCCTCGCCCTCGGCGCGCAGGCCATCGATCATGCGCACCACGCGCGCGCTGTCGCCGGCCTGGATCGCGTCGCGCAGCTTGAACGCGTTGTAGCGCGCCACGTTCATCACGGCGTCCTGCACTTGTTCCAGGCCGAGCCGGCCGGACGGGTGCATGAGGCCGAGCTTGAGGATCTCCTGGTGCGCCGCGAGCAGGTTGCCTTCGACGCGGTCGGCTACCCACTGCAGCGCCTCGCGGCTGGTCTCCTGGCCCTGGGCGGCCAGGCGCGCGCCGATCCAGGCGGGCAGTTCCTGGCGTTCGATGGTGGGTACTTCCACCACCACGGCGGTCTCGGCCAGCGCCGTGAACCAGGGGGTGGCGCGCAGCGTGCGATCCAGCCGCGGCAGTTGCACCACGGTGAGTGTCTGGCCCTGCAGTTCGGGCGCCTGGCGCGCCATGTGCACCAGCACGTCGCTGCCCGACTTGCCGGGCTTGCCGGTGGGCAGGCGGATCTCGAGCAGCGGCTTGTCGCCGAAGAGCGAAGCCGAACCGGCGCCGGCCGCGAGCGCCTGCCAGTCGCTGCGGGCGTCCATGACCACGCTGCGCCGATCGATGTAGCCGGCCGTGCGCGCGGCCGCACGCAGCGCATCGCCGGCTTCGATCACGAGCAGCGGCTCGTCGCCGGCGATGACGTACAGCGGGGCGAGCGCAGCGCCCGCCTGGCGCAGATGGGCGGCGAACTGCTCTGCTCGCAGCTTGCGACCGGGGGCCATCGTACGGCTCAGCGGACCGGCTGCGCCGGCGCAGCCATGCGTTCGCCGCTGGCGCGGCGTACCGCCTCGCGCGTGTCCTGGGCCGACAGGCGCAGCAGAATGCGCTGCATGAGGTCGTTGCGCATCGAGCGGTACAGCGTCTCGGCCTCGCTTTCCTTGGCCTGGGCGACGTTGTCGTCGTAGTACAGCGTGCGCGTGGTGGTGAGGGTGGTGGGCGGCACCAGGATCTCGGCCTGGTCGTCGACCACCTGGAAGCTGATGAGCAGGGTGAGGTCGTATTCCTGCACGCGCCCCTGCGCGGTGAGCGCCTGCTCGCGGCGGTCGCGCGTCTCGCTGAGGATTTCCAGGCGCGCGGCGGCCTGGTTCGGATTCTCGACGATGGTCGTGGCCGGCGCATTGGCGCGCAACTGGCGCCGCATCTGGGCGCCCAGCTCGGCATTGGGCGGCACGTTGATGTAGAGCGAGTCGAAGGGCAGCTCGGTCGGGCCACGCAGCGCGAAGCCGCAGGCGGTCAGCGCCCCGTACAGGGCAACCAGGCACAGGGCGCGCAGCCCGCGGCGTCCAAACATGCGTACACCTCTCCAGCAGGCGAAGCGCGCGGCGGGCGGTGCCCGGGCGCGCCGCTTCGCGACGTTAACCGACGACGTTGACGAGCTTGCCCGGCACGACGATGACGCGCTTGGGCGGACGGCCTTCCAGAAAGCGTCCGACCGCTTCATGCGCGGCCGCGGCCGCCTCGATGGCGGCCTTGTCCGCGCTGGCGGGCACCTGCAGCGCACCGCGCAGCTTGCCGTTGACCTGCAGCACGAGCTCGACCTCGTCGAGCACCAGGGCAGCCTCGTCGACCTCGGGCCAGGCCGCATCGAGCAGGTCGCCGTGCTGGAACGTATAGCCGAGTTCGTGCCAGAGCTTCCAGGTGATGTGCGGCACGACCGGGTACAGCACGCGCAGCAGCACGGTCATGCCCTCGGCCAGCACCGCCGATGCGACGGCCTCGTCGGCGTCGTCGAGCTCGGCGTTCTCCAGCGTGTTCAGCAGCTTCATGCCGGCCGAGACGACCGTGTTGTACTGCATGCGCTGGTAGTCGTAGTCGGCCTGGCGCAGGATGGTGTGGATGTCGCGGCGCAGCGTCTTGACGGAGGAGGGCGCAGCCTGCCAATCGACCCGGGTACCGATAGGCCCGGCGATGCGTTCGCGCTGCTGGTAGGCCCAGTTCCACAGGCGCCGCAGGAAGCGGTGCGAGCCTTCCAGGGCGGTATCGGACCACTCCAACGTCTGTTCGGGCGGGGCGGCGAACATCACGAAGAGGCGGGCGGTGTCGGCGCCCTGGGCGTCGATGATGGCCTGCGGGTCCACGCCGTTGTTCTTGGACTTGGACATCGTGCCCACGCCGCCGTAGTCCACCGGCGAGCCGTCGGACTTGAGCCTGGCGCCCACGATGACGCCCTTGGCGTCGTGGATGTTCTCGACTTCCTCGGGCCAGAAGTATTCGATGCCACCGCTCACGCCCTTGCGCGAATAGATGTGGTTGAGCACCATGCCCTGGCACAGCAGGCGGGTGAAGGGCTCGTCGAACTTGACCAGGCCCAGGTCGCGCATCACCTTGGTCCAGAAGCGCGCGTACAGGAGGTGCAGGACCGCGTGCTCGATGCCGCCGATGTACTGGTCCATCGGCATCCAGTAGTCGTTGCGCGCATCGACCATGGCGGCGTTGCTGCCCGGCGAGGTATAGCGCATGAAATACCAGGACGAATCCACGAAGGTGTCCATGGTGTCGGTCTCGCGGCGGGCGTCCTTGCCGCACTTGGGGCATTGGCACTTCAGGAAGCTCTCGCTGCGCGCGAGCGGGTTGCCGCTGCCGTCCGGGATCAGGTCTTCCGGCAGCACCACCGGCAGGTCCTGCTCGGGCACGGGCACCGGCCCGCAGTCCGGGCAGTGGATAATGGGGATGGGCGTGCCCCAGTAGCGCTGGCGCGAGATGCCCCAGTCGCGCAGGCGGAAGGTGGTCTGCTTTTCGCCCAGGCCCTGGGCGGCGAGGTCGGCGGCGATGGCGTCCACCGCGCCCTGGAAGTCCTTGTCGTCGTAGGCGCCGGATCGGGTCAGACGGCCGGGCAGGTTCACGCCGGGCTTCTCGGCGTACCATTCCTGCCAGGCGCTGGCGTCGAAATCCTTGCCGTCGATCTGGATGACCTGTTCGATCGGCAGCCGGTACTTGAGGGCGAAGGCGAAGTCGCGCTCGTCGTGCGCCGGCACGCCCATCACCGCGCCGTCGCCGTAGCTCATCAGCACGTAGTTGCCGACCCAGACCGGCACCTGCGCGCCGGTGAGCGGGTGGGTGACGTTGAGCCCGGTGGGCAGGCCTTCCTTCTCGCGCGCGGCCATCTCGGCCTCGGACACCCCGCCCTGCTTGCACTGCTCGATGAAGGCGGCGAGCGCCGGGTTGTCGCGCGCGGCGTGCTGCGCGAGCGGGTGCTCGGGCGCCACCGCACAGAAGGTGACGCCCATGATGGTGTCCGCGCGCGTGGTGAAGACGTGCAGCAGGCCGTCCTGGATCGGCTCGCCGTTCTCGTCGCGGATGTCGTGGCGAAAGGCGAAGCGCACGCCTTCGCTCTTGCCGATCCAGTGCTCCTGCATCAGGCGCACGCGCTCGGGCCAGCCCGGCAGGCCGTCCTTGACGGCGGCCAGCAGTTCCTCGGCATAGTCGGTGATGCGCAGGTAGTAGCCCGGGATTTCCCGCTTCTCGACCACCGCGCCGGAACGCCAGCCGCGGCCGTCGATGACCTGCTCGTTGGCGAGCACGGTCTGGTCGACCGGGTCCCAGTTGACGAGCTGGGTCTTGCGGTAGGCGATGCCCTTGTCGAGCATCTTCAGGAACAGCCACTGGTTCCACTTGTAGTAATCGGGATCGCAGGCGGCCATCTCGCGCGACCAGTCGATCGCCAGGCCCATCGCCTTCATCTGCTTCTTCATGTAAGCGATGTTGGCGTAGGTCCATTGCGCGGGCGGCACCTTGGACTTGATCGCGGCGTTCTCGGCCGGCATGCCGAAGGCGTCCCAGCCCATGGGCATCAGCACGTTCATGCCCTTCATGCGCAACTGGCGGGCCATCATGTCGTTGATGGTGTAGTTGCGCACGTGGCCCATGTGCAGCTTGCCGCTGGGGTAGGGCAGCATGGAGCACGCGTAGAACTTCGGCTTCTCTGAGCCGTCGGCACGGTGGGCGTGTTCGGTGACCCGATAGGCGTCGGTGCTTTCCCAGTGCTGCTGGGCGGCGGCTTCGACGTCGGCGGGGGTGTAGCGTTCCTGCATGGCGGCCTGCTCGTGAAGATGCGCGCCGGACGTGGGGGCGCATCGCTGACGGGGAAACCCGTCATTATAGAGCGCGGGTGGGACGAGCGATGATGCTGGCCGGCCAGGGCGCCGCGCGGGGTCTACGCACATTCCACACTGACGCTTCGCCGAGTGCGCCGGCATGATGCTCGTCCGAGCCATCCCCGCACGGGTTCCCCTTGTCCGAATCGCTTCCCTACGACGGCGGCTACCGCCGCATCTTGGTGGGCGGGCTGCTGCGCCTGGAAGCCGTGACCGAACCGCTGGACTTGCCTGGGCATATCACAGGGTTGAACGAGCGACTGCGCGCGCCGGAGCACGCCAGCCTGCGGCGCGCGCTCACCGTCTACGTGAACCGGGTGATCGTGCCGAGCGTGGCGCCCGAGCTCGCCGTTGCCGGCGTGGGTGGATGAGCGTCTCGCGGCTGCCAGCGACACCGAGCTGCAGGCATGGACCGTGTGGCGTGCGTTTCGGCCGCCAGTCTCGACGCGGTGTTCGCATCCTCTTTCGAGCGATGCCGCTGTCGCCTTGCGCCCGCATGCCAGCCAGGCGCGCCGGCGCCGGGCACCAGCCGTTCACCCCTGAGGTGCGATCCGCTCCAGACTTTGCAGGCGATCGCGCCAGCCCTGCGGGATTGCGACACCCTTCTTCAGCTCGACGTCGGCGTACACGTAAGTGAGTTCCGCGCCGACGAGAAAGTCATCGCCGCGGAACATGCCGATGGTCATGCCCATGCTGCTGCGGCCCAGGCGCGAGCAGCGCACACCGATGTCCAACTGATCGTCGAACTCGGCCGAGGCAACGTAGTCGATGGCGGCTTTGCGCAGGAACAGCTCGATGCCGTCCTGCGCCTGTTCCGTGCTGCTCTTCAAGCCGGTGTGGCGCCAGTATTCGGTGAATGCGACGTCGCAATACAGCATGTAGTTGCCGTTGAACACCACCTTCTGCATGTCGACCTCGGCCCAGCGCACGCGCAAGGGGTGGAAGAAGGCGAAATCGGACTTCTGCATGCTGTCTCCTGAGCGGTGTGAAGGATTGTGACAGCAGAGTCTAGCAAGTCGCAGGGGGGCGCAGCGCGGCTCGGGACAGTCGGCGGGCGCCGGCGTGCCAGCGCCGTACTACGGCGCTACAGGAACCAGCGCACCACGCTGGAGCCCACGGCCAGCAGCGGGGTGAGCAGCGTGCCCAGCACGCCGGTGACGAGCAGCACGAGCAGGATGGGGATGCCCCATGGCTCCATGCGCGAATACTGCCAGGCGGCCCGGTTGGGCAGCAGGCTGAAAACGATGCGCCCGCCGTCCAGCGGCAGCAGGGGCAGCAGATTGAGCGCCATCAGGACGAGGTTGACCTGCACGCCGGCAACGGCCATCTGGATGAAGAAGGATTCCTGCACGTTGGTGCCGACCATCAGGCGCAGCGACAGCGCCCAGAGAATGGCCATGAACAGGTTGGCGCCGGGGCCGGCGGCCGCCACCCACAGCATGTCGCGCTTGGGGCGGCGCAGGCGGCCGAAATCCACCGGCACGGGCTTGGCCCAGCCGAACAGCAGTCCCGCGCCGCCCAGCAGCTTGCTGGTGAGCAGGATCAACACCGGCACGAGCAGCGTGCCGACCGGATCGATGTGCTTGACCGGGTTGAGCGTGACCCGCCCGGCGACGGTGGCCGTGTCGTCGCCGAACAGGCGCGCCACATAGCCGTGCGCGGCCTCGTGCAGGGTGATCGCGAAGATCACCGGGATCGCGTAGACCGCGATCGCTTGGATGATGGATTCCATGCGCCGATTGTACTGGCGGCGGGCTCAGCGCAGTCCGGCGGCTGCCTCGACTTCGCGCACCAGGCCGACCAGCCGCGGGCCGACCTCGGCGCGCACGTGTTCCTGGGTGGTGGCGTAGCTCGGAAAGCCGCAGTTGATGACGTACTGCTCCCCGTCGATGGGCTGGCACAGTGGGACGGCGGCCGCGATGCGTGACTGCGGCCTGGGCATTTCGGCGGTGCAGAAGCCCAGCGTGGCGATGTCGGCGGCACAGGCCTGCAACTCTGCGCTCAGGCGCTTGCCCGCCTCGGCGTCCAGGCCCAGGCTCGCGACCAGGTCGAACCGGGCGGGGATCGGCAGGCTGGCGAGGTAGGCCTTGCCCATGGCCGTGGTGTGCATGGGCATCACCGAACCTATCTCGGCGGCAAGGTTCGCCTTGCCGCGCGCCGTGTGGCTCTCGACGAACATCATCTGTCCGCGAAAGTGCTGGCCGACGGATACGGAAGCGCCCAGCTCGTCGGCGAGATCCTGCAGAAAGGGCCGCGCCACCCGGCGCAGGCGCATGCTCGTCAGCAGGGGGTAGGCCAGCGCGAGCAGGCCGGCGGCGAGCCGGTACTTGCCCAGGCTGGCCGAATAGGCCAGGTAGCCCAGGTCGGCCAGCGTCATGGTGAGGCGCGAGACGGTCTGCTTGGGCAGGCCGACCCGCTCGCTGATGTCCTTGTTGCCCAGGTAGGTTTCGCCGGGCCCGAAGCAATGCAGGATGTCGAGCCCCTTGGCCAGGGCGCGAACGAAATAAGCGCTGGTGTCGGCATCGGGCAGGGCGGCAGTTCTTGTTTTCGTCATGCTGTCTCGTATAACGGGATTTAAACCTGCCAGACAGGATACTCGTATATTTCTCCGTCGAACCCATCCAGAGGCCACGAGGAGACTTGCGATGCCAGTGCATAGCCCGGTCGAGCTTGCCGAGCTTGACGTCACCCACCCCGAGCTGTCGCCCGCCCTGGGCTATAGCGACAACCTGCGCGAACTGCGCGAGCGCTACCGGCGCTTCATCGAGGAGGTATGCCGGCCGCGTGAAGACCCGGCATGGATCCACGACATCCCGGCGCAGGACGCTCTGTTCGCCGAACTGCGCCCGATCGCGCGCGAATGGGGGCTGTACGGTCCCATGATCCCGGTCTCCCTGGGCGGCCTGGGGCTCAACCTGCGCGATGGCGCGGCCGTACTCGAAGAGCTGGGACGCAGCCCCCTGGGCCCGGGCGCCGTGCATGCCGCCGCGCCGGACGAAACGAACATCGCGATGCTGGACAAGCTCGCCACCCCCGCGCAGCGCGAGCGCTACCTGACGCCCCTGGCCGAAGGCCGCGCGCGTTCGTGCTATGCCATGACCGAGCCCAGCCCGGGCGCGGGTTCGGACCCCTCCATGCTGCGCACCACGGCGCGCCGCGACGCCGGCGGCTGGATCATCGACGGCCACAAGTGGTTCATCAGCGGCGCCGTCGGCGCGCATTTCGCAATCGTCATGGCGCGCACCGACGAAGGCCCGACGATGTTCCTGGTGGACGCGGACAATCCCGGCTTCGAGCTGGTGCGCGACATCGCCTGCGTGGGGGCGAGCCTGTCCTCGCACTGCGAGATCCGCTTGAACGCCTGCCGCATCCCGGACGATGCGGTGCTCGGCGAAGTCGGCCAGGGATTCGCGCATGCCCAGCTACGCCTGGAGCCGGCGCGCATCACGCACTGCATGCGCTACATCGGCCTGGCGCGCCGGGCCACCGAGGTTGCCCAGTCCTACGTGGCGCAGCGCAACTCGTTCGGTACACCCCTGGGCGAGAACGCGCTGGTGCAGAGCCTGATCGCGGACAACCACATCGACCTGCATGCTGCCCGCCTGACGACCTGGCACGTGGCGGCCCAGGTGGACCTGGGCATGTCGGTGAAGCACGAATCGGCCATGGCGAAAGTGTTCGTGTCCGAGGCGGTCAATCGGGCGGTCGATCGCGCGCTGCAGGTCTGCGGCGCCTTCGGCATTTCGTACGAGTCGCAGCTCGGCATGCTCTACCAGAACGTGCGGGCGTTCCGCATCATCGACGGCGCTTCCGAGGTCCATCGGGTGGCGATCGCCAAACGCGCCCTGCGGCGCCAGGTCTCGCCTTGAGGAGGGGCATGACATGATCAAGCGAGACAGTCTTTTTCCGAAGCCGAAGGCTTGCCTGAATCGTGGCGCGCAAGCCGCGGCCGCCGGGCCGAGGGCCTTCACGATGGCGCGGCGCGCATTCGCCCGCGCGCTTCTTGCCGCCGGCCTGGCAGCGCCCATGCTCTGCGCGGCGGCCTACCCGGAGCGCCCCGTGCGCCTGATCGTTTCCTATCCGGCGGGCGGCAGCACGGACCTCATCGCGCGGGCGCTCGCCAACGCGATGAGCCGAACCCTGGGCCAGCAGATCGTCGTCGAGAACCGGCCCGGCGCGGGCGGCGTCGTGGGCTCGTCGGCGGCGGCTTCGGCGGCGCCCGACGGCTACACGGTGCTGGTCAGCGGCGGCACGCAGGCCCTCATGAAGGACCTGCACCCCACGCTCCCGTTCGATCCGGCGGTGGCCTTCGATCCGGTCGCCATGCTGGTCGAGATCCCCAACGTGCTGGCCGTCAGCGGCACGTCGCCTTACCAGAGCCTGCAGTCCGTCATCGATGCCGCCAGGCAGGCGCCCGGCAAGCTGGCCTACGCCTCCGCCGGGCCGGGCACGCCCGCCAACCTGGTGTGCGAGCGTCTCAAGGTGGAGGCGGACGTCGACATCCTGCACGTGCCGTACAAGGGCAACGCCCCCGCGGTCAACGATGTGCTGGGCGGCCAGGTGCCCATGATGTGCAACAACCTGGCGGGCACGCTGCCCTATGCCGATGGCGGCCGGCTGCGCCTGCTCGCGGTCACCGGCAAGCAGCGCTCGCCTTACGCGCCGGACGTGCCGACGTTCGGCGAGCTCGGGCTGGAACGTCTGGATACCAGCGTGTGGATGAGCCTGGTCGTGCCCAAGGGGACGCCTGCCGAGGCGATCCAGCGGCTGAACGAGGCTGCCGCTCGTGCCCTGGACGATCCGGGCGTGCGCACGCAGCTCGAACAGTTCGGTGCGGTCCCGATCGATACCGGGGTCCAGAACTACGCCGCGCTGCAGGGCCGGGAGCGCGAGCTCTGGGGCGATATGGTGCGCTCGCTGGGCCTGGCCGGCACGGCGAAGTGAGCGCCTGAAAAGCTATTCCTCCATTCCGACCCGCTCAGGATCCCCGCATCCCAGCCGCATGACGGCGGGTGCGGGGCCGATCAGGCCCGCTACGGTGCTCGAGCGGTTCGGACCAGGGGCGCCGCCGATCATGGCTCAAAGTGCAGCGCCGGAAAGGCGAACGACATCGGCCCAGCGTTGCAGTTCGGTCGCGATGTACTGTGCCGACTGATCCAGATCGAGCGTCATCGGTTCCATGCCGATGCCAAGGAGGTGTTCGCGGACCTTGGGGTCGCGCAGGCTGTCGACGATGACCGTGTTCAGCCGGGCGAGCACCGGCGCTGGCGTGCCTGCCGGCGCAAGTACCCCGTACCACGCCTTGAGATCGAAATCCGGCAGTCCCAACTGCGCCAAGGGCCGTACCTCGGGCAGGGCGGGCGATGCTTGTGCGGCAGTCAGGCCGAGCGCGCGCAGGCGGCCAGCTCGGATGTGCGGCAGTGCGGTGGGTATGTCCACGAAGAGCATGCTCACCTGTCCCCCGAGAAGATCCTGCATGGCCTGTGCGCTGCCCTTGTACGGCACATGCAGAAGGTTGACCTTGGCTTGGGCCTTGAACAGTTCGCCCGACAGATGCTGCGAGGTGCCCGCCCCGGCCGAGCCGAACGAGAGTTTGCCGGGTTGAGCGCGCGCCTGCTCGATCAATTCCTGGACGGTGTGCGCAGGCAAACCCTCGTGCACGACGAGGACATTCTTCTGCACCACGGCCACGGCCACCGGCGCGAAATCCCTGACCGGGTCGAACGGCAGCCGGGCACCGAACAGGCTGGGATTGATGCCATGTGTCGCACTCGAGCCCATCACCAGCGTGTAGCCATCGGCCGCGCTTTTCGCCACATAGGCTGTACCGATGTTGCCGCTTGCGCCCGTGCGGTTCTCCACCACGACGGGCTGATCCAGCGCCACATTGAGATGTTGCGCCAGCAGTCGTGCAAGTTGATCGAGCGCCCCGCCCGCAGCGAAGGGATTGACGATATGGACGGCGCGGCCGGGATAGGTCTGGGCCCGGACGGGCAGGGGCAGCGTGGCGCAGGCGGTGAGCGCCAAGATCAGCTGGCGTCGTTGCATGAGTGTCTCCTTGGTGTGGGGGCGGTGGTGTCTTGGCGCACCACTAGAGCATCGACCGCGTGGACGCCGTGACCGGTCTCCAGCACGATCAGGGGATTGATCTCGACCTCGGCGATCACGTCGCGATGCAAATGCGCGAAGCGAGACAGGGCGATCAGCGCTTCGGCGAGCGCGTCGACGTCGGCCGCGGGTTTGCCGCGAAAACCGTGCAGCAGCCTGCCGGCACGTGTTTGCTTGATCAGGCCGAGCGCGCCCGCCCGGTCCAGCGGGCAACGCCGGAATGCGATGTCGCGCAGCACTTCGACGCCGATGCCGCCAAGGCCGAACGCCAGCATCGGTCCCAACTGCGGGTCGTTGCGCACGCCGACCATGGTCTCGATGCCGCCCGACACCATGCGCTCGACTGAAAACCCTGTCAGGGTCGGATGTCGTGCAAGCATGGCCCGCGCGGCTCGTCCCACCGCTTCGGCCGTGCGCAGTTCCAGCGCCACCAGACCGGCTTCCGTCTTGTGTGCTATGCCCGGAACCATGCCTTTGAGCACGACAGGTGCCGGCATTCCCCGGGCGCAGCGCTCGGCTTCGTCCGGTGTCTCCGCCCACTCGGTGATCAGCATGGGCAGTCCGTGCGAGCGCAGCAGCGCACGGGCTTCCTGCTCCGGCAAGGGAGCGGGCCCCGGAGGCTCGGCGGAGGCGGGCTGTGCCGGCGGCGCCGAAGGCGCCGTGTGCAGTGCAGCCGACAACAGCACAGCGGCGGCGTGCAGGCTGCGCGCTACCGGGATGCCGGCCGCGCGAGCGGCTGCGAATCCCGCTTCCTGTCCATGGCCCGACAGGGCGACGATCACCGCCGGCTTGTTGCTGGCGGCCAGGCGGGCAACAGCGTCCTCGAGCAGGGCCGACGAGCGTTCGTCGCGCGGGGCGCCCACGCCGACCCAGCACGCCGCGTCGATCGCCGGATCGGCGCAGGCCAGCGCCAGGGCGCGGCCCGCAATGCCCGGGTCGGAAAACACAGTGCTGCCTACGTCCAATGGATTGTGTGCATGCAGCAGCCTGGGCGCGAGCGCCTCGCAGGCATCGATGGTCCGTGCATCGAGCCCGGGCAGTTCGAGCATCTGGTCGGAAAGCTCGTCGGCCAGCACGGAGGCCGCACCGCCCGACAGCGAGCACACCAGCACGCCGCGTCCGCGCGGCCGGCGCCAGCGCGAGAGCATGCCTGCGGCCGGCAGCAGATCCTCCGGCTCCCGCACGCGCAGCACGCCGAGCTCGTCGCAGAAGGCATCGAACAAATCGTCCGAGCCGGCAAGCGCCCCCGTATGCGAGGCCACCGCGACGCGGCCCGCGTCCGATCGCCCAGCCTTGAACACCGCGATGCGCTTGCCGGCGTCGCGCGCTTGCAGCGCCAGCGCTTCGAAACCGCCGCCCGGGCTCAGGCCCTCGATCATCAGCGCCAGCGCATGGATGTCGTCGCGAGCCAGCAGATGGGCCGCGGCCTCTTCAAGCGACAGGTCCAGCCCGTTGCCGACATGGACGAATGCTTCGACGCCGAAGCCCGAGTCTTCGGCGTTGAGCAGCATGCCGCCCAGCATGGCGCCGCTCTGGCAAACCATGCCCACCGGCCAACGGTGGCGGAAGGCGAAGTGCTCGAACGAGCTGTTGTAGGCCATGCACAGGCCCGCGGCGGCATTGCCGACGCCGATGCAGTTCGGGCCGAGCAGGCGGGTGTCGCCTTGGCGCAGCAGCCTGGCGAGCGCCTCGGAGCGTGCCTGCCCCTGCGGGCCGGCTTCGCCCCAACCAGCGCTGCAGACCATGACGGAGCCGACGCCGTGTTCGACGCACTCGGCCACGGCGTCCAGGCTCGCGGCCGCGTCGAGCGCCACGACGGCCAGATCCACCGGCTGGTCCAGCGCCGCGAGCGACGCATGGCACGGCAGCCCGTGCAGGCTGGCATGCCGCGGATTGATGCCGAACATCGGGCCCTCGAAGCCGAGTCGGCGGCAGTGGCGCAGGCCGCGCGTGGCGGGCGCGTGGGCGCGTTCGGACAGCCCGATGAAAGCGATGGAGCGCGGCGTGAACAGCGAATCCAGCGACGAGGAGACTGTGGGCATCATCAGAGCTTCCCCGCGTAGCTGGCCTGGAACGCTATGGCGGGATCGCACTGCATGCCGTAGGGGGCGATCGGATAGCGGATGCCATGTCCCGCCAGCCAATCGAGCCCGTCGGCGATCTCCTCCAGATGGGAGACCTGCAGCGCGATCAGCAGCTCGTCGTCCTGCACCCCGCCGAAACGGCGTTCGGCGAAGCAGGGCAGCGACATGCTGGGCTCGCGGGTGAGCAGCCCGGCGCCCCAACTGTCGGCACAGGCGGTCTCGCCCGTCGTCGAGAATTGATAGCGAACGTAGTTGCGATGCTGCAGGGCATTGATGAGCAGGATCATCTGCCCGGGCGTGGCGTAGACGAGCACGGCATCGGGAGCGCTCAGACGGTTGCTGGCCAACGGCGCCAGGACGACGCCGACGTACCTGCCGTGGGGAACCCGCGGCATCTGCGCCTGGTGTTGCCGAGAAGCTTCGACCGTTGCGAACCAGACGCCGTGGAACATGCTGCCGTCGAGGTATTTCGTGGCCGGCGCGTTGAGTCCCATGACGCCGCCGCAGTTGCTGTCGGCGGCCACGTTCTCGTGTGTGGCGCCGAGTGTCCACCCGAGCCATCGCGCCTGGCCCACGAGCTGGCACATCGAGAACCGCACTCCGGCGGCAGGCCAGCGTATACCCGGCACCCGGGCCATCGCGTCCACGGTTTCGAAGAGCTGCAGCGCAAGCGGTAGTGTGCGCAGGCGCAGGTGGCGCTGAATGCGATCGACGATCGCGCCATGCTCGGACAAGGAAAGCGCGGTATTCATGGGCAAGCCACCGTGAAGGGTTGGGGAGCGGGGCGCGTTGCGCTGGAGAGCAGTCGGCGGCTGGTTTCGGTCCAGCGGGGCGCGGCTTCGCACTCGACGTCTATCAGGTCCAGGCACCGCATCACGCTGTGATCGACGATGTCGGCCACGGTCCGGGGCCGGTTGTAGAACGCGGGCACGGGGGGGAAAACGATGGCGCCGGCCTGGGTCACGCGCAGCATGCTCTCGATGTGTCCGGCATGCAGGGGGGTCTCGCGCAGCATGAGCACGACTCGGCGCCGCTCCTTGAGGGCGACGTCCGCCGCGCGTGCGATCAGCTCGCCGGTGTTGCCCCAGGCCAGATTGGACATGGTCTTGATCGAGCACGGAGCCACGACCATGGCGTGCACCCGGAACGACCCCGAAGAGACCGCGGCACCGATGTCCTGGCTGGCATGGACGACGTCGGCGCTGGCCTCGAGCTGCTCGATCGGAACGTCGGTTTCCAACTGCAAGGTCTGGCGAGCGGAGCGACTCACGATCAGGTGCGTCTCGACGTCGGGCACCTCCCGCAGCATTTCCAGAAGGCGGATGCCATACGCGCTTCCGCTGGCGCCCGTGAGGGCGACGACCACGCGCCGCCGTTTCGTGTCGGATGCGCTCATTCGACGCTCACCTTGAAACACACCTGGCCCCAGCTTCCGTTGCAGAATCCGCCGTCCTGGCAACTGAAGGTGTTGAACCACATGCCGTTGGGATCGAGCCCTTCGGCGATGCGGTCGTGCGCCATGGCGGCATGGATGGTCATGGGCGCCACCGCGTAGATACAGACATTGCACGACTTCACCACCCCCGCACCGCTCACCTCCACGGTGTCGCCCACCTTGAAGCCGGCGGTGCAGCCGTGGCTGGACACCACGGTGGCGACGATGGTGCGGCGGTTCGCCGCGGGAATGGCTTCGGCGGCCTTGCGTCGCCGCTCGTCCGCGCGAAACTCGGCCATTTGTTCGTCGGTGTAGCCCAGATGGGCCTGGAACTTCGCCCAGTTGAAGGGCTTGGCGGAATTCGAGGGATCACTCATGAGAGGGCCTTTGTGCGAGAAGGGGTTCAGTAGCCGCGGGCGAGCAGCGATTTGAGATAGTCGGGCTGGCGCGCGCGCAGCCGCTGCACGCCTGCCGCGCCCAGCCATTCGGCGAGATCGACGCTCTCGAAACGGCCGCGCTGGTAGCGTTCGGCGCGATGGAACGGTGCGGTTGCGTCGATGTAGACCTTGCGACCCGTACCTGCCGCATCGCCTTCGGCCAGCATGCCGCTCACCTTGGCGCGAGGCGAGAGCATGAGTCCCTCGCGCATGTCCGCCCGCGTGATGAGCGCCCACAGCACCTCGTCGGCATTGCTCAGGTCGATATCGTGGTCCACGGCGATGACCCAACCCAGATCGGAGTGCGCCGAAAGCGCGCCGAAAGCAAGATTGTTCTGCAGTCCTTCGTCGCGAAAGCTCTTGCGCCGGATGCGGATCACCACGCCCAGGCAACCGCGCATGGCCTGCAGGACGTGGCAGGTATCGAACAGCCGAGGGCTGATGCGCCGGCACGCATCGAACACCGAGGCTTCGGCAGGCAGGGCCATCAGATTGGTGGTTTCGGCGTTGATCGCGAGCGGGAACCAGTAGACCGGATCGCGGCGATGCGTGATGGCAGTCACATTGAATTGCCAGACCTTCCATGCGCGCCCCATGTAGCCGGCGGCTTCCGGCATCATCCCTTTCTCGCCGTCCTGCCCGGAGTCCTCCTCGGAGACCAGACGGTCGGTGTCGATGTAGCCCTCCAGCACGTATTCGGCTTCAGCCAGCGCCCACGCGTGTTCCTGGCTGCGGCACTTCACGATCTCGACGGGTCTTTCCTGCAGCGCGCCGGCCATGCCCAGTTCGTCATAGCCGAAAGGGGTGAGCGTCTGCTGCGTGCTTCCCGAGCAGGCCAGCAGGACGGCGGGCCCCGCCCCGATGTTCACGCTGATCGGAATCCGTCGTTCGCCGCGCGTGCGCAGCTTGCGTGCGATTTCCAGCAGATGCCGGCCGGCCTGGATCGTGATGCACGTACGGTCCGGGCCGAGTACGCGCATCCGGTGGTACGAACCGTTGAACGCCCCCGTGTCCGGGTCGCGCACGAGAGCCAGCCCGCCCGTGATCACGGGCCCGGCGTCCTCCCCCGTTTGCAGCGCGAGCGGCAAGGTGCGAAAGAGGTCGATGTCGTTGACGAGCACGTGCGCTTGACTGGGCGCATCGTCGACCTCGCGCGAGGGCACCGGATTGAGCGCTGCGTCGGCAAGGTGGCGCGGCAGGTCGTGGCTGCCGACCCCGCACCAGCGCGCAATGCGCTGCCGGTCGCTGAAGATGTTGGTCACGATGCGCTGGTGGTCCCGGCCACGGAGCCGTTCGAACAGCAGGACCGGACCCGCATCGGCCGCGCGGGCGACCGCGGCAACTTCGAGATGGGGGTCGGCCTCACGCTCGATGCGCAGCAGATCATCATGGGCCTGGGCTTGCGCCACGGCGGCGGACAGACTGAGGACGTCTTTCACGGGGGTCTCCTATTGTACGTATTTCTATTAATTGTCCGTACTATAAACTCGTCCGGAGCAATGTCAAGCAGGAGGCGGTGAAGTACACTTTCGCCATGAAAATTTCTGCCAGTCCGCGGCGCGTCGCAGGGGATGGGGGCGAACCTGCCCGCACCACCCGAACACCGGCCTATCAGTTGATCGTTCGGGAACTGCTCAGCGAAATTCAGGAGGGCCAGTGGGCTGTCGGCGAGCGTCTGCCGACCGAGGCCGAGCTATGCGAGCGCTTTCAAGTAAGCCGGTTCACCGTGCGCGCTGCGCTTGCCGAGCTCGAGGCGGATGGTGTGATATCGCGCAGAGCGCGTATCGGCACGGTCGTGACGGCGGCCGCGCGCCGGGCCAACTACGCGGTGTCCGTGGGCAGTCTGTCCGAGCTGCTCAAGTTCCTGGATTCCACGCAGGTCCGGGTGCTGAAGCGCGAGGACGTCATCGCCTCGCGCGATCTGGCGCAGGAGCTTGGTTGCGCGGTCGGCGAACGCTGGGTGCGGCTGCAAGCCGTGCGCACGCCGGAGCACGGCCAGTTGCCGGTTTCATGGACGGAATACTTTCTGCGTCCCCGATTCAAGTCGGTCATCCCGAAAGTCGGCCAGAAGCCCGGCCCCGTCTACGAGCTGATCGCCAAGCGTTTCGGTGTGTCCTTCGACGACATCGACCAGGAGATAGGGGCGACCGAGCTGCCCGCCGACATCGCCGCGAAGCTGGATGCCCGGCCGCTGATGCCAGCGCTGCGTGTGCTGCACCGCTTCATCTCGCGTACCGAGGGCGTGCTCTATTGCACCTTCAGTCTCTATCCCGCAGACCGTTTTCGCTACGTGCAGAAGCTGCGCAGCACCTGATTCAAGGCAGGGTTCGTTCCAGCAGGCCGATGGCTGCGGCGATTTCCGGCGCGTCCAGCAGCGCCGGGTCGTGGCCGTTCTGCCGGGCGTAGTAGGCGCCAACGCAGCGCACCGAGACGGTCTGGGACGGGGCGGCCACAGGGTCCGCCGAGGCCAGAGACTCGCCCAGCAGGGCCAGGGCGTGCCGCTCGGCCTGCAGCTCGGCGTCCTTGACGCGATCGCGCAGACTGCTCGTTGCGGGGTCGTCGCGCAAGATGGCGCGCCGCGCGGCGCGCAGCGGCGCGATCACGGAATCACGCCAGGACCGCACCGTGGCGTCGGCCGCGGCAAGCCGGTCTTCGTCCGCGGGGTTCCCGCGCGTCGACGCCGCGTAGGCCAGGTGGAGCAGTACGGTAACGTCCACACCCAGGCGATCCTGGAGCAGCAAGCAGGCGGGGGCGACTCCCGGCCGCGCATAGACGTCCAGGGCGTAGCGCCACTGAAGGTCGATCGGCGCAGCCTTCCGCAGGCGTTGCGCGTGTTCTTGCCGGGCCATGGGCTGCGCGCCGCCGCTACCCTTCGATCCCGATCAGCTTGGGATCACCCCGTCCCAGGCGCAGCACTTCCGGCGCGGGCCCGGTCAGGTCGACCACCGTGGTCGAGCGGTTCGGACAGGGGCCGCCCTCGATCACGGCGGCCAGTTCGTGCTCGAAGCGGGCGCGGATCTCGACCGGGTCGTTGAGGGCTTCGGTCTCGCCGGGTGGAATCAGGGTGCTCGAGAGCAGGGGCCCGGTTTCCTTGAGCAGTTCGCGCACCACGGGATGGTCGGGCATGCGCACGCCGATGGTCTTGCGCGAAGGATGCGAGAGCCGGCGCGGCACTTCGTGCGTGGCCTGCATGATGAAGGTGAAGGCGCCTGGCATGGCGGCCTTCAGCAGCCGGTACTGCTTGTTGTCGACCCGCGCGAGCTGGCCGATCTCGGAGAGGTCGGCCACCAGCAGGGTGAGGTGGTGGCGCTCGTCGACGCCGCGCAGGCGGCGCAGGGCTTCGGCCGCGCGCTTGTCGTCGAGCGCGGCGACCACCGCATAGGACGAGTCGGTCGGGATCGCGACCAGGCCGCTCTTGCCGAGCAGTTGGGCGGCCTGTCGCAGCAGGCGCGGTTGCGGGTTGAAGGGATGGACGGAGAAGTATTGCGCCATGGCTCTCTATGCTGCGGCGGCGGGCGCGCAGGCGGTCGAGCCCGCTTCAGCGCCGCGCCAGGTAGTGGATGTATTCCCCGTCGCCTTCCTCCTGGTGCAGCAACGGGTTGCCGGTCTGTTTGCAGAACGCCTTGAAGTCGGCCATGGAGTGCGGGTCGGTGGACACCACGCGCAGCACGTCGCCGCTCGCCAGCCCCGCCAGCGCCTTCTTGGCGCGCAGGATGGGCAGCGGGCAGGTCAGCCCGCGCGTGTCGATGTCGAGCGCGACGGCTTGCGGACGCTGGACATGGCTCATCGACGCACTCCGTAACCATGGGCCCGGGCGCCGGCCTGGTTCGCCTCGCGACCAGCAGGGATCATGCCGCCCCCAGTTGCGTGCGTACCCAGTCCTGGGCGGCCTGGATGGCCTGGGGCAGGGCCGCGGCGTCGGTGCCGCCCGCCATGGCCATGTCCGGGCGGCCGCCGCCCTTGCCGCCGACCTGCTGGGCAGCCACGTTGACCAGTTCGCCGGCCTTGACCTTGCCGATCAGGTCCTTGGTGACGCCGGCGGCCAGGCTGACCTTGCCGCCTTCGGCGGTGCCGAGCAGCACGATGGCGCTGCCGAGCTTGTCCTTCAACTGGTCGATCAGCCCGCGCAGCGCCTTGCCGTCCACGCCGTCGATGCGGGTGGCGAGCACCTTCACGCCGGCGACGTCCACGGCCTGGCCGGCGAGGTCGCTGCCCGCGCTGGCGGCGAGCTTGTCGCGGGCCTGGGCCAGGTCCTTCTCGAGCGCCTTGACCTCGCTCTGCACCTGCTGGATGCGGCCCAGGAGTTCGGCGGGCTGGGTCTTGAGCGCGCTCGCCGCGGATTGCAGCGTGCTTGCCGTCCTGCGCACCCAGGCGAGGGCGTTGTCGCCGGTGATCGCCTCGACGCGGCGCACGCCGGCCGCCACGCCGCCTTCGGATACGATCTTGAAGAGGCCGATGTCGCCGGTGCGCTGCACGTGGGTGCCGCCGCACAGCTCGCGCGAGAAGCCGATGTCGAGCACGCGCACTTCGTCGCCGTACTTCTCGCCGAACAGGGCCATCGCGCCGCCCTGGACCGCGTCGTCGTAGGGCATCAGGCGCGCCTGCACGGGCTGGTTGGCGAGCACTTCGGCGTTGACGATGTCTTCCACGCGGGCGATCTCGTCCGCGCTCATCGGTGCGTCGTGGGCGAAGTCGAAGCGCGTCTTGTCGGCGTCGACCAGCGAGCCCTTCTGCTGCACGTGCTCGCCCAGCACCTGGCGCAGCGCCTTGTGCATGAGGTGGGTGGCCGAGTGGTTGCGCACGGTGCGCGCGCGGCGCACGGCGTCGACCTCGGCGCTGACGGTGTCGCCCACGCGCAGCACGCCTTCCTGAACCTGGCCGTGATGGCCGAACACGTCGGCCACGATCTTCTGCGTGTCGGTGACCGCGAACACGGTGCCGCCCGTGGTCTTGATGAGGCCGGCGTCGCCGTGCTGGCCGCCCGATTCGGCGTAGAAGGGCGTGTGATCCAGGACCACCACCGCATCTTCCTGGCCGGGCTCCAGGCGATCGACCTGGGTGCCGCCCGCATACAGCGCCAGGACCCGGGCCTCGCGGTTGAGCAGCTCATAGCCGTGGAACACGGTCTTCTCGCCCTCGTAGGCGAGGCCCGCCGCCATCTTGAACTTGCCGGCGGCGCGCGCCTGGGTGCGCTGGCGCTCCATGGCGGCGTCGAACGCCGCCATGTCGACCTGCACGCCGCGCTCGCGACAGATGTCGGCCGTCAGATCCAGCGGGAAGCCGTAGGTGTCGTAGAGCGTGAACGCGGTCTCGCCGTCGAGCTGGCGGCCTTCGCCTTCGGCAGGCAGGGTGGCGAGCGCGGCCTCGAGGATGCGCATGCCGTGCTCCAGCGTCTCGCCGAAGCGCTCTTCTTCCTGGCGCAGCACCTGGGCCACGCGGTCCTGGGCCTTGGCGAGCTCGGGATAGGCCTCGCCCATCTCGGCCACCAGGTCGGGCACCAGGCGGTGGAAGAACGGCTTGGTCTGGCCGAGCTTGTAGCCGTGGCGCAGCGCGCGGCGCACGATGCGCCGCAGGACGTAACCGCGCCCTTCGTTGCCCGGGATCACGCCGTCCACGATCAGGAACGAGCAGGCGCGGATATGGTCGGCGATGACCTTGAGCGAGTTGTCGTGGATGTCGGGCGCGCCGCCGCCCGGCACCGTGACTTCGCGGGCGGCCGCGGCGATCAGGCGCTGGAAGAGATCGATCTCGTAGTTCGAGTGCACGCCCTGCAGCACGGCGGCGATGCGCTCCAGGCCCATGCCGGTGTCCACGCAGGGCCGCGGCAGCGGATTCAGGTTGCCCTGGGCGTCGCGATCGAACTGCATGAACACCAGGTTCCAGATCTCGATGTAGCGGTCGCCGTCTTCCTCGGGCGAGCCCGGGGGGCCGCCCCAGACGTCGGGGCCGTGGTCGTAGAAGATCTCCGAACACGGGCCGCAGGGGCCGGTGTCGGCCATCTGCCAGAAGTTGTCCGAAGCGTAGCGCGCGCCCTTGTTGTCGCCGATGCGCACGATGCGCTCGGCGGGCACGCCGATCTCGTCGCGCCAGATGGCGTAGGCTTCGTCGTCCTCCTGGTAGACCGTCACCCAGAGCTTCTCCTTGGGCAGGCCGTAGGTCGTGGTCAGCAGTTCCCAGGCGTAGTGGATGGCGTCGCGCTTGAAGTAGTCGCCGAAGCTGAAGTTGCCCAGCATCTCGAAGAACGTGTGGTGCCGTGCGGTGTAGCCCACGTTCTCGAGGTCGTTGTGCTTGCCGCCCGCGCGCACGCTGCGCTGCGAGCTGGTGGCCCGCTTGTAGGGGCGCTGCTCGCGGCCGAGGAAGACGTCCTTGAACGGCACCATGCCCGAGTTGGTGAACAGCAGGGTCGGGTCGTTGCCTGGCACCAAGGATGCTGACGCAACGACGGTGTGGCCCTTCGCCTCGAAGAAAGACAGGAACTTCTGGCGGATGTCGGCGGATTTCATGGGCTGGACGGGAGTTGGCCGGTTACGGCGCCGGGTAATGGAATAGAAAAGAATGGAAAAGAATGGGATGGAAAGGAACTCGGTTCGCCCGGCGCGGGGGCGGCAGGGCTGCGCACGGTCGGGGCAAACGATCCATTATAAGGTGCGGCGCCCCTGCCGGCTTTGCAAGAGGTGCCCCGGCGGGCCCGGTTGTGGCAGCCGCCAGCCGGTGCTGGTTGCACGTGAAGTCTAGAATGGGTTGCACCTTAATGACAATCGGGTTGCACCAGAGCTAGAATGGCGCTCGCCCAACCTTACGCCCTGGATCTGCCATGAGTTCGACCACGCTCGGTGTCAAAGTCGATGAACAACTGCGCGCGCGCATTCGCGACGCCGCCAATCGGGTGGGGCGCACGCCCCACTGGTTCATCAAGCAGGCGATCTACTCCTTTCTGGAGGACATCGAGGCGGGCCGGCTCCCGGCCGCGCTGCAGCACCTCGCCCGGCACGACGGCGAGGACGCGGTGGATCTGGAGCAGGCCGGCCTGAGCGTGGCGGGCGAGCCGCTGCCCCAGCCGTTCATCGAGTTCGCCCAGTCGATCGCGCCGCAGTCGGTGCTGCGCGCGGCGATCACCAGCGCCTACCGGCGGCCCGAACCGGAGTGCCTGCCGGTGCTGATCGCCCAGGCGCGCGTGGAGAATGCCGCCGGCACCCGGGCGCTCGCTCACAAGCTGGTGACGGCGCTGCGCGGCAAGCGCCTGGGCAGCGGGGTGGACGGCCTGATCCACGAGTTCTCCCTGTCCAGCCAGGAGGGGGTGGCCCTGATGTGCCTGGCCGAGGCGCTCTTGCGCATCCCGGACCGGGCCACGCGCGACGCCCTCATCCGCGACAAGGTCAGCCGCGGCGACTGGCAGTCCCACATGGGCTCGGGCTCGATGTTCGTGAATGCCGCGACCTGGGGCCTGATGATCACCGGGCGGCTGGTCGGCACCAACAGCGAGCGCGGGCTCGCCTCGGCGGTCACACGCCTGATCGGCAAAGGCGGCGAGCCGCTGATCCGCAAGGGCGTGGACATGGCCATGCGCCTGATGGGCGAGCACTTCGTGTGCGGCGAGACGATCTCCGATGCGCTCGCCAACAGCCGGCGCTGGGAAGCCAAGGGTTTTCGCTATTCCTACGACATGCTGGGCGAGGCGGCCATGACCGCCGCCGACGCCGAGCGCTACTACGCTTCCTACGAGCAGGCGATCCACGCCATCGGCAAGGCGTCGGCGGGGCGCGGCATCTATGAAGGCCCGGGCATCTCGGTGAAGCTGTCGGCGCTGCATCCGCGCTACTCGCGCGAGCAGCACGAGCGGGTGATGAGCGAACTGCTGCCGCGCCTGCGCGCGCTCACGCTGCTGGCACGCCGCTACGACATCGGCCTGAACATCGACGCCGAAGAGGCCGACCGCCTGGAGCTCTCGCTCGACCTGCTGGAGGCGCTCTGCAAGGAGCCGGAGCTCGCGGGCTGGAACGGCATCGGCTTCGTGATCCAGGGCTACCAGAAGCGCGCGCCCTACGTGATCGACTACGTGATCGAACTGGCCCGGCGCACCCGCCACCGGCTCATGATCCGCCTGGTCAAGGGCGCCTACTGGGACAGCGAGATCAAGCGCGCGCAAGTGGAGGGGCTGGAGGGCTACCCTGTCTATACACGCAAGGTGTACACCGACATCGCCTACCTGGCCTGCGCGCGCAAGCTGCTGGCCGCGCCCGAGGCGGTATACCCGCAGTTCGCTACCCACAACGCGCACACGCTGGCCGCGATCTATCACATGGCGGGGCAGAACTACTACCCCGGGCAGTACGAGTTCCAGTGCCTGCACGGCATGGGCGAACCGCTGTACGAGGAAGTCGTCGGCCCCGTCAGCGATGGCAGGCTTGCGCGCCCGTGCCGCATCTACGCCCCGGTGGGCACGCACGAGACGCTGCTCGCCTACCTGGTGCGCCGCCTGCTCGAGAACGGCGCCAACTCGTCCTTCGTGAATCGCATCGCCGACGAGTCGGTGAGCATCGACGAGCTGGTCGCCGATCCGGTCGACGAGGCCGAGCGCATCGAACCCCTGGGCGCGCCGCATCCGCGCATCCCGCTGCCCGCGGATCTGTATCGGGCGCAGGGCGCGGGCGAGCGCGAGAATGCGCATGGGCTGGACCTGTCCAACGAACAGCGGCTGGCGTCGCTGTCTTCGGCTGTGCTTGCGAGCGCCGCCATCGACTGGCGCGCGGCGCCGCCCGCGCTCGAGGATGCCGGGCTGGACGCCGCGCGCACGCGGCCCGTGCTGAACCCTGCCGAGCGCCGCGACGTGGTCGGGCACGTGGTGTTCGCCACGGCCGAGGACGTCGACGCGGCGCTGGCGCGCGCGGTGCGGGCCGGCCCGATCTGGCAGGCCACGCCCGTCGAGGAGCGCGCGCAGTGCCTGCTGCGCGCGGCCGATCTCCTCGAGGCGCAGATGCCGACGATGATCGGCCTGATCGTGCGCGAGGCCGGCAAGTCCTTCGCCAACGCCATCGCCGAGGTGCGCGAAGCGGTGGACTTCCTGCGCTACTACGCCAACCACATCCTGCGCGACTTCTCCAACGACAGCCATCGCCCGCTCGGGCCGGTGGTGTGCATCAGCCCGTGGAACTTCCCGCTGGCGATCTTCCTGGGCCAGGTGTCGGCCGCCCTGGCCGCGGGCAACCCGGTGCTCGCCAAGCCGGCCGAGCAGACCTGCCTGATCGCAGCGCAAGGCGTGCGCATCCTGCACGAGGCAGGCGTGCCCGCGGACGTGGTGCAACTGCTGCCGGGCGAGGGCGACGTGGGCGCCGCGCTCACCGGCGATGCACGCACGCGCGCCGTCATGTTCACGGGCTCGACCGACGTGGCGCGCCTGATCGCGCGTACGCTTGCCAGCCGGCTGGACGACGCGGGCCACCCGATTCCGCTGGTTGCCGAGACGGGCGGCCAGAACGCGATGATCGTGGATTCCTCGGCGCTGCCCGAGCAGGTGGTGGCCGACGTGATCGAATCGGCCTACGACTCGGCGGGACAGCGCTGCTCGGCGCTGCGCATCCTGTGCGTGCAGGAGGACGTGGCAGATCACGTCATCCGGATGCTGCGCGGCGCCATGCGCGAACTGACGGTGGGCAATCCGGATCGCCTGTCCACCGATGTCGGTCCGGTCATCGATGCCGAGGCGCGCGACAACCTTGCCCAGCACATCGAGACCATGCGCGCGCGCGGCTTCGAGGTGGAGCAACTGCCGCTGCCGGCCGAGTGCGCGCACGGCACCTTCGTGCCGCCCACGCTGATCGAGATCCAGGCCGTGGCCGACGTGGAGCGCGAGGTCTTCGGGCCGGTCCTGCACGTGCTGCGCTACCAGCGCGCCAACGTCGGCAAGCTCATCGAGGACATCAATGCCACCGGCTATGGGCTGACCTTCGGCGTGCATTCGCGCATCGACGAAACCATCGACAAGCTGGTCGGCCAGGTCCAGGCCGGCAACCTGTACGTCAATCGCAACATCATCGGCGCGATCGTCGGGGTCCAGCCGTTCGGCGGCGAAGGGCTGTCGGGCACCGGGCCCAAGGCCGGCGGGCCGCTCTACCTGGCCCGGTTGCTCTCGAGCTGCCCGTTCGACGTCCCGGCCGGGATGACCTTGGGGTCGGACGCAGCCTTTGCGCCGCTCGACAGCCTGATCGGATGGCTGCGCGCACACGCGACCGAGCCCGCCTCGCGCGTGGCCGAACGCCTGCGCGAGGCCTCGGCCTTGCACGCGCACGCCGTGCTGCCGGGCCCCACGGGCGAGAACAACAGCTACCGGCTCGAACCACGCGGCGACGTGCTGTGCATCCCGCAGACGCTGCTCGGCGCGCAGATCCAGCTCGCCACGGCGCTCGCCTCGGGCAACCGTGCGGTGTTCGACGAGCAGAGCCCGGGCTACGCCGAGGTGCGCGACATGCTCGCCCGGCTGCCGGCCGACGTGACCGCCCGGATCGAAACGGCTGGCGGCGCGGTGCTTGCGTCCGAGCGCAAGCTGGGCGGCGTGCTGTTCGAAGGCGACGGCGACGGCCTGATCGCGCTCGCCGAACAACTGGCTCGGCGCGAAGGGCCGATCGTGCAGCCGCAGGGCCGCACCGCCAGCGATCTTGCGCAGGGCCACACGTATCGCCTGGAGCGCTTGCTCGCCGAGCGTTCCCTGAGCGTGAACACCGCGGCGGCCGGCGGCAATGCCAGCCTGATGGCGGTGGTCTGAGCGGGCACGCATAGGCGTCGCCGGTCAGAGACTGCAGAACCAGGGGGCCGCAGATCCGGTACAGGGCGAGCACCATGCAGATCACCAGCGCACCGCTCACGATCATGTTCGTGATCTACATCGTCGCGATGCTGTTCATCGGCTGGCTGGGCTATCGCGCCACACAGGACCTGTCGGACTACATCCTCGGCGGGCGCAAGCCTGGATGATCCTGTGCCTGGCCGGCGCGGTCGCCGTGGGTTTTTTCGGCGTGGCCTACTTCGCGGCCAACCCCGGCCAGGCCGCGGGCGTCACCGCCAACGCCCAGCGCGTCTTCATCGAGCTCTCGCTGATCCTCTTCAATCCCTGGATCGCCGGGATGCTGCTCGCCGCCATCCTGGCCGCGGTGATGAGCATGCTCTCGGCCCAGTTGCTGGTGTGCTCGAGTTCGCTCACGCAGGACGTCTACAAGACCTTCGTCCGGCGCGACGCCAGCCGGCGCGAACTGGTGTGGTTCGGCCGAGCCATGGTGCTCGCCGTGGCGCTGGTCGCGATCTGGCTGGCCTGGGACCCGGACAGCCGCGTGCTTTCCATGGTGAGCTACGCCTGGGCGGGTTTCGGTGCGGCGTTCGGCCCGGTCGTGATCCTCTCGCTGCTGTGGCGCCGCATGACGCGCAACGGTGCGCTTGCGGGCATGATCGTGGGCGCACTCGTCGTGCTGGTGTGGAACCATTACGCATGGCTCGGGCTGTACGAGATCGTCCCGGGCTTCGTCCTCGCCACGCTGGCGATCTACGTCGTCAGCCGGATGGGCGCCGCGCCCTCGCGCGACGTGACCGAGGTGTTCGACGCGGTGCAGGCGGACATGCATGCGCCGCGCGTGCGCGAGGTGACTTGAGTCGGCACAGAGGGAAGAACGCGCTGCCTGGCCCCGGCCGTTGTCGTGCGGTGGATCGCTACGCGAGGCTGACGCGGGCGATCTCGGCAAAGGCGAGGGCCGCCGCGTTGGCGGCGCCGTTGGGCCAGGCGAGAGCGAGCGGGTAGCGCGGCGTCCCGCCGCTCGCGCTGACGGCGACATAGACCACGTCCGGCAGGTGCAGCGCGCGCATCGCATCCGGCACCAGTGCGATGCCGTAGCCGCCGGCCACCAGGGTGAGCACGGTCTGCATCTGCGCGGCCTCCTGCGCGATGCGCGGCGAGAAGCCGGCGGCCTGGCAGGCGGCCAGGACGGCACCGGCATACCCTCGGCCTTCGGAGAACGGAAAGGCCACGAAGGATTCGTCGACGAGCTGGCGCAGCGCGACCCGGCGACGATGCGCCAGCCGATGCGTGCGTGGAACGGCCAGGACGATCTCCCGCGAGGTCAGGGGCGTGAGCGTGATGCCCTCGGCATCGCGCAGCGGCGGCACCACCAGGGCCAGGTCGATGGCGCCGCGGCGCAGGGCGGCGATGTCCTGCTCCGTGGTGGCCCCGCTCAGGTCCAGGCGCACGCCCGGATGCTGCGCACGAAAGGTACGCAGGATGTCGGGCAGCAGGCCGTAGGCCGCGCTCGGCACGAAGGACAGGCGCAGCATTCCCGTCAAGCCGTGTCCGGCGCTGCGTGCCGCTTCGATCGCATGGCGCGCCTGGTTCAACACCCGGCGTGCCTCCTCGAGCAGAACCGCGCCCGCCTGGGTGAGCCGGACCATGCGCCGGTTGCGCTCGAAGAGGGCGGTGCCGGTCTCTTGCTCCAGCCGCTGGATCGCCGCGGAAAGCGGCGGCTGCGACATGTGCAGCCGCTCGGCTGCCCGCCGGAAGTTCAGCTCCTCGGCCAGGACGACGAATTGTTCGAGCTGGCGCAGCGCAGCCATGGCGTTCTCCGTCTGTGATCCATTGAAAGTATAAGTGGCTGCGCAAAGAGTATTAGAAATATCACTGCCATCACCCTATGCTGGACGCGTCGCTTCTGCCAACCCGATGGAGCCCGCCATGCAGCCATCCTTGCTGGAAGAACTCACGCCGATCCCCAACCCGTATCCGATTCGCGTCGACACCGAGTTCGCCGATGTCTGGCGGCTCTGTCTGCAGGCCCGCGACCTGGCCTGGAATCCGGTCGACATCGATCATGCCGACATCGTGCAGGCCGACATCCCGGCCGACGTGCGCGAAGCCGGCGCCGAATGGTGGAGCCTGCGCGCCTGGATGGAGCACGGTGCGATCGCCTATGGCGCGCAACGCCTGCGCGATGCGATCTACACGCACCTGCCGTTCAAGGTGAAGCAGCACGTCGTCAACTTCATCGCCGAGGAGTTGCGGCACCACGAGGCTTCGTTTCGCGTGGCCCAGGCCCTCGGCGGCTACGAGCCCACGCCGCGCGCCGATTATTTCCAGTCGATCATTCCGCGCTTTCACGACGAACGCGAAGAGAAGGCGATGTCCTTCTACGCCGGGCTGGCCGTCAATACCCTCTTCGAGCAGTTGTCCGGAGAGCTGCTGCAGGCCCGCTACGAGAACGCGCGCTATGCGTCGATCCGCCTCGCCTGCCAGCTCATCCTGCGCGACGAGGCCAGGCACATCCAGTTCGGCCGCATCATCATGCGCCGCTTCTTCGCCGAGCTGAGCGCGGGCGACAAGCGCCTGCTCGGCGAGAAGTTCGCGAAGAAACTGCAGGGTTCCCTGCTGAACGGTGTGTACGCGGTGGTCAACCTGCCCGACGACGAACGGCGCCGTGCCGGGCGCAACCGGGCGCTGGCTGCCGAGCACGGGCTGGGCGCGACCCATCCCGACGAAGAGATCGACATCATCGCGCGTGCGCTCGAGCAGATCCGCGAGGACGTCGCTCCGTATGGCGTCGACATCCCGCGCATCCCCGAAGTCGACGACCGGCGCCCGGTCGTGGTGTGAGCAGGCGGCGCGGACCCGGACGGCACGTACCGTCCGGGCTGGTGGAGGAAGGACAGTTCCGGCCGGCGCGCCGAGCCGACAACCCATCTGCATCCTGCAAGGAGCACCACCATGAAATCGCGTCTCTTTCTGCGTTGTCTGCTCATGCTCGGCGCGGTCTGTAGCCTGGCGGCGGCGATGGCCGCCGCCGCGGCCGGTGCCTATCCGGAGAGGCCCGTCAGGCTCGTCGTTCCCTATCCGCCCGGCGGGTCGGCCGACGTGCTGGCCCGCGTGCTCGCGCAAACGCTCGCCCAGCGCGAGGGCATCAACGTGGTGGTCGAGAACCGTCCCGGCGGGGGCACCGTCATCGGCGCGCGCTACGTCGCGGCGGCGCCGGCCGATGGCCAGACGTTGCTGCTGGGCACGGTCAGTTCGCACGCCATGATGCCGGCGCTCAACGCCGACGTGGGCTACGACCCGGTACGCGATTTCACGCCGGTGGCTTCGCTGGCCTCGATTCCGTTCGTCCTGGTGGCCCGGCCGGCGCTGGGCGTCAAGGACGTGCAAGGCCTGCTCGCGCTCGCGCGCGAGACGCCCGGCAGGATCAGTTATGCCTCGGCGGGTGTCGGCACGTCCAATCATCTGGCTGGCGAGCTGCTCGACGCCCAGGCTGGCGTTCGCACGATGCACGTGCCCTATCGGGGCAGCGCGCCCGCACTCAATGGTCTGCTGGGCGATCAGGTGGACGTGATGTTCGATCTCGTGCCGACGGCGATGCCGCATCTGAAGACGGGCGCCCTGGTCGCCCTGGGCAGCACGGGTGCCGAACGCACGTCCTTCTTGCCCGAGGTGCCCACGCTGCGCGAACAGGGGCTGGGCGACTACGACGTCACGGCATGGTTCGGCCTGTTCGGGCCGGCCGGCCTGGCCCCGGACGTCGTCGCGCGCTGGGACGGCGCTGTGCGCGCCGCGCTGCTCGACCCGGCGGTGCGGACCCAGCTCGCCGGCCTGGGCGTTGCGCCGGATGTCCGGTCGAGCAGCGAATTCGCGGATTTCGTGGCGCAGGAGTGGGCGCGCTGGCGCGGCGTCGTCTCGCATGCCGGAGTGGTGGCGGCGCCCTGAGCGCGCCATGCGCGGCGCCCCTGAGGCAAGCCTGGGCCGCCCGCCCGGCAGCATCAACCTGAGGTTGACGGTCGTTGAGAATACGTCGATCGCCAGCCTGAAAAGCCACTCCTACACTCGCAGCATTCATCAACCGAATGGCAAATCCCATGAGAATGCTGCGTACCCTATGCCTGGGCATGGCGATGGCGACCGCCGTCGGGACGGCGCCCGCACAGGCGCTGGAATACCCGAACCGGCCGATCAAGCTGATCGTCGGCTGGTCGCCGGGCGGTGCGACCGATCTGCTCGCCCGCACGCTGGCGACCGAGCTGAACGGGCTGCTGCAGCAGCCCGTCGTGGTCGAGAACCGGCCTGGCGCGAATGGCACCATCGGCCATGCCCAGGCGGCCAACGCGCCGGCCGACGGCTACACGCTACTGCTCGCCACCAACAGCACCTACGCGATCGCCGAACACCTCTATCGCGGGCTGAGCTATCGCCATCAGACCGATCTCGCGCCGGTGTCGCTGGTGGCCTCGAGCCCGCTGATGCTCGCCGTGCGGCCCGATCTGCCGGCGGATGATGCGGCCGGGCTGCTCGCGCTCGCCAAGCGCGAGCCGGGCCTGCTGAACATCGCGTCGGGCGGCGCGGGCTCTACCAGCCACATGGCCGCCGAGCTCTTCATGTCGGTGACGGGCACACGCATGACGCACGTCCCCTACAAGGGCGGCGGGCCGGCCACCCAGGCGGTCGCCGCCGGCGAAGTCGACGTGGCCTTCCTCGATCTGGGCGTGGCCGCGCCGCTGGCGGCTGCCGGCCGAATCCGGGCAATCGGCGTGACGGGCTCTGAGCACTCGCCGCTGCTGCCGGGCGTGCCGCCGATCGCGTCATCGGGGGTGCCGCAGTTCCAGTCGACCACCAACCTGGCCGTCTTCGTGCCGGCCGGCACGCCGCAGCCGGTCGTGGCGCGTCTGGCCGAGGCGATCCGCGCCGCGCTCGCCGCGCCTGCGCTGCGCGACAAGCTGAGCCGCCAGGGTCTGGTGCTCATCGGCAGCACCCCGCAGGCGCTGGGGCAGAGCGTGCAGGCCGAGAGCGCCCAATGGGCCGAGGTCATCCGCGAGCGCGGCATCGCGCTCGAGCCCTGAACCGTGTCGGCTGCAAGCAGCGGTACCGAGCCGCGCATCGTCGTCGTCGGCGCGGGGGCGATCGGCTGCGCCACCGCCATTCACTTGCAGGCGGCGGGGCACGCGCCGATGCTGTGGTCGGCAAGCGGCCGCCGCTTCGGCCCGTCGCCGGCGCGGGTCGCGCTCCAGGTGCGCGGCGGGCGGCCGCGCGCCGCGCACCTGGACCTGACCACCGACGCGGCCGCCGTCCATGCGGCGGACATCATCATCGTCTGCCTGCCCGGGGACGCGTATGCGCCGGTGCTGGGACGGCTGGCGCCGCATTGGCGCGACGGCCAGCGTGTGATCGTCAGCGGTGCGCTCAGTCTGAGCCCGCTGTGGCTGCACGAACAGGCGCGGCGGCGAGGCCAGCGGATCGCCGCGATCGGTTGGGCGACGACAGCCACCACGGCGCATTTCCTCGCCGACGGCAGCCTGCACATGAATCCACTGCGCGAGCGTATCGATGTCGCCGCCGCCGGTACGGACCCGCAGACCGCGCAGACGCTGTGCGCCTCGCTGCTCGGCGATCGCTTCGTGGCGGCGGACAATCTGCTCGCCATCACGCTCGCCAACATCAATCCGATCGCTCACGCCGCCGAGGTGCTGCCCAATCTCTCGCGCATGGACCTGGGTGAGCGCTGGCCTTTGTTCGGCTGCTTCACGGGCGTGGTGGCCCGCCTGGCCGAGCGCCTGGACGAGGAACGCCTGGCGCTCGCGTGCGCGTTCGGCTTCGCGCTGCCCACGCTGGCGCAGCACTATGCGCGTTCGTACGGTCTGGCCCCCGATGCGCTGGAGCGCATGGCGGCGGGCATCGAAGCGCGTGGCATGGGGCCGCTCGGCCCATCCCGGCTGGCTCACCGGTACGTGCTCGAGGATGTGCCTTACGGCATGGTGTTCCAGGAAGCGCTCGCGCGCAGCGCGGGGGTGCCCAGCCCGGTGCTCTCTTCGTGCATCGAGCTGCTGAGCGCGTGCTATACGCGCGATTTTCGCGCAGAGGCCTGGCTCGTGCGCGAGCTCGGGGTGGACGGCGCGGATGCCGGCGCGTTGTACAAGCGCTGTGCCGCTTCACGCAGCGCCGTCAGCCCACGGTGAGCGCGATCGTGCCGATAGACCATGGCGATCGGCACGGGACGCAGCGGCGTGGCGAGCGGCAGGGCGCTCAGCGTGCCGCGCGCCAGGCGATCCTCGACCGTGCAGCGCGCCGCCAGCGTCAGGCCGAGGCCCGCCTCGGCCAACTGGAGATTGGTGATGGCGTTGATGGATTCGATCTGCGGCGCGATCGGCGCCAGGCCTTGCTCGAGCAGCGCCTGCTCGACGACCGCACGGGCGTGCGTGGGGCGTGGCGGCAGTATCCAGCCGAACTCGCGCAGCCGCTGCCAGCTCAGGCCTTTCGCGCCGCGCGTCCGGAGCTTGCCGGGCGCGCACACCACGACCCAGGACTCGTAGCCGATCTGTTCGATCACGAAACCCTCGGGACGCAGGCCGCCGAGTTCGGAGGGCGTGTTCATGGTGATCAGCACGTCGATATCGCCGGCGTCGAGCTTGTGGCAGATGTCGGCGAGCCGGCCTTCGGTCAGGCGGACCTTGGGCAGATTCCCGGCGGCGCCCAGGGCCCGCAGCAGTTCGCTCACGCGGGTCCAGGTGAGAAAGGGCGGGGCGCCGATGCGCAGCAGCGCGTCGTGGGGCGAGGTGCGCGCGGCGAGCTCGTCCGAGAGTTGCGCCACCTCGCCAAGCAGCACGCGGGCCCGCTGCACGATGAGTTCGCCGGTGGCGGAAGCGACCACGCCACGGGCCAGGCGGTGAAAGATCCGGGTGTCGAACAGGGCCTCGACCTCGCGCAGGCATTTGCTGACGGCCGCCGTGCTCATGTGCAGGCGTTCGCCGGCGGCGCGCATGTTCCCGGTGTCCGCCAGCGTGCTGATCACTTCGAGCTGGCGCAGGCGCAAGGCCGCGAGCACGCGCTGGGTTGCGCCATGCCGGCCGGCATCCCGCTGATTCGCCAAGGTCGATTTCGCCACGGTTGACAGCATACCTCGCCGCTCGCGGCTCGGGGGGCGCGAGGGGGCTCGCGGTCCTCGCCTATACAATCTGCCGCAGCCCATCATTCGCAGTCCAGGCATGACCCGCAGGAAAAAGACCGCTCCCCGCAAGACCTCCCGTTCTCGTACGCGCAAGGCCGAGGCCGGCCGATGGCGCCGCTTCATCCGGGCCTTCGTCGCCTCCTCCGTCACCGCCTTCGGCATTGCGAGTTGTGCATTCAACCCGCAACTGCGCGAGAGCGTGTCGCTCGATCCGTGGCTGGCGCAGCTCGGCCTGCCGGGCCAGCAAGCGCAGGCGCCGCTCGCGCAGGCGAACGGGCCGCTGGTCCAGACGCGCTTTGCCGGGTGCCCGCAGTTCCTGCCTGCGCGCAATGCGCCGAGCGTACCCGCGGCGGCGTCCCTGCGCGAGCTGTGCTTCTCGTCGTTCGCGATCCTGCACAGCGGCCAGACCAAGACCCCGGTGTTCGTCGTCCAGCGCTTGAACCGCCAGATGCTGGCCCGCGCGCCGCAGATCGAGCGCGCCGACCGCTTCTATGCCGAGGCGCGTCTGCCGAAGGCCGAGCGCGCCGAACTGTCCGACTACCTGCGCTCGGGCTATTCGCGGGGCCACATGGCGCCGGCGGGCGACATGCACACGGCCGAGGCCATGGCCCAGAGTTTCTCGCTCGCCAACATGGTGCCGCAGGACCAGATCCACAACGGCGGCGCGTGGAGCCGCATCGAGCAGGACACGCGCAAGTACATCAGCCGCGCGGCGGGCGACGTTTTCGTGTTCACGGGGCCTGTCTATGCAGGCAGCCCGCGAACCATCGGCGAGGGCCGCGTGGCCGTGCCGAGCCATCTGTTCAAGCTGGTGTACGACAGTACGACCGGGCGCTCGTGGGTGCACTGGCAGGCTAACGACCCGCAGACCCAGGCGGGTAAGCCGATCGACTACGCGGAGTTCGTGCGGCGCACGGGCATGCGGCTGTTGCCCTGAAGCGAGGGGAGGGAAAGCAAAAAGCCCCGCAAGACTTTCGCCGTGCGGGGCTTTTTTTGCGACCCCGGCCTTTCGGCCGACATCTGGAATGAAGTGGCGCGCCCGGCAGGATTCGAACCCACGACCCCTTGGTTCGTAGCCAAGTACTCTATCCAACTGAGCTACGGGCGCGCTGAAGAAGTAAATATAGCACGTTTTTTTCTTTGTGCGCAAGTGCAAGGAAAGTTATTGAAACTTTTCCGCCGGACCCATGGCCCTGCAAAGCACTCCGTGCGCGGCACGGCCGGCATTATGCCACAGGCGTGATAGGTCCGATTCACCGTCGATCGCCGCCTATAGAAACCGGGTGTTTCCCAGGGAACCCTATAATCCCCCAGTCATTTCGGCGCGAAGTGTTAACAGGATGGCACTTCCCGAAGCGCCCGGGAACGTGTCGACGACGACTCGAAGCCAAACGTGTCGCAGCACGTCCCGAGCCGGCCGAGCTCGGCCTGTGCCATCCACGTCTTAGGGCTACATCGTCATGTCTGTACCATCAAAAGCTACACGTCGGGGCGGCGCGATGACGTCGTTGTTCGGCGTCATCCTTGTCGTGATCGGCATCATCCTGCTCGTGGGCGGGGTGCGCCTGGTGTCTCTTGAGGGCTCCTGGTATTACCTGCTCGCGGGGGCGGCGCTGCTGCTCTCCGGGCTGCTCTACCTGCGCGCCCGCGTCCTGGGCGCATGGCTGTTCGCCATTGCGTTCGTCGGCACCGCGATCTGGACGATCGCCGAGGTCGGCATGAGCTTCTGGGGTTGGGTGCCGCGCATGGCGCCGATGCTGGTGCTCGGTCTGGTCGCCGCGTTGCTGGTACCGCGGCTCACGGGCGAACGCTGCCGCATGGCCCTGGCCGCCGCGGCCGCGCAGGCGGTGCTCATCGTGATCGGCGCCGTCGCGATGTTCTTTCCGCATGGCGTGGTCTCCAACGACTTCCAGGTGGTCACCGGTACGCCTGCCGTGCCGACGGTGACCGATCCCGCCGATCCGCGCAATCGCTGGCAGTTCTACGGCAACACCACGCATGGCACCCGCTATGCGCCGTATGCGCAGATCACGCCGGACAACGTCGAGAGCCTGGAAGTGGCGTGGACCTTCCGTACCGGTGAGATGGCGACCAAAGGGTCGGAGTACCAGAATACGCCGATCCAGATCGGCGACACGCTGTATCTGTGCACGCCCTTGAACAAGGTGTTCGCGTTGAACGCGGAAACCGGCGAGCAGCGCTGGATGTTCGATCCGCAGGTCAAGAACGAAGGGATCTGGAACCGCTGCCGCGGCGTTGCCTACTACGAAGTGCCGGCGCTGGCCGAGCGCGCGGTGGCGCCCGCCGAGGGCGCGCCGCCAGCGCCCGCGCCGCTCGCCGTGCCGGCCATGTGCGAAAGCCGCGTCTACACGACCACGCTCGACGCCCGCCTGATCGCGCTGGACGCCAGGACCGGCGAGGTCTGCACGGACTTCGGCCAGGACGGTGCGGTCGACCTCAAGGACGGCCTGGGCAATGTGCCGACCGCCCACTACATGCCGACCTCGCAGCCGCTGGTCGTGCGCGATCGCATCATCATCGGCGGCTGGGTGTTCGACGGCCGCCAGGTCGACATGCCGTCCGGTGTCGTGCGCGCGTTCGATGCCCGCACGGGCGACCTGTCATGGGCGTGGGATCTGGGCAATCCGGGCAACACGGGCCTGCCGGCCGATGGCGAAACCTACACGCGCGGCACGCCGAATTTCTGGAGCACCGCGGCCTATGACGAGAAGCTCGGCCTGATCTATCTGCCGACCGGCAACCAGACCCCCGACTTCTGGGGCGCGCAGCGCCCGGCCTATGTCGACGACTACTCGACCTCGGTCGTGGCGATCGACGTGCAGACCGGACGCGAGGCCTGGAAGTTTCAGACCGTGCACCACGACATCTGGGACTACGACAACGGCACACAGCCCGCGCTCTACGACATCCCCGACGGCAAGGGCGGCAGCACGCCGGCCCTGGTTCTGGGCACCAAGACGGCCCAGCTCTACGTGCTCGACCGGCGCAACGGCGCCCCGATCCGGGAGGTCGAGAGCCGGCCGGTGCCGACCGACGCGCAGCCGGGCGAGCGTCCGTCGCCGGTGCAGCCATTCTCCGTGGGCATGCCTGCGCCGGGCGCCGATGCCATGACCGAGCAGCGCATGTGGGGCGCGACCTTCTTCGATCAGCTCTATTGCCGCATCGAGTTCCGCAAGCTGCGCCATGCCGGTCCGTTCACGCCGGTCACCGAAGAACCGACCCTGATCTGGCCGGGCTTCTACGGCGGCTACAACTGGGGCGGCGTGGCGATCGACGAGAACCAGGGCATGCTGGTGGTCAACGACATCCGCATGCCGCAGATCGCCTATCTGGTGCCGCAGAAGGACGTGGACGAGGCCAAGGGCTACGCCGGCCACGGCTTTGGCGTGCATCCGCAGGCTCAGACGCCGTACGCGGCGTTCCGCGGTCCGTTCAACTCGCCGCTGGGCATCCCGTGCCATCAGCCGCCCTGGGGCACGCTGGCCGGCATCGACCTGAAGAGCGCGCAACTGATCTGGGAGCGCCCGCTGGGTTCGATCCAGGACACGGTGCTCAAGGGCGTGCGCGTGCCGTTCGCCGTGCCGGTCGGCATGCCCACCCTGGGCGGCCCGATCACCACGGCTTCCGGGCTGAGCTTCTACGCCGGCACGCAGGATTTCTATCTGCGGGCGTTCGATACGTACACCGGCAACGAACTCTGGAAGTCGGCGCTGCCGGTCGGCGCGCAGGCCGCGCCGATGAGCTATCTGTCGCCCGAGAGCGGCCGGCAGTTCGTGGTGATCAACGCGGGCGGCTCGCGTGATTCCCCGGTGCGCGGCGACTACTTCGTGGCCTACGCGCTGCCCAAGCAGTAGGCGTTGCGTGCCATGCGCAGGGCGGCTGCCCTGCGCGTTCGCCCCCGGGCGCCACGAGGCGCCGGGGGGCTTTTTCGTGCTCGACTGCCCGCGCGCCCGAACGCTGGGTGTCGTCTTGTTAATATTTGATTGAATAATTCTTATTTTTACGCTTGCTGCCGAGGAAGGCCATGGATGGGCGTCCCAGCATCCTCATCGTGGATGACCACAAAAACATTCGGGAACCGCTGTTCACGTACATGCGCCGTTTCGATTTCGATGTCGAAGCCGTCGAAGACGGCAAAGCCATGCGCCGCCCCCTCGAAGAGCGCAGCTTCAGCCTGATCGTGCTGGACGTGATGCCGCCGGACGAGAAACGGACTGTCTTTGTGCCGCTACGTCTGCGAGCGCCTGGGTACGCCGGTGATTCTGCTGACGGCGGTCGCCGATCCGGTGGACCGCATCGCGGGCCTGGAGATCGGCGCCGACGACTACGTGGTCAAGCCGTTCGATCCGCGTGAGCTGATCGCCCGCATTCGCAGCGTGCTGCGCCGGCATCAGGCCAACGGCACCCAGCGCCCGAACGGGCCGGTGCAAGCGGGGGCCGGCGCGGACCCGGCGCACTGCTATGCGTTCGGCGCCGGCTGGACGCTGGACACGCGCACGCGAGCGCTGTGCCACGGTGGCGAGGAGGTGCCCATCGGCACCACCGAGTTCCACCTGTTGCGCGTGTTCCTGGAGCAAGCCAACCGCGTGCTGAGCCGCGGGCAACTGCTGGATCTCACCCAGCGCAACGAAGCCGTGAGCTTCGATCGCAGCATCGATAGCCAGATCAGCCGTCTGCGCAAGAAGCTCGAACAGGACCCGCGCCACCCGGTGCTGCTCTAGACCGTGCGAGGCGATGGCTATCTGCTCGCGGCCAAAGTGACGGCGAGACCGGCATGAGATGGCTGCCGCGCAGTATCTCCGGACAACTGTTCGCCCTGTGGGTCGTCGCCATGCTGCTCGCCCACCTGTTCGCGGTCCTGCTGCTTTCGTGGTGGCGGGCCGACGATGTCTCGGTCCATCCGCTCTCGCTGCGCACGATCGAGGGCCGAGTGGTGGCGGCCTACCGTGCGGTGGGCCGCGCATCGACGGCGGAGCAACTGCTGGAGGACATCAGCCTGCCGGACGCGCGCTTCGAGCTGGCCGGTGCGCCGGCCATCGACACCCATGTCATGGACCCGCGCGAGCGCGCGGTGGCGCAGGATATCCGCGCCCGGCTCGATCTTGCGGCCGAGCTGCCGGTCCACGTGCTGTTCGTACGCGTCGACAGCGTGGACGGGGTGAACGACCCCAGGAACTGGCTGGAGAGGGCCTTCACCGGCACGCATGCCTGGGCCCTGGACATCGAGCTGCGGCTGCCCGACGGTCGCTGGCTGTACAGTCAGCACTGGCCGACGTTGATGCCTGCCCACTGGGGCAGGGTGCTCAGCTTCTCGCTCTTCGTGGGCATGCTGCCCACCGCCCTGATCGCGCTGCTCTTCGGGCGGCGCATCATGCGCCCGCTGCGCCGGCTGACCGAGGCTTCGCGGCGGGTGAGCCGTGGCGAGCACGTGGTCCTGGCGCCTGACGGTCCCGGCGGCATCCGTGAGATCACCCGTGCCTTCAACGAGATGCAGGAAAGCCTGATCCGTTTCGTGAGAGGGCGCATGCAAATGATCGCCGCCATTGGACATGACCTGCGCACGCCGCTCACGTCGCTGCGCATACGCGCGGAGCTGATCGACGATGCGCAACTGCGCCGCGACATGATCCAGACGCTGGACGAAATGAGCGTGATCGTCGAGGAAACCTTGCAGTTCGCGCAGGACGACACACTGCAGGAACCCCCGCAGGAAGTCGACATCGACGATCTGCTGGCGCAGGTGGTCCAGGCGCAGCGGCTGCAGGGCCGGCAGATCGCCTGGGGCCGTGACGCCGGCCCGGCCCTGGTCTATCGCTGCCGGCCCGTGCATCTGAAGCGCGCACTGAACAACATCGTCGACAACGCCGTGCGCTATGGGCAGGCGACGATCCAGCGTCGTGTCGATCACGCCGCCCGGACGCTGCGCATCGATGTCGACGATGTCGGCCCGGGTATCGACCCAGCCCGGCTGGAAGAGGTGTTCGAGCCTTTCGCACGGCTGGACGCCGCGCGCAGCGCGAACACCGGCGGCACGGGGCTCGGCCTGGCGATCGCACGTTCCTGCGTGCGCGCGCACGGCGGCGACGTGTGGCTGCACAACCGGCAGGCCGGGGGCCTGCGCGCGATCATCGAACTGCCGCTCTGAGCGTGGCCCCAGCCGGGGCCGCCGGCATTGCCGGCACCGCGGCTTTGTGGCGGATTATGGCAACAGCCGGCCCTGCGCCACGTTCCGCCACATGCACGCAAACTCGCACAACAGTAATTGGCAATCATTCCTATTGTCAGGCGTTGCTCATGTCATGCATCGCGCCGTGACGCCGCGGTGCCCCTCTTTCTGTGTGTCGTGAGAGCAGGCGGCGACCCGGCTGCCGTTTCCGTTCCGACTCGCAGGATGATTGCCGAACATGTTCCATACGAAGAGCTTGCTGCGCGCCCGCGTACGCAGGCCCTGGGTACGAATCGCGACTCGCCGCCCCGAGCGGACAGTCTCGTCATGAAGGGCAGCAAGCGTGGAACCTCGTCGACGGCAGCCTACAGGCCAGGCGATACACCGCCGGGGCAGCATCGTACGAATCCGAGAATGACGTATCTACGCATGGAAGTGCTGCGCGCGATGCGCGAGCTGGATAGCGGCGCTGTCGGCCGGGAAGACATCTTCCGGCACTTGCTGTTGGGCGGCAGTCAGGTGAGCCTGTCGAGCGTCTACCGGGTCATCACCGATCTGCTGGAAGCGGGCTGGCTGGTGCGAGAGTGGAGCGGCGGGCGCAAGGCGCTCTATCGCCTGAAGCCGGATGGGTTCGACGGCCGCGAGCTGCGCATGGCTTGCCCGCGCACCGGCCGCAGCGTCGTGATCGACGATCCGAGCCTCATGGCGCGCATTCTCGCCGTGGCAGAACAGACCGGCTTCGATGTCGGGGCGGGGGTGACGACGATTGTCTTCGGAGACGAGACGGGCACCGTATCGGGCGCCGCGGCCGGGCCCAAGCGGCGCGGACGTCCCGGCCGAGCATAGCGCGCGGGCGTCGTCGGCAAGGCTCAGGATATCGTCGAGCCGCCGCGGTGACGTTGATCGAGCATTGTTCGTCGTCCAAGGTCCTTCATGCGCGAACGACGTTGCCCGGTGTGGTGCGCGCCAGCCACATCGACGCGCCGAACACCGCCAGCCCACCCGCAGCCAGCGCCGCCCCGACCCAGCCGGTCGCCGTCCACCCGTGCCCTGCGATGATGACCATGCCGCCCAACCATGCGCCCAGCGCGTTGGCCAGGTTGAAGGCCGAATGGTTGAGCGCCGCCGCGAGTGTCTGCGCGTCGCCGGCGACGTCCATGAGGCGGATCTGCAGCGCCGGCGCGAGCGCCACCGTGGTCGCGACCAGGAACAGGTTGAACAGCGCGCTCGCCGGATGCTGAGCGGCGAACGGGAACGTCAGGCAGACCAGGATGGACCACACCAGCACGCCGGCGACGGTGGGCATGAGCGCGCGGTCGGCGAACCAGGCGCCGCCGATGTTGCCCGCGATCATGCCCAGGCCGAAGACGATGAGCACGGCGGGCATCCAGGCTTCGGGCAGGCCCGCCACCTCGGTCATGGTCGGCGTGATGTAGCTGAAGACCGCGAACAGGCCGCCGAAACCGATCGAGCCGATGGCCAGGGTGAGCAGCACCTGCGGGCGGCGCAGCGCGCCGAGTTCGCGCAATGGGCTGGCCAGCGGGTTGCCGGGCGTGTAGGGCACCCAGCGCCAGACCAGCGCCGCGCACAGTATGCCGATGGCACCGACCAGCACGAAGGCGGCTTGCCAGCCCAGGGTCTGCCCGAGCCAGGTGGCGATCGGTACGCCGACCAGCGTCGCGCCGGTCAGGCCGAGCATGACCCGGGCTACGGCCTGGGCGCGCCGCCCGGGGCCGGCCAGTTCGGCCGCCACCAGCGCGGCCACGCCGAAGAAGGCGCCGTGCGGCAGGCCGGAGACGAAACGAAAGCCGGCGAGCGACAGGAAGCCGGGCGCCGCGGCGCTCGCGAAGTTGCCCAGCGCGAACGCCGCCATCAACAGGATGAGCAGCAGGCGGCGCGGCAGGCGCGCGGCGAGAACCGCGATCAGGGGCGCACCCACGACCACGCCGACAGCATAGGTGCTGATGAGATGGCCGGCCTGCGGAACGCTGACGCCCGTGCCCGCGGCCACCTGGGGCAGCAACCCCATGATGACGAATTCTCCGATGCCGATGGCAAAGCCGCCGATCGCCATGGCGAGTTCGGCCAGCGCCGGGCGGGCCGGAGCATGAATGTCGGGTGTATGCATGAAGCGTGTAAGAAAGGAAAAGGATTCAGCGAAGGCTGGCCGAGGTGTCGGGCAGCCGCCCGTGCGTGATGTGTGGCGGATGACGGCGGCTCATCGACTTTGCGCCTGGCGTCGCGCGCCGTCCGCCGCGGGAAGGGGCCGCGCACGGCCTTCGGTGGCGAAGAGCGCAAGGGCGGCCAGCCCGAAAGCGCTGCCCAGCAGCGCGACGCCGTGCCAGCCGTACGCTGCGTAGAGAGCGCCGGCGAGCGTGGACCCGCATGCGCCGCCAACGAAGACCGAGGTCATGAAGAGGGCGTTGAGGCGGCCGCGCTGTTCGGGGGCCAGCATGAAGATGGCGCGCAGGCTGAGCACCTGGCACACCTGGACCGCGGCATCGATCCCGATGGCCGCGAGCGCCAGCCACAGGACCGTGCTCGCCTGCCCGGCCCAGCCGGTTGCCGCAAACGACAGGGTGACGCAGGCGAGCGCACCGAACGTACCGGCCCGGGTCAGGCCCCGGTCGGCGAGACGGCCGGCCAGCGGGGCGACCAGCGCGCCGGCGGCCCCGCACAGGGCGAAGGCCGCGATGCCGTACTGGCCGAAGCCGAACTGTTCGACCAGCAGCAGCGGTGTTGCGGTCCAGAACGCCGTGAAGGCGGCGAACATCATCGCCTGATAGAAGGCGCGCCGCCGCAGCAGCGGATTGCGGGCGAGCAGCCCCGGCATCGAGCGCAGGATCGCGCCGTACGACAGCCCTGCCTGCGGCGCGCGTCGCGGCAGCTTGCGTCCGAGGGCGACGGCAAGTGCACAGACCAGCACGGTCGACACCACGAACACCGCGCGCCAGCCGCCCCACTGGGCGAGCACACTGGCCAGCGGCCGCGCGAGCATGATGCCGGCGAGCAGCCCTGCCATGACGTTGCCGACCACCCGGCCGCGGTGCGCCGGTGCGGCGAGTTGCGAGGCAAGCGGGACGAGAATCTGTGCGGCGGCCGCGCACAGGCCCAACGTCAGCGTGGCGGCGAGAAAACTCCAGGCAGCGGTGGAGGCGGCGATCGCGACCAGGCTCGCCACGACGCCGCCGAGCAGGATCAGGACCAGTCGGCGGTTCTCGACGCAATCGGCGAGCGGTACGAGCATCAGCAGCCCCACGCCGTAACCCAACTGCGCACAGGCCACCACAATGCCGGCCAGGCTGTCGGGCAGCCCCAGGTCCGGCGCGATCAGCCCGATCAAGGGCTGGGCATAGTAGATGTTTGCGACGAGCAGGCCGCATGCGGCGGCAAACAGCAGAAGCAGGGATGGCGACAGCTCGCCGGACGCCGAGGGCACTGGCGGGGCGGGAAGGGTATGGGACATGGGGAAAGGAGACGCGGCCCAGCGCGGGCCGCAGCGATCGCTGGCGACATTACCATAACGCTGCAGTGCAGCAAACGCAAGGCCTCGCTTGTTTCGCTTTACGCCGCATGGCATAAGGCTGAACAGATGCCCGGCCGCATGGCGCCCCGGGGGCCGAGACAAGGAGAGGAAAGATGAGCATGGACACGGCGCCTGCCGATGGCCGCAGCCTGTTGGCCGACTGGATCGATGACGAGGAGGCCGCGCTGGCGCGCCAGTGGCCCGGCGTCGCGGACCCGGCTGCCCTGGCCGGGCTGGATGGACTGGCCGTGATGCGCGCCATGCTGGCTGGAGCCACGCCCTATCCGCCCATCGCACAGACGCTGGGTTTCGTGCTGGTCGAGGTGGAGCGCGGCCGGGTCGTCTACCAGGGCCGGCCGGCACAGTCGCATCTGAACCCGATGGGCACGGCGCATGGCGGCTGGTTCGCCGCCATTCTGGATTCCGCGCTGGCCTGCGCCGTCCACACGCTGCTGCCGCAAGGCCGCGGCTACACCACGGCAGAACTCAGCGTGAACATCGTGCGCGCCCTGCGGCCGGGCGAAGTGCGGGTGCGGGCGATCGGCGAAGCCCTGCATGCCGGCCGCCAGCTCGCCACCGCGCAGGCGCGGCTGGTCGGGCCGGATGGCACCCTGTATGCGCATGCCACCACCACCTGCCTGGTGTTCGAGACGCGTGCGCCCGGTTGAGGCGCATGGGGCGCGCGCCGACGGGAACACATGTACGCGCAGCCACCAAAAAAAAGGCCGCCTCGTGGGGCGGCCTGGTCCGGCGAGACAGTGCTTACTGCATCGTCGGCTGCTGCGGCAGCATCTGCTGCGCGCGCGCGTGCAACTGCGGATCCTGTTCGATGGCCTGGCTGATGCCGTTGAACTCTTCGACCGTCAACCCGCTTTCCTCGACGGCAGACGCCATGCGGTCGTTGGCCTCGGCCACGATCTGCTGCTGGTTGTCGGTCCCTTCGGCCTGCTGCAGGCGCTGGTTGTACTCGTTCGACAGAGCAGCCACCTTCTGGGCCGATTCGACGAACTTCTCGAGTTGCGCATCCGTCACGGCAGCGCTCGCCCCGTCGGCGGCCCCCGGCGCGGCGCTCATACCCGGCGCTGCGCCAGCACCCGGAGCAGCGCCCGGCGCGGGAGCGGCGGCCGCCGGCGCACCGCCAGCGCCCTGGGCGCTCGCCGGCGCGCTGGATTCCGTCATGCTGGACGTGGGCTGCGCATGCGCGATGGCGGCGGAGCCGACCCCCGCGCACAGCAGGGCGGCAGAGCAGAAAGTCGCGATGCGTTTGTGCATGAAAACACCTCCAAGATTGCGCTGATTGCGAGCGACCAGTATGCCCACGCGCCGGGTGTGTTTCATGAGCGTGTGTTTGGTCATGTATCGAGTCATGTATGACCAGGTGTCGCCGCGGTAGCGTTGCAGATCGGCTTTGTCCTGGGGGAATGCCGACTCGGCTGTCAGTTTTGAGTAAGTTTTTCGACGAGTCTTGTTACGTATTCGTCGGGGCCGGATTTCGCCCTGGAAGCGGCCCGACAGCAAAAAAAACGCCCGGTCGGGCCGGGCGTTTGCAGACAGGCTCGCTGAAGGATCAGGCCTTGGCGAAGTTGTCCTGCGCGAATTGCCAGTTGGCGAGCTTGTCGAGGAAGGTCTCGACGAACTTCGGGCGGGCGTTGCGCTGGTCGATGTAGTAGGCGTGTTCCCACACGTCGATCGTCAGCAGCGGCACGTCGCCGGTGGTGAGCGGGGTGGCGGCGTTGCTGGTGTTGACGATGTCAACCGAGCCGTCCGCCTTCTTCACCAGCCAGGTCCAGCCGGAACCGAAGTTGCCGACCGCGCTGTTCGTGAACGCTTCCTTGAACTTGGCGAAATCGCCCCATTTCTTGCCGATCGCGGTAGCCAGGTCGCCGGCGGGCTCGCCGCCGCCTTGCGGCTTCATACAGGACCAGAAGAAGGTGTGATTCCAGACCTGGGCGGCGTTGTTGAAGATACCGCCTTGCGAGGAGCGGATGATCTCGACCAGTTCCTGGTTCTCGTGCGGCGTGCCGACGATCAGCTTGTTCAGGTTGGTGACGTAGGCCTGATGATGCTTGCCATAGTGGTATTCGAAGGTCTCGGCGCTCATGTAGGGCTCGAGCGCGTCCTTGGCGTACGGCAGGGGAGGCAGTGTGTGTTCCATGGATACTCCGGCTGATGTTGTGGATTCTCGCTGCCCGCCATGCGGTCGATGACGGGCAGGCGCCGGCGCCGGGGGGCTGTCGGCGTCTGCTCGGTTGTATCGGCGTGGCCGCAATATGTCAAGGTCGAGCTAGGAAAAATACCCGCTTACGCGTCGGCTGTGCGGAGGATAGCCCGCAGGCAAGACATACGGGCACAATGTGATTGCCGTGCTAGCCCTGCGCTATGCAAACTTTAAAATCCGGGTAAAATAAAGCCAGCGATACTCTTCGCAGGAGTCGTACATGTCCTACCCCCTAGACATGCCCGCTACCGCTTTCGATGGCACGAATCGCATCGCTGCGGGCACGCTGGCAGACGTCGTGCCGGACGTTCAACGGTATCTGGCGCGTGCACCCGAGGCGCGCGTGGCGGTCTACGCCGACGAGACGGGCGAGCGCCTCGATCTCGACTTGCGCGGCACCGAGCAGGATGCGCTGGCCAGGCTGGATCCCGCGCGCGAGCCGGTCTTGCCCGAAGCGCCACCGCCGGCGCCGCGCGGCCCGGGCCGTCCGCGCCTGGGCGTGATCGCCCGCGAGGTCACCCTGCTGCCCCGGCACTGGGAGTGGCTCAATACGCAGCCCGGCGGCGCTTCGGCCGCCCTGCGGCGCCTGGTCGACGATGCCCGCAAGGCCAACGAGGCCAAGGAGTCCGCGCGCCGCGCGCAGGAGGCGGCGTACCGGTTCATGCTCGCCGCAGGCGGCGATCTGCCCGGCTACGAAGAGGCGTTGCGCGCGCTGTTCGCCGGCGACGTGGTCCAGTTCGAGCACCGGCTCGCCTCCTGGCCACCCGATCTGCGCAATCACGCCATACGCCTGGCCTTCGGCACGCCGGAAGCCCGGCGCCCGCCGGGCAGTGTCGGCTAAATACCACGGCCGCCGAAATGTCATCACATTTTGGCGCAACCTGATTATCATCGGTAGTCACTGGATGCTGCCGGCTGGGAGGCCACCATGAGTTTCATCGTGATGATCGTCGTGGGTTTGATCGTGGGCTTGATCGCGCGGGCCATCATGCCGGGCGAGCAGAAGATGGGCATCGTGCTCACCTGCATACTCGGTATCGTCGGCGCGCTCATCGCCGGCTATCTCGGCCAGGCCCTGGGATGGTATGGCCCAGGCGAGGCGCCGGGATGGATCGCCTCCATCGTCGGGGCGATCATCGTGCTCGGCATTGTCGGGTTGATCCGCAAGCGTAGCTGAACCGTTTCAGACGCCGCGCCCCCACGCAGGGGCAAACGGCAAGGCCGGCGCAAGCGCCGGCCCTTTCGATCGGCGCCTCTCGGCGCCGTTTTTCTTTCCCGCTTTTTCCTTCCATTCTCACCGGGTTTTCCGGCGTGACGACCCGAGCCGGGGGCCTCGCGGGGCGGCGCAGTAAAAGGCGTAGCGCTACCTTACTGCAGCCAGGCCGCGCCCGGGTGGACCGCGCCCCGGGGCCGTCCGAGCCCTGGGTATGCGCTGCGGCCAGTTCAGCCGCGAGCCCGTTCCTGGTCGCGCAGCGCCTTGATCTGGTCATGGTTGCGCAACACGCCGTCGTACTGGCGCTGCACGAGTTGGCGGATATCTTCGGGCAGGGCCGCCTCGTTCAGGGCTTTCTGGTATTCGGCCTTGGCATGGTCCTCGCCGCGTTCGCATTCCTCGAGGACGGCCTTGTCCTCCCGGCCTGCGACTGCCGCCTTCAGATTGACCCAGCCGCGGTGCATGGCGCCGGTGACAGTGCCGCTGTCCTCCGGCTTGCCGCCCAGGCGGGACACCACTGCCTGCAACTCCGTGGCGGCGCTGGCGCATTCCTGCGAGCGCTTGCTCAACAAGGCTTTGAGTTCGGGGTTCTTGGCATCCTCCGAAGCGGCCAGAAAGCCCTTTTCACCGTTCTTGGAGGTTTCGATCAGATGGTTCAGCGTCTTGACGATTTGGTCGGACATGGAATTCTCCTGTGTGTTGTATAGGGAGCCTTGCGTGGGGGCTTGCTTGCATCGCCGTCATGATCGGCTTGGCATGGGTTCAAGCAACCCGTGTGCCCGGACCAGCGCCATCGTCGGCGCCAGCAGCCTTTCAAGTATTTGATTTTGTGACTGAATATTCCCGGTCGGCCTGTATCAAACCGCAACCGTCGGCGTGCTGCGCGGCCGTGGTTCCATAGGGAAGTGGGGCCGGATGGCGCTTGCGGTGGCATCGATCCTGCGGGTATTCCCGCATTACATCGGGTCGCGAACTGTCAGGCAGGTTATGCTCGCCCCCCGCTTACATTGACCTGGTCATCCCTGGCCCGCCTGTGCGGCCCCCCTATTGCCATGAAAAACCAACGTTCCCTGGAGATCGATGTCTTTCGCGGCCTCGTCCTGATCTTCATCGTCGTCGACCATATTTCGGGCAGCGTGTTTGCCTGGACCACGCTGCGCAACTTCGCCATCGCGGACGCCACGGAAGTCTTCGTCTTCCTGGCCGGCGTCGTGACGGCCATCGCCTACACCGGCATCCTGCGCAAGCGAAGCCAGCGCGAAGCCGATCGCCGCTTCTGGCGCCGCTCATGGGAGATCTATCGGGCCTTCCTGCTGCTTGCGGTCCTGATGTTCGTCGCCGGCTGCCTGCTCATGCGCTGGCAATTGCAGACCCCCTCGCTGGGCGCTTCGGAGGCGAAGGATTTCATCGCTGCGCCGTGGCGCAGCCTGCTCGAGGTGGTGTTCCTGGCGCGTCAGCCCTTCCTCGCCGACATCCTGCCGATGTACGCCTTCTTTGCGCTGATGGCGCCCCTGGCGATCCGCCTGGCGATGCGCTCGTGGACCTGGCTGCTGGCCGCGAGCATCGGCCTGTGGCTGCTGGCGCCCTGGCTCGGCTCCTACCTGCCCACCACCACCATCCCGCACTGGTCCTTCAACCCGTTCGCCTGGCAGGTCGTGTTCGTCGTGGGGCTCATCGCCGGCCTGTACCCGGAGCTTGCCGAGCGGCCGCAGGGGCATGGGCGCCGGGTATTGCTCGGCCTGGCGATCGCGATCTGCATCGCCGGTGCCATCACCTCGCTTTTCTCCTATCATGAGAGCCTGCGGTCGATCTTTCTTTCGACGTGGCTCGAGAATGGCCTGCAGACGTTCTCCAAGCCCAACGCATCGGCGGTTCGTGTCATCAACTTCCTCGCCCTTAGCTGGCTGACCTACCTTGCCGTCAGGCGCGGCTGGTTCGACAAGCTGTTCGTCCGCCTGAGGCTGGTGGCGCTGGTCGGCAAGAACGGGCTGATCTGTTTCGTGGGAGGCGCGGTGATTTCCATCATGGCCGAAGCCATGGCATACGCCCTGTCCGGCGGGGTGCAACCGGCGTGGCCCCAGGGGCTGCTGGCCGACGTGGTGGCCATCGCCGCGCTGCTCGCCCTGGGCTGGACGGCCGAGCAATGGCGGCAGTATCGCAGCGGCCTCGGGGCGCCGGCCGGCCGGTTGGCGCGCCCGGTGCCCGCCAGCGTGCCGGCCGCCGCCCCCCAGACGTGTGCGCTGCCGCGCGAGCGCCGACACTGAAGTGAAACCCACCCCCTACGCGCTGACGCGCGCCCCCTCAAGGGGGCGGCACTGGCGGACCGGCAAAGCCGGCTCCGCTGTGCCCTGGATCGCATCGTCGCAGTGTCATACGTCGGGGTGGTGCGCAGCGTCATGGACAACTGAAGTGGAACGGCCCCCACGCTCACTGCGTTCGCTGCCGCCCGAGGGGGCTTCAGCCTCCTTCGGGCGGCCGTTCGGAGGCTGAGATGCGTGCAGCGCGGGTCGCATTCGCGTGCTGCACGCGGTGGGTGGCCGGTTGCCTGATCGCGCTCGGTGCCTTGCCGGCGCTGGCGCAGTCGTCGGCGAACGCGGCGGGTGCCCAGCCGCCGGCCAATGCGAGCGGCGAGAGCCTGCTGGTGCTGCCGGGCGGTCTGGACCTGACGTTCGACGAACCGTGGGCCGGGCCGACGAGCCGCGATCGCGATGTGCCGATGGCGCTCGCCATCCGCCCCGAAGTGCTGTCCTCGCGCGCCGACATGGTGAGCGGCGGCGATGTGCTCGTCAGAGTGCCGGTACCCGCACCCTATGCTCCGGGCGATATCGAAGTGCGCTTGGGCGACACCGACATCACCCGGCATTTTGTCAGTTCCCGCGATGGTCAACTGATCGCCCGCCTGACCGGCCTGCAGGTGGGCTCCGCGCAGCTCGAGGTGCGGGTCAACGGCCGGCGCGCCGGTGCGCTGACGCTGGTCAATCACCCGATCAGCGGGCCGCTGTTCGCAGGCCCCCGGGAGAAGCCCTTCATCTGCCAGACCGACGAGTTCGCGCTGCCGGGCGGCACACGCCTGGGGGCGCCCCTGGACGCGGACTGCAGCATCACGACCCGGGTGGACTACTACTACCGGCCGTCCGGCGCGGGCGGCCCGGTGCTCAGGCCCTTGCCCGCCGGCGATGCGCCGCCCGCCGATGTCGCGACCCTGGAGCGCGAGGGCAAGACCATCCGCTACATCGTCCGCCTGCAGACGGGGACGGCGAACCGCGCGATCTACCAGATCGCCGCGTTGCACGATCCCTATGCCGATCCCGAGGTCACGCCGTTCCATAGCTGGCCGGGCTGGAACAACCGCCTGATCTTCGCCTTCGGCGGCGGTTGCAACGGCGGCTGGTACCGCCAGGGGGCCAGCGTCGGCGACGTGCTCAATTCGCACCTGATCGAACAGGGCTACGCGATCGCTTCGTCCTCGCTCAACGTGTTCGGCAACAACTGCAACGAGGTGCTCGCCGCCGAGACCATGGCGATGGTCAAGGCGCGCTTCATCACCACCTTCGGCGTGCCGCTGTTCACGATCGGCTGGGGCTGCTCGGGCGGCTCCTACCAGCAGCACTTCATCGCCGACAATTATCCCGGGCTGCTCGACGGCATCATTCCCGGATGCAGCTTCCCGGACCTGCTGTCCACCGTCACCATGCTGGCCGATCTGCATTCGATGCGGCGGTATTTCGCGCGCGAGGATGCCGCGTCGTTCAGCCCCGAGCAGCAGCGCGCAGTGGCGGGCGTGGCGAACCTGGCCACCCTCGCGAACCAGGATATCGAACGCGGCGTCAAGCGGATCGCTGCGACCGGCATCGTGCCGGAGGTGCTGCCCCGCAACCTGCTGTTCGACGCCAAGACCAATCCGGGCGGCGTGCGGGTGGATGTGTTCTCGCACGGCGTCAACTATTTCGGGCGCGATCCGACCAGCGGCGTGGCCCTGCGTCCACTGGACAACGTGGGCGTGCAATACGGCCTGCAGGCGCTCAAGGGCGGCGTCATCACGTTCGAGCAGTTCCTCGACCTGAACGAGAAGATCGGCGGCTACGACGAGCACGGCCTGCCCACCGAGGCGCGTTCGTACGGCGCGCCCCAGGCGCTGGCCGCGGCCTACGGGGCCGGGCTGCTGACCGGGCGCGGCGGGCTGGCGTCGATTCCGATCATCGACTATCGGGCTTATACCGACGACCTGCCCAACGGCGACATGCACCTGCGCTATCACTCCTTTGCCATGCGCTCGCGGCTGGCCGGCACCTCGGCCAAGGCCGGCAACCAGGTGATGTTCGTCGAGGATGCGCGCTACGGCCTGTACTCCACCGCCAGCCCCTTGCTGCGGCGCGCGCTGGCCGAGATGGATGCCTGGCTGACGGCCATCGCCGCCGATCACAGCCAAGACCCGCCCGCCGAGAAGGTGCTCCGGCACCGTCCGGCGGGGCTGACCGACGTGTGCATGACGCGCGAGGCCGAGCCGGTGCCCGTGGCGGAAGACATGAACGCCTTGTCGGGCCGCTGCGCCAGCCTCTATCCGGCACCATCCTCGCCGCACGTGGCCGCGGGCGCCCCGCTGGCCGGCGACGTGCTCAAGTGCCGCCTGCATCCGCTCGATGCCGCGCTGTACCCCGAGCCGCCCAGCCCGGAACAATGGGAGCGCCTGCAGCGCATCTTTCCGCAGGGCGTCTGCGACTGGTCACGGCCAGGCGTGGGGCAGGACGAGCGGGCCGCGCCGTGGATGCGCTTTCCGCTGCGTTCGGCGTCGGCTGCGCCCGGGCCGGAGCCGGCGCCCGCGCTCACTCCCGCCGCCTCGTCCGACTTGCCGGCTGTCGCAGTGCCGGAAAGCCCGGTGCAGAGCACACAGGCCGCGGCCGAGGCGGCTGTGCGCGAGGCTTCGACAGCGGACGGCGCCGCGAGCACCCCGGCCGGGCCGGTGGCCGAACTGGCCAGCGCCGCCGCGCGCCCACGCGCCGGCGCACCGTCGAGCGTATTACCCAGCCGGCCCACCCGCGCCGACGCGGAGCCGGCGCCGCCCCGTTCCCCCTTTTGAGCGTCATGCCGCCCGAAGGAGGCTGAAGCCCCCTCGGGGGCAGTGAGCGTGGGGGACGTTTCCCCTCAGCGCAGGGTGCCCAGCGCGTTGCTCCAGCGCAGCAGTTCGTCGAGCAGGGCCTTGGCCGAATCGGTGTGGATCTGGGCCGGGGCGAAGCGCTTGTCCGCGTCCAGGTGCTTGGCGACATCGACCACGGTGACGGCCTCCATCAGCGGCACCATCTTCAGGGTGGTGAGGGTGCTCTTCTCGCGCTCGACCGCGCGCATGCCGCCCGAGACGCCGCCGTAGCTCACGAACGCGGCGGGCTTGTAGTTCCACTCGTTGTAGAGATAGTTCAGGGCGTTCAGCAGCGCCGGCGGCGGGCCGAAGTTGTATTCGGGGGTCACGAACACGAACGCGTCGGCCGAGGCCACGCTGGCGCTCCAGCGCTTGGTGTGCTCGTGCTGGTACTTCTGCAGACGCGGGTGGTAGGGCTCGTCGAAGATGGGCAGCGCCACCTCGGCCAGGTCGACCCGTACGCAGTCGAACTTGCCGTGGGCCTGTGCGTAGCCATGGAACCAGTCGCCGACGGCGGCGCCGACGCGGCCGGGCCGGGTGCTGCAGATGATGGTGTGCAACTCGGGCATGCGAAAACTCCTTGTGCGGTGCGAAAAGGATGCCGGCAATCATTCTAGGGCCTTAGCGTTCACAGCCCTAGGCCGTCCGGGCGCCGTCGGCGGGCTCATCGGGCGAGCTCGGCCAGTGCCTGCTCGAAGGCCCGGGCGTTCACCACGCCCTGATCCTCGCGATTGGTGTTGAACACGACGTGCGTGCGGCGGGCGAGGCGGGCTAGCTGCTGCGCCTGGCGCGCCAGTTCGGCCAGTTCGTCGGGGCTGTAGACATAGTCGAAGCGCTCGGACGATCCACCGGCGCCGCGCCGCCAGCCCGCCGCATTGCGGCCGTGCAGCCGCAGCATGGCGTACTCGTCGTGGGTGGCGGCCCACACGGCCGGGACGGCATCCTCGAAGCCCGCGGGCTGGTCGACCACGACGTGCACGGCGCCCAGGTCGCGGACCAGCCCCAGCGTGCGCTCGGTGCGTGCCGCATCGGCGAACCAACTGCGATGCCGGAACTCGACCGCCGGCACGCAGGCCTCCAGGCGGCTCGCGCTGTAGCGCACCAGCGCTTCGCCCGCGGCGTTCGCCTGTATCCATGCCGGAAACTGGAACAGCACCGTGCCCAGGCGACCCGATAGGCGCAGCGGCTCCAGGGCGAGCTGAAAGCGCCGCCAGAGTTCGTCGCGCACGTCGCCGGGCATGCGGTTCATGAAGGTCACCTGCTGTTCGGCGGGAAGTTCGGCGCGCAGTTCCGCGGGCAGTGCCGAGAGCGGTGTCTGGTGGCCGGTGAAGGCGCGAAACGCCTTGACGTTGATGGTGAAGCCGTCCGGCGAGCGGCTGGCCCAGCCGTGCGCCGCACTGGGCGCGGGCAGGGCGTAGTAGCTCGAATCGATCTCGACCACGGGGAACTGGCTGGCATAGTAGGCCAGGCGCTGGGCCGCGGGCAGGGCGGGCGGGTAGAAGCGCCCGGTGGCCACGAGGTTGCGATCGGCAAACGACGAGGTGCCGACGAGGACGGAAGCAGTGCTGCGCATGGGGGGGCGGGAAATCTGTACGAATATCCAGTATCGTAGCGCCAGGGCGGTGCCGCGCGCATCGCAAGCCCGATAGCCCGGGGCCACGCGGCCCGTATCGCGCGCCTTGCCTACACGATGTATGGTTTTTTCATGTCTTTCACCGGCACCTCCTCCGACGATTTCCTGTCGGGCCTGAATCCCGAGCAGCGCGCCGCCGCCGAGCACGGCGGGCAGGGCGTGCCCGGCCCGCTGCTGGTCATCGCCGGCGCGGGTTCGGGCAAGACCACCACGCTGGCGCATCGGGTCGCCCATCTGCTGCGCCAGGGCGCGGACCCGCAGCGCGTCCTGCTGCTGACTTTCTCGCGCCGCGCCGCGCACCAGATGAACCAGCGCGTCGGCGCGGTCCTGCAGCGCTGGCTGGGCGCGAGCGGGGCGCAGGCGCCCGAACTGCCCTGGGCCGGCACCTTCCACAGCGTGGGCGCGCGCCTCTTGCGCCGGTACGCCGAGCGCATCGGCCTGTCCGAGGCCTTCAGCGTGCACGACCGCGGCGACGCCGAGGACCTCATGGGCATGGTGCGCCAGCAACTGGGCCTGGCCGCGAGCACCGAGCGCTTTCCCTTGAAGAGCACTTGCCTGTCCATCTATTCGCGCGTCGTCAATGGCCAGGACGAACTCGCCGCCATCCTGCAGGGCGCCTATCCCTGGTGCAGCGCCTGGGAGGCCGAGCTGCGCCGCCTGTTCGCCGCCTACGTGGCCGCCAAGCAGGAGCAGCAGGTGCTCGACTACGACGACCTGCTCCTCTATTGGGCGGCGATGCTCGACGAACCCGGCATCGCCGCCGAGTTGGGCGCGGCCTTCGACCACGTGCTGGTCGACGAGTACCAGGACACCAACCGCCTGCAGGCGCGCATCCTGCGTGGGCTCAAGCCCGACGGCCGCGGGGTGACCGTGGTCGGCGACGATGCCCAGTCGATCTACGGGTTTCGCGCGGCCACGGTGCGCAACATCCTCGACTTTCCGGACCAGTTCGATCCGCCCGCGCGGGTGGTCACGCTGGATCGCAATTACCGCTCGACCCAGCCCATCCTGGCCGCTTCCAACGCCGTCATCGCCCAGGCTGCCGAGCGCTATGCCAAGGCGCTCTGGACCGACCGGGTGTCCAGTCAGAAACCCGAACTCGTCGCCGTGTCGGACGAGAGCGGGCAGGCACGCTGGGTGGCCGACCAGGTGCTCGCGCAGCGCGAGGCCGGGGTCAGGCTGATTTCCCAGGCGGTGCTGTTCCGCAGCGCCAGCCACAGCGCCCAGCTCGAGCTCGAACTGGTCCGGCGCAACATCCCGTTCGTGAAGTTCGGCGGCCTGAAGTTCCTCGAAGCCAGCCACATCAAGGATGTGCTCAGCCTCTTGCGCTGGGCCGAGAACCCGGGCAATCGCCTGGCGGGCTTTCGCGCCGCGCAGTTGGTGGCGGGCATCGGGCCGACCCGCTCGGCGCGCCTGCTCGATGCGGTGCAGGCCGTGGCGGTGCCGGCCGAGGCCATCGGCGCCTTCGACCCGGGTTCGGGCGCGCGCGACGAATGGGCCGCCTTCGCGGCCCTGATGCGCGGGCTGATGGCGCAGGTGGCGTGGCCGGGCGACCTGGAGCAGGCGGTCAACTGGTACGACGCCCAGCTCGAGCGGCTCCACGACGACGCAGCGGTGCGGCGCAAGGATCTCGAGCAACTGGTGCGCGTGGCCGCCTCGTACGGCACGCGCGAGCGCTTTCTCACCGAGCTTGCGCTCGACCCGCCCGACGCCACCAGCGCCGAGGCCGGCCCGCCGCTGCTCGACGAGGACTACCTCATCCTTTCCACCATTCATTCGGCCAAGGGGCAGGAGTGGCACAGCGTGTACCTGCTGAGCGCGGTCGACGGCTGTCTGCCCTCCGATATGGCCACCGGCACGGCCGAAGAGATCGAGGAGGAACGCCGCCTGCTATACGTTGCCATGACGCGCGCCAAGACCCGCCTGCAACTCGTCGTGCCGCAGCGCTTCTATGTGCGTCAGCAGGGCGCCGGGGGAGACCGCCACGTGTATGGTGCGCGCACCCGGTTCATCGAGGATGCCATGCTGCCGCTGTTCGAGCGGCTGCCCAAGGCGCCGCCGTTGCCGCCGCTGCCCGAGCCGCGGCTCGGCGCCAAGCAGCCGGCGGTCGATCTGGCGGCGCGGATACGCGCGACGTGGATGTAGGGGCGGGCGCGCCGGTATCATGCAGGCAAGGAACCCGGGGCCCTGAGAACCCGTTCACGTCCACCTGGGCGCGAACGGCACGCGCAACCTTTTCACAAGGAGCCGATCATGGCCTATACCCTGCCTGAACTTCCCTATGCCTACGATGCCCTGGAGCCGCACGTCGATGCGCGCACCATGGAGATCCATCACACCAAGCATCACCAGACCTACATCAACAACCTGAACGCCGCGCTGGAGAAGGCCGGCGTGCCCGAGCAGCCGATCGAGGCGCTGATCGCGAACATCGATGGCCTGCCGGAGGATATCCGCGGGGTCGTGCGCAACAACGGCGGCGGCCATGCCAATCACTCGCTCTTCTGGCTCGTGATGTCACCCGACGGGGGCGGCCAGCCCACGGGCGCGGTGGCCTCGGCCATCGACGCGGACCTGGGCGGCTTCGATGCCTTCAAGGACGCTTTCACCAAGGCCGCCACCAGTCGTTTCGGCAGTGGCTGGGCCTGGCTCTCGGTCGACCCCAAGGGCAAGCTGGTCGTCGAGAGCACGGCCAACCAGGACAGTCCGCTGATGACCGGCAATACGCCCATCCTGGGCCTGGATGTCTGGGAGCACGCGTATTATCTGCTCTACCAGAATCGCCGGCCGGAATACATTGCGGCGTTCTATAACGTCGTCAATTGGCCCGAGGTGGCGCGTCGCTACGAAGCCGCCACTGCCTAGGAGGAGTCGTGCAACCCGCCCCGGTGCGTTCGAGTCCCCCCGCGCTGTCGCGCGGCGCACGCATTCGCCGCGCGCTCGGCGCGGCCATCGTGCTCGCTGGCCTGCTCGTGTTCCTGCAGGATATCTGGATGCGCATGGGCGATCCCGGCAGCGTGGTGCGTGAGGCCTTGCTGGCCGGCATGGTCGCCGCGGGCGCGACCGCGCTCGGGGCGGTTCCGGTCCTCTTTTCGCAGACCATCTCTGAGCGTACACAGGATTGGCTGTTCGGCTTCGGCGCCGGCGTGATGCTCGCGGCCAGCGCTTTCTCGCTGGCGTTGCCGGGCATCGAGGCGGCCGAGCTGCGCGGCGCGAGCAGCCTGCAGGCCTCGAGCATGGTCGGTGTGGCGATCCTGCTGGGCGCTGCGCTGTTGCTGCTCATCGACCGCGCTCTGCCGCACGAGCATTTCATCAAGGGGCTGGAGGGCAAGGAGGCCGCAAGGTTGCGGCGCGTCTGGCTGTTCGTCTTCGCCATCGCGCTGCACAACCTGCCCGAAGGCCTGGCCATCGGTGTCGCGTTCGCCGGGACCGAGGCCACGGCGGCAGGCGCGCTGGCGACCGGGATCGCGATCCAGGACGTGCCGGAGGGCCTGGTGGTGGCGCTGGCTCTCGTCGGGGCCGGCTACCGCCGGGGCTGGGCAGTGCTCATCGCGGCGGCCACCGGGCTGATCGAGCCGGTGGGCGCGGTCATCGGCGCGGTCGTGCTCGAGTACTCGGTGGCCTTGCTGCCCTGGGGCCTGGGCTTCGCGGCGGGCGCCATGCTGTTCGTCATCAGCCACGAGATCATTCCGGAGTCGCATCGCAAGGGGCACGAGGTCAGTTCCACCATCGGGCTGATGCTGGGCTTCGTGCTGATGATGGTGCTGGATACGGCGCTGGGGTGAGTCCGCTTCGGCTTGCCCGCTACGCGTCGCGCACGTCGATGCGGGTGTAGTGCACGTCCTCCACCTGCCCGCGGCGCAGCGGGTTGCGGGTGGCGTGGCGGGCGTAGTCCGGATCGACGTAGCGATAGGGCAGGTGCTCGTCGCGCCCGGGCGGAATGCCGAGCCGGGTGGTCTGCACCAGATGGGACGGGCGCAGGCCGACGTCCTCGACGTAGAAATCCGCCGAGAACAAGCGCCCGCTCCAGTCCGGCACGCGCAGCGCCAGCGACTTGCAGAGCAGCGTCTGGCCGGCGCAGAGTTGTTCGGGCGGGCGCGGGCTGCCGTCGGCGCGCGGGTTCAGTGCCTGCATGCGCGCCAGCGATTCGGCGCCGGCGCGCGCATCCAGCCAGGGGTGGGCGGACTTGATGAGCACGGCGTTGCCTGCGCCGTGGGCGCTGAAGTTCAGCGAGTCGCCGCCTCGCGCGTAATACATGTAGATCGTGCCGCCTTCTTCGACGAAGAGCGGATGGCGTTTGGCGGTGTAGCCCAGCGAGGCGTGGCTGCCCCTGTCGACAAGGTAGTAGGCTTCGGTCTCGATGATGCGCGCCGACAGCCAGAGCCCGTCCAGGCGCCGGCGCAGGATCTTGCCGATGAGCGCGCGCGCGAGTTCCAGTGCATCGCGATCGAAGAAGCTGCGGGGCAGGGCGGGCAGGCCCGGCCAGGTGTTGTCGCTTTCGGGCAACGGCGCAATCGAAGTCATGCCAAACAGTGTAATCTCGGGCGCTGATTTTCCCTTCGCCTCTCCCCCATGTTCCCTTATGCACCGGCCGCGGTTGCTGCCGCCGTCCTGGCCATGGCCAGCGCCGCGCAGGCGGCGACCACCTATCAGCTCGACCGCACCCAGGCTTCGTCGGGCGAGGCGATCGAGATCCGCGGCACGTTCTTCAACGACGGCACCACGGCGGCCACCTGGCAGCCGCCGCGCCAGCTCGTGCTGCAGTGGCGCGACCGCGAGGGCCGCGCCCAGCGGACGGTTGCGCACGCCGCCGGCGAGGTGGTGCCCGCCACCGTCCCGGTCAACAACTTCGTGCGCATGGTCTGGCGCACCGTGGTGCCCGCGGGGCTGACCGGCCTGCAGGCGATCGCCATCGAGGGCGAACCCGGCCTGCTGGCGCTGGACACCAGCACGCGCGAGCGCAGCGCGATCGCGGGCACGCCGGCCGTCGCCCCCGTCACCGATCCGAGCGCGGCGCAGCGTGGCGAGCCGGTCGTGGTGCCGCCCATCGCCGCGGCGCAGATGGGGGTGGATCCGAACGTGGGCGCCGCCCCGGTGACCGCACCGCAGCAGGGCCGGGTGGACTATGCCGCCAATGCCTGGGAGTCGTTCCGCAACGCCTTGTCGCCCTACGAGCCGGTGTATTTCGTGGTCGGCACGCGCGGGGGCACGAACGCGCGCTTTCAGATCAGCATGAAGTACCGGCTGTTCCAGCCGCCGGTCGACCGGCCCTCGGCCTTCTACCAGAATTTCTATCTCGGCTATACCCAGACCTCGCTCTGGGACCTGGATTCCCCCTCCAAGCCGTTCTACGACACGACCTACAACCCCAGCGTGTTCTGGATGTCCGAGAGCCTGTGGCAGTCGGCCAGCCAGCGCTTCAGCGCGGGGCTGGCCACCGGTGTGGACCACCAGTCCAACGGGCGTGACGGCGACGATTCGCGTTCGATGAATTCGGCCTACGTGCAGCCGATACTCGCCTATCGCCTGGGCAACGGCAGCACCTTCAGCTTCACCCCGAAAATCCGCCAGTATTTCTCCATCGCGAGCGAAAACCCGGACATCCGCGACTATCGCGGCCGCGTCGACTGGCGCGCGCGCTGGACCACCGACGACGGCATGATGATTTCCGGGATGTGGCGCGACGGTAAGGACGGCAAGGATTCGTGGCAGGCCGATTTCGCCTACCCGCTCAAGCGCACCTGGTTCTCGGGCCTGAACGGATTCCTGCATCTGCAGTACGTCAACGGCTATGGCCAGAGCCTGCTCGACTACAACGTGCGCCAGCCCGATCAGTTTCGCATCGGGCTGATGCTGGTGCATTGAAGCCGCCGCGACCCTTGCGCGGGGGCCGCCGGATGACGGCCGCCGTCGCCGCCGCGATTGTGCTCGGCCTGGCCGTCTGGCACGAATGGCCGGCGCCCCTGCCCGAGCCTGCGGCGACGGCGGGCGGCGCGCACACCCTGCGCGGACGCGTCGTGCGCGTGACCGACGGCGACACGCTGCGCCTGCAGGGCGACGGACGGCGTCCCTACACCGTGCGTCTGGCCAGTATCGACGCGCCCGAGACGCAGGCCAAGGATCGGCGGGGGCAGCCCTATGCCCAGGCCTCGCGCCGGGCGCTCGAGGCGTTGGTCGGCGGCCGCGATGTGCAGGCGGAGTGTTACGAAATCGACACCTACGGAAGGGACGTCTGCGACATCCGGCTGCAGGACGCCGGCACCGCCAACCAGGCGATGGCGCGCGCGGGCATGGCCTGGGCCAATCGGCAGTTCGGTGGCCGCTACCTGCGTGATCCGGCGGTGGCCGAGGCCGAAGCCGAGGCGCGCGCCGCGCGGCGCGGCCTGTGGGCCGAGCCGGACGCCGTAGCGCCCTGGGTCTGGCGCCAGCGCTGCTGGCGCGAAGGGCAGTGCGGGCCGTCCTGATACAGTCTGTCGCGCTTGTCGAGTTCGACGACGCAGCGCCGGCCGCTTCCAGGGTAGAATCGAAAACCTTGTACCTGTTTCCTGCTTTTAGCTAGCCTTTGGCCGGTCCCGTCGCGGGTCGGATGAGTCAGGAGTTTCACATTATGAATGCTGTTGCCGCGCCGTCCCTCCAGGGCAGCATCGTGGCAATCGTGACGCCCATGCTGCCGGACGGCAGTCTGGATTACGAGACCTACCGCAAGCTGCTCGACTGGCACGTCGCCGAAGGCACCGCCGCCATCGTCGCAGTGGGCACCACGGGCGAATCGCCGACCGTCTCCATGGAAGAGCACGCGGAACTCATCCGCGTCACCGTGGAGCACGTGGCCAAACGCGTGCCCGTGATCGCCGGCGTCGGCGGCAACTCCACGTCCGAGGCCATCGAGCTCGCCGGTTACGCCAAGGCGGCCGGCGCCGACTACGGCCTGCAGGTGGTGCCTTACTACAACAAGCCGTCGCAGGAAGGCTTGTACCGCCATTTCCGTGCGGTCGCCGAGGCCGTCGATCTGCCCACGCTGCTGTACAACGTGCCCGGACGCACCGTCGCCGACCTCGCCAACGACACCGCGCTGCGCCTGGCGCAGGTACCGGGCATCGTCGGCATCAAGGACGCCACCGGCGACATCGTGCGCTGCATGGATCTGCTGGCCCGCCGGCCGGCCTCGTTCTCCGTCTACAGCGGCGACGACGCTACGGCGATCGGGCTGATGCTGCTGGGCGGCGATGGCAACATTTCCGTCACCGCCAACGTCGTGCCGCGCCTGATGGCCGACATGTGCGCGGCGGCGATCGCGGGCGACGCGCCGCGTGCACGCGAACTCAACGCGCGCATGCAGGGGCTGAACCGGGCATTGTTCCTCGAGGCCAACCCGATAATCGTGAAGTGGGCCATGGCCGAGATGGGCCTGACCAAGCTGGGTTATCGTCTGCCCTTGTGCGAGCCGGACGCCCGTCATCACGACGCCGTGCGCCAGGCCCTGCGTGCCGCTGGCGCGCTCTGAGCCGGTGCCCCCCGGCCGCCGCCCGCGTGCTGGCGGCCGTTCTGCGGGGCATCACTGTCTTTCCCTTTGAGAGCTTCTTAATGAACAGAGAATTGCGCATCGCCGGCGCGGTTGTCACGCTTGCGGCGTTGAGCGGCTGCAACGCGTTCAACCAGTTCCTCGGCAAAGAAGACGCCATCGACTACCAGAGCGCGACCCCGCAACGCGCGTCGCTCTCGGTCCCGCCGGACCTGACCCAGGTGCCGGCCAGCTCGCACTACCAGGTGCCGGCTGGTGCGGGCGGCGCTTCCTATTCGCAGTACGCCAGCGAGCAGGCGCAGCGCCAGGCCCAGGCGGCCTCCGGCCAGAACGCACGCGTGCTGCCGCAGCAGGACAACGTCACCGTGGGCCGCGACGGCACGCTGCGCTGGCTGATCGTCGACATGCCCGCCTCGGAGGTGTTCGACCGTGCCGTGGAGTTCTGGCGCGGCGAAGGGTTCGTGATCCGGAACCAGAATCCCCAGGCCGGCCTGATCGAGACCGACTGGGCCGAGAACCGCGCCAACATCCCGCAGGATTTCCTGCGCCGCACGGTGGGCAAGATCTTCGACCAGGTCTGGGACAGCGGCCAGCGCGAGCTTTTCCGCACCCGCCTGGAGCGCGGTGCAGACGGCCGCGTCGAAGTCTATTTCTCGCACCAGCACATGGTCGAGGAGAACGTGAGCGAGTCCCAGACCCGCTGGGTGCCGCGTCCGCCCGATCCCGATCTGGACGCCGCCATGCTGGCGCGCTTCATGGTCTTCCTCGGCGGTGAGCAGAACCGCGCCCAGGCCGAGATGAGGCTCGAGGAAGCAAGCCAGAGCGTTCCCGCCGAGCCGAGCGCGCAGTTGGTGCGCATGGCCGACGCGGGCGCGCTGGAAGTCGCGGAGTCGTTCGACCGCGCCTGGCGTCGCGTCGGCCTGGCGCTGGACCGCGGCAACTTCACCGTCGAGGACCGCGACCGCACCGCCGGCCAGTACTACGTGCGCTACGTCGACGTCGACGCTCAGCAGTCCGAGAGGCCCGGCCTCATGACGCGCATCTTCGGCGCGCGCACGCCCAAGCAGCAGCCCCAGTACCGCGTGCAACTGTCCGACGTCGGCGGCGCGACGCGCGTCACGGTGCTGAACGCCGAAGGCCAGCCGGACAACAGTTCCACGGCCGGCCGCATCCTGCAGGTGCTGCAACAGCAGTTGCAGATACAGTAAAAGGCGTTCGTCGCCCGCTACCCGCGCCCCCTGGTCGGGCGCCGCCCCTGCCGGCATCCCCGGCTGGGACGGCGTCGGACCAGGGGCGTTTTCTTTTTTTGTTCCCGGGCCGACCGGGGCCGGGGCGGCGGCCGCATGATGGCAGACGCGGCAAGGCCCTGAGCAGCATAGCCGCACCAGGGCCTCGAGAACCACCTTGCCCGGGGCAGCCTATCCCTTTTGGGAATGCGCTGCCCCGCTGGCGTTTCAGCTCACCGCCGGCGTGGCAGGCGGCGCTTCCTTTTCCTTTTCCTTCTTGTCTTCCTTTACCCGGTACACCAGCACGGCGACCGTGGACAGCGACAGCACTTTGGCGGTGACGCTGCCCAGCAGCAGGCGCGACAGGCCGCTGCGGCCGTGGCTGCCGATGAAGATCAGGTCGCAGCGGTTTTCCTGGGCGGCCTGGACCACGCCGTCGGCGACATTGAAATTGGAAACCGAGCAGGACTCGGCCTTTACGCCCTGGGCTGCGGCGCGGTCGGTGATGGTCTTGAGGTATTCGGCGGCCTGTTCGGCGGCGGCCTTTTCGTAGGATTCGTCGGTGATCGCGTAAGCCGCGGCCATGCCGTCGAAGCCGATGGTCGCCGCGAAGGGCTGCGTGACGTGCAGCGCGACGACTTCGGCGCCGACGGATCTGGCAAAGTCGATCCCTGCGGTCGCGGCCTGCAATGCCAGGGGGGAACCATCGGTGGGAATCAGGACTTTCTTGAACATGGTGTCGGTGCTCCAAAAACGCCGCATGTACCGGTACCGCGAGCAGGACTGCCTGGGGCTGCCGGTTCAGCGGCTGACGAAGCCGTGGTGACGGCAGGGCAAAAGTAACACCGAATCCGCCATCGTGGCTTGCGCATCGTCAATCCTGATGCGCGACAGGCGCGCCGCATATCTCATGCCGTAGAGGCGCCGCGTTCAGGCGAGAACGCGGCGCAGGAAGCTGCCGAGGTCCTGGATCTCCTGGGGATGCACCGAGTGCGGCATCGGATACGTGTGCCACTCCACGGCGTAGCCCAGGCGCTCGAGTGCGGCGCGGCTGGATTCGGCGCGTTCCAGCGCGACGACGGGGTCGTGGATGCCGTGCGCCATGAAGATCGGAGTGGCCTTGTTTGCCGGGCTGGCTTCGGCGGCAAGGGTGTCGGCGAGCGGCAGGTAGCCGGACAGCGCGACCAGGCCGGCCAGCGTCTTGCCGTAGCGCAGGCCGGTCTGCAGCGTCATGGCGCAGCCCTGCGAGAAGCCGGCAAGCACGATGTGGCCGGCATCGATGCCGCGTTCCTGCTCGCGCGCGAGCAGGGCCTCGACGGCCGCCTGGGAGGCGAGGATGCCGTCGGCGTCCTCGCGCCGCACGAGGTCGCTGCCGACGATGTCGTACCAGGCGCGCATCGCCATGCCGCCGTTGATCGTCACCGGCATGACCGGGGCGTGGGGGAAGACGAAGCGCACGTCGGGTACGCCGGCCAGATCCAGTTCGGGCACGATGGGGGCGAAGTCGCGGCCGTCGGCGCCCAGGCCGTGCAGCCAGATCACCGCGCGCTGCGGGTTGGGGCCGGTCTGGATTTCGATGGCTTCGAGCAGGGACGGAGCGGTCATGGCTATCCTCGGGGTGTGCGGCGCCGCGTGGGCGGATCAGTCGGCCTGGGCCGCTTCGTGGCGCAGCTTGATTTCCTGGAACAGGGCGCGAAAGTGCTTGCGTTGCGGCTCGCGCCCCTGCGGGAGGGCGGCATTGGTGGCGGCTTCCTTGCGTGCCGCGCGGATCAGGGCGCGCAGATGCTGCACGTCGCTCGCCGGGTAGGCCTCGATGAAGGCGGTGAGGGCGGCATCGTCCTCGAGCAGGCGTTCGCGCCAGCGCTCCAGGGCGTGAAAATGCGCGGCCTGTTCGCGCGAGCCGTTTTCCCAGATGTCGAGCTGGGCCGTGATGGCCTCGGCATCGGCGTCGCGCATGAGCTTGCCGACGTACTGGAGCTGGCGGCGGCGCCCCTCGTGCGCCTTGATGCGCTGGGCCTCGAGGATGGCGTCGTGCAGGCGTTCGGCAAGCGGCAATTGGGCGAGCTTGTCGCGCGACAGCTCGACCAGACGCTCGCCCAGGCGCTGCAGGGCCGCCATCTCGCGCTTGCGCTGCGACTTGCTGGGGCCGTCCCAGTGCGCGTCGCCGGCGTCCTGCGGGTCGGCGTCGGGCGCGAAAGAAAGCGAAGCGGAGGGGGCCGGGGGGCGGCGCGAAGAAGAACGGGGCATGGCTGGGAACGGCTGACGCACAATTGGCTATGATACCTTTCCATCCCCTTTCCAGCAGAGCCCATGTCCGACTCGTTCATCGTCGCCAACGCGCCGCAGTTTCGTGATCTCGTGCAGTTCGCGCTCGAGCGCGCCCGCGCCGTGGGCGGCACCGACGCGGCGGCCGAAGTCTCCGAAAGCCAGGGGCTGTCCGTGAACGTGCGCCATGGCGAGGTCGAGACCGTCGAGCAGACGCGCGACCGCTCGCTCGACGTGACCGTGTACGTGGGCCAGCGCCGCGGTTCGGCCTCGACCTCCGACTTCTCCGAGCAGGCGATCGAAGACACGGTGCGCGCGGCGTGGCACATCGCCCGCCACACGGCCGAGGACCCGGCCGCCGGCCTGCCCGACGCCGAGGACCTGCTGCTGGGCGTAGCGCCCGATCCCGATCTCTACCACCCCTGGGAGATCGACGCCAGGCAGGCGGCACGCATCGCCAAGCGCGCCGAGAAGGCGGCGCTGGATACCGACCGCAACGTCACCAACTCCGACGGCGCCACCGTCAACACGTTCTCGGGCCATTTCGTGATGGCCAACACGCGCGGCTTCATGGGCGGCTACCCGTACTCTCGGCACAGCCTGTCGGTGGCGCCCATCGCCGGGCGCGGCGACAACATGCAGCGCGACGACTGGTATTCCAGCCAGCGCGATCCCAAGCGGCTGGCCGATCCGGCGGCCGTCGGCCGTTATGCCGCCGAGCGGGCGTTGTCGCGCGTGGGCGCGCGCCGCATCCGCACGGGGCGCTACCCGGTGCTCTTCGAGGCGCCGCTCGCCTGCGGCCTGCTCGGCTCGTTCACCCAAGCGGTGAGCGGCGGCGCACTGTACCGCCGCGCGAGCTTCCTGGTCGACGCGCTCGGCAAGCCGGTCTTCGCCTCGCACGTGGACATCGAGGAGAACCCCCATCTGCCAGGCGCCCTCGGTACCGCGTTCTTCGACGACGAGGGCGTACGCACGGCGCCGCGCAGCCTCGTGCAGGCCGGCGAGCTGCAGGGCTACCTGCTGTCCACCTACACCGCGCGCAAGCTCGGCATGCGCACCACCGGCAACGCCGGCGGCTCGCACAACCTCTTTCTCACCTCGCGCGAGACGCGTCCGGACGACGATTTCAAGGCCATGCTGAAGAAGCTGGGCACCGGGCTGCTCGTCACCGAGCTGATCGGCCAAGGCGTCAACTACATCACGGGCGACTATTCCCGCGGCGCCTTCGGCTACTGGGTCGAGAATGGCGAGATCCAGCACGCAGTCCAGGAAATCACGATCGCCGGCAACCTCAAGGACATGTTCGCCAGCCTGGCCGCCGTGGGCAGCGACGTGATCACCCGCGGCACCAAGTCGACCGGGTCCATCCTGCTGCCCGAGATGGCGGTGGCAGGGCTCTGAGCCGGGCCGGCCGAGCGCAAGGGCGTCCGCGTCATGTGTCTGATCGCCTTCTCCTGGATGCCCGGCAGCGACATGCCGCTGCTGCTGCTCGCCAATCGCGACGAGTTCTATGCCCGGCCCACCGCGCCTGCGGAGTGGTGGGCCGAGGCGCCCGGCGTCTGGGCCGGGCGTGACCTGCAGGCGGGCGGAACCTGGATGGGCGTGACGCAGACGGGGCGCTTCGCGGCGCTCACCAATTTTCGCGACGGCCGCGCGCTGCGGCTGGCGGCGAGTTCGCGCGGGCACCTGGTGGCGGATTTTCTCGCCGGCGACGTGCCCACCGACGTGTACATGCGCGGTGTGAGCGCCAACGGCGGCGCCTACAACGGCTTCAACCTAGTTGCCGGCAGCATCTACGGCACGGCGGCCGAGCCGGCGCAACTCTGGTACTGCGGCAACCAGCCGGGCGGCCAGGCGCGGGCGCTCGCGCCCGGTCTGTACGGCCTGTCCAACGCCGTGCTCGATACCCCCTGGCCCAAGCTCACCCGCCTGAAGGCGAGGCTGGCCGGCGTGAGTACCGGCAACGACGATCTCATCGATGCGAGCATGGCCTTCCTGAGCGACCCCACGCCCGCCGAGGACGACGCGCTGCCGGCGACCGGCGTGCCGCTGGAGCGCGAGCGCATGCTCTCGCCGATCTTCATCGTGACGCCCGAGTACGGCACCCGGGCGCAGACGGTTCTGCGGGCCGATGGCAGCGGCAGGATCGACGCGACCGAACGCAGCTATGAAAGCGCCGCGGCCGCCAAGGCCCTGCTTCCCGACACCCTGCGCCGCATGCGCTTTCGCGTGCAGCGCCCGGGCGAAGCGCCACGCTGAGCCGGCTCGAGCCGCGCGGCGAAGACCGGCGCGGCGCTCAGGCCGCCTTTTTCTGTTCCTGCGGCGCGGTTTCGTCGCGCAGCGCCCGGCGCAGGATCTTGCCGACGTTGGTCTTGGGCAACTCGTCGCGGAACTCGATGTAGCGCGGCCGTTTGTAGCCGGTCAGGTTCTCGTGGCAGTACTGCTTGAGCGCTTCCTCGGTGAGGCCGGGGTCGGAGCGCACGACGTAGAGCTTGACCACCTCGCCGGAATGCTCGTCCGGCACGCCCACCGCGGCGACTTCCTGCACCCCGGGGTGCTGCGCGACGATGGCCTCGATCTCGTTCGGGTAGACGTTGAAGCCCGACACCAGGATCATGTCCTTCTTGCGGTCGACGATGCGGATGTAGCCCTTCTCGTCCATGATGCCGATGTCGCCGGTCTTGAAGAAGCCGTCGGCGGTCATGGCCTTGGCGGTTTCTTCCGGCATGTTCCAGTAGCCGGCCATCACCTGCGGGCCGCGGATCGCGATCTCGCCGGGCTGGCCCTGCGGGACTTGCTGGCCGCTGTCATCCAGGATGGCGACCTCGGTGGACGGGATCGGCAGGCCGATGGTGCCGTTGTATTCCTTGCTGGTGGCCGGATTGATCGTGGCGCCGGGCGAGGTCTCGGACAGGCCGTAGGCTTCCAGGATGTGGCAGCCGGTGGCGGCCTTCCATTTCTCGGCCACAGCGCGCTGCACGGCCATGCCGCCGCCCAGCGAGAGCTTCAGGCCGGACATGTCGACCTTGGCGAAGTCGGGATGGTGCAGCAGGGCGTTGAAGAGCGTATTGACCGCCGGAAAGATGTTGACCGGGGTCTGCTCCAGCGCCTTGATGAAGGCCGGAATGTCGCGCGGATTGGGAATGAGCAGGTTGCGCGCGCCCGAGTACAGCCCGTACAGGCCGCAGGCCGTCAGCGCGAAGATGTGATACAGCGGCAGCGCGCTCACCGTGGTGAGCTGCGGCCCGGTACCCGCCGGCCCCACCATGGGCTCCATCCACAGGGCGTTCTGGATGATGTTGGCCACGATGTTGCCGTGGGTGAGGATGGCGCCCTTGGCCACGCCGGTCGTGCCGCCGGTGTACTGCAGAAAGGCGATGTCGTCGGCGCGGGTGGAGGGGCGCTGCGGCTTGCGGCCGGCGCCCTTTTTCAGCACGTCCTTGAACTTGACCGAACCGGACAGCTCGTAGGGCGGCACCAGTTTCTTCACGTGGCGCACCACGAGATCGACGATGAAGCCCTTGGCGCCGCCCATGAGATCGCCCATGGACGTCACGACGATGTGCTTGAGCGGCACCTGCGAGCGCACCTTCTGCAGCGTGCTGGCGAAGTTCTCCAGGATGAAGATCGCCTCGGCGCCGCTGTCCTTGAGCTGGTGCGTGAGCTCGCGCGGCGTGTAGAGCGGGTTGACGTTGACCACGACGTAGCCCGCGCGCAGGATGGCCGTGGCGCACACCATGTACTGCAGGACGTTGGGCATCATGATGGCCACGCGCGCGCCCGGCTCCAGCTTGAGCGTCTGCAGCCAGTAGGCGACGGCGCACGACAGCCGATCGGTTTGCGCGAAGCTGAGGGTCTTGCCCATGCAGACATAGGCGTCGCGCTCGGCGTAGCGCTGGAAGGCGTCCTCGATCACGTCGACGAGCGATTCGGGCCGCTGGGCGGGGATCTCGGCAGGAACGCCGGGAGGGTATTCAGCGAGCCAGGGTTTCTGCATGTCGGTCTCCGTGTCGGGTTCGGCCGATCCGGCCGGCGCTCGGGCAGCGCCGCGAATGCGGCTGCCGCGGTCGGCGGCGGGCGGCGCCCACCGTTCACCACGCCTGGGCTTGGAGCGGGGAAAGGCGTGGCGGTTCATCATAGCGACGGCCGTTCGTCCGGCATAGCGGCAAAACCCTGCCTTGACGAACCCGGGGCGAACGGGCATGCCGGCGAGTTCGATGCGCGTAGCGCGGAGAAGGGGCGGGAAAACGCTAAGATAAGGCGTGCGCGCAAACCGCCTTGCGCGCCGATTTGCGGAGCGCGCCATGCAACTCGTCGACCCCATCCTCACCTGGCATCAGGAGCTGACCGACATCCGTCGGGATCTGCATGCCCACCCCGAACTGGGGTATCAGGAAACCTGGACGTCCGAACGCGTCGCCCGGCTGCTCGAGGGCTGGGGCATCCCCATCCATCGCGGGCTGGCGGGCACCGGCGTGGTCGGCATCGTCGAAGGTGCGCGCGGCACGGCGGGCGGGGCGATCGGCCTGCGCGCCGACATGGACGCGCTGCCCATGCAGGAGGTCAACACCTTCGCGCATGCCAGCCGCAACCCGGGGCGCATGCACGCGTGCGGCCACGACGGGCACACGGCGATGCTGCTGGGCGCGGCGCGCTACCTGGCCCGGCACCGCGATTTCGACGGCATCGTCTACCTGATCTTCCAGCCCGCCGAGGAGGGCGGCGGCGGCGCCGCGCGCATGATCCGCGAAGGCCTGTTCGAGCGCTTTCCGATGCAGGCCGTGTTCGGCATGCACAACTGGCCGGGCCTGCCGGCCGGGCACTTCGGCCTGACACCCGGGCCGATCATGGGTTCGAGCAACGAGTTCGCCGTCAAGCTGCGCGGGCGCGGCGCGCATGCCGCCATGCCGCACATGGGCGCCGATCCGGTCATTGCCGCCGTGCAGATGGCGCAGTCGCTGCAGAGCATCGTCACGCGCAACAAGGACCCGCTCGACACCGCGGTGCTCAGCGTCACCCAGATCCACGCCGGCAGCGCCGACAACGTCATCCCGACCGAGGCCGAGCTGCGCGGCACGGTGCGCACCTTCGCCCTCCATACGCTCGATCTCATCGAGCAGCGCATGGGCGAGATCGTGCGCCATACGGCCGCCGCGTTCGATGTCCAGGCCGAGTTCGACTTTCATCGCAACTACCCGCCCACCATCAATCACCCTGCAGAGGCCGCGCTGGCGGCGGACGTGCTGCGTGGCCTGGTCGGCCCCGAGCGGGTAAACGACCGTGTCGCGCCGTCGCTGGCCGCCGAGGATTTCGCCTTCATGCTGGCCGACGTGCCGGGCTGCTACGTGTGGCTTGGCGTCGGCGATGGCGAGCACCGCGTGGCCGGCCACGGCATGGGCCCGTGCACGCTGCACAACGGCAGCTACGACTTCAACGACGACATGCTGCCGGTCGGCGCGAGCTACTGGGTGCGCCTGGTCGAACACTGGTTCGCCGTCGGCGGGGTGCAGGGCGCCGGGCTCGCGGCCGGCGCCCAGGTGTGACCGCCGGGCAGGCACCGGGCGTGCGTCGCTACGTCCCCGTCACGGGGTTTCGATAATGAAACGGCGGGATGTACGCGGCGGGGTAGGGCTCGTATTGCTCCGTGGGCGGCAGGTCGGGCGGGAAGTCCGCGCGTACGCCGCCCACCGGCGAGCGCGCGGTCTTCCAGCCTTCGTCGAACGGCGTATGGAAGGTCCGGTAGAAGTGCAGCTTGCGGATGCGCCACAGGCCGTCTTCCTCCTTGCGGTATTCGATCTCGTAAGGCCCTTCGCCCCACAGCGCCTTCTCGCCGAAGGTGGCGATCTGCATGAAGCAGCGCCAGCGGCCCCGAGCGTGGCGGCCGTCGGGGGCAACGTGCACCACGCCCTGCAGGAGCATGTGGTTGTATAGCTGGCCCCAGAGCAGGCCGCGCTCGTCGCTTTTCGCCGGGCCCTTGCCGAGCACGTCGCGGAACAGCGTCTCGGCCTGGCGCTTGCCGAGATAGACGCCGAGCATGGAGATTTCTATCGAGCAGTCGTCGGTGAACAGCGGCAGGACCTCGCTCCACAGCGCCTTGTCCAGGTAATAGCCGTAGATGCGGGTGAGGCGCTTGATGGCCTCGGTGTCCTCGGTCGTCTGCACGCGGCGTTCGAGCTCGGCTATGCGGGCTTGCAGGCGCGCGATGCGCGCGGTGTCGGTGTGGTCGTCGGTCATTGGTCGAGGCGGAGTCCGAGTTGCTGGATGATGGCGCCCCACTGGGCGTGGTCGGCGCGCACGACTTCGGCGAAGCGTTCGGGGCTGGTGCCGGTGATGCGCAGGCCCAGCGGCTCGAACTGGGCCGCGATGCGCGGGCTTTGCAGGGCTTGCACGATTTCCCGGTTGAGGCGGGTGACGTCCTCGGCGGCCATGCCGGCCGGGCCGAAGAAGCCCATCCAGGCGCCGATGGCGAGCGCCGGATAGCCCTGTTCGGCGGCCGAGGCCACGTCGGGCAACTGGGGCAGGCGCTGGGCGCCGGTGACGGCGAGCGCCTTGAGGCGGCCGGCGCGGATGTGCGGCAGCGAGGAACTGGGCGAATCGAACTGCAGGCGGGTGATGCCGCCGAGCAGGTCGCGCAGGGCGTCGGCCGAGCCTTTGTAGGGGATGTGCTCGAAGCGTGCGCCGTATTCGTGGTTCATCATCTCCAGGTACAGATGGCTGTTGGTGCCGGGGCTGGCCGAACCTGCCGGGATGGGGTCCTGCCGGCTGAGCTCGACGGCCTGCTTCAGGTCGTCGGCGGCCAGCGACGGGTGGGCCACCAGCACCGACTGCGCCTCGTACACCTGGGCGATCGGCGTGAAGTCCTTGAACGGGTCGAACGGCGGCTTGCCGAACATGTGCGGCACCTGGGTGTGCGTGGTGTTCAGCGCAAGCAGCAGGGTGTGGCCGTCGGGCGCGGCGCGCAGCACGTCGTTGGCGGCGAGCAGGCTGGCTCCGCCGGGCTTGTTGTCGACCACGATGGGATGGCCCGGCAGTTGCGTGGTCAGCTCGGCGGCGACGGCGCGCGCCACCGTGTCGCCGGGGCCGCCGGGCGGCGCCGGCACGACGATGCGCACCGGCTTGCCGGGCAGCGGAAAGCCCTGGGCCGTGGCCGTGGGTAGGGCCAGCGCCGTTGCCAGTACAGAAACGAAGCTCAGGGCTTGCCAGCCGCCTGGCAGGCGGCGCAGGATACGGGTCGCCACGGCAGTCTCCTCCGATGATGGCTTGTTTTCGTTGTCGAACGACAAGCGTAAGCGCCGGCCGGATGCCGGGGTAGCGGCATTTTTTCTCCAGGTGTTGAAACAAAGTTGACGGACATGGCAACACACTCCCTGGCGCTGGCGCGCCGGCTGCGCTTTCAGCATCTCGAGCTGCTGCGCGAGGTGGCCGAGCGCGGCACCCTGGGCGAGGCGGCCGCCGCGCTGCACCTGAGCAAGCCAGCGGTGAGCAAGGCGCTCAAGGAGATCGAGAGCGGCTTTGGCCAGCCGCTCTTCGAGCGCTCGGCGCGCGGCATGCGGCCTACCGCGCTCGGCGCGCGCGTGGTGCGCCATGCGCGGCTGCTGCTGCACGAATTCCGGCACATGGTGGACGACGTGGGCGACGGCGAGCGCAAAGTCAGCGGCCGCGTGCGCGTGGGCATGTCGCCCTATGTCAACCTCACGCTCGCGCCCGGGCTGATCACCCGGCTCAAGCGTCTGCAGCCGCAGGAGGCGGCGGCGATCCAGGTGAGCGACGGCTGGCTGGCCGGGCTGATCGAACGGCTGCTCGGCGGCGAGCTGGACGTGGTGCTGGCGCTGTACGCGCCGCAGGCGGTGGCCGGTATGGACCTGAGCCGCCTCGTCATCGAACCGCTGCGCGAGGAGCCCATGATCCCCGTGGCCTCGCCCGCCCTGGCTGTGGCCCCGCCTGCGAGCGGGCGCTGGCGCGAGCTGCTGGCCTGGCCGTGGATATTGCCGCCGCCGGCCACGCACCTGCGCCGCACCGTGGACGAGCGCTTCGCCGCCGAAGGCGCCCGACCGCCGCTGCCGGTCATCGAGTCGCCCGTGCTGGCTGCCAACGCCGGGCTGGCCGCTGCCGGCCTGGGCCTGACCGTAGTGCCGGCCAGCGCCGCCGCGCCCGGCATCGCGGCGGGCCGGTTGCGTGCGCTGGACACGCTCGCGCCACTGCCGCCCACGCACCTGGTGCTGATGTATCGCCGGGTGGCGGCGCTGTACCTGCCGTGGATCGAAGTGTTCCGTGCCGCTGCGCTGGAGGTGGCGTAGCGGAACGCCATAGCGCCGCGGGCGGAAGGGGCTACGCCCTCACACCCAGGCCAGCGTCAGCGCATACCCGCCGAACAGCAGCCAGACGAACAGGATGGCGGCGAGGGCGAAGACGCGGGGGCCGGCCTGGCGCATGCGCGACAGGCGGGTCTCCATGCCCAGGGCGGCCATGGCCATGGTGAGGGCGAAGGTGACCAGCGGATTGATCGCGGCGATGGCGGCCTGGGGCACGACGCCGGTGGAGTTCAGCGCGATCATGGCGAGAAAGCCCAGCACGAACCAGGGCACGGGCGCCTTGCCCTTGGCGGCGCCGGCTTCTTCGCCGGCCGGGGCGCGGCGGGCGAGCCACAGGCCGAGCACGAGCAGGACCGGCACGAGCAGGGCGACGCGGGCCATCTTGGTGATGGTGGCGGCTTCGATGACGCTCGGATCGATGGCGCTGGCCGCCGCGACGACCTGCGCCACTTCGTGCACGCTGGCGCCCACGAACAGCCCCAGCGCGGCGGTGTCCATCTGCAGCCAGCCGGCGTGATAGAGCACCGGGTACAGGAACATCGAGACCGTGCCGAACAGCACCACCGTGGCGACGGCGACGGCGCTTTTTTCAGGTGCCGAGCGCAGGCTCGATTCGAAGGCGAGCACCGCCGCGGCGCCGCAGATCGCGCTGCCGGCGGTGGCGAGCAGCGCCGTCTCGCGGTCCAGCCGCAGCAGGCGGCCGACGATGACACCGATCGCCAGCGTGCCCACGACCATGCTGGCTGCCAGGCCCAGGCCCGGAACGCCGACCGAGACCAGCTCCTGGGCGCTGATGCGCAGCCCGTAAAGTGCGATGGCGATGCGCAGAATGCGGCGCGCGGCGAAATTCACGCCGGCGGCCCAGTCGGCATTCATCTGCCCGGGCATGGCGTTGCCATAGACCGCGCCGAAGACGATGGCGATCACGAGGGGGCTCAGCCCCAGGCCGGCGATCCAGGGCAGCGCGGCCACCTGCTGGGCGGCCAGGGCGAGCAGAAAGACGAACAGCAGCCCGTCCAGGCGGCCGCGTCGACGGCTGAGCGGCGTCGGCTGGGCATGCGCGGCGGAAGTGGTGGGAGCGGTGGCGGCCATGGGTAACCTGGGCAGAAGCAGAAGCTGGCACACGCATCTTATTCCTTCAAGTTATATATTTATAATCGTATATTTCGATGTAAAACATCGTACAAACTTATGGATCGGACATGACTCCGGATCAGCTCCTGACCTTCGCCGTCGTCGCCGAAACCGGCGCCATCGGCCGTGCGGCCGAGGTGCTGCATCTGACCCAGCCTGCGGTGTCGGGCCAGTTGCGCCTGTTGCAGTCGGCCTTCGGCCAGCCGCTGTACCGGCGCGAGGGGCGCGGCATCCGCCTCACCCCGGCCGGGGAGCAGCTCGCCGGCATCGCCCGCCAGTTGCGCCAGACCTACGAGCGCGCGCACACCCTGCGCGCAGCCATCGCCGGCCTGCGCGGCGGCTCGCTCGCCATCGGCGCCAGCACCACGCCGGCGAGCTACCTGCTGCCCTACATCGTGGCCGAGTTCCGCGTGCGCCATCCCGGCGTGACGCTGACTCTGGCCAGCGGCAACACCAGCCTCATCGTCGGCGATCTGCAGCGCTTCGATTTCGCCTTCATCGAGGGGGCGGTGCCCACGCAGTTGCCCGTCGATACCGTAGTGCGGCCCTGGGTCAGCGACGAAATCGTGGCCCTGGTGCGCGACGACCACCCGCTGGCCGGACGCCGGCGTACCCAGGTGACGCTGGCCGAGCTGGCGCCGCATCCCCTGGTCATGCGCGAGGCCGGCTCCGGGGTGCGTCAGCAGGTCGCCGCGGCGTTCGCCGCGGCCGGGCTGGCCATGCAGGTCGGCCTGGAGCTGGCCGGCGTGGAAGGCGTGCGCGAGGCGGTGCGCGCGGGCCTGGGCGTGGGCTTCGTCTCGGCGATGGCGGTGCCGCGCGGCGAGAGCGCGCTGGTGGCGTTGCGCCTGAGCCCGGTGCCGCTTGCACGCAACATCGCGGCCCTGATTCCCCACGGGGATGCCCTGGGCGCGCCCGCGCGCGCGTTCTGGGACATCTGCTCGACACATAGCCGAATACAATCCGAACCTTGAGTCTGGCGCGAGAGAGTCCCGTGATGTCCGCAACGCAAAGCCACCGTACCGAATGCCCCGTTCTGCGGGTGCCTGCCGCCGCGCCGACTCGTGCCGCCGCCTGGGAGACCGAGCGGTGAGCCGGCTGCCGCTCAAGCCGGTCCCGGGCCGCCGCCTGGATTCGGAAGACGCCGAGATCGCCCTCGAGGAAGTGCAGCGGCTGCTGCATCGCCAGCAGGTGATCCGCGAGCTGGTGCACAAGCAGGAAGAGGGCGAGGAGCGCGGCAGCCTGGTCGAGAGCGTGCTGCAGCGCACGCAGGACGCTCAGTTGCAGAACCTGCTGCAGGGGCTGCACCCGGCCGACATCGCCTTCATCCTGGAGGCCCTGCCGCGCGAGGAGCGCCAGCACGTCTGGAACCTGGTCAAGGCCGAGAACGACGGCCAGGTGCTGCTCGAGGTCGGCGACCGCGTGCGCGGTTCGCTCATCGACGTCATGGACCGCGACGACCTGCTCGCCGCGGCCGAGACGCTGGACGCCGACGAACTCGCCGACCTCGCGCCGGACCTGCCGACCGACGTGGTCGAGGAGGTCCAGCAGGGCCTGACCGAACAGGAGCGCGCGCGCCTGTCGGCCGCCATGAGCCACCCCGAGGGGTCGGTCGGCGCGATCATGGATTTCGACATGGTGCGCGTGCGCCATGACGTCACGCTGGAGGTCGTGCTGCGCTATCTGCGCCGCCTGCCGGAGCTGCCCGATCACACCGACCAGATCTTCGTCGTCGACCGCAACGAGCGGCTGCAGGGCGCGCTGCGCCTGACCCGCCTGCTGGTGAGCGATCCGACGACCCGCGTGGCCGAGGTGATGGACAGCGACATGCTGACCCTGCATCCGCACGACGAAGCCGACGATGCGGCGCGTGCGTTCGAACGCTACGACCTGGTGTCCGCCCCGGTGATCGACACCCAGGGCCGCCTGATCGGCCGGGTCACGGTCAACGAAGTGCTGGACGTGATCCGCGAGGCCTCCGAAGAGCAGGCGCTCTCCAAGGCCGGTCTGCAGGAAGAGGATCTGTTCGCGCCGGTGCGCCAGTCGGTGCGCAACCGGGCGCCGTGGCTGCTGGTCAATCTGTGCACGGCGGGCATCGCGTCCTTCGTGGCCTCGCGCTTCGAGGACACGGTCAGCCACATCGTGATCCTGGCCTTCCTGATGTCCATCGTCGCCGGCATCGGCGGCAACTCGGGCAACCAGACCATGACCATGGTGATCCGCGCGCTCGCGACCAACCGCATCAACCCGAACAACGTCAAGCGGCTGATCCGGCGCGAGCTGTCCGTGACCCTGCTGACCGGCTTCGTCGGCGCGCTCATCGCCGCGGGTTTCGCCTACATGATCTCCGGCTCGCTCTCGCTCGGCGTGGTGATGATGTCGGCGATGATTTGCAACATGTTCGTGGGCGCGGTGATGGGCATGGCCGTGCCCCTGCTGCGCGATCGCTTCGACCGCGATCCTGCCATCGGCTCGTCGGTGCTGCTCACCTTTGCCACCGACTCGCTCGGCTTCTTCATTTTTCTCGGGCTTGCCACGATTTTCCTGCTGTGAGCGTGCGGGCAGCTACTGGCTGCTCGGCACCGGCGCCTCGTATGCCGACGCGCTGGTCGAGCTGCTGGTCCAACTGCGCGGCGAAGGCAGGATCGGCAACAGCGTGGCCATGGCCTCGATCGCCGACGGTTTCGGCATGGAGCTGTCCAACGCCGGTCGCAAGGCGCTGGGCGAGGCGGGCTTCGAGCTGGTCTATGACCGCTCGTATCCCATCGGCACGCAGGATTCGCGCCGGTGGTCAACGAAGTCCGCAAGGCCGCTCCGGATGTCTTCATCACCTTCAGCTATCCGCCCGACACCATCGCCGTCACCGAGCAGGCGCGCCTGCAGTCCTTCAATCCCAAGCTGATGTACACCGGCGTCGGCACCGCCTTCGCGCTCTTCAAGCAGCGCTTCGCCGACAACGCCGACGGCGTGCTGAGCCTGGGCGGCGTGACCGCCGACAGCGCGGCAGTGCAGGACTACATCGCGCGCCACCGCGAGGTGGTGGGCCAGGAGCCCGACCGCTGGGCGAGCCTGGTCACCTATGCCGGGCTGCAGGTGCTGCAGCAGGCGATCGAGCAGGCCGGCACGCTCGATCGCGCCCAGGTCTCGGCACGGATCGCGACGGCGCCGCCGAGCTGGTCTTTCCCAAGCCCGAGTGGAAGGCGCCCGCCGCGCGTTGACCACGCGGCGCGGCCGGATGCGCTGTGCGCCCGGCCGCGCGAGGCCAGGCGATGCGCTATCGTGTGCGCCATGTTCGAACCGCTCGTCCCGGCGCACGCCATTGCCGCCGATTCCGCCGTCCCTTTCAGCCCCGTCTATGGCGATGTCTACCACGCCGCAGCCGGCGCGTTCGCCCAGGCCGAGCATGTGTTCATCGCCGGCAACGGCCTGCCGGAACGCTGGCGCGGCCGCGCCGATTTCACGGTGCTGGAGACCGGCTTCGGCCTGGGCCTGAATTTTCTTGCGCTGTGGCGCGCATGGCGTGCCGACCCTGCGCGCAGCGAGCGGCTGCACGTGGTGTCGGTGGAGGCCCATCCCTTCACACGCGACGAACTGGCGAGCTGGCTGCGTGATCTCGTGCCGGGCGAACTGCGCGTCCAGGCCGACGCGCTGCTGGCCGCCTGGCCGCCGTTGCTGCCGGGACTGCACAGCCTGAGCTTCGAGCAGGGCCGGATGCGTCTGACGCTGGCTTTCGGCAAGGCGGCTGCGATCGTGCCGCGGCTGAGCCTGGCCGCCGACGCGTATTTCCTCGATGGCTTTGCGCCCGCCCGCAACCCGGAGATGTGGAGCGATGCGCTGATCGCCGCGCTCGCCGAGCATGCGGCGCCGGGCGCGACGGCGGCGACCTGGGCCAGCGCCGGCCAGGTGCGCCGCGCGCTGGCGGCGGTCGGCTTCGCGGTGCGCAAGCGGCCCGGCTTCGCCGGCAAGCGCGACATGACTGTCGCCGAGCATCCGGTGGGCGGCGCATGCGGGCGGCGCGTTCTGGCGCAGCGCCGCACGCCCGGTCGCGCCCTGGTCGTGGGCGCCGGCGTTGCCGGCGCGGGCGTCGCGCACGCCCTGGCCGCGCGCGGCTGGGCGGTGGATGTCGTGGCGCCCGATGACGCGGCGCACGCCGGCCATGCCGCCGCGGCGCTGACGCCCACCATCGATCCCGGCGACAGCGTGCGCGCCCGGCTGGCGCGTGCCGGTGCCGGCCTCGCGCACGGCACCTGGCGCCCGGTGATCGCTCCCACGCTCGCCGACGCGGGCGAGACGGCCGTGGCGTGGCGGCTGGGCACGGTGCAGGTGGCGCCCCGACGCCAGTTGCGTTCCGACGAGGCTTACGCACGCTGGCGCGAGGGGCTGTCCGCGCTCGGCTTTCCGGCCGATTGGCTGCGCCTGATCGATGCCGCCGACGCCGCCGAGCTGGCCGGGCAGCCGGTGGGGCGCGGCGGCGCCTGGCTGCCGGCCGGGCTGCTGGTGCGGCCGGGCCGGCTGCAGCGCTGGCTGCTGGAGGCGCCCGGCGTGCGCCGCGTGCGCGCCCGGGTGGCCCGGCTGGCGGCGGGCGATGCCGGCTGGACAGCGTACGACGAGGCCGGCCGCGCCTGCGCGGGCGGCGAGGTGCTCGTGCTCGCCTGCGCAGGCGGCACGGCGGATCTGGCGCGCGCGAGCGATATCGCCTGGCCGCTGGGCGACGCGCTGCAGGCGGTGGCCGGCCAGATCACCTACCTGCCCGAGGACCTCGTGGCGGGCCTGCCGCGCTGCGTGGTGGCGGGCGACGGCTACGTATTGCCGGCCCTGGACGGGCGCGGCGTCGCCGGCAGCACGTACGACCACGCGACGCAACCCGGCATGCCTGCGCCGGCGAGCGCTGAAGGCCATGCCCGCAATCTGGAGCATCTGCGCGCGCTGCTGCCGCAGGCGGCGTGGCCGGCGCATGCCGACTGGCGAGGCTGGGCGGGCTGGCGGGCCGTGCTGCCCGGGCGCCTGCCGGCGATCGGCGCATTGCCGGGGGCAGCCGGCGTCTTCGTCGCCACGGCCTATGCTTCGCGCGGGCTCTCGCATTGTGCGTTGGCGGGCGCGCTGATCGCGTCGCACCTGTCGGGCACGCCCGCGCCGATCGAGGCGGATTTGCAGGCCGCGATCGGCCCGGGGCGGGCCGCGGGGGCCTGAATCCCGGAGTGGATCGGCGCCTTCCAGGGGACACGAGTTTATTTCGGTGCGCAAATCCGTCAAAATAGCGGTTTTGCAAGCAAATGGCGGCAATGCGCGACTCGACGACCCACCAGCGATCCCGCTATCAGAGCCTTGATGCGCTTACCTTCGTCGCCTCGACGTCCACGACGTTCGAGTTTGCCATCGAAGGGGGGGGAGCCTTGGTCATCGAGGCCCACGCCCCCGGGCTCTTTCGGCTCTCCACGGGCGAAGCCGGCACCGACCGCGCGCTCGATCTCGCCGCGCTTCTTGCGCGCGAAGAGCCTGTGGGCGAAGCCACGCTCGAGCCCATGGCGGGCGGCTGGCGCATCCGGCAGGGCGAGGACGTGCTCAGCGTGTATGCCGATCCGCCGCGCTTTGCCATGCATCGCCAGGACCGCCTGCTCTTTTGCATCGGCGACGAAGGCCGCGCGGGCATCGGCACCGGCGTGGACGAGCCTGGCTGGATGCTCGAGATCCCGCTGCATGACGACGACGGCATCTTCGGCCTGGGCGAGAGCCAGCTCGCGCTGGATCGCCGCGGCGAGCACATCGTCTCCGACGATCCCGACGCCCACGCACTGCCGCTGGCCTGGAGCCAGCGCGGCTGGGGCCTGCACGTCAATGCGCTGGGGCGTGTGCAGCACCGCATCGACAGCGAGCCCGAGGAAGCCGGCTACTTCATCGAGGTGGCCGAGCGCCGGCTCGACGTCTTTTTCTACGTCGGCGAGCCGGGCGAGATCCTGAGCCAGTACAGCCAGCTCACCGGCCGCGCCGGCCAGCCGCCGCTCTGGAGTCTCGGTCCCTGGCTGCGCCAGGCGCCGCAGAGCTCGGTCGAGGATCTCGCCGCCAGCGCGACGCAGCTCAAGCAGTCGGGTTTTCCGATCGAGACGCTGTGCATGGACGGCCCCGCCGCCTGGGACATCAAGGGCAAGCAGGCCTTCGAATGGGACGCCAGCCGTCTGCCGGATGCCCGCGCCTGGCTGGCCCAATGCAAGGCCGCCGACCTGAAAATCTGTGCGCCGGGCTTTCCCGGCGTGCTGCAGGCGAGCGAAGCCTTCGAGGAACTGGAAGACCGCGGCTGGCTGCTCACCAACGACGAGGGGCTGGCGCACGTGTTCGAGGGTGTGCCGGCCACGCGCAACCAGCCGTTCGGCCTGCTCGATCTCACCCACAAGGACGTCTACAACTTCTGGTGCGAGCGCAACCGCCAGTTGTTCGACGACGGTATCGACGCCATCGCCTGCAATGCGCAGCTCGACATCCGCGACGACGTCCAGGCGCGCAACGGGGCGAGCGGGGCGCGCCTGCGCGAACTCTATCCCATGCTCGCGGCGCGCAACCTGTTCGACGCCGCGGCCTGGAACAAGGTCCCGCCCGAGGGCGTGGTCTGGCATCGCGACACCTTCCCCGCGGCGCAGCGCCTGCCCTTCGTGGCCGGCCCCACCGTGCCGAATACCTGGGAAGGGCTGGCCGAATCGCTGCGCGCCGCGCTCACCACCGGCGCGAGCGGCGTGCCCGTGCAGTCGCACGAGATCGGCAGCCAGGACATGCCGCTGGACGCCATGACGCCCGAGCTCTACGTGCGCTGGCTGATGGTCGGCGTGTTCAGCGCGCATTTCCGCTTCCAGGGGCTGCCCGCCCTGTTGCCGAGCGCCTTCGACGAGGCCACGCAGGCGCGCGTGCGCACCTGGCTGGAATGGCGCTACCGCCTCATTCCCTATGTGCTGGGTGCCATCGAGGACGCCGCGCGCAACGGCCTGCCGGTGCAGCGCAGCATGGCCTTGTCCTTCCCCGACGATCCCGAGGCGCAGGCCTACGAGTCGCAATACCTGCTCGGCCCGGCCCTGCTGGTGGCGCCCCTGCTCGAATCCGGCGACGAGGTCACCGTGTATTTCCCCGCCGGCGAGGCCTGGTGGGATCTGGCCACCGGCTGGCGCTACGAGGGCGGCACGGCCTGGACCTTCCCTTGCCCGGACGGCCACGTGCCGGTGTTCGGCCGCGACGGGCACATCCTCTGCCTGGGCACGGGCGGGCGCCACACCGGCGAGTTCAATTCGGCCCGTCTGCTCGAGGAAGTCTGGCTGTTCGGCATGCCGCAGGTCAGCCCGACCGTGATGCGCAACAAGATCCGCGTCATGCAGATGCAGGGTTCGAGCTACATCAAGGGCCTGGAAGGCCTGAAGATCGTTCCTTCCGAGGGGCTCGAGGTCAAGCGTCGCGGCGCGGAGGTGCGCATCTCGCGGGCGCGCTAGGGTCTGACGACACGATGGCCATCGTGTCAACAGATCCTGGCCCGGCGCGCCGCGAGCGCCGCCACTCTCGCGAGGAGCCGACATGAACCTCCACCCGCCGCCGCGCCGCCTGCTCGTCACCGGCCATCGCGGCTTCGTGGGGCAGGCATTGCTCGACTGGTTGCCGCGTTCGCGCTGGCAGGATCGGGCGGTGCTGCTCACGCCCGGCAGCGACTTCGATCTGTGCGACGCCGGCGCGGTGCGCCGGCTGGTGCGCGACGCCCGGCCCGACGCCGTGCTGCATCTGGCCGCGCAGAGCTTCGTGCCGGCCGCTTTCGCCGACCCGGCCGGCACCTTCGCCGTCAACGTCGAGGGCACGCTGCACCTGCTCCAGGCGCTGCGGCAGGAAGCGCCGGGCGCACGTCTGCTCTACGTGAGCAGCGCCGACGTCTATGGCGCCGTCGAGCCCGAGGCCATGCCGGTCGACGAAACCCGGCTGCCCGAGCCGCGCAACCCGTACGCCGTCAGCAAGGCGGCCGCCGAGATGCTGTGCCGGCAATGGCACTTCACCGAAGGCACGGACGTGGTCCTCGCGCGCCCCTTCAACCATACCGGCCCGGGGCAGGATGCGCGCTTCGCCGTCTCGGGCTTTGCGCGCAGCGTGGCGCGCATCGCGCTGGGCCTGGAAGCGCCGCGTCTGGTCACGGGCAATCTGCAGGTCACGCGCGATTTCAGCGACGTGCGCGACGTGCTCGACGCCTATCTGCGCCTGATCCACGATGGCCAGCCCGGCGCGATCTATAACGTGTGTTCCGGCATCGAGCAGCGTCTGGCCGACGTGCTGGCCGCGCTGCTGCGGCTGGCCGGCGTGAGCGCCGAACAGGTCACCGACCCGGCGCGGCTGCGCCCCAACGAACAGCTACGCATGGTCGGCAGCAGCCTGCGCCTGCGCAAGGACACGGGCTGGCAACCGGCACACGACTTCGACGAGACACTCGCCACCCTCCTGGCATGGTGGCGACACAAGGAATTGAATCCATGAGCAAGACAGCATTGGTCACCGGCATCACCGGCCAGGATGGCGCCTATCTCGCCCGGCTGCTGCTGGACAAGGGATACACGGTGTACGGCTTTCAGCCGCGCCGTTCCACGGATACGTACTGGCGCCTGCGCGAAGTGGGCGCGGCCGACGACGTGCAGTTGCTCGCGGGCGATCTCACGGACCTGTCCTCGGTGCTGCGCGCCGTGCAGACCAGCCGGCCGGACGAGGTGTACAACCTGGGCGCGCAGAGTTTCGTCGGCAGCTCCTGGGACCAGCCCGTCCTCACCGGCCAGGCCACCGGCATCGGCGCGGTCAACGTGCTCGAGGCGGTGCGCATCGCGGCGCCCGAGGCGCGCTTCTACCAGGCGTCCACGAGCGAGATGTTCGGCCTGATCCAGGCCGAGCGCCAGGACGAGAAGACGCCGTTCTATCCGCGCAGCCCCTATGGCGCGGCCAAGCTGTATGCCCATTGGATGACCGTCAACTACCGCGAGAGCTTCGGCCTGCACACCTCCAGCGGCATCCTCTTCAACCACGAGTCGCCGCTGCGCGGCCTGGAGTTCGTCACGCGCAAGGTCACCGATGGCGTCGCGCGCATCAAGCTCGGCCTGCAGAAGGAACTGCGCCTGGGCAACCTCGACGCGCAGCGCGACTGGGGGTTTGCCGGCGACTACGTCAAGGCGATGTGGGCCATGCTGCAGCAGCCGCAGGGCGACGACTACGTCGTCGCCACCGGGCGCACGGTCAGCGTGCGTCGCTTCTGCGAACTCGCCTTCGGGCATGTCGGGCTCGATCACGAGGACTATGTCAAGGTCGACCCCACGCTGTACCGTCCGGCCGAAGTCGATATCCTGCTCGGCAACCCGGACAAGGCGAAGCAGATACTGGGCTGGGAGGCCGAGACCTCGCTGGAGCAGCTCGTCGGCATGATGGTGGAAGCCGATCTTGCGCGCGTGTCCACCGGCGCGCGGGGCTGAGCACGATGGCATCGGTCTATCTCAACTACGTCTTCGGTTTTGCCGTCTCGCTGCTGCTGGCGTGCCTTTTCGTCACCCTGATCGCCGGCGTGTTCCTGTTCTTCATCAGTTGGCGACGGATCAACGACGAGTTCCAGCATCCGTTGCTCAAGGTGCGGGCCTTCCAGCACCAGCCGTTCTCGCTGAAGCTTGCCATCTATCTGGACTACTTCCTGCACCTGGTGTTTCCGAACAACAAGGGCAGCGGCCTGATCGGCAACGCCAATCGCATGCTCTCGCACGTGGACGCGCGCATCCTGCCCCTGGGCGTGCGCTGGCCCATCGCCGGCTTCTGGGGCGGCGTGTTCATCGGCATTGCTGCGATGATTGCGGTGTGGGTGCTGCTGTTCCTGGGCGCTGGGCAGTAGGAGGGCGCCGCCTGCGCGGCGCCGGGGCCGGGCGCCGTACCGCCTTGTCGTCGCTGACCCGCCGGGAAGGCAGCCAGGGCTAACGGTCGATCCGAAGTGCCTCGGCCAGCGTGTCCGAGGCGAACACCCGAGCAGTCCAGGTGCGCAGCGTAGCGGCATCGGCCTCATCGAGACGTTCGCGGGCATGCGACGGCAGAGCGCCGAACCGTTGCGTCAGTTGCAGGGCCAACACGCCGCGCAGGGCGTCGCACTCGCCGCGGTCGCGTCCTTGTTCGAGCCCTTGTTCGAGTCCCTTGGCCAGCCCCTTGCGAAAGCCGACGCGTTCGATGCTGGTGATGTAGGTCACGTTGTGTTTCTCCTCGATCCGGATGACAGCCCGGGCGAAGCGTTCTTCGTCGTCCGGCGGCAGGGTGAGAACGCCGTCGATGAAGGCGAAGAGGCGCCGGACGTCGGCCGCGCCATGGCCTTGTTCGTACAGCAGGCGGACCAGGTCGCGCTTGCTGCGCAGGCGTTGCCCGGGGGCGGTGCGCGCAGCGGCCTCAAGTTCCGCCAATATCGCGACGGCGAAGGGATTGGTGCGGGCGCAGACGCGCAGCCGGGCGCGACGGCGTCGCCAATGCTGCAAATGTATCACCGGAAACGTGAGGCGCAGTTCGCCGTGCGTCGGCCCCAGCGCGCACTCGCGGTGCAGCAGCAGCGCTGAACGCCCTGTCGAGCGGGTGAGTATGGCGATCTGCGCGATCGGCTGTTCCGGGTGGCGCTCGCGCAATCGATAGTAGTAGACGAACATGCGTCGGGCGAAGTCCGTGTCGTGTGCGCCTTGCACTTCGACGTGCAGCAGAATCCAGATCGGCGACTGGCCCGCAAGTACGAGTTCGGCCAGTTTGTCGACGTGCCTGCGCCCCTTGCGGCGAGCGCCGGCCAGGCGTTGCAGCTCCTTGTCGAGGAACCGGGGCGGGACCGACCAGTCGATCAGGCCGTGGAGTTGCGGCACGCAATAGCGCGAGGCAGGGCCCGAGATAGGCGTGCAGGGCGTCTTTCCAGGCGCCGTCATGGTCTGCCGCAGTGTGTTGTCGGGGCGGAAGATCCAGGCTGTGGCGGCAAGGGCATGGCACGGGTGGATATAGGCACAGGCGGGCGCCCCGGGACGGCGAGTGGGGTTGCCAGCGTAGCGCGGCAATGCCGCTGTGCATCGCCGACTGTGGCGTTGCCGACGCAGTCCGGGCCGCTTCGCTTCATCGGCGCTGACCATGCCATGAGCGCGACGACCAAGTCCTTGATTCGACAGCGATATCGCCAGTGCCCCCCAGCTTGTCCCCAGGGATGCGCACAGAATGCGGGGATAACCGTGCACGCCCCCGCCCGTGCAGCAGCGGGCGGCAAGGAGCCACGCTCACATCTTCAGTGACCCACCTTCGTACACCAGGCGCCCTTCCACCAGCGTCGCGCGCACGCGCGCGGGCACTTCCAGGCCGAGGAAGGGCGTGTGCTTGCCCTGGCTATTGAGGGCCGAGGCCTGCACGGTCCACAGGGTGTCGAGATCGACCAGGCAGAGGTCGGCGCTGCCGCCGACGGCGATGCGGCCGGTGGACGCGAGCACTTTGTCGCCGAGCACGCGGGCCGGTTCGCTGGTGACGCGCGCAAGCGCCTGGACCAGCGGGATGCCGGTTTCGTTGGCCCACTTCACGGTGAGCGAGAGCAGCAGCTCCAGCCCGGTGGCGCCGGGCTCGGCCTCGCTGAAGGGCAGCAGCTTGTTGTCGTCGTCGACCGGGGTGTGGTCCGAGCAGATCGCGTCGATCGTACCGTCGGCGAGAGCGGCGCGGATGGCGTCGCGGTCGCGCTGGCCGCGCAGTGGCGGCACCAGGCGAAAGTGCGAATCGAAGTGGCCGATGTCCAGGTCGGTCAGGTGCACGTGATGGGCGCCGATATCGCAACTGACGGGCAGGCCCTCGGCGCGCGCCTTGCGCACGAGTTCGAGGCCGGCGGCGCTGGAGACGCGGCACAGGTGGATGCGCGCGCGCGTGATGCGCTGCAGCTCGAAGATGGTGTGCAGCGCGATGGTCTCGGACTGCTCGGGCACCCCGGAGAGGCCCAGGCGGCTGGCGTAGGAGCCGCTCGCCGCCACGCCGCCGCGGCCCAGCCATGGATCCTGTGGGCGCAGCCACAGCGCGTAGCCGAAGGTGGCGGCGTACTGCATGGCCCGGTGCAGCACGGTGGTGTCGATGACCGGTTCCTCGGCCTGGGAGAAGGCGACGCAGCCGGCTTCGGTCAGCTCGGCCATCTCGGTGAGCTTCTCGCCCTTCAGGCCGATGGTCATGGCGCCCAGGGGGTAGAGGCGGGCGCGGTTGAGCAGGCGCGCGCGATGCTTGAGCATCTCGATCAGGCCGGGCTCGTCCAGCGTCGGGTCGGTGTCGGGCGGCTGCACGATGCTGGTGACGCCGCCGGCCAGCGCGGCCTGCATTTCCGATTCCAGGGTGGCGCGATATTCGTAGCCCGGCTCGCGCAGGCGCGCGGCCAGATCCACCAGGCCGGGCAGCACGGCCAGCCCGCGCGCGTCGATCACGCGGTCCGCCGCGAAATCGCCGGGGTTCTCACCCAGGGCGACGATGCGCCCGCCGGCGACGTAGATGTCGCGCACGGCGTCGGTGCCGCTGGCGGGATCGATGACGCGGGCGCCTTGTATATGCAACTTCATGTCGAGTCCTTGCCGGGCGTGCCGCCCGGGCTGAACGTTCCTAACGTGCGGCGCCGGCCAGGCCGGCGCCGCCTGCCGTGGTCAGTCGTTGGTCGAGCCGGCGACGATGCTCATCACCGCCATGCGCACCGCGATGCCGAACGTGACCTGGTTCAGGATCACCGCCTGCGGGCCGTCGGCCACCGACGATTCGATCTCCACGCCGCGGTTCATCGGGCCCGGGTGCATGACGATGGCGTCGGGCTTGGCGAGCGCGAGCTTCTCGGCGGTCAGGCCGTACTGCTTGTAGTACTCCTGCGGCGACGGCAGCAGGGCGCCGCGCATGCGCTCGTTCTGCAGGCGCAGCATGATGACCACGTCGACGTCGCGCAGGCCTTCGCGCATGTCGTGGAACACGCGCACGCCCATCTGCTCGAGCCCGCCGGGCAGCAGGGTCATGGGGCCGATCACGCGCACCTCCGGCACCCCGAGCGTGGTGAGCGCGTGGATGTCCGAGCGCGCCACGCGCGAGTGCTGGACGTCGCCCACGATGGCCACCGTGAGCTTGGTGAAGTCGTGCTTGTAGTGCCGGATGGTGAACATGTCGAGCAGGCCCTGGGTCGGGTGGGCATGCCAGCCGTCGCCCGCGTTCACCACGTGCACGTGGGGCGCCACGTGCTGCGCGATCAGGTGCGGCGCACCGCTCGCCGAATGGCGCACGACGAACAGGTCCGCCTGCATCGCCGACAGGTTGCTGATGGTGTCGAGCAGCGACTCGCCCTTGCTCGTGGACGAGGCGTTGATGTTCAGGTTGTAGACGTCGGCCGAGAGCCGCTTGGCCGCGATCTCGAAGGTGGTGCGCGTGCGCGTGGAGTTCTCGAAGAACAGGTTGAACACGCTCTTGCCGCGCAGCAGCGGCACCTTCTTGACTTCGCGCTCGGCCAGCGGCGCGAAGGTTTCGGCGGTGTCGAGAATGTGCGTGACGATGTCGCGCGGCAGCCCGTCCAGAGTGAGCAGATGGGTCAGTTCGCCGTTGCGGTTCAACTGCGGGTTACGCATGGTCGGCGTTCTCCAGGGCGAGCGCGTAGCGGCCGTCGTCGGCGCGCGTGAGGTTGATGCTGGTGCCGGCCTGCACGTCGAGGCGGGCCGCGCACAGCGCAGCGGCCACGGGCAGTTGGCGTCCGCCCCGGTCGATCAGCACGGCGAGCTGGATCGAGGCGGGGCGGCCATAGTCGAACAATTCGTTCATGGCGCCGCGGATCGTGCGGCCGGTGTAGAGCACGTCGTCGACGAGGATGACGTGGGCGCCGTCGACCGAGAACGGGATCTCCGTGGGCTGGACCTGGTGGTGCAGCCCGATGCGGTCGAAGTCGTCGCGATAGAAGCTGATGTTCAGAAAGCCGGGGCGCTCGGGCAGGCCGAGCTCGGCGTGCAGGCGCTCGGCGAGCCAGGCGCCGCCGGAATAGATGCCGACCAGGTGGACGCTGCCGGCGGGCAGGGCGGCGACGGCCGCCTGCACCTGGCGGCGCAGCTCGGTGTACAACGCTTCGGCGTCGGGTAGGGTGGTCATTTCAGCCTCCGCGCGGGGGCCTTTTCCATGCTCATAGCGCATCCAGATAACGTTGCAAAATAATCGCCGCCGCCATGGCGTCGTCCTCGCCGCCGCGGCCCAGCACGCGCTGCGCCTCCAGCGAGGAGTGGCGCTCGTCCTGCAGGTGGACCTGCAGCCGGAAGCGCCCGCGCAACTGGTCGGCGAAACGGCGGCAGCGCCCGGTGGCGGCCTGCTCGCCGCCTTCGGCGTCGAGCGCCAGCCCGACCACGGCGGCGCCGGGCTGCCATTCGTCGAGCAGGGCCGCGATGCGGGCGAAGCGCGCGGCGACCGGCTCGCTGGCGATGGCCTCCAGCGGCCGGGCGGTACGGGTGAGCGTATTGCCCAGCGCCACGCCGATGCGCCGCGTGCCGAAGTCGAACCCGAGCAGGGCGTGCTCAGGCATGGCCGACATCGCCAGCCAGCATGATGGGGTCGATGCCCAGCAGGGCGAGGGCGGCCGGGTAGCGCTCGGCGGGCGGCACGTCGAAGATGATGTGGGCGTCGGCCGAGACGGTGAGCCAGGCGTTGGCGCTCATTTCGGCCTCGAGCTGGCCGGCGGTCCAGCCCGCATAGCCGAGCGTGACCAGCAGGCGCTCCGGCCCGTCGCCGGCGGCGACCGCCTGCAGCACGTCGCGCGAGGTGGTGAGGGTGAGGCCGCCCACCTGCATGCTGGAGGTGTACTCGCCGGTGGGCATGTGCAGCACGAAACCGCGGTCGGTCTGGACCGGGCCGCCGAAATACACCGGCGCGTCCTTGATCGGCGCGATCTCGAGCTGCAGGTCGATGCGCTCGAACAGCGAGCCCAGGGTGAGATCGGTGGGCCGGTTGATGACCAGGCCCAGCGCACCGCGCGGCGTGTGCTCGCACACATAGATCACCGCGCCGGCGAAGTTCGAGTCGCCCATGGCCGGCATGGCGATGAGAAACTGGTTCGAGAGATCGAGTTGCTGCTCTGGCGTATCAGGCATGGCGCTCTCCGTGTAGCCGTGCACACCGGCGGCTGCCGGTTCGTGTGCTCAAACCCGGGTCAGATCTCCACCATTTCGAAGTCTTCCTTGCGGGCGCCGCATTCCGGGCAAACCCAGTTGGGAGGGACGTCCTCCCAGCGCGTGCCCGGTGCGATTCCCTCGTCGGGCAGACCCGCTGCCTCATCATAGATCCAGCCACAAATTAGACACATCCAGGTGCGCATGGTTTTCCTGCTGACGTTTTACACTAGAGGGTCACGGTGCGCGCCGCTCGCGTTGGTATGCGTCGCTGCATCGAACCCCACACCCGCATCTTACTAAATCGGCTGCTTTGAACCCCGCCAAGCCCTTCCCCGTACTTCTTTCCTTCGCCCCGTCGGACCCTTCCGGCGCCGGCGGCATGCAGGCGGACATTCTCGTGGGCGCAAGCCTCGGCTGCCATGTCGTCACCGCGCTCACCGCGCTCGCCATCCAGGACAGCGCCGGCATCGAGGACATCCAGGCGGTCGCACCGGAATTCATCGACGACCAGGCGCGCAGCCTGCTCGAAGACATGTCCGTGCACGGCTTCAAAGTGGGCAATCTGTACAGCCCGGAATCGGTGAGCGCCGTGGCCCAGGTGGTGGCCGACTATCCCGACGTGCCGCTGGTGCTGCATCTGGGCATGGACCCGGTCGATCGCGGCGAGGAGGGCCAGGAGCTGGCCGACGCCACCGTGGTCGCCCTGTGCGAGCTGCTCGTGCCGCAGGCCGACGTGGTGGTGATCGATCATCGCCGCCTGGAGCAATGGCATACCGAGGGCCTGCTCGGCAAGGCGGAAGGCGACAACGCGGTGCAGACGCTGCTCGCGCTCGGCCCCGAGCACGTGCTGGTCACCGGCGTGCCGCACGCCGGGGGGTCGCCCGTGAACGTGCTGGCCGGCGAGGACCCACAGGCCGAAGCCTGGTCCTGGCGCCGGCTGCCCGGCAGTTACGCCGGTGCGGGCAGCACGCTGTCGGCCGCGCTGGCCGCGCTGCTCGCCGGCGGGCAGACGCTGCGCCAGGCGGTCATCGACGCCCAGCAATACACCCGGCGCGCGCTCGAGGCGGGCTTTCAGCCCGGCATGGGGCGCGCCATGCCCGATCGCATGTTCTGGATGCGCAGTAGCGACGACGATGCCGACCAGGCAGACGAAGAGGACGAAGGGGACGAAGCATGACACTACCTCCGCCGCATGAGGCGGCCGGCGGCCGCGCCCGCACGGCCAGCGCGCCGCTCGGCCTGCGCGACCCGGCCGTGCGGGGCGTGGTCGGCCTGTATGGCCTCACGCCCGAATGGGACGACACCGCGCGTCTGCTCGACGCCATCGCGCAGGCCGTGCGCGGCGGCATGCAGGCGCTGCAGTTTCGCCGCAAGCACCTGGACGACGCGGCGCGCCTGGCGCAGGGGCGCAGCCTGCGCGCGGCCTGCCGCCAGCACGGCATCGCCTTCATCGTCAACGACGACTGGCGCCTCGCGCTCGAGCTCGAGGCCGATGGCGTGCATCTGGGCCGCGACGATGCCGAGCAGGCCACCGTGCGGCGGCTCGCCGACGAGGGCATGGTGGTGGGCGTGTCCTGCTACAACGAGCTCGACCGCGTGCGCGCGGCCATCGATGCGGGCGCGGCCAGCGTCGGCATGGGCGCGGTCTATCCGTCGTCCACCAAGCCCGGTGCCGTGCGCGTGAGCCTCGAAACCCTGCGCGCCGCGCGCCGCCTGTGCGAGGACGCGGCGCGCGCGGCCGGGCAGCCGCGCCGCGTCGGCGTCATCGCCATCGGCGGCATCACGCCGGGCAACGCCGCGCCGGTCGCCGCGGCCGGCGCGGACGCGCTTGCCCTCATCACCGGCCTGTTCGAAGCGGCCGACGTCGAGGCGGCGGCGCGCGCCACCATGGCCGCCATGGCCCCGCGCTGAGGGGCCGCTTGCCGGCCCTTTTTTCGCCCGCTCGCCGGGCGCGTGCCGCTGCGAGCTGCGCGCCGGCATCAACCTGACACGATAGCCATGACCACCAACGCCGACCTTTTCGCCCGCGCCTGCAAGACCATTCCGGGAGGCGTGAACTCCCCCGTGCGGGCCTTTCGTTCCGTGGGCGGCACGCCGCGGTTCATCCGCCGCGCGAGCGGGCCCTACGTCTGGGATGCCGAGGGCCGCCAGTACATCGACTACGTCGGTTCCTGGGGCCCGGCGATCCTCGGCCACGCGCACCCCGACGTGGTGCGCGCGGTGCAGGAGGCAGCCGTGGACGGCCTGTCGTTCGGCGCGCCCACCGAAGCCGAGATCGTCCTGGCCGAAACGCTGGTCGCCCGCCTGCCCGCGCTCGAGCAGGTGCGGCTGGTCAGCTCCGGCACCGAGGCCACCATGAGCGCCATCCGCCTGGCGCGCGGCTACACCGGCCGGCCCAAGCTCATCAAGTTCGAGGGCTGTTACCACGGCCATGCCGACAGCCTGCTGGTCAAGGCGGGTTCGGGCCTGCTCACCTTCGGCAATCCGACGTCGGCGGGCGTGCCGCCCGAGTTCGTCGCGCACACGGTCGTGCTCGACTACAACGATCTGGACGGTGTGCGCCGCACCTTCGCCGAGCTGGGCGAGGAGATCGCCTGCGTCATCGTCGAGCCCATGCCCGGCAACATGAACCTCATCAAGCCCGCGCCGGGCTTCCTGGAAGGGCTGCGCGAGCTGTGCACCGAGCACGGCGCCGTGCTCATCTTCGACGAGGTCATGACCGGCTTTCGCGTCGGCCCGCAGGGCGTGCAGGGCCTGACGGGCATCCGCCCCGACCTGGTCACGCTGGGCAAGGTGATCGGCGGCGGCATGCCGGTGGGCGCCTTCGGCGGGCGCGCGGACATCATGGCCCAGGTCGCCCCGCTCGGCCCGGTCTACCAGGCGGGCACGCTGTCGGGCAACCCGGTGGCCGTGGCCGCCGGGCTCGCCACGCTGGCGCTCATCGCCGCGCCCGGCTTCTACGAGCGCCTGGGCGAACAGACCGACAAACTGGTACGCGGCCTGCGCGAGCGCGCCGAGCTGGTCGGCGTGCCGTTCTCGGCCGATGCCGTGGGCGGCATGTTCGGCCTCTATTTCAGCGAGCGGGTGCCCGCCAGCTACGCCGAGGTCACCCGCAGCGACATCGAGGCCTTCAAGGTCTTCTTTCAGGCCTGTCTCGCCCAGGGGGTATATTTCGCTCCGTCGGCCTACGAGGCGGGCTTCGTGTCGATCACCCACGACGACGCCGTGATCGCGCGTACGCTGGACGTCGCGGAACACGCCTTGCACACTGTCAAGGGCGCCTGAGCGCGCGCCCCGCATACCCTAGAACCTACAAGGAAAGCCTCATGGCTGTGAACCTGCACATTCCCGACGAGAGCGCCATCTTCCCGGTGGCGGGTGTGGACATCGGCGTCGCCGAGGCCGGCATCCGCAAGGCCGACCGCCGCGATCTCACGGTCTTTCGCTTCGAGCCCGGCACCACGGTGGCGGGCGTCTTCACCCGCAACCGCTTTCGCGCGGCGCCGGTCCAGGTGTGCGAGGAGAACCTCGCCGACCCGGGCCAGGGCATCCGCGCGCTGGTGATCAACACCGGCAATGCCAACGCCGGCACCGGCGCGCCCGGTCTGGCCGCCTGCCGCGAGGTGTGCGCCGAGCTCGCCAAGCTGATGATGCTCGATCCGCGCCAGGTGCTGCCGTTCTCGACCGGGGTGATCCTGGAGCCGCTGCCCGTGGACCGCATCGTCGCCGGCCTGCCGCATGCGGTGGCCGACCTGCGCCCGGACAACTGGTTCAATGCCGCGCACGGCATCATGACCACCGACACGCTGCCCAAGGTGTCGTCGCTGCGCGTGAACATCGACGGCAAGGTGGTCACCGTGACCGGCGTCAGCAAGGGCGCGGGCATGATCCGCCCGAACATGGCGACCATGCTCGGCTTCGTGGCCACCGACGCCGGCGTGCCCCGGGAGCTGCTCGCCCAGCTCACCCGCGACATCGCCGACCAGTCGTTCAACCGGATCACGGTCGATGGCGACACGTCCACCAACGATTCCTTCATCATCGCGGCCACCGGGCAGAGCGGCGTTCAGATCAGCGGGCCGACGCACCAGGGCTTCCTGGTCCTGCGCGCGGCGCTCGTGGAGATCGCCCGCGACCTGGCGCAGAAGATCGTGCGCGACGCCGAGGGGGCGACCAAGTTCATGACCATCCGTGTCGAGGAGGCCGGCGACAGCGAGGAAGCCCTGAAGGTGGCCTACGCGGTGGCGCACTCGCCCCTGGTCAAGACCGCGTTCTATGCCAGCGACCCCAACCTCGGCCGCATCCTGGCGGCGATCGGCTACGCCGGCATCGAGGATCTCGACGTGGACAAGGTCAACCTTTGGCTGGACGACGAGTGGGTCGCCCGCGACGGCGGCCGCAACCCGACCTATCGCGAGGAAGACGGCCAGAAGGTCATGCAAAAGCCCGAGATCCTGGTGCGCATCGCGCTGGGCCGGGGCAAGGCGCAGGAGACCGTCTACACCTGCGACTTCTCGCACGACTACGTGAGCATCAACGCCGACTACCGTTCCTGATCCTACGCGCGTACGCCCCTGGCGGCGACGCGCGTCATCCTTCATGTCACAGACCGCCTCATCCCCCTCGATTCCCGACCTGCCCGCCCTGATGGCCCAGGCCGCCCGCGTGCTCGCCCAGCTCGAAGCCTGGCTGCCGCCCGCTCCCCCGCCCATCGACTGGAGCGCCCACGCCTACCGCTGGCGCCGCCGCGGCTCGCGCGGCTGGCTCGAAGCCGTGGCCCACGTCGCCCGCATCGAGCTCGACGACCTGCAGCACGTCGATCGCCAGAAGGACGTCATCGAACGCAACACGCTCCAGTTCCTGAAGGGCCGGCCCGCCAACAACGTGCTGATGACGGGCGCGCGCGGCACGGGCAAGAGTTCGCTGGTCAAGGCCATGCTGGCCGCCCACGCGGGGCAGGGCCTGCGCCTGGTCGAGGTCGACAAGGAAGACCTGGCCGACCTGACCGACATCGTCGCCCTGCTCGCCGACCGCGAGGAACGCTACATCCTGTTCTGCGACGATCTCTCGTTCGAGGAAGGCGAAGGCGGCTACAAGGCGCTGAAATCGGTGCTCGACGGTTCGATCTCGGCGACCAGCGGCAACGTGCTGATCTACGCCACGTCCAACCGGCGCCACCTGCTGCCGGAATACATGAGCGAGAACCTCGAGACCAGGCACCAGCCCGACGGCGAGATCCACCCCGGCGACACGGTCGAGGAGAAGATCTCGTTGTCCGAGCGCTTCGGCATCTGGCTCTCGTTCTATCCGTTCCGCCAGGACGACTACCTGGACATCGTGCACCACTGGCTGCGCGAGCTGGGCTGCCCGGCGTCGGGCATCGAAGCCGCGCGCATGCCTGCGCTGCAGTGGGCGCTCGAACGGGGTTCGCGTTCGGGCCGGGTGGCCTGGCAGTTCGCCAAGGATTGGGCGGCGCGCCATGTCGAGTGAGCCCAACGCCGCACCCAAGCTCGTCGAAGTCGCCGCCGGCCTGATCATCGATCGCGAGGGCCGGCTGCTGCTCGGCCAGCGGCCGCAAGGCAAGCCCTACGCCGGCTGGTGGGAGCTGCCCGGCGGCAAGCTCGAGCCGGGCGAGGATGCGCTGACGGCGCTGGCGCGCGAACTGGACGAGGAGCTCGGCATCCAGGTGACCGAGGCCACGCCCTGGATCACCCACGTCCACGCCTATTCGCACGCCACGGTGCGGCTCGAATTCTGCCGCGTCACCGGCTGGCGCGGCGAACCGCGCGGGCTGGAGAACCAGCGCCTGGCCTGGGTCGATCCGCGCCAGGACATCGATGTGCTGCAGGCCGGGCTGGGCGAGGGGCAATTGCTGCCCGCCACGCTGCCCCCGCTGGCCTGGATGCAGGTGCCCGACACGCTGGTGATCGGCGGTATCGGTACGCCCGCCGGGTTGGCCGGCCATCTCGCCCGGGTCGAACGGGCGCTGCGTGCCGGCGTACGGTTGTTCCAGTTCCGCGAACCCGACTGGCCCGAAGGCCCGCAGGCGGCCTCGCTGCACGCGGCCTTGCAGGCGCTGCTGGGCGTTGCGCGCGCGCAGGGCGCCCGGGTACTGGTCAACAGTGCGCATCCGCTCGCCTGGGCCAACGAGGCCGACGGGCTGCATCTGCGCAGCGCGGACCTCGCCCTCGGACGACCCGAGGGCCTGGCCGCGCACGCCTGGCTGGGGGCCTCAGTGCACGATGCAGACCAGATCGCGCAGGCGCGCGCCCTGGGCGCTCGCTACGCCGTGCTGGGCCCGGTGCTCGCCACACCCACGCACCCGCAGGCCGAGCCGCTCGGCTGGGCGCGCTTCGCGGCGCTGCGTGAGCATGCCGGCCTGCCCTTGTTCGCCCTGGGCGGGCAAGGCCTGGCCACGCGCGACGAGGCCCGACGGCAAGGCGCCCATGGCATCGCGGGCATACGTCTGCTGGCCGAGCTGGGCGGTTAGGGCCTGTCACGGGTCTGCCATATCCACCGGGCATAATTCCGGCCGTTCAAAGGCCGCTGTGGCCGGGAGTCGGGATATGGCATCGTTCTTCCGCAATCTGCGGGTTCGCACGGTCGTGGCGGCGGCGCTATGGGCCTTTGTCGTGCTGTTCGCCCTCGCCGGCGCGGGCGGCCTGTGGATGCAGCAGCTCACGCACGAGCGTATCGAAACGCTGGGTAGTGCACAGCTCGCTCAGGCCAACGCCCTGTCCGATACCACCGTCGCGCTGCTGCGCGCCCGCGTGCACTTGGCCGATGCCCGCGGCTACATGGAGGGTGGGCAGGATACAGAGCGCGACACCGCGCTGCGCCAGGCGCACGAGCAACTCGACCTGGCCGACCAGCGCGTGGCCATGCTCGACGGCGAGACCGGCCCGGCCGCCGGGGCGCTGGCCGCCTACCGCGCATGGGTCGCTCAGGGGCTGCGTCCCTGGGGCGCAGCCATCGAGAATTGGAACGGCATCGCCGCCCAGCAGCTCGAGCAGCAGCAGGTCGCCTCGGGCGCGGCGGATTTCCTGCGGGCCGTCGAGGGGTTCCAGGCCGCGCTGCGCGCCCAGGGTGCCCAGGCCGTCGACGCGGCGGGCGCCGCGGTCGATCTCGCGCGCGTGGCCATGGCCGCGGGGCTGGCGCTTGCCGTCGCGCTCGCGCTCTCGTGTCAGGCTTTCATCGGCCGGATGGTGCTGCGTCCGCTGCACTGGGCCGGCGCGCATCTGCTGCGCATCGCCCGCGGCGATCTCTCCACGACCCTGGTCGCGGGTTCCCGCAACGAGATCGGCGCACTGCAGGACCAGTTGAATCTCATGCAGCAGCAGTTGCGCCGCATGGTGCGCACCGTGCGCGATGGCGTCACCGAGATCGACGCGCACACGGTCACCATGGCGACCGACAATGCCGATCTGGCCGCGCATACCGGCCAGCAGGCTGAAGCCTTGCGCGAGACCGCGCAGACGGTGCAATCGCTGGCCCTGACCGTGCACGAGAATGCCGAACACGCCCGCGAGGCGCGCGAGCGGGCGCAGAGCGTCGCCGATGCTGCCCAGGCCTGCGGCGCGGACGTCGGCCGCCTGCTCGAGTCGATCGGCGCCATTGCCGAACGCTCGCGCCGCATCGACGAGCTGGTCGACGTCATGGACGAGATCTCGGTGCAGACCAATCTGCTGGCGCTCAATGCCGCCGTCGAGGCGGCCCGCGCAGGCAGCGAAGGGCGGGGTTTCGGCGTGCTCGCCAACGAGGTGCGCCGACTCGCCACGCAGAGCACGCAATCGGCCGCGCAGGTGCGGCAATTGGTGGGCGAGGCGCGCGCCAGCGTGAACCAGGGCGCACGCTCGGCCGAGGCCGTGCGCCAGAGCATGGCCGGGGTGGTGCAGGGCGCCGCCGCTACGGCCGGGTCGATGGGCGCGCTGGCCCAGGGTGCGGCCCAGCAATCCCACGACATCGGCCACGTGAACGCGGCGATCAAGCGTATTGACGAAGCCACCCGGCGCAACGCCTTGCGCGTGGATGAAGCCGCCGAGGCCGCCGCCCGGCTCGAACACCAGGCCGCGCTGCTGCGCGAGGCGATCGCCGCTTTTCGCGAGGGCGGCCAGACGTCGGCCATCGATGCGCAGCCGCCCGCCGCGCACCTGCCGGGGCGCGCCTACAGGCTGGTGCAGAGCGTCAGCTTGAACGGCACGTCGTAGGCGACGGGCTGGGGCTTGTCCTGACCGTCCTGGGTCGAGAAGCGGATGGAGATCGAATACTTGTTGGCGCTGATCTCGGGAAAGCACACGGCATCGTCCGACAGCCGCACCTGCAGCAACTGGTAGGCCTTGCCGCTGGGCACCTGCTGGTACAGGCCCTGCGGCGCGACGGCGTCCACCACCTCGCCGGTCTGGCGGGTCAGGCGCAGGGTGAGATCGAGCGCATCCTGCAGCGGCCAGAGCGGCGCGCACCAGCGCTGCAGGTCGGCCCGCCTGTCCTCGGCCGGCCGCTGCTGCCATGCGTAGTACGACGGCATGTCGAATTCGCATACGCCGCCGGGGATGACCAGCCTGCTGCGCAGGCTGGCGAGCCACTCGTTCTGGCGCAGCGCCTCGGCGGGCTTGGTGTGGTTGGTGAGCTCGTTGCCGGCTTCCTGGATGCGCTCGACGGTGGCGTCGAGCAGGCTGCGGTCCACGCCCGGATGCTCGCGCAGGGCGGCCAGGCTGTGCCGCTGCCGTTCGAGCTCGTGCAGCAGTTCGGTGCGCACGTCGGCGCGGCCGGCGCCGCGCATGATGGCGTCGCTGATCTCGAACAGGATGCCGAGCGCCGCATGCTGGGCCCGTACGTCATCCTGCTGCACGAAAAAGAGCAGCCGATCGAACTGGTCTTCCAGGCGCAAGAAGTTGCGTATGCGCTCGTTGAAGGGGTATTCGTAGAGAATCACGCCTGTCCTGGGCTTCGTTGCTGCACGTCGTTCTGACCACGGGCCAACGCGCTAGCCCTCGCCCTTCAGGGTTCAGGGCGAGGGCTAGCGAGGCCAGCCCATCCTGGCGCCGGGAGCGACTCACGGGCCGGCCGCAGCGGGCGCCGGCGGTAGCCAGCCTTAGCGGGGCATTGTATCGAGCAAGCAGGGGCGGACAAAGCCAAGGCCTGCGACAAGTCGCTACAAGCGATGACCACGGGCCAAAGCGCTAGCCTCGCCGTTGACGGCGAGGCTAGCGAGGCAAGTCCATCCTGGCGCCGTAGGCGCCCCTGTTGGGTGGCGAGGAGGCTCCCGCCTTCAGGCGGGAGTGACTCACGCTAGGCGTGCGGCGTGCCGGGCGCGTAGGGCGGCTGATCGCGCAAGGCCATCCAGCGCGCATGCTGGGCGGCCACCCGTTCGCTCAACTGTTCGGGCGTGGTCTGGCCGTCGTTCACGATGACGTCGTCGGCTGCGGCGAGGCGTTCGTCGCGAAACGCCTGCACATCGAGGATGCGCTGCACGGCGTCGGGCGTGAGGCCGCTGCGCTGGCCGACGCGCGCGATCTGCGTGGCTTCGTCGCAATCGACCACGCAGATGCGATGGACCCGTTCGCGCCAGCGTCCGGACTCGACCAGCAGCGGCACGACGAATACCGTGTACCAGCCGAGGGCGGCCTCGGCCTCGCGCTGCACCGCGGCACCGATCATGGGGTGGAGCAGGCCTTCCAGGCGGCGGCGCGCCTCGGCGTCGCGAAACACGCGCTCACGCATGGCCGCGCGGTCGAGCGCGCCGCCGGCATCGATCGCCCACTCGCCGAACAGGGCGCGCAGCGGTTCGATGGCAGCGCCCCCCGGGGCCGTGAGCGCGTGGGCGATGGCATCGGTGTCGATCACGCTCGCGCCCAGCGCAGCCAGTTGGTCGGCGACCCGCGTCTTGCCCGAGCCGATGCCTCCGGTCAGGCCGATGCGCAGCCAGGGGCGGGTGGACGGGGTGGCAGTGTCTGTGGTCATGGTAGGCAGGAAAAGGCTGAGAATGGAGCAGGGCTCAGGATAGCCGCAGCCAGGCGGGCAGGAACAGCGCGAGCAGCCCGGCGCCGGCGAGGAACGGCCCGAAGGGCAGCGGCTGGTCGCGCCGCAGGCGGCGCAGGCCGAGCAGCGCGAGGCCGACCGCCGCCCCCGCCACCGATGCATACAGGATGATGCCGGGCAACGCAGGCCAGCCGAACCATGCGCCCAGCGCGGCCAGCAGCTTGAGGTCGCCTTGGCCCATGCCTTCCTTGCCGACGAGCTTCTGGAAGCCGACCGCGATGACCCAGAGCACCAGGTAGCCTGCCATGGCGCCGATCACTGCGGCCTCGAGCGAGGCGTAGCCGTGCGGCGTGAGGTTCAGTGCGAGCCCGGCCCACAGCAGGGGCTGGGTGATCGCGTCGGGCAGCAGCAGGGTGCGCAGATCGATCACGGCGAGCGCGAGCAGCGCCGCGCACAGCGCGGCCGCCGCCGGCATGGCCGGCGTGGCGCCGAAGCGCCAGGCGCAGGCGGCGAACAGCGCGGCGCAGGCAAGCTCGACCAGCGGATACTGCACGCTCACGCTGGCCCGGCAGTGCCGGCAGCGCCCGCGCTGCCACAGCCAGCTCAGCACCGGCACCAGTTCGTACCAGGCGAGGCCGTGGCCGCAGGCCGGGCAATGCGAGCGGGGCCGGGCGAGATCGTAGGGAGGCGCCGCGTCGGCCGCGGCGGCGGATGCGCCGGCGGTGGTCTCTGCCTGCAGCTCGGCGCAGGCTGCGGCCCATTCTCGCTCGAGCATGCGCGGCAGCCGCACGATGACGACGTTCAGGAAGCTGCCGATGACCAGGCCCATTGCGATGGCGGTCGCGTAGAGCCAACCGGCGAACTGCGGCTGCGATATCCCAATGTATGATTCCATGACGGAACAATACTATGGAGCGCCTTCGATGCCCGCCCTGCTGTCTGGAAAATCCCGCATTGCCCGAGTCCTGGCGGGTGCCATGTCGCTGGCGACGCTCGCCGCCTGCCAATACTATGCGCCCAACGCCTACGTGGACCCGGACAGCACCGAGGCCGTCACGCGCGCCCAGGCCGAGCGTCTGCAGCAGTCGGGCGCCTCGCGCAGCATGGCGCCCTCGCAGATCCGCATCGCCACGGGCGGCCTGACCCAGCCGCAGGCCGGCGTGTGCCGCGACTGGCTGGACCCGTGCTGGGAGCAGGGCGCCGGCCAGGTGCAGTCGGCCGATACGCCGGAGGCCCTGCGCATTCCGCGCCCGGCCGAGGCGCAGACCTTTCGCGGCGTGCTGCCCTGCCAGGACGCGGCCATGGGCTGCCAGGGGCAGCGCGCCGTGCTGACCCTGTTCGCCAACGGCACCTGGCGCGCGAACGTCAGCTATCTCGACGGCGCAGGCCGCGCGAGCGCGCCCACCCAGCAGCAGGGCTGCTGGACGCGCGGCTTCGACAATCCGCGCCAGCTCCTGCTCACACTGGCCAATGGCAACCCGCTGGCCGAGTTCAACGCGACCTCGGTCAATTCGCTGCTCGTGCGTTCGCCCGAGGACAGTCCCACGGCGCTGCGTTATACGCTCACGCGCCAACCCGATCCGGAGCTCATGGGCGGTGCACCGCAGGGCCTGCGCTGCCCGGTCTGAGCCGCCAGCGTGCGGCCTGCCGCCACTGATGGGCCCGCACGGCCCGTGCGGGCGGCACTGCGGCACGCCTGAAAAGCAACACCCCGCCACGGCGGGGTGTTGCTTTTTCGGAAGACCGGCCTCCAGCGAGGCCCGGTCTTTCCCGGTCCGGGGCGGGGCCGGGGGATTGCCGCCAGGAACACCCAGCGGCCAGCGCGCAACGGCTCAGGCGCGCTCGAAGATCGCCGCGATGCCCTGGCCGCCGCCGATGCACATCGTCACCAGGGCGTAGCGGCCCTGGATGCGCTGCAGCTCGTACAGCGCCTTGACGGTGATGAGCGCACCCGTGGCGCCGATCGGGTGGCCGATCGAAATGCCGCTGCCGTTCGGGTTGACCTTGGCCGGGTCCAGGCCGAGCTCTTTGGAGACCGCGCAAGCCTGGGCGGCGAAGGCCTCGTTGGCTTCGATCACGTCGAGCTGCTCGGCGCGCAGCCCGGCCTTTTCCAGCACCTTGCGGGTGGCCGGCACCGGGCCGATGCCCATCAGGGTCGGCTCCACGCCGGCATGCGCATAGGCCACCAGGCGGCCCAGCGGCTTGGCACCGCGGCGCGCGACCGTCTCGCCGTCCATGAGCACCACCGCGGCCGCGCCGTCGTTCAGCCCCGAGGCGTTGCCGGCCGTGACCGTGCCGTTCTCCTTGGCGAACACCGGCCTGAGCTTGGTCAGGCTCTCCAGGCTGACGTCGCCGCGCACGTGCTCGTCGGTGTCGAACACCACCTCGCCCTTGCGGGTCTTGAGCGTGACCGGCAGGATCTGCTCCTTGAAGTGACCGGCAGCGTGAGCCGCGGCGGCGCGCTGGTGCGAGGTGAGCGCGAGGCGGTCCTGGTCGTCACGGCTGATGCCGTACTCGCGGGCCACGTTCTCGGCGGTCACGCCCATGTGGATGGTGTGAAAGGGGTCGTGCAGGGCGCCCAGCATCATGTCGAGCATCTTGACGTCGCCCATGCGCGCACCGAAGCGCGTGGCGCTCGAGATGTAGGGCGCGCGGCTCATGCTCTCCGCACCGCCGCCGATGGCGATGTCGGCGTCGCCCAGCAGGATCGACTGCGCGGCCGAGACGATGGCCTGCAGGCCCGAGCCGCACAGGCGGTTGACGGTGAGGGCCGGCGCATCCTTGGAGACGCCGCCCTCGATGGCCGCGACGCGCGCCACGTACATATCGCGCGGCTCGGTCTGAATCACGTTGCCGAACACGACGTGCTGGACTTCGTCGCCCGCCACGCCGGCGCGCGCCAGGCTCTCCTTGACGACCATCGCGCCCAGTTGGGTGGGCGAGAAGTCCTTCAGGCTGCCGCCGAAATCTCCCACGGCAGTACGGGTGCCGGCCACGACGAATACATCGCGCATGATGTCCTCCTGATATTGTGGTGCTGCGCGTTGAACTGCGAAATCAATAGCGCTCGGCCGCTTCGTTCTCGGCCAGGATGCGCATGTAGAGCGCATGCCGCTCGGTGTCGATGCGCCCGGTCTCCAGGGCCGCGAGCACCGCACAGCCCGGCTCGTGCCGGTGCGTGCAGTTGTAGAAGCGGCACTGCGCGGCGAACGGCGCGAACTCGGGAAAGCCGCGTTCGACGTCCTCGCGCGAGAGATGGGCCAGGCCGAAACCCTGGAAGCCGGGCGAGTCGATCAGATGCCCTGGCGCCCCGGGTCGGGTGAGCGCTTCGGGTAGATGATACAGGCGCGTGCTGGTGGTCGTGTGGCGCCCGGTGCCCAGGGCCTCGGAGTGTTCGCGGGTGGCCGCGCCGGCTTCGGGGACCAGGGCGTTGAGCAATGTGGACTTGCCCATGCCGCTCTGGCCCAGCAGCAGGCTGATCCTGCCGGCAAGCACCGGCGCCAGGCGGGCGCGGGCCGCTTCGGCATCGAGCGCGGAAAGCTCGAGCACCGGCACGCCGATCTCGGGGTAGCGCGCGAGCCGCTCGCGCGCGGCGGCGAGCCGCGCCGGCCGATCGACCTTGTTGAGCAGGATGGTGGCCGGCACCCCGGCGCTGGCCGCGGCGACCAGCGAGCGGCCGAGCAGGTCGGCCGAGAACTCCGGCTCGGTGGCGACCACCAGCAGCAGGGTGTCCAGATTGGCGGCAAACTGCTTGCTGCGCTGCTGGTCGCTGCGAAAAAGCAGGTTGCGGCGCGGCAGCACGGCCTCGATGGCGCCTTCGTTGTCGCCCTGCAGGCTGATGCGCACCCGATCGCCGACGGCGGCCTGGGCCTTCTTGCCGCGCGGATAGCTCTGGCGCACGCTGCCGTCGGCCAACTCGACCCCGTAGTGGCGCCCGTGCGCCGAGACCACCCAGCCTTCCTGCAGGGCGGCCTTCGCGCGCCCGCTCACCCGCCGTACACCTGATCCAGGTGGGCCGCGGCGATGAAGTCGTTGAGCGAGATCCCGTTGGCCGAGTGGGTGTCGAAGGCCGCCGCCACCCGGTCGTAGGTGACGGTCAGTTCGGGATGGTGGTCTTCGCGATGGATGACCCAGGCGATCGCGTTCACGAAGGCCATGGTCTCGTGATAGTTCTTGAACACGTAGGTGCGCCGCAGCTTGCCGTGCGCGTAGCGCCAGTCGGGCAGTACCTGCAGTTGCGCCTGGATCTGCGCGTCCGAGAGCTGATCCTGCGGGTTCATGTGCCGGCAGTGGGCGGCGCGGAGCTGTTCGAGCGTGAGCGGGGTGTTCTGGGTCATGGATGGCTGGGCGTGAGTCGGCCGATGCGAACGGCGGCCGGGGGATGGCTATCGTAGAACGCCGAATGCGCCGGGTCCGGCGTCAGCGTGGCGGCGTTGTCATCGTACAGCTTGACCAGGGCCGAAACCAGGCGGGAAGCGTCGGTCTGGTCGGCGGCGTAGCGGTCCGCCTCGAACTCGTCGCGGCGCGAGAACCAGCTCGTGAGCGGGGTGAGCAGGAAGGTGAAGACCGGCATCGTCAGCATGAACAGGATCAGGGCGAGCGCGCTGTTCGAACCGACCAGGTTGGGCTCCACGCCCAGCCCGGTGTAGAACCAGGGGCGCTGCGCCAGCCAGCCGAGCAGTACCAGAAAGCCCAGCGACACGGCGAAGTTCATGACGATGCGCTTGAGGATGTGCCGGTGCTTGAAGTGTCCCAGTTCGTGGGCGAGCACCGCCTCGACTTCGTCCGCATTCAGGCGCGAGAGCAGGGTGTCGAAGAACACGATCCGCTTGGCGCGGCCAAAGCCCGTGAAATAGGCGTTGCCGTGCGCCGAGCGCTTGGAGCCGTCCATCACGAACAGGCCTTGCAGCGAGAAGCCGCAGCGTTCGGCCAGGCTCCGGATGCGGCCGGCCAGCTCGGCGTCCTGCAGCGGCGTGAACTTGTTGAACATCGGCGCGATGACCGTCGGAAAAAGCCACAGCACCGCCAGGTTGAAGAGTGCCCACACGGCCCAGACCCAGAGCCACCAGTAGGCGCCTGCGCTGTCCATCAGCCAGAGGATCACGGCGAGCAGGGGCAGGCCCAGCACCGCGCCGAGCAGCACGCCCTTGGCGAGATCGGCCACGAACAGGCGCGGCGTCATGCGGTTGAACCCGAAGCGGGCTTCGAGCCGGAACTGGCGGTAGATCGTGAAGGGCAGGCCGACGGCGCCGAGCACGGCGACCACGGCGACGATCAGGGCCATCTGGCGCGCCAGTTCGCCGCCGGGCAACCCATAGGAGACCACCGCCAGCCACTGCAGCCCGCCCAGCAGCGTCAGGCCGACCAGCACGGCGGCGTCGACCACTGTCTCGAGCATGCCCAGGCGCACCCGCGCGGCCGTGTAGTCGGCCGCGCGCTGGTGGCTGCGCAGGCCGATGCGGTGCGCGAACACCGGCGGCACGGCGGCCCGGTGGCGGGCCACGTGGCGAATCTGCCGCAGCGAGAGCCACAGGCGCACCATGACGCCGAGGATCAGCACGGCGACGAAAAGAAGTGTGAATGTCATAGACCAGTAGCCCGGCCCGGGCGCGCGGGCCGGGTGTGCGAAAATGAGCCGCTTTGCGGCGGGGCCGCCATGCCAGGCGAGGCGGCATCCGGGGCGGCCCCCCGGGGGCGCCGGGCGCCGGCGCGCCGCCGGGTCAATTGCCGGAGTCTGATTATATGGTCCCGAACGAAAACCATCTGGTGTGGCTGGACATGGAGATGAGCGGGCTCGATCCCGAGCGCGAGCGCATCCTCGAGGTCGCCGTGGTGGTTACCGACGCCTTTCTGGAAACCGTCGCCGAAGGCCCGGTGCTGGTCGTGCACCAGCCTGACGAACTGCTCGACGGCATGGATAGCTGGAACAAGTCCACCCATGGCAAGAGCGGCCTGATCGACAAGGTGAAGGCGTCCACCCTCACCGAAGCCGAAGCCGAGGAGCAGTTGCTCGCCTTTCTCAGGCAGTACGTTCCCGCCGGCAAGTCGCCCCTGTGCGGCAACACCATCGGCCAGGATCGCCGCTTCATGGTGCGCTACATGCCGCGCCTGGAGCAGTTCTTTCACTACCGCAACCTCGACGTCAGCACCCTCAAGGAACTCTGCCGCCGCTGGAAGCCGGAGATCTACCGCAACTTCACCAAGCAGTCCAAGCACGAGGCCCTGTCGGACGTCTACGACTCCATCGAGGAGCTGAAGTACTACCGCGAGCACTTCATCAAGGTGTAGACGCCGCGGCGGCCGCGCCCCGCGTGCGCCGCAGGGCCCGCCAGTACACCGGCTGCATCAGCGCGCAGGACAGCATCAGGCCCGTCGTCGCCATCAGCCACAGTGCCGCTGCGCCGGCCGGCGCGTCCGGCGCGATGCGCGCGATCACCGGCGCGAGCCCGCCCGCGCCCGGCCCATAGGCCAGATACCAGCCGCCCACCAGCCCGACGAGGCCCAGCGCCACCGCCTGCAGCAGCATCGGCACGATCGCGATCCGGTAGGCGCGCAGCAGGTACAGCGTCATCGCATGCAGGGCGTCGGCCAGGTGGAACAGCGGCAGCACCACCAGCAGGGGCACCGCCAGAACCGCCACGTCCACGCTGTCGGTGTAGAACCCGACGATGTGCTCGCGCGCGCCGAGCAGGATCGCCACCGTGATCGCCACTTCGCCGACGATCAGCAGGAACCCCGCCTGCCCGAGGCGCCGCGCCGCGTCCCATTGATGCGCGCCCAGCGCCTGGGCCGCCTGCGCCGAGGTGGCGATGCCCAGCGCCATCGGCGCCATGTAGCACAGCGCGGCCAGATTGGCCGTGATCTGGTGGGCACCCGTCGCGGCGATACCGCTGCGCGCCACCATCAGCGCCATGAAGGTGAAGGCCATCACCTCGATGAGGTAGGACGCGCCCATGGGCAGCCCCAGGCGCAGCAGCTCGCGCTGGTCGGCCCAGCGCGGGCGGCCCAGGCGCAGCCGAAAGCGCCGGAAGTAGGCGTCGTGGCGCAGCACCAGCCCCGCCAGCACCACGCTCGCCCAGAACACCAGGGCGGTGGCCATGCCCGCGCCCACGGCGCCGAACGCCGGCAGCCCGAACTTGCCGAAGATCAGCACCCAGTTGAAGAAGGCCTTGAGCGCCACACCCACCAGCATGATGCGCATGATGACCTTGGGCCGCGAGACGGCGGCGCCCAGCGCATACATGGCGCGGAACACCAGGGCCGCGGGCAGGGCGAAGGCGAGCGCGATCAGGTAGCCGTCGATGCGCGTCCGGACCGCGGGCTCGATGTCGCCCGAGAGGGCGAGCAGCGGGTCGGGAAACAGCAGCACGGCCACCCCGAAGGCCGACAGGAACAGCGCGAGCCAGACGCCCTGTCCCCAGCCGCTGCCCACGTCCTCGAGGCGGCCGGCGCCCAGGCGCTGGGCAAGGATCGGAATCAGTGCGTGCACCACGCCCATCAGGCCGACGAAGACCGTGATGTTGATCGCCACGGCCAGGGCCATCGCGGCCAGGTCCTCCGGCGAGGCGTGCCCGGTCATGCTCGTGTCGAGCACGCCGAAGGCGATGCCCGCCCATTGCCCGATCATCACCGGCCAGGCCTGGCCGACCAGGCGGCGGGCCAGGCGGCCCAGGCCGTCGGCATCGGAAGGCGGCGTCTGCAGCGCGTCGCTCTGCGTGCTGGTGCTCATGATGTTTGCATCCGTGGGGCGGTGGGGCGCGGCGGACGGGTCCTTCGGCGGCGCGCGGAGCCGGGGCCCCCGTTCAGGGCGAGACCCGGATCACCCGATACCATTCCTGGCGGTCGGCCGGGCGCGCGCCTTCCCAGAGCAGGGTTTCGTCGGCGCGCAGTTCGGGCAGTTCGTCCTGGTCGGTCTGCTGCACGACGAGGCGGCAGGCGCCGTCGAAGCTGAACACCAGCCCGCCCAGCACCGCGAACGAGGCGCGCTGGGCGAGGTTCAGGCCGCGCGTGCGCACGCATTCGCCGGGCCCCTGCTCGGCCAGCGTCTGCGCGATGGCGTTCGCCACCGGGCGATAGCTGCGCGCATAGTCGATCGGCGCGAGCCACAGCAGATTCAGCAGGACCCACGTCACCAGCACCCCGCCGGCCGAGAGCATCGAGCCGCGCCAGAGCGCCGCAGGATGCACGCGCAGCCGCCAGGTGATCAGCGCGACCCACGCGGCCGTGGCCAGCAGCGCGCCGAGCACGGCGAGCCAGACGAACTGCATCTGAAAGCCCGGCGTCTGGCGCTCGATATTATTGGCGATCTGGTTCGGCCAGCCCGACAGCGCGGTGGTCCAGCCGAACCACACCAGAAAGGCGGCGACCGAGAAGGCCATCACCGCGAACCAGTCCAACCAGTTCACCTGGCCGCGCCGCAGCGTGGGCAGGGCGAGCGCGCTCAGCATCGCGGTCGGCACGACCATTCCCAGCAGTTCGGCTTCGCCGGGGTGGTGGGTGACGAGCAGCATCAGCAGCGCGCCGCCGCCGAACGCCAGCGGCACGCGCAGGTGGGCCGCGCCATACCAGCCGCGCCAGCGCACCAGCGCGAGCAGGGCGAGCGGCCACAGCGGCCACAGGAACCAGGGCGCGTTGCGCAGGGCGCTGGCGGTGCCGTCGAGCGTGGGCAGGCCGAAGAAGCTGGTGTGCCAGTTGTACCAGCCCTGCATCCAGTACAGGCTGGTGTCGAGCGCGGGCATCCACCACGCCGCCACCAGCAGCACCGCGAGCGGCGCGGCGAGCAGGAGGGCGGCGCGCACGCCGCGCCAGCCGGTGGCGGGCAGGGCGAAGGGCAGCGCCGCGAGCAGCGGCAGCAGGGTGGCGCCGCCGCGCGTCAGGACCGCGCCCGCGAGGGCGAGCCCGAGCGTGGCCGCGCCCAGCCAGGGCCGGTCGAGCATGCGCGCGACAGAATAGAAGGCCAGCGCCTGGCAGGCGACCGCCGCCGGGATGACCGAGGTCTCGTGCGTGCGCCAGGTCAGGCCGAGCGTGGCGATGAGCAGCAGCAGCGCGGCATCCGCGAGCATGCGGCCGTAGTCGGAAGGCGCCGGCTGGCCGCCGAAGGGCAGGGCCAGCGGCTGGGCCTCGCTGCGCCGGCCGAGCAGGTAGGTGCCGTACCACACCGAACTGGTGGTGATCGCGAACCAGAGCAGATTGGGCAGGCGCGCCGCGTTGATCTCGCCGATCCACGGGCCCAGCAGCCACATGGCGCCGGCGCCCGCCCACATCGCCAGCGGGCCGTTGGCGGTCGCGGTGATGCCCGCGACCTGCGGCAGCAGCCAGGCTTCGCCCTGCAGGTGGACCGCGCTCCACATCTGCGCCATCCCGATCACGTCGTCCGTCTTCCAGGGGTCGCGCCCGAACAGGCCGAAGAGGATGTAGACCAGGCAGACGCCCAGCAGTACGGGGCGCGAGAGCTTGGCGGCGGCGGGCGCCGTCATCCGCGCCGGCGTGGCGCGTACAGCGGAAGCGAGGACAGGCACGGGTCAGCGATAGCTTGGATCGTTCATGGTGCGTGCGCACCGGGACAGCGCATTATGAAGCAAAAGCCGGTTCGGCCTTGCGGCGGCGCGACGGCGGCGAAAAGGCGACGATGCGCGCTTGAACGCCGAAGATCCCCTGGGGGCACGCCGCTCGGTGGTCGGGACGGATGCGCCGGCCGCGGGAGCAATGCACGAGCGTGGTGCGCGCCCGGCGGCGGCCCGGGAAGTCGCGCCGCCGGGCGCCGCGACGGGGGGAGCACGGCGATCCGAACAGCGGCTTTGGGATGGCCCGACGGCAAAAAAGGCAGCCGAGGCTGCCTTTTTTGCGTAGCCGTGATGCCCGCTCGAGCGGACGCGGCGGCGAATTACTTCGCGGCGGCGGCGGCGCCGGTGGTGCGGGCGAAGCGCTGGCGGAACTTCTCCACGCGGCCGGTCTCCACGATGCGCGTCTGCGCGCCGGTGTAGAACGGGTGCGATTCGGACGTCACGTCGCACTTGAAGAGCGGGTAGCTCTTGCCGTCGACTTCGATGGTTTCACGGGTGTGGAGCGTGGAACGAGAGATGACTTTGGAACCGGTCTGCACGTCGAGGAAGACGACTTCGCGGTAGTCAGGATGGATGCCTTCTTTCATGGCGCGTATTCCTTGAAATATTTCCTGGGTTTACCCGCGCCACGCCCCGCACCGGGGTGCCGGGCGGGCAATGGCTGTCGGACGCTGGCGGGCTGGGCCCTGTTGTTGTGGGCCCTGCCAAAAAAGGGCTGGCTGCCCGCCTGGGTCAAAGGTAAAGGGCTGCTGCCTCTGGCCCGATGAACACGAAATTATGACTCAAATCGGCACGTCTGGCAACTGTCGCGCCTGGCCGGGGCCGCATCGGGCGCGAACGCTCACAGGCCGGCCGTGCCGGTGGATGCCAGGCCCTGCACCAGTGCCGTCAGCGCCGGCGCCACGGCGGCATCGAGCTTGAGCGTGGCGAGCGCGTCGGCGCGGGTGCGGCCCCGGTTCAGGATGGCGATCGCCTGGCCGCGCTCGGCGGCCTTACGCGCGAACCGGAAACCCGAATAGACCATCAGCGACGAGCCCACCACCAGCAGGGCATCGGCCTGCGCGAGCGCATCCGTGGCGGCGCGCACCCGCGCAAGGGGAACGTTGTCGCCGAAGAACACCACGTCGGGCTTGAGCCGCCCGCCGCAGCGGCTGCAGGCCGGCACGGTGAACGCCGAGAAGTCGGCACCGTCCAGCTCGGCATCCCCATCGGGCGCCGGCGCGGCCTGCGCGCTGGCCCACGCGGGGTTGGCGTCGGCCAGCGCCCGCTGGAATACCGCGCGCGGCAGCCGATGGCCGCAGTCCAGGCACACGACCTGGTCCAGGCGGCCATGCAGGTCGATCACCGCCCGGCTGCCCGCGGCCGCGTGCAGGCCGTCCACGTTCTGGGTGACCAGCCGGGCGACATGGCCGAGCGCCTCCAGGCGCGCCAGGGCGAGGTGCGCGGCATTGGGCCGCGCCGCGCCGAAGTGGCGCCAGCCGATCAGGCTGCGCGCCCAGTAGCGCCGGCGCACCGCCGGGTCGGCGACGAAATCGCGATGGTCCACCGGCCGGGGACGTTTCCAGGCGCCGTCGGCGTCGCGGTAGTCCGGGATGCCCGAGTCGGTGCTGCAGCCCGCGCCGGTGAGTACCAGCAGCCGCGGGTGGCGTTGCACGAAGGCGAGCAGGGATGCTGCCGTTGGGTTTGCGTCATGCGCAAACGAATGCGCGGTACCTGTTGCGGAAACCCGGCTCATATCTCCACCTTGCCGCCCAGCTCGACCACCGCATTCGCGGGCAGGTGCAGGAAGTCGGCGGCGTCGCTGGCGTTGCGATGCATCTGCACGAAGAGTTTCTCGCGCCACGGCGCCATGCCCGCGCCCGGCGTGGATACGACGATGACGCGCGACAGGAAGTAGCTGGTCGTCATCGCGTCGAGCCGGCAGCCGGGCAGGCCGGCGCGCTCGATGGTCGCGGCCAGGTCCAGATCGTCGGTAAACCCTGTATGCACCTGCAATTCCCAGCAGCGATTGCCGAGGGCGCTGGCGTACAGCCGCTGCTCGGGCGGTATGCGCGGCACCTCGTGCGGCACCAGGGTGACGAACAGGTTGTTCTCGTGCAGCACCTTGTTGTGCTTCAGATTGTGCAGCAGGGCGTCGGGCACCGTGCCGGCGTTGGCGGTCATGAAGACCGCGGTGCCGGGCACGCGTTCGGGCGGGTGCTGGAAGACCGAGTCGAGGAAGGCGGGAAGCGCAATGGCATGCGCCTGCTGGGCCTGCGCGACGAGCTGGCGGCCTCGGCACCAGGTCATCATGAGCAGGAACATGCTGGCTCCGATCAGCAGGGGGAACCAGCCGCCGTCGAACAGCTTGAGCAGGTTGGAGGCGAAGAACAGGGCGTCGATGACGAAGAAGACGCCGGTGGCGAACACGCACAGCACGAGCGGATAGCGCCAGGCATAGCGCAGCACGAAGAAGGTGAGGATGGTCGTGATCAGCATGTCCAGCGTGACCGCGATGCCGTAGGCGCCGGCGAGCCTGCTCGAACTGCCGAACAGCACCACGGCGAAGGCGATCGCCACGAAAAGCGACCAGTTCACCGCGGGAATGTAGATGCGCCCGGCATGCTCGGCGCTGGTGTACTGCACGTGCAGGCGCGGCAGGTAGCCGAGCTGGATCACCTGGCGGGTCACGCTGAACGCCCCGGTGATGAGTGCCTGCGAGGCGATCACCGTGGCCGCCGTGGCCAGGACCACCAGGGGGATCACGCCCCATGCGGGCACCATCAGGTAGAACGGGTTGCGGATAGCCTGCGGATCTTCGAGCAGCAGCGCCCCCTGGCCGAAGTAGTTGAGCGTGAGCGCGGGCATCACGACCAGATACCAGGCGAGGCGGATCGGCCGCTTGCCGAAGTGCCCGAGGTCGGCGTAGAGCGCTTCGGCGCCCGTCACGCAGAGCACGGTCGCGCCCAGGATGATGAAGGTGGTGCCGGGGTTCTCGAGGATGAAGCCGAGCGCGTACGTGGGCAGCAGCGCCGCGAGGATCTCGGGATGGCGCAGGATCTGGTTTGCGCCGAGCAGGGCGATGACGCCGAACCACACCAGCGTGACGGGCCCGAACAGCCGCCCGATGCCGCCGGTGCCCCGCTTCTGCATGGCGAAGAGCAGGAACAGCACGAGCAGCGTGGCGGGCAGCACGTAGGGCGCGAGCGCCGGCGAGATCACTTCCAGCCCCTCGATGGCCGAGAGCACCGAGATGGCCGGGGTGATCACGCCGTCGCCATAGAACAGCGAGGTGCCGAAGATGCCGAGCGCGAGCAGCCAGCGGCGCAGCCCCGGCTTGTCGACGACCGCCTGCGAGGCGAGCGCGAGCATCGCGACCAGCCCCCCCTCGCCGGCGTTGTCCGCGCGCAGCACGAGCAGCACGTACTTGATCGACACGATGACCGTGAGCGTCCAGAAGATCAGCGAGGAGATCCCATAGACATTTGCCGTGGTCATGGCGACGTGTCCCTGGCCGAAGACCTCCTTGGTGGCATACAGCACGCTGGTGCCGATGTCGCCATAGACGACGCCGAGTGCGCCCAGGGTGAGGGCCGGCAGGCTGATTCTGGCGGAGGACACGGTGCGCGTACGCGGGCTCGGGGGGATGCGCTATTGTGCCTTGCGCGGCCAGCAAATGGGCGCGCTTTCCCTCGTATGAGGTGCGCATGCCGGGTGGTATGCTGAACCGTCGTCCAGAGTACGGATTCGTCGTCATGGCCAAAGCTGCTGCCCCGGTTGCCTTGTATGTGCAAATGAAGGACGCGATCCGCGAGGCGATCGCCCAGGGCCATTGGCGGCCTGGCGACCGCGTGCCGTCCGAGCACGAGCTCACCCGCGAGTACGGGGTGTCGCGCATGACGGCCAACCGCGTGCTGCGCGAGTTGACGGCCGAGGGCCTGATCTTGCGCACCCAGGGCGTCGGCTCCTTCGTCGCCGAGCTGCAGCCGATTGCCTCGGTGCTGCACATGCCCGAAATCCAGGACGACATCGCCGCGCGCGGCCATGCGCATTCGGCCCACGTGCTCGTGCGCGAAAAGATCGCGAGCGACGCCGATCTGGCCGCGGCGATGGGTTTGCGCAGCCGCACGGCGGTGTTCAGCGTCACGCTGGTCCACCGCGAGGACGGGGTGCCGGTGCAGCTCGAAGAGCGCTTCGTCAATCCGGCCGTCTGCCCGGACTTTCTCGCCTTCGACTTCGACGCGGCCACGCCGGGCCGCTATCTGGCCGAACACGCGCCGCTCACCGAGGCCGAACAGGCCGTCGAGGCGGTGGCCGCCCCGGCCGCCGTCGCGCAGGCGCTGGACGTGGCCGAGGCCACCCCTTGTCTGCTCGTGCGGCGCCGCGTCTATTGCGGCGCCGACGTGGCTTGCGTGGTCCGTCTCTGGCATCCGGGCGGGCGCTTTCGCCTGACCGGCCACTTCAAGCCCTGAGGCTCGCGGCCGGGGAACGGCGCCCGGTGTCCTTCCCCGGCACGGGCCCGGTTCAGTCCGCGCGGCGTACCGGCGGCGCCTGATAGCTGCCGTCGAGCAGCGCCTGGCGCGGCTGGTAGGCGCGCAGGCACAGATAGAACCCGTCCTTCGGCGCCGGCAGCCAGTTGCCCTGGTCCTCGCTTGCCGGGGCCTCGTGCTGGATCCGGATCTCCAGGCTGCCGTCCGCACCCCAGCGCAGGTGCCGGCTGCGATCGCCGACGGCATAGCGCTCGAGTGCATTGGGCACCAACATGAAGTCGCGGGTGCTATAGAGCGTCACCGACCAGAAGCAGTCCACGGGCGCAAGCTCGTGCGGCTCGAAGCGCAGCACGTAGCGATGGCTGCCGTCCAGGCGTTCGCCCTCGGCGTCGACGTAGCTCATCGCGTAATACGCTTCGTCCGTGCACAGCGCGCCGATGTAGCCGATGGCCACGAAGGCGCGTTGCCGGTAGTCGGTGCCGAAGCTCTCGCCGATGAACTTGGGCGGCTCCCAGCTCGCGCGCGGGCCGTTGTCCTGCTGGCGGCTGCCACGGCTGCGCTGGCTCATCTCCTCGCGCGCCGCGTCGTAGCCTGCCTGGATCGCCTCGCGCTGGGCCGGTGTGCAGGCATCCAGCGTGCCGGCGTCCGCCTGCGGGCCCAGGCCGAGTGCGGCCAGACGCGCCATCAGCGCCGCTTCGCTCGCCGGCGGCGGGTTCTCGCGCAGGCCGCGCGCCACGATGCGCAGGTAGGCCAGTGCATCGTCCGGGAAGCGCTTCTCGGCCATCCAGGCGTCGACCACGCGGCCATCGGTGTCGTCGCTGCCCAGGGCGGTAATGGTGTAGCCCTCCTGCAGCGCGTTGACGGCGGCCACGTCGTCCGGCCCGTCGACCAGGATGCGGCCGATGATCCACACCATCGGCGTGGGGCAGCGCACGAGCTGCATGCCTTCGGGTACGTCGCCCTGCCAGCCCGGGCCGGCCACCAGGAAGCGGCCGGCGCCGGTGCCGGTGGTGCGCCGGCCCAGGTGGCAGAACGGGTTGGTGTAGGCGTCCAGAAAGCCGAGCACGTAATAGCGGTCGGCGGTGTCCGGCACCGAGATCACCACCGGGCCCTGGGCCAGGTCGAGCCAGGCGTTGGTGTAGAGCGTGTCGTAGTTGGGCGTCACCACGCGGCTCTCGCCGGCCTTGAGCAGGTGGCGCGCGTGGATGAAGGTGTTGACCCAGCGATGGGTGCTCTCCCGGGTCTCGCCGGCCGGCGTGCCGCGGGCATTGCGGCGCGGCGCGGTCAGGGTGCGCATGCGCAGCATCTCGAACACCGGGCAGGTGTAGACGAAGGCTTCGGCCGCCAGCTCGCGCAGGCTGAGCTCGGTCGATGGGGTGGCGGAATTCACGCGTCGTGCTCCAGGAGTCGCGGCATCACTGCACGCGGGTGACGGCGGGGATGCGGTAGCTGCGGTCCAGGATCTCCTGGCGCGGGTGGTACAGGCGCAGGACCAGGTAGAACGCGCCGGCCGGCGCGGGCAGCCAGTTGCTGCGGCCCTGCCTGGGCTCCTCGTGCTGCAGGTACAGGGTCAGCGAGCCGTCGCTGTTGTATTCCAGGCCCTTGGTGCGGTCGCCCAGCGCATAGCGCTTGATGGGGTTGTCGATGAGGTAGAAGTCGTCGCCGTACAGGGTCACGGACCAGAAGGCGTCGACCGGCGGCAGTTGGCCCGCGGGGAAGTGCAGCACGTAGGCGTTGCTGCCATGCAGCGGGCGCTTGTCGCCGTCGAAGTCGGACATGGCATACAGCGCTTCGCTGCCGACCAGAGCGCCCAGCCCCTTCATCGCGGTCGCCGCGCGCGTGACGTACTCGAAGCCGTAGACGCCGATCCGGTAGCTGAGCCCCCACGAGCGGGCGCGCTTGCTGCGGGTGATCGAGTGGATGAAGTCGCGCGCATCCTCCACGGCCCAGGCCACGGCTTCGCGCACTTCCGGCTCCAGCGCCTGGGCGTCGAAGGGCGCGCCAGGCCGGATGCCGATCGGCGCGAGCTGCGCTACCAGGCCGCGCTCGGCCTCGGCCACCGGGAAGTCGGCCAGCCCGCGCGCGAGGTTGGCGTAGAAGGCCAGCGGGTCGCCGCTGGCGTCGTAATCGCGCACGCTCGCCGGCAGGCGGCCCGGCTTGCCGGAGAGCGGCTCCAGCGTGAAGCTCTGCTGGAAGGCCTGCGCGGCAGAAAGGTCGTCGGCATCGTCGACCAGGATGCGGCCGATCACCCAGACCAGGTCGGTCGGCGCGCGCACCTCGCGCACGCCCTCGGGCAGCTCGCCCTGCCAGTCGGGGCCGACGATGGCATGGCGCGCGGGGCCGTCGCCGCATTCGCGCGGGCCGATGTTGGTCCAGTTGTTGGTATGCGCATCGAGCAGCGCCATGACGAAGTAGCGGCCGGTGGGCGTGGGCGTGCCCAGGATGACCGGGCCGTCGGCGAGGTTGAGCCAGGAGGTCGAGTAGATCAGGTCGTTGGCCGGCGTCACCACCCAGCGGTCTTCATGGGTGCTGGGCCGGGTGGCATGGTTGAAGGTGTTGATGTGCGGCCTGCCGTCGGCGGGGCCGGCGGCGTCGGTGAAGCCCTCGTAGCAGGTGCGCAGGGATTCGATCAGAGGGTAGCCCCAGACCCAGCCCTGGAAGGCGGCGGAATAGGCCTGGCGTTGGGCGGGCGAATTCAGGGTGCGTGTCGTCATGTCGGATTTCCGTCAGTCCAGAGTGATGTCGGCGGCCTGGATCACGTCGCCCCAGACCTTCAGGTCGTTGGCGATGGTATCGGCGAAGGCCTGGGCGTTCTTGTCGGCCGGGGCCGTCATGTTGAGCTGGCGAAAGCGCTCGATCATTTCCGGGTCCTTGAGCACGGTGTTGACCGCGGTGTTGATCTGCGCCACCAGCTCGGGGTCCATGCCCTTGGGCCCGAAGACGCCATACCAGGATTCGGCGTCGTAATCGATGCCCAGTTCGGTCAGGGTCGGCACGTCCGGGTTCATCGGCGCGCGGGTCTTGCCGCTGTTGGCGATCGGGACGATCTGGCCGGACTGGATCATCGGCAGCGACGAGGAGCTGTCGACGAAGGCGATGGGCAGGCGCCCGCCGACCATGTCGATCAGCGAGGGCTGCACGCCCTTGTACGGCACGTGCTGCATCTTGAGCCCGGTCTGCTGCTTGATCGCCTCCATCGTGATGTGGCCGCCCGAGCCGTTGCCCCAACTGCCGTAGCTGTAGACGTCGGGCTTGGCCTTGACTTCCTCGAGCATGCCGGCGAAGTCCTTGGCCGGGAATTCCTTGCTGACGACCAGCAGGTTGCCGCCCGCGCCGATCTGGGCGATCGGGGTGAGGTCCGTCTGCGGGTCGTGCGGCAGGTTGGGCATCAAGAGCTTGTTCGAGACGATGGCTGCCGCGTAGGTGAAGGACAGCGTGTAGCCGTCCGGCTTGGCGCGGGCGACGGTGTCGTTGCCGATCATGCCGTTCGCGCCGGGCTTGCTTTCCACGATGATGGTCTGGCCGATCACCTTGCTCAGGCGGTCGGCTACCAGGCGGCCCATGGTGTCCGTGCCGCCGCCCGCGGCGGACGTGATGATGAATGTGACCGGCTTGGCCTTGGGCCAGGGCTCGGCTGCCTGGGCGCCGGCGGCGCACAGCAGGCCGACGCCGAGCAGGCCGGCGGTGATCAGGTTCTTCGTGCTCATGAAGGTCTCCTCGAATGCTGGGGCGGGGCGGGCGCGCGGCCCGCTCCGGTCTCATGGTGGCAAACGTGCGTGCTCGTGCTCAGGGCAGCGAAATATGGGCGGCTTTGATGACCTCGTCCCACACCTTCACGTCGTTCGCGATGGTCGCGGCGAACTCGGCGGAGGTGCGCGGCTGGGGCGCGGCCATGTTCAGTTGCTCGAAGCGGGCGGCGATCTCCGGGTCCACCATGGCTTTGTTCATGGCGGCGTTGATGCGCTCGACCAGGGCCGGGTCCATGCCCTTGGGGCCGAACAGGCCGAACCACGCATCGGCGTTGAACTGCACCCCCTGTTCGAGCAGGGTGGGCACCTGCGGCGTGGCGGGCGGGCGCACGCTGGCGCTGCTCACCACCGGGATCAGCTCGCCCGACTGGATCATCGGCAGCGGGCCCGAGGCGTCCACGAAGGCCACCTGGATGCGCCCGCCCTTCAGGTCGGTCAGGATCTGCGGCACGGTCTTGTAGGGGATGTGCTCGATGTCCATGCCGGTTTGGTGCTTGATGCTCTCCATGGCGATGTGCCCGCCCGAGCCGGTGCCCCACGAGGCATAGTTGTACTTGCCCGGGTTGTTCTTGACTTCGGCGACCACGCCGGGGAAGTCCTTGGCCGGGAAGTCCTGCGTGACCACCAGCAGGTTGCCGCCGCGGCCGACCTGCGCGATGGGTGTCAGGTCGGTCAGCGGGTCGTGCGGCATGCTGGGGTTGAGCAGCTTGTTGCCGATGATGGTCGCGGCATACGTGAAGCCGAGGGTGTAGCCGTCCGGCTTGGCGCGGACCACCGCGTCGTTGCCGACCACGCCCGTGGCGCCGGCCTTGTTCTCGATCACGATGGACTGGCCGAGATCCGCACTCAGCCGCTGGGCCAGCAGGCGGCCGAGGATGTCGGGCTGGCTGCCCGCGGAGGCCGGCAGGATGAGCTGGATCGGCCGTTCCTCGGGCCAGGAGGCGGCCTGTGCCGCGAGGGACAGGGAAACGGCGGCGATACCCAGCAGGGCGCGCGGCCAGGGGGGGAAGCATGCAGGCATGGAGTGTCTCCTCGTTCTGCGTCTGCGATTGCCGTCTGTGCGGCGGATAGGGAGCGCGGACAGCGCCTGTCGCTGCCCGCGCTGGCCGGAGTCAGGAACCGGGTGGCGTGCGCACGACCAGCGCATCCAGCGCGAGCGCATCGCCCGGGCGCGCGATGAAGGGGTTCACGTCGATCGAGGCGATCTGCGCGGCGCCGTCGGCCGCGAGCGTGGACAGCCGGGAGATGGCGCGCGCCAGCGCGTCCAGGTCGGCCGGCGGGCGCCCGCGATAGCCCGTGAGCAGGGGATAGGAGCGCAGCTCGCGCATCATGGCGCGCGCCTCGTCCTCGCTCACCGGGGCCAGGCGCAGGGCGAAGTCCTTCTGCAGCTCGACGTCCACCCCGCCCAGGCCGAACATGACGACCGGGCCGAACACGGGGTCGAGCTGGGTGCCGAGGATGCACTCGATGCCGCCGCCCACCATGGGCGCCACCAGCACGCCTTCGAGGTGCGCGTGCGGCGCGCCCGCGCGCACGTCGTCCAGCATGGCCGCGTGGGCCGCGCGCAGGGCCTGTTCGTCGCGCAGGTTCAGCCGCACGCCGCCGACGTCGCTCTTGTGCGCGATGTCGGGCGAGAGCACTTTCAGCACCACGGGCCAGCCGACCGCCTGGGCGGCGGCCACGGCTTCGTCCGCGGTGCGCGCCGCGCGCGCCGGCACCGTGGGCACGCCCGCCTCCTCGAGCAGCGCCAGGGCCTGCAGCTCGGTGAGCGGCGCGCTGCCGGCGGGCAGTGTCACGGGCCCGGCGGCGGCCGGCGCGGCCGACGCTTCGGAGCGCGGGCGGCCCAGGGCCTGCAGCGCGGCCACCGCGCGGATGGCCGTGCTCGGATCGTCGTAGGCGAGCACGCCCAGCGCCTGCAGGCGGGCCTTGCGCTCGGGCGAGAACAGGGTCACGAACACCACCGTGCGGTCGGGAAAGCGCTCGCGCAGGGACGCGGCCAGGGCTTCGTTGCGCGGCCACATGGTGTCCGACAGGCCGCCCGCGGCCAGGAAGATGAGCAGGCTGCCGTAGCCGCCCTCGTCCAGCATGCGGTAGGCTGTCTCGTCGAGCAGCTCGGGCTGCGCGGTTACCTGGGCGGTGATGTCCACCGGGTTCACGGGCGCCGCGAAAGGCACCTTTTCGCGCAGCCACTGCTGGGTGTGCTCGGGCATGGGCGTGAGTTCCAGGCCGGCCAGGCTGGCATCGTCGGCCATCAGCGCGCCTACCCCGCCCGAGACCGTCAGCACGCCCACGCTCGGGTTGGTCGGACGCGGCGCCACCGAGAGCGCATAGCCCACGTTGAAGAAGTCCTCGATGGTGTGCGTGCGCCACACGCCGTACTCGCGGAACACCGCGTCGTAGACCGCATCGTCGCCCGCCAGCGACGCCGTGTGCGAGGCGGCCGCGCTGGCGCCCGCGGCGGTGCGCCCGACCTTGACGGCCACCACCGGCTTGTTCGCTGTCCGGGCCGCCGCCAGCGCGCGGCGCAGCCGGGCGCCGTCGCGGCAGCCTTCCAGGTAGAGCAGGATGACGCGGGTGCCCGGGTCCTTGGCCAGCCATTCGATGCAGTCGGCCACCTGGATGTCGGCCTCGTTGCCGGTCGTGGCCCAGTACGACAGGCCGAGCCCGCGCGCCCGGGCGAGCGCATAGGCGTAGATGCCGAAGGCCCCGCTCTGGCTGACCACGGCGATGTCGCCGTGGGCCACCCGGCCCGCCGCCACCGCCGGGGCGAAGGTCGCATAGGCGTTGCGGGCGATGTTGATGAAGCCCAGGCAGTTCGGGCCGATGAAGCGGATGTCGGCGGCGCGTGCGCGCGCGGCGAGGCGCTCCTGGGCCTGGCGGCCGGCATCGTCGACCTCCGCGTAGCCGGCCGAGAACAGCACGACGTTGCGCACCCCGGCGGCGATGGCGTCTTCCAGCGCCGCCTCGACCTGCTGGGCGGGGATCGCGAAGATGGCCAGGTCGATGGGCTCGCCGACCGCGCGCAGGCTGGGCCAGGCGCGCTGGCCCTGGACCGTGTCGCGGGTGGGGTTGATCGGATAGATGGCGCCGTCGAAGCCGTAGGAGAGCTGGTAGGTGAGCGGGATGCCCCCGATCTTCGTGGGCGTGTCGGAAGCGCCCACGATGGCGATGCTGCGCGGGGCGAAGAAGGAGTCGAGGCGGTCGATGGAGCTGGACATGGTGGACACGGCGGTGGCGGGCTTAACGGAGGCTGAAGGCGGCGGCGCTGCCGTCTTCCAGCATGTTGGCGCTGGCGTGGTAGAGGCTGCGCGAGACGTAGCTCGGCACCTGGCGGGCGCGCTCGCGCAGCCATTGCGCCTTCAGCGCGCGGGCCTCGGCGAACTCGGGCGCCTCGCCGCTGGCGGTGGCGAGCAGGTCGACCACGTGCAGGGCGAGCTGCAGCTCGCCGCGTTCGGCCAGCGCGCGCGCATGCGCGAGCACCGCGCCCTTGTCCTGGATGGCCTTGCCAATCTCGGCGGCAACGTCCGGCGGCGGCGCCGGGTGCAGGCTGGTCGCGTTGCGGTCCCACCAGCCGTTCTCGGAGCGGTAGATGTCGCGGGCGATGAAGTCCGGATCGCCATAGGTGGGCTTCATCCAGGGCTGCTCGAAGAGCTCGGGCGGATATTCCAGGCGGGCGAGCAGTTCGCGCTCGCCCAGCCCCTCGTTGAGCAGGCGGATCACCTCGGCATGCAGCCAGCGCAGGGCGCGCGCGGTGCCGCCGAGCACCGTCTGCACCTCGTCCTCGCCCACGATGTGCGGGCCGAACTCCCGGATCACCAGGCGCGGGCGCAGCGCGGCCAGCTTCTCCAGCGTGTCGGCCCAGCGCAGCGTGTGGCGCAGGGTGCGCAGCGGTGTGCCGATGTTCGGGATGTTGTCGAGCACGGCCGGGCCGCCGTACAGGATGCGCTGGTGCGGCATCCAGACCGAGATGGCGTCGTCGGTCTCGGAGGGCGCCCACAGCAGGTGCGCCTGGCGCTCGCCTTCGCCGAGCACCAGGACGTCGTCGAAGCCCTCGTCCGGATCGTGCACCGGCAGTTTGCCGCGCAGCGCGCCGGCCCGGGTGCGGAACTGCATTTCGGCCATGCGTTCCTGCAGGGGCATGGTGGCGCGGTAGCGCGCGTAGCGGCGCGGCACGTTGGCGTGGGCGATGACGCGCGGCCGCGCATGGCCGCGCTCGGCGGCGTCGGCCAGCCAGAGCGGCAGGCCGGCGTTGTAGCCGATGTGGCCGTGGCTGTAGGCGATCGCACCCAGGGGCTGGGGCAGATGCTCGCGCAGGTGGGCGATCATGCCGCGCGTGACCTTGCCGCCCGGCCCGGTGTCCACCAGGAGCAGGCTGTCGGGCAGTTCGACGACCAGGGACTGGCCCTGGCCGTGCAGGACGTGGATGCCGTCGGCCACGGATTCCAGGCCTTCCTTCGTCACGAGAAAGGCCGCGTCGTCCTTGGGGGATGCAGTAGTGCTCATCTGGAGGTTCCGGTTGCGAGGGTGGGGGCCGTGCGGGTGTCGCTGTGATCGGCCTGCGCGCTGCCGGGAGCGAGCAGGCCGGCGGTGCAGAAGTCGGTGAGCTGCGCGAGCAGGGTGTCGAGCGGCACGGCGCCGGCCGGTCCGTGCGCCAGGCGGCTCCAGTGCGCGATGCTGTAGACGGCTGTGTCGTTGACCAGGACCAGCCGCTGGCGGGCCACGCGAGGCGGCAGATGCCCGAGCTGCGTGAGCAGCATGTCGCGCACACGGCGCAGGCCGGTGACGCGCTGGCGCGCGATCACGCCGACGCCGAGCAGCCGCGGGCTGAAGGTGGCCTGGACCAGGACCTGGATGTACGAGGCGCCCCAGCCGGTGTCGCGCACGACCTCGCAGAGCGCGCGGAACGATGCGCTCAGCAACTGGTGGGCGGTGGGACATGGGTGCCCGGCGAGCAGGCGGTCGATCAGCGCGTTGCGCCGCTCGTTGACCTGGCCGAGGCGCAGGTTGAGCAGTTCGGACACCAGGGCTTCGCGCGAGCCGAAGTGATAGTGCAGGGCCGAGACGTTGCGCTGGCCGCTCTCGAGGACGATCTGGCGCAGCGACACGTGCTCGATGCCGCGCTCGGCGAACAGGCGTTCGGCCGTCTCGAGCAGGGTCAGCGAAGTTTCGGCGGCGCGCGCCATGCTGTCTCCGTGATTTTTTTAATTCATGTGCTTTATTTAATCTATATGCATTAGAAAGAGGACGTCAACCTAGGGTATGCCCGGGCCCTGCGCGCAGAGCCACGCGACTCATGGCGCCTTGCGTGCGCGTTCGGCCTCGCTCTTGACCATCTCCAGCAGCACGCGCGGATCCGGCTCGGGCAACGGCTTGCCATTGACGAAGAAGGTAGGCGTGGCGCGCACGCCCACCGCCTCCAGGTCGGCCACGTCCTGCGCCAGCACCTTGTCGACCGCACCCGTGGCCACATAGGCCCGGGCTTGTTCCAGATCCAATCCTGCCGCCCGGGCGAATTCCCAGGCCCGCTCGGTGGCGGAGTTGCTGTGGCTGGCCCAGACCGGCTGAGACTGCATCAATGCGTCCATGACAGGCTCGAAGCGGTTCTGCTGCCGCGCTGCTTCGAGGATCTGCACCCCGGCGACCGATGGCTCACGATGGAATGGCACGTAGCGGATCACGAGGCGCGCATCTTGAGGGTAGGCGGCCAGGATCTGCTTGACGTAGGGATGGAAGGCCCGGCAGGCCTCGCAGGCCGGGTCGAAGAATTCGACGATGGTGACCGGGGCATTCGCAGGTCCCTGGACGGGTGAGTGCTCCCGGACCATGACATCGAACTGTGTTGCGGCCCGCTCGGCCGCCTGCTGCCGGTCGTGGCGCTGGTAGAGAAAGACGGCCGTGGCGAAAGCCGCCAGGGCGACGAGTGCGGTGAGGAGAACGATCGTGGTGCGTCGGGTCATAGGGAGGTCCTGGAACGGGTCATGAGAAGCAGCGTGGCGATGGCGCCGAAGGCGGCCAGCGCCAGCAGGGGCAGCGGCAGGCCGCCTAGGATGGTCATGTCGGCACTGGTGCAGGACACGCCCTGGCTGCAGGGCATGATGCGCTCGGGGATCACGCCCAGGTAGAGCAGGCTGTGGAAGCCCGCCACCAGCAGGCCACCGACGGCCAGCGGTAGCGCATAGCGCCATGCGGCCGAGTCCGCGCGCAGGCTGGCCACGCCCAGCACGATGGCCAGCGGAAACATGAAGGTACGCTGGAACCAGCACAGGTTGCAGGGCGTCTGGTCCATGACCTCGCCCACGAAGAGCACTGCGAGCGAGGCGATCAATGCGACCAGCCAGGCGGCGAACAGCGGTGCCCAGCCCCCCCTGTCTCGATCCGATACCGCTGCCTCAGCCATTGGCGGTCTCCCGGTTGCGGAGCAGTCGGGACGAGTGGGCGAGGATGCCGATATCCGGGATCGACTGCAGCGCCGCCGCATGAATGGGTGGCAGCAGGCCGAAGGCCGCCAGCGCCTGCACGTCGGCGATGCCCGACAGCGCGCGCACGGCCTCGTCCACGCTGCCCCCGCAGCCGCCGCAGTTCATGCCAGTGACTGGCAGGGTGATGTTTTGCAGATTCGGAGGCCAGGTCATGGCGGTACTCCAGAGATCGATGAAGGGAGAAGGATGACGGGTTTTACAGCCAGCGCCGCACGCGCGCGGCGTAGGCATCAAAGTCGGTGCCGAAGCGCTCGCGCAGCGCGGCTTCCTCGGGCTTGGCAGCACCGCGAAGGCTGACAGCTTGCCCAGGTACAGCGCCCAGGCCAGCAGTGCAACCACCGCACAGGCAGATCAGGAGGAAGCGAGGCACTCCCTTGGAGGGCTGTTATTCAGTGCGACGGGCGCTAGAGCACCAAGTCAAGCCCCAAGTGAAATCGCTTAATCCAGTTCGCCCCGTTCCGCGCACTCCATGAGTTGGTCGATCACATAGCGGACTCTGGGTGCGAGAGCGGACTGGCGAACCCAGAGTATGTGGATGTCGACCAGGACGCCGGAATAGGCCTGAAGAACGGGCACCAACCGGCCTTGCTCGATGTGGGACCGCAACAGCGACACGGGCATCTGGCACAGGCCGAACCCTGCCAAGGCCGTCTCCACGATCGACTCGCCATCGCTCAGTTGGTGTGTGGCGGGCGGCGTGATGTGCGTCACCTGCCCACCGTCCTGCACTGTCCATTGCTGTGGCGGCCCGTGGGTCGTCCCGACGATGCATCGATGGCCGTTGAGATCGGACAGGTTCATCGGCACGCCGTGCGTCTGCAGGTAGCCGGGAGAGCCGCAGATCAGGCGTTCCTGGCTGGTCAGCTTGCGGGCGACCAGATGGCCGCTGTCGGGAAGCCGGCCGAAGCGGATCACAAGATCCGCCTCGGCCCGCATGAGATCGACGGTGGCATCGTTGAAGCTCATCGTCAGGGCCAGTTCGGGGTGCGGCGCTGCCATTTCCAGCAGGATGGGCAGCAGCACACTCTTGCCGAACGCCATCGGCATGTCGATGTGCACCCGGCCCCGCAGGACCTGATCGTACGGCGTGATCTGCGCCTGCGCTGCCGCAATTCCATCCAGCGCCACCGAACAGGCCTGGAAATACGCCTCGCCGTCGAATGTCAGTTGAAGGCGCCGCGTCGTACGCCGGATGAGCTTCACCCCGAGGCGTTCCTCGAGACGGTTGATGCTTTTTCCAACGGCCGACTTGGTCACGCCCAGGCGTTCGGCCGCCAGGGTAAAGCTGCCTGCTCGAACCACGGCGACGAACGCGCCAACGCCTGAGAGTGAGTCCGGGGACACGCGCTGCCCAGCCATGTGCCATTATCAACAGTGGAATTAATATCTACCAATTGTAGATTGAATCCGCCTTTATCAATATTTGGGCAACAAATATGATCAACATCGTCTTGGAGCACCAAGCAACCAGGCGTGCGATCAAGGCTTCATTCATTGGGCCGCGATCGGTAGGAAGACCGATCCGGCTGTGGATCGGAACTGACTCGGTTTGCGCCGCGCGTGCCAGGCCATGGGAGCTGGCACTTCCACTTCATCACCAAGAGAGGAATTGAACATGCCTGTAGTACGCGTCAGCTGGTTCGAGGGCAAGGACACCAAGGCAAAGCAGGCCGTCGCCGCCGAGATCACCGAGAGCATCGTCAAGAACACCGGGACGGATCCAAACTACATCTATGTGATCTTCGAGGATGTCGCCCCTTCGGATTGGGCGGGTGCAGGAAAGCTCTTCGGGCAAGCGAAGCCAGAGGAAAGCTGATCGCCCATTGCCGCGGGCCCCTGCACGAAAACCTCCCCGCGGCACATCACTCCCGGCCAGCCCGGCGCAGCACGATCGACGCCATTCACCCTTCGCGCCGAACATGCTGCGTATCAGCCCAACGCATGGATCCAACAAGATGTCCGAGGACAAGAACGGGCCCGCGCCGGAGGCGCCACGCAGGTCCTTGCACACAGCGTGACCCGCAATGGCGCCATCGCTTCGGTGGCAGCGGCTGGAGAGCCACGGGCACCAGAGCTTTCGGCATGGCAGTATTACGGCCGCACCGCGCGGGGAGCGCGCTTCGCGCTCGAGACGCAGATCAACCGCGACAACGTCGACAGCCTGGAACCGGCCACCGGCCGGGTGCGCTGGGAGTTCCAGACCGCGCACCACGGACCTTCGGGACTACGACGTGCCCTCGCAGCCGGTGCTGGTCGACCTCCCCGACGGCCAGGGCGGCACCATGCCGGCGCTGGTGCAGGTCACCAAGCGCGACCAGGTCTGCCTGCTCGACCGCCGCGACGGCTTGCCGCGGGCCGAAGTCCAGGAGAAGTCTGTCCCGCAGGAACACCAGGAAGGCGACCGGGTCAGCCCAACGCAGCCGTATCTGGTGGGCATGCCGGCCATCGGTACCGGATTCCCGGCCGCCGCATCATGGGGATCGTGCAGGGCGACGTAGTCTCGCGCACTTTCATTCCCGAGCTGATCGAGCGGTCCCGGCAGGGCCGCTTCCCGCTCGACCGGCTGGTCAAGTTCTATCGCTTCGAGGCGCTGAACCAGGCCATGGCCGACAGCAAAAGCGGCGTCACCATCAAGCCCATCCTGCGTTTCGCCAACTCGCTCTGAGTGCTACCCAGGCGCCTTTCCCAGGCCGACACCCAGTTTTAGAGAAGAGACAACCATGCAAACAGAACTCGTCATCGACAACATCCCCCGTGCCGCAGAGAACGGCGCCACCTTCGAACGGCGCCACCCCGTCAGCGGCGAATTGGTGAGCACCGGCGCGGCCGCCTCAGTTGCCGATGCGCTCGCGGCCGCCGAATCGGCGGCCAAGGCGTTCGCATCCTGGTCGGCTACTGGCCCCTCGACAGGCGTGCGGTCATCGACGAGTTCACCGAGATCAAGTGGATCACGCTAGAGGACCCAGCCCAGCCGTATCCATTCTGAGCGGCAACGCTGTCCGTTCATGGCTGTCGCTTGCTTGTCGGGAATGAGCCAGCGATCTTTTTTCGACTGTTCCGGCTGGTGCCGCTGCTGCGTTGGGAGTTCTGCGCGACCCTGGCGGTTCAGCAAGACCGGGACGCCGCTCGCACCTGATACTCCCTTGAAGCCCCTGATTGCTACTTTCCTCAATTCCGCGGCGTGCAACATCGCCATTCGCCTGACACTGGCCTCGATGATCGCGATGTCGGTCGCGACAGCGTTGGGGATGGAAAGCCCGTGGTGGGCGGCCATGGCGGTCTGGATGATCGGGCAGCCGCCGAGGGGACTGCTGTTCGAGCGCAGTCTGGCGCAACTGATCGGAACCCTGGTCGGCGCCGTGGCGGGAGCGCTGCTGGTAATCGCCGGAAGCGGATCGTCCGCCGTGTCGCTGGCGGGACTTGCCGCCTGGATCGCTGTCTGCTGCGGCGTCGCCAATGCGATGCGTCACCAACGCGCGTATGGCGCGGCGCTGTGTGGGCTGAGTTCCGCCGTCATCGTGGCGTTGACCCTGGGCACGACCCTCGACCCCTCGACGTTCGCCGCTGCACGGGTTCTGGACAACCTCATCGGCGTCGTCTCGGCGGTCGGCGTGGCGATCGCCCTCGGCCCGCCCACATCGGGCCCGGCCATCGCCGGCCGGGCCCGGACGGTGGCGACACAAGCGCTCACGCTGATCGCCGATGCCCTGACCGAGGACAGCGGACGACCACTGACGCGGGAACGCGAATTCCTGCTGTCCCTCGCCGCCGTCGAGGCCTCGGCCGAGGATGCCGTCGCCGGATCGATCGCCGGCCGGCGCAGGCTCGGGGAAATGAACGCGCTGTTCGCATTCCTTCTCGACCTGATCGTCGTCGCCCGCGCGATCCGTTCGCGCGAAGCCTCTTCGCAGGCGCCGGGGCATGCAGGCCTGATGGCGCTGCGCGAGGCGTTCGACGCATCTGCGAACGTACTGACCGCCGAGGGTGTTCTCGACGTCGAAGCGATCGATGCAGCATCCCGACAACTGGAAGCATCCGATCCGGTGCTGTCGCCCGTGCTGGGCGAGATGCGGATGCTGCTCGCACGCACCGCCCGCGTTTACCGGCGGTTCTCGGAGGGGAAAGGTGAATCCGCGCCGCAGGCGTCACGGCCCCACCCGGAGATCGCCGGCTTGCGGCTGGCGATGCTGCGCGGGGCGATCGCCGCCTCGGTCGCCGGGCTCGCCTGGCTTGCCATCGACTGGGAGCCCATGCGTTACCTGCTGCTTGGAACCTGCATCTTTACGGTGCTGTTCTCCATGGTGGACGAGCCCGCGCCCGCCGTTCGGCAGATCTTCCTGGGTGGCCTGGCCGCCGCGATCCCGGCGGTGATCTGGCGCCTGGTGGTGGTGCCGGAAGTCGGGGACGCCTGGCTTTCGCTGCTGCTGGCGGTGCCGTTCGTGTTCATCGCCTCGTTGCTGCAGAGCAGGCCAGCCACACTGGTCATCGGTCTGGCCTTCAACATGCTCTTCGCGGTCATGGCGCGGCCGGTAGATACGAGTGTGAGCACGCTGCCTCCCATCGTCGCCAACGAAGCGCTGCTGCTGGCCGGGATCGTGCTGAACTACGCGCTCTACCGCTGGCTGCTGCCGATGAACCCGGCCCGCCGCAGAATGCATCTGCGCGCCTCCATCCGCCGCGAGATCTCGGCGATCTCGATCCGCGCCGGGACGCCATGGGCCGAGCGCCATCTCGCACGCTTGCGCTACCTGGTCTTCAGCCTCGCGGTCCGGTCGCGCGGGCAGGTACAGCAGGTCGAGGATGCCCTGGCCGCGCTGACGCTGGGCCATGCGCTTTTCAGGCTGGGGGAAATGCAGACGGCGGATCTGGCGCCCCTGGCGCGCGACGCCGTTCGGGAAACGCTTCGCCTGGCCTGCGCGCCGCTCGACGACCCGCATCGCGCGGGCGTGATATTGCGAGAGTGTGCCCGGCGACTTGGCCAGGCCGATCCGCAGGGCAATCGACCCGACGGCGAGCAGACGACCAGGATCCGCTGGCTGCTCGGGCTGGCCGCCCGGGAGTTCAGCGAGCATGCGGCCATGTTTACCGCAACGGGCAACCCGGGCCGTCCTGCGGGTTGACGCCACATCATGATCAGCAGCGACGTCGAACCGACTGGATTACGGCCGGCCCCTTCGACGCCCCGCGCTCGGCTCTTTATCCGGAAGCCGGCGGATCGGGGTTGCCGGGAAGTGAACGGCAACTGCGCAAGGGGCGGCGAGCCGAGCCGCCCGAGATGCAAGTGATTGACCTAGTGGAAATGCGAACCGGCCAGAAAAGCCGCTTCGGCCTGGCTGTCGGCCGCGATGACGTGGTCCCCGACCATCACATGGAGCCTGGCCAGCACCGGGGATGGCGCGGCTCGATCCGGCGTTGCCGCAGTCGGCCGTCGCCAACACCATCGAGCCGCTCACCCATAGCGGATTCGGCCGCTCGGCCCGGAATGGCCGGTTGACCCGGTCCGGCGGGCATGGCGCCTTGGCGTCCCCTACGGTCGTGCCTGCTCGGGCAACGCATAGGCAATGAGGTAGTCGCCATAATCCGGTGCCGCCCTGGAACCGCTTGCAGTCACCACGACATACTGCCTGCCATCAGCCGGAGAAGTGAACACCAGCGGTGTGGAGCCGCCTCCCACCGGCAACGGACTCTTCCAGACCACTTCGCCGGTCATGACATCGATCGCACGCAGGTAGTAATCCGAGGTGGCGGAGAAGAACACCAGCCCCGAACCTGTTGCCACCGCACCGCCCAGGGTCGGCATGCCGAGTTCAATTGGCAGATGGGTCTTCATACCCAGGGGACCGAATTGCTCGGGCGTGCCCAGCGACCGGTGCCATATGACCCTGTGCGTATTCATGTCAATGGCCGCCATCGTGCCGAAGGGCGGCGTCGTGCACGGCACGCCCAGGAAGGACTGCACCATGCCTCGCTCGGCACCATACGGTGTGTTGGCCATCGGAATCACGCCACCGACACCTTGTACCGACTTGTTGGCCAGCCGTTCGTTCGTCTCCTCGCGGGAGAGCAGCCGCCCCTTCATCATGATCCGCATGTCGTTGACGATCATGATGTCGTGTTGCTTGTCCATCGACTGGCCACCCCAGTTGTTGGTACCGTACCAGGAAGGATTTTCGAGATACCACTCCAACTGCGGCGGCGTGTAATCGCCCTCGTAATGAAGTCCCTTGAACTGCACGCGGCAACTCAGTTGATCGATCGGCGTGATACCCCACATCTTGGCCTCAGTCAGCACGGTGTCGCGCATCTGGGGCATGCCCACGGAATAGGGCTGTGTCGGCGACAGGCGTTCCCCTGGTACGCCCTGGGTGGGTACCGGGCGCTCCTCAACCCGCGTGAGCGGCATGCCTGTGCGACGATCCAAGACGAAAATCTCTCCGTTCTTACCCGCCTGCACGAGCGCCGGAACTCGTCCCCCCTTGCCATCGGGCATGTCGTAGAGCACAGGCTTGGACGGAAGGTCGTAGTCCCACACGTCATGATGCACGAGCTGGTATACCCAGCGTTCTTGGCCAGTGGTGGCATCCAGAGCAACGACCGACTGGGACACGCGCTCCGACTCAGGCGAACGCAGACCGCCGAACAGGTCTGGCGTGGCACCGCCCGTGGGCAGATACACCATGTTCAACTCGGCGTCGTAGCTGGGCGTGGCCCACATGTTTGGCGTACCGCGGGTGTAAACCTCCCCCTCAGCCGGCTTACCTGTCTTGCCAGGACGACCAACATCCCAGGCCCAGGTCAATTCACCGGTGACGGCATTGAAGGCACGCACGACGCCCGAGGGTTCATCGGTGGACTGGTTGTCCATCACCCAGCCACCGACGATGAGGTTGCGGCCCGCCAGCAGCGGCCCCGAGGTGGGGTTGTAGAAGCCTGGGATGACCTTGCCCATGCCCTCGGCCAGATAGACGGTTCCATCTTCGCCAAAGGAAGGCACCGGTTTGCCGGTCGCCGCGTCCAGCGCGATCAGACGCATGTCGCCCGTGGTGAGGTAGACACGCTTCTTGCCCGGTGTGTCATTGGACAGCTCGGGAACCTCGAAATAGGCCAACGAGCGGCACCGCATCCAGTTGGCCGTAGAGGCCGGCGTCACCTCGGGATCGAAGTGCCAGAGTTTCTCGCCAGTGTCGCCGCGCACCGCAAAGACCTGCCCCGACTGAGTGCAGGGATAGAGCGTATTGCCGATCTGCAATGGTGTGTTCTGGTTCTCCCTGCCATCCGCACTGATGTCTCCAGTGCGCAAGGTCCAGGCAACCTGCAACTGGCCGACATTATCCTTGGTGATCTGCGTATCCGGCGAGAACTGTTCACCCGTCGTGGTGCGTCCGAAGCCAACCCAGTCCTTGGGCTCAAGCTCCGGCTTGTAGTCCGCAGCAACCTGAGGCGTCGCACCGTTCCTGACGAGCCAGACGGGGGAAAAAGCGCCCACGAAGGTTGTCACCAGCCCAACGGCGGTCGCACCGGCGAGTCCGAAAGCCAGGCCGCGTATGCGCGGAATGCTCTTGGCTCCGGGCAAACACGGAACGCAGAGGGCCAGGAGCAAGCCGAGAACAGCGAATAACCCAAGCCGCGCAGCGAGGGGCCAGAATTGAAAGCCAGCCTCCCAGAAGGACCACAACGCGGTGACAACGAAGAACCCCAGATACAGGTAGGCCGCACGCAAGCTGAGCCTCACGAGCAGCATCGCAGTAGCGATGAGCGCGATGCCCGCGGGCAGGTAGTAGAGGGAGCCACCAAGCATGATCAGCTTGGTGCCGTTGTAGACGAAATACAGTCCGACCAGGCCAAGCACCAGAGCCAACAGGGTCGTATAGAGTCTTAGTGCGGCAGACACCTGCCTGTCGGCAGGCTCAGCTTGAAATGGCATGACATGTTCTCCTAGAGGAACCGCCGCCAACCTTCCACACAGTCGGAGATTCCGAAATGGCCGTGTGCCGCGTTGAACCAAGCCAGGGGACTCGTCCACGACGGGAAGGCGCCAGTTTACGGCGTGTGGCATCCGCCTATTGGGGCCACGACACAGAACCGTGAACGCTAGCTCAGTGCGGCACCTCATGAGGCCACGGGGGACCCACACGTTTCCAGCCAGAGATGACGGGAAAGAACGAACTTCGCAAAGCCAAAGCCCGCGAACCAATGTAATCGAGCAACTATATTTCACGGCGCACGCATGATAAATATGGTCTAGAGCACCACAATGTGGACTTTAAGTCCACAAACTACTCGACAAGCCGCTGCTTGCTTGGCTTGGGAGCCGACAGTCATGCGTTGCAGCGGGCGGTTCACGGCTGGGCCTCCACACTGTTACTCTGCGGTGTCACGCAGGGAAACAGTGGCAGCAGGTACTCGCCCAGTTCGTCGATTACCTCGCCGGCCGGGCTGGATCGCGGAAGCGCTCGGCGCGATGATCTGGTAGCCGCTCGGGTGGGGCACGCTGACCGGCAAGATCCGCAGGGACCGCAAGCCCGAGCCAGGGACCCGCGCATTCGACGGCGCCGACATGGGCCTGAAATATGACGAAGCGCATCTGTTCGCCATCGTCGATGCGCTCGACGACATCGCCCGAGAGAGCGGCAGGACCATTCCGCAGGTGGCCCTGAACTGGCTGCTGCAGCGGCCGACGGTGAGCAACGTCATCATCGGCGCGGTCGGTTGGAGCCTGACGTCCGAGCAGGTGTCCAGGCTCGACGCGGCAAGCGACAGCCAACCGCCGTATCCGACCTGGCACCAGCGCAGCTCGCCGGAGCTCAAGGCGTTCCGATGAAGGCCTGGCGCGTTGCCGGGGGGGGGGGGGCGCCTCCTGTACCCTGCCTTCACCGCGCCCAGGGCGGCGTGCGCAGCGCCTCCACGAGGAAGTCCACCAGCCGCCGCACCTTCAACGGCAACTGCTTGCGCGTGGGATAGACCGCGAAGATGCCCAGCTCCACTGCGCGGAACTCCGGCATGAGCTCGACCAGCGCACCGCTGCGCAGGTCCTCGTGCACCAGGAAATCCGGCTGCAGGATGATCCCCTGGTGTGCCAGCGCCGCCGCACGGCAGGTGTCGCCGTTGTTGGCGTGGATGCGTGAATGCGTGCGCACCGTCACGGAATCCGTGAGGCCCTGGAAGCTCCAGAGATCGCCGGATGACCAGTAGGTATAGGAGATCACGTCGTGCCGGGCGAGCTCGTGTGGGTGCACGGGAGTGCCTCGCTCGGCGAGATAGTCCGGCGAGGCGCACAGCACCATGCGCGTACGGGCGAGCGGGCGGCTGACCAGGCTGGAATCGGACAGCCGCGCGATGCGCACCACCAGGTCGTACCCTTCCTCGACGAGGTCGACCACGCGGTCCGACAACACGATGTCCAGCGTGACCTGCGGATTCTGCGCTGCGAATCGGCCCCACAACGCGGCCAGATACAGCGCACCGAAGGTCTGGGGCGCACCGATGCGCAACCGTCCCTGCGCCTGCAGCGCACTGGACCCCACTTCGGCCTCCGCCTCCTGGACGGCCAGCAGGATTTCCTTGCAGCGTTGGTAGTAGGCCTGGCCTTCGCCTGTCAGCGACAGGCGGCGCGTCGTTCGTTGCAGCAGGCGCGTGCCCAGGTGCTCCTCCAACTCGTTGACGTGGCGGGAGACCGCGGGCTTGGACAGCCCGACCACGTCCATCGCTCCGACGAAGCTGCCGGCCTCGACCACGGCGGTGTAGGTTTTCATGGCTTGGAGTAGGTCCATAGTCTCGAATATCAAAACAATTTGTCCATCCGATAGGAGTTTATCCCGGCCTATGCGTCCAATATAGTTCTCTTACGCCGTCAGGCCTGCCGGGGACTCGGGACAGCCAGCTTTCCCCGTGTGCTACTACGGCCCCTCTCTCGCAACAGGACTATCACCATGAACATCACTCTCATCGGCGCCGGCAGCATGGGCGCAGGCTTCGTCAAGCAACTCACTGCCGCTGGCCACCAGGTCCGCGTTACCTCGCGTGATCTGGCCAAGGCCGAGGCCCTGGCCGTCGCCCATGCCGGTGCAACGGCCGTGGCCCCGGCCGACGCACTGGGCGACTCGCTGGTCGTCATCGTCGCCACCAGTTATGCCGATGCCGTGCCGGCACTCAAAGCGCTCGGTTCGCTGGAAGGCCGCATCGTGATCGACATCACCAACCCGCTGACGGCCGACTACATGGGCCTGACGCTGGGCCACGCCACCTCCGCTGCCGAGGAGATCGCCAAGGCGCTACCCGGCGCCCAGGTGGTCAAGGCATTCAACACCGTGCTGGCCCAGGTGCTGGCCGAAGGCCCTGCCTTCCCGAACGGCCAGACGGTGCCGGTCTTCTATGCGGGCGATGACGAGCGCGCCAAGCAGACCGTGCGTGCGCTGGCCGAAAGCATCGGCTTCCAGCCGGTCGACGCCGGGGGGCTGAAGAACGCGCGCTACCTGGAGCCGGTGGCCGGCCTGAACATCTACTTCGCCTACGGCGCCGGGCAAGGTACGCAGATCGCGCCGACCTGGATCCGTCGCGGCTGACCCTTCCCGGGCATGACGCGGGCGACCCCGCCGCGTCCGCTTGGCGGCTCTTTTCCGCATCGACACGAGTCTTCACCCCTCGACACAAAGGACACTGACATGAACGCAACACTTTCGCTGCTGGGCCGCATCGGCCTTTCGCTGATCTTCATCATCTCCGGCTGGAGCAAGATCACCGGCTACGCCGGCACCCAGCAGTACATGGAGGCCATGGGCGTACCGGGCGCGCTGCTGCCGCTGGTCATCCTGCTGGAGCTCGGCGGCGGCCTTGCCATCGCCGCGGGTCTTTTCACACGCTGGATCGCCATCGCCCTGGCGGTCTTTTCGGTCGCAACCGCAGTGGTCTTTCACGCCGATTTCGGCGATGCGATGCAAGCTGTCAGCTTCTGGAAGAACGTCGGCATGGCCGGTGGCTTCCTGCTTCTGGTTGCCCATGGCGCAGGCGAGTTCAGCATCGACGGCATGAGAAGCCGCCGCAACGGCCAGCCGTCGTAGTACGCCCAATCTACATCCAACCTGATGAGAAAAAGCGGGCGCTCTTGGCGCCCGGCAATCCTGGAGCATTACCATGACTCGAGCTCCCTCGCTCTTCATCTCCCACGGGTCGCCGATGTTCGCCATGGAGCCCGGCGTGCTTGGCCCCAACCTCCGGCAGCTCGGCGCATCGCTGCGCGATCTGTCCGCGATCGTGGTGGTGTCCCCGCATTGGCAGACCATGGGCATCCGCGTCGCCGGTGTCGCCCGGCCAGCGACCATCCACGACTTCGGCGGCTTCCCCGCGCCGCTCTATGCGCTCAAGTACGAACCGCCCGGCGCACCGGCCCTCGCCGCCGACATCGTCGGCATGCTCGCCGAGGCGGGCATGCCCGCGACGATCGACCCGCAGCGTGGCCTGGACCACGGTGCCTGGGTGCCGCTTCAGTACCTGAAACCCAGCGCGGACGTTCCGGTGCTGCAGGTTTCGCTGCCGCGCGACATGGACGTCGAAGGTGCTCTGCGTCTGGGCCAGGTCTTGGCGCCGCTCCGGGACCGCGGCGTACTGATCGTGGGCTCCGGCAGCCTTACACACAACCTGTATGAGTTCCGCAGCCATGTCCGGGATCCAGAGTACGCCCAGGAATTCGCCGACTGGATCGCGGCCGCCATCGCGCGACGTGACGACGCGGCACTGGTGCAGTACCGCGCACGCGCGCCCCACGCCGAGCGTGCGCACCCGACCCAGGAGCATTACCTGCCGTTGCTCGTCGCGGCGGGTGCAAGTTCTCCCGATGAATCCCGCAGCCTGATCCGGGGTGGAATGACCTACGGCGTCCTGTCGATGGATTCCTTTGGATTCGGGCTCGATGGCAACGCGATGAAGCAAGCCGCATGAAGCACGCCTGTATCCTGGCGATCAGGCATCCCGCCCGCCACGCAGGATGGTTTCCTCGCCCGGCTTGGGTGTCTCGGGGCCTGAGACCGTACTGGTATCGACCCCCGAGCGCATGGCGCCTTAAAAATATATTAAAGAGTGTCCTGCATGATTCGCTGAATACTGGCGCATAGGTGTGGATCGATATGACATGAACCTCCTCCTCGTTGAAGACGACCAGATGCTGGGCGAGTCCGTTTGCGACGGTGCACGCCAGAGCGGATGGAACATCGACCACGTGCGCGATGCAAATTCGGCGCGTAGCGCGCTGGTGGATCACAGCTACGCCGCCGTCCTGCTGGACATCGGTCTTCCGGGAGAGTCCGGCCTGTCCGTGCTGCGCTCCATGCGTGGGCGTTACGACGCCACGCCGGTGCTGATCCTCACCGCGCGTGGCCAACTCAGCGAGCGCATCGTCGGCCTGGACGCAGGCGCTGATGACTATCTGATAAAGCCATTCCAGTTCGATGAACTCTGGGCGCGCGTGCGCTCGGTGATCCGCCGCAGCCAGGGACGCGTCGTCCCGGTATTCACTTACGGCGACGTGCGCATCGACCGCAGCAAGCGCGTCGTCAGCAAGGCCAACGTCGAGGTCGTCCTCAGTGCCCAGGAATACCGCACTTTGCTCGCCCTGGTCGAGCGGGCCGGCCATGTCGTCACACGCGACCATCTGCACGACGTCGTTTACGGCACGGCCAGCAACGTCGAGAGCAACACGATTGCCGTGTTCATCCACCAGCTGCGCCGCAAGCTCGGGGACGACCTGATCCGGACCGTTCACGGGCTCGGGTACGTCATCGGGCAGCCAACCGCGTGAAGTCACGTTCCTTCAACGCGCAACTGATATTGGTGATTGTCGCGGTCATCGCCCTGTGCTGGGCGGCAGTGCTCGGGGTCGTGCTCACGCAGTTCTCGCTCAACCGCGCCAGCACATGGGACGAGAAGCTCGGAGCCATTGCTACCCAGCTGCTGGTCACGATCCCTGCGGATAGCGATTTCGACGGAGGCGCCGGTCCGGGGCTCAAGCTGCGCGCAGTCCCGGGCACCAGGCATGAGCCTCTCGTATTCCAGATCTGGGTCGATCGCGGCCGGATGGTCGCCAGTACGCCAGGGGCGCCCGAGTCGCCGCTCCAGCCTGACTTCGCCGATGGCGCGGCCTCGACCCTCGTCGAGGGCCAGAAGTGGCGTGTCTACTCCGCATCCGACAGCACCGGGCGGGTGAGCGTCCAGGTGGGCAACCTGCAAAGTGTCGTAGACGCGGACATGCGTCACGAAGCAACCCATGCACTGGTCCTGGCAACGGTTCTGCTCGTCATAGCCGGTCTCATCATGTGGTTCGTCACTCAAAGCGCACTCAAACCCGTACGAGCACTGGGGGCGGCGATGCGCCATCGCCGCCGCTTCGATTTCACCCCCTTGCCCCTGGATCGCCTGCCGCGGGAATTGCTTCCACTGGTCGACTCCTTCAACCATGTCCTAAAGCAACTCGACGAGGCGATCGAAAGCGAGCGCCGCTTCATCGGCGATGCGGCGCACGAGCTACGCACACCGTTGTCGGCCTTGCAGGCACAGGCCGAGATCGCACTGCGAGCGACCGATCCCGAGGACAAGGATGCCGCCCTGAGAAAGCTGCTGGTAGTCGCCAGGCGCAGCACACGGCTGTCCGAGCAGTTGCTCGATCTGGCCAGCATCAATGCCGGTGCCAAGGCCCCCAAGCACGTACCGGCCGATCTGAGCAAACTGGTGCAGCACGTTGCCCAGGAGTTCGAGGTCTATGCCAGCCTGAACCAGCGCTCGCTCTTTCTGGATGTGCATGCCTGCACGATTTCATGCGACATTGATGAGATCGGCATTCTGCTGCGCAACCTCATGCACAACGCCATGCGCTACACCACAGAAGGCGGCAACGTGCTCGTGCGTTGCGGTTACCAGGCCCGCGAGGGCAGGGAGCCCGCGCCCATGGTGTATCTGGAAGTTGCGGATGACGGCCCAGGCGTTCCGGCCCAGGAGCGCGAGGCCATCTTCGAGCGTTTCCACCGGGTCGCGGGCACGCCCGTGCGCGGTAGCGGCATCGGCCTGTCGCTTGTGGCGGGCATCGCCGAGTCTCACAGCGCCACCATCCAAACTGGCACGGGGCTGCAAGCTCGGGGGCTCATGGTGCGCGTCGTTTTTCCCTGTCTCGTCGAGCCACGGCGCCCTGGCTGATCGACCCGGTCCTGTCGCGGTGGGTGAACCTTCGTCCTTCTATTGGGCCGTTGCGAGCGCCTGCCTTGCTCGCGGAGTGGCTGGTCAGGACTGCCTGTCGCACTTGCGCTGGGATGACCGGCTGCCCTGAACGCTACGCGCTTCCACGACTCTCTGGCCGTTGCGGCGATTGAATCGGGCTGTGCACAAGCGGCTTCCGAGCGGATCGGATACATGCCGTTCACTTTTTTTTTGCTGAATGGCTCACTCCTTAAAGAATTCCTAATAACGCTAAAAAACCGCTAAATCCGCTTGGGCAGTATCCGCCCCCATAGGTGCGTCGCCTTTGACGCGCCGCGAAATCGGAAGGATTCATGCTGCATTGCAAAGCCAGACCCGGGCACGCCGTCATCTCTGATCGGCCTGCAGTGTGGGTCACGTGCATGGCGCCAGGCGTCTCGCCGATCCCGTCGGGCGATGCCGAGGTAGCGGCAGCGCTGTCACCCGGCCTGACGCTCGCCATCGTGACAGGAAGACATGCAATGAGCTCTCGCCCGGTCCATGCCTGCGGCCAGGCCGCAAAGCGCAACAAGGCCCCCAAATTCGCCACAGAAAGGACTAACCCATGTCTCAACAAAAACTCTCCCGCTCCCCGCTGGCATCGTCCAAGCCGAGCCTCATCGCCGCCGTGGCACTTTGCACCGCATGGGCCCCGGCTGCCTTCGCGCAGGGTAGCCAGGCCAAGGACGGCAGCGGCCGGTGGGCCCTTGGCATCGGCGCCGTCGTACTCGACAAGCCCTACCGCGACTTCGACCGCAAGGTGCTTCCCCTTCCATTGATTTCCTACGAAAGCAAGTGGATCAGTGCCACCGCTCCCACTTTTGACGTCAAGCTGTACTCGACCGACGCTCTTTCGTTCCGTCTGCGCGCGCGTTGGTCCGGCGATGGCTACGAGGCCAAGGATTCTGCGGTCCTCACCGGCATGGATGAGCGCAAGTCCAGCCTGTGGGCCGGCGGCGCGGTGACCTGGAAAACCGGTTTCGCGAACTTCAGCGGTGAAGTGCTGGCCGACGCGATGGGCAACAGCAAGGGCACGCGCGCCAAGCTGCAGATCGACCGTCGATTCGCCGCCGGCAAGTTCGGCTTCACCCCACGCCTAGCCGCAGAGTGGGTCGACGACAAGTACGTCGACTACTACTACGGCGTGCAGCAGTCCGAGGCCCAGGCCGGCCGGGCCTTCCATGAAGGCAAGGCCACCACGAACCTGCAGTTCGGCCTGCGCATGGACTACTCGCCGTCGCGCCACCATACGGTGTTCGTGGACGTGGGAGCCACTCGCTTCGGCAGCTCCGTCAAGGACAGCCCGCTGGTGGACAAGACCACCGGTACCACGCTCGCGCTCGGCTACGCCTACCGCTTCTGACGCGCTCATCAACCCCGTCGCGACCGGGCCTCTCAAGCGGCATGCACAGTGCGATAGCGAAGGCGTCAGCAACTGTCTTGACATGCGGCCCTATATGTAACATCGTTAGTTTCATGAAACGCGACAGCCGCTTATCGTCCGTCCTGCATGCGCTGCTGCGCATGGCCGAACAGGATGGCCCCCTCACTTCTGAAACCCTGGCCAGGTGCTTGGGCACCAAACCGGTCGTCGTCCGGCGCTCCATGGGGTATTTGCGAGAAGCGGGCATCGCCACTTCGGACCAAGGCCACGCGGGTGGATGGCGCATGCCGGTATGCGGCGGCACGACGCACAACAAATTGATCATGCACCACGATGTCATCGTCATCGGCGAAAGCTACGCAGCGATGGCCGCGGCCCTGCAACTGGTGCGGGCGCGCCGGTCCGTGCAGGTGATCGATGCGGGCGAGCGGCGCAAGCGCTTCGGCAGCCATTCCCACGGGTTTCCGGGCCAGGATGGCGTACCTCCCGGCGAGAGCGCGGTGAACGCGCGCGGCCGGCGCGAAGCCATGGCAGGGCGGGTGGACGAATTCACTGTTAAGACATCCGACGGCGGATCGCACCGAGGCCGCCGCATCCTGCTGGCCACCGGTGGGGCCGGCACTGAGCCAGGAGGCCAGGTCCACCGTTCCTTGCTTTGGCCCGAGTCCCTCGCCCCCATGCAAGCGGAAGGCGGCATCCGATGACTCCGTTTTCCAATCCGGCGGCCGTCTCAAGCTATGCACAGAGGACTGCGAGGATCGTACCCGGCCTGAGGGACTTGCACAGGATGGCGGGTGTGCTGCTGGCCGAACGTGCGCCTGCCGACGCACGCATCCTGGTGCTCGGCGCCGGTGGCGGGCTGGAGTTGAGGGCATTCGCCGAGATGCAGCCAGGCTGGCACCTCGACGGCGTGGATCCATCCGCCGAGATGCTCGAACTGGCCCGCACGACTCTGGGGCCTCTGGCGCCTCGCGTGCGCTTGCATGAAGGCTATATCGATAGCGCTCCCATGGGGCCTTTCGATGGCGCGGCCTGCTTGCTGACGCTGCACTTCCTGTCTCCGGACGAACGCCTGCAGACCTTGAAGCAAATGCTCGTTCGGCTCAAGCCTGGGGCGCCCCTTGTGGTTGCGCATCACAGTTTTTCCAGCGACGGCCCCGTCAGGGACAGATGGCTCGCGCGCAACGCGGCGTTCGCGGCTGCTTCCGGCGTGCCTGTGGCACAGGCCGAAGGTAGCATCGCGGCGATCAAGGAGAGGCTGCCAGTGCTTACACCGCAGCAGGATGCCGATCTGCTGCGCGAGGCCGGATTCACGGACATCGACCTCTTCTATTGCGCATTCACCTTCAAGGGCTGGATCGCCCATGGACAATGAGGGCCGGGTCCGCTCGGCTTCGTGGTGGCACGATGTCAGGCATCGTCCCGGGCGGTTCGTGCCCTTCTTTCCTTGGCCTGCCGGTTCTCACCATGGCATTCAGAATGGGCTTGAGCTGCCCCAGTGCTGAAAGCTCGGAAATCAGCGCAACCGTCGTCGCCGGCCCAATGCCTTTGACGCTCTGCAAGAGTTTCGTCAGATTGGCTTGAGCACGTGGGTTGGAAGATGCGAGAGGTCAAAGCCAGTTGGCAGCGACTCGGAACTAGACGCGGGACGCAATCCGCGAACCCGACGGCACAACGCCGGGACGTCATTTCGCCTTGAGGCATTTTTGCTTCAATGATTCAATGAATGATGTAATATCGAATCATGAATGAAGATGAAGCCGTCTCTGCCCTCGGTGCCCTGGCACATACTCAGCGACTGCGCGTGTTCCGCGCCCTGGTCATTGCCGGCCCGGAAGGTCTGACACCCAGCGTCCTGGCCGAACGGCTCGACGTGGCCCGCAACACGCTGTCCTTCCACTTGAAGGAACTAGCCCATGCCGGCCTCGTCACTATCGAGCAGCAGGGTCGCAATCTGATCTATCGCGCCGAGTACGGCCAAATGAACGGCCTGATCGGCCATCTGACCGAGCATTGCTGCCGGGGCGGCGAATGCGAGGTCTCCAGATCTTCCCGCTGCAACTGCTGACGCCATGACCGGCACCATCTATGGCGCACTGCGCATCTGCACAGGCAATTCTGCGCGCGCAACTTCTCCGAACTGGCCGTGGCCGCCATCAGCCTGTTCGGCTTGCATTCCGGCGCGGCCCTCGCCACGGTAGTCGGCATGCTCATCGAGGCGCCGGTGATGCTGGTGGTGGTGGCCTAGTCAACCGCTCACGCGGACCTTCGGCCCTCGACTCCATAACGCAACAGGCCTATGCCATGAGCAATATCACGATCTACCACAATCCCGCCTGCGGTACGTCGCGCAACGTGCTCGGGCTGATTCGCAACAGCGGTGAGGAACCGACCGTCATCGAGTACCTGAAAACGCCACCCGACCGCGATACGCTCAAGGCGCTGGTCGCCGCGATGGACGTGTCGGTGCGTGCAGTGCTGCGCGAGAAAGGAACGCCCTATGCCGATCTCGGCCTGGATGACGCGAAGTGGAGCGACGACGACCTGACCGACTTCATGCTCCAGCATCCCATCCTCATCAACCGGCCCATCGTGGTCACCCCGCTGGGGGTGCGCCTGTGCCGGCCTTCGGAAACCGTGCTCGACCTGCTGTCGCAGCCACAGCGCGGCGCGTTCAACAAGGAAGACGGCGAACCGGTGGTGAATGCGGAGGGACACCGTGTCTGAATTCTGCCTCGACGTGCCGAACATCGACTCGGCAGTGTTCCAGCAGCCCGATACGGAACGCTTGCTGATGTCCGGGCGGGCGACGCACGCGCCGCGCTTTCTACTGCTCTACGGATCACTGCGCGAGCGGTCATTCAGCCGCCTGGCGGCCGAAGAAGCGGCGCGTATCCTGCGTGCTCTCGGAGGCGAGACTCGGATGTTCAATCCCTCTGGCCTGCCGCTGGTGGACGATGCGCCACAAGACCACGCAAAGGTCAGGGAGTTGCATCAATTGGTGCAGTGGGCCGAAGGCATGGTGTGGAGTTCGCCAGAGCGCCACGGCGCGATGACCGGCCTGATGAAGACCCAAATCGACTGGATTCCGCTGTCGGTCGGCGCGGTGCGCCCGACTCAGGGCAAAACGCTGGCGGTAATGCAGGTGTCGGGCGGTTCGCAGTCGTTCAACGCGGTCAACCAGATGCGCGTGCTCGGCCGCTGGATGCGCATGCTGACCATCCCGAATCAGTCCTCGATCGCCAAGGCATATCAGGAGTTCGACGACGCCGGGCGCATGAAGCCCTCGGCCTACTACGACCGCGTGGTGGACGTGATGGAAGAACTGATGAAGTTCACGCTGATCACGCGCGACGTGGCACCGTATCTGGTGGATCGGTACAGCGAGCGCAAGGAAAACGCCGAGGCATTGAGTCGACGCGTCAGCCAAGCCGCCATTTGAGCGCCAAGTCAGGGCTTTCCGGCGCCATCGCGCTGCTCGATCTGCAACCGCGCCCGCTCGGTTGCCTGCTGCCACCGTTCCCCCAGGAGCGCACGCGGCGACAATGTCCGTGATCGAGAGAGCGGTGCCGGATGCTATGAGTGCCGACGTGTGGCGCGCGGGCCACCGTGAGCGCGTGCTTCCAGTCGCCGTAATACTCGCCATAGGCCATATGCTTGTCCGGGGCATTGGGCGACGGCAGGCATGGGGAGCAACCTTCCCGGCGGGGTGCCGTCGAGAACAAGGCAATGGGCTTTCTCGCTCATGCGCTTGGAGATACCGCCAGTCTTGCATCCGGCCAGATCACGTGTCGTTCTTCCAGATCGATCCGTTCCCATTCGAGCGAGACAATTTTGGAGCGGCGGACAGCAAACTGCAGGCGGAGTGCCAGCGGGATGGCGCATCTCTCCAGCCCTTCGGCCTCCAGACGCTCTGGGTGACGGAAGATGTACACCATGTCCTCGCCGTCGACGAGTGGGATCGCCTTGCTGGCCGAGAACATCGGGATGCGGCGGCACGGGTTGGTGCGCGCGGCGGCTTTGGCCGACCAGCGGCAAAAAAAACGCCCCGCACGAGGCGGGGCGTATCGCAAGCTTCCCATGGTGCCGGCCTGTGGCCGGCAGGGAATGCTTATTGCGATTCGCTGCCGGTACCGGCGCCAGCGCCCGGCGAGGGCATGGCGGGATCGCCGGCAGGCGGCACACCCTGGGGCGCCGGGGAGGGCATGGTCACCGAATCATCGGTCGCGCCCGGCGCGCCGGTCATGGAGGCCGGGTCGTCCGAACGATCGCAGGCGGCCAGCGCGGCCGAGGCGGAAAGCAGAGCGGCGAGAATCAGCGGCTTCTTCATGGTGTCATCTCCTTGATGTGAGTCCAGTGGGGTTGCCGTTCAGGCCTTTCGACCTGCGCCGGTATGGTTCCCATACTACGGATCTCCGCTGAATGCGTCTGCTTTTGTAAGGTTAGCGTAAGTATTAAGTGTGGGCGGCTGTAACGACGCACGGACCTTCAGTTATTTCTGCAATATGCTTCTAACTTGCTAATTAATAAAGGATTTTGCAGATACCAAAGCATGCCGTCTCGTGGTGCGGCGGAAACGCCCTGATGACAAATCCTGCAGATGGTTGCTGGCTGTTCAGTCCGTCTGCAAGGTTCACGTCAGCTTCGGGTGCTATTTGCCGGCGGCATCCCGGTAATGTACCCAACCCGCCTCCAGCCACGCCTGCAGCCGCTCGCGTTCGGCCATGGCGGGCCGCGCCTGCGCGCAGGCCAGTTCGCGCGCATCGGCGAGCATGCGCAGGGCGCCCGCGCTGCGCAGCGGCTCGTCCTCGCCGTTGATGAATACGTGGCTGCCGTCGTAGAGCATGCGCGTGCGCCGATCCAGTACCAGGCGGCCGTCGGCGGGCCAGGCGCCGATGAGGTCGGGCAGCTCGGTCCCGGGCGCGAAGAACACCCCGGGCTTGGGTTCGCTCAGGTGCCTGCCCAGAAAGCGCACGGCGAGCGCGCGGTCCAGGCGTACGGTGCGCAGCGCGTCGAGCGCGGCCTCGACCAGCGGTTCGGGCAGGGCGGCGGGCGCGAGGCTCGCGGGCTGCCCCGGATCGCGGTAGAGCCGCGCATCGCCTACGCGCGGTGCCTCGGCGAGCCCGTCGGCCGCGGTCTCCAGCATGCCGCGCGCAAGCTCCGCGCGGTTCAAGGCGCGAAAGCCGATCGAGATCGTCATGCAGCCGTCGCCCAGGGCCACACCCTCGTGCGCCACCTGCGGCGGCAAATACAGCATGTCGCCCGGTTCGAGCACGTATTCCTCGGTCGGCTCGAAGTGCTGCAGGATGCGCAGCGGTGCATCCGGGTCCAGCGAGAGATCCTTCTGCCGGCCGATGCGCCAGCGCCGTCGGCCGGCCGCCTGCAGCAGGAACACGTCGTAGCTGTCGACGTGCGGCCCGACGCCGCCGCCGTCGGAGGCGATGCTGATCATGGCGTCGTCCAGCCGGGCATCGGGCACGAAGCGAAAGCGCTGCATCAGCGCGGCGGTGGCCTCGTCGTGCAGGTCCATGCCCTGCACGAGCAGAGTCCAGCCGGGTTCGCCGGCCTTGGGCAGGCGGGCGAACGGGCCGTGCTCCATCGCCCACCGGCCGTCTTCCTGCCAGACCAGGCGCGATTCCACGTCGTCCTCGCGGGCGAGCCGGCGCAGCGCGGCGAAGCCGATCGGCGGCTTCATCCGCGGCAGAGCCTGGCGGATGAGCAGAGGCCTGCGCTGCCAGTGGCGGCGCATGAACTCGGCCGGCGACTGGCCGTCGAGCAACGCGATGGGCGTATGGATATCGGAGAGCATGCAGCGTTATCGCGGGTCAGGCCTGGTCGGCGAGCAGGGATTTCAGGTGGTACAGCGCGTCGAGGGCTTCGCGCGGGCTCATCACGTCAGGATCGAGCGCGGCCAGGGCCTCGAGCGCCGGGGCGGGCGCAGGCTCCGGCTGGGCCGGCGCCGCGCCGGCCGGGGCGTCGAACAGCGAGAGCTGCGGGCGCGGCTCGCTGCGCCATTCCAGCTTCTCCAGCTCGCGCTGCGCCATGCGCAGCACCGGCGCCGGCACCCCGGCGCGCTGCGCCACCTGGATGCCGTAGCTCTGGCTGGCCGGGCCTTCGCGCACCTCGTGCAGGAACACGATACCGTTGGGCGACTCGGCCGCCGCCAGGTGCACGTTGGCGGCTTCGGGGCGTTCCTGCGGCAGGCGCGTCAGCTCGAAGTAGTGGGTGGCGAAGAGCGTGAGGGCGCGGTTGTGCCCGACCAGGCGCTGGGCGATCGCCCAGGCCAGCGCGAGGCCGTCGTAGGTGGAGGTGCCGCGCCCGATCTCGTCCATCAGCACCAGGCTGGACGCGGTGCTCGCCGAAAGGATCACGGCGGCTTCGGTCATCTCCATCATGAAGGTGGAGCGCCCGCCCGCCAGGTCGTCGGCGGCGCCGATGCGGGTGAAGATGCGGTCCAGGCGGCCCACGCGCGCGCTGCGCGCCGGCACGAAGCTGCCTACGCGCGCGAGCAGGGCGATCAGCGCGACTTGGCGCATGTAGGTCGATTTACCGCCCATGTTGGGGCCGGTGACCAGCAGCAGGCGGCGCGCTTCGGCGAGCCGGCAGTCGTTGGGCGTGAAACGCTCGATGGTGCGCTCGACCACCGGGTGGCGGCCCTGTTCCATCTCGATGCAGGCCTCGTCGAGCAGTTCGGGCGGGACCCAGCCGTGATCGCGCGCGTGCGCGGCCAGCGAGGCCAGCGCGTCGAGTTCGGCCAGCGCGGCGGCGCAGGTCGCGAGCGCGGGCACGTAGGGCGCGAGGCTGTCGAGCAACTGCTCGAACAGCCACTTCTCGCGCGCCAGCGCACGCTCCTGCGCGGACAGAACCTTGTCTTCCCAGGTCTTGAGCTCGGGCGTGATGTAGCGTTCGACATTCTTCAGGGTCTGCCGGCGCCGGTAGTCGTCGGGCACGCGGTCGGTCTGCCCGCGCGTGACCTCGATGTAGAAGCCGTGCACGCGGTTGAACTCCACGCGCAGGTTGGCGATGCCGGTGCGCTCGCGTTCGCGCGCCTCCAGTTGCACGAGGAAGTCGCCGGTATGCGTCTGCAGGTGGCGCAGTTCGTCGAGTTCGGCGTCGTAGCCGGCGGCGATCACGCCGCCGTCGCGCACCGCCACCGCCGGCTCCTCGGCCACGGCGCGGCGCAGCAGCTCGCCCAGCGCGGGGTCGATCGCCAGGCGCTCGGCCAGTTCGCAGATGTGCGCACCGCGGCCCGTCGTGCCCGGCAGGTCGTCCTGCTGGCCGGCGACGGCGCGCGCCTGGGCGCGCAGCCCGGGCAGGCGGGCGAGCGCTTCGCGCAGGCTGGCGAGTTCGCGCGGGCGCACCGAGCGCAGCGCAACGCGCGCGGCCATGCGCTCGATGTCGGGCAGCGGCTCGAGGGCGTCCTGGAAGTCGGGCAGGGCGTCGCACCACAGGGTGGCGACGGCGTCTTGCCGGGCCTGTGCCGGCGTGTTGTCGCGCAGCGGGTGGTGCAGCCAGCGGCGCAGCAGGCGGCTGCCCATGGGCGTGCCGCAATGGTCCAGCGTGGAGAACAGGGTGGGCGACTCCTCGCCGCGCAGCGTCTCGGTAAGCTCGAGGTTGCGGCGCGTGGCCGGGTCGAGCACCACGTACTGGCCGACCCGGTCGACGCTGATCTGCTGCACGTGGGCCAGCGCCTGCGACTGCGTGCGCCCGACGTAGCGCAGCAGGGCCCCGGCGGCGCACACGGCGGCCGGCATGTCCTCGATGTCGAAGCCGGCGAGCGTGTCCGTGCGGAAATGTTCCGTCAATTGGGCGCGCGCGCCGCTGGTCTCGAAGTGCCAGGCGGGCACGGGCGAGAGCGGCGCGGCGAAATCCCCGCAGCCTTCCGGCAGCCCCTGGCCGTCGGCGACGACCAGTTCGGCGGGCGCCACGCGGGCGAGCTCGCTGGCGAGCTGGCTCGCCGGGCATTCGGTCACCCGGCAATCCCCGCTTGCCAGGTTCAGCCAGGCCAGCCCCGCGAGCTTGTCCTTGCGGCCCTGGGGCACGTACAGCGCCGCGATCGAGCGATCGGCCTTGGCGGGCAGCAGCGCATCGTCGGTCAGCGTGCCGGGCGTCACGATGCGCACGATGCGCCGCTCCACCGGCCCCTTGGCGGCGGCCGGGTCGCCCACCTGCTCGCAGATCGCCACGGATTCGCCCAGCGCGACCAGGCGGGCGAGATAGCCTTCCAGCGCATGGAACGGCACGCCGGCCATGCGGATCGGCCGGCCATTGGAACTGCCGCGCGTGGTCAGCGTCAGGTTCAGCAGGCGCGCGGCCTTCTCGGCGTCCTCGTAGAACAGCTCGTAGAAGTCGCCCATGCGGTAGAGCAGCAGCAGGGGGCCCGCCTCCGCCTTCAGGCGGAGATACTGCTGCATCATGGGGGTGTGGCCGGATTCGTCCACGCCGCGCTGAGCCTGTGTTTTCGGGGCTCTTGCGCGAGGTGCCTCGCTTTGCGCTGGGTTCTCGGGCGATTCGGGGCGATCTTTATCTGTCATCAACGCACATCACACATAACAACACTTGGGCTATCGGCGTAGCTTTTGGCCAGGGGGGGGGCGACGTTACGCCGGCTTGTCGGTAGCATCGCTCGAAAGCTGCGCCGGGAACGCCATGCGATTCGACGCTCTTGCTGCCAGGACGCTCAAGCCGGGCGAACACATTACCATTGACGGCCCACGGCATGCTGAGGGCTACGTGTCGTCCCAAGGGTTCACCACCGTCACGCCAGCGGCCCGGAATGGGCGCGTGTCGCGTGTGGCCACCGTGAACCCGTTGGCAATCGCAACGGCCGCGATGAACGCGTCGGCAGTCTCCACGGCTTGGCCGGCAGCGCGAGCTTTTGGCAGCAACTCGGCGTAGGCGTGGCTGCAAGCCATGTCGAATGCAAGCATGCGCCCGGCGAACATGGGCAGCACCCGCTGCTCGAGGTGCTCCTGCAGGTTCGAGCGCCGCCTGCCGGCCGGCAGGAGCGCCACGCCAGACCGAAGCTCGGCCACGCTGATCACCGACAGATAGAGCGTCTCCAGCGGTTGTGCGTCGATCCATGCAATGACACGGCCCTCGGGTGCCGGGCGTAGTGGCTCGGACACCACGTTGGTATCGAGCAAAATCATTCGAACTTCGCCGCGCGAGCCGGTGTCCTGTCGCCCGCGCTCTCGAAGACGGCGAATTCCTCGTCGGTCAGCTTCACCTTGCGGCCAATCTCGGCCAGCAGCGAGCCCAGCCTGACCCTGCCTTGCGGCTTCACCGCGGATTCCAGAATGTCGCGCATTTCGGCCTCGATGCTGCGGCCGTGTTGAGCAGCCCGCACGCGGATGGCGCGATGTACCTCGTCGGGCACGTTTCGAATGGTGACGGAGGGCATCTTTCAACTCCTGCAGGTGAAAGCAACTCTTGCATTTTAGCAAAATGCAAGAGCGCTCGATCGCGGTGAAGCCTTGCGGATGCCGGAAGGCTCCTGTAAACAACCTGCTTGATCGCGCCTACGAGGAAGCGTCGGGGGGGGGGTAAGACTCCGTCGAGCGCGAAGATACCGAATGGCTTATTCTCATTCAACTTTCCCGAGACACGGCTGAGGAGCGACTCATATGCGATCGTCGGCGGCGTTCTCGAAATTTGTCCTGGCGCAGACCGTAGATGGGATGGGCATAACGGAGTCCCTCGAGCTGCAACGGCTACTGTTCTCATAGAGATCGATGAATACTTTCCAACTCGTTCGCTCCATTGACGCTTTCTTAGCAGGGTTGGCGCCGGTCCAACCGTTCATAGCTGGTCTTTCCCAGCTTTCAGACCACGCTGATAGTGGAGTGAGGTTGTTAGAGAGCGTTGCAAGCACAGGTCATACCTCACAAGGGGCCGCTGCTGCTGCTAACCTTTATAAGCACTTCAATGCGCTGCGTACGATCACTGAGAATATAAATCATCGAAGTTTCTTTAAAGCATTGGAGAGTCTGCAAGAGGGGCTAAACGCACTGAAAACTGGATGGCCGGATGGCGTAGAACCAATCCATGAAATTAGTCATGCAACGGAGATCCTCGCCGATCTTTATGACAAATACTTGGCGAAGCAGTCAGCGTTGAACGCATATCCTTTGATTTTCTCCGCGCAGAAGTTGCATTCCGAGATTGAAGCCTTCCTGAGGACCCTCCGTGCGGTAAGGACATCGATCGAGCAGGCGCATCGAGCTGGCAGTATTGAGGCAGAGTTTTTGTTGGTGCTGCAGAAGGGGAGCAGCTTGGTGATTCTTGCGGGTCAGCTTAGGGCGTTGCAGGCTATCTACTCGGAACTTTGTGCCTTGTTCTCAGTGTCTGAAATCGAATATCCGCTCCGTATTGGCAAAATAGAGTCGGGTAGCCTATGGGTCCAGTTGTTCGGACACACCAAAATTGTTGAGACGATGGCGGCGTTCATCTCGAATGCGGTAGCGTGGATTTACAGAAACTACACTGATGAGGGAAGAATCAGTAGGCTTCCACAAAGAGCCGACGCAGTGGATGCAATTCTCACGCTGTCTCAGCGTATGAAAGAGCAGGGGATCGACGTGTCTGAAATGGAACCAAATTTGAAGAAGGCTGCTGTTGGGTTGTCGAAAGATTTGTCGGAACTGTTATGCAACCAGCCGAGTATCACTATTAACCACAGAACGCTGTCCCTTCGCGAAGAACTGACAAAGGCTACTCTTGAGGGCAGTGAGGCTAGGCGCTTGGGCATGCAGGATTCGCGAGAATCCGGCCTTTCATCAATGTTTCCAAACGAAAACCAGGACGGTTAGTGACTGCGATTCAGCCAAAAATAACTGAATTCAGCAGGGCTGTGCGCATGTGGTTTTCTCCTGCGCTACCGCGAGTTTGGAGCGCGTCTTGTCACAGCTAGCGGCTTATTGTTTTCGCGCCGCGCCTGGGGAGGCTCGATCACGGGAGGGGGCCGCTGGGTCCTACGCGCCGTCGGCGTGTGCGATGCGGCTGCGTCAGTCGCACCACGATGCGAAGCCATGCGGACATCCAGATGGATGCGCGTCTGCCACTGGCCCAACATCAGCCCTACATCGATGTCAGCGCGCGTGCAGTCGAGCCTGGCGTTGATCGCCGGGCCGCGCTTGTACCCGGATGGATGGTAGCCCCCAGAACATCCGAGTTGCTGCCTGCTCTCCGTCGAGCCCAGCAACGCCCATTATGGTAGGTGTTCCTCAGCGTAGCGTTTGGCGTAGCTTTCCATACTTGTCCCAGCGTTCTATAGGGGACACGCTGCTGCATCATCGGCGTGTGCGAAGAAACGTCTATATTGCTCATTCAAAGCGATCGCTCATGAATGATTCCGCAAGTTTCGGGGCAGACTTCGGGCATTCTTCGCCAAATTCTCCGAGCATCGTTGTCGGCGCAGCGGGAATGCGGGAAGAAATCGGCGTCGCCGGACTTCAGGGCGTAGGGGCCACAGGGTGCAGGCCGGCGGCGTGTTTGAGTTGGCCCTGATTGTCCGTGTATCTCGATGCCGGTATGGCCGGTCTTTCCGGCCCTCGGGTGCCTGCCATCTGTCTTCCCTTGCTAATTGCGCCGCTCCTTCGTCCTGGTTGAGTGGCCATTGTCCGGTCACCCGCTTCCCGTTGTTGCCACGCGCGCAGCGAGGCCCGCACGGTTTGCGCCGCTGCGTCTGCGTCAGTCCCGCTGCAATGCGGGGTTTCACGGATGGCGGCGGGCGTGGGGCTTTGCTGCTTCTCTAAGTACCGATCGGATTGGCGCACTACACTAGCCGCATTGAGCGGCGACTCGCGGGTCCGTTGCGAAGCCGGGCATCGCCCTCGTCGCGGGGCCTGGGGTTCTGATATGGCAGCCTTACCGTATGGGGCGTGCGCATGCAGTTTCGACATCTCGAAGTCTTCTATGCCATCTACCGCACCGGCTCGGTCACGGAAGCGGCGCAGTTGCTCAACGTCACCCAGCCCGCGGTGAGCACCGTGCTCAAGCACGCGGAGACCAGGCTCAAGTTCAAGCTGTTCGAGCGAGTCGCAGGCCGGCTGAAGCCGACGCCCGAGGCCCTGGCGATCTTGCCGGACGTGCGCATATTGTTCGAGCGCCTCGATTCGATCGAGCGGCTGACCCGCGATCTGGCCGGAGGAACGCTGGGCGCCGTTTCTCTCGCCGCGGCGTTTCCGATCGCGTACGGCCTCGTGTCGCGGGCCGTGGCCGGCTTCGTTGCCACGCGACCGGACATGCAGGTGCTGTTGCATTCGCTGACGCCCTCGCAGGTGCTCGATCGGGTGGTGAGCCAGGAGGTCGAGCTGGGCATGCTGTATGGGCCCGTGCACAACCAGGCCCTCGATGTGGAACCGCTGGGCCATGTGGAAATCGTCTGCGTCGTTCCGCGCGATCATCCGCTGGCCGGGCTTGGCTGCGTCGAAATGGCCCAGCTTGCGGAACATCGGTTGATTACCTACCTGCCGCAGTCGGCGCTGTGGCCCTGGGTCGATCGGGCCCTGTCCGAAGCGGGCGTCGCGCCGAAGATCCAGGTGCACGTGTCGATGTCCTCCGCCGGCATCCAGCTCGCCCGGCTGGGCGTGGGCGTCGCATTGGTCGAATCCACGCTGGTGCGGGCGATGCCGTTCGGCGATCTGGTAGCCGTCCCGCTGCACCCGGTGATCGACATCGAGACCGTGATGGTGAGCAACCCCTCGGTTCCGAAGTCCGAGGCCATGCTCGCCTTCATGGCGCAGTTGCGCCTGACGGCCCAGCGCGGCGAGTGAGCCTGCCGCCTGACAGGCGCGCGCGCTCCCCCTTGGCGGCATGGCGCGCAGCGCGAAGGGTGCGCCGGCGAACCTGCTGCCCGAGGCATTAATCTGCCTTATGCAAACCACCGACTTTATGATTGGACTCGACAGCGGTGCGCCAGCACACTGATGTCTCCATTCTGAATCGGAGAGCATCATGGGGCTAACGCTGCGACCCCTGTCGTTCGCGCTCGGTGCCGAGGTGCTCGGGATCGACCTTCGCGAGCCGCTCGACGCCGCGACGGTGGATGAGATCAGGCAGGCCTGGACGCGCGAGGGCGTGCTTCTCTTCCGGGAGCAGGACATCACGCCTGCGCAGCACGTGGCGTTCACGCGCGCGCTCGGCGAAGTGGAGGTGGGCAATGCGCTCAGCCACTACAACCATCCGGACCACCCCGAGATCTTCGTGGTCACCAACCATCTCGTGAACGGCAAGCCCTCGGAGACGAGGGACACCGGACGCAAGTGGCATTCCGATCTTTCGTACACCACGCGGCCCGCGGCCGGCTCGCTGCTGCATGCGCAGGAGATCCCGCGTGTCGGCGGCGACACGCTGTTCGCGAACATGTACCGCGCCTACGACATGCTGTCCCCCGCCATGCAGGCGTTTCTGGAACCCTTGTGGGCCGTTCACGATTTCTGGAACTCCAGCGATATCAAGAAGCGGGAGCCGCAGGTGGTGGCCGAGATGCTCAGGCGCACGCCGCCGGTCGCGCAGCCCGTGGTCCGCGTGCATCCGGATACCGGCCGCAAGGCGCTTTACGTGCACGAATTGTCGACGGTGCGGATGCTCGATCTCGGCGAGGGCGAGAGCGACGCCTTGCTGAAATTCCTGTTCGCGCACTGCGCCGATCCGGAGAATCAGTACCGTCACCAATGGCGGCGGCATGACCTGCTGATGTGGGACAACCGCTGCACCATGCACATTGCGCTGCCGAACTACGACCGCTCGGAAGGGCGGCACATGTTCCGTACCACGCTCGTCGGCACGCCCTCGGGGCGCGTCGTGGAGCGGGGTCCGGTTCACCTTCTGACGCCGCAGGCTGCCTGAGCGAGGAGCACCATGACATCCGGCCTTTTGAGGTTCATCGTGGTCGCGGCGGCGCTGCTGCCGTTCCCACCGGCTTTTGCGCAGTATCCCGAGCACCCGGTGCGCATCATCGTTCCGGTGGCCGCCGGTGGCGGCAGCGACATTCTCGCGCGCAGCATCGCCGACAAGCTCTCGGCCATGTGGGAAGAGAAGGTCGTGGTGGACAACCGGCCGGGAGCCGGACACGTGCTGGGTACCGCTGCTGCCGCGAAGGCCGCGCCGGACGGCTACACCATCCTCATGGTGGGGATGCCGCATGCGGTGAACCCCGCCCTGCAGAGCAAGCTGCCGTACCGCTCGGACGACTTCGATCCGGTCATTCTTCTCGCCCAGGCGCCCATCGTGCTGGTGGCCAGCCCCGCCGCACCGTTCACCTCGGTTGCCGAGCTCGTGCAGGCTGCCCGCAAAAGCCCCGGCGACATCAGCTTCGCCTCCACCAGCCCGGCCGGCTCCGGCCACCTGGCCGGGGAGCTTCTCAAGCTTTCGGCGCAGATCGACATGCTGCACATACCCTACAAAGGCAGCTCGGCCGCCCTCCAGGATGTGCTGGGGGGACGGGTGCCCGTCATGTTCGATGCGCTCGTGACCGCCGCACCCCATATCAAGAGCGGAAACCTGCGGGCTCTGGCCGTTACCGTCGGCACGCGCGCGGCGGATTTCCCGGACGTTCCGACGATGCAGGAGGCGGGCTATGCCGGATTCTTCGTCGCGGGGTATCTGGGTCTGGTGGTGCCCAAGGGAACGCCTGCGGCGGTGATCGACAAGATCGGCGCGGACGCGGCGAGCGTATTGCGCGACCCCGAGATCGTCGACAGGCTGCACACGCAGGGATGGGAAATCCTGCCGATAGGCGCCAGCGCCGAGGTCTTCGGCGAGTTCCTCCGCAGCGAGGAACAGAAGTGGGCCGACGTCGTGCGCGCCGCGAAGATCACGGTCGAATAGCCCGATGAGGATCGTTCGCGTCCGGCACCAGGGCGAATCGCGCTATGGGCTGCTCGGCGGTGCCCGGGTCGAGCTGTGCCGCGGCACGCCGTTCTCGGACCTGACGAGGACCGGCGACGTGCTGTGCCGGCCGCCGCTGCTCGCGCCGCTCACGCCCGGCAAGATGGTGGCGGTCTGGCGCAACTCGCGCGCCCTCGTCGTGGCATCCAAGGCGCGCGAGACCATCGATCTTTGCTATGTGCTCAAGCCGCCGAGCAGTTTCATCGGCCCGGACGCCACGATCGTCCTGCCGCCGGCCGCGAGCCGCGTGATTTTCGAAGGGGAGCTGGGGATGGTGGTCGGACGCCGCTGCAAGGCCGTGTCCGAGGCGCACGCGCCGTCGTTCATCCTGGGCTGGACCATCGTCAACGAGGTGACCGCATCGGACATCATTCAGCGCGAACCCGATTTTCCGCAGTACACCCGGGCCAAGTCCTTCGACACCTTCGGCGTATTCGGGCCGGTGGTGGATACGGATTTCGCGCCGCACTCCGCCGTCATACGGACGCGCCAGAACGGCGAGCTGCGCCAGGAGTTCGCGGTCGGCGATCTGGTCCGTGGACCCTACCGCATCCTCTCCGAGCTTTCCCATGACATGACCCTCGAGCCCGGCGACGTCATCGCCTGCGGCTCGTCCCTGGGCGTGCAACCCATCGCCGCCGGCGACGTGATCGAAATCGAGATCACCGGCCTTGGCGTGCTCCGCAACCCGGTCGCGTCGCTCTGATGCGCGATGGCGCTGTGCGACGAGGTTGTGCCGCAGCCCGGTTCGGCCCGCGAGGCTGGCGCAGTCCCGACATCGCCGCCGGCCGGCCAGCAGCGCTGCTGGCCGGCCGGTGCAGGCCGTCAGCGCGCGGGCGTCACGCGCCACACGGTGTTGGACAGGTCGTCGGCGACGATGAGCGCGCCGCGCGGGTCCAGCGTCACGCCCACCGGACGCCCGCGGGTCGTGCCGTCGTCGTCGCGAAAGCCGGCGACGAAGTCGATCGGATCGCCGGCGGGCCGGCCATCCTGAAAGGGCACGAAGACCACCTTGTAGCCCACCGGTTCCGCGCGGTTCCAACTGCCGTGCTCGCCGACGAACACGCCGTCGGCGAATTCCGTGCCCATGGCCTCGCTGGAGAAGGCCAGGCCCAGGGCGGCCACGTGCGAGCCCAGGCTGTAGTCGGGCGCGATGGCGGAGGCGACCTTCTCCGGGTCCTGCGGCCGGACGCGCTCGTCCACGTGCTGGCCCCAATAGCTGTAGGGCCAGCCATAGAAAGCGCCCTCGCGCACGGAGGTGAGGTAGTCGGGGACGAGGTCGGGGCCGATCTCGTCGCGTTCGTTGACGACGGCCCACAGTTGCCCGGTGCCGGGCTGGATGGCGAGCGCGGTGGGGTTGCGCAGGCCGGTCGCATAGGGCTTGTGCGCGCCGGTGTTCGCGTCCACCTGCCACACCATGGCGCGGTCCACCTCGACCGCCATGCCGCGCTCGGTGATGTTGCTGTTGGAACCGATGCCCACGTAGAGGTACTGCCCGTCCGCGCTGGCGGCCAGGGCCTTGGTCCAGTGATGGTTGATCGCCGAGGGCAGGTCGGCCACCTTGGCCGGCGGGCCGCTGGCCTGGGTCTGGCCTTCCTGGTACTCGAAGCGCACCAGTTCGTCCTGGTTGGCAACGTAGAGGTTGTTGCCGACCAGCGCCAGGCCATAGGGGGCGTCGAGGTCCTCGGCGAACACGGTGCGCTGTTCGTAGGTGCCGTCGCCGTCGGCGTCGCGCAGCAGGGTCAGCCGGTTGCCGCTTTCCACCGACGTATTGCCCCGGGCCTTGATGACGCCGGCGATCACGTCCTTGAGTTTGAGCGTCGGCGCGTTGCCGCCCCGGCCTTCGGCCACCAGGATGTCGCCGTTGGGCAGCACCAGGGTCTGGCGCGGGATCTGCAGGTCCGTGGCGATGGCGCTGATCGCATAGCCCTGCGGCACCGTGGGCTGGCGATCGCCCCAGGGCGCAGGCTTGGCGATCGTCATGTTGGGCAGCAGCCCGCGCCTGGGCTCGGGCAGGTCCGGGTTGGCGCCGTATTGCAGCGGTTGCGGTTCGGCCCCGCAGCCGGCCAGCAGCGCGGAACTTGCGATCAGGGCTGGAACGTAGGCGAGCTTCATGTCGATTCCCTCATGCGCGGTGTACGCAGGCCCAGCCATGCGGCGATGCATGCCAGCACGGTCACGATCACCGACAGCACCAAGCCGGTGGGCATGATTGCCCACGCGTCGCGGGCGTGGACCAGTGCGTTGACGATGCCCAGCACCCAGGTGATGAGCAGTACCAGGAAGTAGGCCGCGCCGCCGCGGTGGCGGCGCGTCGGACGCGCAAGGCCGATGAGGGCGCACAGCAGCGCCACGGTGCCGAACACCAGTCCACCGGCGATCAGCCAGGCGGCGAAGTTGCTCCACTGGATCTCATAGGTCGACGCGTAGGCCGCGTCGCTCAGCGCCGCCCCGAGGAACAGGGGAATGGTGCCGGCCAGGAAGACGGCATGCAGCGGGTGTATGTAGCCTGGGTACCTGTAGTCGATGGTGACTGCCATGGCGGCGGTTCCTCCTGTTGGTTGAGCGCCCGGCATGCCGGCTGTGCCGCCGCGCCATGGGCCGTGGTGTGGGCCGGGCCGGTCGGCCGGCCTTCTGTAGCGCGTCGTGTCTGGCTTGCAGGGCCATGTGGATGCAGGGCCGCGCACGACGCCGGCACCGGCCGTTGCGGGCCGGCGCTGTGTGGCCTTGCAGCAACGGTTGTTCCTGCGGCAACGCGAGGCCTGCGCAGGCCTGCCAAGGTTCGCCGCCCTGTGCGCGGTCCGCAGGCCGGTGCGGCGCACGCATCGGCGGTATCATGCGCTCCCCGTTCCGCAGGCCGCCTGCGGCTTTCTCCGCGCACCCCGTCCGTCATGCCGCTTGCCGCCGCGATTTTCCTGTTGACCCTGGTGCTGGTGATCTGGCAGCCGCGCGGGTTGGGCGTGGGCTGGAGCGCCGGCCTGGGCGCGGCGCTGGCGCTGGCCACCGGCGCCGTGCACTGGTCCGACATCCCGGCGGTCTGGGCCGTGGTCTGGAACGCCACCGCCACCTTCATCGCGATCATCGTGATCAGCCTGATCCTGGACGAGGCCGGCTTCTTCGAGTGGGCCGCACTGCACGTTGCGCGTTGGGGTGGCGGGCGCGGCCGGCGCCTGTTCTGCCTTAGCGTGGTGCTGGGTGCGGTGGTGTCGGCCCTGTTCGCCAACGACGGCGCGGCGCTCATTCTCACGCCCATCGTCATGGCGATGCTGGCCGGCCTGGGCTTCGGCAGCGGCGCCACGCTCGCCTTCGTGATGGCCGCGGGCTTCATCGCGGACACGGCCAGTCTGCCGCTCATCGTGTCCAACCTGGTCAACATCGTCTCGGCCGACTTCTTCGACATCGGCTTCGGCCGCTATGCGCAGGTGATGCTGCCGGTGACGCTGGTGTCGGTGGCGGCCTCGCTTGCCGTGCTGCTGGCCTGTTTCGGCCGCGAGGTGCCCGCGCGCTACGACGTATCGCGGCTGCGCGCGCCGCGCGAGGCGATCCGCGACGTGGCCACCTTCCGCGCCGGCTGGGTCGTGCTCGTGCTGCTGCTGGCCGGCATGTTCGTCCTGGAGCCCCTGGGCATACCCGTCAGCGCGGTGTCCGGCGTTGCCGCGGCCGTGCTGCTGGCGGTGGCCGCGCGCGGCCACGTGGTCTGCACGCGCAAGGTGCTGCGCGAGGCGCCCTGGCAGATCGTGGTGTTCTCGCTGGGCATGTACCTGGTGATCTACGGCTTGCGCAATGCGGGTTTCACCGATGCGCTCGCCGGCCTGCTCGATGTCTTCGCGGCCTGGGGCGTGTGGGGCGCGGCGCTGGGCACGGGCCTGGCCATGGCCCTGCTGTCCTCGGTCATGAACAACCTGCCGGCCGTGCTGACCGGCGCGCTCGCCATCGATGCCAGCCAGGCGAGCGGCGTGGTGCGCGAGGCCATGATCTACGCCAACGTGATCGGCTGCGACCTCGGCCCCAAGATCACGCCGATCGGCTCGCTGGCCACCTTGCTCTGGCTGCACGTGCTCGCCCGCAAGCAGGTGCGCATCACGTGGGGCTATTACTTCCGTATCGGCGTGGTGCTGACCGTGCCCGTGCTGGCGTTGACGCTGGCCGCGCTGGCGCTGCGCCTGGCCTGAGCCCGACGGGGCGCGCCGGCCGCCGGGCTCAGCGCCGCTGCGCCGGCTCGATGTGCGTGGTCAGCGTGATCCCGACCGCCTGCGCGGCGGCTTCGACCCGGTCGGCCAGCTCGTGCGCCCGCGTGACGCTCCAGTCGCCGGGCACGTGCACCTGGACGTGTGCGAAGCGCAGCGCGCCGGCCTTGCGCGTGCGCAGGCCGACGTAGTGCACGCCATCGACCAGACAGGCGGCGAGGGCCGCCTCCAGGCTCGCCAGTTCGGCCGGGTTCAGCGCGTGGTCCATCAGGCCGTCGACGGAGCGGCGCAGCAGGCGCCAGCCCTCGCGCAGGATGTTCAGCGCGACCAGCATGGCGAGCAGGGGGTCGAGCCAGACGTGGCCGGTGAGCACCGCGAGCGCCACGCCGGCGATGACGCCGGCCGTGGTGAACACGTCGGTCATGAGATGCCTGGCGTCGGCTTCGGCGGCGATCGAGCGATGGGTGCGCGCCGCCGCCAGCAGCAGCCTGGCCACGAGCAGGTTGGCCAGGGTGGCGAGCACCGCCAGGGCCGTGCCCCAGCCGAGCGCCTCGATCGGGCGCGGATGCACGATGCGCTCGGCGGCCGAGACGAGAATCGCCAGCGCGGCCAGAAAGATCATGCCGCCTTCGAAGGCGGCCGAGAAATACTCGGCCTTGCCGTGGCCGTAGGGGTGCTCGGCGTCCGGGGGCTGCTGCGCGTAGATCACCATCGCCAGCGCGAACGCCGCGCCGGTCACGTTGACCAGGGATTCGAGCGCATCCGAGAAAAAAGCCACCGAGCCGGTGATCCAGGCGGCCAGCCCCTTGAGCAGGGTGGTCAGGATGGCGACCGCAACGGAGACCTGCAGGGCCTGTCGGGGAGTGAGCGCTGGCATGGCGGCCTCGGTGAACGAGCCGGCATGTTAGCCGCGCCCGCGCGAGGATGAAAGCCGGCGCCGCCCTGCCGGCCGTGTCGGCTGGCGCGCTCGCCGTCGACGCCAGCCAGGCGAGCGGCGTGGTGCTTCAGACGCCGGCGACGGAGACGGGCGCAATGGGGCGGAATTCCTCGTCGCCATCGTCGCCGGCGCGCCACATGAGAATGGCGAACCGCGCCTGGCGCTCGAGCACGGTCAGGCCATGATGCCAGGTGTCGGCGTGGTAGCTCACCGCCTGTTCCGGCCCCGCCAGGAAGGCCTGCGCGGCGCCGCCGTCGGGGCCGCCGTCCGGCGCGCGGGGCGCGACGATGACAACGTAGGCGGCGACGTCCAGAGGGATGAAGGTCTGGCTGGAGTAGGCGTGCCGTTCCAGTGCCGTGAGACGCAGGGGCAGCGCGGTGGGCGCCACGGTGATGAGCGAAAGGCTGGGGCTTGCGCCGCTGCCGCGCAGGTTGGCAAGGATGGGGTCGTGGTACTGCCGCGCCGGCTGCCGCGGGCACTGCAGGACGTGGCCGTAGGGCGCGAAAGCCTCTGCGGTCAGGGGCGTTGGAATGATGAGCATGGCGGGTGTCGGGCGCGGCGCGCCCCCGGGCGGATTGGAGGGCGTCAGGCGGCAGCCGACGAGGTCCGCGCGCGGAGCCAGCGGCGCGCGGCGGGTGCTTTCGCGGTGGGCGCATACCCCCGGCCGTAGTGGCGCTCCAGGCGGGTCTGGACCAGGCCCCACAGCGAAGTCAGCAGCAGGTAGTACACCGCGGCCACGCAATAGAGTTCGAGCACTTCGAACTTGGCCTGCATCAGCACCTGGGCACGGTGCATGAGTTCCTGCATCGAGATCACCGAGGCGAGGGAGGTGGCCTTGAGCAGGCCGTTCACGGAGTTGCCCAGCGGCGGGATGATGATGCGGATCACCTGCGGCAGCGTGACCAGGCGCAGCGTGGCGAAGCGCGACAGGCTGAGCGCCTTGGCCGCCTCGACCTGGCCCTTGGCCACTGCGCCGAAGCCGCCGCGGATGGTCTCCGACAGGTAGGCGGCTTCGTTCAGGCTGAGCGCGATCACCGCCGAGGTGAGTACGTCGAAGCGCACGCCGAGCTGCGGCAGGCCGGTATAGATGATGACGATCTGTACCAGCAGCGGCGTGCCGCGGAACAGCCATACGTAGAAGCGCGCGGGCGCGGAGATGACCGCATGGCTGGACATGGTGGCCAGCGCGAGGGGCAGGGCGAGCAGCAGCCCGATCGCCGCGGTCGCGATGGTCAAGCCGATGGTGATGCCGACCCCGCCCAGCAGGTAGGGGTTCACCAAATACGATAGGAATGCTTCGAAACTGAACATACCCTGTCCCTCGCCTCGGGTTAGTTGGGCTTGCCGCCGTCGGGCCCGGGCCCGCGGATGGCGAACTTGCTGGTGTCGACCAGCCGGGTCATGCGGAATTTGTCGAACACCGTGTCGTAGAAGCCGTCCGCCTTGATCTCGTCGAGCGCGCCCGCCACGGCTTCGGCGGCCGCGCGGTTGCGCAGCGCCAGCGTCACATCGGTGCCGTACAGCCCTTGCAGGTGCACCTTGGCAACGCCGAGATCCTGATAGGCCAGAGCCGTCTCGTCGGCGTTGATGGCCGCCTCGAGCTGTCCGGCGCGCAGCGCCGCCATCGTCTCCGACGCATTGGTGAAGGTGCGGAAATCGATCGTCTTGAGGCCGTTCTTGGTCATTTCGTCATTGAAATGGCGTGCCTGGGCTTCCTGGTAGGTGCCGCTTTCGATGCCCACGACGCGGCCCGCGAGATCCTCGAAGCGCGTGATCGTCAACGGGCTGTTGGGTGTCGTGAAGATGCTCATGGCCTGCTGGCCGTACGGCACCATGTACATGATCTTGGCGCGATCCTCCGTCCAGAACAGCCCTGTGTTGATCATGTCGAAGCGACCGGCTTGCAGGGCCGGCACCATGGGCGGGCGGTCCATGCGGATATAGACCGGCTCCAGGCAGAGCTTCTGCGCGACGGCGCGCCCGAGCTCGATGTTCAGGCCCTGGAGTTCGCCCTTTTCGTCGACGAACTGCTGGGGCGGCAGCGTGGGGTTGGTCACCATCGTCAGCTTGCCGGGCTGGACGAGGTCTTCCGCCGCGACCTTGGGGGTGCAGGAGGCGGCGAGTGCTTGGCTAGACAGCGCCAGTCCGAGCAAAGCGGTGCAGAGCAGTTTCGTTGCGTACATGGCACTTCCTTGAGAGCGGGTTGAGGGAGGTGTAGCAAGCGTTCAAGCGCAGGTCGTCGAGGCGCGGCATGCGAGGAGGGACGCATGCCGGGCCTGGATCACGATCTGGCCGTGCTGGTTGATCAGGTACAGCATCTCGTGGACGATGCCGCGCCCGGGTTTGCTGGTGGGGCGCTTGTCCACGAATTCGAACGCGACGTGGACGCGGTCGCCGGCGACCACGGCCCGTACGAAGCGCACGTCGTCCCACCCGAGCGAGGCGATCGAACTGTTCTCGTACAGGCCGAGCGAAGTCTTGAGACCTTCCATCAGGGCGAGCCCGTACAGGCCGTGCGCGATGACGCCGGGAAAGCCGCGCGTGCGCGCGTACTGCGCGTCGGTGTGCAGCGGGTGGTGGTCGCGCGTGAGTTCGCAGAAGCGCGCGATGTCCTCGGCGGTGACGAGGTGCGTCTCCGACGTGTAGCGCGTGCCTGGCTCGGCGTCCTCGAAGTAGATGTCTTGCCGGTTCATGTCAGTTCTCCCGGGAAGCAGCGAACGCAGTGAGCGCAGGGGTCGTTTCATGCCGTCCCTGCTCGCTATGGCGCGGGCGCTGTTGCAGGAAGGCTTCGCGGATGCCCATCGGGCCTGCACGGAAGATGCGGGCATCCATCTCGCGCAGGTTCTCGTGCACGCGCACCGCAAACCCGATCCTGTCGAGCACGTCTTCCTGCAGCCGCACGCCGGGTGCGATCTCGATCAGGACCAGGCCGTCGGCGCCGAGCTTGAACACCGCGCGGTCGGTCACGTAGGTGACGTCCTGGCCGCGTTCGCGGGCGAGCTTGCCGGAGAAGCTGATCTGTCCGACCGCGGGCACGAATTTGCGCACCGCGCCGTCCCGGCGGATGCGCAGCCCGCCGTTCTCGATCGCGATGTCGGATTCGCCGCCCGTGAGCGATCCGCTGAACACCAGATGGCGCGTGTTCTGCGTGATGTTGATGAAGCCGCCGGCGCCGTCGTAGCGGTTCCCGAAACGGGTGACGTTGACGTTGCCCTGCGCGTCGACCTGGGCGAACGACAGGAAGGCGCACGACAGCCCGCCGCCGTCGTAGAAGTCGAACTGGTAGGCCTGGTCCAGGATCACGCGCGGATTCACCGCGGTGCCGAACTCCCGGGCATGGCCCGGCACGCCGCCCACGACGCCGGATTCCACCGTCAGCGTGATGAGCTCGTCGATGCCTTCCTCGGCGGCGACGTTGGGAATCATGGCGGAGATGCCCACGCCGAGGTTCACCACGTCGCGCGGGCGAAGCTCGAAGGCCGCCCGGCGGGCGATCGCACGGCGCGGCGTGTGGGCGTCGGGCTCGATCGCCGAGCCCGGCACGCGGGTTTCGCCGCTGCGCGCCGGGTCGTACTGTGTGGCGTAGGTCTGCATCTGATCGGGGACCACGACCAGATGGTCGATCAGGAAGCCGGGTATCTTCACTATGTGGGGGTGCAGGCTGCCGCGCCTGACGATGCGCTTGACCTGGCAGATCACGGTGCCGCCGGCGTTGTGCACGGCCTGCGCCATGGACAGGTCCTCGCGCGCGGTGGCTTCGTGTTCCATGCTGACGTAGCCGTCCTCGTCGGCCGAGGTACCGCGTATCAGCGCGACCTTCGGCACGCCAGGCACCTGGTAGAAGAGAAAGTCGCCGTTGGGCAGCGACACCTTGTGCACGAGTTCGGTGGTGGTTCCGGCGTTCATCCGGCCGCCTCCCTGCTCGGGCTCCATGTAGGTCTTCAGGCCCACGTGGGTTAGCACGCCGGGCTGGCGGCCCGCCATCGCGCGGCACAGGTGGCTCATCACGCCCTGCGGGAAGTTGTAGGCCTCGAGCCGGTCGTCGACGATGAGCTTCATGAACGGCACCTGCATGCCGTAGTTGCCGCCGATCACGCGGTGCACCAGGCCGGGATGGGCGAAGCGGCACAGGCCCTTTTCCGTCACCGCGCCGATGCCGGTCATGTGGAACAGCGTGATGCCGTGCGGCCCGTCGCCGGCGAGAAAGCGCCGCTCGATGGCTTCGTACAGCGCCTCGGGTACGCCCGAGCCGCCGTTGCCGCCGGCGAGCACCATGTCGCCGTCCTGGATCAGGCGGGCGGCGGCGTCGGGAGAGATGCAGTCGATCATGGCGGGCTCCTCAGGCGTAGTCTTTGTCGAGCTGGCGCGCGATGATCAGGCGCTGGATCTGATTGGTGCCTTCGTAGATCTGGGCCAGGCGCACGTCGCGGTACAGACGCTCGATGCGGTACTCGCGCGAGTAGCCGTTGCCGCCGTGGATCTGCAGGGCGTTCGAGACGTTGCGCACCGCCATGTCGGTGGTGAAGAGCTTGGCCTGGGCGGCCGCGCGCACGATCGACAGGCCGGCGTCCAGGCGGCGCGCGGCGTGATGGATGAGCAGGCGCGCCGCGTCGATTTCGGTCGCCATGTCGGCCAGCATGAACTGCACGGCCTGAAAGCCCAGGATCGGCTGGCCGAACTGCTTGCGGTTGCGCGCGTAGGCGAGGGCGTCCTCCATGGCCGCGCGGGCCATGCCCAGCGCCATCGAGGACATCAGCAGGCGGCTGAAGTTGAAGTTGTCCATGGCCATGCCGAAGGCGCGATTCTCCTCGCCGATCAGGGCATCGGATGGCACATGCACGTTGTCGAGCACGATCTGGCAGTCCTCCAGGCCGTGCATGCCGAGCAGGTCCTCGTTCCTGCCGCGGCTCACGCCCGGGGCGCGGGCGTCCACCAGGAAGCAACTGATGGCCTTGTGGCCCGCCGCGTCGCCGGTGCGCGCGAACACCATGATGCGGTCGGCCACGCCGCCGAGCGTGACCCAAGCCTTGGTGCCGTTGACGATCCAGCCGTCCTCGACGCGGCGCGCGGCGGTGCGGATGCTGGCCGCGTCCGAGCCATAGTCCGGCTCGGTCATCGCGGTGGCGAATACCAGCGAGCCGTCCACGATCGACGGAATCAGCGCGCGCTGGGCTGCGTTGCCATGGTGGTGCAGAAAGAGCGCGGCCTCCACCGGGATCGCGAAGGCGTTGCCGATCGCGCCGGAGCAGCGCGCGAGCTCTTCCATCGCAAGACACACGCTGGTGGTGTCCATGCCTGCGCCGCCGGCCGCTTCCGGCAGGCTGACGGCGAACAGGCCGAGTTCGGCCATGCGCCGGTAGAGGCCGCGCGGGAAGGCGTCTTCCCGGTCGATGGTCGCCGCGAGTGGCAGGACTTCCCGCTCGCCGAAGCGGCGGGCGGTTTCGGCGACGGAGCGTTGTTCCTCGGTCAGGAGTTCGTTCATGGCGTGACGGGGCAGGTGAGGGGTTCGTCGCAGACCAGCGTGCCGCCGTGGGCGACCTCGTCCCTGGCCCGGTCGAGAAAATAGATGGCTACGTTGGCGGGCGACGTGCAGAAGCAGGCGGCCAGTACCGGCGTCATCGCGGCCACGACGGCGCGCCGTTGCGTCAGGTGGCGCGGGTAGGCGTGCAGCTTGGCGAAGACCCGCTGTCCGACAGTGGTCTCGCCCAGTTGCCCGGCGTGCGCGTAGTCGTCCTCGCGCGTGGCGACGAAGAACACCGTGACGGTCTGCGGCGAGACGCCGAAGTGCTCGACCAGGCTGCGCGTGAGTGCCTGTACGGCGGTGCGCTTGCGCGCGGCGGGAGCCGGCGAGGCGAGGATTTCCAGATAGGGCATGGACGTCAAGACTCCTTCGGGGCCCGGCAGGAAGCACGTTGCACGAGGCGCGAGCCGATGCGGAATTCGCGGCCGCTGTTGGCCGCGCCGTCCAGCCGTTGCAGCAGCCGCTCGACGGCCAGGTTGGCCAGTTCGCTGGCGCCGCTGTCGACCACGCTCATGGGCGGGCTGAGCCACTGGAACCAGGGCGTGTCTTCATAGAACAGGAGCGACAGGTCGTCGGGCACGCGCAGGCCCTTGTCGGCGACCACCCGCAGCACGCCGACGCTGGATTCGTGGTTCGCCACGAACAGCGCGGTGGGCGGGGGCGTCGCGCCGAGAACGGCCTCGGCTCCCTCCACGCCCGTTTCGGGCGCGTACCGTCCCTGGTGGATCAGGGCCGGGTCCAGCGCGACGCCCGCCTCGCTGAGCGCGCGGGTGTAGCCGGCCAGGCGTTCCTTGCCCGACGTCGTTTCCGATATCCCGACGATCAGCCCGATGCGCCGGTGGCCCAGCTCGAGCAGATGGCGAGTGCCCGCATAGGCGCCTTCGAAGTCCGCGGCGAGCACGGATTCCAGATGCGCGTCGTCGATGTGGCGCACTGCGCTGATGACGGGGATTCCGGTCTGCTCCAGGTCCGTCATCTGGCGTCCGTTGGCGCCGGTCGGCACCGAGATCAGCCCGTCGATACCGTGATCCAGCAGGGTGGCGAGGATCTCGCGCTCCTGGGCGGCATCGTCCGAACTGATGCTCAGAATGACCTGGTAGCCCAGCGCCTGCATGCGCTGCTGCACGACGGCCGCCAGCGTGCGAAAGGAGGTGTTCTCCAGGTTGTGCACGGTCAGCCCGATCAAGCGCGACTTGCGTGTCTTGAGCGCACGCGCAAGCGGGTTCGCCCGATAGCCGATGGCCGCCGCCACCTGCGCGACGTGGGTGCGGGTGGCCTGGTTGATCAAGCCGGAGCCGGCCAGCGCGCGCGAGGCGGTGGCGACCGAAACGCCCGCCGCCTGGGCCACATCCCTGAGCGTCAGTGCCATATGGGGTGTCCTCGATGCTGCAACTTGAGCTCCTTATTGCAAACGATTGCATGTGAATTATGAGCACATCATATTGATAGTCAACGCTAGGCTCGGACTTTTCTGCGAGAAATGGATATTAATTATGCAAACGATTCCAGTCGTATTGCATACTGCCGACTCGTATCCGGAGGCGCAGTTATGAACGACAGACTTACCGGGGTGGGCGGTGTATGGCCCGCCACGTTGACGCCTTTCTCCGATGACGGCGGCATCGATGCCGCAGCGTTCATGCGGCATGTCGACGAGATCGCTTCCACCCCTGGGGTGCGGGCCCTGGTGGTCAACGGCCATGCTGGGGAAGCCACTTCCCTGGACCTGCATGAGCGCGCCCGCATCGTCGCGCAGGCGAACGAGGCGGCGCGCGGGCTGCCGGTGGTCGCCGGTGTGCTCGCGGAGGACACGCGCGCCGCCTGCGCGCAGGCGCGCGACGCGCAGCGAGCCGGCGCGGCCGGCCTGCTCTTGTTCGCTCCCGCGCTGTTCGCCCAGGGCGCGCGCGGGCGTCCGGAGGTGGTGCGCGAATTCGTGCGCCGGGTCGCGCAGGCCAGCGACCTGCCCATCGTGTTGTTCCAGCTTTCGTGGGCCTCGGGCCTGGGTTATGAGGCGGCGCTCCTTGCCGAACTGCTTGCCGAGGTGCCGCAGATCGTGGCCATCAAGGAAGGTTCGGACGTGCCGGAACGCTATGAGGACACGCTGCGTGTCGCGCGCGAGGCCGGGCGGCCCGTCAGCGTTCTGAGCAGTTGCAATACATGGCTGCTGGGCTCACTGGTGTATGGCGGGCAGGGCGTTCTGTCCGGGCTGGGCAGTGTGGCCTCCCCACTGCTGGTCGAACTCTGCGAGGCCATGGCGCAGGGCGAGCTGGCACGCGCGCGCGCCGTCAACGAGCGCTTGCTGCCGTTGTGCCGGGCGTTCTATCGCGCGCCGTACTTCGATTGCCACAACCGCATGAAGACTGCCCTGCACCTGCTCGGCAAGCTGCCCAACGCCGTGCCGCGCGCGCCGCTGCTCGCCATAGGCGCCGCGGAGCGGGAGCGCATCGCCGCCGCGCTGGCCGATGCCGGCTTCGAACGCGTTGCCGGGTGAGGCCGCCATGACCCAATTTGCCGGTACTTACACCATCATGGTCACGCCGTTCGATGAGGACGGGAGCGTCGACGTAGAGGCCCTGCGCCGCTACGTCGACTGGCAGATCGACGCGGGCATCCGGGGGCTGATTCCGTTGGGATCGACCGGGGAATTCCTCTCCATGACCGACGGCGAGATCGACCTCGTGACCGACACCGTGGTGCGCCAGGCGGCCGGCCGCGTGCCTGTCATCGTCGGCGCCACGGCGGAAGACAGCCGGGTGGCTGCGCGCAAGTGCCGGCGCGCCGAGGCGCTGGGCGCCGATGGCGTGATGGTGCTGCCCCCGTTCTACAGCACGCCCACGCCGGACGAGATATTCCGCCATTACGCCTGCCTTGCCGACGGCCTGGGTATTCCGGTGATGGTCTACAACAACCCGGCGGTGGCCAACGTGGACCTCTCGCCGCAGCTCATCGCCCGGCTGGGCACGATCCCCAACTGTTGCTACGTCAAGGAATCCACCCTCGACGTGACGCGGGTGCGCGACATCCTGCGCTACTCGGACGGCCGGGTCACGGTGTTCGGCGGCATCATGGGCTACGAATCCTATCTGGAGGGCGCGCTCGGCTGGGCCTCGGTGCCGGCCAACGGCGCGCCCGCCGAGTTCGCCCGACTGCCCGCCCTGATAGACGCGGGCGATGTGGCGGGCGCGCGAGCATCGTATCTGCGCCTGCTGCCGCTGGTCGATTTCGTCGCCGGCCAACGCTATGTGGCCGGCACCAAGGCCGTGCTGCGGCAACTGGGCCTGCCCGTGGGAAGCCCGCGTCCGCCGCGCCTGCCTCTGACCGACGCCGACCTCGCGGCTGCCGCCGGCCTGGTGCAGGCGCTGGCGCTGCCCGCCGTGCCGCCGGTGCCCGCCTGAACCTCTGTTTGCATCCTGCCCAGGAGAACCCCATGCTCAACGCCGACGCATCCGCCGATACGGCCCAGCCGGCCCGTCCGGCTTCGGCCGATACCGTCATCCGCATGGTCAACGTGCAGAAGTGGTACGGCCAGTTCCAGGTGCTGCGCGACGTCAACCTCGAAGTCAGGCGCGGCGAGCGCATCGTCATCTGCGGCCCCTCGGGCTCCGGCAAGTCGACCATGCTGCGTTGCATCAACCGCCTGGAAGAGCATGACGGCGGCGAGATCGTGGTCAACCGGATACGCGTGGACCACGACCAGCGCAATGTCAGTGTGGTGCGCCGCGACGTCGGCATGGTGTTCCAGCACTTCAACTTGTTCCCGCATCTCACGATCCTGGAGAACTGCATGCTGGCGCCGGTGTGGAGCCGCAAGTACACCCGCGCCGAGGCGCGCGAGGTGGCCATGGCGTACCTGGAGCGCGTGCGCATCCCGGAGCAGGCGGACAAGTATCCGTCCCAGCTCTCGGGCGGCCAGCAGCAGCGGGTCGCCATCGCGCGCGCTTTGTGCATGGGGCCCAAGGTGATGCTGTTCGACGAGCCCACGTCGGCGCTCGATCCGGAGATGGTCAAGGAAGTCCTCGACACGCTGGTGTCGCTGGCCGAAGACGGCACCACCATGCTGCTCGTCACGCACGAGATGAACTTCGCGCGCCAGGTGGCGAGCCGGGTGGTCTTCATGGACCACGGCAGCATCGTCGAGGACACCCCGCCCGAGCGCTTTTTCCACAACCCCAGCCAGGAACGCATCAAGGCCTTCCTCGGACGCCTGCTGCATTGAACGGCGGCGTCCGGCATTCTTTGCGCCCATCGGGCGCGTACGCTCGGAGAGCTTCATGACCATTCCCGATCAGTCTGCACCTCCCTTGTCCCGGCGCTACCAGGAGCTGGGGTTCGAGTTTCCGATTGCGGCACTTTCTCGCGAGGCGGCGCAGCGCTATCGGACGCGGCTCGAGACCTCCATGGAGGCCGTCGGCGGGCGGTTCAAGGGCATCTACACGCAGAAGCCGCACCTGCTGTTCAAATGGCTGGCCGAGCTTGCGAGCGAGCCGGCGATCCTGGACGTGGTGGAGCGCGTGATCGGTCCCGACATCCTGCTGTGGTCGACCGAGTTCTTCATCAAGGAGCCCGGCGACGAACGGTTCGTGCCGTGGCACGTCGACGATACCTACTGGCACATCGAGCCGGAAATCCAGACCACGGTCTGGATCGCGCTCTCGGACGTCAAGCTGGAAAACGGTCCGTTGCGCTACATTCCCGGCAGCCATCGGCAGTCGCCCCTGCCGGTGGCGACTCAGGCGAGCCCGGAGAACATGCTGATCAGCGGGCAAATGGCGCAGGGCGTCGATGAGTCCGTGGCGGTGGACGTGGTGCTGCAAGCTGGCGAGATCGCGGTCCACGACAGCAAGACCCTGCATGCGTCGGGAAAGAACACCGGGATGGATCGCCGTATCGGCATCGCGGCGAGGTATCTGTCGCCGCAGGTGCGCAGTCTGAGCAGTCGGGAATCGGCCCTGCTGGTCCGGGGGACGGACCGCTATGGGCACTTCGACCCTGAACCGTGGCCGGCCGCCGATCTGGACGAGGCGGCCCGCAAGGCACACGCCATCGCCGCCGAGCGCCGGCTGGTCAACATGTACGGCGCCCGGCATCAGGACCAGCCGGCCATGCGCTAGGCGCATTCACGCAGCCGGCGCGGCCAGCCGGTCTTTGCGCGAGCCGGCCTCAGAACATCGCGGGCGGGCGCAGATACTCCTGGCGGTCGATGGTCTTGATCGGCAGCCGCTTGACCTCCGCGCCCTGCACCACGTTCAGCTCCACTTCGACGCCGGCGTCGCCGCTCTCCCACAGGCGCTGGTAGAAGTCGGCGGAGCTTTTCAGCGGCTGGCCCTTCAGGCCGACGATGATGTCGCCTTCGTTGATGCCGCCGCGCGCGGCGGGGCCGTCGGCCGAGACCCGCGTCACCAGCAGGCGGCCCTTGATGTCCTGCACGTTCACGCCCAGCCACGGCCGCGCCGGGGCCTTGGGCTTGCCGGCCTCGACCAGGTCGGTGAGGATGGGCTTGAGCAAGTCCACGGGGACGAACATGTTGCCGGCCAGGCGCTGGCTTTCGCCCAGCGCATCGGGCACGAGCAGCGAGCCGATGCCCACCAGCTTGCCTTCGTTGTTGACCAGCGCCGCGCCGCTCCAGCCCGTGGTGGCCGGCGCGGTGAAGAGCGCGTCGTCGAGCAGATATTCCCAGGTGCCGGCATACTGCCGGCGCGACACGAGATAAGCGGGGGCGACGCCGTCGAAGCCGACCACCAGCATCGGGTCGGACACCTTGGCCTGGCTCGAGTCCGCAAAGTCGATGGGCTCGATGTTCAGCGGCGCGGCGGCCCGCACCAGGCCCAGGCCGGTGTTGTTGTCGTAGGCGATGAGCGCGGCCGGCACGCGCTGGCCGTTGCGTCCGATGACTTCGATCTGCTCGGTCTCGATCACGAGATAGCCGATGGTCAGGATGAGCCCCTCGTCGTCGATGACGATGCCGCCGCCCTGCCGCTTGTCGCCGAGCGAGGTGACGCGGGCATTGGGCGCCGCCGTGCCGCGCAGTTCCACCACCGAGAAGTCGGCGATCTCGAGCCGCGCCTGTTGCGGAATCGGCTGGGGGCCGCCCTCGCCGGGCGGAACCGTCAGGGGAGGCTGCGCCGGCATGGGCGCGACGCCCGGCGGGTTCTCGGTCTGGGCGGCGGAAGCGCTGGCGAGCGCGACGCAGGCGCCGAGCCCGGCCAGAAGGCTCAGCCACGACGTGCCACGGGTATGGGGGCGGGGGACGAATGCGCTCACGATGCATGCTCCATCAGGATAGGCTGGCGTGGCCGGCACGTCGCGAGCACCCGGGCACAGGCTCGATGGCGGCCGCAGGGACCGCCCTCGTACGGCCGGGCGCATGGCGTACGCCGTTTAGATGTAGCACGGAATGGGCCACGCTGCTTTCGGAGGGCGTGCGGGAATGGGGGGCGGGGCCCTCCAGTCGCCGCGCGACATCCTCCCCGCCACTCCCTTCGGGCGGCCGGGCGAGTGCTCAGCCCGGTGCGCGCGCGTCGCGCCAGACGCGCCAGCCGACGAGGCACAGGAGGCTCGCGCAGACCAGCACGAAGCCGCCGACGGCGACGCCGGGGCTCCAGGTGTCGCTGATGGCGCCCAGCAGCAGGGGGCTGAGGTTGCCCAGGTAGCCGGCCACGTAGAACCAGGACACCAGGCGCGCGCGATGGGCCGGGGGCGCGGATTGCTGCAACAGGGCCGCGGCGCAGCTCAGTGCGCCGCCCTGGCCGATCGCGGTGACCAGCATGCCGAGCACCACCACCCAGGGCCAGTGTCCCAGCGCGCCGGCGCCCTGGCACAGCAGGCCCAGCGCCATGACGAAGCAGCCGCGGATCAGTGCCGGGCGGACACTGGCGCGCCGGTGGAACCACTGGCTGATGGTGCCGCCCAGCACCAGGGCCGACACCGCATAGCCCGACACCGCGTAGTTGTCGATGCCGAGCAGCGCCTCGCCGAAGTAGGGGCCCAGCGCCATCAGCGAGGCGCCCAGGCCCCAGCCGGTGAGAATGACGGTGGCGCACAGGAAGAACACCCGCCATGGGATGGGCGCGGCATCCCCCTTCGGCGGCGACGGCGCAGCGCCGGCGACCGAGGGCCGCGCGCCGATCTCGCCCGGCGCCGCGCCCGGGTAGGCCCGCCATTGCCGGGCCAGCACGGCGATACCTGCAACCGCCGCCAGGGCGACCGCCACGAACGGCAGCACCAGCGGCCACCAGCCCAGTTGCAGCAGGACGCCGCTCACGATGGGGCCGGCGGCCGAGCCGGCGCCGAACGACAGCGTGGACACCATGGCGGCATGCCGCACGTCGCCCTTGGGCGCCAGCTCGATCATGAGGGCGTTGGCGCTGGTGGTGACCACGCCCGTGCCGAGCCCGGCAAGGACGCGGCCCACGATCAGCCAGGCCAGGCCCTGTTCGGCGGCGATCAGCAGCGCGCCGAGCGCTGCCAGGCCGAGGCCGGGCAGCAGCAGGCGATACGCGTTGCGCAGGCGCCGCAGCAGGCTCGGCGCGAGCAGCAGCGCGCCGAGCACCGCGCCGACATAGACGATGAAGATCACCGTCATGGTGAAGGCGTCCAGTTGCAACTGGCTGCGGTAGATCGGGTAGAGCGGGATCGGGGTGCTGCTGCCCGCGACTACCACGCAAAGGCTGAGGGCGACGAGACGGCGCAGCGTGGTGGGTTCGGTCAGGCGCGAAGCGGGGCTCGGGGTGGCGGCGGAGGTCATGAAGCGGGCGGCGGCGGCGAACCGGGTGTCACCCACCCGGTCCAGCCCGCAACCCTAGCATGCCGCGAGGCATGCTGCTTGCTAAACAGCCGGTCTGTGCGCTCGTCGTGTCGTCAGCGCAACGGCGAGCTCCGATCTTCCGAATCACTCGAAGGAGTCAGCATGAAAGCGCAAGTTCTGAAGACGGTGGCCGGTGCCGGGGTCTTGTGCGTCGCAGCCGCAGCCCAGGCCCAGGGCGCCGCCGTATCCACGAGTCAGTTCCGCATCGCCGAGCCCGGCCCGACCCGGACGGTGCCGGCCGAAGAGGCCGCGCAGATGCCGCGCGTGGCCCCGCCGCCGCCTCCGGCCGCACAGCCCGCGCCGCCACCCCCGCAGGGCGCCATGCCGGCGCGCGAAGCAGGGCGCTCCCAGCCGCCCATGGACGCCGGTCCGCGCGCCGGTCGCCCGGACCGGGACGGCATGCCGCGCCCGCAAGGCCAGAGCTGGACCACCGACGGCATGCCCACGGTGCGCGAGGAGAACGGCGTACGCTACGTCACCGGCGGTTTCGGCCTGGACGAGTCCACCGCGCTGCGCAAGGCCATGTCCGACTATCGCGTGTCGTTCGTGCTCAGTCGGGCCAGCGGTGAATACGTGGCGTTCGTGCCGATCGAGATCACCGGCATGCGCGGCGCTCCCAGCCTCACCGTGAAGGCGGAAGGGCCGTACCTGCTCATGGACCTGCCGCGCGGCAGCTATCAGGCCAAGGCCACCTACGAGGGACGTACCCTCACCCGGAATTTCACCGTGGGCGCGGGCGGCAGCCAGCGCATCGGCTTCGCCTGGTAAACCGCGCCCGGCCCCAGCGGGCCGGCCGACGCGCAACAAACCCCGGGTCCGGCGCAGCCGGCCCGGGGTTTGTCTTTCCGCCGCCGGGCCGCCCCAACGCGGAAAAGGCCCCCACATCCCACTACCGAACCTGCAGACTCGACTTGGGCGTACCTCCGCCGCCGCCGCCGCCGCTGGCCGGCGCAGCGCGTCCGTTCGCCGGTGCCTGCCGCGGCGCAGCCTGGCTTGCGCCCTCGGGAACCGCGAGGTCGCCGACGCGGCCTCCACGTTGGGGCTCGGCCGGTTGCGCGCGCGGCGCCGCATCGGCGGGCGCGGTGGCCTCGCTGCGGCCCCCGCCCTCGCGGCTCACCGGCTCGACGGGCGCGCGGGTGTCGGGATTCAGCGAGGGCTTCTCCCGGGCATGCGCCAGCAGCGCGTTGCAATCGGTCTCTTCGCGCGTGCCCGGCACGGTCAGCGGCAGCAGGGCAGCCGCGGGCGGGGCGATCGCTATCACCGCCGCGGCGATGCCGGCGCGCAGCATGAGGGGGCCCTTCTCCAGGCCGATGTCCGGCTTGGCGAACGTGCCGTTCACGTACAGCGGCGTGCGCAGCGACACCAGACGCACGCTGGTGGACTGGGGCTTGATGTCCAGGGCCAGGATCTCGCCCTTGAAGTCGACCGCGCCGGTGATGTCGATCAGCGCGTCCTGGGTGCTGATGCGAAAGTCGCGCATCGTGGCGAGGCCGTCCTTCAGGGCCATGCTCACGCCGGCGCAGTCGATCCTCACCTCGCTGTCGCCGAAGAGCTTGGCGACCACGGCGCTGGCGATGTTCAACGAAGCGGCCTCGAGCAGGAACTTGCTGATGCGCCCGCTCTGCAGGTAGACGTTGATCTCGCCGCCAGCGCCGCCGAGCAGCTCGGCCACCGAATTGCCGCTCGCGGTGAGCGCGACTGCGCCGTCGATGCGGCCCGCGCTCTGCTGCATGGCTTCGACCGTGGGGAACAGGCGCGGCAGTTGCACGGCGCTCACACTGCCTTGCAGGCGTGCGCGCATGGGGTCTTCGCGTCCGTCGAGCCGGATGTCGGCCTTGACCTGGCCGTCGGCCACGCCGAAGGCGAGCGGCTGCAGGCTGAGCACGCCGTCCTCCATGACGGCGTGGGTGTTCAGCTTCTGGAACGGCAGCTCGGGGTCGCGCACGATGCGCTCGCCGGTGTACTTCAGGTCCAGGTCCATTGCGCGCCAGCGATCGGTCAGGAACTCGTCGTCCGGCAGCACGCGGCCGGGGCGCTTGTTCGTCTTGGCCTGGCCTTTGCGGGCCTCGGCTTCCTTGGCCGCCGGGTCGGCCGGGGCGCCGCCCACGCCGACCACCGGCCCCAGATCCTCGAAGCGCAGCAGCTTGGAGCGCATCTCGCCGATCAGCTTGGGACGCGCCCCTGTGCCGTCGTAGGTCAGGTCGCCGTCCAGGTCGCTGCCGCCGACCTTGCCGTGAAAGTCGGCATAGCGCCAGAGCACGCGTTCGGGGTCGACCGTCCCGCTGAGGTGGCCGTCGGTGGAGAAGGGCGGTGTGTTGGGCAGCACCACGCCGGTCAGCGGGTAGAGCATGGCCATGCTGGGCGCGGCGATGCGCACGTCCAGATCGATCTCGGGCTGGGCGTAGAGATTGCCGATCTGGCCTTCGGCGCGCGCCTCCACTTTGCCGGCGCTGGCCTCGACCATCACCGGATAGCGCACCGCCGTGTCGCGCAGCGACAGCACGGCGCCGCTCTTGCCTTCGCCCTTGATGGCCGCGTCGCGGTACTTGCCCTCGAACGTGAAGCCCAGGCCGTAGGGCTCGCCGCCGCTCGGGTTCTTCGCGCGCTCGGCGTCGTCCAGGCTGGCGAGCTCGGCATCCAGCGACAGGGCGAGGGGCGCGTCGCGATATGCGAGGTGCCCTTGCTCGATGCGCACCTCGGATACCGCCACGCGCCAGGGTTCGCCGGCGGGCTCGTCGTCTTCAGCCGGTTTCTCGAAAGTCCAGTTGTTCGCCTGGTCGGTGCGTTCGATCGCCACGCGCGCGCCGTCGACGTTCAAGTTGCGCAGCACCACCGCGCGGGACAAGAGCGGCAGCAGCTCGACGCCGAAGCTCACGCGGCCGACCTCGGCCATGTTCTCGTGCTCGGCCCAGTCCGGATTGCCCAGTTCGAGCGATTCGGCATGGATCACCGGCAGAGGCACGTAGCGCCGCCAGCCGCTCGGCGCCAGCGCATCGCGCTGCCAGCGCACGCCCAGGTCGCCCTCGATGGCGAAGCGGCGTCCGGTGGCGTCTGATACCAGGGCGTTGATGCGTGGCTTGGCGCGGTTCCAGTCGTAGGTATAGAGGATGACGCCGGCGACAGCGATCAGCACGATCAGCGTCGCCAGAATCCCCAGCAGCCATTTCCCAGCAGTTTTCATCGTTCTCTCCGCTCGCGCAGATGCGGGTGGGTCCGGCCAGGGCCGAGCAACTATCGCGCCCATCGGCTGTGCCGTTGCGTTGCGGGCATGCCGGGTGCTGCGGCCACAGCGCGTGTTTCCGTGCCCTGTCCCGGGGAAAGACGCCGCCAGTTGGCACAGGCTTTGCAACTGCACACTGACAGGCCACGTGTCTGCAACCGTCCGCAACATAGGAAGCCGTATGGCCCGCTGCTCTGTCTTTCATGCCGTTGCCCGCCAGCAGCCCGCGGGCACTGACGGTGCCGCGCGCAGCCCAATGCTGCCCGTCTGCTTCAGGCTGGTGCATGCGGCGACTCGGATGCGCCTGGCCGGTACGCCCACGCGGGCGTTGCGCTCGCGGAGACGCCCGTGAGTGCCCAGGCGCGTGCGCCGCGCCTGCATGCCACGTTGGCGATGGCCGGGCCGCAGGCCCTGGCGCCAGTGCACGACGACGATTACGACAGTCTGGGCACGGCCGGGCAGGATGCGCAGCGCAGGTCAGCCTATCGCGCGCGCAGCGACCGCCTGCGCGCGCTGGCTGGCGTGCGGCTCGATCTGGCCTATGGGCAGGGCCCGCGGCAATGCCTGGACTACTTTCCCGCGCCCTTGCCGGGGCCGGTGCTGGTGTTCGTCGGCAGCGTCCTGTGGCGGTACTGGAGCAAGGAGGATTTCGCGTTTCTCGTGCGCGGGCCCCTGGCGCATGGCATTCACGTTGCGCTGCTCTCGCACACACCCGTGCCGCGCCAGACGCTTTCCGGGGTCGTGGACGAAGTGCGCCTGGGCCTGGCCTGGCTGGGCCGGCATGCCGGCGCCTTCGGCGGCGACGGCAGGCGCATGCTGATCTGCGGCTGGTCCGCCGGCGCGCATCTGGCCGCGCTGTGCCTGGACGAGCCCGGCGTGGTCGGCGGGCTCGCCGTGAGCGGCATCTACGACCTCGAGCCGTTGCTGCACACGCACGGCAACGACGACCTCGCTCTGGACGTGCGCGATGCGCTGCGTCTGAGCCCGCAGCACCGCATGCCCGGCCTCAAGCCGCTGGTGCTGGCCTGCGGCGAGCACGAACCGCTGGCGCTGCGCCGGCAGGCCGCCAACTTCTCGAACCTGCGTGCGCACGAGAACGGCACGATGCTCACCGTGCCGGGCTGCGATCACTTCAGCATTCTCGAGGAACTGGCCGATCCCGCGGGGACGCTCATGGTGCACGCCCGTGCGCTGCTCGCCACCGGATCGGCCCTCGCGCTCTAGCCCCGGCTAGCGGGTAGCGTCGGGCACTGCACCGTCCCCGGCGAGCGTCACCTTGCCGTAGCGCAGCGCGAAGGGCACGCCGCTCGCGAGCACGACCAGACCCAGGAAGCCGCCGATGCCCGCATACACGATGCTCGAGTACAGGAGCCCCAGGCAGGCCAGGCAGAACAGCGCCGGCGTGACCGGGTAGAGCGGCACGCGGAAAGGACGCTCGCGCTGCGGTTCGCGGCGGCGGAACACGAACAGGGAAATGCCCACCAGCAGCATGAAGAGCCAGAACACCGGCGCCGTGTAGGCCACCATGGTGTTCACGCCGCTGCCGTGCGTGAACGCGCCGAACACGATGAGCGCCAGCGTGATCGCGGCCTGGACCAGCAGGGCCGTGGACGGCGTGGTGCCGTGGGCCGCGCCCAGGCGCTTCAAGGCCGGCACGTCGCGGCCGAGCGCGTAGTACACGCGCGCGCCGGTGAAGATCGTGCCGTTGATCGTGGACAGGGCGGTCAGGCACACGAGCAGGCTGAGCAGCACCGCGCCGGCCGGGCCGGCCACGATTTCCATCAACGCCGCCCCCACTGCATGCGTCTCGCGCAGTTGTGCCAGGCCGAAGATGTTCAGGAAGGCGAGGTTCACGCAGGCGTACAGGGCGACGACGATCACGGTTCCCCATACCATCACACGGGTCATGTCGCGCTTGACGTTGCGCATTTCGCCGCTCAGGTAGGCGGCCTCGTTCCAGCCGCCGTAGGTGAGCAGCACGAAGACCATGGCCATGCCCAGGCTGCCGGCGGCGGGTGGCGGCGGCGCGGAACTGCTGGCTGCGCTGCCCGAGCCGAACACGCCGGCGACGATGACGGTGAGCACCGCGAGCACGGCCGCGATCGTGAAGATGATCTGTACGCGCTTGGATTGGCCGGTGCCGGCCAGGTTGAGCGCGGTCAGCACCAGCACCGAGATCGCCGCGTGGATGGAGTCGCCGTAGGGCCCCAGGGGCAGCAGGATGTTGGCGTACTCGCCGTAGATGAAGGCCACCACCGCGATGGCCCCGGTCTGCACGACCGTGCCGCGCGCCCAGGCGAAGAGCATGCCGATGCGATGGCCGTACGCGCGCGAGAGAAAGTGGTACTCGCCGCCGGCGCTCGGGAAGGCCGAGCCCAGCTCGGCGTAGGTCAGCGCGCCCACCAGCATGACCAGCCCGCCCGCCAGCCAGGCGAGCATGTACATGGTGCCGCTGTCCACGTTGGCGGCGACCAGGGGCGGGAAGCCGAAGATGCCGATGCCGACGACCACGCCGACGACGAAGGCGACCCCGTCGAAGGCGGACAGCTTGTTCTTATCGTGTTGCGTATCGATGCTCATGAGGGACTCGAACGGGGCGCGTACTGACCGAGTACGCAAAAACCGCCCCGCGAGGGGGCGGCAGGAAAGGCGTGGCGGACCGGGCTGCCACGCGTAGGAATCATGCCTTGGTCGCGCGCCAGCCGCCGGCGCCCTGCAGGCCCTCGTCGGTGACGCGGGCCTCGTAGGTTTCGCCGTCGATGCCGAAGCTCAGGCGGTCGCCGCGCAGGGTCGCATCGACCAGCTCGACTTCCTTGCCGCCGACGTTCGCCTTGCCCGAGACCTGTTGGAACTCTTGCTCGAAGGTGACGGTGAAGGGCTCGCCCTTGGCGGGCTGCACGTTCCAGGTGCCTTGCACCTGGGCCGGCACGATCCACAGGTACACTGTGCGGCCGTCGACCGACTCGCGCGCGTCGGGCTCCCACTCGGCCATGTCGAAGGCGTGCGAGACGACGCGCGAGCCCGGCGTCATCTCCTCGAGTATGCGCGGGCGCAATTGCAGGTTCACCCGCGGCAGCAGGTACATGGTCAGTACCTGCGCCTCGCCGATCGGCGTCTCGAACAGATCCTGCTGCTTGAATTCGACCTTGTCGGTCACGCCGGCCTTCTTCGCGTTCTCGTTGGCCTCGCTGATGCGCTGCGGGTTCAGGTCCACGCCCATGGCGCGTGCCTGGTACTGGCGGGCCGCCGTGACGGGAATGCGCCCGTCGCCCGAGCCGAGATCGATGACGTAGGTCTCCTGGCTGACCTCACCCAGTTCGAGCATGCGGTCGACCACCTGCTGCGGGGTGGGGACGTAGGGCACGTCCAGCGGCTTGTCCGCGGCCAGCGCCACGCCGGAACCGAGCAGGGCGCAGGCGCCCAGCGTGTGAGCGAGCAGGCGGCGGGATCGTGCAAAGACGGGTGGCAGCATCGTGGTTTCCTTGCGTGAGTGACATTGGGTGGCTTCGGATCGGGTGGCTTCTGATGAGAGCCATCAGGAGATGACCCGTCGGTCGGCGGTCAAGTTTCCGGGAAGGCTGTCGAATAAACGTATCCAGATGTTTCCATCGGCGCCGCGAGGGGTCGGCCGCGCGATCCCGCGCACCGGATTCCTCCCGGTTTTGTCGCAATGCGATGCCGATTGACTTTATCATTCGGCCTTGCCGACGAGAAACCCCGACGTCCCCGGAATCACGGCCTGCGGGCCGGGACGTCCATCCCTAGCAAGGAGCAAACCACGGTGAAGGTTACAGCCCTCCACGCCCTGTCGCTCGCGGGCCTGCTGGCGGCCGCCACCGCAGGCGCGCCCGCCGGCGCCCAGCAGGTGAACGTCTACAACTGGGCCGAGTACACCGCCCCCGACACGCTGCCCGGCTTCGAGAAGGCCACGGGCATCAAGGTCAACTACAACGTCTTCGATACCAACGATGCGCTGCAGGCGACGCTGCTCACCGGGCGCTCGGGCTACGACGTGGTGGTGCCCTCGACGCACTATGCCGCGCGCCAGCGCGAGGGTGGGCTGTTCCAGAAGCTCGACAAGTCGCTGATCCCCAACTGGCAGCACCTGGACCCGGACATCATGGCCCTGGTCGCGCAAGCCGATCCGGGCAACGAGTACTTCGTCCCGTGGGGCATGGGTACCAACGGGCTGGGCTTCAACGTCACCCGCGCCCAGGAGATCCTCGGCAAGGATGCCGATCTGGGCACCTGGGACATGCTCTTCAACCCCGAGAACGCCCAGAAGTTCCAGGGCTGCGGCATCTCCATCCTGGACGAGGCCGCGCAGGTCTTCCCGGCGGTGCTGCACTACATCGGCAAGGACCCGAACAGCAGCGATCCCAAGGACTACCAGGAAGCGATGGAAGTCCTGAAAAAGATCCGTCCCTACGTGCGCCAGTTCAGTTCGTCGGGCTACATCGACGAACTGGCCGTGGGCGACCTGTGCCTGGTGTACGGCTTCTCGGGCGATGTTTTCATCGCCAGGACCCGAGCCGAAGAAACCAAGCGCGATTACACGGTCGACTACTTCGTGCCCAAGGGCGGTGCGCCGGTCTGGTTCGACGTCATGGCCATCCCCAAGGGCGCCAAGAACGTGAAGGAGGCGCATGCCTTCATCAACTACATCGAGACGCCCGAGGTGCACGCGGCCATCACCAATGCGGTGTTCTTCCCGAACGCCAACCAGGAGGCGCGCAAGCTGGTCGACCCCAAGGTGGCCGACAACCCGATGATCTACCCCCCGCCCGAGGTCGCCAAGACGCTGTTCGTGATCCAGCCGCAGCCGCTCGAGATCCAGCGCCTGCAGAACCGCCTCTGGAACGAACTCAAGACGGGCCGCTGATCGCCCGGCCCGAACCCGCAGCCCGCGCGGCCGCAGGTTCGGGCCATTCTCTCTGCCACCGGCGCATGGCGCCCGCCACCCCGACACCACACCATGTCCGTTTCCCCCGCCGGCGCCCAGCCTGCCGGTTCCCGCGACGATGACGCCTTCCTGCGCATCGAGCACGTCAGCAAGCAGTTCGGCGACACCCGCGTGGTGCGCGACCTGTCCCTGGCCATCGGCCGCGGCGAGCTGTTCGCCCTGCTGGGCAGCTCCGGCAGCGGCAAGTCGACGCTGCTGCGCATGCTGGCCGGGCTCGAGACCGTGAGCGCCGGGCGCATCTGGCTGGACGGCCAGGACATCACCGACATGCCGGCCTACCGCCGGCCGGTGAACATGATGTTCCAGTCCTATGCGCTGTTTCCGCACATGAGCGTGCAAGCCAACGTGGCGTTCGGCCTGAAGCAGGAGGGCGTGGCGCGCGGCGAGATCGCCGAGCGGGTGGCTTCGACGCTGGAACTGGTGCAGATGGCGCAGTACGCCGGACGCAAGCCGGCGCAGCTCTCGGGTGGGCAGCAGCAGCGCGTGGCGCTCGCGCGCAGCCTGGTCAAGCGCCCCCGGCTGCTGCTGCTCGACGAGCCGATGTCGGCGTTGGACAAGAAAATCCGCCAGCAGACCCAGATCGAACTCGCGCGCATCCTGGAGCAGGTGGGCGTGACCTGCGTGATGGTCACCCACGACCAGGAAGAAGCGATGACGCTGGCCGACCGGCTGGCCATCATGAGCGAAGGCGAGATCGTGCAGTGCGGCACCCCGCACGACGTGTACGAGTATCCCAATTCCCGGTTCGTGGCCGGTTTCATCGGCTCGACCAATCTCTTCGAGGCGGTCATCGTCGAGGACGAGGCCGATCACATCGCCTTGCGCTCGGACGACATGCCGCAGCCGCTGTACGTGAATCACGGCGTGAGCGAACCGCTCGGCACCGCGGTCGCGGCCTCGGTGCGCCCGGAGCGCATCGCGGTGACGCGCACGCGCCCCCAGGCTCGCTCGAACTGGGTCGAGGGCGTGGTCGAGCATCTGGCCTACATGGGCGCCCACACCCTTTATCACGTGCGGCTGGCCTCGGGCAAACTCGTCGCGGCGAGCGTGCCCAGCCTGGTGCTCGCCACCGAAGGGGCGCCGGCGCTGGGCGAGACCGCCTTCCTGCGCTGGTCGGCGGACGCCGCCACCGTGCTCTCCGCCTAGGAGGTCGGGCATGGCCAAGCTTCCGCGCCGCGTGCTGCCTTCCGGGCGCGCCCTGGCGATCCTGCCGCCCTACCTGTGGCTGGTCGTCTTCTTCCTGGTGCCGTTCCTGCTGGTCGTGAAGATCAGCTTCTCGGAGATGCAGTTCGGCATCCCGCCCTACAGCCCGCTCATCGAATTGCAGGAAGGCGTGCTGCGCGTCTCGCTGCAGCTCCAGGGCTACGCGCGGCTGTTCACCGACAACCTGTACGTGGCGACCTACCTCAGCTCGCTGAAGATGGCCGCGGTCACGACCGTCTTCTGCATCCTGATCGGCTATCCGCTCACGTACTGCATCGCGCGCTCGGACCCGCGCACGCGCACCCTGCTGCTGCTCGCGGTGATCCTGCCGTTCTGGACCTCGCTGCTGCTGCGCGTCTATGCCTGGATCGGCATCCTGCGCAACGACGGCCTGCTCAACAACTTCCTGATGTGGCTGGGCCTGATCGACACGCCGCTCGAGATCTACCGCACCGACCTGGCGGTCTACATCGGCCTGGTCTATGCCTACCTGCCGTTCTTCATCCTGCCGCTGTACTCGCACCTGGTGAAGCTCGACGGCCGCCTGCTGGAAGCGGCCTACGACCTGGGCGCCAGGCCCTGGCGCGCTTTCGTCTCGATCACCCTGCCGCTTTCGCGCAACGGCATCATCGCCGGCGCCATGCTGGTCTTCATCCCCACGGTGGGCGAATACGTGATTCCCGAACTGCTGGGCGGCGCGAGCACGCTCATGATCGGCCGCGTCATGTGGACCGAGTTCTTCGGCAACACCGACTGGCCCATGGCCGCCGCCGTCACCTGCGTGATGGTGCTGCTCCTCCTGGTGCCGCTGGCGCTGTTCCAGCACAGCCAGGTCAGGGCGCTGGAGGAGCGGCGATGAGCGCCCCCGCCCGGCCGCCCGAAGGGGGCGCTCCCTCCCGCGGGGAGGTGGTCGCGCAGCGACCGGAGGGCACATCAATGAGCGCCCCCGCCCGGCCGCCCGAAGGGGGCGCTTCCTCCCGCGGGGAGGTGGTCGCGCAGCGACCGGAGGGTAGACCCATGAGCAGAGGTGGCAGCAAGACACTGCGCTGGCTGGTGCTGGCGCTGGGCTTCGGGTTCCTGTATGTGCCCATCGTCAGCATGGTGGTGTACTCGTTCAATGCGTCCACCCTGGTCACGGTGTGGTCGGGTTTCTCGCTGAAGTGGTACCAGTCGCTCTGGAACGACAGGGCGCTGCTCTCGGCGGCCTGGCTGTCCCTGCAGATCGCCGCCTTCACCGCGACGGCGGCCGTGATCGTGGGTACCTGGGCCGGGTTCGTGCTCGCCCGCATGGGGCGTTTTCGCGGCTTCTCGCTGTACGTCGCCATGGTCAGCGCGCCGCTGGTGATCCCGGAAGTGGTGCTGGGCATCTCGCTGCTGCTGCTCTTCGTCGAGATGGACGCCCTCTTCGGCTGGCCCGAAGGGCGCGGCGCCCTCACCATCTGGGCCGGGCACACCATGCTGTGCGTGGGCTACGTGGTCGTCATCATCCAGTCGCGCGTGCGCGAGCTCGACCGCACCCTCGAAGAGGCGGCGCTGGACCTCGGGGCCACGCCGCTCGGGGTCTTTTTCAAGATCACCTTGCCGCTGATCCTGCCCGCGCTGCTGGCCGCCTGGCTGCTGGCCTTCACCCTGTCGCTGGACGACGTGGTGATCGCCGCCTTCCTGTCGGGGCCGGGTTCGACCACGCTGCCGCTGGAGATCTTCTCGCGCGTGCGGCTGGGGCTGCGCCCGGAAGTCAATGCGCTCGCCACGCTGCTGATCGCGGTGGTGGCGGTGGGCATGCTGATCGCGCACGGGATGCAGCGGCGGCGCAAGTATTGATGGCGACGCGGTCGCGCGCGTGGCGCGCCCGTTTTTCATGGAGGGAGTCCGCGTGTTTGGACGCAAGCGCAAGACCCTGCCCGACGGCATCCCGATGCGCACCGACGAGCGGGCGAGCCGCGAAGACATCTACTACTGTTTTCGCCTGATCCTCGGGCGCAATCCCGACCCGGAAGAGATCCCCGGCCACTTCGCGCGCGCCGGCGCGGATCTCACCGCGATCGTCTCGACCTACGTCAATTCGCTGGAGTTCGCCCGCCGCAAGCTGCTCGCCGCCCCGGGCGACGACACGTACGTGCAGGCCGAGATCGAGGGGTTTCGCCTGATGGTCGGCGCCAATGACGAGGACGTCGGCAAGCCGGTGCTCGCCGGCGGCTACGAGGCCCACGTCACCCGGGTCTTTCGCGAGCGCCTGCGGCCGGGCATGCGCGTCGTGGACGTGGGCGCCAACATCGGCTACTTCAGCATGCTCGCGGCCAGCCTGGTGGAGGAGTCGGGGCACGTGCTCGCCTTCGAGCCGAATCCGGAGAACGGCCGCCTGCTCGAATGCAGCCGCCGCTTGAACGGCTACGAGCAGGTCCAGCTCTACCAGACGGCCGCGTCGGACCGCGACGGGCTGCTGGTGCTCAACGCCACGCACAGCAACGGCACCACCTCGCGCATCGACGATGCGCAGGCGCTGCTCACTGCGCGCACCGTGCCCTGCCTGCAGCTCGATCCGATCCTGCTGCGCGGGGGCAAGGTGGATTTCATCAAGATCGACGTCGAGGGCGCCGAGTACCTGGCGCTGTCCGGTGCGCGCGAACTGCTGGCGCGCGATCGCCCGGCCATCGTCAGCGAGTTCTCGCCCTCGACCATGCCGGGCATCAGCGGCGTCGACGGCCCGACCTACCTGCGCTTTCTGGCCGAGCTCGGCTATCGCTACACCGTACTGGGCGACGATCCCGCCGGCCTCGACTGCGGCCGGGACGTGGGCCGAGTCATGAACGCTTACGCCGGTGCGGGGGGCGATCATATAGACTTCCTGGCAGTCTGCGACTGAAGTGAGGCTCACCCCCTACGCGCTGACGCGCGCCCCCTCAAGGAAACGCCGGGCCGTCCCAAGTTTCCTTGCCCCCTCGGGGGCAGGCCGGGCGCAGCCCGACCCTGGGGGCGCTCCAACTGGCGGCACTGGCGGACCGGCAAAGTCGGCTCCGCGGTGCCCTGGATCGCATCGCCGCAGTGTCATACGCCAGGGTGGTGCGCGGCGCCATGAGGCCGCGCATCGTTGTCAGTACGCAGCAGGAGCCTCCTCATGCTCATCCGCCGTCCAACCGACATCTTGTCGTCCGAGATCACCCCCGAATCCGTCTATCGCGACCGGCGCCGCCTGGTCCAGGCGGGCGTGGCCGCGGGCCTGCTCGTCGCCGCGCAGGGTTACGCCGGCCGCCCGGCCCGTGCGGCCGAGCCGTCCGGGCTGGCGCCGCTCGCCGCCGAGCGCAACCCGGATTTCGTGATGCTCGACAAGCTTACGTCCTACGAGGACATCACCCACTACAACAACTACTACGAGTTCGGCACCGACAAGGGCGACCCGGCGATGTACGCCGACGCTCTGGAGATCGACCCCTGGAGCGTGATGATCGAAGGCGAGGTCGAGCAGCCGCGCAGCTTCACGCTGGAGGAGCTGCTCAAGCTCGCGCCCATGGAGGAGCGCGTGTATCGACTGCGCTGCGTCGAGGCCTGGTCCATGGTGATCCCCTGGATCGGCTATCCGCTCGCGCGCCTGATCGATGCCGCGCGGCCCACGGGCAACGCCAAGTTCGTGGCCTTCGAGACGGTGGTCCAGCCGAAGAACATGCCCGGCGTGCGCCGGCGGGTGCTCGACTGGCCGTATGTGGAAGGCCTGCGCATGGACGAGGCCCGTCATCCGCTGACCCTGCTCACCTTCGGCTTGTACGGCAAGGTGCTGCCCAAGCAGAACGGCGCGCCGGTACGTATCGTCGTACCCTGGAAATACGGCTTCAAGTCGGCGAAGTCGCTGGTGCGCATCCGCTTCACCGAGACCCAGCCGCCCACCGCCTGGGGGCGGTCGGCGCCCCAGGAGTACGGTTTCTATTCCAACGTGAATCCCGAGGTCTCGCATCCGCGCTGGAGCCAGGCCACCGAGAGGCGCATCGGCGAAGGCGGCTTCTTCACGCCCCGGCGCAAGACCCTGATGTTCAACGGCTATGCCGATCAGGTGGCCTCGCTCTACCAGGGCATGGACCTGAAGGCGAATTACTGAGTGCGCGTATCCGACGACAGCCCGAGTAGGCGGGGCGCCGGCGCAGCCGCTCGCCCGCGGCCCACTGCCCGGATCGGCCCGCTGCCGGTGCCGGCCGCCAAAGTGCTGCTGTTCTGCCTGGGGCTGGTGCCGCTGGCGCGCTGGGTCTGGCTGGGCGTGAACGGCGGCCTGACCGCCAACCCGCAGGAGTTCCTGTTGCGCTCGGCGGGCACCTGGACCTTCGTCTGCCTGCTGGTGACGCTGGCCATTTCGCCGCTGCGGGTCTGGCTGCGCCAGCCCGGCCTGATCCGCCTGCGCCGCATGTGCGGGCTGTTCGCGTTCTTCTACGCCTGCCTGCATTTTCTGGCGTACGCGGGGTGGGACCAGGGCTTCGACGTGCCCTTCATCCTGGCCGACATCGCCGAGCGCCCCTTCATCGCCTTCGGCTTCGTCGCCTTCGTGCTGCTGATCGCGCTGGCGGCCACGTCGCCGCAGGCCGCCATGCGCCGGCTCGGCCGCCACTGGCAGCGCCTGCATCGGGCGATCTACGCCATCGGCATCCTGGCTATCGTCCATCTGTACCTGCACAAGGCGGGCAAGAACGATTTCCAGGATGTCTGGTGGTTCGGCGGCGTGCTGGCCGCGCTGCTGGCCTGGCGGATCTGGCGGCGCTACAGGGTGAACCCACCCCCTACGCGCTGACGTGGCGCGCAGCGCCATGGACCGCTGAAGTACAGCCCCCCCCCACGCTCACTGCGTTCGCTGCCCCCCGGGCGGGCCTCAGCCTCTTTCGGGCGGCCGGGCAGCGGCTGACGACGCGGCCGGGCTGCAGCTACGGCCGAGGTTCTTTTCGATGATCGCCAGGTCGGCCGCGTCGGTCCTGCCGTCGTGGTTGAAGTCGTACCAGCTCGACTGGCCGCCGTTCAGCCGGCTCAGTTCCCGCCAGTTGTCCACGTCCTTCTGGTCCACCACCATGTCGCGGTTGCCGTCGCCCGGGCAATGGAGAGTGTCGTAGTCCAGGTTGTAGCTGGCCACGGCATCGTGCTGGTCCATCTCGGAACTGAGCCTGGCGTAGGCCTGCTGCTGCGCGCCGCTCAGCGACGAGGTGTCCAGCGGCGGGGCGGCGATCGCGACCAGCTCGCTGCCGTCCCTGTCCAGCAGAGGCGCGGGAGCGGCGGTGTCGATCCGGTAAAGCTCGTCCCTGATGTCGTAGCCGGTGGCGCTGTAGCTGTAGGCGCCGGGGTCGGCGGTGCCCATGGCCGGCTCGCACTGGTTGCGGGCCACGCGCACCAGCTTGTAGGTGCCGTCGGTGAGCGCCTTGGTGGCGGTCGGCAGGAAGGTGGTCGATTCGCCCTGGGCCGAACGGTACGCCTGGACCTGGCAGCAATTGTTGTAACCCGCTGCGGGCAAGCCGCTGGTCTCGCTGGACAGGTTGTCGCCGTACCAGATGCCGCCTTGGGCCAGGCATATGCCCTTCTGCGGGAAGAGGGTCGTGCAGACGTTGTTGGCCGCGGGCACCACGCAGGGGTATTGCTCGTCGGCCGTGCCGCTCGCCCTGAGGTTGGTGCCCATCTCGGTGAAGTTGGTGCTGCGGATGCTGGCCTGCCCCGCGTCGGTCAGGTAGGCCAGCATGGGCTGGGCGTCGACCGGGCGCTCGGCCGGGATGGCGGCGTCCACGTCGGAGCCCGCGATGTCGGCGAACAGCCGGTACAGGTCGACCGAGCCCACCATGTGCGGTACCTCGCGCCCGGGCGAGGCGATCATCGGGCCGGCCACCAGCAGCGGCACCCAGACCCCGGTCTGGTAGGGCGAGGCCTTGGCGCGCTTGGGATCGAAGCTGCCCGGCGCAGTGAACTTGACGCTGTTCACGTAAGTGCCGTTGTCGCCCACGACGACGACGACGGTGTCGGTCTGTTCGGGACGGTAGTCCAGCGTGCCGTCATCGTTGTACCTGGCCAGGCGCAGGCCCACCAGCAGGTCGCCGATCTTCCTGTCCATGGCCTCGATCATCAGGTTGGTGATGAGGTGGTTGTCGATGAGGTCGGTGACCTGCGTCAGCACCGGCGTATTCTCCGAGTCGGCCAGTGGCGAGCACACCAGGTTGTCGTTGCGGCCCGGCGTGCCCTCTGCGATCAGCGACACGGGCGGCAGTTGCAGGGGCGTGTGGATGCCCGAGTAGCCCACCGTCAGCATCCAGGGCTGGTCGGCCGGCTGCTGTGCGGCCCAGGCGAGGGCGCGGTCGGTCTCCAGGATGCTGCGGTAGCCGCGCGAAGACGGGTCGGAAGCCGGGATGACATGGCCGTCGCCGTTGGCCGTGCTCCTGACCCACCGGCCGCTGTAGTAGCCGTTCTGCGCCGTGAAGTCGACGTAGCTGGGCGGCGTGGCCTGGCAGGACTGGCCCGGGTCCAGGATGCCGCCGCGCTCCATGCAGCTTCGGCCCGGCGTGGTGACGTCACCGCCTATCGAGATCTGCGCGCAGTTGCCGTCGGCGAAGTAGCACGCGCCGGCATCGGCGCCGTTGGCCGCGTCGATCCGGGTGCTCGGGATGAAGCCGCACTTGTAGGGGCCGCTGTCGACGTCGGGGCCTTTGGTCGTCAGGCCCGCCCGGGTGTCGATGTTGTACGGCGCGCCGTCCAGGAAGCCGTCGAAATGATCCCAGCCCAGCTTCCACATGCTGTCGTAGCCGTAGGGCAGGTTGAACGCAGCGTTCAGGTCCGAGCCCGTCAGGTGCATCTTGCCGACCAGCGCGTTGGTGTAGCCCTGGGTCTTCAGGAGCTTGGGCAGCGTCATCTCGTAGGGCGAGGGCGCGGAATTGGCCAGGTCGGTGGCCACCAGCGCGTTCAGCACATTGGTCCGGGAGGGATAGCGCCCCGTGAAGAAAGTGGCCCGCGTGGGGGTGCAGGTGGGCATGGCCCACGCGTTGCGGAACTGCACGCCGGCCTGGGCGATGGCGGTAAGGTTGGGCGTTCTGGGCGGTACGGCGCCGCCGTAGCCGTAGGACGTCATCTGGTCCACGCCCAGGTCGTCGAGCACGATGAAAAGAATGTTGGGCTTGGCCGAGGCGGACGGCGGGGACGGATCGCCGGCCGAGGACGAATCGTGGCCGGAGCACGAAGCCAGCAGCGCCGCCATCGCCGTCAGAGCCATTGCGGATACGGGCCGGGGGTGTCTTGCGGGCATGGAGGTGCGCTCCTTTTCGTGAGGGCCGCCCGGCGGTAAAAAAACCGGTGACAATAGGTAATTCTGGTGACAATAGATTAAGGGCCGGCCCGCCGCCGGCCTATACCATGAAAAGGGTAAGGCCGATGGACTCTGGGAGCGGGCACCTGGGCGCCGACACGGGGCGGGACGGCGACGCAGCGCTCTGCCGCACGCTGCTGGTCGAAGACGACGAACCCCTGCGCCGGCGCTTCGAATCGATCCTGTCGGGCTGGCGGGGCGGCCGCCTGGTCGCGGCCTGCGGCACGCTGGGCCAGGCGATGGCGGTCCTGCAGAACGAGCCCGTCGATCTGCTCATCACCGACCTGCGCCTGCCGGACGGCCACGGCGTCCAGTGCATCCGCCGCCTGCGTGCGATCAACCCGCAGGCCGAGGCCATGGTGGTCTCCGCGCTGGCCGACAACGAGGTCGTGATCGCGGCCATCGAGGCCGGGGCGACAGGCTATCTGCTCAAGGACGTGGACTCTACCGATCTGATCGAGGCCATCGAGGAGTTGCGCGCCGGGCGCTCGCCGATTTCCTCGTCGATCGCGCGCGTCATCGTGCGGCGGCTGGGCGAGCGCGGGCAGCCGCCCCAGGCTCAGGCCTCGGCGCCGTCCCGGGAAGGCGCCGCCGCGCTCACGCCGCGCGAGACCGAGATCCTGTGCAGCATCGCCAAGGGCCTGACCTACGCCGAGGTGGCCGAGCAGCTTGGCCTGTCGCGCCAGACCGTGCCCGTGCATATCAAGAACATCTATCGCAAGCTGCAGGTCGGCAACCGTTCGGAGGCGGTGTTCGAGGCCTCGCGCCTGGGCCTGATATGGCTGTGAGCCGGCGCTGGCTCTGGGCCGTCCTGGCCGTGCTGGCGACGGTGGCGGCCAGCGCGCCGCTGTGGCTCTCGCTGCCGGTGCCGCCGCATACTCTGGTGATCGACCAGGCCCGCTACACGGCGGCCGGGAGCGCGCCCGCGCCGGTGGGCCTGCCCCACGTCCCGGGCGGCCACGGTGCCCGGGGCCACTACCGCATGGCCTTCGAGTTGGCCCAGGCACCCGCGCAGCAGCTCTACCTCTTCATTCCCATGCTCAGCTACCGCGCGATCATCGCGCTGGACGGCGATGTGCTGCTGGACACCGGGACGAACTCCCTGATCCCGGGCATCACGCTGGGCGTCTCGGCGCTGGTGCCGCTATCGGGCCGCCACCTGGCCGCGGGCCGCCACGTGCTCGACATCCTGCTCGAAGCGCCGGGCATCACGCGCGGCTACCTGTCGCCCCTGTACGTGGGCACCGCGCAGCAGATCGCGCCGTACCACAGGCTCAGGGTCCTGGTGCTCGAGCATACGCGCATGATGGTGCTGGCCTGCCAGCTACTGCTGGCCATCGCGACCCTGATGGCCTGGATCTACCGGCCGCAGGAATCCCTGTACGGCTGGCTGTTCCTGCTGCACTGGGTGTCCACGGCCTCTTACGCGGGCCTGCTGGCCGACGCCGTGCCCGGCGTGTTCGCCTGGCTGCCCTATGCCTTCACGTTCAGCATGGCCAGCGTCTTCATCCTGCACATCATTGCCCTGAAGATCAACGGCACCGCGCCGCCGGGCTGGCTGCGCGCCTGCGTGGTGGCCGTGCCCGGCGCGTGCATGCTGGCGATGGCGCTGGGCGTGGCGCCAGCCCGCACCGTGCTGATCGGCGTGGTGACGCCCGTCATGGTGGTCTCGCCCCTGATCACGGTCGCCATCTCGGCCTGGGGGGCGCTGGTGAAGAAGGCGCGGGAAGCCTGGCTGCTCCTGCTGCCCCTGTGCTTCTTCTCGCTGGCCACCCTGCACGACGGTGCGATCGTCGCCGGCAGGCTGGACGGCCCGGTCTTTCTTTCGCTCTATTACCGGCAACTGCTGATCGTGGCGATCGCGGTGATTCTCATGCGCCGATTGGGCCTGAGCCTGATGCGCCTGGACGGCGCCAACGCCCATCTCAAGCAGCGGCTGGCCGAACGCGAGGCCGAACTGCACCGCCTGCACGAAGAAGAGCGCAGCGAATCCGCCCGCCGCGTACGCAGCGAGGAGCGCCACCGGCTCACGGTGGACCTGCACGATGGCCTGAGCGGCCACCTGGCGTCGATCATCGCGCTGGCCGAGCGCGAGCACTCGAGCGGCATCGAGCGCACCGCGCGCGAAGCGCTCGACGACCTGCGCCTGGTGATCCATTCGCTGGACATCGGCGATCGCGAACTCATGGCCGCGCTCTCCGGCCTGCGTGAGCGGCTCGAGCCCCAGCTCAAGCGCCTGGGCGTGGGGCTGGAATGGTCGATGGCGCGGCTGCCCGAGATCTCCGGCGTCACGCCGGAGTACGCGCTGCACGTGCTGCGCATCGTGCAGGAGGCGGTCACCAACGCCCTGCGCCACGGCCCGGCCTCGCACATCGCGGTGCGCGGCGGTGCCGGTCCGCAGGGCGAAGCACGCATCGTCATCGACAACGACGGCATCCCCTATGCGGGTGCGGGCCAGGGCGGGGCGGGGGTGCAGAACATGGGCCGGCGCGCGGCCCTGCTGGGCGGCACGCTGCGCATCGAGGCACTGGCGGGCGGCACGCGGGTCACGCTCGCGCTGCCGCCGCGGCTCCCGGGCGGGCCCGGGGCGTGAGGCCGCGCCGGCGGCGGCGCGCGCCGCGCTTCTACAATGCGGGTTTTGCCGGAGATCCGTCTTGTCCCTCGAATCCTGGTTGCCCTGGCTCTGGCCGGCCCTCGGCAGCGGCGGCATGCTGCTCGGCATCCTCGCCCTGGCCGTGGTGCTGGCGCGCCGCCAGCGGCCCGACCCGCGGCTGGACCTGGTCCTCGCCACCCAGGAGAAGCTCGAACGCCTGCTGCGCGCCGACCTGGCCGACGCCCACCGCGGCCTGCGCAGCGAGCTCGAGGACTCCGCGCGCGCGCTGCGCGCCGAACTCATGCGCAGCGTCGAGGGCCTGCGCACCGTGATGTCGCACGACGCCGGCGAATCCCGGCGCGAGAACGCCCAGTCGCTGCACCGCTTCGCCGAAGGCTTCGGCCAGCAGCTCGCCCAGCTCACCGAGGCCAACGAGCGGCGCATGGCCGACATGCGGCAAACCCTGGAGGCCAGGCTCGCCGCGCTGCAGAACGACAACGCCGAGCGGCTGGAGCAGATGCGCCGCACCGTCGACGAGAAGCTGCACGACACCCTGGAAAAGCGCCTGGGCGAATCCTTCCGCCTGGTGTCCGAGCGCCTGGAGGCCGTGCACCAGGGCCTGGGCGACATGCGCCAGCTCGCGGCCGGCGTGGGCGACCTGCAGCGCGTGCTGGTCAACGTGAAGAGCCGCGGCACCTGGGGCGAAGTGCAGCTCGCCCGCCTGGTCGAGGACAGCATGACGCCCGACCAGTACGCCCGCAACGTCAAGCCCGTGCCCGGCAGCAACGAGGTGGTGGAGTTCGCCATCCGGCTGCCCGGACGCGACGACGACGCGCCGGTCTGGCTGCCCATCGACGCCAAGTTCCCCAAGGAAGACTACGAGCGCCTGGTGCTGGCCCACGAGCGCGCCGACGAGGACGCCATGCGCGTGACCGGTACCGCCTTCGAACGCGCGGTCGAGGCCGAGGCGCGGCGCATCACGGGCAAGTACGTGGCGCCGCCGCACACCACCGATTTCGCGATCATGTTTCTGCCCACCGAAGGCTTGTATGCCGAGGTGCTGCGCCGGCCCGGCTTGATGGATCGGCTCTTCGCGCTGCGCGTGAGCGTGGCCGGCCCGACCAATCTCGCCGCCCTGCTCAACAGCCTGCAGATGGGCTTTCGCACGCTGGCGATCGAACAGCGCTCGTCCGAGGTCTGGCAGGTGCTGCGCGCGGTCAAGACCGAGTTCGACAAGTTCGGCGACACGCTGGCCGGCGTGAAGAAGGCGCTCGAGACCGCGAGCAACCGCATCGGCCAGACCGAGACGCGCACCCGCGCCATGCTGCGCAGCCTGCGTTCGGTCGAGGCGCTGCCCGAACAGGATGCGGTGTCGCTGCTCGGCCTGCCGGAGGCGCCCGCGGCCACCGGGGACGATGCGGGCAAATAGTGCGGCCGCCGAGGGCGGCCTATACTGCGCCGGTCGTGTCCTGGCGCCACGGTAATCCCCGGGCTTCTGGCCCGGGCGAATGTCAATACAATCTCACCATGCTGACCCAAGACCAACTCAAGAAGCAGGCGGCCGAGGCCGCCCTGGAACTCGTGGCCGAGGTGGCCGGCCCCGACGTCGTCATCGGCGTGGGCACCGGCTCCACGGCCGATCTCTTCATCGACGGCCTGGCCGCCTTCAAGGGCCGCCTGCGCGGCACGGTGGCCAGCTCCGAGCGCAGCGCGCAGCGCCTGGCCGGCCACGGCCTGCCGGTGCTCGATCTGAACGACGTGGCGAGCATGCCGATCTACGTCGACGGCGCCGACGAGATCGACCACAGCCTGGCCATGATCAAGGGCGGCGGCGGCGCGCTCACGCGCGAGAAGATCGTCGCGTCGGTGGCCGAGCGCTTTGTGTGCATCGCCGACGAATCCAAGCTCGTGCAGCGCCTGGGCAGATTCCCGCTGCCCGTCGAGATCATCCCCATGGCCCGCGAGGTCGTGGCGCGCCGCCTGGCCGCGCTGGGCGGCAAGCCGGTGCTGCGCGCCGGCTTCGTCACCGACAACGGCAACCACATCCTCGACGTGCACGGCCTGGACATCCAGGACCCCAAGGGCCTGGAAGGGCTGGTCAACGACATCCCGGGCGTCGTCACCTGCGGCCTGTTCGCGATCGCGGGCGCGGACGTGGCCCTGCTCGCCACGCAGCAGGGCATACGGCGGCTGTGAGCCCCTGGCCGGGCGGCGGGCTGCGCTACCTCCGGCGCGGCCGGCCCGCATCGATGCGCCATAAGGGTTTCCGATAAATCATTCGGAAATCTCGTCTTGCCCGATAAATCGCCTGCTGGCTATCGTCATTGCTAGCCAGGCGCGTGCGTGTGCGCGTGCCGGTCCCGGCGTGCGGAGGGCCGCACGCGGACGACAGACAGGTCTTCGATGAGCACATCCCCGCTTGATTCCTTCCTCACGCCGCGTTCGGTCGCCGTGGTGGGCGCTTCCACGACACCGGACAAGATCGGTGCGGTGCCCCTGCGGCATCTCATCGAGCACGGCTACGACGGCGCGATCTTTCCCATCAACCCGGCGCACGCCGAAGTCCAGGGCTTGCCGGCCTATCCCAGCCTGCAGGCGGTCGGCAGGCCCATCGATCTGGCGATATTCGCCGTGCCGGCGGCCCGGGTGGACGATGCGATGAGCGATGCCGTCGCCGCCGGCGTGAAAAGCGTCGTGATGTTCTCGGCCGGCTTTGCCGAGATCGACGACGAAGGCGCCCGGGCGCAGCGGCGGATCGCCGAGCGGGCGCGCGCCGCGGGCATCCGCCTGCTCGGCCCCAATTGCCTGGGGTTCATGAACATCGGGCGCGCGGTCTACGCCACTTTCTCGCCGGTGCTCTCGACGGGCCTGGTGGCCAGCGGCCCGGTGGGCATCGTCAGCCAGAGCGGCGCCTTTGCCGCCTATGCCTACGGCATGGCGCGCGAGCGCGGCGTCGGCCTTTCGGTCTGGGTGGCCACCGGCAACGAGGCCGACATCCAGGTGGCCGACTGCATCGCCTGGATGGCGAACGACCCGGCCACGCGCGTCATCATGGCCTATCTCGAGGGGTGCACGGACGGCGAGAAGCTGAAACAGGCCCTGGCGCTGGCGCGTGCCGTGCGCAAGCCGGTGGTCATCGTCAAGGTGGGACGCAGCGAACTCGGCGCGAAGGCGGCGGCCTCGCATACGGCTGCGCTCGCCGGCGACGATGCCGTGTTCGACGCGCTGTTCCGCCAGTACGGCGTGTGGCGCGCACGCACGATCGACGAATTCTTCGATGTGGCGCATTGCCTGGCGGTATCGCCGCTGCCCGCGCACGGCTCGGTCGGCCTGCTCACGGTGTCGGGCGGCGTGGGCGTGCTGATGGCCGACGAGGCCGCCGAGCTCGGGCTGGACGTTGCGCCCATGCCCGGCGAGGCGCAGGCGCGGATCCGGGCGCGCGTGCCCTTTGCCGGCACCATGAACCCGGTCGACGTGACCGGCCAGGTGACCGCCGACCCGGAACTGCTGCCGCTGGCGGCCCATACGATGCTGGCCCAAGGCGGCTACGGGGCGCTCGTCATCTTCCTGGCGGCGGCCGGGTTGACGCCCGCGATGCAGGCGATGCAGTTGCGCCTGGCGCACGAGCTGACGGCCGCGCATCCCGACCGGCTGCTCATGTTCAGCACCCTGGCCGACGCCGCCCATCAGCGGGCGCTCGCCGCCAGGGGATGCCTGACCTTCCCCGACCCGAGCCGCGCCTTGCGCGTGCTGGCGGCCGCGGACTTCTTTCGCCGGCAGTTCTCCGTGCCGCCATCACTGCCCGAGCAGGCGAGCGAGCGCACTGCGCTCCGCCTGGAGCCCGGCCTGCGCAACGAGGCGGATGCGCTCGCGCTGTTGCGCGAGCACGGCATTGCCAGTCCGGCCATACGCCGGGCGGTGTCGCGCGAGCAGGCCTGCGCGGCCGCGCAGGCGCTCGGCTTTCCCGTGGCGATGAAGGTGTTGTCGGCGGCGCTGCCGCACAAGACCGAGGCCGGTGGCGTCGTGCTGGGCGTCAACGATCTTGCGCAGGCGGCGCAGGCCTACGACCGGATACGCGAGCGCGTCGCGGCGGCCGTGCCCGACGCGGCGATCGACGGCGTGCTGGTCGCGCCCATGGTGGCCGGCGGTGTCGAGTGCATTCTGGGCGCGCACCGCGACCCGGTGCTGGGTGCCGTGGTGATGCTGGGCGCCGGCGGCGTGAACGTCGAGCTGATGCGCGACGTGAGCTTCCGGCTGGCCCCGGTGGACCGGCAACAGGCCCGCGCCATGATCGACGAATTGAAGAGCGCGCCGCTGCTGCGCGGGTTTCGCGGCGCCCCCGTGGCCGACGTGGAGGCGCTGGCGGATGCCATCGTGCGCCTGTCCAGGCTGGCCTTCGACGCGGGCGAGACGCTGGCCGCGATCGACATCAACCCGCTGCGCGTGATGCCGGTCGGCCAGGGAGTGCTGGCATTGGATGCGCTCGTCGCCGGTCGCGACCCCGAAGCCGCCGGCGCCGCCTGAGCCCGGACCCGCGCGAGCGGCGGCGCCCGGGCCGGGAGGTCGCTGCGCGCGGATGCCGACGGTGCGCAGCCGGCGTGCCGGTTCGGCAGCGCGACTGGTTACTCCGCGCGGATGTCGGCGGCGCGGATGACCTCGCTCCACTTGGCCGTTTCGGAGGCCATGAAGCGTGCGAACTCGTCCGCCGTGCCGGGATGGGCCTCCAGCCCCTGGTCGAGCAGCTTGCGGGCGATCTCGGGGTCGCGCAGGGCTTCGCCGATCCGGCCTTCCAGAGTCCCGACGATCTCTTGCGGTGTTGCGGCGGGCGCCATGAAGCCGTACCACCCGGAGGCGACGACGTTCGGCAGTCCTTGCTCGCGCAGCGGACGCGCCTGCGGGTAGATCGCGCTGGGTTGCTCCGAGGCGACGCCGAGCACGCGCAGCCGGCCGGACTGGATGTGCGGCAGTGCCGAGCTGATGGCGGTGAGCGTTGCGTCCACCCGTCCGGCGATCAGTTCGGTATAGGCCATGGCGTCCCCGCGAAAGTGCACGTTGAGCCCCGTCACCCCGGCATCCCGGAACAGCAGTTCGGCGGCCAGATGCGGCTGCGACGCAGGCGCGGGCGAGCCGAAGGTGAGCCCCTCGGGCTTGCTTTTGCCGTAGGCGAGGAAGGATTCGACGCTGTCGTAGGGTGCCTCGGCATTGACGACCAGGAACAGCGGCGCCATCACCGCCATTGCCACGGGGCGCAGGTCTTTCTGCGGATCGTAGGACAGCTTGCCGAAGAGCGCCGACGCGGTGGCGTAGGGCGCGGCGGCGTAGAGCAGCGTATAGCCGTCGGGCGCGGCACGGGCGACGGCTTCGTTGGCGATGCGCGTGCCGGCGCCGGGGCGGTTCTCCACCACGAACTGCTGGCCCAGCATGCCGCCCAGGCGTTCGCCCAGGATGCGCGCCGAAATGTCGCTGGCGCCGCCGGGCGCGTAAGGGGATATCAGGCGGATGGCGCGTGTGGGCCACGCTGCGTCCCGCGCGTGCGCGCGGCCGAAGGCCGCCGCGCCGCAGGCCGCGGCCAGACTGCGTAGCAAGGTGCGGCGAGTGATGCTCATAGGTGTGTCTCCTGGTCGATGGGCGACCGGCGTGCGTCGCGAGCGCGGGCATCGTCCGGTCAGCGGCCCGTTCGGAAGCGGGCTCGTCCCGCCACGATAGAAGCGTCCAGCCTTATCGGACAATCTGCTTTTTTTGAGAAACCTATCGGAAAGGCTTATAGAATCGGAACCCTGTCATCAACCGGAGCCGCCGGCATGCACGTGACTCTGCAGCAATTGCGCGCCTTCGTCGCGGTGCTGGAGACAGGCAGCTTTTCCGAGGCCGCGAAAGCCATGCACCTGTCGCAGGCCGCCCTGAGCGGCCTCGTCAAGGAGCTGGAATCCCGCGTCGGCGTGCGGCTGCTGGATCGCAACACGCGCCATGTGTCCGCCTCGGGCGTGGGCGGCGAGTTCGCGCCGCTGGTGCGCCGGGTCCTGGCCAACCTCGATGAAGCGCTGGACAGCCTGGCCAACCTCAAGGCGCTGCGTGGCGGCACTGTGCGGGTGGCCGCCCCCGAGCCGCTCTCGTGCACGGTGCTGCCGGGCCTGATCGCGCGCTATACCGAGCAGTACCCGCAGGTGGACGTGCGCTTCGAGGACGTACCCATCGAGCAGGTGCTGAGCGGGTTGGCGAACGGCAGTTGCGACATCGGCTTCGGGCCGGCCGGCGCGCTGCTCGACGACGCGCTGCAGGCGCAGGCGCTCTGGTCCGACCCGCTGTGGGTCGCGCTGCGTCCGGACGACCCCCTCGCCGGGCGCCGCGCCGTGCGCTGGCTGGACCTCGCCGGACACAGCCTGATCAACTACATGCCCAATCTGGCCGCCAACGTGCTGGCCCAGGTGCCCACGCGGCGCCATCCCCGCAATATCGTCCCGGTGCACCGGGTCAACACGGCGCTCGCGCTGCTGCGGGTGCGCGCCGGGGCGGCGATCTGCCCCGCGTCGGCCGAGTCGCTGGTCCGCGGCTTCGGGCTTGCCTTCCTGCCCCTGGAGCAGCCCGTGGTGCGATGGCGCGTGGCCTTGTTCGAGCGTCGCGGCACGGCGCTGTCGCCGGCCTCGGAGAGCTTCGCCGCCTTCATTCGCGAGTGCGCGCGGGCGCATCCCGAGCGCGCCGTCTGAGCGGCGCGACCTCGATCGTCGCCCCTTCAGCGCGGCGCGCCGGCCCTGTCGAAAACACCGCGCGCCTGCGTTTTGAGCTCCTGCACGATGTGGCTCAATTGCGCGTCCAGGCGGCGGATGGGGCCGCCGACCCCCAGCGCGACGCGCTGCCCCTGGATCGTGTACTCCAGGGGTGCCGACACCATGCCGGTATCCTCGAACACACCGCCGCGCGACACCACGAAACCGTGCCTGCGGGCCGCCTCCAGCCGCTGGCGCAGCGCCCTCGCATCGATGGGCTGCACGCGTGCCTGCCGGCGCGCCTTGCGCAGCAGCGCCAGCCATTCGCGGGCGTCCATCGTGCTGAGCAGGGCCAGGCCGGTGCCGGAGGTGAAGAGCGGCCTGAACACCCCGACTTCGGTCGGCACGACGCGCGGCCGCCGCCGCTGCGCCACGATCAGGTATTGCGTATGGATGCCTTTGCGCACGGCGACCACAGCGGTCTCGCCCGTGCTGCGGTGCAGTTGTTCGGCCGCGCGCAGCAGCGCCGGTTCGGCGGCGAGCCCGTCGTCGCCGATCCAGCGGCCCAGGTGGGCGACCCTGGTGCTGGGCACGTAGGTGTGGCTGCGCCGGTCGTGGACCAGATAGCCGTGCTGCACCAGCGTGGCGAGCAGGGCCGCGGCGCTCGACTGGGGATAGCCGCTGGCGCTCACCACGTCCTTCAGCGCCAGCGGGGCCTGCGCCTGGTCGAACAACTGCAGCAGTTCCAGTACGCGGGCCGCGCTCTTGACGTCAGCGTGTGCCATCGAGGCGCGGCAGATAGGCCTGTTCCAGAGCGTGCAGGCCGGGCAGGCCGAGAACGTGCTCCAGAGCGTCCAGCGCCAGCGGCGCCTGCGGCAGCGGGCGGCCCTCGCGCAGCGCGAGCAGATTGCCTTGCACGGCGGCCGCGGCGCTCATCAGCGGCATCAAAGGGTGCGTGACGACGGCTACCTTGCCGTCGAAAGCGCCCGCGGCCTGGCGGCCGGCCCAGCCCAGCGCGGCGATGAAGAGCGGCAGGCCGCAGGCATGCCGGACCTCGTCGAGGAACGCCAGGCGCCGCAGGGCCGGGCTGACGAGCTTGATGGCATCGACGCCGGTATCGGCATAGCGCCGTGCGCGTGCCAGCACCTCGGCTTCGTCGTGCGCATCGATGCGCGCCACGATCATGAGTTCGGGGTCGCGCCTGGCTCGTAGCGCGGCGCGCAGCTTGCCTTCCGCCTCATCGATGCTCACCAGCGCGGGCGGTTCGCCCAGCAGCGGACACCGCTTGGGCGACACCTGGTCTTCCAGCGTGATGGCGGACACGCCGCGCTGTTCGAGCGCCTGCACGGTGCGCATGACGTTGAGCGCGTTGCCGTAGCCATCGTCGGCGTCGGCAAGCACGGGCATGTCGACGCGAGCCGCCACGTTGCCGCACACCTGGATCGTCTCCGACGCCGTGCACAGCTCCATGTCGGGCAGCCCGAGCAGCGAGGCCGACACGCCGAACCCGGAAACCACCACCGCCTCGAATCCCGCCTGCTGGGCGAGCAGCGCGCTCATCACGTCGTAGCAGCCCGGCACGATCAGCGGCGCCTCGGCCGCCAGGGCGCGCCGAAGGCGTCGGCGGCGTTGTGCGGCGTCGGCGGCGCCGGTCATGTCCTTGGTGTCCTGCATGGTTCTGTCTCCCGAGTGTTTGCGCAAGCCTAGGAAGGTTCCGGCGCGCAGGCAAGCGTCGGCCGCCCACCCCGGGCATCGTCTTCCAAGCATGTGGAAGGCATGGCGCGGCTACGTGCGCGACGGCTTGAGCGTGCCGAACCGCCATGTTCTAGTGCATGCCGCATATCCGCTATCCATGGCGCTGCAACCCACCCCCGCGTAGGAAAAAACTGCGCGATGCGATCCAGGGCACAGCGGAGCCGGCTTTGCCGGTCCGCCAGTGCCGCCCCCTCAGGGGGGCGCGCGTCAGCGCGTAGGGGGCATTCCAATCGAGGAGACATCGTATGAAACTGACCGGACACCCCTGGTGCGCCGCACTCTGCCTGGCCTTCGCCGCGCACGCGGCCGCGGCCGCGGACTATCCCGTGAAGCCCCTGACCATCATCGTGCCGTTCTCCGGCGGCAGCGGCTCGGACGCCACCGCGCGCTACTATGCCGAGCGCATGGCGCCGCTGCTCGGCCAACCCATCGTCGTGGAGAATCGGCCCGGCGCGGACGGCGCCATCGGCATGGTCGCCGCCAAGCATGCGCCGGCAGACGGCTACACCCTGGTGCAGGGCGGCATCTCGCCGTCGGTGGTCAATGCGGTCATGATGAAGGCGCCCGGCTACGATCCGCTGGAAGACTTCGTGCCCGTGCTGGGTTATGGCCGCAACATGAACGTGCTGATCACCCGGATCGACGCACCCTTTGCCACCGTGTCCGAAGCCGTCGCCCATGGCCGCAGTACGGGCCGGCCGCTGAATATCGGTACTTTTTCCACCACCCTGAAGCTGGCGGCCGCCTGGCTGGGCAAGGGGCTGGGCATCGATCTGCAGAGCATTCCGTACAAAGGGCAGACCCAGGCGATCAACGACGTGATCGGCGGACAACTGGATCTCGCGCTGGTCGACCTGGGCGGCGCCACGCCGCTGCTCAAGGGCGGGCAGATCAAGGCGATCGCGGTGACGGGGCAGGAACGCAGCCCGGATTTTCCGCAAGTGCCGACCGTCGCCGAAAGCGGCGTGCCCGACTACGTGCTCTATAGCTGGAATGCTTTCTTCGTGAGAAGCGAAACGCCGGCTGACATCCGCGAGCGGCTTGCCCAGGCCGTGCGCACCGTCATGACGGATGCGGACACCGTGGAGAAGTTCTATCGGCCCAAGGGTACCGAGGGCATTCCGGACGATGCCAATGAAGTGCGCGAGCTGCAGCGCCGCGAGATCGAGCGCTTCCGGCAGGTAGCCGACGAGCTGGACCTGGAGCGGCAATGACGTATCCCCACGCCAACCCCCTCAAAGAGCGTGTCGCGGCAGGCGAGGCAGCCTGCGGGATCTACGTGCAGATGGACAGCGTGGATGCCGTGGAGATCGCCGCTGCCGCCGGGCTGGACTACGTCATCCTCGACGAGGAGCATGGCGCGCCGAGCGGCGCACGCACGACGGCGCTGATCCGCGCGGCCCAGGCCTGCGGCATCGTGCCCATCGTGCGGGTGGCGGACCAGGATCGCACCGCCTTGCGGCGCGCCGTCGAGGCGGGCGCCGCGGGCATCTATGTGCCCGACGTCCGGTCCGCCGACCAGGCGAGGCAGGCGGTCGCCGCCGTGAAATTCGGCCATCGGACGGCGGGCGCGGGGCGGGGTGCCTGCCCGTCGGTGCGCGCGGCGCGCCATGGCGCGGTGCCATGGCCCGACTACACGGCCTGGAACGACCGCTACGTGCAGCTCACCGTGCTCATCGAAAGCCGCGAGGGGCTGCGGGCGCTGGACGAGATCCTGGCGGTGCCCGGCGTGGACGCCGTGGCCCTGGGCCGCTTCGACCTGGCTCACGAGCTGGGGCTCAACGGCGACCGGTACGGCGCGGCGATGGAAGCGGTCTTCGCGCAGTTCCTGGCCCAGGTCAGCGCCGCCGGCATGCCCTGGTTCGCGCGCGTCGCGCCCGGGCCGCAGGAACACATGCGCGAGGCTTACGCGCGCCTGCGCAGGCAGGGCGCGTGCATGTTCACGCTGGGCTCCGATCGCGAGCTGCTGCTCAAATCGTTCCGGGGCGCGCTGGCGCCCATGCAGCCGTCCGCATGACCCTCGCCGCTCGGCCCGTGCTGCGCGCTCGACCCCTGGCATGCGTCGAGCCAGGGCAACCGCGCGGCCGGGCGCGCGATCATTGCGCGGCGAAACCGCACACGGTATCCACGTTCAGCCGCACCGGCGTGCGGGCACCCACCTCGAGCGCGTCGCGGCTCGGCGCCAGGGCGAGCAGGTGGTGCCCCGAAGGGAGCTGCAGCGTGTAGAGATACTCCGCGCCGCGAAACACCCGGTGCACCACTTCGGCCTGGACGGCGCTTTCGTCGGCCTGCAGGCGCAGGGCATCCGGGCGGATCAGCACGTCGACATCGTCCGTATCGCCGGGCGCCCGGGCCGCGTCGAGCCGCAGCGTGCCCAGTTCAGTGCGTACGCGGCCGTCGCCCAGCCGCGTGCCGGGCAGCAGGGCGCCTTCGCCCACGAAACCGGCGACGTAGCGATCGGCCGGGTGGTGGTACAGCGCGTAGGGCGTGTCCCACTGCAGCAGCCGGCCCTCGGCCATCACGCCCACCTGGTCGGCGATGGCGAAGGCCTCGCGCTGGTCGTGCGTGACGAGGATGGCGGTGGCGCCGGCCTGCTTGAGTATCCCGCGCACTTCGTCGGCCAGGCGCTCGCGCAGCGTCACGTCCAGGTTGGAAAAAGGCTCGTCCATGAGCATCAGGCGCGGCGCCGGGGCGAGCGCGCGGGCGAGCGCCACGCGCTGCTGCTGCCCGCCGGACAGCTCGTGCGGATAGCGTGCGCCCATGGCGGACAGGCCGACCAGCTCGAGCATCTGCTCGACCCGGAAGGCGCATTCGCGGCGCTCCAGCCTGCGCAAGCCGAAGGCGACGTTCTGCGCGACCGTCAGGTGAGGAAACAGCGCGTAGTCCTGGAACACCACGCCCACGCGCCGCTCTTCCGGCGACAGCATGCCGCGCTCGTAGGCGACGCGCTCGCCGCCGAGGTGGATCTCGCCCGCGCGCACCGGCTCGAAACCGGCGATGGCGCGCAGCACCGTCGTCTTGCCGCAGCCCGAGGCGCCCAGCAGGCAGCCGATCTGGCCTTCGCCCAGGTGCAGCGAGAAGTCGTGCACGACCGGGTGGGCGGCGTAGGCGATGGCGACGGTTCGGATGTCCAGCATGGCGGGTCTCAACGGCGTAGCGTGGTGGGGCGGGCGTCGGTCTCGCGTACGAGCAGGGCGACCGGAAGCAGGCCGACCAGGACGATGAAGGCGGCGGGCAGCGCGGCGCTCTGCCACATGGATTCGGCCGTGAGCTGATAGATGCGCACGGCGAGAGTGTCCCAGCCGAAGGTGCGCGTCATCAGCGTGATCGGCATCTCCTTGAGCACATCGACGAACACCAGGAGGAAAGCGGCGAAGAGGCCGGGGCGCATCAGCGGCAGGTAGATGCGCGCCAGGCGCTGGCGCGGGCCCAGGCCGAGCGAGCGCGCGGCATCGTCCTGGCTGCGCGTGACGCGTTGCATCGCGCTGTCGCTCGCCTGGTAGGCCACGGTCAGAAAGCGCGCCACCAGGGCGAGCAGCATGGCGGCCAGGGTGCCCTTGAGCACCGGCGCACCGGCCAGGCCGAAGGCCTGCGCCAGCGGCGCCAGGCGCTCGTCCAGCCAGGCGATCGGGATGAACACGCCCACCGCGAGCACCGCGCCGGGCACGGCGTAGCCCAGCACGGCCAGGCGGATGGTCCACGCCGTGGCGGCGTCGTCGTACCGGCGCCGCAGCCAGGCCAGGCAGACCGCCAGCGCGGTGGCGACGGCGGCGGCGGAAAAGGAAAGCGTGACCGAGTTGGCCGCGAACTGCCAGTAGCGGGCGTCCAGCTCGTCGCGCCAGACCGAACCCGCCCACAGCGCCAGTTGCAGCACCGGGATCGCGAAGGCGATCAGCAACACCAGCAGGCAGGCGGCGCAGGCGAGCCAGCCGGCGGCGCGGCCCAGGCGTACGCGCGGGCTGTGGCCGTAGGCCACCTGGTACTGCCGGCGGCCGCGCTGGCGCTGCTCCAGGGCGGCGATCAGGAGTACGCACAGCACCAGCAGCGAGGCGAGCTGGGCCGCGCCCGGCAGGTTGAACAGGCCGAACCAGGACTTGTAGATCGCCGTGGTGAAGGTGTCGTAGTTGAGCACCGCGACCGCCCCGAAGTCGGCCAGCGTCTCCATCATGACCAGCATCAGGCCGCCGGCGATCCATGGCCGCGCCATCGGCACCGCCACCTGCGCGAACGCGCGCCAGCGCGGCAGGCCGAGCGTGCGGGCGGCCTCGAGGGCGCGCCGGCCCTGCGTCTGGAAGGCATTGCGCGCGAGCAGGTAGACGTACGGGTAGAGCGCCATCGTCAGCACGGCGGCGGCCACTCCGGCGTGGTTGCGCAGGCCAGGAAAGAAGGCGCTGGTGCCGAACCACGCCCGGGCCCAGGTCTGCGCCGGGCCGGCGAAATCGAACAGGCCCATCTGCACGAAGGCGAGCACGTAGGCCGGGATGGCCAGCGGCAGCATCAGGGCCCACGCGAAGAAGCGGCGCCCCGGGAAGTCGCACACGGCCGTGAGCCAGGCCAGCGGCACACCGACGGCGAGCACGCCGATGGCGACCAGGGCCATCAGCTTGGCGGTGTTCAGCACGACGCGCGGCAGGACGTGCCGGGCCAGGTGCTGCCAGATCTCAGCCTGCGGATACAGGAAATAGCCCAGCACCACCAGCAGCGGCACCAGGGTCAGCAGGGCGATCGGCAGCGCATACAGCGCGCCGCGGCTCCAGCCGCTGCGTGCGGCCGGCGCGCGGCGCCAGCCCCGGCGGCCGGCCGGGGCTGCGGCGGACAGGTCAGCGGTAGCCGGCACGATCCAGGAGCAGGATGGCCTCGGGCTGGAGCTTGCCGATGTCGGACGCGTTGATGGGGTTGGCCTCGTAGGTGCCCCAGGCCTTCACGATGGCGTCGGGCGCCACCGCCGGGTTGACCGGGCTTTCGTAGGTGCCATGCGTGTAGCCGTTCTGCGCCGCGTCCGAAGACAGCCATTCCATCAGCTTGAGCGCGCCCTGCGGGTTCTTCGCGTGCGTGACCACGCCAGCGCCGGACAGATTCACATGCACGCCGCCTTCGTCCTTGCCCTGGTTGGCCCAGAACAGATGGACCTGCTCCTTGAAGTCGGACTTGGCGGCGATCAGGCGGCCGTAGTAGTAGGTGTTGGCGATGCCCACCGTGCATTGTCCCGCGGCGACGGCTTCGAGCAGGCTGGTGTCGTTGGTGAAGACCTCGGTGGCGAGGTTGTCCACCCAACCGCGGACGATCTCCTCGGCCTTCTGCGCGCCGTGCTGGTGGATCAGCATGGCGACCAGGGACTGCGTGTAGGTCTGCTTGCCGGTGCGCAGGCAGAGCTGGCCCTTCCACTTCGGGTCGGCCAGGTCCTCGTAGGTCGAGAGCTGCTCGGGCTTGACCTTCCGGGGATCGAAGAAGAGGGTGCGTTCGCGGCGCGACAGGCCGTACCAGCGGCCTTGCGGGTCGCGCATGGTCTCGGGCACGTTGGCCGCGAGGATCTCGGACGGCGCGGCCTCGATGAGGCCGCGGTCGGCCGCGCGCCAGAGGTTGCCCACGTCCACGGTGATCAGCATGTCGGCCTGCGTGGCCTCGCCCTCGGCGGCCAGGCGCTCCATGAGCGCGCTGCCGTTGTCGTTCAGCAGGCGCACCTCGACGCCGGTTTCCTCGGTGTACTTGTCCAGGATGGGCTTGATCAGGCGCTCGATGCGCGAGGAATAGATCGTGACGGGCTCGGCCGCCTGGGCAAGACCGGCGCAGAACGTGCCGGCAACGACGGCCGCGCTCGCCAGGATTCGGGGTCGGAACACGTGCGGGATCTCCTAAGGGTGGGCCAGGCGCCGGCCGTGCGCGCAAAAGCCTGGAATTATAGAAAAAAATGAGAACTGTTATCGATGGTTTCAAGCTGGTCCGACACGCCGGCCGCCGCCGGGTTCCCTCCGTGCGCGGCCGACACATCACTGCCACATTCCCGGCCTATACTCGTGCATCGCTCGCGGGTGACGTCATCTGCCGGCGGGTGGCAGCTGAATGCAAGGAGTCAGGCACCATGGAACACACACACAAGCAATTCGACGCTGAACTGGAGAACGTGCGCTCCCGCTTCCTGCAGATGGGCGGGCTCGTCGAGTCGCAGATCACGGGTGCCATCGATGGTCTGGCCAACGGCGACATCGAGCAGCTCGATCGGGTGATCGCGCGCGAGGCCGAGGTCAACCGCTACGAGACGGACCTGGACGAGGCGATCGGCCGCATCCTGGCGCTGCGCCAGCCGGCGGCCGTCGATCTGCGTCTGATGATCACGCTCACCAAGATGATCACCGACATGGAGCGCGCCGGCGACGAGGCCGAGAAGATCGCGCGCATGGCCAAGATGATCCACGAGGCCGGCCGGCGCAACATGCCGCAGGTCGAACTCTGGCACATGGCCAACTACGTCGCCACGATGATGCGCCAGACGCTGGACGCCTTTGCGCGTTCGGACGCCAAGGTCGCGGCCAACGTCGTGCGCCAGGACAAGAGCGTGGACATCGAATGGCAGGGCGCCATCCGCCACCTCATCACCTACATGATCGAGGATCCGCGCACGATCTCGCGCTCGATCGAACTGCTCTTCATCGCCAAGGCGCTCGAGCGCATCGGCGACCATGCCAAGAACATGTCCGAGCTGGTGATCTACATGATCAAGGGCAAGGACGTGCGGCACACCGGCGTGGACAACGTCGAAAAGCAGGCCACCGGCGACTGAGCCGGCGCGC
>NZ_VLTJ01000040.1 GCF_007558815.1 Verticiella sediminum | reverse complement strand
CTCAGTAAGAAACGGGTAAGAGAACCCTCGTGATGATGCCGCTTTGACCGCCATCAGGAGCGCAGCCATGGGTTCTCATCACCCCCTCATTCTTACTGGTCAACTTGCCGCCAGGGGGTTGACGCTCGCCGCCCTCGTCGGTGGCCTGGTGCTCGCTTCACCGGCGGCCTTCGCCGACGATGCGAACCCCCGGAAAACCACCTGGGGTCTCGGCCTGGGCGTCGTCGGCAACCAGGAACCCTATATCGATATTGACCGCGATACCACCGTCCTGCCCTTGCTGCATGTCGAGAACCGGTATGTCCGGTTCTTCGCGACCACACTGGAAGCCAAACTGCCCGGCTGGCAATTCAGCGAGACCAACAGGATCGATTTTCGCCTCGTCGGCCGCTGGGAAGGGTCCGGTTATGAGTCCGACGACTCCTGGGCGCTGGAGGGCATGGACGAGCGCAAAGGCGGCGTCTGGGCCGGCGCCAAGGTGCAGTGGCAGACCAGCCTGGCGAACCTCAGTGCGGATTGGACGCACGACGTTTCGGGCAACAGCAAGGGACAGCGCTTCAATCTCGGCCTGGACAGGTCCTGGCGGCTGGGCGAGCGCTTCACCCTCACGCCTCGCATCGGCGCGGCGTGGCATGACCGCAAGTACGTCGACTACTATTACGGCGTGCAGGCGCATGAGGCGCGGGCCGGACGGCCCGAATATCGCGGCGACTCCGGAATCAGCACCGAAGTCGGCTTGCAGGGCGTCTACCGTTTCAACAAGCACCATTCAATGATGTTCGACGTTCGGGCCAGGAGACTTTCCTCCAACGCCAAGGACAGCCCGCTGGTGGATCGCTCCACCGACAACCGCGTTTTCCTGGGCTACATGTACCACTTTTAATGGGCAGAATTCTTTTAGTCGAAGACCATGACCATCTGGCCAGGCTCATATGCAAGGGGCTGGCCAATGCAGGCATTGCAGCGGATGTGGTGGAGCGAGGCGAATCCACATGGAACGCGATGCAGCAGGTCTCCTATCAAGGGCTGGTGCTGGATCGCGGCCTGCCCGATGGAGATGGCGTGCTCTTGTTGCAGCGAATGCGCCAGTCCGGTGTAACCATCCCCTGCCTGATTCTTACCGCCAGAGATGCCCTGCATGATCGGGTCGAAGGGCTGGAAGCGGGCGCGGACGACTATCTGCCAAAACCGTTTGCCATGACAGAGCTGGTTGCGCGCGTGCGCGCGCTGCTGCGCCGCCCCGCCATGAGCCGGTCGCTCCAGCCGGAATACGGCGACGTAGTGCTTTCCCCGGATGCCGGCATCGTCAGTTGCGGCGATGAAAGCGTCACGCTCGCGCCGGCAGAGATGCAGATCATGCTGGCGCTGGTACGCAAGCAAGGAGGGGTTGTACGCCGCCGCGCCCTGGAGGCGGCCGGTTGGGGATTGACCGAGGCGGTAACCCCGAACGCGCTGGATGTCGCCCTGCATCGCATGCGCCGTAAACTTCTGGCGATCGGTTCGGATTTGCTGATCGTCAATGTCAGAGGTCAGGGCTATGCACTTCAAACCACCCAAGTGGCTCCATAGCCTGGCGTTCCGGATCTTGCTGGCCTACGTTGCCGGCGCGCTGCTGAGCGTCGGCCTGCTGGTAGGGCTTGCAGCCATCGCGCAAGAGCGGCTTCCCGGCATGGCAATGTCTGATCGAACCCTCAGTCTGGCACGCAAGCTGGAATTCGACGGCACCGGTCGTCCAGTCGGCTTCAACAATGACAGTGAACATCCCCTGTGGATCTACGACAGCCTATGGCAGGAGACTGCCTATCGCGTACTGGATGAAGCCGGCAATGTGGTCTTGCTGTCTCCTGGCGCGAAAAACTGGCCCCAGCACGGCGACGTCGCCAAACTGGAGAAGTGGCGCTTCGATATCGAAAATAATGGCGTCGTTCAGGAAGGCGCCACGGAACGCATCGAACACGGCGGGCAAACCTGGTTTGTCCAACTGACGGTAAGCACGCGCATCATCAACTTCCTGCACCAGGAATTCGCTGTTCCGTTCATCAGGCTCGGCATCCTCTCACTGGGCTTGATTCTGCTGTTCGTATTCGGTGCGTGCGCATACATCAGCCTCAAATTTTCGCTTAGGCCGCTCAGAAACGCTTCTCTCGCCGCCGCCGAAATCTCCCTGAAATCACTCAACGAAAGGTTGCAGACAGACCGGGTTCCGCTTGAAATCGCCCCGCTCATCGGCAACTTCAACGCAGCGCTCGATCGAATCGAAAAGGGGTTTCGGATTCAGCAGGATTTTCTTGCAAAAGCCGCCCATGAACTGAAAACACCACTCGCATTGATACGTGCCGAGGTGGACCTGATGGAGGGATGCGACGATGTTCGAGAGCCGTTGCTCGCCCATGTCGAGCACCTGACGCGCCATGTCCAGCAACTCTTGCTGCTAGCCGAAGCCTGCGAACCCTTGAGCTACCAGCTCTCGGATATCAACGCCTGCGAAGTCGCCCATGATGTTGTTTCCTTTCTGAGGAAGGTCGCGGACGAATCGAACATCAATCTCACGATTTCAAGTCTCTCAGGAGAGTCGATGTGGCATGCGGATCGTGGCGCATTCTTCACGCTGCTGAAGAATCTGATCGAAAATGCCATTCAACACGCCCCGCCAGGAACGGAGGTCAGAACGACCATGAATTCGGACGGCATCTGCGTGAGGGACTGGGGGCCGGGGATCACTCCAGAGCAATTTCCACTATTGTTTTCACGCTTTTGGCGAGGCCCGCATCGGCGGGATCACGGCGCTGGATTGGGTCTGCCGATTTGCCAGGAGATCTGCGCAGCGCACGGCTGGACGCTTTCGGTCGAAAACGCCAACCCAGGATTGGCGATGAAAATATCAAGAGAAACATAAGGCCCGCCAGCTTTCTCGGCGCCCGCATGGCCCGCGGCACTGCGGGGGTCAAAAAAGGCCGCAGGCTGCGCATGCCTGGGCGCTAGCTTCCACAGAAGATGAAGGGCCCCACCACGCGCCGCTTTGCGAACGGCAGCCAGCCGCACTCACGGCTGGCCTTCGCCGTCAAATGCGCCCCACCTCGCTCGAGATGCTCCGCGCCGCGACGCCCGGATCAGCCTGCGGCACTCGGGACCGGCGTGTTGAGCAGTTGCTGTTCCCACAGGTACGCAATGCCGCTGCCAGCGGCATGCTGCTTCAGGATCTCGGTCAGCTCGGCGGCATGCTCGGTCCGCGCCCAGTCGCGCTGCCATTCGGAGGTCACTGCCAGCCAGGTCATCATGTTGGCGCCGGCCGCGATCATGCGCTGGATGGCGACTTCGTGCGCCTCGACCGAAACGCCGCCGGAGGCATCGGTCACCACCGTGACATCCCAGCCTTCGCCGAGGGCCTGGATCACCGGCATCGCGACGCAGATCTCGGTCCAGAGCCCTGCAATGATCAATTGCTTGCGGCCAGTCGCCTTGACCGCGTCCACCACCCTCTTGTCCTCCCAGGTGTTGATGAAAGTCCGGTCGATCACTTCTTGACCGGGGAACACGTCGGTGATCTGGGGGAAGATGAGACCGCCTCGATCAGCGATCACGCTCGTCAGGATGGTGGGAACGCCGAACGCTTTGGCGGACTTGGCCAACGCTGTCGAGTTGTTGACGACTGCCTGCGGGTCGTGACTGTTCAGATTGGTGAGCTGGTAAGGCTGATGGTCGATCAGAACGAGTACGGAATCTTCGGGACGGAGAAGCGAATCAAGGCCGTTGCGAAAAGTCATGCACATTTCCTCTGCTGTCGTTGGGACCAGATGGGCTTTCAGGGGAAATAGGCGCTTGCGGCGACCATCCCCTGGACCAACATTGTGCTGGCCACCTACCCGATGCGGTAGCATCGTTCTGTGGTGAGCTGTGTCGCAGAATGAGGAACGCCATGCGGACAATGATGCGCAGTTCCAAAAGAGATCGGCAATACCGCTGCGTCTGCCGCATCCACCCCGTCTGGTATGAGCCATGTTCGCCCCGCCGGAGCAGCCCAAAATTCCGCATGCCCTCCGGCCCCGTTCAGCTCTCGATGAACGCCAGCAGGTCGGCGTTGATGAGGTCGGGGTGCGTGGCGAACAACCCGTGCGACAGGCCCGGATAGGTCTTCAACGTGCCGTTGGGCAGCAGCTCGATCGCCTTGCGGGCCGAGGCGTCGATCGGCACCACCTGGTCGTCCTCGCCATGCATAAGAAGGACTGGTAGAGAAACGGCCTTCAAGTCTTCGGTAAAGTCGGTTTCCGAAAAGGCGGCGATGCAGTCATAGTGTGGCTTGGCGCCGCCCATCATGCCCTGCCGCCACCAATTGCGGACCAGACCGTCACTGACTTGAGCGCCTTCCCGGTTGAAACCGTAAAAAGGCCCGGAGGGCACATCGAGGAAGAATTGCGCGCGATTGCGCGCGAGCGCTTCGCGAAATCCGTCGAACACCGCCATCGGCAGGCCACCGGGATACTGGGGTGTCTTTAGCATGATCGGCGGCACCGCGCCGATCAGCACGGCCTTGGACACGCGCCCAGGCTCGCTACGCGCAACATAGCGGATGACTTCGCCGCCGCCGGTCGAGTGTCCGACATGAACCGCGTCTTTCAGATCGAGCTTGTGCACCAACGCCGCGACGTCGGCCGCATAGGTATCCATCTCGTTGCCGGTATCGGTCTGGTCGGAGCGCCCATGGCCACGTCGGTCATGGGCGACGACGCGATAGCCCTTGTTGAGAAAGAACAGCATCTGATTGTCCCAATCGTCTGCGCTCAACGGCCAGCCGTGATGGAACATGATGGTCTGCGCGTCCTTCGCCCCCCAATCCTTGTAGAAGATGCGGGTGCCGTCCTGTGTGGTCATCATCGTCATGCCTGGGCTCCTTCAATCGTGTGTCGGAAGATGGTTGCGCACCGCCGAACTGCCTGTAAGGGCCACCTTATTCCGCCAATGTGACACTCATTGCACAGTAAAGCTCCATGACCGGGCGCACCTCGACAAGACGATCGGCGAGACCGCGCAGACGATCGGCTCGGCGAGCCGCCAGCACAAGGTACCACCTAGCTTTCCAGGCTCACAGCGATGCTTGAAAGCAGCACTCTGCTGTTCCTGCATCCGATGCTGCAGTACCATTCCATGAACGCCATGTTGCGAAACAAGGAACGCCGGATGGATATCGAAGAGCTACAGACCTTCGTGGAAGTTGCCGATGCGGGAGGGGTTTCGCCTGCCGCGTTCCGGCTGGGCGTATCCAAGTCGATCGTCAGTCGTCGGCTCGCCCGGCTCGAAGCGGAACTCGGCGTCCAGTTGCTTGCGCGATCCACCCGCGGGGCTGCTCTCACAGAGGCCGGAGCCACGTTTCGCGACTATGCAGCCAGGGTCTGCGCCGAGATCGACGTAGCCAAGGAGACGATCCTGCCCACCGGTGACCTTCGCGGCCGCTTGCGAGTTGCCGCGCCGCTGTCATTCGGTCCGACCCACTTCGCTCCCGTGCTCGCGGAATTGGCACGACGCCACCCGCAGCTCCATATTCACACTTCCTACAGCGATCGTTTCGTCGATCTCATCGCCGAGGGGTTCGATTGTGCAATTCGGGTGGGCACTCTTCAGGACTCGAACCTGGTCGCAAGGCGTGTCGGACCGCTTTTCGGGAAATTCGTCGCGAGCCCGGACTATATAAGGACGCATGGGTCCCCGGAAACGCCGGAGGAGCTGGTCGCCCATCAGGCCCTCATGCAGGGAACGGAAGCCTGGCAACTCTTGGATGGGAACAAAATCATCACTGTTCGTCCACAAGGGCGTTTCAAGACCGACAGCGGCGTAGCACTCGCGGTCGCCGCGGCAGCCGGGCTGGGGATTGCAGCGCTCCCCGATTATCTTATCGATGAATACATAGCGTCCGGTGCCCTTGTCCCGGTCATGACACGACACCCGCCGCCTCCGGCCGGCATATACGTCATCCGCCCGCCAGGTCAGCATCCGGCGCGAAAGGTGCGGGTCCTGACCGAACTGCTCATCGAATGCTTCGAACAGGATCCGAACCCCGCGGGCACGGCCTCTGTTCGTTGCCGCTCGTCATGAAGGGTCGGAAGAGGATACATTAGACTGATGCGCGGCCTGTTCACGCCTAGGCAGCTCAAACCGCTACGTCCATTTCCGAGAACATTTCAAGGGAAAGCAGGAGTCGCTTTGCTTATCAACAAGAACGACCTCATCCTCAAGGCCAGCAACTTCCACCTGGGTAATGGTTTGAACGTCCTGCGCATCGCCGCAGGGGCATTCTTCTTTCCCCACGCCATCGGCAAGTTCGTCGATGGAGGCCTCAACCCGGCGGTTGTCGGCTTTTTCGAAGCAGCCGGCTTCTGGCCAGCCAGTTCCTGGGCACTACTGGCGGCGTTCTCCGAGATCACTATTGGCATCGCGCTGGTGCTCGGTATCTGCACGCGCTTTGCTGCGCTGGGAGGGGCTTTGATCTTGGCTGTGGCCGTCTATGCGCTACAGACCGTCAGCGGATTCAATGGTTGGACTTGGAACACGGGCGGTTATGAATATCCCGTTTTTTGGGGAATCGTATGCATCGTGATTTCCCTGGAAGAGTTTCGTCGGCTACGCAGCGATGCGACCCCTGAATTGTCTGCGCTATCAGCACGATCGGATAGCTCTCCAACTCCTCGCAGGCATTGAGCGCAACGTAACGGGCCTTGCCGTGCGTGCCGTCGATGACCAGACAGCCCCGGTCGCGCAACTCGTCGGCCAGCCCCTTGGCGGCCAGCGCACCGGCGCACGTGGCGAAGGCCGCGGCATGCGCCGCCGCCTTGCCTACGTTCGCAGCGATCAGGCGATCGAGGCGCGATAGATGCTCTCGATGCTCTTGTCCAGCTCGCGGTTGAATTCCTCGTCCGACTGCTGGGCGGTCAGGCCTTCGGTGAGCGCGCGGCTGAAGCTCGCGATCACGCCGGGGTTGCGCGCCAGGCGGGCATTGGCGTCGTCGCGGCTGTAGCCGCCAGAGAGCGCCACCACGCGCACGACGCGCGGATGTTCGACCAGCTCCTTGAAGAAGCCGTCGACTTCGGGCAGGGTGAGCTTGAGCATGACCTTGGCGTCGGCGGGCAGCGCATCCAGGCGCTGGATGAAGCCGGCCTTGAGGATCTCCTCGATCCTGGCCTTGTCGGCGGCCTTGATGTTGACTTCGGGCTCGATGATCGGCACCAGGCCGGCCTTCACGATCTGCATGCCGACTTCGAACTGCTGGTCCAAGACAGCGTCGATGCCTTTCTGGTTCGCTTCATTGATGACCGAGCGCATCTTGGTGCCGAAGACGCCCTTGGCGGCGGCGCGCTGCAGCAGCGCGTCCAGCTCGGGTATGGGCTTCATGACCTGCACGCCGTCGGCCTCGGCGGCCAGGCCCTTGTCCACCTTCAGGAAGGGCACGACCTGCTTGCGCTCCCACAGGTAGGCGGCGGCGTCCATGCCCTCGAACTGGCGGTCGATGGTCATCTCGAACAGGATGGCGCCGAGCACGCGGCGGCCGTCGAAGGCCGGGCTCGCCACGATGCGCGTGCGCATGGCGTGCACGAGGTCGAACATCTCGGCCTCGCCGTTGTAGGCCGATTCCTCGATGCCGTAGAGCTTGAGCGCCTTGGGGGTGCTGCCGCCGCTCTGGTCCAGCGCCGCGATGAAGCCCTGCCCTTCGGCGACCTTCTTCAGTTGTTCCTGGTTCATGTGTGCTCCCTGGAGGATGAGGAAAATGAGGGGGAAATCGGTGCGCCGGGGCGCGAGGCCGCCACTTTACCGGGAAATCCGGGCAGACGCGCGCCTGCGCGAGGCGCAAACGGGGGGAAGATACCAGACCTGGACGCTGCGTGCCCACTGGTCGCGGCTGCCTGCGCTCGAGGGGCGCGGCGTGTGCGACGGCACCGCGCTCAGGCGGCGGACCACACCGAGTGGCCTTCGTCGCCAGGGCGCAACGTGCCGTCCCGGTCGACCGGCGAGCGGCTCTCGCTGGTCAACGCGGCCAGGGTGGCGGCATCCTCGGCCAGCACCTTGGCCAGGGTGCGCGCGCCGCTCGCGGTGCGCACCATCGCCACGCCATGCTGCACGCTGCCGTCGGCCCCGTAGAGGATAGTGAAGGCTTCGAGCCGCGCCGGGCCCTCGGGCGCCGTCTCGATGGGCGGCACCGGCCCGCGCCTGGCGTCGGCGCGGGCCTGCACGCTGCCCACGTCCGCCAGCCCGCCGGCGGGCATGGGCCGGCGCGCCAGGACCAGGCCGTGGTGCTTGGTCACGAACTCGCCCTGCCCGTAGAGCAGGCCGGTCGCTTCAGCCGGACGCTCGCGCAGGCGGCGCACCATGGCGCAGGCCGCATGCGTCATGTAATCGTTCAAGGGCGCGCCGAAGAAGGTCAGGCCGCCGGTGACGGTGGGCTGCACATCGTCGTCCAGGCCCAGGGTGCGCCGCGCCATCTTCGGCACGCAGGGAAAGCAACTGTAGAGCTCGAGCGCGTCGAAGGGCGCGTCGACCAGGCCCGAGCAAGCCTGCAGGACGGCATTCTGCGCGTGGCTCTCCCAATAGTGGTCGCGGGCGAGATAGTCGCGCGGCTCGTTGGCATGGGCGCCGCCCCGGATGTGAACCATGCGCTCCTGCGGCACACCGGCGCGCAGCGCGGCCGCGAGGCTGGTCACGATGAGCGCCGCGCCCAGGTTGACCATGGGATTGGCCACCATGAGCTTGTTGTACGGCCAGGCGATCCGCCGGTTGCCCGGCGACGGCGTCAGGATTTCCTCGGGCGTGCGGCGCGTGCCCAGCCATGCGTAGGGGTTGTGCGCCGCGGCCTCTGCGTAGCGGCTCCACAGCACGCCGGATTCGCGCTGGGCTTCAGCCGGCGTCTGGCCCCAATGCGCGGCACTCGCCGTTTCGTAGAAGGGATAGACCGTGACGGGGTTGGCGCAGCCCAGTTGCACCGCCAGCGGGTGCGCGAACGTACGCGCGCGCACTGGCGCGGGGGCATCGTGGGCGAAGGGCGTCCAGGGCAGTTCGATGCCCTGGCGCGCCGCCTTGTCGGCCGTGTACTGAGCCTCGGCGCCGCAGATCAGGGCCACGGCGCTTTGCCCCGCCGCGATGCGCAGCGCCGCTTCGTGCAGGTAGCGCACCGGGCTCTCGCCGCCGACCGGGCCGTACTCGGCCCGCGTCGGCGCGATCCCCAGGCGCGCCGCCAGCAGCCCGGCCGGGTCCCGATAGCGCCAGCTCACCAGGTTCACCACATCGACCGAATCGACGGCGGCGAGCAGCCGGGCGCCGGCATCGGCCTCGGCCCGCCGCGCCGCATTCGCCATCAGATCGATGGGCTCCAGCCCCTCGACCAGCGATTCGGGGCGATCGCGCCACTCGCCCACCCCGACAATCACCGGCATCTCATGCTCACGCACCACGCATCGTCTCCTGACTCCAGCGCCGACGACACGCCCCCCGCCCGGGAGGGCCGAACCGCCGCCGGCTATCGTCGACAGGCGATGATAGCGCCCAACCCGTCAATCCCGCCCGCGCGCCGGCCTGCGCACGGCCCGCACCATGCCCGACTGGCCGCCGCCGCAGTAGAACAGCGACGCGCCGTCCGACTCCAGCCCGCTGACCCCGGCCCCCGCCGGCATGACCAGGCGTTCGCGCACGGCGCCCGTCGCCGGGTCGACGCAGCGCAACTCGCTCTCGCCCTCCTCCCAGGTCCCGTGCCAGAGTTCATGGTCGACCCAGGTCACGCCGGTGACGTAGCGGTCCGAATCCAGCGTGCGCAGCACGGCGCCGGTGTCCGGATCGATCTGATGGATCTTGCGCGCACGATACTGGCCGACCCACAGGCAGCCCTCGGACCACGCCATGCCCGAATCCTCGCCGTCGCCGGGCGCGGGGATGGAGCCGAGCAGTTCGCCCGTCGCCAGGTCGATCTTGTCGATCCGCCGGCCCGCGATCTGGTACAGGTGCTTGCCGTCGAAGGCGGTGCCGGCGTCGCCTTGGCGCTCCAGCGTGCGCACGGTGGCGCCGCTCAGCGGATCGAGCGCCAGCAGGCGCTCGCCCGTCGCGGCCCAGACCAGCCGTCCGTCGAAAGTCACGCCGTGCACGGCATCCGCCACCGGACCGAGTTCGCGCACGATTTCTGCCTCGGCCACGCGAGCCTGCTCCACAGTCTTGGTTTCACGTTCCATATCGATCTCCCGAGCGCCGTCGGATGGGCGCCGTACGTCCACTCTAGACAAGCCCCGGCGCGGCAGGGAGTAACAAGATTGTCGTGAATTCCGCGAGCCGCGGCGCCAGCCATCGCTGCGCGCGGCCGCGCCCCAGGGCACGCACCTGGCCGGCCAGCTCCGCCCTGGCCAGCAATCGCTGCACGCTGCGCTGGCTGCCGCCCAGCGCCAGCGCGAGCGACGAGCTCGACCAGGCCGCGCCATCGGCGAGCAAAGCCAGGAGCGCCCCGGCCTCGCCCGGCATCGGCGGCGCGAGCATCGCCACGGCGGCGCCGCCGGCAGGACACAGGGCGAAACCCTCCGGCCTGGCCTCGATGCGCGCGAACGGCCGCAGCAGTGCGCGCAGGCGTCCGATCTGCACGCGCAGGCGCGCGCGATCGGTGTCGTCCGGACGGCGGATGCGGAAAGCGGCCGCGATCAGCGCAGCGCGCGGTGCGGCGGCCGGCCAGGCCCGGGCCAGCTCGGACGAGAGCGCGTACAGCACGGGACGCCCCAGCAGCGGGCGCACATCCGACCCGCGGCGCCAGGCGCGACGGCAGCCATCCAGGACCAGGGCCCGGCTGTCCAGCAAGGCGGCGATCTCGGCCAGCGTCAAGGGCGCAGCCCCGCCCGCCTCCAGGCGCAGGGCTGCCGGCAGCGCCAGCATCGCCTCCAGGCCTTGGGCTTCGGCCAGCAGTTCGGGAATCCGGGCGGCGGCGGCATGCGTACGGGCCTGGGCCAGGGCGGCGCGCGCCGCGGCCGGCGCAGGGCGACGCAAGGCCAGTTCGGCCTCGACCAGGGCGCGCAATGCCAGCGCCGCCGGCGCGATCCCCTGCGACGGCACGCGCGCCAGGAGCGCCGTGGCCTCGTCCGGGCGTCCCGTCAGCAGCGCATAGCGCGACAGCAGCAGCCGCGCATGGGCGGCATTGACGCGCTCGCGCCGGGCGTCGAACTCGACGATGGCAGCGGGCAGCGCGTCAGGCCACCCCGCCAGTTCGCGCCGGGCCAGTCCGACGTCGGCCAATGCCAGCGCGCAACGCGCGCGTGCCAGCGGCTCGCGCGCGCCGAAAGCCCGCGCCGCCTGGCGCAGCAGCGCCTGCGCCCGTGCGAGGTCGCCCAGGCGCGCCATGGCAATGCCGCGCAACGCCAGCGCGGGCGGGTCCTCGCGCAGGGCCACGCATTGCAGGGCGCCGAGCGCGTCACCCGCCGCCAGCGCCCGTGCCGCCATCGCGATGAGGGAGTCCATGGCACAAGCGTAACGCTGCGCCCGCCTCCCTGCGCGGCCGGGCTGCCCGCCCGTGACCGCCCTCACCCTCGCGCGGGCCTGTCGCGGCCCTTCAAGCAGCCGCCGTCCAGGGTCATAATCTGCCCAGCCGTCCACATCGCGCGGCGCCATCCGTTCATGAGGAACACCATGCGTACCCATGTTGCATTGCTCTGCGGCATCGCCGCCTGCGCCACCGCGCTGTCGAGCGCCATCGCCGGCCCGCGCCTGGACCGCATCCAGGAGACCAAGACGCTGCGGGTGGGCACGCCCGGCGACTACCGGCCGTTCGCGATCAAGGACGGCGACGGCTACGCGGGCCACGACATCGACGTCATCGAACAGATGGCCAAGGAGATGGGCGTGAAGATCAGCTATGTCCAGACCTCGTGGCCCGACCTCATGAACGACCTGCAGGCCGACAAGTTCGATGTCGCCGTGGGCGGCATCACGCGCAACGTCGGGCGCATCGGCAAGGTCGACATGCTGCCGGGCTACGCCCCGTTCGGCAAGGTCGCCCTGGTACCGACCGCGGACCAGGCGAAATACAACTCGCTCGCCGACCTCAACCGGCCGGGCGTGCGCGTCATCAAGAACCCGGGCGGCACCAACGAGGCTTTCGTGTTGGCCAACCTAGATGCGGCCCAGGTGAGCACCCACGAGAAGAACGCGGAGATTCCCGGCCTCATCGCCGAAGGCAAGGGCGACGTGATGATCACGGAGACCTACGAGGCGCTGCACTACGCCAAGGCCGACCCGCGCGTCACCGCCAAGTTCGTCGATACGCCGCTCACGCCCAAGAGCTACCTGGGCTTCATGCTGCCGGTCGACGACGCCGACTACACCCGGGTGATGCAATATGCCTGGGACATCGTCGACCAGCGCGGCGGCCTGCAGGAGGCCAAGGCGCGCTGGCTGCAGTGAGCGCCTGTGCCTGGAGCCTGCCGTCCAGGCTGCACGTCGATACGCCCGTACCCAAGGAGCCCGCCATGAACCGTTTGCCATTCGTCCTGCTGCCCGGTCTGCTCTGCTCGCCGCGGCTCTATGCGCCGCAACTGCCCTTGCTGTGGCAGCACGGCCCGGTCGCTGTGGCCGATACGCGCCACGCGGACAGCATGTCCGCCATGGCCGCCCAGATGTTGGCCGACGCGCCGCCGCGCTTCGGCCTGCTCGGCCTGTCCATGGGCGGCTACCTGGCGTTCGAGATCCTGCGCCAGGCGCCCGAACGCGTCGCCCTGCTCGTGCTGATGGACACCTCGGCACGGCCCGACACCGCCGAGGCGACGGCGAACCGGCACGCGCAGGTGGCGCAGGCGCGGGCCGGCGAGTTCCAGTCGGTCGTCGACGGCTTGTATGCGCGGCTGGTGGCCCCGTCGCGCGCTCAGGACGAGGCGCTGCGCCAGGTGGTGACGGCCATGGCGCAGGAGGTCGGCGTCGATGCCTTCGCCCGCCAGCAGGCGGCCATCATCGGCCGCGCGGATGCCCGGCCGCTGCTGCCGTCCGTGCGCTGCCCCACGCTGGTGCTGGTCGGCGAGCAGGACCAGATCACGCCGCCCGCGCTCGCCGAGGAAATCCGGCAGGGCATCCCCGACGCCGAGTGCGTGGTGCTGCCGGACACCGGCCACCTCAGCACGCTGGAAAGCCCGCAAGCCGTCAATACGGCGCTTGCGCGCTGGCTGGCCGCGCAACTCGCCACCTGATCCGCCCCCTCGGACGCCCCAGCCTCTGCCCCGCCCGCAGGCCGCGGCGGCGGCCGGCCCCACGCAGCCGGCGGGATGCATGGCCTATACTTTCGGGCCCCTGCCCACGAGATCCGCCATGAAGTTCCAGATGCCCCGCAACTCCGTGTTCGCCATGCTGCTGCGCTCGGCATGGTGGGTCAGCGCGCTCATTGCGGTCGTCCTGCTGGCCGCCTCGCAGCTCGTCACGGCGCCCTTTCTGGCGGCGTTCCTGCTCTTCGCGTCCTTTCCTTTTGCCGTGATCGCAGCGGTCGCCGGCTGGAAGCAGCGCAACCGCCCTTCCGCCCAGCGCGTGGAGCGGACCGCCAACGCGGTGCGCGCCATGTCCTGGGCCGAGTTCAGCGGCGTGTTGCAGGAAGGCCTGCGCCGTGACGGCTGCGAGACCGTCGCCTGCAAGTCCGAACACGCGGATTTCGAGGCTCGCCGGCAAGGTCGCATCGCCCTGGTAAGCGCACGGCGCTGGAAGGCGTCCCGCGTCGGTGTCCAGGCACTCTCCAGGCTGGAAGCCCAGCGCCAGGCGCGCGGTGCCCACGAAGCGATCTACGTCACCGTCGGCGATATCAGCGAGCAGGCGGCCGCCTATGCGCAGGCCAATCACATCAAGTTCATGACCGCGCCGGAACTGGCGCGCCTGCTGCCGCGCTGAAACCCGGCGTTCGCGCTGCACCGATGTCGCACCTGCCCGCCAATCGCCCGATCGGCGTTGTGTTCAATGTGTTGGGCTCGGCGCTCTTCGCGCTCATGTATGCCTACAGCGCGTTGCTCGACCCGCTGGACGGCCTGCAGATCTACGCCTGGCGCATCGTCCTCACCATCCCCTGCCTGGCGGCCCTGCTGCTGGCAACCGGCAAATGGCACGAGGTCGTGCGCCTGGCACGCCGTCTGCGCCGCGAACGGTTCTTCTGGGCGCAACGACTGCTCTCCTCCGCCCTGATCGGCGTGCAGCTATGGCTCTTCATGTGGGCACCCATCAACGGTTACGGGCTGGACGTATCGCTGGGCTATTTTCTGCTGCCGATCACGATGGTCGCCGTCGGCCGCATCGCCTTCGGCGAGCGGCTCAGCGCGCTGCAGGCGTTCGCATGCGCGCTTGCCGTCCTGGGCATCGCGCTGCAGTTGGCCAACACCGGGGGCGTGTCCTGGCCCGCACTGCTGGTCTGTCTCGGCTACCCGGCCTACTTCTGGCTGCGCCGCGTAACGGACACCAACAACCTCGCTTCGCTGCTGCTCGACATGGCGGCGAGCCTGCCCTTGAGCCTGGTCTTCATCCTGCAGGGGCCGCCGGTGCTGGCGCCCGAGGCGTCGACGAGCCTACCCTGGCTCATCCTCGGGCTCGGGCTGATCAGCGCCTCGGCCCTGGGCTTTCAGGCCCTGTCGGCCAGGCATCTCACCATGACGGTGTTCGGCCTCCTGATCTACGTCGAGCCCGTCCTGCTGGTCGTGGCGTCGCTGCTGCTGGGCGAGGCCATCAGCGCAGCGCAATGGCCGACCTATCTCAGCATCTGGGCCGCCGTCATCGTGCTTGCGCTGGAAGGCGTGCGCAGCCTGCGCGCGCAGGGCCGGCGCCGCTAGGAAGCAGTACCGGCCTTCATCGACGCGGGACGATCAAGGCCGGTACCTCGCAGGCGCGATGCTGCCTCAGGGCTTCAAGTGCTCGATCAGGAACTTCTCCATGGCGCCGTAGAACTCGAAGCGGTTCTCCTCGTTGTGGAAACCGTGGCCTTCGTTCTCCTTCACCATGTACTCGACGTCCACGCCACGCGCGCGCAGGGCCTCGACGATCTGGTCGCTCTCGGCCTTGTTCACGCGCGGATCGCGCGCGCCCTGGGCGATGAAGAGCGGCGTGCGGATGCGCTCGGCGTGCAGTGCCGGTGAGGTCGCCGCCAGGCGTTCCTTGTCGCGCTCGGGGTCGCCCACCATGTCGCGCATCTGCACCAGCATGGGTTCCCAATAAGGCGGGATGGTGTTCATGAAGGTGAAGAGGTTCGAGACCCCCACGTAGTCCACCGCAGCCGCGTACAGCTCGGGCGTGAATGTCACGCCCGCCAGCGTGGCGTAGCCGCCGTAGCTCGCGCCGTAGATGCCGATGCGCCCGGGATCGGCGATGCCCTGCTCGACCAGCCACTGCACACCGTCGGTGATGTCGTCCTGCATCTTCAGGCCCCATTCGCCGAAGCCCGCCTCCCAGAACTTGCGGCCATAGCCGGTCGAGCCGCGAAAGTTCATCTGCAGCACGCAGAAACCGCGGTTGGCGAGAAACTGCACTTCGGGGTTGTAGCCCCAACTGTCGCGCGCCCACGGCCCGCCGTGCGGGTTGACGATGCAAGCCAGGTTCTTCGGGTCGCGTCCGCGCGGCAGGGTCAGATAGCCGTGGATCGTCAGGCCGTCGCGCGAGGTGTACTGGATCGGCCGCATCTCGGCCATCTCGTCCTCGCGGACCGCCGGATTGATCTCTGCGAGCTCCTCGAGCACGTCGTGTTCGAGGCTGTAGAGGTAGCGCTTGCCCGGCGTGCGGTCGTTGTAGGCCGCGACGATGAAAGTGTCTTCGTCCAGATTCCAGCTCTGCAACTGCACTTCTTGGCCCGGCAGCAGCTCGCCCAGGCGCTTGAAGAGGGCCTCGGTCTGCGCGTCGAAGAACTTGCGCTCGGGCCTGGCCGGTTCGTAGGTCGCTACCGTGAGCACCTTGCGCTTGCGCGAATAGCCCACCCCGCCCAGGTCCACCGTGGGCGGCTCGAAGATCAGTTCCTCGGCATCCGGCGTGGCCGGGTCCAGGACCACCAGCGACAGGCGGTCGCGGCCGCGGTTGCTGAGGGTGTAGAGCTTCCGGTCGTCGAAGGTGAAGAATACCGGCGTCACCGAAGTGCGGTAGTCGGTGCGCACCAGCGGCGCGAAAGGCGCCTGCTCGTCCTCGCGATACAGCAGCACGGTTTCCAGCCCCTCGCTGGCCACGGCGACGCGCACCCGTCCGGCATGGTCCGTGCCCCATCCCACGATGTTGCCCGGGTTCTGCGCAACCAGCACTTCGTCGCCGGTGCGCACGTTGACCCGGTACACGTCGAACACTTTGGCGTCGCGGCGGTTGTGGCTGATCAGCACGTGATCGGGGTCGTCGGGCAGATCGTCCTCGATGCTCGCGCGCACGCCTTCATGCGGCGTGAGATCGGTGACCGTGCCGTCCCGGGCATCCACCGCCACGACGTGAAAATTCTCATCGCCGCCGAAATCCTTCTGGTAGAGCACGATGTCCGAACCCTTCCAGAAGAAGTTGCCGATGTCGCGCGCGGTCTCCGCGGTCAGCCGGCGCGGCTCGCCGGTCGGACGGCCGTTCTCCAGCGGCTGCACGAACACGTTCATGCGCGGCGGGTTGCCGTCGACGCCCACGGGCATCATGAAGCCCAGCGTCCTGCCGTCGTCCGAAAGACGGAAGTAGCCCTTCTCGGGATTGCGGAAGAAGTCTTCCAGCGGCAGCCGCTTGGCTGGCTGCGCGGCCGCGGCCGCGGTGGGCGGCATGCCGAAGCAGGCGCACAGCGAAAACAGAGCGAGTACGGTACGAAACACAGACACCTCGACGAAAGTGGCGACCTTGCCCAGGCCCTCGGGCCGCAGGCAAGGCCTGGACGGCGCATGCGCCAGCCCGGCAGCCCGGCAGGCCGGCGCATGCGTCGTCCCAACGGGAAGACAGGACGAGCTTACACCTGCGCGGGCGTGGCCCGCGGCCACATGCCGGCCGAAAAGGCATCGGACGCACGCCTTGCGCCAGAGTTCCGGCCGCGGCGTCGCTTATGATGTCCCCTGCGCCGCCAGCCGTACCGCCCTTGTATAGCGCACCGCTGCGGCCCCTACCGCCACCCCGCACGGGCTGCGTCCCGTGCCACTCCATCGTCGAGCATGCGTCGTTTTCTCCATGGAACCGGCATCGCCCTGGCCGCAGCCGGGGCGATCCTTCTGGTCACCGCCATCGTCCTGTTCCACAAGGACCGCGCCTATTCCGTTCCTGCCGAGGGCACCGTCGCCGACGTCGTCGCCCGGGGCCCGGGCACCGGACACACCGCGGTCATCGTGTTCACCGACGCAGCCGGTCTGCGCCGGCAGTTCGACGAACCCATCCACGGCGATCCCGCGCAAGTGGCGGTGGGCACAGCCGTGCCCGTCCAGTACGACCCGGACCAGCCTTCGCGCGCCGTCGTCGACGACTTCTGGCGCCGCAACAGCACGGCCAGCCTGATGGTGATCGCCGGCTTTCCTCTGTTCGTGTTCGGCAGCGTGATCCTGGCGGCCGGGGCGCGCCGACGGCGCCGGCTCGCGCGTCTCGAACAGCACGGGCGCGTGATCGAGGCCGACTTCGTCCATGCCCTGGCCGACGAACACCACGCCCGGCGCGGCCGCTATCCCTACCGCGTCGTCGCCCAGGCCTACGACCCCGAGACCGAGTCCATGCAGCGCTTCGAAAGCACCCCGGTCTGGGACGACCCGACACCGCAACTGACGGGGCGCAAGATCCGCGTGCGCGTCGAGCCCGGCAACCCGGCGAACTATCGGGTCGAGCTTCCGGTGCCCGCAGACCAGGGCCGATAGGCGGCGTCCGGGTGGCAGCCTCTGGAAGCTCGGCGTCGTCACCCTGGCGCAGATGTGCGCGAGCGGGCTGGCGCGGCCTCGGCCGGCGTGCCCGGCCGAGGCCGACCATTCGTTGCCGTCCAACCGGAGACCTGCATGCTCTGGCGCTTTTCCGCGAACCACACCCACCTGTACCCCGGCGCGCTGCCAGCGCCGTGCTCGACGTGCCGGCATTCCGCACGCAGCGCGGCACCGAGGTCGCCGCACGGCGATGGCGCATCGTCCCGGCCGGCGAGACCGGGCTCGTACGCATCGTGCAACGGTTGCCGGGGCCGTGAAGTAAGCGCACGCCTGAGCCATGCGCACTGCCGGGCCGGCCGGGACTACCTGCGTCCCAGAGCCACGTGGTCCAGCTCGTGCAGACGGAAGCGCTGCAGCTTGCCAGTCGCGGTGCGCGGCAGGCTGTCGACGAAGCGGACGGCGCGCGGATACTTGTACGGAGCCACCGTGGCCTTGACGAACCGCTGCAGGGCCTCGGCCATGGCACCGTCCGCAGCGTGCCCGGGGCGCAGCACCACGAAGGCCTTGACGATCTGCCCACGCTGCTCGTCGGGCGCACCGATGACGGCGCACTCGGCGACCGCGGGGTGCTGCATCAGCGCATCCTCCACGTCCGGAGCGGCGATGTTGTAGCCCGCGGAGACGATCATGTCGTCGGTGCGCGCCTGGTAGTGGAAATAGCCGTCGGCGTCCATCAGATAGGCGTCGCCGGTCAGGTTCCAGCCAGCCTGCACGTATTCGCGCTGGCGCGCATCGGCCAGATAGCGGCAGCCCGTGGGCCCCTGCACGGCCAGCCGGCCCACCGTGCCGGGCGGCACCTCGACACCCTGCGCATCGACCACCCTGGCGCGGTAGCCGGGCACGGGCGTGCCGGTGGCCCCGGGCCGCGCGTGCGCTTCATCGTGCGAGATGAAGATGTGCAACATCTCCGTCGAGCCGATACCGTCGATCGGCTCGATGCCCGTCGCCTCCTTCCAGAGCTGGCGCGTGGACGCCGGCAATGCCTCGCCGGCCGAGACGCACTTGCGCAGCGGCGTGCCGCGCAACGCCTGGCCGTGAGCGGCCAAGGCACGATAGGAGGTGGGCGCGGTGAAGAGGATGGTGGCCCCGAAATCCCGGATGCCTTCCAGCAACTGCTGCGGGCCGGCCTTCTCCAGCAAGACCGTGCAAGCACCCACGCTCATCGGGAACAGCACCAGCCCGCCCAGGCCGAACGTGAAAGCGAGCGGCGGGCTGCCGATGAAGACATCCTGCGCATTCGGCTTGAGCACGTGCGCCGGCCAGCAGGCACAGACTGCCATCACGTCGCGATGAAAGTGCATCGTGGCCTTGGGCACGCCGGTGGTGCCGGACGTGAAGCCCAGAATGCAGGTGTCGTCCGCCGCGGTATCCACATTGTCGAACTGCGCCGGCGCCTGCCGCATGTCCGCTTCCAGGCCGTCGTCGTCCGTTCCGTTGAAGTAGCGAACGTGACGCAGCCCGGGCGCCTGCTCAGCCACACGCTTCATGTCGTCGGCCAGCGCCGCATCGCACAGCGCGTGCGTGACCTCGGCAATGTCCACAATGCTGGCGAGTTCCTTGACGCGCAGCAGCGGCATGGTGGCCACCGCGATGCCGCCGGCCTTCATCACGGCGAACCAGCACGCCACCAGCATCGGGTTGTTGGGCGCACGCAGCAGTACCCGGTTGCCGGGCACCAGTCCCATGTCGCGCACCAGGACGTGGGCGATCCGGTTGGCCTTTTCGGCCAGGTCCGCGTACGTCCACGCCAGGCCTGGCGCGCGGATGCAGACCCGCTCGCCGTTCCCCTGGGCCACGTGACGGTCCAGCAGCTCGGTCGCGCAGTTCAGTTGCGCGGGAAAGCGCAACTCGGGCAAATCGAACACATATTCGGGTTGCAGTTCCGGCGGCGGCAGGTTGTCTCGGGCAAACGTGTCGATGTGCGCGCTGGGCATGGCTGTCTCCTCGTTCTGTTGCTAGGCGCTCGTAGCGCCGCGCCGTGCGGCCCGTACTTGCCGTCGGCGCATGTGCGCCGCGCCGACGGACAAACCCGAACGCGCGGACGGACGCGGTGTGGACGACGCATACGACGACCATGTTAGTTTTCTTCTAAAACGTTTAGTTGTCAATCAATTATGGAGCGAGGATCTGAAGCGCATGCATCCAGCAGCATCGTCCGAATCGGACTCGATCCAGGAAAATTAGTCGTTTGAGCGCCAGGATCGCCCTCCTTAGAATGGCTTCGAGCGGCTTGCGGCCCCGGGGACTCCCGGCCGATCCAGCGCCGCCGGGCGCGCCGTTGCGCATGCAGCGATCGACGCTGACCTGCCGAGCCGCCACGCCGAAGGCCCAGCACCCGTTGGCAACCCTCCATGCCGGCATGTCGGAACCCCGCTCCCGGCAAGCCGGAAAACGAGAAAGAGAGACAAATCAAAGTGACCCGTACATTTCGTCGAATCGCCTGCGCCATCGCTTTGGCACCGGGCGTGGCCCTGGCCGCATCGAACGCAGCCGACTACCCGGAGCGCAACGTCACCATGGTGGTGGCTTTCGCGCCCGGCGGCATCACGGATACGCTGGCCCGGCTGGTTGCATCAGAACTCGGCAAGACGACACAGCAGACTTTCGTGGTGGAAAACCGACCCGGCGCCGGTGGCCAGATCGGTACGGAATACGCGCTGCGGCAGAAGGCCGACGGCTATACCCTGCTGGTGGCGGCTTCGGGATATGCCATGGCACCCGCGCAGAAGAAGGTCGGCTACGACCCCATCGACGATTTCGAGCCGGTCGCGCTGCTCGGCATCGCTCCCAACCTGCTCGTCGTCAAGCCCAGCGTACCCGCCAAGACGCTGGACGAATTCGTCGCCTGGGCGAAGAAGGAAGGCAGCGTGCCCTACGCCACCGCGGGCACCGGCGGGGCCAACCATCTGGCCGGCGAGATCTTCAGGGTGGAGAGCAAGGCGCCGCTCCTGCATGTGCCCTACAAGGGCGCGGCTCCCGCGACGCAGGACCTGATCGCCGGCAACGTGCCCGCCGGCTTCATCGATGCCATGACGATCGGCCCATTCATCAAGTCCGGCCAGGCCAAGCCCATCGCCATCACCGGCGCTAGCCGCAGCGCGCTGTATCCGGATATCCCCACGATTGCCGAATCCGGCTATCCAGGCTATGACGTGTCGGTGTGGATGGGCGTGTTCGCCCCCGCCGGCACACCGGCGCCCATCGTCGAACGCTTGAACGCTGCGATACGTCAGGCCCTGCAATCCGAAGAGGTGCAGGCCAGGCTGAAGAGCAGCGGCATCGATACGCGGACCGACATGACCGCCGACGCCTTCAAGCAATATGTGCACGAGGATGTGGAGCGCTGGAAGCAGGCCGTGGCCACGACCGGCGTGACCTTCGACTGACGCCCTACCCACCACCCGCCTGTCGCGAGGCGGGTGGCATGCGCCGCGTTCAGCCCGGCTGCCCTACCCGCTTCAATATCTCGATGAAGTCTAGCGCCGCCGGCGACAGCCAGGCGCTGCTGCGATAGGCCAGCGACAGCCGGTGCACGATCGCTTCGCTCTGCACCGGCAACGCCGCCAGCCCGAGCGAATGCGCCAGGCCGACGATATAGCCGGGAATGATCACGATCCCCAGGCCGTCGCGCGCCAGCGCCAGGCCGGAGAGCAAGGTCCCGCAATCGATATTGACGGCCTCGGGCGTCTGCCCCAGGTCCTGGAAGACCTTTTCCACGCCTCGTCCGAAGCCATACACCTTGCGCAGACCAATGTGGCGGTAGTCCAGCAGCTTGGGCAGCGGCACGGAGGCGCAGGCCGCCAGCGGATGCGTGGCGGCGCAGGCAACCCACATCCTGCTCTCGTAGACCACTTGATGATCTATTTTCGGGTGGGGCTCGCCGAGCGAGACCAGGCCCAGGTCCACGGCTCCGCTCAGGATGTGCTCGATTCCGTCGGCCGTCGGCAGTTCGAACAACTCGACCCGGATACCGGGATGCGCGTTATGGAAATCGCGCACGGTGGGTGTCACCAGGCCATACATGATGAGCGTGGAGGCGGTGACGTTCAGTTGCCCGTGCTCCATGGATTTCAGGCTGTCCAGGCTGCGCTCGGCCACTTTCACCGAGGCGAGGATGTCCAGCGCCGAACGGTACAGCGCATGCGCCCCCTCCAGAGGCACCAAGGTCCGGGACGAGCGATCGAAAAGCTGGCAATCGACGCGGTCCTCGAGTTCGCGGCAAACCTTGCTGATGGCCGACTGCGTCATGTTCAAGGAGGCTGCCGCCACGGTGAAGCTGCGGGCGTCGTAGACGGCGACAAAGACCTTGAGTTGTTTGATCGTGAGATTCATGGCTGCCAACGCTGGGGCCGGGGAAAGGCCGTTGCCCGCCTTGCCGCCTGGCTGAGGGCCCCGGCGGCGGCCCGGCCCCCTCGCGACGCGTGCGCATACGACAACCGCCTGCGGCGGCCCGGCGGGTGGCTCCGGCGCGCTGGCCGAAGTGCGAGCCGTAAGCATAGTCCAACGGCGCCACTGCCCGGGCGCACACCCGGATCCGTCGCCGCGTTCAAGCGTGCTGGCTGGGGTCCCGCTTGATGAGGTACTTCTGGACGCCCTCCATCACCAGCTCCTGGCGCTGGTTATGGATGGTCGAAGCCAGCGTGACGACACCCGTGGTGCGGCCGCAATCGAGCTGCGAGACCTTCAGGTTGGGATATAGCGTGTCGCCGACATAGACAGGTTTCAGGAACCGGCTCGACTGCTCGATGAAGCCCTTCATGGATTCTTCCACGTAGTGCGGAAACCAGCCGGCGCCGGCGGCGCTCTGGATCAGGATCTGAAAGCCATGCGCGCCCAGGTTGGGCATGCCGTGCTTGCGGCAGTACTCGACGTCATAGTGGCTCGGATGATTGTCCGCGCTGGCCAGTTGGAAAGCCGCAAACAGCGCATCCGTCATGGTGCGCGAGGGGATGGGGAATTCCTCGCCCAGCGTGAAGTCGTCGAAGTAATACTGTTTGAAGGGAGACATCGTGTCTTCTCCGGATTCGTGAATGTATGGCCGACGTGCGAGCCGGATCAGCGGGTCGGCGCCAACCCTACCACGCCCTGAGCGGCAAGCTTGCGGACCTCCTCGGCGGACAGTCCCAGGTCGGCCAGCACTTCCTGCGTGTGCTCGCCGAGCAGCGGCGCCGGGCGCACCGCCTCGCGCGGGCGCTCGTTGAACTTCACAGGCATGCCGACGTTCCGCATCGCCCCCAGCACCGGATGATCGGTCTGCACCAGAAGCTCGCGCGCGTGCACCTGCGGATCGGCGAGCGCCTGCTCCAGCGTATTGATCGGCGAGCACGGCACGCCGCTGGCGCGCAGGCGCGCCAGCCAGTCGCCGGTCGTACGGGTCCGCACGACCTCGCCGACCCGCCGCACCGTCTCCTCGAAGTTGGCGACCCGTGCCGCGTTGGTGGCGAACTTCGGATCGTCCACCAGGTGTTCGAGCCCCGCGACCGCGCAGAAACGCCGCCACTGGGCGTCGTTGCCGACGCCGACCAGCATGTGCCCGTCCGCCGTGGCGAACGCCTGATAAGGGGACATGGCCGGGTGAGCCGTTCCCATGCGCCGCGGACTCTGGCCCGTGCGCCAGTAGTTCTGCGCCAGATAGCCCATCTGCGAGATCGCCGTGTCCAGCAGCGACACCTCGACGTACACGCCCTCGCCCGTGCGCTCGCGCTCGATCACGGCCGCCAGCACACCGCTCAACGCGAACGAGCCGGTGCCCAGATCGACCGGCGAGAAACTGGCGCGAGCGAACGCGCCGCCCGGCTCGCCCATCGTCGCGATCATGCCGCTGAAGGCCTGGAGCATCACGTCGTAGCCCGGCTCCTTGCCCAGCGGGCCGTCGCGCCCGTAGCCGGAGATCTCCAGATAGATCAGCCGCCCGTTCACCTTGCGCAACGTCTCGTAGTCCACGCCGAGCTTGCGCGCCGTACCGGCGCCAAAGCCCTGGAGCACGATATCGGCGCCGGCGACGAGCTCGTGGACCAGGCGCCGGCCTTCGGGCGACTTCAGGTCGAGCGCGACGCTGCGCTTGTTGTGGTTGACCGCCAGGAACGTCGCCGACTGTCCCTTCTCCTGCGGCAGCCAGGCGCGCGTGTCGTCCCCGGTTCCCATGGGTTCGATCTTCACGACATCCGCGCCCAGCTCGCCGAGGAACTGGCCGCACAACGGCCCCGCCAGGACCTTGCTCAGGTCGATGACTTTCAAGCCCTTCAATGGTTTCATCATTGCTCCAGAAATGATCGCTCGACGCTCAGAGCATCGCGGCCGAGACGGACTTCACCACCGAATACGCGTCCAGCGCCTCGGGCCCGCCTTCCGATCCGTAGCCGGAATCCTTCACGCCGCCGAACGGCATCTCCGGCAGGGCCAGGGCCGGCTGGTTCAGCCAGATCAAGCCCGCTTCGAGGCCCTGCGTGAGCGCGTGCATCGTCTTGAGCGAACGAGTGAAGCCGTATGCGGCAAGCCCGAACGGCAGGCGGTTCGCCTCGGCCAATGCGTCGTCCAGCCGTTCGAACGTGCGCAGCGCGATGACCGGCCCGAAGGGTTCGTGGATCATGATGTCGGAGGCCAGGGGCACGTCGTCGAGCACCGTGGGCGCGTGGAAGTATCCTCCCGACGCCGGCTCCTGGCTGCCCAGCAACAGTTCGGCGCCCTTCGCTTGCGCATCGTTCACCATCTGGTGCATGGCCGCGACACGGCGCTCGTTCGCCAGCGGCCCCATGGTCGTCGCCGGGTCCATGCCGTCGCCCACCCGGGCCGTGCCCAGATGGTCGAGCAGGCCCTTCACGAATTCGGCCTTCACATCCCGATGGACCAGAAAACGCGTAGGCGAAATGCAGACCTGCCCGGCGTTGCGCAGCTTGGCCGCAGCCATGGCCTGTACGGCGAGCCCGATGTCCGCGTCCTCGGCCACGATGACCGGCGCATGCCCGCCCAGCTCCATGGTGCTGCGCTTCATGTGGCGCCCCGCGAGCGCGGCAAGGTGCTTGCCCACCTGCGTCGATCCGGTGAACGTGACCTTGCGGATCGCCTCGCTTGCGATGAGGTGCCCGGAGATCTCGGCAGGGTCTCCATAGACCAGGCCGAGTACGCCGGCAGGCACACCCGCATCGAGGAAAGCCTGGAACATGGCCGCCGGCGAAGCCGGCGTCTCTTCGGGGGCCTTGCACAGGAACGAGCAACCCGCGGCAAGGGCCGCCGCCAACTTGCGAACCACCTGGTTGACCGGGAAATTCCAGGGCGTGAAGGCCGCGACCGGCCCCACTGGCTCCACGAGGACTTGCTGCACGACCCCCGGCTTGCGGGGCGGAACGATGCGTCCGTAGCGGCGCATCGCTTCGTCGGCGAACCATTCGGTGATCGTGGCGGCCGCCTCGAGTTCCACCTCGGCCTCGCGCAGCGGCTTGCCCTGCTCCAGCGTGAGCAGGCGCGCGATGTCGCTGGCCCGGGCCCTGAGCAGGTCCGCCGCGCCGCGCAGTATCGCCTGGCGCTCGTGGGCGCACATCGCGCGCCAGGTTCGGTAGCCCTGTTCGGCCCAGCGGATCGCCTCGTCCAGATCGGCGATACCGGCATGCGCCACGTGGCCGATGACCTCCCCGTTGGCGGGGTTGCGCACGGCGATCCGCCGGCCGCTCCGGGCTTCGCGCCATTGCCCGCCGATGAGCAGGGCGGTATCAGGATAGGCGTGCGTCATCGTTCTTTTCCAGCTTCAGGAAGGGGTGGTAAGGGGGCGCTTCCCCAATGGCGCCCATGTCGACTTCGAGCAGGCGCAGGCCGCGCAGCGGCATGGCATCGCGCAAGGCGTGCCCGAACGCCTCCTTGGCGCCGACCTTCGTATAGGCCGCGCCCACGCAGCGGGCCAGTTGCCCGAAGTCGGGCGGCGCCAAGTCCCCATACACCCTACGGCCGCCGAATGCGGCGTCCTGCATATGCTTGATGACGCCGTAGCCTGCGTCGTTCATGACCACCATCAGGAGGTCCAGTCCCTCCTGCTTCGCCGTCCAGAGCTCGCAAACATTCATCACGAAGCCCGCATCGCCGGACAGCAGGATGGTCTGCCGCCCGGGCGCCGCGAACGCCGCCCCGATGGCCAGCGGCAGGCCCTGCCCGATGCCCGCGCCGACCGGATGCGCAGCATGCCGAGGCTGGTACATTTCGTATAGCCGGTGGCCCCAGGTGGAGTTGGCCACCGTAATGTCGCGGATCCAGAGCGAGTCGTCCGGGGCCTCGGCGCGCAGCGTCTCGGCGAACTGCGCGTAAGGGCCGAGCGCCTTCTTGTAGTTGCTTCGGGCGCGCTGCTTCATGGCGGCAAATGCGCCCGGGAAGTCGGCATCGACCTGTACCCGCCGGCCCACCTCGGCCAGCAAGGCCTCGAGCACCGTTGCGCAATCCCCCTGCACGAACAGATCGACCGTATACGTGCGCCCTTCAGCCGCCGGGTCGATGTCGACCTGCACCCGGTGCGCGGGCAGTTTCACGGACTGGTCCACCGTCTCCTGGCCGCGCAGCCGGGAGCCGAGCACGATCATCAAGTCGACGTCCTGATAGAAGTCTTCGACGTCCTTGCTGCCCGAGCCGTTGAGTGCCCCCAGATTCATCGGATGCGCCTCCGTCACGATGCCGCGGCCGGCCCAGCTCGTTACCATGCCGAAGCCCAGTTCCAGAAACCGTGCCAGCAGCGGGCCGCAGTCCTTGGCGCCGCTGCCCACCCAGAACATCGGGCGCCGCGCACCCGCCACCCGTTCGGCCAGCTTCGCGAGCACATCGGCCGCGGGCCGTCGAGGCCGGACGGCCCGAAGGTCGACGAGCGCCACGGGCGGTTCGGGGCACATGGCTTTCTGGATGTCGATCGGAATCTCCACGCTCACGGGGCCGGTGGGTGCCGTCATCGCTTCGGTCGCGGCCTTGGTCAGGATGCCCCAGGCCTCCTGGGGTGTATTGACCCGATACGCGGCCTTGCACACGCTGCGCAGCATGCCCAGTTGGTCCTTCACGCCATGCGTCGTGCCGGTGTCGCGCCCGATATACGGGGACGGCACCTGGCCCGTGATGTGCAGCACCGGGGTGCCCGCGTAGCTCGCCTCCAACAGCCCCGAGACCGCGTTCGCCGCCCCTGGCCCGGTGCTCGAGATCAGGACGCCGAGCTTGCCCGCGATGCGCGCGTAGCCGTCGGCCATGTGGCTGGCGCCCATTTCGCCGCGGGTCATGACGACCTTGATGCCGCCCTCGCGGGCGATGCCGTCCATGATCGGAATGTTGTGCACCGAAATGATGGCGAAGACGGTATCGACGTTCGCCGCCTTCAGGAACTTGGCGACCATGTCTCCAATATTCATATTCTTCCTCTACCTGGATTCAATGCAGTTTCGGCAGGGCCGCGCGACATGCGCGAACGGGCGGATGCACGCCGTTCGCGCGACGCCCGCCCTGCCCTGCGGGCCGTGTTATCGCGGCAGCCAGACGGGCTCGCCGCTGCCCAGCTTCGGCGTATTCTTGTCCCAGTACGGCGCAGTCTCGGACAGGCGCAGCACGGGCCCCAGCGTCTGGATGTCGCCGTACACGCCTTCCTCCTGCACGTGCAGCGGGGCGAGCTGCTCTTCCGTGAGGGTCTCGGGGGCCGCCGCGAAGTCGCTCAGCAAACCCTGGCTTTGCAGAAACATGGCCGAGCGGCACAGCGAGACCTGCACATGCCAGCTCCCGCCTTCACGCGCACGACGACCCAGGGCAAGCACGGCGCCATAGGTGGCGAGATAGCCGGTGGTGAAGTCGCACACCAGTGGAGAGACGAGCCTGGGCTCGCCGGCGCCGGTTGCGATTCCCTGCGCATCGCAGATGCCTGTGACTGCCTGGGCCACCTGCTCCCAGCCCCCGCGATGCGTGAACGGCCCGCCCAGGCCGTAGCAGCTCACCGAGACCTGAACAATGCCGGGGCGCAGGCGGGCGAGCTCCTGCATGCCGAAACCGAGCGCCTCCAGGGCTCCGGGGCGATAGCTGTTCACGATGACATCGGCTTCGCGCACGAGCTCGGCGAAGCGGGCCGCGCCTTCCGGCGTCCTGAGATCGAGAAAGCAGCTTCGCTTGCCGTGGCTGGTATCGCGCACGTGCTCGGGCCCCTGAGGCAGATGCCGGGCCGTGACCATCAGGACATCCGCGCCGTGCTCGGCCAGGCCACGGCTGGCAACCGGCCCGGCGATGATGCGGGTGACGTCGAGCACCCGGATGCCCGATAAAGGCCGGCTGCCCGCACGCAGGGGCTCGGCCGGGGCAGGGCCCGTACGGGCCAGCTCCACCACGGACCGCTGCGCGAGATGCACGCCTTGTGGATGCGCCAGCCATTCCTTCCGCGTCCGAACCATGCCGCCACAGGCACGAACACCCGCGATGGCCTCCTCGAGTTCGGCCGCGTCCCAGGTCGACACAGCGGCGGCGATGGCCTCGGTGGTGCCTGAGCAGCCCAGCACGTCGAGCACCCGCACGCCGAGGCCGAGGCTGAAATGAGGCAGGAACCAACGCCCGTCTCGAGTGCGATAGGGCCGGCACAGCCCCATCGCCTGAGCCCGTTCCGCAGGCAGCGGTATCGGACGATAGGCCCCGTCCCGCCCGCGGGCCCGCGTATAGTCCATGCTGCGCAGCGTCGCGGCCGCCTCGGACACGCTGACGCAGACCTTCTGCCGCGCGTGACCGCGCAGTTCCCAGATATCGTTGATGGCGACGCCGGTCGCAGCCAGTATGGAGGACACCACCTCGCCGGCGCGCAACGGCGTCCGGAAGAACGGGTCCGAACCCATGATCGAGACTTCGCCCGTCGCCGTCTGCGAGAAAGCGCGGATGGCCATGAGCTCGTTGAAGGCTGCAGGCCTTGGGTCCGCGACGCTGCCCGTACCGCGTGTTTCTCTAGAGCGATTCTCTTGCATGTCCGTTCATATGCGTTCGGCGTGAACGCACTTGCTTCCTATGAAAAAACCGGCCTGCGGCTCGCCAGGCACCGATCGATTCTAGGTGTCGGCCCCATCGCCTCCAAGCGACTTTTTTTCGATCTTCCAGTCCAAGTTGGACTGGACTGCGTGACGGTGTCATTGCGCACGCTGATACAGTGCCTGCTGCGCGCCGTCGGGCTTCGCCGGCAGCAACAACGCTCGCGAGAACGCCGCCAGGGCCGGTCCCGGGCATGCGAGGTCGGACACGCAGGCCTGCGGCGACGGGCACCGTCTGAGAAAGGAGATATACCGATATGCGCGACAACGCCTGGCGCGTCTTCCTGGTGTTTCTGCGTCTGGGGTTCACGTCGTTCGGCGGGCCCATCGCGCACCTGGCCTATTTCCGCTCGGAATTCGTCGAGCGCCGTCGCTGGCTGGACGATCGCAGCTACTCCGATCTGGTCGCCCTGTGCCAGTTCCTGCCGGGCCCGGCCAGCAGCCAGGTCGGCATGGCGCTGGGGCTGGGGCGCGCGGGCTGGCCCGGGCTGCTCGCGGCCTGGGCGGGCTTTACGTTGCCGTCGGCCATCGCGCTGATCCTGTTCGCCTTCGGCATCGCCCAATACCGCGGCCTGGCCGAATCGGGCTGGGTCCATGGGCTCAAGGTCGTGGCCGTGGCGGTGGTGGCGCAGGCCGTCTGGGGCATGGCGGCATCACTATGCACCGATCGCCCGCGTGTCGCCCTGGCGATCCTGGCGGCGCTGCTGACCTTGCTCCTGCCCGCGGCCACCGGCCAGGTCGCGGCCATCGTCGTTACCGGCTTGCTGGGCCACCTCGGCCTGAAGGTCGCACAACCGGCGGGAGGCCGGGCCCACGCCTATCCGGTGTCGCGTAAACTCGGCGCGCTGGCCTTGGTGCTGTTCGCCCTGCCTCTCGCCGGGCTGCCATTGTGGGCAGCCGCCAGCGGTTCCTCCACCGTGGCCCTGCTGGAAGGCGTCTACCGTTCCGGCGCGCTCGTCTTCGGCGGTGGCCATGTCGTGCTGCCGCTGCTGCAGGCGGCCGTCGTGCCCAGCGGCGCAGTGAGCAATGCGGATTTCCTCGCAGGCTACGGCGCGGCGCAGGCCGTGCCGGGGCCTCTGTTCACGTTTGCAGCCTATCTCGGCGCCGTCGGTTCCGGGCCGCTGCACGGCGGGTTCGGCGGGCTGGCGCTGCTGGGCGTCATATTCCTGCCCGCCGGCCTCGTGCTCATCGGCGCCCTGCCATTCTGGGAGGCGCTTAGCCATCGCCCGGGCATCCAGGCAACGATGGCAGGTATCAATGCCGGCGTGGTCGGCATCCTGCTATCGGCTCTGTACGACCCGGTGTGGACCAGCGCCATCCACAGCAGGATGGATTTCGCACTGGCTCTCGTCGCGTTCGCGCTGCTGGTCTTCGGGCGGGCGCCTCCCGCGCTCGTCGTCATGGCGGCGGCCCTTGCCGGCTGGGCCATGGCGCTGTAGGCCTTCGTCCGCCCAGATTCGGCAAAGCCGCACTCCGATGCCTATGCCCCGAAACGGCGCCCGCCAATCGCCACGAGCAGCGCGTGGGGCTGCCGCGGCTTGCCGAGATGGCAGTCGAACCCCTGGCCGAAAGCTGCGCTGCGGGCGCTCAGCCGGCCGCCGCATCGACCCGCAGGACGACCGTCGCGATACGCTCCGCGCCTGCATAGGCAGGCGTGTCCAGTTCCTCGCCGAACACGTCGGGATCGGTCTCTTCGTAAGACCATGACATGCCGCTGTCGGCCAGTTGCAGGCGGATGGCCTCCAGGAAAGCATCGGCACCGTTCACCATCGCAACGCCTGTATAGAGCAGCAGGGAGCCGCCGGGCGCCAGCCGCTGCGGTGCCGTCCTGGCGATCGTCAGCGCGATGCCCTCGCCCAGCGCGCCCCCGCCATCGCGATAGGCCCGGCCCGCCATGTCGCGCATGTAGGGCGGATTGGCGACGATCAGGTCGTATTGGCCAGGGACGTCGCGCAGCAGGTCGCTCACCTGCGTCTGCACGTTCCGGATGCCCGCAACGCGCGCATTGACGCGGGTCATGAGGAGTGCGGCCGGGTTCACGTCGGTGGCCCGGACGAGTGCGTCGGGGC
>NZ_VLTJ01000039.1 GCF_007558815.1 Verticiella sediminum | reverse complement strand
GATCGTCAGGGCGCCCGGGCCTGCCCCGCAGCCGATGTCCACGGCCCGCCGGACCGGCCGCGTGCGCTGCGCCAGCAGCCACCGGATCTCCCGCACATAGCGATACGTATCCGGGCCGAAGAAAACCGCGTCCGGCGCCGTGGTCGGATAAGCCGAATGCAGGTAGAGCGCGCCGTCCAACGTCGACGCCCGCACCCGGCTGCGCCAGCCATCGGCGTCGGCGAGCAGCACGCCCGCCGCCTGCATGGCCCGCATCACGGCGTGCGGCACGACGCCCTCGCGAAAGGACCGGCTCCAGCCGAACACACCCGCTACGTCCCGCGCCCATCGGTTCTCCGGGCGGCTGTTCACGCGTTCGATCGTGAGCGGCGTGGGGCAGGTGTAGCGATGGCCTGCCTGCGCCAGCGCAACGGCCAGGGCGAACAATTCGCTCTCCGTCTCGAGCAGGTCCTTCATCGATTCGGTGTGGTTGGACGGCATGCACATTCCCATATCTCGAAGAGGCAGACGGTGGCACAGCGCTTGCGCTATCCGGTCATCCGCCCTGGTAGTTGCGGGGCGCCACGACTTCGGAACCGTATGATCGAAACCCTCGCCGACATGGCCGCGCTGGAAACACTCAGCAATTCCCCGGCCCGCCACCTGTATGAACAACTCTACCGGCCGCACCGCCATGCCGGCGCGCGACTGGCGGGCATCGGTTACCTGCGAGAGGCCCTGGCGCGTGCCGAAGCCCTCCCCTGCGAATTGCCCGATACCCTGGCGGCGCTGCCTGCGTGGATGCTCGCCCACCATCGCAACGCGCTGGCAAGATACGCCGGCTATCTCGAAGAACGCCGCACCGGCGCTCCCCGACGCTACTTCTCCGGCCGCGCCCATGCCCTCTATGCGCTGCGCAACGTCGCGCCGACCAAGGCTGTCGACGGCGCCTGGTTGTATGGCTTGCTCATGCATTGGCCGGACCGGCGCTATCACGGCCTGATCCGCACGTACCTGGAGGAACTGGGCGACGGCGATCCCGCGGCCAACCATGTCGCCATGTACGCGCGGCTGTTGGCGACACAGGGCTGCGAGCACTGGCAGGACCAGGACGACGCGCATTACGAGCAGGGCGTCATACAGCTCGCCCTGGCCAACAACGCCGCAACATTCACACCGGAGATCCTCGGTTTCAACCTGGGCTACGAGCAACTGCCGCTGCACCTGCTGATCACGAGCTACGAGCTGCGCGAGCTCGGCATCGACCCCTATTACTTCACGGTCCACATCACTGTCGACAATGGCGACACCGGACACGCGCGCAAAGCCATCGAAGCCGTGCTCGACAATGCGCCATTGGGCGACGCCGGCGACTATTGGCGGCGGGTGCGCAACGGCTATCGTCTCAATGCGCTGGGCATGGGTACCACGGACATCATCGCCGGATTCTCGCTGGAGAGCGAGGTCGTGCGCATCCTGAAGCGCAAAAGCAAGGCCGGACGCGGAGCGCATTCGGACTACTGCCGCATCGGTGGGCGCCACGTGAACGACTGGCTGCAGAATGAAGCCGATATCACGACGTTCCTGGCAGCGCTGCAAAAAGCCCGTTGGATTCGGCGCGGCGAACCCGCCGAGGCCTCGCGCTTCTGGCGCCTGATCGATGGACCGGGCGCCGATATGTTCGGTGTCTTCACACCCTATGAGCAAACCCTGATCCGGGAGTGGATCGAAAGCAGGCCGAACGCCGACGGCGGCGCCGGTTCTGCGTCGGGAGTCCGCTGCGACGATCCGCCTGGGCGGGCCCCCGCGTCACGCGCCCGCGCCATGGATGCGACGCTGCGTCGCGGCGGCGAGTGGGTGGCCGATGACGAGGTTGCCCGGCTGCAGGCTCATTTGGCCACCCGTACCACGGGCGAGCAGTGCATGCAGAGCCTGATTGCGCACATGGCGCCTGCCCTGCACCACACACCTGTGGGCTTGTGGGCGACGCGGGAATTCGCGCGTCGCCTGGCGTTCGTCTAGACAGGTGCAGCGGCCGGCCTGTGCGACTCGTATGCCGAACGTTCGTCCGGCTTTCGCTTCCTGCTCTCTTCTCAGCCGAGGCCCCGCGCGCGCGCCACGAGTTCATGCACGTAGCCCAGCTTGATTGCCACCGGCGGCGGGATGACGAAGGGGTAGAGATCGGGTTGCCCCATGGACCGGTTCAGGCTGTTGACCGCATAGGTGAGCGGCAGCCACGCGTCCAGCAGCGTCTGCACGTCGCCTGCGTGGTAGGCATCGAAGGAAATCCTGGTCTGTGTGCCCGCATCGTCGCCCACTGTCGGCGTGATGCTGATGCCGAAGGCCCCCGCCATCTCCAGCGTGTCGACGATGTGCAGATAATGCGCCCAGGTCTCCGCCCAGTCCTCCCAGGGATGCATGGTCGCGTAGGAGCTTACGTAATGCTCGCGCCAGTCCACGGGCGGCCCATCGCGGTAGTGGCGCTGGACCGCCTCGCCGTAATCGGCGCGCTCGTCGCCGAACAGTGCGCGATAGCTCTCCAGATGGCCGCCATCGCGTACCAGCTTGTCCCAGTAGTAATGGCCCACCTCGTGCCGGAAGTGGCCGAGTAGCGTGCGGTAGAGCTCGCCCATCGATGCACGCGCCGCCTCGCGCGTGGCATCGTCCGCTTCCTTGAGCGCTATCGTGATCACCCCGTTGTCGTGCCCTGTCATCACCTTGGGGCCACCCGGCACCTCGGCCAGGAACTCGAACACCAGCGGTTCCGGATCGCCGCTCGCCGCGGTGGGATGCGGCAGTCCGAACCGGAGGATGGCGTACATGAGTCGGCGCTTGGCCACCTCGATCTTTTGCCAGTTGATCAGGTTCTCCGCCAGCGAAATGTCGGGAATCGTGCGGTTGTGCCGACAGGCTGCACAGTATGTGTGCTCCTGCGCGGCGTCGACCATCCAGTTGCAGCCCATCTGCTCCCAGTTGCGGCAGAATCGGTAACGCCCCGCGGGACGCGCATACGCCGTCCATGCAGCCCCGTCGGGTTCGAGCGCGCTCAGCACGCCCACGTCGGTGAGATAGCCGAGCGCGCGCCCACAGCGCTCGCAACGCACATTCTCGAAGTAGAGCCGCTGACCACAGGCCTGGCATTGAAAGAGTTGCATGGCGGTATCCGTCATCAGGGATGCACCCCGGAGCACACCTCGTGCCGGTGCGCCGGGCCGGGGCGCCCGGCGGCCGGCCTGGGCATTCAGGCCGAAGCCGCGTCGCGGAGTTTGCGATCGAGATCGACCAGATCATCCGCCACCACGTCCCAATCCGCCTCGGCCGCCAGATCCTTGCGCTGGCCCGGTCCATACTCCTTCGGACGCGGAACGAAGGCGGTGCGCAGACCCAGCGCCCTTGCCGCATGCAGATCGTAGTTGTGCGCCGCGCACAGCATCACCTTCTGAGGCGGCAGGCCCAGCAGCCGGCAGGCGCCGAGATAGACCTGCGGGTCCGGCTTGTAATGCTGAAACAGATCCGCGCAGAACAACACATCCCATGGCAGACCTGCATGACGCTTCACATCGACCATCAAAGCCAGATTGCCATTGGTCAATGTGCCGATCACGAAGCGCTCCTGCAACCGGCGCAGACCATCCACCGTATCGGGCCAGGGCTCCAGCCGGTGCCAGAACCGGGTGATGCGATCGACCATGGCATCGTCCAGGCTGATGCCATGCTGCGCCAGCAGTGCAACCAGGCTCGCCCGATGCAGATCGTCGAGCACGGTCCATGGCAACGCGCCTGAGCGCACCTGGTCCATCGACGGCGCGTAGTGTCCGCGCCATTGGTCGGTCAGCGTCTCGGCGGGCAGTTCGCGACCCAGCTCGGCCGACAAGGCCTGGAATTGGGCGATCAGACTCGAGCGCCAGTCGACCACTGTGCCGAAGACATCGAAGAGAATGGCTTGCATGAGTACTCCTCAAACGCTGGATGCCGCAGTGAAGGCGAGGAATTCGGTATCCAGGGAGGAGTATCCCACGACGGAACGCGCGGGACGAAAGCGGCGCAATGGATGCGGCGCGGGGGCAAGCAAGTGACTGAACGCCCGCAGCCGCCATCCCTCCGCGGGAGCCTCGAGCATGACCGCCGGATCCTCGACGTCAGAAGGTCAGTTGCTTTATCAACGTCAGCGCATTGGGTACGGCTTCGCCCCGCGCCGTGTTGTCGAAAATGCACCAGACGCTTCGATTCCGCTCGTGCGCAAGACGCATCTGCGCAGCGACCGATTCGATGAAGGCGTCGTCGTAAGCCGAGTAATACATCTCGGGCGCACCGTGCAGCCGGATGTAGAGCAGCGCCGAGTCGCACGTGACTTCGACGTCGGCAACCGGCGCAGGATGCGCCTGTACGCAGGCGATACCTGCCTCGCTCAACACGGAATTCCCTAGCGGCGTGAACCAACTGGCATGGCGTGGTTCGCACGCGATCGGCACCTGCGTGCAGTCGCGCAGCAACGAGAAAAAACCCGTGGCGTCTTCTACGTCGAGCGCCAGACTCGGCGGAAGCTGGACCAGAACGCAACCGAGCTTGCTTTCCAACCGGGCCACCTCCTCGAAAAAAGCGCGCACAGGCACCTCGCATTGCTGCAAGCGCAGTTGATGCGTGACCGTGCGCGGCATCTTCACACTGAAGCGGAATGTGTCGGGCACGCTCTCGGCCCAGCGGGCATAGGTCTTGGGCTGGTGCGAACGATAGAACGACGAGTTGATTTCCACGCATGAAAACACCTGCGCGTATCGCTGCAAATGGGTGCCCTCGGTCGGAAACGAACTCGCCACCTTCGAGGAGAGCGACCAGCCGGCACATCCGACGAGCATGGCGGGTTGCGCCGTGGCGAGGCGGCTCGGCTGGTTCATAGTGCCAGGCTCGATGCGCTAGCGTTGGCGGTTTCCGCTTTTTTGAGGATCGCGTGCAGGTTCGTCCTGCCGTTCCGCCTCCAAGTCGTTCTGGCCGCCAGCCGCCGGCGTGTCGGTGTCCTCCCGCGGCAAGTCGGCGGCCGGCAGGGCCTTGTTGTCATCCTTCAGTCGGTCGTCGACGTGGCGCGATATCGGGTTGCTTCCTTGCTGTGCCATGGCGTTCTCCTGTGAAGCACCCTATACAGCAAGCCACATTCCCCGCTGCTCGGATTGATGCCCCGCCGCAACCCGTCGGGGACGACAGGATCGGCAGCGCGGCTGGCGGCACCGCGGGAACGCCGGATGCGCAGCCGCCGCGTGGCAACACCGCGCCAGTCGGCCAACCACGATGGGAGGAACTCATGGCACCAGGGCAACACCCGCCTGCCCGCCTCGGCACTGCAGCGCCCGCGCAGCCCGCCGCGCTGGCCGAGATGATCCGCGCGGCGGCCGAGCCGCTGCCACCGGCCGATGCGCCCGACTTCGGCCAGGCATTCGATCGCTACGCCGACCGACGGGTGGTGCTCCTGGGCGAAGCCAGCCACGGTACCGCCGAGTTCTATCTGGCCCGGGCGGCGATCACCCGGCGCCTGGTCCAGACGCACGGTTTCAGGTTCGTCGCGGTGGAAGCCGACTGGCCGGACGCCGCTACGATCGATCGCCACGTGCGCCTGCAACCGTCCACCGGGGGCCTCGCGCCGTTCGCCCGGTTCCCGACCTGGATGTGGCGCAATCGCGAGTTCGCCGACTTCGTCGCCTGGCTGCGTGCACACAACGCGCCGCTGGACGCGGCGCAACGGGTGGCCTTCCACGGGCTCGATCTGTACAGCCTGTCGGCCTCGATCGCCGCCGTGCTCGACTACCTGGATCGCGAAGACCCGGCCGCGGCCCGGGTTGCCCGCGAACGGTACGGGTGCCTCAGCCCATGGCGGCAGGATCCGGCAGTCTATGGCAGGCTGGCGCACAGCCCGGGCTTTGCCGGCTGCGAAGACGCGGTGATCGCCCAACTGCGCGACCTGCTGCGCCGGCGGCTGGACGACGGCGCGGCGCACACCGACGGGCTGTTCGACGCGACCCAGAACGCGCGGCTGGTCGCCTCGGCCGAGCGCTACTATCGCTCCCTGTACCGCGGCGCGGCGCAAAGCTGGAATCTGCGCGATACCCATATGTTCGAGACGCTGTGGCACCTGCTGGACAGCCACGGGCCCGAGGCGCGCGCCGTCGTCTGGGCGCACAACTCGCACATCGGCAATGCCGCCGCCACCGACATGGGAAAGGTCCGCGGCGAACTGAACCTCGGACAGTTGTGCCGCGAACGGTTCGGTGAGGCCGCCGCACTGATAGGCTTCGGCACCCACACGGGCACCGTCGCCGCCGCCTCTGACTGGGACGGGCCGATGCACGTCAAGGCCGTGCGGCCCTCGCGCGAGGACAGCTACGAATACCAGTTCCATCAGGCCGGCGCCAGCCCCTTTCTGCTCGATCTCGGCGAACGCGCCGACCGCCGGCTACTCGCGGCGCTGCGCGAACCGCGCCTGGAACGCTACATCGGCGTGATCTACCGTCCGGAAACCGAGTTGTACAGCCATTATGCCGAGGCCGCGCTGTCCGAGCAGTTCGACGCCTTCGTGTGGTTCGACGAAACCCGCGCCCTCACCCCGCTGGACACTGCCGCCGGCTCGCAGGAAGCGGCGCAGACGTGGCCCTTCGGCCTCTAGGGCGGATGCCGATGCATCCGGCGGCAGACGGGGCGGCGCTCGCCGCGGTCGACAGCACGGCTCTCACCTCCAACGGACGCTCTCAAACCGAACCGCAGCCCCCACCCCGGCCGGTACGGGTTTTGCAATCCCGGAGAGAGAGGCGGCAATCCCCGCCGCCGGGATTTCTCTTCCGACGGGCAGGCAATGACTCGAGCATCACGAGGGGGCCGGCGCGGCGCAGGGTCCGCACGGTCGTGCAGCAAGAATTGCAATGCTTGGGCAAAAGCCGCGTCCGCCCCTGCCTGACCGGACAGCAGCCCGCATTCCGAGGTGCCTACCATGCTTACCCCTCCCCTCTTTCGCGACCGCCGGCATGCCGGCCGGCTCCTTGCGCAGGCACTGCAGAGCTACGCAGACCGTCGGGATGTGCTGGTCCTGGCACTGCCCCGGGGTGGCGTACCGGTGGGCTTCGAGGTGGCGAGGGCGCTGCGCGCGCCCCTGGACGTGCTGGTGGTACGCAAGCTCGGTGTTCCAGGCCATGCGGAATACGCGATGGGGGCGATCGCCAGTGGGGGCATTCGCCTGCTGAACGACGAAGTCGTTCAGGGCATGGAGGTCACCAAGGCCCAGATCGACTCGACCGTCAGCGCCGAAAGCAAGGAACTCCACCGACGCGAGCAGGCCTATCGGGGCGTACGGCCGCCGCTGGCGGCGGCAGGCCGCACCGTCATCCTCGTCGACGACGGCATGGCCACCGGCTCGACCATGCTGGCCGCGGTCAGGGCCCTGCGCACCCTGCGTCCCGCCCATATCGCGGTAGCCGTGCCCACGGCGGCCGCCGATGTCTGCGCCCGACTGCGCGCCGAAGCCGACGAAGTCATCTGTACAACGACGCCCGAACCGTTTCGGGCGGTCGGGCTTTGGTATGCGGATTTCTCCCAGACCAGCGACGATGAAGTCCGGGAACTGCTCGACGAAGCGCAAGCGGGAGGCGGACCGGACAGCTATTGACCAAGGCCCAGGCCCCAGCCCCGCCCTTGAGAAGGCCCTGGCCGGTATCCACCAGGTTCAGCGAGCAGCGACACTACGCACTGGCGGATTGCACGGTGGTGTCGGACTTAGCGGCCGACCACGCACTCCACGAGCCCGCGTACAGCGACGCCTCGACGCCGAGGTCCTGCACCGCGGCGATCAGATACGCAGCGGCCACGCCCGAGCCGCAATAGGCCACCACCGGCCGTCCGTCGGCGAGCAGGCCCAGGGCTTCGGCGCGGGCGCGGCGCTCATCGAGGGGAAGCAGCCGGCCCTCGGCGTCCTGCCATTGCGCGGCCGGGCTGTTGACTGCGCCGGGCAGGTGGGACGGCGCCTCGCCGCTGCCCTCGAACGCCGCCTTGCCGCGCGCGTCGACGAGACGGTAGGCCGACGGGTCGCGCGCGATCTGCTCGGTGCCGATCTCCGCCAGTCGCGGCGCGCTCGCATCGGTCGTGGCCGCCGCCGACAGCGCGTCGGCGTGTGCCCCGCGGTCCTGCCAGGCCTTGAGCCCACCGTCGAGGATGCGAACCCCGCGCCTGCCGGCCCAGCTCAGCACCCACCACGCGCGCGCCGCGCTCGTGCCCGTGCCGGCGTCATAGACGACGATCGGCGCGTCCTCGACGATGCCGGCCTGCGTCAGCCAGGCGTGCACTGCGCCGCGCTCGGGCAGCGGCAGCCGACCGCGCGCGCCGCCCCCAGCGCCCGCATAGTGGGTCGGGAGATCGGTCGGCACGGAGCCGGGGATCAAACCTTCGGCCGCGCCGGGCTCGGCGGCGACGAAGAGCAGCGCGGGCGCGTCGGGCCCGATCAGGCGGGCGGCGAGCTCGGTCGCGGAAACGAAGGGCGAGATGGGAGCGTTGGGTGTTGTCATGGCATTTCTCGGGTTCAGGATCGGGTCTTGTTGCCGGCCAGCAGGTGGGCGCCTGCCGCCGCCGGCATGGCAAGACACATCAGGGCGCTGGCAAGCGCGGCGGCGCTCAGCAGCAGATAGGTCCAGAGATGGCTGTGCAGAACGTCCACGCCAGGCACCTGTTCCAGCACGCGCAGCAGCACGGCGGCCAGCGCCACACCGAGCGCCACGGTGAGGTTCTGGATGGACAGAAAGAAGCTCGTGGCCGATGCCAGGCGCGGCTTCTCGACGTCGGCGTAGGCGAGCGTGCCGTAGGCGTTCATCTGCAGCGAGCGCGCCCAACCGAAGCCGAACAGGGCCAGGACGTAGACGATGAGTGCGTCGCGCGGGCTCAAGGCGCCGGCCAGCGCCAGACAGGCGGCGGCGAACACGCCGTGCAGCAGCAACCCGGTGCGGTAGCCCAGGCGGCGCAGCAGGCGGGTGCTGAAGAACTTCATGGAGAAGCCGCCAATCGCCGGCACCAGCACCACCAGACCTGCGGCGAGCGGGCTGTAGCCGTAGCCCTGCTGCAGGGTGAGCGGCAGCAGGAAGGGCACGCCGCCGACGGCGATGCGGAACACCGAGCCGCCGGCCATCGCGTCGCGAAAACTCCTCACGCGCAGCAGTCCCAGGGCCAGCACCGGTGCGGCCACGCGGCGCGCATACCAACCGTAGGCGGCCAGCAGGACGAGCCCCGCGGCGAGCGCGAACCACGCCGTGCTCAAGCCGCCGTCGCCGCCATGGCGCTCGCCCAGCACCACCAGACCGTACACCAGGCCAGCGAAGCCCAGGCCGGTGAGCGTGGCGCCCGCGACGTCGAAACGTACGTCCCGGCTGCCCGCGGTGGAAGGCAGGAAGCGGCGCACCAGGTACAGCGCGCCCAGGCACAGAGGAATATTGATCCAGAAGATCCAGCGCCAGCCGAGGTAGGTGGTGAGCAGCCCGCCCAGGAAGGGACCGACCATGGGCGCGATCATCGCGAGCAGGATGACGAGCGCCATGGCCTCGACCAGCTCGTGGGTGGCCGCCGCCCGCAGCACGATGAGCCGTCCCACCGGCGCCATCAGCGCGCCCGCGAGCCCCTGTACGAAGCGCAGCCCGATCAGCACGCCGGCATCCTGCGCGAACCCGCAGGCGGCCGAGCTCACCAGGAAGGCGCCGATGGCGGCGGTGAAGACCGCCTTGTCGCCGAAACGCTCGGCCAGACGCCCGCTCATCGGGATCAGCACGGTGAGCCCGAGCAGATAGGCGGTGATCGCCGCGCTGAGCGTGATGGCGTCCGTGCCGAGGTCCGCGCCCATGGCCGGCAGCGCGGGCGCGATGATGGTCGCGTCGAGCTGCTCGATGAAGAAGATGGCCGAGACGATCCATGCCACCCGGCGAGTGGCGGGCGACAGGGCTGGCGTGGCCGTTCGCGCGGCACCGGCGGTGGCTGACATCACGCCACCTGCCGGTCGCCGGCCACCGCCTGCAAGGACGGCGCCTCGCCGCCCGCGATCAGCGAGCGCAGCGTCTCGCGCACCGGCTGGCGGGCACCGCCGGCCTCCCACTGCGCCCGTGCGAACTCACCCGCCACCCGCCCGGGACGGTCGAACACCAGGATGCGGTCGGCCAGCAGCAAGGCCTCATCGAGCGAGTGCGTGATCTGGTAGACCGTCTGGCCCTGCGCCTTGGCGATGCGCTGGAAGTCGGCGCGCAGCGCAGCGGCGGTGACTTCGTCGAGGTGGCCGAAAGCCTCATCGGCGATCAGCACGTCGGGCCGGGTGATGAGAGCGCGGGCGATCGCCACGCGCTGTCGCATGCCCCCCGACAACTCGTGGGGGTGGGCGTGCTCGTAGCCGGCCAGCCCGACCTTGGCGAGCAGGTCGGCCGCCTCGCTCTCGGTGCGGGCGTTGCGCGCGTGCAGCACCTCGAGCGGCATCAGCACGTTGTCGAGCGCGGTGCGCCAGGGCAGCAGGCGGTCGCTCTGGAAGACGCAGCCAATGCGCCCGCGCAGACGCTTGAAGTCGCGGTAGGGATCCACGCCCAGTACGTCGACCCGGCCGGCGCTCGCCGGCGTCAGCCCGAGGATGAGGTTCACGCTGGTGGACTTGCCGCAGCCGGTGCGACCCACCACGCACACGTGCTCGCCGGTGCGCACCCGAAAGTCCAGGTCGGAGATCGCGGCCGGGCCGCCGGTGCGCGAGAAGCGCTTGGCGACGTGATCGAAGGCAATGGCGACATCATGCGGCATCGTTGCGGACTCCATCGGAATGCCGGTAGGCAAGATAGCGCCTTTCGACCAGGCTCAGCACCTGGTTGCTGGCGATCACGAAAAGCACGAGCATCGCGGTCCAGACGATGGTCTGGTCCATGCGGAAGAGCTCCTGCGAGACGCGCAGCTCGTGGCCGATGCCGGTGATCCCGCCCAGCAGCTCGGCCATGATGGTCACGCGGGTGGCGTTGCCGACGTTGATGCGCCACACCGTGAGTAGCGAGGGCAGTACCGCGGGCCACCACAGGATGCGGGCCTTCTGCCAGGGCGTCGGGCGCAGCGACTGCACGAGGTCGACCCAGTCGCGCGGGATGCTGCGCAGCGCGTCGCGGGCCTGGTAGAAGAAGGCCGGCAGCGCCGAGGTGATCACCACGAAGGCGATCCGCGTCTCGGCCTCCTTGAACCAGATGATGGCGAACAGCACCCAGCACACCGACGGAATACCCTGCTTGAGCTCGACCAGCGGCACGAGGAAGCGCTCGACGTGCTGGTTCCAGGCCGCTGCCAGCCCGAGCAGCGACGACAGCAGGAACGAGCCCAGGAGGTAGACCCAGATGCGGCCGTAGGTGGTGGCGATCGACGACCAGCCGTCGGCCGATGACAGCAGCGCCGCGCCGGTGTCGGCGATCTGCGCGAACGAGGGAAAAAACATCGGCGTCGAATGACGCGACGCCCATTCCCAGGCGATCACGAGGATGGCGACCGCCAGAAAGCCCTCCCACGGCCACTGTCGGGGCCGGCTCGCGGTCCGCCGACGTGCAGTGCGCAGGCCGGCGGCCGTTTGCGTCAGTACGTTCATGATTGACTTCTCAGTTGTCCATGGCGCTGCGCCTTGCACGGCGCATGAAAGCACGCTGCCCCATCCAGGGTGCCGCGGATCCGGCTTTGCCGGTCCGCCAGCACCGCCTACTGAAGCGCCCCCAGGGTCGGGCTGCGCCCGGCCCGCCCCCCGAGGGGGCAAGGAAACTTGGGACGGCCCGGCGTTTCCTTGAGGGGGCGCGCGTCAGCGCGCAGGGGGGGTCACATTTCAGGATCGAAGGTCGACACGAAGGTATCGAGCTCGGCGTCGGTCAGCGGACGCGGAAGCTGACCGCCCTCGGGCAGCAGCTTCTGCGTGAGCAGGGCCACGGTGTCGAGATGGCGCCGCAGCGGCTCGATGCGGATGAGGTCGCGGTAGCGGCGCAGCACGCTCTCCATGGACTCGGGGTCCAGCCGCGAGTCCTGCGCGACCAGCCTGGCTGCCTCGGCCGGCTGCTCGCGGATGAAGGCGGCCGCCTCGCGGTTCGCGGCGTAGAAGCGGCGGGCGAGATCCTGGTTGGCCGGATCCTCGATCCACGAGCTCGCCACGCCCAGCGTGATCGACGGCACGAAGTCGGTGCCCGACACCTGCTGCCAGACCGTCTGGTCGAACACCGGGATCGCGTGCAGTTCGCCGCGCCCCTGCGCGACGGCCGCGGCGCTCTCGGTCGGGTTGACCAACAGGGCGTCAACGCGTCCGAGCTGCAGCTCGGCGAGAGCACCCGCGCCGCGCGCGCTGGTGGACTGGATGGTGAGCGTGCTCTCGTCCAGGCCGCGCGCCTGCAGAAACCACCGCGACAGCGCCCAGCTCCCGGTGATGGTGTCGGTCTGCAGCGTCTTGCCGCGCAGTTGCTCGAGGCTCTTCAGCGCGGGATCGCGCACGACGACGTCGGTCTCGAAGTTGAAAATGTTCCAGAGCAGGGTAATGTCGGCCCCCTGCTGCTTGAAGCGCGCGACGGCGGCGATGGCAGCGCAGTAGCACACCGGATCGTTGCCGGTGGCGAAGTCGGTGTAGGCCACCTTCGACGGCTTCTGCGTCACCACGAGCTCGAAGCCGTGCTTGCGGTCCAGCCCGAGGTGCTGGATCAGCGAGGGGATCCACACGCTTTGCGACGGCGCGCCGAACACCGTGACCGGCAGCCGGGGCAGCTCGGCCTGCGCGTGGGCGCCGGCGGCAGCGAGGGAGAACGTCAGAGCGGCCACCAGTCGATGAAGGCGCTTGCGAAACGGGTTCATGGTGGAAAACTCAGTCGATGACGGCGCGTTGCAGCAGCCGGTGCTGCCCGCCATAGTTGAAGACGCCGCGGTGCTGCACGATACGGTTGTCCCAGATCAGGGCCGCGCCCTCCTGCCAGCGGTACTCGGTGCAGACCTCGGGCGAGCGCAGGAACTCGAACACAATGTTGAGCAGGCTATCGCTCACGAGGCGGGGCACGCCGAGCACGCGCTGGGCGTATAGCTCGCAGGCGAAAAGCTGCTTGTCGCCGGTCTCCGGATGGACCCGCACCAGGGGCACCTCCAACGGCGGTGCCTGCAGGCGCGCTTCGATCAGCCGTTCCGGGTCGGGATACGACATCGACAACAGGCCCATCTGGTCACCGTTGTGGATGATGGTCAGGGTATCGAGGTAATCGGCGAACTTCGGGTCGATCAGCCGGTAGGCCGCCGTCGCATTCGAGAACACGGTGCCGCCGCCGAAGCCCGGCGCCTTGTGCGCATACAGCGCGGTGAATTTCTGCGGCCGCTCACGGTACGCCTGGTCGATGTGCCAGATGTAGTTGGTGCGCGTCTTCTTGCGGGCCGAGTCGATCGCGTTGGTCTCGCCCCCCGCGCGCGGGGCCTGCGGATTGCCGGCGAAGCGGGGCGAGCCGAACAGATGCGCAAAGCGCTCGAAGCCGCCCGGCGCAATCGACCCCGGCGCGAACGACAGAAAGCCGTACTTCAGCAGCGACCGGTATAGATGCCGCTGCACGACTTCCGGCACTTCACCGCTCGCCGGGATGGCGAACCCCTCCACGATGCCGCCCACCGCTGGCGAATACGGCGTGATCCGGATGTCCTGGAAGAACTCGGGCTCGTACCGGAACGACTCGGGACCGAGCACGCGCGGCTGATGCGTCTCGGTGTCGGCGGGCCGGTGCAGATGCTGAAGGTTGGCGCTCATGGCAGTACTCGTTGGCGAAAGTGTGAGCCTACGCCTCTGGCCCGCCGATCGAAACGAACTTCTGATGATTTGTTTATTTGTATCTACATATCGCCGGACGGCAAGGCCGCAATAGACAGAATCGCAACTAGCATATGGCGGCGACGTGGGTTTGGCGCCTTGCAACGGACCACAGATAAGCCTCGCGGCGGCTCCCGCCCGAATCTTCCGCGGCATCCGGACAGGCAGTGGATACGTACGTTCGCGCAGCAGGCAGGTGGCTGCGGGAAGTGTGTGCCGCGATGCGGCTGATATTCGCCAGGTATCAAAAGAGAGAACCGCAGGCTATTTTACAAAGCGGTAGTCGCCGGGGAGAATGCACCATAATCCATCCCGGTACTACACCATGGACGACTTCGGCCGCTACGTGCGGAACTCTGCCGACCAGCAGGAGACCATCCTGCGCAAACTCAATCTGGCGAAATCATGAGAATCACCGTTTTCGGCGCCGGCGCGGTAGGTGGCCATCTGGCGGCGCGCCTGGCCCGCGCCGGCGCGCAGGTCAGCCTGGTCGCCCGCGGCCCGCATCTCGAAGCCATCCGGGCGCACGGCCTGCGTCTGGTGGGAGTCGACGAAGATTTCACGGTACCGGTGCGGGCGGCGGCCGACGCGCGCGAACTCGGTCCGCAGGACCTGGTCGTCACCTCGGTCAAGGCGCACGCCCTGCCCGCCGCCGTGGACGGCATCGCCGCGCTGCTCGGTCCGGATACGCCGGTCGTGTATGCAGCCAACGGCATCCCCTGGTGGTACTTCCACCGGCACGGCAGCGAACACGCCGAACGCCGCCTGCCCCGGCTCGACCCCGACGGCCGGCTGTGGGATGTCCTCGGTCCGCAGCGCGCGATCGGCTGCGTGGTGCAGTCCCCCAACGAAGTGGTCGAACCGGGGGTCGTGCGCAACGGCACGGCGGACAATGTCTTCACGCTGGGCGAGCCTGCGGGCGGCGTCTCCGCCCGCCTGGCCGCGGTCGCCGAGGCCCTGGGCCGCGGCGTGCCCGGCGTGCGCACCTCGGATCGCATTCGCCATGAGATCTGGCGCAAGCTGCTGCTCAACATGTCGCTGTCGCCGCTGGCCTGCCTGACGCTCTCGACCGGCGCCGACGTGGCCGAGGATGCGGAACTGCGTGCGATCTTCGCCCGCCTTTCCGAGGAAGGCAGCCGGGTCGCCGCCGCGCTGGGTGAGCAGGTCGCTCTGGATGTCGAAGCCTGGCTCGCCCGCTCGGCGAGGATCCGGCACCGTTCGTCCATGCTGCAGGACCTGGAAGCAGGCCGGCCGATGGAAATCGATGGCCAGCTCGCGGTAGTACGCGATATCGCCCGCACGCTGGCGGTGCCCACACCCGTTCTGGACCTCCTGCTGCCTCTGCTGATCCGCCGCGCGCGGGCCACCGGCCTGTATCCCGCCCCGGGGCAGGCAGCATGAACGCCCCCGCCGCCCTGCTCTCGCGCGAACGCGCGCATCGGACCCAGGGGGTCCAGCAAGCCGGCATCCGCTGACGCGGCCCGCCGCCGCAGCGGCGCCCCGGCCGAGGCTGCGACGACAGCCTCGCCCCCCGGGCTTTCGCCCTTGTTCCTCACGACCCCATCTCTGCCTGGAATAAAGTACCAACAAATCGTTGTTGGATTACTTTCACATGCGGAAGCATCATGAAACCCCTTTCATGAACCTTCCTATATATACAAGTGAACCAGGCAACCACACTCAAGCTGGCCGGCACCACCGCCCTCATCACCGCGGCCTTCGCTGCGCCCGCTCACGCCGCCGGTTCCGTCACGCTCTACGGGCTCGTCGACGTCGGCTACCAATACCAGAAATTCAAGGGCCAGGATTCCACCTCGGGCCTGACGAGCGGCGGCCAGGCCGCCTCCCGCTGGGGCCTGCGCGGCAGCGAGGATCTCGGCAACGGACTGCAGGCCAACTTCACGCTGGAGAACGGCTTCGACATCACCCGAGGCACGGCCTCGCAGAACGGCCGCCTGTTCGGGCGTCTCGCATGGGCCGGCCTGTCCGGCGGCTGGGGCGAGCTGCGGCTGGGCCGCCAGACGCTGGCGGCCACCGACTACACCGGCGCGTTCAGCCCGTTCGGCACCTCGTTCCAGCTTGCAAGCGGGGGCCAGTCGATCAACAGCAACACCACACCGCGCGCGGACAGCACGGTCAAATACGTATCGCCGACGATGTCCGGGCTGCAGGCCACGCTGAGCTACTCGTTCAACGCCAACCTGGCCCAGAACAGCGACGGCGGCGGCGTAGCCCCCTCCAGCCGCAGCGATCGGGTGTTCAGCGCAGCCGCACACTACAAAGCCGCGAAGTGGCAGTTGATCGGCTACTACCAGGGCGCCTCGCTGGGCCGCGAGACGAGCTCCGGCGGCAGCCATGCCGATGTCTCGCCGCGCGAATACGGTATCGGCGGCAGCGTCGAGCTGGGCGTGTTCACCCTGCACGGCGGCTTCGCCCAGCACAAGGACGCATACATCAACGGGGTGGCGTCGGGCAACACGGGACAGACCGCCCTGTTCAAGGGCGGCAAAGTCAACGGCTACACCCTGGGCGTGGCGGTGCCTGTCGGCACAGGCACCCTGCTGGCGAGCTTCCAGCTTTCCGATCCGAACGACAGCGTGGTGCGCTCCGGACAGCAGGCCGAGAACCAGAAGGTGTACAGCGTCGGCTACACCTATCCGTTCAGCAAGCGCACCAACGCGTATGCGTACGTGTCCTACCTGGACGGCGCCTGGTTCGACAACGCCGGCACGGGCGTTGCCGCGGACGACTGGAATGCCACCCACTTCGCCGTGGGCCTGCGCCACCTCTTCTGACGGGCGGTCGGCGGGCGCCACCGCGCCCGCCGCATGATTCTCCCCTGCCGCGCAGCGCGGCGCGAGTCAGCCGGGCGCCTGCCGCGCGACGCTCCCCGCGGCCGCCAGGCCTCGCCCCATGGACAGGAATTCGTGCAGAACGTCGGAGGTGTCGTTGCGCCGGAACACCATGTTCACGGGCGCTGTCATCGCCGAACCCGCCTGCATCGGCCGGTAGACGATGCCCTCCATGCGCAGCGCCTCCATCGACTTTGGCACGATGGTCATGCCCACCCCGGCGGCGGCCATGTTCACGGCCGACATCAGCCGCCTGGTCTCGCCCGCGATACGAGGCTGAAAGCCCGCCCTGGCGCAGCTAGCGAGCAGCATGTCACCGATGCCTGCGCAGCGCTCCTGGCGATAGAGGATGATGCTTTCGCTCTTCAGGTCGGCCAGGCCGAGCTGGCTGGCCTGGGCATAGGGATGCGAGATGGGGACGGCGACGACGAGTTCGTCCTCGGCCAGCCATTGCCCGTCGACCGACTCGACGGCCGGCGTTCCTGCGCGGATGAAGGCGATGTCCAGAGTGCCCCGCTGCAGCGAATTGAGCAGGTCGATCGCGGCGCCTTCCTCCAGGTGCAGGGATGCGTGCGGACGCTCCGTGCGGAATCCGTTCAGCAGCGAACGCGTGCGGCCGTGAATCGCCGAGGAGGTGGTGAGCCCGATGCGCAGCACCGCGTGCGCGGCTTGGTCGTGCCGGCGCACCCGCTGCACGGCGGCGTCGGCCGCGGCGAGCAGCTTGCGCGCATCGTCCAGAAAGACGCGCCCGGCATCGTTCAACTCGATGCGCCGCGGGCTGCGGGTGAACAACTGCACGCCCAGCTCCTGCTCCAGGAGCTGGATCTGCATGGTGAGCGGCGGCTGCTGCATGCCCAGCCGCCGGGCCGCGCGCGTGACGTGCTGCTCCTCGGCGACGGCGACGAAATAGCGAAGATGGCGAAGTTCCATGGCGGCCTCCAGGATGCCCGTGCACTGGGACGGCCCGGCGCCACGGCCTGCATGGCGGGCCGCCGCCATGCTGCTCGCCGGTGCAGGGACATGCTGCAAAGCGCCATTCTATTGCGGACCCTACCCGGCCGACAGTCCGGAACTGCCAATAATCTTATTACGGCCCATGCCATCGGGCTGAGCATATCCAATGTATATGCATGTATTGCATTTGAATATTGGCGAAATCGCATATTCATACAAGAACAAATTCATTCCCTTCGGCCGAAGAATGCCCGAAAGTTGCGGCTCCCGATTCTCAATTTTGTGCCTACCTTACGGAAACTTGGCCGGAGTCGCTCCGCGCACCGCGCCAGCTTCACGGCCATGAGCTCATGAACCTCGGATTGCAGCACAAGAACGCTCTCGTCACCGGCGGCAGCAAAGGCCTGGGATTCGCCTGTGCGCACACCCTGCTGCGCGAAGGCGCCCGCGTGGCCATCGTCTCGCGAGATCCAGTCAACGTCGCCGACGCCCGGCGCAGGCTCGCAGCCGACGGTTTCGACACCGTCGGCATCGTTGCCGACCTCGCCGACGAAGCGGCCGCCGAGCATGCGGTGGCGCAGGCGGAACAGGCCCTCGGCCCGCTGGACATCCTCGTCAACAGCGCGGGGGCGGCGCGCCGCAGGCCGGCCGAGGAACTCGACGCCACCGCCTGGCGCGAAGCGCTGGGACGCAAGTTCTTCCCCTACATCAATGTCCAGGAGGCCGTCCTGCGGCGCATGCTGACCCGGGCGCGCGAACGGGGCCAGGATGGCGCTTGCCCACCCGAGACCCAGATCGGCGCCGTCGTGAACATCGTCGGCATGGGCGGCAAGTTCCCCAGCGAGAGCCATATTTCGGGAAGCGCCGCCAACGCCGCCCTGCTCCTGAGCACTGTCGGCCTGGCCCGCTACTACGCACGATTCGGCATCCGCATCAACGCCGTCAACCCGGGCGTGACCGTGACCGATCGCACGGCTCAGACGCTGGAGCACGAGGCGCGCATCCAGGGCGTGGACGTCGACGAAGCCCGCCGCCGCGGCGAGGCCGCCGCGCCGCTGCGCCGCTACGGCCAGCCCGGCGAAATCGCCGACGTCGTGGCCTTCCTGGCCAGCTCCAGGGCAAGCTACATGGTCGGCGCCCTGGTGCCGGTGGACGGCGGGCAGAAGGCCGCGCTATGAGCGGGGGTGCGCAGCGCGCGCGCTCGACGCGCCGTTATCTGTTCAAGCGCTTCGTGCAGGTCCTGCCGACGGCTCTGCTCATCGTGCTGTTCTCCTTTCTGCTGCTCAAGGCCGCGCCGGGCGACATGGTGGACGTGATGGCCGGCGAGTCGGGCGGCGCCACCGCCGAATACATGCAGGAAATGCGCGAGCTGTACGGGCTGGACGTGCCCATGCACCGGCAATTCCTGATCTTCCTCGGCAACATCTCGCGCCTGGACCTCGGCTATTCGTTTCGCGACAACATGCCGGTGGCCGAACTCATCTGGAGCGCGTTGCCCGCGACCCTGCTGCTCTCGCTCACCGCCATCCTGTTCGCGGTAACGGTCGGCGTGGTGCTCGGCGCGCTCAGCGCCAAGTACCGCGGCACCCCCCTCGATACCGGCATCACGGTCTTCTCCAGCATCGGCTTCGCCACCCCGCTCTTCTGGGTGGGGTTGATGCTCATCGTGACATTCGGCGTCAAGCTGCGCTGGTTTCCGGTGGCCGGCCTGACCACGGTCGGCCTGCAGCACGCCTCGGCCTGGGCATACGTCAAGGACGTCGCCGCGCACCTGGTGCTGCCTGCCTTCTCGCTCGGCTGCTATTACCTCGCGCTGTACGTGCGCCTGACCCGCTCGGCCATGCTGGAGATCTTCGACCTCGATTTCGTGCGCACCGCACGCGCCAAGGGCCTGTCGGAATGGCGGGTGCTGGTGCGCCACGTCCTTCGCAACGCCCTGCTGCCCATCGTCACCATCACCGGCCTGCAACTGGGCAGCCTGTTCAGCGGCACGGTGGTGATCGAGACCGTCTTCGGCTGGCCGGGCATAGGGCGCATGGCCTACGACGCCGTCGCCGCGCGCGATCTCAATGTCTTTCTCGCGATCTTCCTGTGCAGCTCGCTGCTCGTGATCGTCATGAACCTCGTCGTCGACCTGCTCTACGCCGTGCTCGACCCGCGCATCGAGGTGACGGCGTGAATCTGGTCCAGCCTTCATCTCAAGCGCCGGCCGCGATGCACGAGGCCGATGCCGTGCCGGCCGCCGGCGCCGCTCCCGGGCTCTGGTCGCGTCTGCTGCGCTCGCCCTCCGCCGTGGCCGGCGGCGTGCTGGTCATCCTCGCCATCGCCGCCGCGCTGGGCGCCGGCGCGCTCTACCCGGGCGATCCGCGCGACATGGTCGGCACGCCCACGCAGTGGCCCGGCACCAACCTCGCCTTCCCGCTGGGCACCGACATGCTGGGCCGCGACATGGCCGCGGCCTTGATGCACGGTGCGCGCCAGTCCCTGGCCATCGGCTTTTGCGCCACGGCGCTGGCCCTGGTGGTGGGCATCGCGGTGGGCGTCGTGTGCGGCTATTTCGGCGGCGCACTGGACGACACGCTGATGCGCTTCACCGAAATCTTCCTGACCATGCCGACGCTGCTTTTCACGATCGCCCTGGTCATCATCCTGGGGCCGTCGCAGGCCAGCATCGCGCTCGCCCTGGGCCTGACCTCCTGGCCGCAGATCGCGCGGCTGGTGCGCGCCGAGGCGATGCGCGCCAAGCAATACGACTATGTCAGCGCGGCGGTGACCATGGGCATGGGCCATGGCCGCATCATCTGTGGACACATCCTGCCCAACAGCCTTGCGCCCGTGATGGTCGCGGCCTCGGAACTCATCGCCTCGGTCATCCTGGCCGAGGCCGCCCTGTCCTTCCTGGGCCTGGGCGACAACGACAGCATGTCCTGGGGCAGCATGGTCGGCGCGGGCCGCCAGGTGCTGCGCACCGCCTGGTACATGACGGCCGAGCCCGGCCTGGCGATCTTCCTCACAGTCATGGCCTTCACCCTGCTCGGCAACGGCCTGAACGATGTGCTCAACCCCAAGGCCCGCAACCGATGAACACCGCGACGCCCCTCCTGGAAGTCGGCCGCCTGCGCATCGGCTTTCCGACCCGCGACGGCGGCCAGACCACCGTGGTCGAGGACCTTTCCTTTACCGTCGGCGCCGGCGAGACGCTGGCCATCGTCGGCGAATCGGGCTGCGGCAAGTCCATCACCGCGCTCGCGCTCACCCGTTTGCTGCCGCGCACTGCGCGCATGCAGGGCAGCGTGCGCTTCGAGGGCCAGGAACTGGTCGAGCTGCCCGAACGGCGCATGCGCGCGCTGCGCGGCAACCGGCTGGCCATCGTCTTTCAGGACCCGATGGCCGCGCTCAACCCGGTCATGACCGTAGGCGAGCAGATCACCGAAGCGATCCGCGCACACGAACGCATCGACGCCCGCACCGCGCGTGCGCGCGCCGAAGAACTGCTGGAGCGGGTCCGCATTCCCCAGGCGGGACAGCGGCTGGACGACTATCCGCACCGGCTTTCCGGCGGCATGCGCCAGCGCGTGGCGATCGCGATCGCGCTGGCCTGCCGGCCTTCGCTGCTCATCGCCGACGAACCCACCACCGCGCTGGACGTGACGATCCAGGCGCAGATACTCACCCTGCTCAGGCAGCTGCAACAGGAACTCGGCATGGCGCTGATCCTCATCACCCACGACCTCGGCGTGGTGGCCGAGAGCGCCGACCGCGTCCTGGTCATGTACGCCGGCCGCCAGATCGAACAGCAGCCGGTGCAGGGGCTGTTCGACCGTCCGCTGCATCCGTATACCCGCCGGCTCATGCGGGCGCGGCCGCAATTCGCTCCGGGCGGCACGCAGCGCCCGCCGCGCCTGCAGGAGATCCCCGGCATCGTGCCGACGCCAGGCACACCGCTGCCGGGCTGCGCCTTCGTGGCGCGCTGCGACATCGCCGCCGCGCACTGCCGTACGGTGCCGCCGCCGCTGCGCGACTTTCCCGCGCAGGCGCGCGCGGCCTGCCACGAGATCGACGCGGCCTGGCCGCCCGAAGGGAGTGCGCACCCTCCTGCAGACAGAATATCGCGCGGCGACGGGAGGGTATGCCAGTGAACCCGCTGCAACCCGGCACGGTGCTGCACCGGCCGACGCCGATCCCCCACCCCGCGGACGCCGGACGGCATCGGCAGCCCCCGTCCCGCGCCGCGCTGCTCGACGTCGACGGGCTGCACGTGCGCTACCGTACCCGGCGTGGCCTGCTGCATGCCGTCGACGGCGTGTCGTTGTCGCTCCAGGCCGGGCAGACGCTGGGGCTGGTCGGCGAATCCGGCTGCGGCAAGTCCTCGCTCGGCAAGGCAGTGATGCGCCTGATCGAGCCCGCCGCCGGCACGATACGGCTGGACGGCGTGGACATCACCCACCTCGGCCCCGCCGGACTGCGTCCCCACCGCCGCCGCTTCCAGATGGTGTTCCAGGATCCGGGCGGCTCGCTCGACCCGCGCCAGCGCATCGGCCGCTCGCTGCGCACGCCGCTGGACCTGCACCGGCTGGGCACACCGGCGCAGCGGGCCGAGCGGGTGCGCGAGCTGATGCTGCAGGTCGGCCTGCGTCCGGAGCTGGCGGACCGGCAGCCGCACGAATTCTCGGGCGGCCAGCGCCAGCGCATCGCCATCGCCCGGGCCCTCGCGCTCAATCCGGCGCTGATCGTCTGCGACGAGCCGGTCTCGGCCCTGGACGTGTCGCTGCAGGCCCAGATCCTGAATCTGCTGTCGGACCTCCAGCAGCGCTATGGCATGGCCTATCTGTTCATCAGCCATGACCTGGGCGTGGTGCAACACCTGGCCGACCGGGTCGCGGTGATGTACCTCGGCCGCATCGTCGAACTGGCGCCGCGCGAGCGCATCTGGCGCAGCCCGGCCCATCCCTATACGCAGGCGCTGATCGACGCGATCCCGGTCATGGACCCGCGCCATGAGCGCAACGCCGGCGCGATCCACGGCGACCTGCCCAACCCGTTCCAGCCGCCGGCCGGGTGCAGCTTTCACACCCGCTGCCCGCACGCGCTCCCGGTCTGCAGAGAACAGGCACCCGCGCTGCGCGAGATCGGCCCGGGCCACCACGCCGCCTGTCACCTGCATGGCGAGGCCGCCGGTCACGCCAGCCAGATCGTGCACTTCGTGCGGCCGGCCGCCGCACACGAAGCCGAGCCGCGACCGGCCCGCGCCGCCGGCGCCTACGCAACCACCGCTACCTGAGCCCCATGTCCGACACCCCTACCCTGACCCCGCAGGCCCTCGCGGCCTGGCTCGCCGACGGCGACGAAATCGCCCTGATCGACGTTCGCGAAGAAGGCCTGTACGGCGCGGGCCACCCGCTGCTTGCCGTCAATCTGCCGTACAGCCGGCTGGAGACCGCCGTCGATGCACGGGTGCCACACCGCGCGACGCGCATCGTCCTGATCGGCGACGAACCGCCCGTCGCGCCCGAGCCTACCGGCACGCTCGCTGCGCGCCGCCTCGCCGCGCTGGGCTACGCCAACGTCCACGTGCTGGCGGGCGGCGCGCCTGCCTGGCAGGCCGCCGGCCATCCACTGCTGCCCAGTATCCACGTGCCCAGCAAGGCTTTCGCCGAGGTCGTCGAGCATGCGTACCATACGCCGGCGACCTCGGCCGAGGAACTGCAGGCGCTGCGCGCCCGCGGCGAGGACGTCGTCGTGCTCGACGGCCGCACCGCCGAGGAGTTCGCCCGCTACCACGTGCCCGGCGCAGTGAGCTGCCCGAACGCCGAACTCGTCCTGCGTTTCGCCGACCTCGTTCCCTCCCCCAAGACGCGGGTGGTGGTCAGTTGTGCCGGCCGCACGCGCGGCATCATCGGTGCACAGGCGCTGATCAATGCCGGCGTGCCCAATCCGGTGTCCGCCCTGGCCGGCGGCACCCAGGGCTGGAAGCTCGCCGGCCTGGCGGTGGAGCAAGGCGCCGGCGCGCCGGGCGTGCCGGCCAGCGAGGCGGGACTGGCGCTGGGCCGCCGGCGCGCGCGCGATGTGGCCCGGCGCTACGGCGTCCCGCGCATCGATGCCGCCACCCTCACGGCCTGGCGCGAAGACACCGGCCGCACCACCTACGTGTTCGACGTGCGCTCGCCGCAGGAATATGCGCATGGCCACCTGCCCGGTGTCGTGGGCGTGCCTGGCGGCCAGCTGGTCCAGACCCTGGACCGCTGGGCCGCTGTGCGCGGCGCGCGCATCGTGCTGGTGGACGAACTGGGCGCGCGCGCCGACATCACTGCGCACTGGCTGCTGCAACTCGGCTGGGAGGTCGCAGTACTGGACGAGCCCGGCATCGAACAGGCCTTCACCGAGGCCTTCACCGCCGGCGGCCCGGCGGGCGGACCGGACGACGCCCAGCGGCGCGACCCGGCGCCTGACCTTCCGGCGGCAGTTCCCCTCGCCGAAGCGGCGGACTTGCTGCGCTGCGGCGCGGCCGCCGTGTCGGTCGCCGGCAGCGCCGACTTCGCGCGCGTGCGCGCCACCGGCGCGGTGTGGACCAACCGCTCGCGGCTGGCCCTGCTGCCCGAGCCGATCCGGCAGGCGCCCGTCCTGCTCGTCTTCGGACCGGCCGGCCAGGCGCACCGGCTGGCCGCGCTCGACCTGCGCGAACGACATCCAGGGCAGACCGTGCTGCCGGTGGACGGCACGCCGGACGACTGGCGCGCCGCCGGACTGCTTCTGGACACCACCCCCGCGCCCGTGCCGCAAACCGATCGCATCGACTTCCTGTTCTGGCTGCACGACCGCCACACCGGCAACGCCGACGCCTCGCGTGCCTATCTCGCCTGGGAAGGCGAGCTGCCGGCCGCCATCGGCGCCCCCGAACAGGCGGGCTTTCGCATCCAGGCTGCCGCCTGACCCCATCACTCCTGCACATTCCCGGACCATGGACTTCGACTACACCCCCAAGCAACGCAAGATCTACGAGACTGTCGGCGAACTCGGCCGCACCCGCTTCGCCGCCCGCGCCGCAGACTACGACGCCCGCGCCGTGACGCCGGTCGAAAACCTGAAGGATCTGGTCGACGCCGGCTACGCCGCCGCCGCGCTGAGCGAGGAGATCGGCGGGCTGGGCGGCGGCGCGCTGGGCAAGGACCCGCTCGCCTCACTCCTGGTGGTCGAACAGACCGCACGCTACTGCCTGTCCACCGCGCAGTGCATCCACATCCACTACAACGCTTCGCACCGCATCGAGCAGATCGGTTCGCCGGCACAGCGCAAACGCCTGCTAGGCCCGGTGGTCGAGGAAGGCAAGTTCGTCAACTCGACCGGCAGCGAGCCCGGCCGCACCGCGCGCGGTCTGTACAACCTGCAGACCGTCGCCGAGAAGGTGCCCGGCGGTTGGCGGGTCAACGGCGTCAAGAACTACGCCACGCTCGCCGACACCGTGCACTACAACACCATCGCGGCGGTCGCCAAGGACACGCCGCCGCCCGGCGGCCATCTCATGCTCGCCCTGCCGCAGGGCGTGGAGGGCCTGACCATCGAACCGGGTTCGTGGGACCCGATCGGCATGCGCGCGGCGGTCAGCCCGGTGCTGACCCTGAAGGACGTCTTCGTGCCCGAGCGCGACCAGCTCGGCGAGCTGGGCGAATCGGCCAAGGGCCGCTGGCAGGCCAAGAGCCACCTGAGCTTCGCCGCGCAATACATCGGCGGCGCCGAGGGCGTGTTCGACCTGCTCACGGAATACCTGCCGCGCCGCGGCACCGCCGGCGACGGCTACACGCAACTGCGCCTGGGCGAGATCCGCATCGCCATCGACGCGGCGCGCTGGCTGACCTACCGCGCCGCTTGGCTATGGGCGCGGGACATCGCGGCGGCCGAGTTGTTCTCGATGAACGCCAAGCACCAGGCCATCGCCGCCGCCGTGCTGGCGGTCGAGCGCGGCGCACAGATCGCAGGCTCCAGCGCGCTCGACGCTGGCAGCGCGCTGTCGCGCTTCATCCGCGACCTGCGCTACCAGACGCTGCATGAAAACTACGACAAGACCGCCGCCACCATCGGCAAATACCACCTGGGGCAGGCCTACGATGTGACCTCCAGGCTTTGAGGACTCGGCCATGACGACATCGAGCAAACCCGACATCCACCTCGGCGCCTTCCCCCTGGACGTGGGCCACCACATCGCCGCGTGGCGCCATCCCGACGTACCGGCCGACGGCGGCTCCAGCCTGGACTTCTACCGCCGACTCGCCCAGACCGCCGAACGCGGCAAGCTGGACATGATCTTCTTCGGCGACCAGATGGCCGCGCAATATCCGGACGACGAGACCGTGGGGCGCACCTCGCGGGTGACCCGGCTGGAACCCACCGCGCTGCTGTCGGCGCTGGCCGCCGCGACCACCCGCCTGGGATTGGTCGGCACGGTCTCGACCAGCTACTTCGAGCCGTTTCACGTCGCCCGCAAGTTCGCCACGCTGGACCGGCTGAGCGAGGGGCGCTCGGGCTGGAACGTGGTCACCTCGTTCAACGACCGGGAGGCGCAGAACTTCAACCAGGGCGAGGTGCGCACGCACGCCGAGCGCTACGAGCGTGCGCACGAATTCGTCGACGTGGTACAGGCGTTGTGGGATAGCTGGGAAGACGACGCCTTCCTGCGCGACAAGGCCTCGGGGCTGTTCTTCGACCCGGCGAAACTGCACGTGCTGGATCACAGGGGCAAGTACTTCTCCGCGCGCGGCCCGCTGAACATTCCGCGCTCGCCGCAGGGCCAGCCGGTGATCGTACAGGCGGGGTCGTCCGAGGACGGCCGCGGCTTCGCCGCGGAGCGCGCCGAGGTGGTGTTCACGGCGCAGCCCAGCCTGGCGGCCGCGCGTGGCTTCTACGCCGACGTCAAGGCGCGCGCCGAGCGCGCCGGACGCGACCCCGGCCACGTCAAGATCATGCCGGGCGCAATGACTTTCATCGGCGCCAGCGAGGCCGAGGCGCGCGAGAAGTACGAGCAACTGCAGTCGCTGATCGACCCCGAGGTGGGCTGGATCGTGCTGAGGCGCCATCTGGGTATCGACGTGTCCGGGCTCGACCCGGATGCGCCCTTTCCCGATCTGCCGCTCACCCCCGACTTCCCCAGCCGGCAGAAGCTGCTGATCGAGATGGCGCTGAGCGAGAAGCTCACCGTGCGCCAGTTCTACGAGCGCGTGGTCGGTGCGCGCGGACACTTGCTCGCCATCGGCACCGCTGCCCAGGTGGCCGACCAGTTCGAGGCCTGGGTGGACGGCGGCGGTGCGGACGGCTTCAACCTGATGCTGCCCTGGCTGCCCGCCGCGCTGGACGACGTGGTCGATCTTCTGGTGCCGGAATTGCGCCGGCGCGGGCGCTTTCGCCACGAATACCAGGGCTCCACCCTGCGCTCTCACCTGGGCCTGCCGGTACCGTCCAACCGGCACGTACAGTCATCCGCACAACCCGTTGCGCAGGCATGAGAACGGTTCCAGCACCGTACGCCGCGCGCATGCGCAAGCACGGCACGCTGGCCTCCGAATGGCCAGCCTTCCGCCGGAAAGCCGAACGCGACCATCCGGGCCTCGACACCTGAACCGGCCTGCCGCCTGACGCAAGAGGTACCACCATGCGCACTGCAACCCTTGCCCTGGACACACCCGACGCCGGTACGCTGGCGCAATGGCTGGCCGGGCCCGGCCCGGCCGCGCTACCCGAGGCGGCGGCGCGCAGCGTGCGCGCCAGCCTGCTCGATACGGTTGCGGTGGCCTGGGCAGCGCGCGGTGCCACCGGCATGCCGGCAGTCTCGGCGCTGGTCGCGGCCGACGGCGGCGCTGCGCACAGCCTGCTGTGGGACGGCAGCGGCCGGCGCGTGCCCGCCGCCGCCGCGGCCTTTCACAACGGCGGCTACGCGGCCGCGCTGGATTTCGACTCGCTGCACCCGGACGTCAGCCACATCGACGCGGTGGTCATTCCGGCCGCCATCGCGGTCGCCGAACAGGTGCACGCCGACGGCCGCGCCCTGCTCGCGGCCATTGCCGCGGGCAACGAACTGGCCTACCGGCTCGCCCGCGCCGGACAGGCGCGGCCTGGCTGGTTCCGCACCTCGGTCTATGGTGTCTTCGGCGCGGCGGCCGCGGCCGGCCGGCTGCTCGGGCTGGACGCCGCCGGCATCGAGTCCGCCCTCGGCCTGGCGCTGGGACAGGCCGCCGGCACCCAGCAGGGCCACGTCGAGCGCACCCTCAGCAAGCGGCTGCTGTCGGCCTTCGCCGCGCGCGCAGGCGTCTTCAGTGCCCAGTTGGCGCAGGCCGGCATCAGCGGGCCGCGCCGCGCCTTCGACGGCAGGCACGGCCTGTACGCGCTGTATGGACAAGCCGATCCCGGCGCGCCGGAGAGCGGCCTGGGCCGCGAATTCCTGCTGGAACACGCCACCTACAAACGCTATCCGGCCTGCGGTCGCGCCCACGCCGCGATCGAGGCGGCCCTGCGCCTGGCCCGTCCGGCCGACGGCCCGCCGCTGGCCGCCAGCGCTATCGAAGCGGTGGAACTCGTCCTCACCGAGGACATGCACACCCTGGTCGGCGCACCCTACACCACCGACGGCGACCCCGAAGTCACCGCCCAGTTCTGCGCACAGTACGCGGTGGCCGCGGCGCTGGCATCCGGGCGCTTCGGGCTGGCGCAGATCACGCCCCAGGCCGTGCTCGACCCTGCCCTGCGGCCGCTGATCGACCGCGTGAACATACGCGTGCAAGGCAGCGGAAGCATGGCTCCCGCCACCGTGGCGGTGCGCCTGAACGACGGCCGACGGCTGACGCAAACCGTTGCCGAACTGCCCGGCGGACTGCTGGACCCGCAGGCGCTGCGCGAGAAGGCCGCCTCGGCCCTGACGTACGGCGCGGGGCTGGACACCGCCACGGCGGACCGCCTGCTCGCGCGGCTGGAAACGGTGGAGGACGTGGCCGACGTGGCGGATCTGTTCGGCCGCTCCTCCGGCTGAGCGGATCGGCAGCCCGGGACCCCCTTCGCGCGTCGGGAGAGCGGCGCGCCCGGCACGCCCGGCTGCCGGCGACCTCCGCTCAGAGCCGGTAGGAGGGGTCGGTCTGCCCCAGCCGGCGGTGGATGGCTTCGAGCAGCGGTTCGCTGCGCGCGGGGTGGGCCAGCACCTGGGCCACGGTCCGGCTCGCCGCCTCGTGCGAAATGACCGACAGCGGGCGTCCCGTCGCGAGCACCTGGGCCTGGATGCGGCAGGCGTATTCCAGGTTGTAGTTGCGGTGAAAGGCCTCGGCGATGGTCGAGCCGGTCACCACCAGGCCGTGGTTGCGCAGGAACAGCGCGGCATGCGGGCCCAGGTCGGCGGCGATGCGCTGGCGCTCGTCGACATCGTGCGCCATGCCTTCGTAATCGTGGTAGCCCACGCGACCGTAGAACTGCGCGGCCTCCAGCGTCAGCGGCTGCAGGCCCTCCTGCAGCGCCGACACGATGGTGCCGCCGTCGGTATGCGTGTGGATGGTACACGCCACGTCCGGCCGCGCCGCGTAGACGGCGCTGTGGATGACGAAGGCCGCGCGGCCGAAGCCCCAGCGGTTCTCGCCTACCGGATTGCCGTCCAGGTCCAGCTTGACGAAGTCGGACGCCCGCACCTGGTCGTAGAACAGGCCATGCGGGTTGACCAGGAAATACTCGGGGGCGTCGGGCACGCGCGCGGTGATGTGGTTGAAGATCAGCTTGGTCCAGCCCAGTTCGGCCAGCGAGCGCGCCACCGCGGCCAGATCCTCGCGGGTCTTCTGCTCGGCGTCCGACCATGAACGCGTGTCGTCCTGACGGGTCGACTCGGATATTTGCACCACCATTTACCTCACTGCAAATACCGGCATCTTATCCCGCAAGAAAACCGCGCCAACGAACGAATATGCCTTTCGATATTACGTGCGCCGCCTCTCAATGTATTGATACTGAAAGAGTATCCTTGAATATCGATAGCATATGAAGATATATATGCGAATAATATATTTTGTCGGATCAATTGGATGGCACAGACTCGACGCTTTCACCAGCAACCCGAGAACCACCCCGACATGCCCTACCCCGACGACCCGACCGACCTCGCCCGCCGCCGCATCCTGCAAGCCGCCATGCTCGCGCCGATGCTCTACGGCCTGGATGCCGCGGCTCAGACCGCACCGGCCGCCGCGCCCGGGGCCGAGCCGGTGCGCGGCGGGACGCTGATCACCGCGATCTACCCGGCGCCCAACCAGCTCAACGTCACCTTCAACAACCAGTACGCGAACTCCGCGGTCTCCTCGAACATCTTCGACGGGCTGTTCACCTACGACGACGCGCAGAACGCGCATGGCGTGCTCGCCACGTCCTGGGACGTCTCGCCGGACGGCCTGGCGATCACGCTGAACCTGCGCCAGGGCGTCAAATGGCACGACGGCGAGCCGTTCACCTCGGCCGACGTGCGCTATAGCATCCTGGAGGTGCTCAAGAAGGTGCACCCGCGCGCGCGCATCACCTTCAGTGCGGTCGAGGATGTGGAAACGCCCGACGCGCACACCGCGGTGCTGCGGCTGTCGCGCCCGGCGCCGGTGATCCTGAACTCGCTGAACACCGTCGAAGCCCAGATCATCCCCCGCCACCTGTACGAGGGCACAGACGTTCGCACCAACCCCTACAACGCCAAGCCCGTGGGTACCGGGCCGTTCCGCTTCAAGGAATGGCGAAAGGGCCAGTACGTCGAGCTGGAGCGCAATCCGGACTACTGGGACGAGGGCAAGCCCTACCTGGACCGCGTCATCTTCCGCGACATCCCCGACCCGGCGGGCCGCGCTGCCGCCCTGGAAACCGGCGACATCCAGTACCTGCCGTTCGCCGGCGTGCCGTTCTCGGACGTGGAGCGCTTGCGCAAGCAGGAAGACCTGGTGTTCGAACAGCGCGGTTATGTCTACAACGCGCAGATCTACTTCCTGATGTTCAACCTCAAGCGGCCGGTGACGGGCAACCTCAAAGTGCGTCAGGCATTCGCCCACGCGCTCGACAAGCAGGGGCTGATCGACACCGTGTGGTACGGCCTGAGCCGGCCGGCCGATGGTCCCATTCCGTCCACGCTGACCCGGTTCTACACCGAGGACAAGCCGGCCTACGCCTACGACCCGGCCCTCGCCGAAAAACTGCTGGACGAGGCGGGCTTTCCACGCAAGGAGAACGGCATCCGCTTCTCGCTGCAGCTCGACCTGTCGCCCAGCTCCAACGCCTTCGTGCCAGCCGGCGAGTTCCTGCGGCAAAACCTGCGCAAGGTCGGCATCGACGTCAGGCCGGTATCCTCCGAGCCCTCGGCCTACCTCAAGAAGATCTGGACCGACTACGACTACGACGTCATCATCAACGGCTTTTCGACCCTGTTCGACCCGGAGATGGGCCTGACCCGGCAGTACTGGTCCAAGGCGGTATCGCCCGGTGTGCCGTACATTTCGGCCACCGGCTACGCCAACGCCGAGACCGACCGGATCATCGAGGCCTATCAGCGCGAAATCGACCCCGCCAAGCGCACCGCCCTGTTCCACGACCTGCAGCGGGTCACCATGGCTGACCTGCCTCTGCTGCCGGTCATGGATGCGCCGTTCTTCACGCTGTACAACCGGCGCGTGCACGGTCTGGACTTCGACCCCGACGGCTCGCGCTCGTCGTTCAGGAATGTCTGGCTGTCCAAATAGAAGACGGTGCCGCTCTGCCCGCCGTCGGGCAGGGGCGTCAGCGCCCGGTGGGACCTTCAGGATTTCTTTTGCGTCTTGTCGCGCGGCACGCGACCCATTAAATAGAACTCGTCGTTGGGTGGCGTGGTTGCCAATGACACCAGGCGATTGGACAAGCTGAAAAACGCGGTGATCGCGCCGATGTCCCAGATGTCGTCCAGCGTGAAGCCCACGGCCTTCAGGCGGGCATCCCATGGATCGTTCAGTGCGCCGTGCTCGAAGCTCAAATACATCGCGAAATCCAGCATGGTGCGTTCACGCTCACTGATCTTGGCGGTGCGATAGTTGACCGCTACCTGGTCCGCCACCGTGGTGTTCTTGGAATAGATGCGCAGCACCGCGCCGTGCGCCACGACGCAATACAGGCACGCATGCCGGCCGCTGGTGGCCACGACGATCATTTCCTTTTCCGACGGTGTCAGCGTGTCGGACTCGCGATCCATCAGTGCATCGTGATACGCAAAGAACGCGCGGAATTCGTCGGGCCGGTGTGCCAGCATCAAGAACACATTGGGGATGAACCCGGCTTTCTCCTGGACGCTCAGGATACGTTCCCGTACATCGCTGGGCAGGTCGACCAGGGTTTCCGGTACGGCAAAGCGGCTAATGGCGTTTTGCATAGTGTCCCCTAAACAGCGCGTGAAGGCAGGTCGAGGATGTCGAATCGCGGTAAGAATCACGGTTTCTCGCCATCCAGCCCCAGCTCGTCCATGCTGATTTCGCGCATACGGAATTTCTGGATCTTGCCGCTGATGGTCATCGGGAAGTCGTCCACGAACTTGAAATACCGCGGGATCTTGAAATGCGCGATGCGGCCGTTGCAGAATGCACGCAGGGTGTCTTCATCCACGCTTTGCCCTTCGTGCACGCGCACCCACGCTGCGATTTCCTCGCCGTATTTCTGGTCGGGCACCCCGACCACCTGCACGTCGGCCACGGCCGGATGGGTGTACAGGAATTCCTCGACTTCACGCGGATACACGTTTTCGCCGCCGCGAATGATCATGTCTTTGTTGCGGCCCACGATCTTGACATAGCCCTCGTCGTCCATCACCGCCAGATCGCCCGTATGCATCCAGCGCGCACCGTCGATGGCTTCGCGCGTGGCGTCAGGATTGTTCCAGTAGCCCAGCATGACGCTGTAGCCGCGGGTGCACAGCTCACCGATCTCGCCGCGCGGCACGATGCGGCCCTGCGCGTCGATGATCTTGCTTTCCAGGTGCGGTTGCGTGCGGCCCACGCTGGTGACACGGCGCTCCAGATCGTCGTGCGCGCCGGTTTGCAACGACACCGGGCTGGTCTCCGTCATGCCATAGGCGATCTGGACCTCCTTCATGTTCATGTCGGTGATCACGCGCTTCATGACTTCGATCGGGCAGATCGAGCCGGCCATGATGCCGGTGCGCAGGCATGACAGGTCCATGGCCGGGCGCTCGGGCTGGTCCAGCATGGCGATGAACATGGTGGGCACGCCGTACAGCGCCGTGGCCCGCTCGTCTTCGACAGCCTGCAACGACGATAGCGGTTCGAACGCGGCGCTGGGGTAGATGATGGTGCTGCCGTGCGTCATGCAGCCCAGGTTCGCCATCACCATGCCGAAGCAGTGGTACAGCGGCACCGGCACCACCAGTTTGTCGTTCGCAGTCAGGCCTATGCTTTCGCCCACCATGAATCCGTTGTTCAGGATGTTGTAGTGGCTGAGCGTGGCGCCCTTGGGAAAGCCGGTCGTGCCCGACGTGTACTGGATGTTGATGGGTTCGTCGAATTGCAGCAACGCGGCGCGTTCCTGCAATTGATCGGCGCTGACGGCCGACGCTTGTTCCTGGACCTGCGACCAGCCCAGCATCCCGGGCGCGGGCTGCTCGCCCAGGCTGACAATGCCTCGCAGGTCGGGTAACACGGTGCTGTGCAGATCGCCCGGGGTGGACGCAGGCAATTCAGGCAGCAGCTCGGCCAGCATGGCGTGGTAGTCGGACGACTTGAACGCGTCGGCGCAGACCAGCCAGCTACAACCGGCCTGCTTCATCGCGTATTCCAGCTCGGACAGCCGATAGGCGGGGTTGATGTTCACCAGGATCACGCCGGCCTTGGCCGTGGCGAACTGAGTAACACACCATTGCGCGCAATTCGGCGCCCAGATGCCCAGGCGATCGCCAGGCCGCAGACCCAGCGCCATCAGCCCGCGCGCGCACCCGTCCACGGCGTCGGCGAGTTCCTTCCAGGTGTAACGTACGTTCTGGTGCCGGACGATCAACGCGGTGCCATCGGGGTAGCGCGCTACGGTATCGTCGAACGCCTGGCCTATGGTCCGGGCCAGCAGGGGCTGGTCCTGCGGCCCGCAGGTATAGCTGGAAACGGTCATGCATCACCCCTTTTGTCTATGCAGGTTTCCTCGTGTTCTTGTGTCGCGCTGCATCGCGGCGGCCGGTGCCCATCGCATTCAGGCCGGCTGACCCAGCCCATGGATACTTGCGATAACGTAAACGTCCGTCAACGTAAACGTCAATCGCCTGCGATCGCCCTTCGTCGTCGCTGCAGGCCTTCGATGCCGGCTTCAGCCCGCCGGCATCTGATTGATATGGAGGATGTTGCCGTCCGGGTCCTTGAACCAGGCCATCTTCATTTCCCCCGCATGATGGATGCCGTCGCGATACTCGGCGCCTTCCAGTTCGTAGCGCTCGAACCTCACGCCCCTGGCGGCGAGCTCAGCGACGATCCCTTCGATGTCGCCGCCCGCATCCCAGACCACCGCGTTGGCGCGGTTGGTGCCGGCTTCGTCGGATGTGTAGACGACAAGATGTGTCGGGCCAGTAGCGAACACCATCACCGTCTCGTCGCCCTCCACGAGGTCGAGCCCGAGCACGTCGCTGTAGAAGGCGCGGGCGCGGTCGATGTCGGAAACTGCGACGATCGCGGAAGATGCATTGTGCTTGAGCATGGCAATCGGTCTCCCTTTCGTTCCGGTTTCAATTGGCAGGAAATCTCATGATCTCCCTTCCTGGCCGCAGTCGCACCAATGACCGGAAAACACGATTGGCGCTGCCGGCCAGGCGGTTCAGAGCAAGCCGCCAGCCTGACCTAGCCGCAGAAGGCGCGAACGATCTTGCCCGTTTTCGGATCGGTTTCTATCGTCACCCGCTCCTGCCGATAATCCATCGTCACGGCCTGGCCGGGCGCGATCTGGCGAACAATGGACGCGCCGCTCGCCTGTTTGGCCTGCTCATCAGTCAGCCTGTCCCTGCCCGCCAGCGCATCAGCGGCATCACGCTGGCAGATGCCCGGGGTTGCGCCGACCTCCTTCTGCCCCGTCAAGCTTTCACAACCGGTAACGGCCGTGGCCGCGAACGCCAGCGTTCCGATAGTCAGCACAGTCGATTTCTTGATCATATCCGTCCTCTTCTTGAGCGTAGATTCCCGTCGGGCGAAGCACGCCGATCGTGACCAGGCACGGAGCAAATTCGAGACCTCCTCCACCGAAGACATTGGGCGTGCCTCAGGTCGCGCATGTTGACCGGACCAGGACGGGCCGCAGCAAAGAGGAAAAGCGGTGTCCAGCCGTAAGAAGCCTGTTTCAGGCCACCTCTGCCCGGGCGAAAACTTCCTTGGCCGCGGCCAACCCGTTGAGTGCGGCCGGAAAGCCCGCGTAGACCGCCATCTGCATGATGGTCTCGACGACCTCCGTGCGGGTCACACCCACATTGAGCGCACCCTGGATGTGCACCTTGAGCTGGGGGACGGCATTGCCCAATGCGGTCAGCGCGGCGACGACCGCGATCTCCCGGCTTTTCAGATCCAGGCCCGGTCTGGCATAAATGTCCCCGAAAGGGAATTCGATCAGGTAGCGTGCGAAATCCGGGGCGATACCCTCCAGACTTTCCAGCACATCCTCACCGGCCTGGCCGTCTATTTCTTTCAGTTTCGCAAGTCCGCGTTCGTAGCGCTCTTGGGGGTTCATCAGCATGGCCTTCATCAGCGAGTGGATCCGACGCCAAGGACTGCTCGAACGAGCGGTAATACTCGATCTTTGCCTGCAAAGCATCCGCGGACTGGCGCATCGCCTCGAGCTCTGAAAGAACATCCGTCAAGTGTTCTTCGAGCATCTGGCGACGATCCGGCACCGTCGAGTCCCCAGCGCCGCGTAGTTGTGCGAACGCTTGCATCTTGCCGATAGGCATGCGCGTCGTCCGCAACCGCAGCAGGAATTCGATCCAGGCCATGTCTGAAGCCGCATAGCGCCGCTGGCCCCCGGCGGCACGGCCGACCGGGGCGATCAGCCCGATGCGCTCGTAATAGCGCAGGGTATGGGCCGTCAGGCCAGTGCGCTTGGCGACTTCGTCAATGCTCAGATGGGATTCCATGGGGTGATCCTAAAAGTTAGAGTTCACTCTAAGTCAAGCATTTTATGGCGACCTGATCTGGACACGAACGCAACTTACCAAAAGTAGGCTACCATTGGTAGGTATCACGTCCGATGGAGTCGATGAACCATGCATGCCCTTATCGTGATCGCACACCCCGATCAAGCATCGCTTACGCACGCTGTTGCAGCCCAGGTAGCAGAGGGAATCGTTGCGTCGGGTTCCCAGCACTCTTTCGAAATTGCCGATCTGACTGCGGAAGGCTTCGATCCGAGGTTCACTCAGGCTGACATCGCCCTGGCTCTAAAGGAGAAAGAACCGCTGGCCGATGTCGCAGCGGAACATGCGCGCATCGACCGCGCAGACGCTCTGGTATTGGTCTACCCGGTGTATTGGTGGTCTTTTCCCGGGTTGCTCAAGGGATGGATCGACCGGGTGTTCACCCAGGGCTGGGCCTACGACGATGCAGACGGAAAGTTGGTCAAGAAACTACAGCGCCTTCAGGTGCATCTGGTCGCGATAGGTGGTGCAGACCAGCGGACCTATGCCCGACATGGCTACTTCGGCGCGATGAAGACACAAATCGACCACGGCATCTTCGGCTACTGTGGTGCACGTGTTGCGGCGTCGGAGCTGCTGCTCGCGTCGGACGCCGGGTTTCCAGCCGCACACCTGGATACTGCGCGAGCCATCGGTGGCAGGATTTTCGCCTCTCATCCCGCAGCACGGGAGAAGGAAGTCGAATCATGAAAGCTCGCCCATCGGGCACAGCACCACGCGCCTGCACGGCTGCTTCGCATCGGCGGCTGTCCAAAGACGCGCGGCTACGCCAATTGCTGGACGTCTCCTGGAGACTGATCAGCGATGAAGGCACGGATGCGCTGACGCTTGGGCGCCTGGCCGCAGAAGCAGGCGTCACCAAGCCCGTGGCCTACGACCACTTCGGCACGCGCAACGGCCTGCTGACGGCGCTCTATCAGGATTTCGATGTCCGCCAGACCGCGCTCATCGATGCCGCCATCGCCGCCAGCAAACCCACCTTGACGGACAAGGCTCGCGTCATCGCATCCAGCTACGTCGAATGCGTCCTGACCCAGGGGCGCGAGATCCCGGAGGTGCTCGCCGCGCTCAGCGGATCGGCGGAACTGGCTGCGGTCAAACGCCAGTACCAACTGGCCTTCATCGAAAAGTGCCAGAAGATCCTCGCGCCCTTCGCCGGGCCGCCGGGAATCTCGCTGGCCAGCTTGTGGGCAATGCTCGGGGCGGCCGATGCGCTGTCGCAAGCGGCCGTCACCGGAGACATCAGCGAGGAACAGGCGCGGGAGGAACTGGCGGCAACCATCCTGGCGATGGTCAAGCGCAGCAAGTAGGTCGCGCACCGCAAGCAGCCGTAGATTGGGCGAAAACCAATCCGTGGACCTTCACGACAGCAAACATTCAGGAGGCGCCGCACCGTTCCCGCGGTAGAAAGGCGAGCACGAACAACGAGCACGCGCCGGCGCAGATGAAGGCGTAGTCGTAGTGTCCGGTGGCCGTGATGAACAGCGCGAAAGCCGTGGGAGCGGCGATGTTCACCAGGCTGACGAGGATGCCCGCGCCCGCAGCCGTCTCGGCAATCAGGCGCGGGGGCGAACGCCGGGCCACTTCGGCAATCTGCACCCCATTCCAACCTGCGGCCGAACAGCCGGCGACGAATGCCAGCAGGACGATGGCCCACAAAGGCCATTGCGTGCTGGTCACCCCCAGCAGCGCCGTGCTTGCAGCCGAGAGGATGGCAGCGATGGACAAAGTCGCGGTAGCCGAGCCCAGTTGATCGGACAACCATCCCAACGCAACGCGGCCGATCACGCCTCCCACCTGCATCACGGCGAACACGGCGCCAGCCAGGCTCAAGGAGAACCCCAGCCTGTCGACCAGATAAATGACGGTGAAGGCGAACCAGCAACTCTGCGAGGCGGCGAACAGGCTGCCCACGACCGACATCTTCAGCAGGCCGGGGTTGTCCGCCAGCGCAGCCAGGGGCACGCGAAGCATGCGCAGCGACTCCCGGGTCGGAACGGCGAACAGGCGGCCCTTCTTCCCGGCCGTTCCATCCAGGGCGGGACTCAGCCGCCAGGTCAGCAGAGTGGGCAGCAATACGACAAGCGCACAGACGAACAGGGCGATGCGCCATCCGGCCAGCACGATCACCAGGGGGATGAGCAGCCCGGCCACCATGCCGCCGAGGGGAACCCCGGCCTGTTTGATCGAGAAGATGAGATTGCGCTTGCCCGGTGGCGAGAATTTTTGCAGAACTTCGCTGCCGGCCGGGTTCGCCGCACCGTTGCTCATGCCCATGACGAAGCAGGCAAACAGGACCAGGACCAGGCTCGGATACAGGAAGAACACCACGCAGGCAGCGCCCAGGAGCAACGTGAGCTGCAGCATGCGCATGCCGCCGATTTGCCTGAGCAGCGCCGAGCCCGCGACGAGAACGGCAAGCCCGCCGACCGCGTTGCTCGCGGTCAGGTAACCAATGGAACTGCCGCTCCAGCCGAACTCGTCGGACATTGCAGGCGCTACGATGGGAATGAGCCGGGACAGAAACGCCGAGATGGTCTGCAGGGTAAAGATTGCCACTACAGGCACGAGCCAAGTAGGGGGGTTGGTTTTCATGAAGTCTCTGGGTCGTTCTTGTTGTATGAACGAGAAGATGGAGGATGATCGCATTGGACCGTCGAGTCTTCTCTTCCGCTTTTCATAGTATCCCAACCCCGTCTGGCGCCGGCCTTCGTCACGTGCGAGTGCAAGCGCTTGACAGGGGCGGCTGCGGACCGGCTTCGGTCGGTCGGATGTGCGCAGCCGGACGACCGCGCCTTTGGCGGGTAACTCTGTCTTGACACGCGGCCTCAAATAGAACATCATTAGTTACATGAAACGTGATAGCCGCCTATCGTCCGTCTTGCATGCGCTGCTGCACATGGCCGAGCAGGAAGGACCCGTCACCTCCGAAACCCTGGCCCAATGCTTGGGCACCAACCCCGTCGTTGTCCGGCGCACCATGGGCTACCTGCGGGAGGCCGGCATCGTCACGTCCGATCGCGGCCATGCGGGCGGATGGCGCATCCATGCCGACCTCGGCTCCCTCACCTTGCGCCGGTTGCACGAGGCACTGGGAGAGCCGGCAATGTTTGCCATCGGCAACCGCAACGAAACCCCGGCGTGCCTGGTCGAGCAATCGGTGAATGCCGCGCTCGAAGGCACGTTTGCCGAGGCCGAGGCGCTGCTGCTGAAGCGGTTCTCGGAAATCACCCTTGCCGATCTGGCCGCCGATTTTGCGCGCCGCCACGCGGCCGCACGACGCAAAAGGAGTTGACCATGCACTACGACGCCATCGTTATCGGTGGAAGCTATGCGGGAATGGCCGCGGCCCTGCAAGTGGTGCGGGCGCGCAGGTCCGTGCTCGTGATCGATGCGGGCGAGCGGCGCAACCGCTTCGCCAGCCATTCGCACGGGTTTCTCGGTCAGGATGGCGTCCCGCCCGACGAGATCGCGGCGAGCTCGCGCCGCCAGCTCGAAGCCTATCCGACGCTGTCTTGGCTGGAGGGCCGAGTCGAAGCCGTTTCAGGGCAAGTGGACAGCTTCACCGTCACAACCGCCGATGGTGAATCGCATCGAGGCCGCCGCGTGCTGCTGGCCACCGGCGTGCTCGACCAGCTTCCTCCCGTCACTGGATTGGCCGAGCGCTGGGGCAAGGCAGTCTTCCATTGCCCGTATTGCCACGGCTACGAAATCGGCCGGGGCCGCATCGGCATCATCGGCACCGGCCCGATGTCCATCCATCAGGCCGAACTGCTCACCGATTGGGGCGACGTGAGCCTGCTCGTCAACGGAGCGGTAGAACTGAATCGAGACGCCAGGTCCACCTTGGAGCGACGCGGCGTGACGATCGAGGAAACACCCGTCGACAGGATCGAAGGGCATGCCGATGTCGTGATGGCCGATGGGCGGCTGCTGCGCTTTGCCGGCCTGTTCACAGCGCCGCGCACGGCTCCCAACTCTCTGGCCGAAGCGATGGGCTGCGCGCTGGAAGCAACACCCATGGGCGTTCAGGTGCGCACCGATGCCGAGAGCAAAACCTCGGTGCCCGGGATATTCGCCTGCGGAGATGTGGCCCGGGCACCTCATTCGGTGTCGCTCGCCGTGGGCAATGGCGCGATGGCAGGCGCCCATGTGCACCGTTCGCTGCTCTGGCCCGAGACCGTCCAACCCGTGCGAGACGCAGTCGGCACTCGATGATTGCGACCCCGGCCCCCGGCGAGTCAGCTACCCGCCGCTGCCCCGAGTCTGCCCGCGTGACCCGCATCACCGCAGAAAATTGGTCCGGGCCAGCTCGACCACCTCGTCGCCACGCCCACTGATGATCGCCTTCAGCAGGAACAGGCTGAAGCCTTTGGCCTGTTCGAGCTGGATCTTGGGCGGCAGGACGAGTTCCTGCTTGGCCGTCACCACGTCGAGCAGCGCCGGCCCGTCATGGGCCAGCACCGCCCGGACGCCCTCCTCCAGCGCAGCCGGGTCCTCGACGCGGATGCCGCGGATGCCGACCGCCTCGGCCATGGCCGCGAAGTTCGGATTCTCGAGGTCGGTGCCGGTGTCCAGGTAGCCCGCCGCCTTCATCTCCATGGCCACGAAGCCGAGCGAGCCGTTGTTGAACAGGATGATCTTCACAGGCAGCTTCAACTGCTTCAGCGACAGGATGTCACCCATCAGCATGGTGAAGCCCCCGTCGCCCGACAGCGAGATCACCTGACGCCCGGGGCAGGCGGCCTGGGCGCCCAGCGCCTGAGGCATCGCGTTGGCCATCGAGCCGTGATTGAACGAGCCGATCAAACGGCGCTTACCGTTCATGCTCAGATAGCGTGCCGCCCACACCGTGGGCGTGCCGACATCGGCGGTGAAGACGGCATCTGCGTCGGCGAGTTCGCTGACCACGCGGGCCAGGTGCTGCGCATGAATACGCCGGTCGCCGACCTTGGGGTGCGCGAGTTCGTCCAGGTCGGCGCGGGCGGTGGCGTAATGCGCCCGGGCGCGTTCGAGAAAGCTACGGTCGCCACGATGCCGCAGGCGCGGCAGCAGCGCGCCAATGGTTGATTTGACGTCTCCCGCCAAGCCGAGGTCGACTGGCGTGCGCTTGCCGATGGCCTCGGGGCGGATGTCGATCTGCACGACGTTCGCATCGGTCGGATAGAAGTTGCGATAGGGAAAATCGGTACCCAGCATGACCAGCGTGTCGCAGTCGAGCATGGCGTGGTAGCCGGACGAGAAGCCGATCAGACCCGTCATGCCCACGTCGAAGGGGTTGTCCCATTCCACATGCTCCTTGCCGCGCAGCGCATGCACCACCGGCGCGGCCAGCGCATCGGCCAGGGCCATCACCTCGTCATGGGCTCCCGCACAGCCGCTTCCGCACAACAGGGTCACGGCCTTGGAAGTATCGAGCATCTCGAGCAGACGATCGATGTCCTGCGGCGCGGGCACCAGGCTTGGCGGCGACGTGGGCGCCCAGCGGATCGCAGCGCCGGCCGGTGCCGGCTGCAGCGCCACGTCGCCGGGCAGCACGAGCACCGCGACGCCTCGCTTGCCGATGGCGGTGCGGATGGCCGTCTCCAGCACGCGCGGCAGTTGCTCGGCGCTGGTGACCAGTTCAACGTAGTGACTGCACTCGCGGAACAGCTCCTGCGGATGCGTCTCCTGGAAGTAGCCCAGGCCGATCTCGGACGAAGGGATGTGCGCGGCGATGGCGAGCACGGGTACGTGATTGCGGTGGCAGTCGAACAGCCCGTTGATCAGGTGCAGGTTGCCCGGCCCGCAGCTACCCGCGCACACCGCCAGTTGGCCGGTGGCTGCCGCCTCGGCGCCGGCCGCGAAGGCGGCCACCTCCTCGTGACGAACCGGCATCCATGCAATGCGGCCCAGCCGGCGCAGGCTGTCGCCCAGGCCGTTGAGGCTGTCGCCGGTCACACCCCAGATGCGCTGCACGCCGACGTCGTTCAAGGTGCCGGCAATCAGGTCGGCGATGGTTGGCTTGGCCATGGATACTCTCCTCAAGTGATCCGGACAGATCTGCGGAATCAACGGTAGACGATGCCGCCATCGGTCAGGATGGCCTGGCCGGTGATGTAGTCTGCATCGCTGCTGGCGAGGAAGACGACCAGGGCCGCGACGTCCTCGGGGGTCTGGGCACGACCGAGCGCGATACCGTCTACGTACTTCCTGTACGTCTCGCCCTTGGGCGCACCGGTGAGTTCGGCGAAGCGCTCGTCGATCTCGACCCACATGGAGGTGCCGACGATGCCGGGGCAGTAGGCGTTCACGGTGATGCCAGCGCTCGCGTATTCCTTGGCCGCTGCCTGCGTCAGTGCGCGCACGGCGAACTTGGTCGCGGAATACACGCCGAGCAGCGCGAAGCCGTCGTGGCCCGCGATGGACGAGGCATTGATGACCTTGCCCTTGTGCCCGCGAGCCTTGAACTTCGCGGCGGCGGCCTGGGTGCCCCACACCACGCTGTCGACGTTGACGCGGAAGATGCGCTCAAGATCTTCGGGGAGCACGTCGGCAATGGGCTTGACCTGTGCGATGCCGGCGTTGTTGACGATGACGTCGAAGCCGCCCAGCGCGTCTTCCGCGTGGTCGACTGCGGCATGCACCTGGGCGCGTTGGCTCACGTCGGCGACGAAAGTCGTGGCCTTGCGGCCGAGCGACTCGACCTCCTCGCACACTGCCGCGATCGTATCGGCCTTGATGTCGACCAGCGCGAGATCCGCGCCGTCTTGTGCCAGCCGCAGCGCGATGCCGCGACCGATGCCCTGGCCTGCGCCGGTGACCAGAATGACTTTTCCTTTGACTGACATGGCAGTACTCCTGTAAAGGTTCCTCAATGGAAAGGTGCTTCAATGGACCGAGAGCACTGCGACTCAGAAACTTGACCTTATGGCATGAAGGTTATGTTGTGCCGCGACATTATGAAAGCGAATTAATTGACTCGATATAATTCCAATATGGAATTCCGTCCGCTTCGCGCTTTCATCGACGTGGTCTGCCAGGGTGACGTTTCACAAGCCGTCAAGACTGTATTCGACGCAATCGACGGTCAGCAAGCCTATGCTGGCAGTGGCTGCGGCCTCCTTCCGCACCGGCACGACCGAGTATGTGGTCATGGACCTGCTGCCTGGCGTCGCGTCGGAGCCTCGCCGTCTCGATCCCGCGGGCTGGGCTGCGTCTCGGGCCTGTGCCTGTTCACGCTGTCCGGCGCTGCCGCGTGCCCGCGGCCACCACGCAGCGGATCCGGGGCATGGTTTCCTTCGCATTGATCGCACCGCTGCAGTCGCGCGTGGTCGACCAGGCAGCGGAAGCTTCCAATCTTGCATCCACCCTCATCCAGGGGCCTGCAACTTCGGCAACGCCACAGGCGCCTGGATCGGGGGGCTGGGCCTGACCTTCAGCACGGCCTATGCGGACCTGCTTTGGATCGGGGCGGTACTGGCCATCGTGGCGCTTGGCCTCGCCCTCCTGTCCTGGCGCATGGAGCTGCGCAAACAGGGCGCCAGCGCCTCGTGCTTTCAACATCGAGGAGTTTCTGATGACTTACCGATCCATTCCTTCAGTCACGTTGAACGATGGCATCTGCCTTCCAACGCTGGGTTTCGGCACGTACAAACTCAATGGTTCCAACGGCATGGAAGACATGGCTGCGGCCATCGAATGCGGCTACCGCCTGCTCGACTCGGCCTTCAACTACGAGAACGAGGGCGCGCTCGGCGCTGCGATCCGCAAGGCGGGCGTTTCACGCGAAGAACTGCGCGTCACCTCCAAGTTGCCGGGCCGCCACCACCAGTTCGACGAGGCTATTGCCACGATCGAAGAGTCGCTCTACCGAGCGCAACTCGACTACTACGACCTGTACCTGATCCACTGGCCCAACCCGAGCAAGGGGCTATATGTCGAGGCCTGGCATGCCTTGATCGAAGCGCGCAAGCGCGGGCTGGTCCGCTCCATCGGCGTGTGCAACTTCCTGCCCGCGCATCTGGAACGGATCATGCGCGAGACCGGTGTAGCGCCCGCGGTGAACCAGGTGGAACTCCACCCCTACTTCCCCCAGGCCGAGCAGCGCGCCTTCGACAAGGCCCATGGCATCGTCACCGAATCCTGGAGCCCGCTCGGCCGTGCGAACCACCTGCTGCAGGAAGCGCCGATCCGGACCATTGCCGAGCGCATTGGCCGCTCGGTCGTCCAGGTGATCCTGCACTGGCACGTGCAGTTGGGCGCGGTTCCCCTGCCCAAGGCGGCCAACAAGGCGCGCCAAATCGAGAACCTTTCGGTCTTCGATTTCGAACTCGCGCCCGATGACATGGCAACCATCGCGACGCTCGCCCGGCCTGACGGGCGCACCTTCGACCAGGACCCGGCGCGCTACGAAGAATTCTGATCGTTGGCCGCTTCCCCCGTTCACCCAGCGTCAATCCGTACTGTGAAGGAACCGCCCATGGCGGCTCGCGTCCTTATGGAAATTGACCCGTGGTGGCCAGCGCATCCGCACCGGCAGGTTGGCGGATTGGGCATGACGAGTCATTTGCCGCGCGCCACACAGTCTCCGCCACGTCCGATGCCTGGGTACCTGGCTCGGACGACTGCGCCCATCCCGCGAAGATGCTCTGCGCCAAGTCGGCGTAGGGATCGGGGACAGCTCCCATGCGAGACCGTGCGTTTTCACCGAAACGTGTCTCCGACGCTCGTCCCGGCAATACCAGATTCACACGCACATTGAACTGCTGGAGTTCCAGCGCAAGCGATTCGGTGAATGCGTTGACCGCCGCCTTGCTGGCGGTGTACACGGAAAGCATAGGCAAGGACGTCAACGTCACGATCGACGTGACGTTCACGATGACACCGCTCTTGCGTTCCCTGAACTGCGGCAGCACTGCTTGGGTCATCGCTATTGTGCCGAGAGTGTTCGTCTCGAAGACCTCGCGCACCGTGTCCATCGGTGTGCCTTCAAGGGCATTCAATAGGCCAATCCCCGCGTTGTTGACCAATACGTCCACCGGCCCCGCCTCTTGCACGGCCTGACGAATGCGCTCCGAGTTTGTGACATCGAGGGCAAGCACTCGCAAATGCTCGGAGCGGGGAAGCAAATCCTCGCGCGGTGTGCGCATCGTGGCAACCACCTTCCAGCCGCGGTCGAGAAAGTATTTGGCGGTTTCGAGGCCGAACCCGGATGAGCAGCCGGTGATCAAGACGGTTTGCATGGGAATTCCAGTAAGTGGTTGCAATATCGAAACGATAGGCTGCACGGACAGGACTTACTACAATAGAAAGTCCATATTATTGTTCTGTGAGTCCATCCATGATCGATCCGCTAGCCGAAGTGGTCATGCTGCTTCAGCCCGGCGCTCCGTTCTCGAAGGTCGTCAGTGGTGCGGGTGCCTGGCGCGTTCGGCGCACCGAACCCGGCCGATGGCGAGTTCAGGCTGGGCATTCAGAGTGGACCGCCTGAGGTTCGGTTTCTGGTCGGCTACTGCGTCTTCGGTGCGCCTGATGCGGCCTTGCTGGTATCACTCCTTCCCCAGCTCGTTCTTGTCCGCGGCGAGAAGCGGCTGGCTACCCTTGTCCACATGGTGGGCGAAGAATGCAGCGCGCATCGGCCCGCTCGCGATGTCATCCTGTCTCATTTGCTGGAGGTGCTTTTTGTCGAAGCGCTCCGCTCCACAGCCGGAGCCGCCGCGTCATCGGGTCTCATGCGCGGACTGGCCGACGAGCGTCTCGCGATCGCAATACGACGGATGCACGAGCATCCAGCCAGGCCATGGACTGTGGCCCAACTGGCGAAAGAGGCTGCCCTTTCGCGCTCGGCATTCTTCGAACGATTCAGCCGCATCGTAGGAACGGCCCCGATGGAGTACCTATTGGCTTGGCGCATGGCATTGGCCAAGAACCTGCTGCGGCGGAACGCGTGCGGCATCGCTGAGGTCGCAGAGCGCATCGGCTACCGTTCTGCGAATACCTTCAGTGTCGCGTTCACTCGTCATGTGGGGCTGCCGCCGAGGCGCTACGCAACATCGCACCGCTCGTAGAGGAACACAAACGACGTACGCGGCAGCTCGGCTTGCACTTCGGCAATGGCCGCTGGGGTACAGGCGCCCGCTACGCGCGAACGAATCTGTTCTGCAATGCCCCCAGGCCCGTGATCTCCACCCGCACCCGGTCGCCATCCCGCAAATGCGGCGAGTGGCCGTCCGTCCCCATCCAGATCACATCGCCCGGATACAGTGTCAGGTTCTGCGACATCCGGCTGATGAAGGTGGGAATGTCGAATAGCATGTCGCCGGTATCGAAGCGCGTCGTCACTGCGTCGTTCACGCTCACGACGGTTTCGGCACCGGACAGATCGAATTCCGTATCGATCCACGGCCCCATCGGCTTGAACGTGTCGCTGTTCTTGCAGCGCCAGAACGTGCGATCCGAGGCCTGCCAGACACGCTCGCTGACGTCATTGCCGATGGTGTAGCCAAACACACATTGCAACGCCTCTTCCTTTGAGACATGGCGTGCGCGTTTGCCGATCACCACCACCAGCTCGCCCTCGTATTCGACCTGGGTAGCACCTACGGGAATGATGACATCCTCGCCATCGGCAATCAGCGCATTCACCGCGCGATAGCCTATGTCCGCCTGCGCGGGCACATTGATCTCTTTGCCGGTCTGCGCAGCGTATTCCCGGATGTGTTTCACGTAATTCAAGCCGGCCGCGTAGAAGGTGCGCGGAATGAGCGGCACCTCCGTCTTCACGTCGGCCAGGGCATGGCGGCTCGCAGTCTTGGCGTAGGTCTCCCACGGCGCTCCCTGGATCTCGGTGATGCGGTCTTCGTCATCGAGCAGGCCGTAGCGCAGGATGTCCTGGCCCGGCAGCGAAAAGCGCAACCAACGCATGTATTGCCCCTCCCGGATTGGTGAGGCGCCCCGCTCCGGCAGGGATGCCATGACATGGAATCGAATGCCCCGGGGGTCCGGGTCACTCCGCGCGGATGTCGGCCGACTTGATCAGATCGGCCCAACGTTCGCGGTCCTGCGTGAGCCACGTCGTGTAATCCTCGGCAGAGCGGAAGGTCAGCTCGGCGCCGAGCGACTTCAGACGCGACTGCACCTCGGACTTGTCCAGCGCACTCTCGATGGACGCCTGCAACTTGCTCGTCACATCCTTGGGAAGCCCGGCCGGCCCGATGAATCCGATGGGCTGGGCATAGTCCTCGAACCCGGTGAAGCCGAGCTCCGAGGTGGTCGGCACGTCTGGATACTCAGGCATCCGCTCGGCGGTCGTGACGGCCAGCACGCGCAGCTTGCCGCCCGTCACCAGCTCGTTCAGTCCGATCATGGGATAGAACATGAAGTCCACGCGTCCGGCGATGACTTCGGTCAACGCCGGGCCGTTGCCGCGAAACGGAATGTGGTTCATCTGCGTGCCGGAGCGCTGCTGCAGCAGCGCCGCGGCCAGATGTGCCGAGCCTCCGTTGCCTGCCGAGCCAAAGCTCACCTCGCCCGGGTTGGACTTGGCTTTGGCCAGAAGCTCGCCCAAATCCTTGTAGGCAGACGCGGGCCCAACCACGATGACCTGAGGCAGCACGGCGACCTGGGCGATGGGTGTGAAGTCCTTGATGGGGTCGTATCGCACGAGGTTCGGCTGCAACAGCGGATTCACGTTGTGCGAAATGGTGTTCATCAGAATGCTGTAGCCATCGGGCGCAGCGCGCTGCACGGTCTCCGTGCCGATGTTGCCATTGGCGCCGGGCTTGTTCTCGATCACCAGCGGCTGACCCAGTGCATCGCCCATTTCCTGGCCGATCACGCGGGCCAGTATGTCGGTCGGGCCGCCCGGCGCATACCCCACGACGAGGCGCACGGGTCGCTCGGGATACTTTGCCGCGTCCTGCGCCCATACAGGCGCGGCGGTGGCGGCGAGCCCCGCGAGACCAAAGGCACAGATCGCGCTGAGCCGCACGAAGCGGCGGCGGCTAGGTGTTGGAAAGGTCATGATGTTGTCTCCATACCGAAAGTGGCGGTTTCTGCTTCTTGTGGAACGACCATGCCGGCGGCTTGCGCAGAATGTCGTCGGTGAAATCCGTGACGTTGCCGACGCCGCAGAGTCTTTGCGTGCGCTGCAATTCGTCATGGAGGATGGCCAGTGCGCGTCGCGCCCCGGGCTCGCCTGCAGCAACGGCCCCAAACAGCGTGGCGCGCCCAAGCAGCACGCCCTGTGCGCCCAGCGCCAGCGCCATGGCGATATCGCTACCACGCCGCACGCCGCCATCCACGAGCACGGGCACCCGTCCCGCGGCGGCCTGGACCACCTCGGGCAATGCATCCAGGGTGGCAACCGCACCGTCGAGCTGGCGGCCGCCGTGGTTGGACACGACGATGGCATCCACGCCCATGGCGACGAGGCGCTCGACATCGTCGCCGCGGCTCAAGCCTTTGACGATCAGTTTGCGGGGCCAGCGATCACGCACGCGGGCAAGACGGTGATGGTCGAAACTCGGGTCATAACTGCGACCCACCGAGGAGGCGATGGCCGTCGCGCTCTTGGCCGTCGTCTCGAGCCCGCGCAGGTTCTCCATGACCGGCATGCCCTTGAACAACATGTCCAGGGCCCAGGCCGGCCGGCTTGCGAAATCCATCACGTTGCGCGCCGAGAAGCGGAACGGGATGGAGAAATGATTGTGGAAGTCCCGCTCGCGCTTGCCGCCCACGGGCAAGTCGACCGTGATCACCAGGGCCTCGTAATCCGCTGCGAGCGCACGCTCGATGAGCTTCCAGAAAAAAACCTGGTCGCGCAGGACGTAGGCCTGGAACCAATGACGCCCGGGGGCCTCGCGCGCGATGGTTTCGATCGCGGTCGTCGCGCTGCTGGACAGCGTGTAGGGAATGCCATGCTCGGCCGCGGCCTTGGCCAGCGCCAGATCGGCGGTCCGCCAGCCAAAGCCGGCGGCCCCGGTCGGCGCGATGGCGGCCGGCATGCCTGCGGGGCCGCCCACCAGCTCACACGCCGTCGACACCTGCGCCACGTCCATCAGCACGTGAGGCGCAAACCGATGCGATGCGAACGCGCTGCGATTCGCGGCCAGGGTGCGCTCGTCCTCCGCGCCGCCGTCGTAAAAGTCGAAGACGGCGCGCGGCAGACGCCGCTGGGCGAGCGAGCGCAAATCCGCGATCGAATGGCAATCGCCGACGCGGCGCGGGCGGCGGGCCGGCGCTGACGTCACGCCGATTGCCCCTCGGCCTGAGCGCACTTGACGCGGGGCGTTCCATCGCCGTGAAAGAAGCGCGTGGCCATCACCTGGCAGCGCTTGATCAGTCGCGGCTCGTCCGCGCGATAGTCCGGCTTGGCGTTGTGGATCGTCCCCATGTTGTCCCACATGAGGACGTCGTTGACCTGCCAGCGGTGGGCATATCGGTACTTGGGTTGCGTCTGATGCGCGAACAGGAACTCGAGCATCGCGTCGCTTTCCGCTACATCCAGTTCGTTGATGCGAACCGCATAGCCGGGATTGCAGTACAGCACTCTGCGGCCCGTGATGGGATGCCGAAGAAACAGCGGATGCGAGACCGGCGGGCGCGCCGCGCGCTGCTCCGGCGTGAGCGGCGGGCGCTGGCTGCCCCGCTCTCGGCGCATCATCTCCCAGAACTTGTTGAAGTCGTGCTCCACGGTCATTCCGTCGAGCCGCTGCTTGAGCTGCGCCGGCAAGTCCTCGTAGGCCGCATGCATGTTGCAGAACTCGGTGTTGCCCAACGGCTTCCCATCGCGCATGGGAATCCGCATGCCGTACAGAATGTTGGTGAAGGCGATCATGCGGTTGTAGGACATGTCGGTGTGCCAGTCCTGACCCGCGTCGGCCAACCCCACCGGTTTACCGTTCTCGACGATGTTGGACAGCACCATCACTTCAGGCAGGCCGGGCTCCTGGTAGGCGCCCGCGACGTTGACCTCCAGCTCGCCGAACCGGCGCGAGAACGCGCGCAACTGCTCGGCCGTGAGCTGCTGATCGGGATAACTGAGCACCCCGTAGCGGCCAAGCGCCTGCAGCAGCGACGTGAAGTCGTCCTCGCCGATGGGCCGAGACAGATCCAGGCCCTCGACACGCGCGCCGAGCGTCTGGCCGGATGGAATGATGTTCAGAGGCATGGGTAGATCCTTGGGTCCGACGGCTGGAAAACGCTGATGCTCAATACGCCGCCTCCAGCAAGGCGAGAACGTCGCTGCTGCCGGTGACGGGACGGGGGTTGTAGTGGAGGCCGCGCTCATGCATGGCCTTGTGCGCGATAGTGTCCAAGGCGGCGTGCGGCACGCCGATGTCGCGAAGGCGACGCGGCACGCGAGCCATCGTCTGCAGTGCGCGGATGAAGCCCACCAGCGCCTCAGGGCCGCCCGGCGCGCCCACAGCCTGGGCCGCCCGCGCCAACGGCGCCGCGGCCGCCTCGGCGTTGAATGCCACGCAGTGCGGCAACATCACCGCGTTGGCCTCGCCATGCGCAGCCCCCGTCACCGAGCCGATCACATGACACAGCGCGTGATGCAGACACGTGCGGGCGTTGACGAGGACGAGGCCCGCCAGATGCGCGGCATACAGGAGTTGCGCCCTCGCGTTCTCGTCCTGGTGGTTGTGGCTTACCGCCGGGATGGCCTGCGCCAGGCGGGCCAGCGACTCGAGCGCATGCGTTTCGGCCATCGGCGTTCTCTCGCGCGAATACAGGCCCTCGATGCCGTGGGCGAGCGCATTCATCGCTGTGCTGCAGAGTACGGATGCCGACACCTGCAGACCGGCGTGCGCGTCCAGCAGCACCAGCCGCGCGGCCACCTGCGGGTCCGACAGGATCAACTTGGCGCCGCTGGCATCGCGAATGCCCACGCTGCCCGTCACCTCCGCGCCCGACGCCGTACTGGGGATCGCCACAATGGGCAGCTTCGGCGCGCGCAGCGAGGGCGCACGGAGCGTGGCAGGCGGCGTGAAGTGCACGGCATGATCGGCCAGCCGCCCGCCTTCGGCCAACAGGATGGCAATGGCTTTGGCCGTATCCACGGCGCTGCCACCACCCACCGATACGAAGCCGTCGACATCACGGGCGCGGGCCTCGACGGTCAGCGACTCCACCAGGTCCACCCTCGAATGCGACGGCACCGCAGCGGTATCCACCCAGGGCACGCTGCCCAGCGCCTGCGCGACCGAGGCAAAGAGCGACGACTGTCGGGTCCGGGCCCCAGCCAGCACCATGGGACGCGACACGCCGAGCGTGGTCAATTCCCCGGCCAGCGCACCTACGACACCGCGACCCATCACGAGCCGAGAGGCTGGGCTGCGCTGCACGAAAGGTTCTTGTGGCAGAGAAAATGCGCTGGTCGTCATCTCAGGCTTTGCCCGCTTATGTGTCTTGAAAGGCGACGAGCGGCAGAAGGCGCTGCTCCGCGATGAGCCAGTCAGCGCCCTCCTGCCGCTCGAAGACAGTGATCACATGATTGACGCGCAGCGGCCCTGCGATCACGGGAACGCCCTCGCCCTCCCCTGCGCACGGATATCGATAGGCTGTCATGTAGGCTTCCAGCGTGGCGGTACGAACGTCGCAAGCGATGACGAACGCATTGCTCATCACATGGCAGGTTTCCACGTCGGAAGCGCGCTCCTGCAATGCGGCTCCGATCGCCTGGCGCCCGTGCAGCCACTTGCCCTGACGCAGCCAGCGGGCGTCGGGCGTGAAGCACGTCAGCACTGCGTCATAGCGTCGCGCGTCCAGATGGCGAAAGACACCATGCAGAGCTTGCGTCAACGCGGACAGCAATGCGGCAGGGCTGGACAGCTCGGGTGGTGTCAAAGGGCATCTCTCCTGGAAATCCATGTGCCGCGATGACTGCCGGCACATCGGAAAGTGTAGGAGTGCGCTTGCCGTCCGGGCTCATCGGAATGACAATCCAAGGTTTCCAAACAGGAAACCGGATGCCGTGGACAAACTGCAAAGCCTGAGGGTGTTCTGCGAAGTGGCGCGCTGCGGCAGCTTCGTCCGTGCGGCCATGCACCTGTCGCTCGCGAAAAGCACCGTGACAAAGAGCATTGCCGCGCTGGAGCAGGACATGGGCGCGCAATTGCTGAAACGAAGCTCCAAGCAAGTCGCCCTCACCGAAGCCGGCGAACGTGTGCTGCATGGCTCGCGAGACATGCTCGAGCGCTACGACGCCATGGAGTCCGAAGTCCGGGACGCCGTAAAACTGCCCCGCGGCACGATACGCGTCGGCACACCGCCTTCTTTCGGCGCCCATCACCTCATGCAGGTCATGGCCCAGTTCACACAGCGCTACCCGGACATCGAAGTGACGGTGGTGTACGACGACGGGCGCTCCGACATCGTCGCCGAGGCGCTGGACCTGTCCATCCGCATCGCCCCCTCACTGGAGGACGCGAGCTATGTGGCCCAGCCGCTGATGAGATCGCCCCAGTTGATCGTGGCGGCCCCCAAATACCTCAAGACCTACGGACGCCCCAGGAGCGTCGCCGACCTGGCGCGCCACAACTGCCTCGTCCATACCGTCAAGTCGCACTCGGGCATCTGGCGCTTCGAGGGAGACCCGCCGCAGGAAGTGCGCGTGCACGGCACCATCCGATCCAACATGGGCGATGCCCTCAAGCAGGCGGCCCTGCTGGGAAGAGGCATTTCCGTGCACCCCAGCTACATGGTGGAGGACGACATTGCCAAGGGGCAACTGGAGGTTCTATTGCCGCACGAGGTGCCCGAGCCTATGGCGATCAGCGTGGTGTTTTCGACGCGGCGCAATATGCCGGCGCGTGTGCGGCATTTATTGGATTTCTTGAAGGACTGGGCTCGCTCGCCGCCGTCGTGGGCGGCGAGTGATTGAGGGGGTTGCCCGGCCCCTGCTGACATTCCTCGAACGCGCGCCGGCCCAACCGCTGCGCCACGTAATCGACGAAGGAAGTGATGCGCGAGGACAGCGCCGTATTGCGATAGTAGACCGCGTTGATGGACTGCCGTACATCGAGGGCCTGCCGAGCAAGAAGCTGGACCAGCCGCCCCTCCTGGCGATCCTGCCGCCTCATGAAGTGTTCGACAAGGCTTGGGAGTTCCTGTTCGTGCTCGGCCAGCCGCTGTACGTCGGCTCCGCCCAGGTCAACATCAACCCCGTGGCCATTCGGTGAGGGTCTCAAGCCTGGGTGCGCAGTTCACGACTGCGTACCCAAACCGCTCCAGAATCAGCAGCCAGACGCTACAACGCCGAGCCGCCGTCTATCGTCAGGCTGGAGCCGGTCATGTACGCCGATTCCGCACTTGTCAGATAGGAGACCAGACCGGCGATTTCGTCAGGCTCCGCCACGCGCTGCAACGGCACCAGTGATCGAATGTAGTCAATCTGTCCAGCCGTCATATCCGTAGCCGTCGGCCCCGGCTGCACGTTGTTGACCGTGATTCCGCGCGGCGCCAGGTCGATGGCGATGCCCTTCACCATGACTGCCACAGCGCCCTTCGTCATCGAATACACGCTGGCGCCGGGATATCCGCTTCGCACCGCCGCGTTGCTGCCGATGGTCACGATGCGCCCGCCACTCTCCATGTGCTCGGCTGCAGCCTGGATTGCGACGAACACGCCTCGCACGTTGATGTCCAGCATATGGTCGAGATCCTCGATGCTGAACGTGGAAAAGTCCCCGACCTTGATGATTCCCGCGTTGACGACTGCGATGTCGAAGCCACCGAATCGACTGACCGCCTGAGCGACCGCTTGCCGTATCTCGTCGGCGTTGGCGCTGTCCGCCTTGATGGCCAGTGCGACCCCGCCGTCAGCCTCGATCGCCGCAACCGTTTCCGCCGCGTGCTGCGGTGCCGAGACGTAAGTCAATGCCACCTCCGCACCGTCCCGCGCAAGCCGGCGTGCAATGGCGGCGCCAATGCCGCGCGAACCGCCGAACACAATCGCCCGCTTCCGTTTCTGCTGGTTCTCAGTCATTTCAGTTCCTTTCTTGATTGATCAGTCAACAACTAGGCAAAAAAAAGAGCCTCGAAAAAAGCCGTCAGCGTGCCCGCAAGCGATCGATGACGAAATTCGCCATCGACCGCAGCTCCTTCGATTTCACGCCGGCACGGTTAGCGACCTGCATTCCCTGCATCGCTATCTGGACGAACGACATCGCCTCACGCGCATCCATCTGCATATCGAGTTCGCCGGCGTCCTGTCCTTCTTGGATGCGAGCAAGCAAATGCCTGCCCAGTGCGGGAGCTGTACGGCCATGCACGGCCGCCAGTTCCCGATCCTCGTCACCAAACTCGCAGATCGCATGGACGCCCATGCAGCCTTGCGGATCACCGCCATTCTTCTCCGGGATCATTCCGAGCAGCAGTGCCTTCAACCCGGCAAGCGGCGAGGCCGGGCCATTCAGGTTGTCGATGTGGCGGGAGACGGTCATCGACTGATAGCGCTCTAGCGCTTCCAGATAGATGCGGCGCTTGTCACCGAAGGCGTTGTACAGACTTTGCCGACCGATGTTCATCGCACTCAGCAATTCGTCCGTCGAAGTCGCGGCATAGCCCTTTTCCCAGAACACGCGCATCGCGCGGTCTAGAGCCTCTTCCCGATTGAATTCTCTTGGTCTCGCCATAATGCACAGACGATAGATATTCTGGACAGACTTGTCAATAATTCTCGATCACCATCTTCCTCAATTGTCCTCAGCCGCCTTAGCGGTAGCCTTGGCCACTTTCGTCTTCCTGAATCCCCGATCCCCGGCCATGAGCACCTCCAGCATGTACGGGATCAGCAGAAACTTGCCCGTGGCCGTGTCATAGATCGGCTCCATGACCGAGGTGTTCCGCCTCAGCCGGGTCTTGGCCGGGGAGCTGCGTGGACGGCCACGGCCGGCTTCCAGGCGCGGCCATGGCGAGCCGCGACTCTCGACGAACCCGTGACTACGCGACGTCGTCGTGATCCGTGGAAACCGACAGGCTTTCCCACGCCTGGATCTCCGCCAAGCGTTCCGTCATGCCTTTACGAACCACCTCGACGGCATCGGAGCCAAGCAGCAAGTGCAACGGTGGCGTTTTCGTACTCGCCAGTTGCACGATCGCAGGTCCGAGCTTGGCCGGATCGCCAGGCTGCTGGTGGTTGTATTCCCTGTAAGCAGCCTCGGTCCTGCTACGGACTTCCGCGTAATCGTCGATAGGGTTGCCGGCAAAACGCGCGGAGCTGGCATCCAGGAAGTCGGTGCGGAAATAGCCAGGCTCCACCACGGTGACGTGGATGCCCAAGGGACCAAGATCTCGTGCCAGGTTAACGCTGAACCCTTCCACCGCGAACTTGGACATGCCATAGAGCGTGCACAAGTCGAAACCGACCACGCCGGCGATTGAGCTGATGTTGATGATGTGGCCGGAACGCCGGCTGCGCATCGCCGGCAGTACCGCGCGCGTCATTCGCGCCAAGCCGAACACGTTGGTGTCGAATTGGCGCTTCACGTCTTCATCGGAAGACTCCTCGAAAATACCGAGCTGGCCGTAGCCGGCATTGTTCACCAGCACGTCGATGGCGCCGAAACGCGCGATTGCCGCGTCTACGACGGCTTGCGGCCCAGCGGGGTCGGTCACGTCCAACGGCTGGATCAGAAGCCGGTCGGTGTGTGCCGCAAAAGCCCCACGGGCGGCTTCCACGCTGCGCGCTGTGGCCACGACGTTGTCGCCAGCCGCGAGCGCGGCTCGTGTGATCTGGGCGCCCAGGCCACGGGCCGCGCCGGTAATTAGCCAAGTCTTGCTACTCATTGATTGAATCTCCAAATGGAATGATTACTTCATCGTTGCGCACCAAGATGAACTTGATGCCCCCACCACTCAGCCGATGTGGAACGTCAAGCAGCCTTGACTCCGCGGGCGAAGACAGCACGTTCATGGGAGAACTCGCGGAAGCCATAGACCGAGTGGTAGCGTCCGACGCCGCTACCATTGACGCCGCCGAAGGGAAGCCGGCCGTCGAAATAGTGCTCACCCCAGACATTGACGGACACCCCGCCGGAGCTGGTCTGCTGAAGGACGTCCTGGATGAATGCCGGGTCGTGCGAGAAGATGAAAGAGCCGAGCGGCTTGCCGTTCGACCGCACGAAGTCGATGGCGTCCTGGAGGGTGTCGTACGGAACAATGACCACGACCGGCCCGAATATTTCTTCATGCATGATCTCGGCATTCGGAGGCACATCGGCCAAGATCGTGGGTTCCATCGTGAGTTCGTCGGCATTCGAGCCACCCCCCAGGATGACGCGCGCGCCCAGGGCAACCGCGTCGTCCACGTAGCGGCGAACACGGTCGAAATTGTTCCGGTTGACGAAGCGCCCCTGTTTGGCGGCATCGAAACGACCATCCGTGTAGACCAAGCCCTTGACCGCGTCGACCATTTTGGTTGCGAGCAGATCGACGGATGCCGAAGGCGCCATGACGTAGTCGATGGACAGGCAGACCTGCCCGGCGTTCATGATCCGGGAGAGCATGATTTCGTAGGCCGCTTTGTCGAGGTCAGCGTTTCGATCGATGATCGCCGGGTTCTTGCCGCCCAGTTCGAGGGTGACAGAGGCCAGATTCCTCGCCGCCGCGGCCATCACGATCCTTCCTACCTTGGGGCTGCCAGTCAGGAAAATGTGGTCGAACGGCTTGTCGAGCAGCAAGCCGGCGACTTCCGCGCCGCCCTCGAAGACGGCAACTTCGGATTCGTCGAACAATTCCCGGATGATGCGGGTGACGATGGCGCTGGTTGCCGGAGTCAATTCGGACGGTTTGACGATGGCGCTGTTCCCCGCCGCGACGGCATAGATCAGCGGCTCGAAGCAGAGGTGGAAGGGGAAATTCCACGGGCCGACGATCAGGACGACCCCGCGGGCTTCGTAGTGGACGTAGGCATTGACGTCGGCATCGGTGCTCTTCGCGGCAACGGGCGTAGGGGCCATCCACTGTTCGAGATGTTCGATGGCTTCGTTCGCGGTGTCGATGGCGTTCTGGACATCGAAGGGCATCGCCGTCCTCGGGCGCGCCATGTCTTGATACAGGGCCTCGGAAACCTCCCCTCCCACCTGCATCAGGCGATCACGCAGGCGCACGAGCTTGGCTTTCCGGGTCGCTGAGTTGCTCCGCTTGAGCTTCCAGGCATTGCGCTTTTGTAGTTCAAAGACGCGCGTGATATCGGCTTCATTCGGCATGAGAAATTTCTCCTGTTGGGTTGCCTTGGCTTGGCATGGGACAACCCCACTTCGGGGCTGGCTACAGGATGAAATTCTGGGCTTGCCACGCCTGTCCGGATAGACTCATTCCTATGCCATCATTGCCTATTCCTCAGATTTCACTCTATTTTTCACTGATTTCAGGCAAAATGATTGCCTATTATTTTTTACACGCCAGCGCACATGGACGAGCACATTCCGCCAATGCAACAGCAGATGGCCAGGCTTCTGAAACAGCTCGCACCGCATGAGGGCTACACCCGATCGCTGCTCGATGGCGTTCGGTTCATGCGTGCAGACCGGCCACTCGCCCGCACGCCGGTACTCTACGAGCCCAGCATCGTGATCGTGTGCCAAGGCCACAAGCGCGGCTACCTGGCCGACCGGGTCTACCACTACGACTCGCAGCATTACTTGGTGCTGTCGGTGCCGCTGCCGTTCTCGTCGGAAACCGAGGCCAGCACCGAGGAGCCGCTGCTGGCGGTTTCGGTCCGGTTGGATATGGCGGCAGTGGCCGATCTCGTCTTGGAGTTGGACAACCATGAGACGAGCACGGTCACGGCGCCTGAAGGCATCGTGTCCACACCGCTGGATGCGACGCTGGCCGACACGACCTTACGCCTGTTGCGAGCTTTGTCCTCGCCGGTAGAAGCGAAGGTGCTGGGGCCGGGCATTGTGCGCGAGTTGTGTTTTCGCGTGCTGGTCGGTGAACGAGGAGGTGCAATTCGAGCGGCACTGGCCAATTTCGGCAATTTCGGCCGCATCTCCCGTGCACTACGACGCATCCACAATGACTATGCCCAGCCGCTGGATGTCGGCCTGCTGGCCCGCGAAGCGGGCCTGAGCGTGCCGACCTTTCATGGGCATTTCAAGGCCTTCGCCAAAACATCGCCCATCCAATACATCAAGTCGGTGAGATTGCACCAAGCCAGATTGCTGATGATCCGCGATGACCTTACGGCTGCGGCCGCCGCTGCAGGTGTCGGCTACGAGAGTCCTTCCCAGTTCAACAGGGAGTTCAAGCGATTGTTCGGTCGCAGTCCTGGAGAAGAAGCGCGGGAAATGAGAGCCGCCTTCTCGCTCTTGCCGCCCACGCAACTGGAAGGGGTTGCAGCCACGCACTAACCGATGTGGCGCTCGACCGAACTGGTCGCCGCCATCCTGCAGGCCGCGTCCCGTGTCGTCTCTTCGACACCGGTGATGGGGCTATTTCGGAACACGACCTTTCACCGCATTGGCGCGGGCGCTGCAAGTGATATGGCCAGAAACCTCTGCCGGTAGGCGCGTGCGCATGCGTGCCTTGAGAACGGCAAGATCCTCGGCCGCCATCGTTGCGAGCGTCGGCCCGACGCTCGGCGCTCCGAAGGCCGTCGCCCAGAAGTCGTCAAAGCCGCTGAACGTGCGGCACACCTCGATTTCGCACGTTTCAATCGCATCCAGGCCAGCGCCAGCCCACAAATCCCGCATGACGTCTCTGCGCGACGCCTCGGGGCTTGGCGGCGCCGGGACCGCAATGCCAAGCCGGCGGATTTCCGCCAGCAACGCTTCATATGGAAAGCCGCCTCCCATCATGTCCCAGGCGTACGCGGCAACGGCCCCGCCAGGGCGGACCACTCGTTTCATTTCGGCAACGCCTTTGGCCGGATCGGGAACGAAGAAAATCACCAAGGGCATGACAGCAACATCGAACGTGCTGTCGGGGTAAGGCAGCACCATTGCATCCCCTTGGCGGAACTGTACGGTGCGAAGCGCAGGTCGCATGCGCGCGTAGGCAAGCTGCTCCTCGGAAGGGTCTACGCCACGCACCGACGCCGGATGACAGCGCCCGATGAGCATCTCGGTGAAGGCGCCATTGCCGCAGCCAACGTCCAGCCATCGCTGCCCCAATTCCGGGTCGAGCCAGTCAAGGAAAGTTTTCCCCGCAAGCTGGCTCCACTTTCCCATGTAGCGCTCGTACGCCGCCCCATCGTGAAAATGGATTTGATCAGTCTTCATATCAAGCCCCCAAACAGTTCGATCAACGTGGCCGAAAGATAAAGCCCCACTCCGAATACGGCATGCGTCACCAGGCTGCGCAGGCAGTTCCTCAACGGCGTGGGCGTCTTCGATGCCGCGAACCCCGCCCCCATAGCGGGCTGCATGACGAACAGCGGCACAACAACGGTCGCCATGCCCACTGCCACGGCAGGCAAGAAGGCGGGGGCTCGCAGCCAGGCCAAGCCCTGCATCGCCACCATCAGCACCGCGAAGGCGATGCCGGTGGCGTAGTGAACCGCCCAGCCCAGCGGCCGCTCCCTGTTCCTTTGCGATTGTTCCAATCAAGTCTCAATGGCATGGTAAAAGTTGAAGTCAACTTCAAGTCAAGAGATATGCGATGGACATTTCCGAAGTCGCCAAGCGCACCGGCCTGCCAGCCTCCACGCTACGGTTCTATGAGAAGAAGGAGCTGATCTCGGCAACCCGCGCGGCAGGTGGCTGGCGGCACTTTGCACCGGACGTGCTCGACCAATTGGCGCTGATCGCGCTGGGGCAGGCCGGGGGCCTCTCACTGGACGAAATCCACGCCATGCTCTCTCCCGATGGCGCTGTGCAAGTGGACAGAAAGATGCTGTCGGCGAAGGCCGATGAAATTGACGCGACCATCAAACGTCTACGCACGATGAGCCAGGGACTGCGCCATGCCGCCGCATGCCCCGCCGCCCATCATGCGCAATGCCCGACATTCCAGCGGCTGCTCAAGGCCGCTGCCGCAGGCCGGTTGAAGCCAGGTGCGGCGGCGCCGAAGGTCGTCAAGCGCCATGCCAAAAGCCTCCAACTGAGCTGAAGGCCGTCAGAATCTTGGTAGCCCGCGGCGTTGCTGCCTGGTCGAATGCAGCGACGGGGACCGGGAAGCGAAACGGGATGCGAGTTGCATGGTCCTCCTCCTGACAAAGAGAGCTATGCTGTTCACACTACACACCGGATTCCTAGATGCCGACCACACGGCAAGCAAAGCGCGCAAGCCCGGATCTGGAAGCCGGGCCCGAGGCGTCAGCCGAGCGGAGCGAGGGAACGAGGAAAGCCCGTCAGGGGCGAGACGCCGCTGGCGGCTCGATGCGAAGCACGACAGCGCGACCAGCCATGTATCCTTGGCCGGGGACACCCAGGAGCCAGTTGCACCATGACGACGAACTACGTGGACGCCTTCATCACGGCTTCACCCGACAGCACAGCCACCATGGGCCAGACACCGCCCAGGGCCGGCTCGATTGCGCAGATCCAGCACCGGCTCCTGGCCGCCCGGCCCTATCACTACACCAGCGACGACCTGCTGTTCGAGGTCCACGCCATCCGCAACGGCGTCGCTCCCGAGGATCGGGCGCAGGCGCGCGAAACCTTCTTCGCCAAGTCCCAGGCCTGCCTGCGCGCCTCCCCGCTGGTCAAGCAGTTCGGCTGGGGCATCCACCACGACGCCGAATCGAGGATCGCTGCCTACGGCGTCGAAACCGATGCCTATTGCGAACTCAGCAGCCGCAAGGACCTGAAGATCGTGCCCGGCATGCGCAGCCAACGGGCCAAGTAGGGAAGGCTGATCTGGCGCAGCCGATTCGGCGTTCTTTGAGGGGCGCCAAGCATCGCGCAGCAGGGCTCTCCGCTGGAGGCAAACGAAGCACGCAGCGCCACAGGAGCACAGACATTGCGCCACGCGGGCGCGATGCGAAGAGGCGTACAGCGACGCCCTGCGCGTCAGACAACGACGCGCCTGGCCAACCGCGCATCGCGCGCATAGGCGCTCAGGCGCTTCCCGGTCCGGAAATACAGGTCACGCTCGACCGGCAAGCCCAGCCGGCCGCGCAAGGCTGCGATTTCCGCCAAACTGACCCAGCCGATTTCCGGCATGCCCAGACCCAGGTCGCCAAGCCTAAAGGCGTGTCGTGATCATCGGGATCGATCGAGGCCAGCAGCCAGGTCGCGCCGGCATCCGGCGTGAACAGCTTGACCACGGAGGCCGGATCGAAGTCCGGGTTCTCCAAGGGAAAGGTTGCCGGGCGGGCACGATGAAGGGAAGGGCAAGACCGCCACGCATCCGATCACGGTCACTGCCATGCCGCCCTCTTCACTCCCTACCCCGGACAGACTTTCATCCTTGCCCCATCCGGGCATGCCCGGCTACGACAACGCCCCCAGTTCCCGGCGAAGACGCCCTTGCCTTTCCGCCGCACCATCGGCCGTCAGGAACTGCACCAGATCATGCCTCTGGCCGAGACGACGATCTACGAGATGGAGCAGCGCGGCGAATTCCCGCGCCGCTTCCGCCTCACCGCCCACTGCGTCGTCTGGAGTCTGGAAGAGCTCGAAGCCTGGATCGAAGGCCACAAGCAAGCCTCTCGATCAGCGAAGGCCAACACATCGGCCGGCCCGAAGGTGAGACTGCGCCGGCACCGCCCTGTTCCATGAAACCGCCATCTGGCGTCCACGGCGACTACCCGGCATCCGCCCTGACCAGTTCTACACCGGGCAGCACCTGTGCCATCTGAGCCGCAGCAAGCGTGACCGCCGTATCTCGTTCCCGTCGACCGATTGCAGAAAAGCGCGCGACGGCTCGTCCAGCCAATGCGCCACCCGTGCCAATAGGCGCTCGCGGCTCTCCAACAAGGCCGTCGCTTCAATGGGCTCAGCCGTCATGCCCTTAAAGTGAGCCTCGAAGGTGGCCTCGAAATCCGCAGGTACGCGCGGTGCCAGCATCTCCCAGGCCGGCTTGGGGCTGCACGTCAGATACACGAGAAAGGTCCGCCAGAGACCTGCATCCGCCCGCTCATCCGCCAGCAGCAGGCCCACATCGAACAGATCGCGCGGATGCTGCCGCGACAGCGCCGCCGCCAGCTTGCCGGCATACAGATCGGCGAAGTCCAGCACCTGCACTTCGGCGAAGCCGAACGCCTCCTCCACCCGTGGCCGCACGACCATGGTTCGCACTGGATGGACCGTCCCGCGCATGACAGGCGTCGTCTCGATCTGCACACGCGCACGGCCGCGACTGGCCACCAGCCGGATGACCGCCCCACCCTCGCCCGCCGAAGCCTGTACCTGCAATTGCAAAGGCCGGGCGCCCAAGGCATCGGCCAAGCGCCCGAGCGCTTCGGCGATCAACTTCGCATCCTCGGCATCGTCGTGGACTGGCAGCCAGGCCGAATCGATGTCCACCGACAGGCGAGGCAGATCATGCTCGAACAGGTTGATGGCTGTGCCGCCCTTGAGAGCGAAGTGCGGCTCCTGGGCCAGCACCGGCAGGGATCTCCACCAGCAACCGCACACGGTCCGTATAGCGCCGGTCCCACCGATCAAGCCAGGTGATCATCGAGGTCTCCCGGCAAGGTGATCTGGTAGGTCGGATGCAGACGCCCACCGGGCACCAGCGCGCGCTTGCCGCGCCCCAGATCGACGCCATCCAACGGCACATGCGACAACCACGCATGCCGATGTCGATCGGCCAAGGCCAGGAACAGCCGCTTCGCCTTGATGCTGCGGCAGTGGCGCAGCAGCAGGCCAACCCGTTGCGGGCGCAGCGTGGTCATGGCCTGCATCAGCGCATCGGCTTCGTAGACCCCGGCGGCATCCGATATGCCATCGCACAGTTCCAGCATGGCCCGCTCAGGCGTCGAACACACCAGGGCATCGACACCAGGCACAGCGGAATGCCAGGCCAAGCCCGCCTCGGACAGCGCCTTCTCGGAAGCTTCCGAAGTAAAGGGCACAGCCCGTAGATCGAACGGCCCCCTGCCCTCGTACTTGAAGCGCTGCTCCATCGACAACTTGCCGACCCAGCCCGGCGGCGGCACAGGCCCGTAAAGCGTGATCGTCCCGGCATCGCCCAGACGCAAGTAGTGCTCGTGCCCTTGCAGGGCTAGCGCAAAATGTCCCCCAACATGCAGTGGCATGCCCTCCCCTACCTGCAGGCTGCGGACTACCCCATCCCATTGCAGCCGCCCGCCGGCGCGCATGTAGACGCCACGCGCCGGCGACACCAGCCAGCCGCTGCCCACATAACGCGCGACCAGGCTGTTGGAGTAGTCATGCGCGCGCAGCCAGCGGCTGGACACCAGACGCGTATCGCCCAGTTCGGCCAGCAATCGGTTCAGTTTTCCTGAATTTTGAGCATCCATAGTGATCAAAATATCAGATTTATAAACCAACGCCAAGAACGATGAGTTTAATGAACTGAGGAAAAGATCACCCATAGTGATCTTTTCTGGACGAATGCAAGCCTCGGAATGTCCGCTAGAAGCGATCCCGGTCAAGGTCATCTGCGCTCCTCCCTCACAAAGCCGTGCTGAGCACCGGGACCGACACGTCCTCCGGCACCAGCTTCGGCACATGCGTGCGCCCATCGACCCACGCCTCCACCATGTCGGCCCACTCCTGGAGCATGTACCGCCGCGGCCCGGCGTACTCGGCCTTGTTGTAGACCGAGCGCGAAGACCGGCTGCCCTCCTCGTGCGCCAGGCACTTCTCGATCCAGTCCCCGTTGAAGCCCACCTCGTTGAGCAGCGTGGACGCGGTGCGCCGCAGGTCATGCACCGTGAACGGCTCCAGCGGCAACCCGGCTTCCTTCGCACGTGAACCAATGAGCTGGGTCACCCGGTTGAGCGTGGCATGCGACATGCACCGGTCGGGGTCATAGCGCGACGGCAGCACGAATCGCGAGCCTGACGCGCAGGTGTGCAGGGCCACGAAGATGTCCATCGTCTGCCGCGACAGGTAGACCACGTGCGGCTTGCGCCCCTTCATCCGCACCTTGGGGATCGTCCAGGTGGCGTTCTCGAAATCCACCTCGTTCCAGGTCGCGTCAGCGTCTCGCGGCGTCCGTTGAGACGGTAGTCGTAGCGGAAGGTGATGGTACCGGCGGTCGATACCGCCACGTACATGCCATCGCGGTCAAAAACCTTTAAATCCTGGACTTAGGCTTGAGATTGCGCAGTGCAGTATCGGTGAGCATCGAGGTGTTCCTCCTGTTCGTGACGGCTTTTACCGTCAGGGACCTGGAGACCCGTTGATGCTCGGAAAGCCGCATGAAACAAGCTTTCCTCAGGAGTTTTTTACCGTCAAAGACCGGTTCGGTCTCAATAGTAAACAGGAAGGTCTGGAGCCGACCTCCGGGGGCTTACCGTCAGTTCTGTCGCCGACCCGTTCTGCTGGCCGGCGATAGCCACCGACAGAAAACGCAACTTATACTTTTAAATTCAACAAGTTACGACACTTCTACCGATACCTGCCGATAGCCTCCGAAAGACGCTCCGTCACTCCCACTCTATTATCAATGGCAGTAAAAATCCATTTAAAAACAGACATATAAAAATCAACAGAGCAGCAGTACCATGAAGAATACCCCTCCCCCAAAAAAACGCTCAGTTAGTCTCATGGGTTAGCTGAAAACACCTAACGATCAGGGATAACCCACATGTACACCAGCTTGCGCCTAGCCTGCCTTGATGCAGCAATGCCAACGAAAGCGCCGACGTAGCAAGAATGCAGAGGAGAGACGGCCCGCTCCTGCCGTCTCATACCCTCCCCCCAATTGATATAGGGGAAGAGTTGGCGCTTGTGTGTGGGCTGCCAACAGCCATTAAGGGTAAAGCGGAGCGCCGAGGTCAGTATACTTCACGACTACGCCTCGCCTCCAGCTCTTTCCCGAGGTCGAATTTATCACCCCAAGCGGTGAACCACTGATCGTTGGATAATTGAATCAATGCAAGCTTTATCTCATCTAGCCCAAAAACCTGTCCAATGGCAGCTTTAGTAGCGTTACTAATATAAGGGCAGACAATCAAATCAAGCAGCAAAATCAGTGTTTCCGCATCATCCGGACAATGGGCCTTCATATATTCGAGTTTGGCAATGATGTGATCCTCTACGAAAGTCTTCAACTTTTCATAGCGAACCTTGTCTTTGATATAGGACAGCAGAACTGTTATCGAAAAGTGATTCATAAAGCCCGACGGACGAACATAGCACGCTGTATCTTCTTCCTCCTTGATTAGGAAATGCCGGAGAAGCACAGAAACCGGCAGCCAATATTCCCGACCGATCTGCGACAAGGAAATAAGTAGGTATAGGCTCTCGATCTCACGATGTACGCTCATCGTGTTTTTTTCAAGCTGCTGCAACACGTTGTCGTGAACATACTTAAACAGTAAATGTTTCTGCTCGTATGGAAAACTTTGCGCCTGCAGGAAATTTACAGAAGCAGTGATCATCCGGCAGAGGCGGATCGTATGATTGACCTTCGGGCTTGCAGAGTAAACGAAAAACACGAACTCCATAATCGCGAGCAAGGCATTGGAAAGGCGCTTACGGTCACGATCTGACTTGTCGCTCGTCACATATGCTTTGGAAAGCTTCTCAATTTTACTCTCGGTTATAGCGAAGGTGTAGTTCAGGAGATCACCATAGGTCACGCCAGCCTCTTTGATGGCTGCCTTATACCGGACAATCAGACGGTTCGCATTTACAGAGCAAGCCAGATTCTTCTTTGGAGGGCTGGAGGGATCGACCAGAAGCTCCTCCTCACACACTGGATCGACCTCGTCATTCAGCAGAATCGAGATACGCTCTTTAGCAATCGTAATTTCTGTTATGATTGGCTTTTGATAATGCTTTATTTTTGCCGTGTTGATGCTGAGTTTTTTAGACTTGAGCACCTGTTGAAGCGTCTCGAATATCTTGAGTTGAGTAGACTCCTGATTATAAAAAACAAAGAAATCATCCACGTAGCGGAAGATTTCATAATCTACCTTGTGGGTCAGATTAGCCCCTTCGGACAATTTCTCGACCACCTCTACATCAACGGCCTGCAGAATAATCTCAGCAAAAATTCGGGAGAACTCCGGGCCAATCACTATACCGTTGGTCTCTTTATGATTGAGATCTTGCATAAGGGCATCGAAACGCCCCCCAAAAGTTTTCTTCGACGCCTCCAGACTGAATTTCGTCTGGTCTTTGCCCAATACCGCCCAAGGCAGTGAGTGAGTATAGATGCTGTCAAAGCACTTACCCACATCAATCTGCACCATTGCATCATACTTTTTCTCACTACGATGGTATTGATGCGATTCAAAGAAGCGGTGAATATTTCGGTATTTCCGATACACGAAATAAGATCCCAACTGCTCATACTCTCGATCGCTTTCCTCGACGCCTGCGACAGTATCTAAGCGCTCCTCATGAAGCTTGTCTTTGAAATAAGCGTAGCGCGACACCGAAACAGGATGACGAATCGAGAGTTCGCTAACAGAAGTATGATATATAATCAAGGCGCTGTGCATGGCGTAAAAACTTGCCACGGCGACCTGATTACGCGGATGGACAACGCTAAGCGTACGTCCATCAAGATTATGAGCGACGCGGAAATTAAAAGGGATGGTTGCCATCTCGCATTTACCGATTGGTACACTGCGGCGAGTTTTCTCCTTGCCCCACTCGTTCACAACAGCAGTCGCAATGTCGGCTGTTGGCTTGATTCCGAACAGTAACCGCATTGTCTGGTCGAGAGCGGTCGTTTCGCAAATCCAGCGCAACTGGCCATCCTGAATCTCAATGCTGTTATTAACCAAGAAGCGGTAATAGCCCCGATTGGAGAACGTCGGCGGCACTTCGAACGGCAACATATCGGTGAGTACAGACCTTTGCTTTCGGTGAGTGAGCGAAGCGCGTCGCTTAGTCATGCTTCCAGGCCCCCACGATCATCTGCAACTCTCGGGTACTAAAATTATGATACCGTCGCTGCTCAAAACCCGTCGTGAATTTAAGTTTTCTTAACTTCCTTTGAAGACTACTTCGCCCTAGCTTGTCTATACGCTTCCTGAGCCTCCTATCGAGTAATTTGAAGCTCGACAAATCGGTCACGACCGAGTTGTTAAAATATATTCCGGTGGCAGCGCGTGACTTACTGTTGGAAAGGCGTGTGTTACCTGTCAGAAATTTAATGCGTCCGACCAACCTCCTGAATGCACCTTTTGAATCGACAGACTTCTCATGCCAATAGTCTGCAAACGCAGCATTCATCCTCGACCGATACTTCATCATTTTTGCCGCGCTCGGGCTGATCTCAAGCTGCCCCTGTTTGAGGCAGAAGCGATACCCCAGATACTCGAACTTCTTCGGGTTAGTATCAGCCAGATTAAATTCAGAGGTTTTTTCCTCATTGAGCGCAAGACGGTTATCACTGAGGATTTCATTGATCAACTCTTTGAATGAACCGAGGCTTTTTCCAGCAGGCGGGCGTGCAAACACTGCCACTATGTCGTCGACAAACCGACAATATAGCACCAGACCAGGAAGAGCCTGGATCGCCTTATCCACCGGCCTCAGATACAACTCGGCTAAATACGCGCTAATGCCCACACCTCGGGGAACGCCAGTAGATGAGCCAGAAATCAAGCCATATGAGTCCATCACTTGTTTTATGTATTTTTTTGACGCGGGGCTCAATAGCTGGTCGCGCTCCAGCTTCTCTAGCAAATGCTTACGGTCGATACTTTCATAAAATGACGAAATATCCGTGCGAACCAGTTCAAAGGGAAATTTGCTGCCGAGCATATCGCGAAGCTGACATACGAGGTCATGACGACTCGCTTGCTTGACACCATAAATTCGATGAATGTTACGCTGGATTTGCTTAATGACGAAGAAGGTTTCAGGCTCCTCGTCAATGCAGAAAACGGCCTTTCCCTTCGGTCCGATCTTTTTGGAAAGATCGATCTTGAAGCGCGGTTTAAGTACCTTCTGGCTGATGCTATCCATCAAGGCATCAACGGCTGATGATTTATCTGCCTTCAAAGCCGTTAGTTCAGCCTTCAACGTAAGTAACCGCTCCTCGAAGTCACTCGCTTTGAGTGCAGCTTCGCTTTTCCGTAAATCACGAATCTCCTGCACCTTGTTGCGTACATTGAGTGTAAATGGCTCAAGCGTGGGGAAGTATCGGGTCGCCAAGTCGGCGCCCTTGCGGTTCTCAGCATCATAGATGCGACGGAAGTTCTCCGCAGTGAACATTTGGTCGAGCATCGTCAGCACCTATTCCATTTTTGTTGTCAATTAATTCGATCGGATTACTACCCTCGCCACCCGAAAGCACCAGACAACGCCAGGCTATTCTCAAACTGGTATCGTTGAACTTGGTCGCGCCTACTTACCAATCAATTCAGCCGATGTTTTCCTTCCTGACGCTCAGCCTATGGCCCTATACCTCCGCTCTCGCTCAGCGTCTGTAAGAGCGTCAGGCCACCTCGCCAACTCGCCATCGGTGAGCCCCGCTAGGATTTGCGGAAGGCTTTTGGTTCGATGTGGGTGTATTGGGAGATCGGCTGATGGGCCACCCTCAGTGATGAAAAATGGCTTCGGTAGCTCTTCTGAGTCCAGCTTCGTCATACTTTCTCCTCCTAACTCTTCCTGACCATGGCCAAGGTAAATCATGTGAATGTGCTACCCACCGGCACGCAACGCCTTCGGACAATGGTTCAGCTCCGGCCGACCAGCGGTTTTGCTGCTCGCCATCTCTTCGTAGATCGCCTGAACCCCAGACAATTGCAGTGCGTCGCGCTGCAAATCCAGGTTCTGGTCATCCTTCGAAACTGGGCATAACCGATCCGTTGATTTATTAACATTTTTCGGACGATGATAAATTTATGGGCATCTTAACAACTTAACATTCTAAGTAGCAGTGCTTAGGTAGGTTTTTTATGGTGTTAGAAAAACCACCGTTTTATGAACAGAGACCCGGTCTCGATCTGGCATAAATATCACCTGGCTCTCCCATAATCACTGGCAGGTCTCCTCGTCGCCGATCGGTTCGTGGTCGATCTTTTCCAGCAGCCAGGCCACGCCTGCAGCGGCCGCTTCGTCGTGGTCGAGATAGCAGCCATCGAGCGTGCCATATATGCAGCCCTGCTTGGTCGCCACTTCCCACGCCTGGCCGTCATATGTGCGGCACACGGCATAGGCAAAGTAATCGCCCTTAGCGTCCATCTCATCATGTGAGGCTTGCAGCTCCGGCCGAAGCGGAGGCAAGGAATAGTGCCCGTTGCTCATACCTTCGCACCCTCTTGGTCGGCAGCCACCATCGCGTCAGCCTCGGTCAATGCGTCCTCGCGGAAGGCCCCCATGCGCACCGCCTCGGACTGGCTCACTTCGATCGCCCATATCCTCTTCACTTGGGATGGGCTGCACCCGACCAGCTCGGCCGTCTTGTTGATGCTGTGGCCGGATCGGCGCAACGCGATCACCTGGGCGCGGCGCTTCGGATCGGCCCGCCGGCCTCGGTACTTGCCCGCACCCTTCGCCAGCTCAATGCCCTGGCGCTGCCGTTCGCGGCGGTCCTCGTAATCGTCGCGCGCCATTTGTAGAGCGAGCTTCAAAAGCATGTCCTGGACGGATTCCAGCACGATCTTGGCTACGCCCGTTGCCTCGGCCGCCAGCTCGGACAGGTCAACAACACCAGGAACGGCGAGACGTGCGCCCTTCGCTCGAATGGCTGCAACCAGGCGCTCGGCATCTACAAGCGGCAAGCGGCTGATACGGTCGATTTTCTCTGCAATGACTACCTCGCCAGACTGTAGGTCCGAGAGCATTCGCAGCAACTCGGGTCGGTCTGGACGCGCACCTGAAGCCTTCTCACGATAGACGCCAGCGACGTAGTACCCGACCGACCGGGCTGCCTCAATGATGCTTTCCTGGCGTTCCAGGTCCTGAGCATCGGTACTAACGCGCAAATAGACGCGGGCTACTTTGGGGACTGGGGCGTTGTCAACCCTCATTGACTCTACCGGCTTCTTGTCGCGCAGGTCGTTGACTCTCTCGGCCCCGGCATCCGTTAGCCACCCCGTATCGTGTGCGATTCCAACCGGTAGCGCCACGACGCGTCGGTCCTCCTTTGTTCTCATACTGGCTCTTTTGGGTATAGGTTAATGCGCCCATCTTAGCTCACTAGGCCCAATTGTGAAAGTCCGATTTATATGCGCCTAGCGCATGTTCCCGGTCCTACTGAGCTGGCAAGACAATTCCAGCGCCTCTGGTAGACGGTGGCCTCACCCCTACATATGTGCTAATGTGGGTTTGTGTAATCTGTGGAGCTTATCTTATGAGTCGCCTGACAATCGACATAACGGACCAGCAGCACCAGAGCCTCAAGGCTCTGGCCGCCTTGCAGGGGAAGACCATCAAGCAGTACGCCCTGGAACGCCTGTTTCCTGGTGATGCGGACGCCGGTCAGGCATGGCAGGAGCTAAAAACCCTGCTGCACACGCGCGTCAGCGACGGGCTAGCCGGCAAGGTGTCCACCAAGAGCGTCGGAGAAATTCTCAAAGAGGAACTTGACGGGGACCGCGCTTGACGGGCTACGTCCTAACGACCGAGGCCGAAGCCGATCTACGCGGCATCATCCGCTACACGCGGAAGGAGTGGGGCGCAGCCCAGGTGCGGCGCTATATCGCCAAGTTGGAACAGGGGATTGCCGCCCTCGCTGACGGACACCGCCCCTTCAAGGATATGAGCGAAATCTACCCGGCGCTGCGGATGGCCCGCTGTGAACATCACTACGTCTTTTGCCTGCCACGCGAAGATGCGGCAGCATTGATCGTGGCGATTTTGCATGAGCGAATGGACCTCCTGACGCGGCTGGCCACCAGACTCAACCAAGAGGATTAGACGATGGCAAAGATGGTCCGCATGTCGATACCCATTGACGGAAAATCCTCACCGGCGACCGGGACAGACTGCAATAAAGGGAGGCCACATGCTCCATAAATCTATCGTATCAGTACCCGACCAGGGCGAAATTGAAATTCACCACAGCAGCGGCAACGTCTATGCCGATCTCGACATACCCGACGCCGAGAGGATGCTGGCTAAGTCGCGCCTAATCATGCAACTGAATGACGCTATCAAGGCACGGCAATGGTCCAGAAAAAAAGCGGCCGCCGTGTTGGGGCTGTCAACGTCCGCGCTGTCGCGAGTGCTACGCGGTCAGTTCCGCGCCTACCAGGTCGATGACGTGGCCGGCTGGCTCAACAAGGCCAGGGACGCGGTGAAATGAGCTGGGACACATGTGGAGAAGACAAGGCGAAATAACAAGGGCGGCACACTGGCCGCCCTTGTTGTCGGGATACCTTGAAGGGAAGATTAGCGGCGGCTGCGATTGTGGAAAGGCCAGCCTTGTAGCTTTGAAAGCTGGTCAGCGGTTCCGATCAGACGTTGCCCGGTCGGCTGCATGACGGTCTGCTGTATGCGTTCCATCCTGTTCGCGATCGCCGTGGCCTGGGGGCCGAAACCCAATGCCCAGATGAGACGGCCGAGGAAATAAAACCCGAGCATGACGACGAACATCAGTGCCCAGACGATCAGCAGATCAGAGAATGATTGCGGGGGAAAAAATTCCATAAAGCCTCCGATTCATTGAAAACGGCCGTTGTGAGCACTCAGAACGTTCTGAATCTGCGTCCTAGCTTTCAGGAAGTCATCGCGTGTCGCGAGGCCCGTTTCGGCTTGGTAGAACAGCACCATGAACATATTGGCCGTGGCTTCGGCCAGCGGCCCCAGCTCTCGCGCGGCTGCCTGGTCCAGCCAGTCGATAGCGTTCAATTCCGCTGCCGCGTGATGAACGACTTGGGAAAATTCGTTAGGATATACAGTTGCCATTTTTCACCTCTCTCACAGGTGGATAGTGGAAGTGTCGGCCGGCGTTGCATCGTCGGCCGACGCGCTTTAGGTCGCCTGCGGCCGGTTTACGAAAGCTGCGACCTCATCATTGCCGGCGTCTGCCAGCGCATTGTCATTCGAGTTGGAGGGGCTGTTGTCAGCGCTCGGGCTGCTGGCCGCCTTGATCGTCGCGGCGAGCTTGCCGCCAGCGGTTTCCGCAATCCGGCTCTTGGCCGCGCCGGCCATGCTGCTGGCCTTGGCTGAGGCCATCGAGCCGATGCCTTTGGCGAGGTTGGCGACCGTACCTTTCGCGATCTGGCCGGCTTTTCCGCCACCAGAGGAACTACCACCACCAGAGCTACCGCCGCTTCCAGATGCCCCATCGCCTGCGGCCTGGGCCATCGGGGAGCCGCCGCCACCGGATGCAGCGGCCATAGGCTCGCCGCCAGTAGCGCCAACGCCACCAGATTCTCCGCCGCCGCCTGCGTTCGACATATCACCACCGCCACCATCGGCGACTTGAGCGGCCGCCGACGCTGCCGTCATGACGGCTTGCGCACCGCCTGCGGCCGATGCAGCCAGGGAAGCACCGCCGGACGCAGCAGCGGCCACAGCTTGCGCCGCCATGCCTGCGGCCGCCATGCCTGCACCTACAACCGCGCCAGCTCCGAAGTTACCGAGGCCACCGGCCGCGCCAACGCCGCCGCCGGTGATGATGCCGGAGATCAGGGGCGGCACCCGGTTAATGAGCAACAGCAGTGCCAGGCAGAAAACCAGCATCACGCCCATTTCTTCAAAGTTGAGCGTGCCCTTGCCCATCTTGGCGTAAAACCCGGTCAGCATGTCGTTGCCGATCCCGACCAGAGCGACCATGACAAGCAGGTTGACGCCAACCGCGAGGACGGTCTTGTAATAGTTGATAGCCATATCCGAGGTCCAGCGCGAGCCGCCGAAGCCGAGGAAGAAGATTCCCAGGTACATCAAGCACCAAGACGACACCAGAACAAGCAGCATATTGACTGCAATGGTGGCGAGCAGCAGCAGAATTCCGATGCTAAGAATTGCCCCGATGACCGTATCAACCGGACTCCACAGGGACGAGTTCTTGACGTGCTGCTGAAAGATCATAAAGCCCACATCGACGATGCCGGAGGGCGTCACGGACGATATACCGGTAGCTTTCGATCCGAGTTGCTGCAAGGATTGAATAATCGCTGATGCGATTTCTGGCCCGTTTCGCAGCAGCCAAAGGTAGAAGCCGAAAAACAGGATGAAGCGCACAAACTCCGCGAAGAACTCTCCAACATCCGCCCTTTTCATGACGAGTGTGCCGCCCGTCCAGACCAGGGAAATCGTGCCCAGGGTCCAGAAAAGCCAAGTCGCGGCATCCATGATGACCGTTTTCCAGCTCGATGCCTTGCTGGCGAACTCCGTCACCACCTGGTCAAGCATGCCCTGATTGGTCAGCTCGGCCGAGGCACCCGTTGAGAACAATGCGAAGGCCAGGCCAACGCTAAGGACGAGCGCCATTCGTTTCATGGTTTCACCTCCAGCCAGTTCTTAGGAGTATCAGTCGGTGCAATCACCGACCGGCGGGAGCACGCGCCGGCGAACTGCTCACGCGTCTGTCGATCCCCGATTTTCTGAATGCGGTCGGGCGCGCAGTTTTCCGCGTTCACCTCGGGCATTTGGGCCGGCTGCTTGTTATCGCAGCCGGCGACCAATGCGACGAGAACGGCGGTCAAGAGGACCATTGATTTCTTCATGTTCCCGCCCTCCTACGGCTTCACTTGCAGCCAGTTTTTCGGATTGGGAGTCTTCCCGATCCTGGACTCCGTCGATGCCTTATGCGCGGCTTCCTGTTGCGCCTCACGGTCGGTTCGGGCCTGCAACTGTGCACCGATGGCGTTCTGCTGCGCGAGCAAAAGGCCACGGATTTGCTGAAGCTGGTTGGACTGTTGGCTGGCAATTTGGTTGGCATAGCCAATGGCTTCCATCTGCCCTTTTGCGCCCTGCGCCTGCGATTGCAGACGTTCAAGCTGCCGCGCGTCTGACTTGAGATTGTCCTGTTGATCTTTGATGCCCTTGAACAGCGCATCATTTGCAGCCTTTTGCGACTGTGAAGCCAAGGCGCGAGTCTTCTCCAGCGCGGTACGTTCGGTGTCAGAGCAGCCGGCCGAGGTGAAGCACGGCGACGATTTGTAGTAGGACACGTCCTGGAACTTACCCAGGTAAGCGTCCAGGCTGCCGGCCTGATTGGTGAGGTTATTCAGGGTGTCGATGGACTGCATCAATCCGTTAATGGTGGACTGTGCCTGATCCCAAATGTAGGCGGCGGGCGCGGCCGTGTTTTGCAGCATGTTTTCGTACTGCTGCAACTGCGTTGAGTATTGCTCGATTTGCTTCTGGACCTGCGCGACCTGTTGAATCGCGGTGACGGTCGTTTGCGACAGGTTGGTTCCGTCAATGACCGGAATGCCTGCATGCGCGGGCATTGAAACGATGCCAAGGGCCGCGACGACGGTGAGAGCGATTTTAGCCGCTAAATTTTGCGACCTCGTAGTGAGTAGCTCTCGCCTGTTACTCAGAGGGCTATATGTTTTTGCGTGCATTGCGTTGACCTCCATCAGTCACTTTCGAATGTGTGCCTGATATTGCCCTGCAATGCGGAATCATATCGACCTAATAATTGGCGAAAATGGTTGACATTAGAAATAGTTCTTCAAAGGTGCAGGAACTACGGCTCGCTAGGCTCTGCCTAGCCGGCGACGTTTCCCGTTCTCGCCCATCTCGTTTTCTGTAATCAGCCGAACCTCACGAGCCGGCGGTAGCCGGCCAGCCTCGCAGAGCAGGATTCCCGTTGAGTGCCCCCGGCGCGAATAAGGGACAGTGAAGATAGCTAATCGGCTCCGCCGATTAGCTAACTTCACCTATCCTGCCCGCCTTACGGAGTTGTTTACACCAAGAAAAGTTCTGGTCGCGTTTGTGGATTTCTCTGTAAACGCCGAGCCGAACGTGTATACGCGGCAAATGCACGGCATTACAGGAAAACACAGAGGTTTCCTGCCGATTTCCGCGCGAATTCCTCAACATTTCCCCGTGATTTCCGTACGCCGTTTGCAGATGCAGCCGATCCGAATTCGAAGATGCAGGAGTGAGCGCAGCGAACCACGGGGAACAAACTTCTCCGGATAGAAACGTTGTTTGGACGCCAGGGGAAGGGTGTTTTAGCCGCTAAAGAACGGCGGCCGCCCTACTCTGTACAGCGGCGAGGACCGGCTATCATGTCGCTTCCGAAATCTCGTATGGAGGCAGAAGTGGCAGTGTTGAAGGGGCTTGTGGTTGGCGTACTGATGGGATCAGTGTTGGTCGGCTGCGGTGACGATGCCAGTGCGGATAAGCAGTACGACGTGAGCGACGAAACATGCAAAGCGGATTATTGGAAGACCTTGCCGGCAGGAAAGTCGCGCGATGACCTGGTAGCGCAATGCTTGCGCCGTGGCGAGTACAAGCACTCAGAGCCGAAAACCTGGTAAAGCGGCCCGGGCCGGCTCAACTTCCGCACCTGACGCCGGAACTGTCAACGAACGGCCTGTGTGAACGCAGAAAAGCCCATATTTTCGGTGCTTTCGCATTTCCATGTTCTTGATTTGTATCGACTTCATTGACACTTGAGGGGCCGCTTCTCGCGGAAAGAAGAATAATATTCTTACCGATATCAGGCCGCCGGTTCACTCCGCGTGGACCAGTCTCAACCGGCGCCAGCCTGAAAACGCGATGTACGGTCCGTGGTGCGATTTTCGGGTCGCGAGGCCACCCAACCAATACCGAACCGTTTTGAACCGCCTCCTGGTCGTCCTGCGCGCTTTTGCAGGGCATCTGATCCGGTCGCCTCCTATTCCATCCGCATTGTGCGGATGTGGGACGCGCCATGAAGCGAAACCGGAAACCGACGTTTTAGGTTGAACGCCAGGAGGAGCAGTAGGCGCATCCGGCAGACGCTCTCCTTCCTTGGTGTTCAACCGTCGGCCCGTGGCCGACCGGCAAGGCCGGACCGCGCATCAAGCGCGGGCTGTGCCGCGCAGGATCTGAATATCCTGAATATCCTGCTAACTCCGGGCGGCTGTGCCACGTTTCGGGCGACTGTGCCACGCTATCGGGCGGGTGTGCCACGCCATCGGGCGGCTGTGCCACGCTTTAGGTGTTGCCAACGCCCCTCTTCCTGATTCGGTCGCCGTCAATCGCAAGCCCAATTTGCCGTAATTTTTCAGCATCCTCCTTGAGCCTTCGACGAGCATCGCGCATGGTCTGGCTTGAGGCTTCCCCGGTTACTGCCACGATAATGGTGTCCAGATACCATCCGCCAGTCGGCTCTACTTTGTGGCTCAAAACGTGCCGCGCGACAGCCTGGCTGATGCCATGCTGTAGGCGAGCAACGGGGGCCGGGTCATAGTACAAGCTCAAATCATGTTCGAGCAGCATCACAAGCGCAACACCAAGCCGCACCCGCCAGAGGCTCCGCTCACCCCCCGTCAGGGGATCGGGACGTGTCATGGGCGAAGGGATAACATGGTCAATCAATCCGCCGATGATTGGAAAATCGAATTGCGGGGTCTCGATTGAGATCGTCGCGGTGCGTAATTCAACCAACAGCTTTTCGATCTGCGTAAAGCTGTACCGGCTGTCAGACAGTGTCTTTCGCACACGGGCGGGGTCCACCAGAAGCTCAACGCCACCATCTGAGATATCGCGCCGACGTTCAGCGCAGTACAAGACTGCCTCCACAATATCGGCGTGCCGCTGCCCTAACCTACCGGTGACGCGGCAGCGCCCGAAAGACGTGTCCACCCAAATTGCTTCGCGCAGGCGTGGGCGCTGACTAGGCTGATAGAGCATCACCCGTGCCTGCGCGCTCGTACTGGTAGGGGTCACGGCATTACCACCGCTCATCGTCCCTCCCATTCACGACGTGCAGGCTGCTCTCCTTCTTCACCTCCACTAGCTCTACCGGCCGCAACACACCGCCGGCGTGCCTCAAATACCAGCGATCAAAATCGGTGGCGTCGTAGTTCTGTTTGGATACGCCGAAGCGCACGAAGTAGCCGCGCCGCTCGTTTCCGATGGGCTGTCGCTCATAGACGCGATCACTCAGACGCTTGGCCTCATCCGCGCTCATCTTCGCCACGAAGCCACACCAGCGGGCATTGTCGATTAGAGCTGACGCGCCTCTGGCGGCCTGCTGCTGATCGGCCAGCCCCTCGCGCGCGCTACCTTTGCTGACGTGGTGCAGGTACAGAACTGATGCGCCGGTGCTGGCCGCGACGTACTCAAGGGTGGCGACAAGACGCGCCATGTCGCCGTTGCTGTTCTCATCCAAGCCGTGAATCCGGCTCAAAGTATCGAGCACAATCAGCCGAGCACCTGCGCTAGTCTCAATTAGACGGGACAACTCTGATTCTTTCATCACGTCCATGCGCTGCCCCATGATCGGCATAACGCTCAGGTTCTCCGCGATGGCTTCCCGAGCCTGCCGATCAAGGTACTTGCCGATAGCGTGAATTCGACACACAAGCGCTGCCGGCGGATCTTCTCCAGCCAGGTAGATCACGCGGCCAGCGTGCTGCGGGTTGAAGCCCACAAGGTCACCGCCCGCAACGCTGCACGCAATGGACATTGCTGCTTCAAGCGCCCAAAAGCTCTTGCCAGTGGCTCCAGGCGCTACCAACGCTCCGACTGTTCCCGCAAGGAATCCAGGCCATATGAAATCAAGTACAGGCGGCTCATTCTCGAAGGCCGCCCGCAAATCAATGGACACAATTCAGCCCCCCATTCCGGGGCGACGGGCTTGGATGCCCGACAACTTGCGGGCCTTAATCCATTCCTCGACATCGGCCAAATCCCACACGACATTTCGGCTAGTGAGCGCAATCCGGCGGGGAAATTCTCCCCGTTGCTCCAGGTTGTAAATCGTGCGCTCGCACAGCGGAATCATCGCCAGTAGTTTTTTTTTTGTTGATTAGGGTCCTGTTCGTCGTTGCCTGCATGCATTGACCTCCGTCAGTCACTTTCTAATGTGTGCCTGATCATGCCTTGCAACGCAGTATTGCATCAGCCTAATAATTGGCGATAATGGTTGACATGAAAATTAAATCGACCATTACCGTTTGGGAGGGATGCGATCCCACAGTCTCAGAAGCCATCGGACAGCTTCAGGATCGCTGGCATCCATACTCCAGGTATTCAAAGCGCTACCCCATCGTTCGGCTGATACAGGAGCTGATCGACCCCGCTATGGCCGCATACACGGCGGCGCTGCCACAACGCTACCTGGGCCACGTCCCTGGCGCGGGAACAGGGGTGAGCTTCAGCGAGATCATTCGGTTGGTGGGGCTTGATGCGATGGTTCGCGTGCAGCGGCAGTTGCTACGCCAGTTCGTCAAAACCGTGGACAAGCAATCCAAGAGGGATGAGCGATTTGTGGCGACGCTGGAAACGTTGATCGAATTGGTTGCGGACTGCGCCTGCAAGCGACCGGCAAAGTCCCGAGTGCGAACCACTCGCCTAAATGGCGAACGTCGTCAAAGTTTTTGCAGGTTCTGCGGGTCACTCACCGAACTCGCCTTGTACGCTGATGGGAACGACACCCCGAAGGCCAATGATCTGGAGGAAGAACTTCGACTGAGCAGCCAATACTGCCTGGAGCACCGGCCAAGGTTGCCAAGTGGCACCTGGAATACCGCCTATCGGCAAGCGAGGCGATCAGTCGCTCAGTTCGATCTCGAGTTGGCCAGGCTTAGCCAGCAAAGCGCAAAGCCTGCCACTCCCCAAGTTAAATCGGGGGATCAACTGGTTGATAACTACGTCTTTCACTATGTGGCGGGTCAATGCTTACAGCCGGCAGACACAACCGAACTCCGCAATCAAGCGCGGCAAATGGTGGACGCAAAACTGTCGGACCGTAAAAAGCAGATGCTGATGCTCCAATGGTCAGGACACAATCAGTCGGAGATTGCACGAAGACTGGGCATCGAACGCCAGGCCGTCTCTAAGGCAATTGCCGCAATCCCCGAGAGATTTCACCTGAAACCAACGAAGCGCCATGGCCGGTAAATCCTTTGCGGCCTGGACCTTTTTTTGCTCATGTGGAAATCACGGGGAACTGTTGAGGAATTCACGCGGAAATTGGCAGAAAACCTCTGAGTTTTCCTGTAATGCCGTGCATTCGACGCGTATACACGCTTGGCTCGGCGTTTACAGGGGAATCCACAAAACGCGACCAGAACTTTCCTTGGTGTAAACAACGCCGTAAGGCGGGCAGGATAGGTGAAGTAGGCCCACCCACAAGCGGGTGTTCCTTCTTCACTGTCCCTTATTCGCGCCGAAGGCACTCAACGGGAATCCTGCTCTGCGAGGCTGGCCGGCTGCCGCCCGCTAACGAGGTTGAACGATGGTTTTTTTAGCGGCTAAAACTGCGTGGGTAAGAGTAGTCCTCCACGCTCCCATCCAAATTCACGATTTCAGGCTTGGCTTCTTGAGCGTCCATTCGTCGATCATGTCCGCCCAATCCTGTAGCATCGACGTGCGCTGCTCGCGGTACTCGGCCTTGTTGTAAACGGCCCTGACGCCCCTCTGCTCGTGCGCCAAGCACTTCTCGATCCAGTCGGTGTTGTAGCCGGCCTCATGCAGCAGCGTGCTGGCCGTGCGCCGCAAGTCATGCGGCCCGAACTTGGCGAGCGACTTCCCCTCTTTCTGCGCCAGCCGATACGTCAGTGTCAGCACTTGGTTAAGTGTGGCGCTGCTCATAGGCAGATCGGAGTCATACCGCGACGGAAGCACGTACTCCGATCCTCCGGCAAAGGTCTTGAGGGCAATGAAAATGTCCAGCGCCTGCCGGGACAGGAACACCAGGTGCGAATTGCGTCGCTTCATCCGCTCCTTCGGGATCGTCCAAAGCGCCTGGCTGAAGTTGATCTCGCTCCAGGTCGCGTTGGTCAACTCGCTCTTACGTACCATCGTCAGCAGCAGCAGCTTGGCCGCCGCCCGGATGGAAGGGGTCGTGCCGATGCGCTCCATGTACTGGTACATCAAGCCGATTTCATCTGGCGTCAGCGCCCGGTCACGTGGCTCGAACTTGGCGATGGTCGTAGGACGCACCAGATTGGCCGGGTTCTCGACCTTCTGGCCGCGCTCAATGGCCCAACGATAGACCTGCAACACAATCTCGCGGGAATGCACTGCCGTTGCCGGCGCGCCTCGCTCCACGATGGCATCGGTCAGCGTGCGCAGGTCTTCGTGGGTAATCTCTGCCAGTTTCTGGTTGCCAAATTTCGGCTTCAGTTCACGCTCGAAGACAGAGCGGCGCATATCTCGCGTGGATTCGGCCATCTGGTACCCGCGCAGCCACTTTTCGGCCCAGGCGCCGAACGTCTCCGCATCTTTGATGCGAGCCTTATCCCTGGCTTTTTCCTTGGCTGGCGATTTCCCTGCGGCAATCATCTTCTTGGCCTCGCCCAGCCGCTCACGGGCTTCTGCCAGGGTGATCCCGCCGATACCGTAGCGGCCGAAGGTGATGGTCTCCTGCCTGCCGTGGATCGAATAGTTGTAGCGGAACGAGATCGACCCGGCAGGCGTCACGGCCACATAGAGGCCGTCGCGGTCGTTCACCTTGTAGAGTTTGTCCTGTGGCTTGAGGTTGCGCAGCTTGGTATCGGTCAGCATGGGTTGGGTGGCTCTCCACGTCAAAATACCATGCCCAGAACACCCGTACTTTCTCCATATAAATTTATATAGATCAACGAGTTAGGTAAATTTGATACCATGAACCACTCGTTCTGAGCGACATGGTATCAACTGCCAAGCATGGCATCAGGTTCATTCGATACCCTCTACCATGCCATAAAAAAATGGTGCTTGGCTATGCGAAAATTTACCAGATGGTGCCACTCAAAGAATCAAAAAAGCCCGCATTTACGCGGGCTTAGGCGCTCTTTCTTGCTGTCTGGTGCCGGACTGTACTAGACGTCCGATCACTCCCACTCAATCGTCGCAGGCGGCTTCGAACTCACGTCATAAACCACCCGATTGATCCCCCGCACCTCATTGATAATCCGCCCCGACACCCGCCCCAACAGCGAATAAGGCAACTCCGCCCACCCCGCCGTCATGAAGTCGGTGGTCTCCACGGCCCGCAGCGCAACCACGTAGTCATACGTCCGCCCATCCCCCATCACCCCCACCGACTTCACCGGCAGGAACACGGCGAACGCCTGCGAGGTCAGCTCGTACCACGTCTTGCCGCTGGCCTCGTCCCGCGTGTTGCGCAGTTCCTCGATGAAGATGGCATCCGCCCGGCGCAGGAGGTCGGCGTACTCGCGCTTGACTTCCCCGAGGATGCGCACGCCCAGGCCGGGGCCGGGGAAAGGATGGCGGTAGACCATTTCCGGCGGCAGGCCGAGGGCGATGCCGAGTTTGCGGACTTCGTCCTTGAAGAGTTCGCGCAAGGGTTCGAGCAGCTTGAGATTCAACGTGTCCGGCAGGCCGCCGACGTTGTGGTGGGACTTGATGCTGACGGCCTTGCCGGTCTTGGCGCCGGCCGATTCGATGACGTCGGGATAGATGGTGCCCTGGGCGAGCCAGCGGGCGTTCTTGAGTTTGCCGGCTTCGTTCTGGAAGACTTCGACGAACTCGCGGCCGATGATCTTGCGCTTGGCTTCGGGGTCGGTGACGCCGGTCAGGTGGCCCATGAAGGTGTCGCTGGCGTCCACGTGGATGATGCGGATGCCCATGTTGTCGGCGAAGGTCTTCATGACCTGCTCGGCTTCGTTCAGGCGCAAGAGGCCGTGGTCGACGAAGACGCAGGTGAGCTGGTCGCCGATGGCCTTGTGGATGAGCGCGGCGGCGACGGAGGAATCCACGCCGCCGGAAAGACCGAGGATGACTTCGTCGCTGCCGACCTGCTGGCGAATGTGTTCGACGGCTTCGGCGACGTAGTCGGGCATGTTCCAGTCGTGCGCGCAGCCGCAGATTTCGTGCACGAAGCGGCTGAGGATGGCCTGGCCCTGGACGGTGTGGGTGACTTCGGGATGGAACTGCACGCCGTAGAAGCCGCGGGCTTCGTCGGCCATGCCGGCGACGGGGCACGAGGGGGTGGAGGCCATGAGGACGAAGCCGGGTGGCAGCTCCAGGACTTTGTCGCCGTGGCTCATCCAGACCTTCAGCATGCCGTGACTGTCGGCGTTGCGGAAATCCTCGATGCCGTTGAGCAATCGGGTGTGGCCCTGGGCGCGCACTTCGGCGTAGCCGAACTCGCGGTGGTCGGCGAAGCTGACCTTGCCGCCCAGTTGCTGGGCCATGGCCTGCATGCCGTAGCAGATGCCGAGCACGGGGACGCCGACTTCGAAGACGGCGTGCGGCACGGTGGCCGAGCCGTCGTCGTAGACGCTGGCGTGGCCGCCCGAGAGGATGATGCCCTTGAGGCCCTGGGCCGCCTGCTCGCGCACGAAGGCGTCATCCACGTCGCCGGGGTGGATTTCACAGTACACCTGGGCTTCGCGCACGCGGCGGGCGATGAGCTGGGTGACTTGCGAGCCGTAGTCGAGGATGAGGATGCGGTCGTGCATGGTGGCGGCGGTGCTCGGTAAGGAGATGAATCCCGTGATTTTAGCCGGTAGCGCCGGGGGCCTGGCGCCGGCGGACGGGGCATCCAGAGGATCCGGCGCCCCGTGAGACGGCGCCGGCCCACACTCGCCCTTCTACGCCATCTCCGCCAATATGTCGGCGATTTCCTCCAGCGCCGGCATCCTTACCTCCCTGCGCCGTGCGAACACGGCGGAGCTTTCGCCGAAAGGCTCGGCCAAGGGCAAGGCGCGCACGACGCCCAGTTTCTCGTAATAGCGCACGGCGGTGCTGGGCGCGATGGTGAGCAGTCTCGACGCGGCAGCCACGGGAAGGTTGGTATGGAAGGAGAAGGACTCGATCTCGGGGCGGGGCGGCATGAGGCCGGCGCTCAGGAAGCGCTGGTCGAAGAACTCGCGGGTGCGCGCGCCGTGCGGTGCCACGATCCATGGTTCCCGGGTCAGGGCGCGCAGGCTGACCGGCCGGCCCTCTAGGTACAAGGGGTGATCCGGCGCGCAGGCGATCTCCAGCCGGTCGGTCCACAGGGGGCGGATGACGATGTCGCGCGCCATGGCGACGTGCTCGCCTTCGAGGTCGAGCCGGCCGACCATGCCGTCGATGTCGCCGCGGATGAGGCGCTCGACCAGCACCGGTACGGTGCCCTCTTCGATGCACAAGCGCGGGAGCGCCTGCTGTGCGGTGAAGCGCCGCACCAGATGGGGGATGGCGGTCACGCCGACGGCGGGGATGATGCCCAGCCGCACGGTGGGCACGGCGGGCGATTCGGCGACGTCGAGCACCGCCCCCTGCACGGCGGCCAGCGCCACCCGCAAACGCTGCAAGGCGATCTCTCCGGCGGGTGCGAGCACGCTGCCCGAGGCGCTGCGCACGATGAGCCGCTCGCCGAAGGCGGTCTCCAGCTCGCGCAGCATGTTGGTGGCCGCGGGCTGGCTCAGATGCAGCGCGTTGGCGGCAGCCGAGAGCGACCCCTGCTCGGCGACGAGGTCGAGCAGCCGCAGATGGCGCAGGCGCAGGCGTTCCAACTGGTTCTGCCGGGCGCCGGGCGACAGCGGCGCCGGGCCGGAACCCGTTTTCCCGTCCTCTTGCCGCGGCCCACGCGGACGGCTGGTGCGAGCCATACGATTTCCTTATGGCGAATTCATAACTGGATAATTTACAAGCATAGCTTGACGCAGAACAATGGCCGGATAAACACACCACACAATGGAGACAACCCATGCATGCCCTGCCTGGGGCCCCCGATTCGGGGCGCGCACGGCCGCGCGCCGGCCGCCGGACGCTGCGCCATGGCGCAGCGCCGCCATCTTCGAATACCGCCGGGCGACGGCTGCAAGCCATGGCGGCGTCTTTGGTCCTGGCCGGCGCGGCCTGCGCCCCGGCCGCTGCCCTTCCGGCCGCGGCCGCGCCCGTGGTGACGATCGCGCAGGGCCGACTCGCCGGTTCCGCCGAGAACGGCCTGCACGTTTTCAAGGGCGTTCCCTACGCACAGGCGCCGGTGGGCGAGCTGCGCTGGAAGCCGCCGGTGCCGGACGCCGGCTGGCAAGGCGTGCGCGACGCCACGGCCTTCGGGCCGAGCTGCGTGCAGCCGCCGCTCGCCGCCGACAACATCTATGCCGACCCGCCCGCGGCGATGAGCGAGGACTGCCTGACACTCAACGTCTGGGCGCCGGCCGATGCGCGCAACGCGCCGGTGGTGGTCTGGATCCACGGCGGCTCGCTGCGCATGGGCGGCAGCGCCCAGCCCATGCACGACGGCGCCCACTTCGCGCGCCGCGGGGTGGTCTTCGTCTCGATCAACTATCGCCTGGGGGTACTGGGCTGGCTGGCGCACCCGGCGCTGCGCGCCGAATCGCCGCAGCACGCCTCGGGCAACTACGGCCTGCTCGACCAGATCCAGGCATTGCGCTGGGTACGCGACAACGTCGCCGCCTTCGGGGGCGACAGCGCCAACGTGACGGTGATGGGCGAATCGGCCGGCGCGCTCAGCGTGACCTACCTGCTGACGAGCCCGCTGGCGCGCGGCCTGTTCCACAAGGCCATCGCCCAGAGCGCCAACATCCGGGCCGTGCCGGAATTGACCGGCCCGGCCTACGGGCTGCCGGCGGCCGGGCAGATCGGGGCGGACATCGCCAAGGCGGTGGGCGCGGCCGACCTGCCGGCGCTGCGCGCGATGGATGCCGAAACGCTGACGCTCGCCAGCACGAAGGCGGGGTTCTCGCCGCAGGGTACGGTGGACGGCTGGTCCCTGCCCGCCCAGGTGGTCGACACCTTCGATCGCGGCGAGCAGGCCCGGGTGCCGCTGCTCGCGGGCTTCAACAGCGGCGAAGTGCGCTCGCAGCGCTTTCTGCCCGCGACGCCGCCGGATGCCGCCACCTACGAGGCCGAGATCACCCGTCGCTATGGCGACCTGGCGCCGGCCTTTCTGCGCCTGTATCCGGCCTCCGACGTCCAGGAGAGCATGCTCGCCACTTTGCGCGATGCGATCTACGGCTGGGCCACCGAACGCATGGTGCGCCAGCAGGCGCAAGCCGGGCTGCCCGCTTATCTATACATTTTTGATCACTGCTACCCGGCCGCCAGGCAGCGCGGGCTGTGCGCCTTTCACGCCAGCGAGTTGCCCTATGTATTCGGCCAGGTAGGGCCCGACGCGGCGCTGTCCGTGAACTGGCCGCGCCCGGAGGGCGCCGCCGAAGCGGCGCTGTCGGATGCCATGCTGGACTACTGGGTGGGCTTCATCCGCGATGGCGTCCCCGCCGGTGCGGGCCGGCCCGCCTGGCCGCCCTATGCCCGGAACGAGGGCTACATGCGCTTCGCCGATGGCCCCAAACCGGGCGCGGATCCGATCGCCGGCATGTTCGAGATGCAGGAAGAACTGGTGTCGCGCCGGCGCCGGGCAGGCCAGCAATGGTTTCTGAACGTCGGCGTGGCGGCGCCGGTGGTGCCGCCGCGCTCACCGGCAACTCACTAGAAACACACGCAAGGAGACCCCTCATGTCCGTTACCTCACGCACCCGCGTGGCCCTCGCGGCAGCGCTCACCGTCGGCGCATTCGCGTCGGGTTCGGCCGCGCTCGCCGCCGACAGCTATCCCAGTCGCCCGATCCGCATGATCGTGCCCTATGCGCCCGGCGGCGGCCCCGACGTGCTCGCGCGCAAGGCCAGCGACCTGCTCGCCAAGGAATTGGGCGCCACCGTGGTGGTCGAGAACAAGGTCGGCGCGGGCGGCATGCTGGCCGGCGAGTTCGCCGCGCGCGCGCCGGCCGACGGCTATACCGTCCTGCTGGGGTCGTCCAGCCACGTGACGCAGAAAGTCCTGCAGCCCAGCCTGAACTTCGATCCCGTCAAGGACTTCGTGCATGTCACCCGCACGGGCTTCTCGCCGTCGGTACTGGTGGTGACCATCGATTCGCCGATCCAGGACGTGCAGGGCTTGATCGAGGCCGCCAAGGCGGCCCCCGCGCCCCTGCAGTTCGCTTCGGGCGGCATCGGCAGCGCCGCGCATCTTTCGGCGGCCGCCTTCAGCCAGGTGGCCGGGATCCAGACTTCCCACATACCCTACCGCGGCTCGGTGGAGATCGTGCCGGCGCTGCTGCGCGGCGACGTGCAGTTCGCGTTCCCGGTGTCCTCGACCGCCCTGCCCCAGATCGCCAACGGCAAGGTCCGGCCGCTGGCCGTGACCTCGGCCGAGCGGCTGCCGACCCTGCCCGAGGTGCCGACGCTGAACGAAGTCTTCCAGCGCGAGGATCTGGCCCTGGATTCCTGGGGCGGCGCGTGGGTGCCCGCGGGCACGCCGCCCGACGTAGTGGCCAAGCTCTTCGCCGCCTTCCGGAAGGTGTATAGCCAACCCGACGTGATCGCCTTCAACGAGCAGGTCGGCACCCTGGTGTCGCTCAGCGAAAGCCCCGAGGAATTCACCCGCTTCGTCGAGGCCGAGACCGCCAAGTACCGCAAGATCATCACCGACAGCAAAATCGAGATACAACAATGACGCAACAGGATTTCGCCCCGCTCGCCGGGGTTCAAGTGCTCGACTTCTCGCACGTGATCGCGGGCCCGCTTGCCACTTTCTTCCTGACTCGTCTGGGCGCACAGGTCATCAAGGTGGAGCATCCCGATGGCGGCGACGTGATGCGCAATACCGAGAAGGGCCGGCAATCCTTTCTCGCGCTCAATGCGGGCAAGGAGGAATTGCAGCTCGACCTGTCGCTGCCGGCCCACCAGGCCCGCGCGCGTGCCCTGCTCGCCGACTGCAACGTGCTGGTCGACAACCTGCGTCCGGGCACGCTGGAAAAATACGGTCTGGGCTATGACGCGGCCATCGCCATCAACCCGCGCCTGGTGTACTGCGCGATCTCGGGCTTCGGGCGGGCGAGCCCGGCCTGGGGGCTGCGCCCGGCCTACGACCACGTAGTGCAGGCCGCCACCGGCATGACGTTCATGGCCGGCCTCGAAGGCGATCCGCCGATCAAGACGGGCTTTCCGGTGGTCGATTCGGCCACCGGCCTGCTCGCCGCCTTCGCCATCGTCGCGGCGCTGCGCGACGTGGATCGCACCGGCAGGGGCTGCCTGCTCGACGTGTCGATGACGGGCGCGGCCATGCAGTTGATGTACGGCTTTGCGGCAGAGGCGCTCACGCAGGGAACGACGCCGCCGCGCGTGGGCAACCAGGGCTATTCGGGCAGCCCGTCGGCGGACTTCTTCCCGGCCCGCGAGGGTTGGATCGCCTTCGGTGCGAACACGCCGCGCCAGCTCGCCGGCCTGCTGGACGAACTGGGCATGGCCGACACGCTGCGCGACCCCGCGGTCTTCGATCCGCCGCTGGAGCTCACCGGCAAGCCGACCTTCGTGCGGGCCAAGGACCCGGCCGAACTCAAGCGCCGGCTGCGCGCAGCGGTGGCGCAAGAGGACGCCGCCGACCTGGAGCGGCGGCTGATCGCGCGTGGCGTGCCTTGCTCGCGGCTGCGCACCATCGCGGAATTCGCCCGCGATGCCGTGGCTGAAGGGGCAATCGAGACGGTCACGCTGACCGAAGGCGAGATGTCGGTGACGACGCCAGGGCTGGGCTTCGGCGTGCGGCGCTGAGGCGCATCGGGCGCGTCCGGGCTGGCATCGGCGCCAGCCCCCTCCCCCGGACGCGGGCAGCCCTCCGCGCCCGCCGTCCCTGGGGGAGGCGCAGGCCACGCGCACCGGCAGTTGGCGCAAAGCACGAGTCATGCCATGTAATAATGAGTAGACTCGTCTCTATCCACGCCCTGCCGGCCCGCGCGCCCGCGGCCGCCGCCTCGCCCCACTGCCCCATGCCCCACGCCCTTAACCCCGCTGCCGACGCCGGTACCACCCCGCCCGATCTCAATGCCACTGCGCTCGACCCGGGCTCTCCGGTGTCCCTCTACGTACAGATCAAGGACCTGCTGCGCGGCCACATCCTGGAGGGTCGCTATCCGCCCCACTGCAAGCTGCCGTCCGAGAACGACATGATCCGCGCCTTCGCGGTGAGCCGCATCACCGTGCGCCAGGCGCTCAACGATCTGGAAAAGGAAGGGCTGATCTTCCGCATGCACGGCAAGGGCACCTTCGTGGCCAAGCAGAGCACCTTCCAGGACCTGGGCCGACTGCAGGGTTTTGGCGAGGCCATGCGACAGATGGGCTACGACACCTACAACAAGCTCGTATCGATCCGCGAGGTGGCGGCCTCGCCCCAGGTGCGCGAGCAACTGCGGCTGGACAAGGGCGCGCGCGTGACCGAGCTGCAACGGGTGCGTTTCCTGAACCGCGAACCGATCTCGCTGGACGTGACCTACGTGCCAATCGCCATCGGCGAGCGCCTGGCCCGGGAGGATCTCGCCACGCGCGACGTCTTTGCCATCCTGGAGAACGACTACGGGCTGGCGTTGGGCCATGCGGACCTGCAGATCAGCTCGATGCTCGCCGATGCGAGGCTGGCGCGCCATCTGGGCGTGGCCGACGGCTCGCCGGTGCTCTTCATCGAGCGCCTGACGCACACGATGGACGGCGGCGGCGAGACGCCGATCGACTATGAGCACCTGTACTACCGAGGCGATGCGTTCCGCTATCGCGTGCGCGTGGAGCGCGCCGCGTTCTGACCACGGGCCAAAGCGCTCGAAGCTCCCGAGCGCTTTTCCCCATGGATCCAGCCGTTGGGGAAACCGGACGGCACGCGGACCGCGCGCTAGAGGGGAACTCGCGCCTGAGCGGGTGGCCGCGTCTCACAGCCGCCCGGTCAGGCGCTCGTGGAATGCCCGGCTGCGCGCATCCAGGCCGACGAACGACACCGTTTTCCCGTGGTCCCGGTACTTGGCTTCGATGGCGTCGAGGGCCGCGACCGTGGACGCGTCCCAGATCTGCGACGCGGAAAAATCCACCTGCACCGAAACAGGGTCGGCCGCATAGGCGAAGCGCTCGACCAGGTCGTTGCTGCTGCCGAAGAACAGCGGTCCGTGGACCTCGTAGCGGACACTGCGCCCGTCCTCGTCGAGGATGCGGTCCGCGCGCACGACATGCGCGACCCGGCGCGCGAACAGCATCATCGCGCACAGCACGCCGACGGCGACACCCAGCGCAAGGTTCTCCGTGCCGACGGTGACGGCGACAGTGACGACCATGACCACGGTCTCGGACAGCGGCATGCGCCGCAGCGTCGCTGGGCGCAGGCTGTGCCAGTTCACTGCCTTGAGGGCGACGATCATCATGATGGCGGCGAGAACCACCATGGGAATCTGCGCCATCAGCCCGCTCAGGCTCGTCATGAGCAGCAGCAGGATGAGTGCGGCCGCGATGGTGGAAACCCGGGTCCGGGCGCGTCCCAACTGCACGTTGACCACGGTCTGGCCGATCATGGCGCAGCCCGCGATACCGCCGGCGTACGCCGAGCACAGATTGGCGACACCGAGCGCCCAGGACTCGCGTCCCTTGCTCGACTTGGTGTCGGTCATGTCGTCGACGAGCTTGGCGGTCAGCAGCGACTCGAGCAACCCAACGAACGCGATGCTGAGCGCGGTGGGCCAGACGATGCGCAGCGTGTCCAGGTTGAAGGGGACGAGCCAAGGCGTCAGCCCGGGCAGGCCGGGAGGCATCGCTCCGCCGCTGCCCACGGTGGGAACGTCCAGGCCGCCGGCGATGACCACGGCCGTGGCCGCGACCACGGCAATCAACGGTGAGGGGATCGCCGTGGTCAAGCGCGGGAAGAACAGCACGATCGCCACCGCCGCCGCGAACAGCAGGTAGACGACGGCGGGTTTGTCCACGATGTGCGGAATCTGGGCAAGAAAGATGAGAATGCCCAACGCGTTGACGAAACCGATCATGACGGATCGGGGAACATACCGCATCAACCTAGCGAAGCCGGCCAGACCGAAGGCGATCTGGATGGTGCCGGCAAGCAGCACCGCGGGCAGGATGTATTCGGCGCCGTGCACACGCACCATGGGGCCCACCACCAGCGCCACCGAACCTGCAGCCGCGGTGACCATGGCCGGCCTGCCGCCGAGAAAGGACATGACCAGGCAGAGGACGGCCGAGGCGAACAGCGCCGACTTGGCGTCGATGCCCGATATGACCGAAAAGGAGATCACCTCCGGGATGAGCGCCAGCGCCGTGATGGCGCCGGCCAGGCATTCCCGGGTCAGGAGGCTCGGGGAGCGCAGTACGTCGCGCAGCGTCGGCGAAGCGTCGGGCTGCACCGGCAATGCGGCATCGGTGGCGGGTTGGGTCATGACGAAATTCTTGGTATTCGGGGACGAGCGGCGCCCCGGGTTGTAAAGCATGCGTAGCGCGCCGTGCCGGTTCGAGCCGTGGCCAGGCGCGCCGGGTTCAGCCTCGTATCACGCAACGGAATCCGATATGGCTGGTAGCGGTGTCCAGGGTCTGGCCCTGGCGCGCAGCCGGACGATACCGCAAGCAGTAATTCGGCGCACACAGGTGCGAGCCTCCTTTGACCACGTGCCGCACGGACGGATCGTCCGCCCGTCCCGGGACGCAGCACGACTTCGCTTGCGCCACGCCCGGCGGCGCGCCGAAGGCGGTCGTCGTCCATTCCCAGACGTTGCCCACCACGTCGTGCAGGCCATAGCCGTTGGGCGGATAGGCGCCGACCGGCGAGGTCCGCTCGTAGCCGTCCTCCAGGCTGTTCTGCCAGGGGAACTGTCCCTGCCAGGTATTGGCCATCATCCTGCCGTCGGGCATGAACTCGTCGCCCCAGGGATAGACGGCGCCGTCCAGCCCGCCCCGCGCGGCGAATTCCCACTCGGCCTCGGTGGGCAGCGACTTGCCGGCCCAGGCCGCGTAGGCGGCCGCATCTTCGTACGACACGTGGACCACCGGGTGATCGTCGAGACCTTCCAGGCTGCTGTCCGGACCCAGCGGGCGGCGCCACGAGGCGCCCAGGACATAGGCCCACCATTGCCTGAAGTCGCGCAGCCCGACCGGCCTGTCGGGCTTGACGAAGACCAGCGAGCCCGGGGCGAGCAGCTCGGGATCGGCATCCGGATAGAGACGCGGATCGGGCTGCCGCTCGGAAGTGCTCAGGTAGCCGGTCGCCTCGACGAAGGCCCGGAACTCGGCATTGGTGACGGGATGGCGGTCGATCCGGAACCCCTCGACGGAAATGCGGCGCGTGGGGCGTTCTTCGCGGTAGTGCCGGTCGGAACCCATCAGAAAGCTTCCGCCGGGTATCTGGACCATGCGGGACGAATCCACCGGGCCGGGCTGGGCGCCTGCGGGCGCGGCCGCAGCCGCGCCCCGCCGGCCCCCGCAGCATCCGCCCGCCGTGGAGGCGTGCCTCCGGGCGTCGTCGTGCGAGGACATGGCGTCAGCCCGCCTTGGCGGTCTGCGGTACGAAGTCGAGCGGCGACCCGGGCGGGATCAGCGCCTCCTGCTTGACACTGTCTTCGAACTCGCGGACCACGCGGTGGGCGTGCTGCATGACCCACCACCGCACGTAGCGCTGGTTGACGGCCTCGCGCTCCTTCGGATCCTCCTGCAGATGGGTGATGCGGGCAAAACCCAGCGGCAGTTCGGGATCGTGGAAGTGCTGCTGGCGCTTGAAATTGATCTTGAAGTCCTTCCACTTCACCGCGTGCAGTTCGTCCTTGAGCCAGACCATGCACGCTTCCCGGTTGGAGGTCTCCTGCCTGCCCTCGAAGAACTCGCGCTGGTCGACGCCGTCGATGATCCGATCCTTGGGCGGCTCGCAGCCGGTGAAGCTCAAGAGCGTGGTGAACATGTCGGTGACGTGGACCATCTCGTTGCTCTCGATGCCGGCGGGGATGTGGCCGGGCCAGCGGGCCAGCAGCGGCGTGCGGATGCCGCCCTCGGCCGAGCTGAAATAGGAGCCGTCGAAGAAGCCGCCGGTGCCGCGGCCAGCCAGGTGGTCCTCCGCGCCGTTGTCGCCGCACAGGATCACGATGGTGTCGTCGGCAACGCCGAGGCGGTCCAGTTCATCGAGCAGCACGCCGAAGTCGTGGTCCAGCATCAGCAGGCAGTCGCCCCAGTCACCGTTGGTGCTCTTGCCCACGAACTCGTCGCGAGGCGACATGGGGAAGTGCATCAGCGAATGGTTGAAGTAGAGGAAGAACGGGCTGTCCTCGGCGACGCAGCGGCGCATGAAGTCGACGCCGCGCTTCTGGTATTCCAGGTCGCACATCTTCTTCGTCTCCATCGTCAACTGCTCGTCCAGCAGGGGGCGGGTGCCTTCGCCCTTCCTGCCCTCGTGCATGTGCGAGTAGCCGTCGCGTTCGGGCACGTAGTGCGGGTCCTCGAGCCACATGCATTCGTCATAGGTGCGCAACGGCCCGTACCATTCGTCGAAGCCATGGTCGGTGGGAAAGCGTCCGTCCTCGGCACCGATGTGCCACTTGCCCAGGCACGAGGACTTGTAGCCGGCCTTCTCCAGCACTTGCGCGACGGTGACTTCCCACGAGACCAGGCCGCCGCCGTTGCCGCCCAGCGCGATGGTGTGGTTGCCGGAACGGATCGGATAGCGACCCGTCATCAGCGCCGAGCGCGTGGGAGTGCACTGCGGCTCGACCACGTAATGGGTGAGCTTCATGCCTTCCTTGCAAAAGGCATCGATGCGCTTGGTGTCCGCACCGCGCAGCTTGCCGCCGCCATAGCACCCGAGCTCTCCCATGCCGAGATTGTCGACATGGAAGAAGAGAATGTTGGGCTTTTTCGCCATTTGTGTACTCCAGGGTTGAGATGAGGATGGGAGGATGGAGGCGCGCGCGGCGCCAGAATGGGCTTGCCTCGCTTCGCCTCGCCCTGCAGAGGGCGAGACTCGGACTCGGGGCCCGTAATCACAAGATGTTGTTCACGCCGCCGGGGCCCACTTCCATGCCGAAGCCGGCGACGCCTTCCGGGCCAAGCTCCGAGCCCATCGCCGCCAGGGATTCCTCGCGGATGAGGGACTTCAACTGGTGGACCAGATCGGTGAATTCCTTCGTGTCGGTCATGGCCGCGGTGCGCGGGCGCGGCAGCGGCACCTGGATCTCCGCCTTGATCCGGCCCGGCCGGGAGGTCATCACGTAAATGCGGTCCGAGAGAAAGACCGATTCCTCGATGTCGTGCGTGATGAAGAGCACCGATATGCGGAACTGCTGCCACATGTTGGTCAGGATTTCCTGCATCACCGCGCGCGTCTGCGTGTCGAGCGCGCCGAACGGCTCGTCCATGAGCAGGACCTGCGGGCTGGTCGCCAGCGCGCGCACGATCCCGATGCGCTGCTTCATGCCGCCCGAGAGCTGATCGGGGTAGTGGTTCTCGAATGCGAGCAGCCCGGCCAGCCCGAGCAGCGTGCGGGCCGAGCTGATGCGCTTGCTCGACGGAACGCCCGCCATGCGCAGGCCGAACTCGACGTTCTTGCGCACCGTCAGCCAGGGAAACAGCGAGTACTGCTGGAACACGACGCCGCGCTCGGCGCCCGGTTTCCTGATCTCGACACCGTCCAGGGTGGCGACGCCGCGCGTAGGGTGGGCGAAGCCCGCCACGATGCTCAGAAGCGTGGATTTTCCGCAGCCCGACGGGCCGATGAGAGATACGAACTCATTCGGCTGGACCGTGATCGAGACGTCCTTGACCGCTTCCGTCTGCGCGTCGCCGGAGCCGAACACCACGCCGATGTTGCGGCATTCGACGAAACCCTTGCTTGCACCGTTCATTTCTTCGCTCCGTTGACGTAGGCCAGCCAGGGCATCGCGACGTGGCCGATCAGGCGTATGGCGCCGCTGCAGGCCAGCCCCAGCACACCGATGGTGATCATCCCGAGCACGATCGCCGGATAATTCACGAGGGAATAGGCCTCCCAGGTGTAGTAGCCGACGCCGAACTGGCCGGAGATCATCTCTGCGGCGATCAGCGACACCCAGGCCACACCCATGCCGATCGCCAGGCCCGTGAAGATGTGGGGCAGTACGCCAGGCAGGATCACGTGCCAGAACAACTGCAGTTCATGCGCACCCAGGCAGCGGCCGGCGCGCAGCAGCACGCCGTCCATCGATTTCACACCGTGCACCGTGTTGAGCAGGATCGGAAAGAAGGCGCCCACGAAGGTGATGAACACGATGGAGGCCTCGCTGGTGGGCCACAGCATGATCGACATCGGCACCCAGGCGATCGCCGGGATCGGGCGCAGGACCTCGATCGCAGGCATGAACAGTTCGCTGACCCGGCGATAGCGGCCGATCAGCAGGCCGAGCACGACCCCCAGCACGATGGCGATGCCGAAACCGGCGAGAATCCGCCGCAGGCTGACCAGGATGTGGGTCGAGAACTGGCCGGAGAACACGACATCGACGGCTTCCTGAAAGACGGCATAGGGCGTGGGAACATTCCTGAACCGGATGTAGAACTCCCATTGGTACCGGGTTCCCAGATACCAGAACAGGAACACGCCGCCGATCGATGCGACCGCCAACAGGGCTGCGACGGCATGCTGGCGCACGAAATCCGCCACGACCCCCGCCGGCACGGCGCCGGCGGGCCGGCCCGACCCTTGCCGCTCCACCGGCGTCGCCTGCGACAGCATTGGTGATGGACGACTCATGGTCAGAGCTCCACGCTGCCGACAGCGGCCAGCGCTTCGTCGTAGGTGGCGACCTTGCCGCCGTTCTTCTCGGCATCCGCCTCGGCGTCGCGCCTGAGCAGATAAGGCGTGATCTGCGGTTGCTTCGGGTCGCCGGCCACGGTGTAGAACGCCGCATTGGCGAATACCTTGATGCCCAGCGTGTGATCCACGAGGTAGACCGCATCCAGCTTCTTGCCCTCGGCTTCGTACCTCTTTACGCCGGCAAGCGTGCAGACAGCGGAGCTGAACGAAAGAATGTCGCCGTCCTCAATCCAGATCTGGCCGGATTCGTTCGGGTTGGTGATGGGCTTGCCGCATACCGGGTCGTCGCCCTGGACGGCATAGTTGGCAAAGGACGCGAGTTGCGCCTCGTAGTCCAGGCCCATCTCCTCGTGGGCGCGGCGCACGTAGCTGTCGTCGACCCAGGCCGGGATGTCCAGCTCCTTGATCATGCCGAGGTTCTTGAGCACGCCGTAGTCGACGCCCAGCGCTTCCACCCAGCGCGGCTTGATCGTCGGATCCAGCGTATGCATGCCACCCGGGCCGAGGAAGATATAGGCGACTTCCTTGTCGATCCCGGTCACGGCCTCGATCTTCTCGGCGGCGGCCTTGGGATTGCTGCGCACCCAGTCGTTGGCTTCCATCATCGCCTTGATGTAGCCCACCACGACTTCGGGATACTTTTCACCGAAATCCTCGCGGACCACCACGCCATGGAACGTCGGCTGCCGGGTTTCCGAACCGTCGTAGATCTTGCGGGCGATGCCGCGGAACGGCAGCAGCTCGGCGAAAGGCACGAAGTTGCCGTGCCCGTCGATGCGCTTTTCCTGCAGGTTGGTGCTGCCGACCTCCGGCGATTGCGAAACCAGGTTCCAGAACGTCGGCGGCAGGCCGCGCTGCTGCAAAGCCTGCAGCATCATGCCGTGGGCGGCGGAGCCGAACGGCACGGATACCGTCTTGCCCTTCAGGTCATCCAGCGCGTAGTACGGCGAATCCTTGGGCACCACGATGCCGTTGCCGCCGCCCACCTCGTTGTAGGCAATCACGGCGACGAGCCGCGTCGGGTTCCCCGTGGCCTGTCCGGTCGCGCCATTCACGAGCAGGGGGTAGTCCCCCATCATGCCGATCTGGATGTTGTCGGCCATCATGCCGTTGGTGATGGGCGGCCCCGACGTGGCGTTCTGCCAACTGATGTTGTACTTGACGCCCTCGTACTTGCCGGTCCGGGGCAAGTGCTTTTCCAGCAGCTCCAGCTCCTTCAGGAGGATGCCGCCGGTAACGGTATTGGTCGTCGTGTTCTGGGTGCCGATGCCGAGGTTGATGGTCTGCGCATGCAGCGGCGCGGCAAGCGCGAGCGAGGTGCCCAGCGGCACCATGAGGTTGGCGATGTGACGTGCAAGAGAAGCGAAGCGCATAGTGAAATCTCCGAAAGAGAATGGGCAGGCGGGTCCTTCTTGCTGGGGCAGTGGCGGCCGCGGAACCGTATGCGACCCCGGCCACCCCGGTTTTGCTGGTCAGTGGAACGCGCGGCGCGAACCTTGAACTGGCGGTCGTCTCCTCGGGAGTGATTCAGGCGGGTCACCGTCGTGGAATGCCATGGTCGCTTAACTCAACATAACTCGTTATGACGATTCAAAATGATGCAAAAGGCGTGCCAATCGATGTGTCGCAGGGAATACGAGGAGCGCGGGGGCGATGAGGCAGGCGCATGCCCACCGCTCGAGTGCACTACGCACTATCGTGACGCGGGCCGTCCCCACGCCAGTGCGTGCGGCCGTTCATGGCCACGGGGGCGAAGCGCGGACCGCGCCGTTCACAACCGGCTACCAAATCGCCGCGCCGCACTGCCCGGCGATCCGCGCAACGCCCCTAGAATCGAGGGGCTGAAACTCCGGAGAGCCCATGGCAGTCATCGTCATCGCCCTGATCGTCGCCATCGCCCTCGGCGCCTTCTTCTGGCACAAGGACGAACCCAGGCGCGAACAGGCGCTGCAGACCTCGCTGGATGCGATGCAGGGCTTCAATCCGTCGCTGACCTTGTTCGGCGCCGATGGCGGCACCGGCATCGCCCTGGATCCGGGCTCGCGCGAAATCGGGCTGCTGCGCCCGGGCCGCTCCGCGCAGCGCATCCCGGCTGCGCAGGTGCTTGCCGCGGAACTCTATCGGGATGGCGAACCTCTGGCCGCCGTGCAGCGCCCCGGCGCAGATGCTCGGGTGAGTGAGCTGAAGAAGAAGCTGTCCCCGCCCGTGGTGCACAGGGCCGAGGGCGAGATCACGCGCTGGCAGGAAGTGCGCCGCGTGGAGTTGCGCCTCATCCTCGACGCCGACACTGCGCCTGCCTACGACGTGCGCATCCTCGACCGGGAGGTGCGCGAAACCGATGCCGTCTACGGCGAAGCCGTCAGCGCGGGCAAGCACTGGCTTGCCCAACTGGGCGGGTTGATGCAATAAAAAGGAAGAGAAAGCGGCCGCGCGGGAGCGACCCAAGGCACCCTCCTGTCGCTGCGCGACATCCTCCCCGCGGGAGGAACGCGCTCCCTCCGGGCGGCCGCGCGGGAGCGCTCAGGACCGGTTGTCCACCGGCGGGGCCCCCGGTGTGTTGCTGCCGGGGTCGCGGACTTCTTCCGGCGCCACGCCCGGCGGGATCCGGACTTTCTGGTTGGCGGCGTTCGGATCCACCGGACGATTTCCCAAGGTACGGTCCTCGGGCTCGCGCGTGTTCCGCGGCTTCTCGACCGACGGCGTGGCGGGTGCGGGCGGGGCTATCGGCTTGCTGGGGTCCACCTTGCTCATGACCTTCTCCCGGGCGTCGCCGCTCCCGGGGAACCGGGAGCCATCCGCGCCCTTGGCCCGGACGAAGGCAGCAAGGGGTATGCCTCCCGCGCGCAGGCGCCGTCCTCGCCGGCGTCGGGGCGTTCAGGACCCGGACTGCGCCCGGCACGACACCGAAAAGCATAATGGCCCGAACAATGTCGGGCCATTATTGCAATGCAGTGCCAGGTGCGGGATCAACCTGCCTGATAGTTCGGGGCTTCTTCGGTGATCTGCACGTCGTGCACGTGGGATTCGCGCATGCCGGCCGCGGTGATCTGCACGAACTGCGGACGGGTACGCATCTCTTCGATCGTGCTGCAGCCGCAATAGCCCATCGAGGCGCGCACGCCGCCGACCAGTTGGAAGATGATGGCGTGGACGCTGCCCTTGTAGGGCACGCGGCCTTCGATGCCTTCGGGCACGAGCTTGTCGGCGTTGTTGGCCGGATCCTGGAAGTAGCGGTCGGCCGAGCCGTCGGTCATCGCGCCCAGGCTGCCCATGCCGCGGTACGACTTGTACGAGCGGCCCTGGTACAGGACGACCTCGCCCGGGGCCTCTTCCGTGCCGGCGAACATGCCGCCCATCATGACGGTATTGGCGCCGGCCACCAGGGCCTTGGCGACGTCGCCCGAGAAGCGCACACCGCCATCGGCGATCAGCGGCACGCCCGTGCCTTCCAGGGCAGCAGCCACGTCGGAGATGGCGGTGATCTGCGGCACGCCGACACCGGCCACGACGCGGGTGGTGCAGATCGAGCCGGGCCCGATGCCGACCTTGACGCCGTCGGCGCCGGCCTCGGCCAGCGCACGCGCTGCGTCGCCGGTGGCGATGTTGCCGCCGACGACCTGCACTTGCGGATAGTTCTGCTTGACCCAGCGCACGCGCTCGATCACGCCGCGGGTGTGGCCGTGCGCGGTGTCCACGACGATCACGTCCACGCCTGCGGCCGCGAGCCTCTCGACGCGTTCTTCGGTGTCGCCCGCCACGCCCACGGCCGCGCCCACGCGCAGCTTGCCCTGGCTATCGCGCGCCGCGTAGGGGCGCTCGATGTTCTTGTTGATGTCCTTGACGGTCATCAGGCCGCGCAGTTCGAAGTGGTCGTTGACCACCAGCACACGCTCCAGGCGGTGCTTGTGCATCAGGGCCTGCGCTTCTTCCGGGGTCGCGCCCTCGCGCACCGTGACCAGCCGCTCGCGCGGGGTCATCGCGCTGGACAGCGGAGCGTCCAGACGATCCTCGAAGCGCAGGTCGCGGTTGGTGATGATGCCCACGACTTCCTTGCCCTGCACGACCGGCAGGCCCGAGATGCCATGCTGGCGCTGCAGTGCGAGCGCGTCGCGCACGCGCATGTCGGGAGTGACCGTGACCGGATCGCCGACCACGCCAGACTCGAAGCGCTTGACGGCGAGCACTTCGCGCGCCTGGGCTTCAGCGGAGAGATTCTTGTGGACGATGCCGATGCCACCTTCCTGGGCCATCGCGATGGCGAGGCGGGCTTCGGTGACCGTGTCCATGGCGGCGGACACGAGGGGGATGTTGAGGACGATGTCGCGGGTGAGGTGCGTGGCGAGCTGAGTGTCGCGGGGGAGGACGTCCGAATAAGCCGGGACGAGCAGCACATCGTCGAAGGTGAGCGCTTGTTTGACGAGACGCATGGAGATTTACCCTGGGCGCAAAAACGAATTATACGCCTCGACAAGGCACATTTCCAGCCGACACGCAAGCCCTCGCCCCGCCCAGGGCGAGCCGTCGCCCGCGCGCGAGCCGCCGACGCAGACGGCCGTGCGCTCCCTGAAGCGCTTCAGTCAGCCGCCGCCTTTTTCGCCGCGGCAGCCGCCTTGTGCCGGGCGCGCCGCCGGCGCGACTCCATCGGATCGAACGTGAGCGGGCGCAGGATATCGACGCGCTCGCCCGATTCGAGCACGTGGCCCGGGCCGCGCAATGCGCCGAACACCGCGATGCCGTGGGCATAGGGATCGACGCCGGGATGCTCGGCGGCGAAGCCGCTGGCCGCGATCGCGTCGCGCACAGTGCTTCCCGCCGGCAGTTCGAGCGCGCGCTGCCACGCCGCGCCCGGCAAGGCATAGCAGACGCTCACGCGCACCCGGGCGCCCTGCTCAACTGATTGCGCCACCGTACAACCGCTCCGCGCGCTGGGAGAACGCGTCGATGAAAGTCGTCGCGATGCGGTTGAACACCGGGCCCACCAGCAGCTCCAGCGCGCGGCCGGCAAACGCGTATTCCATGGTGAACACGACCTTGCACGCCTCGCCATCCCCCAGGCTCTGGAACTCCCAATGGCCGTCCAGCCTCGAAAAAGGCCCGTCCACCAGCGTCAGATGGATGCTGTTCGGAAAGTCGTGAGTGTTGCGGGTGGTGAACGACTGGCGCAGACCGGCGAAACTGATCGTGACCGAGGCGAGCATGCCGTCGTCGGTGCGCTCGAGCACCTGGGCGCCGCCGCACCAGGGCATGAAGTCCGGATAACTCTCGACATCCGCGACGAGTTCGAACATCCGCGCGGGGGCGTAGGGCACCAGCACGGATCGTTGCACGTTATGCATACGCGGGAAATTGGCAAAGGGTAGAATCGAAAGATTTTACCGGCTTGGCGACCATGAGCATCATCGACAATCGGAAGGCGTTTCACGACTACTTCATCGAAGACCGCTTCGAGGCCGGGCTCGTGCTCGAAGGCTGGGAGGTCAAGGCCATCCGCGACGGCCGTGTGCAGCTCAAGGAGAGCCACATCGTGATCCGCAATGCCGAACTCTATATCATCGGCATGCACATCAGTGCGCTGCCCACCGCCTCCACGCACATCAGGCCCGATGCCACGCGCACGCGCAAGCTGCTCCTCAAGGCCGACGAGATCAGCAAGCTCATCGGCCGGGTCGAGCAGCGCGGCTATACCCTGGTGCCCCTGGACCTGCACTATCGCAACGGGCGCATCAAGCTCGAGCTCGCGCTCGCGCGCGGCAAGAAGCTGCACGACAAGCGCGATACCGCGCGCGAACGCGACTGGCAGCGCGAGCGCGAACGCATCATGAAGAGCGCCGCGCGCTGACGGGCCCGGCATGCCCTCGTTCCGCTTCGAGGCGGCAGACGCCACGGGCCGCATCGAACGCGGCACGCTGGACGCGGACACCGCACGCGGTGCCCGCAACCAGTTGCGCGCGCGCGGCCTGACGCCGCTGCAGGTCGAGGACGCCGGCGCCGCGTCCGCGCAGGCGCGCGGCTGGTTCGCCCCGCGGCTCACCGACGCCGAACTCGCCTGGGCCACCCGCCAGATGGCCAGCCTGCTCTCGGCCAGGCTGCCGCTGGAGGAAACGCTGAGCGCCACCGCGGAACAGGCCGAGCGCCGCTACCTGGCCGAGGTCCTGGCCGGCGTGCGCAGCGACGTGCGCGCGGGCCATCGGCTGGCCGATGCCCTGGGCTCGCGCCCGCGCGACTTCCCGGAAATCTATCGCGCCCTGGTCGCAGCGGGCGAGGAGTCGGGCAACCTCGCGCAGGTGATGGAAAAGCTCGCCGACTACATCGAAGAGCGCAACACCCTGCAAAACAAAGTGCGCACGGCCTTCATCTACCCGGCGATCGTGAGCCTGGTGTCGGTGGCCATCGTGATCTTCCTGCTCGCCTACGTGGTGCCGCAGGTGGTCAATGCCTTCGCGCAGTCCGGCCAGGCGCTGCCCCTGCTCACCCGCGTCATGCTCGGCCTGTCGGAGTTCGTACAGGGCTGGGGCTGGGTGGCACTGGGCATCCTGGTGCTGCTCGCTGCGATTTGGCGCGCCCTGCTGCGCAATCCGGCGCACCGGCTGCGCTGGCATGCGGCGATCCTCCGGCTGCCGCTCGCCGGCCGCTTTTCGCTCGGCCTGAACGCCGCGCGCTTCGCCTCGACCCTGGCCATACTGACCGGCAGCGGCGTACCGCTGCTGCGCGGGCTGGACGCCGCCCGCCAGACGGTCGCCAACGACAGGCTGCGCGCCGACATCGACACCGCGACCGACCGGGTGCGCGAAGGCGCCAGCCTGGCGCACGCCCTCAAGGCCCAGGGCCGCTTCCCCCCGCTGCTGATCCACCTCATCGCAAGCGGCGAGCGCACCGGCGCGCTGCCCGAACTGCTCGGCCGCGCGGCGCAGACTTTGTCGCGCGAACTCGAACGCCGCGCCATGACGCTCACCGCGATGATGGAGCCCTTGCTCATCCTCGCCATGGGCGGCTTCGTGCTGCTGATCGTGCTGGCCGTGCTGTTGCCCATCATCGAGATCAACCAGCTCGTGCAATGAGCCGGGCAAGGCGCTGCCGGCGGATCGTCGCCGGGCGGGTTTGCCCGCGGGGAAGCCCGACGCGCACGGCTCAGCGCGCCGGCGTGATCCCGGACGGCTCGGGCAGCCGGGGCACCTCGACCACCACGTGCTGCGCACCCTGGCGCAACACCACGGCATCCGGCCTGACCTCCGCCAGCGTGAGATCGCTGGCCAGGCGTGCGCCCACGCCGTAGGCGCGCGCCCGCCCGCCGTCGACGGCAAGGATCGCCGAGCTGTCGGGCCCCGCCGCAATGAGGCCGCTGGACTCGACCTTCACCCGCGCCGCCGCTGCGGCGCCGAACCATCCCGCCACGGGCGCCGTGTCCGCCGGCGGCTGTGTGGCGACCACGAGCGCAGGCGGAATCGCGCGCGGCGTGGGCGCGAGCAGGATAGCGCCCCATACCCCCACCCCGACGGCGAGCGCCGCGATGGACAACCACTGCACCGAGCTGCGCCCCAAGGCAGGCCAATCCCTGTTCATGTCGATCCTGTGTTCCGCCGAAACCGCGTCATATTGCAACACAATTGTTAAACAACTGTATTAGGATAGTCAGCCTGTGGCGTCCCGCGCCAGTCGCGCCGCTGCAGGCGGCATGTCCAAGGAGTCTTCGTTTCCGTGCACAGTCTTTCTCCCGCGCGCCGGGCTTTGCGTCGCCAGCAGGGTTTCACACTGCTCGAGATCATGGTGGTGGTGGTCATCATGGGTATTCTCGCCGCCCTGGTGGTGCCGAGCCTGCTGGAGCGCCCCGACCAGGCGCGCGTTGCCGCCGCCAAGCAGGATATCCGCGCCATTGTGCAGGCCCTGAGCCTGTATCGCATGGACAACGGCCGCTACCCCAGCAACGAGCAGGGCCTGCAGGCGCTGGTCGAGAAGCCCGCGGCCGGGCCCGTCGGCGCCAACTGGCGCCGCACCCTGGATCGCGTCCCCACCGACCCGTGGGGCGCCCCCTACCAATACCTCAACCCCGGCGTGCACGGCGAAATCGACGTCTTCTCGCTGGGCGCCGACAACCAGCCTGGCGGCGAAGGCGTCGACGCAGAAATCGGCTCCTGGGCGCTGTAGCGCATGCACGCCACCGCCCGGCCGTCCGAAGGTGGCGTGCCCTCCCTCGGGGAGGTGGTCGCGCAGCGACCGGAGGGCCGTCATCCCAACGCCACCGCCTGGCCGCCCGAAGGTGGCGTGCCCGTCCCCGGGGAACCAGCCGCGCGGCAGGACGGCTTCACCCTGCTCGAGCTGATGGTGGTGGTTGCCATCATCGGCATCCTGGCCGCGACCGTCGGCCTCGCGGCCATGCCGCCGCGCCAGGCCGACATCCAGACCGAGGCCCGCCGCCTGGTCGAGCTGTTCGCGCTGGCGCACAGCGAGGTGCGCGCGGACGGGCGCAACATCGCCTGGGTCGCGGGTCCGGACGGCTATCGCTTCGAGCGCCCCGCGCGCCGCTATGTCGATGGCGAGCCCTTGCCCACCACCGTGCTCGATGCGCCGCCCGAGACCTTCCCGCCCGATGCGCCGCTGCGCCCGCGCGCCTGGGCCTCCGCGCCCGTCCAGGTGCGGGTGGAACCGCCCGGCGGCGCGGTCTTCACGCCGGAGTGGATCGCACCGCCCCTGCGCGTCGAGCTGTCGGCCGACACGGGGCACGCCCTCATCGTGCGGGATGCCGCAGGCCGCTATGCCGTGCAGTGACCATGGGCCCAAGGGCCAGCCTCGCCGTTTACGGCGAGGTCCGGCGAGGCAAGTCCATCCTGGCGCCGAAGGCGCCCCCTTTTTTTTGCCGTTGGGCCGGGCCGCGCGCGGTTTCACGCTGATCGAGGTGCTGATCGCGCTCGCCATCGTCGCCGTCGCGCTGGGCGCGGCCGTGCGCGCGGCCGGCATGATCGCCGGCAACGACGCCGGCCTGCGCGAGCGCGCCATCGCCGTGCTGTCGGCCGAGAACCGCCTGGCCGAGATGCGGCTGGCGCGCGAGTTTCCCGCGCCCGGCCGCGGCAGCGTGCCCTGTCCACAGGGCGGCATCGCCCTCGTCTGCGAACACACCATCAGCAGCTCCGTGAACGCCAATTTCCGTCAGGTCGTCGTCCGCGTGCATCGCCAGGACGAGCGCCTGGAGACCCTGGCCTCCGTCGGCGGCCTGTTGTCGAGGGTGCCCGAGTGAGCGCGCGTCCGCCCACAACACATGCCCTCCGCCGCCGGCGCGCCGGCGGCTTCACGCTCGTCGAGCTGCTGGTGGCGATCACGCTGATGGCGGTGTTGAGCCTGATGGCCTGGCGCGGCCTGGACGGCATCATCTTCCTGCGCGAACGCCTGACGCAGGACGCCGACGACAGCGCGGCCCTGCTGCGCGTGCTGGGCCAGTGGGAGCGCGACCTGGCGGCGCGGGCGCCCGACATGGCGCTCGAGCCGCTGCTGCTCGCGCAATCGACCGGCACCGAGACGCCCCCGGCCCCGTCGAGCGTCCGGCCGGGCCTGCCGCTGGCCCTGACCTTGCAGCCCGGCCGGCAGCTCGAGCTGGACATCGTGCGCGAGGCGCCTGCCCAGCCTGGCGCCTGGCAGCGCGTGCGCTGGTGGCAGCAGGACGGTGCGCTGCACCGCGCCGTCGGCGCCGCGTCCTCGATCTACCCGCTGCCGGCGCCCGCGGGCGGCACGGTGGTGCTGCCACGCGTCACAGCCTGGTCGCTGCGCGGCTGGGTGGCCGGCCGCGGCTGGGCCGACCTGCCCTTGCCGGCCGACAGCACGGCCGTGGTGCAGGGGCTGGAAATGGTGTTCGAGCGCGACATGCCGCCCCAGGCCGGCTATCGCCGCGTGACGGAGTTCCGATGAGGCCGCACCGACGCTCCCAACACGGCATGGCCGTGGTCGCCGCCCTGGTCGTGGTGATGGTCGCGACCGTCCTCGTCACCGGCCTGCTGCAGCGCCAGGCCACGGACGTACGCGCGCTGGGAAACGAGATGGCGCGCGCCCAGGCCCGCCTGCTGATGACCGCCGGGGTGGACTGGGCCCGCTTGATCCTGCGCTCCGACGGCCTGCGCACAGCCGTCACCACCCGACAGGGGCAGATGTGGGCGACCCCCATCGAGGACACCCGCGTTGCGCTCGACGGGGACCGCACCGCCGTGCTCTCCGGCCGCATCGAGGACGAACAGGGCAAGTTCAACCTGCGCAACCTCGCGCAGAACGGCGCCGTGCGCGACGACGACATCACGGCCTTGCGCCGCCTGCTGCCCCTGCTCGATCTGCCCGAAGGCCTTGCCGCCTTCGTCGCTGCGCGCATCGCCGCGGCCCAGCGCGATCCGGGCACGGCCTCGCAGGATGACGAACCCGCGCGCAGCGCCCGCCTGCCGGCGGCGCCCATGCCGACGCGCCTGGACGATCTCGGCCACATGGAGGTGCTGGGCCCGGCGGCCATCGCCGCCCTGCGCCCGCACGTCACCCTGCTGCCCGAGCGGACCGACGTCAACGTCAACACCGCGACGCCCGAAGTCCTGGCGGCCCTGACCGGCTTGCCGCTGCCCGCGATGCGCGGGGTGGCAGCGCAGCGCGACGCCGGCCAGACATTCAATGACGCGGCGGGCTTCTGGCTTCGCATCGAAAGCATCGGCGTTACATCTGCGAAACCCAACGTCGTAGTAAATAGCAATTGGTTTCTGGTAAAAGGCGCGGTTACGCTCGAGCGCGCCGTCGTGGGCACCGAAGCGCTCCTGCAACGCGGTGCGGCACCATCGCCCGAAATCGTCTGGATCCGAGAATTGCCTTGAAAGCCACGCTACGCCTGCAACTGCCACGCCTCGCGGAGCTCGCTCCGCAGGTGCCGCTGCGTTTCGCCCTGGTGCAGCAAGGGCAGGCAGTGCGCAGCGGCGAACTGACGATGGCCCAGTTGGCCGCCACCTTGCCGCCGGTGCCCGCGGCGGCCATCCTGCATCCGGCCGACGCGAACCTCGCTGCCGTGGTGTTGCCGCCCTTGCCTGCGCACCGCATGGCCAGCGCGGTCGCCGGCGCGGCCGAGCCCTTGCTGCTGGGCGACAGCGAGCCGTACGCCCTGGCCCATGGCGCGCGAGCGGCCAACGGCGCGACGCCGATCGCCTGGGCCGACCGATCGGCCCTGGCCCGCGCCTGGGCGCTGCTGGCCGACGCGGGCCTGCCGGTCCAGGCCCTGGTGCCCGCGCCGCTCGCCCTGCCCCTGCCCGAGGATGGCGAGCTGGTGCTCGCCGTGCAGGACCACGTGCTGCTCGCGCGCGCCGGGCGCGACGCCGGCAGCGCGCTCGTGCTGCCCGACGATGCCCGGGCCGCCGCCGCCAACGCCATGGCCTGGCTGCGGCTTACCTGGCAGCGCCAGCCGCAGGCGCAGCCCGTGTGGCTGGGCGCGGTGCCGTCCTGGTATGCGCAGCCCGGCCCGGATGCGCCTGCGCCCCGGGTATTGCCGGCGGACGCCGGCTGGGGCGCCAGCCTGCCCGCCTGGTCGCTGGCCCTCCCGGCGCTGCGGCCACGGCGGATGCAGGCGTCGACCTGGCGCAGGCCCCTCGCCTGGGCGGCGGCTGCGGCGGCGCTCTGGCTGCTCGGCCTGAACCTGCACGCGGCGCGGCTCTCGCGCGAAGCCGACGCCGTGCGCGCACAGATGGCGGCGGCCGTGCGCGCAGCCTTTCCGGACATCCCGGTCGTGCTCGACCCGCTGCGCCAGGCCACGCAGCGGCGCGACGCGCTGCTCGCGGCCGTCGGCGATCGCGTAGCCGACGACGTGGTAACCCTGGCGCTGGCAGGCGCCCGCCTATTGCCCGCGGGCGCGCAGGTCGACCGGCTGCACTACGAGGACGGCGTGCTCGCGGTCAGCACCGTCGGCGACGTGGGCGCGCGCGCGCTCGACCCCGACACCGCGGCCCGCGCGCGCGACCTGGATCTGGAGATCGAACAACGCGACGGTACCTGGTTGCTGCGCCCCCGCGTCTTGGGCGCCGGGATCGGCGCCGACACAGGGGTCTTGGCACCGCGTGCCGGCCTCGGCCCGAACGGGGGCGCACGATGAGCCGCCGCCTTTCCGGCTCGTCCCCGCAGACGCAGGCCCAGCGCGGGCTGCAGGCCCGCTATGGCGAGACGCGCCGTGCCGTCGCCACGCGCTGGCAGCGCCTCGTCCCGCGCGAGCGGCGCCTGGTGAGCCTGGCCGCGACGCTGGCCGGCGTCGCCCTGACCTGGCAGTTCCTGTTCCTGCCGGCCTGGCGCACCACGCGGGCCGCCGCCGACACCCTGCCGGCCCTGCGGGCACAGGCCGCCCAGCTCGACACCGTGATCGCCCAGGCACGCGCGTCGAACGCACGCCAGGCGCGGGCCGGTGCGCCCATCGGCGAAACCGACCTCGCCGCCAGTCTGACGCGCGCGGGCCTCGCGACCCACGCCAGCGTGTCGCGCGAAGCGAGGCATTGGCAGGTGACGCTGCGGGCGGCGCCGATCGAACCCGTACTCGGCTGGCTGCGCGACGTGGGCACCGAACTGCGCCTGCGCCCCACCCGCGTGGACCTGAGCCGCGTCGCCGACGACGCCGGCGCCATCCTGCCCGGGCTGGTCAGCGGCGGCGTGGATCTGAGTGCGGCCGGCGACGATGGAGGTACGCCATGAGCGCCCCCGCCCGGCCGCCCGAAGGGGGTGCGATTCCTCCCGCGGGGAGGATGTCGCGTAGCGACAGGAGGGCATTTTCCGACGCCCCCGCCCGGCCGCCCGAAGGAGGTGCGATTCCTCCCGCGGGGAGGATGTCGCGCCAGCGACAGGAGGGTCGTCCATGAATGCCATGCGCCGCTGGGCACCGCGCGTCCTCGTCGGCGCGGCGCTCGCCATCCTGGCGCTAGCCGCCGCGCTCGCCGTGCTGCCGGCACGCTGGCTGATCACGCTCCTGCCGGCCGATGCGCCGCTCGCCATCGTCGACGCTTCGGGCACGGTCTGGGCCGGCACCGCGCTGGTCGCGCTCGGCCCGCCCGGCGCACGCACCACGCTGCCCGATCCGATCCGGTGGCAGACCGGCTGGGACGCCGGCTTGCGCGCCCTGGTGCACCATCCTTGGCTGGAATGCAGCCAGCTCGCCATACGCGCGGGCTGGTCCGGTCTCGGCCTGGGCCCCTGCCAGGTGCGCCTGCCGGCCGAGACCCTGGCCACCCTCGGCGCGCCGCTGAACACCCTCAAGCCCAGCGGCACCCTGCGCGCAAGCTGGCCGGGGTTGCGCCTGCCCTATCGCGGCGGCGTGCCGAGCGGCCAGCTCGTCACGCTCGACTGGACCCTGGCCGGCTCGGCGCTGTCGCCCGTGCGCCCGCTGGGCGATTACCGCGTGCAGATGACCGGCGACAATGGCGCCGCCCACGTTTCCATCGCGACCCTGCGCGGCGTACTCCAGGTGCAGGGCGAAGGCAGTTTCTCGCCCACGGCCGCGGCGCGCTTCTCGGGCCGCGCCGGCCCGGCGCCAGGCACGCCGGACACCACCATCATGAGTCTTCAGGGTTTGCTCTCGGCCATCGGCCGGCGCTCCGGGGACGAGACCCTTTTTCAGTTTGGCCGCTAGCCCGATGACGTCAACTTCCCGCTTTCGCTGCTTCCCCTTCTCCCCGTTCGTGGCGGCCTGCGTGTTCGCCGCCTCGGCGCTGGGCCCTCTGCCGGCAGCCGCGCAAGGCACGGGCGAGGCTGCCGCCGTGCGCAACCCCGGCGACGTCGTGCTGAACTTCGTCGACGCCGACCTTGACGCCGTGGTGCGCGCCCTGGGCCACTTCACCGGCAAGACCTTCCTGATCGACCCGCGCGTCAAGGGCCAGCTCACCCTGGTTTCCGAGCGCCCGGTGAACCGGGACATCGCCTACCGCATGCTGCTGGGCGCGCTGCGCATGCAGGGCTTCGCGGTGGTCGAGACGGACGGCATCGCCAAGGTGGTGCCCGAGGCCGACGCCAAACTGCAGGGCAGCGCGGTGGCCACGGGAACCGCAGCGCCGCCGGCGGCCTTTGCGGGCGATCAACTGGTGACGCGCGTCTTCACGCTGCGCCATGAGAACGCGGCCAACCTGGTGCCGGTGCTGCGGCCCATGGTCTCGCCGAACAACCCGGTCAACGCCTACCCGGGCAACAACACGCTGGTCATCACCGACTACGCCGGCAACCTGAACCGCATCGCCCAGGTTATCCAGTCGATCGACACACCCGGCTCCACCGACACCGACGTGATCGCGCTGCGCTATGCGGTCGCCCCGGACCTGGCCGCGCAGCTCACCCGGCTGCTCGACAACGGCGCGAACGACCCCACCCAGCGCATCAGCGTGGTCGCCGACGCACGCGCCAACACCTTGATGATCCGCTCGGGCAGTCCGGCTCGCACCCAGCTCGCGCGCGAGCTGATCGCCCGCCTGGACACGCCCGAGGCGGGCCAGACCACCATGCACGTGGTCACGCTGCGCAACGCCGAGGCCGTGCGCCTGGCCGAGGTGCTGCGCGGCCTGCTGACCGGCCAGTCGCAGGGCGGCTCGGCCGACATGGGCCAGCTCTCGCAGGCAGCGGGTGGCGGCCTGGGCGGCGGCAGTCTGGGCGGTGCGAACGGCGCCGGCGGCGGGCTCGGCGGTGGGCTGGGCGGCGGCAGCGGCATGGGTGGCGGGCAGGACGGCACCCTCAACCTCACCTCGGCGGCCACAGGCGGCCAGCAGGGCGGCAACGCTTTTTCCGCCGGCGGTGCGACCGTGCAGGCCGATCCGGCCACCAACACCCTCATCATCAACGCGCCGCCTCCGATCTACCGCAACCTGCGCAGCGTGATCGAACAGCTCGACGTGCGCCGCCCCCAGGTCTTCGTGGAAAGCCTGATCGTGGAAATGGCGGCCAACGACGCCGCCGAGTTCGGCGTGCAGTGGATGGCCGGCGGCGGCCGCCTGGACGGCGGCAGCGGCGCGTTCGGCGGCACCAACTTCGGCGGCGCGGGCCAGAATCTGATCGGCGTGGCGGCCAACCCCGCATCGATCGGCAACGGCCTGAACGTCGGCCTGGTGCGCGGTTCGGTCCGCATCGGTAACCTGAACATCCTCAACCTCGGCCTGCTCGCCCGAGCGCTCGAAAGCCGCGGCAACGCCAACGTGCTGTCCACGCCCAACCTGCTCACGCTGAACAACGAAGAGGCCCGCATCATGGTGGGCCGCAACCTGCCCTTCGTCACCGGCCAGTACACGCAGACGAGCGCCGAGGGTATCAACCCTTTCCAGACCATCGAGCGCCAGGACGTCGGCCTGCAACTGCGCATCCGCCCGCAGGTTTCCGAGGGCGGCACGATCCGCCTGGCGATCCACCAGGAAGTGAGCAACCTCGACGAGGCCCTCACCGCGGCCATGCCCGACCTGGGCGTGGTAACCAACAAGCGCGAGGTCAGCACCAACGTGCTGGTCGACGACGGCCAGATCATCGTGCTGGGCGGCCTGCTCGAAGACCGCATGAGCGGCGGGCGCGAGCAGGTGCCGGGCCTGGGCAACATCCCGCTGCTGGGCAATCTGTTCCGCTACGACACGCGCTCGCGCACCAAGACCAACCTGATGATCTTCCTGCGTCCCTACGTGGTGCGCGGCCCCGAGATCGACCGCTTCACCGCCGAGCGCTACGACATCATGCGCGCCATGCAGGGCGGCAACCTGCCGGCCGACCACTGGCTGCTGCCGGAGCTGGGCACACCGACCCTGCCGCCGCGCCTGCCCGGCGAAGGCGACCTCACCGCCAGCCGCGGCCAGCCGCTGGCCGGCGGCATGGTGATCCCGCGCGATCCGGCGGCGATCTACCTCGATCGCGGCGTCAACGTGCTGCTCGCGGCGAGCGTGGCCAGCCAGGCGCAGGCCGACGAGATCGCCGAACAGATCCGCAACGCCGGCTTCGCGCCCTATGTCCAGGTGCGGCGCGCCGGCGCCAACCCGGTGTATCAGGTGTACATCCGGGTCGCGCGCGAGGCCGCCACCACCGACGCCGCCGTCGGCGCGCTGCGCCAGCTCGGCTACGCGCCCGAGCTGCTGGTGCGGCGCTGAGGGCCCCGGCATGCATCCGCTGCCTTTTGCCTGGGCCCGCGCGCAACGCGCCCTGCTCGACGTACGCACCGACGGCGCCAGCCTGCTCGTCACCGAGCGCACGCCCGCCTGGGCCATCGCCGAGGTGCAGCGCGTGCACGGCATCGTCGAGCTGTTGCCGGTGGCCGACAACGAGCTGGAGACGCGCCTCACCGCCGCCTACGCCGATCTACCCGGCAATGCCGCCGCGGTGATGGACGCGGCCGAGAACGAGATCGACCTGGACCGACTGATGCAGGAGATGCCCGAGGTCGAGGACCTGCTCGAGACGCAGGACGACGCGCCGGTCATTCGCATGATCAACGCACTCTTCACCCAGGCCGCGCGCGACGGGGCGAGCGACATCCACATCGAGCCCTACGAAACGCATTCGGTGGTGCGCTACCGCGTGGACGGCACGCTGCGCGACGTGGTCAGCCCGCGCCGCGCCCTGCACGCGGCCCTGGTTTCGCGCATCAAGATCATGGCCCAGCTCGACATCGCCGAGAAGCGCCTGCCCCAGGACGGACGCATCGCCCTGCGCGTGGGCGGCCGCCCGATCGACGTGCGCGTGTCCACCCTGCCCACGGGCCACGGCGAGCGCGCCGTGCTGCGCCTGCTCGACAAGCAGGCCGGCCGCCTGGAGCTTTCGCGCCTGGGCATGGCCCCCGGCGTGCTCGGCGAACTCGACCGCCTGATCCACCAGCCGCACGGCATCGTGCTCGTCACCGGCCCCACCGGCAGCGGCAAGACCACGACGCTGTATGCCGCCCTGGGCCGCCTGGACGCGAGCACGACCAACATCCTCACCGTCGAGGACCCGATCGAGTACGACCTGCCCGGCATCAGCCAGACCCAGGTCAACGCCAAGATCGACATGAGCTTCGCCACGGCCCTGCGCGCCATCCTGCGCCAGGACCCCGACGTCATCATGATCGGCGAGATCCGCGACCTGGAGACCGCGCAGATCGCCGTGCAGGCCTCGCTGACCGGCCACCTCGTGCTCGCCACCCTGCACACCAACGACTCGGTCTCTGCCGTGACGCGGCTCACCGACATGGGGATCGAGCCTTTTCTGCTATCGTCGTCCCTCCTGGGCGTACTGGCCCAGCGCCTGGTGCGCCGGCTCTGCCCGCATTGCCGCCAGCCGGCAGCGCATGACGCCGAGGGCCGGCCGACGCAATGGCGCGCGGTCGGCTGCGCGGCCTGCAGCCACAGCGGCTACCAGGGCCGCACCGGCATCCACGAGCTGTTCGTCATCGACGACGCCCTGCGCGGCCTGATCCACGAGGACGCGGGCGAACAGGCCCTGCGCCATGCCGCGCAGCGAGCCGGCATGCGCACCATGCGTCAGGACGGCGAGCGCTGGGTGGCAGACGGCAGCACCACGCCCGAAGAAATCCTACGAGTTACCCGAGATACATGAACCTGATTCTGCAAAGCCCCGTCCTGGCCGACGCCGCCGTCGAGCGCATCGCCACCCTGACCGGCGCCAGCCGCACCGTGCGCCTGAACGCGCATGCGACGCGCCTGTGCGAGGTGGCCGCCGACGCGCATGCGCGCGAGCTGGTCGCCGAGCGCTGCGCCCAGGACGGTATCGACCATGCCTTCGTTCCGCCCGGCTTTCGCCTGTCGGACTTTCGCGTCATCGCGATGGACATGGATTCGACCCTCATCAACATCGAGTGCATCGACGAGATCGCCGACGCCGTGGGCGTCAAGCCGCAGGTCGCGGAGATCACCGAGGCCGCCATGCGCGGCGAGATCGCCGATTTCGCCGAGAGCCTGCGCCGCCGCGTCGCCCTGCTGCAGGGCGTGCCGGCCAGCGCCCTGCAGCAGGTCTACGAGGAGCGCCTGCGCCTGAACCCCGGCGCCGAAGCCCTGCTCGCGGCCGCGCGGCGCCTGGGCATTCGCACCCTGCTCGTGTCCGGCGGCTTCACCTTCTTCACGAGCCGCCTCAAGGAGCGGCTGGGGCTGGATGCGGCCTATTCGAACGAGCTGGAGATCGTGGACGGCCAGCTCACCGGCCGCGTGCTCGGCCGCATCCTCGATGCCGAGGGCAAGGCCGAGCAATTGCGCCGCTTCTGCGCAGAGGTGGGCGCCGAGCCGCGCGCGCACGCAATCGCCATCGGCGACGGCGCGAACGATCTGCGCATGATGGGCGAAGCCGCGCTGAGCGTGGCCTATCATGCCAAACCCGCGGTGCGAGCCGCGGCGAGCTGCGCACTGAGCGTGAGCGGCCTGGACGGCATCCTCAACTGGTTCGAGGACACCGCGGGCTGAAGGGGCGCCAGCCCCTTTCCCCAGCCGCGCCGGTTCATACGGCGCGAACCCTTGCTTCGTCGATGCCGAAGGCTGGGCCGCGTGCGAATTGCCTAATATCATGTGCGGGTGCCGTCAACCTGCCCGGACGATGGCTGCGCCGCTGCCCTGCGGGGCAAGGCCGCGGCTTCGCCATGGCTACCTGATGGCAAAAAAAGCCGTTCCCAAGGACGGCCGTACGAACAATAAAACCATAGGAGACTCCCATGACCCCCATCCGCAAATGGCTCGCCGCCGCCGTGGCCGCGACCGGCCTGGCCGCGGCCTCGTTCGCGCATGCCGCCGACGTCACCATCGGCGCCCTGTTTCCGATGAGCGGCCCGAACGCCACGTACGGCGACGTCTTCAGCTCGGGCGCCAACCTCGCCGCAGAGCACGTCAACGCCGACAAGATGCTCGGCGACGGCAAGCTGACGATCCAGTACGAGGATAGCCAGGCGCTGCCGCAGCAGGGCGTGATCGGCATGACCAAGCTGGTCAACGTGCACAAGGTGCCCTACGTGCTGTCGGCCTTCACCGGCGTATCCAAGGCCATCGCCACGCTCGGGCAGCGCTCCAGGACGGTGGCCATCAACGGGGGCGGCGTGGGCCCCGACCTGGCCGAACTGGGCCCCTATTTCTGGAACATCATTCCCTTGGCCAACTTCGAGGTCAAGGCGATGATCCCCTACCTCATCCAGGAACGTAAGCTCTCCCGTTTCGCCCTGGTCTACGTGGACGACCCGATCGGCCAGTCGATCCTGGCGCAGATGAAGGAGACGCTGCCGCAGGCCGGCGGCGAACTGGTCGGCAGCTTCTCGGTGCCCGTCACCGCACAGCAGTTCAGCGGCATCGCCGCGCGCGTGCGCGCGGCCAACGCGGACGTGGTCTACATCGTCTCCTACGGTTCGCAGCAGGCTCAGATCATCAAGCAGTTCCGCGACAACGGGGTCAAGCAGCAGCTCGTCAGCTACAGCGCGTTCTCGGTGCCGGAGATCAACACCCTGCCCGAGGCCATGGGCGCGCTCTACACGACCCAGAACGTCGACTGGAACTCGGACGACCCGGTCACGCGCCGCTTCGTCGACGACTACCGCGCCAAGTACGACAAGATGCCGACGGCCTACATCGCGAACTACTACAACGCCGTGCGTCTGTTCGGACTGCTCGCCCACGACCTGATCCAGCAGGGCAAGCGGATCACCGGCGAGAACCTGCTGGCGCAGCGCAAGTCGGTCGGCACCTTCGAACTCGTCGGCGGCAAGGTGACGCTGCTGGAGAACGGCACCGCGGTGAGCCCGATGCAAGTGGTCGAGGTCGACGGCAAGGGCGGCAAGGTGGTCGCCTCGGACCTGCGCTGACCGCGCAACGGAGTCATCCATGCTCCTGCTACAGTTGCTGGTCAACGGCCTGCAGACCGGGGCGTTGTACGCCCTGATCGCGGCCGGCTTCTCGCTGATCTTCTCCACCACCCGCGTCTTTCACTTCGCGCACGGCGCGGCCTTCGCCCTGGCCGCCTACGTCTTCTACGACCTGTATTCGCTGGTCGAACTGCACTGGCTGCTCGCGGCGCTGGCCGCCGCCCTGGCCGCCGTGGTGTTCGGCGTATTGCTGGATCGCCTGGTGTACGCGCCCATCAAGCGGCACGAGGGCTCGTTCTTCACGGTCTTCGTCGCCTCGTTCGGCGCCGGCATCATCGTGCAGAACGTGATCGGCATGGTGTTCGGCCGCGGCTTCGTCACGGTGGCCACGCCGCTCTCGCGCAGCGTCGAACTGGTCGAGGGCGTGTTCGTCTCGCCGCTGTCGGGCATCGCCATCGTCTGCGCAGCGGTCTTCTTCGCCGGCCTGCAGCTCTTCCTCACCCGCACCCACCTGGGCATGGCGGTACGCGCGCTGGCCGAGAATCCGGAACTGGTGCGCGCCTACGGCCTGAGCCCGGCGCGCCTGTCCACGCTGATCTTCGCCCTGGGTTCGCTGCTCGTCGTGCCGGCCGCCATCATTTCGGCCGCCACCTCGGGGCTGAACCCGGCGGTGGGCCATCACGTCATGCTGATCAGCCTGGCCGCCACCATCGTGGGCGGCGTGGGCAGCCTGCGCGGCGCGGCCTGCGCGGGGCTGCTGCTGGGCCTGGCGGAGAACCTGGCGCTGCTGTGGTTCGGGCCGCAATGGAGCGAGGCGGTCACCTTCGTGGTGCTGTTCCTCTTCATCCTGTTCCGCCCGTCCGGCTTCTTCGGCCGGCCCATCGCTTCCTGAGGCTCACCGCATGCTCGCCTATGTCCTGAACCTGGCGACCCTGATGTGCGTCAACGCGGTCCTCGCGGTCACGCTGAACTTCATCATGGGTTATGCCGGCATCTTCTCGCTCGCGCATGCCGTGTTCTTCGGCGTCGGGGCGTACACCGCCGCCTACCTTGCACTGAACGCCTCGGCATCCATCCTGCTCACCATTCCGGCGGCCATGCTGGTCGCGGGCGTCCTGTCGCTGGCGCTCGCCCTGCCCGCGCTGCGCGTACGCGGCGAGTACTTCGTCGCCGCCTCGCTCGGGCTGCAGGTGATCGCGGTGACCATCTTCTCGGAGTGGCATGCCGTCACCGGCGGCCTCGGCGGCCTGGTCGGCATCCCGCCCGCCGAACTGCTCGGCCACGAGATCATCGAGCCCTGGGCGTTTCTGGGCCTGGCCTTCACCAGCCTGGTCGTGGTGGTCGCGCTCACCACCGCCCTGCTGCGTTCGAGCTTCGGACGCAACCTCAAGGCGATCCGCGACAGCGAGTCGGCGGCCTACGCCTACGGCAAGAACGTGGCGGCGATCAAGACCCTCTCGGTCGTGGTGTCGTCGGCCCTCGCCGCCATCGCCGGCGCGGTCTATGCCTACTACCTGAGCTTCATCAACGTCGAGAGCTTCACCCTCGACACCTCGGTGCTGCTGATGGCCATGGTCATCATCGGCGGCACCGGCACCATCGCCGGCCCCGTTGTCGGCACCATCCTGCTCATGCTGCTGCCGAGCCTGTTCAGCTACATGTGGTTCCTGCCCCAGAGCGAGATCGGCGCGATCCAGCAGATCGCCTACGGCCTGGCCATGGTACTGCTCATGATCTTTCGTCCCGGCGGCATCGTCGGCGCGCTGCAGGGGAAGACGCGATGAGCACGCCGCATCCTTGCGCGGGCGAGGTGCTGCTCGGCATCCGCCATCTCAACAAGCGCTTCGGCGGCCTGCAGGTGACCAACGACGTCACGCTGGACCTGCGCGCGGGCGTGGTCACCACGCTGGTCGGGCCGAACGGAGCCGGCAAGACCACCCTGTTCAACCAGATCACCGGCCACCTGGTGCCGGATTCGGGCGAGATCCACTGGATGGGGCGCCCCCTGCTCGGCAAGCGTCCCCACGAGATCGCGCGCCTGGGCATCGCGCGCACCTTCCAGGACCTGCGTCTGTTCGACCACATGACCGTGCGCGAGAACGTCCTCACCGTCACGGAGAATCGCGCCTGGCTCTGGCAACCGGGCGGGCGCAGCGCGCGCGACGAGCGTGCCGCACGGGTCGATGCGATCCTGGACCGGACCGGCTTGGCCGGCAAGGCCGAGGCGCGCGCCATCGACCTCGCGTACGCCGAGCGCAAGTTCCTCAGCATCGCGCGCGTGATGGCTACCGGGGCGCGCATCTGGCTGCTCGACGAACCTGCCTCCGGGCTGGACCGCGGCTCGTACGGCCACTTCCTGGAACTGTTGCGCAGCGAAGTGCGCAACGGCGTGACGGTGTGCATCATCGAGCACAACCTGGACATCGTCGTCAGCATCTCCGACCGCATCGCCTTCCTCGACCAGGGCCGCCTGCTGGCCGACGGCGACCCGCAGACCGTGCTCAATGATCCGCACCTGGCGGCGATCTACTTTGGAGAGCAGACCTCGTGAGCACCTCCGCCATTTTGCAGACCCGCGACCTGCAGGCCGGCTACGGCGGCCGTCCGGTCCTCTCCAACGTCGATTTCGAGCTGCGCACGGGCGAAGTGCTGTGCCTGATCGGCCACAACGGCGCGGGCAAGTCCACCTTGCTCAAGGTGCTGTTCGGGCTGATCGCCCGCCAGGGCGGCGAGATCCTGCTCGACGGCAAGCGTCTTGCCCAGGTCGAGCCGCGGGCCATGACGGCCGCCGGGGTCGCCCTCGTACCCGAGGGCCGCGGCGTCTTCCCGGGGCTCACCGTGGCCGAGACCATGCGCCTGGGGCTCTGGGCGGCCGGCGTGCCCGAGACCGAGCGCGGCGCGCGTCTCGACTGGGTGCTGTCGGTGCTGCCCATGCTGCGCACCCTCATGGAACGCCGCGCCGGCACGCTCTCGGGCGGCCAGCAGCAGATGGTGTCGATCGGCCGCGCCCTCCTGAGCCGGCCGCGCTGCCTGTTGATGGACGAACCCTCGATCGGCCTCGCGCCCAAGCTGTTCCAGGATCTGCTGCAGCCCATCCGCGCCCTGCAGCGCGAGCATGGCATGAGCATTCTGCTGGTCGAGCAGAACGTGAAGGAAGCCCTGAAGATCTCGGACCGTGTGGTGGTGATGAAGTCCGGCGCGCTCATCCATGAAACGCTGCCAGACACGCTGACCGGCGACAACGCCAAGCTCATGGAGCTGTATTGAGATGAAGTACCCCCCTACGCGCTCACGCGCGCCCCCCAGGGGGCGGCACTGGCGGACCGGCAAAGCCGGCTCCGCTGTGTCCTGGATGGCACCGCCGCAGTGTCGCGCGTCGGGGCGGCGTGCAGCGTCATGGAGCAACCGAGATGAAAGAATCCCCGCCCTCAACGGGCACGCAGGCGTCCATCCCCGCGGCGCTTACGCTTGCCGAGCAACTGCTGGCGCGCAACCTGCAAACGCGGCCGCACGCCCTGGCCTTCGTCGGCGACGGGCTGCGCATGGACTACGCCGGCTTCGGTCGACTGGTCGACGAGACCGAGCAATGGCTGGCCGCCCGAGGCGTTGGGCGCGGCGACGTGATCGCCGTCTGGCTGGTGAATCGCGTCGAGTGGCTTGCGCTCTGGTTCGCGCTGGCCAGACGCGGCGCTGCCTTGATGGCGGTGAATACGCGCTACCGCGCGCACGAGCTCGAGCACATCCTGGAGACGTCGCGCGCGCGCATGCTGGTGCTGCAGCTCAATTTTCGCAAGATCGACTTTCCCGCCGTGCTCGAGAGCGTCGGGCAGCAGGCCGCGGCGGCCCTGGATTGCGTGGCCGTGCTGGACCCGCCTGAAAACATGCCGGGCACCGTACTGGGCAAACCCGCCGTGGCCTGGACACCGGGCCGAACGGCGGCCGGCGCGTCCGCCGGCATGCGCCACGCGGAATCGCCGGCCGGCGCAGCCGACCCCGATCTGCCCAGCATCCTCTTCACCACCTCGGGCACCACCAGCAAACCCAAGCTGGTGGTGCACACCCAACGCACCATCACCCTGCACAGCCAGCGTGTGGCCGCCGCTTACGGCATCGCCGCCGACGACGCGGTCCTGCTCGCCATGCTGCCGTTCTGCGGTGTGTTCGGCTTCAACGGGGCGCTGGCGGCCTTCTGCACCGGGCGGCCGGTGGTCATGCTGGACGTCTTCGACAGCACCACGGCCGCACGCCTGCTCGCCGAGCACGCCGTCACGCACACCTTCGGCAGCGATGAAATGTACCGGCGCATCCTGGATCACGTCGAAGCGCAGCGCCCCTTCCCGGCCGCCCGCGTGTTCGGCTATGCCGCCTTCCAGCCGGGCTTCGAAACCTACGCCGCAGCGGCCTGGGAACGCAGTGTTCCGCTGACCGGCCTGTACGGCTCGAGCGAAGTGCAGGCCTTGTTCGCCCTGCAGCCGCACAGCCTGGCGGTCGGCGAACGCGTACGCGGCGGTGGCGCGCCCGCCAGCCCGGATGCGCGCGTGCGCGTGCGCGACACCGAGAGCGGTGCGCTGCTGCCTCCCGGCGAGAGCGGCATGCTGGAAATCGCCGCGCCGACCAACTTCGTGGGCTATCTGCGCGACGACGCCGCCACGCGGGCCGCCATCGACGACGAAGGCTACTTTCGCACCGGCGACATCGGCTACCTCAGGGCGGACGGCACCTTCGTCTACCAGACGCGGCAAGGCGACGCCATCCGGCTGGCCGGCTTTCTGGTCAATCCGGCAGAGATCGAGGACGCGCTCGAACAGCAGCCCGGCGTCGCTTCGGCCCAGGTGGTCGCCGTGGAGATAGACCGGCGCACCGTGCCCGTCGCCTACATCATCCCCACCGCCGGCGCACAGCCGGACGCCGACACGATACGCGCGGACCTGGCCGGCAAGCTGGCCTCGTTCAAGGTGCCGGCACGCATCTGGCGCATCGACAGCTTTCCCGTCGCCGAGAGTTCTAACGGCACCAAGGTGCAGCGCGCCCGCCTGCGCCAGATGGCGCAGGAGCGCCTGGCCGAGGAAGACCGGCCCTGACCCGGGAGTATCGATCGTCATCCCGCGGCAAGCCAGCCGCGCAGGCGGCGATGCGCCGCATGCCCAGGCGCGGCCCAAGGCGGCGCCCATCCACCATGGACACCACATCATGACCTCGCTCTACCTCGAAGACTTCGCCGAAGGACAGACCTTCCAGACCAGCGGCCGCACCATCACCGAAGCGGACCTCACGTTCTTTTCCATGCTGTCGGGCGACTGGAATCCCATCCACACGAATACGGAGTTCGCGCGCCATACCCGCTACGGCCAGCGCGTCGTGCACGGTGCGCTGGGCATCGCCATCGCCACCGGCATGCTGCACGAGCTGGGGATCTTCGAGAAGTCGGCGATCGCCATGCTCGGCCTGCGCAACTGGAACTTCCTCGCGCCGGTGTTCGTGGGCGACACCTTGCGCCTGGGACTGCTCATCACCGCAGTCTCCCCCGGCAAGAGCGGGAACAGCGGCAAGGTCTCGCGCCGCTTCCGGCTGATCAAGCAGGACGGCACCATTGCCCATGAAGGCGAAAGCGATATCCTGGTGCTCACCCGCCAGGGAGCCGCCGACAGAGACCGGCAAGCGAACGCCTGAGGCAGTGACGCCGATGCGGCAGGCGACGCGGCCTCAAACGACCCGCCCACGCAGGTCGTGCTCGTCGGCCGCCAGCACGCGCACCGAAACGACGTCGCCCACCTTGTAGCGCTTCCACGGCTTGTCGGCCGGGTCGAGATAGACCTTGCCGTCGATCTCCGGGGCGTCCGCCATCGAGCGGCCGACGCCGCCGTCGGGGCCGACCTCGTCGACGATCACCTTCTGCATCGTGCCCACCTTGCGCGCGAGACGCCGGCGCGAAATCTCCTGCTGCACCTGCATGAAGCGCGCCTGGCGCTCTTCGCGCACGGCCTGCGGCACCGGGTCCGGCAGCGCGTTGGCCGTCGCGCCCTCCACCGGCGAATAAGCGAAACAGCCCACGCGGTCGAGCTGGGCCTCGCGCAGGAAATCGAGCAGCTCCTCGAACTCGGCGTCGGTCTCGCCAGGGAAACCCGCGATGAAGGTGCTGCGGATGGTGAGGTCCGGACAGGTCTCGCGCCAGGCGCGGATGCGGTCCAGGTTGCGCTCGGACGAAGCCGGGCGCTTCATGAGCTTCAAGATGCGCGGGTTGGCGTGCTGGAACGGCACGTCCAGGTAGGGCAGCACGCGCCCGCCGCTGGCGTGGGTCTCGTTCATGAACGGCATTACCTCGTCCACGTGCGGATAGGGATAGACGTAGTGCAGGCGCACCCAAACGCCCAATTGCGCCAGCTCGCGCACGAGTTCGGTCATGCGCGAGCGCACCGGCCGGCCATTCACGAAGCCGGTGCGGTACTTGATGTCCACGCCGTAGGCGCTGGTGTCCTGCGAGATGACCAGGATCTCCTTGACCCCCGCCTTGACCAGGTTCTCGGCCTCGCGCATCACCTCGTGGATCGGGCGCGAGACCAGGTCGCCGCGCATGGACGGAATGATGCAGAAGCTGCAGCGATGATTGCAGCCTTCGGAAATCTTGAGATAGGCGTAGTGCTTGGGCGTGAGCCGGATGCCCTGCGGCGGCACCAGATCGCTGAACGGGTCGTGCGGCTTGGGCAGGTGCGTGTGCACCGCGCTCATCACTTCCTGCGTGGCGTGCGGGCCGGTGACGGCCAGCACCTTGGGATGGATCTTCTGCACCAGGCCCTGGCCGTCGGCTTCGGTCTTCGCGCCCAGACAGCCCGTGACGATCACCTTGCCGTTGGCCTGCAGGGCCTCGCCGATCGCGTCCAGGCTCTCCTTGACCGCGTCGTCGATGAAGCCACAGGTGTTGACGATGACCAGGTCCGCCCCCTCGTAGGACTTGGACGTCTCGTAGCCCTCGGCACGCAGGTGCGTGAGGATGCTTTCCGAATCGGAAAGCGCCTTCGGACAGCCGAGCGAGACGAAACCGATGCGCGGCGCGACGGTGGACAGGTTTTCTTGGGTGGCGTGGGGCATGGCAAGGCCGTGGCACCCTGAGGATGCCACGCGATCGAAGGCGGGGAATCCGGCATTTTACCGGAGAGCGGGCCCCGTCCGCCGATTCATTCCTTGTCCGGTTTGCCCGCTGGCGGTTTGGCGAACGGGAAGCTCGCCAGCATATTGCGGGTCTGGTCCTGCAACTGGTCCTGCATCTGTACGAACAGGTTCTTGCTCTGCTCGATGTAGTTGTTCATCATGTTCTGCAGCATGGGCGTCTGCACGTTCATGAACTGCGCCCACGCCTCGGGGCCGAACTGCGTGTTGCCGTACAGGCCCTGCGACTGTTCGGCCATGCGGTTCTGGATTTCCATGAAGGCCTGGATGTTCTTCTCCAGGTAGGAACCCATCACGCCCTGCATGGCATGGCCATAGAAGCGGATGATCTGCGCCAGCACCGGCGACGAGAACATCGGCACACCGCCCGTTTCCTCTTCCAGGATGATCTGCAGCAGGATGCTGCGTGTCAGGTCTTCACCCGACTTCGCGTCCACCACCTGGAACGCTTCGTTGTCGAGCACCAACTGTTTGACGTCCGCGAGCGTGATGTACATGCTCGTGCGGGTGTCGTAGAGGCGGCGGTTGGGGTACTTCTTGATGAGGCGCTGACCGCCTTCCTGGGGATTTTGCATAGTTTCGAGATTCTCGGGAAGCGGCGCCCGGGCCGCGCGGCCCGGGCAGTCGCGTCAACCCATGTGCAGGCCACCGTTGAGCGAAAAGTCGGCACCCGTGGCGAAGCCGGCGTCGTCCGAGGCGATCCAGGCGACCATGGCGCCAATCTCCTCGGGCGTGCCCAGGCGCTTGACCGGGATGGTGGCGACGATCTTCTCGAGCACGTCGGAACGGATGGCGCGCACCATGTCCGTACCGATGTAGCCGGGCGACACGGTATTCACGGTCACACCCTTGGCTGCCACTTCCTGGGCGAGCGCCATGGTGAAACCGTGAATGCCGGCCTTGGCGGTGGAATAATTGGTTTGGCCGAACTGACCCTTTTGCCCGTTGACCGAGCTGATGTTGACGATGCGACCCCACTGGCGATCGACCATGTCGTCGATCACCTGCTTGGTCACGTTGAAAAGACTGTTCAGGTTGGTGTTGATGACCGCTTCCCACTCATCGCGGCTCATCTTGCGGAAGGTGTTGTCCCGCGTGATGCCGGCATTGTTCACCAGCACGTCGACCGGGCCATGCTCGGCCTTGACCCTTTCGAAAGCGTCCACCGTGGAATCCCAGTCGGACACATTGCCTACGGACGCATAGAAGGTGAACCCCTCGTCGGCCTGCTCCTTGAGCCAACGCGCGAAGTCGCGGTTCGGGCCGCAGCCTGCGACGACCACGAAACCTTGCCGTGCCAGCCGACGGCAGATCGCCGTCCCGATGCCGCCCATGCCCCCTGTTACATATGCCACTTTCCCATTCATGGGAATTCTCCTGGTGTTAGCGGCGCCTGCCATGATCGCAACGCCCGAAAAACAACTTCAACCCGCACCGCATTCTTGCGGCGGTGCATCGTTCCTGCCGACTACAGTGCTCTGGCCCTCACGTAACTGCCTGGTGCGGCTTCGATGGGCGGATAGCTGTCGCTGCCCAGCGTGGCCGCCGGTTTGACCTTGCGGCCGCTGTGACCAGCCAGCCAGGTCATCCAGTCCGGCCACCAACTGCCCTTGTGTTCGACGGCATCCGACAGCCAGTGTTCGGCGTCGGCCTGGGGCGTCTCGGTACCGATCCAATGGCTGCGCTTGCCGGCCGCCGGCGGATTGATCACCCCGGCGATGTGCCCCGAGGCGCCCAGCACGAAGCGGCTCGGCCCGCCGAGCAGCCCGGTGGATCGATAGGCCGTCTGCCACGGCACGATGTGATCCTCGCGCGATGCATACAGATAGGCGGGCATGTCGAGCGTTCCCAAGTCGAGCGGCACGCCGCACACCACCGCCTTGCCCGGCTTGCTGAGGTTGTTCTCGAGATACGTATTGCGCAGATACCACGTGAAGAACGGCCCCGGTAGATTGGTGCTGTCGCCGTTCCAGTAGAGCAGGTCGAACGGCGGCGGTGTCTCTCCTTTTAGGTAGCTGTTGACGACATAGTTCCATACCAGGTCGTTGGGCCGCAGGAAGGAGAAGGTCGAGGCCAGGTCGCGCGCCGGCATGAGACCCCCGGCCGCCATCTGCTGCTCGCGCACCTGCACGTGCGTTTCATCCACGAAGACATCCAGCACGCCAGTGTCGCTGAAATCCAGGAACGACGTGAGCAGCGTGAGCGAGGCCACCGGCTCCTTGCCTTCGGCCTTGGCCACCGCGAGCGCGCTGGCGAGCATGGTGCCGCCCACGCAGAACCCGAGCGCGTTGATCTGGTCCTGCCCGCTCACCTCGCGCACAACGTCGATCGCCTGCAGGACGCCTTCCCTCAGGTATTCGTCCCAGGTGGCGCGGTGGATGCCATCGCCGTCGGACAGCAGAGGATTGCGCCAGGACACCATGAACACCGTGAAGCCCTCGGCCACGAGGTGGGCGACCAGCGAATTCTGCGGTTGCAGATCGAGGATGTAGAACTTGTTGATGCAAGGCGGGACCATCACCAGCGGCCGCGCATGCACGGTCGGCGTCTGCGGGCTGTACTGGATGATCTGCATCAGCCGGTTCTGGTAGATCACCGAACCCGGCGTGACGGCCAGGTTGCGGCCCACCTCGAACTGGCTCTCGTCGGTATGCGAGATGCGCGCCTTCTGGATGTCGGCCACCAGATTGGCCATGCCCAGGCGCAGCGTCTCGCCGCTGGATGCCACCAGGCGGCGCTGTGCGTCGGGATTGAGGGCAAGGTAGTTGGCCGGGCACATGGCGTCGACCCATTGCATGACCGCGAAGCGGATGCGCGCACGCGTGGTCTCGTCGGCCTGAACGGCGTCGGCCATGCCGAGCAGCGCACGCGCCGAGGCCAGATAGGCTTGGGCCAGCACGTGGCTCGCCCGGTTCTCGCGCCAGGCTTCGGCGGCGAACCGGCGATCCTTCAGCGCCGGCAAGGCGCCGCCGGCCGCGGCTGCGTTGAGCACCGCCAGCTCTTCGGCGAAAGCCTCCTGGATGGCAGCGAGGGCCGTGGGCTCGAAGCCCACGCTTGCAGCATGCGAGCGCTCAGTGAACGCAGGAGGCTGAGCAAAACCTGGGGGGAGCAACGCTTGGGTAAGGGTAGACAGCATGACGGCAGACCTCGACGACAGAACGGGCACACGTAACAACACCCAGGATGTGGCTATGGTGCATAACGGCGCAGCCCGCGTCAACCAAGACTATCCCTGCCATTGGCGCCTAGGCCAAACGGCGAACGCGGCGCCATCAAGCCGGTTCGTGCAGCCATGCGAGCGTCGCGAAGCGACCCGTGCGGCCGTCGCGGCGATAGGAATAGAAGCGCGCATCCTCGAGCGTGCAGAGCCCGCTCTGCACGACCGTCCCGACGCCGGCGCGGCGCAGCATCGCACCGGCGATGGCGGGCAGATCGCCCAGCCACTTGCCTGCATGCTCGGGATGAGGAATGAACGCGGTGGACAGCCCGGACCCCGCAAACGCCTCGGGCACATCGGGGCCCACCTCGAAGGCGCGCGGGCCGATGGCCGGCCCCACCCACGCGCGCAGCGCGGCGCCGCCCTGCCCCCGCACCCGCGCCACGGCCGCCTGCAGCACCCCGCCCGCGAGGCCGCGCCAACCCGCATGGGCCATGGCCAGCACGCGCGCCTCACCGTCGGCGATCACCACGGGCAGGCAATCGGCCGTCATGATGGCCAGCACCCGGCCCGGCGTCGTGGTGAAGGCGCCATCCGCGATGGGCAGCGCACCGCCCTTTGCGCCCGACGCACCATCCGCGTCATGCACCGTCGTGCCGTGCACCTGCTCCAGCCAGCACGGCTCGGCCGGCAGCAAGGCGCGCAGGCGTGCGCGATTGGTCGCGACCGCCAGTGCATCGTCGCCCACGTGCGTGCCCAGGTTCAGGCTGTCGTAGGGCGCGAGACTCACCCCACCCGCGCGCGTCGTGGTCACGATCGTCATCCCGGCCCAAGCCGGCCCTGCCACCGCGCCCAACGCCCGCCAGCCCGACATCACCGTTCAGCCCTCCGCACCCTCGTCATCGAGGTCGTCGTCTTCCTGCCCTTGCCAGGCAATGGCGGCTTCGACCGCCAGCATGTCGTCCGGCAGTGCGCTCTCGAAGGCCACTGGCTCGCCCGTCTGCGGATCGTCGAAACGCAGACGGCGCGCATGCAGCATCTGCCGCGCCGCGGGTTCGAGCAGCTTGCCGCCGTAGAGCACATCGCCCAGCAGCGGATGGCCCAGACTCGCCATGTGCACGCGGATCTGGTGCGTACGGCCCGTCTCCAGGCGGCACGCCACCGCCGCGACGCGCAGCTTGCCGAGCAGCCCCTCGCGCAACGGCTCGTAGTGCGTGATCGCCGGCTTGGGCGCGATCGGCCGATCCACCGCCATGCGCACCGGCACCCGCGGATCACGCCCGATCGAGCGCTCCACCGTACCCGCGCGGCGCGGCCAGCCGTGCGCCAGCGCCAGGTACTCGCGCCCCACCGTACGCGCCTGCAACTGGCGCACCAGCGCCGTCTGCGCCTGCTCCGTGCGCGCCACCACCAGCAGCCCCGAGGTATCCTTGTCCAGGCGGTGCACGATGCCCGCGCGCGCCACGTGGGCCAGCTCCGGGTAGCGATGCAAGAGGCCGTTGAGCAGCGTCCCGCCCCAGTTGCCCGCCCCCGGATGCACCACCAGCCCGGCCGGCTTGTCCACCACGATCCAGGCGGTGGATTCCGCCACCACCTCGAATTCGACCGGCTCGGCCGTATAGGCCAGTTGCTCCGGCGCCGCCTGCTCCTGCACCGCGAGTACGTCGCCCGTGGCCACGCGCTGGCGCACGCTCGCGGCCACCCGGCCGTTGACCTTCACATGGCCTGCCTCGATCCAGCCCTGCAGCCGCGCGCGCGAATGCTCCGGGATCAACTCGGCCAACACCTTGTCCAGGCGGCCGGCGCACCCCGCCGGTACGTCAAGGATGCGCTCGCCGTCCTCATCGTCCGGAGCGGCGTCGCTAAGCATCGGATTTTCTTGCAAGAAAGCTTCCAACAGAGGAGATGGCCGGCACGTCTGGCCAGCCGCATATAATCACCGGCTCAGATCGAACGTTCGTCACCAGGATAACCTCGATGCCGCTTCACCTTGCCGTTCCCGCTGCGTCCCAGTCCACCGACCGGCACCACGCCCTCGTCCGTTTCGGGATGGCCGCAGCCCTGTCCGTGAGCCTGCTCCTGGGCGGCTGCGGATTGTTCAATACGAACGCACCCGAGCCCGACAACACCGTCGGCTGGAGCGCGGAGCAATTGTACCGGGACGCCAAGAGCGAAATGGATTCCGGCAACTGGTCTGCCGCCATCACCCAGCTCGACCGCATCCAGGCGCGCTACCCGTTCGGGGTGTACTCCCAGCAAGCCATGCTGGACACCGCCTACGCCCAATGGCGCGACGGCTCGCCCGAGCTCGCCATCGCCACCATCGACCGCTTCGAGCAGCAATACCCCAACCACGAAGCCACCGACTACATGCTCTATCTCAAGGGCCTGGTCAACTTCACGCCGGACAACGCATTCCTCGGCCAGCTCGTCGGTCAGGACCCCGCCGAGCGCGACCCCAAGGGCGCCCGCGCCTCGTTCGACGCCTTCCGGGAACTGGTCGACCGCTTCCCCGACAGCAAGTACGCAGCCGACGCCCGCATGCGCATGAACTGGCTCGCCAACACCATCGCCATGAACGAGGTGTACACCGCGCGCTACTATTACGAACGGGACGCCTACATCGCCGCCATCAACCGCGCCGAAACCGTCATTACCGACTTCCAGGGCACCCCGGCCGCCGAAGAAGCCCTGGGCATCATGATCGCCTCGTACGAGCGGCTCGGCATGACCCAGCTACGCGACGACACCCGGCGCGTGCTGCAGACGAACTACCCGGACAGCGAATACCTGACGCAGGGCTATACGCTGCGGGGCAAGAGCTGGTGGAACCCGATGAGCTGGTGGCCGACGGCGAATCGCAGCGCGGAATGAGTAAGGGAGCGTAACCCTCGCCGCTCTACAGCGAAAAACCCTGCCCGGCGGCGACGTCGGGCAGGGTTTTTTTATTTCATGGGTGTTCCGCACCGCCTATACCGTCGGCATCGTGCCTCCATCGATCACGTACTCTGTTCCCGTGATCGTGGCTGCGCGCGGCGATGCCAGGAAAGCGATGAGATTTGCCACTTCGATGGGCGTCGATGGCCGGCCCAGCGGGATACCGCCCAGCGAATTCATGATGATCTGCTTGCCGCCTTCGTAGTCGGTTCCTGCCTGCAGGGCAAGGCGTTCCGCCAGAGCGACAGAGGCCTCCGTTTCTATCCATCCAGGTGCTACCCGGACGACACGAACACCCTGGGGCGACACTTCCTTCGACAGACTTTTGCTGTATGTCGAGAGCGCGGCCTTCGCAGCGGCGTAAGCGGTAGTCGATTCCGGCAACGGAAGCTCGCGTTGGATCGAGGTGACGTGAACGATGACGCCCGCGCCTTGCGCCAGCATGCCGGGCAACAACGCACGATCCAGGCGAACGGCAGGCAATAGATTGAGGTTCAGTTCGCGCTGCCACTCGTCTTCCCCCAAAGCCGCGAAGCCTCCACCGGGCGCTGTCGAGCCGCCCAGGACGTGAATGATGATGTCCACGCCTCCAAAGTCGGCCATGACCGCTTTGGCCACAGAGTCGCAGCCTTCGGTCGTCGTCAGGTCGGCGGCGACGAAGATGTCTGCGGATGCATCGACTGGCTGCTCCCGTGCCGTTGTGAGCACTTGCGCGCCGAGTTCGCGGAACAGGCCAACGACGGCTTTCCCGACACCCTTGGTGCCCGCTGTCACAAGGACGCGCTTGCCATGCAGTTCCAGGGGCGTGGCCATCAGCCGATCTCCAGCGAGCTGATCTTGTCGCCCGACAGCGCGAACACATGGTCGAGCTGCACCGGGCTGCCAGGGAAGTTGCCGACAACGCTTGCCGTGACCGTCAGCAGATCACCCTTTTTGGAAACGCTGACAGGCTCAACGGTGTATTCGAATTTCCTCTGTGCTTCACGCTGCCAGGACTGGATGGCATCGTGGCCCCGATATGTTCGGCTTTCGTCAACGACGAGCGCATCCTGCGTGAAGCAGCGGACGATTCGAGCGATGTCCGCGCCATTGCTGATCTCGAAATAGGTGGAAATGGGAGCCGGGAGAGGAAGGGACATGGTTGCGTCCTCGCTATGTTTTGCCGTACACGCATTCTCGCCATAGACTATCCATTCATCAAGAACGCACTAAAAAGTAAGTTACTGAGCCATGAGGAAGATATACACCCCGGCAACCGCCGCACTTGGCGTAGAGGAAGTTCTGCGGCTGCTCGAAGGTCGATGGAAGCTCATCATTCTTTTCCACCTCTTCGACGGAAAAGTGCAGCGCTATTCCGACTTCGAGAAGTTGATTCCAGGCATTTCCCAGAAGATGCTGGCTCAGCAACTGCGCCAGTTGGAAGCCGACGGCATCGTGTCGAGAAAGCTGTATCCTCAAGTGCCACCCAAGGTCGAATACCGGCTCACAGCGTGGGGATTAGCCTTATGCCCGGCACTGGATGCGATGCTGAAATGGGCGGAACAACGCGACGCCTTTCTATCGAAGGACGTTCCGGACGGGAAGACGGTCGACTGATACTGCCGGCCTGACGCCAGCCGGCGAAGGCGCGCGAGCGCTGGCGAACGCACCCTGCCCATGCGCTGTTGCCCATTCAGGGTTGCCCATTCCGTGGGCGAACCGCTCCACTACAATTGGTGACACAGAGTCACCGAGACGTGGATCGAGATGGACGGCAAGGCACTGGCATACGCACGCTATTGGAGAAACTCGCTGGCGGACGCCGACTTCGGAAAAGGCGCACTGTCGCACGCGGATGCCGAAGCGCTTAGTCCGTTCACATGGCTGGACGGGCAAGCGGGCCGGCTCGATGAAGATGTCGTGCAGGCGTGCTTCGCGGGGGAGCCGGAAGAAGCAGCCACTGTCGAGATCATGCTGCGCCCGCAGGTGTACCGGGCCCGCTTGGTCCATGGAAATTCCAGGCTCGGGGGTGCGCCGGAGGTGGTGACGCCCCTGGTCACGCCAGCCGCGCTGGCCCGCGACGGCAGGGTCTTTCCCCTTCCCGGTACGGTCATACCCCGCGACCTGCTGGAGCCGCAGGACACCGGCATCTACACCATCGGCGAGTTGCAGGCCCAGGACACCCACCTGACGCAAGGCGCGGTGCCAGGCGTCGACGATCTGCCGCGCACGCTCGAGACGGCTGATGGCGAGGCCTTGGCCGAACTGTGGGCGGCATACACGCGGGGATGCCTCGAACTACTGGGCAGCGTGTGTCCCGGCTGGCCCGATCCGCAGGAAGACGACTACCAGCTCGCGCCCTTTGGCTACTGGGTCAAGGCCGCATCGAACAAGGGCTATAGCCGAAACGTGCGCCAGCTCTACGACCATCTGGCCCGAGAGCGTCCGCAGGCCCCCCTGTTCGAGCGCTACGCCAGCGAACACGAGCTGGCGCCGGAAGCATCGCTGCCGCCGAACGCTATGTTCTCCGAGCGCCTGGCTCACTCCAGTGACCGATACCCGCTGGCGCCGGCGCAACGCGCGGCGCTCAGCCATTTCCTGCTGGGCCGGCATGGCGACATCCTTGCGGTCAACGGCCCGCCCGGGACGGGCAAGACCACCTTGCTGCTCTCGGTCGTGGCAACCCGCTGGGCCCGGGCCGCGCTGGCCGGCGACGATCCCCCCGTCATCCTGGCGGCTTCCACCAACAACCAGGCCGTCACCAACATCATTGATGCCTTCGGCAGCGATTTCGCCGAAGGCAGCGGCCCCCTCGCGGGGCGCTGGCTTCCCGAGGTCGCCAGCTTCGGCGCCTACTTCCCTTCGTCGTCCGCAGCGAAACGCCAATCCGTAGACGCCTATCAGACCAAGGACTTCTTCCAGCGAGTCGAATCGCGGGACTATGTCGAGCGCGCCAGGACGACCTACCTGGCTGCGGCGTCCCAGGCCTTTCCCGACATGCGGGTTGCGACGGTGGAAGACGTGGTTGCCGCCCTGCGGCGCAGCCTGGAAAGCCAGGCCGCAATGCTTGCGCAGATCGACGACGCCTGGCGTCACCGAGAGGAACTCCGGCAGCGCCTGCAGGGGCATACCCGCATCGCACCCGCGGACCTCGAGCAAAGGCGGCAACAGGCACAGCGTGAGCACGAAGCGGCACAGCAGGTCAGAGCCGCCTGGGAACGGCACCTCGCCCAGGAGCCTTTGCTCCGGACGCTGCTGAGCGCCATCATTCCGACCGTCAAGCGCGCCAGGCTGGCGGCAGCCCGGCACAGCGTGATGTCGCTCTGGCCCGGCGATCCCCCGCAGAAACGCTGGAACCAGGTTGCCGATATCGATGCGGACGTCGCCCAACTGGTCAACCGCACCTTGCGCGCCCGGACGGAAGTGCAGAATCTCGGCGGCGAATACCAGATAGCCGAGCGCCGGTTCGCCGAGGCGCAGGCCAGGTGGGAGGACATCCTGGGCAGCCTGGGTTTCGACGGCGACAGCCGACAGGCGACCCTGGCCGAGGTGGACGCGTGGTGCGATCGTCACTTGCGCTTCCACATGTTCCGGTTGACCACCCACTATTGGGAAGGCCGCTGGCTGATGAGCATGGCTGCCTTGCTGCCGGAGCTGGAACAGGAAGCGAAGAAGCGCGGCGCCAAGACGGTGAAGGAACGCTGGCGCCGGCGCATGATGCTGACGCCCTGCGTCGTGCTGACATTCTTCCGATTGCCGGAAGAACTCAAGGCGCGCCGACGCGAAGGCTCGGGCTACGCCGACCAGTATCTCTACGACTTCGCAGACCTGCTGATCGTGGACGAAGCCGGGCAGGTGTTGCCCGAAGTCGCCGGCGCTTCGTTCGCCCTGGCAAAGCAGGCACTGGTCATCGGCGATACGCTGCAGATCCCGCCCATCTGGTCCATTCCGCGCAGCATCGACATCGGCAACCTGCAAGAGGCGGGCTTGCTTGGGCGCTCGGACGACGTCTCGGCAGCGTACGACCAGCTTGCGAGCGGCGGCAAACTCGCGGCGTCGGGCAGCGTCATGCGCATCGCCCAGGTGGCCAGCCGCTGGCATGCGGATGCGGATCTGGCGCGCGGGCTCTTCCTGTACGAGCACCGCCGTTGCTACGACGACATCATCCAGTACAGCAACCAGCTCTGCTACCGCGGCAAACTCCTGCCCCTGCGCGGCAAACGCCCGCCGTCCGCACCAGAGGAACAACCACCGCCCTTGCCCGCCATGGGCTATCTGCACATCGACGGCATCGCCGTCAAGTGCACCGGCGGCAGCCGCTGCAACCCAGTCGAAGCGGACACCATCGCCGCATGGCTATGCGAGCACAGTGAGGTGCTGCAAGCGCGCTACGGCAAACCGCTGCATGACATCGTCGGCGTCATCTCACCCTTCGCCGGCCAGGTCCGCACGATCCGGCAAGCCTGCCGGCAACTGGGTATCACGGTGGACGGCGAGCACGGCCTGACCATCGGCACCGTCCATGCGCTGCAGGGCGCCGCACGGCCCGTGATCCTCTTCTCGCCGGTCTATTCCAAGCATGCCGACGGCCAGTTCATCGACAAGGACAGCAGCTTGTTGAACGTCGCCGTCTCGCGCGCCCAGGACGCCTTCTTGGTGTTCGGCGACATGGACGTGTTCACCACGGCCCCCGCGTCCACACCGCGCGGCAGGCTGGCCAGCATCCTGTTCGCCGACGAAGCCAACGCCCTGCGGTTCGCCGCGCAACCGCGCAAGGACCTGGAAGGCTCGGGCGCCACCCTGCGGCAACTGCTCGACGCCCCCGAGCACGACCCCTACCTTCTGGAGATCCTTCAGAAAGCGCAGCACGAAGTCCATATCGTCACGCCGTGGATACGGCCCGGCTGCGTCGAGGAAATCGGCGCCCTCGAAGCCATGTCCGCCGCCGTCCGCAGAGGCGTGCGCGTGAACGTGTATGCCGACGTGCTCTCCAACACCCATGACCGGGATCCGGCTGTGCAGCAGGCCAAGCGAGAGGCATTCGATCAGCAGGTGGCGCTGTTGCGCAGCCGAGGCATCGAGCCGGTCGGGCTAAGACAAGTGCACAGCAAGCTCGTCATCGCCGACGGCACCCACTATTGCGTCGGGTCTTTCAACTGGTTCAGTGCGCGACGCGACGTGCGCGGGGCACGCTCCGAAACCTCCTTGGCTTACCAGGGGGCTGGGCTCGAGGAGGAGATCGAGGTGCAAAGGAAGCACTTGGCGGGGCGTGCGGTCAGAACTCCTCCAGAAAGCGCATGCGGAACCGACGCCCCTTGATGTTGCTGTTGGACAGGCGTGAAAACGCCTGCTTGGCGATCTGGCGGTCCAACGCCACATAAGCGCTGAATTCGGTGATGTTGATCTTGCCGACCTGCTCGAATGTCAGGCCGCCATCACCGGTCAGGGCGCCCAGCAGGTCGCCGGGGCGCAGCTTGTCCTTCTTGCCGCCTTGTATGCACAAGGTGATCATGGGCGCGCGCAAGGGGCGGTCGGACTTGGGCCGCAGCGCGTTGAGATCGGCCCATTTGAGCGGGGCGCCCTGGTATTGCTCGATCAGGTTGGCCCAGCGCATCTCGTTGGGCGAACACAGGCTCAGCGCCAGCCCCTTCTGGTCGCCGCGGCCGCTGCGGCCGATGCGGTGCACGTGGACCTCGGTGTCCTTGGTCACGTCCACATTGATCACGGCGCCCAGGTTCTGGATGTCCAGACCGCGGGCGGCTACATCGGTGGCGACCAGCACGGCGCAGCTCTGATTGGCGAACTGGATCAGGATTTCGTCGCGCTCGCGCTGCTCCAGATCGCCGTTGAGCGCCTGGGCGCTGATGCCCTCGGAGCGCAGGCGCTCGACCACCTCGTGGCTTCGGATCTTGGTATTGCAGAACGCCAACGTGGACGCCGGGCGGAAGTGGGCCAGCAGCGTGACCACGGCGTTCAGCCTTTCGCCTTCGTCGATTTCGTAGAAGATCTGTTCGATGCGGCTCGCGTCGTGCTGGGCCTGCACCTTGACTTCGGCCGGGCTGCGCAGGAAGCGGGCGCTGAGCTTGCGGATGTTCTCGGGGTAGGTGGCCGAGAACAGCAAGGTCTGGCGCTTGGCCGGGCAGTGGGAGGCGATGGCGACGATGTCGTCATAGAACCCCATGTCCACCATGCGGTCGGCCTCGTCCAGCACCAGCGTGTTCAGGCCGGCCAGGTCCAGGCTGCCGCGCGCCAGGTGGTCCCGGATGCGGCCGGGCGTGCCCACCACCAGATGCGCGCCGCGGGCAAGCGATTCGGCCTGGGGACGCGCGGAAACGCCGCCGCACAGCGTCAGCACCTTGACGTTGGGGATCAGGCGGGCCAGCCGGCGCAACTCCTGGGCCACCTGATCGGCCAACTCGCGCGTGGGGCAAATCAGCAATGCCTGCGGGGCCAGACGGTTGACGTCCAGGTTCTGCAGCACGCCCAGGCCGAACGCCGCCGTCTTGCCGCTGCCGGTCTTGGCTTGCGCGATCAGGTCGCGGCCCTCCAGGATGAGCGGCAGGCTTTGCGCCTGGATGGGCGTCATCTGCTCGAAACCCAGGCTTTGCAGGTTGTCCAGCAAGGCAGGCAGGAGAGGCAGGGAGGAGAAAGGCGTGTTGGTCACAATAGAGCGGTTCGCAAGAACCGCGAAAGGGAGAATCGACCGACAGTGTATGCCCTGGCATCCTTTGCCGCGTCCGGCGGCCCGAAGGCCGCCCTGCCCCGCCCTTCCCGTTCAGGTTCAGTAATGAATCACCGTCCGAATCGACTTACCTTCATGCATCAGGTCGAACGCGTCGTTGATCTTGTCCAGCGGCAGCTTGTGCGTGATGAACGGGTCGAGCTGGATCTCCCCCTTCATGGCCTGCTCGACCATGCCCGGCAACTGCGTGCGGCCCTTCACGCCGCCGAAGGCCGAGCCGCGCCACACGCGGCCGGTGACGAGCTGGAACGGGCGGGTGCGGATTTCCTGGCCGGCGCCGGCGACGCCGATGATGATGCTCTCGCCCCAGCCCTTGTGGCAGCACTCGAGGGCGGCGCGCATGACGTCGACGTTGCCGATGCACTCGAAGCTGAAGTCCACGCCGCCGTCGGTCAGCTCGACGATGACTTCCTGGATGGGCTTGTCGTAGTCCTTGGGGTTGATGCAGTCGGTGGCGCCCATGGCCTTGGCGAACACGAACTTGGCGGGGTTGGTGTCGATGGCGAGGATGCGCCCGGCCTTGGCCTGGACGGCGCCCTGGATGACGGCCAGGCCGATGCCGCCGAGGCCGAACACGGCGACGCTGTCGCCTTCCTTGACCTTGGCGGTGTTGTGCACGGCGCCGATGCCGGTGGTGACGCCGCAGCCGAGCAGGCAGACCTTGTCCAGCGGGGCGTGGTCATTGACCTTGGCGAGCGAGATTTCGGCGACGACGGTGTATTCGCTGAACGTGGAGCAGCCCATGTAGTGGTAGATGGGCTGGCCGTTGTAGGAGAAGCGCGTGGTGCCGTCCGGCATCAGGCCCTTGCCCTGGGTGGCGCGCACGGCCTGGCACAGGTTGGTCTTGCCCGAGGTGCAGAATTTGCACTTGCCGCACTCAGCGGTATAGAGCGGGATGACGTGGTCGCCCCGCTTGACGCTGGTGACGCCCTCGCCCACTTCGACGACGATGCCGCCGCCCTCATGGCCCAGCACGGCGGGGAAGATGCCTTCGGGGTCGTCGCCCGACAGGGTGAAGGCGTCGGTGTGGCACACGCCGGTGTGGGTGATCTTGACCAGCACTTCGCCCTTCCGGGGCGGCGCGACGTCGATCTCGACGACTTCCAAGGGCTTGCCCGGCCCGAAGGCGACAGCGGCGCGAGATTTCATGGTGTTCTCCTGGACAGACGAGCCGCGGCCGCGCCGCGGCGGTTCATGATCATTTGAGGTACGAGCGCACGAGGGAGGTCATCTCCTCGACGCGTTCGTGGCGCTCGACGTCGGAATCGACCGGCGCGCCGAACTGCTCGCGGATGTGAGCTTCCATCACTTCCGACATGAGGCCGTTCACGGCCCCGCGGATCGCCGCCACCTGCTGCAGCACCGGCCCGCACTCAGCCCCTACGTCCAGCGCGCGCTCCAGCGCCTCGACCTGCCCGCGGATGCGGCGCACGCGAGCGAGAACGCGCTTTTTTTCCTGCGGAGTATGGGGCATGAGGGAGCCGACGCTGGGCATTTAGTATAGGGGGGTACAGTATATCGCCGTCGCCATTCGACTGTCAGCCAGAGCTTGCGGCAGCTCGTCGGAGAACTTGGCACGAGAGCGGTGATCCGCAGCGGCCTAAAAGAAGAGGAGAGAGGCAAGGCACCAAGCACCCGGCCCAGAATCAACGCCCCCGCCGCTCCCGCAGGAACGCCACCACGTCCTCCCGGTTGCGCGACCGCGCGAACGGCGGCAGCCCGCGCCACAGCAGCTTGCCGTACGGCTTTTCCACCAGCCGCCGATCCGCCACCATCAGCACGCCCCAGTCCGACTCGCGCCGGATCAAGCGCCCCGCGCCCTGCTTCAACGCAATCGCGGCCTGCGGCAACTGGAACTCGAAGAACGGGTTGCCGCCGCGCTTGCGGCTTTCCTTGATGCGCGCGTCGATGACAGGATCGTCGGGCGGCGCGAAGGGCAGTTTGTCGATGGCGACCAGCGTGAGCGCGTCGCCCGGCACGTCGATGCCTTCCCAGAAGCTGGCGCTGCCCACCAGCACCGCATGGTTACCGGTGCGCAAGGTCTCCAGCAGTTCGCGCCGCGTACGCTCGCCCTGGCGCAGCAGCGGCCACTTCCAGCCACGCTCGGCGAACACCGCCGACAGCAGCCGGTGCACGGTATCGACGGCACGCAGCGTGGTACAGAGGATCAGCGCCGAGCCCTGGTTGGCCTCGATCAAGGGCACCAGCGTGTCGACGAAAGCCTGGGTGAACTCGGGCCGGTCCGGCGCCGGGATGCCCTGCGGCACGAAGAGCATGCCGCAGTTCGGATAGTCGAAAGGGGATTCCCATTGCCCGGTGCGGGCTTCCCACAGCCCCAACTGCCGGGTGAAATGCGAGAAGTCGGTGCGCACGGCGAGCGTGGCGGAAGTCAGTATCCACGCCTGCCCTTCCGGCCGGTGGCGGGAGAACGCCTTGGCCACCGACAGCGGTGCGGCCTGCAGGCGCACGTGGTGGGTGGTGGTCTCGATCCAGCGCACCCAGTCGGCGTCGTCTTCCGAATCGGCCGCCGCTGCCCGCGGTTTGCGCCGCACGGGCGCGCCGGGCAGCGACAGTTGCTCCGCGTCGTGGTGCGCTGCCGTGCGTTCGTCCGCGGAGTCGCCATCAAGCGCGTCGCCCGCGCCGTCGTCGTCCCAGGCCGACGGCCCTTCGACTGCAGGCGGCGCAGGCGGCACGGGCTGCGCCTCGGGCGCCCAGCGCAGCAGGCGGCCGAAGAGTTCGGCTGCGCGCCGCGCCAGCAGTTCGAAGTCGGGATGGCGCTCGCGTACCGCGGCTACCACCTTGCCCAGGGTGCCCGCAGCTTCCAGCGCCGCCAGAATGGCAGCGTCGAAGGCCTCGGGGTCCGGCAGGGCCTCGAAGGCGGATTTCTGCCCCGGCATGCGTTCGATCGCCGCACAGGCCAGCCGCAGCTCGCGCGCGGCCTGTTCCAGCGGCTGGGCCAGCGCCACCCAGTCCGCGCTCTCGCGCGCCTGCGCGAGGCCGGTGTTCAGGCTGTCGCGCGCGAGTTCGAGCATCTGGTGCGTGGACACCGATTCGCCCAGGAAGCGCGTGGCCACCGTCGGCAACTGGTGCGCTTCGTCGAAGATCACGCAATCGGCGCGCGGCAGGAGTTCCGCGATGCCCTCGCCCCTGAGCGCCAGGTCGGCTAGAAAGAGGGCGTGGTTCACCACCACCACCTCGGCTTCCATCGCCGCCTTGCGCGCCTTCACGACGTGGCAGTCGCGGTAGAAGCCGCATTCGGTGCCCAGGCAGTTGTCGCGGGTGGACGTGACCTTGCCCCAGATGCTGGCGTTGTCGGGCACCTCGGCCAGTTCGGCAATGTCGCCCGTGCGCGTGCGCTTGGCGAACTTGCGGATGTGGCCCAGGTGCACCACCTCTTCGCGCGAGGCGAGCGCGCGCGGGTCGGCCTCGGTGCGCTCCAGGTGCAGGTGGCAGAGGTAGTTGCCGCGCCCCTTCAGCAGCGCGATCGCGGCCGGCATCTGCATGGCCGCCACCAACTGCGGCAGGTCGCGCGAGAAGATCTGGTCCTGCAGGGTCTTGGTGGCGGTCGAGACCAGTACCTTGCCACCGCGCAGCAACGCCGGCGCGAGGTAGGCGTAGGTCTTGCCCGTGCCGGTGCCGGCCTCGGCGACCAGAGTGCCTCCGTCGGCCAGGGTCTCGGCCACCGCCAGCGCCATCTCGGTCTGCTGGGAGCGCGCGCGAAAGCCGGGCAGGCGTTGCGCCAGCGGGCCATCGGTCGCGAACAGCGCGGCAATCCGCCTGACCGCGGCCGCGCGCCGCTCGCCCGCCTCCTCATCGTCGGGGGGCGACACGGTGTCGGCAACGGGGGAAACAGGCGCGCTCGACGAAGGCGTCGCGCCAACGCCCGGATCTGGACGGTCGGCAGGGTCGGCGCTATCGCCGGCTTGACGCTCGAGGGGCGCGCCAGAGGCGCGTTCAGGCATGGATATCGGGGACCAGCAGCATCTGCAGGCGCACCAGCTCGTCTTTCAGAAGCAGCTTGCGCTTCTTGAGGCGGCGGATGCTGAGTTCATCGCCATGCCCTTGGACCAGGCTCGACAATGCCAGATCGAGATCACGGTGCTCTTCCTGGATCATGGCCATACGATGCCGTATGGCTTCGGGCGAAGGGAGACTCACGGCGGGCTGGGCGATGGTGGCGGACGGCGCCGCAGACGGTGCCAAATGAAAGAAAACGATTGTCGCATCCGACGGCCCCTGCGGCAAGAACACCCGGGCGATATACGCGCAGTCACGGCTTTTCCGCGCGATTGATGGCAAAATCCGCGGTTTTCGTGCTGCGGACAGGCCGCGGCGCGCACTGCCAACAACGTGCCCATGACCGATACCGTGATCTCTGCCGTGTCCTCGCCCGTCTCCGCCGGCGACGACTCCCGCAACGAAGCCCGCCTGCTCGCCCAACTCGCGAGCGAGCTGGGCGCACGGCCCGCCCAGGTGGCGGCCGCCGTCGAGTTGCTGGACGGCGGCGCCACCGTCCCCTTCATCGCACGCTATCGCAAGGAAGCGACGGGCGGCCTGGACGACACCGTGCTGCGCAACCTGGAGGTGCGCCTGGAATACCTGCGCGACATGCAGCAGCGCCGCGCCGCCATCCTGCAGAGCATCGGCGAGCAGGGCAAGCTGACGCCCGAGCTGCAGGCCGCCATCGACGCGGCGGATTCCAAGCAGCGCCTGGAAGATCTCTACGCGCCGTACAAGCCCAAGCGCCGCACGCGCGCCCAGATCGCCAAGGAAGCCGGCCTGGAGCCGCTGGCCGATCTGCTGCTGAGCGACCCCGCGGCCGACCCGCAGGCTGCCGCTGCCGGCTACGTCAATGCCGAGGCCGGCGTGGCCGACGCCAAGGCGGCCCTGGACGGCGCGCGCGACATCCTCGCCGAGCGCTTCGCCGAGAACGCCGACCTCATCGCCCACCTGCGCGACCATCTCTGGGGCACGGCGCTGCTGTACTCCAAGGTGGCCGCGGGCAAGGAAGCCGAGGGCGCCAACTTCCGCGACTGGTTCGACTTTTCCGAGCCGCTGCGCACCCTGCCCTCGCACCGTGTGCTGGCCCTGCTGCGCGGGCGCCAGCAAGGCGTGCTCGAACTGCGCATCGGCCTGGAGCCCGAACAGGATGCCCTGCTGCCCCACCCCTGCGTGGCACGCGTGGCGAACTTCCTGCAGCTCGGCAAGCACCTCTTCGCCATCGACACGGACGCGCGCAGCAAGTGGCTGGGCGAGGTCTGCCGCTGGACCTGGCGCGTCAAGCTGCTGCCTTCCTTCGAGACCGAATTCGTCGGCCGCCTGCGCGAGGCGTCTGAAGCCGAAGCCATCCGCGTATTCGGCGCCAACCTGAAGGACTTGCTGCTGGCCGCGCCTGCCGGCCCCAAGGCCGTGCTCGGCCTGGACCCCGGCATCCGCACCGGCGTGAAGGTGGCGGCCATCGACCGCACCGGCAAGCTGGTCGCCACCCATACCGTGTATCCGCACGAGCCGCGCCGCGACTGGGACGGCAGCATCGCCACGCTCGCCCGCATCGCCGCCCAGCACAGGATCGAGCTGGTCGCCATCGGCAACGGCACGGCCTCGCGCGAGACGGAGAAGCTGGTCGTCGACCTCATGAAGCGGCACCCCGAACTCAACCTGACCAAGGTCGTGGTGTCCGAGGCCGGCGCCTCGGTGTACTCGGCGTCCGAGACCGCCGCCACCGAATTCCCCGACCTGGACGTCAGCCTGCGCGGCGCCGTCTCGATCGCCCGCCGCCTGCAGGACCCGCTCGCCGAGCTGGTCAAGATCGACCCCAAGGCAATCGGCGTGGGCCAGTACCAGCACGACGTCAATCAGCGCGAGCTGGCGCGCACGCTGGACGCCGTGGTCGAAGACTGCGTGAACGCCGTCGGCGTGGACGTGAACACCGCCTCGGCCGCCCTGCTCGCCCGCGTCTCGGGCCTGAACGGCAGCCTGGCGCGCAACATCGTCGCGCACCGCGACCAGCACGGCGTCTACCGGACACGCTCGGCCCTGATGGACGTTACGCGCTTCGGCGAGAAGGCCTTCGAGCAGGCCGCGGGCTTTCTGCGCATCCCGGATGGCGACAACCCGCTGGATGCCTCGGCGGTGCACCCCGAAGCCTACCCCGTGGTCGAGCGCATCCTCGCCGCGATCCAGGCGGAGGTGCGCCAGGTGATCGGCAACCGCACCGCGCTGAAGGGCGTGTCGCCCGCCAAGTTCGTCGACGAGCGCTTCGGCCTGCCCACCGTGCAGGACATCTTCAGCGAACTCGAGAAGCCCGGCCGCGACCCCCGCCCGGAGTTCAAGACTGCCCAGTTCAAGGATGGCGTGGAAACCCTGTCCGACCTGACCCCGGGCATGCTGCTCGAAGGCGTGGTGACCAACGTCGCCAACTTCGGCGCCTTCGTCGACATCGGCGTGCACCAGGACGGCCTGGTGCACATCTCCGCCCTGGCCGAGAAGTACGTCAAGGACCCGCGCGACGTGGTGCGCGTGGGCCAGACCGTCAAGGTCAAGGTGCTGGAAGTGGACCAGGCGCGCAAGCGCATCGCGCTTACCATGCGCCTGAACGACGACGTGCTGCCCGCGCGCCGCAGCGCCGGCGGCGACGCCCCGCGCGGCGGCAACCGCAACGGTGGCGACCGCGGCGGGCGCCAGGAACGCGCGCCGGCGAACAACGCAATGGCGGATGCGTTTGCACGCCTGAAGCAGCACTGACCGTCGATCGGCAGAAGCCCGCGTTTCGACCAGCCCGGCATCCCGTCGCGCCTGCCGCCGGATGCCGGGCTGGCGCGCCTGCTGGCGTGCCTGGCCGGACAGGCTGACCGAGGCGGGAATCGGGCGCCCGCCAGCGTGTCGCTCGCGCCAGCCGCGCGCCACCGCCTTCGCACCACCGGCTTCACGCCCCGGCACGAGGCCGTCCTCGCGTGCCCCTCCTTCCGCTTCCTCCCCCCGCGCCAACCGGTCCTGCCGGCCAGGTCCCGCATCCACGCTGCCTTCGCTCGCTTCGCGCTTGACAATGATATCCATATGAGAACACCATAATAAATAACGGTCCAATATTGGAACACGCGGCGGCTGAGGCCGTGTGTACGCCGCCTCCGCAACGCTCCCGTCTGACCGACCATGAAGCAAGCAACCACACGTCAAGAACCATTGCATGAAGCCCAGACCCCGCCGGAACAGCCCGCGCCGGGCGCTGGCGATCTGGCTGCGGAGGCCCGCGGCGGCCCGCGTTCTCCCATCCGCACGCTGCGCATACTCGATATCGTCGCGGAATCGCATGAGGGCATAGGCCTGGGGCAACTGAGCCAGCGCCTGGACATTCCCAAGACCAGTCTCTTCAACATGCTGCGCCCGCTCGTGACGGCGGGCTACCTGCTGCAGATCGACAACGCATACATCCTCGGCCCGGAAACCTTGCGCCTGTCGTTCCGGGCCAGCCGCAACTCCGCCTTCCTGCGCGTCATGCGACCGACACTGGAGCTGTGCGCGTCGCGGCTGGGCGAGACCGTGGCCTTCGTCATGCTCGAAGAAGCCCAGGCGCGCACGGAATACATGGACGTGGTGGAAGCCAACCGGCCGATCCGCTACGTGGTTCGGCCCGGTGAAGTCAGGCCGCTCTATTGCACTGCCGCCGGGCTCGCCATCCTGGCGTGGCAGCCGACGCATCAGGTGCAGCAATATCTGCGCAGCATCGAACGGCGCAAGATGACCCCATCGACCGAGATCGACAGCGACGCCATTCTCGCGCGCCTCCAGGAGATTCGACGCACGGGCACGAGCGTGACGCTGGGCGAATACAACGAGGAGATCTGCGGCATTGCCGCGCCGGTCTTCTGCCGGCCGAATGTCGCTTTCGGCGCCATCACCGCGGGCGCTCCCATTGCACGCGCGCTCGCATCGAAGGATGCCTACGTCCGGCTGGTCAAGGAGGCGGCCGAAAGCATCTCGATGGAACTCGTGAGACCGCATTCCAGGGTGGAACCGAAAGAGAGATAGGCAGCACGTTCCCGCACAAGGTTCTGGCCGGCTTGCTTGCAAAACAAAACCCACAGGAGACAAAGCAAATGGACGAAACATCGTTGCGGCGCCGCAGGCTGCTGGGCGCGGCGCTGGGTATCCCGATGATCCAGGGGTTGCCGCGTGCGGTGAGCGCGCAAGGCACCCTCAGGCCGTTGTCGATCATCGTGCCCTATCCGCCCGGCGGCGGCGGGGACATCAACGGGCGGTTCTACGCGGACAGGATGAGCCGGCAGCTCGGCGAGAAAGTCGTGGTCGAGAACCGGCCCGGCGCCAACGGCACGCTCGGCGCCAGCCATGTGATGTCGGCGCCTCCGGATGGCCGGACGCTGCTCTTCACCTATGGGAATCTGCTGCTGAACCAGCAGTTCCTCATGAAGGAGCCGGGCGTCGATCCCATCCAAGACCTGGTGCCGATCACACGCATGGGCATGCAGACGTCCCTGATCACGACGCGGGCCGATTCCCCGGTGAACAACCTGCGGGATTTCATCGCCCTCGCGCGGGACGCTCCCGGCAAGTACACCTATGCGTACTACGGGGACCTCGCTCTTGCCGCCCTGATCGCCGGCGCGGGGCTCGACATGGTGCGGGTGCCGTACAAGGGCGGCGTGCCCGGGATGATGGATGTCGCAGCGGGCCGTGTCGACATCATCTGGTCCTCGATCATCCAGTCGATACCCATGCTGAAGTCCGGCAGGCTCAAGGTGCTGGCGGTTTCCGGTGAAAAGCGCCTGCCCGAGTGGCCGGATGCGCCCCTGGTCTCGGAGATCGTGTCGGACTACCGGCTCAGCGATTACACGGTGGTTCTGGCGCCCAAGGGTACGCCCAGGGAAGTCGCGGATTCGCTCTACGAACAGTCCGCCACGGCCTTGTCGACCGACGAGGCCAGGCAGCGCCTGCAGGAAATGGGTTCGGTGCTGGGGCTGTTGCGCCCCGAGGCGCTGCTCGCCTACATGCGGGAAGACTACGCAGCGCTGGCAGCGGCGGCGAAGGCCGCGGGCATCCAGCCCGAGTGAATCGCCAGGGCCGAACGGCCCACCCATGCCCAAGCCCTTCCCCCGGACGACCGCTCCCGGGTTGCCGCTTCGTCCAGGCCGGCTCCAGCCGGACGGGACCGGCGCCGACAGCGTGGTTCGCTCTGGGCCATTGAACCAGCGCTTGACGGCTCGACAGCGGTCTTGACCGGGCCCCTCGAGCGTATCCATACAGGCCATTCCAGATCATGCCTCTCGATACTTCTCGATCTCCCTTGCGCATCGGCGGCGCGAGCGCCTTCTGGGGAGACAGCAACGCCGGCGTGGCGCAGCTCGTGCGCCAGGGCGAGATCGACGTTCTCGTCTTCGACTATCTGGCCGAGCTGACGATGTCGCTGCTGCAGCGCGCGCGCTCCAAGAACCCATCCTCGGGCTACGCGGGGGACTTCGTCGCCGCCGTGAAACCGCTGCTGCCGGAAATCGCCCAGCGCGGCATCAAGCTGCTGAGCAACGCCGGCGGGATGAACCCGCAGGCCTGCGCCCAGGCGTTGCGACAGGCGGCACAGGACGCCGGCGTGGCATTGCGCATCGCCGTCGTGCAGGGTGACGATCTCACGCCGAAGCACGAAGCCATCGTGCAAGCCGGCGTCACCGAGATGGGCAGCGGCGCCCCGCTACCCGACACCATCGCGAGCATGAATGCCTATCTGGGCGCGCTGCCCGTCATGCTCGCACTGGAGAACGGTGCGGACGTCGTCATCACCGGCCGCTGCGTCGACAGCGCGCTCTCCCTGGGCGCGCTGGCTCATCACTTCGGCTGGCGCAGCGATGACTACGACCGCCTGGCCGCCGGCAGTCTCGTCGGCCACATCCTCGAATGCACGACCCAGGTCACGGGCGGTCTCTTCACCGACTGGTGGCGCGTTCCCGGCTGGGAGAACATGGGCTTTCCGATCGCCGAGTGCGCCGAAGACGGCAGTTTCGTGCTGACCAAGCCGCCCGGCACCGGCGGGCTCATCGAGCCGGCCGTGGTGTCGGAGCAGATGCTCTACGAGATCGGCGATCCGGCGCGCTACCTGCTCCCGGACGTGACCTGCGACTTCACGGGGGTGTCGATGGAGCAGGTGGGCCCGGACCGCGTACGTCTGAGCGGCGCGCGCGGCCGGCCCCCGACCGACCGCTACAAGGTGAGTGCGACCTGGAGCGACGGCTATCGCGTATCGAGCACGCTCACCATCGTGGGCGAGGACGCGGCCGACTGCGCCGAACGCCTGGGCCCCGCCATCTTCGCGCGAGCGAGCAGGATGATGCTCGAGGCCGGCCTGGGAGACTTCACCGAAACCTTGTATGAAGTGCTGGGCAGCGAGCGCGCCACCTATGGCGCGTCCGCGCGCGGCGGACACGCGCGCGAAGTCGTGCTGCGCATCGCCGCGCGCCATCACGACCCGGCCGCTCTGGAGATCCTGGCGCGGGAGATCGCGCCCTTCGGCGTTTCCGGCGCGCCCGGCACCACCGGCTTTAGCGGCAGACCCAAGGTGCAGCCGGTGGTGCGCCTGTTCTCGTTCCTCTGGCCCAAGCGCGAGACGCCCGTCACCGTGCAGATCGACGGCAGGACCCTGCCCGTCCAGATCCCCTCCGGCGCCAGCTCGGAGATCGGCACGGCGCACGAAGGCCGCACGCACCCTCCCACCGCCATCCCGGCCGGGGAAACCGCGACCGTGCCGCTGGCCGCGATTGCCGTCGCGCGCAGCGGGGACAAAGGCGACATCTCGAATATCGCCCTGATCGCGCGCCACCCCCGGTTCGTCGCCTTGATCGCCGAGCAGATCACCGAGCAGGCAGTGGCGGCGTATTTCGCGCACCTGGTCCGTGGACGGGTCACGCGCCATGACGTGCCAGGGGTACACGCCTTCAACTTCGTCCTCGAGCAGGCCCTGGCCGGCGGCGGCGCGGCGTCGCTGCGCAACGACCCGCTCGGCAAGACGCTGGGCCAGGTGCTGTTGGGCCATCCCGTACGCGTGCCTGTGGCCTGGCTGCCCGAGACGGTGCGCAAGCCGGCCATGGAGCGTGCATGAATACGGCCACTTCACCGGGCGGGCCGCTGCAGGGCGTACGCATCCTCGATCTCACGACCGTGCTCATGGGGCCCTCGGCCACGCAGGCGCTGGCCGACCTGGGCGCCGACGTCATCAAGATCGAGACGCCCGACGGCGACGGCACGCGGCGCATCGGCCCGGCCAGCGAGCAGCAGATGGGCCCGCTGTATCTCGGCCTGAATCGCAACAAGCGCAGCGTCGTGCTCGACCTCAAGCGCGCGGAAGGACGGCAGGCCCTGCTGCGCCTGGCCGAGCATGCGGATGTGCTGACCTACAACGTGCGGCCCAAGGCGATGGAGCGCCTGCGCCTGGCCTACGAGGACGTGGCCGCCGTGAACCCGCGCATCATCTATGTCGGCATGATGGGCTTCTCGCAGCGCGGACGCTACGGGCCGGCACCGGCCTTCGACGACCTGATCCAGGCCGCGACCGGCCTGCCCGCCATGCTGGCGATCAGCAGCGGCGGCGAGCCGCGCTTCGTGCCCTTGAACATCGCCGACCGCTCCGTCGGGCTGTATGCCTTCGGTGTGATTGCCAGCGCGCTGTATGCGCGGGAGAAGACGGGCCGCGGGCAGCGCGTCGACGTGCCGATGCTCGAGACCATGGTGCCCTACGTCCTGGGCGATCACCTCTACGGCGAAAAATATGTGCCTCCCAAGGGCGAATACGGCTATCCGCGGCTGCTCGCGCCATCGCGCTTGCCCTACCCGACGAAGGACGGCTACCTCGCCTGCGCCATGTATACCGACGAGCACTGGAAGCGCTTTCTCGAACTTTCGGGCCAGGAGGATCTCGTCGATGACCCGCGCTTGAGCAGCATCACGGCGCGCACGGCGAACATCGAGGCGCTCTATGCCCTCGTGGGCCGCACGCTGCGCACGCGCACGACCGCCGAATGGACGCGCCTTCTCACCGAAGCCGACATTCCGATCTCGCCGGTGCACACCTTCGACTCGCTGCTGCACGATCCGCACCTGAACGACATCGGCTTTTTCCGGACCGAGACCCATCCGGCCATAGGCGGCTACCGCGAGACCGCGGTGCCCAGCGAATGGCATGACACGCCGCCGACCGGCTACCGGCCGCCGCCCGCGCTGGGTGAACACACCGTCGAAGTGCTGCGTGAAGCGGGTTACGACGACGAACAGATCCGGCAGCTCGCCGCCTCGGGCGCCTGCCGCCTTGCCTCACACGGAGACACCGCCCCATGACCAAACCCACCATCACGCCCGAACTTGCCCAGATCCGCGATGCGATCAACGGGCTGTGCGCGACCTTCGACGACGACTACTGGCTCCGGCTCGACCGCGAACACCGATTCCCGCACGAGTTCCGCAACGCCATCGCCCAGGCCGGCTGGCTGGGCATCGCCATGCCCGAGGAGTACGGCGGGGCGGGCCTCGGTGTGACCGAGGCGGCGTACATGATGCAGCTCGTCGCCAGTTCGGCCGGCACGATGGCGGCGTGCTCGAGCATCCATATCAATGTCTTCGGGCCCAACGCCATGGTCACGCACGGCACCGAAGAGCAGCGCCGCCGCATGCTGCCGCCCTTGATCCGCGGGGAGGACATCACGGCCTTCGGCGTCACGGAGCCCGACGCCGGGCTGAACACCACGCAACTGACGACGCGCGCCACGCGCACGCGCGACGGCTATGTCATCAATGGCCAGAAGGTCTGGACCTCGACCGCCCAGGTCGCCAACAAGATCATGCTGCTGGCGCGCACCGCGCCCTACGACCCGCAGCATCCCATCGACGGCATCACGCTGTTCTACACGGATCTGGACCGCCGGCATATCGAGGTGCGCGAAATCGAGAAGCTGGGCCGTGCCGCGGTGGACTCCAACGCCATCTTCATCACCGACCTGCCCGTGCCCGAAGGCGACCGCATCGGCCAGGAGGGCCAAGGCTTCCGGATCATCCTCGACAGCCTGAACCCCGAGCGGATTCTCGTGGCCGCGGAGGCGATCGGCATAGGCCGCCGCGCGTTGGCCAAGGCGACGGCCTATGCCAAGGAGCGCATCGTTTTCGGCCGTCCCATCGGCCAGAACCAGGCGATTCAACACCCGCTGGCCGAAAGCTGGGCGGAACTCGAGGCGGCGAATCTGATGGCGTTCCACGCGGCCGAGCTCTACGACGCCGGCCTGCCCTGCGGGCCGGAAGCGAATGCCGCCAAGATCCTCGGCGCCGAGGCGGGCCACACCGCCTGCGACCGCGCTGTGCGCACGCACGGCGGATTCGGCTACGCCAAGGAGTACCACGTGGAGCGCTACTTCCGCGAGTCCATGCTGCCGCGCCTTGCGCCCGTCAGCCGCGAACTCGTCCTCAGCCACATTGCCGAGCGCGTTCTCGGCCTGCCCAAATCCTACTGATACGGCGGGGCCTGTCGACTGGCCCCGCCCCACCCGCGCCGAGGCCTGCCCGGCCTCGGCACTCTGAACCGAGGAGACTCGCTTGAGCACTACAACCCGACTCGACACCAGCGACGACCTTCTGGTCGAGCACCGCGATGCCGTGCTGCGCCTGACCCTGAACCGCCCGCAGCGCCGCAACGCGCTGACCGATGAGGTCATGCTGCGCCTGGCCAGCGCGGTGCAGCAGGCAAGCGCCGAGCGCAGCGTGCGCGCGATCGTGCTGACGGGCGCCGGCGACAAGGCGTTCTGCGCGGGCGCGGATCTCACGCCCGGCGACACGCCCTTCAAGCCCGATTTCGCCCGGCTGCAGCTACCCATGGCCGACCTCGCGCGGGCCGTGCATGCTTGCCACGTGCCCATCATCGGCCGCATCAACGGCGCCTGCATGGCCGGCGGATTGGGTCTGTTCGGTCTGTGCGACATGGCCATCGCGACCGAGGACGCGCGTTTCGGCATGCCCGAAGTGAAGATCGGCATCTTTCCGATGCAGATCCTGACTATGCTGCGCGACCTGATCCCGCCGCGCTTTCTCAACCAGATGTGCTTCACCGGCCAGCCGATCGATGCGCGCACCGCCTTCTCGCTCGGGCTGCTGAACCGGGTCGTACCTGCGGCGGAACTCGATGCGGCCGTCGATGCGCTCGTGGCCGACGTACTGGCCGTCTCGCCGATCGCCGTGCGACGCGGCAAGTATGCGATGCGCGCGGTCGAGTCGATGTCGTTTCACGAGATGATGGCATTCACCGAAAGCAACATTTCCGCCATGATCCAGACGGAGGATGCGCGCGAGGGCCTGGCGGCCTTCAATGCCAAGCGCCCGCCCGAGTGGACGGGCCGGTGACCCGGCCGCCGCCATGGCCACGTCGATCGAGCCACGGCGCCGACCGCGGCCCGGTTGCCTGCCGGCCGCAGGCTAGGATGCGATCGCTCGGAAAGGCGATGTGAGCCCCGGGCCCGGCCTCACTGCGCCTCGCGCAGCGCCGCGATCTCCGCTTCGTAGCGCGCCATCGCCTGGGCCCGCTCGAGCGCTTGCGGCAGATCCTCGCGGGCGGCGACGCGTTGGCCCTCGAGCTCGATCGCATAGCCATCGGGTAGGGCGCGCAGTTGCGCCGTGCCGTCCTGGATCGCGCGGATCGCTGCACCCGCCGCCTTGGGGTCGACAAAGCCGTCGGAAACGATGAGGGTTTCGCCATCGCCCGCCAGCAGGCGAAAGCGGAAGGTGCCGTCCTTCTCGCGAAAGCTCACGAAGCGCGCGAGCTTGCCGCCCGCCTTCTTCGCGGCCGCGGCCGGCACGCCGGCCACCGCGGCCTTGGCCGCACGCAGCCCCACCGCCTGGCGCACTTCGTCCATCAGCGGCTCGGCCAGCTTGCGCGCCTTTTCGGCGCCCAGTTGCAGGATTTCCTCGACCCGCACCGGCGCAGCCATCAGTTCCTCGTAGCGTGCGCGCATGGGGCCGACCACGGCTTCGATGCAGTCCACCACGGTCTTCTTGGCGTCGCCCCAGCTCATGCCGTCGGCCAGGGCCGCGCGAAAGGCCTGGTCCTGCTCCGGCGTCGCGAACGCCCGGAAGATCGGATAGAGGTGCGAGCTTTCCGCATCCTTGGGTTCGCCCGGCGCGCGCGAATCGGTCACGATGCGCGCGATGGCCTCGCGCAGCCCCTTGGCGCCGCCCTCGAACAAGGGCACGGTATTGTTGTAGCTCTTGGACATCTTGCGCCCGTCCAGGCCCGGCAGCACGGCGCCTTCTTCGTCCACCACCGCTTCGGGCAGCGTGAAGATCGCCCTGCCCTTGCCGTACATGTGGTTGAAGCGCTGCGCGATATCGCGCGCCATCTCCAGGTGCTGCACCTGGTCGCGGCCCACCGGCACCTTGTGCGCGTTGAAGATGAGGATGTCCGCTGCCATCAGCACGGGGTAGGAGAACAGCCCCATGGTGACGCCGTCGTCCGGCTCGACCCCGGCAGCGTTGTTCTGATCCACCGCCGCCTTGTAGGCATGGGCGCGGTTCATCAGCCCCTTGGCCGTGACGCAGTTGAGCACCCAGCACAGCTCGGCCACTTCGGGAATGTCCGACTGCCGGTAGAACGTGACCTGCTCCGGGTCCAGCCCCGCCGCCAGCCAGGTCGCGGCGATCTCCCGGCGCGAACGCTCGATGCGCTCCGGGTCTTCGCACTTGATGAGCGCGTGGTAGTCCGCCAGGAAGTAGAACGCATCCACGCCCGCCTGCCGGCTCGCCGCGATGGCCGGGCGCAGCGCGCCCACGTAGTTGCCCAGGTGCGGCGTGCCCGTGGTGGTAATGCCGGTGAGAACGCGAGTGGTCATACGATGAAAGGTGCGAAGACGGACGAAGACGGATAAAAGTTTACTGTAGTTGCTGCCTCGCAGCGGCGCGCGGGCGCAGCCGCCGATACGCCGCACGGCGTATCATCCCGCCTTGAGCGCATCACAGGATCACCCCCATGACACTCGAAGAACACTACGCCGCCATCCTCACCGAACTCGGCGAAGACGTGACCCGCGAAGGGCTCGCGCGCACCCCGCACCGCGCCGCCAAGGCCATGCAGTACCTCTGCAAGGGCTATCACGAGGACCTCGAGACCATCATCAACGGTGCGCTCTTCACCTCGTCCACCCGCGAGATGGTGCTGGTCAAGAACATCGAGCTGTACTCGTTGTGCGAGCACCACCTGCTGCCCTTCATCGGCAAGGCGCACGTCGCCTACCTGCCCAACGGCAAGGTCCTCGGCCTGTCCAAGGTGGCCCGCATCGTCGACATGTACGCGCGCCGCCTGCAGATCCAGGAGAACCTCTGCCGGGAGATCGCCGAAGCCGTGCAGCAGGTCACCGACGCCCTGGGCGTCGCCGTGGTCATCGAGGCCCAGCACATGTGCATGATGATGCGCGGCGTCGAGAAGCAGAACTCGGTGATGGTCAGCTCCATGATGCTCGGCGCCTTTCACGACAGCCCGGCGACACGCAGCGAGTTCCTCAGCCTCATCCGCTGAGGCCAGGGCGGCGGCCGGCATCACGCCGGCAATACGTCGATTCCCCGGTGGCCGGGCGCGGTGCCTTCGATCAGCATCACGTCGCCGCGCGCATGGGCCGTCCGCAATGCGAGTATCTCCTGGTACGGCGTCGATGCGTACCAGGCACGGGCGTGGTCCATGCCCGGGAAGGCGATCACGACGAGATCGTCCGGCCAGCCGCCCTCCAGGACCACCCTGGCGCCGCCATGGATCAGGAAGCGGCCGCCATAGGGCGCCAAGGTCGCATCGATGCGCTCCAGGTAGGTACGGATGCCGGGTCCGAACTGCACGGCGCGCAGGCGCGCAACAGCATAGGCTTGCATAGTCATCTCCGTTCAGTGTTGCAGGAACCTGGCCCCGAGTGTGGACCGGCGCGCATCCGCGGCCAATGACCTCCGAGGTAATTGCACGCATGCGGCATCGGGACGCATCCTGCAGTCGTCACTTCCGACACTGAAAGGAGATCCGACATGATCGACGCCACCCGAATCGCCGAACGCTACCTGGCCGCCTGGAACGAGACCGATGCAGCCAGGCGCGACGCCCTGCTCGCCGAGGGCTGGCTGGCCGACGCCACCTATGCCGACCCGATGGCAACCGTGCAGGGCCGGGCCCAGATCGCGGCCGTCATCGCGGCCGTGCAGGAACGCTTTCCCGGCTTTCGCTTCGCCCTGGCGGGCACGCCCGACGGCTATGCCGACAAGGTACGATTCTCCTGGTCGCTCGGCCCAGCCCAGGCGCCGGATACCATCCAGGGCACCGACTTCGCCGTCGTCGACGCCGAAGGCCGGCTGTGCAGCGTCACGGGCTTCCTGGACAAGGTGCCCACGGCGAGCTGAACCGGCGCGGGCGGCATGCGTGCATACCTGCATGCCGCCCGTGCATCGATTACGGCACGCTCCAGTTCCTGTAATGTGCGTCTGCGTTGCCCAAGCCGCGATGCACACCAGCCGGGCATGCCGTGCACGATGCAGACCCGTGAAGACAACCTGCGGGGCGCCCTGCCCCGCATTCTGACCGGCAGGTCCGACCGCCGGCATGGACCATGGATACGACCCTGGCAGCTTCCCCCGGCAAGGCGGGCGACTACCTGCGGCTGTGGCGCAAGCGGCGCCGCCTGAGCCAACTCGACCTCGCCCTCGCGGCCGAGGTCTCGCAGCGGCACCTCAGCTTCCTGGAAAGCGGCCGGGCGGCGCCCAGCCGGCAGATGCTGCTGCGCCTGGCCGAGCAGCTCGACGTTCCCCTGCAGGAGCGCAATGCCATGATGCTCGCCGCGGGCTATGCCCCGACCTATACCGAACATACGCTGGAGCATCCGTCGATGGCCCCGGCGCGGGACGCCATCGAACGCGTACTGAAGGGCCACGAGCCCTTTCCGGCGCTCGCCGTGGATCGGCACTGGCAGTTGCTCATGGCGAATGCCGCGCTGGGCGCGCTGCTCGACGGCGTGCGGGATCGCGGCCTGCTCGCGCCACCGGTCAACGTGCTGCGGCTCAGCCTGCATCCCGACGGGCTGGCCACCCGCATCGACAATCTGGCGGAATGGCGGGCTCACGTTCTGGAACGGCTGCGCCACCAGATCGCCAGCACGCAGGACCCTGCGCTGGCCGACCTGCTGCGCGAGCTCGCCGCCTACCCCGTGGGCGGCCAGCCCCCTTCGGCGCATGCCGTCGCGCCGGAAGGGGCCGGCGTCTTCGTGCCGCTGCGCCTGAAGACGCCGGGCGGCCTGCTGTCGTTCATCTCCACGACGACCGTCTTCGGCACGCCGCGCGACGTCCTGCTGGCCGGGATCGCCGTCGAGGCCTTCTTTCCTGCCGACGCCCGCACCCGCCAGGCGCTGGAACGGCTCGCGCCTGCCTGAACCCATTGGTAACAGACGCGTGGAAAAATCTGTTACGCTTTTCAAACGGAAAAGGAATTTACAAAAAATCAGAAAGGCAACCCAAGCCATGTAACTCGTTGCCTCCACGCTTCTGGAGACGAGCATGAAGAAGGCGGTTCCGGTTCTACTTGCAGCGGGCGCGGCCGCCTTCACCCTGGCCTCGTGCAGCAGCGACGGCAGCAGCGCAGCCCACGACCCCACGCCCGCAGGGCCGAACATCCTCTTCGTCATCATGGACGATGTCGGCATCGACCAGATGGCCTCTTTCGGCTACGGCGGCGCCAAGCCGCCGCACATGCCCAACATGGATGCCGTCGCCGCCGCCGGGGTCCGCTTTCGCAACACCTGGTCCATGCCGGAGTGCTCTCCGGGCCGCGCCGCATTCTTCGTCGGACGCTATCCCTTCCGCACCCACATCAACCAGGCGATCGGCCCCAGCGATCTCGCCACGTCCCACCTGTCGCCGTACGACACCACCACGCCCAAGCTGCTCAAGCAGGCCAACTACGAGAACGCCATGTTCGGCAAGTTCCACCTTGCCGGGCCCGAGAACAACGAGGCCGGCACCGCCACGCCCAGTGTGCTGGGCTGGGACTACTTCTACGGCTGGGTGGGCGGCCTGCCCGGCTCGATCGACACGAGCGCGGGCGGCGTGGCGCCGGGCGGCTCGCACATGTGCGGCTTCGTTCCCGGCAGACTGGCCAAGGGCGGCACCGACACGGGCGCCTGCTATCAACCGGACCATAGCTGCGCGCTCGTCACGCGCACCTCGCTGGCACAGGATTCGGCCGGCCTGCAGTGCCTGGATGCGGGCGGCATCCTGGTGCCCAACACCACCTGCGGCACGCCGCCGGCGTCGCTCGCCTTCGAGCGCGAGAACGGCTATTACGTCTCGCCGCTGGTCATCATCAAGAACGGTGAAGTCGAAGAGGTGCCGCTCACCGACACCCGGGCCAGAGGCTATCGCACGCGGATCGAAACCGACGCCGCCATCGACTGGATACGCTCGCGCTCGCCCGACAAGGCCTGGATGGCAACGGTCAGCTACAGTGCTGCGCACACGCCGTGGCAGCAGCCGCCGGGCAGCCTTCTGCATGATGCCGGCGGCGCCGCCTCCGATGCGTGGAACTGCACGGACACGACCCAGGGCCGGCTGATCCAGGACCACATGACGCAAGCCATGGATACCGAATTCGGCCGCCTGCTGGTCGAGACGGGCATCGCCAAGCGCAACCAGGACGGCAGCCTGAACTATGACCCCAAGGCCACCAATACCGTCATCGTGATCGTCGGCGACAACGGCTCGCTCGGCAACGCCGTCAAGCCTCCCTTCATCCCCTCGCAGGCGAAGGGCACGGCCTACCAGACCGGCGTCTGGGACCCTCTCATCATCGCCGGGCCGCAGGTGGTGCAGCCCGACCGTGAAGTCGAGCACATGGTCAACACCGTCGACCTGTTCCAGTTCTTCGGCGAGCTGGCCGGCATCGACGTCCACAAGGAAGTACCGCGCACCGTCGACTCGGTGGGCATCCTGCCCTACCTGAGCACGCCGGAGCAGCCCAGCCTGCGCACGATCAACTTCACCATGGGCGGCATCAACCAGCAAGCCAATGGCGGGCGCAACGGTCCGTGCGTCATCAACAACACGACGTGCACACAGATACCCACCAGCAAGAGCGTGTGCGAAGACAACCTGGGCGTCTGGTGGGGAGCCGACTACACCGACCCCTCGGTGGTCGACAACGGCGGCGCCGGCTACCCGATTTGCGCCGAGGTGAACCGGGCCTTGGTCAAGGCCGACCGGCCGATGCTCAGCATCCTGCCGGAAACCTCCATGGCCATCCGCAACGACCGCTACAAGCTGGTGCGCAACGTCAGCCAGGTGTATGTGCCGGCCACCGACACCATCGATACGCAGACCGAGGAAGAGCTGTTCGAAGTCAACCAGGCCGCCCCCGTGCCCTTGCTCGACACGCCCGACCGCAACCTCCTGCCGGCCACGACCACCGAAACCCAGACCACCTACAACGATCTGCTGGCGACGCTGGACAAACTCCTCGCCTCCAATCCCGATTGTCCGGGTGACGGCAACATGGACGGCGTCGTCAACGCTGCGGACCTCGAGAACTGGCAGCGCATTGCCCACGAGTGGGGGCAATCTAGCGTCTACGACTTCGTCATCAACGGCGTGCGCGACGGCCTGACCAACACCGCCGACGCCAGCGTCATCCAGAACAACCTGGGCAAGAGCTGTGAACGCACCTATGGCATCTATTGAAGCATCCCACCGCAAATGGTACGTGGCGGCGGCGGGCGCCGCGCTCGGCGTCGTGGCCGTGGCGGTAGGCCTGGCCTGGCATCAATCCGCTGCGAGAACACCGGCGCCGCCCGTCGTCATCGTCGGCGACGGCGTCGCCACGCCCAAGGACATGGCATGGATACCGTCCGGGGTCTTCCAGATGGGCAGCGACAGCCAGCTCGCCCAGCCCAACGAGCGTCCCGCGCACGCCGTCAAGGTGCAGGGCTTCTGGATGGACGTTGCCCATGTCACCAACGAACAGTTCGCCGAGTTCGTGCGGCAAACCGGCTATGTCACGACGGCCGAGCGCAAGCCCGACTGGGAGACGATCCGCGTCCAGCTTCCTCCCGGCATAGCCAGGCCGCCGGATGACGTCCTGGTGCCCGGCGCCATGGTCTTCGTCGGCACCAGCGGCCCGGTCGACCTGGCCGACTACTCGCAATGGTGGCAATACGTGCCGGGCGCCAGTTGGCGCCACCCGCAGGGCCCCGGCAGCTCGATCGAAGGCAAGGAGGATCATCCCGTCGTACAGGTCAGCTACGAAGATGCGCTCGCCTACGCGGCATGGGCGGGCAAGCGCCTGCCCTCCGAAGCCGAGTGGGAATACGCCGCGCGCGGCGGCCTGGAACAGGCCACCTACGTCTGGGGCGACGAGCTCATGCCCGACGGCAAGCCGCTGGCCAACTACTGGGACAGCCGGCAGCGGACATTCCCGGTGGTCAGCCCCGACGCCGGCGGCGCGGCGGGCACACTGCGCGCCAGGACCTTCCCGCCCAACGGCTACGGGCTGCACGACATGACGGGCAATGCCTGGCAATGGGTGGCCGACTGGTACGGCGCCGACTACTTCACCCAGCAGGCGCGCGCGGCCGGCCGCACGCCCATCGACAACCCGACGGGCCCCGCCGAGGCCTTCGACCCGTCGGAACCGGGCGTGCCGGTGCACGCGCCCAAGCGTGTCATACGCGGCGGCTCCTTTCTCTGCAACGAAAGCTATTGCCTGTCGTACCGGCCCAGCGCAAGGCGCGGCTCCGATCCCTACAGTCCCATGTCGCACGTAGGCTTTCGCCTGGCCAAGAACGCTCCCGCCCCGGTCGCCCGGCTCGAGGCCGGCGACGCGATGGCTCGATAGCGGCCGCGTTCCGAACGGCCCGGCCGCGTCGCGCCCGCGCTCAAAGCACCGCGGCTGCCCTGCGCTCCTCGTCCAGGTACTCCTGCGACTGCATCTCGACGATGCGCGACACCGTCCGGTGAAACTCGTTGGCGAGCGGCCCGGTGGTGTAGAGCTCCTCGGGCGCGCACTCGGCCGACATGATGAGATTGACCTTGTGGTCGTAGAGCACGTCGATCAGCCAGGTGAAGCGGCGGGCCTCCGATGCGTGGCGCGGCCCCATGCGCGGCACGCCTGACAGAATCACCGTGTGGAAGCGGCTCGCCAGCTCCAGGTAATCGTTCTGCGAACGCGGCCCGCCGCACAGGGTGGCGAAATCGAACCAGACCACGCCGCCCGCCAGCTTGTGCGCCTTCACCTCGCGGTTCTCGATGCGCAGCACGGGGGTTTGCGCCGCGGTATCGGCGATGCGCGCGAAGGCGTCGGCCAGCGCCTGTTCGGCTTGCGGCGTCAACGGGCAATGATAGAGCTGCACATGTTCGAGCGCGCGAGTCCGGTAGTCGACGCCCGCATCCACGTTGAGCACGTCCATACGCTCCTTGATGAGATCGATGGCGGGCAGGATGCGATCGCGGTGCAGACCGTCCGGATACAAGGTCGAGGGCTCGTAGTTCGAAGTCATCACGAACGAGGTGCCCTGGTCGAACAGGCCCCTCAGCAGCCGGTACAGGATCATCGCGTCCGCGATGTCCGAGACATGGAACTCGTCGAAACAGATCAGCCGATAGCGCTTGGCGATCCGGCGCGCCACCTCGTCCAGCGGATCGGCCATGCCCTTGACTTCGTCGAGCTGACGATGCACGCCCCGCATGAACTCGTGAAAATGCAGGCGCGTCTTGCGGCGCACCGGCACGGTGCTGTAGAAGGCGTCCATCAGGAAGCTCTTGCCGCGGCCCACGCCCCCCCACAGATAGACGCCGCGCGGCACCGCGGGGCGGCTCAGCAGACGCTTGAACGCGCTCGAGCGCTTCTTCTTGAAGCCGACCCAGTCATCGTAGAAGCGCTGCAGGCGCTGGACGGCCGCCTGCTGCGCCGGATCGGGCTGGTAGCCGCGCTCCTTCAATGCGTGCTCGTAGTATTCGACGACGTTCATGGGTAAAAGAAGAAAAGTGCCCCCACGCGGCGGCACTGCCCCCCCGAGGGGCGCGCGTCGGATCAGCCCGGCGGCAACGAAGTCACGCCCGTTGCGCGCCGGGGGGCGAGCACGGTAATGCAAGGCGCCGGCGGCGGGGCGGCAACACGCTCCCCTGCTGCCCGGCGTACCGGCACCGATCAGAAGTTCAGCGCGCGCTTGTCGACCGCCAGCGCAGCTTCCTTCACCGCTTCCGACAACGTCGGGTGGGCGTGGCAGATGCGGGCGATGTCTTCGGACGCGGCGCGGAACTCCATGGCCACCACGGCTTCGGCAATCATTTCCGACGCGTACGGGCCGATGATGTGCACGCCGAGCACTTCGTCGGTCTTGGCGTCGGCGATCACCTTGGCAAAGCCGGTGGTCTCGCCCAGCGCACGGGCACGGCCGTTGGCCATGAAGGGGAACGACCCGGCCTTGTACTCGCGGCCGGCGGCCTTCAACTGCTGTTCGGTCTGGCCGACCCACGCGATTTCCGGCCAGGTGTAGATGACCCAGGGAACGGTGTTGAAGTTGACGTGACCGTGCTGGCCGACGATGCGCTCGGCCACGGCAACGCCTTCTTCCTCGGCCTTGTGCGCCAGCATGGGGCCACGCACCACGTCGCCGACCGCCCAGACGTTGGACAGGTTGGTGCGGCACTCGTCGTCCACGGCCACGAAGCCGCGCTCGTCCAGCTTGAGCCCGACGGCTTCGGCGTTCAGGCCGTTGGTGTTCGGCACGCGGCCGATCGAGACGATCAGCTTGTCCACGGCGAGGCTCTGCTCGGCACCGGCTGCGTCGGTGTAGGCGACCTTGACACCCTTGGCGCTGGTGTCGATCTTGCCGACCTTCACGCCCACCTGGATGTTCAGGCCCTGCTTGGCGAAGGCCTTGGCGGCTTCCTTGGCGACCTGCTCGTCGGCAGCGGCCAGGAACTGCGGCATGGCTTCGAGCACGGTGACCTCGGCGCCCAGACGGCGCCACACGCTGCCCAGCTCGAGGCCGATCACGCCGGCGCCGATGATGCCGAGCTTCTTGGGCACGGACGGAATCGACAGCGCGCCGTCGTTGGAAAGCACGACCTTCTCGTCGAACGGCAGCTCGGGCAGCGCACGCGCCGACGAACCGGTGGCGACGATCACGTTGCGCGCGACCAGTTCCTCGTTGTCCTTGCCGGCAACCTTGATGCCCCAGCCGCCTTCGACCTGGCCGGAGAACGAACCGACGCCGTGATAGAAGGTGACCTTGTTCTTCTTGAAGAGATAGAGAATGCCGTCGTTGTTCTGCTTGACGACGGTTTCCTTGCGGGCAAGGAACTTCTCGATGTCCAGCGACAGGCCCTTCACGCCGATGCCGTGTTCGCCGAAATGCTTCTCGGCCTGCTCGTAGTACTCGGACGATTGCAGCAATGCCTTGGAAGGAATGCAGCCGACGTTGGTGCAGGTGCCGCCGGGAGCCGCGCCGCCCTTGGCGTTGCTCCAGGCGTCGATGCACGCCACCGACTGGCCGAGCTGAGCAGCACGAATGGCGGCGATATAGCCGCCGGGGCCTGCGCCGATCACGACGACGTCAAATTGTTTGGCCATGGAGAGTTCTCACGAGATGGCGGTGGCGGGGCGACTTGCGCCCGCGCCGCCGATGCCCGGCGCCGTCGCGGCGCCATGGGCAGGGAGACAGGGCCGGCGAGCGCGCCGACCCGTGCGATGCGAAGGCTCGGACGCGCCCGATCAGACTTCCAGCAGCAGGCGCTGCGGATCTTCCAGGGCTTCCTTCATGGCGACCAGCGCCAGCACGGCCTCGCGACCGTCGATGATGCGGTGATCGTAGGACATGGCCAGGTAGTTCATCGGACGGATCACGATCTGGCCGTTCTCGACGACCGCGCGCTCCTTGGTCGCGTGCACACCGAGGATGGCCGACTGCGGCGGGTTGATGATCGGCGTCGAGAGCATCGAGCCGAACACGCCGCCGTTGGAGATGGAGAACGTGCCGCCGGTGAGCTCTTCGAGCGTGAGCTTGCCGTCGCGGGCGCGGACGCCGAACTCGGCGATCTTCTTCTCGATGTCGGCGATGGAGAGCTGGTCGGCATCGCGCAGCACGGGCACGACCAGGCCGCGCGGGCTGCCCACGGCGATACCGATGTCGAAGTAGCCGTGGTAGATGATGTCCTTGCCATCGACCGAGGCGTTGACGATCGGGTACTTCTTGAGCGCGGCCACGGCCGCCTTGACGAAGAACGACATGAAGCCCAGCTTCACGCCGTGTTCCTTCTCGAAGCGATCCTTGTACTGGTTGCGCAGGTCGATCACCGCCTTCATGTTGACTTCGTTGAAGGTGGTGAGGATGGCGTTCTGCTGCTGCGATTGCAGCAGGCGCTCGGCGACGCGCGCGCGCAGGCGGCTCATGGGCACGCGCTGCTCGGGACGGCCGTCCAGGCCGACCGGCACGGCCGAAGGCGCGGCGGCGGCCGCAGGCTTGGCGCCGGCGGAAGCGTTGACGGCGTCATCCTTGGTGATGCGCCCGCCACGGCCCGTGCCGGCCACGGAGTCGGGCTCGACGCCCTTCTCGGACAGGATCTTGCCCGCGGCCGGCGAGGCGATGCCCGCGGCGGGAGCCGAGGCGCTGGACGCCGGTGCGGCAGCGGCCGGCGCAGCCGGGGCCTGTTGGGCGGCAGGAGCGGCGGCTGCCGCGGCAGGCGCCGCGGCGCTGGCCTTGGCCTCGGTGTCGATGCGGGCGATCACTTCGTCCGAAGTCACGGTGCTGCCATCGCTCTTGACGATCTCGGCGAGCACGCCGCTGGCGGGCGCAGGCACTTCGAGCACAACCTTGTCGGTCTCGATCTCGATGAGGATTTCATCGGCCGAGACGGCTTCACCGGGCTTCTTTTTCCAGTTCAGCAGCGTGGCTTCCGATACGGACTCGGACAGTTGCGGGACGACGACATCTTGCATGGCCATTATGGGGTTCCTTGAAATTCTGGCGAAAGGCGATGAGGAATAAGGGGAAAGCTTGCGGCAAGGCGCGGCCGCCCGTGCGGCCGCGCTGCGATCGGGATCAGCGGGTTAGCGCGACTCCTTTGAACTTGCCGAAAGCCGTTTCGATCAACGCCTTTTGCTGCTCCTGGTGCTTGGCCAGGTAACCCACTGCCGGCGATGCCGAGGGCGGACGGCCGGCATAGCCCAGCTTCTGGCCGGCGGTCATGTTCTCGAACAGGTGGTGCTGGACGTAGAACCAGGGGCCCTGGTTCTGCGGCTCGTCCTGCACCCAGATCAGTTCGGTCGCATTCGGATAGCGCTTGAGCTCTTCGGCCAGCGCCTTGTGCGAGAACGGATAGAGTTGCTCGACGCGCAGGATCGCAACGTCGTTGGCTTCACGGTCGGTGCGCGCGTGCATGAGGTCGTAGTAGACCTTGCCCGAGCACAGCAGCACGCGCTTGACCTTGGCGTCGACGATGCCGGCGTTGGTTTCGCCGATGATCGTCTTGAACTGCCCTTCGGCCAGTTCCGACAGGGGCGAACCCGCGTCCTTGTTGCGCAGCAGCGACTTGGGCGTGAAGATCACCAGCGGCTTGCGGAACGGCCGGATCATCTGGCGGCGCAGCAGGTGGAAGACCTGCGCGGCGGTGGTCGGCTGCACCACTTGCATGTTGTTGTCGGCGCACATCTGCAGGAAGCGCTCGATGCGGCCCGACGAGTGTTCGGGGCCCTGCCCTTCGTAGCCGTGCGGCAGCATGAGCGTCAGGCCGGACTGGCGGCCCCACTTGGCTTCGCCCGAGCTGATGAACTGGTCGATCACGACCTGGGCGCCGTTGACGAAGTCGCCGAACTGCGCTTCCCAGATCACCAGCGTGTTGGGCTCGGCGGTCGAATAGCCGTACTCGAAGCCCAGCACGGCCTCTTCGGACAGCACCGAATCGATCACCGCGAACGCGGCCTGGTTTTCGGCCACGTTCTGCAGCGGAATGTAGAAACCGTCATTCCACTTCTCGCGCTTTTGATCGTGCAGCACGGCATGGCGGTGGGTGAACGTGCCGCGGCCGGCGTCCTGGCCGGTGATGCGCACCGGATAGCCCGAGGCCACCAGCGAGGCGTAGGCCAGGTGCTCGCCCATGCCCCAGTCGAGGTTCTGCTCGCCCAGCGCCATGTTGCGACGGTCGTTGATGACCTTCTGCACGATCGGGTGGACGTTGAAGCCCTCGGGCACGGTGGTGATGCGCTCGCCCAGGCGCTTGAGCTCGGCCAGCGGCACGGCGGTATCGGCCGCGTCGGTCCACTTGCGGTTCAGGAACGGCGTCCAGTCGACCGCGAACTTGCCCTTGTAGTCGGTGAGCACGGGCTCGATCGTGCGCTTGCCGTCGTCCATCAGGCGACGGTACTCCTTCACGAGCTCGTCGGTCTCTTCCTCGGTCATCACGCCCTGGGCGACGAGCTTTTCGGCGTAGCGCTTGCGGGTGCCGGGATGCTGGCCGATGCGCTTGTACATCAGCGGCTGGGTGATGGCCGGGGTGTCCTGCTCGTTGTGGCCCAGCTTGCGGAAGCAGACGATGTCGATGACCACGTCATGCTTGAACTCGCGGCGGAAATCCATGGCGAGCTGGGTGACGAACACCACCGCCTCGGGGTCGTCGCCGTTGACGTGGAAGATCGGCGCTTCGATCATCTTGGCCACGTCGGTGCAATACAGCGTGGAACGCGTATCGCGCGGATCGGACGTGGTGAAGCCGATCTGGTTGTTGATGACGATGTGCAGCGTGCCGCCCGTACCGTAGCCGCGCGTTTGCGCGAGGTTGAGCGTTTCCATGACCACGCCCTGGCCGGCGAAGGCCGCATCGCCGTGCACCAGCACGGGGAGCACTTCGCTGCCGTCGGCGTCGCCGCGGCGCTCCTGGCGGGCGCGGGCGCTGCCCTCGACCACCGGGTTGACGATTTCCAGGTGCGAGGGGTTGAAGGCCAGCGACAGGTGGACCGGGCCTCCCGGGGTCGAGACGTCGCTCGAGAAGCCCTTGTGGTACTTCACGTCGCCGTCACTCAACTGGTCGTTGTACTTGCCTTCGAACTCGGCGAACAGATCCGCCGGCATCTTGCCGAGGATGTTCACGAGCATGTTCAGGCGGCCGCGGTGGGCCATGCCGATGACGATTTCCTGGACTTCGTTCGAGCCGGACTGCACGACGACCTGGTCCATCGAGGCGATGAAGCTCTCGCCGCCTTCGAGCGAGAAGCGCTTCTGGCCGACGTACTTGGTGTGCAGGAAGCGCTCGAGGCCCTCGGCCTCGGTGAGCTGCTGCAGGATGCGCTTCTTCTGGTCGGCGCTGAACGACGGCGCGCCGTTGACGCTTTCCAGGCGCTGCTGGATCCAACGCTTGACCGTCGGATTCGAGATGTGCATGAATTCCGCGCCGATCGTACGGCAGTACGTGTCGCGCAGGGCCTTCACGATGTCGCGCAGCGTCATGTGCTCGGCGGTCGTGAAGTAGGTGTTGGTGGCCGAATAGACCTTGTCCATGTCGGCTTCGGTCAAGCCGTAGAACTCGGGCTCGAGCTCGGGGATGCGCGGACGCTCCTGGCGCTGCAGCGGATCGAGATCGGCCCAGCGCGAACCGAGCGAGCGGTAGGCGGCGATGATGGACTGGACGTGGACTTGCTTGCCGGCGACGCTCAGGTCGGCCTCTTGCGTGCGCGGCGCGAAGCCGTTTTCACGGGCACGTTGGGCAAAGGAGAGAACGATGGGGGCGTGGGCCTGGTCGCGGGTGCTTTCCTGGCCGTCGGCTGCAGGAACGAGCTGCAGTTGATCGAAGTAGGCGCGCCACTTCTCGGGCACCGAACCGGGATGGTCCAGGTAGGATTCGTAGAGTTCTTCGACGTACGGGGCGTTGCCCGCAAAAAGATAGGAACTCGACTGACGTTCGGATTCGGTAGACATGTTGTTTACGCTTCACCTTTCGGGTGCTTCACCCGTGCGATGCAGGAAAAACCTTCCGCGTTACGGCCAGACCGGATGGCGGATAGCAAGTTAGAGCAGAAGGGCTGGACGGGGGCCTACCCCGTAATGCAACTCGTCGATCACAGCCAAGGCCAGATGCTGTGCTTGCAAGAATAACACCCGCAAGGCGTTGTGAAAAAGCCGCCCGGCGCTGCGGGCGGCTTTTTCAACGTGGGTACAACGGATCAGCGCTGGTCGAGGGCTACGACGTCGCGCTTGGCATGGCCCGTGTACAACTGGCGCGGGCGGCCGATCTTGAACTCGGGATCGGACAGCATCTCGTTCCACTGGGCGATCCAGCCGACCGTGCGGGCCAGCGCGAAGATCGCTGTGAAGAGCGAGGTCGGGATGCCGATGGCGCGCTGCACAATGCCGGAGTAGAAGTCGACGTTCGGGTAAAGCTTGCGCTGCACGAAGTAGTCGTCTTCGAGGGCGATGCGCTCGAGCTCCATGGAGAGCTTGAAGAGCGGATCGTTCTCGAGGCCGAGCGCCTGCAGCACTTCCTTGCAGGTCTCCTGCATGAGCTTGGCGCGCGGGTCGTAGTTCTTGTAGACCCGGTGGCCGAAGCCCATGAGCTTGACGCCGGAGGACTTGTCCTTGACCTTCTCCATGAACTCGCCGACCTTGGCGACGCCGCCGTTGGCCTGGATCTCTTCGAGCATGTTCAGGCACGCTTCGTTGGCGCCGCCGTGGGCCGGGCCCCACAGGCACGCCACGCCGGCCGCGATCGCCGCGAACGGGTTGGTGCCCGACGAACCGCACAGGCGCACGGTCGAGGTGGAGGCGTTCTGCTCGTGGTCGGCATGCAAGATGAAGATGCGATCGAGCGCGCGCTCGACGACGTCGTTCACCTTGTACTCTTCGCACGGGTTGGCGAACATCATGCGCAGGAAGTTGCCCGTATAGGACAGGTCGTTCTGCGGGTACATGAACGGCTGGCCCTGCGAGAACTTGTAGGCCATCGCGACCAGCGTCGGCATCTTGGCGACCAGACGGATCGCCGAGATGTGGCGATGCATCGGATTGTTGATGTCGGTCGAATCGTGATAGAAGGCCGACATGCCGCCCACCAGGCCCGTCAGCACGGCCATCGGGTGCGCGTCACGGCGAAAGCCGCGCAGGAAGAAATGCATCTGCTCGTTGACCATCGTGTGGTGTGTCACCTGATGGTCGAAGTCTTTCTTCTGCTCGGCGTCGGGCAGCTCGCCGTTGAGGATGAGGTAGGACGTCTCCAGGAAGTCGCAGTTCTGCGCGAGCTGCTCGATGGGATAGCCGCGATACAGCAGCTCGCCCTTGTCGCCGTCGATGTAGGTAATGGCCGAAGCGCACGAGGCCGTCGACAGGAATCCGGGATCGTAGGTGAACTTGCCCGTCTGGCCATATAGCTTGCGGATGTCCAGGACATCCGGGCCAACGGAACCTTCGTACACCGGAAATTCGATGGCTTCGCTTCCATCGGAGAAAGACAGCGTGGCTTTCTTATCGGACAATTTCATCTCGTGTTCCTCAGAGATTGGTTAGGCCGCGCGCAGGCGTTCGAGCACACTGCGCATGGCTGGTGTATCCAACTCCGGCGATGGTTCCTTGCGGCCTAGTAGCAGGTCGAGCAAGTCGTTGTCGGACAAGGCCAGCAGAGCCGTCAGTGCGACAACGTCCTCGTCGTTGAGCCGGGTTTCGTAGATATCCAGAAATCGGGTGATGATGAGGTCGTTCTCGAGCATGCCGCGGCGTGCCCGCCAGCGCAGGCGGGTGCGATCGTGTTCGCTCAACGTACCGGGATTCATCACACCGTCCGCCGGACCAGCATTTCCTTGATCTTGCCGATCGCGAGCGCCGGGTTCAGACCCTTCGGACAGACGTCGACGCAGTTCATGATCGTGTGGCAGCGGAACAGGCGATACGGGTCGTCGAGGTTGTCCAGGCGGCTCGCCGTGGCTTCGTCGCGGCTGTCGGCGAGGAAGCGATAGGCTTGCAGCAGACCGGCCGGACCGACGTACTTGTCCGGATTCCACCAGAACGACGGGCACGACGTCGAGCAGCACGCGCACAGGATGCACTCGTACAGGCCGTCGAGCTCTTCGCGGGCCTCGGGCGACTGCAGGCGCTCTTTCTCGGGCGGCGGCGTGTCGTTGATGAGGAACGGGCGGATCGAGTGGTACTGGTTGAAGAAGTGCGTCATGTCCACGATCAGGTCGCGGATGACCGGCAGGCCCGGCAGCGGGCGCAGCACGATGGGCTCCTTCAGGTCGAGCAGGTTGGTCGTGCAGGCCAGGCCATTCTTGCCATTGATGTTCATGGCGTCCGAGCCGCACACGCCTTCGCGGCACGAACGGCGGATGGCCAGGCTGTCGTCCACCGTGTTCTTGATGCGCACGATGGCATCGAGCAACATCTTGTCGGTGGGCTCGAGCTCGACTTCGAGCTTCTGCATGTAGGGCCGCTCGTCCTTGTCCGGGTCGTAGCGGTAGATCTCGAACTTCACGGTACGTTTGGTGCTCATTCCGGCATCCTGCTTAGAAAGTGCGCGCCTTGGGCGGAACCGAGTCGACGGTCAGCGGCGTCATCTGGACGGGCTTGTACTCAAGGCGGCCGTCCGCGGAGAACCACAGCGTGTGCTTGAGCCAGTTCTCGTCGTCGCGGTTGGGATTGTCGTCCAGCGCGTGGGCGCCGCGGCTTTCCGTGCGGTTGGCAGCCGACTTGATGGTGGCACGCGCCACTTCGGTCATGTTGGCCACTTCGAGGGCTTCGATACGCGCGGTGTTGAACACCTTCGACTTGTCCTTGAAGTAGATCTGCTTGGCCTGCTCGGCGAGTTCGTCGATCTGGCCCACGCCTTCGTTCAGCAGCTTGAGCGTGCGGAACACGCCGCAGTGCGCCTGCATCGAGGCGCGAATGGCGTTGGCGACGTCCTGGGTCTTCTCGCCCGAAGTGCGCGACTCCAGTGCGTTGACGCGATTGAGCGAAAACTCGACGGCCTCCTTGGGCACCGGCTGGTGTTCGCGCTGGCGCTCGGGGTGCGACGCCACGATGTGGTTGCCGGTGGCGCGGCCGAACACGATCAGGTCGAGCAGCGAGTTGGTGCCCAGGCGGTTGGCGCCGTGCACCGACACCGCGGCGCACTCGCCGATGGCGTACAGGCCGTTGACGATCTTGTTCTCGCCGTTTTCGTAGGTGAGGACCTGGCCGTGGTAGTTGGCCGGGATGCCGCCCATCTGGTAGTGGATGGTCGGCACGACCGGAATCGGTTCCTTGATCGGGTCGACGTTGCCGAACTTGATGGCGATCTCGCGGATCGAGGGCAGGCGCTTGTTGATGACGTCGGCGCCCAGGTGATCGAGCTTGAGCACGACGTAGCTGCCGTCCGGCCCGCAGCCGCGGCCTTCCTTGATCTCCTGGTCCATCGAGCGCGAGACGAAGTCTCGCGGGGCCAGATCCTTCAGGGTGGGCGCATAGCGCTCCATGAAGCGTTCGCCATCCTTGTTCAGCAGGATGCCGCCCTCGCCGCGCACACCCTCGGTGATGAGCACGCCGGCGCCGGCCACGCCGGTCGGATGGAACTGCCAGAACTCCATGTCCTGCAGCGGGATGCCGGCACGCGCGGCCATGCCCAGGCCGTCGCCCGTGTTGATGAACGCGTTGGTGGAGGCGGCCCAGATGCGGCCGGCGCCGCCGGTGGCGAGCACCGTGGTCTTGGCTTCCAGGATGTAGATGTCGCCCGTTTCCATTTCGAGCGCGGTCACGCCGACCACGTCGCCCGCGTCATTGCGCAGCAGGTCGAGAGCCATCCACTCCACGAAGAACTGGGTGCGCGCGGCGACGTTGCGCTGGTAGAGCGTGTGCAGCAGCGCGTGGCCGGTACGGTCGGCCGCGGCACAGGCGCGCTGCACGGGCTTCTCGCCGAAGTTGGCGGTGTGGCCGCCGAAGGGGCGCTGGTAGATGGTGCCGTCGGCGTTGCGGTCGAACGGCATGCCGAAGTGCTCCATCTCGTACACGGCGCTCGGCGCTTCGCGGCACATGAACTCGATGGCGTCCTGGTCGCCCAGCCAGTCCGACCCCTTGACGGTGTCGTACATGTGCCAGTACCAGTGGTCTTCGCTCATGTTGCCCAGCGACGCGCTCACGCCGCCCTGCGCCGCCACGGTGTGCGAACGCGTGGGAAACACTTTGGAGAGCACGGCAACGGAAAGACCGGCCTGGGCCAGTTGCAGCGAACAGCGCATACCGGCACCGCCGGCGCCAACGACGACGACATCGAACTGCCGACGCGGCAAGGAAGTATTGACAGCGACCACGGCTTAGAGACTCCAGAGAATTTGGGCGGCGTAGACGACGGCGCCGAGCAGCCAGAGGATCGTCAGCACCTGCAGCAGCAGACGGATGCCGGCGGGCTTGACGTAGTCCATCCAGATGTCGCGCACGCCGATCCAGGCGTGATAGACGACGGCCAGCATCGCCAGCGTCGCGAGCATCTGTCCGACGGGCAGCGAGAACCAATGGAAGTTGAACATGCCGACCCAGCCTTCATAGGTGAAGGCTGGCGTCGCGAGGGCCTTGATGAGCAGGATGACCGTGTAGATCACCAGGATCACGGCGGTCACGCGCTGGGCGATGAAATCCTTGACGCCGTAATGCGCGCCGACCGTCAGGCGGCGCGAGCCGAAGTTGTCGGAAGTGGCCATGATCAGAAGGCTCCGAAGAGTTTGAGGGCGAAGACCGCGGTGAGCACCAGGCTGACGGCGAAGACGATGCCGGCGCTGCGCTTGCCCGACTCCTTGCTCATGCCGATGTGCAGATCCAGTAACAGGTACCGGATCCCCGCACAGAAGTGATGCAGGTAGGCCCAGATCAGGACCAGAAAGACCAGCTTGGACAGCGGATGGGCAGCGAAACTGCGGAACTGCTCGAAACTTTCCGGCGAGGCCACGCTCAGTTGAAAGAGCGGCAGCAGGACGATGGGAAGCGCAAGAAAGAGCAGAGCGCCGCTGACACGATGCAGAATGGAGAGCCGCCCAGCCAGCGGCAATCGATAGCTGAGTATCTGGGGAACCGAAATATTGCGGAACTCTTTGCGCGGCCTGGTGGCCTGGCTGGCCTGAGTGGTCTCGGACATTACTACCTCGGGAGGGGGAAAAGCAGGCTGGCGACCTGTCACATTTCTAAAGCGAAACGCGCTATTGTCGCCCATTCTGGCGGCCGGTATCAACTCGTACCATCTTACGATCATGGACGACGACTTCCGCAGGCGAGCTCAGTTCACGCGTGTGCGGTAGTGGTGGCGATCGGTGCGGTACAGCCCGCGACGCACTTCCACGGGGCGCTCGCCATAGGTGTACGAAACCCGGTCGACCTGCATCAGCGGCGCGCCCGTCGCCACCTGCAGGATCTCGGCCACGTCGGCCGCTGCGGGCACGGCGCGCAGCTTCTCGTCGGCGCGGATCATGCTAACGCCGAAACCGGTTTCGAAGAATGCGTACAACGGCCCCTGGTTGCGCATGAGGCGCTCTTGTGTGAGGCCGCGGAACAGGACGCCCGGCAGCCAGATCTCGTCCAGCACCGTGGGCACGCCGCCGAAACTGAGCAGGCGCCGAATGAGCACCGCGCTATCGCCCGGGCGGATTTCCAGGCTGCGCGCCACGTCCTGCGGCGCGCGCACCCGGCGGCACTCGAGGATGCGGCTTTCCGCGGGCGCGGGCTCGCCGCCCTCGTCGGGCGCCAGGCGCAGGAAGCGATAGCGCACCTTGGCCTCGTGGTGGGTGGCCACGAAGGTGCCCTTGCCCTGGCGGCGCAGCAGCACGTTGTCGGCCGCCAGTTCGTCGATGGCCTTGCGCACGGTGCCCTGGCTCACCTGAAAGCGCGCGGCCAGCTCGAGTTCGCTCGGGATCGCTTCGCCCGGCTTCCACTCGCCACGCTCCAGGCTCTGCAGCAGCAGGTCCTTGATCTGGCGGTACAGTGGGCTGAAGGCGGCGCCGCCCGACGCGGCCGCAGCGGGCGCACGCCCGCTGGCTCCGCCTTCGGCGGTATCGGCGGACGCGCGCGATTCGCGCGGCGGTGCGGGCAGCGGATTGACCATAGCGAGGGATTGTGTCACAGAGCGCGGCATTTTGTCCAACCTAAGTCAAAAGATGTCTTATATAAGACATAAGACTATTGACGGCACTGAGGCGGTTCACTATGATGCCCCGGCGGAGTTAAACTGCGCGGTCAGTCGTGGCGCCCGCCTGCCCTTTTTCCGCGGCACCGACCGCCATGCGGCGTTTACCCTCGCACTCTTAATCGGAGATTTTCATGACCAAACCCGCCATGCGCGTCGCCGTCACCGGCGCCGCCGGCCAGATCGGCTACGCCCTGCTGTTCCGCATCGCTTCGGGCGAAATGCTCGGCAAGGACCAGCCCGTCATCCTCCAGCTCCTGGAGATTCCTGACGAGAAGGCGCAGAAGGCCCTCAAGGGCGTCATGATGGAACTGGAAGACTGCGCGTTCCCGCTGCTAGCCGGCATGACCGCGCACAGCGACCCGCGCGACGCGTTCAAGGACGCCGACGTCGCCCTGCTGGTCGGCGCCCGCCCGCGCGGCCCCGGCATGGAGCGCAAGGATCTGCTGACCGTCAACGCGCAGATTTTCACCGCCCAGGGCAAGGCGCTCAACGAAGTCGCCAGCCGCAACGTCAAGGTGCTGGTGGTCGGCAACCCGGCCAACACCAACGCCTACATCGCCATGAAGTCGGCGCCGGACCTGCCCGCCAAGAACTTCACCGCCATGCTGCGCCTGGACCACAACCGCGCCCTGTCGCAGCTCTCGGCCAAGGGCGGCGTGGCCGTGGCCGACATCGAGAAGCTCATCGTCTGGGGCAACCACTCGCCCACGATGTACCCCGACATCCGCTTCGCCACCGTCGGCGGCAAGAGCCTGAAGGACCTCATCAACGACGACGCCTGGAACCGCGACGTGTTCATCCCGACCGTGGGCAAGCGCGGCGCCGCCATCATCGAGGCGCGCGGCCTGTCGTCCGCCGCCTCGGCCGCGAATGCCGCGATCGACCACCTGCGCGACTGGGTGCTCGGCTCGAACGGCAAGTGGGTCACGATGGGCGTGCCCTCGGACGGCTCGTACGGCGTGCCCGAAGGCATCATCTACGGCGTGCCGGTCACGACCGCCAACGGCGAATACACCGTCATCAAGGACCTCGAGATCGACGCCTTCTCGCGCGAGCGCATGGACTTCACCCTGAAGGAACTGCTCGAAGAGCGCGACGGCGTGAAGGACCTGCTGAACGGGTAAATCCGCCTCGAAGGCGCTGCGCGCCCCTCCCCCGCAGGGGCGCGCGCCCGCAGAACCGGCCTGGCCGGCTTTGCGCGGGCGCCCTGGCCGGGCCGCGGCGGGCACGCGAAGGTTCACTGCATTACCACCCACACCTGGAGACCCTCATGTCACGCCCCGAATCCGCCGGCGCGCGCTTTCGCGCCGCACTCGCCGACGAGAAGCCGCTGCAGATCATCGGCACCATCAACGCCAACCATGCGCTGCTGGCCGCCCGTGCCGGTTTTCGCGCCATCTACCTGTCGGGCGGCGGCGTGGCCGCTGGCTCGCTCGGCCTGCCCGACCTGGGCATCAATACCCTGGACGACGTGCTGACCGACGTGCGCCGCATCACCGACGTGTGCGACACCCCGCTGCTGGTGGACATCGACACCGGCTTCGGCCCGTCCGCGTTCAACATCGCCCGCACCGTCAAGAGCCTGATCAAGTTCGGCGCGGCCGCCTGCCATATCGAGGACCAGGTCGGCGCCAAGCGCTGCGGCCATCGTCCCGGCAAGGAAATCGTCAGCACGCAGGAAATGGCCGACCGCGTGCGCGCCGCCGTCGACGCGCGCACCGATACCGACTTCTTCATCATTGCCCGCACCGATGCGATCGCCGTGCACGGCGTGGATGCCGCGATCGAGCGCGCCCTGGCCTGCGTGGACGCCGGCGCCGACGCGATCTTCGCCGAAGCCGCCTACGACCTGCCGACCTACGAGCGCTTCGTCAAGGCCGTGAACGTGCCCGTGCTGGCCAACATCACCGAATTCGGCAAGACACCGCTGTTCTCGGTGCAAGAGCTGGGCAGCGCGGGCGTGGGCATGGTGCTCTACCCGCTCTCGGCGTTCCGCGCCATGAACAAGGCCGCCGAAACGGTCTACACGGCCATTCGCCGCGACGGTCACCAGAAGAACGTGATCGACATGATGCAGACCCGCGACGAACTGTACGACCGCATCGGCTATCACGAGTTCGAATCGCGCCTGGACGCGCTCTTCGAGCAGTCCAAGGCCAAGTAAGTGATCCGCCGGCGGGCGCGCCTTGCGCGCCCCCCATCCATCGAGCTTGTGAAGTAGCGGCGGGCGCCACCCCCGGTCCGGGTATCGGTTGCCGGTGCCCGCCACGACTGCCCCCTCCCCGCCCCTCGGCCGGCGCACCCTAGGACGCCATCGGATACGGCACGAAGGCGCTCACGTCTTCGCTCGCGCCCAGCGCGCGGCCGATGTAGGGAAATGCCCGTTGCGGGCATGCCGGCCGTTCGCACACGCGGCAGCCCATGCCGATCGGCGTGGGTACGTCCGGATCGTGCAGGTCCAGCCCCTTGGCATACACCAGCCGGTGCGCGTACTCGACGTCGCAGCCCAGGGCCACGGCGAATATCTTGCCGGGCTGGCCGAAGCCGCCCGACGGGCGCGACACCGTGCGCGCCACCCACAGATAGATGCGTCCGTCCGGCATGCGCGCCAGTTGCCGCAGGATGCGGCCCGGATACGAGAACGCCTCGTAGACGCTCCACAGCGGACAGGTGCCGCCCACCCGCGAGAAATGGAACTGGGCGGCCGACTGCCGCTTGGAGACGTTGCCCGCCCGGTCCACGCGGATGAAGAAGAACGGCACGCCCTGGCCCTGCGGGCGCTGCATGGTGGAGAGCCGATGGCAGACGGTCTCGAAGCTCACGCCGAAATGCTGGGCCAGCAGATCGATGTCGTAGCGCAGGTCCTCGGCCGCCGTCAGGAAACGCCCGCCGGGCAGGATCAGCGCCGCGGCGAAATGGCTGGCGAGCCCGATGCGCACCAGCCGGCGCACCTGCTCGGCGGAAAAGCGCGGCGCATCCGCCATGCGATCGAGCGTGGCGCCCAGTTCCAGGAACGCCAGTTGTATGGCCATCTGAAAGGCCCGCTGGCCTGGCTCCAGGTGCGGCGACAGGCTCAGCCGCCGGCTCGCCGCATCGTAGCGGCGCCGCTGGCCAGCGTCTGCGGCCAGCGCATCGACACTCACGCCATGCCGCTCGTGCAAGCGTTGCGCCAGGCGCTGGGCGAGCCCGGACGGGGCGGTCTCGGCCAGGCCCCAGGCGGCGTGGCACTGCTCGGCGCGCCCGTCGAGCTCGGCGAAATGGTTGTGGTGCGTGAAGAAGAAGTCGCGCGCCTCCTCGAAGGGCTGGGCCGGCACCGGAATCGCCGGCCGCCCGTCCGGCGGCGGCGCGCCCTCGCGGTCGGCCATGTCGGCCACCGCCTCCAGCCGCTCCACGGCCTCGCGGTGGCGCCGGTGCAGTTGTATCAGCGCGCGCCCGACGGCCGGCATGCTGGCGGCGATCTCGCGGATCTCCGCCAGCGAGATGCGCGCCTCGTCGCGCCCGCCCACCGGCGAGGCAGGCAAGGTGGCGGCCACCTCGCGCAGCGCGGCCACCATGCGGGCTTCCTCGTCGTCGGAAAACGACTGCGCGTCCACGCCGAACACTTCGCCCAGACGCAGCAGCACCGGCATCGTCAGCGGCCGGCGGTTCTGCTCGAGCTGGTTCAGGTAGCTCGCCGACAGGCCGAGCAGACGGGCCAGCGCCGCCTGCGTGAGGTTGCGTTCTTCGCGCAGGCGGCGCAGCCGCATGCCCATGAAGACCTTGCGCATGGCGATTCCCGGGGAGACGTGAAGCGCATAGGATATTCGCAAAATTCGCAAGCGCAAAACCGGGTATTTGCCAATATTCACCTCGTTGCGGGTGACAGACTGGCAGTGCTTGCGTAGACTGCGAATCCTGCCTCCCCTGCCCTGGCCAGGGGTTCCGATGGCACCACATAAGGAGACGACACCATGAGCGAAACCCCAGCATCGACTGGCTTCAAACCCAAGAAATCCGTCGCCCTCTCGGGCGTGGTCGCGGGCAACACCGCGCTGTGTACCGTCGGGCGCACCGGCAACGACCTGCACTATCGCGGCTACGACATCCTGGACTTCGCCAAGACCAGCGAATTCGAGGAGATCGCCTATCTGCTGGTGCACGAGAAGCTGCCGACCGCCACCGAGCTCAAGGCCTACAAGACCAAGCTGAAGGCGCTGCGCGGCCTGCCCGCCCAACTGAAGGCGGTGCTCGAAACCCTGCCCGCGGCAAGCCACCCGATGGACGTGATGCGCACGGCCGTCTCCGTGCTCGGCTGCGTGCTGCCCGAGAAGGACGACCACAACATCCCCGGCGCGCGCGACATCGCCGACCGCCTGATGGCCTGCCTGGGCTCGGCCCTGCTCTACTGGTACCACTACGCCTTCAACGGTAAGCGCATCGAGGTCGAGACCGACGACGACAGCATCGGCGGGCACTTCCTGCATCTGCTGCACGGCCAGACGCCCTCGGACGAGTGGGTGCGCGCCATGCACATCTCGCTCATCCTGTACGCCGAGCACGAATTCAACGCGTCCACCTTCACCAGCCGCGTCATCGCCGGCACGGGCTCGGACATGTACTCGGCCATCACCGGCGCCATCGGCGCGCTGCGCGGCCCCAAGCACGGCGGCGCGAACGAAGTCGCCCTGGAAGTGCAGCAGCGCTACGCCAACCCCGACGAGGCCGAGGCCGACATCCGCCGCCGCGTCGAGAACAAGGAAGTCGTGATCGGCTTCGGCCACCCGGTCTACACCGTGAGCGACCCGCGCAACGTGGTCATCAAGGAAGTCGCCCAGCAGCTCGCGCAGTCGCAGGGCAACACCAAGATGTACGACATCGCCGAGCGCCTGGAATCGGTCATGTGGGAAATCAAGAAGATGTTCCCCAACCTCGACTGGTTCTCGGCCGTGAGCTATCACCTGATGGGCGTGCCCACCGCGATGTTCACACCGCTCTTCGTGATCGCGCGCACCGCCGGCTGGTCGGCCCACATCATCGAGCAGCGCGTCGACAACAAGATCATCCGCCCGACCGCCAACTACACCGGACCGGAAGACCAGGTCTTCGTGCCCATCGAGAAGCGCTAACAGGTCCACCCCTACGCGCTGCGCGCGCCCCTCGAGGGGCGGCACCGGCGGACCGGCGAAGCCGGCTCCGCGGTGCCCTGGGCGGGGGCTGCGGCTGCGCAGGTCGGCCCGCGTACCGCCTATCGCGATCGGCCGGATGCAATCTGTGTCGCAGGACATGCGAAGCACAGTGGAATACATGACATGAATACGAATTACCGCAAGCGCCTTCCCGGCACCGAGCTGGACTACTTCGACGCGCGCGAGGCTGTCGAGGCGATCCAGCCCGGAGCCTACGCCACCCTGCCCTATACCTCGCGCGTGCACGCCGAGAACCTGGTTCGCCGCTGCGATCCGGCGATCCTCACCGAGTCGCTCAAGCAGCTCATCGAGCGCCGCCGCGACCGCGACTTTCCCTGGTTCCCGGCGCGCGTGGTCTGTCACGACATTCTGGGCCAGACCGCCCTGGTCGATCTGGCCGGCCTGCGCGACGCCATCGCCGACAAGGGTGGCGATCCGGCCCAGGTCAACCCGGTCGTGCCCACCCAGCTCATCGTCGACCACTCGCTGGCCGTCGAGCACGCGGGCTTCGAGAAGGACGCCTTCGAGAAGAACCGGGCCATCGAGGACCGCCGCAACGACGATCGCTTCCATTTCATCAACTGGACGAAGTCGGCCTTCAAGAACGTGGACGTGATCCCCCCGGGCAACGGCATCATGCACCAGATCAACCTGGAACGCATGTCGCCGGTGATCCATGCGCGCGACGGCGTGGCTTTTCCGGACACGCTGGTCGGCACCGACAGCCACACGCCGCACGTGGACGCCCTGGGCGTGATCGCGATCGGCGTGGGCGGGCTGGAGGCCGAGAGCGTGATGCTCGGGCGCGCCTCCTGGATGCGCCTGCCGGACATCGTGGGTGTGGAACTGACGGGCCGCATGGCCCCCGGCACGACCGCCACCGACCTGGTGCTCGCGCTCACCGAGTTCCTGCGCAAGGAAAAGGTGGTGTCGGCCTATCTGGAGTTCTTCGGCGACGGCGTGCCCAGCCTCACGCTGGGCGACCGCGCCACGATCTCCAACATGACCCCGGAATATGGCGCGACCGCCGCCATGTTCTCCATCGACCGGCAGACCATCGACTACCTGCGCCTCACCGGCCGCGACGAGAAGCAGGTGCAGTTGGTCGAGAACTACGCCAAGACCGCCGGCCTGTGGGCCGACGACCTGGCCACGGCGCAGTACGAGCGCGTGCTGCGCTTCGACCTCGCCTCGGTGCAGCGCAACATCGCCGGCCCCTCCAACCCGCACCGCCGGGTCGCCACGGCCGAGCTGGCCGAGCGCGGCATCGCCGGCGCGTATGTGGAAGAAGCGGGCCTGATGCCGGACGGCGCGGTGATCATCGCCGCGATCACGAGCTGTACGAACACCAGCAATCCGCGCAACGTGATCGCCGCCGGGCTGCTCGCGCGCAACGCCAATCGCCTCGGCCTGGTGCGCAAGCCCTGGGTGAAGAGTTCGCTCGCACCTGGCTCCAAGGCCGTGCAGCTCTACCTGGAAGAAGCCGGCCTGCTGCCCGAGCTGGAAAAGCTCGGCTTCGGCATCGTGGCCTTTGCCTGCACCACCTGCAACGGCATGAGCGGCGCGCTCGACCCCACGATCCAGCAGGAGATCATCGAGCGCGATCTCTACGCTACCGCTGTGCTCTCGGGCAACCGCAACTTCGACGGCCGCATCCACCCCTATGCCAAGCAGGCGTTCCTCGCCTCGCCGCCGCTGGTCGTGGCCTACGCGATCGCCGGCACGGTCCGCTTCGACATCGAGCGCGACGCGCTCGGCACCGACGCCCAGGGCAAACCGGTCACGCTCAAGGACATCTGGCCGACCGACGAGGAGATCGACGCCCTGGTCAAGACCAGCGTCAAGCCCGAGCACTTCCGGCAAGTGTACGAGCCGATGTTCGCCGCCAGCGTGAGCCACGACCAGGCGCTCTCGCCCCTGTACGCGTGGCGCCCGCAAAGCACCTACATCCGCCGCCCGCCCTACTGGGAGGGCGCGCTGGCCGGCGAGCGCTCGCTCAAGGGCATGCGCCCGCTCGCCGTGCTCGGCGACAACATCACGACCGATCACCTGTCGCCGTCCAACGCAATCATGCTCGACAGCGCCGCCGGCGAGTACCTGGCGAAGATGGGCCTGCCGGAGGAAGACTTCAATTCCTACGCGACCCACCGGGGCGATCACCTCACGGCGCAGCGCGCCACCTTCGCCAACCCCAAGCTCATCAACGAGATGGCCGTGGTGGACGGCAAGGTCAAGCAGGGCTCGCTCACCCGCCTGGAACCCGAAGGCCGGGTGGTGCGCATGTGGGAAGCCATCGAGACCTACATGGAGCGCAAGCAGCCGCTGATCATCGTCGCCGGCGCGGACTACGGCCAGGGTTCCTCGCGCGACTGGGCGGCCAAGGGCGTGCGCCTGGCGGGCGTGGAGGCCATCGTGGCCGAGGGCTTCGAGCGCATCCACCGCACCAACCTGGTCGGCATGGGCGTGCTGCCGCTGGAATTCCAGCCGGGCACCAACCGCCAGACCCTGGGGCTGGACGGCACCGAAACCTACGACGTGATCGGCGAGCGCACCCCGCGCGCCACGCTGACGCTGGTCGTGCACCGGCGCAACGGCGAGCGCCTGGACGTGCCCGTGACCTGTCGCCTGGACACCGCCGAGGAAGTCTCGATCTACGAGGCCGGCGGCGTGCTTCAGCGCTTCGCCCAGGACTTCCTGGAAGCGAACGCAACCGCCTGAGGAAAAACGCACATGGCATTCGCAGCACAGATCCGCATTCCCGCCACCTACATGCGCGGCGGCACGAGCAAGGGGGTGTTCTTCCGTCTGGACGAGCTGCCCGAGGCGGCGCGCCAGCCCGGCGCGGCGCGCGACGCCCTGCTCATGCGCGTGATCGGCAGCCCCGACCCCTACGCCAAGCAGATCGACGGCATGGGCGGGGCCACCTCGAGCACCAGCAAGACGGTGATCGTGGCGCGCAGCACGCGTGCGGACCACGATGTCGATTACCTGTTCGGCCAGGTGTCGATCGACAGCGCCTTCGTCGATTGGAGCGGCAACTGCGGCAACCTGTCGGCCGCGGTCGGCCCTTTCGCCATCACCAACGGCCTGGTCGACCCTGCCCGCGTGCCCGAGAACGGCATCGCGACGATACGCATCTGGCAGGCCAACATCGGCAAGACCATCATCGCGCAGGTGCCCATGGCCAACGGCGCGGTGCAGGAAACCGGCGACTTCGAACTGGATGGGGTGACCTTCCCGGCCGCCGAGATCCAGCTCGAGTTCATGGACCCGGCCGCCGACGAGGACGACGGCGGCGGCGCCCTCTTCCCGACCGGCCAGGTGGTCGACGATCTGGAAGTCCCCGGCATCGGCGTGCTCAAGGCCACGATGATCAACTCGGGCATCCCGACGATCTTCGTGAACGCCGAGGCGATCGGCTATCGCGGCACCGAGCTGCAGGACGACATCAACGCCGACGCCGCCGCGCTCGCGAAGTTCGAGACCATCCGCGCGTACGGCGCGCTGCGCATGGGCCTGATCTCGGACCTGGCCGAGGCGGCCAAGCGCCAGCACACGCCCAAGGTCGCCTTCGTCGCCCCGCCCGCCGCCTACACCGCATCCAGCGGCAAGGCGGTCGGGACCGGCGACGTCGACCTCCTGGTGCGCGCGCTCTCCATGGGCAAGCTGCACCATGCCATGATGGGCACGGCCGCCGTGGCCATCGGCACGGCCTCGGCGATCCCCGGCACGCTGGTCAACCTGGCCGCGGGCGGCGGCGAGCGTACCGCCGTGCGCTTCGGCCATCCGTCCGGCGCGCTGCGCGTGGGCGCCGAAGCCCGCCTGGTCGACGGCCAATGGACGGTCACCAAGGCGATCATGAGCCGCAGCGCGCGCGTGCTCATGAGCGGCTGGGTGCACATTCCCGGCGATTACGCCGCCAACCAGGGCTGAGCAGCACCGCCCTGTCGCGAGCCGCAACGGTGGCCTGAGGCCCCCTCCCGCGGCTCGCGTCTGCATGCCATGACCGTCTCTGCGTTCCGTGCGGCAGGGTTTGTCCTGATGTACGGCACATTTGTACGGTCGTTCAATAGTTGGCATGCAGACCAACGCGCGCCGCAACAGACAGGCCGCAGCCCGGCCAGACCGCAAGCAGGCGATCCTGCTGGCGGCTGAGAAGCTTTTTGCCCAGCGCGGCTACCACGCGGTGTCGATCCGGCAGATCGCCAAGGAAGCCGATGTGCCGCTGGCCCTGGTGAGCTATTACTTCGGGCAGAAGCACGAGCTCTTTCACGCGATTTTCGCGAGCTGGTCCGGCACCATCGCCGAGCGCCTGGAAGCGCTCGCCGAGATCGGGCGCGCGCCCACCGGCGAGCCCAGGCTGCGCCGCATCGTACAGGCGTTCGTCGAACCGGTCCTGCGCCTGCGCGCCAGCCCCGAGGGCGAGTACTACGCGTTGTTGATCACTCAAGGACTGGGTACCGGACAGCGCGAGGCGGACAGCGTGCTGCGGGATTTCTTCGATCCGATGGCCATGGCCTTCATCGATGCCCTGCACGACGCCCTGCGCGAGCAAGCGCCAGACGTCAGCCGGGGCACTGCCGCCTGGTGCTACCAGTTCGCGCTGGGTGCTCTGCTGCACCACATCAGCGACACCCGAGTGGAACGGCTCTCACAGGGCGCCAACCTGCCCCAGGACCCGCGGGCCGCATCGCTGCTGATCGATTTCATCGTCCACGGCATCCACGGCGCCGTGCTCCCGCCCCCCGTTTCCCGTCCCACGACAAGGAAATCCCCATGACCCGTTCCCTTGATTCGAGCATGCGCCGCACCCTGCTGGCGGGCGCCGCCGCAGCGCTGGGCATGGCTGCGCTGCCGCTGCGCGCGCAGAGCAATACCAGGATCGCGTTCGGCTACACCGCGGTGACGGATTTCACCACCGTGTTCGTGGCGAAGGAGGAAGGCTACTTCGACAAGCGGGGGCTGGACGTGGAGCCCAGGTTCATCCCGCTCAACCCATCGATTCCCGCCGCCGTGCAGTCGAACTCGCTGCAGATGGGCGGCCCCACGCCGTCGGTGTTCCTGCAATCGATCGATGGCGGTCTGGATCACGTGGTGGTCGGCGGTGGCGGCACCACGGACAAGAACCTGACCGGCGTGGGCCTGGTGGCGCGCACGGGCAGCGGCATCAAGACCGCACAGGACTGTGTGGGCAAGAAGATCGGCGTACCGGGCCTGGGCGCCTATCTGCACGTCACCTTCCGCGCCTGGCTCAAGGCGCAGGGCGTGGACTACGCCAAGGTGAACTTCGTGGAGGCCGCCTTTCCGCAGCATAGCGACCTGCTGCGCGGCGGCTCCCTGGACGCGGTCGTGACGGGCGATCCCTTCATGGCGCGCATCCTCGCCAGCGGCACGGGCTATGTGGCGTCGCACTACACCACGTTCATGCCCGACGGCATGCACTCCATCCTATTCACCGCGCGGCGCGACTGGGCCGAGCAGAACCCCGCGGCGGTCAAGGCGTTTCGCGAGGCCATCGTCGAGGCCGCGGCCTTCGTCCAGGACCCTGCGAACGACGCGACGATGCGCCAGCACATCGGCAAGTACATCAAGCTGCCGCCCGAGGTGCTGGCGACCATCCAGATCGGCCCGCCCGGTCCGCTGGTCAGCGAGGCGCAACTGGCCTACTGGGTCGGCGTGATGAAGGAGCAGAACATGCTCAAGACCGACCCCGACGTCGCGCGGCTGATCGTCCAATGAGCCTGCTGCGTTTCGATGACGTCGCCATCCACCTGGGGGGCCGCGAGATCCTCTCGCCGACCAGCTTCGCGGTGCAGCCGGGCGAGTTCGTCTGCATCATCGGCCCGTCGGGCTGCGGCAAGACCACGCTGCTGCGCGCGGCGGCGGGTTTCGTCGCGCCCAGCGCCGGCGCCGTGCTGCGCCACGGCGAGCCGGTGGCCGGGCCGTCGCGCGAAGTGGCCTTCGTGTTCCAGGACTACGGCCGCGCGCTGCTGCCGTGGCGCACGGTCGAAGGCAACATCAGCCTGGCGCTGGAGGCGGCGGGCGTGCCTCCGGCCGAGCGCCGGGCGCGCATCGCCCGGGTGCTCGACACGGTGGGCCTTGCGCAGCATGCGGCGAAGTTTCCGGTGCAGTTGTCGGGCGGCATGCAGCAACGCGTGCAGATCGCGCGCTGCCTGGCGCAGCAGCCCGAGCTGATGATGATGGACGAACCCTTCGGCGCGCTGGACGCCATGACGCGCGAAAGCCTGCAGGACGAACTCTCGCGCCTGGTGCGCGACAGCGGCCTGACGGTGCTGTTCGTCACGCACGACCTGGAGGAAGCCATCTACCTGGGGGACCGCGTGATCGCGCTGCGCGCCAACCCCACGCCCGCGAACCCCAGCCTGGCTGCGATGATCGAGGTGCCCATCCCGCGTCCACGCGAGCAGCTCTCGGCCAAGGAGCACCCGGACTTCCTGCGCCTGCGGCGCGAGCTGTACCGTTTCCTGGAGTATGAGTGACCCACCCCCTACGCGCTGACGCGCGCCCCCTCAAGGGGGGCGGCGCTGGCGGACCGGCGGAGCCGGATCCGCGGTGCCCTGGATCGGCCGAGGCAGTTGCCCGGGTCGCGGGACGCGCGAAGCCCAGTGGAGCAATTGAGATGACACGGCCTCCACGCTCACTGCGTTCGCTGCTCGCTCTGCTGCGGGCGCTGGTGTTTCCGGCGGTGCTGCTGGCGGCTTTCGAGTGGTATGCGCGCTCGGTGGCCGCGGGCAGCGACGCCCTGGCGCCGCCCAGCGCGGCGCTCGCGGCCTTTGGCCGTGCCATCCAGGACGGCAGTCTCTGGCAGGCCACCGGCTTCACCCTGGGCTCGGCCATGCTGGGCCTGGCGGCGGGTTCGCTGCCCGGCATCCTGCTGGGCGTCGTGCTGGGGCTCTCGCCGCGCGCGGCGCGCACGGGCTTTCTCACCATCGAGGTACTGCGCCCGGTGCCCTCGGTGGCGCTGATTCCGCTGGCCCTGCTGATCTTCGGCTTCGGCCTCGCCCTGGAGGTCTCGGTCGTCGCCTTCGCGACGTTCTGGCCGATGCTGATCCTGGCGCAGGCGGCGGCGCGCCAGGTCGAGCCGCGCCTGCTCGAGGTGTCGATGGCGCTGCAGCTTTCGCCCATGGCGCGCCTGTGCAAGATCGTCATCCCGGCCATGGTGCCGCGCCTGTTCGTCGCCCTGCGCCTGGGCGTGGCGATCGCCCTGGTGGTCGCGGTGACGGTGGAGATCGCGGCCAACCCCCACGGCATGGGCTACGCCATCATGATCGCCCAGCAGAGCCTGGAGCCGGACCTGATGCTCGCCTGGCTGTTCTGGATCGCCGTGGTGGGCTTTGCCATCAATGCCGCGGCCGACTGGCTGCAGCGACGCGCCATGCGTGCCATGGGAGCCGGGCAATGAACACGCGCCCCGCCTTCCCCCGTGCGCGCCAGCGGCGCGGCTACCTGGAATCGGTGGCGGGCCTGGCCGCCCTCTTCGCACTGTGGTGGCTGGCCAGCCATTACCAATGGGTCAGCAAGGTCTTCCTGCCCACGCCCGAAGCCACGCTCGCCAGCCTGCTGCAGGGCCTGAACCTGACAGCCCCGGACGTGCCGGGCGAACTCGCCGGCTTCACCGCCAGCACCGTGCAGCGCATGCTTCTGGGCTGGCTGCTCGCGTCGCTGGCGGGCATGGCGCTGGGCGCGCTGATCGGCATCTCCGCGTGGGCGCGCGCCTGGATCCAGCCGACGCTGGAGTTCGTGCGGCCACTGCCGGCGTCGGCGGTGCTGCCGCTGGCGATATCCATTTTCGGCCTGTCGCCCGGCATGGTGCTGTTCGTCGTCGCCTTCGGCGCCATGTGGCCGGTGCTGCTCGCCACCATCCACGGCTTTGCCAGCGTCGAACCGCGCCTGCGCGAGGTGGCCGGCGCCCTGCAGATGAGCCGCGCGGCATTCATCTGGAAAGTGGGCCTGCCCAGCGCCATGCCCGACATCCTCGCGGGCATGCGCCTGTCGATGACGGTGTCGCTCATCGTATCGGTGGTCGGAGAAATGATCGCCTCGCAAAGCGGCCTGGGCCAGGGCATTCTGCTCGCGGCGCGCGCGTTCCGCGCCAGCGATCTGTTCGCCGGCATCGTGCTGCTGGGCGCGATCGGCTTCGTTTCCAATGCACTGCTGGCCCTGGCCGAGCAGCGCCTGCTGCGCTGGCAGCGTCCCTGACCATGGCATCAGACACCAAGGAGGAACCCCCCATGACCCGCAAGTTCGTCGATCTGTCGATCTTTCTGGAGAACGACGTGGTGAGCGACCCGCCGCCGTTCGGGCCCAAGATCCAGTACTTCACGCACGAGAACACGGTGGACCAGATCACCCCGTTCTTCCCGGGCCTGCAGCGCGAGGACCTGCCCGACGGCGAAGGCTGGGCAGTCGAGCAGGTACAGCTCTCCACCCACAACGGCACGCACCTGGATGCGCCCTATCACTTTCACAGCACCATGGACAAGGCCACGGGCAAGGCCAGGCCCTCCATCACCATCGACCAGGTGCCGCTCGAATGGTGCTTCCAGCCCGGCGTCAAGCTGGATTTTCGCCGCTTCGAGGACGGCTACGTGGTGACGGCCGCCGATGTCGAGGCCGAACTCGAGCGCATCGGCCATGAACTCAAGCCGCTGGAGATCGTGGTGGTGAACACGCGCGCGGGCCAGCGCTACGGCCAGCCCGACTATGTGTCCTCGGGCTGTGGCATGGGCTACGAGGCCACCATGTACCTGCTCGAGCGCGGCGTGCGCCTGACCGGCACCGACGGCTGGAGCTGGGACGCGCCCTTCGTGCATACCGCCAGGAAGTACGGCGAGACGCATGACGCCAGCCTGATCTGGGAAGGCCACAAGGCCGGACGCGACATCGGCTACTGCCACATCGAGAAGCTGCACAACCTCGAAGCGCTGCCGCCCACGGGGTTCTTCATCAGTTGCTTTCCGCACAAGATCCGCGGCGCCTCGGCCGGCTGGACGCGCGCCGTGGCCATCTTCGACGACGCACTGATGGCCGCCACGACCTGAGCACGCGCCAAGGCGCAGGCCATCGCTCTCAACCCAGACATCCATTTTCCGCACATGAGTCCACTCAACGCCACCCATGACGGCGATGCCCGCAGTTGGCTCGACACCGCCAACGCCGCCGGCACCGACTTCCCCATCCAGAACCTGCCCTTCGGCGTGTTCCGCCGGCAAGGCACGAACGAAGCCTTTCGCGGCGGCGTGGCCATCGGCGACCAGGTGATCTGCCTGGGCGCGCTGGCCGCCAGCGGCGCACTGCAAGGCCTCGCGGGCGAGGCTGCGCAGGCCGGTGCACAGCCCACGCTCAACGCCCTCATGGCGCAGGGCCCGCAGGCCTGGCGCGCCCTGCGCCAGGCGCTGTTCGATGCCCTGCTCGCGGGCTCGAACAGCGCGGCAACCGACGCCGTCAAGGCCGCCCTCATGCCGCTGGCGCAGATCGAACATACCGTGCCGGCACGCATCGGCGACTACACCGACTTCTATACCTCCATCGACCACGCCCGCAACGTCGGCATGCTGGCACGGCCCGATGAGCCGCTCACGCCCAACTTCCAGTGGATTCCCATCGCCTATCATGGCCGGGTGTCGAGCATCGGCGTGAGCGGCCAGCGCTACCGCCGTCCGCTGGGGCAGTCCATGCGGCCGGGCGAAACCGTGCCGCGCTACGGCCCTTGCGCCCGGCTGGACTACGAGCTGGAACTCGCCATCTGGATCGGCCAGGGCAATGCCCAGGGCGAGCCCATTGCGCTGGCACAGGCGGACGACCACATCTTCGGCTACGGGCTGCTCAACGACTGGTCCGCGCGGGACATCCAGTTCTGGGAAATGGCGCCGCTCGGCCCGTTTCTCGGCAAGAACTTCTGCACCACGATCTCGCCCTGGATCGTCACGCAGGAGGCCCTGGCACCGTACCGTCTGCCCTTCGAACGGCCTGCCGCCGAACCGCAGCCACTCGCCTACCTGGACGATCCGCGCACCCGGCGCGAAGGCGCGCTGTCCATCGAGTTGGACGTGCTGATCGAGAGCCAGCGCATGCGCGAGCAGCGCCTCGCGCCCTCGCGCGTCTCGCACACCAACTTCCGTCACCAGTACTGGACGGTGGGCCAGATGGTCGCGCAGCACACCAATGGCGGCTGCAACCTCAACCCGGGCGATCTCTTCGGCAGTGGCACCATCTCCGGCCCCACGCACGAACAGGCAGGCGCCCTCATCGAACTCTCGCGCGGCGGCAGCACCCCGGTCCTGCTCGAGAGCAGCGGCGAGACGCGCGCCTTCCTGGAGGACGGCGATGCGGTGATCCTGCGCGGTTGGTGCGAGAAGCCGGGCTACGCACGCATCGGCTTCGGCGAAAGCCGGGGCGAAGTGCTGCCGGCCGTCTCGGTCTAGCGTCGTCGCGGCGCCCTTCGCTTGCCATGAGTCGCACCAGCATCAAAGCGCGTTGAATACTCTGGGTACCGGTTCTTGAGATACGGTGCGTATGTGAAGGAGGGCGCGGCGCTTGCTGCGCCCTGCCGCGACATCGCTCAAGGAGACGATACGATGGCTCATGCACAGCACCATCCGTGGGACCAGGTCCTGCTCGACATTGCCGATTACGTCATCGACTACCGCATCGACAGTGAGCTCGCCTACGCCACGGCACGCAACTGCCTGATCGACACCCTGGGCTGCGGGCTCGAGGCGCTCGAGTATCCCGCATGCACCAAGCTGCTCGGCCCCATCGTGCCCGGCACCGTCGTGCCCAACGGCGCCAGGGTGCCCGGCACCCCGTACCAGCTCGATCCGGTCCAGGCCGCCTTCAACATCGGCGCCATGATCCGCTGGCTGGACTTCAACGACACCTGGCTCGCGGCCGAATGGGGCCATCCCTCGGACAACCTGGGCGGCATCCTGGCGGTGGCCGACTGGCTTTCGCGCAATGCGGTGGCGGCGGGCAAGCCGCCGCTCACCATGCGCGACGTGCTCACCGGGATGATCAAGGCGCACGAGATCCAGGGTTGCATCGCCCTGGAAAACTCGTTCAACAAGGTCGGGCTGGACCACGTCGTGCTCGTCAAGGTGGCGAGCACCGCCGTCGTCGCGCAGATGCTCGGTCTCACGCGCGAGGAGATCCTCAACGCACTGTCGCTGGCGTGGGTGGACGGCCAGAGCCTGCGCACCTACCGCCATGCGCCCAACGCCGGCAGCCGCAAGAGCTGGGCGGCGGGCGACGCCACCAGCCGGGGCGTGCGGCTGGCCCTGATGGCGCGCACCGGCGAGATGGGCTACCCGTCGGTGCTCACCGCCAAGACATGGGGCTTCTACGACGTGCTGTTCAAAGGGCAGCCGTTCCGCTTCCAGCGGCCCTACGGCAGCTATGTCATGGAGAACGTGCTGTTCAAGATCTCCTTCCCCGCCGAGTTCCACGCCCAGACGGCGGTGGAGTGCGCCATGCAGCTCCATGAGCGGCTCGAGGCCGCCGGCAGGGGTGCCGACGAGATCGCAAAGATCACCATCCGCACCCACGAAGCCTGCATCCGCATCATCGACAAACAGGGCCCGCTCAACAACCCCGCCGACCGCGACCACTGCATCCAGTACATGGTCGCGGTGCCCGTGCTGTTCGGGCGCCTCACCGCCGCCGACTACGAGGACGAGATCGCGGCCGACCCGCGCATCGACGCCCTGCGCGCGAAGATCGTGTGCGTCGAGGACCCGGCCTTCACGGCGGATTACCACGATCCCGACAAGCGCTCCATCGCCAATGCGCTGACCGTCGAGTTCAAGGACGGCAGCAAGCTCGACGAGATCGTGGTCGAGTACCCGATCGGCCACAAGCGCCGCCGCGGCGACGGCATCCCGCTGCTCGAAGCCAAGTTCCGCGTGAACCTCGCACGGCGCTATGCTGCCCGGCAACAGGCGCAGATTCTCGCAGCCTCGCTCGAGCAGGGCCGCCTGGAGGCGATGCCGGTGCACGAGTACGTGGACCTCTACGCCAGCGCCTAGCCGCCGGCGCGCGCCGCTGCCCTCAGTGGGCGCGGCGTACCGGCGGGTGGCCGTGATAGCGGCGATAGGCGGTGCTGAAGTTGGCCGCGTGCGCGTAGCCCACGCGCTGCGCGGTCGCAGCGACGCCAACGCCGTTGGCCAGGCATTCGCGGGCGTGGCGCATGCGCAGGCCATGCAGCAGCTCGCGGGGCGACTGGCCCCACTGCTGCGCGCACAGCAGGCGTAGCCGGGTACGTCCGAGGCCGAGCTCACGGCACAGCGCGTCCAGATCCAGTCGTTGTGCAATGCGGGCCTGCAGACTATGGATCAGCGAGCGCCCGAGCTCTGCCTGGCAGACAGCCGAGGGGCGGGCCCCGGGTTCGCGCCCGCCGACCTCGTGCAGCGCCGCCGTGAGCATGTCGAGCGCACGGCCGTGCAGCGCGAGCACGTCCGGCGTATCCAGCAGGCACTGCTGGGCCACCGCACGCGCATGCTCCCGGGCGCGCGGGGTCATGGCCGCCCTGCCCAGCGCAACGGTGGCGCCGGCGAGCGCCGGCTCGGACACAGCGCCCGCATAGCGCTGCCACACGGTGTCGTCCACCGCCAGCCTGACCTGCACCACCGACTCGCCCGCCTGGAAGCGGCGGTGACCGACAGGCTGGCACGCGCGGCTCGCCAGCCACTCGCCCTCGCGAAACAGCAGTCGCCCGCCCTCGCCATGGTAGGTCGAGCAGCCGGCGAGCGTGTAGCTGAGCGTGAGCGCGCCCGGGTGCGCCCGCCGGTCGCTCAGCTCCAGCAGGTCGCGCCTGGCGCGGTAGCGCGTCACGGCCAGCCGCATCCCCGGCTGCACGATGAGGCTTGCGGTCTCGCACGCGCCATAGCGCGCATCCAGGCGGCTACGCTGCCACCCGGCAAGCGGTATGGCGTCGCTCCAGACATCCGGTGCGCTGACTTCGTCCAGCATCATGGTCCAGGCTCCTCGAACGGCCATGGTAAGGCATCCATCGCATCCGGGCCGATGCGCTGGATGACGCGCGAGCACGCCGCAAAGCGCGGCCAGCCGGGATCGCCCGAGGTCAGGAAGCGCACCCAGGCGTCACGCATGGCATGCGCGAGGGGCACGGCGCGCGGCGCCATGTGCAGCCGATCGGCGAAGTGGGGATGGGCCCAGGTGTCGAACACGCAGGGCACGTCGGCCCCATGCGGCGCACGTGTACCCGCGTTCGCGAGCGCGAGGCCAAAGGCATAGCCCCAGCAGGGTGCGGCGTGCTCGGCCTGGCGCCGCAGCAGCGCGAGGATCGGCTCGCGAAAAAGCGTGTGGGTGTAGAGCGCGCGCCAGCAGGCGCTCGGATCGCGATCGGCACCATGGGCGGCCAGCAGCCGCCGTACGGCGCCCTCCTCCACGGACTGCCCCTGTTGTGCCAGCAAGCCCACGTATCGGGCCGCCAGGGCATCGGCCGGCGGATACGTCTCGGGGCTCAGGCGCGTACCGTCCTGCGTGGACAAGTCGAACCAGAAGTCCGCTTCGTCACGCGTCCAACCGATGAGCAGCGGCAGCGGCACCACCGCCCGCGGCTCGTGCGGCCAGCGCCGCAGAAAGACCCCGTCGCGCACCGGCGCCGTCTGCGGACGCACGCCGAGTCTTGCGCCGAGTTCGCGCTCGGCCGCCTGCAGTTGCGCACCGTCCACGCCGCGCAGTTCGCGCACGCCCACCCCCACGTAGTGGGCGACCGTCTCCGCGTAGGCGGCCGCCGCATCGAGTTCGGCATACGCGGGCGGGCGAAACAAGGGCGGGCTGTGCGCGATGCATTGGGCGTAGCGACCGCTCGCGTGACCGTTCTGCGCGAGCAGAATCGCGCTCGCCGCCCCCGAGGACTGCCCGGCCAGGGTGACCCGGGCCGGATCCCCGCCAAACGCGGCGATGTTGCGCGCAACCCAGTCCAGGGCCAGCAACTGGTCCTGCATCCCCCAGTTCGCACACACGCGACTATCGGGGTCCTGCAGCGCCGGATGTGCAAGGCCACCCAGGGCGCCCAGCCGGTAGTTGACGGTCACCACAACGACGCCCCGACGGGCGAGCGCGGTGCCCTCGTATGCGGGCGAGCCGCCATGTCCATGGCGGGTCTGCCCGCCGTGCAGCCACACCAGAACCGGACGCGCACCCGTGAGCCCGGCAGTCCACACGTTCAGGTAGAGACAATCCTCGCTGGTGCCCGGCAAGGCCGCATTGAGCCACGTATGTTGCCCGGCGAGGTGTTGCAGACTCGCGGGGCCCAGCCGTTCGGCCGTTCGGCACCCGGCCCAGGGCCGTACCGGGCGCGGCGAACGCAGGCGCGCCTCGCCCACGGGAGGCTCTGCGTAGGGTATGCCCAGAAAGGCAGTCACCTCGTGTGCGCGGCGTCCGCGCAGGCGCCCATCGGCGGTCAGGACTTCGGAATCGGTGGACAGGGCCATGGCTGCGCTCCTTGGCGCCAGGAGGCGCCCGTCACGCATCCTAGGAGCCACGGCATCGCGCGGCGTGCCCGCGACCTTTGCCGCACGACGCGGCTCGTTTGCGCGAGGGCCCCATGCACGCCAGGCAGACGGGATCAGAGGTCGGCGTGCATGTCGCGAAACAGCCGCGGGGTGACGCCGAAGCGGCGTTCGAAGGCTTCGGACAGGCGCGTCGCGGGGAACAGCCCCACCTGGGCGGCGACGGATTTCAACGACAATCCGCGCGAGAGGAGCATGCGCGCCGCGTCCAGTCGCGCCATTTCGACGAAGCGGGCCGGCGTCTGGCCGGTCGCCGCGACGAATCGGCGGTGAAAGGTCCGCTCGGACAGCCCGGCACGGGCCGCGAGCGCGCACACATCCAGCGGCGCATCGAGATGGGTCTGTATCCAGGCAATCAGATCGGCGAGTGGACTGTCGGCGTTCGCCTGTGCCTGCAGCAACGGGCTGAACTGGGATTGATGACCCGGTCGCCGGGCATAGAGCACGAGCCGCTTCGCGACCGGGCCGGTGATCGTTGCGCCCAGGTCATGGGCGAGCATGGCGAGCGCCATATCGATGCCGGTGGTCACGCCGGCCGATGTCCAGAGCGGCCCATCCGTGACGTAGAGCGCATCGGCATCCAGGCGGACCGAAGGAAATGCCGCCGCAAACGGCGCGCACGCATCCCAATGGGTTGCGACGCGGCGCCCCTCGAGCAGACCCAGCGCGGCGAGAACGAATGCGCCGGTACAGATCGAGCCGAACCTTTGCGCGCTGCCGGCCAGCCGCGCGAGCGATTCCCGCAGGCGCGGCTCGGCCATCGCCTGCACCAGCGGCTCGCGTTCGGCGCCGACGACCAACAGCGTATCGACCGACCCGGACGCAAGCCCGCCCAGCGGGCCGGTGTCCACGGCGACCCCGCTGCTGCTCGTCACCAGCCCGCCCTGCGCCGAGGCGAGCTCGATCCGGTAGAAGGGCTGCCCACCGCTTTGTTCCAAGGCGCGATTGGCGCCGTTGAAAACCGAGACCGGCCCCGACGCGTCGAGCAGTTCGAAGCCGGGATAGACGGCCAAGACAATACGGTGCATTGGCAGAAAATACCGTATGTTTGTCATTTCCGCCAGAAAGCCGCGCTGATAGTCTGGGCTCATCGACGCAAACCGCGTCTGGAGGAGCCCGATCGTGTCCAAGCGTTCTGTCGTCGGGGCCGGGTTGGCCGTGATCGCCCTGGCCCTGGCGGGATTCGGCGGCTGGGTGTTCAGCTTGCCGCCGGCATCCCCCGCCCTGAAGGCCACGCCCGTCCCGCCAGACGAGATGGATGCGATGCGGGCCGCCTTGAAACCGCCGAAGCGCGAGCGCCCCCTGGTGGCCGTCGTGGGCATCAACGACGCCACCGAAACCACGGACTATCTGGTGCCGACCGGCATCCTGCGGCGCGCCGATGTCGCGGACGTATTCACCCTGGCCACGGAACCAGGGCCGGTACAGCTCTTTCCTGCCCTCACTGTCGAGGCCGATGCGACCCTCGCGCAATTCGATGCGCGCAATCCCGAGGGAGCCGACTATGTCATCGTGCCCGCCATGAGCCGGGACGACGATCCGCGGGTCCTCCGGTGGCTCCAGGGCCAGGCTGGCAAGGGAGCGATCATCATCGGCGTTTGCGCCGGGGCCAAGGTCGTCGGTGCCGCCGGGCTTCTGGACGGCAAGCGGGCGACCACCCACTGGTACTTCCTGAACGACCTGCTCGAGCGCAGCCCCTCCATCACCTACGTCGCCGACCGCCGCATGGTGATGGACCGGGGCGTGGCGACGACCACCGGTATCTCCGCATCCATGCCGATGATGCTGACGCTGATCGACGCCATCGCCGGACGCCAGAAGGCGGAAGCGGTCGCCCGCGATCTCGGCCTGCCGGCGTGGGACGCCAGCCATGCCAGCGCCGCTTTCAAGCTGACACGGCCGTTTGCGGCGACCGTACTGTCCAATCGACTTGCTTTCTGGCAGAAGGAACAGGTCGGTGTGAACCTCGAACCCGGCATGGACGAGGTCTCGCTTGCGCTCGTCGCCGATGCCTGGTCGCGCACCTACCGATCACGGGCCGTGGCCCTCGCCCAGGCGCCTGGCGCGATCGTCACCCGCAGCGGCGTCCGTGTGATTCCCGACGCGCTTGCGGTCGAGCGGCCGGCGGACAGACACGTCTCGACGTTCGCCGACCAGCCTCCCGCTAACGCGCTCGACCAGGCCCTGCTCTCGATCACCGAGCAATACGGCGCGCGCACCGCCGAGGTGGTCGCGATGCAGCTCGAATATCCTCGTTAGGCGATAGCCAGCGCCCTGTCGACTGCCGCCAGGCTGCCGGCGGCCAGCACGTACAGGCTTACCGGCTCAGAGATCCAGGACGAGCCTGTCACCGCTGCAGCTCGATACGCAGATCATCATCAGTTTGCCTGCGGCCTTCTCCTGCTCGGTCAGGATCAGGTCGCGGTGCTCGATGTCGCCTTCGAGGACGCGGGTTTCGCACGCGCCGCACACTCCCTGCTCGCACGAGACCATGATGTCCACGCCTTCGTCGCGCAAGGCCTCGGCGATGGTCTTGCCCTGCGGCACATAGACCGCGCGCTGCGTCCTGGCCAGCTCGACGGTGAAACCGCCGGTCTTGTCCGGCACCACGTCGGCCGAGAAATACTCGTAGTGGACATGTTCCGCGGGCAGGCCCTGCGTGGCACGTACGAACGCCTCGAGCATCGGGCCCGGCCCGCAGCAGTACAGGTGAGCGTCCCGTCCCGCGTCGGCGACCACTCTTGCCACGTCCAGAAACGCGCCATCGCACTCCTCGTCGACGTGCAGCACCAGCCTGCCGCCCGGCGCGTCGGCGAGCTCGGCGAGGAAGGCCGCCTCGGCGCGCCTCCGCACGGCATAGTGCAGTTCCCACGGCTGCCCGGCCCCGGCCAGCGCCCGGATCATGCAGTGGATCGGCGTGATGCCGATGCCTCCCGCGACGAACACGGAACGCCCGGCGCCTGCCTCCAGCGGGAAGTGATTGCGCGGCAGCCCCACCGGCATGACGGTGCCGACCTTGAGCTGTTCGTGCATGTACTTCGAGCCGCCCCGGCTGTCCGGATCCAGCTTCACACCCACCACGTAGGCGCGGCCGTCGCCGTGGCCTTCGGCGAGCGAGTACTGGCGCACCATACCGTTGGGCAGGTGCAGATCGACGTGGGCGCCCGGCTCGAAGCCCGGCAGCCGGGCACCGTCGAGCGTCCTGAACTCATAGAGATTGATACCGTCGGCCGCGTAGCGGATAGCGGACAGCCGCAACGACAGTGTTTCCGGGATGGTCATGCTCGAGCCTCTTGCGTCTGCCGCGCGTGCGCCGGCAGTGCACGCCGCGGCTGGTCAGGATCAGAAATCCTGAAAACGATACGGATTGTTGGTGGTCCTGGTGTCGCCGTTGAGCCAGCGCTCCAGCGCTTCGTGGGCATCGGCGCGGCGCACCTTGTCGATCTCGTCGGCATAGGGCGGATCCTCGGCGAACTCGATGTACAGGCCGTCGGGGGTGGTCACATAGACCGACTTGCAGTAGCCGTGGTTCTTGGTGATGTACTTGACGCCGTGTTTCTCCAGCCGCTCGATCACCTCGTTCTGCGTCTCGCGGGTCGCCTTGATGGCCAGGTGGTCGAAGCGCGGAATCTCGGGCTGGTCGCGGCGCAGCGACTTCTCCTGGAACTCCTCGTCGGTGAACTGGAAGAAAGCGATGGCGCTGCCGTCACCCAGCGCGAAGAAGGTGTGGCAGTACTCGATGGGGCGGTCCACTTCCGGCATCGGCGTGGACTCGGTCCAACACGCCACCAGCGGCAGGCCCAGGATGTCCTCCATGAAGTGCCGGGTCGCGCCCTGGTCCTTGACCACGATGGCGCGGTGATGCAGGCGCAACGGGAGTTGCTTGAGCGGTTGGGCGTGCTGGGTCGGGCTCGGATAGTCCTTCTTCATGATTTGACTCGTGTTGTCGGTTCTTTAGAGGCGGTGGATGTGCAGGCCGCCGCCCACGGGGATGGTGGTCCCGGTGCAGAACGGCATCAGGCCACGCGCCACCGACGAGATGACCTGCGCCACGTCGTCGGGCGTGCCCCAGCGCCGCGTGGGCGACACGCCATTGGCGATGGCCTGGCCGTAGGTATCCCAGACGGCCTCGTTCATCGTGGTCTTGATCAGGCCGGGCTGGATCTCGAACACGTCGATGCCGTGCTCGCCCAGCCGGGCGGCAAACATCCTGGCGAGCATCGGCAGCGCGGACTTCGCCAGGCAGTACACGGCCTTCTCCGGCGAGGCCATGTGGGCGTTGGCCGAGCTCACGACGAAGATCGAGCGCTGCACGCCCGGCGCGGCGGTCTGCACCATGTGGCGCGCGACCGCCTGGGTGAGGAAGAAGGTGCCGCGCAGGTTGATGCCGACGACGCGGTCGAAGGCCTCGGGCGTGGCCTCGAGCATGTCGCCGCGCACCGGCACATTCACGCCGGCATTGTTGACCAGGCAAGTGATCGGGCCGAGGGTCTCGACGATGCGCGCGATCCAGGCCGGCTGGGCGTCGACGTCGCCGATGTCCGCCTGGACGAACGCCGCTTTGCCGCCCGCCTCATCGATGCGTCGCACCGTCTCGTCGGCGTCGGCGTCGCGCACCACGTCGACCACGGCCACCGAATAGCCGGCACGGGCGAGGTGGACGGCGGTGGCCCCGCCGATGCCGCGGCGCCCGCCGGTGACAATGGCCACCCCGGGATCGGGCCGTTGCGCTTGCTCATGCATAGCGGGCTTCGATCCGGCGCAGCTTGTCGATGATGAGCTGGCGGCGCGTCCCGGCCGGGGCGGCGTCGGCCTCGATCACGGCACCGATGACCGCGCGCCCCACGTCGCGCGTCTGCTCGCCGTCCGCCTGCGGATCGGCGAGCTTGCGCACGCGCAGCACGTTGTTGCTGGAGTACACGTTCTCGGGGTCGCGCGAGCCCAGGGAGCCTTCGCCCATGGGCGGCAGCGCGGCCGGAACCTGTCCCGCCAGGATCTTGCGCAGCGCCTGGCGCAGCCTGACGATGCCGGCATCGGTGGTGCCGAGCCGCTCCAGCTTGTGCAGGGCGATCGGCCGCTGCCCGGTCTGCGCCTCCCAGTCGCCGGGGACGCGCTGCTTGAGCTCGTACGTGGGTTGCTCGACCTGGCCGTCGATGTCGATCGAATTCCAGCCGTTGCGCGTCACGTCGCCGCCGGAGAACTCGCCTTCGTCCATCGCCAGACGCCAACTGAAGAAGGTGCAGTTCTCGTCATCTATCGGCACCACGCGCCGCGCGTAGAAGGTGCGCTGGAAGTACGGCTCCTCGGGCTGCAGATCGTACAGCGAGGCCACGAACACGTAGTTGGGGAAGATGCAGTGGAACAGCCGGACCCAGAGGCGCTCGTCGTCGACCCGGCGCACGGCGGTGTAGTAGATGCCCCTGCCGTCCTCCGTCACCTTCCACTCGACCGTCGGCAGCACCAGGTAATGATCGCCGAAGTGCGGGCTGATGCGGGTGTGCAGGAACTGGCCATGGAACGGGTCCATGTTGTTCTCGAAGCTCTGCAGCCAGTTGTTCCTGTGCGTCACCGCCGAGGGATAGAACTTCAGGCCGGGCACCTTGAAGACGTCGAACTCGGGAAAGGCCGGCTTGAGCTCGGGCGGGCCCATGTACACATGCACCAGGCCGTGGTATTCATGCGTGGGATAGGCGCCCTGGAACACCGCGTTCTTCAGGCGGCTGGCGCCGGGCTCGCCCGGAGTGTCGAGCACCGTGCCGTCGACGTCGAACAGCCAGCCGTGGTAGCAGCAGCGGATGCCGCATTCTTCGATGCGGCCGTATTCCAGCGAAGTGCCGCGATGGCAGCAGTGCTTGTGCAGTGCGCCGATGCGCCCGCTGCGGTCGCGGAACATCACCAGCTCCTCGCCGAGGATGCGCACCAGCAGCGGCACGTCGGTCAACTGGGAAGTGAAACAGACAGGCTGCCAGAAGCGGCGCTGGTACTCGCCCATCTTGGTGCCGGGGCCCACCTTGACCAGATCCCATTCCGGTTCCGGCGTGCCGCGCTGGTCGTAGCCACGGTATGGGCCCGAAATAGGCTTCCAGTTGTCTTCGAGCACAGATGACATAGTCTTTCCTACAGGTGACGGCCGCCCCCTGCCGGGTTGCTGCGCGAACCGGTGCAAGGGCGACGCGGGATTCGGCCGCGCCTTTGAGCGCATGTTGCTAGTCTCTGTCCGCCCGGTCGCAGGCGCAAACGCCATTTGCGCCCGGCGTTCCATACCACTTGCCATGCGGTATGGACCACTTCGCCGGATCGGGCATACGCTTATCTGCCTGTCCGGCGCGCGCGCCGCATCCGATCCTGGGAGCCCCCTCGATGTTCACGACACGCCCCGAAATCGCCGCCACCTTCGGCGTGGCCTGCAGTACCCACTGGATCGCCAGCCAGGTCGCGATGGCCGTCCTCGAGCGGGGCGGCAACGCCTTCGATGCCGCGGTCGCGGCCGGTTTCACCCTGCAGGTCGCCGAACCGCACCTGAACGGGCCGGGCGGCGACGTGCCGATCATCCTGCATGCCGCGCGCACCGGTACGCAGCACGTTGTCTGCGGCCAGGCGGGGGCGCCCGGCGCGGCCACCGTCGAGCGGTTCGGCGAGCTCGGCCTGGACCTGATCCCGGCCACCGGACTGCTGCCGGCGGTCGTGCCGGGAGCGTTCGACGCCTGGCTGCTGATGCTGCGCGACTGGGGCACCTGGGAACTGCGCGACGTGCTCGCCTACGCCATCGGCTACGCCCGGGACGGCGTGCACATCGTGCCCAACGTCAGCGCGGCGATCGAGAGCGTGCGCACGCTGTTCGAGCAGCACTGGCCCAGCTCGGCCGAGGTGTTCCTGCCCCACGGCAAAGTGCCCGGGGCGGGCAGCCTGTTTGCCCGGCCCGCCCTGGCGGCGACGTGGGAACGGCTGCTGCGCGAGTCGGCCGGCGCACCGAACCGCGAGGCGCGCATCGACGCCGCTCGCGACGCCTGGTACCGGGGCTTCGTGGCCGAGGCCATCGGCCGCTTCTACCGGGAGCAGGAGCTGATGGACGTATCCGGCCGGCGCCATCCCGGCTTCCTGACGGCCGACGACTGCGCGCGCTGGCGGGCCCCGGTGGAGCCTGCGCTCACCTACGACTACGGCCCGTGCACGGTGCTCAAGTGCGGCCCCTGGAGCCAGGGGCCGGTGTTCCTGCAGCAGCTCGCCCTGCTGCGCCATTTTGACGTCGCCGCGATGGACCCCCTCGGCCCGGAATTCATCCACACCGTGGTCGAATGCGCCAAGCTCGCCTACGCCGATCGGGAGGCCTACTACGGCGACCCCGACTTCGTCGAGGTGCCCCTCGACGTCCTACTCTCGGACACGTACAACGCCGGGCGGGCTGCCCTCGTCGGCACCCGGGCGTCCATGGCGCTGCGGCCCGGCCAGGTGCCCGGCATGCGTGCCTTCATCGAGCAGCGCGCCACGGCCGGCCCGGCCACGGCGGCCGGCGCCGGCGAGCCGACCGTGGCGCGGCTCGGCGTCAAGCGCGGCGACACCTGCCACCTGGACGTGATCGACCGCTGGGGCAACATGGTGAGCGCCACGCCCTCGGGAGGCTGGCTGCAGTCGTCGCCGGTGATTCCGGAACTCGGCTTCTGCCTGAGCACGCGCGGCCAGATGTTCTCCCTCACGCCCGGCCTGCCCAACACGCTCGCGCCGCACAAGCGGCCGCGCACCACGCTCACGCCCAGCTTCGCCCTGCGCGACGGCAGGGCGTGGATGGCCTTCGGCACGCCGGGCGGCGAGCAGCAGGACCAGTGGTCGCTCACATTCTTTCTGCGCATGGTCGCGCACGGCATGAACATCCAGCAGGCGATCGACGCGCCCAGTTTCCATACCGAGCACTGGCCCAGCAGCTTCTGGCCGCGCCTCGAGGCGCCCGGCAAAGTGGTGATCGAAGGACGCTACGCGGACGCGGTCCTGCAAGCGCTGCGGGACGCCGGGCACCTGGCCAGCAAGGGCGACGACTGGTCCGAAGGCCGCCTGAGCGCGGCGCGCATCGAGCCCGACGGACAGATGTACGGTGGCGCCAACCCCCGCGGAATGCAGGGGTATGCGGTAGGACGCTGAGAGGCCCGGCCCGCCGCCGCCGGCGGCACGGCCGGCGCCGGCGAGAGTGGTATTCACCGGCCCGCCGGATTGGTTCTTTCGAGCCGCCGGACGGCGGCGCAGACTTTGCCGGCGGCCTTTGCCGCGACCGGCCCCGACTGCGGCCGGGTCTCGCATGGAGCCCCGTTATGAATGCCTTGGAAAGCGCTGCCGATCTGCGTCCCGCGGGAATGAACGAGGGCGAATGGCAGTGCCGGCTGGAACTGGCCGCCTGCTATCGCCTGTTCGACTGGCTGGGCTGGTCGGAAATGATCTTCAACCACATCACGCTGCGGGTTCCCGGCGGCGACGAAAGCAACCCGCACTATCTCATCAACCCGTATGGATTGCACTACAGCGAGGTGACCGCCACCAACCTCGTCAAGATCGACCGCCATGGCAACAAGATCGACGCGTCGCCCTATCCGCTGAACCCGGCGGGATTCGTGATCCACAGCGCCGTCCATTCGGCGCGCCACGACGCCCATTGTGTGATGCACACCCACACCACCGCGACGGTTTCGGTGGCCTGCCAGGAAGGCGGGCTGCGCTTCGACAACTTCTACGCGGCGCTGGTGTATGGGCAGGTGGCCTATCACGCCTTCGAAGGCGTCACCACCAACCCCGGGGAGTGTCCACGTCTGGTGGCCAGCCTGGGCGAGCGCAATGTGCTGATTCTTCGCAATCACGGTCCGCTCGTGTGCGGCGCCAGCGTGCCGGCCGCGTTGCAGACGATGTGGTTTCTGCAGCGAGCATGCGAAGTGCAGGTCACCTGTGACGCGATGAACACGCCGAACCTGGCCATCCGGCAGGACGTGCTGGAGCGCAACGCGGAACACTTCCGGCCGATGACGCTGGGCGGGCAGCCGGGGCGGCTGATGTTCGATGCCATTCTGCGGCGCGCCGGCATCCGCTACGTCGACATTGTCTAGGAGCACAGGCATGAGAATGGCCACGACAGCATTACAACGCGAAGGCAGCCTGCCCGTGTGGATGCCGCAGGACAGCCGGGCGCCCACGCGAGAGGAAACGCTCGAATGGCTGGCCGGACACGTGCACGACATCGAGGCCACGCTGGACCGCGAGGGTGGCGTGGTGCTGCGCGGGCTGACCTGCCTGGCCGACGCCGACGCATTCGACGAGGCCATCAGCGTGGTGGCGCCGCACCAGCACGACTACGTGGGCGGCACCTCGCCGCGCACGGTGGTACGCCGCAAGGTCATGACGGCCACCGACACGCCGCCCGGCTGGTCGATCGCCCTGCACCAGGAGATGGCCTACACCGCCCGCCCGCCAGACCGGATCGCCTTCTTCAGCGAACAGCCCGCGGCGCATGGCGGCCAGACCACCATCGCGGACATGCGCAAGGTTCTAGGCAGGATTCCGCGCGGCTTTCGGGACCTCTGCGAGCGGCATGGCCTGCAGTTGCGCCGGGCCATCCCGTCGCCGGAGAATGCGCACCTGAAGCCGGGATTCCAGAAACCTTGGACCGAAGTCTTCGCCACGCAAGACAAGCGCGAGGTCGACCGCATCGTCGGCGAGAAGGGTTGGCAGGCCCAGTGGCAGGCAGACGGCGAGATTCTGCATGTCTGGCAGGATCTGGTGCCGCCGGTGCGCCGCCACCCGGTGACCGGCGAGTACGCCTGGAGCAACTTCGCCCACTTCTTCTCGCCGGTCTGCATGATGGCGTGGGCCTTGCAGGACGGCCGCGTCGATGAGTACGAGGCGCTGGCGCACGCGCGCCGGCACAATCCCCAGATGCTCGACACGATGGTGCTGGGCAACGGCGACCCCGTTCCCGAGGCCGATGCCCTGCACGTCTACCGCATCCTGCACGAGGCCGAGCACCCGGCTGCCCTGCTGCCCAGCGACATCATGATCCTGGACAACATCCATTACGCGCACGGCCGCCGGGCGTTCTCGGGCCCGCGCAGCGTACTCGTGTCGCTGTTCGACCGGCTCCACTGAGCGTTGCGCAGTAAGGCCGGCGGCGCCCCCCCCGTTGAAAGGTCGCCGCCGGCCGCCCGCCGTGCCGCGAATCAGTCGATATGCCCCAGGTAGGCGGCCTGGATATCTCCCTGGTTCAGCAGTTCCTCGGCCGGGCCGTGCATCACGACGCGTCCGGTTTCCAGCGCATAGGCGCGGGACGCCATCTCCAGCGCCAGTTCCACGTCCTGCTCCACCACCACGATCGCGGTCTCGAACGCCTTGTTGATGCCGATCAGGACCTCGGCCAGCCGATCGACGATCACCGGCGCCAGCCCCAGCGACATCTCGTCGACCAGCAGCAACTGCGGGCGTCCCATGAGCGCGCGGCCCACCGCGCACATCTGCTGCTCACCGCCCGACAGATGCCCGGAGACGCGCCGGCGCAGCTCGCCAAGGCGCGGAAAGTACTCGTAGATGCGCTGCAGGTCGAACGCGATGTCGGCGTGGTCGCGGCGCAGGTAAGCGCCCAGCCGCAGGTTCTGCTCGACAGTGAGGCCCGCGAATAGGCGCCTGCCCTCGGGCACCATGGCCACGCCCCGAGACAGGCGCTGCTCCGGCGGCAACGCGGTCAAGTCCTCGCCCTTGAACAGGATGCGGCCCGAGCGCGCGGCCAGCAGCCCGGTGAGCGTGCGCAGCAGCGTGGTCTTGCCCGCCCCGTTCGCGCCCACCAGGGCCACCAGCTCGCCGGGACCCACGGTCATGTCGATATCCCAGAGCACCTGGGTATCGCCATAGAAGGTGTTCAGATTCTCGATGGACAGAAAGCTCATTTGACTACCCTCCGGTCGCTGCGCCAGCTCCTCCCCGCGGCAGGAGCACCCCCCGTGGGCGCTCATGCCACCTCCAGAGCTTTGCGTTTCTGGCGCTCGACGAAGCGGTTGCCGAGGTATGCGCCGATCACGCGCGGATCGCTGATGACGGCCGCGGGATCGCCCACGGTGATGATCGAGCCCGATTGCAGGACTGCGATCCGGTCGCACACCGCCAGGATCGCTCGCATGACGTGTTCGATCACGATGACCGTGGTGCCGTCGCGGCGGATCTTCTGGATCAGGTTCACCAGGCCGCCGATCTCGGAGTGATTCAGGCCTGCCATCACCTCGTCGAGCAGCAGCAGGCTGGGATTGGTGGAGAGCGCGCGCGCCAGCTCCAGCCGCTTGCGGTTGGACAGCGTGAGCTGTCCGGGCAGCATGTCGGCCCGGCCGCTCAGCCCCACCCGCTCGAGGGCGATGCCCGCCATCCTCATGGCCTGCGCGCGGCTGCCCAGCACGCCGCGCGTACCCGCGAACATCGCGCCCACCGCCACGTTCTCGAGCACCGACAGGTTGGCGAACGGCTGCACGACCTGGAAGGTGCGCCCGATGCCCAGCTTGGCGATGCGATGCGGCGGCTGATCGGAGATGACCCTGCGCCCGAACGCGATGCGCCCGGCGGTGGGACGATAGATGCCCGAGATCGCGTTCATGAGCGTCGTCTTGCCCGCCCCGTTGGGCCCGATCAGGCCGAGCACCTCGCCCTGCTCCACGCCCAGGGTCACGTCGCCGAGCGCGCGCACCCCGCCGAAATACAGAGAGACGTCCTGAATGTCCAGAAGATAGTTCATGGCTCGTCGCGCCGGATGCGGGCGGCGAAATGCCGCAGGTATTTCAGAAAGCCGTCGGGCATGAACATGACCACCACGATGATGAGAAGACCCAGCACCATCATGTGCACCTTCAGGAACTGGCCCCAGATGACGGTGGAGACGAACTCGAGGAAGAACGCGCCCAGGATGGGGCCTGCCACGGTGCCCATGCCGCCCATCAGCATCATGATGTAGGCCTTGACCGTGATCTGCACGTCGAAGGCGGTGACGGGTTCGATGAACGTCATCCAGTACGCCCAGATGCCGCCGGCCAGCCCGGTGAGGGCGCCGCTGATGGCCCATGCGGTCATCTTGGCCAGCGTGGTGTTCACCCCCATGACCTGGGCGCCGCGTTCGCTGTCGCGCAGCGCGCGCAAGGCGTAGCCCAGACGGCTGCGCGACAGCCACCACACCACCACGCACGAAAACACCATCACGCCGTACATCATGTAGGCGACCTGGTTGTAGAACTCGGCGGGCGAGAGCTCGCTGATCGGCAGCGTCACCCCTGCCGCGCCACCGGTGATGCCATGCAGGTTCAGCGTGATCTCGATGGCCGCCAGGCTGAGCACCACCGTGGCGATGGCGAAGTAGTGCCCGGTCAGGCGCAGCAGCGGCCAGCCGATCACGAACGCCAGCAGGCCCGAGCCCAGTGTGCCTGCCAGCAGCGCTGCGGGCAGGCCGAAGCCCGAGAGGATCAGGCTGCTGGCAATATAGGCGCCGGAGCCGAACCAAGAGACGTTGCCGAAGGCGTGATAGCCCGCGAATCCGACGATCACGTTCAGCGCCTGCGCGAGCGCCGCATACATGAACATGCTGGTGAGGATGCGGAGCCAGTACGGGCTCACGAGTGCCGGAAGCAGCGCGCCGGCGACGATGGCGACACCGGCGAGCACCAGCGCAGCATGCCGCCGGTATTGCCGCGCAGCGGCCACAGGAATGGAACTCATGATGGCTCCTCAGCCGTAGAATTGTCTGCCGAGCAGCCCTTGAGGGCGCAAGACCAGGATTGCGAGGAAAACCGAGAACGCGACCACCTCCTGGTACGACACCCCCAGGAAATACGACGCGAACGACTGCACCAGGCCGTACAGCAGACCGCCGATCACCGCGCCCTCCACGCTGCCCACGCCTCCCAGGATGGTGACGACGAAGGCCGACCCCAGGAATGAAATCCCCATGGTCGGCGAGATCGGAAACACCATGCTGGCCAGGCAGCCGGCGCCGCCCGCCAGCGCCGCGCCAAGCCCCGCGGTGAGCGCATACACGCGCGAAGGATTGATGCCCATCAGCGGAACGGTCTGCCGGTCGAGCGCGGTGGCGAGGATGGCGTAACCCGGACGCGTATGGCGAAGGAACCAGAAGAAGAGGCCCGCCAGCAGCACGGCGATGCTGAAGGTGGCCAACCGGTCGTACGGCACGGTTGCGTCCATGAACCGCAGAGCCTGGCCGCTATAGGCGGTATTCACCAGCCGGAAGTCGGTCGTGAAGAGCAGCATCGCGACGTTGATCAGCACCAGGTCCAGCCCGAAGGTGAGCGACAGCGACAGCATGGGGTTCGTGCGCATCACGCGGTTGAGGCAGACCACCTGCAACGCGTACCCCATCATGAAAAGCAGCAGCATCGCGGCCGGAATCGCCATGAAGGGGTCGATGCCCAATTCCGAGAAGGCGAAATAGGCCACGTACGCGCCGAGCATGATGAAGGAGCCGTGAGCCAGGTTCACGATTCCCATCACGCCCCACACGATCGAGAACCCGACCGCCGCGACGCCGTACAGGCCGCCGAGCAGCAGCCCGTTGATCAAAGCTTGTGTGAGCATGGTTGCCTCAGGTTTGGCCGCGCCGGCCTTGCGGGCCGGCGCGGCGCACGTCGCTTACGGCGCGGGCAGCGGATAGACCGCACTCACCTGCTTGATCGCGTCGGGGAACACCACGGCAGGCTCGCCTTCGCGGATCTGCAGCACGGCCAGGCTGGCCAGCGGATTGGTGCCGTTCTCGGCCATCTTCACCTTGCCGAAAAAGGTTTCACCCTCGAGGCCCAGCAGCGCCTCGCGAACCTTCTCGGTGTCCAGGCTGTCGGCCTTGCGGATCGCCATCTCGAGCACGATCGCGCCGGCGGTGCCGGCCGCGGCGTGCTGGATCGGCGCGCGGCCGAAGGCCTTCGAAAATTCCTGGTAGTACTGCTCGGAATCCTTGAAATGCGGACCCGAATAGGTCTGGGTGCGTACCCAGTATTCGGCGCCCAGCAGGTTCTCTGCCGCCGGCCCCAGCGAGCCGCGAAAGTCGGGGATGGCGATCGCCGTGGCAAAGCCCAGCATCTTCGGACGCACGCCCTGGTCGCGCAAGGCGCGCACCAGCAGGATGGAGTCCTGTGTGTAGCCCGTGGACAGGACCACGTCGGCGCCCGCGTTCTTCAGCGCGCTGGCGACTGACGACAGATCGGTCACCGTCTTCGGGTACGTCGTGCGGTACACCACTTCCATGCCCAGCGCCTTCGCTTTATGGGCCGCCCCCTCCGCCGTCACGTTGGGAAAGAGGTCGTCCGGCCCGACGATGGCCACGGTGGCGGGCTTGGGCTGCACCGAGCCGGCCAGGTCCAGCACCGAGTGCAGGCCCTGGTTGGCCAACGGCGAGCTGGTGAAGACGTACTTGAAGCCGCGATCGTAGATGCTGTTGGCCGTGGCCATCGGCGCAATGGTGAGCTTCCTGTAGCGCTCGCCGATCGCGGTGGTGGCCGTGCCGATGCCCGACGAGTACGGGCCGAACAGAAAGTCGACGTCGTCTTCCGTGATCAGCTTCTCGGTCAGGCGCGCGCTGGTTTGCGCCTTCGACTCGTCGTCGTAGTAGATGATCTCCACCTGGTAGGGCTTGCCGCCCACGGTGATGCCGCCGCTGGCGTTCACCTTCTGCTTCCACAGCTCGTAGCCGTCGTGCAGGAAGCCGCCTTCACGCGACAGCGCGCCGCTCTGGCTGATTGCCGCCCCGATCCGGATCACGCCATTCTCGGCGGCCCACGCCGCGGGCGCGGCCAGGCCCGCCGCGACGGCGAGCGCACACGCAATTCTGGACACTGAAATCAACACGACACACCTCGTCGAAAAGCGATGATGGATGGACCCACCCTGGCGCTGCGCCGGATGGGTGGCCCGCAATGGACTGTGCCGGTCGGATGGCGATCGAGCAGCCCGGCCGTCGATCAACGCGGCGGTTTGTCGCCGTCGTAGATCGACGAAAGCACGCTGTCCAGCGTGGCGCCCGGCGTATAGGCCTCGATGCCCGCTGGCGTCGGCACGCCCTGGAGATTGCGAGGATCGGGCCGGATCTGGTCGACCACCGTCTTGAAATCGATGACGCCGGCCCAGATCGGCAGCTCGTAATCCTCGTCGTCGTCGACCGGCTGGCCGGTCCGCACCTTGGCCGACGCCTCGTCGATCTCCATGACCAGCACCTTGGTCACATTCAGCTCCTTGTCGGTCACGGTCCGGTTGGTCGCCGCGCGGTCGGGGCAGAAGCGGTCCATGTACACGTTCATTGCCGCGCGCTTGGCCGCCAGGCCCTCGACGAGCTGCGCCTTGCCGAACGCCATCACGGCGCGGTAGTTGACGGAGCTGTGAAAGCCCGAGCGCGCCATCACCAGCCCATCGATGTGCGCGACCGTGACACACACCGGGATGTCCTTGATCTGCGCGTTCAGCGCCCGACTGGCGGACGAGCCATGCCAGTACAAATGGTTGTGCTCGCGCCAGAAGGCGGTCGGTGTCACGTAGGGCTGACCGTCGATGACGTAGCCGACGTTGCACATGAGTGCCGAATCCAGGATGTCGTATACGACCCTCCTGTCGTAGGAACCGCGCTGGCGCATGAGACGGACGCGGCTGCGCTCGGTGGGGCTGAATTCGTTCTGTGACGTGCTCACTACATCTCTCCTTCGGATAGGTGAGCAGATCATCTCGCGCACCGGACGCCGGGAGAAGTTCCATTTTCCCGGCGTCGGCATATCCACTTTCAGTCCTCGAGCCAGCGTCCGTGGCTCACGACGCCGCTCGGCCTGACCCGCAGCGAGCCGCTGAGCACCCGGCCGAAGCAATCGGTGAACTGGAAACTGCCTTGCTCGAGCGCGTAGACCGTGGCATCGCCCGCGGCGCCGGGCCTGAGCGTGCCCAGCTCCGGGCGATTCAGCCCGCGCGCCGGCCCGGCGGTGACGCGGCTGATCACGTCGTGCAGGCCCGCGCCCATGGCGAGGAACTTGCCCATGGTGGTGGCCAGGTCGAACACCGGCCCGTCGACGTTGAGCACGTGGATGTCGGTGGAAATGGCATCGGGCAGAAAGCCCTTGTCGAGCATGGCGCCCGCCACCTCGAAGCCGAACGACGAGGCGCCGTGCCCGAGGTCGAAGAACACCCCGCGCTCACGCGCCTCGAGCACCTCCTGCCAGATGCCGCCGTCCGGCGCCTGCGGCGTGTTGGGAAAGGGTCGGAAGCAGTGCGTGAGGACGTCGCCCTTGCGCAGCCGGCGCAACACGTCGCGCATCTGCGGGGGCGGATGGTCCACGTGCACCATGACGGGCAGCCCGGTCTGATCGCCCACCTCGAACGCCATGTCGAGCGCGGCCGAGCCGTTGGCTTCGCTCGCCACGCGGCCGATCCTCACCTTGATGCCGACGATGACGTCGCGATGCTGTCCGACCGTGCGCACGCACTCGATCGGGTCGATCAGCCGCAGATCGGCGCACTCGCCTACCATGACCGGCTTGCTGTAGGCAAAGATGCCGGGATAGGCGACGTTCAGATAGGCCAGTATCCGGCGTGGAGAAGGGTCGATGATGTAGCGGCGCAGGCCGGGAAAGTTCGCCGGGCCGGCGCTGCCCGCGTCGACCATGGTGGTCACGCCGCCGCGCCTGGCGATCTGCTCGCCGTCGATGCTGATCGAAGTCGCGCCCCAGTACACGTGGGCGTGCATGTCGATGAAGCCCGGCGACACGACACAGCCCGAGACGTCCCGCGTCTCGGCGGCCGGCGTATCGATGGCGGCGGCGAGCGCGGCCACCTTGCCGTCGGCGAAACCTACGTCCAGGTGGGCGTCGATGTTCTGCGAAGGGTCGATGACGCGCGCTCCGCGCAGCACCAGGTCTAGCATGGCGAACTCCGGTTGGGCCGCGCCGGCTACGCCGCGGCATTCGTTGACATGTCGACTACAGGTAGGCTTGCCGCACCAGCGGCGAGTCGCGCAGCGCATCCGCGCTGCCTTCCAGCACGATCTCGCCCGATTGCAGTACGTAGCCGCGCGAGGCCACGCCCAGGGTCGCATAGGCGTTCTGCTCCACCAGCAGCACCGAAACGCCCTGGGCGCGGATCCGCTCGATGATCTCGAAGACGCGCTCGCCCAGCACCGGCGACAGGCCCATGGAGGGTTCGTCCATGAGCACCAGCCTGGGCTGCGTGACGAGCGCACGGGCGATCGCCAGCATCTGCTGCTGGCCCCCCGACATGGTGCCCGCGAGCTGTTGCATGCGGTCCTGGATCTCGGGAAACATGCCCATCACGGCGTCGATCGCCCGCGGATCGGCGCGCCCGTGCCCGCGGATCGCCGCGCCGATCTGCAGGTTCTCCTCGACGGTGAGCGAGCCGAAGATGCGTCGTCCCTCGGGCACGATCGCCACGCCGCTGCGCACGATGTCGACGGTAGCCCGGCCGCCGATCGGGCTGCCGCGGAACTCGATCGTCCCGGCACGCGGCCTGAGCAGCCCGAGGATGGTCATCAGCGTGGTGCTCTTGCCGGCGCCGTTGCCGCCGAGCAGGCACACCACCTCGCCCTCTCCCACGTCCAGCGAGATGCCGTGCAACACTTTCGCGGGGCCGTACCCCGCCTCAACTTGCCTGAGCGACAGCAACATCGGCATAGTTCCGTCCCAGGTAGGCCTCGATCACGTCGGGGTTGCGCTTGACCAGATCGAACGACCCCTCGAATATCTTCCTGCCGTGATCGAGCACTATCACCTTGTCGGTCACGCCCTCGATCAGGCGCATCTTGTGCTCGATGACGATCACCGCCATGCCCTCGCGGTTCAGCCGCCGCAGGTCGTCGGCAAGCGCTCCGATTTCCTGCGGCGCCATCCCGGCCGCCGGCTCGTCGAGCAGCAGCAGCGAAGGTCCGGTCGCCAACGCGCGGGCGATTTCCAGCCGGCGCTTGTCGGCATACGGCAGCTCGCGGGCAAGCGCCGAGCATTGCGCGAGCAGTTTCTCGTCCACTCGGCCGAGGATCTCCATCGCCTTCTCCCGCACCTGCGCCTCCTCGCGCCACACGCTCCGCAGCCCGAGCACGGTGGCGGCATAGCCGGCCGTCATCCGGGAATCGAAGCCGACCATGACGTTCTCGAGCACCGACAGCTCGTCGAACAGATGGATGTGCTGGAACGTGCGGCCGATGCCCTTGCGGGCGATGAGGTGGGGCTTGACGCCGAGCAGCGACTCGCCGCGCAGCCGGATGTCGCCGGACGACGGCGGGGTGATGCCGGTGATCAGGTTGATGAGCGTGCTCTTGCCCGCGCCGTTCGGGCCGATCAGCCCCACCACCTCGTCCGGCTCGACGTCGAAGCTCACGTCCTCGAGCGCGGTCAGGCCGGCAAAGCGGCGGGTGACGTGGGAAATGGATAGCAGGGTCATGGCGCGTCAATAGTTCGAGCCGATCATGCGGCGGCCACGCGCGAGCATGACGATCAGCAGCACCGCTCCGAAGATCAGCAGCCGCCATTCGTCGAACGCGCGCATCTTCTCGGGCAGCACGGTGAACAGCACGGCCGCCGCGATCACGCCGCCGATGCGCCAGTTGCCGATGGCGACGATGGCGAGCAGGAAGACCGACTCGATGACCCGGAAGGTCGAGGGATCGATATAGCCGACCATGTGCGCGTATACCGAGCCGGCGATGCCGCCGAAGCACGAGCCGGTGCCGAAGGCGAGCAGCTTGAGCCGGGTGAGGTTCAGGCCGGTGGCGCTGGCCGCGGTCTCGTTGCCCCGCATGGCGCCCCAGGCGCGGCCCCAGCGCGAGCGGGACAGGCGCCCGCATACGACAACCGCCAGGCACAGCAGAACCAGCATCAGGTAGTAGAAATTGGCCTGGAACGGCAGCGTGAAGCCGAATACGTCGAGCGGCTGCTGGAAGCTGTGCCCGAAGAGGCTGGGCGGCTCCATGCCGGCCAGTCCCTGGGTACCGTTGGTGAGCCATTCCAGGTTGGTGATGAGCTGTATGACGATGAAGGAGAAGCCGAGCGTGACCAGCGCCAGATAGTGACCGGTCACCCGTACCGCCGGCAGTGCCACCAACATGCTCAGCCCCGCGGTCACCAGGGCGGCCAGCGGCAGGCAGATCCAGAAGTCGAGCCCGAGGCTCAAGTTGAACAGCGCCGAGGCATAGGCGCCGATGGCGTAATACGCGATGTAGCCGAAGTCGGCCAGGCCGGCAAAGCCCGTCGTCACGTTGAGGCCGAGTGCCATGAGGGCGTAGATGCCGGCAAACGCCATGACGTGCATCTGGTAGGGATCGTTCACGTAGAAGGGGTACACCGCCGCGCACAGCACGAAGCCGTTGAGCAGCACGGTGCGCTCGCGCGCGAGGCTGGACGCCAGCGTCGGCATGGCCGCCATCAGCCTGCCCCAGCCCAGGCCGAGCGCAGCCAGCGCGAGCAGGTAGCCGCCGATGGCCCAGGTGTCGGTCAGGCGCAGGCCGACGGCTGCCAGGGCGAGCCCGGCGACGAGCACGAGCACGGCGATGGCGATCGAGGCCAGGCGCGGCATCGGCCTGGCGCCGGGGGGCCGCCCGGGTCGTGGCACTGGCGCCGTCGCGGGCGAGAGGTGGACGCTCATGGGGGTGTTTCTCCGTCTATCTGCGGCCGAGCAGGCCCTGCGGCCGGAAGATCAGGCACAGGATCAGGAAGGCAAAGGTGAGGACATTCTTGTAGGCACCGCCCCCCGGGACGAAGCCGCTGATGAGGACTTCGGCGATGCCGAGCAGGTAGCCGCCGGCAAGCGCCCCGTAGACGTTGCCCAAGCCGCCGATCACCGCGGCCGTGAAACCCTTGATGGCCGCGACGAACCCCATGTTGAACATGGCCGAGCCGAAGTTCATGCCCTCCATGATGCCGCCGACGGCCGCCAGCGCCGAACCGATGAAGAAGGTGCGGCTCACGGTGCGGTCCACGTCGATACCCATCATCCGCGCGCCGGCGGCGTCGGCCGTCACCGCGCGGATCGCGCGGCCCAGACCGGTCCGGGTGATGACGTAGTGCAGTGCGAAGATCGACGCCAGCGCGACGCAGATCAGGAACACCTGCACGTATCCGACCACCACGCCGCCGAAGCGGAACGCCTGCAGCCCGAACGGGTCCGGAAACACCTGCGGATTGGCGCCGTCCGGATAGAAGTGCAGCACCAGTTCCTCGATCACGATGTAGACGGCAACCGAGGTGATGAGAAACACCAGCGGCGGCGCCCGCCGCAGCGGCTTGACCGCGATCCGCTCGATCAGCACGCCGGCCAGGCCCGACACCAGAATCGCGGCGGCGGTCATCGCCAACACTGTCAGCGGGACCGGCCATCCGGCAGCGTCGCACAGACGGAGCACCGTGATCGCCGTAAAGGCGCCCAGCATGTAGAGCGCGCCGTGTGCGAGATTGATCAGGTTGAGCACGCCGAAGTACAGCGTGAAGCCCACCGCGATCAGCGCGTACATGCTCCCCAGCACGAGGGCATTGACCAACTGCTGGCTCAGCATGAGCCCCTCACTCCGCGCTGTCGAGCGGCTGAGGCTGATCGAGCACGGTGATCGTGCCACCCTGTTCGCTGATGTGGGTCATCACCCACCTGCCGTCCCGTACGGTGTAATAGCCGGTCACGCGCTCTTTGATATCGCCTGGGCGTGGAAAACTCACCGGCCCCATGACGGTGTCGAAGGTGCCGTCCTTCAGCCTCTCGACCACCGTCCGCCGCGAAAGCTCGCCCGCATCCGCGGCCTGCCTGATCGCCTGGGCCAACGCCTCGATGGCCGCGTAGGACCAGATGCCGTAGGTCTCGTAGGGCTTGTCATAGCCCCTCTTCGCATAGGCCTGGACGAAGTCCACGCCGCCCGGATAGGCGGCATAGGGCAGGCCGTAGAAGTAGGCGTAGGCGCCTTCGGCTGCCGGCCCGGCGATGTTCACGAAGGTCGGCGACATCGTGCCCGAACCGGTGTAATAGAAGATGTCATCCATCCCCAGCTTGACCATCTGCTGGCGCAGCAGCGCGGACTCCGTCGTCACGCCGCCGAAGAAGATGAAATCCGGCTTGAGCGAGCGAGCCCGCGTGAGTACGGCGGTGAAGTCCTTTTCGCCGACCGCGATGCTGTCGCTGCCGACCATCTCGGCACCCAGCTCGCTCGCGTTCTTCTGCATCGCCGTGACGAGTGATTTGCCGTACTGCGTGTTGTCGTCGATCAGGAAGAAGGTCTTGTGCCCCCTGTCGACGGGAAAGCGCGCGGCCTGCTCCACCTGCCAGGTGTCCGGCGGCGCCATGCGGAAGATCTCGTCGCCCTTTTGCTCGGCCGTCAGGCTCCAGGTGATGGAAGCCGGCGTGACGTTGGCCAGGCCATTGCGGTGGAAGATGTCGCGGGTGGCGAGCGCCACGGGCGAGTTCCAGTGCGCGGCGCATGCCATCACACCCGGGTCGGCCGCCGCGCGCAGTACCGCCGCGATGCCGACACTGGGCTGAGAGCCGTCGTCGAGCCTGACGAGTTCGAGCTCGATGTCGCCCATGCGGCCCGATTCGTTGATGCGATTCACCGCCAGGTCCATCGAGTTCATCATGCCGATGCCGGTGGCCGCGTTCGGCCCGGACGTCGGCAGCACCGCGCAGATCTTCACGGTGCGCGCATCGGCCGAGGCGACATATCCCGCCAGCGCGAGGCACAGGGCGACGCCCGGCCATGCGGCGCGCAGCGAGGACGGTCGGAAAGAGATTGCCATGGAATGCTCCGTACGGGTTTACGGCAAGGACAGACAGGCGCGCAAGGCACGCCATACGGCCGCGGAAGTGCGTGGAGATAGTGTGGCCTCACCGCCCGACAGCGCGAAAGAACCAATCGCGTCGAATCATCGATACCAGTGGAGTCAACCCACCTGAGGCGAGAGGCTTGCGCTCGAGCCCATGGTCACGACGAACGATGAAGGCGGCGGCGCCCTGCCCTTGCTCAGTCGGAGCGATAGGTGCGCACCAGGCCTTCCAGTGCGATCGCAAGCCTGTCCACAGCGGTTCTCATGCGCGTTTCGCTGTAGCCCGCGAAGCCGAGCATGAGGCCGGAATGCCGGGCACCGCCCGGCGAGCACAGGCTGCTGATGGGGCGCACCGCCACACCCGCCCGGATCGCCTCCTGGGCCGCCAGCGTGTCGGGAATGCCGTTGCGCAGGTAGGCGATCAGATGCAGACCCTGGCCGGGAGCGGTTACGTCCACCAGATGTCCGGCGCGCTCCTGCAGCATGCTCACGAGGGCGTCCCGGGCATGACAGTATTCGACGCGCATGCGCCGGATGTGGCTCACGAAGTGACCGCGGCTGATGTACTCGGCCAGCACCTTCTCGAAGAACACCGGCGAATGGCGGTCGGCGAGCAAGCGGGCGGCCCGGAACGGCTGTATCAGGGCCGGAGGCACCACCATATAGCCGTAGCGCATGGTGGGCAGCAGCACCTTGCTGAAGCTGCCCACGTACACGACCCGGTCGTGCCGGTCCAGTCCCTTGAGCGCGGGCAGCGCCGGGCCGCTGTAGCGGAACTCCGAATCGTAGTCGTCCTCGACCACCCAGGCGTTGAAGCGGGCGGCCCATTCGAGCAGCTCGACACGTCGGCGCATCGACAGCGCCACACCCAGCGGATACTGGTGCGACGGGGTCACGAAGACGCCACGGGCATTGGGGCTGGTAGCCACGCCCTGCGAGACGCGAAGCCCATCCTGGTCTACCGGGATCGCGCGGATGTCCATCCCCGCGGTCTCCAGCGCCATGCGGGTGAGCGGGTAGCCGGGGTCCTCCACCCACACCGCCGCACCCGGATCGAGCAACACCTTGATGGCCAGGTCGATCGCCTGTTGCGAGCCCGCCACCAGGATGACCTGCTCGGCCGTGCACCGGATGCCGCGCGATACGCCGACGTAGCGAGCGATCTCCTGACGGATCTCGGGGCTTCCCTCGGGCGCCGCATAGCCTTGGTAGACGGATTCCGTGGCGAGATGCTGCCGGACGATCTGCTGCCAATGCGCGGCGGCGCGTCCGTCGACCCGGACCACGCCGGTGTTGAACGGCACCGGATCGAGCACGAAGCGATCGAGTTCGAGCCGCGCGTAGCGCGCTCCACGCTCGGACAAACCGTCGTTCTGTGCCCACAATTGCGACGGCACGTCGTCGATCTGGTCCTCAGGCGCCGCGCCGGCGTGTACCGGGGCATCCTGCCCGAACGTATCGAGCACGTCGGTCGCCACGTAGGTCCCGGAGCCGATTCGACAGACCACGTAGCCGTCGGCGTGCAACAGGGAATAGGCGGTGATGACCGTGGTACGGGAGACCCGGAGGCGGTCCATGAGCTGACGCGTGGAAGGCAGTCGGCTTCCTGAGGGGATCACGCCGGCCTGGATCTGGGAACGCAGAAAATTGGCGACCTGCTGGTAGAGCGGCACGTCGCCGCCTTCCTGGAATTCCCATTCCAACAGCTCGGCCCAGTTGGCCCGGTCCGTCCGCCTGACCGCTTCATCCTCGGCAGCCCGGGACCGGGACGTCGATGTGTTATGCATAGCACTTCACCTCGGAGTGGCTGGCACGACCGAAGGCCGCCATCGTACAAAGCAATGTCCATGCCATTTATGCAGCAAGCCGCACCCACCCGCGAGCCTTGCGCAGATCCAGCAACCGGCGAGTCGACCCGCGTTCCAAGGGCCATCGCGCGTCACGACCGCACCAAGAAAGTGCAGCGCGCGCCATGCCTATGCAATAGGCTGGACAGAATGTATCAGAGGCCTGCCATCGAATCCCGGGGCCGCGCCCCGGCATGCTGCTTCGCTCGGTCGCCTCGACGGGCGTGCCCGTCGGACGGACGCGCTCATCGGCCGCTGGCCGCGGCAGTCTCGAGCAGGCCCGCGCAGGCCGCGCTCAGACCATCCACCCCCGGCAGCTCGTCAAGCCGCCTGAGTTGCTCGAACACATCGAGTACCTGACAAGGTGCCGCCGTGGCCGGCATGCAGCTCCTGAATTTGTCGAACAGCACTTCCCAGCCCACCGGATTGCGCATGTGTCCACGGGCCACCTCCACGCGTCGGCTCGCGAGCGCGCGACCGCCGTCGTCACGGGCGGTCACCTCGTCGAACGGAGAGAACAGCGGATCACTGGCGTCCCGCTCGTCGATCGGGCGGACGTGGACGCGGCGCATCCACTGCTGCATCTGCTCAGCACGAACGGTGGCGTCAGTGAGTTCGGCGAGCCCCACGCGACGGTGCAGAAACGCGCAGGCAACGGCAAAGCGGGGGCTGAACCGAGCCTGCAGCGCATCGATCGGGACCTCGTCGCGCAGCATCGACAGTTGGGCCCGGCCCAGGGCCACCTCCAGGCGTTCGACCCGTTCCAGCGTCCAGCCCGGCTCGCCGGCGATCTGCAGGCTCGCGTCGATGATCCGATGCACGGCGTAGCACACCGGATACAGCTTGAAATTCAGGCCGCCCTGCACGATCGCAAGGGCACCGCCCTCGTCGCCGGCCACGTCGAGCCGCGGCCACCCTTGCGGCGACAACGCAGCCAGAAGGCCGGCCGGGTGTTCCAGCGCGTCGGGGGCGGCGCTCAGCCCTGCCTCGGCGAAGGCCGCGGCCCAGATGCCGTTGCGGGCGGCAAGGCCGACCTGCAGCGGCTTGGTCATCGATCCGAAGTTGGCCACCACGCCCGACGCCATCGACGCCGCGATGGCCAGCGCGGTGGCGCAACGCGCAGGACAAAGGCCCCGCAGACGCGCTGCCGCGGCGGCAGCGGCCACGGTTCCCAGGACGGCGGTCGGATGCCAGCCCTTGGCATGCAGCGGGGAATCCTGGCAGCGCAGCAGTGTCGCCCATACTTCATAACCGGCGGCATAGGCTGCGATCGCCTCGGCACCCGAGGCGCCGACACGCTGCGCCTCGGCCAGAACGACAGACCCCAGCACGACGCTGGGGTGGCCATCCAGCGCCATATCGTCGAAGTCGAGTGCGTGGCCGGTCGCGGCATTGAGCAGGGCGGCGTCGGCCGCGCGAAGGCAGCCGCCGCCGGCCAGGACCGAGGCCTCGCCATCCGCCGCACGCGAGCCGAGCGCGAGCAGCCCGCGCAGGATCGGCACCAGCGGCTCGCGCGCGCCGGCGACCAGCACGCCGACGAAGTCGGCAAGACCGCGCTTGACGGTATCCACCGCGGACGGTGGAAGATCGGCGAAACGCACGTGGACGGCGCGCTGCGCGAGCTGCCGTGTCAGTCCTGGAGCGGAAATGTTCATGGGCGATGGAGGGTGGGGGTCCCGGTCACATGCCGATCAGGTCGGCCTTGCGCAACGTGGCACCGAACATCCGGATCGAGGCTGCGTCGACCATGGTGCCATCCACCTGGATAGCGCCCTGACCCTGTGCCTCCGCTTCGGCGTAAGCGGCGGCAAGCCGCCGCAGCCGGGCGACCTCCCCGGCGTCGGGCGTGAAGACCGACAGCGCCCACTCGATCTGTGCAGGATGGATCGCCCACTTGCCGACACAACCCAGCGCCAACCCGCGCCGGCACTCCTCCAGGTAGAGATCCTGGTTGCGGAAGTCGGCGTACGGGCCGTCCACGGCATCGATGCCGGCGGCACGGCAGGCCATCACCATGCGAAAGCGTGCGTAATGCCAGATATCGCCCGGGTAGTCGGCGACCTTGCCGTCAGGCTTGATGTAGACCCCCATCGAGGCGGAGAAGTCGCCCATGCCGAAGATCAGCGCTTCGAGCCGGTCGCTCGCCCGCGCGATCTCCTCGACGTTCTGCATGCCCTCGACTTCCTCGATGAGGGCCTCCAGCCCGATACGGCGCTCCAGCCCGTGCTTCTTCTCCAACTGGCTGAGCAGCACGTCGGCGAAATAGATGTCGGCCGCGCTTTTCACCTTGGTCATCATGAGGGTGTCGACCCGCCGGCCGGCGCCCTCGACGATCTCGATGATGTCCTGATGGGCGTACTCGGTGCTCAGGTCGTTGATGCGCACGCAGACGGTCTTGCGCCCCCAGTCGTAGGTATTGATCGCCTCGACGATCTTCCTGCGGGCGTCGGCCTTCTGCACCGGGGCCACCGCGTCCTCCAGGTCGAGGAACACGTGGTCCGCATCCGAGGCGGCCGCCTTCTTCATCATCTTCTCGGATGAGCCGGGCACAGCGAGCTGGACGCGGCGCAGCCGTTGGGGTTGTATGGTCATGAGTCTATCTGCCTGTCTGTCTTCAATCGGTTAACGGTTACTGCCCGCGGCAGCTTGCGCCACGCGGATCACGCCCTGGCTCAGCCAGGCGTCGAGCTGCGCTGAGCTGCAGCCGATCTCGCCGAGGATTTCGCGGGTGTGCTCGCCGAGCAGCGGCGCCCGGTGCCGGATGCGGCCCGGGGTGGCGCTCATCTTGACCGGCACCCCGGCCAGCAGGACCTTGCCTGCCATGCCCGGGTGCTCGACCGGGACCACCATTTCGCGCGCCTGGAAGTGCGGATCGGCAACGATCTCGCGCACGTCGTAGACCGGACCGAACGGTACCCGCCCGCCCAGGCGCTGCAGCAGCTCGTGCTTGGTCTGCTGCGACGTGAAGGCCGATATGATGCCGATCAGCGCCTCGCGGTTGTCCCAGCGGTCCTGGTAGGTCGCAAAGCGCGGATCGCTGCTCAGGCCAGGCTGGCCCATGATCTCGCACAAGATGCGGAACATCGGATCGTCGTAGGCCGTGATCGTGCACAGGCCGTCCTGCGTCGGGAATGTGCCGAACGGGCACAGAAAAGGATGGTGATTGCCCTGCGGCGCGGGCACCAGCCCGCCGAACGCATGCTGGTGCAATACCCGCTCGCACAGGGCCAGGACGGAGTCCACCATGCTGACGTCGACGAACTGGCCCTGGCCGGTGCGGCGCGCGTTGAGCACGGCGCAGACGATGCCGAAGGCGCAGAACATCGCCGGCCCGAGATCGCCGATGCCGGGGCCGATCTTCGTCGGTTGACCGCCCTCCTCGCCCGTGATCGCCATGATGCCGCCGAAGGCCTGGGCCACGACATCGTAGGCCGGCCAGTCGGCGTAGGGACTCGACAACGTCCGGCTGTCGCCGAAGCCGCGGATGGTCGCGTAAACGAGCCGCGGGTTGCGCTGCGCAAGCGCCTCGTAGGACAGCCCGAAGCGCTCCATGACGCCGGCACGGTAGTTCTCGACCACCACGTCGGCGCCATCGATGAGCGCGGCGAGCGCCTCGCACGCCGCAGGCGACTTCAGATCGAGGCTCACCGACCGTTTGTTGCGGTTGACGGATGCGAAGTAGCCCGCATAGGCCTTGAGCTCGTCCTCGGGATGGAAAGGGCCGAAGCCCCGCGTGGCATCGCCCTGCAACGGCTCGACCTTGATGACGTCGGCGCCCTGATCGGCCAGCATCTGGGTGCAGAAGGGGCCGGCGAGAAAATGCGTCAGGTCGATCACGCGCACGCCCTCGAGCGCGCCGGCCGGCGTGGTGCTCATCGGTCACCCCAGTGGCTGGCGCGCTTGAGCAGCACGGTGCGTTCGCACTCGAAGACCACGGCGTCCTTCTGATTCACGCCCCAGTGCCTGAAGACGGCGATGCCGGCGTCCGGCCGGTCGGCGTCGGCCAGGGACAGAACCTCGGTGTACGCGTACAGCGTGTCGCCGTGGAACACGGGCGACTTCAAGCGCATGGCCGTCATCCCGATCTCGGCGAGCGCGTTCTCGGCCGTGTCCTGGCTGGCGAGGCCGATCACCAGCGCGGCCGTCACGCCGCCGAACACCGCGCGCTGGCCGAACTGCGTGCCCTGCATGGCGTGCTCGTCGAAGTGGGTGGCCGCGGAGTTCAGCACCAGGTTGGAGATCAACACGTTCTCCAGCGGCTCGATCGTCTTGCCGCGGGCGTGCCGGATCACCTGGCCGGGGCGGAAAGCCTCGAAGTAATTGTCGCGTCCTGTGAGTTTGGCGATTTTCATATCACGCTTTCCCAAGAATTCCGTCGGAGATGACGCGTAGCTGGATCTCCGACGTACCCTCGAAGATCTTCGTAAGGCGCGCGTCGCGCCAGTAGCGCTCGGCGGCATGCAGCTTGGTGTACCCGGCGCCGCCGTGGATCTGCAGGCCCTCGGAGGCCACCCGCTCGCTCATCTCGGCGGCCAGGTACTTCGACATCGCGGCCTCCTGGTCGCAGCGGCGGCCGTTGTCGATCTGATCGCACACGAAGTAGTTGAGCTGACGGCAGGCCTCGATCTCGGCGGCCATGGCAGCCAGCTTGAAGCGGGTCACCTGGAAGTCGCTGATGCGCTTGCCGAACTGCACCCGCTGCTGGGAGTAGGCGATCGCGTCCTCGAGCGCGCCCTGCGCGACACCGATGGACCGGGCGGCGGTCTGCGCCCGCCCCGTCTCCAGGCCGTGCGTGGCATAGTAGAAAGCCTGGCCCTCCTCGCCGATCATGTTCTCGGCGGGCACGCGAAAGTTGTCGAAGGCGAGCTCGTAGGTCTTCATGCCGAAATAGCCGATCTTCGGTATGGCCGAGCCGGCGATGCCATCGGGGAACTCGCCGGCCTTCTTCTCGATGAAGAACATCGACAGGCCGCGATGGCGCTTCTCGGGCGGCGCCTTCGAGGTGCGCGCGATGACGATCAGGAAGTCGGCTTCCTTGGCATACGTGCACCAGTACTTGTTGCCGGTGATGAGCCAGGAGTCGCCCTCCTTGACGGCGCGGCACGAGAGGTTGGCGACGTCCGAGCCGGCGTCGGGCTCGGACATCGCGAAGGCGCCGACCAGCTCGCCGGTCGCCATCCGGCTGAAGTAGCGCTTGCGCTGCTCCTCGCTCATCATGTGGCTGCCGATGAGCATGTTGCCGCGCACGATCAGCGAACCCACCGACATCCAGCCGCGCGACAGCTCCTCGGTCACCAGGCAGTACTCGAAGCAGCCCAGCCCCAAGCCGCCGTACGCCTCCGGCACGAGGATGCCGAAGTAGCCGAGCTCGGCCATCTTCTCCCGCAGCTCGCGGGGAATGTCGCCTTGTTCGGGATCGAGCCGGTTGGCCACCGGGATCACCTCGCGACGGGTGAACTCGCGCGCCTGTTCCTGAATCATCCTGCGCTCGTCGGTCATGTAGGTCATTGCGTCGTCCTGCGTTGCACCATGTTGGTTCGGGTGAAGGAGATCACGCACCGACCATGCTGGTTGAACCCCTCGGTCTTCCAGCTCGCGATACCCAGCGTGGGGTTGGAGCCGGATTCACGCAGCCCCACCACGGTGCTGCGCGCCGTGAGGGTGTCGCCCGGATAGACCGGTTCGTGATAGCTCAGATCGTCCACGCCGAGGAATGCGCCGCCTCGCTCGGACAGGTCCTGCACCGACATCCCGAAGACGGCGCAGAACACCAGTTGCGGGTTCGCCGGCGTGTCCGGGTGGCCCAGCGCCCTGGCATACTCGACATTGAAGTAGAGCGGATTGAAGTGCAGGTTCACCGTGGCGAACAGCGCGCACTCGGAGTGACGGAGCGTGCGGCCCCAGTGGTGATCGAAGACGCGTCCGATCTCGAAATCCTCGAACACGTTGCCCTTTTCGGCCAGGACGGCGGCCTCTTGGAATGCTTGCATTGGCATGGACGATTGCTGTGGGCTGGGTTGATTGGGAAACAGGATGCAGCGGGCCGGACGGCATACTCAGCGGTCGACTTCCTTGTTCCACCGCTCGACCCATTCGCGCACGTGGGGCGCGATCTCGTCGTAGGGCGGCGTCACGATTTCGTCCATCCTGGTGATGCGCCCGGCGATTTCCGGCTTGTATTCGACGTTCGCGTTGCCGACGCCGTACTGCACCATGTTGCCGAAGCAGCTCTGGCCCTCGGCCGACAACATGTAGTCGTTCAGGAATTCCCAGGCCGCCTCGCTGCCGTTCTTCACTTTCTGCACCAGCGTCGTATGAATCGCCACGCCGGGCTCGGGCTTCACAAAGGCGATCTCGGGATTGCCTTCGTCGTGAAAGGCCCAGGCCCGCCCTTCCCAGTACATGCCGATGTCGATCTCCTGCATCTTCAGCAAGGTGAGGAACTCGTTCATGTCGTTCCAGACGCGCATGCTGCCGCCCGAGCGCATCTTGGCGATGGTCTCGAAGGCTGGCTCGATGTTGTCCGCACCGCCGCCGAAGGTGTGGGCCATCATCCACAGCACCACGGACGGCGTCGACGCCTGGCGCATGCTCGGGATGGCGGCGTTCCACTCGCCGTTGGCCGTGCGCTCGACGAACTCGGCCCAGGTCTTGGGCGGGCTCTTGACGGTCTCGGTGTTGTAGGCCAGGCCCATGGAACTGAACCCGACCACCGCGGCATAGCCGCGCTCCAGGCTCTTGAGCTGCGGATTCATCTCCTTCATGACCGGCAGCCGCTCCGGGTCCAGGGCATCGACGATGCCCCGGTTCATGGCGTCGATCACGCCGTCGGGCGAGGCGAGCAGCAGATCGATCGGCGGCTTCGCCGGGTTCGCGACGATCTGGTTCACCCATTGAGCGGGCGTGCCGAGCACCACCTGTGCGCTTTTTCCGGTCTTCTCCTGATAGGGCTTGACGAAGCACTCCTGGGTAGCGCGCTCCCAGACACCGCCGTGCGAGGCGACGACCACGTCCGCCGCCTGGGCGGCCGGCGCGAGAGCCAGGACGCCGGCGCAGACCGGAAGCAGTGCGCGCGCGCACCGGCTGAGGACAAAGGGCAAGCAGTTCATGTCGGGCTCTCCAAGTGAGTCGTTGACTAGGCGCGGCTCAGACCGCACGGCCCATGCGCCCCAGGCCGTGGACGCGATCCACGACGAGCAGGGCGGCCACGGCCAGAAGCATCTGGATGGTGGCGATGGCCGCCACCGAAGGGTCGAACTGGTTCTGCAGGTAGCTCATCATCACGACGGGCAGGGTATCGGTCTGCGCCGTGCCGAAGAAGAACGACACGGGCAGGTTGTCCAGCGAGATGAGAAAGGCGAACAGCACGCCGGCGAAGATGCCGTGGCGCAGTTGGGGCAGCGTCACGTACAGCAGGACCTTGGCGCGCGATGCGCCGAGGATGACCGCGGACTCCTCCACGCTCGCCGGCATCGTGAGGTAGACGCTGATTACCGTGCGCGAAATGTAGGGAATGGCGATGACGGTGTGCGCGACGAGCAGTGCCGTGAAGCCGGGGCCCAGGCCGAGCGCGGCCAGGTAGTACAGCAGAGCGAAGCCCACCACGATGCCGGGAATGGAGATGGGCGACAGCAGCAGGAAGACGACCGCCTTGGCCGCCTGGCTGCGCGAGCGGGCGATGGCCAGCGCACAGGGCACGGCCACGACGGCGCCGACCGAGGAGGACACCACGGCCAGCAGTACGCTGGTCTTGAGCGACGTGATGAATGGCTCGTACTCGAAGACGCGCTGGTACCAACGCAGCGACAGGTCGGTGATCGGAAAGCGCAGGAACGGCGACGGCGAGAACGAGACGATCACCACCAACGCGATCGGCAGCACGATGAAGAACAGGAAACAGACCACGTAGCCCGGCAGCAGCAGTCTGCCGAGATCGGGACTGCGCCGTCGCGCACGGCCGGTGGGCAGGGAAGTCGCGGGGATTGCGGACATCGTGGTCATCCTCGGCGGCGGCCGGTGAGCACGGACTGCACGAACAGGCAGCCGAGCGTGAGGATCAGCAGAACGTTGCCCATCGCGCCGGCGAACGCGGTGTCCATGGTGACGTTGAACTGCTGGAAGATGAGCACGGGCAGCGTGGTCATCTTGCCGGCACCGAGCAGGAGCTGCGTCACGAAGCTGCCGTTCGAGAGCATGAAGACCAGGATGCAGCCGGCGTAGATGCCCTCACGGCTCAGCGGCAGCGTCACGTGCCAGAACACGCGCCATTTGCTCGCGCCGAGGATGCCTGCGGCCTCCTCCAGCGCCGGCTCGATGCGCTGGATGACCGGTGCGATGGACAGGACCATGAAGGGGATAAGCACGTGGATCATCCCGAGATAGACGGGAAACACCCCGCTCGCCATCCAGCCCGGCAGGCTGGGCAGCCCTACCGACTCGAGAACCGCGTTGAATGCGCCCTGGCGCGCGAGCAGCAGACGGATGCCGAGCGTGCGCATGATGATCGAGGTCAGCAGCGGCGCGATCAGGCAGAAGATGATCAGCGGCTGCCACCGCCCGGCGCGGCGCACCATGAAGTAGGCCACCGGGTAGCTTGCCACCAGGCACAGCAGCGTGACGGTGAAGCTGACGTACAGCGTTCTCCAGAGCACCTCGCGGTAATACGGGTCGCCAAGCAGCTTGGCGTAGTAGAAGAGCGGGTCGGCCGCCGCGCCCTCCTCTGTCATGCTGCGCCAGCCGTTGTAGACGAGCGGCGCGACGAAGAACATGCCGAGCAGCAGCAGCGCCGGCAGCATCCATCGGCGCCGCGTGGCGCTGTAGTCTTCCCGTGCGGGCCGGCGAGCGGTCAGGACGCGTCGCAAAGCGGATGAAGTCATCTCAGCCTCCGCACGCTCGCCCGAAGGCGGCTGAAGCCCGCCCGGGGGGCAGCGAACGCAGTGAGCGCGAGGGTCGTTTCATCTCAGTTCCATGGCGCTGCGCGCCACCCTCGACGCATGAAACTGCGGCGATGCGATCCAGGGCACCGCGGAGCCGGCTTTGCCGGTCCGCCAGTGCCGCCCCCTTGAGGGGGCGCGCGTCAGCGCGTAGGGGGTGGGCCTTCATCTCAGTCCACCAGGACGACGGCTTGTTCGACCTGCCAGGAGACCTGGACCTGATCGCCGATGCCTATCGACTCGTCCGGCACCTGGGTGAACGCGATCAGTTTGGTCCCGGCACCCGCCTGCAGTTCGTAGACACAGTAACTGCCGCGGAATATGCGGCTCTCGAGCACGCACTCGACGCCGAACGAGGGCGACGCCTGCACCACCAGGTGCTCGGGCCGGACCGCCAGGGCGACTCGGGCGCCTTCCGGGCAGTCGTCCACGCCGGGCGGCAGGCTGCCGGCGTTGATACGCCCGTTGAGATCCAGGCGCACCAGCACGCGGCCCTGCGGGTCCCGCCCCATGCAGGTGCCTTCGAGCAGGTTCGAGGTACCCAGGAACTCGGAGACGAAGCGGTTCTTCGGCCTGGCGTAGATACTCGCCGGCTCGCCGATCTGAATGATCTCGCCGCCGGACATGACGGCGATCCGGTCGCTCATGGTCATCGCTTCCTCCTGGTCGTGCGTGACCAGGACGGTGGTGATGCCCAGACTGCGCTGCAGGGCGCGGATCTCGAACTGCATACGCTCGCGCAGGTTCTTGTCGAGTGCGCCGAGCGGCTCGTCCAGGAGCAGCACGGACGGGCGGGTGACGAGGGCGCGTGCCAGGGCCACGCGCTGCTGCTGGCCGCCGGAGAGCTGGGACGGATAGCGGTCGGCATAGTCGCCCAGCCGCACCAGCTCCAGCATTTCGCGCACCGGTGCGGTACGCCGGGACGCCGGCACGCCGCGCATGCGCAGCCCGAACGCCACGTTCTCGAGCACGGTCATGTGCGGGAACAGGCTGTACGACTGGAAGACCATCCCGAGGCCGCGCAGATTGGGCGGCACGTCGGTGACGTCCTCGCCGTCCAGCCGCACGGTGCCGCTGTCCGGCGATACGAAGCCCGCCAGCACGCGCAGCGTGGTGGTCTTGCCGCAGCCGGACGGGCCGAGCAGCGCGAGCAGTTCGCCCGGCCGGATCTCCAGGCTCAGCGGCTTGAGCACCACGTTGCCCCCATAGTGCTTGGTGATCCCGATCAGGCTGACCGACTTTGCGGGCAGGTCGCTGCGAATCTGTTCGACAGACGGTTGAGCCGCGGTACTCGCCTGGATGTCAGATGGCCCTGACGGTAGTTCCGAAGCCAAGGAGTGCATTTGGTATGTCCTGCCGGTCGAGGTGCTGGAGAAATGATTGTGGCCTTGCGGCCATCGCACGGTAATAGCCAATTCGCCTTCACTGCGCAGACCACTTGGGACGGTCGGCACCGGCGTTTTCGGCAAATGTCCCAACCTGGAAAGCCGGAGAGAGACCTCACGGGCGGTCGGCGGCGATCATGTCGGCCGCCTTCTCGGCGATCATGATCGTCGGCGCGTTGGTGTTGCCGCTGATGAGGTTGGGCATGATCGAGGCATCGGCGACGCGAAGATTCCTGATGCCGCGCACCCGCAGTCGCTCGTCCACGACGGCGGCCTCGTCCTGGCCCATGCGGCAGGTGCCCACCGGGTGATAGATGGACTGGCTGTTGCTGCGGATGAACTCGAGCATGCGCTCGGGCGTATCCGTGCCGGAACCCGGCAGATGCTCGCGCACCACCATGTCGGACAGCGGGCTGGTCGCGGCCAGGCGTCGGATGAGTTCCAGCGCCCGGATCATGGTCTGCCGATCCTCCTGCGCCGCCAGGTAGTTGGCCTCGATGCGCGGAGCCCGGGCCGGGTCGGCGCTGCGCAGCGAGATCGCACCGCGCGACGCCGGACGCAACTGCAACCCGGCGACCTGCATGCCCGGAAAAGGATGCACGCGCAGGACTTCGTCGCTCTCGAAGGTGAAGCTGTAGGGCTTGAAGCTGAGCTGCACGTCAGGACGGCTCCGCTGCGCGTGCGTGGCGACGAAGGCCTGTACGTGCGAGGTGCCCATGGACAGCGGCCCGCCCTTGTTCAGCAGGTAGCGTGCGCCGTGCAGGTACTTGCGCCACCCGTCGAGGGCCCGGTTCATCGACAGGCCTTCGTGCACCTCGAACACCGTATTCAGGCACAGATGATCCTGCAGGTTGCGGCCCACACCGGGCAGGTGCAGGGCGACGGGCACCCCGGCCGCCTGCAGTTGGTCGCCCGGGCCGACGCCCGAGAGCATGAGCAGGTGCGGGCTGCCGATCGCGCCCGCGCTCAGAATGACCTCCCTGCGGGCGCTCGCGCGCATCACCTGGCCGTCCCGTTCGTAGACCACGCCGGTGGCGGCGCCATCTTCGAGCACCACGCGATGCACCAGCGCACCGCCGCGCACCACCAGGTTGCGGCGGCTGCGCACGGGCCGCAGGAAGGCTCGCGAAGCCGACTGCCGCACGCCGCCATGGATCGTGTGCTGGCAATAGCCGATGCCCGCGAAATGCGCGCCGTTGAAATCCCGGTTCTCGGGAATGCCGATCCGGTTGGCGGCGAGGATGAACGCCGCGCTGATGGGCCGCTGGTACTCGCCCGTGGAAACCTTGAGCGGACCGTCCCCGCCGTGCCACTCGCTCGCGCCCAGTTCATTCTTCTCGGAGCGGCGAAAGTAAGGCAGGACATCGCTGTAGGCCCATCCGGGATTGCCCTGCGCCGCCCAGTCGTCATAGTCCTGCCGGTCGCCGCGGATGTAGATCATCCCGTTGATGGCGCTGGTCCCGCCCACCACCTTGCCGCGCGGCCAGTAGATGGCGCGCCCACCCAGGTTCGGCTCGGGTTCGGTGGCAAAGCGCCAGTTCAGCGCAGCGTTGTGAAACAGGAAGGGCACGCCGGCGGGCGTGCGGACCCAGAAGGTCTCCGCGTCCGGCCCCGCTTCGAGCAGCAGCACCCGCTGGGCGGAGTCGTCGCTCAGCGCGCGCGCGAGCACGCAGCCAGCGGAGCCCGCGCCCACGACGATGTAGTCGTAGTGTTCGCTTTCCGGCGCTTCAGGAAGACGGGTTGGCTGACGCATCGGCCGGTCAACGCAGGATGAAGGGGTTGGCCACGCCGTCGGCGGTGCTGATGAACACCGTCTTCAGCTCCATGAATTCGCGCATCGAGGCGATGCCGTTCTCGCGGCCCAGGCCGCTGCGCTTGTAGCCGCCGAAAGGCGACATGAAACTGTTGGCGCGATAGGTGTTGACCCAGACGGTGCCGGCGCGGATGCGCTCGACCATGCGGATCGCTCGCGCCATGTTCTGCGTCCACACGCCGGCGGCCAGGCCGTAGGGCGTGTCGTTGGCGATCTCGACGGCTTCCTCTTCCGTCTCGAAGGGAATCACCGTGAGCACGGGACCGAAGACTTCCTCACGGGCGATGCGCATCCGGTTGGTCACACCGGTGAAGATGGTCGGCTCCACGAACTGCCCGCCGGTGCACTGCGGCGCCTCGGGCACCTTGCCGCCCAGCACGCAGGTGGCGCCTTCGGCTCGCGCGATGTCGATGTAGTCCAGGATCTTGCGGTGCTGCGGCGGCGTGGCGATCGGCCCGATCTGGGTGGCCGCGTCGGACGGATCGCCCAGCCGCACCTGTTTCATGAAGGCGACCAGCGCGTCGACCAGTCGATCGTGCATGGACGCCTCGACCAACAGCCGCGAACCCGCCAGGCAACTCTGCCCGGAAGCGGCGAACACACCCGAGACCACGCCCTTGACGGCGTCCTCGAGCACGGCGTCGGCGAACACGATGTTGGGCGACTTGCCGCCAAGCTCCAGGCTGACGCGCTTGAGTGTGCGGGCGGAGTCCTCGTAGACCTTCTGGCCGTTCAAGTCGGAACCCGTGAAGGACACCTTGTCCACCAGCGGGTGCGCCGTCAGGGCCGCGCCCGCCTCGGCACCCAGGCCGGTGACCACGTTCACCACGCCGGCGGGAAAGCCCGCCAGCTCGAGCACCTTGGCGAACTCGAGCGTGGAGGCCGAGGTGTACTCCGAGGGTTTGATGACCACGCAGTTGCCCGCCGCCAACGCCGGGGCGATCTTGTAGGCGAGCAGCATGAGCGGTGAGTTCCACGGGGTGATGGCGGCCACGACGCCCACCGGCTCGTGGCGGGTGTAGTTGAACAGCCCCGGCTTGTCGATGGGCATGACCGAGCCCTCGATCTTGTCGGCCAGCCCGCCGAAATACGTGTACCACTTCGGCAGATAGCGCATCTGCGCCTTCATCTCCGCGATCAGCTTGCCGTTGTCGCGCACTTCGGTCTCGGCCAGCGTGTCCTGGTGCTGCACGAGGAGTTCGCCCAGGCGGAGCAGCAACTCGCCGCGCGCGCTGGCGGTCAGGCGCGACCATGGCCCCTGGAAAGCCTCGGCGGCGGCGCGCACAGCGCGGTCCACGTCCTCGGCGGTGCCGCGCGGAATCAACGCCCAGGGCTTGCCCGTGTACGGATCGAAGGATTCGAAGCTCTCGCCCGAACTCGCCTCGACCCACTGGCCGCCGATCCACATGTCGTACTGCTTCACTCGCACACCTCCGACGTTTTGACGCCGCATCCGCCGCCTTGGCGATCGACTCACGGCTTTCGCCGATGCTAGGCATCCGCGGACCGGCGGGGGAGTACCAGTCTTCGGGCACAGGACATACCAGTACGGGGCGTGGGCAATTGGTATGGCGCGTCCGCCGAGAGTGGCGTTTGCCCCCTGTGTCGATGCCTTCCAGACTCTGTCGGAATTTCACCGACCGGAGAAACGAGCATGAAGCTGTCGAATCTTGCGCAGGTCCGTCTGGCGGGCGTTTCACTGGGCCTGACGCTGATCGGATGCCCTCTGTGGGCCCACGCTGCCGACGTCGTGGTGGCCTCCAATGGCGGATTGTGGGAGGTCGCAACCAGGGAATGCTTCGTCGCGCCTTACGAGAAACAGACGGGCAAAAGAGCCCGTGTCGTACTCGGGAGCAGCCCGCAATGGGTGAACCAGGTCGCGGCCAACCCCAACAGGCCACCGATCGACCTGATCATCGTGCCCCCCGACATGGTGATCGACAACATCAAGCGCGGGCTGGTCGAGCCGTTCACGCCCGACAAGCTCCCGGTCCTCGAGGAGATGGATCCGCGCATGCTGGAGATCGGTCGCGGACACGCCGCGGTGGTCGGCTACAGCTCGATGGGCCTCGCCTACAACACCGAGACCGTCAAGAACCCGCCCAAGACCTGGGAGGAATTCGTCGCGCGCACGCAGAACGGCGAGTGGAACGCCGCGATCCAGGGCATGAAGGAGGCATCGACGCCTTCGACCGTGCTCTGGATGTTCGCCCACGTGTTCGGCGGCGGCGCCGACAACATCGACCCCGCGTTCCAAGCCATCGAGCGCATGAACGCCAAGGGCCACATGCGGGTGTGGAACGACATGAACGAGTTTCTGAACCTGCTCAAACTCGGCGAGATCGACATCGGCATGTATTGGGAGGGCCGCACCTGGGCGTTTCACGACGACGGCAATCCGGAGATCGCCTTCATCAAGCCCGAGCCCGGCGTCGCCATCCACAGCTCGCTGGTCCAGAAGGTGAAGAACGGGAACCCGGACGCGTGGGACTTCCTCAACGTGATGCTGTCGGCCGAGGCGATGTCGTGCTTCGGCAACCGCATGCAGTACGGCGTGGGCAACGGCAAGGCGGTCTACAAGCCCGATGTGATCGACCGCGTCACCAAGCCGGACGAAATCCTCTGGCCACCCTACGAAGAGATCGCCGTCAACGTGCGCGACTGGGTCGAACAGTGGAATCGGGAGGTGGCCCAATAATGAGCCCCCCCCGGGGGCTCACCCCGCCGGCGCGTCGAACACCTGACGCAGGTAGGTGAGAAACGTGTTGTCCACCGACATGGTCTTGCCCGGCGTGTCCGACAGCTTGGCCACCGGCTGCCCGTTGCAGTGCACGAGCTTCATCACGATGTTCAAGGGCGTGACGGTGCCCATGTCGTTGGTGAGATGCGTACCGATGCCGAAGCCCGTGTTGACGCGGTCGCCGAAGTGCGCGTGCAGCGCGAGCGCGCGCTCCACGTTCAGGCCGTCCGAGAACACCAGGCGCTTGTTGCGCGCATCGATGCGCAGCCGCGCATAGTGTGCGAGCGCCTTCTCGCCCCAGTCGAAGGGGTCGCCCGAATCGTGGCGCAGGCCGTCGAAGAGCTTGGCGAAATACAGGTCGAAATCGCGCAGGAAGGCGTCCATGCCGACCACATCGGTGAGCGCGATGCCCAGATCGCCCCGGTACTCCTGGACCCAGTCCTCCAGCGCGGCCTTCTGGAAGTCGCGCAGGCGCACCTTCTGCGCCTGGTAGGACTGCAGGTACTCGTGCGCCATGGTGCCGATGGGCACCAGCCCCAGCTCGCGCGCGAGCAGGACGTTGGACGTGCCCTTGAAGAAATCGGGCACGGCGTTCTTCAGCGTGCTCAGCACTTCGCGCTGCCAGGCCGCCGAATAGCGGCGCCGCAGGCCGAAGTCGAAGAACTCGAAGGGGTGGCGGCGCGCGCGCACCTGCGGGTCCGCCTGCGCCGCGCGCAGGCGGAGCACCTTGGTGTCGAGGCGGCGGCGCCCCTCGGCCAGGGCGGCCTGCTGGTCGAAGCGGCGGCAGTACAGCTCGTTGACGATGGCGAGCACCAGGATCTCGAAGCCCATGATGTGGACCTGGGGCCCGCGCGCGACGATGTGCAGATCGTCGCCGTCCGCGCCCACCTCGAGAAAGCGGCGCTGATACTGGAAGATGCGCAGAAAGTCGATGAAGTCGGACTTCATGAAGCGCAGCCCGGCGAGATACGCCAGCTCGTCCTCCGAGAAGCGCAGCGCGCATACCGCATCCAGCTCGCGCTCGACCTCGCCCGCCAGCTCGGCCAGCGCAAACGCCGGGCGATTGCGGCACAGGAAGCGATACTCGGCCTGGTTCTCGGGGTGGCGATGCAGCATCGCCTGCCACATCGTGAACTTGTACAGGTCGGTATCGAGCAAGCTGGTGATCACCGCGCCGCCCGCCGTCGATTCGGGCATGCCTCAGCCTCCGTGCCCGGTGTCGGGCAGCGCGCTCGTGTGCCACATGCGCCGGGCATACTCCGCGATCGAGCGGTCGGACGAGAAGCGTCCCGAGCGCGCGCAATTGAGCACTGCCATGCGCGACCACTGGCGAGCGTCGCGATAGGCCGCGTCCACGCGATCCTGACACTCTACATAGGAGGCATAGTCGGCAAGCAGCATGTAGCGGTCTTCGTTGAGCAGGTCGTTGGTGAGCGGTTCGAACAGGCCGGCATCGCCGCGCGAGAAGAACCCGCCGCGGATGAGGTCGATCGCGGCGCGCAGTTCCGCGTCGTCCCGATACAGGTCGCGGGGATAATACCCCGAACGCAACAGCCGCTGCGCCTCGTCGGCCGACATGCCGAACGCGAAGAAATTCTCCGCCCCGACTTCCTGGCAGATCTCGATGTTGGCGCCGTCCATGGTGCCGATGGTGAGCGCGCCGTTCATCGCGAACTTCATGTTGCCCGTGCCCGAGGCCTCCTTGCCGGCGAGCGAGATCTGCTCGGACAACTCGGCCGCCGGATAGATGCACTGGCCCTTGCTCACGCTGAAGTTGGGAAGGAACACCACCTTCAACAAGTCGCGTACCTCGGGGTCGCTGTTGACCACATCAGCCACGGCGGTGATCAGCTTGATCATGAGCTTGGCCCGCACGTAGCCGGGCGCGGCCTTGCCGCCGAAGATGAAGGTGCGCGGCACCATGTCGGTGGCGCGCTGCGTCTTGAGCCGATGATAGCGGGTGACGATGTGCAGCACCGCCAGGTGCTGCCGCTTGTATTCGTGGATGCGCTTGACCAGTACGTCGAACAGGGAATCCGGGTTCACCACCACGCCGGTCTCGTCGCGGATGAGCGCAGCCAGCGAGCGTTTGTTGGTGTGCTTGACGCGCTGCCAGCGCTCGATGAAAGCCGCATCGTCCGCATGCTTTTCCAGCCCCGCGATGCGCGGCCAGTCGCGGATCCAGTGCTCGTCGCCCAGCGCCTCCGTGGCGAGCGCGGCCAGCCCCGGATTGCTCAGCACCACCCAGCGGCGCGGCGTCACGCCGTTGGTCACGCTGTCGAACTTCTCCGGCCACATGGCGTAGAAGTCGGGCAGTAGCTGCTCCTTGATGAGGGTGGAATGCAGCTCGGCCACGCCGTTGATGGCGTGACTGCCGACGCAGGCGAGATGGGCCATGCGCACGTAGCGCTCGCCCGATTCGTCGATCAGGGAAAGCCGAAAGACGCGGCTTTCATCGCCGAAGAAGCGGATGCGCGCCTCGTTGAGAAAGCGCCGGTTGATCTCGTAGATGATCTCCAGGTGGCGCGGCAGCACGCTCTTGAACAGCTCGAGCGGCCAGCGCTCGAGCGCTTCGGGCAGCAGCGTGTGGTTGGTGTAGGCGAACGTGGCGCGCGTGGCCTCCCAGGCCTGCTCCCAGGGCACCAGGTACTCGTCGATCAAGAGGCGCATCAGCTCGGCCACGCCGATCGCCGGGTGGGTATCGTTCAACTGCACCGCGAAGGCGCGGGGAAACTCCGTCACCGGCAGGCCGCGATGCTCCAGGATGCGCAGCATGTCGCGCAGCGCGCAGGCGACGAAGAAATACTGCTGCTCCAGCCGCAACTCCTTGCCCTGGTGGCTTTCGTCGTTGGGATAGAGCACCTTGGTCAGGTTCTCGGAGGTGACTTTCTTGTTGACCGCGCCGAGATAGTCGCCGCGGTTGAAGACCGAGAAATCGAACTCCTCTGTCGCCTCGGCGCGCCAGAGCCGCAGGGTGTTGACCGTGCTGACCTTGTAGCCGGCCACCGGGGTGTCGAAGGGCGTGCCCCAGACTGTCTTCTCGGGTACCCAGCGCACGCGAAAGCGCCCGACATCGTCGGTGTAGTGCTCGGTATAGCCGCCCAGCTTGACTTCCACTCCCCACTCGGGGTGATGGATCGCCCAGGGGTTGCCGAAGCGCAGCCATTTGTCGGTGTTCTCGACCTGCCAGCCGTCGACCACGGTCTGGAAGAAAATGCCGTACTCGTAGTAAATGCCGTAGCCGATGGCGGGGATCTCCCCGGTGGCCAGCGAATCCATGAAGCACGCGGCGAGGCGGCCCAGGCCGCCGTTGCCCAGGCCGGGCTCGACCTCGCGGCGCACCAACTCGTCCAGATCGATGCCCAGCCGCGCGAGGGTTTCGCGCAGGGCGTCGGTGATGTCCAGGTTCAGCAGGTTGTTGCCCAGCGAAGGGCCGATCAGGAACTCGGCCGACAGGTAGGCGACGGTGCGCGTGCCGTGCCGCTTGTGGCGCGACGAGGTGTGCGACCAGCGCCGCAGCAGCCGGTCGCGCACGGTGTAGGCCACCGCCAGGTAGATATCGTTGTGGCTGGCGATTTCCAGCGTCTTGCCCTGCGTATACAGGAGATGATCCAGGAATGCCCTTTTCAGGGCCTCGGGCTCGCACGCGGTCCGCACATCGTCCTCGGCGACGCCACCCTGCCCTCGCAGGTGGCCTGGTTCCAGAGTATTCAACGTCGTATCCTCGCAGCAGACGCCCGCCCAGGCGGGCCGGAAAAACGGCAGAGTCAGCAAGCAAGATGCCGCACCCGTACGAGCGCGAACGGCAACATGTTACGGTAGCGGCCTGCGTGAGCCCAGCGGGCACGCCGGTTGCAGGCTCGCTGGGCTCACGTGCGGCGCTGGCGCCGCCCATCGTGTCCTACAGGAGAAGTCATGAACGCCAAGCTCATCGTTCCCATGTTCGCCGCCCTGCTCGCGGCATGCTCGTCCGGCGCGCCGCAGACATCTGCCAGGGCTGACAGCAGCGCGTCGGCACCGCCGCCTGCCATGGGCGGCGACCAGGTCTGCAACAACGAGCCGATCGCCAATCTCGCGGGCCAGGCCTGGTCGGATCGCGCCGCCAGCGACGCCCAGCAGCGTTCGGGCGCCAGCACCCTGCGCGTGATGAAGCCGGGAGAGGTCATGACCTTGGAATACAACCCGCGCCGTCTCACCGTCATTCTCGACGAGAGCAATCGCGTCTCGTCGGCACGCTGCGGCTGAGCCGTCTAGCGGCGCGCGCCCGTCAGCGGAAGCGGCGCCCGCGGCGCCTCATCCGCGAGGCGCGCGGCGCGCGGGGCATCGAGCACCAGGGGCATGCGCGGCCGCGCGACACAGGCCAACAGCCAACCCTCGTCACGCTCGTCGCGGCTGACGCCCGGCCACTCCACCCGATAGTCCACGGCGCCCGAGACCATGCGGCACAAACAGGCCCGACACGTTCCGTTGCGACACGAACTGGGCATGCGGATGCCGGCGCGGCGCGCCGCCTCCAGAATGGATTCGCCGGGCGCAACGCCGAACACCCAGCCGCTGGGCCGTAGCCGCACGTCATGGACCGAATCGATGGACAATCGAAACCTCGCAGAAGGGATCGGCGTCATCATAGCCCGCCACGCGGCCGTGTTGTCCGCCCTGTCCGCCCGCCCGCTCGTCCTCCTTGCCCGCACAACGCCATGTCCGCCCTCTCCCTGTTCCCGCTAGGCAATGCCCTGTTTCCGGACGGCAGCCTCCAACTGCGCATCTTCGAGGTGCGCTACCTCGACCTGATCCGCCGCTGTGTGGCCGACGGCAGCCCGTTCGGCGTCGTGGTGCTACTCGAAGGCCGCGAAGTCCGCACGCCCGAGGGCCACGAAGTGCTCGCCGATGTCGGCACCCTTGCGCACATCGAGGAATGCCACCAGCCCATGCCGGGCCTCTACCAGATCCGATGCCGCGGCGGCGCCCGCTTTCGCCTGAGCGACGTTGCGCAGGGGCGCTACGGGCTGTGGGAAGGCGAGGCGGCCCCGCTGGCGGACGACCCCACGCAGCCTATCCCCGCCGCCCTGCAACCGGCGGCCGACGCCCTGGGCCGGCTCATCGCCTCGCTGCAGCGCGACGGCACCGCACCGGCCAGCATGCCCGTCGCGCCGCCCTTTCGTCTGGACGAGGCTGGCTGGGTGGCCAACCGCTGGGCCGAACTGCTGCCCCTGTCGCCCCGCCGCAAGCGCGATCTGCTGGCCCAGGACGATCCGCTCGCGCGCCTGGGCGAAATCCACGCGGTGCTCGAAGAGCACGGGTTGCTGGAAGACGACTGAGCCCCCGTGCGCGGGGGCGGCCCGGGCCGGTCCTGAAGGCCGGCCCTGAACTACAGCCCGTCGACAGGCCCTAGTTCAGCTTGAGTCCCAGCCGTTCGACCGTCGCGGTCCAGCGCACGAACTCGGCATCGACATACTGCTGGCATTGCTCCGGCGTCATGTCCATGGCCTCCGCACCCTGGAAACGCAAGCTGGTGAGCACGTCCGGATCCTTGAGCGCAGTCTGCAGCGCGTCGTTCAGCTTGTGCAGTATCGGCGTCGGCGTTCCCTTGGGAGCCAGCAGCACCTGCCAGGTGCCGGCGTCGAACGATTCGAGCCCGGGTACGCTCTCGCTGAGCGTGGGCACATCCGGCAGCGCCTCGGAGCGGTGTGCCGAGGTCACCGCCAGCGCACGCACCTGTCCGCTCTGGATGAAAGGCATGGCGCTGTTGAACGAACCCGAATACATGAAGCCCGTGTTGCCGCCGGCAAGGTCGGTCAGCGCCGGTCCGTTGCCGCTGTACGGCACCGTCTCGGCATTCACGTCGAGCTTGTCGGCGATCTCCATGCCGACCAGATGGTCGACCGAACCGTTGCCCGAGGTGCCCATGAAGTAGCGCTGCGGGTCCTGCTTGATCTCGCCATAGAAGGCACGCGCATCGGGCGCCTTGTTGCTCTTGCTGACCAGCAGGATCAGGGGGACCGCGACCGAGCAACCGGCTGCGACGAACGCCTTGCCCGGATTCAAGTCGTCCCGCGAGAACAGCGCCGGCGCGGTCGTCACGGACGAGGTGCCGTACATCAGCTTGTATCCGTCGGGCGCGGTGCGCAGCAGCTCCGCCGCGGCGATGTTGCCGCCCGCACCCGGCCGGTTCTCGATCACGATGGGCTGGCCCAGCAGCTCCGACACCTTGCGAAACAGCACGCGGCCGATGGCGTCGGTGGGGCCGCCCGGCGCAAAGCCGATCAGCAGGCTGATGGGCTTGCTCGGGTAGTTGTCCGTGGACTGTGCCCAGACGGCGCCGGAAGCGGTGAGCGAAAGCGCCGCGAGCGATGCGGCAAGTCTGCGTTTGGACATGATGTGTCTCCCTTCTTGTCGATGGTGGATGGCGAGGCTGTGCGGGCTGCGTTCAGCAGCGCCAAGCCGGCGCATGGGCGCCGTTCGGCGCGGGCGGCAGGTCCCAGCGCGCCGGCGTGTGCGAGAACTGCGCGATGGGCGGCAACTGGCGCAGCGGACCGTACGCGGACTCGCGCGTCTGCAGCACGGGACGCAGCCCGTCGGCGAAGTGCCGGCGCTCGCCGCGCCCGGCATCGAACGGCAACAGGCCCAAATCCTGCACCCACATCGATGTGCGCGCGAGCGAGACCCGGACGTGGTAGGAGCCGCCCTCGGTCGCACGACGCATCAGGGCCTGCATCACGCCGGCCGCGCCGAGGTAACCCGACAGATAGTCGTTCAGCAGGTAGGTCGGCACCACGCGCGGTCGCCCGCCCACGGCCTCGCGCACCGTCACGCCACTGACGGCCTGACCGAGCTGCTCGAATCCGCCGCGCTCGCGCCACGCGCCTTCGTCGCCAAAGGCGCTGACGCTGACGTAGATCACGCCCGGCCGCAGTGCTGCGGCATCTGCGGCGCCCAAGCCTCGCCGTTCCAGACTGCCCGGACGCCAGGACTGCACGATCACGTCGGCGCCGGTCATCAGCTCACGCACCTTGGCGTGATCGAGCGGCACGTCCAGATCCAGGAATGCCGAGCGCTTGCCGATGTTGGTGTCCACGGTCTGGCGAAACGGATCCTGGTTGGTCGGCGCGCCGATGCGCAACACGTCGGCACCGTGCTCGGCCAGCGTGCGCGCCACCACCGGCCCGGCGATCACGTGGCCCATGTCCAGCACGCGCAACGCCTGCAGGGGACGCTCGAGAAGTCGGGGCGGTTCGGGCGCCGAATCGCCGATCTTCTCCAGCGAGATGGGCGGAACCTGGGCCAGCAGACTGCCCTGCGGGTGCGCCAGCCATTCCTGCTGCGAACGCGCGTACACGCCGGGCAGCTTGCGCTCGGCGAACGCCTGCTCCAGGTCGTCGGCGCGCCAGCGGCCGATGCCGGCGGCGAGCGCCGTCTGCGTGTTCGCGCAGTCGAGCAACTCCAGCACGCCGTCGCGCAAGTGCGGATAGGAGCCGATCGGAAAGAACCACCTGCCGTCGGCCGTCTCGTAGAAGTCCGCCTTGAGTTCGGTCAGCAGCGAGAGGGCCGGCAAGGCGTAGCCGCTCTGCGTCTGGAAGTGGCCGGGGTTCAGGCCGGACGCCGCCTGCATCCAGTCGATGCCGATGGACTGGCCGGGCCCGCCCGCCAGGCGCCAGTACTGCTCCACGCCCAGCGCGAACGCACCCACGGCGCTGGCCGAAGCCAGCACCAGCTTGTGCGGGCTGTCGAATTCCTGTGCCGAACCGTGCAGGCGCAGTCGCGAGAGCAGTTCGTCGGGCACGGCCTGATGCGGTGCCAGCAGGGCCTTCACAGCCTCGCGCGCCTCGAGAGCGCGGGTTTCGTCGTGCGTTGGATTGGACATCGCTACTCCTCCTGATGCGGTCGCAGTGTAGGGAAGCGCTCTTGTGCCGTCCAACATATAATTCATTGCTCTGTAAGCTGATTCATATCTAAGTCTGGGCGGCGCGAGTCACGGCGACATGCGTAACCCGCCACTACCCCAGCCGCTGCCCCCGCCATGCTCAACACCCGCCTGCTTCGCCAGTTCATCGCGGTTGCGGAAGAACTCAACTACACGCGCGCGGCACAGCGCGCCGGGATTGCGCAATCTCCGCTCAGCCAGGCCATTCAAAGGCTGGAGAGCCACCTCGGTACCCAGCTCTTCTTGCGCAACAAGCGTTCGGTGGCGCTCACCCCGGCGGGCAAGGTGTTTCTCCAGGAGGCCTATCACTGGCTGCGCTACGAAGCCGCCGTGCTCGAACGCACGCGCTCGGCGAACGAGGGCACCCTGGGCGCGGTGGCCATGGGCTTCATCGGCAGCGTCGGCTACGGCTTCATGCCCGATCTGGTCGCTCGCTTTCGCCGCCGCCGGCCCGGCGTGCGGCTGCGTCTGGCCGAGATGACCAGCCGCGACCAGATCGAACAGCTCAAGCGCAGAGACCTGGACGTCGGTCTGCTGCGCACGCCGCTGCCCAGCAACGAGCCCCAGCTATGCACCCAGCCGTTCGCGCGCCACAAACTGATGGCCGCGCTGCCTTCCCAGCATCGCCTCGCGCAACGTGCCTCGCTGGATGTGGCGGAGCTTGCCGGCGAAGCCTTCATCGCCTTCTCGCGCGACAAGGTGCCGGCCTCGCATGCCCAACTGCTCTCCGTGTGCGCCGCAGCGGGGTTCCAGCCGGCCATCGAGCAGGAGGCCTCGCAGATCGCGAGCGTGATCTGCGTGGTGGCCGCCGGCCTGTGCGTTGCCCTGGTACCAGGCAACCTGGCCTCGCTGATCCATCCCAAGGTGCGTTACGTGCCGCTATCGCATGACGAGCCAGCGCTCTACCAGGAGATCTCGCTGGCCTGGCGCCACGGCGACGACAACCCGGCCTTGCATGCACTGCTGGAATTGGCGAGAGAATTCAGCGACGAGATGACGGCGCCGGCGCGCGCACCGGAAAGCCGCGCCTAGCCGGCGGCCGGCACCTGCACCGGCTCGGCCTCGAGCATCACCCCAAAGCGCGCCGCCACGTCCGCGACGACCGCATCGGCCAGCGCCTGCACGTCGCGCCGCTCGGCACCGCCGTAGTTGACCAGCACCAGCGCGTGGCGCTCGTGCATGCCCACCCGGCCGAGCCGGCGGCCCTTCCAGCCCGCCTGTTCGATCAGCCAGCCGGCTGCGAGCTTGACCCGGCCGTCGGCCAGCGGCCAGGCAGGCATGCGCGCCGCCTGGGCACGCAGCCGCTCGGCCAGCGCGGCGGGCACGATGGGGTTCTTGAAGAAACTGCCGGCATTCGGCAGTTGAGCGGGGTCAGGCAGCTTGGCGCGGCGGATCGCGCAAACCGCATCGAAGACGGCCTGCGGGGTCGGGGCGCCATCGCGCCATTCGGGCCGTTCGCGCAGGTCGGGATACGACAGCCTGGGCGTCCAGGCCGACGGCAGCCGAAAGCGCACCGCGGTGATGAGCCATCGTCCGGGCTCGCGCTTGAAGCGGCTGTCGCGATAGGCGAAGGCGCTGGCGTCGGACGTGAACCGCACCCACTCGCGCGCGTGGCGATCATAGGCGGTCACGCTCTCCAGGCGCTCGCAGACTTCGACGCCGTAGGCGCCGATGTTCTGCACGGGCGCGGCGCCCACCGTGCCGGGAATGAGCGCGAGGTTCTCCAGCCCGCCCCAGCCCTGCGCGACGCAGTGCGCGACGAAGCCATGCCAGGATTCTCCCGCGGCAGCCTCGATGATGACGTCGCCCGCATCGTCCGGCAGGCGGCGTATCCCGGCCAGGCGTATTAGCGCCACGGTGCCCGGAAAGACGCGGGGCAGGACGACATTGCTGCCGCCGCCCAGCACGAAGGCCGCCGGCGCCTGTGCGAACAGGCGCTCCACCGCATCCAGGCGATCCAGCGCGACCACCGTGCGTGCATGCGCCTGTAGCGCCAGCGTGTTCAGGCGCGAGAGATCATGGAGGGCGGGGGATACGGCGGCAAGAGGCACCCGCGAATTATGTCATACTCATTTGGATCGACAGACCCGCTTTCCAGGAGTACGACATGCCTTCATTCGACGCCGTTTGCAAGCCCGATACGGTGGAGCTGCGCAATGCGGTCGAGCAGGCCAACAAGGAGATCGGCAACCGCTTCGACTTCAAGGGATCGGATGCGCGCGTGGACCAGGGCGAGAAGGAACTCACCGCCTACGCCGACAGCGACTTTCAGCTCGACCAGGTGATCGACATCCTCTTGAACAAGATGACGCGCCGCAACGTGGACGTGCGCTTTCTCGACCGCGGCAAGGTCGAGAAGATCGGCGGCGACAAGGTCAAGCAGGTGCTCACCGTGCGCAACGGCATTCCCCAGGAGAATGCCAAGAAGATCGTGGCCCTGGTGAAGAACAGCAAGATCAAGGTCCAGGCGAGCATCCAGGGCGACAGCGTGCGCGTGCAGGGCGCCAAGCGCGACGATCTGCAGTCGATCATCGCCATGCTGCGCAAGGACGTGCAGGATATTCCCCTCACCGTCGAGAATTTCCGCGACTGAAGGCGATCACCCGCCGAGCCACCGACCCGCTCCGGCCTGCCCGGCGCGGGTTTTGTTTTGTCGGGCGCGCGCCCGCGCTCACTTCGCGAAGAGCTGCCCGAGGTCCTTGAAGGCCTTGAACTCCAGCGCGTTGCCACAGGGGTCGAGCAGGAACATGGTGGCCTGTTCGCCAACCTGGCCCTGGAAGCGCACATAGGGTTCGATCACGAACTTGGTGTCGAAGGACTTCAGCCGCTCGGCCAGGGCTTCCCACGCCTCCCAGCCCAGCACCACGCCGAAATGCGGCACCGGCACGTCATGGCCGTCCACCGGGTTGGTGTGCGCGTGATCCTGCGAGGCGGTCTTGGGATGCTCGTGAATGACGAGCTGGTGGCCGAAGAAATCGAAATCCACCCACTGCTGGCTCGAACGCCCCTCCGCCAGGCCGAACACTTCGCCGTAGAAGCGGCGCGCGGCGGGCAGGTCGTAGACCGGGATGGCAAGGTGAAAAGGCGACAGACTCATGGCGTAGGCTCCGTATCGAGGTCGGCCCCGCAGCGCCAGCCAGCGCCACAGGTGGATGGACGACATGGTAGTACGGTCCAAATCAAAATAAAATCAATATATATTTTTCGAAAACACAAAAATTATTGATCCATGATCCGTGAACTGCGCACCCTCCTCGCCGTGGCCCGCGAAGGTACCTTCGCGCGGGCCGGCGCCAAGGTCGGCCTGACCCAGGCGGCGGTGAGCGCCCAGATGCGGCGGCTCGAGGAAGGCCTGGGCTTCGCCCTGTTCGAGAAGCACGGCCGGGCGGCGCAGCTCACGGCCCGCGGCACGCAGGTGCTGGCGCAGGCCCAGGAGCTGCTCGCCCTCTACGAGCAGCTCGGTTCGGCGGGCACGGCCGAGGCCGGCGTGACGCGCATCCAGCTCGGGGCGATCGCGTCGATCCAGCGCACACTGCTGCCCGACGCGCTCGCGCGCTTTCACCGCGAGCACCCGAACGCGCACACGCGCATCGTGCCGGGCGTATCGATCGACCTGGTCAACCGGGTCGATGCGGGCGAACTGGATCTGGCCGTGGTCATCCGCCCGCCCTTCGGCCTGCACAGCGACCTGCACTGGAGCACGCTGGTGCGCGAGCCCTTTCGCCTGCTGGTGCCGCGCACGACGCCCGGCGCGGACTGGGCCGAACTGCTCGCCACCCAGCCTTTCGTGCGCTATGAGCGGACCTCGTTCGGCGGCCGGCAGGTCGAGCGCTTTCTGCGCGAGCGCCAGTTGCGCCCGCACGAGGTGTGCGAAGCCGACGAGCTCGAGGCCATCGTGCGGCTGGTGGCCGACGGCGTGGGCGTCGCCCTCATGCCCGAGCCGGTGATGCACGGGGCCTGGCCGCGCCGCGTACGCGCGCTCGACCTGGGCGAGCAGACATTCCATCGCGACCTGGGCTTGGTGTTTCGCACGCACCCCGCACCGGCGGGCGCACTGGCCTCGCTGATCGCCTGCATCGACGCGCAGGCCGCGGCGGCGCAACGCGGGCGCAAATGAACGAAGACCCCGCGCGCCGTGGGCACGCGGGGTCTGGACGGCGCCCTGGCATACACCAGGGACGGCTGCGATGTCCGGTGGCTCAGCCTTCGACGACGGCGTAGGCCGAGTGGTTGTGGATCGACTCGAAGTTCTCGGCTTCGACCACGTAGCTCGCCACGCCCGGATGGATCGCGATCCGCGCGGCGACATCGCGCACCAGATCCTCGACGAACTTGGGGTTGTCGTAGGCATGCTCGGTGACGAACTTCTCGTCGGTGCGCTTGAGCAGGCCCCAGAGCTCGCACGAGCCCTCGCTCTCGATGGCGCGGATGAGGCCGTCCATCGAGAAAGCCTCGCCCTCTTCCAGCACCACGGCCACCGTGACGTGCGAACGCTGGTTGTGCGCGCCGTACTGCGAGATGGTCTTGGAGCAGGGGCACAGGCTGGTCACCGGCACGACGACCTTGACTTCACGCTGCACGCCGCCGGTGGTGGCGCGCGCGGTCCAGGTGACTGCGTAGTCGAGCAGACTCTGCACGCCCGAGATGGGCGCCGTCTTGTTGATGAAATACGGAAAGCTCGCGATCAGTTCGCCCCGCTGCGCATTGAGCAGCCCGAGCATCTCGGCCGCCATGGCCGAGAACCCGTCCAGGTCGGCCGGCGTGCGGCGATGCTTCTCGAGCAAGGCCACGAAACGCGACATGTGCGTTCCCTTCTGATCTGCAGGCAGCGCGACCGTCAGCGTCCAATCGGCCACGGTGGGCATGGCTTCGCCATCCTCGCCCGCGACGATGAAGGGGTGCCTGACGCCGCGAATGCCCACGCGTTGGATCGCGATCTGGCGGGGGTCGTAGCTGGACTGCACATCGGGCATCGCCAGCGCGGAATCGAGAGGAGAGTTCATGGCAATCTGAAAAGCGGGACCAGGCAGCATTATGACCCGAATCCCGACTGTATTGGTAAGGTATTACCTATCGTTCCGATAGTATCACCTGGGCAAAACGACAGCCCCCTGACGGGACGTTCAAGCCGCGGCCACGTCGGGACGAGCGTAGAGATCGCCGAAACGCTGTCGTATCGCGCGCTCGATGCCGGTGGCGTCCAGCCCCAGGCCGGCAAGCAGCGTGGCCTGGTCGCCATGGTCGATGAACCGGTCCGGCAGGCCGAGCTGCAGCAGCGGCAGCACCACACCGGCCTCGCCGAGAACTTCGCCGACGGCGCTGCCGGCACCGCCCATGATGCAGCCCTCCTCGACCGTGACCAGCGCAGCATGCGCGGCCGCGGCCCGCAGGATGGCCTCGCGGTCGATGGGCTTGACGAAGCGCATGTCGAGCACCGTGGCGTCCAGCGCCTGCGCCGCCGCCATGGCCGCCGGCAGCAGCGTGCCGAAGACCAGCAGCGCCACCTTGCCGCCCTCGCGGCGCAGCACCGCCTTGCCGAGCGGGACGGTGGCCAGACCGTCGCCCGCGGCCACCCCGGCGCCGCTACCGCGCGGATAGCGCACGGTGGCCGGCCCCGGATGCTGGTAGCAGGTGCTGAGCAGCAGCCGGCACTCCGCCTCGTCGGACGGCGTGGCCACCACCATGTTCGGAATACAGCGGGTGAAGGCGATGTCGTAGTTGCCCGCGTGCGTGGCGCCGTCCGCGCCGACCAGCCCGGCGCGGTCCAGGGCGAAGGTGACGTCCAGGTTCTGCAGCGCCACGTCGTGGATCAGTTGATCGTAGGCGCGCTGCAGGAAGGTCGAATAGATCGCCACGACCGGCTTCTGGCCCTCGCAGGCCAGGCCCGCGGCAAAGGTCACGGCGTGCTGCTCGGCGATGCCGACGTCGAAGTAGCGCCCGGGAAAGCGCTTCTCGAACTCGACCAGGCCGCTGCCCTCGCGCATGGCGGGCGTGACACCGACCAGGCGCGCATCGGCCGCGCCCATGTCGCACAGCCAGTTGCCGAACACCTGGGTGAAGGTCTGGCGCGCCGGCTTGCTGGCCGGACGGATGCCCACCGCGGGGTCGAACTTGCCGGGACCGTGGTAGAGCACGGGGTCGGCTTCGGCGAGCTTGTAGCCCTGGCCCTTGCGCGTGACCACGTGCAGGAACAACGGCCCGGTCTGGTTGCGCAGGTTCTGCAGCGTGGGCAGCAGTGCATCCAGGTCATGACCGTCGATCGGGCCGAAATAATGAAACCCCATCTCCTCGAACAGCGTGGCCGGCCCGACCATGCCCTTGGCATGGTTCTCCACCCGCCGCGCGATCTCGAGCACCGGCGAGGGCATGTGCTGCAGCACCGCCTTGCCCATGTTGCGCGCGGCCGCGTAGAACGAGCCGGACATCAACCGCGTCAGGTAGCGGTTGAGCGCGCCCACGGGAGGCGAGATCGACATGTCGTTGTCGTTCAGGATGACGAGCAGGTCGATGTCCGGCGTCACGCCGCCGTTGTTGAGCGCCTCGAAAGCCATGCCGGCCGTCATCGCGCCATCGCCGATCACGGCGATGTGCTTGCGCTTGACGCCCGCGTTGCGCGAGGCCACGGCCATGCCGAGCGCGGCCGAGATCGAGGTGGACGAATGCGCGGTGCCGAAGGCGTCGTACTCGGATTCCGAACGCTTGGGAAAGCCCGAGATGCCGCCGGCCTGGCGCAGCGTCGCCATGGCGTCGCGCCGTCCGGTCAGGATCTTGTGCGGATACGTCTGGTGACCGACATCCCACACGATGCGGTCGTGCGGCGTGTCGAAGACATGGTGCAAGGCGATGGTCAGCTCGACCGTGCCCAGGTTGGAGGACAGGTGCCCGCCGGTGCGGGATACGGAGTCGAGCACGAAGCTGCGCAGCTCGCCGGCCAGCGTGTCGAGTTGTCCGCGCGTCAGTCGGCGCACGTCCGCCGGCGACTGGATGCGGTCCAGCAAATCAGTAGTCATGCCGCGATTATCCAATATCGTCAGGGAATGCCGCGCCAGACCCGTCAACGGTCGCGCAACACGATGTAATCCGCCAGCCCGGCCAGCGGCTCGATGCGCTGGCCCTCGCCCAGCTCCCGCAGCGCGTTGTGGGCCTCGATGCGCAGCGCCTCGGCCAACTCGCGCGCGCGCTCCAGGCCCAGCAGCGAGACGTAGGTCGGCTTGTTCTCGGCGGCGTCCTTGCCCGCGGTCTTACCCAGCGCGGCACTGTCCGCGCTCACGTCCAGCACGTCGTCCACCACCTGGAAGGCCAGCCCGATCGCCTGGGCATAGGTATCCAGGCTGCGCCGCATCGGCGAAGCGGCGCCCGCCACCACGGCGCCCAGTGCGACACTCGCGCGCAGCAGCGCGCCGGTCTTCATGCGGTGCATGGTTTCCAGCTCGTCCAGGCTCAGCCTGCGGCCGACACTGTCCAGGTCGATCGCCTGGCCACCGACCATGCCCAGGCTGCCGCTGGCCTCGGCCAGGGTACGCACGGCCTGGGCCACCAGCGCGGGCGCGATCGGCATTTGCGCCAGGCAGCCGAAGGCGAGCGGCTGCAGTGCGTCGCCGGCCAGCAGCGCGCAGGCTTCGTCGAACTGCACGTGCAGCGTGGGGCGCCCGCGCCGCATGACGTCGTCGTCCATGCACGGCAGATCGTCGTGCACCAGCGAATAGGCATGGATGAACTCGACCGCGGCGGCGGCGGCGTCCAGGCCATTGGCGACCGGTTGCGTCGCGCTGCCGCAGGCCGCGCCGGCGGCATACACCAGCGCGGCGCGCACCCGTTTGCCGCCACCGAGCACGGCGTAGCGCATGGCGTCGTGCAGGCGCGCGGCGGGCACGTCCTCGGCCTTGGGCAGATGGCGCGCAAGCGCGTCCTCGCAACGGCGGCGGGCGCTCTCCAGCCAGCTCGCGAACTGCGGCAATGTCGTGATGGTGCTCATACGATATGTCTCAGGCATCGCCGCGAACGTCGTCGGCGTCCAGGGGTCTCAGCAAATCCGCGTCCAGCACCTTGACCTGCTGCTCGGCCGCCGCCAACTGCTGCTGGCAGACGCGCACCAGGTCGACCCCCTTGCGATAGGCCAGCAACGAGGCCTCGAGCGGCAGATCGCCACGCTCGAGTTCGGCGACCAGGGCTTCGAGCTGCCCGAGGGCGGCCTCGAAATTCTGCGGGGTCCCGGCGTCGCCAGGCTTCTGGGGGTTGTCGCTCATGGCTGGCTCCTGCGCCGTGCGCGCTGCCGCTACGGCGGCGCGGGGCGAAAACGAAAGGCGAGCATTGTAATGGAAGCGGGCGGCTGCAGGCCGGGGGAACACCCCGGGTCGCTGGCGGTCGAACGCTGCTTGGAGGTACAATGTAAAGTTTGGTTGATCCAAGCGATCAAATTTTCTTCGCGCCGCCCTGAACGGTAATTTTCCGGGAAAAGTCGGCCACACCACTTTGGCGTCTTCTACCCGGGTATGCGGGCGATGTGTCATCGATGCGTTTTGAGCGCAGGGCGAGCCCGCCTTTGCGCAGCGCGACGTGGCCCACCGACTCCAGACTTGGCGACGTCGTACGCTACGCGGAGGGAATCATGACCGATATCGGTCGCATGGCACATGTGGCAGCCAGCCGGGCGCAGTTGCCCGTCACCGCCTACTTCGACGAATCGATCTTCAAGCGGGAACTGCAAACCATCTTTCAGCAATCGGCGCTGTACGTTGGGAGCGAGAAGCTCGTGCCCAACGTCGGCGACTATCGCACCCTCCTCCAGGAGGACGGCGGGCGCGCGCTCGTGCGCAACCCTCAGGGCGTGGAGCTGCTCTCGAACGTCTGCCGCCACCGCCAGGCCATCATGCTGGGCGGCGCGGCGGGCAACGTATCCGGCCCCGAGAACTCGGCCGGCAACCTGCGCGCGCAGGGCGGCAACATCGTCTGCCCCCTGCACCGCTGGACCTACGACGCCCGCGGCCAACTGCTGGGCGCGCCGCAGTTCGAAAGCACGCCCTGCATGAACCTGCAGCGCTTCCCGGTACAGAACTACAAGGGCCTGCTGTTCGAGGGCCCGCGCGACGTGGCCAAGGACCTCGGCGAACTGCTGGGCCGCCCGGAGTTCGACTTCTCCGACTACGTGCTCGACAAGATCGAGGTCCACCAGTGCAACTACAACTGGAAGACCTTCATCGAGGTCTACCTGGAGGACTACCACGTCGGGCCTTTCCATCCGGGCCTGGGCCGCTTCGTGACCTGCAACGACCTCAGTTGGGAGTTCGCCCGCCAGCACAGCCTGCAGCGCGTGGGCGTGCACAATGCGCTCGCGCAACCGGGTTCGGACGTGTACCGCCTGTGGCACGACCGCCTGCTCGAATACCGCGACGGCAAGGCGCCCGACTACGGCGCGATCTGGGTGACCTACTTCCCCACCCTGATGATCGAACTCTATCCGCACGTGCTGGTGATGTCCACGCTGTACCCCAAGGGCCCGCAGGAGACGGTCAACATCGTCGAGTTCTACTACCCCGAGGAAATCGCCGCCTTCGAGCGCGAGTTCATCGAGGCCCAGCAGGCCGCCTACATGGAGACCGCGGTCGAGGACGACGAGATCGCCGAGCGCATGGACGCCGGGCGCCGCGCGCTGATGCAGCGCGGCACCAGCGAAGTCGGCCCGTACCAGTCGCCGATGGAAGACGGCATGCAGCACTTTCACGAGTGGTATCGCGACACCATGGGCGACGCGATCCGGGACTGACGCCCTGCGCCACCGGGCACCGCGCGACGCCGGCATCTTGCCGGCGTCGCCGTTTCCGGTGCGGGCGACACCGCCTTGAAACCGATACCGGCCATGCCCGTACCCGACACACCCGATCGCGCCAAGGCTACAATGGCCGGTTTTCCCGCCCCCGGACTCAACAACCGTTACGGCAATCGCATGGACACCACCCGTTCGCCGGAAACCCCGGCAGGCGCGCCCAGTCGCGCGCGCAAAGTCTATATCCGCACCTTCGGCTGCCAGATGAACGAGTACGACTCGGCCAAGATGGCCGACGTGCTGCACGAAGGCCAGGGCCTCGAACTCACCGGCAACGTCGAGGAAGCCGACGTCATCCTCTTCAACACCTGTTCGGTGCGCGAGAAGGCGCAGGAAAAGGTGTTCTCCGACCTCGGCCGCGCCAAGCTGCTCAAGCAGGCCCGCCCGGACATCGTGATCGGCGTGGGCGGCTGCGTGGCCAGCCAGGAAGGCGCCGCGATCGTGCAGCGCGCGCCCTATGTGGACGTGGTGTTCGGCCCGCAGACGCTGCACCGCCTGCCCGAACTGATCGCCCGCAGCCGCGCCGAACGCCGTTCGCAGGTGGACATCAGCTTTCCCGAAGTCGAGAAATTCGACCACCTGCCGCCTGCGCGGGTCGAGGGCCCGAGCGCCTTCGTTTCGATCATGGAAGGCTGCAGCAAGTACTGCAGCTTCTGCGTGGTGCCGTATACGCGCGGCCCGGAGGTCTCGCGTCCGTTCGAGGACGTGCTGACCGAGATCGTCGATCTCGCCGAACTCGGCGTGCGCGAAGTGACGCTGCTCGGCCAGAACGTCAACGCCTACCGCGCGCCGCTCGGCGACGGCGAAGTCGCCGACTTCGCCCTGCTCCTCGAATACGTGCACGACGTTCCGGGCATCGAGCGCATCCGCTACACCACCTCGCACCCCAAGGAAATGACGCCGCGCCTGATCGAGGCGCACGGCAGCCTGCCCAAGCTGGTGCCCTTTCTGCACCTGCCCGTGCAGGCGGGCAGCGATACCGTGCTGGCGGCGATGAAGCGCGGCTATACCTCGCTCGAGTTCAAGTCCATCGTGCGCAAGCTGCGCGCGGCGCGCCCGGGGCTCACGCTGTCCTCGGACTTCATCGTCGGATTTCCGGGCGAGACCGAGGCCGACTTCGAGAAGACCATGCGGCTCATCGAGGACGTCGGCTTCGACACCTCGTTCTCCTTCGTGTACTCGCGCCGCCCGGGTACGCCCGCGGCCGACCTCGAGGACGACACACCGCAGTCGGTCAAGCTCGAACGCCTGCAGCGCCTGCAGGCCCTCATCAATGCGCAGGCGCAGGCGATCAGCGCGGCCATGGTCGGCACCGTGCAGCGCGTGCTGGTCGAAGGGCCGGCCCGCCGCAACGGCGACACCGACCTGATGGGGCGTACCGAGAACAACCGCATCGTGAACTTCACCGCCCCGGCGCGCCTGATCGGCCAGATGGTCGACGTGCGCATCACCGAGGCCTATCCGAACAGCCTGCGGGCCGACGTCGTCACGCGCGACGGCATGGCCAATGCTGAGGATTCGACCAGCGCCGCCGCCGTCGGCGCATTCGACAAGGCGCGCGGTCTGCGCCAGGAGACACTGGCCCCATGACAGCTCCCCGCACGCGTAGCAAGCGTGTTCGTCCCACCGTGGTCGTCCTGGACGGCGACAACACCCACCTCGCCAACCTGTGCGGCCCGCTCGACGACAACCTGCGCCAGCTCGCTGCGGCCTATTCGGTCGAGATCGCGCGCCGCGGCAACCGCGTCACGCTCACCGGCGAGCGCGCCGACGAGGCGGCCGTCGCCCTGAACTTCCTGCACGTGCGGGCGCGTCATCGCCCCCTGTCGGTCGACGACGTGCAACTGGGCCTGGTCGAGATCAAGGGCATGCAGCGCGACGCCCAGACGCGCCAGCAGGAGGCCGCGACGGCGGCCGCCGAGCCGGCGCCTGCGCCCCCCGTCCCCTCGCCCGACGAGGACGACGACACCATCGTGCTGCGCACCCGGCGCACGGACCTGCGCCCGCGCACGCCGCGCCAGCGCGACTATCTGAAGAACATCCTCTCGCACGACATCACCTTCGGCACGGGCCCGGCCGGCACCGGCAAGACCTGGCTCGCGGTGGCCTGCGCCATCGATGCCCTGGAACGCGACATCGTCCAGCGCCTGGTGCTGACCCGCCCCGCCGTCGAGGCCGGCGAGCGCCTGGGCTTTCTGCCGGGCGACCTGGCGCAGAAGGTCGACCCCTACCTGCGCCCGCTGTACGACGCGCTCTACGACCTGCTCGGCTTCGAGCGCGTGCAGAAGCTCTTCGAGAAGCAGACGATCGAGATCGCGCCGCTCGCCTACATGCGCGGGCGCACGCTCAACCATGCCTTCGTGATCCTGGACGAAGCGCAGAACACCACGCCCGAGCAGATGAAGATGTTCCTCACGCGCATCGGCTTCGGCAGCAAGGCGGTGATCACCGGCGACCCCTCGCAGGTCGACCTGCCCAAGGGCCAGCGCAGCGGCCTGGCCGACGCCCTGCAAGTGCTGCAGGGCGTGAACGGCATCGCGTTCTCGGGCTTCACCAGCCGCGACGTGGTGCGCCATCCGCTGGTCGCACGCATCGTCGACGCCTACGAACAGGCCGACTCCAACCGCCCATGAGCGAGGGCAAGGTCCGGCTCTCGCTGAGCATCCAGTACGGCGCGACAGCCGCCGAGCTGCCGCGCTGGCGCCTGCGCGGCTGGGCCGAGTCGGCCCTGAACGCGGGCGCCGCAACGCTCGAGGAACCGCCGCAGGCAGCCGAGCTGACCCTGCGCCTGGTCGACGCCGACGAGGGCCGCGCGCTCAATCACGGCTACCGCGAGCGCGACTACGCCACCAACGTGCTCACCTTCGAATACGGCATCGACCCGCAAGGCACACTGCACGGCGACATCGTGCTGTGCCTGCCCGTGCTGCAGCGCGAAGCCGCCGAACAGGGCAAACCGCTGCGCCAGCACGCCGCCCACCTGGTCGTGCATGGCGTGCTGCACGCGCTCGGCTACGATCACCTGGACGAGGAAGAGGCCGCGCAGATGGAAGCGCTGGAAACCCGCATCCTGGCGCGCCTGCGCGTGCCCGACCCCTATCGCGAACGCGATATCGAATAGCCGGTATCCCCCGAAACCGTTCTGCGATGCGGAACGCCCTGGCGGGGGCCATGGACGCTCGCACCGCGACGCAGTTAGACTGAATAAAAAGTATGGCAATCATACAGTTCAGGAGACTGCATGTTCACCCGTCATTACCCCTTTTGGCCGCCTCACGCGTCGAAGACGCTGACCGTGCCGAAGACCAGTCTTTGCTACAACCTCGACGTCGCCGCCACGCGATACCCGGGCAAGCCGGCGATCGTGTACTACGGCGAGGTGATCGACTACACGCGCCTGAAGCGCGAGGTCGAGGCGCTGGCAGGCTACCTGCACGATGTCTGCGGCGTGCGCCGCGGCGATCGCGTGCTGCTCAACGTGCAGAACAGTCCGCAGTTCATCATCGGCTACTACGGCATCCTGCGCGCCAACGCCGTGGTGGTGCCGGCCAATCCCATGCTCAAGGCCGACGAGCTGCGCTACCTGATGCAGGACAGCCAGGCCAACACCGCCGTCTTCGGGCAGGAGAACCTGCCCGAGTGGGAGCCGCTGCTGGCCGACGGCACGCTGCAGCATGGCGTGAGCGCGCCCTATTCGCACTACCTGCCCGCCGAGCCTGCGGTCGGCGCGCTGCCCGACATCGTGCAGGCGCGCACCGTGCCGCTGCCCGACGCACCGGCATCGGCCACGCTGATCGGCTGGAGCGCCATGCTCGAGAGCGGCCATGCCGCGCCCGAACTGACCGTGGGCAGCGACGATCTGGCCGTGCTGCCCTACACCTCCGGCACCACCGGGGCGCCCAAGGGTTGCATGCACACGCACGGCTCGGTGATGAGCACGGCGGCCGCCCAGGCGGTCTGGATGCCCAGCGGGGGCGACCGCATCGGCCTGGCCGTGCTGCCCATGTTCCACGTCACCGGCATGCAGAGCGGCATGAACGTGCCGATCCTGGCCGGCGAAACCTCGGTCGTCATGACCCGCTGGGACCGCGAGGTCGCCGCGCAGCTCATCGAGAAGTACCGGGTCTCGGCCATGGGCGGGATCACCACCATGATGATCGATTTCCTGGCCAATCCCGACGTCGAGAAATACGACCTGTCCTCGCTGCGCTATCTGTCGGGCGGCGGCGCGGCCATGCCGCAGGCCGTGGCCGAGCGCCTGAAGAAGGTGATCGGGCTCGAGTTCATCGAAGGCTACGGATTGTCCGAGACAATCGCGCCGACCCACATCAACCCGCCGCATCGCCCCAAGCAGCAATGCGCGGGCATCCCGATCTTCAACACCGACGCCCGCGTGATCGATGTCGAGACGCGCGAGGAAAAAGGCCCTGGCGAGACGGGCGAGATCGTGGTCAACGGCCCGCAGGTGTTCAAGGGCTACTGGCGCCGTCCGGAGGCCACCGCCGAGTCGTTCATCGAGATCGACGGCAAGCCCTTCTTTCGCACCGGCGACCTCGGCCACTACGATGACGAAGGCTATTTCTTCATCACCGATCGCCTCAAGCGCATGATCAATGCCTCGGGCTACAAGGTGTGGCCGGCCGAGGTCGAGGCCATGCTCTATGGCCATCCGGCAGTCTCCGAGGCCTGCGTGATCGCCAGCCGCGATCCGCACCGCGGCGAGACGGTCAAGGCGGTCATCGTGCTGCGCCGCGACGCCGTCGGCACGGTCGAGCCCGAGGACATCACCGCCTGGGCCCGCGAGAAGATGGCCGCCTACAAGGTGCCCCGCCTCGTCGAATTCGTCGACGCCCTGCCCAAGACCGCCACGGGCAAGGTGTTCTGGCGCAAGTTGCAGGAACTCGAAAACACCAAGGAAAAAGCCTGACCATGGACTTGAACTACACCCCCGAAGAAATCGCGTTTCGCGACGAAGTCCGCAGTTGGCTCGCTGCCAACCTGCCGGCCGACCTGCGCTTCAAGGTCGATCACTACCAGGGCCTGTCCAAGGAAGACATCCTGCGCTGGCAGAAGATCCTGGCCGCCAAGGGCTGGGCCGGGCCGGCCTGGCCCGAGGAATGGGGCGGCCCCGGCTGGGACGCCACCCAGCGCTACATCTTCGAGGAAGAATGCGGTTTCGCCGGCGCGCCGCCGCTGGTGCCGTTCGGTCTGTCCATGTGCGCGCCGGTACTGATGAAATTCGGCACCGAGGCGCAGAAGAAGCACTTCCTGCCGCGCATCCTGAACGGTGACGACTTCTGGTGCCAGGGCTATTCCGAGCCGGGCTCGGGCTCGGACCTCGCCTCGCTCAAGACCCGCGCCGTGCGCGACGGCGATCACTACGTGGTCAATGGCCAGAAGATCTGGACCACGCTCGGCCACTACGGCGACTGGATCTTCTGCCTGGTGCGCACCGACCCCAGCCCGCGCATCCGCCAGGAAGGCATCAGCTTTCTCCTGATCGACATGAAGACCCCGGGCATCACGGTGCGTCCGCTGATCCTGATGGACGGCCACCACGAGGTCAACGAAGTCTTCTTCGACGACGTGCGCGTGCCGGCGGAGAACCTGGTCCATGAAGAAGGCAAGGGCTGGACGGTGGCCAAGTACCTGCTCGGCCACGAGCGGCTGAACACCGGCCGCGTCGGCGTCTCCAAGCGCGAACTCGCCCATCTCAAGGAACTCGCTTCCAAGTGCCCGGCGGGCGGCGGCCGCAGCATGATGGAGGATGCGCGTTTCCGCGACCGCATCACCCGCCTGGAAATCGAACTCGCCGCGCTGGAGATCACCAACCTGCGCTTTCTCGACGAGATGCGCGGCGGCCGCCCGCCGGGCGCGGAGGTGTCCATGCTCAAGATCCGCGGCACCGAGATCCAGCAGGCGCTCACCGAGTTGATGATGCAGGCCGCGGGCAACGCCGCCGCCGCCATCGCGCCCGTCGGTGAACAGGCCGCCGGCGAACTCGATGTGCTCGACATGGCGCTCTCGCCGCGCTATTGCAACTACCGCAAGACGAGCATCTACGCCGGCTCCAACGAGATCCAGCGCAACATCATCGCCAAGATGACCCTGGGCCTGTAAACGCAAGAGAGTCCACGATGAACTTCGAACTAGACCAAGACCAGCAAATGCTGGCGGACTCGCTCCGCCGTTTCCTCGCCGACCACTACGATTTCGAGTCGCGCAAGCGCATCATCGCGTCGGACGCCGGCTACAGCCCCGAGGTGTGGGCGGGCTTCGCCGAGACGGGCCTGCTCGGCCTGCCGCTGCCCGAAGAGGTCGGCGGCTTCGGCGGTGGCGCGGTCGCCCTGATGAGCGTGATGGAAGCACTGGGCGAATACCTCGTCGTCGAGCCCTACCTGCCCACGGTGCTGGCAAGTCGCCTCATCGCCCAGCGTGGCAGCGGCGCGCAGCACGAAGCCATTCTCGGCCCGGTGATCGCGGGCGAACTCAAGCTCGCGCTGGCCCACGGCGAGCCGGAATCGCGCTACCAGGCCGCGCAGGTGGCCACCCGCGCCGAGGCCTCGGGCGACGGCTGGAAACTCTCCGGCAGGAAGCAGTTGGTGTTCGGCGCGCCCATGGCCGACAAGATCGTCGTCAGCGCGCGCACCGCCGGCACCGAGGGCGACGCCGACGGCATTTCGCTCTTCGTCGTGGACGCCAAGGCGCCCGGGCTCAAGATGACGGCCTACCGCACGCTGGACAACCAGCGCGCCGCGGACATTGTCCTGAACGGCGTCTCGGTCTCGTCGGGCGAGCTGCTCGGCGATGCCGGCAACGCCCTGGCCGATATCGAAGCCGCCTTCGACTTCGCCAACACCATGCTGTGCGCGGAAGCGTCCGGCGCGATCCGTTCGGCCAACGCCGACACCCTGGAATACCTGAAGACGCGCAAGCAGTTCGGCGCGCCGATCGGCAGCTTCCAGGCCCTGCAGCACCGCATGGTCGACATGTTCGTGACGCAGGAACAGATGCGCTCGATGCAGTACTTGGTGTGCTCGCGCCTGGACACGCTGGACGACGCGCAGGAACGCGCGCGCATCGCCTCGGGCGCGAAGATCAAGACGGCCGACGCCTGCCGCCAAATCTCCCAGGAAGCGGTGCAACTGCACGGCGGCATGGGCATGACGGAGGAACTGAAGGTGTCCCATACCTTCCGTCGTCTCACCCTGATCGGCCAGCAGTTCGGCGACGCCGACTACCACCTGGAGCGCTACGCGCGTCTGCAGGACGCTGCCTGAGCCTGCCCTGCCGCACCCGGATGCCGCCCAGAGCGCAGCATCCGGGTGTACCTGGCTGGACGCAAGACAGCGCACTGCTTCGTGCGCTTCACCCCGTCTGCCGGCGCCACAGCGGTGCACGCCGCCCGGCTTGAGGCGGCGTGCCTTCGTCCCCGCTGGACAAGCCCCGCCTACTGGCTTGCCTGTATGCCGCGCCGGGTCACCAACGCCTGCCAGCGTCGGGCATCGTTCGCCAGGAAATCCTGGAACTCGGCGGGGGAATTGGGCGTCGCCACGGCGCCCATCGCCTGCAACTGCTGCTGCACCTTGGCGCCGCTCAACGCCTTGTGAATGCCGTCGGACATTCGCTGCACCTGCTCGTCCGATGCCGCGGCGGGCATCACCACGCCGTACCAGCCGCTCGGAACCACGCCCGCAATGCCCTGCTCCTCCAAGGTCTTGACGCCGGGCAGCAGCGCTGACGGCTGTTCCGCCGCCACCCCGAGGGGCTTGAGCTTGCCGCCTTCGATCAGTGCCTGCACGCCAGGAAGATCACCGAAGAACACGTCCACGCGCCGACCCACCAGATCGGTCAGGGCCGGCGAAGCGCCCTTGTACGGAATGTGCAACAGCTTGATGTCCGCGCCTTCCTGGAACATCTCCAGGCTCAGATGCGATGCGCCGCCGACGCCGGAGGACCCGGCGCTGAACTCCTTGCCCCCCCTGGCCTGCTTGACCAGATCGGCTGCGTCGCCGATCTCGGTGGGGGCCCAGGTGACCATGACGGTGGTGGTGTCCGCCACCATGGACACCGCCTTGAAATCCTTGGCGGGGTCGTAGCTCAAGTCGTGATAGAGCGCGGGGTTGATCGTGAGCGCTCCGGCATTGGAGAGGAACAGCGTGCTGTCGGGGTCGGAGGAACGCGCCACGTAGCTCGCGGCGATCATGCCGCTCGCACCCGGTCGGTTCTCGACCAACACATTGCGTCCCAGCGCCTCGCTCAGGTGCTGCGCCAGCACCCGGGCGATCCGATCCGCCGGGCCGCCCGGCGGGAACGCGACGACCACATTGACCGGCGTGGTCGATTCCGCGAGCGCAACATTCGCCTGGACCAGGCCAAGCACGGCCAGCGCCGCGCCAAGCGCCGCACGGCGCATGATATTTGTCTTCATTTCAGTCTCCGCACGGCCGCCCGAAGGAGGCTGAGGCCCCCTTGGGGGGCAGCGAACGCAGTGAGCGTGGGGGGCACTTCCTTTCCGCACGGCCGCCCGAAGGAGGCTGAGGCACCCTTGGGGGGCAGCGAACGCAGTGAGCGTGGGGGCACTTCCTTTCCGCACGGCCGCCCGAAGGAGGCTGAGGCACCCTCGGGGGCAGCGAACGCAGTGAGCGTTGGGGGTCGTTTCATTTCTAGTCTCCTGAACGTTCTTTTCGTCGAAGTGTTCGCACCGGCGCTGCGCCGGCGTCAATGTCCCTTGAATACCGGCATCCGCTTGTCGAGCGCCGCGGCGACGCCTTCCGCGTGATCCTCGGTCCAGTGCGACATGGCCTGGTACAGCCCCGACATCTCGAGTGCACGATCCAGATCCATGTCGCGACAATCGCGGAACAACTGCTTGGTGAAGCGCAACTGGTACGGCGCGTTCCTGGCCACCCGGGCAGCCAGGGCCATTGCCGCTGGCATCAGCCCTGCGTCGTCGACCACCTGGGACACCAGTCCCCAGGCGAGCGCCGTGTCGGCGTCGATGGCGTCGCCAGTGAAAGCCATCTCTCTCGCACGCGCATCGCCGATCAGTCGCGGCAGGACCCACGCGCCACCGTCACCGGGCACGATACCCAGCCGGATGAAGCTTTCGGCCAGCCTGGCCGAGCGCGCCGCGATGCGCATGTCGCACATGCAGGCCAGGTCCAGCCCGGCGCCCGTGGCCGCCCCGTTGATGGCGGCAATGACGGGCACGTTCAGACGGAACAGGGCGCGCGTCACACGCTGAATGCCGCTGGCGTACCGGCCCGGGACGGCCGCCACGGGCCCGCTGCCCGGGCCATTGCGCGCGAGCATGGTCTTGACGTTGCCTCCCGACGAGAACGCCGTCCCTGCGCCCGTCAGGATGGCGACGCGCACCTCCATGTCCTGATTCAGCCGGTCCACGAGCGCCTCGAACTCGCCCGGCACCCCGGGCTCGCTCAAGGCGTTGCGTCGTTCCGGCCGGTTCAGCCGGACCACGGCCACGTGCTCCTGGACCTCGACATCGAGAAAGGGTTGTCCTGCCTGCATCATCAGCATCTCCTCCCGGCGACTCATGCGCCTTCATCTGCCCCGCCACACCGGGGCACGCTTCTCGCGAAATGCCGCCAGGCCCTCGGCCGCATCCGCGCTGTGCAGCACGGGCCTGGCGAGTTCGAACGCATGTTCCAAGGCGCTCGCGCGGTCCAGCCCGGCGCTCTCGTAGACGATCCTCTTGGCCGCGGCGAGCGCCAGCGGCGCATTCGCGGCGATGGCCGCGGCCCAGTGCATCGCGACATCCATGACCGCCTCGTCCGGCACCACGGCGTTCACCAGCCCCATGCGCAGCGCGTCGGCGGCAGAAATGGGCGTGCCGGTGAGCATGACCTGGAGCATGTGCTTCTCGCCGATCATGCCGCGCAACTGCGCCGCCCACGCAGGGACGCGCCCCACCTTGACCTCGGGCAGCCCGAAACGGACGTGTTCGGCGGCGACCACGAGATCGCACATCTGCGCCATGAACCAGCCGCCTCCGAGAGCATCCCCCTGAACGGCGGCGATGACCGGCTTGCTGACGCACACGGTGTCGCCCAGGATCGGCAGGAAGGTCCGGTGCCCGATGCCGGAAGGCTCGGCCATGTCCCGGCCGGAACAGAAGGAACGCTGCCCCGCAGCGCAAAGGACGGCTACCCGCGCGCCCGGGTCCGCTTCGAAACGCGCCCAGGCGTCGAGCAAGGCCGCGCGCATGTCCTCGTTCACGGCGTTGTGCCGCTCGGGCCGATTGAGCCGGACCAGGGCGACGCCGTCGGCGGCCTCGTAGATAACGGCGGCGCTCACTGCTGTACCCTCCTGTCGCTGCGCGACATCCTCCCCGCGGGAGGGAGCGCCCCCTTCGGGCGGCCGGGCGGGGGCGCTCACTGCTGTGCCCTCCTGTCGCTGCGCGACATCCTCCCCGCGGGAGGGAGCGCCCCCTTCGGGCGGCCGGGCGGGGGCGCTCATGCTCCTTCCCGTCCGTGCGATAGCGCCGCCATGACCGCCTCGGTGTGCTCGCCCAGGCCGGGCGGCGGGCGATCGTACTGCGCGGGCGTGCGCGAAAATTTCAATGGACTGCCGAGCACTTTCACTTGCCCGCCGGCCCCCTGGCCGAGCGGGAAGTCGACCGTGAGCCCGGCATGCTGCACCTGCGGATCCGCGAAGGTCTGACGCAGGTCGTTGAGCGGCCCCGCAGGCACGCCCGCATCCGACAGCGCCTGGATCAGCGGCAGGCGCTGCCGATGCGCCATCAGTTCGCGCAGCGCGCACACCAGTGCCTCGCGGTGCCGCACCCGCCCTTCGTTGGTCGCGTAGCGTTCGTCGGCCGCGAGATCCGACGCTGCCAAGGCCTGGCACAGCTTGCGGAACTGCGCATCGTTGCCGACGGTCACGAGGATCGGGCCATCGGCGCACGCAAAGATGTCGCTCGGCACCACGGAAGCGTGCGTGTTCCCCTGCCGGGTGGGCACCACGCCGGACGCAAAATAAGGCACCGCGAGCGTGGCCATCGACGTCACCAGCACGTCGAGCAGGGAAAGATCGATCCGCTGGCCCTCGCCGCTGCGTTCGCGCTCCCAGAGCGCGGTCACGATGCCGTAGGCCGCGTACACGCCCGTCAGGATGTCCGTGAGCGGCACTCCCACTTTCTGCGGACCGGCGCCGGGCTCGCCGTCTTTCTCGCCCGTCACGCTCATGAGGCCGGCTACGCCTTGCAGCACCGCGTCGTAGCCCGGACGATCCGCGTACGGGCCCGTCTTGCCATAGCCGGTGATCGAGCAATACACGAGCCGCGGGTTGCGGCGGCGCAGCGCCTCGTAGCCCAGACCGTAGCGCTCCAGGGTGCCGGTCTTGAAGTTCTCCACCACGACGTCCACCCGGCCAGCCAGCTCGATGATGGCGTCGCGATGCGCCGGATTGCCGATATCGAGCGCCACGGACTTCTTGCCGCGATTGGCGCAGCAGAAATACGCTGCGACGCGCTCGCCATCGCCCTGGTCGACGAAAGGCGGGCCCCAACTGCGGGTATCGTCGCCGGCGCCAGGGCGCTCCACCTTGATCACGTCGGCGCCGAAGTCGGCCATGAGCTGGGTGCACCACGGGCCGGCGAGCACGCGCGAGAGGTCGAGAATGCGGACGTTGTCCAGCGGACGGCCTGGAAATGCGGACATCATGTCTCCTGGGTTCTGGTTGCCCGCATGTTGTCATTACGATTTACTGATGTGAAATACTGAATTCGTACGTCAACAATACGAAAATCGAATCTTGGACATCCGCAAACTGCGCTATTTCGTGGCGGTCGCCGAGGAATTGAGCTTCAGCCGGGCAGCCCGCCGCCTGTCGATCTCCCAGCCGCCCCTCTCGACCCAGATCAAGGAACTCGAGTCCGAATTGGGCGTGCGCCTGCTCGAGCGCTCACCGCGCGAGGTCAAGCTCACCGGCCCTGGCGAGGTGTTCCTTTCCCGGGCGCGCGCCATCCTGGAACAGATCGACGCCGCCGCTGTGTCAACGCGCCGGGCAGCCGACGGCGGCTTTGCCACGATCCGCATCGGCGTCGTGGCCTCGGGATTATTCACCGCGACACCGCTGCTTACCGCCCACGCGGAGCGGATATTTCCGCGCGCGGAGATATCGCTCTTCGAAATGGGCTCGGCCGAACAGTTGTCGGCCGTACTGCGCGAGCAGATCGACATCGGGCTCGTCCACGCGCCGGTCGACGTACCGAACCTGAACTCGCGCCTGCTCACGCGCGAGCCGTACGTCATCGCAACATCGTCGGCCCGGGCCCGCGGGCGTCCTGCGCCCGCGGGCCTGCACGCGTTCGCGGACGAGCCTTTCATCGGCTTCTCGCGCGAGGTGTCGCCCGCGCTCTACGACAATCTCATCGTCGCCTGCCGCCAGGCGGGCTTCAGCCCGAAGCTCATGCACACGGCGCGCCATGTGTTCACCATGCTGCAACTCGTGCGCGAGGATCGCGGCGTGGCACTGGTGCCCGCGTCGGTCGCACAGGCGGGCATCGCGGGAATCGCGCTCTTCGCCCTCACGGACCGGATCAACGAAGTGCGCATCAGCGCAGTCTGGCGCAGCCATCCCTCGCGGCTGGTGCAAGCGCTGGTCGCCGATCTCGCTCCCGCCCTTGCGCTGCCCGACGCCGGGCCGACGCAGTGAACGGATGCCATGTCCGAGCGGGCGGGCCCCCAGGCATGCCGACACCTCGGGTACCCGCACCCGGCAGCTACGCTACACTGCCTGCGCCTGCCATTCATCCGGGAAGCAACATGTCCGAACGCCTGCTCATCGTGTACGCCGCCATCAACATGATCATCGCGGTGGGTGCCGGGGCGTTCGGCGCCCACGGCCTGAAGAACACGCTGTCGGCCGACATGCTCGCGGTCTGGCACACCGGCGTCACCTACCAGGTCATGCATGCGCTCGGCCTCTTCATCCTCGCCCTGCTCTGGCCCAAACTGGGCGCGGCCGTCGGCACTGCAGGCTGGCTGATGCTGGGCGGCATCGTCCTCTTTTCGGGCAGTCTGTACGTGCTGGCGCTGAGCGGGATACGCGTGCTCGGCGCGATCACCCCGATCGGCGGCGTGGCCTTCATCGCGGCATGGGCGGTGCTCGCCTGGGCCGCCTGGCGCCAGGCCTGAGCCGCGCCGCGACAGCCGCTCCGGAATTCGGCGCCGTGGCTTTCCACTGAATTCCAGGCACGCGCGAACGGCCGACGTCCCGCCGATCCGTTACGGTTGGTGTCCCCACGGTTCCGTCGAGTGCCGGATGCGCCGATAATGATGCATCGCAGCATCCTTTCCGTGCCCGCGCCTGTGCGGGCACATCCCTTTACCGGACGCGGGCCGGCCCGCCGCGTCCTTGTACAAGAGGACGGCGCATGGCTTTCGAGTGGCTTTCCGACCCTCAACGCGAACTCGTCGTCGCATGGGCGATTCTCATCGGGGTGTGTTGTGCCGCGCTGCTGGCCGCCTATGCCGCGCACCGCGCGCTGCATGCGCTCCTGCGCCGGCTGACCGCCCAACGGGCCGTGGCCACCCAGATGCTCGCCTACACCGGCCGGGCGAGCCGCGTCGTACTCATGCTCTTCGCGGTGCGCCTCGTCCTGGGCGGCGCCCCTCGGGAACTCGCCGGCCTGGCCGCCGCCAGCCAGGTGCTGAGCATGCTGTTCATCGCCGCCGTCACCTGGTTCGCGATCCGCTGCGTACACGCCATGGGCGCCAGCGTGGCCGCACGCAATCCCTACGAAGTGGCGGACAACCTCAAGGCACGCCGCATCCTCACGCAGACCCGGGTGCTGGTGCGCAGCGCCACCTTCGTGCTGAGTTTGATCGGGCTGTCGTTCATGCTGCTCACCCTGCCCGGCGCGCGGCAGATCGGCGCCAGCCTGCTCGCCTCGGCCGGCATCGTCGGCCTGGTCGCGGGTATTGCCGCGCAGCCGGTGCTAGGCAACTTCATCGCCGGCCTGCAGATCGCCTTCTCGCAGCCCATCCGTATCGACGACGTTCTGATCGTCGAGGGCGAATGGGGCCGCGTCGAGGAGATCACCGGCACCTTCGTCGTCGTGCGCGTGTGGGACGAGCGCCGCCTCATCGTCCCTCTGCGCTGGTTCATCGAAAACCCCTTCCAGAACTGGACGCACCGTTCGGCCAGCATCCTGGGCACAGTGTTCCTGTGGCTGGATTTCTCGGTCCCGACCGAGGCCGTGCGCGCCGAGTTCGAGCGCGTCTGCAAGGGTTCCCAACTCTGGGACGGCCGGGTATGCGTGATGCACATCACCGACGCCAGCGAACGCGCGATGCAGGTGCGGCTGCTGATGAGCGCGCGCGACTCGGGCACCGCCTTCGAGCTGCGCTGCGCCATCCGCGAGGCCATGATCGGCTTCTGCGCCCAACGCTATCCGGACAGTCTGCCGCGCCTGCGCACCTCGTTCGACGCCCCGCGCAGCGAACAGGAACCCACCTGGCAGACGACGGCCTGAGCGCCGCCGCTGCGTTATTGGTTAACATCGCAGCATGAGCCCGTCGTTTCACCATCGCAACCTCCCCCATCTGCTGCTGCACGCACGCGAGACACTGATGGCGCATTTCCGGCCCGTGCTGAACGAGGCCGGCGTCACCGAACAGCAATGGCGGGTCTTGCGCACCCTGAGCGAGACGGGCCCGATGGAGCCCAACCAGATCGCCCGGCAATGCCAGATCCTGAGCCCCAGCCTGACGCGCATGCTGGCCGGCATGGAGCAGGCGGGCCTGATCCGGCGCGAGCGCCAGGAGACGGACCAGCGCCGGCAGGCCATTTCGCTCACCGAGCGCAGCCACGAGCTGATCGAGCGCATGCGTCCCGAAGTGGACCGGCGCTACCGCCTGCTGGAGGAGATCATCGGCAAGGAGCTGCTCGATCGGCTCTATGCCGACATCGACGCGCTCACCGAACGGGTCCGGGCCCTGCCCCGCTGAGCGGGCCGCGGCACCACACCAGGATTCAGCGCACCCGCATCGCCTGGGCGGCCGCACTCACCGTGACCGGCACCTCCACCACGGCGCGCACGTCCGCCGGGTTGGCGCGGCGCACGCGGCTGGCGTTGCGGCAGTCGGCGGTACGCAGGCGGGCCGCCGCCGCCGCATCGAACGCCGGATTGCCCGAACTGCGCTCGGTGCGTACGCCGACGATGCTGCCGTCCACGCGCACCACCAGGGTGTAGACGCCTTCCAGGCGGGGCCGCAGGTGCGCATAGCGCCCGTCCAGGTCGAGCGCGGGGAGCACGCAGACGGGAGCAGCGTGCGCGGACTGCGCGGCCACGAGCGGCGCCCATCCCAGCCACGCCGCGAATGCAAGAACGATCCGGTACATGCGCGCAGGATACCGGAGCCGGCGTCCGGACGTGGCGACGCTCGCTGCGGCGCCGGCGCGACGCAGAAGCGCCTCGACTTATGGTTCAATGAAAGACTTTTCCCCCAACCAGGCTTGCCAGCCTCGCCGATACTCCAGTCGCAACAGCCACAGTGTGCCTGCCGCGCCCACGCCCATGAAGACCATTCACAAATCGAGCAAACTCGCTCACGTCCTGTACGACATCCGCGGCCCCATCATGGACCGGGCCAAGCAGATGGAGGACGAGGGGCAGAAGATCATCAAGCTCAACATCGGCAATCTCGCCGTGTTCGGCTTCGATGCGCCGGAAGAGGTCCAGCAGGACATGATCCGGAACCTGCCGGATTCGGCCGGCTACTCGGACAGCAAGGGTATCTTCGCCGCGCGCAAGGCGGTCATGCACTACACGCAGCAACTGGGCGTCAAGGGCGTCACGCTGGAAGACATCTATCTCGGCAACGGCGCCTCCGACCTGATCGCCATGGCGACCAACGCCCTGCTCGACGACGGCGACGAGCTGCTCGTGCCCGCGCCGGATTATCCTCTGTGGACCGCGGTGACCAGCCTGTCCGGCGGCGTGCCGGTGCACTACCTGTGCGACGAGAGTAAGGGCTGGATCCCGGACCTGGACGACATCCGCGCCAAGATCACCCCGCGCACCAAGGGTATCGTGGTGATCAACCCGAACAATCCGACCGGCGTGGTCTATCCCGTGCCGGTGCTTCAGGCGATTGTCGACATTGCGCGCGAGCACGACCTGGTGATCCTGGCCGACGAGGTCTACGACAAGGTGCTCTACGACGACGTCAAGCACACGGCCATCGCCAGCCTGTCGACCGACGTCCTTACCCTCACCTTCAATTCGCTCTCCAAGAGCTACCGCGCTTGCGGCTATCGTGCCGGCTGGATGGTGGTTTCGGGCGACAAGACCATGGCCACCGATTACATCGAAGGCCTGAACATGCTGGCCAACATGAAGCTCTGCGCCAACGTGCCGGGCCAATGGGCGATCCAGACCGCGCTGGGCGGCTACCAGAGCATCAACGACCTGGTGCGCGCAGGCGGCCGCCTGCGCCGCCAACGCGACATCGCCTACGACTTCATCACGTCGATTCCGGGTGTCACCTGCGTCAAGCCGCAGGCCGCGCTGTACATGTTTCCGCGACTGGACCCGCAGATGTACCCGATCAAGGACGACCGCGAATTCTTCGTGCAGGTGCTCGAGGCCACGCGCGTGATGCTGGTGCAGGGCACAGGCTTCAACTGGCCCTACCCCGATCACTTTCGCATCGTGTTCCTGCCGCATGAGCAGGATTTGCTCGAAGCCTTGCAACGCCTGGCCGACTTCCTGGCGGTCTATCGGGCCAAGCACGCGCAACACTCCGCGGCCGCCTGAGGCCCCTGGCCCATCGTACGCGGCTGCCGGCGCGGCAGACCGCGTAACCGCCCGGGCCGCGCCCGGGCGTGCCGACTGGCACGCGATATGCGCCATGCCTTTCTCCTTCCCCGGAGACGCGCATGACGACACAACCCCCGCCCCGCCACACACCGCAGCCTGCGCCTTCCGCCCAGCCGCGCGAACGCGCCGCTGCGGCGGCTGCTGCGCGGGCGGTGCACGATGCACCGACTGAGGCAGGCGCGCGAGAACCCTGGACGCTCGGCTTCCTCGAGGCCTCGCGCCGCGTGCTCGCTGGCGCCCTCGCGGGCGCGGCCGCGGCGGCCCTGTCCCCGGGCTGGGAGCTGCCGTTGGCGGGCACGTCCGGCCTGCCGGCGTTGGGGGCGCTGCTCGGGGCCTGCGCCACGGCCGGCATGCTCAGAGCCCGGCGGGTGGGCTAGCTCATGCTGCCTATCTGGAACGCAGCCAATTGGATCGGCGCCGGCACGCTGGTGGTGGCGCTGGCCTACGCCTTCCTGCGATGGCTGCGCGACGACGACAAAGCCTCGTTCGCCCTGCATGCGAGCCACGGGGTCGCCGTCGTTCCCTTCTGCCTGCTGTGCCTGGTCGCGCTGTGGGATGGCCTGGCCGCCGCACTTCTGGGCCAATCCCGCGTGCTCGTCTCACTGGCCGGCCTGTACGCGCTCATTCTGCTGGCCCAACGGGTGCTGCAGCCGCTGCCGCGCCGCCGCAAGCCCCATCCGGCCCGGGCCGCCGCTGCCGGAACCCGCCCCAACGCAGCGCCCACCGACGATATCAACGACGAACGGAGAACGACATGACCCGACAAGTACCCGGCCCCGAAGACGGCGACCGTCCCGAAGGCCCGATGCCCGACGAGCCGAAACAGCGCCCGGCCGAAGACGCGGAGAAGCCCGAGCGGCGCTCCGAGCCCGCCAGGCCGGTATTCGACCATCCCGAAGAGCAGAACTCGGGCTGAAGGCCTCAGCCCCGCGGCGACGAGCCGCAAGCCCACTGAGCGCCGCACGCATGCCCGCCATGCTCCGGGCGCCTCGCGCATCGGCAGACCGGCGCAGCCTGGCATGGGCCTTGCGAAAACATCGGCACATTTGCCGCCATGCGTCAAGGTCCCGCGGGCCGGTCGGCCGCTCGCCATGTGCGGGGACGACACCGACAGTCAAGGGCCGAGCGCAACACGGCATCCACCACCCACGATCCACTTTCACAAGGAGCAAGCCATGAAAAACGACAAACCGACCACTCCCCTGCGCGCCGACGATACCCGGCGCGACGAGCAGCGCAGCCACGGCGATACGCAGAACCGCTCCAAGAAGAGCGGGCATACGTCGCAGGTTGGCACGGGACAGGACCAGACCAGCCAGCGCCAGCGAGGCGGCGGCGCCCGTCGCCCCTCCTGAGGGCCGGCGCGGCGGCCCGCCCGATCGGGGCGCACCCGGGCTGCGGCGGCTGCGAGCAGGCGGCTGCCTGAGCGCGCGCCCTGCACGGCCGCCGCCAGCGTGCGGGAGGCTGCGCATGCAAGGCCTTGTCCGCCGAAGTGAATGGGCGAACGAGGGCGGCCGCTGTGTCCAATGTCTCGCCGTCGCCTCGACATCGCCCGAGGCGAAACCACAGAGGGCCGATCATGAACCCTGAAGACCCTGGCAGTACCAACGACAAGCAATTGCACCATCAAGTCTTCGCCAAGCTCCGCGACGCGGGGCCTGACTCGGCGAATGCGGTTGCGAGCCTTTACGGGCTATCGGAAAGCGACGTCAAGGCGCTGTGCCGCCAAGCCGCCGGCGAGATCCTCGAGCAGCGGGGTCACTTGCATCCGTATGAAGAGACGGTCCGGCAATGGGCCGAGCAATGACGCCGTGCGCATAGGGGCAGGCCGCGGGCTGGGCTGGGCCGGGCGCGGCCGCGTCACCGGCTCAAGGGCCTGCGCGTCGCCCCGCCGCTGACGCGCAAAAAGGCGTCTCCGGAAAAAGACGCCTCGGTATGGCCACTACGTACACGACCATACCGAACAGCTCGACCAGGGATTGCGTCACGATCACCAGCGCGGCTGCCTCCGCGCCTGCAGGCAGCGAAAGGGCCAGCGGCAGAACGACGAACGAATTGCGCGTGGCGAAGCTGAAAGCCAGGGTGCGCCCCTGTACCGCCGGCAGGCGAAACCCTGCAGCCAGCCCTTTGGCCAGCAGCGCGGCGAACAACAGGAACAGCACGAAGATCGGCACCACGGCGAGCAGGGCCGCGAGCGCCCCGGCCACGGCGCCCGCGTGTGCCGCGGCGATCAGGAACACGGTCAGGCCCAGCAGCGGCACGGGTGCCCAGGCCGCCCCGTCCTTCAAGGGTGCAGCGCCTGGATACCGCTCGACCAGCTTTTCGGTGGCGGCAGCGGCCACCAGCGGCGCGAGCACCACGAACACGGCCGGCAAGAGCGTGGCCGGCTCCCATCCGGCCAGAACCTGCGCGTCTGCCATGAGCCACAAATAGAAGGGCAAGAGCAGCAGTTGCAAGACCAGATTGAGCGGTGTGCTGACCACCGCGCGCAGCGCATCTCCCTTGCCCAACTGGCTGAAGGTGATGAACCAGTCCGTGCAAGGCATCAGCAGCACGAGGAGCACGCCCAGCCGAGTCACCGGATCGAAGGCGAAGCTCTCGACCAGCGCCCATACCACGAGCGGAATCGCGACGAAATTGCCCAGCAGCATCGCCGCCGTGAAGCGCCGGTCACGCATCGCGGCGCGCACATGCAGCAAAGGCATCTGCAAAAAGGTGGCATACAGCAGCAGGGCCAGCGTCGGCCACAGCCCGCGCTCGAGCGCCGGACCCGATCCGGGCCACGTCGACCCCACCGCCAGTCCGACGAGGATCGCCAGCAGGTAGACCCAGACCTGATACCGCTCCAGCGCCAGGCGGCTCATGCGTCCGACCCGGCCGCTGCAAGATGGACGATCGCTCTCATGTCGCTCCTTCGTGTTCGACGCGCCCGCGTGGATGGGCGATGAGCGGGACAACGGGCCTGGTCCCAACGCTGCTTGATCGCAACGGGCGAACTCGGCAGTGCCAGCAATAAAAAAACCCGCGAACTCAAGGGAGTTACGCGGGCTTCTCTGGGCAACGTCGACGACGTTCGCACGGTATTTGGTAGGCGGTATAGGAATCGAACCTACGACCTCTACGATGTCAACGTAGCGCTCTAACCATCTGAGCTAACCGCCTGCAGCGAAGAAATAAATATTAACCTGGCTATTTTATCGTGTCAAGCGACGGTCGATTTTCCTTCCGAACATCGCTGCCCCACGGACAGCGGCCGAAGCTGCTGCTGGCCAGGCGACGAGGCATTGCGGCCGGCGTCGTTCCCTTCGCGAGGCGCGAATTATACCGATTCGGAACGAACGCACAAGCCCCAGCCGAAAGCCCGTGATCGACGACGGTCAGGCCGACGCTGGACCCGGCCGGCGCTCGGAAAAATCGCCCGTGCCCAGTTCCACCATACCGTTGACGGGAATGTTCGCGCTCTGGGCGGCGACGTCGAGAATCTCCGCCTTGCCGCGCTTGAAAGCGGCCAGCAGATCGTCGTCGCTGCGGCTCTGAGCGCCGAAATGTTCCACCAGGGCGTCACCCGAGACCTCGAAGACATGGTGCACCCTTCCCTGCAGCAGGGCGGTGAACCGCACCGCGCCGTCGATGACGGCGGGCGGGACTTCCTTGGCCAGTTCCGTGCTCATGCAGACTCCTTGGGTAGATGCGCTGGACGCGCGCGTTGCCTGCGGACGGCATGGCGCCGCCCGTGCGGACGAGGCAGCAGAAGGCATGCCTATCTGCTGGGCTGGCGTACGGCGCGCGACGCCATACGCCAGTCGCTGCCATGCTACGACGGGCCGACCGGCCCGGCAACGCCGGGCGGCCCGGTCGGGACGGCGATGGCTATGAGCCGTGCCGGCCGTGCGCAGGCAGCGGCCCTGACGCGGCGATGCTGCATCAGGGCACGCCGCTCGGACAGCCGGACGGCGCGCGACATTCAACCCGCAGACGGCGCGACCTCCAGCAGGGCGTCGCGGCTGCGCTCGGGCAGGGAGGCGGCGCGCATGGCCTTGCGATCGACGATCACGAGCACACTGTCCGCCACGGCGATGCAGGCGTCGCGCCGATACAGGGCTGTGCGCACGGTGAAGGAGGACGAGCCCACGCGGACCATGCCGATGCGCGCGTCGAACTCCGGCACCACGCGCCGATACTGGAGATGGCGCACCGTGGTGTGCGCCACCACGATGCCCAAGCCGCTCTCCACGATACCTTCGTGAAACGCCGGTGCTGCCCGGCGCAGCGCAGTGACGCGCGCCTGTTCCATGAGGCGGGCTACGGCTAGGTCGCCCATCACGTCATCGCCGTCGGCATCACCGAAACGCGACATCAGCGAAAGCGACCAAGGCAGGGGGCCGTGCTCGGCTGGCGCCACGGCAGGGTCGGTTGCCGTCGCCGGGTGTGCGAACGCGCCGGCTGCGCCCTGCCGTACCGCGGCGGGCAGCGGCACGGGCTCGCCATTGCACCACCCCTGCAGCCAGGTCTGCTGCTGTCCAATGCACGCGCCATTCTGGAACAACGCGCTGGCCATGCCGAGGGTCTGGTCATCGGCCTGCGTACACAAGGCGGCCGCGACGATGGCGCCCGGATAGCGGCCCTCGCCCAGGAAGTCGGTGGCGATCACGGCGGGCCGCAGCAGCACACCGTCGGAGTACCAGGCATCGGGGCCCACGCGCTGGCGCAGCCAGTGCATGCGTGCTTCCTGGTGCAGGCCGCTCGCAGCCACATTGTTGACATGCCGCCAGCGGTCGATGTCCGCATAGCGGGTCGCGAGTTCCTGACGGGTTTCGTAGGCAGCGGGATCGCGCCGCCATTCTTCGTTGCGCATGGCTCCTCCTGATCCCGGCGGCTGTGCCGCCGGCTGCGCCATGGATACCGGCGCCAGCCCTCCATCATAGCGGCAGCGCCCGCGCGATGCCGCGCGGCACGGCGATTGCTTTGTGGGTCCCGACCCCGAGGAGGACTGCCATGCGCATGCGTCTCGCACAATCATCCCTGGGCGTCAGCTATCTCGACGCCCTGGGCTGGAACGACCCGTCACCCCGCCCGATCCTGGACGCGGCGCCGGATCACCCCGTACTCTCACCCGGCGACAAAGTCCGGGTGCTCCACCGCCTGGACCACGGCGCGCCGGCGATGGCCTGGCTGCCCTGGGGCTACACCCCGGCGACGGACAGCCAGCGCCGTCCCGACCACTATCTGCACGCACGCGTGGAGACGGCGCTGGCCATGCCGGCGCTGCGCCGTGCCTGGCGCGAAGGCCGCTGCCTCGTGCCGCTGGACGCGTGGTTCGAATGGCAAGGCGAGGCTGGCAACGCGATTCCGTATCGCATCCAGCTCCCGCGCGGCGCTCCACTGTTCGCCGCGGCTATCACCGACGCGCGGCCCGGACGCGGCAAGCGCGCCGGCAGCGGCCTGGTCCTGATCTCGGCCCAGGAAGGCAACGGCCTGCTCGACGCCCAGGGACATCGCCCAGTGGTGCTGGCCGAGGAGGACGCCCGTGTCTGGGCCGACCCGCAAACCACGCCCGAGCACGCGCGCCTGCTGGCCCTGGAGTTCCTGCTGCCCCCGCCCGCCTTCGAATGGCAGGCGCTGCAGACCGAATCGGCGCCATTGCCCGCACCCGAAGACGCGGCTACGCCGCCCCACCACGTGGAAGGCTGAGCGCCCGGCGCAGCCGCAAGCGTGTGGCCGGCGGTGCTCGCATGCGCGCGACATCGCGGCCCTGATTCCCGACGGCCAGGACGCGCTCGCCTCCTGCGTCCCGGGGCTGCGTCTGATGGCCGTACTCACCACGCAGCCGGCTGCGCGCCGAAATGCACGGCACGCCGGCGCTGGCCTGTCGTCCTTCGGGCGGACCAGGCAAGTCGCGGAGGGGCCGATGGAGCGGCCGATGGGTACTCCACAACAGCGCATCCCTGCTCCCGGGTGAATTTCCGTACCCGCATCCGTGCTCTTGGCCGACTTTCCGTACCATAATGCGGCGCTGCACCGCAGCGCGACGGACCCGCCAGAACCCATCCGCATGGAAACGCTATTCAACCCGATGGCGCTGCCCATCCTCACGTGCCTCATCGTGACCGCCGTGTTGGGCTCGCTGATGCGCTACCCCCTGCCCGGCGCCAGGCACTGGCTGAGCGGCGGGCTGCTGCTCATTGTCGGACTGCTGCTCTACGGTGGGCAGGACAATCTGCCCAGCGTGCTGGGCATCATCACGGCCAACGCCGCCTTTCTTGCCGGCATGCTCATGCTGTATGCCGGTTCGCGCGAGTTTTTCGGCCTGCGCGCGCCCTGGCGCGTCATGGCCACCGTCCTCGTCGCCTCCGTCATCTACAACAGCGTCTCCCTCTATGTGTACGACGACCTGCGCGAACGCCTGGTCGTCTACTCGCTGATCCACGGCGGCATCTGCGCGGCCTATACGTGGACGGTGTGGCGCTACTGGCCGCGCCAGCGGCCTGCCTACCCGTACGTGCTGAGCTGGTTGGTCGCATCCGCCATGCTGGCGCTGAACCTGTCGCGCGCTCTGGCCTTCGCGTTCTACATCGATCCGGTGCGTCCCGCCACCACGCCCACCAACAGCCTGGCGCTGGCCTTCGTAACCCTCGGCCTGGTCGGCACCTCGGCCTTCGTCGTCAGCCTGATGCTGATGGCTCACGACCGGCTGATCTCGCAACTTGAGAACATCGCGTATCGCGACGGATTGACCGGCGCCGACGCGCGTAGCGCCTTCATGACGCGCCTGGAGCGCCAACTGAAGCAGCCGGGCACCCGCCCATTGCAATTGGTGCTGCTGGACCTCGATCATTTCAAACGCATCAACGACACTTACGGGCACGCCTGCGGCGACGCTGTGCTGGTGCACTTCGTGACGCTGCTGCGCTCGCGCCTGGGCGGACACGACGCCGTCGGGCGAATGGGCGGCGAGGAGTTCGCTGTGCTGCTCGCCGACGCCCCGCTCGGCGCGGCGGCCCTGTTCGATGGTGTCCTGCGCAAGACGCTGGCCGCGCAGCCGGTGCTCGGCGGCGGCCATACCATCCGTTACGGCTACAGCGCCGGCGCCGCCATCGCCGCCCCGCATGAAAGCGCGGCGCAACTGCTTGCCCGCGCCGACGCCGCCCTCTATGCCGCCAAGCGTGCCGGCCGCGGGCAGCTACAGCATGCCGGCGCCGACACCCAGCCGCTCAGCGCCTAGAACGCGCCGCGCCGGGCATCGTAACGCCCGGCGCACGGCTGGGCCGCACATGGTGAGATGTTATATTATTTCGCATCCATGACCCTCCGGCTTTGCACCATGACCCTGTCCCGTTCGCTGCTCGCTTTCTGCCTGGCCTTGCCCGCCGTCGCTGCCGCCCATGAGCAGCATGCGCATGAACACGGCGTCGGCCGCCTCGACATCGCCATCGAGGGCCGCGTCGTCGACATCGTGCTGGCCGGCCCTGGGCACAACTTCGTCGGCTTCGAGCATGCCGCACAGACGGCTGCCGAGCGAGAGGCGCTGGCCGCCACGCGCGCCAGCCTGCAGGACGGTGCCGCGCTTTTCGGCGGCCTCGCCGCCTGCAAGGTGTCGGTCGAGGTGGACGCTCCCGACGGCGACCATGACCACGATCACGACCATGACCATGACCATGATCACGGCCATGCGAAGGACGCGCACGCGCACGGCGCCGCCGACGCGAAGACGGCGCACGGCGACGAGGATCACCACGATCACGACGACCATGGCCACACCGACTGGGAGGCCACCTACCGCTTCGAGTGCCCGGACGCGATTCCGCCCTCGCTCGCCCTCGGTGTCTTCAAGGCCTTCCCCCAGACCACGGAACTGCGCTGGCAAGCCGTGACCCCGAGCGGACAGAGCGGCGGCGTGGCCACCCCGGCGCAGACGACGCTGCAACTGCCCTGATTCCATGCCGGTCGTGTCCGCCACAGCGCTCCGGTTCGCCTATCGTGGCGGGCCGCAGCTCATCGACCTGCCCTCCTTCGCACTGGACGCCGGCGAGTCGGTGTTCCTGCACGGCCCGAGCGGCTGCGGCAAGAGCACGCTCATCAATCTGCTCGCCGGCACGCTGACGCCCGGAGCCGGCCGCATCGAGATCGCCGGCCAGGCCCTCACGGGACTGGCGCGCGGGCGTCGGGACCGCCTGCGTGGCGATCACCTCGGGTTGATCTTCCAGCAGTTCAATCTATTGCCCTTTCTGAGCGTGCGCGAGAACGTTCTGCTGCCCTGCCGCTTCTCGGCGCGCCGCGCGGCCCAGGCAAGCCGAGCCGTAGGCTCACCGCTCGCCGCCGCGCAGGCCCTGCTCGAACGCCTGGGCCTGGACCGCCGGTTGCACGGCCGCGCGGCCGGCACGCTGTCCGTCGGCCAGCAGCAGCGCGTGGCCGCCGCCCGCGCCCTGATCGGCAGCCCCGAGCTTGTCCTCGCCGACGAACCGACCTCCGCCCTGGACGCCGCGGCCCAGCAGGCCTTCATCGACCTGTTGTTCGAGCAATGCGCCGCCACCGGCGCCGCCCTGCTCTTCGTCAGCCACGATCAGCGCCTGGCCAGCCGATTTCTGCGCGTCGAATCCCTGCCCGAGCTCAATCGCGCCCATCCGGCGCCGCTTCCCGCATGACCGCTGCCCTGCCCCGCATTGCCTTCGCCAGTCTCTGGGCCCGGCGCTATACCGCGCTGATCGCGCTCGTGTGCATCGCCTTGAGCGCGGCCCTGCTGCTGGGCGTCGAGCGCCTGCGCCAGGACGCGCGCACGTCCTTTCTGCGCACGGTCGCCGGCATCGACCTGATCGTCGGTGCGCGCTCGCATCCCGTGCAACTGATGCTCTACTCGGTATTCCGGCTGGGCGACGCCACCAACAACCTCTCCTGGCAGAGCTACCAGGAGATCGCGCAACGCCCCGACGTCGCCTGGACGGTGCCGATCTCGCTGGGTGACTCGCACCGGGGCTATCGCGTCGTGGGCACGACCGAAGACTATTTCCGGCACGTGCGCTACGGCGGCGAGCGCGGGCTCGAGTTCGCACACGGCAAGCCGTTCTCGGGCATTTTCGATGCGGTGCTCGGCGCCGATGTGGCGCGCACGCTCGGCTACGCGGTGGACGAACGCATTGTGCTCGCCCACGGGACGGCGGCGCTCAATCCGCAACTGCACGACGACCGCCCCTTCACGGTGACCGGCATTCTCGCGCCCACCGGCACGCCGATCGACCAGGGCGTGTACGTGAGCCTGGCCGGCATCGAAGCCATCCACATCAACTGGCGCTCGGGCACGCGCGTCGGGCGCGCGCCCGATCCGGACTCGCTCGACGCGCAGCGCCTGCAGCCGCGCAACATCACCGCCTTCTACGTCGGGCTGGAGAACCGCCGCGCCGTCTTCAACGTGCAGCGCGCCGTCAACGACATGCGCAGCGAGCCGCTCACCGCGATGCTGCCCGGCGTCGCCCTGCAGCAGCTCTGGAGCCTGCTGCGCACGGGCGAACGCGCACTGACCGCAACCGCGGTCTGCATGGTGGCGGTCGGCATCCTCGGCCTGCTGGCCGTCCTGCTCGCCACGCTGGACGCCCGCCGGCGCGAAATGGCGATCCTGCGCGCAGTGGGCGCCGGGCCGCGGCACATCGCCGGGCTGCTGCTGTGCGAAGCCCTGGGGCTGGCCGTGCTCGGCACGGTGCTGGGCTACCTGCTGCTGCAGGCCGTCCTGCTGGGCGCGGCCGGCTGGGTGCAGGCAACACTGGGCCTGCTCGTCGGCCCGGCCCTGCCCAGTTCCGGCGAATGGCGGCTGATGGGTGGTATCGTGGCGGCCGCGCTCGTCGCGGCCTGCCTGCCGGCATGGCTCGCCTACCGGCGTTCGGTCGCCGACGGCGTCAGCGTACGCACCTGATCCTCATCCGACGGAGTTCCGATGCTCAAACACCTACGCCTTTTGCTGCTGGCCTGCGCCTGCCTGCTCGCGCCTCATGCCGGGGCGGCCGAGCTGCGCGAGATCGACTGGCTGGACATGATCCCGCCCGACGAGCTGGCCGAACTCGAAAAAATGGCCGACATCGAAATCGACCACAACAGCGATATCCCGGCCGAGCCCATCGGCAGTTCGCGCACGGTCGCCACGATGGACGGCGTGCGCGGCAAGCTGCCGGGCTACATCGTTCCGCTCAGCTCGGACGACAAGAACCGGGTGACGGAATTCTTCCTGGTGCCCTACTACGGGGCCTGCATTCACGTCCCGCCTCCGCCGGGCAACCAGATCGTGTGGGTCAAGCCAGCCGAGCCGGTGCCGAACGTGGAGATCTGGAACCCCTACTGGATCGAGGGCACGATGCACGTGCGCGCCACGCAGAACGACGTGGCCGCGGCGTCCTACAGCTTTGAAGCGGAGCAGGTGCGCCCCTATATGTAGGGAACCGGGGCCGGCGGCGCGTTTGCTCTCGCTGGGGCGGCCTGCTATCGTGCCCCCAACGCTGCGTTTTCCTCTGCCATGCCCGCCACTGAAACCTCCGCCTCCTGCAGCCCGCATCGCGTCGACGACGCGCTCGCCGTCGCCGAAGCCCTGTGCGCGCGCCGCGGCCGCCGCTTCACCCCCATCCGCCGCAAGGTGCTGGAACTGCTGCTGCGCCACCAGCGCAGCCTGAAGGCCTACGAGCTGCTGGACGAGATCCGCGCCATTCATCCGAACGCCACGCCGCCCACGGTGTATCGCGCGCTCGACTTCCTGCTCGAGGAAGGGCTGGTGCACCGGGTCGATACGCTCAACACCTTCATCGCCTGTGGCGATGCCGACGGCGCACCGCACAACCTGCTGGTCGTATGCACGGGCTGCGGCGCCGTGGCCGAGATCCACGACGACGTGGTGCGCAAGCGCCTGGCCGACCGTATCGACAAGGCGGGCTTCAAGCTCTCGGGCGGCGAAATGGAGGTCAAGGCCCTGTGCAAGAATTGCCAGGCCTCGCAGCGCGAGGACGCGCACACCCACCAGCATGCGCACTGAGGTCCGGCAGCCGCTGCCGGGCTGAGACCTCCCGCAAGGCAAAAAACAAAACCCCGCATTCCGGAAAATGCGGGGCTCATCAGCCAGAGCGAGAGGCTGGCCGTGCTCCTACGCGGCGCGCATCAGGCGCGACTCGGTTCGGCGCCGGCCTGCGCGGGATGCTTCTCGGAGCGCATGGCGTCAAAGAGATTGAACGGAAACAGCGGCGTGGTGCGGCGCACTTCGTTGCGGCGCGCAAAATGCGTCAGGAGCTGCTCACCGACGCGCTGATCGAAGTAAGTCTTGTCGATCGACATCATGGTTTCCCCTAATTGATCTAACCTTGAGCATTATTATAGCAACTTCATGGTGCAGCGTGCCATTCCGCCGCGCCATATCGGCGCCCAACATAGGGGGTTTGCACCGCGTCGGTGCATGATGGCAGCGCGACTCAGCCGCGGCGAGCCGCCCAAGCCGCCCGAGCCGCCGCAACTTTGCTAGCTTCATCGTGCCGGCCAAAACACAGGGCCGCACGCGGCGGCCCTGGTGCAGACCCGCGGCGCCGCGCTCAGCCGGGCGCGTCGGGCCTAGCGGTGGGCTCCACCGCGCTGGCCGCGTTGTGCACGTGGCGCGTCGCCAGCAAGGCGGCCAGGTCGGCGTCGCCGTCGATCACCGCCTGCAGAATCTGGGCATGCTCTTCCCAGTTCTGGCGCGCACGCACGACGTTGTAAGGAGCGAACAGGCGGTCGGTACGCTCGCGCAGCGAACGCATGATGTCCTGCAGCACGCTGTTGGCGGCGATATTGCCCAGCAATTCATGGAAACGCGCATTGAGCCGCAGGAACTGCTCGGTGTCTCCGGCCGCCGCCGCGCGCGCGCCCTCTTCCAGCACTTTCTTGATCTCGGCGATCAGCGTGGGGTCGCGCCGCTGGGCAGCCAGCTTGGCGTTCAAGCCTTCGAGCGTGGCCCGCACCTCGACGATCTCGCTGGCGATGTTCGGCGAGAGCTTGGCCACCGAGGCGCCCCTGCGCGGTTCGATATGCACCAGCCCTTCGGCCGCCAGCACGCGCAGCGCCTCGCGCACCGGGATGCGCGAAACGCCCAGTTCGGCGGACAGCTTGCCCTCGACCAGGCGGGTACCCGAGGTGTATTCGCCCTTGAGAATGCGCTCGCGCAGCCTGTCCGTCACCAGGGCGAACAGCGGCGAATGCATGGCGCCCAGATTGAGCGTGGCGCCCGTTGCGGGGCTGGAGGATGTGTGCGTCGACAGCGTGTCGGCCGAGTCTGTCATGGCAAGCTACCGGAAGAATCGCGGCCTGGCCGCGCTCCGATTATTGTATACCGCAGGGCCGGCACGCCAATGCATCAACGCTGGAACGTAAAGGCATCGGCATACATGTACAAGGGATGCGCTCCGTGCTGCAGGAAACGCTGGCGCGCATCATGGATCATGTCGGGCGAGCCGCACAGATAGATCGCGAATTCGGACAGATCGGGAAAGTCCTGGACGATGGCATCCTGGACATGGCCGCGCCGGCCCGGCCAATCCTCCTGCGCCCGCGAGAGCACCGGCACATAGGTGAACTCGCACAGGCGTTCGCCCCAGCCCGCGACCGCTTCGTTCAGGTAGAGATCCGACTCGGTGCGCGCGCCCCGATACAGCCAGACGGGCGGGCATGCATCGTCGTCCATCAAGCCTTCCAGGATGCTCTTGACCGGGGCCAGCCCGGTGCCGGTCACCGCCATGATGAGCGGCCGGTCATCGCGCGCGCGGAAATAGAAGTCGCCGTGCGGCAGCTCCACCTCGACCGGCGTGCCGGGCCGCCAGTCGCGCAGCACGCCGCTCGTAAAGCGGCCATCCGGCAGGCAGCGGACATGCAGGTCCACTTCCCGGCCTCGCGGCGGCGAGGCCATGGAGAAGCTGCGCTCGCCCACCGGCGTGCGCAGCTTGAGGTACTGGCCGGGCCGATGAGCCGGGATGTCCGCCGCGAACGCCAGGCGCACGTGCAGCACGTCGCCGGCGAGCGCCGCGACTTCCTGCACTTCGGCCTGCGTCCACACCGGCTCCGCGCAGGGCTCGTTGCGCGCAGTGCTCAGCACCAGGTCCGAATGCGGGCGGGCCTGGCAGGCCAGCGCGAACCCCGCGGCGGCCTCTTCCTCCACCAGCGCCATCGGCATATCGTCGTAGCCCACTTCGCCCTCGATCACGCGCACGCGGCAGGTGCCGCAGCCGCCGAACTGGCATTCGTGCGCCATGGCCACGCCCGCGCGCAGCCCCGCCTCGAGCACGGTCTCGCCCGGCTGCACGACGAACATCGCGCCGGTTTCCTGGATCTGTACGCGGTGCGTCACGTCCTGGGCCGCGGGACGCTCGCAGCTATCGGTCATGGCCATGGTCTTGCTCCTGCGCTTACTTCTTGATGTCGGCCTGGGCGAGGACCTCCAGGCCCTGGCCGCCCAGCAGTTCGCGCAGCGCCTCGAGGGCGGCCACGCCGCAGGCCGTGTCCTGTTCGCCGTTGCCGCCGGACAGGCCGACGCCGCCGATCACCTCGCCGTCGACGACGATCGGGTAGCCGCCCACGAACACGGCGAACTTGCCCTCGAAGCTCCACTGGATGCCGAAGGCTTCGTTGCCGGGCAGCGCGGGGCCGTTGGGCGCGGTATTGAACAGGTGGGTCGAGCGCTTGTGGCCGGCTGCGGTGAACGCCTTGTTCCAGGCGATCTGCGGCCCGGTCACGCGCGCGCCGTCCATGCGCTCGAGCACGAGCGGATAGCCGCCGTCGTCGACCACGCATACCGTCTCCAGGACACCGATCTCACGGGCCTTGCGCACGGCGGCGTCGACCATGTGGCGCGCTTCGGCGGCTTCGAGCTTGAGGACTTGCTTCATGCGGACTCCTGCTGGGAAAAAAAAACGGCTCACACGCCGCGATAGACGGTCTTGATCTGGGTGTAGAACTCGAGCCCGGCGCGGCCGGACTCGCGGAAGGTCGACGTGCTCGACTGCTTGACGCCCCCGAACGGCGCGTTGACCAGGTTGCCGGTGGTCGTGCGGTTGATCTTCACGGTGCCCGCCTGGATGTCGAGCGGGAAGCGGTGCATGTAGACCGGGTTGCGCGTGACGATCGCCGCGGCCAGGCCATATTCCGTGTCGTTGGCCTTGGCGATGGCGTCGGCGTAGTCGGCCGCTTCGATGATGGCGATGACCGGGCCGAAGATCTCTTCCCGGGCGATGCGCATGTCCTGCGTGACATCGGCGAACACGGCCGGCGCGACGTAGTAGCCGTGCGCGAAATCGCCGTCGGTCAGGCGCTCGCCGCCGATGAGCAGGCGCGCCTCGGCCTTGCCGATCTCGATGTAGGACAGCACGGTCTCGAGCTGCTTGCGCGTGGCGAGCGGCCCCAGGTCCATGCCCGGCGTCATGCCGCTGCCGACCTTGAGGCCGCGCACCCTGGCGAGCAGCTTCTCGGTATACGCCGCGCGCACCTGCGGCACCACGAGCACGCGGCTGGTGCCCGTGCAGGCCTGCCCGCTCAGCGAGAACCCGCCCTTCACCGTGAGATCCACCGCAAGGTCCAGGTCCGCGTCCTCCATCACGATGAGCGGGTTCTTGCCGCCCAGCTCCATCTGCGTGCGGGTGGTGATGTCCACCGACTTGTGGATCTGCCGGCCCGCCGCCGTGGACCCGGTGAAGGAAATCGCGCGTACTTCGGGCGCCTCCACGATGGCGGGGCCGACCTGGCCCGCGCCGCCCGTGACGAGGTTGAGCACACCCTTCGGAATCCCGGCCTCGACGAAGGCCTCGACCAGACGCAGGCCCGAAAGCGGCGCATCCGAGGACGGCTTGAATACCACGGTGTTGCCGGTGGCGAGCGCCGGCGCGATCTTGCGCGCAGGGATCGACACCGGGAAATTCCACGGCGAGATGACCGTGACCACCCCCAGCGGCTCGCGCTGGCCGTACACCAGCATGGCGGGGTCGTCGTTGGGATAGGTCTCGCCGCCGAGGGTCTGGGCCTCGACGGCGTAAAAGCGCAGCGTCTGGGCCGAGCGCAGGAACTCGTCCTTGGCCAGGCCCAGGCTCTTGCCCTCCTCGCGCGTGAGTTCCTCGGCGAAGCGCGCCGCGTTGGCTTCCAGATAGGCGGCGGCCTGGACCAGGATCGCCGCGCGCTTGCCAGGCGGCATGGCGCGCCAGCCGTCGAACGCGGCCGCGGCCGCCGCCACGGCGCGCCGTCCATCCTCGGCGCCGGAGGCCTGGAAGCGGCCGACGATGTCGCGCGTATCCGCGGGATTCACGTTGTCGAAGGTCGCGCCGCTGCTGCCCTCGGCCCAGGCGCCGTCGATGTAGTTGCCGAATACCGGAATGCGCTCGGAAGCGCTGGGAACTGCTGCCATGGAATGCCTCGTGTGGCGTGCGGGGCACGGCTTGCCTGCCCCGACTGAAGGAATGCGAGCTGCCCGGCGGTGCGCCGCGCTCCCCGGCCCCTCGGATGGAGTCGATGCGGGCCGCCCCTGTGCCGCAGGCGCGGCCCGCGGCCTGCGCAAATGCACCGCCTGCCGGCCGCCGCGTCCGGCGTCCGGCGCCGCCGCGGCCCGCCGGCTATGCGTGAACGCTCAGGCCGCCAGTGCGGCAGCCGCTTGCTCGCCCTTGACGTAGTCGTTGTAGAGCGCGGTGGTATAGAGCAGGCGCATCTGGGCACCGGTTTCGCAGATCTTCAGGCAGCGTTGCTGCAGCTCGGGCGTGTCGGCGTGCTCGAGCACGATCTGATAGCCGCGCTCGCCGTGGATCTCGTCCGACACGATGTGCAGGTCGAAGAACTCGACCTCTTCGTCGGTGAAGCCGTACTTCTCGCGCAGCGTGGGCGTCTGCTTGCGATAGATCGAGGGCACCTGCGACTCCAGCCCGACGACCAGACCGGCCACCGCAACGATGGGGTCTTCGCGCATGGCCACGGCATAGCACCAGCTCTGCAGCGCCAGCGTGGTGGGCGACATGTTGTCAGGGTCGATCACGCGCTCGCGCGTGGTACCGCAGGACTCGGCGAAGCGGATCAGCAGATCGGTGTGGCGATCGCCGCCGATCTCTTCCTCGTACATGTTGGCGAGCAGAAAATCCTTGGCCTCGACGAAGTTGGCCGGCATACGCGCATAGACGTAGCCCAGGTAGTCGGCGAACGGGCCGACGTAGTGGTAGTGGTTCTCCGCCCAGCGCGCCAGGTGCTCGCGGCTGAGCGTGCCACTAGCCCAGGCCAGGCTGAAGGGCGACTGGTTGGCGCTCTTGCCCTTGATGGCGGACTCCAGCGCGGCACGAAAATCTTCACGGCTCATCAACTCGGACATGTCAGGCTCCTAGTGGTAAAGGGTATAGTGAATATTGTATACCGTTTATGCGGTATGTAAACCCCGTAGGGTTCACTCAATGGTTACCAAACGATCAGAGAAACCAGCACGCAACTGGCCAGGCCCGCCAGAACAGGCAACATCAAGGCGCGCACGGCGTCGAGCACCGGCACGCGGGCGAAGCCTGCGACGGCGATCAGCGACGACCAGGCGATCAGGGTGCCGCCGCCCGTCCAGACCGCGCCCATCTGGCCGATGGCGGCCAGGGTCTCGGGGTCGACGCCGGCCACGGGCGCCAGCGCCCCGGACAGCGTGCCGGTGAGCGGCAGACCGGAAAAGCCCGAACCGTCGATCCCGGTGATCATGCCCACGATGAGCACGCCGAAGGACACCAGGACGGCATTGCTCGGAATGGCGGTCTGGTACGCCTGGATCAGCTCGAACAACAGACTGGGTGCAGTCTCCGTGCCGAGGATGGCGGCAGTGGTTTCGCCGTTGCCGAGAAAGAAGAAGCCGGCGATCGGCAGCACCGAGCCCATCGCCTTGAAGGCGAACACGAAGCCGTCGGTGATGTGGTCCGCACAGACGTCGAGCATGCGGCGCGGCCCTTCCATCGCCAGCGTGGCGAAGATCATGATCAACGCCGCCACGCCGCCCACCAGCGCCGCCGCCTCGCCGCCGCGCAGCGTCGCGATGTTCCAGCCCAGGCGCGGCAGCACCATGACCGCAACCACCGCGATGAAGGCGATCGGGGTCAGCACGGCGAAGAGCTTGGACCACTTGATGCGGCGCTGCTCGATCGCATGCAGACTCGCGCGGATGTGCGCCGGCGTATCCAGCGGCTCGTCGTGGCGCGAGCCTTCCGTCAAGGCTTCCTTCTCGAACGACCCGCCGTGCTCGTGCATGGCCGCCCCGCTCACTTCGGCCTTGGCCTGCCACTGCTCGAGCAGCGCCTGGCTCGGCGCCCGGATGCGCTTGCGCATGGACAGGTAGCCCAGCAGCAGCGCCACTGCGCCCACGACCAGCGACAGCACCAGGGCGCGGTCGGCCACTATCGCCGTGCTCACGCCCGCCGCCTTGGCGCTGATCATGGGCGCCACGCCGATCACATAGTCCGACGACAGCGCCATGCCCTGCCCCGCGATGGCGATCGCCATCGCGCCGGCCAGGGCCGGCAGCCCCGCGGCGATCGCGGCGGGCAGGAGGATCGCCGAGACCAGGGGCACGGCCGGCGTCGGCCAGAAGAACAGGGAGATCAGGTAGGTCACCGCGGCCAGGATGAAGAAAGCGGTATGGCCGTTGGTCATCACCACGCGGAACGGCTCGACCATGCGCACGTCCGAACGCAGCGCCTTGAGCGAGTTGAGCAACGCCGTCATGAAGGCGATGACCAGGAAGATGTTGAACAGCTCGCGCGCGGCCACGATGCTGGCCTGAAAGATGCCGGCCACGCCCGACACTGAGCTGCCCGTCAGGGCGTAGACCACGAGAAACGTGCCGATGATGGAGGGCACGACCACATTGGCGCGCAGGATCATCGTCAACACGATGACCGCCACACCTGCGAGATACAGCCAATGGGCCGCCCCGATCACGATGTCTGGTTGCATGAAACGTCCTTGAAAAGTTGCACCGGGCTAACCTGCACGAAAGGTATACTATATTCAGAATGCCAACGTCAGGCAGCGTATCGGGAATTACCCTAGTCGGCATGTCGGCTGTCCGCTTCTCGCAAGAATTTTTGGCGATGTGAAGCGCGAAGACATGCCCTGTTCCGGTCCCGTGCCTCTGAGGAAGGCAGCTACCGCGCGTCTCCGTATACTATATTCATGATGAGGTGAGCATGCCCGACATCCTGGCGCTCCTAGCGGCGAATCCGGCCCACTATGCCGGCATGGGTGCGCTGGTGCTCGGCGGCGCGATCCTGCAGGGGCTGGGCGGCGTGGGCTTCGCCATGCTGTGCGCGCCCGTCGCCCTGCTGTACTTTCCCGAGCTGGTGCCGGGACCGCTGCTGGCCATGGGCGGCCTGGTATCGCTGCTCACGGCAATCCGGGAGCGTCATGAGATCGCCTGGCGCAACGCGGCGACCGCCCTGTTCGGCCGCATCGGCGGCACCCTGCTGGCCGTCTCGGTCATGAGCCTGCTACCCGGGCGCGTGTTCGCCGTCGTCTTCGCGCTCTGCATCCTCGCCGCCGTCGCCCTGAGCGTGCTCGGCTGGCGCGTCCAGGCCACCACGGGCACCCTGCTCACCGCCGGCGCGGCCTCGGGCTTCATGGGCACGCTCACGTCCGCGGGCGCCCCGCCCTTCGCCATCGTGATGCAGCACCTGCCGCCCGCGCGCGTGCGGGCCACCATCGGCGCCATCCTGACAGTGGGCTCGGCGGTTTCCATCACCATGCTCGCTGCAACCGGCCACTACGGCCTGCGCGAGCTGCAGCTCAGCCTGCTCCTGCTGCCGCTGCTGCTGTGCGGTTTCTCGATGTCGAGCCGGCTGCGCCACCACCTGTCGCCCGCCCATGTGCGCCGGCTGCTGCTGGGCCTGTGCGCCGCCGGCGCGCTCGGCATTCTCGTGCGCGCCGTCTAGGGCTGCGAAGACGATGGACTCCCTGTGCGTTCGGCCCTGGCGCTTCGCTGGCAAGGTGTACCGCGCCCTTCGGGCCGCCCGCCAAAACGCACGAACGCGGCTCGCGGCCACCCACGCTTTTTTCCTCACGCCACCACGGAACCCACCATGCTGCACATCACCGATGACATGATCGACCGCCTGGTCACGCCGGAACGCGCCCAGCAGTTGCTGCGCGACGCCTTCGTCGAATTCGGCCACGGCCGCGCCGCCATGCAGGCGCGCGAGCGCACGCAGGCCGCGGGGGTCAAGCTGTCCACGCTGGGCGCGGTCATTCCCGGCCAGGGCGTGGCCGGCGCCAAGGTCTACACCACGATCGAGGGCCGGTTCTCCTTCGTCATCGTGCTCTTCTCCACAGCGGACGGCCGCCCCCTGGCCTCGCTGGACGCCGGTGCGATCACGCGCCTGCGTACCGCGGCCTGCTCGGTGATCGCCGCGCGCGAACTGGCGCGCCCGGGGGCCGCGACCCTGGCCGTGTACGGTTTCGGCGTCCAGGGGCAGAGCCACGCGCGCGAGTTCGCGCGCGCCTATCCGCTCGAGCGCATCCTGGTGCACAGCCCCGGCCTCGATCCCGACCTGCTCGCCCGCATGGCCGACGAGTGCGGAGCGGCGGTCCAAGCAGCCGATGCCGAGACCGCCGCCCGGGAAGCCGACATCATCGTCACCGCCTCGCGCTCGAGCACACCGCTCTTCGATGGCGGTGCGGTGCGCCCGGGCACCTTCATCGCAGCCATCGGCTCCAGCCTGCCCCACACCCGCGAGCTCGACGACACCGCCCTGCGCCGCGCGGCGGCCATCGTGGTCGAATGGAAACCGCAATCGCTGCGCGAAGCGGGCGATCTGCTGCTCGCCGGCGACGGGGCCGTGCGCGCCGAGCGCATCGTCGAACTCGCCGAGCTGCTGTGCGGCGAGGCCCGGCCCATCTGCGGCGAGGATGAGATCCTGCTCTACAAATCCGTCGGCGTCGGGCTGGAAGACATCGCCATCGCCGGCGAAGCCTATCGGCTGGCTGGCCCGGGCGCAAGGCGTGGCGTAGACGCAGCAACCAGCGGCGCAGACGTGACGCGCGCGGACCCGGCGGGCGGCGCCGCGACGAACGCGTGCGCACGCCCTGCCTTGTCGGCCAAACTGCAGCGATGCGCTAGCGCACGAATTCCTGGATCACAACCTTGATGACAAACGGTATATGGTATACAGTATTCATAAATATCAGCCGTACCGACGGTCTCAAGGAATCGCCATGCCCCGAGTCGTATTGCACAAGAACGGCCAGATCTACGCCGACGAGGTCAAGGACAACGCCAACCTGGTCGTGCAGGCCGGGATACGCAAGTTCCCCTTCCCCAACCTGCGCTATCAGTGCGGGATGGGCAAGTGCTCGACCTGCGCCTGCCGCGTGCTTGCCGGCGCCGAACACCTGCCCCCGCCCAACTGGAAGGAAAAGCGGCAGCTCGGCGAACGCCTGGACGCAGGCTATCGCCTGGCCTGCCAGCTCTGGCTGACCCATGATCTCGAGATCGCCCAGGACGACACTGTCACCGCGTGAGCCCGCCATGTACATCATCCTCACCAGCAAACACGGCCAGTTCCGTACCGAACCGGTCGATGGCGTACGGCCCGTCGAAGCCTACGACTACCTGTTCTACGGCAGCAAGCGCGCAGAGTTCGTGATCGCAGAACTCGCGCGCGAAACCAAGCTGCGCGTCATCGACACAGCGGGCGACGCGCCCATACTCAATCTCGTGCCCACCCGCTTTCTGGAGCATTTCTCCACGCTCGAGGCGGCGCGCGACGAACTCGGCACCCTCACCCGCTTCGGCACCCTGGATGCGCGCCTGGTCAAGCGCTCCGATCCGCAGGCAACGCAGCCATGATCCACATCACCTTCATCACCAACGACAGCAAGACCGTCCAGGCGCCGGAGAACAGCAACCTGCTGCGCGTCTCCCTGCGCGAGAAGGGCGGCATACCGTTCAAGTGCGGCGGCGGCATCTGCGGCACCTGCAAGTGCCGGATCGAATCGGGCCTGGAGCACACCGACGCCGTCAAGCCCAAGGAACGCCGCCATCTGAACGAGGATGACCTCGCCGCCGGCTATCGCATGGCCTGCCAGACCTTCGTCAACGGCGATATCAGCGTATCCTGGTAGTCGAGGCGCCGCACGCCGTCCCGGCGCGCGCCGGCCCTCGCTCCCGGGCAGTCGCTGCCGGGAGCCTGCCGCCAGGAGGACACCATGCGCGCAATCGTGACACAGCAGCAACGCCATGCACGCTTTCGGCAGCAGCGCCGGCTCTATTTCTGGGCCCAGCGCTGGGACACGGCGGAACCCGAGCCGCTCGACGCACCCGGGCACGGCACCCTGCACTTCGAACCGGCGCGTCAGGGCATGCAGGCGGCCCGGCTGCGCGAGGCGGCCAACGAAGACGAGGCGGACGACGACGAGCCAGGCGGCGCGCTGGACACCTGAGCCGAATGCAACGAGGCCGGCATACTGCCGGCCTCGTTCCGCATGCCGGGACGAAGCCCGGGTCAGCCCAGGCTGGCCGCCGCCGTGACGAACTCGCCGCGTGCGAGGGCCGCCTTGTAGGCCTCGATGTCGCGCACCGGATGCCGGGCCACGCCGCAGCTCTCGGCGGCCAGGGCGACTGCCCCCGCGACTTCGACGATCAGGCGCGGGTCGAACGGCGTCGGGATGATGTAGTCGGGCCCGAACGAGAGCTTGCGGCCGGGATACGCAGCCGCCACCTCGGGCGTGATGTCCTGGCGCGCGAGCGCCGCAATGGCGCGCACGCTGGCGAGCTTCATCTCCTCGGTGATCGACGTCGCGCCTGCGTCGAGCGCGCCGCGGAACAGAAAGGGAAAACACAGGACATTGTTGACCTGGTTCGGGTAGTCCGAACGTCCGGTCGCCACGACGCAGTCGGAACGCACGCCGCGCGCGAGTTCCGGGCGGATCTCCGGCTCGGGGTTGGCCAGCGCGAGCACCAGCGGGCGCACCGCCATGCTGGCCACCATCTCCGGCGCCAGCAGCCCGGCCGCGGAGCAGCCGAGAAAGACATCGGCGTCGCGCACGGCATCGGCCAGCGTGCGGGTGCTGTCCTGTGTCGCGTAGCGCGACTTGTTGAACTCCATGCGCTCGTCGCGGCCCTCGTAGACCACACCCTTGGAGTCGACCAGCAGGATGTGCTCTTTCTTCAGCCCCAGCCGCACCAGCAGGTCCAGGCAGGCGATCGCCGCGGCGCCGGCGCCCGAACACACCAGGCGTACGTCCGACAGACGCTTGTCGGCGAGTTCCAGGCCGTTCAGGATCGCCGCCGAAGCAACGATGGCCGTGCCGTGCTGATCGTCATGGAAGACCGGGATGGCCATGCGCTCGGACAGCCGACGCTCGATGTAGAAGCATTCGGGCGCCTTGATGTCCTCGAGGTTGATGCCGCCGAAGGTAGGCTCCAGCATGGCGATCGCGTCGACGAGCTTGTCCGGGTCGGTTTCCGCCAGCTCCAGATCGAACACGTTGATGCCGGCGAACTTCTTGAAGAGGCAGCCTTTGCCTTCCATGACGGGCTTGGCAGCCAGGGCGCCGATATTGCCCAGCCCCAGCACCGCGGTGCCGTTGGAGATCACGCCCACGAGGTTGGCGCGCGACGTGTACAGGCGCGCCGTGCTGGCGTCGTTGGCGATGGCCTCGCAGGCGTAGGCCACCCCGGGCGAGTAGGCAAGGGACAGGTCGATCTGGTTGTCGAGAGGCTTGGTGGGCACCACCGACACCTTGCCGGGCACGGGGTATTGATGGTACTTGAGGGCGTCCTCGACGATGCGCTGGGTCATGAATGATGGCTCTATGCCCGTCCGGACAGTCGGTGCGTGCCGCACAGCGCAGCAAGACCGTTTCCGCGAGCAAAAAACATATATTGTCGCGCGTAGAAGCGGCGTCGGCAAGCTGTACCGCAGCAAGGCCCCGCCGCAACGGCGCGCGGTCTCAACGTATGGGCAGCGCCTCAGCCGACGCGCCCTGGCGCTGGTCGAAGGTGAAAGCGAACGGGATGCCGATGAGCGCATCCTTCAACGCCGGGTCGTTGACATTGCCCAGCGGCTCGCAACGGGCGCCGACCGCGGCGCGCAGCGCCTCCTGGTCCAGCGTCTCGTTGCCGGACGAGCGCAGGAGCTGCGCGCTGCGGAACTCGCCGCGCACGGTGAACGAAATGCCCACGAGCGTCTCGCCCTGAAAGCCCGCCGGCGCCTGGGCCAGGGCCGCCTCGGGAAACGGCACGTCGCACTTGGGCGAGCGTTTGAGCGGAGGCGGCGCGACCGAACTTTGCGCATGGGCAAGACCGACGCTGGCCGCGAGCAATGCCGCCAGGCCGCAACGGCGCAGAAGACGGGACATGGTGGAAAACTCCATCGAAGAAGACAAGGATCTATGCTAGCAAGGCGCGCTCGATGGCTTCGATGAGTTCGGGGTCGTCCGGCTTGGTGTCCGGCGCGAAGCGGGCGACGACCCTGCCGTCGCGGCCGACCAGGAACTTCTCGAAATTCCAGAGCACCTCGGGCGGGCTGGTGGGTGTGCGGCCACGGCCGCGCAGGCGCTCTTCCATGCGTTCGCGCCCCGGCGTGGACGGCGCCGCCTGGGTGAGCACGCGGTACAGCGGATGCTTGTGCTCGCCCGTCACGACGATCTTGGAGAACATCGGGAAATCCACGCCGTAGTTGGTCGTGCAGAACGCCTGGATCTCGTCGTCGGTGCCGGGCTCCTGCGCACCGAAGTCGTTGGCCGGAAAGCCGAGCACCGTGAAGCCGCGCCCGGCATAGTGCTGCTGCAGCGCCTCCAGGCCTTCATATTGCGGGGTGAGACCGCACTTGGAGGCCACGTTGACGATGAGCATCACTTGTCCGCTGAAATCGTCCAGCGTGCTGGACGCGCCGTCGATGCGCTTGACCGGGATGTCTGTGATGGAAGGCTGCATGCTAGCTCCTGTTCGGGTGTTATAAGATCGGGCCTTTCATGGCGCGTCGCCGGCCCTGCCGCCCGGCCCCCTGGGCCCGGGCATCCGAGGCTGCCCGGCGGCAGGCGGGCCGACCGTTGTCATTGCAATCGAAGGAAAAGCACATTATGCAATCTCGTGCCATTTTTGCCACCGCGGTTTGCCTCTTCGTGACGGCCTGCGCCGGCCCGCAGGGTGCCGACGCTCCAGGGCTGGAGGGCACCCGCTGGCAATTGAAGAGCGTGTCCGGGCGTACGCTCACCATCCCCGAGAAGCCGCCCATCGAACTGAGCTTCATGGACAGCCGCGTCAACTTCCACGGATGCAACGCGCAATCCGGACGCTATACGCAGGAAGGCACTTCGCTGCGCGTGGCCAAGGGTTTCGTCGGTACGCGCATGTCGTGCGAAGGCGCTCTGATGGCGATCGACGATGCCGCCGCTGCGCTCTTCGAGAAGGGCGTGACCTTCAAACTGCAGGCAGACGGCCTGACGGTCCAAGGCAACGGCGAGACCTGGCGTTTCGAGAGGCGCGACAAGGACAAGGCCGCCCCGCCTCCCGATCTCGAATACGCAGGCTGAACTCGAACACGCCCAGCCGCGACGTGCCGCCGGGCCGCGCAAGCGCCCATGCGGCCCGCGGTGCTACAGGCCGTCGGGCGCCGGCGGTTCGATGCGCACGATCTTGCAGCCTCGCGCAATGAAGGCCGCCAGATCCTCCGCGGACATTTCGTCACTCGTGCCCATCAGGCTTGCCGTGCCGTGCTCGTGCACATGCAGGATGCAATAGGGATCGCCGTCGAGCGAATACCAGTAGTAGCCCGGCGCGAGATGGTGAGGCGTGTGATCGATGTTCATGCCGACGATTATAGCGACGCTGTGCGCCAGCGGCGCCCCTTTGCAGTGGGTATGCCGGTTGCTTTGAAGCCGGGTGTGCGTATTCGCCGCACCTGAAAATTCAAAGGAGATATCGACATGACCGACAGCCTGAAAACCTGGCTTGCCAGCAGCCTTTTTGCCAGCGCCGCCTGCTTTGGCGCAATGGCCCACGCCTCGACGGCGCCGGGCGATGCGCGAGCCATGACCGAGGACCAGATCGAAGCGCGCTACGACCAGGCCAAGGAGCGCTGCGACCAGCTCAAGGGCGACGAAGAGGACGTGTGCGAGCAGCGTGCGAAGACAGAACGCGACAAGGCACGGGCCGACGCGAAGGCCGAAAAAGACAAGTTGAAGGCCGAGCGCGAGTTGGCCGAAGAGCAGTGCGACGCCATGTCGGGCAGCGCCAAGGACGCCTGCGAAGCCGACCTCAAAGCCAAGTACGACCGCTGACCCTCATCTGCGGCGCCTTGGAGCTTCAGGCGCCGCCATTGGAAGCGGCGGCGGCCTGCAGCCGTGCCGCCAGACATTGCGGCGATGCGTCCGGCGAAACCGCCGCGCCGGCCGCCGCAACGTCCCCATAGGACACCCGGGCCACGCTGCCCGCCTGCCCGCCCTGCTCCCGGCCCCGCGACGCAGCCACGGGCACGAGCAGCACCTCCAGCTCGTCCCTGCCCGGCGCCGCGTCCGGCGCCACGTCCACCGGCTCGATACCGAGCGCGCGCAACCGCTCTGCCATGCGTGTGCCTGCCACGCCCTGCGACACCAATCCAACGCGCGGCAATGCGGCCGGCATGCTCGCCCGCGCCGCCGCGCTCGCGCGCGCCGCCGCCGGATCGATCCCGGCAAGCGGCACGCGGATGCGATAGCCGTACTGCACGCCTTCCTCATCCAGCGGCACGTGCTGGACGGTGCCGCCGTGCAGGCATACCAGGCACTCGGCCAGGCGCAGCGACGCCGGCACGCGCGCGCGGCCGGTGGCCAGCCCGGCGATCGGGCGCCCCTGGCCGGTCTCGCCGACGAACCAGCAGAGCGCATCGTCGCGTTCCTCGACGCCGACGGGAATCTCGTCGCCTTCCATGGCACAGCGCACGCAATGCACGATCACGGTCTGCAATGCGCGCACCAGGCGCGCCGCGTCCGCCTGCAGCACCAGACCGGGCGTGACGGCGCCGCGTTCGGCCAACGTGACCTTGCGCGTCTGCGCCGCCGCGGCGCTCGCCGCCAGTGCGCGCGGCAGCAGGTCCACGGCGTCCACCGCCATGAATTCCAGGGCCAGGGTCTGCTCGAGAATACTGCGCATGTCGGCCAGATCGGCGATCAGCTCGACCTGCTGCTGGATGCCGGTCTTGATGCCGTCCAGCGCCTTGCGCACGAGAGGGTTGGCTTGTGCTCCGAGGCGGCTCTCCAGCACGTGCGTCCACCCCTGCAGCCCGTTGAGCGGCGAGCGCAGATCGTGCGCGGCCTCCGAGATCAGGCGGTCGCGCGCCCTCAGCTCGGCTTGCAGACGCGCATCGAGCAAGGCCGCGCGCTCCTCGCAGCCACCGGCCTCGCCACACGGACTATCGATGAGAAACGGGGGCGGCGCAGGCTTGGTCACTCTGGTCCTCCTTGCGGTCAGGCGAACGGTGCGGTCTTGGGTTCGGCGTCGACTTCGCCGTCTTCCGGCACCCGATCGCCGTCCAGCGCATATTCTTCGAGCCGGTTGTACAAGGTCTTCAGGCTGATGCCGAGAATCTCCGCGGCGCGCTTCTTGACGCCCCCGCAGTGCTCGAGGGTTGCCAGAATCAGCCGCTTGTCCGCCTCGGCAAGCGAGATGCCCACAGTGATCGAGACGCTGGTTGCAGGCGCCGCACGCGCCGGCGACATCCGCAAGGGCACCGCCGAGGGGTGCAGCACGTTATCGTCGGCCATGATGTAGGCGCGCTGCATGTAGTTCTTGAGCTCGCGCACGTTGCCCGGCCACGCATGCTGGATCAGCCCTTCCATGAAGGCCGGCGACAGAGTCTTCTCCGTCCTGTGGTCGCTGTTGAGCTGGTCCAGCATGCTCTGGGCAATCAGCTCGACGTCGCGTCCGCGCTCGCGCAGCGGCGGCAGGAACAGCGGAAACACGTTGAGGCGATGATAGAGATCCTCGCGCAGCCTGCCGTCGGCCACGGCCTTCTCCGGGTCGCGGTTGGTGGCCGCCACGATGCGCACGTCGGTCTCGATCTCGCGGTTCACGCCGATGCGCATGAACATGCCCGTCTCGAGCACGCGCAGCAGCTTGACCTGCAGCTCGATCGGCATCTCCGTGATCTCGTCGAGAAACAGCGTGCCGCCATGGGCCCGCTCGAAGTAGCCCTTATGCTGGCGGTCCGCGCCGGTGAAAGCGCCCTTCTCGTGGCCGAACATCTCGCTCTCGATGAGATTGGGCGAGATGGCGCCGCAATTCACCGGCAGGAACGGATGCTTGCGGCGCAGGCTGAGCTCATGGATGGTCTGCGCAACCAGTTCCTTGCCCGTGCCGCTCTCGCCCACGAGCAGTACGGTGGCCTCGGTGGGCGCGACCTTGTTGATCTGGTCGTACAGATTCTGCATGGGCGCCGAATTGCCCAGCATGCGGCCGAACCGGCCGATGCGACGCAGCTCGCCGCGCAGCGAACTGATCTCGGCCTTGAGATCGCCCGAGCGGGGAATCCGGTCCAGGATGGTCTTGAGCCGTTGCATATTGATCGGCTTGACCAGGTAGTCCGCGGCACCCAGGCGCAGCGCGTCGACCGCGCTTTCCACGCTGGCATGTCCGGTGATGAGGATGAACTCCACCGAGACCCCCGGGTCCAGGGCCTCGAAAAGCTCCATGCCGCTGCCGTCGGGCAGCTTGAGATCCGCCAGGATCACGTCCGGCGATTGACGTACGATGTGGATCTTGGCCTGGCGCAGATCCTGAGCGCTCGCAACGGTGAAACCCTCGGCCGACACGATCTCAGCCAGCGCTTCCCGGGTATTCGGCTCGTCGTCGACAATCAATACGTGGGGCATACCCTGTTCACCTGCCTCTGCTTGGAGGGCGGCGCGCGCGCCCATGCGCGCGCTGCCGGCACCCCGGTCAAACAATGAAAGTACTATGTTTCCCGCGGCGCCGTACCCTACCGCCGAAACAAAACGTGACACCATGCTGCAGCGCCGCCTGCGCGTCCGGGCGAGCTTCCCGGGTTACGATAGCCGCCCAGATCGATCAACCCGCTGCCCCAAGGAAATGACCTCCTCGCCCACGGCCTCCGGCCGCCGCCCGGCCGCACGCAAGACCACGGCCAGCGCCCGCAAGAAGGCCACCCAGACCGCCGGTCCGGCACCGTACGGACTGCTGTACGGCACATCGGAAGCCATGCAGGCGCTCTGCAAGCAGATCGGCAAGGTAGCGCCCTCGATGATCACCGTGTTCATCGTCGGCGAAAGCGGCACGGGCAAGGAACTGGTCGCACGCACCATCCACGACAAGAGCGCGCGCGCGGACGGGCCATTCGTGCCCGTGAACTGCGGCGCGATCCCCCCTTCGCTGATCGAAGCCGAACTCTTCGGGCACGAGCGCGGCAGCTTCACCGGCGCCATCCAGTCGCAGCCGGGCTATTTCGAGCACGCCGCGGGCGGCACGCTGTTCCTCGACGAAGTGACCGAGATGCCGCTCGAGATGCAGACCAAGCTGCTGCGCGTGCTCGAAGCCGGCACCTTTCACCGCGTGGGCGGCACCGAGGAGAAACGTGCCGACGTGCGCATCGTGGCCGCCACCAACCGCGATCCGCAGCAGGCCGTGCAGGACAACATCCTGCGCGAGGATCTGTATTACCGGCTTGCCGTGTTTCCCTTGCGCGTGCCGCCGCTGCGCGAGCGCAGCGGCGATATCGAGCTGCTGGCCAATCGCTTCCTAGAAGTGTTCAACGCCAACCAGCAGACGCCCAAGACCTACTCGCCCCAGGCGCTGGATGCGGTGCGCAACTACCCCTGGCCGGGCAACGTCCGGGAATTGCGCAACGCGCTGTATCGCGCCTTCATCATGGCCGACAGCATCATCGAGCTGCCCCCGCCGGGCCAGCCCTCGGGCCTGGCCAGTGCCAAACCGACCTGGCGGGACGGCTGCCTCACCCTGCCGGTGGGCACCACGCTGGCCGACGCGCAGCGCGAGCTGATCCTCGGCATACTCGCGCACCTGGACGGCGACAAGCGCGAAACCGCGCGCACGCTGGGTATCAGCCTGAAGACCTTGTACAACCGCCTGGAAGCGTACCAGGGCAAGCCGGTGGACGAGGACGAAGCGGCCCAGTGACCCCCCCTGGCCGGGTGGCACGCTCACAGCCTGCGCTCGCCCAGGCGGCCGATGAACGGCCATGAGGCGGCGCCGATGCCGCTCCGCTCCCAGGCCGCGGCGTGACTTCGCTGGCGCGCTCGAGATCGCGCAATCCCTGACGCAAGAACGCCCCGGCGGTCACTGCTGACCGCCGGGGCGCGAGCCCGCGGCTAGGCTGCCGCTATACGTCGAGCTCAGTTCGAGCGCGTGGTGTTGTCGCTCGCTGCGCCGGGTTCGGTCGGCGTGACGTCCGTGGAACCCGACTCGGTGCCGGCGGTGCCCGGAGTGGCTGGCGCCGGCGCCGCCGCACCCGGCACGGGCGTGCCCGGCTGCATGGCGGGATCGGTGTTGGCGTTACCGGTGTTGTTACCCATGGGCGCGGTGCCCTGGTTGGTCTGGCCGGGCGTCGGCGAGGCGTCGCTGTTGGGCAGCGGCTGCAGCGGGGGGCTCACAGTCGACGGGTTGGAGCGGCTGGACTCCACCGTCTGGGCCGAGACGCCAAACGCAGCGGCAAGGGCGACGGCGCCGAGAGCGGCCTGCATGGCGGATTTCATCGAGCGAACTTGCATAATCATCTCCTGTGAATAGATGGGTACAATTGAACTGAATTCCTCACTGACGACGTTTCAACGCTGCCTTGCGTTGAGCAGTAGAGCGTCGTCTTCGGTCCGTGCCAATCCCGCAGGATCCGTGCCCGGACCCGACGATCGCCGTACCTTGATGCGGTTCTCCACATCCTTGACACCGACGCAATCGTCCGCGATGTCTTCTATCGCATGCTTCATGCCACGCACGGGCACGGTGCCATCGAGCGTCACGACACCGTCTGCCACCGCGACGCTGACATCGCTCACGTCCAGCCGGTACGCACGGCTCAGATGCTCGCAGACGTCCTCGCGGATACGTTCGTCGGAACGCTCGTAGCCCTTGGGCAGGGTGCGCTGCCCACGACTCCAACCGCCTCGATGCGGCGCATAGGCACCCGCGTCGTCCGCACCGCCGAACTGGCTCTGCGGGCCCGCCGGCTCCCAGCCGCCCTTGCCCACCGGCTCGCCGGCATCATGTCCATACATTCTTTCGGGCCGATACGGTTCCGGGTCGAAACGCGGCCGATAGCCGGCCGCCTGGCGAACGGACGGGCGCGGCGCATGGGGCACCTCCCCCGCGCGCACGCCCGACGTCCCTTGGTCGTTGGCCCACTGGTCCTCCGAGCCGCCATACGGGCCCGACGCGCCGAATCGGCCGTCCTGATGACGCCGGTGCCAGTCATCGGGCGGGTCGGCCACGGGCACTGCAGAGCGCACGGGAGGGTGGATCGCGTCGCGCTTGCGCGGGCTCTGCTTGCGGTTCTTGGACATGTCCATCTCCTGTGTGTAGCAATCAAGTACGCAGCCGCCGGGAGACGCAAACCCCATGCCCCGCCCAGCCATGCCGCCCGCCCGGGCGCTTATCGGCATGCGCCATGCTGACAACCCCGGCAAGGATTTCAAACTTGCGGCTAGCGCATGGACAAGGCTACCGATACGCCGCCCAGAACGGGCGTGTCGTATTGCATTAAACCTTTGATTTTAAATAGAAAAACAAAACTGGCACGTCTATTGCATTCGGATCATCGTATCGAACAATGATCAGGCCGCCGTACGATCCGAATGCGGCGGCCGCAGACGACGGAGATTCCAGTTGATCCACGCAACCTACGATCTGCGCGCCAAGCAGCAAACCATTCTGACTCCCCGCCTGCAGCAATCCGTCAAGCTGCTCCAGATGTCGGCGATCGAGTTCACCCAGGAACTGCGCCAGGCGCTGTCCACCAATCCTTTCCTGGAAGAAACCGCCGAGGACGAGGAGCAAAGCGCCACGCCGGACGGCCTGCTCGACGAGGCCCCAGCGGCCAACCTGGCCGAACCGGACATGGCCGACGTGACGGCGACCGAGGTTGCCGCCGACACCACCTCCGAATCAGACAGCGCATACGATCCGCCCGCCGAGTACTCGGGGGACTTCCCCACCTCGCGCGCCAACGGCAGCGGCGACGACGACCGCATGGATTTCGGCGAATGGATGCACGAATCCCCCGGGCTGCACGAGCATCTGCATCGCGAGCTCGCGGGCTACCGCCTGAACGATCGCGACCGCGCGCTGACGCACATGCTGGTCGAAGCCCTGGACGAGGATGGCTACCTGCGCCAGACCTTCGAGGAACTCGAGGGGCTGGTCGAGCTGACGCCCGCCCCGACCAAGAGCGAATGGAACACCGCGCTGCGCCTGGTGCAGCAGCTCGACTCGCCTGGACTGGCTGCGCGCGATCTGGGCGAATGCCTGCGCCTACAGTTGCAGGCCATCGAACAGGCCACCCCGGCGCGGGAGGTGGCCATCCGTCTCACCGAAAAGTGCCTGGAGCAACTCGCGCGCCGTAACCAGGGCGAGATGTTGCGCACGCTCGGCTGCGACGAGGGAACGTTGCGCGACGCATGCCTGCTCATCAAGTCGCTCGATCCCAAGCCGGGCCTGCGCTTTGCCCGAGAGGAAGCGCAGCACATCATCCCGGACGTGATCGTGCGCAAGATCAAGGGGCGCTGGCTGGTCGACACCAACCCGGCGGTCATGCCGCGCGCGCGCCTGAACAGCACCTACGCCAGCATGTTCCGGCATGCCCGCTGCAACGATCGCGCACCGATGGCGCAGGAACTGCAGGAAGCGCGCTGGCTGATTCGCAATGTCGAGCAGCGCTTCACGACGATCCAGCGCGTGGCCGAGGCCATCGTCGCGCACCAGCGCACGTTCTTCGAGTACGGCGAGGTGGCCCTCAAGCCGCTCGTGCTGCGCGAAGTCGCGGAGGAGCTGGGGCTGCACGAATCGACTGTCTCGCGCGCCACGGGCAACAAGTACATGGCTACGCCGCGCGGCATTTTCGAGTTCAAGCACTTCTTCTCGCGCGAGCTGTCCACCGAGACGGGCGGAACCTGCTCGACCACGGCCGTGCGCGCACTCATCAAGGAACTGATTGCCGGCGAGGACTCGGCCGCACCGCTGTCGGACGTGACCCTGACCCAGTTGCTCGCCAAGCAGGGAGTGATCGTCGCGCGGCGTACGGTGTCCAAGTACCGCACGCTCATGAAGGTGCCGCCGGCCGAACTGCGCCGGCAGTTCTGAGCCGATGTCGGCGGGAACAGGGTTTGCTCTAATACCGCAGCCGGCGTGCCCCACTGTCCGGTCACCCGGTTACACTTCTCGAGAAAGGAGTTTCCAACATGCTGAACAAGATCCTGAAATGGTTTGCCCTCTTTGGCGTCACCTTCGTGTTGGCCGCTTGTGCGGCCACCGACACGTCGCGCAGTGCCGGCGAATACACTGACGACACTGCCATCACGGCTCGCGTCAAGCTCGCCTTCGTGAACGACGAGCAGGTCAGCGCGCTCGACATCAACGTCGAGACCTTCCGCGGGATCGTCCAGCTCAGCGGTTTCGTGCCGCAGCGCGAGATGGCCCAGCGCGCCGAGCAGATCGCTCGCGGCGTGGAGGGCGTGAAGGACGTGCGTAACGATATCCGCCTGCGCGCTGCGCAATAAGCCCGGTCGCGGGCCAGCGGCCGGGCGCGGTTCCCGGCGCCGAAACCCTCCCTTGCGGAGGGTTTTTCTTTTGCGAAGCGGGCCTTCCGGCGCGGCCTCGCGAAATGCGTAACAATACCGGCCTCCTGTTATGTGCAACGGCCCTCGCCCCGCGAGCGACCTTGCACCCGGCCGCCATCGTATCGGCCTGTCCTTGCATTGTCCGGAGAAGAAGTCGTGAGCGCGTCGCCCCGTCCCTTTTGGTATTTCGGTTGGAACATCGTTGCGGCCGCCACCCTGCTCACGCTGCTCACGGTAGGCATGCGCATGGGCATCGGCCCGTTCTTCCTGCCGATGAGCGAGGATCTCGGCCTGAGCCGGCATTCGCTCGCGGGCATCATCGCGCTGGGCATGTTCTGCTATGGCCTGGGCATGCCGGTGGCGGGCTATCTCGCCGGCGTGCGGGGCACGCGCTTCACCCTGCTTCTGGGCACGCTGATCGTGGTGCTGTCCTGCGTGTGGACGATACACGCGCGCCATGTCCTGGACTTCACCCTCGCCTATGGCGTGCTGCTTTCCTTCGGACTTGCCTTTACAAGTCCGGTAGCGGTGACCCCCGTCATCAGCCGCTGGTTCACGCGCCAGCGCGGCATGGCGCTGTTCTTTCTCTCGACGGGCTCGATGGCCGGCATCGCCGTCATGACGCCCGCCTTCACCTACGCCATCGACATGGCCGGCTGGCAGAACACGCTGATCGGCTTTGCCGGCATCTTCGCGCTGTTCACCATTCCCGTCGCCCTGTTCGTGATCCGCGATCAGGCACCCGCCGACGCCGACCTGCTGCCCGAACAGATCGCAGTCAGGACGGCAGCCGGCCAGGGTGCAGCGGCGGCCCACCCCGCCGAAGCCACGACACTCGGGCAGGCCATGCGCGGCAAGGCCTTCTGGGGCATCGTGCTGGGCCTGTTTGCCTGTGGCTACAGCATGAACCTGCTCGGTACGCACGGCGTTCCGATGCTCATGGATCACGGGTTCGACGCCATGACCAGCGCCTACGGCATCGGCACCATCGGCTTCGTCGCCATTTTCAGCACGCTGATCCTCGGCCGCCTTGCCGACATCCTGCCCCGGCGCAACATGCTTGCCGCCATCTACCTCGTACGCGGGCTGGGTTTTCTGGCGCTGATGGTGGCCGGCACCCATTGGCAGCTATACGGCACGGCCGTGATCGGCGGCATCGTATGGGCGGGCAGCATCGCGCTGTCCTCGGCGATCCTCGCCGACGTCTATGGCACCCGCATGGTGGGCATGCTGTATGGCTGGGCCTACCTCGGCCACCAGTTCGGCGCCACCCTGAGTTCGTGGCTGGGCGGCTGGGGCCACGACACCTTCGGCACGCACTGGGTGGCCTTCGGTGGATCGGCCGCCTTGCTGATCGTGGCCGCTCTGGTATCGCTGCGGCTGCCCCAGCGGGCACCCGCGAGCGCACGCGCACAGCTTGCCTGACGCGGCGGGGGGCCGGCAGACGCCGGCCCGCCCACGCCCTCACCGCCCCTACCCACAACCTGCCAGGACATGAGCCAAAAGGCCTATGTCCACCCGCGCTTGCGCGCGCCCGCATGGCGTAACACCTGACGGCCAGGCGCTACCGCGTCTAGCGGCGCGCCTCGTCCCCACTCGCTCTCGCGCTGCCCGAGCCGCTCCGATACGGCCGCTTGGCCTACGTCCCACCCGCCCGCGGCCCTAGGCCGAAATCCGTGCCCGGCGTAGACCAAACTGCAGATGCCGGCGACACCTTGTGACACCTAAGATTCTTCCCGTCGGCCCACGGTTACGCCCCAAAGCCGACAACCGGCACAACCGTCCCGCGCTCTTGCGCTCACGGTTGTGCGGTCCAGACAAGTCACATGCCACAGCCAGGGGAGACGGTGATGGGCAGTTCAACTCGAACAGGGGTCTTGGCCCTTTGCACGCTTGCCGCATCGCTCGCACACGCCGATCCGGCGCCCTTGTCGGAGCCAGTGCAGGCGGCTCCGACGGCCGAGGTCCGGCGTACGGCCGACCCCATGGTCGGCATGGTCATCAATCGCACCATCACCGTCCTCGGCCGCGAGTTCTACCAACATTTCGCCGCATTCTGGCGCGACATGCCCGAGAGCGATCGCTACTCGGTCTCCGTGCATGAGCGGCCCACGGCGATCCGCGGCAGCCAGGTCTGGGTGCAGTTCGGCCAGAAGCGCGTGTTCCAGGCGTACCTGTCGCCGGCGCGCGCGGCCGCCAAGGACGCCAGCCAGCAAGCGGCGCAACTCTCCTACAAGAACGTGCTCGACATCGAAGTCGCGCGCATGCTTTTCCAAGACAGGGATCTTGGACCGGAGGAAATCTGATGAAAATCGCTACCCGCCGATTCGCTGCGGGCCTGGCCACGGCGCTCGTCGCCGTGCTGGGTGCGCAGCCGGGCGCCCACGCCACCGAGCTGATCTACTACCCGGTCAATCCGGCCTTCGGTGGCAGTCCCTTGAACGGCAACTGGATGCTCGGCCTCGCCCAGGCGCAGAACAAGCACAAGGACCCGGACGCCGACACCGGCTTCGGCGGGCTGAACACCTCGCCGCTGCAGAATTTCAACGATGCGCTCGAGCGCGCCGTCCTGAGCCAATTGGCCGCTGCCGCGTCCTCGCAGATCATGGGCACGGACGGCAGCCTGCGCCCGGGCACGGTGCAGACCGGCAACTACATCATCGACATCGTGGACCTCGGGGGCGGCCTGCTCAGGATCACCACCACCGACAAGCTGCTCGGCACCTCCACGTCCTTCCAGGTGGGCAAATGAAGACGCATGCCAAGCCGGCGCCCCGCGCCCTGCGCAACCGCCTGCCGGCCGGGGCCGGTGCCCTGGCCGTTGCAGCCCTGCTCTCCGCTTGCGCGGCCCCGCCGGGCAGCCAGCCGGCGGCGGTGACCGAGGCAGCCACGCTGACGCCGCCCTCGCCCGCGACGCGAGACCTGCTCAAGCTGCCCTCGCCCAAGGGACGTGTCGTCGCCGCGGTCTACGGGTTCCGCGACCAGACCGGCCAGTACAAGCCGTCGCCCGACAGCTCGTTCTCGACCTCGGTCACCCAGGGCGCCGCGTCGCTGCTCATCAAGGCGCTCAAGGACTCGGGTTGGTTCACGCCGGTGGAGCGCGAGAGCCTGCAGGAGCTGCTCACCGAGCGGCGCATCGTGCGCGCACTGGACGGCAGCACGGACGACGGCGTTGCGGCCACGCAGAACGTGCCCGGTCTGCTGCCGGCCGCCATCATGGTCGACGGCGGTGTGATCGCCTACGAGAGCAACGTGCGCACCGGCGGCGCCGGCGCGCGCTTTCTGGGCATCGGCATGAGTACGCAGTACCGCGTCGACCAGGTCACCGTGAATCTGCGCAGCGTGGACATCCGCAACGGACAGATCCTGCACAGCGTATCGACCACCAAGACCATCTACTCGTACGAACTGCACCCCAGCGTGTTCCGCTTCGTCAACTTCAAGGAACTGCTCGAAGTCGAAGCCGGCGTGACCAGCAACGAGCCGGCGCAACTGTGCGTGAAGGAAGCGATCGAAACCGCCGTCGTGCACCTGATCGCCCAGGGCATCAAGGACCGTAGCTGGGTGCTCGCCAACGAGAGCGACTGGGAATCGCCCGTGTTGCAGGCGTACATGCGCGAAGCCGACAGCTACGCCGTGGACGCCACGGAACTCGCAGCCATGTCCACGCCTGCGGCACGCCCGCCTTCGCCCTACTGAGCGAATGGCGCCACCCACGACAAGCACGCTTCACGGAGACTGAACATGATCCTCTACTGGCGTCATCACGCACGCACCATCCTGCGCGGCACGGCGGCATTGGCGACAAGCTCGCTGCTGTGCGCGCAGGCGGCGGACCTCGGCCCGGCCGAGATCTCGCTGGGCAGCGACGCGACCCGCCAAACCATCGCAAACGTTGTACAGGCAGGCAACTACAACAACGCGCGTGTCTCGCAGCACGGCCCCGGCCACCAGGCCAACGTGCTGCAGTCGGCGCAGTACGGCGATATCCGCCTGCAGCAGACATCCGGCGCGGCCCGCGGCGGGAACGTCGCCGACCTGCGGCAGACCTCCGGCAGCCACAACCTCATCGATGCGGTACAGAACGGCACCGCCAACCGCCTGAACGTGACGCAGTCCGGCGTCGCCAACGAGGTGTCATCGGTACAGATCGGCCACGCCCATCACGCCGACGTGCAGCAGTACGGCAACTGGAACTACGCGCAGGTGCGCCAGATCGGCGGACGGGAGGCCACCTTCATCACCCAATACGGCGACTTCAACGTCGCTCGCGCTATCCAGCACTGAAGACCACTGGACCCCTTGGTTGTTTCGACAGGTCTTCACCCCTTCTCAGGAGATTCACCATGCATCGCAAGCTTTCCACTCTTGCTCTCGGTCTGACCCTCGCCTTCGGCGCCACCGCCGCCCTGGCAGCCGGCAACGCCTCGGTGGACCAAAGCGGCTGGTACAACAGCGGCACCGTGCTGCAGTCGAACACGCTGTTCGGCACCGCCAATGCCAGCATCACCCAGCAGGGCGACTACAACAGCGGCTATGTCGAGCAGAACGGTATCGGCGGCACGGTCAGCGCCACCATCTTCGAGGGTAGCAATGCGGACTACAACAGCTCGACCATCGAGCAGAAGGTGGTGAGCAATTCGAACGCCTCGATCACCCACCAGGGCAGCTACAACGATTCGTGGGTCAACCAGACAGGCGTGAGCGGCAGCTCGGCCTCCATCCGTCAGAACGGCGACTACAACTCCGCCGGTATCGACCAGGCTGCGGGCACCAACCAGGTCGCGCGCATCAACGAATGGCAAGCCGACTGGGAGAACGGGGACTACAACGAAGCGTTCATCACGCAACGTGGCAACAACCTCTTCGCCCGCGTCGAGCAATACAACGGCAGCTACAACTCCGCGATCGTGGATCAGGCCGGCTTCAACCTGAGCGCCGACGTGCACCAGCGCGGCAACTACAACTCGGCCCGTGTCACGCAGGCCGGCTTCAACTACAACGCCAACGTCAACCAAGCGGGCAGCTTCAACTCGGCCTACATCCGTCAGAACTAACCCCGACGCTCAGGCCAGCCTCGCAGGACAGTGGGCCCCGCGCCCACTGTCCTGCATTGGAAACCTAATGACTCCCGATGCCGACCTTCAAGCGTGGCTGGACGTTCAGGCCGCCGAACGCCACGTCGTCGCACCCTATGTGCGCAGCGCCCTTCCCGTGGCCGTGACCTATGACCTGCGCGTCATCCGGGTAGGCCGCGGCGGACGGGCCGAAGCACGCCAACAGGGGCAAGTGGCGCTGCGCGCAGAGCAGGCCACACCATTGGGCACGATGTCGGTCAGCAGCGCCCCGGGCGATGCCTGCCAGGTGGAACTGGTCCTGGCGCCGCAGGGGGAGGAACCGCGGCGCTTCAGCTTCGATTGCCCGAACGGCACGTAGCGCGCACGCGACGCTCAGCCACGGCCGCCGACGGCGGCACGGATTGCAAATTTTCCAAAACGTCGTGAGGCCATGGATTGCGCATCGCCTCACAATGATGGTCGTCTCCCCATTTTTTGTGGAAAACCCGGATTCGAGGCAGCAGAGCGGAGAATATATTCAGGGATGTCGCCCGTGCCCGCGACAGTGCTCGCAACCGCCGGTGTTGGCCAGCCTGTCGCCAGGATGGTCTTGCCGTCATCGAGTTGGCAGCGCCTGTTGCCGCCGGACGGCTCGACTCGAACGAAAACAACCCTGGCCTGGAGGGGAAAAGATGGTGGTACGACGAACTCTCGGCTACCTCGCCCGCATAGTGGCCATACGGTCCGACAAGCCGGAGCTGTTGAAAGCACAGCTCACCGCGTTGTCGCGCATGATACCGCTGCTCTACTTCATCCTCGTGGCCAACGCCTGGGTGTTGTCGATCACTTTCGTCGGCCTGGCCCCGGATTGGCTCGCCCTGTATGTCGCGCTTGCGCTGAGCGTCGTCTGCGGTCTCAGACTCGCCCTTTGGTGGCCGAAGAAGGGCGCCATCCTGAGCAACCGGAAGTGTGTGCGCGAACTGATGCACACGAACGTGTTCGCAGCGCTTCTCGGGATCGGCTTCAGTTTATGGGCGCTGTCGCTGTTCCCGTACGGCGGGACCTACGAGAAGGCTCATGTCGGGCTGTTCCTGACGATCACGACGCTCGGGAGCATGCTCTGCCTGATCCATCTGCGTTCGGCAGCGCTGCTCGTCGCCGTCACGGTTGCCGTGCCTTTCGTCCTCTACTTCGTGTCGACAGGGGTGCCCGCCTTCGTGGGCATGGCGATCAACGTCACGCTCGTGACCATCGCAGCCGTCATCGTCATTCTGTTCCAGTACCGCGACTTCACACGCATGGTGCAGGCTCGCACGCGCACCGAGACGCTCAGCAACGAAAATCTGCGCCTGGCCAATGTCGACAGTCTCACCGGGCTTCCGAACCGGCGTGCTTTCTTCACCTATCTGGATGCGGCGTTTTGCACCGCGCAGTCTCGAGGGGCGCGGCTTGCGCTCGGGATCATCGATCTGAATGGTTTCAAGGCGGTCAATGACCTGTACGGCCACGCGGTGGGCGACAAGCTTCTCGTCCAGGTCGCCTCCCGGCTTTCCGGCATCCACGCGTCGAACGGCGCATCATTCCTGTCGCGTCTCGGCGGTGACGAATTCGCCTACGCCGTGGCCGACGCGCCCGATAACGAAGCGCTCGTCGTACGCGCCGAAGAGATCGTCTCGCTCCTGCGCAAGCCGTTCGTGCTTGCGGAGGCGATCGTGCAGATATCGGGCTCGATCGGCATCACGGTCTATCCGGAAATGGCATCGTCAGCGGAGCAATTGTTCGAGCGCACGGACTACGCCCTGTACCACGGCAAGCACGAGAGGCGCGGACGCGCGGTTCTGTTTTCATCCGATCACGAAGCGCAGATCAACAGCGAGGCACGCATCGAGCAGGCGCTCAAGCTCGCCGACTTCGCGCAAGAACTGACGGTTGCCTTTCAACCCATCTTCGACATCCGCTCGCAGGCGACGATCGGGTTCGAGGCGCTGGCTCGCTGGTCCAGCCCGTCGCTCGGCCGCATCTCGCCCGCGCAGTTCGTACCGATCGCCGAGCGCACAGGCATCATCAGCGCACTCACCCGGCCGCTGCTGGAGAAGGCGCTTCTCGAGGCCGGCAAATGGCCGGACGACGTGCGGCTCTCCTTCAACCTGTCGGCGCATGATCTGGGCTCGCCGGACAACCTCGCGGCCATCGTCGGCATCATCGAGGGCAGCGGGTTCGACCCCGGCCGGCTGGATCTCGAAATCACCGAAACCGCCTTTACGCACGACTTTGAACAGGTGCACCAATCGGTCGACAGGCTGCGACGGCTCGGTTGCGGGATTTCCCTCGACGATTTCGGCACCGGCTATTCGAGCCTTTCGCGCCTGCACGCGCTGCCGCTCACCAGGATCAAGATCGATCGCAGTTTCGTCACCGGGCTGCACAAGAACCCGGCGAGCCTCAAGATCGTCAAATCACTGCTGGTGCTCAGTCGCGACATGGGACTCGACTGCGTCGTCGAAGGCGTGGAAACGCGGGAAGAGATGGCGGCGCTCAGGGAACTGGGCGCAGTCATGGCGCAGGGTTATTTCTATTCCCCGCCGATCGCGCAGAACGACGTGTTGTCGTTCCTCCACGATCAAACCATGCCTCTGCTACAGGCAGGATAGCTCCCGGCCATTCGTCCCAGGACGCCAAGCAGGTCGGTCTGGGAGATGATTCCCACTACGCGCGCCTCGTCGTCCAGCACCACGACCGCGTGGGTCCTGCCGTCCGTCAGCACCGGCAGCAGCTCGAGCGCCGCGGACTGCGGCCGGGTGGTCCTGGCCTCGGAGAGCGTGCTGATGATCTCGCCTTCCGAGGCGGCCAGTTCGCGCAACCCTACCGTTCCCAACAGGCGATGCGCTTCGTCGAGCACCGGCAGCAGCCGCAGGTTGTGCCGCAGCAGCAGCCGATGGGCGTGCTCCCGGCTCGTCGCGGGCCCGACCGAGACGACATCGCGCGACATGATGTCGCCGCAGGACAGGGTGGCATGCGTGCGCACCATGGCCCGCAGCTCGATTTCCCGCAGCAGCCTCGCCAGGTCGTCCCGGTCGATGTCGAAGGTTTCGTTCAACCGCTCCAGGGCAGTGCTGATGTCCTCCTCGCGAAATCCCACGCGGAGCATGGGCGGCAGGTCCGAGGTTGCGTGCATGTTGGCCGGCGGCGGCGGCGCGACATGCGGGTAGGCGTGCTTTCTCAGCCGGTGAAAGAGGACGCCGAGACAGACGAGGACACAGCCGTTGATCGCGACCGGAACGAGAGGATAGAGCAACCCCCAGCTATCCACGGCGGAGCCGCCCAGGGCGGCCGACAACGCCGTGGCGCCGCCCGGCGGGTGCAAGCTGCGCGTGAGCGACATCACGGCGATGGCCGATGCGACCGCAATCCCGGAAGCCAACACCGGATCATGGACCACGGCGCCGACCGCCAGCCCCGTGACCGCCGACAAGGTATTGCCGCCGATAATGGGCCAGGGCTGCGCCAGCGGGCTCGCGGGCACGGTGACGAGCAGCAAGGCCGAAGCCCCCAGGGAGGCGGTCAGCATCGACACGCGCAGCCCATCGCCCAGCATGTGGCCGCACAGCCAGGCGGTCAGGCATACGCACAACAAGGCGCCCAGGCAGGCGATCGAACGCTCGCGCAGGGTCGCCCCGGCGAGAATGGGTACGAATACGCGGGCCATCATTCAGCGCGCCTGCCCGAGCAGCTCGTTCAACCCGGCCACGCCCCGGGGGATGGACCCTTCCGGCGGCGTGCCCGACACCTGCGCCTCGGCCGTAAGCGACGCCGGGAGATGAACGACTGGCATGCTGGACCCGGTCCTCTGTCTTCAATGCGGAATGCGAGATCTTGAACCTTGAAATGAATGCGAGCAAACGAATTATCATTCCAGTTCATAGCAATTTTTTTGCTTGAATATGGACATAGAACTCGCCCGCACTTTTCTCGAGATTGTCGCCAGCGGCAGTTTCGTCGCCGCTGCCGAACGCCTGCACCTCACCCAGACGGCAGTCAGCGCGCGCATCCGGACGCTGGAGCAGCAACTGGGCCGCTCGCTGTTCGTGCGCAACAAGGCAGGCGCCCGCTTGACACCGGCGGGCGAGCGCTTCGTGCGCCACGCCAACAGCCTGGTCCAGGGCTGGGAACGCGCGCGCCAGCATGTCGCGCTGCCGCCCGGACGACGCGAAGGCATCAGCATCGGCGGCGAGCCCAGCATCTGGCACCCTTTGCTCGCGGACTGGCTGGTCTGGATGCAGCGGGCCTGTCCCGACGTAGCGCTGCGCGTGGACATCGATATGCCGGGGCGCCTGCTGGACCGCATCCAGGACGGTTCCCTGGACGCGGCCGTGCTCTACAACCCGCCGCAGCGCGCGGGGCTCGTAGCGGAACTGCTGCTGGAAGAAAAGCTGGTGATGGTGACCACGTCGCAGGATGGCCGGACCGACGCAGACCGGTATGTCCAGGTGGACTGGGGGCCCAGCTTCTCGGCCAACCATCGGGCGGCCTTTCCGGACCAGCCCGATGCGCCCGTCACCGTGTCGCTCGGCCCCTTGGCCCTGACCTACATCCTGACCGTGGGCGGCGCCGGCTATTTCCGCGCCGGCACCGTCGCGCCATTCCTGGCCAGGGGCGAACTGCACCGGGTACGCAACGCACCGGAATTCTCGCATTCGGCCTCTGTTGTCTATACCGCCGAAGGCGACGGCGGCGTCCTGGCGCGTGCCCGCGAAGGCTTGCGCGCGGCAGCCCGACGCAAGGCGTACGCCGATCCGAGCCAACCCGTCGCAGCCCGTCCGGCGGTGTGACCGCGTGCGCCGGCGTCTGTCGGCGGACGACGAGAAGCGCGTTGCGCCCCGGGGGCCGGACAAGCAGCCAGCCGCAACGGCCCACCGCGATTCCGACGGCGGGGGCGCATGCTCACTGGCCAGGCCGGCGATCGGATGCGCCTCATACCGAACCGGCGATGTGCTCGCGCAGCCATTGATGCGCTGGATCACGGTGTACCCGCTCATGCCAGAGCATGAGCATCTCGAAGCCCGGCACGTCGATGGGTGGTTCGACCATCTGCAATGCAGCGTTGCCTTGTACCAGCCGCGAGGGCAGCATCGCTACCAGATCGGTGCTCGCCAACACCGACTGCAGAAACAGGAAGTGCGGCACGGAGAGCACCACCTTGCGCGCCTTGCCCAACTCGGCCAGCGCCGTGTCCGTCGCCCCCTGGAAGCCGCCGCCATCGGGCGACACGATCACATGATCGAGCTTGCAGAACTGCGCCAATGTCGGACGTCGCGTCAGGCGAGGATGGCCGACGCGCCCGGCCAGCACATAGCGCTCCGTGAACATCGAGCGGCGACGCAGATTCGGCGGCGCTTCGGCACCGAGGTGAAAGGCGATGTCGATCTCGCCCTGCTCCGCCTGGCGGGCGAGCGCCGGCGGTGTCAATTCGAGTACGGCCAACCGCGAGCCCGGTGCATGCGACCTCAAGCCCGCCAGCGCCGGCAGGACAATCGTGGACTCGCCATAATCCGAGGCCGCGACACGCCAGGTCTGGCTCGCCTCGGCGGGATCGAAGGCACGTGCAGGCGCAACCGCCTGTTCCAGGGCGTGCAGTGCATTTCTCAGCGGCTCGCGCAGCGCATCGGCACGGGCGGTCGGGCGCATGCCGCGTGCCCCGGGCAACAGCAGCGGATCGCCCAGGACCTGCCTCAACTTGGCAAGCTGCACGCTGACCGTGGGCTGCGCAAGATGCAGGCGTTCAGCCGCACGGGTCACGTTGTGCTCGGCCAGCAACGCATCGAGCGTGACCAGCAGGTTCAGGTCGAGCCTCCTCAAGGAATTACTCATGGCAATATCTGGAATATAAGGAATTCATTTCCAATATATGCCGGGAATGCCTATCGTGCCTCCTTTATCGATGGAGCCCTGCCATGAATGTTCTTCTCGTTTATGCCCATCCCGAACCTCGATCCCTGAACGGTTCAATCAAGGATTTCTCCGTCGGGCGCCTGCAGCGAAACGGCCATACGGTTCAAGTGTCGGACCTGTACGCCATGCAATGGAAAGGCACGCTGGATGCCCAAGACGACACCGCGTACCGGGCCGGCACGCGCTTCGATGCCTCTGCGGATTCCCTGCAGGCATTCCGGAACGGCACCCAGAGCGCCGACATAGCGCGCGAGCAGGAGAAACTGCGCTGGGCCGACGCGCTCATCCTGCAATTCCCGCTGTGGTGGTATTCGATGCCGGCCATCCTCAAGGGCTGGATCGACCGCGTGTATGCCTGCGGCTTCGCCTATGGCGTGGGCGAGCATTCCGACACGCGCTGGGGCGAGCGTTTCGGTGAAGGCGTGATGGCGGGCAAACGGGCCATGCTGGTGGTGACGACGGGCGGTTGGGAATCGCACTACGCGCCACGCGGCATCAACGGCCCGATCGACGACATCCTGTTCCCGATCCAGCACGGCATCCTGTTCTATCCCGGCTTCGACGTGTTGGCGCCGCATGTGATCTACCGCACCGGCAAGATCGACGAGGCAGGGTTCGCGGCGGCGTGCACGGCGCTGGGCCAGCGGCTGGACGACCTGTGGACGAGCGCTCCCATTGCGTTCCGCAAGCAGAACGCCGGGGATTACCAGATCCCGGCGCTCACGCTGCGTCCCGAACTGGCTCCGGGAAAGGCCGGGTTCGGCATCCACGTCGCGTAAATCAGCCTGCTTGGTTCTCTGCCCATTCAACGCCGTTTTCGATATGGACGTCGCCCCATTGCTTCAGCGCCTGAATGACGGGTGCCAGGGTCCGGCCGTAGTCCGTCAGCCGGTACTCCACCTTGGGCGGAACCTCGGGATAGATCTTGCGGGCAAGCAGCCCGTCGGCCTCCAGTTCCCGGAGCTGGTTGGTGAGCATGCGCTGCGTGATGTTGGGCAGCAGGCGGCGCAACGCGTTGAAGCGCAGCACTTCCTCGGTGAGCAGGCGGTAAAGGATGACGCCCTTCCATTTGCCGCCGATCAGCTTGAGTGTGGCCTCGACCGAACAGCCGGCGGCACAGGTGTAGGTTTCATGGCGGACACGGCCCATAACGGTACAGTACCTTTTTCGACACTATATGCAAATTATGTGTGTTCTTACCTGAACCGACAATAGGAGCAACAATAGCTGTGTCCATTCTCGATGAAGGAGTACGCCGTGAAAGCCATCGGCTTCAATCAGCCATTGCCGGTTTCCGATCCTCGTTGCCTGATCGACCTTGATCTGCCCGAGCCCGAGTACGGCGAGCAGGACCTGCTCGTCGAAGTACAAGCCATTGCCGTCAATCCGGCGGATTCGAAGGTGCGGGCGTCGGCTCGGCCCGCTGCCGGGACATGGCGCATACTCGGCTGGGATGCGGTCGGCCGCGTGCGCGCGGTCGGCGCCAAGGTCGCCGGATTCAAGCCCGGTGATCGGGTGTTCTACGCGGGCGCCATCGACCGACCGGGTTCCTATGCCCAGCTACAGGCGGTTGATGCGCGCATCGCAGCCCATGCCCCATCCACGCTCGACGACGAGGACGCCGCCGCCTTGCCGCTGACCACGCTCACCGCCTGGGAAACCCTGTTCGACCGCCTGCGGGTGGAGCAGGCCGTGGCCGGCGCCGCAAACGCCATCGTGGTGATCGGTGGTGCAGGCGGGGTGGGTTCCATGGCCATCCAGTTGGCGCGGGCCTTGACGGACCTCACCGTCATCGCCACGGCCTCGCGTGCGCAGACGCAGGCGTGGGCCGGGAAGATGGGGGCTCACCATGTGATCGACCATCGCCGGCCGCTGGTCCCGCAGATCGAAGGCCTGGGGCTGGGGGCGCCCGCCTTCGTTTTCTCCACGACGCATACCGACAGCTATCTTGCCGACATCGTGGAACTGATCGCGCCCCAGGGACGCATTGCGCTCATCGACGACCCCCGATCGCTGGACATCGTCTCGCTCAAACGCAAGAGCCTGTCTATACATTGGGAGTTCATGTTCACCCGCCCCCTACTGGAGACGGCCGATATCTCCCGGCAGCAGGAGATCCTGCGGGAGGCGGCCCGGCTTGTTGAACGCAAGACGCTTGCAACGACTCGCACCCGGACTCTCGGGACGATCAATGCAGAAAACCTGCGCACGGCGCATGAGTGGCTCGAAAGCGGTCAGGCCATCGGAAAAATCGTGCTTTCGGGGTGGTAGCCGCCTATCACGACCAGGCGGCGAGCCCTGCCGCTCATGCCTGCAGCGCCGCCATGGCGGTTTGCACGACGCCAAGCAGCGTCTCACGTTGGGCGCCGTCCTGGGCCTGAAGGGAAATGCCCTGGATGATGGTGGCGAAATAGGCAGCCAGGCGTTCGGTATCGGTATCGGCGGCAAGTTCGCCCTCGGCGACGCCGCGCTCGAGCCGCTCGCCGATCAGCATCGCCGTCGTGTGCCTCAGCTCGCGCAGGTGGTCGCGCAAGGGCGCGTTCTGGGCCTGGCAGTTGACCAGGCCCAGGCTGATCATGCAGCCGCCCGAGGACGAGCTGGCCAGCGCGGTGTCCAGGCTCGCCAGCAGCATGGCCTCGAGGGCATCGCGGACATGCTTCGTTTCAGCCAGCACCCTCATGCTGGCCGCGCCGCACGTCGAGAGATACAGATCGACTGCTTCGCGGTACAGCGCCTCCTTCGAGCCGAAGGCGGCATAGAAACTCGGCGGGTTGATGCCGATGGCGGCCATCAGGTCGGAGAGCTGGGTAGCCTCGTAGCCTTTCGCCCAGAAAACCTCCATGGCTTGCTGGATGGCGGCATCGCGATCGAAGTTGCGGGGGCGGCCTCGGGCCATGTGCTTCCTTTATGTATTATGAATTACAAAACTCTTGACAGCGCATACCTGCCTGCGAATAATGTAATTCGTTTTACATAAACAAGGCAAGCGCATGTCCCTCCCTACCGATTCGCGCATCGAGACCGTCCGCAGCTACTTCCGCAAGGTCGATGCGAAAGACCCCTCGCTGCTCGACCTGTTCACGGACGATGTCGAGTTTTTCTTTCCCAAGTTCGGCGTGGCACGCGGCAAGGCGGCGGTCATGGCGTTTGGCAGCCGAATTGCAAAGGAGGCGGCCAAGCTCACCCACGACATCGACGGCCTGGTTTTCACCGCGCAGGGCGAGCGCATCGTGGCGGAAGGCCGGGAATGGGGCGAGACGGCGGATGGCAGGCCATGGCCCGATGGGCACGTCTCGCAAGGGCGTTTTGCCAACGTCTTCGAGTCCGACGGGCCGCTGATCAAGCGCACCTTCATCTATGTCGATCCCGACTTCACCGGCGAAGACCGCAAGCGTGTCGCGCTCTACCGCGCGCAGGACGCTGGCGCGACGCCCGACGATGTCGCCCGGCGCTATGTCGAACGGGTGCGGGATTTCTGGGCTGCCCCGCATGCCCCGCAGAAGCTGGCCGCGATTCTTGATTTATTCGCCGAGGATGTGGACTGGGACATTCCGGGAGACCATGCCCGCGTGTCCTGGATCGGGCCGCGACGCGGCCGCGGGCAAGTCGGCGCGTTCTTTCGTGAGCTCGTCGTGTGTATCGAACCCCGCCGATTCGACGTGCAGCGAATCGTGGCCGATGCGGATTCGGCAGTGATACTTGGCGAACTGGCATCGTGGGTCAAGGACACCGGCAGGCTCATCCAGACGCCGTTCGCCTTCGACCTGATCGTCAAGGACGGCAGGATCGTTCGACTGCGCATGTTCGAAGACAGCCATGCCGTCGCCCGCGCGGCGCGGCGACCAGCCTCTTCATGACGGATGGCGGGCACCGATGTCGACCCGCTCGGCAAGAAAATCCAGGAAGGCGCGCACCCGCAGCGGCAGGTAGCCGCCTTGCCCGACATACACGGCGTGGATCTCTTCGACGTCGCCCGGATTGCAGTGCTCGAGCACCGGCAGCAGGCGGCCGGCGGCGATGTCGTCACGCGCCTGAAAAGCGGCCAGGCGCGCCAGCCCCAGCCCGGCCACGGCCAGGCGATGCAGTGCCTCGCCATCGCTGGCCTGCGCGTTGCCGGTTACCGGAACCACAATCGTCTCGTCCGCATGGCGCAGCGGCCAGCCAGGCTGTGCCCGTACATAGTTGGCGCCCAGGCGGTTGTGCGTCAGCAGAGCATCGGGCGTGGCCGGGGTGCCACGGCGCGCCAGATAGGCAGGGGCGCCAACGATCACCATGCGCGTCTGGCCCAGCTTGCGCGCCACCAGGTTCGAACTCTTGAGCGGGCCGGCGCGCACGGCCACGTCGGTGCGTTGCTCCAGGATGTCGATGACCTCATCGGTCAACACGATGTCCAGCGAGATGTCCGGATGGCGTTCAAGGAATTCGGGCACCAGCGGCAGCAGGAAGTGATGGCCGAAGGGAACGTTGGCATTCACCCGCAGCCGGCCGCGCGGCGCGCTGTGTTCACCGGCGCAGCGTTCGGCTTCGTCCAGATCGGCCAGGATGCGCACGCCGCGCTCGTAGAACGCACAGCCTTCGGGTGTGAGCTGAAGCTGGCGGGTCGAGCGATTGACCAGCCGCGTGCCCAGGCGCTGTTCCAGACGCGCGACCAGCTTGCTGACGGCCGAGGGCGTCATGCCGCAGGCCCGGGCGGCGGCGGAAAAGCCCCCCAGTTCGATGACGCGCACGAAGACTTCCAGTTCGCCGGAGCGGTTGTGATGCGGGCTTGCCATGTCTTACCAACGCCTTTCGAGCACTTCGCCCGGCAGCGCGTCGAAGTCCTGGGGGCCGAATCTCTGCAGTGCGATACCCATTCTGGTACCCCGTTGAATCCGATTCATAAATGATGTTCCTTGGGACAGTCTATCCTGATTTGGTCATTGGATTCATGATTCATCTTCAAATCGATGTTGAGTTCATTAATGATGAGAAGACTGACCGAATCGGTGCCTGCCGGCCGTGCCGCGGCGAGACTGGCCTTGTCGCTCACGGCGAGCGCCATGCTCGCCGCTCCCGCCCCGGCTGCGGAGCCGTCCCCGCCCGTGGCCTGGGTAGCCACTTGGGGCGCCAGCCCGCAACCTGTCTGGCATGACGACTTCCTGTTTCCGACCAACATTCCCACCGTCCTGAGCGAGCAGACCATACGCCAGGTGGCGCGCGTCAGCGTGGGCGGCGAGCGGTTGCGCATTGTGCTGTCCAACGCCCATGGCGACCGGCCGATCACACTGGGCAAAGCCACGGTCGCACGGTCGCGGGGCAACAGCGCGCTCGAGGCCGACAGCTTGCGCACCGTGACGTTCGGCGGCCGGCAGGCGGCGACGATTCTTCCCGGCGCATCGCTGCTCAGCGATCCGGTGACATTGCCCATCCCGGCACTGGCGCAGGTGGCGGTGAGTCTGTATCTGCCGGACGCCACACCGATGCGCACTTTCCATTGGGATGGCCGCCAGACCGGCTGGATCGTGCCCGGCGATCAGACGATGGCCCCGGCGATCGAGGCGGCGGATGCCGCCACGCAAAGCACCACGGCGCGACTGCTGCTGACGGGGATTCAGGTGCAAACCGCACAGGCGCCGCGCGCGGTCGTGGTGCTCGGTGACTCCATTACCGATGGCGCCACGGCGAGCCTGGACCAGGACAGCCGCTGGCCGGACTTTCTGGCGGCTCGCCTGGCCCCGCATGGGGTGGCGCTCGTCAACGCCGGTATTTCCGGGGCCCGGCTGCTGTCCGATGGCATGGGCGCCAACGCGCTGGCGCGTCTGGACCGCGACGTGCTGGCCCAGCCGGGTGTGCACAGTGTCATCGTGATGCTGGGCATCAACGATATCGCCTGGCCGGGCACGGCTTTCGCGCCGGACAGCCCGAGGCCCACGCTGGAAGCCTTGACGGCGGGCTACCGCCAATTGACCGAGCAGGCGCGCGCCCGGGGCCTGCGCGTGATCGGCGCCACACTGACGCCGTTCGAAGCCGCTTTGCCCGATACGCCGCTGGACAACTACTACCACGCCGACAAGGACGCGCTGCGCCGGCAGGTGAATGACTGGATACGCCGCAGCGGCGTGTTCGATGCCGTCCTCGACTTCGATGCGGCACTGCGCGACCCCGGGCATCCGGCTCGCATGGCCTCGCGCTTCGACTCCGGCGACCATCTTCACCCCGGCGACGAAGGCAACCGAGCGATGGCCGAAGCCGTGGATCTGGACGCCTTGCTGCCCGGCCTGGACGCCGTGCCGGGCAGCACCACCATACAGGAACCCTGAATCATGCTTTTTACGCCTTATCGTCTGGGTGGCCTGGTGCTGCCCAACCGTATCGTCATGCCGCCCATGACCCGCTCGCGCGCGGGCGTGGGCAATGTACCCACCGCGTTGATGGCCGAGTATTACGCTCAACGCGCCTCGGCCGGCCTGATCGTGACCGAAGGCACGCAGATCAGCCCCCAGGGACAAGGCTATGCCTGGACGCCAGGCATTCACAGCCCGGAGCAAGTGGCCGGCTGGCGCGGCGTCACCGATGCGGTGCATGCCGCGGGCGGGCGCATCTTCGCGCAGTTATGGCACGTCGGGCGGGTCTCGCACATCGCCCTGCAGCCCGGCGGCGCGGCGCCCGTATCGTCCTCGCCGCTGGTGGCCGAAGGCGTCAAGGTCTTCATCGACCCCGAGGGCCGGGGGCCGCTGGCCGGCGCCGGCGAGATGGTGCAGCATTCGACGCCGCGCGCGCTGTCCGAAATCGAGATCGCGCAAGTGGTTCAGGATTTTGCCGGCGCTGCGCGCAATGCCCTGGAGGCGGGCTTCGATGGCGTCGAGCTGCACGGCGCCAACGGTTATCTCATCAACCAGTTCATCGACTCGCAGGCCAATACGCGCACGGATGGCTATGGCGGTTCGCTACCCAATCGGCTGCGTTTCCTGCGCGAAGCCACCGAGGCAGTCGCGGCGGCGGTGGGGCGCGACCGTGTCGGCGTGCGGCTGGCGCCCCTGACCACGCTGCAGGGCGCGGTGGACGACACGCCGCAGGCGACCTATCTAGCGGCGGCCAAGGCACTCGACGACATCGGTGTCGCCTACCTTCATATTGCCGAAGCCGATTGGGACGACGCGCCCGAGATGCCGGCCGCGTTCAAGGAAGCGCTGCGCGTGGTCTATCGCGGCACGCTGATCTATGCAGGCAAGTACACGCACGAGCGCGCCGAGCTTGCGCTGCGCAAAGGCTGGGCCGACCTGGTCGGCTTCGGCCGGCCCTTCGTCGCCAACCCGGACCTGCCGGACCGCCTGCGCCACGGCTGGCCGCTCAATGTGCCCGATGCGAATGGCTTTTTCGGCGGCTCGACGGCGGGCTACACGGACTATCCGCCGGCGGCGCCAGCGCAACGGGAAATGGCGGCGGCGCGGCGCTGCGCATCAACGCAGCGGTAGATTCTTCGCCGTTGCTTCCTGTGTGAGCGCATCGCTCTGTACCGCGCCCAGCAATGCATCGAGCAGCCCCGGAAAGCGCGCGTCCAGGTCTTCCCGGCGCAGCGAGAGCAGGTTCTCCCGACCGTAGGGCCGCTGCCAGATCACGCCGCTGTCGCGCAGCACGCGCCAGTGGTGGGTCAAGGTCGACTTGGGGATGCCCTGCAAGACGGCGCTGCACGCATGCTCGCCGCCGCCGGCCAGCACACGCACAACGGTCAGGCGCAATGGGTTGCCCAGCGCGGTGAGCACGTTTTCCAGGCGAATCTGATTACGGTCGGGGTGGTTGGCAGTCATCCTCTCACGGTATTCCATAGTACGAGGACAGTCAAACTATCCGACGCTTCGGCGTCGGCTCGACAGGCGTGTTTACGTTAGTACGAGTATATGCGTACAATCCTACTGTTCGTATATTCTCGTACAGTAGCCCAAACGTCTGGAGCGTCTCTTTTCATGTCCTCTACTCCCCTGCCCTTTGGCGCGCACCGCTCGCTGAGCTGGAGCCTGGCTTTACTCGCCTTCGCCCAGCTCATCTACTCGCTGGACATCAATATCGTGTTCGTGGCCCTGCCGGAGATCGGCGCCGGCCTGGGCTTTTCCGGGCAGACCCTGCAATGGGTGGTGAGCGCCTATACCGTGTTTTGCGGCGGCTTCCTGCTGTTGGGCGGCCGCGCGGCCGATCTGCTGGGGCAGCGGCGCATGTTCATCTTCGCACTGTGGCTGTATGCGCTGTCCTCGCTGGTCGGCGGGCTGGCCTGGAGCCCGGCGGTGATCGTGATTGCGCGTGCCGTGCAAGGCATCGGCGCAGCGCTGCTGTTCCCGTCCACGCTGTCGCTGATCAACCGGCTGTTCGCCGAAGGCCCACCACGCAACCGTGCATTGGCGATCTGGGGCGGTGCGGGGGCGAGCGGCCTGACCCTCGGCTCCTTGGCCGGCGGCGTACTGACCAGCGCTTACGGCTGGCCATCGGTGTTCTTCGTGAACGTGCTGTTGGCCGCCATCGCCATCGTGGCGGCGTTCTTCGTGATTCCCAAGGATGCACCGCGAATCGAACGCCGCAGCTTCGACCTGCCGGGTGCGCTGACGGTCACGGCGGGCGCCACGCTGCTGGTCTATGCGCTGGTGCAGGGGCCGGAAGACGGCTGGCGCGCGACGCCCATCGTCAGCGCGCTGGTGCTGGCCGCTGTGTTCCTGCTGGCCTTCGCGGTGATCGAGTCGCGCAGCCGCGACCCGCTGATGCCGGTGCGCCTATTCGGCAACCGCAGCCTGGCCGCGGGCATGGCGATCACCTTCATCTACATGGGCACCTTCGGCGCGCTGCCGTACTTCCTGACGGTGCTGTTCCAGAGTGTCCAGGGCTACAGCGCCTTGCAGACCGGGCTGGCCTTCATCGTGCCGTCGCTGGCAATTTTCTCCGGCACGCAACTGGGGGCACGCCTGGCGAATCGCCTGCCCATGCGCACGACGCTGCTGGCGGGTTTCGTGGTCGGCATCCTCGGCACGCTGGCATTGGCGCCTGCCGCCTTCGTCGGCGCGCCCTATGCGTACATCGTGCCGGGCCTGGTGGTTTCGGGCATCGGCCAAGGCATCGTCTGGACCGCCATGTGGATCGCCGCCGCCTCGGGCGTGGCACACCATGAGCAAGGTATCGCCTCGGGCATGGCCTCGACCACGCTCAATGTGGGCAATGCCATCGGAATCGCCGTGCTGGTGGCCTTCGCCCATCGTGGGATAGGCGGCTTGCAGGGCGATGCGCTGCGCGACGGACTGGCGATCGGTTCCCAGCACGCCTTCTATCTGGCGGCGGCCGGTTTGGTGCTGGGTTTGGCGGTGTCCTTGGCCCTGCCGCGCAGGACAGCATGTGCGGCACCGTCCGGCGCCGCGGCGTGACGAGGCTTTGCGCTTTGGCCCGTGGTCAAACGTCGCCAGAAACGCGGACCACGCTGGCCGTCATATAGGAGGCCTCGTCCGAGAGCAGCCAGAGCACGGCATTGGCGATTTCGTCCGGATCGGCGATCCTGCCCATCGGCACCCTCGACTCCGGCGTTGCGCGGGTGCTAGACAACGGTTTCGTCCTCCGTATCCGCGAGTAGCCGCGCCACGGTTTTCAAGGCACGCTCCATATCGTCCCGTTCCGCCGGCGCGAGAATGCACAAACGGACACCGCCGGCCTGGGCTGCGCCGACCGACGTTGCATCCGGCGGGGTGAGCCGGACTCCATGCTCCGACGAACGGCGTGCGAGCCGTTCCGCGTCCATGGCGGGCATCGGTAGCCAGAGATGCGGCGCGCCTTCCGGCATGGGCAGCGAGGACAGCCCCAGGATCCTCGACGCCATGGCGGTGCGGATGCCGGCCTCCTTTCTCAGCGCCTGCGCCGCCACCACGTCGGCCCCGAGTTCGATCAACGCGCATCCCAGTTCGAGCGCCGTGGGCGGCGCGCCGAAGACCTCGGCCCGCAGCGCCCGCAGCAGGGGCGCGAGCCGATCCTCGGGCGGGACCAGGACGCCCACCCTGGCCAGCGGGGTCAGGCACTTCGAGAGGCTCGTCAGGTAATAGACCCGTCCTGGCGCGAGTTCCTTGTAGGTCGGCCTGCCCCGGACTGAATAGATGCCATAGATGTCGTCCTCGACGATGTAGGCGTCGTGCTTCTCGGCGATCTGGATGATCTGCCGTCGACGGGCCTCTCCGACCTCGAAGCCCAGCGGGTTCTGGCAGACCGGCGTGGCGTAGATCGCTCGGCAGCCGGTCTCCTCGAGCACACGATCGAGCTCGTCGGGGAGCATCCCTTCGCCATCGTGCTCTACCGGCTGCCAGGCGAGGTCGAGATGCGCGGCGGCCGCGATCGCGCCGGAGAACGTTGCTGCCTCGCACGCGATCGAGCGGGAATGCCGTTTGAGGTCCGCAAAAGACAAGTGGATCGCCTGCTGGGCGCCAACGCACAGCATGAGCTCGGCAGGGTCCGCGTCGAGACGGGTTCTGCCGAGCCAGCCCGCCAGGATCGTGCGTTGAGCGAGCGTGCCTTTCAAGTCGTACAGCCCGCCGCTGGGCACCCCGAGAACCTTGCGTGCCGATCGCTCGGCGGCCGCGATGAACAGCGCCTCGTCTATGAGCAGCGGCGGCACATTCAGCGTCAGATCGACCTGCGTAGCGCGCTGCGGCCTGGCGATCGCGTTGATGAACGTGCCCCGGCCGACTTCACCGCGCACCAGGCCGCGGTTGCTGAGCACGTCGACGGCCTTGGTCACGGTCCCGATCGCAACACCGGCTCGCCGTGCGAGTTCCCGGTGCGTCGGCAGGCGTTCGCCCGGCTTGTAGCGGCCATCTTCGATCATCGCCGCGATCGCCTGCGCCAGCCGCTCGTGCAGCGGCGTGTCGGCATCGGGCAACGCGATCTCTGAGGCGGCTTGATTCATGGGCGACACCGAGGAAATGAACACGAATGTATCACGAGCATTTCCGGAAGGACCAAGCCCCGGGAATGCCTGCGACGGAGGGCATCTTGAGCAGGGTAGCGAGGGAGCGTCTCTGTCCGGCATATTGACTTCGTCAAGTACATTACTCAGAATTGTCTCAAATGTATTTTGACTAGCGACTCAATACCGAGGCAGGCTGGGCCAGCACGTCCAGAGCCGATCCAGGCGCCCCGCCCGCCGAAGCGGCCGCCAGACCCAACCGGGGCGAGAAAGAAAGTGGCGTGCAGATTCAAGGCTTTCCGACTGCATTCGCCACTCGGCCACGCCGCTGTGGCAATCATCGCCGCGGCGTTGATCGGCGGCGCCGCCATGGGCGCGCGCCAGACTTTCGGGCTGTTCGTCGGCCCGCTCTCATGGGATCGCGGCTTTTCCGTCGCCCTCGTCGCCTTCGCTATCGCGTTGCACAACCTTGTCTGGGGTGCGGCCCAGCCATTCGCGGGGGCCGCCGCCGACCGCTATGGCGCGGGCCCCGTCGTGGCGCTCGGCGCGGTGGTCCTGGCCGGCGGCCTCGCGCTGACCGCCCTCGTGCGATCCGAGGCGATGCTGATCCTGGGGATCGGCGTGCTCGTGGGCATCGGCATCAGTGGCACCAGCTTCGGCGTGGTGATGACCGCGATCGGACGCGCCGCGCCGGCCGAGAAGCGCGGCCTTGCGATGGGCCTGGCCAATGCCGGCGGCTCGCTCGGCCAGGCCTTGTTCGTTCCGCTCGTGCAAGCGGTCTCGGCGCACGCCGGCGTGGCGGCAGCGCTACTCGTGCTGGCCGGCTGCGCACTCGCAGTCGCCCCGCTGGGCATGCTGCTCGAGCGCAGGCGGATCGAACGCGCCGCGCCCGCCGATGCGCCTTCGCTGCCGGTGAGCAAAGCGGTGGCGCAGGCGCTGGAACACCGCGGCTACTGCCTGCTGACGATCGGCTTTTTCACCTGCGGCTTTCAGCTCGCCTTCATCGCCACGCACCTGCCGTCCTATCTCGTCCTCTGCCACATGCCGGCCGGGCTCGGCGCAACGGCACTGGCACTGATCGGCCTGTTCAACATCATGGGAAGCTGGGGTTGCGGCTGGCTGGGCGACCGCTTCCGGCAGCAACACGTCCTGGGCTGGCTCTATCTGGCGCGGACCGCCGCGATCGCAGCCTTCTTCTTCCTGCCCAAGTCCGGGCCGACGGTGGTCGTCTTCGCGGCCATCATGGGCCTCACCTGGCTCGGCACGGTGCCCCTGACCAGCGGGCTGATCGCGAAGGTCTTCGGCACGGGACACCTGGGAACGCTCTTCGGCATCTGCTTTTTCAGCCACCAGATCGGCTCGTTCCTCGGCGCGTGGCTGGGCGGCGTGTTCTTCGATCTCACGGGATCCTATTCGCCAATATGGCTCGCCACCATCGCCGCCGGCCTGTTCGCGGCGGTACTGCACTTTCCCATCAACGACTCGCCCGCCATCCGAACAGCGTCAGCGAAAGCCCGGATCCCGTGACGGGGCGATTCTCAACACAATGAATACATATCGTTTATGGATATGCTATTTGTGTCGAGGTACAGGAAGACAATAGTTGCTTCTGCGTCGCTGCCCGCGGTTGCCCACGACGCCGTCGGGGCCGGGCACCCTGATCGCTACAATGAGCCTCGACGCTCCATCAGCACAGGCTTAATGACGCAACCTCCGGCCGTTTCACGCGCAGGCCCTGCCCCGGCAGACAGCGACGCAATCTCCAACGCTGTTCGATGGCGGATCCTGGCGGTGCTGCTCACCGCCATATGCATGACGCTGATCGGCATCAGCATCGTCAACGTGGCGCTTCCGTCCATACAGCTCGCCCTGGACGCGTCGCGTTCCGACATGCAGTGGGTGCTGTCGGGCTATGCGCTGACCTTCGGGGTCGTGCTGGTGGCCGCCGGACGCGCGGGCGACCTCATGGGCCGGGGCGGATTCTTCCTGTTGGGCGCGGGGATCTTCACCGTGGCCTCGGTCGTCGCGGGTCTGGCGCCCGACGCCACCTGGCTGAACGCCGCCCGGCTCCTGCAAGGCATAGGCTCGGGCCTGCTCAATCCCCAGGGGCTCGGGATGATCCAGCAATACTTCCGGGGCGCCGAGCGCGGGCGGGCATTCGGCTACTTCGGCACGGCAGTCGGCTTTTCCGTCGCCATCGGTCCCGTACTGGGCGGGTTCCTGATCGAGCTGGGCGGCCTGGAGATAGGCTGGCGGCTGACTTTTCTGGTCAATGTCCCCATCGGCATCGCCACGATCGTCCTGGGCTTGCTCTGGTTTCCGAAACCCTTGATCAGCGGTGCCAGGGCGCCACGGTCCAGCAAGTCCGGTCGGCTCGGATACCTGCTGCGCGCCCTGGACCCGGTCGGCTCGGCCTTGCTGGGACTGGCCGTGCTCGCCGTGCTGCTGCCATTCGTCGAATCCCGCGACAGCCCTCTGGCCTGGCTGCTGCTGCCGCTGGCCGCTCTGCTGTTCTATCTCTGGGTGCGCTGGGAGCGGCGCTACGCGCGGCTGGGGGGCAGCCCCATGGTCGACCTGAACATCTTTTCCACCGCCAGCTTCACCAACGGCATCATCATCATGGCGCTCTACTTCCTGGGCATGACCAGCGTCTGGGTGCTGATCGCGCTCTACGTCCAGGAAGGGGTCGGCCGCACGGCCCTGGAGTCCGGGCTGTTCGGCATCCCGGCCTCCCTGCTCTCGGCCTACGCGGCGCACTGGGCCGGCACGCGCGTGGCCCGGTACGGCCGCCAGCTCGTCATCGGCGGACTCATCCTGGCCCTCGCCGGCCTCGCGAGCAGCAGCGCCGTCGTGCTTCTGCACGAACAAGGCCATCTGAGCATCTGGTGGCTGGTGCTCTCGCTATCGTTCATCGGCCTGGCCCAGGGGGCCGTCATCAGCCCCAACCAGGCGCTGACCCTGGAGGACGTGCCGCTGGACTATGCGGGCAGTTCGGGCGCCATCATGCAGACCGGCCAGCGGATCGGAACGTCGATCGGCATCGCCATGATCACGGCGGCGGTCTTTGCCGCCCTGACGGTATCCTCGTGGTCGATGGCCGTGACCCTGGGCTTCGGCGTGATCGGCGTGGTCGTGGTGGTGGCGCTGGGCGTCGCCTGCAAGGACCTGCGCGACCGAGGGCGCAACCGGCGGCAGCGCTGAACCGCCGGACGGGTCGATCTGCAATTGGAAAGGCACAAGCTCTCCATGGCCGTGCGCAGGGGTGCGTACATCGCCGCCCTGTGGCTCGGGGCGGCGGCGATATGGGCGGGGCTCCTGGTGCCGATGTACGAAGCCGCTGCCCAGAAAGGCAGGACGGCCGCGACCCAGTCCGGTTGCCCGCCCCTCACATCCGCTCGCCGGGCAGCGCCCCGGCCTGCTTCACCCAATCCATGAACTGCGCTTCATCGATCTCCTCGTTTTCGTGAATGTCGAGATAGCGCACGTCCTTCTGCTTGGACGGGCCGGGAGGGACCGGCCTGAGCAATGCACCGCGAAAGAAAGCGACCTTGACGTACCTGGTCATGCAATGAAAGCTGAGAAACCAGACGTCCTTCTCCATTCCGTAGAAGGGCGAGTTCCATTTCACCGCCTTCTCCACCTTGGGAAAGACCTGCACGACGAGCTTGTCGAGACGAGCGCCGACCTCGCGCTTCCAGCCCGGCATGGCCGCGATGTACTTTTGAACGGGTGCGTCGCCATAGCCCTTTGCGATCTGAGGGTTGCCACCCGAAAGCAGCACCGGCGCACCGGATGCCGGCTCCACCGACGCCTGGCCGGTTTTACCTTTGGCGCCGTACGACTTGGTCGCGGCTTTCGCCGAACCCTTGCCCGTGGTCTTCTCCGTCATGCTCGCACCTCCCTGCAAGAATACCGAGCAGCCCTGGTTGTCGATATAGGGCAGGAAGTCCGGTCAGCGCTTCGTGCCGCCCCTCGAGACCGTACTCACGGCCAGTGTGCCGTGCGATAGCCGATTCCTGTAGCGCTCTCGGTAGCTATTCTCTCAGCGCGTAACGCCAATCGCAGAGGGCGAGCCCGGTGGTAGATTTTATTGTACGCAATCGCTTGGGCCTGACGGCGGAGCCATGGATATGGCGCTGCTCCGGTTCGCCAACGTCGAGGGTGCCGGCCGATGTCGGTCTCCTACGCTCCATCCAGCCATTCGGACGCCTCGGCCAGGGGACGGCCGTGCCGGTGCCGGCGGCGGACCGAGTACCGCGTGTTCAAAACGAAGCTCAAGAAAAGACCGACGCTTTCCAGCCCGCCAATGCCAGAGCGGCAGTGACGCCGGAGGGTAGCGCTGGCGATGCGCCGGAGCGAATCACCGTGCCCTTGATCGCGGAAGCGGTAGAAAGGTCAAAGTCGCTCGCGACGCGGCAATCCGAAAACACTGTCGGATAAGAGGCGTTGACGCCGGCGCCGCACATTTTGGCGTGGGTCTCGCCGCTCAGGATGATGGGATTTTCAAGCCTGCAACCGTAGTATTCGAGCGCCGAGGTATTGCCTGCCGTCGCGCGTAGGTCCACGCGCTGCACGCTGCATTCGGAGAGCGAAAGCTGACTGTTGCGCAGGTAGGACTGCACATAGACCGCCCGGCACCCGCGGATGCCCACGATCGCGCGCATTGACACGCTGTCCTCGTCGCCGGTGTCCAACGTCTTGCCGCGCGGATTGAACGGCGTCATCGCCACAGGCCCGCCACCACAATCCACGATATCGATCGTCGTCCAGCCGTTGGGGTGCAGGAGCATCCGGCAAAGCTGCACGAAATTCCCGAAGCGGTACGCCGGACCATTCTGCGCGACGCCGCGCACGCTGATCTGGTGCGGCGCGTACACAACAGCGCCGGCCTGCACCGCGATATCGACGCCCAACAGCACCAGGTTGTCAGCCCCGGGATACGGGCCCACGCGCCGGCTGCGTTCGACGATGATCGAATCCGGCAGCCGCACGGGGGCGTAGTCGTTGCCCACCCCACCACCACCCGACGAGTCGAGCCGCACGAACGCGATGGTGCGTCCCGTGGAATTGCGGATCTCGCAATCCGAGACGGTGAGCCGGCCCGAGAACAGATCACCCGAGAAATCCGGCCGATCGCCGACGACGGAGCTGTCGTAAACAATGCAACGCAGGGCACTGATGTATCCGCCACCCCAGCCGATGAATATGCCGCGCTCGGTAAGCGTGCAATCGATGGCGGCGATATTGTGCCCGCTATGGTGCGCATCGATCCGGTTGAGCGTACAACGCTCAACGCGCAGCCCGTTCACGTAGTTCGATGCGAACACCGGGCGACCGGGCGACGTGTGGCATTCACAATAACGGATCTGCGCGCCGGCGCTGACGTTGAAAATGTACGTACCGCTGGTGACGCCGGTCTGCTTGCGAGACGGGGCGATGATGTCGTCAAACGAAACGTCCGAGGCTCGGTCGACGTCGAAGAGCGCGCAGGCGTCGACCAATCCGTGTGGATTGATGTACTCAAGAACCCTCGACCTGACCACGCGGACCATGTTCCGCCTGACGCGGATGAAAGTCTGGTTGTTATAGCCATCGGACGGGAACGTGCTGTTGCGCAATTCGATCCAACGGCGGGGATTCGCGCGGTGCTTCACCGAGATCCACGTGGACGCCGTGAGGTCTGCGCTCAACGGGCCTTGCACCACGCCGTCGCCGATGACCTTGAACGACTGCGCGTACGAATACGTGCCATTCCGGGCTCGGTTGCAGATTTGCACACTGGAAGTCAGGAACCAATAGCCCGGCTCCACCCCGCCCAGCGGCCGGCTGGACATCGCGGCGAGATTCGTGTCGGCCAGCGGGATCGAGACGTCGACCAGCGGCGTGCCCTCGTCCACTACGTCGAACATCACGTTGAGCGTGTCGTGCGTTGGACTCGCGACAATACCGTTCAGCGGTTTGATCAGGCAGCCGCAAAAGTCCACATCGGTACCAACCGGGACCATCGCATTGGCATCAACCGACATCGCGTTGATGCCACGATAGCTCACCGACAGGCCTGCGTCGTTGGCCTGAGCATGCGCGGCGTGCAGCGCCAACGTCCAGTCCCAGTCAGAAGGCACCGGGGCCGCACGATCGACCAGATGCAAATAGTCTTTGACTACGACCTCGGTGCGCAGTCGATCATCGACCGTCTGCAACTCCATGAAGCCCAGCAGGCCGGCTGCGCCCACTCCCGAGATCTTCTGTGTCGAATACACCAGGTTGGGGCCTGGCGGCAGATCATCCCCGATCTCAATATCAGCGGCAACAGAGGCGGAGCGCGGCTGCGGTACCGCCTTCAGCGCTGCCGACGGGAACGTTGCATTACCGAGTGTGCCGTCCACCGCCATCCAAGTGCAAGAGATCGAGTCTGAACCTTCGTGCACATCGACCACAGTCATCCACCCGCCACCGCTTTGCAAACGCACAGCGTCGCCGACCGAGAACATCGCCGTCTCCTTTGGTGAGATTGATCAAACCGATCAGGAATCAGAATAACGGCCCAGCAGGTTTAGACGTAAAAGAGCCCGCCCAGGGCCGGCGTGTCATAGGTCTGGACTCGCAGGTCCACAGCACATGCGATTCTGAGCCGGCGGGCGGGATCGGGCTCGGTCTCTTACTGGTCGAGCAGAGGGCCGCCTAGCCAGCCCACTACGTCAATGCTCTCGAGGGGCAGGCCAGTGCTCTGCGCGATGTATGCGATGAGCTCATCGCGGGTCTCGAAGGTCTTGCCTGCGGCATCGTCGAGCCTGACGATGCCCCGCCCCTCCACCTCGTTCTTGCTGTACACCTCCCGCACAAAAACCCTGCCTCCATCCCAGTCCCCGAAGACCTCGAACTCATGCATGTGACACCTCCATATCTGTCGCCCTCGCCTAGGCGCAAAAAAGATACCGCTCGGCAACGCCAGCGGGTCGGATACGGGCATGGAGAAGTCCGCTCGACGAAGGCGGGTACTGCGAGAGATGCAGAGGCTGGCCTCTACAATGCCCTTATGCAATGGTTGCGATCTTGCGCGTCGCGCCGCCCGCATCCTTGATCGTGATGTAACCGGTGACTGCCGCGTCAGCCGAGTTCGTCCAGGTACCGAATCGCACTTGTCCAATCCCCTTCCCGCGAAGGAGGAGGTCGTAGTCCGCGCCCGATCCTTCAGCCCTGAGGGTCGGAATAGAGCCACCCTGCAGGCCCACCTGTCCACCAGCGCCGCCGATCCGCACCACCTGCCCGGAAAGCGTGATCTCGTCGTACAGGGTGAAGGCGTGGCTTCCCGACGCAGGGAAGACCGTCGAAGTGGCGTCCACGGTGTAGACGGTGCCGTGAAGCCCTTCCAAGACCGAGAGATCCAGCATGGCCCCGTCTGCGCAGTGGATATCCCCCACGATGTAGAGGCGTGCACCGGAGAACATCTTGGGGGTGACGCCGCCGGATGCCATGGAGCCGCCCACTTTGATGGTGGATGCCCGCAATCTCAGGCCCCCAGCGACGAGGTCTTCCCCGTCAGGCCCCTCTATCCGGAAAATGGCGGTTTTTGCGTGGGGCAAGCCGGCCACGAACTCGAACCCCGGGATGGCAGAGGTCCCGCCATCTTCGACGATGAAGCGGACGCAGTAATCCAAGCCCGGCGCCTGAGCGGTCTCAAAGAGGCCTCGAATGGACAGGTCCACGTTTCGGAAACTTGCGCTTTGAACAACCCGGAAGTTTGCTCCGGAGAAGGCCAAGTGATAGCAGGCATGGTCGAACATCCAGCCGTTGGTACCTTCGAGATACACGCCGTCCCCGCCCAGATTCTTGCGGAAATGACAGCTATAGAATGCGTTCCGGGTAAACGACACAGCCACTCCCGGGGCTCGAAGGGTGACGTAGTCACTGGTCAACCCCAGGCGATTACGCGCATCCGCGACGTAGGAATAGGAGTTCCCGCCCACCTGGTTGTTGGCGAAGTAGCAGTTGTAGAAGGCCGTCGTTTCACTACCCAGGTTTGCGAGCGGTGCAACCGTAAAGTGCCCAGTCGTCTTAAACTCCGAAAAACCGTTGTTGCCGCAAGTCTGAATGCCCGCTGGTGAAAGCAGTACCCCGCAGCTCGGCGTGCTCGCCTCAACGCCGTGGACGTGTAATCCATGCACATGCAGCCCGCGCGTATTGCACGCGTCGATGACCGCCTTGCCGGTACATTCGCCGAGCAAGACCGCACCGCCCGCATGCACTTGGATATTCCACGCAGCGGCGTTGGTCCAGTCGATGGATGTCGCAATGCGGTAATAGCCCGGCGGGATCAGCACTGCAAGACGACAAACGCGGCTGTTCGCGCCCAACGACTCGATCCGAGCCCGAATGGCCACCCACATGGCGCTCAGAGCCGGCCCATCGTCCGTCAGACCGTCACCTTTCGCCCCGTAATCCTTCGCGCTGACAATCTCACCTAGCTTGTCGGCGACGGCGCGTTCGCCGAAGCCAACGGAAGCAGCTCCGTCAGGTCCCGAGAGCTTCTGCGTCGAATACACCAGATTGGGCCCTGGCGGCAGATCATCCCCAATCTCAATATCAGCGGCAACAGAGGCGGAGCGCGGCTGCGGTATCGCTCGCAGCGCTGCCGACGGGAACGTCGCGTTACCCAGTTTGCCGTCTGACGCCATCCAAGAACAAGAAATGGAATCTGAACCCTCGTGCACGCTCACCACAGTCATCAACCCACCACCGCTTTGTAGATGCACAGCATCACCAACCGAGAGCATCGCTACCTCCTTTAGGGAACTAGACCGAACCGATCAGGATCAGCATAGCGCGCTGGTGCTACGGCACGAGCAGTGCAGCCAGCGCCCCCCGATAGCGGGCAACTGAGCCGGGCCCGGATGGTTGAACAGGTTTGCTGCGCAAAGAGAATCGGGATGGAAACCACTGAACCCCAGCCCAATGTCATCCTCGATGTACTGCGTCGAGCAGTAGGCAGCACCCGGCATGCACGGCCGCCAGCATCAGTCGAGTGATGGCCTGCGATGCAATCGCTCGTTGAACCACCAGGCGTCTGTCATACGCCTCCCCCTGGGCCGTGATTGAATCCCCGTAGCCGACGAGTCGTGGGTCCATCCCCGCTTGCAGACGCGGTATTGTGCGAGCGAGGCAATGGCAATGGCGGTTGTGGCGCTCCAGGTGCACCTGCTCCGCTTCGGAGCCGGTGCGTACGCCCATTCCAGCCGTCCAGGCGTGGCAATCAACCAGATACACCGTGGGGCCAATCACGAGCGCGGAGAACAACGGGATGCGCCCGACCGTCGGTTGTGGCATGTACTCCTCAGGGCCCCACCGCCGTGCGGTGCCCTGGGCCACATGTACGGTGCCGGCCAGCGAAGCGAGTTCGATTCGGTCTTATCGCATGCCCAGACTCGTGTAAGAGATCGTGGTTGCAAAGTTCGGCAGGTCCAGCAGCCTTATCACCTTGCCCTGCCCGTTGAGCGCGTCGCAGTCGGTTCCCGGTATCAACTCCTGCAGACGACATCTTGGACACACTCGCAGCCCAAGCCGAAACACAAGTAAGGTCGTCTCCCCCTTGCGTTTGATACTATTTTCTAGTATCATATCAGGCGTGAAAGCTAGGTGCAGAAAGACGCTCGAACTAATCTTCTCCCGGCCCACCCCGGCGGGCGTCAAATGGAGCGACGCCGTTGCACTGTTCGTGGAGCTGGGCGCCGAGATTACTGGGCGCGAAGGCTCCCGAGTAGCGGTGTTTCTGTTCGGGCAGGTCAAGGTGATGCATCGACCTCACCCCTCCCCGGATATGGACAAAGGTGCAGTGGCCTCCACCCGTAAATGGCTTGAAGAGAACGGAGTGAAACCATGAAGAACGTGATGACCATCGGCGGCCAGCAGGCCGTCATTACCTACGATGCGGACATCGAGATGTTCCGTGGCGAATTCATCGGCCTCAACGGCGGCGCAGATTTCTACGCCAGCGACGTGGCGGGGCTGCATCGTGAGGGTGAAATCTCTCTTGCTGCCTTCTTGGACGAGTGTGCCAAGCGCGGCATCGAGCCCCGGAAGACCTTCTCGGGGAAGTTTGTGCTGCGCGTCAGCCCTGAGATCCACGAGGCAGCGGCCGTTGCTGCTGCGGCCAGCGGGGAAAGCCTGAATCAATGGGTTGCCAGCGCCATTCGGGAAGCAGCTCACGCGTGATCGCTGACAGCGCGTCAGTCCGCATCGGCTTTTCGCTCCAACGCATCCAGGGCAAATACCGCCCGTCCAGCTCTACCCGGTCCAGCGCCGACGGGCGTCCCTGCATCCAGTCCGCGTGATTTCGTTTCCGCGGCTCGTCGGGAACCTCTGCGCTCAGTCGCGTAGACGCACTGGGCGTACAAGGGGCGTGCCTCCCCCCCCAGGCGTCCAACGAACGCTAGCACTACGTGTCTCGACACGAGATGCTGACGCTCGTGCGCAACTGCACCAATCGGAAGGCCCGCAAGACGATATGCGTGGCCTTGCACTCCGGCATGCGCTTGTCAGAGACCCGGCACGCAATCCCTCGCGCAAACGGCTTCCATCTGCAGGACACCAAGAACGGCACGCCGCGCATTGTGCCGATTCACCCCCGCGTGGCATTCTGCGCCGCAAGATGCCTACCGGGCCCAAGATCACGATCCAACACGCATTCGAGCACGCGCCGGGCTCCCGCACGTCCACTTCCACGACCTGCGGCATAGCACGGCCAGCGAGCTTATCAACGCGGGTGTCGATCTGTACTCTGGCAGCGGCAATGGGCAAGATCGGCAGCAAGGCGGCCTGACCGCTATCCGTCAATATTTCCCCCACCATCAACGACAAAGGCCCCTTTGAGGGGCCTTTTCATTTAACGCTAACCTGTTGATTTTCTGGCGGAAGGGGTGGGATTCGAACCCACGATACGGTATGACCGTATACCGGATTTCGAGTCCGGCGCATTCGACCTCTCTGCCACCCTTCCTGCTATCAGTGGCGCACTTCCCGTAAGGAAAACTGCGTTGAGGTAAGCCAAGAATATTAGCACAGATTCCTGGCTTGTCACAAGATCTGTTGAGATCGTCAGGCTTGGGGTTTCAATTCCACCAAGCCGCCCAGGTAAGGCTGCAGCGCGGCCGGGACGCGGATGCTGCCGTCGGCCTGCTGATGGTTCTCGAGCACGGCCACCAGGGCGCGGCCGACGGCCAAACCCGAGCCGTTCAGGGTGTGGACCAGGCCGGGCTTGCCCTGCGCGTTGCGAAAACGCGCCTGCATGCGGCGGGCCTGGAAGGCCTCGCAGTTCGACACCGACGAGATCTCGCGCCAGGCGTCCTGGGCCGGCAGCCAGACTTCGAGGTCGTAGGTCTTGGCGGCACCGAACCCCATGTCGCCGGTGCACAGCAGAACGACGCGATACGGCAGTTCGAGCTTCTGCAGTACGGTCTCGGCATGTACCACCATTTGCTCGAGCGCTTCGTACGAAGCGTCCGGATGCGTGATCTGCACCATCTCGACCTTGTCGAACTGGTGCTGGCGGATCATGCCGCGCACGTCGCGCCCGCCCGAGCCTGCCTCGGAGCGAAAGCACGGGGTGTGCGCGGTCAGGCGGATCGGCAGCGCGTCGCCGGGCACGATGCTGTCGCGCACGGTGCTGGTGAGCGTGATCTCCGAGGTCGAAATCAGGTAGGTGTCCTCGCCCTCGCCTTCGGCTTCACCGCCCTTCTTGACGGCGAACATGTCGTCCTTGAACTTGGGCAGTTGGCCGGTGCCGAGCAGCGTCGAGGCGTTGACGATGTAAGGCGTGTAGCACTCGGTGTAGCCATGCTCGCCTGTTTGCAGGTCGAGCATGAACTGCGCCAGCGCGCGGTGCAGGCGCGCCAGTTGGCCGCGCATCAGGGTGAAGCGCGCGCCCGACAGCTTGGCGGCGGTGGCGAAATCGAGCCCGAGAGGCTCGCCGAGGTCCACGTGGTCGCGCGGCGCGAAGCCGAGTGGCGCGGGGTTGCCGTTATCGGCGGCGGCGCCGGGCAGCCAGCGGCGCACTTCGACGTTGTCGTCGGCCGAAGCGCCCACCGGCACGCTTTCGTGCGGCAGGTTGGGCACGCCCAGCAGCAGCGCGTTCAGCCGATGCTGCACGCTCGAGAGCACGTCTTCCAGGTTCTTCAGCTTGGCTGGGATGGCCTGCGATTCGGCGAGCAGATCGGCGGCATCCTCGCCGCGCGACTTGGCCTGGCCGATCTGCTTGGCCAGCGCGTTGCGGCGGGCCTGCAGGTTCTCCGTCTCGACCTGGACTGCCTTGCGCTCGGATTCCAGTGCATCGAACTGCGCGGCGTCGAAATCGAAGCCCCGCGCCTTGAGGCGTTCGACGACAGCGGTGGTGTCCTTGCGCAAGAGGGAGAGATCAAGCATGGCAGTAGCAGGCAGAATGAGACGGTGCGGGCGCGTCGGCGCGCCCGGGCAAGCCGCCATTGTAGCCTCCCGGAGCCGGCCGGCCTTCAGCGCATCAGGCGGCGCTTGACGCCGGAGACGCCTTCGTTGCGCAGGATCTCCCAGCCGCGCTTGCCGAGCGCGAGCGCGGTGCGCGGCTGCGTCAGCGACTGGCGCATCATGCCGCCCAGCCGCTGCCAGTCCAGCGGCTGCGTGCCGCCCCGAAAACCCGGCGTCAGGACGGCGGACAGCTTGCGCATGCCGGCGTCGCGCGTCCGGTCATCGAAGAGTTCGGGGTATTCCGCCCGTCCGCGGCTGCGCCACCAGGCGAGGTAGGTCGTTGCATCGAAGGGATCGGGAAACGCGCCTTGCAGGTCGACGCGCTCGCGATAGACCAGGCGCTCGGCCTTGCCGATCGGCGTACCGTCGGAATAGAAGCCGTAGGCCCACTTTTCCTTGGCGAGCGGGTCGTTGGCAAGGCTCTCGGTCTGCCTGGCGTACCAGTCGATGAGCTTCATGACCGCGGCGTTGTCGCCGGAGTTCTTGGCGGCCATGATGCGGTGCGCGCCGCTGTCGAAGCCGGTGAAGTGATAGAAGCCCAGCGGCTCTCCGTCGACGAGATAGCGCCCGTCTTCTGACATGCTGAACTCGCGCGTGGTGAGGTTCCAGGTGGCCACATTGTGCCGGCTGGAACGCATGATCGCCACGTCGGTGAAGAACGCGGGCACCAGATCGATCCAGCGCTGGTCGGTGAACAGGCCGTTGGGGATGTCCGCGCGGCAGAAATGGTAGATGCGCTGGCCCCACCACTCGGCGAAGGCATGGCCGACATCGGTCGCCGCCACGGCGACGAAGCCTAGGTTGTAGACGCCGTGCTTGAGGCTGCAGATCTCATTGTCGATCACGGCCGGCAACGCGGTTTCGGGCTTGGTCTGGTGCGGCGTCAGCACGATGTTCGCGCTGTCCAGGGCCTGGACGATGTCGTCCAGGCGCGAGAACGCCACCGTGTCGGGATCGAGGTAGATGACCTTGCCGGCGCCCGGTTCCTTGAGCAGCCGGCCCAGCACGAAGGGCTTGATCGCGGTGGCGAGCTCGACGATGGTGTGGCAATAGGCCCATCCGCGCCAGGCGGGAATCTCCAGGTCGGCCAGGGCCCAGACCTGGTCGAACGGTTCCTGGCTCAGGTCGATGTGCGCACGCAGCTCGTCGGCCAGCGCGAGATGGAGTTTCCATTCCGGGTGCAGTTCGCGCAGGGAATTGAACAGCATCCGGACCTTCGGAATGTAGTTGAAGGCCGCGCTGGTGAATACGTGGATGTCTGACATAAAGGATCAATGCGCAAGGTAGATCTTGCGGTGAAATGAAATGAGCTGGTCCAGCACGCGGGCCGGGTCCATCGAATCGAGGACGCATCCTCTGGCGTAGGTGGCGAGTCGCTCGGCCGGCGCGCCGAAGTCGAACGCGGCGACCGGCAGGCCCATGTCCATCAGCTCCTGCACCACGTAGGAAAACGTCTCGGGCCAGATCGAGGGAAAGAGCATGATGTTCGCCCCCGAGCGCTCGAGCAGGCCGGGTAGTTCGTCGTGGCGGTAGGGCCCCGTCTGGCTGAGCACGGCGGCATCGCAATTCGACTCGATCGAACCGATCACGACGATCCTGGCATCGAGCCCGCGACGCGCCACCTCCTCGCCGAGCGCCTTCACGAACGACGCGCCCTTGTGGAATCCGATCTGGCCGACCACGCCGATGCGCAGCGTCGCGGTATTCGTCACCCGCGGCGGCTCGACGCGCAGGTAGGTCACCTGGTGCGGCACCACCGACACCTGGGCGGCGCCGATCTGCGGATAGACGCGCCGCAACAGCCCGGCCGTGCTGTTCGAGAAGACGACGATCTCGTCCGCACCCGCGAGCAGCGCGCCCCAGAGGCTGCGCCACTTGGCCATGTCGCGCTCGGCGAACAGCGTGGCGAAGCCGTGCGGGTTGTCGGGCAGGCAGCGGGCACAGGCGTCGAGGCCGGGCACGCCGCAATAGGCACCGTTCACGTCGATGAGAAAGTGCGACGGGCACACCATGTAGAAATCGTGGCCGAGCACCCGCAGGCGCGCGCCGGTCCGCTGCTTGAGCTCCAGCAGGACCAGCGGGATCTCCTCCGGCCGGGCGAACGAGACGCCCGTGTTGTAGATGATCTCGGTGACGGGCAGGTGGGCCACCGCTTCGACGAAGAACGCCTTGTCGGGGATGGCGAGGCGCTCGTCGAGACGCCGATTGCGCACGATCACCATGTGCGTGAGCGTCGCGACATGGTAAGTGAGGATGAGCACGGTGCGCCCCTGGGCGAGCATGTCGTCGACCAGGCGGGTGCGGTAGTGGTTGGCGCCGCCGCCCAGGTCGTGGTCCACGATCACGCAGAGGTCGCGCAGCTCGTCACGATGCAGCCGCCCTGCGAGGGCGGCGGGCCGGTCCAGCGTCCCGGCCGGGCGGCCCTTGAGGTAGCGCCGGGCCTTGTCGAGCAGGCTGCCGAACTGCCCGGCCCTGACCAGGCCGACGGCGCGCCGCAGCAGTTGGCCGGCCTGGCGCATGGCGGCGCGCTTGTCCGCCGCGCGCCGGCCGCCGCTGTGCGCCAGCCGGGACGGCGGGATGGGCAGCTCGATCACGCTGCCGTCGGCGAGGCCGACCTCGAGCAGGGCCGAGACCGGCGCCCGCCCCTGGAAGCCGCCGTACACCAGGAAACCCGAGCTCGCCGCTGTCGGCGCCTCGGGATGCGCCTGCCCGACGTCCTCGCGCGGCTTGCCGTGCTCGGCGGCGATGGATTGCGCGGGCCCCTCGCCCGGACAGCTCAAGACGACGCGCATCGAAGTGATCGGCAACGAGGGGTGAAACGCCCAACCGAAGCCGAACACGACGTTCTCGCGCACCGCCAGAGAGTCGATGGACCAGTGCAGCTCGGTCATTCGTCCTCCGGCAGCCGGGGCGCGAGCCCCGCAGCCGCGAGCAGGCGATAGGCCTTGCTGGCGCGGATGCGCTGCACGTCGACGCGCAGGCGCGAGAGCGCGGCGTCCTGCGTCTGCCTCAGCGCCTCGGCGCCAGCCCTCGCCTGCTCGGCCGCCTGCGTGCGCGCACGCAGCGCGTCCAGCTCGTCCAGGCGCTCGAAAGCCAGCGTTTCCGCATACGCCTTGGCCGCCTCGCTCGCCTCGCGCCGCGCGCGCTCCTCGGCCAGCAAGGCCTCGAGCTCGGCGACCTGGCGAACGCGCGAGTCGAGCTCCTGCGCGAGCTGCCCGGCGCGCGGCGAGGGGTAGTCCAGGCCCAGCGCGCCGTTCAGGGAGCGCGCGAGCGCCTCCTCAGGGTATTGCGGCTTGTGCAGCAACAGCAGCGCCAGGTCGTCCAGCGTGCGAATGCGCGGCAGGCGCGCGTGCGCGAGCGCCGCCTCGTGGCGGGCCAGCGTGGCTTGCGGCAACAGCAGCAGCCCGCACTCCTTGCCGGCGCCGAAGACGTTGTCGGGGTTGGCCCGCAGGTTGTCCGGGTTGAACGCGGGTTCGAGCACGCCGAAACAGGCGTAGCCCTGTTCCGCGGCCCAGGCCAGCGACGGATGGGCGCCCTCGAGCGAGTTCACTTCCAGGAACAGGAGAGGACGGTGCTGCTCGATCACGCGCCGGGCGCCCGCCAGCACGTCCATCTCCATGCCTTCGACGTCCATTTTGATGAAATGGACCGGCCCCTCGAGTTCGACCTGATCGAGCGGCCACACGGCGATACTGTGCGCGCCGTCCGAGGCGGCGGCCAGCACCGAGGCGCCGCCATTGCCCGCCGTCGCGGTCACGACCACGCGCGCGGCCGTGCGCCCCAGGCCGACGTTGCGCGCCTGGATGTTGGGCCAGCGCGCCGCCGCGACATTGGCCTGCAGCAGCGCGAAAGTGTCTTCGTTGGGTTCGAAGGCGATCACCCTGCCCTGGGCGCCGACCCTGTCGGAGAACGCCCGTGCGTGCGTGCCGATGAAGGCGCCGACATCGAGCACGGTCTGGCCGGGCTCGATGAACCGGGTGAGCAGGTCGATCTCGAGTTGCGCCCACTCGCCGTACCGGCGCAGGGAATTGCCGATCAGGTCGTCGCCTTGCGGCACGGCGAACCTGCCGTAGCGGGTGTCGATCCAGTCTGCCGTGTACTCAGCCATGCTCTCCCACCAATTCGATTCTCGACGTCAGCCTGGCGACGCCGCAATAGCCGTGCACCAGCCGGCTGCGCAGCACTTCGAGCACGAGCGCGTCGTGCAGCCAGTGCTGCTGCTGGTGTTCGTGGCCGAGCCCCTCGGCGAACGCGACGTTGACCGTGTAGACCCCCTGGATCAACTGCGGCATGTCGAACTCGAAGCTCGCCACCGCGACCTGGCCGGGCTCGAAGGCCAGCCCCTGCGCGCGGAAGGCCGCATCGGTGCCCTCGGTGAAGAGGAACTCGCCATGCCGGTTCTTGAGCATGAAGCCGAAGGCCGGATACACCACGCGCCGATGCACCTGCACGCGAATCTTCAACGCAACGCGCTGCTCGGCCTGCGCAGCGCTCAGGCGGCGCCCGTCGAGGTCGAACAAGCCCGCGTCGACGATGCTTGCCTTGCCCTCGCCGAACGAGCGCGCCTGCGCATTGAAGGGTGAGACCGCGTAGCTCGCCGGCGGTTCGGGCGCAGCCTCGAACACGGTGCCGCGCGGCGCAGGCTCGTCGGCGGCCGCGTCCTCGCCGGCCCCGGCAGCCACCCGGCCCGGGTCGCGGTAGAGGTCCTCCAGATAGATCCGGCAGACTTCCTCGGCCTGCCCGTAGATCGGCGCGCGCTGGCCCATGGGCGAGAGCAGGAGCGCCTTCTCGCACATGCCGAGCACGGCCGCCGTGTCGTGCGTGACCAGCAGCAGGCTGCCGCCGCGCTGCTGGAAGCGCTGCAGAAAGCGCATGCACTTCTGCTGGAAGAAGACGTCGCCGACGGCCAGCGCCTCGTCGATCACCAGGATGTCCGCGTCCACATGGGCGATCACCGCGAACGCCAGGCGCACATACATGCCGCTGGAATAGGTCTTGACCGGCTGCTCGATGAAACTGCCGATGTTGGCGAAGGCGGCGATGTCCTCGAAGCGCGCGTCGATCTCCTCGCGGGAAAGGCCGAGCAGGGTTGCGTTCAGGTAGACGTTCTCGCGTCCGGTGAACTCGGGGTTGAACCCCGAGCCCAGTTCGAGCAGCGCGGCCACCCTGCCCTGGATGTGGACGTCGCCGGCGGTGGGGTTCAAGGTGCCGCAGATCATCTGCAGCAGCGTCGACTTGCCGCTGCCGTTGCGTCCGACGATGCCGACGGCCTCGCCCTTGCGAACCTCGAAACTGACGTCCTGCAGCGCCCAGAACTCGCGGTAGTACGAGCCAGGCCGCCTGCCGAGCGTGCGCTGCAGGCGCGGCAGGACGAACTGCTTGAGGCGGTCGCGCGGCTGGTCGTAGATCTGGTAGCACTTGCTCAGCCGCTCGACCCGGATCACCACGTCAGATGACATCGGCGAACCCCTTCCTGGTCTTCTGGAACCACGCGAAGCCCAGCCACGCGATGGCCAGCGTCGCGACCCAGTACACGGCCATCGTGAACGGCTCGGGCGGGTTGCCCCAGTACAGTACGCTGCGCGCCTGCTCGATGACCAGGGTCAGCGGATTCAGGTAGAGGATGTGCCGGTAGGCCTCGGGCACGGCGCTGACCGGATAGAAGATGGGGCTGAGGAACATCAGGGCCATCGTCAGCACCCCGATGAACTGGGCGACGTCGCGCAGGTACACGCCGAGCGCGGCCAGCGCCCAGCACAGCCCCAGGATGAACAGGCAGAACGGCACCATCACCAGCGGCAGATACGCCACCGTCGCGTGCGGTACGCCGAACATCACCACGTAGGCCACCAGCCACACCAGCAGCGTGACCGCGAAGTGGTACAGCGCCGAGAGCAGGGCCACGACCGGCAGCACCTCCAGCGGAAACACCACCTTCTTGACGTAGTTGGGGTTGGCCAGGATCAGGCCGGGCGCCCGGTTGATGCACTCGGAGAACAGGTTGAACACCAGCAGGCCGGCGAACAGGACCAGGGCGAACTCGGTCTTGGACTGGCTGGCGGCGCCCCATCGCGCATTGAACACCTCGCTGAAGACGAAGGTATATACCGTGAGCATCAGCAAGGGGTTGAAGAACGACCACAACAGGCCGAGGAAGGAGCCGCGGTAGCGGCCCAGCACTTCCCGTTTGGCCGACGCATGGATGAGCCCGCGATGCCGCCACAGGGTGGCGGCCATCTCGCGCGGGCCCGCCGGAAAACTGCGCATCAGGCGAAGACCTCGGCTCCCGCGAAGGCCTGCCCCTGCGCATCCTTGGCCGACACGACGGGCTGCACACCCGCCGGCCAGCCGATGTTCAGCGTGGGGTCGTTCCAGACGATGCAGCGTTCGTGCGCGGGCGCGTAGTAGTCGGTGGTCTTGTACAGGAATTCCGCGCTGTCGCTCAGCACGAGAAAGCCATGGCCGAAGCCTTTGGGCACCCAGAGCTGGCGCTTGTTCTCGGCCGACAGTATCTCGCCGACCCATTGGCCGAACGTGGGCGAGCCGCGGCGCAGGTCGACCGCGACGTCCAGCACCTCGCCCTGGACCACGCGCACCAGCTTGCCCTGGGGCTGCTCGATCTGGTAGTGCAGGCCGCGCAGGACGTTGCGCGCGCTCTTGCTGTGGTTGTCCTGGACGAAGCGCACGGAGCGGCCGATGGCTTCTTCGAAACGCGCGTGGTTGAAGCTTTCGAAGAAGAAGCCGCGCTCGTCGCCGAATACCTTGGGCTCGAGCAGGAAGACGTCGGGGATGGCAAGAGAGGTAGCGTTCATATCTGGGTTTCCTTCAGTACGCGTAGCAGGTATTGTCCGTAGCCGTTCTTGAGCGCCGCCTGGGCGAGCGCCTCGAGCTGGCCCGCATCGATCCAGCGCTGGCGATAGGCGATCTCCTCGGGGCAGGACACCTTCAGCCCCTGCCGGTTCTCCAGCGTGGCGATGAACTGGCTGGCCTCGAGCAGTGATTCGTGGGTGCCCGTGTCGAGCCAGGCATAGCCGCGCCCCATGATCTCCACGCTCAGCCTGCCGGCCTCGAGATAGCAGCGGTTCAGGTCGGTGATCTCGAACTCGCCGCGCGCCGAGGGCCGCAGGCCCTTGGCGAAATCCACCACGTGCTCGTCGTAGAAATAGAGGCCCGTCACCGCGTAGCTCGACTTCGGCTGGCTGGGCTTTTCCTCGATGGACAGCACCCGGCCGGCCGCGTCGAATTCGGCCACACCGTAGCGCTGGGGGTCGTGCACATGGTAGGCGAAGACACTCGCGCCCTCCTCGCGGGCCATGGCGCTTGCCAGCAGGTGGTGAAAGTCGTGGCCGTAGAAGATATTGTCGCCCAGCACCAGCGCCGAGGGGCTGCCGTCGAGAAAGGCCTCGCCCAGCACGAAGGCCTGGGCCAGCCCGTCCGGGGACGGCTGCACGACATATTGCAGGTTCAGGCCCCAGCGGCTGCCGTCGCCGAGCAGGTGCTCGAAACGCGGCGTGTCCTGCGGCGTGCTGATGATGAGAATGTCGCGGATGCCAGCCAGCATCAGGGTGCTGAGCGGGTAGTAGATCATCGGCTTGTCGAACACCGGCAGCAGTTGCTTGCTCACCGCCAGGGTCGCGGGATGCAGCCGGGTGCCGGAGCCGCCGGCGAGGATGATGCCTTTGCGCTGCTTGTTCATGAGGCGTGCTTCACAGAATCTGGTCCAGGACGCGGTCCACGCCCTCGCGCCACTCGGGCAGGCGCAGGCCGAAGGTGGTGCGCAACCTGGTGGTATCGAGCCGGGAATTCGCGGGCCGGCGTGCCGGGGTGGGATAGTCCGCGCTGCCGATGGCGCGGATCGCGTCCGGGGCGACGCGCACCGGCCTGCCGGCCGCGCGCGCGCGTTCGATGACGTAGCAGGCATATTCGTGCCAGTTCGTCACACCGGCCGCCGCCGCGTGATAGAGCCCGTAGGCGAAGGTGTCGGGACGCAGCGTCGCCTCGCGCACGAGCAAGGCGGTGAGATCGGCCAGCAGGGCTGCCGAGGTCGGCGCGCCGTACTGGTCGGCGACCACGCTGAGCGCGTCGCGCTCGCCGGCCAGGCGCAGCATGGTCTTGACGAAGTTGCCGCCATGCGCACCGACCACCCAGCTCGTGCGCAGCACGAGGTGGCGCGCGCAGGCGCGCTGCACGGCCTGTTCACCCGCCAGCTTGCTTGCGCCGTACACCCCCTGCGGATTGGGAGCGTCGGCCTCGGTATAGGGCGCGGCCCGGCTGCCGTCGAAGACGTAGTCGGTCGAGAAATGTACCAGCATGGCATCGAGCCGCTGCGCTTCCTCGGCCAGTATCGCAGGCGCGCGGGCGTTGACGGCCTGTGCGGCGTCGACTTCGGTCTCGGCCTTGTCCACCGCGGTATAGGCGGCCGGGTTGACGATCACCGCCGGCGCGTACTCGCGCACCACGCGCCGGATGGCCTGTTCTTCGCGCAGGTCGCAGGCGGCGGAATCCAGCGCGTGCACCTCGCCCAGCAGGGCGAGCGAGCGGCCGAGCTCGTAGCCGAGCTGGCCACGCCTGCCCGTGAGCAGGATTCTCATGGCTGCGCCCCGTACTGCCGGGCCACCCAGTCGCGGTAGGAGCCGTCCTGGACGCGCTCGACCCAGTCGCCGTTCGCCAGGTACCAGGCGACTGTCTTGCGGATGCCGGTCTCGAAGGTTTCCTCGGGGCGCCAGCCGAGTTCGCGCTCGATCTTGCGGGCATCGATGGCGTAGCGCCGGTCGTGCCCCGGACGGTCGGTGACATGGGTGATCTGCGCCGCGTAGCTGCGCCCACCGTCCAGCGGCCGCAGCTCGTCCAGCAGCGCGCAGATGGTGCGCACGATCTCGATGTTCGGCTTCTCGTTCCAGCCGCCGACGTTGTAGGTCTCGCCCGGGACGCCGGCATCGAGCACGCGGTCGATGGCGCGGCAATGATCCACCACGTACAGCCAGTCGCGGATCTGCAGGCCGTCGCCATACACGGGCAGCGGCTTGCCGGCCAGCGCATTGACGATCATGAGCGGGATCAGCTTCTCCGGGAAGTGATAAGGGCCGTAGTTGTTGCTGCAGTTGGTCGTGAGCACCGGCAGCCCGTAGGTGTGATGCCAGGCACGCACGAGATGGTCACTCGCCGCTTTGCTCGCGCTGTACGGGCTGTTGGGCTCGACCGCGTGGGCTTCGGTGAAGGGTGCCTGCTGCGGCGCAAGCGTGCCGTACACCTCGTCGGTACTGACGTGCAGGAAGCGGAAATCGGCGCGCGCGGTGCCTGGCAGCGCCGACCAGTAGGCGCGCACCGCTTCGAGCAGGCGGAAGGTGCCGAGCACGTTGGTCTGGATGAAATCCTCCGGCCCGTGGATGGAGCGGTCGACGTGGCTCTCTGCGGCGAAGTTCAGCACGGCCCGCGGCCGGTGCTCGGCCAGAATGCGGTCCACGCAGGCGCGATCGCCGATGTCGCCGTGCACGAAGACGTGCCGCGGATCGTCGCGCACGCTGGCGAGGTTCTCGAGGTTGCCGGCGTAGGTCAGCCGATCGAGGTTGACGACGGGCTCGTCATGGCGCGCAAGCCAGTCGAGGACGAAGTTGCTGCCGATGAATCCGGCACCGCCGGTAACGAGTAGGGTCATGAGTCAGATCTTCTTGAGGACGGCGGCCGCGAGCAGGCCCAGATTGCCCAGCATCGTCTGCCGATGGATGCCGCAGGCCTTCAGATGGACCAGTCGCGGCACGAGGCGCATGTCCCGGGCCTTGGCGAAACGCTCCAGCAGGTCGCGGTTCGCTGGCGTCAGCCGCGGGGCGAGCATGCGCAGGGCCGCAATGTTACCGTCGTTCCACTGCCGGAACCTGCCCCGCCACAGCGCGCGGATGCGCACAGCCTTGGCCAGCCAGGTCGCGTTGCTGCCGAACTGGTTGCTGCGGTGCTGCCGGTAGCGCAGCCCTGGATAGGCATCGTAATGCACCTGCCCGCCACAGCCGATCACCACCAGGTAGGTCCACCAGTCGTGCAGTGCCGCGGGGACGCCGGCGCCGGTCTCGCGCAGCAAGGCGCGCGCGGCGCGGTTGAACACCATGGTGTTGCCGCCGCCGATGTTCTGCACCAGCGCGTTGGCGAAGCTGGCCGGCCGCGTGAACAACGGCGACAAGCCGATCTCGGCATTGTTCTCGTCGACCAGGCGGGTGCGCGAACAGTACAACGCCGGCACGTCGGCCGGCACCCGCTGCAGCCACGCCACGGCGCGCTCCAGCTTGTCCGGCTCCCAGATGTCGTCCTGGTCGGAATAGGCGAAGTAGTCGGCCTCCTCGCCCACGGCGTCCAGACAGGCCAGTTGCAGGAAGTTCCTGGCGACGCCGGCGCGCGGGCCGGGCCGGATGGCCATGCGGCCTGCCGGCCAGGCGCTGCGGTAGGCGTCGAGAATGGCAGGCGTATCGTCCTGCGAACCGTCGTCCGACACCCACAGCCGCCAGCGGCCGTGGGTCTGGCGTGCGATCGATTCGAGCTGCTCGCCCAGGTAGCGCTGGCCGTGATAGGTGCAGAGCAGGACGGCGACCCGGGCCAGCCGCGCATCGGCCGGGACGGACGGCGCGGCGGCAGGCAGCGTCCAGGGCGACTGCGCGATGGCAATGGACAGCCGGCGCACACACCCGCCCACGCCCCAGGCAGCGAGAACCCGGCTGATCGTGGGCAACGACATGACGTAAGGACCTGAGCCGACACAATGTCACATTATGACGTATTTCCAACGCCGACGATGCCACCGGCCGGCGGCCCCAGGCGCGCGCCCACGTCCGGGTACGGCCCGCGGTTCAGCGCGGCTTGCGCGCGTCCTCGTCGAGCTGGCGCAGGAACGCGAGTTTGTCGGCGATCTTGGCCTCCAGCCCGCGCGACACCGGGCGGTACCAGTTCGGCGGGGCCATGCCTTCGGGCAGATAGGTCTCGCCGGCCGCATAGCCATGCGGCTCGTCGTGCGCGTACCGGTAGGCCTTGCCATGGCCCAGCGCCTTCATGAGCTTGGTCGGCGCATTGCGCAGGTGCGGCGGCACCTCGCGCGACGCGTCCTGCCGCACGAAGCTGCGAGCCTGGTTGAAGGCGTTGTAGCCGGCATTGCTCTTGGCCGCCACGGCAAGATAGATCACGGCCTGGCCGAGCGCGAGCTCGCCTTCGGGCGAACCCAGGCGCTCGTAGGTGGCGGCGGCGTCGTTGGCGAGCTGCATGGCGCGCGGGTCGGCCAGCCCGACATCCTCCCAGGCCATGCGCACGATGCGCCGCGCGAGATATTTCGGGTCGGCGCCGCCGTCGAGCATGCGCACGAACCAGTACAGCGCGGCATCGGGATCGGAGCCGCGCACCGACTTGTGCAGCGCGCTGATCTGGTCGTAGAAGGCGTCGCCGCCCTTGTCGAAGCGGCGCAGGTTCTGCGAGAGGGCCACCTCCAGCCATTCGGCGTCGACTTCGGTGCGCTGGGCGCCGCGCGCCGCCTCGGCGACGACCTCGACCGCGTTGATGACGCGCCGGGCATCGCCATCGGCCCAGGCGGCGAGCTGGCTGCGCGCGTCGTCGGTGATCCCCAGCGGCGACGCACCCTCCTGCTCGGCGCCGGCGTTGTAGGCGTCGATGGCGCGGCCGACGAGTTCCTGCAGCTCGTCCGTGCCGAGCGGCTGCAGCACGTACACCCGGGCGCGCGAGAGCAGCGCGGAGTTCACCTCGAAGGACGGGTTCTCGGTGGTCGCGCCGATGAAAGTGAACAGACCGCTTTCCACGTAGGGCAGGAAGGCGTCCTGCTGGGCCTTGTTGAAGCGGTGCACCTCGTCGACGAACAGGATCGTGCGCCGCCCGCGGGCGCGCGCCGCCTCGGCCGCAACCACCGCATCGCGGATGTCCTTGACGCCGCCGAGCACCGCGGAGATCGCAAGGAACTGGGCGTCGAACCCGTCGGCCATAAGGCGCGCGAGCGTGGTCTTGCCCACGCCCGGCGGGCCCCAGAAGATCATGGAGTGCGGACGGCCGGAGGCGAACGCCACGCGCAGCGGCTTGCCTTCGCCGAGCAGGTGCGCCTGGCCGACCACCTCGTCCAGCGTGCGCGGACGCAGGCGCTCGGCGAGCGGCACATGCGCACCGCCGCCCTGCCCCTTGAAAAGATCGGCTTCCACGGCGGCGTCCGCCTACATCCGCACCACGTCCGTACCCGGCGGCGGCGCGAACTCGAAGGCGCCGGCAGGCAGGTCCGGATTGGGCAGGATGGTGGTGAATTCGATGCGCGTGGTCTGCCCGAACGCATCGAGCAGTTCGATGCGCATGGGCAGCCCGTCGGCAAAGCCGATGTCCATGTGGCTGAAACCGGCTTCGCTGGTGAGCGGCACGGCGCGCAGCCAGGCCAGGTCGTCGCGGGCGGACAAGGGCTCGAGCTTGAAGGAGGCGTCGATGGAGCCCGAACCGAACAGCACCTGCGCCGGGGCGTTGCCGATGGCGGCCTCGGCCGCGCGCACGCTGACCTGGGCCAGATCGGGATCGTACTGGTAGAGCTGCTGGCCATCGGACACCACCAACTGCTCGTAGGGCTGCTCGACAGCCCAGCGGAACTTGCCGGGACGCTGGAAGGCAAAGCTGCCGGCCTGCTGCTGGCCGCCGCCCGCGCCCTGCGCGCCCGTCGTGACCTGGGTGAAGCTGCCCGAGGCCGAACGCACGTCCTTGACGAAGGCGCGCAACTGGCCCGCGGCGTCGGCGGGCGCGGCCGCCCGGGCGGCGGACCAGCCCGCCAGGGCGGGCGCAGCGGCCAGCGCCAGTATCGCCATGGCGCGCACGGCGCCGCGGCGCCGGGCCATGAAAGACTCGGTGAGACTCATGCAAACCCTCTCAGGAGGCGCGGGATCACTCTTCCCGATTGGGAACCAGGATCTCGCGATTGCCGTTGGACTGCATCGGCGAAACCATGCCGGCCTGCTCCATCTGCTCGAGCAGGCGCGCGGCGCGGTTGTAGCCGATGCGCAAGTGCCGCTGCACCAGCGAAATCGATGCCCGGCGCGTCTTGAGCACGACTTCGACCGCCTGATCGTACATGGGGTCGGCCTCGGCATCGGCAAGACCGCCGGCCACGCCGCCCTCGCCGGCATCGGCGTCCCCGCCTTCGAGCAGGCCTTCGATGTAGTCCGGTTCGCCCTGCTCCTTCAGCCGCTCGACCACGCGGTGCACCTCGTCATCGGACACGAAGGCGCCGTGCACGCGCAGCGGCAGGCCGGTGCCCGGCGGCATGTAGAGCATGTCGCCCTGGCCGAGCAGCGCCTCGGCGCCCATCTGGTCGAGGATGGTGCGCGAATCGATCTTGGACGACACCTGGAAGGCGATGCGGGTGGGGATGTTGGCCTTGATGAGGCCGGTGATCACGTCCACGCTCGGACGCTGAGTGGCGAGCACGAGGTGGATGCCCGCCGCGCGCGCTTTCTGCGCCAACCGGGCGATCAGCTCCTCGATCTTCTTGCCGACCACCATCATGAGGTCCGCAAGCTCGTCGATGACCACCACGATCATGGGCAGCGTGCCCAACGGCTCGGGATTGTCCGGCGTGAGCGAGAACGGGTTGGGGATGGGCTCCTCGCGCTTGATCGCATCGTTGATCTTGACGTTGTAGCCGGCCAGGTTGCGCACCCCCATCTTGCTCATGAGCTTGTAGCGCTTCTCCATCTCGGCCACGCACCAGTTCAGCGCGTTGGCCGCCTGGCGCATGTCCGTGACCACCGGTGCGAGCAGGTGCGGAATGCCCTCGTAGACGCTCATTTCGAGCATCTTGGGGTCGATCAGGATCAGACGCACTTCGCTGGCGTCGGCCTTGTAGAGCAAGGACAGGATCATGGCGTTGATCCCCACCGACTTGCCAGAACCGGTGGTGCCCGCCACCAGCAGGTGGGGCATCCTGGCCAGGTCGGCCACGGAAGGGTTGCCGGCGATGTCCTTGCCCAGGGCCAGCGTGAGCACGGAATGGCTGGCGTGATAGACCTGCGAGCCCAGGATCTCGGACAGGCGCACCGTCTGCCGGCGCGGATTGGGCAGCTCCAGGCCCATCAGGTTCTTGCCTGGAATGGTCTCGACGACCCGGATGCTCACCAGGCTCAACGCGCGCGCCAGGTCCTTGGCGAGGTTGACGATCTGGCTGCCCTTGACGCCGACGGCCGGTTCGATCTCGTAGCGCGTGATGACCGGCCCGGGCTGCGCCGCTATGACGGTGACCTCGACGCCGAAATCGGCCAGCTTTTTCTCGATGAGGCGCGAGGTGAACTCCAGCGTCTCGGCCGGCATGATCTCCTGCGCGGCCGACGGCTCGTCGAGCAGGCTGAGCGCGGGCAGGCTGGTGCCGTCGCGCGGGCTCACGAACAATTCGGGCTGGCGTTCGCGCTCGCGCTCCTTCTTCTGCCGCTTGGAAGCCGCGACTTCGGTGATGGCCGGCTCGATGCGCACCGGCTGCTCGTGGGTGAGCTTCTCCTGCTTGACCACCACCTGCTCAGTACGCTCGGCCTGGGCCAGCACGCCGGCGCGCCGATCCTGCCAGGCATCGTAGCTCTGGGTGATCCAGGCCAGCAGCGCCTCGCCGCGGCGCCCGAGGCGCTCGGACAAGGCGAGCCAGGAAAACCCGAAGAACAGGCTCAGACCCACGGCCAGCATCACCAGGAAGGTGAGCGTGCCGCCGGTGAAACCGACCATGCGGTGCACATAGGCCGCCAGCGCCTGCCCGATCACGCCGCCGCTGCCGGCGGGCAGATCCTGGCCATAGGAGCCCAGCCGCAAGGCCTCGATGCCGACCGAGCCCAGCAGCAGCAGGACGAAGCCCACGGCCTGCTCCCAACGCACGCGGGGCAGAACTTCCGGCTGGCCGGGGTGTCTGAGCAGCTCGACCAGACGCAGGTAGCCCGCGCGCACGCGGTGCAGCAGCAGCACCACCCACCACCAGGCCGACATGCCGAAGAGGTAGAGCAGCATGTCCGACATCCAGGCGCCCAGCCTGCCGCCGTGATTGTGGATGCGCTCGACCACCGCCGCATGCGACCAGCCGGGATCGGCCGGGTGATAGCTGGCAAGCACCAGCCCCAGCCAGGCGGCGAGCGTCGCGAACACCAGCCAGCGCGCCTCGCGCAGCAGAGCGGAAAGACGGGAAGGCAGCCCCGACGCAGGGGGCGCATTGTTGCGGGTGTTGCGCGAAGCGCGCGAGGAAGCGGATGCAGGTCGAGCCATCCGACGATTATAAGAGTGCCCGCCTGTATCACGGTCGAGCAAGCGTGACTTCCCGTTACATGCGATTCGCCTCGCCTGCCGCGCCAAGCGCTCGTCCGCACTTTTCTATAATGGTCGAATCGACTTTCACCGCCCCGAGGTATTCGTCTCCATGTCCACACCGAAACACGCCAAGGTTCTGATTCTCGGTTCCGGTCCCGCTGGCTACACCGCGGCGGTCTACGCCGCGCGGGCCAACCTGAACCCCGTGCTCATCACTGGCGTCGCCCAGGGCGGGCAGCTCATGACCACCACCGAAGTGGACAACTGGCCGGCCGACTTCGCCGGCGTGCAGGGGCCGGACCTGATGCAGCGCTTCCAGCGGCACGCCGAACGCTTCAACACGGAAATCATCTTCGACCACATCCACACCGTCCACCTCGGCGAGCGCCCGCTGCGCCTGGTGGGCGATTCCGGCACCTATACCTGCGACGCGCTGATCATTGCGACCGGCGCCTCGGCGCGCTATCTGGGCCTGCCGTCCGAGCAGACGTTCATGGGCAAGGGCGTGTCGGCCTGCGCGACCTGCGACGGCTTTTTCTACCGCAACAAGGACGTGGCCGTCGTCGGCGGCGGCAACACGGCGGTCGAAGAAGCGCTGTATCTCACCAACCTGTGCCGCACCGTCACGGTGGTGCATCGCCGCGACAAGTTCCGCGCCGAGCCCATCCTGGTCGATCACCTCAAGGAGAAGGCCGCCGAAGGCAAGGTCAAGTTCGCGTATTTCCACGAGCTCGACGAAGTCCTGGGCGACGACACCGGCGTGACCGGCGCCAGGCTGCGCGACAACCGTTCGGGCGAGTCCAAGGACATCGCCGTGGACGGCGTGTTCGTGGCCATCGGCCACACGCCCAACACCGGCATCTTCGAGGGCCAGCTCGAGATGAAGGACGGCTACATCGTCACCCGCAGCGGCCTGCAGGGCATGGCGACCATGACCTCCGTGCCCGGCGTGTTCGCTGCCGGCGACGTGCAGGATCACGTCTATCGCCAGGCCATCACCAGCGCCGGCACCGGCTGCATGGCGGCGCTGGACGCCCAGCGCTGGCTGGAGAATGAAAAAGCGGCGTAAACCGGCGGCCACGGCGGCGCCCGCCGGCCACGCCCCGCCCCCGCCGCTGAACGCGGCGTTCGCGGGGCTCAAGGGCATGCAGCGCGAGTTGCAGACCCGACGCCGCGCCGAGGCCGAGGCCGCCGCCCGTCAGCGGCACGACGAGGCGCGGCGCGAGCGCGAGGCCGACATGTTCCGCCGCGCCGTCGGCCGGGTGACGCCGCTCAAGCCGAACGGACGCGCCGAGCGCTCGCTTGTCCCGCCGCCTGCCCTGCCCCTGCAACGCTGGGCCGACGACGACGCCGTGCTGCGCGAGAGCGTGTCGGACGAGTACGGCGCCGAATGGCTACTGGAATCGGACGAAACCCTTTCGCATCGGCGCGCGGGCCTCGGGCCGGACGTCGTGCGGCGGCTGCGACGCGGGCACTGGACCGTGTCCGCACAGATCGACCTGCACGGCCTGCGCGTGGACGAGGCGCGCGACGCCTTGGGCGAGTTCCTGCGCGCCTGCGTGCGCCGCGAGCAGCGCTGCGTGCGCATCATCCACGGCAAAGGCCTGGGTTCGGTGAACCGCACGCCGGTGCTCAAGGAGAAAGTGCGCCGCTGGCTCACGCAGAAGGACGAGGTGCTGGCCTTCGTGGAGGCCCGCCCCAACGATGGCGGCGCCGGTGTGGTGCTGGCATTGCTCAAGGCGAGCCCCTGAGGATCGCCTGGCTCAAGGCAAGCTCTTGGGCGTCTCGGCTGCTTCGCCGCGGACAATGCGAATGCGCCCGGCATGGGGCCGGGCGCGCAGCGTTCTGTGGGCCTGCCCGCAGCGGGCAGGCCCGGCCCCGGCCGACGTCTGGCCGACCGGCGCAAGAAACCTGGTATCGAACCGCATCGGGGCCGTGCCGAAGGCGTGCGGCTCCGAGCCCGCTCGCAACTAGACGGCGTCGTCGCCGGTTTCGCCGGTACGGATGCGGATGACCTGCTCGATGGGCGACACGAAGATCTTGCCGTCGCCGATCTTGCCGGTGTGGGCGGCCTTGATGATGGCTTCGCAGGCCTGCTCGACGAGCCCGTCGGAAATCACCAGCTCGATACGGACCTTGGGCAGGAAATCGACGACGTACTCGGCGCCGCGATACAGTTCGGTATGGCCCTTCTGGCGGCCGAAACCCTTGACTTCGGTGACGGTCAGGCCGTTGACGCCGATCTCGCCCAGCGCTTCGCGCACCTCGTCGAGTTTGAACGGCTTGATGATGGCGGTGATCTGCTTCACGGTACAAACTCCGAAAGTTGGGCAGCGCCCGCTCTTGGCGGGCGCCGGGGGCTGGATTTTATAGCGGTGCGAGGTCTGCGTCGCGCAGGCCGCTCAGCAACGCCCGCCCGTCCGGTGCAATGCGCAATTCCCCATACCGGGCGGCAGCAAAATACGCGCCCCTGCCTTCTTCGAAGAAAAAGGCGCCGGGAGCGACATCGACACGGCCATGGCGCCACTCATACCGCAACGCAACCTCGCCGTCAAGCAGAGGGACAGCGCCGGACTGCAGGCGCTGGAATGTTGCGACGCGATCGGCATCGACCGCCAGCACGGCATAGGCCGGCGCGGGGGCTTCCCGACCTTGATCACCGCCGCCGCCGCGCTGCAATACCGCCTCGATCTCGGCCTCCAGCGCGAAGCGCAAGGCCATATAGTCGCCCTGCATCAGCGAACGCGGGTCGACCGGGGCAAGCTGCAGCAGGACCACCTGGCCGGTGCGCAGGATGGCTTCGTTGCGCCAGATGCCGGCGTTGGCCACCACCAGCACGAGCAGCAACCCGGCGAGTACCCACGCCCGCCAGCCGCGCCGGGGGCCGCCCGCGGATGCCCGCTGCGTATTGCGCCCTGCCGTCATGGCCGGCCCTCCCCGTTGCCCTGCGGCGAACGTGCGGCGTCACGCCAGGGGATGCGCGCCAGCACCATGCCCGCGACCAGCACGACCGATCCCGCCACGGCCAGCCAGCCCGATTTTTCGAGCAGCGGCAGGTGCAGCAGATAGTAGTACCTGGCCAGGCAGGACAGCACCGTGGCGAGCCCGACCGCCATCAGCACCAGCCGGGAATGCGCCACACCCAGCACGAGCAGCGTGACGCCCAGGGCAATGCCCGGTGCCGTCACGAAGACGGGGATGAGCAGCAGCAGCATCGCACCCACCACGACCCGGGCGCGCGCGCCGGGCGGCGCTGCGTAACGGGCTTCGGGCACGAAGGTCACGGCGACCCAGGCGAGCAGGGGCAGCACACCGGCGGCAGCGCCCGCCCACAGCCGCACGCGGGACAGCGCAGCGAACTCCTCCGGCGCCATGCCGCCCGGCAGGCCGTCGAAAAACCAGAGCGCCACTATGCTGGCGAAGGTTGCGGCCCAGGCGGCCGGCTCCAGGCCGGCGGCCCAGCGCGGCGGCAGCCAGGCTTCGCTGCGCCAGAGCAGCGCGGTGCAGACCATCAGCGCGGCGCTACCCGCGGCGAGGTTGGGCAGGCCCCAGGTGAAACGCTCGCCCGCCATGGTGATCATCAGAAAGGCCAGCGCGAAAACCAGGCCGCACAGCAGGCGGTTCACGTAGACCGGGCCGGCGACGTAGCTGGCCAGGGCCAAGGCCGCCACGGCCCACCAGCCCCAGGCATCATCCCACAAGGTACCCACGGCCACCGCCAGCCCCGCAAGGACCACCGCCGTCCCGAGCTGCGGCACGAACACACCGCCGCGGCCGGCGCGCATGAGCGCGCAGCCGACGACGCAACCGCCCACGGCAAGCCCCAGGGCGGTCTGCGGCTCACCCAGCACGTCGTTGAAGATCAGGGCGAAGAGCGGCAGCAGCAGGCACGCGGCCAGCCACGCAGCCACACCCTGCACCAGGCGCACGTACCACGCAACCTCGCCCTCGGGCGCAGCGCCGTGCCACCACCCCCGGGCCTGGAGCGCCTCGCGCAGATGCCCGCTGTCGGCCGGACCGCTCATGGCTCGGCCCCGTTACCGCCCAGGCTGCGCAGCCACTTTGCCGCCAGGGCCGCCTGCGCCAGCACCAGCACCGCCAGCATGGTGGCGGAGGCCACCACGTCGCTGGTGGTGTCCAGCACGCGCACGCCGAGGTGTACGGTCACCATCACGATCACGTTCAGCAGCACGAGCGCAAGGATGACGAGGTCGCGGCGCGCACGGAGAAAGTACAGCAGCAGCCCCCCGCAGCAGCCGAGCCAGACCAGCCAGCTCCAGCCGCCATGCGCGCGGACCAGGAAATTCGGCAAGGCCAGTACGCTGACGCCGGTGAGCAGGGCCAGCACGATCAGGCGCGGACCGGCGTTGCGCCCCGCGAGCCAGGCCAGCCGCCCGCGGGCCACCTCCCACGCGGCGAGCCCGAGCAGATTGCCGGCGGCAAACGCCACGGCGAATACCGTGCCGTGCAGATGCGTGTCGGCCCACAGCCAGAGCCCGATCTCGGCGACCGCGGCGAACAGCAGCCAGGTCGCGGCCTGGCGCGAGGCGAACGTCCAGGGCAGCATCAGCGCGGCCCAGAGCACGAACAGTTGCCAGGGATCGGCCCCCAACTGGTAGACCTGGCCAATGAGAGCCAGCAGCACACCGATGAGGGCGCAAGCCAGCCAGAGCGCGAGGGATGCGAGCACCGGCCAGCGCCGCCCCGCGCAGAAGGCCACCGCCGCGGCGAGCACGAGCGCCGCCTCGGCCAGACCGAGCCGCGCAAAGCGGCCCATGGCCGACCAGTTCGCCGCGAAGAAGGTCACGGCGGCAGCGGCGATCAGACACACGCCGAGCCAGCCGCACAGGGCGAGCCAGAAGCGTCGCCAGTCGGCAGCGCCGGGAGGATCGCCCACCCATGCCCGCGCCGTCCGGAGCCCGGCGGCATCCAGGTGCCCCTGCGCGGCCCAGCGCAGCAACGCGCGCTGCTGGCGGCTGCTTTGGTACCATGACTGCCAACTGTCCAACCTTGTCTCCCGACGGGCGGCAGCGCATTGCCGATGCCGCACTTGCCCAGGCGGAGTCCACCTCCCCCTGCCGGCTCCTGGTTAATTAACACGGAACGCCATGAGTCTCCAATCCCGTTCGCCGCGCCTGCTCATCGTGTGGCATTCGCGCACCGGCGCGGCCAGGCAGATGGCGCAGGCCGCCGCGGACGGCGCGCACGCGGCCGCCGACGCCATGGACGAGGCGCTGGACGTGCATCTGCTGGCTGCCGACGAGGTGCAGGCGGACAGCCTGCTGGAGGCCGACGCCTATCTCTTCTGTGCGCCGGAGAACCTGGCCACGCTGAGCGGCGAGATGAAAGCGTTCTTCGATCGAAACTACTACGCGGTACTGGACGCCATCGCCGGGCGTGCCTACGCGGTGATGATCGCCGCCGGCACCGACGGTGAAGGCGCGCGCCGGCAGGTCGAGCGCATCGCCAGTGGCTGGCGGCTGCGCGCAGCCGCCCCGCCCTTCGTGTATCGCAACGGCGCCCAGACACCCGAGGCGATCCTCGCGCCCAAGACCGTTGCGCCGGACGTGCTCGCGCAATGCGGGGAGATCGGCGGCACGCTGGCCGCCGGCCTGCTGCTGTAGCAGCCGCACCACCTGCGAAGGAAGACGCCGCGCGGGCGGCGCGCGCCGGCTCAGACGATCGCCGCGGTGACGACGATCTCGACCTTGAAGGCGGGATTGGCGAGCTTGGCCTCGACGGTGGCGCGGGCAGGCGTGTTGCCCTGGGCGACCCAGGCGTCCCAGACGCTGTTCATGCCGGCGAAATCGCCCATGTCGGCCAGGAAGATCTGCGTGGAGAGCAGCTTGGTCTTGTCGGTGCCCGCTTCGGCAAGCAGCTTGTCGATCGCGTCCAGCACCTGACGCGTCTGGCCCGCGATGTCCAGCGTGCCATCCTCGGGCACCTGGCCGGCCAGATAGGCTACGTTGTTGAACACCACCACTTCGGACATGCGCTTGCCTGCGCCGAGTCGCTCGATCTTCATGAATCAAATCCTATGCGTTGATTGAAGCGGCCGCGCGCGTAGCGCGTCGACGGCCGGGCGCTGCGGCCTGGCGCCGCCTCGTCCGCCGCCATGATACGACGCGGCCAGCGCTGGGTCGACGTGCTCAGCGCGTCGCCTTCGCCTGCTGGTAGACGGGCATCAGGCGCTCGGCGCGCTGCTGCAGGTCCGCGATCCGGCTCGCCGGCGAGGGGTGGGTGGAGAGGAACTCGACCTGGCCGCCGCCCAGCGCCGCCATCTTCTGCCAGAGCGTGGCCGCGGCCCGCGGATCGTAGCCCGCGCGCGCCGCCAGCTCCAGGCCGATGGCATCGGCCTCGGTTTCCGCCTGGCGGCTGTTGGGCAGGGTGAACATCACGGTCGACAGCGTGTTGCCCAGGTCGGCCGTGGCCTGGCTGCCGGTGACAGCGCCGAGCACCGACAGCCCCAGGTTGGCGGCCATCTGCTGCGACATCTGCTCGCGCGTGTGCTCGCGCAGCGCATGGGCGATTTCGTGGCCGATCACGGCGGCAAGCTCGTCGTCGGTCGGTGTGACCGTCTTGACCAACCCGGTATAGACCGCGATCCGGCCGCCCGGCATGCACCAGGCGTTGACCTCGTCGCTGTCGATCACGTTGACCTGCCACTGCCAGTTCGCTGCGTCGGCGCGGAACGCGGGCACCTGCGCGATGACCCGCTTGGCGATGCCCTGCACGCGGGTGAGCAGCGCCGTGTCCCGATTGAGCTCGCCCTTGGTGCGCGCCTCCTGCAGGGTCTCGGCGTACTGCTGCGCCGCAGCCTGCTCGACCTGCGCCTCGGACACCAGAGCGCTCATGTACTGCTTGCGTTCAATGCCCACCTCGCCGCTGCTGGTGGTCTGGACCGCCGCGCAACCCACTGCGCTCACGAGCGCCAAGGGCGCAAGCATACGGATACCGGCTCGCAACACCATCATCATCTCCTTCACTATGCTCAGGCCACGCTGCCGGGCACGCGGCCCGGCACCTGGACGTCGCCGCACTGCGCACGGTGGCGCAACGCGTGATCCATCAGCACCAGGGCGAGCAGCGCCTCGGCGATCGGCGTGGCGCGGATGCCGACGCAGGGATCATGCCGGCCGTGGGTCTCGACGGTGACCGGCGCGCCGTCCAGGTCGACCGACTGGCGCGGCGTGCGGATGCTGGAGGTGGGCTTGATCGCCAGGCTCACCGTCACCGGCTGGCCGCTGGAGATGCCGCCCAGGATGCCGCCCGCGTTGTTCGACAGGAAACCGGCAGGCGTGATCTCGTCGCCGTGCTCGCTGCCGCGCTGGGAGACGCTCAGCATGCCGGCGCCGATCTCCACACCCTTGACGGCGTTCAGGCCCATCATGGCGTGCGCGAGGTCCGCGTCCAGGCGATCGTAGAGGGGTTCGCCCCAGCCGGGCGGCAGGCCTTCGGCCTCGACGTGGATGCGCGCGCCGACCGAATCGCCGCTCTTGCGCAGCGCGTCCATATAGGACTCGAGCTGGGGAATGATGCTGGCGTTCGCTGCGAAAAAGGCGTTCTCGCCGACGTGGCGCCAATCCTCGAAGGGAATGGCGACGTCGCCGAGCTGGGTCATGCAGCCGCGGATGCGCACGCCATAGCGCTCGGCCAGCCACTTGCGGGCGAGCGCCCCGGCAGCCACGGTGGGCGCGGTCAGGCGCGCCGACGAACGGCCGCCGCCGCGCGGGTCGCGGATGCCGTACTTGTGCCAGTAGGCATAGTCCGCATGACCCGGGCGGAACGTGCGGGCAATGTTGCTGTAGTCCTTGCTGCGCGCATCCTGGTTGCGGATGAGCAGCGCGATCGGCGTGCCGGTGGTCTTGCCTTCGTAGATGCCGGACAGGATCTCGACCGCATCGGGCTCCTGGCGCTGCGTGACGTGGCGCGACGTGCCCGGACGGCGGCGATCGAGCTCGCGCTGGATGTCGGCCACGTCCAGGGCCATACCGGGCGGGCAGCCGTCGATGACACACCCGATCGCCGGGCCGTGCGATTCGCCGAAGTTGGTGACGCAGAAGAGCTTGCCTAGGGTGCTGCCGGACATAGGAGCAAAGCCGGTCGTGTGCCGGCTGGATGACGGGGGACGCGGCCGATTATCGCACCAACGCCGGCACGCTGCGCGCGAGCCCGCCTGCCAACGGGAACCGATGCAGGCCGGCGCGATCTGATATAACTCCAGCGCGGACCTTCGTTCGCAGAGCCTTCTTGTACCCGGAGATCGTGCAATGCCCCTCGACTATCCTAAGAATATTCTGACGTACCGCTTTGCCGACGAAGACCCCGACACCCCGCGCTCGGCTGCGGCGTGCCAGTGGGCCACCTCTCTCGCCGCGCTCTCCGGTGCGCAGATCGAGGCGCTGGTGGCGGTGCAGCACCGCTCCGTACCCAACGTGTTCGGCGCCTCGCTGGTCAAGAACGTGGTGGGCCACGACAACGAGGCCCAGGACGCCGCAGCCAAGAAGGCCGAACAGACCCTGCAGGAAGCCGCCCGGGCCGCCGGCGTCACCGCCGATGTCCGGATCATCGCCGCCGCCCTGCCCGAAGTGCGCGAGAAGGTTCAGGCGCGGGCCCGCCTGAACGACGTCACCGTGATCGACGCTGCGCCCGACGCCAGCGGCATGGAGCGCGAGCTGCTCATCGACGTCATGTTCTACGCCGCGCGGCCGGTGATCGTGGTGCCGCCCAGTGCCAGCCAGGCGTCGCTCGACACCGTGATCGTCGGCTGGGACGGTACCTCGCCCGCCGCGCGCGCCCTGCATGACGCCCTGCCGCTGCTCAAGGGCGCCGGCAAGGTGGAAGTCGTCACCATCACGGGCGACAAGGAGCTCGCCGAAGGCGCCCACGCCAAGGACATCGTGCCGTACCTGCAGCGCCACGGAGTCAACGCCGCGGCCCGCGAACTGACGGCCCAGGGCGATGCGGCGCAGCAGCTACTGCACCACGCCACGTCGAGCAACGCCGGCCTGCTGGTGATCGGCGCCTACGCGCATTCGCGGCTGCGCCAGCTCGTTTTCGGCGGTTTCACCAGCGCCCTGCTGAAGGATTGCCCGGTGCCGCTGATGCTCAGCCACTGACCGGGATACCAGCTTGTCGGCTCTCATTGGGAACGGCCCCGCCGCAGGCCGTCCCAACGGGGCTGGCTTGGCTGCGCGCGGCCGGCCCTTGGAAGAAGTGGTGAACGGGGTAAGCGCAGCGGGAACGAAAAACACGCGGACGCAAAAAAGCCCCTCGATGAGGGGCTTACACTGTCGGCCGATGGCGGTTCCGGCACAACCTACGTCGAACAGCCGTTCAATATATAAAGCGCTCGATTCCGCCATATAACCTCTGCCACTGCAGAGATAGCCCGGCTACTTTACGAGCGCAATGGCCTGACGCATACTAAACGCAAAGAATTCTGGTGGCGCATCAGGGACTCGAACCCCGGACCTGCGGATTATGATTCCGTCGCTCTAACCAACTGAGCTAATGCGCCGTAGAAAGAAAGCAATTATAGACCAAATTTTCCGAGGTGTGTAGTGGGTGTCGAACAATTTCTGCGAGATTCGTGCAGACCTCGGGCTCGGGTAATCCCATGTTGACGTCGGTGCCGCACCCTTCGATGATTTGCGCGGGCACATCGCATGCTCATCCGGCCGCACACTCGCAGCCGTAACAACTCTTCCCGCCACCAAGCCTAAAGGCAAGTCAATGTCTGAAGTATCCAGTGTATCGTCCGCCAACCCGGGCGCGCCTAAAGCCACCGGCACCGTCAAATGGTTCAACGACGCCAAGGGGTTTGGTTTCATCACCCCCGATGACGGCGGCGAAGATCTCTTTGCCCACTTCTCTTCCATCCAGATGACCGGCTTCAAGACACTGAAGGAAGGTCAGCGTGTGGCGTACGAAGTCATACAGGGGCCCAAGGGCAAGCAGGCACTGAACATCACCGCCGCCGCATGAGCCGCGGGTTGTATCGGGCCGCGCTCGCACTCGGCCTCGCCTGTGCCAGCCTCGCTCCGGCCCGCGCCAACGGGCCGGAGCTTCCCGTCATCGCACTGACGGCAGGCATGTACCGGATCGAAGCCGAGGTGGCCGCCACGCCCCAGGAGATGCAGACCGGCCTCATGCACCGCGAATCCCTGCCGGACAGCCGCGGCATGCTGTTCATGTTCCGCCAGCCTGGCACGCAGTGCATGTGGATGCGCAATACGCTCATTCCCCTGTCGGTCGCCTTTCTTCGCGACGACGGCACCATCGTGAACATCGAAGACATGGCGCCGCAGACCGAGACCAGCCACTGCTCCACCGAACCCGTGCGCACGGCGCTGGAGATGAACGCCGGCTGGTTCGACAAGCGCGGGCTCAAGCCGGGTGCCACGATACGCGGCATTCCCATGCGCTGAGCCGGCCTGGTCAACGCGCGCCATGGACCCGGGCCTGGAGCCGCACATGGCTTGAGGCCCGACGCACCAAGCACGCCGGACTCCGGGTGCGGGCAGCGCAGGTCGCCCCCTTGCGTCAGCCGCGCGTGCCCTCCACCGTGACGTCCGCGCCGCCCTGGGCGAAGTCCAGCGACAGGCGCTGCCCATCGCGTAAAGCGCTCGCGCTGCGCACCACCGCGCCAGAGTCGTCGCGCGCGATCGCATAGCCGCGCGCCAGCGTCTCCTGCGGCCCGAGCACCCGCAGGCGCTGCCCGGTGGCCACGAGCCGCTGCTGCAGATCGGCGTGCCGCCATGCCTGTGCTCGCTGCAAGCGGCGCACCAGGCTCTCCAGGCGTTCGCGGCCGCGCTCCACGCGCTGGGTGGGCGGTATCAGGCGCGCCCGCCCGTGTTCGACACGCTGCACCCACTGCGCCAGACGCCATGCCTGAACCTGGCGCAGGCGCCGCGTCCAGGCCTCGAGCCGCTCGCGCTGGTGCGCCAGGCGCTGGCCGGGCCACACCAGGCGGCCAGCGGCGCGGTCCAGCCGCTGGGCCAGCCGCTCCAGCCGGCGCTCCTGGGCCGCCTGCAGCGCGCAGGCATGCGCGCACACCGTCTGCCACAGGTTATCGCGCGGCACGCCCGCCAGCTCGGCGGCGGCAGTGGGCGTGGGCGCACGCACGTCGGCCACGAAATCGGCGATGGTGAAATCCGACTCGTGTCCGACACCGCAGATCACCGGGACGGGGCTGGCCGCGACCGCGCGGGCCACCGCCTCATGATTGAAACCCCACAGGTCTTCGATGCTGCCGCCGCCGCGCACCAGCAGGATCACGTCGACCTCGCCGCGGCGGCTCGCGCGCTCCAGGGCGGCAACGATGCCCGGCGGCGCTTCCATGCCCTGCACCGGGGTCGGGTAAACGAGCACCGAGACATGGGGCAGCCGGCGCGCCAGTGTGCTGAGCACGTCGCGCAGGGCAGCGGCGTGCAGCGAGGTCACCACACCGATGGCGCGCGGCATGGCCGGCGGCACGCGCTTGCGCGCGGCATCGAGCAGGCCCTCGTCCGCCAGCTTCGCCTTCAGGCGCAGGAAGGCCTCGAACAGGTCGCCCTGCCCGGCCCGGCGCATGGCCTGCACCTGCAACTGATAGTCGCCGCGCGGCTCGTACAGCGTGACCCGCGCCCGCACTTCGACCTTGTCGCCGGCGCGCGGCGTGAAGCCGACACTGACCGCCTTGCCGCGGAACATCACGGCGCGCACGCTCGCGCCCGCGTCCTTCAAGGTGAAGTACCAGTGCCCGGAGGCGGCGGCCATGAAGTTGGACACCTCGCCCGTGACCCACACCGGCCCCACGCCCTGCTCGAGCACACCGGCCACCGCGCGATTCAGTGCCGACACGCTGAGCGGACGCTCCGGCGCCACCCTGGTGTCCGAATAGCCAGGGTTCATCGGGCTCTCCCGGCAAGAAGCTTTCCACAGCGGCGCAAAACCTGGATGTCAAGGACCATGCTTGTCATAAATCGGAAATCTTATATAACCCGTTGATTTTTCTTCTGAATCTGGACCGTTTCGAGGTGCGCGCAAAAGCGTCAGCGCCGGCGAGGCCAGGAAATACGCGGCACGGCGGGCTTCCCCACAGCCTTATCCACAGAAAATGTGGATAGTCTGGACGCAAGGGCAACCATCGCACCGCGCCGGCAGACCCGCTACACTTCGGCGTCGTCCACGCCTCGACGCCCCTGCCCATGCTGTCCATCATCCAAGCCGCCGGCTGGCCGATCTGGCCGCTGCTCGCCACCTCGGTCATCGCGCTCGCGCTCATCATCGAGCGGCTGCTCGCCCTGCGCCGTTCGCGCGTGCTGGCGGCCGACCTGCTGAGCGAGGCCAGCCTGCTCGCCACGCGCCCGCAGATTCCGGCCGACGCGCTTGCGCGCATGGAACGATCCAGCGCACTGGGCAGACTGTACGCCAGCGGGCTGCGTGCCCGCCACCTGCCGCGCGCGCGGCTCGAATCGGCCATGGAAGACGCCGGGCGGAGCATCGCACACGAACTCGAACGCTACCTCAATGCGCTCGGCACCATCGCCGCGGTCGCGCCGCTCATGGGCCTGTTCGGGACGGTCATCGGCATGATCGAGATCTTCAGCGGCTGGTCGCCCACCGGCGGCGACCCCGCCCAGCTCGCGCGCGGCATTTCGATCGCACTGTACAACACCGCGCTGGGCATCCTGATCGCGATCCCGGCGCTGATCTTCCAGCGCTGGTTCCGCGCCCGCGTCAGCGAGTACGTGCTCGCGCTGGAACAAGCCGGCGCGCGCCTGCTCGATGCGCTGCGTCCCAACGACAAGGGCGTGGCCGGATGAAGTTCCATCGCCTGCAGCGGCCGCGGGACGAGCCCGAGATCAATCTCGTCCCGCTGATCGACGTGCTCCTGGTGCTGCTGATCTTTCTGACCGCCACCACCACCTTCACCCGCTTCGGCGAACTGGGCATCCAGTTGCCCGCGGCCGCGCAGGCCGGCGAGGCGCCGGCGCCGGAGATCGGCATCACCGTGTTCGCCGACGGGCGCTACCTGCTCGACGGCCAGCCGCAGGCGGCCGGCGTCCAGGCCCTGGCGCAAGCCCTGCGCACGGCCGCCGGCGGCCGGCCGGACAGCCTGGTGGTCGTGTATGCCGACGCCCAGGCCAACCACCAGAGCGTGGTCGACGTCATGCAGGCCGCAAGGCTGGCCGGCCTCGCCCGGCTGAGCTTCGGCACCCGGCAAAGCGCACCATGAACGCGCGCGCACGCGCCGCCCTGGCCGACGCCGTGCAACGCGCCTGGCTGCGGCGCGGCCTGCTGGCACACATGCTGTACCCCCTCTCGGCGCTGGTCCGGCGCCACACCGATGCGAAGCGCCAGCGCCATCTCGCCGACCCGGCGCACCGCTACCGCGCGCCCGTACCGGTCGTCGTGGTCGGCAATCTCTACGTCGGCGGCACCGGCAAGACGCCGCTGCTGCTCGCGCTCGTGCAGGCGCTGCGCAAGCGCGGCTGGCATCCCGGCGTGCTCAGCCGCGGCTACGGCGCCCGATCGGGCGAACAAGCCCGGGTCGGCACCGGCGAACTCGAGCCGCGCCTGTTCGGCGACGAGCCTGCGTTGATCGCCGCGAGCGCCGGCGTGCCGGTCGCCGTGCACCCCCGGCGCGCGCGCGCCGCCCAGGCGCTGCTCGCCGCCCATCCCGAGGTGGACGTGCTGCTGAGCGACGACGGCCTGCAGCACCGGGCGCTGGCGCGCGACGTGGAAATCCTGGTCGAGGACGAACGCGGCATCGGCAACGGCTGGGTCCTGCCCGCGGGGCCGCTGCGCGAGTCGGCCGCGGTGCGCGACAGCGTGGACGCCATCGTCGTCAACGCGGGTTCGGCCGCGCACGTGCCGGCGCACGGGCCCCGGCAGACCGGCATGCACGTGGTTCCGGACGAGGCGACCCGCCTCGTGGATGGACGCCGGGCCGCGCTGGCCGATTTCGCGGCCGGCGCCGGCAAGGTGGCCGCGGCGGCCGGCATCGGCCGTCCCGAGCGATTTTTCGCGGGCCTGCGTGCGGCCGGCGTGCCGCTCGCGATCACGCTGAGCCTGCCCGATCACTACGACTACACCGCCAACCCCTTTGCCGGGCTTGCCGCCGACACGGTGCTGCTCACCGAGAAAGACGCCGTAAAATGCCGGCATCTGCACGACCCGCGGCTGTGGGCGGTCAGCGCTTCGGCCCGATTGACCGACCCCGGCTTCGTCGACTGGCTGCACAGCCGCCTGCTCGCCGCCCGTGCACAGCTACCACTGGATATTCCCCCTCATGGACAAACGCCTGCTTGACATCCTCGTCTGCCCGATCTGCAAGGGACGGCTGCATCGCGACGATACGGGCAACGAACTCATCTGCAAGGCGGATCGCCTGGCGTTCCCCATCCGCGACGGCATCCCCGTCATGCTGGTCGACCAGGCCCGCGAGTACAAACCGGCGGGCACCCGCATCGTCGACGCGGACACGCCGTGAGCGCTGCCGGCTGGATCGCCATGGTCCCCGCGCGTGCCGCCTCCACGCGCCTGCCCGGCAAGGCGCTGGTCGACATCGCCGGCCTGCCCATGGTGGTGCGGGTCGCCCAGCGCGCCGCCCTGAGCGGGGCCGCGCGCGTGGTCGTGGCCACCGACAGCGCCGAGATCCGCGATGTCGTGCACGCCCACGGCCACGAGGCCGTGCTGACTTGCGCCGAACATCCGACCGGCACCGACCGGCTTGCCGAAGCCTGTGCCCTGCTCGGGCTGCCCGAGCAGACCATCGTGGTCAACGTGCAAGGCGACGAGCCCCTCATCGAGCCCGCCCTGATCGCCGCGGTCGCGCAGGCGCTGGCCGATGATCCAGAAGCCAGCATCGCCACCGCGGCCCACCCGGTGGGCCGCGCCGACACGCTGTTCTCGCCCCATGCGGTGAAGGTGGTGTGCGACGCCCGCGACCGCGCCCTGTATTTCTCGCGAGCGCCCATCCCCTGGGCCCGCGACGCGCTGGCCGACGGCGCGCAGCGCCTGGCGCCCGGCCTGGGCGCGCTGCACCACATCGGCCTGTACGCCTACCGCGTGGCCTTCCTGCGGGTGTTCCCCGGGCTGCCGCCGGGCCACCTGGAACGCTGGGAAGCCCTGGAGCAGTTGCGCGCGCTCGAGCACGGCCACGTCATTCGCGTACACCGGACCGATGCGGCCCCTGCACCCGGCGTGGACACGCCCGAGGATCTGGAACGCGTGCGTGCGTTGCTGCAGGCGCAGGCCGGCGGCGGCGCCTGATCGCGTTACGGCCGAATGATGTGGCCGGATGAAAAAACATGATTTGACCGGCAACATGTCGTTATGTAATTCTTAACGGTCGTAAAAATAACGGTTGGAAGAATAAAAAAGGGACAGGCGCGGCTGCCTAGCTCTTTCCGATCACATCCGCGCAACTGCAATCAGGATCTTCATTTATGCGTCTCATCCTTCTTGGCGCGCCCGGTGCGGGCAAAGGCACGCAGGCTACCTTCCTGCGCGAACACTATGGCATCCCGCAGATCTCCACGGGCGACATGCTGCGCGCCGCCGTCAAGGCCGGCACGCCGCTTGGCGTCGAAGCCAAAAAGGTGATGGACGCTGGCGGCCTCATGCCCGACGACATCATCATCGGCCTGGTCAAGGATCGTCTGCGCGAACCCGATTGTCAGAACGGCTACCTCTTCGACGGCTTTCCGCGCACCATCCCGCAGGCCGAGGCCATGAAGGAAGCCGGCGTGGCGATCGACTACGTCGTCGAGGTCGATGTGCCCGAAGAAGAGATCATCGAGCGCATGAGCGGGCGCCGCGTGCACCTGGCCAGCGGCCGCACCTATCACGAGAAACACAACCCGCCCAAGGCGGCGGGCGTGGACGACGTCACGGGTGAGCCCCTGGTGCAGCGCGACGACGACCGCGAGGAAACCGTGCGCAAGCGCCTCGAGGTCTATCGCGACCAGACGCGCCCGTTGATCGACTACTACCAGGACTGGGCCCGGGCCGAACCGGCCAAGGCGCCGCAGTACCGCCGCATCTCCGGCGTCGGCAGCGTCGAGGACATCAAGCGCCGCCTGTTCGAAGCGCTCAAGTAATAATCATCCGCATGAGATGTCCCGGGCGGCCCGGTGCGGGCACGCCCGGGGTCGCCACGACAAGGATAGGGACATGGAAATCGCCAACAAGGTATTCATCGTGACCGGCGGGGCTTCGGGCCTGGGTGCCGGCACGGTGCGCATGCTGGTCGAGAACGGCGCCAAGGTCGTCATCGCCGACGTGCAGGACGAAGCCGGCCAGAAGCTCGCCCAGGAACTGGGCCAGACGTTCGTGCACTGCGACGTCACCTCCGAAGCCGACGGCAAGGCGGTGCTCGCCAAGGCCACCGACGTCGGCACCCTCTTCGGCCTGGTCAACTGCGCCGGCATCGCGCCGGCGGCGCGCACGGTCAACAAGAACGGCGCGCACCCGCTGGAACTCTTCCAGAAGACCATCATGGTCAACCTGGTCGGCAGCTTCAACATGATCCGCCTGGCCGCCGAGGCCATGAGCACCAACGCGCCGGAGCCCACCGGCGAGCGTGGCGTGCTCATCAACACCGCCTCGGTCGCGGCCTTCGACGGCCAGATCGGCCAGGCGGCGTACGCCGCCTCCAAGGGCGGCGTGGTCGGCATGACCCTGCCGATCGCGCGCGATCTGTCCAAGGCCGGCATCCGCTGCATGACCATCGCCCCCGGCATCTTCGGCACGCCCATGATGTTCGGCATGCCCCAGGAAGTGCAGGATTCGCTGGCCGCCAGCGTGCCCTTCCCCTCGCGCCTGGGCACGCCTGCCGACTACGCCAAGCTCGTCAAGCAGATCATCGAGAACGACATGCTCAATGGCGAGACCATCCGCCTGGACGGCGCCATCCGCATGCAGCCCAAGTAAGCCGGGACGCACGCCGCCTGGCAGTACGCAGTCGGCGTGCGTCGCGCTACACTGCCGCCCACGCCCGCTCGCTAGCGGGCGTCTTTTTTCCCGGTGCACGCTGGCCCGGCCCGCCCCAGGGGTGCCGCCGCCGGGCCGGCATTGCACCGGACTTCTCCTGGACCGCCCTCCGACAGCCTCATGGGTCTGCTGCGCTCGACCGCCACCATCAGCGGTCTCACCCTCCTTTCCCGCATCACGGGCCTCGCGCGCGACGTGCTCATCGCCCGCGCCTTTGGCGCCGGTCCGCTCACCGACGCGTTCTGGGTGGCCTTTCGCATTCCCAATCTGCTGCGCCGCCTGTTCGCCGAAGGCGCCTTCTCGCAAGCCTTCGTGCCGATCCTGGGCGCGGCACGCGAGCAGCGCGACGAGGCCGCGGTCCGCCAGTTGCTCGATCGCGTCGCGCTGCTGCTCACGCTCGCCCTGATGCTGGTGGCCGCGCTGGGCATCGTGGCCGCGCCCTGGGTGGTGAGCGCGATGGCGACCGGCATGCGCGACGCCGCGCGCGCCGAAGATTTCTCCGCGGCGGTCTGGATGACGCGCATGATGTTTCCCTACATCGTGTGCATGTCGCTGGTGGCCTTCGCCTCCGGCGTGCTGAACACCTGGCGGCGCTTCGCGGTGCCCGCCTTCACGCCGGTGCTGCTCAACCTCTCGATGATCGCGGCGGCGCTCTGGCTCGCCGATCGCTACGATCCGCCGATCTATGCGCTGGCCGTGGGCGTGATGGCCGGCGGCGTGGCTCAGCTCGCCGTGCAGTGGCTGGCCCTCGCGCGCCTGGGCCTCGCCCCGCGCTGGAGCCTGCGCGCACGCGAGGCCTGGCGCGACCCGACCGTGCGCCACGTGCTGCGCCAGATGCTGCCCGCGACCTTGGGGGTGTCCGTGGCCCAGATCTCCATCATCATCAACACCAACATCGCCACCTGGCTTACTCCCGGCAGCGTGACCTGGCTGTCGTTCGCCGACCGCCTGATGGAGTTTCCGACGGCCCTGCTCGGCGTAGCCCTCGGCACGGTGTTGCTGCCCAGCCTCGCGCGCGCGCACGGTTCGGGCGATACCCGGCAATACAGCGGCCTGCTCGACTGGGGGCTGCGCATGATGCTGCTGGCCGGCATTCCCGCGGCGGCCGGGCTGGCCATGATGGCCGACGCCCTGGTGGCCACGCTGTTTCACTACGGCGCCTTCACCGCAGCCGATGCGAGCCAGACCATGCGCGCGGTGATCGCCTACGCGGTCGGCCTCGCCGGCCTGCTCGCCGTGAAGATCCTCGCTCCCGGCTTCTATGCGCGCCAGGACATCCGCACGCCGGTGCGCATCGCCATCGGCGTGCTGATCGTGACCCAGTTGCTCAACGTGCTGTTCGTGCCGTGGCTGGGCCACGCCGGCCTAGCGCTGTCGATCGGGCTGGCGGCCTGCTGCAACGCGTTCGCCCTGCTCGTCGGGCTGCTGCGCAAGGGCATCTACCGCCCGGCGCCCGGTTGGGGGCTGTTCACCCTGCGCCTGGCGGTCGCGGTGGCCGCCATGGCCGCGGCGCTGGCCGTGGTCAACACGCGCATCGACTGGCTGGCCCTGCAGAGCCAGCCCGGCCTGCGCGTCGGCCTGCTGCTCGCGGTGGTGGCCGGCGGGGCCGTGGTGTATGCCCTCGTGCTGTTCCTCGCCGGCTTTCGTCCGCGGCACTTTCGGCGCCAGGCCTGAATCTGCGCCTCAGCGTGCGCTGCGCTGACGCAGGGCCTGGCGCAGCTCCCGGGCGAAGGCGCGCCGCGCCGGCGGCGCGACCCACAGCCCCAGCGGCATGGCCCGCCTGCCCTCGCACAGCCAGAGCACGTCGCCGCGCCGGCCGCGCCACTCCAGGCGGGCCCAGGCTGCGTTGAAGGCGTGACGGGTCACGACTGCCCCGCGCACCACGTCGACCGTGAGCGCATCGCCATCCAGGCAGACGCACTCGCGATCCAGCGCATGCCGCGCGTAGTACAGCAGCGCGCAGGCAAGGAGCAGGTTCTCAGCGAGGGCGAAGGGCCAGACCAGCCACAGGCCGCGCCAGGAAAAGTAGGCGGCGAACGCGAACGACAGCAAGGTCAGCGACAGGTAGAACAGCGCCACCTGGCGCGGCGACAACGAGCAGTTCTTGCGCAGCAGCCAGCGATGCGGCGCAACGGCGTCGGCACCGCTGGACCGTGCCGCACGCAGCGCATCGCTGCCGACGATTGCATCCTGTTGAGTAGACAAGGTGCCGTGCTCCGCTGCGGCGGACCGGGAGCCGCGGTGCATGCGGGCAGACCGCTCGCGGCGGCTGCCCGGCACCGCGCCTGCGGCGCCGCCAAAGTCAGGCTTTACGAAAAGTATATCCGCCCCGGACATCGAAAAGCCCCGCAGACGGCGAGGGGTCCGATAACATAGGCGCCGATCCAGGGCCCGGACAGCAAACGACAAGGAGGCATTCCCGCATGGCGGCCGCAGCAACAGACGACAACGCATCCCTGCGCGACGACATCCGCCTGCTCGGGCGCCTGCTGGGCGATGCGATCAGGGCCCATGAGGGACGCCAGGCTTTCGACACCATCGAGACCATCCGCCGCACCGCCGTGCAGTTCCGGCGCGAGGGCGACGTCGCCGAGGGGCGCAGCCTGGAGCGCCTGCTCAAGCGGCTGCCCCAGGAGCGCGCGAACGCGGTGGTGCGAGCTTTCGCCTATTTCCTGCACCTGTTCAACATTGCCGAGGACCGCGACCAGCAGCGCCTGCAGCGCAGCACGGCGCTGGACGGCGACGGCCCGCAGCGCGGCAGCCTGAGCCACGCGGTGCGCCGCCTGCAGGCCGAGGGGCACACATCGCGCGCGCTGCGCAGCTTTCTGGCGGATGCCTGCGTGGTGCCCGTGCTCACGGCCCACCCCACCGAAGTGCAACGCAAGAGCACGCTGGACATCCACCACGAGATCGCCCGCCTGCTGCCGCAGCGCGAACAGCCGCTCACCGCCGAGGAAACCCGCGAACTCGAGCTGACCCTGCTCGGACGCATCACCACCCTGTGGCAGACGCGGATGCTGCGCGACACGAGGCTCACGGTGGCCGACGAGATCGAGAACGCGCTGTCCTACTACCGCAGCACGTTCCTGTCCGTGGTGCCGGGCCTGTACCGCCACATCGAGGAACTGCTCTCGAGCGGACGCGCCCTGTCCGACCCGTTCGCAGCGCCGCCGGCGCCGATCGCCCCCTTCCTGCGCATGGGCAGTTGGATCGGCGGCGACCGCGACGGCAACCCCAACGTCAATGCCGACACGCTGGCGTTTGCCGCCGGACGCCAGTCCGGCACGGTGCTCGATCACTACCTGCAGGAAGTCCACGCGCTCGGCGCCGAGCTCTCGCTCAACGCCCTGCTCGGCGAAGCGTCGCCGGCGCTGCACGCGCTCGCCGACGCTTCCGGCGACGACTCGCCGCACCGCCACGACGAGCCCTACCGGCGCGCCCTGATCGGCGTCTACGGCCGCCTGGCGGCCACGGCGCGCGCGCTCACCGAGCGCGATCTCGCGCGCCGCGAGGCGGTCGCGCAGCCCCCCTATCCCGACCCGGCCGCCTTCCTGGCCGACCTGCGCGTGCTGCACGACTCGCTGATCGCCCAGCGCGCCGCGCCCGTGCTGCGCCTGCGGCTGGCCGGCCTGATGTATGCCATCACGGTATTCGGCTTTCACCTGGCCACCGTCGACCTGCGCCAGAGTTCGGACGTGCACGAACGCGTGCTCACCGAACTGTTCCGCCGCGCCGGCGTGGCCGAATCCTACGACCGCCTGGGCGAGGACGAACGCATCGCGCTGCTGCGCGCCGAGCTCGCGCATCCACGGCCGCTGGCCTCGCCCTGGCTGGACTACTCGGAGGAAACCGCCAAGGAGCTCGGTATCCTGCGCTGCGCGGCCGGGCTGCGGGCGCGCTTCGGCGACGACGTGGTGCGCCAGACCATCGTGTCGCACACCGAGACGCTGTCCGACCTGCTCGAAGTGCTGGTGCTGCAAAAGGAAACCGGGCTGCTCGTGCCGGGCGACACGCGCCAGGCGGGGTTGGCCGTGGTGCCGCTGTTCGAGACCATCGCCGACCTCGAGGCCGGCCCGGGCATCATGTCGGCCTGGCTGGACCTGCCGGAAGTCGAGGCGCTGATCCACGACGCCCACGGCGGCATCCAGGAAGTGATGCTCGGCTACTCCGACAGCAACAAGGACGGCGGCATCCTCACCTCGAACTGGGCGCTGTATCTGTGCGAGCGCGAGCTGGTGCGCGTGTTCCGCGAGCGCAAGGTCCGCCTGCGCCTGTTCCACGGCCGCGGCGGCACGGTCGGGCGGGGCGGCGGTTCGAGCTACGAGGCCATTCTGTCGCAGCCGCCCGGCACGGTGGCCGGACAGATCCGCCTCACCGAGCAAGGCGAGGTGATCCAGAGCAAGTACAAGGAAGCGCAGACCGGGCGCTGGCACCTGGAGCTGCTGGTCGCGGCCAGCCTCGAGGCCAGCCTGCAGGCGGGCAACGACGCGCTGGAGGACGAGGCGCTGGAACGCTACGGCGACACCATGCGCGAGCTGTCCGACACCGCCTTCGCCGCCTATCGCGCCCTGGTGTTCGAGACGCCGGATTTCGCGCGCTACTTCTTCGCCACCACGCCGATCAGCGAAATCGCCGGCCTGAACATCGGCTCGCGGCCGGCCGCCCGGCGCAAGGGCGCGCGCATCGAGGACCTGCGCGCCATCCCCTGGGGCTTCTCGTGGGGTATGTGCCGCCTGCTGCTGCCGGGCTGGTACGGCTTCGGCTCGGCGGTGGAGGCCTACCTGGGCCGCGGCGCGGGCCGCCGCGCGCGGCTGCAGCGGCTACGCGACATGGCCCGCGACTGGCCGTTCTTTCGCACCCTGCTCTCGAACATGGAGATGGTGCTCGCCAAGACCGACCTGGCGATCGCCTCGCGCTATGCGCAGTTGATGCCCGAGCGCGCCGTGCGCGAACGCATCTTCGGCACCATCCGCGAAGAATGGAACCGCTCGCTCGCCGCGCTCAAGCAGGTGACAGAGCAGCGCGAACTGCTCGAGAGCAATCCCCGGCTGGCCCGCTCGATCCGCGACCGCACCGCCTACATCGACCCGCTCAACCACCTGCAGATCGAGCTGCTGCGCCGGCATCGCGAAGCCGAGGCCCAGGGCGTGGAATCCGACGTGCGGGTACGCAACGGCATCCACATCACGATCAACGGCGTGGCCGCGGGCCTGCGCAACACGGGATGAGTCTATAGGGGCGGCCCGGCGATGAAAAAGGGCCCCCACGCTGCGCCTTCGGCTTGCTGCCCCCCGAGGGGGCGCTTTTCATCTTGGGGCGGCCCGGCGATGAAAAAAGGGCGCCAGGTGGCGCCCTTCACCGGTTGCCCGGCCCGCTCTGCTCCTCAGGGAGCATGCAGACCTCGGCGGTCTGCAGGCCGTTGTCGTGGGCGAAGTCGACCGCGAACTTCCAGGCGAGCGGCTCGAGCGCACGCAGGCGCTCGTCGATCACGACGCACTTGACGCCATCGACGTGGGTGGGCCGAGCATAGGGCGAGTACGTGAGGTGGCTCGCCGCCATGCCGGGCGGCCTGAAATGCGCCATCACGCCTGCGAGACGCTCTGCCCAATCGCTTGGACGAAAGCGGGCACCGTCCAGGGTGATGCCCTTGATGATGAGTTGCCTAACCGTTTCTGACATGGGACTTCCGCGTGAAGCGCGAATTTTAGTACATCGCGGCGCGAGTCCCGACGTACGGACGCTGTCCCGACACGTATCTCAAGTATGATTGGACGACCGGGCTGGCAATGGCCCGGTTCCGTTTTTTCGGCGCATCCGCCACTTTTCCCCTCCTTCCAACGGGAGCAACGCATGTCTTCGGCTTTGTCCAATATTTTCGCCCGTCTACCGGTTTCCTTTTCGCACGGCCAGGGTGTGTGGCTGTGGGGAACCGATGGCCGACGATACCTGGATGCGCTGGCAGGCATCGGCGTGAACTCCCTGGGGCATGCCCATCCCAAGTTGGTCGCGGCCATCACCGAGCAGGCCCAGCGCGTCATCCACGTCTCCAACCTGTACGAGGTGCCGCAGCAGGAAGTGCTCGCGCAGAAGCTGGTCGCGCTCTCGGGCCTGACCGAAGTCTTCTATTCGTCCTCGGGTTCCGAGGCCAACGAAGGGGCGATCAAGCTCGCGCGCCTGTACGGCTATCGCAACGGCAACAACCACGCGCATATCATCACCATGGATTCGTCCTGGCATGGGCGCACCATCGCCACCCTGGCCGCCACCGGCAGCCCCAAGGCGCGCGAAGGGTTCGAGCCGCTGCCCTCGGGCTTCATCCAGGTCGCCTACAACGACATCGGCGCGATCGAGAAGGCCGGCAAGGACGAGCCGCGCGTGAACGCCGTGCTGCTCGAGACCCTGCAGGGCGAAGGCGGCATCCGTCCGGCGGACATCGACTACCTCAAGGCGGTGCGCAAGCTGTGCGACGAGCGCGGCTGGCTGCTCATGATCGACGAAGTGCAGTCGGGCATCGGCCGCACCGGCAAGTGGTTCGCCCATCAATGGGCCGACATCCGCCCGGACGTGATGACGCTGGCCAAGGGCCTGGGCGGCGGTGTGCCCATCGGCGCCACCCTCATGGGCGGGCGCGCGGCCGGCGTGTTCAAGCCGGGCAACCATGGCACCACCTTCGGCGGCAACCCGCTGGTCTGCCATGCGGCGCTGACCGTGCTCGAGACCCTCGAATCCGAGGGCCTGCTCGCCAACGCCGAGAAGGTGGGCGAACGCCTCAAGGCCGGGCTGGCCAGCGCCCTGGCCGGCGTGCAAGGGGTCAACGAGGTGCGCGGCCGGGGCCTGATGCTGGGCGTCGAGCTCGACCGCAATTGCGGGCCGATCGCCCGCATGGCGCTGGAGGCCGGCCTGCTCATCAACATCACCCGAGACCGCGTGGTGCGCCTGCTGCCGCCGCTGGTGCTCAGCGAAAGCGAAGCCGACGAGATCATCGCGCGCCTGGTGCCCGTGATCAAGCAGTTCCTGGCGGACAGCCCCACCTGACCCGCGCGACTGGCGCTGCACCTCTCCCGTCGAGGCGCAGCGCCAGTCCGCCAACCCAACGCGGCGCCAAGGCGCTGCCAAACATGACGGCGGAGCGTTCCCGTCCCTTCGGGCCCGGAACGACTTGCCTTTCGGAGTCGGCGCTGTGCGCCGGCAGGCGAATCGATATGACGACGACACCCAATCAGACAGGGCCCTTGCGGCATTTCCTGCAATTCCGCGACTTTTCGCGCGAAGAGATCGAGTACGTCTTCGCCCGTGCGCGTCTGATCAAGGATCGCTTCAAGCGCTACCAGCCCCACCACACCCTGCATGACCGCACCCTCGCGATGGTGTTCGAGAAGGCGAGCACGCGCACCCGCGTGTCGTTCGAAGCGGGCATGTACCAACTGGGCGGCTCGGTCATCCACCTCACCACGGGCGACAGCCAGCTCGGCCGCAGCGAGCCCGTCGAAGACACGGCCCGCGTCATTTCGCGCATGGTCGATCTCGTGATGATCCGCACCTTCGAGCAGACACGCATCGAACGCTTCGCCGCGCATTCGCGCGTGCCGGTGATCAACGGGCTCACCAACGAATACCACCCCTGCCAGATCCTGGCCGACATCTTCACCTACATGGAACAACGCGGCAGCATCGCCGGCAAGACGGTGGCCTGGGTGGGCGACGCCAACAACATGGCCTACACCTGGCTGCAGGCCGCACAACTGCTGGGCTTCAAGGTGCACGTGTCGACCCCGCCGGGCTATGCCCTGGAGTCCGTGCGCCTCGCCGACATCGACGCAGCGCACTATGCCCTCTTCGACAAGCCCGAAGAGGCCTGCCGCGGTGCCGACCTGGTCACCACCGACGTCTGGACCAGCATGGGCTACGAGCAAGAGAACGAAGCGCGGCGCGCCGCGTTCGCCGAGTGGTGCGTGGACGCCGACATGATGGCCGCCGCCGACCCCCAGGCCGTGTTCATGCACTGTCTGCCCGCGCACCGCGGCGAGGAAGTCACCGCCGAGGTGATCGACGGCCCGCAGAGCGTAGTCTGGGACGAGGCGGAGAACCGGCTGCACGTGCAGAAGGCGCTGATGGAATTCCTCGTCCTCGGCCGCCAGCCCACCCCCTGACGTCGCGAGGAGCAGTGCAGCCCCGGCGCGCGCCGCGCCGGCCCGTCGGGTGCAAAGGCGCTAAAATTGCAGGTTGCACTCTCCAGGCATTTTTTTTCCTGCTGCGCGCCCGCGGCCCGCGGCAGCTCGCCACTTTTTCGGCCTAGCTCACAACATGACCACGATCCTGCCCCATCTTCCCTCCGGTCAGAAGGTCGGCATCGCCTTCTCCGGCGGTCTGGACACCAGCGCCGCCCTGCTGTGGATGCGCAAGAAGGGCGCCATTCCGTACGCCTACACGGCCAACCTCGGCCAGCCCGACGAGCCCGACTACGACGCCATTCCGCGTCGCGCCATGGAATATGGGGCGCAGAACGCCCGCCTGATCGACTGCCGCAAGCAACTCGTGGCCGAAGGCGTTGCCGCCCTGCAAAGCGGCGCCTTTCACGTCACGACCGCGGGCGTCACGTACTTCAACACCACGCCCATCGGCCGCGCCGTGACCGGCACCATGCTGGTCGCCGCGATGAAGGAAGACGGCGTGAATATCTGGGGCGACGGCAGCACTTTCAAGGGCAACGACATCGAGCGCTTCTATCGCTACGGCCTGCTCACCAACCCGGACCTGAAGATCTACAAACCCTGGCTGGACCAGACCTTCATCGACGAGCTGGGCGGGCGCGCCGAGATGTCGGAGTACATGCGCGAGAACGGCTTCGACTACAAGATGTCGGCCGAGAAGGCCTATTCGACCGACTCCAACCTGCTGGGCGCCACGCACGAGGCCAAGGACCTGGAGCACCTGAACACCGGCATCAAGATCGTCAAGCCCATCATGGGCGTGGCATTCTGGCGCGATGACGTTGCCGTGAAGGCCGAGACTGTCAGCGTGCGCTTCGAGCAAGGTCAACCCGTCGCCTTGAACGGCGTGCAATACAGCGACACGGTCGAGCTGATGCTCGAGGCCAACCGCATCGGTGGGCGCCATGGCCTGGGCATGAGCGACCAGATCGAAAACCGCATCATCGAAGCCAAGAGCCGCGGCATCTACGAAGCCCCGGGGATGGCCCTGCTGTTCATCGCCTACGAACGCCTGGTCACCGGCATCCACAACGAAGACACCATCGAGCAGTACCGCGAGAACGGCCGCAAGCTCGGCCGCCTCCTGTACCAGGGCCGCTGGTTCGACCCGCAGGCCATCATGCTGCGCGAGACCGCCCAGCGCTGGGTGGCGCGCGCCATCACCGGCGAAGTCACGATCGAACTGCGCCGCGGCAACGACTACTCGCTGCTGAACACGGAGTCGCCCAACCTGACCTACGCACCCGAGCGGCTGTCGATGGAAAAGGTGGAGAACGCCCCGTTCACCCCGGCAGACCGCATCGGCCAGCTCACCATGCGCAACCTGGACATCACCGACACCCGCGACAAGCTCGCCACCTATACCCGGGTCGGCCTGCTGACCTCGGGCGGCGGCAACGCCCTGCCCCAGTTGAAGGACGAGTCGAACGACTGATCCGGCGCAAGCGCGCAGGCGCTGCCGCGCCAGACGTAGGCGCCGGCGCGCTGCCGGCCCCATCGACGCCCCAGGCCCAGGGTTCATCCCTGCCTGGGGCGTCCTTCTTTGTCGCGCCGGCGGGGCCGCGTCGTCCCTGCCTCGCGCGAGCGCGTCGATCCCTGCGCGCGCGCTCAGTGCGCCGGCGGCAAGGTCCCCAGCACCCTGACGGTGAGCGCGGTGGCGGCGGCCCGTGTCTCCACGCCCAGCTTCACGAAGATGTGTTCCAGGTGCTTGTTGACCGTGCGGGGGCTCATGCCGAGGATGTCGCTGATGTCGCGGTTGGTCTTGCCGCGCGCCACCCACAGCAGTACGTCCACCTCCCGCGGGGTGAGCCGGAACTCGCAGCCGAGGGCGCCGGCCGGGTCGGTGCCGATCTGCTCCTCGAACAGCAGAATGTACTCGCCCGCGCGCTGGGCTGGCGCCAGGCGGATCTCCAGGCGGCCGCTGCCGCTCACCGTCAACGGCAACGGCGTTGCCCCGCCTTGCAGCGCCGTCAGCCCCTGCCCCGCCCAGGCGGCCAGGGGCGCGGGCAGCGCCGAGGTCTGCGCTTCGCCAAAATACTCGCGCAGCCACTGACGCGCCCTGCGCGTCTCCCACAACACCCGGCCGCGTGTGTCGAGCACCACCACCGCGTGCGCCACCGCGTCGATCACGTCGATGGCCGCCGACATCATGCGCGCGCTGCGCATGTGCGCCTCGATGCGCGCAAGCACCGCGTCGGTGTCGATGGGCTTGGTGACGTAGTCGCTGCCGCCCGCCTGGAAACCGCGTACCACGTCCTCGGCCTCGACCAGACCGGTCATGAACACCACCGGGACGTGCCCGGCGCCGCGGTGGGCCTTGAGGCGCCGGCAGGTCTCGAAGCCGTCCATCCCGGGCATCACGGCGTCGAGCAGGATGATGTCGGGCGTGACGTAGTCCAGCCGCTCCAGCGCCGACGGCCCGTCGGTCGCCACCAGGACGGTATAGCCCGCGAGGTCGAGCGCTTCGGACAGCAGGCGCAGGTTGTCCGGCACGTCGTCCACCAGCAGTACGAGACGACTATCGTTCGCGGGCATAGGCATGGCGTACATGGTTTTTCAGTACCTGGTCGTATTCCTTGAGGCGAAAGCTCGCCGCCAGCTCGCGCAGGTGGCGCAGCAGCGGCCCTGCCTGCGGTTCGCGGGACTCGATCTCGTCCAGCCGCGCAAGCACACCCTTGACATAACCCATGGCGCCGAGCTCGAGCAGGACCTCGGCATCCTCGCGCGGCAGTGCCGCATCGGGCAGCAGGCCCGCCGCCTCCCCCGAAGCGCGCGACTCGCTCGGCTGCATCACCCACTCGAGGTCCAGGCACTGGCCCACGCGGGCCAGGAGTTCGGCCAGAATCACCGGCTTGGTGACGAACCCGGCGGGCTGGGCGCCCGCCGGCGCCACACGGTCCATGGTCATGACGGAGGCCGAGACCATCAGCGCAGGGGCATGAGCCCCGGCCGCGCGCAGCCGCGCCAGGAGTGTCCAGCCGTCCATTTCAGGCATGGAAACGTCGAGCAGAAACAGGTCGACGCGTCCATGCTGCAACATGTCTAGACAAGTTATTCCGCCAGGGGCTTCGAGGACGCCAAAGCCAAGGGGTTCGAGCATGTCGCGCAGCACCCGCCGCTGGCCGGCCTGGTCGTCGACGATCAGCACAGTGCGGGGCGCGCCGCGATAGCCGAGCACCACGCCGGCGGGCGGATGCTGACCGCTCAAAATACGGACTTCCGGCACGAACAGCTTCACGCTGAAGCAACTGCCCTCGCCGACCCGGCTGTGGACCGCGATCTCTCCGCCCATCACCGAAATGAGCATGCGGCACACGGTCAGGCCCAGTCCGGTTCCCGTATCCACCTGGCGCTCGCCCGCCCAACTGCGCTCGAAAGGCAGGAAAATGCGTTCGAGGTCTTGCGCCGGAATCCCCGGGCCGGTGTCCTGCACGTCGAACTGCAAAAGCTCGCGCGCGTAGCGCACGCGCAGCCGGATCTCCCCGTGCTCGGTGTACTTGAGCGCGTTGCTGAGCAGGTTGATGAGCACCTGGCGCATCCGCTTCTCGTCCACGTGGACGATGTCGGGCAGGCGCGTCTCGATCTCGCACACGAACACCAGCCCCTTCTCCTCGGCCTGCGGACGCAGCAGCCGCACGATCTGCTCCAGGAAAGCCGGAAAGAAGACCTCGCTGGTCTCCAGACGCAGCTTGCCGGCCTCGATGCGCGAGATATCCAGCAGCCCATCGATCAGGCCGAGCAGGTGGCGGCCGCTGCGGTGGATCACGTCGATCGCCTCGCGCCGCGCCGCCGGGATGGCCGGATCGCGCTGCAGGATCTGCGCATAGCCCAGGATGCCGTTCAGCGGGGCGCGCAGCTCGTGGCTCATGCCCGTCAGAAAGCGGCTCTTGGCAAGGTTGGCGGCCTCGGCCGCCTCCTTGGCGCGCTGCAGCTTGGCATCGGTCTCGCCGTGCGCCTCGATCTCGCGCAGCAGCAGTGCGGTCTGGCGGTCGGACTCCTCCTGGGCCACCAGCCGGCTCTCGCGCGCGAGCACCAGCCACCACGCGGCCACGCCGCCGACCAGCAGCAGCACGGTATAGAGCTTGGCGAAGGTGGCGAACAGGGGGCCGGGGTCGATGGCGGAGGCGCGCAGGTTGGCGGCCTCCTCGTAGTACAGCAGCCCCAGGATGACGCCGAGCAGCACGGCGAACGAACCGTGCACCAGCAGATAGTGCGCGAGCCGGCGATGGAACAATGGCCGCCACGATCTGGGCAGCACCTGCTCGAACACGCTGCGCGCGAACGCAGCCCAGGCGGTGGCCGGTTTGCAGCGGTCGTGGCAGCGCGCGTCCAGCGTGCAGCACAGCGAGCAGATGAATCCGTTGTACGCCGGACACTGGGCCATGTCGTCCGGCTCGAAGCGGTTGCGGCAGATGACGCAGCGCAGGTTGGCGCAGCCGGCCGGCGTGGCAGCCGGCGTGCGTGCGAGGTTGTAGCGGCCGCGCGTGGCGAAGGCGATCGCCGGCGCCAGCAGCAGCGCCAGGGCGAGTGCGAGGAACGGCGAGAGCGCGCCGGCCAGCTCGCCGAACAGCCCCGCGAACGCCAGGATCGACACCAGGAAAGCCGCCAGCATGCTGCCCACGCCCACCGGATTGAGGTCGTACAGGTAGGCGCGGCGGAATTCGATGTGCCGCGGGCTCAGGCCGAGCGGCTTGTTGATGACCAGGTCGCCCACCAAGGCACCGATCCACGCGATGGCGACGTGGCCGAACACCGCGAGCACGTGCTCGAGGGCCCCGAACACGCCCAGCTCCATCAGCACGATGGCGATGAGCACGTTGAACACCAGCCAGACCACCCGCCCCGGGTGGCTGTGGGTCAGGCGGGCAAAGAAGTTAGACCATGCGAGCGAGCCGGCATAGGCGTTGGTGACATTGATCTTGACCTGCGAAACGATGACGAACACCGCCATCGCCAGCAGGGCCCAGGACGGGTCGGCGAAGACGTGGCCGTAGGCGAGCAGATACATCTGGGTGGGATCGGCCGCTTTGTCCAGAGGAGCGCCGGCCTCGACCAGCAAGTAGGCCAGGAAAGCGCCGGCGAGCATCTTGGCGGCCCCAGGCACGATCCAGCCGGGACCGGCACACACCAGCGCGACCCACCAGCGCCAGCGGTTGCGCGCGGTCCGCTCGGGCAGGAAGCGCAGATAATCGACCTGCTCGCCGATCTGCGTGATCAGCGCCGCGGCCACCGCCGCGCCCGAGCCGAACAGCAGCAGGTTGAAGGAGCCGCCGTTGCCGTCCTTGCCCGGATAGGCGAGCAGCCCGGCGAGCGACTGCGGCTCCTGCATCAGAATCACCACGTAGGGCAGCACCAGCATGAGCAGCCATAGCGGCTGGGTCCAGGCCTGGAGCCGACTGATCAGCGTGACCCCGTAGGTGACCAGCGGAATCACGGCGAGTGCGCACAACAGGTAGCCCAGCGACAGCGGCAGCCCGGTGAGCAGCTCGATCGCCAGCGCCATGATGGCCGCTTCGAGCGCGAAGAAGATGAAGGTGAAGGAAGCGTAGATCAGCGAGGTCAGCGTCGAGCCGATGTAGCCGAAGCCCGCGCCGCGCGTGAGCAGGTCCATGTCCAGGCCATGACGCGCCGCATAGTAGGAAATGGGCAGGCCGGTCAGGAAGATCACCAGCGAGACTGCGACGATGGCCCAGAAGGCGTTGACGAAGCCGTAGTTCAGCGTGATCGCGCCGCCGATGGCCTCGAGCGCGAGGAACGAGACTGCCCCCACGGCAGTATTGGCGACGCGGAACTCCGACCACTTGCGAAATGCCCGCGGGGTGAAGCGCAGCGCGTAATCCTCCAGCATCTCATTGGCGACCCAGGTGTTGTAGTCGCGGCGTACCGCGGCGATGCGCTGGGTGGGACCCGACGGTGTCGATCCTGGCATGGCTGGCCGTTACATAGGAATACGTTCGCCGTTGCGCGGCGTCGCATGCTGCAGCACGTTTGTACAGCATGCCCAGGAAAACCCAGGTACGTCAATCGACGTATGTCGCACCGCAGCAGTTACTCCTAGTATCGATCCGGACGCCGGCACCCCCAACCGGCCCCGGCCCCAGCGGCCCCAATCTGGAGCGATCGATGCCACGTTCTGATTCCCCCCCCAAGGACCTGCAATCCCCCGGCCGGCGCCGCACCGCCTTCGCCCTGGCCGCCCTGCCCATGCTGGCTGCCCCCGGCCTGGGCCGCGCCCAGGCCAAGCTCGCGGTGACCGACGGCGAAGTCGTCGTCGGCCAGTTGCACTCGGCCACCGGCACCATGGCGATCAGCGAAACGGGTTCGATCCAGGCCGAACAGCTCGCCATCGACCAGATCAACGCCGCCGGCGGCATCCTCGGCCGCAAGATCCGCGTGATCCAGGAGGACGGCGCTTCCGATTGGCCCACCTTTGCCGAGAAGGCGCGCAAGCTGCTCGTCAGCGACCATGTGGCCGCCGTGTTCGGCTGCTGGACCTCCGCTTCGCGCAAGGCCGTGCTGCCGATCTTCGAAAAGGAGAACGGCCTGCTCTACTACCCGACCTTCTACGAAGGTCTGGAGCAGTCCAAGAACGTGTTCTATACGGGCCAGGAGGCCACCCAGCAGATCCTCGCCGGCCTGGACTGGGTCAACCGCGAGAAGAAGGCCAAGACCTTCTACCTGATCGGCTCGGACTACATCTGGCCGCGTACGTCCAACAAGATCGCGCGCAAGCACATCGAGAACGTGCTCAAAGGCGAGGTCGTGGGCGAGGAGTACTACCCGCTAGGCCACACCCAGTTCGGCTCGCTCATCAACAAGATCAAGCTCAGAAAGCCGGATGTGATCTACGCCATCGTCGTGGGCGGCAGCAACGTCTCGTTCTACAAGCAGTTGAAGGCGGCCGGCGTCACCGCGGACAAGCAGACCCTGCTCACCATCTCCGTGACCGAGGACGAGATGCTCGGCATCGGCGGCGAGAACGCGGCCGGCTTCTATTCCTGCATGAAGTACTTCCAGAGCCTGGACAACCCCAACAACAAGGCCTTCGTCGAGGCCTTCAAGGCGAAGTACGGCCCGAACTCGGTGATCGGCGACGTGACCCAGGCCGCCTACCTGGGCCCATGGCTGTGGAAGATGGCGGTCGAGAAAGCCGGCACGTTCGACGTGGACAAGGTGGTCGAGGCCTCGTCGGACATCGAGTTCAAGCAGGCGCCCGAGGGCTACGTGAAGATCCACCCGAACCACCACCTCTGGAGCCGCACGCGCGTGGGGCAGATCCAGCCCGACGGCCAGTTCACGGTGGTGTTCGAGACGCCCGAGCTGATCGAGCCCGACCCTTTCCCCAAGGGCTACCAGTAAGCCCCACCGCCGGACGGCGCCCGCCGTCCGGCAAACGGATCGCCGCGAGGTCGCTATGGAATCGTTCTCCGAACTCGGCGCCATTCTGCTGATGCAGGGCTTCAACGGCCTGTCGGTATTCAGCGTGCTGCTGCTGATGGCCCTGGGCCTGGCCATCATCTTCGGCCAGATGGGCGTCATCAACATGGCGCACGGCGAATTCCTCGCCATCGGCGCCTACACCACCTACGTCTTCTCCGAGATGACCCAGGCCTGGCTGCCGTCGGCCATGCCCTACTACTACGTGGTTTCGATGCTCGCGGCCTTTGCGATCACCTTCGCGCTGGGCTGGCTGGTGGAGTGGGCGATGGTCCGGCATTTGTATAGACGGCCGCTGGACACCCTGCTCGCGACCTGGGGGCTCTCGCTGATCCTGCAGCAGGCCCTGCGCTCGACGTTCGGCCCGCGCGAAGTCAGCCCGGTGCTGCCCGACTGGCTGATGGGCTCCTTCCAGCCCATGGAATACGTGGACATCCCCATCAACGGCCTGTTCGTGATGCTCGTGACGCTGCTGCTGACGGCCGCCGTGATGATCGCCCTGTTCCGTTCGGGCTGGGGCCTGCGCGTGCGCGCCACGGTGCAGAACCGCGCCATGAGCGGCGCGGTGGGCATCGACACGCGCCACGTCGACCGCGTCACCTTCGCGCTCGGCTGCGGCATCGCCGGCATCGCGGGCGCGGCCTTCACCACGATCAGCGCGACCGGGCCCACCAGCGGCTCGCTCTACATCGTGGACACTTTTCTCACCGTGGTCTTCGGCGGCGCCGCGAGTCTGTTCGGCACCATCGCCTCGGCCTTCGTGATCGCCCAGACGCAATCGGTGTCCGAGTTCTTCATGACCGGCTCCATGGCCAAGGTGCTCACGCTCTCGGCGGTGGTACTCATCCTGATGCTGCGCCCGCAAGGGCTGTTCAGCATCAAGGTCCGCAAATAGCGCTCGCGCACGGAGTTCGCATGAACACCTTCTATCGCAACGTGCTGGGCGGGCGCCAGGGCGCCGCCGGCATCGCCGTGCTCGCCGCCCTGATCCTCGTCGTCTTTCCGCTGGTGCTCGACGTGTTCCGCCTGAACCTCGTCGGCAAGTACCTGACCTACGCCTTCGTCGCCGTCGGCCTGGTCATGTGCTGGGGCTATGGCGGCATCCTGAGCCTGGGCCAAGGCATTTTCTTTGGGTTGGGCGGCTACTGCATGGCAATGTTCCTGAAGCTGGAGGCATCCACCCCGGAGGCCACCAAGATCCAGTCCACCCCGGGCATCCCGGACTTCATGGACTGGAATCAGATCACTGCCCTGCCCTGGTTCTGGGAGCCGTTCAAGAGTTTCGCCTTCACGCTGCTCGCGATCCTGCTGATCCCCGTGCTGCTCGCCCTGGTGATCGGCGTCGCGATGTTCAAGCGCCGCGTGGGCGAAGTCTATTTCGCCATCGTCACCCAGGCGATCGCGCTCATCCTGTCGGTGCTCATCATCGGCCAGCAGGGCTACACGGGCGGCGTCAACGGCATCACGGACTTGAAGACCCTGCTCGGCTGGGACATCCGCAGCGACAGCGCACGCACCCTGCTGTACTTCCTGAACGGCGGGCTGCTGATCGGCTGCATTCTCTTCGCCCGCTTCCTGCTCTCGTCCAAGCTCGGCAAGCTGCTCATGGCCATGCGCGACAAAGAGGAGCGCGTGCGCTTCTCGGGCTACGACGTGGCGAACTTCAAGACCTTCACTTTCTGCATCGCCGCCCTGTTCTCGGCCATCGGGGGCGCCATGTTCACCCTGCAGGTGGGCTTCATGTCGCCCTCCTTCGTGGGCATCGTGCCGTCCATCGAGATGGTGATCTTCGCCGCGGTCGGCGGGCGCATGTCGCTGCTGGGCGCGGTGTACGGCACGCTGGTCGTGAACTACGCCAAGAGCTACTTCTCCGAGAGCTTCCCGCAGTTGTGGCTGTTCCTGATGGGCGGTTTGTTCATCGCGGTGGTGATGCTGTTCCCGAACGGCCTGGCCGGCTTCTACGACAAATACATCAAGCCCGGGATGCGACGCAGGCGCAAGCCCGCGGCGCGCGCCGACGATGCGCCGACGACCACGCGCGCCGCGCCCGAGGACAGTTCCTTGCCAGGAGAAACAGCATGAGTGCGCGTACCCGGCCGCCCGAAAGAGGCGTTCCCTCCCACAGGGATGTCGCGCAGCGACAGGAGAGTGCACCGGTGAGCACGCGTCCCGAGTTCGCCTTGTACATCGAGGATCTCACGGTGTCCTTCAACGGCTTTACTGCCGTGGACGAGCTCAACCTCTACGTGGACCGCAACGAACTGCGCGTGGTGATCGGTCCCAACGGCGCAGGCAAGACCACGCTGCTCGACCTCATCTGCGGACGCACCAAGGCGACTGCCGGCAGCATCCGCTTCAAGGACATCGAGCTGACGCGCCTGTCGGAGCACGCCATCGTGCGGGCCGGTGTCGGGCGCAAGTTTCAGACACCTTCGATCTACGAAACGCTGTCGGTGCGCGAGAACCTGGAGGTGTCGTTCCCGCGCGGGCGCACGGTATTCGGTGCCATCGCCTTTCGGCGCACGCCGGACGTCGTCGAGCGCGTCGAGCAGGTGGCCGAGGAAATCTACCTCTCGCACATGCTCGAGCAGCCGGCAGCCCTGCTCTCGCATGGCCAGAAGCAGTGGCTGGAGATAGGCATGCTGCTCATGCAGGAGCCCGAGCTGATGATGCTGGACGAACCGGTCGCCGGCATGAGCGTTTCCGAACGCGAGAAGACCGCCGAACTGCTCAACCGTATCAGCGCGGGGCGCTCGATGATCGTCATCGAGCACGACATGGAATTCGTCAAGGACATCGCGCACAAGGTGACCGTGCTGCACCAGGGCAAGGTGCTCTCCGAGGGCAGCATGGCGCAGGTTCAGTCCGACCCGCGCGTCATCGAAGTCTATCTGGGCCACTGAACGGAGGGCCGTATGTTCCAGGTCTCGCAACTCGTTTCCGGCTACGGCCAGAGCATGGTGCTGAAGGGCATCGATCTGTCGGTCGACGGCGCGCAGATCGTCGCCGTCATGGGGCGCAACGGCATGGGCAAGACCACGCTGTTCAAGACGCTCATGGGCCTGTTGCCGGCGGCCCAGGGCAGTATCCAGTTGGACGGCACCGAACTCGCCCCCCTGCCGAGCTATCGGCGGGTGCGCGAAGGGGTGGCCTACGTGCCTCAGGGACGCATGATCTTTCCGACCCTGACGGTCGAGGAGAACATCCGCACCGGCATGCGCCGTCGGGCACTGTCCACGCCGGTCCCCGACGAGATCTATGCGCTGTTCCCGGTGCTCTTCGAGATGCGCCGCCGCCGCGGCGGCGACCTGTCCGGCGGCCAGCAGCAGCAGCTCGCGATCGCCCGCGCGCTGGTCACCAACCCGCGCGTGCTCCTGCTGGACGAACCCACCGAAGGCATCCAGCCGTCGATCATCAAGGACATCGCACGCAGCCTGCTGGAGATCCGCAAGCTGCGCCAGCTCGCCATCGTGGTCTCGGAGCAGGTCCTCAGCTTCACCCTGGAGATCGCCGATCGCCTGATCGTCATCGACAAGGGGCGCTTCGTCCACGAAGACCGCCGCGAGACCGCCAACGTCGAGACGATCAGCCGCTACCTGTCCGTCTGATTCCACTTTTCCGCCCCTGCAGTCCCTACCCTAGAGGAGCACACCATGCCCGAGACGCTGATCAAGGTCGATCTGGCCCAATCCCCCTACGACAACGAGAACGTGCACAACCGCTGGCATCCGGACATCCCGATGGCTGCGTGGGTCAAACCAGGCGCCGACTTCATCCTGGAAACCTACGACTGGACGGGCGGTGCGATCAAGAACGACGACAGCGCCGAGGATGTACGCGACGTGGATCTCACCACCGTGCATTTCCTGTCCGGCCCGGTCGGCGTCGAAGGCGCCGAGCCCGGCGACCTGCTGGTGGTCGACCTGCTCGACCTCGGCCCCAAGGCCGACAGCCTGTGGGGCTTCAACGGCTTCTTCTCCAGGCAGAACGGCGGCGGCTTCCTGACCGAGCACTTTCCGCACGCACAGAAGTCGATCTGGGACTTTTCCGGCATCTACACCCAGTCTCGCCACGTGCCGGGCGTGAACTTCGCAGGCCTGATCCACCCTGGCCTGATCGGTTGCCTGCCGGACAAGAAGCTGCTGGACACCTGGAACGAGCGCGAGGTGGATTTCATCGCCACCGCGCCAGAGCGCGTGCCGCCGCTGGCCAACCCGCCCTTTGCCGCAACCGCCCACATGGGCAAGCTGACCGGCGACGCCAAGGCGGCGGCGGCCGCCGAAGGCGCGCGCACGGTCCCGCCGCGCGAACACGGCGGCAACTGCGACATCAAGGATCTCTCGCGCGGCGCGCGCGTGTTCTTCCCGGTCTACGTCGCGGGAGGCGGCCTGTCGGTGGGCGATCTGCACTTCTCGCAGGGCGACGGCGAGATCACCTTCTGCGGTGCCATCGAGATGGCCGGCTGGGTGCACATGCGGGTCTCGCTGATCAAGGGCGGCGTGGCCAAGTACGGCATCAAGAACCCGATCTTCAAGCCCAGCCCCCTGGTGCCGAACTACAAGGATTTCCTGATCTTCGAGGGCATCTCGGTGGACGAACACGGCGCCCAGCACTACCTGGACGTGCACGTTGCCTACCGGCAAGCCTGCCTGAACGCCATCGAGTATCTGAAGAAGTTCGGCTATACCGGCGCGCAGGCGTACTCGCTGCTGGGCACCGCGCCCGTCCAGGGCCACATCAGCGGTGTGGTGGACATTCCGAACGCCTGCGCCACCCTATGGCTACCGACCGAGATCTTCGCGTTCGACATCAATCCAGGCGCGCACGGGCCAAGCCTGTATGTGCAAGGCGACACCGACCTGCCGATCGCCTACGACAAGTGAGGCTGCGCATGCCGCTCTACGAATACGTCTGCACGTCATGCGGCGCGGGCTTCGAGAGGCTCGCGCCGCTGGCGCGGCGCCACGAATCTGCCCCGTGCCCCGCCTGCGGCGAGGCCGCCGGCGAGCGCGCGGTGCTGACGCCCCCCGCGCTCTCGACCCTGAGCGCAGCCGCGCGCCAGGCCCATGCAGTCAACGAGCGCAGCCGGCACGAGCCGCGTTCGAGCGCTCGCCACGGGATGAGTTGCATGTGCTGCAAACCGGGCCGCGCCGGTGGCGGCGAAGCACAGCCCAAAGCGTTTCCCAACAGCCGCCCGTGGATGATCAGCCACTGAGCGTCCGGGCCCGGCTCGTCCCGGGCCCGGCGCGCCTCTCGCCGGGGTCACATCGGGGTGGTGGCACGTATGACCCATCCTTTTCACCCGGAATTTTCAAGGCCAGACGGACTACCAGGCATGTGTGCACCGAAGCTTTGCGTTGCACTGCAGCAACGGTTCGAGGCATGTCCTGCCGATTCAGGGGTCCTTATACCTAAATCAGGGTTTACCCCAATTCTCTTGTTGCACTGCACCTAGGGTTTACCCTAAACTAGGGTTAACCCTAGTGAATCGCTTCGATTCCCCACGCAGCACCTACGCACCAGGAGAGCCACCATGGCCTACGCCAGCACCCATACCGAAATTCGGATCACCGATGAGATGGAGCGTCGCCTGGGAGATCAGATGGCACGCGAAGGCGGCAGCGGCGGTTTCACCGCGCCCTTGAAGAACTTCGGCGCGGGCATCATGCATTGCGCCACCGCCTTCGGCGCGTTCCTCGACGCCTACGCCAACACCGTGGATCGCGCCGGGCGCCGCGCCTCGACCCACCGCCATTACATCTGAGCCGACCGCACAACCGTTTTTCATGTCTCCGGAAACGGGGTGGGCCTGTCTCCACCCACCCCTTTCAAAAGCACCCCACGGGGTGCTTTTTTATCGCCGGGCCGCTCCCGAGGCGCAAGCCCACTCGGGAAGCAGCGCAGCGGCAAAGCGTTGGGGCCTTTTTCGCTGGTTCTGCCCGGCGGGTATGGGCTGAATGTGTCGCGCGGGCGTCAGACCGCCGGCTCGGTCTCAGGGTCAGCCCAGCGCCGCAGCGCGGGCGGGGTGAGCACATCCGCCGGGATGGACGCGTCGCGGGCCGCGCCGCGCGCACGCTGCAAACCCTGTGGGAAACCGCTACGGTCCCGGTAATCGTGCCAGGGCGGCGGGGAGCGTCTCGGCTGCTTGTAGTGCTGGGCTGCGAAGAGGTCGGCGCCGCCGACCGCGCCTACCGCCAGGACAGTGCCGGCGGCCTTCGCCAACGGCGCCAGGCTACTGCGCTCGGCCAGACTGGCGATGGCAACGGCGTCCAGCGCGTCGCCCGCCGCCCTGCCCCACAGCCATGGCGCCGCGTTGCGCGCGCGCAGCAGGCCGACGCCGGTGATGAGTTCGCGCAGCCCGCACATGCGCACGACGGCGGCGCTACCGGGGCGCAGTCCGCAGGCACGCGCTACAGCGTGGGGCGCCGCGAGTTCCGCCACACCCAGCACAATGCTGAACCAGGCGGCGCTGCGCGCGACCGCGGTGCCGTGGGTCTGGACCTGTCGACGCGCCGCGCGCACGGGATGGTGTTGTTGCTCCATGGTGTTCTCCTCAGGGCTTGAGGACGACTTTGACGCAGCCGTCGTCCTTGGCTCGAAACGTGTCGTACATGGCGGGTCCGTCCCGTAGCGGCACGGTATGGGTGATCACGAAGGACGGGTCGATCTGGCCTTGCGCGATGCGCGCCAGCAGGTCGTCGGTCCAGCGCTTGACGTGCGTCTGCCCCATGCGCCAGGTCAGGCCCTTGTTCATCGATGCGCCCATGGGGATCTTGTCCACCAGGCCGCCGTAAACACCCGGAATGGACAGAATGCCGCCGGCCCGGCACACATAGATCATCTCGCGCAGCACGTGCGGGCGGTCGGTTTCCAGCATCAAGGCCTGCTTGGCCCGGTCGACCATGGCGTCGAGCGAGCGCGCGACATGCGACTCCATCCCGACGGCGTCGATGCACTTGTCCGGGCCCTTGCCCTGGGTGAGCTCATGCAGGCGGTCCAGCACGCTCTCCTCGTCGAAGTTGACGGTGATCGCCCCGCCCGCTTGCGCCATCGACAACCGATCGGGCAGGCGGTCGATCATCACCACCTGACGCGCCCCCAGGAGTACGGCACTGCGCAGCGCCATCTGCCCCACCGGCCCGGCCCCCCAGATCGCCACCGTATCCTCGGGCTGGATGTCGCATTGCGCGGCGGCTTGCCATCCCGTAGGCAGGATGTCGCCGAGAAAGAGCACCTGTTCGTCGGTAAGGTTGCCGGGCACCTTGACATGGGTGTGATCGGCGAACGGAACGCGGACGTATTCGGCCTGCCCGCCCGCGAAACCGCCGGTCAGGTGCGAGTAGCCGAACAGGCCGGCAGTCGTGTGGCCGAACACCTTGGCGGCCATGTCGCGATTGCGGTTGCTGCGTTCGCAGGCGGCGAAGAACCCGCGACGGCACTGCGCGCACTCGCCGCAGGTGATCGTAAAGGGGACCACGACGCGATCGCCAACCTTGAGCTCGCCCGTTTCGCGCCCGGTCTCGACCACCTCGCCCATGAACTCGTGCCCCATGACGTCGCCGCACTTCATGCCGGGCATGAAACCGCCGAACAGGTGCAGGTCCGAACCGCAGATGGCGCAGCTACTGACTTTGAGGATGGCATCACGCGGATGCTCGATGATGGGGTCCGGGACGGTGTCCCAGCGTATGTCGTGCTTGCCGTGCCAACATAAGGCTTTCATGCGCCAGCTCCTTTGCCGATGGCCGCGTCGACTGTGCGCAGCCCCGTCGACGTCCATGCAAGCCCCGTACCCTGCCGGCCGGCGTCATCGACACGGGGGGGGGGCGTGCCATGGATGGCGGGCCGCAGCTTCTGCCGGGCGGCAGGCACATACTGCTCATCCACGGGCGGCCGCGGGCAGCCGGGCAGTCGCGGGTTGCGTCACAACGGTGCCGGCGCCGAACGGCAAGACAGACGCAAGCTCCGACCCGCCGGCAGGACGGCGAACGGGACTCGCTGGCGCAACGTGCGCGGCTTGGGCACACTGCGGCTTGGACGCATGGCATGCGGGCGTGCCGCGCGTGCCATGGTGGCCTTGCGTACGCCCGCACGCGAGCCCCGACACAACGACAGCCTGAAAGGAGAAGACTGTGGCCCTGTCCGTGAAAGATGCTTCGGAGATCTTCCGCGCAGCCGTGCGCGACACTGTGCGGCGCTATTCGATCTGGTACCTGATACAAGGCGCGATCCTGATCGCCGCCGGGGTGCTCGCCATCGTCTATTCGGCCGTTGCCTCGGTCGCGGTGATCACCGTACTGGGCTGGCTGCTCGTCATCAGCGGAGCCGCGCAGGCCATCAGCCTGGTCGGCGCGAGCCAGGTGCCCCACTTCTGGCTGCAACTGATCTCGGTCGTGCTGGCCATACTCATCGGCCTGATGTTCCTGAACGATGCCACCCAGGGGCTGCTCACCGTCACGCTGCTGCTCATCGTGTTCTTCATGATGGAGGGCATCTCGAAGGTGGTGTTCGCCCTGACCATCCGCCCGTTTCCGAACTGGGCATGGGTGCTGGCCGCGGGCGTGCTCGGCATGGCGCTCTCGCTGGTGCTGTGGGTCAACCTGCCGATCAGCGCCATCTGGCTGATCGGCCTGCTGCTCGGCGTGCAATTGATCGGCGTGGGCGCCTCGCTGGTGTATCTGGCATGGAGCGCGCGCAACCTGGCATCCGCGCCCTGACGGCTGCCGGCCCTGGGGGCTACGCCCGACGCCCGCAGGGCCCGGGCTGCCGCCGCGCAGCGATTCGGCGGGCCCGCAGAACGACGCGATTGTTGCAACGCGGCCACAGCCGAGCACTCGTTTGCGCGGATCCGTGACGTTTTCCGGCCGGCCTAGGGTTTTCCCTGATTTTTATGTTGCGCTGCATTTAGGGTTTACCCTATACTAGGGTTAACCCTAGCGAATCACATCGATTCTCACGCAGCACCCATCACTCAGGAGAACCATCATGGCTTATGTCAGCACCCATTCCGAAGTTCGGCTTACCGACGAGATGGAGCGTCGCATGGCCCGCCAGATGGCTCGCGAAAGCGCCGGCGTCATCGCCTCGCTGAAAAACCTGGGTGCTGGCGTCATGCAGTGCGCCACCGCCTTCGGCGCTTTCCTGGACGCCTACGCCGACACCGTCGATCAGGCCGGCCGCCGCGCCTCCAATCACGGCCACTACATCTGAGCCGACCGCAAGCAAGCAAGTTTCTCTCTCCTCTGGAAGCGGGGCGGGTCTGTCTCCTCCTGCCCCTTTTTGCAAGCACCCTGCGGGGTGCTTTTTTTTGCCGCCGGGCGGATCCGAAGGCAAAAAGCGCCCTTGGAGGACAGCACCCGCGTGCAGCGGCGGGCGTCCAAGGTACGCTTCTTGCTTATGCGTGGAAGTCCGGTCCGACACGGGCTGCCAGGCACCGACGCTGCCGGCCCGGTTTTTCCCTTCAGGAGTTGTCACCCATGAGCAAAACACTTGATGCCGCACAAGAACAGTCCGCCCGCGAGCTTCGCAAGCGTCCGTTGACGACGCCCACGGACCTTCCGCGCGATGGAACCAAGGACATCGCCGCGGCGCTGAACCAGATTCTCGCGGACGTCTTTGCGCTCTACCTGAAGACCAAGAACTTCCACTGGCACGTGAGCGGGCCGCACTTTCGCGATTACCACCTGATGCTGGACGAGCACGGCGACGAACTGTTCGCCATGACCGATCCGCTCGCCGAGCGCATCCGCAAGATCGGCGGCACCACGCTACGCTCGATCGGCCACATTGCGCGCACCCAGCGGGTGCTCGACAACGACGCGGAGTACGTCACGCCGCTGGACATGCTGGCCGAACTCTGCGAAGACAACAAGACGCTGGCGGCCGCGCTGCGCGAGGCGCACAACGTCACCGACGAACACCGCGACATCGCCAGCTCGAGCCTGATCGAGAACTGGATCGACGAAACCGAAAAGCGCACCTGGTTCCTGTTCGAGGCCAGCCGCAATTCGGACAACACCGGGCACTGACGGTAGCCCTACCCGTCCCTGCGAAGCGTGCACATGCCCGGGCGCTTCGCAGACCGGCGAGCGCACGGCGGTGCGCGTTTCTGCCACGCGGCGCCGCGCTCTACCGGCGCTCCGGGACCCAGGCCCGAAGGCGCCTATGCATCGCCGCGGCGCTGCCCATAGCCCGGACTCCGCGCACGTCGAGCAAGCTCCCTAAAATTCCCGCTTCCCGTTTCACCGGAGCGGCCTGTGCCCGTCCTCCCTACCCGCTACGCGCTCGCGCGCTGCCGTCATATCCTCCTTGCCGCTGCCCTGCTGTCGGCCGGCCCGCTGGCCGGCGCACAGACGCCGCCTAGCCCGGACGCTCCGCCCAGGCCGGCGCGCAACTGGAACGAGCCCATCGGCCCCACCGTCGCCGACAAACCGTCCGCGCATTACCGCTTCGAGACCTTGCGCTTCGACTCGGAGGACGGGCAGCGCCACTATCGGGTCTATCTGGGCGTGCCCAAGCGCGCCGCGCCAGCGGGCGGCTACCCGGTTATCTACATGCTGGACGGCAATGCCGTGATGGCAACCCTGAACGCGCAAGACCTTGCGGCGCTGGACGCCGAAGGCCCGCCCGTGCTGGTGGGCATCGGCTACGAGACGCCGGGCCGCCACGATGTCGTTGCCCGCGCGCTCGACTACACGCCGCCGGTGATCCGCGACGGCCAGCGCGTGGCCGAGATCGAAGAGCGCGGCCGGCGCGGTGGCGGCGCCGATCGGTTTCAGGCGCTGATCGAGCGCCAGATCCGGCCTGCCGTGCAGGCGCGGGCGCCGATCGACCAGAACCGGCAGACATTGTGGGGACATTCGTACGGCGGGCTGTTCACGTTGTATGCGCTGTTCACGCATCCGGAGCGCTTCCAGCGCTATGTGGCGGGCGACCCGTCGGTGGGCTGGCAGGACAGCGCCCTGCTCGCCCACGCCGCCGGCTTTCATGCAAGCGCCGCCCCCGGCGTGGCTGTGCGGGTGATGGTGGGCGGCGCACGCCGTCCAGGCGCCTCGGGTGCAGCCTCGATCCCGACCATCCCGGGCGTACCCGCGGGGCGCGAATCGACGTATGAACTGGTGCAGCGGCTGGCCGGTGAAGGTATGGACATCACCTTTCAGAACTTCCCCGACCTCAGCCACGGGGCCCTGTTCGCCACATCGCTGCGCCCCGCCCTGGAACTCGCCGTACGGCCTTGAATGGTACGGCCCCCATGCTCACTGCGTTCGCTGCCCCCCATGGGGGCTTCAGCCTCCTTCGGGCGCCCGGCCGCGCGCGTGCTTGCAACGCGGCGCAGGCTCAACTGAGCAGCAGCGCGTCGTCCGCGAGTTCCTCGCCGCGTACCCGCTCGAACAGGCGCAGCAGGTCGGGCACATCCATGCCCTGTCGTTGCGGGCCGCTGACGTCCAGCACCACCTTGCCCTCATGCAACATCACGGTGCGATCGCCCACGTCGAGCGCCTGGCGCATGCTGTGCGTGACCATCATGGTGGTGAGCCCGTGCTCGGCGACGATGCGCCGCGTAAGTTCGAGCACGAAGGCGGCGGTCTTGGGGTCCAAGGCTGCGGTGTGCTCGTCCAGCAACAGGATGCGCGAAGGCTGCAGCGCCGCCATCACCAGGCTCACCGCCTGGCGCTGACCGCCCGAGAGCAGGCCGATACGGTCGGACAGGCGCCGCTCCAGCCCCAGGCCGAGCACGCTCAGACGCTCGCGGAACAACTCGCGCAGCGTATCGTCCAGCGACCGCTGCAAGCCGCGCGAACGGCCGCGCGACCAGGCGAGCGCCATGTTCTCCTCGATGGTCAGATCCTCGCAGGTGCCGGCGAGCGGGTCCTGGAAGACGCGCGCGACGCTGCCGGCGCGCTGCCACACCGGCATGCGCGTGACGTCGGTACCGTCGATCTCGATGACGCCGGCGTCCAGCGGCAGCTCGCCCGACACGGCATTCAGGAAGGTGGACTTGCCCGCGCCGTTCGAGCCGATCACGGCGACGAACTGGCCGGTGGGAATTTCCAGCGACAGGCCGCGCAAGGCGCGGTTCTCGATCGGCGTGCCGACGTTGAAGGTGATGCGCAGATCGCGTGCGCTCAGCATGGCAGACCTCCATGGGGCAAGGCGGCGGGCCCGGAAACGGCGCGCCCGGCGGCAACCGGGGTGCGCATCACTCGACCCTCCGCTTGCCGCGCAGCCAGCGCTTCTTGAGCATGGGAATCACCAGTGCGATGGTGACCAGCACTGCCGTCACCAGGTTCAGGTCCTGGGCCTGCAGGCCGATGAAGTTGCTGTTGAGCGCCAGGGCGATGAAGAGCCGATACACCAGCGCGCCGACGATGACCGCCAGCGTGATGAAGAAGAAGCGGCGGGCCGGCATGATGCTCTCGCCCACGATGACCGCGGCCAGGCCGATGACGATGGTGCCGATGCCCATGGAGATGTCGGCGCCGCCCTGGGTCTGTGCGAACAGGGCACCGGCCAGGGCCACCAGCGCATTGGACAGCGCCATGCCGCCGAGCACGCTGCGGCCCGTGGCCACGCCCTGCGCCCGCGCCATGCGCGGGTTCGAGCCCGTGGCGCGCATGGCGAGCCCCTGGCGGGTGGCGAAGAACCAGTCGAGCAGCAGCTTGGCGACGATCACCACGACGAGCACCAGCAGCGGGCGCTCCATGTAGTCGGGTAGCCAGCCGGGCAGGGTCAGGCTGAACACCGTGGGCTCCATGATGAGCGGCACGTTGGGCCGCCCCATGATGCGCAGGTTGACCGAGTACAGCGCGATCATCATGAGGATGCTCGCGAGCAGATCCATGATCTTCAGCTTGACGTTGAGCCAGCCCGTGAGCAGCCCGGCGCACGCGCCGGCGGCAATGGCCGCGCCCGTCGACAGGAACGGATCGAACCCGGCCGAGATCATCGTGGCGGCGACCGCGCCGCCCAGCGGAAAGCTGCCGTCGACGGTGAGGTCCGGAAAGCGCAAGACCCGAAAGGAGATCAGCACGCCCAGCGCGACCAGGCCGAAGATGAGGCCGATCTCGAGGGCGCCCAGCAGCGAGAAAAGCGACATCAGCGGATCACTTCGGTGGCTTTGTCGATGACCGCTTGCGGCACTTCCACGCCCTGGGCCTGGGCCGCGCGCAGGTTGACGAACAGATCCACGTTGTCGCTGCGCGCCGAGGCGATGTCGCCCGGTTTCTCACCCTTGAGGATGCGCACCACGATGGCGCCCGTCTGGCGGCCGAGATCCTTGTAGTTCAGGCCGAGGGCGGCGATGGCGCCGCGCTTGACGCTGTCGGTGTCGGCCGCGATGAGCGGCGTATCGGTATCGTTGCCCATCTTGACCAGCGCCTCGTAGGCCGAGACCACGTTGTTGTCGGTGCTCGTGTAGATGACGTCCACCTTGCCCGCCAGGCGGCCTGCGGCCGAGCCGACGTCCACCGTGCGCGGCGCGGCGGCCTCGACCAGGGTCATGCCGTGCTTGGGCAGCAGCTCCTTCATCTGCCTGACCACCACGGCGGAGTTGGCCTCGCCCGGGTTGTACACCATGCCCACGCGCTTGGCATCGGGCAGGATTTCCTTGATGAGCTCGATCTGGCGCTCCAGGGCGAGCTCGTCGGACACGCCGGTGACGTTGGTGCCCGACGGCTCCCAGCCCGGCACCAACTGGGCCGCGATCGGATCGGTCACCGCCGAATACACCAGCGGAACGCTGCGCGTGGCCGCCACCACCGCCTGCGCCGCCGGCGTGGCGATGCCCACGATGGCGTCCGGCTTGTCGCCGACGAACTTGCGCGCGATCTGCGCCGCCGTGCCGACGTTGCCTTGCGCGCTCTGGTACTGCCAGCGCAGGTTCTTGCCCTCTTCGTAGCCGGCCTCGGCCAGCACCTCGCGCACGCCATCACGCACGGAATCGAGCGCGGGATGCTCGACGATGGCGAGCACGGCCACGGACTTGTCCTGAGCGAAGGCAGGCATCGCGCAGGCGACGGCAAACAAGGCGGAACCAGCCCAGGCAGTCAGGCGAAACGGGGTCGGCATACACGGTCTCCTCGTGGGACGAAGCTATGGTCGGTGAAGACGCCCGCCGGTGGGCCAGGCGCCGCATTCGCTCAGGCTGTAAGTCTAACCGCGCCGTCCCGGTTTCGCGCGCGCGAAGGGCTATCATGTCATTTCAGTGACCCATGGCGCTGGGCGCTGCCCCGACGCATGAGCTGCGGCGATGCGATCCAGGGCACCGCGGGGCCGGCTTTGCCGGTCCGCCAGTGCCGCCCCCTCCTTGAGGGGGCGCGCGTCAGCGCGTAGGGGATGGGTTTCATTTCAGGCCGTAGCGCCTGCCCGCGCGGCGCAGCACTGCCGCGGCTGGCGTGGCGTGGCACACGACGACCAGGAGAATCGCATGCTGAACCATCGGGAACTCGGCCAGTCCGGGCTGCACGTCGCTCCGCTCGCCTTCGGCGGCAATGTCTTTGGCTGGACAGCGGACGAGGCCACCTCGTTCCGCCTGCTCGACGCTTTCGTCGATGCCGGGCTCAATCTCGTCGATACCGCCGACGTCTACTCGCGCTGGGCGCCCGGCAACCGAGGCGGCGAGTCGGAGACCATCATCGGCAAGTGGATCAAGCAGTCCGGCAAACGCAGCCGCATCGTGCTCGCCACCAAAGTGGGCATGGACATGGGCGACGGCAAGGTGGGGCTGTCGCCACGCTACATCCGCCAGGCCGTGGAAGATTCGCTGCGCCGCCTGCAGACCGACCACATCGACCTCTACCAGTCGCACAAGGACGACCCCGAGACGCCGCTGGCCGACACCCTGGGCGAATACGCGCGCCTGATCGAAGAAGGCAAGGTGCGCGCCATCGGGGCCTCCAACTACAGCGGTGCCCGCCTCGCCGAAGCCCTCGCCGAGAGCGCCAAGCACAGCCTGCCCCGCTACCAGACCCTGCAGCCCGAATACAACCTGTACGAACGCCAGGCCTATGAGTCGGAGCTGGAACCCGTGGTGCGCGACAACGCGCTGGGCGTCATCACCTATTACCCGCTCGCGAGCGGCTTCCTGACGGGCAAGTACCGGGCCGAGGAAGACGCCGGCAAGAGCGTGCGCGGCGCCACCATCGTCAAGCGCTACCTGAACCCGCGCGGCAAGCGCATCCTCGCCGCGCTCGACGCGGTGAGCGAGCGCCTGAACGCCACCCCGGCGCAGGTGGCGCTCGCCTGGCAGACGAGCCGGCCCAACATCTGCGCCCCGCTGGCCAGCGCCACCTCGCTGCAGCAGCTCGAGGAACTGGTCAAGGCCGCCAAACTCAAGCTCGACAGCGACGCCATCGCCACGCTGAACGAAGCCAGCGCCTACGACACACCGACCGCCGGCTGAACGGAACTTGTCTCGCCCGGGGCGCAGCCCCGGGGCCTGCCTGCCGGCGCGTGGCTCAATGCGGACGCTTGCGCGCCGCGCCGCGCGACTTCTTGGGGCGCCCTTCCTTGGCCTGGTGCGTGGCATTGCTCGCGGCTGCGCGGCGCGCCTTCGCGGTCCTGGCCTTGGGCGCCTTGGCGGCCCTGGGCGGTTGCTGGGCGCCAGCCTCTCCCACGGCTTGCGCACGCGCCGGCGGTGTTGCAGCAGCCGACGGCGCGGCCTGCCGGTTCGCCGCACGCTTCAGGCTGGCATAGCTCACGCCCTTCTCCAGACGGAACTCGATGCGGCGGGCCTCCAGATCGACGCGCGCGACCTGCACCTGCACCTTGTCGGTCAGGCGATAGCGCATGCCGGTGCGCTCGCCGCGCAGCTCGTGCAGGCCCTCGTTGAACTGGAAGTACTCGGTGCCGAGTTCGGAGATGTGCACCATGCCCTCGACGTACAGGTCGTCGAGCGTGACGAAGATACCGAAGGGCGCCACGCCGGTGATGGTGCCGCTGAAGCTCTCGCCCACCCGCTCCTTGACGAACCAGCACTTGAGCCAGGCCTCGACATCGCGCGACGCATCGTCGGCGCGGCGCTCGTGGCCCGAGCACACCAGGCCGAGCTTTTCCCAGACGGCGTGCTCGGCTTCGCGCGCCTGCCTGCCCTGGCCCGCCGCGCCCTCGGGCACATAGCGCTGGCCGGCGATCAGGGCCTTGATGACGCGGTGCGTGAGCAGGTCCGGATAGCGCCGGATGGGCGAGGTGAAATGCGTGTAGGCCGGATATGCCAGGCCGAAGTGGCCGGCGTTGTCCGGACTGTAGATTGCCTGCTGCATCGAACGCAGCGCCATGGTCTGGATCAGCGCGGCATCGGGACGACCCGACACTTCGCGCATGAGCTTGCCGTAGTCGGCCGCGGCCGGGTCCTCGCCCCCGCCCAGGGACAGCCCGAGCGTCTTGAGGAACTGGCGCAGCGACTGCAGCTTTTCGACCGTCGGGCCTTCGTGGATGCGATACAGGCCCGGGTGCTTGCTGCGCGCCATGAAATCGGCCGCGCAGGTGTTGGCCGCCAGCATGCACTCCTCGATGAGCTTGTGCGCATCGTTGCGCACGTGCGGCACGATGCGCTCGATACGGCCCATCTCGTTGCACACGATCTTGGTTTCGACGGTGTCGAAATCGATCGCGCCGCGCGACTCGCGCGCCTGCACCAGCAAACGATAGAGCGTGTGCAGGTGCTCGACATGCGGCAGCAGTTCGGCGGGCAGCGGCGGCGGGCCGTTGGTGCCGCGGCGGCCCAGCATCAGCGCGTCGTCGGTGCCGGCCAGCGCCTCCCACACCTGATCGTAGGTGGTGCGCCCATGCGAGTGGATGACCGCGTTGTAGAACTGGTAGGCCGAGACGATGCCAGCCTTGGCGCCGCTGGCCGGTATCACCATGTCGCAGACCAGCACCAGGCGGTCGACCGCCGGATTGAGCGAGCACAGGCCGTTGGAGAGCGACTCGGGCAGCATCGGGATCACGCGGCGCGGGAAATACACGCTGGTGCTGCGTTCCTGGGCGTCGGCGTCCAGCGGTTCACCGCTACGTACGTAGTGGCTCACGTCGGCGATCGCCACCAGCAGGCGCCAGCCCGGCCGCTTGCGGTTGGCCGTGCCCAGATCGACAGGCTCGCAATACACCGCATCGTCGAAATCGCGCGCGTCCGCCCCGTCGATGGTGACGAAAGGCAGGTCGCGCAGATCCACCCGCCCCGTGAGGTCGCTCTTGCGCACGGCGTCGGGCAGCTTGGCCGCCTGCCTGGCGGCCGCCTCGGAAAACTCGTGCGGCACGTCGAACTTGCGCACCGCGATCTCGATTTCCATGCCGGGGTCGTCGACCTCGCCGAGGATCTCGACAATGCGCCCGCGCGGCTGCGTGTGCCGGGTCGGCTGCGCGACGATCTCGACGGTGACCACCTGGCCTGGCTGGGCGCCGTTGGCGTCGGCCGGAGCGATCAGCACGTCATGCTTGATGCGCTGATCTTCGGGCACCACCACGTCCATGCCGCGCTCATGCAGGAAGCGACCGACCAGGCGATTGGTGCGCCGCTCGATCACCTCGACGATCTGGCCTTCGGGCTTGCCGCGGTATTCGCCCGAGGGGCGCACCAGGACGCGGTCGCCGTGCAGCACCTTGAGCATCTCGCGCGGCGACAGGAACAAGTCCTGCCCGCCGTCGTCGCGGATCAGAAAGCCGAAGCCGTCGCGATGACCCTGCACGCGTCCGGCAATGAAATCCAGCTTGGAGGCGAGCTGCAGCAGGCCCTTGCGGTTGGGCGCCAACTGGCCATCGCGCTCCATGGCGCCCAGTCTGCGCTCGAAGCCGACCCAGGTGGAATCGCGCACCACGCCCAGGCGCTCGGCAAGTTCGGTTGCCGTAAGCGGGCCCGAAGCGTCGCGCAGCGCAGCGAGGATCTGCTCGCGGCTGGGGACGTCCGGGTCGAAATCCGCCGGCATGGTTGGGTTGGAATTCTTCTTGTCGGTTCGATTTGCCAAAGTGAAAACTTCTCTATAGAATCGCGGTCTTTCTTCTTTCGGCATTAGACACCGACGGGAGAAAAGACCAAAGCGGTATTTTCAAGGCAAGCGGGGTTTTGCGAAACCCCCGGCGCTCAAAGAAGTGCGAGCATCGGGAGATTGCGGGAGCACGCGCTGCGGCCGACGGTGGTTTGCCCTACCAAGCAAGCCGGTTCCGGTGGCAAGCAGTAAAAACAGATGCAGATTCTGTTGCAGCCTGGGAAATCCCTGCTATAATCGTTCTTCTGTTGCGGCGCTGTATAAACAGCGATGCAATCAGGCCCAGATGGCGGAATTGGTAGACGCACTAGTTTCAGGTACTAGCGCCGAGAGGCGTGGAGGTTCGAGTCCTCTTCTGGGCACCAAAATTCCAGACCCCCGCAAGGAAGCTTGCGGGGGTTTTTGCTTTGGGCATCGCCTTCGGCGGGCGACGCACCGAGCTTCCTGCCGCTGTATCGGCCTTGCTGCATGGGTTCCCCACGCGCAGTCCAACGCGCAACCACAGCGCCGGTGTCCAGTATCTGAACACCCTTGCGGGGGTCCGCGCGCACGCATGCGGCCGCACGGCCCGCATGCAAACCCCAATGGCAGGGCCGCCGCAGGCCACCTACGATGCGCCTTTCCGGGTCCGCGACCCGCAGCCCCATCGACAGGAGCCGTGATGAACCCAGCCAGCACCGACCCCACGCTGCTCGACCCCGCCGTCTGGACCGAACGCCTCTATGCCGGCGCATGGCAAGCCGGTGCCACCGTGGCCGACGTGCTGGAGCCGGCCAGCGGTGCCCGCCTCGGCAGCATCGCGCTGACCGACGCCGCCGGGATCGCGCGCAGCGCGGCCGCGGCGGCCCAGGCACAACCCGAATGGGCGGCGTTGCCGTACGAAGAGCGCGCCGCGGTCGTGCGCCGGGCCGCTGCACTGGCGCAGACCCATTTCGGCGTGATCGCCGACTGGCTAGTGCGCGAGAGCGGCTCGACGCGCGGCAAGGCCGGATTCGAGACGTCGATAAGCGTCAAGGTGCTGCACGAAGCCGCCAGCCTGCCCTCGCGTTCCGTCGGCGAGATCCTGCCCTCGGTGCCTGGGCGCCTGAGCCTCGCGCGGCGGCGCCCGCTGGGCGTCGTCGGCGTGATCGCGCCGTTCAACTTCCCGCTGTACCTTGCCTTGCGCGCGGTGGCTCCGGCCCTGGCCCTGGGCAATGCCGTGGTGCTCAAGCCCGACCCGCGCACCGCGGTATGCGGCGGTATGGCGATCGCGCGGCTGTTCGAGCTCGCCGGACTGCCGGCCGGTCTGCTGCACGTGCTGCCGGGCGACGGCGCGGCGGGTGCCGCCCTGGTGGCGGATCCCAACGTGGCCATGATCCAGTTCACGGGCTCTACTGCCGCCGGCCGCAAGGTCGGCGAGGCGGCGAGCCGGCACTTGAAGAAGGTTTCGCTGGAACTGGGCGGCAAGAATTCCCTCATCGTCCTGGATGACGCCGACCTCGATCTGGCCATCGCCAACACCGCCTGGGGCGCCTACCTGCACCAGGGGCAGATCTGCATGGCGACCGGCCGCATTCTGGTGCAGCGCAAGATCCACGACCGCTTTCTCGAGCGGCTCACCGCCAAGGCCGCCTCGCTGACAGTGGGCGATCCGCACCGGGCCGACGTGGCGCTCGGCCCGCTCATCAACGCGGCCCAGCGCGATCACGCGAGCGGCGTATTGCGCGCGGCCGAGGCCGCGGGCGCCCGGGTGGAGACCGGCGGCACTTGCGAGGGCCTGTTCTTCGCGCCCACCGTGCTGAGCGGCGTGAGCCCGGACAACCCGGCCTTCTCGGAAGAGATCTTCGCGCCGGTGGCGGTGGTCGTGCCCTTCGATACCGACGAAGAAGCCATCGCGCTTGCCAACCGTACCGAGTACGGGTTGTCGATGGCCATTCTGAGCGCGGACGTCGGCCGCGCCCTGCGCATCGGCGAACGCCTGCGCACCGGGCTGCTGCACATCAACGACCAGACGGTCAACGACGAGGTCATCAACCCCTTCGGCGGCGTGGGCGCGTCCGGCAACGGCAGCGCCATCGGCGGCCCCGCCAACTGGGAGGAGTTCACGCAATGGCAGTGGCTCACCATCAAAGGTCAGGCGCCCGCCTACCCGATGTGACGCCGGGCGCAGGCGACGTCACCCACGGCGCAGGCTCCCACGCTGCGCCGTCCACAGTCCGCGCGCGCGCCGTGGATCGCGCCATGCCCCACGGGCTTGCGAGCGGTGGGCCGAGGGCGGCGCCATGACGGGCGGGCTTACCGGCGAGGCGCTGAAGGCCGCGCGCGACCATTTCCTGGCGGGCGGGTCCGTGCCCGCCGAGCTGCTGCCGCCCGCGGTCGCGCGGTCCTGGCAGCGCTCGCGCGATGCCGGTCTCATGCCCTGGCAAGCGCCGTACTACGCCCCGCTCGGCACCGACGCGCGTACCCGGGACGACCGGCGCCTCGCGCGCTGCGTCGCCGACGAGGCCGAACATCTCTGGAGCGCCTTCGGTGGCCCCGACTGGACGATACTGTGCACCAACGCGGCGGGCGTGATCGTCCACGCCCGCCGCAGCGCGCACAGCCGGGAGCGGCGGTTCGGCCCCATCGTCGCAGGACGGCGCATCGAAGAGCGCGCGATCGGCACGACGGCGCCGGCCTGCGTGCTCGCCGAGGCCGCTGCCGATGCCGGCCCCGTGGAGGTCCATGCCGGCCAGCACTACCTGGACGAGTTCGCGGATTTCTTCTGCCTGGCCGTCCCCATCCACGGCCTGGATGGCGACGTGGCCGGCGCGCTGGACATCACAGGGGTGGGCCGCCGCGACCCGGTCCAACTACGCGAACACTTCCATCTGGCTGCGCTGGCTGTCGAACATCGCCTGCTCGCCACCCTGGAGCGCTGCCATCTGCTGCGGCTGCAACCCGACCCGCGCTGGCTGCCCACGCCGCTCGCCGGGGTGCTCGCCGTCACCGACGACGGCGACGTTCGGGCCGCCAGCCGCGCCGCGAGGCAGATGCTCGGCCTGCCCGCACGGGGCCGCCTCGCCCTGGACGCCGCGACGGCGCTGTTCCCCGCAGCCAGCCCAGGCCAGCGCCTGGGGCTGCTTCGCCCCGCCCCCCGGCCGCTGCGGCTGCCCGCCATCGACGGCACGCACCTCTGGGTGCAATACGCGCGCGCGCCGCTGGCGCGGGCGCAGCCCCGCGTGCGCACAGCGGTCAACGCCCCGCTGCCCACCGCCGCCGACAGCCCGGCAGCCGTCGCCGAACCAGCGCGGGCGCAGCCCGCCTGCACCGCAAGCGCACCGCCCGCGCCGGGCGCACTGCACGAGCATGCCCTGCGCGCCGTTCGCGAGGCCCTGCGCGAACACCGCGGCAATGTCGCGGCCGCGGCTTGCCAGCTCGGCGTCTCGCGCACCACGGTGTACGCCCACCTGCGGCGCGCCGGCCTGCGCCCTGATGCCGGCGGCGCCGGCAACGACGACCGGGATTGAACGCCAGGGCGCGGCTCGGGTAGAGTAAGGCTCCCCGATCGCCGCCCTTGCCATGACAGTCGCCGTCCAGTTCCGCCTGCGCCTCTACCGTGACGCCACCATCGCCATCGGGCCGGGCAAGGTGGCGCTGCTCGAGGCGATCGCCGAGACCGGCTCGATCTCCGCGGCGGCCAAGCGCTTTGACATGTCCTACCGGCGGGCCTGGCTGCTCGTCGACGAAATGAACCGCGCCCTGGCCGCCCCCGCAGTCGCCGCCAGCGCCGGCGGGGCGCACGGCGGCGGCACCCGGCTCACCGACGTGGGCGAGGAGATCGTACGGCGCTATCGCGCCGTCGAATCCATCGCCCGGCAGGCGGCAGCCAGCGAGATCGAAGAACTCGGCCGTCTCATCGCGCCCTGAACGGCGCCGCTGGCCGCGCCCAGCGCGGCAGTGGCCCTGCCTTCACGTTTCGTTATATTCTTTCGTACATATCGAAGCACGCCGGCAAGCCCGCTCCCGCGCTTGTGCGGCATGCGTCATATCCGAAGGAACATAGCGTTTACGATGGATTGGTTTCCCCTCACCCTGTCGCTCAAGGTTGCCAGCGTCGCCACCGTGCTCGCCCTGCTCGCGGGCGTTGCCCTGGGCTGGGTGGTGGCACGTACGCACATGCCGGGGCGAACCCTGCTCGAAGCCGTCCTCATGCTGCCGCTGGTGCTGCCGCCCACGGTGATCGGCTACTTCATCCTGATGGCGGCGGGCCGCCGCAGCCCGCTGGGCAACTGGCTGCGCGAGCACCTGGACTACACCATCATCTTCAGTTGGCACGGGGCCGTGGTGGCCTCGGCGATCGTCGCCCTGCCGCTCGTCCTGAAATCGGCCAGCGCCGCCTTCGCCGGCGTCGACCGTTCGCTGGAGGCCGCGGCCAGCACGCTGCGCCAGTCGCGCTGGTCGGTGTTCGTGCGCGTGACGCTGCCCCTGGCCTGGCCCGGAATACTGGCCGGCACACTGCTCGCGTTCGCCCGCGCCATGGGTGAGTTCGGCGCCTCGCTGATGGTCGCCGGCTCCATACCCGGACGCACCCAGACGCTCTCGATGGCCATTTACGACGCAGTGCAGGCGGGCAACGACGATCTCGCCTTCTTCTACGTCATCGTCACTTCCGTCCTTTCCGTGGCCATCCTGGTCGCGTCCAACCGGCTTTTCTCACCTCGCTGATCCTGGAGTCCCCATGCGCCTGTCCCGTCTGCTCGCCGCCACCACCCTGGCGGTCGCCCTGCCCTTCGCCACGCACGCCGCTACCCTAACGGTCTCGGCCGCGGCCAGCCTGACCAACGCCTTCAAGGAACTCGCCCCCAGCTTCAGTGCCGAGCATCCCGGCACCGACGTGCAACTGAACTTCGCCGCCTCGGGCACGCTGCTGCAGCAGATCGACCAGGGTGCACCGGCCGATGTGTTCGCCAGCGCCGACCAGGCAACCATGGACCGCGCCGCCGAGAAATCGCTGATCGACCCGGCCACCCGCCGCGACTTCGTCAGCAACGCCCTGGTCCTGATCGAACCCAGCGACGGCGGGCCCGGCGTGGACAGCCTGAACGGCCTGACCGGCGACGCCGTCAAGCGCATCGCCGTGGGCAAGCCGGCCAGCGTGCCGGCGGGCCGCTACACCCAGGAAGTGCTGGAAAAGGCCGGCCTGTGGCAGACGCTGGAGCCCAAGTACGTGCAGGCCGACAGCGTGCGCCAGGTGCTCGACTACGTGGCCCGCGGCGAAGTGGACGCCGGCTTCGTCTATCGCACCGACGCAGCCATCATGAGCGACAAGGTCAAGGTGACGCTCACGCCCGAAGGCCAGACCCCGGTCACCTATCCGGTGGCGGTCGTCGCCGCCAGCCGCGAGCCCGATCTCGCCAAGGCTTTCGTCGAGTTCCTGGGTACGCCCGCGGCTCGCACCGTGCTGGAAAAGTACGGCTTCGGCCAGCCCTGAGCGCAGCCCTGGCCGCGCCATGATCGACATCGACATCGAACTCACGGTCGAAGACGGCAAGCGGCGCTTCGCGCTCGCCGCGCGCCTGCGCAGCGACGCGCCATTCGTGGCGCTCTACGGGCCCTCGGGCTCGGGCAAGTCGCTCACCCTGCAGGCCGTGGCCGGCCTGCTGCGACCGCGAGCCGGCCACATCCGCCTGGACGGCCGCACGCTGTTCGATGCGGCGCGCGGCATCGATCTGCCGGCGGCGCAGCGCGGCGTGGGCTACCTCTTCCAGCACTACGCGCTCTTTCCGCACCTCACGGTGCGGCAGAACGTCGCCTTCGGCCTCACGCACTGGGCGCGGCGCCGGCTGCCTGCGGACGAGGCCGTGCGCGTGGATGCGCTGCTCGAACGCTTCGGCCTCGCCGCGCTGGCCGACGCCAAGCCGCGCACGCTTTCCGGCGGCCAGCAGCAGCGCGTCGCCCTCGCCCGCGCGCTGGCGGCCAACCCGCGCATCCTGCTGCTGGACGAACCCTTCGCCGCACTCAACCCGATGCTGCGCGACGAGCTGCGCGACGAGCTCGCCCAGGTGCGCGCGGCCTGGAACATTCCCGCGCTGATGGTCTCGCACGACGCCGAGGACGTGCTCGCCCTGGCCAATGCGGCTTTCATCTACGCCCAGGGCCAGGTGGTGCGCGAAGTCGACCTGGCGAGCGGCCACAGCCAGGAGCATGCCCTGCGCGAGCTCGGCCTGGAGCGCCCGGCCGACACGCCCATGCGCGCACGCCTGCGCCGCCTGCTCGGCCATACCGCATCCTGAGCCCGCCGGCTCGGCGGGCGGGCGGGCATCGGCACGCAGTCTGCCGCCGGCATGCGTCTGTCCAGCCGGCGGGACGCAGGCCCGCCGGCTCGGGCCCTCAGGCGCCGGCCAGACGGTCGATGTCGGCGAACGCGGAATCCCACTCGTCGCGGCTCATGTCCATGAAGCCGAAATAACGCAGCAGGAACGCCCCCTCGGCGGCAAGGAAGGCCAGGCGTGCGCGCCGGCCCTCGTCGCTCGCGGCGTCGAGCCCGCGCATGCGCTCGGCGTACCACGCACGCGTGCCGGCGAGCCGCTCGGGCTCGCGGATGAGCGCGGCCATCAGGCTGGCCGCCTTCACGTGGCCGGCGTCGGGCAGCTCGCGCATGATGCGTATGTGGGCGCGCATGGCGTCGACGGGCGTCGGCGCCGCGCCGGCCAGTTCGCGCAGTTGCGCCTCGTAGGTCCGGTCCCAGCGCTCGAGCATGGCGTCCACCAGCGCATCCTTGGAACCGAAGGCGTACTGCACGCCGCCCTTGGTGATGCCCATGGCCCGGGCCACGGCATCGATGGTCAGGCCAGCCGCACCGCTCTCGATGACGATGGCCTCGGCCGCGTCCAGCACGGCTTCGCGATCGATGCTGCGTCGTCGTCCCATGTCGATGCTCCGCGATTCTCTGGATTTAAATAAATACGTATGTATTGATATAATACCCCGCCCTACCTCCCGGGTCGACCAAGGCCCCTATGCCGGGCATGCGCATGTCCCTATCCAATCGCTGGCTGATCCTGGTGATCGTCTCGATCGCCCTGTTCCTCATCGTCGTCGACATGACGATCCTGTACACCGCGCTGCCGCGCCTGACGCAGGCGCTGGGCGCGAGCGGCGCGCAACGCCTGTGGATCGTCAGCGCCTATCCGCTGGTGGTGGCCAGCCTGCTGCCGGCGGCCGGCGCGCTGGGCGACAAATATGGGCACAAGCCCATGTTCCTCGCCGGGCTGGCAGTGTTCGGCCTGGCCTCGCTCGCGGCGGCCTACGCGCCCGCGCCGGTCCCGCTCATCGGCGCGCGCGCCACGCTCGCGGTCGGCGCAGCGCTGATGATGCCGGCCACGCTCGCCATCATCCGCCACGAGTTCGCCGATCCGGACGAGCGCTCGCTCGCCATCGGTATCTGGGCGGCCGTGGCCTCGGGCGGCGCGGCCTTCGGCCCGCTCGCCGGCGGCGCCCTGCTCGAGCACTTCTGGTGGGGCTCGGTGTTCCTGGTCAACGTGCCCATCGTGCTCGCCACCCTGCCGCTCGCCTGGCTGGCCATCGCGCGCCGGCCCGGCAACCGCGACCAGGCATGGGACCTGCCGGGCTCGATCCTGGTGATGCTGGGCCTGCTCTGCCTGACCTATGGCATCAAGGAAGCCGGCCGGCCGTCGGCGCCGCTGCCCGGCGTGCTGATTGCGCTCGCCCTGGGCGCCGTGCTGCTGGCCGCCTTCGCGCGCCGCCAGTTACGGCTCGCCAGCCCGATGATCGATTTCAGGCTGTTCCGCAATCGGGTGTTCTCCAGCGGCGCCGTGGCGGCCGTGGTCGCGGCCATGGCGCTGATCGGTGCCGAACTGATCCTGAGCCAGCGCATGCAACTGGTGCACGGTCTGAGCCCCTGGGAAACCGGCCTGTACATCCTGCCGATCCCGCTGGCCTCGCTGGTCGCGGGCCCGGCCGCGGGCATCGCCATGCGCCGCCTCGGCGCGCCCGCGATCATCGGAGCCGGCCTCGCCGCCTCGGCGCTGGGGCTGGCCGGCTATATCGGCGCGCTGGGCCACAGCCTGGGCATCGAACTCGCCTGCCTGGCTGTGCTCGGCCTGGGCGTGGGCGCCACCATGACGGGCGCTTCGAGCGCGATGCTGCTGAGCGCGCCGGCCGAACGCGTCGGCATGGCGGCCTCCATCGAAGAGGTGTCCTACGAGCTGGGCGGCGCGCTGGGCATCGCGGCGCTCGGCAGCCTCATGGCCCTGCTGCACGGACATGCCTTCGTCGCGCCGCCCGGGGCGAGCGGCGTTCCCGCGGCCGCGCGGGAGAACCTGGACGATGCGCTGCACTACGCGCGGTCTCTTCCCGAAGGCCTGTCCGCCCAATTCGCCGGCGCCGCGCGCGATGCCTTCGAGACGGCCTTCAACGGCACCTTCCTGACGGCGGCCGCGCTTCTCGCCGTGACCGCGGCGGCCGTGCTGCTGATGCAGCAACGGCAAATCGGCCGCTTGCGTCGTGACGATTGACGCTTGGCAAACCTTGTGCATAGGGCCGCCAGGTGGTAATATCTCCTGCTTTGCATTTACATGCATCGCATTTAATGCACCCCAATCGGCGCCAGCGCCCAGGGCCAACACGCTTCGCAAGCCATTCGGCAGAAGCTTCTTGCCCTCGCCTGCACCGATGAGCCCCAGCCCGCTCATGGGAGCCGTCCCTTCCTAGGTCCGGGCGTTCTATTCGTTATATCGGCCCATACCGGCCTGCCCGGTGGGCTCATTTACTAGACAGACTCGGATAATACATGGCCAATTCCGCCCAAGCTCGCAAGCGTGCCCGTCAGGCCGTTGCCCGCAACAAGCACAACTCCAGCCTGCGCTCCATGCTGCGCACCTCGATCAAGCGCGTACGCCAAGCCGTCGAAGCCGGCGACCAGGCCGCTGCGAACGAAGTGTTCCGCAAGACGAGCAGCGTGATCGACCGCGTGGCCGACAAGAACATCATCCACAAGAACAAGGCCGCTCGCCACAAGAGCCGCCTGGCTGCCGCGATCAAGTCGCTCGGCGCCTCCGCCTGAGTCTGCGCATGTGTGCCCGCATGGCGGGCGTGCCGACAGACGTCGGATGTCAAGAGAAAGCTCGCCGCTCGGCGGGCTTTTTCTTTGGTGCGGGGTGTACCGGCGCAGCCTGCCGGGTGCCGCCTACGTCTTCAGGCCCCCACCACGTGCGGGACGATCGAGTCGCGCCCTCGTGCGGCGCGCAACGTCGCGCGTCCAGGGCTGTTCAGCCCAGTGACGCTGTGCGAAGGCCGCGATAGCCGATCGGTGCACCAGCGAGGCGCCGATCAGGTCGAGGCCTTCGAGGAACATGGTGCGATGGCGTGCCGACAGCGCGAAGGCATGCGTGCCCAGCGGCGAGCGCACTTCGAGGCGCTGCACGTCGATTTCGATGTGCAGCGGCAGCACCGCCGCCGCGGCCGCGTCGAGCAGCGCGTGGACGTCGGCTTCGGGAAGCATCACCGGGAGCAGCCGGTTGTTCATCGCGTTCGAATAGAAGATCTCGCCGAAGCTCGGCGCGATCACCGCGTCGATGCCGTACTGCCGCAGCCCCCACACCGCGTGCTCGCGGCTCGAACCGCAGCCGAAATTGGCATCGCCGATGAGGATGCGCGTGCCCGCATACGCCGGGCGGTTGAGCACGAAATCCTTGCGCGGGCTGCCGTCGCCATGAAAACGCAGGTCCCACAACAGGCCCTGCGCCAGCCCCGCCTTGTCGATGCCCCGCAGGAACTGCTTGGGCATGATCTGGTCGGTGTCGAGGTTGGCAATGGCGATCGGTGCGGCAATGCCCTCGATGCGGTCGTATGTGTCGGTCATGGCAGCGTCTCCAGCTTGCGGACATCGGTGATGCGGCCGGTGATCGCGGCAGCGGCGGCCATGGCGGGACTCATGAGGTGTGTGATGGCGCCGCGCCCCTGCCGCCCCTCGAAGTTGCGGTTGGTCGTGGATGCGCAGCGCTCGCCTGGCGAGAGCACGTCGTCGTTCATGGCAAGGCACATCGAGCACCCGGGCTGGCGCCATTCGAAGCCTGCGCGCATCAGCAGCGCGGCAATGCCTTCGGCCTCCGCCTGTGCTCGCACGGCGCCGGAGCCCGGCACCACCATCGCGCGCAAACCGGGCGCGACGTGCCGGTCTCCAACCACCTGAGCAACCGCTCGCAGGTCCTCGATGCGCGCGTTGGTGCAGGAGCCGATGAACACATGCTGCACGGCCAACCCTTCGAGCGGCGTCCCGGCCGCCAAGCCGGTATAGCGCTGCGCCTGTTCGATGCTCGTGCGCTGCGCGCCCTCGGCCGCCGGCACGACGCCGTCGACGGCCACCGCCTGATCAGGGCTGGTGCCCCATGTCACGTAGGGTGCGACCTGCGCCGCATCGAAGCGGTGCTCCACGTCGAATGGGGCGCCCTCGTCGCTGCGCAGCGTGGCCCAATGTGCCAGCGCGAGTTCTCGCTGGGTGGCATCGATGTCGGGCGCGCGCGCCAATACATAGTCGGCCGCGGCCCGGTCCGGCGCGATCAGCGCGCCGCGCGCTCCGGCTTCCACTGCCATGTTGCAAAGCGTGAAGCGGGCCTCTATCGACAGCGACTCGATCGCGGTGCCGCAGAACTCCACCACGAAGCCGCGTGCGCCCTGGGCGCCGATGCGGCTGATGATCATCAGGATCAGGTCTTTCGCCGTAGTTCCCAGCGGCAGTTGCCCGTCGACCCGGATGCGCATGTCCTGCGCCAGCCGGTAGACCAGGGTCTGTGTGGCCAGTACGTGCTCGACCTCCGAGGTACCGATGCCGAAGCCCAGCGCCCCGAGCGCACCGTAGGTGGTGGTGTGGCTGTCGCCGCAGATCACCACCATGCCGGGGCGGATCATGCCGTGTTCGGGCGCGATGACGTGCTCGATTCCCTGCAACGCGTCGTTGGTATCGAAGAGGGCAATGCCGTGGCGTTCGCAGTTGCGTTTGAGGTTGCTGGCCTGCAACGCCGATGCGGGGTCCTGGATCACGCGGTTGCGTACCGGATGCGTCGGAATGATGTGACTCACCGTGGCCACGTTCTGCCCCGGCATGGCGACTTCCCGCTGCTGCTCGTGCAGGCCGGCAAACGCCTGGGGGCTGGTGTATTCGTTCATCAGATGCAGGTCGCAGAACAGAAGAACGTTCTGTTCATCGAGCTGTGTCACCGTGTGCGAATCGACCAGCTTGCGATAAAGGGTGGTCGGCGGCTTCACGCGTTGTCTCCTTGAGTGAGGAACGGCATCACCCTGGAAAGCAGCACATCCGGCCCATCTTCCGCGATGTCGCGACAACAGGGCAGCGCCTCGCCTGCTACCTGCCACGCCAGCAGCGGCGAGCCCTTGCCGCCGCCCACATAGACAGGGTGCCGCGCAAAGTCCGGTAAAAGCCAATTCATGACATATCTCCTGCGAAATCAGGTACCTGGTCGCGTGAGATGGATCATAAATAATTCGTTCCGCACCACAAAGTCGTGATCGGCAATTGATTATTTCTCTATAAGAACTAATAATTTCTTATGGATTCGCTTTCCGATCTCTCGTTCTTCGCCTTGTTGATGAAGCACGGCAGCCTGACTTCCGCCGCGCAGGAACTCGGCGTCACGCCCCCGTCGGTCAGCAAGCGCCTCGCCGCGCTCGAAGCGCGCCTGGGCGTGCGACTGCTGAACCGCACCACCCGGCGCATCAGCCTCACCCCCGAGGGCGAGACCTACCTGACAGAGGGGGCCAAGGTGCTCGACGCCCTCGACGCGGTGGAGCGAGCGGTATCGGGCGCCACGCTCGTTCCGCGAGGCTTGTTGAAGATCAGCGCCACGCTGGGCTTTGGGCGCCGCTTCATCGCGCCTGCCCTGTCGGACTTCTCCCGCGCGTTTCCGGATATCGAAGTTCAACTGCACTTGACCGATCGCCCGGTCAATCTGGTCGAGCAGGCATTTGACGTGTCCGTGCGCATCGGCACGCTGCCGGACGCGCGGCTCACCGCACGCAAACTGGCCTCGAACAAACGCGTGCTGTGCGCTGCGCCTGCCTATTTGGCAAAGGCCGGCACGCCGACTCACCCGCGCGAATTGCCGCAGCACAACTGTTTGTTCATCCGCGAAGGCGACGAGGCCTTTGGTTCGTGGCATCTGCAATCCGGAGGCAGGCAGGAGACGGTGAAGATACGCGGGACGCTGAGCAGCAACGATGGTGAATGTGCGCTGGCCTGGGCGCTCGATGGCCATGGCATTCTGTTGCGTTCGCAGTGGGACATAGCGCCCCATCTGCGATCCGGCCGCTTGCAACAAGTCTTGCCGAACTGGGAGCCGCCTGCGGCGGACATTTATCTGGTGTTCCTGACCAAGGCCCATATGTCGGCGAAAACGCGTGCCCTGGTCGACTTCCTTTACGAACGCTTTGGCCCGTATCGCATCCGCGGCGGCGAGCAGACGCCGCCCTGGTGATGAAACCGCGTCGTCTTGTCGAGTTCGATCCCTTGCCGTGATGACGCCCCGGACAGACCCGGTTCCCAAGAGCCGTATCGGGCTGTGGCGTAGTCCAGCGAAACCCGGTGCCGGAGTCTCATCCCGATAAAAAAAACGGCCCCCGAGGGGGCCGTCAGAGGCGCCCGGCCGGCAGGCCGGGACACGCTCAACGTTGCAGATACGTCAACACCAGCCAGGCAGCGATGCCCAGGCCGGCAAGCACGGACATCAATTGCAGGATGGTGAGGCCTCGCATGCTGCGCGGGGCCTTGCGGCGGCCTTGCAGCCGAGGATGTCGAACGATCATGCAGCACTCCTTTTGCGACTCGCGATGAATTTGCCCATACCCACGACGATGAGCGCGCCGATGACTTCGGCTGCGATCTTGATCGAGTGATCCACCGGGCCGCCCAGTTGGCGCTCGATGAACACGTCGGTCACGAGCAGGCCGCCTGCGATCCAGCCCAGCAGCGCCGCGCCGAACATCACGACGACGGGGAAGCGGTCGATCAGCTTGAGCACCAGCGTGCTGCCCCAGATGATGATGGGCACGCTCACCAGCAGGCCGAAGATGACCAGGCCCAGTTGGTGGCCGGGGTCGGCCCGCTCGGCCGCGCCCGCGATGGCGATCACGTTGTCCAGGCTCATGACGAAGTCGGCCACGATGATGGTCTTGATGGCCGAGATCAGCGTGGTGCCGCCGTCGATGTTGCCATGCTCCTCGTCCTCCGGAACCAGCAGCTTGATGCCGATCCAGAACAGCAGCAGGCCGCCCACGGCCTTCAGGAACGGGATGCCCAGGAGCGTGACGGCGAAGAAGATCAGGATGACGCGCAATATGATGGCGCCGGCCGTGCCCCAGAGAATGCCCTGCAGCCGCCGCTTGGGCGGCAGATTGCGACAAGCGAGCGCAATGACGACGGCATTGTCTCCGCCAAGCAGAATATCGATCAGGATGATCTGAAGGACGGCCGCCCAGCTCAGGGTCTGGAAGAATTCAATCACGAAACTATCCCCTCATTGACGAAAAGCGGCCCCTGACGGGGCCGCCTGTATTTGCTGCGCAAAGAGGGAAAACCGGCTGGAAGCGTCCGCCGACGCAGCGCCTGGCAGGTTCGTGTTTGCCCGCCATGACACCGCGTCTTGCCCCCCTCTGCGCTGCCCCGACCGCTCAGCCCAGGACGGACTTGAGCAGCTTGCCCATTTCGGACGGGTTGCGCGTGGTACGGATGCCGCACGCTTCCATCACTTCGAGCTTGGCGTCGGCCGTGTCGGCGCCGCCCGAGATCAGCGCGCCGGCGTGGCCCATGCGCTTGCCCGGAGGCGCGGTGACGCCCGCGATGAAGCCGACCACCGGCTTCTTCATGTTGTCCTTGGCCCAGCGCGCGGCGTCGACCTCGTCCGGACCGCCGATTTCGCCGATCATGATGACGGCGTCGGTGTCGGGATCGTCATTGAACAGCTTGAGCACGTCGACGTGCTTCAGGCCGTTGATCGGGTCGCCGCCGATGCCCACGGCGCTCGACTGGCCCAGACCCAGCTCGGTGACCTGGGCGACGGCTTCGTACGTCAGCGTGCCGGAGCGGCTGACGATGCCGATGCGGCCCTTGCGGTGGATGTGGCCCGGCATGATGCCGATCTTGATTTCGTCCGGGGTGATGAGACCCGGGCAGTTGGGGCCGAGCAGCAGCGTCTTGCGGTTCTCGGCGCGCATGCGGTTGCGCACTTCGAGCATGTCGCGCACGGGGATGCCCTCGGTGATGCAGATGGTCAGGTCCAGGTCGGCCTCGACGGCTTCCCAGATCGCCGCGGCGGCGCCCGCGGGCGGCACGTAGATCACGGAGACGGTGGCGCCGGTGGCCTCCTTGGCTTCCTTGACGTTGGCGTAGATGGGCACGCCTTCGAAATCCTCGCCGGCGCGCTTGGGGTTCACGCCGGCCACGAAGGCGGCCTTGCCGTTGGCGTACTCGCGGCACATGCGGGTGTGGAACTGGCCCGTCTTGCCGGTGATGCCCTGGGTGATGACTTTGGTGTCTTTGTTGATCAGAATCGACATGTGGCGAATCCTCGGTGTCTGGTTACTTGGCGGAAGCCACGACCTTGGTGGCAGCTTCGGCCATGGTGTCGGCGCTGATGATGGGCAGACCCGACTCGGCGAGCATCTTCTTGCCGAGTTCTTCGTTCGTGCCCTTCATGCGCACGACCAGCGGCACCTGCAGATTGACGGCTTTGCACGCGGTGATGACGCCCTCGGCGATCACGTCGCAGCGCATGATGCCGCCGAAGATGTTGACCAGGATCGCCTTGACGTCCGGGTTCTTGAGCATGATCTTGAAGGCCTCGGTGACCTTCTCGGCGGTGGCGCCGCCGCCGACATCCAGGAAGTTGGCCGGTTCGCCGCCGAACAGCTTGATGGTGTCCATGGTGGCCATGGCCAGGCCGGCGCCGTTCACCAGGCAGCCGATGTTACCGTCGAGCTGGATGTAGGCGAGGTCGAACTTGCTGGCTTCGATCTCGGCCGGATCTTCCTCGTCGAGGTCACGGTAGGCGACGATCTCGGGGTGACGGAAGAGCGCGTTGGAGTCGAAGTTGAACTTCGCGTCCAGGGCGATCAGGCCGCCCTTGCTGTCCAGGTTGAGCGGGTTGATCTCGACCAGCGAGGCGTCGGTGTCCATGTAGCACTGGTAGAGCTTCTTGAACATGTCGACGGCCTGCGGCGTGGTGCCGGCGGGCAGGCCGATGGAATCGGCGATCTTCTTGGCTTGCTCGTCGGTGAGGCCGGCGAGCGGATCGATCAGTTCGGTGACGATCTTCTCGGGCGACGAGTGCGCGACTTCCTCGATGTCCATGCCGCCTTCGCTCGACGCGATGAAGGCCACCTTCTGGCTGGCGCGGTCGGTGACGAGCGAGACGTAGTATTCCTTCTGGATATCGGCGCCTTCCTCGATGTAGAGGCGGCCGACCTTCTGACCCTCGGGGCCGGTCTGGTGCGTGACCAGTTGCATGCCCAGGATCTCCGAAGCGAGCTTGCGCACGTCGTCCAGCGAGCGCGCGAGCTTGACGCCGCCGCCCTTGCCGCGGCCGCCGGCGTGGATCTGCGCCTTCACGACCCAGACCGGCCCGCCGAGGGTCTCGGCGGCCTTGACCGCCTCGTCCACCGAGAACGCGGGGATGCCGCGCGGCACCGCGACGCCAAATTTCTTCAGGAGTTCCTTACCCTGATATTCATGGATTTTCATGCGTAACCTTAAGAGTCGCTTGAAGATGAGGGAATGACTTCGTCGAGTTCCGTCCCGCACGTCGCGCCGCCTGCCGCCTGCGGCTGCTGCGGTGTGACATACCAGCGCGGATACTCGCGCGCCACCACGGGCCCGTCCACGCGCAGCGCGTGGCAGCCGTCCAGGTGGAACGGCCGGGTTTCCGAAGCGCGCCGCGCCTCACCGCCTTCCTGACCGGCCATGGTCTGGACCGCCGCCGTAGGCAACACGGCGGCAAGCTCGGACATGTGGATACAGCCAGCCGTGCGGCCGAAACGCTCCTTCACCCGCTGGCGAAAGCCCCGCAGCAGATTCATGCCGACGAGATCGGCATACGCGGGAGCGATCGACATGCACTGATCGCCGTAGGGAGCGGCGTCGTAGCAGGCAACCGCATCGACGATGGTGAAGGAAGTATCGAAGGTCACCCGCACGTGCATATGGTGAACCGGTTGGCCCGCCTTGTGAACTCCCTGCCGCCTCGTGAAGTCATAGGCCTTGGTGTCCAGAAGCTCGGCTTCGAGATCGTAAAGACCGTCTTCGCGCACGTACGAACGCAATTGGATCGTCCGTTCATGCAGCGGCTTGCGACGCGGTGAGGGAGAAGGTAAAGACATGCGCAGGTGAACTGCGAAGGATAAAACCTGCGGAGTATAGCGCAGCCCCGCCCTACCCCATGTCCTGCAGCGCCGCCTTCAGCAGCCCCTGGAACGCGTCGGGCCGCTCGTGCACCACCCAGTGCCCGGCGTCGGCGATGCGCCACACGCGCAGGTCGGCGCAGACTTCGGGCAGGCCGTCGGCCAGGCTGGCTGGCAGGGCCAGGTCGTCGGTGGCCCAGATCACGCGCACCGGCACACCCGTGCGCCAGCGCGTCGGATCGAGCTGCGGCGGCGGCGCGGGGTCGTTCGCGCTCGGGGGGCGCAGGGGCGACGCGCGGTAATAGTTCACGGCGCCCGTCATGGCGTGGCTGCCGCCCTCGCCCGGCACCGACCACATGGCGTGATAGCGCGCCCGTTCGGCCTCGGTGTACCAGGCCCCGTTCTGCCCATGACCGGCGAGCATGCCGTCCAGGCGCCGGAAATCGTCGGCCACCAGGGCCTCTTCGGAACCGGGCTGGCGCAGCCAGTTCATGTAGGCGCTCGCCGCCTGCTGCGCCGGGTCGCTGGCCAGCGCCCGCGCGAAAAGCACCGGGTGCGGCGAATTGACGATGACCAGCCGCTCGACGTACCCGGGATGCAGGATCGCCAGGTTCCAGGCCAGCGCCCCGCCCCAGTCGTGCGCCACGATCGTGGCCCGCTCGCGGCCGAAGTGCCGGATCAGACCGATGAGATCGCCCACCAGCGCGTCGGGACGATAGGCGGCGACCTCGGCCGGCTTGCTCGACAGGTTGTAGCCGCGCAGGTCCGGCGCTACGGCCAGCCACTCGCCGGCCATCGCCTGCAGGTGCGGCTCCCAGATGAAGCCCGCCTCGGGAAAACCGTGCAGAAAGATCAGCAGGCGGCCATCCTGCGGACCGCAGGCGCGATAGTGCAGCTTCACGCCAGGCGCGACCTCGGCGTAGCGGCCCGCGAGCAGCGGGTAGTCAGTGGACATGGGGTCTCCTTTCTCGTTGTCGGCTCGCCGGAAAGTGTTTCCGCAGGCCGCTTGGGATAGAATAGCGGGCTTTTCCCGCCTTTTCCTGGAGAATGTCATGGCCGAACGCAAACGCGTGCGTCGCAACACCCTGGAGCGTCGCTGCCTGGGCAAGTCCTTCAAGCGCCTCTTCAAGGACGCGCCCAAGGGCGTCAACAAGATGCTCGAGAAGATCAAGCGCATCTGAGAAGGTGCCAAGGCCGGGCGACGACCGGCCCGGCCTTCCAACCCCGCCCCGGCACGCGCCGGCGCGGGGTTTTTTTTATTCACGATGACGTTTATTCACGATGACGCTGTCCCGCGCTGGGCTGCGAATCATGGCGGCCACGCCTACAAACGACTTTTCGGAAGGAGCCCGAACACATACCCTGGACCTGGGAATAGATATGAACCGGACGCTTGCCGGTGAAGTATCGGGCCAATTCGTTCCTGCACAGCCTTTCGACTTCATGCAAGCCGAGTCGCCGTCATGTGCGGTTCGGTTTGCGGCCGGCTCGCTCAAAGCCGTTGGTGCAGCAGGTCGTACAAGGCCTGGGCAGCATGAGAGAACGTCGTTTCGCTCCGTCGGATGAGGTAAATGCGCCGTGCAAGGGTATTCCGATGGAGCGGGCGCATGACGAGCGGCGGCCGGTCGAACTGAGCTCGGGCCAGGTTCGGCATCAGCGTGATACCCAATCCGGCCTCGATCAGCCCGCTCACGGTAGCGAGCTGCGTGACTTCCATCACCGGACGTAGCGACGCAGGGTGGTAGAGCGCCTCGATCTGTTGTCGGATCGTATTCGAATGCGCCAACTGAATGAAGGGGATCGAGGCCAAATCCTCGAGACTGATCCTGCGCTTCTTTGCCAGGGCATGATCCTGTCTGCAGACCACGAAGAACGGGTCGTCGCACAGGAACTCTGCCTCGATATCCTGCGAGTTCGGGTCTATGGACGAAATTCCGAAATCGCTTTGGCCCGAGCGCACCGCTTCGAGGCAAGCGCCGGAGGTCAAGTCCAGGAGCTCGACTTTTACGTGCGGATGACGCATCTGAAACGCTTCCAGGACGCGCGGCATCCACGCTGCGGCGATCGACGGCAGGGCTGCGACGTTGACTCTGCCCTTCTGCACATTCTCGTGCGCCTGGAAATCGTCGAGAAAGCGGTCGAAATCTCCTATCAACCTGCGTGCCGAGGCCTCCAGCAACTGACCCTGGGGCGTCAGCGATACATGCCGGGTGTTTCGATCGAATAGCTTGGCGCCGAGCTGTTCCTCGACGGTGCGTATCAACGAGCTGAACGCGGAATGCGATAGATGGGATCGTTCCGCCGCCCGACGGAAGTTGGCATCCTCTGCAAGCGTCAGAAAAGCGCGGAGCTGGCGTATCGAAAGATTGGGCGATTTCATCGTGCAGTCGTACCAAATTATGTGATTTTCCAGCTCGTTTTCGAACACTATAGTACGTCTCCCGAGACCGTCACCGATGGTCGCGACCACGCCGGAGAGACGGATTGATCAAGGTAAACGCAGAAACCCCGTACATAGCCGAAGCGTGCCCGCCGGCCTGGGGTAGCGACCTGCTGGCCAGGATGCTGCGCGACCTGGGTGTTCGATACATCGCCTTGAACCCGGGATCCAGCCTGCGCGGTCTGCACGACAGCCTGGTGAACCATCTGGGCAACGAAGACCCCCAGATGATTCTGTGCCTGCACGAGGAACACGCTGTCGCCATCGCGCATGGCTATGCCAAGGCAACCGGCCAGGCCATCGCGGTCGCACTGCACAGCAATGTCGGGCTCATGCATGCGACCATGGCCATATACAACGCGTGGTGCGACCGCTGCCCCGTTCTGCTCGTTGGCGGGACCGGCCCCGTGGACGCCGCGCAACGCAGGCCATGGATAGACTGGATCCATACCGCGAAGGACCAAGCCGCTCTCGTACGCCAGTTCATCAAATGGGATGACCAGCCGAGCTCCATCGGAGCGGCAGCACAGTCTTTCGCGCGTGCCGCCACCTTGGCGCACGCCGAGCCGCCCGGGCCGGTATATCTGTGCCTTGACGTCGCGCTCCAGGAAGCGCCTGCGCCGCAGCCCGCGGCCCCGTGCGACCTGACGCGCTACGTGTCGTACCAGGCGCCGTATCCTCCCCCCGATGCCGTGCGGACCATTGCCCGGGCGCTACGCGGCGCCAAACGCCCCGTGCTGTTGATCGGGCGAACCTCGCGTAGCCAGGAGGGCTGGGACGCCCGTGTCAGGCTGGCGGAGTTTCTGTCCGCGCAGGTCCTCACGGATCTGCGCGTAGCGGCCTCCTTCCCGACGACGCACCCCCTGCATGCGATGGCCCCCATGCGTTTCATGGAACCCGCAACGGCAGCGCTCCTGCACGAAGCCGATGCCATTCTGGCGCTCGATTGGGTCGACCTGGGAGGCACGCTCGATGCCGCCCACGTCGATAGCGACAGGACCGATGTCTTCCATTGCTCTCTCGATCACCATGTCCATAATGGCTGGAGCATGGACCATCAGGCCCTGCCACGGGCTCGCCTGCATGTCTCGTCCACGGTCGATCACCTGGTCCAGGCCCTGCTCGATGAATTGAGCGTGCCCGAACCGGCGGAACCCGCAGCGTCGCGCCCCGCGCCGCAGACACCCGGCAATCCTGTGGAACAGAGCGCTGAACCGGAATCGGAAGGAATCACGCTCGACAGGCTGGGCGACGCCGTCATCCGGACGACTTCCGGCCGTCGAGTCTGCTTTGCCCGCCTGCCTCTGGGCTGGTCGGCCCGGCACTATCGCTTCACCGGCCCGCTGGACTATCTGGGAACCGACGGTGGAGCGGGAATCGGCTCGGGCCCCGGAATCGCGATCGGTGCGGCCCTGGCGCTCAAGGACAGCGACCGCCTGGTCGTGACGGTCGTCGGCGACGGCGACTTCATGATGTCGTCGAACGCCTGGTGGACAGCGGCACATTATCGTCTGCCCTTGTTGGTGATCGTCAACAACAACCGCACCTACTTCAATGATGTCGTGCACCAGGAGCGTGTCGCCAGAACCCGCAAGCGCCCGCTGGAAAACAAATGGGTGGCGCAGCAGTTGACCGAGCCCGACATCAAGCTCGTGGATATTGCCGCTGCGCAAGGCGCGCTGACGTTCGGGCCGGTCAGAGAGCCGTCGCAACTCGACGCGGTTCTCGAAGACGCCATCCAGGCTGCCTTGGCCGGGAACTTCTGTGTGGTCGATGTACTGGTGCCCGCGCAGTGGGACAACAACCTGCGCAACTCGCTCGCCGGCGCGCAACGGGAGGCCGGACATGACGATTGATCATCTGCCCGCCGACGCCGGGTATGGCGCCACGGCACCGCCACGCTACGACCTGTTCTACGGCGGCCGGTGGCATCCCCCGGTGACGGGCAAGTATGAGGCGGTCATCGCGCCGGCCACCGGCGCCATCCTGGCCCATGTCGCATGCGCCGGACAAGACGACGTCGACCTGGCGGTGGCAGCCGCGCAGGCCGGCTTCGCCGAATGGCAGTCGATTCCTGCCCTGGAGCGCGCGCGCAGACTGCGTGGTCTGGCCGCGGATATTCGCGACCACGCGGAGGAACTCGCTCATCTGGACGCGATGGACAGCGGCAACCCTGTCTGGATGATGCGCGCCGACGTGCGCAATGCGGCGGAGAAGCTCGACTACTTTGCGGGGCTGGTGACGGAGATGAAAGGAGACTCGGTCCCCGTCGGCCCGCACGCAGTCAATTTCTCCGTTCGCGAACCGCTGGGCGTGGCGGTGCGCATCGCAGCCTTCAATCATCCGTTCTCGTTCGTGGCAGGCAAGATGGCAGCGCCATTGGCCGCAGGCAACGCGATGATCGCCAAACCCGCCCGGCAGGCACCTTTGTCGGCATTGCGCCTGGCACAGCTCGCTTTACCGCATGTTCCTCCCGGCGTATTCAACGTGCTGCCGGGTGATCGTGACACGGGCGACTGCCTGGTGCGCCATCCCGGCGTCGCCATCGTCGGGCTGATCGGCAGCGTACCAACCGGCAAGGCCGTCATGGGCGCGGGCGCGCAGACTTTGAAGCGGGTCATTCTCGAACTCGGCGGAAAGAACGCCCTGATCGCCTATCCCGATGCCGATCCCGAGGACGTGGCCGAGGCCATCGTGTCGGGCATGAATTTCTCATGGTGTGGGCAATCGTGCGGTTCGACCAGCCGGCTGTTCGTGCATGAGTCGCTGCACGAAAAGGTGCTCGCAAGGCTGCCTGAAAAGTGTGCGCGATTCGTGCCCGGCCTGCCCGATGATCCGGCTACGACGATGGGCTCGCTGATCAGCTCCGATCAATTCCAAAGGGTTCTCGACTACATCGCGCTGGGCAAGAGCGAAGGAGCGCGACTGGTGTACGGAGGCACCCTCCCCGACGACCCGAAGCTGAGCAAAGGATTTTTCATCCGGCCGACGATATTCGACGGCGTGGAGCCGCACATGCGCATCGCGAGAGAGGAGATATTCGGCCCTGTGCTTTGCGTCCTGAAATGGGCGGACGAAAGCGAGATGATTCGCGCGGTGAATTCACTCGAATACGGGCTGACCTGCTCGATCTGGACGAACGATCTGAATGTTGCTCACCGCGCCGCCGCGGCCGTCCAGGCGGGCTATGTGTGGATCAACCAGGTCACACAGCACTTTCTCGGCGCGCCTTTCGGCGGATACAAGCAATCCGGCATAGGTCGGGAGGAATGCCTCGACGAACTCCTTGCATTCACTCAGATCAAGAACATTCACATAGCCCTCCGACAACCGCCCGCACCGGCGCGCCGGGCCTAACGACCTGCCGCAGGATTCGCCCGGCGCGCGCTGACCGGCCAGGCAGCACGACACCGGCATTCGAATACAAAACGAGGAGATATGTTCATGCTTGATCAGTCATCCAAAGCCGTCGAACGGATCGCGAAAGGCCGCAGACGAGCGGCCGCAACACTCGGGATAGGACTGGCCTTCTGCCTGGGCGGGATGCCGGCAGCGCAAGCACAGCCGGCATCATCGTTGATGCCGGTCACGTTCATCGCGCCGTACCCGCCGGGCGGCACCGTCGATGCCCTGGCGCGTGCATTCGCGCATGCGTATTCACAGGAGACAGGCCGCTCGTTTGTCGTGGAGAACCGACCCGGCGCCGGCGGCAACATCGGCTTGGCAACATTGGCGAGAGCCGCGCCTGACGGAAATACCATCGCTATCGTATCGGCCAACATGCTGACGACGAACCGCTGGCTCTATGCATCGCTGCCCGTCGACCCCGACAAGGACGTTGCGCCGGTGGCGTTCATCGGCCGCGTGCCGTTCGTACTCGTCATCAACAACTCGATTCCCGCCAATACGCTGCCTGAGTTGATCGCGCTCATGAAGTCGAAGACGCAGCAATTCAACTTCGGTTCATCGGGCATAGGCAACACGGCCCATTTGTTCGGCGAACTGTTCAAATCCAGGGCGGGTGTGGAAATGGTTCACGTGCCCTACAAATCCAGCGGCCAGACCTTGCAGGAGGTAATGGCAGGACGCCTGCAACTGGTTTTCAGCACACCGACCGAACTCATGCCGCTGCTTGCGCGTGACGCGGTTCGGCCGATCGCGGTGGCCAGCGACGAGCGGCTGGCTGCGCTTCCCGAGCTGCCCACCCTGAAAGAGCTGGGCCTGCCGGGATTCGAAACACCCACGTGGTTCGGCATCATCGCACCCGGCGGCACGCCGCCGGAAATCGTCGATGAATACAATTCGCTGACCCGCAAGATCATGCAGCGCCCCGACGTGCGGCAACGCCTCGAGCAAATCGGGGCGAGCGGACAAGCGATGACACCGGACGAGTTTCGCAGCTTCATTGCCGACGAATCGTCGAAGTGGAAAGAAATCGTCGAACAATCAGGAGCGAGACTCGAATGAACACCGATACCCGTCAGCGCGCGCTCGACCCGCAGGTCCTGCATGACCTGGTTGCTGCCAATCGAATTCTCGCCAACGAAGGGGTCGTCGACGCCTATGGCCACGTCAGCATCCGGCATCCGCGCAATCCCGATCGATACTTGATCGCCCGCTCGATCAGCCCCGCCCTGGTGACGGCCGGCGACATCATGGAATATGGTCTGGATGGCAAGCCCGTCGACGCCGCCTCGCCCACGCCCTACCTCGAACGGCACATTCACGGCGCGATCTATGAAAAGCGCCCCGATGTGCAGGCCGTCGTGCACAGTCATGCCGTGCCCGTATTGCCTTTCACGCTCACCGACGTTCCCTTGCAAGCCGTCATCCATGTCGCCAGCGACATGGGGGCAGTGATTCCACGCTGGGACATCCGCGACTCCTTCGGAGACACGAACCTCCTGGTGGTCGATATGGACCAGGGCCGCGATCTTGCCGAAACGCTCGGATCCAATAAAGTGGTGCTCATGCGAGGGCACGGCTTTACGGCAACCGGACGATCTCTCATCGAGGTCGTAAAAATCTCCGTTTATCTGCCCGTCAACGCACAAGTGCAGCTCGAAGCGTCCCGGCTGGGGCCCATGCGTCCACTCTCGCCGGGCGAGATCGAGATCCGCAGCCAGGTGGCGCCCGACGCGCCGCAAATGCGCCGGGCATGGGATTACTGGTGCCGCAGAGCCGGCATATCGCCCGAGGTCTCGGCGGGCGACTGACCGCTGCAGCGAGTCTTTCGCCCTGCTCCCATATCCCTGCCCTACTCCTCCATCCCCGGCACCACCGTCGAGAACCCGCCGTCGACGTGCGTGATCTCGCCCGTGACGCCGGCCGCCAAATCCGACAGCAGGAAGGCCGCCACGTTGCCCACGTCGTCGATGGTGACGTTGCGGCGCAGCGGCGCCTGCGACTCGACGTAGCGCAGGATTTTGGAGAAATCCTTGATGCCGCTGGCCGCCAGGGTCTTGATCGGGCCCGCCGAGATGCCGTTGGCGCGGATGCCGAGCTGCCCCAGGTCGCTGGCGAGATAGCGCACGCTGGCCTCGAGCGCGGCCTTGGCCAGCCCCATGGTGTTGTAGTTGGGCACGACCTTTTCCGCGCCCAGGTACGACAGCGTCAGCACCGAGCCCGCGCGTCCCTGCATCATCGGCAGCGCGGCCTTGGCCAGCGCGGGGAAGCTGTAGGCGGAGATGTCGTGCGCGATGCGAAAGGCCTCGCGCGACAGGCCGTCCAGGAAGCGGCCGGCGATGGCTTCGCGCGGCGCGAAGCCGATGGCGTGCACCAGGCCGTCCAGGCCGTCCCAGCGTTTGCCCAGTTCGGTGAACACGGCTTCGATCTGGTCGTCCTCGGCCACGTCGCAGGGCAGCACGATGTCGCTGCCGAACTCGGCCGCGTACTCGCTCACGCGATCCTTGAAGCGCTCGCCCACGTAGGTGAACGCCAGCTCGGCGCCCTGCGCATGGCAGGCGCGTGCGATGCCGTAGGCGATGGAGCGGTTGGAAAGCACCCCGGTGACGAGGATGCGCTTGTTGGCAAGAAAGCCCATGAGGATGAATCCTGGTGAAAAAACGTGAAGATCCGCTCAGCCGGCGCCCGGCACGCGGATGAGCTGCCCGACGCGCAGGCGTGAATGGCTCAGGCGGTTCAGGGATTGCAACGCCTGTACCGTGGTGCTGTAGCGTTCGGCCAGCTTGTACAAGGTGTCGCCCGAGCGTACGCGGTGGGTGCGCGTGCGCGCAGCCGCCCGGGCCTTGCCGGCCTGGCTGCCGGCCGCTGCGCGGGCGGCCTGACCCTGCGCCTGGGCCTTGGCCACGGCGGCCGGCGCGGGCCGGGTCTGCGGCGTGACCAGCGGGCCGTCATAAGCGTCCAGGTTGGCCAGGAACACATCGACCTGGCCGACCGGCAGCAGGATGGGCTTGCCCGTCTCGCGCGAGATCACGCCGCGGTTGAAGGCGGGGTTGAGCGCCGTGAACTCCTCCACCGACATGCCGGCCAGGCGGGCGGCCAGCGGCACGTCGATGTCGCCGGCGCGCGCCACGCGCACGAAGTACGGCTGGTTCGCCACGTTCGGCAGCGTCACGCCGTAGCGTGCGGGCTCGGCGACGATGTTCTTGATGGCCTGCAGCTTGGGCACGTAGTTGCGGGTCTCGTCGGGCATGGCGAGCGAGGTGTAGTCCGTGGGCAGCCCGGCCGCCTCGTTCTTCTGCATGGCGCGCATCACCGCGCCCTCGCCCCAGTTGTACGAGGCGAGGGCGAGATACCAGTCGCCCTGGAAGTTGAAGAGGTATTCCAGATAGTCGAGCGCGGCCTGGGTCGAGGCGACCAGGTCCCGGCGCTCGTCCACCCAATCGTCCTGGCGCAGCTTGAAGTGCCTCCCGGTACTCGGGATGAACTGCCACAGCCCCGACGCCTTCGAGCGCGACAGCGCGGTCGGGTCCCAGCCGCTCTCGACGAAAGGCAGCAGCGCAAGCTCGGTGGGCAGCCCGCGGCGGTTGATTTCCTCGAGGATGAAATACAGATAGGGGCTGGAGCGCTCCATCATGCGCCGGATCATGTCCGGCCGAGACGCGTAGACATCGGTCCAGAGCGCGACCTCGCGCGTCTGCAGGTCCGGCATCGCGAACCCGCGGCGCAGCCGCTTCCAGACGTCCGCAGGCGGCGCGGCGACATCGACGGTGGGGAAACTCGGCTGCGGCGCGAGCCCGGCGAGCGAGGGGCTGGCACTGACCGGGCCCGCACTTTGCTGTACGGTGCCGCAGGCCGCCAGCATCACGGCGGCGCCGGCGGCCAGCCATGCCCGCATGCGCCGCCATGCCGACGCGGCGGGAAGGGACCGGGATGAGGTTGCTGCCGAGCAGGAGCCTTCTCGGCTACGCGGCGCCGCGGACGGGCAGCCTTCGGGGGGGAATTCAGGATTCAACGAAAGTCATCCTTCCAAGCGCGCAAGGCGCCAAAGACATCGGCGCCGCCTTGCAGCGGACGCCCGGCTTGGTTGGTCACGGCCGCGACGACCGTGGGCTCTGTCGTGCGCAGGAACGGGTTGACCGCCAGCTCCAGCGCAAGGCGAGTCGGCACGGTCGGTTCGTTCGCGTCGCGCAGCCGCTGCACTCGGTCGCGCCAGGCCTGCAGCTCGGCATTGCCCGGCTCGACCGCGAGGGCCCAGCGCACGTTGGACGAGGTGTATTCGTGGGCGCAATATACCTGCGTATCGGCCGGTAGCGCCATCAGCTTGGCCAACGACGCGTGCATCTGGACCGGCGTTCCCTCGAAGAGCCGGCCACAGCCGGTGGCGAACAGCGTATCTCCGCAGAACAGTACGGGCTGCGCGCCGGCGGCGCGGCCGTGGTACGCGATGTGCCCGGCGGTATGCCCCGGTACGTCGAGCACCCCGAGTTCCAGATCGAGTTCGGGCAGGCTCACGTGCCCGCCCTCGGCGAGGCGGACATCACAGTGCGGCAACTGTTCGGTGGCCGGTCCGTACACCGTCACGCCGGGCGCATGGGCGCGCAGCGCCTGGACGCCGCCGACGTGATCGCCATGATGGTGGGTGAGTAGAATGGCGTCGAGCCGCAGTTCGCTTGCACGCAGGTGCGCGAGCACCGGCTCTGCGTCGCCCGGGTCCACCACCGCCAGCCGATCGCCACGGCGGATCAGCCAGATGTAGTTGTCCTGAAACGCCCCCACGCCGGATATGCCCTGCGGCACGGCCGCGTCCTGTTCGATTCGGCTCATTGCTCACCTCCTCCAGTCACCCCGCAGCCCGCGCCATGCAGACCGCCGAAAACGCCGCCATTGTAAAACTGACCGAGTGGTTCACCACGCCGGCGGGCGAGTACGTCCAGGCGTGGGAGCAGGCGCGCGTGGACGCGGCGGTCGAGAACGCCTTCGGCTTTCATGCGGTGCAGGCCGGCCTGCCCGGCTTTGACAGCCTGCGCGCCAACCGCATCCCCTTTCACGCCTACCTCGGCCCGGAGCTGCCGCCCGGGCCGCTCGCGCCGCACTGGAACGCCCAGGTGTTGGCCACGCTGGAGGATCTCCCGCTCGAGACGCAAAGCGTCGATCTGCTGACCCTGCCGCATGCCCTGGAGTACGCCCGCGACCCCCACCGGGTCCTGCGCGAGGCCGAGCGCGTGCTCATGCCCGAAGGCCGGCTGGTCATCACGGGCTTCAACCCCTGGAGCCTGTGGACGCTGCGCCATCGGCTCTCACGCCGCGACTGGCTGCCCGAATGCGACCGGCTGCTGTCCATCCCGCGCCTGAAGGACTGGCTCAAGCTGCTCTCGTTCGATCTCGACCGCGGCCATTTCGGCTGCTACGTGCCGCCGGTGTCCAGCGCCAAATGGCTGCGCCGCTACGCCTTCATGGAAAAGGCGGGCGATCGCTGGTGGCCCGTGTGCGGCGCGGTCTACGTGGTCTCGGCGGTCAAGCGCGTGCAGGGCATGCAGATGGTCACGGCCACCTGGAAGCGCAAGCGCCGCGCAACCGCCGCGCGCCCCGTGACGCTGAGCCGGCGCCACACCGAGCCGCCGACGCGCGAGTAGCCGCGCCGTCCCGGCCCCCCCGGGGACGTGTATGCTTGCCAGCCGCGCCGACCGCTGGCGCACCGGCCGCCGCGCCGGCAACGAACCACGACGAACCCATGGACACCGTAGAGATCTGGACCGACGGCGCCTGCAAGGGCAACCCGGGCCCCGGCGGCTGGGGCGCCCTGCTGCGCGCCGGCGAGCACGAGAAGACGCTGCACGGCGGCGAACCGCTGACCACCAACAACCGCATGGAGCTGATGGCGGTGATCCAGGCCTTGCGCCTGTTGAAACGCCGCTGCCGGGTGGTCCTGCACACGGACTCGCAATATGTGCAGAAGGGAATCACCGAGTGGATCGGCGGCTGGAAGCGGCGCGGCTGGATCACCGCCGACAAGAAGCCCGTGAAGAACGCCGACCTCTGGCGCGAACTCGATGCCGAGCGTGAACGGCACGACATCGACTGGCGCTGGGTGCGCGGGCATGCCGGCGACCCGGGCAACGAGCGCGCCGACGTGCTCGCCAACCAGGGCGTGCTCGAGATGCGCCAGCGCCGGGAAACTTAAGTCGCGCAGCGCGGTCCCACCGCTGTCGTGCCTCAGCGCGTTTCAGGGGCGGCCATCCGGGCCAACGGCATACGCCGCGCGAGTGCTCCTGGTGGTACATTCGGTAACTTCGCGCCGCGTCCTTCCCGCCCCAAGCCTGCGCGGCCCCATGCGCCGCCCTTCCCCCTGTCTATGCGTCCTGCCCTCATTGCCGCTGCAGTCGCCGTCGCCACCGTCCTCGGGGCGGCGGCGGGGTTCTATCTTCCGCGCCACCTGTCGGGCACTGCGGCCCCGGAGCCGGGTAGCGCGACGCCTGCGGCCAATGCCGCGTCCGCCGCGGCGCAGCGCCCCGCGGTGGCGGTCGAAGCCATGGCAGTGGCCGCGGCGCAACTCGACCAGCGCCTGAACGCCGTCGGCAGCCTGGTCGCGGACGACTCGGTCATGGTGCGGCCCGAGATCGCCGGGCGCATCAGCAGCATCGCCTTTCGCGAAGGCCAGAGCGTGCGGCGCGGCGACGTCCTGCTGCAACTGGACGACTCGATCGTGCGCGCCGAGTACCAGCAGGCGAGCGCCAACCACGAACTGGCGGTGAGCAAGTTCAAGCGGGCCGACGAGCTGCAGCGCGAAGGCTTCATGAGCCGCCAGAGCCGCGACGAAGCGAGCAATACCGCACAGGTCGAGCGCGCCAACCTGGCGCTCGCCAAGGCGCGCATGGACAAATCGACGATCCGCGCGCCGTTCGACGGCCAGATCGGCCTGCGCTCGGTCTCGGTGGGCGATTACGTCACCGTCGGCCAGGATCTGGTCACGCTGCAGGCCATCGACCAGCTCAAGGTCGACTTTCGCATTCCCGAACTCTACCTGCCGCAGATCCGCATCGGCCAGCGCCTGGAGCTGACGGTCGACGCCCTGCCCAAGCGGCGTTGGCAGGCCGAGGTGACGGCGATCAGCCCGCTGGTGGACGTGGCAGGCCGCGCCCTGCTCATGCGCGCGCAGGTCGACAACGCCGACGGCGCGCTGCGCCCCGGCATGTTCGCACGCGTCAACCTGCTCCTCGCCGAAGGCTCGGCCCTGCTGGTGCCGGAAACCGCGCTCGGCCTGCGCAACAACGGCCATTACGTCTATCGTGTCGAGGACGGGCAGGCGCGCGAGGTGCCGATCCGCATCGGCCAGCGCCGGGGCGGCATGGTCGAAGTGCTCGAAGGTCTGCAAGCCGGCGACCAGGTCGTCACCGCGGGGCTGCAGAAGATCCAGGACGGTACCCGCGTGGCCGTCACCCTCGTATCCGCCAGCTGACAGAGGCCCCTCGTGGTTCTATCCGACACCTGCATCAAGCGGCCCGTCTTCGCGACGGTGCTCTCGCTGATCATCCTCATCGTCGGCCTGGTCTCGTACGAGCGGCTCCCCGTGCGCGAGTACCCGCAGATCGACGAACCCGTGGTGTCGGTGAGCACCACCTACGCCGGCGCAGCCGCCGACGTCATCGAATCGCAGGTCACCAAACCCCTGGAAGACTCGATCTCCGGCATCGAGGGGGTCGAACTGATGACCTCGACCAGCCGCTCCGAGCGCAGCAACATCAACGTGCGCTTTCGCCTGGGCCGCGACCCCGATGCCGCGGCGGCCGAAGTGCGCGACAAGGTCTCGCGCGTGCGGCGCAACCTGCCCGACGAGGTCGACGAACCCGTCATCGCCAAGGTCGAGGCCGACTCGCAGCCGATCATCTACATCGCGGTCGAGTCCGGCACCATGAACCAGATCGAGACCTCGGACTACATCAACCGCTACATCAAGCCGCGCCTGTCGGTGCTGCCGGGCGCGGCCGAGGTGCGCGTGTTCGGCGAGCGCCTGCCCTCGATGCGCATCGACGTGGACCGCGACAAGCTCGCCAGCTACGGCCTGACCGTGCAGGATGTCGAGACCGCCCTGCGCGCCCAGAACGTCGAGATCCCCGCCGGCCGCATCGAATCGCTCGCGCGCGAGTTCTCGGTCGTCGCGGACACCGGCCTGTCGACACCGGCGCAGTTCCGCGACATCGTACTCACCACGGTGGGCGGCTATCCGGTGCGTATCGGCGACGTGGCCTCGGTCATGCTCGGCCCCAAGGACGAGCGGGTTCAGTCGCGCTTCAACGGCGCGCCCGCGGTGAACATCGGCCTGGTGCGCCAGTCCACCGCCAACCCGCTGGAACTGTCGCAGGCCGCGCGCGCCGAGATCGAAACCATCAACAACGACCTGCCCGCGGGCATGCGGCTGAACCTGTCGTACGACTCGTCGGTGTTCATCGAGGAGTCGATCAAGTCGGTCTACAAGACCATCCTCGAAGCGGTGGTGCTCGTCGTCGTGGTGATCGTGTTCTTCCTGCGCAGCCTGCGCGCGAGCATCATTCCCATCGTCACCATCCCGGTATCGCTGATCGGCGCCTGCGCCATCATGTATGCGCTCGGCTTCTCCATCAACACCCTCACCCTGCTGGCGATGGTGCTGGCCATCGGCCTGGTGGTGGACGACGCCATCGTGGTGCTGGAGAACGTCTACCGGCACATCGAGGAGGGCGTGCCGCGGATGCAGGCGGCGCTGCGCGGTTCGCGCGAGATCGCCTTTGCGGTGATCGCGATGACGCTCACCCTGATCACGGTGTATGCGCCGCTCGCCTTCGCCACCGGCCGCACGGGCCGGCTCTTCATCGAGTTCGCCCTGACCCTGGCCTCGGCGGTGCTGCTTTCGGGCTTCGTCGCGCTGACGCTCACGCCCATGATGTGCTCGGTGCTGCTGCGCCACGAAAGCGGCCACGGGCGCATCTACAACGCCATCGAACGCATCCTGGAGCGCCTGACCACGGGCTATCGCCGCCTGCTGCGCCTGGCGCTGCGCCATCGCGCGCCGGTGCTCGTGCTGGGCCTGGCCGTGGCGGGTTCGATGGTGCTTCTGCTGCGCGTGGTGCCGAGCGAACTCGCGCCCACGGAAGACCGCGGCGCGATCTTCTCGCGGGTGTTCTCGCCCGAGGGCGCGACGGTCGACTACACGATCGGCTATCTCGCGCGCGCCGAGCAGTTCTATCAGAACATCCCGGAGCGCGCCGCGTTCCAGTCCACGGCCGGCTTTCCGACCGTCACCGACGGCACCTCCGTGCTGCGCCTCAAGCCCTGGGGCGAACGCGACCGCAAGCAGCAGGACATCGCCAACGAACTACGGCCGCAGTTCGCCAGCCTGCCGGGCGTGCGCACGGTGGTCTCCAATCCGCCTTCGCTCGGCCAGTCGGCGCGCGCGTCCCCGGTGGAGTTCGTCCTGCTCTCGCAGATGTCCTATCCGGAGCTTGCCGGCGTGGCCGACCGGTTCATGGCCGAGCTGGCGAACTACCCGGGCCTGCGCAACCTCAATTCCGACTTGCGCCTGAACACGCCGGAGCTGCGCGTGGAGGTCAATCGCGAGCGCATCGCCGACGTCGGCGCGGATGTCGCAGTGGTCGGCCGCACGCTGGAAACCATGCTCGGCGGGCGCCAGGTGACCCGCTTCAACAGCGACGGCGAGCAGTACGACGTGATGGTGCGCGTCACGCCCTCGAGCCGGGCCGAGCCGGCCGACATCGCCGGCATCTACGTGCGCACGCGCGGCGGCGAGATGGTGCAGCTCGCCAACCTGCTCGACGTGCGCGAAGCCGCCTCGCCGCAATCGCTCAACCACTTCAACCGGCTGCGCTCGGCCAAGATCGAAGCCGATCTCGCGCCCGGCTATTCGCTGGGCGACGTGCTGCCCGTCATGTACGAGGTCGCCGCCCGCGTGCTGCCCGAGACGGTGCAGACCGACCTCGACGGACAGGCTCGCGAGTTCCGCGACTCCTCCGGCAGCATCTATCTGGCCTTCGGCATGGCGCTGGTCTTCATCTACCTGGTGCTCGCCGCGCAGTTCGAGAGCTGGCGCAACCCCTTCGTCATCATGATGTCGGTGCCGCTGTCGCTGACGGGGGGCCTGCTCGCCCTCTGGCTGTCCGGCGGCACCCTCTCGATCTACAGCCAGATCGGCCTGATCACACTGCTCGGGCTCATCACCAAGCACGGCATCCTCATCGTGGAGTTCACCAATCAGTTGCGCGAGCAGGGTCACGGCATGCTGGACGCCGTGATCGAGGCGAGCGTGCTGCGCCTGCGCCCCATCCTCATGACCACCGGCGCCATGGTGCTCGGCGCGGTGCCGCTGGCCCTGGCGGTGGGCGCCGGCGCCGAGTCGCGCCAGCAGATCGGCTGGGTGATCGTGGGCGGGCTCTCGGTGGGCACCCTGCTCACGCTGTTCGTGGTGCCGGTGGTCTACACCCTCATCGCGCCGCGCCGGATGCGCCATCGCTTCGTGGAGGAGCCCGCCGTCGAGCCGGCGCCGGCCATCCCGCCGCCGGTGCCGCCGGCACCGCCCGCCAGGCCCCACGGCGCCTGAGCCGGCCGGCCAATCCTGTTATCCTTGACCGCGGCCGCCGCATCGTGCGGCCGCTTCGTCTTTCCGCCTCCCCTTTGCCGCTCATGCCCATGCGCCACATCGTCCTCGATACCGAAACCACCGGACTGGAACCCGAACTCGGGCACCGCGTGATCGAAATCGGCTGCGTGGAGATCGTCAACCGCCAGTTGACCGGCCGGCATTTCCACACCTACCTGAACCCTGACCGCGACATCGACGCCGGCGCGCAGGCGGTGCACGGTCTGTCGCGCGAGTTCCTGTCCGGGCATCCACGCTTCGAGGACAAGGTCGACGAGTTCCTCGACTTCATCGAGGGCGGCCACATCCTCATCCACAACGCCACGTTCGACGTGAAATTCCTCAACGCCGAACTGGGGCGGCTGCAGCGTCCGGGGTTCAAGGAACTCTGCGCCGGCGTGATCGATACGCTGCTGCAGGCGCGCGAACTGCACCCGGGCAAGCGCAATTCGCTCGACGCGCTGTGCGACCGCTACGGCATCTCGAACGCGCACCGCACGCTGCACGGCGCCTTGCTCGACTCGGAGCTGCTCGCCGAAGTCTGGCTGGCCATGACGCGCGGCCAGAACAGCCTGGTGATCGACGTGCCCGACAACGTGGGCGCCGCAGCCAATGCGGGCGGCATTGCCGACCTGGCCGGCGTCGTGCTGCCGGTGCTGGCCGCCACGCCCGAGGAAGTCCACGCCCATGAAACCTATCTGGACGGGCTGGACAAGGAAGCCAAGGGAGCCAGCGTGTGGCGCAAGCTGGCGGCCGTGCCCGAGGCCGCCTGAGCTCCGGAATGTCCGCGATGCATCACTTTACAAAGTCAAAAATTCCATAGTAGAATTCAAGTCTTCCTAGCGCGGCGCTAGTTGGTTCTGTCTTGCAGCCAAGGCAATAGAGCGCCAGCCGCCCGGGCGGTTAACTCAGTGGTAGAGTGCCACCTTCACACGGTGGAAGTCACAAGTTCGAACCTTGTACCGCCCACCATTTCCTTCTCCCGGAAATGGCGTTTCCCCCGAGTTTCCTGATGCTTGCGAAGGCCTGACCGGCCGGATTTGCGCTGCTTGCTCGCGCCCTTCTTCGCGTTCTTCTCTCGCGCGTGGCTTTCGCACATTGCCGCTGCATGCCTGCCCTGCAGGCCAACTCCGCACGTTCCCGCTCGTGCCGGTCGCGCCCGCCCCTGCCTGCGCGCTCTCACCGTCTCTCGGCCGTCGCGGCCCATCTTGCTGCGTTCCCGCGGTTGACGCGCCTACGCATCGATTCCATATATTGAAATCGAAGCCCGTTAATTGACACGCCTACGGGGCGATTCCAGACTGCTCCAAGGAGACGGACACCATGGCGCAGCCCATACAAGAGCTCATCCAGGAGAAGCGGCGCACCCATCCGGCCTTTGGCGGAACGATCGCCAAAGCCTTTGCGCTGCTTTCATGCTTCGGCGAAGACGGCCTTCCGCTGGGCAATCGCGAATTCGCCCAGCGCCTGGGCATGCCGCGCGCCACCGTCTCGCGCCTGTGCCGCACGCTGGTCGAACTGGGCTACCTCGCCTGGGACCGCACGCAGGACAAATACGTGCCTTCCGTGGGCGTGCTGCGCCTGGGCTATCCCTACCTGGTCGGGCTGCCGCTGCGCAATCTGGCGCGCGGGCCCATGCAGGCCTTGGCCGAGCGCATCGGCGGCGCGGTATCGATCGGCGTGGCCCAGGGCACCCAGGTGATCTACCTCGAAACCTGCACGCATCGCGAAGGCACGCTGGCCTTGCCCGCGCCGGGCGCGACGCGCTCGGTGATGACCACCGCCATGGGCCGCGCCTGGCTCGCCACGCTGGATGCCGACGCGTTCGCGCAGGCGCTGGACGCGGTCGAATCGGAACGCCCGCAGGAACACGCCGCCATGCTCGACACGGTCAAGCGCAACGTGGCGCTCTATCCGCGGCGCGGCTATGCCTTGAACGAGGGCGACGCCGGCCTGGGGGTGCACGGCGTGGGCGTGGCCTCGCGCCTGCACTATCACCAGCACCGGCTGCTCTTTAACTGCGCCATCGCGGGCGAGCGCGTGGCGTCGCGCGCGCTCGAGCGCGTGTACGCGCCAGCCCTGATCGGCCTGGTCCAGCAGGTGGAAGTCACCACCGGGCTGGCGCCGACGCGCCACATCCCGTGAACGCCGCCGCCCACACCCTTCCGGATTACTTGCCGCGAACCCATACCCGCCACCAGAACGGGCCCCGACACGGAGACAGACCATGCATCGCCGTCATTTCATCGCCGCCCTGGGCGCCGCCGGGCTCAGCCCCTGGCTCGCCGCCCGCGCCGCCGGCACCTATCCCGAGCGCCCCGTACGCATCATCTCGCCCTACGGCCCGGGCGGCTCCAACGATACGTCCGGCCGCCTGGTGGCCCAGGCCCTGAGCGAGAAATACGGCCAGCAGTTCGTGCTCGAGAACCAGCCCGGCGCCGGCACGCGCATCGGCACGCAGACCATCGCGCGCAGCCCTGGCGACGGCTACCACCTGCTGTGGTGCGCGGCGCCGTTCGCCGTCAATACGGCGGGCAAGGCCAACACGCCCTACGACATCCATCGCGACTTCGTCGCCGTCGGCCCGCCCGTGATCGGGCCCGTGTTCCTGATCGTCAATGCCGATTCGCCGCTGCACTCGGTGGCCGATTTCGTGGAATACGCGCGCAAGCAGCCCAAGGGCGTAGACTTCGCCTCGCCGGGCAGCGGCTCCGGCCCGCACCTGGCCGCCGAACTCTTCGCTCTGACCGGCAAGTTCGACGCGCTCAACGTGCACTACCGGGGCGACGCACAGGCCTACACCGAGCTGCTGGGCGGGCGCGTCGACGCCACCCTCACCGCCATCACGACGGCGCTGCCGCACATCGCCGCGGGTAGGCTGCGCGTGCTCGGCGTGGCCTCGGCCCAGCGCTCGGCGATCGCACCGGATGTGCCCACGTTTGCCGAGCAGGGCATGCCGGAAGTCATCGGCCATGGCTGGTTCGGCCTGATCGCGCCGGCCGGCACGCCGCCAGCCATCGTGCAAGCGCTCAACGCCGACGTCAACGCCATCTTCGCGGATGCCGGCATCCGCCAGCGCCTGCTCGATCTCGGCCTGGAACCGCAGTCGGGCAGCCCGGCCGATTTCCAGTCCTTCATCGACACCGAGGTCGAGCGCTGGGCCAAGGTGATCGAGGCCGCCGACATCACGATAGAGTAAGGGCTACGCCCACTGCCCCACGCGCGCCATGCCAAGCACGGACATCGACGAGCGCCTATGGAACCGCTGCTTTCTGGCGCTCGCGCCGGCAGCGAGCGATGCGCGACGCATCGCCCGGCTGGCCGCCATGGCCGCGCCGCAGGATGCGCACCGGCTCGCGGCGGTCGACCTGCACATCACGCTCGCCTTCTTCGGACGCATCGCACCGGCGGCCGGGCATGCCCTTGCCGCCGTGCTGCAACACCTGGCCGATGCACCCCTGATGCTCGACATGAGCGGGCTCGCCTGCTGGCCCGACCCGCGTCGCCCGCGGGTGCTGGTGGCGGAGTTCACCGCCAGCCCGGCGCTGCTCGCACTGCTCGCCCAGGTGCACGGACACATGCGCGCGCTCGGCCTGCCCATCGAACAGCGCCCCTATCGCCCGCACGTGACGCTGGCGCGCTTTCCGTACCGGCGCGCTGGCGCCGCACAGCCGGCGCCCGTGCCAATGCTTCAGGCCTGTCGTTTCGACGCGCTGGCGCTCTACACCAGCCTGGCGCCGACGCCCGTGCAGCGCTACCGCCCTCTGGCCCAGGCGCACCTGCGCGGCCCGCTCGCGCATTGAGCCGCCCGGCGCGCGCCGAACGTTCAGGAAGGATCGCCGTACCTGGCGAGCACTTCCTGTTCGGTCAGCGTCGGCGTCTCGTTGGCGAGTGCGTAGTAGTCGGGCTTGCGATCGATGAAGATCTGCGCGCTCAGCACCAGCCCCTGCGCATCGCTGAACAGCCCGGCCGGCACGGCGCACGACGGGCCTTTCTCGCCGCGATAGTACAGATGGGTGCCGCAGTGCCGGCAAAAGCCGCGCCGCGCCCATGCGGAAGAACGGTATTCGGTAATGTGCTCGCGCCCGCCGATCTCGACCCCGGAATCCAGCGAAATCGCGAACAAGGGACCGCCGCCCCAGCGACGGCACGCGCCGCAATGGCAGACGCCCACCTGTGAGTGATCATCGGGCACGGTGATCGTCACCGCCCCGCAAAGACACTGCCCCTGCATGCCGCCCCCCGTTGGTGAGTATGCGTACCGGACACGATAGCGCAATGTCCGGACACGGCGAAGGCCCCGGGGCCGGCCGCAGCAGCCGGGCGCGCCCCGGCCGCCGCCCTACGCGGCCTTGCCGAAGCCGCCGCCGCCCGGCGTGCGGATCTCGACGATGTCGCCCGGCTGCACTTCGGTGCGCGCCTGCGGCCCCAGCGTCTCGATGCTGCCGTCGCTGCGGAACACGCGGTTCAGCCCGACCTCGCCCGGCTCGCCGCCGGCCAGGCCGAACGGCGCGTGCAGGCGGTTGTTCGAGAGGATGGACACCGTCATCGGCGACAGGAAGCGCAGGCGGCGCGTACCGCCGTTGCCGCCATGCCAGCGGCCCTTGCCGCCCGAGCCCGTCCGGATCTCGTAGGATTCCAGGCGCACCGGGTAGCGCAGTTCGAGCACTTCGGGGTCGGTCATGCGCGAGTTGGTCATGTGCGCCTGGACCACCGAGGTGCCGTCGAAACCACGCGCCTGCGCCAGCGGTACGCCCAGATCGGCCACGCCGGCGCCGGTGCCGCCCGAGATCGTCTCGTAGTACTGGTACCGGGCATCGCCGAAGGTCAGGTTGTTCATCGTGCCCTGGCTGGAGGCGAGCACGCCGAGCGCGCCGTACAGCGCATTGACCACGCACATCGAGGTCTCGACGTTGCCCGCGACCACCGAAGCCGGGGGATCGGGCTGCAGCATGGAATGCGGCGGCACGATGATCTCGATGGGCTTCAGGCAGCCGGCATTCAGCGGGATCTGGTCCTCGACCAGGGTGCGGAACACGTACAGCACGGCGGCGACCGTGATGGCGCGCGGCGCGTTGAAGTTGTTGCGCAACTGCGCCGAGGTGCCGGTGAAATCCACCACCGCGCTGCGTGCCTCGCGATCCACCTGGATGCGCACCCGGATCGTCGCGCCGTTGTCCAGCGGGTAGGTGTACTCGCCGTCCTTCAGCACCGAGATCACGCGGCGCACGGCCTCCTCGGCATTGTTCTGCACGTGGCCCATGTAGGCGCGCACCACGTCCAGGCCGAATTGATCGCACATGCGCAGCAGTTCCTGCACGCCCTTTTCGTTGGCCGCGATCTGCGCCTGCATGTCCGCGAGGTTCTGCTCCGGATTGCGCGCCGGCCACTTGCCCGAGCCGAGGATTTCCCGCGCGGCAGCCTCGTTCAAGCGGCCCGCGCTCACCAGTTGGAAGTTGGTGAAGAGCACGCCCTCGTCCTCGATGGTGGTCGAGTCGGGCGGCATCGAGCCCGGCGTGGTGCCGCCGATGTCGGCGTGGTGCCCGCGCGAGCCCACATAGAACAGGATCTGCCTGCCTGCGCGGTCGAAAACCGGCGTGACCAGCGTGACGTCCGGCAGATGGGTGCCGCCGTGATACGGGTCGTTCACCACGTACACGTCGCCCGGCTGCATGCGGCCTTCGTTGGCCTGCATGATGGTGCGGATCGACTCGCTCATCGAACCCAGGTGCACCGGCATGTGCGGCGCATTGGCGATCAGGTTGCCCTCGGCGTCGAAGATCGCGCAGGAGAAGTCCAGGCGCTCCTTGATGTTCACCGAGTGCGCCGTGTTCTGCAGGCGATAGCCCATCTGTTCGGCGATCGACATGAACAGGTTGTTGAACACCTCGAGCATGATCGGATCGGCCTCGGTGCCGATGGCGCGGCGCTGCTCGCGCGCCACGACGCGGCGCATCACGATGTGGTCCAGTTCGGTGATGCGCGCCTGCCAGCCCACTTCGACCACGTTGGTGCCGTTGGCCTCGGAGATGATGGCCGGGCCGTCGAGCACGTCGCCTGGCAGCATGTCCTCGCGCACGTAGAGCGGCGTGTCGCGCCAGGCGCCGGCGCTGTACATGCGCACCGTCTCGCGCGGTTGCAGCGCGCCCGCGCGCTGGCGCGGCGCGACCTGCTCGTCGAGCGCCTCGCCACCGCCGCGCGCCTCCACCGAGATCGTCTCGACCACCAGCGGACGATCGGGCATCAGGAAGGAGAAGCGCTGGCGATACGCCTGCTCGAAGCCTCCGCGCATCTCGTCCAGCGTGCCATAGGGCACTTCCAGCGCAGTGTCCGAACCGCGGTACTTGATGTGCACACGCTGCAGCACGGCGATGTCGGCGTCCGGGACATGTTGGCGCCGGAGCTCGCCCACCGCCTCGGCCGAGAGCTCGTCCAGGGCGGCCCGCAAGCCGTCGAGCAGCTCCGGCGCGAGCACCTGCTCGACCGTGCGCTGGCGCATGTCGGTCTGGTCCGCCAGGCCCATGCCGTAGGCCGAGAGCACGCCGCCCAGCGGGTGCGCGTATACGGTGTTCATGCCGAGCGCATCGGCCACCAGGCAGGCGTGCTGGCCGCCGGCGCCGCCGAAGGTGGTGAGCGTGTAGTGCGTCACGTCATGGCCGCGCTGCACCGAGATGCGCTTGATCGCCTCGGCCATGTTGCCCACGGCGATCTCCAGGAACCCTTCGGCCAGTTGTTCCGGGGTCAGTTCGCGGCCGGTGGCGGCCTTCACGTCCTCGGCCATCGCCGCGAATTTCCGCGCAACCACCTCGCGCTCGAGCGCCTCGTCGGCCCTGGGGCCGAACACGCGGGGAAAGAACGCCGGCTGGATCTTGCCCAGCAGCACGTTGCAGTCGGTGACCGCGAGCGGGCCGCCGCGGCGATAGCTGGCCGGCCCCGGGTTGGCGCCGGCCGAGTCCGGACCGACGCGCAGGCGCGCGCCGTCGAAATGCAGGATCGAGCCGCCGCCCGCGGCCACGGTATGGATGCTCATCATCGGGGCGCGCATGCGCACGCCGGCGACCTGGGTCTCGAACTCGCGCTCGAAGGTGCCCGCGTAGTGCGACACGTCGGTGGAGGTGCCGCCCATGTCGAAACCGATGACGCGCTCGAAGCCGGCGAGCTCGCTGGTGCGCACCATGCCGACGATGCCGCCGGCCGGGCCGGACAGGATCGCATCCTTGCCGCGAAAGCGCATGGCGTCGGTGAGGCCGCCGCTGGATTGCATGAACATCAGGCGGACGCCCGGCAGCTCGGCCGCCACCTGCTGCACGTAGCGCGACAGGATGGGCGACAGGTAGGCGTCGACCACGGTGGTGTCGCCGCGCGAGACGTACTTGATGAGCGGGCTGACCTCGTACGAGACCGACACCTGGCCGAAGCCCACCTCGCGGGCGATGCGCGCAGCCTGGGCCTCGTGCGCCGGCTGGATCCAGGCGTGCATGAACACGATGGCCACTGCGCCGATACCGGCTTCGCGCGCGGCAACGAGCTGCGCGCGCAGGGCATCCGCGTCCAGCGGCTGCAGCACCGCGCCGTCGGCGGCGACGCGCTCGTCGGCCTCGATCACGGTCTCGTAGAGCTGGTCCGGCAGCGCGATCTTGCGATCGAACAGGCGCGGCCGGTTCTGGTAGGCGATGCGCAGCGCGTCGCGAAAGCCGCGCGTGGTGACGAGCGCGGTGCGCTCGCCCTTGCGCTCGAGCAGCGCATTGGTGGCCACCGTGGTGCCCATCTTCACGCAGTCGACCATCTCGGCGTCCACCGCCTCGCCGGGCGCCAGGCCGAGCAGCTTGCGGATGCCGGCCACCGCCGCGTCGCGATATTGCTCGGGGTTCTCCGAGAGCATCTTGGCGGTGGTGAAACTGCCGTCGGGACGACGGGCCACGATATCGGTGAACGTGCCCCCACGATCCACCCAGAATTGCCACTTCATGAAATACCCCGATGAGGATGCCGGCCGCGCCGGCGACGGAAACGATGGTTCACGACGGGGGGCGATCGGCCGGCAGGCGGCGCCGGCGCCGGCCCCCGACGTGCGTCAGAGAGAGGTGGCCGCGCGCGCGGCCTGGTCGTACAGGCCCGACAGCGCGCGCAGTGCGTTGGCCAACTGGCGCGTGACTTCCAGCCCCTGCCCCGCGCCGGCCGCCAGCCCGCTCACCAGGCATTCCTCGCGGATCGCGGCGTAGCGCTGGATGACCTCGGCGGCCGCCGGCGTGGCCGAATACAGCACTTCCTTGCCCTTGCGCTCGCCCTGGACCATGCCCAGGCGCTCGAGCTTCTTGAGCGAGTAGTTGACGATGTGCGTGTCCTCGACGTTCAGCGTGAAGCAGATATCGGCGAGCTTCTTGGCGCGCTGCCGGTGGTAGACGTGATGGATGACCATGACGTCGGTCGCGGTGAGGTCGGTCAGGCCGGCTGCCGCCATGCCGCGCACCATCCAGCGGTTGAACGCGTGGGTGGCGATCATCAGGCCGAACTCGACTTCGGACAGGTCGGGCGCCGAGCCTTCGGCCAGATGGGCCGAGGAGGCGATGCGGGTCGGCAGCATGCAGAAAACCCCTATGGACGGAACATTGTCAAAACGATAATAATTTATCAATGTTTCGTCAACGAATTATCATGATGAACCCCGCCGTCCCGAGACACGGTTCGCGCGCTATCCTGAAGCCCCGGGAGTAGGACGATGAACCTGCGGTTTCTGGAAACCTTCGTATGGGTGGCCCGCCTGCGCAGCTTCAAGGCCGCGGCGCATAAGCTCAACCTCACCCAGGCAGCCATTTCCGGGCGCATCGCGGCGCTCGAGAACGAGCTCAACCAGCAATTGCTCGAGCGCGGGGCGCGCGATACGCGGCTCACGCCCGCCGGGCGCACGCTCATGGAGTACGCCCGGCGCATGCTCGACACCGATGCCGAAATGCGGCGCACGCTGCTCGGCCCGCCCGGCCTTCGCGGGCGCGTGCGCCTGGGCATCGTCGAATCGATCGTGCACACCTGGTTCACCCCGTTCATCACGCACCTGCACGAGAAACACCCCGAGATCGAGTTCGAACTCACCGCCGAATCCACCCGCCGCCTGCAGGACCTGCTCAAGCACGGCAGCATCGACGTGGCGCTGCAGACCGACTCGATCATCGGCGCCGACGTGCGCAACCGCGACCTAGGTGCCCTGCGCATGGGCTGGATCGTCGGCGCGCACACGCCGTTTCCCGACGAGATGGCGCTGGCCGATCTCGCCACTTTTCCGCTCGTCACCTTCCCGCGCCATTCACAGCCGCACCTGCAGTTGCTCGACCTGCTGGAGGCCGCGGGCATCGTCCACGCCCGCATCCATTTCGTCTCGTCCATCGCCGCGTGCCTGCAGTTCGCCGAGGCGGGCCTGGGTATCGCCGCCCTGCCGGTGGCCGCCGCGCAGGCCGGCCTGGCCGAGGGCCGCTACCGGCGCATCCGCACGCAGCCGGAACAGGCCGATCTGCGCCTGGTGGCGAGCTGGCGCCCCGAGGGCGACGGCGGCGTGGCCGATGCCGTGGTCCAGCTTGCGGTCGAGGAAATGCAGCGCTATGCCGCGGTGTGCCCGCACGCCACACCCGCGCCCCAACCCGGGGCACCCCAGGGTAATACCGGATAGACGCACGCACTAAAGAAGTGCCTATGCACCCCAATCGGTTTTTGCTATCGAAAGCGATCTGAATATCCCGTTTGCCACGACGCGCACGCGCTCCCCATAATTTGTTACGACGTTTGTTTATTCCTTGGAGCCAGGCCGTGGACAACCACCTCCGACAAGACCGCGACGCGATGGGCGAGCTTTTCATCTGGACCGACATCGATCCCGCCCACGAGCAAGACTTCAACCTGTGGTACGACCGCGAGCACATGGCCGAGCGCGCGCGCATCCCCGGCTTCGCGTGGGCGCGCCGCTATCACACCCGCAACGGCGAGCGGCCCTACCTCGCGCTCTACCGCACCGAGAGCCTGCACACGTTCGGCACCGAGGCCTACCAGCAGGCGTTCCAGCATCAGACGCCGTGGTCGATCCAGAACTTCGCGCGCATGCGCAACACCAATCGCCGCGTGATGGTCGTCACCCTGGTCGCGGGCGTGGGCACGGGCGGCGCGCTCGGCATGGTGCCGCTGGGCGGCACGGCCACCGCCGAAAAGGCGTTCGCCATCGCCAATACCGTGATGTCGATCGAGGGCGTGCTGGCGCTGCGCGTGCTCACGCCCGAACCCTCGCTGTCCACGCCGCTTCCTTCCGAACCCGCCGAAGGCCGCAAGCTAGAGCCCATGCTGCTCGTCGACGCCACCAACGAGCCCGCAGCGGCCGCGGCCGCGCGCGCGGTGGCCGCCGAACTCAACCTGCCGGCCGCGCAAACGCACACCTTCAACCTGCTCTGGGATCTGCGCTCGGCGGATCTCGCGACCTAGAGCTCTCTTTCCCGTTCCCGCCGCCGGGCACCCTTCCATCAACCCGCCTTCTCGAGGTGTACTGCCATGAAGAAACTGCTGACCCTGGCCGCTGCGCTGGCGATGACCAGCGCTGCCAACGCCGCAACCACGTGGATGCTGAGCGCCGAGCAGCCCGACGCCAACTACCTGACGCAGAACGTGCGCCAGTTCGCCGCGGACGTCAAGGAAGCCACCAAGGGCGAGCTGGTCATCAATGTGCAGTCCAACAGCACGCTGTTGAAGCGCCCGGAAGTCAAGCGCGGCGTGCAGCAGGGCGTGGTGCAGGCCGGCGAAGTGCTGATGTCCTCGGCGGGCAACGAAGACGCCATGTTCGAGATCGACAGCGTGCCCTTCCTGGCCAGCTCGTTCGACGACACCGAAAAGCTCTGGAAGGCTGCCAAGCCCATCATCCAGGAAAAGCTCGACAAGCAGGGCATCGTGCTGCTGTACGCGGCGCCGTGGCCCCCGCAGGGCATCTACACCAAGACGCCGGTCACGAGCATGTCGGATCTGAGCGGCGTGCGCTTTCGCGCGTATAGCGCCTCCACCAGCCGCATGGCCACGCTGATGGGCGCGGTGCCGACCACCGTGAACACGCCCGAGGTGCCGCAGGCCTTCTCCACCGGCGTGATCGACGCCATGCTGACCTCGCCCGCCACCGGCGTCGACACGCAAGCCTGGGACTACACCAAGTTCTATTACGACACGCAGGCCTTCATTCCGCTGAACTACGTCATCGTCAACAAGCGCGCCTACGACCGCCTGCCCGAGGAGCAGCAGCAGGCGGTGACGCAGGCCGCCGAGCAGGCCGAAGCGCGCGGCTGGGATCTGGGCCGCGAGCAGACCGACAAGCTCACCAAGACGCTGGCCGACCACGGCATGAGCGTCGAACCCGTGCCCGAGACCCTGGCCGCCGAACTGCGCAAGATCGGCGAAACCATGACCACCGAATGGGAAAAGCGCGCCGGCGAAGAAGGCACCAAGGTGCTCAACGCCTTTCGCGGCAACTGAGGTGCATCGCCATGGCTTTGCTTGAACGCCTGGCCGTGGCGAGTGGCGTGCTGGCCGCAATCGCCCTCGCTTCGATCGGAGTGCTGATCTCGGGGCAGATTGTCGGCCGCATGTTCGGCCACCAGATACCGTCGGCGGACGATTTCGCCGCCTGGTGTCTGGCGGCCTCCATCTTCCTCGCCCTGCCCTACGCCCTCTTGCACGGTGCGCACATTCGCGTCACCCTGGTCCTGCAGTTCCTGCCCGAAAAGGCCGTCAAACCCTACGAAATCATCGCCACGCTGATCGCCATCGCGCTGTCGGCCTGGGGCGCCTGGCACGCCATCTTCTTCGTCTACGAATCCTACGCATACAACGAAATCTCGCAGGGCATGCTACGCGTTCCCCTGTGGATACCCCAATTGTCCATGCCCGTCGGCCTGACCCTGTTCGCGCTGATGCTGGTGCGCCACCTGGTGCTCGCGCTGCGCGGCGAGCTGCCCAAGGAGATCGGCCATGAATGACATTCTCCAGGCGGTGATCCTGGTCGGCGCGCTGCTGTTGCTGCTCGGCCTGGGCGTCTGGGTCGCGGTCGCGCTGATCGGCTGCGGCCTGCTCGGGCTCATCGTGTTCACCGACGCGCCCGCCGGCATCATCTTCGCCACCAAGAGCTGGGACGCGACCGCCAACTGGGCGCTGACCGCGCTGCCGCTGTTCATCTGGATGGGCGAGATCCTGTATCGCACCCGGCTCGCCGAGGACATGTTCACCGGGCTCAGCCCCTGGGTGAACCGCCTGCCGGGCCGCCTGACCCACGTGAACGTGATCGGCTGCGGCATCTTCGCCGCGGTCTCGGGATCGTCGGCCGCCACCGCCGCCACCATCGGCCGCATCTCGCTGCCCGAACTCAAATCGCGCGGCTACAACGAAAGCCTGTCCATCGGTTCGCTCGCCGGCGCCGGCACGCTGGGCCTGCTCATTCCGCCCTCGATCGTGATGATCGTCTACGGCGTCGCCGCCCAGGTCTCGATCATCAAGCTCTTCATCGCGGGCATTCTGCCGGGCATCATGCTCATGTTCCTGTTTTCGGGCTACATCGGCCTCTGGTCGATCCGCAACAAGGACAAGGTGCCGCCGCCCGAGCCGTCGATCCCCTGGACGCAGCGTTTCGCGCGCCTGCGCCTGCTGCTGCCGGTGATGCTGCTCATCGCCGGGGTGATCGGCTCGATCTACGCAGGCATCGCCACCGCCACCGAAGCGGCCACGATCGGCGTGATCGGCGCGCTCATCATCGCCGCCTGGGGCCGCTCGCTCACCTGGAGGTCGTTCACCGACAGTCTGATGGGCGCCACCCGCACGTCCTGCATGATCGGCTTCATCCTGATGGGCGCGGCCTACCTGACCAGCGCGATGAGCTTCACCGGCCTGCCCGCCAACGTGGCGGCCTGGATCTCCAGCATGGGCCTGTCGCCCTACATGCTGATCTTCGTGCTGACGATCTTCTTCATCCTGCTCGGTGCGTTTCTCGACGGGATCTCGATCGTGGTACTCACGACCAGCGTGCTGATGCCCACCGTGCTCGCCAGCGGGCTCGACCCGATCTGGTTCGGCATCTACCTGATCTTGGTGGTGGAAATGGCGCAGATCACGCCGCCGGTGGGCTTCAACCTGTTCGTCATCCAGGGCATCACCGGCTACGACCTCTGGAAAGTGGTGCGCATGTCCTTCCCGTTCTTCCTGCTGCTGGTGCTGGCCACCGCCATCGTGACCGTCTTCCCGCGGATCGTCACCGTGCTGCCCAACGCCATGTAGCCCGACTCGCCATGCGTCAGGACTGCCCGACGTGCCCGCTCCCGCCAGGGACGGGCACGTTTTTTTCTTGCGGAACTCTGCGTGCGCGGCAGTGCTCTGTCCTAGGGTGTCTCGATCCCCATGCCGCGGGGCACGAACCGGGCAACCGTCTCCGACAGGACGCGATGACCGTCATGTGAGCATCGCCCCCCAAGCGCACCCGCAAATCCCGGAGGAAGCCGCCTTGACCGTGCCTGTCCGCAGCCTGATCCCCGCCCTGCTGTGGCGCAGCGCCGGTTTCGGCACGATCTGGTGGGCCATGACCGAGGGCGCGGCCGGCACCCTGGGCTTCGGCCTGCTCGCCAGCGCCGCGGCGGCCTCGGCCAGCGTGGCCCTGCTTCCGCCGCCCTGGCCGCGGCCCAGGCTGATGGCGCTGCTGCGCTTCGTGCCGTTCTTCCTGCGGCAGTCCATCGCCGGCGGCGCCGACGTCGTACGCCGCGCCTGCGCCCCGCGCGTACCGACCGCGCCCGCCCTGGTGGCCTACCCGGTGGCCGGCATGGGCGCGACCGAACGCGTGGTCTTCACGCTGGTCGTCAACCTGATCCCGGGCACCCTGTCCGCCCGGCTCGAGGACGAGCGCCTGATCCTGCACGTCATCGATCGCCACCTGCCCGTGCACGCCGCCCTGCAACAGTTGGAGGAACGCGTCGCCGCCGTGTTCGGCCGCGCGGCGGGGCGTGGCGACGGCCATACGGATCGCGGTACCGCCGGCCATGCCGATGAGGAAACGCGCCCGGATGGGAGGATGTCCCCATGACCTCCTGGTACATCGGCCTGGCGGCCCTGCTGCTCGTGCAACTGCTGATCGGCCTCGCGCGCGTGCTGCGCGGGCCGGCGCCGCCGGACCGCATGACCTGCGCGCAGTTGTTCGGCACAATGGGCGTGGCCATCCTGCTGTTGCTGGCCGAGGCCGTCGAGCTGCCCGCCCTGCGCGACGTGGCGCTGGTCTTCGCCCTGCTGGGCGCGCTGGCGGCGAGCGCCTTCGTCGCCCGGGTCTGGCCGCGGCGTGGCAAGGAGCGGCCATGATCGATGCCCTCACCGTCGTGCTGCTGGTGCTGTCCGCGGTGTTCTTCACCGGCGGCACGCTCGGCCTGCTGCGCTTTGGCGATACGCTCACCCGCCTGCACGCGCTCACCAAGGCCGACAACCTGGGCCTCGGCTTTCTCGTCAGCGGGCTCATCCTGCAAAGCGACAGCGTGGCGAGCGGCGTCAAGCTCGGCTTGATCTGGCTGCTGGCCATGCTGGTCGGTTCGGCCGGGGCGTACCTGATCGCGCGGCATGCGCTGGGCGTGGAGCACGCCGACGCCGACAGCGTCGAGCTGCTGCAGCCGCACACGCACGGCGCCGCCGACACGGCCCACCCTGCCGACAGCGCCACGCCCGCCAGCCGACAGGCCCGCTCATGATCCGTGCCATGAACCTGGGCTTCGACTTGCTCCTGGCGGCCGGCCTGGTCTACGTGGCCTGGCGCGCCCTGGGCGTGCGCGACCTGTTCACGGCGATCGTGCTCTTCATCGCCTTCGGCCTGCTGATGGCGCTGTGCTGGGTGCGTCTGGACGCGCCCGACATCGCGCTCGCCGAAGCCGCCATCGGCGCTGGCCTCACCGGCGCACTGCTGCTCGACGCGCTCGGCCACCTGAGCGGGCGGCGGGCGGGCCAGGGCGCGCCGCCCGACACCGACCAGGACGCGCGCGGCGAACTCGACGGCACGCGCCCGCCGCGCATGCGCGATCACGCCGCGGCCGGCGTACTCGGCCTCTTCGCCGGTCTCATCGTCGCCGGCGGTCTGTGGTTCCTGCCCATACCCGACGGCGGGGCATACGCGGCCATGGCGTCGGCCCTGGACGCACACCCGGTATCGAACGCCGTGACCGCGGTGCTGCTCGATCTGCGCGCCTATGACACCTTCCTCGAGATGGGCGTGCTCGCGCTGGCCGCGCTCGGCGCCCTCATGCTGCGCGCCACCGCGGCCCCAGCCCCGCAGGCCTTGCCGCCGGCACGCACCAGCCGCCTGCTGCCCGCCATCGGCGGCGTGCTCGTGCCGTTCATGCTGATGGCCGCCGTGTACCTGTATTGGGCCGGCACGGGCCGCTCGGGCGGTGCGTTTCCCGCCGGCGCGATCCTGGCCGCCGCCTGCGTGCTGCTCTTTCTCTCCGGTACACAGCAGCTCGCCGCGCGCGATCATCCCGTCACGCGCAGCGTCCTCGCGCTGGGCCTGGTCGCCTTCCTGGCCGCGGGCTGGGCGAGCGCAGCGATGGGTGGCGGCTTCCTGCAATGGCCGCAGGGCTGGGTGTACCCCGGCATTCTGGCCCTGGAAGGCGTGCTCACGCTGGCCATCGGCGGCATGCTCGCCATGATCTACACCGCCGACGCACAGCCCCCGCAACCGCCTCGGCCGCCCCGGGAATCGCCATGACCCACTCGCCCGAACTGGTGATCTACGGCGGCGCGGCCGCGGCCCTGATGGCGCTGGCGCTGCATGCGCTCGTTGCCAGCGCCAGCCTGCTGCGCCGCATCCTCGCGCTCAACGTGCTGAGTTCGGCGGTCTTCCTGCTGCTGGTGGCCATCGCCCGCCGCGCCCCCGATGGCCCGCCCGACCCGCTGCCGCATGCCATGGTGCTGACCGGCATCGTGGTCGCCGTGAGCGCGAGCGCCTTCGCGCTGGTGCTGCTCAAGCGCCTGCACGATGCGGGCCCCGCGCCCGCGGAGCAGAAGGAGGATGCGGTTGACTGAAGTCCCGCCGTTCGGGCTGCCGTTGTTGCTCGCCACACCACTGACGCCGCTCTGCCTCGCCCTGCTGGCGCTGTTCGCGCGCGGCCGCTGGGCGGGGTTGCTGCACACGCTGGGGCCGGCGTCGGCGCTGGCGGTCGCGGCCGGGCTGGCCCATGCGGTCATCGACACCGGCGCTCCCGTGCGGCACGCCCTGGGTGGCTGGCGCGCGCCCCTGGGCATCGAGCTGGTGGCCGATGGGGTGGCCGCCGTCATGCTGCTGCTGACCGGTATCGTGGCCGCGCTCGCCGCCTGGTATGCCTGGCTCGCCGCCAGCCCCGACGAACGCCGGCAGGCACGCCTCTTCTGGCCGCTGTTCTATCTGTTGTGGGCCGGCCTGAACGCCCTGTTCGTGGCGGCCGACCTCTTCAACCTGTACGTCACGATGGAACTCGTGACGCTGGCCGCGGTGATGCTGGTGGCGCAGGCCGGCAAGCGCGAGGCGCTCGCCGCCGCCATGCGCTACCTGCTGGTCGCGCTGCTGGGTTCGCTGCTGTACCTGGCCGGCGTGGCGCTGCTCTACGGCGCGAGCGGTACGCTGGATCTCGCACTCGCGCGCGAGCATGCGAGCACCGGGCCCGCCGCCTGGGCGGCCCTGGCGCTGATGCTGGCCGGCCTGGCCGCCAAGACCGCGCTCTTTCCCTTTCACGTCTGGCTGCCGGCCGCGCACGGCTCGGCCGCCGCGCCGGTCAGCGCCGTGCTGTCCGCCCTGGTCATCAAGGCCTGGTTCTACCTGCTCGTGCGCCTCTGGCTCGGCCCCTTCGCCGCGCTCGAACTGCACACCGTCGGGCTGCTCCTGGGCTGCGCCGGCACCGCGGCGATCGTCTGGGGTTCGCTGCAGGCGGCGCGCCAGGACCGGCTCAAACCGCTCATCGCCTACTCCACCGTCGCCCAGATCGGCTATCTCTTTCTGTTCTTCCCGCTGTTCTCCCAGACACCCTCGCTGGCCTGGAGCGGTACGTTCTACCTGGCGCTCACCCATGGCCTGGCCAAGGCGGCCTTCTTCCTGGCCGCCGGCAACGTGCTGCTCGCGCTGGGTACGGACCGCATCGACGCGCTGGCGCGCCTGGCGGGCCGGCTGAAGATGAGCCTGCTGGCCATGGGGCTGGCCGGCGTCAGCCTGATGGGCCTGCCGCCGGCCGGCGGCTTCGTCGGCAAATGGCTGCTGCTCGAAGCGGGCTGGCGCCACGGCGCCTGGCTCTGGATCGTCGTGCTCGCCGGCGGCGGGCTGCTCTCGGCGCTGTACGTGATCAAGGTGCTCGGCGCAGCGCTCGCCCGCGCGCCCGAGGACGCCGAGGCGCGGGCGCCGCACCCGGTGCCCTGGCCGCTCGAATGGCTGGCGCTGGTGCCGGCCACGCTCGCCTTCCTGCTGGGCGTGGCCGCCGCCCTGCCCCTGAACCTGCTGGACATCGGCGTGGCGCTGGCCCAGGCTGCCGCACCGCGTACCGACACCAGCAGCGGCGCCTGGCTGCTGACGGCGATCCTGCTGTCCTCGTTCTTCCCGGGGCTGGCGGTGTTCTTCCTCACCGAAGCGCAGTCGCGGCTGCGCATCGCGCTCAACCTGGCGGGCGCGGTGGCCAAGGTGGTGCTGGTGCTGGTCTTGCTGGACGGGGTGATGGCCGGCAACGCCTACGAGGCCCGCATCGCCTTCCTGCCCGGCCTGGACCTGTCACTGCGCGCCGATCCGCTCAGCCTGCAGTTCGTCACGCTGTCCGCCGGGCTCTGGCTGGCCACCACGATCTACGCCATCGGCTACCTCAAGCGCTACGAGGATCGCTCGCGCTTCTTCGGCTTCTTCAGCCTGTCGGTGACCGCATCGACCGGCATCGCGCTGTCCGGCAACCTCGTCACCTTTCTGTACTTCTACGAATTCCTCACCATCGCCACCTACCCGCTGGTGGTGCACAGCGGCACGCCGCAGGCACTCGCCGCCGGGCGCCGCTATCTCGTCTATACGTTGATCGGCGGCGTGGCCGTCCTGCTCGGCACGCTGGGCCTGCACGTGCTCGACGCGAACCTGGAGTTCAGCGCGGCCAACTCGCTCGAGCCGCTGCATGCGCGCGCGCCCGGCGCGTTGGCGCTGATCTTCGCGCTCCTGATGGGCGGCATGGGCGTGAAGGCTGCGCTGGTGCCACTGCACGGCTGGCTGCCCAGCGCCATGGTCGCGCCGGCGCCGGTGAGCGCGCTGCTGCACGCGGTCGCGGTGGTCAAGGCCGGCGTCTTCGGCATCATCCGCGTGCTCTACGACGTCTTCGGTCTGGGCTTCTCGCAGGCCTACGCGGGCACGGCGGCGCTCGCCGCGGTCGCCGCCTTCACCATTGTCTACGGCTCGGTGCGCGCCCTCTTCCAACGCGAGATCAAGAAGCGCCTGGCCTATTCCACCGTCAGCCAGCTCTCCTACATCGCCCTGGGCGCCTGCCTGGCGAGCCCGATCGCGACCATCGGCGCACTCGTGCACATCGTGCACCAGGGGCTGATGAAGATCACCCTGTTCTTCTGCGCCGGCAATCTGGCCGAGGCGCGCGGCGTTCACACCGTGGACGAGATGCGCGGCATGGGCCGCGCGATGCCCTGGACCATGGCGGCGTTCACCGTGGGCGCGTTCGGCATGATCGGCCTGCCGCCGGTGGCAGGCTTCGTCAGCAAATGGTATCTGGCAGGCGGCGCTCTGGATGCCGGCCAGGGCTGGGTGATCTGGATCTTCGTCGCCTCGACCGTGCTCAACGCCGCGTACTTCCTGCCCATGCTGTACGCCGCCTGGTTCCTCGAGCCCGCGCCGGCGCGGGGCCCTGCGCGCAAACCGCTGACGATGTGGATGCTGCTGCCGCCGGTCGCCACCGCCTTGGCCTCGATCGGCGCGGGCGTGTTCGCCGGCCTCGCGCTCAGCCCCCTGGGCTGGGCCGAGGTGATCGCCGAGCGCGACTACTACGGCATCTCCCCGGAACCTTGAGCATGCTGGCCACCACCGCCCTTCTCTGCTGTGCCGGCCTGCCCCTGGCGCTGGCGTTTGCGCTGGCCGCCGCGCGGCTGCGGCCGTTCGCTCTGGCGCTCGCGCCCTGGGCGGCCCTGCCCGCCCTGCTGGTCGCCTTGTCCGGCTGGCCCTCGGCTACGGTCGAACTCCCGTGGCTGCTGGTCGGCACCACGCTCGGGCTGGACGACACCTCGCGCGTGTTCCTCCTGCTCACCGCCGCGCTCTGGCTGGTCTGCGGGCACTACGCCGCCGCCTACCACGCCCACGACCCGCATCGCGTGCGCATGTCCGCCTACTGGCTGGCGACGCTGGCCGGCAACCTCCTGCTCATTCTCGCCGGCGACGCCGTGACCTTCTACCTGGGCTTTCTGACGATGGGCCTGTGCGCGTACGGGTTGATCGTGCACGACGGGACCGATGAAGCCCGGCGCGCCGGGACCGTCTACCTCGCGCTGGTGATCCTGGGCGAAGCATTGATCCTGCCCGCGCTGTGGCTGGCCGTGGCACAGGCCGCGTCGATCGCGCTCGACGACATGGCATCCGCCGTGGCCGCCGACCCGCTGACGCTGGGGCTGCTGGTGGCCGGATTCGGCATCAAGGCGGCGCTGGTGCCCCTGCATGTGTGGCTGCCGGTGGCCCACCCGGTGGCGCCGACACCGGCCAGCGCGGTGCTCTCGGGGGCCATGGTCAAGGCCGGGGTGCTGGGGTGGCTGGTGCTGCTGCCGCTGGGCGAGCTGGCCGCGCCGGCGCTGGGGGCCGCCTTGATCGGCCTGGGCCTGGCCGGCGCTTTCGGCGCAGCGCTCGCCGGCTGCGCCCAGGCCCGCCCCAAGGCCGTGCTCGCCTATTCCTCGGTGAGCCAACTGGGCCTGCTCGCCGCGGCCCTCGGCATGGCCTTCCTGGACGTGAGTGCGGCCGCCCCCGCCGTGCTCGCCATCACGCTGTACGCGGTCCACCACGCCTTTGCCAAGGGGGCGCTGTTTCTCGGCGTGGGATGCGTGCAGGCGGCGCCCGATGCGCGGCGCCGGCGCCGCGCGCTCGCCCTTCTGCTGCTGCCCGGCCTCGCCCTGGCCGGCCTGCCCTTCACCAGCGGCGCGGTGGCCAAGACGGCACTCAAGCACGTGCTGCCCGAACTGACCGACGCATGGTATGGCGTGCTCGATACCGTCTTGCCGCTGGCCGCGATCGGCACCACGCTGCTGATGGCCCGCTTCGGCTTTCTGTTGTGGCACGAGCCCGTGGGCAAGCCCAAGCCGGGCCTTGCGGCACCCTGGCTGGTCTTGCTCGGCATGGTGGCCGTCGTCGGTTTCGTGCCCGCCCTGTTCCCGTCCGCCCTCATCGAGGAAGCCCTCGCCCCCTCGCACTGGTGGGGCGCGAGCTGGCCGGTGCTGCTCGGGTTGGTGCTGGCGGGCGCCGCCGCGCGCTGGTGGCGACGCGCGCCGCGCGTTCCCGAAGGCGACATCCTGTGGCCGATCGTGGCCTGCGTGCGGGCTGTCGGCGCGCGCATTGCCTGGCGCCGCGCCAGCGAGGCATGGGCCGCCCTGCAGGACGGCATCGCGGCGCGCTCGGCGCTCGCATGGCGCCTGCTGGACCGCAGGGTCGGTGCCGGCGAACGCTGGCTGACGGCCTGGCCCGTGCTCGCCGGCGCCATGCTGGCGGCGATCGTGCTCGCCTGGTGGCTGGTGCGCGCCCAGCAGGTATAGACATGCCGCACCCGTGCCCGCGCATCGGGCTGGCGCCCGCTCAGCCCCGGCCGGCCCCAGGAGGCAGTGCGGCGCTCAGACGGCCAGCCGCGCGTTGATGAGATCGGTCACCAGCATGTGGCCCGGCGCATGGGTGATGCAGAACGCCGGCTTGGCGGCAGCCACCACGGATTGCGGCGTCACGCCGCAGGCCCAGAACACCGGGATCTCGCCCGCACGGATCTCGACCGGATCGCCATAGTCGGGCCGCGCGAGGTCGGCAATGCCGATTTCGGCGGGGTCGCCCAGGTGCACGGGCGAACCATGCACCGACGGGAAGCGCGAGGTGACTTCGATCGCGCGGATCGCGTCGGCCGCGCGCATGGGCCGCATGGAGACCACCATGGGCCCGTGAAACCGCCCGGCCGGCTGGGTCATCAGGCTGGTGCGGTACATCGGCACGTTGCAGCCCTGCTCGATGTGGCGCACCGGCAGGCCGTTCTGCAGCATGGCCTCTTCGAACGAGAACGAGCAGCCGATCAGGAACGCCACCAGGTCGTCGCGCCAGTGCGCGCCGATCTGCCCGGGTTCCTCGACGAGCTCGCCGTCGCGCCAGACGCGATAGCGCGGAATGTCGGTACGAATGTCCACGTCCACGCCCAGCGTGGGCAGCGCGGGATCGCCGGGTTCCGAGACCGCCAGCAGCGGGCACGGCTTGGGATTGCGCTGGCAAAACCGCAGGAAGTCCTCGGCCAGCGCGCGCGGCAGGATCGCGAGGTTGGCCTGCACGTGGCCGGGCGCCAGGTTCGCCGTGGGTCCGGTGTAGCGGCCCGTGCGGATGGCGAGCCTGGCCTGGTGGCCGGGGTTGCCCGGCAGCATCGGGAGAGACGACATGAAAGCTCCAGCAGTGCCGGGGCCGCGGCCCCGGCGCAATATGACTCGCTTCCGCCTGGCGGCGGAAGCTTCCTCGTCGCGCCATGGGCGCGCCAGGACGGGCTGGCCAGGCTGGACCTTGCCCCGAGGGCGAGGCTTGCGCCCGGCCCCGTGGTCAGCCGCGCAGCATGGCTTCGACGGCCGCGCCCACGGCCAGCACGCGCTCGTCCTGTCCGCCCGCGGCCGCCAGCATCAGCCCGACCGGCGCCGCGCCCGGCGCATGGCAAGGCAGCGACAGCGCGCAGCCGTCGAGGAAGTTGATGAAGGTGGAATTGCGCAGGATCAGGCCGTTGGCCGCGTAGTAGGCATCGTCCGAGGCCGTCAGCGCCGCGATCGTGGGCGCGACTACCGGCACGGTCGGCATGGCGAGCACGTCGTAGCCCGCGATGCGCGCCTCGACACCGGCAATCCAGGCCTGCCGCGCGGCCAGCAGCTCGATGTAGTCGGCCGCACTGATGTCGGCCCCGCGGCGCATGCGCGACACCACGCGCGGATCGTAGGCGTCGGCCGCCCGCTCGATCAGGCCGCGATGCCAGGCCCAGGCCTCGGCGGCGGTGAAGCCGCCCTTGGCATTGATCGCGCCGAGCCGGGCGAATTCGGGTATCTCGATGCGCTCGACGCGCGCGCCCGCCCGCTCGAGCTGCGCAAGGACGCCGGCGAAGGCGGTGGCCACGGTCTCGTCCATGCCGTCCAGGACCACGGTGCCCGGCACCGCCACGCGCAACCCTTCCAGCCGCGCGGGAGCCAGCGCGCGCGGAGCTTCACCCGCCATGATGGCGTCGGCGGCCGCGCAGCACGCCACGCTCGCGCCCAACGGGCCGATCGAATCCAGGTTGGCGGACAGCGGCAGCACGCCGTCCATCGACACGCGCCGCGCCGTCGGCTTGAAGCCCGTCAGGCCGCACAGCGCCGAGGGTATGCGTACCGAGCCGCCGGTGTCCGAACCCATGGCGATCGCGGCCATGCCGTCGGTCACCGAAACCGCGGCGCCGGAGGACGAGCCGCCCGGGATGCGCGCCTCGTTGCGCTGCCAGGCGTTGCGCGGTGTGCCGTAGTGCGGATTGATGCCCAGGCCCGAGTAGGCGAACTCGGTCATGTTGGTCTTGCCCACGATGACCGCGCCCGCGGCCGCCAGCCGCCGCACCACCAGCGCGTCCTGCGCTGCCGGCGCGGCATCCTTGAGCACGACCGATCCGGCCGTGGTCGGCTCGCCGGCCACGTCGAACAGATCCTTGATCGACACGGGCACGCCGTCGAGCACCGAGCGGACCTGTCCGGCCGCGCGCAGCAGATCGGCGGCGCGCGCCTGCGCCAGCGCGCGTTCCTCATAGAGGCGGGTGTAGACGCGCGCGCCTTCGCCGGCCGGGTCCTTGGCGCGCGCCAGTGCGGCCTCGGCCAGCGCGAGCGCGCTGGTGCGTCCGGCGTCCAGATCCGCGCGCAGTTGTTGCAATGTGGGAAGCATGACGGTTCTCCTGGGCCGGCGCGATGCGGACCGGCAGATGCAGCGGAATCAGGCGACGACAGGCAGCACGTCGATGGCGTAGGCATGCCGGATCGCGCGGCCGCGACGCGGGTCGAACAGCTCCATGGTGAATGCCGAGGCCGGCCGGATGCCGCCCTGCACGGCCACGGTGCCGCAGGTCATGCCGGTGCCGTCCGACAGGCGCGCGCCGCCGCCGGTATAGGTGGCGATCAGGTCGGCCGGCGAACGCAGGCTGGCGAGCGGGCCTTCCTGGTAAGCCACGGTGCGCCCGCCCTCATCGATCCACGAGCGGATGACCAGTTCGTCCCAATAGTCTGCCACGTCCGCCAGGCGCCAGGCCTGGCGGGCCAAGGGCTTGACGCAGGCCTGCTTGGAGAGCGCGACGCTGTGCGCCTCGAGTTCGCGGTCGGTATGGTCGGACGCCACCGACACGTAGCTCTCGCCCCCCGCGTTGAAGACGAAGGCCTCGACCTCGCCCGAGGTCTGCGCGCCCACGACCTGGACGCGCTCGGCCTGGGTGAGCTGGTTGACCGCGATGCGATAGAACAGCGGCGTGGCGCTGGGACGCGGCACGCCGATCGCCGCGAGCTCCTCGATGTGGTGCTCGATGACGGCCTGGTCGCGTCCGGCCCAGCCGGCGACGACGAGTTCGGAGAAGTCCACGGCGAGCGGCTGCTGACCCGCGTCGTCGATGATGTCGAAAGTGACTTGCATGGGAATTACCGGTGAAAGGGCCGGCGTCGCGCGCCGGCCCGGACTAGGTTCAGCGCATGGCCGCAGGCAGCCACAGCGCAATGCCGGGGAACAGCACGAGCAGGCCGATCATCACGAACATGGCGAGCACGAAAGGGATGCTGCCCACGATGATCGCATTCATCGAACCGCTTTTGCGCAGGCTCTGCACCACGAAGAGGTTCAGCCCCACGGGCGGCGTGATGAGCGCGGCCTCGACCAGGATGATGATGACGATGCCGAGCCAGATCGGGTCGTAGCCCAGGGTGATCATGATCGGCGCGATGATGGGAATCGTCGTGATCATCATCGACAGGGTCTCCATGAAGCAGCCCAGCACGATGTAGAACAGGATGACGATGAGCAGCATCCAGCCGGGCGACAGGCCCAGGCCCTGGATCGCGCCGACGATGTCGTCGGTGATGCCGGTGGCCGACAGCACGAAGTTCAGGAACGCGGCCGCGATCACGATCAGCATGATCATCGCGCTCGAGCGCATGGTGCCCTCGATGGCCTCACGCAGCATGCGCAGCGTGAGCTTGCGCACGCATGCGGCGAGAACCAGCGCGCCGATCACGCCCAGCGCGGCCGCCTCGGTGGGCGTGGCCAACCCGGCGTAGATCGAGCCCACCACCAGCAGGAAGATGAAGGCCGGCGGCAGCAGGTGCACCAGCGAGCGGAGGCGTCCCGACCAGTCGGCTTCGATCCGCTTGCCGCCCCAGGCGGGGCGCAGCAGGCAGGCGATCAGCACGGTCAGCATGAAGAGCCCGGCGAGCACCAGGCCCGGGATCAGGCCGGCGAGATAGAGCTGCGGCACCGACGAGTTCGTCAGCACGCCGTAGAGCACCAGGTTGATCGAGGGCGGGATCAGGATGCCCAGCGTGCCGCCGGCGGCCAGGCTGCCGAGGAACAGCGACTCGTTGTAGCCATAGCGCTTGAGCTGCGGCATGGCGACCGTGCCGACCGTGGCCGCGGTGGCCACGCTGGAGCCGGACGTTGCGGAGAACAGCGTGGAGGCCCCGATGTTGGCGTGCATCAGGCCGCCCGGCAGCCAGGACAGCCACAGGCTCATGGCCGAGTACATGCGCTCGGCGAAGCCCGAGCGCAGCAGGATCTCGCCCAGCAGGATGAACAGCGGAATCGCAACGAGCAGGAACTCATTGTTGGTGGCCCAGGAAAGCTCGCCCATGGCGCGCGACAGGGGCAGCATGCTGAACAGCGGGTCCAGCACCAGGCCGAGCACGCCCAAGGCAGCAGCCACGGGGATGCTGGCGCCGATCAGCACCAGCAGAAGAATCAGGGTGGTGGAAATCATTGCCGTGCCTCCTCGACCAGGCGTTCACCCGCGGCAGCCTCTTCGGCGGCTTCTTCCTGCGCCGAACGCACGCCGGCAATCGCCTTCACGGCGGCGATGTCGCCCGTGACGAGCGCGACCGATGCGCGCACCAGCATCAGCGCGAGCACGATGCACATCCAGACCAGACCGAGGAACCACATCCCCTGCGGAATCCAGAGCGGCGTGGCGAGCGGCGTGTTGGCCGCGGCATTGCGCGTCCAGGAGGTATGCACCACGTCGTAGGCGTAGAACGTCATGAAGGCCATGAAGACGCCGAGCGCGACGATGGCCAGCCAGTCGAGCACGGCCGACACGCGCACCGGCAGGTACTGGTAGACCACATCCACGCGCACATTGGCGCGCTGCAGCGCGGCAAACGCCAGCGCCCACGCGGTGCTGATGGCGAAGGCGTAGCTCGACAGCTCGTCGGCCCCGCCCGTGTTGAACCCGAAGAAGCGCCGGGCGAACACGTCGAAGCCCACGAGGAGCACGCTGGCCAGGGTGAGCGCACCGCCCGCCCAGACCGCCATGCGCGACATCGCCTCCGCGCCGCGCAGCAGTCCGCCGAGCACGCGCAAGTTCTGAAATTGAGTCATGGAATCACTCCGCGACAGCGCGCCCTCCGGGCGCGCCCATGCGAATCGGAGGGGCCGGCCTTGCACCGGCCCCCGCAGCACGATCAGCGGCTGGCGGTAACGCCCAGCACCTTGCCGATGGTGGCGTTGAAATCGGTCACGCACTGCTCCGAGCAGCGCGCGGCCCACTTCGGCAGCACGGCTTCCTGGGTGACCTTCTTGAGCAATTCACGGTCGGCCTCACTCGGCTCGACCAGCGTCATCTTGCCCTTGACATCGTAGGGGCAGGCATCCGCGCCGGTGTTGCAGTCGTAGCCTTCCTGCGTCTGGCGCGCCGCGGCGTCCCAGATGTCGTCCACGAGTTCGCGGATGTTCGTCTCGAGGAAGGCCTGCACCTTGGGATCCAGACCATCCCACACCTTCTGGTTGACGGCGTGGATCTGCTGGTTCCAATTGATGGGCAGCGCGTACAGGTGGGTGGCGACTTCATACCACTTGGCCGAATAGCCCGAGAGCGAACCGGTGATCGCGCAGTCCACGACGCGGTTCTGCATGGCCGGCACGACCTCGCCGAACGGCATGGTCACGCTGGTGCCGCCCAACGCCTCGACGAACTCGGCGGTGGTGCGGCTGCTGGTGCGCACCTTCTTGCCCTTGACGTCGGCCAGGCTCGTGATCTCGGCATTGCAGAACAACACCTGGGCCGGATAGGTCGAGACGCCGAGCAGGCGCACGTTCGCGCCGTCGCCGTAGACCTTGGCGTAGACCGGCTCGAACGCCTCGGTCACCTTGCGGGCGGTCTCGACGTCCGGGGCGAGGCCGGCCAGGTCGATCGCTTCGTTGATCGGATCGTCGCTCGCGAAATAGGCCAGGGTGGCCGTGCCGAACGGCACCACGCCCTGCGACATCAGGCGCATCAGTTCAGGCCCCTTCAGGCCCATCTCGTTGAAGCCGCGGATGCGCGCCGTGATCTGTCCGTTGGAACGCTCGGGAATCGTCTTGGTCCAGAAGGGACGCTCGTACTCGGTGTAGGCCGTGAGGTTGCTCAGACCGCCGACGACGTTGAGCTGGGTCTTGGGCAGGTCCTGGGCCTGGACGGCGCCGGCCAGCAGTACGGCGGCTATGGCGAAGGTGTTCTTCATGCGAGGCTCCGAAAGCGGGATGGTGGTGCGCGCGGCCTCCCGATGGCATGTCGCGGCAACGGTAGCGACCCGCCGCGCCCCGCGTCGCGCTGTGTCGGCGCATCCGGGGTTCGGCCGGCAGGATCTGCTGACGCATTGCAACGCATGACTTCCCTTGGCGTCCAATCGTAAGATCGGATGCGGGGTCATAAATATTCTTTATGTCTGGCGCTTGCGGGCGATGCGGCGCGCCGGCCTGGGCAGGGCCACGCGGCGCGAGACGCGCGCGCGCTGGGCGGTCTGCTGCGCCAGCAGCGCGAGCATGCGCTCGGCATGGCTGTCCGGGCCCTGCACCCAGGTCGCCGTGAACGAGAGATCGGGCAGCGGCTCGGCCTGCACGTCGAGCACGCGCAGATCGCCCGCGGCGAGCTCGGCGTCCAGGAACACGGGGGTGATGACCGCCGCGCCGATGCGGTCCTTGGCCATGCGCACCACCATCGACAGCGAGGCGCTGCCATACATGCGTGGCTGCGGCACGCGGGCGCGCATCAGCATGTCGCGCACGTATTGATAAGGCTGGCTGTTGGCCGGATAGGTGATGACCGGGAATTCGGCCACGTCCGCGAGCGTCAGCGGCTCGGGCGGCAGGGGCAGCAAGGGGCTCGCCACCCAGGCCAGCGGATAGCCGCCCAGCGGCAGGTTCTCCACGCGCGGCTCGAGCACCGGCCCCATCAGGAAAGCCAGATCGATGCGGCGCGACATCAACTGGGCGCGCATCACGTCGCTGGTGTCCACGTCGATCTCCAGGACCAGCGCGGGATACATGGTATGCACGCACTCGATGAAGGCCGACAGCCAGGTCTGCACGATGGTCTCGGCCACGCCGATGCGCAGGCTACCGCTCATGACGTTCTGCTCGCGCGCCGCCTGCAGCATGTCCTGCCGCACCTGGAGCATGCGCTCGGCGTGCGAGAGCAGCTCATGGCCCTTGCCGGTCAGCCTGACGCCGCGGGCATCGCGCTCGAAGAGCTTCACGCCCAGCGAATCCTCGAGCGAGGCGATGCGCTGCGAAATGGCCGGCTGAGTGGTATTGAGCTTCTCGGCGCAGGCGCGGAAACTGCCCAGCGTGGCCACCCAGTAGAAGGTCTCGATGTTGCGCAGATCGATCATGCACGCATTATGGATCAGTCGCGCGCGGCCAAGCTGTGAAAGAATACGGCTTTGCCCGCCACCAGAACCATGAGCGACGCCGCCCGCGGGGCAGACGCCGCCATTCTCAGTACGCATGCGCCAAGCCGAATCTCCGTTGGGTAACCCTTTCGCCGCCATCGGCTGTGTCCTGCTCTCCCAATGGTGCCTCTCCACGCTCGACACCAGCGGCAAATGGGTCATGCAGACCGGATTGACGATCCTGGTGCTGAGCTGGGTGCGCTACGTCGTCCACCTGGTGCTGGTGCTCTCGCTGGCGCTGCCCTCGCGCGGGATGGCGCTGCTGCGCTCGCAGAACCCGCGCGCGCAGATCGTGCGCGGCGGCGCCATGCTGCTCGCCACCCTGATGTTCTTCTCGTCGCTGCAGCGGCTGCCCGTGGCCGTGGCCACGGCCATCAACTTCATGGCGCCGCTGATCGTGCTCGCCGCCTCGCCCTGGCTGCTCGGCGAACCCAGGCGCGTCTCGCGCTGGGTGGCCGCGGGGGTCGCCTTCTGCGGGGTGCTGGTGGTGGTGCGCCCGGGCAGCGGGCTCGACCCGCTGGGCATCCTGTTCGGCCTGGCGACCGCGATGTGCTTTGCCGCGCAGTACATCGCCACGCGCCGCGTGGCGCAGGACGACCCCATCACCACCCTGATCTGGAGCGGCCTGGTCGGCACCATCGTGCTGACCATCGCCCTGCCCTTCAGCCTGCCGTCCAACCTGGACGTCCTCGCCGCGTTCACGCCACTGCAGTGGCTCGTACTGATTTCCACCGGCGTCTCCGGCGCGTTGGGCCACGTGTTCCAGATCCAGGCCTTTCGCCTCGCACCTGCCTCGCTGCTGTCGCCCTTCATGTATGCACAAATCATTTCGGCTAGCACACTGGGCTGGCTGGTCTGGGGCCACTTCCCGGACGCCTTCACCTGGGTCGGCATCGCCATCATCTGCGCGAGCGGCGTGAGCATCGCGTTGCTGGAGTGGCATACCGGGCGGCGTGGGGCAGCGGCGCGGCGATGAAAGCCTTCTCGCCTTCCTCGTCGTCCGGAGACATTCCGGCGCTGCACTTCTCCACGGACCATCTGCGCTTCGCACACGCCGGCAAGGGCCGCCCGGTACTTCTCGAACTACTCTGCGACGCCGATCCCGCAGGAACGCACGCTCGGAAGAGATACCTTTCCGGAATCCATCAGTACATGTAGTTGAGCTTGAGCGAGCCGTTGTGGGAACGGTAGCCGCTGGCGAACTCGCCCGAATATTCCAACCTCAGGTCGAAGTTGCGGCGGGTGATCAGATTGGCGCCCAGGTTCAACTTGGCGCGCGTGCTAGGCGCGGACGATACCGTTCGGAACGTCCCCGCTTCGGCGACGGCACCTATCAGTTGCGCGTCGGCGCCCCAGCTACTGTCGTTATAGGCGGTCATGCCCGCACTCGCGTAAGTATGCAGTTGCAGGCCGTTGCCCAGGCGCATCCGGTGGCCGATCTCGAGCATGGGCGACGCGGCCAGCAGGGTGTCGCTGGCCTTCGACACACGCAGGTTCAACGCACCCGCACCAGTCTCTTCGTAGCCGTCCGTACGCATGCGCGTGGCGTGCAGATCGAGGTAGGGCTTCAGATACCAGGTATCGAACGGGATCTGGCGCGCCACACGGGCATGGACCCCGACGTGCCGACCCTTGAACGAGCCTTCCGCCGTACGGTCGAACTCGGGCAAGCGGATGCGGCGCTCGGCATCGTAGTCGGCGATACCGGCATCCACCGCCCCGGACACCATCCAGTCGCCGAACTGCCGTTTCAGCACCGCGCCGACCGTGAAGCCGCGGCCTTTCACCGAGGCGCTGCCCGCACTGTCGCGCGCCCTCGTCCGGTCCGCCGAGACCGACCCGCCGAGGAACCAGTCGTCCCGCAGGCGCATCTGGCTGCCGAACTGCACCGTGTAGTCCTCGGTCTTGTAGCCGTTGCTCGACGAACTGGGGTCGCGCCGCGACTCGTTGCCGATGATGCGGCCCCAAGTGCAGGAACCCTCGCTCGATCCGGCGCCGTTCTCGCCGAACTGCGGACAACTGCTCATGCGGCCCACGAAGTCGTGGCTGCGGGTCAGATGGGAGATACTCGCCGCCTGGACGCCTTCGTTGCCGAGCTGCCCGAGCACGCTCGTCAGCTCGTCGCCGTCCTGGACCTTGGCAAGCGTGGCATAGTGCTGCGCCATCTCCGACCCGACGTTGCGCGTGAAGCCGGCGTCCAGGTGCTGTGCCAGATTGACGGTGGCGGGGCTGGCCGAGAACCGCTGCGCAGTCGCGGCGATGTTCGCCTGTGGCGTTACCGCGATCGAGTTGTCCTGGACATCGAGACCGAACGTGAACTGGCCCGCGTTGCGCCCCACCACCGTCGGCACCGCATTGAGCTGCAGGGCGCCGTCGGCCTTCAGGACGGTAAAAGGCGTGGCCGTCAGCGTCTTGGGCTCGATCATGATGCGCGAGCCGGGGTTCATCGTCGCGGTGCCTGTCACATGGGCCACGCCGCCGGTGCCGGCCGCGAAGTCGACATTGCTGTACAGCAGGTTGTTGTTGACCAGGTCGCCTTCCAGCAGGTGCGAACCGTACATGTCGATCTCGACGTTGTTGACGAATTGCGCCGCATAGCTGTAGTCGCCCGGTGTCCAGCCGCCGTTCTCGAGGATGCTGAAGGTTCCCCAGCCCAGCTTCACGTTGCCGATGATCCAGCCGTAGTTGTCCAGGTTCAGCGTGGCGCCACCGTAGGAGTAGACGGCGTTGCCGCCGGCCTGCGTGGCCTCGATCGTGCCGTAGTTGTGGATCTTGTTGCTGGTGTCCGTATTGGCGAGCCCGCGGAACACGACGGTGCCCAGATCGCCGGCGCTGCTCAACACGCCGTTGGCGCCCACGGTGAGTACGGCTTCGTTGTTCGAGCCGTACTGGCCGTCCGGATTGATGAAGACCGCAGCGGCGTTCGTACCGGTGGTCTGCACCTTGCCATCGACATTGACATAGATCGGATACGAGATGCCGCTGCCGCCGGCCGTGCCCATCAGCACGCTGTCCGCGTCCATCGCCAGCCCGCCGCCGCCGCCCACGCTCTGCGCGAAGATGCCGTGCGATCCCGTTCCGCTGGTGGTGACCAAGGCGCCGCCGCCGACGTTCACGTTCACCTCGCCGCCATTGCCGCTCAAGCTGCCGTTCTGCTGGAACGCTGCGATGCCGCCGGTCCCGCTCGACGGACGTGTGGCCAGCAGGCCGCCACCGCCGATGCTCTGGGCAATGACGCCATAGGATCCGTCGCCTTGCGTGGACACCATAGTTCCAGCGTTGACGGTCACATTGACCGTCTGGCCGTCGCCCACCATGGCGCCGGTGCCGAACAGTGGCGCCTGCGCCGTGTCCTGCGCAACCGCGCCGACCAGCATGCCACCACCGCCGCCGATACTTTGCGCCACGACGGCGTGCGAGCCGGCGCCGCGGGTCCGGATGCTCGATACCGCCACGTCGACCTGACCGCCGTTGCCGCAACTGACGGCCGCCGCGCCGGTGCCGCCGCAATCGCTGTGCGTGTCGCTGCCCCCCACCGTGGTCGTCACCACCGGGGACCAGTCGACCGCGCTCTGGTAGGTTCCGCCCAACGTGGAATTCTGCGAACGCATCAGTGTGGCCGTGCCGCCACCGCCACCGATGCTCTGCGCGACCACACCGTGCGAGGACACGCCGCTGGTATCGAGCGAGGACTGGGCCCCGGTATTCACGGTCACGTGTCCGCCGACGCCGTTCGCGCCGCCGCTGCCGCCCAGCGAGACGTTGAAGACCTGGATGCGCGTAGGATCGCCCAGGGTCATGCCGCCGCTGCCGCCGCCGCCGCCAATGCTTTGCGCGCTGATGGCGTTGGCCGCATCGCCATACGTCGTGATCACGCCGTTGCTGGTGACGTCGATGTCACCGCCCTTGCCGGAGCTGCCGCCGCCACCGCCGATGGCGACGGAGCCCGAGAGAGGAATGTTGGTCGATGCCAGGCCTTGCGGATTGTTCTCTGCTTTGGCCGCGCTGGCAGAGCCGCCGGAGCCGCCCACACTCTGGGCGAAGATGCCCGCCGCGTTGGGACCATGCGTCTCGATCACGCCGGTGTTGTTGACGGTGACCAGGCCACCGTCACCGCCCGAACCCCCTTGTCCACTGATCGTGGCGCCCACGTCGACCGTCACCGTCCAGGAAGACTCCTGATCGGCTCCCGCCTCCCCCGGCTCGGGGTTGTTGGTCACATAATTGGTGAAGGCGTCGCGCAGCGCGTCGATGGCCTTGTCGCCGATGATTTCGTCCTTGACGATGTCGTAGAGGCCATTGCCCTTGTCGATGACATTGCTGCCGATGCCCAGCCCACCCGCCAGATAGTCCGCGGCGCGCACTTCGGGGTCGGTGCCTCCGCCCGAGGTCGACTTGTCTATGGTGCTGCCGCCCGAGCCGCCGACGCTCTGCGCAAACACACCGTCCGCCTTGCCGCCGAACGTCAGGATGGAGCCGTCGTTCTGCACGGTGACCTTCCCACCGTGGTTCCCTGAACCTCCGTCGCCGCCCAGCGAGACATTGACGACAATGTTGCCGCCGGATCCACCGGCCGCCGAGGCGCCGCCGATACCGCCGCTGCCGCCGATGCTCTGGGCGCCGAGGCCGATGGCGCCGTCGCCGTTGGTCGTGACAGATCCCCAATTGAGGTTGTTGACGGTAACGTCGCCGCCCAGGTTGCCGGACCCGCCGTTACCGCCGATGGCAACGGTCGTCGTGACGCCCTCGTTCTCGCTCAGGAACGACGCCGTATCGATGGAACTCGATCCGCCATTGCCGCCGCCACCGCCGATGCTCTGGCCGAACATGCCGATGGCGCCGGTACCGAAGGTCATCACGGAGCCCGCATCGTTCGTCAGGTTGACGGCGCCGCCCAGTCCGCCGGCCCCGCCGGAACCGCCGACCGCGACCGAGAGGTCCACCGTGGAGTTGAAGGTTGCAACCCCGATCGCGGTGGAGTCTCCACCATTGCCGCCCCCACCGCCGATGCTTTGCCCAAAGAGCCCAATGGACCCCGCGCCCCGCGTGAGCACGACGCCATCGCTGTCCACGGTGACGTTGCCGGCGTCACCGCCCGAGACCCCTTTGCCGCCGACGGCCGTCTTCATGTTGACGGAGGGGAAGTCCGGGGAGTTGAAGGCGTTGAGCGTCTCCGCAAAGCTCGCACCGCCGTTGCCGCCGCCCCCGCCGATGCTCTGGGCGAGGACGCCATAGGAGTCGCCCTGCTCGGTCACGACCTGGCCGTGATGGTTCACGCTCACGTTGCCAGCGGTGCCGCCCGAACCGCCGTCGCCGCCGATGGCCACGGCATTGGTGATCTGCGCGCCGATGTCCAGGCTGTGAGCCGCGCCGCCGTTGCCCCCGCCGCCGCCGATGGCCTGGGCCAGGATACCTGCGGAATGCTCTCCATCGGTCCAGATGCTGCCGTAGTTGTCGACCTGGACTTGCTGCCAGGAATCCGCGGCGGTGCCGGCAGTGCCGCCGCTGCCGCCGGTACCGCCGATCGCGAGCGACAATACGCCGCCCGCCGTCAGCGCGCTGGCGCTGCCACCGCTCCCGCCGCCGCCGCCGACGCTCTGGGCCAGCACGCCCGCGGAGCGCGCGCCCTTGGTCGAGATGCTCGCTCCGCTCGTCACGGCACCGGTCTGGGGATCGACCGAACCCAGGCTGACACGAACCGTGCTGCCTTTGCCGCCCGCTTCGCCGTCTCCACCGACGGCGACCGAGAACAAGGTGGTGAGACTTCCACTGACGGAAACGCTGCCGCCGTTGCCGCCGCCACCGCCGATGCTTTGCGCCATGATCGCGTTCGCATCGTCGCCGAGCGTGCTGATGAGCGCGCTCGGGCCGGTATTGCCGGCATAGTCATCCGCCGCCACGGTGACGGTGCCGCCGTCCCCGCCCAGGCCGCCGTTGCCTGCCTTGGCCTTGTATATGGAGCCCGCGGTATTGCCGTTGCCGCCCGATCCGCCCACGCTTTGCGCGACGATGCCGGCAGTGCCATAGTCTTGCGACGTCAGGGTGCCCGCTGTGTAGACGGAGACGCTGCCCCCCGCGCCGGCGGCGCCCCCGGCACCGCCGTTGGCCGGATCCGCGTTGCCGTCGGCATCCCCGCCCTCGCCGCCGTCGCCGCCGAAGCTCTGCGCGATCACGGCGCCGGACGTGAAGGACAGCGCCGCCTGAACGTCTGGCGACCTGGGATCGATGACGTAGGTCTCCCCGGTGCTGTGACCTTGCACGCCGCGCACACTGAGCGTGGCATTGCCGGTATTGATGAGCACGATGCCGCCCCGGCCGCCCGCCCCGCCAGCGCCGCCCTTGGCATGCCTGCCATCGCCAGCCGTCGTGTTCGCCTCGGCGCCGTAGGAGCCGTTTCCGCCCACCGTCGAGGCGATCACGCCCGCGCCATTGGACGTGATGGAAGGCCGCCCGCTGTCGTCGAACGCAGAGAACGTGATGTTGCCGCCCGTGCCCCCGGCGCCGCCATCGGGCCCGTGGGCTGTGTCCTCGGAGGTCTTTGCGGAATAGTTGTCGCCGCTCGCACCATTGCCGCCGTTGGCCACGAGCACCACGGCTGCCGGCGCAAGCTGCGTCCCCGAGTAAGGCGCAGCGTTGACGATGGACCCGTTGGCCTTGAGCACGATGGTGCCGCCGTCACCGCCGCGGCCACCCTGCCCGCTCTTGCCGTAATTGGCCGGCATTCCGCCCCCGCCGCCGTCGCCACCGTTCGCCGTGAGCCTGAGAGTGGAGGTCGGGCCGCTGGTGGTGGCGCTCGCGCCGGGCTGGAACTCCACGCTCAACGCGCCACCACTGCTGCCGTCCGCGCCGGCGCCGCCGTTCTGCCACTCGGTGGCGACCGACGATGCGGCGTCGCCACCCTTGCCCCCCTTGCCGCCATTGGCGGTCAAAGTCACCGCAGGATTCGCGGCATCGCCCTGCAGGTTCCAGCCGGACGGGTATTCCTGCACCAGGCTGCCCGCAGTCGGCGTTGTCGGGGCTTCATGGCCGTTGCCCGAACCGTTCGACCAGCACCCGCCGGGGGCCGAACAATGGCCGGCACTCCCGTCCGTTCCGGCGGCTGCCGATGCATCCAGGTTCACGGGCTGGGCCAGGACCATGGCGGGCAGCAGCATCGCCACGGCGACAGAAGGAAGCAACAGGGCCGTTTGCAGCGATTGGGCCAACAGCGTGCGCTGGTATCGGGGCGCTTGCGTCGAGGCGACGCGGCGGGGTTTCCGGGCTGTCATCAATGGCTCTCAGGGAGGATGGGATGGGAAAACGCGCCCTAACCGCTGGGCAAACGCACGTTGGGAGGGTAAACAATTGTTCGTCGATGTGACGAACATTATCACTAACAGATGGGTAATGGTTATCCAAACGTCTCAATTTTGACGCTATGCCGTCCCCACCAACTCGGCAAACGGGCCAGGACGTGTCTATGGTGAATGCGCTCGGCGGCAGCCGGGCTTCAGGGCTTGAGACCTGCAGGTTTGCGTGACATGCTGACGCTCCAGGCTGCATGGATTGTTATTTTTTTATACGCTCAGCCTACGGATCCGCCCTTGTAGTTCGTGGGCTGCAACGCCCTGGGTGTTGGTGTCGGCACCGGCATCCAGGCTGAGGCGCGTAGGTACCGACGTGGCGAGGGCATGCAAGCACGGGGACCGATCCCGGATTCTCGGGCGACGCGGTTTCGACATGGTGGAGCGGCATGCGGCGAGCGCCGTTGCCGCCCTCGCTCAGGCATTCATGGTTCGAAGATCGAATCCGTCTGCCGACAGCGCGTCCAGGCGCGCCATCAACGTCGCCACGGCACCCGCCGTGGAGGAGGCAGCCGTGATCAACACACGGATTCCGACCACGAGATCCGTAGATTGGACAATCCAAACCCTGCCGATCTGAAAATCAGCAACAACCGTGTCGCGCACGATCGATGCCGACCACATTGCCGGTGTCGGCGCATAACCAAGGCCATGCGTGATGGTCAGGGTCTTCTCTCCGGTGGAGTCCACCGGGAGAGACGCCGATAGGACTGTCCTGGAAGTAAAACCCTGGACGTCATCGATATAGGCTATCGAGGCAGCTCCCTGCGCCGACGCTCGCATTGACCTCATGACGCCGCCGGCACCAATGTTCCGAGTGCGGACTCTCTTGAGTACCGTGTTATCACCGGCGCCGTTGATGTTTCTGAACACGCGATGGAAATCGGCAAAGTCGGAGTCTTCGATGCGATTGCTGTGGCATGGCTGAGGCGATGATCCGTTCCGCTGAAAAATCACGGCGGCTTGCTAGGACATCGTGCTGTTGCCCACGGCCCGTACCCGGATGAGGTTGTTCGAGGTATCGCCGTTGGGTATCGAGGCATGCACGCCATCGACATCAATGCCAATGAATTGCACCACCCGATCATGACCTATCACGTCGGTGTCGGTGACTTCGTTGTACTGGGCATTCGCGGTAATGTTGATTGCCACCATGCCGGGCGAGATCGGCGATGAAATGATCCCGTTTCTGCACCGATTCCGCTTCACGCCTTGGTGGAACCATATTCCAGGGTTGTTGGTGCTCTGTATGTCGAAACCGTCCAGCAGGTTATCCGACGCCCCGTGGCCGAACAGAATGCCGGCGTTCCCATTACCCGTCGCCGAAAGGCCGGCGATCCGGTTGAATGAAGAGAAAGGATCGAGGATGACCCCACGAGACTGATTGTCGTCGGACACGATGTCTCGCAACGTGCAATGGTGAGCTTCCGACAGCGCAATGCCGCTGTATCCGTTTATCGCCCGTACCCGTTCTGCCGTCGAGCGGGTGAGCATGGTGGCGGCTGACAGGGTTCCATCCTGATTCCCGGACGCATCGACCGACAGGTCCGTGGCAACGGCCCCTTCCATCAACACCAATACCCGATCGTTCACACCGGGCTTCAGCTTCAGGGTGCTAGCCCACATCCCGCTCCCGTGAAGGCGGACTCCCGGCGGAACCGTGACGCGCTGCGACAACATCATGATTCCGATTTCCGGGAGGCGAACCGTTCTACGCAACGTTGCGGCGCTCGACAGAGCGGCAGCAATGGCCGGCGTCCATGTCCATGTGGAGGGATCATTGGCGTCCGGCCTTTCAGTAATCAGGCTTGCATAGTCCCATACGCTGACATATTCATTCAGACGAGCAGATACGCTGCGGCCAGCAACAAAGCCCACCAGGCTGGACCCGTCAGAACCGCGGAACGCATTCAGCCGCTTCAGAAAAGCCTCGGCCTGTACATTCAGCGGCCCGGCCCCGTCGTCCTCCAGGACCGACGGAATCGGGGCATCGGCATCTTCTTCGGCCGTTGATACCTGGCCACCCTTCACCTGGATGGCGCCTGCGATAATCTCTTCGTAGTCCTCGTCGGCCGGATCGCTGAGCAGCACATCCTCGATCGTCACCGTCGGATATCCCGCCTGCTCCACCCGTACGTCGTAGCGGCCATTGCGCGCGTAGAAATCCGCGTTGCCGCTGGCATCGGCCGGGAATGGGTTTGCCATCACGGCGCCGGGATCGTTCGCGCTGTAGATGTCGGTCAACGTACTGGTGCCGTTCAAATAAACGGACACTGTCGCCCCGGGCATGAACACCAGGCCGCTGGAAGCCTGGGTGATCACAAGCTGATTGAATCGCTGCATGGCGGGTACCTGTCCCTCCAGGGTGGCTCGGCGATTCCCAGCATACACAGATCTTGTGCATGTTCCTGCAACGCCCCGCTCAACGCGTCCGGATCAGGCCCTCAGGCCGCCTGCGCCCGAGGCGCCCATGGCTCCCCGCCAGTATCCGGGCACCGCTCAGTCCAGCGCGATGCCGTACGCCTCGATGATGGGCTTCCAGAGCGCCAGATCGTCCTGAACGTACTTTGCGAACGCCGGCGGATCGAGGTCGCGCACGCTCAGCCCCTGCAGGGCGTAGCTGTCGAGCAACCCCTGATCCTGCAGCGCGAGCCGCACCTCGCGGTGAATAGCATCCCGGATCTCGGCGGGCGTGCCGCCGGTGGTATACAGCCCGAACCAACTGGTCGGAGTGAAGTCGATACCCTGCTCCCGCAGGGTCGGCACGTCGGGGAAAATCGCACTGCGTTCCGGGCCGATCGCGGCGATCGCCCGGACCTTGCCGCTGGCGACAGCCGGAGCCACGGTCAGGGGCGAGGAAACGGCCATCTGCACATCGCCGGCCATCAAGGCAGTGATGATCTGGGGAGACCCCGAGTAGGCGACGTGAGGCACGTCGGCGTTGGGGCCGCTGCGTGCGACCAGATACGCCATGATGAGATGGCCCAGCGTGCCGGTGCCCGGCGACGCATAGGCCAGCTTGCGACGGGGCGACGCCATTTCCGCGAGAAGATCATTCGCGTTGCTCGCCTCGATGTCGTTGGCCACGACGAGTATGGTCGGAGTTTCCGCCACCAACGATACCGGTGCTAGGTCCGTGCCTGGGTCATAGCTCATCTGCTTGTAGAGCAGTGCGTTCATCGCCAGCGGGCCGGAAGGTGCCAGCACCAGCGTGTGTCCGTCAGGCGCGGCGTTGGCGACCACGGCCGCGCCGATCATGCCCGACGCGCCGCCACGGTTCTCTATCACGACCGCCTGCCCGGTATGGCGCTGCACGCGCTCGAAAATCATTCGGGCTATGGTGTCGGGCGCCGACCCCGCGCCGTACGGCACGACGACACGGACGGCTTTGCTGGGCCAATCCGCTGCGCCAGCGGCTGCGGTCAGGCCACAGCAGAGGAAGAGCAGTGCAATTCTCGCTTTCATGATGGGTTCCTTGAATTGACGGCGTCTCCTCCGGGCTAGCTTGTCATGTACCGCGCCGCCTTGGGCCGATTCCTAACGCTGGCGCAGTACGGCCCACTCTGCCGCGGTGCGTCCCAGGTTGCCGAAGCGCGCATGGGCCCGGCGCATTGCCATGTCCTCTCGACACCACGGCTCAGCGTCGCCCATGTCCAGCCACAGCCGGTACAGGAAGCGGCGCCGATGCGGCTCAGGATGATCCTCATAGGCCGTGCGCCCGTGCACCACCAGAAAATTGTTCAGGAACTGGATATCCCCGGGCTCGAAAGCCATGCTCAGCGCCATGTCCCGGCGCCCGGCGATAGCCTCGAAGCACGCGAGAGCGTCCATTTCTTGGGCCGACAACTCCCGGCCCAGCACCTGCGCGCCGCCCAGAATGTATGAGCGCGTATAGCGGCAGCTAACCCGCGTCGCGTGGCGCACGAAGATGGGAATGGGGTCGGTGACAGGCGATTCGTCCGGCGCCTGCTGGCCCTTGCGCGAATACGGGAAACGGCGCGTCAGCACGGCAAGATGTTCCGGATGATGCGCCAGGATCTCGTTGTAGATCGCCGACGTACTGACGATGCTGCTTTCTCCGCCCGACTTGGCAGCGCGCACGCAAAGCAGCCCCACCACGTCGGTGGGATCGACGTGGTAGTCCGCACGCGCTCGGCTTTGGTAACCGCGAGCCTGGGTTTGCTGCGCGAGGGTGGCGTACTCGACCCCGGCATCCGTGACCGGACACAGCAGATCACCGTCGGCGTTCTGCGTCAGGCCGGTGCCCAGCAGCATGCCCAGCGCCCAGAAGGCCCGGCCGGCGCCATGCTGATCCATGTCGTGGATAGGAACGCCGCGCACGAGTGCGAAGCCACGGCTGCCCAGATCGCGCTTGAGCTGCTCGGCCAAGGGAACCAGCGGCGCCAGCAGAGCTCTCACATCGCCAGCCTTGAGGTCGGCAAGCTCGACGTGCGCGTAGCGAACGGCGGCTTCGCGCAGCGCGTCCTGCTGGGCAGCGTCCAGCACGTAGCGCCATGTGCTCGGATCGCTGCCGGCATCGTCCGGTCGCCAGACCGCGGGCCCGGTAACCGGTGTGTGGGAAAGTTCGGCCATGTGGTTTACATAGATCACGGGAGCGACCAGTATCCCAACTGGGACGTGATTAAGAAAATGAAAATTAAGCGCCCGTGATAAACCAAAGGTTTCCCCCTCCCGACGCCATTCCCGCCATGAATCTTCGCCAGATCGAGATCTTCCGCTGCGTCATGCAGACAGGTTCCATCAAGGGCGCGGCCGCCTTGCTCCACGTCACGCCGCCGGCAGTCAGCAAGCTGCTCGAAGCCGCCGAGCGCGCCTGCGGCATCACGCTCTTCGAACGCGTCAAGGGACGGCTCGTCGCCACGCCCGAGGCCGTGCGCCTTTACGATGAAGTCGAGCAGGTCTGGCAGCGCGTGGAGCACCTGCGCACCTTCACCCGTGAGCTCGCCCTGCCCTCGGGCGCCGCCCTGCACTTGGCGATTTCGCCCAGCCTGGGCGCATCGATCGTCCCCCGCGCGGTGACAGCACTGATCGACCGAACGCCGGACGCACGCATTACGGTCGATCAGCAGATCCCGCATCTGCTCGTGAAAGCGATCGTCGACGGCGTATCGGATATCGGTGTGACACTCAGCCCGCAGACGCATCCCAGCGTCGACGTGCTGGCCCGCTATCCCTGCAAGCTGGTGTGCGTCATGCCGGCGGGCCATCCCTTGGCACGCAAGAAGTCGGTCGCTCCCGCCGACCTGCTCGGCCATCCCGTGATCTCGTTTCCGCAGGCCCTTGCCTATGGCATGAGCAACGTCGATCTCTATGGGCGCCAGGCCGACCAGATCCGCAGTTGCCTGGACGTACGCTCGGGGCCGACCGCCTGTTGGTTCAGCATGGCCGGCGCCGGTGTTGCGATCGTGGACGACACCTCCGTGGCCGGCGGCGTCTTTCCGTCCCTGACCGTTAGACCGTACCGCTGCGGCGCGCGGTTGGCGGTGCATCTGCTGAAGCACTATCACCGGCCGCTTTCGAGGATGTCGGAGGCGTTTTGTGAAGCGTTTGATGCGACTTGGCGGGCGGTGTATGGAGGTGGGGGAAGCGAGGAGGTCCGTCTTCGGGCTGCTCGTTTGTAGTCATCGGGCTGTACGCAATGCAGCGAGGCGGGCCGAATCGTCGCCCCTCCCTCCTCCGAGCCAAGCGGGCGCCAAGCTCGAGACAGCAACCCGTGCACTGGAGCGATGGGGATGGCTTTACTTGCTTGGTGCGTGGCTACCCTGGAGCCCACTGAGCGACGAGCCAGCCAGCACTGCTAGGACGGGATCACCACCACGTATGTTCTGATCGACCACGACGGAACCGGCCCGTATCCTGGACTACTGCTCCCTGTCGGCTGCGCACATGCATTTTCAGAAGCTACAGGAAGCAGGCCGCAAGCGTCTGCCGGCCTGTCATGTCCCTGCCGTTTGAGCCGGTGGCGTCTGGCCATCTCCGCGATGTGGAGCAAGGAAAGCGCTACGGCCACTTGCTGGTCGGTCATGCGATCGACCTGCGCTATCGGTACAACGTACTTTAGGGGTAAAGGCAGTACGCATGGATGCGAAGGATGAGAGAGCTGCCGCTCTCTATGGCGGCTACGGCTTTCGAGCGGTTGCGTCGAGGGTGCTGAATTGTGTCTGCTTGCCTAGACGGGCGGCTTTCGGCCACAAGCTGCCATTCGATTATGGATCCTTTGTACTCATCAACGGCTCATATCAAGAGTTTTCAGGTTCGTATAAACACTACAACAGCTAATTTGCCAATCAATTAAGATTTTCATACAGTACTAGACGAACTAGACATGCCTGTTGTATGTCTTCTAAATCTAAGTTAGGCCCCGTATGGACATACTCTCGCTCGCTGTCGGATTTCTGGTAGGAACCGCTACCGGAGCAGCAGGGAACTACATCGCCGACAAGTACACGGATGTCCGCCGAGAAAAGAAGGCGACTAAAGAGAGAATGAAACTGTGGCGGGATATCGAGGCTCGCTTTCCAGAAATCATCGCTGAGATGCGCGCTGACTTTTCCAGCGCCGAGGGCCGAGGGGTCCGAGCTTTCTTTGTCAAGGAAAGCAATACGCTCATCGCTTTCACATCGGAGCCGAGTTTCGAGTACCACACCGACAAACACCCGAATCTTCGGGCCGCTGTACTTCTTTTGGCGCATCACGGCTTCGTCTCTGACATGACGCCTGGCAAAACGCCAATGTATCGCGTACATGAAAGCCTGGTAGATCAACTCACGGGGCCTAACAATTCGTCCAAGCCGACGCTGCTTCGCGGCGCGGCTTAACTCAAGTGCTAGGCGTTTTAGGAAAGAAAATGGCTTCGAAATCTACCGATCCTAAGGCGGAAACTGCAGCTTCAAACGTTCTTTCGAGCAAGTCCATTGGTGCGGCCTAACTGCGGCAGGTAGCGCACTGCCTCACGTAAGAGGCAAAAAGTAGTTTCTAACCCGGTGCTGAAGCCCACCTGCATACTGCGGGCGGCTCGGCTTTTTCGGTATGCACTTATTACTACTGTAGAGATTCCCAAATGACTGAGGTCGCTGAAGTTTCTGGAGAGCAGATCAAGGCAGAGGTTCTTGCTAGGCTTGATCAGTACAAGGATCTGAGCATGTTTGAGCAGTACGCCATATTCATGGGTAAGGCCCAGATACTGGAGTTCGGCCTCAAGGGATTGCTCGCCCGAAAGTTCAACGTCTCACATGAAGAAATGGAGCGCTGGACACTTGGCAAAACCAAGAACGAGATCAGGGATAGAGGACTCAGACCAGATTTCATCCGGCTCTTGGAGAGCGTCGTAGAGCACCGGAACAACATGGCGCACGAGTTCTTAGCCAATACTGCGACAACCCACTCCATCGCCAAATTTAGTGACCGTAAGCTCCACGGGGAGCTGTTCCGCGCCCTCTACGAAATCGAGCAAATAATCATTCTTCACGATTGGTTCGAGGTAAATGATGGATGGCGACCACGCGCTTAACTAAGATGTCGGTGAATGTCAGCAGTGGGTCGAAAGCGGTCATCCGGCGGCGCTATAGAGTAGTTATGTCATCCGAGGCAGTGACCCGAGTCCAGCACAACAACGACACATCGGCTCGCTGCCCATTGGCTAAGCTTCGCCAAGTTGCTGATGAATGCGATTGCGCAGCCCTGGAGGACGGTCCGCCCCACCCGCGGCCGGCCCGACAAGGCTTTACACTCCACCTTGCCCGAGGCGCGAGCGCACTCGGGTCAGACCGGCACCCGCCGCCCCCTACCCTCCCACGCATAACCATGACAACCCTAACCCTCCAACAAGCCAACCAAATCCTAACCGCCGCCGTAGCCCAGGCCCGCAAAGCCAACTACCTGCCCATGACCATCGTGGTCCTCGACGAATCCGGCCAGATCAAGGCGGTCGCTCGTGAGGATGGCGCCAGCATGTTCCGCTTCGATGTTGCGCGCGGCAAGGCCTATGGCGCGGTCGGGATGGGCGTGTCCAGCCGGGCGCTGGCGCAGCGTGCGAAGGACAACCCGAACTTCTTCGTGGCGCTGGGCGCCACTGCCGAAGGCAAGTTCCTGCCGCAGCCCGGGGCGGTCGTCATCAAGGACGCGCAGGGCACGATCATCGGTGCGGCCGGCGCGAGCGGCGGCACTGGCGACGAGGACGAGGAAGTCTGCATCGCCGGCATCCAGGCGGCCGGGCTGGCGCACGGCTGAGACTGGCGCAATGCGGCCGGGCGGCCTTTGGCGGGCCCCGGCCGGTGCTAGACAGCCAGCATCTCGTCGCGCACCAGGCGCCCCGCCACGAGTTCGAGCTGGCGTTCGCAGCGCGCGGCCAGCGCTGGATCATGCGTGACCAGCACCAGGGTGGCGCCGTGCTCGCGGTGCAGCTCGAACATGAGGTCGATCACGGCCTTGCCGGTGGCGACGTCCAGGCTGCCGGTGGGTTCATCGGCAAAGAGCAGCGAGGGCGCCATGACGAAGGCGCGCGCGATCGAGACGCGCTGCTGCTCGCCCCCGGAAAGTGTGCGCGGATAATGGTGCAGGCGGCCTGCCAGGCCGACGCGGCTCAGCATGCGCTTGGCGGGCTCGCGCGCCGGCCGGCCGGCCAGTTCCAGCGGCAGCATGACGTTCTCCAGCGCGGTCAGGTGCGGCAGCAGTTGGAAGGACTGGAACACGAAGCCGACATGCGCCGCGCGCAGCTTGGCGCGCTCGTCCTCATCCAGTTGCGACAGGTCGCGCCCGAGCAGGCTGACCGCGCCCTCGTCCGGCAGGTCCAACCCGGCCAGCAGGCCGAGCAGGGTCGACTTGCCCGAACCGGAACTGCCCGTGATCGCCGCAGTCTGACCTGCAGGCACGGCAAATGCCACGTTGTCCAGAATGGTCAGCGGGCCGTTGGTATCCTCCACGCGCCGGGTCAGACCCTGGGCATGGATCGCAGGTATGCCGCTAGACCGTACATCTTGGTTCATCTCGTTCTTCCCGGTGACATCCATGCAACGAGCCTCTCTTCATGACGCGCGACGCCGCGCGAGCCTGCTGTTCCTGGCCGTGTTCGTGGGCCTATTGTGCCTTGCGCACGCAACCAGCGCACCCGCACAGACCGCCGCGGTGCCGCGGGGTTCCGACGAAGGCGCACGCATCCTGGTGGTCGGCGACAGCCTGTCGGCCGAATATGGTCTGCCCCGCGGCGCTGGCTGGGTCAGCCTGCTCGCCCAGCGGATAGAGAGCACGGCGCTCGGCTACGAAGTCGTCAACGCCAGCATCAGCGGCGACACCACCGCCGGTGGCCTGGGTCGTCTGCCCGCGCTGCTCACCGAACATCGCCCGGCCATCGTGGTTCTCGAACTGGGCGGAAACGATGCGCTGCGCGGCCTGGATCTCGCCGTGACCGAGCACAACCTGAGCGAGATGGCGCGCCTCTCGCGCGAGGCCGGCGCCCAGGTGCTGGTGCTCGGCATGCAGATCCCGCCCAACTACGGCCGCGCCTACGCCACCCGCTTCGCGTCGGTGTTCGAGAGCGTGGCGCAGGCACAGCAAGCCGAGCTGGTACCGTTCTTTCTGGAAGGCATTGCCACCGACCCGGCGATGTTCCAGGCCGACCGCATCCATCCGGCGACGGTGGCGCAACCCATCATGCTGGACAACGTCTGGCCGGCGCTCGAACCCCTGCTGCACGCTGCCGGTCAAAACGCGCGCTCCGCGGACACGCCGCCCAGGAATCCATCGCCGCGTACGTCGTCGCATTCCGGCCTGTAGACAGACGACAGGCCTTACACACCACCCTCCGCGGGACTCGCCACCACCACCGCCACCACCACCGCCACCGCCCCTGCGGCGCCCGCAAACGAAGAAGGCCGGCGGAGCAACCCGCCGGCCTTCTTCGAACCTCGAACCGCCCGCCACCCGGTGCCCCGGGTGGCCGGACGACATCAGCTACCCAGCTTCATCCAGGTGTCGACCACCGTGTCCGGATTGAGCGACATGGACAGGATGCCCTGGTCGCGCAGCCACAGGGCGAAGTCCGGATGGTCGCTGGGGCCCTGGCCGCAGATGCCCACGTACTTGTCGGCCGCCAGGCACGCCGAGATGGCGCGCTTCAGCAAGGCCTGCACGGCGGGATCGCGCTCGTCGAAGTCGGCGGCGAGCAGTTCCAGGCCGGAATCGCGGTCCAGGCCCAGGGTGAGCTGGGTCAGGTCGTTGGAACCGATCGAGAAGCCGTCGAAGAACTTCAGGAACTCCTCGGCCAGCACCGCGTTGGACGGTACTTCGCACATCATGATGAGGCGCAGGCCGTTCTCGCCGCGCTTCAGGCCGTAGGAAGCCAGCAGTTCGACCACGCGCTCGGCCTGCCTGAGGGTGCGCACGAAGGGCACCATGATCTCGACGTTGGTCAGGCCCATCTCGTCGCGCACGCGCTTCAGGGCCTCGCACTCCATGCGGAAGCACTCGTTGAATTCGTCCGACACGTAGCGCGCCGCGCCGCGAAAGCCCAGCATCGGGTTCTCTTCCTCGGGCTCGTAGCGCGAGCCGCCGATCAGCTTGCGGTACTCGTTGGACTTGAAGTCCGACAGGCGCACGATGACGGGCTTGGGATAGAACGCGGCGCCGATCGTGGCGACGCCCTCGGCCACCTTGTCGACGTAGAACGCGCGCGGGCTGGCATGGCCGCGGGCGACGGATTCGATCGCGGTCTTGAGCTCGCCGTCCACGCCCGGATAGTCGAGGATGGCCTTCGGGTGGATGCCGATGTTGTTGTTGATGATGAACTCGAGGCGGGCCAGACCCACGCCGCCGTTCGGGATCTGCGCGAAGTCGAAGGCGAGCTGCGGGTTGCCGACGTTCATCATGACCTTGACGTCGATATCGGGCATGGTGCCGCGGCGAACTTCCTCGACTTCGGTCTCGATCAGGCCGTCGTAGATGCGGCCTTCGTCGCCCTCGGCGCACGACACGGTGACCTGGGCGCCCTCGCTCAGCTTGTCGGTGGCGTCGCCGCAGCCGACCACGGCCGGGATGCCGAGCTCGCGCGCGATGATCGCCGCGTGGCAGGTCCGCCCGCCGCGGTTGGTGACGATGGCCGAGGCCTTCTTCATGACCGGCTCCCAGTTCGGGTCGGTCATGTCGGTGACGAGTACGTCGCCAGCCTGCACGCGGTCCATTTCGGACACGTCGGACACCAGGCGCACCGGGCCCGAGCCGATCTTCTGGCCGATGGCGCGGCCGGTCACGAGCACGCTGCCGGTGGCCTTCAGGCGGTAGCGCTGCTGCACGTCGGCGCTGGCCTGCTGCGACTTCACGGTCTCGGGACGCGCCTGCAGGATGTAGATCTTGCCGTCCACGCCGTCGCGGCCCCACTCGATGTCCATCGGGCGACCGTAGTGCTTCTCGATGATGACCGCGTAGCGGGCCAGCTCGATGACTTCGTCATCGGACAGCGAGAAGCGGTTGCGTTCGCTCGCCGGCACGTCGACCGTGCGCACGGCACGGCCTTCGCTGCGCTCGGGATCGAACTCCATCTTGATGAGCTTGGAGCCGATGCGCCGGCTGACGATGGGGAACTTGTCGGCTTGCAGCGTGGGCTTGAAGACGTAGAACTCGTCGGGGTTGACCGCGCCCTGCACCACCGTCTCGCCCAGGCCGTAGGACGAGGTGATGAAGACCACGTCGGTGAAGCCCGACTCGGTGTCCAGCGTGAACATCACGCCGGCCGAGCCCGTGTCGGAACGCACCATGCGCTGCACGCCGGCCGACAGGGCGACGTCCGTGTCGGCATAGCCCTTGTGCACGCGATACGAAATGGCGCGGTCGTTGTAGAGCGAGGCGAAGACGTGGCGGATCTTGTCGAGCACGTCGTCGACGCCGACCACGTTCAGGAAGGTTTCCTGCTGGCCCGCGAACGAGGCGTCCGGAAGGTCTTCGGCGGTGGCCGAGGAGCGCACCGCGAAGCTGCCCTTGCCGTCGGCGTCGAGCTTGGCGAAGCTGGTGCGGATCTCGTCCTCGAGGCGCGCAGGCAGCGGTGCGTCGATGATCCACTGGCGGATCTGCGAACCGGCCTCGGCCAGGGCGCGCACGTCGTCCGCATTCAGCGAGGCGAGCTTTTCGGCGATGCGCTTGTCGAGCCCGGCGTCGCGCAGGAAGTCGCGAAAGGCCTGGGCGGTGGTGGCGAAGCCGCCGGGCACGCGTACGCCTGCGCCGGCGAGCTGGCTGATCATCTCGCCCAGCGAAGCGTTCTTGCCGCCCACTGAGTCGACGTCGGCCATCCGTAGCTGTTCGAACGGAACTACGTAAGACATGGAAAGCACCTATACAATGGAAAGAAAGCCTGTTCGATGAGGGCTGGCCTCGCCAACCCTCATCGAACCCGCCTCCTGGCACATCCCTGGCATCTCCAACGATACGCCCAACGACACGCCCGGCCGCCGGGATCGCGGCCCCGGTTTCATCCGGGCGCGAACCCGGCGACCTTGGCGGATTGTACGCGAACCCTCCAGCACAATGACGCAACCCGACACCGCCGCGAAACGCACCGTCTTCATCGTCTCCGACGGTACCGGCATCACCGCCGAAACCTTCGCCAACTCCGTGCTCTCGCAGTTCGACATGGCGAGCTTCCGGCACATCCGCATGCCCTTCATCGACTCGCTGGAAAAGGCCGCCGCGGCCGCCGCCCGCATCGATCGCGCCTACGACGACGAGGGCATGCGCCCGATCGTCTTCAGCACGCTGGTGAATCCACGCATCCACGCCCGCGTGCGTCAGGCCCACGGCCTGTTCCTCGACCTCTTCGCCACCTTCGTCGCCCCGCTCGAAGAAGAACTGGGCGTGAAGTCGAACCACTCGATCGGCCGCACCCACTCGGTGGCCGATTCGCGCCAGTACCACAACCGCATCGAGGCCATCAACTTCAGCCTCGCCCACGACGACGGCCAGCTCCACAGCGGACTCTCGCAGGCCGACGTGATCCTGGTCGGCGTTTCGCGCTGCGGCAAGACGCCCACCAGCCTTTACCTCGCCATGCAGTACGGGGTCAAGGCCGCCAATTATCCGCTCATCCCCGAGGATTTCGAGCGCGACAGCCTGCCCGGCTCGCTCGCCCAATATCGCGACAAGCTGTTCGGCCTCACCATCCAGCCCGAACGCCTGGCCGAAGTCCGCAACGAACGCCGGCCGGACAGCAAGTACGCCTCGCTCGAGCAGTGCCGCTACGAGGTGGCCGAGGCCCAGCGCATGATGCGCCGCGAAGGTATCCGCTGGCTCTCGACCACCACCAAGTCGATCGAGGAAATCGCCACCACCATCCTGCAGGAGCTGCGCCTGACCGGCATGGCGTAGATGCCCGCGCTACGCCGCCGCGCGCGCCAGCCGTTGCCGGCGCTGCTCGAACAGGCAGACGGCCGCCGCGGCGGCCACGTTGAGCGACTCCACCGCCGCAACCTGCGGAACGAAGACGCGCAACGCCGCAGCCGCCAGCAGGCCGGGGTCCACGCCCTGCCCTTCGTGCCCGAAGCACCAGGCCACGGGCGCGGTCAGGTCTTGCGCATACAAGGACGCGCCGCCGTCGAGCGTGGTTGCGGCCAATGGCGCGCGCACGCGCGCGAGCACCGCCTCGCGGTCCAGGCCCTCGAGCAGGCGCAGCGAGAAATGCGCACCCTGGGCCGCGCGCAGCACTTTGCCCGACCACACCGCCGCGCTGCCCTCGGTAAGCAGCACCTGCGCCACCCCCGCCGCCGCGCAGGTGCGCAGGATGGAACCGACGTTGCCCGGGTCCTGGACCCGATCGAGCACCACGCAATCGCCGTCGACGGCATCGCCGTGCGCGGCGGCCGGCAGCTCGATCAGGAAACCCACGCCCTGGGCGCCCGCCACGTCGGACACGGTATCGAGCAGCCCCGCCTCGAGCACCACGCGCGGCGCCTGCGCGCAGGCCCGCCACAGCGCGCGCAGCTCGGCGCTACCCTGCTCCGGCATGGGCGCGGCGAATATGGCCTGCGCCGGCAGGCCGACGCGGGCCAGATACTCCTGGCACAGGTGCACGCCCTCGAGCCACACGGGCGCGCCGGCCCGGCCGGCCTCGCGGGCCCGGGAACGGAGCGACTTCAGGAACGGGTTCTGGCGCGATGCAACGCGCTTGAATTCGATGTCGGACGACATGCACGAAATAGGCGGCCATGGCCGCGTGCGGCAATTCATAATGATAACTTGGCCTCGACGCCCAGGTAGCGTCGGTCCGCGCTGCGCCAGCCCACGATGAACGCTCTGCTCACTGCCCTGCTGTGCACCACCTCCGCCGCGCTGGGCGCGGTGTGGACGCGATACCGCGCCGGCCGCTCCTGCCGCGACGCGCCGGCCCAGCCGTCCTACCCCAGTGGCCGTGATCCGCTGACCGGCCTGCTCGATCATCAGGGCTTTCTGGCGCGCAGCACCCAGCAGTTGCGCCAGGCACCCGACCGCACGCACTATGCCGCCCTGATCGACCTGCAGGGCTTCAAGCTGCTCAACCGGCGCTACGGCCGCGACACGGGCGATTACGTGCTCATGCGCATCGCCACGCGGCTGCTCAAGTCGCTGCCGGCCGATGCGCTGGTCGCGCGCATCAGCGGCGACGAATTCGCCGTCCTGCTGCCCGATGGCGCGCCCGAGCGCACCCGCCGCCTGCTGCGCCGCGTCATCTCCACGCTGCGCGCGCCCTACGACACCGATGCCGACGTGATCACCGTACAGCCGCGCATCGGCATCGCGCGCTCTCCCCAGGACGGAGCGGACATCGACACGCTGCTCAACCGCGCGGACTTCGCGCTGGGCGTGGCCAAGAGCCGCGGCGGCACGCGCATCGTGCGCTTCGACACCCGCCGCGGCCCCGAGGACGACCAGCGCCAGCAGCTCGAAATCGACCTGCACGGCGCGCTCTGCGGGGGCACGCAGCTCAGCATGCGCTACCAGCCGATCTGCGACTGCGCCACGCGCGCGGTGCGCGGCTACGAAGCCCTGATGCGCTGGCAGCACCCGGTGTATGGCGATGTCCCGCCCAGTGTCTTCGTGCCGATCGCCGAGCGCAGCGGGCAGATCGCCCGGCTCGGCAACCGCGCCCTGCAACTGGCGGCGGTGGACGCGGCGCGCTGGACGCGCCCATGGTACGTATCGGTCAACCTGTCGCCCCGGCAGTTCTACGACCCCCGGCTCCTGAGCTGTCTCGCCGATGCCCTGCACACCAGCGGGCTGCCCGCCTCGCGCCTGTTCCTGGAAGTCACCGAAGGGGTGCTGGTGCGCGACATGCGCCACGCCCGGCGCGTGCTGCGCGAGATCCAGCGGCTGGGCGCGCGGCTGGCGCTGGACGATTTCGGCACGGGCTATTCGGGGTTGAGCTACCTGCACCAGCTTCCGTTCGCCACGGTGAAGATCGACCGCTCCTTCGTGCAGGATCTGGAACGCGACGAGCGGGCGCGCGCTCTGGTGGCCGGCATGATCGCGCTGTGCCAGCGCCTGGATCTGACCACCCTCGCCGAAGGCGTGGAGAACGAGCGGCAGCGCGAGTTGCTGGCCGCCATGGGATGCACGCTGATCCAGGGGTTCCTGACCGGCGAACCACTCACTGCGGAGCAGGTTGCCGACAGTCAACCCACCGACTAGGTGGGCCTCTCAGCGCGATGGATTCCCTGTGCGTTCGGCCCTGGTCAGAGCAAGGCGACCTGGACGGGGGTGACGGCCTCGCAGACCAGGCGCACCGGCGCGAAGCTGCGCCGGTGCTCGGGGCAGGCGCCATGCGTCTGCAGCATGCGCAGATGCAAAGGCGTGCCATAGCCCTTGTGCTGGTCGAAACCGTAGTGCGGGTACTGCAAGTGCAGTTCGCAAAGCAGCCGATCGCGTTCGGTCTTGGCCAGGATCGATGCCGCCGAGATCGCCGGCACCAGGGCATCGCCGCCGACCACGGTCTCGACCCGGCAGGCGAGCGTGGGCGCGCGGTTGCCGTCCACGCGCGCGAGATCGGGCGTCACGCCCAATGCCCTCACGGCGCGATACATGGCGAGCATGCTCGCCTGCAGGATGTTCAGCCGGTCGATTTCCTCGACGCTGGCGCTGGCCACCGCCCAGGCCTTGGCGCGCGTGCGGATCGCCTCGGCCAGCACTTCGCGCCGCTCGGGCGTCAATTGCTTGGAATCGGCGAGCCCGTCGATCGGACGGCGCGGATTGAGCACCACGGCGGCGGCGTAGACCGGGCCGGCGAGCGGGCCCCGGCCCGCCTCGTCGACGCCGCAGATCACGCGCGTGCGGCGCACCTTGACAGCCGCGCTCTGCGCGCCCGGCGTGCAGGCCGCGGGCTCCAGCGCCAGGTCCCAGCTCGTCTCTTCATGCGCCACGTTCGGCCACCTCCAGAATCCGTTGAGCCGCCAGGCCCGCAGTATCGCATTTCAGGCTGGCATGCAGCTCGGCGAAGCGCGCCTGCAGGCTTGCCACCCGGGCCGGCTCGGTGAGCATCGGCCATATCGCCTCGGCCAGCGCCTGCGGTGTGGCCGCGTCCTGCAGGAACTCCGGTACCAGGAAGTCGCGTGCAAGGACGTTGGGCAGGCCCACCCAGGGCAGATAGGGCCGCTCCTGCCCCGACTTGCGCCGCATGATCCACAGGGCCAGGGCCGACACCACATAGGCGATCACCATGGGCCGCTTGAAGAGCGCGGCCTCGAGCGTGGCGGTGCCGCTGGCCACCAGTACCGCGTCGCACGCAGCCATGACCTCGTAGGCGCCGCCGGGCACGCAGCGCACCCGGTCGGTGAGGCCGGCCTCGCTCAGTTGCTGGCGAAACTGCGTCTCGCGTTCGGCATTGACCATGGGCGCAAGCACGAGGAGCTCCGGGTCGCGCGCCAGCAGGATCTTGGCCGCGGCGAGAAAGCGCGGCCCCAGGTGGTGCAGCTCGCTGCGGCGGCTGCCTGGCATCAGCGCCAGCACGCGGGCCTCGGCCGGCACACCCAGCCGCGCCCGGGCGCCCGCCTTGTCAGGCTTCTCGGGGATGACGCTGGCCAGGGGGTGGCCGACATAGGTCACCGGTATGCCGGCCTCGCGGTAGATCGCTTCCTCGAACGGAAAGACCACCAGCATGTGCGACACCGCGCGCTTGATCGCGTGGATGCGCTCGCCACGCCAGGCCCAGATCGAGGGGCCGACGAAATGCACCGTGGGCACGCCGCGCGCACGCAGCGCCGCTTCGAGGCCGAGGTTGAAGTCCGGGGCATCGATGCCGACGAAGGCGGCGGGCGGCTCTCGCACCCAGCGCCGCCGCACGTCCGCACGCATCGCGAACAGCGAGGGCAGCCGCCGCAAGGCGTCCACGTAGCCGAAAATGGACAGGCTGTCCATGGGGTACCAGGCGTCCAGGCCGGCTTCGCGCATGCGCGGCCCGCCGATCCCGGCACAACGCAAGTCCGGGCGCGCGGCCGCGAGCCCGCGCATCACCTGCGCGGCGAGCAGATCGCCGGAAGGTTCGCCGGCGATCATGCCGATCGACAGCGCCATCGTCAACGCACGATGCCGCGGGCCGCGGTGTCGAGAAAGTCCAGCATCTGGCCCAGCGCCGCGGCGCCGTCGCCGCCGGCCTGCACGCGCGTACGCAGCTCGTCCTTGGCCTGGGCGAGCGCCAGCCCCTGGCGGTACAGCACTTTATAGGCATCGCGGATGGCCCGCACGGCTTCGGGACTGAAGCCGCGGCGCTTCAGTCCCTCGGCATTGATGCCGGCGGCCCGGGCCGGGCTGCCCGCGGCCGTGACGAACGGCGGCACGTCCTGCAGCAGCAGCGACTGCCCGCCCGTCATGCAATGTGCGCCGATCTTGACGAATTGGTGCACGCCGGTGAAGCCGCCGAGCACCGCCCAGTCGCCCACGCTCACGTGGCCGGCGAGCTGCGCGCTCGACGAGAGCACGGTGTGGTTGCCGATCTGGCAGTCGTGCGCGATGTGCACGTAGGTCATGATCCAGTTGTCGTTGCCGACCCGGGTCACGCCTTCGTCCTGCGTCGTACCGATATGCATGGTGACGAATTCGCGCACCAGGTTGTTGTCGCCAACCTCCAGGCGCGTGGGTTCGCCGCGATACTTCTTGTCCTGCGGGATCGCACCGATCGAGCAGAACGCGAGAAAACGGTTGTTGCGCCCGATGCTCGTATGGCCGTCGATCACGCAATTGGGGCCGATCTCGGTGCCGCCCGCGATGCGCACATGGGGGCCGATCACCGTGAACGGCCCGACGCGCACGTCGCTATCCAGCTCCGCCCCGGGATCGACCACTGCCGAGGGATGGATATGTGCCACGTTCAGGATTCCAGTTTGCGCATTGCGCACATGAGGGATGCTTCGGCCGCGATGTCGCTACCCACCAGCGCCTTGCCGGCGTATTTGCCGATGCCGCGCGAAGCCCTTTCGACGGTGACTTCGAGGCGCAGTTGGTCGCCGGGGACCACCGGGCGCCGGAAGCGCGCGCCGTCGATGCCGGCGAAGTAATAGACCGCCTTGTCCTCCGGCTTGGCCCCGACGCCCATGAAGGAGACGATCGCACACGCCTGCGCCAGGGCTTCCAGGATCAGCACCCCCGGCATGACCGGATGGTGTGGAAAGTGCCCGGGAAAGAAGGGCTCGTTGATCGACACGTTCTTGAGGGCGACGATCGACTTGCCGGGCTCCACGTCGAGCACGCGATCGATGAGCAGCATCGGGTAACGATGCGGCAGGCAATCGAGAATCGCCTTGATGTCCATTTCCATGCAGCGTAATCCTAGGAAGCGCGCACCGCGCGCGAAAACGCGCATTTTAGCCGGCACAGCGGGTTCGGCCTACCCGTCCTGCCGTACCGGCCGGCGGCGCCCTCTATCCTTCGGTCGGCGCGTCGTCGTCCGCGGCGCTGGCCGCAAGACTGCGTTCGACGCTCTGCACGCGCCGGCGCAGGCGCGAGAGCTGCCCGATCATCGCTGCGTTGCGCTGCCACTCGCTATGCTCCGACAGCGGATAGAGCGCCGTATAGCGTCCCGCGTGCGGCAGATCGATCGTGACCGCGGTGGCGCCCGAGATATTGACGTCGTCGACAATGGTAAGGTGGCCCGAGATCATGGCCGCGCCACCGATCATGCAGCGCGCGCCGATGGTGGTCGAGCCGGCCACGCCCGTGCAGCCCGCGATGGCGGTGTGTTCGCCGATGCGCACGTTGTGGCCGATCATGATCTGGTCGTCCAGCTTGACGCCGTCGCCGATCACGGTGTCGTCGATGGCGCCGCGGTCGATGGTGGTATTGGCGCCGACCTCGACGTCGTCGCCCAGGCGCACGCTGCCGACCTGCGGGATCTTGACCCACTGGCCGCGTTCGCCGCGCGCGGCGGCCACCGCATCGGGCGCAAAGCCGAAGCCGTCCGCGCCCAGCACCACACCGGCATGCAGGATCGCGCGCGCACCGACGCGCACGCCGCGGTAGAGGGTGACGCGCGGATACAGTACGCTGCCTTCGCCGATCGTACTATCCTTGCCGATGTAACAGCCCGCACCGATGCGCACGCCGCGGCCCAAGACGGCACCGGCCTCGATCACGGCGTGCGGGCCCACGGCCACGTCGTCCGCCAGGACGGCAGCGGGATCGATGACGGCCGTGGGATGCACGCCGCAAGCGTCGTCCTTTCCCTGCTGCGCCGCGAACCACTGGGCCACGCGGGCATAGAGCAAGTACGGATGCGCGCAGAGGATGCGCGTGAAGCTGGTGGGGGTGTCGGCGAGCTTTTGCGCCGCGGCGGGGCTCAGCAGCACGGCGCCTGCCGCCGTCTGGCCGAGCTGCGCCGCGTAGTGCGCGTTGGCGAGGAAGGAAATTTCGTTCGGGCCCGCGTTCGCCAGGGTACCTACCCCGGCAATCACGCGGCTGGCGTCGCCTTCGAGTGTCCACTCGAGCCCGCCAGCGTCCAGTTCTGCCAGAAGCGCGCCCAGGGTGGGCGCGGCGTTTGGATCGATGAGAACCGGCATCGCGAGACAACTACCCTGCCAGGATCAGCGCTGCGAATCCAGGGCCTTGATGACCTGGTCGGTGATGTCCACGCGCGGGCTGACAGTGATCGCTTCCTGCAGCACCAGGTCGTAGCCCTGGCTTTCGGCAATCTGCTTGATGACCTGGTCGGCGCGCTCGAACACGCGGCCCATTTCCTCGTTGCGGCGACGGTTCAGGTCTTCCTGGAATTCGATACGCTTGCGCTGGAATTCGCCGTCCAGGGTGGACAGTTCGCGCTGGCGACGGATACGGTCGGACTCGGACATGACGGCCGCATCCTTGTCGTACTGTTCGGACTGCGTGCGCAGGCGCGTGGCCAGTTGCTGCAGCTCGGTTTCGCGCTTCTTGAACTCGGAATCGATCCTGGCGACCGCGGCCTTGGCCGGTGCGGAGTCACGGATGATGCGCTCCACGCTCACAAAGCCCACCCGGGTCGCGGCGCCTTGCGCTTGGGCATATGCCGCGTTCATGACGCCAGCCGAGCCGAACGCCGCCGCCACGATGAGCGCACGGCCGGCCCAGCGCTTCACAGCGTGGCTCCGCTTGACGGTCGAAACAGCATGCTGAGACAGGAAAGTCATTGAGTTCTCGCTAACGGATAAAGCAGAAGTGCCCTCATCGGATGCCCTTCATGGACACCCTGCCCCGGCGGGGCTTCTTGCCTAGGGCGGCCCGGCGGCAAGACATGGCAAACCGCGCCGATCAGTGCAAGCGGTAATTGTGCCATTAATCCGTGACGAAATCGGGGGGCTTACCGGGCAAAAGAGCAAGTGCTCGTAACAACTTCGTCGCCGCTGCGGCGCGCGCAAAAGAAGCTTGCGCGCGCCGTTTTCAGCCGGCGATCAGAACGTGGTGCCGATCTGGAACTGGAACGGTTCGGTGTCGTCGCCGTCCTTCTTGTTGAGGGCGCGGCCCCACGAAATCTGCAGCGGACCGAGCGGCGAATCCCAGGACAGGCCGATACCGGCCGAATAGCGCAGATCGCCCAGGTTGATGTTCTGGTTGTTGGCGTAGACCTGGCCGCCATCGACGAAGGCGAACCAGCGCAGCGTGCGATCCTGCTGCGCGCCGGGGAACGGCAGGTAGAGCTGCGTGTTGAAGAACACGCGCTTGGCGCCGCCGATGAAGTCGTTGGTATCGGGGTCGCGCGGGCCGAGCGAGCCGCTTTCGTAGCCGCGCACCGAGCCGATGCCGCCCGCGTAGAAGTTCTTGAGCGGCGGATAGGGCTGGCCCGAATAGCCCCTGCCGTAGTCGACCTGGGCGTTCAGGGCGAGCGTGATGTCCCTGCTCACCGGCCAGTACACCTGGCCCTGGGCTGTGGCGCTGTAGTAACGCAAATCGCCTAGTACCGAACCTTCGCCGCTCAGGCGTGTGAGATAGCCCTCGCGCGGGGCGAGCGCGCTGTCGCGGGTGTCCCGCGTCCAACCGGTCGAGAGGATGAAGGCGTCGCTCTTGGGGCCATACTGCTCGACGTACTCGCGGTAGTTGAACGGGCTGTCGTCGTAGATCGTGATCTCGTTGCGCTCGTACGTACCGCCGAAGTTCACGCGGTCGATCTCGGAGAACGGGATCCCGAAGTTCATGCCCAGGCCACCCGTGCGCAGCTCGTAGTCGCCCGTGTTGCCGTACCACTGCTGTTGCCTGCGATAGTACAGGCTGGTCGTACGGCTGATGCCGTCGCGCGTGAAGTAGGGATCGGTATGGCTCAGCACGAACGCGCGATTGCGGCTGCTGGTGTTGACCTGGAAGCCGAGGTTGGTGCCGGTGCCGAAGACGTTGTCCTCGCTGATGCCGGCCATCAGCATGACGCGATCGGCGCTGCTGTAGCCCACGCCCAGGTTGATCATGCCGGTCGGCCGTTCCTGCACGTTGACGTTGACGTCGACCTGGTCGGGCGTGCCCGGCACGGGTTGCGACTCGACGTCCACCGACTGGAAGTAGCCGAGACGGTCGATACGGTTGCGCGAGAGCTGGATGTCGGCCGCGTTGTACCAGGCGGCTTCGTTCTGACGCATCTCGCGGCGCACCACCGTATCGCGGGTGCGCGTGTTGCCGCCGATGTTGATGCGCCGCACGTACACGCGGCGGTTCGGGTCGACGAAGTACGTGAGATCGGCGACCTTGGTCTCGCGGTCGATGGCGGGGTTGGGATTGACGTTGGCGAACGCGTAGCCGAGATCGCCCAGGTAGTCGCTGATCGCCTGGCCCGACGCGTTCACGTCGGCTGCGGAGAAGGTCTCGCCTTCCTTGACGGTGATCAGATCGCGGAACTCGTTGTCCAGGCCCAGCAGGTCGCCGGCGAGCTGCACCTTGCCGACCTTGTAGATCGGGCCTTCGTTGATCGTGACCGTGATGTGGATGTCGCGGCGATCCGGCGAGATCGACACCTGCGGCGGCTCGACGTTGAACTCGAGATAGCCCCGGTCGAGGTAGTAGGCGCGCAGCGTGTCGATGTCGGCCTGCAGCTTCTGGCGCGAATACTGGTCCGTCTTGGTGTACCAGGTCAGCCAGCCCGGCGTGGAGAGCTGGAACAGGCCGCGCAGCGTGCGGTCGGAGAACGCCTCGTTGCCGACGATGCGGATGTCGCGGATCTTGGCCACGTCGCCCTCGAACACCTCGAAGGCCACGCCCACGCGGTTGCGCGGCAGCGGCGTGACGGTGCTGGTGATCTCGACGGCGTACTTGCCTCGGGCCAGGTACTGGTTGCGCAGCTCCTGCTCGGCGCGCTCCAGGACGGCGCGATCGAAGATGCGGCCGTCGGCGAAGCCGACCTGGTTGAGCGACTGCAGCACGGTCTTGTTGTCGAACTCGCGCATGCCGTTGAAGCCGATCGAGGCGATGGTCGGGCGCTCGGTAACGACCGCCACGACCACACCGTCGCGCACTTCGATGCGTACGTCGCTGAAGAAACCGGTGGCGAACAGCGCGCGCACCGCCTCGGTGGCCTGCTCTTCCGTGAACTGGTTGCCGACCTTGACCGGCATGTAGCCGAACACCGTACCCGGCTCGATGCGCTGCAGGCCTTCCACCCGGATGTCGCGCACGACGAAGGGCTCGAATGCCTGGGCGGCGGGCGCCGCCAGCGTCAGAGCGCCTGCGACCAGGGCGATGCGCGAAGCGTGCCGGAGAAGATGGGACGGGGAGCGGACGATACCGTGCAAATTCATGAAACGGCGCAAGGTCGGTAATCCTGAATGGTGAGTGCGATCATGAAACACCGCCGCGGCCTGTAAAGACAGCGGCGGCGAACTAACCGAGCAGTCGGGCGAAATCGTTGAACAAGGCCACGCTCATGAGCGCGACCAGAATGCCCAGCCCGGCGCGCTGGCCCAGCTCCAGCCAGCGTTCGGGTGGCGGACTGCCGCGGACAATTTCGACGAGATAATACAGCAGGTGGCCGCCATCGAGCATCGGAATGGGTAGCAGATTCAACACACCCAGGCTCACGCTCACGAGGGCGATGAAGCTGATATAGGCGATCAGGCCCAGGCGCGCGGTCTGGCCGGCATAGTCGGCGATGGTCACGGGGCCGCTCAGATTGCGCCAGGAAGCTTCGCCGGTCACCATGCGTCCTAGCATGCGCAGCGAGAACCAGGCGACCTCGCCCGTGCGCTCCACGCCGCGCGCCAGGCTCTCGAGCGGCCCGTAGCGCACCTCGACGAACCTCGTGTCGACGCCGAGCTGCACGCCGATGCGACCGACCGTGCTGCCGTCATCCTGAGCCTGCGCGCGCGGCACCAGGGTGAGTTGCAGCGGCTGCCCCTCGCGCTCGACCCGCAGGACCACGGGCTGCTCGGCGCGCCGGCCGACGATGCTCACGAACTGATCGGGCATCGGCATCTCCATGCCGTCGATGGCGAGCACCCGATCGCCCACCTGCACGCCGGCAGCCGCCGCGGCGCCATCCGGCTGCACGGCCTGGATCACCGGCAAGGGCGGCGCCTGGCCCGGCTCCGGTTCGCGCACGCCCACCATGTAGAGCACCGCATAGAGCAGGCTGGCCAGCAGCAGGTTGGCGAGCGGGCCGGCCGAGACGATGGCGATGCGCTGCCAGACCGACTTGGTGTCGAAGGCTTCATGCCGCTGGGCGGCCGGCACCTGTCCCTCGCGACTGTCCAGCATCTTGACGTAGCCGCCCAGCGGAACCGCCGACACTGCCCATTCCGTGCCGTGGCGATCGGTGCGGCGCAGCAGCACTTTGCCGAAGCCCACGGAAAAGCGCAGCACGCGCACGCCGCAGCGGCGCGCGACCCAGAAATGGCCGTACTCGTGGATCACGATCAGCACGCCGAGTGCGACCGCGAAGGCAATCAAGGTGAGCAGCATGAGCCGTCTCCGGTAAGAAAGTGAGCGCGCCGGGCCTAGCCGCGCGCGCGCATGCGCAGCCGCTCGGCGGCCAGCGCCCGAGCGTGGGCGTCGAGCGCGAGCACGTCGGCCAAGACGTCCAAACGCCCTCCGCCGGTTTGCGCCGCGTCCAGCACATCGCCGATCACGGCGGCAATGTCGGTGTAGCGCAGACGCTCCTGCAGGAAGGCTTCGACCGCGACTTCGTTGGCGGCGTTCAATGCAATACAGGCTGCCTGCCCGGCGCGTAGGGCATCCCAGGCCAGCCCCAGGCAGGGGAACCGGGCCAGATCCGGCTCTTCGAAGTCCAGGCGCCCGATGCGCGCGAGATCGAGCGGCCCGACGCCGGCGTCGATGCGCTGCGGGTAGCCCAGACCATACGCGATCGGGGTGCGCATGTCCGGCTGGCCCAGTTGCGCCAGCACCGAGCCGTCGTCGTACTCCACCATGGAATGGACGACGCTCTGCGGATGGATCAGCACCGACAGGCGCTCGGCCGGCATGGCGAACAGCCAGTGCGCCTCGATCACCTCCAGCCCCTTGTTCAGCATGGTGGCCGAATCGACCGAGATCTTGCGGCCCATGGACCAGTTCGGATGCGCGCAGGCCTGCTCCGGCGTGATCTCGGCCAGCGTCTCCAGGGCGCGCGTGCGGAAAGGGCCGCCCGACGCCGTCAGCACCAGGCGCCTGACGCCGCGGGCGGGCGCGCGCGCGGCTTGCGCCCCGACGGCCGGCAGGCACTGGAAGATCGCGTTGTGCTCGCTGTCGATCGGCAGCAGCTCGGCGCCGCTGTCGGCGGCCGCCTGCATGAAGAGCGACCCCGCGGCCACCAGCGCCTCCTTGTTGGCGAGCAGCACGCGCTTGCCGGCGCGCGCCGCGGCCAGCGCGGCAGGCAGCCCCGCGGCGCCGACAATGGCGGCCATGACGGTGTCGCAGTCCGGATCGGCGGCCGTCTCGGCCAGGGCGTCGGCGCCCACGCGCACCTGCGGCCCCGCGCCCTGCCCCACCCGCGTCCAGGCGTCGCGAAAGCGCGCGTGCGCCGCGGCATCGGGCACCACGACCACCGCCGCGCCGCTCACGGCCGCCTGAGCCGCGAGTTCGTCCATGCGCGAGTGCGCGCTCAGCGCATGCACGCGAAAGCGCTCGGGGTGCCGCAGTACGACATCGAGCGTGCTGACGCCGATCGAACCCGTGGCGCCCAGGATGGCGACGTGGCGAGGGATCACTTTCAGAGAACCAGAAGCATGGCAAGGGGCGCCGTGGGCAGCACCGCGTCGATACGATCGAAGACGCCGCCATGGCCGGGCAGCAGTTGGCTGGAATCCTTGCGGCCGGCGCGGCGCTTGAGCAACGACTCGAACAGGTCGCCCGCGATCGAGACCCAGGCGAGCACGGCGCCGAACAGGGCCGCGCCCGGCCAGGACCAGCGCGCGACGAGATCGGCGCCGAAAAGCGAATAGCCGGTGGGGGTCGGCTGGGCCAGGGCCGCGCTCGCCAGAACCCAGGCGATGGCGCAGACCATGCCGCCGATCGCGCCCGAGAGCGTCTTGCCCGGGCTGATCGCAGGCGCGAGCTTGCGCCCGCCCACGCGCCGGCCGACGAAATAGGCGCCGATGTCGGCGGCCCAGACCACGGCCAGCAGCGACAGCAGATACGGCACGCCGCGCCCGTAGGCGACCAGCAGCGCGGTACACGCGGCCGGCACGGCGAGCAGACCGAAGGCGGAGAGCAGCACGCTGAACGGCGCGCGCTCGACCCGGGCGAAGAAAAGATAGACGCTTACGGCGAGCCAGCCGAACAGCGCCCACAGCCAGGCGACGGCCGTGATGCGCTGCATCATCTCGACCCAGCCCGGCGTGCCGAAACCGAGCACGGCCGAGCCTGCCGAATCGAGGATCAAGGCGCCCAGCGGCGCGGCCAGGACCGAATAATCGAGCAGCAGGCGCACGAACAGCCAGCAGCCGAACAGGGTTGCCACGATGCGCAGCACCAGGCGCGCGCCGGTATCGCCCAGCAGGAGCAGTTCACGCCAGGAAGCGGCCGGCGCGCCGCCCGGAACGGCCGCGCGCGCCAGGGTCAGGCGCCACCATTCGATCATAGCAAGGACGGCGAACACGGCGAGCAGCACGGCGAACGGGATCGGCCCCGGCGCGGCGAGCACCGCCACCAGAATGACCAGCAGAACGGCGGCGGTAATCACGCGCTGTCGCAACATCCGGATCAGCCCCCCTGGGCAAGCAGTGTCATCGGGTCCTGGACGAGCTGGGCGCTGGTCCGGCCGAACCGGCGCTCGCGCCCGCCGTACCAGGCGAAGGCCTCGGCCAGCGCGCTGGCGCCGAAGTCCGGCCAATAACGCTCGGTGAAATACAGCTCGGTGTAGGCAAGCTGCCAGATCGCGAAGTTGGAGATCCGCTGCTCGCCGCCGGTGCGGATCAGCAAGTCCGGTTCCGGCGCGAAGGCGAGCGAGAGATACGGCGCCAGCCGCGCCTCGTCGATCGCCTCGGGGGCGCTGGCCAGGTGCGGCTCGGAACGCAGCAGCGCGCGCATGGCGTTCAGTACGTCCCAGCGGCCGCCGTAGTTGGCGGCCACCGTGAGGTGCATGCGGTCGTTGCCGGCCGTGCGCAGCTCGGCATCTCGGATCAGGCGCTGCAGGCGCGGCTCGAAAGCCGTGATGTCGCCCACGATGCGCAGGCGCACGCCCTGCTCCTCGAGCTTGCCGATCTCGCGCTCGATGGCCTGCATGAACAGGCGCATCAGCAGCGAGACCTCCTCGGGCGGACGGCGCCAGTTCTCGGAGCTGAAGGCAAAGAGCGTCAGGTATTCGACGCCCGCTTCGCCGCAGGCCTGCACGACGTTGCGCACGGCGTCCACGCCGCGGACATGGCCGGCCTTGCGCGGCAGGTGGCGGCGGGTCGCCCAGCGACCGTTGCCGTCCATGATGATGGCGACGTGGCGCGGCGCCGTGCCCGTGCTCGGGATGCCGAGAGTGGAACTGGTGTTCATGACGCGAGGATGAGCGGCATCGCGCTCAGACCTTCATGATCTCCGCTTCTTTCTGGCTGACGAGCTTGTCCACTTCGGCGACGTAGCGGTCGGTGAGCTTCTGGATGTCGTCCTGGCCGCGGCGTTCGTCGTCTTCCGAGATGGTCTTGTCCTTGACCAGGCGCTTGAGCTGCTCGTTGGCGTCGCGGCGCAGGTTGCGCACGGCGATCTTGGCGCCCTCGCCCTCGCCGCGCACCACCTTGGTCAGGTCGCGGCGGCGCTCCTCGGTGAGCGCGGGCATGGGCACGCGGATCACCTCGCCCATGGCCTGCGGGTTCAAGCCCAGGTCCGATTCGCGGATGGCCTTGTCCACGGCGCCAGCCATGTTCTTCTCCCAGACCTGGATGGACAGGGTGCGCGCATCGACCACCGTCACGTTGCCGATCTGGCTGACCGGCACCATGGAGCCGTAGTACTCGACCTGCACGTGATCCAGGATGCCGGCATGGGCGCGGCCGGTGCGCAGCTTGGCGAGTTCGAGCTGCAGGTTCTCCAGGGACTTGCGCATGCGCGCTTCGGCGCTCTTGGTGACTTCGGATACGGACATGTCTTACTCCTAGACGTGGACCAGGGTGCCCTCGTCGGCGCCCATGATGACGCGGGCGAGCGCACCGGGCTTGTTGATCGAGAACACCTTGATCGGCAGCTTCTGGTCGCGGCACAGGGCGAAGGCGGTGGCGTCCATGATCTCCAGGCGGCGGTTGATCGCCTCGTCGAACGAGATCCGGCTGTACCGGGTGGCGTTCGGGTCCTTGTTGGGATCGGCGCTGTACACGCCGTCGACGCGGGTGGCCTTCAACACCAGCTCGGCGCCCACTTCGGCGCCGCGCAGCGCGGCCGCGGTATCGGTGGTGAAGAACGGATTGCCCGTACCCGCCGCGAAAATCACGACCTTGCCCTCTTCGAGGTAGCGCAGGGCCTTGGGACGGATGTAGGGCTCGACGACCTGTTCGATGTTCAGGGCGGATTGCACGCGCGCGTCGAGCCCGCGGTGCTTGAGCGCATCCTGCAGGGCGAGCGCGTTCATGATGGTGGCCATCATGCCCATGTAATCCGCGGTCGCGCGGTCCATGCCCTGGGCCCCGGGCGCGATGCCGCGAAAGATGTTGCCCCCGCCGATGACGATGGCCAGTTCCACCTCGAGCCGCACCACGTCGAGGATCTCGTCGGCCATCCGCATGATGGTGCCGCGATTGATGCCGTAGGCATCGTCGCCCATCAGGGCTTCGCCCGACAGTTTCAGCAAAATGCGTTTGTATGCGGGGGATGTGGGGGCGGTCATTGCGGGGATCGTGAAGATGGAAAAACGGTGCATAAGGCATGGCCCGCCGGACGCGCCGGCAGGCCATGCGCCGGGCTTAGCCGCGAGCGGCGGCGGCCTGCGCCGCGACTTCGGCGGCGAAGTCGGTGCTCTTCTTCTCGATGCCCTCGCCGACGATGTACAGCACGAACTGCTGCACCGTCGTGCCCTTGGACTTGAGCATCTGTTCGACGGTCTGCTTGTCGTCCTTGACGAACGGCTGCGACAGAAGCGTAACTTCTTTCAGGAACTTCTGCACGGAGCCTTCGACCATCTTGGCGGCGATCTCGGCGGGCTTGCCGGATTCGGCGGCCTTTTGCGAGGCGACCGAACGCTCGGCCTCGATCAGGGCCGGATCCACGCCGTCGGCGCTCATGGCGCGCGGGCGGGTGGCCGCGACGTGCATCGCGATGTCCTTGCCCACGGCGTCGTCGCCGGTGTACTCGACCAGCACGCCGATACGACCGCCGTGCACATAGCTCGCCACCTTGCCGGCGGTTTGGATGCGCTGGAAGCGGCGGATGCTGATGTTCTCGCCGATCTTGCCGACCAGGGCGGTGCGGGTCGAGTCGACGGTGCCTTCGCCCATGGACAGGGCCGAGAGGGCGTCGACGTCGGCCGGCGCATCGGTGGCCACGCGCTTGGCCAGTTCGTTCACGAAGGCAACGAAATCGTCGTTCTTGGCAACGAAGTCGGTCTCGCAGTTGACTTCGATGACCGCGGCCAGCTTGGCGTCATCGGACACGTAGACACCGACCAGGCCTTCGGCCGTCACGCGGGCAGCCGCCTTGCTGGCCTTGGTGCCGAGCTTGACGCGCAGCAGTTCCTCGGCGCGGGCCAGATCGCCCTCCGCCTCGGTGAGCGCCTTCTTGCACTCCATCATGGGCGCGTCGGTCTTCTCGCGCAGTTCCTTGACCATCGCAGCAGTGATTTCTGCCATGCTCGCTCCTGAATGATTCCTAACGATTGAATGACTGCCCGCGGGCCCGCTGGGGCCACCACACGGGACGGGCCGAAAGCAAAGGGGCCTAAAGCCCCTTCACCTGCCAGCCACGGGCCGGTACTTCTGCATGCCCCGGACCTGCCGGGGCCGTTCGCGCTTGACCCCGGGGATCAGGCCTCGTCTTCGCGCACTTCGACGAATTCGTCGGCGCCCTCTTCGGAGACGGCTTCGACCACGCCTTGCATGGCCTGTTCACGGCCGTCCAGGATCGCGTCGGCGGCGCCGCGGAAATACAGGGCCAGCGCCTTGCCGGAGTCGTCGTTGCCCGGGATGACATGGGCCACGCCCTCGGGCGAATGGTTGGTGTCGACCACGGCAACCACCGGGATGTTCAGGGCAGCGGCTTCGGCCACGGCGATCTTGTGGTAGCCGACATCGACCATGAAGATGGCGTCGGGCAGACCGTTCAGATCCTTGATGCCGCCGATCGACTTGTTCAGCTTGTCCAGTTCACGCGTGAAGAGCAGCGCTTCCTTCTTGCTCATGCGCTCCAGGCCGCCGTCGGCGACCACGGCTTCCATGTCCTTCAGGCGCTTGATCGAGGACTTGACAGTCTTGAAGTTGGTGAGCATGCCGCCCAGCCAGCGGCTGTCGACGAAGGGCATGCCGCAGCGCTGGGCTTCCTCGGCGACGACCTCGCGCGCGGCGCGCTTGGTGCCGACGAACAGGATCGTGCCGCCACGAGCTGCCAACTGACGCATGAACTTCATCGCGTCCTGGTACATCGTCAACGTCTTTTCGAGGTTGATGATGTGAATCTTGTTGCGATGGCCGAAGATGTAGGGGGCCATCTTGGGGTTCCAGAAGCGGGTCTGGTGACCGAAGTGGACACCGGCTTCCAGCATTTCGCGCATGCTAACGGACATGGATATCTCCAAGGGTTGTGTCTTGCACCGTAGGTGTACCGTCGCTCGACGGCACCCTATGGGTCTACGGCGCGCTATTACCGGGAAAAGGCCCGGCGCCTGGATGCTGCTGCCCAACCGACGAGTTAGGCAACGAGTTTTTGGGAAAGCCTATAATTCTATCATTTTTAAGGACTTGGCAGCCAGTCATGGGTATAGTCACCGATTCCGTCGAGCTCGACCAGATGCGCGCCGCCTGCCAGGCGGCCGCCAGCGTGCTCGATCATGTCGCGCCGTTCATCAAGCCCGGCATCACCACCGCCGAGATCGACCGGATCTGTCACGACTACATGAAGCAGATCGGCGTGAAGTCGGCCACCATCGGCTACGCCCCGCCGGGCTACCCGCCGTTTCCCGGCGCCGTGTGCACGTCGGTCAACCACCAGGTCTGCCACGGCATGCCGGGCGAGAAGGTGCTCAAGAACGGCGACGTCGTCAACATCGACGTCACGGTCATCAAGGACGGCTGGTTCGGCGACACCAGCCGCATGTATTGCGCGGGCGAGCCCTCGATCCTCGCACGCCGCCTGACCGACATCACCTATGAGTGCATGTGGCTCGGCATCGAGCAGGTCAAGCCGGGCGCGACGCTGGGCGACGTGGGCAGCGTGATCCAGCGCCATGCCGAGAAGGCCGGCTTCTCGGTGGTGCGCGAGTTCTGCGGCCATGGCATCGGGCGCAACTTCCACGAAGATCCCCAGGTGCTGCACTATGGCAAGCCGGGCGCCGGCGTGAAGCTGGTCGAGGGCATGATCTTCACCATCGAGCCCATGATCAACGCCGGCCGCCGCGAGATCCGCCAGTTGTCCGACGGCTGGACGGTGGTCACGCGCGACCATAGCCTGTCGGCGCAATGGGAACACACAGTGCTCGTCACCGAGTCGGGATACGAGGTCCTCACGGTCTCTCCCGGCATGCCGGCGCCGCCGTCCTTCGTGAAATCGCTCACCACCGCCTGATACCCCGTGTCCGTGGCCGCCCGTATTCCCGCCAGCCCCCAGCCCGCCGCCGATCTGCCGGCGCTGCGCGAGCAGATGCGCGCCGAGCGCGACCAGATCACCGCCGTGTTCCGCGAGAACCTGCGGCCGGATGCCTTTCTGGGCAGCCTGCGGCGGCTCGTCGACCGCGTGCTCGGGCAACTGCTCACCATCCATCCGCTGCCCGCGGGCGCCGCCCTGGCCGCCGTGGGCGGCTACGGCCGTGGCGAACTCTACCCGTACTCGGACGTCGACATCCTCATCCTGCTGCCGCATCCCGCCCAGGCCGAGGAGGAAGCCGCGATCTCGGATCTGCTCACCGCGATGTGGGATCTCGGCCTGGAGCCCGGGCACAGTGTGCGCACGATCGAGGACTGCCTGGCCGAGGCGGCCGCCGACATCACCGTCGAGACCGCCCTGCTCGAGGCGCGCTGGCTGGCCGGCAGCCGTTCGCTGATGCGCCAGTTCTCGCAGCGCATGCGCGAACGGATGAACCCGGCGGCGTTCATCCGCACCAAGAAGCTGGAAATGCAGCAGCGCCACACGCGCTACGAGAATACGCCGTACGCGCTGGAACCCAACTGCAAGGAATCGCCGGGCGGCCTGCGCGATCTGCAGGTCATTCTCTGGATGGCGCGGGCCGCGGGCCTGGGCCGCACCTGGAAGCAGGTCGCCGACGCCGGCCTGCTCACCAGCCAGGAAGCCCGCCAGCTACGCCGGGCCGAACAGGCGTTCAAGCGGCTGCGCATCGAGCTGCACCTGCTCGCCGGCCGGCGCGAGGACCGCGTGCTCTTCGAGCACCAGCCCGCGCTCGCCGAGGCCTACGGCATCGAAGGCGCCCACGGGCGCCGCGCCAGCGAAATGCTGATGCAGCGCTACTACTGGGCGGCCAAGCTCGTCACCCAGCTCAACAACATCCTGGTGCAGAACATCGAGGAGCGCATGCTCGGCGAAGAAGCCGGCGCGCCGATCGATATCGACGACGACTTCGTCAACCGCCACGGCAAGCTCGACATCCGGCTGGACGACGCCTTCGAGCGCAAACCCGCCCTGCTGCTCAAGGCCTTTCTCGTGATGCAGCAGCACGCGGAGCTGTCCGGCATGTCGGTGCGCACCGTGCGCGCCATCTGGCATGCGCGCCGGCGCATCGACGCGCAGTTCCGGGCGAACCCGGTCAACCGGCACATGTTCCTCGCGATCCTGCAGCAGCCGCGCGGCATCGTGCACGAGCTGCGCCGCATGAACGACCTGGGCGTGCTGCCGGCCTACCTGCCGCCGTTCCGCCGCATCGTCGGGCAGATGCAGCACGATCTCTTTCACGTCTACACGGTCGACCAGCACACGCTCATGGTGGTGCGCAACCTGCGCCGCTTCACCATGGACGAGCACGCCCACGAATACCCGCTGTGCAGCGACCTGATCGCCAACTTCGATCGCCACTGGCTGCTCTACCTGGCCGCACTGTTCCACGACATCGCCAAGGGCCGCGGCGGCGATCACTCCCGGCTGGGCGCCATCGAAGTCCGCCGCTTCGCCCGCACGCACCAGCTCGACAAAGGCGACGCCCAGTTGGTCGAGTTCCTCGTGCGCGAGCACCTGCTGCTGTCCTCGGTCGCGCAGAAGCAGGATCTGTCCGATCCACAGGTGATCCGTGCCTTCGCCGAGCGCGTCGGCACCGAGCGGCACCTGACCGCGCTCTACCTGCTGACCGTGGCCGACATCCGCGGCACCAGCCCCAAAGTCTGGAACAGTTGGAAGGGCAAACTGCTCGAAGACCTCTACCGCAAGACGCTGGATGCCCTGGGCGGCGGGGTTGCGCCCAACGCCACCACCCTGCTGGCGCTGCGCAAGCAGGAAGCGGCCAGCCTGCTGCGCCTGGCCGGCCTGCGCGACGACGCCCGCGACACGCTCTGGCGCGAACTGGACGTGGGCTACTTCCTGCGCAACGACGCGAGCGACATCGCCTGGCATACCCGCCACCTGTACAACAAGGTGCGCAGCGAGACGCCGGTGGTGCGGGCCCGCGCCATCGAAGGTGAAAGCCTGCAGTTCGCCATTTATGCGAAGAACACGCCGGCGCTCTTCACCCAGCTCTGCGCCTGGTTCGAAAGCCGGCGCCTGGGCATTCTGGACGCGCGCATCCACACCACCCGCCACGGCTACGCGCTGGACAGTTTCGTGGTGTTGAGCCCGAGCGGCGCGGGCGAGCTACGCACCATCGTCTCCGTGCTGGAGCACGAACTCGCCGACTACCTGCGCCAGACCGGCCCGGCCCAGAGCACGCCGCCCGCCAACCTGGGACGCGCCTCGCGCCGCTCGCGCCAGTTCCCCGTGACGCCGGCAATCGAGCTGCATCCGGACGAGTCCGGCAAGTCCTGGATTCTGAGCTTGAGCGCCACCGACCGGGCCGGGCTGCTGCACGCCATCGCCCGGATATTCGGCGAGCACGGCGTCACCGTGTCCAGCGCCAAGGTCATGACGCTGGGCGAGCGCGTCGAGGACGTGTTCGTGCTCGACGGCGGCTCCGGCACGCTGGGCGACAGCCGCAGCCAGTTGCGTTTCGAGCGGGAGCTGCTCGACACCCTGCGCACCTGAGACGCGGGCCGCAGGCCGGCTGGCCCGGCCCGCGCCCCGCTCGGCTGGGGCTACGGCAGCGCGTCCCCCGGCCCCGCGGCCAGCGCGCCGGGCGCCGCGCACCAGGTGCCGAGCAGGTGTTGCATGTGCTGCATGGCCGCGTTGTAGCGTTCGTCGCCCCCCTCGAAGGCGACGCGGGTATGGCTCTCGCCAACGCCGGCGGCGTAGTTGCTCACTACGTTCAGCGCGCAGTACTCCAGCCCCAGTTCGCGCGCGAGCGCGGCCTCCGGCATGCCGGTCATGCCGACCAGGTCGCAGCCGTCGTTGCGCAGGCGGCGCACCTCGGCGGCGGTTTCCAGCCGCGGCCCCTGCGTGCAGGCGTAGGTGCCGCCATCCGTGACGCGCACGCCGCAAGCCTGGGCGGCCCGCAGCATTTCGACGCGCAGGCTGGCCGTGTAGGGCTCGGTCATGTCCACGTGCACCACCGGCGCCTCGCTGCTGTCCACGAAGGTGTGCGCGCGCCCGCTGGTGTAGTCGATCAGTTGGTCCGGCAGCACCAGACTGCCCGGCGCGATGTCCTCGACGAGGCTGCCAGCGCTCGCCACCGCGATGACCTGGCGCACCCCGACCTCGCGCAGCGCCCAGAGATTGGCGCGATAGTTGATCAGGTGCGGAGCCAGCGTGTGGCCATAGCCATGGCGATTGAGGAATACGACCTCGGCGCAATCGTCGATGCGCCCGAAGGTGAGCGCGCCCGACGCCTGCCCATACGGCGTGCGCACGACCTGGCGCCGCGTGGCAGCCATGCCGGTCATCCGATAAAAACCCGTACCGCCGATGATGGCGCGCATCAGTTTGCTTCTCCCAGCAGTTCCAGCAGCCCGGCTTCGTCGAGCACGGGCACGCCATATTCCTGCGCCTTGACGAGCTTGCTGCCGGCTTCCTCGCCGGCGACGACATAACTCGTCTTGCGCGATACCGAGCCCGTGACCTTGCCCCCGGACGCAACGATGCGCTGCGCCGCCTCGTCCCGGGTGAGCGTGGGCAGCGTGCCCGTCAGCACGAAGGTCTTGCCGGCCAGCACCGCCCCGTGCGAGACGGTTGCCGCCTCGGGTTGCGGCTCGACGCCGCGCTCGCGCACCAGTGTGTCGATGACCGCGCGATTGTGCGGTTCGCCCAGGAAGTGGGCCACCGCCGCGGCCACCACCGGCCCCACCGAGGGTACCGCGGTGAGCGCGGCTTCGTCGGCCGCCAGGAGGGCGTCCAGGCTGCCGAAGTGCCGCGCCAGGTCGCGCGCGGTGGCCTCGCCCACGTGGCGGATGCCGAGCGCGAACAGCAGGCGGCCCAGGGTGGGCCTGCGCGCGCGGTCGATCGCCTCGATCACGTTCTGCGCCGACTTGGCGCCCATGCGCTCGTAGCCGGCAAGCTCCTCGGCAGTGAGCGTGAACACGTCGGCCAGTGAATGGACGCGGTCGCGCTCGACCAGTTGGTCGATGAGCTTCTCGCCCAGCCCCTCGATGTCCAGGGCGCGCCGGCCCACAGCATGCGCCAGCGCCTGCTTGCGCTGCGCGGCGCATACGAGGCCGCCAGTGCAGCGCGAGACCGCCTCGCCTTCGAGCCGCTCGATGAGCGAATCGCAGACCGGGCAGTGCGTGGGCATGACGAACTCGGTCACGTGCGCGGGCCGCCTGGCCAGCACCGGCGCGACCACCTCGGGGATCACGTCGCCCGCGCGGCGAACCACGACGGTGTCGCCGATGCGCACGTCCTTGCGCCGGATCTCGCCTTCGTTGTGCAGGGTGGCATTGGTCACCGTGACGCCGCCGACGAACACGGGCTTGAGCCGCGCCACCGGCGTGATGGCACCGGTGCGGCCCACCTGCACTTCGATCGCGATGAGCTCGGTGGTGGCCTCCTCGGCCGGGAACTTGTGCGCCAGCGCAAAGCGCGGCGCGCGCGAGACGAAACCGAGCTGGCGCTGCGCCGAGAGGCTGTCGACCTTGTACACCACGCCGTCGATGTCGTAGGACAGGCTGTTGCGCAATCCGGCGACGCGCTGATAGAAGGCGAGCAGGCCGTCCGCGCCGTGCACCACCGTGCGATGCGGCTCGACCGGCAGGCCGAGCGCGGCCAGCCAGTCGAGCATGTCCGAGTGCGTGGCCGCCGGCAAGGCGCGGTCGACCTGCCCCCAGCCGTAGGCGAAAAAGCGCAGCGGACGCGTCGCTGTGATGCGCGGATCGAGCTGGCGCAGGCTGCCCGCCGCAGCGTTGCGCGGGTTGATGAAGATCTTGCCGCCGCGCTCGCCCTGCTCCCGGTTGAGGCGCTCGAAATCGGCGCGGAACATCAGCACCTCGCCGCGCACTTCCAGCACCCCGGGCACGGCTTCGCGCAGGCGCAGCGGGATGGCCTTGATCGTGCGGATGTTGCCTGTGACGTCCTCGCCGGTCTCGCCGTCGCCGCGGGTGGCCGCCTGGACCAGCTCGCCGTTCTCATAGCGCAGGCTGATGGCCAGCCCGTCGAGCTTGAGCTCGCAGGTATAGGCCGCCGAGCCGCCCGCCGCCAGCGCGCCCGAGGCCACCAGGCCGTCGGCCACGCGCTTGTCGAAGGCGCGCACGGCCTCTTCGTCGAAAGCATTGCCCAGCGACAGCATGGGCACGCTGTGCCGTACCGCCGCGAGTTCGGGCACCGGCGCGCCGCCCACGCGCTGCGTGGGGGAATCGGGCGTGATCCATTCCGGGTGTTCCGCCTCGAGCTGGAGCAGCTCGTGAAACAAGGCGTCGTATTCGGCGTCCGAGATGATGGGGTCGTCGAGGACGTAATACCGATGATCGTGCTCGGCGATCCGGGCACGCAGTTCCTGCACACGCGAGTTCAAGCAAACACCCTCAACGAACGCGGCGAGCCCGCGCGCAGACCGTTGGCCGCCAGTTCCCCGTACAGACGGCGCAGATGCGCGTCGACCGCACCCTCGCCGCCTTCGGCCAACGGCAGGCCGTTGTCGTCGACGACATTGGCATCGAGCACCTCGGCCAGTTGGCGCGCCGTGCGCGCCATGTCCGCGAAGGCGGTATCGCTCGCCGGACTGCGCGGAACGTCGAGCAGCAGCGTGAGGCGCGAGAGGGTTCCGGAAGCGCCGTTCGCGGGCGCCGGATGGCTCAGCGTGAAACGCACCGCGCCGTCTTCGTCGCGGAACTCCAGGTGGTCCGGCTCGCGGCTCTCGACGAAGCCGGCGTCGCGCGCGACCGACAGCACCTCGGCCACGCGCCAGGGCTGCGGGCCCTGCGGCACCAAGGTCAGGCCGACCGAGGTATCCAGCGAAGCGCACAAACCGTCGAGCTGCTGCGCCATTTCCAGCACGTCCTGCGGGTCCGGGCCTTCGATCTGGGCGTCGAGCTGGTCGGCGATGCGCTCGGCGCGCGCCCAGGCCTGCGCCCACTCCGCAGCCGCCAGCGCGCCGCTGCGGTTGGCCAGCAGCACGGCGATCTGCATGGCGACGTAGTCGCGATCCAGCCGCAGGTTGGCACAGTGCTGGCCGTCCACGGTGCGAAAGAACGCGCGCAGCGGCTTCTGACCCACCTTGTGCAGCTCGCGCACCAGGGGCAGCAGGTCGCGCGCGGCCACGGGATGCCCGAAGATGAGGTCGATCACCGCTTCGCAGCCCGCGTCGGGCTCGTCGTCGTCATCGCCCTGCTCGTCGGTCTCGACCACGCGCACGGCCGGCTCGCGCCGCATGGGCGATTCGGCGGCGGCCGCGCCCATGCCGGGTTCGAGCCGCGGTTCGGCCTTGCCGGCCGGCGTTTTCCTGGACTTGACCGGCTTGTCGGCGGGCGCCGCATCGCCCAGCAGCGGATCTTCGCCCGCGGCGGAGAACGTCTCCTGCATCTTGCGGCTGACGCGGCGATCCTGCCACCAGTTCAGGCCCAGCACCACGGCAATGAGCAATATGCCCAACGCCACGAGGCCCATCTGCAAGTCACTCATGTTTGTCTTCTCGCTACCTCAAGCCGCCTCGGCGGTCAGTTGGATCGCGGCGTCGATGTCGACCGCCACGATTCGGGATACGCCCAATTCCTGCATCGTAACCCCGACCAACTGGTGCGCCATCTCCATGGCGATCTTGTTGTGGGAAATGAACAGGAACTGCGTCTGTTCGCTCATGCTGCGCACCAGGTTGGCATACCGCTCGGTATTCGCGTCGTCCAGCGGCGCATCCACCTCGTCGAGCAGGCAGAACGGCGCCGGATTCAGCTTGAACAGCGCAAACACCAGCGCCGTCGCGGTGAGCGCCTTCTCGCCGCCGGATAGCAGATGGATGGTGCTGTTGCGCTTGCCCGGCGGCTGGGCCATCACCTGCACGCCGGCATCGAGGATCTCCTCGCCGGTCATGCTGAGCCTGGCCTCGCCGCCGCCGAACAGGCGCGGGAACAACTCACCGAAATGACCGTTCACCGTGTCGAAGGTTTCCTGCAGCAGTTGCCGGGTTTCGCGGTCGATGCGGCGGATCGCATCCTCCAGCGTCTCGATGGCGGCGACCAGATCCTGCTGCTGCGAGGCGAGAAAGCCCTGGCGCTCGCGCGCCGTGTTGAGCTCCTCGAGCGCAGCGAGGTTGACCGCGCCCAGCCCGTTGACCTCGCGCGTGACGCGCTGGACCTCGGCCTGCAGCCAGGTTACGCGGCGCCGCTCGGCCGGATTCTCGTCGAGCCAGGCGGCCACGTCGGCCTCGTTCACCTCGGCCTCGGTCAGTTGCTGCTGGAACTGCTCCTGCGCCAGGCGCGCGGCCTGTTCCTGCAGTTGGAGCTGGGTGATGCGCTCGCGCTGCGGCTCGAGCGAACGCTCGGCCGTTTGCCGCGCCTCGTCGGCCGCACGCAGTTGCGCGTTCAGATCGTCCAGCTCGGCGCGCGCCCGCGCCACGGCATCCTCGCATTCGGCGCGCGCGGCCAGCGCCTCCTGCAGGCCGGCCTGCGCCGCGGCATCGTCGAGCACGACCAGCTCCTCGCTGACGCCGGCCAGCTCTTCGCGCGCGCGCTCGACCTGTTCGGCGAGCCGCTGCAGGCTGCGCTGCAGCTCGCCGATGCGCGCGGCGGCGCCGCGCTCGGCGAACTCGGCCTCGTGCGAGGCGCGTTCGCTGTCGCGCAGTTGGGTGCGCGCGCGTTCGACATCGGCGGCGAGCGACTCGAGCGCGATCTCCGCATCCGCGACGCGCGACTGCTTGTCGCCCAGTTCGCCGTCGAGGGTCTCGAAACGCGCCTCGGCCTCTTCGCGGCTCGCACGCAGCTCTTCTTCCTGCACGCGCAGCTCTTCGAGATCCTGGGCGATGCGCTCGCTCTCGGCGCCGCTCTGCTGCGCCTCGTGCACCAGACGCTCGTGTTCCAGGTGCAGCGCGTGGCGCCGGGCCGTGACCTCGGCCAGCCGTTGGCGGGCGCCCGGCAAGGCCGCGGCGACCTGGCTGTAGGCCGCCTCGGCGCGGCTTGCCGCGGTACGCGATTCGTCGGCGATGAGCTGCTTGGCCTTGACCTCGCGCTGCAGGTTCTCGATCTCCTGCTGGCGCGCCAGCATGCCGGCCTGCTCGGTGTCGGGCGCGTAGAAGCGCACGCCATGGTTGTCGATCAAATGGCCTTCGCGCGTGACGAAGGCCGCGCCGGCGGGCAGGCTCGCGCGCGCGCGCAGGGCCTGCGCTGCGTCGTCCATGACGTAGGTATCGCGCAGCCAGGCGTTCATCAGCGTGCGCAGCCTGGGGTCGCTGATGCGCAGCAGCGCGGTCAGGGGCGTGAAGCCGCCCGGCACGTTCGGCGCCGCCTGCGGCACCGGCATCTGGTAGAAGGCCATGCGCGCGGGCGGTGCGTCGGTCAGAAAGCCGCTCGCCCAGTCGAGCTGGTTCATCTCCAGCGCCGACATGCGTTCGCGCAGCACGGACTCCAGCGCAGTCTCCCAGCCGGGCTCGATCTGCAGGCGCTGCCAGAGCCGCTCGCGCTGGGTCAGTTCGTGTTTCTGCAGCCAGGGCTGCAGCTCGCCCTGCTGCTGCACGTCCTGCTGCAGGCGGGTGAGCGCGCCCAGGCGCGCCTCCGTGGCGTTGACCGCGCCGGCCTGCTCCTGTGCCGCCTGCTGCGCCTCGCGACGTTCCGCGTCCATGCGCGGCACGCGCTCTTCCAGGGCCTGCAGCTCGCCCTCGGCATCCTCGACCAGCGCAGCGGCCGCCGCCAGGTCGCCGGCGAGCTGGGCGATACGTCCGGTGTCCGGCCGGGTGAGCGCCTGCGCCTGCTGCTCCAGGCGTTCGCGGCGCAGCGCGAGCTGCTGCAGTTGGCGGTCGGCTTCGCGCTGCGTTTGCGCGGACAGGGCCAGCGCCTGCTCGACCTGGGCCACTTCGCCGCGCAAGGCCGATAGCGAAACTTGCGCCTCACGCAAACGAGCTTCCTGCGCAGGCTGGGCGTCCTGAACGTCGTAGAGCCGGGCCTTGGCCTCTTCGGTACGCACGGCCGCCGCCTCGCGCTCGTCCTCGGCCTCGACGATGCGCGCCTGGCCGTCCTCGATCTCTTCGGCAGCCGTGCGGATCTGCTGCTCGAGCTGCTCGCGCCGCTGCTGCAGGCGGTTGCGCGCCTCGACCACGTAGCGGATCTCCGCCTCCAGGCGGCTGACCTCGGTGTTCGCCTCGAACAGGCGGCCCTGCATGGCGTGCACGGCGTCGCCGGCGGCGTAATGCGCCTGACGCAAAGATTCCAATTGCGACTGGTCGCGGCGCAGGCCGGCGATGGCGGCTTCCAGGTCGGTCTGCGCGCGCTCGGTCTCGAGCGCGGAGCGCTCGCGCGTCTCGTCGGCTTCGCGCTTGCGCAGCAGCCACAGCGCATGCAGCTTGCGCTCGCCCTCGGCCTGCAGACTCTGGTAGCGCTGGGCGACCGCGGCCTGGGCTTCCAGCTTCTCGAGTTGGGCGGTGAGCTCGCGCAGGATGTCCTCGACCCGAGTGAGGTTCTCGCGCGTGTCCTCCAGCCGATTGCCGGTCTCGCGGCGGCGCTCCTTGTAGCGCGACACGCCCGCGGCCTCTTCGAGGAACACCCGCAGCTCCTCGGGCCGCGCCTCGATGATGCGCGAGATCATGCCCTGGCCGATGATGGCGTAGCCGCGGGCGCCCAGGCCCGTGCCGAGGAAGATGTCGTGGATATCACGCCGGCGCACCGGCTGGTTGTTGACGAAATAGCTGCTGGCGCCGTCGCGGGTGAGCACGCGCTTGACCGCGATCTCCGCGTACTGGCTCCACTGGCCGGCGGCACGCCCGGCTTCGTTGTCGAAGACCAGTTCCACCGACGCGCGCGCAGCGGGCTTGCGATTGCCGGATCCGTTGAAGATCACGTCCTGCATGGACTCGCCACGCAGCTCGGACGCCCGGGTCTCGCCCAGCACCCAACGCACCGCATCGATGATGTTGGACTTGCCGCAGCCGTTCGGACCCACGACGCCCACCAATTGACTGGGTACCTGGATCGAGGTGGGATCGACGAACGATTTGAATCCCGCAAGTTTGATCTGGGTTAGCCGCACCGGAAAAGACGTTGTAAGGGTTGTCAGGCAATTGCGAAAAGTGCTCCGTATAATACCCCACCGTCCCGGCCGGCCATCAGCGCGCACGGGTCTCGCGGCAGGTTTTCCGTGGGCGACTCAGCCGCGGAACTCGCTGCGAATGCCCCGGTCAGAAGGGAAGTTTTTTTCCTGGCAACCCAGCGGCCTTTTCTTCAGGTCCAAGCGCATTTGAGAGAACCATTTTGAGTCAAGCCGGCAAGGCCTCCATGCCATTCGGGTTCTATCTGGTCATGGCAGCGCAGTTTTTCTCATCGCTGGCGGACAATGCGCTTCTCATCGCTGCCATCGCGCTCATCCAGCAGTTGGATGGGCCGTCGTGGCTGGCGCCCATGGCGAAGTGGTCCTTCGCGCTCTCCTACGTGGTGCTCGCCGCCTTCGTCGGCGCCTTCGCCGACAGTCTGCCCAAGGGCCGGGTGATGTTCTTCACCAATGCGGTCAAGGTGGTCGGCTGTCTGATGATGTTCTGCTACGGCACGGTCTCGCTGTCGCCCGATCACCAGGTCTACCTGATCCTGGCAGCCTATGCGGTGGTCGGCATCGGCGCCGCGGCGTATTCGCCCGCCAAGTACGGCATCGTCACGGAAATGCTGCCGCCCTCACAGCTCGTCAAGGGCAACAGTTGGATCGAAGGGCTCACCGTGATCTCGGTACTCCTGGGCGTAATGCTGGGCGGCGCGCTCATCAGCCCGAGCGTCTCGGGCTGGATCCTCGGGCTCGACCTGGTACCGGGCCTGCACACACCCGCCGAGGGTGCGCTGGTCGTGATCGTGGTGATCTACGCCATCGCCGCCACGTTCAACCTGCTGATCCCCAAGACCGGCGTGATCTACCCGCCGCAGCACACCAGCCCGGTGCGGCTGATCAAGGAATTCACCTATTACGTGCGTACGCTCTGGAGCGACCGCCTGGGCCAGATTTCCCTTGCCGTGACGACGCTGTTCTGGGGCGCCGGCGCCACCCTGCAGATGGTCGTCATCGAATGGGGCAGCCAACACCTGGGCCTCGCCCTGGACCAGTCGTCCATCCTGATGGGCGTGGCCGCCATCGGCACCATCGGCGGCGCCATGCTGGCCGGCCGCATCCCCCTGGAGCGCGCGCTCACCGTGCTGCCGATGGGGGTGGTCATGGGCCTGGTGGTACTGCTCATGCCAGCGGTGGAGAACATGATCGCCGTCTACATCCTGCTCATCATCATCGGCGGGCTGGGCGGCTTCTTCGTGGTGCCCATGAACGCGCTGCTGCAGCATCGCGGCCACGTCCTGCTCTCGGCCGGGCACTCCATCGCCGTGCAGAACTTCAACGAGCAAACCAACATTCTCATCATGGTGGCGGCCTACTCGCTGATGCTGTGGCTCGGCATCTCGATCAACGTGATCATCATTCTCTTCGGCCTGCTGGTGGCCAGCCTGATGCTGATGATCATGGCCTGGAACCGCGCCAACCACAAAGCCGATCCCAACCTGGACAAACAGATCGGGCACCACGGCTACGGCACCGCCCTGCGCCACTGAACCCAGGCCGCCGCACGCGGCGCGCAGCGTTGCGTACCGTTCGGCGGCGTGCCGGGGATCAGCCGGCGGCGTCCAGGCGCAGCAGTGCGCGCCAGGCAGGCGCCTTGACCTGCGCCCCGGCTCCGATGTCCGCCAGCGGCGGCAAGGCCAGCACCCGGATGGGCTCGCCCTTCCACCGCCCCTCGCCCAACTGCATCCACGGCTGCTCGGCGCAGCCCAGCGCCGCGCGCGCCGCGGCGCCGACGGCGATCAGGGCCGCCGGACGCGCGGACTGGTCGCCACGCTGTCCCGGCGTCAGCGCCACCGCGCGCCGCCCCACTGCCCGCAGCATCGCTTGCAGCAAGGCCTGGGCGGCCGGCGCGCCGGCGTCCTCGGCCTTTGCGAGCACCATCCAGGCGGGCCCGCCCTCCGACGCTGGCGGCACATCCCAGGCCATCCATCCGGTGGCCGCGCGCTGCGCGCCAGCGGCCGGCTCGGCCCGAGGTGCGGCGCTTGCAGACAAGCCTTCCCGCACACCGGCATCGGTTGCCGGCTCGCGCGGTACGGCGTCGCTTGCCGGCTCGCCCGGCATAGCGTCGGCTGACGGCTCGTGCGATGCGGCATCGACCGACTGCTCGCTGGAGACGGCCGGCAGCTCGCGCGGCCCGGGCACGGATGCCGGCGTGGGCATGGATGCAGAGGCCGCCGCCGGCTGCGATTGCGTAGCCGCGTCATCGCGCACAGCCGATGCGGGCTCGCGGCCGGCCGGCGGCTCGTGGCCGTCCGGGAGCGTCATCGCCGCAGGCGCCTCGCCTGGCCCATCCGCGTGCGCCCCTGGCATGCCGGCGCCAGGCTGCCCGACCCGGATGCCGCCTCCCGGCGAGACCCACAGGTGCTCCAGGCCAAGTTCGCGCAACCACGCGCGGCGCAGGCCCGGCATGGCGACGCCCGCTGACTCAGCCACGCGCCCTCCTCGCTTCGGGTGCGAACACCGCGTCATGCGGCGCCGCCAGCGACTTGCGCATGACGATGGCGTCCTCGCGGCCGTCGATCGCCGGGTAATAGCCGCGGCGCAGGCCGATGCGCTCGTAGCCCGCGCGCTCGTACATGCGGCGCGCTCGCTCGTTGCTCACGCGTACCTCGAGCAGCACCGAAGGCAGCCCGGCGGCGCGCGCCTGCATGGCCACCCATTCGAGCAGGCCGCGGCCGATGCCGCGATGCTGCGCCTCGTCGGCCACGCTGATGTTCAGCAGGTGCGCATCGTCGGGAGTGTCCATGACCAGGCAATAGCCGACGAGGCACCCCTCCTCGCGCACCACCCAGGCATGATTGCCGGCAGCCAGCGAATCGGCGAAATTGCCCCGTGTCCAGGGGTGGGTGTAGATCGTCTTCTCGATCGCGGCCACCTCGTCGAGGTCGGCGGTACGCATCTTGGCATAGCGCAATGTCATGAGACTCCCGTGGCGCGCGGGTTGCCGCCGGCACCGGCCGCGCGCTCCCGCGTCGTATAGGCTACCTTGTCCCGCACATACAGCGGCTGGGCGTCGTCCGGGGCGATCACCCGCCCGGCAGACCAGTCGTGCAGCCCGAGGCGTGCCACCGCAGCCACCTGCGCACGCAGCACCGGCGCATGCACCACCCCTTCGGGCAGCGCAGCCGCCACGCCGGCGGACTCGCCCCAGTCGCCCGCGACCACCAGCGTGCGCGCCGAGACGGCCTCGCCGGACCACGCCGGCCAGGACCGCTCGACCCACACCGGGACGTCGTCGTAAGCGATCAGCATGGGCGCCTGAAGTTGCTGCGCCTCGGCGCCGTCGCGGCGATACGCGGCGACGTAGGCCTCGCGCATACGGGCGTCGATCAGCACCGCGCGTACCGCCGGCGCCGCCGGATCGAGCTGCGCTTCGACGGCGCGATGCGAGGTGATGGGCACCAGCGGCACGGACAGGGCGAAGCCCAGCCCTTGCGCAACGCCGCAAGCCACGCGCAGGCCGGTGAAGCCGCCGGGCCCCTGGCCAAAAGCGATCGCGTCGATGGCGGTACGCGCCACACCGGCCTCGGCGAGAAGCTCGTCGATCATGGGCAGGATGCGCGCCGAATGCGCGGCCACGCCGACATGCTCGCGCACGGCAAGCTCGGTGGCCGCATCGCCCTGGCGCAACAGGGCGACACCACAGGTGTCGGTGGAAGTTTCGAGGGCGAGGATGCAGGCAGCCATAGGGGCCGCATTGTACGGCAGGGCGGCTGCACGGGGCGCCGCGTCAGGGGCCCGCGAGCGCCTTGGACGGTGCGCGAAGCAATTCGGCCGGCACGCCCGAGTCGGACCCACCCTGATAGATGTCGGGGTAGAGATCCCGGGCAGCCGCGCGGATCTGTTCACGCAACTGCAGGCGCTCGGAATCGGACAGGCCCATTTCGGAACTCGCTGACGCAAGGCCGAGCGCATGCGGCAGACCATCCCAGCCGGCCGGGCTCTCGGAGGCTCCGGGCTGCACCTGCGCAAAGCTCGCACCGGGCCCACCGGCCGGCGCGGCATGCCCGAAGGGGGCAGCGTGCGCGCAGGGCAAGACCACCAGGGGGCCTGCGGCACACAACATCAGACAGGCAAGCTTATGAAGCATGGCTCCGCATTCTCGGGTACTGCGCTGTGCATGGATCATACGATGCGTGTGGATACACGCCGGGTCACCAGGCGCGTTTTTATGTAACAACCGATGTTTTCACGTAGTGCGGGCGTGGTAGCTCCGCTACAGTTACATTTAACGGGACCCTCTACCGCACAACATGCCGACCAATCATTCGACCACCCTGCCCAAGAAGATTCTCGTCGTCGACGACGATGGGCGACTGCGGGATCTGCTGCGTCGCTATCTGTCCGAGCAGGGCTTTAACGTCACCGCCGTCGAAGACGCCAACGCCATGGACAAAGCCTGGCAGCGCGAACACTTCGATCTTCTGGTCCTGGATCTCATGATGCCGGGAGAAGACGGGCTTTCGGTATGCCGTCGCTTGCGTGGTGCACATAACAATACACCCATCATCATGCTCACCGCGAAGGCGGAGGACATCGATCGCATCGTCGGCCTGGAGATGGGCGCCGACGATTATCTCTCCAAACCCTTCAATCCGCGCGAACTGCTCGCCCGCATCAATGCCGTGCTGCGCCGCCGCGGTCCTGAAGAGCATCCGGGCGCGCCCAGCCAGGAAGAAGACGACTGGGTGAAGTTCGGCCCGTGGGTGCTCAACCTGTCCACGCGCACGCTCTTGAAGGATGGCGAGCCGGTGCCCATCACGACCGGCGAGTTTTCGGTGCTGAAGGTCTTTGCGCGCCACCCCAAGATCCCGCTCTCGCGCGACAAGCTGATGGAACTCGCCCGGGGCCGGGAGTACGAGGCCTTCGACCGCAGCCTCGACGTTCAGATCTCGCGCCTGCGCAAGCTGATCGAAGTGGACCCGGCCAAGCCCGTGTTCATCCAGACGGTTTGGGGCATGGGTTATGTCTTCGTTCCCGACGGCGGCACCTGATACCGCTTCCACCCACGGCCGCCGCCCCCGGCGCGCGGCCGCCGCCGCTCCCGTCATGCGCAAATTCGCCCGGTGGGGCCTGTTCGGCCGCACCTTCTTGCTCTTGACGCTACTCATGATCGCGAGTCTCGCGGCTTGGCTCCAGGCGTTTCGCAACATGGAGATCGAACCGCGCGCGCATCAGATGGCGCAGCAAATCGTCACGGCCGTGAACATCACGCGGGCGGCGTTGGTGTATTCCGCGCCGATCCGGCGCCGCTTCCTGCTGCTCGATCTGGCCACCAACGAAGGCATCCAGATCTATCCGCGAGATCCGGCCGATCGTACCGAGCCCCTGCCCGACACCACGCTCATGCAGTGGGTGGCCGCGCGGATCACGCACCAGTTGGGCCCCAACACGCAGATCAAATGGGCGGTCAATGACATGCCCGGCCTGTGGGTCAGCTTCAGCATCGAAGGCGACAACTATTGGGCGGTGCTCGAGCGCGCGCGCACCGAGCGCTATGACGGCGTGCAATGGCTGGGCTGGGGGTTGGCCGCGCTGCTGCTCTCGCTGCTCGGCGCGGCCATGATCGTCGGTTTCGTCAACCGGCCGCTGTCGCGCCTGGCGCGTGCGGCCCAGGCACTGTCGCGCGGCGAAACGCCCGCGCCACTGCCCGAGGACACCGGACCGGACGAGATCCGCAGCGTGAACGCCAGCTTCAATCGCATGGTCAACGAACTGGACCGTGCCGAGGCGGACCGCGCCCTGATGCTGGCCGGCATCTCGCACGATTTGCGTACCCCGCTCGCGCGTATCCGTCTCGAGGTCGAGATGAGCCCGATGTCGGAGGAGGCGCGCGACGGCATCGACCAGGATCTGGCGCAGATCGACCACACCATCGGCCAGTTCATGGAATATGCGCGCCCGCCGGTGCACACCGAGGAGCTCATCGACGTCTCGGGCTTGCTCGAGCGCCTGGTCGAACGCGAACGCGCGGTCAGCGAGAACCGCGGCGGCACCCTGCAGGCGAACGTGGAGCCCGGCCAGTGGTCGCGCATCGACCCCTCCGACCTGACTCGCGCGGTCGTCAACCTGATCGAGAATGCCCGCAAGTACGGGCACCTGCCCGGCCTGCCGACGCAGATCGACGTATACCTGCAGGCGCGCGGCAACGATATCGTCATCCTGATCTGCGATCACGGCCCCGGCATCTCGCGCGAGGAGCGCGAACGGCTGGTGCGTCCCTTCGTGCGGGGCGAACATGCCCGCACCGACGCCTCCGGCGCTGGCCTCGGGCTGGCCATCGTCAATCGTCTGCTGGCCCCCGCCGGCGGCGGGCTGGACCTGCTCAGCCGCGAAGACGGCCTGCCCGGCCTGTGCGCGCGCATCACGCTGCCCGCCTACAAGGCCGCTAGAATGGGGTCTGGCATACAGACGGAGACTGCATGAAAACCGTAGGCGACAAGCTCGACCCCTTCCGCGTACTGGGCGTGAAGCCGGGATTCAACTTGCCGGAAGAAAACGGCATCAGCGCGTTCGAGGCGATCACCGAGAGCTCGTTTCCCGGCAAGTGGAAAGTGATCTATTTCTACGCGAAGGACTTTTCCGACCTCTGCTCCACCGAGATCATCGGATACGCCCGGCTCGCGCCCGAGTTCGAAGCGCGCGATGCCGTCCTCATGGGCGGCTCGGCCGACAACGAGTACGTCAAGCTGGGCTGGCGCCGGGAGCACGCCGATCTCTCGCGCCTGAACCATTACCAGTTCGCCGACGTGGCCGGCGATCTCATCGATCAGCTCGGCATCCGCGAGCGCACCAGCGGCGCGCCGATGCGTGTGACTGTGATCGTGGACCACGACAACGTGATCCAGCACATCTCGGCCACCAACAGCATGGTCGGCCGCAATCCCGAAGAGACCCTGCGTCTGCTCGACGCCTTGTTGACCGGCGAGCCCTGCCCGGCCGGCCGTCCGGTGGGCGGCGCGACGCTCTGACGCCCAACCCCCGCCGCAGCGGGCAGCACAAAGGAGGCCGGTATTCTTCCGGCCTCCTTTTTTTTGCGCGCCGGGCAAGGAAGGCCACGACGGACCAGGCGCGGTGCCCGGCTTACTTCGCTCGCTCGGCGCTGTTCTCGATCGCCTGTCCACCCGCCTGGATGTCCTTGCCAGCACCTTCCATCGTATTGCAGCCCGCGACAAGCGCGCTCATGCACACCATCATTGCCAACCAAGCTTTCTTCATGTCCTGCTCCTCGAAAAGGTAGAGTCGAAAGTGAGTCACTTCCGCCTGAAGGCGGAGCTTGCTCGCCACCACAGTGAGCCGGACAGCCAGGCCGCCCGGGAAGGAAAAATCGCCAGGGCGACAGAACGCTTACTTCGCGCCGTCCTGGTAGCGCTTGGCGCTCGAAACGATCTCGGCGCGCGCGGCCTGCGGGCCGGCCCAACCCTTCACCTTCACCCACTTGCCCTTCTCGAGATCCTTGTAGTGCTCGAAGAAATGCTGGATGCGGGCGCGGTCGATCTCGGGCACGTCCTCGATGGTCTGGATGTGGGCGTAGTTGGGCAGTAGCTTGGCCACGGGCACGGCGAGGACCTTGGCGTCGCCGCCCGCCTCGTCTTCCATCTCCAGCACACCGATCGCGCGGCAGCGCACGACGGCGCCCGGCACGACGGGGAACGGCGCCATGACCAGCACGTCGACCGGGTCGCCATCGTCGGACAGCGTGGCCGGTACGTAGCCGTAGTTGCACGGATAGTGCATGGCGGTGGTCATGAAACGGTCGACATGCAGCGTACCGGTGTCCTTGTCGACCTCGTACTTGACGGGGTCGGCGGTCATCGGGATTTCGATGACGACATTGAATTCATCCGGGAGCTTGTCGCCCGCGGGCACGGAAGTCAGGCCCATAGCTATTCCTTGCTTTGAATGGAGAGAAAACTCGAATTATCGCGCGCCTTGGCCTGGCCCCGGGGCATCAGGTTCGTCCGTCATGCCGCCGGCGGGGCCGCCGGGCAGCGGTGCGTCCTCCAGATCTCCCAGGCGAGGCGGCGCATCCGCTGCGCCGACCTCGTAGTCATCGAGCGCCTCGGGAGCGGCGATCGCCGCCGGCGGGGGCGCCACGGCCTCGGGCTCGACCGGTTCGTCCAGATCGAAGGTTTCGGCCGACAGGCGCGCCGGATCGCCGAGCGTGTCGGCGGCGGGCAGCGCACCGTCGCGGTCGAGCACGGTCAGGCCGACCACGGCCGCCGTGGCCAGACGCCAATGCCGGGTGGCGGCCTCGGGCTGGTCCAACCGATCGTAGAGACTGCCCAGCAGCGCATGGGTGCGCGGGTCGTCGCGAAACTGCAGGCTGCGCTGCAGATAAGTGGTTGCCGGGCCCCAGAGCTGCCGGCGCAGGCACAGGCTGCCCAATACGCGCAACAGCTCCGCATGCTGGGGATGCTGCTTGAGCCAGCCTTCGGCGCGCTCCAGGCGTATGCGCGCCTCGTCCACGCTGCACTGCGAATAGGCGGTCAGCAGGCGGGCATCGAGTTGGCGATCCAGCGCCTCCTGCAGCACCTTGCGCACCATGGGCGCATCGTCGGCGAACACGTCGGCCGCGGCCAGCGCCACCTCGGGCATGGTGCGCTCGCTGGCCTTGAGCGACTTCCAGAAGGTGCGGCGCGCGGCCTCGTCGGACGCCGTGCGCAGGCCGCTCGCCGCCGCCAGCTCGATGGTCGGGCCCAGATCCATGTCGGCCGCCTGGTGTCGCGCCAGCCCGCGCGCCAGGCGCAGGGCCTCGGACCAGTCGGGCAAGGCGAGATAGATGCGCAGGAGCAGTCGCTGCACGTGCACGTGCCGGGCGCCGCCCTGGCGTACCGGCTCGAGCACGGCCAGCGCTTCTGCCGGGCGCCCCTGGGCAAGCAGGATGTCGGCGCTGGTGCAGGCTGCCGCCAGGGCCAGCGTCGGCTGGTCCTTGGCCGCCGTGTTGGCGGCGGCCAGCGCGGCGTCGGCGCGTGCGTACTGTTTCATGGCATGCGCCGCGCGCGCCGACGACAGGCGGGCAAGCACCCGGCGCTCGGTGGCGCGCGTCACCGCGGCCACCTGATCGAAGCCCTGCTCCGCCTTGACGTAATGCCCTTGCAGCAGATTGACCCAGCCCAGCTCCAGCCGCTCGTGCTCGCGCACGAGCTCGCGCTGCTCGCGCCAGGCGCGCATGCGCGCGCCGACGCCCAGCGTCCAGCCGGCCAGGCGCAACAGCGCGTAGATGACGAAGAACAGCACGACCAGCGTCGTGACGGCGAACGCCAGGCTGGTCTCGATGCGATACGGCGGCGCGACGATGACCATGTTGCCCGCGTGTTCGCGGGCGAACACCGCGAGTGCTACGGCGATGCCCAGTAGCAGTAGGGTCCATACCCAGGTGCGCATGTTCAACCCCCGCTGGCCTGGTCAGTCGTCTGCGGCTGCGCCTGCGGCGTCGCGGCAGGCTCGGCGGGCCCGTCGCCGTCGGGCTGCTCGCCGTTGGCGGGCGAGCGCGACGCGCCGGCCGGCTCGGATGCCTCCTGGCTGCTCTGCGACAGCAGCGCGCGCACAGCGGCCAGGCTCTCGCCCAGATCGGGCAGGCGCGGCGCGGGGTCGATCTCGCTCAGCTCGGCCAACTGGCGCGACAGCGATTGCGTCTGCGGGGCATCCTGGTCGGCATAGCCCTTCAATGCATCCGCGGCGGCCTGCAGATCGGCCCGCCAGAGATCGCCCTCGCGCGAAAGCAGCGCGATGCGGGCTTCGGCCAGGCGCAGCTTGACGTTCGTGCGCAGCCAGGCCGCCTGCTCCGGCGCCAGCAGCAGCGCTTCCGGATTGTCGATGCGGCGCACGTGCACCAGTTCGCGCAGCTCCGCGTAAGTGGCCTCGCGCGTGCGCTGCGCCCAGTCGCGCACCGGCACCCAGGCGCGTTCCCACCACGGGGTGTCGGCCGGCAGGCGCTCGTCGGCGCCCGGCGCTGGCGCGTCAGGCTGTGCGGCCTGCGCCACCGGATCGATCGCGGCTGCGCCGACGGCCGCCAGCGGCACGCCGTCGACCTCGCGCATCAGGCGCTCGATGCGCGCCGACACCGCAGCCATGTTGACCGAAGGCAGCGCCTGCAGGCGGCCGAGGTCGCGGCCGATGGCCTGGCGCGCCGGCACGAACGCAGGACGCGCCGCGCGCGCGAGCCGGGCATCGGCCATTTGCAGCGCGGCGATGGCGCTCGGAACCCGGCCGGCCCATTGCAACTGCTCAGCGGCCAGCATCAGGCTTTGTTCGACTTCGACCAGCATGGCTTCGTCATTGCCGCTCACCAGGTCGCGGTACGACTGCGCCAGGTTGCGCTGCTCTTCTTCGAGGCGCGCGAGGCGGCCGTCCAGGACAGCGAGCCTGCCGTCATGCACGCTCGCCTGACTGGCAGCCTGCGCGGCCTGGCTCTTGGCGGATTCGGCGGCGGCCACCACCGAATCCAGGCGCCGCGTGGATTCGCGGCCGAAATTGTCGAGTTGTTGCTGCTGGTGGCGCAGCGTCGCCGCCAGCGCGACGATGACGATGATGGCAATGACCAGCGCGGCCGCGAGCCAGCGGCCCTGGGTGCTGCGCCGTTCCTCGGGGCGAGGCCCTGTGGTGTCCGCGGCATCGGCATGTGCCTGGGAAGCCCGGGCCGTGCTGGAAGCCGGGACGGCTGCGGAGGACGTGTCACCGGAAGGCACGTCTTTATCGTTCTCGGAGGAGCTCATGCGCGAATTCTAGTTGACGATGGTTGCCAGCACGGCGTCGTCGTGCGGCAGAGTTGTTTGTATCACGACGGCACTGGACTCGGGCGCTGCGCCGGGCCCTTCGTAGCGGCGTGTCGCCACCCCGCAACTATGAGCCACGGCAGCCACCGCGTCCGCGATCCGCGGGTGGCCGACGACCACCCGCCCGCCTGTCCAGCCCGCGACCGCGTCGGCCGGGCCGACCTGCTGGAGGATCGCCGCCAGACCCTCGCGGCTCGACACGTGCCAGACCGGGTGACGCCCCGCTGCCCGCCAGGCTCGCAACTGCCGCAATCGGTATGCCGGCCACCTGGCGGGAGCTCGGCGATACGCGGCGTACAGCGTGACGCGCACGCCGGCATCGGCCAGCCGCCCGGCCAGCCAGGGCCGGCCATGCCCCTCGCGCCCCTCGCCGCCCCGCACGATCAGGACTTCGCGCGGCAGCGGCCCGCGGCTGAGCACCGCCCACAGCGCCTCCGAATCGAACACCGGGGCGTCGGGCGCCGGTGCGAGCAGTTCGACGGTATCGCCCAGCAGCCGGCGCACGGCACCTGCGCTCGATGGCCCGACCGCGCCAACCGCCACGTCCGCCGGCCAGCCCACGCGCAGCGTGCCACGCGCCGTGGCCAGTTGCTCGAGGTAGAAGCGTGCGGCATTGCCGCTCACGAAGATCACCAGGTCGAACGCCCCCGGCTGCGGCACGTCGATGGCGGGCAGCCCGGTCAGCAGCAGCGCCGGCCAGTCATGCACCCGCCAGCCCAGGGCGCGCAGACGCGCGGCCAGTTCGGCGGACTGACCGGCCGGGCGGGTGAGCACGGCCGACCATTCGGTCGCGGCCGCCGCGTCGCCAGGGCGAGTCATGGCGCCTGGACCGAATCGGAATCCACCAGGCGTTCCAGATCGCGCAGCAGCCCCTCGGCACCGGCAGCGAGCAACGCCTGGGCTACCCGCACGCCCAGCGCGTGCGCCTCGCCCAGCGGCGCCGCGGCGGATTCGCGCAGCACGCGCTGCCCGTCCGGGCTCGCCACCAGCGCGCGCAGGCGCAGCGTATCGCCCTCGCGTTGGGCATAGGCGCCCAGTGGCACCTGGCACGAACCGCCCAGCGTGCGTGAAACGGCGCGCTCGGCCGACGTACAGGCCGTGGTGTCCGCGTCGGCCAGGGGTGCGAGCCAGGCAGCGAGTTCGGGCCGCCCGGCGCGAATCTCGATGCCCAGCGCGCCCTGCCCTGCCGCCGGCAGCACCTCATCGCTGTCGAGGCAGGCACGGATGCGCTCGGCCATGCCCAGGCGCATCAGGCCGGAGGCGGCCAGCACGATGGCGTCGTAGTCGCCACGGTCGAGCTTGGCGAGCCGAGTGTCGAGATTGCCGCGCAGCGCGCGCACGCGCAGATGGGGATGGCGCTCGCGGATCTGGGCCTCGCGGCGCAGGCTGGAGGTGCCGACCACGGCACCCGGCGGCAGGGCCGACAGCCCCGGGTAGCGGTTCGACACGAAGGCATCGCGCGGGTCCTCGCGCTGCAGCACGCAGGCAAGCTCGAACTCGGCGCCCAGTTGCATCGGCACGTCCTTGAGCGAATGCACGGCCAGGTCGGCCCGCCCGTCCAGCAGCGCAGTCTCCAGCTCCTTGACGAACAGCCCCTTGCCCCCCACCTTGGACAAGGTACGGTCGAGGATGCGGTCGCCGCGCGTGGTCATGCCGAGCAGTTTGACGCGGCAGTCCGGGTACAGCGCGCGCAGGCGTTCGCGCACGTGCTGCGCCTGCCACAGCGCGAGCCGGCTTTCGCGCGTGGCGATGACGAGACGTGTAGGCGCGTAGGATGGGTCTGACATGGGGGGTTTACCTGGCGAAAACAGCCCGCAGTGTGCCACAGGCGCGGCCAGCGGCGGACGCACCGCGCACGAGCGGCGGCGCCTTGCAAGTTTGCCGTCTTTCGCCCAAAATGCGGGCTTCCAGATCCGCAGCCCCGGCCCCTTCGTGCGCCGGGGCTTGTTTTTGCTTTTTTCGAATTCGCAGGAAGAGACACGATATGGCTGCCATTCCTCTTACCGTCCGCGGCGCAGCGCGCTTGAAGGAAGAACTGCATCGCCTGAAGACCGTGGAGCGTCCCGCCGTCATCAACGCCATCTCGGAAGCCCGCGCCCAGGGCGACCTTTCCGAGAATGCAGAGTACGACGCTGCCAAGGAGCGGCAGGGCTTCATCGAAGGCCGCATCAGCGAGCTCGAGGCCAAGCTGTCGAACTCGCAGATCATAGACCCCTCGCAGCTCGAGGCCGATGGCCGCGTCGTGTTCGGCACCACGGTGGATCTCGAAGATCTCGAAACCGGTGAAACCGTGACGTACCAGGTCGTGGGCGACACCGAAGCCGACATCCGCGCCAACCTGATCTCGGTGTCCAGCCCGATCGCGCGCGCGCTGATCGGCAAGTCCGCCGGCGACGTCGCCGAAGTGCAGGCCCCGTCGGGCCCGCGCGAATACGCGATCCTGGAAGTCCGCTACATCTGACGGCAAGCGCGCGCCGTGGCACAAGGGTGCGCCCGGCGCACCCTTTTTCTTTGCCCGGCGGCCAGGCTGCGGGGGCGGGTCAGCCCTTCTTGGCCGTGCGGCGGGCCGGCCCGGTACGCGGGGCCTTGCCGGCAGCGGCCGGGCGAGGCGCCGAACCGGGACGCGGGCCGCGCGCACCGGCGCGCAGCGAAAGCGCGCTGCCGCGAGCCGTGGCCGTGCCGCTGCCTGCCGCCTTGCGCGCCGGGCTCTTGCGGCCCGCCGCGCCCAGGTAGCGCTCGCGGGGCGACAAGCTGCTCTCGTCGCGCACCGGCTTGGCCGGCTTGCGGCGTACCGGCGCCTCGGAGCGTCCCTCGGCCGCCAGTTTCTTGGGCACGTAGGGCTCGTCGGCCTTGCGCGGCTGCACCCCGAGCGCGGAGGCCGGCATGGGCAGCTTGTCGCCCAGCAGCTTGCGTGCGCTGGGATCGTCCTCGGTGGGGCGCCACAGGATGAGGACCTTGCCCAGGTGATGCACGGGCGCGCAACCGAGGCGCTCGCAGATATCCGCGAGCATGGCCTGGCGCTCGCCGCGCTCGCCGGTCGCGCTGACCTTGATCAGGCCATGCGCGGCGAGGGCGCGGTCGATCTCCTTGACGACGGCGTCGGACAGCCCTTTGTCGCCGATCTGGACGACCGGGCGCAGGGGGTGGGCGGCTGCGCGCAGAGCGCTGCGCAGCTTGGATTCGATGGTAAGTGTGGACATGATGGGCCGGATTGTACGAGAGTACGGCCAAAACGACAGAGCAAGACGTGGCTAAGAACCGCTTTTCCAAAGACTGGCTGCGCCAGCACATGAACGACCCCTATGTGAAGCTGGCCCAGCAGAAGGGGTATCGCGCGCGCGCGGCATTCAAGCTGACCGAGATCCTCGACACCGAGAAGCTGCTCAAGCCGGGCGACGTGGTGGTCGACCTGGGCTCGGCGCCCGGCAGTTGGTCGCAGGTGGTGCGCGAGCGGCTCGCCGGCCCCGGCGGCGTGTTGCGCGGGCGCGCCATCGCGCTCGATCTGCTGCCGATGGAGCCGGTGGCCGGCGTGGAATTCTTCCAGGGCGATTTCCGCGATGACGCGGTGCTGGCCGAACTGCACGAACGCCTGAACGGCGCCGAGGTGGACCTTGTAATTTCCGATATGGCCCCCAACCTGTCTGGCGTAGGGGCGGCCGACGCCGCCCGCATCCAGCACGTGTGCGAACTCGCCATCGAATTCGCATGCGCGCACCTCAAGCCCGAAGGCGCCCTGATCGTCAAGGCGTTCCACGGCAGCGGGTTCTCGCAGATCGTCCAGCACATGAAACAAAATTTCAAGCGCGTCGTCGAGCGCAAGCCGAAAGCGTCGCGCGACAAGTCCGCCGAAACTTTCCTGGTTGCAAAGGGTCTTAAAGCTGCTGCCCGCGCGCATGCGGACGCCAGCGCCTAAGAGTTAGAATCGGGATACAAGTCCCTTTTGCAGTCGCCTGCCCATGCGGCCCTGATCTGATCCATGCAGAGTTTCCCCTACCGTACCAGCCGCACTGCCGCGAACCGGCCTGCCCGGCATTTCCGGCGAGTTCATCAAGCAGGAGATCGAGCTTGAACAACAATACCTTCTCCAAAGTGGCAGTGTGGATGGTCATCGCACTGGTGCTTTTCACGGTCTTCAAGCAGTTCGAAGGCCGCGGCCAGACCACCGATTCGGTGTCCTATACGCAATTCATGCAGGACGCCCAGGACGGGCGCGTGCGCAGCGTCGACATTCAGGGCGACACGCTCTACGTCACGCCCCAGACCGGCCGGCCGTACTCGCTCACCGCGCCCGGCGACCTCTGGATGGTCAGCGATCTCATGAAGTCCGGCGTGCAGGTCTCGGGCAAGCAGCGCGAGGAACCCTCGCTGCTGATGAGCATCTTCGTGTCCTGGTTCCCGATGCTGCTGCTGATCGGCGTGTGGATCTTCTTCATGCGCCAGATGCAGGGAGGCGGGCGCGGTGGCGCCTTCAACTTCGGCAAGTCGCGCGCGCGCCTGCTCGACGAGAGCACCAACGTGATCACCTTCGCCGACGTCGCGGGCTGCGACGAGGCCAAGGAAGACGTGCAGGAGCTGGTCGACTTCCTGCGTGATCCGACCAAGTTTCAGAAGCTCGGCGGGCGCATTCCGCGCGGCGTGCTGATGGTGGGCTCGCCCGGTACCGGCAAGACGCTGCTCGCCAAGGCGATCGCCGGCGAGGCCAAGGTGCCCTTCTTCAGCATCTCGGGTTCCGATTTCGTGGAAATGTTCGTCGGCGTGGGCGCGTCCCGTGTGCGCGACATGTTCGAGACCGCCAAGAAGCACGCGCCCTGCATCCTGTTCATCGATGAAATCGACGCGGTCGGCCGCCAGCGTGGCGCCGGCCTGGGCGGCGGCAACGACGAGCGCGAGCAGACCCTGAACCAGATGCTGGTCGAGATGGATGGTTTCGAAACCACCCAGGGCATCATCGTGATCGCCGCGACCAACCGTCCGGACGTGCTCGACCCTGCCCTGCTGCGTCCCGGTCGTTTCGACCGCCAGGTCGTGGTGCCGCTGCCGGACATCCGCGGCCGCGCGCAGATCCTCAAGGTGCACATGCGCAAGGTGCCGGTGGCGCCGAACGTCGACGCCAGCGTGCTGGCGCGCGGCACCCCGGGCTTCTCGGGCGCCGATCTCGCCAACCTGGTCAACGAGGCCGCCCTGTTCGCCGCGCGCCGCAGCGGCCGCATGGTCGACATGTCCGACTTCGAGAAGGCCAAGGACAAGATCATCATGGGCGCGGAGCGCCGTTCCATGGTGATGCCCGAGGAGGAACGCCGCAACACCGCGTACCACGAGTCGGGCCACGCGGTGGTCGCCAAGATGCTGCCCAAGACCGACCCCGTGCACAAGGTCACGATCATCCCGCGCGGCCGCGCGCTGGGCGTGACCATGCAGTTGCCCGAGGGCGATCGCTACAGCATGGACAAGGGCCGCCTGCTCAACACCATCGCCGTGCTCTTCGGTGGCCGCATCGCCGAAGAGATCTTCATGGACCAGATGACCACCGGCGCCTCGAACGACTTCGAACGGGCCACGCAGATCGCGCGCGACATCGTCATGCGCTATGGCATGACCGACTCGCTGGGCCCCATGGTCTATGCGGACAACGAAGGCGAGGTGTTCCTGGGCCGCAGCGTCACCAAGACCACGCATGTGTCGGAAGCCACCATGCAGAAGGTCGATGCCGAGGTGCGTCGCATCATCGACGAGCAGTACGCCGTCGCCCGCGACATCCTCGAGACGCACCGCGACAAGGTCGAGGCCATGACCCGCGCCCTGCTCGAATGGGAAACCATCGATGCCGACCAGATCAACGACATCATGGCCGGCCGCGACCCGCGTCCGCCCAGCCCGCCGTCGGACAGTTCCGACTCGACGGCGCAGCCGCCCGCCGGCGGTGTCACGCCCTCGGGCAACAGCGCCACGGCGCCGGCCTGACCGCCCAGGCGCTTGACTGACCCAAGCCGGGATCGCCTCGCGATCCCGGCTTTTTTCATCCCGGCCCGCGCCGTCCGCCGGCCGCGCCGGGCTTGTCCACCTTTCCGACTTTGCCCGCCCATGCTGCTTTGTGGCCGCTACGAACTCGATACCCGTTCCCCGCTGGTGATGGGCATCGTCAACGTCACCCCAGACTCCTTTTCCGACGGCGGGCGCTATACCGCGACGGACGCGGCGATCGCCCACGGCCGGGCATTGGCAGCGGCCGGTGCGCACATCCTGGACATCGGCGGGGAATCCACGCGCCCGGGTGCACAGACGGTGCCCGATGAGCACGAGATTGCGCGTGTCGCGCCCATCCTCGAGGGCCTGCGCGAGGCCGGCGTGCCGCTGTCGGTCGACACGCGCAAGCCCGCCGTCATGCGCGCCGCGCTGGCTGCCGGCGCCGACATGCTCAACGACATCAGCGGCTTCACGCACCCCGAGGCGCTGGCCGCCGCGGCTGCGCATCCCCGCTGCGGGCTGGTGGCGATGCACATGCATGGCGAGCCGACCACCATGCAGCAGTCGCCGCCCGACTATGCCGACGTGGTGGCCGAGGTGGCGCACTACCTGTCGGGGCGCTGCGCCGCCCTGCGTGCGGCGGGCGTCGCGGCCGCACGCATCGCCATCGACCCGGGCCTGGGCTTCGGCAAGACGGTGGAGCACAACTATCGGCTGCTCGCGCGGCTCGACGCCCTGTGCGCGCTCGGCTATCCCGTCCTCGTCGGGCTCTCGCGCAAGAGTATGATCGGGGCCGTCACGGGCAAGCCGGTCGGTGAACGCTTGGCCGGCAGCATTGCCGGCGCGCTGGCCGCGGTGGCGGGCGGTGCTGCCATCGTGCGGGTGCACGATGTGGCCGAGACCGTGGATGCGCTGGCGGTCTGGGCCGAAGTGGCCCGGCTGCGGCCCTGATGCCACGCCCTACGAGAACACCTATGAATCAACGCAAATACTTCGGCACGGATGGCGTGCGCGGCGAGGTCGGTGGCCCCGTCATCAACGCGGAGTTCGCCCTGCGCCTGGGCTATGCCGCCGGCCGCGTGCTCGCCCAGCAGCCCGCGGCGCACGGCCGCCCGATGGTGCTCATCGGCAAGGACACCCGGATCTCCGGCTACATGCTCGAATCGGCACTGGAAGCCGGGCTCTCGGCAGCCGGCGTGGACGTGTTGCTGGCCGGCCCCATGCCGACCCCCGCCGTGGCGTATCTCACCCGCGCCCTGCGCCTGTCCGCAGGCATCGTCATCAGCGCCTCGCACAATCCCTACCAGGACAACGGCATCAAGTTCTTTTCCGAGCGCGGCATGAAGCTGCCGGACGAGCTCGAGGCGCGCATCGAGGCCGTGCTGCACGAGCCGGTAGGCTGTGAACGCTCGGAGCGGCTGGGACGCGCGCGCCGCTTGAACGACGCCGCCGGGCGCTACATCGAGTTCTGCAAGAGCAGCTTTCCGCATGCGCGCGACCTGACCGGGCTGCGCATCGTGGTGGACGCGGCCCATGGCGCGGCCTACCACGTGGCGCCGGACGTGTTCCGCGAGCTGGGCGCCGAAGTGCATGCCATCGGTGTGCAACCCAACGGCATGAACATCAACCACGACGTGGGCGCGCTGCACCCCGGCCCCGTGGCCGCGGCCGTGCGCGAACACCGCGCGCATGTCGGCATCGCCCTGGATGGCGACGCCGACCGCCTCGTCATGGTCGACGGCGAAGGCCGCGCCTACAACGGCGACGAACTGCTGTATGTGATCGTGCGCGAACGGCTGGCCCGTGGCCCGGTGGCCGGCGTGGTGGGTACCCTGATGACCAACTATGCGTTCGAACGCGCGATGCAGGCGTTGAAGCTGCCCTTCGTACGCGCCGCGGTCGGCGATCGCTACGTGATGGAAGCCATGCTCGAGCGAGGCTGGCAGTTCGGGGGGGAAAGCTCGGGCCACCTGATCTGCCTGGACTGCCACACCACCGGCGACGGGATCATCGCTGCGCTGCAGGTGTTGAGCGCCATGCGCGCGCAGGGCCGGGCGCTGCCCGAACTGCTGGCCGATCTGCGGCTCTATCCGCAGAAAATGATCAACGTTCCGCTGGAGCCCGGCCTGGACTGGCGGACCCATGCAGGGCTGCAACAGGCGCTCGCGGACGTGGAGGCCCGCCTCTACGGTCGCGGACGCACGCTCGTCCGTGCCTCGGGCACCGAGCCCAAGCTGCGCCTGATGGTCGAGGCCGAGGACGACGAACTCGCCAGCTCCGCGGTGCGCCAACTGGCCGACAGTCTGGCCTGAGCCTGCGCCAGGCCGCGGGTATGCCCGCTGGCCAGGCTCAAAGCGCGATGCCCAGCGCGGCGACGGCCGCGAATCCGGCCAGCCCGAGAAAGATCAGCGCGGCCACCAGGCGCACCGCACGCACCGGCAGGCGCCCAGCCAGACGATCGCCCAGAAGCACCGCGGGAACGTTCGCGATCATCATGCCCAGCGTGCTACCCAGCACGACGGCGCCGAAATGCTGGTACTGCGCGACCATGGCGATGGTCGCGAACTGGGTCTTGTCGCCCATCTCGGCCAGGAAGAACGTGACGAAGGTGGTGCCCAGCACGCCTATGCGCCGCCAGCGCGGCTCTTCGGCGGCTTCGAGCTTGTCGGGCACGAGCACCCAGCCCGCCATGAGCAGAAAGCTCGCGGCGAGCACCCAGGCGATGGCCTGCGGGTCGAACTGCTCGGTGATCCATTCGGCCAGCATCCCGGCCAGACCATGGTTCACCAGGGTGGCGGCGAGTATCCCGACGATGATCGGCCAAGGCTTGCGATAGCGGGCCGACAGCATGAAGGCGAGGAGTTGGGTCTTGTCGCCGATCTCGGCCAGCGCGACCACTCCGGTCGAGACGAGGAATGCTTCCAAAATGACTCCAGGGGCCGGCACGAACGCAATGATCGCGCCATCCCCCGGCCCTCGCGGATGAGACGCGATCAAAGGTCTTGCATTCCGGCCCGATCGCATGCGATGCGATCGGTGCTGGACACCGGCACCATGCCCTGGCGGGCAAGCATGTTGGCACCGGCTCGTTCTCTTTGAAAAGAACGCAGCTACTCCCCAATGACGGCGCGAATTATAGGCATCACGGCAGGCAAACGCCAAGCGCTTTTTCGTCCGAGCCGGCGGACGACGTGAAATGTACCGACAAATCCTCACCCCGATGGACGTGCGGCCTCGAGCGGCGGCCACGGCTTGCGCAGCGGCGCGACCGTAGCCTCGCCCCTCAGGGCAGTTCGAGTTCGGCCAGCAGCGGGGCGTGGTCCGAGATCGTCACCCAGGGCGAGCCGCGCAGCACGCTTGCACGGCGGACCGCGAAGCCGCGCTGGTAGATGCGATCCAGACGGAAGAACGGCATGGCCGAGGGAAAAGTACGCGGCGGACGCGCCTGGACGGGCAACCCCGCGCCCAGGCGCGGCGCCGGCCTGCGCCGCAGCTCGGGCGGACGGCCGGCCTGGGCCATCGATTCGCGCAGCAGGCGCACCGTCTCCTGCAGCCGCGGCAGCCCGGCGCCCCGCGTATGCTCGGCCGAGGAGAAAACCTCGTGCAACTGCAGCCGTTGAACCAGCACTCCTGAGAGTTCGCCGGTCCAGTCGTTGAAATCCCCGGCGATCAGCATGGGCGCGTCGGCCGGCACGCTGGCGCCGATGCGCTCGATCAGGGCTTCGAGCTGGCGCCCGCGGCTCACGCCGAACAGGCCCAGGTGCACGACGAAGCAATGCACCTCGTGCGCCTGCACCTGTACGCGCGCATGCAGCAGACCGCGCTGCTCGAGGCGGTGATCGGAGATGTTCTGGTTTTCGTGGCCGACGATGGGAAAGCGCGACAGCAGCGCATTGCCATGGTCCGTGTAGCGGCGCACCGCGTTGCAGCCGTAGGCCACTTCGCAATGCAGGGCCGCGGCCAGCGACTCGTGCTGTGCATCGAGGCCAGCCGCCCGATCGTTGCGACCCTGGACTTCCTGCAGGAACATCAGGTCGGCGTTCAGGCCGTACAGCCCCAGGCGCAGTTCGTTCAGGCGCGCCCGGCTGATGAGGCCGGAGCGGCCCTTGTGGATGTTGTAGCTGACGATGCGCAGAGCTGACATGGGGGGGGCGACGCCACACCGGGCGCCGCCAGCGCCCGGTGCGTGCGACTTCAATCGGCCTTCTTGGCCTCGGGGTTGCGCAGGCGGATGTGCAGCTCGCGCAGTTGCTTCTCGTCCACCGGCGACGGGGCGTGGGTGAGCAGGTCCTGTGCGCGCTGCGTCTTGGGGAAGGCGATCACGTCGCGGATCGAATCGGCACCGGCCATCATGGTGACGATGCGGTCCAGGCCGAAGGCGATCCCGCCGTGCGGCGGCGCGCCGTACTGCAGCGCGTCGAGCAGGAAGCCGAACTTCAGGCGGGCTTCGTCGGCATCGATCTTGAGGGCACGGAACACCTTGCTCTGCACTTCCTCGCGGTGGATACGCACCGAGCCGCCGCCGATCTCCCAGCCATTGAGCACCATGTCGTAGGCCTTGGCGACGGCATCCTGCGGACGCGTCTCGAGCAGGTCCTCGTGGCCGTCCTTGGGGCTGGTGAACGGATGGTGAGCGGCGGTGTAGCGCTGCTCTTCCTCGTCGTATTCGAACATCGGGAAGTCGACCACCCACAGCGGACGCCAGGCGTCGGTGAAGAGGCCGTTGGCCTTGCCGAACTCGCTGTGCCCGATCTTCACGCGCAGCGCGCCGATGGCGTCGTTGACGACCTTGGCCTTGTCCGCGCCGAAGAACAGGATGTCTCCGCTCTGCGCGCCGGTGCGCTCGAGCAGCGCCGCGATGGCCGCATCGTGCAGGTTCTTGACGATGGGTGCCTGCAGGCCCTCGCGGCCCTTCTCGACCTCGTTGACCTTGATCCACGCCAGGCCGCGCGCGCCGTAGATGCCCACGAACTGCGTGTAGGCGTCGATCTCGGAGCGCGAGAGCGCCGCACCGCCGGGCACGCGCAGGGCCACCACGCGGCCGCCCTCGCTGTTCGCGGCCGATGCGAACACCTTGAAGTCGACGTCCTTCATGACGTCGGTGACATCGGTGAACGCCAGCGCCACGCGCATGTCCGGCTTGTCCGAGCCGTACTTGGCCATGGCTTCCTTCCAGCTCATGACCGGGAACGGGCTGGGCAGCTCCACGCCCTGCACGCGCTGGAAGATCGTGCGGATCATGCTCTCGAAGATGTCACGGATCTGCTGTTCGTCGAGAAAGGAGGTCTCGCAGTCGATCTGGGTGAACTCCGGCTGGCGATCGGCGCGCAGGTCTTCGTCGCGAAAGCACTTGGTGATCTGATAGTAGCGGTCGAAACCCGAGACCATCAGCATCTGCTTGAAGAGCTGGGGCGACTGCGGCAGCGCGAAGAACTGGCCGGCGTTCACGCGCGAGGGCACGAGATAGTCGCGCGCGCCTTCGGGCGTGCTCTTGGTGAGCATCGGCGTCTCGATGTCGATGAAGCCGAGTTCGTCCAGGTACTTGCGCGCCTCGATGGCGACGCGATAGCGCAGCATCAGGTTGCGCTGCATCTGCGGGCGGCGCAGGTCCAGCACCCGGTGCGTGAGGCGGGTGGTTTCCGAGAGGTTCTCGTCGTCGAGCTGGAACGGCGGCGTGACCGAGGCGTTGAGGATCTCGATCTCGCGGGCCAGGATCTCCACCTCGCCCGACTTCAGCTCGGGGTTGATGGTACCGGCCGGGCGCTCGCGCACGAGGCCGACCACGCGTACGCAGAACTCGTTGCGCAGCCGCTCGGCCACGCCGAACGATACCGGCTCGTCAGGATCGCACACGATTTGCGCGAGGCCTTCGCGGTCACGCAGGTCGATGAAGATGATGCCGCCGTGGTCGCGACGACGATGCACCCAGCCGAACAAGGTGACGGTCTGCCCGAGATGATCTCGGCACACCTGGCCGGTATAGCACGTACGCATAGAACTTCCTGGAAATGGAATATCGGGGGAAGGCCCGGCGCCGCCCGCGGCGGCGCCGCGCTGGGGTCAGGCTGTGCCGGACGCGGCGGCCGGCGCAGCGGGCGCGCTCGCCGGCGCGGCGCCAGCCGCACCGCTGTCGGCCGTCGAGGACGAGGCAGGCGTGCCGGCGGCCTTGCCGTTGCCGCTATTGCGAAAATCCGTCACGTACCAGCCGGACCCCTTGAGCTGAAAGCCGGCGGCAGTCACCTGCTTGACCAATGCGGGCTTGCCGCAGGCAGGACAATCCACGAGGGGGGCAGCGGAGATTTTCTGCAGCGCATCGTGCGCGTGACCGCACGCTTCGCACCTGTACGCGTAGATAGGCATGGGACGATTCCCGCAAAGAAATTGAAGACGAACCCTTGATTTTACCCTTTCCCAGGCAGCCGCGACATGCAAAACGCGGGTAGCGCCGGGCGAGCGTGAGCCAGATGGAGGCGCCGCCAGCGGGTTTCAAGCCCGGGGGGAGAACCCGCGGGCGCACGGCGTCGACAGGCGCTAGGCGTCGCGCGCGCGCGGATCGGCAACGTCGAACGCGTCGTCATCGACGGGCGGGCCAGGAATCGTATAGCGGTTGCTGGCCCAGGCGCCGAGATCGATCGATTTGCAGCGCTCCGAACAGAATGGCTTGCACGGGCTGTCGTCGCGCCACGGCACGTCGCGTCGACAGGTGGGACACTTGACGATGGTCGCCATGACCGGTCCTCCTGAGGAATGGTGGGGAAAGCCTCGGGCATGTCGCAGCCCCGGGCGTACGTTAAGATCGCGGCCAGTCCAACCGGAGTCCGTCCATGAGAACCCTGACCCTGAAGCTGGCCGCGGCCGCCCTCGCCTTCGCGGCGGGCGGCGCACAGGCCGATATTACCGTCGGCATCAACCTCGGCACCACCGGCCCCGGCGCCGCGATCGGCATCCCGACCAAGGACACGGTGCTGCTATGGCCGCGCAAGCTCGGCGACCAGATCGCGCACTACGTCCTGCTGGACGACGCCTCGGACGTGACGGCCGCGGTGCGCAACGCGCGCAAGTTCGTGGACGAGCTGAAAGTGGACGTGGTCGTCGGCCCGAACATCACACCCAACGCGCTGGCCGTGCAGGAGGTGGCCGCCGCCGCGCAGACGCCCATGCTGGCGCTGGCCGCCTCGGCCTCCATCGTCGAGCCGCAGGACGAGCCCAAGCGGCAATGGTCGTTCAAGCTGCCGCAGAACGATTCGCTGATGGCCGGCGCGCTGGCGCGCTACATGGCCCAGACGGGCATCAAGACGGTGGGCTTCATCGGCTTTGCCGACGCCTACGGCGCCAGTTGGTGGAACACATTCTCGGCGGCGGCCCAGGCCGCCGGCCTGCAGATCGTCGCCGACGAGCGCTACCAGCGCAACGACACCAGCGTCACCGGCCAGGCGCTCAAGCTGATCTCCGCCCGCCCGGACGCCGTCCTGGTCGCCGGCTCGGGCGCGCCCGCCGTGCTGCCGCAAAAGACGCTGGTCGAACGCGGCTACGCCGGCAAGATTTTCCAGACCCACGGCATCGCCTCGCCGCAATACCTGCAGATCGGCGGCAAGGACGTCGAAGGCACGGTGTTCCCCACCGGCCCGGTGGTCGTCGCGCGCGAGCTGCCTGCCGATCACCCGGTGCGCGAGGTGGCGGTGCAGTTCGTCGAACAATACGAAGCCAAGTACGGCCAGGGTACCTCCACCCAGTTCGCGGGCGACGCCTGGGGCGCCTGGATCATGCTGGACAACGCCGTGCGGCGCGCCATGCGGTTCGGCAAGGTCGAGCCCGGCACCCCGGCGTTCCGCCAGGCGCTGCGCGACGCGCTCGAACAGACCGAGAACCTGACCGTGCCCAACGGCGTGCTCAACCTCTCGCCCCAGGATCACCAGGGCTTCGACGAACGCGCCGTGGTGATGGGCGTGGTGCGCGACGGCAAGTTCTCGTATCTGGACGAGGCGCCCAAGCCCTGAGACGCGCCAGATCAAGCGCATGAATGACGTGCCGGACGCCGGTGACACCCAGGCGCCCGAATGACGCGCCGACTACCGGCGCGTCGTGCCCCTACGCCTTGTACCAGACCATCTGCTGCGTGCTCGCGAGGAGCACGCCGTCGGCGCGCCAGATCTGCGCGAACTGGTCGAAGAATCCGCCGGCGAAGTTGCCGGCCCGGGCCACGCCCAGCACCGGCTCCGAACCCGTGGCCGCCAGCGCGGGCTCGTCCGCATGGAAGTAGATGTTCAGCGACACCGTGCCGGCCGGGATGACCTTGCCGCGGCGCAGGTACAGGCGCGGGAAGAAGACGTCGCACAGCGAAGCCAGCGCCGGATAGTCGAGCGCTCGCGCGGGCTGGTCGCGCACCCACTGCTCGGTGATGCTGTCCGCCTGCGGCTCAAGATCGGCCATGCGGTCGAACCCGCCGCGCAGCGGGCGGAACTCGTAGCGCTGCACCCAGGCCACCCGCGTGCGCGTCGCATCCAGCACCGCGATTTGCGCAGCCGGCGGCACGACCGGCATGCAGGTCTCCACGGCTGCCCAGGTCTCGCGCCGCACGGCGAAGAGTGCGATGGCGTTGACGATCGCCTTGCCCTGCTGCACGCACTGCACCGACCAGTGCTGGGTGGAGCGCGTCGCGCTCACGAGCTGGGTATGCACCTCGAACGCACCTTCCTGGAACGGTGCGGCGTACGTGAGCGTGAGCGAAATCGGCGTGCCGTTGCGCTCGGGATGGCCCCAGACACCTTGCAGGACCACCGCGGCGGTCGTGCCGCCGAAGGGCCCGACCATGTTCCAGTAGGCTTCGTGCGTGGCCCCGTGCCACACCGCGCCGGGGCGCGCCGTGTCGGCTTCGAGACGGATCGCTTCGTCGAACGGATGTCCTGCCATGTCTTCCTCGTTGTCGTTACGGGCAGCCGCCGTACCGGCCGGCGGCGCCGGCACGCGTCATTGCGCGAGGAGTATAGTAACGGCCTTATCCTCACCTCACGCTGCACGCCGTAATGCAAGCCCTCTGGATGCTGGCCGCCACCTTCATGTTTGCGCTCATGGGCACCGGCGTCAAACTGGCATCCGAAATGAACGCGAGCATGGCGCAGATCGTCGTCATGCGCGGCGTGCCCTCGGTGGTCATGCTGCTCATCTGGGCGCGCGCCTCGGGGCTTTCCATCAAGCCGCTCAACTGGCGCCTGCACGTTGGGCGCAACGTGGCGGGCGTCACGTCCATGTGGAGCGGCTTTCTCGCCATCTCCATGCTGCCGCTGGCCACCGCGGTCACGCTGAACTACACCACCCCGCTCTTCATCGCCGCCTGGATGGTCGGCTGGGGCGGCGCGCGCCGCGACCGCGTGCGCATGTTCGCGGTCATCCTGGGCTTTCTCGGCGTGCTGGCCGTGCTGCGTCCCACGCTGGGCGACGACCAACTGCTGCCCGCCCTGCTCGGGCTGCTGTCCGGCGCGGGCGGCGCGGCCGCCCAGTTGCAGGTGCGCGCGCTCGGCCACCTGGGCGAGCCGACCTGGCGCATCGTGCTGTATTTCTCGGTGGCGGTGTGCCTCACCGGCTTCATAGCCCTGGGCCTGACCGAATGGCGCCAGCCCACCGCCGGCGGCTGGGCCGCGCTGCTCGGCCTGGGCACCGCCGGACTGGCCGGGCAGCTCGCCATGACGCGCGCCTTCGGGCACGGCTCGGCGATGCTCTCGGCCGCGCTGCAGTACACCGTCATCATCTTCGCCAGCTTTCTCGGCTTCTTCCTCTGGGGCGACGCGCCCGACCGGGTGGCCATGCTCGGCATGACCCTCATCGTGGGCGCCGGCTTGCTGTCGGTGTGGCGCACCATGCGCGTGCCCGGCTGACGCCCGCTGCGGGCGGGCGCTGCAGCGCCCGCCCTGCGCCTCGCTCTCGAGCAGGCTTCGCTCAGCCGCCGCGCTGCGCCTTCAGTGCGTACTCCCAGCCCAGCTCGGCCATCGCGCGGGCGCGCTGGCCCGTGCTGCCGGCCTTCTCGCTGGACGCCGTGCCGTCCTGCGCCCGCTTGACGATGCCCTGCAGGATGCCGGCGATGCGAAACATGTTGTAGGCGAGGTAGAAATCCACGTGCTCGATGCCGCTGCGCCCGGTGCGCTCGCAGTAGCGCCGTGTGTATTCCTCGGCCGTGGGAATGCCGAGCTCGGCCAGGTCCAACCCGCCGATGCCGCGCGAGGCGTCGCCCGTGGTGTGCCAGGACATCAGGTGGTACGAGAAATCCGCCAGCGGATGACCGATGGTCGAGAGTTCCCAGTCGAGCACGGCCAGGATGCGCGGCTCGGTCGGATGGAACATCACGTTGTCGAGCCGATAGTCGCCATGCACGATGCTGGTGCTGCCGTCATCGGGCGGGATGGCGCCCGGCAGCCAGTCCATCAGCTTGTCCATCGCCTCGATCTTCTCGGTCTCGGAGGCGCGGTACTGCTTGGTCCAGCGCGAGATCTGGCGCTCGAAGTAGCTGCCCGGCTTGCCGTAGTCGCCCAGGCCGATGGCGGCGTAGTCCACGTTGTGCAGGGCCGCGATCACGCGGTTCATCTCGTCGTAGATCTGCGCGCGCTGCTGCGGGGTCATGCCGGGCAGCGACTGATCCCAGAGTACCCGCCCCTCGACGCATTCCATGATGTAGAACGCGCGCCCGATCACGCTCTCGTCCTCGCACAGGGCGTACATGTGCGCAACGGGCACGTCGGTGCCGGCCAGGGCGCTCATCACGCGGTACTCGCGCTCGATGGCATGGGCCGAGGGCAGCAGCTTGGCGACCGGCCCCGGCTTGCTGCGCATCACGTACTTGCGGCCCGGCGTGGTGAGCATGTAGGTGGGGTTGGACTGCCCGCCCTTGAACTGCGCCACTTCCAGGGGGCCGGCGTAGCCATCCACATGCTCGCGCATCCAGGCATCCAGGATGGCAGGGTCGAACTTGTGCCGCTCGGTTACCGGCCGGGTGCCGACGAATTCCTCATACACGGTGCTGTCTCCTGCATTTTTCTTGAAACGAAACGGGTGCTGCCGGCGCGGGGTGCGCCGGCCGGTCGGCCGGTCAGGCGCCGAGCTTTTCCTGGAAATACGCCAGCATGCGCTGCCAGCCGTCGGCCGCAGCGTCGGCGCGGTAGCTCGGCCGGTAGTCGGCGTAGAAAGCGTGCGGCGCGTCCGGGTAGACCACGAAGCTCGACGCGCGCGCGGCCGCGCTGCCCTGGGCGAGCGCGCGCTTCATGCGCTCGACCTGATCGAGCGGGATGCCGTCGTCCCGGCCGCCGTAGAGCGCCAGCACGGGCGCCTTCAAGGCGCCCGCCAGGTCGAGCGGCTGGCGCGGCCGCAGTTCGTTGCGATCGCCCTCGAGCCGGCCGTACCAGGCCACGCCGCAGCGCACCTGCTCGCTGTGCGCGCAATACAGCCAGGTCACGCGCCCGCCCCAGCAGAAGCCGGTGAGGGCCGCGCGGCTCGTGTCGGCACCCAGCGTACCGGCCCACGCGAGCGCGGCATCGAGATCGCCCATCACCTGGGCGTCGGGAACCTTGTTGACGATCTCGCCGAACAACGTCGGAATGTCGTCATAGGTAGAGGCATCGCCCTGCCTGAAGTAGAGTTCCGGCGCAATGGCGAAGTAACCCGCGTGCGCAAGACGCCGGCAGACGTCCTTGATGTGCTCGTGCACGCCGAAGATCTCCTGCACCACGAGCACGACGGGCAGCCCACGCCGGCCTTCGGGCAGCGCATAGTACGCAGGGAGCACGGCGTCGCCCACCGGAATGCCGATATCGCCGCCCTGCAGGCCCTGCTCGCTGGTGTGTACGGTGGTATCGGCGGGTGAGCCCGCCGCTTTGGAAAATGCCATCGTTATCCTCTCCTGGTGTCGGCAGGCCCCGCACAGGCGGCCCGCAGGCGATGTTGCATTATGCCTACGGGCGCGAGGTTGGGGTAGGTGTGTGCTGCGATGCGGAACAGCGACACGCACGCCACTCAGGATGAACTGTACGTCATCAGCAGCTCAATCCCCGCAGAGGCGACACCGGCCGACGCCCCTGCGGCTCCTGGCATGCAGGAGCGGTTCGAAAGCGGCTAATCCAGCTTGATATTGTAATTTTTCACCAGCTCCGCCCAGACAGGGACTTCGCTCTCGACACGTTCCAGTGCCGCGCTCGGCGTCGACGGCGATGCTTCGAACCCTTGTTCCAGCAATCGGGTCTGGACCTCCGTTGAACGCAATGCTGCGTTCAGACTTTCATTCAGGATCCGGACGATATCGCCGGGAACGTCAGCCGGTGCGAACACCATCGTCCAAGTCGAAAAATCGTACTGCGCCAGCCCGGACTCCTGAATCGTCGGAACGGACGGCAGCAGCGGCGAGCGGCTAGCCCCTGTGACCGCCAGTGCCCGCAGGTTCCCCGTCTGGATCTGCCCCAGCGCAGTCGAGAGCACGGGAAAACTCAGGTCGACCACTCCGGACACGTTGTCGACCAGGCCGGGAGCGCTGCCCCGATAAGGGATATGCAGGATATTGACTCGTGCCTGAGCCTTGAAAAGCTCTGCCGCCATGTGCGAGGTGCTGCCGGCGCCGGCAGAAGCATAGGTCAGCGTGCCTGGACTCTTGTTGGCCAGTTCGATCAACTGCGGGACGTCCGCAGCGCCGACATCGGGATGCGCGACCAGCACGTGCTGGGATGCAGCCACCATGCCGATCGGGGTTACATCGCGAGGGATCTCGAAATTCAGCTTCGGATACAACGCGGGATTGATGGCGAGCGATACGGTTTGCAGACCGATAGTGTAGCCATCGGCCCTGGACCTGATGACCGCCTCGACCCCGATATTGCCTCCCGCGCCCGATCGGTTCTCCACGACTATCGCCTGCCCCAGTTGACGTGCCCACTCGTCAGTGACCAGGCGCGCCACGATATCGGCGGTCCCTCCCGGAGGATACGGGACGACCAGGCGCACAGGTTTGGCGGGAAACGACTGGGCGTGGGTAAGCGAGGTTGCCACGACCATCACAAGAGCGCACAGCGAACAAAAAAGGTTCTTCATGTCAACCCCGTCGGTAGCGTCAAATAGAGAGGGAAAGCCGGGCCGATCGAGCCCGCGTATGGCAGCGCGTCCGCGCCCGCTAGAACAGCTCGCGCATCAATGCAAAAAGGTCGTTCTGCGCTTCGAAGCCGATGCCAGGCCGGTTGCCGAGGTGCAGAAACCCGTTCTCGACCCTGGCGCCATCATGGAAACCTGCAAATGCGCCGAACGCATCGGGATAGGCTTCGCAGCCTCCAAGGCCGAAACCGGCAACGATCGCGCTGGTCATCTGGTTTCCGCCGTGGGGATAGATGCTGGTACGGCTCCAGCCTGCGCTCTCGAGCAGCCGCAGCGTGCGCGAGAACTGCACGATTCCATACGACTGGGGTACATCAACCTGAATGATGTCCCGGTCGGCACGCAGCCCGCCGAAGAGGATCAGGTTGTTGACGTCCTGCGTCGAGAACAGGTTCTCGCCGGTGCCGATCGCGCCCTCATAGGCCTGAGTCAGCTCGCCGAGCAACTGAAAATCCAGCGGATCGGTTGGCTCCTCGAACCAGCGCAACCGATAAGGCGAGAGCGCGCCCGCATAGTTGCGCGCTCGATCGGGAGACAGCCCTGCGTTGGCATCGACCGCCAGATGGCGGCCATCACCGAGAATCCTCAACGCGGCCTCGACGCGGGCGATATCCTCGCCTAGCGGCGCGCCCCCGACCTTGATCTTCATTGTGGTGTAGCCTTCCTCGAGACGAGATCTGATCTCGGCTTCGAGTCCCTCGACGCCCTTGTTCTCGGTGTACCACCCACCTCCCACGTAGCAGGGGATGCGATCCGACTCGACGCGCCCGGCGCCGTACGTCTGCGCCAGCACGCTGTAGAGTGGACGATCCTCGATTTTGGCGACCGCGTCCCAGACAGCCACTTCGATGGTACCGATGGGTATCGACCGTTCGGAATGGCCCCCCGGTTTCTCTCGCAGCATCATTCGCCCGAGAATCTTCTCGGGATCCAGATTGTTCCCCTGCTCATTCAATAGCGACTCGGGATCCGCGGACAGGATGCGCTTGATCAACCGTTGCCTCATCTGTGCACCGCACGCATATCGTCCCGTCGAGTTGAACGAATATCCGATCACAGGCTGCCCATTTCTGATGACGTCGGTTTTTACGCCAACAACAGATGTCGTCATTTCGCTGAAGTCATAGACTGCGTTGCGCAGGCGCGACTTGAGAGGGACCTCGATCTCTCTGATATCAACGATCTTCAATTACTTCTCCCTTGATTTTCTTTCCAGCAATCTTCCGGAAAGGCGAATGGCGATTCCAATTGCCTGGCCAGTTGAAGCAGCAGCACATCTGCGCCATAGGCAGCGGTCAGTTGAATCCCGATGGGCAAGCCGCCGGACCCGACCGGAGCGGGAACGGAAATGCTCGGCAAACCCGCCACGTTGACGAACGTTGCGAAGATCGCGGCATCGCGCGGGCCGGCTGGCTGCCCGTCGATGACTACCGGGTATGCAGCCTCGGCCTGCCAGGGCATGGCGGCCGACGCGGGCGACAGAATGGCGTCGAACTGCTCGAAGAAACGGCAAAAATCCTCTCTCAGCTTCGTGCATATCCGGACGGCATCCAGATAGTCCACGCCGCTGATCTGCCCACCCTGGATCGCCATGGACCGGGCTGCCTGCGTCAACAGGTTCTGCCGATCCGCGTGATCGTTCCAGAAGCGCGCGACTCCGACCTTGGTGAAAACGGACCAGACCCGTTCGATCTCCTCGATGCGATACGGCGCTTCTGCACACTCCACCCGATGCCCGTTTCGACGCAAGCGTTCCGCCGCGGCGTGGAGTTCGGCAACGATCGGCGCATCGACCCGTTTTCCGGGCACACCGGTCATGTGCAAAATCTTCAATGGTCTGTTCAGCGCAGGTATGCTTTCCGGCAGCGGATAGTCGGTAAAACTCATCGACGTCCGATCGCGCCTGTCCGGCCCTGCCATGATTCGGAACAAGTCATAGGCGTCATCAACGGTACGGGCGCAAGGCGCCACAACCTGCAGGTCGAATGCGAGCGCAGGAAAGCCGGCGATACGGGGAATACGTCCGGTCGAAGGCCGGAACCCGACTGTGCCGGTATAGGACGCGGGCCTGCGTATCGACCCACCGGCATCGGTTCCAATGGCAAGAACACCCAGGCCGGCAGCCACTGCGGCGGCTGCGCCCCCACTGGAACCTCCCGGCGTGAGATCGAGGTCCCACGGATTCCGGGTGGTGCCGAACAAGTCGTTATGGGTGGTCGCCGCGAGCGCGAACTCGGGCGTGTTCGTCTTGGCGAAAATGTTCGCGCCGGCGCGGCGCAACCGCTGTACCGACAGGTCATCGGTGCCGGGATACCAGCCGGCAAATGCACGGCTTCCCCACGTCGCGGGAAGATCCGCAATATAGAGATTGTCCTTGACGGTGACGGGAAGGCCGTCGATAGGGCTCAGGCATGCGCCGTCCCGCCGGCGCCGATTCGACTCGATCGCTTGTCGTAGCGCCAGATCCCGATCGGCCGCGACGACCGCATTGATATACGGATTGACTTCCGTAAGCCTGGAAAAGAAACACTCGACCAAATCGACAGCATCGATGCTTCCGCGATCCAGCAGCTTGCGGATATGGCGGGCGGTCGATCGATGTGGTGGTATCTGATGGCAATCCATACACACTCGTTTGAAGACGCCGGGATGGGAAGGCTTTCAAACGAATGGTAGGGCAGGCCGATGCCTCTATTTATGAGAATTTCTGGCCGTATTCCATCGGAAATTCCAATGACCGACAGGGCCTCACGAGTGCCTTGTGCGCATCAGATCAATCACATCTCCGAGCGCACGAATGGCTTCCCGGATATCGCCCTTATGGCATGTTGAATGACCTGCGATATAAATAGGTAGTCTTTCCAGATGGTCTTTTGCTTCGATGACTCGCAAAACACCCGCACTCAGCTCGTTCTTGATGATCGAAATCGGAAGAACCCCGACCGAATCGCTCTCGGCGAGAAAGCGGACGATGAATGCCAGACTCGTACAATAGTCAAGATGCGGCACAGGAAGTTTCGCTCTCGCGTACCAATCCTGAATGATGTCGTGCATCCTGGATGGGGGCTGGATGGTCAGGATCTTCAGATTCTTCAGGTGCGAGTGATCCAACTTCTCGACCCCTCTTAGCGTGGCTGGCGACGCCACCCAACTGGTCACCAGTTCTCCGAGCGGCTCGCACCAATAATCTTCGCCGACGATCGGCTCGCCCAACAGCGCAAGGTCGATCCTTCGTCCCGCCAATAATGTCAGCAGATTGCTTCCCGTCGCCACGGTGAACTCGGTCTGCTGATAGTGCGGAGGGTATTGCTCGAATATCTTTTTGATCCTGGGCAGGCCGCTAAGCGCTACTGCCTCTATCGACCCCAGCCTCAGCGGCTTGGCCGATGCCGAGGCACCAAGGGCACTCTCCATTTTCTCGAAACAGGCCATGGCCTGCTCGGCATACTGCTTGGCTACCTTGCCGGCCTCGGTGAGCACGGTTCCACGGCCGGCCTTCTTGAGCAGCTTGAGCCCCAGGATGGCTTCCAGTTCCGAGATCCTGAGCGATATGGTGGACTGAGTCACGTTGAGCGCATCCGCTGTCGCGCTGAACGAGCCGGTTTCGCCTATGGAGATGAAGGCCTTCAATTGCGCAATCGTGTATCTCTTCATCCTGGATCTGCCTGCACAGTTGATAGCAGACGGCGGCTCAATCCAACGTCACGTCGTCGGGTGCTTTCGCCGGCTCCGAATTTTCGTCCGGCTCCATGCCGACAAGCACACGGACCTCTTCGAGCACGTCCGCCACAATACGCCGGGCAGCAGGCTTCGGCACCAGGCGCACGACGGGACGGCCGCGCCCGGCGATGATGATTTCCGCGCCCGCCTCAATGCGCCTCTTCCCAGTTCCTCCCCGCTCCCACTTCCGCGACGAGCGGTACCTTGAGTTCGGCGACGGTGCACATCAGGTCCGGCACGTGCCGTCTCACGGTGTCGAGTTCGTCGTCGACGGCTTCGAGCACCAATTCGTCGTGCACCTGCATGACCAGGCGCGAGCGCGCGCCCTCGGTTTCCAGCCAGCGCTGCACGGCAACCATGGCGAGCTTGATGAGGTCGGCGGCCGTGCCCTGCATCGGGGCGTTGATCGCGGCCCGCTCCGCCGCTGCGCGGCGCGGGCCGCTGCCGCCGCGGATCTCCGGCAGCCAGAGGCGGCGACCGAACACGGTCTCGACATAGCCGAGATCGCGCGCCTGCTCGCGGATTTCCTGCATATACAAGGCCACGCCCGGATAGCGGGCGAAATAGCGGTCGATGTAGACCTGGGCGGCATCGCGGGTGATGCCCAGGTTGGCGGCCAGGCCGAAGGCGCTCATGCCGTACATCAGGCCGAAGTTGATGGTCTTGGCGGCGCGGCGCTGGTCGGCGGTGACTTCGGCCTGCGCCACGTTGAAGACCTCGGCGGCGGTGGCGCGGTGCACGTCGTCGCCGGCTGCGAAGGCGCGCTGCAGGTTGGCGTCGTCGGCGATGTGCGCCATCACGCGCAGTTCGATCTGCGAGTAGTCGGCCGACACGATGGTGTGGCCCGGCGCGGCAATGAAGGCGGCGCGTACGCGCCGGCCCTCGGCCGTGCGCACGGGGATGTTCTGCAGGTTGGGATCGCTCGAGGCAAGCCGCCCGGTGACGACCGCCGCCTGGGAATACGAGGTGTGCACCCGCCCGGTGGCGGGCAGGATCATGCGCGGCAGCTTGTCGGTGTACGTGGACTTGAGCTTGGACACGCCGCGGTATTCCAGCAGCACTTGCGGCAGCGGGTAGTCCAGCGCGAGCTTGGTGAGCACGTCCTCGTCGGTGGAGGGCGCGCCGCTCGCCGTCTTGCGCACCACCGGAATGCCCATGCGCGCGAACAGGATCTCGCCGAGCTGCTTGGGCGAATTCAGGTTGAACGGCTGGCCCGCCATCTCATAGGCCTTCTGTTCCAGGTCGAGCATCTTCTGGCCCAGCGCCTGGCTCTGCCGGGCGAGCTCCGCGGCGTCGATGCCCACGCCGTTGCGCTCGATGGTGCAAAGCACCGGCGAGACCTGCATCTCCAGGTCGTAGGTGCGGGCGAGCCCTGCGTTCTCCTGCACCTGCGGATACAGCACGTGGTGCAACTGCAGGGTGAAGTCGGCGTCCTCGGCGGCATAGTGGCTGGCGATGTCGATCGCGACTTCGTCGAAGCCGATCTGGTTGACGCCCTTGCCGCACAGGGATTCGTAGGTGACGCCGGTGCGGCCCAGCCAGCGCTGGGCGAGATCCTGCAGCGAGACGTTGCGGTGCGACTCCAGCACATACGCCTGGAGCATGGTGTCGTGCCTGACGCCACGCAGCGCGATGCCGCTGTTGGCGAAGGCGTGGGTGTCGAACTTGGCGTGATGCAGCAGCTTGGGCGCGTTGTCGTTCTCGAGCCAGGGCTTCAGGCGCGCCAGCACCTCGGACATCGGCAGTTGCGCGCCCGGGTCCACGTCCGGATGGCGATGCGCCAGCGGGATGTAGCAGGCCACGCCGGGCGCGGTCGCCATCGAGATGCCGACCAGGCGCGTCTGCATGCCGAGCAGCCCGCCCGCGGTCTCGGTGTCCAGGGCCACCAGTTCGGCCTTGGCGACGCGCTCCATCCAGTCGTCGAAGGCGGCCCAGTCCGAGATGGTGCGATAGTCGAACTCGGCGGATTCCGCCGCAGGCGCCGGCGCCTGGCCGCCCGCCTCGTCACGGGCCACCGCCGCGACGCGCACGCGCGCATCGCCGGCCGGTACGCGGTTCGGGTCGCCGGTGAGTTCGCGCAGCCAACTGCGAAAGCCGTAGTGTTCGTAGAGTTCGAGCAGCGTATCGCGATCGGTCTCGCGCGGGGCCAGGGCATCCAGGCTCGGCACGTGGGTGGCCAGGTCGCAATCGGTCTTCACGGTGATGAGCTCGCGCGACAACCCGAAGTTGGGCACCGCCTCGCGCAGGTTGTTGCCCGCCACGCCCTTCACTTCGTCGGCGTGGGCGACGAGGCCCTCGATGTCGCCGTACTGGGTGAGCCACTTGACGGCGGTCTTGGGGCCCACTTTGTTGACGCCCGGGATGTTGTCGACCGTGTCGCCGACCAGCATCAGGTAGTCGATGATGCGCTCGGGCGGCACGCCGAACTTGGCGTTCACGCCGGCCACGTCCAGGGTCTCGCCGCTCATGGTGTTGATCAGCGTGACGTTCTCGTTGACCAGTTGCGCGAGATCCTTGTCGCCGGTCGAGACGATGGTATGCGCGCCCTGCGCAGTGGCCTGCACCGCAAGCGTGCCGATGACGTCGTCGGCCTCGACGCCGTCCACTGCGAGCACGGGCCAGCCCAGCGCGCGGATGGCCTTGTGGATCGGCTCGATCTGGCGCGCGAGATCCTCGGGCATGGCGGCCCGGTTGGCCTTGTATTCGGGGTACAGTTCATCCCTGAAGGTGGCGCCGCGCGCGTCGAAAACGCAGGCCAGCCAGTCTGCCTTATGATCTTGCGCCAGCTTGCGCATCATGTTGATGACGCCATAGAGCGCGCCGGTAGGCTCGCCCGCGGCGTTGCGCATGTCCGGCATGGCATGGTAGGCACGGTACAAATAGCTGGAACCATCCACCAGCAACAGGGTTTTTTTCATATGGAAACACGTCAGCAATCGGGGGCGGTGCACGAAGGACCGGCGCTCCAGGACGCCCGGCAGTCCGAGGCGCGTCAAGAGCGTATCGCAGCCAAGAACGCGGTGCGCGTACCCGGCCTGCGGGACATCGTCGACGAGGAACGCGCCAGCGCCATGAAGGCGCGCGAGTCGTGGCACCTGCTGGGGATTATGTCAGAGTTCTATGAGGCGTCCGAAAAGCTGGCCCAGGTGCGCCCTGCGGTCAGCCTGTTCGGCAGCGCCCGCATCAAGCCCGGCACCCCCTACTACGAAAAGACCGAGCGCATCGGCCGCCTGCTCTCCGAAGCGGGTTTCTCGGTGATCTCGGGCGGCGGCCCGGGACTCATGGAAGCCTGCAACAAAGGGGCGCACGCCGGGCCCAGCCCCAGCATCGGGCTGAACATCGAGATCCCGCACGAGCAGCACTCCAATCCGCACCAGAACATCAGCCTGTGGTTCCGCCACTTCTTCCCGCGCAAGGTGGCGTTCATGAAGTTCACCTCGGCCTACGTGGTCATGCCGGGCGGCTTCGGCACCATGGACGAACTCTTCGAGGCGCTCACGCTCATACAGACCGGCAAGAGCCGCAAGATGCCGATCATCCTCGTCGGCAGCGAATTCTGGCAGGGCCTGCTCGACTGGATACGCGCCCAGTTGAGGGCGGCCGGCCTGATCAATCCCGAAGACATCGACTTGATGCAGGTCATCGACGAGCCCGAGCGCGTCGTCGAGGCCATCTTCGACTTCTACGAGCACGACGGTTTCGACCTGAGCGCCCAGGACACCCAGTTGGTCTCGCTGTAATCCTTTCCTCTTCCCATGGCCGTATTCACCCCCGTTTCCGACGCCGATGCGAGCGCGCTGCTCGCCGAGTATTCGCTGGGCGAGCTGGTATCGCTGCGCGGCATCACCGCCGGCATCGAGAACACCAACTATTTCCTGAACACCACGCGGGGCGAGTTCGTCCTCACCCTCTTCGAGAAGCTGGATTTCACGCAGTTGCCGTTCTACATCGAGCTGATGGCGCATCTGGCCGGACACGGTGTGCCTGTGCCGAGCCCGCAACTGCGCCGCGACGGCAGCCGCATCGGCGCGCTGCACGGCAAGCCCAGCGCCATCGTCACGCGCCTGGCCGGGGGATACGAGCCCGCGCCCGGGCCGGCGCACTGCAGTGTGGCTGCGCGCACGCAGGCCGCGGCCCATCTCGCGGCGCGCGACTTCACGCTCGAGCAGGCCAACCTGCGCGGCCTGGCCTGGTGGCGCGAGACCATTCCGCAGGTCCTGCCTTTCCTGTCGGCCGAGCAAGGCGCGCTGGTGCAGGACGAACTGGCCGCGCAGGAAGCCTTCGCGGCCAGCGCGGACTATGCGGCGCTGGTGCGCGGCCCGGTGCACTGCGATCTGTTCCGCGACAACGTGCTCTTTGCCGGCACCAGCGAGACGCCGATCATGGGCGGCATCATCGACTTCTATTTCGCCGGCTGCGACACCTGGCTGTTCGACGTGGCCGTAGCGGCGAACGACTGGTGCATCGTGCGCGAGACGGGGGCTTTCGTGCCCGAGCTGCTGCACGCCTGGCTCGACGCCTATCACGCCGCCCGCCCGTTCTCGGACGCCGAACGCCGCGCCTGGCCGATGATGCTGCGCGCGGCGGCACTGCGCTTCTGGGTGTCGCGCCTGTACGACTTCCATCTGCCGCGCAGCGCGCAGACCCTCAAGCCGCACGACCCTGGACACTTCGAGCGCATCCTGCGCCTGCGCCGCGCGGCGGCCGGGCCGGCGCTGCCCGGCGTGGCGGAGGCCTGAACCGATGCAAGCCAAGTCGCTGACCCCGCTCGCGGGCTGGTACTGGGTGCGGGACGGCTTTCGCCTGTTCCGCCGCCAGCCGATCGCCATGTTCACCTGGGCCCTCGCGATCGGCCTGGTGGTGCTGCTCGCCAGCCTGATGGTGCCCATCGGCCCGGTGATGTTCGTCGTGCTGATGCCCAGCATCACCATGATGACCCTGCATGCCTGCCGCCAGATCGAGAACGGCACGCCGGTCAAGGTGCTGGGCCTGGTGCAGGCCTGGCGCAACAGCGGCAAGGTGCGTCCGCTGCTCGTCGCCGGGGCGGTGTACGTGGCGAGTGTGCTCCTCGCGGGCCTGCTCGCCTTCGTGCCGTTTCTCGGCAGCATCGCCGAAGCGGCGCAGGCGGTCGACGTCACGGGCCCGAGCGCCGACATGGCGCCGTTCTTCGCGGCGCTGCAGATGCCGCTCGCGATCTTCGGCGTGCTCTACCTGCTGATCGCCGCCCTGTTCTGGCACGCTCCCGTGCTGATCGCCTGGCACGACATGGACCTGCGCAAGGCGATGTTCTTCTCGGGCATCGCGTGCTGGCGCAACAAGGGGGCGTTCGTCCTGTACGGGCTGGTCTGGGCCGTCCTGCTGCTCGCCCTGGAGCTCTTCGCACGGTTGCTGAGCGGCATCGGGCTGCCGGGCGAGTTCGTCGGCATTCTGCAGATGCCCCTGAACTTCGCCCTCGCGGCGGGGTTGTACTGCAGCTTCTACCCCACCTACACCACGGTGTTCGGCGAGCCCTGAGCCCGATCGCCGCCAGTGCAGCTTCGGTGTGGCGCCAGGGTGTGGGCGAGGCTTGCGCGTGCGGCGCGCGCCATCCGTTGAACGAGGCCTATCCGGAGCCGAGGATGACCATACCCAAGCGTAGCTGGCGATTCATACCCCTTGCCTTGACGGTGTTCCTGGCGAGCTGCAGCAGCGGCTCCGACGGGCCCGGCGGCCTGGGCTCGCCCGGCGCCTCCGGCCCGCAGCTCGCGATCGACACCGATCCGGCGAGCTGTTCGATACGCGCGACGGATGGCGCCTCGGTCGTGGTCGGCTCGGGCGTCCAGGGTGATCCGGCTGCGCCGGAGCCGGCGTCCGGCTATCGTCTGGGCAGCCAGGCGAAGCAGGCGAGCCGGTACATGGTCGTGAGCGCCACGCCGCTCGCCAGCAAGGCGGGCTGCGACGTGCTGCGCGCAGGCGGCAGCGCGGTCGACGCCGCGGTCGCGGTGCAGGCCGTGCTCGGCCTGGTCGAGCCGCAGTCGAGCACCATCGCCGGCAGTGCCTTCATGATGTACTACGACGCCGCCAAACGCACCGTGACCGCCTACGATGGGCGCGAGAGCGCGCCGGCGGCGGCCAATGGCTACTACCTCGCGCGCCAGGTGCAGGACGACCCCGGCTCGCCCGCGCCCGTGCCCTCGGCACGGCGCAGCGGCCGCTCGATCGGCGTGCCGGGCGTGATGCGCATGCTCGAGCTGGCCCATGAGGAACATGGCAGGCTCGCGTGGAGCGCGCTGTTCGACGACGGGGTCCGGCTCGCCGACGATGGCTTTCAGATTCCCTCGCGCATGGCGAGCGCGATCGCGAGCAACGCCGCCAACTTCGCGCTGGACGCCGAGGCCATGGCGACCTTCTTCCATCCGGACGGCACGCCCCGCGCCGCGGGCGAGACCATGACCAACCCGGCCTACGCACGCAGCCTGCGCGCCCTTGCCCAGGGCAGCGCCGACGCCTTGCACACCGGCCCGCTCGCCCAGGCCATCGTCGCCAAGGCCGGCCAGTCGGTGGGCGACGATGCGGCGCGCACGCCGATCACGCCCAGCCTGATGACGCTGCGCGACCTCGCCGACTACCGCCCGAAGAAGCGCGAACCTGTCTGCATCGGGTATCGCGTGTACTACGTGTGCACCATGGCGCCGCCCTCTTCGGGCGGGATCGCGGTGGCACAGACGCTGGGTATGCTGGCGCACTTCGACCTGGCGCGCTATGCGCCGACCGACCCCGCCAACGAGGGCGGCATCCCCAACGTGGTCGGCGTGCACCTGGTGGCCGAGGCCGAGCGCCTGGCCTATGCCGATCGCGACAAGTACGTCGCCGACACCGATTTCGTGCCGCTGCCGGGCCAGGGCGTCGCCACCCTGCTCGACCCGGCCTACCTGAAGTCGCGCGCCGGCATGATCGACCTGAACACCAGCCTGGGCACGGCACCGCCGGGCGATCTGGGCGACGTGCCGCTGGGCATCGACCGCACACCCGAGCACGGCACCACGCACTTCTCCATCGTCGATGCCTACGGCAACGCGGTGTCCATGACCTCCACCGTGGAATCCAGCATGGGTTCGTTCCACATGGTCGAGGGCTTTCTGCTCACCAACCAGCTCACCGACTTCTCCAGCACGCCGGTGGACGCCCGGGGAACGCCGATCGCCAACCGGGTTGCGCCCGGCAAGCGCCCGCGCAGCACCATGGCGCCGACCCTGGTCTTTCGCGGCGACGGCCCCGACGCGTTCGTGATGGCCACCGGTTCGCCCGGCGGCGGCACGATCATCCAGTATGTGGTCAAGACGCTGGTCGGCGCGCTGGACTGGAACCTCGATGCCCAGCAGGCCGCGTCGCTGGTGAACTTCGGTTCGGCCAACAGCCCGAGCACCAGCGTCGACGGCGCCAATACGACGCTGGACCTGACGCAACTGGTGCAGGGCCTGCGGGCACTGGGGCACACCGTGTCCACCTCGGCGCAATCGAGCGGCATCTCGACGATCATGCGCGTCGAGCGCGATGGCTCGATGCTGCTGGAGGGCGGCGCCGATCCGCGCCGCGAAGGCCTGACGCTGGGCAACGGCGCGACCTGAGCCTTTGCGCAGAGGCCCCCTCGGGCACGGTGCCGGGCGCCGCGCCCGAGGGCCGTGGATCAGGCCGTCTCGAGCTTGGCCACGCCCAGGGCGAGCGTCTTGGTGCCGGCCGAGGCGAAGCGGATCTGCGCCTGCGCCTGTGGGCCCGAGCCCTGCAGGGCAAGGATCACGCCCTCGCCGAAGCGGGCATGCGACACGGTCTGTCCGATGCGGAAATGCCGGCCGCCGACCTCCACGCCCTGACTGGCGCTGGCGCCCGCATAGCCCTGGCTCACCGGGGCCGGCCGGGCACGTTCGGGCCAGGCGGAATCGCGCCAGGCCGAGGCCCGGTCGTAGCTCGCCGCGTCCACACGCGACACCTTGGGGGTGACCCACTTCAGGGTCTGCGCCGGCAGCTCGTCCAGAAAGCGCGAGCGCATCGGGTAGCGCGTCTGCCCGTGCAGCATGCGCGTCTGGGCGAAACTCAGGTAGAGGCGTTCGCGCGCCCGCGTGATCGCGACATACATGAGGCGGCGTTCTTCCTCCAGGCCGGCCTGCTCGAGGACGCTGTTCTCGTGCGGGAACAGGCCCTCCTCGAGCCCGGTCACGAATACCGCCTCGAACTCCAGGCCCTTGGCGGCGTGGATGGTCATGAGCTGGACCGCGTCCTGGCCGTCGGCCGCCTGGTTGTCGCCCGCCTCGAGCGCGGCGTGGGACAGGAAGGCCGCCAGCGCCAGCAGCGCATCCGCGCCGTCTTCGGGCATCACGGTCTCGCCATCGAAGGCGGCCGCGGCGTTGACCAGTTCGTCCAGGTTCTCCAGGCGCTCGGCACCCTCCTTCTCGGCCTTGTAGTGCGCGCTGAGGCCGCTTTCGGCGGTCACGTGCGCGACCACCTCGGTGAGCGGCAGGTTCTGCGTCTCGAAGCGCATGCGGTCGATCAGCGCGACGAACTGGGCGAGGTTGGCCCCGCCCTTGCCGGCCACACGGCCGACCGCGCCATACAGGCTGGTGCCGCCGGCCTGCGCCGCGTCGGTCAGGTTCTCCAGGGTGCGCGCGCCGATGCCGCGTGCCGGGAAGTTGACCACGCGGATGAAGGCCGTGTCGTCGTGCGGATTCTCCATCAGGCGCAGGTAGGCGAGCGCGTGCTTGATCTCCTGGCGCTCGAAGAAGCGCAGGCCGCCGTACACCTTGTAGGGAATGCCGGCCGAGAACAGCGTGTGCTCGAGCACGCGCGACTGCGCGTTGCTGCGATAGAGCAGCGCGATCTCGCGGCGCGCGCGCCCCTCGGCGATCAGCGACTGGATCTCGCTCACCACCCATTGCGCCTCGGCCTGGTCGGAGAGCGATTCGACCACCCGCACCTGCTCGCCCTCGCCGCGGTCGGTCCAGAGGTTCTTGCCCATGCGCCCGTCGTTGTGGGCGATCAGGGCGTTGGCCGCATCCAGGATGTGGCCGTGCGAGCGGTAGTTCTGCTCCAGGCGGATGACTTCGGGATGCTCGAAGTCGCGCTCGAAGTCTGCCATGTTGCCCACGTTGGCGCCGCGAAAGGCATAGATCGACTGGTCGTCGTCGCCCACCGCGAAGACCGCCGCGCCGCCGCCGGCGAGCATGCGCAGCCAGCGGTACTGCAGCGTGTTGGTATCCTGGAATTCGTCGACCAGGATGTGCCGAAAGCGGCGCTGGTAGTGCTCGCGCACCGGGGCGTTGCCCTGCAGCAGCTCGTACGAACGCAGCAGCAGCTCGGCGAAGTCGACCACGCCCTCGCGCTGGCACTGCGCCTCGTACATGGCGTAGATCTCGGCCAGGCGGCGGTGGAAAGCGTCGTTGGCCTGCATGGCCGCGGCGCGCAGGCCTTCTTCCTTGGCGCTGTTGATGTAGGACTGCACCTGGCGCGGCGGGTATTTCTCGTCGTCGATATTGGCCGCCTTCATGAGCCGCTTGATGGCAGCGAGCTGGTCGGCCACGTCGAGGATCTGGAAGGTCGCGGGCAGCCCGGCGTCGCGATGATGCGCGCGCAGCATCCGGTTGCACAGCCCGTGGAAAGTGCCGATCCACATGCCGCGCGCGTTGATCGGCAGCATGGCCGACATGCGAGTGAGCATCTCGCGCGCCGCCTTGTTGGTGAAGGTGACGGCCAGCAGCGACTGCGGCGTGGCCTGGCCGCTGCGCAGCAACCAGGCCATGCGCGTGGTGAGCACCCGGGTCTTGCCGCTGCCCGCCCCGGCGAGGACGAGAGCGTGGCGATGCGGCTCGAGCGTGACGGCCGCCCGTTGCGGCGGATTGAGATTGTCTAGCATGGCTTGGTGGATTCAGTGACGGCGCGCGCGCGGCCGGGACAACGCGTGGACCAGGTGCGCCAGACTGCGCGCGAGAAACACCCAGGGCCCGCTCAGCATGCCGGCGATGCGCAGCCGGCGCTTGGTCCGGTACAGGCGGTACTCGCTGCGCACCTGCTGTGGCCAGCGCGGCGCGGCCAGGCCCGGGGCGATCGCATCGTGCAGGACCAGATCATCCTGCAGGTTCCAGCCGCTGCCCTGGGCCAGCATGCGCAGCCAGAGGTCGTAGTCCTCGGCGAGCGGCGGCCCGCCGTAGTTGCCGGCGGCCAGCGCCTTGTCGCGCCGCAGCACGACCGTGGCATGGTTGAACGGATTGCGGTAGGGCAGCATGGCCAGGATGGCCGTGTCCTTCTCGGGCGCTGCGCGGCGCACCTTGGGTTGCAGATTGACGTCCGCCTCGAACAGGCGGGCGCCGCAGATGTCGAATTGGGGATTCTGCGCGAGAAAGCCGACCTGGCGTTCGAACCGCCAGGGCTGGGACACGCTGCTCGCCTCGGCGTGGGCGGCGTATTCGCCTTCGGCCTGCTCGACGCCCGCAGCCAGCACGCTGCCCCAGTCGGCGCCCTCGGCCAAGGCGGCGCGCACCAGGGGAAGCTGCGTCTCGGACTGCGCCAGCACGGCGTCCAGCGCCTCGGGCAGCACCCCGCGAAACACCGCCACCACCCGCGCCGGCTGCCAGCTCTGGTCGGCCAGCGACTGCAGGCATGCGCCGAGCTGCGCAGCGGATTCGTCGCCACGCAGCGGCAGATAGACGGAATAGCAGGCTTGGACGGTCAAATCGATGGGGTGGGCTCGAGGTTCCGGGGCGCCGCATGCGCCCCCGGCAGCAGGGAACGATACCGCGCAAGCCCACCATAGTAACCGGATACGCCAGCGCCCGCCGCGCGCGCCCTCAGTCGCGCCGCAGGAGCCGGCGGTACAGCGCCAGGTAGCCGTCGACCATGCGCTCGGCCGAGAAGCACGTCTCGAAGCGCTCCTGCGCGGCTACGCCCATGCGCTGCGCGAGGGCCGGCTCGGCCTGCAGGCGCTGCATCGCCGCGCGCAGCGCGCCCGCGTCGCCCGGCGGCACAACCAGGCCGGTCACGCCGTCCCGGTTGATGAAGGTCGTCCCGGTGCCGATCTCGCAGCAGACTATGGGGCGCGCAAGCATCGCGGCCTCCAGCAGCGATACCCCGAAGGCCTCTGAGCGCAGGTGCGAGGGCAGCACCATGGCGCGACACAGCGTCAGCAGCGCGACCTTGTCCTCGTCCGGCTGCGCGCCCAGGAAATGGAGGCGCGGGTTGGCCTCCGCGGCCTGGCGCAGCCGGGCCTCGACCTGCGGGTCGCCGCCGCCGCAGATCACCAGCGGCAGGTCGGTGCCCTCGACGGCCGCGAGCAGATAGTCCAGCCCCTTGTAGTAGCGCAGCGCGCCGACGAACAGGAAGAACTGCTCGCCCACGCGGGCACGCCAGGACGCCAGGCGTTCGACATCGGGCGTGGGATAGGTGGTGCGATCCAGGCCGAATGGCACCACGCTCACCTTGTCGCGCAGCGCGGCGAGCACGGGGCTCGATTCGGCATACCCCGGCGAGGACGCCACGATGCAGTCCATGCGCGACAGGAAGCGGTGCATCAGCGGCCGGTACAGGCGCATCAGGTGGCGCTGCTTGACGATGTCCGAATGGTAGGTGAGCACCGTCGGCAGGCGTGTGCCGCTCAACAGGTGCAGCACGTCCATGTATGGCCAGGGAAAATGGTAGTGGATCAGATCGACGCCGCGCAGCGCGCGGCGGAACTCGACGATGGCCGACAGCGAGAAACCCGTCGAGGCGATGTACAGATCCTGGCGTGCCCGGTGCACGAGGTGATGGTGGAACGGCTGGTTGCGCACCGTGCCCGCCGCGCTCAGCGCGAACACCTGGGACGCGACGCCATGGCGCACGCCGCCCTCGGCAAGCTGGAAGATGACCTGCTCGACCCCGCCATGGGTATCCGGCAGATAGGTCTTGAACACATGCAGGACGCGCATGGGTCGGTGGGCAGGCGAAAGGGTCTCGTGGCGCATGCGGGCTCGCTCAGACGACGAACAGCGCCAGGCTCACGACGGCCAGCAGGCTGGCGAACGCGAGCTTCAATTGGACCTCGGGCAGGCGGTGGGCCAGCCTGACCCCCGGGCCGACGCACAGCAGGCCGCCCACGGCCAGCGCCGCGCCCACGGGCCAGGCCACCTGCCCGGCCGCACCATAGGTGGCCAGGCCGATGGCCGCGGTGGGCACCACCATGGCCAGGGCCATGCCCTGGGCCACCGTCTGGCCCAGGCGGAATACGCCGCTCAGCACCGGCGCCGCGAGCACGCCGCCGCCCACACCGAAAAAGCCGCCGATCAGGCCGGCGGTCACGCCCAGCAGTGCTGCCGGGCCCGTGCCGATACGGTCCGCGCGCGGCGAAGCGAGCGGCTTGCGCCGTGCCTGCCACACGTACTGCAGTGCGATCAGGCCCAGGAACCCCGCGAAGCTGCGGCGCAGCACGTCCGCGTCCATGCCCAGCGCGGCCTGCGCGCCGACCCAGGTGAAGCCGATGGCGCAGACCGAGATCACCGCCACGGTGAGCACGTCGATGCGGGCGCGCTGGTGATAGCGGTGGGCGGCGAGCAGGACCGTGGGCAGCACCATGACCAGGGCCGTGCCCTGCGCAAGCTGCTGCGGCATGCCGCCCAGCAGGCCGAGCAAAGGGATGGCCATCAGGCCGCCGCCGATGCCGAACAGCCCGCCCAGCACCCCGAGCACGCCGCCGAGCACCAGCCAGATCGCCAGATCGAACAGCACGTCGGGCGTCATGTCAGCCTCCGCCCGGCCGCCCGAAGGAGGTTGACGCCCCCTTGGGGGGCAGCGAACGCAGTGAGCGTGGGGGCACTCCCCTTCCGCCCGGCCGCCCGAAGGAGGTTGACGCCCCCTTGGGGGGCAGCGAACGCAGTGAGCGTGGGGGTCGTTTCATCGTCAGAGCGCGCGCAGGCGCTCGAGCGCTGCGTCCAGACGGTCGACGGCCCAGACTTCCAGCCCTTCGATGGGTTGGCGCGGCGCGTTCGCCTTGGGGATCAGGGCCGTGCCGAAACCGAGCTTGGCGGCTTCGCGCAGGCGCTCCTGGCCACGCGGCGCCGGCCGGATCTCGCCGGTCAGGCCGACCTCGCCGAAGGCGATCAGCCCACGCGGCAGGCTGCGGTTGCGCAGCGAGGACATGATGGCGAGCAGCACCGGCAGGTCGGCGGCGGGCTCCGTGATGCGCACGCCGCCCACGGCATTGACGAAGACATCCTGGTCGTGCGTGGCGATACCGCCGTGCCGGTGCAGCACGGCCAGCAGCATGGCGAGCCGGTTGCTCTCCAGGCCCACCGTGAGACGGCGCGGATTGTTGCCGTGGGCATCGTCGACCAGGGCCTGGATCTCCACCAGCAGCGGACGGGTGCCCTCCTGCGTGGCCATCACGCAGGAACCGGGCACTTCCTCCTGCTGCTGCGAGAGGAACAGGGCCGAGGGATTGGGCACGCCGCGCAGCCCGCGGTCGGTCATGGCGAACACGCCGAGTTCGTTGACCGCGCCGAAGCGGTTCTTGAAGGCGCGCACCAGGCGGAACGAGGAATGCGCATCGCCCTCGAAATACAGCACCGTGTCCACGATGTGCTCGAGCACGCGCGGGCCCGCGAGCGCGCCCTCCTTCGTGACGTGGCCGATCATCACGATGGCCACGCCGGTCTGCTTGGCGAGCCGGGTGAGCTGGGCGGCGCATTCGCGCACCTGGGCCACCGAGCCGGGCGCGGACGTGAGTTCCTGCGAATACAGGGTCTGGATCGAATCGATCACGGCCACCACGGGCCGTTCGCCCGGCGCCATGTCCGTCAGGGCGGCCTGGATCGCATCCAGGCGGATCTCGGCGAGCAGGCGGACCTCGGCGGTCTGCAGCTCCAGGCGGCGCGCGCGCAGCGCGACCTGGTCGCCGGACTCCTCGCCGGTGACATACAGCACCCGCTGCTGCTGCGACATCGCGGCCAGGGCCTGCAGCAGCAGCGTGGACTTGCCGATGCCGGGGTCGCCGCCGATCAGCACCACGGCGCCCGCGACCAGGCCGCCGCCGAGCACGCGGTCGAACTCCGGGATGCCGGTGGACAGGCGCGGCTGCTCGCGGGTCTCGATGTCGGCGAGGCGCTGCACCGGCGTGCTCGAAGCCAGGGGGGCAAAGCGATGCCCTCCGGCCACGGCCGGCGCCGCCACGGTTTCCTCCAGCGTGTTCCAGGCATGGCAGCCGGGACACTGCCCTTGCCACTTCGGACTCGTCGCACCGCACTCGGTGCAGACGTAGCGGGTTCTTTGCTTGGTCGCCAAACCTACTCCTCGGCCACGCGCGTTTTCACGCGAGCGGTGACCGCGGTCAGCAGCTCGTAGCCGATGGTGCCGGCGGCCGTGGCCACCTCGTCCACGGAAAGGCCGTCGGCGCCCCACAGGGTGACCGGCAGGCCTACCCGCGCCTGCGGCACGGGGCCCAGATCGACGGCAAGCATGTCCATGGATACGCGCCCGAGCAGACGGGTGCGCACACCGTCGACCACGATCGGCGTGCCGGTGAGCGCATGTCGCGGATAGCCGTCGGCATAGCCGCAGGCGACGATGCCGACCCGGGTGGTGTCTTCGGCGACGAAGATGCCGCCATAGCCGACGGCCTCGCCCGAGGTCACTTCCTGCAGCCCGATCAGCGTCGAACGCAGGGCCATGGCAGGCAGCAGCCCGAGAGCGGCCGCGCTCGGGCCGTGCTCGAACGGGGTGGCGCCGTACAGGCAGATGCCCGGGCGCACCCAGTCCGTCTGCGCGGCGAGCAGGCTGCAGCCCAGGGTGGCCGCCGAGTTGCACAGGCTCACCGGGCCCGGCAGACCCTGTGTCGCCGCGCGGAACCGGGCGACTGCCTCCTGCACGTGGCCCTCGATCTCGCCCTTGGCGAAATGCGCGATGTGGCCCAGGGTCGTGCCGATCACGCCCGCTCGCTGCAGGCCGAGCGCGCGCTCGAAGGCGGCGCGATAGGCGCCGTCGGCGAAACCGAGCCGGTTCATGCCGCTGTTGAGCTTGAGGTAGGCGTCCAGCGCACGCCCCTGCGGCGCCGTCTCGAGCATGCGCAGTTGTTCGGCGCAATGCAGCACCAGGGTCAGGTCCAGCGCGCGGCACAGGGCGATGTCATCCGGCTCGAAGATGCCTTCGAGCAGAAGGATGGGCCCGCCCCAGCCGGCCTCCCGGCAGCGTACGGCTTCGTCCAGATCCAGCATGGCCAGCCCGTCGGCCGTGGCCAGGCCCGGCAGGACGCGTTCGATACCATGCCCGTAGGCATTGGCCTTGATCACTGCCCAGACGCGGGCGGACGGCCCGGCCTGCGCCTGGTGCGGCGCGAGACGGGCGCGAACCTGGGCCAGGTTGTGCGCAATGGCGGCGGGGGAAACGAGGGCGTGGAGGGGGCGCGGCATGAAGCAGTATCGGGTGCATGGAGCACCAGTCATGTGCCAGTTTACCGAAAATGCGGCCGGCTCAATCCGCGACCGCGACGCCCGGCGCGTCGGCCTCTTCCCGCACCCGGAACACCGCCACGTACAGCGCCGGCAGGAACAGCAGGGTAAGGACCGTCGCGACGATCAAGCCACCCATGATCGACACGGCCATCGGGCCCCAGAAGCCGGTCCGGGTGAGAGGGATCATGGCGAGCACGGCCGCCGCCGCGGTCAGCATGATCGGACGCGCGCGGCGCACCGCGGACTCGACCACCGCCTCCCAGGGCGCATGGCCTTCGGCCTTGTTGCGCTCGACCTGATCGACCAGGATGACCGAGTTGCGGATGATCATGCCGAGCAGCGAGATCACGCCCAGTTGCGCGACGAAGCCGAAGGGCTGGCCGGACACGAGCAGCGCGATCGCCGCGCCGATGATGCCCAGCGGGCCGGTCAGATAGACCATCGTCGCGCGGGCGAAGCTGTGCAGTTGCAGCATGAGCAGGGTCATGACGATGAACAGCATGAGCGGCAGGTTCACGACGATGGACTGCTGGGCCTTGCCGCTTTCCTCGGCCGCGCCGGCGACCGCGATGGCATAGCCGGGCGGCAGCGCCGCGCGGATCGCGGCGAGCTGCGGGTCGATCTGCGTGCTGACCGTCTGGCCCTGGATGCCGTCGCGCACCTCGGCCTGCACGGTGATGGCGTAGTCGCGGTTGTAGCGCCAGATGATCGCCGGCTCCCATGCCAGCGACACCTCGACCAGTTGCGACAGCGGCACGTAGCGGCCCAGCGCGGTCGGCACGCTCGCCTCGGCCAGCCGGGTCACCGCCGTGCGTTCGTCGGCCGGCTGGCGCAGCACGATGTCGATCAGCTTGTCGTCCTCGCGCAAGGTGCCGATGGGCACGCCGGCCAGCAGCATCTGCGTGGCCTGCTGCAGCGTCGAGGTGCTCACGCCCAGCGCCCGCGCCTTGTCCTGATCCAGCGCCAGGCGCAGGATCTTCATGTCGTTGTTCCAGTTGTCGTTCACCCCGCGCGTATTCGGGTTGCGATACACGATGGCGCGCACCTCGTCGGCGATGCGCCGGACCTCGCGCGGATCGGCCCCGGTGACGCGGAACTGCACCGGATAGGCCACCGGCGGGCCGCTGGACAAGGGCTGCACGCGGGCGCGTGCCTGCGGGAAGTGTTCGGCGAAGAGCGCATCGAGCTTGCCGCGCAGCGCGTTGCGCTCGGCAATGCCATGCGGCGTGACGACGAATTGCGCGAGGTTGGAACGGTCGAACTGCTGGTCCAGCGGCAGGTAGAAGCGCGGGCTGCCGATGCCGACGTAGGTGATGTAGCTGGCCACCTCGGGCTGGGCCGAGAGCCATTGCTCCAGTTCGCGCGCCTGGGCTTCGGTGGCGGCGTAGCTCGCGCCTTCCGGCAGCCACAGGTCGACCATCAGCTCCGGGCGGTTGGATTCGGGGAAGAACTGCTGCTCGATGAAGCGAAAGCTCAGCACGCCCGCGGCCAGGGCGAGCACCGTGATGCCGATGACCAGCCAATGCCGGCGCATGCAGGCTTCGATCAGGCGGCGCAGGCGCCGGTAGAACGGCGTATCGAACACCTCGTGATGACCGTCCTCGCCGCTGCCCGCGGCCCGCGTGCGCAGCAGCCAGTAGCCCAGGAACGGAGTAAAGATGACCGCGGCGAACCAGGACAGCAGCAGGGCAAGCGCGGTGACCGCGAAGATCGAGAAGGTGTACTCGCCGGCCGCAGACTTGGCCATGGCGATCGGCAGGAAGCCGGCCGCCGTGATCAGCGTTCCCGTGAGCATCGGAAAGGCGGTGGTCTCGTACATCGCGATCGCCGCCGAGAGCCGGTCGTGCCCCTCTTCCAGCTTGCGCACCATCATCTCGACCGCGATGATGGCGTCATCGACCAAGAGCCCGAGCGCGATGATCAGCGCGCCCAGCGAGATCTTGTGCAGGTTGATGCCGAAGATCTCCATGAAGAGGAAGGTGCTCGCCAGCACCAGCGGGATGGTCAGCGCGACCACCAGCCCCGGCCGCACGTCCACGCGCAGCGGCCGCGTGTGCAGGCCCAGGCTCAGAAAGCTCACGATGAGCACGATCACCACGGCTTCGGCGAGCACTTTCACGAACTCGCTGATGGACTCCTTCACGGTTTGCGGCTGGTCCGAAACCTTGACCATCTCGATGCCCACCGGCAGGCCGGCCAGGATGCGTCGCTGGGCCTCGTCGAGCGCCTGGCCCAGGGCCTGGATGTTGCCTCCCTTGCGCATGACCACGCCCAGCCCGATCACTTCCCGGCTGCCGGCGGCCGTGCCGTGGCGCATCTTGTTCGAGGGCGGATCGACGTAGCCGCGCGAGATGCTGGCGACGTCGCCCAGGCGCAGCGTGGCGCCGCCCACCACCGTGCCGTCGGCCAGCGTGCGCTGCGGCACCCGGACCGGCAGTTGGCGCAGGTCGTCCACGCCGCCCACCTCGCCGCTGATGCGAACCGTCAACTGCTCCTGCGGCAGGGTCAGCACCCCAGAGGCCTGCAGCGCGTTCTGCGCCTGTAGCTGCTCGGCCAGGTCCTGGACCGACAGGCCGAACTGCGAGAGCCGCTGGCTCGAGAGCTCGACGTACAGTTTTTCGTCCTGGGCGCCGAAGATCTCGACCTTGGCCACGTCGGGCACGCGCAGCAACTGCTGCTGGGCGTCCTCGACGTAGTCCTTCAGCTCGCCGTAGCCGAAGCCGTCCGCGCCGAAGGCGAAGATCACGCCGTAGGTGTCGCCGAACTCGTCGAGAAAGTGCGGGCCGACCACGCCTTGCGGCAAGGTGCCGGCGATGTCGTTGACGTGCTTGCGCGCCTTGTACCAGAGATCCTCGACCAGACGCGGCGGCGTGGCCTCGTCCAGGTTGAGGATGGTCACGCTCTGCCCGGGCTTGGTGTAGGACACGATCTTGTCGGCCCAGGGCACCTGCTGCAGCGCGCGCTCGACGCGCTCGCTCACCTGTTCGGCCACCTGCTCGGCCGTGGCGCCGGGCCACCAGACGCGCACCACCATGACGCGAAAGGTGAAGGGCGGGTCTTCGTCCTGCCCAAGCTGGGTATAGGAAAACGCACCGGCCAGCAGGAGCACCACCATCAGATAGCGGATCAGCGGCTGGTGCGAGAGCGCCCAGTACGAGAGGTTGAAGCGATGCGCCGACACGGTGCCCCCGTCAGTGCGCGCCGCGTTCGGCGTTCGCGGGCGCCAGCGGCAGCGTCGCCTGCACCGGGCCTGCGGCGGCCGGCGCGGCACCGGCGAGGCGGCGCACCTGCTGGCCTTCCTGCAGCATGTGCACCCCGGCGGTGACGATCTCGGCGCCAGGCGGCAAGCCCGGGCCCAGTACCACGTCGGCGTCGGTCATGGTCAGCACCTGGACCGGCCGGCGCGACACGGTCAGGCTCGCCGGGTCGAGCAGCCATACCGCCTCCTGCCCACCGTCGCGGATCAGCGCCGACAGCGGCGCGCGCACCAGGGACTGCGCGAGCGGACTGCTGAAACGGATCGTCGCGGTCATGCCGTAGTGCACACTGGGCGGCGCGTCGACCAGGGCGGCGCGCGCCGGAAATGCGCGCGTGGCCGGATCGGCGCTGGCCGACACCTCGCGCAGACGCGCCTGCAGGACGGGGCCGCCGCTCCAGAGTTCCACCCGGCCCGCGCCGGCGCCGCGTACGCGCTCCAGCCGGCCCTCGGGGATCTGGAAGGCGATCTCCTTGCCTTCGTCGCGCGCCACGCGCACGATCGACTGCCCGGCCGAGACCACCTGCCCGACCTCGGCGTCCACCCCCGTGACCACGCCCGCGGCGTCGGAACGCAGGATGGCGTACTCGGCCTGGTTGGCACGCGTGCGCAACCCGGCCCGGGCCTGCGCGACGCGCGCTTGCGCGGCGTCGTGCGCGGCCTTGCGCTGATCGAGCTCGGCCGCGCTGATGAAGCCGGATTCGCGCAGTTTGCCGTAGCGCGTGAGGTCCGCACCGGTGCGCCGGCTCTCCACCTCGGCGGCGGCGAGTTCGGCTCGCGCGGCGGCCGCGGCGAGTTCGAGATCCTGCGGATCGACGCGCGCGAGCGGCTGGCCGGCGGCAACCGTATCGCCGGCCTGCACCAGACGCTCGACCAGGCGCCCGCCGATCTGGAAGGCGAGGCGCGACTCCACGCGCGGGCGCACCTCGCCGGGGAAGACGCCGACCACGTCCACCGCCTGCTCGGCCAGCACCAGCGTGCGCACCGGCCTGGGCGGGATTTCCGCGACGGCCGCATTGCGCTCGCACCCGGACAGCAGCACGGCCACGGCCGCCAGCGCCCACACTCCCCGCCGCACGCGCCGCCCCGCGCAACGCGCCGTCTCCCGCTTCCACGCCATGGCTCCGCCCGCCGCTGGAACTTAACAGTGTAAAAACAGCATGTATATCATGGCCCAGGCCGCGACCGATAGAAGGGGTTTCCACATGCCAAAATACGGCATGCCCGTCGACCACTACGAGAACTTCCCGGTCGCCTCCCTGCTGCTGCCGAGTCGGCTGCGCGAGGCGGTCCAGCACATCTACCGCTACGCGCGCACGGCCGACGACATCGCCGACGAGGGCGATGCGCCGCCCGCCGAACGCCTGGCCGCGCTGGCCGGCTATCGCGCCGGCCTGGCCGCCATCGAGCACGACGCCGCGCTGCCCGAGACCGCACCGGCGGCGGTCTTCGAGCCCCTGCGCACCGTGGTCCGCGCCTTTCGCCTGCCCATCGAGCCCTTCGCCCGCCTGCTCACCGCCTTCGAGCAGGACGTCACCCAGCACCGCTACGCCGACGAAGCCGCCCTGCTGCAATACTGCCGGCATTCGGCCGACCCGGTCGGCGAACTGATGCTGCGCCTGTACGACGCGGCCGACGCGCACAACCTGCACGATTCGGACGCGATCTGCACCGGCCTGCAGTTGGTGAACTTCTGCCAGGACGTGGCGATCGACCTTGCCAAGGGCCGGGTCTACGTACCGCAGGACGAGCTGCGCGCCGCCGGCCTGGCCGACGCCGGGCTGCGCGGCCAGACCGGCACCGCCGCCTGGCGTCGGCTCATGGCCCGGCAGCTCGAGCGCGCCCGGGAGCACCTGCTGCGCGGCGCGCCGCTCGCCACGCGCCTGCCCGGACGCATCGGATGGGAGCTGCGTTTGGTAGTATGCGGCGGTTTGCGTATTCTGGACCGTATCGAAGCGGCCGACTACGACGTGTTCCACGCCCGTCCCACCCTCGGCCGCCGCGACTGGCTCGCCATCGGCGGACGCGCCCTCACCTATCGCCGCGTCGCGCCCGCGCAGCCGGCCACGCCATGACCCCGGACCAGTACTGCCAGGAAAAGGCCGCGCAGAGCGGCTCGAGCTTCTACTACAGTTTTCTCTTCCTGCCGCCGGAAAGAAGGCGCGCCATCACGGCGCTGTATGCCTTCTGCCGCGAGGTGGACGATGTCGTCGACGAAGTGAACGACCCCTCGGTGGCGCGCATCAAGCTCGCCTGGTGGCGCCAGCAGGTGAGCCAGATGTTCGCGGGCAGGCCGGACCATCCCGTCACGCGCGCGCTGCTGCCGCACCTGGGCGCCTTCGACATCACCGAGGCGCGCCTGCAGGCCATCGTCGAGGGCATGGAGATGGACCTGACCCAGACCCGCTACCTGGATTTCCCGGGCCTGGAACGCTATTGCTGGCACGTGGCCGGGGTGGTGGGCGAACTCTCGGCGAGCATCTTCGGCTACACCGACGCGCACACGCTCGAGTACGCCCGCAAGCTCGGCCTCGCGCTGCAGTTGACCAACATCATCCGCGACGTGGGCGACGACGCGCGGCGCGGGCGCATCTACCTGCCGGTCAACGAGCTGCAGCGCTTCGACGTGAAAGCCGCCGACATCCTGAACGCGCGCCAGTCCGACAAATTCGTCGCGCTCATGCGCTTTCAGGCCGAACGCGCCCAGACGGTCTATCGCGAAGCGCTGGCGGCGCTGCCCGAGGCCGACCGGCGCACCCAGCGACCGGGGCTCATCATGGCCGCGATCTACCACGCCCTGCTCGACGAGATCGCGCGCGACGAATTCCCGGTGCTGGATCGCCGGATCAGCCTGACCCCGGTGCGCAAACTCTGGATCGCCTGGAAGACCTGGGTACGCGGCGGGCGCATCGCCCTGCCGCCCAGCGCGGCGTGAGTGCCGTGCGCCCCGCTGCTGCGCTCGCCGGCCGCCGCGTGGCGGTGATCGGCGCGGGCTGGGCCGGGCTGTCGGCCGGCCTGGCCCTGCAGGCGTGCGGCGCCGAGGTCGTCGTCTACGAGGCAGCGCGCCTGGCCGGCGGGCGCGCGCGCCGCGTCGATGCAGCGGCAGGGTTCGCCGCTCCGCTGGACAACGGGCAGCACATCCTGCTGGGCGCCTACACGGAGACGCTCGCGCTCATGGCCGGGCTGGGCGTCGCGCCGGCGCAGCGGCTGCTGCGCCTGCCGCTGCGTCTGGAACGCCTGGATCGCAGCTTCGCCCTGCGGGCGCCGCGCCTGCCCGCACCCTGGCACGCGGCATTCGCCCTGCTCGGTGCGCGCGGATTGACCTGGCCCGCACGCCTGGCCGCGGTGCGCTTCGTCCATGCACTGCGCCGGCGCGCCTGGCGCGCCCAGGCCCGCACCGTGGCCGACCTGCTCGCTCGCGAACGCCAGCCCGCCGCGCTGGTGCAGGGCCTGTGGCGCCCGCTATGCCTGGCCGCGCTCAATACCGAGCCCGCCGAGGCCTGTGCCGGCCTATTCTGCGCCGTGCTGCGCGATGCACTGGATGCGCCGCGTGCGCACAGCGACCTGCTGCTGCCGCGCGCCGACCTCTCCGCCCTCTGGCCGGACGCCGCGGCGGCCCGCCTGGCGGTGCGCTACGGTGCGCCGGTGCGCCGGCTTGCGCCCGGCATCGACGCCATCGAGGTCGAAGGCGCAGCCTACGACGCCGCGGTGCTCGCCGTGCCCCCCGACTCGGCCGCGCGCCTGCTCGAATCCGTACCCGGCGCGCAAGCACTGCGGCAGGCCTTGGAGGGCTACGACTACCGGCCCATCGCCACCCTCACGGTCCGGCTGGATGGCCCGGTGCCGCTCGATGCGCCGATCCTCATGCTGAACGACGACGCGCACGCGCAGCGGCACGGGCAGTGGCTGTTCGACCGCTCCCGCCTGTTCGGCCTGCCCGGCCCGGGTGCGGAACTCACCGTGGTGGCGAGCGACGCCGGCGCCTTGGCGGCGCTGCCGCGCGAGCAGGCGCGCGCCGCCCTGCTCGCCCAACTGCATGCCGAGCTGCCCGGTCTGCCGCCCGTGATCGCCGACCAGTTGCTGATCGACAAGCGCGCCACCTTCGCCGCCACGCCCCGGTTGGCGCGGCCCGGCGCGCGCACGCCCTGGCCGCGCCTGGCGCTCGCGGGCGACTGGACCGACACCGGCTATCCCGGCGTGCTCGAAGGCGCGGTGCGCAGCGGCCGCCTGGCGGCCGAGGCGCTGGCGGCCGCCGCGGCGACGTTCTGAGCCGCAGGCAAGTCGGCGCGGGGCGCTTGGGCGTCGGCCCCGGGGGGCGAGCGCCAAGGTCAGGGCGTCGCCGTCTCGCCTGAGGCGGGAGCTGGGGTCAGGGCTTCGGCCGATGCCGGGGTCGGGGTCGTGGCGGGGGCCGATGCCGGGGCTGCGACCGGGATCGATACCGCATAGGCGTCGCGGATCACCCGGCCAACGGCGTCGTAGTCGTCGTCGAAATGATGGTCGCCCGGCAAGGCGCGCACCTCCACGCCCGGCGTCGCCTTCATGCCCGGACAGACGCTGCCGTCGTCGTCCTCGCCATATACGCACACGACCAGCCCGGCCGGCAACCGCTGGATCTCGGGCGCCACCGGCACCCCGTCATTGGGCGAGGACAGCCAGTTGGCGACGTGGAATTCGAATGCCGCGCGCTGGCCGGGGCTGAGCAGCACCACGCGGGCGACGGCCGCGCGGGCGCCCGGCGACAGGCGGCTGGCGGCGAAGGGCATGACGTCGGCCCCCTGCGAAAAGCCGATCAGCACCACGCGGGGCTTGTGCCACTGCGCGCGATAGAACGCCACGATGCGCTCGAGGTCGCGCGCCCAGCCCTCGGGCGTGCGTTCGCGCCAGAAGTAGCGCAGCGCGTCCACGCCCACCACCGGCACGCCCGCCGCGGTCAGGTGCTCGGCCAGCACCTCGTCGATCTTCGCCCACCCCCCGTCGCCGCTCACCAGCACGGCGAACAGGTCGCTCGCCGGCGCGCCGGCCTTGGCCTCGACCGGTACGAGCGGCAGCTCGGCCAGCGCCGCCGGCGCGCCGGCGGTGCGCTGCGCATGGGCGGCGAGCGCGCGGTAGCCCTCGACCCAGCGCGCCTGCACCGCAGGCGCGAGCGGCCCCAGGTGGCGGGCTTCGGCATCGTCGGGATAGGCCAGCGCATGTCCCTGCGGCACGTGGGCCAGGAAGGCGCGCGCGGCCGACGCGTCCGGCTCGGTCGGGTTCTGCAGGTCGTACCAAGGCGGCGCATCGGCGCCTACCGGCAGCAGGCGCATGGGTTCGCGCCGCGCCCCGGTGGTGTACACCTCGTCCCTGCCCTCGCACAGCAGCAGCGGCGCGTTCAGGCGCGGCCGAAAGCCATAACTCAACGCGCCGACGAAAGTGCCTGCGGGCGCACCGGCGCTGACCGCGTAGGCCAGCGCGCCGCCCTCGCCCAGGCCGGCCACGATGGGCGCGTAGACCGTACGCGCCTGCAGATAGGCCTGCACGTTGCGCGCGAGATTGTCCAGGTCGCCATAGGGATACAGGCAGTCCACCGCCCGGGCGTCGCGATATAGAGTGCGCACGTCGACCCCGGCCACCAGCGCGCCGGCGCCGGCCAGCGCGCGCGCCAGCGCATCGGCGGCGGCATCCCAACCTTCCGCATCCGAGATCAGCATCACGGCCCCCGTGGCGTCCCCCTGCGGCGGGTAGACCGGGATGTTCTCGAACAGGCCATGCGAGAAGCGCACGGGCTCGGCGGCATGCGCCACGGCACCGGCCAGGGCCAGGGCCGCGCTGCAGGCCCATGCCAGCAGGCGGGTGCACGTCATTTGCCGACCACTCCCTTGAGGCCGCCATTGATGAGCGCGGTGGTGTCGGCCATGGCGAACAATGGCGCCAGCCCGCGGGCGCACACCAGGTAGCGCGCCTCCCACTGCGGGCCAAACTTGTCCTTGAAGGCGCGCAGGCCGCGGAAATTGTAGAAGCGGCCGCCGTGCATGAACATCAGGCGCGCGGTGCGGTGCCAGACCGAGGCGAGCTCGTGTTCGGACATGCCGGACATGGGCGCCATGCCCAGATCCAGGCGCTGGTAGCCCAGCGCCTGGAAGTGCAGGATCAGGCTGGTGAACAGGAAATCCATGGTCGCCGCGGGCACCTCGGGCAGATGGCGCATGAGGTCGATGCCCACCTCGATGCGCTCGACGTCCGGACGCAGCAGCGAGGCGAAGGCCACCACCTTGCCGGGCTCGCCGGGCGCGTGCAAGCGCACGACGGCCACCGGCTGGCGCTGCAGGTAGGCCGGATCGAACGTGCCCAGCGAAAAACCCTTTTCCTGTGCCTTGTGCATGCCCAGCCAGGCGTCAGACACCACGCGCAGCTCGTCCAGCACGCCGGCCACGTCCTGCGGCTCGATCACGTCCAGCACCAGGCCGTCGCGCTTGCCACGGCCCAGGGCCTGGCGCAGCTTGGCGCGCTCGGGCCCGTTGAGGCTGAAGTCGGGCAGCGACACCTGCGCCTGCTCGCCGAGCTTGAAGGCGCGCAGCCCGGCGTCCAGATACAGCGGTAGCGTCTGCGGCCGCGTCTTGTAGAAGACAGCGCGTCCGCCATGCGCGTCGGCCATCTCGATGAAGCGCCAGACCAGCTCGGACCAGTCGGCGCGCCGGCCGACCGGATCGGACAGCGCCACCCAGGAGCGGCCCTGCTTGGCGAACATGATGAAGGCCTCGCCCGAGGCGGAGAACAGCAGGCTCTTGTCGCCCATCAAGGCAAGGCCGGCCTGCGCCGTGGACTGGCGCCGCACGATCTCCTGGGCCGCGGCCATCTCTTGCTGCGTGGGCGGCTGCAGGCTCACGTCGGGCCGGCGCAACAGTTGCCACAAACCGATGCCCATCATCACGATGGAGGCCAGCATGAGCGCGCGCAGGGCGCGCGGCGCATGGGCGTCGAAGGCGAACTGCCACCACAGCCGGTCGCTGTAGTCCAGGTCGCGGTAGACGAAGAAGAAAAGCCAGATGCAGGCGAGCAGCACCGCGGACACTGCGATCAGCCAGTCCGGCTCGAGCGTGCCGGTGTACAGCGACGAGGGCCGGTCGAACTGGCGGCGCGTGAGCAGCAGCAAGGCGAGCAGACCGCAGAGCAAGGCCAGCTCGGGCACCGTCATGCCCTTGGGCAAAGCCACCACGGCGGCCGCGCCCAGCACCAGCAGCGTGCCCCACCAGGCGGCCGCCAGCCGGTGCAGCAGCCCGCGCGAAAGCAGCAGCAGGACGAAGCCGGCGATGCTGCCGATCAGGTGCGAGGCCTCGACGAGGTAGAGGGGAAGGTGCGCCGCGAGCGTTTCCACGGCCGTCTCGCTGGCCGGCGTCACGCCCGATACCAGCAGCGACACCCCGGCCACCAGCGTGCAGGCCGCCACCAGGCGGGGCGCGAGCCGGCGCGCCGCCCGCGCGACCGGCGCGGCGTAGGTGCTGGCGCGCGCTTCCAGCACGGCCAGCAGCACGGTGGCGAGCGCCAGCGGCAACAGGAAATAGACGCAGCGATACAGCGCGAGCGCCGCGGCGATCTCCCCGGCCGGCGCGCGGCCGGCGAAGGCGAGCAGGATCACCGCCTCGAACACGCCCAGCCCGCCCGGCACATGGCTGATGACGCCCAGGGCGATGCCGATGGCGTAGAAAGCCATGAACTCGGGCAGCGGCACCACGCCCTGCGGCAGCAGGAACCACAGCGAAGCCGCGGCCGCGGCCAGCTCGAGCGCGGAAATGACGAGCTGGCGCACCGCCAGCCCAGCGCTGGGCAGCGGCAGCCGCCAGCGCCCCCAGAGGGCAATCTCGCGGCGCCGGGCGCACACGGCGACGAACACCGCCACCGCGGCCAGGCCGGCGAGCGCCAGCGCCTGGACCACCCCGGCCGGCATGCGCAACAGGCTCGCCACGCGCTCGGCGTCCCAGAGAATGCCGAGCGCGCCGAACACCAGCATGCCCACCCCGAAGGCCGCGGCGTTGAAGGCCGCCGCCTTGGCGATGCGTGCGGGCTCGACGCCGGCTGCGGTGAACAGGCGCATGCGCACGCCGCCGCCGGTCAAAGCGCCCAGACCGACGCTGTTGCCCAGCGCGAAGGCAATGAAGGAGGTCAGGCAGACCGTACGCCAGGGCAAGCGCGCCCCGGCGTAGTGCAGCCCGGAGAAATCGTAGCCGGTCAGCGCCGCGTAGCTCGCCACTGTCGCGAGCACGGCCATGGCCAGATGCGCGACGGACACCTCGGCCGCGGCAGCGAGGATGTCGTCATAGGACACCTCGACCAGCACCCGGCCCAGGCCGCGAAACACCAGCAGGCCCAGGAGCAGGACGAGGGCAGCGATCAGCCAGGGCCGCAGGCGCGGCCACAGGCCGCGCGTACGGACCAGCGCGAAGGTGAGCCCGTCGGGCGCAGCCTCGGAGACTTCCGGCAACGTATCGGGCTTCATCGATGGGGAGAAAGAGACTCCGGAGGAAACGGCAAAGCCTGCTCTGATCGTGCGCCCGCCGCGGCGTAGTCTACTGAGAGCGCATCCCGCCTACAAGTCGGCTTTGTACGGACCCCGAGGGCGGCATGCGCGCCTCAGGCGCGCAGCACCCATTGCGCGGTGGCCAGCCCCAGCAGCGTCAGCCCCAGCGAGCCCAGCAGGCTGAGCGCGGCATAGCCGAAGCCCGCCAGCCAGCGGCCGGCCTGCAGCATGCCGACGACTTCCGCCGAGAACGAGGAGAACGTGGTGAACGCGCCGAGAAATCCCGTGACCAGCGCGAGGCGCACCCAGCCCGGCCAGTGCGCATGGACCAGCAGCAGGCCGAGGACCACGCCGACGAGGTAGCCGCCGACGAGATTGGCCGTCAACGTGCCCCAGGGCCAGGCGCTGCGCGCGTTGAGCCAGACGGCCAGCCCCCAGCGGGCCCAGGCGCCGAACACGGCGCCGACGGCAATGACGAAGAGGGAACCGGCGGTATTCATGGCTCGCTCCGGAGGCGCAAGATCGGGCTGCATCGTCGCAAGCGCGCCGGGCGCCGCGTCGGCCGACGGTCGGTGGCCGCGCCACTGGCCGTCGATCCGAAAAACACAGGCGGGCGCGCCCTGCCGGGGTCGCCCGCCCAGTAGCGGGGCTACGCTCGTGTGCGGCGCAGCCTGGCATACCGGCTCACACCGCGTGGCGCACGATGAACTCGCGCACCTGCTGCGCATCGCACCGCAGGTTGTGCACATGCTGCGGCAACTGCTCCAGGCCCTCGAACTGGGCCGGCCGCGGCGCGGGCCTGCCCAGTGCTTCCTGGATGGTCTCGGCGAACTTGATCGGCAGCGCCGTCTCGAGCACCAGCATGGGCACGCCCGGCTCGATGTACGCGCGCGCGACCTTCACGCCATCGGCCGTGTGCGGATCGATGAACACGCCATCGCGCTCGTAGACTTCGCGGATGGTGGCCAGGCGGTCGGCGTGCGAGCTCGCGCCGGCGACGAAACCGTGCTCGGCGAAGGCCGCCCGCAGTTCGGACAGGTCGAACTGCCCTTGCGTGCCGAGCTGCTTCCAGAGCGCCGCCACCTTGGCGCCGTCCTTGCCCATCAGGTCGTAGACGAAGCGCTCGAAGTTCGAAGCGCGCGAGATGTCCATGGACGGGCTGGAGGTGGCGTAGGTCTCGGCGGCCGGACGCGGCCGGTAGATGCCGGTGCGGAAGAACTCTTCCAGCACGTTGTTCTCGTTGGTGGCGAGCACCAGCCTGCGGATCGGCAGCCCCATGGAGCGTGCGATGTGGCCCGCCAGGATGTTGCCGAAATTGCCCGAGGGCACGGCGAACGAGACTTCGTCGGTGCTCGAGTTCGTGACGCTGCGCCAGCCGTGGAAGTAGTACACCACCTGGGCCGCGATGCGTGCCCAGTTGATCGAGTTCACCGCACCGATGCGATGCGCCTGCTTGAAGGCGAGATCGCCCGCGACCGCCTTGACGATGTCCTGGCAGTCGTCGAACACGCCGTCGACGGCGATGTTGTGGATGTTCGGCTCGTCCAGCGAATACATCTGGGCACGCTGGAAGGCGCTCATGCGGCCCTGCGGCGAGAGCATGAAGACGGCGACGCGCTGCTTGCCGCGCATGGCGTACTCGGCGGCCGAGCCCGTGTCGCCGGACGTCGCGCCCAGGATGTTGATGGTGCTGCCGCGCTGCTCGAGCACGTACTCGAAGAGCTGGCCGAGCAGTTGCATGGCCATGTCCTTGAAGGCCAGCGTGGGCCCTTCGGACAGGCCGAGCAGCGCCATGCCGCCCGACAGCGGCTTGACCGGCACGATCGCGTCGCTGCCGAAGGCCTCGCGGGTGTAGGCGGCATGCGTGAGGCGGCGCAGGTCGTCGGCCGGGATGTCGGTCGCGAACAGCTTCAGGATCTCCCAGGCCAGGTCGGCATACGACAGGCCGCGCCAGGCTTGCAGCGTGGCCGCGTCGATGCGCGGCAGCGTCTCGGGCACGGCCAGGCCGCCGTCGGGCGCCAGGCCTTCGAGCAGGATGTCGGTGAACGGCTGCGGGGCCATGCCGCCGCGGGTGGATACGTAGCGCATCAGGCAAGCTGCTCCATGCGCAGACGGGTGACGTCGGAGGTGACGACATCGAGCGCCTGCATCTGCGCGATCGCGTTGTCCACGTCGCGCTCCAGGGCCTCATGGGTGAGGAAGATGATGTCCGCGCCGTCGCCCTCGTCCTCGGGCTGCTGCTGCAGCATCGAGTTGATCGAGATCTGGTTGTCGGCCAGGATGCGCGCGAGCTCGGCCATGACGCCGGGCTGGTCGCGCACGCGCAGGCGCAGATAGTAGGCGCTGCGCACGTCGCCGATGTCGAGGATGGGCAGGTCGGCCAGTGCCTCGGGCTGGAAGGCCAGGTGCGGCACGCGATGGCCCGGATCGGCCGTATCCAGCCGCGTGACGTCGACCAGGTCGGCCACCACGGCCGAGGCGGTCGGCTCTTCGCCGGCGCCCTGGCCATAGTACAGCGTGGGGCCGACGGCATCGCCGTTGACCAGCACTGCGTTCATCGCGCCCTCGACGTTGGCGATCAGACGCCCGGCCGGCACCAGGGTGGGGTGCACGCGCAGTTCCACGCCCTCGGGGCGCTTCTTGGTGATGGCGAGCAGCTTGATCCGGTAGCCGAGGCGTTCGGCGTGGCGGATATCCACCGACGACAGCCTGGTGATGCCCTCGACGTAGGCGCGCGAGAACTGCACCGGGATGCCGAAGGCCATCGAGGCGAGCAGCGTGAGCTTGTGCGCGGCGTCGATGCCTTCGATGTCGAAGGTGGGATCGGCCTCGGCGTAGCCCAGGCGCTGCGCCTCGGCCAGCACTTCCTCGAAGGGCAGCCCGCGGCTGCGCATTTCGGACAGGATGAAGTTGGTGGTGCCGTTGATGATGCCGGCCACCCACTCGATGCGGTTGGCGGTGAGGCCTTCGCGGATCGCCTTGATGATGGGGATGCCGCCGGCCACCGCCGCCTCGAAGGCCACCATCACGCCGCGCTCGCGTGCGGCGGCGAAGATCTCGTTGCCATGGTTGGCGAGCAGCGCCTTGTTGGCGGTGACCACGTGCTTGCCGTTGGCGATGGCCTCGAGCACGAGCTGGCGCGCCACGGTGACGCCGCCGATCAGCTCCACGACGATGTCGATCTCGGGGTCGCGCGCGACGGCAAAGGCGTCGGCCTCGACCGCCACGTCGGCGCCCACGCGCGCCCGCGCCCGCGCCACGTCACGCTCGCCGACCTTGGTCACGACGATGCGGCGCCCGGCGCGACGTGCGATTTCGTCGGCGTTGCGTTCCAGAACCTTGAACGTACCGCCACCGACGATACCCAGGCCCAACAGGCCGACGCGGATCGGCTCCATGTGTTCGGTCATACTGTCCTACTCAGTCAGAAATGCATCTTGTCGAAACACCCGTTCGCTGCGCGATGGCGCCGATCGCCCTGCCGGCAGGGCAAGGTAACCCGATAATCTAACGTAACGCTGGGTGATGGGCAAATGGCGAGCCTGCCGAGCCGCGCGCCGCTCAAGTCGTGCACCGGGCGGCCGCCTTGGCCGCGCTCGGCGTCGTGCCATAACGCGCCTTGAAAACCCGGGTGAAATAAGCTGCACTGCTGAAGCCACAGCGATACGCCGCCTGGGCCACGGCACCGGCATCCCCCGACACCAGCCGCGCATGCGCGGCCGCGAGGCGGCAGTCCAGCAGGTACCGCGAGAACGACACGCCCTGCGCGGCGAACAGCCGGGCCAGGTGCCGCACCGAGATGCCGCAGTGCGCGGCCACCTGGGCGGCGTCCAGCCCGGGATCGACATAATGCTGCTGCACGTACGACCGCGCGGCCAGCAGATGCGCCGGCGTGGCGGCAGCGGCCGGCGCCGCGCCGCGCAGCATGCCCTCGAGCGCGGCCAGCAGCGCCTGGCGCTGCGCCGGCCGCGCGGGCGCCCCGGCGAAGGCCTCGCGCGCCAGGCGGCGCAGCGCGGCGCCGAAGGTGCGCCCGACCGACGTGTCCGCGGCCAGCCGCCGCGGCGCGCACGGCACCGCCAGGCCCAGTGCACGCACCCGCGTCGTGGGCACGTCGAAAAGGTACTGCCACATGCGGCCCGGAAAACCGAACAGATACGGCTGGCTGGTCGAATAGACGATGAGATCGCCCGGGCCCACGCTGGCGCAGCCGTCGGCGTGATAGAAGAAAGCGTGGCTGTCGAGCACCAGCGAGACGAAGACCGCATCCTTCGGATGCGCGTGCACCAGGCCGGCGGTGCGCTCGATGACGTGGGCGTTGCCGGCGATCTCGACCACGTGCATCTCGTCGCCCAGCGCACGCGTGCGCTTGCTGACCTCCAGCGCCTGCCCGTCGAAGGTCGCGCAGCGCAGCCCGACCAGGGTGCTGGCATTGCTCGCCTCCCAGAAGGCGATGCGCTGCGCCGCGGGAACGGACTGCGTGGTGATCAGATCGGGGTGGGGCCAGGTCATGGCAGCTCCGAAAGGCCGGCGACAGCGCGATGCATGCACACGCCGCCAAGTATAGCGAGCCGGGATGTCCGCTGCGGACAAGCCCGATGGCCGCGGCAGACAAGCCGCGCGCGCCGGCGCTTCCTAAACTAGCGCCCAGGAGGCCCGCCCACGCAGGCGCCTCCCCGTCCGTTTCGACACGCTTACAGGAGACTGCCATGCCCAAGCTGGAAGGCGCCGAGTTCTGGCGCGGCCTCAAGCCCATCGCCAACTCGTTCAAGCCGGATGCCCAACCCGAGGTCTATCTCGCCAATGCGCCGATAGACGACGAGCGCTACTACGTACCGTTCAGCGAGACCGTGTCCTCGCGTCCGCTGTGGATCTCGCCGCAGCAGAACAAGTGGTGCGACGTACTGATGGCCAAGGGCGCCGGCCTGGTCAACCGCCATTACCACCCGCACGAGGTGTTCGCCTACACGATCTCCGGCAAATGGGGCTACCTGGAACACGACTGAATCGCCACCGCGGGCGACTTCGTCTACGAGACACCGGGCGAAGGCCACACCCTGGTCGCCTATGAGCACGAAGACCCGATGCGGGTGTTCTTCATCGTCAAGGGCCCGCTGATCTGGCTCGACGAGAACGGCGAATCGGTCGGCCACTTCGACGTGCACGACTACATCGCGCTCTGTCGGAACCACCACGAGAAGGTCGGCCTGGGCGCGGACGCCGTGGACAAACTGTTCCGCTGAGCCGGGGGGCGCCGGCCTCGCCGGGGCTCGCCCGGCGCCGGGCCGGCGTTCAGATCGCGCCGATGTGGTGGCTGCGCCGCAGCGCGAAGGCGAGCATGACGAGCGTGACGCCCTGGAACAACAGGTCGAAGGCGAGCAGCAGGCCGAGGATGACCAGGCTGTTGCCGGGCCAGCCGGCTGCGACCAGGATCCCGGCCAGCAAGCTGATTGCGCCCGACAACGCCAGCCACGGCCACCCCGGCTGCGAACGATGCTGGAACCACACCCACAGGCGCAGCGCGCCTGCGGCGATCAGGCTGGCCCCCAGCAGCAGCGTCAGCGCGGCCGCGCCCGCCACCGGATTGGCGATCGCGAACAGCGCCGCCAGGACGTACAGCCCCCCGGCGACGGTCCAGAGCAGGAAGCCGCGCCAGTTGCGCACGCGCCAGGCCTGGATGAGCTGGGCTACGCCGCCCACTAGCATCAGCACGGCCACGAAGAGTACGCTGACGATCGTCGCGGCGAACACATAGGCCGCGGCCAGCAGGCCGAGCACCAGCATGAGCACACCGACGGCCAGGAACCAGCCCCAGCGCGCGCCGAGCGCACTGAGGGTTTCGGCCACCGGCGTGACGCCCCCGACGCCCGATGCTTCGGAGCTGCCTGGCGGGCGCCCTGCGGCGGGGACGTTGTGCGGATCGGCCATCATCACTCCCGGGTTCAGCGCGCTGCGCGACGATTCGATGTTACGTCCGCCCGGCCCCCTGCGCTATCATTTTCCCGAAACCTCGGAGATTTTCTTGAAACTGCACGCCGACACGAACCTCAGCCTGAACACCGTGACGGCCTACGGCGCCGGGTATGTCGAAGTCAATCGCCAGCGCTACGACGGCGCGGTGGCATTCTCCCCGGAAGGCGAAGTCGCCGTCTGGGAGATCGCCAGCATCGCACAGCTCACCTCCGCTCACCTGCTCGAGGCCATCGGCGTCGCGCCCGGCGAGGACGACCCCTTCGCCGCGCTGGACGACGAGCCGTCGTTCGCCATGCCGGCCCAGGGCGGCACCGAAGTGCTGCTGGTCGGCACGGGTGCCCGCCAGCACTTCCTGCGCCCCGACGTGCTGCGCCCGGTGCTGCGCGCCGGCGTGGGCGTCGAGGTCATGGACACCCAGGCCGCCGCCCGCACCTACAACATCCTCATGACGGAAGGCCGCCACGTGGCCGTCGTCCTGCTTCCCGCCTGACCCCACTTTGACGCCAGCGCAATGACCGCACTCACCACGGGCTCGTCCGTACCCGATCTCGAACTGCAATCCACCACCGGGCCGCTCAACCTCGCCCACATGCAGGGCCGCGCGCTCGTTCTCTACTTCTACCCCAAGGACAACACGCCGGGCTGCACCACCCAAAGCCAGAATTTCCGCGACGCCCACGCCGACTTCACAGCGGCCGGCGCCACCGTCGTCGGCGTTTCGCGCGACAGCCTGAAGTCGCACCAGAGCTTCTGCGAGAAGCAAGGCCTGCCCTTCACCCTGGTCAGCGATCCCGACGAAACCCTGTGCAATCTGTTCGGCGTCATGAAGATGAAGAACATGTATGGCAAACAGGTACGTGGCGTGGAACGCAGCACTTTCCTGATCGGGCGCGACGGACGCATCGCGCAGGAATGGCGCGGTGTCAAGGTGCCCGGCCACGTCCAGGCGGTACTCGAGGCCGTGCGCGCGTTCTGAGCCTGCAACGGTTCTGCGCGCAAGCCCGGCCTGCGGTATCGTCGTCCTCAGCACAACCCACCAGGAGATCCGGCTCATGCCGCTTCCCAAGATGCCGACTCGGCTCGCCACGATTCTGCCCGTGCCCGACAAGGCCCCCGCGCTGAATCGTCGTGCCGCCAAGACGGCTGCCGCGCACAGCGTGGCCACCCTGCCAGAATCCCCCGCGAACGAACAGGTCCAACCCGAACTCCAGGGCCTGCAGTCGGTGCCCATCGTCGCGCGCGCGCCGCGCAAGAACGGCGCACGCAAGACGACCGCGAACGCCACGCCGGTGCTGCTGCAACCCGCCGTCGCACCTGCGCCTGCACCTGCACCTGCGGCCGAGGCCGAGGCCGCATTCGACATCCCCGCCGCCGCACCGGTGACGCCGGTCAGGGCCAAGGCCATCGCGGCCAAGCCCAGGGCGGCCGAGCGGCCCCGTCTCTTCGTGCTCGACACCAACGTGCTGCTGCACGATCCCAGCTCGCTGTTCCGCTTCGAGGAACACGACGTGTTCCTGCCGATGATGACGCTCGAGGAGCTGGACCACAACAAGAAGGGCATGTCCGAAGTCGCGCGCAACGCGCGCCAGGTGAGCCGCACGCTCGATACGCTCATCACCGACGACTCGCCCATCGCCGAAGGTGTGCCGCTCTCCGGGCTGGGCAACCGCGAAGCGCGTGGACGCCTGCGCCTGCAGACCGAGGCCATGGCCAACGCGCTGCCGGCCGAGCTGCCCGTGGGCAAGGCCGACAACCAGATCCTGGGCGTGGTGCACGCGCTGCAGCAGCGGTACAGCGACCGCGATGTGGTGCTGGTGTCCAAGGACATCAACATGCGCCTGAAGGCGCGCGCGCTCGGCATGGCGGCCGAGGACTACTACAACGATCAGGTCCTGGAAGACGCCGACCTGCTCTATTCCGGCATCCTGCAACTGCCGGAAGATTTCTGGAACCGCCACGGCAAGGGCGTCGAATCCTGGCAGCAGGGCGGCAGCACCTTCTACCGGATCAGCGGCCCGCTGTGCGCCAAGTTCCACGTCAACCAGTTCGTGTACTTCGAGGGCAGCATGCCCTTGTATGCACAGGTGCGCGAAGTCACCGGCCGCACCGCCGTACTGCAGACGCTGCGCGACTATACCCACAGCAAGAACAACGTGTGGGGCATCACCGCGCGCAACCGCGAGCAGAACTTCGCGCTCAACCTGCTCATGAACACCGACTGCGACTTCGTCTCGCTGCTCGGGCAGGCGGGCACCGGCAAGACCCTGCTCGCGCTCGCCGCGGGCCTCACCCAGGTGCTCGAGACCAAGCGCTACACCGAGATCATCATGACCCGCGTCACGGTTCCGGTGGGCGAGGACATCGGTTTTCTGCCCGGCACCGAGGAAGAAAAGATGCTGCCCTGGATGGGCGCGCTCGAAGACAACCTCGACGTGCTCAACATGGGCGACGGCGAGCCGGGCGGCAACCATGGCGGCGAATGGGGCCGCGCGGCGACCATGGACCTCATCCGCTCGCGCATCAAGGTGAAGTCGCTGAACTTCATGCGCGGGCGCACCTTCCTCAACAAGTTCCTCATCATCGACGAGGCGCAGAACCTCACGCCCAAGCAGATGAAGACGCTCATCACCCGCGCCGGCCCCGGCACCAAGGTGGTGTGCCTGGGCAACATCGCGCAGATAGACACGCCCTATCTCACCGAAGGCAGCTCGGGCCTGACCTACGTGGTGGACCGCTTCAAGGGCTGGCCGCATTCGGGCCACGTCACCCTGCAGCGCGGCGAGCGTTCGCGGCTGGCGGACTACGCGGCGGACATCCTCTGAGCCAGAGGCTGCGGCAAAGCCGCAGCCTTGTCTGCAACGAAGGGCCCGGCGCGCAAGCGCCGGGCCCTTCGTTCTTGGGGCGCCTGCCGTGGCGACCTATTCGATCTTCTGCGAAACGACGACGACTTCCTCGCGCCCGTCCTTCACCGCGCGACGCGCCACGCTGGTCGTCGTCGAGGCGCCATCGGGCACCGACGGCGTGGACTGATCGTCCGGCGACTTGGCGAACAGCGCCCAGATGGCGATGAACAGCGCCGCCACCAGCGGCCCGATCACGAAGCCGTTCAGGCCCATCAAGGCCATGCCGCCCAGGGTGGAGATCAGCACGATGTAGTCCGGCAACTTGGTGTCCTTGCCAACCAGGATGGGGCGCAGCACGTTGTCGACCAGCCCGATCACCAGCACGCCGTAGACTATCAGCGCAACGCCCTGCCAGGTCGCGCCCGACACCAGGAAATAGATCGCCACCGGCCCCCAGACCAGGCCCGCGCCGACCGCGGGCAGCAGCGAGAGGACCGCCATCAGCACGCCCCAGAGCAGCGCGCCCTGGATGCCGAAGAACCAGAACGCGAGGCCGCCCAGCACGCCTTGCGTGATGGCGACGATGATGTTGCCCTTGACCGTGGCGCGCAGCACGGTGGTGAACTTCTCGGCGAGCTGGTGCTTGCGCCCATCCTCCAGCGGCACGGCGTCGCGGATGCGGTTGACCAGCATCGGCCCGTCGCGAAACAGGAAGAACAGCAGATACAGCATCACGAAGAACTGAATCACGAACTGGAACGTGACCTGGCCGATGTTCAGCGCGCGATTGGCGATGAACTGGCTGCCCGCCAGCGCCGCCTGCGACAGGCGCTGGCGCAGCGAGTCGAGATCGCCCACGCCCAGGCTGTTCAACGCGCTGTGCACGCTCGCGGGGATGGCCTGCTGGATCTGGTTGGCGTAGGCGCCGAAATCGATCCTGCCCGTGCTGATCTGCTGGTACAGCCAGACCACCTGCTGCGCCACCGAGGCGACGATGATGATGACCGGCACCACCGCGATCACCACGCACACGAAGAGCGAGATGAGTGATGCGAGGTTGCGGTTGCGCATGCGGGCCCGCAGGCGCCGCTGCAGCGGGTTGAAGATGATCGCCAGGATCACCGCCCAGAGTATGGCGCCGTAGAACGGAAAGAGTATCCAGAAAAAAGCGATTGTGACCAGGGTCAGGATCAGGACGAACGCCTTGTGTTCCATCGACAACTTGCGCATACGGACTCCATCGGGGCAGCGCGGACCGGACCGGCCACCGCCCGGTCAAGTGCAAAAAACAGGCCGAAGCTCAGTACTGGGGCGCGGCGGTGAAATTCAGGAAGCGGGTGCTCGAGCCCTGGAACGTGAGCCGGCAGGTACCGATGGGGCCGTTACGCTGCTTGGCGATGATGATCTCGGCCGTGCCCTTGTCCGGCGTGTCCGGGTTGTAGACCTCGTCGCGATAGATGAAGAGGATCAGGTCGGCATCCTGCTCGATGGCGCCGGATTCGCGCAAGTCGCTCATCACCGGGCGCTTGTTGGGCCGCTGCTCGAGACTGCGGTTCAACTGCGAGAGCGCGATCAGCGGGCAGTCCAGCTCCTTGGCCAGGCCCTTGAGCGAGCGGCTGATTTCCGAGACCTCGGTGGCGCGGTTCTCGCCGGACGAGTTCGCGCCCATGAGCTGCAGGTAGTCGATGATGATCAGGCCGAGCTTGCCGCACTGGCGCGCGAGGCGGCGCGCCCGGGCGCGGACTTCCATCGAGTTCAGCGCCGGCGACTCGTCGATGTAGAGCTGGGCCTCCTGCATGCGCTGGATGGCATGCGTGACGCGCGGCCAATCGTCCGCCTCGAGCTTGCCGGTGCGCAGACGGTGCTGGTCGAGCAGGCCGACCGAGCCCAGCATCCGCATGGCGAGCTGCGCCGCGCCCATTTCCATGGAGAACACCGCCACCGGCAGGCCCTGCTCGATGGCCACGTGTTCGCCGATGTTCATGGAGAACGAGGTCTTGCCCATGGAGGGGCGGCCGGCCACGATGACCAGGTCACCGCCCTGCAGGCCGGAGGTCATCTTGTCCAGGTCGGTGAAGCCGGTCGGCACGCCGGTGACTTCCGTATCGCCTTCGCGGTGATACAGCTCGTCGATGCGATCGACCACCTGGCCGAGCAGCGGCTGGATCTCCTGGAAGCCGGCCGCGCCGCGCGAGCCCTCCTCGGCGATCTGGAAGATCTTGGATTCGGCTTCGTCGAGCAGTTGGCGCGTCTCCTTGCCCTGCGGGTTGAAGGCGGCCGAGGAAATCTCGTCCGACACCGTCACCAGCTTGCGCAGCACCGCGCGGTCGCGCACGATTTCCGCGTAGCGGCGGATGTTCGCGGCCGACGGCGTGTTCTGGGCAAGCGAGTTCAGGTAGGCGAGCCCGCCCACGTCGTCGATCTTGCCGGCCGTCTGCAACGACTCGAACACGGTGATGACGTCCGCCGGGCGCGAGAGCCCGATCAGCCGGGAGATGTGCTGCCAGATCAGGCGGTGGTCGTAACGGTAGAAATCGCCCTCGCCGAGCACGTCGGCGATGCGATCCCAGGCGCTGTTGTCGAGCAGCAGCCCGCCGAGGACCGATTGCTCGGCCTCCACGGAATGCGGCGGCACGCGCAGTTGTTCGATTTGGGGATCGGCGGCGGGAGTGCTCATGGCGGTCAATGCGAGGAAAAGGCGAGTTTACAGCGCCCGGGTGCCGGGTGCCGGACGCGCCCAGTCCGCCTGCTGTTGGCGGATGTTCTCGCTCACGAATCCGATCAGCGTGCGTGTGGCCAGCGATGGGTAGCGGTTGGGCGCCGTGAGCAGGTACATGCTGTCGCCCACGCCGGCGGGCTCGTGCTGCGCCAGCACCTCGTGCAGCGTGCCGGCGCGCAACTGCTGCCAGACCGCGTAGCGCGGCAGCAGCGCGACGCCCAGGCCCGACTGTACCGCCTGGAGCAGGAAGGTGTAGTCGCCGGACTGCAGGCGCGGCGCGACACGCAACAGCAAAGGCTGCTCGCGGGCGTCGAACCGCAGATCGAAGCGGCGCCCGAGCGAGGCCGGCGCGATCAGATCGAAGCCGGCCAGGGCGGCGATGTCGGCCGGCGCGCCCTGCCGGACGAGGAAATCCGGCGCCGCGCACAGGCACCAGGCCACGTCGCACAGCTTGCGCGCCACGTGATCGTCCGGCGGTTGCGAGGTGATCTTGATCGCCACGTCGACCTCGGCCGAGACCAGATCGCCGATGTAGTCGTTGATCAGCACGCGCAGGGCAATGTCGGGATGCTGGCGCGCGAAGGCCAGCAGCACCGGGGCGAGATACAGGTGGCCCAGCCCGGTGGGCAGGCGCACCCGCACGTCGCCGCGTACGGCGCCTGCCAGGCTGTCGATGGAGGCCCTGGCGGTGCTCAGCTCGGACAGCATGCGCGAGGCATGGTCGTAGAGCAGCGCGCCGGCCTGCGTCAGCTCGACGTGCCGGGTGGTGCGCCGCATGAGCTGGGTGCCCAGGTGCTGCTCCAGGAGCTTCAGGCGGCGCGACACGTTGGAGCGGGTCATGCCCAGCCGCCGCGCGGCTTCCGTGAGATTCGGCGATTCGACCAGGTAGACGAACACGCGCACCAGGTTCAGATCCGGCAGATTGTCAATCATGAATCAACACTCATGGAACATTCCGGGTAATTGTCCATTCCGAAGCGAGACCCTAGCATATCTCCAATACGTTTCGCGACGAGCCGAGGAGAGACGATTGAGCGACGCTGCCCTGCCCTTCGAGGGCCTGCGCATTCTGGATCTGAGCCAGGGCATTGCCGGGCCGTATTGCACGCAGATACTGGCCCAGCAGGGCGCCACGGTCATCAAGGTCGAGCCCCCGCAGGGCGACTGGGGCCGCGGCGTGGGCACCCGCCATGGCGAGCACAACGCGCTGTCGATCGCCTACAACGCGGGCAAGCGCGGCGTATGCGTCGATGCCCGCCAGGCCGACGGCCAGGCCCTGCTGCGCGCCCTGGCCGCCGCCTGCGACGTGGTGGTGCAGAACTTTCGGCCCGGCGTGGTCGAACGCATGGGGCTGGACTATGCCCGCCTGTCGGCGGGGCGACCCGAGCTGGTCTATCTCTCCATCAGCGGCTACGGCGATGCGGGGCCCGGCGCACTGGCGCCGGCCTCGGATTCGGTGATGCAGGCCGACGCCGGCCTGATGTCGATCAACCGGGGGGCGGACGGCGTACCGCACCGCATCGGCCTGCTGCTGGCGGACCTGACCTGCGCCACCCAGGCGGCCCAGGCCGTGGCGGCGGCCTTGTACAAACAGGCCCGCAGCGGCCGTGGCCAGCACATCAAGCTCAACCTGCTGCAAAGCTGCGCGGCGCTGATGACGGGCGAGCTGATCGAGACCCTGCTCGCCGGCGGGCCGCGCGAGGGCGCGGTGAGCGCCCCCAACGGGGTCTTCGCGACCGCGGACGGGCTGCTGTCGGTGCTCGCCCTGAACGACGCGCATTTCGCCCGCCTGTGCCGGGCGCTCGACCGGCCGGAATGGCTGGCCGACGCCCGCTTCGCCGACAACGCCAGCCGCATGGCGCACAAGGCCGTGCTGCACGAGGCGCTGGGTGCCCAGTTGGCCAGCGCCTCGAACGCCGCCTGGTCGGCGCTGTTCGCCCAGCACGACGTACTGCACGCGCCCGTACGCGCCCTCGCCGACCTGCCCGCCCATCCCCAGGCCGCCCACCTCGGCCTGTTCGAGCCGGTCCAGGCCGAGGGCTGCCCTGCCGTTCCGCTCGCCCGCCTGCCGGCTCTGGGCGACGCGCGGGCGCTCACGCCGCCACCCGGCATCGGCGAACACACCGTGGCGGTGCTGCGCGAGCAAGGCCTGGACGACATCGAGATCGAGCGCCTGCTCGCGGCGGGTGTGATCCGGCAGCGCGGCGTGGCGGCTGCCGGGAGCGCGGCATGAGCGCCCCCGGCCCGGACGCCCGGACGCCGCGCCCGGATGGCGCGCGGAACCGCACCGGCACGACGACCGTGGCGCCAGCCGGCGACGCCACGATGCGCGCCCTGCTCTGCGAGCGCTTCGGTCCCTGCCGCGACGCGGTCCGCAGCGCCAGCATCGCGGCGCCCGGCGCACCGGCAGCGCACGAGGTGATCGTTCGGGTCGCCTACGCCAGCGTGAGCCACGCCACCGGCCTGCTGATCGAAGGCCGCTACCAGCGGCGCCCGCCACTGCCCTTTTCTCCGGGCACCGAGGCGGTCGGCGTGGTCGTCGCCTGCGGCAGCGACGTCCGGCGGCTGCGCCCGGGCCAGCGCGTGGCCCTGATCGCGGACTGGGGCTGCTACGCCGAACTGCTGCGTGTGCCGCAGTACACGGTGTACCCCGTACCCGACGCCCTGCCGCTGCGCCAGGCCCTGCCCGTGCCGCTCTCGTACGGCACGGCCTACACCGGGCTCTTGTGGCGCTGCGGCCTGCGACCGGGCGAGTCGGTGCTGGTGCTGGGCGCCGGTGCCGGCCTGGGCCTGGCCGCCGTGCAACTCGGCGCTCTGCTGGGCGCGCGCGTGATCGCCTGCGCCAGCACACCGGCCAAACGCGAGGCCGCGCTGCGCGCCGGCGCAGTCGCCGCCATCGCGCCGGACGAGGCGCTGGCCGAGGCCACCAAGGAGGCTCTGGGCGGCCAGGGCGCCGACATCGTCGTCGACCCGGTGGGCGGCACCCTGGCCGGCGCGGCGGTACGGGCCATGGCTGCCAACGGCCGTTACCTGTCGGTCGGCTTCGCCAGCGGCGAGCTGCCGGCCTTTCCCGCCAACATCCTGCTGGTAAAGAACGTCACGCTGCATGCGTTCTTCTTCGGCCGCTACATCGGCTGGACACCCAACGACGAACGCATCGAGCACGCCCGCGCGCTGCAGCACGCGATGGCGACGCTGCTCGACTGGGCCGCCCGCGGCAGGCTGACGCCACAGCTCTCGCGGGTGTATCCGATGCACGAACTCGCCCAGGCTCTGGCGGACCTGCACGGCCGCCAGGTCATCGGCAAGATCGCCCTGGAGATCGACGCCGGGCTCGATTGATCCTTTCCGCCAATCAACGACAACACACCGAGGAGACAACCATGACTTTCCGCTGGAACCGCCTGCTGGCCGGCGCCCTGTGCACGCTCGCCGCGGCCGGCCTTGCCGCGCCCGCCCATGCCGCCGACTACCCCGAGCGCCCGATCCGGCTCGTCCTGCCCTACCCGCCCGGCGGGCCGACCGACCTGCTCGCCCGCGTCGTGGCCATGGAGATGTCGCAATCGCTCGGCCAGCAGGTGGTGGTGGACAACCGGCCCGGCGCGAGCGGCATGATCGGCGCGGAAGCCGTCGCCCGCGCCAAGCCCGATGGCTACACCTTCCTCGCCAATGCGTCGCTGCACGTCATCAACCCGACGATCTACCCGGAGATGCGCTATGACGCGCTGCAGGATTTCGCCCCCATCACCCAGCTCGCCGACGTGCCGCTGGTGCTCGTCGTGCCGGCAAACGGCACCATCCGCAGCGTGCAGGACGTCGTCGCGAGCGCCAAGGCCAGGGATGGCGGCCTGAGCTTCGGCTCCGCCGGCACGGCGTCGTCCCAGCAGCTCGCCGGCGAGTCGTTCCGCATGGCCACCGGCCTGCCCATGCTGCACGTACCCTACAAGGGCAGCGCCCCGGCCCTGGCCGACCTGATCGGCGGCCAGCTCGACTTCATGTTCGACTCCATGCCGTCGGCCATGCCCTTCATCCAGTCCGGACAGTTGCGCGCCATTGCCGTCACCACGCCGCAGCGCGTGCCCGCCCTGCCCGACGTGCCCACGGTGGCGGAATCCGGCTACCCTGGCTTTGCCATCAGCACCTGGTATGGCTTCTGGGCGCCGCAAGGCACGCCCGAGGAGATCGTGCAAACCCTGTCCGAGCATGCAGCGCGTGCGCTGGCCCTGCCGCAGGTGAAGGAACGCTACGCCAGCATGGGCGCGCAGCCGGTGGGCTCCAGCCCCGCCGACTTTGCGGCCTACCAGGCCCGGGAGATGGAGAAGTGGGCCGACGTGGTGCGGCGGGCAGGCATCGAAATGGCCACGCCCTGAGCTGCAGCCACCCACAGCTCGCGGCGGAGCGCGGCATGCCGGAACCTGCCGGCCGATAGCGATCCGCGGCGACGGACTGAAGAAAAAGTGCCCCCACGCTTGCCGCTGCGCGGCGGCGCTGCCCCCCGAGGGGGCGCTTTTTGCCTTGGGGAGCGGCCCGGCGGCAAAAACGTGCCCCCACGCTTGCCGCTGCGCGGCGGCGCTGCCCCCGAGGGGGCGCTTTTTGCCTTGGGAGCGGCCCGGCGGCAAAAACGTGCCCCCACGCTTGCCGCTGCGCGGCGGCGCTGCCCCCCGAGGGGGCGCTTTTTGCCTTGGGAGCGGCCCGGCGGCAAAAAAATGGCCCGACAATGTCGGGCCATTTTTTGGACGTCAACGCCGGGTCAGACGGTTTCGCCGGCGACCAGGACGTTCACGTTGGCGTTGACGTCGGTGTGCAGGTGCACTTCGACGGCGTATTCGCCGGTGGTCTTGAACGGACCTTCCGGCAGGCGCACCATCGCCTTTTCAACGGTCTCGAAGCCGGCCTTCTTCAGTTCGACAGCGATGTCCGCGTTGGTGACCGAGCCGAACAGGCGGCCGTCCACGCCAGCGCGCTGGCGGATGTGAACGGTGTGGCCTTCGAGCTTGCCGGCCACGGCCTGGGCTGCTGCCAGGCGCTCGGCCTGGGTCTTCTCGATCTCGGCGCGGCGCGCTTCGAATTCCTTCAGCGCGGCGGCGGTGGCACGCTTGGCCTTGCGCTGCGGGATCAGGTAGTTGCGAGCGTAGCCGTCCTTGACGCGCACGACTTCGCCCAGAGCGCCCACATTGGCGACTTTTTCCAGGAGGATGATTTGCATGGCGGGTTCTCCGGCAATCAGTTGTGGTTGTCGGTGTACGGCAGCAGCGCGAGAAAGCGCGCACGCTTGATGGCCGTATCGAGCTGGCGCTGGTAGTGCGCCTTGGTGCCGGTCAGGCGGGCCGGGATCACCTTGCCGTTTTCCTGGATGAAGTCACGCAGGGTGTCGACATCCTTGTAGTCGATCTGCTCGACGCCCGCCGCGGTGAAGCGGCAGAAGCGGCGGCGCTTGAACAGCGGGTTCTGCTGTCCGAACTTCTTCTTGTTGTCCTTGTTGTTGCGTCTTCCAAACGTGGCCATGAGTGCCTCTCGGTATCGATGTATTCAATGGTGGGCCGCGGCCTGCTGCAGATGCAGGCGTAGCCGGCTGGAGCCTTTGCGTGTCGGGGCGAGAAAGCCTTCCACCCGGAGCGTGGTACCCATCGGGGTCGAGGCCAGCATCCTGGCCAGATCCCCCAGCGCAATCGCGGTGATGGTCAATTCGACCTGCCGGTCATGCCCTGCCTCGGTCACCGTACCGCCATGCTCGAGCTGCATTTCCAGGACCGGCACGCCGGCAGGCGTGTAGCGCAAGGGTTGGCACTCGAGGACGGAGGCGATGAGCTGCAGGCGGTTCACTCGGGTTCAGGCACGCGCGCCGCGCGCGCCGACGGTCGTGATCAGGCAGCGGCCTGTTGCGACGACTGTTCCGCTTCGTTCGCGGCCTTGCGGGCCTCTTCGCGCTCGACGACCTTCATCATCGGCGACGCAGCGGTCTCGGCCTTCTTCGTCTTGACGATGAGGTGGCGCAGGATCGCGTCGTTGTAGCGAAAGGCATGCTCCAGCTCGTCCAGCGTGGGCTGGCCGCACTCGATGTTCATGCAGACGTAGTGCGCCTTGACGAGCTTCTGGATCGGGTACGCGAGTTGGCGACGGCCCCAGTCTTCCAGGCGGTGGATGGTACCGCCTTCGTTGGTGACGAGGCTCTTGTAGCGATCGATCATCGCGGGCACTTGCTCGCTCTGGTCGGGGTGTACGATGAACACCACTTCGTAGTGACGCATAAAAACTCCTGACTTGTGGATGAAGGCAGAATCTCGCGACTCCGCCTGCAGCCCGCCACCCGTGGTCTTTGCCGGCGCCGGCTCATGAAGCCGGCCAACAAAACGGCGAAAACGAATGGATCGGGCAAGAAAGCCTTTTATTATCTTTCGAAATAGTGCCCGTCGTCAAGGCCTGGCCACTCATGGGCGCTGGCAACCGGGGTCGCGGCGATGATTCCCAGCCCCAGCAGACGGTGGTCTGCGCCTGTTCCGAGGTCTGCCGGCCGGGCGGCGTCGGGAATCCGGAATCCGATGCGCACCAGGCGTACGCCGGCTTCCGGCGCCGGCGCGGGCAGCGCAACCCGCACGACCCCGGCTGCGGCCAGCTCCGCCCGTGCCGCCGGCACGCCGTCGACCAGCACCTCGATGCGCTGGCGCTCCAGCCCCGGGCCGAGCAGCGGCTGCAGTTCGAGATCCAGGGCGCGCACGCGGGCGGTGTCGAGCGGCAGCACGAGTTCGGCCTCACGCGCCGCCGACCACGTTCCCCATGGCTCCCGATGGCTCCAGCCGCTCCCCAGCCAACCCGCGGCCTGCTCGTCCGTTTCCGAGAAGCCCAGGCGACGGCCCGGCACGATCTGCCCGGCGAGCGCCTGCAGGCTGACGGCGCCGGCGACTTCGGGACACGCCGCGCAGGCGCTCCACCCCGGCGCGATGAGCTGAAACCCGTCCACTTGCGCATACAGGTCGGGGCCGCCCTGCGCGGCCAGCGCCGCCGCGACGAAGCCCGCGCCCTCGATCACGTACAAGGTGTCTGCGTCGTACCGTCCCTCCTGCAGGCGCGCCCGCATGTCGGCCTGCGCGGCGGCGAGCGCGCGTGCATCGACACGTGCCAGGTAGACGGCGTCGGTGGCCATGCCGTGCCGGCCGGCATAGTCGGCAAGCGGCTGCCAGCGCGGCGCCGCGTTCTGCGGCGGCGCCAGACGCAGCTTGGCGTAGCGCTGCCCCGCCAGCGCCCAGAACGGATCGCGCAGCGGCGTCTCCCAGGCGGTCGCGGGCGTGCGCATCCAGTGCCAGCGCTGCTGGCTCCAGCCGGCATGGGTGTCTACCAGTTGCACGGCCAGGCCGATGGCCAGCAGCACGGCGGCGGCACGAGGCGGATACAGGCGCAGCACCAGCACGATCGAGAGCAGCACGAGCGCGTAATAGACCGGCCACATCATGCGTCCGGACGCCCGGAACACCCCGGCGAGCTGGTACAGGCGATCGGGCAAGGGAAAGGACCACGCATACGGCCCGAACCCGACGGTATTGGAGATGGCGAACAGCGTCAGACCGACGAGCGCCAGCCCCAGCAGCGCGTGGCGCCGCCAGCCTTCGAATGCGGTACGCGGCGCCTGTAGCAGGCGCGGCAATGCGCAGGCATAGAGCAGCAGCACGCCCAGCCCCAGGTAGACGTAGCCCTCGTATTCGCCCGGCCCCTGGGCAATCGTGTCGAGCAGGTAGGACCAGCCCATCGGGTTGAACAAGGCCAGCACGTTGGCGCGATAGAACCCGTAGCCGCCCTGCGCCGCGCCGCCGCCCGGCACGAAATAGCCTGCCTGCCAGCAGGCCAGCGCGGTCAAGCCCAGGCCGAGCGCCGCCTCCAGCACGGCGCTGCGCACGTGCACCTCGCGGCGCCAGCTACGCCCGCCCAGATCGACCAGCCACAGCAGGGCCACCATGGCAAAGAGATAGGCATGCACGAGCACCGACACCGCGAGCAAGGCCCACCACGCCAGCCGGCGCCTGCGCGGGGCCGGCGCACACACCAGGTACAGCGCGGCCAGCAACAGGAAATGGCCGCCCAGGCTCAGATGCTCCGTGAGCCGGATCATCATGATCGGCGCGAAGGCGAAGAACACCGTGCCCATGGCGCGTACGCTGGCGCGCTGCGTGGCGAGCCCGAGCAGCCGGTACGCGATCCAGGCCTGCAACAGGAAGCAGGCCAGAATCCAGAAGCCGAAATACTGGAAGACCGTGGGTAGCCACGGCCCGAACGGCTTGAACAGCAGGGCGAGCAGCGGATTGGAATCCGAGTACACGATGGAATTCGCGAGCGCCAGCCCGTAGTCGGGGTTCATGCCGAGCGGCAGCGTCCACGGCCCCTGCCGAAAGAACAGCCAGCCCAGGTAATGGGTTGCCGAATCGCCATGGCCGAGCCAGGCAAGGTTGTCCCAGCGCAGCACGCGCGGACCGACCAGCACGAAGAAGCTGGCCAGCCCGATCAGCAGTGGAACCCAGGCGTCGGCATGGCGGCGCAGCAACGGGATCGCGGAACGCGCAGGCGTGCTCATGCCCTGCGCCTCAATGCGTGCGCGCCAGGCAGAAGGCCGTCAGCCCGGCCAGGCGATTCCAGCGCATGAGCGGCAATTCCAGTGCGCAGATGCCGCCGAGCAGCCCATTGACCCAGGCTGCGTGCTGGCGCAACTGCGACTGCGGCCGCGCACGGGAAGATGCGCGCTCGGCGAGCCGCGAAGCCACGGCAAGCGGGAACACGCCGCCGAAATAGTAGGCGCTGCGCTCGATCTGCAAGCCGGCTTCGCGCACCACCGCCTCGATCTGGCCGAGGCGATACCGGCGCCGATGTTCGAGGAACACGTCATGGCCGCTCCACAGGAACTGGAAGGCGGGCACCGAAATCAGCACCTGGCTGCGCGCCGGCACTTTGGCCGCGTAGTGGCGCAGCAGACCGACGTCGTCGTCGACGTGTTCGAGCACGTCCATCATCAGCACGAGCTGCGCGTCGACGCGCGCGATGTCGCGGCGCAGATGCAAGGGCTTGCCGGCCTCCTGCGATTCGCTGTCTTGGGCGTAGCTGATGTCCACGCACCAGGCTTCGCGCACATCCGAGTGCGCGAGCAGATGGCGCGAAAAGAAGCCCGAGCCGGCCCCCACATCGAGCACGGCACCGGTCCCGGCCTTGCCGAGCAGGCGCATCATGGCCCTGGCCTTGGAGCGGTAGTACCAATGGCGCGCGATACCGTCGCCAAGAATGTCGGTTTCCTTGAGATCCATGCTGCGCCGGGAGCGACGGTGGGGTGAGGCGTGCGTTCGCGGACGGGGTTTGTCTAATACTCGTGTCGCCCGCGAGAACGCTGAAGTGTACCGGAGATCCCCTGCCCCGCCTCAGCGCACCGTCAGCCCGATCAGCCCCAGGCCGAGCCGCCGCAAGTCCTCACCGCCGCCGATGTCGACCGGGCGCGCCGCGTCGGGCAGGGTCAGCTCGACACGGGTCATGCGCACGCCGCCCTGGGGCGCCCCCGGCACGGCCAGCGAGACGGTCTGCCGGGCTGTCACGGTGAAGTCGGCCACTTCCGCACCGTCCACCCGCACCTGCACCCGCTGCGCCGGCAGGTTCTCGCCGAGCAAGGGTTGCACGTCGAGCAGCAACTCGCGAGGCGCGCTGCGATCCAGCGGCAGCAGCAGCGACGCATGCCGGCCGTCGGACCAGGTGCCCCAGGCTTCGCGCTGGCTCCAGCCGAGCCCGAGGTAGCGCGCCCCGCCGTTGTCCGCTTCGGTGAAGCTCAGGCTTGCGCCCGAGGCAAGAGGCGGCATGCTCCCCTGGGCATCGGCCTCGTGCGCGAGGCCCGGGCAGTCGCGGCACCCCTTCCAGCCGGGCGCGATGACGTTCAAGCCGTCGATGCGCGCGAACAGGTCGCGCTCGCGGTCGCCGAGCATGACGGCGGCACCGAACGCCCCGTCGGCCAATACGTAGAGCGTGTCCGGATCGTACTCGCCGGTCTCGACGCGGCGCGCGATGTCGGCGCGCTGCGTTTCCAGGGCGCGATACCTCACCCGCGCGAGATAGATCGCGTCGGTGGCCATCCCGTGCTTGTCGGCGAAGGCCGACAACTCCCGCCAGTACGGGCCGGCGTTCTCCGGCGGCGCCCAGCGCAGGCGGGTGTAGCGCGTCGCCGCCGCTTCCCAGAAGGGATCGCGCATCGGCAGGTTCCAATCGCCCCCCGGCGTCTTGCCCCAATGCGCGCGCAAGGGCCGCCAGCCCGCGCTGGTATCAGCCAGTTGCACGGCCAGAGCCAGCCCGAGCAGCACCAGCGCCACGCGCCTGGGATAGCCACGCACCACCAGCACGATGGCCGCGAAGAAAACCGCGTAGTACACCACCCACAGCATGCGTCCCGACGAACGGAAGTAGCCCGCCAGCTTGTCGAAGAACCCGGGGATGGGGTAGGACCAGGTGTGGGTGCCCAGGCCCACGTTGTTCGACAGCGCGAACACGAAAAAGCCGGCCAGGCCCAGGTAGGCGACCCAGTGGCGCCCTGCGCCGGCGAGCGCACCGCGCGGATCGGCGGCGACGCGCGCCATGCCGAACACCAGCAACAGCAGCATGCCCAGGCCCAGATAGGCCGCGCCTTCGTAGTCGCCGCCGCCCTGCGCCTGGTCGCGCAGCACATGCGACCAGCCCAGCGGGTTGACGAAGGAGATCAGGTTGGCGCGGTAATAGCCATAGCCGCCTGTCGATCCCCCGCCGCCCACCGAAAAGTAGCCAGCCTGCCAGGCGAGAACGGCGACGATGCCGATCAGCAGCACCCCCTCGAGCAGCACCGCGCGCAAATTCAAGCTGCGCCGCAGAAGCCGCCCCAGCAGGTCGACGCCCCAGAGCGCGGCCACCATGATGAAGAGATACGCATGCACCAGCGCGCCCAGTGCGAGCAAGGCGCCCCAGGCCAGGCGGCGCCGGCGCACGAGCGGGGCGAACACCAGATAGAGGCTGCCCAGCAGCAGGAAGTGGCCGCTCAGGTTCAGATGGTCCGTCATCCGGATCAGCATCGGCGGCGCGAACGCGAAGAACACCGCGCCGAGTGCGCGCAGGGCCGGATCGCCGGTGGCCAGGCCGATGAGCCGATAGGCCATCCAGCCCTGCAGCAGGAAGCAGGCGAGCAGCCAGAAGCCGAAGTACTGGAAATCCTGCCCCATCCAGCCCGCGAACGGCTTGAACAGGAAAGCGAGCAGCGGATTGGAGTCCGAATACACGATGGCGTTGGACAGCTCCAGGCCATAGCGGGGATTCAGCCCGATCGGAAAGGTCCATTCGGTCTGCCGAAAGAAGGACCAGCCCAGGTAATGTTGGCTCGAATCGCCGCTCGAGAGCCAGGCGATGTTGCCGGGATCGAGCACGCGCGTACCCATGATCACGAGGAAGGCGACGAGGCCGATGCCCCACGGGAGGACGACGGCATAGCCGCCGCGTGGCTTGGCGCCAGGCTGCACAGTCGGGTTCTGCATGCTCAAGGACGGGGATCGGCAGGGCCGGCGCGCACGTCGTCGGCCGCCGGTCGGATTGGGGATGCGGGCTTGAAGCCCCAGAACCGGCTCGCGAGGTAGGTGATGGCCGGCATGACCGCCACCGAGATCACCACCGAAGGCACCGGCGCCAGCCGGCCGCTTTCGAGCAGCAGACTTAGGATCAGCGTATTGACCAGGAAGGCGCTGAACGAAATCGTGAGAAAGCGCTTGATCGCCCGCCGCGGGTCGCCCGGCATGCGAAAAGTCCAGAAGTAGTTGCCCGAGAAGGACAGGCAGAACGCCACCAGGAAGGCGCAGGTGTTGGCGGCGAGCGGGGGAACGGCGAACAGGGTGATCAGGCCCGAGGCCACCGCCAGATGCAGCGCCGTGGCGGACAGCCCGACAACGCCGAATCGCGCAGCCGTCCAGGCCTCGTGCCAGAGCCGGCGCAGCTCGAAGCGGCGGGCACGCCGCGCGCCGTGGCGCGTCTCGTCATGCGGCGGAGGAAGCGCCGCGTTCATGGCCGGGCCGTCCTGTCGCTCATGCCCCTTCCCCGCGCTGCAACGCTGCGTCGGCCTCGTACACGCGGCGCACGATGTAGATCGGCCGCCGTTTCGATTCGAGGTAGGTGCGCCCGAGGTACTCGCCGATCACGCCGATGCCGATGAGCTGCAGGCCACCGAGAAAGGTGACGGACACCATGATCGAGGCGTAGCCCGGCGCGTCGGCGCCGAAAAGCACCACGCGCAGGGCGATGATGAGCCCCACGATGAAGGACAGGCAGGACACGATGAAGCCGAGATAGGTCCAGATGCGCAGCGGGTCGGTGCTGAAGCTCGTCACCCCCTCGAGCGCGAAGTTCCAGAGCTTCCAGCTATTGAACTTGGTGGTGCCGGCCGCGCGTTCGGGCCGCACGTAATCGACCGTCGCTGTGCGAAAACCCACCCAGGCGAACACCCCCTTCATGAAGCGGCAGGACTCGGGCAGCGTCTTCAACGCCTCGACGACCTGGCGGTCCATCAAGCGGAAGTCGCCGACATTCTCCGGCAGCTTGGGCGTGGCGATACGGTTGTGCAGCCGGTAGAACCAGTTGGCGCTGGTGCGCTTGGCCCACACGTCGGACCGGCGATCGATGCGGTGGCCCAGCACCACCTCGTACCCCTCGCGCCACTTGGCGAGCATCTGCAGGATGAGTTCGGGTGGGTCCTGCAGGTCGACGTCGATGGGTACCACCACGTCCCCGCGGGCGGCGTGCAGGCCAGCCGTCAGCGCGGCCTCCTTGCCGAAATTGCGGCTGAGATCGACCACCCGCAAGCGTTCGTCGGCAGCCTGCGCCTCGAGCAGGCGCGCCAGCGTGGCATCGGTGCTGCCGTCGTTCACGAACACCACCTCCAGCCTTATCTCGGGGTGGGCAGCAAACACCGCATCCAGCCGATCGAGGAACAGGCCGATGCTGTCCTCTTCGTTGTAGACGGGCGCGACGAGCGACAGCGTAACCGGCTTCGACTCAGACGACATGGAAGAACTCCCGTGTGGAGGGGCCGCGGAAGGACCCTCTGAGCGGCACGCGACACAAAACCTGTAAGTTTAGCGCGGAAGTTCGGGATGGCCTGCGAGTGTCGGCCGTTTGGACCTGTCGGTCGAGGGATGGGTGGGAAACCAGGTTCTCACCCGCCGCCGAGGCCCCTCGCCACGACGGCGCGCCTGCGCCAGGCGCGATGCGTCAGCTCGCGCTGGTGGCCGCGTCGTTTGCGGCTGCGAGCGGCGCGACCGTCTTGGCGGCAGCCCGGCGCGCCGGCGCCTGAGTGAACGCCGCTTCGGCGCCCGCCGCCGCATCGCGCTCCTCGCCTTGGAGACGATTGAGCATCTGCATGAACTCGAGCGTCAGATGGCGCCGCCGTGCATCCAGGCCTTCGAATGCGCAGCGCAATTGCACCCACTCGCTGTTGTCCAGGGTGCGCCCGCGCGCATTGAGCGGAGAGCCGCCCGGCGCGCTCACCAGCGTGCGCGGCGGCTCGACGAGCGCATAGAGATCGGCGACAGTTACATCCATCGCTTTGGCAATGGCTTCCAGGCGGGGGATCGAAGGATTCTGCCGCCCGGTTTCGATGCGGGACAGGTTGCCGGGGTCGAAACCAGCATCCAGAGCCACCATCTCCAGCTTGAGCCGGAGTGTCTCGCGGGTATGCCTGATAGCGGCGCCTATGTGCATTCGTATCTCCATCGAGATGAAGCAGTCGTCAAGTTGTAACACGGTCGTTGATTAATGTCACAAAATAAATAAATATTTTTCTCGACGTATCACGGATGGATTGATCTGGATCAAGCCTCGCCCCCGTCTGGCATTGCGGGCCGCGCAAGCTCGGTCTGCGCGCGGAGGCGCAGGTGGGCTAGGCAAACAGGAATTTTCGGTGCTAGAATCTTCTCTTCTGTTTTTGGGGCGGTAGCTCAGCTGGGAGAGCGTCGCGTTCGCAATGCGAAGGTCGGGAGTTCGATCCTCCTCCGCTCCACCAAAATTCCCAGCAAACAAGGCACTGCGTCCAGCGACGCAGTGCCTTGTTTGCTTTGTGGGGCGGGTTTTGCCACAGCAGGTGTGACCTCACCCATGGGGCGACGTACAAGTGCGCCGATACCTCCCAGAACGGAAACGAGGCATTGCTCGCCTCGCAGCCCGTCAAGGAGCGCTCAAGGACATGAGTGCCCTCTACCCCGCGCTGCTTATGGCGCGCTGTGAGCCAGGATGCCCGGAACCGCCCATGGCAGTGCGGGCCTCAGCGACGCCCGGCGGGCTTCGCCGCCCGCCGGGCCGCCTGCTTGGCCGGGCGCACGTACAGCACGGCGCACGTGAAGAAGCCGCCCGCCAGCAGTAGCTCGCCCCAGGCGAGCGAGGCGGACACCGGGCTGGCGTCGCTCATGGCACGCACGGCGCCTTCCATGACATAGAGCAGAGCCAGCATCGCGGCCCATTGGTAGGTGTAGACGCGTCCGCGCAGCACGCCGCGCAGCGGCGCGAGCAAGGGTATGGCCTTGAGCACCAGCCAGGAGCCGCCCGGGCGCAACGGCGCGAACACCAGCTCCCAGGCCAGGCAGAGCAGAATAAGGGCGACCAGCAAGCCGGAGGCGGCCAGGCGTAGGCGGGGGTCCAGGCCGGCGCAGGGCGCGGGCGGGCTCGGGGCGGGGGTGCTCATGCTGCTATTATCGTCAGAGCACTCGCGCACCGCCAGCGCGGCGCTCCTATGCAATGAACCCAGCCGACCTGCCCGCCCGCGAAGGCGCACGCTCATCGTCCCAAGCATGTCCGCTGCGCAGTGCGCCGCCGCCATTCTGGCGTCGGCTGCCGCGTCGGGTGTGGTCGTACCGGCCCCGGGCCGTGGCGCGGCTGTTGCGCTTTTCCGCCACGCGGGCGGGCGAACAGCACGTGGGCCAGGTGGCCGCGGCGCTCACCTTCACCACGGTGCTCTCGCTGGTCCCGCTGCTCGCCGTGGTCTTCGCGCTCTTCACGGCCTTCCCGCTGTTCGCCCAGTTCCGCCTGGCGCTGGACGAGTTCATGGTGAAGAGCCTGATGCCCGTCACCGTGGCCGACACGGTCATGGGCTACCTCAACCAGTTCGCCAAGCAGGCTTCGCGGCTCTCCACGCTGGGCGGGATCTTCGTGTTCGTCACGGCGGTCTCGCTCATACTCACCATCGACAAGGCCTTCAACGACATCTGGCACGTCAGGCGCCAGCGCACGTTCGTGCAGCGCATGCTGGTCTATTGGGCGGTGCTGAGCCTGGGCCCGATCATGCTCGGGGCCAGCCTCTGGACCACGTCCTTTCTGGCCCGCGAATCCCTCGGGCTGGTCGGCGACCTCTCCGCGCTCGCGGGGCTAGCCCTCACCTTCGTGCCGATGCTGGTCACCGGCTTTTGCATCACCATCATCTTCCTGGTGGTGCCCAACCGCTACGTGGCCTGGCGCGACGCGCTGCTGGGCGGCTTCGGCACGGCCGTGGTGCTCGAACTCATGAAGACCGGGATGGCCTGGTATCTCACCCGGTTCCCGACCTACACGATGGTGTATGGCGCATTCGCCATCCTGCCGATCTTCCTGCTGTGGCTGTACCTGTCGTGGCTGGTGGTGCTCTTCGGCGCCACGGTGGCCGCGAGCATGCCCCTGGTGCGCCTGGGCCGGCGCGAGCCCAACCGCCGTCCCGGCGCGGCCTACCTGGACGCGCTCGCCGTGCTGAACGAGCTTACGGAGGCGCGCGGCAACGTGCCGCCGGGCCTGGCGATGCGAACCCTGGTGCACCGCCTGCACCTGAACCACGACGAACTCACCAGCGTGCTCGAGACTCTGGAGGGCATAGGCTACGTGGCCCGCCTGGGCGAAGGCGCGAAGGAGCGCTGGGCGCTGGTGTGCGATCCGGCCACCGCCACGCTGGGCCCGGTGTTCGACCGCCTGCTGCTCGACCGCGGCCAGCCCGGCTTCGCCGGCGACGAGGAGCTGCAGCGCATCGCCTACCAAGCGTGGCGGGGCGCGGCCGACGGCCGGCTGCCGACCATCGCCGAGGCCTTCGCCGAAGCGCCACCGGCCTTGCCGCGTGGGGATAGAATGACGAAAGTGCACGGGACGCTGCCCGTGCCGGGAGACGACCATGTTGAAAGTTCAGGAAATCCTTCGCGTCAAGGGTGACGCGCTCTACACCGCCAGCCCGGACATGCCGATCCGCCAGGCCGTGGACACCATGGCCACCCACGACATCGGGTCGCTGGTCATCATGGAATTCGGCCAACTGGCCGGCATGGTGACCTTCCGCGAGATCATCCGCCACATGCAGCGCTGTGAGTGCATGATCGGGCCGGACAACACGATCCGCTCGATCATGGACGATGCGCCGGTGAGCGTCTCGCCCAACACCGACATCGACGAAGTGCGCCGGCTGATGCTGCAGCGGCACGCGCGCTACCTGCCGGTGATGGACGGCCCCACCCTGCTCGGCGTGATCTCGTTCTATGACGTGGCGCGCGCCGTGGTCGATGCGCAGGAGTTCGAGAACAACATGCTCAAGGCCTACATCCGCGACTGGCCGACCGACACCGCGGCGCAAGGCTGAGTACAGCGCCCGGATTCACGCCGCAAGCCGCTCGGGCCGCACTTCGCGCCACGCGGTTTCGATCAGGCCGGGGTCGTTTTCGGCCAGCTTGCGGGTGTCCGACAAAAGGCGGCGCCAGGCGCGCGCGCCGGCACGGCCGTTGCCCAGGCCCAGCATGGGTTTGACGATGCAGCGCAGCGGCGTGCCCCGCGCAAGCTCGCGCTCCGCATAGCGCGCCATCCGCGCGACGATTTCCCCATCGTCCAGCACGGCGGTGTCCGGCCAGAAGGCAGCGGCCACCTCGGCCAGCACGCGCGGCCGATGCCAGGCTTCACGGCCGATCATCACGCCATCCAGGGCAGATTCGCCCTGGAGCGCGGCCACGCTGGTCGCGACATCCGCGATACCGCCGTTCAGCACCAGCGTCAATTGCGGGAAATCCGCCTTGAGCTGCCGCGCCACCTCGTAGCGCAACGGCGGGATCTCGCGATTTTCCTTCGGCGACAACCCCTTCAGCACGGCATTGCGCGCGTGCACGATGAAAACCTCGCACCCGGCATCGGCCAGCGTACCGACGAAGTCGCGCACGAAGCCGTAGGAATCGCCGTGGTCCAGGCCGATACGGTGCTTGACGGTCACGGGAACGTCCACCACGTCGCGCATGGCCTTGACGCAATCGGCGACCAGCCCGGGCTCGGCCATCAGACAGGCGCCGAAGGCCCCGCGCTGCACGCGCTCCGATGGGCAGCCGCAGTTCAGGTTGATCTCGTCATAGCCCCATTGCGCACCCAGGCGCGCGGCCGCGGCGAGGTCGGCAGGCTCGCTGCCGCCCAGTTGCAGGGCCACCGGGTGCTCGGCCGGATCGAAATCCAGGTGGCGCGCCGCATCGCCGCGCAGCACCGCGCCCGTCGTCACCATCTCGGTGTAGAGCCGCGCCTGCGGCGCATACAGGCGGTGCAGGTAGCGGCAGTGGCGATCGGTCCAGTCGAGCATGGGCGCAACCGTGAGCGCCCACGGCGAAGCGGGAGTAAAGGCAGACATGGGATCGGAGAAAAGTGGCAAGCGCCATTTTAGCGGCTTGCCCGCGACGCGCCGCCCGGTGGCCGCACTCGACGGAGCAGTCGGGATTACAGGTCAAGCACCAGCGTCGTCGACCTGGACCGCGCGAGTAGAAGTGTCTCTGAGTCGAAAGGTCTCCAGTTGCGCGACGAACGCTGCCCGCTACGATATGACACCCGTGCCCGCCATGGTGGCGCGCACGACGCTTCGAGGAATCGATCATGAAAATCAGCGCCCGCAACATGTTGGCAGGCAAGATCACCGCCATCACACGTGGCCCGGTGACGACCGAAGTCACACTGGAAATCGCCCCCGGCGTGGAAATCACGTCCACCATCACGACCAAGTCTGCGGAATCGATGCAGCTCCAGGAAGGAAACCGGGCCTACGGCGTCATCAAGGCCTCCAGCGTCATGGTCGCGATCGACTGACCACGGGCCAAAGCGCCAGCTATCGTGTCACCGCGCCGCGCCGACACCCAGGGAACTACGAATTGAGGCACGTTGCAGACCTGGGTTAACCTCGGCTCGCTCTCGCCGGCGTGAGGCGTTGGCAGGCTTGCAGGCACGGCCTGCGTAGCGGCGCCAGCCGGACATGCAGCACGGGTCGGCAAGCGCCACCCATCACGAAAATAAGCCCGGGTCATATTAACCCGCAACAGGAGACATCGCATATGAGCGTGGAGCACGACACCGTGGGCGATGGGCCCGCGACAAAGAACCATCCGGATATCGCCGCGCTGATCGAACTGATCGCCAACACCGAGAGTCTGGCGATAGGTGAGCCCGACGAGGGCTCGGAACCTGGCAGCTCGTACGTCATCGTCGCCGCCATGGACCGCGAGATCATGTTTACGTTCACCAGAGCCGAGGATGGAAGCTACGTGATGACCTGCAACCGTTGACGTCCGGCAGCCCGGCCCCCCGGAATCGACCGCCCGCCGGGCACCGGGCTTCTGGCACACGTTGCGGCTAAAAGCGTCGCAGACGCTCTGGACCTTGCACTAAGATCGCCGCTCAAGGCTCTTGCAGCAAGGAGGGGTGGCATGTTCTCGATTGGCGACGTGGTGCGGCTGCGCAGCGGGGGCACCACGATGACGGTGGCTCAGGATGACTCCGTGGCCAGATCGGTCCGGTGTATCTGGATGGACCAAGCGGGGAGGTGCTGCGAGAAGGACTTTCCTCATGCTGTGCTGGAGCGTGCGCAGGCGGAATCGATGGAAAGCCGCCTCAACGGCACCTGGGTGCACGACGGCAGTCGACATCTCGACCAGACAGGCCTCGCGGGCCAGGGTTTCGATGGGGTCATCGACCCGCCCGGCGAATGGGCGGATATTCCGCAACAGAGCGAAGAAGCGCCGTCCCTGGGCGGTGCAGCCGGACCGATGAACGCGCAGGCGCTTGCTATCGCCAAGCGGCTCAACGCGTTGCACGGTATGGGCGGAGCCGGGTTGCTTGACTTCGCCATGTCCTACGCCGGAGCCCAGGCACGATCTATCGATGCCCCACTGTACGACCAGGAATTGCTGGTTACGGATTTTGGCGCCGTGGGGAACGATGAGGGGCATGACGACACTCCTGGGTTCCTGGCCGCTTTGGAGGTTGCCCAAATCCGTGGCGGGGCGCGCGTGGTCGTTCCGGCAGGCCGAACATATTGGGTGAACGGCGGCGTGATCCGGGTGAAGGGTTCCCGAGTGTATGTGGTTGCCGAAGGCGCAATTGTGAAGATGCGCCCCAGCCCGAACGAGAATCAGGGCGCCTTGATTACCCTCGGCCATTACGGGGATGCCCTCGTGCGTGGGACCCTCCATGATGTCGGCATCATAGGCGGGACCTTCGACGGCAACGGCGAAAACCAAAAGCAGGGCACGGATCTCAACCAGGACGGCGACAATTCCGGGATCCGAATCGAGGATGTGGTCCGAGCCCATATCGTCGGATGTGTGGTCCGGAACTGCGACGGCTACGGGATTTCTTCGGTCGGCACCTTTCTGCCCCATCGATCCGAACTCGTCATCGAAAGGTGCGGTGCCATCCATAACCATTACGATGGTTTCGATATCAAAGGCGGCCTGCAGAACTATTCGCTGATTTCATGCTGGTCAGAAGGCAATGGCTTCGGACCGATTCCCAACCGGGGCGGCATGGGCTTCGATCTGCGGGGGGATGATGCGGTCATCCTCGGGTGCGTTGCCGGGAAGACGCATCCCAACGGTTCGGGAAACTTCCGGATTCGGGAAAATGCCGGAGACAACATCGTCCTGATCGGGTGCAGTAGCTACAACGCGCCGGCGGGAAGCTACGGATATAACGTAATCGGCTCCAACACCGGAACCTACGTTATGCAGGCATGCCTGTCCTATCGCGACGAGTGCGCACTCAAACATTCTCGGGGCCGTCTCGTGGTCGTTGGCGGAAGCTTTCTCGATTCCGCGATCTATACGGTATTTCAAAGCCCTTCCAGTCAGACAGTGGGCACCACCGCGGCCGATGTCACCCCGGCATCGGGACCGATCTCCGTCGCCATCACCGATGGTCGCCACATCGACTGCGGCCCAAGAAACTACGTGACGATATCCGGTGGTGGCAGCCACATCCGCATGTTTGTCGAGTCGATCGACACGGCAACGGGCTCTCTCGTGGGTACGGTCGTGCAAGCATCCGGTTCCAACGCGATCCCGGCTGGGTCGGTGCCCATGATAGACAACCTCGGATCGCTGCTCCTGTTCGGCACCCGGATAGCGCGCTCCCGGCAGGATGGAATACGCATCACCCAGAGCCCGTATCACTCGGAATTTCATGGCGTCCTCGTCCAGGCGTGTGCCCGCCATGGCATCCTCAATCTCGGCGCAGATATGAAAGTATTCGGCGGGGAGATCATCAACAACGGCCAGGCACAACTGGGGCGCGGCGTGGTGTTTCAAGACTCCGACAAGGATGCGCAGATCATAGGGGCGACCCTGGGCGACACGCAATCAGCCCCGACGCAGGCACAAGGCATCCAGTTCTCCGGGACTGTCTCCGGCACGGGTTCCGTCGCGCAGTGCAGATTTGTCGGGGTTCCGCCCATCCAAGGCGTAGTTCCCGCAGCGTGGGAATTCTCAGGGAACCAAGGTTACAGGCGCACAGGATTTGCCGTCAGCAACGAGTTCCCGGTGACCGCGGTCGGCGTTCAGGCGATCTCCATCAGTCATGGGCTGGACACCACGCCTGAGCGGGAAACCGTATCTGTCAGCATTCTTCGTGAAGGCGGCGTCGTCAACTACGAGCTGGATCCCCCCATCGTCATCGCGACGACATCCACGACGGTGTCCGTTTCAGTGAATGTCAGAACGGCTGCGCCGACTCCCGGTACTGTTGCCCGAATCGCGATCAGGGCTGGACGCATATAGGGCGTCCAGCCGCCGCCCAGCAAGGATTGCCACTCGACCGACCTACAACGCCGGGCAGATGACGACCTTCTCGCCGGCGGCGTAGCAGCCGGCGGGCGCGGGTGCCGCAGGGACATGGCCGCCCGTCTGCACCGCAGCCGGCGCGGCCGGCCCGCCATAGGCATCGCACGGCTCGCCGGGCGCTACCTCCAGGCAGGCCGCCTGCCGCCGCTGGCGATCGGTGGCGGCCTCGTCCAGGATGACGCCCCGGGCGTCGAGCACCTGGCGGAAGCGGCCGTCCGGGCCGAAGGCGAGCAGCACCGAGCGCGAGGCATGACTGTCGACCGGCCCGCGCAGGCCGGCATACCACAGCGCCTGCACGGCGCCATTGGCGGCGGCGTAGGTTTGCGTGGGCGACGCCTTCAGGAGCACCCGGGCTTCGCCCAGCGTGCTCTCGCCTGGCACCAGGCCGGCGACGCCGGCAGGGTCGAAGCCCTGGCCGACGGTGGCGCAGCCGGCCACGACGAGTCCGGCCGACAGCAGGGAAAGCAAACGCAGCATGGGCAGAGGCGGCATCGAGCGGAAAAACCTGAAGAGAGACACGCCGCCCTGCGGGCGGTACGGGACGATCGTGGATTATGCAGGGCGGCGGCGAACGGCGATGCCGGTAGCTCGCAGGGTTTTCGCCCGGATTTCCGCGGTTCGGACGGCATGTCCGGCCGCACGGAAATGGAGCGACCCGCACCGTGCACGCGCAATCCATCGCACCATGACGATGCGCACCACCGTGACCAGCCGTCATGATGCACCCCGGCGGTGCCTGGCCGGGCGCAGACAGGCGCCTGCGCTCTTGCGGCGGCCGCTTTTTGGTGCCCGCGGGGTCAGGCACCGCAGGACAAATGGCACGGTGTTTGCATGAATGACATAAGCGCTTGCATTCGCTTGCGTTTCCCTTTCCCAGAGGATCGATCATGCAAAGACGTACCCTGCTGAAGCTGGCGACGCTGGCGGGCGGCGCGGCGCTTGCCGGCCGCGTGCCGCTGGCCTTCGCCCAGGACAAGACGCCCATCAAAGTCGGCATCCTTCACTCGCTGTCGGGGACCATGGCCATCTCCGAGACGTCGCTGAAGGACGTGGCCCTGATGACGATCGCCGAAATCAACGCCAACGGCGGTGTGATGGGCCGCCCGCTCGAGGCGGTGGTGGTCGATCCTGCCTCCAACTGGCCGCTGTTCGCCGAACGCGCCCGCCAACTGCTCACCCAGGACAAGGTCGCCGCCGTGTTCGGCTGCTGGACCTCGGTCTCGCGCAAATCGGTGCTGCCGGTATTCGAGGAGCTCAACGGCCTGCTCTTCTATCCGGTGCAGTACGAAGGCGAGGAGATGTCGCCCAACGTGTTCTACACGGGCGCCGCACCCAACCAGCAGGCCATCCCGGCCGTCGAGTACCTGCTCTCGGAAGAAGGCGGCGGCGCCAAGCGCATCTTCCTGCTCGGTACCGACTACGTGTATCCGCGCACCACCAACCAGATCCTGCGCGCCTTCCTGCACAGCAAGGGCATCCAGGACAGCGACATCGAAGAGGTCTACACGCCCTTCGGCCACGCCGACTACCAGACCATCGTCGCCAACATCCGCAAGTTCTCGCAAGGCGGCAAGACCGCCGTGGTGTCCACCATCAACGGCGACTCCAACGTGCCCTTCTATCGTGAACTCGGCAACCAGGGCCTGAGCGCACAGGACGTGCCGGTGGTCGCCTTCTCGGTGGGCGAAGAAGAGCTGCGCGGCATCGATACCAAACCCCTGGTCGGCCACCTCGCCGCCTGGAACTACTTCATGTCGGTGGACAACCCCACCAACACCACCTTCAAGAAGTCCTGGTCCGACTACGTCAAGTCGGCCAACCTGCCGGGCGGCGACGACCGGGTCACCAACGACCCCATGGAAGCCACCTGGGTCGGCATGCAGCTCTGGAAGCAGGCCGTGGAGAAGGCCAAGAGCACGGATGTGGACGAGGTGCGCAAGGCGATCGTCGGCGAGAGCGTGGACGCCCCGTCCGGTTTCAAGCTTACGATGGATGGCAACCACCACCTGCACAAGCCGGTGATGATCGGCGAGATCCGCGACGACGGCCAGTTCGACGTGGTGTGGAGCACGCCGGAAGTCGTGCGCGCCCAGCCCTGGAGCCCCTACATCCCGGGCAACGAGAAGAAGCCGGACGTCGTGTCCTGAGCCTGCCTTGCCTCGCGGGCGCCTCGCCGGGCGCCCGCCCCTTTCCCGTTCGTGCGGAGCCCGAATGAAGACCTGCCCTCCATCTGCGCGGCGGCCGCTATGCCACACTCTGCTGTGCGCCCTGCTGGTCTGGCTGAGCCTGGTCGCCACGCCGGCCATGGCGCTGGAACCCGGCGTCGCCGAGGCGCTCGGCGACAACAATTTCTCGCGCCGCTCGCAGGCCGTCGCCGACATCATCGCGGCCACGGCCCAGGGTGATGCCGAAGCCCGCGAGCTGCTCGTCGCGCTGTCGGCCAACAAGGTGCCGAACGCCCGCTTGAACAATCAACTGCGCAGCCGCATCTCGGCCGCCGCCGCCGTGCTCGCGCTGGAATCGCCGAATCGCGCCGAGCGCGCCCGCGCCGTCGATGCGCTGCTCGCCTCGCCGCCGCCGCCGACCATGATTCCCCTGGTCGACGCGCTCGTCGCCAAGGAGCAGGACAGCGCGCTGCAGGAGCGCATGGCCCTGCTCTCGGCCCTGATCGCGCTCGACGCGGACGACCCCGCGCTGCGCGCCCAGGCCGCCGAGCGCATCGGCGCCACCGCCGATCCGCGCTATCGCCCGCGCCTGCTGCCCCTGGCCGCGCCCGACGTGGACCCGGTGGTGCGCAGCGCGGCGCAGGATGCACTCGCCAGACTGGATGCGGCCGAACGCACGGCGCGGCAGGTCGGCACGCTCTTCGCCGGCATCAGCCTGGGCAGCGTGCTGCTGCTGGCCGCGCTCGGCCTGGCCATCACCTACGGCCTGATCGGCGTCATCAACATGGCGCACGGCGAGTTCCTGATGATCGGCGCCTACGCCACCTTCGTCGTGCAGAACCTGTTCCGACAATACCTGCCCGGTGCCTTCGACTGGTACCTGCTGGCCGCGGTGCCGGTGGCCTTCGTCACCGCCGCCCTGGTCGGCGTGGTGCTCGAGCGCCTGGTCATCCGCCATCTCTACGGGCGTCCGCTCGAGACCCTGCTCACCACTTTCGGGATCAGCCTGCTGCTGATGCAGAGCGTGCGCATGCTCTTCGGCGCGCAGAACGTGGAAGTCATGAACCCGTCCTGGATGAGCGGCGGCATCTCGGTCATGCCCGGCCTGCTGCTGCCCTGGAACCGCATCGTCATCATCGGCTTCGCGATCGCCGTGGTGCTGTGCGCCTGGCTGGTGCTCACGCGCACCCGGCTCGGCCTGTTCATCCGCGCAGTCACGCAGAACCGCACCATGGCCGCCTGCGCCGGCGTGCCGACCAACCGCGTCGACACCCAGGCCTTCGCCTTCGGCGCGGGCATCGCGGGTCTGGGCGGCTGCGCACTGGCGCAGATCGGCAACGTCGGGCCCGATCTGGGCCAGACCTACATCATCGACTCCTTCATGGTCGTGGTGCTGGGCGGCGTGGGCCAGCTCGCGGGCGCGGTCGTCGGCGCCTTCGGCCTGGGCATCGTGAGCAAGATCGTCGAACCCTTCTGGGGCGCGGTGCTCGCCAAGATCGCCGTGCTGCTGCTCATCATCCTGTTCATCCAGAAGCGTCCGCAGGGTCTGTTCGCCCTCAAGGGCCGTAGCGTGGAGGCGTAATGGCTGCTGTTCCCATGAACGAGACGCTGGCTTCCACCGGCACGCAGGCGCCGGACGAGCCGCTGCTCAAGCGCAACTGGGCGATCGGCCTGGGCCTGCTCTGCCTCGCGGTGTTCGTGCTGGTCCCGGTGGGCGCGCTGGTGTTGCCCGCCGGCCATGCGCTGCACCTCTCGGACTACGCCCTCACGCTCACCGGCAAGATCCTGTGCTATGCCGTGGCCGCGCTCGCGCTCGGCCTGGTGTGGGGCTATTGCGGCATCCTCAGCCTGGGCCATGCCCTCTTCTTCGCGCTGGGCGGCTACGCCTTCGGCATGTACCTCATGCGCGAAGCCTCGGGCAACGGCCTGCCGCCCTTCATGACCTTCCTGAGCTGGACCGAGCTGCCCTGGTACTGGTGGGGCACCAGCAGCTTTCTGTGGGCGATGGTGCTGGTTGTGCTGGTGCCCGGCCTGCTCGCCCTGGTGTTCGGCTACTTCACCTTCCGCTCGCGCGTGAAAGGGGTGTACCTGTCCATCATCACCCAGGCGCTGACCTTCGCCGCGATGCTGCTCTTCTTTCGCAACGAAACGGGCTTCGGCGGCAACAACGGCTTCACCGGCTTCACCACCATTCTGGGCTATCCGATCGCCTCCAGCACCACGCGCGTCGCCCTGCTGCTGGCAAGCTTCAGCCTGCTCGTGATCGCCTTCCTGGCCTGCCGCGCCCTGGTCGGCTCGCGCTACGGTCAGGTGCTCACCGCCATCCGGGACGCCGAGACCCGCACCATGTTCCTGGGCTACCGGCCGCTGGGCTACAAGCTCTTCGCCTGGACCCTCTCGGCCGTGCTGTGCGGGCTCGCAGGGGCGCTCTACGTGCCGCAGGTCGGCATCATCAACCCGAGCGAAATGGCGCCGGTGAACTCCATCGAGATGGCCATCTGGGTCGCGGTGGGCGGGCGCGGCACACTGCTCGGCCCCATCATCGGCGCCATCGGCGTCAACGGCGCGAAGACGCTCTTCACCACCTGGTTCGCCCAGTACTGGCTGTTCTTCCTCGGCGCCATCTTCGTGCTCGCCCCCCTGCTGCTGCCGCGCGGCATCATCGGGCTGTTCGGGAGGAAGTAATCGATGAGCGCCAATCTCGGCATCCACAGCGACGCGGGCCTCGGCCACCTCTACGAACGCGGCAAGATCGACGTCAGCCACGGCCAGATCCTCTACCTGGAGGACGTGCAGGTCAGCTTCGACGGCTTCAAGGCCCTGCGCGGCCTGTCGCTGACCATCGAGGACAACGAACTGCGCTGCATCATCGGCCCCAACGGCGCCGGCAAGACCACCATGATGGACGTCGTCACCGGCAAGACGCGCCCCGACGCCGGCACGGTCTTCCTGGGCCAGACGATGGATCTCACCCGCATGGACGAGGCGGCCATCGCGCAAGCCGGCGTCGGCCGCAAGTTCCAGAAGCCCACCGTGTTCGAGAACCACACGGTGTGGCAGAACCTGGACCTCGCCCGCGCCACCGACAAGCGCTGGTTCAAGTCCCTGCGCGCCAGGCCGTCGGCGCAGGCGATCGGCGCGATAGAGGCCACGCTCGAACGCACCGCGCTCACCGACGTGGTGCAGCGGCCGGCCGGCGAGCTTTCGCATGGCCAGAAGCAACGCCTGGAGATCGGCATGCTGCTCATGCAGGAGCCGCGGCTGCTGCTGCTGGACGAACCCGCCGCCGGCATCAGCGACGACGAGACCATGCAGCTCGCCGAGCTGCTCAACAGCCTGCGCGGCAGTTGCTCGATGCTGGTGGTCGAGCACGACATGGCCTTCGTGGCGGCCCTGGCGGGCGAGAGCGGCCGCGTGACCGTGCTTGCCGAAGGCAGCGTGCTCGCCGAGGGCACGCTCGCGCAGGTCCAGTCGGACGAGCGCGTGATCGAATCGTATCTGGGACGCTAACGCATGCTGCACATCGAAGGACTCAACCAGTACTACAGCGGCAGCCACATCCTGCGCGACGTGAGCCTGGCGGTGCCCGAGGGCCGCCTTTCCGTGCTGCTCGGGCGCAACGGCGTGGGCAAGAGCACGCTGCTCAAGTGCATCATGGGCGTGGTGCCGGTGCGCTCGGGCCACATACGCTGGCAGGACCAGCCCCTGGACGGTCTGCGTCCGCATGCGCGCGTGGCCGCCGGGCTGGCCTACGTGCCGCAGGGGCGCGAGATCTTCCCGCGCCTCACCGTGGAAGAGAACCTGTTCGTCGGCGCGGCCAGCCGCAAGGCGCCCCGCGAGATCCCGGCGCAGATCTACGAACTGTTTCCCGTGCTGAAGGACATGAAATCGCGCCGCGGCGGCGACCTCTCGGGCGGCCAGCAGCAGCAGCTCGCCATCGGCCGCGCCCTGATGAGCGAGCCCCGCATGCTGATCCTGGACGAGCCCACCGAGGGCATACAGCCGAACATCATCGGCGAGATCGGGCGCACCCTGCGCCGGCTGGTCGACGAGTTCGGCATGACCGTGCTGCTGGTCGAGCAGTACTACGAGTTCGCCGAGAAGCTCGCCGACCACTATGCGGTGATGGACCGCGGCGAAGTGGTGGCGAGCGGTGCAGGCGCCGACATGCAGGCGCGGGGCGTGCGCGCGATGATCTCGGTATGAACTGTGCTCTGACAGTGGTTCGTCACCCTCTTCTTCAAAGGAATTCTGCATGAACACTGCCGAACCACGCATGACCAACCTTTTCCTGCAGCTTGGCCTGGATGCCGGGGAACCGGCCATCGCCGAGTTCATCCGCACCCACCAGTTGCCCGCGGACGTGAAGATTGCCGATGCGTCCTATTGGAACGAGTCGCAGCGCCAGTTCCTGGCCGAACAGATCCAGGCCGATGCGCCCTGGGCGATGATCGTCGACCAGTTGAACGAATCGCTGCACGAGGACGCCGTCAAGGCCCGCTCCGGCCTGGACTGACGCCGCGCGCCGCAGCCCGACGGACGTTTTTCAGCGCGACTTGCGGTTCAGGCTGTCGCGCAGCCCCTCCAGCCAGCTCGAAGCGCCGCGCAGCAGTTGGCTCCCCTTGCCGAAGATGCCCGCAAGCTCCTGCTCGACGCGCTCGCGCGTGCCCGGCTCGTTGGCCGGCAGGGGTGGCAGCACGTGGGCGTAGTAGGTCTTGTCGAGCAGCCGATGCAGCAAGCGTTCGCCCGGGAACGGGCTGCCGTTGTTGAGTGCGCGCGCGGCCCGCAGCAGATTGCGTACGTCGTACTGGGTGGGGCTCAGATCCGGCACCTGCTTGGCGAGCCCGAGCAGGCTGTAGACGGCGATGCGCGCGGTGCGCACCGAGCTTTCCATGGTGAACACCACGTCGTTGCGCGTCTCGACGAACTGGCCGAGCAGCGCCAAGTTGGTGCAGCCGCGCGGCACGACTTCGGGCCGGTCGCCGGCCGCGCGCGGCATGAACTGCGCCGTGATGTAGGGCATGAGCGCGGTACGCACCTGGGTGTTGGCCGCCACGGCGTCGATCTGGTCCGGGATGCCCAGGTGATGGCACAGTTCGGCGAGTATCTCGCGGCCGGTGCATGCCGGCATGGGCTTTTGCACGCAGTTGCCCGGCTTGTCCATGATGAGCGCATACACCCACGCGACCAGCACGTCCCCGGGCTGGTCCGGGAAGTGCGGCTGGCGGTTGACGGTGAAGCTCAACACCCAGTTCGAGTCGGTGAAAGTGACGATGCCGCCCGTCACCGTCTTGCCGGAATAGGGATCGTTGACGGCCAGCGCCTTGATCTTCTCGACCAGCGGCGAAGGCCTGCAGGTGAGCGTGGCCGACTCCCACATCGAGCGCTCGATGTCGCCGCAGAACTTCTCGGGCCGGCCGAACACCGGCGATTGGCGCGCCAGGTTGCGCCACAAGGTCCAGCCGCTCCAGGCCGGCGAGGCCAGCCGCGCGCGATCGAGCGCCGGCGCATGGTCCATGCCGCCGTAAGCCGTGCCCTCGGTCATGGAACCGGTCAGCGCGAACACCAGATCGCCCTCGCCCACCGCGATCGTGGCGGGCTCGCCGCCGACACGGGCCCGGATGCCGGTCACGGTGCGCAACTCGCCCGACACGGCCATGTCCAGGTCCTCGACCAGGGTGTCGAACTGGAATGTCACGCCTTGGCGGCGCAGCATGCCGGCCAGCGGACGCACGAAGCTGTCGAACTGGTTGTACTTGGGAAAGACCAGGGCCGACATGTCGGTCAGCCCGTCGAGCGCGTCCAGGAAGCGGTGCATGTAGAGCTTCATCTCGAGCAGGCTCTGCCAGTTCTGGAACGCGAACATCGAGCGCCAGAGGAACCAGAAGTTGCTCTTCAGAAAGCCTTCGCTGAAGTAGTCCTCGATCGTGCGATCGTCCAGCTCCTCCTTGCGCTTGAGCAGCAGGCGGACCAGTTCCCACTGCTGCGAGCGGCTCAACCCGAGGGTGGAGAAATCCTGGATCTGGCCGCGGCGATGCATCAGCCGGGCCTTGGAATAGTTCGGATCGCTGTCGTTGACCAGCCGATACTCGTCGAGCACGCTGTAGCCTTCGGGCAGCTCGAGCGCCGGCACGTCCTGGAACATGTCCCAGAGGTTGTCGTAGTTCCAGTTCATCTCGCGGCCGCCGCGCACCAGGTAGCCTTCCTGCGCGTTGCCCGAGCCGTCCAGCGAGCCGCCCTCGACGGCGAGGTTCTCCAGGATGGTGATGTTCGCCGCCGGCATGCGCGCGTCGCGGATCAGGTAGAAGGCCGCGGCCAGCCCCGCGATGCCGCCGCCGATGATCCAGGCCTTGCGATTCGCGATGCCCTCGGCGGGCAAGGGCCGGTTGCGCGTGTAGGCGCCCACCATGTCCGGCGGCGGCAGCGTGTTGTCGGGCCGATGGCGCCAGTAGGCGCGGCTGGCGTCCGGTTGATGCTCGAAACCGGGGACGGCCATCGTGGGCTTGCTCTGGCTCATGCGCAGGACTCCTGGGGACGCGGCACGGCGCCGTCCACGCGGCGGCCCGGCGAGCCGCGGACGGCCGGGCGTGCAGAGCGGTGCAAGCAGCAGCTTGCGTGCCTCGCCCGGCCCCACGGTGCAATACAGCGCAAGAAACGGAGTGCGCACGGCGCCGGTGCTTGCTACGCTGGAATCGTTCGCCGGCACGCCAGAGATGCCGCCCGCGGCACACGACGCGGCCGCATCGCGGTGTGGTCCGACCGAGTATTTGAGCACCTGATTACCTGAGCACTGAACACCCCGCCATGCCGTCCCTGAAACTTCGACTCGAACGCCTGCCCTCGCCCCTCGGCCCCATGCTGATCCTCACCGACGAGGACGGCGTCCTGCGGGCCCTCGACTGGCAGGACCACGAGCAGCGCATGCACCTGCTGCTGCGGCGGCAGTACGGCGGTGCATCCATCGAGATCGTGGAGGGCGGAGCCGCCTGCGCGGCCGGCCCCAGGCTGGCCGCGTATTTCGCCGGCGACATCGGCGCCCTCGACGGCCTGCGCGTCGCCACGGGCGGCACGGCATTCCAGCGCCTGGTATGGCAGACCCTGCGCGAGATTCCGGCCGGTACGACGCTCAGCTACGGCGAGCTGGCCGCACGCATCGGCCGCGCGGCCGCCGTGCGTGCGGTTGGCCTCGCCAACGGCGCCAACCCGGTCAGCCTGGTCGTCCCCTGCCACCGGGTCATCGGCAGCAACCGCACCCTGACGGGCTACGGCGGCGGGCTCGAGCGCAAGCGCTGGCTGCTCGCGCACGAAGGCGCCCTGGCCGAGGCCGGCGATGCGCCCGCGCGCACGGCGCGGCTGCCGGGTTTCTGAACGGACCGCCCCGGCCAGCGGGGTCGCATCCAAGGCCAACACGGCCGGCAGGATCGCCGTGGCGCCCGTGGTGACGCGTGGAACGGCGCGGCCGCGTCACGGATTTCACATACATGAAATCTGATTTCACATCGTTGACGTGAATCTATCGCCTTCCTAGACTGGAACAGTCAGGTACCGATCGAGACGGTGACTCATGGGTGTGAAATCTGCCGTTCGGGTACTGGAAGTGCTCGAGTATTTCGACGACGTGCGCCGTGCGGCCAGCGTCACCGAAGTGGCCCATGCGCTGGATTACCCGGTGTCGAGCACGTCCATGCTGTTGAACAGTCTGCTCGGTCTGGGCTATCTGGAACAGAATGCGCAGCGCTGCTATGTACCTACACCGCGCGTCACGCTGCTGGGTTCCTGGGTGGCGCCGCAGTTGTCCCAGGACAGCCATATCCTGCGCATGATGGACGAACTCGGACGCATCACCGGCCAGACCATTGTGCTGGGCGTGGCATCCGAGTCGCTCGTCCGATATATACATGTCGTTCCCGCCACCAGGACACTGCGCATGCACGTGTCGGTGGGTTCGACGCGGCCGCTCGCCATATCCGGGACGGGCCGGCTTTTCCTGTCCACCCGCAGCGAAGAAAAGGTTCGCCAGGCCATATTCCGCCATAACCAGGAGGCCGGCGTTGCGCCGTTGTCGCTGGAGGACGTGAACCGCGACTTGCAGGCCATCCGGAAACGGGGCTATGCGCTCTCGCTGGACTTGTTTCTGCCGGGGGTAGGCCTGGTCGCCATGCATCTGCCGGAGCGCATCGCCGGCCATCGGCTCGCCCTGGGCATCGGCGGGCCCGGCCAGGACATCCGTGCGAACGCCACGGAATTCATCCGATTGATGAAGGACGCGGTCGAACGGTACTGCACCCCAGTGAAATGATGGAGCGCTCCACGAACCCACAACCGGACGGCGCGCCGCAGAGCTGCGCCCTGCCGATGGCCGGAATCCGCATCCTGGACATGACGTCCGTCATGTTGGGGCCCTACGCAACCCAGATGCTGGGTGACTACGGTGCCGACGTGATAAAGATCGAGTCGCCCTCGGGGGATACGACGCGCAGGACCGGGCCCCAGCCGGAGCCCGGCATGGGCGCGGCGTTCATAGGCGTCAACCGCAGCAAGCGCAGTATCGCGCTGGATCTGAAGAAGGCACCCGCCCGCGAAACGCTGCTCACGCTGGTCGAGCGGGCCGACGTCCTGATTTGCAGCATCCGTCCGCAAAAGCTGGATGCGCTCGGCTTGAACCCCGGCGTGCTGCATGCAAGAAACCCGCGGCTCATCATCGTCAGCGTCCACGGCTTTGCGCAAGGCGGGCCCTATGCCGGCCAGCCTGCGTACGACGACATCATCCAGGGGCTTTGCGGATTCGCCGCGCTGACCGAGGCCCAGACCGGCGAACCCCTCTACTTTCCCACGGTGGCGGCCGACAAGACCTGCGCGCTCTTCGCGGCGCAGGCCATCCTGATGGCGCTGGTGGGCCGCGCCCGCTCGGGCAAGGGGGTGCATGTCGAGGTGCCCATGTTCGAGGCAATGACCAGCTTCACCCTTGCCGAACATCTTTATGGCGCGCATTTCGCCGGACGCGACGGCAAGTATGGATACGACCGGCTGATGACCCGCGCCAGGCGCCCCTACCGGACGGCGGACGGATACGTTTGCGCCCTGCCCTATACCGATGTGCATTGGCGTCGCTTTTTCGAGGAAGTCGGCGATACCGCGTCCTTGCAGGACCCGCGTTTTCGGAACATTGCGCAACGTACGCGCCACATCGATGCGCTCTATTCGATCCTGGGCGCACACCTTGCCCGACGCCCGACAGAGGAATGGCTGGCCGTGTGCAGGCAGCTCGACATACCGGCGGCCCGGATGAATCGGCTGGAGGATCTGGAATCCGACCCGCAGCTCGTGGCCGGGGGATTTTTCATGCGCCTTGTCGATCCCGCACTCGGCGAGGTCAAGGTGACCCGGCCTGTCCTGCGATTCGATGCGCAAACGCCGCAGCCCACGATGCCTCCGCGCCTGGGCCAGCACACGATCGAAGTGCTGCGGGAAGCCGGCCTGAGCCCCTTGGAGATCGAACACCTGCTGCACGACGGGGCAGCCATGTAGGCAGGTAGGCAAGACACAGCTTCCCCATTTCCATAACTCGAATCGAATCGAGACCGAGGAGACCCTGCATGGCATCGAAAACCCTGGTGCGTCTGCGCACTCGACTCTGCACCCATGTCGCGCTTGCCCTGACGCTGATTGCGCCGGGCGCCGCCTTCGCGAAGTGGCCGGAGCGGCCTCTTCAACTGGTCGTGGGCTTCGCCCCCGGCGGCCCGAACGACATCATGGCCAGGGTGCTGGCCGAGCAGTTGTCGGCCCAGCTCGCACAGCCCGTGATCGTCGACAACAGGCCGGGGGCAAACGGCAACATCGCGGCAGGCTATGTCGCGAACGCCGCCCCGGACGGCTACACGCTGCTCTACAACAGCTCGTCACTCGGACTGAGCCCCGCGCTGTATCGCAATCTGCCGGCCGACCCCCTTCGCGATCTCGCGCCGGTGAACGGCACCGCCACCCTGCCCCTGGTGATGGTGGTCAACAAGGATTTCCCGGCGAGCAATTTCGAGGAATGGGTCGCGCAGGTGAAGGCAAGGCCCGGCGGGTTCAACTATGGCAGCCCCGGCATCGGCAATCTGGCCCACATCGGCATGGAGATGATCCTGAAGGACAGAGGGCTCGAAGCGGTCCACGTGCCTTACAAGGGCAGCAGCGAAGCGCGCAGCGCGGTGGTCGCGGGCATGGTCCAGTTCCAGCTCGACTCGGTCAACTCCGCCCTGGGGCTGATCGAGGCCGGCAGCCTCAAGCCGATCGTGATAACGGCGCAGAACGGCTCGGAGGTGTTGCCGGAAGTCGGCACGCTGCAGGCCAGCGGCGTAGAGGGTATCGAATTGTCCGGCTGGCAGGGAGTGATGGCGCCGGCCAGGACACCACCCGACGTCATCGCGAAACTGAGCGAAGAAATCGCCTTGGCCATGAAGAGCCCCAAGATCGTCGAGGCCCTCGAGGTGCAGGGCGGCTACTCCATAGCCAGCACGGCGCAGGAATACGGAGAGTTCCTCGCGCAGCAGATCGAGCTGTTCAAGACGACGGTGCAGGATATCGGCCTCGAGCCGAACTGATCGCTCGCACCGTCCTGCCCTTCCGAACCACAAGGAACTTGCGATGGATTTTTCGCTGACGAACGAGCAAGAGGCGATACGGGACGCGATATCGCGCATCTGCGAACGGTTTGACGCCGATTATTGGCTGGAGCGCGACCGGCATGGCGGCTTTCCCCTGGATTTCCACCAGGCGATCGCCGAGGCGGGATGGCTGGGCATCTGCATGCCCGCGGAATATGGCGGGGCGGACCTCGGCATCCAGGAGGCCGCCATCATGGTGCAGGCCATCGCCCAGTCCGGCGCGGGGATGAGCGGCGTCTCCGCCATTCACATGAACATCTTCGGCCTGAACCCTGTGGTGCGATTCGGCACCGAAGAGCAGAAGCAGCGCTTTCTTCCTCCTCTTATCCGAGGTGAGGAGAAGGCCTGCTTCGCGGTGACGGAACCCAATACCGGCCTGAACACCACGCGGCTCAAGACCTTCGCCCGCCGCGAAGGCGATCGCTATATCGTCAACGGCAGGAAGGTCTGGATCACGACCGCGCAGGTGACGGAGAAAATGCTCCTGCTGGCGCGCACCACGCCGCTGGAACAGGTGAAGAAACCCACCGACGGACTGACGCTGTTCTATACCGACCTGGACCGGCGCTATATCACAGTACGCGAGATCGAGAAGCTGGGCCGCAAGGCGGTGGATTCGAACGAGTTGTTCATCGATGACCTGCCCATACCCGTGGAACACCGGATCGGCGCCGAAGGCGAGGGCTTCTACAACATACTGCACAGCATGAACCCGGAGCGTGCCCTCGCCGCCGCCGCCGGCATCGGCCTGGGCCACGCGGCCTTGCAGCGCGCCGCGACGTACGCCAACGAGCGCATCGTGTTCGACAGGCCCATCGGCCAGAACCAGGGCATTCAGCATCCGCTGGCATCGCGCTGGATGGAGCTAGAAGCCGCTCGATTGATGGTGATGCAGGCTGCCTGGAAGTACGACCAGGGCCTGCCCTGCGGGGCCGAGGCGAATGCAGCCAAGTATCTTGCCGGCGAGGCCGGATTCCATGCCTGCGAAACGGCCGTGCTGACGCATGGCGGCTTTGGCTACGCCAAGGAGTACCACGTCGAGCGTTATTTCCGGGAAGCGATGCTGCTGCGCATTGCGCCGATCAGCATCCAGCTCATCATGAGCTACATCGCCGAGAAAGTGCTGGCCCTGCCCAAGTCTTATTGAGGAGTGGAGATTGAAACAACTAGGACGACTTAGCCGAGGGCTATGGTTCGAAGATCTGGTGCTCGGCACGACGTGGCACACGGCGGGCAGGACCCTGACGGAGACCGATCTGGTGTCGTTCGTGAACCTGACCTGGTTCACCGAGGATCTTTTCACCAATCAGCACGACACGGGCGAGAATGCCATCCAGGGCCGGCCGGTGCCGGCGGGCATGGTCTTCACCATGGCGGAAGGCCTGGTGGTTCCTTCGCTGGAACGAGCCGGCCTGGCGTTCCTCCAGATGGAACTCGATGTGAGGAGCCCCACGTTCGTCGGCGACACCATACGCGTGGACTGCGAAGTCATAGAAGCTCGCGAGTGTTCCAAGCCGGACCGTGGCCTGGTGCGAACGAAGAACACGGTCACGAACGCGGGCGGCCAGATTTTGCTGATCTACCGGCCATTGCGCTTGATCAAGCGCCGCAGCCCGGCGCAGGCAGACGGCCGGCCCCGGTGAGGGTGCGCGCTCAGGCGGGCACGTGGACGCGCTCCTTGATGTGCTTGAGGTTCGCCACGATCGTGAAGGTCATGACGACCAGCAGCGACCAGGAACTCCACTTGCCCAGGTGCACCGTCGACCAGGCGCCGAGCTGGTTGGGATAGGCCCAGATACCGAAGAAGGTACTGATGTTCTCGGCCAGCCAGATGAAAAAGCCGATCAGCACGAACGCCAGCAACAGCGGCATGCGCCGATCCCTGTCCAGCGGGCGATAGATCACCGTCGCCCTGGCGTACAGGCCCAGCGCGCAGGCTGCGATGTACCAGCGGTAGTCGCCGATGAAATGATGCGTGAAGAAATTCGCGTAGATGAGCAGCGCAGTCAACCAGGCCATCCAGTACGGCGGATGGTGCACCACGCGCAGCTCCAACAGGCGCCAGGCCTGGATGATGTAGCTGCCGACCGCGGCATACATGAAACCGGAAAAGAGCGGTACGCCGAAGACCTTCGTATAGGCGAAGTCCGGGTATGACCAGGACTTGATTCCGCTGGACGTCTTGAATACCTCCAGCGCGAAGCCGACGAGGTGAAAGATCGTGATCGCCTTCAGTTCGTCCAGGGTCTCCAGCTTGGCCCACACCATCCAGGCCTGGATCGCGAGCGCGATGATCAGCAGGGCGTCGTAGCGGGGAATGCCCCAGAGACCGGTGCGGGGAACCAGGAATACCGCGGCGAAGAACAGGCCGACGAACAGGCAAGCGCGGGCTTGTTTCACACCGAAGTAGAGGAACTCCAGCAGGAAGCGGGGGATACCTGCCAGGCCGGGCCGCTCATGACCTAGCAGCAGATGGGCGTCGAGTGCGCTCAGACGCAGTGATGGGAGGCGGGCTGTAGAGGACACGGTGGTGGCTACACGGGTTCAGACGTTTGGGCTGCACGCGAACGATACTACCGGAACGCACCGGGTGAAATACGCGACCTCGCGCTGCGATTCGTCGAACAGCTCGTCCAGCACGTCGGGCGGGCCCGGCGGCACATGCGCGTGTGAGTCGTGTGCCCGTTGCCGAAACAGCAAGAATCGGAGTGCCGCCAGCGCCGGGGCTTGCTACGCTGGTTCGATACACTATTACGAAGCGGCCTGACCGCTCACGCCCATGCTGACCTTGCACCGTGAACTTCTCCCCTCCCCGCTCGGGCCCATGCTGGTTCTGACCGATGACGCGGGGGCACTGCGCGCGCTCGACTGGCAAGACCACGAGACGCGCATGCACACCTTGCTGCGCAGGCAATATGCCGGCGTAGCGGTGACGCTGCACGATGCCAAACGCCCATCGGCTGCCGCGCCGAGATTGATCGATTACTTCGCCGGCGACATGACCGCACTCGACGGACTGGACGTCGCCACCGGCGGTACCGCGTTTCAACGTGAGGTCTGGCAGACGCTGCGCACCATCCCGGTGGGTACGACCTGGAGCTACGGACAACTGGCCGCCCGCATCGGCCGGCCCGCGGCCGTGCGGGCGGTCGGCCTGGCCAACGGCGCCAACCCCGTCAGCCTGGTCGTCCCCTGCCATCGGGTCATCGGCAGCAACCGCACCCTGACCGGCTACGGCGGCGGGCTGGAGCGCAAGCGCTGGCTGCTCGCGCACGAAGGTGCTCTGGCCGCGGCCGGGGCGGCGGCGGCGCAAACCACACGTTTGCCGGGCTTCTAACGATAGCCTTTTTCCGCGTCTTGCACAGAAGCGGCTGTCGGCTTGACAAGAATCGCGCCGTCAACGATACCAGCCGCAAGTTGGCAGGCAGCGCCATGCGCGTCTGCACCGAAGCGAGCCGGTCGCCGTTGTTGATAACGATTCTTATTACATGTAATATGAGCTGATTTTTCCGTTCACTCGCGCGCACCATGGTTGCCCTCGACGAAAGCCGACAGCACGCTGTCGCCGCGCTCTATGCCGATCATCACGGCTGGTTGCACACTTGGCTCTGCCGCAAGCTCGGCGATTCGTTCACGGCGGCCGACTTGGCGCATGATACCTTCCTGCGAGTGCTGCGCCGGGGGCTGGCCGATGCCATCCAATCGCCACGTGCGTATCTCACGGTGATCGCGGGTGGCCTGGTCAACGATCACTGGCGCCGTCGTGCCCTGGAGCAAGCCTGGCTCGACGAGCTGGCCGCCCGGCCAGAGATGTTCGAGCCTTCGCTCGAAGAACGCGCCGTCATTCTGGAAACACTCGACCAAATCGCCCGCCTGATCGACGGTCTGCCGGCCCTCGCGCGCGAAGCATTTCTGCTGTCGCAGCTCGATGGCCTCACCTATCCCCAGATCGCCGAACGCCTGGCCATCAGCGTCAATCGCGTGCAGAAGGCCATGACGCAGGCAGTCAAGCACTGCTACCGGGCCATGCATGGCTGACCACGCGGCCCTCGCGGAACCGGTGGCCGAGGCCGTGGTCGACCAGGCAGTCGACTGGTATGTCCGGCTGGCTGCCGGCACACCCTCGGCGCGCGAGCAGGCAGATTTCGAAAGCTGGCGCAGCGCCAGCCCCGAGCATGATCTCGCCTGGCAACGGCTGCGCGCCATGGGCTCGATGATGCAGGGCGGTTCGGCCGCGCTGGATCCGGCATTGGCTCGCGGCACGCTGAACCGCGCGAGCGCGCTGGCACGCCGGCGCGGGGCACTGAAACTGCTGTTGCTTGCCGCGGGCAGCGGCAGCCTGCTCACGCTGGGTGTACGCGAACACGATATGCTGCGCACGCAACTAGCGGTGCTGACGGCCGACCTGCGCACCGGTACCGGCGAGTTGCGCTCACTCATGCTGCCCGACGGCACGCGGCTGCAGCTCAATACCGCCACCGCTGTCAATGTGGTGTTCGGCGCTGATACCCGCCGTATCGAACTGCTGGAGGGCGAGATCATGCTGACCACCGGAACTGATCGGGCAGGCCGGCCGTTCGTGGTGGCGACCCGCGAAGGCGAGCTCATGCCCATCGGCACCCGCTATGGTGTCTGGCGCGGTCCATCCGCCGGCAGCGACTATGGCAGCACCGGCCTGGCCGTGCTCGAAGGCGAGGTGCAAGTGCACCACCGGCTATCGAAAGCCACGCAGCGCTTGCGTGCTGGTCAGCAAACTCGCTTCGACGCCACCGGGTCAGGCGCCGTCCAGGCGCTGAACGAGGCTCGCATGAGCTGGGCAGCCGGCCGTCTCACGGCCACCGGTATGCGCCTGGCCGATTTCGCAGCCGAGCTGGCGCGCTACCGGAGTGGTTGGGTGCGCTGCGATCCCGAGGTTGCGGATCTGCGCATCACCGGGGTCTGGCCACTGGATGGTGTCCACGCCACTGACCCGATCCTGGCCTCGCTCGAGCGCCATCTGCCGGTGCGCGTCCTGCGCAGCACGCGCTATTGGGTCACGTTGACCGCGGCCTGATCGCAGCACTGTTACAAAAAAAGGGGCGGTTTTTTTAGGTTCGTCCGGCTTAGAGGTCGAAGCAGGCCGCGACGAGCGCAAGGCAGGTCCCGCGCTGTGCTTCATTCCCACGAGCATCGGCAAAGGATTCCTTCCATGACGGCCCACCGCAAGCATTCCGTTCCAACTCTCACTCGCCGTGCGTGCGGCACTCGTCTTCAGCCTTGGGCCTATGCCCTGGTGCTGGCCATGGCCGAGCTTTCGAGCTGGGCCCAGCCCGTGCGGGCGCAGGCTGCGCCGGCCTCCACCACGCTGCAACGTTACGACATTCCGGCCGGCAATCTGGATCAAGCTCTCAGCCGCTACGGGGTACAGTCGGGTGTGCAGATCGTGGTCGATGGCGCGCTGACCGCAGGCGTGCGCAGCCCGGGCGCGCAAGGTATGTTCAACGCGGCCACGGCGTTGGAGGCATTGTTGGCCGGCACCGGGCTGCAAGCAGCACCCGACGGGGCCGGCTACAGTCTGCGGCGCAGCGTGGGCGGCGGTGTGGCGCAACTCACGCCCGTGACAGTACTGGGCTTTGCCGACAGCGCGACCGAAGGCACCGGCTCGTACAGCGCCAGTCACGTCTCGTTGGCCAAAGACCAGAAACTGCGCGAGGTGCCGCATTCGGTCAGCGTCATCACGCGTCAGCGCATCGAAGATCAGAACCTGATCACCATGGCCGACGTACTCGACAAAACCACCGGGCTGACCTTGCAGCGCGCCGGCAATAGCGCGGGCTCATCGCTGGGCAACGACACCAACTTCTACTCGCGCGGCTTTGCCGTGACCAACGTCCAGATCGATGGCGGCGCAGCCGCGGATACGGTGATGAACGGGTTCGGCTCGATCAGCCAGATCGACATGGCGCAATACGATCATGTGGAATTCCTGCGGGGCGTCGATGGGCTGTTTTCGAGCACCGGGGATCCGGGCGGCACCATCAACCTGGTACGCAAGCGCGCCCGTGCAGAACCGCAAGGCAGCTTCGCCAGCACCGTGGGAAGCTGGGACAACTACCGAATGGAAGGCGATATCACCGGCGCGCTCAACGAGAGCAGCTCGGTGCGTGGCCGCGCGGGCCTCGCCCACCAGGACCGTAAGTATTTCTACAGGCAAGGCAACATGCGTACGCGCCTGGCCTACGGCTCGCTTGAGTTCGACCTGACGCCGGACACGCTGCTTACCGTAGGTGGTAGTTATCAGGACGCCGATGGTTCACCCGATTTCACCGGCCTGCCGCGCTATAGCAATGGCAAGGACCTGGGCTTGTCGCGCCACACTTCGTTGATCCCGGACTGGGCACATACGCGCGACAGCGCGCGCGAGATATACGCCAAGCTGGAGCATCGCTTCAACGACGATTGGTCGGTGAATGCCAACGCGTCGTATCGCAACATGCGCCGCGACCACACCGGCGCCTATGGCTTCGGCGCAGTGGATCCGATATCCGGCGCGGGAACCTACCTTTACTCCTTTCCCGAGATCAATGATATGGACCGGGTTATGCTGGACCTGAACGTGAAGGGAGGACTCGAGGCGTTTGGGCTGAAGCACACCCTGGTGATGGGCGCGGATTATCAACGCGGCAAAGCAAAGTCATGGCAGAGCACCGGGTATCAAGGCTATCCGATTGATGTGTTCAATCTGCAACTGCCTGATGCCAACCTGCCGGAATCGCCGCTCAAGGACAGCTACTACACCACCGAGAAAAATGGCATTTATGGGGCGCTGCGCCTGAGCCTGAGCGAGGCTACTCGCTTCATCGTGGGGGCGCGCTACTCCAACTATTCGTACAAGAGCGAGTCATGGGAAACCAACGGCTCGGGGTACGTTCAGGGGCTGCGGCATCTGCGCGACTCCGGTGTGGTCACGCCGTATTTCGGGCTGACCTACGATGTACTGCCCGAGTGGACCGCCTATGCCAGCTACGCAGAAACCTATCGCCCGCAATATATGCAACGCAAGGGTCCGCAGCCGGGTACACCGCTGGACGCTGTCGAGGCCAAGAACTATGAACTGGGCCTGAAGGGCGAACTGTTCGATGGCCGCGCCAACACGACTTTCGCCATCTATCGCATCGAGCAAGAGGGCGAGGCAGCCGAGGATCCCACCTATCCGCGCTCATATGGCGCGTTCAACTGCTGCTACATCAACCAGGGCAAGGTGGTGAGCCAGGGCTTCGAGGCCGAGATCTCAGGCGAGGTTCTGCCAGGTCTGGAGCTGAGCGCCGGCTATACCTACAATCACAACGCCGACAAGAACCAGAAGCGGTCGTACAGCACCATCACGCCCAAGCACATGTTCAAGCTGTGGAGCACGTATCGCCTGCCCGGCCAACTCAATGCGTGGTCGTTGGGCGGCGGCGTGACGGCGCAGAGTGCCACCTTCGTGCGCGGCACTGCGGCCAGCTATGACGGCAGCAGTGGCACCTGGACCGGACCGAGCGTGCCGTTCAGCTTCTCGCAAGCCGGTTATGCGATCTGGAGCGTGCGCATCGACTACCGCATCACGCCACAATGGGAACTCGCGCTCAATGTGAACAACCTGTCCGACAAGAAGTATTACTCGAGCGTGGGCACCAGCGCCGCCAACAACTTCTACGGCGAACCTCGAAACTTCTACCTGACCTTGCGCGGCAACTTCTGAGTCGTAGTTCCAGGTCGGCACCTGGCGACGAAACGCAAAACCGCGGCGATAGGCCGCGGTTCCAGAAACGCATGAAGCCTGTCTATCAGACTCCCGATTCGCGCTGGGCGCGACGGCGCTCGTGCTCCTGCAGGTAGCGCTTGCGCAGGCGGATCGACTTGGGCGTGACTTCGACCAGTTCGTCCTCGTCGATGAACTCGACGGCGTATTCCAGCGACAACTGGATGGGCGGCACCAGGCGCACGGCTTCGTCGGTGCCGGATGCGCGCACGTTGGTGAGTTGCTTGCCCTTGATCGGGTTGACGACCAAGTCGTTGTCCCGGCTGTGAATGCCGATGATCATGCCTTCGTACAGGGCTTCGCCCGGGCTCACGAACATGCGGCCGCGGTCCTGGAGCTTCCACAGCGCATAGGCAACCGCGGCGCCGTCGTCCTGGCTGATGAGCACGCCATTGTGGCGCTCGCCCAGGCCGCCCTCGCGCATCGGCGCGTACTCGTCGAACACGTGGCTCATCAGGCCGGTGCCGCGCGTGAGCGTCAGGAACTCGCCCTGAAAGCCGATGAGCCCGCGTGCCGGGATGCGGTATTCCAGGCGGGTACGGCCGCGGCCGTCCGGCTGCATGTCCTGCAGGTCGCCCTTGCGGCGGCCCAGCTCTTCCATGACCGCGCCCTGGTGGCCGTCCTCGACATCGACGGTCAGCAGTTCGTAGGGCTCGCACTTGACGCCGTCGATCTCCTTGTAGACCACGCGCGGGCGCGACACGGCCAGCTCGTAGCCTTCGCGGCGCATGTTCTCCAGGAGAATCGTCAGGTGCAGTTCGCCACGGCCGGCCACTTCGAACACCGTGTCGTCGCCCGTGTCGCGCACGCGCAATGCGACGTTGGACTTGAGCTCGCGATCCAGGCGCTCACGGAGCTGGCGGCTGGTGACGAACTTGCCTTCGCGGCCGGCCAGCGGCGAGGTGTTGACCATGAAGTTCATGGTCAGGGTCGGTTCGTCGATGCTGAGCATCGGCAGCGCTTCCGGCTGCGCGGGGTCGACCAGCGTGCAGCCGATGCCGATCTCGTCGATACCGTTGATGAGCACGATGTCGCCGGCCTGCGCCTCTTCGACCACCTCGCGCTCCAGCCCGCGGAACATCAGCACCTGGTTGACGCGGCCCTTGATCGGCTGGCCTTCCGGGCCGAAGCGGACCTGGACTTCCTGCCCGGCGCGCAGCCGGCCGCGGTTGATGCGGCCGATGCCGATCTTGCCGACATACGAGCTGTAGTCCATGGAGATGATCTGCATCTGCAGGGGGCCATCGGCGTTGTCGTTGCGCACCGGCACGTATTGCAGGATCGCCTCGAACAGAGGACGCATGTCGCCCGAGCGCACATCGTTGGTCAGGCCGGCGAATCCGTTCAGGCCCGACGCATAGATGACCGGGAAGTCGAGCTGCTCTTCGGTGGCGCCCAGCTTGTCGAACAGATCGAACGTGGCGTTGACGACGTAGTCCGTGCGCGCGCCCGGCCGGTCGACCTTGTTGACGACGACGATGGGCTTCAGGCCGAGCGCCAGCGCCTTCTTGGTGACGAAGCGGGTCTGCGGCATCGGGCCTTCGACCGCGTCAACCAGCAGCAACACGCCGTCGACCATCGACAGCACGCGCTCGACCTCGCCGCCGAAGTCCGCGTGCCCCGGGGTGTCGACGATGTTGATGTGCGTGCCTTCGTACTCGACCGCGCAGTTCTTCGAGAGGATGGTGATGCCACGCTCCTTCTCGATGTCGTTCGAGTCCATCACGCGCTCAGCCATTTGCTGGTTGTCGCGGAAAGTCCCGGATTGGCGCAGCAATTGATCGACCAGCGTTGTCTTGCCGTGGTCGACGTGGGCGATGATGGCGACGTTGCGCAACGCTCGTGTCATGTTGAAGATTCCTTGTTGAATGCCATTAATCGTTCGGGCTTGACCCAACGGCCGTTCAGCCGGGCGGTGCCCAGAAAAGTCTCGCCAGGTCCGCGCACACGCACCCTGGCGCCGGTCTGCGCGCCGCTCTCGTCCGGCACCGTCTGGCCCAGCACGAAACGGGCGGCCAGCGGCTCGCTCAGCGTGTGCGCGGGCAGATCGGCCAGCAGGCTGTCGACCGGCAGCAGGCGCGCGGCCGGATCAGCTTGCGCCTCGAGTGTTTCCAGCGTGCAGGCGTCGGCCAGGTCGAAACCCGCCGTGCGCGTGCGCCGCAGCGCGGCCAGGTGCGCGCCGCAACCGAGCGCCCGGCCGATGTCCTGCCCCAGCGTGCGGATGTAGGTGCCCTTGCTGCAGGCAACCTCGATGCGAGCCTCGCCTGCTGCGGCGTCCACGCCGAGCAGCGTGATGGCATGGATCGTGACCGGGCGCGCCTCGCGCTCGAGTTCGATGCCCGCCCTGGCGTAAGCGTAGAGCGGCTTGCCGTCGCGCTTCAAGGCCGAATACATCGGCGGCACCTGCAACTGCGGGCCGACGAATGTCGCGAGCGCAGCCTGCAGCGCAGCCGTATCGGCCAGGAAAGGCCACGGCCCGCCGGCGCGCTCGCCCAGCGGGTTGCCGGTGAGATCGCCGGTGTCCGTCTCGGCGCCGAAGCGCAGCGTGGCCTGGTAGGACTTGTCCGCATCGAACATACCCGCCGAGAACTTGGTCGCCTCGCCGAAGCACAGAATCATCAGGCCCGTGGCGAACGGGTCCAGCGTGCCGGTATGCCCGGCCTTGCGCGCGTCCAGGATGCGGCGCGCGCGCTGCAAGGCGTGGTTGCTCGACAAACCCTCGGGCTTGTCGAGCAGCAACACGCCATCGATCGCCTGGCCACGCCGCGATGCCATCGGTTCACCCGTCTTGATGAAAGGAATGACTCGCCGGCGTCAGCCGCGGGCGTCGTCGGGGTCTTCGGGTTCGTCGTCCGCGCGCGAGCCGGGGCGGTTGGCCCGTTCGATCAGCGCGTTCATGGCGAAGCCGCGTGCGAGCTGCTCATCATGGACGAAGTGCAGCGTGGGCACGGTGTGGATGTGCAAAAGCTTGAAGAGCTGGGAATGCAGCCAGCCCGCCTTCTCGGTGAGAACGGCGAGCGCCTGCGCCGGCTCCGCGCCGATTACGGTGAAGTACACCTTGGCATGCGCATAGTCGGCCGACAGCTCGACGCCGGTGAGCGTGACGAGGCCGGCACGCGAGGTCGGCACCTCGCGCTGGACCAAGCCGGCCAGATCCTGCTGGATCTGGTCGGCCAGGCGCTGGTTGCGCGCCGGCAGGGTCTTGGGTCGATGGCGGCTCATGAGGGTCAGAGGGTACGGGCGACTTCGCGCACTTCGAACACTTCGAGCTGGTCGCCGATCTCGATGTCGTTGTAGCCGCGCAGGGTGATACCGCAGTCGAAGCCCTGCTTGACTTCCTTGACGTCGTCCTTGAAGCGGCGCAGCGACTCGAACTGCCCCGTCCAGACCACCACGTTGTGGCGCAGCAGGCGGACCTGGGCGTCGCGGCGCACCACGCCATCGGTGACCATGCAGCCCGCGATGTTGCCGATGCGCGAGACGGTGAAGATCTCGCGGATCTCGACCATGCCGATGACTTCCTCGCGCTTCTCCGGCGCGAGCATGCCCGACATTGCCGACTTCACATCGTTGATGGCGTCATAGATGATGTTGTAGTAGCGGATGTCCACGCCGTTGGCCTCGGCGAGCTTGCGCGCGCTCTGGTCCGCCCGGACGTTGAAGCCGATGACCACCGCACCCGAGGCGATCGCGAGGTTGATGTCGCTTTCCGAGATCCCGCCCACGGCGGCGTGCACGACCTGCACGCGCACTTCGTCGGTCGAGAGCTTGACCAGCGAGGCCACCAGCGCTTCCTGCGAGCCCTGCACGTCGGTCTTGACGACCAGTTGCAGGGTTTGCGTGCCCTCGCCCAGGTTGTCGAACATGGACTCGAGCTTGGCGGCCTGCTGGCGCGCCAGCTTGACGTCGCGGAACTTGCCCTGGCGGAACAAGGCGATCTCGCGCGCCTTGCGCTCGTCGGTCAGCACCATCATCTCGTCGCCGGCGGCCGGGACTTCGGTCAGGCCCTGGATCTCGACGGGGATCGACGGGCCGGCCTCGGCGGTGTTCTTGCCGTTCTCGTCCAGCATGGCGCGCACGCGGCCATAGCTGGCACCCGCGAGCACCACGTCGCCGCGGCGCAGCGTACCGCTCTGCACCAGGATGCTGGCGACCGGGCCGCGCCCCTTATCGAGGCGGGCTTCGATGACCAGGCCCTTGGCGGGCGTATCGACAGTGGCCTTGAGTTCCAGCACTTCGGCCTGCAGCAGCACGTTCTCGAGCAGGTCGTCGATGCCGGCGCCGGTCTTGGCGGACACCGGCACGAAGGGCGAGTCGCCGCCGTATTCTTCGGGCACGACTTCCTCGGCGACCAGTTCCTGCTTGACGCGGTCGGGATTGGCGTCGGGCTTGTCGATCTTGTTGATCGCGACCACGATGGGCACGCCGGCGGCTTTCGCGTGGTGGATGGCTTCACGCGTCTGCGGCATCACACCGTCGTCGGCCGCCACCACCAGGATGACGATGTCCGTGGCCTGGGCGCCGCGCGCACGCATGGCGGTGAACGCCTCGTGGCCCGGGGTGTCCAGGAAGGTGACCATGCCGCGCGGCGTCTTCACGTGATACGCACCGATGTGCTGCGTGATGCCGCCGGCTTCGCCCGGCGCAACCTTGGAGCGACGGATGTAGTCGAGCAGCGAGGTCTTGCCGTGATCGACGTGGCCCATGACGGTGACGACCGGCGCACGCGGCTCCATCGGGTGCTCGCCGCTGTCCGTGGCGCTCAGGTCCAGGAAGGCTTCCGGATCGTCCAGCTTGGCGGCGATCGCGGTGTGGCCCAGTTCCTCGACCACGATCATGGCCGTCTCCTGGTCGAGCACCTGGTTGATCGTGACCATCTGGCCGAGCTTCATCAGCACCTTGATGGCTTCGGCGGCCTTGACCGACATCTTGTGCGCCAGGTCGGCGACGGTGATGGTCTCGGGCACGTGGACTTCACGCGCGATGAACTCGGCCTGCTGCTGCGTCTGCTGTTGCTGATGACGACCGCCGCGACCGCGGCCGCCGCCCGCGCGCCAGCCGTCCGAACGGCCGCCGCCGGCGTTGCCGCGCCCCTTAGGCGCCGGCTTCTTGCCGCGCGAGTCGTCGGACCAGGTCGACGCCATTTCGGACGACTTGATCAGCTTCTTGCCACCCGGGCCCTTGGCTTCCTTCTTGGCCGCGTCCGTCGCCGGCTTGGCCGCCGGCTTGTGCAGCGTGCCTGCGTTCGCGGGCGCCGCCGGGGCGCCCGGCTGCGCCGGCGGCGTGGCCGGAGCGGCGGGCTTGGCGGGCGCTGCGGCGTGCAGCACCTTGCGAGGCCGGTTCAGCATGTCGCGCAATGCCGCGGCTTCCGCTTCGGCACGCTGGCGCGCGCGTTCCCGCGCCGCTTCTGCGGCGGGATCGGGGGCGGCCGGAGCGCGACGCTTGACGCCCACGGGGGAACGTCCGGCGCTGGCGGGGGCCTTGGCAGCCGCCTTGGTGGGCGCGGCTTGGGTGGTTTGCGACACAGTCTTATCTATTTGCGGTGGGGTTTCGGCTTTTGCGGGCTTCGTGGCCGGCTCCTGCTGTTGGACCGGCTCGGCGGGCTGAGCCGCTGCCGGCTGGGACTCGGATTTCGATTCGGGTTCGGCGGCGGCCGTGGGCGCGGCTTGCGCCGGCTCGGCCGGGGCCTCCTGCTTGGCCGCCTCCTGCTTGGCAGCCTCGGGCTGCACGGTCTCGGGCTGAACCGTTACGGGCACAGCCACCGGCGGCGTGCTTTCGGCGGCAGGCCGGGCGTGCTGCGCGGGCTCGACAGACGGCTGCGCCGCTGGCTCGTCCGCCGCGCCCGGCCGATCGCTTGCCGGCGCCTCGGCCTGGACCTCGGCGGCAGCCGGCGTTTCTGCCGGTGCGGGCGTTTCAGCCTGCGCCGGGGCCATCTCGGGCGTGGGCGGCGTCTCGCGCGGCGCCTCCTGGGCCGGCGCAGGCGCCGCGGCCACAGGCTCGGCCGGCACGGCCTCAGCCTCGGGCTTGACCGTCTCGGCGGCACCCGCCCCCGTTTCGAGTTCGGACAAGTCGCGCTTGACGAACGTGCGCTTCTTGCGAACCTCGACCTGAATTGTACGCGCGCGCCCGGTCGCATCCGACTGGCGGATCTCCGAGGTCTGCTTGCGCGTGAGAGTGATCTTCTTGCCCTCGGTGGCTCCGTGGGCGCGGCGCAGCGATTCCAGCAACTGGGCTTTGTTCGCCTCGGTGATGGCATCGTTTACCGAGTTCACTTGAACGCCGGCACCGCGCAACTGCTCCAGCAGTTGGGCCGGAGCCATTCTCAATTCGTTGGCAAACTCAGTAACCGTATTACTCGTCATGCGTTTCTCTCTATCCCGATAACTTCATCACCCGCACCGCACCGCTGCAAGGGCGGGCGCCTGTCGCGCCCGCGTGTGCCGCCTCAGTCGGCGGCACCTTCCTCGAACCAGTGAGCGCGCGCCTTGACGATGAGCGCCTTGGCGTCTTCTTCCGACATGCCGGTGATCTCGACCAGTTCGTCCACGGCCAGATCGGCCAGGGCGTCGCGGGTATAGACCTCCGCCTCGGCGAGCCTGGCGGCAAGCTCGGGCGTGATGCCCTCGAGGCTGAGCAACTCCTGCGCGGCATCCACCCGCTCTTCCTGCACAATGGCGTCGGTGAGCAGAGCGTTGCGCGCGCGGGTGCGCAGCTCGTTGATGGTTTCCTCGTCGAACGCTTCGATCTCGAGCAGTTCCTGGATCGGCACGTAGGCGATTTCTTCGAGGCCCGTGAAGCCCTCGCTGATGAGGATGTCGGCGACCTCCTCGTCCACGTCGAGCTTGCTCATGAACACCTGCTGCAGCCCATGACGCTCTTCGTCCTGGCGCGCCTGGCTTTCTTCCGGCGTCATGATGTTGATCTGCCAGCCGGTCAGCTCCGAGGCGAGGCGCACGTTCTGGCCGGAGCGGCCGATGGCGATGGCGAGGTTGTCCTCGTCGACCACCACGTCCATCGCATGCTTGTCCTCGTCCACCAGGATCGACTGCACGTTGGCGGGCGCGAGCGCGCCGATGACGAACTGGGCCGGATCTTCCGACCACAGCACGATGTCGACCTGTTCACCGCCCAGCTCGTTGCGCACGGCCTGCACGCGCGAGCCGCGCATGCCGACGCAGGTGCCGATCGGGTCGATGCGGCGGTCGTGGGCGACCACGGCGATCTTGGCGCGCACGCCGGGGTCGCGGGCCGCGCCCTTGATCTCGAGCAGGCCCTGCTCGATCTCCGGCACTTCGTTCTCGAAGAGCTGGCGAATGAAATCCGGCGCCGAACGCGACAGAATGACCTGCTGGCCGCGAGCGGCGCGGTCGATGCGCAGCACGTAGGCACGCACGCGGTCGGCCACGCGCAGGTTCTCGCGCGGGATCATCTCGGAGCGCGGCAGGCGCGCTTCGATCTTGCCGATCTCGACGATGGCGTCACCCTTGTCCAGGCGCTTGATGGAGCCGGACACGATGGATTCGCCGCGATCGAGAAAATCGTTGAGCAACTGCTCGCGCTCGGCGTCGCGCACCCGTTGCAGGATGACCTGCTTGGCGGCCTGCGCACCGATGCGGCCGAATTCGATCGGCTCGAGCGCTTCCTCGACGTAGTCGCCGACGTCCACCTCCGACACCTCGTCGCGGGCGTCCGACAACAGAGTTTCCTTGTCGGGCTCCTGAAGCCCTGCCTCGTCGGGCACCACCAGCCAACGGCGGAATGCCTCGTGATCGCCCGTCTCGCGGTCGATGCTGACGCGGATGTCCACGTCCTCCTTGAAGCGCTTCTTCATGGCGGAAGCCAGGGCGCTCTCGAGCGCACCAAAGATGACTTCGCGCGTGACGTTCTTCTCGCGCGCGAGCGCGTCCACCAACAACAGAATCTCGCGACTCATCGCTTTTTGCCCTTGAAATCGAGAACCGGGTCGAGCTTGGCACGTTCGATTTCGTCGAGCGTGAAGGTCAAGACCTGGACTTCGCCTTTTGTTTCTTCGAGTTCCAGCCCGAACACCGGCACAGCCGCCTCGGGCGCCGGCGTGTCGTCGCCGGCCAGATCGGCAGCCGTGCGCAGCACGCCTGCGTAGACTTTTCGCCCGTTCAAGGGGGCGCGCAACTTGATCTCGACACGTTCGCCAGCAAACCGCAGGAAATCCCGCTCCTTGCGCAGCGGCCGGTCGGTGCCGGGCGAACCGACCTCCAGGCGCGCGTAATCGAGGTTCTCGACTTCGAACACGCGAGAAAGCTGGCGCGATACGGCTTCACAGTCTTCGATGCGGACACCGCCCTCACGGTCGATCGTCACACGCAACAGGCCCTTGCCGGCGCGCTCGACGTCCACAACCTCGACATCCAGCCCCGCCACGGATTGTTCAACCAGCGTGTATAGATCTGCCATATATAAAAAAAAATGGGTGGCGCTGCCAACCCATCCCGGTTAACCCAGCCGGCCTTGAACGGCCGGGCTATAGAAAAGAACGGAAAATGGTGCCTGGCAACCTGTGTGCATCATGAGGACCCAACCACGGCGCCCACGCCTCGCACTGCCTGGCAACTGCCGTAGCGCAGCCCCTAGTCGTACAACCCCAGCCGTACTGCCCTAGAGTCGTAACAGCCCTAGCGGTGCAACCTTACATGCAGCCTGAATTCCCGACGCTAGAGCCGACCGGCCCAGGCCTTCGATCAAAAAAACGCCCCGACACAGGCAGAAAACCCACGCGAAAACCGGGGTCATTGCCAAGGCTGGCAGCACCGCTGCTGCAGCAAAGTCGCGCCAAGACCTTCTGTTAAGACGAAGATTCTAGCTGAAAATGGTTTTCCCATCAAGTCATTACGCGCTTGCACCGCCATGACGCGCGACTCGATCCCGGGGGCGAGGCAAGGGTATAGTTGACGGCTGCCTTCGGAATCTCAACCCTGTCGAGAGGATTTCTGCGCATGCGCTACATAGACCACCAACCGTGCGGCAAAGCCGACGTGATGAAGCTTGCCGACATGCCCGCGCCCGAGCCCGGCCCGGGCGATGTGCTGATCGAGGTGCGCTACGCCGGCGTCAACCGGCCGGACGTCGCACAGCGCGCCGGCAGCTATCCGCCCCCGCCCGGCGCGTCCCCGGTGCTGGGCCTCGAGGTGGCCGGGCGCATCGCCAAGCTCGGCGCAGGCGTCACCCAGTGGAAGGTGGGCGACGAAGTCTGCGCCCTCACCCCGGGCGGCGGCTACGCCGAGTTCTGCGTCGCGCCGGCGACGCACTGCCTGCCGGTGCCCGACGGCCTGAGCCTGCTCGAAGCGGCCTCGCTGCCCGAGAACTTCTTCACGGTCTGGACCAACGTGTTCGACCGGGCCCGCCTGCAGCCGGGCGAGAGCATCCTGGTGCACGGCGGCTCCAGCGGCATCGGCCTCACGGCCCTGCAACTGGCCAAGGCTTTCGGCGCCAAGGTCTATACGACCGTCGGCAACGCCGAGAAGGCCGACTACTGCCGGGCCAACGGCGCCGACGTGGCGTACAACTACCGGGAAGAGGACTGGGCCGCCCGCGTCTGGGCCGACACCGGCAAGCAGGGCGTCAATGTCATTCTCGACATGGTGGGCGGCGATTACACCATGAAGAACCTGCGCTCGCTTGCCATCGAGGGCCGCCTGGTCAACATCGCCTTCCTGAACGGCAGCAAGGTGCCGGACTTCGACGCCGTGCCGATCATGGCGCGCCGGCTCACCTTCACCGGCTCGACGCTGCGCCCGCGCAGCGTCGAGGACAAGGCCGCGATCGCCGCCGCGCTGCGCGAGCGGGTGTGGCCGCTGTTCGGCCAGGGCAAGCTCAAGCCGCACGTCTTTCGCACGTTCGCGCTCGAGGACGCCGTTGCCGCCCACGAGCTGATGGAGTCGTCCCGACACATCGGCAAGATCATGCTCGAACTCTGACGAACGCCCCCTACCCGCATCGACTACCTGCCGCGCGCCAGGCGCGCGGCGCAGCACCCATGGAAAACCCCCGCGCCGGCATCCGCAAGTTTATCTATGGTCATTACCTGACCAACGGCCTGCGCCAATCGATCGGCATCCTGTTGCCGCCATTCATCGGCATCGGCGTGTTCGATCAGCCGGTAATGGGCATGGCGGCCGCCTTCGGCGCCTTGTGCGTCTCGGTGATCGACCAGCCGGGCCCGCTGCAGCACCGGCTGAACGGCATGCTGGGCTGCGCCCTGCTGGGCACGCTGGCCGCCCTGATCACCGGCGTGGCCACGTCCTGGCCCGCCCTGCTCCTGTTCGCGGTGCTGGCCCAGACCTTCTTCTTCGGCATGTTCTCGGCCTTCGGCCGCAAGGGCGGGTTGATCGGCTTCGCCTGCCTGCTGCTGATGACGCTGACCATGCATGCGAGCGTCACGCCCACGGTGGCGGCCTGGCACGCTCTCGCCACCCTGGGCGGAAGCCTTTGGTACACGGCCTTCAGCGTGACCGTCTCGCATCTGGCCCGGCTGCGCGACGAACGCCAGGCGCTGGCGGTGGCGCTCTTTGCCACCGCCGACTACATCCGCGCCAAGGCACCGTTCTACGATGCGGGGCTGGACCTGCAGAGCAGCTATCGGAGCCTGATCCCCGCCCAGTCGGCCCTGGCGGAACAGCAGCAGGCCGCGCGCGACCTGATCCTGCGCGAAGTCAGCCGGATCGACCGCGACAATCCCGACCCGCGCCGCGTGCAGCTCGGCAACATCTTTCTCGACATGGTCGACCTGCAGGAGACCATGCTCGCCACCTACACCGACTACGATGTGCTGCGCCGCGCGCTGGGCGATGCCGACCTGATGCTGTTCGCCCGCGACGCCCTCGTCAAGCTCGCCCGCGAACTGGACAACATCGGCATGGCCGTGGGTGGCGGCCGGCCGGTGAATCGCAGCACCTCCATCAAGGCCGAGTTGCGCGCGCTCGAATACGAGACCGTGCTGCTCAAGCGCAAGGATTTCCCGCAGGCTTCGCCCGAGGCCTGGGTCGTGGTGGTGCAGATCCTGCGCCGCCTGCGCACCGCCGCCCGCCTGGTCGAGCGCATGCGCGCCCACGTGCGCGGCGCCGGCTCGACCGAGCTGCTGCTGGGCACGGAAGGCTCGCTCACGCCGTTCATCTCGCGCGAGGCCATCAGCCTGTCGCGCTTCACGAGCAACCTGAAGCTCTCCTCGCCGCATCTGCGCTACGCCATCCGGCTCTCATTGACCGTGAGCGCGGGCCTGGCCTTCGCCTGGCTGCTCGACCATGGCGCGCGTCTGCTGCAGCTCGATTTCGGCGGCCACGGCTACTGGATCGTGCTCACCATCCTCGTCATCATGAAGCCGGGCTTTGCGCTGTCCTCGCAGCGCAACCAGCGCCGCCTGCTCGGCACCATCATCGGCTGCGCGCTGACGGCGGCGGTGATGGCCGCCACGCAGAGCCCCAAGGCCCTGCTCGCGGTGATGCTGGTCGCCTCGATCCTGAACAACAGCTTCCAGCCCATCAACTACCTGGTCAGCGCGATCTTCAACACCATGCTGGTGCTGCTGTCCTTTCACTTCCTCGCGCCCGGGTCGCTGATGGTGGTGGGAGAGCGCGCACTCGACGCCCTGGTCGGCTCGCTGCTGGTCTGGGCGTTCAGCTACGTCCTGCCCCACTGGGAGAACCGCTCCATCCTGTCGCTGGCACGCGCTTCGGTCGCGGCCAACCGCCGCCTGCTGCAAGTGTGCCGGCAACCGCCGCCGCTGCCGGAGGGCCAGGCCCGCACGCCGGAGCCGCGCAACGACGTCACCTGGCGGCTGGCGCGGCGCAATGCCCATACCGCCTTCGCCAATTTCGCCGACGCCTTCTACCGGATGATGGCCGAGCCCAAGTCCAAGCGCATCGCGACCGGGTATCTCAACGACCTGCTGGTGCAGAACCACATGCTGGCCGCGCAGATATCCTCCACGATGCCGCTGTTTCGCGTGGTCGGACCGGAAGATGAGCAGCCTGCGGAACTCAGGCGCCTGCTCGACGCCATGGACGAATCGCTGCGCCAGGCCGAGACACTGCTCGTGGGCACCAGCGCCGGCCCCGCTCCCGCGGACGCTGCGCCGGCGCCCGCGCCGGAGTTCGGCCCGGAACTCTTGCCGCCGGTGGCCAAGGCGCTGGAGCCGCTTGCCGCCCTGAGCCCGCCGAATCCGGACGACCCCGCCGTGCCGGCCTTCGAGACGGCCCATCTCACGCACCAGTTGCGACAGATGATGCGCACAGTGCAGCGGGTACGCGAGGACGCCTATGCCGTGCAGGCTTCGCCCGGAACCACCCCGGCGTTCTCAGCCCAGCGGGCCGAGCCGATCATCGTCCCACAGGGCTGACACCACGGCGCTGGCCTCGGGCAGCGCGCCGGCGTCCACGCTCAGGCGCTTGCTGCGCGACGTCTGGCCGGCGACCAGGGTCACGGCGGTGCGCGGCACGGCCAGGCGCTGCGCCACGAAGCGGATCAGCTCGGCATTCGCCTTGCCGTCGACGGGCGGCGCGGCCAGGCGCAGCTTGAGCGCATCGCCATGCCGGCCCTGCACCTCTGTGCGGCGCGCCCCTGGCTGTACGTGCAGGACCAGCACCCAGGCGTCGCCGCTACGGGCGAGCCAGCTCGGCGTGTTCACTGGCGTATCTCCTGTCGCTGCGCGACATCCTCCCCACGGGAGGAGTCGCGCCCCTTCGGGCAGCCGGGCGGGGCGCTCATGGGTGTGCCCTCCTGTCGCTGCGCGACATCCTCCCCACGGGAGGAATCGCGCCCCTTCGGGCGGCCGGGCGGGGCGCTCACGCACGCAGCATGTGATAAAGGTTGCGCAGCATGCCGGCCGTCGCGCCCCAGATGAAGCGCTCGCCATACGGGATCGAATAGTAGCGGCGCGGGATGCCATCGACCATGCTCGCCGTGTGCAGGCGATGATTCGCCGGGTCCATCAGGAAAGCCAGGGGGACTTCGAACACGTCGGCCACCTCGAAGGGATCGTGGGCCAGCGTGAAATCCGGCTTGGCCAGGCCCACCACGGGCGTGACGCGAAAACCGGTGGAGGTCAGGTAGTCGGGCAGTTCGCCCAGCACGTCGACGTGCTCGCGCGTAAGGCCGGTTTCCTCCTCCGTCTCGCGCAGCGCGGTGTCCACCTCGTTCGCGTCGGAGGGCTGCGCGCGGCCACCCGGAAAGGCGATCTGGCCGGCATGGTTGTTCAAGTGCGCCGTGCGCTGCGTCAGCAAGACGTTGAGGCCATCCGGGCGCTCGATGAGCGGGACCAGGACGGCGGCGTCGATCAGCCCGTCGGCCAGCCGGTGCCGCCGGCTTTCGTCCGCATTTTCGGGCGCCCACATGGGCGGACTGCGAAAGCGCAGCCGCAGCGCCTGTGGCGTCAGCGCCGTCGCCGGCACCGGCCCCAGACCTTCGCTGTCGACCGTCCAGGGCTGGTCCGCAGGATTGAAGATGGAAGGCGCCTTGCTCGACATGGATGATTGGGATGAAGAAAAAGCGGAGAAAAAAAAGGGCCCCCACGCTGCGCCTTCGGCTTGCTGCCCCCCAAGGGGGCGCTTTTTTGCCTTGGGGCGGCCCGGCGGAAAAAAAAGGGCCCCCGCGCTGCGCCTTCGGCTTCTGCCTCCCAAGGGAGCGCTTTTTGCCCTGGGCGCGGCCCTACGGCAAAAACCGTCGATGCAATGAAAAAAGGTACCCAAGCGGGTACCTTTTAGCACACGGCCGCAGATGACCAGGCAGTTGCGGCCGACGGTGCGAGCCCGCTTACTGGGCGGGAGCAGCCACGGTCTTGGCAGCCTTGCGCACCAGCTTTTCCTTGATGCGCGCCGACTTGCCCGAGCGCTCGCGCAGGTAGTAGAGCTTGGCGCGACGCACGTCGCCGCGACGCTTGACTTCGATCGAGGCGATCTGCGGGGAGTAGAGCTGGAAGGTACGCTCGACCGCTTCGCCCGAGGAAATCTTGCGGACGATGAAGGACGAGTTGAGGCCACGATTGCGGCGGCCGATCACCACGCCTTCGTAGGCCTGCACACGCTTGCGGCTGCCTTCGACGACGTTGACGCTGACGACGACCGTGTCGCCAGGACCGAATTCGGGAATGGCCTTGCCTTCGGTGAGGCGAGCCACTTCTTCCTGCTCGAGAATCTGGATGAGATTCATGATGACTCCGATACCATCGTGCGGGCCGCGAAGAACCGGCCTGCCAGGCTATTGGCTTGCCAGGATGCGCAAGGGGAGAAGGCAAAAAGCAGTACCGCGACGAAAGCCGTGCAGCCTGCCGGTCTTGCCCGATCCGCAACGCGCAAGAGCGCCCGCATAGGATGGGGGTTGATTAAAGGACAACTCGCAATTCTAGCATTGCGCTGCCGAGACTGCCAAGCGATGCTATAGACGTGCGCTCCGAAGACGGCAGGCATCCGACGCTCGCCGGCACTCGCTACCGACGGGGCAATCCGGGCCGGCCCCACAGCCGCAGCCCGGCAAGCCCGGCCTCAATCTTCGGTCGGGGCCAGGCCGCGCTCGGCGAGAAAGCGCTCGTCCTGCGCCGACAGCGTGCCTGCAGCGCGCGCCGCGGCGATCAGGTCGGGCCGGCGCTGCGCGGTGATGCGCAGCGACTGCTCGCGACGCCAGCGGGCGATCTGCGCGTGGTGGCCGGACAGCAAAGGCGCAGGCACCGCCTGCCCTTCATAGACCTCGGGACGGGTGTAGTGAGGGCAATCGAGCATGCCCGACAGCGCGGCATCGAAGGAATCCTGCACCGCGGATTGGCCATGGTTCAGCGCCCCGGGTAGCAGGCGCACGGTGGCATCGACGATCGCGAGGGCACCGATCTCTCCGCCCGACAGCACGAAGTCGCCCAGCGACCACTCGTCGGTGACGCAGGCATCGATGAAGCGCTGGTCCACCCCTTCGTAGCGGCCGCAGATCAGGATCGCACCTTCGGACGAGGCCAGATCCCGCGCCATGGACTGCTCGAACCGACGCCCCGTGGGGCTGAGCAGGATCACGGGCGCGGCCTGCAGCGCGCCGGCTTCGGCACGCGCCGCCCGGGCCCGCTGCACCGACTTGATCAAGGGATCGGCCAGCATCACCATGCCTGGCCCGCCGCCATACGGACGGTCATCGACCGTCCGATGCGCGTCGGTCGTGACTTCGCGCGGATTCCAGGCATGCATCTGCCACAGCCCGCGCTGACAGGCGCGCGCGGTCACTCCGTGCCGCGTCACGGCATCGAAGATCTCGGGAAACAAGGTGACGATATCGAAACGCAAGCGCATGCGCAGCGTACAGCCGTTAGAAATCCGCGGGCCAATCGGTGTCGATACGGCGCTCGGCCAGATCGACCGAGCCGACGTGAGCCTCGACGAAAGGCACGAGCATCGTCACCGGGCGGCCCTTGGCATCGACGGCGGGCGCACCGGCTTCCGAGAGCCGCTGGACCTCGAGCACCGCATGCGCGCCATTGTCGGCCACCTGGACCACAGACCCGAGCATCACCGGACCGCCTGCCTCATCGACGCCCCAGACGGCGCAGCCGATCAGATCGACCCAATAGTACTCATCGTCATCCGGTGCGGGAAACGTGGAACGCGGCACCCAGACACGCTGCGACTTCAGCGCCTCGGCCACGGTACGATCGTCCACGCCCTCGAGATGAGCGACGATGGAACTCCCCTGCGGACGCGAACGGAGGACGCGCACAGGCCGCGGGGCTTGAGCCGCACCACCGCCCGCCACATCGGCTTCACGCCCCAGCCACCACTGGCGCACGCCCAGCAATACCGCAGACTGAGCCGCGTACGGCTCGATCTTCACCCAGCCGTGCACGCCGTACGCGCCTGTGATGCGCCCCAGCTCGATGAGATCGGCGGGGACGGCGCCGGACTGAGTCAGCACGACCGACCTGCAATCAGGCAGCAGCAGCGGACTTCTTGCCGTAGTCCTTCACGAGGCGAGCAACCGCCGGCGACACTTGGGCGCCATTGCTGGTCCAGTGTTCGATGCGGTCAAGCGCGATGCGCAGGCCTTCCTGACCTTCCTGGGCGAGCGGGTTGTAAAAACCCACGCGCTCGATGAAGCGGCCGTCACGGCGGTTGCGCGAATCAGCGGCAACGAGGTTGTAGAAAGGGCGCTTCTTGGAGCCGCCGCGCGACAAACGAATCACCACCATTGGTAATCCCCTAATTTGGTGTAAGACAAAGCCAGCTAGTATAGCTTGCGAGCCTGGACAGAGGCAAGAAGAAAGCTCGCCAGGCCTGCAGGGCCCACAGCGCCCATACGTACCCACGACGCCCGAGGGTCGAAAAGGCCGCCCCGGCAGGCGCCCTGCCCTGCGCGCAGGGCGTGCGCCACTTTCCCGTTGCGCCGCCTTGCGGCAAGATGGCCGATGGATCTCGACCCTCACCCGCCCCGGCTTTCCCGGCCAGCGGCCGGCAACCCATGAATCAGCCCGCGCACACATGACCGATACGCTGCTCAGCGCCACGCCCACACGCACCGATTCCAGCCGGGGCTTTCGCCACAAGACCTTGGCGGGCCTGCTCGCGTTCTGCCTGGGCTGGGCGGGCGCGCACGGCTGGTATCTGGGCCGCCGCTACGCCTGGCTGCCCTTGCTCGCCACCGCGACCATACTGACCACCGTGTGGCTGCGAGCCGCGCCCTGGCATGACCAACTGCTGTACTACCTGGTGCTCGTCCCGCTGGTCGCGGGGTTCGTCGAGGCGCTGGTATTGTGCCTGATGTCGGACGAGCGCTTCGACGCACGCTACAACGCCAGCCAGCAACGCAGGTCGCGCAGCGGTTGGGGAGCCGTCATCCTGGCCATGGCCATCCTGCTGATCGGCATGAGCATCATCATGGCCCATGTCGTCGTTGCATCGCTGGCGATGGTGGATGGCAGCCTGGGCCTCTGAAAACCCCGGGGGCCGGCCTGCCGGTCAGAACCCGACCGCACCGCCCAACAGCAGCAGGCAGGGAATCATGGCGCCCCACCCCAGGGCCAGCAAGGCCTCGGCGAGGACGGCGCCACGCCGCTCGGTGTGGCGGGAAGATGCGTTGCGATTGATACGGCGCATGATGATCTCCGAAATCAGAAGAGCGACTGCTGGCCGCCCAGGTTGGGGGGATTGAAGTGCTGCGTGGAAAGATCGAAGCGGCGCTGGCCGAACCCCGCCTTGCGCGCCGCGATGGTGAAGCGCTGTGCCATGAGCTCGGCCCACGCGCCCTCGCCGCGCATGCGGGTGCCGAACCGCGATGAGGCCCGCACGCCGGACGCATCGCGCGCCCCGCCGGTTGCCTCGACGTGATGCAGCACCCGGGCGGCGCGGTCGGGGAAGTGGGTATGCAGCCAGGCCTCGAAGACATCGCGGACCTCGTAAGGCAGGCGCAATACCGTGTAGCCCGCACTGCCCGCACCGGCCTCTGCGGCCGCGGTGAGGACGTGCTCGACCTGGGCATCGGTGATGAAGGGAATGATGGGCGCGACCATGACGCCGACCGGGATGCCGGCCTGGGACAGGGCACGAACGGCCTCGATGCGGCGCCACGGCGCGCTGGCGCGCGGCTCCAGCGTGCGCGCCATGGCCGCGTCCAGCGTGGTGATGCTCAGGAATACGACCACCAGGCCGCGCGCCGCCAATCTGGCGAGCACGTCGACGTCGCGCTCGATCAGGGCGTTCTTGGTGATGAGCACCACGGGATGGCTGCACTCGTCCATGAGCTCGAGCAGGCCGCGCGTGAGGCGCCAATCGCGCTCGATCGGCTGATAGGGATCGGTGGCCGAGCCGATGGTGATCGTGCCGGGGCGGTAGCCCGGCCTGGCGAGTTCGGCCCGCAGGGCCTCGACCGCGTTGACCTTGGCCACCAGCCGGGTCTCGAAATCCAGCCCCGGCGAGTAGCCCAGATAGGCGTGCGTGGCGCGCGCATAGCAATAGGTGCAGCCGTGTTCGCAACCCCGATAGGGATTGACCGCCCGATCGAAGGGAATGTCGGGCGAGACGTTGTAGGACAGCAGCTTGCGCGCGTGCTCTTCGCGTACGGTGGTGCGAGGCGCCCGGGCCTGCCGTGCATCCTCCGCCTGCGTGGCCCAGCCGTCGTCAAACGCCGCCCGCTCGTCTCGCTCGAAACGATGAGCCACGTTGGCCACGGCGCCCCGCCCGCGCCACGTGGGGCGGACCGGTTTGCCAGGAGGAGTGTTTGCATCGGTAACCATGGCGATACTGTACATGCATCCAGCACTGGATGCAACACCAGCATCGCGTGCACAAACCTTGATCCGATCGGGGGCATGAGGCGTGCTGCCGGCCTATCGTGATCCGAGGCCCTCGATGGGGGCGAATCTTTCAAGGGAGATGCGCGATGCAAAAGACCATGAAGGCCGCTGTCGTCCATGAGTTCGGCAAACCCCTGCGGATCGAGGAAGTCGACGTGCCTCGCCCGGGCGCGGGCGAGGTTCTCGTCAGGATCGAGGCCTGCGGCGTGTGCCACACCGACCTGCATGCCGCGGATGGCGATTGGCCGGTGAAACCCGCACCGCCCTTCATTCCGGGGCACGAGGGCGTGGGCTACGTCGCCGCCGTCGGGCCCGGCGTGAGCCACATCAAGGAAGGCGACCGCGTCGGCGTACCCTGGCTGTATTCGGCCTGCGGCCACTGCGAGCACTGCCTGGGCGGCTGGGAGACGCTCTGCGAGCAGCAGCAGAACACCGGCTACTCGGTCAACGGCGGGTTCGCCGACTATGCGCTCGCGGACGCGAACTACGTCGGGCTGCTGCCGGCGAACGTGGGCTTCGTCGAGATCGCGCCCGTCCTGTGCGCCGGGCTGACGGTCTACAAGGGGCTGAAAACCACCGAAGCCAAGGCCGGGCAATGGGTGGCCGTATCGGGCATCGGCGGCCTGGGACACATGGCGGTGCAATACGCCAGGGCCATGGGCATGAATGTCGCCGCAGTGGATGTGGACGACGCCAAGCTGGAACTGGCCAGACGGCTCGGCGCCACCGTCACCGTCAATGCCGCCACGACCGACCCGGCCACGTTCTTGAAGAAAGAGATCGGCGGCGTCCACGGCGCCTTGATCACTGCCGTGTCTCCCAAGGCCTTCGAGCAGGGTCTGGGCATGCTTCGGCGAGGCGCCACCATGTCGCTGGTCGGCCTGCCGCCAGGCCAGTTTCCGCTGTCCATCTTCAACATGGTGCTGGACGGCATCACGGTGCGCGGCTCCATCGTCGGCACCCGGCTGGACCTGCAGGAATCGCTGCTCTTTGCCCAGGAAGGCAAGGTGCGCGCGGTGACGAGCACGGACACGCTGGACAACATCAACGACGTATTCGCCCGAATGCACGCCAACCGGATCGAGGGACGGGTCGTGCTGGACATGGCATCGCCCTGAACTGCCGACCGGCCGGCCCGCGCGGGGCGGGGGGAGCCCCGCCCGCCTGCGCGCTGCCGCAATGCGAAACCTGGCCCGCAAACGACAGGAGCCCCTGCACGCAGGGGCTCCCGGAATCACGTCAGGCCGCGGTGAACGCCGCGGCCTGCGCGGCGCTCAACCCGCCTGGACCTCGCGCACCATGCCCGCCGCTGCGGTCTGGTGAGTCGCCGGATCGATCAGGATGAAAGCCCCGGTGGCCGGCAGATCGGCGTAGCTGTCCAGCGCCAGCGCATCGCGCGTGCCCACCGTCACACGACCGATGTCGTTCATCGCCAGGGCCACCCCTTCGGCATCGACTTCCTGCAGCAACTGCATGTCGCGCCGCGTATGCACCGCCTGGATGCGCGCCTGGGTCAGTCGCGTGCCGTGCTTGAGCAGGTACTTGCGGGCGGGATTGAGCGGCTGCGAATCGAGCCAGCACAGTTCGGCGACGAAGCAACGCGACAAGGCGGCCGCGTCCTGGACATGCGTGAGCACGTCGCCGCGCGAGACGTCGACGTCGCGATCCAGCACGACGGTGACGGCGGTGCCGGCGGGCGCCTGATCCAGGTCGCCGTCGTACGTCACCAGGCGCTGGACCACGGCCTGCACGCCCGCCGGCTGGACCGCCACGGTGTCGCCCTGGCGCAGCACACCGCTCGCCACCTGGCCCATGTAGCCGCGGAAATCATCGGCGCGGCTGCCGCCATGGCGCGCGACCAGTTGCACCGGAAAGCGCAGCGGCTGCTCGCTGCTGAGTTCCTCGAGCGCCAGGCCTTCCAGGAGTTCCAGCAGCACGGGGCCGGTGTACCAGGGCGTGCGCTCGGACGCGTGCACGACGTTATCGCCGCCCAGCGCCGAGATCGGCAGCACGTGAAAAGTCTCGATGCCGACCTTGGCCGCCAGCTCGGTGTAGGCCGCGGCGATGCGCTCGAACACGGCGCGATCCCAGTCCACCAGGTCCATCTTGTTCACCGCGACCACGATGTGGCGGATGCCCAGCAGGTGGGCGATGGTGCTGTGGCGACGGGTCTGCGGCAGCAGCACCCCATCGGCGGCCCGCGCCGCGTCGATGAGGATGATGGCGGCATCGGAATTGGAGGCGCCGGTCACCATGTTGCGGGTGTACTGCTCGTGCCCGGGGGCGTCGGCGATGATGAACTTGCGCCGCGGCGTGGCGAAGTAGCGGTAGGCCACGTCGATGGTGATGCCCTGCTCGCGCTCGGCCTCCAGGCCGTCGGTGAGCAGCGACAGGTCGATGGCGTCGCCCTCGGTACGGCGGTACTTGGCCTTGGAGATGGCCGCGATCTGGTCGGCGAAGACGCCCTTGCTGTCATACAGCAGGCGCCCGATCAGCGTGGACTTGCCGTCATCGACGGAGCCCGCGGTAATGAAGCGCAGGACGCTGGTTTCGCCCAGGAACGGTTCGGTGACGGCGTTCATCAGAAATATCCTTCCTTCTTGCGACGCTCCATGGAGGCTTCGGAGGTCTGGTCGTCCATGCGCGTGGCGCCGCGTTCGGTGATGTCGGTGATGGCGGTCTCGGCGATGATCGCGGCCGGCGTGTCGGCGGTCGAGGCCACCGGGCAGGTGCAGGAAATGTCGCCCACGGTGCGAAAGCGCACGGTGACGGTCTCGGGCGATTCGCCCGCGACCGGCGGCGTGAGCGGGGTCACCGGCACGAGCAGGCCATTGCGGCGCACGACCTCGCGCTGGTGCGCGTAGTACAGCGAGGGCAGCGCGAGGTTCTCGCGCTCGATGTATTGCCACACATCGAGTTCGGTCCAGTTCGAGATCGGGAAGACCCGCATGTTCTCGCCCGCATGCACCTGGGTGTTGTAGAGGTTCCAGAGTTCGGGGCGCTGGGCCTTGGGGTCCCACTGGCCGAACTCGTCGCGAAACGAGAAGATGCGCTCCTTGGCGCGCGCCTTCTCCTCGTCGCGCCGAGCGCCGCCGATGCAGGCGTCGAAGCCGAACTCCTCGATGGCCTCGAGCAGCGTGACGGCCTGCGCCGCATTGCGCGAGTCGGTCTCGCGGCGCAGCACCACGCTGCCGCGCTTGATCGAATCCTCGACGCTGCGCACCACCAGATCCTCGCCGAGTTCGGCCGCGCGCGCGTCACGGAACGCGATCACCTCGTCGAAGTTGTGGCCGGTGTCCACGTGCAGCAGAGGGAAGGGAAAGCGCCCCGGGCGGAAGGCCTTCTCCGCCAGGCGCAGCAGCACGCAGGAATCCTTGCCGCCCGAGAAGAGCAGCACGGGACGCGCGCACTCCGCGGCCACCTCGCGCATGATGTGGATGGCCTGGGCTTCGAGCCAGTCCAGGTGGGTGCGAACGGAAGATGAAGTCTTGACGGTCATGGGCGAGGCGGACGCAGCAGAAAACGGAAAACGGAACGGTGGACGGCACCCGCGCGAGGGCGGGCTTGCCTTGCCTTCGCGGGCGAGGCTACGAGTGGGCCCGCGATCATCGGGGCGGCATATAGCGCAGCGGCGCCACGTCGCCGGCATGGGCCAGGTTGCCGGCGTGCAGGCCGCACTCCTTGGAATCGGCCGACTCCCACCACCAGCGACCAGCGCGCGGGTCTTCGCCGGCGCGCACCGCGCGGGTACAGGGTTCGCAGCCGATCGACGGGTAGCCCTTGTCGTGCAGCGGGTTGTAGGGCACGTCCTCGGCACGGATGAGACGCCAGACATCGGCCTCGGTCCAGGCCGCCAGCGGATTGAACTTGTATAGACCGAAGACCGGGTCGTGCTCCTCGAACGGCAGTTCGCCGCGGCTCACCGCCTGCTCACGGCGCTGGCCCGTGACCCAGGCCGGGCGCCCGGCCAGCGCGCGCCGCAGCGGCGCGACCTTGCGGATCTCGCAACAGGCCTTGCGCAGGTCGATGCTTTCGTAGAACGCGTACTCGCCATGTGCCTGGACGTGCGCCCGGACCGCGTCGGCATCCGGCCGCACGACCCGGATGGACAGGCCGTAGCGCTCATGGACGCGATCGATGAGCTGCAGGGTCTCGACGTGCAGACGCCCCGTGTCGAGCGTGAAGATCTCGACGGGCAGCCCGGCAATGGCAATGGCGTGCGTGAGCACCATGTCCTCGGCCGCGAGGGACGAGGCGAGCACGATGCCTGGGTAGCGGCTGGCGGCGTCGGCCAGCGTGGTCTGTAAAGCGGAAAGCATGGTTCAACCCGATGATTCGGACTGCCATGCTGACATGCCTTCCAGCTATAAGGAACGAAGGGATTTTCGTAAGCATATAACTAGAAACCATGACAAGCCGCGCCATCCCATGAAGAGCGCATATCAACGGCGACCGGCGGGCGGCGGGCTGGCGCCGCTCCGCCCCGCGGCGCGACGGCTCAGGCCACCAGCCAACGCACGGCCTGCGCGCCTTCGGTGATTGCCAGGCGCAGCGGGTGGGTGCGCGGCAGGATGTGCATGGCATAGAACGCCGCCGTGGCTGCCTTGCGTGCATGAAACGCGTCGCCGACGTGCTCCTTGCGGCACACCAGGGCGGCACGCGCCATGTGCCAGCCGCCGTGCACGATGCCGGCTAGCTGCAGGTACGGCACGCTGCCGGCATAGGCCGCCCGTGCGTCGCTGCCCGCCGTCTCGAGCACGTAGTTGACGACGATCTCGTAATCGTCCACCGACTCGGTGAACCGGCGCGCCACCAGGCCCAGCTCCTCGTCGCCGCTCGCCTCGAGCGCGGCGATGGTCTCGCGCATGCGCTCGATCAGCCCCAGCGCGACCGCGCCGCCGTCGCGCACCGTCTTGCGGCCGACCAGGTCATTGGCCTGGATCGCGGTGGTGCCTTCGTAGATCGGCAGGATGCGCGCGTCGCGGTAGTACTGGGCCGCGCCGGTCTCTTCGATGAAACCCATGCCGCCATGCACCTGCACGCCCAGGGACGTCACCTCGAGGGACATCTCGGTGGACCAGCCCTTCACGATCGGCACCAGGTATTCGTAGGCCGCCTGGTTGCGCTTGCGCACCTCGGCGTCGGCATGGTGATGCGCCTTGTCGTACAGCGACGCGGCGACATAGGCGGTGGCCCGGGCACCTTCGGTGAGCGCACGCATGGTGAGCAGCATGCGCTGCACGTCGGGATGCTGATCGATGGTATCCGCCGGCTTGCTCGAACCGATGGCGCGGCTCTGTACGCGTTCGGCAGCGAACCTGACCGCCTTCTGCAAGGCGCGCTCGCTGACTGCGACACCCTGCATCCCGACGGCGAAGCGCGCGGCGTTCATCATGATGAACATGTACTCCAGGCCGCGATTCTCCTCGCCGACCCGGTAGCCGATCGCACCCTCGCCCACCTCGCCTTTGCCCTCGCCGTACAGCAGCACCGCCGTGGGGCTGCCGTGGATGCCGAGCTTGTGTTCGAGCGAGGCGCAGTAGACATCGTTGCGCTGGCCCAGGCTGCCATCCTCGCCGACCAGGCGGCGCGGCACGATGAAGAGCGAGATGCCCTTGACGCCCGGCGGCGCGTCGGGGGTGCGGGCGAGCACCAGATGCACGATGTTCTCGGCCACATCGTGCTCGCCCCAGGTGATGAAGATCTTCTGGCCGAAGATGCGGTAGGTGCCATCGGCCTGCGGCACGGCGCGCGTGCGCACCTGCGCCAGATCCGAGCCGGCCTGCGGCTCGGTGAGATTCATGGTGCCGGTCCAGGTGCCTTCGACCAGCTTGGGCAGGTAGCGCGCCTTCTGCTCGTCGGAGCCGGCCGTGAGCAGTGCCTCGATGACGCCATCGGTGAGCAGCGGGCAGAGCGAGAACGCGAGATTGGCCGCGTTCATGTTCTCGATGCAGGGCGCGCCGACCAGCTTGGGCAGCCCCTGGCCGCCGAAATCGACCGGATGCTGCAGGCCTTGCCAGCCCCCTTCGGCGAACTGCCGATAGGCATCCTTGAACCCCGGCGAGGTCGTGACCGCGCCGTCGTTCCAGACGGCGGGCTGTTCGTCGCCGACACGATTCAGCGGGGCCATCACGCCCTCGACGAAACGCGCGTTCTCGTTGAGCACGGCGTCGACCAGTTCGCTCGTGGCCTCCTCGAAGCCCGGCAGTCGCTGCACCTCCTCCAGGCCCGCCAGCTTCTCGATGACGAAGCGGATGTCCTGCAACGGCGCTTGGTAACTCATGTCCCTACCCTCCACTATCCTTTGCAATCACGATGCGCCAGCCTCGCGGTTGGCTCCCGCGCCCGGCCCGGCGACGAAAAAAGCCCCCACGCTTGCCGCTGCGCGGCGGCGCTGCCCCCCATGGGGGCGCCTTTTCGTCTTGAGACGGCCCGGCGACGAAAAAGGCGGCGCCGGAAACCCGGCGCCGCCTGGGTTCGCCGCGGCGCCCGTCTGCGTGGATTATCGCAGGCGGGCGGCGGCGATGGCACGATGGCCAGACGCGATTACAGCGCCTTGACCAGGTCCGGCACGACCGTGAACAGATCGCCGACCAGGCCGTAGTCGGCCACGCCGAAGATCGGCGCTTCCTCGTCCTTGTTGATGGCGACGATGACCTTCGAATCCTTCATGCCGGCCAAATGCTGGATGGCACCGGAGATGCCGATCGCGACGTAGAGCTGCGGCGCGACGATCTTGCCGGTCTGGCCGACCTGCCAGTCGTTGGGCGCGTAGCCGGCGTCGACCGCGGCGCGCGAGGCGCCCAGGGCGGCGCCGAGCTTGTCGGCGAGCGGATCGAGGATCTTGAAGTTCTCGGCGCTGCCCATGCCGCGACCGCCGGAGACGACGATCTTGGCGCCGGCCAGTTCCGGACGGTCGCTCTTGGCGACTTCGCGGCCGACGAAGCTCGACTTGCCGGAGTCGGCAACCGCCTCGACGTTCTCGACGGCAGCCGAACCGCCGGTGGCGGCGGCCGCGTCAAAGCCCGTGGTACGCACGGTGATGACCTTGACCGGATCGGCCGACTGCACGGTGGCGATCGCATTGCCGGCGTAGATCGGACGCTGGAAGGTGTCCGGCGAATCGACGGCGATGATATCGGAGATCTGCGCGGAATCGAGCAGCGCGGCCACGCGCGGGGCGACGTTCTTGCCCGAGGCGGTGGCCGGGAAGACGATGTGGCTGTAGTCCTTGGCGATGGCCACGACCTGGGCCGCGGCGTTCTCGGCCAGTTGGTCGCCCAGGTGCGGGGCGTCGGCCAGCAGCACCTTGCTCACGCCGGCGATGCCCTTGGCGGCATCGGCCACGGCGGAGGCGCCGCTGCCGAGCACCAGCACGTGCACGTCGCCGCCCATCTGGCTGGCGGCGGCCACGGTGTTCAGGGTGGCGCCCTTCAGTTCCTTGTTGTCGTGTTCGGCAATAACCAGGGTCGTCATGTCAGATCACCTTCGCTTCGTTCTTGAGTTTGTCGACCAGGGCGGCGACGTCCGGCACCTTGATGCCGGCCTTGCGGCCCGGCGGCTCGGCAACCTTCAGGGTCTTCAGGCGCGGCGCGACGTCCACGCCGAGATCTTCCGGCTTGACGTTGTCGAGCGGCTTCTTCTTGGCCTTCATGATGTTCGGCAGCGTGACGTAGCGCGGCTCGTTCAGGCGCAGGTCGGTGGTGACGATGGCCGGCAGGGTCAGCGCGATGGTTTCCAGGCCGCCGTCGACTTCGCGGGTGACCGTGGCCTTGCCGTCGGCGATCTCGAGCTTGCTGGCGAACGTGGCCTGCGGCCAGCCCAGCAGCGCGGCGAGCATCTGGCCGGTCTGGTTGGCGTCGTCATCGATGGCCTGCTTGCCGAGGATGACCAGTTCGGGGGACTCCTTGTCGACCACGGCCTTGAGCAGCTTGGCAACGGCCAGCGGCTGCAGCTCGGCGTTGGTCTCGACCAGGATGGCGCGGTCGGCGCCGATCGCCATGGCGGTGCGCAGGGTTTCCTGAGCCTGGGCGACACCGGCGGACACGGCGATGACCTCGGTCGCGGCGCCCTTTTCCTTCAGGCGCACGGCTTCTTCGACGGCGATTTCGTCGAACGGGTTCATCGACATCTTGACGTTTGCGATGTCCACACCGGTTTGGTCGGACTTGACGCGCACCTTGACGTTGTAGTCAACCACGCGCTTGACGGGCACCAGCACCTTCATTGAAGCGGCCTCTCGTTGTTGTTCCCGGCATGCGCCGGGCGGGATGGAATGTTCTTTTCCGTGCCTGCAACCGCTTGCGGCTGGGGCCGGATGCGCATGCTAAGATGCGCGAAGTCTTCAGATAACCTTAGAACTCAAGGCTGAACACTAACACAATCCGAACCTCTGCTCCAACCGCGATGAACCTGCTAGAAGCGCTCCAACATCTCCTGGGTGCCCAGTACGTCCTCACGGGCGACGACGCCGCCTCCTACCTGACCGACTGGCGCGGCCGCTACACAGGCAGCGCGCTGGCCGTCGTGCGTCCGGCCGACACGGCCCAGGTCGCCGCGGTGGTCAAACTCTGTGCCGAACACGGCGCGCCGGTGGTGCCGCAAGGCGGCAACACCGGCCTGGTCGGCGGCGCCACGCCGGACGCCACCGGCCGCGCCGTGGTGATCTCGCTGGGCCGGATGAACCGGGTGCGCACGGTCGACACCGACAACGACACCATGACGGTCGAGGCCGGCTGCATCCTGCAGAATCTGCAGGAGGTGGCGCGCAACGCCAACCGCCTCTTTCCGCTGTCGCTGGCGGCCGAGGGCAGTTGCACGATCGGCGGCAACCTCGCTACCAATGCCGGCGGCACCCAGGTCCTGCGCTACGGCAACACCCGTGATCTCACCCTGGGCCTCGAGGTGGTCACGCCCCAGGGCGAGGTCTGGAACGGCCTGCGCGGCTTGCGCAAGGACAACACCGGCTACGACCTGCGCGATCTCTACGTAGGCAGCGAAGGCACGCTCGGCATCATCACCGCCGCCACGCTCAAGCTCTATCCGATGCCTGTGGCGCGCTGCACTGCCCTGCTCGCGCTCGCCTCGGTGCCCGATGCGGTCGCGTTCCTTTCCCGGGCGCGCGCGGGCTTCGGCGCCTCGCTGACCGGCTTCGAACTGATGTCGGCCGCCTGCCTGGAGCTGGTCACGCGCCACTATCCGCAGCAGCGCCTACCCTTCGACGGCTCCGTGGAGCAGCACGCCTGGTACGCCCTGCTCGAACTCTCCGACAGCGAAAGCGAGGCGCATGCGCGCGAACGCTTCGAGGCCGTGCTCGGCGCCGCGCTGGAAGACGGCGAGGTGCAGGATGCGGCCATCGCCGAGAACCTGGCGCAAAGCCACGCCATGTGGCACCTGCGCGAGAGCATCCCGCTCGCCCAGGCCGAGGAAGGCAAGAACATCAAGCACGATGTCTCGATCCCGATCTCGCGCATCGCGGATTTCGTGGCCGCCACCGACACCCTGCTGCAGGAGCACTTCCCGGGCGTGCGCAACATCACCTTCGGCCACCTCGGCGACGGCAACCTGCACTACAACGTGCAGGGGCCGGTCGGCGAAGCCGAGCCCGCGGTGCTCGCGCGCCAGGACGACATCTACCAACTGGTGCACGACAGCGTGCATGCCTTCGACGGTTCGATCAGCGCCGAGCACGGCGTCGGCCAGTTGAAGCGCGACGAGCTGGTGCGCTACAAGAACCCGGTGGAACTCGCCCTCATGCAGCGCATCAAGCAGGCGCTCGACCCGCAGGGCCTGATGAACCCTGGCAAGACGCTGCAGGATGCAGGACAAGTCTGACCGCCTGAAGCGCGCCTCGCTCGCCGACGAACTCGCCAGCGAGCTGCGCGGCCGCCTGCTCGCCGGCACCTACGCGCCGGGCGAGCGCCTGCCCACCGGCAGCGAGCTGTCGGCCAGCTTCGGCGTGAGCATGTCGGTGGTGCGCGAGGCCCTTTCGCGCCTCAAGCACGAGGGCCTGGTGCGCATCGTGCAGGGCGCGGGCGCATTCGCCACCGACACCTTCCTCAGCCCGGCGTTCCGCCTGGACGACGACGACGATCACCTGCACCGGCTGATCCGCGTGTTCGAGCTGCGCCAGGCCGTGGAAAGCGAAGCCGCGCGCCTGGCCGCCATCCGGCGTACCGACCTGCAGTTGGAGAGCCTGCGCTCGGCGCTGCACGTGATGGCGCGCGCGGTCGCGTCGGAAAAGGACGGCACGTTCGCCGACGCGCATTTCCATCAGTTGCTGGCGCAGGCCACCGGCAACCCGCTCTTCATCGAGCTCTATACCTTTCTTGCCCAGCACATCGACGCCGCCATCGAAACCGCGCGCATGCATTCGATGCTGCGCGGCACCTGGCGCGATGCGCATGACGAGCACGTGCGGATCTTCGAGGCCATCGAGGCGCGCGAGCCGGAAGCCGCCCGCAAGGCGATCCAGGCGCACATACGCAACGCGGCGAAGCGGCTGGGCCTGCCCCTGCTCGAGGCAACCAGCGAAGCGAGCTGAGCCATCGCCCGGGCTGGCGCCGTGCGCGCAGCCAAGGCCGCAGGGCGCGGGGTTGCCGGCCCCCGGCGGCCCGACGCATGCAAGATTCAGAAGTCGCCCAGCGCACGCAGGTGCGCCGCCACGCTGCGCGCCAGCGATTGCAGCTCATAGCCACCCTCGAGGCAGCTCACGGCGCGTCCGCGGGCATGCTCGCGCGCCACGGCCATCACCTGTTCCGTGATCCAGGCGTAGTCGGCCTCGAGCAGGCCGAGCTGCCCCATGTCGTCGTCGCGGTGGCCGTCGAAGCCGGCGGAGAACAGGATCAACTGGGGCCGGTGGGCTTTCAGCCGCGGCAGCCAGACCTGCTCGACCAGCGGCCGGATCACCGCGCCGTCGGCGTATGCCGATACCGGCAGGTTGACCATGTTGGGCGCGGGTTGCCGCGTACCGCTGAAGGGATAGAACGGGTGCTGGAAGAAACTGCACATCAGCACGCGCGCGTCGCCGGACAGCGCCGTCTCGGTGCCGTTGCCGTGATGCACGTCGAAATCGATCACCGCCACGCGCTCCAGCCCGTGCGCCTCGAGCGCGTGGCGCGCCGCGATGGCGACGTTGCCGAAAAAGCAGAAACCCATGGCCTGGCTCGGCTCGGCATGGTGGCCAGGCGGGCGCACCGCGCAGAAGGCAGTCTCGGCCGCGCCGCCCAGCACGGCGTCGACCGCGTCGACGGCCGCGCCCGCGGCCAGGTGGGCGGCGCGCAGGGTGTGGGGATTCATGAGCGTATCGGGGTCGATGGGCGCGTAGCCCTCGGCCGGCGCCCGCGCGGCGAGCCAGTCCTGGTAGGCGGGCGGATGCACGCGCGCGATCGCCTCGCGGGAGGCCGGCGTCGCCTCGCGCTCGATGCAGTTCGCCAGCAATCCGGTGGCCAACAGATGGTCGGAGATGGCATCCAGGCGCGCGGGCGACTCGGGATGCCAGCTACCCATCTCATGCAACCGGCAGTCTCCGTGGGTGATGTACATTGTCGTCATAACGCATGATTATGCGCGCTGCGCCACGCGGCGGGAACCGCCCGCCGCAACGGCCGGCGCGCCCGCCAGGGAGGCCACCGATGAGGTTACACACACGGGTCAGTCCGTTGCTGCTCGCCGGCCTGCTGGCCGGTTGCGCAACGACGCAGCCTCCCGCCGCCCAGCACGCGGCCGAGCCGGCGCCGGGCGGCGTCGCCGCGGCCGCGGTCAGCCAACCCTGGACGCCACCGCCCCAGCCCACGGCCAGCCTGGCCGCCCGCGGCGAGCGCGTGGCGTCGGCCGCCGGGGCCACCGCCGTACCGGTCCCGGCGCCTGCACCTGCACCTGCACCTGCGCGCGCTGCGTCGCCTCAGGCGACGCACGCCGGCGCCGGCATCCCGCTGGGCGCGCCGGAACGAGCCGCGCTCGATCCGCTGCCCGACCGCGAGGAGGCCTATGCGCAGGAAGTCGCGCGCAAGTTCGACCTGCCGCTGCCCGCCGTCGAAGCTGCGCTCGCCAATGCGCGCTACAACGCCACGGTCGTGCGGCTCATGACGCCGTCCAGCGCGCCCCCGGGCGTGCGCAAGCGTAGCTGGCCCGCCTACCGGGCGCGCTTCGTCGAGCCCATCCGCATCCGCCACGGCCTCGCCTTCTGGCAGGAGAACGCGCGCGACCTGGCCGAGGCCGAACGGCGCTATGGCGTGCCGGCCTCGGTGATCGTCGCGATCATCGGGGTGGAGACCGTATACGGCAGGAACATGGGCAACTTCCGGGTGCTCGACGCGCTGTACACGCTGTCCTTCTCCTATCCAGGCACGGGCGAGCGCGACCGCAGCGAGTACTTTCGCGGCGAACTGGCCGAATTCCTCGCGGCCACCATCCGCGACGGCATCGCGCCCGAGGCCCCGCTCGGCTCCTACGCGGGGGCCATGGGCATGTCGCAATTCATGCCCAGCAGCATCCGTGATTTCGGTGTGAGCACGGGCGGGCGCGGCATGCCCGACCTCGCGAACAACCCGCGCGACGCCGTCCATTCCGTGGCGAACTACCTGGCTGCCCACGGCTGGCGCGCCGGCCAGCCGGTGTTCGCGCCGGTGCGCATGCCGGCCAATGCCAGCGCACTGGTCGACGGCGGGCTCGAGCCCAGGCGCGCGTGGGCGCAGTTGCAGCGCGACGGCGTGCAGGACGCCCGCCCGGCCATGGCCGGGCTGGTCTCGGGCGGCCTGGGCGACGACGGCACGCAGTCGTGGCAACGCTCGCCGCTGGGGGTGGTCAACCTGCCCAACGACGGCGCCGGCACCGTCGAATACCGCCTGGGCACACCCAATTTCTTCGCCATCACGCACTACAACCGCAGCTATTTCTACGCCAGCGCGGTGGCCGACCTGGCGGCAGAACTCGAACGGCGGCGCAGCAGTCTATGATGATACAATGACGTATCATTTGAGACACTATCGACATGAGCACTTCCCAACGCGCAGGTGTACTGCGCACCTTGGCCGAAGCCCTGGTGCGCGACCCTGGAGCTTCGATGGAACAGCTCGCCCAGGCGCTGGGCGTGAGCCGTGCCACCCTGCATCGCCACGTATCGTCGCGTGACGAACTCGTGCGTGAGATCACGGAAGCCGCCATGGGCGCCTGTCGCGGAGCCTTCGCCGACGTGCGCCTCGAAGAAGGCCCGGCGGACGAAGCGCTGCAACGCCTGGTGTCCACGCTCACGCCGAATGCCAGCTTCTATCTGTTCCTGCGCCACCACGCCGGGGCCGCGGTCTGCCAGCTCGAGGAAGATTGGCAGCGCGACCGCGACCGTCTCACGCAGTTCTTCCAGCGCGGCCAGGAAAACGGCACCTTTCGCATCGACGTATCGGCGAGCTGGCTGGTCGATGCCCTCGGCGCGCTCCTGCATGCCGCCGGCGAAGCGGCGCACGAGGGCCGGCTCGCGCCGGCCGAGATGAATCGCGTGGTATGCGCCGTGCTGCTCGACGGCGCGCGCCGGCGGCCGTCGAGCGCACCGTCGCCGTGCTGAGGCACCGTCGGCCTACGATGCGGGCGGCCCGCCGCTGGCTGGGCATCGCCGTGCTTGCGTTCGCACCGCTCTGGCTCGCGGCCTGCCAGGACCCGGCCCACCAGCCCGTGGTCGGCGTACAGAACCGCCTGCCCGACCTGCGCTTCAGCCTGCAAAGCGCCGACAAGCCGGTCACCGAGCGCGACGTCGCCGGCCGGATCGCGCTGGTGTTCTTCGGCTACGCCAATTGTCCCGACGTTTGCCCGACGACGATGGCGCACCTGACGCAAGTACGCCGCAGCCTGGGGCCTGCCGGCGACGATGTCCGCATCCTGTTCATCAGCGTGGACCCGCATCGCGACACCCCCGAGATGCTGGCGGCCTACGTGCGCGCCTTCGACGACGAGCAGGCGCTCGGCCTGGCGGGCACGCCGCGCCAGATCCAGGACCTCGCGCGCCGCTACCGGGTCTCGTTTCAGATCTCCGAACCCGCGAACCCGGGCGACACCAACTATGAGGTCAGCCACAGCAAGGGCGTCTTCGTGTTCGACCGCAAGGGTGCGGCGCGCTACCTGGTGACCGACATCGACGCACCCGGCAGCACGTCCGAGCTCGCCCGCGTGCTGGGCCAGTTGGCCGCGGAGACCTGATTCGTGCGTGGCCGCGGCCGGCCGTGCATGGCGGCCGTGGCGGTATCGGCCTCGCCGGCCGGCGGTGGCCCGCACCCGCGACCGCGCAGGCATTCAGACCTTGTCCAGGCGGCGCATGTGATTGTCCCAGGCGAGGCCCTCCACACGCAGCAGCGTACGGCCCGGCTGCGCCGCGTGCACGCGGCGCAGCTCGCCCTCGCCGCTGGACAGCAGGAAGTCGCCCGCGCCCCGCCCCGGCGCCACGCCGCAGCCGTCGCCGAGCGCGGTCGTGCCGAGCAGACGTCCGCTCGCCGCCTCCCAGTAGGCCACCGCCCCGCCCACCGGGCTGGAAGTCGCCACGATGGTACCGCTCCAGTCCACTGCCATCGAACCCACGTAGTTGTCCAGGCCGCGCAACACCTCGGCGCTGCCTTCATGCAGGCGCGCCTGCGCCTGGCCACGCCGGTGGCTGCCGACCAGGGCCGGCCTGTCGCCCGCCGGGCCCACGTATTGGCAACCGAACCAGACCCGGCCGTCGCCGTCGACGGCCAGATGGCGGATCGAGAGCTGGCGCAGCGCATCGCCCAGCTCCACGCGTTCCAGGATGTCGCCGTTCGACCAGTCCAGGTACACGAGCGAGGGGCGCATGGCGGCCAGGTTCAGCGCCATCTTGCCGTAGTCCGGATGGGTCTGTATCCCGCCGTTGGCGACCACGACGATCCGCGTACCCGGCAGGGCCACGACCTCGTGCGGCCCGACGCCGCCCCCGTCGAGTTCGCCCAGTCGGCGATACCCGCCGCCCGCGCTCGCGTCGTAGACGCCCAGCACGCCGCGCGCACCGTCGAAATCGTTTTCCGTGGCCAGCAGGCGCCGCCCGCCATCGACGAAGACGCCGTGGCCGAAGTAGTGCCGATCCTCGGGCAGGGGCAGCTCGGCGAGTTGGCGCCCGTGTTCGTCGAAGGCCAGCGCATAGAAGCCCGGCTGTCGGCCGAACGCGACGATGCGCCGGGTCGGCGGGTCGATGGCAAAGCTGTGGCCTCGCTCGGGCAGGGGCACGACGGCCTGGTCGCGCCCTTGCAGGTCAATGACGGCGGCCTCCTGTGCGCCGTCGCGCTGCCGGCATGCGACGTAGCGCACGGCATCGGCCTGCGGCTGCGCGGCGAGCGACGGCCGGGCCACGGCCGCCGCCAGGCCGCCCGCCCCCAACGCTTGCAGCACCCGCCTGCGCATGGGCGGGCGCGGGCGCGCGTGCCCGGCGTCAATCGCCGTCGAGCGCATTGAAACCCACCTTCACGCCGAGCGCCTCGGCCACCGGCCCCTCGAGCATGGTCTTGAGAGACTGCAGATCGGCTGCGGCCGCGGCCAGGCGCGAACGCGTACCGGCATCGGCCAGCGCCGCCGCCCAGGGCGGCTCCACCGTCTGCAGTGCATCGGCGATGCGTGCGGCCTGCTGGGGAACGCTGGCGGCCATCCAGCGCTGGACGTCCTCGAAGCGCGGCGCGAGACCCGCCGCCGCGAACAGCTCCCCGGCGCCGCGCACGCCCGCCGCCATGGCCGGCAGCGCCATGCCGCTGCGCGCCAGCGGCGCGCGCGTGGGCCGGGCGGTGTCGGCCGTCGCGCCCAGGGCCGGGACGAGCTTGGCGTCGCGTGCGAAGTGCAGGCCGCCCGAGACCGCCTTGAGCAGTTCGGCGATGACCTCCGTGTCGTCGCGATACAGATTGGCGTCGGGGCCGGGATGCGCGAACTCCTCGTGCACTTGCCCACCCGGCGACCAGGCGGCGGCGAGTTCGCGCCCGATGCCGGCCAGCGCCGTGGTCAGCGCCTGTCCGTAGCGGCAGCGGTAGTCGTCGGCGTCGGCGGGCGCCTGCGAGGCCAGACCGCCAGACTCGAGATAGAGCACCAGCTCGAGCGCCGGGATGCCCTGCACCGCCACGCTGGCCGCGGCCAGCCCGCCCGGCGCGACCAGGGCCGGGTCCTGCCGGGCGAGCGCGGCTTGCACCTGGCGCTGTGTTACGCCGCGCGGGTCCGGCCAGAAAAAGCTGCGTTCGTAGCGATTCGCCTCCACCAGCGGGCCGAAGCGCAGGAACTCGATCCGCGCCCAGCTCTGCGCCAGCGCGCCGAAGGCCGCATCCAGCCGCTCGCGGTCGGCTTCGCCCCGGCAATAGGCCGACAGCGCGTCGCCCATGGCGGGCGCAGCCTCGGCGTAGCGCTGCATCGCCGGCGCGATGTAGCCCGCGATGGCGCGCTCGCCCACCGTGTCGGCCCAGGCGGCCCCTGTCTGGCTACCCAGGACGATCAAGGCCGGCCAGACCCAGCGTATCTTCATAGCGACTCCAGGAAACGGATGAGATCGGCGCGCTCCTGCGGGGTCATGGCGACCACGCGGTCGCGTGCCGCCTGCGCCTCGCCGCCGTGCCACAGGACGGCCTCGAGCAGGGTGCGCGCGCGTCCATCGTGCAGGAAGCTCGCGCGCGGGTTGACGGTGTGGGTCAGGCCGATGCCCCAGAGCGGCGGCGTGCGCCAGTCGCGCGGGCCGGCCTCGCCCTCGGGGCGCCCATCCGAGAGCCCCTCGCCCATGTCGTGCAGCAGCATGTCGGTGTAGGGCCAGATGAGCTGGAAGGCGTGTTCCGGGCGCTCGGCATCGCGCCGGGTGACGTACTTGGGCACATGGCAGGCCGTGCAGCGCGCCTGGTAGAACAAGCGCTTGCCGTCCAGCACGCGCGCATCGTTCACGTCGCGGCGGCGCGGCACCGCCAGGTTGCTCGCATAGCTGTCGACCAGGGCCAGCGCCTCGTCCGGCACTTCGTAGGGGCCGAGATCGGCCTGCACGCCGTGCGGCATGCCACGGCACTGTTCCTGGGCTGGGGTGCAATCGCCCCAGGGCTCGGGATGCAGGCGGGTCGACAGACCCATGTCGTTGGCGAACGCATCCGCCGACTGGTGCGTGATCGTCGGCTGGCCCGCCTTCCAGCCGAAGCGTCCCACGCCCTGCGTGACCGATCCGTCGGCCTGCAGCACGGGCACCCGGTTGATGCGCCCGAGCACGCCGTCCGGGTCGTCGCGCCGATCGGCGTTGGCGCGGATGTCGTCCTCGTGGATCGCCTCCAGCAAACCCAGGCCGAGCATCGGCGGCGCCAGGCGCGGCGAGACCATCACGTCCTCGCGCATCGGCCCGTAGCCGAGGTTCTCGATGCGATACGCGGGCTTGCGCAGCATCGCTGTCTCGCCACCGGCCAGCTCGACCGGGAACTCCTCGTAGGCGATGGCGATGCTGCCTTCGGCCGCCAGGCCGGGCACCGCGAAATTCTGCAACTGCCCGCCATAGAGCGGCTCGGGCAGCGTATTGATCTCGCGGGCCTCGACGCGCCGGCGCTCGGCGTCGGTGAGCGCCGGCACCGACAGGCGCAGCAACAGGCCGACCGCCTCCTCGCGCTCCAGACCGGCGAACGATTCGGGCACGTGCGCCCGGCCGTCCTTCACATGGCAGGCCTGACAGGACCGTGCGTTGAAGAACGGCCCCAAGCCGTCGGAGGCACGGGTCGAGGACGGCGCCGCGACCCAGTCCTTGCGGAACAGGCCATTGCCCACGGCAAAGCGCTGGCGCCCCTCGAAATCCAGGTTGGCCGAGGGCTGCGAGAAGATGTCTGCGTTGACCAGCCTGTCGGTGGTGCCGGCGCCCGCCGGCATCGCTTCGAAGGATTCGGCGCGCGAGAAGTCGGTGGCCGGCGCGAGCACCTGGGCCACGCGCGCGCGTGTCGCCGCGTCCAGGTCGTGGCGGTACGACAGCGCATCGACCGCCTGCGCCGCGGCCAGCGTCGCGGACAACGCGCCGAGACAGGCCAGCGCGACGCCACGGAGGGTGCGAGAAGACATGACACAGGCGGTGCCGCCATCGGCGGCACCTCGTCGGATTACTGGAAGACGGCTTCGGGGCTGTCCAGGCTGTCGGACCCTTCGAAGTCGGCCGCGCCCAGGGCCAGCGCGCTTACCACGCGCTCGATGCTGCGCGTCTGCACCACCAGGGCATCGATGGCCGCCTGCACGAGCGCGTTGCCCTCTGCATTGCCCGAGGCGATGAGCTGATCATAGTGCTCGCCCGCGTCCGCGCGCTCGCGGATCGCCTGCAGCCTGGCGATGCTCGCGTCCAGGCGCTCGCGCATCTCGGTGTCCAGGCCGGCATCCTTCTCCTTCACCAGGTCCGACAGGCTGGGCCCGCTCACGTCCGAACCGTCGACCCGGCGATAGCTGCCTGTATAGACATTACGGATGCCGAGCTGATCGTAGTAGTGCGCGTTGTGCGTGTTGTCGGAGAAGCAGTCGTGCTCCTCCTCGGGATCGTGCAGCATCAGGCCGAGCTTCATGCGCTCGCCGGCCAGCTCGCCGTAGGACAGACTGCCCAGCCCGTGCAGCATGCCGGCCAGCGCTTCGTTGGCCGGCTTGTCCTGCACCGCGCGGCGCGCCTCGCCTCCGGGCGCCCAGTTCTGCGTCATGTCCTGCAGATCGTCGAGCAGCAGCGACGAGACGGCCTTCAGGTACTGCGCACGCCGCTCGCAGTTGCCGCCGGTGCAGTTCGCGGGGTCGAAATCGGTGGCCGGCCGATTGCCCGCGCCCGGGCCGGTACCGTTCAGGTCCTGCCCCCAGAGCAGGAATTCGATGGCGTGATAGCCGGTGGCCACGTTGGCCTCGTTGCCGCCGATCTCGTGCAGCGTGCCGCGCAGCAGCTCGGCATCGATGCGGCTGGCATCGATGGTCTTGCCGCCCACCTGCAGCTCGGGATGGGCGATCACGTTGACCACGTAGTAGTCGTTGGCGTCCGACACCGTGCCGTACGAGGCGTCGACGTAATCGATCAAGCCCTCGTCGAGCGGCCAGGCGTTCACCCCGCCCTCCCAATCGTCCACGATGGGGTTGGAGAAACGGTAGGCCTCGGTCTGCATGTAGGGCACGCGCGCGGCGATCCAGGCTGCGCGCGCGGCCGCCAGCGTCTGAGCGGACGGCTGGGCGAGCAGCGCGTCGATGGCGCGGTCCAGGGCCTGCGCCGTGACGTGGGAATCCTGATAGGCCGCGTGGGCGATGTCCGCGTAGGTTTCTACCACCGCCTGCGCATCCACCGCCGCATGCGCCTGCCATGCGCAACATCCGAGCGCCACACCCGCCAGCCACTTCTTCATGGATACCACCATCGATCGAAAAATCAAATAATGATAACCATTTTTATTCTCGACAACCAGGCACCCTCAGGACGGTTGCTCAGAGCACCGGCGAGAGCAAGGGCTGCTTGGGACGCGCCTGGAGCTGCTTGCCCTTGCGCGCACGCTTGCCCACATAGGCGTCGAGCGCGTCGCCGCTCAGGATGTCCTCGACCTCGCGATTGCGGTAGATCCCGACCACGCGCAAGCCGCCCGCGCCGATCGGCACGAGCTGGGCAATGCCCTCGCCCGCGTCCAGCCCCATGAGCTGGGTGCCGCGGCCGCCGCCGGCGAGCTGCTTCAGTTCGTCCAGGCCGAACACCAGCAGACGGCCCTTGCCCGACAGCACGGCCAGGCGCTCGGCGCCGTCGAACAGCGGCACGGGCCGCAACAGACCATCGCCGGTTTCCAGGGTGACGAACTGCTTGCCGCCGCGGCGCGTGAACATGTCGCCCAGACGGGTCGTGAAACCCAGGCCGTTGCGCGTGGCCACCAGCCAGCGGCCATCGGCCGCGCCGGCGATCATGTGATCGACCCGGCTGCCCGCCTCGAGGTCGATGAGGGTGGTGACGGGCACGCCGTCGCCGCGGGCCGACGGCAGGTTGGCCACCGGCACCGAATACACCCGGCCGTTGTCGCCGAAGGCGACCAGGTTGTCGACCGTGCGGCACTCGAAGGCGCCGTAGAGGTCGTCGCCCGCCTTGAAGCTGAACATCGCGCGGTCGTGCTCGTGGCCCTGGCGCGCGCGCAGCCAGCCCTTCTGCGAGACGATCACCGTGACCGGCTCGTCCACCACCTTCACCTGCAGCACCGCGCGCTCGGCCTCTTCGATCAAGGTGCGGCGATCGTCGCCGTACTTCTTCGCGTCGGCTTCCATCTCCCTGGTGATCAGCCGGCGCATGCTGCCCGGGTTCTCGAGGAGTTCCTCGAGCTCGGTCTGTTTGCCGCGCAGCTCCTTCAGTTCCTGCTCGATCTTGAACGCTTCCAAGCGCGCCAACTGGCGCAGGCGCATCTCGAGGATGTCCTCGGCCTGGCGCTCGGAGAGCTTGAAGGCCTGCATGAGCGCGGGCTTGGGCTCGTCGGATTCGCGGATGGTGCGGATCACCTCGTCCACGTTGAGATACACCACCATGCGCCCTTCGAGCACATGGATGCGGTCGAGCACCTTGTCCAGGCGGTGGCGCGAGCGCCGCGTCACGGTGGCGAAGCGGAAATCCAGCCACTCGGTGAAAATCTCGCGCAGGGGTTTCTGGCGCGGCCGGCCGTCGTTGCCGACCATCACCAGGTTGACGCTGGCGTTGGTCTCGAGCGAGGTATGGGCGAGCAGCACCGTCACCAGCTCGTCGCGGTCCACCTTGGAGGTCTTGGGCTCGAACACCAGGCGTACCGCGGCATCCTTGCCGGATTCGTCGCGCACGGCGTCGAGCAGCGCGAGCAGGCGCGCCTTGTTCTGCTGCTGCTCGGCGGTGAGCGCCTTCTTGCCCGGCCGCACCGTCGGGTTGGTCAGGCTCTCGATTTCTTCGAGCACGCGCTGGCCCGAGGTGCCGGGCGGCAGCTCGGTGACCACCAGTTGCCACTGCCCGCGCGCCATTTCCTCGAAGCTCCAGCGCGCGCGCACCTTGAGCGAGCCGCGTCCCGTGCGGTAGATCTGGGCGATGTCGGCCGCCGGCGTGATGACCTGCCCGCCGCCCGGGTAGTCCGGGCCCGGCATCAGCGCGAGCAGCTCGTCGTCGGACAGGCCGGGTTTCTTGAGCAGCGCGACGGCCGCGCGGGTGACCTCGCGCAGGTTGTGCGAGGGAATCTCGGTGGCCATGCCCACCGCGATGCCCGACGCGCCGTTGAGCAGCACCATGGGCAGGCGCGCCGGCAACTGCTTCGGCTCCTTCTGCGAGCCGTCGTAGTTGGGCATGAAATCGACCGTGCCTTCGTCGAGCTCGTCGAGCAGCAACTGGGCGATGGGCGTCAGGCGGGCTTCCGTATAGCGCATGGCCGCCGCGTTGTCGCCGTCGCGCGAGCCGAAGTTGCCCTGTCCGTCGATGAGCGGATAGCGCAGCGAGAAGGCCTGCGCCATGCGCACCAGCGCGTCGTAGGCCGCCTGGTCTCCATGCGGGTGGTACTTGCCGAGCACGTCGCCGACCACCCGGGCGGACTTCACCGGCTTGGCGCCGGCCGTCAGGTTCATCGCCTGCATGGCGTAGAGGATGCGCCGCTGCACCGGCTTCTGGCCGTCCGAGAGGTCGGGCAGCGCGCGGCCCTTCACCACCGAGACGGCGTAATCGAGATAGGCCCGCTCGGCGTACTGCGCGAGCGTGATGCCCTCGCCCGCGTCGTCCGCGGGCTCGAACAGGCCGGGTTGATCCGAATCGGACATGGATGATTCCTATACGTTCTTGCGCAAGCGGCTCCAGGCCAGAAAGCGCGTGAAGAATTCAGGCACGCACACGCACAGCAGTACGGCGACCGCGACATTGACCAGCGCGGTCAGGCCGTAGAGCCCGGGCAGCGTGACACCGGCGCCCAGCAGCGCCATCGCGGCAAGCGCGGAGGCGACCATGAACAGGGCGTTGAGGATGTTGTTGGCGGCGATGATGCGGGCCCGGTGGGTGGGCCGGCAGCGGCTCTGGATGTAGGCATACAGCGGCACGCTGTAGATGCCCGCGAAGAGCGAGAGCAGCCAGAGATCGGCCAGGATGCGCCAGCTCGCGCCGGCGGCGAGGAACTCGCCCAGCGTGCGCAGATGGCCGGGGTCGGCGATCCCCTGGCTGGCGAAGTAGAGATCGCCCGCGAACAGCGTCATGCCGATCGCCCCGACGGGCACCAGCCCCAGCTCGACACGGCCGCCCGAGAGCCGCTCGCACAGCAGCGCGCCCGCGCCGATGCCGATCGAGAACATGGTGAGCAACAGCGTGAGCACGCCCTGGTCGGCGTACAGCACGCCGCGCGCATAGCCGAAGAACGAGGCGAGGAAGGTGGCGCCGAGGAACCAGAGCCAGGAGATGGCGATCATGGCCACGAGCACCGCACGCTCCTCGGCCGCCATGACGAGGTTGCGCCAGGTCTCCGTGAACGGGTTCCAGTTGATGCGCAGGCCGGGCTCGGGCGCCGGCGTGGCCGGAATGCGCCGCGAGGCGAGCAGCCCCAGGCCCGCCACGACCAGGCAGACCGCGGCGATCCAGCCGCTGCGATCGGCAGCCACGCGCGCAAGCTCGCCGCCGGCGATGGTGCCCGCCAGGATCGCCACGAAGGTCGCCATCTGCACCAGCGCGTTGCCGCCGATCAGCTCTTCCGGCGCCAGGTGCTGCGGCAGATAGGCGTACTTGGCCGGACCGAACAGCGTGGAGTGCAGCCCCATCAGGAACGTGACGAGATAGAGCGCATGCACGTCGTAGCGCAGAAAGCCGTACGCGCCGACCAGCATGATCGCCACCTCCAGCCGCTTGACCAGACGCATGATGAAGGCGCGATCGTACTTGTCGGCGAGCTGGCCGCTGGTCGCGGAAAACAGCAGGAAGGGCAGGATGAAGATCGCCGAGATCAGGAACGCGACCGTGTCCGGATCGACGCCGCCGAACCGCGCCGCCTGGTAGGTGACCAGCGACGTGAAGGCGATCTTGAAGAGGTTGTCGTTGAGCGCGCCCGACAACTGCGTCAGGAAGAACGGCGCGTAGCGGCGCTCGCGCAGCAGCGCGAACTGGCTCGGGCGGCCAGGCTGACCGGCTTGCGGCTCGCCCATGGTCAGATGTCCACCTCGGCCAGGTCGCCCTTTTCCTCCAGCCAGGAACGCCGCTGCGAGGCCTCGCCCTTGCCCATCAGCATCTCGAACATGCGCGTGGTGCCCTCGGCGCCGGTCTCGCCCAGTTGCACCGGCAGCAAACGCCGGGTGTCCGGGTTCATGGTGGTCTCCCAGAGCTGCTCGGGGCTCATTTCGCCCAGGCCCTTGAAGCGGCTGATGCTCCAGGCGCCGTCGCGCACGCCTTCCTTGCGCAACCGGTCCTCGGTGGCTTCGAGTTCGCCCTCGTCCAGGCAGTAGATCTTGCGCGCCGGGCGCTTGCCCTGCGCGGGCACATCGACCCGGAACAGCGGCGGGCGCGCGACGAACACGTTGCCCGCCTCGATGAGCCTGGGAAAGTGGCGATAGAACAGCGTGAGCAGCAGCACCTGGATATGCGAGCCGTCGACGTCCGCATCCGACAGGATGCAGATGCGGCCATAGCGCAGACCCGAGAGGTCCGGGTTGTCGCGCGGCCCGTGCGGATCGACGCCGATGGCTACGGCGATGTCATGGATCTCGTTATTGGCGAACAGGCGATCGCGCTCGACCTCCCAGGCGTTGAGCACCTTGCCGCGCAGCGGCAGGATGGCCTGGAACTCCTTGTCGCGGCCCATCTTGGCCGAGCCGCCCGCCGAGTCGCCCTCGACCAGGAAGACCTCGGTGCGCGACACATCGCTGCTCTCGCAATCGGTGAGCTTGCCGGGCAGCACGGCCACGCCGGAGCTCTTGCGCTTCTCCACCTTCTGCGCGGAGCGCGCGCGCGCCTGGGCCTGGCGGATGACCAGCTCGGCGAGTTTCTTCGCGTGTTCGACGTTGGCGTTCAGCCAGAGATCCATGGCGGGCTTGACGAAGCCGCTCACCAGACGCACGGCGTCGCGGCTGTTGAGCTTCTCCTTGATCTGGCCCTGGAACTGCGGATCGAGCACCTTGGCCGAGAGTACGAAGCTCGCGCGGGCGAACACGTCCTCGGGCAGCAGCTTCACACCCTTGGGCATGAGATTGTGCAGCTCGATGAAGGTCTTGACCGCATTGAAGAGCCCGTCGCGCAGGCCGGCCTCGTGCGTGCCGCCCGCCGGTGTGGGAATCAGGTTGACGTAGGATTCACGCACCACCGTGCCGTCGGCGGCCCAGGTGATCACCCATTGGGCGCCCTCGCCTTCGGAGAAGTTTTCGTGGTCGCGCCCGGCATACTGCTCGCCCTCGGTGAGCGGCACCAGCAGCTCGACGCCGGCCAGCGCCTCGCCGAGATAGCCGCGCAGGCCGTCGGCGTAGAGCCATTCCTGCTTCTGGCCGCCGGCCTTCTCGTTGATGAACGTGACCTTGACGCCCGGCAGCAGCACCGCCTTGCTGCGCAGCAGGCGCACCAAGTCCGGCACCGGCAGCGCCGGGCTGTCGAAGTACTTGGCATTGGGCCAGCAGCGCACGCGCGTGCCGGATTTCTTGCGCGGCGCGTTCTGCACCGGCGCGAGCGGCTGCACCACCTCGCCGTCGGCGAACACCATGCCGGAGACACCGCCGTCGCGCCACACCGTGACCTCCAGCCGCGACGAGAGCGCATTGGTGACCGACACGCCCACGCCGTGCAGGCCACCGGAGAACGCATACGCGCCGCCGCCCTGCTTGTCGAACTTGCCGCCCGCGTGCAGGCGGGTGAAGACCAGCTCGACCACCGGCGCGTTTTCCTCGGGGTGCAGGCCGACCGGGATGCCGCGCCCGTCGTCCTCGACGGTGACGCTGGCGTCGGCGTGCAGCGTGACCTGGATGTGCCTGCCGTGGCCGGCCAGGGCCTCGTCGGCGGCGTTGTCGATCACCTCCTGCACGATGTGCAGGGGGTTCTCGGTGCGGGTGTACATGCCGGGGCGTTGGCGCACCGGCTCCAGGCCCTTCAGGACCCGGATCGACTCTTCGGAATAGCGAGTGGCCATGTTTCGCGTCTGCGCGGGTGGCAAAGGCGCCATTGTACGCAGGGCCGAACACGGCAGGCGGGCTGCGTGTGTGTTGTCCTGCGCGCTACGCCGCCAGGCCTGCCTGGCGGCGTCAGGCCAGCCCGCACAGGGCCAGCAGGTTTTCCCAGGTGAGGATGATGTCGGGGTCGGTATAACCCCAGAGCCCCAGGCCGAGAACGGCAGCCAGGGCGATGTAGCCGGCCCAGCGCCAGCGGCGGGACAGACGCAGCGTATCGTCGTTCATGGCGGAAAGCGCGTGAATGGGACAGAGGCACGGGCGGGCGGCGCCGCGCCGGCCGCCCTCAGACGGTGGCGAGCCGCGGGTGCAGCCCTCAGACGGCAGCGGGCCGCATCTGCAGCCCTCAGGCAGCGGCGGGCTGCACCCGCGGCTGCTCGCGCACCGGCATGCACAACGCGCCGGCAACGAGAGCGAGCGCCGCTCCCAGCCACCATACCACGTCGTAGGAACCGGTCGCCACGTAGAGCCGGCCGCCCAGCCACACGCCCAGGAAGCTGCCGACCTGGTGCCCCAGGAACACCATGCCCGACAGCGTGGCGGCAAAGCGCAGGCCGAACATGTCGCCGATCAGGCCCTGGGTGAGCGGCACCGTGCCCAGCCAGAACAAGCCCATCCAGGCGGCGAACACGTACAGCGTCAGCGGCGTGAGCGGGACCGACAGCAGGAACAGGATGCCGAGGCCGCGCGCCCAGTAGGTCCAGGCGAGCAGCCGCTTCTTGCTGTAGCGTCCGCCCAGCTTGCCGGCCCAGAACGAGCCGAAGGTATTGAACAGCCCCACCAGGGCAATGGCGAATGCGCCGTTGGCCCCGCTCAGCCCGCGATCGACCACGTACGCCGGCAGGTGCAGCGTGATGAAAGCCGTGTGAAAACCGCAGACCGCGTAGCTCCAGAACAGGAAATGGTAGGAGCGGTCGCGCAGCGCGCCACGCACCGCCTGGCCCATGGACAGCTCGCGCACGTCGGCGGCGGCGGTCGGCCTGCCGCGCAGGAAATACGCGAGCGGCAGGCACATCGCGACCAGCATGGACAGCGCCCAGAGCGCGCCCGACCAATCGAAGGTACCGATCAGGAACTGGCCGGTGGGCACGATCAGGAACTGCCCCAGCGAGCCGCCGGCGCTGGCGATGCCCATGGCCGTGCTGCGCGAAGCCGGCGGCACGGCGCGCGCGACCACCGGCAGGATCACGGCGAAGGTCGTGCCGGCCTGGCCGATGCCGATCAGCACGCCCGCCGTGAGATAGAGCTGCCATTCGGTGCTCGAGAAGCGCAGGCCGAGCAGCCCGGCGGCATAGCATGCGATGGCGACCGCAATGGCGCGCCCGGCGCCGTAGCGGTCGGCGACCGTGCCCATCACGATGGCGAACACGCCCCACACGATGTTCTGGATCGCGAACGCCATCGAGAACACGTCGCGCCCCCAGCCATGCGCCAGGCCCAGCGGCTGCATGAACAGCCCGAAGGTGGCGCGAATGCCCATCGCGAAGACGACGATGATCGTGCCGAGGATGAGCGTACGCATGGCGCTGCGCAGCGTGGCGGGCGCCGTGGCCGGGGGGGAGGAAGTCATGCTGGGGAACCTTGGCCGCGGGCCGGGTCTCATTGTTCTCGTAGGTCCCGCGATGATACTCCCCTTTGCCTGACGGTACCGGCAAGGGCATACCGCTTGCTGAACCTTACGGCCCCGCTCGCCGAGCGGCCTCGCACCCACAGGAAGGAGATGCTCCATGCTCACCGCCGAAGAACAGAAAGCCTTGCGCCTCTTGCATGAAGGGCGGCTGCCTGCCGACGACGAACGCCTGGCCAAGCTGCTGCAGGGCAGGTACATCGTGCGCAAGGACGGCCGCTTCCACATCACGGACAGCGGCCTGACCGAGCTCGGCCTGGCGCGCGGCTTCGGCGACGCCATCGCCGACGCGATCCTGCCCGGCGCCGGCACGAACGACAGCGTCAGCCGCAGGAAGTGATGGCCCGCGCGCGGCGGCGCAAGAAGTTGGCCGCCGGCGCGGCCCAGCCTTGCGCCCCGAGCTTGGCGCACGCCCGGAATTTACTGTATAAAACAACAGTCAATTCCGAGCAGAACACCGCCATGGATACCTACACCATCCGTCTCGAAGATTTTCCCGATATCTCCGACAAGCATCGCACCGAAGCCGAGTCGCGCTTTCGGCGCACGCTCGAACGCGCCTTGGGCGGGGGCGCCGAAGTCGTACCGGCCTACAAGGCCTGGCAGGCCGCCGAGGAGACCGGCGAACACGAGTTGTCCACCGACGACGTCGCCTTGGCCAAACGGTGGCTGGCGGCCGCCAGCCGGGCTCGCAACGACGGCTTCAACGGCCTGGGCGAGGCGCCCGAAGCGTATTTCGAGGTCAAGCTGGCCCGGTAGCCGCCCGCGGCAGCAGCACCCGGGCGGCTTCCAGCGGCCCGGGTCACTGCCTCGTACGCAGCCACAGTGGCGCGGCATCAGGCGACGGCGCTCAGGTGCTCGTACAGGATGATCGCGCCAATGCCGATTAGCGCCGCGCCGCCCAGCATCTCGGCGCGCTTGCCCACCAGCGCGCCGAGCATGCGGCCCACCATGACACCCAGCGTCACCATGAGCAGGGTCGCCATGCCGATGGCCGAGGCAGTAACGAGAATGTTGTTGTCGATGAAGGCCAGGGTCACGCCCACAGCCATGGCGTCGATGCTGGTGGCGAACCCGGTCGCTGCCAGCAGCCAGAACGAGTGCCGCGTACGTACGGGCGCTTCCGCCTGGTCCGTTTTGTAGCCGTTGTGCATCATGTGCAGGCCAAGCACGGTCAGCATACAGAAAGCGATCCAGTGATCCCAGGCCGCGACATAGGGCGCGGCCACCGAACCCAGCGCCCAGCCGATCAGCGGCGTGATCGCCTCGATGGCGCCAAAGATGACACCCGTGCGCAGGGCTTCGGAGAACTTGGGCCGGCTAAGGCTCGCACCCTTGCTCACGGCGGCAGCAAAGGCATCGGTGGACATCGCGAAAGCGATCACCAGGGTGGACAGCCAGGTCATGGAGGGGAAAGCTCCGGCCGGGCAGACGCAAAGGCATTCCCGCGCCCGGCCTTCCCGCGAAAACGCCCCTGGTCTCGCCATGCCATACAGGCCGCTTGCGCCATGGCCTTGGCGGCCAAGAGTGTTGACGCAAGCCTCCCGGCGCGGGGCCGGAAGCAGGCTACTCCCCAAAAGGAAGGCGAATTCTAGCAGGAGTCCGGCGACAAAATACCCTGCTTCGGGCAGGGCTTGCCATCGGGTGTCCAGGTGTGCGCGGCGGCTGCCTCGGGCAGCCTTGTTTCTTCTTTACGCCCAGGACCGGCTCAGTCGCACCGCTGGCACCAGTACATGCCGGTGCGCATCGTGAAGGAGCCGTCCTCCTCGTAGGCCAGAGCCGCGCTCACCTCGCTCGATGCGCCCTGCTGCAAGGTGCGGATCATCGAAACGTTGGCCATGGGCGTGCGTATACGCTGGACCCACGACGCAAACTCCAGGCGCACCGGCCAGCTCTGCTCGTCGAGCACCGCGTAGCCCGCATCCGCCAGCATCGCGCGCCATTCCCGGTCGCTGTAGTCGCGCACGTGCGAGGTGTCGCGCAGCAGCTCCAGGGTCTGGAAATGGGTGTCCACCAGCGGATCGGCCGGCCCGATCACGTCGATCATGAGCAGGTAGCCTCCCGGCGCGGTGACGCGGTGCGCCTCGCGCAGCGCGGCCGGCACGTCGCGCCAGTGATGGGCGCTGTAGCGACTTGCCACGAAGGAGAAGGCCGCCGCCTGGAACGGCAGCGATTCGGCATGGGTCTGCGCCGTCTCCACTTGCGCGAGGCCCCGGGCATGGGCGGCCTGCGCCACCGTGGCCAACATGCTCGCCGAGGGATCGGCGGCCACCATACGCACGACGGCCGGCGCCAACGCGAAGCTCAGGTGGCCGGCGCCACAGCCCAGATCGAGGCCGGCGGACTGCCCGGACAAGGTCCGGGCAACGCGTTCGTGCGCTGCGCGCAGGTCCGGCCCCTGCGCGTGCACGGCACTGTTCAGGTAGGCCTGGGCTTGAGGATCGAACTGGCGATGGACGGATTCTTCGTGTGTGGTCATGTACATCTCTCGAAACGAGCCAGCGGACGACGCTGGCGATACCGCACCATAGACCTGCGCTCAACATGGTACAAGGCACCAACTTATCCCGGTATAAGATCCAATACCATGAGTCTCGAACCCTCGATCCCGGACGACACCCTGGGCGCCTTCGTGCGCGCCCTGCGCGAGCGCGCCGTGCCCGCCGAATTCGGCATTGCCGCCGGTCGGCGGCGCCGCGTGCAGGGACTGCGGCGCGAAGAAGCGGCGGCGCTGTGCGGCATCAGCCCGACCTGGTACACCTGGATCGAGCAAGGCCGGGCCGGCCCGGTATCCGCGCGCACGTTGGCCGAGATCGCCACCGGCTTGCGGCTCACCCCGGCGGAACGCGCCTATCTGTTTCGCCTGGGCGGCCGGCTCGACACGGCACCGCATCCGGACGACGCCGGGCCGCCCGCCTCGCTGTCCGGGCTCGTGCATGCCGTGAATTGCCCCGCCTATGTGCTGGACAGCATCTGGGACGTGCGCGCCGCCAACGCGCCCGCGGTAGCGCTTTTCGGCGACTGGATCGCCATGCAGGCCGGCCGCGGGCCCAACCTACTGCGCTACGTATTCCTGGACCGCGACGCGCCGCAACGCATCGCGGACTGGGAAACCCGGGCGCGCCGCATCGTGGCCGAGTTCCGCGCCGACAGCGCCGGCCAGGCGCGCGATCCGGAGCACCACGCCGTGGTGGAGGAACTGGCGGCCGCGAGCGCGACCTTCGCCGAGGCGTGGCGAGCGCACGAAGTGCTCGCGCGCGAAGGCGGCCGGCGCGCCTTTCGCCACCCGCGGCAGGGCCTGGTCGACTATTGGCAGTTCACGCTGCGCGTAGCCCAGCAGCCGGCGCTCAAGCTGGTCGTGCTGCAACCGACAGGCGTGGACCCCGCCGCGCACGAGACGCTACGGGACAGGGGCTGACGAGCAGAGCGTGACTTGCCGCAGCGCTGCGGCCCGCCCCGACCCGCTCTGCAGGATCTCTTCACGCTTGGTCACGCGGATGCAGCGAACCCACCGCGTCGAACAGGCCGCGGATCAGCTCCGCCCGCATGCCCCGCGTGATGAAGACCAGACGGGTCCGCCGGTCCGGGCCGGGCCAGCGGTCCAACCGCACAGGAGGATGGACGATGTGCTGCACCGCCTGCACGACCACGGGGTCCCCGTCCACATTGACGATGCCTTTGACGCGAAACAGGTCCGGCCCCCGCAGCGCAATCAACGCCTCCATGGACGTCCCGAATGCGGACCAGTTGAACGGCTGCTCGAACGTCAGGGCAAGTGTGCGAATGCTGCTGTCATGCCTGGCGCCGGGCAAACGCCCTCCCAGGTAGGCACCATCGAGGTTGGTCTGCTGCGTATCCCCGAGGTCAAGGCCGCCACCCAGGAAGCGCAGGGTCTGGGCTCCGGCACGAGCGCTGCCCAGCCCCAGGCCCGTCAGCTCGGACGGATCCAGGTCTCCCATGCAACTGCGACGCACCGCCGCGCTCGCGTTGATCGTGCGTACGCCGTCGAGTAGCGGCCCGACGGCGTCCGAGCCGGCCAGGTCTTCCTTGGTCAGCACGATCAGGTCGGCCAGCGCGATCTGCTTGCGGCATTCAGCGCTGGTACTCAGTTGCCGGGCGCCGTTGACGGTGTCGACCAGCGTTACCACACCGTCCAGCCGATAGTGGGTGCTCAGCATCGTGTCGGTGGCCAGGGTCTGCACCGCCGGCGCCGGGTCGGCCAAGCCGGAGGTCTCGATGATGACGCGATCGAAGTCGGCGATCCGCCCGGCGCGCCGCTGACCGAACAACTGGCGCAGCGTATCCTGCAAATCGGTGCGTACCACACAGCACAAGCAGCCATTCGCGAGCAGGCTGACGTTCTCGGAAGACATCGAGACCAGATCGTGGTCGATGCCGATCTCGCCAACTTCGTTGATGACCACCGCGACACGATTCATGCCGGGATGGGTGAGCAGGCGGGCGATCAGCGTGGTCTTGCCGCTGCCGAGAAACCCTGTGACCAGGGTGACGGGGAGCTTGCCGGCCAGCGGATCGCGCACGAAGGGCCCTGGGCCGGCCGGCGTCATAGGTTCATCTCGAGAATGTATAGACCACCGCCGAAGCGATCGACCGTGTAGACGATGCGCCGCTCGTCGACGAACACGTCGTTGAGCTGGATCGAGCCGGCCGGCGACAACCTGGGCGCCCCAGGCACGTAGTAGGCCACCTCTTCGACGCGGTATGGATCGGTGGTGTCGTAGACCCGCACGCCGCCGTTGAAGAAGGTACCGACGATGAGGGTCTCCGACTGGAACGACATGGGCAGCGGCAGGTTCTCGTGCACGTTGTGCGCGCCGAAGCGCCCGCCACGGCGCGAGAACGCCTCGAGCGGCGGCATCGGGAAGGTCGAAATCGGGATCGGGTTGGCCTCCGAGCGCGCGTCGAGCATCCACACCAGCTTGGGCCAATCCTTGCCATCGTCCTGCACGCACTCGTCGGTCACCACCCACAGGTTGCGTTCGAAGAGCGGCAGTACCGTATGCGTGAACCCGTTGAACGGCGGCGAATGATTCCAGTGCGACACCACGCGGATGTCCGATACGTCGGAGATATCCAGCACCACGGCGCCGCCGTCGATGTAGCCGACGTAGGCGCGGTCCGGCCGCTGCGGGTAGACGTTGGTGTTGTGCGCGCGAAAGCCGCGGTCGAACGGCGCCGGCAGGCGCGGCGGCGGCGGCGCGGCGTCGCCCACGCGGGTACCCGGCAGCCACCAGCGCCCGGCCTCGACGGGGCGGGCCGGGTCGCTGACGTCGACGATGCGGTAGAGCTGGTCGTCGCGGGGGTCGTGCGGCTGAAAATCGGGCGCGCCGGAGGCCATGTGCACGGTCTTGCCGTCGACGAACCACAGGCAGTGCACGCCGCGCGACCACGGCCCGGAACAATCGAAATGCGAGACCAGCCGCGGCTCTTCGGGGCGGCTGATGTCGAACAGATCGAAGCCCGCGGGCTGCATGCCGGGCTGGTTGACCTGGTAGGCCACCGCCATCAGGTTGCCCGAGACGTCCAGCGAGTTCGACCGCACCTTCATGTGCGGCAGCTCGGTCTGCACCACCAGCCGCGGCGCGCGCGGATCGGTCACGTCCACGCCGGTGAAGTTCTTGGGCGCCGACTCGTGCGCGAGCCAGAGAATGCGCCGGCCATCATCGGCGAGCTGCATCGCGATCCCCTCGCCCAGCCCGCCGAAGCCGGCGAGCTCGTGATGCGCGAGCAGGGTCATGTTGTGCGCCAGCGTCTGGTCGGCGCGGCCCGCGGGGTGGCTTGGAGTCAGGAGAGACATCGTTAGGCTTCGCTGAAATGTGTGTTTCGATGAGCAGGGACGGCCTCGTCGGTCGCAGCCGTCCGCGCGGCCAGGATCGCTACTGGTCAAGGCTCAGGTTGGCCTCCTGAATGATGCCGCCCCACTGCTGCAATTCGCGATGGATGCGATCGGCCATCTCCTGCGGCGTAGTACCCAGCGGCTCGTAGCCCAGTTGCCGGATGCGTTCCTGCATCTGCGGCGCATGGATCACCTTGACGATCGCCGCGTTCAGCCGTTGCACGATCTCCGGCGGCGTACCGACCGGCGCCCAGAAACCCTGCCAACCCGTCAACTCGTAGCCGGGTACGGTCTCGGCCACGGTCGGAACGTCGGGAAGCACGGGCAGGCGCTGCGGCGCGCTGACCGCCAGCACCTTGACGCGCCCGTCGCGCACCAGGCCCAGCGAAGCCGCCACGGGGTCGAGCTTGAGCTTGACCACGCCGGCCATCAGGTCCGAGTTCGTATTGCTGCGGTACGGCACGTGGTTCATCTGCGTATCCGTCATGCGCTCCAGCAACAGCGCGCCCAGATGCGCCGCCGACCCCGGCCCGGTCGAGGCGTAGTCCACGCTGCCCGGCTTGGCGCGGTTCAGCGCAATCAACTCGTCGATGGTGTCGGGTTCGAACTCCTTGTTGGCGATCCACATGTAGCTCAGGTCGAGCGTCAACCCCAAGGGAACCAGATCGCGCTCCGGGTGGTATGGCAGCTTCTTGTAGAGCGGCGGGTTCATGGTCGCCACCTGGTTGAAGCCATACAGCAATGTATAGCCGTCCGGCGTTGCCTTCGCAGCCTTGTCGGTACCGATGATGCCGGCCGCACCCGGGATGGTTTCAATGACCAGCGGTTGGCCGAGCTCCTCGCCCAGCGGCACACCGATCAACCGCGCCAGTACGTCCGGGCTGCCACCCGGCGAACTCGGCACGATCACGCGGATAGGCTTGGATGGATACGTCTGCGCCTGGATGCCCGGGCTCGCCAACCCGAGCGCGAGCCCGAGCGTCGCGGCGAAACGCACGCGTTTGAACATGCCCATGAATGTCTCCCCCCTTGGTCCGGTGCGGCAGGCTCCATGAAGCAGGCCTGCTTCGTCTTCTATTGAATCAACCGCTTCAATTCTAGAAGCGGGCACTCAGTCGTGTCAATCAGTTGATTAAATCAATCGATTGCTTTTCTGAGGAAACACGCATGGAGAGGGAGGCCCATGCGCCTTCCCCATGCGCCACACGGCGCTGCGTTTCGAACGCCTGCGGCTCGCCTCCCAGCCTCCCAGCCTCCCAGTCGGTGAGGTAGTCGACGAACACCCACCCGTCCGCGCGATTGACGCTCGAATTCTTCGAATGTACGATTCAACCACTCGATTAAATCAATTGATTTTATCAAGTTGATTTCCTCACTGAGCGAACACCACTTCCGGCAAGGAACCCCGCGACTATGAACTTCGGATTGACCAGCGAACAGCAGGCCATGCGCGACCACGTGCGTGCGCTACTGGACGACGTTTGTTCCATGGAGTACGCCGCCCGGTGCGACGAGACGCACACGCCGCCGCGCGAGGCCTTCGACGCCCTGGCGCGCAATGGCTGGCTGGGGTTGATAGCGCCGGAGGCGTATGGTGGCGCGGGCGGCACGCCTACCGATCTCGCCCTGCTGCTGGAGGAGACGGGCAGCCACTTCGAAGAACTGGGCCTCTGGCTGTTCCGCAACTTCACCTATGGCTGCTATGCCGTGCTCAAGCACGGCACGCCCGAGCAGAAGCAGCGCATCGTGCCGGGCGTCGTCAAGGGGGAACTCTCCTTCGCCTTCGGCTTGACCGAACCCGACTCGGGTTCCGACGCCGCGGCCCTCAAGACGCGGGCGGTGGCGCACGGCGATGGCTTTCTCATCAATGGGCGCAAGGTGTTCACCTCCGGCATGGACATCTCCGACTATGTCCTGCTGCCGGTGCGTACCAATGACCTGGGCAGAAAGCAGTTGGGCATCAGCACCTTCCTGGTCGACACCCGTACGCCCGGCATCGAGATCCGCAAGATTCCCACGCTCGGCCAGCACGCCATCGGCACCACCGAAGTGACCTACACCGACGTGCGCGTGCCCGGCAGCGCGCTGCTCGGCGAGCTCGACAAAGGCTGGGCGATCTGCGAGGACACGCTGCGCTATGAGCGCCTGTGCCTGTCGGCGGCGCGCATCGGCGCGGCGCGTCGGGCCTTCGAGTACGCGCTGGAATACGCCAAGACGCGCTACCAGTTCGGCAAGCCGATCGGCAGCTTCCAGGTAACGCAGCACAAGTTCGCCGACATGAAGGTGATGCTCGACACCTCGCAGACCATGATCCGCCGCTACGCCTGGCTGATGGAGAACGGCCAGGCCGAACGTGCCGACACCGCTGTGATCAAGTACTACATCGCCGAATCGTACAAGACCATCGCCGACATGTGCCTGCAGATTCTGGGCGGCTACGGCTACTGCATGGAGTACCCGATGCAGCGCTTCTACCGTGACTCACGGCTGGCCACCATCGGCGGCGGCACGTCGGAGATCCAGAAGAACATCATTGCCGCCACGCTGGGGCTGTGATGGCCGGGCCGGTGTCCGAACCCTCGCCCGCCAAGGCAAGGGTGGCCATCCAGCCTTGGCGCACTGCCCGGCGCCCGCCTCAAACCACAAGAGGGCAAGGAGACAACCCGCATGATCCGCACATTCGTACTTTCCGCCATCCTCGGCGCAGCCTTGCCGCTGGCTGCTCCGGCGGCCGCCGACTACCCTGAACGCCCGCTGCGCTTCGTCGTCAACTTCCCACCCGGCGGTGCGGCCGACACGATCGCACGCCTGTTCGGCCAGGAGATCGGCGCTGCCCTGGGGCAACCCGTCGTGGTCGAGAACAAGGCGGGAGCCGGCGGCGCGATCGGCATGGTCTATGCGGCCAAGCAGCCTGCCGACGGCTACACCTTCACCATGGGCACGCTGGGATCGGCGATCGTGCAGCCGCTGATCCAGAAGACGCCCTACGACATGCTGAACGATTTCGACCCGGTTTCGCTGATCGCCACCGGTCCCGCCGTGCTGGTGGTCAACGGCGAATCGCCGTACAAGAGCGTGGCGGATATCGTGAACACCGCGAAGACCAACCCGGACGTGCTCAACTACGGTTCGGGCGGCATCGGCACCTTCGCCCACCTGACCGGAGCGATGCTCAACCAGGCGGCGGGCATCGATATCACCCATGTCCCCTACAAGGGCGGCGTGCAGGCTCTGCAGGATGTACTGGCCAACCAGTTGGAAATGATCGCGGTGGACCCGCCGAGCGCCCTGCCGCACATCCGTTCGGGCAAACTCCGGGCCGTTGCCTATACCGGCGCCCAGCGCAGCCCTCTGCTGCCCGATGTGCCCACCTTTGCCGAAAGCGGCTATCCGAGTCTGGTCGGCGCCAACTCGTGGAGCATCTGGATGCCGGCCGGCGTACCTCGGGACATCGCCGCGACCTTCCACCAGGCGCTGAACAAGACCATGGAGAACCCGGCGCTGCGGGAGAAATTCGCCGAGCTCGGCGCAGAGGCCACCCACTCCACACCTGAGGAGCTGCGCCGCTTCGTCCTGGCCGAGAAGGAGCGCTACGCCAAGGTTGTCCAGCAACAAGGGTTCCGCCCTCAATAGCAGGAACGCATCGCCGCTCCTGAAGATCAGTACATCGTCTGGGTCGGCAGCGGGAAGGAGCGGCCCCGCTGCGCGCTCATCGTCCGGGCCAGTTCCAGTGCGCGCGCCAGCGGGTCGTCGGTGACCTCGGTGACCAGCCCCCACCGGCGGGCGCGCTCGACGTCGAACAACCTGCCGGTCAGGGCCGCATAGGCCAGCCCGCGCGGCGCGATCATGCGGCCAGCGGCCTTGACGATTTGCGCGCCGGGCACGAAGCCGAAATTGATTTCGGGCAGGCCGAACCGGGCGTCCGGGCTGGCGAACACCACCTGCGAGGCCGCCAGGAACGGCATGGCACCACCCAGGCAATAGCCGCGTACGGCGCAGATCATCGTCTGCGGCAGTTCCCACAGCAGCCGGGTGCGCCAGTGCTCGGTGGCTACGCGGGCGCGCCGCATCACATCCGGCGGGCGGGTGGAACTGTCGAAAAAGTCCTTCAGGTCCATGCCGGCCGAAAAGTGATCGCCGACACCGTGAAAGACCAGGGTGTGCACGCTCGCATCGTGCCTGGCTTGCAGCAAGGCGTCCTCCAGCGCGAGGGTCAGCTCCACGCTGATCGCATTGCGCTTGGCCGCGCGATCCAGGCCAATGCAGCGGATACCGTCCGCCTCTTCGATACGCAGCATGGTCAACCTCCCAGCCCGGGCTTGGTCTTGCCGGCGAGAAAGCTCTCGATGGCCCCGGCGCGCGGCGACTGCCGTCCGGCTTGCAGCGCCTTGAGCTCGGCGAACTTGGCCGCGGTGAAACTGAGCGCGCCGTCCCAGCTCATGTCCGCTACATGCAGCAGTGTCTCTTTGGTCAGACGCAGGGCGATCTCGTCCTTGGCCGCGAGCTCGCGCGCCAGCGCATAGGTTTGCGCCTCGAGTTCGGCCGCCGGCAGGCTGTGCGTCGCGAGGCCGTTGCGCTCGGCCTCGCGGCCGTCGAAAGCCGCACCGGTGAGCGCGTGATAGCTCGCCGCGCGCGGGAGCATCACCCCGCACAGCGATCGGGCCAATGGGCCTTCCGTCAAGGCGCCGGCATCGGCTGCGCTCAACGCGAAATGCGCGTCTTCCGCCGCCAGGACGATGTCGCATCCCGCCAGGATGGCGAGCGCTCCGCCCTCGCAGAAGCCATGCACCATGGCCAGCACCGGCTGCGGCAGCAGACGAAGGCGACGCGCCCGCCAATCGTTGGCGGCGTCGCGCGCCGCACGCAGCGCCGCCTCGCCGTGCCGTCCGGCATCCTGAAAATCCGCGATGTCCAGGCCGGCGCAGAAACCAGCGCCCGCGCCGCGCAACACGACGACGCGCACCTGCGTATCGAAGTGCACGGCTTGCAGCAAGGACACCATCTCCAGCGTCATCGCCACATCCAGCAGATTGCGCTGCTCGGGTCGGTTCAACGCGACGGTCAGTATGCCGTCATCGAGATCGGCGCTGATGCAGCGCATCTCGCCCACGTCATGGTTCTGGCCGGTGTATTGCACGTAGTCTCCTTGGTGGACGGTGCGGGGTGGGCCGCACCTGAGCCGCAAGCGCCGGCACGATCACGTCGGCCCGCGGGCGATTCGTTCAGGGGGCGCGGAAACCGGCCGCGGCAAAGCGCACCAACTGCTCCAGCGCTGCCCGCGCATCGAGCGTATCGAGCCCGCCCTCGGTGATCGATTCGATCCGGCCCGGGCTGGCCATGGTGTAGACCATGGCACCGAGCAGGAAATGGAAACGCCAGTGCAGCTCGTCGGCGGGCAGCCTGGGCAGCGCCTTGGCAAGCGCCTCGAGCGCGAGCCGGCTGGACGCGTCGAACGCCTTGGCGAGCACTTCGCGCCGCACCTCTTCGCGTTCGAATGCCATGCGTGCGCGCAGCAACGAGAAGGCGATGCCGTCGGGCGTGTTCAAGGCCTCGAGCCCGGGCCACAGGAACGCACGCAGCACGTCTTCCAGCGCCGGCCGCCCCTGCCGGTTGTACTTGAGCTGGCCCAGCAACTCGACGCGGCGCTCGGCAATGGGCCGGGCGCGCAACGCGAAAAGCTCCTTGAGCACCTCGTCCTTGGAACCGAAATGGTAATGCGCGGCGGCGCTGTTCACCCCGGCTGCGGCGGTGATTTCCCGCAGGCTCACGCCGTCGACGCCGCGCTCGCTGAACAGCCGCTCTGCAGCCTGAAGAATGCGTTCGGGAGTGTTCGCGCCCACGGCCGCGGCGGTGGCTCCGGTATCCCTGTCCATATTGGCCTTCTCGTTATGTCGGACGCAAATTCTAAGAGTGAGCGTCGGCAGATTCAACTAAGTGCCTCAAGCATCCGATTTCCATCCTGGAGCCGGCTCCCCGTAGCCTCCCGTTGACACGGCGCAGCTCGCTCATCATAATTCAATCAATTGATTGAATCAAATGAATGAAGCAATGGAAGTATGCACCTGCCCTGAAGAACAGGCATGCGCCACCTTTCTTCCTTCCCTTTCGCAAAGGACGACATGACTTCAGCCTTCGAAACCATCGGCCTCGACCGGCAGGGCAGCGTGGCGATACTCACGCTGAACCGCCCTGACGTCATGAACGCCATCAACATGCAGATGCGCACGGAACTGCGGCGGGCGCTGGCTGCGCTGCGGCGCGACGCCGAGGTGGGCGCCGCCGTGCTCACCGGCGCTGGCGACAGGAGTTTCTCCGCCGGCATGGACCTGCGCGAGTTCGATCGGATGAACGGCGGCACGCCGATCGCCGAGATGAAGCGCTACCGCTGGGAACGAGGCGAAGGCATCGCTGCCTTCGACAAGCCGCTGATCGCCGCCGTCAACGGTCTGGCGGTGGGCGGCGGCGTCGAGCTGGCGCTTCTGTGCGACCTGAGCTTTGCCGCGGATACCGCGAGCTTTGCCTTCGGCGAAGTCAAGCGCGGCCTGATTCCCGGCAACGGCGGCACCCAGCGGCTGTCGCGACGCGTCGGCCAGGCACGCGCGCTCGACATGATCCTGAGCGCCCGTACGGTGGACGCGGCCGAAGCCCTGGCCATCGGCCTGGTCGAGTACGTGGTGCCGCGCACCGAGCTGCTCGCCCGCGCAGTCGCTTTGGCAGCGCAGATGGCTGCCCATGCACCGGTCGCCGTGCGCACCGCCAAGGCGGCCATCCAGCGCGGCGCCGCATTGCCGTTGGCGGACGGGCTGCTGCTGGAACAGGACCTCGCCACCTTCCTCTACACCACCGAAGACGCCAAAGAAGGGCCGCGTGCCTTCCTCGAGAAGCGCACGCCGGTCTGGCGCGGCCGCTGATCCACCCGGTGCCGCTGCACAGACGCTCGAGCAAGCGCAGCGCCGGCCATTGAATCCCCTCTACAAAGACACGCAAAGATGGATGCCACTGCCGTCAAGATGTACCGTACGTTGCTGTTTGCGCCGGGCAGCCGCCCGGAGCTGCTGGCCAAGGCGCAGACGGGCGAGGCCGATGCCCTGATCTTCGACCTGGAAGACTCGGTGCCGCCGCAGACCAAGGACGAGGCCCGCGGCCACGTCGCCGAGGCGCTTCGGGCCGGCCTGCGCAAGCCCATGTTCCTGCGCATCAACAACCCGCGCGCGGGCGACTTCGCGAGCGACCTCGCCGCGCTCGCCAAGGCTGGCACGCTCGCCGGTGTGGAGGGCATCGTCCTGCCCAAGGCCGAGGACGTCGCGGATGTACGGACGGTCGCACACGCGCTGGCAGGCCTCGAAGCCACGCTCGGTGCGCCAGCGGGGACGCTGGCCGTGATTCCGCTCGTCGAAACCTGCCTCGGCCTGCGTAACGCCTACGACATGGCCAGGGCCTCGCCGCGCGTTCGGGGGCTTGCGCTCGCCAGCGCCGAACAGGGCGACTTCATGGTCGACCTGGGTGGACGCTGGTCACCACAGAGCCTCGCGCTGGCCTATCCGCGCAGCAAGCTCGTGGTGGACGCCCGCGCCGCAGGCATCGACTGGATCGTCGACGGCGTCTTCATGAACCTGCAGTCCGACCAGGCGCTGCGCGCCGAGTGCGAGATCGCGCGCGAACTGGGCTACGTCGGCAAGATGGCCATCCACCCTTCGCAGGTGGCTACCATGCACGAGGTGTTTTCACCCAGTGCTCAGGAGATCGAGTTCGCCCGCGGCCTGCTGGACGCGTTCCGCAAAGGCGAGGCCCAGGGCATCGGCGCCGTGAAGTACCGCGGCATGATGGTGGACTATGCCAACGTCAGACTGGCCGAACGCACCCTGGCATTGGCGGAGGCTCAATGATGGCGACAGTCCACGATTCTCCCGCGCAGGTGGTGCCGGACATGAGTTCCGACGGCAGCGTGCCGCGCGGCGGTTATGCGCCGCTGCGCACGCTGGCCGACGTCGAGGCCATCGAACGCATTCCCCTGGAGCGGCGCATCACGCGCTGGGATTTCGCACTGAACCTGCTTGACGGATGCCGTCACGACCCGGAGCGCGCCGCCCTGCACGCGACGAACAACGGCGAACTCGACGGCACGCTCCTCACCTGGAGCTTCACCGACCTGGAACACCGCGCCATCCAGATCGCCAACCTGCTGCGCGCGAGCGGCGTCGGGCCGACAGACGCGTTCGCCATCGTCAGCCCCACCGTACCGGCGCTGTTCGCGACACTGATCGGCGGCATGCTCGCCGCGCGGCCCTTCCCCATCAACTGGATGCTGGACGCCCACGCCTTGGCCGACCTGATGCAGCGGGCCGAGGTGAAGGTCGTGATCGCCCTCGGCCCGACGCCGGGCTTCCACATATTCGCGAACGTACGTGCCGCGATCGCGCAGCTCGACGCACCGCCGCGGCTCTTCACCCTGCACGACCCCTTCGCTGCAGGGCACGAGGACGACCTGCTGACCGCGGCCGCTGCGTATTCAGGAGAGCACCTGGCTTTCCCGCGCCAGGCCGCGCAGCGCCGTGACGTGGCCTGCTACGTCCATTCCGGCGGCACCACCGGGCATCCGAAGATCGTGCGCGTTCTCCACGGCGGCATGGTCTACCGGCAATGGGCGGCCAACCATGGTCTGGCCTTCACGCCCGAGGACGTGGTGCTGTCCGACACACCACTGTTCCACATCGGCGGCCTGCTGGTGCGCGGCCTGGTGAGCACCGCCAACGGCAACACAGCGGTGCTGCCCAGCATGCATGGGGCACGCGACAAGACCTACCTCGCCAACTACTGGCGCTACGTCGAGCGCTTCGGCATCACGCAGATCTCGGGCGTGCCCACGACGCTATCGGTGCTGGCAAAGAATCCGCCGACCACGGAAGACATTTCGTCGCTGCGGGCCTACTTCGCGACCGGCTCGGCGCCCGTCCCGCCGGCGATTCAGAACCGCATCGTCGAGATCACGGGCGCCCGCACGCTGCAAAGCTACGGCCTGACAGAGAACACCAGCCACGCCACGCTGGACCCGCGCGACGGCGAGATCCGCAGCGGATGCTCCGGCATCCGGGTGCCGTACATGCAACTGCGCATCGTGAAGATGGCCGAGGACGGCAGCGTACTGCGCGACTGCGCGACCGGTGAGATAGGCATGATCCTGGTCGGCGGGCCGGGCGTGGCCGGCGGCTACCTCGATCCCGCGCAGGATCGCGGCGCCTTCCTGCACGACGGCTTTTTCGTGACCGGCGACCTGGGCAGCCTGGACGAGGATGGCTACCTGCGCGTCAGCGGCCGCCAGAAGGACCTCATCATCCGCGGCGGCCACAACATCGAACCCGCGCTGATAGAGAACGCCCTGCTGTCCTCCCCCTGGGTCGCGGTGGCGGCCGCCGTGGGCAAGCCCGATGCGCACGCCGGCGAACTGCCGATAGCCTATGTCGAACTGCATCCCGGCGCCCAGGTCTCGGCCGAAGAGCTGCTGCGCTACGCCGCCGAGCGCATACCGGAAAGGCCGGCCGTGCCCAAGGAAATCGTCTTCCTGGACAGGCTGCCGCTGACCTCGGTGGGAAAGCCCATCAAGCATCTGTTGCAACTTGACGCCGCCAGGCGAGTATTCAACGAGGCCTTGCGCGACGTGCCCGGCGAATGGGAACTGCAGGTCACCAATACCGGCGGCAACGGGCTTGCCACGACGCTGACGCTCAAGGGCGGGGCCGCCGGTGCGCGCCAGCGGGCTGAAGAGATTCTTTCGGCGTATGCCACACCCTATGCCATCGAGGAACGGCCGGCATGACGGGACCGCTACGCCATCCACTGCGCTCGTCCCCTTGGCTGCCGGCGCGGCTCTCGAGCCCTTCTCGTTGGACTCGCCCCACAGGGTCTTTCTTGCGCGAATGGCCGGTGATAGTATACGCACCGTAAATGTTTCGTATAACGCTGGTCGTTGACGGCGGCGTCCTGAGTTTCGGCTTTTTCCCCGCGAACCTGCGCGCAGCCGGCGCATCCAACCGTTCGGCCCTGCCGCCGGGACGAAGGTGCCGTGGGGCATTCCGGACATCACGTTCACATGCATTCGAAAACTCGACGCTCCTGTTGACGCACGCCTGCATGGCACACTTGCCGTGCAGCGCGAAAGTCGCCCCTTCTCGAGGAGCCACTCCATGTTGCTGCATCGCTGGCTGGGCCGTTCCCGCCGTTCATTCTCGACCTGCGCTTTCGGCTTGGCTTTGAGTGCAGCGCTGGCCTTGGTCTGCTCCGGCGCACACGCAGCCGAGAAACTCAAGGTCATCACCACCTTCACCGTCATTGCCGACATGGCTCGCAACGTGGCAGGCGATGCGGCCGAGGTCGAGTCCATCACGCGGCCCGGCGCCGAGATCCACGAGTACCAGCCTACCCCGGGCGACCTGGTTCGCGCGCAGGGCGCGCAACTGGTGCTCTGGAACGGCCTGAACCTGGAGCTCTGGTTCGAACGCTTCTTCCAGCGGCTCAAGGAGGTACCCAGCGTGGTCGTCACCAGGGGCATCGAACCCATGGGTATCGAATCCGGCCCGTATCGCGGCAAGCCCAATCCACATGCCTGGATGTCGCCCGACAACGCGCTGGTCTACGTGGACAATATCCGCGATGCGCTGGCCGAGCACGACCCGGCCAATGCCGACACCTATCGAGCCAACGCACAAGCCTACAAGGCGAGTATCCGTGACGCCATCGAGCCGATACGCAAGCGATTGCAGTCCATCCCGCCCGAGCGCCGCTGGCTGGTTTCCAGCGAAGGGGCGTTCAGCTACCTCGCCCGCGACTTCGGCCTCGAGGAACTGTATCTCTGGCCCATCAACGCCGACCAGCAAGGTACACCACAGCAAGTGCGGCGCGTCATCGACGCTATACGCACCAACCGCATACCCGCCGTGTTCAGCGAAAGCACCGTGTCGGCCGATCCGGCGCGTCAGGTCGCCCGCGAAACCGGCGCGCGCTATGGCGGCGTGCTCTATGTCGATTCGCTCAGCGAACAGAATGGGCCGGTGCCCACCTACCTCGACTTGCTGCGCGTCACCGCCGACACGATCGCGCGAGGGCTGGAACCTTGACCGGGCAGGATAACGTGCGCGCGCACGGTGCTTCGGCCGGACAGCCATGCGGCTTGAGGGTGGACGATGCCACCGTGACCTATCGGAACGGTCATACGGCGTTGCGCAGCGCCAGCTTCGAGATTCCCGCGGGCACCATCACCGCGCTGGTCGGGGTCAATGGCAGCGGCAAGTCCACGCTGTTCAAGGCCATCATGGGCTTTGTGCGCCTGGCGCGCGGCCGCGTCGAGGTGCTGGGCATGCCGGCGCCCCAGGCACTGCGCCGCAGGCTGGTTGCCTACGTGCCCCAGAGCGAGGACGTGGACTGGAACTTTCCGGTCCTGGTGGAAGACGTGGTCATGATGGGACGTTACGGCCACATGAACCTGCTGCGTCGTCCCAAGGCGGCCGACCGGCAGGCCGTCGATACGGCGCTGGTCAGGGTGGGCATGAACGCGCTGCGCACCCGGCAGATCGGCGAACTTTCGGGTGGGCAGAAAAAGCGCGTGTTCCTGGCGCGGGCCCTGGCGCAGGATGCGCGCGTCATCCTGCTCGACGAGCCCTTCACGGGAGTGGACGTGACCACCGAAGACGCCATCATCGAACTGCTGGGCCAGTTGCGCAACGAAGGCCGGGTCATGCTGGTGTCCACTCACAACCTGGGCAGCGTACCCGAGTTCTGCGACCGCGCGGTGTTGCTCAACCGCACGGTGCTGGCCCACGGGCCGACCTCGCAGGTGTTCACGCGCGCCAACCTGCAGGCCGCTTTCGGCGGCGTGCTCAGGCACTTCATGCTCAGTGAGACCGACGAACGGCGCGCGCAGAGCGTCGGCATCTTCTCCGACGACGAACGGCCCCTGGTGTTCTACGGCGAGACCGCGACGCCGCGCGAGCCCGGAACACACTCGCGGCAGCAATCGTCATGATGGCGCAGCTTGCCGCCCCGTTCGGCTACGACTACATGCTCAACGCCATGTGGGTGTCTGCCCTGGTGGGCACCGTATGCGCGTTCCTGTCAGCCTACCTGATGCTCAAGGGCTGGTCGCTGATCGGCGACGCCTTGTCCCACGCCATCGTGCCCGGCGTGGCCGGCGCCTACATGCTGGGCCTGTCGTTCTCCGCGGGCGCTTTTCTCTCGGGCCTTCTGGCTGCAGGCGCCATGCTGTTCCTGAACCAGCGCACCCGGCTGAAGGAAGACGTCGTCATCGGCCTGGTGTTCTCGGCCTTCTTCGGCCTGGGGTTGTTCATGACTTCGCTGGCGCCCACCTCGGTCAACATCCGGACCATCATCCTGGGCAACATCCTGGCCATCACACCCGAGGACACGCTGCAGTTGGCCATCATCGGCGTCCTCTCGCTGGCCGTGCTCCTGGTCAAATGGAAAGACCTGATGGTGGTGTTCTTCGACGAAAGCCACGCTCGTTCGGTGGGCATCCATCCGACTCGCATGAAGGTGCTGTTCTTCTGCCTGCTGTCCGCGTGCACGGTGGCGGCGATGCAGACCGTGGGGGCCTTTCTGGTGGTGGCCATGGTGGTCACGCCGGGCGCCACGGCCTACCTGCTGACGGACCGCTTTCCACGCCTTTTGGCGATCAGCGTCGCCATCGGGGCGGTCAGCAGCTTCGTAGGCGCCTATGCCAGCTATTTTCTGGACGGGGCCACGGGCGGGATCATCGTCCTGCTGCAGACTTCGTGCTTCCTGGCGGCCTTCGTGTTCGCCCCCAAGCATGGGCTGCTGGCGGCGCGCCGCCGAGCGGCTTCGCAAGAGGAGACACCATGAATCCGCCGGACACCCTCAGGGGCGATGCTCCCGCCGAGGGGGCGGCGCGCAACGCCAAGAGGATTACATGACCCTGCCCGACGCTCTGCTGGCGCCGCTGCAATACGACTTCATGCGTCAGGCGCTTCTGATTTCCGTGCTGGTGGCCGTACCCACGGCCCTGCTGTCCTGCTTGCTGGTGCTCAAGGGCTGGGCGCTGATGGGCGATGCGGTCTCGCACGCGGTATTTCCCGGCGTGGTGCTGGCCTACATGGCGGGCGTGCCCCTGGGGCTGGGGGCCGTGGCCGCCGGCATGGTGTGCGCGGTCGGTACCGGCTACCTGCAGGCGAACAGCCGGCTCAAGCAGGACACGGTCATGGGCGTGGTGTTCTCGGGTATGTTCGGACTGGGTGTCGTGCTCTACACAAGCATCCATACCGATGTCCACCTGGATCACATTCTTTTTGGCGACATGCTGGGTGTGAACGGGAGAGACCTGGCCGAAAGCGGCACCATCGCGCTGCTCGTGGCAGGCATCATCGGGCTGAAGTGGCGCGACTTCCTGCTGCATGCCTTCGATCCGGTGCAGGCGCGCACCGTGGGCCTGAGAGTCGGCCTGTTGCACTACGGGCTGCTGGCCATGCTGTCGCTGACCATCGTGGGCGCACTCCAGGCCGTCGGCATCATCCTGGTCATTTCGCTGCTCATCGCACCTGGCGCCATCTCCATGTTGTTGACCCGCACCTTTGGCGCCATGATGTGCTGCGCGGTGATGATTGCCGTGTCGGCCTGCCTGTTCAGTGTCTACGCTAGCTTCTTCCTGGACAGCGCGCCTGCTCCCACCATTGTGGTCACGTTGTCCGGGCTGTTCGTCATCGTATTTGCATGCAGATCCTGGTCTGCCCGGCGCCAGTCGCCGCGCTAGAACGGCCGCTGGCAACCGGCATCTGCCTGCCGGCCCAGGTAGGCTGAGAAACGTATGCCAACCATCGACGAGGCAAGTTATGGGACTGGTCAAGATTTCCGAAGCCCTGCACGAGAGTCTGCGTACCGCCAGTGCAGCGTTCAGCCGTTCGATCAATGCGCAAGCCGAGCATTGGCTGCGCGTCGGGATGCTTGCCGAGCTCTATCCATCGCTGACCTACACCGAGCTTTGCCGCCTTCTGCTCGAAGCGGAGAAAGCCGACGGCGATCTGCACGCGCTGATCGCCCACGTGGATGCCAAGATCTCCGAGAAGGGAACGCGCGTTGCCTGAAATGAAGGCATTCGGGCAGAGATCGGGCGTACTCCGCTTGCCAAGCGGTACCGCTGGTTCGGCGTGCCTCCGGCCCCTAGTCGTCGGGCATGCCGGATTCATCGGTCATACCTGCGCCGGCTCCGCCGGGGGCCGTATCAAACTCTCGGCGGGAATACCCAGCTCCCGGTGCAGTTTCCAGATCATCGGCAGCGTCAGCGACCGCTTGCGGTTCAGCACCTCATAGACGCGGTTGCGCTTGCCGATCATCGGCTCCAGGTCCTTGGCCGTCAGTCCACCCTGCTCCATCCGGAACTTGATCGCCTCAACCGGATCGGGCAATTCGATCGGATAGTGCTTCGCTTCGTACGCCTGTACCAGCGTCGCCAGCACATCCAGACGGTCGCCTTCCTGTGTTCCCTGATCCGGATCGTTCTCCATCAATCGGGCAACCTCCTTGAGCGCGGCCTTGTAGTCAGCATCATTGCGTATCGGTCGGATATCCGTCTTCACTCCATTTCCACGGTCTCCGCATCGATCTCGTCGTACATCACGCTGGACCCCACCCGCCATCGGATGTACCTGAACGGACAGGGCTGGTACAAGGAAAACACGCTGTACGTGGTCGATACCCGCACCATGCAGGTCACGCACACCCTGCCCGGCTTCGGCACGGTGAAGGCGCCGGGCATGGCCATCGACATCGAGGGGCAGCGCCTGTTCGTGTCCAGCTTCACGCCGGAACTGTTCACCGTCGACACCGAGAACATGGCCATCACCTCGCGCGTGCGGCTGCAGACCGAACAGGCGATCACGATGGTCTACGAGCCTTCCAGCAAACGCATCCTCGCGGTCGACCAGGGCGCGGCGCGCATGCGCTACTTCCAGGAGAAGGACATCGTCAACTTCAAATCGGTCAATCCGGGTAACCAGATCATCTCCATCGACAGCACCACCGGCAGGGAAACCCGCCAGGTGGCCGCCGCCGACGGCCCGCTCGACCTGCTCCTCGACAGCAAGAAGAAGCGCCTGTTCGTCACCCACCGCGAAGGCGGCAAGGTGTCGATCTACGACAGCGACAGCCTGGACCTGCTGCAAGTCATCGACGTGCCGCCGATGCCCAACAGTCTGGCCTACGACGAAGCCGACAACGCGCTGTTCGTCACCGTCAAGAACGACCCCGGCATGGGCACCATGCCCGACGGCCGCGCAGCCCGCAAGCACCCGGGCGGCCAGCCGGCACTGCCGGAAAAGCTGGTGCGCATCGATCTGCCGCCACGTTGACCGATAGTCAGTCGACCAAGCCGAACCGCCCTGCCGCAAGCAGGGCGGTTTTTTTTCGTATGACGGCAGGACGCACCCACTAGCGGGTGCAAGTCCCTTGCTCACCCGACAAGGGCGCGCGCACCAGCGACCCGTGGCTTTTCAGAGGAAGCGAGCAGCAAAGTCAGGGGCCGGCATGGGTTCTCCGAACAGAAAACCTTGCACCTGGGGGCACCCGCTTTCTCGCAGAAATGCCAACTGCGATTCTGTCTCCACGCCTTCAGCGATGACCTCGAGACCAAAACTCTTGCAAAGGTAGATGATGGCTGTCACCACGGCAGCATCTTCCTTGTCACTGGTCACGTTGCGAATGAACGAGCGGTCGATCTTCAGGCGACTCACAGGGTAGCGCTTCAAGAGACTCAAAGACGCAAAGCCAGTGCCGTAATCGTCGAAGGCCAAGCTGACCCCAAGTTCGCGAAGCCCCTCCAGGAGCTTCGAGGTGGACTTGTCGTCACGCAACAGAATATTTTCGACGATTTCAAGCTCGAGCGCATCTGCCGGCAGCCCCGTATCCGCCAGCGCATCCTGGACAGCGGTCAGCAGGTACCCCGATCGCAGTTGCGCCTCGAACAGATTGACGCTGATCGTAAAGTCAGCAACTGTCTTGCGCCACTGCGCCGCCTGGCGGCAGGCGGTGCGCATGATCCACTCTCCGATCGCAGGAGCTGAAGGCTTCTCACTCAGCACATCGATGAATGACGCAGGCGTCAGCAGCCCACGCAATGGATGACGCCAGCGGATCAGAGCCTCCGCCCCGGCCAGCCTACGAGTGTGGGCAAACATCACCGGCTGATAGAAGAGTTCGAATTCTGCGTTCTCGAAAGCTTGACGGAGTTCTCGTTGGAACGCTCTACGCGCAATCGCTACTTCCCGGAATGCTGGCGTGAACATCTCGTAGCCGCCCTTGCCGGCTGCCTTGGCCTTGTAAAGGGCGAGGTCAGCCGCTCCCAACACCTCTTCACCGAGAACACCATGCAGGGGGGCCAAGGCGATACCGATGCTCACGCCAACGATCTCGATCGATTGCCCGCCAAACTCATAGGGCTTCGAGATGGCAGCCACCAGTCGTTCGGCGGCAGCGCGTGCGCGCGCCTCGTCGTTGCCAGGCAACAACGCCACGAACTCGTCGCCTCCCAAGCGGGCAAGCATGATTGCGTCATCGCAGGCGGTTGCCATACGTTGCGCAACCTCTTTCAGGACAGCATCGCCCGCTGAATGACCGAGCGTGTCGTTCACTTCCTTGAAGCAATCGAGATCCAAAAGCAGGACTGTCACCGCGACTTCGCCCGCAAGCGTGGTCTCCAGGCAGGCACGCCATGCCCCGCGGTTAGGAAGATCCGTCAGCGCGTCGATCGAGGCCAGACGGAACAATCGCTCTTCGTTTTTCCGGCGCTCAGTGATGTCCCGTACGATAGCGCCGACACTGACATTGTCCGCCTCGCCCCACGTCGACAGCGATAGTTCGGCAGGGAACTCGGTGCCGTCTTTGCGCAAACCGGAGAGCTCAATGGTCCGATCGGCGAGCTTCATCTCGTCGCCGTGCTGAAGCCGTTCGAGTTCGTCGTCATAAATGCGCCGCCAGCTATCGGGCACGATCACAGAGCCGGGCTTGTGCAGAACCTCCTTAGCGGCATAACCGAAGAGTTGTTCCGCTGAGCGATTCCAGAAGGTTATCTTTCCGGCAACATCAGAGCATATGATTGCGTCCGGAGATGTCACAGCAATGTTTTCGAAGCGCGATTGACTGACGGATCTGAGATGCTCGAGGCGGTACATCTCCATGCGATCCACAATCAGAGCGGCCAGATCGGACAGGTTCTGGCGATCGTCTTCGCTAAAGTGGGTGTGAGCCTCGCTATCGATAAGGCACACCGTACCCAACTTTTCACCTGTGGATGCCGCAAGCGGCTTGCCCGCGTAAAAGCGGATGAATGGCGGACCAAGCACAAGCGGATTCGACGAAAAGCGCAAATCCGCGAGCGCGTCCGGCACGAGCAGAATGTCGTCCTGCATGATCGCATGGGCGCAAAACGACACTTCCCGGCTGGTCTCGCACACGTCAAGCCCGACACGAGCTTTGAAAAACTGTCTGTCCCTGTCGACGAGCGAGATAAGGACGATGGGGACTCTGAATAGACGGGCCGCCAGGTTGACGAGCCGATCAAAGTCTTGCGTCGCTGGAGTATCCAGGAGCTGATACTCGGCCAGGACATTGAGGCGCCTCTCCTCATCCTCCGGCACCGGATATTGCAGAGTGTGCATGACTGTATCGCTCGCTGAACACGCGGTTGACACTAACCGAAACGTGAGTGCAATTAAGCTAGCTAAAGACGTGCCCACACCGGACGTGCCCACACCGCTTACCGCAGGAACCGACGCAGTAACCAACCTCGGCCGCGCCCGTACGGTGCAGTCGGGCACGTCGTTGTTCGCGCTGAAGGGGTCGGGCGACTGCGAGACGCTGGAGATGGTGAAGGCGTATGCGCACCTGGGCGCCTGGTACGGCCCCACGTGCGTGAACAACGTCACCAACGTCACGTTTGCGGCACAGTCGGCCCAAAACAAAAAGCCGCTCCGAGCGGGTAGCGGCTAAGTGCTTGTACTACTAGATAGATGCTTGTACTACTGGAGAATTCTGGTGGGCTGTGAGTGGCTCGAACACTCGACCTACGGATTAAGAGTCCGCTGCTCTACCAACTGAGCTAACAGCCCTTCGGCGTCACGCGCACTGCTGTGCGTGCTGCGAAGAAACAAAATTATATAGGGCTTTTTTTCCGCGCGCAACTGCGCGTCGCGCAAAGCGGGGCCTAGGCGCTACCGGCGCAGCGCCTAGCGCGACGCCACGGGATTGGCGCTGCGATAGAGCGACCATTCTTCCTCGCGCGTGCCGTCGGGCAGGCGACACAGGGCGTACTCACCCCGAGGGCCCAGCATGGGAACGCTGCTGCCGCCCTGGGAGCGGCAGTACACGGACGCCGGGTTGGCCATGCCGATGCGCTGCGTGTCCCGGCCGGCGGCCACGGGCGGCACGGCGCTGGGAGACGAACATGCCGACACCACGCCTGCCGTCAACGCCGCGCCCAGCCCTCGTACGATCGTGGTCATGCCGCACTCGCCTCCACTTGTTGCGCTTCCGGCAGGATGACGGCCTCGCCTTGCGAGAACCGCAGCGTACCGTCGTCGATCTTACCCCTGCGCAATACTTTGCGGTCCCAGAAATAGTCCTGCTCATGGAGCCAGGGGTATTTTGCGCCGTGTTTGGGCATGCGGTGTGCCGCGCGTACAACATATCCGGCGGTGAACTTGGCCAGGGCGTTGCCGGTCTGGGCGAAGGCGGCGTCATCGGCCAGCGGGACGACCTGAGTGTGGCCGGCGCGCTCCATGTGCGCGAGCAGGCGGCAGGCGTAGTCCGCGACGAGGTCGATCTTGAGGGTCCAGGAAGCGTTGGTATAGCCGGTGAAATAGATCAAGTTGGGCAGGTTGGAATACATGAAGCCCTTGTAGATGAGCAGGCGGGACGGGTCGACCGGCTGGCCGTCCACGCTCACCTGCATGCCGCCCAGGCACTGCAGCACCAGGCCGGTGGCGGTGACGACGATGTCGGCGTCGATCTCGCGGCCGCCTTCCATGCGCAGGCCGGTGGCCGTGAAGCGCTCGATCCGGCCGGTGACCATGCTCGCGCTGCCTGCGCGCAGGGCGCGGAACATGTCGCCGTCCGGCACCACGCAGATGCGCTGCTGGCCGGGCCAGTAGTCCGGGACGAAGTGTGTGCGCCAGTCGAGATCCGGGCCGAGCTGCCTGGCGACGTCGGCGACCAGCATGCGCTTGGCGCGCTGGATGTCGCGGGCCATCCGCTTGCGCCGGCGCGCACCGGCCATGATGGTCTTCCAGCGCGTGATGCCGTAGGCGAGGCGCTCCGGCAGGCAGCGACGCAGCGTGTTGGCGAAGCGGTCCTGCGCCGGCCGGTTGACGATGTAGGTGGGCGAGCGCTGGATCTGGTAGACGTGGGCGGCCTTTTGCGCCAGCGAGGGCGTGAGCGTGACCGCCGTGGCGCCCGAGCCGATGATGGCGACCGTCTTGCCGGTGTAGTCCAGATCCTCGGGCCAGAACTGCGGATGCACCAGCGTGCCGCGATAGTCCTCGTAGCCTTCCCAACGCGGCAGATAGCCCTCGTCGTGGCGGTAGTACCCAGCGCAGGACAGCAGGAACCCGCAACTGAACGCCAGGGTGCGGCCCTCGTGCTCAACTCGCAGCGTCCAGCGCTGGGTGGTCGAACTGTAGGCCGCTACGCGCACGCGATGACCGTAGCGGATGTGCTGCTCGATGCCGTTCTCGGCGGCCGTTTCCCGGATGTAGGACAGGATGGAAGGGCCGTCCGCAATCGCCTTGGGTTCCGTCCAGGGTTTGAACGCGTACCCCATGGTGTGCATGTCGCTGTCGGAACGGATGCCGGGATAGCGGAACAGATCCCAGGTGCCGCCCATGCGGGCCTTGCTCTCGAGAATGGCGTAGCGCTTGCCGGGCAGGCGCTGCTGCAGATAGCGCGCGACGCCGATCCCGGACAGGCCGGCGCCGATGACGATGACATCGAAGTGCAAAGTGGACATGGACGAACTCCGTGGGTCGTCGACCACCATACTACCTTTACGAATTTGGCAGCCACCCCGTGCTTTCCCGCATACCGGGGCACGCTCGGCAGCGACGCGGTATCCTAGGGCGCAGCCTGACGACAACCATGAAAAGGAGACACACGTGCCCAAGGCCATCTGCAACGGAGTAGGCATCCATTACGAGATCAGTGCCCCTGAGAATTCCAAACCGATTATTCTGATCGGGGGTGTGGGCACGCAGCTCACGCGCTGGTCCGAACCTTTCGTGCAAACCCTGGCCGCGCATGGCTTTCGCGTGATCCGGTTCGACAACCGCGACATCGGCCTGTCCGATGGCCACGAAGACGCCGGCGTACCCGACTTTCGCGCCGTGCTGGCGGCCAAGGCCCGCGGCGAGGCGCCGGCGGTTCCCTACACGCTGGACGACATGGCCGACGACGTCGCCGCCCTGCTCGATCATCTGCAAATCGAGCGCGCGCACGTCGCGGGCGCTTCCATGGGCGGCATGATCGCGCAACTGGTGGCGATCCGGCATCCGCAACGCACGGCCAGCCTGACTTCCATCATGTCGAGCACCGGCAACCCCGATCTTCCCAAAGCCACCGATGCCGCTTCGCAGGCCCTGACGGGACGCAGGGCCGACCCCCGGGTCGATCGCGCCGCCTTCCTGGACGAGGCCGTGATGCGTGCGCAGGTGATCGGCAGCCCGGCGCACGCGGAAGACGCGGCCGAGCTGCGCGCGCGTGCCGAGGAAGACCTGGACCGGGCCTTCCGGCCGGACGGGTTCGCCCGGCAGTATGCCGCCATCCTGGCCGCGCCGGACCGGCGGCCCGCGCTCGCGCGGCTCAGCGTGCCGACGCTGGTGATCCACGGTGCCGACGATCCGCTGGTACGGGCCGAAGGCGGGCGCGACACGGCCGCGCACGTGCCCGGCGCGCGCCTGCTGGAGATCGCCGGCATGGGGCACAACATTCCGCACGCGCTGAACCGGCAGATTGCCGACGCCATCGCCGAGCTCGCCGCGCGCGCGTGAGCGCGGCGCCACGCATGCTCTAATCACCCTGGCGGGCGCGCCGGCCGCGCCCGCCCTCCTTGCCCCTCCACACCTTCAGCGCCGCGTCCGCTGCCCGCATGACATCACTGCCTGCTCTTGGCCCCTACCTGATCTTTCTCGTCAGTGTTGCGCTCGCAACGATTGCCCAGAACCTCACCGGTTTCGCATTCTCGCTGATCCTGCTGAGCCTGGTCGCGGTGTTCGATCTGGCCACCATCCACGATGCCGCCAACGCTGCCATGATCTTGTCGTTGGCCAACGCCTGGGCCTACTTTCGCCTGCGCGGCGCGAGCCCGCCCTGGCGCTGGCTGCGCCCGACGTTGACGGGCAGCCTGGTCGGTGTGGCGATCGGCGTGGGCATACTCACCTGGCTGGGCAACCATTCGGTGCAGATGCTGCGTGCCCTGCTGGGCGCGAGCATCATCGTGTGCGCCGTCCTGCTCCTGCTCCAGCGGCAGGGCCGCAGCACGATGTCGCCGCCGCCCAGCTTCACCGCCGCGGGCGTGCTTTCCGGGCTGCTCGGCGGCCTGTTCTCCACCGGCGGGCCACCGCTGGTCTTTCACATGTTCCGCCAGCCCATGCCGGCCGAACAGATACGCCAGGCCCTGATCGCCAGCTTCGCCTTCACCTCGCTCGCCCGGCTGGTCATGGTGCTCGGCGTGGGGGGCTTCACGATGCAGTCGTTCTGGCTCGCTGCGGGTGCGCTGCCGGTGGTCCAGGGCATTACCTGGGCACAGCACCGCATCGGCTACGCCCCCTCCCCGGCCGCGCTGCGCTTGGCCGTCACTTTGCTGCTGATTCTGTCGGGCATCGTGCTGCTCGTGCCGAACGGCTGAGACCGTGGCGCGGGCGCCAACCGCGCCCGCGCTGGCTTCGCCGCCTGCGACACGGCCCGGCACGACAGGCTGTCGAGCCTGCCGGCCGCAGCGCAACAGGCCATGTACGCCGACAAGTGCCCGCGCCGCGCGGATCTACGGCGCGGTGCTGCGTCCTGGCCCCAAAGGGCGCTGCATGATGACCGTATCGACCCAGTCGCCCAGCTTGTAGCCGACGGCGGGCATGGTGCCGATCGGCTCGAAACCCATGCGGCGATGCAACGCGACCGACCCCAGGTTGTCGCTGCCGCCGATCACCGCCACCATCTGCCGCCATGGGCCGGCCTCGCAGCGGGCGACCAGGGCGGCCAGCAGCGCGCTGCCCACGCCGAGCCCGCCCGAACCGTCGGCCACGTAGACCGAGTCCTCGATGGTGTAGCGATAGGCAGGACGAGCCCGGTACGAGCCCGCATAGGCGTAGCCCAGAATCGCGCCATCCAGCTCGGCAACCAGGTAGGGCAGGCCGGCGGCGAGCACCGCAGCGCGACGGGCCAGCATGTCCTGCAGCGTCGGCGGCTGCTCCTCGAAGGTGGCGCGCCCGTGCAGCACATAGGGCGTGTAGATCTCCAGCACGCGGGCCATGTCGTCTTCGCGCGCGTCGCGCACGGTGGGCGAGGAAACGGAGCGGACGGTGCTCATGATGGGGGTGTCAGGTCGCAAAGGAAGCGATGATACTGCGCAGGCCCGCGGCTTGCGGCGGTTCGTGCCATGCCCGATGGAGATCACCATGCCAGCAACGCCCAGACTCGACGCCGTGCTCGAAACCGGCCTGTATGTCGCCGACATGGCGCGCGCACGCCGCTTCTACGAAACCGTGCTGCAGCTCGAGCCCATGTTCGACGATCATCGCATGACGGCCTATCCGGTGGGCCCCAGCGCCCTGCTGCTGTTCCAGCAGGGCGCGACGCACCAGACCGAAGTGCTGCCGGGCGGCAGCATCCCGCCGCACCGGGGTGCGGGTGGCGCGCACTACGCCTTCGCCGTGGCGGCGGCCAGCCTGGACGATTGGCGCAGCCGTCTGGCCGCGCACGAGATCGACATCGAAGGCGAAGTGCGCTGGCCGCGCGGCGCGGTGAGCGTGTATTTCCGCGATCCGGACGACAATCTGCTCGAACTCGTCACTCCGGGCATCTGGGCGAACTATTAAAGAATGAGCGAGCGCAAGGAGGCCTGGCGCATGAGCGGCCTGGCTCGCGCACGAACCTTCAGCGCGCCTCGTAGATCATCCCGATCACCAGCAGCAGGATCACGACCAGCCACAGCCAACGGCGTATGCCGCCCTGCTTCGGCTGCTCCTGCCCGGAAAGCCATGCCTTGGCCGGGCCATAGGCTTCGTCCAGGCGGGACACTTCCTGGTAATACCACTCGCGCAGCCGCTGCCGCGAGGCGGGCGGCAGCCGGGCCTCGTAGGCGCGCATCTCGGTGAACTGATCATCCATGAACGCCTGCATGTCCTCGCCGCGGCTCTCGGCTTCGCCGATGCGCGCCGCGATCTGCCGGACCCACGCGTTGACGTCGTCGCGCTCGAAGGTGGTCGGCGCCTCGGCCAGGCTCAGGACGGCCGTACGGCGTGGCGGCCGAGAAGGCAGCACCTCTCGCGTATCCACGGGCAGGCCCGAATTGCCGAAGTCTTCCACCCGGATCCGCAGCATGACGCCACCGCGCGGCGCCGCCCCCTGCACCTGGGCCGAGGCAATGGAGCCCCGGGTGAGGCGCGTGAACAGCCGGCTGTTGTCGTTTCCGGGAACGCGGCCGACGGGCTGGGCGCCATCCGGATCGAGCGACACGACCACGGCATCCTCGACCCCGGGGAAATCGGGAACCGGCGCCAGAAAGACCTGGGTGCCCGGGGGCAGGGCCTGCTCCGTGGCCACGGCGTCGTGCGCCTGTAGCGGCAACAGTCGCAGTACGATCTCGTTCTTCACCTTCGCTCCTTACGAGGAGAATGCTGCCGGCGGCGCCCCTGGTTCGAAGTCCGCCTCGCACAGGGCCGTCAGGCCGCCCGCCGAGGTGCGATGCCGTCCGGCCGCCGCCACGATCTGTGCTTCGTGCCGCCGAAAAGCGTTCAACAGGGCGTCCGCCTGGGCGCTGGGGGCACCGAAACACCGCATGAGCACGTCGGCGCCGATGACGAACACCTTGGGGCCATGCACTTCGTAGAAGATCGTGAAACGCACGCCGTCATGGTCCGCGACCGGCGTGCTTGCTGGCGCTGCGTCGTCGGATTCGCCCACCGGCATCGACGCCTCCGTCGGTATTTTTCTTCGCATAGTAGCAAGATCCTGCAAAATGCAACACATGTCGGCCGCACCCGGGCCCGTGTCCGCGCGCCGATCCAGCAATCCGCATGCCCCGTCGGGGCTCGGCCCAACATAGACCTTACATTCGTTCAACATTCCTCCACAGTTGCCGCGGGCGGCGTCGCTACACTGCGATCCATCAACTCAGGAGACGCATCATGAAACGCTACATCGCCGCCGCTCTCGCCGCGCTCTGTGCGTTGAGCCTCGCCGGCAACGCCCTGGCCCGCGACCGGGATGACCGTGGCCCTCGCCACGAGCGCTCCTGGCGCGACCACGATCGGCACGACCGCCATGACCGTCGCGGAGACCGGCACGACCGCTGGCGCGGCGGCCCGCCACCGGCATGGCACCGCGGCCCGCCGCCGCAAGTCATCGTGGTGCCGCCGCCGCGCGGCCCACGCTGGGGCCGCGGCGACCGCCTGCCCGCACGCTATCGCGAACCGCGCTACGTGGTGCGCGACTGGCGCGCCTACAACTTCCGCCCCCCGCCGCGCGGCCACCAGTGGGTGCACGTCAACGGCGAATACCTGCTGGTCGGGATCGCCACCGGCATGATCCTGCAGGCCATCGCCGGGCGCTGAACCACGGCGCGAACCCGCGCCGACACTCATGTCTCGTCGCCCGTCGACAGCGCCCGCTCCAGGGCCTGGGCGACGGTGCGCAGCACCTGTACCCGCGCAGTTCGCTTGTCGTCGGTCGCGATCACGTGCCAGGGCGCGTGCGGCGTGTCGGTGTGCGCCAGCATGTCGGCGGCCGCACGCCGGTACTGCGACCCCTTGCGACGGTTGCGCCAGTCGTCGGGCGTGATCTTGAAGTTCTTGAAGGCAGTCTTCTCGCGTTCGCGAAAGCGCTTGAGCTGCTCATCGTCGGAGATGCTGAGCCAGAATTTCACGAGGATCGCACCGTGCGCCACCCACTGCGCCTCGAAATCGTCGATCTCCTCATAGGCCCGCATCCAGTCCCGGCGCGAAGCGAAGCGCTCCACGCGTTCGGCGAGCACGCGGCCATACCAGGAGCGATCGAAGATGGTGACCCGGCCCGGCGTGGGCGCATGCTGCCAGAAGCGCCAGAGGTAGGGGTGCGCGCGCTCGATGTCGTTCGGCGCCGAGATCGGGACGATGCGGTACTGGCGCACGTCCAGTGCGTGCCCCACACGGCGGATCGCGCCGCCCTTGCCCGCGGCATCCTTGCCCTCGAAGACGAGCACCAGCGAACGGCGGCCAAAGCGCGCCTGGCGTACGGCGCGGCCCACGCGCGCCTGCCAGTGCATGAGTTCCTTCTCGTAGGCGCCGCGCTTCATCGCGGCATCGCCATAGTCCAGATTGTCCAGGCGTCCGTCGGCCACCTTGACTGGCTTGGCGAAACTCGGCGCCGGGGGCGGCGTGCGCAACGCCGCCAGCACCACCTCGCCCGTGCGCATGGCGCGAAAGCGATCGTCCGCCGAGGGAACCACGATCCACGGACAAGGCTCGGCATGGGTCGAGGCGATCACCCGCTCGCCCGCTTCGCGCAGCCGCGCAAAACGCTTGGCCACCTTGAGATCGTCCGGCGACACGCGCCAGGCCGTATCCGGGTTCGCCGCCAGACGCGCGCAGCGGGCGCGCTGGGCGTCGCGCGAGAGGTGGAACCAGAGCTTGACCACCTGGACATGGTCCGCCACCAGCATGGCCTCGAAGCGGCGCACCGCCGCCGCCATGGACTCCAGCGCCTCTTCGTCCCGTGCGCGGCGCGCGGCCTGCGCGAACAGTGCCTGGTACCAGGACCCGAACACGATGCCGATGCGTCCGCGCGCGGGCAGCTCCCGCCAGTAGCGCCACATCATGGGCCGCGCCAGTTCCTCCGGCGTGGGCGTGCCGAAAGCGAGGGTGCGGATGTGGCGCGGGTCCATCCACTCGTTGAGCAGGTTCACCGCAGAGCCTTTGCCGGCGCCATCCAGGCCCGCGACCACGAACAGGATGGCGCGGTCCTCGCGCGCGAGCAGTTCGTACTGCTGCACCAGCAACTCGGTGCGCAAGGCCGCTTCGCGCGCGCCATCGTCGTTCTCGGCAAGCACCGGGTCGGTTTCTGCGTACGCCAGAATGTCGTTCATCGATGCGACTCTCCCTCGTGAGCGCGGTCGTTCGGCGCCGGCACCGGCCGGCGGGGCCTGGAGGACGGCGACGGCCATTCTCGCCATGCCGCGGCGCTCTCGGCAAGCCCGGATGCGGTGCGCGCACGCAGCATGCGTTCCCGACGCAATGCTAAGGTTGCAGCTCGCCGCAGCGCGGCGGCACCCCCACGCACAGGAGACTCCGTTTTGCCCGTAGCACCCTCGAATCCGCTTTCCTCCGGCGCACGCCGTCGCTTTCTCGCCAGCACCGCCGCCGTCGCCGCGGCCGGTCTGCTCGGCCCCGCCGCCGCGGCCGAGACCTTCGAACCCCAGCTCGGCCGCGTCGGCAGGGACGTCATGTGGCTGCCCACGCCGGACAGCATGATCGAGCGCCTGCTGCGCATGGCGGGTGCCGGCCCGCAGGACAAGCTCGTGGACCTGGGTTCGGGCGACGGCCGTTTCGTGATCGCCGCGGCGCGCGACTTCGGCACCCCTGGCCTGGGCGTCGAGTACGACGCCAAGATGGTCGAGTACGCGCGTGGCCTCGCCGAGGCCGAAGGCGTGGCCGACCAGGTGAAGTTCGCGCAAGGCGATGTCTTCGAAACCGACTTCTCGTACGCCAGCATCGTGGCGATGTACCTGCTGCCCACGCTCAACCTGCGGCTGCGCCCGCAACTGCTCGCGATGGCCCCGGGCACGCGCATCGTCACCCATGCCTTCGACATGGGCGCCTGGACACCCGACGAACGCACCGAGGTGCAAGGGCGCGACGGGCACCTCTGGATCGTGCCGGCCAACGCCGGCGGCGTCTGGCGCGCCGAGGACGGGACGTCGCAACCCCTCACGCTCGAACTGGAACAAACGTTCCAGCGGGTGCAGGGCCTGGCGCGTTGGACGGACCTGGCGACCAGCCTGCGCGAGCCCCGCCTGAGCGGCAACCGGCTGCAGCTCGCCTATACCGACCCCGCCGGCGAGCTGCAGCAGCTCGATGCCGCCGTCGAGGCGGACACGCTGCGCGGCGTTCTGCGCAGCGCACGAGGCGAGCGCGCCTTGATTGCCCGCCGCGTGGGTGAGGCGCCCGCCATCGGCGGCAGCGGCGCGGCCAGCAACGAGGAGATGCAAGCCGCGGCGGCCCTGCTCGGCGAGTGGTGAGGGGGGCTGGGCCGACTGCACGACAGCGAGGAATTACCAATAGTTCCCGGAAACAAGTTGTGGCATGCTCGAACGGCTGACCCAGCCAGGCGGAAGGGGCCTCCACAAGAGGCCGGTAAGCGGGGCCGCCTGCCTATCGCCCCCGTCGACGACGGGATACTGGAGACTAGTCGATGCAACGCCGTTCGTTCCTCAAGCAAGCCACTCTCGGGTCTGTCGCCGCCGGCGCAGCCACCGTCGCCGCGCCGGCCTTCGCGCAGGATGCGCCCACCCTCAACTGGCGCCTGGCCTCGAGCTTTCCGCGCAGCGCGGACGCGATCTACAGCGGGGGCGAGGACCTCGCCAAGTACGTGTCCGAGGCCACCGGTGGCAAGTTCAACATCCGTGCCTTTCCCGCGGGCGAGATCGTGCCCGCCCTGCAGGTGCTCGATGCGGTCCAGAACGCCACGGTCGAATGCGGCCACTCGGCGTCGTACTACTACTACGGTAAGGATCCCACGTTCAGCTTCGATGCCGCCGTGCCCTTCGGCCTGAACACGCGCCAGATGAACGCCTGGGTGATGCACGGCGGCGGCATGGAACTGCTGCGGGAATTCTTCGCCGAATACAACGTGGTCAACTTCCCCTGCGGCTACACCGGCACCCAGATGGGCGGCTGGTTCCGCAACGAAATCAAGTCGGTCGACGATCTCAAGGGCCTGAAGTTCCGCGTCAGTGCGTTCGCAGGGGCGGTGCTCTCCCGCCTGGGGGTCGTGCCCCAGCAGATCGCCGGCGGCGACATCTACCCGGCGCTGGAAAAGGGCACGATCGACGCGGCCGAATGGATCGGGCCCTACGACGACGAAAAGCTCGGCTTCAACAAGGTGGCCAAGTTCTACTACACCCCCGGCTGGTGGGAGGGCACGCTGCAAGTCTCCCTGTACGTCAACCAGAAGGCCTATGACGGCCTGCCCAAGCACTACCAGGCGGTGCTAGCCAATGCCGCCGCCCACGCCACCAACATGATGATCGGCACCTACGACGTGGAAAACCCGCAGGCGCTGCGCCGCCTGGTCGCCAACGGCGCCCAGTTGCGCTCCTTCCCGAGGGATGTGATGGACGCCTGCTTCAAGGAGTCCAACGCCGTGTACGCCGAACTTGCCGGCAGCAACGCCAAGTTCAAGAAGATCTACGACCACTACATGGCGTTCCGCGACACGCAGATCCCGTGGTTCCGTGTGGCCGAGAACAACTTCGACCAGTACATGTCCGGCGCCGTGGGCCGCCGCTGATCGAGCCGGCACGGGTATGGCCGTGGCCGGGGCGGGCAATGGCGCGCCCTACCCGGCCAGCCATTGCGGCGGCAGGCGCAGCAACTGGTCGCGAAAGCGCTGCGCCGCCGCTGACAGGCTGCGGCCCTTGCGCTCTACGATACCGACCGCCCGGCGCACGGTGGGGCGGCGCAGCGGTACGGCCGCGATCGGCCCGCCGCCCAGCAGGCACGTGGCAAGCCGCGGCACGACCATCACCCCCAGCCCTTCGCGCACCAGCGCACCGCAGATCGACAGCTCACCCTCGCATTCGTAAGCCGGCGTAATCGACAGCCCGGCCTGCGCGAAGGCCGTGTCGGTCAGCGGGCGGATGCTGCTCGAGGGCGACACGGCGATCAGCGGCCGTGTGCGCAACACCGCCCAGGCCGCCGAGCGTTCCCGCGCGAGCGGATCGTCCTCGCGGCACACCAGCACGAACTCGTCGAGCCCGAGCCGAGTGAAGGTCAGGTAACGGCCGGCGGGCGGCTGGGTGCCGACGGCGAAATCCACCTCACCGGCCTCGACCGCGGCCAACAGCGGCGCGGCCGACATGCCGCGCAGGCGGAACAGCACACCGGGGTAGGCGGCGCGGAATTCGGCGATCGCCCGCGGCAGCACATGCACGCCCATCGAGGGCAGCATGCCGATCACGACGCGCCCGCCCCGGCCTTCGACGAACTGCACGAGGTCGGCGAAGGTGTCGTCGAATTCCGCCACGATGCGCCTGGCCATGGGCAGCAGTTCGCGTCCCGCGGCGGTGAGCGCCACGCTGCGCGTATCGCGGTCGAACAGGCGTGCGCCGACCACGGCTTCGATGTGCTGGATGGTGCGGCTGAGCGCCGGCTGCGATACGTGCGCGCGGGCGGCGGCCACCCGAAAGCTCGCGGCTTCGGCCAGATGGACGAAGGCCTTGAGCTGCTGGGGCGTCAGGGGAATGCGGACAGACGTGCTCATGACAGCGACCGGGCGATACATTGATGCGCCAAGGTTATTACAGGCATCAGCAATACGCACTTCTCCGTATCATGCCGCCTGCCTATACTGCTCGCATCGCGCCCCGGCATCCGGAGGCGCGGAACCAATGCCCGACCACGGGCTGGAGGAGACCATGTCGCATGCCCCCGCGCAGCCGCTGGCCGGCATCCGCGTTCTCGAGCTCGGCCAGGTGCTGGCCGGCCCGTTCGCCGGCAGCATCCTGGCCGACCTCGGCGCCGAAGTCCTGAAGATCGAGCGCGTCGAAGGCGGCGACGACGCGCGCCGCATGGGCCGGGACTTTCGCCACGGCGACGCCCTCACCTTTCACATCTTCAACCGCGGCAAGCAGTCGATCGCGCTGGACCTGACCGCCGAGCCCGGGCTTGCCGCCTTCGAGACGCTCGCCGCGCAGGCCGACATCCTGGTGCACAACCTGCGCCCCGGCGTGGTCGAGAAGCTCGGCATCGACGGGCCCGCGCTGTGCGCCCGCCATCCCCGCCTGATCTACTGCGAGATCTCCGCCTTCGGCCACGCCGGCGAGCACGCCGGCAAGCCTGGCTACGAGCCGCTGATCCAGGCCTACAGCGGGCTGTCCAGCACGAACGGCGGCCCCGACGACCCGCCGACACGCGTGGGCGCCTCGATCTGCGACCAGGGCTCGGGAATGTGGGCGGTGCTCGGCGCCCTCGCGCTGCTGCAGCGCCGCCATCTCACCGGCCGCGGCGGCATCGTGCAGACTTCCCTGCTCGAGACCGCGCTCAGTTGGGCCGCGCAAAAGGCGGACGCCTACGTCAACGAGGGCAAGCTGCCGGAGCGGCATGCCTCGGGCCACCCCGGCATGGTGCCCTACGAAGCCTTCGACACCGCCGACCTGCCCGTGCTCGTGTGCTGCGGCAACGACCGCCTGTTCGCCAAGTTCGCCCAACTGATGGAACACGACGACTGGCTCGCCGACGAACGCTACGCCACCAACCGGGCCCGCCTGCAGCACAAGGAGCCGCTGCTCGCGCAGATCCGCGAACGGCTCGCACAGGCGCCGCGGGAGGTCTGGCTCGAACGGCTGAGCGCCGCCGGCATTCCCTGCGCGCCGGTGCACAGTCTGCCCGAGGCGCTGGCCGAACCGCACGTGCAGGCGCTCGGGCTGCACGCCCAGGTGCCCGGCGAGGATTTCACGCTCACCGCGCTGCCGCTCAGCCTGGATGGGCAACGTCCGCTGCCGGCGCACGCCGCGCCGCGGCTGGGCGAGCACAATGCCTGCCACGGCATCGCGGCGCATCCGGCGCCCTGATACCACCAACGACGGCCCGGTAGAGGCCAGGAGAAGACGATGATCCCCAACCTGATGCGCAAGGCCGCCCTCGGCCTGACCATCGCCGGCCTCGCGCTCGCCACGAACGTGGCCGCCGCAGCCGAGTTCCCCAGCGCCCCCATCCGCATGGTGGTGCCCTTCGCGGCCGGCAGCGGCACCGACCAGCAGGCGCGCGCCTTCGGCCAGGCGCTCACCGAGCGCTATGGCGTGACCGTGGTGGTCGAGAACAAGCCCGGCGCGGGCGGCTCGCTCGCCGCGCAGGACGTGGCCCGCGCCGCGCCCGACGGCTATACGGTGCTCATGACCACCAACACCACCCACGCGGCCAACGAGCATCTCTACAAAAACCTGCCCTACGACCCGGTCAAGGACTTCACCCCGGTGACGGCGCTTTCCAAGGGCGCCATGCTGATGGTGGTCAACGCCGGCTCGCCCGTGAAGTCGGTCGGCGAGTTCATCGCGCTCGCCAAGGAAAAGCCGGGCGGGCTCACCTTCGGCAGCGGCAGCTCGTCCAGCCGCGTGGGCGGCGAAATGTTCCAGCAATTGACCGGCGTGAAGATGCTGCACGTGCCCTACAAGAGCAACCCGCAGGCGCACATCGACCTGATCGGCGGGCAGATCGACGTCGTGTTCTCGGACGTCTCGAGCACCATCGCGCACGTGCAGAGCGGCAAGCTGCGCGCCCTAGGCTACACCGGCGCCAAGCGCACGCCCATCCTGCCCGATCTGCCCACGGTGGCCGAGGCCGGCGTGCCGGGCTACGAGGTCTCCTACTGGACCGCGATGTACCTGCCCCCGGGCGCACCGCAGCCCGTCGTCGACAAGCTGCACGAGATGTTCGTGACCGCCAACGAGGCCGCGCCCATGCAGCGCATACGCGCCGCCTCGTCTTCCGAAGTGTTCACCACCACGCCGCAAGGTCTCGCTGAATTCCAGGCCGAGGAGTCGCGCAAGTGGGGCGAAGTGATACGCGCGGCCGGTATCGAACCCGAATGAGCGCGGCATGACGGCGCCGGCCGCGGGCGGCCGGCAACCGGCCGGGCGCAAACCGCACACAACGAGGAAGAACACATGAGCAGCGACAAGATCGTCCGCATCGGCGGCGCCTCCGGGTTCTGGGGCGACAGCGCCACCGGCGCCACCCAACTGGCCGCCGTGCAGGGCCTGGACTACATCAGCTTCGACTATCTTGCCGAGCTGACCATGTCGATCCTGGCGGGCGCGCGGGCGCGCAATCCCGAACGCGGCTATGCCACCGACTTCGTGGACGTGGCGTGCCGGCAGATTCTCAAGACCTGCGTGCAGAACGGCGTCAAGCTGGTCTCCAACGCGGGCGGCATCAACCCGCACGCCTGCGCCGCCGCGCTCGCCGCCCTGGCCGAGGAGCTGGGCGTGACAGTGCGCATCGCGGTGGTCGACGGCGACGACGTGATGGCCCAGGCCGAGGCGCTGCGCGCGCAGGGCGTGACCGACTTCTACAGCGGCGCGCCGATGCCTGCCCGGCTCATCAGCGCCAACGCCTACCTGGGCGCGCTGCCGCTGCGCGCGGCACTGGATGCCGGCGCCGACGTGGTGATCACCGGCCGCGTCGTCGACAGCGCGCTGGTGCTGGGCGTGCTCATGCACGAGTTCGATTGGCGCGCCGACGATTACGACCGGCTCGCGGCGGGCTCGCTCGCCGGCCACATCATCGAGTGCGGCTGCCAGGCCACCGGCGGGCTGCACACCGATTGGGACCGGGTGCCGGGCTGGGCCGACATGGGCTACCCGATCATCGAATGCCATGCCGACGGCAGCTTCGTCGTCACCAAGCCCGAGGGCACCGGCGGCCTGGTCATCGCCCCGGCGGTGGCCGAACAGATGCTCTACGAGATCGGCGACCCGGCGAGCTACGTCCTGCCCGACGTGGTCTGCGACTTCACCCAGGTACGCATCGAGGACGTGGGCGCAGACCGCGTGCGGGTGAGTCAGGCCCGCGGCCGCGCGCCCACGGCGCACTACAAGGTCTCGGCGACCTATGCGGATGGCTTTCGCTGCCAGAGCACCCTCTCTATCGTGGGCTTCGACGCGGTCGCCAAGGCGCGCCGCACTGGCGAGGCCATCCTGGAGCGCACCCGCGCCATGTTCGCCGCCCAGGGCCTGCAGGACTACAGCGCGGTTGCCCTGAACGTCATCGGTACCGAGGAACTGTACGGCCCACATGCGCAGGCCCTGCCCCTGCGCGAAGCGACCATGCGGCTGGCCGTGCGCCACCCGCAGAAGGCGGCGCTGGAGATCTTCGCCAGGGAGATCGCACCGGCGGGTACGTCGTGGGCACCCGGCACCACGGGCTCGCTGGCAGGCGGGCGGCCCGGCGTGTCGCCGGCGATCCGCCTCTTCACCTTCCTGATTCCCAAGGAACAGGTCAGCCCCGGCGTCACGCTGGACGGCGCCGCGCTCGCCGTGCCGGCCGCGCCGGCCGCCGCACCGACCGACGCGCCCGCGCGCGGCGCCGCGATCGCCGCGGCCGCGGACAGCGGCGAGGAAGCCCAGGTCAGCGTGCCCCTGGTCCGCCTGGCCTATGCGCGCAGCGGCGACAAGGGAGACATCTCCAACATCGGCATCATCGCGCGCCACCCCGAGCTGCTGCCCTATGTCGCGCGCGAGGTCACGGCCGAGCGGCTGCGCGCCTACCTGGCCCATCTGGTGCAAGGCGAGGTTACGCGCTACGAGGTGCCCGGCATCGGCGGCTTCAACTTCGTCCTGCAGAACGCGCTGGACGGCGGCGGCATGGCGAGCCTGCGCACCGACCCGCTGGGCAAGTCGATGGGGCAGATCGCGCTGTCCATGATGGTGAACGTACCCGAACGCCTGCTGGCCCTGGGCCGCTGACCGACAGAGCCGCCGGGCGCGCCCGGCAGCTCTGTTGCAGTGCACATTGACAAGTACTTATGCTCAGGCCTAGCATAAGTAACTAGCCAAGCACCGGAACAGGCGCTTTTTTTTGTCCGACAAATACTCAAAATGAGCATAAAACCCGAGGCGCGACGCGCCGCGACGAACGTGCCGCCCCTGCCGGCAATCATGGTCGAGCCCGTGGTGCGCGCCGCGCTGCTGGAGGACCTGGGCCGCGCTGGAGACATCACGACGGATGCCATCGTGCCCGCCGTACAGCACACGCAGACCGCGCTGGTCGCCCGCCAGCCCGGCGTCGTCGCCGGCCTGGACCTGGCACGCATGGCGTTCCAACTGATCGATCCCGAGATCCGCTTCGAGGCCCGCCTGCCTGACGGCAACCGCCTCGCGCCGGGCGACACGCTGGCCGTGGTGAGCGGACCCGCGCGCGGCATCCTCACCGGCGAGCGCGTCGCCTTGAACCTGCTGTGCCACCTGTCCGGCATCGCCAGCGCCACCGCCACCATCGTCGACAGCATCCGCGCCCACCGTGCCGAGGTCGTGTGCACCCGCAAGACCCTGCCCGGCCTGCGCTCGCTGCAGAAATACGCGGTGCGCGTGGGCGGCGGCAGCAACCACCGCTTCGGCCTGGACGACGCCGTTCTCATCAAGGACAACCACATCGCCATCGCCGGCGGCGTGCGCCCGGCCATCGAGCGGGCGCGCCAGGCGGTCGGCCACCTGGTCAAGATCGAAGTCGAAGTCGACACGCTGGCGCAACTGAGCGAGGCGATGGAGAGCGGCGTGGACGCCGTCCTCCTGGACAACATGCAGCCGGACGAGCTGCGCCAGGCGGTCGCCTTCGTCGCCGGGCGCGCGATCACGGAAGCCTCAGGACGCATCACGCCGCAGAGCGCGCCGGCCATTGCCGCCAGCGGCGTCGACCTGATCTCCGTCGGCTGGCTCACGCACAGCGTGACCGTCCTCGACATCGGGCTGGACCACCTACGCTGACCCGGGCCGGCGCAAGCCGGCCGACATCCGGAGCCCCACCATGCATCCTGTTCCAAAGCGCGGGCTGGGCATGTTCGCCCTCGCGATCTGCGCCACCGCCGCCGCAACCCTGGCATTCCGGGGCGGCGCGCTGGCCACGAGCAGCCAGCCGGCGGCCTGGCCGAACCAGCCGATCACCATCGTCGTGACCTTTCCGCCGGGCGGCGGCACCGACCTGCTCGCGCGCAAGCTGGGCGAACGCCTGGCCACGCGCACGGGCCAGCCCGTCATCGTGGAGAACCGTCCCGGCGCGAGCGGCAACGTGGGCGCACGTTGGGTCGCCGACGCGCCCGCCGACGGCCAGACGCTGCTCATGGTGAACAGCTCCTACGCGATCAGCCCCGCCGTGTTCAGCAAGCTGCCCTTCTCGCCGGAACAGGATTTCACGGCAGTCATCAACGTGGCCTACGTACCGACGGTCATCGTGGTGCCGGCCGCGGCGCCGGCCCGGAATCTGGCCGAATGGCTCGCCGGCCGCGACGGCCTGGCGCCGCCCTATGCCTCGTGCGGCAACGGCACACCCCAGCACCTGGCCGGCGAAATGCTTGCCCGGGCAGCGCAGCGTCCGCTGCTGCACGTACCCTACCGCGGCTGCGGCCCCGCCCTGCAGGACGTCGCCGCCGGGCAGGTCGGCGCGGCCCTGGTCACGGCCTCCAGCGCCGCGCCCTTCATCGAATCCGGACACATCCGGGCGCTCGCCGTCACCTCGCCCGAGCGCTCGCCCGGCCTGCCCGAGGTGCCGACCGTGGCCGAGAGCGGATTCCCGGGCTATGCCCTGGACCAGTGGCATGGGCTGCTCGCGCGCCGCGACACCGCGCCCGCCCATGTCCAGGCGCTCTACGAGCACCTCGCCGCCGTGGCCGCCGAGCCCGACCTGCAACGCGACCTGCGGGCGCTGGGCTTCAATACGGTGATCGAAGGGCCGGCCGTCTTCGAGCGCATCGTCAAGCACGATATCGAGCGCTTCGCGCAGTTGGCGCAGGCCGCGGGGCTGCGGGTGGACTGAAGCCCGGGACGAGAAGCCAGGCGGCGACGACTTCACGCGTTGGTACGCCGCGTGCGCAGGCCAGCGCATGGCACCGCCAGGAGCGCACCATGCCGGCCATGCAACGCTATCGCAATCTCTCGGGCAAGTCGGGCGTCGTCGCCTACGCTGTCGGGCAGGATCACCTGCTCGTGCAGTTCGTCGACGGCGCCATCTATCGCTACGACGCCTCGGCACCGGGTGCCGCGCACGTCGCGCGCATGCAGCAACTGGCACAGCGCGGACGCGGGCTGGCCACCTACATCAGCCGGCATGTGGGCAAGAATTTTGCCGACAAGCTGGACACGCCTTGACCGTTGAGAGGGCCCCGGCGGCCGGGGAGATCGGCTTCGCCACCCCGGCCGCCAGTTGACTCAGAACGGAATATCGTCGTCCATGTCGGCGAAATTGCCCATGCCGCCACCGGCCGGCTTGGCCGCCGGCTGGCTGGCCGGGGCGGCCGGGCGCTGGGCACGCGGCTGGGCCGGACGACCGCCACCGCCGCCGCCACTGCCGCCACTGCCGCCACCGCCGTAACCACCGCCCTCGCCGCCGAAGCCGCCTTCACCGCCGCCGCTCTCGCGCCCGCCCAGCATCTGCATCTGGTCGGCCACGATCTCGGTGGAATAGCGGTCGGCGCCGGTTTCCTTGTCCTGCCACTTGCGGGTCTTCAGACGGCCCTCGACGTAGACCGAGCGGCCCTTCTTCAGGTATTCGCCGGCGATCTCGGCCAGCCGGTTGTAGAACACCACGCGGTGCCACTCGGTTTCTTCGCGGCGCTCGCCGGAGTTCTTGTCCTTCCAGGTGGACGTGGTGGCGATCGACACGTTGCAGATGGCGGCGCCGTCGGGGCTGTAGCGGACTTCGGGATCGCGCCCCAGGTTGCCGACCAGAATCACTTTATTGACCGAAGCCATACGAGTACTCCATATCCAGATGAGGGTTCGGGCACGCATCGTCGCCAGTTCGGCGGCGTGCCGCAATTGTGTGATGCACGTAGTGTAGAAAAAGCGGCACCTCGCCGCGCGTCAGGCTGCGCGCCGGGCGCTGCCCGCGGCGTTCGCCCGGTGCACGTCCGTGACGGGCTTCATGCCCCAGGCCAGGGCCAGCCACACCAGAGCCAGAGCCGCGGCGGCCTCGAACACCCGGGCTGGCCCGCCATAGGCCACGAGCCAGCCGCCGAACGCCCCGCCCAGGAACAGCCCGGCCGACTGGGCCGTGTTGTACAGGCCCAGGGCAAAGCCCTTGTGCGCGGCCGGCGCCACCCGCGAGACCAGCGACGGCTGCAGCGCTTCCAGCACGTTGAACACCAGGAAGAAGCCGATCAGCGCAACCACCAGCGACGGGAAGGCCTGGCTTGCCATGGGCAGGGCCGCGCACACGCCGAACAGGCCGGCGACGCTGGCCAGCAGCGCGCCGCGGTGGATGCGCCGGGTCTCGGTGGCGAACACCACGGGCACCATCAGCACGAACGAGGCGAGGATGACCGGCAGGTACACCTTCCACAGTTCGCCGGCGGAAAAACCGCCGGTGCTGGCGAGCAGCGCCGGAACGACGATGAACAGCGCGACCTGCACCATGTGCAGCACGAAGACACCGACGTTCAGGCGCAGCAGGTCGGGTTGCGCGAGCGCGTGCCGCAGCGCCGTGCGGGGCATGGCCGCGCGGGCCTGCGCACCCGCCTCGGGCACCGCCCAGAGCGCGACCGCCAGCGCGCCCACGCCCAGGGCGGTGATGACCCAGAACAGCGCGGACAGGCCGCCCCAGCCGACCACCACCGGGGCGAGCACGAGCGACACCGCGAACGCCAGGCCGATCGAGCCGCCCACCATGGCCATCGCCCGGGTGCGCACCTCGTCCCGGGTGGCGTCGGCCAGCCAGGCGGTGACCGCAGCGGAGATCGCCCCGGCTCCCTGGATCGCACGCCCGACGGTGACCCAGCCGATGTCCTCGGACAGCGCGCACACGATGCTGCCGGCGACGAACAGCAGCAATCCCGCCAGCACCACCGGCCGGCGGCCCCAGCGATCCGAGGCCATGCCGAACGGGATCTGCAGGCAGGCCTGGGTGAGCCCGTACATGCCCAGCGCCAGACCGACGCGCTTGACGTCGTCGCCCCCCGCCAGGCTGCCGGCCGCGGCCGAAAACACCGGCAACAGCAGGAAAAGGCCCAGCATCCGACAGGCGAAGAGGCTCGCCAGCGCAATACTGGAGCGCCGCTCGGCTGGCGTCATGCGCACGGAAGGGGATCGGGACATGGGGGGTCGGAAGGCAAACGCAGCCCGCTATAGTACCAAGCCGTACGGCCGACGGAACGACTCGCCGCCGCGGCCGCCCCCCGGGAAATCCCCCTTGTCGAGCACGCGCAGGCTGGTCCGGACGCCTGCCGCCACGGCCCCTGCGGAATTTCCTGCCATTGCGCGACGCGTGGCCACGCGCGAAGCGCCATGACAGGCCCTGACGTTCCCGCCCGGCAGACACCCGGACTCTGATCGCCCCGCCCCTCTATAATTGGCGGTTTGGGCTTTCGAAACCGCGATGGACGTCATACGCATCCGGGGCGCTCGCACCCACAACCTCAAGAACGTCTCGATCGACCTGCCGCGCGAGCGGCTGACGGTCATCACCGGGCTCTCCGGCTCCGGCAAGTCCTCGCTCGCCTTCGACACGCTCTACGCCGAGGGGCAGCGCCGCTACGTGGAAAGCCTGTCGGCCTACGCGCGCCAGTTCCTGCAGTTGATGGACAAGCCCGAGGTCGACCTCATCGAAGGCCTTTCGCCCGCCATTTCCATCGAGCAGAAGGCCGCCGGCCACAATCCCCGCTCGACGGTGGGCACCGTCACCGAGATCCACGACTACCTGCGGCTGCTCTATGCGCGCGTGGGCACGCCCTATTGTCCGGAGCACCGCCTGCCGCTGGTCGCGCACAGCGTGAGCCAGATGGTCGACGCCGTGCTCGCCCTGCCCGCCGACACCCGGGTCGCCCTGCTCGCGCCGATGGCGCGCGAACGCAAGGGCAGCTTCGAGAGCGAATTCGCCGGGTTGCAGGCGCGCGGCTTCGTGCGCGTGCGGGTGGACGGGGAGTTCACCGAACTGGCCCACGACACGGCGCTGAAAAAGAACGAGAAGCACGACATCGACGTGGTGGTGGATCGCCTGCGGGTGCGACCCGGCATCGAGCAGCGCCTGGCCGAGAGCCTGGAGGTCGCGCTCGAGATCGGCGAAGGCCGCGCGATCGCGCTGGAAATGGACGCCGGCGCGGAACACCTCTATTCCAGCCGCTACGCCTGTCCGGTGTGCAGCTACAGCCTGCCCGAGCTGGAGCCGCGCCTGTTCAGCTTCAACAACCCGGTGGGTGCCTGCCCCACCTGCGACGGCATCGGCACCGTGGGGTTCTTCGACCCCAAGCGGGTGGTGGCGTTTCCCGAACTGAGCCTGGCGGCCGGGGCGATCCGCGGCTGGGACCAGCGCAATTCGTTCTACCACCAGATGCTGACCAGCCTGGCGGCGTTCTACGATTTCGAGATCGCCACCTCGTTCGAGGCGCTGCCCGCGAACGTGCGCGACATCGTGCTCTACGGTTCGGGCGAACAGGACATTCCCTTCACCTACCTCAACGAGAAGGGCCGCGCCACGGTCCGCTCGCATCCGTTCGAAGGGATCATTCCCAACCTGGAGCGTCGCTGGAAGGAGACCGACTCCGCCGCCGTGCGCGAGGAACTCGGCAAATACCGCAACGTCAAGACCTGCCCCGACTGCGGCGGCTCGCGCCTGCGCGCCGAGGCGCGCAACGTGTTCGTCGGCGCCGGCGGCCCCGACGAGGGCGGCCTGGCGATCTACCAGGTCGAGGCGATGCCGCTCGCCGACTGCCAGCACTGGTTCGAGGCGCTCGAACTCGCCGGCGCCAAGCGCGACATCGCCCAGCGCATCGTGCGCGAGATCCTGGCGCGGCTCACTTTCCTCAACAACGTCGGCCTGAACTACCTCTCATTGGACCGCAGCGCCGACACGATCTCGGGCGGCGAGGCGCAGCGCATCCGGCTCGCAAGCCAGATCGGCTCGGGCCTGACGGGCGTGATGTACGTCCTGGACGAGCCCTCGATCGGCCTGCACCAGCGCGACAACGACCGCCTGATCGCCACCCTGCGCCACCTGCGCGACCTGGGCAACAGCGTGATCGTGGTCGAGCACGACGAAGACATGATCCGCGCGGCCGACTTCGTGGTGGACATGGGGCCGGGCGCCGGCGAGCACGGCGGACGCGTGGTCGCCTACGGCACGCCGGCCGAGATCCTGGCCGACCCGGAGTCGCTCACCGGCCAGTACCTGAGCGGGCAACGCAGCATCGAGCTGTCGGCGCGGCGGCCGGTGCGCCGCGCCGACCCGGCCGGCCCGGCCGCCGAAGGCGACGAGCCCGCCCCGGCGCAGTGGCTGAACCTGACCGGCTGCACCGGCAACAACCTCAAGTCGGTCGATCTGCACCTGCCCACCGGCCGCTTCGTCTGCGTCAGCGGGGTCTCGGGCAGCGGCAAATCCACGCTGGTGAACGACACGCTGGCGGCGGCGGTCTCGCGCCACCTGCACAACAGCCAGACCGAGCCCGCGCCCTACGCCACGCTCGACGGGCTGGACAATCTCGACAAGATCATCATTGTCGACCAGAGCCCGATCGGGCGCACACCGCGCAGCAACCCTGCCACCTATACCGGCCTGTTCACGCCGATCCGCGAACTCTTCGCCGGGGTGCCCGAAGCGCGCGCGCGCGGCTACGACCCGGGCCGCTTCAGCTTCAACGTCAAGGGCGGGCGCTGCGAGGCCTGCCAGGGCGACGGCGTGGTCAAGGTGGAGATGCACTTCCTGCCCGACATGTACGTGCCCTGCGACGTGTGCCACGGCCGGCGCTACAACCGCGAGACGCTGGAGATCCGCTATCGCGGACGCAACATCGGCGAAGTGCTCGACATGACGGTCGACGAAGCGCAGGAATTCTTCAGCGCTGTGCCCACGCTCGCGCGCAAGCTGCAGACGCTGACCGCGGTAGGCCTGGGCTACATCCGGCTCGGCCAGGCCGCGACCACGCTCTCGGGCGGCGAGGCGCAGCGTGTCAAGCTCTCGCTGGAACTGTCCAAGCGCGGCACCGGACGCACCCTGTACATCCTGGACGAACCCACGACCGGCCTGCACTTTCACGACATCGCCCTGCTGCTGGGCGTGCTCGATCAACTGGTCGAAGCAGGCAACACCGTGCTGGTGATCGAGCACAACCTGGACGTCATCAAGGCGGCGGACTGGGTGGTGGACATGGGGCCCGAAGGCGGGGGCGGCGGCGGACACATCGTCGCGCAGGGCACGCCCGAAGACGTGGCGGCGAGCCCGCAGAGCCATACCGGCCCCTATCTGGGCCGCGTGTTGCGCGGGGCCAGGGCCGGCGGCTAGGCATCCGGACGGCAGAAGGGAAGTGACTGGCGGCGATGGAAACGGGAAAGGAAAGCGCGTCAGCCAGCCCTACCCGGCGCGCAGCACGCGATAATGCGCTTCGGTGGGCACGCAGCCGACGCCATTGATGGGCACCATGTCTTGCGGACATGCCGAAAACACCACGATGCACGCCATCTCCGCTCGCAGAGCGACATGATCGCCAGGCTTGCTCAGCGGTGGCTGCGAACTCAGCGTGCCGTCAGCGGCCACCGGTATGTTCATGAACAGGTTCAGCGGCGCGGGCGTGTGCGGCACTGGCACACCGAGCCCGGCCAGCGCCCGCGCCAGGTTCTCCGCGCAATTGTCATGATGATGGTCGCAGCCCAGCAGCCGGTAGCGCTTCGCGTCGCAGGCGGCGATGAGCGTGTCGTGCCCGCCCGGAGAGGTATCTTCGACAAGGGTGAGAATCGGCCTGCGGCGGTTGCTGTACAGGCTGTCGCCGACTCTCGGCGACAGCCTGTACAGCACACCACGCGTGTGCTCCATCGACATGAACTCGGCCGGCAGCGCGGCATTGAACGCCCAGGCGTCGATGACCTGGCTGCCGTGGGTATTGAGCACGCGCACGACGTCGCCGGAATTCAGTTCGACGGCCACGCCCTGGCGGGCGGGAATGAGTTGCAACGATTCGTCTGACATAGCGATCTGATCTGGTTGGGGTGAGCGCCGTGCTAACCCAGCGGAACCGCCCGCCCGCCCCGCTTGGCGCCGGGCGTGCGCCGGCCGGCGGGTGCGTCCGCCAGCCGCAGGGCAACGGCGTTGCCCCAGGTCCGCTCCAGCCATTCGGCGTACGATCCGGCACCTTGCTCCTCGGGTACGAAACCATGGGACGAGGAAACGTCCGAGCCTGCCTGGCGCAACGCCTTGCTCACCCGCTGGCCGGCGGCGCCCTTCAGCGCATCGGATTCGGCAATGATGCCGATCACCGTACCCGGGCGGCCCTGGCAATCGAAGGCGGGCACGGCAAGCGCGCTCAGGCCCGGGATCACATCGCCGTCCGTGCTGCCCATGCCCTGCTCGCGTACGCTGCCCACCAAGGCGTCGATGCGCTTGTGCTGCGAGGCCGACAATGCGGCCGACCCGACGACGCCAAGCTCGGCTGCAGCGCGCTCCATGGCCTGTCCGTCCGGCGGATACGCCAGGAAGACCCGGCCGGTAGCGGTACTCAGCATGGGATACACGCTGCCGATGTAGCTGTTGCAGATGAGCTTGGAGGAGCGGTCGAACCAGGCCACCACCGTGGGCCCCAAATCGCCCCACACAGAAACGATCACGGTGAGATCCAGTTCGCGATTCAGTGCCAGTGCGCGATCAATCGAGGCGCGCACGATATGGCCGCGCGCCAGGGTGCGCAGGCCAAGCAGATACAGATGCTCGCCGAGATCGTATTTGCCGCTCTGCTCCTCCTGACGGACCATGCCGGTGTTGAGCAGGCTCACCAGATACCGCCGGCACGTGCTCAGGTCCATGTCGGCGGCTTCGGCCAGTTCGGTGAGCGTGGCCGCCGAACTGAACGAAGCCAGCGTGGTAAGCACCTTCATGCCGATCTCGAGCGACTGGATACCGGGCGGCGAGGATTTTTCGCGATTGCGACGCGACACGGGATTGGTGGATGGGGAGGGCTCGCCCAGATTGGTGACCATGGAGAATCCGTTACGACGAAGAAGGGAAGCGAAGCGGCCGCGGCATGCACTCCGCCGCGCTCGAGGCATAGAGTAAGCCATGGCAATGGTCGTCCGCCTTGCCTGCGACACCGGGAGCAGCGTGTTGCGCGCGCGCGGCCTCGCGCGGCAATCGCGGCACCGACGCCAGCAGTGTTTGCGTGTACTCGTGCTGCGGCCGCCTGAAGACGTCTTCGGCCGCGCCCATCTCCACCATCCTGCCCCGCTGCATGACGCCGATGTGATCGGCAACGTGCGCCACCACCGAGAGGTCGTGCGAAATGAAGAGCATGGTGAGATTCAACTCGCGCTTCAGGCGCACCAGCAGATTCAGCACCTGCGCCTGGATCGAGACGTCCAGCGCCGACACGGGCTCGTCGCAGATCAGCAGGTCGGGCTTGAGTACCAGCGCGCGGGCGATGGCAACGCGTTGGCGCTGTCCGCCCGAGAACTGGTGCGGGTAGCGCTCGCCCGCCGCGGCGGGCAAGCCCACCAGTTCGAGCATCTGGCCCGCGCTGGCCCGTCTGCTGCGGCGGTCGCCCAGGCCATGCACGGCAAGGACTTCCTCTATCGCGGCACTTACGCGCTGGCGCGGATCAAGCGAGGAGAGCGGATCCTGAAAGATCATTTGCACGCGACGGCGCAGCCGACGCATATCGCGCACCGCAAGGCCGACCAATTCGGTGCCGGCCAGCCGCACGCTGCCCGCGTCGGGCGCAAGCAGCCCGCACGCGATCCGCGCCATGGTTGATTTCCCGCTGCCGGATTCGCCAACGATGCCCAGCGTGCTGCCTGCCGGCAGACGGAAACCGACGCCGGACAAGGCCGCCACAATGCCGCGGCCGTTGCGATAGTGCTTGCTCACGCCGTCCACGGCCAGCATGGGCGTCTCGCCGGAGCGCACCGCGGCGTCTATTCGATGCAATGCCATGAGGTTCCTGGTCGCTCGGGGTGCCGACGCAGCGGCGGCAGGACGCTGGCGCAGCTCGGAAGCGCCTGGCTACACCGCTGCGCGAAACGGCAGCCGGGCGCCATATCGGCGGGCGCCGGAACCTGACCGCCGATTTCGTTGAGCCGTTCGCCGCCAGCGGCACTGTCCAGTTCGGCCGGCAGGCAGTCCAGCAAGGCCCGGGTGTAGGGATGGTGCGGATGGACCAGAACGTCCGGGCATTCCCCCGTCTCGACGACATCGCCCGCATACATGACGGCGATGCGGTTGCAGAAGTTGCCCACCAGCGCCAGATTGTGCGAGATGAGCAGGATGGCCACGCCGGTTTCCTGTTGCAGGCGGTCGAGCAGATCGATGATCTGTGCCTGCACTGTCACGTCCAGCGCCGTGGTCGGTTCGTCGGCGATCAGCAGCCGGGGCCGGCAGGCCACGGCCATCGCAATCATCACGCGCTGGCGCATGCCGCCAGAGAACTGGTGGGGATAGCGCGCATAGCTTTCGGCCGGCTGCCGGATGCCGACCAGATCGAGCAGCTCGACCGCTTTCCTGCGCGCGTCCCGCACGGAGAGTTCGCGATGCTCGAGCAACACCTCGGCGATCTGCTCGCCCACCCGCATGACCGGATTCAGCGCGGTCAAGGGCTCCTGGAAAATCATCGAGATCTCCTTGCCCCGCACGTGACGCATGGCGCGCGCGTCCAGTCGCAGCAAGTCGTTCCCCATGAAACGGATCTCTCCCGACTCCACGGTCACCGCTTCGGACAGCAGGCCCATGATGGCCAGCGCCGTCAGGCTCTTGCCCGAACCGGACTCGCCGACCAGGCCGAGCCGCTCGCCGGGCTGCAGCGCGAGCTCGAGATCGCGCACGACGGCTCCGCGGCGCCCCATGGGGCCCACGGACAGGCACAGATTGTTGACTTGCAGCAGAGGTTCCATGTCAGTTTCTCCAGCACGCTTCGCGGCGTCTTCCACGACGCATGGAACGGGTACGGCCCGATCCAGGGCGCCGCGGATCCGGCTTTGCCGGTCCGCCAGCGCCGCTCCCTTGAGGGGGCGCGCGAAGCGCGTAGGGGGTGGGCTCCATGTCCGCCTCAACCCAAGGCCAATCGCGGATCCCGGCCTTCGGATAGCGCCTCCGCCACGAAGTTCAGGGCAAGCACCGTCAGCATGATGGCTGTTCCGGGGATGGCGGTGAGCTGCCATTCCGTACGGATCATCTCGCGGCCCGCGCCTATCATGCCGCCCCAGGTGGTCACGTTGGAGTCGCCCAGCCCGAGGAACGACAGGCCCGATTCGATCAGAATGCTGGTGGCCACCACGATGGAGATCGTGATCAGAATGGGCGGCGCGATATTGGGCAACACATGGCGCAGGATGATCCGGCCATGTGTCATGCCCACGGCCGTACAGGCCTCGATGAACTCGCGCTCGCGCAGCGCCAACACTTCGCCGCGGGCCAACCGAGCGATGGGCGGCCAGGAAACCGCCGCGATGGCGATCATCATCGAGCGGATCGAGGGGCCCAGCACCACCGTGAGCGCGATCACCAGGATGATCGGGGGGACCGTCTGGAATAATTCCGTGATCTTGCCCAGAACATTGTCCACCCAGCCGCCGAAGTAGCCCGAGAGCACGCCGATCAGGCCCCCCACGACCACGGCGAAAACGGTGGACACCACGCCGATCAGCAGGGTCGCGCGTGCGCCGTGTGCCAAGCCGGCCGCCACGTCGCGGCCCAGCATATCGGTGCCCAGCGGATGGGCGGCTTGCGCGCCAGGCGCGAGCAGGGGCTGGGCCACCATGCTTTGCGGATCGCCGGGAAAGAGCATGCCCGCACCCAGCGCAACGGCGGCCAGCGCCAGCAGAATGCCTTCTCCCACCAGCAGGCGAGGATCGATCGATCGGATGTTCATGACGGGTCTCCGGACATGCGCGGATTGAACACGCGGTAAAGCAGGTCTACGACGATGTTGGTGGCAACGACCAGCAGCGAGCTGAAAAGCAGCACGGCCATCAGCAGGTTGTAGTCGCGCTGCAGCATCGCCTCGAACGCCAGCCGGCCCAGCCCGGGCCAGCCGAACACCGTCTCCACGAACACGGCACCGCCGATCAGGCCGCCTACATGCACGCCCGCCAGCGAGAGCACCGACGTTATGGCGTTGGGCAGCACATGGCGGCGCAGCGTCTGCGCGCGCGAGATGCCCTTGCTCGCGGCCGTGCGCACATAATCCTGCTTGAGCACCTCCAATACCGCGGTGCGGCTCAGGCGAACATACAGTGCCATGTAGAACAGCGACAGCGATAGTGCCGGCAGCAAGAGGTGCCGCAGCACTGCCAGCACCGTGGCCCAGCCGCCGGGGCTCGGGCCCAAGGGCATCATGCCGCCCGTGGGCAACCAGCCGAGCTGCACCCCGAACACGATGATCATCATCAGGCCCAGCCAGAACGTCGGTGCGGCATAGGCCACCAGCGACAGGAACGAGATCAGCCGGTCGGTCAGGCGGTTGTGGCGCAGCGCAGCGAGAGTACCCAGGGCCGTGCCCCCCGCGATCGCGATGAAAAGACTCGTCCCGCCCAGCAACAGGGTGGGCCACAATCGCTCGAGCACGAGTTCGAGCACCGGTTGCTCATGGCGGAACGAATACCCCATGTCCAGCATCGCCAGCCGCGCGAGGTAGTGCCCATACTGCACGTACAGTGGCAGGTCCAGACCGAACCGCACGCGCAGCTCCTCCACGTAGCCCGGCGGCGCCGCGCCGGCCTCCCCCGCCATGATCTGCGCCAGGTCGCCCGGCGCCAGGCGCAGCAGAAAAAAGCAGGCGGTGATTATCAGGAAGATCGTGGGCGCCGCCTGCAACAGGCGGCGCGCTAGGAATCGGCCGGCCATGTCGGTTTCCTCGTGCGTTCCGCTTTACCGCTAGGGCGTGAGCCAGACTTCCTTGAACGATGCATACGGGCCTTCGCCGCTGACATCGTAGCCCTGTACCTTGTCGTTCAGCACGGTGACGAAGCGCATCTCGAACAGATTCAGGATGGGCAGTTGCTCGGCCACCACGCGCTGGAACTCATGGAACATCTGCGTACGCCGGGCCACATCGTTCTCCACCCGCGCCTGGCGCAGCAGTTCGTCGACGCGCTCGATGCGCACTGACGTGTTGACGAACGGCGTGCCCTTGCTGATGTTCGAGCTGAGATAAAAGCGGTCCACACCCAGGGTGGGATCGGACAGCGAATAGCTGAAGTTGAGCGTGGCATCGAAGGCATACTCCGCATAGACGTTCCGGATGAAGGTGCCGAGATCGGAATTGCGCAGCTCGACCTGGATGCCCACGCGGCGCAGCGCCTGGCGGATGTATTCGGCCGTACGCAAGGTTTCCGGGTCGCGCAGCGTATCCAGCGTCATGCCGAAACGTATCCCGTCCTTGCCTGCCGGGTAGCCGGCCTCGTCCAGCAGTCTGGCGGCTGCCTGTACATCGTAGGGGTACTGCGGCACATCCCCGGTGTACTGGCGCGAGCTGGATGCGATCGGGCCGGTGGCCGGTTCGCCGAAGCCGAAATAGATGTTCTTGACGATGAAGTTCCTGTCGATGGCGTGCGCCACCGCCTGGCGTACCTCGACCTGATCGAAGGGCTTCTTGTCGAGGTTGAACTCCATCAGGAACATCGGCGCGAGCAGGCCGTAGCCGCCGGTGGTTACCCTCAGCCCGGGCGCCTTCTCGATGCGGGAAATGTCGGCCAGCGCAACCGGATTGAACACACCCATCAGCGTTTCGCCCGACTCCAGCGAAGCCGCGCGTGCGCCGCCGTCGGGAATCACCTGCAGCACCACTTCGTCGAGGTGCGGCTTGGGGGCATCCCAATAGTCCGGGTTGCGCACCAGCCGGATGTACTGGCCCTTCTTCCATTCGGCGAACTTGAACGGCCCCGTGCCGATCGGCGCGTTGAGCGCCGGGTTGCCGGCGATATCCGCCCCTTCGAACACGTGCTTCGGCACGACCTGACTTTCGTAGGAGCTCAAGGCGTTCAGGATGACCGGGCTGGGCTCGGACAGCGTTACGAGCACCGTGTGATCGTCGGGTGTCTCCACCGACGTCACCTTGTCGTAGGTGGAACGTCCGCGGCCATGCAGCTTCTTCCAGATCTCCATCATGGAGAACTGTACGTCGGCCGCGGTGAAGGGTTGGCCGTCGTGCCACTTCACCCCTTGCCGAAGATGGAACACATAGCGCTTGCCGTCCGGGCTCTCATCCCAACTGGTGGCCAACGCGGGCTGCGGGTTGAGATCGGCATCGTATTGCAGCAGCCCTTCCATGATCTTGGTGGACATGGTGGCCAGATAGGCCGACGTATTCACGGCCGACACCAGTGCCGGCGGTTCGATCGGCTGTACAAGGGTGAGCCTGCCGCCCTTGTGGGGCTCGGCGGCGCCGGCAAGCAGCGCAACGGCCAGCAGGCTCATGCCGACACAGGACTGGACGAGTCTATGAACAACGCACGGTTTCATGACGGACTCCTTGTTGATGCGGTTGATTCGGCTTGTCTCGCCTGGGCGGTGGGCCGGAAATGAGGTTCGTTCGAGCCTTGGGCATTCACTTTCACGGCGAACACCGAGCCGGCCTGGGGCTGGCTTGCCAGTTGCGCGCTGCTCAGGCTGCCGCGCGCGGAGGTGATGACGAGGGTGGAAAGATCGTGGCCCGCGAAAGCGCACATCGTCGGGTTTTCCACCGGCAATCGCAGCACGAAAACCTCGCTGCCGTCAGGGGCATGGCGCACGATGCGTCCGCCGCCGTAGCGGGCGATCCAGTAGTGCCCCTCGGTATCGACCGCCGCGCCGTCCGGCCGCCCTTCGCCTTCGGGGGCCACGGCGAATACGCGGCGCTCGGCGGCCGTGCCCGTGGCCGGATCGTAGGCATAGCGCCACACGGTACGCCGCCGCGAATCGGCGTGGTACATGGTGCGGCCGTCCGGACTGAAGGCCAGGCCGTTGGAACAGATGATGTCTTCTTCCTGGACGGACACGGCGCCATCGCCATCGATGCGGTAGAGCGCACCCGCAGCCTCGTCCAGCGTCTCTTTCATGGACCCCACCCAGAACCGGCCGGCCGGATCGCAACGGCCGTCGTTCAGGCGCGAGCCAGACCGGCGGTGCGCGATGCGGGCGAGTTCGCGTTGCACCCCGCTTTGCACATCGATCAGTGCCACGCTCGACTCGAGCCCGGCTATCAAACGCCCGGGCCCGGCCAGGCCGATGCAGCCAACGGCCTGCCGCGTTTCAATCGCACGCAGCGCGCCACTGTCCCAGTCGTATGCCATGATGCGGCCGGCGTGGATGTCCACGAAATACAGGGTGGCGCTGGCTGCGTCCCAGAGCGGGCATTCGGTCACCTGGGCGCGCTGGTCCACCAGACAGTGCAAGACGCCGGCTAGCATAGGTCACGCTCGCGCAGGGTATGCAGTACGGCCGCGCGGCGTGCGTCGATGGGCTGGCCGCTGGTGGCCACCGTTGCATCGGTGACGGCGTCGCGGATCCGCGCGAGCATCCGATCGTCGTCGTCACCGGTGGACGGGATATTCAACACCGTATCGTGCGACAGGGTCGGCAACACGCCGGTGTGCGCGCCGGGCATGCGGTTCACGGGTTCGCCCTTGTGCAAGGCGTCGATGTGCCGCTGCAGATTGCGCCGCAGCATGGCAATGCCCACGTCGGTGGTACCCAGGTTCTCCAGTGCATGCACCGCGATCGGCCGCTGCGACGCCTGTGCGTCGTAGTCGCCAGGCGCGCGTTGGCGCTCCTCGTAGGGCCGCTCGCCGGTCTGGCCCAGAAAGTCCACTTTGTTGAAGCCGATCTCCTGCGGACGTCCGCGACCGTCGGGGTCCACCTGATCGTTGAAGTGCCGCCAGCCGATGGTGATGCAATGCGTGTCGTCCACCGGCACCACCCAGCGCGTGATGGCCGGGGGCACCATCAGTTTCTGGCGCGATCCGTCCTCCCATGTAGCGCCGAACTGCGCCATATTGGGCAGCACGTCCTCCATCACGCGCACCCATACCAGATCGCCTACGCGGCGAGCAGTGGTGGCAATGACGCCCGTGTCGGTGGTGCGATAGCCGGTGCTGGGAAGAATGCCGAACGATTCGGAGAACTGCACGCCGGCCACCCGCGTGTGCAGGAATACCGAGTGCGCGGGATCCATCGCATTCTCGTGCGATTGCAGCCAATTGCATGGGAACGGCAGGTAATAGGGATGCAGCAGGTTGCCTGCGGCCATGACGGCATCGGGCAGCGCGAACGGCGGTTGCTCTTCAATAGGCCCGAAGTACGCGAAGATCAGGCCGGCGTGCTCGCGCACGGGATACGCACCCTGGCATACGTGCGCAGTGATGCGACTGGCGGGCGGCTCCCCGGGAGCGGCGATGAGCGAGCCATCCACACCATACAACCAGCCGTGATAACAGCAACTGATGCCCTGCTCAGTGACGATGCCGAACTCCAGCGATGCACCCCGATGGCTGCAATGCAGGTCCAGGCAGCCCAACCGGCCGCTCAGATCGCGAAAGAGCACCAGGTCTTCGCCAAGAATGCGGATTCGTTTGGGCAGATCGCCCAGCTCGCTGGACATGAAGACGGGATGCCAGAAGCGGCGCAGCAGTTCGCCGCAAGGCGTGCCCTTGGATACCTGCGTGAGATTGGCGTTGGCCGGCTTGGCCAGGTCCTTGTAGTACCCCGAGTACGGTTTGATGGTGCGCGTGGTCGTCATTCGGAAGCCTTGTGTCGAAAAGACGGACGGACGTAGTCGGCCTCCTGCACATCCGACTATCGTTATGTGCAACTCGTTGTACGAGCATAGTCAGACACATTTCCGGAATACACAATAAGTTGTACATATTGATTTTTTCTATGGGTAGCGGTGGTGCGGCCGGGCACTACCCCGATGCGCGAATGGCACCGTTGCAGAGCGCTGCAACAGACCGGCGCACGGTTGCAGGGCCCGCCAGGGCGGTCTGCGCATGTGCGACGATGTCCTCGATCCGATAGATCAGCTTGTGGCTGGGGGCAATATTGAATCTTGCCTGCCACCCGCGCAGTAGCACGCGGGTCTGGCGAAGTGCCCTTGAGTTCGTTGGCTCGCGCCACGGACGGCTTCGCGATATCGACGCCCAGCGCGCGCAGCCAGGCCGCGTCCTGATCGTCGTCGTTGCGCAGCCAGGCCAACCATCCCGGTGTGTCTTCGTCCCGGATTCGCCCCCGGGGAAAGGCCGTTCAGGCTTCAGCCTCGTAGGTGCAGACCGAATACACCGGCGTGCCGGTGGCTCGCACCGCGTCGCTGCCCTTCAGGTAGACGAGGTCGATGATCGAGGCGGCCTCGGTCACGGTGGCGCCCAGGCGCTGCAGCAGCTTGATCGCGGCCACCATGGTGCCGCCGGTGGCGATGAGATCGTCGATCACCAATACCTTCTGGCCGGCCTGGACCGCGTCGGTGTGCATCTCGACGGCGGCGCTGCCGTACTCGAGCTGGTACTCCTCGGCCACCGTGGTGTATGGCAGCTTGCCGCGCTTGCGCACCGGCACGAAGCCCAGGTTCAGCTCATAGGCGAGCACACTGCCCACGATGAAGCCGCGCGCGTCGATGCCGGCGATCAGGTCCAGGCCCTGGTTCATGTAGCGGTGCACGAAGATGTCCACGAGCACCCGGAAGCTGCGCGGCTCCTGCAGCACGGGCGTGATGTCGCGGAACATGACCCCGGGCTTGGGCCAGTCGGGCACGGTGCGTATGCGGTCGCGGACGAATTCGGCGTTGGAAAGCATGGGACGGATGCCAGGATGCGCGCCGGCCGGCGCGAAAGACACACTGTAGCCCAAGTGCGCACGCCCCTGCGCCGGCCGGGTGCGGGCCGGGTGAGGACCATGACGCGCCGGCCCGGCGCCTGCGCAGGCGTGCCGAGGCGCGCTAGGGAAAGAAGCGCGCCAGGATCATGCGCAAGGTGCGCGCGAGCGCCGCCACGTCGTGCGCGTCGGGGATGAAGCGTTCGAAGCGGTGATCCAGGGCCAGGTGCGCGAAGCCATGCACGGTCGACCACGCGCCGAGCAGCGCGGCCGAAGTCCCGGCGTCCAGCGGCGCATCCGGCGCCAGCCTGAAGTACGCACGCCCCGCGCGCTCGAGCTCGGCGTAGGCGGCATCGCCCGCGGCCGCCAGGCGCGCATCGCCCGCGATCAGGCGATCCTCGCGGAACATGAGCTGAAAGCGTGCCGGATACGCCAGCGCGAAACGCACGTAGGCCAGCCCGAGCGCCTGCACCCGCTCCGCAGGGGAAGCGGCGCTGTCGGCGCCGCTTTCGGCGAGAAAGCGCTGCAGCTCGGCGAAACCGAGCAGCGCGACCTCGGTGAGCAGCCCCGCGGCGCTGCCGAAGTGATGCGCCGGCGCCGCCGCGGTCACGCCGGCGCGGCGGGCCGCTTCGCGCAGCGTGAAGCCCTCGACCCCGCGCTCGGCCAGGATGGATTCCGTGGCCTGCACCAGCGCATGGTGCAGGTCGCCATGATGATAGGGGCCCGCGCGCTCAGGCGCGCGCTCTCGCGTCCGCATCCGCACGCAGTGTCCTCGCTGTGAAGGCCAGGGCGCGCATCGGCAGGCGCCGCCCTGTGCCGGCGCCAAGCATAGCAGCGCGGAGGATTGGGTAACATACGCGCATGTCCGCATCCTCTCCCATCGCCATCGACGCGCAGGCCATTCTCGCCAGCGCCCGCCGCACGCTCGAGATCGAGGCCGACGCCGTGCGCGCGCTCGCGCAGCGCCAGGGTGCGCCCTTCGTGGCGGCCGTCGAACGCCTGCTGGCATGCCGCGGCCGCGTGGTGGTCAGCGGCATCGGCAAGTCCGGCCACATCGCGCGCAAGATCGCCGCCACCCTGGCCTCCACCGGCACGCCGGCCTTCTTCGTACACGCCGCCGAGGCCGTGCACGGCGACCTGGGCATGATCACGGCCCAGGATCTCGTGCTCGCCCTGTCGCACTCGGGCACCACGGAGGAGCTGCTCACCATCCTGCCGCTCGCGCGCCGCATGGGCGCGGGCATCCTCGCCATGACCGGCAACCCGGGCTCGCCGCTCGCCCGCCTGGCCGACGTCCACCTGGACACCAGCGTGGCGCGCGAGGCCTGCCCGCTCAACCTTGCGCCCACCGCGAGCAGCACCAGCGCGCTCGCGCTCGGCGACGCGCTGGCCGTGGCCTGCCTGCAAGCGCGCGGCTTCGGCTCCGAGGACTTCGCGCGCTCGCACCCGGGCGGGGCGCTGGGCCGGCGCCTGCTCACCCACGTGCGCGACATCATGCGCGCGGGCGAGCGCATTCCCAAGGTCCACGCCGACGCCGGCATGAACGAGACGCTCGCCGAGATGTCTGCCAAGGGCATGGGCATGACCGTCGTGGTCGACGACGAGAACCACGCCGTCGGCATTTTCACCGACGGCGACGTGCGCCGACTGATCGCCCGCGTGGGCGACATCCGCCAATGCACGGTGCGCGACGGCATGAGCCCGCAGCCGCGCAGCATCGGGCCGGACGCGCTCGCCGCGCAAGCCGCCGCCATCATGGACGAAGGCCGCCTGAACCACCTCGTCGTGCTCGATGCGCAAGCCCGCCTGGTCGGCGCCCTGCACATGCACGATCTGATGGCCGCCAAGGTGGTATAACAGCCCGCATGCCGAACAACCCGACCGTTCCCCACCCGGCCGAGGCCCTGATCCTCGCCCGCATCCCCGCTCCCGTGCGCGAGCGCGCCGCCCGCGTGCGCCTGATGGTGTTCGACGTCGACGGCACCCTGACCGACGGCTCCCTCTGGTACGGCGAGCACGGCGAAGCCCTGAAGCGCTTTCACGTGCTGGACGGCCAGGGCCTGCGCATGCTGGCCGCCGGCGGCGTCACCGTGGGCATCCTCACCGCGCGCGATGGCCCGATCGTCACGCGGCGCGCGGCCGACCTGGGCATCGCGCACGTGGTGCAGGGCGTGCACGACAAGGCCGGCGCGCTCGCCGCGCTGGCTCAGCGCTGCGGGCTCACCTTCGAGGAGGCCGGCTACATGGGCGACGACATCAACGACCTGCCCGCCATGCGGCAGGCCGCGTTCGCCGCCACGGTGCCCGGCGCACCGTCCTACGTGGCGCAGGCAGCGCACTGGTGTGCCCAGCGCGGCGGCGGCGCGGGCGCGGCGCGCGAGTGCTGCGACCTCATCCTCGCGGCCCAGGGCCGCCTGAGCAACGTGCTCACCGGCACTCCCCAACCCATCCTGCCGGGCGCCAGCCCGCAGTAGGCCATGCGGGACCGCGCCACTTCGCTCATCGCCGGCCTCGTGCTGCTCGCCATCGTGGGCAGCACCTGGTGGGCGGCTGACTACGCCCGCCGCTCGATCCCTGTCGATCCGCCACGCCGGGTCACGCACGAGATGGACAGCTTCATCGACCATTTCGTGATGACCCGCACCGACGAGACCGGGCTGCCGGCGGCCCGCCTCGAGGGCCCGCGCGCCGAGCACTACCCTGACGACGATTCGTACGAAGTCCGCCAGCCGCGCGCGATCAGCCAGCGGCCCGATCGCTCCGTCACCGTCGCCACCGCCGAGAACGGACGCATGGATCAGGACGGGGCACGCATCGTGCTCAAGGGCGACGTTGCCTTCCGGCGCCCTCCCGCCAACGGCGAGCCCGGCCTGCTCATCGAGAGCGAGCAGATCACCCTGCTTCCCAACGAGGATGTCGCCTTCACCGAGCTGCCGGCCGCGGTCACCCGCGGCGACGGCTCGCGCATCACCGGCACCGGGATGCAATACGACAATTCCAGTCGCCAGTTGACGGTCAGCTCCGATGCGCGTGTCAAAATAGCGCCGCGTGCGCCCGAGGCGAACGACTGATCCGCAGGGCCCGCGGGCCCTCCACTCCACTTTCCATGCGCATGCCATCCACCATGCCCCACTCGCCGGCTGCCCAGATGTCCGTCCCTCATGCGACTGCCGCGTCGCGCCTCACCGCGTGGCTCGCAAGCGGCGTGGCCGCGCTGTGCCTGGCCGCCCTGCCCGCGCATGCCGGCGAATCGCCCCGGCTGCAGCAGGACGTGCCCACCCTGATCGACTCCGACCAGCTCGACTACGACGACACCAAGCAGACCAGCGTGTTCACCGGCAACGTGGTGCTGACGCGCGGCGACCTCAGCCTGCGCGCCGAGCGCCTGGAGCTGCGCCAGAACGACGCCGGCGAGCAATTCGCCGTGGCCACCGCGGGCGCGGGCAAGCAGGTCTACGTGCGCCAGACCCAGCCCGACAGCGTCGAGCTGATCGAAGGCTACGCCGACCGCGCCGAGTGGGACAGCCGCGCCGAGCAGCTCGACTTCATCGGCCGTGCCGTGGTCACCCGCATGGCCTGCAGCCAGAAGCTCGACGAGATCCGTGGCGAACGCATCAGCTACAACCAGCAGCGCAATGTGTATTCGGCGAGCGGCGGCCAGATGTCCGGTGCGCCCAAGGGCCGCGTGCGGACCATGATCCAGTCCCGTACGACCAGCGACGCCGCGGTCAAGTCGTGCGCGCCCACGGGGGGCAAGCAGTGACGCAACCCGGTACCTTGCGCGCCACCGGGCTGCGCAAGACATACGGCGCGCGCACCGTGGTGCGCGATGTCTCGATGGAAGTGGGCAGCGGCGAAGTGATCGGCCTGCTCGGCCCCAACGGCGCGGGCAAGACCACCAGCTTCTACATGATCGTGGGGCTGGTCGCGGCCGACGCCGGGCGCATCGAGATCGACGGCAGGGACATCACCGCCCTGCCGATCCACAAGCGCGCCAGGCTCGGACTGTCCTATCTGCCGCAGGACGCCTCGGTGTTCCGTCGGCTGACGGTCGAACAGAACATCCGCGCGGTGCTCGAACTGCGCCGCAAGCCCGACGGGCGCGCGCTGGCCCGCGCCGAGATCGACGCTGCGCTCGAATCGCTCCTGGACGAACTGCAGATCCAGCACATCCGCGGCAACGCCGCCATCTCGCTGTCGGGCGGCGAACGCCGGCGCGTGGAGATTGCGCGCGCCCTGGCCACCGATCCGCGCTTCATCCTGCTGGACGAACCCTTCGCCGGCGTGGACCCGATCGCGGTGATCGAGATCCAGCGGATCGTGCGGTTTCTCAAGAGCCGCAACATCGGCGTGCTCATCACGGACCACAACGTGCGGGAAACCTTGGGTATCTGCGATCGTGCCTACATTATCAACGAAGGCGCCGTGCTGACCGCAGGGCATCCGGACGAGATCGTGGACGACCCCGCGGTAAGACGCGTTTACCTCGGCGAACATTTCCGCATGTAGGCGGCTTGCATTCGGCGGCCATCCCGCTACACTGGAATGGCGCAGACGGCCGCCTCTTGCGGCAATCCGCGCCATTCTCAGCACAGGAACAGGAGGCCAACCTATGAACCTGAGCATCAGCGGTCATCAGCTCGAGGTCACACCCGCCATTCGCGAATACGTGACGAACAAGCTGGATCGGGTATTGCGGCACTTCGATCACATCATCGACGCACAGGTGATTCTGTCCGCCGCCAAGCTGCGCCACACCGCCGACGTGACGGTGCGGGTGCCCGGCAAGGACATCCACTGCGAGGCCACGGACGAGAATCTCTACGCGGCCATCGATCTGTTGATCGACAAGCTGGATCGCCAGGTCGTGAAGTACAAGAACAAGGTGCAAGCCCACGCGCCCGAAACGATCAAGCGCAACCCTCTGGCTCCCGATACGGTTGAAGCCATCTGAGCCGCAGTGGCCGTGCTAGGAGGCCGGCGAACCGTGTAAAACGGTTTCGCGCCCCGCCGCAATCCTGATTGCGCGGGGCGCGGGCGCGCAACACAGGCCCCGCATCCGCCTGCCCATCCCTCCCTTTACACGGGCGCGTGAACAAGCCACACTCGCGGAATCAGCGACGCGGCAAATATCGTTACAAACCCCCTTGCGCTGCTCCAGCTTCACCTATAATGGTTTTTTGTTGCAGTGAAGCATTCACTCCAGATGAGCCTGATTTCACGCATCCTGCCCGCGTCCAACGTGGTGCTCGATCTTCCTGCCACGAGCAAGAAGCGCGCGTTCGAACACGCTGCGCTCCTCTTCGAGAACCATCATGGGCTGCCGCGCCTTGCCGTCTTCGATAGCCTCTTCGCGCGCGAGCGCCTGGGCTCGACGGCGCTGGGCCATGGCGTCGCCGTGCCGCATGGCCGCATCAAGGGCCTGAACGAGGCGGTCGCCACCTTCGTCCGCCTGGCGCAGCCGGTGCCGTTCGACGCGCCCGACGGGCAGCCGGTACGCATGCTGATGTTCCTCCTGGTGCCGGAAGTTGCAACGCAACAGCACCTGGAGATCCTGGCCGAGTTGGCCCACATGCTCTCCAGCAAGGAGCTGCGCACGGCACTGTGCGAAGCCGAGACGCCGGAAAAAGTCCACGAACTGCTCGCCGGCTGGCAGCCGGCCTTCTCCGACACCCCTTGAGCAAGACCGAACTCCCCGTCCTCACGCTGCGCACGGTTGCCGAGGACAATTCCGGCAAGCTCTCGCTGTGCTGGCTGGCCGGACGCGCAGGCGAAAGCCGCACCATCGGCAACGACTACCTCGCGCCGTCCGATCGCGTCGGCCACCTGAACCTCATCCACCCCAGCCGCATCCAGATCTTCGGGCCGCGCGAAGTCCATTACTTCGCCCGGTTCGACGCAAACAAGCGGCGCCAGCACCTGGACGACCTGCTGGCCGGGGGCGTGCCGGCCCTGGTCATGGCCGATGGCCTCGTGCCTCCCGCGGACATCGTCGCCTATTGCGACGAACACGCCCTGCCTCTGTTCGGTTCGCCGCTGCACGCCGCCGAAGTGATCGACATCCTTCGCCTGTACGTTGGCCGCGCGCTCGCGCCGCAGGTCACCATGCACGGCGTCTTCATCGACGTGCTGGGATTGGGCGTGCTGATCGCCGGGGAATCGGGGCTGGGCAAGAGCGAGCTTGCGCTCGAACTCGTCTCGCGCGGCCATGGGCTGGTCGCCGACGACGCCGTCGAGTTCGCCCAGGTGGCCCCGGGCATCATCGACGGCCACTGCCCGCCCTTGCTGCAGAACATGCTGGAGGTGCGCGGGCTGGGTCTGCTGGACATCCGCACCATCTTCGGCGAGAGCTCGGTCCGCCGCAAAATGCGCCTGCGCTTGGTCGTGCAACTGGTGCGCGCCCTCTCCGAGGAGGCCCAGCGCCACCGCCTGCCCCTGCAGGACACCACGCAGGACATCCTGGGCCTGCCGATCCGCAAAGTGGTGCTGCAGGTGGCCGCCGGGCGCAACCTGGCCGTGCTGGTCGAGGCCGCCGTGCGCAACACCATCCTGCAATTGCGCGGCATCGACACCCTGGCGGATTTCATGGAGCGCCAGGCACAAGCGATCCGCAACAATGAGGTATAATCCCGCTTCTTTGTTTGAGGCCGGTCCTGAACGCGCGCCATGTGCGCACACCAGAGACCATCCTTGAGCCAAGCGGGCAGGACGCCGCCAAGCCGATCGGCGACGTTCAGCAGACAAGCAGCAAACCGTTGGTTGTGATTTGCCAAGTCTGAAAATCCCCGATATAATCTTTTTCTTTCTTCCCCGATAGCTCAGTCGGTAGAGCGACGGACTGTTAATCCGCAGGTCGCAGGTTCGAGCCCTGCTCGGGGAGCCAAAAATTCGAAGGGCCGCACGCAAGTGCGGCCCTTTTTGCTGTGCGCGCGATATCGCCGCATGTGGCAGGATGCAGCCAGGCATGCTCGGCGCTCCGGCCCTGCTGAAACCTCCATACCTCTGGCTGTCCCGATGCCCGAACGAAGCGCATCGACGCTACCGCCGCAGCCCGCCCCTCTCAAACACGTCGAGCCCTCGTCCTGCCAGCACCGAGCGGCGAAGCTCCTCTGCACGTTTTGCTCAACCGGGAAGGCCAAGCTGGCGGCGCACCACCCCAGGAACGCGGCATGTTCCACCCTGCCCGCGAAGCGCCCGCCAGCGCGCGCCCAGGGGCGGCGGGCGCCCACGGCTCATCCGTGCCCACGCCGGAAATCAGTTCTCTGCCTCGCCCCAAACGGTTCGACATGCGGTACGTCGCTTGCGTATCCAGCCTCCGACAAACCCACCCGGAGGTGTAGCCATGACCGTCAAGACTCTGCAGGATCTATTCATCCACGAGCTTTCCGATATCTACAGCGCCGAAAAGCAACTCACCAAGGCGCTGCCCCGCCTGGCGCGGGCGGCGGAGAACCCGGATCTCAAGGCGGCATTCGAGACCCATCTCGAGGAAACGCAAGGGCAGATCGAGCGCATCGACCAGGTCGTCGAAGCGCTCGATATCAAGCTCAAGCGGATCAAGTGCGCGGCGATGGAAGGCCTGGTCGAGGAAGGCAAGGAAGTGATCGAGGAAGTCGACAAGGGCCCGGTGCGCGATGCTGCGCTGATCGGTGGCGCCCAAAAGGTCGAGCACTACGAAATCGCCAGCTACGGTACGTTGTGTGTCATGGCCAAGCAGCTTGGCCATAACCAGGCGGTGACGCTGCTCAAGGAAACCCTCGCCGAGGAAAAGGCGACCGACCAGAAGCTCACCATGCTCGCCGAAAGCGGGACCAACGCGCAGGCAGCGGCGGCATAAGCGGTTTGGCTCGCGCCCGCCTTGGCGCGGGCGCGGCATCGCTTGGCGATGCCGGTCTTTGGCGTCGGCGCCCGGCTCCTTCCGACGCGCAAATCGGCCTGCGCGACCCGGCACGGTACTTGCTCAAGAGCGCGCAAAGCCTCAGGCATGACCCATCAGGAGTACCGCATGTTCCGCTCGCCGTCCCACCTCGCCACGCATACGCTCAATCGCTTTCATCACCGGCTGGCGGCAGTGCGCCGGGCCGAGCCCGCGGTGCGCTTCGGCGTGAAGCCGGATGACGATCTCGGAGACCGTCCCGACGAGTTCCCTGCGCTGCGCCGGCGCGACGAAGCCACCCCACCGAGGCCCGGCGAGGAAATCCAGCCACCCCAACCCAGCCATGTGCCGCTGCCACGGCATCGCGACGGCGTTTCCCGACCCGAGCGGGAAACGCGCGCTTGAGCAAGGCGCATGAACGCATCGGGTCCGCACGCATGGGCCGCCCTGCCACCCGCCTCGCCGTCCGCTCAAGGCGCTCGGCGGATCAATCCTTCCTGGACGGTCGAGGCCACCAGCCGCCCATCACGCGTGTAGAACTTGCCCCGGCTGATGCCGCGCGAACCGCTGGCGCTGGGCGACTCGGTCACGTACAGCAGCCAGTCGTCCATGCGGAAATCGCGGTGAAACCACATCGCGTGATCCAGGCTGGCGATGTGCAGCTTGGGGTCGAAGAAGCTCATGTCGTGCGGCAGCAGGGCCGCACTCAGCAGGTGAAAGTCCGAGGTGTACGCCAGCATGGCCTGGTGCAGCCCCGGCACGTCGGGCACCGGAGCCAGCGCGCGCACCCAGGCGTCGAACACGGGCGGCATCGCACCCGGCTCGAGCGGATCGACCAGCGTAATGGGACGGATCTCGATCGGCCGGTCGCGCTCGTAGCCGGCGCGCAGGTGCTCGGGCAGTCTCGGCAGGTGGCGGGCGCGATGCTCCACTTCGGTCGGCAGGCCTTCCGGCGCCGGCACCTCGGGCATCGGATCCTGGTGCGACGCACCGTCTTCCTCGACCTGGAACGATGCGGACATGTGAAAGATCGGCCGCCCGTGCTGGATCGCCACGACGCGCCGCGTGGTGAAACTCTTGCCGTCGCGGATGCGGTCCACGTCATACACGATCGGCGCACGCTTGTCGCCCGCCCGCAGGAAATAGGCGTGCAGCGAATGCACCCGGCGTGCCGGATCCACGGTGCGCGTGGCCGCCATCAGCGATTGTCCGAGCACCTGTCCGCCGAACACGTTGCGGCTGCCGATGTCGCCACTCACCCCGCGGTAGAGATTGAGTTCCAGTTGCTCGACCTGCAACAAGCCTATCAACTCCTCGGCCGTACTCATGATTGCTGCTCCTGCGTGACGATTGAACGATACGCCGCACATTATCCGCTCTGCCGCGCTGCAGCGCTCGTCCGACTTCCGTGAGGCATACGTCCTATGGCCTGGTTGATGGCGCTGCACATCACGTTCCTGGTGCTCTGGTGCACCGGCCTGTTCTACCTGCCCGCGCTCTTCGCGAGCTATGCCAGCGCGCACACGCTCGAGCAGCGCATACGCATGCGCATCGTGACGCGCTTCGTCTTCGTCGTCATTGTCTCGCCCTCGGCCGTGATGGCGATCATCACCGGCACGGCGCTGGTGTTCGCCACCACGATCGAGGGCACCTGGCTGCCCGCCAAGCTGCTGGTGGTGAGCCTGATGGGCGCCTACCACGTGTATTGCGGGCGCCGCGTGGTGCAGTTGGAAGCGGGCGACCATATCGAGCGGCGCACCTTTCACATCGTCCTGGTGGCCGTACCCGCGGTGCTGGTGAGTACCGTGCTGTGGCTGGTACTGGCCAAGCCGGCACTGCCGATCCCGGTGCCCTCATGGTGAGGCGCACGCAGGTGCCTGCCAAGCACGCTCAGCGGTCGCTGTGGTCCGCCAGGTTGAGCGGGTCGGTGTCGTGCTCATTCTCCTGTTCGACCGCGATCTGGTGCTCGAACACCAGCTTGCCGCCGAGCCACCCCGCCGCGCCGACCAGGGCCGCGCCCAGCCCGGACAGCGCGAGCCCGCGCGGCACGATGCTGCCGACCGGGTCCTCGTACCGCAGAACCCAGTTGATGCTCGCTGTCGCCAGCAGCATCACGGCCAGCACGAAGTGGTTCCAGCTCGCCGGCCGCCGGCGGATCTCCTTCACCCAGAGCAGTTCGACCGTACCGGCGATACCCGCGAGAATCCCCATGAAGGCACCCGCGCCGATCAGCCAGAGCGACACACGCGCCCAGAACGGGTCCTCGGAATACCAGTACGCGAGATCGGTGGCGAAACCGCCGAGCAGGAACGCGATCGGAAACGTCACCAGCATGGGATGCAGCGGATGGCGGGCGAATGCGACGACGGTGGGAGCGCCCGAGGGCAGAGGTTTGCCGAATCGTTCCATGAAATATCGCGTGAGTGAGAAGAGGCGGGAGAGGCGTGCCGCGGTGTTGCGCGGCACGGCACGCAGCAAGCGAGGTGCCCAATGATGCCGAAAGCCTGTCGCCATGCGCTGCGCGCCGGCGTCTGCGCCCTGCTCGCCCTGCCTCTGGCCGGCTGCTTCGAGCAACCACTGTCCATCCTCGACCCGGCCGGCCCGGGCGCGGCGCCCATCACGCAGGTCTGGTGGGTGATGTTCTGGGGCAGCCTGGCGATCTACCTGCTGGTGCTCGGGCTCGCCACCTACGCGCTGCTCCACCGCCGGCGCAACGGCCAGGCGCCCCGGCGCGCGCTGCTCATCGGCGGCGGGCTGGCGCTGCCGATCGTCGTGGTGTTCCTGCTGCTGGCCTATGGCATCCGCTCGGGCCAGGCCATGCTGCCGCTGCCCACCAGCCAGACCGTGTTCAGGGTGGACGTGCGCGGCCACCAATGGTGGTGGGAAGTGTCATACCCGGACGCCCCGGGCGGCGCGCTGTACAGCGCCAACGAAATCCACATCCCCGCCGGCGTGCCGGTGGACGTGCACGTCAGCACCGAGGACGTGATCCACGGCTTCTGGGTGCCGCGCCTGGGCGGCAAGATCGACGCCATTCCAGGACGCACCAATGTGATCCGCCTGCGCGCGGACGCGCCGGGCGAGTATCACGGCGTGTGCGCGGAATACTGCGGGGTGCAGCACGCGCGCATGGCGCTGGTCGTCTACGCGCATCCCGCCGAGGACATGCCGGCGCGCCTGGCGGCGCTTGCCGGCGCGGGCGTCGACGACCCTGCCGACCTGCAGGACACCCAGGGCGCGCGCGACTTCACGCAGCACTGCCTGGCCTGTCACGCCATGAACCCGCGCGAACGCAGCAGCCAGCCCGGCCCCAACCTGGCCGATCTGGGCGTGCGCGCCATGCTCGGCGCCGGCACGCTGGAGAATACGCCCGAGGCGCTGCGCGACTGGCTGCGCCACCACCAGGCGCGCAAGCCGGGCAACCGCATGCCGCAGGCCGGGCTGCCCGACGCCGGCTTCGACGCCATCGCCGACTTTCTCGAACACAGCAGCACACCATGACCCGCGAGCCGCTCTCCCCCATTGCCCGCCACCACCGGCTGACGCGGATCTGGACCGACCCGCGGCACGGTGCGGCCCGCATCTTCTGCGCGGTGAACCACACGGCCATCGGCCTGCGCTTCATCGTCACCGCCCTGCTCTTCTTTCTGATCGGCGGCGTGCTCGCCATGCTGATCCGCACGCAGCTCGCCACCTCGGACAATGCGTTCCTCACCAGCGAGGTCTACGCGCAGATCTTCACCATGCACGGCACGGTGATGATGTTCCTCTTTGCCATTCCGGTGCTGGAGGGCCTGGCGCTCTACCTGCTGCCCAAGATGATGGGCGCGCGCGATCTGGCCTATCCGCGCCTGGGTGCGTTCGCCTACTGGTGCTATCTGAGCGGCGGCCTGATCCTCATCGCGGCTCTCTTCACGGGCCTGGCGCCGAACGGCGGCTGGTTCATGTACACGCCGCTCTCGGGCGCCGAATACACGCCCGGGATCAACGCCGACATCTGGCTGCTCGGCGTGACCTTCGCCGAAGTGTCGGCGATCTGCGGCGCGGTCGAGATCGTCGTGACCATCCTGCGCATGCGCACGGTCGGCATGGGCCTGCGCAACATGCCGATCTTCGCCTGGTACATGCTGGTCACCGCCGGGATGATCCTGATCGGCTTTCCGCCGCTCATCCTCGGCAGCATCCTGCTCGAGATCGAGCGCGCCTTCGGCTGGCCGTTCTTCGAGGTGGCCCGCGGCGGCGACCCGCTGCTCTGGCAGCATCTCTTCTGGATGTTCGGCCACCCCGAGGTGTACATCATCTTTCTGCCCGCCGCGGGCATGGTCTCGACCATCCTGCCGGTGTTCGCGCGCCGCCCGCTGGTGGGCTACAACTGGGTGGTGGCCGCCGCGCTCGCCACGGGGTTCGTCAGCTTCGGCCTGTGGGTGCACCACATGTTCACCGTCGGCATCCCGTATCTCGGCCAGATCTTCTTCTCGGCGGCGAGCATGCTGGTGGCGATACCCACGGCGGTGCAGTTCTTCGCCTGGATCGCGACGCTCTGGTCCGGCCGGCCGGTGTTCCGCCTGCCGATGCTGTATCTGGCGGGCTTCTTCGCCATTTTCATCCTGGGCGGGCTGACCGGGGTGATGATCGCGCTGGTGCCGTTCGACTGGCAGGTGCACGACACGCACTTCATCGTCGCCCACCTGCACTATGTGCTGGTGGGCGGGATGGTGTTTCCGGTCATGGCCGCGGTGTACTACTGGCTGCCCCACGTCACCGGGCGCATGCCCTCGGAGATCATCGGCAAGTGGGCCTTCTGGATGATCTTCGTCGGCTTCAACGTCACGTTCTTCCTGATGCACCTCACCGGGCTGCTGGGCATGCCTCGGCGCGTTTATACCTACGGCGACGGGCTGGGCTGGGACTGGCTCAACCTGGTGTCCTCGATCGGCGGCTTCCTGCAGGCGATCGGCTTCGGCCTGCTGGTGCTCGACGTCATGCTGCACGGCAGGATGGGCAAGCGCGCGCCGCGCAACCCCTGGGGCGCGGACACGCTGGAGTGGGCCACGCCCACACCGACCCCGGTCTACAACATCGGCGCCCAGCCGCGGGTCGACAGCCGGCACCCCTTGTGGGACGACCCCGGGCTCGGCCCGCGGCTGGCGCGTGGCGAGCCGTATCCCGGCACCGAGCCGCCGGTGCGCCGCGAAACCCTGTCGGTCGACGTGCTCACCGGCGAACCGCGCGCCGCCGTGATCCTGCCGGGGCCGAGCTGGCTGCCCTTCGTGGGCGCAATGCTGGTCGGCATCTTCGTGCTCGCCCTGCTCCTCAAGCTCTACTGGCTGGCTGCGATCATGCCGGTGCCAGCGCTGGCGCTGTTCCTGCGCTGGGCCTGGAGCACCGGCGCCACCGTCGATCCCGACCCCATCGCCTACGGCGACGGGCTGATGGTGCTGCCGCACTACGCCGAGCCGGAAGCCGCGCCGGGCCGCTCGGGGGTGATCTATACCCTGGTTGCGGACGGCACCCTGTTCGCCGCCCTGGTGTTCGGCTATTGCTTTCTCTGGAGCATCGCGCCTGGCTGGCCGCCGCCGGCCTACATCGACCCGTCGCCCTGGCTGCCCACGCTGGCCGCGGCCAGCGTCGTGATCGCCGGCGCGCTCGCGATTCGCGCGCACGCGGCCGTGACGCAGGCGCGCATGGGCGGTGTCGCGCTGCGCCTCTGGCTTGCCTGCGGCGTCGGCGTCGCGGCCACGCTGCTCTTGGCCGTCCTGCCCGGCGCCGCCCTGCCCCCTCCCACCAGCCACGCCTACGCGGCCACCAGCACCGTGCTGGCCTACTACGTCGCGCTGCACACGGCCATCGGCGCGGCCATGGCCGGCTTCGGCGCCCTGCGCGTGCAGCGCGGCTACGTCTCCCCGCTGCGCCACCTGGACACCCTGGTGGCGCGCACCTGGTGGTGGTACACGGGCGCGACGGGCATCATCACGCTCGGCGCGCTCTACCTCTTTCCGATGGGAGCCCGCTGATGAACCGCGGCCTGCTCTGGCAAGGCGCCTGGCCCGTCATGCGCATGATGGCGGGGCTCATCATCTGGGCCGTCTGCTTCGTCGCGCTGTATGCGGGCATGTCGCTCGCCTGCGCCTACGTCGCGCCGCCGCCGGGCGGCCATGCCGGCCTGCATCCGATCAACGGCTGGCTGACAGTGCTCTGGCTCGCACACCTTCTGCCGCTGGGCTGGCTGACCTGGTACTCCTGGCGCCAGAGCCGCCGGGCCGCGGATTCAACCACGCCGCCGGTGCGCTTCACGCTGCGCGTGACTTGGCTATGCAACCTGGCCGCGCTGTTCGCCACCGTATGGGTCGGGTTTCCGGTCGTGGTGACGGTGCCGTGTGCCTAGTCGGCGCCGGCCTCTTCGCCGCCAGCCTCGCCCGTGAGGTGGCGCGTCAACACCGTGGCGAAGGTGCGCGCTGCGATGGATAGCTGTGCGCCCTGCCTGCGCAGCAGGGAAATCCGGTGGCTGTGCGCGTCGATGTCGCGGATCGGGATCCCGTGCATGCCCCATTGTTCGGCCACCTTCGCGGCATAGCCCGGCAGCACGGCCACGCCTGCGCCTGCCCGGACCAGCCCGAGCACGGCCGTCAGGGTGCCAGCCTCGATCCGGCTGGGCAGGCCGCCGCCATGCGAGCGGATCAGCGCGTCCAGGGTCCTGCGCACGCTGTACAAGTGGCGCAGGCTGACGTGTTCGAGCTCGGCGACTTCGGTCCAGTCCAGTGACGCCTTGCGGGTCAGGACGTGGCCCTGCGGCACCACCACCTGCATGCAGTCGCGATGCACGATCCGCGCGTCCACGCCCTTCACCTCCGAATCCAGGGCGCACAAGCCGATGTCCACCGCGCCGGTGCGCACCGCGTCGACGGTCTCGTCGGTCGTAAGCTCGTGCAGTTCGAAGGCAATGCCGGGATGTTCGCGCGCGAAGCCCGCGACCGCCTCGGCCAGCAGGCCGTAGATCATGAGCGGAGAGGCAGCCAGGCTGACGCTGCCGCGTTCCATCTGCGTGAGCTCGATGACGCTGCGCGTGGCGGTCTTGACCGTGGCCATCAACTCCAGCGCGAAGCCGTGGAATTCACGCGCGGCCTCGGTGGCGACCACGCTGCGCGTGGTGCGCTCGAAGAGCCGAAAGCCCAGTTGGCGCTCCAGTTCGGCCACCTGCTTGCTCACGGCCGACTGCGTCATGTGCAGGCTGCGCGCGGCGGACGTGAAGCTCGCGCCGTCCATCACGGCGACGAAGACTTGAACCTGGCGTATGGAGAAATTCATTCCACCCAAGAATCTATGTATGAAAATAAGTCGATTGTTTCATGAATAGCATCTACGTAGCATGCGGCTCCATACCCATCCACAGGGAGTCTCCCGCATGTCGCACCCTTCCCCCGGCCCTTCCTGCCAGGTCCACGTCGAGGACGGCGTCGCCCGCGTCCGTTTCGAGAACGGCAAGCTGAACCTGCTCACCGAGGAGGCCGCCCTCATCTACGCCGACGCCCTGCGCGAGCTGCAATGGCGCGAGGACATCCGCCTGCTCGAGATCCGGGGCGGCGAGGCGGCCTTTCTCGGCGGCGCCGACATCAAGTTCCTGCGGGTCGCGAACGGCCGGCAGATCGATGCCTACATCCGTTCGGTCCATGCGCTGTGCGAGCAGATCCGCGCGCTGCCCTTTCCGACGATGTCGCTGATCCGCGGCTACTGCCTGGGCGCCGGGATGGAAGTCGCCTGCATGTGCGACATCAAGCTGGCCACCCGCGACGCGACGTTCGGCATGCCGGAGGTCAAGCTCGGCGTGCCCACCGTCATCCACGGCGCCATGCTGCCCGGGATGATCGGCTGGACGCGCACGCGCGACCTGCTGCTGACCGGCCGCATGATCGACGCCGACACCGCCGAACGCTGGGGCCTGATCTCGGCCGTCACGCAGGAAGCCGACATCGATACGTTCGCGGCCCACTGGCGCGCCGAGCTGGCCGAGGCCGGTCCGCGCGCCCTGCGCTTGCAGAAGTCGCTGCTCAGCGACTGGGAAAAGATGCCGCTGCAGGCGGCCATCGACACCGGCATCCATTGCCTCGTCAAGGCCTACGACACCGACGAACCCCACGACTACATGACGCGCTTTCTCGAATCCCGGCGCCGTGCGCGCGCGTGACGCGTACGGCCCGATCACAAACGAACAGGAGACACCATGATGCGATTCCGTTGGTATGGCCGCCTTTCCCTCTGCGCTCTGGCGCTGGCGAGCGGCATGGCCCACGCCTGGCCGAGCCAGCCCGTCACACTGATCGTGCCGTTCGCCGCAGGCGGCATGACCGACATACTCGCGCGCAAGCTGGCCCAGACCATGCAGACCGACCTGCAGCAGCCCGTGCTGGTCGAGAACCGCCCCGGCGCCGGCGGTGTGATCGGATCGGAACGCGTCGCCCGCGCGGCCGCCGACGGCAACACGCTGCTCGTCATGACCACCGCGCACGTAGTGAATCCCGCCATCATCAAGAACCTGCGCTACGACGCCAAGAACGATTTCGCGCCGGTCGCAATGCTCGCGCATACGCCGAACGTGCTGGTGGTGCACCCCTCGGTGCCGGCCAAGACGCTGCCCGAGCTGCTGGAGTTCGCCAGGCAGAAGGGCGGCGTGACCTATGGCTCGGCCGGCGCCGGCGGCACCACGCATCTGTCGGGTGAACTCCTGGCAGCCATGACCGGCGCGCCCTTCACCCATGTTCCCTACAAAGGCACCGCCCTCGCGGTGAACGACCTGCTGGGCGGACAGATCGATGCCGCCTTCGTCGATGCGCTGAGCGCGACGCAATACATCGAAAGCGGCCGGCTGCGCGCCATCGCGGTGTCCACGCCCGAGCGCGTGCCGGCGCTGCCGGACGTGCCGACCATCGCCGAACAGGGCGTGCCCGGCTATGACACGCGGATCTGGATCGGCTTCTACGCCCCGGCCGGAACCCCTGCTCCCATCGTGGAACGGTTGAATGCGCTCGCGCGCAAAGCCATGCACGAGCCGCAGTTCCAGCAAACGCTGTCGAGCCAGGGCACGCAGCCCGGCGACATGGACGTCCCGGCATTCACGCAGTTCGTCGACGAAGAATTCGTGAAGTGGGCGCGCATCGTGCAGGAGGCCGGCATTGAACCGCAGTGATTCCGAACGGCCGCTCAGCGGCATCCGTGTGCTGGACCTCAGTTCGGTCATCATGGGGCCCTACGCCACCCAGATCCTTGCCGAGTACGGTGCCAACGTCATCAAGCTGGAGCCTCCCGAGGGAGACATCATGCGCGGGATGGGCCCGATGCGAGAGCCGGCCATGGGCCCGGTGTTCCTGAACCTGAACCGCGGCAAGCGCAGCCTGTGCCTGGACCTGCGCACGCCGCGGGGGCAGCGCGTGCTGGCGCGCGCCGTCGAGCGCGCCGATGTCTTCGTCACCAACATGCGGCCCAAGGCGCTGCGCAAGCTCGGCCTGGACAGCGAGTCGATAGGTCGGCGCAACCCCGAGATCATCCAGGTCCGGCTGACCGGCTTCGGCGAGAACGGACCCTACGCGGGCAAGCCCGCCTACGACGATCTCATCCAGGGCATGGCCGCCATTCCCGCGCTTGTCGAGGCGGCGGGCTCGGCGGCCCCGCGCTACGTCCCGCTCAACCTGGCCGACCGCACCGTGGGGCTGGTCGCGGCGCACAACATCCTGGCGGCGGTGCTCCAGCGCCTGCGCCACGGCGGCGGGCAGGACATCGAGATCCCGATGTTCGAAACCATGGCCGCCTTCGTGCTGGGCGATCACCTGGCCGGCAGGAGCTTCGTCCCGCCGTTGGGCGAGGCAGGCAACCCGCGACTGCTCTCCGCCTATCGGCGCCCTTATCGCACGGCGGACGGCTGGCTCAGCGCGATCATCTACACGGATGCCCATTGGCAGCGCTTTCTCGCCACCGCGGGCGATGCCGAACGCTGGGAAACCGATGCCCGCTTCCACAGCATGACCAGCCGCAGCGCACACATCGACGCGCTCTACGCCTACGTCGATGAACGCTTCAGGCAGCGCGGCACCGACGATTGGTTGCGCCGGCTCGTCGACTGCGACATCCCGGTGGCGCGGCTGGTCAGCCTGGACGATCTGCTCGACGATCCGCAGCTCCAAGCCTCCGGCATCCTGCAGACGTATGCCGCAGCGGACGGCCCGCGCCTGGGCATCCAGCCCGCGGCCCGGTGGGCGCATGCGCAGCCATGCGCCGGCGCGTGCGCTCCCCGCCTGGGCGAACATTCAGCGCAGATCCTCGCCGAGCTCGGCCTGGACGCCGACGAGGACGGCTAGCGCCTGTCGACCAGGCCCTGACTCACGAGAGCAAGGCGTACGGCCCGCCCCGCTCGATCGCGCGGCGATAGGCGGGGCGGGCGTGGATGCGGCCGAGGAAGGCGGACAGGTGCGGGTGCGCTGCGGCAGTCAGGCCGCCGCGCTGCGCCGCGGCTTCCAGCGGGAAGCTCATCTGCACGTCGGCAGCCGTGAACGCATCGCCGGCGAACCACTCGCGGCTGGCCAGTTCGCCCTCCATATAGGCGAGCTGGCTGCGCAACTGCGGATCGATCATGCGCTCGCGCACGCCCTTGGCGAGCGCGCGGGCGATCGGGCGCGCGAAGAACGGCATGGGCGCGCTGGGCAGCCGGTTGAAGATCAGCGCCAGCAGCAGCGGCGGCATGGCCGAGCCTTCGGCAAAGTGCAGCCAGTAGGTGTAGCGCAGGCGCTCGGGCGTGCCTTCGACCGGACGCAGCTTGCCGCCCTCGCGCTGCACGAGGTATTCGATGATGGCGCCGGACTCGGCGACCACCACGTCGCCATCGGTGATCACCGGCGACTTGCCCAGGGGATGCACGGCGCGCAGTTCGGGCGGTGCCAGCATGGTGCGGGGGTCGCGCTCGTAACGGCGGATCTCGTAGTCGACGCCAAGCTCTTCCAGCAGCCACAGGATGCGCTGCGAACGCGAGTTGTTGAGGTGGTGTACGACGATCACGACGTGTCTCCTTGAACGGCCATGCGCTGCGGCGTTCTGCGCAGCATAGCGGGGAGCGCGATCGCGCGCATGACACGAGCCGCGCACAGGCCGGGCTTCGCGGCATGGGTGTTGCTGGGGGAACACACTTTCCGGCGCGTCCGCCGGCCAAGCTGCCCGCAGGAGGTCCTATGCCCCGCATCGTCTGGAAAGGCGCGATCGCCTTTGGCCTGGTCCATGTCCCCGTGGTCCTGCACCCGGGTTCCCGGCGATCCGGGCTGGACTTCGATTGGCTGGACAAGCGCGACATGGCGCCGGTCGGCTACCAGCGCATCAACAAGGCCACCGGCAAGGCCCTGGACAGCGAGTTCATCGTCAAGGGCTACCAGTACGAGAAAGGCGAGTACGTCCTGATGAACGACGAGGACTTTCGCCAGGCCAATCCGACCGCCACGCAGACGGTCGAGATCGTGTGCTTCGTGAAGGCGCAGGAGCTGCCGCCCTACTACTTCGAGACGCCGTACTACCTCGTGCCCGACAAGCGCGGCGACAAAGGCTACGTGCTTCTGCGCGAGACCTTGCGCAAGTCGGGCCTGATCGGGATCGCCAACGTCGTGCTGCACACCAAGCAGCACTTGGCCGCGGTGCTGCCGGTGGGCGGGCTGCTGCTGCTCAACACCATGCGCTATGCGGACGAGGTGATTCCCGCCGACGACCTCAAGGAGCCGCCGGCCACCCTGGAAGAGGCGGGTGTCAGCCGCCGCGAGCTGGAGATGGCCGAGCGCCTGGTCGCGGACATGACGGAGCGCTGGCAGCCCCAGCGGTTCCACGACACCTACCGGGAGGACCTGCTCGCACGCATCGAGCAACGCATCGATTCGGGCCAGACCCACAGCATGACCGAACCCAGCCAGGATACCGGCGAGCGCCCGCGCGCGAAGGTGATCGACCTGATGTCGATGCTCAAGCAGAGCATCGAGACGCGCGCCGGCGGCAAACCGGCCCAGGGCGCCGGCAAGGCGCGGGCAAAGGCAGACGCCCCGGCGCCGCGCAAGGCCGCAGCCAAGACGACAGCGCGCAAGAGCGCGGCCAAGGCACCCGCCAAGGCGGCGAAGAAGGCCGCCAAGAAAGCCACGCGCGCGGCGCCGTCGAGCAAGCGCGCCGGCAAGCCGACGACCAGCCGCCGCAAGGCCGCTTGAGCCATGGCCCGCCAGGACGACGCGCTGGAGCGCTATCGCGCCAAACGCGACTTCAGCCGGACCGCCGAGCCCGCCGGCAAGGCCGCGCGCCGGCGCCAGGACCAGGCGCGCTTCGTCGTGCAGCGCCATGCGGCGCGCGCCCTGCACTACGATTTTCGCCTCGAGGTCGGCGGCGTGCTGAAGAGCTGGGCCGTGCCCAAGGGCCCCTCGCGCGACCCGCAGGTCAAGCGCCTGGCGGTGCAGGTCGAGGACCATCCGCTCGACTATGCCGGCTTCGAGGGCGACATTCCCGCAGGGCAGTATGGCGCGGGCCACGTCGACATCTGGGACGACGGCACCTGGGAGCCGCTGGACGAACCTGCGCAGGCGCTCGAACGCGGCAAACTGCATTTCCGCCTGCATGGCCATCGCCTGGAAGGCGAGTGGATCCTGATCCGCACGGGGCGCGATCCCAAGCACTGGCTGTTGCGCAAGGTGGACGACGGCTACGCGCTCAGCGGCCATGCGGCCGAAGCGCAGACCGAGGCCGATGCCAAGACCCCGCCCAGCGCGCGGCGCGGGGATGCGGCGGCCGCGAAGAAGGCCAGCGCCAAGACCACCCCGACGAGGGCCGCTGGGCAGCCATCGGCAACCGGCAAGGCCGCAGCGACAAAGGCCGCATCCAACAGCCCTGCGGCCCGCACCGCCACGCGCGTCGCCCAGGCCATGGCCATGCCGGCGATGATCGAGCCCCAGCTCGCCACCCTGGTCGATGCGCCGCCCGCCGACGCGGATTGGGTCTACGAACTGAAGTACGACGGCTATCGCATCCTCTGCCGGCTGCAGCGGGGACGCGCGGCCCTGCTCAGCCGCGCCGGCAACGACTGGACCGAGCGCATGCGTCCGCTGGCGCGCCACCTGGAGCGGCTCGGGCTGGGCGAAGGCTGGCTCGACGGCGAGGTCGTCGTGTTCGACGAACAAGGCCGCTCGAGCTTCGCGCTGCTGCAGCGCGCGCTCGACGGCAAGGCCGAGAACCTGCATTTCATCGCCTTCGACCTGCCGTTCTGGGCGGGCGAGGATCTGCGCCCGCTGCCTTTGCTGGAAAGACAGACCCGGCTCGCCGAGCTGCTCGCCTCGCAGCGCAGTGAAACCGTGTCGTTCACGGATCTCGTGCCGGCCGGCAACGCCGCCCAGGCGCGCGAGGCGCTGGCCCAGGCCTGCAAGCTCGGCCTGGAGGGCCTGATCGCCAAGCGTGCCGACGCTGCCTATCAGAGCGGCCGCTCGCAACGCTGGCTCAAGCTCAAGTGCCGGCCCGAGCAGGAGTTCGTGGTCGGCGGCTACACCGGCCCGGCCGGCGCGCGCTCGGGCTTCGGCGCGCTGCTCGTGGGCCTGCACGACGACGCCGGCAAACTGCAGTACGTCGGCAGAGTCGGCACCGGCTTCGACCAGGACACGCTCGCCAGCCTGGCGCGCCGCCTGCGGCAGCTCGAACGCAAGAGCAGCCCCTTTGCGGCCGCCCTGCCACCCCACCAGCGCCGCTACGGCCACAGCCCCGACGCCCAGATCCATTGGGTGGACCCGGCCCTGGTGGCGCAGGTTGCCTTTGCAAGCTGGACCCGCGACGGCCTGCTGCGCCAGGCCGCCTTTCTCGGCCTGCGCGAGGACAAACCGGCCCGGCAGGTGGCGGCCGAAGTCCGCGCAAGCGTTCAACCCGTCGCCGAACGCGACCAATCCACCCCCGCCGACATGAACCGCTCCGCCAGCCGCTCCGCGCCCGTCGTGCGCGGCATCCGCATCAGCCATCCCGAGCGCCGCGTGTTCCAGCAGCCGCCCTTGGACAAGCTCGGGCTCGCCACCTACTACGACCAGGTCGCGCACGCCATGATGCCGCACCTGGAAGGCCGGCGGCTGGCCTTGCTGCGCTGCCCGGAAGGCGCGGACCACGAATGCTTCTTCCAGAAGCACATCACGCAGAGCCTGCCGGCCGGCGTGCGCCACGACGGCGAGCATCTGCTCGTGAGCAGTCCCGAAGGCATCATCGGCCTGGTCCAGTTCGGCGTGATCGAGTTCCACACCTGGGGCTCGCGGCTGCCGCGCGCCGACCGGCCCGATCGCATCACGCTGGACCTGGACCCCGGCTCGGGCGTGGACTGGAGCGTGCTGGCCGAGGGAGCGCAGCTTGCGGCCACGCTCATGCGCGAACTCGGCCTGACGCCGTTCCTGAAGACCACCGGCGGCAACGGCCTGCACGTGGTGGCGCCGATCCGGCGCACCCTGGACTGGGATACCTGCCGCGCCTTCGCCAACGGCATGGCCCGCCACCTGGAGACGCTGATGCCCGAGCGCTTCGTGGCGAACATGAACAAGGCGCGGCGCAAGGGCCGGATCTTCGTGGATTACCTGCGCAACGGCGAGCAGGCGACGGCCGTGGCCGCCTACTCGGTGCGCGCCAGGGCGGGCGCGTCGGTCTCCCTGCCGGTCGATTGGGATGCGCTGGCCCCGGAACGCGACCTGCGCGGCGCGACCTACAACGTGCAGAACGTGCCCGACCTGCTCGCCCAGGCCAGCGACGCCTGGGCCGACTATGAAAGTTCGGCCGCCACCGTCAAGCGCGCGGCGCTGCAGGCGGTGCAAGCGGGGCGCTGAGCGCGCCGGGGCACAGCGCTTGCTTGGCCGATGCATGCCGCGGCATGCCGCCTCTTCCACCAGGAGACACCGATGGAACACCAGCCGGTCGAACCCGACACGCCGGACGCCCCGATTCCGGTCGAACCCGATCCTGTGCCACCCACCCCGGACGACGAACGCGCCCGCCCGGGCACCATCGAACGCGGTGCGGCAAACGCCGCACGTTGAGCTGCAAGGAGATTCCCATGAAGCAACCGCTGCTCGGCCTGACCGTGGCCGCCTGCCTGAGCGCCGGCGCTGCGCTGGCCGACACCTCGGTGACGCTGCACCAGGCCACCGACAAAGGCCCCGGCGACGCCGTCGGCCAGGTCACCATCAGCCAGACGGACTACGGGCTGGTCTTCACGCCGGACCTGAAAGGCCTGGAACCCGGCATCCACGGCTTTCACGTTCACGCCAACGGCAATTGCGACGCCAAGGAAGAGGACGGCAAGATGACGCCGGCCGGCGCGGCCGGCGGCCACCTCGACCCTGAGAACACAGGCAAGCACGGCGCGCCTTGGGGCGATGGCCACCTGGGCGACCTGCCCGCGTTGTACGTCCTGCCCGACGGCACGGCGACCCAGCCGGTGCTCGCTCCCCGCCTGAAATCCATGGACCAGATCCAGGACAAGGCCCTGATGGTGCACAAGGGCGGCGACAACCACGCCGACCATCCCGAGCCCCTGGGCGGCGGCGGCGCGCGCGTGGCGTGCGGCGTGATTCAATAGACGATTACGCGCTTCCCATCACGCAGACGCCGGAGAGATCATGCAGCAACCAGGATGGATCGGTCGCATCCGCAACTTCGGGCCGCTGGCCCTGTTCATCGATGCCGGCATCCGCTGGGTGGACAAGCGCGCGTCGAGCAAGGGCGCCGCGCTCGCCCTCTACATGGTCTTTTCCCTGGCGCCCATCCTGCTGCTGGTGATCGCGATCGGCGGCTGGTTCTACGGTGAAGACGCCATCCGCTCCGAACTGCTCGCACAGATCGAACTGTACGCGGGCCAGCGCAGCGCAGACGCGATCCGTACCGTGCTCGAGAGCACGCAGTATTCGAGCGGCGGGCTGATTGCCGCGGCGATCTCGATCGGCCTGCTCATGTTCAGCTCGACCACGGCCTTTGCCGAGCTCAAGAGCAGCCTGGACGAGATGTGGGACGCCGAGGACACGGCGACGGCGGGCCTGCGCGCGACCGCGATGAGCCGCGTCGTGGCCTTCGGCATCGTGCTGACGCTCTCGGGCTTTCTTCTGCTGTCGGTGGTCGCCGATGCGATTCTCGCCGCCTTGCAGCAGCGCTGGGCCGCCCTGTTCAACGAGACGGTCTTCACGTTCGTCGCGCGCGCCATCTCGAACGCCATCTCCTTCGGCGTCTTCGTGCTGCTGTTCGCGGTGATACTGAAGATGCTGCCCAGCGTGCGCATCCGCTGGCGCGACGTATTCCCGGGCGCGCTGCTCACCGCCCTGTTGTTCCTGCTCGGCAAGATCGGCATCTCGCTCTACCTCAGCCAGGGCACGCTGGTGTCCTCCTATGGCGCGGCCGGCTCGGTGATCGCGCTCATACTTTGGATCTATTTCTCCGCCCTGCTCTTTTTCTACGGCGCCGCCTTTACCCGCGAATACTGGTGCCGCTATGGCGAAGGCCGCCGGGCCCGACTGGCCGCGCAGCGTTCGTCCGACAGTGCGCACGCCGAACCCCCTGTGGCAGCTCCCGCCACCGAGACGCCGGCAACGCAAGATCCGGATCATCCTTCCTATGCGCTGGCGGATCAGCCCGCCGCGCAGAAGACCCAGCTCACCGCGCGGCCCTGAGGCGAGCACCCACGTCGCCCGCGTGCGGGCCGCGGCGTAGCCGGTCGAACGAACGATGGAGCGGCTTGCCCACGGGCACAGGCCTCGATCTCGCCATCGCCAGCCGATGGCCTCACAGCACCGCCTGCGCCAGCAGCGCGCCGGTCACGCCGCAGAATATGAAGGCCAGCATCGCGAGCAGGCCGTCGCGCCCGATCAGCGCCAGGCCGAAGGTGGTGATGGCGATGCCCGCCGCCGTGGCGGCGAAGGGCACCAGCTCCAGAGGCGGCATGGTCAGCGCAACCAGTGCGCAGATCGCCGCGACCGCGTACACGGCGTGGCTTTCGACCAGCCAGCGCATGCGCGGCTTGACCAGCCGGTCGATCCAGCGCGCCGGCGGCCGCATGAAGCGAAAGGCCTGCAGCAGCCGCCGCTGCGACACGCCGCGCTTGAGCACCCAGCGCGGCATCCAGAAGTGCTGGCGGCCGATCAAGAGCTGCACGCTGAGCAGCAGCACCATCGCACCCGACAAGGTCGGCACACCGGGCACACCGCTCACGGGCGAGAGCACCAGCAGCCCCGGCACCAGCAGCATGGGCCCGAACGAGCGGCGCCCGGTGATATCGAGCATGGCCTCCACGCTCACCTTGTCGTTCTCGCACTCGGCGAACTCGAGCCTGTCGAGCATTTCGGTGAGCGAAGTGGCTTCCAGGCGCGTCAGCGTGCGGCGCGAGAAACGGCGGCGCACCCAATCGAATCGGCGCGGCCTGCCGTTGGAAGGCGTGTCCGCCGCTTCTTGCGCTGTCTGTTCGGTGAAGTCGTCCATCGCTGGTGCAGGGCACGCCTGCAGCGCAGACGATACCGTTCGGTCTCCCGCCGGCGTCTCCTGCCGGCTGGCGGACACCAAGCACAGCCCATGCCCGGCACAGCCCCGCCGAGCCGCCCGCCGCGCCGGCATCCGCTCGGGCTGCCGGCGCGCACCGCTCAGTCACGACACATCTTGGCCTGCGAGATGCTGCTCTCGGACGGAACGCTCTGCGTGACCCACACGTTGCCGCCGATGGTCGAGCCGCGGCCGATGGTCACGCGGCCGAGCACGGTCGCGCCCGCGTAGATCACGACATCGTCCTCGACGATGGGATGGCGCGGCTCGCCCTTGCGCAGGCTGCCGTCGTCGTTCTCGGTGAAGCGCTTGGCGCCCAACGTGACATTCTGGTAGATGCGCACGCGGTTGCCGATGATCGTGGTCTCGCCGATCACGACGCCCGTGCCGTGGTCGATGAAGAAGCTGTGGCCGATGGTGGCGCCGGGATGGATGTCGATGCCGGTGGCCGAGTGGGCGATCTCGGTCATCAACCGCGGCAGCAGCGGCATGCCGAGCTTGTAGAGCACATTGGCCAGGCGATAGTAGGTGATCGCCACGAAGCCCGGATAGCAGAGCAGGATCTCGGAAATGCTGTGCGCCGCCGGATCTCCCTGGAACGCCGCGCGCAGGTCGCTCACCAGGACGGCGCGGACCTCGGGCAGGGAATCGGCGACGTGGCGGGTGATCTCGACCGCGCGCGCATCGAGCGCCTCGCTGGTCCAGGCGTCCTCGTCGGACAGAAAGAGCAGCCCGCGCCGCACCTGGCCGCGCAGCAGGTTCAGCGTGCGGTTCAGGGTGTTGCCGACGAAGTGATCGATGCTCTCGTCGGTCAGGTCGGTCTCGCCGTAATGCGTGGGGAACATCGCCGCGGCAAGCCCCTGCAGGATGTCCTTGAGCACGGCGCGCGAAGGCAGCTCGCGCAGCCGGCCGCGGTGACGCACCTTGTGGGTGTGTTCGCGCGACGTGCGCAGCGCCTGGATCAGCGCGGAGAGATTCCAGTCGGGCTGGCCGTGATCGGGGTACGAGGGCATATCGGGAAGTCGTGACATAACGCGGCAACGGGCGCGCCAGCGCCCGTGAACATATCGGATGCCATACCTTACACCCGGACGCCCCCTGCCGGGGGGCATGCCCCGCCTGCCTGTGGGGTCATGCCCGGCGCGGGCGGGCGCTCAGTTGTATCTGCCGGCCGCGCCGCCCACGCTGTAGCGGCCCGCGCCGAGCAGCGCCACCGCGATGGCGCCGAACACGAACATGCCCTGCAGCTCGAGCGCCCAGCCACCCGATTGGGTCATCGAGAACAACTGGCCGGTGTGCACCAGCACGATCGCAACGACCATGTTGACGGCCACGACGAGCGCTGCCAGCCGGGTGTAGATGCCCACGATGAGCAGGACCGGCGCAACCACCTCGCCGAGATAGACCGCATAAGCAAAGAAGGTGGGCAGGCCGCGCGCCGCCATCATGCCCTCGATGAAGCCGATGCCGTTCATCAACTTGGACAAGCCGTGCAGAAGAATGAGAATGCCGAGGGCGAGGCGCAGCACCAGCTTGCCGCTGTCATCCATCGTGGTCGAAGTCATGGGGAACGCTCCTGTAGTCGCTGTGGCGGAACAGCCCGCCCGCGCGAGGCCAGCGCGCATTGTAGAGTGGCGCCGCGACGGCGTGCTGCCGGCGTGCACCGGCGTTTGCCGCCCGCAACAGTGCGCCGGTCCGCGTCAGTCCGGCAGCGCGCACTCGACCGGCTGGGCATCCAGCAACGCGCTGAGGCAGGCCGGCGCGATCTCCACCAGGAAACCGCGCCGCCCGCCGTTGATGAGGATGCGCGGCAGCGCCAGGATGCCCGCCTCGACGTACACCGGCATGCGGCGCCGGGTGCCGAAGGGCGAGGTGCCGCCCACCTGGTAGCCGCTGTGGCGCTGCGCCACCTCGGGCCTGCACGGCTGGATGCGCTTGCGCCCGCTCTGGCGCGCGAGGTTCTTGGTGGAGACCTCGCAGTCGCCGTGCATGAGCACGATCAGCGGCTGCGCCTTCTCGTCCTCCATGACGAGCGTCTTCACCACGGCGTGCAGGTTCCAGCCGAGCTGGCGGGCCGACTCGCGCGCGCCGCCGTGCTCCACGTATTCGTAGGGATGCTCCACGAAGGGAACGTCGTGCTTGCGCAGGAAATCGGTGGCGGGGGTGGCCGAGACGTGGCGGGCGGGCTTGCTCATGGGTCGGGCGCTTCAGGCGCGGGGATGGTGTTGGCCGTGCAGTGCCTTCAGGCGGGCACGGGCGACATGTGTGTAGATCTGGGTGGTGGAAATATCCGCGTGGCCAAGCAGCAGTTGCACTACGCGCAGGTCGGCGCCATGGTTCAGCAGGTGGGTCGCAAAGGCATGCCGCAGGACGTGCGGCGACAGCGGCGCGGTGACGCCGGCGACGAGCGCGTATTTCTTCACCAGTTGCCAGAACGCCTGGCGCGTCATCGCCGCGCCGCGCGCCGTCACGAAGAGGTCCGCGCTCGTGCGCCGGCCGAGCAGCGCCGGGCGCGCCAGGCGCTGGTACTCGGCCAGCCAGTGCGCCGCCTCCAGGCCCAGCGGCACCAGGCGATCCTTGCCGCCCTTGCCCTGCACCACGCGCAGCACGCCCTCCGTCGGCGAGACGTGCAGCACGCCCAGGCCGACCAGTTCGGATACGCGCAGGCCGGTGGCATACAGGGTTTCGAGCATGGCGCGGTCGCGCAGGCCGAGCTCGGTGGCGACGTCCGGCGCCGTCAACAGCGCCTCGACCTGGGCCTGCGACAAGGTCTTGGGCACGCGCGGCGCCGCCTTGGCGGCCACCAGCTTCAGGCAGGGGTCTTCACGGATGCGCTGTTCGCGCAGTGCCCAGTGATAGAAGCGGCGCACTGCGGCCAGGCGCCGGTTGGCCGTGGCCGGCCGCGTGCTGTCGCTCGCGGCGGCGAACCAGCCCTGCAAGTCCTGCTGACGCGCCTCGAGCAGGCCGCGCGCGTCGGTTCGACGCAGCCACTCGGCGAGCGCTTCGAGGTCGCGCCGGTACGCGGCGAGCGAATTCGCCGCCAGTCCGTCTTCCAGCCACAGGCTGTCGACGAAGGCGGCAATGAGCGGATCGGCGCTGGGCGCCGGACGTGCACGGGAGGCGGTCATGATCGTGGGCGAGGCTAGGCGCAATGATAGGCCAGCTCGCGGACGACGCAGACGCCGGCTGCCCTCAGCGCAGGATGCGCATCGAATCGACGTCGATCTCGGGCGGACGATTACGCCCCGTGTCCACTTCGCCGCTGATCTGCACGCGGGTCTTCTCGTCGACCGGCTCGCGCGGGAAGTCGTCATCGTCGATTTCGGCGGTGATCTCGCCGGTGCCGTCCGAGAACACGTACTTCTCATGGCCCAGCTTGCGCAGCAGGTGGCCCTCCAGCCGTACCCGCTGGTCGTCGACCGGGTCCTTGAGAATGCTCGCCACGTCGGCGGCCTGGCTGCCGTCGGCCGGGCCGACGTATTGCGCATGCGCAGCCCCGGCGGCAAGGGCGGCGGCGAGCGCCGCCGTGCTCAGGACGGACCGAAGGCGGAAGAAGGAAACAGAGGAAACAGGCATGGGGGCTCCCGGGTTATCGTAGCCATCCCGCCCAAGCAACAACCGGACCAGCGCACCCGCCATGGACCTGCGTTCGCTGCGTTACTTCATCGCTGTGCTCGAGGCCGGCAGCCTGTCGAAGGCAGCCGCCATGCTCTACGTCGCCCAACCCGCGCTCACCGCGCAAATCAAGAAGCTGGAGCAGGACCTGGGCGCGCGGCTGCTCGAACGCTCGCACGCGGGCGTGACGCCCACCCCCGCCGGCACCCAGCTCTACCAGGATGCGCGGCGCCTGCTGTCGGACGCCGCGGCCATTCGCGAGCGGCTGCAGCGCTCGGCCGACAGCCCCGAAGGCTCGGTCACGATCGCCATCCCCTTTCTGCTGGTCACGCTGCTCATGGGGCGGCTGATCGAACGCGTGCGCGACGCCTATCCGCGCATCCGCATCTTCGTGCTGGACGGCCTGAGCTTGCGCGTACAGAAGGCCATGCTCGACGGGCGGGCCGACATCGGCGTGCTGGTGGATACGCCCAGACTGGAAGGCATGCGCTGCGAGCCGCTGGCCACCGAGGCGCTCTACCTGGCGGGCCTGGACAAGGACGGTGCCGCCCGCGCGCTCGCCGAGGACGGACCCGAGCCGCGCATCGCCTTTCGCGACGCGGCGCGCCTGCCGCTGGTGCTGCAATCGCGCCGCTACGCCATCCGCCAGAGCGTGGAGAACGCCGCCGCCGAACACGGCATCACGCTGAACGTCGTGCACGAGCAGGATTCCGCGCGCGTCATCCGCTCGCTCTATCTCGCGGGCGCCGGCTATACCTTCACGCCGGCCTGCGCGCTGCACGACGTGCCGGTGCAGCACGACCCCGACTGGTTCCGCGCGCGCGTGGGCGCGCCGGACATTCTGCGCCACTACAGCGTGGCCATGCCGCTGCGCGGCGAGCCCACACCCGCGAGCCGGCTGGTCGCGCGCATGCTGCGCGAAGAGGTCCGGAACACCATCGCCGAGGGCGCCTGGGACGCCGAGCCGGCCCCGCTCGCCCGCACCGAACCGGGCGGGGCCTGACCCGCACAGGGGAACGCCGCGTTGAGCCGCCCAGGCCATAGGATTTCGTGATGGCCCGGCATCAGCCAACGGTATTTCACAACCGCGCCGGCGGCTGACATAGTCCCTTCCCATGCCTGCCACCCAGGCGGAAGGAGACACCATGACATCACCGATCGTGCCCAATGTCGGCGCCCTGGTCGCGCGCGCCGCGCGCTGGTACGCACGCCACCCTGCGATCCTGACCGACGACGGACGCAGCATCAGCTACGCCGAGCTCGAGCAGCGCAGCAACCGCCTGGGCAATGCCCTGCTCGGCATGGGCCTGAGCGCGGGCGAGCGGGTCGCCGTGTACCTGCCCAACCGGCCCGAGATCGTCGAGCTCGAACTGGCGTGCTACAAGGCCGCGCTGGTGAAGGCGCCGATCAACTCGCGCCTCTCGGCGCAGGAAACCGCCGCCGTGCTCGCCAACAGCGAGGCCCGCGTGCTGCTCACCACGCCCGAGCGCGCCGACGACGTGCTGCCGCTGCTCGATTCGCCCGCGCCCATGCTGCTGCTGGTGGACGCGCCCGAACACCACCCGGCGGCCTACGAGCGCGTGCTCGCCGCCGCCGGCGAGCGCCTGGTCGCCGCCGAGGTGCGTGCGGACGATCTGGCCGTGCTGCACTACACCTCGGGCTCCACCGGTACGCTGAAGGCCGCCATGCAGACCTTCGGCAACCGCCTGGCGCAGATGCGCAAGTTCCTGCTGCGCTCGGACGGCATGCGCCCGGGCGAGCGCATCGGCCTGGTCGGCCCCATCACGCACGCTTCGGGCATGCAGATCGTGCCCACCCTGTGCAGCGGCGCGACCGTCCGCCTGTTCCGCGGCTTCGAGCCGGCGCGCTACCTGGACGGCATGCGGCGCGATCGCGTCACCCATACCTTCCTCGTGCCGACCATGATCAACATGCTGCTCGGCGAACTGCAGGGCCGCTACCTGCCTCTGCCCGATCTCAAGCGGCTGGGCTACGGCGCCGCGCCCATGGCGCCCGCGCGCATCCAGCAGGCTATGGATGTGTTCGGCCCGGTGCTGGCCCAGGGCTACGGCGCCGGCGAGACCACCTCCGGCGTGTGCGCGCTGTCGGTCGAAGACCACCTCTACGCGCGGGCGGCCCGCCCCGAGCTGCTGTCCTCGTGCGGCCGCCCCCTGCTCGAGTGCGACGTGCGCATCGTCGACGATGCCGGCCAGGAGGTGCCCACCGGCGAGCTGGGCGAGATCGTGGTCAGCGGGCCGGACGTGTTCGCCGGCTACTGGCGCGCGCCGGCGCTGAGCGCCGAGGTGCTGAAGAACGGCCGCTACCACACGGGCGACGTCGCCCGCATGGACGACGAAGGCTACGTCTACATCGTGGACCGCAAGAAGGACATGGTGATCACCGGCGGCTTCAACGTGTACCCCACCGAAGTCGAGGCCGTCCTGTACCGCCATCCGGCGGTCGCCGACGCCTGCGTGTTCGCCGTGCCCGACGAGAAGTGGGGCGAGGCCGTGGCCGCGCACGTCGTGCTCAAGCCCGGCATCGCGCCGGAAGCGGCCGAGCTCGACAGCTTCTGCGCCCAGCACCTGGGCGGCTTCAAGCGCCCGCGCCTGGTCGAGTTCGTCGAGGCGCTGCCCAAGAACGCCAACGGCAAAGTGGCCCGCAAGACGATCCAGGACCACTACTGGCAGGGCCACGCCCGCCGCGTGAACTGAGGAAGCCGACACCATGCAAGAACACGCCGACACCACCATCCCGGCCGGCTTCGAAGGCTCCGCCCAGGCCGCCCGGTTGATCGAGGACATCCGCGCCTTCATCGCGCGCGAACTGGTCCCGCTGGCGCAGCGACTGGGCGTGGACCAGGAACACGGCGCCGAGCGCGAGACCCTGCGAGCGGTCTGGCGCCTGTCGCACGAAGCCGGCTTCTACGGCATCACTCTGCCCCGGGCCATGGGCGGCCTGGGCCTGAGCGTGGTCGATCACCTGCTCGTGAAAGAAGCGATCTACGCCAGCGGATCGCCCTTCGCCCCGCACATCCTGGGCGAACTGAGCGGGCCGCCGCGGCTGGGCGCGCTCGTGCGCGCGGCCACCCCCTACCATCTCGAACACTACATCAAGCCCGTCGCGCAGGCGCAGAAGTCGGTGTGCTTCGCGATCACCGAAGTGCAGGCCGGTTCGGACGCCGGCGCCCTGCAGACCCGAGCCCGGCGCGACGGCGAACACTACGTGCTCGACGGGCGCAAGCGCTTCATCTCGGGCTCGCCCTTCGCCGACTGCGCCGTGATCCTCGCGTCGACCGCAGAGCCCGGCAGCACCGAGCGCGAAGTCACCGCCTTCTTCGTCGACCTCGACCAGCCGGGCGCGCGCGTGGAGTCCGACTACAAGACCATGGCGGGCCAGTCCTCGACCGGCGACATCGTGCTGGAGAACTGCCGGGTGCCCGTGCGGAACCTCATCGGCGAGCCTGGCCGCGGCCTGGGCATGGCCCTCGGACGCATCAACGTGAACCGTGTGCTGCACTGCGCCGGCATGCTCGGCCTGGCCCGCCTGGCGCTAGACGACAGCCTGAAATACGCCCGCGAGCGGCAGCAGTTCGGCAAGCCCATCGCCACCTTTCAGGCGATCCAGCACATGCTGGCCGACATGGCTACCGACCTCGCCGCCGCACGCGGCCTGATGCTCGCCACCGGGCGGGCCCTGGACGCGGGTGTCGCGGTGCGCGCCGAGGCGTCGATGAGCAAGCTGTTCTGCTCGGAGGCCGCGTTCCGCATCGCCGACCGGGCAGTGCAGATCCATGGCGGCGAAGGCATCGTGCAGGGCCGCCGCGTGGAATTCCTGTTCCGCGTGCTGCGCATGTATCGCGTGCTCACCGGCACCAGCGAGATCCAGCGCAACACCATCGCCCGCGAACTGCTCGGACAGCCAGCGCAGTGAGCTTGGGGGCCGTTTCATCCAGGGGCGTAGACCCCGCTTTGAGGAGACACATCATGTACCGCTTTCACCTGCGCCGCGCCCTGTGCGCGACGATCGCCGTTCTTGCCCTGCCCTGGGCGCAAGCCCAGACGCCCGGCGAAGGCCCCTGGCCGCAGCGCCCGATCCGCTGGATCGTGCCCTACATGGCGGGCACCGCGCCGGACACCAGCGCCCGCGTGTATGCCGAGGTGATCGGCAAGCAACTGGGCCAACCCATCATCGTCGAGAACCGCGGCGGGGCCGGCGGCAACATCGGCGCGCAAATGGTGGCGCGCGCGCAGCCCGACGGCTACACCTGGGTCAGCTCGGCAGGCCCGATGGCCGCGAACATGTACATGTACAGACATCCCGGCTACGACGCGCTGAAGGATTTCACGCACGTCACGCGCACCTCCGAATCGGATGTGCTGCTGGTGGTCGACCCGCGGCTCGGCATCCGCACCGTGGCCGATCTGATCGCCTACGCCAAGGCCCATCCGGGCAAGCTCAACTATGCCTCGGGCGGCGTCGGCACGCCGTCCCACCTGGGCATGGAGATGTTCCTGAAACGGGCCGGCATTCACGCCACCCATGTGCCCTACAAGGGCGCGGGCGAATCGATCAACGCCGTCATGGGCAGCCAGGTCGACATGGCCATGCCCATCTTCGGCGTGGCCGCTCCGCAGGTCGAGGGGGGCCGCCTGGTCGCGCTCGCCGTGGCCAACACGCAGCGCAACAGCCTGCTGCCCGACGTCCCCACGCTGGCCGAGCAAGGCGTCGCCGGCGTCACGCTCACCTCGTGGGGCGGCCTGTCGGTGCCGGCCGGCACGCCGCCCGAGATCGTCGAGCGCATGCGCAAAGCGGCGCACCAGGCCATGCAGAGCCCGCTCGTCAAGGAAACCTCGCGCACGACCGGATCGCGCATCGCGCCGAGCAGCGGCGAAGAGTACGTACAGTTGTTCAAACAGGAAATGGCGCTGACCCGGGAGATGATGCAGACGCTGGACCTGGAACCCCAATAAGGCCTGCAACGGAACCTCGGCCCATCCTGGGCATGCGCGGGATCGGGCCTGCGGTCGGCGCTGCGAGAGCGGCACGCCGCGGCGTCATCGGCGGCGCGGCGCGCCGCAGTCCACCACGCGTTCCAGGCCGGTCACGGTATCGGTGATCCTGGCGGCGCGTACCGGCGCAGCCGGCGCGGTACGCGCCTCGCACAGCCCGAGCACGGCATCCCAGGCGGCCTCCACATCCGCGTACACCCCGCCCTCGGCGCGGCGCCATTCGCCATCCCCCGCCTGCACCTGGACCACGTAGCGGTCCGGCCATCCCGTGGCGCTCGGCGTGCCGCGCGGACCATCCGGCGCCATCGCCGGCGGCTTGCGCGCCTGCGCGCAATCGATCGCCGTCTGCTTGCCCGTCTTGATGTCCGTCAGCCGCTGCCGCAGATCCGGGGAGGCCATGCAATTCTCGATCAGCGCGCGGCGCGCCTGCTCCTGCGAGCCATACAGAGCCTGGCCGCCGGCGCCAGGCACCACATCGACCCGGTACTGCGCCTGCACGGTCCAGGCCACTGCGGCGATCGCGATGCAGGCTGCCACGATTTTCGCCATCCGCTCCATGCTCTCTCCTCGCGCGGGCCATCCCCCTGACTCGGACAGACTAGCCTGCGCCGCTCGGCGGGCACCATTGCGCGTTCGGCCTAGGCGCAGCGATGTAAGCTGCACCAGGCGCCCAGCCGCGCTGCGCGCCCGTCGAAGGAGGATTGCCATGCCCATCGCATCACGCGATATCCGTACAAAGCGCATCTACGAAGCAGCCGTCGATGACGACGGTGCCCGAGTCCTGGTCGATCGCCTGTGGCCGCGCGGCATCCGCAAGGCCGATGCCCATCTGCACGCATGGATGAAGGACGTGGCCCCCAGCAACGAGCTGCGCCGCTGGTTCGGCCACGACCCGGAGCGCTGGGAAGCCTTCCGCACGCGCTATCGCGCCGAACTCGAGCACGCCGGTGACGCCTTGCGGCCTTTGCTCGACCTGGCCCGCGAAGGACGCCTCACCCTGCTCTATGGCGCGCGTGATGAGAAGCACAATCAGGCTGTCGTTCTGGCCGAGCTGCTGAAGGAACGTCTGTGAGCCAGCCGTCGCGCGTTCGCTCAGCGTTCGCCGTGCGCGGCCACGCCACCGTCCGAGCGGGGCACGGGCCTGACCTCACCGCCCGGGCCGGCCAACTCATGAAAGATGTCATCCAGATAGGTGGCGATCTCAAGGCCATCCACCTCGGACGGAATCACCACCTGCGCGCAGCGCGCCCGCGTCCCCGGCGCTCGCCGGTAGACGACCCAATTGCCTTGCTCGCGTAGCACCTCGAGCTGAAACCGCCCATAGATGTCGAACAGCATTGCACGCTCCGGAAGTTGCGGATATCGGACCGCACCCAAAAGTCGGACGACTTCCCGTATTAATTGTATATACCTCGAACCTGAACCCAGACCGCAAGCGTTCCCACGCCGCTCGCAAATGTCTGAATGAAAATATCACCGTTACCGTCGGCAGGCGCGTAGAAGGCCTCCGTAACCACATGGTTATCGGGAATTCCTGTCAAGTTGACTCTAACCCTGAACTGTCTCGGCGTGGCAGACGCAACCCCTATTTCCACGCCACGATTGACCATGGTTGAACTCCCCGAGTCCCGTGCGGATATAAGCAAGTCGTAACCCACTGGCGGTGCCTCAGTCGGAAAATCACCGCCCAGCAGGGTCGACATGGACAATTGCACACTATCACTTCCCCTGCTTTCGCCCGCCCACCCAGGAATAGTCAACTGAAGGCGTTCCACTACGGGCCCAGCTTGGAGGTACCGCCTCGGGAAAAGAAACTCGCATCCGGCCTGCCCTGCCATATTCTGGTCTCTGGACCAGGATAGGTAGCGGCAGTTTTGATCTGCCTTTATCTTCCAGTTCCCTCTGGCACGAGTTTGCTCCATCCTGCCAGTAGAGATCTTGACGCGGTGGACACGCTCCAATGCAACTGCCGCGGCCCCTCCCCCCTCGGGGTCCCCCTTGAAAACCGTATCCTCAATCTCTACAGACGACACTTGAGGCCCGCCTACATCCTGCAGATAGATGAAGGTGCAGTTCTCGGCCAACTGCTCCATATTCAATGAGGTGAACCACAAGCCCTGCCCATCAATATTATTGGTGAAGTGCAGCACCTTTGAGCCGGCCGCACCATTGACAAAGCCGCCATCCAGGACCCAGCGATTCCAGCCACCATTGACATAAGCGACCTGTTGGCCCGCGGCCAGAATAACGTTCGTGTTCGTCAATCTTGTCGTGGTCACCGGCCCGCTGATCACGTCGTCCGACCAATGCGGCACATGGAATGTCCTCTTGTTGAGGATGCTTCGCGTGTTCTGGAAAAGGTGACCTCCGAGTCCAGAAAACTCGAATACCTCGCGAAAACTCCGCTTCGAACCGTCTCCGGCGCGAACGTTGTAGAACTTCATTTCGCGGACACCGAAAAACCGAAAGCAAGCAGCGCTTTCGTCCGGAAGTGCCGCTGCAGTCAAGAAATGACTACCGTACCACTCACCGTAGGACTGGCTTGTTGCTTCGATGGCGTATGGATCCGCGGCGGGATTGAGGTCGAACATCACAACGTCTGCCAGCGCTACGAACCTCGTGCTTGGACTGCACCAGACTCGCCGGCCACCGATCGGAAGGTTCACCGTGCCGGATATGCCATAGACTCCGCTCGGAAAGAAAATGTCGCGCCCGCTCCGATGGGAGTTCGCCGCATGGATTGCCGCCTGGATCTGCGACGTATTGTCCACTACCCCAGAAAGCTGAGATACAGGCTCTACGCCATGCCGGCACACGTTAAAAACGTCATCCAGCGCTGCATTCACCGTCCGGCTGCCATCTCCCAGATTCTGGCTGCCGTCGCCCTCCCGCAGCAGATTTAGCCGTGCCGCCAGCGCCACGGCTTGAGCATTCATCGGTCCGCCAGCGCCACCTAGCGCTCGCGCTTGCGTACTCAGTTGCGGGATATCGGCCCATGCGCCCAGAGGGTTAATGGACCCATCGAAGTCGACGCTCGCCGTACCCGCTTCATTCAGGATGTGCGTTCCATCCAACTCCCAGGTCCCGTCGAGATGGCCTGCGTCCATCACTTCCTCAATCGCCGCAAACGGCAGATCCTCGGACAACATGGTGCCGTTCGGTGCGACCCAACGGCACGTGGCCACATCGCCCGGGATACGGACCCCGATGATTGTCATGGGAAAGCCGCCGCTGCGTAAACGCACCACGTCACCGATCGAAAACATTGCACTGCCTCCTGTCCGGTAGGAATACCCGGCATACCGCCAGTCCGCCGACGGCGAACCCGCTCCGTAATGCGGCATGCTAGGCGCATTTCTTGCGTTACCAGCGCCCGCTATGGAATTCTCATCTACTCAAGGCGACCCGTCGGAACTCCCCGAGCAAGCCACGGCTCGCCCCGGCAGCCCGCCGCCCACCAGCACGCAGCAGCGGTTCCGCCTCGCGGCGGAGCGTATTTCCACCGCCGCAGGCAAGCCCCGGGCCTTCCTGTTTGCCGTGTTCTTCATCCTGCTCTGGGTGGCAAGCGGCCCGCTATTCGGATTCTCGGATACCTGGCAGCTCATCATCAATACCGGCACGACGATCGTTACGTTCCTGATGGTGTTTCTTATCCAGAACGCCCAGAACCGGGATGCCGTTGCCGTCCAGCTCAAGCTGGACGAGCTGATCCGGGCGATGCGGGGCGCCCGCACCGGCATGATCAATATCGATCAGTTGAACGACGAGGAACTCCAGCACCTGCGCGACCAGTTCCGCGAGCTGGGCGACCAGGACGGCGGCGACGTACTGACCGCCGGCGTCAGCACCAAGGAAGCCCGCAACATCACCGTGCACGCCACGTTCGACGATGAAGGGCATCTCGAGACGCAGGAGATCGACCAGGAGGAAACCCGCGAGCAGACCGCGGTGGCCCGCAAGGCGCGCCAGCCCGAGGATCCCGGGTAGCCTGCGCTCGGCAGACCCGATGCCCACACACACCGCCGCCTGCGCCTCGTTGTAGGTCGGGATCCGGCCCGCTTTGCCATCCCGCTTTGCCAGCCTTATCCTTATCTCCGTTTCAAACGCTGGAGACGGCAAAGCCCGCGGACCCTTGCGGGCGGCGGGCCTGTGTTTCATCCGGGATGGGCAGGGAGCATACGCAGACCCTGGACGCTGGATAGCTACCCAGCACGGTCTGGCACGGGATATTGGACGTGACCAATATATCGTTCAGAAAACGCAAAAAGGCCAACCCGAAGGCTGGCCCAAGTGCTTGAAACCGTGGTGGGTCGTGCGCGGCTCGAACGCGCGACCATCGGATTAAAAGTCCGGTGCTCTACCAACTGAGCTAACGACCCGAGCCAAAGATTATGGCATGACGTATTTGCACACGTCAAGAAAGCACTTGGAACGATAGTTGCTGCACGTTGTGGCATCCCCCGCGCAGCCGGGCGGGTCGCCAAGGTGCCCGCCCGGCTGCCAGCCCATGCAGACCCTTGGTTCGCCCCTCGCCGATGGACATCTCGCCCGATTCGCTACTCGATCTCACGCCGGCCGACGCCGCCTTGTTCCTGGACCTGGATGGAACGCTCGCGGCGTTTCATGTACATCCCGAAGCAGCCTTCATCCCCGTGCCGGTGCTCGCGGCCATTGCGCGGCTGGCGGCCAGCGGCCTGCCGCTCGCTGTCGTTTCGGGCCGTCCGATCACGAGCATCGATCGCATGCTGGCGCCGGCCTGCTACCCCGCGGCCGGGGTGCACGGTGTGGAGCGGCGCGATGCGCGGGGCGTGCTGCACATGCTGCCCAGCGAGGCGCTGCCGCCCGCCGGCCTGGCCGACGCGCTGCGCGCGCGCATGGCCGCGTGGCCCGGCACGCTGGTCGAAGACAAGCAAGTCGCGGTTGCGCTGCACTACCGCGGTGCGCCGCAGTACGAGGCCGAGGTCGAGGCTCTCGCGGACGAGACGGCCGAACGGTATCCGTACCTGAAACGCCAGCCCGGCAAGTTCGTCGTCGAATTCAAGCCGGCGGGCGTGGACAAGGGGACGGCGATCGCGGCCTTCCTGTCCGAGGCGCCGTTCGCGGGCCATACCCCTGTGTTCCTGGGCGACGACAGGACCGACGAGGCCGGCTTTGCGGTGATGAACGCGCATGGCGGCCTGAGCATAAAGGTGGGCGAAGGCCCGACGCAGGCGCGCTATCGGCTCGCCGACGTCGCGGCCGTGCACGCGTGGCTCGAAAAGTTTGCCCAGCGGGTCGCCGGGCCGCTCACTCAACACATTCGCTGAAGCAGGAGGCAGCACAATGGCTCGCCTGGTCGTAGTGTCCAACCGCGTCGCACCGATCGACGACAAGAAGGCTTCCGCAGGCGGGCTCGCCGTCGGTCTGATGGGCGCCATGCGCGAAGCGGGCGGCATCTGGTTCGGCTGGAACGGTCAGGTCTCCACCACGCCCACTCCGCTGCGCATGCAGGAGAAGAACGGCATCACTTTCGCCACCCTGGGGCTGAACAAGCGCGACTACCGGCAGTACTACAGCGGCTTTTCCAACGCCACGCTGTGGCCGATCTTCCACTACCGCATCGACCTCGCGCGCTTCGACCGTGCCGAGTATGCCGGCTATCTGCGCGTGAACACCATGCTCGCGCAACAACTGATGAGCTTTCTCAAGCCCGAGGACACGGTCTGGGTGCACGACTATCACCTGCTGCCTTTCGCCCAGGCCTGCCGCGCGCAGGGCGCGCGCAACCGGATGGGTTTCTTTCTGCATATCCCCTTTCCCGCGCCGCAGGTGGCGGCCACCGTGCCGCCGCACCGCGAACTCATCCGCACGATGTGCAGCTACGACCTGGTGGGTTTCCAGACAGAGACCGACCGCCAGGCCTTTCTCGACAATCTGCGCGCCATGCCCGACGTGACCGTCGATGGCGCCGGCGTGGTGCACGCGGACGGCCACGCCACGCGCACCGGCGTCTATCCGATCGGCGTGTCGCCGGATCTGATCGAGGAGGACGCGATCGAAGGCCAGGAGCACTCGCGCCTGATCACGCGCAACGTGCGCGGCGGGCGCCGCAAGGTCATCATCAGCGTGGATCGCCTGGACTATTCCAAGGGCATGGTCGAGCGCTTCTGTTCGTACGAAGCCTTGCTCGAAGCCAACCCCGAATACCGCTCGCGGGTGCAGTTCATCCAGATCGCCCCGCCCTCGCGCTCGGACATCGGCAGCTATCAGCAGATCCGCAAGCAGCTCGAAGCCGAGGCCGGGCGCATCAACGGCAAGTTCTCCGATCTCGACTGGATGCCCATACGCTACATCAACAAGAGCTACGACCGCCCGACGCTGATGGGGCTGTTCCGCAACGCGGCGGTGGGTTATGTCACGCCGCTGCGCGACGGCATGAACCTGGTGGCCAAGGAATACGTCGCCGCCCAGGACCCGGAAACACCCGGCGTGCTGGTGCTGTCCATGCTCGCCGGCGCCGCCCGCGAGCTCGACGAAGGCGCCCTGCTCGTCAACCCGTACGACCGGATCGGCATGGCGGAGGCGCTGCAGCAGGCCTTGGACATGCCGCTGCGCGAACGCCAGGAACGCCATGCCGCGATGATGCGCGTGCTGCGCGTCAACGACATCGACGCCTGGCGCAACCGCTTCATGAGCGATCTACGCCAGCAGTGAGCGGCACGCCGCTCCATCCAGGGCCCAGCGGAACCGGCCTGGCCGGCCCGCCAGTGCCGACCCTTGAGGAGCGTAGCGCGTAGAGGCAGGTCTCGCCCTAGGCGACGTGCGAGGACGACTTGGCCGACTCGTGCCAGGGGATCAGGATCTTGCGCAGCGAACCCACGGCGAAGTACAGGACGAAGCCGATGCCGGCGAGCAGCAGCACGACCGCGAACAGCGTGTCCACTTCCAGATCCTGCAGCTTGACCGTGGCGAGATAGCCCAGGCCACGCGAGCCGGCGACGAACTCGGAGACCACCGCGCCGATGATGGCGAGCACGATGGCCATTTCCATGCCGGTCAGGATATACGGCAGCGACGCCGGGATCACGAGCAGGCGAAAGCGCTGGCGCGCGCCCGAGTTGCCCACCTTGAACACCTCGAGCAGGCCGATGTCCACCGACTTCGCGCCCAGGTAGCTGTTGGCGAACACGGGAAAGAACGCCATCAGCGCCGAGATCACGATCTTCGATTCGATGCCGAAGCCGAACCACAGGATGAACAGCGGAATCAGCGCCACCTTGGGGGTGAGCTGCAGCGCGATCACGAAGGGCTTGAAGATCGTGTCCAGGATCTGGATGCGTCCCAGGAGCTGTCCCAGTGTGGTGCCCAGGATGACCGCGATCACGAACCCGCCCAGGCACTCGGCCAGGGTGGTGTAGATGTGATAGTAGGTGTTCGAATCCTGCAGCATGCGCACCAGGGCGAACAACACGTCCTCGGGCGGCGGCAGCACCAGCGCCGACACGTTGAACACGGTGACGTAGAGCTTCCACAGCAGGAAGAAGGTGAGCACCGACGTGATTTGAATGGCAGTGCGTTTCACGTCAGATCTCCAGGTGGCGGCGCAGCTCGGCGACCAGGCGCGAGTACTCCGGGTTTAGCATCTGCTCGGTACGCGGACGCGGCAGGTTGACGGCGATCTCGGCCGCGATGCGCCCCGGGCGCGCGGACATCACGATGACGCGGTCGGCCAGGTGCACCGCCTCGCTGATCGAGTGGGTGATGAGAAAGGCGGCGAACCTCTGCTCCATCCAGATGCGCTCGGCGTCGGCGATGATCTGCTCGCGCGTGAGGGCGTCGAGCGCGCCGAAGGGCTCGTCGAGCAGCAAGAGCTCGGGGTGCACGAAGAGCGAGCGGGCGAACGACGCGCGCTGGCGCATGCCGCCCGAAAGCTCGGAGGGCAGGCGCTTCTCGAAGCCCTCCAGGCCGACCATCTTGCACAGCGCGCGGGCACGCTCGAGATCCTGGGCGGCGGTGCGGCCTTTCATCAGCTTGGGCAGCGTGATGTTCTGCTCGATCGACAGCCAGGGCAGCAGGCGATGCTCCTGGAAGGCCACGCCGAAGCGCACCGGGTCGGCGCCCTTGCGGCCGGGCCATTCGATCCTGCCCTCCGTCGGCTGCTCCAGGCCGCAGAGCAGGCGCAGCAGCGTGGACTTGCCGCAACCCGACGGGCCGATGATGGCGACGAACTCGCCGCGGTCGATCGCCAGGTTGATGCCTTGCAGCGCGGTGGTGACGCCGGAACTGGTGGAGAAGCGCTTGACCACGTCGTCAAAGCGCACGATCGCGGATGCCGCACTCACCGGCGTACCCGGCACGGACTTGGATTCAGGCAACGGCGGCCTCCCAGATGGCGTTGGTGTAGAGCGCCTTGTCGGTCTGCTCCATCGTGCCGGCCTCCTGGAGCAGGCGCGCGCCCTCGGTCCACTGCTCGGGGTCGTTGCGCAGCGCGTTCTCGGCGCCATGGGCGAGCCACAGCTTGCGGTTGCCGAGCAGGTCGTCCAGCGCGATGTCGAGCTTGTCGATGCCCGGCACGTCGAACTCGTCGCCGATCTGCTTGATGGCCTCGACGAGCTCTTTGTCGTCCATGCCGGCCAGCGCCTGCACGGCCTGGTAGGTACCGCGCATGAAGGCGACGTAGTCCTCGCGGTTGTCCTCGATGTCCTTTTCGCCGGCCACATAGACCTGGCCCGGTACGCCGTCGTCGATGTTCATCACCGACATCGGTAAACCCTGGGCATGCAGGCGCGAGACGGTGCTGGTGTTGCCGAAGAAGGCATGCAGCCGCCCGGCCTGGATCATGGCAAAGGACGCGGGGCCGTCGGCCACGCGCTCGCGGCGCACCGACTTCGGATCGATGCCGGCGCGCGCCAGCATGAGGTTGAGCGTGGCTTCCATCGAGCCGCCGAAGGAGGCCATGCCGATGATCTTGCCTTCCATTTCCTCGACCTTGGCGATGGGCTTCTTCTCGTCGGAGATGAGCACGAAGGGCGAGATCTGGCACACCGTGCCAATGGTGATGACGTTGCTGTCCGGGCGAGCACGGCTCACCAGGTAGTTGGCGCCGCCGGTGCGCCCGACCTGGACCTGGCGTGCGGCGACGAGCTGGATGGCCTGGGCCGCACCGCGCCCCACTTCGACCGAGAAATCGAGCCCGAGGTCCTTGTAGCGGCCGGACGCTTGTGCATACAGCACGGGCGCGAACGCGAGCGACAACGTAAAGGGAGTGAGATAGGTCAGGCGACCGCGGCCGGCGGCCTGCACCGAGGCGATGCCGGGCAGCAGGCCGGCGCCGACGGCCGCGGCTGCCGTACCCAGGAATTGTCTGCGTTTCATGACGATATTCTCCTGTCTGTTCAAGCGAGGCGCAGGACGGACGATCAGCCCTGGCTCGCCGCCTTGGCCGCGGCGGCGCGCTTGCGCTCGGCCTTGGCGATGGCGATGGGATGGTTGTCGGGATAGTCGGGCAGGTCGGGACGGTTCGCGCCCAGCATCACGCACATCAGGGCTTCTTCCTGGCCTTCGTTGATGAGGCCGCGATAGATGCCCGGCGGCACCGATATCACGTCGCGCTCGTTGAGCACGGTCTCGAACCTTTCGCCCTGGTACTCCAGGAACAAGCGGATCGCGTGTCCCTTCAGGATGAAGAAGGCTTCTTCCACGTCGTGGTGCACGTGCAGCGGGCCCTCGCAGCCGGCGGGCAGCACCATGGTCGAGAACGTGAAGTGCTCGGCCGGGATGGTGTTGGAATCATTGCTGACGCCGGCGGCGCCGGTGCCGATGTAGCGCGTCTGCGCGCGGCGATACTTGGGGTCGACCTCGGCCTGCCAACCGAGCGCGTTCCAGTCGTACTTGCGCGTGGCGCGGCGCGAGACGCGGGTCTCCATCCACTCGCCGAGCGTCTTGTCCTTGGGGCGCTTCCAGGTTGCGAAGAGCGGCTCGTCCTGGTCCGGGACCGGGATCTCGGGGGCTGCGTTGACTTGGCTCATGTCGTATTTCCTCTCGAACGATGAAGCTTCCCGCGGCGCACGGCCGCGGAAAGCGCCCCTTGCGGGGCGGTGGCGCGGCAGGCGCCTTTAGAACTTGTGCTGCAGACCGAGCGCGACCTGACGACGTCCGACGTCCTCGCCCGTGTAGTGGTCGCGGGTGTCGAAGTCGTTGTACATGGCGTACAGGAAGGTGCGCTTGGACAGGTCGTACTGATAGGCCAGCCCGAAGCCGTCGACCTTGGACTTGGTGGCGTTCTGGTAGCTCGCGAGCACCCGGCCCGGGCCGATGGGCGCGGAAACGCCCAGCGTATAGACACGATCGCGCTCGCCGCCGGTTTCGACGAACCCGGTGGCGGGGCTGACGTTGATGTCGCGCTGCTCGTTGTAGCCGGCATGCAGCCGGACGACGCCGAAGTCATACGAACCCGCGACCTGCAGGTTCTTGGCGTTGCGGCGCTGGACCGGCTCGGCCTTCGACGGATTGAGCCACTCGTAGGTGGCGCCCAGGCGCAGCGGGCCCTGGGTGTAGCGCACGCCGCCGGTGACCACGCGATCGTTGTTGCCGGTGCCCTGCACCTGCTGGTCGGTGGCGAAGGCGTAGCCCACGCCGAACTCCAGACCGTGCCACTTGGGCGAGAAATATAGCACCGAGTTGCTGATGCGGCCGTCGTCGCCGAAGTCGCCCTGCTTGTAGCCGAAGGTGGTGCCCACACTGCTGCGCAGCCAGGACAGGCCGAACGGGCTGGCGATCGCGGGCGTCCAGGCGTAGCCGAACACGGTCTGGCGGCCCAGGCGGATCTCGCCGAAGCGGCCCGCGAGGCCGAGCGTGGCCTGGCGGCCGAACAGGCGGCCCTGCGTGGAGTTGCCGGTGGTGGTCAGAAAACCGCCTTCGAGCTGGAACGTGGCTTTCATGCCGTTGCCCAGATCTTCGCTGCCGCGCAGGCCGAAGCGCGACTGGCCGGCCTGTCCGGAGCCCAGGCCGGACCTGGCGGCCTGGCCCTCGGTCTTGTCGTACTGATAGCCGACGTCGACCACGCCATAGAGCGTGACGGCATCCGCAGCGTGAGCGGCCAGCGGCAGGCAACAGGCGGCAGAGGCCAACACGCCGCACAGAGTGTTGCGATGAAGCATGTGAATTCCCATGGAAGCGGCCGACGGCGATACGTGCCGCGCCGTCAGCGTTCTATTGTATCGTCATTGTTTCACCTATGGATTATTGATCCTTTAGTGAAACACCGCCGTATAATGCCGGAAATTCTCGGCTCCCGCAAAAAAATTTCCAGACCGCCGGCATGAAACTCGCCACGACCGAACCCTCGCCCCCGTCCGACCTCGCCATGCGCCTGGATTCGGCGTTCCCGCTCACCCTGGTGTCGCTGGACGACGGCGCGCGCATGGCCTGCCGCCAGGCCGGCCGCGGCCCTGCCGTGGTGCTGCTGCATGGCATCGGCTCAGGCGCGGGCTCCTGGCTGGAGGTGGCCGAGCAACTCTCGAGAACGCACCGGGTGCTGGCCTGGGATGCGCCCGGCTACGGCGAGTCGGACCCGCTCGCCGCGCAGGCGCCCGGCGCCGCGGACTATGCCGCCCGCCTGGATGCGCTGCTCGCCCGTCTGGACGTGCATGACTACGTGCTGGTCGGCCACTCCCTGGGTGCGATCGTGGCGCGCCAGCAGGCGGCCCACGGCGAGCGGCGCCCGCGCAAGGTGCTGCTGCTCAGCCCGGCGCCGGGCTACGGGGCGGCCGCGCCCGAGCGGCGCGCGGCCGTACGGGCACGCCGGCTGCAGGCCCTGGCGGACGGCGGTGTGGCGGGCATCGCCGAGCGGCGCTCGGCGGCCATGCTCTCGCCGGCCGCAACGCCCGGGCAGGTGGCCTGGGTCGCCTGGAACACGCGGCGCATCAGCGAGCGCGGCTATGCCCAGGCCATCGAGCTGCTCTGCGGCGGCGATCTGCTCGCCCCGGCGGCGCCGCAGGTGCACGCCGTGCACGTCGGCGAGCACGACACCATCACTCCGGTCGAGCAGAGCCGCGCCGCGGCCCAGGCACTGAACGCGCCCTTCGGTCTCATCGAAGCGGCCGGCCATGCCTGCCATATCGAACAACCCGCACAGGTTGCGGGCATCATTGAGGGTTTCTGCGCAGACGCGACACCTGTCATCTGAGACCACCCTCATGACCAAGCCCCCCTCCACCGCCCCGGACAGCCTCCAGGACAAATACATGGTGCCCGCGCTGGAGCGCGGCCTGAAGCTGCTGCTGCAGTTCAGCCGCGCCGAACGGCGCCTGAGCGCACCCGAGCTGGCGCGCCGGCTCGGACTGCCGCGCACCACCACCTTCCGCCTGCTCAACACCCTCGAGACCATGGGCTTCGTGCGGCGCGACGAGGCGAGCAACCTGTACCAGCTCGACATGGCCGTGCTGCGCCTGGGCTTCGAATACCTCGCTTCGCTGGAGCTCACCGAACTCGGCCGCCCGCTGCTCGAACGACTGCGCGACGAAACCGGCTTCTCGGCCAACCTCGCCATTCGCGACGGGCGCGCCATCGTATTCGTGGCCAAGGCGTCCGCGCCCACGCCGTTCGTGAGCACGGTGTACGTGGGCACCCGCCTGCCGGCGCACGCCACGCTGCTCGGCCGGGTGCTGCTGAGCGATCTGACGCTCGAGCAGTTGCGCGCGCTGTATCCCGAGGACACCCTGCAGTCGTTCTCGCCGCGCACGCCGCGCACGGTGAACGAGATGCACGCCATCGCGCAGGCCGACCACGAGCGCGGCTATGCGATCGACAAGGGCTTCTTCGAATCCGATGTCGGCAGCGCCGCCGCGCCGGTGCGCGACCACACCGGCCAGATGGTCGCCGCCATCGGCGTCACGATTCCCATGATCGAGTTCGAAGCGACGCCGCAGGCCGAGGAGGCCGTGGTGGCCAAGGTGCGGCGGGCAGCGGACGAACTCTCCCGCCTTCTCGACTACGCACCGCACACGGTGCATCACAGCGCATGAACCTTGCTCCCATGTACGATCTTTCCGGCCGCGTGGCCATCGTGACCGGCGGCAGTTCCGGCATCGGCCTCGCCACGGTGCGCGGCTTCCTGGCCGCCGGTGCGGCGGTCGGCCTGTGCGGGCGCGACGCCGGGCGCCTGCAGCACGCGCTTGCGCAGTTGCGCGGCGAATTCCCGCACGCCCGCGTACATGGGCAGGCCTGCGATGTGCTCGATCCGGTGCAGGTAGGCGCATTCGCCCAGGCCTGCGAGGCCGCGCTCGGCCCCGCCGACATCCTGGTCAACAACGCGGGCCAGGCCCGCATGTCGACCTTTGCCAGCACGCGCGACGAAGACTGGCTCGCCGAGCTGAACCTGAAGTTCTTTTCGATCATCCATCCCACGCGCGCCTTCCAGCCCCAGCTCGAACGCAGCGCCGCGGCGGCCATCGTGTGCGTGAACTCGCTGCTCGCGATCCAGCCCGAACCGCACATGGTGGCCACATCGGCCGCGCGCGCCGGCGTGCACAGCCTGGTGCGCTCGCTGGCCACCGAGTTTGCGCCGCTGGGCATCCGCGTCAACGGCATCCTGCTCGGCCTGGTCGATTCCGGGCAATGGCGGCGCCGCTACGAAGCGCGCGAGGAGCGCGGCGTGTCCTGGGACGACTGGACCGCCGAACTCGCACGCGCCAAGCACATCCCGCTCGGCCGGCTCGGCCATCCCGACGAGCCCGCGCGCGCCATCTTCTTTCTCGCTTCCCCGCTTTCTTCCTATACCACCGGCAGTCACATCGACGTATCCGGAGGACACAACCGCCATGCCTGATTCCCGCACCTGCACCGTCGGCGACGCCATCGCCGCTTTTCTCGCCCAAGCCGGCGTCACCGAAGCTTTCGGCGTGATCTCGATCCACAACATGCCGATCCTCGACGCCTTCGCGCGCCAGGGCCGCATCCGCTTCGTACCGGCTCGCGGCGAAGCCGGCGGCACCAACATGGCGGACGCCTGCGCGCGGACCACCGGCCGGCTGGGCGTGTGTGTGACGAGCACCGGCACCGCGGCGGGCAACGCCGCCGGCGCCATGGTCGAGGCGCTCACCGCCGGTACGCCGCTGCTGCACCTCACCGGGCAGATCGAGACGCCCTACCTCGATCGCGACCTGGCCTACATCCACGAGGCGCCGGACCAGCTCGCCACGCTGAAGTCCGTGTCCAAGGCCGCGTTTCGCGTGCTCGACAAGGAAACCGCGCTCGCCACGGTCAAGCAGGCGGTGCAGATCGCGCGGAGCGCGCCCACCGGCCCGGTGAGCGTCGAGATCCCGATCGACATCCAGCGCGCCGAGATCGCCATGCCGGCCGAGCTGCAGCCGCTGCCGGTACCGGTGCTCGCGCCCGACGCGGCGGCCATCGGCGCGCTGGCCGATGCGCTCGCCCAGGCGCGCCGTCCGCTGCTCTGGGTCGGTGGCGGCGCGCGGCATGCCGGCGCCGAGGTGCGCCGCTTGATGGACATGGGCTTTGCCGTGGTGACCAGCACCCAGGGCCGCGGCGTGGTGCCCGAGGACGACGAACGCTCGCTGGGCGCGTTCAACGTGCATGCGGCGGCCGAAGCGTTCTACCGCACCTGCGACGCCGCCCTGGTGGTGGGCTCGCGCCTGCGCGGCAACGAGACCCTGACCTACAAGCTCGCGCTGCCCACACCGCTCTATCGCATCGACGCCGCGCCGGGCGCGTCGGACCGCGGTTATCGCAATGCCCAGTTCGTCTGCGCCGACGCCAGGCTTGCCCTGGCCGCGCTGGCCGACCGTCTGGAAGGCCGCCTGCGCGTCGACCCGGCGTTCGCTGCCGACCTGGCCGCCGCGCGCGCCGCGGCGCGCGAGCAGGTGGTGCAAGGCATCGGCCCCTACGCCGCGCTGGTCGAGGGGCTGCAGCGTGCCGCCGGGCAGGACTTCAACTGGGTGCGCGACGTGACCCTCTCGAACAGCATCTGGGGCAACCGCCTGCTGTCGATCTTCTCGCCGCGCGCGGGCGTGCACGCCCTGGGCGGCGGCATCGGGCAGGGCCTGGCCATGGGCATCGGCGCTGCCGTGGGCGCGGCCGGTACCGGCCGCAAGACCTTCGTGCTCGCCGGCGATGGCGGCTTCATCCTGAACATCGGCGAGCTGGCCACGGCCGTGCAGGAATGCGCCGACATGCTGATCGTCCTGATGAACGACAAGGGCTACGGCGTCATCAAGAACATCCAGGACGCGCACTACGGCGGACGCCGCCACTATGTCGAACTGCACACGCCGGACTACGCCGGCCTGGCCGCCTCGCTGCAACTGGCCCATCGCCGCATCGACACGCTCGACGGCCTGGACGCGGTGCTGGCCGACGCGCTGGCCCAGCCCGGTCCCTGCCTGCTCGAAGTGGACATGCTGGCCATCGGCCCCTTCAAGACGACCTTCGCCGGCCCGCCCGTGCGCCAGGCGGACAAAGCGGCCGCCTGAGGCCGTCCCCGCAGCGGGCCGGACGCGCCCGCCCTCCTCCCCGCGCCGCAGCGCAGGGAGGTCCACGCAACTCCAGTCGAGAACATCCATGCTCAACGTCGCCATCATCGGCTGCGGCGCCATCGCCCAGTCCGTCATGCAAGGCCTCGACGGCCGCGCCGACATCGCCGTCGCCAGCGTCATCGTGCCGGCAGACGGCCAGACCGCTGCGCGCGAGGCCCTTGCCGCGCTGGCCCACCCGCCCGCCGTGCATACGGCGCTCGCGCAGGCTGCCCGCCCCGACCTGCTGGTCGAATGCGCCGGACACGGCGCGATCGCCGAACACGTGCTGCCCGCCCTCGAAGCCGGCATTGCCTGCGTCGTCGTCTCGATCGGCGCGCTCTCCGAACCGGGCCTGGCCGAGCGCCTGGCCGATGCGGCCGCGCGCGGCCATACCCGTGTCGAGCTGCTCTCCGGCGCGATCGGCGGGATCGACGCCCTGGCTGCCGGCCGCCTGGGCGGCCTGGACGAGGTTGTCTATACCGGCCGCAAGCCGCCCCATGCCTGGCAGGGCACGCCGGCCGCCGAGCGCTGCGTGCTGGCCGAGCTGACCGAGGCCACCGAGATCTTCGCCGGCTCGGCCCGGGAAGCGGCGGCGGCCTTTCCCAAGAACGCCAACGTGGCCGCGACCATCGCCCTGGCCGGGCTGGGCCTGGAGGCAACCACCGTGCGCCTGATCGCCGACCCCGGGGTGACGGACAACGTGCACCACGTGCGCGCGCGCGGCGCCTTCGGCGAGTTCGAACTCACCATGCGCGGCAAGCCGCTCGCGAGCAACCCCAAGACCTCCTCGCTGACGGTCTACAGCGTGCTGCGCGCCATCGTCAATCGCGCCGCCGCGCTGGTGATCTAGGAGCCGCCATGAACCTGGAGCAACCCGTTCCTCTCCTGGTCGCAGGCGAATGGCGCCTGGGCCAGGGTGAGCGCTACGACTCCCTCTACCCGGCCGACGGCAAGCCCGTCGCCAGCCTGAACGCGGCGAGCCTGGACGATGTCCAGGCCGCCATCGAGCACGCCCAGCGCGTTTTCGAGAGCGGCGTGTGGTCGCGCCGCAAGCCGCATGAGCGCGCCCTGGTGCTGTATCGCGTGGCCGAGCGCATCCGCGCCTGCGCCGAGCATCTGGCGCAACTGCAGCGCCTGGACAACGGCAAGCCGATCACCGAGACCCGCGCCCTGGTCGCCAGCGCCGCGGGCACCTTCCAGTTCTTCGCCGCCGCCTGCGAAACCCTGGAGGAAACCATCACCCCGTCGCGCGGCGACTACCTCAGCATGAGCGTGTACGAGCCCATGGGCGTGGTCGCGGCGATCACGCCGTGGAACTCGCCGATCGCGAGCGAAGCGCAGAAGCTCGCCCCGGCGCTGGCCGCGGGCAACAGCATCGTGCTCAAACCCTCGGAGATCACGCCGCTGCTCGCGCTCGAACTCGCCCGGCTCTGCGAAGAGGCCGGCGTGCCGCGCGGCGTGATCGCCGTGCTGCCGGGCGAAGGCCGCACCATCGGCGACGCCATCGTGCGGCATCCCCTGGTACGCCGCGTGGCCTTCACGGGTGGCACGGTGGCCGGGCGCCACATCGCCCGCGTAGCGGCCGACAAGATGATGTCCGTCTCGCTCGAGCTGGGCGGCAAGTCGCCCACCATGGTGTTCGCCGACGCCGACCTGGACCACGCGGTGAACGGCGTGCTCTACGGCATCTTCAGTTCCTCGGGCGAATCGTGCATCGCCGGCTCGCGCCTGTTCGTCGAACGCAGCATCTACGACGATTGCCTCGCCCGCCTGGCGGCCGGCGCCGAACGCCTGCGCATCGGCGACCCCGCCGACGAGAACACGCAGATGGGCCCGCTCATCACCGCCGCGCACCGCGCCAACGTCGAACGCTATGTCGCCATGGGATTGGAGGACGGCGGACGCCTGCGCACCGGGGGCGCGCGGCCCGACGGCGCCGGCGACGGGTTCTTCTATCGCCCCACCATCATCGAAGGCCTGGCCAACGACCAGCGCCTGTGCCGCGAGGAGGTCTTCGGGCCGGTGCTCGCGGCCCTGCCCTTCGAGACCGAGAGCGACCTGATCGCGCAGGCCAACGACAGCATCTATGCCCTGGCCGCCGGCATATGGACGCGCGACTTCAAGCGCGCCTGGCGCGTGGGCCGCGCGGTGCAGGCGGGCACCGTGTGGATCAACACCTACAAGCAGTTCTCGGTGTCCACGCCGTTCGGCGGCTGGCGCGACAGCGGGCTCGGCCGCGAGAAGGGACGCCTCGGCATCCTGCCCTACATGGAGCAGAAAGGCATGTACTGGGGCACCAACGAGGCGCCCATTCCCTGGGCGGACTGAGGCAGGCCCGGCGCGGGCCCGCTCGCCGTCATCCGACGGTGGCATATTCCAGCGTCTTGGGCGTGCGGACGATGACCTCCGGTTCGTCGCCGACGATGACCGTGTCGTCCAGGCGGAATCCGCCCAGTCCGTAGACGTACAGGCCGGGTTCCGCGGAATACACCTCGCCCGCCAGCAGGGCACGCGTGTTGAACGCCATGTCCTCCGGATATTCGTGCAGCATCAGCCCGACGGCATGCCCGGTGCGGTGGAACACGTACTCGCCGCAACCGGCGTCTTCGATCACGGCCTGGGCAGCGGCATCGATGTCACACACTCGGGCACCGGTCACCGCCGCGGCGGCCGCCGCGTCCGTAGCCTGCGCCGCGACGGTGTAGAACCGCGCCTGTTCGGCGTTGGGCGTGCCGCAGAACCACGTGCGCTCGTTCTCGACGTACAAGCCGTTCAAGCGCGGCAGGACGAGGTTGACCAGCGTATCGCCCGCGGCGATCCTCGCCCCGCAAGCGGCGCCGTCGCCGTGGGGCGACGCCGACGCCGGACCGGTCAGCGTCCAGCAGCGCAGGATGTCGAAATCCTCGCCGGGAAACCGGCGTGCGGCCTCCTCGACCATCAAGCCGGCCATCGCATGATCCAGCTCCTGGACCAGGCGGCCCGGCCGTATGTTCTCGCGATAGCGGTCCTGCACCCAGTCGGTCAAGGCCGCCAGATCGCGCATCACCGCCAGCTCTTCGGCATGCTTCACCCATCGCAGGCTGCGCACCGCGGCCACCTGGGGCTGTACCGTCAGGCCCGGCAACAAGCGCTGCGCATCCGCCAGCAGGCCGAGATTGCCGTCGGTGGCGATCCGCGCGCGGTCCAGGCCGTGCGCCTGCAGGCACGCGGCGAGCGCCGATCCCAACTGCGGCAGCAGCGGCAGCCGGGATCGCACGCGCGGATGCTCGCTGTAGTAGACAACCTCGTCCAGCCAGACCTCGCCCTTGCTGACGGCAAAGCGCATGTGGTTGGTCGACAGCTCGTTCATGATGGCGAACGTGCGTCCCTCGCGCGGCACCACGACCAGCACGGGCCGCTCCCAGGGCCAGACATCGAGTTGGAAGTTGGTGGCGTACTGGAAGAAGTCCGGCGTGCCGAACGCCAGAGCGTCCACGCCGAGCCGGTCCATGAGTTCGCGCATGCCGGCATGGCGGGCATCGCGAACCGCCGTCGTCAATCGAGCCATATCGTCCTCCTCGTTCAGTGGTTCAGGTCCAGGGCGCGGATGCGTGCGCCCCAGGCGTCCGCGTCCCGTGTGACATATTGCTCGACCGTCTCGGGCGGACCGCCGATCGGGTCCAGGAACTGGAAGGCCAGCGTCTCCCGAAAAGCGGGGTCGAGGAGCACGGCATTGATGTCGGCATTGATGCGCTGGACCACCGGCGCGGGCGTATCGCGCTTGACGACGATCGCGTACCAGCCCGGCACGTCGACCTCGTAGCCCTGCTCGGCGAAAGTCGGCACGTCGGGCAAGGCGGCGATGCGCTGCTTGCCGGTGACCGCGAAGGCCTCGAGCTTGCCGGCGTCGATCAACGGCTTGACGCCGGCCACGACGTTCATCATCACCGGGGTCTCGCCGCTCAGCAGACTGGTGCTGGCGCCGCCGCCGTTGAACGGCACGTGCGTCAACTGCACGCCAGCGCGCTCGGCCACCAGGTCCATCGCGAGATGGGTGGAATTGCCCATGCCGCCCGAGGCGTAGTTGATCTCGCCGGGTCGGGCGCGGGCCTGCTCGACGAAGCCGGGCAGCCCGCCGGTGAACCGGCCGGGCGTGGCCACCAGCACGAACGGCGAGTTGGCCAGCACCGCCACGCCCGCGAAGTCGCGACGCGGATCATGCGACAGCGTGGGATACAGGAAAGGATTGAACGCCAGGTTGGACACGCCGGCCAGGAACAGTGTGGCACCGTCGGCCGGCTGGCCCAGGACATAGTTGGCGGCGATCGTGCCGTTGGCGCCCGGGCGGTTCTCGACCACCACGGGCACCTTCCACCGTTCGCGCAGGCGCTCGGCCAGCGAACGCGCCAGTACGTCGTTGCCCGTGCCGCCGATCTGGGGAACCACCAGGCGTACCGGCCGGGACGGGAAATCGTCCTGAGCCCAGCCTTGTGCCCCGAACGACAGGGCCAGCACGGCGCCCATCAAGCCCTTGATCCAGTGTGGTGTTTTCATGCGCGCGCTCCAGTTCGACACGGTGTCGATGAATAATGTACCAGATGGTACACACAACTTCGCAAAAGCGCCATGCCCGAAAACCTCAGAAAAATGGGAAATTCGTGCGGCGCGCTGCGCGACACTGCGTCGGCGCGGGCGGCCTGCTCCTACGCCTGCGGCGGGGTATCGGCGTTCATCAGGCGGGCGAAGTAGCGCAACGCCTCGGTCGTGCCTTCACGGTCTCCCGTCGTGACCAGGTCGAGCAGCAGGCCGCGCATGGTGGCCAGCTCGAGACGGGCGCGCACCCTGGCTTGCGCCGGCTCGATTCCGAAGCGCGATTGCAGCGTCTGGGTGAGCGTGTCGGTCCACGTTCCGACGACCTCGTCCAGGAACGGCTTGAAGCGTTCGCGGTCTCGGATCGCCCGCCCATAGACCTCGAAGAGCAGTTGCATGACCGGCAGATAGTTGGGCGCCGCATAACGCGCCCAGGCCGCCTCGATGCCGTGCGCGGGGCCGTGGGTCGAACCGCTCCAGCCGATGCTCTTGGCCTGCTCCTGGTGCCGCAGGCGCTGGAGCAATGCCTGCCAGAAGCCGTCGCTGGAACCGAAGTAATAGATCAGCATCCGATGGCTCGTACCCACCGACTCGGCAATGTGGCGCAGTGACAGATCGCCCAGCCCGTGCGCAAGCACATGAGCCGCGGCGGCATCGAGAAGCTGGCCGGCCTGCTCGCTGTGCGCGCGCGCACCGGCATCGATTTTCTTCCTGGGCATGGACACCTGCGATTCTTCGTCGGCGGGAAGACCGCCTCCTGGCCGGCGAACGGCAGCGGCCGTTCGCTACTTGGCAGTGGCCCGGCGACAAAACAAAACGGGCCAGCGCGGACGAATCCGCGTCTGGCCCGCATTCTACGCGGGCCGGGGCCGCGCAGGGCCCCGGCTTTGGGGCTTAGGCGGCGTTGCCGCCCTCCAGCGCCGCGCGCTTGCGCTGCGCCAGCGTACGGCCCAGCAGCACGACGAAGACTGCGCCGACCAGCTCGGCCACGATCTTCACCATGGTGGAGGGCTCGCCGAAGTTGTTCACGAAGACCACGTCGGTGACCAGCATGCCGCCCGCGATCCAGCCCAGCAGCGCCGCGCCGAAGGTGATGACCAGCGGGAAACGGTCGATCAGCTTGAGCACCAGCGTGCTGCCCCAGATGATGATGGGCACGCTCACGACCAGGCCGAAGATGACCAGGCCGAGCTGATGCTCCGCCGCCGCACCCTGAGCGGCGCCGGCGATCGCGATGACGTTGTCCAGGCTCATCACGAAGTCGGCCACGATGATGGTCTTGATCGCAGCCCAGATCGAGGTCCCGCCCTGGATGTTGCCGTGCGCGTCCTCTTCGGGGATGAGCAGCTTGACGCCGATCCAGAGCAGCAGGAGCGCGCCCACGACCTTCAGGAAGGGGATGGTCAGCAGCGTCAGCGCGAAGAAGATGAGGATGACGCGCAGGATGATGGCGCCCGCGGTACCCCAGAGGATGCCCTGCATGCGCTGTTTCTTGGGCAGGTTGCGGCAGGCCAGTGCAATGACCACCGCGTTGTCGCCGCCGAGCAGAATGTCGATCAGGATGATCTGGAACACCGCCGCCCAGCTCAGGGTTTGCAGAAATTCAAGCAAAGCTATCTCCTAGCTGTATCACTCGTATGGGAAGGGAGAGACGCCGGCGCCGCCCGAAGAAGCGGGCTTGCCGGCCGGAGCGCACGGCCATGCCGAGCGCACACCCGCGCAATGAGCGCAGGCGCGAAACCGAACGGGGGTGAGGGAGGCTCGGCGCTGCCGGAATGGCAACGCCGCGAGCGACGCGCGCCACGAGGGCGCGGTCGCATGGGGGCACAACGGCATGCGGATGTCGACATACTGGCTCCAGAAGCAAAAATGACCTGTTCCCGAAGGACACAGGTCATTGCGTATGCGCGCACCCTGCCCTTCGTGGGCAAGGTCTTGCTTGCAACTCGATGAAGTTGCCCGAGCACCGGGTTCTGCGCCTGTCGGCGCGGATTACCGTAATGACGATGCTACGGCGGAAAAGCTACTCCCCTTGACGGGCGTAAGTTTAGGGGTTGAAAGCCTGAAGTCAAGAATAACCATACGAAGGCTGTGGGATTCGCCGGTCGGGCTTCGCGCACCGCGCTTCGCTTCATGTCGAGCACTTGTGAGCACTCGGTAAGCCATTGAGGTATCTGGCGCCCCGGACACGGATCGAACGTGTGACCCCCTTCTTAGGAGGAAGGTGCTCTATCCACTGAGCTACCGGGGCAAGCCAGCGATTTTAGCGCAAGGCGGCGGCCCTGCCCATGCCGCGCGGGCCGGCAAGGTTATAGTTATCCCCTGCCATCGTCCGGTTCCTCCATGTTCAGCTATCGCCACGCCTTTCACGCCGGCAATCACGCCGACGTGCTCAAGCACAGCATCCTCGTGCAGGTGCTCCAGTACCTGCGCCAGAAGGACAAGCCCTTCTGGTACCTGGATACGCACGCGGGTGCCGGCCTGTACGATCTGCGCGGCGCCTGGGCCAACAAGACGGGCGAGTACACGAGCGGCATCGAGCGCCTGTGGCAGGCCACCAAGCCGCCGCCGCTGCTCGGCGCCTACCTCGAAGAGGTGCGCCGCCTGAACCCCGACGGCAAGCTCGCCTACTACCCGGGTTCGCCCTGGATCGCCTTCGATTTGCTCGGCGAGCGCGACCGGCTGCGCCTGTTCGAATGGCACACCAGCGAAGTGCAGGTCCTGATCGACAATGTGCGCCGCCGCGGCCGGGAACAGGAACGGCGCGCGATGATCTACGCGACCGACGGCTTTCAAGGGCTGAAGGCGCTGCTGCCGCCGCCGACGCGGCGCGGCCTCGTGCTGATCGACCCCTCGTACGAGGACAAAAAAGACTACCGGCAGGTGATGCAGACGGTCAAGGAAGGGCTGGAACGCTTTGCCACCGGCACCTACCTGATCTGGTATCCGCTGATCCAGCGGCGCGAAGCCCAGCAACTGCCCGAGAAGCTCGCCCGCCTGCCGGTCAAGAGCTGGCTCAACGCCACCCTTACCGTGGGCACACCCGAGCTGACCGGCATCGGGCTGCACGGCAGCGGTGTGTTCGTCATCAACCCGCCCTATACGCTGCGCGGCGAACTCGCCACCGCCCTGCCCTGGCTCGCCCGCGAGCTGGGCGTCGGAGCACCCGGCAAGTACACGCTGGACAGCGCGGGCTGAACTTCTTCGTCATGGCAGGCCGCCGCCGTCCACGGCATACGCCCCGCAGCGACAGGAGGCTGCGCAAATGACCGATATCGCGATCCAGCCTGCGCTCTTCGTGGCGCACGGCTCGCCCATGAACGCCATCCTCGATACGCCATACAGCCGCGCCTGGCGCGCTCTGGGCCAGCGGCTGCCGCGCCCGCGCGCGATCCTGGCGGTCTCGGCGCACTGGGAGACGGCGGGCGTGGCAGTGACGGCCATGGACAGGCCGCGCACCATCCACGACTTCGGCGGTTTTCCGCAGGCGCTGTTCGACATGCAGTATCCGGCGCCCGGCAGCCCGGCCCTGGCCGAGCGCGTCGCGGCCCTGCTCGCGCCCGAGCCCGTGCAACTGGACACGCAGGATTGGGGGCTGGACCACGGCACCTGGTCGGTGCTGGTGCACATGTTTGCGCAGGCCGACATTCCTGTCGTCCAACTGAGCCTGGACCTGCACCGCACGGGCGCCGAGCACCTGGCGCTGGCGCGTCGCCTGGGCCCGCTGCGCGACGAAGGCGTGCTGGTCATCGGCCTGGGCAACATCGTGCACAACCTGCGCACGGCGCGCCGCGGCGACGCCGCCGAACCGTATGCGTGGGCCGAGCGCTTCGACCAGGCGGTCGCCCAGGCACTGCAGGCGGGCGACGACGACGGCCTCGCGCACTGGGAGCGGCTGGACCCGCAGGCCCGCTTCGCCGTGCCCACCCCCGAGCACTATCTGCCCCTGCTCTACGCCATCGGCCTGCGCCGGCCGCACGAGCCGGTCGCCTTCCCGACCGCAGGTATCGAATGGGGCTCGCTCAGCATGCGCAGCGCGGCCTATGGGCTGACGTCCGCCTGAGCGGACGCTATCATCTTCTGCCATGCGGCCGCCGTCCGGCGGCTGCACCATGAGACGAGACGACGCCCGGGCCTTCGCACTCGCATTCGCAGGCAGGAGACAAGATGCAGGACACTCCCCAGGAGGCCGTGGCGGTCTGGACCCCCACGGCCGAACAGGTGGCCGCCGCCAACCTGAGCGCATTCACCGACTGGCTCGCGCGCGAACGCGGCCTGCGCTTTGCCGACTACGACGCGCTGTGGCGGTGGTCCACCACCGAGATCGAGGCGTTCTGGCAGGCCGCCTGGGATTATCTCGACGTGCATTCGCCCACGCCGCACGAGACGGTGCTGGCCGAGCGGGTCATGCCCGGCGCGCGCTGGTTCCCCGGCGCCCGGGTCAACTTCGTCGATCAGGTGTTCCGCCACGCCACCACGCAGCGGCCGGCCATCGTGTTTCGCGGCGAGGACGGCCGTGCGGGCGAATGGTCGTGGGCCGAGCTGCAGCGCCAGGCGGCGGCGCTCGCGGCGCGTTTGCGCGCGCTCGGGGTGACGCCCGGCGATCGGGTCGTGGCCTACCTGCCCAATCTGCCCGAGACCATCGTGGCCTTGCTCGGCTGCGCTTCGGTGGGCGCAGTCTGGTCGGTGTGCTCGCCCGACATGGGCTCGGCCAGCGTGCTCGACCGCTTTCGCCAGATCGAGCCCAGCGTGCTCATTGCCTGCAACGGCTATCGCTATGGCGGCAAGGATCACGACCGCGGCGCCAGCGTGGCCGAGCTGCGCGCCGGCCTGCCCACGCTGCGCCACGTCATCGCCCTGAACCAGCTCGCCGGCGCCGCGCCGCTGCCGGATGCCCTGCCCTGGCAGGACGCCGTAGCCGGCGATGCGCCGCTCCAAGCCGAGTGGCTGGCGTTCGACCATCCGCTGTGGATTGTCTATTCATCCGGCACCACCGGCATGCCCAAGCCCATCGTGCACGGGCATGGCGGCATCCTGCTCGTGATGTCCATGATGGGCATGATGCACAACGACATCCAGCCGCGGGACCGCTTCCACTGGTACTCCAGCACGGGCTGGATCATGTGGAACGCGCAGGTGGGCGGCCTGCTCGCCGGCGCCACGGTGTGCCTCTACGACGGCAGCCCGGCCTACCCGGACTGGGGAGCGCTCTGGCGTTTCGCCGGCGAGACGGGCGTGACCTTCTTCGGCGCGGGCGCCGCCTTCTTCGCAAGCTGCGAAAAGGCCGGCGTCGAACCGCGTCAGATCGCCGACCTCTCGCGCCTGCGCGCGGTCGGCTCGACCGGCTCGCCACTCGCGCCCGAATCCTACCGCTGGATCCGCGAGCATGTGGGCGCGCACCTCTGGATCGATGCGATCTCCGGCGGCACCGACTTCGCCGGCGCGTTTCTGGCCGGCAACGTCACGCAGCCGGTTTACGAGGGCGAAATGCAGTGCCGCTGCCTGGGCGCCGCGGTGTACGCCTACGACGACGCGGGCCACCCCGTGCACGACGAAGTCGGCGAACTGGTCTGCGTGCAGCCGATCCCGTCGATGCCGCTCTATCTCTGGAACGACGACGACGGCAGCCGCTACCGCGAGAGCTACTTCGAGATGTACCCGGGCGTGTGGCGCCACGGCGACTGGCTGCGCGTGACGCCGCGAGGCGGCGCCATCATCTACGGACGTTCGGACACCACCATCAACCGCCAGGGCATCCGCATGGGCACGAGCGAAATCTATCGCGCCGTGGAGACCCTGCCCGAGGTGCTCGACAGCCTGGTGGTCGACCTGGAGTACCTGGGACGGGCGTCGTACATGCCGCTCTTCGTGGTGCTGCGCGAAGGTTACACGCTGGATGCGGCGCTCGATGCCCGCATCCGCAAGGCCATCCGCGACGCGCTGTCGGGCCGCTACGTGCCGAACGAGATTTTCGCCGTCGCGCAGATCCCGCGCACCCTGTCGGGCAAGAAGCTGGAGCTGCCGATCCGCAAGCTGCTGCTCGGCCAGCCGCTGCGCAAGGTCGCCAACCCGGACTCGCTGGCCAACCCCGCCAGCCTGGACTGGTTCGTGGCCTTTGCGCAACGACTGAACGGGGCGGCCGACCGCATGGCGCCGCCGCCCACGTCAGCCGGCGCCTGAACTCCCCATGGCCTTTCGACGGCGGTGCGCTCAGCCCGCCCCGCCCTGGCGCCGCACGATCTCGTCCTCGACCTCGCGCAAGCGATCCTTGCCGAAGTAGATCTCGTCATCGACGAAGAAAGTGGGCGAACCGAACGTGCCCTGCTCCACCGCGGCCTGCGTGTTGGCCAGCAGTTCGGCCTTGACCTCGGCATCCTGCGCCCCGGCGAGCAAGGCCTCGGCGTCCAGGCCGGCTTCTTTCAGCACGCCGGCGATCACCTCGGGCTGGGCCATGTCCAGGCCACGCTCCCACATGGCCGCGTAGACCGCCTCCACATAGGGCGCGAACACGCCCTGGCGCTGCGCGGCAACGGCGCCGCGCATGATGGTGAGGGTGTTCACGGGAAAGTGCGGGTTGTGCCGGAAGCGCTCGAGCCCGTGGCGACGCACGAAGCGCTCGCGCTCCAGCCTTTCGTAGGCGAGCTTGGCCGGAATGTCGGCATAGGCCTCGGCCGGCGAGCGGTTGTTGGTCATCTTGAACACGCCGCCCAGCAGCACGGGCACATAGGCGAAGCGCACGCCGGTACGCGCCTCGATGGCGGGGATCACCTTGTGCGAGAGGTAGGCGTTGGGGCTGCCGAAGTCGAATAGAAAGCGCACTTGGGGTTGGGTCACGATGTCTCCTTGGTCTGTGCATGAAGCGCCGCGGCGCTCGACGGCCTCGGCGTGGCATGGCCGCGAGGGGCCCGGATGCGGGGAAAGCGGCTCACCAGGACTCCAGCCAGGGCCGCAGATCGAGCTCGTGCGTCCAGGCGTTGCGCGGCTGCCGGTGCAGCATCCAGTAGGCCTCGGCGATGCTGTCCGGATCGACGATACCGTCACGTTCCTTCAGCGCATAGCGCTCGGGGAAGTTGCTGCGAATGAACTCGGTGTCGATGGCGCCGTCGACGATCGGGTGGGCGACGTGGATGCCCTGCGGGCCGAGTTCCCGCGCCATGCTCTGAGCCAGCGCGCGCAAGGCGTGCTTGGCGCCCGCGAAAGCGGCAAAGCCGTCGCGCCCGCGCAGGCTCGCCGTGGCGCCGGTGAAGATGATGGTGCCGCGCCCGCGCGGCAGCATGGCCTTAGCCACCTCGCGCCCCATGAGAAAGCCGCCGAAGCAGGCCATCTCCCAGACCTTGTAGTAGACGCGCGCCGTGGTGTCCGTGATGCCGAAGCGCACATTGGCGCCGATGTTGAACACCGCCACTTCGATGGGTGCGATCTCGCGCTCGATGCGCTCGACCAGGCCCACCATCTCCTCTTCCTTGCGCGCATCGCTGCCGAAGCCGTGCGCCTCGCCGCCGTCGGCGCGGATGGCCTCGAGCAGCGGCGCAAGCTTGTCGGCGTGTCGCCGCGTGACGCAGGCGATATAGCCTTCGCGGGCGAAGCGGCGCGCGATCGCGCCGCCCGTCGCATCGCCGGCGCCGATCACGAGTATGGCTTTTCTGTCGGTCATGCGGGGTCTCCTTGCGTGCAAGGCGCACGCGCTGGGCTCACTGCACTCGCTCGGCGGCGAGCTGCTTGAGCTGGTTCTTCAGTATCTTGCCCGAGGGCGCGGCCGGCAGGCACGGCACGAAACGGATCTCGCTGGGCACTTTGTAGGGCGACAGATGCTCGCGCAAGTAGCGGCGCAGGGCCGCCTCGGACGGCGGCTCGCCCGCCATGGCCTCGACGAAGGCCACCACCTCTTCGTTGCCCTCCACCGCACGGCCGACCACGGCCGACTGCACCACCTGGGGGTGCGCATTGAGCACCTGCTCGACCTCGACCGGATACACGTTGAAGCCCGAGCGGATGATCAGCTCCTTGGTGCGTCCAACGATGTGCAGCGCGCCGTCGGCGCCGCGATGCGCGAGATCGCCGGTGTTCAGCCACCCCTGCTCGTCGACGACCGCGCGGGTGAGCGCCTCGTCGCGGTAATAGCCCAGCATGCGGTTCGGCCCGCGCACCCACAGCTCGCCCACCTCGCCGTCGGCCACCGGCGCACCGTCGCGCCCGAGCAGCCGGGTTTCGACGCCCGGGATGGCATGGCCCACCGAACGGTCCGCGCGCGGCGCGTCCATGCGCGTCTGCGCGATGGTCGGCGCCATCTCGGTCATGCCATAGCCGTTGTGCAGCACGATGCCGAACGCACGCTCGGCATCGGCCTTGAGCGCCGGCGTGAGCGGCGCGCCCGCCGTTCCCATGTAGCGCAGCGCGGGCGCCGCCAGGCGCTGGCCGGTGTCGCGCGACCAGGCGAGCAGGCGCGCATACATCGCGGGCACGCCGAAAAAACCCGTCACCTCGCCGGCGGCCAGCGCCTGCGCCATGGCCTGCGGCTCGAAACGCGCCACCAGATGCAGGCTGGCGCCGCTCGCCATGGTGCCGAGGAACTGGTTGGACAGACCCACCACGTGCGCCATCGGCAGCGCGCCGTACAGGCGGTCGTCCGGCCGGAAACCGCGCAGGCGCCGGGTGGTGTCCGCCGCGAACAGAATGCTCGCATGCGAGAGCATCACGCCCTTGGGCGCACCGGAAGTGCCCGAGGTGTAGATGAGCGCCGCCACCTGGCGGGCGGGGTCCGGGCTCACGGGCTCGGGCTGGACGGCCGGTGCGAGCGGGCCGAGCTGCGTGCCCGCCAGCTCGGGCCAGGGCTGGGCGCCGTGGCGCTCGGCGTGTGCCAGCGCATCCCTCGAGGCCAGGCCGGTGTAGAGCACGCGCCGGGCCCCGGCGTGCGCGATGAAGTTGTCCACCTCGCGCGCCGACAAGCGCGCGTTGACCATGCACGACCAGGCCCGCAGCCGGCTCGCCGCCAGCACTGCCACGCAGGCCGCCACGCAGTTCTCGCCGACGACGAGCAACCGGTCTCCCGGACGCACGCCGGCGTCGGCCAACGCCCGGGCGACGTCGGCCGACGCATGCTCCAGCCCGGCATAGTCCAGCGCCCCATGGGCATCGCTCAAGGCCGGCGCCGACGGCGTGGCGGCGGCCCAGTCGCTGACGATATCGTGTATATGCACAGGCGAGCGCGAAAGTGGCTGCGTCATTTTTCCTCCTCCAGCAGGGACACCGATCTTACGGCATCGCGCAGGCATGTATACCGCTGTCCGGGCCCGGCAAGCAAGCCGGAACCGCTACGAGGAATCGGGCCCTCAGTCCGCGCCGAACCGCGAGCGGATCGCCCGCGCCGTGGCGAGCAGGCGCGCACGAACGACGGACAGCAGATGTGCCGGCGGCAGCAGCAGCATCGCCGGGCCGGCCACGTTGAGCGAAATCAACGGCCTGGCGACTTCCTTCACGTCGAACTGGCGCAGCGTCGTGCCGCCGAGCGCCGGTGTGATCAGGCCCAGGCGATAGCGCCGCACCTCCCCTCCCCGTACATCCCAGCGCCGCCATCCCGCCCGATGCGGGAACGGCGCGCCGCACGCACGATATCCGAACCGGAATGTAGCGTGAAACGCCGGCCGGCCGCGCCCGAGGCGCCGCCGTGCGGGCTGGGTCTCAGGCGGCCTCGGCCAGGGGCAGGCCGATCGCCGCGTCGATCTCGCGGCGCGCTTGCGCCAGGCCGGCCGCGCGGGCTTCGTCGCCCATGGCCAGGCCGTCGGCGCGCACGAAGCGCACGTCGGTGATGCCCATGAAACCGAAGACCAGACGAAGGTAATCGCGTTCGCGCGGAATCAGTTGGCCGGCCGCCGCCTCGTCGGGGTACTTGCCGCCGCGGGTCGACGCAACGATCAGCGTCTTGCCGCCGGCCAGCCCGACCGGGCCTTCGGCGGTGTAGCGGAACGTGCGGCCGGGCTGCGCCAGCCGGTCGATCCAGGCCTTGAGCTGGGTCGGGATGTCGAAGTTGTACTGAGGTGCGCCGACCACCAGGACGTCAGCCGCGAGGAACTGGCTCACCAAGCGCTCGGACAGCTCGTTCTGGCGTGCCTGCTCGGGCGTGGCGCCTTCGGTCTGGCCCGTCTTGACGCCCAGCGCATCGGTCGAGAAATGCTCGACGGGATCGGCGGCGAGGTCCAGGTAGTCCACGGCGGCGCCAGAGTTGGCCTGGCGCAGGGCGGCCACGATTTCCGCGGTCAGGACGCGGCTGGCCGAGTTGTCGCCGAGGATGCTCGAATCGATGTGCAGAATCTTCATGATGGTGTCCTTTGTGCTTTTCGGAAGCGGTGGATGCTGCGCTGCGTGAACCCTGCGGGAGCGGGCGCGGCGCCGCCAGGAAAACCGGGCCGCTGCACCTGTGGACCTGGCTCAGCCAGGCTCACGGGCCCACAGCCACGACATCCGTATCGTAGAACGCGAGACAATCGGCGATAAGTGGGCTAAAAACAGACACATTGTCCGAATACGGAAAACAATCATGCGCCATCTCGAGGACCTGGTCATCTTTGCGGAAGTCGCCGAGCGCGGCAGCTTCACCGCTGCCGCCCGCGCGCTGAGCCTGCCCAAGTCCCGCGTTTCCCATCGCGTGGCAGCGCTCGAAGCCGACGTGGGCGTGCAGTTAATGCAGCGCAGCACACGTCGGCTGTCGCTCACACCGGCGGGCGAAGCCTTCCTGAGGCACTGCGTGGCGCTGCGCGACGCCGCGCGGGCGGCCGATGAATGGCGCATGCAGGCCGGCGCCGAGCCGCGCGGCATCGTCCGCCTGAGCTGTCCGGTGACGCTGGCGCAGGGCGGCGTGGGCCAGTTGCTACCGCGCTTTCTGGCGCGCTACCCCGAGGTCGACGTCCACATGCGCGTGATGAACCGGCCGGTCGACCCCATCGAGGAAGGCGTGGACATCGTGCTGCGCGTGCGCGACGAGATCGAAGCCAGCACCAGCCTGGCGGCCCGCCGCTTCGGCCTGACGCGCGCCTTGCTGCTGGGCTCGCCCGAGCTGCTGCGCCGGCATCCCAGCGTGCGCACGCCCGAGGATCTGGCCTCCCTGCCCACAGTGGCCATGTCGCTCGACGCCGGCGCCGCGGGCCTGCGCCTGGGCCGCGCCGACGGCACGAGCTTTCGCTTCGTGCACACGCCGCGCTACGTGGCGGATGATCTTTCCACCCTGCGTTTCGCCATCCTCGCCGGCGTGGGCATCGGCATGCTGCCCGATTACCTGTGCCGCGAAGAACGCCGGCTGGGCACTCTCGTCGAGGTGCTGCCCGAGTGGCAACTACCGCCCGGCATCGCCCACGCCATGTACCCGCCGCGGCGGGCGCACAACCCGGCCGTGCGCGCGCTGCTGGACTTCCTGGAAGCCAATCTGATCGGGGAGGAACCTCTCGCGGCCGATGCCGCCGAGCACGGCTGACGAGCGCGCCGCTACTGCTGGGGCACCCTGCCCGGGCCACGATGCGCTTGCACAACGCGATGTCATCGGCCTGGAAGCGGCGCATGGCCTCGGGCCCAGCCTGCCTGGTTTCGGCGCCCAGGCGGGCATGGAAGCCAGGTGGCGCTGGGCTGCGAGGCGCCGCGCCCTTCAGCCCTTGCGACGCGGATAGCCCTGCGCGGTGATGCGCGCCCAGACGGCGGCTTTCTCGTCTTCGGTCATGAAGACCCAGTTGGCCACTTCGTAGGCAGTGCGGCCGCAGCCGCGGCAGACGTCGTCGAACAGCGTGGAGCACACGGCCACGCAAGGCGAATCGGTGTTGGTGAAGACCGCCTTGGCTGCGACCCTGGGCGGGGGAAGGGTGTCGCTCATGCAGCGAGCATAGCACCCGGCCCCGCCCCCCCGCCGAGGGTCAAGGTGTGCTAGAGCAACCCGTCGCGCTCACGCCGGTATCGCGCAGGCGCTGGTATTCCTTGCGCGCGGCGTCGAGCTGCGCAAGGAATACCGGATCGGCGTTCAAGCGCGCGACCGCCGCTGCGCCCACCACGCGCCCGGCGTCCACGTCGCTCTGCCAGTGTACGCCGCAGATCGCACGGCTCTGGCCGAACTGGTAGCCGCGCTGCGCCAGCGCATCCCGGCGTTCGGGCGCCACTTCGGTAAGGACCAGGCCCCAGGCCCAGCCCAGGGCGGAGTGGCCGGACGGATAGGAGCCGTCCTTGGCCAGATGCGGTTCATCGTCGGGCGTGCAGCTCGGCGCCTTGAAGTGCACGAACGGACGGGTGCGCTGGTAGTGTTCCTTGGCGTTGTAGGTCGCACCGCCGGCATCGGCCAGCGTGCGCCGCATGAGCATCAGGATGTTCGGGGTGCGCTGGGCATCGATGGGCACACCGAGCGCGCAGGTGAACGAATTCGCCGCTTGCGGAAAGCGGAGCTGGGCGTCGGAGACGGCCTGCGCACCGCGCGGCGTGGGGCGCTCCTGGCCGAGCGCCTGGTAGGCCGCCACGTCGGCCGCGAAGGCCGGCGTCCCTTCGGCGGGCGGCGGCGGCAGCAAGGCGAGGCTGTCCACGTGATCCGCGCGCGTGAGATATCCGTTGAGAATGCCCTTGCGGACTTCGCCCACCGCGGCGGGATCGGTGGGCGCCACGACCCCTTGTGCGCAGCCGGCCAGCACACCGACGCTGGCCAGGGCGCACAGCATACTGGCCCAGGGCCGACCCGTGTGCGGCGCACCCAGGCGCCATGATGATATCGACATGCTAACTCCCCCTTGCTGGGCTGTTGTTGTCCGTGCAGCTTACGCCGCCCGGTCCGGCCCAGCCATAGGGGGAGTCCCAGGGTCAGGCAGCGCGCAGAGGAAACACGCGCGCGCGCCGTGGCCTGGCGAGCAGGGCGTCGCCTTCCTTCAGATCCAGGCGATGGAACTCGCCTTCCGGGATCTCCGCTTCGATCGGCTCGTTGCTGCCATCGCGCATGAGTTCGAGATAGGCGCTGGGCCCGGCGAGCCAGGCATGGTTCAGGCGCACCGCCAGGCCCTCGCCGCCCTGGCGGTAGGGTTCGATGTCGAGTTCGTGCGGGCGCACATAGGCCACCGCGGGCTGGTCGGCATCCGCGAGCTCGGGCGCCGGCACCACGATGCCGTCGGCATGCAGCACCCCGGCCGATACCGTGCCCTTGAACTGGTTGACCCCGCCCAGAAAGCCATACACGAAGGGGGATGCAGGGCGCTCCCAGACCTCGCGCGGCGTGCCGACCTGTTCGATGTGGCCGGCGTTCATCAGCACCACGCGATCGGCCACCTCGAGCGCCTCTTCCTGGTCGTGCGTCACGAACACGCTGGCCACGTTCAGCTCGTCGTGCAGGCGCCGCAGCCAGCGGCGCAACTCCTTGCGCACCTTGGCGTCGAGCGCGCCGAAGGGTTCGTCCAGCAGCAGCACGCGCGGCTCGACCGCCAGCGCGCGCGCCAGTGCGATGCGCTGGCGCTGGCCGCCCGAAAGCTGCGCGGGATAGCGGTCGGCCAGCCAGTCGAGCTGCACCAGCTTCAGCAGTTCGGTGACTTTCTTCTTGATCGCATCTTCGGAGGGCCGCTGGCTGCGCGGCTTGACGCGCAGGCCGAACGCCACGTTCTCGAAGATAGTCATGTGGCGGAACAGCGCATAGTGCTGGAACACGAACCCCACCTGGCGCTCGCGCACGTGCACGTCGGTGGCGTCCTCGCCCGCGAACCAGACCCGGCCGCTGTCGGGCGTTTCCAGCCCGGCGATGATGCGCAGCAGTGTGGTCTTGCCGCAGCCCGACGGCCCGAGCAGCGCCACCAGCTCGCCCGTCTCGATGTGCAGGGAGATGTTGTCCAGCGCGCGGAACGAACCGAACTGCTTGGAAAGACCGGAGACTTCGATACTCATGATGTGATCCTTGGAAGGCGCCCGCACGCAGCGGACGCCGGCAGACTTCAGGCGGCGGGCAGCGGCGCTGTCGCCCGCACGCCGGCGCCCTGGCCGGGCGGATCGGCGGCGCGCACGCTGCGCGCATGCCGCCATTCGACCCACGACTTCAGCGCCAGCGTCAGGAGCGCCAGCAGCGCCAGCAGCGAAGCCACCGCGAAGGAAGCCGCAAACATGTATTCATTGTAGAGAATCTCGACGTGCAGGGTCATGGTGTTGGTCAGGCCGCGCACCTGCCCGGACACCACGGAGACGGCCCCGAACTCGCCCATCGCTCTGGCGTTGGCGAGGATCGCCCCATACAGCAGTCCCCACTTGATGTTCGGCAGCGTCACGCGGCGAAACAATTGCCAGCCGCTGGCCCCCAGCGTGAGCGCGGCCAGCTCCTCGTCCGCGCCCTGCGCCTGCATGAGCGGGATCAGCTCGCGCGCGATGAACGGAAAGGTCACGAACAAGGTGGCGATCACCACGCCGGGCACGGCATACACGATGCGCCATTCGTGCTCCTGCAGCCAGGGCCCGAACCAGCCCTGCGCGCCAAACAACAGGATGAAGACCAGCCCGGCCACCACCGGCGAGACCGAGAACGGCAGGTCGATGAGCGTGATCAGGAACTGCTTGCCACGAAAGGCGAAGCGCGTGATGGCCCAGGCCGCGGCCACGCCGGCGATGAGATTCAGCGGAAGGCTGATCGCCGCGACCAGCAGCGTGAGACGGATCGCCGCCAGCGCATCGGGCTCGACGATGGCCTCGACGTACACCTCCCAGCCCCGCTTGAACGCTTCGATGAAGACAGTGAGCAGCGGCAGCACCAGAAAGAACGCCAGAAACACGCAGCACACGCCAAGCAGCGTGCGGCGCACCCAGGCCGGCTCGCGCAGCGCGGGGGATTCCTGCTGCGTGGCGCTCATAGCCCGACCTCCCGCGGATGCACACCATGACGACGGGCAGCCGAGCCGCCCGCGACGCGAAGCGCTGCGCTCATGCCAGCCTCCCCTGCCCACGGCGCGCCTGCCACCACTGCAGCGCGTTGATCAATAGCAGCAGCGCGAAGGCGAACACCAGCATCACGGTGGCGATCGCCGCCGCGCCGGCATAGTCGAACTGCTCGAGCTTGGCGATGATGAGCAGCGGCGTGATCTCGGAGACCATCGGCCGGTTGCCGGCGATGAAGACCACCGAACCGTACTCGCCGATCGAGCGCGCGAACGCCAGGGCGAAGCCGGTCAGCAGCGCGGGCGCGACGGCGGGAAACACGACGCGCCTGAAGGTTTGCCAGCGCCCGGCGCCAAGGCTGGCCGCGGCCTCCTCGACTTCGCGCTCCACGTCCTCCAGCACCGGCTGGACCGTGCGCACCACGAACGGCAGGCTGATGAAGATCAGCGCGACGACGATGCCCAGCGGCGTATAGGCGACTTTCCAGCCGAACCACTGCTGCAGCGGGCCGCCGAGCCATCCGTTGTCGGCATACAGCGCGGTCAACGCAATGCCCGCCACCGCCGTGGGCAGGGCGAACGGCAGGTCGACCAGGGCATCGACGATCTTCTTGCCCGGAAACCGGTAGCGCACCAGGCACCAGGCGACGACGAAGCCGAACACGACGTTGACCAGCGCAGCGAACAACGATGCGCCGAAGGTCACGCGATAGGACGCGACGACCCGCGGATCGGTAACGACCGACCAGAACTGCGCCCAGCCCAGCTCGGCGCTCTTGATCGGCAAGGTCGCGAGCGGGATGAGCACGAGCAGGCTGAGATAAAGCAGCGTGTAGCCCATCGACAGCCCGAAGCCGGGCAGCACGCCGAAACGGCGGCGCCCGGAAGGGGCACGCGCCGCTGCCTGCGCCGGAACGGCGAGGTTGACGCTCACTGGACTACCCTCCCATCCACGAGCCGCGCTGCGCGCCGGCCGACATGCTGCTCATCGTGCACCCGCCGTGTAGACCTGGTCGAAGGTACCGCCGTCCGCGAAGTGGGTCTTTTGCGCATCGCGCCAGCCGCCGAAGGCTTCGTCGATGGTGACCAGCTCCACCTTGGGGAACTGATCGGCGTACTTGGCCGCGACCGTCGCGTCGCGCGGACGGTAGTAGTTGCGCGCGATGATCTCCTGCGCCTCGGGGGTGTAGAGGTACTCCAGATAGGCCTGGGCCGCCTCGCCCGTGCCCTTGCGCTCGACCACCTTGTCGACCAGCGCGACCGGCGGCTCGGCCAGGATGCTGAGGGACGGCACGACGATCTCGAAGCGGTCCGGGCCGAGTTCCTTGATCGCGAGGAAGGCCTCGTTCTCCCAGGCCAGCAGCACGTCGCCCTGGCCGCGCTCGACGAAGGTCGTGGTCGAGCCGCGCGCGCCGGTGTCGAGCACCGCCACGTTCTTGAGCAGCCTGCCGACGAAGTCGCGCGTCTTCTGCTCGTCGCCGCCGCTGCGCCGGAATTCGTAGGCCCAGGCGGCCAGATAGTTCCAGCGCGCGCCGCCCGAGGTCTTGGGGTTGGGCGTGATGACCGACACATCGTCGCGCACGAGATCGTCCCAATCATGGATGCTCTTGGGATTGTCCTTGCGCACCAGGAACACGATGGTCGAGGTGTAGGGCGAGCTGTTGTCCGGCAGCCGGGTCTGCCAGTTCTCCGGCAGCAGGCCGCGATCGGCGATGGCGTCGATGTCGTAGGCCAGCGCGAGCGTGACCACATCGGCATCCAGCCCGTCGATGACCGAGCGCGCCTGCCGGCCCGAACCGCCATGCGACTGGCGGATGGTCAACTTCTGGCCGGTCTTCTCCTGGTACTGCTTGATGAAGGCCTCATCGATCTCCCGGTAGAGTTCGCGGGTCGGATCATACGAGACGTTGAGCAGCGTCTGGGCATGGGCGGCGGGTGCGGCGGGTGCGGCGGCCAGCATACCCAGGCCCAGGGCACTGGCGAGGGCGGCGGCACGCAGGATGCGGGACAGGGGCTTCACCGAAAACTCCTTGAAAGAACGGTGTCAAGGCGCCCATGGTGATCCAGTCCGCAGGCCAAACGAACGATTCGTTACGCGATTGCTCATTACCAGAACGAATTTCGAACGCTCGCCAACCCCTGCGTGCGCTATGAAGAAAACCCGCGGCGAACCCCGCTTCAGGCATCGGCCTGCGCCATCGCGACATGCAAAGCCTCGAGCAGCGCGCCGATCAGGCGATCGTCCTCGTCCGCTTTGCGGTGCACCAGGGCGATGTCGAAAGTGGGCGCGTCCGGGCCGAGCGGGAGCGAGCGCATCGGATAGCGCCGCAGCAGACTGTCGTCCAGCACCTGCGCGACCGAGAACCCCATGCCCGCGCTGACCATGGCGGCCACCGCGGCGATGTTGTCCAGTTCCACCACGCTGCGCTTGTCCGGCGCGAGCCGGTGCACGACACGTCCGGCAAGCTGGCCGGTGACGGTCTGCCTGTCGTAGCGGATCCAGTCCAGCCGGGCCACGGCCTCGCCCACGTCGGCAGCCGGATCGCCGGGCGGCAGCAGCAGCATCAGCGAGCGCTTGCCCAACACGTGCCAGCGCAACCCGCTGACGCGCCCCGCCTTGGGCCGCGCCACCACGGCGGCCTGCAACTGCCCGGCCTTGACCGCATTCGTCAGCTCGACACTGGAGCCGCGTCGCGGAACGACCTGCAGGCCCGGATGGCGATGTGCCAGCCACGCCAGCGCCGGCGGCAGCAGCGCCGGCTGCAGCCCTTCGATCATGCCGATCCGCAGGCGGCCCTCGACGAGCGCACTGTGGCCGCGACGCAAGGCCGCCAGGCGGGCCAGCGCCGGCCGCATGACGGCGTCGACCTCGACAGCGAACTCAGTGGGTCTCACCTGCAGGCCGGAACGGTCGAACAGCGCCTGGCCCAGGTAATTCTCGAGCTGCTTCATCTGCATGCTGACCGCGCTGGGCGTGAGCCGCATCTTCTCGGCGGCCATGGCGAAACTGCCGCCCTGCAACACGCTGCCCAAGGTCTGGAAGGCCTCGATCTTCATCAAGAATCCTTATGAAGACAACGAAATAAAGTCACTTTTCTTGTCGATTATGCCAGCCTAGACTGCTCGGCATCGGCGGCAATGCCGGACCGCAAACCCAGGGGGAGACATGCAGGCGAAAGCAGGATGGCTGGCCGGACAGGCGCAGCAGGACAACACATGGGTGCAGCGCTTGACGCCGGAGGCGGTGGCCGGCTTCGATACCGCCCTGGCGCATGCCAAGGCCAGCGGCAGGCCGCTGATCGAGCTGCGGCAATCGGACTTCCCGCTGCCGGCCGCGTCGCGCGAGGCGCTGGCGCGCGCCGTGGCCGCCACCCAGGGGCCGTGGGGTCTGTGCCTGCTCAGGGGGTTCCCGGTGGACCGCTGGACAGAGGACGACTGTCGCATCGCCTACTGGGGCATGGGGCTGCACATGGGCGTGGCGCGCACCCAGAACCGCGCCAGCGACATCATGAACGACGTGCGCGATGCCGGCGGTACCTACAAAGTGACCAACGGCCGCGGCTACAACACCAACGCGGCGCTGGATTTCCATACCGACTCGTCCGACGTGGTGGCGCTGCTTTGCCGACGCACGGCCAAACGCGGCGGGGAAAGCAAAGTGGTGAGCTCGCGCGCCCTGCATGCGGCGTTCGTGCGCCGCCGTCCCGACCTGGAGCCGGTGCTGCGCGAGCCATTCTTCTACAGCTACCAAGGCGCGCAGGACCCGGCGCAGCCGCCGTACTACAGCATTCCGCTGCTCGGCGCTGCCGAGGCGCCATTCGCCTTTCGCATCAACCGCAAGAACGTGGTGGCGGCACAGCGCGATTTCCCGGAGGTGCCTCGGCTGACGGCACGCCAGCTCGAAGCCCTGGACCTGATCGACGAACTGCTGCAGGACCCCGAGCTGTGCTTTTCCATGCAGCTCGAGCAGGGCGACATGCAACTGCTCAACAACTATACGACGGTGCATTCACGCACGGACTTCGAGGATCACGAGGCGTTCGACCTCAAGCGACACCTGCTGCGCCTGTGGCTGGCGATACCCGGTTCGCAGCGCCTGCCCGACGACTGGGGCCCCTACTACGGCGACTCGCGCCCGGGCTCGGTGCGCGGCGGGCTGCGCGGCAGCGCTCGAACGCAGGCCTTCGAGCGCTACGAACAAGAGCAGGCAGCCGTCCTCGGCATGCCCCTGGCGCCGTTCGATCCCGCCGCCCAGTCCAGACTCGCGCCGGAGCACGCGCACACCGACTGACCCCGCGCCAATACCTCCGTTCCATGCCCCCGGACTGTCGTCCGCGGGCATTTTTTGCCGTAGGGCCGCTCCCAAGGCAAAAAAAACGCCCCCCTTGGGGGCAGCGAACCGAAGGCGCAGCGTGGGGCTTTTTTGCCGTTGTTGTGCCGGGACCATCCCGGTGCGCATCGGCCCCGTTCCGCCATAACCACACAACACACCGAGGAGACACACCATGCTCAACCGCCGTCAATGGCTCACCCTGATGGCCGCCGCAGCGGCCACGGCCAGCGCGCCTGCCGTTCTGGCCCAATCCCGCCCCACGCGCCTGCTGGTGGGCGCCACCCCCGGGGGAGGCACGGATCTCGTGGCGCGCACCCTCGCCATGACCATGGAAAAACCGCTGGCCTCCACCATCGTCGTGGAGAACCGGCCGGGGGCGGCCGGGAACATCGCCGCGAGCAGCGTGGCCGCTGCCCGCGGCGACAGCAGCTCGCTGCTGCTCGCCTACACCAGTCACGCGATCAACCCATCGATGATGAAGAATCTGCCGTTCGATCCGATGGCCGACTTCACTCCCATCAGCCTGGTCGCATCGTCGCCCCTGCTGCTGGTGGCCAACGGTCAGTTGCCCGTGACCGACCTGCCCACGCTGCTCGAATATGCCGAACGCTCCGGGCGCCAGCTCAGCATCGGCATCGCCGGCCTGGGCAGCGCCAACCAGTTGGCCGCGGAACTGCTGCAGTACCGCACCGGCATGCGCGCCGTCAGCGTGCCCTACAAGGGCGCCGCGCCGGCCATGCAGGACCTGCTGGGCGGCCAGATCGATCTGATGATCTCGAACCTGACGACGGTGCGCGCCTTCACCGCGACCGGCCAGTTGAAGCCGCTGGCGGTGACCACCGAGCAAAGCATCCCCGAATACCCTGGCGTGCGACCGGTGGCCGACGTCGTACCGGACTTCCAGTTCTCGAGCTGGTACGGCCTGCTCGGACCGGCCGGACTGGACGCGGCCGCTGCCGCGACCCTGGAAACCGCAGCCAGGCAAGCCGCTGCCTCCCCAGTGCTGCGCGAGAGGCTCGCCCACGAAGGCCTGCGGCCGGTGGGCAGCACCGGCGCCGAGTTCCGCGACTTCCTGCAAAGCGAGATGGCGCGCTTCGCGCAAGTCGTCAAGCTCACCGGCATTAGCATGGGCTGATGCCGGCCGTTCCCATCCCGGCCGCCTGTGCGGCGGCAAGGCAGGCTCCCGGCCGACGGCCGGCGCGCAGCCTGTCCACCTTCTGCCATCCGGCGATCAGCCTCCGTGACTCGACCCGTGCGGACCGGCGCTGCGGGCCTGCCCGCGCGCCGTATCTGCCTGCAAGCGCTTAGATCCCCGCGGCCTTGCGCAGCGCTTCGGCCTTGTCGGTGGCCTCCCACGTGAATTCCGGCTCGGAACGGCCGAAGTGCCCGTAGGCCGCGGTCTTGCCGTAGATCGGGCGCAGCAGGTCGAGCATGTTGATGATGCCCTTGGGACGCAGGTCGAAGTGCTCGCGCACCAGGCGCACGATCTCGGCGTCGTCGATGACGCCCGTGCCTTCGGTGTAGATGGTGATGTTGATCGGTTCGGCCACGCCGATGGCGTAGCTGACCTGCACCTGGCACTGGCGCGCGAGGCCGGCCGCCACCACGTTCTTGGCCACGTAGCGCGCGGCGTAGGCGGCCGAACGATCGACCTTGGAGGCGTCCTTGCCGGAGAAGGCGCCGCCGCCGTGCGGGCATGCGCCGCCGTAGGTGTCCACGATGATCTTGCGGCCGGTCAGGCCGGCATCGCCCTGCGGGCCGCCGATGACGAAGCGGCCGGTCGGGTTGACCAGGTAGCGCGTCTTGCTGGTGAGCAGTTCCTCGGGGAAGCTCTTCTTGATGATTTCCTCGATCACCGCTTCGCGGATCTGCGGCAGCTCGATCTCGGGCGCGTGCTGGGTCGACAGCACCACCGTGTCCACCTCGACCGGGCGGCCATCGACGTAGCGGAAGGTGACCTGCGACTTCGCATCGGGACGCAGCCACGGCAGGCGCCCGTCGCGGCGCAGCTCGCTCTGGCGCTGCACCAGACGGTGCGCGTACCAGATCGGCGCGGGCATGAGATCGGTAGTCTCGTCGCAGGCGTAGCCGAACATCAGGCCCTGGTCGCCGGCGCCCTGGTCGAGGTATTCCTCGGCCGTGCGGTCCACACCCTGCGCGATGTCGGGCGACTGCTTGTCGTAGGCCACGAGCACGGCGCAGCCCTTGTAGTCGATGCCGAACTCGGTGTTGTCGTAGCCGATGCGCTTGATGGTGTCGCGCGCGACGTCGATGTAGTCGACGTTGGCGGTCGTGGTGATCTCGCCGGCCATGACCACCAGCCCGGTATTGCACAGCGTCTCGGCGGCGACTCGGGCATTCGGGTCTTGGGCCAGGATGGCGTCCAGGACCGCATCCGAGATCTGGTCGGCAACCTTGTCCGGATGGCCTTCCGATACGGATTCGGAGGTAAACAGGAAATCGTTGTTTCGAGCCACGCGAGATCTTCCTAGGAAAAGGGTCGAAAATTCATTGCTCGCACGCCACGTTCCAGCAGCGTCGGGCGACCGCGGGCATTTTAGGCGAAAATCCCGGTTTGCCATCCAACGGCCACTCGCCCGACGCCGCCTGGGCCCGATGCTCGTCTTCGTTTTCCGCCTGCTGTCGCACCTTCCGCTCGCCTGGCTGCATGCCGTCGGGCGCCTGCTCGGCCGGCTCGTGTATGCGCTGCCCGGGCGTTATCGGCGCCGCCTGCGCGCGCACGCCGCGCAGGCGGGCTATCCGGACGCGGCCTTCGCGCGCCGCGCCGCCGCCGAGACCGGGGCCAGCATGCTCGAGCTGCCCTGGGTGTGGTTTCGCACCGCCGATGCGCTCGCCCGCGTGCACAGCACCGACGACCATCTCATCGAAGCGGCGCGCGCGGCCGGCAAGTCCATCCTGTTCGTCACCCCGCACCTGGGCGGCTTCGAAATGTCCGCACGCTATGCGACGCGCTTTGCGCCCATCACCGTGCTGTACCGTCCGCCGCGCCAGGCCGCGCTCGCCACGCTGATCGAGGCCGCGCGCGCCGATACCCTGGTCGAGATCGCACCGGCCAGCGTCGCCGGGGTGCGCCAGTTGCTGCGCACCCTGCGCGGCGGCGGCCAGGTCGGCATCCTGCCCGACCAGGTGCCGGGCAAGGGCGAAGGCGCCTGGGCCGACTTCTTCGGCCGCCCGGCCTACACCATGACGCTGCCGGCGCGCCTGGCGAGCAGCGACAAGGTCGCGGTCATCGCCGCGGCCTGCGAGCGCCTGCCGCGCGGGCGCGGCTGGCGTCTGCACCTGGCCGAGGTCGCGCCGCCGCCGGCCGGGAGCGGCGAGGCCGCCGCGGCCTGGATCAACCAGGCCATGCAATCGATGATCCGTCGTTGTCCGCAGCAATACCTGTGGAGCTACAACCGCTACAAGAACCCATGAGCCGATCCGCCAACTTCGTCGAACACGTGATGCGCTGGCTGTCGCGGCGCAGGCCCGCGACGCGCATGCGCATCGGCAGAACCCTCGGCCGCCTGTCCTGGTGGCTGGTGCGCCGCCGCCGCAAGGTGGTCATGCGCAACCTGGGGCTGTGCTTTCCCGGCCTGCCCGAGCGCGAGCGCCGGTACCTCGCGCGCCAGCACTTCGCGGCACTCGCGCAGTCGATCATCGATCGCAGCGTGCTCTGGTACGGCTCGCCCGAGCAGATCCGCGAACTCGTCACCCTGAGCGGCTTCGAGCACGTCACCGAAGGCCTGGCACGCGGGCCGGTGATCCTGCTCGCGCCTCACTTCATCGGCCTGGATGCGGGCGCCACCCGGCTCTCGCTCGAAGGCCCGGCCGCCTCCATGTACCAGGTGCAGAGCGACCCGGGCTTCGATGCGCTCTTTCGCCGCGGACGCACGCGCTTTAACGACATCCAGCTCGTCAGCCGGCGCGAGGGCATCCGCAGCCTGCTGCGCCACCTGCAGGCGGGCCTGCCGCTGTACTACCTGCCCGACATGGACTTCGGCGCGCGCGGCGCCGTGTTCGTCCCCTTCTTCGGCGTGCCCGCGGCCACCCTCACCGCGCCCGCCCAGCTCGCCAGCAACTGGGGGGCGCAGATCCTGCCGGTGCTCACCTACTGGCAGCCGGACACCGGCCGCTACCACGCCCGCGTGCTGCCGCCGCTGCGCGACTTCCCGGGCAAGGACGACCCGGCGGCGGCGGCCGCGCGCCTGAACCGCGAGATCGAGGCCTGGGTGGACGCCAGCCCCAGCCAATATTATTGGGTGCACAAACGCTTCAAGACGCGCCCTCCCGGCGAACCGGACATCTACGACTAGGGTGTTCGCGCGGCACTGAAGGTCGATGCACCCTGACGCGCCCCGGGCCCTGCGCGGGCCGCCCGGGCGCTGGTGCGATAATGTGGCCATGATCTGGAGTTTCACCAAAATGCACGGCGCCGGCAATGACTTCGTCATGCTCGACGGCGTGACGCAGGACATCGCGCTGACGCCGCAGCGCGTGCGCGCGCTCGCGCACCGCCAATTCGGCATCGGCGCCGACCAGGTGCTGCTGGTCGAGAAGGCCAGCGTGGCCGACGCCGACTTCCGCTACCGCATCTTCAACGCCGACGGCGGCGAGGTCGAACACTGCGGCAACGGCGCACGCTGCTTCGTGCGCTTCGTCCATCATCGCGGGCTGTCCAGCGCGAATCCGCTGCGCGCCCAGATCGCCAGCGGCGTCATCACGCTGCAGATGCATGCGGATCACACCGTCACGGTCGACATGGGCACCACGCGCTTCGAGCCCGAGGCCCTGCCGTTCGACACGCACGGCCTGACGCCGCGCAGCGAGGGCGTGGACACACTGTGGCCGATCGACACCCAGCCCGAGAGCTGGGTCTCGCTGGTGGCCGTCTCCAATCCGCACGCCGTGCAGGTCGTCGAGAACGTCGACACGGCGCCGGTGGGCACCGTCGGCCCGGCCATCGAGCGCCATCCGCGCTTCGCGCATCGGGTCAACGCGGGCTTCATGCAGGTCGTCGACCGGCACCACATCCGGCTGCGCGTCTACGAGCGCGGCGCCGGCGAGACGCTTGCCTGCGGCACCGGCGCCTGCGCCGCGGTCGCCGCCGGCATCCGCCGCGGCATGCTCGATTCGCCCGTGCGCGTGGACACGCGCGGCGGCCGCCTGGATATCGCCTGGGACGGCAGCCATCTGCGCATGACCGGCCCCACCGCCATTGTGTTCGACGGCGCCATCGCCACCGCCACCCTGGACAACATGCGACTGCCGACATGACCATGACCGCCGCCCCCCTGCCGCCCTCATCCGCGCCCAGCGCGCCGCTCGATGCCCAGGCCGTCGCCGACTACCTGCGCGAGAACCCGGAATTCTTCGACCAGCACGCCGCAGTCTTCGCCGAGATGCGCGTGCCGCATCCCTACGAAGGCCGCGCCATCTCGCTCGGCGAGCGCCAGATCCTCACCCTGCGCGAGCGCATGCATGCGCTCGAACGCAAGCTCGGCTCGCTCACGCACCACGCCAACGACAACCAGCGCATCGTGCTCGGCATGCGCGAGTGGAGCGTGGCGCTGCTCGCCGAATCGGATGCCCAGGCCCTGCCGGCGCTGGTGAGCGACGGCCTGGCCAAGGCCTTCGACCTGCCGCAGGTCGCGCTGCGGCTGTGGCAATGCCCGGCCCACCGCGAGCCGGCCGAAGCCGAGCCGGTGTCCGACGACATCCGGCTCTTCGCCGCCAGCCTGAAAAAGCCCTACTGCGGCCCGGACAACGGCGTGGCCGCAACAGCCTGGCTGGGCTTCAAACCGGCCTCGCTCGCGCTGATCCCGGTGCGCACCCCGCGTGGTCAGACCTTCGGGCTGATGGTGCTGGGCTCGGATGATCCGGGCCGCTTCAGCCCGGACATGGGCACCGATTTTCTCGAGCACATCGGCGCACTGGCAGGCGCTGCGCTGTCGCGCCTGCTGCAGGGTGGATGAGATCGCCACGCCGCCAACGGCGTTGCGCGGCCCGAGGGGTGCCTGCCCATGAACGCCGCCGACGCTTCCCCCTCGCGCTGGCTCGATGAGCTCGCGCGGTTGCGGCGGGCGTCGCCGCACACGCTGGCGGCCTACCGGCGCGACCTTGCCGTACTTCTCGCCGCGGCGGGCGAGCGGCCGCTGGCTGCGCTCACCGCGCAGGACCTGCGCAGGCTGCTGGCCGAGCGCCATGCCCAGGGCGCGCATCCACGTTCGCTGGCGCGCGAGCTCTCGTGCTGGCGCAGCTTCTATCGCTGGCTGGCGAGCCAGACACCATTGGCCGCCAATCCCGCCGAGGGGCTGCGCGCGCCGCGGGCGCCGCGCGGCCTGCCCAAGGCCATGTCGGTGGAACAGACCGCGGCGCTGCTCGATGCCGCGCCAGGCGCGGCGGCTGCCGAGAACGCAGCCGAGGCCGCGCTGCTCGTGCGCGACCGCGCCATGTTCGAACTCCTGTATTCCAGCGGCTTGCGCCTGTCCGAGCTGGTCGGCCTGGACCTGCGTCACCATGCCGCGGCCGCAGGCTGGCTGGCGCCCGATGAAGCCGAGGTGCACGTGCTCGGCAAGGGCGGCAAGCGGCGCGTGGTGCCGGTCGGCGGCACGGCGCTGACGGCGGTGGCGGGCTGGCTGGCGTGCCGCGAGCAACTGGCGCGGCCGGACGAGCCCGCACTCTTCGTGGGCGCGCGCGGCCGGCGCATCGCTGCCCGCGTGGTGCAGCAGCGCCTGGCGCGCTGGGCCGCGCAGGCGGGCGCCCCGGTCCACGTGCATCCGCACATGCTGCGCCACAGCTTCGCCAGCCACGTGCTGCAGTCGGCCCAGGATCTGCGCGCGGTCCAGGAAATGCTGGGGCACGCCAGCATTTCCACCACACAGATCTACACACGTCTTGATTTCCAGCATCTGGCCGCCACATACGACCGGACCCACCCGCGGGCCGGACGCAAGACGAAGGGCTGAGCCTCGCCCCGCCGCCCGGCCTGGAAAACCGCGGCCGTCGCCGCGCGGTGGCTCGCCGCCGGCATCGTGCGCAATTGCCGGGCTTTTTTCCGGTCCGATCCGGCCAACCCGGGCGAGGTTGCCCCCTCCCCCCACCTGTGCTGTAATCCGCCCCCGCCATCGTCCATAATGCGGGGTTGGCAAGGAGTCCCCACCTATGAGTCAATCGAACGCTGCCAAGACCTCGGCCGGTCCCATCCCCGTGACCGTGCTCACCGGTTTCCTGGGCGCTGGCAAGACCACGCTGCTCAACCGCATCCTGTCGGAGAACCACGGGCAGAAGATCGCGGTGATCGAAAACGAGTTCGGGCCCGAGAGCATCGACAACGACCTGCTCGTGCAGGACCGCGACGAGCAGATCATCGAGATGAACAACGGCTGCGTGTGCTGCACCGTGCGTGGCGATCTCGTACGCATCCTGGACGAGCTGCGCGCCAAGCGCGCGCTCGGCAAGCTCGGTTTCGACCGCGTGATCATCGAAACCACCGGCATGGCCAACCCGGGCCCCGTGTGCCAGACCTTCTTCATCGACGATTCCATCGCCTCGGCCTACATGCTGGATGGCGTGATCACCGTGGTCGACGCCAAGCACGGCCACGAGACGCTGGACACCCAGACCGAAGCGCAGAACCAGGTCGGCTTCGCCGATCGCATCCTGGTCTCCAAGGTCGATCTGGTCGAAGACGCCGAATTCCAGGACCTGCGCGCCCGCCTGGTGCGCATGAACCCGCGCGCCGCGATCACGCCGGCCAACTTCGGCCAGGCCGACATCCGCGAGCTGCTCGATCTGCACGGCTTCAACCTGAACGCCATCCTCGACATCGATCCGCAGTTCCTCGAGGGCGAGCATCCGGATGCGGCCGAGGACGCGCACAGCCACGACCATCACCATCACGATGGCGAGGCCTGCGAGCACCCCAGCCACAGCCATGCGCACGCGCATCACGACGACGCGATCAAGGCTTTCATATTCAAGTCGGATCGCGCCTTCGACCCGGTCCGCCTGGAGGAATTCCTGAGCGGCATCGTGCAGGTATACGGCCCAGACCTTTTGCGTTACAAGGGAGTTCTTTTCGTCAAGGGCTCCAATCGCCGCCTGTTGTTCCAGGGCGTGCACCAGCTCATGGGAGCCGAGCCGGGCCGCGCCTGGCTGGCGAACGAAAAACGCAACACCAAGATGGTTTTCATCGGGCGCAACCTACCTCAGGACATCTTCAACCTGGGGCTGGAACAATGCCTGGCATGACCTGATTCACCCTTCGGAGATACGGAGCGTTCTACATGATTAGTAACACGGCACCCCAAGCCGCCGATGCCCCGGGCCGCGCACACAAGCTGTTGACCGAGGAAGAACTCCTTGCGATGCCGGAATCCGAGTACATGAACGACGCCCAGCTCGCCTTCTTCCGCAATCGCCTGCGGGAAATCGAGCGCAGCCTCGTGCAGAACGCCGACCAGACCACCGAGCACCTGCGCGAGACGCAGTTCGTTCCCGACCCGGCCGACCGCGCCACGATCGAGGAAGAGCACGCGCTCGAGCTGCGCACGCGCGATCGCGAGCGCAAGCTGCTCAAGAAGGTCCAGCAGTCTCTCACCCGTATCGACAGCGGCGAATACGGCTGGTGCGAGGAAACCGGTGAACCCATCGGCGTTCCGCGCCTGCTCGCTCGCCCCACCGCCACGTTGTCGCTGGAAGCGCAGCAACGCCGCGAAATGCGGCAGAAGCTGTACGGCGACTAGGAGCATTCGACACAATGGAGCAGTTTCACGGGACCACCATCGTCTGCGTGCGGCGCGGCAATCGCGTCGCCCTCGCCGGTGATGGCCAGGTCACCCTCGGCAACATCGTCATCAAGGGTACGGCGCGCAAGGTGCGCCGGCTCTACAAGGATTCGGTGCTGGTCGGCTTTGCCGGCGCCACCGCCGATGCCTTCACCCTGCTCGAGCGCTTCGAAGGCAAGCTCGAGAAGCACCAGGGCCATCTCACGCGCGCGGCAGTCGAACTCACGCGCGACTGGCGCACCGACCGCGTCCTGCGCCGGCTCGAAGCCATGCTGATCGTGGCCGATCGCGACACCACGCTGGTGCTCACCGGCAACGGCGACGTCCTCGAGCCGGAACAGGGTCTGGCGGCGATCGGCTCCGGCGGCGCGTACGCGCAATCCGCCGCGCTCGCCCTGCTGCAGAACACCGAGCTTCCCCCGGAAGACATCGTGCGCAAGGCGATGGGCATCGCCAGCGACCTCTGCATCTACACCAATTCGAGCATCACGCTCGAAATCCTGGAGTAACCCGTGCCGCCCACCCCTGGGGTGGGCGCCGCACTGCGGGCCACACGGTGCGTGTGCACCGCGCCGCACCACGCCCGCGCCACACAAGGAATTCCATCGTGTCCGCCACCACCATGACCCCGAGCGAGATCGTTTCCGAACTCGACAAGAACATCGTCGGCCAGGACCGCGCCAAGCGCTCGATGGCGATTGCGCTGCGCAACCGCTGGCGCCGTCAGCAGGTGCCCGAGCCGCTGCGCCATGAAATCCAGCCGAAGAACATCCTCATGATCGGGCCCACGGGCGTGGGCAAGACCGAAATCGCGCGCCGCCTCGCCAAGATGGCCGATGCGCCCTTCATCAAGATCGAGGCGACCAAGTTCACCGAGGTCGGCTATGTCGGCCGCGACGTCGACACCATCATTCGCGACCTGACGGAAGTCGCCGTCAAGCAGATGCGCGAGAGCGAGATGAAGCGCGTGCGCTCGCTCGCCGAGGACGCCGCCGAAGACCGCATCCTCGACGTGCTGGTGCCCCCCGCGCGCGATGCGCACGGCATACCGCAGCGCGAGGACAACAACGCCCGCCAGGTATTCCGCAAGCGCCTGCGCGAAGGCCAGCTCGACACCATGGAGATCGAGGTCGACCTCGCCCAGCAGGCGCCGCAGATGGAGATCATGTCGCCGCCCGGCATGGAGGAGATGACCGAGCAGATCCGCTCGATGTTCGCCGGCATGTCCGAAGGCAAGAAAAAGAAGCGCAAGCTGCCCGTCAAGGAAGCCTTCAAGCTGCTCGTGGACGAAGAGGCCGCGCGCCGCGTCAACGAGGAGGAGCTGCGCACCAAGGCGATCCATAGCGTCGAGCAGACCGGCATCGTGTTCCTGGACGAGATCGACAAGATCGCCACGCGCCAGGACGCCGGCGGCTCGGACGTCTCGCGCCAGGGCGTGCAGCGCGACCTGCTGCCGCTGGTCGAGGGCACCACGGTGAACACCAAGTACGGCATGGTGCACACCGACCACATCCTCTTCATCGGTTCGGGCGCGTTCCACCTGTCGCGCCCGTCGGATCTCATCCCCGAACTGCAGGGCCGTTTTCCGATCCGCGTCGAACTCGACTCGCTGACCACGGCCGACTTCGTGCGCATCCTGTCCGGCACCAATGCAGCGCTCACCAAGCAGTACAAGGCGCTGCTCGAGACCGAAGGCGTCGAGATCGAGTTCACCGAGGACGGCATTGCGCGCCTGGCCGAACTGGCCTTCGCCGTGAACGAGAAGACCGAGAACATCGGCGCGCGCCGGCTCTATACGGTGATGGAAAAGCTGCTCGAGGAGCTGTCGTTCCAGGCCGACCGCGTGAGCGGCACCCGGGTCGTGATCGATGCGGCCTACGTCGAGGACAAGCTGGCCGAGGTTGCCGAGAAGCAGGACCTCGCGCGCTACATTCTCTGACGCGCGGGCATCGCGTCCGAAAAGCGAAGGGGGCACAGCGCAAGCCGTGCCCCCTTCGCTTTGCCGAACCCTCCAGGCCGGGCCACGGCCGAGCCTCGCGGACGGGTTCAGCGGGTGATGCTGATCAGCGTGTACTGCCCGTCGATCCGGTCGGCCGAGAAGCGCACCTTGTCGCCCGGCTTGACGTCGGCGACGAGCCCCGCATCGCGCACCTGGTACACCAGGGTGATCGCGGGCAGCTCGAGTTCGGGGATCGGGCCGTGCTTGAGCGTGATGGTGCCGGCGGCCACATCGATGCGGCGGACCTCGCCCTCCACCGGCTTGCTCGGTGCCGCGGCGGCCACGGCAGCCGCCGTGGCCAGGATCAGGGCAGCGCCGCGCGCGGCCCACTTCTTGACGCCTGAATGCTTCATATGTCCCTCTCGGTGACAGAAGCCCCGATTGTACGCCGGCCGCGATCGCGCACAGGCAACCAAACCTGCCGGCATGCGCCACGGCGTTACCGTCGAACCGGCGGCTGACGCGCGAGCGCCCGCGCACGGGTTAGAATCCCCCCATCTATCCTCCGGCTCCACGCATCATGGCCAATTCGTACCAATCCGACATCACCAAGTTCATCGACGAACTGAAGAAGAAAGACCCCAAGCTCGAGGAAAAGCAGCGCGAGGGCCGCGCCCGCCTGTGGGATCGCGACATCGACGCCGACATCTGGGACGGCTTTCGCGAAGCCCGTGTACCGCAAAAGCCCTACGTCTACCAGACCGAGTGATCGCGAGCAGTGCCACGCCCGGCGATACGCACGGGCTGCCTCCCGCCATGCAGGACACCACGCCGGACGTGATCGACGGCGTGGCCTTGGCGCGCCTGTACGGCGAGCCCCTGTTCAACCTGCCGCAGGATCTTTACATCCCGCCCGAAGCCCTGGAGGTCTTTCTCGAGACCTTCGAAGGCCCGCTGGACCTTCTGCTCTATCTGATCCGCAAGCAGAACTTCAACGTCCTCGACATCCCCATGGCCGAGCTGACGCAGCAGTATCTGTCCTACGTCGATCAGATCCGCACGCGCAATCTCGAACTGGCGGCCGAGTACCTGCTCATGGCGGCCATGCTGATCGAGATCAAGTCGCGCATGCTGCTGCCGGTGGTCAGGAACGACCCCGATCCCGAGCCCGAGGACCCGCGCGCCGAACTGGTGCGCCGCCTGCTGGAGTACGAACGCATCAAGATCGCGTCGCGCAAGCTCGACGAACTGCCCCAGCTCGGCCGCGACTTCCACATCGCCCAGGCCCTTGCTCAGCTCGATGCCGAGGAGCGCCTGCCCGAGGTCGGCGCGCTGGACCTGCGCGACGCCTGGGTCGGCATCCTCAAGCGCGCCAAGCTCAACGCGCACCATCACATCAGCCGCGAAGAGCTCTCGGTGCGCGATCACATGAGCCAGATCCTGCGCCGCCTGCAGGGCACGCGCTTCCTGGAGTTCACCGAACTCTTCATGGAACGCGTGCGCGCCGGCGCGGGGCCCGCGGTGATCGTCGTGCACTTCATCGCGATGCTCGAACTCGCGCGCGAGTCGCTGCTCGAGATCACCCAGGCCGAGCCTTATGCGCCGATCTACGTGCGTCTGGCCTACACCAGCAGCCAGCCGGCCCTCGAATAGAACGCCCGCGCGCACCCGCCCCATTCGGCGGGCCGGGCGCCGCGGTGGTATAAACGCGGTTTTGCGCGACCAGCCGGCCGCGGCACCTCCTGGCACCACCATGAAAGTCGTCCACACCATCGAAGAACTGCGCGACCAGCTTCGCGGCCAACTGCGCGTATCGTTCGTCCCCACCATGGGCAACCTGCACGAGGGCCACCTGGCCCTGATGAAGACCGCGCGCCACCATGGCGACCCGGTGGTCGCGAGCATCTTCGTGAACCGCCTGCAGTTCGGCCCGAACGAGGATTTCGACCGCTATCCGCGCACGCTCGCGCAGGACATCGAGAAACTCGAGCGCGATCGCAACGTGTACGTGCTGTTCGCCCCCGACGAGCGCGAACTGTACCCGGAGCCGCAGCAGTTCCGCGTGCAGCCCGACGCCGGCCTGGGCGACATGCTCGAGGGCGAGTTCCGCCCCGGCTTCTTCGTCGGGGTGAGCACCATCGTGCTCAAGCTGTTCTCCTGCGTGCAGCCCAAGGTCGCCGTGTTCGGCAAGAAGGACTACCAGCAGTTGATGGTCGTGCGCAAGATGTGCCGCCAGTTCCAGTTGCCGGTGGAGATCGTGGCGCAGGAAACCGTGCGCGCCGAGGATGGCCTTGCGCTCTCGTCGCGCAATACCTACCTCAGCCCCGAGGAGCGGGCCGAGGCGCCCCGCCTCTACGCCAATCTGCAGGACATCCGTGCCCGGCTGCAGCAGGGCGAGCGCAACGCCCAGGCGCTCGAGGCGAGCGCCGCGCAGGCCCTCGCAGAGCGGGGCTGGAAGGTCGACTACATCGCCGTGCGGCGCCAGAACGACCTGAAGCCACCCACGCCCGAGGACATGCAACAGGGCGAACCGCTGGTTGCGCTGGCCGCGGCCAAGTTGGGCAAGACCCGGCTGATCGACAACCTCGAACTGGACTGACGCGGGCGCCGCCGGGCGCGCCGGAGCGGCGCGCCTCGGCCGTCCGCCTGTGCCGGGCTAGGCGAGGTATTGCCTGAACCAGGCGACGGTACGCTCCCAGGCGAGATTGGCAGCCGCCTCGTCGTAGCGCGGGGTGGAGTCGTTGTGGAACCCGTGGCCGGTGCCGGGATAGACGTGCCCCTCGTAGGTCTTGCCCGCGGCCTTCAATGCGGCCTCGTAGGCCGGCCAGCCCTCGTTGATGCGAGGATCGGTCTCGGCGTAGTGCAGCAGCAGCGGCGCCTGGATGCGCGGCACGGCGTCGACGGGCGCCTGCATGCCGTAGAACGGCACGGCCGCCGACAGCTCGGGAAACGCCGCGGCAGCCGCGTTGGCCACACCACCACCGTAGCAAAAGCCCGTGATGCCCACCTTGCCCGTCGTCGCATCGCCGCGCAGGAGGTATTCGACCGCGGCGAAGAAGTCGTTCATCAGCTTCTCGGGGTCGACCTTCTGCTGCAGCTCGCGGCCCTGCTCGTCGTTGCCCGGATAGCCGCCCACCGAGCTGAGCCCGTCGGGCGCCAGCGCCACGAAGCCGGCCTTGGCCAGGCGCCGCGCCACATCCTCGATGTAGGGGTTCAGGCCGCGATTCTCGTGCACCACCACCACGCCGGGCACCGCACCCGCCGCCTTCGCGGGCCGCACCAGGTAGCCGCGCACTTCGCCGTGCCCCTGCGGCGAGGGATAGCGGATGTACTCGGCCGTAATGTCGGGATCGGTGAACGACACCTGCATGGCGAGCGCGTAATCGGGGCTGAGTGCGGCGAGCAGGCCGGCCGCCGTGGCACCGCCCACGGCATAGCGCGCCGCACGGTCGAGGAAGTCGCGGCGCGAGATCCGGCCATGCACATAGAAGTCGTAGAGCTGCAGGATCTCGGGAGGAAAGTCGCGTGCGGTCAAGCGGGCCATGTCATGCTCCTGTCGATGAAGGAAGACGCGGGCGGCAAGAAAGGCCCCCCCACGCTTGCCGCTGGGCGGCGACGCTGCCCCACACAGGGGGCGCTTTTTGCGTTGGGAGCGGCCCGGCGGCAGAAAAAGGACCTGAGTCAAACCCCTGGCAAGAATCACCAGGAAGCTGAAAGCTTAAACCAGACAGGCGGTTGGCTCTACCTCGAGCCGCTCGGTGCTCGCGGCCCCCGGAACGGACACCCGGCACCCCCTCCCGGCCACGGCCGATACCACGCACCCACGGCGGGGGCGAATTCATGGGGCATGACACTGGCGAGCCGCCCCAGCGGGTCAGCAGGCGACCGATGCATCACAGCGATTCGCGCAGAACCAGTTCGTATCCCACGTCGCGCACCTTGGGAATGTCCGGTTCGCCCCTGAGGGTGCCCACCAGCAGGTCGGCCGCGCTGACGCCGATCTCATAGCTGCGTGTTCGTACCGTGGTCAGCTTGGGAGAGATCTCGGACGCGATTTCATAGTCGCCGAATCCGGCAACGGCGAGTTGCTGCGGCACGCGCAGGTCGCGGCGGGCGCATTCGAACAGGATGCCGGCGGCCAGCACGTCGGTCACGCAGAAGACCGCGTCCAGTTCGGACTCCAGGCGCAGCAGTTGGTCCAGCGTGGCCTTGCCCGCGGCGAAGCCCAGTGATTCATCGACGAACGCGACGAGATCCGCTCGTACGCCGGCTTCGCGCAAGGCGGTCTGGAAACCTTCCTGGCGATCCCGGAAACGTCCCGTCTCGCTGGGCGAGAAGCCTGCGCATCCTATTGCCTTGTAGCCTCGTTTCGACCTGCCTTTCTAATTCGGTGGTGCGCAACTATGGAAAGGGCGTTACGGTCGGCCCCATCGACTGCTCGATCCGACACGGCGAGTTCGTCTCTCTGCTTGGACCGAGCGGTCGCGGCAAGACAACGATGCTGCGCTGCATGGCCGGGTTCGAGCGCGTCGATTCCGGAAGCATCACTGTCGATGGCCAGGACATCACGGCGACGCCCCCGTATCGGCGGGGTATCGGGCTGGTGTTCCAGAACTATGCCCTGTTCCCTCACCTCATCGTGCGGGAGAACGTGGGTTTCGGCCTCAAGGTGCAGAAGGCCGTGCCCCAAGCGCAGCGGCCCGGCCGCGTCGCCGAGGCCCTCGAGATGGTCGGCCTGAGCCATCTGGCCGAGCGCTATCCGGCACAACTGTCGGGTGGCCAGCAACAGCGGGTGGGCCCGCGTGAGATCTATGCGTTTCCAGCCAACCATTTCGTAGCGGATTTCATCGGCGCTTCCAACCTGCTCAAGGTCGTAACCTTCGAGCGCAACGGGACCGGCGCCATCGCCGTGCTCAACGGCGGCAACAGAATGGCTTGCCGTGCCTCCGGCAAGGGAACCCACGGCCAGCACTGGATCTCCATCCGCCCGGAAAGCATCAAGCCCGTATCGGGGGACGTGGCGGACGGACACAACGTCTTCCGGGCCAAGGTTCTGTCCGAAGTGTTCTGTGGCGACAAGTGCGAGGTCTCGGTGCAACTGAGCTGCGCGCACAGCGGCACCGCCTTGCCCAGCCCCGTCACCATGCACCTGACCCCCCAGGCCCGGCTGCAGGAAGGCACCTTGGTCGGGATCGCTCCGGATGATGTGCTTCTGCTGGGGGAAGCTGCATGAAACCCAACCGGACCGCGTTGCTGGGAACCCTGCCCTATGCGGTGGTGGTGATCGGCCTGCTGGCGGTCCCCGTGCTGGCGATCCTGCAACTGTCCCTGCAGGAACGCTCGGCCGGCGGCATCGGCGGCACGTCATACACCCTGGCCAACTATGCGCGGCTGCTCGAGCCGTACTACCTCGACATCATCTGGCAAACCGTCAAGCTGCCCCTGGCGGCCACGGTCATCGGACGGGCGCTGCGCGCACGGTCAAGTCCATCAGCGCGTTGACGTCCTTGCAGCGCTCTACCTGCTGGCTCGTCTCGGCCAGCCGTGCCGCGGCCGACTTCCCGATGACCGGCTCCGCGAGCCGCATGAACTTTGCCTCGATCTCGGCGTCACTCATCGGCTCCTGGATCGAGCCCTTCGGATAATCCACCTGTTCGGTCCAGTTGCGGCCGTCGTTCATCGTCACCGTCATGCGGCACGACACGCCGCGCGGCAGCCCGGGATCCGTCGTGATATCGGTCACCTGCATCAATCGTTGCAGCGCCGGGTCCCTCAGATTGGCGTCCGAGAACTCCTCCAGGAGCGCGCGCCCGTCGCGCAAGGCCACGGCTACCGAATAATGCATGCTCATCTGCGCGGCATGGTATGACGCCGGCGTCTTGTTCTGATGCTTGTGGGCCCAGGAAGGATGCCGTGCCACGGTAATCGAACGGATCGCGGCAAGGTCGGGATGCTGCCGCTCCCGGATGCGCAATGCGCAATCGATAGCGTTGTGTATCGGCCTGGCGCAGGCGTAGGGCTTGAATTCGATGTCCAGTTGGAAGGGTTCGTCCAGCCCATCGGTCAACCGGGCAGCGTCATGGATATCGGTATAGGCCGTCAAGAACCCGCGCGGCCCTTCGAGCACCGAATCCTGGCCCGTGAAGCCCAATTGCGCCATGCGCGCCGCTGTAATGCCGCCGCGCGCGCCCGGGCCGGGGCTGAAGCGCTTCTGCATCGCCGGCCCGTGGAATTCCAGAATCCCGCAGGCCTGCGCACCCGCGAGCCCGATGGCCGACACGATGCGGGATTCGTCCAGGTCCCACAACGTCCCCGCGGCAATGGCCGCGCCGAACACACCGCACGTGGGTGTCGAGTGATAGCTCCGGTCGCGCAGCGAAGGATTCGCGGCGCGGCTGACGCGCTCCATCATCTCGCAGCCGGCGGCCAATGCCACCAGCAACTTGCGGCCGTCCGCGCTGCACTCCTGTGCCGCGGCCAGCGCGGCGGAGAAGACCGGCGGGCTGAAATGGAAATAGGCGAACACGTCGATGTCGTCGAGCTCGATGCTGTGCGACGAGATCGCATTGGCGAATGCGGCTTGTCCGGCCGGCACTTTGCCTGCACCTCCGATCAGCGTCGAATCCGTATGGCCGCCATCCGACGCGGCGTAGGCGCGGGCAATCCGCCCGCTCTCCGTCTGGCTGCCGGCCAGCGCCACGCCCAGGTAATCCAGCAACAGCCGCTTCATCGCGGAGCGCGCCTGCTCCGGCAGGCTGTCGTAGTTCATGCCGGCGAAGCGCCGCGCGAGCTGCCGGGCCGCGGTCGCCTCGGCACTCGGATCGTGTTCGATGTGGGTCGCTGTTTGCATCAATGTCCCCCTGGGGGCTTGCTCCAAGACCATGCTTGTTCTACAGGCGCGGCTCTTCGTCCAGCCGCGCCACTATCCCTTCCAGCGCCGGCGCCGGTGCGGGATACCGTTTCATCACGAGCGGATCGTGGCCGGGAATGATGTGGTTGATCGATTCGGCGAGCGAACGCAGCGTGCGGTAGCCGTCCAGCATCTCGCCGACGTTGAACACGGACCGGAAGAAGCGTTCCGTCTCGATATGCTCGTAGTAGTGCGAGGCATCGGAGGCCAGCACCATCCATCCGCGCTTCGTATGCACCCGCACCGATTGCAGACCCGCCGTGTGGCCGCCGATGCGATGCACGCTGACGCCGGGCGCCAGTTCCTCGGTGCCGCGATGAAAGCTGACCCGATTCTTGAAGACCCGCCGCACCATGCCCAGCACGTCCTCGACCTCGATGCCATGGCTGAATTGATGGTTGCCCATATACCGGCCGGTGGCGTACGCCATTTCGTCGTCCTGTATATGGAACTGGGCATTGGGAAAGTCGTCCAGCGTACCGGCGTGGTCGTAGTGCATGTGCGAAATGATCACATCCTTGACCTGCGTGGTGTCTACGCCGATCTGCGCCAGGCCCTGCCGCGGCGTGCGCAGATAGTTGCGCTTGCGCTTGTTGCCGACCTCCTCCGTGAAGCCCACGTCCACCACGAAGGTGCGTTCGGAATTGCGGATACACCAGACAAAATAATCCATCGGCATCGGCCCCTCGTGCGGGTCGCCGCCCAGGAAGTTGTCCTTGCGCTGGAGCGGGCGCCATGCGTAGCGAATTGCATAGACTTCGTAGGTAGGCAGTGCCATCTTGTTCTCCTATCGGTATCAGGGGAAAGCCCCTCAGCGCACGGTCAGCAGTTCGCCCAGTCGTGCCGCATCGTCAAGCGAGTCCAGCGACAACACCGTGTCGCGCAACTCGTTCATCTGGGATTCGGGCAGGACGTGGCGCGCCAGTTTCTCGAACTTCGACACGATGTCCGATTGCGGCGCGAAACGCTTCTCGCTGCCGCGCGACACTTCCACGGTCCGCTCGAGCCGCTGGCCGTCCTTGAAGAACACCTCGACCCGCACCATGTGCCGGTACTTTCCTCCGCGCGCGGTGATGGCAGGGTCTTCGACAACCTCTACCTTCTCCAGCAGCGCGATGCGGCGCGGGTCCTGGATGGCCGCGTCATTGAACTGGTCGACGAAGACATCCCCTTCCAGCAGCAATGTGGCGATGCAGAAAGGCAGGTTGAGCTGCGCGGCGGTCATTCCTTCGGGCTTGTACTTCCAGCCGACGTGGTCCATCGTCACCTTGGAGCCGTGCACTACGATGCGCTCGAAGTCATCCGGACCGAAGGGGTGCTCCTCCTGGATGTCGGTGATGGCATTCAGTGCGGTATGCCCGCTGAAGACGCACGAATAGAACTTGAGCGACACGTTCATGGTTTCCCAGACGTCGCCCAGGCCAGCCGTCAGATCTTGCATGTTGAATCGATCATGCGAACGGGAAAACGTGGTGCAGAAGCCGCCGTATTCGCACTCGAACACATTGCGTATGCCCGTCAGGCTGTTCTCGGCGAAGTAAGCGCCCAGCAACCCGCACTGCGCCGCGTGACCGGCGTGCACGCGCTTGACCATGGCGCCATACTGTGCGGCCATCAGGCCGGAGGATTGTGTGCCTGCATGGCCCAGCGCATGGATGGTCTGCTCGGTATCCAGGCCCAATGCCCGCGCCGTGCCCATCGCGGCGGCGAAGATTCCGATGGTCCCCGCTGGATGCCAGCCCTGCCCGATATGGTCCGGCGTCATGCAGATCCCGACACGCGGGCCAATCTCGTAGGCGGCCACGGCTGCGGTCAGGAAGTCCTTGCCGCTCAACCCGCGATCTTGCGCCACGGCAACCAGCGCGGGCAGCGTGGCCGCGCCCAGGTGAACCACGCCGCGGTGGTGTGCATCGTCGAGTTCGAAACCTTGAACCTGCGTGCCGTTCACCAGGGCCGCATTGGATGCGGAGAGCTTCTCGGACGTGCCCCATACCGTGCATGCGCGTGTTGCGTCCATGTTCTTCAACGTACGCTGCAGGATCCGGCTCCATTCCAGGTGCGCACCATACAAGCCGCATCCGAACGCGTCGAGCAGCAGAAGCTTGGTGCGCTCACGCACTTCGCTGGGCAGCTTGTCATAGCGCAAGCCCGCTACGAACTGCGCGATTCCGCGCGAGTGGGTGTCGTCGAAATTCTCCTGCTTGGCCACTTCGTACTCCTTTGAAGATTGATTTAACTTCTATGGCTTACGCGCGCACGATGGTCATGACCTCGTCGATATCGTCGATCGCGTCCAGCTTCTCCACCAGGTCGACCACGCGCTGCGCGCGGGTCTGGTCCAGCGCGCGGCGCGTGGCGCCGAAGAACTTCTCCAGCCGCTGCTCGCGCGTGAGCGGATAACCGATCCAGCCGGACAGCTCCTGCATCTTCTGCACGCAGGTGCGGCCGTCCTTCAGTCGCACCGTCACCACCGCCCAGGTCTGATCGAAATCCCCCGGTATGGACGTGTCCTTGCGCAGCGTCACGCGCGGCAGCAGCGCCTGCACGTCGTCGGCAAAGCGGCGTTCGTTGGTGAACGAATCGATGGTGATCTCGCCGTCCAGCAGGGCCACCACCGTGGCGTACTGCACGCTGAACTTGCCGTCCAGGCCAGTGCGCGGCTGCGGCCGGTCAACGTAGTCGAACGCCGGGAAGTCGATGTCGATGCGATCGATGTCGCTGCCCCGGAAACCAGGCGCCTTGCGCAGCGCCAGTGCCGCGTCGATGGGACGATGCGTGAAGTAGTTGCTCGGATATTTCTTGAAACCCACACCCGGATCCACCATGCGCAGCGGCGCGGCAAAGCCTTCGACCAGCAGCGCCGGCGTGCCGCCGCCGTGCAGAAACGTGTCGAAGAACCCTTTCGGTCCGAAAATGTCCGCCGTGGCGGTCCAGCCCTTTTCCGCCAGCAATCCGCAATCGACGCCGATGCGCGCGGCATGGCCCGAATGGGACGATTTGGTCATGGTGCCGGTGTTGAGTGCAACGCTGCCCGCGCGCGAGCCCGCCAGCCCCAGGGCCATCAGCGTTTGTTGGCGGTCCAGGCCGATCAAGCGGGCCACGCCGGCGACGGCGCCGAAGGTGCCGGTCATGCCCGGCTTGTGGAAACCCTCGCCGTTCTTCATCGCGGCGCCAGCCGCCAGGCGCAGGCGGCCTTGCGTTTCGAAGGCGGCGACAATGGCCTCGATGATCCGGTGGCCCGGCAGCTTGCGATGCTCGGCCACCGCCAGGATCGCGGGCAGCGTGGGCGAGGTAGGATGGTTCAGTGGGTACCAGGTGTTGTCCCAATCGAGCGCGTGCGCCAGCGTGCCATTGACGTAGGCAGCGTTGGACATCGACGTCTTGAAACCGGCGGTGGCCACCGATGCCTGCGGGTTGCCGCCCATTTCGCGCGTGTACTCGATGGAGATACGGCCCAACCCGAGCGGCTCGGACGCGCCCGCGATCATGACGCCGAGTCCGTCCAGCGCCACGTGACGCGCCACCTCGATCGCCGCCGCCGGCAGCGTGTCGTAGCGGATGTCCAGCAGGCAGTCGGCGAACGCCCCGGTCAACGTCTTTTCATTCTTCGGCTTGTCGTTTGCATTCAGTGTCGTTGCGGTCATTCTCGGCTACTCCTGCGCCAGTCCGGTGTCCTTGTAGACCTTGCCCCACTTGTCGATCTCGGACGCCATGTAGGCGCCGAACGTCGCGCCGCTCTCCGGCGAGGGTTCAACGCCCAATGTCGCCAGACGGTTCTTCATTTCGGCGCTTTGCATGGCCTTCTCGATCTGATCCTGCAGCTTCTGCACGATCGGCGCCGGCATATCCTTGGGCGCCAGCACCCCATACCAGCAAGTCGCCTCATAGCCCGGAACCCCGGATTCGGCGATCGTCGGCAGGTCGGGCACCAGCGGCGAGCGGCGGCCCGAGGCGATCGCCAGCGCCTTTAGCTGATTCGCCTGCAGATAGGCGGACACGGCGCCCAGCGGCGCGAGCATGAAGTTGATTTCGCCACCGATCAGCGCGGTCAGCGACTGCCCCGCACCCTTGTACGGAATGTCGCGCATGCTGACCCCCGTCATGCTCTTGAACAGCACCATCCCCAGCGAGGTGATGCTGCCCGGGCCGTTGGTCGCGTAAGTCAGCGCACCGGGATCTTTTTTCGCCAGCGCGATCAGTTCCTGGACGCTGTTGGCGGGCAACGACGGATTGGCGACCAGCACCATCGGCGAATCGGCGACCTTCGCCACCGGAGTGAAGTCCTGCACCGAGTCGAAGGGAATGTTCTTGACGCTGACTGCGCTGATCGCGTGGGAGCACGTGGGGAAAAGCAGCGTATAACCGTCCGGCTCGGCGCGAGCGGCGACGCCCGAACCCAGCGTACCGGACGCCCCCGGGCGATTGTCGATGTAGAACGTCTGGCGAAAGGCCTCGCCCAACTGCTCGGCCAGCATGCGCGCCACAGTGTCGGAGCTGCCGGGCGGAAACGGCACGATCACGCGTACCTGGCGATTGGGATAATCCTGCGGTTCTTGCGCGCCTTGCGCCGGCGCCCTGGTTGCACTCACTGCCGCGCCGCAATGCAACAGCGTCGAAGCAGCGACGACGCCTAGCGCCGCACCGATATGCCTGGTCCACATGGTCGTCTCCTGTGCGTCTCGCTGCTCTGGCGGCGCGAGAACATGTTGTCGTATCAGAGACTTATTCTAGGGACGCGAAACACACCGGCGATGAAAGTTTGGAACAACTGTGAACAAAATCGGCATGGGCTCTTGCCGCCCCTACCGCTCCTCGGCAAGCTGTGACGTATCGGCAGTACAGCTCTCGCGCAGGTAACGCAACATGCGCGCGGCCGGCTCGCTCAGCACCGCCGCGTCCCGCACGCAGATGAAGAAACAACGCTCGGCCCACTCGTCGATGAGCGGAACGAGCGTCAGCGACAACGGACGCAAATAGGTACGCACGACATTCTCCGGAACGATGGCCAGACCCAATCCCTCGCGCACCATCCTGCATCGCGCCTCCAGGTTCGCCACCTGGGTCTTCACCGTGGGCGGGCGAGAGATGGTGCTGCCGGCCAATGCCATGAAGGCTTCGAGCGTATGGAGCGGAAAATAGCCGAGGAACTCGTACTCCAGCGCGTCTTCCAGGCGGATGGCCGCTCGCTGCGCCAGCGGATGCCATTGCGGCGTCACCAGGCCGATGCGATCGCGACGGTAGGCGTACGACGTCACGCCGGGATTCGGATGCCTGGCATGGTAGATGCCCATGTCCGCGCGGCCCTCGGACACCATGACCGGGATGTTCTGGCTCAGCGCTTCGATCAGGTCCACGTTCAGGCCGGGATGCTCGCGCGTGAAGCCGCTCATCACATCCGGCAGCCACTGGAGGGTGGTCGATGGATTCGCGGCGAGCCGGATGGTGGCATTGCCGAACTGGTTGTAGGCGCCCAGCGCGTCTTCCGCGACCTGCACGCTGCGCAGGATGGCCTTTGCATGCTGGTACAGCATCAAGCCCGCGGCTGTGGGTCTCACACCGTGCCGGCGCCGCTCCAGCAGCGCCGTCCCGACGCGCGATTCCAGCATCGAGATGCGCTTGCTCGCTGCCGACGCGACCTGGTTTTCCTGTTTGGCAGCCTTGCTGAGGCTGCTTTCCTCGATGGCCAACACCAGCAATTCGAGCGAAGCAATGTCGAGTTGTCGCATGATCGTCCGGCCATCAGGCCGCCATTGGAGTTCGTTGGAATACAGCGGCTTTAAAGATAACGCTGGTCCCCGTCCGATGGCGACATCGTTTCGGTTCCGAAAAGTGCAAAAGGAGGGAGACATCGTGTTGACGCAACGTCTGGCGGAATTCGTCATCGATACCCGGGTCGCCGCGCTGCCCGCGCAGGCATTGCCCGCGGCCAGGGCAGCATTCATCGATACCGTGGGCTGCGCGCTGCTCGGCCTGACGGAGCCGGTCAGCGAGCTGGCCGCACGCTGGGCGGAGGAAAACGGCGCGCGCGGGCGCGTGGCGGTATGGGGACGGACGCTCTCCACCTCGCCCGCGGAAGCGGCCTTCGCCAATGCCATCGCCAGCCACGCGCTGGATTTCGACGACGCGATGCCCACCTTGCGCGGGCATCCCAGTACGACGCTGGTTCCCGCGATTCTCGCGGCCGGCGCCGATGCGGGCGCCAGCGGCGAACATGCCTTGGCGTCCTACGTGCTCGGCCTCGAGGTGGCGGGCAAGCTGGGTGTGGCGGTCGGGGACGGCCATTATTTCCGCGGTTGGCACACGACGGCGACAGTGGGCGTCATGTCGAGCACCGCGGCCGTGGCGCGCCTGTGGCGGCTCGATCCCGACCAACTGCGTACGGCCTGGGGCTTGGCCGCCACGCAGGCAAGCGGACTGGTGCGAAATTTCGGGTCCATGGCCAAGCCTTTTCATGCGGGGCATGCGGCACGCAGCGCGCTGCTCTCGGTCTGGCTGGCGCGCAATGGGTGCACCGCGGAAAGATCGATCTTCGACGTACCCGGCGGGTTCCTGTCGACCTACGCCGGCGAGGGAGCCACTCCGCTGGCCGAATGTATCGAACGCCTTGGCGCCCCTTGGGAAATCGCCGAGCCCGGCATTTACGTCAAGCGCTGGCCGTGTTGCTACGCCAACCATCGGGCGGTGGGCGGACTGCTGCAACTGAAAGAAGAGCACGGCCTGCGAGCCGATGAGATCGAGAGCATCGACATCGGCTTCCTGCCGGGCGGCGACGGCGCCTTGATCAGCTCGAATCCTCACACGGGGCTGGAGGCGAAATTCAGCATCGAATATTGTGCGGCCGCTGCGTTCATCGATGGCACGCTGACAATGAACAGCTTCACCGACGACCAGGTGATGCGCAAGCCCGTGCGTGCGCTCATGAAGAAGGTGCGGCGTCATCGCATCGAGGATTCGAAGGTCTATTCGGGATTGAAGGGGTACACCGACGTGACAGTCCGGACCAGCCGGGGACGGTATCGAATGCGGGTAGACAAGACGCCGGGCTCGCCGGCCTGGCCGCTGACGGACGCCGATCGGAAAGAGAAGTTCCTGGACGGCGCGCGGCGGGCCCTGGGCGATCCGGCGGCCGGCGCATTGTTCGATCAATTGAGCCGGCTCGGCTCGGCAGACGACGGCGGGGGCAGGATTGCGCGAGACCTGGCCTTGCGAAGGTGACCGCGCTCGCGCCGTTGGAACGATGCCTTGACGCGGCCCGGCGGCGAAAAAAAGCCCCGGGGCCTGCCAGCACCGGGGCTTCACACGCGGCTGTGGCGCCGCGTTCGGATGCTTATTGCTCCAGCTTGATGTTCTGCTTTTCGGTGATTTCCTTGGCCCAGTCGTACTGGGTCTTGATCTCCGCGGCGAACTCCTCGGGCGTGTTGCCGGAAGGCGCGGCGCCCTGCTTGGCCAGCGCTTCGATCACGTCGGGCTGCGCCAGCACCTTGACGGCAGCGTCGCGCAGCGTGTTGACCGCTTCCATCGGCGTGCCGGCCGGCGCGAGCAGGCCATACCACACCGGCTGGTTGAGTTCAGGATAGCCCGCCTCGGCCAGCGTCGGGACGTCGGGTAGCTGCTTCAGGCGCTCGGGCCAGGCGATGGCCATGGGCGTGAGGCGGCCCGCTTCGATCTGCGGCATGGAGGACGGCAGGTTGTCGAAGATGATCTGGACCTGGCCAGCCACCGTATCGATCACCGCCGGGCCCGAGCCACGATAGGGCACGTGCACGATATCGGTGTCGGTCGAGCCGCGGAAGGCTTCGCCGAACAGGTGCAGCACGCCGCAGGTGCCTGATGAGCCGTAGGAATACTTGTTCGGGTTCGCCTTGAGTTCCTCGACGAAGCTCTTGAAATCCTTGGCCGGGAACTTCGGATTGACCGCGATCACGTTGGCGGTGTTGGCGAAGTTGGTGACCGGCTGGAAATCCTTGAGCGGATCGTAGGAAAGCTTTTCATAGCAGGCCGGGTTGACGGCCATGGTCGAGACCGTGGCGATCGACAGGGTGTAGCCGTCGGGGGCGGCGCGCGCGGCCTCCGTGGCGCCGATCGAACCGCCCCCGCCACCCTTGTTCTCGATGACGACGGGCTGACCCAACTCCTTGCCCATGCGGTCGCCGACCAGACGGGCGATAATGTCGGTCGAGCCACCGGGCGCGAACGGCACGATCAGGCGGATAGGTTTGTTCGGGTAGCTGCTTTGCGCATGCGCGCCGGCCGTCATGCCCATCATCCCGACCGTGGCAGCCAGCACCAGGCGGCCAAACGTCATCGTGCGTTGAGTCTTCATCATCACTCTTGTTCCTCTGAATATTGGTTGTCAGAACCTGCGCACCGCCTCGTAGGCCGCGCTCGTCTCCGGCAGCGGCCGGCAGGTGTGCCGACCGTGCTTTGCGAGCATAGCAAACCAGCATGTCCATCGCTCTATTAGTTTTCCCCGACTTCCTGCTGCTCGCGCTCGGTCTTGCGCTGCGTCACCGGCTCGGTTTCGACGCCCGGTTCTTCTCCGAAGTCGAACGGCTCGTCTACTACATCCTCTTTCCCGCGCTGCTCTTTCAGACCATCCTCGCCCGCCCGATCGACCTGGGCCAGGCGGCCGACCTGCTGCAGGCCTGCCTGCTCCTGATGGCCGCCGGGGCCGGGCTGTCCTGGCTCGCGCTGGTGCTGCGGCCCGATCCCGTGCGCTTCGCCTCGGTAGTGCAGTGCGGTTTTCGCTTCAACTCCTATCTCGCCCTGGCGCTCGCGCACAGCATGGGCGGCGCGGACGGCGCGGCGGTCATGGCGCTGCTGATCGGCTTCGGCGTGCCCTTGGCCAACTTCCTCGCGGTGTACGCGCTCGCGCGGCACGGCGGCAGCAGCCTGCTCGGCGCCCTGCTGCGCAACCCCTTGTTCGTCACCACCCTGCTCGCCCTGGTCGCGAACTTCTCCGGCCTGGTGCTGCCCGAACCCGTGGACATCTTCCTGCGCCGGCTGGGCGCGGCAGCGCTGGCGCTGGGCCTGATTTGCGTGGGCGCCAGCCTGACCGTGCACTCGGCACGCGGGTCGGAGAAGCTGGTGGGCTGGATGATGGCGGTCAAGCTGCTCGCGCTGCCCCTGGTCGCGGTGCTGATCGGGCGCATCCCGGCCCTCGATCTGTCTCCCCTCGAACAGAACATGCTGCTGCTCTTCGCCGCATTACCGACGGCTTCCAGCGCCTACGTGCTCGCTGCCCGCATGGGCGGCGACGGGCGTCTAGTCGCGCTGCTCATCTCGCTGGGCACGGTGGCCTCGCTGGTCACCATCCCCCTCTGGATGCTACTCATGACCTGATGTCCGACATGACCGATCCCTGCACCCACCGCCTCGAACTACCCGACGAAGCCGCCACGCAAGAGCTGGCGCGCCGCCTCGCCCCCCTGGTCCGCCACGGGGGACGCATCCACCTCACGGGCGACCTGGGCGCCGGCAAGACCACGTTTGCGCGGGCGTTGTTGCGCGAATGCGGCATTCGCGGGCGAATCAAGAGCCCGACCTTCGCCCTTGTTGAAGTTTATGAGGTTTCTAACTTATACTTCTATCACTTTGATTTCTATAGATTTAACGATCCTCGCGAATGGCTGGACGCAGGTTTTCGCGATGCCCTGGCGGCGAAAGACGCCGTGGTACTGATCGAATGGGCTGAAAAAGCCGGGGCAGAACTCCCCCCGCCCGATCTGGAAATCATCCTGGAACCCGCCGGCGACGGCCGCGTGGCGACCCTGACAGCATCGAGCGAGCATGGACAATCATGGCTGAACGCATTGTTCCCCAACGCGCACAAGCCCCCGTCGGCCTAGCGGAACCCGCCGCCCCGGATGGCTCGCCTGCCCCTTTCGAAACCCGCGCCGCGGCCCCGCTCCAGGCTGGCGCCGCCGCCCCCGCCGCAGCACCTGCGCTGCCGGGCATTCCGAGCCGCCGCCGCCTGCTCGCCGCGGCGGCCACGCTGCTCGTCGTGCCGCTGGTGCCCAGGCTCGCCTTCGCCGCCAATATCGTGGCCGTGCGCACCTGGCCGGCGGACGAATACACCCGCGTCACGCTCGAACTGGATCGCGACCTCGGCACCGAGCACTTCACGCTCGCCAATCCCAACCGCCTGGTCGTCGACCTGAAGGGCATCGACATCAGCCCGCAGCTGCGCGATCTGGTGTCCAAGGTCCAGCCCAACGACCCCTACATCGCCAGTGTGCGCGTGGGCCAGAACACGCCCGGCGTCGTGCGCCTGGTGTTCGACCTCAAGCAGCCAATCGTGCCGCAGGTCTTCACGCTCAAGCCGATCGCCGAGTACCAGCACCGCCTGGTGCTCGACCTGTATCCGACGCAGGCGCGCGACCCGCTCATGGCGCTGGTCGGCCCCGAGGACGACCCGCTCGCCCGCGTGATCGAAGAATTGCGCATCGGCACGCCGGAGCACTCCTCGCCCATCGCACCGGCCGCGCCCGGCACGGCGCGCCCGCCATCGCCGCCCGCGCGGCCGAGCGGGCCGCCCGCGGTGGCCCGCGTCGAACCGCCCAGCGACCCGCTGCGCTCGGAATCCACGTCCGAGGCCGTCCTGCGCGCCACGCGCCCGCCCCCTCCGCCCGCGCGCACGCCGTCGCAGCGCGGCCGGGTCATCACCGTGATGATCGACCCTGGCCACGGGGGCGAAGATCCGGGTGCCGTGGGCCCCACCGGGCTGCGCGAAAAGGACGTCGTGCTCGCCATCGGCCAGTTGCTCAAGGAACGCATCGACGCAATGCCCGGCGTGCGCGCGCTCATGACCCGCGACCGCGACTTCTTCGTACCGCTCAACACCCGGGTGCTCAAGGCGCGCCAGGCGCAGGCCGACCTGTTCGTCTCGATCCACGCCGACGCCTTCACGCGCGCGAGCGCCAACGGCTCGTCGGTGTATGCGCTGTCGCAGCGCGGCGCCTCGAGCGCCAGCGCGCGCTTTCTCGCCCAGAAGGAGAACGCGGCCGACCTGATCGGCGGCGTGAACATCGGCTCGCAGGACCAGCTCATCGCCAAGGTCCTGCTCGACCTGTCGACCACCGCCCAGATCACCGATTCGATCAAGCTCGGCGGCGCGGTGCTCGAGCACATCGCGCGCATCAATCGCCTGCACAAGCCGCGGGTCGAGCAGGCCAACTTCGCCGTGCTGCGCTCGCCCGACATTCCCTCGGTCCTGGTCGAGACCGCGTTCATCAGCAACCCGCAGGAAGAACGCCAACTGCGCACGCCGGCCTACCGGGCGCAGATGGCGGCGGCGATCCTGAGCGGCATCCAGGGCTACCTGGCCGCCAATCCGGCCATCGTCAACGTCGCCAGCCGCTGAGGCCGGGGCGCGGCGGCGGGGCGCGACGGCACGCTCCGGCCGGCGGGCGCGGCCTATAATGCCGCTTTGTCCGCCCACCGGCCCGCCACGATGCCGTCTTTGCGCCCGATCGCGCCGCTGCCGGATCTGCTCATCAGCCAGATCGCGGCCGGCGAAGTCATCGACCGCCCCGCCTCGGTCCTCAAGGAACTCGTCGAGAACGCCCTGGACGCCGGCGCGTCCGCCATCGAGATCCGTCTCGAAGGCGGCGGCATCCGCCGCATTGCCGTCACCGACGACGGCTCGGGCATCGTCGCCGAGCAATTGCCGCTCGCGCTCGCGCGGCACGCCACCAGCAAGATCGCCAGCCTCGAGCAGCTCGAATCGGTGGCCTCGATGGGCTTTCGCGGCGAGGCCTTGGCCTCCATCGCGGCGGTGGCCCAGGTGCTCATCACCTCGCGCACCGAAGACGCCGACCATGCCTGGCAGGTGGAAAGCCGCAACGGTCGGGTGGGCCCGGTCGTCCCGGCCTCGGGCCCGACGGGCACCACCGTGGACGTGCGCCAACTGTTCGACCTGGTGCCGGCGCGCCGCAAGTTCCTGAAGACCGAGACCACCGAGTTCGGGCACTGCCTGGACGCGGTCGAGCGCATCGCGCTCGCCTTTCCGCGCGTCGCCTTCCGGCTCTATCACCAGGACCGGCTGCAGCGCCAATGGCTGCCGGGCAGCATGGCGCAACGCATCGCCGCCGTGCTGGGCGACGGGTTTCTCGACGAGGGCCTGCTCATCGAGCGCGCGGCGGGCGCCATCGCCCTGCGCGGCGTCATCTGCCGGCCCACCGCGTCGCGCGCCCGCGCCGATCGGCAATACCTTTACGTGAACGGACGCTTCGTGCGCGACCGCACGGTCGGCCACGCCGTGCGCAGCGCCTACGCCGACGTGCTGCACGGCGATCGCCAGCCGGCCTTCGTCCTGTTCCTGGACGTGGACCCGACCGCGGTGGATGTCAACGTCCACCCGGCCAAGCATGAAGTGCGCTTTCGCGACAGCGGCGCGGTACACCGCTACGTGCACGCCGCCGCGCGCGACGTCATCGCCGTGCCGGCCGGGCAGGCCGGCGGCCTGCCGGACGGCGGCGCGCAGGCTGCCGCGGGGGCGACCCATGTCCCCGCGCCGCCCGCCGGCGGACTCGCGCCGCCCGCTGCATCGCCCGCCTACCGTCCGCCCACGCAAATGCCGTTCAGCCTGCGCGAACCGACCCGGGCACCCGACTACCTGGGCCAGATGGCCTTCTATCGCCCGCTGCCGACGGCGCAACCGATGGGCGATGCCGCCTCGCCTCAGGCCCGGCCCGGCGCGGCCTCGACCGCGGCTCCCGCCCTGCCCCGCACGCCGGACGCGCTGCCGCTGGGCATGGCCCTGGGCCAGTTGCACGGCATCTACATCCTGGCGCAGAACGCCCATGGCCTGGTGCTGGTCGACATGCACGCTGCGCACGAGCGCATCGTCTATGAACAGCTCAAGACAGCGCTGGATGCCAAGTCCGTCCCGCGCCAGCCCATGCTCGTCCCAGTGGTCTTCTCCGCCCACGAAAAGGAAGTCGCTCTGGTCGAGGAACACGCCGACGCCCTCGACGAGCTCGGCTTCGAGATCCGTGGCGCGGGCCCCGCGGCGCTTGCGGTGCGGGCGGTTCCGGCGGCCCTGGCGCAGGCCGACATCGAACAGCTCGCGCGTGAAGTGCTGCACGATCTGGCCGAAGCCGGCGTATCCCAGCTACTGACCCAGGCGCGCAACGAGCTGCTGGCCACCATGGCCTGCCACGGCGCGGTACGCGCCAACCGCCAGCTCACGCTGGCCGAGATGAACGCCCTGCTGCGCCAGATGGAAACCACCGAGAACGCCGACCAGTGCAATCATGGCCGGCCCACCTGGGTTCAGTTGACCATTTCGGACCTGGACAAGCTGTTCCTGCGCGGCCGATGAAAACCCCCGTGATCCTGCTGATGGGCCCGACGGCGGCCGGCAAGAGCGCGGCCACGCTGGCCGTCGCCGAGCGCTGGCCGGTCGAGATCGTCAACGTGGATTCGGCCACCATCTACCGCGGCATGGACGTGGGCACCGCCAAGCCGGGCGCCGAGGAGCGCGCGCGCGTGCCCCAGCATCTGCTCGACATCGTGGACCCGGCCGAGACCTATTCCGCCGCCCGCTTCCGGGCGGATGCGCTGGCCCTGATCGCCGCCATCCGGGATCGTGGCCGCACGCCCGTGCTCGCCGGCGGGACGATGATGTACTACAAGGCCCTGCAGGAAGGGCTGGCCGAACTGCCCGAGGCCGACGCCACGCTGCGCATCGAACTCGAGGCGCGCGCCGCGCGCGAAGGCTGGCCGGCGTTGCATGCCGAACTGGCCCGCCTGGACGCGCCCACGGCCGCGCGGCTCGCGCCCAACGACAGCCAGCGCATCCAGCGGGCGCTCGAAGTCTGCCTGCTGAGCGGCCAGCCGATGAGCGAGCTGCTTGCCGCCAGCCAGGCCGGACGCGCCGGCGACACCGCCGGCCTGGACTTTCACGCCATCAGTCTGGAGCCCGGCGAGCGCGCCGGGCTGCATGCACGCATCGCGCGCCGCTACGACCTCATGCTCGAACAGGGCCTGCTCGCCGAAGTCGCCGCCCTGCGCGAGCGCGGCGACCTGCACCCGGGGCTGCCGTCCATCCGCTGCGTGGGCTACCGGCAGACGTGGTCGCACCTGGCGGGCGAATGCAGCCTCGCCCAGGCGCGTGAGCAAGCCATCGCCGCCACCCGCCAGTTGGCCAAGCGCCAGATCACCTGGCTGCGCGCGCGCCCCGAACGGCGCATCGTGGATTGCCTGCGCACCGACGCGGCGGCAGGCGTGGTCGACACCGTGGCCTCGATATACTCGGCGACGAATCTGCCCGATAACCCCGACACGTGCGGCGGCTGAAGCCGCTGCAGAACGACATCGCGGACATGCAAGGTGAGTAGCGTGCTGCTGAACGGCTATGCCGGGCAAGTGTTCGAGGCCCATGATGAAAACCGCTGAACGGCTCGCCGCGCACTCCGGCCGGCGCGCCATGCCGGCCGGCATCTGGGCGCTGGGCTTCGTCTCGATGCTGATGGACATCTCCTCGGAGATGATCCACGCCCTGCTGCCGATCTACATGGTGACCGTGCTCGGCACGTCGGTGCTCGCCGTGGGGCTGATCGAGGGCATCGCGGAGGCCACGGCGTCGGTGGTCAAGGTGTTCTCCGGCTCGCTCAGCGACCGCCTCGGCAAGCGCAAGCTGCTGGCGGTGGTGGGCTACGGCCTGGGGGCCGCCACCAAGCCGGTGTTTCCGCTGGCCGGCACGCTGGGGTGGCTGGTCGGCGCGCGGTTCATCGACCGCGTGGGCAAGGGCATCCGCGGGGCTCCCCGCGATGCGCTGGTGGCCGACATCACGCCGCCCGAGCTGCGCGGTGCCGCCTACGGCCTGCGCCAGACGCTGGACACGATCGGCGCGTTCATGGGGCCATTGCTGGCGATGGGCCTGATGTGGCTCACCGCCAGCCACTTCCAGACCGTATTCTGGATCGCCGTCGTGCCGGCCTTTCTGGCCGTGGCCGTGCTGGTGATCTTCGTGCGCGAGCCGGCGCGCCCGGCTGCCGCCCGGCCGCGCGCTCCTTTGAGCCTCAGCACGATGGCGCGCCTGGGCGCCGGCTACTGGGGGGTGGTGGCCGTCGGCGTGGTGTTCACGCTGGCGCGTTTCAGTGAAGCCTTCCTGCTCCTGCGCGCCGGTGAAGCCGGCCTGGCGCCGATGTGGGCGCCCCTCGTACTCGTCCTGATGGCGATCGCGTTCTCGCTGTCCGCCTATCCGGCAGGCGTGTTGTCGGATCGCGTCAGCCGGATGTCCGTGCTGGCCGTCGGCCTGTGCTTGCTCATCGCGGCCGACCTGGCCCTGGCCTTCATGCCGGGTCTGGGCGGGCTCGCGCTGGGCGTCGCTCTGTGGGGGCTGCACATGGGCTTTACGCAAGGCCTGTTCGGTGCGTTGATCGCCGACAGCGCGCCGGCCGAACTGCGCGGCACGGCCTTCGGCGTCTTTCACCTGCTCACTGGCCTGGCGCTGCTGCTGGCCAGCGTGCTCGCCGGCGCCCTGTGGGACACCGTCGGCTATCGCGGCACCTTCGTCTGCGGCGCCGGCATCGCCGCCGTCACGCTGATGGGCCTGATGGTGCTCAAGAAACGCCGCTCGCTCAGCCAGGCGGCGCACAGCAGGTAGCACCGACACGCCCCATCGCCTTCGCTGCGCATCAGCCTGCCGACCGCTGCTGCGCAGCGAGTGGAGCGCAGCCCATCGAATCGCCCGCCGGGCTCACTCGCTCGCCGGCGCTTGCGCCATCTCGGCGCAGGCCTGGCGCAACGCCTGCGCGAACAACTGCTGCTCCTGGTATTGCGCGCCGCGCTTGCGCTGGAACAGCGCGATCGGCGGCAAGGTCCAGCCGAAGCGATGGCGCACGATGGCCACGCCCGCGATACGCACCAGTTCTGCCGCCACGTCGGCCGGCACGATCGACACCGCTCGCTCGTTCGCAGCCACCAGCTCGCCGATGACCTTGGCCGACAGGCTTTCGACGAAAGGCGGTGGAGGCTCGACGCCGGCACGCAGAAAGAAATCGGTGACCTGCTCGCGCATCGGCGTCTGCCGCGCGCCGAGCACCCAGTCGAGGCCGGTCAGCTCGCCCCAGGCCAGGGGCTTGCGGCCGAGCCTGGCGGCGAGGCGTCGATGCGCGATCAAGCGCGGCTCCTGCCGATACAGCACGGTATGCTTGAGCCCCGTCATGTCGAGGATGGCGGAAGCGCGGCCGATGACACAGTCCAGCTCGTGATCGCGCAGCCGCGCCAGCAGACGGTCGCTGGTGTTCTCGTGCAGCGTGACCGTGATGCGCTGCCCGCCTGGCCGGGTACCGTCGATGGCCCGGGCCAGCATGCGTCCCGGCAGAAAGGGAATCACGCCCACGTGCAGGTGTGCGGCGCGCTCGTGCCCCAGCGCCTCGATGTCCTGCGCCCAGTGGTCCAGGTCGGCCAACAGGGCCTGCGCGCGCGCCAGCACGAGCTCGCCGAGCGCCGTCGGTTCCATGCCGCGAGGCGAGCGAATGAACAAGGGCGCGCCGAACAATCCCTCCAGCTCCGCCAGCGTCTGCGTGACTGCCGGCTGGCTGGTCGCCATGCGTTCGGCCACGCGCGTCAAGGAGCGCTGTTCGCCGATGGCCAGCAGCAGCATCAGGTGCTTCATCTTCAGGCGCGCGATCATGCGGCGGGCCAACGTCGTCGAAGCAGCCGGTGGAGACGGCGGTGTGGACATGCAGCCTCATAAGAAAATCAATATGATGAGATAACAATATACGATATTCTGCTTATGCCATTGTCCGACACTTGCCGACGCCTCCCGTGGCCTGCGGGAGCGCGCAAGACAAGAGACATGCGAGGACGGCAATGGAATCGGTCTATCTCGTCGCGGCCCTGGGCGCAGCGGTGGCAGGCTTCGTGCAGGGGCTTTCGGGATTTGCTTTCGGCATGGTGGCCATGTCGTTCTGGGCCTGGGCGCTGGAACCTCGCCTGGCGGCCGCGCTGGCGGTATTCGGCGCGCTGGTGGGGCAGATCGTGGCGGCCGTCAGCGTGCGGCGCGGCCTCGACCTGAAGCGCTTGCTGCCCTTCGTGCTGGGCGGCCTGGCGGGCATACCGCTGGGCGTCATGCTGCTGCCGCACCTGGACATGACGTGGTTCAAGGCGATCCTGGGCGGTCTGCTGGTGCTCTGGTGCCCCGCGATGCTGTGGTCCGGACATCTGCCGGCGATCCCGGCCGGTGGCCGGGTGGCCGACGGCGCGGTCGGGCTGGCCGGCGGCGTGCTGGGCGGCATCGGCGGCTTCACCGGCACGCTGCCCACGCTGTGGTGCACGCTGCGCGGCTATCCCAAGGACACGCAACGCAGCGTGATCCAGAACTTCAACTTGTCCATGCTGCTGGTGACGATGGCCACCTACCTGGCCACGGGCATCGTGACCCGCGACATGCTGCCATTGTTCGCCGTCGTGGCGCCCGCCATGCTGGTGCCCACGCTGCTCGGAGCCCGGCTCTACGCGCGCATCAGCGAAGCGCGTTTTCGCCAGGTGGTGCTGGGCCTGCTGACGGCGTCCGGCGCGACTCTGCTGGCGTCTTCCGTGCCTCGGCTGATCGAGCGCATGGCCTGAGTGCGGAGCGCGCCGGCCGGGCGCCTTGCCCGCCGGCCGTGCCGGCATCCACAGCCGCTCAGAAGGTCAAGCCGGCGTCTGTCACGATCCTGCTCCAGCTCGCCAGATCGTGCTCGATGATCTCCTTGAACTCTTCGGGTGTCTTCTGCGGGGGCGCCGCGAAGTTGAGGTTCGTCATCAATTCGCGCATTTTCTCGGAGCCCTGGATCTTGTTGATCTCCAGGTTCAGACGTTTGACGATGTCGGGGTCGGTGCCAGCCGGCGCAAAGATCCCGAACCAGCCCACTTGATCGAACGCGAAGCCCGATTCGGCCAGCGTCGGAACGTCCGGCAATTGCGGAGCACGCTCATCGCCACTGATCGCAAGGGCACGGACCTTTCCCGCGCGAACGAACGGAATCAGCGCACTGGGATCCGTCCAACCCACGTTGAGTACACCCGACGCCAATTCGGTCAGCATCTGTGTGGTGCTCCGATAGGCGACATGAGGCACCTGCATGCCGGTCTCGCCTTTCAGCCATTCCATCATCAGATGCCCGGTCGACCCGTTGCCCCAGGAGCCATAGCTGAATTGGCCGGGGTCGGCCTTCATCAGTCCGACCAGCTCGTCCAGGCTCTTCGCCGGAACCTCCGAACCGACCACAAGAAAGACGCCCCCCGCGGCGGTTTTCGCGACCGGCACGAGATCCTTGGTTACGTCAAAGGGCACGGATTCTCCGACGGACGGCCAGACGACCGTGCTCGATGCGGTCGAATACAGCAGCGTATAGCCGTCGTTCGGCGCTCTGGTCACGGCTTGGATACCAATCGTACCGCTGGCGCCGGGCCGGTTATCCACGATCACGGGCTTTCCGAGCGCCGTGGAGAGTGGCGTCGCCAGGGCGCGCGCCAGCGCATCCGGCCCGGAGCCCGCCGACGACGATACGATCATGGTGATCGGCTGCTCAGGCCAGGTATCGGCCGCGTGGGCCGTCTGCAATGTGGCCGAGCCGAAAAGCATCGCCACTTTGAGAATGGACGCCGCGACTTTGTGGGTACCCGATGTCATCAATTGTCTCCTTAACCCGCAAGCCTCATCACCGCTGTCCGACGGCCAGGTCATTCCGGTGATACTTGCATCCGCAAGAGGTCCCCACGGCGCGCCCCTCGGCGAGCGCGGCACCCCTCACGCAAACGCCGAAGGCTTAGTCCGGCTTGCGCAGGAAGCCTTGATTGCCACCCTTGGGGTTGGGCGCGAAGCCGTTGGCCTGCAGCGTCTCTTGCACGGTGTCGTAGAACACGCCGATCTTGCAGATCTCGCGGGCTTGCTGCGCAGTGGCGATGGGACGGCCGAATTCGCCGGCGATGCGCACCAATTGCCGGATCTGCTCGACAGAGGTCATCTTGCCCGAGCGGTCCTGCTTCCAGAGCACGTCCTCGATACCGCAGCGCACGTGCAGCCCGAGAGCCATGCCGATCATATTGATGGGCAGCACATTCAGCACCGAACTTTCCACCGTGACCACAGCGCCATCGGGAACGGCGCGCAGCATATTGGCCAAGTTGAAGATGTTCGCCTGGTCCATGCCGCCACTGATGGCCACCCAGTTCATCACCAGCGGACCCTTGTAGACGCCGCGGCGCATCATGCGCTCGATCGTCTCGAAGCTATTGATGTTGTAGACCTGGAACTCGCTCTGGATGCCGGCAGCCGTCAGGCGACGGATGTGTTCCTCGACGAAGCTGGGATTCGAGGGAACGATCATGTCCTTGTAGGTCTTGTACAAGTGGGGAAAGCCGCGCGACACGCCATTGAAATCGTCTATGCCGGCATGTTCCGTCACGTTCATCTGAGTGGTGTTGACCGTCACCGTCACCTGGTCGGGCTTCGGATCGAGTTCAGCCAACATGTGACGCGTATCGTCGGACAGCCACTTGGCTTCGCCTTCCTCGCCCTCCGGAGCGAAGCTGATGGAACCCCCTACCTGGATGATCATGTCAGGCACGGCTTTGCGCACGCCGGCGATGAGCTCATTGAACATGGACAGGCGCTTGCTGCCCTTGCCGTCCGGTTCACGCACGTGCAAGTGCAGCACGGTGGCGCCGGCCTCGTAGCAATCCACGGCCTTCTGGATTTGCTCTTCCATGGTGATCGGAATGTCTTCCGGGAAGTCCGCAGGAATCCAGCCTGGCGCGTAGGGAGCCGCGGTAATGACGAGAGGCTGTTGGTTCTCGGGATACAAGTGCCCGTCGAGGAAATTCATGGCGATAGGTCTCCAGGTTGAAGAGGGTGGGAGGCGAGTTACTCGGCCTTGTAATCGATTGATTTCAGCAGGGCCTCCTGCTCCTGGTAGGCCTCATGCAGATCCGCAGTGAGCTGATCGCTCGTCATCTCGTCACCAGGCTCCATTCCCAGCGCCTTGATGCGGCTCACGGAGGCGGGTTGCTTCAGATACGCCAGGGTGGCGTCACGCACTTTCTGCTGAATATCCGCCGGCACGTCAGGCTGCGTCCATACGGCAAACCAGCCCGCTTTGGATAGCTGCGGATACCCCAGTTCCTTGAAGGTAGGCACATCCGGCAATTCACCGATCCGTGTCGGATAGCTGACGGCGATCGGCGTGATTTTCCCGCTCTTGATGAGCGGCAGCGACGTGGTGATGCCGTCGAACATCAACGGGAACCGGCCGCCGACCAAGTCGACCAGGGCCTGCGGCGACCCCTTGTAGCCGATATAGTGCATCTCCATGTGCGTGAGCTGGCCCAGCAATATGCCGGAGGTGTGCCCTCTCAGTCCGGTTGCATACGACGCGAAATTGACGCCGTCCTTTTGCTCCTGGCCGTACTTCACCACGTCTTGCAGCGTGTTCAGATTCAGGTCTTTGTTGGCGACCAGAACCAGCCCCGTATGGCTCAATTTGACCAAGGGCTTCATATCGTCAAAAGGCTGGTAATCCACCTTGTAGGCCAAGGGCATCTCGCTGACCGCGCCGCTCTGGATGACCAGGAAGGTATAGCCATCCTTGCCATTGACCATCAGCTCCCGTATCGCGATACCCCCCGATGCGCCGGGCTTGGACTCCACGATCACCGGTTGGCCAAGCTCTTTGTGCAAGCCCTCGGCCAGCACGCGAGTCAACGCGTCGGCAGTACCGCCCGGGGTGCCCGCCACCAGCAGGCGGATGGGCTTGTTCGGCCAGGTGGTATCGGCCAGCGCCACGGATCCGGGGATGAGGGCGCTCAGCGCGGCCGCCATCAGGCACGCAAGCGATTTTCTTTTATTCAGCTTCTGCAATCTGTCTCTCCTGGTCTCTGCTCTTGGAGTTCCGGTGACCGCCCGATCGTGTCGATGGCATCGGTCGACAAACTTCTTATGCATGAAGTTTGAGCGCCCCGCGGGCTATACGCTTTCCATTACGCGACACCGATTTTGCAGTTCATGCCACCGATGGACACAAGCCCGAACGCCCCAGGCAGGCTCGAGGCTGCGGATGCGATGCAGGTGCCCGCCAGTCCCACCTTGCCCCAGCGCCTTCAGCGGCCAGCGGTCCATGGGTGCTGCAGCGATTCCTGGATTTGATGGTTCTTTTGCGTGGGCAGCGCGTGAGCACGTCACTCAGGCACGCGGGCGGATCCGGCGCTCGACCCGGTTGCTGTCGATCGGTGCATGCCCATCGTCGGGGTAGCGTGCGAGCACGCCGGGCGCGGTGCCCGCGCCGATAGATCGCCCACGCTGGGCAAACGGATCAATATGGACTTGCTTGTGGTGCGGCTCCCGCCGCCAGCCTGCCCCTGCAGCGAGTACGCCGTGCTCAGGCCGAGGGCCGGTCAGGCCGTTTTACGGGCATGCGTCCGCCGGCTTGATTCCGGCTCCGGATCGAGCGTCCGAATGGCAGCGTCTCTTGCTTCGTCCAGGCGTGAAGACGCAAGGGAAATGAGCTGTTCGACGTCACGCTGGGTTGTGGCCATTTGCAGTTCATGCCAGGCTTGGCAGGATGTCTGGATCGCCTGCGGCGCAGCCACGAATCCCAGCCGGACATAACGCATCGTTCGCAAGGAAATGGAATGCAGGATATCGACGAGGAGTCGATTGCGGCACAGACTGACCACCGCGAAATTCAGAAGGAAACTTTCCACGGTATAGGCGTCTGCCGACTCATTGGCCGCCTTCGCCAGTTTGGGCATATGCGCGATCAGCAATGCCTCGAGTTCGACCGGGCTTGCACGCGCCACCTCTTCGAGCATGGTGAGGTACAGGACACTGCGCACGCGAAAGATGTCGCGAAGTTCATCCTCGTCAGGCGCCGTAACGATGGCACCACGCCGGGGCTGGAACTCGACGAGGCGGTCGCGCTCCAGTATGTGCAGGGCCTCGCGCACAGGAGCCCGACTCACGCGCAGCACCTCGCTGATGTCCTTTTCCAATAGGCGCTGCCCCGCTTTCACCAGGTCGAGCGTAATGACGGCCGCCAGCCGGACGGCAATCTGCTCGGCAATCGGCGCCGAAGTGTACGCCCACTCCCGACCGCGCAGCACCGCCCGCTCGACAGCCAGCATCAATGCATTCTTGGGCGTAAGCAGTGTGGAAAGATCCGGAATGTTCTCGGTTTTATTTCGAGCCATGACGCAACATGAAGTCCATTTCTTGTCGAGCTTCACAATTCGACACTACTGGCTCCGAATTGGCATATCGAGAAATCCGCGGCACATCCTCAGTAAGGAACATCCCCTTCGATTCCGGCGCGTTCCATCCTGCGAGGAGCCGGCCAGTAATCCATGACCGCGTAGTGCTGAGTCGAACGGTTGTCCCAGATCGCAACACTGTTGGGCTTCCAACGGAAGCGCACCTGATACTCGGGAATGGATGCCTGGCTCTGCAAATAGTTTAGCAGCAGGCCCGCGCCGGGCGTCTTGTCCAGGCCATGGCGCACATTCTCGGTCGTATGGTAGTTGACGAAATGCGTCGTGAAGCTGGCGACATAGAGAATCTTCTCGCCGGTCTCCGGGTGCGTGCGCACGACGGGGTGCTCCACCTCGGGATGCTGCGCCGCGAGCCTCCGACGCTCTTCCGGATCCATGACCGCGCCGAACGAATGCTCGATGCTGCTTTTCGCTCGCAACCCCTCGATGCGCTTCTTGATGTCATCGGGCAATTGCCGGTAAGCCTCGACCATGTTCACCCATATGGTGTCGCCGCCGACCTCGGGACACTCGATACAGCGCAGCACGGCACCCATGGACGGGTTTGGCCGCCAGAGTCCGTCGGTGTGGTAGTTGTTCTCGTACGGGTTCTTTGCCTCCGACCGATAGATCTGCACCAGGCCGGGATGCGCCGGATCGCTTCCCGCAACCGGATGCGCCTCCAGATCCCCGAACCTGTGCGCAAAGGCGACATGCTCGGCCCGTGTGATGTCCTGATCCCGAAAGAACAGGACGCGATGTTGGAGCAGCAGCGCCTTGATGTCGTCAAAGAGCCCCGCATCCCGGGATGCGTCGCCCAAGCTCACACCGGACACCTCGGCGCCGATGCAGGCGGTCAGCCGATCCACTTTCATCATGATAGATATCTCCTGGTCTTTGGCGGGCGACACACCCGTCGCCGGGCTCTGGTCACGCACCACGCTGCTGCGATGCCGCAGCACGCCCTCGTTCCTCCACGTGGTAGAAGACGATATCAAACTACTTTATTTATGTCGACATAAATAATATCATGCTGACCGATGCGGGTCGGATCGGTTGTGGGACACGGCCTGCACGCCTCGTCGGCCGGGCGAGGCGGCTTCCAGCATGAGCGGGCTCGGCACGAAAAGTCATGATTTGCAAACCTCATGGCATGCAAAGCAAAGCGCAATTTCGGGCCTAGCCAAATGATGTGAGCCATCGTCGCGGGTCGGGCAGACACGAGTCCAGCGCAACACGAGAGCCGGCGGACAGCAGCCAATTCGCGCGACTTTTCACCAGACAAGAGACAACATGACGACAGCAGTCACATTCCATGAAACCGGCGGGCCCGAGGTATTGCGTTTTGAACAGGTTGAGGTCGGGGCGCCGGGGCCGGGCGAGGTGCGTCTGCGCCACGTGGCCGTCGGCTTGAACTTTGCCGACACCTACTTTCGCCAGGGCATCTACCCGGTTCCGCTTCCCAGCGGCATCGGCAATGAGGCGTCCGGAGTGATCGAAGCCGTCGGCCCCGGCGTGACCCATCTGTCGGTTGGCGAGCGCGTGACCTACACGGGCTTCACCAACACACTGGGCGCCTACAGCACCGAACGGCTGATCGCCGCGGACTTGCTGATCAAATTGCCCGAGGCCATCAGTTGCGACACCGCCGCAGCGATGACCATGCGCGGCTTGTCCGCCGCCTATCTATGCCGAAAGATCTACCCGTTCCAGCGTGGTGAGACCCTGTTGCTGCATGCTGCAGCCGGTGGTGTGGGCCTCATCGTGTGCCAGTGGGCCAAGCTTCTGGGCCTCAATGTGATCGGAACCGTCTCTACCGAGGCCAAGGCCGAAATAGCGCGCGCCCACGGTTGCGACCATATCGTCTACTACACCCGCGAAGACGTCGCCAAGCGTGTGCGCGAAATCACCGACGGCGCGGGCGTTTCAGTGGTGTTCGACAGCGTGGGCAAAGATACTTTCATGGCCTCGCTGGATTCGCTCAAACGCCGCGGCCTGCTGGTATGCGTAGGCACCGCCTCCGGGAAAATCCCGCCGTTCGACCCCGCGATCCTCGCCCGCAAAGGTTCTGCCTATATCACCCGCCCCGGTCTGGCCGACTACATCGCCGATCCGCAGGAAAAGGCGCAATTGGTCGATGAGCTGTTCGGCCATGTGTCGGCAGGCCGCATACGCATCGAAATCAATCAGAAGTACGCCTTGCAGGACGCAGTGCAGGCGCACCGGGACCTGCAAGCCCGAAAGACCACGGGCTCTTCGATTTTCGTGATTTGAGTTTCGCCCTTGTCGGCAAATCCGGGCCCGCCGGAAGGCCCCACCCCGCAAGAGACGCAGCTCCCGCCAATACGTTTACGGATTTGGATTCAGTGACCGCTACTTCGTCTCCAACGATATTGTTCGTTCCCGGCCTGCGGGATCATGTCGAGGATCATTGGCAAACGCTTCTTGCGGCCAAGCTGCGCAATACCCGAACAGTGCCGCCGCTGGAACACGACAAACTGAGCTGTGCGGCCAGGGTCGAGGCGCTCGATGACGCACTGGCCGGTATCACTGGACCGGTTGTCCTGGTGTCACACAGCGCCGGGGTGATGATCACGGTGCACTGGGCGCAAAAGCACCAGCGTGAGATCAAAGGCGCTCTGCTCGCAGCGCCCCCGGACTTCGAAGCGCCCCTGCCCGCCGGCTATCCGACGATGGAGGCTCTGCGCGATAACGGCTGGATGCCCATACCCATGTCGCGCCTGCCATTCCCGTCCATTGTGGCGGCCAGCACGAACGACCCTCTTGCCCGCATCGAACGCGTCAGAGCAATGGCGGAATCCTGGGGCAGTCGCCTGATCGATGTCGGAGCGGTGGGCCATCTCAACCCGGCTTCGGGATTTGGCGAATGGCCGCGTGCGGCGGAATTGCTTGAAGAACTGCGTTAAGCCGCTCCCTCTCATGAGCGCACTGCCGTTTACGGCCGGGCACAGGCGGGCGATTCTACGCCGGCGTACGCTGCGTATAAGCGGGCGGACGGCGGGCAGCGACAAGTGCGGCACGGCTATCCTTGGCGCTGCAACCGAATTGCGTGTGATACCAGCGAGAGAATACGCTGGGCGCGGAGAACCCAAGCAAAGTCGCCACCTCGGTCAAGGGACGATCGCTCTCGATGACATGGCGCGTGGCGAGTTCCTTGCGAATTTCGTTCACGACGGACGAGAAACTCTGCCCCTGCTCCGCCAACCGGCGCTGTACGGTACGGGTTACCACCCCCAGGTGTCCGGCCACCTGCTCAATGCCGCAACGCCCGCTGGGCAACAGCAGCAGGATCGTACGCCGCACGTCTTCGAGTATCGTTGCCTGCGGCGACACCACGGATTTGTCCAGCAACTGCTGCGCGTAGCGCACCATTGCCGGGTCGGCAGAACTGTTGCGCGTATCGAGATCGGCTTTCGTACAGACGATGCAATTGTAGTCGGCGTCGAACTCGATGCTACGGCCAAAAAAACGAAGGTGCATACTCGTGTCGCGCGGCGCCGAATGCTCGAAGCAGACGCGCCGTGGTTGCCAATCGGGGGCCAGGAGCTGGCGTATCATGCGCACCATGACGCCAAGTGCCAGCTCGACCCGCTGGCGTGTGTATTGATTGGCCTTGCTGGCAATCCCCGCCTCGCGAAGGACGACAAGATCGCCATACTCCTCGATGGCCAGCGATAATGCGCCGTTGAGCAGCGCCTGATAACGCATCAGTACCTGAAGCGAGTCGCGCAGCGTCGTCTGGTCGCGGATCAACAGCCCCACCGCCCCGAGGTTGGACAGAAAGCGCGTTTCGGCCATGCGCAGCCCGAAGTTCTCGTTGCTCGACATAACGGCGGACATATGCAGCAGCTTGCCGACATGCTCGACCGTAATCATGAGGTCGGGTTCGCGCAGTACGCTCGGACTCAATCCGACGTCATAAAGCATGCGCACCGGGTCGAGTCCCACCGCACGAGCAACCTCGCTGTAGTTGGTCAGGCTCGCAGCACGGACAAGTGACGACATACCGGTAACCGTGATAGTTGAAGCACGACGAGGATCTTAGCCGTTGATCATAGGTTTCTGTCATGAAATGTCAAGTGAAAGCGATCTCCGCTGGTTGGAGCCGACCCCGCTTTCTTGGCTCGTACGGATGCCGGAATACCGGGCGCCTGCCGATGATATATTTGTTGGTACCTTTCTCCGCCGATGGCCGCTGCCCCCCGTCTTTGGCCCGCGGCTTCTTCTTTTGCCGGTATTTGACCATGCCCACCCGACTGCGCTCTTCCAGTCGCTCAGGCTATCGCGAGGACAACGATGAAAGCCATTCAACTCCAACATCCCGGTGGCCTGGACCACCTTCGTCTCGTCGAGCTACCCTCTCCCGGCGCGCCCAAGGCGGGCGAGATCCAGGTGCGCGTCCACGCCAGTTCGCTCAACTACCACGATCTGGGCGTCGTGACGGGCCACGCCCGCGCGGAGGATGGCCGCATTCCCATGGCCGACGGTGCGGGCGTGGTGACCGCCGTGGGCCCGGACGTGACGGAGTTCGCCGTGGGCGATAACGTGGTGTCGTGCTTTTTCCCGCATTGGCAGGCGGGCCGCGCCGTGCCCAGCACTTTCCAGACGGTTCCCGGCGATGGCGTGGACGGCTTTGCCCGTGAACGGGTCAACATGCCTGTCCAGGCATTTACCGCCGCGCCCAAGGGCTACTCGCACGAAGAGGCCGCCACGCTGACCACGGCCGGCCTTACCGCCTGGCGCGCGCTGGTGGTGGACGGCCGTATTCAAGCGGGAGACACGGTGCTGGTGCTGGGCACGGGCGGGGTCTCCATCTTTGCGCTGCAAATGGCCAAATCCATGGGCGCGCGGGTCATTGCCACAACCTCGTCCGACGCCAAGCAGGCACGCCTGCTGGCCCTTGGCGCCGATCAGGTCGTCAACTACAAGGACCAGCCCGAATGGGGCGACGTGGTGCTGGCGGCGACGGGCGGCCGTGGCGTCGACATCGTGGTGGAGGTGGGCGGCCCCGGCACGTTGCCCCAGTCGATCCGCGCCTGCGCTGCCGGCGGCCATATTGCCCTGATCGGGGTGCTCACGGGCTTTGCCGGCAGCATCCCCACCGTTGAGATGATGCGCAAGCAGCAAACCTTGCGCGGCCTGATCGTCGGCAGCCGCGAACACCAGCAGGATATGGTGCGGGCGCTGGAAAACTTCCGTTGGCGCCCCGTTATCGACAGCAGCTATCCGTTGGAACAGATGGCCGAGGCATTTGCGCACCAGAAAACCGCGAAGCACTTTGGCAAGATATGCCTGCGCTATTGAAGCGCGGG
>NZ_VLTJ01000034.1 GCF_007558815.1 Verticiella sediminum | reverse complement strand
GCCTGCTCGGCGCTGAGCGCTGGAGTTTTAGGGGGCGGTAAAAGACAAAGCCCCGTATCCTTTTGGATACGGGGCTTTGTGGTGTAAGAGCCTGACGATGACCTACTTTCACAGACGTACGTCCACTATCATCGGCGCAAAGGCGTTTCACGGTCCTGTTCGGGATGGGAAGGAGTGGGGCCACCTTGCTATGGTCGTCAAGCGTAACGGGTTGCGCTGCGGTCGGTTGGACAGCAGCGCCAATTCGGAAGAAGCGTTGGCCGTCGCGTTGGCGACGACACCAGTATTCGTGTGTTCTGCGTTGCGGGTGTTGTGGATTGCACGGCACGCGCTACAACCATCAGGGTTATAGGATCAAGCCGCACGGGCAATTAGTACTGGTTAGCTCAACGCATTACTGCGCTTACACACCCAGCCTATCAACGTCCTGGTCTCGAACGACCCTTCAGGGGGCTCAAGGCCCCGGGATACCTTATCTTTAGACGAGTTTCCCGCTTAGATGCCTTCAGCGGTTATCTCTTCCGTACATAGCTACCCGGCAATGCCATTGGCATGACAACCGGTACACCAGAGGTACGTCCACTCCGGTCCTCTCGTACTAGGAGCAGGCTCCATCAAGTATCCAACGCCCACGGCAGATAGGGACCAAACTGTCTCACGACGTTTTAAACCCAGCTCACGTACCACTTTAAATGGCGAACAGCCATACCCTTGGGACCGGCTACAGCCCCAGGATGTGATGAGCCGACATCGAGGTGCCAAACACCGCCGTCGATATGAACTCTTGGGCGGTATCAGCCTGTTATCCCCAGAGTACCTTTTATCCGTTGAGCGATGGCCCTTCCATTCAGAACCACCGGATCACTATGTCCTGCTTTCGCACCTGTTCGACTTGTCAGTCTCACAGTTAAGCACGCTTATGCCATTGCACTATCAGCACGATTTCCGACCGTACCTAGCGTACCTTCGAACTCCTCCGTTACACTTTGGGAGGAGACCGCCCCAGTCAAACTGCCCACCATACACTGTCCCCGATCCGGATAACGGACCTAGGTTAGAACCGCAAACAAGCCAGGGTGGTATTTCAAGGTTGGCTCCACGCGATCTGGCGACCACGCTTCAACGCCTCCCACCTATCCTACACAAGCCGATTCACAATCCAATGTAAAGCTACAGTAAAGGTTCATGGGGTCTTTCCGTCTAGCCGCGGGTAGATTGCATCATCACAAACATTTCAACTTCGCTGAGTCTCGGGAGGAGACAGTGTGGCCATCGTTACGCCATTCGTGCAGGTCGGAACTTACCCGACAAGGAATTTCGCTACCTTAGGACCGTTATAGTTACGGCCGCCGTTTACCGGGGCTTCGATCAAGAGCTTGCACCCCATCACTTAACCTTCCGGCACCGGGCAGGCGTCACACCCTATACGTCCACTTTCGTGTTTGCAGAGTGCTGTGTTTTTATTAAACAGTCGCAGCCACCGATTCTCTGAGACCCCTTCACGCTAAGCACGCAGGTGCTTCACGCTACAAGGGCATACCTTATCCCGAAGTTACGGTATCAATTTGCCGAGTTCCTTCTCCCGAGTTCTCTCAAGCGCCTTAGAATACTCATCCCGTCCACCTGTGTCGGTTTGCGGTACGGTCTCGTACAGCTGAAGCTTAGAGGCTTTTCTTGGAACCACTTCCAGTCACTTCGCGAGACATGCTCGCTCGATCCATACCCTTGAATTACGCGCCCGGATTTGCCTGAAGCGCCATCTTCGATACAGAAACAGGGACATCCAACACCCTGATGACATTCCGCGATCCGTCCCCCCATCGCACTGTACGACGGTGCTGGAATATTAACCAGCTTCCCATCAGCTACGCATCTCTGCCTCGCCTTAGGGGCCGACTCACCCTGCGCCGATGAACGTTGCGCAGGAAACCTTGGACTTACGGCGAGAGGGCTTTTCACCCTCTTTATCGCTACTCATGTCAGCATTCGCACTTCTGATACCTCCAGCAGCCTTTACAAGCCACCTTCGCAGGCTTACAGAACGCTCCCCTACCGCGTGCACAAAGTGCACACCCGCAGCTTCGGTATATTGCTTAGCCCCGTTACATCTTCCGCGCAGGACGACTCGATCAGTGAGCTATTACGCTTTCTTTAAAAGATGGCTGCTTCTAAGCCAACTTCCTGACTGTCTGTGCCTTCCCACTTCGTTTCCCACTTAGCAATATTTGGGGACCTTAGCTGGCGGTCTGGGTTGTTTCCCTCTTGAGTCCGGACGTTAGCACCCGGTGCTCTGTCTCCCAAGCTGGACTTGCAGGTATTCGGAGTTTGCCATGGTTTGGTAAGTCGCCATGACCCCCTAGCCATAACAGTGCTCTACCCCCTGCAGTCATACTTGAGGCACTACCTAAATAGTTTTCGGGGAGAACCAGCTATTTCCAGGCTTGTTTAGCCTTTCACCCCTATCCACAGCTCATCCCCTAACTTTTCAACGTTAGTGGGTTCGGTCCTCCAGCACGTGTTACCGTGCCTTCAACCTGGCCATGGATAGATCGCCTGGTTTCGGGTCTACACCCAGCGACTGAACGCCCTATTCGGACTCGCTTTCGCTACGCCTTCCCTATCCGGTTAAGCTTGCCACTGAATGTAAGTCGCTGACCCATTATACAAAAGGTACGCAGTCACCCCACAAGGAGGCTCCTACTGTTTGTATGCATACGGTTTCAGGATCTATTTCACTCCCCTTCCGGGGTTCTTTTCGCCTTTCCCTCACGGTACTGGTTCACTATCGGTCGATCACGAGTATTTAGCCTTGGAGGATGGTCCCCCCATCTTCAGACAGGATTTCACGTGTCCCGCCCTACTTGTCGCATGCCTAGTTCCACCTCGATGATTTCGTCTACAGGGCTATCACCTGCTATGGCCGGAGTTTCCAATCCGTTCGACTATCAAAGAAGCTAAATCATGCAGGCTGTTCCGATTTCGCTCGCCACTACTTTCGGAATCTCGGTTGATTTCTTTTCCTCGGGGTACTTAGATGTTTCAGTTCTCCCGGTTCGCCTCCGCTGGCCTATGTATTCAGCCAGGGATACACCCGAAGGTGTGGGTTTCCCCATTCGGACATCTGCGGATCAAAGCTTGTTTGCCAGCTCCCCGCAGCTTTTCGCAGGCTACAACGTCCTTCATCGCCTGTGATCGCCAAGGCATCCACCGTATGCACTTAGTCGCTTGATCCTATAACCATGATGGCTATAGTGACCTGAGTATTCGCGCTTGTGCCGTTCGTCGGTCTGAGTAAACATGCCTTTCGACATGCCTTGAGACTTCTCGAACTATGTATGCAATCACAACCCGTCATATTCAACGCTGCGCAAGATCGAACTTGCCGCGTGAACACACGTTACTTGTTGTTGCTTCTTCCAAATTGTTAAAGAACAGCCGTCGGGCACTAACCCAACCGTCAATGCACCAGGTCTTACCCCATGCACTCACGCTTGGACTCTGCCGTCGCGTTGTCATATTCAGGTTGCAGAATCACCAGTCAATGGTGGAGGTGAACGGGATCGAACCGATGACCCCCTGCTTGCAAAGCAGGTGCTCTCCCAGCTGAGCTACACCCCCAGATCACGCCATCATCGCCATGAACCGCTTGGGTACTTCGTGGTGGGTCTGGTTGGATTCGAACCAACGACCCCCGCCTTATCAAGACGGTGCTCTAACCGACTGAGCTACAGACCCGTCGTACCGCCAGGATCTGCGCCATCCAGGCCACCGGAGTAAGGATAAACTCCATGCACCCGATGCCTCGATCCTACAACCTGATAACTAACAACCGATAAGAGTGGACGCTTGCGCGATTTGGCGCTTGCTCTGAAAGGAGGTGATCCAGCCGCACCTTCCGATACGGCTACCTTGTTACGACTTCACCCCAGTCATGAATCTCACCGTGGTAAGCGCCCTCCTTGCGGTTAGGCTACCTACTTCTGGTGAAACCCACTCCCATGGTGTGACGGGCGGTGTGTACAAGACCCGGGAACGTATTCACCGCGACATGCTGATCCGCGATTACTAGCGATTCCGACTTCATGCAGTCGAGTTGCAGACTGCAATCCGGACTACGATCGGGTTTCTGGGATTGGCTCCCCCTCGCGGGTTGGCGACCCTCTGTCCCGACCATTGTATGACGTGTGAAGCCCTACGCATAAGGGCCATGAGGACTTGACGTCATCCCCACCTTCCTCCGGTTTGTCACCGGCAGTCTCATTAGAGTGCCCTTTCGTAGCAACTAATGACAAGGGTTGCGCTCGTTGCGGGACTTAACCCAACATCTCACGACACGAGCTGACGACAGCCATGCAGCACCTGTGTTCCGGTTCTCTTTCGAGCACTCCCAGATCTCTCTAGGATTCCAGACATGTCAAGCGTAGGTAAGGTTTTTCGCGTTGCATCGAATTAATCCACATCATCCACCGCTTGTGCGGGTCCCCGTCAATTCCTTTGAGTTTTAATCTTGCGACCGTACTCCCCAGGCGGTCAACTTCACGCGTTAGCTGCGCTACTAAGTCCCGAAGAACCCAACAGCTAGTTGACATCGTTTAGGGCGTGGACTACCAGGGTATCTAATCCTGTTTGCTCCCCACGCTTTCGTGCCTGAGCGTCAGTGTTATCCCAGGAGGCTGCCTTCGCCATCGGTGTTCCTCCGCATATCTACGCATTTCACTGCTACACGCGGAATTCCACCTCCCTCTGACACACTCTAGCCCGGTAGTTAAAAATGCAGTTCCAAAGTTGAGCTCTGGGATTTCACATCTTTCTTTCCGAACCGCCTGCGCACGCTTTACGCCCAGTAATTCCGATTAACGCTTGCACCCTACGTATTACCGCGGCTGCTGGCACGTAGTTAGCCGGTGCTTATTCTGCAGGTACCGTCATCCGGTCAGGGTATTAATCCGACCGATTTCTTTCCTGCCAAAAGTGCTTTACAACCCGAAGGCCTTCATCGCACACGCGGAATGGCTGGATCAGGGTTTCCCCCATTGTCCAAAATTCCCCACTGCTGCCTCCCGTAGGAGTCTGGGCCGTGTCTCAGTCCCAGTGTGGCTGGTCGTCCTCTCAAACCAGCTACGGATCGTCGCCTTGGTAGGCCTTTACCCTACCAACTAGCTAATCCGACATCGGCCGCTCCAATAGTGAGAGGTCTTGCGATCCCCCCCTTTCCCCCGTAGGGCGTATGCGGTATTAGCTACGCTTTCGCGTAGTTATCCCCCGCTACTGGGCACGTTCCGATGCATTACTCACCCGTTCGCCACTCGCCACCAGACCGAAGTCCGTGCTGCCGTTCGACTTGCATGTGTAAGGCATTCCGCTAGCGTTCAATCTGAGCCAGGATCAAACTCTTCAGTTCAATCTCTGATAAATTTCCGTACTGTTTAGGTACGTCGCTCGCTCAAAGGAAGACAAGTTGGATTCGAAAATCCGTCCTGACTTCTTTCGGTATGAGCACTTGATTCGTTCGCATCACTTCCCGTCCGAAGACCAGAAGTGAATCGCGCCGCTTCACCAAGCGCCCACACTTATCGGCTGTTATATTGTTAAAGAGCGGTACCGCCAAAATTCTGTACTGCGCACTGCTTTGCTGCTATTCTCTACCCTGATTCGCTGCATCGCTGCGGCGTCGTCATCAGCAGAGAAACGAGATTATGAAGAAGTTTTTTTCGTTTGTCAAGCCAGCGTTTCGTCAGACTCAATCGCTCACTCGACAACTTCTTCACGCCTCGGTTTGCTGAACACTCTCTCGCGAGAACCCTCACCAAACCGCTCGCCGCGCCCTTCCGGGCACTTGCCTCACCCGCCGTTTCGCGTCGCATTCAGCGATCAACGTGTCAGCAGCGAAGCCCTGAACTATAACACAGCTTTTAACGCTGTGTGCAAGAAGTTTTTTACCGGAAGATTCTCATCCCACCGCGCTCGCCCCAACCCGCAGAACCAGCAAACTTCCCGCCCCGCCCCTCACTCCGGCTGTCTACCAGCGCCGCGCCGCTCTTTCGAACAACGCCTGAGAAGCGAAGCCTTGAACTATAACACAACGGTCATCGTCGTGTGCAAGCTGTTTTTCAACACCCCGCCTCAGGACACCCAGCCCGGAAAAACCCCGCCCAGCGCCTAAGCACCCGACCAAGACCCTTCCCAAACCGCCTCGCCGCCTTGAACCCGGCTGTCTACCGGGCCGCCCACCGCATCTACCGGCAAACCCGATCGATGTAACGTTGCGTGAGCAGCGAAGACAGAAACTATAGCACGGAAAAATCAGCGTGCGCAACCGCGGCGCGCTTTTTGGCCTTTTTGGCATTTGCTCGGGCACTCATAGTCACAGAGACGCCGTTTCCGAAATAGATGGCCAGTGTTGCTCAGGTGTTCATGGTATCCGTCTGGGCTGACCCACGAGCTTCCTCTAGAGCCTTTACACGCCGCCTCCTCCGCTTCTTCTATTTCCTCTGCGCTCTACGGTCTCTGCGCTGCAGCCCTCGGCTCTCTGCGCACCCTGGGGTTCTCTCGCCGCGTCGCCGCCTTCGCTCCATCTCCCTATGTATAAGAAGAGAAACGAAGCTCGCCCTTCTTCCTGCAACGAGCCCGACCGCTCTCTCACCGGCCCTGGAGAGAACACCTCCTGTAGCGACAGCGCGCCTTCATGGACATTCTGCGCGGAGGCCATCTGCGCGCACGACACCGCGCCATGAGCGCCATGACGGAGCCGTCCGGCCGGCTCAGGCGTCACCGGCGCGCGACGCCGGCGGACGACAGGTCTCGCCCAGGACCAGGCTCAAAGGCAGGGTCACCCGCCTCGGTGGGTCGGCCGGGTTGGCCAGGCGTGCGAGCACCATTTCCGCCGTCGCCTGCGCGGCACCGGCAATGTCGAAACGCAGCATGGTCATGGGCGGGTACATCAGCGCGAAGGCATCGTCGGTGCCGATTCCGATCACCGACAGATCCTGCGGAACGCGGCGGCCGGCCCGACGGGCGGCCAGCAGCACCGCGGACAGCATGCGGGTGCCCAGCCCGATCAAGGCGGTGGGCGGCTCGGCCAGGCGCAGCATCTGGTCCATCTGCGCGTGTGGCGAATCGATGGCGGAGCGCAGCATGCACACCAGGGCCGGGTCATAGGCCAGGCCGCTGCGCTGCAGGCCATCGCGATAGCCCAGCAGCTTCTCGCGGCCGGGCCGGATGGCCGCGCTGGGCCCGAACAGCGCGATGCGTCGATGGCCCAGCGATGCCAGATAGGCGATGGCCTGGCTCACCCCGCTGCGATGGTCCTGGAAGAGGACGTCGGCCTCCCAATCGACTTCACGGTCCACGATGAACAACGGCAGCCGGCAGCGGGCGAAGGGATTGCGCTCGCGCGGCAGGTCTTCGGTGCCGGGCGATGCAATGATGCCTTCGAGCCGGCGATTCTCGAACAGAGAGACCAGTTCCGCTTCCTTGTCGGGATTGTCATTGGTCCCCGCGACGAGCAGCGAGAAGCCCGCGGCCTGCATATGGGTTTCGACGGCGGCGAAGAAGGCGGCCAGGAAAGGATTGGCGAGTGAGGACACCATGAAGCCGATGGCCTTGCTTCGGCCGGTCCGCAGATGCCGGGCCGTGAAGTCGGGAACGTAGCCCGTCTGCTCCACCGCCAGCGCGATGCGCCGGCGCAGGTCGTCGCTGGCGTAGCCCACACCGTTGAGCACGCGCGACACGCTCGCGATGGAGACGCCGGCCGCTTGTGCGACGTCGCGTACCGATACCTTGCCCACTAGCGTTTTCCCCGATGTAAACGTTCCATGCTTTGACGGCGAATTCTCGCATTGATAGTCTCACTCGACAAAGGAAAACGTTTACATAGGAGACGAACATGCAGGGACGCAAGGTACTGGTCGTCGGCGGCGGCCAGAGCCCGTCGCCGGACGGGCAGGCCCTCACTGGCAATGGCCGTGCGATCTGCCTGACGCTGGCCCGGCGCGGCGCACGGGTGGCATGTGCCGACCGGGATCTGGCGGCCGCGCAGGCGACGGCCGCGGCAGGCCCCGCGCAATCCATCCTGGCGCTCGAAGGCGACGTAGCCGACGCCGGGGACGTGACGCGCATGGTGCAGCAGGCGCATGCGCGCCTCGACGGACTGGATGGGCTCGTGCTCAACGTGGGCATCAGCCGTCGCGAGGCCCTGGGTGCGCTCAGCCCGGCCTCCTGGGACGCCATCCACGCGGTGAACCTGCGCGGGCACATGCTCGTGGTGCAGGCAGCGCTGCCGCTGCTGGCCCCCGGGGCCGCGGTGGTGTTCATCTCGTCGGTGGCGGCCCGCATGCCGCAGGGCCGCAATCCGGCCTATGAAACGGCCAAGGCGGGCCTGTCGGCCCTGTGCCGGGCCACGGCCTACGAAGCGCGCGAACGCGACATCCGTGCGAACACGGTGCTCGCGGGCCTGATCGATACGCCGATGGGCCGGGCCGCCACCGCTGCACGGCCGGGCCGGGCCGGCGGCCCGCTGCCGCTGGGCCGCCAGGGCAGCGCCTGGGACGTTGCGCACGCCGTGGCCTTCCTGCTCTCCGACGACGCTGCCTACATCAACGCCACCGAACTCGTGGTCGACGGCGGGCTGAGCGCCGGCGTGGTCCGCGAGGTCTAGCAGCGTCCACGCACCCACTATCGAGGAATCTTGATGCGTCCCATCCTGCCCCGCCGGCGGCCAGCCGGCGCCCCCTGGCCGCGCAGCGCACGCACGCGTCGCGTCTCGCTGTCATGTCTGTCTGGCCTGCGGCGCGCCGGCCTGTCGGCCGCTCTGGCGCTCGCTGCGGCCGGCCCGGTTCAAGCGGCCCAGCCCTGGCCCGCGAAGCCGGTGCAATTCATCGTGCCGTTCCCGGCCGGCGGGGTGACCGACATCGTCGGCCGGCTCTACGCCAATGAACTCGCGCGGCTGCTCGGCCAGCCCTTCATCGTCGATAACCGCGGCGGCGCGGGCGGC
>NZ_VLTJ01000033.1 GCF_007558815.1 Verticiella sediminum | reverse complement strand
CGCCGCCGCCGAGGCCGCGGCCGACGGCTATACCGTGCTGCTCGGCACCGTCGGCACGCACGCGATCAACCCGACGCTGTACGGCAACCTGCCCTACGACCCCGCCAAGGCCTTCACACCGGTGGCGATGGTGTTGGCCGGGCCCAACGTGCTGGTCGTGAACCCCGATGTGCCGGCGCGCAGCGTGGCCGAACTCACGGCGCTCGCCAAGCGCAAGCCGGGCGCACTCAACATGGGATCGTCCGGCAGCGGAAGCAGCATCCATTTGTCGGGTGAGATGTACAAGCACCTGGCCGGCGTCGACCTGACCCACGTGCCCTATCGCGGCGGCGGCCCCGCGCTCACCGACCTGATCGGCGGACGCATCGATCTCATGTTCGACAACCTGAGCACCTCGCTGCCCTTGATCAAGGACGGACGCCTGCGCCCGCTGGCTGTGACCGGGCCGCAGCGAGTGCCGTCGCTGCCCGACGTGCCCACGATGCGGGAGGCCGGCGTGCCGGACTACGAGGCGATTGCGTGGATGGGGCTGTTCGTGCCGGCCGGAACGCCGGCGGACATCGTCGAGCGGCTCAACACGGCGACCCGGGAAGCGCAGAAGAGCCCCGCCGTGGCGGCCCGCCTGGCCGAGCTGGGCGCCGAGCCGAGCACCCTGGACGCCGGCGAATTCGGGGCCTTCGTCGCGGCCGAGACCCGGCGCTGGCCCGACGTGGTCCGCGCCTCGGGCGCCAGGGCGGAGTGAGCACGACATGCAGCCCATCGAATTTTTCTTGCGCGCCGCCGAGCGCTGGCCCGACGCCACCGCGTTGCAGGGGCCGGAAGGCAGCCTGAGCTACGCTGCGCTGGCCGGCCGGGTGCGCGCCGCGGCCAGCGCCATCCAGGCGCTGGCGCCCGATACGCGCGCGCGCATCGCCATCTGCGCGGGCAACCATTTCGCCCACGTCGTGGCGCTGTTCGGCACCCTGCTCGCCGGACGCATCTGGGTGCCGCTCAATCCGCGAGCGGGACGTGCCGAACTGCTGCGCAGCGTGACCTTCACCGAGGCGGCGCTGGTGATTGCGGAGGAGAGCCTGGCCGGGAAGGTCGCCGGCGCCGGCGTCGCGACCCTGCAGTACGCGCCGGGCGAGGCTGACCGCAGCTTCGACCTGGCTCTGGCCCGGCACGGCGACGTCCCGCCCGAACGCATCCGTCACGACCTGGCCGAGACGCAGGCGATCAAATTCACCGGCGGCACCACCGGGCTGCCCAAGGGCGTGATGCAGAGCTACCGCGCATGGAACACCTGCGTGGTCTCGCTGATGGAATCGCTGCGTGCCGACACCGACACGCGCTATCTCGCGGTAGCCTCCATCACGCACGGCACCTCGACCTTTCTGCTGCCGGTGCTGGGCCGCGGCGGCACCATCGTCCTGCCGCGCTCGACCCGCCCCGCCGACGTCCTGGACCAGATGGAGCGCGAGCGCATCACGGCGGTCTTCATGCCGCCCACGCTGATCTACACGCTCCTGGAGGAGCCCGGCGTGGGCGCGCGCGACTGGTCGGCGCTGCGCCACTTCACCTACGCGGCGGCGCCCATGCGCGCCGACAAGATCCTGCAGGCACGCGAGGTGTTCGGCGTGCTGACCACCGGCTACGGTCAGACCGAGGCGCCCGCGGCGATCAGTGCGCTGAGCGTGGAGGAGTCGCGCGACCCGCGCAACCTGCTGTCGGTCGGCCGCCCCACCCTGCTGACCGAGGTGGCGATCATGGCGCCCGACGGCCGCCTGCTGCCCGCCGGCGAGACCGGCGAGATCGTGGTGCGCGGCGACCTCGTGATGTCGGGCTATTGGCGGCAGCCGGACAAGACGGCCGAGGCGTTGCGCGACGGCTGGCTGCGCACCGGGGACGGCGGCTATCTGGACGAGCGCGGCTTCCTGTTCCTGAAGGACCGCATCCGCGACGTCATCATCACCGGAGGGTTCAACGTCTATCCGGGCGATGTCGAGGCCGCGCTGGGCGCCCATCCCGCGGTCTACGACTGCGCCGTGTTCGGCATCGAGGACGCGCACTGGGGCGAGGCCGTGCATGCCGCCGTGCAGTTGCGCCCTGGCGCAGACGCCGTCACCGCGCAGGCACTGGCCGCCTGGGTCAAGGCGAGCCTGGACTCGGTCAAGGCACCCAAGGCGGTCCACATCTTCGACGAACTGCCGCGCACCGCCAACGGCAAGGTCTCCCGCAAGGAGATCCAGGCCCAGGTCGCGGCCAACCTGAGACAAGCACGCTCATGACGCAAGCAGATTCCCCGCGCCGAGTCCTGGTGACCGGCGCCTCGTCCGGCATCGGGCTGGCCATCGGCCGCCGGCTCGCCGACGCCGGCTGGCAGGTGGTCAACTTCGACATCCAGGCGCCGCCGCCCGACAGCGCAGGCGTCCACGTGCCTGTCGACCTGGGCGACGAGGCTGCGCTGGGCCGGGCGCTCGAGCGCCTGCTCGCCGAGGGCCCGGTGCTCGGCCTGGTGAACAACGTGGCCGCGATCCGGCCCGCCAGCCTGCGGGACACCCGGCTGGCCGACTTCGACCGCCAGCTTGCCGTCACCACCCGCGCCGCGCTCCAGTGCGCGCAGGCCCTGGTGCCGGGCATGGCGACGGTCGGCCATGGCCGCATCGTCAACATCTCCAGCCGCGCCGCGCTGGGCAAGGAACTGCGCAGCGGCTACGCCGCCGCCAAGGGAGCGCTCAACGCCCTCACCCGCACCTGGGCGCTGGAACTCGCCCCGCAGGGCATCACGGTCAATGCCGTGGCGCCGGGGCCGATCGCGACGGCCGCCTTCCAGGCTGCCAACCCCGCCGACAGCGCACGAACGCGGCGCATCGTGGAGGGCGTGCCCGTGCGCCGGCTCGGCCGCCCGGAAGACGTGGCCCACGCCGTGCACGGTTTCATGCACACGGACGCGGGCTTCATCACCGGCCAGGTGCTCTACGTCTGCGGCGGCATCACCGTGGGGTTGGCGCCATGACCGTGAGCACCGAGATCGGCTACACCACGCCGGACGCGATCCATGTGCGCGGCCGCGATCTTGCCCGGGACATCCTCGGCAAGCTCGACTTCGTCGACATGCTGTGCGTGCTGAACTGGGGCCGCGAGCCGGAGCCGCGCGAGAAGGCGATGCTCAATCTGTGCCTGGTGACGGCGGCCGACCATGGCCTCACGCCGAGCGCGATGAGCGCCCGGCTGACCTGGTCGGGAGCGCCCGAATCCCTGCAAGGCGCGGTCGCGGCCGGGTTGCTGGGCGCCGGCGACCGATTGCTGGGCACGGCGGAGAAGGCCGCGCGGCTGTATGCCGAACATGCCGCCGCGCTGGAGGACGCGTGCAGCGACGAGCAGCTCGCCGCCAGCGCACGTGCGCTGGTCCAGGCGTGCCGGGCGCAGTCGCGCGGGGTTCCGGGCGTGGGACATCCCATCCACGTGAACGGCGATCCGCGCGTGCCGGTGCTGGCGAGCGTGAGCCGGGAGAACGGCTACTACGGCCGGCACTGGCGGCTGGCCGTCGCGGTGGCCGAGGCACTGGGGCAGGCGCTCGGCCGGCCCATGCCGCTGAATGCCGCCGGTGCCACCGGCGCGATCATCGCGGACATGGGGCTGGACCCGGCCTTCGCGCGCGGCCTGGCACTGGTCGGACGCACCGCCGGCCTGGTCGCGCACGTGCTGGAGGAGCGTCGTGCGCCCATCGGCGGCGCGCTGTGGGACCTCGCGCTGGCCCAGGACCCGCGCAACGTGCTGCCGCAGCGCTCCCGCGGTTGAGCCGGGCCCGGGGGGCACGGCGCCTCGCGTGGTGCCCGTGCCCGTGCCCGTGCCCGTGCTTTAAAGCATGCCGAGGAACTGGCGCAGCTCCGGGGTCTGGGGATTGCCGAACACTTCTTCCGAAGGCCCCGTTTCATGGACGCGGCCATGGTGCATGAACACGACACGGTCGCACACCTCGCGGGCGAAGCGCATTTCGTGCGTCACCATGAGCAGCGTCATGCCGTCGGCGGCCAGCCCGCGCACGACGGCGAGCACTTCGTTGACCAGCTCGGGGTCGAGGGCGGAGGTGATCTCGTCGCACAGCAATGCGATGGGCTGCATGGCGAGCGCCCTGGCGATGGCCACGCGCTGCTGTTGCCCGCCGGAAAGGGAGTCCGGCCAGTCGTCGAACTTGTGTTCCAGGCCGACCCGGGTGAGCACGTCGCGCGCCAGTGTCGCAGCGTCGGACTCTTTCATTCCCTTGACGACCATGGGCGAGAGCATGACGTTGCGACCTGTCGTCAGGTGGGGAAACAGGTTGAACTGCTGGAAGATCATCCCCACGCGCAGGCGCAGGGCGCGCAGGCGGACTTCGTCGGTGCCGACGTGGGCGTCGCCGACCATGATGGTGCCGTCGTCGATCGACTCCAGGCCGTTGATGCAGCGCAGGAGCGTGCTCTTGCCCGAGCCGCTCTTGCCGATGATGGCGATGACTTCGCCGGGCTCCACGTTGAGGCTGACGCCCTTGAGCACTTCGTTGTCGCCGAAGCGCTTGCGAACCTCGTCAACGACGATAAGCGGCATGGTGTTTCCTTTCCAGATGGCGGCTGGCGATGGACAGCGGCCAGCACAACAAAAAATAGAGCAGCGCCGTGAAGGCGAAGACGGTGAACGGCTGGAACGTGGCGTTGCTGATCATGGTGCTCGCCTTGGACAGCTCGACGAAGCCGATGATGGACGTGAGCGCGGTGCCCTTGACCACCTGTACGGAAAAGCCGACGGTGGGCGCGATGGCGATGCGCATGGCCTGGGGCAGCACGACGTAGCGCATCTGTTCGTAGCGGCTCATGGCCAGGCTGGCCGAGGCTTCCCATTGGCCGCGCGGGATCGCCTCGACGCAGCCGCGCCAGATCTCGGCGAGAAAGCCGGCGGTCCAGAGAATGAGCGCCAGGCCGGCCGCCAGCCAGGCGGGGATGTTCAGACCGAACAGGGCCAGCCCGAAGAAGGCGAGAAAGAGCTGCATGAGCAGGGGCGTGCCCTGGAACAGCTCGATATAGGCCCAGGCGATCCGGCGCGGCAAGGCCAGGCGCGATGTGCGCATGGCCATGATGACGAGGCCGAGCAGGCCGCCGCCGATGAAGGCGACGATGGAGAGGAGGATGGTCCAGCGCGCGGCGAGCAGCAGGTTGCGCAGGATGTCCCAGGTGCTGAACTCGATCATGCCCGGCGCCCCTTGTCGAACAGATACCAGCCCAGGCCGCGCAGGATCTGGCGCAGCGCCACCGCGAGCGCCAGGTAGATGCCGGTCGTCACGAAATAGACCTCGAACGCGCGGAAGGAGCGCGACTGGATGAAGTTGGCGGCAAAGGTGAGTTCCTCGGCGGCCACCTGCGAGCACACGGCCGAACCCAGCATGACGATCACGATCTGCGAGGACAGCGCCGGCCAGATGCGCTTGAGCGCCGGCACCAGGACGATGTACCGGAACACCTGCAGGCGGCTCATGGCGAGGCTGGCGCCCGCCTCGAACTGCCCGCGGGGCGTGGCTTCGATCCCGGCGCGGACGATCTCCGCGCTGTAGGCGCCGAGATTGATGACCATGGCGAGGATCGATGCCTCGAGCCCGGAAAGCTTGATGCCCACCGACGGCAGGCCGAAGAAGATGAAGAAGAGCTGGATCAGGAACGGGGTGTTGCGGATCAGCTCGATGTAGGCGACGACGGGCGGGCGCAGCCAGCGCGGGCCGAGCGCCCTGGCCCAGGCGCAGAAAACGCCCAGCGCGCAGCCGAAGACGGCGCCGACCAGAATCAGCCAGACCGTGAGCTGTATGCCGGTCCAGATCACGGGCAGGTAGTCGCCGATGACGGAAAAATCGAAGGTGTAGTTCATTGCAGCAAATCAGGAAATACCTGTCGGGACGCGGGCGAAGGGACGTGCCGGGCCCATGGGCCAGCATCCGTCGATCGGTTCGGCGCGCGGCTGGGCTGCGCGCCGAACGCGCGGGTGAGGGCACCCGCCGCGCCGGCCGATTTTCGGCGCCGGGCAGTCGATCGCCACACGAATGCCGTGTGCGCTGCCGAGCGCCGAGCGTCGCATGGCAGCCTCAGAACGATTCCGGCAGTTCGGTGCCCAGCCACTTCTTGGAGATCGCATCGAGCGAGCCGTCCTGGCGCGCGGCCGTCACGATCTCGTTCACCTTGGCCAGCAGCGCGGGCTCGTTCTTGTTCAGGCCGATGTAGCATGGCGAATTCTGGATGAGGAACTTGGTCTCCGGGCGCTGGCGTGGATTGCGCTCCAGGATGGCCGCGGCGACGACGTTGCCCGTGGCGACCAGTTGGACCTGGCCGGCCAGGAAGGCCGAAATCGTGCCGTTGTTGTCCTCATAGCGCGAGATCTTGGCGCTCTCGGGCGCTATCTTGGTGAGTTCCAGATCCTCCACGGCGCCGCGCGTGACGCCGATGGTCTTGCCGGCCAGGTCCGCGGCTTCCTGGACCTTCAGGTCGGCCGGACCGAAAACGCCGTTGAAGAAGGGCGCGTAGGCGACCGAGAAGTCGATGGCCTTCTCCCGCTCGGGATTCTTGCCCAGGCTGGAGATGACCAGATCCACCTTGCCGGTCTGCAGGAACGGCACGCGATTGGCGCTGGTGACAGGGACGAGTTCGACCTTCACGCCCAGTTTCTCGCCGATCAGGTTGGCCGTGTCGATGTCGTAGCCGACCGGCTTCATGTCCGGCCCCACCGAGCCGAAGGGCGGGAAATCCTGGGGGACGGCGACGCGCAGCACGCCGTTCTTCATGATGTCGTCCAAGGCATCGGCGCTAGCCGAGCCGAAGGGCAGCGCGAGCGTGACGGCGGTCGCCACGATGCCGAGTATGCGGCGCAAGGTCATGGATGCTCTCCTGATCCTGACGGGGTTGGTCATTTGCACACTAATTTCGTATACAAAAATAGTTATGCAAAGGACGTGCCACTTTGAACCGGGGCGTTCCACGCCCTCAGCGGGGCGACGACGCCCCATAGGCGTGTCTCGACGCACCAATAGAGGGAGTCCGCACCAATAGCGGGCATGCCGTCAGTGAACGGCCGTCAGCGGCTCAGGCGAGCAGCGCGGACACCAGGTCGTCGTGACGGCTGGCGCCGGTTTCGTCGAAGTTCAGGCTGTGCTCGACGTGATCGAGGTGCTCGGCCATCAGCGCGCAGGCGCGCTCGACGTCGCCCTCGCGGGCGGCGTCGATGAAGGCCCGGTGCTCGTCGCTCGAACACTGAGCGTCCAGGCTGGACTGGTACAGCACGGTGATGACCGCGCTGCGTGCCGACAGCTCGCGCAGCATCTCGGTGAGCACCGAGTTGCCGACGACCTCGGCGAGCAGGATGTGGAAGTCGCCCAGCAGCCGGTTGCGCAACTGGGCGTCGCCCACGCCGATGGCCTTGTGCTCCTGCCGCAGGTGCTGGTCGATGCGCTTGTAGTCGGCCGGCTTGGCGCGGGCGACGAATTCGCGCGCAAGCGCGGTTTCCAGGATGCGCCGCACGGCGAAGATCTCGCGCGCCTCGGCGGCGCTGGGCCGGCTCACGAAGGCCCCTTTCTCGGGGACGGTCTGCACCAGTTTGTCCTTGGTGAGCATGAGCAGCGCGGCCCGGATCTTGGTCCGGCTCACGCCGTAGACGCGCGCCAGCGCTTCCTCGCGCAGCCGGGTGCCGGGCGGCAATTGGCGCGCCACGATGGCGTCGGCAATGCTGGCGGCGATCTGCTCGGCGCTGGCGTCGGAAACGGCGGAGGCGGTCTGGTTCATGGCGCGTAGTCTAACAATTCCATGATATTTCATGGCACCAAAATTGCATACCAGGATTACATACAATAGAGAACCCATCTTTCCCGCCCCTTCCACCATGTCCAATCGCTCCACTCCGTACGCCCTGCTGGATGCCATCCTGGCCAACGAAGCCACATGGCAGACCTCGTTTCTGCAACGTCTGGTCCAGACGCCCTCGGACAACCCGCCCGGGGACTGCGCGCCGATCGCTCGGGTGGCCGCGGAAATGCTCACGGCCCTGGGCTGGACGGTCGAACAGCACGAGGTACCTGCGGACCTGGTCCGCGCCAACGGGATGCGCAGCGCGATCAATCTGATCGTGCGGCGCAGCTTCGGCAGCGGCGGCCCGGTCATTGCCATGAATGCGCACGGCGACGTCGTGCCGCCCGGCGATGGCTGGCGGCACGAGCCTTACGGCGGCGACATCGAGGAAGATGCCGAACACGGCCCTTGTCTGTACGGGCGCGGCGCGGCGGTGTCGAAATCGGACTTCGCGACCTATGCCTGGGCCTTGCTCGCGCTCGAACGCCTGGCGGCGCAGGATGTGCGCCTGAACGGGACGGTCGAGCTGCACTTCACGTTCGACGAGGAGGCCGGCGGCGACATCGGGCCGCGCTGGCTGCTCGCCGAGGGCCTGAGCAAGCCCGACTATGCGATCTCGGCCGGTTTCTCGTATGCCGTGGTGGTGGCCCACAACGGCTGCCTGCACCTCGAAGTGACGGTGCGCGGCAAGCAGGCGCATGCGGCCATGCCGGACACCGGCGTGGACGCGCTGCAGGCGAGCACGCACATGCTTCAAGCCCTGTACGCCTTTCGCGAGACGCTGGCGCGCCGCGCCTCGAGCGTGCCGGGCATCAGCCACCCCACCCTGAACGTCGGCCTCATCCAGGGCGGCATCAACACGAACGTGGTGCCCGACAAGGTGAGTTTCCGCCTGGATCGCCGCATCGTGCCCGAAGAGACCGGCCAGGACGTGGAAGGAGAACTGCGCGAGCTGATCGCCCAGGCCGCGGCCGCCTGCCCCGGCATCGCGGTGGACGTGCAGCGCATCATGCACGCCCGTGCGCTGGCGCAACTGCCCGGCACGCGCGAGCTCGTCGCGCCGCTGCAACGCCATGCAGGCGAAATCTTCGGCACCGAGATCGCCGAGGTCGGCTCGCCGCTCTATACGGATGCGCGCCACTATGCCGAATTCGGCGTGCCCACCGTGCTGTACGGGGCCGGGCCGCGCACGCTGGCCGAAGCCCGCGGACACAACAGCGACGAGAACATCCGGCTGCGCGACCTGCAGGGCGCGACCCAGGTGATCGCCCGCACGCTGCACGATCTGCTGGCGCGCTAGGGCGGTCCGGCGCCGATCCGGCCCCGGGGGGCCAGATCGGCGTGCAGGCAGGCATGGCATGGCCTTCAACCCAGGCCGATCATGGCCTCCAGGCGGCCCCGATCCGCCAGCAGTTCGGCGCTGCTGCCGTCATGCACGATGCGGCCGCGGTCCATGACGATGGCATGCCGGGTCATCGCCAGCGCCTGGTGCGCGTGCTGCTCGACCAGCAGCAGGGAAAGATCGCCGGTGCGGCTCATGGTGCCGATGGCCTCGGTGAGCTGCTCGACGATGACCGGGGCGAGGCCTTCGAGCGGCTCGTCGAGCAGGAGAAGGCGGGGTTGCAGCATCAAGGCGCGGGCGATCGCCAGCATCTGCTGCTCGCCGCCCGACAACTGGTTGCCCATGTTGGCCGAGCGCTCTTGCAGGCGCGGAAACAGGGCGTGGATGCGCTGCAGGGTCCAGGGCCCGCGGCGCGCCGCCACGGTGAGGTTCTCGCGTACCGACAGCGAGGGGAAGACCCAGCGCTCCTGCGCGACCCAGCCCAGCCCGGCGGCCGCGCGCCGGTGCGGCGCGATGGTATGCAGCGGCGCGCCGGCGAACTGGATGGCGCCGCGATGCAGCCGGGTCGCGCCCATGATCGTGCCGATCAGCGTGGACTTGCCCACGCCGTTGCGGCCCAGGAGGGCGACGCTGTGGCCCTCCTCCAGCGTGAAGCTGACGTCGTCGAGGATGACCGCACGGTCGTAGCCGGCGCTCACCTGCTCGAACTGCAGCAGAGGCCGCACGGCAGGGGTTCGGGGGATAGTCGCCATCATGCGTGCTCCGCGCTGCCCAGGTACACCGTGCGCACGTCCGGATTGCCGGCGATGTCGTCGGGAGTGCCTTCGGCCATCACGCCGCCCGCGACCAGCACCGTGATCCGGCTCGCGAAGCGGAACACCAGGTGCATGTCGTGCTCGATGAAGAGCAGCGAGATATCTTCCGGCAGCTCGGCGATCACCTCGAACAGTTCCGCGCTTTCGCCGGCCGGGATGCCGGCCGCCGGCTCGTCCAGCAGCAGCACGCGCGGCTCCAGCGCGAGCGCCACGGCCACTTCGAGAATGCGCTGCTGGCCGTAGGGCAAGGTGCGAGTGGGCTGGCCGCCGACGCCGGCGATGCGCAGACGGCGCAGGATCTCCTGCGCTTCGTCGACAGCGGCGGTGTAGGCGCCGGTGCGGCGATGCCAGCGGCGGGTCAGGCCCAACCGCTCGCACGCGGCCAGGGTGACCGATTCGAGCGGTGTGAGCTCCGGAAACAGCGAGGTGACCTGGAAGGTGCGTACCAGCCCGCGCTTGACGCGTTCGTCGGGCCGGCGCCGGGTGACGTCTTCCCCCTGCAGCTCGATACTGCCGCCGGAGGCCGGCAGCGTGCCGGTGAGCAGGTTGAGAAAGGTGGTCTTGCCTGCGCCGTTCGGCCCGATCAGGGCATGCCGGGCGCCGACGGGAAGGGCGAAGTCCACGCTGCGCGTGACTTGCAGCGCGCCGAAGTGCTTGCACAGCGCACGCGTGCGCAGCGCCGGCAGCCCGCCAGCCTCGCGGTGGTCCAACGTAGCATTCACTGCGGCAACCTCCGGTCGTTGATGCGGCGTCCTCTGCCTGGGGGAAACACGCCGCGTCCGGCTTCGCCGGCGCGCACGCCCAGGCGCCGGCCGAGCCACGCCACGCCGCCCAGCACGCCGCCGGGGGCGAACAGCACCACCAGCACCATCACCGCGCCCAGGCCGAACTGCCAGAACTCGGGGCTGATGCCGGAGAACACGTCTCGCGCGACGATGAACACGGCCGCGCCGAGCAGGCCGCCGTAGCGATAGCCCACGCCGCCCAGCACCAGCATGATGAGCACGTCGGCCGACAGGTGAAAGCTCAGCGTCTCGAGTGCGACGAACTGGGTGGTCTGCGCGAGCGTGGCGCCGGCGATGCCGGCGAAGAGGGCCGACAGCGTATAGGCCTTGCGCAGGCGCGCCGCCACCGGCGTGCCGATCGCCGCCATGCGCGCCGGGTTCTCGCGCAGGCCGCGCAGCGCCAGCCCGAAGGGCGAATCGACGATGCGCGTGATGACGATGAAACAGACGAGCAGCACCGCATAGGCATACCAGAATGCCGTGCGGCCCCAGAAGTCGAAGTCGAACACGCCGAAGACCGGCCAGACGTCCATGCCCTGCAGGCCGTCATCGCCGCCGGTGACGCTGCGCATGCGGTTGGCGGCCTCGAAGACCATCAGGCCGATGCCCAGCGTGACCATGAGCTGCGCGAGATGGCGCACGCGCACCACCAGGAAACTCGTGGCGAATCCCAGCACGCCGGCGCACACGCCGCCCGCCAGCAGGCCGGTGATCGGCTCGCCCCAGCCCTGCACGGACAGGATGCCGGCGGTATAGGCGCCCACGCCGAAGAACGCCGCGTGGCCGAGCGAGAGCAGGCCGGCATAACCGATCAGAAGATCCAGCGAGAGCGCGAACAGGCCGACGGCCGCGATCTGGCTCGCCAGGACGAAGTAGCCGGGAAACAGGAGGGTGACGACCAGCGGCGCGAGCACCCAGAGCGCCAGCTCCCAGCCGCGCCGGCGCAGCCAGCCGCCCGGGTTCAGGTTGTTTGCGATCGGGTTCATGCTCTCTTTCCGAGCAGGCCATGCGGACGCCACATGAGCAGCGCGACCATGACCGCATAGATGATGAAGGCGCCGACTTCGGGCATGAAGTACTTGCCGGCCACGTCGAAGATGCCGATCAGGCAGGCGGCGAGCAGGGTACCCGTCACCGAGCCCAGGCCGCCGACCGCCACCACGACCAGGAAGAACACCAGGTACTTCAGCGGAAACGCCGGGTCCAGCCCGAGCAACTGGATGCCCAGCGCGCCGCCCACGCCGGCCAGCCCACTGCCCAGCGCGAAGGTGACGGCGAACACCCCGCCCACGCTGATGCCGACGCCGGTGGCCATGACCGGGTTGTCGACCGCGGCGCGGATGCGCGCGCCGAAGCGGGTGCGCTCGATGCCCAGCACCACGGCGGCCGCCGTGGCCAGGCCGAAGACGATCAGGAACAGCCGGTACACGCCCACCTGCAGGCCGAACAGGCTCATCTGGCCCTGCAGGAACCGGGGCAGCGCGACCGGCTGCTGCGTGGGCCCGAAATACCAGGTGATGCCGGCGATCGCCATGAAGGTCAGGCCGATGGTGAACAGCACCTGATCGAGCGGGCCACGCCGGTACAGGCGGCGATACAGCACGCGTTCGAGCACCACGCTGGCCAGCCCGACCAGCACGAAGGCCGCCGGCAGCGTGGCCAGGAACGGCCAGCCCGCGCGCTGCATCAGAACCACGGCCACATACCCGCCGAACATGGCGAAAGCCCCGTGGGCGAGGTTCACGAAGCCCATCAGGCCCATCGTGACGGACAGGCCCAGGCTGATGAGGAACAACAACATGCCATAGGCAATGCCGTCGAAGAGAACGCCCAGGAGAACGGCAGTCATGTCGGCTGGCGGGAAAGGTTGATCTGCAGACCCGCGCAGCGTGGCGCGGGAACCGGGGCGGGCTGCGCGTCAACCCGCCCCCTGGGGCCCTCAGTTCTCCTTGGCCGGGTCCTTCACCATGTCGAAGTGATCGAACTCCACGTTGACCAGCTCGCCGTCCACGTTCTCGACCTTGCGAATGTAGACGTTCTGCACGATGTCGCGGGTCTCGGGATCGATCTGGATCGGGCCGCGCGGGCTTTCGAATTCCAGTCCGGCCAGGGCCTGCATGACCTTCTCGCCGCTCATGTCGCCGCCGGTCTTCTCGAGCGCATTGGCGATCGCGGCCATGCCGTCGTAGGCCGCCACCGCGAAGTAGCTGGGCCGCAGCTTGTCGCCGAACTCGGCGCGGAAGTCCTCGACGAACTTCTTGTTCAGGGCCGAATCGTGCACGTAGGAATAGTGGTGGCTGGTGACCAGGTCCAGCGCCACCTCGCCGGTGGCCTGCAGGTAGCTGTCGTCGGTGGCCTCGCCGGTGGCGATCAGCCTGATGCCGTCGGCATCCAGGCCGCGCTCCTTCCAGGCCTTGAGAAAGGCGGGCGGCTGCACGCCCGAGGGAAAGAAGATGAAGACCGCCTCGGGCTTGTCGTTCTTCAGGCGCTGCACGTAGGCCGAGAAGTCCGGGTTGTTCATGGGCGTGCGCAGCTTGCCCACGATCTTGCCGCCGCCCGCCGTGAAGGCCTTCTCGAAGGCTTCTTCCGCATCCACGCCCGAGGCGTAGTCGGCCACCACGATGGAAACCTCCTTGATGCCTTCCTTCAGCGCCCACTCGGCCATCGGCGCGGACACCTGCTGCACGGTGAAGGACACGCGCGCGACGTAGGGCGACTTGGTGGTGATCGCCGAGGAGGCGGCATTCATGACGATGGCCGGCACCTTGGCCTCTGCCGCGACGGCGCCGACGGCGTAGGCGTTCGGGCTGAAATCCAGCCCGGAAAGAAAGTTGACCTTGTCCCGCACGATCAGCTCCTGCGCGTAGCGGCGGGCCTGGTCCGGCGCCGGACCGGCCGTATCGCGCTTGACGATCTGCACGTCCTTGCCGGCGATCTTGCCGCCATGCTGCTTCAGGTAGAGCTGAATGCCGCTGTCGAACTGGCGGCCATAGTCGGCATACGGGCCGGAATAGGACGCGATGATGCCGATGCGCACGGTGTCGGCGGCCTGGGCACTACCCGCGAACAGCGCGCCGGCCAGGGCAAGCGCAGGAAACAACTGGGTCTTGCGGAACATGTCGATCTCCAGGAGTCGTGCCCTGGCCGGCGGAACGATGACGGTTGGACCATCATCACCCTGATACCGGCCGACAGGCGGTGGGGCGTGAAACATGCCGGCCGGGGCCGGCGCTTGCGTACTAGACAATCCCGTGACGCCGGAGCAGCGCTGGCAACGTCGCCTCGCAAGGAAGCGATTTGTACCGTGGCCTCGCCGGCAGCGAAAGAGGCAGGAGCGTGCGTGTCGCGGCGGCCGGGCTCAGGCTTGGCGCTGCGGCACCCGCACGGTCAGACCGTCCAGGTCGTCGGTGACGACGATCTGGCACGACAAGCGGCTGTTGTCCTCGCGATCGACGGCCACCTCGTCGAGCATCTCGGCCTCCATGTCGTCCGCCGGGGGCAGGCGCTCGAAGAAGGCCTCCTCGACGTAGACATGACAGGTGGCACAGGCACAGGAACCGCCGCACTCGGCGTCGATGCCGCGCACGTTGGCGCGGATCGCCGTCTCCATGACCGTCTGGCCGGCCTTGGCTTGGACGGTGCGCGTGCTGCCGTCCTTCAGGATGTAGTGGATGAGGGGCATGGTCAGAACAGGTCGAAGTACTCGCGGTGCTCCCAATCGGACACCTCGAGGTTGAAGCGGGCCAGTTCGGCTTCCTTGATGTGGCAGTAGTAGTCGACGAAACGCTGGCCGAACTGCGCGCACAGCCAGGGGTCGGCGCGCAGGCACTGCAGCGCCTCGCCCAGCGAGCGCGGCAGGTGCGCGGCGGGCGTCTCGTACGGCGCGTCCGCCGACGGCCCCGGCTCCAGGCGCCGCTCCAGGCCGTCCAGGCCGGAAAAGATCTGCGAGGCCAGGTAGAGGTAGGGGTTGGCCGTCGGCTCGCCCACCCGGTTCTCGATGCGCGTGGCGGCCGAACCCACGCCGCCCAGCACGCGCAGCATGGCGCCGCGATTGTCGCGGCCCCAGATCGCCCGGTCGGGGGCCAGCGAGAACGGCCGGTAGCGCCGGTAGCCGTTGATCGTGGGGCTGGCGAAGGCGGCCGCGCCGCAGGCATGCTCGATCAGGCCGGCGAGGTAGTGCCGCCCCAGGGGCGAGAGATCCTCGTCCGCGCTCTCGGGCATGAAGGCGTTGACCTTGCCGCCGGCCGCGCGCAGCGACTGATGCAGGTGCCAGCCGCTGGAGGCCACGTTTGGAATGCGCGGGCGGCACATGAACGTGGCGTGATAGCCGTGGCGCCGGCAGATCTGCTTGATGGCGCTGCGCAGCAGCACCATGGTGTCGGCCGGCTCGACGCCGCAGGTCGGGCCGAAGGTGAGTTCGAACTGGCTGGGCCCGAACTCGATCTCCAGCGAGCGCAGCGGCAGCCCCAGGGCCTGGATCTGCTTGCGCAGCAGCACCATGACCTCGTCCACGCTGTCGTAGCGCAGCTCGGTGAGGTACTGGTAGCCGTGCGAGAGCAGTTCGACCTCGGGCGGCGTGCCCGGCTGGCCGGAATCCGGCAGGTTCATGTTGCCGCCCTGCAGGCGGAAGACGTGGAACTCGACTTCGAGCCCGGCGACGAATTCGTGGCCGCTCGCGCCCAGGCGCTCCACGGCGCGGCGCAGGATCTGGCGCGTGGCCAGCGGCGACGGCGTGCCGTCCTGCATGTAGGCATCGCACATCACCCAGCCCGTGGCCTCGGCCCAGGGCAGCACGCGGAAGGTGGTGGGATCGGGCACGATGACGAAGTCCGCCCCGCCCTGCATGCCGGGGAAGTCGAAGCCGCCGCCCGACGTGAACACCGGAAATACCGTGCGGTGCGAGGTGTCCTTGGCAAGCAGCGTGGACGTCATGTTCACGCCGTCGCGCAGGACGGCCCGGGCCTCGTCGGCCACCAAGGTCTTGCCGCGCAGGATGCCGTGCTGGTCGGGAAAGGCGAAGCGCACGACGTCGATGCCGCGCGCCTCCATGCACTCGAGCATCTCGCGCGCAGCGCGCTCCTGCTCGTCCGTCCACAGGCCGTGGCGCTCGGTGAAGCTGGCCATGGTCATGGTCCGGCTCTCAGGCGGCCTGGCCGGGGGCAGCCCAGCTCGACTGCTCGCGGCGGCGGCGGTCTTCGCGCTGCCAGTACTCGTCGGCCTCGCTGGCGCTGCCGATGCCGTCGATGGAAGCGGGGCCGTGGAACTTGCCGGCATCCTCCGCGCAGATCGCCATGGGCACGGCCTCGCCGGCGAGATTGCGCTCGATGGCGTCGACCAGCAGGCGCCGGTAGGCGATGATGCCCTTGTCCGACGTGCCCAGGTGTTCGCGCGTGCGGTCCTGGATCGGGCCCTGCGACTCGATGGCCCACTGGTCGTGCACGTTGATGTCGTGCCCCATGCCAGTGTAGGTCTGGCTGGCCTGCTCGCCGACGTCGTAGCCGTAGTTGTTGCGCTTGTTGCGGCGGGAGGTGTAGTCGGGCAGCTCGTAGAGCTCCAGGCGCTGCTCGCGCATCTGCGCCTTGTCCACGGGCTCGGTGAAGCTCGTGAAGATGGCATACCAATAACAGGAGGTGTCGTCGACCGGCACGTGCCACTGCGAGATGGTCATCTCCGCGCTCATGGGGATGACGAAGGCCTGCGGGAACCAGAGGTTGGTCACCCGCACGTGGGTCCGCTCCTCGCTCAGGCGGCGCAGCGCGGTGAGGCGCATGCCGTAGTCGGTCGGCTCGACGCGGATCTCGGGACGGCCGTATTCGCGCAGCACCTTGGTGATGGGCATGTCCGAATCGGCCGAGGCGCCGCGGAACTGCTTGCCATAGCTTTCGGCGGTGTCTTCGTCCTCGAAGAAGCGGTGCAGGTAGGACGCGTGCGCCGGGTCGATGCCGACCTCCAGCGCCTGCAGCCAGTTGCATTCGAGCAGGCCCTTGAAGGCGAAGGTGTGGGTGGCCGGCGCGACGAAGCAATCGAAGTCCGGAAAGGCGGGCGGTTCGCCCTCGCCGATGTAGGCGAAGACGATGCCGCTCTTCTCGACCACGGGGTACGAGGCCTGGCGGATGCGCGAGCACAGCTTGCTGCCCGCCGGCTCGGCCGGCATGTCCAGGCACTTGCCCTCGACGCTGAACAGCCAGCCGTGGAAGGGGCAGCGCAGCCCGCCGTCCTCGAGGCGGCCGAAGGCGAGATCCGCGCCGCGGTGCGGACAGTCCCGATCCAGGAAACCCAGCTTGCCCGCCTCGTCGCGAAACAGGACGAAGTCCTGGCCGAGCAGGCGCACCGGGCGCACGGGCCGCGGCCCCTCCAGCTCATCGGTGAGCGCCACCGGCTGCCAATACCGGCGCAGCAGCTTGCCGCCCGGGGTGTCCCGGCCGACCCGGGTCATGAGTTCGTTCTGCTCCGCACTGATCACGGCAATCTCCTGGCAACAACTGCATTCAACTGTATGCAGCTTTTGAATTTAGGCAAGGCAACAGGCTGCGTTACATCGTTATTGCATGAGGCATCAAAACATCGCATGTGGAAAATTCCCTTGAATTTTCTGGATAAATCCAGAATCTGCACCACGTCGATGCAAATTGGTGCCCATGCCCTTACTCACGAGGTGCATGCAATTATCGGGCCAGAATATTTGCACCGATAGAAGCTGCATACAATAAGAGCTAACCCGCATCTGCTTGCCCGGCGACGCGCGGCACGACGGCCACCGCCTCGATTTCCACCAGCACAGGCGCGATCAGACCGCTGACGACAGTCGAGCGGGCCGGCGGCGCACCGCCCATGCGTTCCGCGTAGGCGGCGTTGAAACCCGGATAGTCCTCGGCCCGGGTCAGCCAGACGGTGGCCTTGACGACATCGGCCAGCGTCGCGCCGCAGCTCGCCAGGACGGCCTCTATCATGTCCAGGGCCGCGTGAGTCTGGCCGGCGATGTCCTCGGCCGCCGGCCGCCCCTGCACCATGGGCACCTGGCCCGACACGAAGGCCAGGGGGCCGTCGGCGATCACGACGGGCGCGATGGGCTGGACCTGGCCGGCACGCACGACCTGCCCTCGACGCACGATCATCATTGCTTCTCCACACCGGCCTTGGCCACGATGTCCGCCCACTTGCCGGTTTCGACGCGGACAAGGTCGCCGAACTCGGCGGGCGAATTGCCGCCGACGATGAAGCCCTGGCTCGCGAAGAAGTCGTGCACCTCGGGCTTGCGCAGGATGGCGACGATGCGTTCGTTGAGCGCGGCGATGACGGGTTCCGGCGTTCCCGCCGGCGCGAACAGACCTTGCCATGACAGGGAGACGAAGTCCGGCAGGCCGGATTCGGCGATCGTGGGGACATCGGGCAGCATGGGGTGGCGCTCGGCGCCGGTCACCGCGATGGCCTTGATGCGCCCCGACTGCAGGTGCGGCATGAGCACCAGGACATCGCCGTACATGAGATCGATCTGCCCTCCGATGAGATCGTTCAACGCGGCGGCGCTCCCGCGGTAGGGCACGTGCAGGGTGTCGGTACCGGCGGCCAGGTCGAACATCTCCCCCGTCAGGTGCATGGAGGTTCCGTTGCCCGGCGAGCCGTAGGTGAGCTTGCCCGGGTTCGCCTTGGCATGGGCGATGAACCCCTGGACGTCGCTGACCGGCACGTTTTCGTTGACCACCAGCACCAGCGGCGCGCTCACGATCATGGAGACAGGGGCGAAGTCCTTGACCGGGTCATAGGGAGGCTTCTGGAACAGGCTGTAGCTCACGGCATGCGAACCCGTCACGCCCATGCCCAGCGTGTAGCCGTCGGGCGCGGCACGCGCCACCGCCACCGAGCCGACGGTACCGCCCGCGCCGGGCCGGTTTTCCACCACCACCGGCTGCCCGGTGTCCTTGGCGAGGTGGTCGGCGAGCTGGCGCGCCAGGGTGTCGGTGCTGCCACCGGGCGGAAAGGGCACGACGATGGTCGTCATGCGCGAGGGATAGTCCTGCGCGCCGGCGGCGCCACCCAGACAGAAGGCCAGCGTGCCGAGCAGAATGGATAGGCGTTTCATGAACAACTCCCTGTGAGAACCGAGGTTTCGACGAACGTATCTTGTGTATGTCCCCACCCCCCTCCCCCGGCGGTTTCGATCACCAGGCACTCGCCGGCGACCCAGGCAAACCTGGCCTTTGAAGCAATGCAGCGGCGGCTGCCGTCGGGCGCCTGCAGCCAGGCGCGCGAGGACAGGCCCGCCCCGCCGCCCGCCGCACCCGCAGCGCAGCCTTCGTGGCGTTCGCCGCGGTAGGAAACCATGGCCTCGCCCTCGAGCAGGAGATAGCGCCTGACGACGCCGTCGCCCCCCGGGTGTCGACCGGCACCCCCCGAGCCACGGCGGCGCGCATGCGCCATGACGCGGATCGGCGCCTGGGCCTCGAGCATCTCCGCCGGCAGATTGCGGGCGTTGCCCACGTCGGTGGACACCCCGCTCACCCCCGCGCCGCCCGGATGCGCGCCCGCGCCGCCGGCGATGATTTCGGTGAAGAAGAAGGGCCGGCCGGCGGCGTCCTTGCCGCCCACGGAAAGCACGACCGCCACGCCGGCATTCGGGGCGACGGCCCGCGCGGGGTCGGCCTTGGCCCACGCGGCCAGCAGAGCATTGCAGGCGAGCTTGACCGTGGCGGTGCGGGCATTGACGGCGGCCGGCAGGCGCGGATCGACCAGCGAACCGGGCGGCAGATGCAGCGACATGGCCGACAGGCAGCCGTGATTGTTGGGCGCGTCCGGCGCCAGGGTGCGCATGAAAAAGAAGGCCGCGGAGAGCATGGCCGCGGGCGGTGCGTTCACCGGCGCGCGCACCTGGGGCGAGGTGCCGGCGAAGTCCAGCGCCATCGCCTCGCCCTGCTTGCGGATCGTCACGCACAGGCGCGCGGGTTCGCCCGTATCCAGCGTATCGAGCGCGTCGGCGTGGCTGAACTCGCCGTCGGGCAGCACCGCCAGGGCGGCGCGCGTCATCCGTTCGGCGCGCTCGATCAGCGCCTGGGCGGCGGCGGGGAACGTATCCTCCGGCAGTTCGTGCAGCAGCGCGGACATCTCGCGCGCGCCCAGCGAAATCGCGGCCCACTGGGCGTCCAGATCACCCAGCAGGTTGTCGGGAGTGCGCGAATTGGCCGCCAGAATGGCAGCGACGTCCGGCACGATGCCGCCCGCGGTGCGCCAGCGCACGGGCGGTATGCGCAAGCCTTCCTGGTGGATGTCGGCGGCGTCGGGCGGCACGGAACCCGGCGCCGAGCCGCCCACGTCCTGGTGATGGAGAATGCTTGCGGCGAAGGCGGCGACGGCGCCGCCGTGCAGGATGGGCCGCACCATGACGATGTCGGGCAGATGGGTGCCGCCGGACCATGGATCGTTGAGCAGGTAAGCCTCGCCCTCGGCCATGCCGGCGGCCGGAAACGCGCGCAGAACGCCGGCCATCGCCGGGATCATGCTGCCCAGCAGCAAGGGCAGCGAACGCGCCTGCGCGATGATCCGCCCATCGGGCAGAAAGAGCGCGGCCGCGCAATCCATGCCTTCGCGGGCCACCGAGGAGACGGCCGAACGCACCAACGCCTGCTGCATGCGGTCGGCGATACCTTCCAGCCGCAGGCGCAGCACGTCCAGCCCGGCCGGCGTGTCGACGCCGATGCGCTCGGCCGCTGCCGGAGCGGTCTCGAGAGAACGCCGGGCCGCCCCGAGCTTTCCAGCCCCCTCGCGGGAAGCCGGCTGCGGGGCGCTCAGGATGAGTGCGCCGCCATCGGCGACGCACCACTCCCAGCCCGCGGGCACCCAGATGGTGGTATCCGCAGCCAGGATGCGCGCAGGCCCCGACCCGCACTGCCCGGCGGCCAGGGCCTGCCGGTCCCACTCCTGCGTACCGGCACCCGTACGAGGCAGGCCGGGCGTGGAGGGCGGCGCGACCAGGCCCGGCCCGGCCGGGCCGGGATGCTGGGCATGCACCAACCGCAGGCCGCGCACACGCTGCCTGGCGGCGAAGACCTGCCCGCGCACCCGGCAATGAATGGCGTCGAAGCGTTCGCGCAGCGACGCCACGGAATCCACGGCCCAGTCCACCGGCAGCGCCAGCGTGAACGCCTGCCCCTCGTAGCCGACGTCCAGGAACCAGACCGGCCGCTCGAGCGGGTAATCCTCGGCCATGAGCGGCGCAAACGCCAGCGTGCGGGCCGCGGCGTGGGCGGCGGCCAGCCCGGCGTCGTCCAGCGCCACGTCCAGCGCATGCTCGGCCACCCGCACGAGCGGGCTTTGCAGCAGCCCCACTGCCGCGGCCACGCCGGGCAGGGCGGGCACGACCACGCGCCGGATACCCGCGAGCGCAGCCGCCTGCGCCACGTGCAACCCGCCTCCGCCGCCGGCGGCGACCAAGGTGACCGCGCGTGGGTCCAGGCCGCCGTCGATGGCGACCTGTTTGATCGACTCGGCCAGCATGGCATTGGCCACCTGCAGCGCTGCCTGGGCGGCTTCCCGCACGCAGACGCCCAGAGGGCCCGCCAGCTCGCGCGATACCGCGCGCGCGGCCGCCGCCGCGTCCATGTCGATCCCCCCTGCCAGACGCGCCGGCGCGATACCCAGCACGACCAGACAATCGGTGAGGGTCGGGCGCTCGCCGCCCCTGCCGTAGGCCGCCGGCCCCGGATCGGCACCGGCGGATTCCGGGCCGACCACGATCCCGCCGGCCGCGTCGATACGGACCAGGCTGCCGCCGCCCACCGGCACGGACCTGACAGCGAGCGAGTGCATGCGCAGGCTCAGCTCGCCCACCGACAATTCGGTCGTGGTGTCCACACCGGCCTGGCGCAGCAGACTGAGATCGGCCGTGGTGCCGCCGATATCCACGCTGACGGCGACGCCCGCCGCGCTCTGCGCATCGAGCATGCCGGCCACGCCCAGCGCCGCCGCCGCGGGGCCGGACATGGCCAGGCTGGCCGGCACCGCCAGACAGGTGTCGGCGGGCGCGACGCCGCCCAGCGAACGCATCAGCAGCACCGGCGGATAGCCGCGCGCGGCCAACCCTTCGCCCAGCTCCGCCAGATAGCCGCCCACGCCGGGTTTGACGTAGGCGTCCAGCACGGTGCTCTGCCACCGCTCATACTCGCGCGGACGCGGGTCCACTTCGCAGGAGAGCGACACCGCAAGCCCCGGCGATGCTGCGCGCAGCCATTCACGGACCTGGCGTTCCTGGCTGCCGTCCAGATGCGAGAACAGCAGGCACACGGCGACGCTGCGCACACCGGCATCCTCGAGCCGCCGCGCGGCGGCTTCGATCTCGCCGCGATCGAGCCGCTCGCCTATCTCGCCGCGCGCGTCCAGCCGGCCGGCCACTTCGCAGCGCAACACCTCGGGTGCGATGTCGACCGGGGTCTGCACGGCGATGGCCGGCCGGTAGAGATCCCGGCGGCTCTGACGGCCCAGCGTCGGCACGTCCCCGAAGCCGCGGGTGACGATCATGCCGACCGGCGCGGCCCGGCGCTCCAGCAACAGATTGGTGGCAATCGTGGTGCCGTGCAGTATGCGCCGCACCGACGCCGGTGCCAGGCCCTCGGCAGCGAGGGCGTCCAGGGCACCGAGCACCGATTGCGCCGGCGAGCCCGGCGCGCGCGGGTACTTCGCGGCACGCAGGCCGTGCGCGCCGCGCACCGCGATGTCGACGAAGGTGCCTCCCACATCGATGGCGACGTCCCAGCCAGGCGCGGGGGAACCGCTCCCGTGCGTGCCCGCTGCGCCGGCGTCGCGGCTGCCCGAGCTTGCGGAAAAACTCATGCGTAGCGCTCCGGCGAGAACGGGGCGAGGTCGATCTCGGGAACCCGGCCGGCGATGAGGGCGGCGATTTCGCGGCCGGTACTGGCGCCGCCGCACATGCCGACATGGCCGTGGCCGAAGGCGCACCAGGCGTTGGCCATCCGCGGCACGGGGCCGAGCACCGGCAGGCTGTCCGGCAGACAGGGGCGGTGGCCCATCCACTGCGTATGCCGGCTGGTGTCCAGATGCGGGAACATGTCGCGCCCACGCTCGAGCAGCACCGCCGACCGCCGGTAGTCGGGCGGCGCGGCCAGCCCCGCGAACTCGACCGACCCCGCCAGGCGCAGCCCCTTGGCCATCGGATTGACCATCATGTTGTGTTCGACCGCCATCACGGTATGGCGCAGGGCCAGGTTGTTGCTGGCGACGGTGACGTGATAGCCACGCTGGGTTTCGAGCGGCACGCGCAGCCCGAGCGCGCGGACGAGCCGGGCGGACCACGCACCGCCGGCAATGACCACGGCATCGCAGGCCAGCGGCTCAGCACCCTCCAGCCGGACAGCACGCACGCGATCGCCCTGGCGTTCGAAACCGGTGGCGGTGGCGCGCACCGACACCGCGCCATCGCGCTCGCACTGCGCATGCAAAGCCTTGACCAGCTCCGAGGAATCCAGCGTGGAGCCGTTCTCCGGCGCCAGAATGCCGAAGCGGAACCGCCCCTGCAGGTCCGGTTCCAGTTCCTCCAGCGCGTCCTGCTCGACGTCTTCCATCACCACGCCGAGACGCCGGCGCAGGTCCATGCCCCATTGCCATTGCCGCGCGACCTCGCGCGAGGAATAGACATAGAGACAGCCGGTGCGACGCACCAGGTGCTGCGCGCCGGCCCGCTCGAGCAGCGGCTCGTAGCACGCGAAGATCGGGGCCAGCAGGCGGCGCATGGCCGTCGCGATGCGCTCGACCTCCCGGGGCGAACTATGGCGCAGCAGGGCCATCAGCCATGGCACGACGCGCGGCAGGTAGGGCCAGCGTACGGTGAGCGGCCCGAGCGGGTCCAGCAGCCAGCCAGGAACCTTTTTCCACATGCCCGGCATGCCCACCGGCAGACAGGCGCTGGGAGAAAGCGAGCCGGCGTTGCCGAACGAACAGGCCTCGCCCGGCGGCAGGCGGTCGACGAAGGTGACCCGATGGCCATCGCGCTGCAACCACGCTGCGGTGCAGACCCCGACGATGCCGGTCCCGATGACGACGACGTGCATGAATGCATTTCCTCCGTAGCCCTGGATGAGAGATACGCGCCCTTGACATGAGTGCATCCAATTGCATACACATCGACAAAACGCGTGACGCCAGCCGAACCAGCAAACTTCCTGCAAGGGTTGGCCGGCACTCGTTGAAACTCAAGAAAGCCCTGATTTGGTGCGCCTTTCCACACAATGCGGCGCAGGCTGCCCGAACGTGGTGCACGGCAGCCTGCGCAACAAAAACCGATGAGTTGCATGCAATAAGCAGGCCAAATCGTGATCTGCACCAATGCTGCATGCAATCGGTACAATCCCTCCCATCCCGCCCCTCTTGCCCAGGAAGACATGATGTCCTCTCAGCAATCCCGCGTTCTGGTCCAGCTCCGCGATCTCATCCTCAAGGGCGCTTTCCTGGCCGGCGAACGTCTGGCCGAGATCCCCCTGGCCGAGCGCCTGGGCGCCTCCCGTACACCGGTGCGCCTCGCATTGGCCACGCTCGAACACGAAGGGCTGATCGAGCCTTCGAGCAGCGGGGGCTATCAGATGCGCCGCTACACCAGCCGTGAAGTGACCGATGCGATCCGCGTGCGCGGGGTGCTGGAAGGGATGGCCGCACGCACGCTGGCCGAACAGGGCGCGTCGCGCCAGCTTCTGCGCGAACTGCACGATTGCCTGGACGCCGGCGACGAAACCGTGGACAAGCCGACCATGGAGCTGGACGACTATGCCGCGTATGTCGAAGTGAACACGCGCTTTCATCACCTGCTCGTGCACGGCAGCGGCAATCTGGCCCTGATTCGCACCATCACCATGCTGAACGGGCAGCCCTTCGCGGCGGCAAGCGCGATGCTGCCCATGCAGTCCTCGTTCGACGAGGGGCATCAGTGGATGAAGCAGGCCCAGCGCCAGCACCACGCCATCGTGCACGCGATCGAGAACGGCCAGGGCTACCGCGTGCAGGGCCTGTGCGAAGAGCACGTCGAAATCGCCTGCATGAACATGGAATACGCGCTCGAGCGGCCCGAGGAAGCGGCCGAACTGCTGCCCGGCATCCACCTGGTGGCGCCGGAGCACACGCCGGCGCCGGGAGACCCGCGGTTGCGGCAGCGCTTGGCGCGCGGGCGCTGATACGGCTGGCCGCCCCCGGCGAGCGGCCGCGCGCGGACATCGACGCAGATCGGTTCAGCCCTCCGGCAGCGCCGGCAGGCTGCGCATCCGATCGTCGAACTGGCGCCCTTCCTCGAGCAGCCAGTCCAGGAATGCCTTGACGATCGGATCGTGCCGACGCTCTTCCTTGGCGATCAGGAAGTAGCCCGGCGTCGATGCGACCACACCCCCGAACGGCGCCACCAGCCTGCCCGCCGCCAGGTCGGTCGCAACCAGCGGTGTGTATCCCATGGCGATGCCGATCCCGTCGATGGCGGCCTGCAGGCAGAAATAGAGATGCTCGAGCTCCAGCGATTGCGCCGGGATGACGCGGCTATGGTGCGCCATCGCGAGCCAGTCTTTCCAGGCGGTCGGGCGCGCCGGGCAATGCAGGAAGGTGTGGTGCCGCAGATCGGTGATCGCGGCAAGCGGAAACTCCTCGAGCAGCGTGGGCGAGCACACCGGAAACGCCGCCTCCGACAACATGCGGACTTTGTACCAACCAGGCGATCGGTCGGGCTCTCGCCTGATGACGACGTCCACATCGGCGGGCAACTGGTGCGTGGGTTCCAGGCCCGTGGATATCTTGACTTCGATATTGGGGTAGAGGCTGCGAAACCGGGCGAGGCGCGGAAACAGCCAGCGCATCGTGATGGTCGGCAGGGCGTTGACCCGGAGCACCTCGTGGGCGCTCAACTGGCGCGAGGCGGCGGCAATCGCCGACAGGGCGGGGCTGACGGAATCCAGATAGTGCCGGCCCTGGTCCGTCAAGGTCACACTCTTGCTGCGACGCACGAACAGGACGATACCCAGCCAGGACTCCAGCAGCCGGATCTGGTGGCTGACGGCGCCGTGCGTCACGCAAAGCTCGTCCGCGGCGCGCGAAAAGCTCGACAGGCGTCCGGCGGCCTCGAAGGCGCGTATGGCAGCCAGCGGCGGGAGCTTGTGCATCGGTCTCCTGTGAATTTTTTTATCAAGTCCGACGAGTTTATATCGTTTGATCGGGCCCAGGCCGCGTGTTGGAATGCTCCCGCAGTCCGCATGACGGCCTGCGGTTCATGAAACACGAAGGCCGTGGAGGAGACGCACGCCATGCTTTCCGGAGTCAGGATTCTCGATCTGAGCTGGGTACTGGGCGGCCCGTTCGCCGGCCAGCTACTGGCACAGCTCGGGGCCGATGTCATCAAGGTGGAATCGCTCGACGGCGACTACGCGCGCAAGGTCCCGCCGGTGTCGCCCGAGATGGAGTCGCCGTTCTTTCTCTCGGTCAATCGCGGCAAGCGCTGTGTCGCCCTGGACTTGAAGTCGCCCGCCGGCAAGGCCGCCTTCGACGATCTGGTGCGCGAGGCCGATGCCGTGATCCATGGCTTCGCACCGTCGGTACCGGCCCGCCTGGGGGTGGATTTCGCGACGCTGCGCCACATCAATCCACGCATTGTCGTGGCCCAGCTCATCGGCCTGCACGACCAGGGCGAGTACGCGGACGCACCGGCTTTCGACCTCATGCTGCAGGCCATGGCCGGAGTGATGAGCATCACGGGCGAGGAGGATGGCAAGCCCGTACGCGTCGGCTACCAGATCGCCGACCTGGCCGGCGGCCTCTATCTGGCGCTGGCCGTGACCGCGGCGCTGCTCAAGGCGCGCACACAAGGCAAGGGCGAGCAGATCCAGGTATCGCTCTTCGATGCCCAGATCGCGCTGCTGACCTGGCAGGCACAGGGCTGGCTGTGCGGCGGCCCCGTGCCGAAGGCGACGGGCGCCCGGCACGCGATGATCGCCCCCAGCGACACCTATCGGGCCAGCGACGGCAAGTGGATCGCGCTCGCGCCGACCGGCGAAGTCTTCTGGCGCAAGCTCTGCGAGGTGCTGGACGCGCCCGAGATGGCAGACGACCCCCGGTTCGACACCGGCGCGCAGCGCATTGCCAATGTGGATGCCTTGACGCAGGCATTGGGCGAGCGCATCGCGACTCGGCCTTCGGCCGAATGGCTGGCGCTGTTCAATGCCAGCCGCGTGCCGGCCGCCGTGGTCCAGTCCGTCGACGAAGCGTTGCAGCACCCCCTGGTGAACGCGCGCGGGATGGTCGAGGACGTGACGCGCCCCAGCGACGGCGCGAGCGTGCGGATGCTGGGCAATCCGTTCAAGTTCGCGGACAGGCCGACGCTGGACTATCCGCCGGCCTATGGCGCGGACACCGAATCCGTGCTGCGCGAGATCGCGGGGTACGACGACCAACGCCTGGATGCGCTGCGCAACGCTCGCGCGATCCCCACCAGCCATACGGGAGATGCGGCATGAATCGAATCGACACCGACATCGCCGATGTCGGCGCCCTTGCCGAGGCCCTGCGGGCCTATATCGAGGACGAGGTGCGTCCTGAACTGGCCGGCCTGAACGGCGAGCACGCCTGGAGCGGCCCGTGGGTACGGCGCGCCTGCGAACTTGGCCTGGCCGGCATCGAGATTCCCCGGTCCATGGGCGGGCTGGGCCTGCCGTTCGCCGGCCGGGTGGCCGCGGCGCGCACCCTGGCGAGCCTGGACTTCGGTTTTGCCTTCAGCTTCATCAACCATCACAGCGCGATGGTCCGTATCGCCGAGGACGCCAACGCCCAGGCCAGAGCGACCTATCTGCCGCCCATGCTGCGGGGAGAGTTGATCGGCTGCACGGCCATGTCGGAGCCCGGCGCCGGCAGCGACTTCTCCGCGATCCGCATGCAGGCCCGCAAGACGCCCCAGGGCTGGCTGCTCAACGGCGAGAAGCAATGGGTGGCCAACGTCCACGGCGGCGAGATTGCGCTCGTCTTCGCGCAGACCGACGAGCAGCGCGGCGCCGCGGGTATCGCCTGCTTCATCGTGCGCCTGGACGATCCGGCCGTTTGCACGCGCATCCTGGATCAGCCGCTGGACGGCCTGGAGGGCGCGGGCGTGGGCGGGTTCCGGCTGCACGACTACCTGGCCGCCGAAAGCGACATGCTGTACGCGCCCGGGGACGGCTTCCGGCAAGCCATGGCGGGGGTGAACAAAGCCCGCGTGCATGTGGCCGCCATGGCCTGCGGGCTGATGCACGCCGCGCTCGAGCAGGCGGTCCGGCACACCGCCTCGCGGGTGGCGTTCGGCCAGCCGGTCCTCAACCAGCAGGGCCTGCGCTGGTCGCTGGTCGATGCCGCCACCCAGCACGACATCCTCATCCGGCTCACCGAGGCGGCCACGCGGCACATCGAGGCGGACGACGACCAGGCGATGGAGGCGGCGGCCACCGCCAAGCTGCACGCGGGCGAACACTGCCTGCCCGCCATCGCCCAGTGCATGCAGGCCATGGGGGCGCGCGGCCTGACGCAGGCCGAATCCCTCTCGCGCAAGCTGCTCGCCGCCAAGGCGCTCTGCCTGGCCGACGGCTCCAACGAGATGATGCGCGAGCGCATCGCGACCACCCTCGTGCAGCGCTACATGCCGAGCTTTCGGCACAGCGCGCGGACCGACGCTGCACGCACGAAGGACGGCGGCACCGCGGAATTCGCCGCGATCCACCTCACCAAGGACGGCGAGGGCCGCACCCGCGCCGAACTGCGCACGCTGACGCCGGATGCGCTGCCCGAAGGCGAAGTCCTGGTGAAAGTCAGCCATTCGACCTTGAACTACAAGGACGCCCTGGCGATCACCGGCAGCTCGCCCGTCGTGCGCAGCTTCCCGATGGTGCCCGGCATCGACTTCGTGGGCACCGTCGAGCGCAGCGCCGACCCGCGGTATCAGGTGGGCGACGCCGTCCTGCTCAACGGCTGGGGCGTGGGCGAGGCGCACTGGGGCGGGCTCGCGGGCTACGCGAGCGTGCGCGCCGACTGGCTCATTCCGCTGCCGCACGGCATGTCGCCCGCCCATGCCATGGCCATCGGCACGGCCGGCTATACCGCCATGCTCTGCGTCATGGCGCTGCAAGCCCATGGCGTCGCCCCCGGCGCGGGCCCCGTGCTCGTCACCGGCGCCAACGGCGGCGTGGGCAGCATCGCCATCGCGCTGCTGGCGCGCGCCGGTCATCTGGTCACGGCCTCGACCGGGCGGCGCGAGGAGGAGCCTCACCTGCGTGCCCTGGGCGCAAGCGCCATCATGGATCGCAACCTGCTGTCGAACGCCGGCAAGCCGCTGCAAAAAGAGAACTGGGCAGCCGCCGTCGACTGCGTCGGCAGCCATACGCTCGCCAACGTCCTGGCCGGCACGCGCTACGGCGGCGTCGTCGCGGCCTGCGGTCTGGCCCAGGGCATGGACCTGCCCGCCACGGTCGCGCCCTTCATCCTCAGAGGCGTTTCGCTGATCGGCATCGACAGCGTCCAGGCGCCGCGCGAGCGCCGGCTGCAGGCCTGGCAGCGCCTCGCGCGGGACCTGCCCGCCGACGTGCTCGACAGCAACACGCGCACCGTCAGCCTGCCCGACGCCCTCGCGCTCGCCCCCGAGCTGCTGGCCGGCAAGATCCGCGGCCGGGTCGTCGTGCAGATCGACTGAGGGACGCTGCGCCATACAAGTACACGACAACGCTGCATCTCATCATGGGAGGAGACACCCTATGCAACGCAGAAAGCTGTTGGCTTGCCTCGCCGGCGCGGCACTTGCCGCCCTCACGCCCTATGCACAGGCCAAGTCCGAGGCCTATCCGGACAAGCCCATCCGGCTCATCGTCCCGTTCCCGCCGGGCGGCTCGGTGGACTACGTGGCGCGCACGATATCGCAGCGGTTCGCCCAGGCGATCGGGCAGACCGTCATCATCGACAACAAGGGTGGCGCATCCGGGACCATCGGTACCCAGGAGGTGGCCAGGGCCGACGCCGACGGCTATACCCTGCTCCTGGTGTTCGACTCCCATGCCGTCAACCAGAGCCTGTACGACATCAAGTACGACACGTTCCAATCGTTCGACTACATCGGGCTGATCGGGACCATGCCGGTCGCGCTGGTGACCTCGAAGAAGTCCGGCCTCGAGAGCGTGGACGCCGTCCTCGAGGCCGCCAAGGCGGCGCCGGGCACGCTGAACTACGGCTCCTCGGGCGTCGGCGGCTCCAACCATCTCAATGCGCTCGCCTTTGCCCGCATGGCGGGGGTCGACATCACGCACGTTCCCTATCGCGGCGGCGGGCCGATGCTGACGGCCTTGCTGGGAGGCGAAGTCGACATGGTGGTGGCGAGCCTGCCCACGGTGATCGGCTACGCGCAGACGGATCGCGCCAATGTACTGGCCATCGGCAGCAAGAGCCCCGTCGAACAGCTCCCGTCGGCACCTATAATCGCCGAATCCGTACCCGATTACGAGGCGCGCTCCTGGGTCGGGATGCTCGCGCCCGCGGGCCTTCCCGAGCATGTGCGGGAGCACGTCGGCCGGGCCCTGCGCGAAACCCTCGAAGACCCTGAAGTGACCGCCCGCATGGAACGCGACGGCTTTCAGATCGTCAACAGCGACGGCACCGAGTTCGAGGAGATGGTACGTGCGGAGACCGCACGCTGGGCGGCCCTGATCCAGCAGGAAGGCATCAAGGTCGAATGAGACTCGGGCGTATCCCGCGCCCGACATGGAGAAGGTAAGCCGGCAGTATGCAAGTCGAAGATCTCAGCGCCAGGCAGGCGGCCTTGATCGCCAGGTTATCGCCCCTGCTGCCGGGCCCTGCGCTGCTCTGGCGCAAGGAAGACACCATTCCCTACGAGTGCGATGGCCTGACCGCCTATCGGGCCCGGCCCATGGCTGTCGCGCTGCCCGAGACCGAAGCGCAGGTGCAGGCGATCCTGCGCGCCTGTCACGCGCTGGGCGTGCCGGTGGTCGCACGCGGCGCCGGCACCGGCCTCTCGGGCGGCGCCATGCCGCACACCGCCGGGCTCACTCTCTCGCTCGCGCGCTTCAATCGCATTCTCGAGGTCGACCCTGTGGCGCGCACCGCGCGCGTCCAGTGCGGCGTGCGCAACATCGCGATCAGCGAAGCGGCCGCGCCCTACGGCCTGTACTACGCGCCCGATCCTTCCAGCCAGATCGCCTGCACCATCGGCGGCAACGTGGCCGAGAACTCGGGCGGCGTGCATTGCCTGAAGTACGGGCTCACCCTGCACAACGTGCTGTGCGTACGCGGCTACGACGCGCACGGCGAAGCCGTCACCTTCGGCTCCGAGGCCCTCGATGCGCCGGGCCTCGACCTGCTGCCGCTCATCGTGGGCAGCGAAGGCATGCTCGCCGTCACGCTGGAAGTCACTGTCCGCCTGGTACCCCGGCCGCAGCTCGCGCGCTGCATCATGGCGAGCTTTGGCGACGTGCGGCATGCCGGCGACGCGGTGGCGGCGGTGATCGCGGCCGGCATCATCCCGGCAGGCCTGGAAATGATGGATCGGCCCATGACGGCGGCGGTCGAGGACTTCGTGCATGCCGGCTACGATCTGGACGCCGCGGCCATCCTGCTCTGTGAATCCGACGGCACGCCCGAGGAAGTCGCCGAGGAGATCGAGCGCATGACGGCCGTACTGCGCGGCGCGGGCGCGACGGCGATCGCCGTGAGCCGCGACGAGGCCGAGCGCCTGCGCTTCTGGAGCGGACGCAAGAACGCGTTTCCCGCGTCGGGGCGCATCAGCCCGGACTATATGTGCCTGGATTCGACCATTCCGCGCCGGCGCCTGGCCGACATGCTGCTCGCGATCCAGGAGATGGAAGGCAAGTACGGCCTGCGCTGCTGCAATGTGTTCCATGCCGGCGACGGCAACCTGCACCCGCTGGTGCTGTTCGACGCCAACGACCCCGACGAACTCGAACGCGCCGAGCATTTCGGCGCGGACATCCTGGAAACCAGCGTGGCCATGGGCGGCACCGTATCGGGCGAGCACGGCGTGGGCGTGGAAAAGCTGAACAGCATGTGCGTACAGTTCAGCGCCCAGGAGAATGCCCAGATGCTGGCGGTGAAGGCGGCCTTCGATCCGGCGGGCAATCTCAACCCGGGCAAGGCCATCCCGACCCTGGCGCGCTGCGCCGAGTACGGGCGCATGCTGGTGCGCGCAGGCGCCCTGCCCCACCCCGAGCTTCCCCGTTTTTAGAATGAGACCCCCCCCCTACGCGCTGACGCGCGCCCCCTCAAAGGGGCGGCACTGGCGGACCGGCAAAGCCGGATCCGCTGTGCCCTGGATGGCATCGCGGCCGGGCGAAGGCTGAATGAAACGACCCCCACGCTCACTGCGCTCGCTGCCCCCCGAGGGGGCTTCAGCCTCCTTCGGGCGGCCGGGCGAAGGCTGAATGAAACGACCCCCACGCTCACTGTGCTCGCTGCCCCCCGAGGGGGCTTCAGCCTCCTTCGGGCGGCCGGGCGAAGGCTGACAGTCCATGGACGAATACATCAAACGCATCAGGGCAGCGGCGGCCAATGGCACGGCGCTGCGCATCCGCGGCGGCGGCACCAAGGATTTCTACGGCGAACCGGCCACTGGCGAACTGCTCGACACGCGCGGCCTGGCCGGCATCCATGCCTACGAGCCCAGCGAACTGGTGGTGACCGTGGGCGCCGGCACGCTGCTGCGCGAACTGCAGGAGCACCTCGCGCAGCAGCGCCAGTACCTGCCCTTCGATCCACCGCACTTCGGCGAGGGCGGCACCGTGGGCGGCATGCTCGCCGCGGGGCTGTCCGGCCCGGCGCGGGCGAGCGTGGGCTGCGTGCGCGACTACGTGCTGGGCGCCACCCTCATCAACGGCAAGGGCGAGCACCTGCATTTCGGCGGCCAGGTGATGAAGAACGTCGCCGGCTACGACATCTCCCGCGTGCTGGCCGGCTCGCTCGGGCAGCTCGGCCTGATCACCGCCGCCAGCCTGAAGGTGCTGCCGGTGCCGCCCGCCGACCTCACGCTGCGCTACGCCTGTAGCGAGGCCGAGGCCCTGCAGCGGCTGCATGCCTGGGGCGGCCAGCCCCTGCCCCTGAATGCGAGCCGCTGGAGCGACGCGCAGGGCGGCACGCTCTATGTGCGCCTGTGCGGCGCCCGCGCAGCGGTCGAAGCCGCGCAGGCCCGCATGGGCGGCGAAGCGCTCGATGCAGGCAAGGCCCAGGAAGGCTGGGCGGCCTGCCGCGACCACACGCTGGCCGACTTCCAGCCGCAGGCCGGCGAAGGGCTGTGGCGGATCTCGGTGCCGCAGACCGCCGCGGTGCTGGCCGTGCCCGGCGCCGGCCCGACCATCGAATGGCATGGCGGCCTGCGCTGGTACCGCGCCCCGCTGGACGCGGCGCATGCCCTGCGCTCGGCTGCCCGCGCGGTGGGCGGCCATGCCACCCTGTTCCGTGTCGGCGCCGGCGCCGCCGCCGTGCCCGCCCGTTTCGACGCGGTGGCGGACGCCACCAGCGCCATTCACCGTGCCCTGCGCAAGGCGTTCGACCCCGCGGGTATCTTCAACCCTGGCCGCATGTACGCCGGCCTCTGAGCACCGCCAGGAATCCGGCATGCAATGCACCCTAGGCCCCGAGTTTCGCAACGACCCCGATGCCGCGGAGGCCGAGGCCATCCTGCGCCAATGCGTGCATTGCGGCTTCTGCACGGCCACCTGTCCGACCTATCTGCTGCTTGGCGACGAGCTGGACGGGCCGCGCGGGCGGATCTACCTGATGAAGCAGGTGATGGAGGGCGTCGCGCCGACGCGCTCGACCCAGCAGCACCTGGACCGCTGCCTGACCTGCCGGAATTGCGAGAGCACATGTCCGAGCGGGGTGCAGTATGGGCGGCTGCTGGACATCGGCCGCCGCGTGGTGGATGCGCAGGTCCCCCGCCCCCTGCAGGAAAAGGTGGTGCGCTGGACGCTCAAGGAAGGGCTCAACTCGCGTGCGTTCGGGCCGGCGCTGGCGGCGGGCCGTGCGGTGCGCGGCGCGCTGCCGGCCGCATTGCGCGACAAGGTGC
>NZ_VLTJ01000032.1 GCF_007558815.1 Verticiella sediminum | reverse complement strand
AGCGGCCGCCGGCGCATGGCCCACCCGCACGCATGCGCGCAAGGTGCTGCTGCTCGCCGGCTGCGTGCAGCCCGCCATGATGCCCAACGTCAACGCCGCCACCGCCCGGGTGCTGGATGCCGCCGGCATCCAGACGCTGCTCGCCAAGGACGCCGGATGCTGCGGCGGCGTGAAGTTCCATCTGAACGACCAGGCGGGCGGGCTGGCACAGATGCGCGCGCTGATCGACGCCTGGTGGCCGCTGATCGAAGGCAGCGATGTGGAGGCCATCGTGATGAACGCCTCCGGCTGTGGCGTGACCGTGCGCGAATACGGCCATCTGCTGCGCCACGACGCGGCCTACGCCGCCAAGGCCCAGCGCGTGAGCGACATGACGCGCGACCTGGGCGAATACCTGGACGAGCTGGCGCAGGCCCTGCAGGGCCGCGTGCGCCCGCCCGCCGGCACCATCGCCTATCACCCGCCCTGCACCCTGCAGCACGGCCAGCGGCGGCGCGGCGAGGTGGAGCAGGGCCTGCGCGCGCTGGGCTTCGAGCTGCGCGTGGCGAACGAGGAATCCCACCTGTGCTGTGGTTCGGCCGGGACGTATTCGGTGCTGCAGCCCGAGATCGCGGGCGCGCTGCGCGAGCGCAAGCTCGGGCACCTGCAGGCGCTCGCGCCGGTGGAGATCGTCTCGGCCAACGTGGGCTGCATCAGCCACCTGCAGGCCGGCGCGGGCGACACGCCGGTACGGCACTGGGTGGAGCTGCTCGACGCGGCGCTGGCGCCGGCGGGCTGATCCGCCGCGGCTACGCGCGCCTCATTCGTGCTTGAAGGTGGGCGAACGCTTCTCGAGGAAGGCCTTCATGCCTTCCTTCTGGTCGTAGGTGGCGAACAGCGAATGGAAGGCGCGGCGCTCGAACAGCACGCCCTCGGTGAGCGAGGACTCGTAGGCGCGGTTGACCGACTCCTTGGCCATCATGACCGACGGCAGCGACATCGAGGCGATGATGGTCGCGGCCTCCAGGGCTTCGTTCATGAGTTCGGCGGCGGGCACCACGCGCGACACCAGGCCGGCGCGCTCGGCCTCGTCGGCCTTCATCATGCGGCCGGTGAGCACCATGTCCATGGCCTTGGACTTGCCCACCGCGCGCGGCAGGCGCTGCGTGCCGCCCGCGCCGGGGATCACACCCAGCTTGATCTCGGGCTGGCCGAAGCGGGCGCTGTCGGCGGCGATGATGAAGTCGCACATCATGGCGAGTTCGCAGCCGCCGCCCAGGGCATAGCCGGCGACGGCGGCGATGACGGGCTTGCGCACGCGGCGCAGGGTTTCCCAGTTGCGCGTGATGTAGTCGGTGCCGTAGACCTCCATGTACGACCAGTTCTGCATCGCACCGATGTCCGCGCCGGCGGCAAAAGCCTTGTCGCTGCCGGTGATGACGATACAACCGATGTCCAGGTTGGCATCGAAATCGAGCAGCGCGGCGCCGAGCTGGTTCATCAGCTCATCGTTCAGCGCGTTGAGCGCCTTGGGACGGTTCAGCGTGATGAGACCGACGCGGCCATGGGTTTCGGTGAGGACGAAGGCTTCGCTCATGGGTATCTCCTGAAGGCCCGCGGCCCCGTAGCCAGTGGGCGAGTATGATGGACCGAAGCATTGTGCCAGTAATCCCCTGCGCGGGTCACCCCGATGCCCGTGCCCGCCCACGACATGACCGATACCCCGATCCACTATCGACTCGCCCCCATCGACCTCGCCGGCCATCGCTGCGAAGTCACCCTCACCATCGACAACCCCGCCCCCGACGGCCAGATCGTCTCGCTGCCCGCGTGGATCCCGGGCAGCTACCTGATCCGCGAGTTCGCCCGCCAGATCGAACGCATCGAAGCGCGCTGCGGGCGCCGCAAGGTGGCACTCACCAAGCTCGACAAGCATAGCTGGCACGCCGCCCCCTGCCGTGGCGCGCTGACCATCACCTGCGTGATCTATGCCTGGGATCTTTCGGTGCGTGCCGCGCACCTGGACGAGACCCACGGCTTCTTCAACGGCACCAGCCTGTTCCTGCGCGTGCATGGGCAGGAACACCTGCCCTGCCTGCTCGAGCTCGTCGAACCGGACTCCAGGCAGATAGCGCACGGCCCCTGGCGCGTATACACCAGCCTGCCCGAGGCCCGCGGCGTAGCGGGCGCAGCGCGCCGCCACGGCTTCGGCCTGTATCGCGCGCCGGACTACGACGCCCTGCTCGATCACCCCATCGAGATGGGCACGCCGCAAGTGGCGAGCTTCACGGCGCACGGCGCCGAGCACGAGATGGTCTTCACCGGCATCGTGCCGGGCCTGGACCTGGCGCGCATCGTGAGCGACTGCCAACGCATCTGCGAAGCGCAGATCGCCTTCTTCGAGCCGCGCACGCGCAGGGCGCCCTTTCTCGACAGCGCCGAACGCTATGTCTTCATGACCCTGGTGACCGGCGATGGCTACGGCGGCCTGGAGCATCGCGCCTCGACCGCGCTCATGACCAGCCGCAACGATCTGCCCGTGATCGGCAACCCCGAGCAGACCGACGGCTATCGCGGCTTTCTCGGCCTGGTCAGCCACGAATACTTCCACACCTGGAACGTCAAGCGCATCAAGCCCGCCGCCTTCGCGCCCTACGATCTCGCGCGCGAGAACTACACGCGGCTGCTCTGGGTGTTCGAAGGCTTTACCTCGTTCTACGACGACGTGTTCCTGCTGCGCGCCGGCGTGATCGACCGCAAGGCCTATCTCAAGCTGCTGGCGCGCACCGTGGCGGCGGTCGAGCGCGGCCCCGGCCGCCTGAAGCAATCGGTGGCGGAAAGCTCGTTCGATGCGTGGTCGCGCTACTACCGCCAGGACGAGAATTCGCCCAACGCCATCGTCAGCTACTACACCAAGGGCTCGCTCGCGGCGCTGGGGCTGGACATCACGATCCGCAACGGCTCGGCCGGCAAGCGCTCGCTGGACGACGTGATGCGCCTGATGTGGCGCACGTATGGCCGCGACTTCTACCAGGGCCGCATGCAGGGCGTGGCCGAGCACGAGTTCGCGGAACTCATTCTCGAAGCCACCGGCGTGGATGCGAGCGAGTTCATCGCGCGCTACGTCGACGGCCGCGAGGACGTGCCGGTGCGCGAACTGCTCGCCACCCAGGGCATACGCACGCAGCCGGCCAAGCCCGGGCTATCGCCCTCGCTCGACGTGCGCCTGCGCGCGCAGGGCAGCGACGTGGTGCTGGCCACCGTGTACGAAGGCGGCGCGGCGCACCGCGGCGGGCTGTCGGCGCTGGACGTGCTGCTCGCCATCGACGGGCTGCGCGTGGGCACGCCGGCCGCCGTGGACGCATTGCTCGCCCGCTATCGGCCGGGGCAGATCGTGCGCATCCATGCCTTCCGGCGCGACGAACTGCGCGAGTACCGCGTACGGCTGGCCGAGCCGGCCGAGGGCGAGCCGGTATTCTTCGCTGGGTGACGCTTTCATCCCCACTGGCCGTCGGCAGGCGCCCAGTGGGGAAAGACGTCGGGTGGTGCGCAACCCCGGCGCGCTTTGCGGAGGCCGCCAGCAGTGCGCACAACAAGATGCACCAAGATGCATCCAGAGGCTACTATCGCAAGACAGGAGAAGACCGATGGGCCTTTGGCAAGTTTCCCCGTTCCGACAGATGCGCCGTGCATACGCCGGCATTCTGCGCACCCAGGAGGCCGTGGCCGCGAGCGAGCGCAAGCTCCAGGCATCGCTGCAGCATCTGACGCGCCAGGTGGATGCGCTGGCAAGGCAACAAGAACCTCGACGCGAGGAGGCGAACGGGCCTGCGCATGTCCCGCAAGCGCCGCATGCGCTGCTACCCGCCACGAGCGCGCTGACGGATGTCGGGCTCTACGAACGCATGGGGTTCCGGCTGCTGCTGGACAGCACGAGCGAGGTCGATCGCTGCGTGATCGACAGCGGCAGTTGGGAGGCCGACCAGACCCGGTATTTCGTGCAGACGCTCGCTCGCCTGCAGCAAGACCGCAGCGTAGTGTTTCTCGATCTCGGCGCCTACTGGGGCCTGTATTCGCTGCTGGCCATGCGCGCCGGCGTGCAGCGCATCCATGCCTTCGATGCCGACCCGCACAATTTCGCGCAGTTGCAGGCGCAGATCTTCCTGAACCTCGCCGCCACGCGGATCACGCCCCACAACCTGGCCATCAGCGACGCGGCCGGCACCCTGACCTTCTTCGACAGCCGGGCGCATCCCGACGGCAACCGCGGCGGCGTCGGCGTGGTCGGCGACGACTTTCCGCTGGCCACGCTGCGCGTGCCGGCCGTGAGCATCGACGAGTACCTGCCGCTGCAGGACGAGCGCATCGTCATCAAGATGGATCTCGAAGGCCACGAGGACCGCGCCCTGGCCGGCCTGGAACGCACGGTAAAGACGAACGAAGTCTTCATGCAGGTGGAAGTGTTCGAAGGCAATGCGCAACGCATCCTGCCCGTGGTCGAACGCCTGGGGCTGCGCCAGGTTCACGCCCTGGGCGTGGACCGCTATTTCACCAACATGCCGTAGGTTGGCGCATCGCCGGGACGGGCGCGGCCCGGCGGCCCCTCAGCGCGCGCCCTCCACCCCCTCTTCCACCACCATCGCCGGCTGGTCGCGCCGCGCCAGGGCGGCGTAGAGCACACCGGTGACGACGCTGCCCGCGACGATCGCCAGGAGATACAGCAGTGCGTGGTTGATGGCGTTCGGGATCAGCAGCACGAACACGCCGCCATGCGGGGCCATCAGCCGGCAGCCGAAGTACATGCTCAGGGCGCCGGTCAGCGCGCCGCCGACGATGCTGGCCGGGATGACGCGCAGCGGATCGCGCGCGGCGAACGGGATGGCGCCCTCGGAGATGAAGCAGGCGCCCAGCACCAGGGCCGCTTTGCCCGCGTCGCGCTCGGCCTTGGCGAACTTGTGGCGGGCGAGCAGGGTGGCGATGCCCAGGCCGATCGGCGGCACCATGCCGGCGGCCATCGTCGCCGCCATGGGCGCATAGCTCTGCGAGGCCAGCAGGCCGACCGAGAAGGCGTACGCCGCCTTGTTCACCGGACCGCCCAGGTCCACGCACATCATGGCGCCGAGCAGCAGGCCCAGCAGCACCGCGTTGGAGGTGCCCATGGTGTCCAGAAAGCGCGTGAGCCCTTCCAGCACGCCCGCCACGGGCTTGCCCACGACGTAGATCATGAGCAGCCCGGTGACGAGGCTGGCCACCAGCGGAATGATGAGAATGGGCTTGAGCGCCTCCAGGCTCTGCGGCAGCTTCAGGTGCCGGCTAATCGCGCGCGCACTGTAGCCGGCGATGAAGCCGGCCACGATGCCGCCGATGAAGCCGGCGCCCAGCGTGCTGGCCAGCATGCCGCCGATCATGCCCGGCGCCAGGCCCGGGCGGTCGGCGATCGAATACGCGATGTAGCCCGCGAGCAGCGGCACCATCAGTTGGAATGCCGTCTCGCCGCCGATGGTCATCAGCGCCGCGGCGAGGGTGCCTTCTTCCCTGAAGGCCTCGATGCCGAAGACGAAGGACAGCGCAATCAACAGGCCGCCCGCGACCACCATCGGCAGCATGTACGACACGCCGGTGAGCAGGTGCTTGTAGACGCCGGCGGACTCGCCCTTGCCGGCCTTGGCGGCCTTGCCTTCGGCGCCGCCTGCGCCGGCCGCTGGCGCGGCACCCATGGTTTGTGCTTCGGCCAGCGCGCGCTTGAGCGTGGCCTCGCCCTGCTTCAGGGCCTGCCCCGTGCCGCAGTGGTAGACGCGCTTGCCGGCAAACCGCACGGTGTCGACCTCGATGTCGGTGGCGAGCAGCACCACGTCGGCGTCGGCGATGTCCTGCGCCGAGAGCGGATCGCGGGCGCCGACGGAGCCCTGGGTCTCGACCTTCAGGCCGTAGCCGAGCTTCTGCGCCGCCTGCTTGAGGGCCTCGGCGGCCATGAAGGTATGCGCCACCCCGGTCGGGCAGGCCGTGACGGCGACCACGCGGGGCGCCTGGCCGCCCTCGGCCGGCGTCGCCGTGCCAAGCGCAGCCGCCGACAGTTCGGCCTCGCGTTCGGCGCGCTGCAGGAAGGCGCCGGGGTTCTCCAGCGCCTCCTGCGGGCTTGCCTGGTAGACGCGCTTGCCGGCGAAGCGTTCGCGGCCGGTCTCGCCCTGGCCGATCAGGAGCACCCAGTCGGCCCGGGCCAGGGCCTCGGCCGACAAGCGGCGCTCGGGATGCTGTGGATCATCGAGCTCGACCGAGACCTCCCAGCCGAGGCGGCTGGCCGCACCGGCCAGCAGGCGTGCGCTGAGTTCTGCCGTGGCGCGATCGCCCGGGTATGCGCTGACGATGGCCAGGTTCATTGGCCGTCCTCCTGTACCGCATGTATCGTGACTGCCTGCTGCAGCGGTTCGAGCTTGGCGACATCGGGGACCCCGGCGCCGAGCTGGGTGACGGCAAGCGCGCCGACGGCCGCGGCCAGGCGCAGGCTGCGCTCGGGCGGCCAGCCGCTCAAGAGGCCGTGCGCCATGCCCGCGAGCAGCGAATCGCCCGCGCCCACCGTGCTGACCATCGGCACCTTGGGCGACGTGGCGCGCAGGGCCATCCCCGGCCCGAACCAGCACACACCGTCGCTGCCCATGGACACGACGACGTGCTCGACGCCCAGGCCGTGCAGGCGTTCGGCTTCGGCAGCCAGGTCGGCCAGCGCAGCCAGCGGGCGCCCGGCGTACTCCGACAGCTCGTTGATATTGGGCTTGATCAGCGCAGGCCGCGCCGTGATGCCCGCGCGCAGGGCGGCGCCGCTGCTGTCGAGCAGCACCGGCTTGCCGTAGTCGTGCAGCGCGGCGACGAAGCCGGCGAACCAGTCGGGAGCGACGCCTGGCGGCAGGCTGCCCGCCACCACGACCAGATCCTGATCGGCCATCAGCGCGTCCAGGGAGGCGAACAGCGCCTGCTGGGCGCCGGCATCGACCTGCATGCCGGGCCCATTGACGTCGGTCACGCGCCCATCGGCCTCGGCGATCTTGACGTTGCAGCGGGTCTGGCCCGGCACGCGCACGAAACCATCGCGCCATTTGCGCCGCGCGAACAGGCCGTCGAAGGCCTCGTGGTTGTCCATGCCGAGAAAGCCGGCGACCGTCAGCGTATGGCCGAGGTCGGTCAACACGCGCGCCACGTTCAGCCCCTTGCCGGCCGGATGCAAGTGCTGCTCCACGCTGCGGTTGACGATCCCCAACTGCAGTTGCGGCAGTTGCACGGTCAGGTCCAGCGCGGGATTGAGTGTGAAAGTGAGTACCTTGGCCATCAGAATCTCTCCGCCAGCGCGCGCACGGCGGCCGCGCCGTCCAGGGTCAGTGCGGTGGCCGCCAGCTCCACCGCCGTCGAATACTGCAGCTCGCGCACGCGCGCCTTGACCTCAGGGATGCCGCCGGGCGACAGGCTCAGTTCGTCCACCCCCAGGCCGACCAGCAGCGGCACGGCGAGCGGATCGCCGGCCAGCTCGCCGCACACGCCCACCCACTTGCCCTCGGCGTGGGCGGCGCGCACGGTCATGTCGATCATGCGCAGCACCGCGGGGTGCAGGCCGTCGGCCTGTGCCGACAGCGTGGGGTGGCCGCGGTCGATCGCCAGGCAGTACTGCGTGAGATCGTTGGTGCCGATGCTGAAGAAATCCACTTCGCGCGCCAGCACCGGCGCCAGCATCACGGCCGACGGCACCTCGACCATGATGCCCAGTTGCAGGTCGGCCTGCGGAATCTCGCGGGCGAGCAGGCGGGTCATTTCGCGGGCCTGGCGCCATTCGTCCACGCCGCCGACCATCGGGAACATGATGCGCAGCGGCCGGCCATCGCTCGCGCGCAGCAGGGCGCGCAACTGCGTTTCCATGAGCTGCGGGCGGCGCAGCGTGAGGCGGATGCCGCGCACGCCCAGGAACGGGTTGTCCTCGTGCGGCACCGGCCAGTAGGGCAAGGGCTTGTCGCCGCCCACGTCCAGCGTGCGCGCGACCAGCGGACGGCCGTCGAGCGCGTCGAACACGCGCCGGTACTCCGCCTCCTGCGTCGCCAGGTCGGGCGCCTGGGGTTGCGCCATGAAGATGAACTCGGTGCGCAGCAGGCCCACGCCCTCGGCGCCTTGCGCCATGGCCTTGGCCGCGCCGGCGCTGTCGCCCAGGTTGGCGGCCACTTCGACCGCATGGCCGTCGCGCGTGCGGGCCGGTTCGAGCTTGTGGGCTTCGGCCAGGCGCAGCCGCTCGGCGCGCCGATGCTGCTCCTCGCGGGCATGTTCGACCTGCGCGTCGTCCGGGCCGACGAGCAGGCGCCCGCGCTGGCCGTCGAGCAGCACGCGGGTGCCCTCGGCGAGCAGCAGCACACCGTCGCCCGCGCCCACCAGCGCCGGAATGCCCAGCGCCCGCGCCACGATGGCGCTGTGCGCCGTCGCCCCGCCGCGCGCGGTGAGCAGCCCCGCGACGCGCTCGCGATCGAGCCGTGCCACGTCCGATGGCGTCATCTCGGCCATGACCAGCACGTAGGGCTCGTCGGGCGCCGTGACTTCGGCCACGCCGCACAGGCGGCCCAGCACCCGCCGCCCGATGTCGCGCAGATCGGCCGCGCGTTCGGCGAGCACCGCGTCCTGCAGCCGCTCCTGCGCCACAGCGGCCTCTTCGATCACGGTGGCCCAGGCCGCCTCGGCGCTCTCGCCTTGCTGCAGTCGCGCGTGCACTTCGTCGGTGAGCGCCGGGTCGGCCAGCATTTCCAGGTGCGCGCCGAAGATGTCGCGCACCGCCTTGGCCTCGCTGCGCGCGACCAGGGCCTCGACTTCCGCCCGCGCCTCTGCCAGGGCGGCGGCCAGCCGTTCGCGCTCGATCGCCGGCGATTCGCCCCGGCTCGGGTACTCCAGCGCGCACGCCAACTGCAGGTGCACCGGGCCGATCGCGACGCCGGGCGCGGCGGGCACCGCGTGCAGCCAGCTTCCGAGCAGCGGCGCCTGCGCCGGCGGCTCTTGTTCCATGTCCGCCTGCGCCTGCGTGGGCAGGGGCGCAGCGGGCACCACTTCCGACAGCGGCTCGACCGGCTCGCCCAGGCCCTGCTCGATGGCGGCGCGCAGCAGCGGCAACGCCCGGTCCGCAATCGCCGGTTCGGCCAGCAGCTCGATGGTCTGGCCACGGTACACGCCCAGGCTCAACAGCTTGCTCAGGCTCTTGGCGGACACCGCCGGGCCGTCGCTGTCGACCAGCCGCACCCGGACATCCCCCTCGAACTGCTTGGCCAGTTGCACCAGTTCGCGCGCCGGCCGCGCATGCAAGCCGTGCGCGTTGGCCAGGCGCACGCGCACCGCGGGCCACTCGGGCACCGCCTCGCCGCCCAGCGCCTCGAGCACGTCGCGGCTGGCGCGGGCCTGCGTGAGCTCGCCGCTGCGCCCGCTCAACAACAGTTCGCACAGACGATCGAGCAGCTTCAGGTGGGCGTCGCCGGTGCTGGCCAGGCAGAGCAGGCCCTCGACCGGCTGGCCGCGATGGCGCAGCGGCCGCTCGGGCTTGAGATAGGCCAGCGCCGGGCGCAGGACGCCGGCCTCGCTGCTCACCCACCACAGCCCGCCGCCCAGCGGCATCGGCTCCTCGCCCAGCACCTCGGCGGCGAACTCGCGGCCGACGCAGTCGGCCCGGCGCAGCAGGCGCACGCCCTGGATGATGAGTTCGTCGACGTCCTCGGCAGGCGTGTCCAGGCCGATCAGCCGGCGATCCAGTTCGAGCTCCTTGGGCGCGCTCTGCAGCAGGCCCAGGATCGCGTCGGGAGTGTTCGCCTGACGCAGGGCGTCGGCCAGATCCGCCTCGCCCAGCGCACGCGTCAGCATCTGCAGCAGCCGCAGGTGCTCGTCCGAACGCGCAGCAATGCCGATGGCCAGGTACACCATCTGCCCCTGGCCCCAATCCACGCCGTCGGGGAACTGCAGCAGCCGGACCCCGGTGCGCTCGACCAGCTCGCGCGTCTCGGGCGTGCCGTGCGGGATCGCGATGCCCTGCCCCAGGTAGGTCACGCCCTGGGCTTCGCGGGCCTGCAGCCCCTTGAGATAGCCTTCGCGCACCAGCCCGTCGGCTTGCAACTCGCGCGCGAGCAGCGCCAGCGCCGCTTCCTTGTCGGGGACGGCAACCCCCATCGAAACCTGCTCAGCCGTCAGCTCGAGCATCGTGTCACCTCGTTCGGGCCGCGGCCCGCGTCATCGTCCATCAAGCAGGGCGCCGGGCGCGCCGGCGCCGCCGGCGCGGCTTCCCGCATCGGCCCGCCGCAAAGGCGCACACAGTAACCGGCAACCTCCACCGATGGAAGCGTCGCACAAAGACGTGCCCTGTCGCCGTTGTATCCCGCCCAACAACGGCGGGATCGCGTAACAAATGCAACCGGCGGCCCACGCTTCGGCGGCGCGCAATGGTTGCGCCCTGCCGGCCGAGCATACAGCGCCGGTGCCCGGGTCATGCATGGCCCGGAGGACTGGATGGATGGGCACGAGGCAAGGCGTGCCGATACGGGCACGCCGGATGGCCGCCTCCCGGTGGGTGGCGGGTGGCGGCGCTGCGTCGCCAGACAGCGCGACCAGCCGCCGCTAGCGCCCCTTGCGCGTCGGGTCCAGCGCCACCCGCACGGCCTCGCCGAGCGTGTTCACCGCCAGCGCGGTGAAGAGGATCGCCAACCCCGGCACGATCATCTGCTCGGGCGCGATCTCCATGTACTGGTAGGCGCGCGCCAGCATCGCGCCCCAACTGGTCTCGGGCGGCTGCACGCCCAGGCCGAGGAAGCTCAGGCTGGCCTCGGCCAGCAGCGCGGTGGCGAGCAGCAGCGTCACCTGCACGATCACCGGCTGGATCGCGTTCGGCACGATATGGCGCCACAGGATGCGCGCCGGCGTGGCGCCGAAGGCCCTGGCCGCATCCACGTAGAGGCTTTCGCGCACCACCAGCGTCTGCGCCCGCACCAGCCGGGCGACCTGCGGGGAGAACACGATACCCACCGAGATCATGGCGTTGGTGAGGCCGATGCCGAGGGCGCCGGTGACGGCCACCGCCAGCACGATGGCCGGGAACGACAGGAAAGTGTCGATCAGGCGGCTGATGACATCGTCCACCCAGCCGCCGACGAAGCCGGCGATCAGACCCACGGGCAGGCCGATGGCGACCGCCACCGCCACCGCGAGCACGCTCGCATAGAGCGTGGCCGGCGCGCCGTGGATCAGCCGGCTCAGCACGTCGCGGCCCAGGTCGTCGGTGCCCAGCCAGTGCGCGGCATCGGGCACGGCGAGGATGTTGTTGAAATCCTGGTCGGTGGGCGTGTACGGCGCGATCCACGGCGCCAGGATCGCCACCAGCAGCAAGGCGACCAGAAAGACCAGGCTCAGCGCAGCGCCCGGCTGGCGCCGCAGCCACGACCTGCGGCGGCGCGGGGCGGTGGCCGGATTCGCTGCGGCGGCCGGCTCGGCTTTCTCGAAGGGAACGGAACTCATCGGCGTGCTACCCGGGGATCGAGGATCGTATAGAACAGGTCGATCAGCAGGTTCACGCTGATGACCACCAGCACCATGACCAGGACGGCGCCCTGGATCACCGGGAAATCCTTGTGAATGGCGGCGTACACCACCGACGAGCCGATGCCGGGGATGGCGAAGACCGCCTCGACCACCACGGTGGCGCCGAGCAGCCGGTTGAAGACGAGGCCGGTGACGGTAAGCATGGTGACGCTGACGTTCTTCAGGCCGTGCTTCCAGAGGATGGCGGTGTCCGACAGCCCCTTGGCGCGCAGGGTGCGCACGTATTGCGAGGACAGCACTTCGATGAGCGCGCTGCGCAACTGCCGCGCCACGTCGGCGATGCCGCCCGAGGCCAGCGCCACCGCGGGCAGCGTGGCGGCATGCAGCGCGCCCCACGGGTCGTCGCCGAACGCCACCGCGCCCGTGGCCGGAAACCAGCCGAGTTGCAGCGCGAAGTAGGACACCAGCAGCATGGCCAGCCAGAAATTGGGCACGGCGATGCCGACCGAGGCCAGGCCCGTCACGAAGCCGTCGATGCGGCTGCCCGGACGCGTCGCGGCGAGCACGCCCAGGGGCAGGCCGATCGCCAGCGACAGCACCATGGCATAACCCACGATCAGTAGCGTCAGGGGAAATGTCCGTGCAATCGTGTCGAGCACCGGCGCGCCGGAGAGAATCGATCTCGACAGATCGCCGTGCAGCGCATTCCACAGCCAGTCGCCGTACTGCACCAGCATGGGCCGGTCCAGGCCGTACAGACCGCGGATCTCGGCGATGCGCGCCTGCGAGGCGTTCTCGCCGGCCAGCGTGACCGCGATGTCGCCCGGCACGAGCTGCATCAGGCCGAACACGATGAAGGTGGCGAGCAGGATCACCGGCACGAACTGCAGCAGTCGATTGCCGAGGAAACGCACGCGCTCGCGTTGGATCATGGCACGCTCCTAAGATGAGTCGATCCCGCCTGGAGGATCAGCCCGGGCGTAGCACAGTCCCTGCGAGCTGTCCTACGCCTGGCGAATCCGAGCGGCATGCAAGCCGCGAGGTGGGCGGGCTCTTCCTCGTGATCAGGCGAGATGCACGCCCTCGAACTTGGGCTTGCCGAGCAGGTTGGTCTTGAAGCCCTGCACCTTGGGGGTGTAGCCCGCGAGTTCGTACTGGAAGATGAGCGGCGCGACCAGCGCCTGCTCGGTGACGATGCGCTGCACGGTCGCGAGTTCCTTCTTGCGGGCCTCCTGGTCTTCCGTAGCGCGGCTGGCCAGGATGGCTTCGGTCAGTTCGGGCGAGGGCTCGGCATGGCCGGCGTTGAAGTAGGCGTCCTTGAGATACATGAGCGCATACGACAGCGAAGGGTCCGGGCGGCCGGTCCAGGCCGACAGGATGCCGTCGCCCCGGCCTTCGGCGAAGTACTGCGCGCTCTTCTCGGCGATCGAGCCGTTCTCGAAGCGGCAGCGGATGCCGGCCCGACGGAACTGTTCGATCAGGATCTCCTGGCGCTGCACCGAGCGCTGGTCGGTATAGCCCAGCAGATGCAGGTCCATGCCGTCCTTGTAGCCGGCCTCGGCGAGCAACTGGCGCGCTTTGTCCGGGTCGTGCGGCCAGCAGTTCTCGAGCGAGGGCTCGTAGGCCCAGTGCTGCTTGGGCAGGTTCATCCACGCCACCTCGCCGATGCCCATCATGCTCGCTTTCAGGAAGGCCTCGCGGTCGATCGCGTGGTTGATCGCCAGGCGCACGCGCTGGTCGTCCAGCGGCTTGCGGCCGTAGTTCAGGTAGATCTGCAGGCAGTAGAGCGTGGGGCCGGAGACCGACTCGATGTTGCGCGCCCGGTCCATGATCTGCTTTTGCTGCGGCGAAAGCTGGTACACGAAATCGTTCTGCCCGCCCATCACCGAGCGCAGGCCGGTGTTGACCTCGGGGATGATGGCGAAGTCGATGCCGGCGACCTGGGCCACGTCCTTGCGCCAGTGGTTCTCGTAGCGCGTGACGCTGATGCGCTCGTTGTTGACCCAGGCGTCGAACTTCCACGGGCCGGCGCCGACCGGGTTGCGGTCGTGATCGTCGCCGAACTTCTTGACGGCGGTGGGCGAGCACATCATGCCGGCGCGGTCGGACAGGATGAGCGGCAGCGCCGAGTCGGGCTGCTGCAGGCGCAGCGTGACCTGCATCGGGCCGGTGACTTCCACCGCCTCCACGGTGGAAAGATCGGCCTTGATGTTGGAGCGCGGGGCGGTCTTGTTGCGTTCGAGATTGAACTTGACGGCTTCGGCGTCGAACGGCGTGCCGTCGTGGAACGTGACGCCGCTGCGCAGGTTGAGCACCAGGGTCTTGGCATCGCTGAACTGCCAGCTCTCGGCCAGGCCCGGCTTGGCCTCCAGGGTCTCGAAATCCCACATCACCAGGGTGTCGAACATGGGGAAGAGAAACGGGTGATCGCTGCCGGCGCCGCCCGTGGCCGGGTCCAGGCTGGACGGATTGGCCGGCGCGGCCACGCGCAGGCGCCCGCCTGCGGCCGCGCCGGCCCAGGCGCCGCCGGGCAGGGCGAGGGAAGCAGCGCCTCCGGCCAGCACCGCGATCATCTGGCGGCGCGTGAGCGCAACACGGCTCGGGCCGCGCGATTCGTCGAGAATGCGAAAGCTCATCGATCTTCTCCTTGTGGCCGCTAGGCCGTGGCCTCGGCTGCCGGGCAGCCAGTATTGGCGGGAACTTGCATGCCTTCTCTTGCAGCGAAATGACAGGCCACCCAATGGCCTTGCGCCAGCTCGCGCCAGGCCGGCTCCTGCTCCGCGCACCGCGCCTGGGCGTACCGGCAGCGCGTGCGGAAGCGGCAACCCGACGGCGGGGCGATGGGGCTGGGCACTTCGCCCTGCAGCACGATGCGGTTGGCGCGGCCCTGGCCCGGCATGGGCGAGGGCTCGGCCGAGAGCAACGCCTGTGTGTAGGGATGCAGGGCGCCGCGCTCCAGGGTGGCGGCATCGGCCAGTTCCATGAAGCGCCCGAGGTACATCACGGCGATGCGGTCGCTGATGTGCGAGACGACGCCCAGGTCGTGGGTGATGAAGACGTAGGTGAGGCCGAAGCGCTGCTGCAGGTCGGCGAAGAGGTTGAGGATGTCGGCCTGGATCGAGACATCCAGCGCGGCGACGACCTCGTCGCAGACGATCATGCGCGGCTGCAGCGTAAGCACGCGTGCGATGTTCACGCGCTGCTTCTGGCCGCCCGAGATCTCGTGCGGGTAGCGCTCGGCGAACTCCGGCCCGAGGCCGGCGTGGTCCAGTGCCTGCAGAACGCGCTCGCGCCGCTCGGCGCGCGGCAGCGTGCCCTGGATGTCCAGCGGCTCGCGCACGCTGTCGCCGATGCGCATGCGCGGGTCCAGCGCGGCGTTGGGGTCCTGGAACACCACCTGGAAGTCGCGCCGCAAGGCGCGCAGGGCGGCGCCCGAGAGTCTGGCCGGGTCCTGGCCGTCCAGGCGCAGCGTGCCGCCGGTGGGCTGGGTGAGCATCACCATCACGCGGCCCAGCGTGGATTTGCCCGAACCGGATTCGCCGATGATGCCGAAGGTTTCGCCTTCGCACACATCGAAGGAGACGCCGTCCACGGCCTTGACGGTCTCGCGCGCGCGTGCCGTCGGAAAGTGTACGCGCAGGTCGTGCACGCTCAAGAGCGTGCTGGTCTGAACGGCGGACATCGCGCGCGCTTTCTCGCGCGGCCCCGCGGCGTGCGCCGCGCCGGGTTGGACGATGGCGTTCATGTGGAGGCTCCCGGCAGGTCGAGTTCGTCGTGGCGCACGCAGCGCACGCTGCGCTGGGCGCCGGCCGGACGCAAGGGCTGCAGCTCGTGGCAAACGTCGCGCGCATGCGCGCAGCGCGCCGCGAAACGACAGCCCACCGGCATCTCCGTGAGCCGCGGCACGCGGCCCGGCACCGACGGCAGGCGCGACTTGCGTTCGCTCAGTCGCGGCATGGAACGCAGCAGCCCGGAGGTGTAGGGATGCTGCGGCGCCGCCAGCGCCTGGCCGACCGGGGCATCCTCGACCACCTCGCCCGCGTACATGGTGAGCACGCGCGTGCAGGTCTCGGCGACCACGCCCAAGTCGTGCGTGATGAACAGCAGCGCGGTGCCGTTGCGCTCGCTCAGGGCGAGCAGCAGGTCGATGATCTGCGCCTGGATCGTCACGTCCAGCGCGGTGGTGGGCTCGTCGGCGATCAGCAGGCGCGGCCGGCAGACCAGCGCAATGGCGATCATCGCGCGCTGGCGCATGCCGCCCGAGAGCTGGTGCGGGTAGTCGTCCACGCGCCGCTCCGGCGCCGGGATGCCCACTTCGGCCAGCGCGGCGATGGCGCGCTCGCGCGCCTGCCTGTCGTCGATGCGCTGGTGCGCCTTGAGCGTCTCGGCGATCTGCTGGCCGATGGTGAAGACGGGGTCGAGCGCGCTCATGGGTTCCTGGAAGATCATGCCGATCTGCGCGCCGCGCACCCGCCGCCAGGCGCGCGCACCCTGGGCGAGCAGGTCCTGGCCGTCGAAACGCACGGCACCCTCGACGCGGCTGCGCCCGGGCGGCAGCAGGCCGAGGAGCGACAGACCGGTGACGGTCTTGCCGCAACCGCTTTCGCCCACCAGGCCCACTCGCTCGCCGGGCCGGATGGCGAAACTCACGTCGCGCGTGGCCTGGACTTCGTCGCCGGGTTCGCCGAAGTGGATCGAGAGCTGGCGCACGTCCAGCAGCGGTGCGGCGGCGTCGGCCGTCACGCCCCTGTGCACGCCCGCCATGTCGTCGGGCGCCGCGCGTCTGGCGCTGGCGCTCCAGCCGGAAGCAGTCATGTCGGCACTCCTGAAGTCGGGCGGATGAACTTGGCGGGCGGATAGGCCTGTTCGCCGATCACGCCGGCCGCGCGTAGCTGCGCGATGGCCTCGGCGTCCAGGCCCAGGCGGCCGAGCACCCGGTCGTTGTGCTCGCCCAGCGTCGGCGCAGGGCCGCGCATCGGCAGGGCGCGCCCTTGCGGCCGGAACGGCGCGGCGGGCAGCGGATGCGACCCTACATGCGGCCGCATCATCTCGCGCCAGTGGCCGCGGGCCGCCAGGTGCGCGTCGTCGAACAGATCGTGCGGCGCGCGGATCACGCCGGCCGGCACCCCGGCGGCCTGCAAGAGGTGCATGGCGCTGTCCGCAGCGTGCCGGGCTGTCCATGCGGCGATGATGCGGTCCAGCCTGTCGTGTGCCGCGCGCCGGCCCGCGGCGTGCGCGAGCGTGGCGTCCCGGCGCAGGTCGTCGCGGCCGAGCGCCTGGCACAGCGCGGCCCAGGCGGCATCGTCGGCCACGCTCACCAGCACCCAGGCGTCGGCCCCAGCGCAACGGTAGATGCCGTGCGGGGCGTGGTCCGGATGCCGGTTGCCGACCCGTTCGGGGGTGGCGCCGGCGGCCGAATGTGCGAGCAGCCAGGGCGCTGCGTACGGCAGCATGCATTCGATCTGCGAGATGTCCAGATGCTGGCCTTCGCCGGTGAGATCGCGCCACATCAGCGCGGCAAGCGCGGCGCAGGCCGCATTGAGCCCTCCCACGGCGTCGCCGTAGGCGATGTGGTTCATGACCGGCGGCTGCCCCGGCACGCCGTTCAGGCCGGGCAGGCCCGCGCCCTGCTCCAGCGTCGAACCATACGCGCGGCATTCGGCCCAGGCGCCCCCGGCACCGTAGGCGGACATGGACAGCATGACCAGATCGGGCTTGATCGCGCGCAGTTGCGGATAGTCCAGGCCGAGCTTGGCCAGCACGCCGTTGGAATAGTTCTCGACAACGAGATCCGCATCGCGCGCCAGCGCCTTCACCAGCGCCACGCCTTCCGGGTGCGTCAGGTCGAGCGTGATGCCTTCCTTGTTGCGGTTCATCATGTTGAACCGCGGCTGCTTCTCGTAGAGGCGGGCGGCATAGTCGTCGGGATTGATGCTGGTGCCGCGCCACCAGTCGGCGTAGCCGCAGCTCTCGACCTTGACGACGCTGGCGCCGAGATCGGCGAGCTGGCGCGTGCACAAGGGGCCGGCCCAGCCCATGGAGAGGTCGAGCACGCGCAGCCCGGCGAGCGGCTGCGCGGGGCTGGCCGCGGCATCGGCACGCGGCGCCCGGGCCAGCGCCCCGGGCCAGGCGCCCGTGGGCGCCGGCGCGGCGGCTTCGCCCAGCCGGGGAACCCGGCCGCCCGCCGCCAGCCCGCGGATGCGCCAGGGCACGCCGGGGCCGTGCAGCGTACGTGCACCAAGCTCGTAGGTGGCCAGCGCGCCGCGCGCCGCGAAGCGCGGCGACGCGAGCACTTGCCCCATGTCGGGCATCTCCACGAAAGGCAGACGGCGCGCCAGCCCTTGCTCGAACCATTCGGCGGCCGTGCGCTCGCGCAGGCGAGGGCCGATGAGGGTATCGATGCGGTCGGCCTGGGCGAGCCGGTCCACGCCGGTGGCGAGGGCGGGGTCGGCAGCCAGTTCGGGCAGCCCGAGCAATGCACAGAAGTCGCGCCATTGCGCCGGCGTGATCACAGTGACGCCCAGCCAGCCCTGGGCACATGCGTAGACCCCCATCGGGAAGGTCGGTGTGTAGCGGTTGAGCCCCAGGCGCGCCGGCCGCGCACCCTTGCCGTGCGCCTCGGTGGCCTGCATCTCGGCGAGCACGCAGGAGGCTTCGAACACGCTGGTCTCCCACTGCATGCCGGCCACGCCGCGCAAGCGTCCGTACAGGGAGGCGGCCACCGCGACGAACGCCGCGAGCCCCGCGCTGACGGCGGCCTGATAGTCCGGCAGGCCGAGCGGCGGGCCGGCCGCGGGCCCGGTGAGAGAGGTCAGTCCGGCCAGCGCCCGGCACACGGCATCGGTGCCGCGAAATCCGGCGTACGGCCCGCTGCGGCCGAACCAGCTCAGGTCGGCAACGATGAGGCCGGGACGCTCGCGGCGCAGGCCTTCGAGGTCGATGCCCAGGCGCGTGCGCTCGGACGCCGTGAGGCTGTCGATGACGACATCGGCCGAGACCAGCCTGTCGAGCAGTGTCGCGCCCGCGTCGCCGAGCCTCGCGCTGTGCTTGCCGGCGTTGAGCCAGGCGAACCACGCGCTCGCCAGCCCCGGCTCGCCGCCGGCGATGCACGGTGAAGCATGGCGCGCCGGGTCGCCCGCCGGTGGCTCGAACTTGACGACATGCGCACCCAGCTCGGCCAGCAGCCGGGCCGTATAGGCGCCGGCCGGCAGCACGCCCAGCTCGAGCACGCTCAGGCCGGCGAACAGCGCTGGCGGCGTCACGCCACGCCTCGCACCACAGCGGCATGCATCGCCGCGGCGCCGTGTAGGCATCGCGAGGATGATCCGCAGCCGGCAAGTCCGGACTTGCTCATGTCTCCTCCTGGACCCTCGTGCCGGCGCTACCGTGCCGAGGGTTTTCTTTGCAGTCCCGCCGACGATTCGGTGGGAGGGGTTGCGGTCGATTAAGCCATGTGGCCCGTTATATTGTCAACAATCAACAAACTACTTAAAAACCCCGAGATCACGGCCGGGCCCTACAATGCCGCGACACCCCTGTTACCCCCTCGCTCATGCGCATTCTCGACACTCCCGACATCCCCGACTGGCACCGTCTTGCCGAGGACTGGCGCCGCCACATCCCGCCGCCCAGGCCGGTCGCGCGCACCATTCCCGAGCAGATCGCCGACGACCTGGGCGCCGCCCTGGTGGCCGGGCAATACGGCGACGGCGAAAGGCTGCCGGAGCAGGAGCTCGCCGACGCGTTCCGCGTCAGCCGCGGGCCGGTGCGCGAAGCGCTGCGCCTGCTCGAACGGCGCGGCCTGGTGAGCGTGGTTCCGCGCCGCGGCGCGCAGGCGCGCGGCGTGACGCTCGCCGCCATCGCCGACCTCTTCAACGTGCGCACCGCCCTGTGCGCGCTCGGCGCGCGCCAGGCCGCCCTGGTCGGCGAGCAGGCCTATTGCGACACGCTCGAGCGCCGCATCGAGGACATGCAGTCGCACGAGGAGGATGACAGCCTGGCAGTGCGTTTCGCCACCGATACCAGCCGGGCCGCGCGCACGGTGGTGGCCGCCAGCCACAATGTGCCAGCCATTCAGCTCATGGCCGAATTGTCGGAACAGACGGTGTGGCGGGTGATCTGGACCTATCCGCTGGACTACCGCACGCGCCAGCGGCGGCTCGAGCACAAGTCGCTGTACCGGCAATTGCACGGCGCGCTGCTCGCCGGCGATCCCGACGCGGCCGAGCACTACATGCGGCGCACCCTGGAATCGACTCGGGACTCGGCCATCGAGACGCTTTCCAAGCTGCGCGGCGAGCAGGTGCCGGCCGACCGCCTGCCGCACACGGCCTGAGCCGCCGCCCGCCTCGTCACTGGCCATCATGGAGAGCCGGCCCCCAAGCCGAGCCGGGTCGTGCCTGGCGACGGCGTCGAGCATGTCGGCCAGCCTGCGCGTGCGCAGGCCGCCAGGGCGGCCTTCGTGCGCTTGCCTGCGTCCAGCGCCCGCTTCAGGGACGCAGGCGCACCAGCACCTGGCCTTCGGCGACGGCGTCCTGCTCGGCGACCAGGATCTCGTCCACCACGCCGGCAGCACCGGCCTGAACCGGGATCTCCATCTTCATCGACTCCAGGATCACCAGTTCGTCCTCGGGGCCGACCTGCTGGCCCACGGAGACGAGCACCTTCCAGACCGAGCCCGCCACTTCCGACTGCACTGCCGCCATTGCCATCTCCCCGACGTTATTGTTGATTGTTGACAATAAACCAGGTCCCTCGTATTGTCCATGCATGGTCCTCCCGACTTCCATGCCGCAGCGCGCGCGCCCGGTCGCGTCCGGCAGCCGCGCCGCCAACCGGCCGCGCACCGTGCCGGAGCAGATCGCCGATGAATTCGGCGCGCGCGTGATCGAAGGCACCGTCGTGGCCGGACACCGCATCACCGAGCAGGAAGTGGCCCTGCGCTTCGGCGTCAGCCGGGCGCCCGCCAGGGAGGCCCTGCGCCTGCTGGAGCGCCGCGGCCTGATCGAGATTCTTCCCCGGCGCGGCACCTACGTCCGAGCGGTCAGCACCAACGCCATCGCCGAGCTCTTCAACGTCCGGATCGCACTGGCGGGCTATGCCGCGCGCGCCATGGCGCAGGCGCGGCCCGACGGCCACGTCGGCGCGCTCGAGCATCGGCTGGCCGACATGCGCGCCATGGCCCGACGAAGCGATGCGGACCCTCGCGAGTTCGCCCGCGCCTATAGCCGCGCGATCGGCAGCATCGCGAAGGGCAGCGGCAACGACGCCCTCGCGGCGGTGATGCGCGACCTGGCGAATCACACGGCCTGGACCACGGTCTGGCGCCACACCCTCGACTTCGCGACGCCGCGACGCCGGGACGCTGTGTGCCGCCGGATCGGCCGCGTCGTGCAGGCCATCGCGGCCGGCGACGGCGAAGGCGCCGAATCCGAGCTGCGCGTGGCGCTCGAGGACACGCGCGACACCGCGCTCGGCGCGCTCACGCAATTGCGCGGCGACGCGCTGGACGAGCGGCACCGGGTCCGCACACAGGCGACGGACAGCGATCCGCGCCATGACCACAAGGAGGAGACGAGGCATGAGCTGGCAGGAAGAAATCGACGACCTGGAAAGGCGCCGCCGACTGGCCCTTGAGCTGGGCGGCCCGGACAAGGTCGAGCGCCACCACAACGCAGGCAAGCTCACCGTCCGCGAGCGCATCGCCGGCCTGGCCGACCCGGGCAGCTTCGAGGAGTTCGGCTCGATCGCCGGCTTTCCGCAGTACGACGAGCACGGGCGGCTGGCCGCCTTCACGCCCAGCAACGTCATCTGCGGCCGCGCCACGCTCGGCGGGCGGGCGATCTTTCTCACCGGCGACGACTTCACCGTACGCGGCGGCGCGAGCGACGGCGGGCTCAAGGACAAGTTCGGCTTTGCCGAGACACAGGCGCGGCGCTGGCGCACGCCCCTGGTCCGCCTGGTCGACGGTACCGGAGGCGGCGGCTCGGTCAAGCAGTTGGAAATCATCGGCCGCACCTACCTGCCCGACGTGCGCGACTTCACCGAAGTGCTCGGTGCGCTGTCCGAGGTGCCGGTGGTGGCCCTGGGCCTGGGCTCCGTGGCCGGCATGGGCGCGGCGCGCGTCTGCGCGAGCCACTACTCGATGATGGTGCGCGGCACATCGCAGCTATTCGCCGCCGGCCCGCCGGTGGTGGCGCGCACAGGCCAGGAACTCACCAAGGAGGAGCTGGGCGGCAGCGGCATCCACGCGCGCAACGGCACCATCGACGATGAAGTCCAGAGCGAGGCCGAGGCGTTCGAGCGCGCACGCCGCTTTCTCTCCTACCTGCCGAACTCGGTGCACGAACTCGCCGGCCGTACCGAGTGCGCGGACGACCCCGAGCGCGGGGACGAAGCCCTGCTCGGCGCCGTGCCGCGCGAGGCGCGCAAGGTCTACAAGATGCGGCCCATCGTGGAATCGGTGGTCGATCGCGAGAGCTGGTTCGAGATGGGCCGGGGCTGGGGCAAGTCGGTGATCACCGGCCTCGCGCGGCTGGATGGCTGGCCGGTGGCCGTGCTGGCCAGCGACCCCTACCACTATGGCGGCGCATGGACGGTGGACGCCTGCCGCAAGGCGATCCGGCTGGTCGACCTCGCGCAGACCTTCCAGTTGCCGGTGGTGCATCTGGTCGACATCCCCGGCTTTCTCATCGGCAAGGACGCCGAGGCATCGGGCATCATGCGCTACGGCACCCAGGCCCTGACCGCGATCCGGCAAGCGACCGTGCCCTGGTGCGCGATCATGGTCCGCAAGGCCTTCGGCATGGCCGCCCTGGCCCAGCGCAACGGCTCGCCGGCCTTCATGCGCTACGCCTGGCCTTCGGCGCAATGGGGCTCGCTGCCGATCGCCGGCGGCGTGCAGGCGGCCTACCGCGCGCAGATCGAGGCCGCGCCGGACCCGGATGCGTGCCGGGCCGAGATCGAGCAGCGGCTCGAAGCGCTGCAATCGCCCCTGCGCACGGCCGAGTCGTTCGGCGTGGAGGAAATCATCGACCCGCGCCAGACCCGGCGCTACCTGTGCCGCTTCGCCAACCTCGCCGCGCCGCTGCGCGAGCCGGGCAAGCCGGCCTTCGGCTATCGGCCGTGAGGCGTGGGGGAGGATGGGTCACTTCAACTCGTAGCCCTGGTTGTGCCAGGCTTCGCGCAGGCGGTGGCGGCCGGTCAGCGACTGGCCCGAGGCCATGCGGGCCAGCACCCGCGCGACCCAGCTCTCGGCCATGGCCTGCTCGCCGTAGAAGGCGTTGACGCGCTCCTCGTAGCGGGCAACCTCCTCGCGCTGCGCCGGTAGGTCGTAGGTCTCGTGATGCAGCACCGCGCGCTGCGGCAGGCGCGGCTTGACGTCGAAGGAGAGCGACGGGTCGGGCCGACCCACGCACATGCCGAACACCGGCATCGCGTAGCGCGGCAAGGCCAGTTCGTGGACCACGTCCTCCGGACGATTGCGGATGGCGCCGATATAGACGGTGCCCAGGCCCAGGGATTCGGCGGCGACGACGGCATTCTGCGCGGCCAGGGCGGCATCGACGCAGCCGAGCACGCCGGCTTCCAGGAAATCCTGGCCGTCCAGCGGCTTGCCGTGGTCCTCGGCCAACTGGCGCAGCCGGGCGAAATCCGCCAGCCAGACCAGGAAGAGCGGCGCTTCGACGATGTGGCGCTGGTTGCCGCAGAACCCGGCCAGACGGGCCTTGCGCGCCGGGTCGCGCACGGCCACCACGCTCCAGAGCTGCAGGTTCGACGAGGTCGACGCCGACTGCGCCGCCGCGACCAGGGTCGCGAGCGTTTCATCGGACACCGGCGCGTCCGTGAACCGGCGCACCGAGCGGTGCGCCATCAGCACGTCCAGCGTGGCATTCCACTGGGCGGGCCGGGCGAAGCCGGGGTCGCGGTAGCGTTGGAACAGAACGGTGTCGGGATCTGCGGAATGGTCGGTCATGAGGTGTGCGAGTGAAAAAGAAAGGCATGGCGCGCGGCCGGGCGGGTCGCGCCGGGGAAATCCAACGATAACGCGGATCGCCACCGCTCCGCAGGCCGGCGCGGCCGGGCTTGCCGATACAATAGGCGCCATGAATCCCCCGCTGTTCCGCCCCGAACCGGGCGCGGTGGCCCTGGTCACCGGCGCCGGCAAACGCATCGGCCGCGTCATTGCGATCGCGCTCGCCCAGGCGGGCTGGCGCGTGGCCGTGCACTACGGCCGCTCGCACGACGAAGCCCGGCGCACCGTGGCCGACATCGAGGCGGCCGGCGGCACGGCCCACGCCTTCTCGTGCGACCTCGCCGACGAAGCCGCAGTGGCCCGACTGGCAGGCGAGGTGGCGGCGCATTTCGGCCGGCTCGACGCCGTCGTCAACAACGCCAGCCTCTTCGAGTACGACGACGCGGCGAGCTTCAGCGGCGACATGCTGCGCGCGCACCTGGGGCCCAACCTGGTTGCGCCCATCGTGCTGGCGCGCGATCTCGCGGCGCAGTTGCGCGCACGCGGCGAGGAGGCGCGCGGCGTGGTCGTCAATCTGCTCGACCAGAAGCTCTGGAATTACAATCCCGACTTTCTTTCGTACAGCCTCACCAAGGCGGCGATGGAAGCCGCGAACACCATGCTCGCCCAGGCGCTCGCACCCACCGTGCGCGTCGTCGGCGTGGCGCCCGGGCTGACCCTGCCCAGCCACCTGCAGAGCGAGGAAGATTTCGCCCGCACGCACCAGTTGTCGCCGCTGGGCAAGGCCAGCGACCCGCGCGCGGTGGCCGACGCCGTGCTGTTCGCCGCCGGCAACCCGTCGATCACCGGCACGACCATACTCGTCGACGGCGGCCAGCACCTGGTGGGCTTCGCGCGCGACTTCAGCCTGATGAAGGGCTGAGCCCGCGCCCGGCGCGGGCCTGCGTTCCCGCCACGCCGACCTTTTCGGCCTTTACCTGGACCCGTCATGCAGAACCGCCGTATCTTCTTTTCCCGGCTCGCCGTCGACTCCCGCATCGGCATCCTCGATCACGAGCGCGGCACCACCCAGCCGCTGCACGTGGACGCCGAGCTCGACGTCGCCGTCAAGCCGCCCAGCGGGCATGACGACATCCACGACGTGCTGGACTACCGGCGCCTGCGCGAAGCCATCATCGACGAGTGCTCGCGGGCGCACGTGAACCTGCTCGAGACGCTGGTCGACCGGCTGGCCGCCCGCCTGCTGCGCGACTTCGCCGACGTCCAGCGCGTGCGCCTGCGCATCGGCAAGCCGATGGCCTTCGCCGACTGCGCCGCCGTCGGCATCGAAACCACCATAGAACGCTCCGCCTGAACCCGCGCGCTGCGGCGCGCCTCCATTCTGCGAACTGCCATGACCACCGCGGCCACCGCCCCCCAGACCGAAGCGCACGACACGCCCAACGCCATCGACGAGCGCAAGCTCGCCTTCGAACGCAACAAGCTCGCCAAGCGGCTGATGCGCGAGACCGGCCGGGCCATCGCCGACTTCAACATGATCGAGGACGGCGACAAGGTGATGGTGTGCCTCTCGGGCGGCAAGGACTCCTACGGCCTGCTCGACATCCTGCTGCGCCTGCGCGAGCGCGCGCCCATCCACTTCGACATCGTGGCGGTCAACCTGGACCAGAAGCAGCCCGGCTTCCCCGAACACGTACTGCCCGAATACCTGGATAAGCTGGGCGTGCCCTATCACATCGAGACGCAGGACACGTATTCCATCGTCACCCGACTGATCCCGGAAGGCAAGACGATGTGCTCGCTCTGTTCGCGGCTGCGCCGCGGCATCCTGTACCGCGTGGCCGACGAACTGGGCGCGACCAAGATCGCGCTGGGCCATCACCGCGACGACATCCTCGCCACCTTCCTGATGAACCTCTTCTACGGCGGCATCATGAAGGCCATGCCGCCCAAGCTGGTCTCGGACGACGGGCGCCATACGGTGATCCGGCCCCTGGCCTACGTGCGCGAGGACGATCTGGTCGCCTACGCGGCCTGGCGCGAGTTCCCCATCATCCCGTGCAACCTGTGCGGCTCGCAGGAAGGCCTCAAGCGCCAAGAGGCCGCGCGCCTGATCGACGAGTGGGAAGCGCGCTTTCCCGGCCGCGTGGACAACATGTTCAACGCGCTCGGCCGCGTGATTCCCAGCCACTTGATGGACCACAAGCTGTACGATTTCGTTGGGCTCGAGCCCACGGGCCGCGCCGACCCGGATGGCGACACCGCGTTCGACCCGGTGGAGCCGGCCGGCGACCGCGCCGCCGAGCCCTGCGATACGCCGGGCGAGGACGAGGGCCTGCGCACGGTCCAGTTCGTGCGCCAACGCCCGGCCTGACCCCCGGCAGCAAACCACCACGAGACATCATGAGCCAGTTCTGGAGTCCCATCGTCAGCCAGCTCAAGCCCTACATCCCGGGCGAGCAACCGCGCATCGACCAGCTCGTCAAGCTGAACACCAACGAGAACCCCTACGGCCCGTCGCCCAACGCGATCGCCGTGATGCGCGACATGGTCAACGACAACCTGCGCCTGTATCCCGATCCGCATTCGAGCGCGTTCGCTCAGGCGGTCGCGAAGCGGCATGGCGTGGCGCTCGATCACGTGTTCGTGGGCAACGGTTCGGACGAGGTGCTGGCGCACGTCTTCATGGCGCTGCTCAATACCGGCAAGCCGCTGCAGATGCCGGACATCACCTACAGCTTCTATCCGTCGTACTGCCTGCTGTACGGCATCCGGCACGATGCGATCCCGCTCAACGCGCGCTACGAGATCGACCTGAACGATTACCGCGCCGACGCCGGCCCGATCATCTTCGCGAACCCGAATGCGCCCACCGGCCACCTGCTGGGGCCCGAGGCCATCGAGAAGCTCGTCAAGCGCGTGCCCAACCAGCTCGTGGTGGTGGACGAGGCCTACATCGATTTCGGCGGCAAGAGCGCGGTGCCGCTCACCAAGCAGTACCGCAACCTGCTGGTCGTCCAGACGCTGTCCAAGTCGCGCTCGCTCGCCGGCCTGCGCGTGGGCTACGCCATCGGCCATCCCGAACTCATCGAGGGGCTGGAGCGCGTGAAGAACAGCTTCAACTCCTACCCGCTGGGCCGCGTGGCCCAGGCCGGCGCCGCCGCGGCCTTCGAGGACGACAACTGGTTCCGCACCACGCGCGAGAAGATCATGAACTCGCGCCACGACCTCATCCAGGCGCTCGAGAAGCGCGGCTTCGAGGTGTTGCCCTCCTACGCCAACTTCGTCTTCGCGCGCCACACCAGCCGCGACGGCGCCGAGCTGGCCCAGGCGCTGCGCGAGCGCGCCGTGCTGGTGCGCCACTTCAAGCTACCGCGCATCGAGCAGTTCCTGCGCATCTCGATCGGCACCGAGGCGCAGTGCGCCGCGTTCGTCAAGGCGCTGGACGCGATCCTGGGGCGTTGAACAGTCGTGGAGTCGCGCCAGGAACGCCTGGCGCGGCGGCGGGAAGCGGCGCCAGGCACTGATCGGTTTTATCGATGGTTTTCACCGATCTTTCGATTTCACGGGGCGTTTTCTTCCATCTACATTCATCGGCACTGCAACGCCTGCGGCCCCGTGCCGGCACCTGCCACCGAGCAAGCCCGGGCGCCTCACCGGAACGCTGCCCATGACCGCCGCCCCCGTCCTCGCCCGTCTTTCGTCCCTGGCCTGTCGCATCCTCGTGCTGGCGCTGGCCGCCGCGGCTGCGCCCGCGGCCATGGGCGCAGCGTTCCCCACGCACGCCGTGCACCTGGTGGTGCCGTATGCGGCCGGCCAGGGCGCGGACACCTCGGGGCGCCTGGTCGCCGAAAAGCTCGCGCAACGGATCAGCCAGCCGGTGGTGGTCGAGAACAAGCCCGGCGCAGGCGGCAACATCGGCGCCGGCCACGTCGCCAGATCGACGCCGGACGGCTACACACTGCTCTACGGCACCAACGCAACGAACGCGGCCAACCGGGCCTTGTATAAGGACATGGGCTTCGACCCGCGCGAGGCGCTGATGCCGGTGGCACTGCTCAACCGTTCGCCTATGGTGCTGTCGGTCAGCGCCGACAGTACCCTGCGCAGCCTGCAAGACCTGCTGGAGCAGGCGCGCCGGCAGCCCGACACCGTCAGCGTGGCGCTGCCGAGCACCACGGCCCGGGTGGCGTTGGCCGAACTGGAACGCTTGGCGCAGGTCGACCTGTACCCGGTGGCGTACAAGGCCAGTTCCACCAGCATGACCGACCTGCTCGGCGGCCACGTCCAGGTCGTCTTCGATACGCTGCTGGCCACGCTGCCGCTGGCCCAGGCGGGCAAGATTCGCCCTCTGGCCGTGACCTCCGCCACCGCCAGCCCGGCCCTGCCGGATGTGCCGGCAGCCACCGACGCAGGCGTGCCCGGCATGGACTTGACGCCCTGGAGTGCGATCTTCGCGCCGCGGGGCACGCCGGCGGAGGTCGTGGCCTATCTCAACCGGGAAATCGTGCAGGTGCTGCGCGATCCCGACACGCGCGAACGCTTCCGCAACCAGACCGGCGTCGCCGTCAGCGACGATACCCTGCTGGACCCCGACGGCGCCGCCGCCTTCGTCGCGGCGGAAAGCGAAAAATGGGAACGCATCATCCGCACGGCCGGCATCGTGAACGAGTAAGACGCTTGCGGCGCCTGGAACGGCAGGCCGCCCGGACAGGCGGCCTCAGCCGCCCTCGCCCCGCGTCCCCAGCCACTCCGGCCCCGGCACCTCGATGCCCAGCAGCCCGAGCATGCGTGCCACCGTGTGGTCGACCATCTCGGCGATGCTCTGCGGGCGGTGGTAGAACGCCGGCAGCGGCGGAAACACAATACCGCCCATCTCGGTGACGGCGGTCATGTTGCGCAGATGCGCGAGGTTGAAGGGCGTCTCGCGCACCATCAGCAGAAGACGGCGGCGCTCTTTCAGCACCACGTCGGCCGCGCGGGTGATGAGGTTGTCCGACAGGCCCTGCGCTACCGCGGCCAGGGTGCGCATCGAACACGGCGCGACGATCATGCCGTCGGTCGCGAAACCGCCGCTGGCCAGCGTGGCGCCCACGTCGCGGATGCCGTACGTGTGATCCGCCAGCGCATACAGATCCTGGCGCCCCAGATCCAGCTCGTGCTTGACGTTGAGCACGCCCGAGGGCGAGATGACGAGATGCGTCTCGACCTCCGGAACATCGCGCAGCACCTGCAGCAGACGCAGCGCGTAGACCGAGCCGGTGGCGCCCGTGATGCCGACGATCAGCCGGCGCGGGCGCTTGGCCGCGGTCATCCGCCGGTCGCGCCGGCGTCGTCCAGCAACTGCTTGAGCTCACCGGACTCGTGCATCTCGGCCATGATGTCCGAGCCGCCGATGAACTCGCCCTTGACGTAGAGCTGCGGAATGGTGGGCCAGTTGGAGAATTCCTTGATGGCCTGGCGCACTTCGGCGTCTTCCAGCACGTTGACGGTAATGAGCTGCTTCAGGCCGTTGGCCTTGAGCAACTGGATCGCCTTGCCCGAAAAGCCGCACTGAGGAAACTGGGCCGTGCCTTTCATGAAGAGCACGACCGGGTTCTGCGTGACGGTATTGGAGATGAATTCCTGCACGGTGCTCATGGCAACCTCGTTTGCGTTGGATGAGGAGAATTATAGAAGGCGCACGCCGCCGGAAACCCGCTCGATGCCCGCCAGATCGCGCAGGCTGCGCACGTCGGCGAAACCCGCCTGAACGAGCAGTTCGCGCACCGCGGCCGCCTGGTCGTAGCCATGTTCGACCCACAGTGCCCCACCGGGGTTCAAACGCGCGGGCGCGCCGGCGGCGATGGCCCGCAGCGCCGCCAGGCCGTCGATGTGGTCGGTGAGCGCACCGAGAGGCTCGTGGCGCAGGTCGCCCCGGGCCAGGTGCTCGTCGTCGGGGCGGATGTAGGGCGGATTGGAGACGACGAGGTCGAAACCGCCCGTGTCGCCGGCCGGCAGTGCGTCCCACCACGACCCGGCGTGCAGGCCGAGCCGCGCGCCCAGCCGCCGTGCGTTGTCTCCGGCGACCGCGAGCGCGTCGGTGCTCAGATCGGTCGCCGTCACCTCGGCGTCCGGGCGCGCCAGGGCCAGGGAGATGGCGATTGCGCCGCTGCCCGTGCCCAGGTCGAGCAGGCGCGGCGCCGCGATGTCCCGCACGTGCTCGAGCCCGGTTTCCACCAGCAGCTCGGTCTCCGGCCGCGGGATCAGCACGGCCGGGCCGACCCGGAACACATGGCCCATGAACTCGCGCTCGCCCAGCAGATACGCCACCGGCTCGCCTGCGGCGCGCCGCGCGAACCATTCGCGCGCCCGCGTCAGCGCCCCCACTTCGACCGCCTCGGTATCGTGCGCGATCAGCCAGGTGCGGCCGACGCCCAGCGCGCGCGAGGCGAGCAGGCGCACCTCCAGGCCGGGCATGCCCGCGCGGGCTCCCTCGGCCAGCAGTTCGCGCACGGTGGTCATGGCCTGCCCCCGCGGCGGGGGGCGGCGGCCGGGATCGAGCTCATCGCGGCGACGGCGTTCCCTGCGGCTGCTGCGGACGCGGCGCCGGCGACGGCGCCGGTGCCGTCGCGCGACGCTGCCAGGCGCCTCGCCAGGCAGCGGGGAAAGGACGGGAGCGGGTCATCATGCGTCTCCAAGGGCGGCCAGGAGTTCGGCCTGGTGTTCGGAAATCAGAGCGTTGGTGATGTCGTCCAGATCGCCGTCCATCACCTGCTGCAGCTTGTAGAGCGTCAGGTTGATGCGATGGTCGGTGACCCGGCCTTGCGGAAAGTTGTAGGTGCGGATGCGCTCGGAGCGGTCGCCCGAGCCGACCAGGCTCTTGCGCTCGGCGGCCTCCTTGGCCTGGCGCTCGCGCACCTCTTTGTCCTTCAGGCGCGCGGCCAGCACCTTCATGGCCTTGTCGCGGTTGCGGTGCTGCGAACGGTCGTCCTGGCATTCGACCACCAGCCCCGTGGGCAGATGGGTGATGCGCACGGCCGAATCCGTCTTGTTGATGTGCTGCCCGCCGGCGCCGCTGGCGCGGAAGGTGTCGATGCGCAGGTCCGAGGGGTTGATGTCGATTTCGCCCATCTCGTCCGGCTCGGCCATCACGGCCACCGTGCAGGCCGAGGTATGGATGCGGCCCTGCGCCTCGGTCTCGGGCACGCGCTGCACGCGGTGCCCGCCCGATTCGAACTTCAGCCGCCCATAGGCGCCCTCGCCCGCCAGGCGCACGATGACTTCCTTGTAGCCGCCGAGCTCGGAGGCACTCTCGGACATGATCTCCGTCTGCCAGCCCCTGCGCTCGGCGTAGCGCAGGTACATGCGCAAGAGGTCGCCGGCAAAGAGCGCGCTCTCGTCGCCTCCCGTGCCGGCGCGGATTTCCAGGAACAGATTGCGGCCGTCGTCCGGATCGCGCGGCAGCAGGAGCAGGCGCAGCGCCTCGGCAAGCTCGTCCAGGCGCACGCGGCCGGTCTCGATCTCCTCCTCGGCCATCGCCTTCATCTCCGGGTCGGCCAGCATCTCGCGCGCGGTGGCCAGATCGTCCTCGGTGCGCGCGAACTCGGCGAAAGCCGTGACCACCGGCTCCAGCTCGGCGCGCTCGCGCGAGAGCTTGCGGAAGGCCTCGACGTCGCTGCCGACTTCCGGCGTGGCGAGCAAGGCGTCGACTTCGACCAGCCGACGCGACAACTGCTCGAGGCGTTCGCGCATGGAAGCTTTGATCATCGAGGAGAATTCCGGAAAAAGCGGAGGAAACGGCGAGCGGCCGGGTCGGGAAGAAGGAGGGGGATACCCCGCCGCCAGCGGCAGGGCCGGAACAGACAGCGCCGCTAACGCTCGCGCAGGGGGTAGAGCTTGGGCAGCCAGGTGAGCAGTTGATCGCGGTGCTCGCCCTCGCTCTGGTTGAGCGCCGCGAGCGGCCCGTGCAGGTATTTCTGGGTGAGCCCGTGGGCAAGCTGCTCGAGCACCGCCTCGGGATCGTCGCCGCGCGCCAGCGCCCTGCGCGCGCGCTCCAGCTCGGCCGCGCGCATCGCGCCGGCGGCTTCATGCAGATCGCGGATCACCGGCACCACCCGACGCGTGCCGAGCCAGTGCATGAAGTGCTGCACCCGCGTCTCGATGATGGCCTCGGCCTGCACCACGGCGGCCTTGCGGGCGTCGGTGGCCGTCTGGATCAGGCGGCCCAGATCGTCCACGCAGTAGAGATAGACGTCGTCCAGGCGCGCGACCTCGGCCTCGATGTCGCGCGGCACGGCCAGATCGACCATCACGATGGGCTTGCGCCGGCGCTGGCGCGTCGCCCGCTCGACCATGCCCAGGCCCAGGATGGGCAGGGCCGAGGCCGTACAGGACACCACCACGTCGTACTCGGCCAGGTGCTCAGGCAGCTCGGCCAGCCGCATCGTGCCGGCCGAAATCTTGCCGGCCAGCCCCTCGGCGCGCGCAATGGTGCGATTGGCCACCGTCATGCGAGCCGGATGCTGCGCGGCGAAGTGCGTCGCACAGAGATCGATCATCTCGCCCGCACCGATGAAGAGCACCTTCACCTGGCGCAGATCGCCGAACACCCGCTGCGCCAGCTTGACCGCCGCGGCCGCCATCGACACCGACTGCTCGCCGATGGCCGTGGTCGAGCGCACCTCCTTGGCGACCGCGAACGTGCGCTGAAAGAGCTGGTGCAGCAGCGTGCCGAGCGCACCGGCGTCTTCGGCCGTGCGCACCGCATCCTTCATCTGGCCGAGGATCTGCGGCTCGCCCAGCACCATCGAATCGAGCCCGCTCGCCACCCGGAACGCGTGGCGCACGGCCTCGTCCTGGCTGTGCCGATACAGGTGGGGCTGCAGCGCGTCCGCCTCGACCCGCTGGAAGTCCGCCAGCCACGCAGGCAGCTCCCGCGCGGCCGAGGGCTCGGCCGCACAGTAGATCTCGGTGCGATTACAGGTGGAGAGTATGGCCGCCTCGCGCACCGCGCCGCCGAAGGCGGAACGCAGCGCCGTCAGCGCAGGCTTCATCAGCTCGCCGGCCAGCGACACCTGCTCGCGCACGGCGAGCGGCGCAGAGGTGTGGTTCAAGCCAAAAGTGATGACATCGACTGACATGGGCGGCCCCGCCTGCGCTTGGAAACTCGGACGGGCGGATCAGGAGCGGAGGTTGATGCAATTATAAGCAACATGGCAAAAAAAGCACGGAAAGGGGTTGCCAGGGTGTTGCACCACCACAAAAATACGGTATAGTTTCGGTCTTCGCGTGGCCTGGTAGCTCAGTTGGTAGAGCAGCGGATTGAAAATCCGCGTGTCGGTGGTTCGATTCCGCCCCAGGCCACCATCCCCCTCCCATCCGGTTTCAACAGTCCCATCCCCAGGAGAGGACTGGCAGCAGAAACCTGTCCCATAGCGCCGCATTATTCGGTTCCACCGAATTCCAGGGTTTTTGTTCCCAGGCGTGTTCCCTTACCGTACTCCCCCAGCTTTCCAGGATGCACGGGAGCACAGCGATGAAACTCACTGCCAAAGCCATTGAACTGGCTCAGCTCGCGGACAAAGAATACATGCTGTCCAACGGGGACGAGCTGTATCTTCGCGTCCATCCGAGTGGCGGCAAGAGCTGGCTATTCAACTATCCGTGACGCTGGCTTATGCAGGCAAAGACGCCAGGCCGATCAGCATCGGGCGCAGGTGCGCCGAAAGCTGGAGGCCATTCTGGCCAACGCCGATGGATGACAGCCGACGGCCGAAGCATGATGCCGAAGCCGGGCGGCTAGAATGCCCTTTGCCCCTTGGATTCGTTGCCCATGCGTACCCGCTCGTCTTCCCGCCTGCTCGTCGTCGATGCCTCCAGTCGAGTGCTGCTGTTCCGATTCGTGCATCGGCGCGGCCCGCTGGCCGGCCGCGATTTCTGGGCCACACCGGGCGGCGCGGTGGATGACGGCGAAGACTTCGAGACCGCCGCGCGACGGGAGTTGCGTGAAGAAACCGGCTTCACGCGGGCCGACATCGGCGCGCCGATCACGCAGCGCTCGTTCGACATGCAATGGCGGAGTTCTCGGACACCCATCTCGGCAAACTGCGCGCGGCCGTTGGCGATCGGCTTCTGCTCATGCCTGGCGCGCACGTCGCCATCGAGAACGCCAAGGAAGAAATCCTGCTGCAGCGGCGAAGAAGCGAGAACCTGGAATCCGTCGTGCGCCGGGAAATCGCCGAAGAAGTCGGGCTGATCGTCGACGACCTGCCGGCCATGCTGCCGAACATGGCAAGAAGCGTCGATGCGTACCTGCGGTACGTGGCGACGGGAGACTTTCAGCCCATCTAGCTTGTTGTTTCACCGCCAGCCCAGTGCCGGCGCCACATGCGTCAGCACCGATTCGATCACATGCGCGTTGTAGTCGACGCCCAGTTGGTTCGGCACCGTCAGCAGCAAGGTATCGGCCTCGGCAATGGCTTCGTCCTGCGCGAGTTGCCCGACCAGCAGGTCCGGCTCCGCGGCGTAGCTGCGGCCGAAGATCGCCCGGGTTTTCTCATCGATGAACCCGATTGAATCGTCCTCCTGGCCGCTGCGCCCGAAATACCTCCGGTCCTGCTCGTTCACGAGGGCGAAGATGCTGCGGCTCACCGACACCCGTGGCGTGCGCGCATGGCCCGCCGCCTTCCATGCCTCGCGGTAGGCCCGGATCTGCTTGGCCTGCTGGACGTGGAATGGCTCGCCCGTCTCGTCGTCCTTCAGCGTCGAACTCTGCAGGTTCATGCCCAACTCGGCGGCCCAGACCGCGGTCGCATTCGAGCTCGAACCCCACCAGATGCGCTCGCGCAAGCCATCGGAATGGGGTTCCACGCGCAACAGGCCGGGCGGGTTGGGGAACATCGGGCGCGGGTTGGGCTGCGCGAAACCCTTGCCCTGCAAGACGGTGAGCAGGGCCTGCGTGTGCTGCCGGGCCATGTCGGCGTCCGTCTCGCCCTCGGCGGGTTGGTAGCCGAAGTAGCGCCAGCCATCGACCACCTGCTCGGGAGAACCCCGGCTGATGCCGAGCTGCAGGCGTCCACCGGCAATGAGGTCGGCCGCGCCCGCATCCTCGGCCATGTAAAGCGGGTTCTCGTAGCGCATGTCGATCACGCCCGTGCCGATCTCGATGCGGCTGGTTTTCGCGCCGACGGCAGCCAGCAAAGGAAAAGGCGAACTGAGCTGGCGGGCGAAGTGGTGCACCCGGAAATAGGCACCGTCCGCACCCAGTTCCTCAGCGGCCACGGCCAGTTCGATGGACTGCAGCAGCGCGTCCGCGGCAGAACGCGTCTGCGACTGGGGGGAAGGCGTCCAGTGGCCGAACGACAGGAATCCGATCTTCTTCATGCGATGCGCTCTGTAGGTGCGACCGATGCACCCAGCTTACGCCGCCGCCCTCAGCCGCCGCAACAACATCGGCGCAAAGAGGAACAGGAGCGCCAGCGCGAGAAAGGCAATCGAGATCGGCGTCTCAAACAGGACCGATACGCTGCCCTGCGCCGCCGCCAGCGCCGTGCGCAACTGGTTTTCCGCCAGCGGCACGAGAATCAGGCCGATGAGCAGCGGCGGGATGGGAAAGCCGTAAACCCGCATCGCGTAGCTGACCGCTCCCAGGGCGGCCATCAGGACCAGGTCGAAGACCGAACCCGATACGCCCCAGATTCCGATCATGGCGAACACCAGGATGCCCGCGTATAGCTGAGGCCGGGGAACCTGCAGCAGTTTCACCCAAATGCCGACCAGCGGCAGGTTCAGCACCAGCAGCATCACGTTGCCGATGTAAAGCGACGCGATCAATCCCCAGATCAGCTCCGGATTGCTGCTGAACAGAAACGGCCCCGGCTGCAGCCCATAGTTCTGGAACGCCGCAAGCAGGATCGCGGCGGTGGCCGACGTGGGCAGTCCCAACGTCAGCAAAGGCACCAGAATGCCGGCGGCCGCGGCATTGTTGGCCGCCTCGGGCCCGGCGACCCCCTCGATGGCGCCTTTGCCGAACTCGTCCTTATGCCGGGACAGCTTTCTCTCGACCGCATAGGACAGCATCGTGGGGATTTCGGAGCCCCCGCCGGGAATCGTACCGATCGGAAAACCCAGCGCCGTTCCACGCAACCATGGCCGCCATGAACGTCGCCAATCCTCGCGCGTCATGAAGGTCCACCCCTTGACGGCGACGATCTCGCCCTGCTCGTGCACGTAATGGCTGGCGACGTAGAGAATCTCGCCCACGGCGAAGACCGATACGAGGACGACCGTCAGTTCGACCCCGTCGAGCAGGTCCGCGATGCCGAAGGTCATGCGCGGCTGACCGGTCATCCCATCGATACCGACCAGACCGAGAGCAAGCCCGATGAAGAGCGAGACGAAACCGCGCACCCGCGATGCGCCCATCACCACCGCCACCGACGTGAACGCCAGAACCGTGAGGGCAAAATAGTCGGCCGGCTTGAGCAGGAAGGCAAGCTCGGCTACGACCGGCGCGGCGAACGTCAGCAACAGCGTGGCGATGGTTCCGGCGACGAACGACCCGATGGCCGCGGTCGCCAGCGCGGCCGCGCCACGCCCGGCGCGCGCCATCTTGTTGCCTTCCAGGGCGGTCATCATCGACCCCGCCTCGCCCGGCGTATTGATCAGGATCGAGGTGGTCGAGCCGCCATACATGGCCCCGTACAGCACGCCGGCGAACATGATGAAGGCGGACACCGGCCCCACGGAGACCGTGATCGGCAGCAGCAAGGCGATGGTCAGGGCCGGCCCGATGCCCGGAAGCACGCCGATGGCCGTGCCCAATACCGACCCGATGAAAGCCCACATCAGGTTGGTCGGGGTGAGCGCCACCTCGAAGCCATGGAAAAGCAGCGCCAGGGTATCCATTACAGGCCCGCCAACGGAAAGAATCCGCCCAGTTGCAAGCCCAACCAGCCGAACAGCAGCCAGCACAGCCCGCCCAGTGCGAAGCCAACGATGAGGTCCGATACCACGCGCCGCGAGCCGAAGGCCCGCGCAACCAGCATGAAGGCAAGCATGGCGGTTATCGGCAAGCCGAGGGTCTGCATGGCCAGGGCAGGAAGCATGACGGCGAGCAGCGCGGTAAAAAAGGCGCGCTTGTCCATCGGCTGCCCCGGCGCAGCGTTCTCGGCCTCTTCCGGCTCGAACACTTCGCCGCGTGCGATCTGGATCAACAACAGAATGCCCAGAACGACCAGCCCCAGGCCCACCACCGACACGAGCATGCCGGGGCCGATGGCGGCGTACTGGGCGGTTGCCGCGAGCTCGGTCGAGGCATAGATGCAGACGGCGCCCAGGCATATCACGGCCAGCCCCAACCACCAGGGGCCCTTGCGCAACCAGCTCATCGACGTTCCTTCAGCAAAACCGCGCGCTTGCGCTTACTTGGCCAGGCCCGCGTCCTTGAGCACCTGATTGATACGACCGCTTTCGCTCTGGATGAACTCGCCGAATTCGTCACCGGCCAGGAAATAGGGATCCCAACCCTGTTTCTCGAGCACAGCCTTCCAGGCGTCGCTTTCGTTCAGTTTGCTGAAGCGATCCACCCATTCCTTCTGATTGGCTTCGGGCATGTCGATCGAACCGAGGATGCCTCGCCAGTTGGCGATCTCGACGTCGTAACCGGACTCTTTGAAGGTCGGAACGTCTGCCAGATTCTTCATGCGCTCGGCGGTCGTCACGCCCAGAATGCGTATCCGGCCATCCTGGGCGAATTGCTGGAACTCGGAAATACCCGAAATCCCCGCCTTCAAGGTGCCGTTGACGATGCCGATCACGGTGTCCGAACCGCCCGCCTGTGGAATGTAATTCAGCGACTGCACCGGCACACCCGCACTTTGCGCCAGCAGCGCCAGGGCAATGTGGTCCACCCCGCCGGCCGAGCCGCCCCCGACAGCCGTCGCGCCCGGGTCGCTCTTGAGCGCCGCCACGAAATCGTCCAGCGACTTGTAGGAGGAATCGGCCTTCACGGCGAGCACCAGGTACTCGGCCGTGAGCCGCGCCACCGGCTTGAACTGGCTCAGGTCGATCGGGGATTTATTCAGCGTAATGGCGCCCACGGTAATCGCGCCGAACACCGCCAGGGCGTCCGGCTTGCCTTTTTGCGCACGCTGGAAATCGGCCAGCCCGATCGTGCCGCCGGCGCCGCCCTTGTTCGTGTAGCTCACGGTCCCGGTATAGATACCGGCTTGGTTCATCGCCTGGAAGGCCTGCCGCCCGGTCGCATCCCAACCGCCGCCCGGATTGGCCGGCAACATCACACTCACCTGAGCGTGCGCCGCCCCGGCGCACAAAACAGCCCCCAACGCCAGTGCTTTCATCCACTGCATCGCCTTCATGGCAGTCCCCTGATTCTTCTGGTTATATACGCCGCGCGCCGCGCTCGTTGCAGCGTAAGCCTGGGCCTCGCGGCTGTCAATGCGCCGTCCCTGGGTCACCTTGCCGCCCGGCGACCAGCGCATAGCCTGCCCAACTAGCGGACATTTCCAGCTTGCCTTGACGCCTCGACATCGAGCCGTGGCGCTGTCCACCCGGAAAGACGACGATGCCCGACGCGGCCGGCGCCTGGCTGGCCGCTTCTTCCTTGAATTCCGGGGTAAAACGCTCGGTGCTCATGGACTTTCTCCTATGCTCAAATCATAGGCTCCGACCATCTACCAGACCCGGGGGACGGCCATTCCGGGGCTGAACGGGAGATAGCAATGAAAGTGCAGGGGCAATGTCACTGCGGCGCGATCCGCTACGAGGCCGAGGTCCAACCCGATTCGATGCGGATTTGCCATTGTCTCGACTGTCAGATCATGTCGGGTTCGGCGTTTCGCACGAATATCGCCGCGCCGGCCGAGACGTTTCGTTTGCTGCAAGGCCAGCCGCGCCACTATGTGAAGACCGCCGACAGCGGCGCGCACCGGGTCAACGGTTTTTGCGAGCAGTGCGGCACGCAGCTCTACGCAACCGATCCCGGTACGCCAAAACGCTATTCGCTGCGGGTCGGCACCCTGGCGCAGCGCGACCAGTTGGGTGGTCCTCAAACGCAAATCTGGACGCGCCGCCGTGTCGGCTGGATGCCGCCGCTCGACGGCGTTGGCGAGATCGAAGGGCAGCCATAGCCTTCTTTCGAGAGAAAGGCGTCCGGCGTCATCAGCGCAATGTAACGGCGTAGAATGGCTTGAACGGTGGCTTGCTGGCAGTTTTCGATTTCGCGCCAGCCACCACTCCCCTCCCCAGCAGTACCCCACAGACGATCCACTATCCAGCGCCATGCATATCTGGGTCGACGCCGACGCCTGCCCCGTCGTGATCAAGGAAATCCTGTACCGGGCATCGCAAAGATGGCAACGGTCGCTGACGCTGGTCGCCAACCAGATGCTGCGCACGCCGCCATCGCCCTTGGTCCGTGCCGTCCAGGTGCCGCGCGGTTTCGATGTGGCGGACGACTATATCGTCAAGCATGTGTCCGCCGGCGACCTGGTGATTACCGGCGACATTCCCCTGGCTGCCCAGGTGCTCGACAGGAACGCCTTGGTGCTCAGCCCGCGAGGCGAGCGCTACACCGTCGACACCATACGCGAGCGCCTGTCGCTGCGGGACATGATGGAAGAGCTGCGCAGCCTGGGCGTCGATACGGGCGGCCCCGCGGCTCTCAGCCAAAGCGACCGGCGCACGTTTGCCAATGCGCTCGATCGACTGATGCTGCACGCAGCGCGCGCGTAAACGGGCGTTCGCTGCGTCTACCGGTTCGACTGCACCCAGCCCTCGAGTATCCGCAGGAGTTGCGTGAAAGCGCAGCCCCTTTTTCCTGCGTCCCGGCCCAACGCCATGGGCGACGCCGCCCGCGCACAAGGCGTAGCTCGGCAGGCGCGCGAATAGCGCGTCCGACAGCGTTGTCTTAGGCCCATTGGCGAATGGACGGCAGGCCAGGCCTTTCTTATCGTCGGACTTTCTGCATCGCCTTGCCGGAAGACCGCACATGTCGCCTTGTAGCCTGCCAGGACGATGCCTGCCCCAGCCGCTGCGCCGCTCTCGCGCGGGCGCGCCGTGGTTGCGCGCTGTCCTGGCCGTCGCCTTGTTGTCGATCGCCCTGCCCACGTTCGCGGCCACCGACGCCGACGTCCAGCGCGCCGTGCAGCGGGCGGCGGATCAGGCTGTGCGTCAGGCCAAGCAGCAGCAGGCACGGGCCGAACGAGAGGAACGCCAGCGCGCGGCGCAGGCCGAGCGCGAGGCACGACAGCGTCAGGCTCAGGCACAGCGCGAGGCCAACGCTCAGGCGCGCCAGGAGACGCTGGCGCGCTCCTGCGCCTCGCTCCAGGCGTGGGTCGATGCCGAGCCGATCCCGTTCTACACCGGCCACCGCCCCAGCGAGGCGGCCATCGCCGCGATGCTTCGCGATGCGCGTTTCGTACCGATTTTCGGGCAGCGCTATGACGAGATGGACCGCCAGACACTGCAGCAGCTTGCGCAGGGCGCTTCCCGTTGCTTCGCGGTTCCCAACGGACCGCTGGCGGCGCTGCCCGCGCGCGAGAAGCAGCTCGTGAACAGCGCCTTGGCCCCCGGGCAGCAGCCAGCCAACCTGCAGCACCTGGCGCGTGCGCGCGAAGCCGACGCCACGTTGCTTCGGCTGGCGTCGGCGGCGACGGGCCTGCAGCCCACCGAGCCCGATGCCCAGCGCCTGCTCGCCATGGAGCGTGAAGGCGAGGCGGTGTTCGCGATGGCCGCACAGGCGGCGCGCGAGCGGTTCCTGGCGGACCTGCGCGCGGCGGACACGGCCGTCGCAGTGCCGGTATTGGCCGCGGCCGTCGACCAAGCCTTGGCATCTGCCCAGGGGCTGGACGGCTTGCAGGCATTGGCCACCCTGGCGCACCGCCAGCAGGCCGGCTTCATGCCGGCGGGCGAGCGCCTGCAATCCACCGAGGGCGTGCAGGCGCGCGCGGAGAACCTGCGCCGCATCCAGCAGCGGATGGACGCGATCGGCGAAGCGCTGGCCGCGACGGAGCGACAGCGCATCGACGCCCTGGGCGAGGGAGCCGTGGCCCTGGAGCAAGGCGTGCGCTGGCATGCGGATTACCTGCAGCGTCTGCAACCGTACGCGGCGCGGGTCGAGCCGTTGGCTGGCTTGCTGCCCTACTTCACCCAAAAACGCGAGCAAGCCCTGGCCCAGGCTCGGGAGACGCTGCAACGCCAGGCCGCCGGCACGGCGAGCCACGAGGAGCTGCATGGCCTGCAGGCGCGCTATCTCCTGCCGCAGGATCAGCAGACGGTGCCGGGCATGGCCATCCTCACCGCCTTTACCGCGCAGGCGCAGGCTGTGGACAAGCGCATCGCGCTGGGCCGCTCGGGCGTCGAGCCCGAACAGCCCGCTCCCTCGAAGCAGGCTGCCCCCCAGGCCGCAGCGGGCGAGCCCTCCGAGGACGTCATGTACGATCTGGTGCGCAGCGTGCTCGATACCGGCACGCGACGCCAGAACGCACTCATGGCCGGCTGCCTGGACGGCCCGCGGACCCACGATCCGGCCATGAACCAGGTGTGCCTCGCCACGATGCTCTACGCCGGAGTGACCAGCGGCACCTGGGAACCCGCGCCCCCGCCGAAAATCCTGGCGTTCGAAAAGATCGGCTGCGCGCCGGCACTGGGCCAGGCCGGCTACCAGTGCGACTACCGGCTGGCGGTCGAAAAGCGCTTGAACCCGGCTCTGGTCGGCCCCGAAGCCCAGCGCCTGCTCGAGGGCGCGTCGCTCAAGCAGGCGCGCTTCATCGAAGGCCGCAACGGCTGGATGATGATTTACACGGACGAGGCGGTGCAGTAGGGCATGAGCACGGCCGGG
>NZ_VLTJ01000028.1 GCF_007558815.1 Verticiella sediminum | reverse complement strand
CAGGTGCGCGCTGGCGCCCTCGCGCAGGCGCACCTGGACCAGCGTGTCCACGTGGCGCCGGCCAGGCGCTGCAGCTCCTTGTCGAGGAACACCACCGGCACCGACCAGTCGACCAAGGCATGCACTGCCGGCCAGAACAGGGCCAGGCAGGGCTGGAGATAGGCTTCGAGTGCATCTTTCCAGCGCCCGTCGTGGTCGGCCTCGGGGGCCGCGTCCGGGTAGGGTTCGGGCAGCGGATCGCCTGGCGGCAAGGCAGCGGGCATGTCGTCTCCTGGGAAGACGACAGCCTACGGCCGCCAGCGCTCCCGTGCCGCACAAGTGCGGCGGATGGCACGCAGTGGTTTTTTTTGTCGCCGGGCCGCCCCAAGGCAAAAAGCGCCCCCTGGGGGGCAGCCAGCCGAAGGCGCAGCGTGGGGGCCTTTTTCGCGGGCTTGACGGCCGGCCTGTTCGGCTCACCCCGAGAGAACCGCACGCTTGCCGCCACGCGGCACTGCACTTCATTGCATTGCAACATTTTTCCAAAAGCGAAATTTATTGGCGTTTTGTGATCGCAGTCACAGCCACCTAACGAAAGCCTGCCTAGTATTAATCCGCCTGGATGGATTAGTAGGTAGGGGAGACCGGGCTTTCATAAACCGCATGACTTTGGAGCATGCACAATGGCTACGATCGGAATCGAAGAGGCGCGGGAGGAAGTCGCGGGCCTCTTCCTGGCATACATGGGACGCGCGCCTGAGTATCAGGCGATGAGCTATTACGTCGGCCGCCTGCAGACACTGGCCGCCGAGCAGGGCGACGGCGACGATGCGCTGGACCATGCCTATCTGGCACTATCCGCCGAGATCTACGTATCCGCGCAGGCCAATGGCGAGATCCCGAGCGAGGTGAACTCGACCAACAACGAATACGTCACCTGGATCTACGAGAACGTCCTCGGCCGCGCGCCCGACGAGGAGGGCCTGGAGTACTGGGTCACGCAACTGGACAACGGCACGTTCGGCCGCGAGGACCTGCTGGCGGTCATCATCCGCTCCGTGCAAGACCAGGACCCGGGCAGCCGGGACGCGATGTTCTTCAGCAATCGCCTGGAAGTGGCGCTGGAGTTCGCCAAGTTCGAGAACTCCAACCCCCACATCCTGCCGACGCTGGGCACCAATGCCGCGCAGATCCTTGCCGGGGTCAACGAGGATCCGGCCTCCGTCGATGCCGCGCTCGAGCTGCTCTACAGCGCCACGGGCGGCGGCCAGAGCTTCAACCTGACCATCGGCGTGGACAACCTGGTCGGTACCAGCGGCGACGACACCTTCACGGCCCTGCCGGTGAATGCCTCGAACAGCCAGCCCGCGACGACGCTGGGCCGGTTCGATTCCATCGACGGCGGCGCTGGCCGCGACACGTTGAACATCGTCACTGACGAAGACGGCAACAACGCCGTTCAGCAAGGCAGCGTCAAGAACATCGAAGTCGTCAATATCTACAACAACGGTTCGATCTTCGCGAACACCGATGGTGTGGTCGACGCCTCGAAGTTCGTCGGCGTCGAGGAAATCTGGCAGCACAACGATGCCACCATCGTCGCCAATGTCGGCGACGACGTGACCGTGGGCTTCAGGGACATCGAGAAGGTCCTGGGCGGCGAGGAATTCGGCATCGCCGTCGCCGGCGTGCTGACCGCCGAGAACACGACCGCCACCACGATCGCCTTCGACAACTTCGGCACGACGCTGGACACCGGCGAGGACGGTCCCGACATCGGGCTGCGCGTGGGCGTCGCGATCGCAGCCGGCGAATCCCTGAATGAAGTCAACCTGACCGGCTCGCTGGGCGGCGCCGAAGGCGAGGCGGCCTGGCTGGTGTTCGGCGCGGTCACCGGCAGCGAGACCGAGACCTTCACGCTGAACACCGAGATCGACACCGTTCTGCTGGCGGCGCTGGGCGAGAACGTCACCACCATCGACGCCTCGGGCTCCACGGGCGATCTCATCTACATCCATGGCCTGCTCGATGCGCTGGACGCGCTCGGCGAGGACGGCTCGGTCACCGACCAACTGGCCGGCGCGCTGGGTGCCATGCTGGGCGACTACATGGATACCCCGTCCGACCTGGGCGACTACCGTCCCGCCTTCATCGGCGGCGCGGGCGACGACATCATCATCGCTGCCGACGTGCGGCTCACCGATTCGATCGACGGCGGCGAAGGCGACAACAGCCTCGTGCTGCTGACGCAGGAGGAGGAGTTCCAGACCGAGAACTACGACGCTCTCGACGGCCTGCAGAACATCCAGAACCTGGCCCTGCTCGTCACGGCCGAAGACTTCACGCTCGATGCCACCCGGCTGACCGGCTTCGAAGGCCTGGCGATCAGCAGCCTGTCGGGGTCGTTCGTGGAAGTCCAGGGCCTGGCGGCCGACCAGGCGCTCGTCCTGGCCAACCCCATCGCCCTGCTCGAGGACGCCAGCGGCGTGCTGGGGCTCGAGGCTCTGCTGAACTTCCCTTCGTACATGGAACTGCAGCTCACCGATGCCGCGGCCGACGTGACGCTGGGGATCGACGGCTCGATCTACGTCAATGCATGGGCCGGCGAGGAAGATGACGAGACCGAGACCTACACCGGCGTCGGCGCTACCGGCGGCACGCTGACCGTGGTCGGCGGCGTGGCCGTGCCCGCCACCGAGGACGGCCAGGCCCCGAGCGTGTTCCAGTACTCCAACGACTCGAGCAAGTTCTCGACCATCGACGTCTCCGACTACCAGGGCTACTTCGACCTGTTCGACATGTCCGCCACGGTGGCCGAGACCGTCACGCTGGGCGAGGGCAGCGAGGACTCGATCTTCATCGTGGTCGGCGACGGCGAGGAGACGCTGAGTTCGTCGACGTTCGGCCTCATGGACGTCATCGAGGACTTCGACGCCGCCGAGGACGACCTGTATGTCGATACGGAACTCGACTTCAGCCTGTTCACGTTCACGGGTACCCCCGGCTCGCTGAATGCGGCTTTCTCGGCGGCCGCGGCTGCGGATGCGAGCAGCACCGGCATCGTGCTGTTCCAGTTCGACGGTGATACCTACCTGTATCACAACTCGACCGGCGGCGGCTACGACACCGACGACTTCGCCATCAAGCTGGTGGGCCTGTTCAGCCTGGACGACCTGGACCTCGCGGCTCCGGTCTGATCCCGGAGCCGGATGCACGGGCTGCGCGAGCGGCCCGTGTCAGCCGCGGGCTTTGGCGCCCTTTCACGGACACGCGTTCAACGGGTGTCCGTTTTTTCTTGCGCCTCGAATGTTCCGCGCGGCAGTTCGTCGTGCAGGGCGTCGGTGCGCGTGCCCTTCCACAGCGGCACGCCGCCGACGTAGCCCGCGCGGCCCAGCAGATGGCCCGACAGCGGCGTGGTCACCAGCAGGAACACGATCGCGACCCCGACCTTGATCCAGGTGCCGAGCGTATTGTCGGCACATCCCACCCCGATCAGGAACAGCCCGCAGCCGGCCACGCCGGCCTTGGTCGCGGCGTGCGTGCGCATGAAGAAATCCTGCAGACGCAGCACGCCCACGGCGGCGATCAGGCAAAGCAGCGAGCCTGCCAGCAGGAACACGGCAGAGAGCCACAGCATCAGGAAGCCTCCTCGTCGTCGTCGTCGCGGCGTGCCCCGCGCTCGATGAAACCGGCGAACGCCGCCGTCGCCAGGAAACCCACCAGCGCCACGCCCAGCACGATGTCCACGAAAGCGATGGCACCGGACGAGAGAGCGGCGAGCCCGCAGGCGGCCACGCCCAGCACGCACAGCATGTCCAGCGCGACCACGCGGTCGGCGGCGTGGGGGCCGCGCACTATGCGGATGCCGGCGCATACGCCCGCCACCACGAGCATGGCGGCGCACAGGCCGAGAACGTAGGGAAACCAGGCTTCGATCATGGCAGCACCTTGCGCACGTGGGCCTCGAAACCGGCCTTGACCTGCTCGACCGTGTCGTCCGAGAGGTTCATGACGTGGACGTAGAGCGTCTTGCCGTCCTCGGACACGTGCAGGCTGGTGGTGCCGGGGGTGAGGGTGACCATGTTGGCGAGCAGAGCGATGCCCGCTTCGCTCTTGACGTCCAGCGGGATGGCCACGATGCCGCTGCGGCTCGCGCGCCTGGGCTCGAACACGGCCAGCACGACTTCCTTGACGGACAGCACCAGGTCGATGAAGAAGCGGCCGAGCAGGCGGGCCCAGTCGCCCAGGCGGGAGAGGCGGCTCATGGTGTCTCTCCGGGCAGGACGTAGGCGCTGGTGACGGCCTCGACGTAGGTCGCGGGGTGCAGCAACTGGTCCGCCGCCAGCTCGGCGTAGGTCACGAACGGCTCGGGATACAGGCCGATGGTGAGGGTGATCAAGGCGAGGGCTGCGATGGGCAGCAGCATGGCGCCGGCGACGCGGCGCTCGGCAGTCTGCGCCAGCGCCGCGTCGGGCGCCGGTTTCCAGAACGCCTCGTTCCAGATCTTGACCATCGAGAACAGGGTGAGCACGCCCACGGCCAGTGCGACCACGGCCATCGCAACCTGGCCCGTGTCCAGGCTGGGCTTGATCACCAGGAACTTGGCCCAGAAGCCCGAGAGCGGCGGCAGGCCGGCGAGCGACAGGGCGGGGACGGCGAACAGCAGCGCGAGCAGCGGCGCCTTGCGCTGCAGCCCGCCGATGCGCTTGAGGTCGTAGCTGCCGCCGACGCGGGCGATCGCGCCGCCGATCAGGAACAGGTTGGCCTTCACGATGATGTGGTGGATCACGTAGAGCACGGCGCCGGCCAGGGCCAGCGGCGTGGCGATCATGACCCCCACCAGCATGTAGCCGATCTGGCTGATGATGTGAAAGGACAGGATGCGCCGGATGTCGAAGTGCGCGGCCGCGCCCAGCACGCCGGTGACCATGGTGAGCGCGGCGATTACGCCGATCACCGGCACGAGAAAGGTGCCCTCCACCGGGAACAGCAGCGTGAAGCAGCGCAGGATGGCGTACACGCCGACCTTGGTGAGCAGGGCGGCGAAGATCGCCAGCACCGGCGTGTTGGCCGTGTGGTACGAGGCCGGCAGCCAGAAGAAGAGCGGGAACAGGGCGGCCTTGGAGCCGAAGGCGATCAGGAACATCACCGCCAGCGTCATGACCAGCCCGGGGTTGCCGTGCTCGGGCAGCACACGGGCGAGGTCGGCCATGTTGAGCGTGCCGGTCGCGCCGTACAGGAAGCCGATCGCGATCAGGAACACCGTGGTCATGATGAGGTTGAGCGCGACGTACTTCACGCCGGCATCCAGTTGCTCGCGGGTGGCGTCCACGGCGAGCAGCCCGAAGGACGAGATCAACATGATCTCGAACCAGACGTACATGTTGAAGATGTCGCCGGTCAGGAAGGCGCCGATCACGCCCAGCAGCAGGCCCTGCAGCAGGGGATGGTAGAAGGCGTGGCGCGGGCCGCTCTCGCCGGGCGCGAAGCCGTACACGGACACCGCGACGGCCATGATCGCCGTGATCAGCACCATGGCCGCGGCGAGCATGTCGGCCACGAAGGTGATGCCGAAGGGTGGCGCCCAGTGGCCGAACTGGGTGGCGAGGATCTCGCCGCCGCGCGTGGCGCCGACCAGGGCGACGGCGGCGGCGAGCAGGGCCAGGCTGCCGGCCAGGTTGATCCAGCGCTGCAGCGCCGTGCTGCGCCAGCACAGGGCGCACACGGCCAGGGTGAACAGGGGAATGCCGATCGGCAGCGTCAACAGCCAGGATGAGGTCATGCCTGCTCCGTCGGGGCCGGCTCGGCAGCGTCCTTGCGCGGCTCCGCGACGCGCATGTCGTCGACGTCGATCGTGTCCAGCGAGCGCTGCGCGCGTTCGAACAGCACCACGGTGAAGGCGACCAGGGCGAAGGAAATCACGATGGCGGTGAGGATCAGCGCCTGCGGCAGGGGGTTGGCGCTGGCGGCGATCGTCTGCTCGCCGGCGGCGACCAGCGGCGGCGTGGCCGGCCCCAGCCGGCCCGCGATGAAGATCGACAGATTGGCCGCGTTGCCGAGCAGGAGCAGCCCGAGCACGATGCGCAGCAGATTGCGCGACATCAGCAGGTAGGCCGAGACGGCGATCAGCACGCCGAAAGCCACGATGTACAACGGCTCCATCAGGTTTCCAGGTAGAGGTCGAGCAGGGTGATGACGGCGCCGAGCACCGCCAGATAGACGCCGATGTCGAAGATCAGCGCGGTGCCGAGCGCCAAACCGCCCAGCTCCGTCCACTGGTGCGTCAGGAAGGGCGCGGCCGAGCCGACCAGCCCCGGCAGGCCCGAGGCCAGCGCGAACAGCAGGCCGCAGGCGAGGATCTTGGGCGGGGACACGCGCAGCCTGGCGTGCATGGCGGCGCGCCCTAAGGCCAGGCCGTAGACCGTGAAACCGACCGCGCCGACCAGCCCGCCGACGAAGCCGCCGCCGGGTTCGTTGTGGCCGCGCCAGAGCAGGTACAGCGACACGGCGAGCGCGATCGGCAGGATCATGCGCGCGCCGATGCGAAAGATCGGCGAGGACAGGTTGGCGCCAGCCCGGCTGGACACCTCGTCGATGTGGTGTTTCATGGGGTGCCTCCGGGCGCGGGGGCCTGGGCTGCCGCAGCTTTGGCGGCGGGTTTGCGCCGGCGCAGCGGCGCGCTTGCCACGATGGCCGCGGCCGACAGCGCGGCCAGGGCCAGCACCGTGATCTCGCCCAGGGTGTCCAGGGCACGGAAGTCCACGATGATGACGTTGACCAGGTTGCGCCCGTGCGCGAGCGGCACGCTGGCCTCGCGGAAAAAGTCGGACAATCGCCCGTCGAAGGGTGCCGCGACGATGGTGGTGAGCACGAGGGCGAACGCGGTGCCCAGCCCGGCCGCGATGATGGCGTCGCGGCGCTTCTGGGCCGGCGTGCGCTTGTCGCGCTGACGGAACGGCATGTGCCCGATGATGGCGAGCAGGATCACGATGGACAGCGCCTCGACCGCGAACTGGGTGAACGCGAGATCCGGCGCGCCGTTGAAGAGGAACACGATGGCCAGCCCGAAACCCACCATGCCGGCGGCGACGATGCCCTTGATGAAGCTGTCGGCGCGCAGCACGGCATACGCAGCCAGCATCAGCAGCGGCGGCAGGACGGCCGCCGGCTGCAGCACCTCGCCCCAGGACGGCCAGGCGAAACCGCCGGTGGAGAACAGGGTGACGAGGATCGCCAGCGCGCTGAAGCCCAGGCTGAAGCCCGTGTAGCGGCGCAGGCTGCCGGACTGGATGGCGCGCGTCTGCCAGGCGGCGAACCGCATCATGCCGTCCAGCGCGCGGTCATAGGCAAGATCGGTGCTGCAGGCGTCGACCAGCCGATTGCGCGCCATCGCCTCGCGCAGCGGGTGCCAGCGCCACAGGCCGTAGACACCCAGGGCGAGGGTGAGGGCGGACAAGGCCAGCATGGGCGTGAAGCCGTGCCACAAAGTCAAAGAGAGTTCGACCGGCGCAGCGCGCAGCGCGCTCGCCGACGGCGCGAGCAGCGCGGCGGTGTGGCCGGGGGCCAGGCCGAAGTACAGGCCCAGGGCGGCGAGCACCAGCGGCCCGGCGAGCATGGCGGGCGCCGGGTCGTGCGGCTGCCCGTGCGGAGCGTCGCGCCAGTCGCGGGGCGCACCGAAAAAGCAGCGCACCGCCACCACGCCTGCAACCACCACCATGCACGCATTGGCGAGCAGCGCCACGGCCAGCATCAGCCAGGCATAGGAGGAACCGCCCAGCCCGGCCTCGTACATCAGTTCCTTGCCGAGGAAGCCGACGAAAGGGGGCAGCCCGCTCATGGACAGGGCCGCGGCCAGCGCCGCGACGCAGGTCACCGGCATCAGCCGGCCCAGCCCGGAGATCTGCGTGGCGTCGCGCGTGCCCGTTGCGTGGTCGATGATGCCGGCCACCATGAAAAGGCAGGCCTTGTAGAGCGCGTGTACCAGCAGGAAGACCACCGTGGCGACGGCGGCCAGCGGGTGCTGCATGCCGATCAGCAGCACCAGGGTGCCGAGCGATACGACGGTGGAATAGGCGAGCACGCGCTTCAGGTCGGTCTGGCGCAGGGCGAGCAAGGTGCCGACCAGCATGGTGGCCATCCCGGCCACGCTCAGCAGGACGACCCACAGGGTGTTCTCGCCGAAGACCGGGTCCAGCCGGCCGAGCAGGTACACGCCGAGCTTGACCATCGTCGCCGAGTGCAGGAACGCGGACACGGGCGTCGGCGCCACCATGGCGTTGGGCAGCCAGGCATGCAGCGGCGCCTGGGCCGATTTGGCGAAGGCGCCGATGGCGATCAGCACGATGATGGCGGGCGCCTCGGGCAGGGCCGCGATGGCCTCGCGCCGCGCCAGCAGTTCCGAGACGCTGTAGGTGCCGGCTGCGCTGCCGAGCAGGATCGCGCCGGCGAGCATGGCCAGGCCGCCGGCGACGGTGACGAGCAGGCCCTGCTGCGCCGAGCGGCGCGCCGGCGCACCCGTCGGGTCGTAGCCGATCAGCAGGAACGAGGTGAGGCTGGTCAGTTCCCAGAACACCAGCAGCGCGATCAGGTCGTCGGCCAGCACGGCGCCCAGCATGGCGCCCATGAAGAGCGTCAGGACGGCGTAGAAGCGCGGCAGGTCGCGCTCGCCCGCGAGGTAGCGCGAGGCGTAGAGGAAGATCCCGGTGCCAATGCCGGTGATGAGCAGGGCGAACAGCAGGGACCAGCCGTCCACCCGGAAGCCCAGGGCGATGCCGAGCGTGGGTATCCAGGGATGCGTTTCGAGCAGCGCACCCTGCGCCGCAACCTGCGGCAGCAGGAGCGCGAAGCCCGCAAAGAGGGCCGCGGGCGCGAGTGCGGCGAACGCCGGCAGCCGCGCGCGGGCACAGGCGTAGGTCGCGGGCGCCGCGCAAAACGCCAGCGCAACGAGAAGGGCAGCGGACATGTTCCGGACTCGTGTTCAGGGGGCCGGGCGGTGAGAGCCCGCCGGCAGCGACTTGTGACAAAGCTTTGTATTGTGAGCCGATACCCGGAGCGCGGGCAAGTCGCGGGAGTGGCCAGCACGCCGCATGGCCCGCTGCCGGCGCGTGTGCTTGCTGGCGACGCCAAAGGTGTGGGAAGCCGTCGTCCTCGCTGTTGGCACGGAGGTGCTGCTCCTCCGCGGGGCAACGCCCGCCTCGGGAGACTGCCCGGCAGCAAAAAAACAGCCCCGCGAAAGCGGGGCTGAGCGGGGCGCGGGGCAGTTCAGCGATGCTGATGAGACGAGCGCGAGGTCATGGACTGCGACCCGGGCGCGGTATCGGTCATGGCCGACTTGCTCGTGCTTCCCCGCATGCCGCCTGGCTGGCTGCTCGCCGCAGCCTGTTGCTGGGCCTGGCGCGCATGGCTGCGCGCGCCGGCGGCGCGGGCTTCTTCCGGGGTGAACTGGTGCGCGTTGCCGCTGGCGTGCGCCGCACGCCCCCCCATGCTTGCGATTTCTCGCTGGCGCTGCGGGTCCATCGACGCGAAACCGCGCTTGGAACCGGTCTTGGTTTCAGCCATCTCCATCTCCTGGTCAAGTGATACCGCGAGGATGCCGATGCTCTGGCGAACCGGACCGCGCAACTGTTGTGCCCATGCCCTTGGCCCCTGAGCGCTGGCGCTGCGCGTGCAGTTTCGTCCATCGCAGGTCAGCGAATGACTCATCCATATGCGCAGGCCGCAGGGGCGCCCGGAGGGCAGTGGGATAATGTCGCGGCCTGCGCGCGTCGATGTCGGCGCCCGGGGCGCTGTATTGACCTGGATCAAACAGCGTGTAGCATGGGTTTCAGAGCGCCTGCACGGCGCTACACTTTGGAGTTGCTTCATGCCCAATCCCGCAACAATCCGTGTCGCGTCGGAGCCGTTCGGCCTGGCGCAGGCGCGAGTGGCATGCTCGCAGTGCAATCTGCGCGAGCTGTGCATGCCGGTGGGCTTGAGCGAGGCGGAATCCAGCCAGCTCGACCGTCTCGTGGCGACGCGGCGCACGCTGCGCAAGGGCGAAGCTCTGTTCCGCCTCAACGATCCCTTCACTTCGCTCTACGCCATCCGGCTGGGCACCTTCAAGACGCGCGTGGGCACGTCGGACGGCCGGGATCAGGTCACGGGCTTTCAGGTGACTGGCGAACTGGTCGGGCTGGACGGTATCGGCAGCGGCCGCCACGCCTGCGACGCCGTTGCCCTGGAAGATGCCGAGGTCTGCGAGATCCCGTACGTCCGCCTGGACAAGATCGCGCGTGAACTGCCCGCCTTGCAGCGGCACTTCCACCAGTTGATGAGCCGCGAAATCGTGCGCGAGCATGGTGTCATGCTGCTGCTGGGCAGCATGCGGGCCGACGAGCGGGTGGCCGCCTTCCTGCTCAACCTGCTGCAGCGCATGCACACCCGGGGCTACTCCGGGCGCGAGATCGTGCTGCGCATGACCCGCGAGGAAATCGGCAGCTACCTCGGCTTGAAGCTCGAGACGGTCAGCCGCACGCTCTCGCGCATGGCCGACGAAGGGCTGATTTCGGTGAACCAGCGGCGCGTGCGCATCGAAGCGCTCGACCGCCTGCGCGCCATGGTCCAGGCCGGCGACGCCCAGAGCTGAAGCCAGCGCGCCGTGGGCTTCAGCGTGCCCGCTTGCCGGACAGTTCCTTAAAGACGCCCAGCCGTTGCAAGAGGGCCTTCTCGATTTCCAGGATCACCATGAACGCCACGCCCACGCAGATCAGCACCAGGCCGTCGGCCAGGGCGACCGCGCGCGTATCGAACAGCAATTGCATCCACGGCAGGTAGGTGAAGGCGAACTGAGCCAGTGCCACGAACGCGATGGCCAGCAGCACCGCCGGCGTACCGCGGGCGCCGTGCGGGGTGATCGAGCGGCCATAGAGATAGCGTACGTTGAACAGATAGAAGATCTCGAGCACGCAGATCACGTTGACCACCAGGGTGCGCGCCGCGGCCTCGTCCAGCCCGCGCATGTCGCGGGCCCACGCGAACACGCCGAGGGCGGCGATCACGAACAGGATCGAGACGAACACCACCCGCCACAGCATGAACGGCGAGAGCAGGGGCGCATCGGGCGCGCGTGGCTGGCGCTGCATGACGCCGGGCTCGGCCGGCTCGAAGGCGAGCGACAGGCCCAGGCTCACGGCGAGCACCATGTTGATCCAGAGGATCTGCACCGCCGTCACCGGCAGCGTCATGCCGAGCACCAGGGCCGCCGCGATGGCCAGCGTCTGGCCGCCGTTGGTGGGCAGCGTCCAGGCGATCACCTTGCGGATGTTGTCGTAGACCGTGCGGCCTTCGCGCACGGCGGCGACGATGGTGGCGAAGTTGTCGTCGGTGAGCACCACCTGGGCGGCTTCCTTGGCCGCCTCGGTGCCCTTGTTGCCCATGGCGATGCCGACATCGGCCTGCTTCAGCGAGGGCGCGTCGTTGACGCCGTCGCCGGTCATCGCGACCACCGACCCGTCGGACTGCAGCGCCCGGACGATGCGCAGCTTGTGTTCCGGCGTGGTCCGCGCAAAGACCGTGGTGCGCTCGGCCAGCGCCGGCAGGTCCGCGTCGCTGGTGGCCTGCACGTCGGCGCCCGTGACCACTGCGGGACGCTCGGCCATGCCGAGCTGGGCGGCGATCGCACCCGCGGTGGCGGCGTGATCGCCCGTGATCATCTTCACGTCGATGCCGGCCGAACGGCACTCGGCGACGGCGTCGATGGCCTCGGCGCGGGGCGGGTCGATGAAGCCGATCAGCCCGGCGAACACCAGGTCGGCCACGAGGGTGGCATCCAGCCTTTCGGGGGCCGTCTCGAAGCGTTGCCAGGCAAAGCCGAGCACGCGCTCGCCGTCGGCGCCCGCGGTGTCGATCGCGGCCTGCCACACCTCGGGCGCCAGCGGTTCGGCGTTGTCGTTGGGGCCCGCCTGGCGGCTGCACATGGCCAGCACGCGTTCCGGCGCACCCTTGACGAACAGCACGGCGCCGCCGTGCGGCGCAGCGTGCAGGGTCGCCATGTAGCGCGTTTCGGTGTCGAACGGGATCTCGTCGAGGCGGCGATACAGCCGGGCATCCGTCTGGCCGTCCAGGGCGCCGCGCGCTGCCAGGGCAAGCAGGGCCCCTTCCATCGGGTCGCCGTCCACCCGCCATTCGCCGGGGGCGGCCTCGTGCAGGCGGGCGTCGTTGCAGAGCAGGCCCACGCGCATGAGTTCGGCCGCGAGCGTGTCCGCCATGGCCGGCTGGCCGGCCGCATCGACCAGCCGGCCGGTCGGAGCGTAGCCCGTGCCTTCGGCGAACAGCACGCCGCTGCGCGTGATCAGCCGGCGTGCCGACATTTCGTTGCGGGTGAGCGTGCCGGTCTTGTCCGAGCAGATCACCGAAGTGGCGCCGAGCGTTTCGACCGCGGGCAGGCGGCGCACGATGGCGTGACGGCTGGCCATGCGGCGCACGCCGATCGCCAGGGTGATGGTGATGACGGCGGGCAGGCCTTCGGGCACGATGCTGACGGCGAGCGCCACCACGATCATCAGCCCTTCGGCCCAGCCGTAGCCGCGGCCATAGACCGCCACCAGCAGGAGGACGAGGGCGCCGCCGAGCGCGGCCCCGGTGAACCAGCGGGCGAAGCGGTTGATCTGGCGCAGCAGCGGCGTGGTCAGACTGTCCACCGAGCCGATCAGGCCGCTGATGGCGCCGATCTCGGTCCGGGCGCCGGTGGCCACCACGACGCCGCGGCCCTGGCCGGCCGCGACCAGGGTCCCCGACCATGCCATGGCGTGGCGATCGGCGAGCGCGGCGTCGGGTGCGACCGGTTCGCTGCGCTTTTCGACCGCCATCGACTCGCCGGTGAGCACCGATTCGTCGACGAGCAGGCCGCGGACCCGGGTCAGGCGCAGATCGGCCGGTACTTTGTCGCCGGCCTCGAGCAAGACGATGTCGCCGGGAACGACGGCTTCGACCGGCACGGTCACGCGCCTGCCGTCGCGCCATACGTGTGCCTGCGGCGCGAGCATGGCGTGCAGTGCCGACAGGGCGTCCTCGGCACGGCCTTCCTGTACGAAACCGACCACGGCATTGACGCCGACCACCAGCAGGATGACCACCGCATCGACGCGGTGGCCCAGGGCGAAGGCCAGGACGGCCGAACCCAGGAGGAAATAGATCAGTGCGTTGTCGAACTGGGCCAGAAAGCGCAGCAGCGGCCCGCGCCGCGTCGGCGCGGGCAGGGCGTTGGGGCCGTATTCCGAGAGCCGGTCGCGCACGGCCGCTTCATCGAGGCCGGCCTCGCCGCTGCGCAGCGTCGCCACTGCCTCGTCGGCCGACAGCGCGTGCCATGGGTTGCTCGGCGGTACGGGGGGCGCTGCCATGAGGGCTATCTCCTGTGTCGGGGTCACGTCATCGGATTGCAACGCATCGGTCTGGGCCGCGTATTGTCCGGAATCAACGCGGGGCATGGGCGGGCGGCATGCCGCCCGGCGCGGTCACGGACGCAACTGCAGCACGTGGCCTGCCCAGCCGGGACGGTCGGCGCGCGGCGGCTCGCGCAGGCGCAGCGGCCGGTATTCGAGGGCGGCCCATTCGTCGCGCATGTCACGATAGCGCGAGGAGAACACGACGCCGCTCTGGCCGGTCTGATAAATGAACAGCGAGGCGTCGGGGTCGCCCAGGTCGTAGATCGCGCGCAGCGAAGCGGCGTGGCGGTTGGCGAAGGGTTCGCCGTCCGCCAGGTTGTACTGCCCCACGTTGACCGTGTAGGAATCGCCGCCGGTGGGCACCCGCACGTCGAACACGCGATCCAGCGGCGGCACGTTGCCGAACGGGCGGTGGCTGCTGATCGCCACGTGCGCCTCGCCCCAGCGCCACTCGTCGACGCTGCCGCCATAGCGGTTGCGCAGGCGATCCAGGGCGCGCTCGAAGGCCTCGCGGACGTGTTCCCGGCAGTCGAGCGCGCCGCACCAGCCGGGCGTGCGGCCTTCCAGGGTGCTTTCCACCGTCGCGCGAAAGCTGCGCCGCCCGTACAGCATGTCGAAACGCGCCTGGCCGAGGTGGGGTCCGACCAGCCCGCGCGCCAGCTCGTCGGCCCAGGCAGCGAAGATCAGCGGCGCCGGGCTGTTCGCGCCCATGGTGCCGTCAAAGCCCGCCAGGGCGGCCAGCGCCTCGGCCGCGAGGGGGTGGCCGGATTGCACGTCGAGCAGAAAGGGCAGCAGCCGGGCCGTGGCCGGCGACCAGATGTCGCCCTGGATCTCGCGCATGCTCGCCACGTCGTGCTTGGGCAGGCGCTCGAGCAGTTCGGCGATGCGTTCGTAGCGATAGGGAACCACCCAGTCCTGGCCCAGGAAGTGCGGGTAGTCCGCCGGCATCACGCGCTGGTTGGCGGTGGCGAACCAGCCGTCGGGCACGTCGCTCTGCGGCGTGTCCTCATAGGGCAGCCAGCCGGCCCAGTCGTAGCGCGCCTCCCAGCCGGGCGCCGGCGCCACGCCGCGGATGTCGTTGTGCGTGCCGCGCAATGGAACCTTGCCCAGGGCCTTGAAGCCGACATTGCCCTGGCTGTCCGCCATCACCACGCTCTGCATGGGCGAGTGATAGTAGCGTCCGGCCTCGCGCAGCTCGGCCACGGTCTGCGCCTGGTTCATGAGCAGGCCGGCGAGGGCGGTGTGGTTGTCCGCGTCGAGCGCGCTCCAGCGCAGTGCGAGCACGTGGCGCGACAGGTCGAGCACGCGGGCATGCTGCGGCTGCGCGTCGCTCAGCACGGGCCCGTGGCGTGTGCTGCGCACGACATGGGTGACCGGATCGGCGCCGCGCACACGGATGATCTCGGTGCGCTTGGTGAATGCGGCCCAGCCGTCGGGCGTCCGGTAGCGGTCGGGGTCGCCGGGGTCGATCCGTTCCAGGTAGAGGTCCTGGACGTCGGGCCCGGTATTGGTGAAGCCCCAGGCGGCGCCCCGGGTACGGCCCAGCACGACGAAGGGCAGCCCGGGCAGGCTCGCGCCGATCACGTCCAGGCCGGGCGCGTGCAGGCGGGCGAAGTACCACAGGGCGGGTGCGCCCAGGCCCAGGTGCGGATCGTTGGCGAGCAGCGGCTTGCCGCTGGCGGTGCGGGTGCCGGCCACCACCCAGTTGTTGCTGCCCTTGCCGTCGACATTGCCGGCCGAGTCGGCCAGCGCGCGCGCCCAGGCGAGCAGGGGCTGGGCGGCCGGCTCGCGCAGGCTGGCGGCGGGACGCTGCGGCCCGGTGTCGGCCGCGACCCCTGACGGGGTGGACTGCGGCGCCGGCGTGTTCCGGTAGACGCCGAGTTCGCGGTAGAGGCTGGCGAAATCCACGTCCGAGGCGGGCGGCTCGCCCGGGTAGGGCGGGAACAGCTCCCACAACGCGCCGGTGTCGAGCACCTCGGCGGCGGTCAGGCGTGCGAACTCGGTGCCCCAGTTGCCGCCCAGGTCGAGCGCCATCATGAGCAGCCAGCCCACGCTGTCTTCCGGCAGCCAGGGCCCGGGCTGCACGCCCAGGATCAGGAACTCGGGCGGCAGGGCCTGGCCGCCGTTGGCGTGGAAGTCGTTGATGCCCTGGGCGTAGGCCTCGAGCGCGGCGCGGGCCTCGGCGGGCAGGCCCTGGTATTGCCGGCGCGCGGCCTGGACGATGCCCAGGGTGCGCATCAGCCGGTCCAGATCCAGCGTGGCGCCGCCCAGCACTTCCGACAGCTCGCCGCGCATGACGCGGCGCTGGGTCTCGAGTTGCCAGCCGCGCTCCTGGGCATGGGTCCAGCCCAGCGCGTACCAGGCGTCGCGCGGGCTGGCGGCGAAAATGTGCGCAATGTCGGCCTCGTCGCGAGCCACGGTGACGGCCGCCTGCAGGCCCGGCGCGCGTATCGCGCCGTCAAGCACCGGCAGGCTGCGCCAGATCCGGATGCCCGCGGCAATGCCCGCCAGCAGCACCAGGACGAGCACCAGCCAACCCAATCGCTTGATCCACTTCATGCCTGCCCTCGCCATGATCGCCCGGCAAGCCTGGCAAGCCGCCATCGTAGGGCACTGCGGGCGGCGTGCCTATACTGGACAATACGGGGGGCGACGCCGCCGCCCCGCGCGACCACCAGCGCGCACGCTCACTTTTCGGGTTTTCGACCATGACCTCCTCGCCTGCGCACGATTTCCATTTCTACGAACCCGCCCACGGCCACGGCCTGCCGCACGACCCGTTCAACGCCATCGTCGGGCCGCGCCCCATCGGCTGGGTCGGTTCGCGCAGCGCGGACGGCATCGACAACCTCGCGCCTTACAGCTTTTTCAATGGGTTCAACTATCGTCCACCCATCGTCGGCTTCGCGAGCCTGGGCTGGAAGGACAGCGTGCGCAACATCGAGGCGACGCGCGAATTCACCTGGAACCTCGTGACCCGGCCCCTGGCCGAAGCCATGAACCTCTCGTGCGCGGACGTCCCGCCCGACACCGACGAGTTTGCGCTGGCCGGGCTGGAGAAGGCCGCCTCGCGCCTGATCGCGGCGCCGCGCGTGGCGGCCAGTCCGGTCAGCTTCGAGTGCCGGCTCGCCCAGCTCGTGCAGTTGCAGTCGGCGGCCGGCGCTGCCGTGGACAGTTGGCTGGTGCTGGGCGAGGTGGTTGGCGTGCACATCGCCCGCAGCGCCCTGGCGGCGGGCGTCTACGATCCCGCGGCCACGCACACGGTGCTGCGCGCGGGCGGGCCGGCAGACTACTTCGAGGTGGTGCCGGAAACGCGCTTTCGCATGCATCGCCCGAAGCGCTGAGCCAGGGCCCTAGGCGGGGCCGGGCATCTACGCTAGAATCAATTGGTGGCTGCATCTGCCGATGCAGCCACGAGTACGTCTTCAGGGCGGGGTGAAAGTCCCCACCGGCGGTGGTCCATGCATTGCATGGCAAGCCCGCGAGCGCCCGCACCGGCCACGGTGCGGGGTCAGCAGATCTGGTAGCCAAGCCAGAGCCGACGGTCATAGTCCGGATGAGAGAAGATGTGCCACGCACGCTTGGCAATGCGCTCTTGCGCGTCCGTCCGCCGTGCACGGCTGTCGCTTAGCCCTGGAACGTTTTTCGCCCATTATCATTGCGAGAGCGTTTCCATGTCCTTCACGCCCAATACCCATTCCCGTTACCCGAGCATCACGGCCGCGCCGTTCGAGGCCCGTCTGCAGCGCGCCCTGCACCAGTTGCGCCTGGGCCGCCCCATCATCCTGATGGACGACTTCGACCGCGAGAACGAGGCCGACCTGATCGTCGCCGCCGACAAGCTCACCGTGCCCGTGATGGCCCAACTGATCCGCGACTGCAGCGGGATCGTCTGCCTGTGCCTGCCCGGCGAGGCGCTCGACGCGCTCGGCCTGCCGCAGATGGCGCAACGCAACGGCAGCCGCTTCAGCACGGCGTTCACGGTGTCCATCGAGGCGCGTGAAGGCGTGTCCACCGGCGTCTCGGCCGCCGACCGCGTGACCACCATCCGGGCCGCCATCGCCGCCAATGCCGCGCCGGCCGACCTCGTCAGCCCGGGCCACGTATTTCCGCTGCGCGCGCAGCCGGGCGGCGTGCTCACGCGGCGCGGCCACACCGAAGGCTCGGTGGACCTGGCCCGCCTGGCCGGCCTGAACCCTGCCGCCGTGCTGTGCGAGCTCATGAACCCGGACGGCAGCATGATGCGCGGCGAGCAGCTCGATCGCTACGCAGCGGTCCACGGGCTGAGCGCGTTGTCCATCGCCGAACTGGCCGACCATCTGCAGGCGCAGCGCGGCGAGCCGCTCGAGGCATGGGCGCGCGCGGCGTGATACCTTCCGGCGCATGACTGCTGATTCCAACCTGCCGGGCACCCCCGCGCCCGGCTTCACCGAAGACGACATCGCCCTGCTCGAGCGCACGGCGGACGCCCTGAGCGCCTGGTGGGGCAAGCCCGTCATGGCCGAACAGGGTGCAACCGACGGCGTACCCTGGGTCGTGTTCGGCCTCCCCTTGGGTACCGACGAGACCCCGGGCGAATACACTGTCTGGCAGATGGGCGGCGGCGGTGCGCACCGCCTGGGCAACGCCGGCGGCCTCGCCCCGGCGCCCGACGACGTGCACGACTGCCGCCTGCTCTGGGCGATCCAGGTCACGCCCACGCCGGGCGAGCGCTACCTCAAGCTGGATGACCATGGCCAGGTCGTGGCCTGGTCCGATCTTCTCGAAGAGCTGCTGCCGTTCGAGGTCGACCTGGCGGACGAGGACGACGAGGACTGGGAAGACGACGAAGACGACGCCGCCGATGACGACCGGCCTGGTGCATCGTCGCGCGGCGGCGGCTGAGCTTTCACCACCCCGGAAGATGCGCGGCACGGGCGCCCGAAGCGCCGCGCCGGCTGCGCGTGAACCGATCCCGTCGCTCGGACCCTGTTTGCTGAAACGAACGTCGGCCGGGTGCGCCGCTTGCTGAAACAACCGTCGCCCCCGGGCGCGGGCACTTCGGCGCGCCGCATTTGTCTTTCTCCCATGAGCGTACGATCGCATGCCGGCCGCGGTTCGCGGCTTTCCCCCTGGCTGTTGCCCGCGACGGTGCTGCTGTTGTTCGTGGCCATCGCCGCCGCCGTGTGGATGGGCACGCCGCTGCACGACATGACGATCGACGATTTCGTCGATGAGGCCGAACGGCTCGCCGAGGCGCCGCTGGCGCCTTTCGTGGTGCTCGGCATCTACGTCGTCGGCGTCTTTCTGCTCGTGCCGCTCACCGCCATCATTGCGGCCACCGGGGTCGTCTTCGGCGCCTGGCCCGGCGTGGCCTACGCCTTCATCGGCAGCATGCTGGCGGCGATCCTGAGCTTCGGCGTAGGCACGCTGCTGGGCGGCGACAAGCTGCGCCGGATCGCCGGCAGGCGCGTGGATGACCTGAGCCGCAAGGTGGCGCGCACGGGCGTGCGCGCCGTGCTGGCCATACGCCTGGTGCCGGTCGCGCCGTTCATCGTGGTCAACCTGGTGGCCGGCGCCTCGGCGATCCGTCTGCGCGACTACGCCATCGGCACGGCGATCGGTCTGACCCCCGGCATCCTCATCAAGGTGGTTTTCGCCGACCAGTTGGCGCAGGCGTTCGAGACTTCGGACGACGCCCTGCTCACTCAGCTCGGCATCGCCGCGGTGGCGTTGATCGCGCTGGGCTGGCTCCTGAAGCGGGGGCTGCGGCGCTGGGCCGCGCGGCAATCGGACGACGAGGGCGGCGAGCAGGAGGTTCGCGCGCTGGAGCGCGGCGAGCCTCGCCCGCCGGGGTGACGACAGGCCGGGCTCCGGCCTTCGCCCTTCGTGGGCAATCTTGAATAGACAAGGCGGCCCCAGGGGGCCGCCTTGGCGCGTGCGTCAGATCATTTCGGCGCCCGTGCGTTTCGCCTCGCGCCAGTCGCGCCACAGAGCGACGCAGAGCAGGGCGAGGATGCCGGCCGACAAGGCCGGCCAGACGAGGATGTACAACAGCAGCAGGGTCGTATTCATCGATTTTTCCTTGCAAGCCCCGGCCTGGGCCGGGGGGACGTAGGGTCAGCGGATCAGCGGGCCTGCGCGGCGGGCTGCGTGTGGTAGGACGTGACGCGCTGCGCCAGTTCGCGGAAGTCGAAGCGCGGCGCCCGGCTCGCGAGGCTCATGCCGATGCAGATCGCGGTGCTCACGCCATACGCGGTGAGCGAAGCCAGGAGGACCAGGTAGTCGCGCAGGAAGCCCACGCACAGGGGCAGCAGGACGACGGCGGCGACCACGGCGAGGACCACCGACACGCGCTTGGAGAAGAAGGCGAAAGCCATGAGGCCGGCCACCACGCCGCCGCCCACGGCCGCGCAGATCTCCAGCACCGTGCCGGCAAAGCCGTCCAGCGGCACCCAGCCGAAACGCACGCACACGAACACCAGCACCGCGACGGCCACGGAAGTGGTGAAAGCCGCATTGGTGACGCGATCCCAGTAGAAGCTCGCGATCACGGGGAACACGATGGCGCCCCAGAGCGCGCCCACGAACACCAGCATCACCAGGATGTCGAGCTGCAGGCTCGCCAGGATCACGCCGATCATGGTGGCCACGATCATGGTCATGCGGCCGATCCACAGCATCTTGCGCGGGTCGGGCTTGCCGCGCGCGAGGTTCTTGCCGTAGATGTCGGCCATGACGATGGCGGACAGGGCGGACAGGTCGGAATCGGCGGTGGACGAGAGCGAGCCCACGACCAGGATGAAGAACAGACCGATGGCGAACGGCGGCAGATAGGTGGAAGCCATCTGCGGGATGATGTTGTTCATGTCGCCATCGAGCGGCTGCAGGCCGGTGAACAGGGCGAGCAGACCCAGCATGCCCAGGCCGATCACCACGGCGCCGTAGCCCAGCGTGGCGGTGATGAAGGTGGGCTTGATGAGGTCCTGGCGCACGGCGAACAGGCGCTGCGCGATCGTCTGGTTGCCGATCGCATAGGCGAGCACCGCCACGAAGAAGGGCGCGCCCTGCTCCAGGATGGCCTGGCCGGAGAAGAAGTTGGCCTGCTCGGGCGTCAGGCGCTGCATGCCCTCGACCAGCAGCGTGGTGCCGCCGGCGTTGAAGAACACCAGCGGAATGATGATGGCCGCCGAGGCGATCATGGCGAAGAGCTGGGCGAAGTCGGTCATCACCGACGCGCGAAAGCCCGACCACAGGGTGTAGGACAGCACGCCCAGGCCGGCGATCAGCACGCCCTGCGTGAAACTGAGCGGGGTGAGCACGGCCACCAGGGCGCCGGCGGCGGTGAAGTTCACCATGAGGCTGATGCAGCTACCCACCAGGTTGGATACGGCCAGGATCATCTGGCTGGACGTGCCATGACGGGCGTGCAGCACTTCGGCCAGCGTGTGCGCATCGGGCGCGAGCGCGCGAAAGCGCCGACCGTAGGGGTAGATGAACAGAATCATCAGCGCGCCCCAGAGGCCGTAGTGGATGGGGCCGGACAGACCATAGGTGTAGCCCGAGGTGGCGCTGGCGTAGAACGACGCTGCCCAGATCCAGGTGGCGATCATGCTGGCGGCGGACATGCCGAAGCCCACGGCGCCGTTGGAGACCATGTAGCCGTCAGCGTTCTCGTGCTTCTTCCGGATGGTGAGCGACATCAGGAAGGTGAGACCGTAGAAGCCGACCAGCAGCAGCAAGGTCGCGGTAGTGGATAACTGGAACAGAGGTGTATCGGACATATGACGTTGGATTCTCCAGATAGGCGCGCCAGCGCGCCTCGCAGGCGGCGAGGCGGCATTGGGTGCGCGAGGCTCGCGCAGTGCCATGTCGCTCATCGGGATGGATGAAGCGGCAGCCCCGGCGCACGTTGGCCGGGCTGTTGACGGGCGTGCGGATGAGTTGTTCTGGGGCGCGCCAGGGCCGAAAGTCTATAGAAAATCGTTAGAGTTATAAATACTTTTATAGAAATGATGTGAGTCGATAGCTTCGCGGTGCGGTTGCGGAGGGCGCACGACAGCAGGCGAATGTCTGGGGCGAGGGGGCGTGCCGGCGCCTGAATGCGCACGCCCGAACGGCGTGGCAGAAAACTACCCAGGTATATTTGGCGGGGCATGTCCCGAGGCTGTCCGGCCGGACGAGCCAGGACGAGCGTCGAAGGCGCTTCATGGCCGAAGGCCGGGCCGTCAGCGCGAGAGCGGCGGCGGCTTGGTGCCGGGCGGGATGTCCATGATCAGCTCCACCCGCCGGTTGGTGGCGCGTCCCTCGGCCGTGCCGTTGTCGGCGATGGGGCGGGTATGGGCATAGCCGATCGCCCGCAGGCGATCCGAGGCGACGCCGCCGTGCATGAGCTGGCGCAGCACGCTGGTCGCCCGTGCGGTGGACAGTTCCCAGTTGGACGGGAAGCGGTTGGTCTGGATCGGGATCACGTCGGTATGGCCCTCCACCGAGACGGGATAGGGGTGCCGCGCCAGCGCATGGGAGAGCCGACCGATGACCTCGGGGCCGGCACCGGCGAGATCGGCCTGGCCGGAAGGGAACAGCAGCTCGTTGCTGATGCGAAAGCTCACCGAGCGTTCGTTGAGGATGACGTCGATGCCTTCGCCCAGGCCGTCCAGGCCGAGCTGTGCGAGGTCGGGCAGGGGCTCGGGCGCCATCGCAGCGGGCGCCGGCGCGGCCGGCTCGCCGGTGGCCAGGGCCGGACCAGGTGGCGCGCGCCTGCCTGCCAGCCGTTCGGCAAAGTCCGCAAAGCCCGGCAGGGTCCAGCGTTGCGGCGCGTCAGGCGCCTCGGGGGCGATGCTGCCCGCCAGTGCGACCGTATGCGGCAAGGTGTCGGGCAGGTCCATGGCCGCTGCGAGCGGTGCGCCGGCGTCGTCCGAATCGGCCGGCAGGCTCGCACCGTCAGCCGTGGCCAGGGCGGGCAGCGGCGCCTCGGCATGGCTTGCGACGGTCGGCAGGCCCGCGCCTTGGTCCGTGGCCTGGGTGACCACCGGCGCCCAGGCACCGTCCGCGTAGGCCAGCAGGCTCGTCGCGTCCTCGCCCGCAGCTTGCGCGGCTGGCGTGGCCACGTCGGGCGTTGCGGCATCCGCGCGGGACGAATCGCCGGCCACGTCGGCTGGCGCCGCCGCGGGCTCCAGTTGCGGGGGGCCGACGGCGCGCACGGCCGCCATGGCGGACGGATCGCCGGACAGCGTGGGAAGAAGTGCGGCCGCGCCGCCCTGCGCGCGGGCCAGGGCGACCAGGACCACCAGCAGCACGAGCATCAGCGTGACCAGGTCCAGATAGCTCAGCATCCAGCCGCCGCTTTCGTCGTCACCCACCGGTCCGGCCAGGCGCCAGCGTGCGCGCCGCGCGCGCTGTGCACCGCGTTCGAGCTGCTCGAGCCGCTTCAGGCGCTCGCGAAGCTCCGGGTGCAGCGAGCGCAGCGGGGCCGAGGGGTTGGCGCTCATCGCGGCGTGGCGGCCGGCCGGGCCGGCGCGCCCGCGGGGGTGCCGGCGTCGCGCTGCGCGAGGCGGCTGTCGTGCATTTCGTCTTCGTAGTCGGCCATGAAGGCCTGCAGCGTTTCGCGCAGCACGGCCGGGCTGCGGCGCTCGGCCATCAGGCCGATGCCGTACATGAGGGTGTTCATGGCGAGCACGCGCTGCTCGGTGCGGCGTTCCAGCTTGACGGCAATCGGCTTGCACACCAGGTTGGCGAGCAGGATGCCGTAGAACGTGGTCATCAGCGCGATGGCCATCTGCTGGCCAATGGCCTGGATGTCGCCATCGCCCAGCATGGTGAGCATGTTGACGAGCCCGACCAGGGTGCCGATCATGCCGAAGGCCGGCGCAAAGCCCGCCATGACGCGAAAGAGCTGGGCTTCGGCCTGCTCGCGGGCGCGCAGGCGGGCGATGCGCCATTGCAGGAAGTCGGCGACTTCATCGTCGGGCGTGTTGTCGATGACCAGTTGCACGCCGCTGCGCAGATAGGGGTTGTGCACCTCCTGCAGGGCTTGCTCGGCCTGGTGCACGTCGTGCCGGCTCCAGATCTGGGCGATGTGCGTGAGATCCTCGATGTCGCGGCCGGTCGTGCTGCGCTCGCGGCTGAACACCGTGCGCACCAGCGCGAAGATCCGCAGCACTTCGCGCAGCGGATAGGCGATGAAGGTCGCGGCGAACGTTCCCCCGAGCACGATGGCCAGCCCCGGCAGGTTGACGTACATGCTGGGGTCGTTGCTGGCGAACATCAGCACGATGGCCAGCAGCAGCAGGCTGGCGAAGATGCCGATCAGGGTGGAGGGGTTGAGGCGGGAGAGTTTCATGGCGACCGGCGGCGCGCGGGCCGAGGCAGGCGATCGGAGAAAAGCATCGGCCATTGTAGGTGTCGCCCGCGGCCCTCAAAGGCCGGGAAACAGGCGGGAAAACCGGCCAAAACCGGTGATCGGGCGGTGCGCCGGCCTGCGTCCATCCCGCGGTCAGTCCGCGGCGAGCCCGCGGTTCAGGCCGGCACCGGCCGCATGCCCGCCGGCGGCCGGGCCGCCAGGAACATCAGCGAGCCCAGCAGGGCCAGGCTGGCCAGCACGGTGAAGCCGGGGCGATAGTCGCCCATGCGGTCGGCCAGGACGCCGGCGACCAGCGGGCCGGCGATCTGCCCGATCGACACCACGATCAGCGACAACCCCAGGATCTTGCCGATGGCGAGCCGGCCGAAGTAGTCCGCCCGCACGGCCTGCATCAGCGGACCGCGCAGCCCCCAGGCCATGCCGTGCAGCAGGGCGAAGGCCGCGATGTGCAGCGGCGACTGGGCGTGAGCCAGCAGCAGCATGCCGCTGGCGTGCATCAGCATGCAGCCGGCGCACAGATAGCGCTTCTCGAAGACGTCGCCGATCAGCCAGCCCAGGCCGACCCCGGCGATCTGCGCGATGGTCATGAAGGTGATCGCCAGCGCGGCCTGGGCCAGGGTATAGCCCAGCCCGTGGTGGATGTGCGAGATCGCGTGGACGTTGACCGCGGTCACGATCAGCAGCGCGCTGCCGTGGCCGCCGGCCAGCAGCCAGAAGGCGCTGGTGCGCAGGGCCTGCCGGGCGGTCAGGCCCTGTCGGGCGGCAGCCTCGCCGTCCGCGGTCGGCTTGCCGGCGTCGGGCACCGGCGGCGGCAGGCCGTCCAGGGTCTGGCCGACGTCCTCGGGGCGGCGCTTGAAGAGCGAGGCCAGAGGCAAGCCCGCCGCAATGATCAACACGCCCGAGGCGAAGGCGGTCGGGCGCCACCCCCAGGTCTGGATCGACCAGGCGACCAGAGGCACGCAGGTGCCGCCCAGGGCGAGCCCGAAGCCGACCGTGGACAGCGCGCGAGCCCGCTTGCGCTCGAACCAGTTGATGACGCCCACGGTGACCGGGAAGAAGCCGGACAGGCTGGAGCCGATGGCGATGACGATGATGGCCCCGTAGAACGTGCCCAGCGATTGGATCGTGCTCAACAGCATGAAGCCCAGGCCGAGAATGGCGACGCCCAGCCTGATCAGCCCGCGCGAGCCGAAGCGGTCGACCAGCCAGCCCAGCAGCGGTCCGAGCAGGGCCGCCTCGGCGGACTGCAGCGCGGCCGCGCCGGACAGCGAAGTCTTGCTCCAGCCGCGCTCGTCGGAAAGCACCGATACGTAGGCCCCGAACGCCTGGTGCAGCAGGCCGGCCTGCAGGAACTGTATGGCGCAGCCCGCGCCGACGATCTTCCACCCGTAGAACTTGCGCATCACGCTGTCATCTTGGAACGCGGCGCTCCAGGAAGACCGCGACCGCCGCGCGGGCGGGCCGCGCTGCCAGGCCGGTCGTGCCGGCGCGCGGTGACGGGGTCGTGGATGGCCGGCAGGCGCCGGCATGGGGGGGAAGGCAAAGCTGCAGTGAGCGCTAGCATGCCAGCGATGGTAGCACCGGGTAACCGTCGAGCGCCAGGGGACGGGGCCTGACAACAGCTCACGCAGCCATTGTGCGTCCATTCCGGGCGACGGTAGCCGCCTGCCGCGCTATCCGCGATAACTGATGCGCCATGCGCGCCTGGCTCAGCTTGCCTGATCGACTGCGAGACCGTTTTCCTCGATCTCGCTCACCACAGTTGCTCAACCGTCTTGCGCGTCGACGCAGCCTCGTTGAGAAGCCAGTCGCAGAACACGTCACGCATTCCGTGTTTCTGACCTGACCGCGGACGAAGAAGTCTGTACGCCGCGTCACGCTTCATCGGCCGTCCGAATGGGCGAATCAGGTCGCCTCTATCGATTTCCTCCGTCAGCATCGCAAGTTGACCCATGGCAATGCCCAGGTTCTGCGATGCGGCGCGCCATGCGAGTAGCGAGATGCTGTAGCTACTGCGGTCCGCCTGTTCCATGCGGCGAGCCAGCGATGGGTCCGAGCGTGCGAGCCAGTCCTCCCAGTCCGCGTGGCTGTACCGCGCGAACAGCAATCTCAGTCTTTCGTTCGAACCTTCCGACAGATGGTCTGCACAGTAGGAGGGTGCGCAGACCGGATCGATCACGTCGTGGAAAAGTGTGGTGCAGATCTCGTCCTCGGGCACTTCGCCGATGCCGGATTGAATGGACACGTGTACGTTGTCCCGGGTGAAGTCCACGTCACGCATGCCGGTGACGATGTCGATCTGCACGCCAGGCTGAGCCTGCTCGAATTTCGCGAGCCGAGGCAGCAGCCACTGGGTTGCGAACGTGGTGTAGGTGCGCACGCGCAATGCCCCATCGGTAGGTCCCGAGACCAGATCGTTGGTCGCACTGGAAATGTCGAGGAACGCCGGCAGAATCCGCTCGGCATATCGCGCGCCGGCGGGAGTGAGCTTTACGCCGTGCCGGCTACGTCTGAACAGTTCCACGCCCAGATAGGACTCCAGCACAGCAATCTGCCGGCTGACCGCTGATTGGGTGACGTTCAACTCCCGGGCGGCGGTCGTGAGGTTGTGAGTCCGTGCCACGACATCGAAGAAACGCAGTGGGTTGAGCGGTGGAATGAAGCGCTCGCGGGTATCGGCCATGGCTCGTGGCGTGCGGCCCGCTCCCGCCTTCTTCTGCGTGTCCAGGCCATATGGATATGGAGCCGTCAGCCTATCAGAGCAGCCCCACGCTCGTCCAGCAACTGCTCACGGCCCACGCGCCTGCACCGCATTCGTTCGAGGTCTGACTATTTGTGATGTCGACCCCAAGCAATTGGAAGTATTCAGCCCTTCTCTGTTTCCCTATATTGAGCGCCAACTTATGGGAGACAGCTATGACGACGAGTCACGCCACGATGGTGGACAAAGTGGTGATCGTAACCGGGGGCGGAGGCGCGCTCGGCAAGGCCATCGCGGCTGCGATGGCGGCCGAAGGCGCCAGTGTCGTGGTCAATGACCTCGGGGTCAGCCTGAAGGGGGAAGGCGGTTCATCGACCGTTGCGGACATGGTCGCGGCGGAGATTACTTCTGCCGGGGGCCGCGCCATCGGCGACGCCACCAGCATAACCACATTCGACAACGCCCAGCAGATCGTGCAGCGTGCCGTGGACACCTTCGGCCGTGTGGATGCCGTCGTCAATAGCGCTGGCATCCTGCGCGATGCGATCTTTCACAAAATGGAGGAAGCCGAATTCGATGCGGTGATGAAGGTCCACCTTTATGGCGCGTGGAACATGAGCCGCGCCGCCGCCCCGCATTTTCGCCAGCAAGGCAGCGGCGCTTTCGTGCACATGACTTCCGCCGCGGGTCTCATCGGGTCTATCGGTCAGGCGAACTACGCCGCAGCCAAGATGGGCATCGTGGGGCTGTCCCGCTCCATCGCCATGGAGATGCAACGCTTTGGCGTGCGTTCGAACTGCATCGCGCCGCATGCCTTCGGCCGGATGATCGAAAGCGTACCTGGCTTGTCGCCCGAGCAGCAGGAGGCGTACATGGCAAAGCGTCGAGCAACGACGCGAGCAGATCAGGTGGCACCGCTCGCGGTTTTCCTGTGCTCCGACGGGGCCAAGGACATCAGTGGTCAGATCTTCGGTGCGCGTGGCAACGAGGTTTATTTGTACAGCCAGCCCCGGCCAATACGCGTTCTCCAGAGAGGGGACGGCTGGACGTCGCAATCGCTCGCATCGACCTTGCCGGGCGCATGGAGGTCCTCGCTGACGCCGCTTGAGCGCACGCGGGATGTCTTCCCATGGGATGCGGTCTGACAGCTTCAGGAGCAATCATGCCCCTAGATCCGCAGGCCCTTGCCAGTTGGCGGTTTCCCGAGGTCACGCAGGACTATAGCGATCGCGATTCTCTGCTGTACGCATTGTCGGTGGGGTTCGGTGCCGTTCCGACGCATCCGGGCGAGATCGACTTCGTCTATGAGAAGCAGCAGCGGACGGTTCCCACAATGGCGGCTGTCCTGTGCCACCCCGGCGTATGGCTACACAACCCGGCGTTCGGGGTCACGCGAAACAAAGTGGTGCATGGCGAGCAGCGCATGCGCTTTCATCGTCCCTTGCCGCCCGCCGGTCGCCTGCGCGGTACGGCGCGGGTGCTGGCCGTCGAGGACAAGGGTATCGACAAAGGCGCGGTGGTGCATCTGGAGCGATCCATCGCCGAGCGCGACAGCGGCGAGCTTTACGCCACCATAGTGCATTCGACGTTCTGCCGTGCCGACGGAGGATTCGGCTCGGGATTCGGCGAGGCGCCGGCGCTCCATGTCGTGCCGGAGCGGCCCGCCGACGTGGTCGTGCGCCTGCCCACGCGGGCCGATGCGGCGCTGCTGTACCGGTTGAACGTGGACCGCAACCCTCTGCACGTGGACCCGACGTTCGCCTCGAAGGCGGGCTTTCCTCGCCCGATCCTGCACGGGCTCTGTCTCTACGGCATTGCCGCGCGCGGGCTTGTCCAGGCACTTCTGGGCTGGGACTGCGCACGGCTCGCGTCGCTCGATGTGCGCTTCTCCGGCGTGTTCTACCCCGGCGAGACGCTGGAACTTTCACTTTGGCAGGACAAAGAAAACATCAGCTTCGTCGGCCGTTCGGCCGAGCGCGAGGTGGTGGTATTGAACAACGGCCTGGCCGTGACGAGGAGACAAACAGAATGAAGAGATTTCTGGCTTTCACGATTTCACTGACGCTCGCGGCGACGGCGGTGGCGGCAGACACGTGGCCGTCGCGATCCATCAGGTACATCGTGCCATTTGGCGCGGGAGGATCCACCGACACCCTGAGCCGCGTCATCGCGGAACGGCTGCAGCAGCGGCTCGGGCAGCCGGTGGTCATCGAGAACATCGGCGGCGTGGGCGGCTCCATCGGCATGGCGCGCCTGAGCCGGGCCGTACCGGACGGCTACACCATCGGGCTGGGCAATACGGCCAGCCACGCCATCACGCCCGTCATCCAGCCTGTGAAACCCTATGACCCCATAGAAGGCTTCACCCCCATAACGCTGCTGGCGGAGTACCACAACGTGCTGGTGGTCAATGCCGCCCTGCCCGCGAAGGACCTGTCCGAGTTCATCGCGCTTGCCCAGCGTTCCGACACGCCCCTCGCCTATGGCTCCTCCGGCGTCGGTTCCAGCAACCATCTCACCAGCGAACTGCTGGCCAGGGGCGCCGGAGCGAACTTCACGCACATTCCGTACAAGGGCAACAACGAGGCGATGACAGCGGTCGCGGCCGGCCATGTGGACTGGATGTTCGCCACCGCTTCCGAGGTTCAACCCTTCGTGGCTGCGGGCAAGGTGCGTGCGCTGGCCACCTCGGGCCAGGACACCGAGCCGTTGCTGCCGGACGTGCCGCCTATCGCGAGCGTGTTGCCCGGGTTCAGCGTCGTCGGATGGATGGCGTTGTTCGGGCCTTCCCATCTGCCAAAGGCGATAGCCGACCGGATCAACAAGGAGGTGGTCGACATCCTCGCCGACCCGCAGGTGGCGGCGCGCTACGAGGCTCTGGGCCTGCGGGTCGTCGCCAGCACGCAGGCCGAGGCCACGCGGCGCGTGGCAGAGGATTACGAATCATGGAAGGCGGTCTCCGAGGCCGCCGGCGTCGGAGGACGGCCATGACCGGAACCACTGGCTCCATCTCGCTGCGGCGGCGTGCGGTACTGTCGGCAATGGCGACCGCTGTGCTGCCCGGATTTGCTGCGGCAGCGGCTGGCGGAGAGGTTATCCGCCTGGTCATCCCCTATCCGGTCGGCGGCGGAACGGACATCATCGGCCGCTTGCTGGCGGCCACGGGCTCTGAGCGTCTGGGCCGAGCGGTGGTGCCGGAGAACCGCGGCGGCGCGGACGGACTGATCGGCATCAGGGTGGTTGCACAGGCCCGGCCCGACGGCAGCGTGCTGGGCATCAGCGGCATCGGTACCAGCGTGACGCTGGCGTTGACCCAGAAGAACATGCCTTTTCTGATGGGGCGGGACCTGGAGCCGATCGCCCACCTTGGGGCATTCGGCAACCTGATCGTAGTGCATACGCAGTCGCCCTACCCCGACCTGCCTGCTCTCCTGGCCGCGGCGCGCGGCCGATCCGAACCCTTCTTCTGCGGCACCCCGGCCCAAGGATCGCCGAGCTACATCACTCTGCGCTACCTGTGCACCGCTGCGCAGGTGGATATCTCGTCCGTCTCCTATCAAGGCCACGGCCAGATCCTGAATGATCTGTTGGGGGGACAGCTCGACATGGCGCTGCTGTCCGTGCCCATCGCCCGAGCGGCCATCGAGGCCGGCCAACTGCGGGCGCTGGCCGTGACCAGCGCGGAACGCTCCAGCGTGCTGCCGGATGTCCCCACGGTGCGCGAGGGGGGAATCGACGATTTCGACGCTTCGCTGTGGAACGTGCTGGTCACGGCCAAGGGGGCGCCCGAGCCTGTCATCGAACAGCTCAACGAAGCGGCGAACGCTTCTTTCGCATCGGCTCATGCGCGCGAGGTTCTGCACACCGCGGGCGTGGAATTCCGCCCCTACACGGTTGCCGAGACCCGGGCTTTCGTCGCTCAGGAGGGGGAGCGCTGGCGACGCATCACTCGAGCGGCCGGCATCGAGCCTGCCTGAATCGGCAGTCGCGGCAGAAGCTGAACAATGACCAAGGAATCGAAACTCATGAATGAACGCATAGCGCAGTCTCCACTGGCCACGTATACCGCGCATCTGCAGCGTGGAGCGTTGGCCTACCAGTACGACAAGGAACGTGACCACGCTGTTTTCTTTCCGCGGGTGATTCCGGAGAATGGCAGCGTCGAGTGGCGGGTGAGCCAGGGCCGTGGCACGGTGTATTCGAGCACCGTTGTGTTCCCGCGCGGGGCGGCGCCCTACAACGTGGCGCTGATCGATCTGGACGAGGGCTTTCGCATGATGAGCCGTGTCGAATGTCCGGATCCGATGCAAGTGACCATAGGCCAGAGGGTATCGGCACGCATCGTCCGCGCGGAAGGCGAGGAGCTTCCCCTGGTGGTTTTCGACCGGGTGGACGCATGAGCGCAGCCAGCATCGAACGCGGCAGTTGCGCCATCGTCGGCGTGGCCGAATCCGACCTCGGCGAGGTCGCTCCGGGGTTGTCCGCGATGGACTTGGCCGCGCAGGCCACGCACCGTGCACTGGCCGATGCCGGTATCGGCCTGTCGGAGGTGGACGGGTTGTTCGGCGCGGCCACGCAGAGCCGCATGTTCACGCTGGCACTGGGCGAATACCTGGGCATCCAGCCGCGCTATACGGACTCCAGCTACACCGGCGGCTCCAGCTTCATGAGCCACGTTGCGCATGCCGTTGCCGCTATCGAGACCGGCTTGTGCAAGGTGGCCGTGGTGGCGTATGGCAGCACCTTGCGCACTGCCGGACGCAGCGGCAACGTTGTCCGTGAATACAACCCCTGGGAGGCTCCCTACAAGCCTTTCCTGCCTTCATCGGGCTATGCGCTGGCGGCAGCCCGCCATATGCACGTGTACGGCACCCGGCGCGAGCACCTGGCAGAAGTGGCCGTGGCCGCGCGCCAATGGGCGCAGCTCAACCCGCTCGCCTGGGCGCGTGGCGAACTGACCGCCGAACAGGTCCTGGCCTCGCCGATGGTGAGCTATCCGCTTACCGTGCGCGACTGCTGCCTGGTCACGGACGGCGGTGCCGCCCTGGTATTGACGTCGGCGCAGCGGGCGGCGCATCTGGCCAAGCCCCCGGCCTATGTCCTGGGCTGCGGCGAGGCGCAGACCCACCAGAGCATCTCGCAGATGCCGGACCTCGTCGCCACCGGCGCCAGGCAGTCGGGCGAGACTGCATATCGCATGGCGGGTCTGGGACCGTCGGATGTGGATGTGCGCGGGCTCTATGACGCGTTCACGATCAATCCCATCCTTTTTCTGGAGGACCTGGGGTTCTGCCCGAAGGGCGAGGGCGGCGCCTTCGTGTCCGACGGCAGGCTGCGCCCGGGCGGCTCGCTGCCCACCAATACCAACGGCGGCGGCCTTTCCTATGCCCATCCCGGCATGTACGGGCTGTTTCTGCTCGTGGAGGCTACCCGCCAGTTGCGCGGCGAATGCGGCCCTCGGCAGGTGGCCGGATGTGAAGTAGCGCTGGCACACGGAAACGGCGGTGTGCTGGCAAGCCAGAGCACGGTGATCCTGGGCTCGGCGGCAACCGTTTGAAGGTAGGACATCTCCATGGCACGTTTTGACAGCCGCGATGAGACGTCGATCCTCCTGGAGGACTCTGCGGATGAATTTCTTTCCCATCGCTTCGATCCACAGCGCCTTCGGGCGCAATACCAGGCCCGAAGCGGCTATGACCGAACCTTCTGGGCAGAGCTGGCCGGCCAGGGCTGGTTGGCGCTGCGGCTTCCCGAGGCGATGGGAGGCAGCGAACTGGGCATCGAGCATGTTGCGGTCCTCGCCCACGCCCTGGGTCGGCATGCGGCGCCGGACCCCTTCGTCGCGTGTGCCGTGATGCCTGCCGTACTGGCGACTGCCGCGGGTTCGGCGGACACGTCCTCCTGGCGGAGAATCGCGGCAGGCCAGGTGACGGGCAAGGCCGTCAGTACCGTCGCCTGGCAGGAAGGGCCGTTCGCACTCGATGTCGGTTTGCCCACTACCCGTGCGCAGCGTCGCCAGGAAGGCGGTTTCCTGCTCTCGGGATGCAAATGCCAGGTCGTGGCCGGAGATTGGGCCGACATCCTCCTCGTTAGCGCTTCGCTGGACGGCGAGGCCGCACTGTTCGCCGTGCAGCGCACGGCCCCGGGTGTGCACGTCGAAGGCCGCCTGACGAGCGACGGCGGCACCATCGCCACGATCGAGTTCCGGGATCTCGAACTGCCGCCAGATGCACTCTTGGCGAGCGGTGCGCCGTGTCTCGCCTCACTGCAACAGGCGGTGGACGAGGCCATGCTGGCGACGGCTGCGCAACTGTTGGGGCTCGCGGATCGTGCCTTCGAAATCACGCTGGAGTATCTTCGCACCCGCGTGCAGTTCGGTCATCCGATAGGCAGCTTTCAGGCGTTGCAGCACATGGCGGTGGATGTCCGGATCGGTCTGGCGCTGGCTGCTGCCGCCTGCGGTGCGGCGGTCCGGTTGCAATCCGGGCAACCCGGCAGCACCGCTGCTCGGGCAGCCGTGGCCGCGGCCAAGGCGCGTACCTCCGACACAGCGCTCCTGGCCGGCCGTTTCGGCGTCCAGGCACATGGCGCCATCGGCTTCGCTGCCGAGGCCGACATCGGTTGCTATCTCAAATCCGCCATCAGGCTTGCCGCGTGGCTGGGCAACGGCACCCAGCAGCGGCTCCGAGTCGCCAGGATCACGGACGCCAAAGCAGAACACCTGAAGGATGGGGCATGAATCCAATGTTGCAACACAGCCCTGCCGCGGAGCAGGACGACGAGGCCTTTCGATCCAGTTGGCGCGCCTGGATTGCCGCGCACTATGACTCCAAGCTGCGCAATCCATTGGAAAAGCTCACTGGCGAAGAGGCTCGCAAGTGGCTGCGGGCCCAGTACCGGGACGGTTGGCGCGCTCCTGGTCTGGCTGCGGCATACGGTGGCATGGGCCTTTCCCTGAAGCGGCAACTCATCTATCAGGAGGAGCTGGATCGCTTCGGTGTGGCGCGTCCGCTGGATCATGGGGTGCGCATGCTCGCACCCATCCTCCTGCGCTATGGCACCGAGGCACAGAAGAACTACTTCATTCCTCGAATATTGTCGTGCGAAGACGTATGGTGCCAGGGCTATTCCGAACCGAACGCCGGGTCCGATCTGGCCAACCTGCGTACCGCAGCCGTGGCCGACGGCGACAGCTTCATAGTCAATGGGCAAAAGATATGGACCACGTTGGCTACCGACGCCAACATGATGTACATGCTGGTGCGCACCGACGGCAGCGGGCGCAAACAAGAGGGCATCACCTTCCTGCTCGTGTCCCTGGACACTCCCGGCATCCGCGTGCGGCCCATACGTACCCTGGCCGGCGAGGAGCATCTCTGCGAGGTGTTTTTCGACGACGTTCGTGTGCCACGAGAGAACGTGGTCGGGGCGGTTGGCGATGGCTGGAAGGTCGGCAAGGTGCTTTTGGGTTTCGAGCGCTACAGCCATGGGGCGCCCGAATTGATCGGATTCGCATTGAGCGTGTTCGAGCGGACCGCCGCAGCGCTGCCTTGCGAAGTCCAGGCGAGTTTTCGCGAGCTGGCGGCCCGGTTTCGATGCGACGTGCGAGACGCGGCCGCGCTGTATGAGCGCCTGTGCGCAGACGCCTTGATCGGCACGGCCGACGAATCCGAGTTCTCCCTGTTGAAGCTCTTCAATGCCGAGCTATTGCAGGAGATTGCGCAGGCGAGCACTGAAATGGTCGGCGCGAATGGAGGAGTGTTGGGCGCGCATCCCGAATTGGGAATGCCCGAAGATCTGCAATGGCTCTACATGATCACGCGGCCGGTGACCATATTCGGCGGCACGTCCCAGATCCAGCGCAATCTGATTGCAACGCGAATCCTTGGCCTGCCCAAGGCGTAGGACGACGCAAGCGAGCGGGCAATGGGGCCAGGGCAGCCGCCCCGCAGAGCAACAACGAGTGGAGAGACATGAGTTCAGAACTTCAACTTCAAAGACAGGAGCCCGTCGTTCAACGCGTTGGCATCGGCGCCCTGATGGAGGCTCGGACCATCGCTGTGGTGGGAGCCTCGTCCGATCCTCGCAAGATCGGCGGACGCCCGATCGCCTACATGTTGGCACACGGCTTTGTTGGCGACATTTATCCGGTGAATCCGACGCAAAGCGAGGTGCAGGGGCTGCCGGCCTATGCCGCGCTGGCCGCCATAGGAAAGCCGGTCGATCAAGTGATCATTGCCATTCCCGGCGCCAAGGTTGAAGCGGCGGTGGAGGAGGCCCTGGCGTTGCCGGTGAAGTCCATCGTCATTCTGAGTTCGGGATTCGGCGAGATCGATCACGCAGGCTTGCTGCGGCAGCAGCGAATCGCGGAACGATGCGCCGCCGCGGGTGTGGCGCTGCTGGGGCCGAACTGCATCGGCATGGTCAATGCGCGCAGGGGGCAGTTCTCCACGTTCATGAGCGCACTGGAGCACCAGGTCTATCCTCCAGGAGACGTTGCCATCGTCAGCCAAAGCGGTGCCATCGGGTCCTACCTCTACGGCATGGCGGGCGAACGTGGCATTCGCTTTAGTCACTTCCTCGCGACCGGGAACGAAGCGGGCGCGGACGTGGCCGACTGTATCGCCTGGCTGGCCACGGATCCAGGTACGCGGGTAGTGATGGCCTATATCGAAGGCTGCCGCGACGGCGATCGCCTGCGCGCCGCGCTGGAGGCGGCGCGCCGCGCCCGCAAGCCCGTGATCGTGATGAAGGCCGGAGCCTCGGAGCAAGGTGCCGCCGCCGCGACTTCCCACACCGGTTCGCTTGCGGGCAGCGATGCCGTGTACGAAACCATCTTTCGCAGCCACAACGCCCGGCGAGTGCATTCAATGCAAGAGATGTGCGACCTGGCCTATGCCTGCTCGGTCGCGGGGCTGCCCCTGGGAAACCGGCTGGGCGTCATCACGCCGTCGGGTGGCGTGGGGGTCATCGTGGCCGATACAGCCGCCACCTGCGGTCTGGTACTGCCGCCGCTGTCGGTCGAGGCTCAGGAACACATACGCGCGATCGTGCCCTTCAGCAGCCCCGTGAACCCCGTCGACACGACCGGGCAGACGCTGGGCGACCGCAGTCTGCTGACAAGAATCATGGATGTCGTCTTCGAGCATGAAGGCTACGATGCCATCCTCTGCTTCAACGCCAACATGGGGCAGAGCGAGCAGGAGTTCGGCAAGATCAAGACCGAGTTCTTCCGCATGCGGGCACAGCATCCCACGCGGATCGTGATCTTCGGCTCGCGGGCGATTGCGCCGGTAGTGCAGGAACTCGAGGCGCATCGCATCCTGTACTTCGACGATCCGACCCGCGCGACCGCGGTACTCGGGGCGCTTGTCGCGATTGCGGCCGGTTTCGACAATGCAGCGGCGCCGGCACCGGCCGGGCGCGCTGGCTTCTTGTTGCCCCCCGGACCCATCAACGAGGCGCGTGCCCGCGAGCTGCTGGAATCCGCCGGCATCCCTTTCGTCCCGCAACGGGTCGTCACCGATGTGGAGGAATGCGTCACCGCGGGGGCGGCCCTGGGATTTCCGCTGGCGGCCAAGGTTCTCTCGCCCGACATTCTGCACAAGAGCGACGCCGGCGGCGTCCGTATCAACATTTCCGATGAGGCCGGCCTGCGCGAGGCCTGGACGGCAATCATGACCAACGTCGCCCGCCACAGCCCGCAGGCCCGCGTCGAGGGATTGCTGCTTTCGCCGATGGTGCAGGGCGGCGTGGAGATCGTACTTGGCGTTGCGCGCGACCCGGTGTTCGGGCCGGTGGTGATGTGCGGCTTGGGCGGTGTCTTCGTGGAGATTTTCAAGGATGTCGCCTTCCTGCCCGCGCCGGTCAGCCACGCTCAGGCCCTGGGCATGGTCAAAAGTCTGAAAGCGCTGCCGCTGTTGCAGGGTGCGCGCGGCAGACCTCCAGCGGACATGGAAACCATAGCTGCCGCCATCGTCGACCTTTCCGATTTCGCGTTGGCCTGCGGCGAAAGTCTCGCAAGCGTCGAGATCAACCCTTTCATTTCCCTGCCCACGGGCGGCTGGGCGGTGGACGCCCTGATCGTGCGACCGGAGACGGCTGCCGCCGCTGTCGTTCAACCCAAAACAGAAGAGCCTTGCGCATGACCACACCCCAGCTCAAGACACGGGTCGTTGCGAACGACCTATGGTTTCCGGAAGGGCCGGTGGCGCTGCCGGATGGCAGTGTGCTCGTGGTGGAGATCCGCCGCCGCACCCTGACCCGCGTGACCCCGGGCGGGCGCAAGCACATCGTCTCCACACTCGGCGGCGGCCCCAACGGCGCGGCGCTCGGACCGGATGGCGCCTGCTACGTCACGAACAATGGCGGGCTGAAATTCCATCGCCGCGCCGATGGTGTCATGGTCAATGCCGGGCAGTCGGACGACTACGTCACCGGCCGTATCGAACGGGTGAATATCGAGACGGGCAAGGCGGAGGTGCTCTATGACCGCGTCGATGGCGTGCCGTTGAAGGGGCCCAACGACCTGGTCTTCGATGCGCACGGTGGCTTTTACTTCACAGACCTGGGCAAAGCCCGCGCGACCGACACCGACTTGGGAAGCGTCTGCTATGCACGAGCCGACGGTTCGCTCATCAAGCGCCTGGTATTTCCCATCAGCAAGCCCAACGGCATCGGCCTGTCCCCCGATGGCAGCACGCTATACGTGGCGGAGACCGAGACCGCGCGCGTCTGGGCCTGGGACCTCAAGGGGCCGGGCGAACTGGCGCATCCGGTCGTGGCGTCCAATAGTTCACCGCATGGCAGCCGGCTCATCGGCATTTCACCCACCTTTGCGCGCTTCGACTCGCTGGCCGTCGAAGCTAGCGGCAATGTCTGCGTGGGAACGCTCCATCGGGGCGGTGTCACGGTCTTCGCCCCGGAAGGCGGCATCGTCGAGTTCCTGCCCGTCGACATAGACACGCACATCACGAACCTCTGCTTCGGCGGCGATGACATGAAGCGGGCATGGCTTACCGGCTCGTGGAGCGGCACGCTGATCGAGACCGAGTGGCCCCGTGCGGGCCTGAGATTGCATTGCCAATAATGGTCGAGCCGCGTGCCGACGACATTACCAGGGAGACAGATCTTGCTACGTCGCTTTTTGGGTTCCTTCATGGTTGCCGCCCTGGCGGTCGCGCTGAGCAGTACCGCATCGGCCGCAGAAGAAGCATTCCCTTCCAAACCTATCCGCCTGATCGTTCCATTTCCTGCCGGCGGGCCTACGGATCTGGCCGCTCGTGCCATTGGCCAGGGGCTCTCGTCCTCGCTCGGAACCCCGGTGATGGTCGACAACAGGCCCGGCGGCAATGGGATCATCGGAGCCATGGCCTTGAAGTCCGCCCCGGCCGACGGCTATACATTGATGATCTCCAGTCTGGGAATTGCCATCAATTCCTATCTGTTCGACCAGGTACCTTACGATATCAACAAGGACTTCGACCCTTTGTCGCTCGTGTTGACGGTTCCCATGGTCGTCGTGGTCAACCCAAGCGTGCTGCCGGTGGATAACCTTGCCGATCTGGTCACCTATCTCAAGGAACATCCAACGACGGTGAATTACGGGTCGGCTGGAAGCGGTGGCTCTTCGCACTTGATCGCCGAATACTTCAAATATCGCACGGGTACGGCTATCACGCACATCCCCTACAAGGGCTCCGCACCGGCAATAATCGACCTCGTGGGCGGACAAGTGCAAGTGATGTTCGACACTTTGACCACGAGCGGGCCCTTCATCAACGCAGGCAAGCTGCGCCTGCTGGCAGTCACTACCGCCCAGCGTCTACCGCAGTATCCGGATGTCCCGACGATGGGGGAGGCGCTTGGCGCGGACGATTTCGAGGCTTCTTCCTGGTATGGCATGTATGCGCCGGCCGGCACGCCGAAGCCGATCGTCGAGCAGCTATCCCAGCGCATAAACGAATTGTTGAAGCAGCCTGAAGTCATTGCCAGATTGAACGAGATTGGCGCTCTTGCTCTGGGCAGCTCGCCGGAAGAGTTGGTTCGTTATCAATTGGCTGAGCAGGACAAGTGGAGAAAAGTGATAAAGGCCGCAGGGATCAAGGGCGACTGAATGTACCTGCAAAATAGATGTTGAATGCCGGCCCGTCGTCACACACTTGAAAGGTTGCCATGATCAAGAGCCTGTCGTTGCTATCGCGCAGAGAAGGAATCACGCACGAGGAATTCCTCGAACACTGGACGCAGGTCCACGCGCCGCTGGCGCACGAAGTTCCGGGGCTGCGCCGCTATGTGCTGACGCACATACTGGCCACACGCGAGCGACCCGACATTCCTTCGATGGATGTCGAAGTGGACGGGATAGCCGAGCTTTGGTACGACGACCAGGCCGCTCTCCAGGCCGCCAATGCTTCGTCGCAGGCCAAGCGTCTGCATGACGACGGTGCGACCTTTATCGGCCGCATTCAGACGTTCACCACCTACGAACAGACCATCATCCCCAAGCGGGTCAAGACCGACTGACGAAAACCCGGTCCTGCGCAAGGACCGGGACGTGCTTCGGGGCAGTTCCTCGGCAGTAAAGACGACCGCGAGGAATGGCGACATCGTCTGCCTTTCGTCTTGGGGACCAACACCAATCACTTCTCTTATGACAGCCAGCCCCCTGCAACATACTCGCGTGCTCGACCTGACCAACGTACTTGCCGGGCCCTTCGCCTGCCATCAGTTGGCCCACATGGGCGCGCAGGTGATCAAGGTCGAGAATCGCGCCGGTGGCGACCTGGCCCGCCAGCTCGGCGCCGATCCGGACCTCAACCGCCGCCATATGGGCGTGTCGTTCCTGGCGCAGAACGCCGGCAAGCGCTCCATCACGCTGGACCTCAAGCATGCCCGCGGCAAGGAGGTCTTTCGCAAACTGGTGGCGACCGCTGACGTGTTGGTAGAAAACTTCCGTCCCGGCGTGATGCGTCGGCTGGGGCTGGGGTACGAAGAATTGCTCAAGGTTCAACCGAAGCTCATCTATTGCGCCATCTCCGGTTTTGGCCAGGATGGCCCGCTGCGCGACCTGCCGGCCTACGACCAGATCATCCAGGGCATGTCCGGCATCATGAGCATCACCGGCGATCCGGCCACCGGGCCCTATCGCGTGGGTTATCCGGTGGCCGACACCATCGGTGGCCTGACGGCTGCCATGGCGGTGGCCGGGGCGCTGGCACAGCGTGACCGCACCGGCGGTAGTTTCATCGACGTCTCCATGCTCGAAGCCGCCATGGCCACCATGGGGTGGGCGGTGTCCAACTATCTGGTGGCGCACAAGGCGCCGCAGCCCATGGGCAACGACAACGTCACGGCCAGCCCATCGGGCACCTTCCGCACGGTCGACGGCTTGATCAACATTGCCGCCAACAAGCAGGAGCAGTTCGAGGCCGTGTGCCGCGTGGTCGGCCGTCCCGAGTTGGTCAACGACCCGCGCTTCGCCGAGCGCCAGGGCCGGCTGCAGCACCGCCACGAGTTGACAGCCGTGCTGGAGGAGGCGCTGGCCACGGGCAGCACTGAGCACTGGTGGACGGCGCTCAACCAGGCCGGCGTGCCCGCGGGTCCGGTCTACACCGTGCCGCAGGTGCTGGACCATCCCCAGATCGCCGGCCGCGGCATGGTGGCTGAATTCGCCGATGTGCCTGGTGTAGACCGCAAGGTGCGCGTGCTGCGCACCGGCTTCAAGCTCGACGGCCGGGCGCCGGCCGTCGACGCGCCGCCGCCGCGCCTGGGCGAGCACGGGGACGCCATCCTGGCCGAACTGGGCTACACGCCCGAGGACATCGCCGCTTTGAAAGAGGACAAGGCCGTATGAGTGAGAACATCGACAAGAGTCCCGACCGCCAGGCCGCCGAAGCCTGGTGGAGCACCGACATCATCGATATGCAGCCGGGCGTGATCCGCTACCGTGGCTATGCCATCGAGGAACTCATCGACCATGGCGTGAGCCTCGTCCAGATGATCTGGCTGATGACCCGCGGCGAGCTGCCCACGGCCGCCCAGGCACGGCTGCTCGACGCGGTGCTCATGTCCGCCGTCGACCATGGCCCGCAGGCGCCGTCGATCGCCATTGCCCGTATGGCCTCGACCTGCGGCGTGGGCCTGAATGGCGCTATGGCCAGCGCGCTCAACGTGCTGGGCGACGTGCATGGCGGCGCGGGCGAACAGGCCGTGGGCCTCTACCAGGACATCGCCGCGCGCGAGCGTGCCGGAATCCCCTTCGCACTGGCCGTGGAAGAGGGGCTCGACGCCTGCATCGCGCAGTATGGCAAGTTCATCCCCGGCTTCGGCCACCGTTTTCATCCCACGGACCCGCGCAGCGGCCCGCTGCTGGCGCTGGTGGATGCAGCGGCTGGACGTGGCGAGATTTCCGGCCGCTTCGCCAGGATCGGCCGCGCCGTGGAAGCCGCGCTGGCCGCGCGCAAGGGCGGCCGGAAGATTCCCATGAACATCGACGGTGCCACGGCCGTCATCTACGCCGAGCTGGGCTTTCCGGCACCGCTGGCGCGCGGGCTCTTCTGCCTGTCGCGCTCGGTAGGGATTCTGGCGCATGCGTGGGAGCAGACCCTGCAGGGCGGCCGCAACAAGGGGCCCATGCCGCGCAGTTTTCTGCCGAGGTATACCGGCGCGAAAGCCAGGCATGTCTACGACTGACATTGCCTTTCATGTGCACTTGCGAACCGAGAGACGCAAGCACCAAGGTGATCGACAGGCTCGCCGAAGCCCTCCGCCGGAGTACCTGGAAAAACGCCCGGCAGATGCCGGGCGGGTCAACGCCAATAGGGGGTACTGCCGGTTATCCGGTCGGCGTCAGCCGGCCACGGCCTCCGCGGCCTCGGCGAGGGCCGGGGCCGGCGTGCGGATCAGGTAGTCAAAGGCCGACAGCGCGGCCTTGGTGCCTTCGCCCATGGCCACCACGATCTGCTTGTACGGCACGGTGGTGACGTCGCCGGCGGCGAACACGCCCGGCACCGAGGTTTCGCCACGCGCGTTGGTGACGATCTCGCCATAGGGCGTGAGCTCGACCGTGTCCTTCAGGAAGCCGGTGTTGGGCACCAGGCCGATCTGCACGAACACGCCGGCGAGTTCCACCGTGTGGCTTGCGCCCGTCGCGCGGTCCTTGTAGACCAGGCCGTTCACCTTGTTGCCGTCGCCCGTGATTTCGGTGGTCTGGGCGCTGGTGACGACGCGCACGTTGGGCAGGGAAGCGAGCTTGTCCTGCAGCACGGCGTCGGCGCGCAACTGGTCGGCGAACTCGATCAGGGTGACGTGCTCGACGATGCCGGCCAGGTCGATGGCTGCTTCCACGCCCGAATTGCCGCCGCCGATCACCGCCACGCGCTTGCCCTTGAAGAGCGGGCCATCGCAGTGCGGGCAGTAGGCCACGCCGCGGTTGCGGTATTCCTGTTCGCCGGGCACGTTGATCTCGCGCCAGCGGGCGCCGGTGGCGAGCACGATGGCGCGCGCGCGCAGCACGCCGCCATCGGCCAGGCGGATCTCGCTGTAGTCGCCCGGGACGAGCGCTTCGGCGCGCTGCTCGTTGATGATGTCCACGCCATAGCTGCGCACGTGGCGCTCGAGATCGGCGGCTAGCTTGGGCCCTTCGGTGTGCTCGACCGAGATGAAGTTCTCGATCGCCAGCGTGTCCAGCACCTGGCCGCCGAAACGCTCGGCCACCACGCCCGTACGGATGCCCTTGCGGGCGGCGTAGATGGCGGCGGCCGCACCGGCCGGGCCGCCGCCGACGATCAGCATGTCGTACGGGGCAAGCGCGTTGATCTTCTCGGTCGCACGGGCGCTGGCGCCGCTGTCGAGCTTCTTCAGGATCTGCTCGATGGTGACGCGGCCCTGCTCGAAGGGTGAGCCGTTCAGGAACACCGAAGGCACGGCCATGACCTGGCGCGACTCCACTTCCTGCTGGAACAGCGCGCCGTCGATGGCGACGTGCTTGATGCGCGGGTTGATCACCGACATCAGATTGAGCGCCTGCACCACGTCGGGGCAGTTCTGGCAGGACAGCGAGAAATAGGTTTCGAACGAGAACTCGCCCTCGAGCGCGCGGATCTGCTCGATCACCTCGGGCTCGACCTTGGGCGGGTGGCCACCGACTTGCAGCAGGGCCAGGATGAGCGACGTGAATTCATGGCCCATCGGGATGCCGGCGAAGCGCACGGCGATGTCCGTGCCGTCGCGGCTGATCGCGAACGAGGGCTTGCGCGCGTCGTCGCCGTCTTCCTTGAACGATACCCGGTCCGACAGGCTCGCGATGTCGACGAGCAGCGAGCGCAGCTCCGCCGATTTCGCGCCATCGTCCAGCGAGGCGACCAGCGTGATCGGCTGGGTCACCTTCTCCAGGTAGGCTTGCAACTGGGTCTTGATGTTCGCGTCTAGCATGGCGTTGGGTTTCCTGTGGTGTCCGGATGGGTCGTGAGCGGGGAAGAACGCAGATGGACGAACGGCGCGGTCCAGGACCTTCGCAGGCCCTGGGTCCGCGCCGTCAGGCTGCGGATGCCGCGCGGAAAGATCGCTTAGATCTTGCCGACCAGGTCCAGCGAAGGCTTCAGCGTTTCGCCGCCTTCTTCCCACTTGGCGGGGCAGACTTCGTTCGGGTGGGCCGCGATGTACTGGGCGGCGCGCACCTTGCGCAGCAGCTCGTCGGCGTTGCGGCCGATGCCGTTGTCATTCACTTCGACCAGCTTGATCAGGCCTTCGGGGTTGATCACGAAGGTGCCGCGCAGGGCCAGGCCTTCTTCTTCGATCAGCACTTCGAAGTTGCGGGCCAGGGTGGCGGTGGGGTCGCCGACCAGCGGGTATTGCACCTTGCCGATGGCGGGGGAGGTGTCGTGCCAGGCCTTGTGGGTGAAGTGGGTGTCGGTCGAGACGCCATAGACTTCGACGCCGAGCTTCTTGAATTCTTCGTACTTGTTGGCCAGGTCTTCCAGCTCCGTCGGGCACACGAAGGTGAAGTCGGCGGGGTAGAACACGAAGACGGACCACTTGCCCTTCAGGTCGGCGTCGGACACCGGGACGAACTTGCCGTTGTGGTAAGCGGTGGCTTTGAACGGCTTGACTTGGGTATTGACGAGAGACATGAAGTAGAACTCCTGTGGAAAGGGGCTGGCGGGTAACTGCCGATCATGATGCCGGCAATCTCTATATTAATCAAATCAATTGATTCTATGGTAGCGATTGTTTTTGTATATTGCAATCGCTGCGTGGCGCACGCGGGCGTCTGTCCTGATCTGCAATTGGCGTCATGATCGCAGAAATTCAAGTCTGTTTTGCGGCGGCATCCGGCCCCGGTGCAGGGGATGGCTGCCCAGCGGTGTCCTCGGCGATGCGGCCGTCGACCAGGGTGATGCGCCGGTCGGATCGATCCGACAGACGCGGGTCGTGGGTCACGATGAGTACCGCGCAGCCCAGCGTTTCGTGAAAGCGCCGGAACAGCGCGAACACGCCGTCCGCCGTCTGCGTATCCAGATTGCCGGTCGGCTCGTCGGCCACCAGCAGCGGCGGGTGCGCGATCAGCGCGCGGGCGATGGCCACGCGCTGCTGCTGGCCGCCCGACAGTTCGGCCGGCTTCTTGTGCGCGTGCTCGCCCAGGCCGACGTCGTCGAGCAGCGTCTGCGCGCGCTCGCGATCGTCCGGCCGCGGCTTGCCGTGGCCGATCATCAGCGGCATGAGCACGTTCTCCAGCGCCGTGAAGGCCGGCACCAGATGGTGGAACTGGAACACGAAGCCCAGGGCGCGCCGGCGTAGCAGCGTGCGCTCGTCGTCGTGCAGGCCGCTGGTGGGCACGCCGAGCAGGGTGATCTCGCCCGAGGTCGGCGAATCCAGTTGGCCGATCAGGTTGAGCAGCGTGCTCTTGCCCGAGCCCGAGGGGCCGATCAAGGCGCAGAAGTCGCTGCGCGAGAGTTGCAGGTCGATGCCGTGCAGCACTTCGGTTTCGGTCGGCGTGCCGACGTTGTACGACTTGCGTACGCCCTCGAGCGCGAGCACGGCGCCGGACGGGCGCGCGTCAGACATAGCGGATCGCCTCCGCGGGGTCCATGCTGGCGGCGCGCCAGGCCGGCGCCGACGCGGCGAGCACACCGCTCAGCGTGGCGATGGCCATGGCGGCCGGAATCAGCCCGGGCGGCAGGGGAATGTAGAACAGCCTGGGGCCGAAGGTGTTGAAGGCCCAGGTCAGGCCCAGCCCGACCAGGCTGCCGGCGAGCGAGCCGATCAGCCCCAGCACGGCGCCCTGCAGCAGGAAGACGCCCAGCATCTGGCGCCGGGTGGTGCCCATGGCGCGCAGGATGCCGATCTCTCGGGTGCGCTGTGTGACGCTCACGGCCAGCACCGAGGCGATGCCGATGGCCACCGACAAGGCGACGAACACGCTGATCATGGTGGTGGCCAGCGTCTGCGAACGCAGGGCGTTGAGCAGCTCGGCATTGGTCTGCATCCAGCTCTCGGCCTTGAGGCCCGCCAGGCGCTCGATGCGCTGCGCGATCTCGCGCGCCATGAAGATGTCATCGACCGTGGCGTCGAAGCGGGTCACGCCGCCGGGCAGGCCGAGCAGGGCCTGGGCCTGTTTCATGTCCAGGTAGACGTAGCGGCTGTCGAGTTCGCGCACGCCCAGCTCGAAGATGCCGGTAACCGTAAGCACGGCGTCGCGGCCGTCGCCGGCCTCGACACGCAGTTTTCCGCCCAGGCGCAGGCCGAGATCCTGGGCGAGCTGGCTGCCGATCGCTACCTCGCCGGGGGCGGGGCGGAACACGCCTTCGCGCAGGTGCCGATGCACCGGAATGATGTGCTGGTAGCGCTCCGGCTGCACGCCCAGGATGGCGACCGATGCGCGTGCCTCGCCGCGGCGGCCGAAGCCCGGGCCGGAAACCAGCGGCGAGACGGCACGGATACCGGACAGGGCCTCGAGTGCGGGCTGCAGCCTTTGCCAGTCGTCGATGGAGCGCAGGCGCTGTGCGCGCTTGTCCTCCAGCAGCAGCCGCCAGGCGCCCGGCGGCGCCGCGGCCGGGCGATTGATTTCGTCCGCGGGAGAGATCGCGATGTGCGCCTGGGTGCCCAGCGTGCGCTCGATGATATTGGCCTGCAGGCCGCCGATGAGCGCGCGGATGAACACGATCACCGAGACGCCGACCGCGATGCCGACCAGGATGACGAGCGTCTGTGCCCGGCTTTGCCGCAGAAAGCGGATGGCGATGGTGCCGGCCAGCCAGGCGGCGGCGTTCATGGGTGTGCCCTCCTGTCGCTACGCGACATCCTCCCCGCGGGAGGAATCGCGCCCCCTTCGGGCGGCCGGGCGGGGGCGCTCATGGGTGTGCCCTCCTGTCGCTGCGTGACATCCTCCCCGCGGGAGGCGTCGCGCCCCCTTCGGGCGGCCGGGCGGGGGCGCTCATGGGTGTGCCCTCCTGTCGCTGCGCGACATCCTCCCCGCGGGAGGCGTCGCGCCCCCTTCGGGCGGCCGGGCGGGGGCGTTCATGGGTGTGCCCTCCTGTCGCTGCGCGACATCCTCCCCGCGGGAGGCGTCGCGCCCCTTCGGGCGGCCGGGCGGGGCGCTCACTGCTCGTCCCCCCACGCCTGCTCGACCGGGCGCACGCGGGTACCGACGGGCAGCGGGGCGGCCAGCACGCGCTCGCCCGCCTGCAACCCTTCGATCACTTCGCTGGCGAGCAGGCCGCGCAGGCCCAGGCGCACGGCGAGGTCGGCGACGCGGCCGTCGCGCACCACCTGGACGGTGGCACGACCGTTTGCGACGTTGCCGAGCGCGTCGTGGGGAACCGCCAGTGCTGCCGCCTTGCGCGCCGTGTGGATGGTGGCCGACACGGTCATGTCCTCGCGCAGGAAGTCGGGCACCGGCGTGGGGACGAGGTGCGCGTCCACCGTGCCGCGCTGTGGGTCCACACCCGGGGCGAGCCGTTCGAGCCGGGCCGTGAAGGGGCGATCGTCATAGGCGTCGGCGATCACCGTGGCGGACTGGCCGGCGGCGAGACGGCCCAGGAACTTCTCGTCGATGGGGACCACGATCTCGGTGGCGGCGTCGCGCACGAGGTCGAACACCGCCGTGCCGGGCTGGACGGCGTCGCCGGCTTCCACGAGGCGGGCAATCAGGGTGCCGGCGAAAGGCGCGCGTATCTCGGTGCGGGCCAGGGCGGCCTGGGCCACGGCGATGCGTTCCTGCAGCACGCGTTCTTCTGCGCCGTGTGCGGCAAGATCGGCCAGCGCCAGGCTGGCGCGCTCGCGCCGGCGGCCCGCGGCGTCCGCTGCCTGCTCAGCCTGCTCCAGCGCTTCGCGCGCGATCGCGCCGGCACGCGCCAGATCGCGGCGGCGCAAGGCCTCTCGCCCCGCCTGGCGCGCGGCGATCTCGGCCTCGCGCAGCTCGGCGGCGGCCTGCGGCCGACGCACATCGCGCAACTGGCGCAACGCGGCCTGCGCCTCGCCCAGCCGTGCCTGCCATTCGTCGTTGCGCAGGCGCAGGAGCAACTGGCCGCTCTGCACGTGCTCGCCCTCGCGCACCGGGCGCTCGATCACCACGCCGGCGATCTCGCTGCCGACGCGCGCCCGTTCGCGCGCAGCGACGCGCCCGCTGGCCACGACGTCCTGCACCAGCGGGCGCATCTGCACCGCATATACCGGCGCGGGCGTCCCGCGCCAGGCCCGCACGGCGAGCAGCGCAACCACGGCGAGCACGAGGAGCAGCAAGAGCCAGCGCGGACGGAGCCAGGAGCGTGGGGCCAAACGGGACAACCGGAAAAAAGGTGGGACGGACGGCAGGCGCGTAGCGGGTCCGCGCATTGTAGAGTGTGCGCCAGGCGACAGCGCGACGGACGAACCCCATGACGAATCTCATTACCGACCTGCCCGACGCCCGCACGGGCGAAGTTTTCGAGGACCTGGCGAAGCTGCCCGGCGGCGCGCGCATCGAACGCATCGTCTCCCTGGGCCAGGCCAGCCCGCCCGGCTTCTGGTACGACCAGGCCTGGGACGAGTGGGTCGTCGTGCTCGACGGCTGGGCCCGGCTGCGCCTGGCCGGCGAAGCCGAGGCGCGCCTGCTGGCGCCGGGCGATCACGTCCACCTGCCGGCGCATTGCCGCCACCGCGTCGACGCGACCGCACCCGATCGGCCCACGGTATGGGTGGCGGTGCATGCGCCGCCTGCCCGGGGGAAATGATGGTACAAGTGCTTTCGGCGAGGTCTGCTGCGATGCGTCATGTGTGCAAACGAAACCCGGTCCCGCGCCTTGCCGGGCTGGCGCCGCGCGCGTGCCAGAATTCCTTGCAATTGGTGGCAGGCGGAGCGTGTCGGAGCACCGTTTCGCGCGTAATGTAGGAACTGTGGCTAGCGCCACGACATGACGATTCCACGGAGACCGAAATGGCCAACCAACAGAACCAGCAGGGACAGAACCAGCGTCCCGCCGGTCAGCAGGATCAGCAGAATCAGCAGCGCAACCAGCCCAACCAGCAGGACAACAAAACCGGGCAGCAGCACCAGCAGAATCAGCAGAACAAGCAGCCAGGTCAGGGCGGCAAGATGCCCGGCCAGCAGCACAAGTAACCCGCCAAGGGGTCCCCTCCAGCAGGCGCCCACGCGGGGGCAACAAACCCTCCGCGACGGCTGTGCCGCTGAGCCCGCGCACCGCAAGGTGCGCGGGTTTTTTAATGCCCGGGACGTCCTGAAGCAAATGCCCTGGGCGCCGGCCGTCGGCCGGTGCCGGACCGGCACGTCCCGGTCCGCCGAGCCCGCTCGATATGCCGTTTCGTAGGAAGGAAATAAGCAAAAGGTCTTGGACGCCGGAGGGTGGGATAGCCGATGATGCGGCCATCATTCCTTGCTGTCGCCCCGAGACCGCCATGAGCAGCACCGCCCGCTATCTCCTCTTCATCGCCGCCGCCGCCATCCTCAGTGTGGTCGCTGCCGCGCCGGCGCTCTCGGCTGCTGACTTCTCCGGCGACCCGTCCTTCACGCTGCCGTTCGAACGCAACTGAGCCTGCGCGCGAGAGCCTTCTGCTGGGCTGCGCGCGGCGTCTTGCTGCCACCGAGCGGGTCGCGGCGGTTCGACGTCGCTGCGCATCGCGTGGCGTCCCGCCGTCGGCGCGACGGCCCGCAAAGCCTTCCCCCCGCCGCCATGCCCGCGCTGCCGCCTGCATAGCTAGCCCCTGGCGCTTGCCAGGGCCGCGACGCCAGCGTAGCCGCCCAGGTGCGAGATTACTTCGCGGCAGGACGTCTCGGCGATCCGGCGGGCGATCTCGGCCGCCTCGCCGGCCCGCCCGCCGCGCATGCAGGCGACCAGCGCGGTGTAGTCGTCGGCTGCCTGCCGGCGGCGTTCCGGGCGCCCATAGTCGGGCGGTTCGGGCTGCATCCAGATCAGTTGCCAGATGGCGTCGTGGGGCAGGTCGCGATACGTCACGGCGAGCTGGCGGCTGCCGCTGGCCTGCACCACCCCCGTACCCAACCGTCCCACGGCCTTCACGAAGTCCACGTGCGGGAAAGGCCGTGCGGCGAGCAGCCTCGGCAGCTCCGCGCGCAGCGCCTCGACCGTGGCGAGCGGCGCGTCCTCGCCGCGTTCGGCCAGAAAGCGCGCCGCCAGCCCGAGCAGGGCGCCGCGGATGGCGAACATGTCCTCCACGTCGCGCAGCGACACGGCGCGCACGAAGGTACCCCGGCGCGGCGAGATCTCGACCAGGCTTTGCTGTTCCAGCAGGCGCAGCGCGTCGCGCACCGGGCCGCGGCTGACCCGGAAAACGTCGGCCACCGCCTGCTCGACAACACGTTCGCCGTCGGCGTAGTCGCCGCGCACGATCGCGCGGCCCAGTTCCCGGGCGATCTGCTCGGCCGGGCTCAGCGTATGCCCGCGCGCCCGGCGCAATGGATGAAAGGCCGGCGCGGCCGGCGATGAGGGCGAGTGCGTATCCGTCATGGTTCCCCTGTGCGTTGCCGCCGGCCCGCGCAGACAGGCGCGCGGCTTGAGCCTAAGGACTAACCCCTATGGGCGGTAGTGCAATGACTGCTTATATTGTTAACAATTAACAGTTCACAACATCAGGAATTTCCCCAGGAAGGGCGGAGACCATACCGGCATGAAGAAACTGCTCGTCGCCAATCGGGGCGAAATCGCCGTGCGCCTCATTCGCGCCGCCCGCGAATGCGGTCTGGCCACCGTGGCCATCTATGCCGAGGACGACGCCAGCGCGCCGCATCGGCAGCTTGCCGACGAGGCCGTCGCGCTGCGCGCCAGCGGGCCCGCCGCCTACCTGGACGTGGCCGCAGTGATCGAGGCTGGCCGGCGCACGGGCTGCGACGCCGTGCACCCCGGCTACGGCTTTCTCAGCGAACGCGCGGATTTCGCCACGGCCTGCGCCGCTGCCGGCCTGATCTTCGTCGGCCCCACGCCCGAGCAGCTCGAACTGTTCGGCGACAAGGCGCGCGCGCTGGCGCTGGCCGTGCGTTGCCAGGTGCCGGTGATGCCGGCCACGCACGGCGATGCCACGCTGGAGGAGATCACGCGCTTCTTCGACGCGCAGGACGGCGCCGGCGTCGTCATCAAGGCGGTGGGCGGCGGCGGCGGGCGCGGCATGCGCGTGGTCGGCGAACGCGCGGCGCTCGCCGAGGCCTATGCGCGCTGCCGCTCCGAGGCACGCTCGGCATTCGGCGTGGATGCGGTCTATGCCGAACGCCTGGTCGTGCGCGCGCGGCACATCGAAGTCCAGGTCGTGGGCGACGGCCGCGATGCGCTAGCGCTGGGCGAGCGCGATTGCAGCGTGCAGCGCCGCTTCCAGAAGCTGATCGAGATCGCGCCCAGCCCGGCGCTGGCGCCTGCGCTGCGCACCCAGATCGTCGACGCCGCGCTGCGCATGGCGCGCGAGACCGGCTATCGCAGCCTGGGCACCTTCGAGTTCCTGGTCGACGAAGCCGCGGCCGAGCCCACCTTCATCTTCATCGAGGCCAACCCGCGCCTGCAGGTCGAGCACACCATTACCGAGCAGGTCACGGGCGTGGACCTGGTGGCCGCCCAGTTGGGTATCGCGGCAGGGCGCTCGCTGGCCGATCTCGGTCTGGATGTGGCGGCCCAGGCGCAGCCGCGCGGCTACGCCATCCAGTTGCGCATCAACGCCGAGACCCTGGACGCCAAGGGCCAGGCGATGAGCGCGGGCGGCCGTCTGAGCCGCTTCGAGATGCCGGCCGGGCCGGGCGTGCGCGTGGACACCCACGGCTATCCCGGCTACGCGCCCTCGGCCAGCTACGACACACTGCTGGCCAAGCTGATCGTCACCCATCCGGCGCCGGATTTCGACGCCGCGGTGCGGCGCGCCCGGCGCGCGCTGGCCGAGGCCCGCATCGCGGGGCTGGGCACCAATCTGCACGTGCTGCAAGCCTTGGTCGAGCGCGACGACTTCGCCCGGCAGCGCGTGCACACGCGGTACCTGGAAGGCGCGCTGCCCGAGGTGCTGGCACGGGCGGCCGCGCTCGCGCAAGCCGAGGCTGCGCACGATCTCGCCAGCGGGCGCGAGAGCGTCGAGCATGCCGCGGCCGTGCCGTCCGCACCCGTGCCGCAGGAAGCGATCGAGGCCGGCCTGGACGCCGTGCGCGCGCCCATGGCCGGCAAGATCATCGAGGTGCCGGTGGCGGAGGGCGCGATGGTGCGCGCCGGCCAGACCGTGCTGGTGCTCGAAGCCATGAAGATGGAAGCCGCGATCGCGGCCGAGCGCGACGGCCGGGTGATCGAGGTGCGCATCGCGCCGGGCGAGCAGGCCGGCGCCGGCCAGGTGCTGGTGGTGATCGAGCCCATGGCGCTCGACGGGGTCGCCGAGGACGCCGTCGAGAAGGCCGACCCGCGCGGCGTGCGCGCCGACCTGCAGCGCCTCTTCGATCGCGAAGTCTTCCTGCGCGACGAGTCGCGCCCAGAGGCCGTGGCCAAGCGCCATGCGCGCGGCCAGCGCATGGCGCGCGAGAACATTGCCGACCTGTGCGACGAGGGCTCTTTCGTCGAATACGGCGCCCTGGCCGTCGCCTCGCAGAGCAGCCGGCGCACCAAGGAAGATCTGGTGCGCAATACCCCGGCCGACGGCATCGTGACCGGCATCGGCACCATCAACGCGGCGCTGTTCGGCCGCGAGAAGTCGCAGTGCGCCGTGCTGTCCTACGACGCCACCGTGCTCGCCGGCACCCAGGGCAAGCGCAACCACGTCAAGACCGACCGCATGCTGGAGGTCGCTCTGCACAACCGGCTGCCCACCATCCTCTTTGCCGAGGGCGGGGGCGGGCGGCCCGGCGATGTCGACGTGAAATCCGTGGCGGGGCTGATCGTGCCCACCTTCGCCGCGTTCGCCCGGCTGAGCGGCGAGGTACCCGTGGTGGGCATCGTGTCCGGCCGGTGTTTCGCGGGCAATGCGGCGCTGCTGGGCTGCAGCGACGTCATCATCGCCACGCGCGACGCCAACATCGGCATGGCCGGACCGGCCATGATCGAAGGCGGCGGCCTGGGCCGCTATCGTCCCGAAGACATCGGCCCGGCCGACGTGCAGTACCGCAACGGCGTGGTGGACCTGCTGGTCGACAACGAAGCCGAGGCGGTGGCGCAGGCCAAGCACTACCTGTCGATGTTCCAGGGGAGGGTCGCCGAATGGGACGCCCCCGATCCCTATCTGCTGCGCGCGGTGGTGCCCGAGAACCGCCTGCGCGTGTACGACACGCGGGCGGCCGTGCAGGGCATTGCCGACGTGGGCAGCGTGCTCGAACTGCGCGCGGGCTTCGGCGTGGGCATCCACACCGCGCTCGCCCGCATCGAGGGGCGGCCCGTGGGCATACTCGCCAGCAACCCGCGCCACCTCGGCGGCGCCATCGACGCCGACGCGGCGGACAAGGCCGCCCGCTTCATGCAGTTGTGCGACGCGCACGGGCTGCCCATCGTCTCGCTCATCGACACCCCGGGGTTCATGGTCGGCCCCGAGCACGAGAAGCTCGCCCAGGTGCGCCACGTCTGCCGCATGTTCGTCGTCGCCGCCAAGCTGCGCGTGCCCTTCCTGTCTGTGGTGCTGCGCAAAAGCTACGGCCTGGGCGCGATGGCCATGGGGGCGGGCGGCTACCGCGAGCCCAGTCTGCTGGCGTCGTGGCCGACCGGCGAATACGGCGGCATGGGGCTGGAAGGCGCGGTGCGCCTGGGCTTCAGCAAGGAGCTGGCGGCCGCCGCCGAGGGTGGGGAGCGCGATGCGCTGTACCAGCGGCTGGTCGCGCAGATGTACGAACAGGGGCAGGCGCTCAATGCGGCCGAGTTCCTGGAGATCGATGCGGTGATCGACCCGGCGCAGACGCGGCACTGGCTGAGCATCGGCCTGGCGGCCGCCGAACCCGGAGCGCGGCACCGGCTGGCCCAGCCGGCCAGCCGGTTCGTCGACACCTGGTGATGGCGGGCGGCGCCGGTCGTCGCGCCGTCGGCGCGGCCTGCGGCATGTCCCCAACGAATCCGACAAGAACACCCGAGGAGGCATCGACCCCACCATGAGCGACAAGACCCACGACGAAACCGCGTTCCTGGCCGACATCGCCCGGCGCCAGCAGCGCAACTGGCCGGCGCAGGTGCCCCGCGACGTGGCGTTTCCTTACGGCGAGGCGCCGGTCAGCGAGTACCTGCGCGCGCGGGCGCGCGAGCAGCGCGACGCGACCGCCATCGTCTTCTACGGGCGTCGCGTCACCTACGGCGAACTGGACGACTGGAGCGATCGCTGCGCCGCGCTGCTGCACGCGCGCGGGGTGCGGGCCGGCGATCGGGTCGGGATGATGCTCGGCAACTGCCCGCAGGTGCACATCGTCTTCTACGGCATCCTCAAGCTGGGTGCCGTGTACGTGCCGGTCAATCCGCTCTTCAAGGAGGCCGAGCTGCTGCACGAGCTGAACGATGCCGGCGTGCAGACCCTGATCGTGCAGGACAGTCTGGTACCGCTGGTGCGTTCGGTCGAGCCCGTGCAGCCGGTGCGCGCGCTGTTCTCCACGCATCTGGGCGCCTGGCTGCCGGCGCGGCCCGAGATCGCCCTGCCGGCGGGCCTGGATGCGCCCTACCAGCCGGCCGAGGGCGTGGAGAACCTGCTGGATCTGCTGGCCGCGCAGGCCAGTCCGGCGCCGCGCATCGACCCCGACCCCGACGCCCCGGCAGCGCTCAACTACACCGGCGGCACTACCGGCCTGCCCAAGGGCTGCATCCACACTCAGCGCGACATGGTCTACACCCTGGCCGCCGCTGCCACCATGAACGGCGTGCTCGGCGCCGACGGCAGGCCGGTCGATCCGAACGACGTGTCGCTCAACTTTCTGCCCATGTTCTGGATCGCCGGCGAGAACGCCGGGCTGCTCATGCCCATCGTGTCCGGCACGCCGCTGGTGCTGCTCGCGCGCTGGGACCCGCTCGCCTTCCTGCAGGCGGTCGAACGCTACCGGGTGGCGCATGTCTTTCTGGTCGTGGACAACGCTCTGGAACTCATGGCACGCCCGGATTTCGGCAGTTTCGATCTGCGTTCGCTCAAGAGCGCCCGGGTGGCCTCGTTCGTGCGCAAGCTCACGCCGGAGATCCGCGCGCAGTGGCTGGAGCGCACGGGCACCGTGATGGCCGAGGGCGCCTGGGGCATGACCGAAACCCATACCAGCGACACCTTCACCAACGGCATGCAGGAGGGCGACCGCGACCTGCTCGGCCGCCCCGGTTTCGTCGGCCTGCCCATGCCCGGCACGCACTTCAAGATCTGCGACTTCGACACCGGCGAACTGCTGCCGCTGGGCGCCGAGGGCGAGATCGTGGTCCGTACGCCCTCGCTGTTCAAGGGCTACTGGAACCGGCCCGACGCCACCGCCGAGGCCGTCCGCGACGGCTGGTTCCATACCGGGGACATTGGCGCCTACGACGAAGAGGGCTGCCTGCATTACCTGGGCCGGCGCAAGGAGATGCTCAAGGTTAAGGGCATGAGCGTGTTCCCCTCTGAGATCGAGGCGCTGCTGGGCTTTCATCCCGAGGTGCTGGGTTCGGCCGTGGTCGGCCGTGCCGACGCCGACAAGGGCCAGGTGCCGGTGGCCTTCGTGCGCCTGCAGCCCGGCGCGCAGGTCGATGCCGAGGCACTGCGCGCCTGGTGCAAGGCGCAGATGGCGACCTACAAGGTGCCCGAGATCCGCATCGTCGACGCCTGGCCCATGACCGCCACGGGCAAGGTGCAGAAGCACAAGCTGCAGGAGGAGGTGGCCCAAGGGTAGCCGCCCCGGGAGGCGGCGTCAGTCCCGCGTCGCTGTCTCTGCCCGCGGCCCCCAGTACGGCTGCCCGCGCCTGACTTCCGGCACCCGCAACGGCGAGCTGTCGACGCACTCGACGAATCGCCACCGGCTGGGTCGATCACTTCGACGCCTTCCGGATCCTGCAGCCACTGCGCGATCGAGGTGTCCATCGGGCCGAGTTCCCCTGCGCGCAGCGCGGTGGACAGGGTCACGTAGCGCGCTCGTTCCTGTGCGGACGCGGCCGGCCGGCCCGGGCCCGGGATCGCCGCTACATTGCCCAGAGGACCAGGCCACCGGCGAGCACGGCGGCCAGGACCATCATCAGCACGGCGGCTGCGGCCGCGCCGTTGGCACCGACTATCATGATGCCTTCGACCGGGAGGCGGGCCGCTTCGGTGCCGCCGGACGCAGGCGGCGGTGAGGGCATTGGCACGGCTCGTGCATGACCCGCGGGGTGCCGGCCTTGCGCGGCGTGACGATAGCAACGATCAAGATAGGATCCGTTCATCCATGCAGTTCGATCTCGACGTGATGACGACACTCGTGGCAGCCATCGTGGTGCTGCTGGTCGGCCGGGCGTTGATCGCCCGGGTCGGCTTCCTGCAGCGCTACAGCATCCCGGAGCCCGTGGTGGGCGGCCTGGTAGCGGCGGGCCTGGTGACCGCCTTGCGCTTCGGTGCCGACGTGCAGGTTTCGTTCGACCTGGCCCTGCAGGCGCCGCTGATGCTCGCCTTCTTCGCCACCGTCGGGCTCGGTGCCGATGTGCGCACGCTGCTCAAGGGAGGGCGCAAGCTGCTGCTGTTCTGGGCTCTGCTCGCCGGCATGCTGGTGCTGCAGAACGCCGCGGGCCTGGCCGCGGCCTGGGCCATGGACCTGCATCCGCTGGTGGGCCTGCTGACCGGCTCGATCACCCTGATGGGCGGGCACGGCACCGGCGCGGCGTATGCCGGCACCTTCGTCGACGTGGACAACCTGCAGGGCGCAATGGAGCTGGCCATGGCCTGCGCCACCTTCGGCCTGGTCCTGGGCGGGCTGCTGGGCGGCCCCGTCACGCAGCGCCTGATCCGCCGCCACGGGCTGACCGGGTCCGCAGGCGCCGGGGCGACCGGCCAGGCGCATGCCGGCCCCGGGCCGGCGCCGGCGTCCGAGGTGTCCCGCCTGTCGCCGCAGGCCTTCATCGAAGCGCTGCTGCTCGTCGCCTTCTGCGTGGTCGTGGGCAGTTGGTTGAGCGTCGCCATGCAGAACGATGTCATCACGCTGCCCGCCTTCGTCTGGACGCTGTTCACGGGCGTGCTGGTGCGCAACGGCCTCACGCTGAGCGGGCTGCGCCAGGTCGACGACGACACGGTGTCCCTGATCGGCGGCGTGTCGCTGTCGCTGTTCCTGTCGATGGCGCTGATCTCGCTGCGCCTGTGGGAGCTGGTCTCGCTGGCCCTGCCGATCCTTTCGATCCTGGCGATCCAGACCGTGATCGCCGCGTTCTACATCACCTTCCTGACCTACCGCGTGATGGGCGCCGACTACGATGCCGCGGTGATCTCGGCCGGGCATTGCGGCCTCGCGCTGGGGGCAACGCCCACCGCCATCGCCAACATGCAGGCCATCACCAACCGCTACGGCCCGTCACCCACGGCATTCCTCATCATTCCCATCGTGGGCGCTTTCCTGATCGACATCACGAACGCCTTGTTCCTCCAGGGCTTTCTGACACTGCCCATGTTCGGATTCTGAGCCATGGCCACGACTGCATTCTCTCGCGTCCATCCCCCGGTCCTCGCGCCTGCCTGGCTGTCCGCGCTGCGGCTGCTGTTCATGCTCCTGTGCCTGTGTCTGTTGGCCGCATGTTCGCGTGCGCCCGACGAAACCGCCGTGCGCGAGGCGGTGCAGGACCGCCTGCAGGCCACCTTTGCCGATCCGCTGCTCGAGATCGCCAGCCTGCGCCGGCTGGGCAGCGCGCCGCTGGGCACTGCCAGCGACGGCGCGCCGCGCCACATCGTCTACTACAACGCCACACTGGCGTTGCAGCGCGATTACCAGTTCTCGGATTGGGAGTCGCTCACACCGGCCGCCCTGGCCTCGCTGCTGGGCGCCACCGAGCCGGGTATCGGCGGCATCGACAGCGACGGCAACGCCGCGGGCGACGAGTTGCGCGTGCGCGGCTCGGTGACCTTTCGCCAGGGCGCCGATGGCTGGGAGCCGACCCTGTACGTTCCGCCGGCGGGAGAGGCCAGCGGGCCCGAGGATACGGCCGGATCATTGGCACGCGGCCTCGTCGAGCAGATCCGCGCCATCGTCGACCGCACCCCGGCGCGCCAGGGCGCCGAAGCACGCGCGATCGTCGCCGAGGAGCTTCAGGCCGCCATCCAGCAGATCAATCTGCGCCTGGAGCAGTTGCATCGTGCATTCGTCATCGCCGGCGGACCCACCGCGGGCGAATACGACCTGATCGCACGCACCGTCGCCGCCTTCGGCAGGACGCATGGCGTACAGGCGGCTTCCGTGACCACCGATGGCAGCGCACAGAACGTCGAGATGCTGCGGCGTGGGCTGGCGAGCGCGGCGCTGGTGCAGAGCGACATCGCCGCCATGGCCTACCGGGGCACGGGCACCTTCGCCGCGCGTCCGCAAGACACCGCGCTGCGCGCGCTGGGTACGCTGTTCCCCGAGCCCGTGCAGGTGATCGTGCGTGCCGACGGAGCGGAGTCGCTGGACGAGTTGCGCGGCCGGCGTGTCGATCTCGGCCTGCCCGCGTCGGGCTCGCGCGCCACCGCGCTCGCCGTGCTGCGGGCGCACGGGATCGAGGAGGCCGATCTTGCCGGGATCACCGCCCTTGGCCCCGAGGCTGCCGCGCAAGCCCTGGCACGCGGCGAGATCGACGCATTCTTCGCCGTCATCCATGCCCCTGCCCGCCAACTGCAGCGGCTGTGGGCCGACGGCGCCATCCGCATGCTGCCGCTGGCGGCCGACGCCGTGGACGCCATGGCGCGGACCGATCCCGAGCTGGTGCCCGTCACGCTCGCGCCGGGCACCTATCCGGGCCAGGCGCTGCCCCTGCGCACCGTCGCCGTCACCGCCTTGCTGGTCGGCCGCGAGGACCTGACCGATGCCGAGGTGCACGGCCTGCTGGAGACCTTCTTCGGCGGCGCCGATTTCCTGGCCGCCGGCAGCAGCGCGGGCGCGATGATCTCGCCGCGCCGGGCGCGTGTCGGGCTGACGATTCCGATGCATCCGGCGGCCGAGGCGTACTTCGCGCAGCGGACGCCGTGATTGCTCTGCACTTGGCGGGGCGCGCCCGGCGGTGACTTGGGCGGCCGGCCAACGGCGTTTGCGCTCAATCTGCCATTCGTAGTTGCTCATACCGGAGTCGCCGGTCGGAAACAGGGCTGCGTGCCAGCCAAGCAGGCGCTCGGGTGGTCAGCGCGGCATGCGCATGGAAAGCCGCGTCGAGCACCATCTCCGCGACGCCTTCGTACCGGTCTATCGGGGCCACCCCGCCGATGTCCACGCCCAAGCGCCGGGCGATGGTCAAGGCGAGGGCCAGCCGCTTGCCGGCTGGCAGACGCGCATCGACGTCGCGCTGCGAGAATGGCTGCAATCGCACCCCAACCTGTAGGGCAACACTATGCCCGAAGCCGCCAGGCGCGCTGATCCCGGCGCACCAAAAGAAAGGCCGCCTCGAGGGCGGCCCAACCGACTGGTGTGAATCTCGTGTGAAACGGGAGACGGTTCTAGACGGTCCGGGACGACTTTGCGGGTGTCGCCCCTCTGGCTGGACCTGTCTAGCGCTGTCTAAAGTGGTGGAGCCGGGGGGAATTGAACCCCCGTCCGCAAGCCCTCCGCAGGCAGTTCTACATGTTTAGTCTGCTGGTTCTGTTTTAACCATGGGGTTTGGTCAGCCGACGCACCGGCCCATGGCGATTCACGTGATTTAAGACCAGGACGTGTGACCCCATCCTGACCCGATCCTTTGTGAATGACGCTGCTGTGGGTTGCCCCACCCGGCCCAAAGGCAAACCGGTGCAGCGCGCATTACCGGTTTTTAAGCGGCGATAGCGAAACGCTCATCGTTGGCGTTTATTGGTGTTCCAGTGGATTTACGAGCTTACTGGTGCTCGACATGCCCTGCACTGTTTCGCGACCCACGTCGAATCCGGATCGGCCCCAGGTACTGCCATTGTAGTCCATATATGGGGCGAAGGCGGGTGGCTTCAAGGGGCGTGCCGGGAAGCGTGCCGCCTGTTGCCGCAACGCGACGCCGTGCCCGCCCAACTGGCGGGCGCGGCGCCCGTCGGCCCGCTCGAGCGTAACGTCCTGGCGGTGGCCGGGGCCTGTTGTGCCCGGGGGCTGTTCAGCGCTCGGCGACGAGCGACTGGATGGCGGCCCAGACGCCTTGCGGATCGTCGGCGATGCGGTCGGCGGCCCACTCGGTGACGGGCTGGTCCTCGCCGCAATAGCCCCAGGCGGCGGCCACCGTCGGCATGCCTGCCGCCTTGCCGGCCAGCACGTCGCGCAGGTCGTCGCCGACGTAGATGCAGGCGTCGGGCGCCTTGTCCAGCATGCGCGCTGCGTGCAGCAACGGCTCGGGGTGTGGCTTGGCGTGGGGCGTCGTATCGCCGCACACGACCACGCCCGCGTTCAGCTCGAGGCTGGCGATCAGGGGCTCGGCGAGCCAGGCTACCTTGTTGGTGACGATGCCCCATTGCATGCCCGCGGATTCGATCTGCGCCAGCAGCTCGAGCACGCCCGGGAAAAGCCGTGACTGCTGATCCTTGGTGGCGGCGTAGTCCTGCAGGAAGGCGTCGCGCGCCTCGGGGTAGGCCGGGTCGTCGGTGGCCAGGCCCAGGGCCACGCGCAGCAGGCCGCGCGCGCCCTGCGAGGCGACCGGACGCAGTTGCTCGTAGGCCAGCGCAGGCAGGTTGCGCTTGGTGCGCTGCAGGTTGGCTGCGCCGGCGAGATCCGGCGCGGTGTCGGCAAGCGTGCCGTCGAAGTCGAACAGGATGGCGGTGATGGACATGCTCATGCAGTGGCGGCGACAGGCAGCGGGCGGCGGGTCGCCATCAGATAGTTGACGCCGGTATCGGCGGTGAGGCTGTACACGTCGGTCAGCGGGTTGTAGGTGAAGCCCTGCAGACGGGTGATCTCCAGGCCCGCGCCACGGCATGCCATGGCGAGTTCGCTGGGCTTGAGGAAGTTGGCGTAGTCGTGGGTGCCGCGCGGCAGCATGCGCAGGACGAACTCCGCCGCGACGATGGCCTGCAGGAACGACTTGAGATTGCGGTTGATCGTGGACAGAAAGACGTGGCCGCCGGGCTTGACCAGGGTCGCGCACGCGCGCACCACGGAGGCCGGGTCGGGGACGTGCTCCAGCATTTCCATGCACGTGACGATGTCGTAGGTACCGGGGTGGTCCCGCGCCAGGTCCTCGACGGCGATGCAGCGATAGTCGACCTTCACGCCGGACTCCAGGCTGTGCAGGCGAGCCACCGTCAGAGGCTTCTCGGCGAGGTCGATCCCGGTGACAGTGGCGCCGCGCTTGGCCATGCTCTCGGCCAGGATGCCGCCGCCGCAGCCCACGTCGACGATGCGCTTGCCCTGCAAGGCGCTGGGCGCCGTCGGCGCCGGCGCGGCCGTGGCGCTGACGGGCACGAGGGCGCGCCCGGACGAGCTGTCCGCCTGTGCGACGATGTCCTCGATCCAGCCCAGGCGCAGCGGATTGATGGCGTGCAGGGGCTTGAACTCGCTGGTCGGGTCCCACCAGCGCGACGCGAGCGCACTGAACTTGGCGAGTTCGGCTGCGCTGGCGTTGGTGGTCGATGGCGTGGCGGTCATGGGGTCGTCCGGAAAAAGAGGATGGCGCGTGCGCGCCGCCGCGGCGGCAAAAAAAGCCCCCACGCTGCGCCTTCGGCTTGCTGCCCCCCAGGGGGCGCTTTTGCCTTGGGAGCGGCCCGGCGGCAAAAAAAAACCTGGCAGATGTCTCTGCCAGGTTTCATTCTACCCACTCGGATCGTACTGCAACCGGGCGGCCGGGCCGCCCGGTACACCGCGGGATTACTTGCGGCGGGTGCCGACGACTTCCAGTTCCACGCGACGGTTCTGAGCGCGGCCCTCGCGGGTGGCGTTGCTGGCGACCGGCTGGCTTTCGCCCTTGCCTTCCGTGTAGATACGGTTCGGGTCGATGCCACGGCCGACCAGGTATTGCTTGACGGCGTTGGCGCGACGCTCGGACAGGCCTTGGTTGTAGGCGTCCGTACCGATCGAGTCGGTGTGGCCGACAGCGATGATGACTTCAAGCTCGAGGTTGTTGACCTGGCGGACCAGTTCGTCGAGCATCTGACGGCCGTCCGGCTTGATGTCGGTCTTGTCGAAGTCGAAGAACGTGTCGGCGTCGTAGACGACCTTTTCAGCCACGGGAGCAACAGCCGGGGGCGGCGCGGGCGGCGCGGCCTGGGCGATGATCGTGCCGTCGCAGCCCATCAGGCCGGTGGCCGGCGTCCAGAACGCATTGCGCCAGCAATGTTCGTTCGTGCCGTTCATCCAGGGCAGACCGCTGACGTTCACCCAGTTGTTCTCGCCGGTGCCAATGTTCTGGGCGATGACAGCGGGATCAGCAACCGCACGCACTTGCTGGGCCATGGCAACGCCGCTGACTGTGGTGGCGGCGAACGCAAGCGCCAGTGCGATTTTTGAGGGCTTGTTCATGTTTCTCCTCGTGAGCTTGAAGCAGAAATTGTGAGTTTCGCAGCGAACCCCCGCCGCAGAAGGTAAGTACTGGCGTCCCGAAAAATGAGGGGGACATACGCTGGCCAGTATATCAATCAGGGTATGTGTTTCAAAGGATTTTCAGGACCTCCCGGCCAGTGCGGCAGGCGTGTCATGCATTGTTCAGACCACGAAGACGGCGGGCTAAACCCGTGACTTCATTGTGGAATGTTCGTATTTGACGGCGCAAGCAAAGCACGGGCCTGGCGCAGGTTGGTGTTGGTTTTTGCCCACATGTCATCGGGGTTAGCCCGCAGTTTATTGGCCAGGCCCGGCGCCTCGCCGCCGCATCCGAGTCAACGCTCGTGTCTGGCGCGAAACGCAATCTGTCTAAATATTTCCGCGGCCGGCGAGTCACTATCGCCACGGGGCGCGGCCCGGGGCGGCAGGATGATAAACTCGTCCGCTTGGCCTGAACGCCCAATTTGGTACCGCTCCTATGGATTCCTTTGCCAAGGAAACACTTCCGGTTTCGCTGGAAGAAGAAATGCGTCGCAGTTATCTCGATTACGCGATGAGCGTGATCGTGGGGCGCGCACTGCCGGACGTCCGCGATGGCTTGAAACCGGTGCACCGCCGGGTTCTGTATGCCATGCACGAACTCAACAACGACTGGAATCGCGCCTACAAGAAATCGGCGCGTATCGTCGGCGACGTCATCGGTAAATACCATCCCCACGGCGACCAGGCGGTATACGACACCATTGTGCGCATGGCGCAGGATTTTTCGTTGCGCTATACGCTGGTCGACGGCCAGGGCAACTTCGGTTCGGTCGACGGTGACAGCCCGGCGGCCATGCGCTATACCGAAATCCGCCTGGCCAAGATCGCGCATGAAATGCTCGCCGACATCGACCAGGAGACGGTGGATTTCGGCCCCAACTACGACGGCAGCGAAAAAGAGCCTTTGCTGCTGCCGACCCGCCTGCCCAACCTGTTGGTGAACGGTAGCTCCGGCATCGCCGTGGGCATGGCCACCAACATTCCGCCGCACAACCTCGCCGAGGTGATCGACGGCTGCCTTTACGTATTGCGGCAGCCGGATTGCACTGTCGATGACGTCATCGAGCGTATCCCGGCGCCGGATTTCCCCACCGGCGGCATCATCTACGGCATGTCGGGCGTGCGCGAGGGCTATCGCACGGGCCGCGGCCGCGTAGTGATGCGCGCGGTGACGCACTTCGAGGACATGGACAAGGGCGGACGGCAGTCGATCGTCGTCGACGAGATCCCCTACCAGGTCAACAAGAAGACGCTCCAGGAGCGCATGGCCGAGCTGGTCAACGACAAGAAGCTCGAAGGCATATCCGACATCCGCGACGAGTCCGACAAGGACGGCATGCGCCTGGTGATCGAGCTCAAGCGCGGCGAAGTGCCCGAGGTAGTGCTGAACAATCTGTACAAGCACACCCAGCTACAGGACACCTTCGGGATGAACTTCGTGGCGCTGGTCGACGGCCAGCCCCGCCTGCTCAACCTGAAGCAGCTCGTCGAGTATTTCCTCAGCCATCGCCGCGAAGTGGTCACGCGCCGCACGGTGTACCAGTTGCGGCGGGCGCGCGAGCGCGGCCACGTGCTCGAAGGCCTGGCCGTGGCGCTGGCCAACATCGACGACTTCATCGCGATCATCAAGGCCGCGCCGTCCCCCCCCGTGGCTCGCCAGGCGCTGATGGACCGCACCTGGGATTCCTCGCTGGTTCGCGAGATGCTGGCCCGGGCGCAGGACGATACGCCGGGCGGCAGCGCCGCCTATCGGCCCGACGGCCTGCCCGAGATCTACGGCCTGCAGGGCGACGGCCTGTACCGGCTGAGCGAGACGCAGGCCCAGGAAATCCTGAACATGCGCCTGCAGCGCCTGACCGGGCTCGAGCAGGACAAGATCGTCGGCGAATACCGTGAGGTGATGTCCAACATCGCCGATCTGCTGGACATCCTGGCGCGTCCGGAGCGCATCACCACCATCATCAGCGACGAGCTGACCGCGCTCAAGACCGAGTTCGCCACCAACGCCAAGGATGTGCGCCGTTCGCGCATCGAGCACAACGCGACCGAACTGGATACCGAGGATCTCATCACCCCGACCGACATGGTGGTGACGCTCTCGCATTCCGGTTACATCAAGAGCCAGCCGCTCTCGGAGTATCGCGCGCAGCGGCGCGGCGGACGCGGCAAGCAGGCCACGGCGACCAAGGAAGACGACTGGGTCGACTACCTCTTCATCGCCAACACGCACGACTACATCCTGTGCTTCTCCAACCGCGGCCGGGTGTACTGGCTCAAGGTGTGGGAAGTGCCCCAGGGCTCGCGCAACTCGCGCGGGCGGCCGATGGTCAACATGTGCCCGCTGAGCGACGGCGAGAAGATCACCGCGGTGCTGGCGGTCAAGGAGTTCGCCGAAGATCGCTACGTGTTCATGGCGACTTCGCGCGGCACCGTCAAGAAGACCCCGCTGTCGGACTTCTCCAATCCGCGCAAGGCCGGCATCATCGCGGTCGACCTGGACGAGGGCGACTACCTCATCGGCGTGGCGCAGACCCAGGGTTCGCACGACGTCATGCTGTTCTCGGATGCCGGCAAGGCCGTGCGCTTCGACGAGAACGACGTGCGCCCGATGGGCCGCAATGCGCGCGGCGTGCGCGGCATGACGCTGGAAGAGGGCCAGACCGTGATCGCCCTCCTGGTGGCCGAGGATGAATCGCACAGCGTGCTCACCGCCACCGAGAACGGCTACGGCAAGCGCACCCCCATCGCCGAATACACCCGCCACGGCCGCGGCACCAAGGGCATGATCGCGATCCAGACCACCGAGCGCAACGGCAAGGTCGTCGGCGCCGTGCTGGTCATGCCGTCCGACCAGATCATGCTGATCACCGACGCCGGCGTGCTGGTGCGCACCCGCGTGGCCGAGATCCGCGAGATGGGCCGCGCCACCCAGGGCGTGACCTTGATCAGCGTGGACGACGGCAGCCACCTGTCCGGCGTGCAGCGCATCGCCGAGAGCGACGTGCTCGACGGCGAGGAAGAAGGCGAAGACACGACGACCGATGGCGCCGGCGGCGCGGAGGGTTCCGCGAGCGAGGGCGCGAACAACAACGACGAGAACGGCAATGAGTAACCGTCCCTACAACTTCTCGGCGGGCCCGGCGGCCATGCCGGAGAGCGTCCTGCGCCAGGCCGCCGAGGAAATGCTCGATTGGCGCGGCAGCGGCATGTCCGTGATGGAGATGAGCCATCGCGGCAAGGAATTCGTGCAGATCTGCGACGAGGCCGAGGCCGACCTGCGCAGCCTGCTCGGCGTCGGGGACGACTACGCCGTGCTCTTCATGCAGGGCGGCGCGACGGCCGAGAACGCGATCATTCCGCTCAACCTGATCGGCCGTCGGCCCGAGCACAAGGCCGACTACGTGCTGTCGGGCTCGTGGTCCAAGAAGTCGCACAAGGAAGCGCAGCGCTACGGCGACATCGCCATCGCCGCCGCGGCCGACCAGGAGAAGACGCTGGAGGGCAAGGCCCAGGCGCCCTACACCTGGATGCCCGTGCCCGCCGACTGGAAGGTGCGTCCGGACGCGAGCTACGTGCACTTCTGCAGCAACGAGACGATCGACGGCATCGAGTTCATCGACTGGCCCACGGGCGACGCCTACGGCGCGGCCGACGTGCCGCTGGTGATCGACGCGTCCTCGCACTTCCTGTCGCGGCCGATGCAGATCGCGCGTGCGGGCGTGCTGTACGCCGGCGCGCAGAAGAATGCCGGCCCGGCCGGCGTGACCGTCGTCGTGGTGCGCCGCGATCTCATCGGCCATGCGCTGCCGGTCTGTCCGAGCGCGTTCGACTACGTCAACGTGGCCAAGGAGCATTCGCGCTTCAACACGCCGCCCACCTACGGCATCTATCTGGCGGGGCTGGTCTTCAAGTGGGTGCTGGCCAACGGCGGGCTGGCCGGCATGGAGGCCGCGAACAAGGCCAAGGCCGACCTGCTCTACAGCTACATCGACGGCAGCGGCTTCTACCGCAACCGCATTCACGCGCCGGTGCGCTCGCGCATGAACGTGCCCTTCGTCCTCGCCGACGAATCGCACAACGACGCCTTCCTGAAGGGCTCGGCCGAGGCCGGCCTGCTCTCCCTGAAGGGGCACAAGAGCGTGGGCGGCATGCGCGCCTCCATCTACAACGCCATGCCGATCGCCGGCGTGCAGGCCCTGGTCGACTACATGCGGGAGTTCGCGCAGCGCCATGGATGATCTCGCCCGCCAACTCGCGCCGCTGCGCGAGGGTATCGATGCGCTGGACGCGCAGATTCTCGAACTGCTCAGCGAGCGCGCCCGGCTTGCGCTGCGCGTGGGCGAAGTCAAGCACGCCTTGGGCGGCCAGGACGTGGCCGTGCTGCGCCCCGAGCGCGAAGCGCAGGTCATCCGGGGCCTGCAGGCGCGCAACCCCGGGCCATTGCCGACCGACGCCGTGCACGCCGTCTGGACCGAGATCATCTCGGCCTGTCGCGGCCTGGAGCGCGGCCTGACCGTGGCCTACCTGGGCCCGGCCGGCACGTATTCGGAGCAGATCGCACTGTCGCACTTCGGACATGCGATCACCACGCTGCCCTGCGTGACCATCGACGAGGTGTTCCGCGCCGTCGAGGCCAACCGGGCCGATGTCGGCATGGTGCCGGTCGAGAACTCCACCGAGGGCGCGGTCAACCGCACCCTCGATCTGCTGCTCACTTCGCCGGTACGCATCCTGGGCGAGAACTCCCTGGTGGTGCGGCACTGCCTGATGACCCAGTCCGGGTCGCTCGAAGGCGTGACCCGCGTCATGGCCCACCCGCAGGCACTGGCGCAGTGCCAGGGCTGGCTTACCCAGCACTGCAACGAACTCGCGCGCGAGGCCGTCAGCAGCAATGCCGAGGCGGCCCGGCTGGCCGCAGGCGATCCCACGATCGCCGCCATTGCGAGCGAATCCACCGCGGGCACCTGGAGCCTGCAGATCGTCGCATCCAGCATCCAGGACGACCCGCACAACCGCACCCGCTTTCTCGCCATCGGGCATCAGGACACCCGGCCTTCGGGCAAGGACAAGACCAGCCTGATCCTGGCCGTCGCCAACCGCGCCGGCGCGGTGTACGAGATGCTGACCCCGCTGGCGCAGAACGGCGTATCGATGACGCGCTTCGAATCGCGTCCGGCGCGTACCGGGCAGTGGGAGTATTACTTCTATGTGGACATCGAAGGCCACGCCAGCGACCCCGGTGTCGCGCGGGCCATCGAGACGCTGCGCGAGCAGGCCGCCTTCGTCAAGGTGCTGGGCTCTTACCCCGCGCAGTGATTCCGTCCGCGATGCTTTTCGGAGCCATCCATGCAAGCCAAGACCCTGCCCGCCCCTGAGTACGTTCAGGCGATCGCGCCGTACCAGGCGGGCAAACCCATCGAAGAGCTGGCGCGCGAGTTCGGCCTGGACCCGGCCAGCATCGTCAAGCTCGCCTCGAACGAGAACCCGCTGGGCATGTCGCCCAAGGCCCGCGACGCCGCGGTGGCTGCGCTGGCCGATGCCGCGCGCTACCCCGATTCCAACGGCTACTACCTGAAGCAGGCCCTGGCGCAGAAGTACGGCGTGCCCGTGGAGTGGCTGATCCTCGGCAACGGCTCCAACGACGTGCTCGAGATCGCCGCCGACGCGTTCCTCGCGCCCGGTGTGTCCGCGGTCTATTCGCAGTATGCCTTCACGGTCTATCGCCTGGCCACGCAGGCGTCCGGCGCCCGCCACATCGTGGTGCCGGCCAGGGAGTACGGGCACGACCTGGACGCCATGGCCGCGGCCATCGCCGACGATACGCGGCTGGTGTTCATCGCCAACCCCAACAACCCGACCGGCACGTTTGCGCCGGGCGAGGCGGTAGAGCGGGCGTTGCAGGCCATCCACGATGCGCACGGCACGCGCGTCGTGGTCGTCCTGGACGAAGCCTACAACGAGTACCTGCCGCCCGAATTGCGCTTCGACAGCGTCGCCCTGGTGCGCCGCTTCCCGAACCTGCTGGTCTCGCGCACGCTGTCCAAGGCCTACGGCCTGGCCGGCTTGCGGGTGGGCTTCGGCATCGCCCAGCCGGCCATCATCGACATGCTCAACCGTGTGCGCCAGCCCTTCAACGTCGGCGTGCCGGCGCAGGCGGCGGCCATCGCCGCGCTGGCGGACCACGAGTTCCTGGCGCGCAGCTACGAACTCAACCGCCGGGGCCTGCAGCAACTGTCCGAAGGCGTCGCCGCGCTCGGCCTGACGTACGTGCCGAGCTACGGCAACTTCGTGCTGGTGCACGTGGGCGATGCGCCGCGCGTCAACCTCGAGCTGCTCAAGCGGGGCGTGATCGTGCGTCCGGTGGCCGGCGACGGCCTGCCGGAATGGCTGCGCGTTTCGGTCGGGCTGCCCGAGGAGAATGCGCGCTTTCTGGCCGCCCTGCGCGAGGTGCTGGGGTGAGCCAGCCCGGCGTCGGGCTCGACGCCGCGATGCCCGAAGCGATGGACGTGCGCATTCCGGTGCTGGCGGTGGTCGGCGTCGGGCTCATCGGCGGCTCCTTCGCGGCAGCGTTGCGGCGTACGGGCGCGGTCGGCGAAGTCATCGGCGTGGGGCGCAATGCCGCCTCGCTGGCGGAGGCCGAGGCCCTCGGGCTGATCGACCGGGCCGCCACGGCCGAGCAGGCCGCCGCCGAAGCGGACCTCGTCTTTCTCTCCACGCCCGTCGGCGCCATGCCGGCCGTGTTGCGTGCCATGGCGCCGCATCTGCGCGCGCACGCCGTGGTCACGGACGGCGGCAGCACCAAGCAGGACGTCGTGGCCGCGGCCCGGCAGGGGCTGGGCGAGTGCGTGGGCCAGTTCGTGCCGGGGCACCCGATCGCCGGCAGCGAACGCAGCGGGCCCAGCGCCGCCGATCCCAACCTGTATCGCGGCCGCCAGGTGATCCTCACGCCGTTGCCCGAGAACACGCCGGCCAGCATCGCGCGCGTGGAGAGTGCATGGCGAGCCTGCGGCGCGGAGCTTTTCCGCATGGACCCGGCAAGGCACGACGATATCCTGGCGTCCGTGAGCCACGTGCCGCATCTGGTGGCATTCGCCTTCCTCACGCATCTGCTGCGCCGGGGCGACGCCGTCGAGCGCCTGGGGCATGCCGGCAGCGGTTTTCGCGATTTCTCGCGCATCGCCGGCAGTTCGGCGGAAATGTGGCGCGACATCCTGTTCGCCAACCGTGACGCGGTATTGGCCGAGGTCGGGCAGATCCAGCAGGTGCTGGAGCACTACGCAGCGCTGCTGCGCGGCGGCGACGCCGAGGGCCTGGAAGCTCTCCTGGCCGAGGCAGCCGCGCTGCGGCGCGACTGGCTCAGCGGCATCGCACATTGAATAGCGGCGCCGGCCGCCGCATCCGCTCCCCGTCCGTCTGCGCCGGGCCGCCGGAGCGGCCCGCGTTGCTCACGCCATGTCGCGCACGCTGATCGAGCGCGCAGCCATCGCCTCCGTATGCCGCAGGTGTTCCACCGTCAGCCGGCGCGCGGCATCCACATCCTGATCGCGGATGGCCTTGTACAGCGCTTCGTGTTGTCGCATGGATTCCTTGCGTTCTTCCCAGCTCGCCACGAAGAAGTAGCGGCACAGCCGCAGTTCGAGATCCTGGATCACCGCATAGGCGAGGGTGTTGTCGGCCGCCTGCGCGATCACGGAATGGAATTCCGAGTTCACCCGTGAACTCGTCACGAAATCGTCAGCCGCGATGGCGGCCTCGCCTTCCTCGATCAATGCCGCCAACTGCTGCAGATGTTGCGTGCGCCGCCGGTGCGCGGCCAGCGCCGTGATGGACGGTTCGAGGATCTGGCGCAACTCGAACAATTCGTGCAGCTCCTCCATGGAGAGCTTGCGCACATAGGTGCCGCGACGGGGCGCGGACTCCACCCAGCCCCTGCCTTCGAGCGCTTTCATGGCCTCGCGCACGGGGATCTTGCTTACGCCGAAGCGTTCGGCGATCTCGTCGATGAACAGGCGTTCTCCCGCGCGCAGCCTGCCGGTCACGATGTCCTGGAAGAGGGCGTCGTACACGGTCTGCGGACGGTTCGTGCGTTCTTGGTCTTCGCTGGCTGGCGTCTGGGGAACGGACGCTGATGCCAGCCCGCCCTCGTACGTGGTCATGGATTTGTTCCTCTCCGGGGCATGGCATGGATGGCCGCCCCGATGTGCTGCGTTTTTCCTGACATGCTAGCACGACCAGATATCATCCAATCCCTATAGGTATGCGTAAACAACGCTTCGTATCCTTATTGGTTGGGGCGACGCCCGGCCTTCGTGCCGTGTTCCGCGCGCGGTTCCTGGCGCTTTCGCGGCTCCGGACCGGCGTTCCCGGCGCTGCGGTTCAGGCGCCGCCTGCCGGCAGCCATAGTTCGACGGCAGTGCCGCCCGTGCCGCTGTCCACCTTCAGCGTCGCGCCCAGCCGGGCGGCGCGTTGGCGCATGCCGGCCAGGCCGCGCGAACCCTGCGCGTCGCGCTGCTCGGCCCGGCCGGGCACGATGCCGTGGCCGTCGTCGGCCACGCGGATCGCCACGCCGCCGTCCTGCGGCTTGATCGAGATGCGGATGCGTGTCGCGTGAGCGTGCTGCAGGGCGTTGTTGATGGCCTCCTGCACGATGCGCAGCACCGCCAGCGCGGATTCGGGGTTCAGTCCCTGCAACTGAGGCAGCGGCGGTTCGACCTCCCATTCCAGGCGTATGCCCAGCAGGGCCAGCCGCGGCTCCAGCCGAAAGCGCAGGTTGCCCAGCAGCGGCAGCAGGTCGTTCTCGGTCAGGTCCAGCGAATCGATGATCAGGCGCAGATCCTGCAAGGCCTCTTCGATGGCGCGCGCCAGATCGGTGGGGTCCGTGCCGGGCCGCTGGACCAGCCGCAGCGCGGTGATGAGCTGCGCGCCCATGCCGTCGTGCATGTCCTGCAGGATGCGCTCGCGTTCAGCGGCGACCGCGGCGCGCTGCGCGCGCACCGCGTCCTCGTGGTCCTGGACGAAGCGCTCGGCGAAGACGAACAGCAGCACCAGGGCGAACGGCAGCGCGCCGGTGACGCTCCAGCGGAAGCTGTCCCAGTGCGTCCACTCCATCAGGATCAGGTAGGACTGCATGATGGTGACGTTCCACAGGCCGGCGCTCAGCCCCAGCAGCAGAAACTTGACCGACCGATCCCTCCAGGCCCGCGCGCACAGCAACCCTATCGGTATCCAGCGCAGCAGCACGTGCGGCCAGGTGAGCAGCCAGACCTGGTCGGTGACACCGCCCAGGATCAGCCAGCCGGCGGCCGCGGCCAGAGTGAGCAGCGTCGTGGTGTGCCAGGCCGTCAGGAAGCCGCGCAGCCGGATGCCGGCCAGGTGGTAGCCGGCCACGCCCAGCGCCCAATACATCGGAATGCTGATCAGGATGCGCACGGCTTGCTGGCTGCCGCGCGACATCGGCAGTTCGGCCATCAGATAGGACGCCAGCGTGACGATGCCGGCCAGCAGCGCGAACTGCATCGGCAGCAACTGGCGCCGCCTGCGCAGGGCATACCCCAGCACGAAGCACAGCGCGCCCACCACGAGCACCATCAGCACGTAGGGCGCGACCACCTGCAGCAGGTAGCGTGGCAGCCAGATCCGGTGAATCTCCTGCGCCGCTCCCAGGCGCACGGCGGACAGCCCGCTGCGGATAGCGCTCTCGCCCTGCAGCCGTACCTCCAGCACGTTCTCGCCAGGGCGGAACAGGCCCGACGGCGCCACCACGTGCAAGGGCTCGTCGGCCATCTGCACGCCCCTGCCGGCCGGTCCGTCGAAGCGCACACCGGGGTTGAGCAGGGAACCGTTCAGCCAGAGTTCGCCGACCAAGGCCAGGCGGGGAATGTAGATCGCCATCGGCTGGCGCGGCACTTCCGGCAGAGTGAAGGGCAGCCGGTACCAGCCGTAGCCGCCGTAGTGCGGCCGGCTTAGCCGCCAGTTGTCCGGCAGCGCCACCGGCATCCAACCGTCGGCGGGCGGCGCGTCCGTGCCGCCCTCGGCGAACCAGCCGGCATCCAGCAGCCGAACGGTGGGCGCGTCGAGCGCCGCCGGGGACGGCGCGGCGGCGAGGGCGGCCTGCCAGGCCAGCAGGAGCAGGAGCGCGGACCAGAGCGCAAGCCTCGCCCTTGACGCCGCGCTGCGCCGCGCAGGTATCGTCCCGGCGCCGCAGGCGCTTGCGCCTAGCGGCACGGGAACCGCAGCCTTCAGGCGGGCGCGAGCCATGCGCAGCCAGCCTCCCGGCGTCACAGGATGAGGCCCCGGCGCCGCGCCTGGTTGACCGCCTCCACCCGGTTGTGCACCGCCAGCTTGCCGTAGATGTTCTTGATGTGGGTGGCGACGGTGTGCGCCGAAATGTGCATCTGCTGGGCGGTCTCGGCCACGGTGAAGCCGTAGGAGATCCGGGTGAGGATGTCGATCTCGCGGCCGGTCAGGGCTTGTTCGCCGGCCGGCACGGGTTTGCGCTCGGCCGGCAGGAAGCGCTTGAGCAGGTGCCGCGCGATCTGGGGCGACAGCGGCGAGCCGCCCTCGAACACCAGGCCCAGCGCGCGCGAGAACTCCTCGATCGAGGTGTCCTTGAGCAGGTAGCCGTGCGCGCCGGCCTCGATCGCGCGGATGACGTGGGCCTCGTCGCCGAAGATGGTGGCCACCAGCACCGCCAGGCGCGGCATGTCGCGCACCGCCTGCGCGATCAGCGCGACGCCGTCGCCGTCGGGCAGGCCGAGATCGATCAGGGCCACGTCCGGTGGCGGTGCGGTGGCGGCCAGCAGCGCGCAGGCCTGGGCGATGCTCTGCGCGCTGCCGACCAGTTCCAGGCCCGGCTGGGCTAGCACCATGCGCTCGAATTCCTCGCGCATGGCGGTGTCGTCTTCGACGATGATGACGCGGATCGGAGCGGGCATGGACGGCGGGGGCAGGGGGGCGCACCCGGCGGCAGACCGCGGGCGCGACGATACCGCACTCTAGCGCAAGCAGGCGCGGCGCGGCTCCCTCGTTCAGGGTAGGCCGGGATGCCGGCAATTGGGCGCCAGCGTTGCGAATACCGCAAACGCGGGATGTGCGGGTCCGTAGCTGCCTGTCTAAACTGCGTCGCACCCCCGGGCCGCTGCTGTTGGCCCGACTGCCGAGGCCGCGCGTCTCGGCGTTTCACGTCCGGACCCTGTCCGGGGCCTGCCGGCGCCGCCGTTCGCATCGTCCCCGAGGTGCCCGGACGTTCGGAGCCAAGCATGACCGCCTCGCAGACCACCGTTGCCGCCTTGTACGCCCTGATCCTGGACCGCGCCCCCGACGCGGCCGGGCTCGCCTATTGGACTTCCCGCCTCGACCAGGGCGCCTTGCCGCAGGAGGTCGCGCAGTCGCTGCTGGCCAGCGGCGAGGCGGCCGGGCATGCCTCGCTGCCGGACGCGGATTTCGTGCGGTGGCTGTACCAACATGGCCTGCATCGTGACGCGGACGCCGACGGACTGGCCTGGTGGATCGACGTCCTGCAGGAGACAACGCGCGGCGAACTGCTGGCGCAGTGGCTGCAGGCGCTGTTGGAGCCCTGGGACGGCGGCGTGTCGCAGGGCGACGGCGCACTGCTGGCGAACAAGGCCGCGGCGGGCATCGAATTCGCCGCCACCCGGGGCGACGCGACGCAGGATTCCGGACCACTGTCGCAATGGGTGCTGCGCGTGCTCACGGACGATCCCGCCACGCTGGATCTGGCCCGGGGGCTGACCCAGGCGGGTCCGGCCTTGCTGGTGTCTTCGGCCTATGGCCTGCTGGGCCGCGTACCGGACCCGGAAGGGCTGGCGTTCTGGACCGGGCAGTGGCAGGCGGGCCTGAGTTTCGATGACATGCTGGCCCAGGTGGCGGCCAGCGACGAGGCGCGGGCGCTGTACCCTGAAGGCCTCGACGATACCGACTTCGTGCGGCATCTCTACGCTGCGGCTGTGGGCCGCGAGGCCGACGAGGATGGCCTTGCCTACTGGACGCAGCGGCTGGCCGACGGCCCCGGCGGGCGTGAGCAGGTCATGGCCGAATTCTTCGGCATCCTGGCGCAGGGCGCGGACGCCGACGGTATGCTGTACCTGAACCGCAGCGTGCTCGCCAGCTACTTCACGCAATCGCCGTATGCCGACGATGCGCAATTCGCCCGCGCCGTCCTGGCGCTGGTGACGGCCGACCGGGCGTCGCTGGTCGAGGCCATGGCATGGATAGACAACGGTCCTGGCCAGGAGCCGCCGCCGCAGGAGCCGCCACCGTCCGTGCCCGTGGCGCCGGCGCTGTCGCTCGTGGCGGACACGGGTACGGCCGCCGATGACGGGCTGACCCGGGACGGCACGGTCGCGTTGACGTTTCCGGCCGGCGTTCGCGCCTGGTCCTACAGCGTGGACGGCGGCGCGACCTGGCAGGCCGGCGAGGTCGCGAGCTTCGTGTTGCCGGAAGGCGAATACGAGGCGGGCGCCATCCGCGCCCGCTATGTGAGCAGCGACGGTCTGGCCAGCGGCGTCGGCCGGCTGCTGTCGGCCGTCACGGTGGATACGACGCCGCCCGGCGAGCCGTCCTTCGGGCTCGCCGAGGACACGGGCGCGAGCGACAGCGACGGCATCAGCGGCGATGGCACGGTCGAGGTCACCGGGATCGAGGACGGCGCCGCCTGGGAATACAGCACCGACGGCGGCATCACCTGGACCGCCGGCAGCGGCAGCGGCTTCACGCTGCCCGAAGGTGCCCATGCTGGCGGCGACGTCCAGGTGCGTCAGACGGATGCGGCCGGCAACGTCAGCGCCGTGGGCAGCAACGCCGGGGCCTTCGTCATCGATGCGACCGCGCCGGGCGTGCCTCCCGCTCCGATCCTGGACCCCGCCAGCGATAGCGGTGCCGCGGGCGACGATCTGACCAACGTCGCCGCGCCGGTGATCACGGGCACGGCCGAAGCGGGCAGCACGGTGCGGCTGTACGACGGTGATACGGAGATCGGCGTTGCCGTCGCCGACGCGCTGACCGGCGCGTGGAGCCTCGCGGTGAGCGATGCCTTGGCAGACGGCGCGCACACGCTCACCGTCCGGGCCGTCGATGCGGCGGGCAACGTCTCCGAGCCGTCCGCTGCCTTGGTCCTGTCCATCGACACGGCCGTGCCGGCCGCGCCCGTTTTGGCGCTGGCCGAGGACACGGGCGCCGATGACGGCGACGGCATCACCAATGTCGGCATCATCACCGTGTCGGGCGTGGAGGCGGGTGCGACCTGGGACTACAGCCTGGACGGCGGAAATACCTGGATTGCGGGCAGCGGCGCCAGCTTCACATTGCCCGAGGGTGTGCATGCCGGCGGCGATGTCCAGGTCCGCCAAGTCGATGCAGCCGGCAACACGAGTGCCGCGGGCAGCAATGCCGGAGCCTTCATCATCGACACGGCCGCGCCGGCTGCACCCGCCGTCGCTATGCTGGACCCCGCCAGCGACAGTGGCGTCGCGGGCGACAATCTGACCAACGTTGCGACGCCGGTGATCACCGGCACGGCCGAGGCCGGCAGCACGGTACGGCTGTACGACGGTGAGACGGAAATCGGCGTCGCCGTTGCCGACGCGTTGACCGGCGCGTGGAGCCTCGCGGTGAGCGATGCGCTGGCGGACGGCGAGCACACGCTCATCGTCCGGGCGGTCGACACGGCGGGCAACGTCTCCGAGCCGTCCGCTGCCCTGGTCCTGACCATCGATACGGACATCCCCGCCGCGCCCGTTCTGGCGTTGGCCGAGGATACCGGGGCCGATGACGGCGACGGTATTACCAACGTCGGCACGGTCGTGGTGTCCGGCGTGGAGGCCGGCGCGACCTGGGAATATAGCGCGGACGGCGGCGCTGCCTGGGCTGTCGGCAGCGACGGCGGTTTCTCGCTGCCCGAGGGTGTCTACGCAATCGGCGGCATCCAGGTGCGCCAGACCGACATCGCCGGCAACGTCAGCGCCGTGGGCAGCAACGCCGGGGCCTACGTGATCGATATGACCGCGCCGACGGTGCCCGCAGCTCCGATCCTGGACCCTGCCAGCGACAGCGGCGCCGCGGGCGACGGCCTGACCAACGCCGCTGCGCCGGTGATCACGGGCACGGCCGAGGCGGGCAGCACGGTACGGCTGTACGACAGCGATACGGCGATCGGCGCCACCGTCGCCGACGCGTCGACCGGCGCATGGAGCATCGCGGTGGGCGATGTGCTGGTTGACGGCTCGCACACACTCACTGTTCGAGCGGTTGATGCGGCCGGCAACGTCTCCGAGGTGTCCACTGCCCTGATCCTGACCATCGATACGGAGATCCCCGACGCACCCGTTCTGGCATTGGCCGAGGATACCGGCGGCGATGATGGCGACGGCATCACCAATAAGGGCGAGATCAGTGTGTCCGGCTTGGAGCCCGGCGCGGCCTGGGAATACAGTATCGACAGCGGCACCACCTGGATCGTGGGTAGCGGCAGCGGCTTCACGCTGCCCGAAGGCGCCTATGCCAGCGGCGGCATCCAGGTGCGCCAGATCGACGCGGCCGGCAACGTCGGCACCGTAGGTAGCAGCGCCGGAGCCTTGGTGATCGACGCGACCGCGCCGGCCGTGCCCGCAGCCCCGATCCTGGACCCCGCCGGCGACAGTGGCGCCGCAGGCGACAATCTGACCAACGTTGCGACGCCGGTGATCACGGGCCTGGCCGAAGCGGGCAGCACGGTGCGGCTGTACGACAGCGATACGGAGATCGGCGCCACCGTTGCCGACGCGTTGACCGGCGCATGGAGCATCACGGTGGGCGATGCGCTGGCCGATGGCTCGCACACGCTCACCGTCCGGGCTGTCGACACGGCCGGCAACGTCTCCGACCCGTCCGCTGCCCTCGTCCTGACCGTCGATACGGACGTCCCCGCCGCGCCCGTCTTCGCGCTGAACAGCGACACCGGCGCCGATGCCGGCGACGGCATCACCAGCGACGGCGCGCTCAGCGTGTCCGGTCTGGAGCCTGGCGCGACCTGGGAATACAGCCTGGACGGTGGTGCGACCTGGAGCATGGGCAGTAGCGGCAGCTTTACGCTGCCCGAAGGCGTCTATGCCAGCGGCGACGTCCAGGTGCGCCAGATCGATGCTGCCGGCAACACGAGTGCCGTAGGCGGCAACGCCGGGGTCTTCGTGATCGACGCGACTGCCCCTGCCGCACCCCTCCTGACGTTGGCCGAGGACACGGGCGCCGACGGCAGCGACGGCATCACCAACGACGGCGCGGTCATCGTGTCCGGCCTGGAGCCCGGCGCCACTTGGGAATACAGCCTGGACGGCGGCGCCACCTGGGCCGCCGGCAGCGATGGTGGTTTCGCCCTGCCCGAGGGTATTCATGCCAGCGGCAGCATCCGGGTGCGCCAGACCGACGCCGCTGGCAACACCAGTTCCGACTTCGCCCATGCCGCAGCCATCATCGTGGACGCGACCGCGCCCGGCATGCCTTCGATCATCAGCGCCAACCTCACCCACGAAGAAGCGCCGGTGATCGAAGGAACCGCGGAGGCCGGTGCCATCGTCACCCTGACGGTGCCGGGCGCCACGTACGTCGCCGCCGTGGACACGGACGGCCACTGGCGCGTCGACCTGTCCACGGCCACGCCGGTGTCGGGAACGCTGGCGCTGGACCTGAACAGCCCCAACACCGTGCAGGCGGTCGCTACCGACGCCGCGGGCAACGGTTCCGTGTTCGCCCTGCAGACATTGGTGATCGACACGACCCCGCCTGGCCCGCCGGCCTTCGCGCTGGCCGAAGACACGGGCGCCGATGACGGTGACGGCATCACCAATGTCGGCATCGTCACCGTGTCGGGCGTGGAGGCGGGTGCGACCTGGGAATACAGTCTGGACAGTGGCGCGACCTGGAGCCTGGGCGGCGGCGGCGACTTCACGCTGCCCGAAGGCACCTACGCGAGCGGCAGCGTCCAGGTCCGCCAGACGGATGCGGCCGGCAACGTCAGCCCCGCAGCGCTCAGCGAGGCGGCCATCGTGGTCGATACCACCGCGCCGGCGGCGCCGCCGTTGCTCATGCTGTACGACAGCGACCCACCCGCGTACATCGACGGTGACGGCAACACCCGCATACACACGGTGCTGGTGGCCGACCTGGAGGACGGCGCCACCTGGCAGTACAGCGTGGATGGCGGCGACACGTGGGCCTCGGGCAGCGGCCAGCGTTTCGAACTGGCCGACGGCGCCTATGCCGCTTCCACTATTCAGGCCCGGCAGACCGATCTCGCGGGCAACCTGGGCGCCGTGTCGGCCATCGGAAGGTCCCTGGTCGTGGACACCGTCGCGCCCGCTGCGGCTGCCTTCGCACTGGCGCAGGATACGGGTGTGAGCGGCAGCGACGGCCGCACTCTCGACGGAACGATCGCAGTGACAGGCCTGGAGCCTGGCGCCGCGTGGGAATACAGCCTGAACGGCGGCGACACCTGGCACGCGGGCAGCGGCGAGAGCTTCCTGCTGGCTGAAGGCAGCTATGCCGTTGGCAGCATCTCGGTGCGACAGACCGACCTCGCCGGCAACCAAAGCCCGGTCGTTCACAACGACCTTGCAATCGTGGTCGACACCACGGCGCCCGTGGCCCCGGCGGTCACCCTGGTCGAGGACACGGGCATCAGCTCCTCCGACGGCATCACGCGGGACGGCCGCATGGCGGTCGGCTTGCTGGAGAGCGACGCGGCCTGGCGGTTCTCGATCGACGGCGGAACGTCATGGTCCGAGGGCGTGGGGGCTGGGTTCGAACTGGCCGAAGGCACCTATTCGGCCGGCAGCGTGCAGGTGCGGCAGATCGATGCGGCGGGCAACGTCGGCAGCCTCTGGAGCAATGCCGCCACCATCGTCGTGGACACCGCCGCCGCGGCCTTGACGTTGTCGGTGTCCGACACGGGTGTCCCCGGGGATGGCGTTACCGTCGACGGCACGTTCCGGATCGGCCTGCTGGAGGAGGGCGCCTCGTGGGAGTACACCACCGACGCCGGGAACACCTGGACCGCGGGTACGGGCGATGCCTTCATCCTGGAGTACGGGGGCGTCTGGGACCTGGCCGACATCCAGGTCCGGCAGACGGACGCGGCGGGCAACGTGGGCGCCGCTGCGTCCGCCGGCACCGGCACGCTGACGATCCTGGATGCCGTCACCGGCCTGTGGCAGGACACCGGCCGCAGCGCCACGGACGGCATCACCGCCAACGGCGTGTTGTCGTTGCCGGAAGAGGTGCTGGCTGCGGATTCCTGGCGGATTTCTACCCAGGGTTGGGATGAATCCTACTGGGGCCCGGTGCAGACGGGAGACGTCGGCGTTGCTCTCGTCGAAGGCCGCTATGACCCGGGACAGATCCTGATCCAGTACTGGGCCGGCGGCCAGGAGTTCCTGGCGGGCAACGACATGGCCTACGTCGTTGACCTGACGGGGCCGCGGGTACAGTCCGTCGATGCCGACTTCTCGTCCTTGACGTTCGTGGTTCACTTCGACGAGCAGGTGGCGTTGGTTCCCGGGTCCGGCATCGCGGCTTCCTCATGGGGTCTGAAGCTGTACAACGAAGCAGGGGTGGACCTCGGCACGGGCTTCACCTACAGCAGTACGATCGATGCGGACGGCGCATCGCTCGGCTTCCCGGGTTACCTGGTCCAAACCCCTCAGGCGGGCTACACGGTCGATCTGGTCATCAATCGCCACACGGTTCTGGGCCAGATCGTGGACCTGGCGGGCAACGATCTGCAGCATCACGAGCCGTTCGCCACCTGGGAATACACCGGCACGGATTTCGTGCTGATCTGACGGCGGGCCGGGGCGGGCGTGCGTCACTCCGGCTGCAGGTGTTTTGGCGGGTGATCGCGCCGTTCGAGGCGCCGGCCGTGGCATAGACAAGCCCCCGGGGTCCGGCTGCCGCCCCCGCGGGCGGGCCGCCCGGCCGGCATGCCCGGAACGCTCGCGCCCCGGCGGTGCTGGGGTGCGCGGCGGCCATCGCGGCCGCCTGAGCGCTCCACCTTCGACAATAGCGTGGCATGCCACGGCCGAAATATGTGGCATGCCACCATTATGTGCATGGAACCGGCTCATTGCCCCATGGAAAGGCATCCGGCTCTATGGACGTGCGCATGGCCTGCCCTGCGGCAGGCATTCCCGGCGGTGCCGGGATGGCCGCGTTTTACGAGGTATGCCACGCGTATTGACGCAGGTCATGGCGCAGAAACGGCCAATTTGGCATGCGCTTTGCTTTGGACTCGGGTGCTCACCTCGCCTTTCCGTTCCCGTCGTCCACCCCTCCCCGACCAGGAAGCGCCATGTCGAACCCCCTCACTCCAGCCGCCCGCCGGTCAGGCCCGGGCCACCTCCCCGCGCGCAGGCAGGTACTGCGCGCGGGGGTGGCCGCCGCGGCCGCCCTCGCCATGCCGGCGGTCGTGCGCGCTCAGCAGAAGATCCTGTACGTCAACTCTCAGGGCGGTCCCTGGGAGGCCGCGGCCAGGAAGCACCTGTTCGAGCCGTTCACCGCGCAGACCGGCATCGAGATCAAGAGCGCGCCCGGCGCGTCGTTCGCCAAGCTCGCGCTGCAGGCGCGCACGCGGTCCTACGAGTTCGACATCCAGACCGTGGGCGCGCCCAGCGTGGTCCAGGCGATGAACGAGGACCTGCTCGAACCGATCAACTTCGACATCCTCAAGCGCGACGCCCTGCCCGCCAACCTGATCTTCGAAAACGGCGTCGGCAACCACGCGTATTCCACCAACATTTGTTTCAACACCACCAAGTTCGCGCCCGGCTCCATCGGCACCTGGCAGGACTTCTGGGATCTCCAGCGTTTCGCCGGCCCGCGCGCGCTCGGCCGCACGCTGTCTCAGACCATCGTCTTCGCCCTGCTGGCCGACGGCGTGCCGCGCGACCAGCTCTACCCGATCGACCTGGACCGCGTCTTCGCCAGCCTGGACCGGATCAAGCCGGCCATGCGCGTGTGGTGGACCACCGGTCCGCAAAGCCGGCAATTGCTGGGCGACGGCGAGGTGGACGCGGCCTCGATGTGGCACGCGCACGGGGTGGCCCTGCGCGACGGCGGCGCGCCGATCGAGATCGTCTGGAACGAGTTCACCATGGACCGCACCTACTGGATCGTGTCCAAGGGCACGCCGCGCGCGGACTACGCCTGGGAGTTCATCAACTTCGCGCTGCAGCCCAAGAGCAACGCCGGCTTCTGCGTGGACGGCTCCTACGGCCCGCTCAACCCGGCCGCGTTCGAATACCTGACCCCGGAGCAGGCGCTCAACATGCCGACCAACCCCGAATACGCGGCCGGCGCGATCGAGTTCGACGGCCGCCGCATGGGCGAGGTCATGACCCCGGCGGAGCGGCGCTTCCAGCGCTGGCTCCAGCAGTAGGCCCATGAAGCCGCCCGCCCTGGAACGCCCCACGGCCGGTACGGCCGTCGCCGCGTTCGCCGTCGCCCTGTTCATCCTCGCGCCGATCCTGATCGTCGTGCCCATGTCGTTCAGCTCGGCCCAGTCGTTCGAGTTTCCCCCGCCGGGATACTGGCTCGGGCATTACGCCGCGTATTTCTCCGAGGACTGGCTCGGCCCCACGCTGAACAGCTTTGTGATCGCGGTGGCCTCCAGCGTGGTCACGCTGGCCGTCGCCACCCCGGCCGCCTTCGCCGTCAACCGGCGCGAGTTCGCCACCCGGCGCGCGCTGCAAATCGTGCTGCTGCTGCCGATGCTGGTGCCCAGCATCATCATGGCGATCAGCTATTACTCGGTGTTCGGCATGCTGGGCCTGAACCAGACCTACCTAGGCGTGATCCTGGCCCACACCTGCATCTCGATCCCGGTGGTGCTGATCGCCATGTCGGCCTCGCTGCGCAACCTGGACCGCAACCTGGAACGCGCCGCGCTGATCTGCGGGGCGACGCCGGCGCAGGGCTTTCTGTTGGTCACCTTCCCGCTGCTGCGGCCGGCCTTCCTGATCGCCGCGTTCTTCGCCTTCATCCACTCCTTCGACGAAGCGACGATCTCGCTGTTCATTTCCAGCCGCGAGGTCTCGACGCTGCCCCGACGCATGTTCTCCAGCATCCATCTGGAAGCCGACCCGGTGATCGCCGTGGCTTCCACGTTCATGATCGCCGTCGCGCTGACGGTCATGGTGGTGATGACCGCCTCGTCGCGGCACCGCCGCCGGCAGGAGGGCGCCCGATGAATACCCCCACCGCAGTCGCACGGCCCGCCGAGGCCGCCCGCGCCATGGGCGCCGCCGCCACGCGCACGCGCGCCTGGCGCGGCGTGCCGACCTGGCTGCTGCTCGCGCCCGCGCTGGTCTATCTGCTCGCGACCTTCGGCGCCCCGCTGGCCAACACCTTCTGGACCAGCCTGACCGAGCCGGAATTCGGCCTGCAGAACTACGCGCACATCTTCAGCAACGCGTTCTACTTCTCGGTCTACCTGCGCACCGCCCTGGTCGCGCTGGCGGTCACCGGGCTGTGCCTGCTGCTGGGCTATCCGCTCGCCTACTACATGGCGCGCCGGGGTGGCATGGCGGGGGCGGCGCTGCTCGCCGTGACCGGGCTGTGCTTCTGGATCAGCTTCCTGGTCCGGACCTACGCCTGGACGGTGATCCTGGGCAACCGCGGGCCGTACACGGCGTTCGCCGCGTGGCTCGGCATCGACCCCGCGCCCACGCTGCTGTTCACCACCTCCGCCTCGCTGATCGCCATGACCCACATCCTGCTGCCCTACATGGTGCTCACGCTGTACGTGGTGCTGGCCAAGCTCGATCCGAACCTGATCCGCGCGGCGCACGGACTGGGCGCGAGCCGGCTGCAGGTGTTCTGGCGGGTGATCGCGCCGCTGTCGCTGCCCGGCGTGGTCAGCGGCGGCCTGCTCGTCTTCATCTTCTGCATCGGCTTCTACGTTACCCCGACGCTGCTCGGTTCGCCGCAGGACATGATGATCGCCAGCCTGATCGCCAACGAGGTCGAGACCCTGCTCGACTTCGGCACGGCCTCGGCGCTGTCGATGGTCCTGCTCGCCGCGATCACCCTGTTGCTGGTGGCCTACGACCGGCTGATCGGCATCCAGCGCATCACGGAGTGAGCCGCATCGTGAACCCAGCACGTCCCGACCTCGGGCCCCTCCTGGCCCCCCGCAGCATCGCCATCGTCGGCGCCTCCGACCGGCCCGGCCCGTCCGGCCGGATCTTCGCCTCGCTCAACGCGCTGGGCTTCGACGGGCCGATATACGCCGTCAACCCCGGCCGCAGCCAGGCCCTGGGCCGGGCCTGCGCACCCTCGCTGGCGGCTCTGGCCGAACCGCCCGACGCCGCCGTGCTGTGCGTGTCGCCCGAGCGCGTGGCCGACGCCGTGCTCGACGCCGCGGCCGCCGGCGTCAAGGCGGTGGTGTCTTACGCCAGCGGCGTCGGCCGCATGCAGCACGGCGGGCGCAACGCCATCGACGTGATCCGCGAGACCTGTGCACGCGCCGGCATCGCCTTCTGCGGCCCGGACTGCATGGGCGTGCTCAACCCGGCCACGCGCTCCACGCTGTACATGGGCGAATTGCTCGACGCCCAGGCGGTGGGCGGCGACGTGGGCCTCATCACCCAGAGCGGCTCGATGGCGATCGGGCTGCTCACCGACGTGCGCCGCTACGGCTACAGCCACGTCGTTTCCACCGGCGCCGAAGCGGTGCTCACCTCAGCCGACTACCTGGCCGCGCTGGCCGAGGACCCGGCCACCCGCGTCATCGCCCTGTTCCTGGAGGCGGTGCGCGACATGGACGGCTTTCTCGCCGCGCTCGATCTGGCCCGCGCGCGCGGCAAGCCGGTGGTCGCGCTCAAGGTCGGCAAGACCGCGCTGAGCCGCGAGGCCGCGCTGGGCCACACCGGCGGCATCGCCGGCGACGCACGGATCTTCTCCGCTCTGCTCCGGCGCCACGGCGCGATCGAAGTGCAGACGCTGGAGGAATTGACCGAGACCATCGTCTGCCTGCGCGCCGCGCGCCGGCCCGCGGGGCCCGGCGTCGGCATCGTCAGCCCGTCCGGCGGGCACGTCGAGTACGCGCTCGACACCGCCGCCCACGCGGGCGTCGAACTGCCGCCCATGCCGCCCGCCCAGCGGGACCGACTCGGCGTCCTGCTCGGCCCGATCAGCGGGCAGGCCAACCCGGTCGACGCCTGGGGCAACGGCGACTTCGAAACCAATCTGCGCGCCGGCCTCAAGGCCTTCGCGGACTCGCCCGCGCACGGCGCGGTGGTCCTGATCACCGACACCATGGACGGCCAGCCCACCCGGCCCACACGCTATGTCGACGCCCTGCTCGACGTGGCCGCGGCCAGCGACAAGCCGTTCTACCTGCTCAGTTCGCGCTCGGGCCTGTTCCGCCGGGAGTACGCCGACCGGCTCGGCGCGCACGGCGCGGCGCAACTGGCGGGCGTCGGCCCGGCGCTGCGCGCGATCGGCCATGCCGCCGCCTGGCGGCGCGCCGAGCCACTGCCCGGGCGCCGCCCGGCGCCCTCGCCGGACGCTCTGGCCGCCGTGGCCGCGCTGCCGGCGGGCGACGCCTGGCTGGACGAAGCGCGCGCCAAGGCCTTCCTGCGTGCCTGCGGCCTGCCGACGCCGCCGGGCCGGCTGGCCGGCCCCGGCGACGACCCCGCCGCCGTCGCGGCCGAAGTCGGCCATCCGGTGGCGGTCAAGGTCATCGACGAACGCATCCCGCACCGCACGCCCTATGGTCTGCTGCAGCTCGACCTGGCTGGCGCGGCGCAGGTCGAGGCCGCGGTCGCGACGATCCGCGAACGGCTGGCCCGCCACTTTCCCGACTGCGCCGACGCCCCCCTGCTGGTCGAGCGCATGACGCCGGCCGGCATCGACCTGTTCGTGGCGGCCAGCACCGACTCGGAATGCGGGCCGATGCTGGTCATCGGCCTGGGCGGGTTCCTGCTCGAAGCCGTGCGCGACGTCATCGCCGTGCCGCTGCCCGCGCGCGAGGGCGAGATCGCCGCGCGGCTGGCCGACAGCGCCGTCGGCCGCTTCCTGGACAGCCGTTCCGGCGCGATGTTCGGCGGCGCCGCGCCGCTGGCGCAGTTCGCCCAGGCGGTCGGCGACCTCTACGCGGCGGCCGCCGGCCGCCTCGGGCTGATCGAGCTGAACCCGGTGCGCCTCATCGCCGGCGGCGCGCAGCCCGTGATTCTCGATGCCCTGCTGGCAACCCGGACGCCCACGCCATGACCGACACCCTGCTCGCCGAAACCCACGGCCCCATCCTCGTCCTGACCCTGAACAAGCCGCACAAGCTCAACGCCCTGGATGCCGGCATGCTGGCAGCCATGGCCGAGCGGCTGCGCGCCGCGGATGCCGACGAGGCGATCGCCGCCATCGTCCTGCGCGGCGAGGGGCGCGCGTTTTCCACCGGCTTCGACATGACCGGCGGCGGTGCGGCCGGGGACGCCTCGGCGCGCCTGCGCGCCAACCTGGAAAGCTTTCTCGCCGTCTGGCGGGCGCGCAAGCCGGTCGTGGCCGCGGTCGACGGCTACGCGCTGGGCGCCGGCTGCATCCTCGCCAACCTGTGCGATTTCATCTTCGCCTCGGAACGCTCGGTGTTCGGCGAGCCGGAAATCCGCTATTGGAACCCGGCCTCGATCACCATCCTGCCCTGGATCGTCGGCGTGCGCCGCGCCAGGCAGTTGCTGTTCTACGGCAAGAACCTCGACGCGCGCACCGCGCGCGACTGGGGCATGGTGACCGAGGTGCTGCCCGAAGCGGGCTTTTTCGAGGCGGTGCTCGCCGCCGTGCGCCCGCTCACCCACCTGCACCCGGACAGCGCGGCCGCGCTCAAGCGCTCGATCAATGACGGCCAGGAAATCGCCGGCTTCCTGGATGCGCTGCACGCGGGGCTCGAACGCATCGCCCCGCTGTACCAGCCGGGCGCGCCCTCGCGCGAAGCCTACCGCGCCGAGGTCGAAAAGCGCGGCTTCAAGGAATACATCCGCCACCGCGACTCACTGCTCAGGAACTGAATCCGATGTCACACCTGCAACTCGTCGGCGTCTCCAAGCGCTATGGCACCGTCCAGGCGGTGATCGATGCCGTGCTCGACGTCCAGGACGGCGAATTCATCAGCCTGCTCGGGCCCAGCGGCTCGGGCAAGACCTCCACGCTGATGATGATCGCCGGTTTCGAGGAACCCACCGAAGGCAGCATCCTGCTGGGCGGGCGGCACGTCGAGCACGTGCCGCCCAACCAGCGCGACATCGGCATGGTGTTCCAGAACTACGCCCTGTTCCCGCACCTGACCATCGCCGAGAACGTCGCCTTCCCGCTGAAGGTGCGGCGGCGCCCGGCGGCCAGCATCGACGCCGAGGTCAGGCGCGTGCTGGCCCTGGTCGGCCTGGCCGACAAGGCCGGGCGGCTGCCCAAGCAGCTTTCCGGCGGCCAGCAGCAGCGCGTGGCGCTGGCGCGCGCGCTGGTCTACGAACCCAAGCTGCTGCTGCTCGACGAGCCGTTGAGCGCGCTCGACAAGAACCTGCGCGAGCAGATGCAGATCGAACTGCGCCGCATCCACCGCCAGGTCGGCATCACCACGCTGTACGTCACCCACGACCAGAGCGAGGCCATGACGCTGTCGGACCGCATCGTGGTGTTCAACCGCGGGCGCATCGAACAGGTCGGCACGCCGCTGGACGTCTACGCCCGGCCGGCCAGCCGCTTCGCGGCCACCTTCATCGGCGACAGCAACATCTTCGACGGCCGCGTCGGCGCCGCGCCGGACGAACTGCTGGCCGACGGCGGCCTGCAGATCCGCGCCTCGCACCAACTGCTTGCGGACAAGGCCGGCGGCGCCTGCGTGCTGGTGCGGCCGGAGGACATGCACATCGGCCAGCCGCCCGAGGGGCAGGCGGCCAATACCCTCACGGCCCAGGTCGGCAGCGTGCTCAACCTGGGCTCGGCCGCGCTGATCATCGCCCAGCACGCCGGCCAGGAGCTGCGCATCCGCGCGTCGGTCTCGGCGCTGGCCGACGCCGCCGAAGGCAGCCGCATCCCGCTGTGGTGGCGCCCGGAATGCTCCTGGCCGGTCCCGCCGGCGGACGATACCGTTCATTGACCACGGCCCAAGCGCAAGCCTCGCCCTTACCCTGGAGATAGCCATGCGTTCCAACCGCCGCCCTGACCAGATGAAGCTCGGTGCGTTCTTCCACCCCACCGGCCATCACGTCGCCTCGTGGCTGCACCCGGGCGCGCAGATCGACGCCGGCACCAACTGCCGGCACTACGTCGAACTCGCCCAGACCGCCGAGCGCGGGCGCTTCGACCTGATGTTCCTCGCCGACGGGCTGGCCGTGCGCGACGCGCCGATGGAAGTGCTCAGCCGATGGCCGCAGTACACCGTGTACTTCGAGCCGATCACGCTGCTCTCGGCGATCGCCGCCTCGACCCGCCACCTGGGGCTGGTGGCCACCGCCTCGACCAGCTACAGCGCACCGTACAACCTGGCCCGGGCATACGCCTCGTTGGACCACATCAGCGGCGGACGCGCCGGCTGGAACGTCGTCACCTCGGGCGGCGACGCCGCCGCGGCGAACTTCGACCGGGTACAGTACCCACACGACGAACGCTACGACCGTGCGATCGAGTTCGTGGAAGTGGTGCGCGGTCTGTGGGATAGCTGGGACGACGACGCCTTCGTGCGCGACCGCGCCAATGCGCTGTATTTCGATCCGGCCAAGCTGCACACGCTGGATCATGTGGGCAAGTACTTCTCGGTGCGCGGCCCACTGAACGCCGCTCGCCCGCCGCAGGGGCACCCGGTGCTGTTCCAGGCCGGCGGCTCGCCGCCGGGACGCGACCTGGCCGCGCGCCTGTGCGAGGCGGTATTCACCCCGCTGCATACGCTGGAGGCCGCGCAGTCGTTCTACCAGGACGTGAAAGGCCGCATGGCCAGGTACGGCCGCCGGCCCGACCAGCTCAAGATCATGCCCGGGCTGAACCCCGTCATCGGCCGCACGCGCGCCGAGGCGCTCGAAAAGCACCAGTACCTGCAATCGCTCATCCACCCCAAGGTGGGGCTGGAACTGCTGTCCAACGCGCTGGGTGGCTACGACCTGTCCGGCTGCGACGTGGACGGCCCGCTGCCGGCGGAACTGGACGCCATGAACACCGAGACCGGCCAGACCCAGTTCAAGAACGTCCTGGGCTGGGCCCGCAACGAAAACCTCACCATCCGTCAGCTCTACGAGCGCTTTGCCGGCGCGCGTGGCCAGCGCACGGTGATCGGCACCGGCGAGGAGGTCGCCGACCAGTTGCAGGACTGGTTCGAGGCCTACGGCGTCGACGGCTTCCTGATCCAGCCGCCCTACCTGCCCGGCGGGCTCGACGAATTCGTCGACGAGGTCATCCCGGTGCTGCAGCAGCGCGGCCTGTTCCGTACCGAGTACGAGGGCAGCACGCTGCGCGACAACCTCGGGCTGGAGCGTCCGCGCAGCCGCTACGAGGCGCCGGCCGCGGCATAGACAAGTCCCCGGGTCCGGCTGCCGCCCCCCGCGGGCGGGGCCGCCCGGCCGGCACGCCCGGGACGTCCGCGCCCCGGCGCCGGGTGTCGATACAGCCCCCGGGGCGTGCCAACATGCCCTAGCAGGACGGCGCCATGATGTCGTGGTAGCGGCGCTCGAAATAGATCAGGCCGTGCGGCGTGCTGCCGGTGGCGACGGCCCGGACTTCGCAGAACAGCACGTCGTGGGTGCCCACGCGGGCCACATCGGCCACGCGGCAGTCGAAGGACACGGCCGCTCCCGCCAGCACCGGCGAGCCGGTCAGCCGGCTGCCCCAGTTCGCCGCGGCAAAACGCTCGGCCATCGGCGTCTTGCCGCCGAACAGCGAGGACAGCGCCTGCTGCCCGGCCGCGAGCGCATTGACGCACAGCACGCCGTTTTCCTTGAAGGCGGCATAGACCGAAGCCGAGCGGTTCAGGCAGACCAGCAGCGTGGGCGGCTCGTCGGTGACGCTGCACACGGCCGAGGCGGTAAAGCCGGCGCGCCCGGCCGGGCCGTCGGTGGTGATGATGCTGACCGCGGCGCCCAGCCGCGCCATGGCGTTGCGATACTCCTCGCGTGGCGGCAGATCGCCGCGCCAGGGCAGGGATTCAGGGTCGTCCAGTCTCATGATGTAAGTTGCCAACAATTGGAAGGATCTTGGCCCGCCGCCGAGCCACGGCGGTTCATCGAGCAATGTCCATGCCAATCTTTCCAGCGCGGGACCGGCGTCGGCAGGCGGGCTGCCCGCCGATGTCGCAGCAGCGAACGGGCGGCACTGCCCGATCACTCGCCGACACCAGTGGCATACCACTCAGTTTGGTATTTTCGCGGTCTCGTGACCCCTCGAGGCTGGGCGCCGCGCCCGTCGCTGCCGGCCCCGCCGGGCGCTTTCCGGGGTGCCGTATTACGTGGTATGCCACATAACGCATCATCGAAGTGCAACCGCGCTCTCCCGTGGGGCGCCAACCGCGGTCCAATAACGTGCACGCGGCCGGCCGGCCGCGCCGCGGCGGCGGCAATTTAAGTGGCATACCTCATTGTTGCGTATCGCGCGAGCCAGGGCGCATGCGGTTTGCAGGGTGGCGCGGGGCTGCGGGAAAGGGCGAATGGCATGGATTTTGCACGAACTCTGTCGCACAGGCGGCGGGCGGACTCGCGCCCCGCCTCGGTTTCTGCAATGCTCAACGGGGCTCCAGTCGTATGCATCTCACCCTATCGATCGCCGGCCACGGGCATCATCCCGCGGCCTGGCGGGTGTCGTCCCCGGCGGCGCAAGCCGGCGGCCTGCCGCGCTACGACGCGCCGGCGCTGCGCGCCCAGGCCGGCCTGCTCGACGCCGTGTTCTTCGTGCCTCCCGCACGCGACGAAGTGCCGGGCGACGGCGCGTCGGACACCCTGAACCCGGACGCGCTGCCGCTGATCGGCTCGCTGGTGGCGCGCACCGGACACCTTGGCCTGGGCGCCTCGGTGCCGGTGGCCTACACCGAGCCTTTTCACACCGCGCGCGCCTTCTCGGTTCTGGACAACCTGTCGGCCGGCCGCGCCGCCTGGCTGGTCGACCTGCGCGGCGCCGGCCGCGCGGACCCGCGGCACGCCCATGTCGCGCAGCTCGACGCGCAGGGCCACTACGAGCGCGCCCGCGAATACATCGAAGTCGCCATGCAGTTGTGGGACAGTTGGGAGGACGAAGCGGTCGTCGCCGACAAGGCGGCCGGCGTTTATGCCGACAGCGACAGGATCCATCCGATCCACCACGCCGGCAAGTACTTCACCGTGCGCGGCCCGCTTACCGCGGTGCGCCCGCGCCAGGGCCATCCGGTCATCGTCATGGACGATATGTCGGAACAAGGGCGCGGCCTGGCCGCCGCCTTCGCCGACGTGGTCCTGGCCTCCTGCGGCGCGCCGGGCGAAGCCGCCGCGCTCGCCGCCGACCTGCGTTCGCGCGCCGCCGCCTGCGGCCGCACGGCAGGCTCGCCGCGCGTGCTGGCCACCGTCAGCCCGATCCTTGCCGGGTCGGACGAGGCCGCCGCCGAGCGCGCGCGGCAGCTCGACGCGCTGGCCGGCCCCGACGCGCCGGGGCTGCCCGGCCTGCGCTACGTCGGCACGCCGGCCGGGCTGGCCGACCTGATGGCCGAATGGCACGCCGTGGGCGCCTGCGACGGCTTCAACGTCGCGCCGCCGGTGCTGGCCGAAGACCTCGACACCCTGGCCGGCGCCGTGCTGCCGCTGCTGCAGCAGCGCGGTCTGTTCCGCACCGCCTACGAAGGCGCCTCCCTGCGCGAGCATTTGGGGCTCGCGCGCCCGCTCAACCGCTACTCCCGCAAGGCCGCGTAATGCCCAAGCAACTGCACCTGGGTCTGTTCATCTATCCCGGCGGCCATCACATCGCCGGCTGGCGCCACCCCAGCGTGGACGCCGCGGGGCTGAGCGGACTGGACTACTACCGCACGATGGCGCAGCTCGCCGAACGCGGCAAGTTCGACCTGCTCTTCGTCGGCGACACCCTGTTCACCCGCGAGAAGAACGGCCGCTTCTTCGGCCGGCAGGCCATCTCCAACCTGGACCCGGTATCCCTGCTCTCGGTGCTGTCCGGGGTGACCGAAAAGCTCGGCCTGGTCGGCACGCTGTCGACCACCTACCACGAGCCCGCGGCGATCGCCGCCAAGTACGCCACGCTGGACCACGTCAGCGGCGGGCGCGCCGCCTGGAACGTGGTCACCACCTGGGAAGACAAGGCGGCCCTCAACTTCAGCCGCCAGCAGGCCATGGAGAAGGCCGACCGCTACGTGCGCGGGCGCGAGTTCCTCGACGTGTGCACCGGGCTGTGGGACAGTTGGGACGACGCCGCCCTGGTCAGGGACGCGGCCGGCGGGCGCTTTTGCGATCCGGCGCTGGTGCGCCCGATCGAGCACCGCGGCGACAGCTTCCAGGTCGGCGGCGCGCTGCGCCTGCCGCGCCCGGTACAGGGTTGGCCGGTGCTGGTGCAGGCCGGCGGCTCGCCGCCCGGGCTGGAATTCGCCGCGCTGGTAGCCGAGGCGGTGTTCACCGCGCAGAGCGACCTGCAGACCGCGCGCGACTTTCGCACCGCCACCCACGCGCGCATGGCCAAGTACGGCCGCCGGCCCGACGAGGTCGTCATCATGCCGGGGCTCTCGCCCCTGCTCGGCTCCACCGAGGCCGAGGCGCGCCGGCTGGAGGACGAGATCGGCGAGCTCGTGCACCCCGAGGTCGGCCTGTGGATGCTCAGCGAGAACCTGGGCTTTTCGCTATACGAATACGACCCGGACGGCCCCCTGCCGGTCGAAGCCATCCGCAGCGCCAAGAAACCCACCGCTGGCGCCGAGACCCTGCTCGCGAAGATCGAGCACGACCGGCTCAACATCACCCAGAGCGCTCGCCTGATCGCGCGCTCGCGCAACCACCAGAACTTCGTCGGCACGCCGGAACAACTGGCCGACCTGATGCAGCGCTGGTTCACCGAGGGCGGCTGCGACGGCTTCAACATCATGCCGCCGTACTTCCCCGCCCAGCTCGAGATCTTCGTCGAGCAGGTGGTGCCCGAACTGCAGCGGCGCGGCCTGTTCCGCGAGGAATACGAAGGCTCGACGCTGCGCGAGAACCTCGGCCTGGCGCGTCCCGAGCCCGGGCGCTTTCAGCGCATGATGGCCCAGGGCGGCCTCGCCTGACCGGACAACCCCCCAAAGGAATGCCATGACCTACGAAGACATCCGCGTCGAGCATCGCGGCGGCGTATCGACCATCGTGCTCTCGCGCCCGCCCGTCAACGCGGTGACGCCCCGGCTGCTGATGGAGGTGCTGTCCGCGCTGGACGACCTCGAAGAGCGCGGCGAGACCCGCTGCGTGGTGCTGGCCGGCTCCGGCACCAAGGCGTTCTGCGCCGGCGCCGATCTGAAGGCCGACAACACCCTCGCCGCCGGCGACAGCTTCCGCGACCTGGGACGCGCGGTGGTGGACCGCCTGGAAGCCTTTCCCAAGCCGGTGATCTCGGCCATGCGCGGCTGGTGCGTGGGCGGCGGCTTCGCCATCGGGCTGGCCTGCGACGTGCGGCTGGCCTCCACCACGACCCGGATCCGCACCGGCGACGCCTACCTGGGCGTGATCCCGAGCTGGGGCATGAGCCTGACCCGGTTGACCCACTTCGTCGGCCGCAACCGTGCGCTCGACCTGCTCATCCTGGGCGAGGACCTGGACGCCGAGGCGGCGCTGCAAATGGGCCTGGTCACCCGCGTGATCCCGGAAGAGGACTACGACGCCGAACTCGCGCGCATCGCCGAGCGGGTGGCCGGCGGCGCGCCCATCACCTTCAAGGCGATCAAGGAAACCATCCGCGCGCAGTACATGTATACGCCGGCGGCCGCGCAGGCGTTGGAAACCCACTGGTCGGACATCGGCGGCGCGTCGGCCGACATGCGCGAAGGCATCGCGGCCTTCCGCGAGAAGCGCCAGCCGGTGTTCCGGGGCTGCTGATGCCGGCTACCATCTTCGACACCCCGGCGACCGGGGCATTGCAGGAAGCCGCCGCCGATGTCGTGCAGCGCGTGGTGGCTCCGCTGTGCGCGGCCACGCCGCCGGGCGCGCGCATGTCCGCGCAGGACCTGCGCACCTGCCTGCGCGCGCTCGCGCCGCTGGGCTACCTAGGCAGCACCATCCCGCGCGAGCTGGGCGGCGCCGGGCTGAGCTACGTGGCCTACGGCATCCTGCTGGAGGCTCTGGCGCGCGGCCCGCTGCTGCTGAGCGAGGTGGTGCCGCCGCGCACCATCAACTACCTGGGCAGCGAGGAACAGAAGCGCCGCTGGATGCCGCAGCTCTTTGCCGGCGACTGGATCGGCACGGCCGCGATCACCGAGCCGCAGGCGGGCTCGGACATGCGCGCCTTCACCGCCACCGCCGAACTGCGCGGCGACCATTACGTCATCAACGGCCGCAAGCGCTGGCTCAAGCACGGCAGCACCGCCGACCTCATCACGCTGATGGTCAAGGACGCGGCCACCGGCGGGCTCTCGCGCCTGGTGCTCGAACGCGACGTCTCGCCCTGGCACAGCGAGGACATCGCCACCGTCGGCCTGCGCCAACTGTCGCTGGCCGAGATCGTGTTCGAGGACTGCCGCGTGCCGCGCGAGAACCTGCTCGGCCAGGCCGGCGTGGGCGGCGAGCAGTTCCACCGCGGCATCGAGGCCTCGCGCGCCTTCATCGGCATCCAGGCGGCCGGCCTGGCCGGCCGCGCGCTGGAGCTTGCCCAGGCCTACGCCCGCGAGCGCGTGGCCTTCGGTCGGCCGATCGGCCGCTTCCAGGCGATCCAGGTCGCCCTGGCCGACGCCGCCACCCGCGTGCAGGCCGCCCGCCTGCTGTGCCTGAACGCGCTCGCCCTGCTCGACGCCGGCGGGCGTTCGCCGTGCGACGTGGCCATGGCCAAGTCCTACGCGGTCGACACCGCCCTGGCCGTGAGCCAGACGGCGATGGAATGCATGGGCGCCTGGGGCACCGCCGAGGACGCCCAGGTCGAGCGCTGCTGGCGCGACGCCGCCATGCTCGCGGCGATCGACGGCACCGGCAACATCCAGCGGCTCATCATCGGCCGCGAAACCCTCGGCATGTCCGCCTTCGCATGAACGGATCGATCATGACTACCTCGCCGCAATCGCCGGCCGCACCCCGCCTGTCCATCGCCGGCATCCTCGAACCGCGCTCGATCGCCGTGATCGGCGCCTCGGAAAGCCGGGCCAAGTTCGGCGGCCGCATCATGCACCACCTGGTCCAGCACGGCTACGCCGGCACCCTCGTGCCGATCAACCGCGCACGCGCCGACATCCTCGGGCGCGCCTGCTACGCCAGCATCGGCGACACGCCGCAGCCGCCGGACGTGGCCATCCTGGCGGTGCCGGGCGACACGCTGGTCGAACACATCGAGGCCGCCGCCGTGGCCGGAGTCGGCTGCTGCGTGGTCATCTCCACCGGCTTTGCCGAGGCCGGCGAGGAAGGCGCCGCGCGCCAGGCCGAAATGGTGGACATCGCCCGGCGCCACGGCATGCGCCTGGTCGGCCCCAACTGCATGGGCCTGATCGTGCCGCATCACCACATGGCGCTGTGCTCGTCGATCGTGCTCGACACCGACGCGCCGCTGCCCACCGGCAGCATCGGCATGATCAGCCAGTCCGGCGCACTGATGGTCTCGGTGTTCGACCGCGCCAGCACCGACGGCATCGGCTTTCGCCACTGCGTATCGCTGGGCAACCAGGCCGACCTGGAGATCTGCGACTTCCTGGAGTTCATGGTCGAGGACCCCGGCACGCGCGCCATCTGCATGTACGTCGAGGGCTTCAAGGACGGCCCGCGCTTTCGCGCCGCCGCGCTCGCCTGCCGCGCGGCCGGCAAGCCGCTGCTGATGGTCAAGACCGGCCGCACCGACGCCGGCATGAAGTCGGCCCGTTCGCATACCGCCAGCCTGGCCGGCGCGTTCGACGTGCTCGAAGCGGTCTGCCGCGATGCCGGCGTGGTGCTGGCCGGCGACCCCGACGCCATGGTGCGCGCCGCCGACATGCTGGTGCGCCATCCGCAGCGGCGCAGCGCCGGCGGGGTCGGCGTGTTCTCCGGCTCCGGCGGGGGCGCGGGCATCGCCAGCGACCGCGTCACCGAAGCCGGGCTGCACATGGCCGAACTCGCCGACGCCACCCGCGCGGGACTGGGCGAACTGCTGCTGCCGCCGCAGGCGGACAATCCGATCGACCTGGGCGGGCGCAAGCTGCCCGAATCGGTCGACATCACCGTGCCGGCCGCGCAGCTCCTGCTGGCCGACCCGGCGGTGGACTACGGCGTGTTCGTGCTCACCTCGATGCCGTTCATGGTCGAGCAGACGCAGCGCATGGCCGCGGCCGCGCGCGAAAGCGGCAAGCCGTGCTTCTTCGCGCTCACGCCGGGCCGCGCCATCGACGACGTGCGCGCCGCGCTGCGCGCCATCGACCAGCCGTATTTCGACGGCTTCGAGGACGCGCTGCGCGCCCTCGCCCTGGTCGCGCAGCACGACCGCCTGCGCATGACGCCGCCGGCCGGCCGCATTCCCCGGCCGGACGACGTGCCCGGGCCGGCCGCCTGCGCCGGGCTGCCCGCCGGCGCGCTGACCGAATCCGAGGTCAAGGCCGCGCTGCGCGCCTACGGCGTGGCCGCCACCCGCGAGGCCGCCGCCGCGCCCACCGCCGCCGCCGCGGCCGAGGCCGCCGCCGGGCTGGGCTTTCCGGTGGCGCTCAAGATCGTCTCGCGCGACATCGCGCACAAGAGCGACGTGGGCGGCGTGGCGCTGGGCCTGGCCGACGCCGCGGCGGTCCGGGCCGCCGCCGGGCTCATGCTGGAACGCGTGGCGCACCTGGCGCCGCAGGCGCGCATCGAAGGCTTCTCCATCCAGGAGATGGCGCGCGGCGAGGCCGAGATCATCGTCGGCGCGCGCCGCGATCCCTCGTTCGGCCCGGTGCTGCTCGCCGGCTTCGGCGGCGTGTTCGTCGAGGTGCTGGAGGACGTCGCCATCGCGCCGGCGCCGGTCACCGCCGACACCGCCCGGCGCATGCTCGCCGGCCTGCGCCTGGCGCCGCTGCTACACGGCGCGCGCGGCCGGCCGGCGCTGGACGTGGATGCCGTGTGCGACGCCATGGTGCGCATCGGCTGGCTCGCCCACGACCTGGGCGAGCGGCTGGTCGAACTCGAAGTCAACCCCTTCATCGTCGGTCCCGCCGGCGCGGGCGCCACCGCGGCCGACGGGCGGGCGACTTTGGGAGACGGGCAATGAGCGTCCCCGCACGGCCGCCCGAAGGGGGCGCGATTCCTCCTGCGGGGAGGATGGCGAGCGAGCGACAGGAGGGCAGTCGAATGAACAGTGCACCGGGCCGCGTCCGCGCAGCCGACGCCCATACGCCCGCGCCGTCCGGCCCGCCCGCCCGCGATCCGCAGGCCGCGCCCCGCGGCGCGCCCGCGCACTGTACCTGCGGCGGGGCCTGTCGCGGCACCTGCGCGGCCGCGCTGCGCCTGGTGCGCACGCCCATCCTCCAGGTAGACGCGCTGAGCGTGGCGTTCGACGGCGAGAACGGCACCGTGCCGGCGCTGCGCGGCGTCAGCTTCGACCTGCCCGCCGGCGGCTGCCTGGGCCTGGTCGGCGAATCCGGCAGCGGCAAGAGCGTGACCTCGCTCGCCGTGATGGGCCTGTTGCCGCATCCGCAGGCGCGCATCACCGCCGGGCGCATCCGCTTCGAAGGCCGCGACCTGCTCGACATGTCCGCGCACGAACGGCGTGCCTACCGCGGCCGCGCGATCGCCATGATCTTCCAGGAGCCCATGTCCTCGCTGAACCCGGCGTTCACGATCGGCGACCAGATCATGGAAGCCATCCTGGCGCACGAGCCGGTCAGCCGGCGCGAGGCCCGCACGCGCACCATCGAACTGCTGCGGCAGGTGCACATCCCCTCGCCCGAGAAGCGCGTGGACGAGTACCCGCACCGGATGTCCGGCGGCATGCGCCAGCGCGTGATGATCGCCATGGCGCTGGCGTGCGACCCGCGCCTCTTGATCGCCGACGAGCCGACCACCGCCCTGGACGTCACGGTGCAGGCGCAGATCGTCGAGCTGCTGCGCGAGATCCAGCAGGAGCGCGGCACCTCGATCATCCTGATCTCGCACAACCTCGGCCTGGTGGCCGGGCTCGCCGACGAGATCGCGGTGATGTACGCCGGCGGCGTGGTCGAGCGCGGCCCCGCCGCCCGCGTGCTGGAACATCCGGAACACCCCTACACCGTCGGCCTGCTCGGCGCGGTGCCGCGCGCCGAGCCCGGCGACCGGCCGCTGGCGGCGATCCGCGGCACCGTGCCCGACCTGCGCCGCCTGCCTGCCGGCTGCGTGTTCCGCCCGCGCTGCCCGTTCGCGACCGCGCCCTGCGAGGCCGCCGAGCCGCCGCTGCAATCCCTGGCCGAGGGCCATCTGGCCGCCTGCCACATGGCGCCGCTGGAGGTCGTATAGACATGGCCACACCCATACCCTTTCGCCCGCCCCAGGGCGGGCACGGTTCCACCAACCCGGCCGGCGCCCCGCTGCTGCGCGTGCGCGAGCTGCGCAAGCACTACCCGGTCGGCGGCCTGTTCGGCAAGCGCGGCCGTGTGGCCGCCGTCGACGGCGTGTCGTTCGACATCGCCGCCGGCGAGACCCTGGGCCTGGTCGGCGAGAGCGGCTGCGGCAAGTCGACCACCGGCCGGCTGATCCTGCGCCTGATCGAAGCCAGCTCGGGCACCGTGGAGTTCCGCGGCGAGGATCTGACCCGGCTGGACCGCGCCGCCATGACCAGCCGCCGGCGCGACATCCAGCTCGTCTTCCAGGACCCGTACAGCTCGCTCAACCCCAGCATGACGGTGCGCGAACTGATCGCCGAGCCGCTGATCGTGCACCGGGTCGACATGTTGTCCGGCGTGGACCGCCGGGTCGCCGACCTGCTCGGCATGGTCGGGCTCAAGCCCGAGCACATGCACCGCTACCCGCACGAGTTCTCCGGCGGCCAGCGCCAGCGCATCGGCATCGCTCGCGCGCTCGCGCTGGACCCGCAACTGCTGGTCTGCGACGAGCCAGTGTCCGCCCTGGACGTATCGGTGCAGGCACAAGTGCTCAACCTGCTGCGCGACCTGCAGCTGCGCACCGGCGTCGGCATGCTGTTCATCTCGCACGACCTGATGGCCGTGCGCTACGTGGCGCACCGCGTGGCCGTGATGTACCTGGGCAAGCTGGTCGAGACCGCGCCCACCGGCGCCATGTTCGCCGCGCCGCGCCATCCGTACACGCGGGCGCTGCTGGATGCGGTGCCCACGCTGCAGCCCGAGAACCGGCCGCGCACGGTGCTGCAGGGCGACCTGCCCAGCCCGCTGAACCCGCCCGAAGGCTGCCATTTCCATCCGCGCTGCGCCTACGCCACGGCGCGCTGCCGGCAGGAGGCGCCGAGGCTGTCCGGCGACGGCGACGGCCACGCCAGCGCCTGCCACCACTGGCGCGACCTGCCGCCCTGGCCCGGGCTGAGCCCGTCGCTGACCGCCCCGCCGCCGCCGCGCCTGGCCCGTCTGCTCGAACGCTTCCGGCAACCCATCGTGCCCGAAGTCGCCCCGCTTTCCTCAACTGGAGTCCGTTGATGCGCCACTTCCGCCCCGCTGCTCTTGCCGCCGCTCTTTTCCTGTGCGCCTCCTTCGCCGCCCATGCGCAGGGTGTCCTGCGCATCGGCATCAACGAAGACCCCGATACCCTGGACCCGACCGTGAACCGTCTGGCGAGCGGGCGTCAGCCCATGACCGCGATCTGCGACAAGCTGTTCGACGTGTCGGCCGACGACCTGTCCCTGGTGCCGCAGTTGGCCACCGGCTACGAGGTCGCCGACGACGGCATGTCGTTCACCCTCAGCCTGCGCGAGGGCGTGAAGTTCCACGACGGCGAACCCTTCGACGCCGAGGCGGTGCGCTTCAACTTCGACCGCCACATGAACACCTCCGGGTCGTTTCGCCGCACCGAACTCGCCGCGGTCGATTCGGTCGAGGTGGTCGACCCGCAGACCGTACGCGTGCGTCTGAAAAGCCCGCAGGCCAGCATCGTGCTGGTCAACCTGGCCGAGCGCGCCGGCATGATGGTCGCGCCGGCCGCGGCGCAGAAGCTGGGTGAGCGCTTCGGCACCGCGCCGGTGTGCGCGGGCGAGTACCGCTTCGTCGAGCGCGTGCCGCAGGGGCGCATCGTGGTCGAGCGCTTCGCCGACTACTGGGACCCCACCCCGGGCGGCCCGGACCGCGTCGAATACCTGCCGATCAGCGACTCCACCGTGCGGCTCTCGGCCCTGCGCTCGGGCGAGATCCATATCGCCGAGCGGCTCACCCCGACCGACCTGCCACAGCTCGAAGGCGATGCGCGGGTCAAGGTCGTGTCCGCGCCCGACCTGGGCTATCACCACATCCGCTACAACAGCAACAACGGCGCGATGGCCAAGACCTTCAGCGACGTGCGGGTGCGCAAGGCGGTCGACCTGGCGATCGACCGGCAGGCCATCGTCAAGGCGCTGTTCAACGACCAGTATCTGGCCGGCAATCAGTTCGTCAGCCCGCAGAGCCAGTACTACGACCAGGCCCATCCGGTGCCGGCGCGCGACGTCGAGGCCTCGCGCCGCCTGCTCGCCGAGGCCGGCGTGCCCAACCTGACCTTCACCCTGCTGGTGCCGGCCGAGCGCGAGCGTCAGGAGGCCGCGCAGTTCGTGCAGGCCATGCTGGCCGAGGCGGGCATCACCATGCGCCTGGAAACCCAGGAGAACGCGGTCATGCTGCAGAACTCGCGGCGCGGCCAGTTCGAGGCGGTGTTCAGCTTCTGGAGCGGACGCCCGCACCCGGACGGCAACATGTTCTCGCACGTGTCCTGCCAGGGCCCGCAGAACGACTCCAAGTACTGCAACGAGGAACTGGACGCCGTGCTCAACAAGGCCCGCGAAACCAACGACGCCGACGAGCGGCGCAAGCTGTACCAGCAGGCCAACGGCATCCTGGCCGAGAACGTCACCGCCTCCATCCTCTGGCACCGCCGCACCTTCACCGGCGTGAGTTCCAGCCTGCAAGGCTTCGTGCCGCACCCGGACAGCACGATCCGCGTCAAGGGCATGAAGATGCCCCCCCCTACGCGCTGACGCGCGCCCCCCAGGGGGCGGCACTGGCGGACCGGCAAAGCCGGCTCCGCGGTGCCCCGGCTGGGGCGGCGTACTTGCCTGCGTCGTGTGTGACGCCAACGCTATGGGAAAACTGGGACTGAACCCCTTTATGAGATTCCTCGCTTTCATCGGGCAACGCATCGTCCTGCTGCTGCCGACGGTGCTCATCCTGTCGGTGCTCGTCTTCATGCTGCAGCACATGCTGCCGGGCGATCCGGCGCTCGCCATGGCCGGCGAGGACGTCGACGCCGCCGTGCTCGCCGAGATCCGGCAGAAGTACGGCCTGGACCAGCCCGTGCTGATGCAGTACTGGCACTGGCTGGTCGGCGCAGTGCAGGGCAACCTGGGCGTATCGATGCGCAACGACATGGGCGTGACCGAATTGCTGCTGGGCAAGATCGGCATCACCCTGCAACTGGCGATCGCCTCGATGGCCATCGCGGTGGCGATCGGCGTGCCCCTGGGCATCGCCGCCGCCGCGCGCAAGGGCTCGGCGGTCGACACGGTGGCCAGCGGCTTCGCCCTGTCGGGCATCTCGGTGCCCAACTTCTGGCTCGGCATCCTGCTGGTGCTCGCGTTCTCGGTGCACCTGAACTGGTTCCCCGCCTCGGGCTACGTGCCGTTCCGGGAAGACCCCGCGCGCAGCCTGCTCGGCTTCGTGCTGCCGTCCATCGTGCTGGGCACCGGCATCGCCGGGGTGCTGATGCGGCATACGCGCAGCTCGATGGTGCAGGCGCTCACCGCCGACTACGTGCGCACGGCGCGCGCCAAGGGCCTCACCGAGCGCCGCGTGGTCCTGCGCCACGCCCTGCGCAATGCCCTGATCCCGGTAGTGACCATGGGCACGCTGGAGTTCGGCCAGTTGCTCGCGGGCGCGGTATTGACGGAACAAATTTTTTCGATCCCCGGCTTCGGCAAGCTGCTGGTCGACAGCGTGCTGTACCGCGACTATGCCGTGGTGCAGGGCCTGGTCCTGGTGTCGGCGGTGCTGTTCGTGCTGGCGAGCCTGCTCGCCGACATCCTGTATTTCGTGATCAACCCCCGTCTGCGAAGCTGAGCCGATGAGCGCCATTGCCCCCACCCCCGCTGCCGTCGGCGCGCCGCCGGCCGAACGCAGCGCCAACGGCCGGCTGCGCACCGTCGTGCGCCGGCTCGCGCGCCGCCCGGTCGCGCTCGTGGCCGGCGCGCTGATCCTGCTGTTCGTCGCCATCGCCCTGCTGGCGCCGCTGATCTCGCCCTACGACCCGGTGCAGTCCAACTTCATGCGGGTGCGCCTGCCGCCGTCCTGGGAGCACTGGATGGGCACCGACGAAGTCGGCCGCGACGTTTTCTCGCGCCTGATCTGGGGCACGCGCACGTCCATGCTGGCCGGCATCATTCCGGTGATCGTGGCGCTGGTCTTCAGCGTGCCGCTGGGCGTGATCAGCGGCTATGCCGGCGGCTGGATCGACGCGGTGGTCATGCGCCTGACCGACGCCATGCTGGCCGTGCCCTTTCTGATCGTGGCGATCGCCCTGGCCGCCTTCCTGGGCCCGGACCTGTGGAACGCCATGATCGCCATCGGCATCGCCGCGCTGCCGGTGTTCCTGCGCCTGACCCGCGCGGCCGCCCTGACCATCCGCGCCGAGGACTACGTCGAGGCCGCGCGCGCCGTGGGCGCCTCGCCGCTGCGCATCGCCTTTCGCCACATCCTGCCCAACATGCTGCCGCCGTTGCTGGTGCAGGGCAGCGTGATGGCCGCGGCGGCGATCATCGCCGAGGCCTCGCTGTCGTTCCTCGGCCTCGGCCAGCAGCCCCCCGCGCCGTCCTGGGGCAGCATGCTCAACGCCGCCCAGCGCCACATGGTGGCCGCGCCGTGGATGGCGATCGCGCCGGGGGCGATGATCTTCCTGCTCGTGATTTCACTGAACGTCTTCGGCGACCAGTTGCGCGACGCCCTCGACACCAAGCGCCGCTGAGCCGCCCACATCCAAGGAGCATCCCATGCGAATATGGCAACAACCCCTGCGCGGTCCCCAGGCCTGGACCCGCGCCGACCTGGCCGCCAGCGACGCCTGGCAGCCGGAACTGACGGCGGCCGACCGGCGCGAGATCGCCGCCGCGCTGGCCCATGCGACCGCGGCCCAGGTGCCCATGCTGCACTGGCGGCAGGCCGACTTCCCCCTGCGCGAGCTGGGCGGCAGGCTCGCCGCCATCTCCGACCAGGTGCGCGACGGGCTGGGCATCACCCTGCTGCGCGGCCTGGACATCGCGGACTACACCGACGAGCAAGTCTGCATGATCTACTGGGGCCTGGGTCTGTACCTGGGCGAGCCGCTGGGCCAGAACCCCAAGGGCGACCTGCTCGGCCACGTCTTCGACCAGGGCCGCGAATACGGCCAGTTGGACGTGCGCGGCTACGAGACCAGCGCCTACCTGCCTTATCACACCGACAGCGCCAACATGGTGGGCCTGATGTGCCTGCGCCAGGGGCTCTCGGGCGGGCGCAGCAGCTTCGTGAGCGCGGTCTCGATCTACAACGCCATCCTGGCCGAACATCCGGAATACCTGGAGCTGCTTTACCGTGGCTTCTACTACATCCGGCGCGAAGAGGCCCTGACCGGCAACGGGGTGTCGAACACGCCGCTGCCGGTGTTCGGCGTGCGCGACGGCGTGCTCAGTTGCCGCTACATCCGCAACCAGATCAACGCCGGTGCGGTCAAGCGCGGCATCCCGCTGACCGACGTCGAGCGCGCGGCGCTCGACTTCTTCGACGCCCAGACCCAGCGCGAGGACCTGCGCGTGGACTTCATGTTGCAGCCGGGCGAGATGGCCTTCTGCAACAACCTGACCATGCTGCATTCGCGCACCGGCTTCGTGGACGGTACGGAACGCCACCAGCGCCGACACATGCTGCGCCTGTGGCTGCGCTTTTCCGCGCCCTGGCCCGTGACCGAGGACTTCGGCGAGCAGCGCAATTTCGAGCTGCTGGGCCGCACCGTGGTGTCGCTCGAAACCTGAGCCCCCGGGGCGGGGGGGCCGGCCGTCCGCATCCGGGTTGCGCCACCGCGCCGCGCCATCGATAACCTCCCGAAAATACGCCGCCTCCATCCAGGAGGCCGCGGATCCGGCGCCACTGGTCCGCCAGTAGCACCTGCTGGAGCGCCTCCAGGGTCGGGTCGCGCCCGGTCCGTCCCCCGAGGGGCAAGAAAACTCGGGGCGGTCCGGCGTCTCCTTGAGGGCGCGCGTCAGCGCGTAGGGCAGACCTTTACCTCAGCGTGTAGGCCTTCTCCGCACCTCACGCGCATGCCGGATACACGCCCGGCCACGGCTCCCGCACGTAGATGCCGGGGTTGTTCTTCTTCTCGCCGGCGTCGCTGGCCGCCATTGATGGGTTGGACCTCGAGCTTGTGATCGCATGAGCACGGGCCCAGGCGCCAGCCGCTCCGGCTCGTCCCCTGCCTGCGAGCGCCTTCCATCGCCGCGCCCGGGAGTCTCGCACACGTGGTCATGGATTCGTTCCTCTGCGGGCACGGACGGCCGTCCGATATGTTGCGTTTCTTCTTGACATGCTGGCACGACCAGATATCATCCAATCCCATGAAGTATACGTAATTAATGTTTCGTATCCTTAATGGGAGCTGTGATGCCTGACCTTCGTGTTGTGTTCCGTGCCGCGTGCGGCTCCTGGCGTTCGGCGCTGGCCGCCGGCGTACTGGCCGCCTGTTCCACCTCGGCTGCGCTGGCGGGCTCGTTCCCCGAGCGGCCGGTCACCATCATCGTTCCGTTCGCCGCGGGCGGCGGTTCGGACATCGCGGCCCGCCTGATCGGCCAGCGTCTGCAGGAAAAGTTCGGCCAGCCCTTCATCGTCGAGAACAAGCCTGGCGCCAGCACGCAGATCGCCACGCGCCATGTCATCACGCAGCCGGGTGACGGCTACACGCTGCTGCTCGCGACGACCTCGGTCATCAACAACGACTATCTCTACAAGAACCTGGCATACGACGCCAAGAAGAGCCTGCAGCCCGTGGTCGGCATCGTCGACGTTCCGGCCTTTCTCGCCGTCGGCACGGCGGCGCCGGTGTCGTCGGTCGGCGAGTTCCTCGAGTACGCGCGCCAGCGCTCCGAGAAGAATCTCCTGAACTACGGTTCGGCCGGCAACGCGAGCACGCTGCACCTGGCGGGCGAGTGGTTCAACCAGGCCGCCAAGCTCAAGGGCACGCACGTGGCCTACCGCGGCAGCGGGCCAGCGGTGGTCGCCCTGATGGCCGGCGAAGTGGACTACTCCTTCGAGAACCTGGCGCCGGCGTTGCCGCAACTGGGAGAAGGGCGCATGCGCCTGCTGGCCATTGCCGGCCCGGAGCGTTTTCCCACAGTGCCCGACGTGCCGACGCTCAAGGAGTTCGGCCTTCCCGATACGGATCTGGCGAGCTGGTTCGTCCTGATGACGCATGCCGATGCGCCGGCAGAGGTCGTGCGCACCCTCAACGAGGCGGTCAACGAGGTGCTGCAGCGCGCCGACGTGCAGCAACGCCTGCTTGATCTGGGCCTGCGCCCGACCGGCGGCTCGCCGCAGGAGCTTGCCCAGCGCATGGAAGAGGATCGCGGCAAGTGGGCCCGGATCATCGAGGCCGGCCACGTCACGGTGGAGCAATAGCCGGTCGTGAATGAAAGATTCATGCAGGTCGAAGAACAGGCCCGGCCCGTGGCTTCGGCGGCGGCGCAGGCCTGGATCGGCCGCCCGGTGCCGCGCCGCGAGGATGCCCGCCATCTGGCCGGGGGCGCGGCCTTCGTGGCCGACGTGTCCATCGCCGGTTGCCTGGAAGTGGCGTTCGTGCGCAGCCCGGTGGCGCACGGCATCCTGCGCGGCATCAAGGTTGGGGAAGAGGTGCCTGCGAACGCCGTATGGGATGCGCGGCATTTCGAGGGCAAGACCGTGCCAGTGTTCGCCGCGCTGCTGCGCGACGGCTTCAACGGTGCGCCGTATCCCTTGCTGGCCACCGGCAAGGTGCGGTTCGTGGGCGAGCCCGTCGCGCTCGTCGTGGCCGCCACCCGTGCCCAGGCCGAACAATGGGCCGAGCAGGTGGTGCTCGACATCGAGCCGCTGCCCGCCGTAGTCGATGCGCGCAGCGAGTGGGAGCACCCCAGTGTGCCGCTGCACGAGTCCTTGAGCGCCAACCTCGTCATGCGCAGCGCCCGCACGATCGGCGAATTCGACCAGGTGGTGGCCGAGGCCGAGACGCGCGGGTTGCGCAGTGTGCAGCGCCGCCTGCGCATGGACCGCGTGCTGGCGAGCCCGCTGGAGGGGCGCGGATGCGTGGCCTATCGCGACAAGGCCACGGGGGCGATGCACGTGCACCTGTCCACCCAGCGCCCGCACCTGGTGCGCACGTTCATCGCCGAGCAGATCCCCGCGCTGCGCGAGAGCGACTTGCGCGTCATGGTACCGGATGTGGGCGGCGGCTTCGGCAGCAAGAGCAATCTGTATCCCGAGGAAGTGCTGCTGACGGCGCTGGCCATGGAGCTGGAACGGCCGGTGCGCTGGATCGAGGACAGGTACGAACATTTCGTCGCCAGCAATCACAGCCGGCAGCACGACCAGGAAGTCGCCGCATGGTTCGACGACAGCGGCCGCATCCATGCCGTGGACGCGACCTTCATCGTCGATGCGGGCGCCTACTGCGCCAAGACATCCACGGGCGCGATCGAGGCGAACATGGCGGCCAACGTCATGCTCGGGCCCTATCACGTGCGCAACTATCGCTACCAGTCGATCAGTATTTATACCAACAAGAGCCCGGTCGGGCCTTATCGCGGCGTGGGGCGCCCGGGCGGCTGCTTCGCGATGGAACGGCTGATCGACGAGATCGCGCACGCGCTCGGCATGGATCCGGTGGACGTACGCCGGCGCAATCTGGTCTCGCCCGAGCAGATGCCTTACGTCACCGCCACGGGGCTGAACTACGACTCGGGCAATTACCGCGAAGCCGTCGATGCCGCCGCCGAGCACGTCGCGCGCCTTTGGAAGGATCTTCCGCCGCCCGCGCCCGGCAAGTGCGTGGGCATCGGCTACGCGATGCTGGTCGAGCAGGCGGGCCACGGCACCGAGGAATGGTTCCGTCGCGGCTCGCCCACGGTATACGGCCATGAAGCCGCCCGCGTCACTCTCAACAACGACGGTACCCTGGAGATCGATGTCGGCACGCTGGCGCACGGCCAGGGCCACGCCACCAGCTACGCCCAGATCGCGGCCCAGGTGACGACGCTGCCGCTTGCCGACATCCGCGTGCGCCAGGGCGATACCGCCGCCACGCCCTATGGCATGGGTACGGTGGCCTCGCGTTCCATCGTGATGGGCGGCGGCGCCGTGGCCGAAGCGTGCAGGCGCCTGGTGGACAAGGCGCGGCGCATCGCCGCGGCCAATCTGGGCGACGCGCCGGACGCCTTGCGCCTGGAGGGCGCGGTGCTGCACGGCGCTGCGGAAAGCCTCAGCCTGGCGGAGGTGTCGCGCATCTCCACGGTGCAGTTGCACAAGCTGCCCAAGGACATCGAGCCCGGCATGTCGATACAGGCGTTCTACCGCCCGCAGGTCGAGACCGGCACGTTCTCCTACGCCGTGCATGCAGCGCGCGTCGAGGTCGATCGCGCCACCGGCTTCGTCAAGCCCACGCACTACCTCGTCGTCGAGGATTGCGGCACGGTGGTCAATCCGCTCATCGCCGACGGCCAGGTCCTGGGCGGCGTGGCTCAGGGCATCGGCCAGGCACTGTACGAGTCCATGCAATACAACGAGGACGGCCAACCGCTCACGGTCACGTTCGGCGACTATCCGCTGCCCAGCGCCATGGAGATGCCGCCGATCGCCATCGTGCACCTGTGCACGCCGTCGCCCTTCTCGGCCTTTGGGGTCAAAGGCATGGGCGAGGGCGGATCGGTGCCGCCGCCCGCCGCGATCGCCAACGCCGTGCGCCAGGCGCTGCTGCCCTGGGGCGTGGCAGTCGACCATACGCCGATCACGCCGGACGAGCTGCTCGACGGCCTGATGGCCGCCGGAGCCGAGGGGCGCGCATGAAACTGCCGTATTTCGATTACCGCCGCGCCCGCACGCTGGACGAGGCCGTGGCGCTGATGGCGGCGCTGGGCAGCGACGCCAAGGCGCTGGCGGGTGGACAGAGCCTGCTCGCGACCATGCGCTATCGGCTGGCGCGCCCCGAGGTGCTGCTCGACCTGAACCGGATCGACGAGCTGCGCGCCCTGCCCGAAGCCGGCCCGGACGGTTCCGTGCGGCTGGGCGCCATGTGCACCCACGCCATGCTGGCCGGCCTTGCGTCCTCATCGCCCTTGGCCGCGCTGCTCGCTGCGCATGCCGCCGAGATCGCGTTCCCGGCGGTCCGTACGCGAGGAACGGTCGGCGGCAGCCTGGTCCATGCCGACCCTGCGGCGGATTGGCCGCTGCTTCTGTGCGCCCTGGGCGCCGAAGTCGAGCTGCGCAGCCACCGGGGCGTACGCCGTCTGCCGGTGCAGGACTTCCTGCTCGGCCCGCTGGAGTCGGATCTCGCGATCGACGAGCTGCTCACGCATATCCATATTCCGGCGCGCACCGCGGCCTTGCGGGCCTGGGGCCGCGGCAAGCTGATGCACCGGGCGGGGGAGTTCGCGAGCAGTGCCGCTGTGGTGTTGCGCGATGCCGACGGGGCCTGGGCCTGCTGGCTGGGCGCAGTCCCGCCCAAGCCCGTTGCGTTGACGCAGAGCGCCGCGTTGCTCGATGGCGGCATGGCGCCGGCCAGTCCTGAGTTGTTCGACTGCGCGAGCGCCGAGATACGGCAGCTATGCCCGGACGCCGGGCGGGCCGACGTGCATCGGCACGCCGTGAACCTGATACGCGCCGCAATCGCGGCGCAGGAGACCGTCGATGTCTGAATCCACCTTCGACGCGCCGGCGCAGGAAGCGCCGCGGCTGGCGATACGGTTGTCGGTCAACGGCCAGGAGCGCGTGCTCCACGTCGAGGCCAACGTCACGCTGGCCGATGCCCTGCGCGAACAGGCCGGAACGACCTCAGTGCACCTGGGCTGCGAGCATGGTGTCTGCGGTGCCTGCAACGTCAAGCTCGACGGCGAGGTCGTGCGCTCGTGCCTGACGCTGGCGGCCTCGTGCGAGGGCGCCCGGATCGTCACGCTGGAAGGGCTGACCGATGAACGCGCCACCGTGCTGAAAACGGCGCTGAACCGCTGCCACGGCCTGCAGTGCGGCTACTGCACGCCAGGCGTGATGGTGACGGGGCACGACCTGCTCACGCGCGGCGTGCCTATGAACGAGAAAGACATCCGCGCCGCGCTGTGCGGCAACGTCTGCCGCTGCACCGGCTACCAGGGCATGGTGCGCGCGGTGGCGGAATCCCTGGAGGAGTTGGCGACATGAACCACCCATCGTCCCGCCGCAGCGGCATCGTCGGCGTTGCGGCTGTGCCGCACGCGCCGCAGTTCCTGTCGCGTCCGGATACCGAAGACCTCGCACAGGTCGAGCGCGTGCGCGAGGTCATGGCGCAGGCCGGCGAGCGCCTGCGCGCCCTCGAACCCGATTGCATCATCGTCGTCTCCAACGATCACGGCGATCACTTCGTGACGCATTCGGTGCCGCCGTTCTGCGTGCATGCGGCCGATGTCGCCGATGGCATGCACAAGCACCGCGGGCCCTGGCGGCTGGACGACAGCATGGGCTATGCGCTGGTCGGCGCCATGGAAGAGGAGGGCTTCGATCTCGCCTTCACCCTGGGCGCGAAGCTGCCCACGGCTTTCACGATTCCCTACGAATTCATGGGCTTCGACCGCGAAACGCCCATGACGGCGATCTTCATGAATGCGTACGTGCCGCCCCAGCCTTCGCCCGTGCGCTGCCACGCGTTCGGACAGGCGCTGGCGCGCGCGGTGCAGCGCCTGGGACGCCGTGCGGTGCTGATCGCGAGCGGCGGCCTGTCCCACTATCCGGGCACGGCGCACTATCCGAGGCCCGACGTGGACACCGACCGCGTGCTCTTCGAGCAGATGAGCGCCGGCAACCTGGCGCACCTGCTGGGCTACGACAGCCAGACGCTGGACCGCACCGGCAACGTCGAATTGCGCATGACGCTGGCCGCCGCAGGCGCCGTGGGCAATCGCAAACCCTTCGTCGCAGCGTTCGAGCCGTCCTGGCACCACACCTATAGCGTGCATGCCTGGGACCTGACCGAGCCGCAGGCGGCCGAGCCCCTGATCTACCCGGCCTTGCCGGCCCGGCGCAGCCAACTGGTCGAGGCCGTGTTTCGCCTGCGCACCGAGGCGGCGGCGGCCGAGCGCTTCCTGGACGACCCGGCCGCCTACTGCGACGGCTTCGCGCTGGCGGTCGACGAGCGCGCCGCGCTGCTCGCCATGGACGCCGAGCGTCTGCGGGATGAGTTTTCGATCCACGCCTTGCTGACGTCCGGCGCCGCGATGCAACTGCGCCTGGCGCGCGAGCGGCAACTTTCTCGAGTGAGATCATCATGAGCAAACGCAAAGCAGAAATCGCCGGTGGCGGCATCGGCGGCCTGGCGCTCGGGGCGCTGCTCGCGCGCCAGGGCTGGCAGGTGCAGGTGCACGAGCAGGGCGCGGAGATCCGCGAGGTCGGCGCCGGCATCTACATCAAGAACAACAGCCTGGAAGTGCTGGAGAACCTGGGCGTGATGGCGCGCATCCAGCCGCTCGGCACCGAGCTCGAGTTCGCGCAGATCCAGTTCGCCGACGGTACCGTGAAGCAGCAGCGCCGCCTGGCGGGCGCTTCCCGCGTGCACACCTTCGCGCGCCAGACCCTCATCGAGGGGCTGCGCGACGTGGCCCTGGATGCCGGGGTGCAGGTGCGCACCCACTCGCGGGTGCGCGGCGTGCACGGCGGCGCGCTGCTGACCGAGAACGGCAAGTTCGAGGCCGACCTGGTGGTCGGCGCAGACGGGGTGCATTCGGCCGTGCGCACGTCCCTGAACGTCGGCGGCGGCTTCACCGAGCTGCCGACCCTGATCGACCGCTTCCTGATTCCCACGCGGCGCTTCACGCCGCAGGCGAGGACGGTCGAGCACTGGTCCGGCAACCGCCGCATCGGCGTGACGCCGGCGGGCAAGGACCACACCTACGTCTATATGGTGGCACCGTTCGCCGACCAGGCGGCGGCCCGGCTGCCGCTGGACGTGGAGGACTGGTCGCGGCGCTTTCCGCTGCTGCGGGAACTCTTCGTCGAGCTTGCCGAGGCGCCCGCCACCCAATATCCCTACGGCATCGTGAAATGCCCCAAATGGGCCGTCGGCAACGTGGCCATCCTCGGCGATGCGGCCCATGGCCTGCCGCCCACGCTGGGCCAGGGCGCGGGCCTGACCCTGATGAACGCCTACGCGCTGGCGAGCCTGTTGCAGGGTGCCGCCGACGTGCCCGCCGCGCTGCGGGACTGGGAGCGGCGCGTGCGCTTCATCAGCGACCGCACGCAGGCCTGGGCCTGCCGCTACGACTCGTTCACGCGCGGCTGCCCGCAAGCCCTGGGCTTTCTGCGTCCCCTGGTGGTGTGGGGTTTCGGCCGCTTCCGCTTCCTGAACGACCGCATGCGGGTGGCCGACCACGGCCTGCGCCTGGCGGGTATCCCGGTGCCGTCGCAGGTGCAGGCATGCTGATCGAAGGCAGCAAGACACTCGCGGCGGATCGCGCGACGGTGTGGCGTGCCTTGAACGATGCGGACTTCCTGCGTGCGACCATTCCCGACTGCAAGGCCCTGCAGGCCACGGCCGACGACGCCTATACCGCAACGCTGGTGAGCGCGGTCGGGCCGGTCAAGGCTTCCTTCGACGTCGGCTTCCGGCGCGAGGTCGATACGCCGATGGAGTCCTACGTGCTGGTCGGCGAGGGCAATGGCGGCATGGCCGGTTCCGCGCAGGGCCGCATCCGCATCGCGCTCTCGGACATCGAGGGCGGCACGCTGCTCTCGTATTCCGCCGAGACGCGGATCAGCGGCAAGATCGCCCAGCTCGGCAGCCGGTTGATCGACAGCGCGGCGCGCAAGTTCTCGGAGCGCTTCTTCGAGAGCGTGCAGCGCCGGCTTGCGGCGCCGGCCCAATCCGCCACCGCGGCCGCGCCAGCGCAGGCCGCGGCGGGCACGTCGCCGTGGGTCGGGGCATCCGACGCCGCGCCGGCAGCCAGCGCCACGCACACCTGGTGGCTGCCGGTGGCCTGCGGTGTCGGCTGCTTCGCCGGCACCGTCCTCGCCCATCTTCTCTTCTGACGCCATGAGCCGATCCCGCGCCAGTGCCTTCGGCACACGCTACGCCGTTTCCACCGGCCATCACCTGGCCTCGCAGGCCGCCGCCGACGTGCTCGACGCGAATGGCACGCTGGTCGACGCGATGCTCGCGGCCTCCGCCGTGCTCGCGGTCGCGTTGCCGCACGCCACGTCGCTGGGTGGCTGCGCAATGATGCTGACCTACGACGCGTCCAGCCGCCGTCTGCATGCGCTCAACGGCTCGGGCGTGGCGCCTGCCGCAGCCGAACCGGCGCGTTTTCCCGACGGCATTCCGGCACGCGGGCCGCATACCTGGGTCGTGCCGGGACTGGTGCGGTTCTGGGCCGAGGCCCACGCGGCGCACGGGCGTACCCCGTGGCGCGAGCTGCTGGCCCCGGCGATTGCGCTGGCCGGGCAGGGCATGGGTTTTTCCAGCGAGCTGGCACGCAATCTGGGCAACGCCAAGCCCGAGGTGCGGCGCCAGCCGGGCTTCGCGCAGGCCTTTCTTGCCGAGGGCCAGGATCGGTGCGCCGGCAGCCTGTATCGACAACCGGCGCTGGCCGAGACCCTGAGCGCCGTCGCCATGGAAGGCGCGGATGCGTTCTATCGCGGCGCCGTGGCACAGCGGCTGTGCGCCTATGCCGAATCGGTCGGCGCCTTGATGGGGCGCGAGGATCTCGCCGCCGTGCGGGCGGCGTGGTCCGAGCCGGTCAGCCAGTCCTATGGCGAATGGAAGGTCAGCGTGATGCCGCCGAACTCGGTGGGCGTGCTGATGCTCGCCCAGTTGGCCCGGTTGCAGCCCGTGCTGGGCGAGGCGCGCGAAGCGCGCCTGTACACCCAGATCATGGAAGCCAGCCGCTGGCTGCCGCGCCTGCGCGACCGGGTGGCGGACCCTGGCGCCGCCTGGCCATGGCCATCGCCCGCCGAGCCGAGCGCGCGCCTCGGCGATCCGCGCGAGCACCGCGATGGCGACCCGGGCGACACGGCGGGCATCGTGCTCGCCGACGCCCAGGGCAACGGCCTGGTGATGCTGCAGAGCGTGTTCCAGCCATTCGGCAGCGGCTGCGTCGACCCCGGCACCGGCATCCTGATGAACAACCGCCTGTACGAGTTCAGTCTGGACCCGGCTGCCCACAACCGGCTCGCGCCGGGCAAGCGGCCGGTCCACACGCTGAATCCCTACATCGTGCAGGCCGGTGGCGAGCCGGTGCTCTACGCCGTATCGCCGGGCGGCGTGAGCCAGACCACCACCGGGGTGCAGTGCATCGGCAATGTCCTGCTGGACGGCATGTCCCTGCCCGCCGCCGTCGATGCGCCGCGCTGGAGCCTGTCGCGCGATGGCGAGGTCATGTGCGAGCCCGGCTTTTCCGCCGCCGTGGTCGAGGCGCTGCGCGCGAGCGGGCTGGCGGTGACCACGGATTCCCTGCATCCCTTCTATTTCGGCTCGATCAAGGCCGTCCGGCGCTTGCCGCAGGGCGTGCTCGAGGCGGCAGCGGACTTGCGTCGCGAAGCCTGTGCGATCACGCGCTGAAAAGCCGGCGGCGGGCGGGCCCGGCTGCCCGGGTGCGCCGGCGTGCAGCCGGTCCCGACCTTGTTTTTGCGTTCAACCTTTGCACAACCAGGAGCGTACGAATGAAGTTGCTCACCTACCTCGTCGGCGATACGCCACGGCTCGGGCTGCTTGACGAGGGCGACATCGTCCTCGACCTGACGAGCGCGTGGCGAGCTGGCGATGCGGTCGGCCCGGCCCCCGCCAGCGTCGGCGAACTGATCGCCGGGGGCGAAACCGCATTGCGGCACGTCGAGGCGCTCGTACCGGTGACTCGCGCGCTGGCGCAGCCTGCCTTGCCGGCAGACGAGGTCACATGGCTGGCGCCCATTCCGAGGGTCGGGCGCAATGTGTTCTGCGTGGGCAGGAACTATCGCGAACACATCATCGAAGGCAATCTCGCCCGGGGCCGCGATCCCGACGACTTCCCCAAGGCGATCGAGTTCTTCACCAAGCCGCCGAGCAGCGTTGTCGGCCATCGCGCCCGGGTGAGGCGGCATGCCGGCGTGACCGGGCAGTTGGACTACGAGGTCGAACTGGGCATCGTGATCGGCAAGGGCGGCGCCGACATCCAACGCGAGCACGCCATGGCCCATGTCTTCGGCTACACCATCGTCAACGATGTCAGCGCGCGCGATCTGCAAAGCCTGCACGGTCAATGGTTCAAGGGCAAATCCCTGGACACCAGTTGTCCCGTCGGCCCTGTCATCGTGACGCGGGACGAGATCGCCGACCCCGGCAATCTCGACTTGTCCATGCATGTCAATGGGCAGCTCAGGCAGCAGGCGAACACGTCGTCCATGCTGTTCGACGTCGCCACCATCGTCGCCGAACTTTCGCGCGGCATGACGCTGGAGCCGGGCGACATCATCGCGACGGGCACGCCGTCCGGCGTCGCGCTGGGCATGAAACCGCCGTGCTGGCTGCAGGAGGGCGACCGCATGGTCGCCGAAGTGGCCGGCATCGGCCGGCTCGAAAACGTCGTGGGGGCTTGACCATGAGCTTGCCTGTCGTGATCGCCGGCGCCGCCTTGGCCCTGGCGTCGATGGCTGCGGCGGTTCCCGCCTGGGCCGCCTTTCCGGAGAAGCCGGTAACCCTGATCGTGCCGTTCCCGGCGGGAGGCACGATGGACACCGTCGCCCGGCAGTTGGCGCAGGGGTTGAGCCAGTCATGGCGCCAGCCCGTGATCGTGGAGAACAAACCGGGCGCAGGGACGACGATCGGCACGCGCCAGATCGCGCAGTCGGCGCCGGACGGCCACACCATCGGCATGGTGGCGAACAGCTTCGCCATCAATGCCAGCCTGCTCGACGAGCTGCCATACGACACGCGCGCCGACTTCGCGCCGGTCGCCCTGGTGGCGTACACGCCGCACGTGCTGGTCGCCCGCCAGGATCTGCCGGTGGCCAGCGTGCGGGACGTGCTGGCCCTGGCCAAGGCGCAGCCCGGGCAGTTGAGCTTTGCTTCCTTCGGGACCGGCACATCGCCCCATCTCGCGGTGGAAATGCTCAAACAGCAGGCCGGCGTGGACGTTGCGCACATCCCGTACAAAGGGCAGGCGCCAGCGCTGAACGACCTGCTGGGCGGGCACGTCGACCTGCTCTTCAGCAACCTGCCGGACGTGCTGCCGCATCTGCAATCGGGCCGCCTGCAAGCCGTGGCCGTGGCCGACGCCCAGCGCGCGGCGCAGTTGCCGGACGTACCCACCCTGGAAGAGAGCGGCTTGCCGGGCTTCTACTCGAACTCCTGGTTCGCCGTGGTTGCGCCGGCCGGTGTGCCCGCGGACACCTTGCGTGCGATCAGCAGCAGCATCGTCGAGGCAGTGCGCACACCATCATTCACGACGTTTCTGTCCGGCCACGGATTGCAGGCCGAGCCCATGGCCGCCGAGGCTTTCACCCCCTACCTGGCCGCGGAGATCGACAAGGCGGCCACGTTGATCCAGGAAACCGGCGCTCGCCAATGAGTTCCGCATCCACCCTTTCATTGTCCAACCAGGAGCTTGCCATGCCCAAGGAAATCATCACCTCGCCTCTCGTCACCCCGCCCAAGGCGCCGCTGTCGCCGGCCGTCAAGGTCGGCAATCTGGTCTTCGTCTCCGGCCAGCCCGCGTTCTACGGCGACCGGCAGATCGCCGAGAACGACTTCGAAGCGCAGATGCACCAGGTGATGGCGAACCTCAAGGCGCTGCTCGAAGCCGCGGGCAGCAGCCTCGACAAGGTGGTCAAGAGCAACGTTATCCTGACCGATGCCAACGACTTCGACCGGATGAACGCGATCTATCGGACGTACTTCAAGGAAGGGCAGTATCCCGCCCGGACGACGATCGCAGCCTCGATGGGCAACCCCAAGTTCCTGCTCGAGATCGAGTGCATCGCCGAGGTCTGAGCGTCGCCGGACGCTCTCACCGCACGCGCATGCCCGGCTGCGCGCCCGGCCACGGCTCCAGCACGTAGATGCCGGGGTTGTTCTTCTCGTCGGCATCGCTGGCCGCCAGCACCATGCCCTCGGAGACGCCGAACTTCATCTTGCGCGGCGCGAGGTTGGCGACCAGCACGGTCAGCTTGCCGACGAGCTGCTCGGGCTCGTAGGCCGAGCGGATACCCGAGAACACGTTGCGCGTGCGGCCTTCGCCGGCGTCCAGGGTCAGGCGCAGCAGTTTTTTCGCGCCTTCGACATGCTCGCAGGCGACGATCCTGGCGATGCGCAGGTCCACCTTGGCGAAGTCGTCGATGGTGATGGTCGGCGCGACCGCCTCGCCGCCGGGCTGCGGCACGTCGCCGGTGGGCTCGGCGTCGCCGATGGGAGCGCCCGCGGCATTGCCCGGTACGCTGGCCGCCGCGTCGCGCGCGGCCGCCGCAGGCACTGCGGCCTGGGCGGCGGCACCGGCCTTGGCGGCGGCGCTGGCGGCGTCGAACAGGGCGTCGAGCTGCTTGCTGTCCACGCGCTGCATCAGGTGCTGGTAGGTGGCGATGCGCGCGGTGGGCTCGGCAACGTCGCTCCAGACGAAGTCGCGGTCCAGGCCGAAGAGCTCGCGCGCGACCCGCGACGTGAGCGCCGGCAGCACCGGGGCCAGCATGACCGACAGCGCCTTGAAGCCGGCGATGGCCTGGCTGCACACACGGTGCAGCGCTTGGCGCTGGACCGCGTCCGCGGCGGCGCTGCGCGCCATCACCCAGGGCTGGGCGGTGTCGAAGACCTGGTTGATGCGGTCGGCGAGCGCCATCACTTCGCGGATCGCGCGGCCGTACTCGCGCGCTTCGTACGCCGCGGCGACGCCGGCGGCGATTTCGCTGATTTCGTTGGCGAAGTCGGCGTCGGCAGCCGCCAGCTCGCCCTCGAAGTGCTTGTGGATGAAGTTGGCGGCGCGGCTGGCGATGTTCACGTACTTGCCGACCAGGTCGCTGTTCACCCGGGCGACGAAGTCATCGGGGTTGAAGTCCACGTCCTCGACGCGCGCATTGAGCTTGGCCGCGATGTAGTAGCGCAGCCATTCCGGGTTCATGCCGGTCTCGAGATAGCGCAGCGGCGAGATGCCGGTGCCGCGGCTCTTGGACATCTTGGCGCCGCTCACGGTGATGAAGCCGTGCACGTTGAGCTGGTCGGGCGTCTTGCGGCCCGAGAAGTGCAGCATGGCCGGCCAGAACAGCGCGTGGAAATACACGATGTCCTTGCCGATGAAGTGCACCTGTTCGGTGCTGCCGGCGGGGTCGAGCAGGGCGTCGAAATCCAGCCCGGTCCGGTCGCAATACGCCTTGAACGAGGCGAGGTAGCCGACCGGCGCGTCGAGCCAGACGTAGAAGTACTTGCCCGGCGCATCGGGCACCGGAATGCCGAAGTACGGTTCGTCGCGCGAGATGTCCCAGTCGGCGAGCTTGCCGTCCTCGCCCAGCCACTCACGGGTCTTGGCGTAGACCTCGGGTTGCAGGTGCGGCGTGCCGTGGGCGTTGCGGCCGGCCGTCCACTCCTGCAGGAAGGCCACGCAGCGCGGGTCCGAGAGCTTGAAGAAGAAGTGCTCGGAGCTCTTGAGCACCGGCGTGGCGCCGGTGATCGTGGAATACGGGTCGATCAGGTCCGTCGGCGCGTACACCGCGCCGCACACCTCGCAGGAGTCGCCGTACTGGTCCGCGGCCTTGCAGCGCGGGCAGGTGCCCTTGATATAGCGGTCCGGCAGAAACATGTTCTTGACCGGGTCGTAGAACTGCTCGATGACGCGGCTGTCGATCAGGTCGGCCGCGCGCAGGCGCCGGTAGATGTCCTGCGAGAGCGCGACGTTCTCCGGGCTGTGCGTGCTGTGCCAGTGGTCGAAGCGGATGTGGAACCCGTTCAGGTACTGCGGCCGCTCGGCGGCGTAGCGGCCGACCAGCGCTTCGGGCGTCACGCCCTCGCTCTCTGCCTTGAGCATGATGGGCGCGCCATGCGCATCGTCGGCGCCCACGAAGTGCACCGTGTGGCCCTGCGAGCGCATGAAGCGCACCCAGATGTCGGCCTGGATGTACTCCATGATGTGGCCGACGTGGAACGAACCGTTGGCGTAGGGCAGGGCGGTGGTGACGAAGAAGGTGCGTGGCATGGCGGATTCCAAAGGCGGGCGCCCGGGGGGCTGCTACAGAGCGGGCGCGGGCGCTGCTCTGACGAACCTGACATTGTAGGGGTTCACGGCAAAAAGCCGCGCGGGCACAAGGCCGGCGCGGCATGCAAGGCAGGTGATGTACGGCGCGGCGCGGCGTCAGCCGATGTCGCGCGCCTCGACGTCGATCACATTGCGCTCGCGCGCGGGACGCGAGGGCCGGCGCACGGCAGCGTCGCGCGTGTACACGGCATCGCCCTCGGCGGGAGCGCTGGGGCCGGCGCCGGGTGTGCGCACGAAGCTCCACTGCGTACCGCGCCGGGCCTGCCACATCTGGGCAAGCGCGAACGGCCTGCCGCGCACCTTCGCCACCACGTACATCACGCCGAGCGCGATGGCCGTCGAGAGCATGAGGACGAACGCCATGGCGAGCCCGGCCAGGGCCAGGATCGCGATGAAGACGCTGCGTACCAGATTCGCTAGAAAATTCATGCGGGTAGTCTACCTCGGTTGAAAAGCCCTGCGGGTTACAGGGTGTGCCCCTACGCCGGGGCGGGCTTCCGCTATGCTTGGGGGGTCGAACGCCGACGGCAACACCTCAGGAACCCCATGCCTATCACCCCCGAAAATATCCGCGAGATCCTCAAGCAGACAGTCGATCCGGAGACCGGCATCAGCCCGGTCACGGCCGGCTCGCTCAAGCATCTGGCGGTCGATGGCAACGACGTGTCGTTGGACATCGAACTGGGCTATCCGGTTCAATCCCGCCTGCAGGCGCTGCGCGAGCATTTCGTGCAGGCACTGAAAACAGGTGGGGCCGGTGCGGTGAATCTCAACCTGACCTGGAAGGTCATCGCGCACGCGGTGCAGTCCGGCACGAAGGTGATGCCCCAGGTGCGCAACGTGATCGCGGTCGCGTCGGGCAAGGGGGGCGTGGGCAAGAGTACCACCGCGGTCAACCTCGCGCTCGCCCTGGCGGCCGACGGCGCCAAGGTGGGCATGCTGGATGCCGACATCTACGGCCCGAGCCAGCCGACCATGCTCGGCGTGTCCGGCCAGCCCAAGAGCCCGGACGGCCAGACCATGGAGCCGCTGGTCGGCCACGGCATCCAGGTGAGTTCGATCGGTTTTCTGGTCGATCCGGACACGCCCATGGTGTGGCGCGGCCCGATGGTCACCCAGGCAATGGAACAGTTGCTGCGCAAGACCCGCTGGGACGACCTCGACTACCTCGTGGTGGACATGCCGCCGGGCACCGGCGACATCCAGCTCACGCTGGCGCAGAAGGTGCCCGTGACCGGCGCGGTGATCGTGACCACGCCGCAGGACATCGCGCTGCTCGACGCGCGGCGCGGCCTGCGCATGTTCGAGAAGGTCGGCATCCCCATCCTGGGGCTGGTGGAGAACATGGCGGTGCACATCTGTTCCCATTGCGGGCATGCCGAACACATCTTCGGCGAGGGCGGGGCTGCGCGCATGTCCAGCGACTACGGTGTGCAGGTGCTGGGCTCGCTGCCGCTGGCGCTGAACATCCGCGAGCAGACCGACGCCGGCCGCCCCACCGTGGTGGCCGAACCCGAAGGCGCGGCCACCCAGGCATACCTCGGCATTGCGCGCAAGGTGGCCGCCCGCGTGGCGTCGCAGGCGCGCGACATGACCTCCAAGTTCCCCGCCATCGTGGTACAGAATACGTAATGCCGGTACGCCACCCCGGCCCCGGCCGTTGTGGCCGGGGCCGGGGTGGGCGCCACGTCCCGCCAACCAGGACCAGAGATACGCGTGAGTTTTTCGTACCGACGCTTGCTGCTGTTGACGCCAGGAGTGCTGTTCGCCATGGGTGCCGTGCAAGCCCAGCAGACCCGGCCCGAAGTCACCATCGACCCGGGCGGGGTGCCGCCTGCCGTGCTGCAGGCGGTCACCAAGGCCGTCGATCACATCATTTCGCTGTCGCAGGATCAGGACGGCGGCGAAGTCGACCGGCTGCGCCGGCGTGCGCGCGACGTCACCATCACCGCGCTCGCCACCGAGGGTTATTTCTCACCGGACGTTACCTTGCAGGCCGGCACCGACATCGGTGGCGAGACCTGGGACATCACGATCCGGCCCGGCGAGCGCTCGGTCATTTCCTCGGTGGACCTCGGTTTTGCCGGGGCGATTTCCCATGACCGCTACAGCGAGCGCGTCGAGCGCATGCGCACGGCCTGGAGCCTGCCGGTGGGCGCCGACTTCCGCAGCGAGCAGTGGGAGACCGCCAAGCGCGACCTGATCGGTTCGGTGAGCGAAGAGGACTTCGCCTTTGCGCGCATCGACAAGTCCGAGGCGCGGGTCGATGCGGACGCCGCCCGCGTCGACCTCACCGTCCACGTGGCGAGCGGCCCGGAGGTCATCCTGGGCGAGCTGCAGACCGAGGGCCTGCGGCGGGTCCCGTCGCGGCTGGTGCGCCGCTACGTCACCTACGAGGAAGGGCAGACGCGCTACAACCGGCGCGACATGATCCGCTGGCAGCAGGACATGCAGAGCACGTCCTTCTTTTCCTCGGCGGACGTGGCGCTGGCCCGGGCGTCGGGCCGGCGCACGATCCAGCAGGTGGCCGACCAGATGGCCGAGGGCGAGGGTGCGGGCGACCTGGACGCGATGCGCACCCCGCCCGAAGCCGGCCAGCCGCGCGATACCCAGACCGAATCGTCGGTCGACGAGCCGGGGGAGCGCCGCGCCGGGCTGATGGACATGGATTCGATCGTGGTGCCGGTACGCACCACCGTGGTCGAGGCGCCGGCGCGCCGCGTGGGCGTCTCCATCGGCGCGGACACCGACGTGGGCGTGGGCTTCGAGACCTCCTACCGCCAGAACGTGGTGCTCGGCCAGCCCGTGGAGCTGCAAAGCGGGCTCGGGCTGGATCTCAAGCGCCAGATCGCCTTTGCCGATATCTATCTGCCGCCGAGCCCCGAAGGCTATCGCGACAGCGTCGGCGTGCGCGCCGAGCACTACGACATCTCCGGCCAGGATCTGCAGCGCGTGGCGTTCGGCGGCACCCGCTCGCGCACGCGGCATGGCGCGGGCGACAGCCGCGTCGAATACGAAACCCGCACCAGCGCGCTGCTCGCCTACGACAAGGTGAACATCAGCGGCGGCGACAAGTACACCCTGCCGTCGGTCAACCTCACGCAGCAGTGGCTGCGCCGCGATGTCGACAACCGGTACAACCCGCGCTCGGGCAATCTCATCGAACTCGTCGCCGGTGTCGGTACGTCGGTGCGCGAATTCAATCCCTATACCCGTCTGTACGCGCGCGGCCAGCAATGGTGGCCCATCGGCGAGCGCGATCTCATCACCGTGCGCGGCGAGGTCGGCAAGGTGTGGTCGCGCGACGGCGCGCGGGTGCCGGACGATTTCCGCTTTCGTACCGGCGGCGCGCGCACGATCCGCGGCTATCGCTATCTGCGCCTGGGCCTCGAAGAGGGCGATGCCACCGTGGGTGCCCCCACGCTGGCGGTGGGGAGCGTGGAGTATCAGCACTTCTTCACCGACATGCTGGGTGTCGGGGTGTTCGTCGACGCCGGCGACGCGGCCGCATCGTTCCGCGACATGGACATTGCCTGGAGCGTGGGCTCCGGTCTGCGCGTGCGCACGCCCGCCGGGCCGATCTTCGTCGATCTCGCCTGGGCCGACCGCGACAAGCGGCTGCGCCTGAGCTTCTCCCTGGGGTTGGCGTTTTGACGGGGCGAAGAAGCAGACGAACGCGCCGGCCATACAGCCGGCGCCGGCAGGGCGGCTTTCTGATGACCGTGTTGACGATCCTCCTGGTGATCGTCGGCATGGTGATCTGGCTGGTCATCACCAACGCCGGCGCGAACTTCGCGCTGCGCATGGGCATGGCGGCCACGGGCGGCGAGGCGGTCGGCATCCACGGCTCGCTGTGGCGCGGCCTGCAGATCGAACGCCTGGACTACCGCTCCGAGACGCTGGATGTGCACGGCACCAACCTGCGCCTGCGCGTGGACTGGCCGGCGCTGGCCGAGCGGCGCCTGAGCGTGCGCGAGGTCGCCGCCGACAGCCTGCGCGTGGACCTGCGCACGCCGGCCGAGCCCCAGCCCGAGCCCGACAGCGGGCCGCTGCAACCTCCCGCCTGGCCGAGCCTGCCCGGTTCGGCCGAGGTCCTGCACCTGCAGGTGGGCGAGCTGATCCTGACGCAGGACGGCGAGCCGCTGCCCGTGACCTTCCAGGATATGCGCGCCGGCCTGTCGGCGGATACCGCCGGCGCCTTGCTGATCATCGACAACCTGGGTGTTCGCGGGCCGGACGCCAGCGCCGACATCCAGGGGGCGATCAGCGCGGGCGCGGGCGACCCGCTGTTCCTGCAGGCCGATCTCCGGGCCGCGGTGCGGCAGGCGGAGCGCACGGCCGATCTGCGTCTCGCCGTGCTGGGCCCGCTGGATCACCTGGACGTGAGCCTGCTGGGAACCGGCGAAGGCATGTCGGTGGACGCGCGCGCGAGCCTCGCGCCGTTCTCGCCGACCCTGCCGGTGACCGCGCTCAAGGCCACGGTGCGCGGCTTCGATCCGAGCGCCTGGGTGGCCGATGCGCCGTCTGCGCTGCTCAACGTGAGCGCGGACGTGCAGCTCGACGGGGTGCTGCTGACCCCGGCCGCGGCGCCGGCGGCGAGCGCCGATGCGCCCGTGGGCGGCGGTGCCGGCACTGCGGACGATGACGGCGCTGCGGGGGCCGCGCAAGGCGATGCCCCTGCCGTGCCCGGTAAGGCCGGCCAGGGGGCCCCGGCGGATGCATCCGCCGCCGCAGACGAGGCCGGCGCGCGGCCCGGTGCCGACGCTGCCGGGCAGTCCGATTGGATGGCGCAGTTGCGCGAGCTGCGCGCCCAGTTGCACATCACCGTGGACGAGGGCAGCCGCTGGCGCGATCGTCCGCTGCGCGCGGATGTCAACGCGCGCCTGGAGAACCTGCGCCTGCCCGAGTTGTCGGTGCTGCTCACGCATGCCGACAACCGCATCGAGGCCAAGGGGGCGCTGGGCGGCAGCGACGATCAGGTCGACTTCCGAGTTGCGCTGCCCAACCCGCAGACGCTGGTGGACGGCGTGGAAGGCAGCGTGCGCCTGGACGGGAGGCTGCGCGGCACGCTGGAGCGCCATGAACTGAACGTTACCGGTCGGCTCGACCATCCGATGCTGCATGCGGAGGGCCCGGCCGGCGGCAAGCCGGCGCCGGCCGCCCGGGTGGCGACGGTGGCGCCCGGCCAGAACGAAGTGATCGAGCCCTCGGCCGATGCGCCCCTCGACCTGCCGGCCCTGCTGCAGCAGGGGCCGTTGGATCTGCAACTGCGGGTGGCCGGTGGCTGGGACGCGGGCACGTCCGGCCAGCTCGGGCCGGGGCGCGAAGGGTGGCGCGGCAATGTCGCGGAGCTCGCCGTCAAGAACCGGCGCGTCAGCGTCGCGCTGGGGGCCCCCGCGCCCGTCGCCGTGGTGCCCGGCGAGCCCCTGCTGTGGTCGGTGGGCGAGACCAGCGTGCGCATCGGCCTGCCCGAGCGCCGCGTCATCACCCTGGCGCATCGGGCCTCGAGTGGCAGCGGCAGGCAGTGGCGTTCGGCGGGCCGGATCGACGACTTCGTCCCGGCCTGGGTGCTCAGCCAGTTGCCGCGCATCGACGACCCGCTGCGCGTGAACCTGGATTGGGACCTGGCCATGACGCAGTCGTTGGCCGGTTCGGTGCATCTGCGCCGCACGCGCGGCGACGTTGCCCTGCCCGGCGGTCCGCCGCTGCGTGCCGGCCTGAGCGAGCTGAACCTTACGTTGCAGGCCAAGCCCGGCAGCGGCGGCAACAGCGCACTGTCGTTCCAGCTCGATCTTGCCGGCAAGCAGCTAGGCTCGGTGCGCGCCAGCGGGACCTCGGCGGTGGCGGTGCGCGACGGCATGCCGGAATGGGGCGAGCAGCAACCCGTCGCCGTCGACGCGGACATCGCCCTGGCGGATCTCGCCGTGCTGACGCCGCTGACCGGCGACGCCATCGATGTCGGCGGCCGCCTGAACGGCCGCCTGCGCGTGACGCGACAGGCCGGCGTATGGAATACCGGCGGCACGCTGCAGGGCTCGGACCTGCGCGTGGTGCTGATCGACCAGGGCGTGCGCATGCTCGACGGTACGCTGAACGCGCGTCTGGTGGACAACCAGTTCGTCGTCGACTCGCTGCACTTTCCGGGGACGATCCGCAGCGCGCCCCGCGACAGCCGGGTCCAGTCCTGGCTGGCCCAGAACGCCGAAGGCTCGGCGGTCCAGGCCCAGGGCGCGTGGTCGCTGGAAACCGCAAGCGGCAATGCCACCGTCACGCTGACGCGCTTTCCCCTGGTGCAGCGCGCGGACCGTTTCATCGCCGGCTCGGGCACGGTGAACATCGAGGCGTCGCCCACCAATCTGGACATACGCGGCAAGGTGGTCGCGGACGTCGGCTGGATCAGCCTGGAGGGCGCATCCGACCTGCCTTCGCTCGCCAGCGACGTGGTGATCGTGCGCGCCGGGGACGACGCCGAACTGAGCAAGCCTCTTGCCATGAACATGAACCTGGAGGTAGGGCTGGGCAACGCCTTCTACCTGCGCGGCATGGGCCTGGATACCGGGCTGGAAGGCAGCATCCGCATCCTGAACACCCAGGCGGGCATGCGCGCGCGCGGCGTGGTCAATACGCGCGACGGCCGCTTCAGCATCTACGGCCAGACTCTGGTGGTCGATCGCGGCGCGGTCACCTTCCAGGGTCTGCTGGACGATCCCCTGCTCGACATCGTCGCTGTACGCCGCGGCCTGCGCATCGAGTCCGGTGTGCAGGTGAGCGGCACGGCGCGCAACCCGATCATCTCGCTGATCTCCTTCCCGGACGTGCCCGAGGTGGAGAAGCTGTCCTGGCTGCTGCTCGGCCGCGGGCCGGATGCGAGCGGGGCGGATGCCGGCATGCTGCTCGCCGCCGCGGCTTCCCTGCTGGGTGACGAGGATTCGGAGCCCTTGTATCGTCAACTGGGGCTGGACGAGATGGGCCTGCGCTCGAGTGCACGCGCCGGCCTGAGCGGGCTGCTGCCGGATCGCACCGTCGTGAGCAGCATCAACACCGCCAACGACACCGATGCCGATTCGCAGTTCCTGGTCGTCGGCAAACGCCTCTCGGACTCGCTGTATCTCACCTTCGAGCAGGCGCTCTCGGGACGCGAGACCATCGTGCGGGCAAGCTATCGCATCTCCGAGCGCCTGTCGGCGGCGGTGCAGGGCGGCACGCTCACGGGGGCGCGGCTGATCTGGTCGTTCGTGTTCGACGACTGAACGCCCCGCGCCGGCGGGTGCGTCGGGAACCCGGAATCGGCCGGGTTCCCCGCAGCCGGCCGGCCCGGGGCTATGCGCACGGGCCCCCGGCGGCCTTCGTCATTCATTGGAAGACGTAGGTGACCGACAGCGTGGCCGTGGCCTCCTTGTAGTCCAGCAGGTCGATCGCGCTGCTCTGGCGCGCCGCGTACAGGCCGAGGTTGACGCGCCACTGGCGGTTGAGGTTGACCGAGAGGTCCGAGCTGAGCTGCCAGCGGGTGCGATGGTTGCGCACGTCGCCGAACAGGGGGCTGTAGGGGTCGGTGTCGCGCGCGTGCAGTACGCCCGCGCCCAGCACCAGCCGGGGAACGTACCTGCCCACCTGGGGCAGCGTGTATCCCTGGCGCAGGTCCAGCGACGCGCGGTACTGGGCACGCCCGGCGCGCTGTTCCTGAGCGAAGTCATACTCGAGGCCGGCGTTCAGGACGGTGGCCTCGCCCAAGGGCAGGCTGCTCAGCAGCCGGGTCGTCCACCAGCCCGGCTGACCGCTGGGCTCGCGGCGCTCCAACGTGGCGCGCAAGGCCATTCCCTGCGGCGAGAAGCGGTGTTCGGCCCATGCACCCACCGAACGGATGGCGCCGAGATAGTCCTCGTCCACGCCCAGGGCGATCAGGCCGACGCGCGATCTCGGCGCGACGCCGATTCCCACCTCGGCCAGGCCGGCATGGAAATCCGGCAGCTCGCGCGAGAACGGACGCCTCGCGTTGAGTTCCATGCGCAGCGAGATGTCCTGCATGGGCCAGCGGGTTTCCCAGGTGAAACCGGCTTCCGCATAGGCACCGCCGCGCTCGCGGTAGCGCGCGTCCAGGTGCGCGACGATGGGCACGCCATCGAGCAGCAGGGTGAGGTCTTCGGCTGCGGTCGAGCGCGACAGATTGGTGCTCGCGCCCACGCCCACGCGCAGCTCGCCGGCATGGGCGCGCAAGGCGCGCGGCGTCAGCGTGGCGACCCCGGGCGGCGGGCCGAATTGTTCGAGGGCGGCCGAGAGAATGTTGCGACAGCCGACGGGGTCGCCCAGCTCGCACAGGGCCAGGCCGTAGTCGTACCATGCGCCGGCGAAATCCGGGTCGAGCAGGGCCGCCTGCTCGAAATGCAGAGCCGCCGCCTGCGTGTCGGCGCGCGCCCGGGCGTCGAGCCCGGCCTCGTAGGCCTGCTGTGCCTGGACGCGCGCCTGCGCGGGCGAGAGCGTGCCGGCGGCATCGGCGGCCGAGGCGTACATGCCCGCGACGAGCCCGATCGCGCAGACGCCGAGCAGCGCTCGTGCGCTCGTGCCGCGCATCGCGCCCCGGCTGGACGCAATGCGCACGGACTGTGCTGGAGAAGAGGGCAACGGCATGGGATTCAGGACGCGGCGGCCGGACGCGCATTAGGCCAGTGATTGTTGGGCAGGTCGGCCAGGGTGAAGAGCGGCATGTGCTCGGCCCCGAGATCCAGCGTGGCCGCGGGCACGGTGGCGCCCGCGGGCAGCAGGCTGGCCACGGTCTGGCTGACCAGCACCGGCCATGGATGGTGGCGGGTGAGGCGCTCGATGTGCGCGGCGAGATTGGCAACGTCGCTGACCACGGTGAAGCGCTTGTGTTCCTCCCCGAACGAGCCGAGCAGGTAGGGGCCGGCATGCACGCCGATGCCCAGGGCAAGCTCGGGCAGGCCCTGGGCCGCGAGCCGGCGATTGAGTTCGGGCATGCCCTGCATGATGTCGCGTACGGCTGCGATCGCAGCGCGAGCCTGTTCGCGCCGGCCGCCGGTGCGCCAGAGCAGCAGTGCGCCGTCGCCGGCGACCGTGTCGAGCATGGCGCCATGCTTCACGGCATGGTGCACGACGTGAGCCACGCCGGCGTCGCACCAGGCCGCGAGCTGCTCGAGCGGCAGGCTCTGCGAGCGCCGCGTGTAGCCGAGGATGTCCGTGACCATCACCGTGCCCCAGCCGGTTTCGCTCGGCACCTCGGTGTCGGCGCGCGTGAGCAGCCGGCGCAGCGGCAGGGGGACGTAGTCCCGAAAGCGCTGCACGAGGCGCGAGCGCTCGCGCAGCACCAGGGAGAGCGTCAGCGCCACGCCCGCGATCAGGGCGAAGCTCGCCGGCGCGCCCGCGGGCCAGATCTGGCGCCAGACGAGCCAGGCGAGCAGTGCGCCGGCCAGCGGCGCCAGCGCGCCGACGGTGGTGATGGCGATGAGCTGCGCCCGCCGCTGCGCATACCAGGCGAGCAGCAGGCCGACCGCCAGCGCCCAGGCGAGCATGGCGGGCTGGGCGGCGCGCGGCTGGAAGGGCAGGGCGTTTGCGAGCCAGGCGCGTAGCGCGTGCGCGTGGACCTCGATCCCGGGCACGCGTTCGTAGAGCGGGGAGACGACCATGTCGCCCAGCCCCAGCGAGACGCCGCCCACCAGCAGCAGGCGCTGGTCGAGCAGGCCGGCCGCGAGGCGTTCGTGCCAGACGTCGGCGATCGAGACGTAGCGCAGATCGTGGGAGCCGCGCCAGGGCACGGCGAGTGTGAGGTCCTCGCCGACCGGGATGGCGAGCGCGTCCAGATCCCCGGGCACGAGCAGCCAGGGCGCCTCGAGCCAGCCGCCGCGCTGGATCGCCCATTCGTCGGCACCGGCCAGCGTGGCGGCCGCGGCCTGCACGAAGCTGCCGGCGCAGGGCTGGCCGATGCTTTCGAGGCAGATGAGCGTGGGCAGGCGGCGCATCACCCCGTCGGGGTCGATCGCCGCGTTGATGTGCCCCGCGCGCGCGGTGGTGGCGAGCTTGGCGTCGCTGCCCAGCACGCCGGCAAAGCGCATCGTGTCCGCTGGCGGAAAGCCGTCGGGCAGCGGGTGTGTGAGCGAGAGCCAGGGCGTCGCGCCGCGCATGCCGGGGTCGGGCAGCATGAGCTGGCCGAGCGCGCTGGGTACCTGCGCCAGCGCGGCGGCGAAGGCCTCGTTGCCTGCGGCCTGCTCGGGGGCCGGCGGAAAGACCGCGTCCAGGCCCAGGAAGCCGGGGCGGTGGTGCCGGTACAGCCGCGTCAGCAACTCTGCCCAGGTGGCGCGCGGCCACGGCCAACTGCCGATGGCGTCGATCGACGCTTCGTCGATGGCCAGGATCACGATGGGGCTGCCGCTGTCCTGTGTCAGCGCGTCCAGCCCCAGGCGCGCCACGTGCAGGCGATGCTCCAGCAGGGAGCGGGTCGGTTCGACGAACACCAGCGCGGCCAGAGCCAGGATCAGTGCAATGAACAGCCTGCGGGTCATCCGGTGGTGGCGGGGGGTGAGGGTGATACGGCGCAGCGCAAATCGCGATCGCTCAGCGCTTGCCCCAGCCGATCACGCCGCTCAGGGAGCCGTCGACATAGTCGCGCTCGACCGTCGTGACGGCGCTCTCCAGGCCGGCGCCCAGGGCGCCCGTGACGCGCGAGTTGGACTGCGCGGGCGTCGACTGGAGATAGCCGCGGTCGTTGATGATGCCGCGCGCGGCCGTGTCGTAGGTATTGCCCGCGCCGCTGAACGTGCTGGTGGTGGCGAAGGTGCGGCTGTCGAAGTTGACGTCGAGCGCGCCACTCTGCACCGCCAGCGCAGTGGCGCCTTCGGCACCCACGAACACGCCTTCGCCGCCGGCCGCCGCAAAGGACGCGAAGCCGCTGCGCGGCAGTTGGCGAGCCATGTTGTCCAGGCCGGCACCGTACACGCTGTTGACGATCAGGATGCCCTTCTTCTGGGCGACCAGCTCGCTCACCCTGGCGGCGCTGCTGGCGTCCACCCCGGCGCCGCTGGACCAGCGTCCCCAGTACACGTCCTTGGGCATGGCCGCCAGGCTCGGCAGTTCGACCCCCGGCGGCGGCGTCACGATGGGCGGGCCGGACTCGCTCGGCGTGCCTGGTTGGCCGGGCGGGTCGATCGCCGGCGGCGCGACCGGGTCGGCGGCGAGCGGCTTGGGGTTGTCGTTGCGCAGCCGTTCGCTCGGGCTGTCGGCGGGCAACCGGGCCACGGCCACGGGCTCCTGCGGGTGCGGCCGCTGCAATTGGTCGGGGCTGGAGTCCGGGTCCTGGACCAGCCTGGGCAATTGCTCGCCTCTCACCACTTCGACGTAGCGCCCGTCGGTGCCCTGGCCCGCGCCGAGCAGCAGGCCGCCGCTGGCGCAGGTGCCGAAACCGTCCGCCGCGCATTGTCCGCCGAGCGCGGCCACGATCACCGCGCCGCTGTTCACCGCCACCCGCGAGGTGCCCGCATCGGTGGCGACGACGAAATCCGTGCCGCGCACGCCGACCGCGGCAACCGGCGTATTCAGCCGGAAGGCTTCCTTGTTGGACTCGCCGACCGCGCCGGTGATCGAGCGCGCCACGCCTTCCTCCAGGCGGTAGCGCACGCGATCCGTAGCGGTGTCGTGCCGATAGTCGAAGACGTCGATCTGGAACACCGAGAACGGACGCACGGCGACCATGCCGCCATCGGCCATGCGCACATGGACGAAGGCGCCCTCGCCGGTCACGATGGTCTGGCCCGGCTGCAGCTTGTACCCGCGCGTAGCGGGGATCTCGCTCTCGCCCTGGCGGATCGCGGCAGGCCCCGCAGCGAGAACGATCTCGCCTGCGACGCGTGCGGGCTCGGCCAGGGCCGGCAAAGCCAGGCTGATCCCCATGAGGACGATGCCCGGCACGAGGCGGGGGCGCCAACGGCGCAGATGGGCTGACATGGGCGGGCTCGATGCGAAAGCGGAGGGGCGTTGCAAGACAGTAACACTCCGTCAGATTCTATGCCATGCACCGGGGTGGGGATAGTCTCGCATTGACATATTGCTGCAGTTTTGATGAAATGGCGGGCTTTGCAAAAGTACAAAAGTACGTTCGCGCGTGGTCAAGGGCAGTCCAGGGGCAGCACAGACAGGGGCAGCACAGACTGCTTTTGCCGGCGCGGGGCGAGGCGGCGGGGTTGACCTCGCGGGTTTCGCGGCGTTTAGCGCCTTTGGCCCGACGTCGATATGGCTTTTGCGCGTCCGGTGGCCGTGCGGCACTTTGGCCCGGCCGCCTCACTTTCATACGCTTCGCGAATTGCCGCGTAGCGATCAACACACACTTAGCCGAGTCCGTCATGAAGCGTACTTACCAACCTTCCGTCGTCCGTCGCAAGCGTACCCACGGTTTTCGCGTGCGCATGAAGACCCGTGGCGGTCGCGCCGTCATCAATGCCCGCCGCGCCAAGGGCCGCAAGCGCCTGGCCGTCTGAGCCCCGATGCGTGGCGGGCCGAGGTTCGCCGCGTTTCGCTCGTCCGTCCATGAGCGGTTCCTTTGCCTTTGCGCGTAGCGCAAGGTTGCTGAAGCCTGACGCGTTCGCGAACGCCCTCAAGGGGCGTCGCATCGCGAGCGGGGGCTTGCTCATGCTGCACGTGGGAGCGGTGGCCGAAGGCCAGGCCCGTCTCGGCCTGGTCATCGGCAAGCGCCATGCGCCTCACGCCGTCACACGCAACGCGATCAAGCGCGTCGTGCGCGAATCGTTTCGTCATCATCGCGGCGAGCTGCCGGCGGCAGACTACGCCGTTCGACTGTATCGTCCCGTGGGCGACGTTTCGTTGACCGCGCTCAAACGCAGCGCGCGCGCCGAAGCGGACGCGCATTTCGCGCGTGCGCAGCGCCAGGGGCGGGCCTCCGGGACGGGGACACCATCATGAGCCGTGGCGACGGCATGTTCGACGCTGCGAAACGCAGCCCGCGGACGGTACTGCTGTTGCCCTTGCGGTTCTATCGCTACGTCGTCAGTCCCTGGCTCGGGCCTTCGTGCCGCTTCTATCCCTCCTGCTCCTTGTATGCACAAGAAGCCATCGAGACCCATGGCGCCATGCGTGGCAGCTACCTGGCCGTGCGCCGGGTCTGCCGCTGTCATCCCTGGAACCCCGGCGGCCTCGATCCTGTCCCACCGCGGCGCGCTGCTTCCCCGCAAGAGTCCGGTAGCGATTAGCGGCTAAACTCTGGCGGCTCCCGCGGCGCCGGCCGTCCGCAAGGACGAACCCCGCCGTTCACGATTCTTCTTCCAGTAGCTTCCCAGTCCATGGATATCAGACGCACCATCCTCTGGATGATCTTCTCCTTCTCGCTGCTGTTCCTGTGGAACAACTGGCAAGTTCACAATGGCAAGCCGTCGTTGTTCGGCGGGGCGCCGGCGGCCCAGCAGCAGGAGCAGGCCCAGGCAGATGGTCAGACGCCCGCCAGCGACGCCGGCGTGCCGGTGCCCACCGATGTCGCCGCCGCGCCGCCCTCCGAGGTGCCGGCCACGCCGCAGCCGGTGCAGACCCAGGCCGAGCCCGTGGTGATCACCACCGATGTCCTGCGGCTCACCTTCGATCCCGTGGGTGCGCGCCTGGTCAAGGCCGAGCTGCTGAAGTTCGGCGCTGTCGACGATCGCGATCGCCCCGTCGTGCTGCTCGACAACTCGCCCTCGCTGACCTACCTGGTCGAGAGCGGGGCGGTCGGCCCGCAGGGCGCCGCGTTCCCGACGCACCGCACGCCGTTCCAGGTGACGACGCAGGCACGCGAGCTGTCCGGCGACGCCATGGACATCAGCTTCGAGGCGGTCAGCGGCGGCCTGCGCGTGGTCAAGACCTTCACGGTGCGCCAGGGCCGCTACGACATCCACGTGCGTCACGCGCTGACCAACGTCGGCGACGCGCCCGTATCGCCCTCGGTGTACATGCAGATCACGCGGGACAGCAGCAAGCCGCCCGGCGAGTCGAGCTTCTACAGCACCTTCACCGGCCCGGCCGTCTACAGCGAACAGGACAAGTTCCAGAAGATCTCGTTCGCCGACATCGAACGCGATCGCGCCACCTACACGACGCAGGCGAACAACGGCTGGATCGGCATGATCCAGCACTACTTCGTCACCGCGTGGGTACCCGACCAGGGCGTCGAGCGCACCAACAACCTGGTGGCGCTGGGCAACAACCTGTTCGCCATGCGCGCGATCGAGCCGGCGGGCAGCCTCGCGCCGCAGGAGACGCGCGTCATGAACGCGCAGCTCTGGGTCGGCCCGCAGGACCAGCAGGCCCTCGAGCAGGTCGCGCCCGGCCTCGGCCTGGTGGTCGACTACGGCTGGCTGACCGTCATCGCCAAGCCGCTGTTCGCGATCATGACCTGGCTGCACGCCATGCTCGGCAACTGGGGCTGGACCATCGTCGCGCTGACCGTGCTCATCAAGCTGGTGTTTTTCCCGCTGTCGGCGGCGAGCTATCGCTCGATGGCCCGCATGAAGGCCGTCGCGCCGCGCCTGCAGGCCATGAAGGAGAAGTACGGCGACGACCGCCAGAAGCTCAACCAGGCCATGATGGAGCTGTACCGCACCGAGAAGATCAACCCGCTGGGCGGCTGCCTGCCGATCCTGGTGCAGATCCCGGTGTTCATTTCGCTGTACTGGGTGCTGCTCGCCAGCGTCGAGATGCGCGGCGCGCCGTGGATACTCTGGATCACCGACCTGTCCGTGCGCGACCCGTGGTTCATCCTGCCCGCCATCATGATGGCCACCATGTTCCTGCAGATCCGGCTGAACCCCACGCCGCCGGACCCGATCCAGGCCAAGGTCATGATGATCATGCCGCTGGTCTTCGGCGGGATGATGTTCTTCTTCCCGGCCGGCCTGGTGCTGTACTGGGTGGTGAACAACTGCCTGTCGATCGCGCAGCAGTGGTACATCACGCGCAAGATCGCCAACCAGACCGCCGCGGTCGCCAAGGCGTGATGCCGGCGGCGTAGTACGCAGCGACGGGCGGCCGAGGCCGCCCGTCGGCTTTTGCAGGGTGGGGGATGATACGAGGCAGGTGCGGCGCGGCCCGGGAAGAAGCTTCCCGCGCGGCCAGCCGAGCGCCGTAGGCCACGTGAACCCGTCCGGGCACAGATGGTCCGTCGCCTTCATTCGCTACACAATAGCGGCCAGGGCCTCGGGCCGTCGCCTTGCCGCCCAGCCCGCGATCCTCTCATCATCGACCGACGCCATGTCCGCTACGCGCAGCCTGCCCATCGTCGCCATCGCCACCGCCCCCGGCCGGGGCGGCATCGGTGTCATCCGCCTCTCGGGCGCAGGCCTCGAGCCCGTCATGCGCGCCGTGCTCGGGCGTGACGACCTCACGCCGCGCCATGCGCACTATCTCCCGTTTCGCGACGCCGATGGCAGCGCCATCGACGAAGGGCTTGCCCTGTACTTCCCCGCGCCGCATTCCTACACCGGCGAGCACGTCCTCGAACTCCAGGGCCACGGCGGCCCCGTCGTCCTGCGCCGCCTGCTGGCCCGCTGTCTGGAGGCCGGCCGGGACATCGGCCTGCGCCTGGCCGAGCCCGGCGAGTTCACCCAGCGCGCCTTTCTCAACGAACGCATGGACCTCGCCCAGGCCGAGGCTGTCGCCGACCTCATCGACGCCGCCAGCGAAGCCGCCGCCCGCGGCGCCGCCGCCTCCCTGCGGGGCGCCTTCTCGCGCGAGGTGAACGCCCTGGCCGACGGCATCGTCCACCTGCGCATGCTCGTCGAAGCCACCCTGGACTTCCCGGAAGAAGAGATCGACTTCCTGGAGAAGTACCAGGCCCGCGACACCCTGCAGGGCCTGCGCGACACCCTGGCCGCCATCCTCGCCAACGCCCGCCAGGGCGCCATCCTGCGCGAAGGCCTGCACGTCGTCCTGGCCGGCCAGCCCAACGTCGGCAAGTCCAGCCTGCTCAACGCCCTGGCCGGCTTCGAGGCCGCCATCGTCACCCCCGTCGCCGGCACCACCCGCGACCGCGTCGTCCAGGCACTCAGCATCGACGGCGTGCCCCTGCACATCGTCGACACCGCCGGTCTACGCGACACCGAGGACCTCGTCGAGAAAATCGGCATCGAGCGCACCTGGCAGGAGATCGAACGGGCGGATTTGATCCTGCATTTGCAGGACGCGCGCGGGGCCGTGGCGGCAGCGCCGTCGGAAAGCCCCGACGCGAACCGGCCCAACCTCTCGGACGCCCGCGAAGCCCTGGCCGCCGACCCCGCCATCGACGCCGCCATCGCCCAGCGCCTTCCGCCCGGCACCCCCGTTCTGAAGGTCTACAACAAAGTCGACCTCCTGTCCGAAGACGTCCAGCCGCCGCAAGACGGCCTGCCCATCTCCGCCCGCCAGGGCGCGGGCCTCGCCGAACTGCGCGCCGAGCTGCTGCGCATCGCCGGCTGGAACCCCGGCGCCGAATCCCCTTACCTTGCGCGCGAACGCCACATCGCCGCGCTCAACGAGGCGGACGAGCATTTCGCGCTTGCTGCAGAGCATGCCGCCGAGGACGACCGGGTGCTGGATCTCTTTGCCGAGGAACTGCGGTTGGCGCACAACGCGCTGGCCTCGATCACCGGGCAGTTCACCAGCGACGACCTGCTGGGGGTGATTTTTTCGCGGTTCTGCATCGGGAAGTGATGCGATGTCCAGGGACATCCACTGACGTCTCCTGTCGGCCTTGCTTTTCCAACGGAGGAAGAATTCTAGCCAGGGCTGCCAGTGCGGGGCATCGCTGCGGATGCCGCCCTGGGTCTGGCGCAGCGCCAGGTAGTAGCCTTCCTTGTTCTGCTCGATCACCCTTTCGAGCGAGCTGTAGGGCACATGCGCATAGCCGGACTGCAACAGCAGGAGAGTGGTCAACACTCGGCTCAGGCGGCCGTTGCCGTCCTGGCAGAGGTGGATCTCCAGGAACACCACGATCCAGATACCGATGCGCAGCAAGGGGTGCAAGCGCCCGGCGCCGCGTTCTTCGTTGAACCAGGCCAGCAGTTCGGCCATCAGACGCGGCGTGTCGAAGGGCGTGGCGGTCTCGAATACCACGTCCAGCGGCTTGCCGTGTTCGTCGAACGCGGCCACGCTGTTGGTGGTGGTCTTGTAGGTGCCGCGATGCCAGGAGTCTTTGTCGCTGTGGGTCAGCAGGTCGCGGTGCAATTGCCGGATGGGGTTCTCGGTCAGGGCAGCCGGTCAGGCGCCAGCGTGCCCAGGGCGCGCCAGGCGCCCTCCTTGAACTCGTCGATGCCGGCGATCAGACCGAGAATCTCCAGGGTGATCTGGACGGAGTCGGTGCGGATCATGGGAACCCATAATGCGCCCATTTACACCAAAATAAGCCGACCAGCGCTTCGCCGTTCGGTGACAGGGCGCACACAACGTTCCGCTCCACCGCGGTCTGGCATCACGGGTTGCGCGGCCCGCTTTTCTTTTCCAGGTGCCACGGGGTGTCGTCGCGCGGCTTGAAGACGCCTGGCTTGCTGTCGGGCGCGGGGTCGGGGTTGCCGTCGAAACGTGTGGCGCGATGGGCTTCCGTGGTGTCGCGCGCTTTGTCATCGTCGCTGCGGTTGGCTTTCTCGATGCCTTTCTGCACGTCGTTGGCGATGTCGACTTTGGATGTCATGGTGTGCTCCGTGATTGAGAACAGACGGACGCGGGCCATTGCCCCCGGTCGGCCGGCGGGTGTTCGAAGACACAGGCAGAACGTGCGCGTGGCGTCGGGGGCCGGAGACAACGCGCACGCTCGAGCAGGATGCGCGTCTCGAACACGCTGCTTTGTAAATCGCGCTGAAGCTTGGCGATGAATCCGTACGGGCGCAGCAGCAGCCTTGGCCCGCTGTCGAGGTGGGGCGCTCCGGGTACGGGGCGGGCGAACGTCGGGGGCATACGGGATCCTCGTGCAGGGCGATATGCGAATGCACTCGCCTGCCTCGATACCCGCAAGCGGCGTACCGCCTGCCGCCTGCGCCACTGGCCCGAATCCTGCAGGGGTGATGCCCTCGAACCCTTGTCTTTGCGGAGGAACTCATGAAGCACGACGGATTTCGAGACATGTACATCGCGGAGCTGCAGGAACTGCGGTCCGCCGAGGCGCTGATGGCCGACGGCCTGAACGCGCTCGCTGGGCGTGCGGCGGCGCGCGACTTGACGCAGTTCCTGTCGCGCCAGGCGGAGGAAACCGCGCGTCAGTGCGAGCGCCTGGATGCTCTGCTGCAGGCCCAGGGTGCGGAGCCGGCGGCGCATCACGACAGCTCCATGGGCGCCATGCTGCGCGAGGCCGGCCGGTGGAGCGACAGGCTGGACGATCCCGAACTGAGCGATGCGGCGCTCGTGGTGTCCGTGCAGCGCATGAAGCACTACAAGATGGCTGTGTACGGCTCGCTGGCCAGTTGGGCCAGGCATCTGCAGTTGGGGCAGGATAGCGTCACCCTGCAGAACACGCTGGCCGACGAGAAGCGCACCGACCAGGACATCACCCGGCTGGCCGAGCGCACCCTGAACCCTGCGGCCGCGGCCTGAGGCCCCGCCCTGGCCTCAGCTCACCGGCGGTCTGGCCGGCGCGTCGGGACGCGGCCGCCTTCCGATGTGATGAAGACGCATGCGGCCCATCCATTCCATGCTGTTCATTCCCGCGCACAAGCTCGACTGGGTGCGCAAAGTCGCCCGCCATGGGCCCGACGCGGTCATCCCGGATCTCGAGGATGCCGTACCGCCTGCGCTGAAGGACGAAACGCGGGCCCTGACTCGCGTAGCCATACCGCTGCTGCGCGACATGGGCATCGCGCCCTTCGTCAGGATCAATGCGTGGCACGAGGGCGGCAGCGCGGACGGGATGCCGCTGGGCTCGGTCGGCATCCTGCCGCTGCCCGAGACCGCCATCGGCCTGTACGACGCCCGGCAGCTTGCCGCCGCCAGCCGACGCTGCCAGGCCCTGATGGCCCTGGTCGGCGGGCCGGTCTCGGGCGACGTTTCCCGCGCCATGGGATTCCTACCTACATTGGAATGTACCGAACAGCGCTACCTGGCTTCCAAGACCGTCCTGGACAGCCGCACCGGCGGCGCGTCCTATCCCATGGCGAGCATCATCGGCACGCGCCTGGACGACCTGGACGCAGTGCGCCTCCTGTGCCGGCGCGCGACGGCCCTGGGCTTTGCCGGGGCCGTGCCGATCCACCCAGCGCATGCCGGCGTCGCCAACGAGGTCTTTGCACCCACGCCAGCGGACATCGACCACGCAACCGGTCTGCTCCACACGTTGGCAGACGCCGAAGCGGCGGGAAGCGGGGCGGTCAGCTATCGGGGGCAGATGATCGATCATGCGATGCGCGCCCAGGCGCAGCAGATCCTCGCCCTGGCACGCCGTCGGGTTCTGCCGCCAACGGCGTGAGCAGCTTGTCGTCGCCTGGCGCCACCCGCCGCAATCCGATCTGTCGCGGCCTCCAGGCATTTGCGCGACACATCGTGGCATGATGGCGGCCCGTCCTGCTGTCCGGGTCGACGCTTGGCGCGCGCACCGTTAGGCGTCGACCCGGGATCATCATGCCCGTATCCGGACTGTTCTCATCCTGGCCCGCCGCATCCTCGGTTCGACTCTGGCTTGCCGCCCTGGCCGTGGGGGGCGGCCTGGCCTGGGCCTGCGGTAGCCGCCTGGACACTACCGCGCTGGCATGGCTGATCCCGCTGCTCGGCGTCGGTGTGGCCGTCCGTCAACGGGGTCGAGCCGTGCGCGTGGCAGGCCATGCCGTTTTCGTCTGTCTGGCGGCCGCCCTGGCGCTGCATCTGCTGCCCGGTACCGACAACGTATGCGTGCCCTTGCCGCCCCCGCTACCGGGCGCGCCGGCGGCCGGTTTCCACCTCAACCTCGACAAACCCTGGATCGGCGTGTGGCTGCTGCTTGCCTGCCCGTGGGTGGTGCGTACGACAGACGCCGGCCGCGCGTGCCGGACGGTGCTGACGCTGGCGCCGCTCACCCTGGCCGTCTGCCTGGGGTTGGCGAGCGCCTTGGGCGCGGTAGCGTGGGCGCCCGGCTGGCCCGCGGTCGGCCTCTTGTGGGCGGCCAACAACCTGTTGCTCGTCTGCGTCACCGAGGAGCTGTTGTTTCGCGGCTATCTGCAGGGCGCATGGATGCGCCGCTGGCCGACCCGCCCCGTCGTGCCTGTCCTGCTGTCCGCCGCGGTGTTCGGCCTGGCTCACGCCGGCGGCGGCTGGGCCTGGGCCATGCTCGGCGGCCTGGCTGGCCTGGGCTATGGCTGGGCTTTCCTGCGCGGCGGCCTGGCCGCCTCCGTGGCGGTGCACTTTCTGGTGAACCTCGCGCATTTCGCGGGCTGGACGTACCCGGCGTTGCCCGTGCCTGCGTCCTGATCGTCGCTCGAGGCCTCGCGCCGCCACGCCCGGCGCGGGCCTGGAACTTGCCGCAGGGGCCGAGAACTTTGTCTGGTGGGAAAGCCCGATGCCAATCCATACCCTGCACTTCGCCCCCGCGGCGTGCGCGCCCAATCATCCGCGCTGGCCGGTCATCCTGTACCTTGGCGCCATCCCGGCGGACGAAGACGCCGCGCGCGCCTTCGAAACACGCTTCGCCGCGCACGGCTGGCAGGGCGGCTGGCGCGGCGAGGTCTATCCCTACGTGCACTATCACGCCCATGCCCACGAAGTGCTGGGCGTAGCCCGGGGCAGGGCGCGCCTGCGGCTCGGCGCCGAGGCGGGCCGCACCGTGGAGGTCGGGCCCGGCGACGGTATCCTGCTTCCCGCCGGCACGGCCCATCAATGCCTGAGCGCCACCGCCGACTTCGAGGTCGTGGCCGCCTATCCGCCCGGCCAGTCTCCCGACTTGCAGACCGCTCCGGCCACCGAGGCGCAGCGCCGCGCCATCGCGGATTTGCCCGCGCCGCCTACCGACCCGCTGCTGGGGACGGGCGGGGCGGTGGCGGCGCATTGGGCGGGCCATCCGCCCGTATCCGCCGGTAGCGGCAAGCTCGCCACGCTATCGCGCGAGCGGCTATCCTGACGACGGGGGCCCGCACTTCAAGGCCTTCGGCCACCAAGCTCTCACAACCCTGGCGGTGGGTGGCGCTTGCAAAACATAACGGAGACAGTCATTCATGGCGGATTTTCATCGATTCGAATCCGAGCCCCTGTGCGATGTCGTGCGCGAGATCGTGCGAGGCTTCGGCAGCGATGCGCGCGAGGTGGACCTCGTCAGCGAGAACCTGGTGCGGGCCAACTTGTATGGCCATGACTCGCACGGCATCGGCATGCTGCCGCGCTATGTGGAGGCCTACCTGGAAGGCAGCCTGAAGCCCAACGCGCAGCCCCGGATTCGCATCGATCAAGGCCCCATGCTCGCCCTGGACGGGCAGACTGGCTTCGGCCAGTCGATCGGCCATGCCGCCATGGCGATGGGTATCGAACGCGCGCGCGAGCACGGCACCTGCATCATGGCGCTGGGCAACGCCCATCACCTCGGCCGTATCGGCGAATGGGCCGAGATGGCCGTCGCCGCAGGGCTGGTGTCCGTCCATTTCGTCAACGTGATCTCGCGTCCACTCGTTGCCGCATGGGGCGGGCGCGACGCCCGCCTGGGCACGAATCCGTTCGCCATCGGGATACCGATCGAGGGCCGCGAGCCTTTCATTCTCGACCTGGCCACCAGCGTGATCGCGCAAGGCAAGGCACGCGTGGCCTACAACAAGGGCGTGCCCTTGGCACCGGGCCAGTTGCTCGACCACGAGGGCCGGTCCACGACCAACCCGGCGCATGCCGTGGTCGGTCCGCTCGGCGCGTTATTGCCGTTCGGTGAACACAAGGGCTTCGGCTTGTCGCTGGCCTGCGAAATCCTTGGCGGCGCACTGGCCGCCGGCCTGGCGGTTCACGGCCCGGACGAAGGCAAGAAGCGTGTGCTCAACGGCATGCTCACCATCCTGATCGATCCGGCAAGGCTGGGCGATGCGCAAGGCTTCGCCGAGCAGACGCTGGCCTGCCTGGACTGGGTCACCGCGTCGCCGCCGCAGGATGGCGTGGAGGCGGTGATGCTTGCCGGCGAGCCGGAGCGGCGGGCCTGCACAGAGCGGCGGGCGCACGGCATTCCGGTCGATGGCGCCACATGGTCGGCGATCCTGGCAGCGGCCGACAAACTGGGTGTCGAAGTGGACCGGTCGACCCGCCATGTGGGCGGCTTGAGCGCCGAGGCATAGCCCGCAGCCAGCCTTTTCACTCCACCGTCACACTCTTCGCCAGATTCCTCGGCTTGTCCACGTCCGTCCCCCGCGCTATCGCGGTGTGATAGGCCAGTAGCTGCAGCGGAATGGTGTGCACGATCGGCGACAGCAAGCCGTAGTATTCCGGGAGCTGGATGACGTACACGCCCGGCTCCGAGGGGATGCGGGTGCCGGTGTCGCCGAAGACGTAGAGCTGGCCGCCGCGCGCGCGCACTTCCTGCAGGTTGGACTTGAGCTTTTCCAGCAGCTCGTTGTTGGGCGCGACGGTGACGACGGGCATCTGCTCGGTGACGAGCGCGAGCGGGCCGTGCTTGAGTTCGCCGGCGGGGTAGCCCTCGGCGTGGATGTAGCTGATTTCCTTGAGCTTCAAGGCGCCTTCGAGGGCGATGGGATAGTGCATGCCACGGCCGAGGAAGAGGGCGTTCTCGCGGCGGGCGAAGGCGTCGGCCCAGGCGATGATGTGCGGTTCGAGCGCGAGCGCGGCCTGGACGGCGCCGGGCATGCCGCGCAGGGCGGCGAGGTGGCCGGCCTCGGCGTCTTCGGTGAGACGGCCGCGCACCTGGGCCAGCGAGAGGGCGAGCAGGAAGAGGGCGGTGAGCTGGGTGGTGAAGGCCTTGGTGGAGGCCACGCCGATCTCCACGCCCGCGCGCGTGATGAAGTTGAGCCTGCACTCGCGCACCATGGCGCTGGTGGCGACGTTGCAGATGGTGAGGGTGTTCTGCATGCCGAGCTTGCGCGCGTGCTTGAGCGCGGCAAGGGTGTCCGCGGTTTCGCCGGACTGCGAGATGGTCACGACCAGGGTGCGCGGATTGGGCACGCTGGTGCGGTAGCGGTACTCGCTGGCGATCTCGACGGCAACCGGGATGGCGGCGAGCGCCTCGATCCAGTACTTGGCGGTCAGCCCGGCGTAGTAGCTGGTGCCGCAGGCCAGGATGAGGACGGAATCGGTCTCGGTGAAGATCGAGTAGGCGCCGTCGCCGAAGAATTCCGGCGTGACGCTGTCCAGGTCCTGCAGGGTGTCGGCGATGGCCCGCGGCTGCTCGAAGATTTCCTTCTGCATGAAGTGCCGGTACGGGCCCAGTTCGGCTGCGCCGGTGTAGGCGGGCACGACGTGCTCTTCGCGCTGGGCGGGGTGGCCGTCGAGGTCGACGATCCACACGCCGCCGGGTTGCACGTCGACGACGTCGCCGTCTTCCAGGTACTGGATGCGCTCGGTGGTGCCGGCCAGCGCCAGGGCATCGGAGGCCAGGTAGTTCGCGCCTTCGCCGCGGCCGACCACCAGGGGCGAGCCGTTGCGCGCGCCCACCACGCGGTGCGGTTCCTCGCGGCAGAACGCGGCGATGGCATAGGCGCCCTGCAGGCGGCGCACGGCCTGCTGCAGCGCCTGGAAGAGGTCGTCCACGTAGAGGTGGTCGACCAGGTGGGCGATGACTTCGGTGTCGGTCTGGCTCTCGAACACGTAGCCGACGGCCTGCAGCTCGGTGCGCAGTTCGTCGTGGTTCTCGATGATGCCGTTGTGCACCAGGGCCAGGCGGGCCTTGCCGCCCGGACGCCCGGAGAAGTGCGGGTGGGCGTTGTGGGTGGCCGGCGCGCCGTGCGTGGCCCAGCGCGTGTGCGCGATGCCGGTCGAGCCTTGCAGGCCTTCGCTGGCGATCAGCGCGCGCAGATCGGCGACGCGGGAGGTGCTGCGCGTACGTCGCGGCTCGCCGTCCATGTGGACGGCGATGCCGCAGGAGTCATAGCCGCGGTATTCGAGCCGCTGCAGGCCTTCGAGAAGGATGGGAGTGATGTCGCTGCCCAGGGCAGCCGCGCCGACGATGCCGCACATGATGTTCTCCGGTAATGCCCGCGCTGTAGGCAGCGCGCCTGATGGCGGGTATTCTGGCGAGATTGGCGAGAAATTAAATTGCAGAATCAAGCCAATATTGGAATGATTCTGTGGCCTTCAATAGACATGAAATTATCGTTCATTGATTGATAGAAAATGGTGGATTCATCCGTCGATAATGCGATCTTGCTGGACGAGCTCGACCATCGCATCCTGGTCCAGCTCCAGCAGGACGCTGCCCTGACCAATCAGGAACTCGCCGAGCGCGTGTTCAGTTCGGCGCCCACCTGCCTGCGTCGGGTCCGGCGCCTGCGCGAGCTCGGAGTGATCCAGGGCGTCGTCGCGCTGATCGATCCGGCTGTCGTGGGCCTGCCGCTGACGGCCATCGTCGAAGTGACGCTGGATGTCCAGTCGGCCGAGCGTCTGGCCGCCTTCGAGGCCAGGGCGGTGGTCGAATCCGCGGTGCTGCAGTGCTACCGGGTGTCGGGCGGGCCGGACTTCGTGGTCATCGTCGGTGCGTCCGACATGGCGGCATATCACGCACTGGTCGGGCGTCTGTTCAACGCGTCGTCGAACGTGCGCAATGTGCGCAGCTTCTTCTCGGTGCATCGCGCCAAGTTCGAGACCCGCGTGCTGCTCGAGCGCGTGGGTGAAGGCGGCGCCGGCGCGCGGTAGAATGCCATCCATACGAACGCGGCCCTTTCCCCGCGTTCGCGTAAGCGTTTACGTCAACCAACGCGCAACCTGCTGCCTGAGCCGGCGGGTGCGCGACGTTGCGGTTGCGCGCCGTACCGGAGGGCAGTCTCTCGGAGCCTGTTCCTATGTCGACGACGACATCTTCCGGTGCGGATCGGCTGGCGCCCCTGTTGCGCCTGAGTGCCGCTCTCTTTCTTGCCTATCTCTGCGTGGCGGTCGGCCTGGCCTCGCTGTCGGTCTACGTGACTCGGCACCTGGGCCTTGGCAACGTGGCCGGCGGCTTTGCCATCGGCGTCGCCTTTCTCTCGACCATCCTGACCCGCGCCCATGCCGGCAGCGTGGCCGACCGCCTCGGTCCAGGCACCTGCCTGCGTCGTGGCCTGCTGATCTATGTGTTGGCAAGCCTGGTCTGCCTGGCATCCGCTGCGCCGGGCCTGGCGGCGCAACCCGCCTACATTGTGCTGGTGGCCGGCCGCGTTCTGCTGGGCCTGGGCGAAAGCCTGGCCATGGTGGGCGCGGTCAGTTGGGGCATGCAGCTCATGGGGCCGGCGCGCTCCGGCCGCGTCCTGGCCTTCATCGGTATGGCCATGTATGGCGCGCTCGCTGCGGGCGGCCCGCTCGGGCTGTGGCTGCTGGGCGTTTCGGGCTTCGCCAGTGTGATGGTGTTCGCCTCGCTCGTCCCGCTGCTGGCATGGTGGTGCGTGCGCACCCTGCCCGCGAGCGTGTCCACCGGCACCGTGCCGCGCGTGCCCTTTCGGCAGGTGCTCGGCCGCATCTGGCGCGAAGGCGCCGTGGTCGGCCTGCAAGGGGTGGGCTTCGCCGCCTTGGGCGCCTTCGTGCCCTTGTATTTCCTCGCCCAGGGCTGGCCGCACGCGGGGCTGGGGCTGACGGCCTTCGGCGCGGGCTTCGTGGCGGTGCGACTCCTGGCCGGACACCTGCCGGATCGTCTCGGCGGCCGGCCGGTTGCGTTGTGCTCGCTGGCGCTCGAGGCCGTCGGCCAGGCGCTGCTCTGGCTGGCACCGGGGCCTGGCGTGGCGCTGGCCGGCGCCTTGCTCACGGGCGTCGGCTGCTCGATGGTGTTTCCCGCCATGGGCATGGAAGCCGTCAGACGGGTCCCGGCATCGCTGCGCGGCACGGCGGTGGGCGGTTTCGCGATGTTCCAGGACATCGCCTACGGCGTGACGGGGCCGCTGGCGGGCATGCTGGCGAACCGGACGGGCTACGCCAGCGTATTCCTGGCGGGCGCCGTATGCGCGCTCCTGGGCTGGCTCCTGCTGGCGGTCCCGGCGCGCGCGGGAGCGTCCGAAGCGCGATCCGAGCCGTCCTGAGCGGGTCGCGCGCGGCCGGTGCGCAGAATCGTCAGCAGTCGACGTTCGCACCGCCAGCCTGGACCGTAAGCTGGGCCTTCGATAGTCGGAGACCCCATGCCCCATGCCACCACCGATGCGAAGGCGATGCCGGCATCCGCCGGCACAGGCGCCGAGCCATCCGATCTCGATGGGCACTGGAAGGATGCGCTGGAGCACTATGTCGAACCCTGTCTACGGTTGTTCTGGCCGGCGTTGCACGCGCACATGGACTGGACGGCCAGGCCGGTCTTTCGGGACAAGGAGCTGCAGCGCCTGGCGGGAGCGTCCCGCCGGGGGCGGCGCTATGTCGACAAACTCGTCGAGCTGCGCTTGCGCACAGGCGTCAAGGCGCTGCTGCTGATCCACATCGAGGTCCAGGCGCGCCTGGATGCGGCCTTCCTGTCGCGCATGTATACCTACCATTACCGCCTGCGCGACCGTCATCCGGAGCAGGACATCGTCCACCTGGGCATCCTGACCCGATCCCGCGCGGGTCCGTCACGGCTCGCCTACCGGCTCGCACCACTGGGCGGGGGCTTCGGCTACCTGGAGTTCGTGTTTCCGGTGGTACATTTGGCCGGCTGGCGGACGCGGCGCGAGGCATTGCGGGATCTGGCCCGCGACAATCCCTTCGCCGTGATGGTGCTCGTGGAGCTGGATGCAAGCGACACGCTGGCACGCGCGCCGCGTGCCAGGCTGCAACGCAAGGTGGCGCTGATGCGGCTGCTGTACGACTACGGCTATGGCGAGGCCGACGTGCAGCGCCTGTTCCGTTTCATCGACGGGGTACTCGCGCTGCCGGCACCGGAAAGCCTGGCCTTCACCGAGGCTGTCGCGCGCCTCGAAGGAGAATTCGACGTGAGCTATGTGACCAGTGTCGAGCGGGTCGGCATCGAGAAGGGGTTGGCCATCGGCCGGGCCAAGGGCCGGGAAGAAGGTCGGGAAGAAGGTCGGACGGCCGGTCTGCGCCAGGCATTGACGGAATTGCTGGTCCGTCGATTCGGGCCGCTGCCCGATGCTGCGGCCGCGCGCGTGAGCGCGGCGTCGGCGGCCGAGTTGCAGCGGGCGCTGGGCCGCGTCCTGGAAGCCGACACGCTGGAGCAGGTGCTGTCCCGGTAATTCAGCCGGCGCCGGCGCGCTCAACCCCGCGCCGGCAGCAGTGTAGGCATGCCGCAGCGCAGGAAGCGACCCGCGCCGCGACGCGGCAGGAACGTGCGGCCGTCCCACACCACGTCACCGCCGACCAGGGTGAGTCCGGGCCAGGCGCGCAGTGCGATGCCTTCGTAAGGGGTGTAGTCCACGTCGTGGTGCAGCATATCGTTGCGCACGATGACGTCGCGCTCGTCCCATACCACCAGGTCGGCGTCGGCGCCGATGGCGATCGTCCCCTTGCGCGGATGCAGGCCGTAGGCCTTGGCCGGGTTGGTGGCGGTCAGTTCGACGAACTTCTGCGGCGTGATGCGCCCGCCCAGCACGCCTTCCGACCAGAGCAGCGGCAGGCGCGTTTCCAGGCCGGGAATGCCGTTCGGGATATGCTGGAAGGCGACTTCCTGTCCGCCCGGCTTCTTGCCGTGCTCGCCGTCGTAGCGGAAGGGGGCGTGGTCCGACGAAAAGACGGTGAACGTGCCGTCGGCCAGGCCGCGCCAGATCACTTCCTGGTTGGACTTGTCGCGCGGCGGCGGGCTGCACACGCAGCGTGCGCCGAGGTAGCCGTCCTCGGGGCTTTCCAGGCCGAGGTCCTCGGCGGTGAGAAAGAGGTACTGCGGGCAGGTCTCGGCGAAGATCGACAGCCCCAGGCCGCGCGCCCAGCGGATCTGCTCGACTGCGTCCTTGCCGGACACGTGCACGATCAGGATGGGCACGTCCACGAGCTGCGACAGCGAGATCGCGCGGTGCGTCGCCTCCCGTTCGACCAGCATGGGCCGGGCGTGCGCGTGAAAGCGCGGCGCGGTCTTGCCCGCGGCTTGCAGCCGGCGCGTGAGCCATTCGATGCAGTCGGAGTTCTCGGCGTGGATCATGGCCATGGCGCCATGGCGGCGCGCCACGTCGAGCACGTCGAGGATCTGGCCATCGTCCAGCTTGAGGTCGTCGTAGGTCATGTAGATCTTGAACGACGTATAGCCTTCCTCGATCAAGGCCGGCAGTTCCTCTTCCAACACCTTGGGCGTGGGGTCGCTCACGATCAAGTGGAACGCGTAGTCCACGTGGGCCCGGCCTTCGGCGCGGCGGTGATAGTCCTCGACGGCGGCACGCAGCGAGCTGCCTTTTTCCTGGGCGGCGAAGGGAATCACCGTGGTGGTGCCGCCGCAGGCGGCCGAGGCCGTGCCGGTGTCGAAGTCGTCGGCCATGCGCACCGGCGGCGGCGAGGGCTGGTCGAGGTGGCAATGCGCGTCCACGCCGCCGGGCGTGACGTAGCGCCCCTGGGCATCGACCTCGCGGGCGCCCGGTGCGAGCCCGGTGCCGAGCGCGGTGATGACACCCTCGCGCACACCGATATCGCAGGTGAAGACATCCGCGGCGGTGACGACGCGGGCGTTGCGGACGACAAGATCGAAGCTCGTAGCGGACATGGTGTGCGTTCTGTGGTGCGGAAGGTTCTGTCTGTCGGTGTCAGGCGGCCATCCAGCCGCCATCGACCATGAGCTGGGCGCCGGTGATGAAGCTCGCTTCGGCGCTGGCAAGGAAAAGGACCGCGTTCGCGACGTCTTCGGAGCGTCCCAGGCGCGGCCACGGCGTGCGCCGCGTTGCGCGGTCCATCACGGCCGGATCGACGGCGCGGCCGCCCGCGCCCGTCTGGATCTTGCCGGGCGCGACGGCATTGCACACGATGCCCTGGGCGGCGTAGTCGGTCGCGATCTGGCGCGTGAGATAGGCCACGCCCGCCTTGCTCGTGCCGTAGGCGATGTCCTGCGGGGCGGCGATCATGCCGTGCTGCGAGGCGAGGTTGACGATCCGGCCGCGCACGCCCTCGTCCTCGTCGGCCAGGGGCGTCTGCGTGAGCATCTGCCGCACGGCGGCCTGGCAGCAGCGGAACGCGCCGGACAGATTGACGTCGAGCACGCGGTTCCAGTCGTCTTCGCCCATCTCGAGCAGCGGACGGGCGTGGCGGATGCAGGCGTTGTTCACGATCACGTCGAGCCGGCCGTGGCGGGCCACCGTGTCGGCGACCAGGCCCTCGACGTCGGCCAGGCTGGCCACGTCGGTGCGACGGTAGACCGCATGGTTGCCGTCCTCGGCGATTCGTTCGGCGGTGGGCGCGCCGCCCTCGATGACCTCGCTGGTGATGTCGGCCACGACGACGTAAGCGCCGTGCGCGGCAAGCAGACGGGCGGTGGCGCGGCCGATGCCGGAAGCCGCGCCGGTAACGATGCAGACCCGGCCCGGCAGGCGTCGGGCGTCGGCGGGAAGGGCGTAGGAAGCGGGCATGGCGGCGATGGTGTCCTCAGGGGGCGGAGCGTTGCGCGGCGTTCTGGGCACGGAACCAGGCGAGGTAGTCGTCGGCCGCGGCGGGCAGGTCGTAGCGCGGTACGAAGCCGGTATCCGCGCAGAGCCGGCCGATGTCCATGGAAGCCCTGTCGTAGGGTGCGTAGTAGTCGATGTTGGCGTCCTCGCCGTCGACGGCGACGCGCCAGTCGGCGGTGGGGAAGGCCTGCTGCAGATACGCGCACCAGGCGCTCATGGACCATTCGAAGCCGGCCGCCACGTTGTACACGGAGTGATGCAGCACCGGAGCCTGCGCCAGGGCGGCGAGCCCGGCTGCGGCGTCGCGCACGTACAGCCAGTCGCGCCGGCTGTCGCGCGGCAGCACGACCGCCTCGCCGCTGGCGGCGAGGTGCAGCGCCTGCAGCGGAGCGCTGAGCGTATCGCGCACGCCGGTGTCGGCCTCCCATGGACCGAAGCAGGTACCCAGACGTGCGACGCGCACATCGAGCCCGTAGAGATCGGCCAGCCGCAGGGCCCCGGCCTCGGCGGCGTGCTTGGTGATGCCGTACAGCGCCTCCGGCTGCAGCGGAGTGTCGGTCTCGTGCAGGCGGGCGCTCGCCCGCCCGCTGTGCCCGTAGGCCGAGCCCGAACTCACATGGACCACGCGCGCGACGCGATGCGCCGCCGCGGCGGCCAGCACGTTCCAGGCTCCTGCCACGTTGACCTGGGCGATGCTGGCGGGGTCGCCGCGCTCGCGGCGCGCGCCTGCCGTGACGGCCGCGAGGCTGACCACGCGGCTCGGCCGATGCTGGCCCAGCGCGCGATCCAGGGCGCCGGCATCGCACACGTTGCCGCGCACGTGCACGTAGCGGCCCGGCAGTGCCCGGAAGCGCTCGCTGGCCGAAGCGGGCAGCGCCTGCACGTCGTAGCCGACGACTTCCTCGCCGGCGCCCAGCCAGTGCTCGGCGAGCGCCAGCCCCACGAAGCCGCAGGCGCCGGTGATGAAGGTGCTCACGTCAGCCTCCTCGAGGGCAGCGCGCGTCGGCGCGTAGGGGGTGGTTCATCTACGCCGCCTGTTCCAATCGGTGTTCGGACTCAGGGCGCAGCAGGTGCAGGATGTGCCGCTTGTAGTCGTTGAACTGGGCCGAGGTGGTGTCGCGCGGGCGGTCCAGGTCGATCGGCAGCAGCTCGCGGATGCGCCCCGGGCGCGCCGACATCACGGCCACGTGGGTGCCGAGCGCGAGTGCTTCCTCGATGCTGTGGGTGACGAACACGATCGTGCTCTGGCTCTCGCGCCAGATGCGCACCAGTTCGGCGTGCATGTCCATCTTGGTCTGCTCGTCCAGCGCGCCGAACGGCTCGTCCATCAGGATGACTTCGGGGTTCATGAGCAGGGCGCGGGCAATGCCCACGCGCTGGTTCATGCCGCCCGACAGTTCGCTGGGATAGTGGTTCTCGAAGCCGCGCAGCCCCACCATGTCGATGAACTTCTGCGCGCGCTCGCGGCGCTCGGCCTTGGGCGCGCCGGTCATCTTGAGGTGGAAGGCGACGTTCTCCCAGACCGGCAGCCAGGGCATCAGGTTGGCTTGCTGGAACACCACACCGCGATCCGCGCCGGGTTCGGAGACCACGTGGCCGCCGACCTTCACGGTACCGCTGCTCGGATGGTCGAAGCCGGCGATCATGTTGAGCAGGGTGGACTTGCCGCAGCCGCTGGGCCCGAGCAGGCACAGGAATTCGTTGCGCTCGACGCGCACGTTGACATTGTCCAGCGCGATCACCGGCTTGCCGCGCTTGGGGTCCTCGAACAGACGGCAGACGCGCTCGATCTCGATCAGTGCCATATCAGCTTTCCTTGGCCTGTAGGGTGGAACCGCGCTGCCAGCGCAGCACGCGGGCGGAGATCGCCTTGATCGCGAAGTCGCTCAGGAAGCCGAGCAGGCCGATGGTGGCCATGGACGCGATCACGATGTCATAGCGCAGGAAGTAGTACGAATCCCAGAGCACGTAGCCCACGCCGCTCTTGACCGCGACCATCTCGGCCGTGACGGTGAGCATCCAGGCCGACCCGATGGCGATGCGCAGGCCCGAGAAAATGCTCGGCAGCGCCGCCGGGAAGACGATGTGGCGCAGCAGCATGCCGGGCTTGCCGCCGGCCATCGCACCGGCGCGCAGCAGGTTGCGGTCGACCGTCTTCACGCCGTGGATGGTGGACAGCAGGATGGGAAAGAACGAACCCAGGAACACCAGGAAGATGGCGGGCTTGTCGGCGATCCCGAACCAGATGATGGCGAGCGGGATCCAGGACACCGGCGGTACCGGGCGCAGCACCTGCAGGGTGGGCTCGATCAGCTTCTCGACCACGCGCGACCAGCCGATCGACATGCCGAGCAGCACGCCCAGGGCGGTGGCGATGCCGAAGCCCGCGAACACGCGGCCCGCGCTGGCGGCCACGTCCGACAGCCACTTGCCGCTGTAGTTCTGCGTGTTGCCGTCGACCGCGAAGATCCAGTCGATCCAGGCGACGATGACCTGGGAGGGCGCGGGCAGCAGGGCGGGTGGCAGGATGCCCGAGCGGGAGAAAAGCTCCCAGCCGACCAGGACCAGGACCGGCACGATGGCGCGGTCGATCCGGCGGTACAGGCGGCGTGCCATGGGCACGGAAGGTTGGGACATGCTGGAGGAGCGGGCGGGCACGGTGCTCATGGGCGGGCTCGTTGTCGGTGGTGACGGCCTGCGCCCCGCCGTGCGGGGGCGCAGGCCGGCGGTTCAATCGCCGAGTTCGGACTTGGGCTTGCCGGTGGCGGACTCGAGGAAGCTGTAGTCCATGTTCTTCTCGATGGCGGCGCTCACATCGGAGTTGATGTAGTTCAGCTCGCGCATCATCTGGCCGATGGCCACGGCCGACTCGCGGTACATCTTGTAGTCGGGGTAGAGGTTCTCGACGGCGCCGGCGGCGATCTTCTCGTCCAGGCCGGTGATATTGTGGATGGTCTCGACGAAGAGCGGCTTGTCGGCGGCCATCTTGTCGTTCACCGCAATGACGGCCTTGACCGCCCCTTCGACGCCCTTGGCGTTGTTCTTGACCACGTCCGAGCGGGTGACGATGAGGTTGGTCAGCTTGCCGGCCGCCTGGTCGTAGGGATAAGTGAAGAACTTGGCGGCCTCGACCTGGCGGATCTGCGTGGCGAACGGATCGACCGAGGTGATGAGCTCGACTTCGCCGCGGCGCAACGCCTGCACGTGGTCGGACGGATTGGGGATGTTCACGAACTGCACATCCTTGTTGACGTCGATGCCCTGCTTGGCGAAGGCGCCGCGCATGTGCAGGTCCTGGGCGTTGCCGCGCGAGGCCGCGACGCGAAAGGGCTTGCCCTGGGCCTTGTAGTCGGCGATGACGGCCTTCAGGCTGTCCCAGTCGTTCTCCTGGATCGGCAGGCTGTTGCCGACCAGCACCTGCGAGCCGCCGTTGATCTGGCCCGAGATGGCGACCATGTCGAAGCCGCGATCCAGCGCCGTGGCGTAGTGCAGGTAGGTGATCTGGGCCACGTCGATGCTCTTGGAGAGCAGGGCGGTCATGACGTCGTTGCCGGTGTTGAACTGGATGGCTTCGATCTTGACGTCCTGGGCGTACTCCGGCAGCAGGCTCAGCGGTGTGCAGTGCGCGCACTTGGCGTAGCCGAACTTGATCGTCGGCTCGTCGGCTGCCTGGCTTGCAAAGGGCAGGGCGGCCGCCAGGGCCAGGGACAGCTTGATGAGGGAACGGAACATGGACAAACCTCGGAAAGGTTGGAGGGACGGCAGGCCACGCTGGCCACTGGCAAACCTTATGCAGAATCCATGCCAGTTTTGTATCCAAAATGGCGCGCCAATGTATCCGATTCCATTCTCACCCGCGACCGGCCATTACGGAATGGGTGTATCTACCACGTACACAAAAACACGCTTTCGTGTATGCACCTAAAAGAGGCGTAAAAAGGAGGGTGCGCGATGATGGTGCATGTGCGATGCACCGTCGGCTGGCGTGCGACCGGCGTTCGAAGCGGAACGTGCGTAGAACGGCGCAAACGCCGCCATGGCGACGGACTGCGGCCGGCAGGCAAGCCGTGCCGGCTTACCTCATGTCGGAGGAGAAACAGCGGGAGGGAGGGCTCAGCCGAGCAGAACGTCGGCCAGGTCCACTTCGCGCACCTGGTTGCGATCCAGGCGCAGCGCGGTCTCGATGTGATGCAGGTGCTCGTCCATGAGGGCCACGGCGCGTGCCGTGTCGCCGGCCTCGATGGCCTCGACCAGGAGCATGTGGTCGTCGTTGGGGCAGGCCGACTGGACCGGCGCGTCGAAGGTGAGGATCGCCAGGCAGGTGAGCGGGGTGAGTTCGCGCATCATGCGCGCGAGCAGGCTGCTGCCGGTCAGCTCGGCGAGCAGGACGTGGAACTCGCCCGACAGCCGGACCGCGCGGGGCCGGTCGCCGTCCACGTTCGCCTGGCGCTCCTGCAGCACCAGCGTGCGCAGGCGGTCGACGGCATCGCCGGCCCGGCCGGCGCGAATGTGCGCGATCAGGCGCTGTACCACCGAGGGCTCGAGTGTGCGGCGCACCGCCAGTACGTCGCGGGCTTCCTCGGCCGTCGGCGTCGCGACGAAGGCGCCGCGATTGGGTACGAGCGTCACGAGCTGCTCGACCGCCAGGCGCTGCAGGGCGGCTCGCACCTGGGTGCGGCTCACGTCGAAAAGCTCGGCCAGCTTCTCTTCCGGCAACTTGGTGCCCGGCAGCAGGCGATGTTCGGAGATCGCGCGATAGACGCGCTCATGGATGTCGTCGCGCGAGACGGGCGGCGTGGAGCGGGCGGCTGGGCGAAGTTTGGTGGCAACGGACATGGGCTGGGAACAGGCCGATCGATGAGCTTCAGTGTATACAAAAATAGTGTGTTTCTAGTACAAATAAGCGCGCACTGCACGTTGCGCCCGCCCATTTCGTCTCATTCCGGATTCTCCCATGACGCGCCACCTTCTCGGCATGCTCACCCCTTCCTCCAACACCACGCTGGAACCCGTGACCTCGGCCATGGTCGCCGACGTGCCCGGCGTGAGCACGCACTTCAGCCGTTTTCGCGTACTGGAGATCTCGCTGTCGCAGCAGGCCTTGGGGCAGTTCGATCCCACGGGCATCCTGGCGGCGGCCATTTTGCTGAAGGACGCACGTTGCGAGGTCATCGGCTGGAACGGCACTTCCGCGTCCTGGCTGGGCTTCGATACCGACGAGCGGCTGTGCGAACGCATCGAGGCCGAGACCGGCGCCAAGGCCTGCACATCCGTCCTGGCGCTGAACGAGGCCCTGCAACTGGCCGGCATCACGCGGCTGGGCCTGCTCACCCCTTATCGCTCCGACGTGCAGGCGGCCATCGTTGCGAATTATGCACGCAGCGGCATCGCGTGCACCGAGCGCCACCTGGGCATCCAGGACAACTTCTCGTTCTCCGAGGTGACCGAGGCGCAGGTGCGCGAGATGGCGCATGATGTCATGCGCGGTCCCGCCGGATCGCGTCCGCAAGCGCTCACGGTGCTGTGCACCAATGTGCGGGCCGCCACTTTCGCGGCGGAACTGGAAGAAGAGCTGGGCGTGCCGGTCTACGACAGCATCGCCACCGTGGTCTGGAAGGCGCTGCGCCTGGCGAACGTGGAAACGGCCGGGCTGCGGCGCTGGGGGAGTCTGTTTGCGTTGTAACGTCCAGACATTCGGTGCCATGCGCGTCCTGGACGTCGCCTACCGGGCCGTCAGTCGGCCCCGCCGGCACGTCCTGCGGGCGTGTTCAACAATATCCACTCCATGAACGCCCGGCGCTCGCGCTTCTGGCGGTCGCTGCCCTGCGCGGCCAGCAGGGATTCGGCGACTTCGTAGCCGTACAGGGTGAAGGCGCGCAGCCGGGCTTCGGCCAGTTCGAGCCCCAGCGCGGTGAAGCATTGCGCGATGTATGACAGGCGGGTGGCGTCGACTTCATCGACTACCTTGCGCGCCATGGCGTCGCGCCTGGCCCAGGCCCGGATCGCCAGCTCGGTGTCTGCGGCCCGCCGGGCGGATGGGCCGCGAAACGGCAGCGAGAGCAGATCGCGGATCTGCTCCTCGGGGCTGGTGCGGCGGCGTTCGAAACGATCGATGACCTGTTCGGTGGCCGCATTGCGCCAGGCGGTGAGTATTGCGTCGAGCAGCTCGGTGCGGCTGCGAAAGTGCCAGTAGAAGCTGCCTCGGGTCACGTTCAATTGTCGGGACAAGGCGTCGACGCGCACGGCATCGATGCTCTTCTGCGCGAGTACGTGCGTGGCGGCGGCCACCCAGTCGTCGCGGCTGAGGGGGCCGCGCGAGCCGGCGGACTTGGAAGCGGTGGCGGACATATCTCGGATCACTGCGAATTTCCATACAGTATTGCATGGTGTGGACGCAGTGCCGTTCATCCAGTGCATGTGGTTTTCCCTAGGAATGCTAGGAGAAACCCGCATTTTACGCGTGAACTATCTTTCATGGCTTGGCTTCCAGTGCTAGCGTAGCGAAAAAACATACACATGTGTATGTGTATGGAAATCCAAGGGAGACATGGCATGAAACTGGATATCCGCGGCTGGATGGCCGCTGCGCTCGTCAGCCTGGGAGCGGCCTCGCCGCTGGCCCACGCCCAGCCGGCCGGCGTCACCATCGGCCTCACGCTTTCCACGACGGGGCCTGGCGCCTCGCTCGGCATTCCCGAGCGCAACGCGTTCGAACTGCTGCCCGATACGCTGGGCGGATTGCCGGTACGCTACGTCGTCCTGGACGATGCCACCGATCCCGGCGCGGCCTCGCGCAACGCGCGCCGGCTGGTGCAGGAGCACCGGGTCGATGCCATCGTGGGCTCGTCGACCACGCCGGCGACGCTGGCCGTGACGGCGGTGGCGGCCGAATCGGGCACGCTGCAGATCGCGCTGAGCCCATTCCGGCCCGCTCCCGAGGTGTTCGACTGGGTGCTCTCGCTGCCACAATCGATTCCCGTCATGTCTTCTGCCCTGTTCGACGATATGAAGGCACATGGGGTGAAGACGCTCGGCTTCATCGGCTTCGCCGATTCGTACGGGGAAGTCTGGTTGAACGACGTACGGCCGCGCGCCAAGGAGGCCGGCATCGAGCTGGTCGCGGTCGAACGCTACGCGCGCACCGACAGTTCCGTCACGGCACAGACACTCAAGCTGGCGGCGACGCGGCCCGACGCGGTGCTGGTGGTGGCAAGCGGCACCCCCGGGGCGCTGCCCATGGTCGCGCTGCGGGACCGTGGCTACGCCGGCCGCATCTATCAGACGCATGGCGTGGCCAACAACGATTTTCTGCGCGTGGCCGGCAAGAGCGCAGAAGGCGCGGTGATCCCTGCGGGCGCGCTGCTGGTGGCCGAACAACTGCCCGCGGCCCACCCGAGCAAAGAGGCTGCAGGCAGCTTCGTACGCCGCTACGAAGCCCGGCACGGAGCGGGCTCCCGCGATCTTTTCGCGGGCTATGCCTGGGATGCCTACCTGATCCTGGATGAAGCCGTGCCCATGGCCGCCAGGAAGGCCAGGCCGGGCACGGCCGAGTTCCGCACGGCGTTGCGCGACGCCGTCATGGCCACGCGCGGCCTGGCCGCCTCGCACGGCGTGATCAACGTGGCGCCCGAGGCGCATTCGGCCTACGGCGAGGACGGACGGGTACTCGTCACGGTGGAGGAGGGAAAATGGAAACTCATGCCTTGAGCCGCTCGATGCCGAACGGATTGTTGAGCGTGGCACGCGCGCTGCCTCGTCTGGGCACACCCCGGATCACCCGGGAGGACCGTCCGGACGGCAGCTTCGTATTGCGTTCTCGCGAGCCGCTAGGCCCGTATGATGCGCGCATCGGCGACTGGCTCCTGCGCTGGGCGCAGCGCACACCCGAGCGCATGTTCATGGCTGAGCGCGTGGGCGCAGGCGCAGCCAGGCGCTGGCGCAGCGTCAGCTATGGCGAGGCGCTGGAGGAAGTGCGCCGCTTGGCCCAGGGGCTGCTCGCCCACTGCCGGACGGGAGACGGCCCGGTCGTGGCCGTGTCGGACAACAGCCTGAACCTGGGCCTGCTCGGACTGGCCGCGCTGTACGTCGGCCGTCCGCTGGCTGTGGTCTCTTCGTCGTATGTACGGATGACGCGCGACCATGCGCGCATCCACGCCATCCTGCAGCGGCTCGATCCTGCGCTGGTGTATGCCGAGGACGGCGAGATCTATGGCCCCGCTCTCGCCGGCAGCGGCTGCGCCGCGCCCCAGGTCTATGCGCGCGGCGTGCCTGTGGGCGGCTTGGCCTTCGACACGCTGCGCGAGCGCGCGCCGGGCGACGCGGTGGAGGCGGCGCACGCCCGCGTCGAGCCCGATACGGTTGCCAAGCTGCTCCTGACGTCCGGTTCCACGGGAAGCCCCAAGGTGGTCGTCAACACCCACCGCATGCTGTGCGCCAACCAGCAGATGATTGCGCAGTGCTGGCCCTTTCTCGGCGAAGCCCCGCCCGTGGTGCTCGACTGGCTGCCCTGGAGCCACACGTTCGGCGCCAATCACAATTTCAACCTGGTGCTGCGCAACGGCGGCAGCCTCTACATCGACGACGGCCGGCCGACGCCCGAGCTGGTCGAGCGTACGGTCCAGAACCTGCGCGACGTGCGCCCCACGCTCTACTTCAACGTGCCGCGCGGCTTCGATGTGCTGCTGCCGCACCTGGAGGCGGACGCCGGCACGGCGCGGGCGCTATTCGCCCGGCTGGATGCCTTGTTCTATGCGGCCGCGGCACTGCCGGCCTCGGCCTGGCGGCGCCTGGAGGCCTGCGCATCGCCGCATCGCGACCGGCCATTGTTCTTCACGACGGCATGGGGGGCGACCGAGACCGCCCCCTTGATCACCAGTGCGCACTTTCCGCTGGCCGAGCCCGGCAATGTCGGCGTGCCTGCCCCGGGACTGGAACTCAAGTTCGTGCCGGCGCGCGGCAAGCTGGAGTTGCGGGTGCGGGGTGTCTCGGTCTTTCGGGAATATCGAGATGATCCCGAGCGCACCGCGGCGGCATTCGACGAGGAGGGGTTCTATCGGCTGGGCGACGCGGGCCGGCCGGCGGACCCGGCCGACCCGTCCGCCGGCGTGCTCTTCGACGGCCGCGTCGCAGAGGATTTCAAGCTGTCGTCGGGTACCTGGGTGTCGGTAGGACAACTGCGCCTGCAGGCGGTGTCGGCGCTGGCCCCGTTGGCTCAGGACGCCGTGGTCGCCGGGCACGACCGGGACGAAGTGGGCTTGCTGCTGTTCGCCTCGCCGGCCATGCGCGCCTTGGCCGGCGACACGGCGGGCACCGCGACCGGGGAGGCCCTGAGCGGGCATCCCGCCGTGCGCGAGGCTGTGTGCGCACGGCTCGCGCCCCTGTACGCGGGTGCTGGCTCGTCGCAGCGCGCCGCGCGGATACTGATTCTTGCCGAGCCGCCGAGCATCGATGCGGGCGAGATCACCGACAAGGGCTATGTGAACCAGCAGGCGGTGCTGGAGCAACGCGCCGCGGAGGTCCAGCGGCTGTATTCGGACGATGCTTCGGTGATTCGGCTGGCGTAGGCAAGGCATTCAGGCTCATGGCCAAGGCGCATCGCGCCTTGCGCCGTACGCGGATGTTCAAGGCTGGGAGGGTTACACTCCCGACGTGTCCAAACCCGTTTGGTTCGAGAAGATCCTCACCTTGATTTCGGAATGGGCGGCGAATATGTGGTATGCCTTGGAATAATTGCGAGAATGGTGGACGATTTTCTATCATCAGGGTCGAATCTAAACCTTTCCATCAGGCTGATAGAGGCGTTCCTGACGCTGGCGCGGACGAAACAGTTTTCTATAGCGGCAGAGCAATTCAACGTAACTGCCTCTGCGTTCAGCCAGATGATTGCGCGCCTCGAAGAGGTCGTGGGTGCACGCTTGTTCGAGCGGAGTACGCGCTCTGTGGAGCTGACCCGCGAGGGCGAAGTATTCGCTCGCGGCGCTCACAGAATAACGGCGGAGGTGAGAGCCACATTGCGCCAGGTGCGGGAGATCGCAGGGAGCGAGCCGAGAATCGTTGCGATCGCGGCACCGCCGGCGTTTTGCGGCGCCTGGCTGCCGAAACAGATGGAGGCCATCAAGAAAAAACATCCAAGCCTTCTCTTTCGTCTGCATGATGCGTTCTCAAACGACTGTCTGGCGATGGTTCGCAATGCCTCGGTCGATTTCGGACTCAACTCCGTTGCGGGCGATGCGAACGAATATGATGCGACCTTGCTGGTCAATGAAAGGATGTATGTCATTTGCCCGGCAGATGACAAACTCGCTGCGAATTCTTCGATTGAGCTGAAGGAATTGGCGGGACGTGAGATCACCCACATGCTGCCGAGCGGCAGCATGTGGCAGAGAATCCACCCATGGTTGGCCGAGGTGGGCGCCATAGAGAACGGCATTCACGTGACCCATATGGGCACGCTGGCCGGATTGGTGGCCTCAGGTTTCGGGATAGGAGTCATTCCCGCGACTGCTGCGTCACTGAGCGTGAGACCTGGTGTGAAGATAATTCGAATTCGTGATCCGAAGGCGTTTCGGCCGATATACCTCATCAAACGCAAGAACTCTCCGTTGTCTGCGGGTGCCCAATTGGTCTGGAATCAATTGCTGGCAGCCGCCACCAATGAGATCACAATGGAGTCGCTTGATCTTCCGGACCCCCCGGCCGCTGCCGAATCGGCTGAGGATCACCCGCAGGGGCCGCCCGGTGGCGCGGGCGCGAGGCGCGCCCGCCGCGAGGCAGGCCGTTGATTCGGCATGCCAGGGGCTCGGCGGGCAAGTCTTCCCGGTTTGTGTGGATCAGGTGTCTCTGTCGGCCAGAATCAAATCGGCGGCTTTTTCGGCGATAGCAAAGGTCGGGATGTTGGTGTTGGGCGAGGGCAAGGAAGGAAATATCGACGAGTCAACCACGCGTAGCCTGCTGGCTCCAATTACCCGGCATTCCAAATCGACCACGGACTGCGCGTCCGCCCCCATTTTGCAGGTGCCCGACATGTGCCAGCTCGTCCCTGCGGTGTTTCTTGCATATTCCATCATTTCGTAGTCGCTCGAACATGCGGCGCCTGGGCGTGTCTCCTCGATCACCCAGGGCGCGAGCGACGGCATTTCTGTCAGTTTCCTGGCAAGACGCAACCCCTTCACAAGCGTCAGCACATCCTCCTCCTGTGAAAGATACCGGGGATCCATTTTCGCCTGCACTGTCGGATCCGTGGATTGAAGATGGACGGATCCGACAGATTTTGGGTACATTGCCATCGTGCTGATGCTGAATCCGGAGTGGGCGTCCAGGCCTTTGGATTTCTGCCTGGAATATCGGTTGATGCCGGAGAGAAGTTGTAGCCTCATCACGAGATCAAGGCGCGCAAGATTCGGGGCTGATTTGATGTTCATTCCTGCCGTCACCGAACATATGCTCAGCATGCCCGTTCGACGAAATAGGAATTCCAGTCCGGCTTGAACCTTGCGCAACGGGCTGGCGACCAGGTCGTTGATCGTCACGGCTTTCGAGCACTTGAAGGTCACCCGCGTGTTCGGATGGTCCCGTAGATTTTCCCCGACGCCAGGCAAGGCCAGAATCGGCGCAATGCCGAACTGTGCAAGCACATCGGGATTGCCGATCCCGGAAAGCTCCAGAAGTTTCGGCGTTTCCAGTGGCCCTGCAGCCAAGATGACTTCCTTGTTCGCCTTTATGCAAAGGCGGCGGGCTCCCAGCAAGATTTCCACCCCCTGCGCGGTCACGCCGTCCATCAGCACGCTGGTGACTTTGGCGTTCAGCAGAACCGTGAGGTTTTCTCGCTTCGCAGCAGGGTTCAGGTACGCGACCGACGCACTATCCCTCCAGCCGTTCCGGGTCGAGTACTGAAGATGAAAGGCACCCTCATAGTGCGCACCGTCGTTGTAGTCTTCGGACTCTGGAAAGCCGGCTTCCTTTGCCGCGTCAACGAAGGCTCGAGAGAGAACGTCCGGATGGCGCGATAACCTGGTGCAGTGGATCGGGCCCCCGCGCCCACGAACATTCCTGTCGCCATCGGCGTCCTCGAGTTTCTTGAAGTACGGAAGCAGGTCGTCGTAAGACCAGCCGGAACAACCCATGGCGGCCCACTGGTCATACTCAACCGGGTCGCCCCGAGTGAAAACTGCGCCGTTGATCGAGCTGCATCCGCCCAAGACCCGGCCACGACGCCAGGGCACGCTCTGGCCGTTGAGGCCGCCTTGCGGAACCGTGACATATGGCCACGTCACGTCGTCGTCGTTGAGCACGTTGGCCACCATCAGGGGCAGGCGGAAGCTGAACCGGCTGTCCCGGTCGCCGGCTTCGATGACAAGTACCTGGTGCTTACCATTTGCGCTCAAGCGATTCGCCAGCACGCAGCCGGCCGAACCGGCTCCGACCACGATATAGTCAAAACGGGAGCCGTTCGGGATGCTGTCTATATACATGAAAAATGAATCGGTGAAATTCCGGGTGACTTCCACGGTACCTGTGACCCGGCGCACATGCCGGGCGGTATGAAAGTGCCTTGACGGACACGAACTGCTGGTCTTATTCCGACACTATTTCGTTTTCCGCGAGGATCGGCCGCCACCTCTTGATTTCTGCTTCCGTCAGCGCTTTCAATTCGTCGGGTGTGCTGCCGACCACCCTCATGCCATAGAGTTCGGTCAATTGCTTGATGATTTCAGGCTGGCTGAGTGCTTGCAGCACGCAGGAATTGAGCTTCGCCACCACAGCCTGAGGGACGCCCTTCGGTGCGTAGAGCGCATGCCAGGAGGAGACGGACAGCCCGGGGAATCCCTGCTCGCTGAGGGTCGGCAGGTCTTTGTCGAAGGGGACACGGCTATCCGTCGTCACTGCCAGGAGTTTGACCTTGCCCGATTTGAAAAACGGCAAAGCGGCCGTTTTTTGGTCGAACATGAACGGGATCACGCCACTTGCGATGTCCGTCAGGGCGGGCGTCGATCCCTTATAGGGTACATGGGTGAGCTTGATGTTCAGCGACCGGGAGAAAAGCGCGCCGGCCAAATGAGGAGAAGTCCCGACCCCTGCTGATGCATACTGGCGCATGGCGGGGTTGTCGCTGAGATAGGCGATGAGCTCCGGTACAGAATCGACGCCAATCGATGAGTTGACGATGAGGTAGTTGGGGATGTGTGCGATGAGTGAAATCGGTTCGAAGTCCCGTACAGGGTCATATCCTGCGTTCGGATTGAGAATGACGCTGATCGCATGTGTCGCAATGTTGCCTTCCGTCAATGTATAGCCATCTGCCGGCGCCCTCGCGGCGGCGGCGGTTCCAATGACGCCGCCTGCACCCGAGATGTTCTCGACTATGATCGATACTCCCAGCAGCTCGCTCATCGGACGAGTGATCTGGCGCGTGAGGATGTCGGTGGTTCCGCCGGGAGGAAAGGGGACGATGCATCGGATCGGCCGGCTTGGATATCCAGAAGAATCGTCCTTTGCTGCAAAGGCAATCTTGCCGGCCATTCCGGTCAGGCCCAGGGCGAGCAGAGATTGAAGACCGTGTCTGCGAAAAGCAGAGAATTTCTCTTCCATGTTGTGTCTCCTGCTGTTTATTGTTCTGCTGGTGCGCGCTTTGCGAGACTGCGGGTTCCAGTGTTGACGAGCCGGGAAGTGGCATCCATGAAGTCGTCCCAGATATGCTCGAATTCTTTGAGGCTTGCCTTTTCCCGCGGCAGCTTTCCCGCGTCGTGATGGGCTGCCAGTGCCGTATAGTTTTCCTGTAGCGCGCGGACGGTGCTCAACAGGCCGACAAGCGGAAAAGTGGCAAGGCCCGCTACTTGTTCGATTTGAGCGGGAGCCAGTTCGACTTCCAGCCAGCTCAGTACCATCAGCGATATCGGCTTCGGCACTTCGCGTTTGAGGCGCAGCAGATCGTCGAACGACTGTACGCATACGGACGTGGGCTGGACGAGATCGGCCCCGGCCTCGGCATAGGCCCGCGCGCGTGCAATGCACTCGTCCATCGATTGAGCGTCAGTACGGGCGATGATCAGGGTTTCGGGTTGATTCCTTGCAGCACATGCGGCTTCGATCTTGGCGACCGCATCATCGACCGGGTTGAGTTCCGGCACGCCAGGTAAAAGCGGGCAGCGTTTCGGGCTGACCTGGTCCTCCAACACGACGCCTGCCACGCCGGCCCTTTCGAAGTTGCGGACGGTTCTGATGACGTTTCGAACGTCGCCGTATCCGGTGTCGCAATCGCTGATAATCGGCGCATGTGGTAGCGCTTCGGCTATCGCGGACGTCACCGCAAGGTTTTCCGTCATTGTGTACAGCTCAATGTCGGGCCTGCCGAGGTGCGATGCGGAGATTCCGAGCCCGGTAGTGAATATCCCTTCAAATCCGGCTTGTTGAGCGAGCGTGGCGCTGAGCGCGTCATACGCGCCGGCCAGCCAGACACATTTTCCGCTTTCGATCTTCGTCCGAAGGCGCGACGCAGCACGCCCGTTCTTTCCGTCCATCGTTTGTCTTCTCCGCCTTGTATTCGTTGCGCCATGGATATCCGTATATGGCGATGCTTGAGTATCTGCGTGGCGGATTATTATTGTCAATTTAATTTATAATCATAGTAATGAAGAAAATCTTCATAATTGTTCGGCCGTCAGGGTGATGAATTTGGTTTCGATCGACTAACGATTACCGAGAGTCGCCTAGGCGAGGGCGCAGACATGGCCGGTACGGTGAGGACCCTTCCCAAGGGCTCTCACACGATACGAAACCGGTAGCCGTGTCCGTGCCTGCCTTACCGCCCGTCCGGCCCGTCGCGCGGAGCCGCCGGTTCCAGACTCAGCCCTTCTTCGCCTTCACCGGCCGCTCCCAGCCGGCGATGCTGCGCTGCTGCGCGCGCGAGATCGTGAGCTGGCCGGCCGGCGCATCCCGCGTGAGCGTGGTGCCGGCACCCAGCGTGGCGCCATGGCCGACGCGCACGGGGGCCACCAGTTGGGTGTCCGAGCCGATGAAGGCGTCGTCCTCGATGGTGGTGTGGTGCTTGTTGACCCCGTCGTAGTTGCAGGTGATGGTGCCGGCGCCCACGTTCACGCGCGCGCCCACGGTGGCATCGCCGATGTAGCTCAGGTGGTTGACCTTGGTGCCCTCGCCCAGTTGGGCGTTCTTGACTTCGACGAAGTTGCCCACGCGGCTGCGCTCGCCCATGACGGTGCCGGGGCGCAGGCGCGCGTAGGGGCCGACGTGCGCCTGAGGGCCCACTTCGGCCTGGTCGAGGTGGCTGAAGGCGTCGATCTGCGCGCCCGGGCCCACGCGTACGTTGCGCAGGACGCAGTTGGGGCCCACGCTGACCCCGTCGGCAAGCTCGACTTCGCCTTCGAACACGCAGTTGACGTCGATGCTGACATCGCGGCCGCACAGCAGGCCGCCGCGGATGTCGATGCGCGCCGGGTCGGCCAGCGTGACGCCCGCGGCGAGCAGGGTGTCGGCCTGGTGGCGCTGGTAGATGCGCTCGAGTTCGGCCTGTTGCGCGCGGCTGTTCACGCCGAGGGTTTCCCATACGGCGGCCGGGCTGGCGCTCGCCACGGGGACGCCGTCGGCCACCGCCATGGCGATGATGTCGGTCAGGTAGTACTCGCCCTGGGCGTTGTCGTTGCCCAGGCGGGCCAGCCAGCCGCGCAGGGCGGCCGTCGGCGCGGCCAGGATGCCGGTATTGACTTCGTCGAGGGCGAGCTCGGCGGCGTTGGCGTCCTTGTGCTCCACGATGCGCGCAACGCGCCCGTCGGCGTCGCGCACGATCCGGCCATAGCCGGCGGGATCGGGCATGCGCACGGTGAGCACGCCCAGACCGCCCTGGGCGGCCTCGATGAGGGCGCGCAAGGTGGCTTCGCGCACCAGCGGGACGTCGCCATACAGGACCAGGGTGGTGCCGCCATCGGCCAGCGCGGGCACGGCTTGCAGCACGGCGTGGCCGGTGCCGAGCTGTTCGGCCTGCAGCACGCACTGCACGTCGGGCTGGCCTTCGCAGGCCGCTTCGACCTGTTCGGTGCCGTGGCCGGTGACGACGATGATGCGCTGGGGCGCGAGCGCGCGCGCGGTGCCGAGCACGTGGTTGAGCATGGGGCGCCCGGCGAGCGCGTGGAGGACCTTGGGCAGCGCGGAATTCATGCGCTTGCCCATGCCGGCGGCGAGCACGACGACGTTCAGCATGACACGATCCTCCCGCTCAGCCCGACTTGCGCGGCGTGCTCTTGCGGGCGGCCTTGCGTGGCGCGGCCTTGCGCGATGCGGCGGTTGACTGGGCTGCCGGCTTCCGGGCTGGTTTGTCGGTCGGCGTGCTGGTGCTGGTGCTGGGCAGGGTGGCGGCGGCGGCCTGCGCGATCTGGTTGAACTGGTTCTGCAGCAGGTTCCACCACGCCTGCTGCGCGGAAGGGGCTTGTGCCGTGGCATCCGCGGCGGCGGCCGTGTCGGGTGGCGGCTCGGTGTTGTCCTCGTTCGCCTGGGGCGGCGCTTCGGGATGGTTGCGCCGGCCAGGCTTGGCTGCCAGAGCGATGTCGAGCGGCGACGGCCCACTCGGCGGATGCTCGCCCGACTGCGCCATGCCGGCGCCCATGCTGGCGAAGGAGCGCAGGGTGGCGAGGGTGGCCCGCTGCACCTCCAGGGCCTGGATCGAGCCTTGCACCATGTTCAGGTTCAGGCGCAGCCAACTGGCGACCGCATTCAGCTCCTGGATGCGACGGTCGAGCTCCTCGGGGTTGAGAATCGGGTTGGCGGGCAGGGCGCTTCCGAACGGTGTGCTGCCGCCCAGGCCGGCCCAGGCTTGCCGCATCATCTCCATGCTCTGCAGGATAGGGTTGCCGGAAGTCTCGCCGGGCGTGTTGCCCAGGCCCATGCCGGGAAAGATGAAGGGATTGCCGGACGTGCTGCTCATGGATTCCTCCGTTAGACCTGGTTCGATTATCACTCATGGCCGGCGTGCGGGGGCAGCGGGCGAGTATTAGACTGTCCGCAGGAGTCCACCATGACCATTCCCATCACCGAGCTGGAGCGCGCCATCAACTACTGGCGCTCGCGCCGCCCTTCGCAGGGGGAGGAGCGGCGCCTGTGCCCCGAGGCCGCCGCGCTGGCCGAGCCCTATGCCGCGCTGATCCTGCACCGGCGCACCGAGATCGCGTACGAAGCGCTCACGGCGGCGGCGCGCGCTGCGTTCGAGGCCTGGCGCGCGGAGGGCGACAGCCCCCCCTGAACGGTCGGGGCTGCGCCCGGGGCGGCAGTGCGCGCCGGGGCACCGCCGCGCATGCGGGTATGCGGAGATCGGCGGATGCTGAGCAGCGCGGCTCCAGGCGCTGCAGCCGCCCGCAGGCGAGTGCACCGGCTTCCCGGCGGCGACCCGCGCCGCGAAAGCCTTCGAGAGCTCAGCCCGGCCGGGCTGCCGCTTCCAGCGAGATCAGGATCGCCAGCGAGGCTTCGGCCGTGTACTGGTGATCGGCGATGCCGGCCAGCACCTCCTCGGCGGGGGCCAGCCGGATCTCCTCGACTTCGCCGTCGCGATTGCACGGCGTGCAGTCGGGCGGCAGCACGCAATCGGTCACCAGCACGTGTTCCCGTTGGTAGCCCTCGGGTACGCGCCGGGTGACCAGGAAGTCGCCGATCGGCTGCGCATCGCGCAAATGCGCCGGCGTCAGGCCCGCCTCCTCGTCGCTTTCGCGCTCCAGGGCGAGGGCGGGGGATTCGCCCGCGGCGATCAGCCCGCCCACCAGCGTGTCCCACATGCCGGGGTCGGTGTTCTTGTGCAGGGCCCGCCGCGCAACCCACAGGCGGCCGTCGGGCGCGTACGCCGTCAGGTGCACCGCGCGGGTCATCAGGCCCAGCGGACGCATGGTGGCGCGTTCGATCCGGCCGAGCACGCGGCCGTCGTCGCCCATCACGTCGAGCAGTTCGTTGCGCCAACCCGACAGTACGCCGGCCTCATGCAGCCGCCGGGCCAGCCCGGCCAGGCCGTCGTCGGTCTCGGGCAGGCTCGCACGCCCTTCGCGCAGGCCGACGACGGCGGCCGCCTCTGGCTTGGCCCAGCCGCAGGCGTGCCCCTTGAGCCAGACGCGCGACGCATCCGCCGGCGGCGGTGTACTGGTGCGGGAACGAAATTCGTGTAACAGTTGACGGCGGTTGGGCTGCATGGGTTATACGGTTGCTAGTCTGAGCCGTTGAGTCCAGGTCATTTTTTGCCACGATTTTAGTCAAGCCCCTATAATTCCGGGGTTTGACGTTGCCGAGTATGTATCAACCTGTGTAGGGTTGCGCGGTGCGTGCGGGCAGCCGGTGTGCTGGCCTTGCACTGTGGAGTTCCTGCAGAAGAAGAACGGGCGCCGACGAGTGTCCGAGGAGACGACGCCGGAAGGCGTCAGCCGCGTGTGCGGAAGTCGCATGCGCCGGGCTGAACGCTTGCGTTTCGGTCGCTGCTGTGCCGCAATGGCGTAGCGCTGGCCCCGGCGTTCGATAAGAAAACGGTGTACTTCGAGGTCGACATGAAGAAGTGGTTGGGTGTTTGCCTGGGTGTGGTCGGCGCACTGGCCTGTAGTACGGGCCGGGCGTGGGAGCGAGGCGATAGTCCGGGCGGCCCGGCCGTCAACCAATTGAACATGCACGAACCCGTGACCCAGATCGCGGCCCAGATCCACTGGCTGCACTGGCTCATGCTCGGCATCTGCCTGTTCATCTTCGTCGCCGTCTTCGGCGTCATGTTTTATTCCATCTGGGCGCACCGCAAATCGCGCGGCGTCAAGCCGGCCACGTTCCACGAGAGCCTGGGCGTGGAAGTCGCCTGGACCGTCGTGCCTTTCCTGATCGTGATCGCGATGGCGCTGCCCGCCACCAGCACCGTGGTCGCCATGAAGGACACGTCCAGCGCCGAGCTTACCGTGAAGGCAACGGGCTATCAGTGGAAATGGGGCTACGAGTACCTCGAGGGCGAGGGCGCCGGCATCGCCTTCCTGTCCAACCTGTCCACGCCGCGCGCCCAGATCGACGGGCACGAAACCAAGAACGTGAACTACCTGATCGAGGTCGACCAGCCCCTGGTGGTGCCGGTCGACACCAAGGTGCGGGTGGTGACCACCGCGGCCGATGTCATCCACTCCTGGATGGTGCCGGCGCTGGGCGTCAAACAGGACGCCTTCCCCGGCATCCTGCGCGATACCTGGTTCCGCGCCGAGCGCACCGGCGAGTTCCGCGGCCAGTGCGCCGAGCTGTGCGGCAAGGACCACGCCTACATGCCCATCGTGGTGAAAGTGGTCGAGAAGGACGAATACGTCGCCTGGGTCGAGGAGCAGCAGAAGCTGCTGGCCGCCGCGGCCGACGACCCCACCCGCGAATGGACCGGCGAGGAACTGATCGCGCGTGGCGAGAAGGTCTACGCCAGCAACTGCGTGGCCTGTCACCAGGCTACCGGGCAAGGGGTGCCGGGCAGCTTTCCGGCGCTGGATGGCGACAAGGTCGTGCTGGGGCCGAAGGCCGGCCAGATCGACGTGCTGCTGCACGGCAAGCCGGGCACGGCCATGGCCTCGTTCGCGCAGCTCTCGGATGTCGAGATCGCCGCCGTGATCACTTACTCCCGCAATGCCTGGGGCAACCAGGGCAATGGCGAGGACCCGGTGGTGCAGCCGGCCGACATCACGTCGGCGCGCTGACGCCCACGCCGTCGGGCGCGCCAGGCGCGCCCCGCAGTGCCTGAACCCACAAGCCGCGTCGCGCCGACACCACGCCGACGCGACCAGCAGCAGTCAAGGAGCGACCATCATGAGCAGCACTCCGATCGATCACGTGCCGCCAGGCCAGGCCCACGGCCACGCACACGATCACGACCATGCGCACGATATGCCGCACGGGTGGCGCCGGTGGCTGTTCGCCACCAACCACAAGGACATCGGCACGATGTACATGCTGTTCTCGTTCATCATGCTGATGGTGGGCGGGGTCCTGGCGCTGTTGCTGCGCACTGAGCTTTTCTCGCCGGGGATCCAGTTCTTCCAGCCGGAGCTCTTCAACCAGTTCACCACCATGCACGGCGTGATCATGGTGTTCGGCGCGATCATGCCGGCCTTCGTGGGCTTCGCGAACTGGATGATCCCGCTGCAGATCGGCGCGTCGGACATGGCCTTCGCGCGCATGAACAACTTCAGCTTCTGGCTGCTGCCGGCCGCTGCCACGCTGCTCGTGATCTCGTTCTTCGTGCCGGGCGGCGCCACGGCCGCGGGCTGGACGCTGTACGCTCCGCTCTCGGTGCAGATGGGTCCCGGGATGGACTTCGCCATCTTCGCCCTGCACATCATGGGCGCGTCCTCGATCATGGGCGCGATCAACATCATCGTGACCGTCCTGAACATGCGCGCGCCCGGGCTCACGCTCATGAAGATGCCGCTGTTCTGCTGGACCTGGCTCATCACCGCCTACCTGCTGATCGCCGTGATGCCCGTGCTGGCCGGCGCGATCACCATGGTCCTGACCGACCGCCATTTCGGCACCGCCTTCTTCAACGCCGCGGCCGGCGGCGACCCGGTGCTCTACCAGCACATCTTCTGGTTCTTCGGCCACCCCGAGGTCTACATCATGATCCTGCCGGCGTTCGGGATCGTCTCGGCCATCGTGCCCACCTTCGCGCGCAAGCCGCTCTTCGGCTACGCCTCGATGGTGTACGCCACGTCCGCCATCGCGGTGCTCTCCTTCATGGTCTGGGCGCACCACATGTTCACCACCGGGATGCCGGTCACGGGGCAGCTCTTCTTCATGTACGCCACCATGCTGATCGCCGTGCCCACGGGCGTGAAGATCTTCAACTGGCTGGCCACCATGTGGCGCGGCGCGATGACCTTCGAGACGCCCATGCTGTTTTCGGTCGGGTTCATCTTCGTGTTCACGATCGGCGGCTTCACCGGTCTCATCCTGGCCGTGGCGCCCATCGACATCCAGGTCCACGACACCTACTACGTGGTGGCTCACTTCCACTATGTCCTGGTCGCGGGTTCGCTGTTCGCGCTGTTCGCGGGCGCCTACTACTGGCTGCCCAAGTGGACCGGCGTGATGTATGACGAAAGGCTGGGCAAGTGGCACTTCTGGTGCTCGCTGATCTCCTTCAACGTCACCTTCTTCCCGATGCACTTCCTGGGCCTGGCCGGCATGCCGCGCCGCTACGCGGACTACGCCACCCAGTTCACGGATTTCCACCGCATCTCGACCATCGGCGCGTTTGCCTTCGGCCTGTCGCAGCTCATCCTGGTCTGGGTGGTCGTCAAGGCCTACCGTGGCCAGGGCGTGCCGGCGCCGGCCAATCCCTGGCATGCCGAGGGGCTGGAGTGGACGGTGCCGTCGCCGGCGCCGCATCACACGTTCGAAACGCCGCCGCTGGTGAAGTAAGTGCAGAATGAAGAACAACGCCGGCGCAACCGACGCACGGGCCTGATTCTCGCGTCGGTGGCGCTGGTGTTCCTGTTGGGCTATGTGGTCAGGCGCATGATGCTGGGCGCCTAGCGAGGGGAAGCAGGCATGCAGGAGAACCGCGAGGCACCGCCGCCCAAGGCCGGATTCTGGCGCACCATGCGCGCGGTGCTGTGGTCCTTCCTCGGGGTGCGCCGCAATCGCGGCTATGAGGACGACGCCCGGCAGTTGAATCCGGTGTACGTCATCCTCGCCGGCTTGCTCGCCGCCGCGGCCTTCGTCGCGGCATTGATCGTGATCGTACGGATGGTGGTCGCCCACGCCTGAGCGCGGGCGGATGACAACAAGATGATGGCTGGATTCGTGGGAGAAACAGGATGAGTGCAAGCCATACCGCACCGGGCAAGGAAGCGCCCTATTATTTCGTCCCGGGGCTGTCGGCCCATCCGGTGCGCGGCAGCATCGCGCTCCTGTTGTTCGGGCTGGGCATGGTCATGCTCGTCAATGGCGTAGCCGCCGGCAAGTGGGTCACCCTGGCGGGGGTGCTCGCCTTCCTGGTGGTGCTCTATTTCTGGTTCGGCGACGCCATCCAGGAGTCCGAGGGCGGTCTGTACGGCCGGCGCATCGACATCTCCTATCGCTGGAGCATGGGCTGGTTCATCTTCTCCGAGGTGATGTTCTTCGCGGCCTTTTTCGGCGCCCTGTTCTACGCGCGCCTGGTCGCCACTCCCGAGCTGGGCGACCTCGACCACCGGCTGTACCTGTGGCCGGACTTCACCGCGGTCTGGCCACACACCGGGCCCGCCGGCATCATCGAACCCTTCGCGTCGGTCGGGCCGTTCTGGCTGCCCACCATCAACACCGCGCTGCTGCTCACCTCGGGGGTGACGCTCACCATCGCGCACCACGCGCTGCTCGCCAACCATCGCAGCCGCACCATCTTCTGGATGTTCCTGACCGTCGTGCTGGGCGCGATCTTCCTGGGTGTGCAGGCCTACGAGTACATGCATGCCTACCGGGATCTCAACCTCAAGCTGAGTTCGGGCATCTTCGGTTCCACGTTCTACATGCTCACGGGCTTCCACGGCTTTCACGTGCTGGTCGGCGGCCTGATGCTCACGGTGGTACTGGTCCGCCTGATCCGGGGGCATTTCACGCCCACGCACCATTTCGGCTTCGAAGGGGCCGCCTGGTACTGGCACTTCGTGGACGTCGTCTGGCTGGGCCTGTACCTGCTCGTCTACTGGACCTGAGCCGGTGCGCCCCGGGGTGGGGCGAAATGTCCTAGGGCGAAGTGTCCCAACAGAGGCGCGTACCGGGCAACCTGGTGCGCGCCTCTGCTAAAGTTGCTGGGCTCTGCCGCGACGCCTTCCGCATGGCCGCCGGACGGCCGGGACGGGCCCGGGCGGCGCCGGCGCTCAGCGCAGGCCCGTCGGTTCGATCCAGCCCAGTGCGTAGGCGATCAGGACGAAGATGAACAGGGCGACGGAAAGGCCGATCCGTACCGTGAGGGCCTTGACGGTCCGTTTCGAACGCCCTTGATCCCGCATGAGATAGAACAGGGCGGAACCCAGGCTGACGAGTATGCCGCCGAAGGCGAGCCCTACGATGATACGCATGTACCGACTCCTGCGAATCGAACATTATCGCAGCGCCCCCCGTGTCGCGCGCTTCCGTAGTTTCCCGGGGGCATGGTGAACCGGGCTGGCGGGCCGGTGCACGCGCCGCAGCCCGCACCGATGCGTGGCTGGCGGCTGTGGCTGGCCTTGGTGGCGCTCTTGGCGATTGCCGCCGTCTGCCTGCTGGCGGGACGCTGGCAACTGTCCCGCTCGGCCGAGAAGACCGCGCTGGCCGACGCCATGGCGAGTGCGGCGGCCCAGGCGCCGCTGGCGCTGACACCGGCCGTGGCGCAGGGCACGCTGGGCGCCTGGCGTCCGGCCACGGCAGCCGGCGCCTGGCAGCCGGGCTATACGGTGCTGCTGGACAATCGCAACCACGACGGTGCGCCCGGCCGCTGGGTGGCCACCCCGCTGTGCCTGGGGCTGCCCGATGCGCCCGACCCGGCCGAGGGCGAGGCGGTGGACTGCGATCGCGCGGTGCTGGTGCTGCGTGGGTGGCAGCCGCGCGAGCGGCCCGGCGAGGCGCCGGCCTTGCCGCCGCCGCCGGTCCCCGGTGCGCCGGTCGAGGGGCGGTTGCTGGAACACGTGCCGCGCCTGTTCGAGCTGTCCGCGCTGACGCCGGGCGAACCGGCGCCGGCTGCACCGATCGTCTGGGAGGACGAGCGTGCGCCGGTGCTGCAGAACCTCACGGTGGCGGCGCTGGCCGACGCCACCGGGCTGCCCCTGCTGCCCATGGTGCTGGAGCAGCGCAACGACACCGGCGACGGCCTGCTGCGCGACTGGCCCAGCCCTGTCGTGGATGTTGCCAAACACAAGGGCTATGCCCTGCAGTGGTTCGCCTTCGCGGCCATTGCCTTGATTGCCTTGGGAGTCATCGTTGTCAAAGCCTTCCGCAACCGCAACCGCTGAGCCGGGGCCCGCTGCCGTGCCCCGGCGCCGGCTGACGCCGCTGGTGCTCGTCCTGGCAGTGTGCCTGGCCCCTGTGCTGGTCGCCGTCGCGCTCTACCTGAACCCATCCTGGGCGCCGGCCGGCGCCCAGAGCTACGGGACGCTGCTCGAACCGCAGCGGCCGGTGCCGCCTGCCGACGCGCTGCGGCTGGTCGATCTGCAGGGCAGGGCGGTCGACCTGCGCGACGAGCGCGGCCAGTGGCTGCTGCTCACCGTCGACGGCGGGGCCTGCCCGGAATCGTGCGCGCGCAAGCTGTTCATGATGCGCCAGAACCACGCGAGCACCGGCAAGAACGTGGTTCGCATAGAGCGCGTCTGGCTGATCACGGACGACGCGCCCGTGCCGGACGCGGTGCGCACGGCCTACGAGGGCACGCTGATGCTGCGCGCCGACGCGCAGCAGGTGCGTGCCTTCACGGGCAGCGAGCATCCCGAGAACCACATCTGGATCGTCGATCCGTTGAACAATCTCATGATGCGCTTTCCCGAGGATCCGGACCCCATCCGCATGCGGGGCGATCTGGGCAAGCTGCTGTTCGCCTCGCAGGTGGGCTAGGGCATGACCGGGATTTCCCACGCCGCCCGCGTGCGCAGCCGCTACCGCAAGCTGGTCTTCATCACGCTGTTCCTCACGCTGGACCTGGTCATGTTCGGCGCCTTCGTGCGCCTGTCGGATTCGGGGCTGGGGTGTCCGGACTGGCCCGGGTGCTACAGCAGCTTCAGCCCGGTCGGCGCCATGCACCACATCCGCGAGGCCGCGCAAACCATGCCGTTCGGGCCGGTCACGCTGGGCAAGGCCTGGATCGAGATGATCCACCGCTACGTCGGCGCGATCCTGGGCATGCTCATCATCGCCATCATGTACATGGCCTGGCGCCATCGGGCGCTACTGCAGCAAACGCCCCTGCTCGCCACCGTGAGCTTCGTGGCCGTCTGCGTGCAGGGGGCGTTCGGCGCCTGGACGGTCACGCACAAGCTCATGCCGCTGATCGTCACCATCCACCTGCTCGGCGGCATGGGGCTGCTGGCCCTGCTGACCTGGCTGGGCGCGCGCCAGAAGCCGCACGAACCCGTGCCCGCCGAGGCGGCGCGCTGGCGCCTGGCCGCCGTGCTCGGCCTGCTCGTGCTGGCGGTCCAGATCGCCCTGGGCGGCTGGGTCAGCACCAACTATGCGGCGCTCGCCTGCCTGGATTACCCGACCTGTCATGGCGATTGGGTGCCCGAGATGGATTTCCATGGCGGCTTCTCGCTGGTGCGAGGGCTGGGCGAACTGCCGTCGGGAGAGATCATTTCCCAGAGCGGGCTCACGGCGATCCACTGGGTGCACCGGAACTTTGCCGTGGTCGTCTTCGTCTATCTCGGCTGGCTCTCGCACCGGCTTGGGCGCTACGAAGGCCTGCGCGGGCCGGCGCGGCTGCTCGGCGGCGTGCTCGTGCTCCAGGTCCTGACCGGGATCGCCACCATCTTCCTGCAATGGCCGCTGCTGCTCGCCGTCCTGCACAACGGCGGCGCGGCCGTGCTCACCATGGCGTGCACGACGCTTGCCGTGCGCACCGCGCGCGCCGGTCGGCAACCGCCGGCCGGCGACGATAAAATCCTCGCATCATGAATGGTTTGTCCGCTTCCACCGCCCGCTTGCGGCTGCGCCAGTACCTCGTACTGACCAAGCCCCGGGTCACCCAGCTCGCCGTGTTCTGCGCGGTGATCGGGATGTTTCTCGCCTCGCCCGGCCTGCCGCCGCTCGATACCATCGTCTTCGCGACCATCGGCATCTGGCTGCTCGCCGCCGCCGCTTTCGCCGTCAACTGCCTGATCGAGCAGGAGGTCGACGCGCGCATGGCCCGCACCCGCCACCGCGCCACGGCGCGCGGCGACATCCCGGCCGGGCAGACCCTGGCCACCTCGGGCGTGCTGGGCGGCCTGGGCATGCTGGTGCTCTATCACCTGGTGAATCCGCTCACCATGTGGCTCACCTTCGCCACTTTCGTGGGCTACGCGATCATCTATACCGTCATCCTCAAGCCGCGCACGCCGCAGAACATCGTCATCGGCGGGCTGTCCGGCGCGATGCCGCCGGCCCTGGGCTGGGCCGCCGTGGCCGACGCCGTGCCGGCCCAGGCCTGGCTGCTGGTGCTCATCATCTTCGTCTGGACGCCGCCGCACTTCTGGGCGCTGGCCCTGTACCGCCGCCAGGACTACGTCGATTCCGGGCTGCCCATGCTGCCCGTCACCCACGGCGAGCGCTACACCCGCCTGCAGATCCTGCTGTATTCGGTCGCCTTGTTCGGGGTGACGCTGCTGCCCTACGTCATCAACATGAGCGGCCTGCTCTACCTGGCGGCCGCGGTGATCCTGGGTGCCTGGTTCGTGGCCTACGCCTGGCGCCTGTGGCGCGCCTACAGCGACGAGCTGGCTCGCCGCGCCTTCAAATTCTCGATTCTTTATCTGGCCCTGCTGTTCGGCGCGCTGCTGGTCGATCACTGGGTGGGGTGAACGGTCCCCCCTGCGCGCTGACGCGCTCCCCCCAAGGGCGGACCGGCGGAGCCGGATCCGGCCGTGCCCTGGATCGCACCACCGCAGTGTCATACGTCGAGGTAGCGCGCAGCGGCATGGAAAACAGAAATGAAACGACTCCCACGCTCACTACGTTCGCTGTCTCCCGCGGGGGCTTCAGTCCCCTTCGGGCGGCAGCGCGGAAACTGATATGACGCATTCCCTCCTGAAACCCGCTCGCCGGCGCCTGTTGGCGGCCGGTGCGGCGGGCCTCGCCCTGCCGGCCCTGCTCTCCGGTTGCCTGGACAAGAGCGCGAGCTTTCGCGGCACGGACGTCGGCCGTTCGGACATCGGCCAGAACTGGCGCCTGCCCGACACCGAGGGGGAGATGCGCTCCGCCGAGGATTTCAAGGGCAAGGTCGCGGTGGCGTTTTTCGGCTTCATCCAGTGCCCCGACGTATGCCCGACCACGCTGGCCGAGCTGACCGAGGTCAAGCGGCAGCTAGGCCCCGATGGCGAGCGCATGCAGGTGCTCTTCATCACGGTGGACCCCGAACGCGACACCCCGCAGATCATCCGCGAGTACCTCGACAATTTCGACGGATCCTTCGTGGGCCTGCGCGGCGACCTCGAACAGCTCGCCGATGCGGCGCGCGCCTTCAAGGCCTTCTACGCCAAGGTGCCCGGCCCGGGCGGCGAGGGCTATACCATGGACCACTCGGCGGGCCTGTACTTCTTCGATCCCGAAGGCAACGTGCGGGTGTATGCCCGCTACGGCCAGCCGGTGGAGGACATGGTGGCGGACGTGAGGACGTTGCTGGGGTGAGGCCCGGGCGGGCGCCGGACGGCGGATCGCGGCATGCGCAGCGAAGAACGCCCGTCCGTCCTCACGGCGCCGTCGCCAGCGCCGGCCAATGCTGCGTCCAGGGGTGGGCCGTTTCGTAGCGTTGCGCAAGGTCGAGCAGCGCGCGATCGGCGCCGAAGTCGCCGATCAACTGCAGGCCGGCGAGGCCCGCGGCGGGGTCGTCGGCGACGGGAAGGCTGATGGCCGGGTGTCCGCACGCATTGACCCAGCCCGTGAAGGCGGCATGGCTGCGGGGAGCCGCCGACGCACCGTCGATGGTCCCGGGGTATATCTCGGTGGCTGGCCAGGGCGGCGCGGCGCTGCAGGGCGTCGCGATGATGTCGACTCCCGCGAAGGCTGCGCGCACGGTCCGGCGAAACGCCTGCAGGGTTTCCAGGCAGGCGAGCAGGTCCGCCGCCGACAAGGCTGCGCCCGCGCGCGCGAGATCGACGAAGGCTGGCGAGGCCTGGTGCGCGAACTCGGGGTCGCGCCGGGCCAGCAGGGCGAGGCCGATGCCGCCCAACTGCGACCACGCTGCATCGACCTCGGACACGTCGAAGGGGAGGGGCCCGTGCGTGACGGTGTGGCCCAGCGCCTCCAGGCGCCTCATGCCTTGCAGGCAGGCGGCCTGGATCCCGCGGTCGACCGGATGCGGCGGGAGGTGATCGACGTAGTGGATGCGCCGCCGGACGCCGTGCGCGGCCGGGGCCGGCGGCAGGGCGAAGGAGGACGGGTCGAGCGGGCTCGGCCCCGCCAGGCACTCGAAGAGCCGGCGCGCGCCCTCGGTCGAACGCGCGATCGGCCCGACCACCTCGCAATCGAGCAGCAGGGCCGGGAAGCCGCCGTGGCGCGCCAGGCGTCCCGTGCTGGGCTTGAACCCGAGCAGGTGCGTCAGGGCGGCGGGGCGGCGGATCGAGCCGCCGCCGTCGGTGCACAGCGCGAGCGGAACGAGCCCGGCGGCGACCGCGGCGGCGGCCCCGCCGCTGGAGCCTCCCGGCGTGAGCGCCGGATTCCATGGGTTGCGGCTGGCTCCGAACAGCGGGTTGCAGGTGTATCCCTGCAGCGTGAACTCCGGCACGTTGGTCTTGCCGATCAGAATCGCGCCGGCGGCGCGCAGGCGCGCCACCGGCAGTTCGTCATGCGTGGGTCGGTAGTGCTGGTAGAGCGGCGAGCCCCAGGTCGCCGGCTGACCGGCCACGAGCAGATTGTCCTTCACGGCCACCGGGATGCCTTCCAGCTCGCTGCGCGGCCGGCCCGCACGCAGGTGTTCGTCGCTGACGTCGGCGGCGCGGTGAGCCGCCGGATCGAGCCATGCGAAGGCGTTGACGACGGGATTCAGCCGCTCGATTCGGTCCTGGAAGTGGCTCAGCATGGCGCGAGCCGTCAGGCTGCCGTCGCGCAGGGCGCGCGCGATGGCCGCGAGCGGCCAGCGGAACAGATCGGCGGGTGCGTTCATCGTTCGATGTAGGCGATCACGTCGAACTCGACCATCAACTCGGGCATGCCCATGGAGCCCGTGACCGTCGCGCGCGACGGCAGGCTGTCGCCATGGAAGAACTCGGCATACACCTCGTTCATGCCGGCGAAGTGGCGCATGTCCGTCAGATAGATCATGACGCGCGCCACGTCGTCCAGCGAGCCGCCGGCAGCCTCGAGCAGGTGGGCGAGGTTCTGCAGCGCCTGTCGCGTCTGCGCGCGGATGTCGCCGACGCCGACGACCTGGCCCTGCTGGTTCAGCGCCACGGTGGCGGTGTAGAAATGGTTGCCGGCCATCGTCGCCTGGGAGTGCGGGTTGACGGGTTCGACGACGTAGGGCGAATGAATGACGGTCTTGGGCATGGGTGCTTCTCCGGTGAATGGGGCAAGTCAGGGGCCGGCCGGATCGTCGGCCGGCAGATCGAGCAGAAACTGGGTCAGGAGGCGGGTGCCGGCGCCGGTCGCTCCCTTGGGCAGGTAAGGGTGCGCCTCGGTGTTCCAGCAGGTGTTGTAGATGTCCAGATGCAGCCAGGGCATGCCGGCGGCGAACTGCTGGAGGAAGGCGGCCGCCACCAGCATGGCGCCCTGCGGGCCCGCCACGTTGCGCAGATCGGCGACCTCGCTGTGCAGACGTTCGGCGTACGCCTGCGCGAGCGGCATCGGCCAGAGCCGTTCGCCGCTGAGCGCACCCGCCTGCTCCATGCGTGCGGCATAGGCCGGGGCACTCGAGAACAGGGCGTTGAACGCCGAGCCGAACACCACCGCGCTGGCGCCCGTCAGCGTGGCGATGTCGATGACGCACGCGGGTTCGAAGCGGCGGGCGTAGTGCAGCGCGTCGGCGAGGATCAAACGGCCTTCGGCATCGGTGTTCAGCACTTCCACCGTCGCGCCCGACGCCATGCGCAGGATGTCGCCCGGTCGCATCGCCGAGGCGTCGGGCATGTTCTCCACGATGGCCAGCAGGGCGACGACACGGCGGGGCAAGCCGGTACGCGCTGCGGCGCGCATGGCCGCCAGCACGGCGGCGCCGCCCGTCATGTCGGCCTTCATCTGCTCCATGTCCAGCGCCGCCTTGAGGGAGATGCCGCCGCTGTCGAACGTGACGGTCTTGCCCACGAGGACGATCGGCCGCTGCCGCTCGGTTCCAGGCGGGGCGTGTTCGAGGATCGCCAGGCGCGGGCCGTCGCGGCTGCCGGCGGCGACGCCCAGCAGCCCGCCCATGCCCAGGCGGGCGAGTTCCTCGGTGGCCAGCACCTCGGCACGCAGCCCCGACGTCTGCGCGATGTCCAGGGCGACCTCGGCAAAGCGCTGCGGCGTCAGGGCGTTGCCGGGCAGGTGACACAGATCCCGCGCCAGCCAGGCGGCGTCGCCGACGGTCTGGCCGCGCACGACGCCCCGGCGCCAGGCCGCGGCCTGCGCGGCATCGGACGCCCACAGCGTGACGGCGCCCAGCGGCGCTGCGCGGGCCTGGTCGGCGCCGCTGCGATAGGCGGTGAAGGCGTAGCCGGCGAGCAGAATGCCCTCGGTGATCGCCTGGGCCGCGATGTCCGGCGGGCAGCTCGCGGGCAGGTTGGCCGGCAGGCGCAGATGCCAGTCGCCGATGCCGGCCTGCCGGAGGCGCCGAGTGGCCTGCGCAGCGGCACGGCGCAGGGTTTCCGGGGCCAGCGTCGACCCTGTGCCGATGCCGACCAGCAGGGTCCGGCGGATGCCGTCGGACGTTGTTCCGTGGAGCAGCAGAAGCTGCCCGGGGCGAGCGTCGAATTCGCCGTCGGCGGTCGCGGCATGCAGTTGGGCGAGGGTGCGCTCGGAGAGCCCATCGGGCCGGGCCGCC
>NZ_VLTJ01000027.1 GCF_007558815.1 Verticiella sediminum | reverse complement strand
AGCGCCGGCGAGGCGGCTGGTGGGATGGGCGTGAGGTCGAGTTCGACGTGCGGGGGCGGCGGGGGCAGCTTCATGCGGCAGTCTCTTGCGGTGCGGGAAAGCGCGTGCGCCAGTGATGGGCGATATCGGCCCGGCGACACACCCAGACCCGCTCGTGGCGGGCGACGTGATCGAGGAAGCGGGCCAGCCCGCGCGCCCGGCCCGGGTGGCCGACCATGCGCGGATGCAGCCCGACGGTCATCATGCGGGGCGAGCGTTCGCCTTCCTCGTACAACTGATCAAAGCTGTCGCGCAGCAGCGCGAAGAAGTCGTTCGGGGTCGGCAGGCCGCCGGGCGCGAGCTTGCAGTCGTTCGTGACCAGGCTGTACGGGACGACCAGATGGGGCGCGCCCTCGACCCGGCACCAGTACGGCAGTTCATCGTTGCAACTGTCCGAGTCGTACAGCAAGCCCGCCTTGGCGAGCAGCCCGCGCGTGTGCTCGCTCGGCCCGTAGCGGCAGCACCACCCCTCGGCTTCGCGTCCGAGGGTGCGGCGCAGCGAGGCTTGCGCCCGCGCGATGTGTGCCATCTCGGTCTCGGCCGAAAGCAGCCAGGGCTTCTCCCAGCGCCAACCGTGGCAGCACACGTCGTGCAGGGTGCCGCGCAACGCGGCAGCCAGGGCCGGGTTGCGTTCCAGTGCCAGAGCGCAGACGAAGAGGGTGAGGGGCAGTGCGCGCCGGGAGAAGAGCTCGAGCAGGCGCCAGACGCCCACCCGGCTGCCGTACTCGTACATGGATTCGGCGCTCAGGTCGCGGCCCGCGATGCCCGTGTCCATGCCGACGCCTTCGGTCAAGGCCGTGTCGGTGTGCGCGTCGCCGTCCAGCGGCGAATACTCGGCGCCTTCCTCGATGTTGAGCGCGAAGTTCAGTGCGATGCGCGCCCCGCCAGGCCAGCCGGCGTGCGGCGGCCGGCCGGCATAGCCCACGAAATCGCGTCCCGGCCAGGGCGCCTGGCAGGCCGGCGCGGTCATCGGCCGAGCAGGCTGGGCAGCCATAGCGCGATCTCCGGCAGCACCATCAGGATCAGCACCGCGAGAATGTAGGCACCGATGAAGGGCATGACGCCGGCGAACACGTCGGTGATCGGACCAGGCTGGCGCCGCATGCCCTGCAGCACGTAGAGCACGGTGCCGTCGGGCGGGCTGATCATGGCGATTTCCACCAGCATGGTGATGACCACGCCGAACCAGACGGGGTCGTAGCCCAGGGCGGTCACGACCGGAAAGAGCAGCGGCACCGTGGTGATCACCATGGAAGTGCCTTCCATGAAGGTGCCCATCGCCAGGTAGAAGCCGACGATCAGCAGCATGACCGCCCAGCCGGGCAGCGGGAGCTCGCTCATGAATGTCGCCAGTGTCTCGGAGATGCCGAGCGATGACAGCATGTAGTTCAGGAAATACGCACCGAACAGGATCAGCCCGATCATCGAGGTGGTGCGCGCGGTGGACATCATCGAGTCCACGAGCAGCCGCAGGCTCATGCGGCGTTCGAACAGCGCCAGCACCACCGCCCCCGCCACGCCGAGCGCGGCGGATTCCGTGGGCGTGGCGAAGCCGGTGTAGATCGTGCCCAGCACCAGCGCGATCAGGGCGAGCGTGGGCAGCAGGTCGAACAGGCTGCGCAGGCGTTCGCCCTTTTCGTGCGGGGTCGCATCCCTGCCCAGGCCCCGGCGCGCGCCGTACCAGGCCACCACCAGCGAGAACATGACGACCACCAGAATGCTCGGGCCGACGGCGGCCAGGTACAGCGAGCCGACGGAGGTTTCGGTGATCAGGCCGTACACGATGAAGGAGAGCCCGGGCGGTATGAGGTTGCCGAGCGCGCCGCCGGCGGCGAGCGTGCCCAGGACGAGGCGCGGCGGATAGGTCGACTTCTCGAAGTAGGGCAGGGCGACCGACCCCATGGTGGCGGCGGTCGCGACGCTGGAGCCGGCCACGGCCGAGAACAGCCCGCAGGACAGAATGTTGGTATGTAGCAGACCGCCCGGCAGCCTGCGCACCCAGACGCTGAGCCCGCGATACAGCCGCTCGGACAGCCCGGCGCGCAGCATGATCTCGCCCATCAGCAGGAACAGGGGCACGGCCACCAGCACGAAGTTGGTGCTGGGGCCCCAGATCATCTGTCCGATGTAGTTCCAGAACGGCCGATCCGACAGCGTGAACCCGGCGAGCAGCGCGAGCAGGCCAAGCGCCGCGCCGATGTAGATGCCGCCCGCGAAGAAGGCGATGAAGGCGACCAGGATGACGCCCAGCGCGGCCCAGGAGCCGTCCATGGTCACCGGGGCGACGCCCATCAGCGAGGCCGCGCCGATGGCCAGGCCCAGCAGGACGATGAAGCCGACGGCGATCATGGATGCCCCTTGTCGAGCCCGGAGGCCTCGATGGTCTCGCGGGCTTCTTCCTGATCGCTGCGCGAAAGCAGGGCGCGGTCGATCCTGGCGAGCTGGCCCGCGGCCAGCCAGCGCAGGCAGCGGGCGAGCAGGGCCAGCCCCACGACGAGCAGCAGGACGAAGCCCAGCGCCCACAAGCCCTGAGGTATCACGAGGGGAACGCGCAGCGCCGACACGTCGGTCGCCTGGAACTCCCAGGATTCCCAGGCCAGCGCGATCGCGCCATAGGCAAAGAAGCCGGTCACCAGGAGCAGGCTGAGCAAGGAGAGCAAGTGCAAGCCGACGCGTACGCGCAATGGCATCTTCTGGACCAGGACGTCGATGCGCACATGGGCGCGCTGGCTCAGCGCCCCGCCCAGTCCCAGCGTCATGCCGATGGCCAGGAGGTAGCCCGAGATCTCGGTGGTGGCGACGGTGGAGAACCCGAGAAAGCGCCTGGCCACGATGTCGAAGAGAATGAGGGCGGCCATCGCCACATAGCACAAGCCGGCGAGCGCCATGGCCCCCTGGCCCATGAGGCGTACGATGCGCCCGGGCCCGGCGCCGTCACGGTTGTACATACGAGATTCCCGTGATGGGGGCCAGCGTGCTGGCGTAGACCTCGGCGCAATTCGGCCCGCAGCGCTTGATCCAGTTCGGCAGGACGGCCTCGGCGACTGCCTTGTGCAGCGCGGGCAAGGTGTCCTCAGAGGACGTCACTTCCGTCATGGGCTTGCGGCCCAGGGTGTGCAGCTTGCAGCCGTCGGCCCGTCCGACGTTGCAATCGATGCCGTCCTGGGTGGCGATCGCGCCCAGGGCCCACTGCCGCGCCTCGATCTCGGCGAATGTGCGTTCCAGCAGCGCCTGCGTTTCCGGCGCTTGGCGGTTCCACCAGGCCAGGTTGACGAAGTAGCCCGCGGTCGACCACGACACGGGCTGGGCGACCAGGTGGGTGGCGACTTCGTTCCACTTCATGCCGTTGCCGCTGCCGGAGCCCGTCAGCGCGCAGTCCACCGTATGCAGTTCCAGCGCGGAGTACACCTCGCCGAAGGCGACGGACACCGGCGTGCCGCCCAGCGCCGTGATCAGGTCCGCCGCGGAAGGGCCGTTGCCGCGCACCTTCAGGCCTTTCAGGCTGTTCAGCCCCGACACCGGCTTGTTGCAGAACAGCATCTGTCCGGAGAACGGGTACAGCGCAAGAATCTTCACCCCCAACCGTTCCAGGCTCTGGTTGGCGGCGGGCTTGATCGCGTCCGATACCTTGCGGGCCTGTTCGATCGTCAGGTTCATGCCGGCAAGATCGCCGCCGTCCAGGAGAGGAACGTCGCCCGACACGACGGTGAGCGCCGCGGCGGCGATCTCGACCTGCCCGGAGCGCACCAGCCGCAGCACTTCCGGCCCGTTCACGTTGCGTTCGGGCCACGAGGCCAGCGAAACCTGGATGCGGCCGTTGCTCGCTGCCTGCAGGCCGTCGCGCAGCAGGGGCTGGTCGACCTGGGTGTACTGCGGAATCGCGGGCGAGCTTTGAGTGATGGCCGCGATGCGGATGCCGGGGCCGGCCGGGAAGTCCTGGGCCAGGGCCGTACCGGCGAGAAGAAACGAGAGCAGTGCGGCGAGCGCAGTGGGCTGATGGCGCATGGCGGAGACTCCGGAGGGTAGGTGGCACCTACCGCTATGCAAGAGCCGAGCCAGTTTCGATAATTTTTTATTGATATCTATATTTCAATCAAGTTATTGATTAATAAGTGATAAATGGTATAAAACGTCGATAAATCCAAGATATTCTTGTCGTCGTTGATAAATTTTTATTTTGAAGGTGCGGATGCCATGCCCACCGTGGTGCGCAGGCACCGATGGCGTGCGGCGGCGGGACAGGCGGGACCGGGCCGTGCGGCTTGCTCAGGGGCTGGCGTTCGCGCGCTCGTGGTCGCGCGCAATGAACAGGATGCGGGCCACGATGTCTTCGATGGCGTTCGATACCGGGTCGGTCCGGTAGGTGACGAACAGCGGCAGCGAGGGCAGCGGTTCCTCGGTATCCACGCACTGCAGCAGGCCTTGCTGCACGAAAGGCCGCACCAGGTCGCACGGCAGCGTGGCGACGCCGAATCCCTTTTCGGCCAGCCTCAGCATGGCCGACAGGGACGACACGCCATGCACGTGCTGAGGCGTCGCGCCGACCCGGCGAAACAGATCCATCATCGCCGTCTGGGTGGGCGAGCCGCGCTGGAACGTGAGCAGTTGCCGGCTGGCCAGCTCGCGCGCGGAAACCTCGACCCGGGGCACCCGGCGTTCGCCCGCCGGCGGGCGCTGGACGAAGGTGAGCTGCAGCGGCGGCAGCGCCTGCGAACGAATACCGTCGCCGGCTTGCGGCATGGCGAGGATGGCGATGTCCAGCATGCCGCGGGAGAACTGCTCGGCCAGCAGGGGCGTATTCTCGATCGTCAGCTCGAGCTCGGTGTCCTGGCGGTCGCGGCGCAGGTCGTCCAGGAGGTCGAGCAGCCAGGTGTGCGCAATCGTCTCGATGACGCCCAGGCGCAGGATCGGCAGGCCCGGATCGGCCAGGTCCAGATCGAGGCGGATGTCGCGCTCCATGTGGAGCATGCGCTCGGCGCGCGGCAGCAGGCGCACGCCGGCCTGGGACAGGGTCAGCCGGCGGTTGCGGCGCTCGAAGAGATTCGTGCGCATGTCCGCCTCGAGCGAGGCGATGCGGCTGGACACCCCGGCCTGGGTCAGCGACAGTCTTTCGGCGGCCCGGGTGACGCTACCCAGTTTTGCCACCCAGTAGAACGCTTCCAGGAAGCGCAGATTCATGGTCGGTATCGCGAGCGCGGGGTGCTGTTTCGCGTGCTACGGTAGCATGGCCCATGACCACGGGCCAAAGCGCAAGCCTCGTGCAGTCACCGCGCCCAGGGTGCTCCGGCCGCGATGCTAGAATATGTTCATGACGCTGGCGCACGAGGCGCCGCGTTCAGGTCCACGCCGCGTACCGCGGCTTTTGTACGGCGCCGATTTGCGTGATCCGCTTGCGGGCGCCTCATAAATCCAGCTAAAGAGGTCCCGTGCTCGCACCTACTTCCACGGCCGTTCCGTATTCGGTCGGCATCGTTACCCCGCAGTTCCTCGAATTCCCCGAACCCCTCAGGCTCGCCAACGGCACCTCCTTCGGCCCGTATTCGCTGGCGGTCGAGACCTACGGCACGCTGAACGCGCAGCGCAACAACGCGGTGCTCGTTTGTCACGCGCTCAACGCGTCGCATCATGTGGCCGGCGTCTATGCCGACGATCCCAAGAGCACCGGCTGGTGGGACAACATGGTCGGACCGGGCAAGCCGCTGGACACCGACAAGTTCTTCGTCATCGGCATCAACAACCTGGGCTCGTGCTTCGGCTCGACCGGCCCGGCCAGCGTCAATCCGGAAACCGGGCGTCCCTGGGGCGCGGCCTTTCCGGTGGTCACGGTCGAGGACTGGGTGCACGCCCAGGCCCGCGTCGCCGATCGCCTGGGCATCGCGCAGTTCGCTGCGGTCATGGGCGGCTCGCTCGGCGGCATGCAGGCGCTGAGCTGGGCGATCACCTATCCGGAGCGCCTGCGCCACTGCGTAGTGATCGCCAGCACGCCGCGGCTGTCGGCGCAGAACATCGCGTTCAACGAGGTCGCGCGGCGCGCCATCATCACCGACCCGGATTTCCACGGCGGCGACTACTACGCCCACGGCACCCTGCCCAGGCGCGGGCTGTCCGTGGCGCGCATGGTCGGCCACATCACCTACCTGTCCGGCGACAGCATGGCCGAGAAATTCGGCCGGCAGCAGCGCCAGTCGCAGAACGGCGGCGACTACAACTACGGCTTCGACATCGAGTTCGAGGTCGAGTCCTACCTGCGCTATCAGGGCGAGAAGTTCTCGGGCTATTTCGACGCCAACACCTACCTGCTGCTCACGCGCGCGCTGGACTACTTCGATCCCGCGAAGACCTGCGGCGGCGACCTGCAGCGCGCGCTGGCAAAGGTGCGTGCTTCGTTCCTGCTGGCCTCGTTCACCACCGACTGGCGCTTTCCACCGGCCAACTCGCGCGAGATCGTGCGCGCGCTGCTCGGCAACCGGGTCCCGGTCACCTACGCCGAGATCGACGCGCCCCACGGCCACGACGCCTTCCTCCTGGAGGACGCGCGCTACCACGCCGTCGTGCGCGCCTACTACGAACGCATTGCGACGGAGCTGGGGTTATGAGCGCTACCGCACGGCCGCCCGAAGGCGCCGCGTCCCTCCCGCGGGGAGGTGGTCGCGCAGCGACCGGAGGGTCGTCCACGATCGCCTCCGTCCGTCCCGATCTTGCCCGTATCGCTAGCTGGATCGCGCCGCAGAGCCGCGTGCTCGACCTGGGCTGCGGCGATGGTTCCCTGCTGGCCTATCTGGCCGAGCAGCACGAGGTCAGCGGCGTCGGTGTGGAGATCGACGATCAGCGCGTCATCACCTGCGTGCAGCGCGGCGTGAACGTGATCCAGCAGAACCTCGAGGCCGGCCTGGCCCTGTTCGACGACTGCCAGTTCGACACCGTCGTGCTCTCGCAGACCTTGCAGGCCATGCACCACACGGAACACATCCTGCGCGAGATGGTGCGGGTGGGGCGCGAGGGCATCGTGTCCTTCCCGAACTTCGGCTACTGGAAGCACGGTTTCTCGATCCTCGGCGGACGCATGCCGGTCAACGGCAACCTGCCGTACCAGTGGTACGACACGCCCAACATCCACTTGTGCACGCTGCAGGATTTCGAGCGGCTGGCGGCCAGCCTGGGCCTGCGCGTGCTCGAGCGCGCCACGTTCTTCGAGGAGCGCGAGATCGACTTTCTGCCGCAGTGGCGCAGCACGCTCGCGGTGTACCGCTTCGCCGCGCCCGGCTGCTGAGCCCCGCGCGGCCGTGGCTATACTGGCCGTTCGCTGTGCGCGGGCCGCAAGCGCCGCTCGGCGCCGGCCCTGACGCCTCCACGCAAAGGTAGCCGCATGTCCAGCCTCACCCGCATCCAGGTGCCGAAGTCCTGCGACCTGCTCGCGGCCGAGTTGCGCAAGCGCATACTCGATGGCGAGTTCCGCGATGGCGAGGCCTTGCCCGTGGAGCGCGAGCTGGTCGCGCAGACGGGGCTGAGCCGCAGCTCGGTGCGCGAGGCCTTGCGCATCCTGCAGACCGAAGGGCTGGTGCGTACCCGGCCGGGCCGCTACGGCGGGACGGTGGCCAACCGGCCCACGGCCGAGCACCTGGCCGATCAGGTGAACGTGTTCGTGCGGGGGCGGCGCATCGGCCTGCACGAGATCGTCGCCGCGCGCGAAGCCATCGAGCCCATGCTGGCGCGCTACGCGGCGCTGCATCGCACGGACGAGGACCTGGCCCTGCTGCGCGCAAGCACCGCGGCGATGGAGGCGGCCGTGCACGAGCTGCCGCGCTTTCTCGAGGCCAACGTGCGCTGGCACCTGGCGGTGGCGCAGGCGTCGCACAACCAGATCCTGCAGGCCTTCATCCAGTCGATCACGCATCTCATCCACGAGGCCACCCAGGTCGAGGAAGTAGCCGCGGCCGAGACCCGCGCCATGGTGGTGCGGGCGCATCGCAGCGTGCTGGCGGCGATCGAAGCGGGCGACGCCGATGCCGCGCAGCGGCGGATGCAGCGGCATGTGATGGCCTATTCGCAGCAGTTGGATCCACTGTTCGCCCAGTAAGCGGGCGCTGCTCGCCCGCAACCGAACCCTCCCAGCCACGCTGCACGATCCGCAAATCCTATCGTCCGATTCTATGGTCTGATAATTGACTGAAGCCCGGATCGCCGTTTAGCATCGGGTGTCCGATGCCTGGCGAGCGAGACCTGCCGGGCCCATGGTTTCCCCGCGGTCGCCCTGCGCTGCGGGCCTCTCGAGCAAGGCAAGGCATGAATTTCGATCTGACCGAAGACCAGCGTGCGATCCGTGCGGCCATCCAGGACGTGTGCCGCGATTTCGACGACGACTACTGGCTGGCGCGCGACCGCAGCGGCGAGTTCGCGCACGATTTTCACGCCGCGCTGGCGCAGGCGGGCTGGCTGGGCGTGGCCATGCCGACCGAGTACGGCGGTGCCGGGCTGGGCATCTCCGAGGCCGCGCTGATGATGGAGGCCATCTCGGAGTCCGGCGCCGGGATGTCGGGTGCGTCGGCGGTGCACATGAACATCTTCGGCCTGCATCCGGTGGTGGTGTATGGCTCGCAGGAGCAGAAGGCGCGCTGGCTGCCGCCGCTCATCCGCGGCGAGGAGAAGGCCTGCTTCGGCGTCACCGAGCCCAACACCGGGCTGAATACGCTCAGGCTCAAGACCATGGCCGTGCGCCAGGGCGACCGTTACGTCGTCAACGGCCAGAAGGTGTGGATCTCCACCGCCCAGGTGGCCGACAAGATCCTGCTGCTCGCGCGCACCACCCCGCTGGAGGAAGTGACCAAGCCCACGCTGGGCCTGAGCCTGTTCTACACCACGCTGGACCGCGCCCGCGTCGAGGTGCGCGAAATCGAGAAGCTCGGCCGCAAGGCGGTGGATTCCAACCAGCTCTTCATCGACAACCTGGAGATCCCGGTCGAGGACCGCATCGGCGAGGAAGGCAAGGGCTTCGAGTACATCCTGCACGGCATGAACCCGGAGCGCCTGTTGATCGCGGCCGAGGCCGTGGGCCTGGGCCGCGCCGCCCTGCGCAAGGCAGCGCAGTATGCCGGCGAGCGCATCGTGTTCGATCGCCCGATCGGGCAGAACCAGGGCATCCAGCATCCGCTCGCGCAGCGCTGGATCGAACTGGAGGCCGCCACGCTCATGTACCAGAAAGCCGCCTGGCTGTACGACCAGGGCCGCCCCTGCGGCGCCGAGGCCAATGCCGCCAAGTTCCTGTGCGCCGAAGCGGGCTTTCGCGCCTGCGAATCGGCCGTGCTCACGCACGGCGGCATGGGCTACGCCAAGGAGTACCACGTCGAGCGCTACCTGCGCGAAGCGATGCTGCCGCGCATCGCCCCGGTGTCGCGCGAGCTCATCCTGTGCTTCATCGCCGAGAAGGTGCTCGGCCTGCCGAAGTCGTACTGAGCGCGGCTGCACGTCCTCGCAGCCCTGCGCGAGCTGACGTTCGCGCAGAGTCTGGGTCGCGTCGTGGTGCAGATTGGCGATGGCCTGCAGCGTGTCGGCTGTCTCAGCGCGGAGGGCATGGCCGATACCCGCCGGCAGGCGCGGCGCTCAGCCCGCGCCGAAGCCGGCGGCCAGACGCTCGCGCAGGTAGTCCACGAGCAGCCGCACGGCCGCCGGCACGTGCGCCGAGCGTGGCCGCAGGGCATAGAGCCGCGCCCCGAAGTAGCCCTGGACCGTCCAGTCGGGGAACAGCGTGACCAGCCGGCCGCCGCTCGCCAGGCTGAAGTCCGGCAGCAGGCCGATGCCCAGGCCGGCGTGGACCGCGTCGCGCAGCACCTCGCTGTTGTTCGCGCGCAGCCGGCCCTGTACCGCGATGGTGATGGGTTCGCCGTCGCCGGCGCGCTGGAAGGTCCATTGGTCGGTGGCGCGATCGCCGAAGTACAGCACGCAGTCGTGCGCGGCCAGCTCGTGCGGATGCGTGGGCATGCCGCGCGTTCGCAGGTAGGTGGGGCTCGCCACGAGCCGCGAGCGCGTCTCGCACAGTGTCCAGGCGATGCAGGTCTCGGGCGGCGCGCTGGTATGCCGGATGGCCAGGTCGAAGCCTTCGTGGAGCATGTTCACGAGACGATCGACCAGCTCCAGCTCGATGCGGATCTCGGGGTACTTCCTGAGGAACGCCGAGAGCAGCGGCGCGAGGTGCTGGCGCCCCAGCGCGACCGGCGCGGTGACGCGCAGGTTGCCGCGCGGCGTGCCGGTCATGTCCTTGACGGCGAGCAGTGAGGCGCCGATGCGGGCGAAGGCGGGGCTGGCCTCGGCGACCAGCGCGTGGCCAGCCTGGGTGAGCGAGACCTGGCGCGTGGTACGCCGCACCAGGGCCAGCCCGGTGGCACGCTCCAGCGCGTGCACGCGCATGCTCACCGACGCCTTGGATATGCCCAGCCGCTGCGCGGTCTGCGTGAAGCTGCCGGTCTGCTCGAGCACCGTCAGCAGGTAGATGTCGCCCACCAGGGGGGCAATCTGGTCGAGCGCCATGCCGTCTCCCGTCTCGATTGTTGATTATATTGAATACTGAAGTTCAGGAATTGGTCTTCTCGGCTGCGGGCCGCCTGCCTAGACTAGGGCGATCTTTGGAACTCCGACGAGAGGATTACCCGATGAGCATCGCTTTGAACCTGCACGGCGCCGACGCCGTGACCGGCCACTGGATCGGCGGCGAGCACGTCGTGCCCGCGCAGGCCGAAGCCCGCGACGTCTACAACCCGGCCCAAGGCGTGGCGGCCTCGTGCGTGGTGCTCGGCACCCAGGCCGACGTCGATGCCGCCGTGGCCTGCGCAGCGGCCGTCGGGCCGGCCTGGGCCGACATGCCGCCCGTGCGCCGCGCGCGCATCCTGTTCCGTTTCCTGCAGCTTCTCAACGAACACAAGGACACTCTGGCCGCCGCCATCACTGCCGAGCATGGCAAGGTCTTCAGCGACGCCCAGGGCGAAGTCGCGCGCGGCATCGACATCGTCGAGTTCGCCTGCGGCATCCCGCGCCTGCTCACGACGGGCTTCTCCGACCAGGTCGCGCCCGGCATGGACAACTGGGTGCTGCGCCAGCCACTGGGCGTGGTCGCCGGCGTCACGCCGTTCAACTTTCCGGTGATGGTGCCGATGTGGATGTTCCCCATTGCGTTGGCGACCGGGAACACCTTCGTCCTCAAGCCCAGCCCGACCGATCCGACGCCCTCGATCATGCTGGCCCGGCTGCTCAAGGCCGCGGGCCTGCCGGATGGTGTCTTTAACGTGGTCCAGGGCGATCACCATGCGGTCGAGGCCATCCTCCGGCATCCGCAGATCAAGGCCGTGTCCTTCGTGGGCTCGACGCCGGTGGCCCAGCATATCTACGAGACGGGTGCGCGCCACGGCAAGCGCGTGCAGGCCCTGGGCGGCGCCAAGAACCACCTGGTCGTCATGCCCGATGCCGACCTCGAACAGGCTGCCGACGCGCTCGTCGGCGCCGCCTACGGCTCCGCCGGCGAGCGCTGCATGGCTGTTTCGGTGGCCGTGTTGGTGGGCGACGTGGGCGAGCGCATCATGCCCCTGCTCGAAGCCCGCACGCGCGCGCTGAAGGTGGGCGACGGCATGTCCGCCGAATCGGAGATGGGGCCGATCGTGAGCGCTGCCGCGCGGGCGCGTATCGTGGACTGCATCGATTCCGGGGTCGCCGAAGGCGCGCACCTCATCGTCGATGGCCGCGAGCCCGGCAGCGCCGTCGGCGGCGAGCGGGGCAGGCACGGCTTCTGGCTGGGCGGCACGCTGTTCGACCGCGTCACGCCGCAGATGCGCATCTACCGCGAAGAGATCTTCGGGCCGGTGCTGAGTTGCGTGCGGGTGGCCGATGCGGGCGAGGCGCTGGATCTCGTCAACCGGCACGAGTACGCCAACGGCGTGAGCTGCTTCACCCAGGACGGCAATACTGCGCGCGAGTTCAGCCGGCGTATCGAAGTCGGCATGGTGGGGATCAACGTACCGATTCCCGTGCCGCTGGCCTGGCACGGCTTCGGCGGCTGGAAGCGTTCGCTGTTCGGCGACATGCACGTCTATGGCGACGAGGGCGTGCGCTTCTACACCCGGCAAAAGAGCATCATGCAGCGCTGGGGCGGGGACAAGGGGGGCGGCTCCGCGTTCAGCATGCCGACCCCGAGCTGAACGGCGGGCGGCCCCCGCGCCGCTCACTCCTTCCGGGCTGTGGCCGCTTGCTCGACGTCGTCGCCGAACGTCAGACCGCCTTCCTTGAATGCGCCGCCTTCGTGCCGCCTCCGGCGACCGCTTTCTTCGCACCGAGCTTGCGCGCGGCGCCGGGCTGCTTGGCCGCCTTCTTGCCGGGCTGGCCAGACACGTCGGAGCGGCTTGCAGCGCCGACCTTCGTCGCTGCCTTCTTGCCTGCCTGCTTGGTGGCCTTCTTTGCAGCCTTCTGCCCCGCTTTCTTTGCAGCCTGCTTCGCTGCATTCTTGGCGGCCTTCTGCGCAGGCTGCTCGCTCTTGGCGCGGGAGGTCTTCTTCGCCGCGGCCTTTTCGGCCTTGGCCACCGTTTGCACCGCCGTCTTCTGCGCCGGCTTGCGCTTCAACGCCAGCATCGTGCCTCGGCACGACGGGGTGCCGCAGAGGCAGCGGTACTGCTCGCGCACCGTCTTGGTGATGCGCTCGTCCAGCACCAGCCCGTAGTCGAAGAAGAGCTCATCGCCGCGCGCGACGTCCTCGAGCGCGACGATGTACACCTTGTGATCGTCGGTCTCCTCGGTTTCGCAGTTGGGTTCGCAGGAGTGGTTCACCCAGCGCGAGTCGTTGCCGTTGACGTTGCCGTCGATCACGGTGTCGTTGCTGAGCGCGAAGAAGAAGGTGTGGAAGGGGTCGTCCGGGTTCACCGGATGCCGGCGGTCGGCCTCGTCCGGGCTGATGATCTCCCCCTGGTACTCGAAGATGCGGGTGCCTGCGGGGATCTTGCGGGCGGCGTAGACGCCGGTGCCGTGCACGCGCGAGCGGCGCAGGACATGCCAGGGTTTGTCGGCTGGGCTCATCGGGAGGGGCGAGGAAAAGGTTGGCGGGCGAAACGCGGCATTGTCGCATGCGAAAGCCGGCTGTACCGCGCTATTCACCGAGGTGCGCGACCACGAAGCCGCGCAGCCAGCGATTGGCCGGGTCGCGATGAAAGCGGGCATGCCAGAAGAGATTGATGTCCACGCTGGGCAGGGCCACGGGGTGCGGGCAGTAGGCCAGGCCGAAGGGGCCGGCCAGGCGCTGGGCGTAGCGCTCGGGCACGGTGGCGACCAGATCGCTGCCGGCCACCAGCGGCGCGACGCTGACGAAGTGCGGTACGCGCAGGCGCACGCGCCGCGTGCCGGCGGCCTCGATGATGCGGTCAGCGCGGGCGTGGCCCGCCCCCTGGGACACGGTGACGTGCTCGGCCGCGAAGAAGCGGCGCAGGCTCGGCTTGCGGCCGTCGAAGGCATGCCCGCGCCGATACAGGCAGACGTAGCGCTGCGCGAACAGGCGGCGCTGGAAAGTGCCCTTGGGCAGATGGGTGATGAGCCCCAGGGCCAGGTCGACGCGGCCGGACTGCATGGCGTCCGCGAGGTCGGCTCCGTCGTTGCGCACGGTATGCAGGGCGACGCCGGGCGCGGCGGTGGCGAGCCCTTCCATCAGCGCCGGCAGCAGGGCGACTTCGCCCAGATCCGACATGGCGATGGTGAATTCGCGCTGGCTGTGCGCAGGCTCGAAGCGGTTGCCCTGGCTCAGGGCAGTGCGCAGGCCATCGAGCGCGCGCTGCACGGGCGCGGCCAGTTCCAGGGCGTAGGGCGTGGCCTGCATGCCGTCGGCGGTGCGCACGAAGACGTCGTCCTCGAGCATCGTGCGCAGGCGCTTCAGGGCATTGCTCACCCCGGGCTGAGTGATGCCCAGGCGCTGCGCCGTGCGCGAGACACTGCGCGTATCGAGCAGGTGGTGCAGCACGAGGAGCAGGTTGAGATCGATCTCTTCGAGGTCCATCCGCGGATCACCATTCGTGATATCGGCTATTGCCGACGTTCCGTATATTAATTGTGCCCGCTTACCTAGAATGAGGACACATAACGACAACCGGACATCGCCGGCCTCGCGGCCCGTGTCGTCTCGCAAGCGCAGGCGCGGCCAGGAATGCGAAGCGTGAAGGGCCGGGGGCGACCCGTGGAGACAGGAGACGCGCATGGAACATTCCGATGCCGCGCCGCAGTGGCGCGACCCCGGCAGCAGCCGGATACCCTTCTGGGCCTACACCGAGCCCGGGCTCTACCAGCGCGAGCTGGAGCGCTTCTTCTACCGCGGCCACTGGTGCTATGTGGGCCTGGAGGCCGAGATCCCGAACCCGGGCGACTTCAAGCGCAGCGTGATCGGCGAGCGCTCGGTCATCATGACCCGCGACAAGGACGGCGGCATCCATGTGGTGGAGAACGTCTGCGCGCATCGCGGCATGCAGTTCTGTCGGGAGCGCAGCGGCAACCGCAAGGTGCTGGTCTGTCCGTACCACCAATGGAGCTACACCCTGAAGGGCGACCTGCAGGGCGTACCCTTCAGGCGAGGCCTGCGCCAGGACGGGCTGATGGTGGGCGGCATGCCGGCCGATTTCGAGCCGGCGCAGAACGGGCTCACCAAGCTCGCCGTGGCCGTGCGCGGCGGAGTGGTCTTCGCCTCGTTCGACCCCGACGTGCCGCCGCTGGCGGACTTCCTGGGCCCGCGCATCACCGGCTACTTCGACCGTCTTTTCAATGGCCGTCGGCTGACCCTGCTCGGCTACAGCCGCCAGCGCATCCCGGGCAACTGGAAGCTGATGCAGGAGAACATCAAGGACCCTTACCATCCCGGGCTGCTGCATACCTGGTTCATCACCTACGGGCTCTGGCGCGCCGACAACAAGTCCGAGCTGCGCATGGACGCCGAGGGCCGCCACGCGGCCATGATCTCCACCCGGGGCAACAGCGGCAACGCCAACGAGGTGACGCAGGGCGTGACCAGCTTCAAGCAGGGCATGAAGATGAACGATGCCCGCCTGCTCGACATCGTGCCCGAGGACTGGTGGGGCGGGCCGACCGCGGTGATGATGACGGTGTTTCCGAGCGTGATCTTCCAGCAGCAGGTGAACAGCGTGTCGACCCGGCACATCCAGCCGCGCGGCCATGGCGAATTCGATTTCGTCTGGACCCATTTCGGTTTCGAGGACGACACGCCGGAGATGACGCAGCGCCGGCTGATCCAGGCCAATCTCTTCGGACCGGCCGGCTTCGTGTCTGCCGACGACGGCGAGGTGATCGAGTTCTCCCAGGACGGCTTCGCGCAGAAGCCGTCTCATCGCGCCCTGGCCGAGCTGGGCGGCACCGGCGTGGAGGAGACCGAGCACATGGTCACCGAGACGCTGATCCGCGCCATGTACGCCTACTGGCGCCGCGTGATGGAGGTCTGAGCCATGACGAGCATCGAGGACTGGCTGGCCGTGCAGCGGCTGTACGCTGCCTACACGACCGCGGTGGATGCTGGGGACTGGGACGCCTGGGTCGAGCTGTTCGTGGACGACTGCGAATACAAGCTGCAGCCGCGCGAGAACCACGAGCGCGGCCTGCCGCTGGCGACGATGTGGTTCCTCAGCAAGGACATGCTGCGCGACCGCGCCTATGGCATCCGCGAGACCCTGTTCCACGACCCGTACTACCAGCGCCACGTGGTCGAGGCGCCGAGCATCGTGCGCGAGGACGAGGGCGTGCTCGTGTGCGAGGCCAACTACGCCGTGTTCCGCACCAAGCGCGACGGCCCCAGCACGGTCTTCAACGTCGGCCGCTACCACGACCGCGTGGTGCGGACCCCCGACGGCCTGCGCTACGCGCGCCGCTGCTGCGTGTTCGACACGGAGCTCGTGCCGAACTCGATCATCTATCCGATCTAGGCGGGCTGTTGGCGCTGAGGTCGGCGCGTGGGGCCCGGGCGGGCCCCGCCGCGCCCGGCCTCAGGCCGCGGCTTTCTTGACCGCCTTCCTGACGGCTTTCTTGGCTGCCGCCTTCTTGGCTGCGGCCTTCTTCGCCGCCTTCTTCGCAGGGGCGGCCGCAGCGTCCGCGCCGGCCGTCTTGGCCGCGCTCTTGGCCGCCGTCTTGCGGCCCGGCTTCTCGGGGCGCGGCTCGAACTCGAAGCCGATCTTGCCGTCGGCCTGGCGGGTCAGGAACGCCTTGAACTTGCGGCGCGTGCGGCTGGAGACGAAGCCGTCGAGCAGGTCGGTCTTGCCGTCGCGCAGCAGCTTTTCCATCTGTTCGCGGGTGATCTCCTGCTGCAGGATGACCTTGCCCGAACGGAAGTCGCAGTGCTTGTTCGGCCCGACCGAGTGTTCGCACACGTAGCTCATGCCGTGCTCGTAGACCTGGCCATTGCACTTGGGGCAGGGGCCGAGCGCGGTCTGGCCGCTGAAATCCACCGGTTCGTTGTCGTCCTCGTCGGCCTGGCCGAAATCGAACTCGAGCTTGTAGTCGTCGGTGATGCGCAGGATTGCCGAGAACGGCCGGCCCATCTTGCTGATGAAGCCATTGAGCGGGCCGATGGTGCGCTTCTCGATCAGCTCCTCGACTTCGGCCGGCTCGAAGGTGCGCCCGCCGGGGTGCTTGCTGATGGAGAAGTCGCACACCGTGCACGCATAGCGCCGGTAGTTCTCCTTCACCACGTTGCCGCACTTGGGGCAGGGTGTTTTGAGCGTGACGTAGTCGCCGGGTACGGTGTCCCGATCGTATTCCTTGGCCCGCTTGACGATCACCTGCGTCATCTGGGCGATCTCGCGCATGAAGGCTTCGCGCGCCAGTTGGCCCTGCTCGATCTGCGAGAGTTTGTACTCCCATTCGCCGGTGAGTTCGGGCGAGGTGAGTTCGTCCACGTCCAGCCCCGACAGCAGGGTCATGAGCTGGCGGGCCTTGGCGGTCGGCACCAGTTCGCGACCCTCGCGGCGCAGGTACTGTTCGTTGATGAGCCCTTCGATGATGCCGGCGCGCGTGGCCGGCGTGCCCAGGCCGCGCGCGGACATGGCCTCGCGCAGCTCCTCGTCCTCGACCAGCTTGCCCGCGCCTTCCATGGCCGAGAGCAGGGTGGCTTCGGAGTAGCGCGCCGGCGGCTTGGTCGCCAGGCCGACGGCCTCGATCTCCTCGGTGCGCACGGTCTCGCCCTCGGCGACCGCGGTGAGCGTGGCTTCCTCGCCCTGGACGGCACGGCCGTACACGGCCAGCCAGCCCGGGTTCACCAGAACCTTGCCTTCGGTACGGAAGCGATGGCCGGCCACCTCGGTGATGCGGGTGGTGATGCGGTATTCGGCAGCCGGGAAGAACACGGCCAGGAAGCGGCGCACGACGAGATCGTAGAGCTTGCCCTCGGCGTCCGAGAGTTCGCGCGGCGCCTGCAGCGTCGGAATGATGGCGAAGTGGTCCGACACCTTGCGGTTGTCGAAGATGCGGCGATTGGGCTTGATCCAGCCGCTTTCGCGCACCTGGCGGGCGAAGGGGGCGAACGCCCTGGTGCTGCCGCTGTCGTCGGCCGCGAGCATGCCCATGGTGTCGCGCACGGTGCCGACGTAGTCCTCGGGCAGGTAGCGCGAATCCGTCCGCGGGTAGGTCAGCGCCTTGTGGCGTTCGTACAGCGCCTGCGCCAGCGCCAGCGTGGTCTTGGCCGAAAAGCCGAAGCGCGAGTTGGCCTCGCGCTGCAGGCTGGTCAGGTCATAGAGCAGGGGCGAGAGCTGGGTCGAAGGCTTCGATTCTTCGCTGACGCTGCCCGGCTGGTCGCGGCAGGCGACCACGACCGATTCGGCGGCGGCCTTGCTCCAGAGGCGCGTATCGCGCTTTTCCGGATCGCGTTCGTCGCGCTTGTGCGCCGGATCGAACCACTTGCCCTCGTAGAAGCCGGCCGCGGCCACGAACTGCGCGCGCACTTCCCAGTAGTCGCGCGAGACGAAATGGCGGATGCGCTCCTCACGCTCGTTGACGATCGCCAGAGTGGGCGTCTGCACGCGGCCCACGGGCGTCTTGAAGAAGCCGCCGTCCTTGCTGTTGAAGGCCGTCATGGCGCGCGTGCCGTTGATGCCGACCAGCCAGTCCGCCTCGGCGCGCGAGCGCGCGGCGGCTTCCAGTGGCTTCATCGTGTCGTCGGTGCGCAGGCTGGCGAAGGCGTCGCGGATGGCCTGCTGGGTCATGGACTGCAGCCACAGGCGTTGTACCGGTTTCTTCGCGCCCGAGAACTGCAGGATGTAGCGGAAGATCAGCTCGCCCTCGCGGCCCGCGTCACAGGCGTTGATGATGGCGTCGACGTCCTTGCGCTTGATCAGCCTGACCAGAAGCCTGAGGCGCTCCTCGGAGCGCTTGTCGGCCGGGCCGAGAGCGAATTCCGGCGGAATGACGGGCAGGTGGGTGAAGCTCCACTTGCCCTTGACAGGATCGTTGGGCGCGACCAGCGTCAGCAGGTGCCCAACGCTGGACGACAGCACGTACTGATCGCTCTCGAAGTACTCCCCTTCGCGCTTGAACCCGCCCAGGGCCCGCGAGATGTCGAGCGCCACGGACGGCTTCTCGGCGATTATGAGTGTCTTTCCCATCGATTTCCAAGTTCCATACAGCACCGCGCCCCGAAGGGGCGCGGTCGGATGCCCCGGCATCATACGGGGCAGCATTCTTGCCATGCAAGTCGGTGACAGTATGTCACCGGCATCGGACCCCGGAACCGCCTTCGGCGCCGGTGTCGAGCCGCGCATCATGCGCGCCCTGCGGCACCGTCGGGCGGCCCGCTTGCAAGTTTCGGACCGTTACGGCGATGGCCGCGCGCAAGCACGGCCGAAAAGCACAGCGCCGCGCGGAGCGCGGCGCTGTAAAGGTGGCGACGATAGTGGCCGTTTCAATGCAAGCGGCGGGTGGCCCCATCCTCGAGCAGTTCTTCGAGCACGAGATTGTCGATGTCGGCCTCCTGGCTCCAGAGCACCATGAGCACGGCGATGCGCAGTTTCTCGAGCGGCACCGGCGCCTCGCCCAGCGCCAGGGCGCGGTCGATCACGATCTCGCGCAGCGGCGCCGACAGGATGCCGGCGCCTTCGAGAAAGGCGATGAAGCCGATGGCTTCCGTACCCAGCAATTGGTATTCGGCTTCCGCGTAGACGCGGGCGCCGGAGCACGGCATGCGGGACATGTCGACGCACTGCTGGGTGGACTCGGCCAGGCCGGAGAGCCAGGACAAGGCATCGTCGATGTCTTCGTGCTCGAAACCCGCAGCGGCCAGACGCCGCGCCAGAGCTTCCGCATCGGGACAGGCTTCGGGCGCGTGGTAATTGTCGAAGAGATAAACGAGGATATCGAACATGAGCGCGCACTGGTAGGTGAGACTACTGTACCAGAATCCCGAAGCCGGTTTGCGCCTGTCGACGGTCTGCAACGGCTGGCCGCGCGCTCTGCTGCGGGAGCGGTATCCGCGCATGGCGGGCAGAAACTTTTCGCAATGCCCATGCCCTGCCCCGGCAGGCGCGCGCGGGCCGGCGAGCCTGCCGGGGCAGGGGCGGCGCCGCGGCGCCGGGCCGCGGGTTTCAGCCCAGGGTGAGTTCGATCAGTTCGGCGCCTTCGGCCACCTGGTCGCCGGGGGCATAGCGTACGGCCGCCACCTTGCCGGCGGCCGGCGCGGTGATGGTGTGCTCCATTTTCATGGCTTCCATGACGACCAGCGCCTGCCCGGCCTTGACGGTGTCGCCCGGGTTGGCATGCACGGCGATGATCTTGCCGGGCATCGGCGCTGCCAGGTGGCCGGCGCCGGCGGCCTCGTTGGCGCCGGCTGCCGGGTCGGGCAGGCTGAACGTGTAGCGGCGGGCATCGTGGAACACGGTGATGCCCGTCTGGCCCACGAGGACGGTGCCGCTGGCCGTCTGTCCGCCCAGCGTCACGCGCACCGTGGCGCAGGCGGGATCGTCGGCGAGCCAGGCGAAGGGCGTGGCCGGCTGCTCGTCCAGGCGCAGGCCGGCCGCGTCCACCTGGATGCGGCGGGTATCGCCCTGATCGATCAGTTCCAGCACCCGGGACGCTGCGCCGCCCGGCCGCCAGTCGTCGGCAATGTCCCAGGGGTCCGGCGAGCACGCCGCGGCGCGGGCCTGCTGGCGCAGCAGGCCGGCCGCGCCCAGCGCCAGGGCCACGGAGGGAGCGGGCGCCGGACGCGGCTGCAGGCTGGCCTTGCGGCGTTCGATGAGGCCGGTGTCCAGGTCGGCCTGGGCGAAGGCCTCGTCGTCCATCAGCCGGGCGAGGAAGGCGACGTTGGTGTGCACGCCGGCGATCTCGGTCTGGCCGAGCGCCTGACGCATGCGCCGGCGCGCCTCGTCGCGGTCGCGGCCCCAGACGATGAGCTTGGCGATCATCGGGTCGTAGTAGGGCGTGATCGCATCGCCCGCGCGCACCCCGCCGTCCACCCGCACGGCGGCGGGCTCGCCCGCGTCTGCGCCCACCGTGAAGGCGACGTGCGCAGGCAGGCGCAGGTGCTGCAGCCGCCCGACCGAGGGCAAAAAGCCCTTGTCGGCATTCTCCGCATAGATGCGCGCTTCGATGGCGTGGCCGTGCAGGCGCAGCGCCTCCTGGCCGCAGGGCAGCGGCTCGCCCGCTGCCACCCGCAGTTGCCACTCGACCAGGTCGTGGCCGCAGACCATCTCGGTGACCGGGTGCTCCACCTGGAGCCGGGTATTCATCTCCATGAAATAGAAGCGGCCGTCCGGCTCGGCGATGAACTCCACGGTGCCGGCTCCCACGTAGCCGACCGCGCGCGCCGCGGCGACCGCGGCCTCGCCCATGGCGCGGCGGCGCTCCCCGGTCATCCCGGGGGCGGGCGCTTCCTCGATCACCTTCTGGTGGCGACGCTGCACCGAGCAGTCGCGCTCGAACAGGTAGAGGCAGTTGCCCTGCGTGTCCGCGAAGACCTGGATTTCGATGTGGCGGGGTTTCTGCAGATAGCGCTCGATCAGCACTTGGTCGTCGCCGAAGCTGGCCGCTGCCTCGCGGCGGCACGAGGCCAGTGCACCGGTGAAGGCCGTGCTGCTCTCGACCACGCGCATGCCCTTGCCGCCGCCGCCCGCGCTGGCCTTGATGAGCACCGGGTAGCCGATCTCGTCGGCGCGCGCGTGGAGGAACTCGGCTTCCTGCGTGTCGCCGTGGTAGCCGGGCACCAGCGGGACGCCGGCGCGCTCCATCAGGGCCTTGGCGGCCGACTTGCTGCCCATGGCCGCGATCGCCGACGCGGGGGGGCCGACGAACACGATGCCCGCGTCGGCGCAGGCGCGGGCGAAGGCTTCGTTCTCGGAAAGAAATCCGTAGCCGGGGTGGATGGCTTGCGCGCCGGTGCGCCGGGCCGCGTCGAGCACGGCGTCGGCGCGCAGGTAGCTGTCGCGCGCGGCGGGCCCGCCGATGCGTACGGCCTCGTCGCAGGCCGCGACGTGGCGGGCGCCGGCGTCGGCGTCCGAATAGACCGCGACCGTGCGGATGCCCAGGCGCCGCGCAGTGGCGGCCACGCGGCAGGCAATCTCGCCGCGGTTGGCGATCAGCAGGGTGTGGAACATGGGTTGTCTCCGGTGCAGGGTCTGTCTGGCTTGCAGGGTGTTTGAGGGCCGGGCTGGCGGCCGCTACATGCGGAACACCCCGAAGCGCGTCTCCGGAATCGGCGCGTTCAGCGCCGCCGACAGCGAGAGCGCAAGCACGCGGCGGGTGTCGGCTGGGTCGATGATGCCGTCATCCCACAGGCGCGCGGTGGCGTAGTACGGATGGCCTTCGCGATCGTACTGGGCCCGGATCGGCGCCTTGAAGGCTTCCTCGGCCTCGTCGCTCCATTCTTCCCCGCGCGCGCTCATGCCGTCGCGCCTGACGGTGGCGAGCACTGTGGCGGCCTGCTCGCCGCCCATGACCGAGATGCGCGCATTGGGCCACATGTAGAGAAAGCGGGGGCTGTAGGCGCGCCCGCACATGCCGTAGTTGCCGGCGCCGAACGAGCCGCCGATGATGACGGTGAGCTTGGGTACGCGCGCGGTCGCCACCGCGGTGACGAGCTTGGCGCCGTGCCGCGCGATGCCCTCGTTCTCGTACTTGCGGCCCACCATGAAGCCGGTGATGTTCTGCAGGAAGACGAGCGGAATGCGCCGCTGGCAGCACAGCTCGATGAAGTGCGCGCCCTTCTGCGCCGATTCCGAGAACAGGATGCCGTTGTTGGCGATGATGCCCACCGGCATGCCGTGCAGGTGGGCGAAGCCGGTGACCAGGGTGGCGCCGTAGCGGGCCTTGAACTCCTCGAACGCCGAATCGTCGACGATGCGCGCGATCACTTCGCGCACGTCGTAGGGCTTGCGCGTGTCGGCCGGGACGATGCCGTGCAGCTCGGCCGGGTCGTAGCGCGGCGGCAGGGGCTCGCGCAGCGCGAGCTGGGCGGGTTTGGTGAGGTTGAGCCGCGCCACCGCGTCGCGCGCGAGCTGCAGGGCGTGGGCGTCGTTGGCGGCGAGATGGTCGGCCACGCCCGAGAGCCGGGTGTGCACGTCGCCGCCGCCCAGGTCTTCGGCGCTGACCACTTCGCCGGTGGCCGCCTTCACCAGTGGCGGGCCGCCCAGGAAGATCGTGCCCTGGTCGCGCACGATGATGGATTCGTCGCTCATGGCCGGCACGTAGGCGCCGCCGGCGGTGCACGAGCCCATCACCACCGCGAGCTGGGCGATGCCCTCGGCGGACATGTTGGCCTGGTTGTAGAAGATGCGGCCGAAGTGCTCGCGGTCGGGAAACACCTCGTCCTGGCGCGGCAGGTTGGCGCCGCCCGAGTCGACCAGGTAGATGCAGGCAAGCCGGTTCTGCTGCGCGATCTCCTGCGCGCGCAGGTGCTTCTTCACGGTCATCGGGTAATACGTACCGCCCTTGACCGTGGCGTCGTTGCAGACGATGACGCATTCCTTGCCGTTGACGCGCCCGATGCCGGTGATGATGCCGGCTGCTGGCGCTTCGCCGTCGTACATGCCGTGCGCGGCCAGCGGCGACAGTTCCAGGAAGGCGCTGCCCGGATCGAGCAGCCGCCGGATGCGTTCGCGCGGGAGCAGTTTGCCGCGCGCCGTGTGCTTGGCCGCAGCCGCGGCGCCACCGCCTTGCGCCGTGCTTTCCAGCAGTGCGCGCAAGGCCTCGACCTCCCGGCGCATGGCGCTGGCATTGGTGGCGTACGCGTCGGATCGCGTATCGATGCGCGATTCGATGATCGACATGAAACCTGGTCTCCCGTGATGGTTCTTCTGGCCCCGCACACCGCAGCGGCGGGGATGCCCCCCGGCTGGAGGGCGGGGCCGCGGCGTGCGCGGCCCCGGGGGGCCCGCCTAGTGCGTAGCCGGCCTCAGACCAGCTCGACCGCCATGGCCACGGCCTCGCCGCCGCCGATGCACAGCGTGGCCACGCCGCGCTTGCCGCCGCGCTGGCGCAGCGCGCCGAGCAGGGTCACGAGGATGCGTGCGCCCGACGCGCCGATGGGGTGGCCCAGGGCGCAGGCGCCGCCATGCACGTTGACTTTCTCGTGCGGCAGCTTGTGCTCCTGCATGGCCGCCATGGTCACCACCGCGAAGGCTTCGTTGATCTCGTAGAGATCGACCTCGCCCGCGTTCCAGCCCGTCTTGTCGAAGAGCTTGGACATGGCCTTGACCGGCGCCGTGGTGAACCAGGGCGCTTCCTGCGAGTGCTGGGTGTGGCCGACCACGCGCGCCAGCGGCTTGACGCCCAGGCGCTCGGCGGTCGAGGCGCGCATCATGACCAGCGCCGCGGCGCCGTCGGAAATCGACGACGAGGTGGCGGCAGTGACCGTGCCGTCCTTCTTGAAGGCGGGCCTGAGGTTGGGGATCTTGGTCGGATCGGCCTTGAAGGGCGCTTCGTCGGAGGCGACCTCGGTATCGCCCTTGCGGCCGGCCACCTTGACCGGGGTGACTTCCCAGTCGAAGCTGCCGTCCTCGACCGCGGTCCTGGCCCGGCGCAGCGACTCGATGGCGAAGGCATCCTGCTGCTCGCGCGTGAAGCCGAACTTGGCGGCGGTGTCCTCGGCGAACACGCCCATGGCCTTGCCCTTGTCGTAGGCGTCTTCCAGCCCGTCGAGGGCCATGTGGTCATAGACCGTGGAATGGCCGTAGCGATAGCCCTGGCGCCCGCGCAACAGGAGGTAGGGCGCGTTGCTCATGCTTTCCTGGCCGCCGGCGACGAACACCTCGCCGCTGCCGGCGATGAGCAGGTCGTTGGCCAGCATGGCCGCCTTCAGGCCGGAACCGCAGACCTTGTGCAGCGTGGAGCACGCCACGCTGCGGGGCAGGCCGGCGCCGAGCGCGGCCTGGCGGGCCGGGGCCTGGCCCTGCCCGGCCTGCAGCACGTTGCCCATGATGACTTCGTCGACGGCGTCGCCGGCGATGCCGGCCCGCTCGAGCGCAGCCTTGATGGCTGCCGAGCCCAGCTCGTGGGCGGCCAGCGAAGAGAGGCTGCCCAGCATGCCGCCCATGGGCGTGCGGGCTGCCGAAACGATGACGATGGGATCGGACATGAGAGTCTCCTTCTAGGACACGTCGGGGGTAGTGAAAGGCGGCGGGGCGCTGCGCCCGCCGCGGGTTCTGTCGTTGCACATCCTACGTCTGGCCTGCTTCGCCGCCCGCAGGCGCGAGCAGCGCGTCGTTGGCGGCGAAGCGCTTGGCCGGGTCGTAGGGGAAGATGTCTTCGATGCGGCCGCGCTGGGCGCCCGCGCGGCAGCGCTCCCACCAGTCGGCGTCGAGCAGCTCCGCATGGCTGGCCAGAAAGATCTCGCGCACGCGCGGATCGCCCAGCAGGAAATGCCGGAATTCCTCGGGAAACACATCGTTCGGACCGATCGCGTACCAAGGTTCGCTGGACATTTCGGCCTCCTCGTTGGGCGCGGGCGGGATGCGCCGAAAATGCATCTCCGTCATCGGCTGGATCTCGTCGTAATCGTAGAACACGATGCGGCCCAGGCGCGTGACGCCGAAGTTCTTGAACAGCATGTCGCCGGGAAAGATGTTGGCTGCGGCCAGCTCGCGGATGGCGTTGCCGTACTCGCGTACGCCATGGCGTAGCTGCATGGGCGAGGCGCGCTGGAGAAAGAGGTTGAGCGGCGTCATGCGTCGCTCGATGTAGACGTGGCGGATGACGATGGTGCCGTCATGCTCTTCGAGCAGGCTGGGGGCGAGCGCCTTGAGTTCGTCGATCACGGCCTCGTCGAAGCGCTCGCGCGGCAGCGCCACCTGCGAGTATTCCCAGGTATCGGCCATGCGGCCTATGCGGTCGTGCATCTTCACGAGCTGGTACTTGCGCTTGACCGTCTCGCGCGTCATGCCGTCCTTGGCGATGCGGTCCTTGATCACCTTGAACACGTAGGGATAGGAGGGCAGGGTGAACACGCTCATCACCATGCCCTTGATGCCGGGGGCGATGACGAAGCGGTCCTGCGAGTGCTTCAGGTGATCGAGGAAGTCGCGATAGAAGAGCGTCTTGCCCTGCTTCTGCAGGCCGATCATGGTGTAGAGCTCGGCCTTGGGCTTGTTGGGCAGCAGCGTGCGCAGAAAGCTCACGTAGGCCGAAGGCGCGTCCATGTCGACCAGGAAGTACGCGCGCGTGAAGCTGAACAGGGTGGCCAGATCGTCGGCCGAGAACAGCAGCGTGTCGGCGTAGATCTCGCCCGCCGCGCTGCGCAGCAGCGGGATGGCGAAGGGATAGATGGTATTGGCGTTGATGATGCGCCCGACCGCGTAGGCGCCCTTGTTGCGAAAGAACAGGGTCGAGAGCACCTGGATCTGCAGGTCGGGCTCGATCTGGAAGCCGCCGATGCGCGGCGACGCATGCAGGCGCATCTCGCGCAGCCCGGCCGCGATCAGCCGGCGCACGTCGCGCGGCAGATCCTCGTAGGGCGCGGCCAGGCCGAAGTCGGCCAGCATCTGCGTGACGGCGCGGCGCAGCCCCAGGCCGCGCGGATAGTAGGCGCGGTAGGACGGACGGGCCGAATCCAGGAAATCGGCGGCCACCGCCGGCCGTACGAAGATGAAGTCGTTGTTGAAGTATTCGCGGCGCAGGATCTTGCACGACACCGAGTTGAAGAACGTCTCGGCGCATTCGGGCTGCAGGTGGTCGGCGAGCAGGGGCAGGTATTCCTGCTTGACCTGCTGCCAGACCCTGTCGGGCAGCGCGCCGGCGTGAAACGCGCGCTCCAGCCGCGCGACGCATTCGCGCACGCGCGCATCGTAGTACTCGATGCGGTCGCGGTTCAGGCGCTGGATGCCGCGCCAGTCGCCGTTCTCGAACAGCGTCTTGGCGCGCTGCGCGCAGTAGCGGAACAGCGCATAGTGGCGATCGAAGCCCGCCAGGATGGCCTCGGCGATCCGGCGCGGATCGGGTGCGGCGGGGGGCGGGGGAGCGACCGTGCGCACATCCCCGGACGTGACCGGCAGATTCATGAAGCAGCTTCCTTTGCCGCGTGCAACCGTTGGTGCCATGGCGCCCGCGAGCATCATGGCTTCACGCAGTCTCCGAATACAACTCGCGGCCGATCAGCATACGCCGGATTTCGCTGGTGCCGGCACCGATTTCGTAGAGCTTGGCATCGCGCCAGAGGCGCCCGCTAGGGTATTCATTGATATAGCCGTTGCCGCCGAGGATCTGGATCGACTCGCCGGCGGCCCAGGTGGCGCGCTCGGCGCAGTACAGGATGACCGCCGCGCAGTCCTTGCGCACCTGGCGCACGTGCGCGCTGCCGAGGCGGTCCAGGTTGCGCCCTACCGCATAGCAGTAGGCGCGGCAGGCCTGCAGCGTGGTGTAGAGATCGGCCACCTTGGCCTGGATCAACTGGAACTCGCCGATCGACTGGTTGAACTGCTTGCGCTCGTGCACGTAGGGCATGACCACGTCCAGCGCCGCCTGGATGATGCCGACCGGGCCGCCGGCCAGCACCGCCCGCTCGTAGTCCAGGCCGCTCATCAGCACCTTCACGCCCTCCCCCTCGCGGCCGAGCACGTTCTCGACCGGCACTTCGCAGTCGCGGAACACGAGCTCGCCCGTGTGGCTGCCGCGCATGCCCAGCTTGTCGAGCTTCTGCGCCACCGAGAAGCCCGGAAAGCTCTTCTCGACGATGAAGGCGGTCATGCCGCGCGCGCCCGCCTCGGGGTCGGTCTTGGCGTACACCACCAGTGTGTCGGCGTCCGGGCCGTTGGTGATCCACATCTTGGTACCGTTGAGCACGTAGCGCTCGCCGCGCAGCTCGGCGCGCAGCTTCATGCTGACCACGTCCGAGCCCGCGTTCGGCTCGCTCATGGCCAGCGCGCCGATGTGTTCGCCGCTGATGAGCTTGGGCAGGTATCGGCGCTTCTGGGCTTCGCTGCCGTTGCGGTTGATCTGGTTCACGCACAGGTTGGAGTGCGCGCCGTACGAAAGCGCCACCGAGGCGCTGGCGCGCGAGATCTCCTCCATCGCCACCATGTGCGCGAGGTAGCCCAGGTTGGCGCCGCCGTATTCTTCGCCGACGGTGATGCCGAGCACGCCCAGCTCGCCGAACTTGCGCCATAGATCCATGGGGAACTGGTCGGTGCGGTCGATCTCGGCGGCCCGGGGCGCGATTTCGCGTTCCGCGAACTGGCGCACCGCGTCGCGCAGCATGTCGATGTCCGAACCAAGATCGAAGTCGATACCGGGGGCTTGCATGCGGGTCTCCTGGCGGTTGGGCGTGTTCTGCCTGCGTGTTGACGTTTACGTAAACGTCAATTTGAGCACAGGCAGGTTTGGGCGATCAATAGGGAATGGCGAGATGCGGGAGCAGGCGGTTGGCCACGGGCGTGCTTTGATACACTACTAATACGAATCAAACTCATTTTCAAGAGAGTGTCCGACGGGTCGGCGCTTTCCCGGCCGCGCACACGGAGAGGACGAATGTCGAACATGGGGCCGGCACCGCAGGATGCGCGCACCCTCTATCACGATCACCATGGCTGGCTGTACGCGTTGCTGCGCCGCAAGCTCAGGTGCACCGCCGATGCCGCCGACCTGGCGCACGATGTGTTCGTACGCCTGCTCATCAAGCCGCGCAGCTTCGACTCCCATGAAGGTACGCGGGCCTACCTGAGCACCATGGCGCGTGGCCTGTGCACGGATCTCTGGCGGCGTCGGCAGATCGAGCAGGCTTGGCTGGATGCCCTGGCCGCGCAGCCTGCCGCGCACGTGCCGTCGGCCGAGGTCTGCGCCACCGTGCTCGAAACCCTCTACCAGCTCGACGCGCTGTTGCGCCGCCTGCCTCACCGTGCGGCGGATGCGTTTCTGCTCGCCATGGTGCACGAGTTGCCGGATCGCGAGATCGCCGCGCGCCTGGGCGTGTCCGAGCGCACGGTGCGCAACCACGTGGCGCGCGCGCTGCTTGCCTGCACAGCGTGGCAGGCGCGGGCCGAATGATGCCGGTGGTGCCTGCACCCGCGGCCAGGAGTGCCCGGTGAGTTCGCGCTCGTCCACCCGCAGCGGGCCGCAAATTGACGCCAGCGCGCGGGCGCTGCGCGACGCCGCGGACTGGTTTGCCCGGCTGCGCGATGGGCAGGCGACCCAGGACGAACACGCGCGCTGGCACGCCTGGATCGAGGCCGATCCGGCGCACCGGGCGGCCTGGACACAGATCGCCGCCGTCGGCGCGCGTCTCGCCCCCTTGCGTGGCGAAGGCGCTGCGGCCGCCGATGCCGCATTGCGTCGCCCGCGCATGCCGGCGCGCCGGGCGGCGCTGCTGGGCGTGGCTGCGCTGACGGGCGCCACGGCGGCCTGGTCCCTGCGCCCGGACAGCCCGGCCCGGCGCAGCCTGGCCTGGTGGCAGGCCGATCAGCACACCGCCACCGGCGAGATTCGCCGCCTGGCGCTGCCGGATGGTTCCGAACTCTGGCTCAACACCGCATCTGCGGTGGACCTGGATTTCGGAGCGGGACGGCGCGTGGTGTACCTGCGTGCGGGGCAGATTCTGGTGCAGACGGCCCCGGCACCGGCGGGCGCGCCGCCCTTTCTGGTAGAGACTGCGCAAGGCCGGCTGCGAGCCTTGGGCACTCGCTTCAGCGTGCGCGACGATGCCGCAGAAGGTATTTCGCTGGCCGTGTACGAGGGGGCCGTTGCGGTGCGTGCCGAGCCGCTCGCGCCGGAGCGCATTC
>NZ_VLTJ01000026.1 GCF_007558815.1 Verticiella sediminum | reverse complement strand
GGCGCGAGCGCCCGGTTCCTGCGCTCGGGCTCGTTCGCGCTGGGGGCTGCCGGGATGGCCGACGCGGCGTGGACGCGAGGCGTGCTCCTCGCCGATGGGCGCACCTTGCGGGAGGTGCTCGCGGAGCTGTCGCGCCATCGGCGTGGCGTCATCCGGGTGGCGCCCGAGGTGGCCGACTTGCAGGTGATCGGCGGTTTTCCGTTGAACGATCCGGATCGCACGCTCGCCATGCTGGAAGGGGTGCTGCCGATACGCGTGCGCCGGGGCTATCTGGGCTGGCGCTGGGTCGAGCCCCGGTGAGTTCCCGCGGTGTTACACATTTCCTTGCCGGAATGCTTCCGCTCGTCCGATTCGATGGGTAGCTCCTCAACCATCACCCACGGATGATCCATGCGTATTTTCAGTCGCCACCGGCTCATGCTGCCGGTTGTCGCCGCAGCCTTGCTGCACGTGCCGGTGCACGCCCAGCCCGTCCAGCGCGAGTTCTCGATACCGGCTGGCCCGCTGGCCGAGGCAGTCAACCGTTTCGTCGCCGTCACCGGCGTCTATCTCGCTTCGGATGCGGCCCTGGCGGCCGGACGGCAGAGCCCGGGCGTACAGGGGGTGTACACGGTGCCGCAGGCGCTGTTCGCGCTGCTGGCGGGCACGGGTCTCGAAGCCCTCCGACAACCTGACGGCAGCTACCGCCTGCAGGCAGCGCCAGCCGGTGGGGCCGGGGTTTCGACGCTGACGCCGATGCAGGTACTGGGCGAGCGGGAGACTGCGGTCAGCGAAGGGACGGGCACCTATGCGGCCAGCGTCGTGTCGCTGGGTAAACAGACGCTGTCGCTGCGCGAGATCCCGCAGTCGGTGTCGGTGGTCACGCGCCAGCAGATGGATGACCAGAACATGGCGTCGGTGAGCGATGCCCTGGCCTCCGCGCCCGGGGTGAGCGCCCGGCTGGATGCGGAATCGTCGTTCTTGTCGCGTGGCTACAACGTCGAAGTGCAGTACGACGGCATCCCCGGCTCCGGCCTGAACACCGCCATGCAGTTCGACCTTGCGCAGTACGACCGGGTGGAGGTGCTGCGCGGCCCGTCAGGGCTGTTGCAGGGCGCCGGCAACCCGGGAGGCATGGTCAATCTCGTGCACAAGCGGCCCACCTCGACATTCGCGGCCTCCGGCCTGGTGTCCCTGGGCTCCTGGCAGAACCGGCGCATCGAACTCGATGCGGGCGGGCCGTTGACCGAGGATGGGCGCATCCGCGGGCGAGTCGCCGTTGCCGGATATGACCGCGAGTTCCAGGACCCGGTGACGTTCGCGCGGCAGGGCATGGGCTACGGCGTGCTGGACGTCGATCTCACCCGGGATACGACGTTGAGCGTGGCGGCAGGCTATCAGCGCCGCAAGGCCGTGTTCAACTACGGCGTCCCGGTGGCGCCTGGCCATACGCCGCCGCGCGACGGCTTCGTGGGCTCGGACGAGCCGGAAACCCGCACCTTGCGTGAGACCAGCGCGAGTCTGGAGCATCGTTTCGACAATGGCTGGCGCGCACACGCCGCCGCGCGCCAGCGCCAGTACAACGCACTTGCGCCGCAGAACGTCTATCTGGAGTCCTTCGACCCCGCGACGGGCGCCGGGGTCCTGTCGGCGTCGGTGAAGGACCAGGAAGTCCGGCATCTGGGTGCGGATGCCTACGCCAGCGGGCCGGTGACCTTGTTCGGCCGTCGGCACGAATTGATGGTGGGCGCCAACGCCAATCGCGAGCAGACGCGCTGGCGGCGGGCGCCGTGGGTGTCGATCCCGGTGGATGATGTCTACCAGGAGCACACCTTCGGCCCCGAGCAGATTCCTCTGGTCAACAGCCGCGACGACACCGTCATCGAGCAGTCGGGTGTGTATGGCTCCGCGCGGCTGTCGCTGGCGGACCCCCTGACCCTGGTGCTGGGCGGGCGCTGGAGCAACTATCGCAACAAGTCGCGCGCGCTGGAGCCCGCGCTGACCGAGTGGCAGGCATCGACCGCCCGTGCCGACTGGGAGTTCACACCCTACGGCGGGCTGGTCTGGGACCTGACGCCCCAGTTGTCGATGTACGCAAGCTATACCGATATCTTCTCGCCGCAGACGCAGGAGGACATCGAGGGCCGCGTGCTCGACCCGCGTGTCGGCTGGCAGGGTGAAGTGGGCGTGAAGGGTGCGTTCCTCGACGACCGGCTGAATGCGGCGATCGCGCTTTTCCGCATTCGCGACAGCAACCGGGCGATGCGGGACGACGCCAATATCGGTTGCGGCGGCAGCGCGGATGGCTCCTGCTATGTCGCCGCCGGCTTGGTGCAGAGCCAGGGTATCGACGCCGAAATCAGCGGCAGCCCCTGGCGTGGCTGGGAAGTGACCGGCAGCTACACCTACACGCAGACCGAGATCCTGCGCGATGCGAACACAGCGAACGTCGGCCAGACGTTCAATGTCGAGATGCCGCGTCATCTGTTCAAGCTGTGGGCGTTGTATCGCGCACCCGAGGGTTGGAGTGTCGGTGGCGGCGTGCGTGCGCAAAGCGATTCCGGCAACGGCTATCACCCGGGATATGCCGTTGCCACGGCGCAGGTGGGATATCGCTTGCGGCCCGGCCTGGATCTCACCCTGACCGTGGACAACGTGTTCGACCGGTCCTATTTCTCCCGCCACTCGGCGTCGTCCACAGCCAACACCTGGAACATCTACGGTGCGCCGCGCAACGTGCTGCTGAGTCTGCGCGCCCGCTACTGATGCGGCCGGTCAGCCGCGCAGTCGGCGCCACAGCGTGGCGCGGCTGATCCCCAGGCTGGCGGCGGTGGCGGCCCGATCGCCACCGCAGGCATCGAGCGCGCGCTGGGCTTCGGCTCTGCCGACTTCGCGCAGCCGTTCGCGCAGCGGGGCGGCCGCCGACATGGCACGCTTGGCCGGGGGTGCCGCGGGCGCTGCCATCGCGGTGTGCGTGCCGCCGTACAGCTCGGGCAAAGTCAAACGCAGTTGCGCAGGCATCGGGTCGCGCTCGGGCATAGCGGCGATGGCGACCAGGCCGCGTTCGACCACGTTCGCCAGCTCGCGTACGTTGCCTGGCCAGGCATAGGCCTGCATGGCGGGCAGCAGCTCGCGCAGCAGCGCGCGCGTGTCCACCGGCAGGCCCAGGCGGCGCACGGCATCGGTGGCGAGGTGGCGCGCGAGTTCGGGGATGTCCTGGCGGCGTTCGCGCAGCGGGGGCGCGTGCAGGCGCAGGATGTTCAGCCGGTAGTAGAGATCTTCCCGGAACTCGCCCGCGGCGATGCGGGCCGCCAGGTCGCGGTGGGTGGCGGCGATCACCCGCACGTTCACCGGCGTGGGCTGGGTGCCGCCCAGGCGCAGTACCTCCTGCTCCTGCAGCACGCGCAGCAGCCGGGTCTGCAGCGACAGCGGCATGTCGCCGATCTCGTCCAGGAACAGGGTGCCATCGTGCGCCAGTTCGAAGAGTCCCGGCTTGCCGCCCTTGCGCGAGCCGCTGAACGCGCCTTCCTCGTAGCCGAACAGTTCGCTCTCGAGCAGGTTCTCGGGCAGCGCGGCGCAATTGATGGCGACGAAGGGCGCGGCGTGGCGCGGCCCGGCGTTGTGGATGCCCTGGGCGAGCAGTTCCTTGCCGGTGCCGCTCTCGCCGGTGATGAGCACGGTGGCCTGGGTGCGCGCGTAGCGCTCGGCCAGGCGGGCCATGGTGCGCACCGATTCGCTCTCGCCCAGGAGCTGGTAGAGGTGGTAGCGGGCGACGAAGCGGCGCTCGCGCCGCGAGGAGCGGATGCGCCGGTCCGCGCGCTCGACCGATTCGGTGTCCTGGCACTTGAGCACGCGGCCGGTGACGGCGCCGTCGGTCAGCACCGGGATGCTTTCGACGACCAGGGCGCGGCTGCCCACGGTCAGCACGGTGGGTTCGCCGGCGCGCACGCCGTCGGCCAGTACCGGCGCGGCGTCGGCGAGGCGGCGACCGAGGACATGGCCGGCGTTGCTGCCCAGCGCGTTCAGGATGGCCGGGTTGGCCGCTTGCACGACATCGTCGCCGTCGAGCATGACGATGCCTTCGTCGATGTGCGCGAGCATGGTGTCGAGCTGGCGCTGGCGGGCCGACTCCACCACGGCGCGGCGATGGAAGGCCAGTGCGTCGTCCAGCGCCTGGCGCACCGCATTGCGCTCGGTCGAGAGGATCCCGGCCAGGCCGTGGGCCTGCGCATACTCGATCACCATGGACGAGCCGATCACCACGCGCACGCCGGCTTCCTGCGTCTCGATGAGCAGGCGGCGCGCATCCGAGGTGCCGCTGTAGCTGTACTGATGGACCTGCAGGTTGAGCGTCGCGCCCAGCGCGGTGAGTTCGGGGCGCGGCGTGCCCCGGCTGAACACGGCGACGCGGTCGGCCAGTTGCGCGGCCTCGTGCAGTGCGCGCATCAGGTCGAAGCCGTTGGGTCGCATCAGCGCCACCGGCACGTCGAGGTGGCTGCGCAGGTAGCGTCCGGCGGTTTCCTGGCAGACGAAGACGTCCGCCTCCCCCGAGCCGGCCAGCGTGCGCGCGAAGGGCAGCAGCTCCGGGGCGGGCTGGTCGTGCACGGCGACGCGGGCGTCCAGGTCGCGCTCGCGGCTCACGGCCCAGATGGTGGCCGCGAGCGAGCTGCTGGCGCTCAGCGGCTGCGCATGGGTGAGCAGAAAGACGATATTCGGCAGTCGGGGAGAGTTCAGGGCGGGCATGTCTCAATTCTGCGCGATGTGTTGCAAAAATGAAATGGAAGCGTCGCATTATTGATATGGCGCATACCAGGCCACGATGGGATATGGTGACTCGGGAGCCAGTAGCCACCCAGGACGACCTGGGGTAATCCCGGGGTATTTGTCGATTTGGCATGGTCGTTGCCTTGACAGGCTGGCCGCGCCGTCAAGCGCCCATGCCGTCACAACAGGAGGAGACCCCGTGGATTTCGCCTTCACGCCCAAAGTCGAAGCCTTGCGCGAGCGCCTGCTCGGCTTCATGAACGAACACATCTATCCCAACGAAGAACGCTACGACGCCGAGCTGGCGGCCAACCGGGCCGGCGGCAATCCGTGGCAGCCGCTGCAGGTGATCGAAGACCTCAAGCCGCTCGCCCGCAAGGCCGGCCTGTGGAACCTCTTCCTCCCGTTCTCCGAGCGCGTGCCCGAAGGGCTCACCAACCTGGAATACGCGCCCTTGTGCGAGATCATGGGCCGGGTGCCCTGGGCGCCGGAAGTATTCAACTGCTCGGCGCCGGACACCGGCAACATGGAGACGCTCGAGCGCTACGCCTCCGAATCGGTCAAGCGCGAGTGGCTGGACCCGCTGCTGGCGGGCGAGGTCCGCTCGGCGTTCGCGATGACCGAGCCGGCCGTGGCCTCCTCGGACGCGACCAACATCGAATCGCGCATCGAGCGCGACGGCGACCACTATGTGCTCAACGGGCGCAAGTGGTGGACCTCGGGCGCCGGCGATCCACGCTGCGCGGTCTACATCTTCATGGGCAAGTCCAACCCCGATGCCGGCCGCCACGAGCAGCAGTCGATGATCGTCGTGCCGGCCGAGAGCCCCGGCATCACCGTCGTGCGCCCGCTCAACGTGCTGGGCTACGACGATGCGCCGCACGGCCACTGCGAAGTGCTCTTCGAGGACGTGCGCGTGCCGGTCAGCAACATGCTGCTGGGCGAGGGCCGCGGCTTCGAGATCGCGCAGGGCCGCCTCGGGCCGGGCCGCATCCACCACTGCATGCGCGCCCTGGGCGTGGCCGAGCGCGCGCTGGAGCTCATGTGCAAGCGGCTGAACAGCCGCGTCGCCTTCGGCAAGCCGATCGCCGCGCAAAGCGTGTGGCACGAACGCATCGCGGATTTTCGCTGCCGTATCGACATGGCGCGCCTGCTCACGCTCAAGGCAGCCTATATGATGGATACCGTGGGCAACAAGATCGCCAAGGCCGAGATCGCCATGATCAAGGTGGTGGCGCCGAACGTGGCCTGCGACGTGCTCGACGCGGCCATCCAGGCGCACGGCGGCGCCGGTATGTGCGACGACTTCCCGCTGGCCAAGCTGTATGCGCATTCGCGCACGCTGCGCCTGGCCGACGGGCCGGACGAAGTGCACCGCAGCGCGATCGCCCGGCTGGAGCTGGGTCGGCACCTGGCGCGTTGAGTTCCGCAGCGCCATGGGGGGAATTACCCTTATTGCGCTGCGACATTCGTAACCACATGATGCCGCTTTCGAGACTGCCGGCAGGCACGAAGGAGGAGACGAAATGAACGGATTGATGATGCAGGAGTCCTTGCTGATCTCCTCGCTGATTCGCTATGCGGACCGCTTCCATGGCGACACTGAGATCGTGTCGCGCCGCGTCGAAGGCGACATCCATCGCACCAACTACCGCGAGATCCACGCCCGCGCCAAGCGCATCGCCAATGCGCTGCTCGCGCAGGGCGTCAAGCCTGGCGACCGTATCGCGACGCTGGCCTGGAACGGCTACCGCCACATGGAGCTGTACTTCGCGATCTCGGGCATCGGCGCGGTGATGCACACCATCAACCCCCGCCTGCATCCGGGCCAGATCGCCTGGATCGCGAACGACGCGGCCGATACCTGGCTGTTCTACGACATCACCTTCCAGCCCCTGGTCGACGCCTTCGCCGGCCAGTGCCCGACGCTGGGCCGCCTGGTCGCCATGACCGACAAGGCCCACCTGCCGGCCAGCAAGGTGGATGGCGTGATCGCCTACGAAGACCTGGTCGAGGCCGGCTCGCCCGAGCTGGAATGGCCGGATTTCGACGAGAACGCCGCGTCCTCGCTGTGCTATACGTCCGGCACCACGGGCAACCCCAAGGGCGTGCTCTACAGCCACCGCTCGACCCTGCTGCACACCATGATGGGGGTGAGCCCGGACGTGCTCGGGCTGTCGGCCTCGGATGTCATCCTGCCCGTGGTACCTATGTTCCACGTGAACGCCTGGGGCGTGCCCTACATGGCCGCGCTCACCGGCGCCAAGCTGGTCTTTCCCGGCCCGGCGCTGGACGGCGCCAGCCTCTACGAGCTGTTCGAGGCCGAGGGCGTCACGGTGTCGGCCGGCGTGCCGACCGTGTGGCAGGGGCTGCTCAACCACGTCATGCAGAAGGGGCTCAGGTTCAGCACCATGCGCCGCACCGTGGTGGGCGGCTCGGCCTGCCCGCCGGCCATGCTCGCCAAGTTCGAGAACGAATACGACGTGCAGGTGCTGCATGCCTGGGGCATGACCGAGACCAGCCCGATCGGCAGCGCCTGCGCCCTCAAGCCCAAGCATCGCGGCCTCTCGCACGAGCAGATCCTGGCGCTCAAGGGCAAGCAGGGGCGCCCGCCCTATGGCGTGAACATCCGCATCGTCGGCGACGAAGGCGAGGACCTGCCATGGGACGACGAGGCGCAGGGCGAGCTGCTCATCAAGGGCCCGTGGGTGCTGCGCCGCTACTTCAACCGCGAGGACGAGAGCCCGCTGCTCGACGGCTGGTTCCCGACGGGCGACGTGTGCACCATCGACCCCGATGGCTACATCCACATCACCGACCGCAGCAAGGACGTCATCAAGTCCGGCGGCGAATGGATTTCCTCCATCGACATCGAGAACATCGCGATGGCCCACCCGGCCGTGGCGATGGCCGCGTGCATCGCCGTGCCGCACCCCAAATGGGACGAGCGCCCGCTGCTGGTGGTCGTCAAGCGGCCCGACGCCGAACTCGGGCGCGAGGAGATGCTGGCGTGGTTCGCGGACAAGGTGGCCAAGTGGCAGATCCCCGACGACGTGGTGTTCGCCGACGCGATTCCGCTGGGCGCGACCGGCAAGATGCTCAAGACCGCGCTGCGCGATGCCTACGGCAAGCACCCCTTGCCGACGGCGGACTGAGCCGGGATATCAGCGCATGCACCGGCCCGCAGAGCCCGGGCGTGCGATGAGGCAGGACGGCCCCGGCGATCCCGGGGCCGGCGCGGCGCCGGCCCCCAAGAGGCCGACGCCTGCCGCCCCCAGGGGCGGTGCACCGCGCGGGAGACAGACTGCGCGGAACACACCACAACGAGGAGACATTCCATGAAGAAGCTTTCCTATGCGTTGGCCTGCATTACTGCCGCCTCCGCGCTCGGCGCCGCCGCGCCGGCCTGGTCGGCCGAAGAGACCGTCAAGATCGCGTTCATCGATCCCCTGTCGGGGTTGATGGGGCCGGTCGGCAACGATCTGCTGAGGAACTGGCAGTACAGCGCAGAGTTGGCCAATGCCGAAGGTTGGGCCAAAGATGTGAAGTTCGAGATCGTCCCCTTCGACAACAAGCTCTCTCCACAGGAATCCGTCACGCTGCTGCAGACCGCCATCGACCAGGGCATCCATTACGTCGTGCAGGGCATGGGATCGAGCGTCGGCATCCCGCTGCAGCAGGCGGTGCAGCGCAACAACGAGCGCAACCCCGATCATCCGGTGCTCTACATCAACCAGGCCGCGGTCGACCCGGTGCAGACCAATGACAACTGCACCTTCTCCCACGTGCGCCTGGACGGCCACGTCGACATGAAGGTCACGGGCATCGTCAAGTACATCACCGAGAACAGCCCCGACACCAAGAAGGTCTACCTCATCAACCAGGATTACTCCTTCGGGCACAGCGTCGCCAAGGCGGCCAAGGAGATGCTGAAGAAGGCCAATCCCGACATCGAGATCGTCGGCGAGGACCTGCACCCGCTCGCCCGCGTCACCGACTTCTCGCAGTACGCGGCGAAGATCCGCTCCTCGGGCGCCGATACCGTCATCACCGGCAACTGGGGCTCGGATCTCGGCCTGCTCGTCAAGGCCGCGCGCGATGCCGGCGTGACCGCCAAGTTCTACACGTTCTACGGCGACAACACCGGCGCGCCCACCCTGTTCGGCGACGCCGGCACCGACCGCGTCTACCGCATCGCGGCCTTCGACTGGGATACCCCGGAAACCCAGAAGCTGATGGAGGGCTACAAGCAGAAATACGGCGGCAGCGACTACTGGAACGGCGTGGGCTGGGGCGGCATCAAGCTGCTCGCCGAGGCCATCAACAAGGCGGGCGAGACCGATCCGCTGAAGGTGGCGGCGGCCATGGAGAACCTTTCCGTCGAGGGGCCCCACGGCCAGATGACCGTCCGCGGCGACGATCACCAGGTCCAGCAGAACTTCGTGATGGCGAGCTGGCAGAAGGTCGACGGCGACAAGGTCAAGTTCGAGCAGGAGAAGACCGGCCACGGCTGGCGCGCCGAGCGCAAGTTCACGCCGGACGAGCTGATGCTGCCGACCACCTGCAAGATGAAGCGCCCCTCGTAAGCGCACCCCGGGAGGCTGCATGGAGTTCTTCCTCATCTCTCTGCTGAACGGCGTCAGCTACGGGCTGCTGCTGTTCATGATGGCTGCGGGCCTGACCCTGATCTTCAGCATGATGGGCGTGCTCAACTTTGCGCACGCGAGTTTCTACATGCTCGGAGCCTACTTCGCTTACAGCCTCGTGGCGGGGCTGCAGTGGGTGCCGGGGCTGTCGCGTGCAGCCTTCTGGATTGCGCTGTTCGTTGCACCCGTGCTCGTGGGGCTGCTCGGGGCCCTGGTGCAGCGCTACGGCCTGCGCCGGGTGCATCGCTGGGGTCACGTGCACGAGCTGCTGTTCACGTTTGGCCTGTCCTTCGTGATCCTGGAGCTGGTCCAGCTCGCCTGGGGCCGCGTGGCGGTGCCGTATCGCGTGCCGTCCGAGCTGGACGGTACGCTGTTCACGCTCTTCAGCACCAACTTCCCGATCTACCGCGGCTTCATGATGCTGGTCTCGGTGCTGATGCTGGGCGGGCTGTGGCTGCTGCTCACGCGTACGCGCATCGGCCTGGTCATCCAGGCCGCGCTTACCCATCCCGACGCCGTGCAGGCGCTGGGGCACAACGTGCCGCGGGTCTTCATGCTGGTGTTCGGCGGCGGCTGCCTGCTCGCCGGGCTGGCCGGGGTGATCGGCGGCAACGCCTTCGTCACCGATCCCAGCATGGCGATGGCGGTCGGCCCGATCATCTTCGTGGTCACCGTCGTGGGCGGCATGGGCTCGCTGGCCGGCGCCTTCATCGCCAGCCTGGTGATCGGCATCATCCAGGTCATGGCCACCGGCATGAACACCTCGCTCGCCACGCTGTTCGGCCGTCTCGGCTGGAACGTGACGCCGGACACCCCGCTGTACGCCATCTGGAGCGTGGGCATTTCGCAGATTGCGCCCATTCTGCCGTATCTGCTGCTCATCCTGGTGCTGATCTTCCGCCCGCGCGGGCTCATGGGCACAAGGGAGACATGAACATGGGCCCCCCTACGCGCTTACGCACGCCCCCCAGGGGCGGCACTGGCGGACCGGCGAAGCCGGATCCGCTGTGCCCTGGGTGGCGCGGCGTACTTTCATGCATCGCGGATGGCGCCAACGCCATGGAAGAACTGACATGAAGCATATCGACTTGCGGCCCATGCCGCTCCTGCGCGCGGCGAGCGCCGGGAGGGCTCGATGAACGCAGCCTCCGTTTCGACCAAGGGCGCGGCGCTGCAGCACGCGGGCGCGCCCAGGCGGCGGCTGGATACGTCCAGCCCTCTCGTCTGGCTCGTGATCGCCGTGCTGTTCCTCGCGCTGCCCTACATCTTCACCAAGGCTTCGTCGTTGAGCCTGATGGCCCAGATGGGCGTCATGATCGTGCTCGCGCTGTCCTACAACATGCTGCTCGGCCAGACCGGCATGCTGTCCTTCGGGCACGCGGTGTATTCGGGCCTGGGCGCCTATTTCGCCATCCACGCGCTGAACCGCATCGGCGAGGGCACGCTGCTCTTTCCCGTCACCTTGCTGCCCTTGATCGGCGGCGTGTTCGGCGCCCTGTTCGGCATCCTCTTCGGCTGGGTCAGCACCAAGCGTTCGGGCGTCACCTTCGCCATGATCTCGCTGGGCATCGGCGAGCTGGTGCATACCGTGGCGATGATGTTCACGGGGTTCTTCGGCGGCGAGGGCGGCATCTTCACCGACCGGGTCGCGGGCGAGCCGCTGTTCGGCATCACCTACGGCCCGGCGATCCAGGTGTATTACCTGGTGGCCGCCTGGACCTTCATCGCCATGCTGGCCATGTTCGCGCTCACGCGCACGCCCCTGGGGCGCATCGCCAACGCGGTGCGCGACAATCCCGAGCGCGCCGAGTTCGTCGGCTACAACCCGCAGCGGGTGCGCTTTCTGATGCTCACGCTGTCGGCGTTCTTCGCGGGCGTGGCCGGCGCGCTGATGGTGATGATCTTCGAGATCGTCAATGCCGAGAACGTGGGCGCCATCCGCTCGGGCAGCATGCTGCTGGCCACCTTCATCGGCGGCGCGGGCTTTTTCTTCGGCCCGGTGGTCGGCGCGCTGCTGTTCGTGTTCTTCTCGATCGCGCTGGCCGAGCTGACCTACGCATGGCAGCTCTACCTGGGGGTGTTCTTCGTCCTGCTGGTGATGTTCGCGCCGGGCGGTCTGGCGGGCATCGGCGCCGGCCTGCTCGCGGTGCGGCGCGCGGGGCAGGCGAGGCTGGTCGCGGCGCCGCTGTTGGCGGTGCTCGCGACGGGCTTCATCCTGCTCTGCGGCATCGTCGCCCTGATCGAGATGACCTACGCCGTAAGCTGGAGCCAGGTGGCGAGCGCGCAGTTCTCGCTGCTCGGCGTGCCCTTCGATGCGCGCAGTGGCGGCTCCTGGGCGCTGGGTATGGCCTGGACGCTGGTGGGCGCAGCGTTGTTCACCTACGCGTGGCGCGGCTTCCGGCGGCGATGGGACCTGGCCCTGGCGCGCATCGCCGAGGCCGTGCAAGCGGGAGGTGGCGCATGACGGTACAACAGCAGACGGCCGGCACGGCGCTCGAACTCAAGGGCGTGCGCAAGAACTTCGGCAATACGCAGATCATCCGCGGGCTGGATCTTGCCGTGCGAGAGGGCGAGCGCCACGCCATCATCGGTCCCAACGGGGCGGGCAAGTCGACCACCTTCCACCTGATCTCGGGGCGGATTCCGGTCAGCGCGGGCAGCATCCGGCTGCATGGCCAGGAGATCACCGGCCTGCCGCCCTATAGGATCAACCGCATGGGGATGTCGCGCAGCTTCCAGATCACCAACATCTTCCACAACCTGTCGGTGTACGAGAATCTGCGCTGCGCCGTGCTGTGGTCGCAGGGCCACGGCTATGCGTTCTGGAAGCGCCTGAACGCGCTGCGCGACGTGGGCCAGCGCGCCGATCAGGTGCTCGAGCAGCTCGGCCTGCAGCGCCGCCGCGACACGCTCGCCGGCCTGCTCACCTACGCCGAGCAGCGCGCACTGGAGATCGGCATCACCATCGCCGGCGGCGCCAAGGTGATTCTGCTGGACGAGCCCACCGCGGGCATGAGCCGGCACGAGACCGAACGCGTGGTCGAGCTTATCCGCCAGATTTCCGAAGGCCGCACGCTGGTGATGGTCGAGCACGACATGAGCGTGGTATTCGGCCTGGCCGACCGCATCTCCGTGCTGGTGTACGGCGAAGTGATCGCCACGGACGCCCCGACCGCCATCCGCGAGAACCCTCGCGTCCAGGAAGCCTACCTCGGCACCGCCATGGAGGCAGAAGCATGAGTGCCCAGCCCCAGCCCCAGCCCCAGCCCCAGCCTTCCCACGCACCCATCCTGCAGGTGCGCGACCTGCATGCCTACTACGGCAAGAGCCATGTGCTGCATGGCGTCGACCTGGACCTGCGCCAGGGCGAGATCGTGAGCCTGCTCGGGCGCAACGGTGTGGGCCGCTCCACCACCGCCAAGGCGGTGATGGGGCTGGTCCACCGGACCGGCTCGGTCCTGCTCGACGGGCACGAGACGGTCGGCATGCCGGCCCACGAGATTGCCCATCTGGGCCTGGGCTATGTGCCGGAGAGCCGGGACATCTTCCCGGGCATGACCGTCGAGCAGAACCTGTTCCTCGGCCAGAAGGGCCGCCAGCCCGGCCGCTGGACCTATGCCGACATGTACCGCCTGTTTCCCCGCCTGGGCGAGCGCGCGAACACGGCGGCCGGCGTGCTCTCGGGCGGCGAGCAGCAGATGCTGACCCTGTGCCGCAGCCTGATGGGCGACCCCCGGGTCATCATCATCGACGAGCCCACCGAAGGGCTCGCCCCCATGATCGTGCAGTTGGTGGCCGACTTTCTCGTGCAGTTGCGTGAGAGCGGCCTCGCCGTGCTGCTGATCGAACAGAAGTTGTCCATCGCGTTCGACGTGTCCGATCGCGTGTACGTGATGGGGCATGGGAACATCGTCTTCGAGGGCACGCCCGCCGAGCTGCGCACCGATGCGCAGGTGCGGCGCGAGTGGCTGGAGGTGTAGCCGATGTTGCCCGAACCGTTTTCGCATTTCGTTTTCTAGCAAGGAGCAGGCATGACTGCCGAGTATCGAGTCGAGTCAGGCGTGGCCGTCGTCACGCTGAACAATCCGCCCGTCAACGGGCTGAACCATGCCACCCGTCAAGGCATCGTCGAGGCCGTGACCAAGGCCAACCAGGACGACGCGGTGCGCGCCATCGTCATCACCGGCGGCAGCAAGATCTTTTCCGGCGGTGCGGACATCCGTGAATTCAACACCCCGCGCATGTCGCAGGCGCCGCATCTGGGCAATGTGATCGAGGTGCTCGAGAGCAGCGCCAAGCCGGTGGTCGCCGCCGTGTCGGGCACCGCCATGGGCGGCGGACTGGAGCTGGCCATGGGCTGCCACTATCGCGTGGCCGCGGCGCAGGCCCAGATCGCGCTCCCCGAGGTCAAGCTGGGCCTGCTGCCGGGCGCGGGCGGCACCCAGCGCCTGCCCCGCCTGGTCGGGCTGGAGGCGGCGCTCAACATGATCGTCTCGGGCGACGCCGTACCGGCGAAGAAGCTCGCGGGCACCAAGCTCTTCGACGAGGTGCTCGAGGGCGATCCGCTGCCGGCTGCCATCGCGCTGGCCGGCAAGGTGGCCGGTGCCGAGAAGCATCCGCGCGCCCGCGACATCCGCATCGATTTCCCGGAGGCCGAGGGCTACCTCGGCTGGGCACGCATGACGGTGGCCGCGACGGCCCCGCAGTATCCGGCGCCGCTGCGCTGCGTGGATGCCGTCACCGCCGCGGTCACCGACAAGTTCGACGCCGCGCTCAAGAAGGAGTTCGCCTACTTCCACGAGCTGTCGGTCACGCCCGAATCGCGTGCCCTGCGCCATGCGTTCTTTGCCGAGCGCGCGGCACAGAACATCCCCGACGTGCCGGCCGATACGCCCATTCGCGAGATCAAGCTTGCCGCCGTGATCGGGGCCGGCACCATGGGCGGCGGGATCGCCATGAACTTCGTCAATGCCGGCATCCCGGTCAAGCTGCTCGAGATGAAGCAGGAGGCGCTCGACCGCGGGCTGGCCACCATCCGCAAGAACTACGAGAACACCGCCAAGAAGGGGCGCATCACTCAGGAACAGGTCGAAGAGCGCATGGGCCTGCTGCAGCCCACGATGAGCTATGACGACATTGCCGACGCCGACATCGTGATCGAAGCCGTGTTCGAGCGCTTCGATGTGAAGGAACAGGTGTTCCAGACCCTCGACAAGGTCATGAAGCAGGGCGCGATCCTCGCCACCAACACCTCCACCCTGGACGTGGACCGCATCGCCGCGGTCACGGCGCGTCCGCAGGACGTCATCGGCACGCACTTCTTCAGCCCGGCCAACGTGATGAAGCTGCTGGAGGTCGTGCGCGGCGAGAAGACCGCCAAGGACGTGCTGGCCACCGTCATGAAGCTTGCCAAGAAGCTCAAGAAGACCGCCGTGGTCTCGGGCGTGTGCGACGGTTTCATCGGCAACCGCATGGTCGAGCAGTACACGCGCCAGGCGGGCTTCATGCTGGAGGAGGGCGCCACGCCGGCCCAGGTGGACGGCGCGATCGAGCGCTTCGGCTTCGCCATGGGGCCGTTCCGCATGAGCGATCTGGCCGGCAACGACATCGGCTACGACATCCGTCAGCGCCGCTACCAGGAGCGCCCGGACATGCACTACGGCAAGCTCGCCGACTACCTGATCGAGAAATTCGACCGCAAGGGCCAGAAGGTCGGCAAGGGCTGGTACGACTACAAGCCGGGCGATCGCAAGGCCATTCCCTCGGCCGAGGTCGAGCAGTTGATCGTCGACTACCGCAAGGAGGTCGGCACCACGCCGCGCAAGATCTCGGATGCCGAGATCGTGCAGCGCCTGGTCTTCTCGCTGGTCAACGAGGCCTGCCACATCCTGGAAGAGGGCATCGCCCTGCGCGCTTCGGACATCGACGTGGTGTATCTCACCGGCTACGGCTTTCCGGCCTACCGGGGCGGCCCCATGCAGTACGCCAACGAGTTCGGCCTCTACAACGTGATGCAGGCCATGGAGTCGTTCGCGCGCAATCCGCACGCCGACCCGGCATTCTGGCAACCCGCGCCGCTGCTGCGCCGCCTGGTGGCCGAAGGCAAGAATTTCGAATGATCAGGAGCACCGAATGAACGAAGCCGTCATCGTCAGTACCGCCCGCACGCCGCTTGCCAAGTCGTGGCGCGGGGCCTTCAACATGACCCATGGCGCGACCATGGGCGGGGCGGCCGTGGCCGCCGCCATCGAGCGCGCCGGCATCGACGCGGGCGAAGTGGAAGACGTCCTCATGGGCTGCGCCACGCCCGAGGGCGCCACCGGCGGCAACATCGCCCGCCAGATCGCCCTGCGCGCCGGCTGCCCGGTCACGGTCAGCGGCGCCACCGTCAACCGCTTCTGCTCGTCGGGGCTGCAGACCATCGCCATGGCGGCGCAGCGCATCATCGCGGGCGAGGGTGACGTCTACGTCGCCGGCGGCGTGGAATCGATCTCGTGCGTGCAGAACCAGGCCAACCGCTACATGGCGGCCGATTCGTGGCTGGTGAAGAACAAGCCCGAGATCTACTGGAACATGCTGCAGACCGCCGAGAACGTGGCCAAGCGCTACGGCATCTCTCGCGAGCGCCAGGACGAATACGGCGTGCAGAGCCAGCAGCGCGCTTTCGCCGCGCAGGAGCAGGGCCGCCTGGATGCCGAGATCGTGTCCGTGACCACGCGCATGGCCGTCGCCGACCCCAAGACCCGCCAGATCCTCACGCGCGAAGTCACGGTGAGCAAGGACGAAGGCATACGCGCCGACACCACGCTCGAGGGCGTGGCCAAGATCCGTCCGGCGATCCCCGGCGGCGTGATCTCGGCCGGCAACGCCAGCCAGTTCTCCGACGGCGCGGGCGCCTGCGTCCTCATGAGCCGCAAGCTCGCCGAGCAGCGCGGCCTGCAGCCGCTGGGCATCTTCCGCGGCTTCGCGGTCGCCGGCTGCGAGCCGGACGAGATGGGCATCGGCCCCGTGTTCGCCGTGCCCAAGCTGCTGCAGCGCGCCGGCCTGTCGGTCGACGACATCGACCTCTGGGAGCTGAACGAAGCCTTCGCCGTGCAGGTGCTGTACTGCCGCGACAAGCTCGGCATCCCTGCCGACAAGCTGAACGTGGACGGCGGTGCCATTGCGCTGGGCCACCCGTACGGCGTGAGCGGTCAGCGCCTGACCGGCCATGCGCTCATCGAGGGCAAGCGCCGCGGCGCGAAGTATGCCGTGGTGACCATGTGCATCGGCGGTGGCATGGGGGCCGCGGGCCTGTTCGAGGTGCTGTGATGTCCTTGCTGCTGTCGCGCCGCGACCTGTCGTTCATGCTGTACGACTGGCTCGCGGTGGAATCCTTGTGCGAGCGGCCGCGCTACGCGGACCACTCGCGCGAGACCTTCGAGGCGGCGCTGGACACCAGCGAGGCCATCGCCACCGACAAGTTCGCACCGCACAACCGCAAGTCGGATCTGAACGAGCCGACCTTCGACGGCGAGCGCGTGCACATGATCCCCGAGGTGGGCGAGGCTCTGCGGGCCTTCTGCGATGCGGGCCTGATGGCGGCCGCCCAGGATTACGACCTGGGCGGCATGCAACTGCCCACCGTCGTGGACAAGGCCTGCATGGCCTGGTTCATGGCGGCCAACATCGGCACCGCGGCCTATCCGTTCCTGTCGATCGGCAACGCCAACCTGCTGCTCGCGCACGGCACGCCGGCACAGATCGACGCCTTCGTGCGTCCGCAGATGACCGGGCAGTTCCTGGGCACGATGTGCCTGTCCGAACCCCAGGCCGGCTCGTCGCTCTCGGACGTCGCCACGCGCGCCGTGCCCGACGCCGCGCCGGATGCGGCCGGCGACCCGCTCGGGCCGCGCTACCGCCTGTTCGGCAACAAGATGTGGATCTCGGCGGGCGAGCACGAACTGTCCGAGAACATCGTGCACCTGGTGCTGGCCAAGATCCCGGGGCCGGACGGCAAGCCGGTGCCCGGCGTCAAGGGGCTGTCGCTCTTTGCCGTGCCCAAGCGCATCATCAAGCGCGACGGCACGCTGGGCGAGCGCAACGACGTGGTGCTGGCAGGCCTCAACCACAAGATGGGCTATCGCGGCACCACCAACACCTTGCTGAACTTCGGCGAGGGGCGGCACCGCCCCGGGGCCGACCTCGGGCTCGATCCGGCTGCCGGCGCGATCGGCTGGCTGGTCGGCCAGCCGGGGCAGGGGCTGGCCGCGATGTTCCACATGATGAACGAGGCCCGCATCGGCGTGGGCCTGGGCGCCACGGTGCTCGGCTACACGGGCTATCTGCACGCCCTCGAGTATGCGCGCAACCGTCCCCAGGGGCGCCTGATGGGGCCCGCCGGCAAGAACGCCGCGGCGCCGCAGGTGCCCATCGTGCGGCATCCGGACGTGCGCCGCATGCTGCTGGCCCAGAAGGCCTACGTGGAAGGCGCGCTGGGCTTGAATCTGTATTGCGCGCGTCTGGTCGACGACCAGCACACGCACCCCGACGAAGCGGCGCGGGCCGAGGCCGAGCTGCTGCTCGACATCCTCACGCCGATCGCCAAGAGCTGGCCTTCGCAATGGTGCCTGCATGCCAACAGTCTGGCGATCCAGGTGCACGGTGGCTACGGCTACACCCGGGACTACCCGGTGGAGCAGTTCTATCGCGACAACCGTCTCAACCCGATCCACGAAGGCACCCACGGCATCCAGGGGCTGGACCTGCTCGGGCGCAAGGTGGTCATGCAGAACGGCGCGGCGCTGGCCGCGCTGGAGGCGCGCCTGCGCCGGGACCTGGGCCGCGCGCAGGCCGGCGAGGATGCCGAGCTGCAGGGCTACGCCCTGCAGCTCGATACCCGCTGGCGCCGGCTGCTGGCCGTCACCCGCGAACTGTGGGACAGCGGCGACCCCCTGCTGACGCTGGCCAACGCCAGCGTGTATCTCGAAGCCTTCGGGCACGTGGTGCTGGCCTGGGTCTGGCTGCAGCAGGCGATGGCCGTCAAGGGCGACGACGACTTCGCACAGGGCAAGCGGCAGGCCTGCCGGTACTTCTTCGCCTGGGAGCTGCCCAGCGTCGATCCGCAGCTTGACCTGCTCGCTTCGCTCGACACGACCACGCTCGACATGCAGGAGGGGTGGTTCTGAGCACCGCCCCGCGATGACCGACACGCGGCCCCCTTGCGGGGCCGCGCCCAGCCTGGGGGCGTTGCGACGCCGCCAGGCCTCAAGGAGAAAACGAATGTCCATACAGGAAATGTTCAGCCTCGCCGGCCGCACGGCGATCATCACCGGCGGCTCGCGCGGGCTGGGGCTGCAGATCGCCGAGGTGCTGGGCGACGCCGGCGCGCGCCTGGTGCTGTCCGCCCGCAAGGCCGACGAACTCGAGCACGCGGTGGAGCACCTGGCCAAGCGCGGCATCGAGGCGCACTGGGTGGCCGGCAACATGGGCGACGAGAGCGATGCGCGCGCCCTGGCCGCGGCGGCGCGCGAGAAGCTGGGCGAGATCGACGTGCTCGTGAACAACGCCGGCGCGTCCTGGGGCGCCGCGGCCGAGGACCATCCGCTCGACGCCTGGGACAAGCTCATGAACCTGAACGTGCGCGGCCTGTTCGTGCTGTCGCAGGAAGTCGGACGCAGCTCGATGATCCCGCGCCGCAAGGGCAGCATCATCAACGTGGCCTCGATCGCGGGCCTGCGCGGCAACCACCCCGACGAGATGAAGACGCTCGCCTACAACACCAGCAAGGGCGCGGTCGTGAACCTCACGCGGGCGCTGGCGGGTGAATGGGGCCGCTACGGCATCCGCGTCAACGCGCTCGCGCCGGGTTTCTTTCCGTCCAAGATGACGCGCGGGCTGCTCTCCGAAGTCGGCGACAAGCTGGTCGCGCGGGTGCCGTTGGCGCGCCTGGGCGACGAGGAAGACCTGAAGGGCGCCGCACTGCTGTTCGCCAGCGACGCGGGCAAGCACATCACCGGCCAGATCCTGGCCGTGGATGGCGGCGTGTCGGCCATCCTGTGACGCGGCGTGGCCGCGCACGAGACGAACATCGAAAGGAGGAACGCGAGCATGTTTTCGTATGAAGGAAGAACCGCAGTCATCACCGGCGCGGGCAGCGGTTTCGGGCGCGAGTTCGCCCGCATCGCCGCCGCGCGCGGGATGAACCTGGTCCTGGCCGACATCCAGCAGGATGCCCTGGACGAGACGCGCGCCGAGATGGAGAAGGCGGGCGCGCCCGTGATCACCCAGCGCGTGGACGTGGCCAAGGTCGAGCAGGTCGACGCTCTGGCCAAGGCCACCTTCGAGCGCTTCGGCACCCCGCACCTGCTGTTCAACAATGCCGGCGTGGGTTCGGGCGGGCTGATCTGGGAAAGCGCGCTCGAGGATTGGGAATGGGTGATGGGGGTGAACCTCTGGGGCGTGATCTACGGTATCCGCGCCTTCGTGCCCGCGATGGTCGCCGCCGGGCAGAAGGACGAGAACTACCGGGGGCACGTGGTCAACACGGCATCCATGGCCGGCCTGCTCAACCCGCCCAACATGGGCGTCTACAACGTCTCCAAGGAAGCCGTCATCTCGGTGTCGGAAACGCTCTACCAGGATCTGGACCTGATCGGCGCGCGCGTCGGCGCCTCGGTGCTGTGCCCGTATTTCGTGCCGACCGGGATCAGCGACGCCGAGCGCAACCGCACCACGCCCAAGCAGCCGCTGACGCGCTCGCAGGAGGTCGGCAGGGAGAACGGCCGCAAGGCTGTCAGCTCGGGCAAGCTCACTGCCGCCGACATCGGGCGCATGACCTACGAGGCGATCGACGAGAACCGCTTCTACATCTACTCGCACCCCCACGCGCTCGGCAACTTGGAGGCGCGCATGGAGGGCATGCTGCGCACCGGCCGCCCGCCCGACCCCTTTGCCGAGCGGCCGCACGTGCGCGAGGCGCTGCGCGAGCGCATGCTGGCGCCGGAGTCTGCGGCATGACGCAAGCCGGATCGGGACCGGCCGCTCAACCGGCGCGCCCGCCCGTCGCCAGTGACGGCAAGCGCTGGCACTTGGAGGATTTCACGCCGGGCCAGCGCCAGCACATCGGCGAGTTCTCGCTCAGCAAGGAAGAGATCATCGCTTTCGCGCGGCAGTTCGACCCGCAGGTCTTCCATACCGACGAGGAGGCGGCCAAGCATTCGTCCTTCGGCGGGCTGGTGGCCAGCGGCTGGCACACTTGCTCGCGCACTATGCGGGCACTGTGCGATGCCTTCCTGCTCGAGGCGGCCAGCGGCGGCTCGCCCGGTGTGCAGGACATTGCGTGGAAGAAGCCGGTGCTCCCGGACCAGACCATACGCATCGAGCGCGAGACGCTGGAGATCAAGCCCTCGCGCAGCAAGCCGGATCGCGGCATGGTGCTGTCCGAGCTGAGGCTTACCAACCCGGCCGGCGAGGTAGTCATGACCATGCGCTCCTGGGGTATGTTCTTCCGGCGTCCGCAAGGCTGAAGCGGCGCGCCCTGCGCCCTGTATGGCGGCGCGGGGTGGCATGCCTGCTCCGCGCCGTGCTCTACCCCGCTGACGGGCCGGCGTCGGCGGGGGCTGCTTCCGTGAGGTCCAGCCAGATGCGGCGCATGCTGGCGTCGTCGGGATAGGTCTCGTTGCGAAAGCCCAGGCTGGTCATCAGCTTGATCATGGGCCGATTGGTCGCCAGCACCGTGCCTTCCAGGTAGAGCAGGCCCTGGTCCCTGGCCGCCGCGATCAGGGCCCGCATGAGCTGCGGGCCGAGCCGGCGCCGTTGCCAGCCGTCGGCGATGACCAGCGCATACTCGGCGCCCACGCCATCCGCATTGCGCAGGTAGTGCGCCAGGCCGATGATGACTTCGTGCGGATGTCCGCGATGCGCCGGGTTGGGCTGCTGCACCGTGGCGATCAGCGCCAGCTCGCGGTGATAGTCGATCTGCGTGTAGCGCGCCAGCATGCGCGCGGGCAGCTCGCGCATCGCCGAAATGAAGCGCATGTAGCGCGATTCCTCGGACAGGCCCCGGATGAAGTTCTGCAGCGGCTCGGCGTCTTCCGGGCGGATGGGGCGCAAGGTCCAGGGCTCGCCGTTGTCGAAGGCGAGGGTGCGCACCCAGTGCCGGGGGTAGGGGGCGATCGTCAGATGCGGATGGCCGGCCACGCGCGGCGCCGGCGCCGGGGTCAGCTTGATGCAGGCCGCGTGCACCGACAGGCTGGCTTCGCCGAGCGCCACCGGCTCCAGCGTGCCCTCCTGCAGGTCGGGCAGCGCCGCGGCCATCTCGCTGAAGGCCACCATCAGGTCTTCGAGCTTGTCCAGGACCACGGCCGAGATCCTGGACAGCAGCCCGTACTGCGCGAGCTGGCTGCGCTCAATCAGGCGCCGCGCGAGAAAGCCGTTGAGGGGAACCAGCTCCAGCCCCGCGCTGGATGGGGAAGGCCAGGCCGGCGAGGCGGTGATGCCCAGCACCGGCCCGAACACCGCATCGCGCACGATGCGCAACCGGGCGGCGAGCACGCCGGCCGGCGCATTGGTGCGCAGGACCGGAATATGGAAGGCGCCCAGGAGCCGCGCCGCTTCGTCCGGCCCGAGGGCTCGGCGGCCCGCGGCGCGGGCGTCGTCGACGATGGTCTCGGCGCAGGCCACGTCGGGCGGGGCGCCAAACTCCTCCGGCGGCTGGGTCTGCAGCAGTAGCTGCTGGTTGTAGTGATAGCGCGCGACCTGTCCGAAGGCATCGGTGGCCGTTTCCGGCGTGCGGAAGGTGGCGACGCCGGCCTGGGCCATGCTGTCGCGCAGCTTGCGCATGGAGCCGTCGCCGAGCAGGCAGGTGAGGACGGGTTTGCGCGCCTGCGGCGCCGTCACGCTGAGCGCCTGGGCCACGCCCGCCATGTCGCTCTGCGCATCCGGTGTGAGCAGCACGAGGACGCCGTCCACACCGGGGTCGGCGAGCAGGTGGCGCAGCGCTTCCGTCACGAGCCGGGGGCTGAGCGGTGCCCGCTCGATCACCGGATTGCGCACGGTTGCGCTCGAAGACAGCGTCTGCGCAAGCACCGCCCGCGTCTCCATGGAGAGCGAAGCAATGGTAACGGCGTGTTGCACGGCCATGAGGTCCTGCGCGAGCAGGGCCTGGGCTTCGCCGTTGCACAGCAGAGCCACGCGCTGACCGCGCGGCCGGCTGAACTGGCTCAGGGCCTTGATGGTGGAAAAGAGCTGGACGAAGAACTGCACGCGCAGCGCGCCGGCGCGGCGCAAGGCCGCATCGACCACGGTGTCCGGGCGCAGCGGGGCGCCGGCGGGCCCGGCCTGGGCGCGGCCGGGTTTGAGCACGACCACGGGCTTGGCCCCGGCGGCCCCGCGCAGGGCGCTCATGAACTCGCGCGCGTTGCCGACTTCCTCGAAATAGAGGGCGATGCTGTCGGTGTGCGGGTCCGAGGCCAGGAAGTCCAGCATGCGCGGCAGGTTGACCAGGTCGCCGTCATCGAGCGCCACGGCGAGTGAGAACGCCGTGCGGCTGTCGTCCGCCCAGTCCATGACCGCGGCCATGATGGCGCGCGATTGCGCCACCAGTGCCACACGGCCGGCGCCGGCGAGCGTCGCGTGCTGACTGGCGTTCAGGCCGGCCGGCGGACGCTGCATGCCGAGCGAATGCGGGCCGATCAGCACGCAGTCGTGATCGGCCGCCCAGGCGCGACAGAAGGCGGCGTCGGGCGCCAGGGTATGCACGATGGCCGCGCGCGGGCGCACGCTGGACAGTGCCGCGAGGGCGCGTTCGAGCTCGCCGGGCTCGACCCAGACGACGGCCAGGTCGGGCCGTTCTCCAGGCCCCAGGCCGGCGGGGGGCGGCACCGTGATCGTGCCGTCGTCCGCGAAGTTCGCAAGGGTCGTGCGTCCTTCGAAACGGGGCGGCAGGTCGCGGGTCACGGGCAGCGGATAGCGGCTGACGAGCACCAGCGACTTGGGGTCGAACAGCGGAGAAAGGGCGTGGCGATGCATGGATGAGGGTGCGGACTTGGGGGCGAGTCGCGTTGCCCGATACCCTGAGCCCGCCGGAGCCGGGCGTCAAGAGCTGCGGCGGGCTATTCGTGCCGGGCATGCAACTTGCCGTTGGACTCGCTCCCGGGGGTCGGGCCCGCGTCCTCGGCGGTGCAGTCATGGCGGACGGGCAGAACGGCTCGGATTTTGTTGCGAGTCGTATCGAATGGTTCCATAGTCGAGGTCGCCTTTCAATCCATAATGCCTCGGTAACAAGCTGACGCCGCAAGGCACAAGGAGTCCAACAATGAACAAAACAGTCTCGCTTCGTATCGCAACCCTGGTCGCTGCCGGCGCCCTCCTCGCTGGTTGCGCCACCGATCAGCAGAACCGTACGGCCGTCGGCACGGGTGCCGGCGCCGCGCTGGGCGCGGGCCTGGGCGCCTTGATCGGCAACAGCCGCGGCGCGGCGATCGGCGCCGGCATCGGCGCCGTGGCCGGCGGTGTCGCAGGCTACAACTGGAACAAGATCAAGGGCGACGTGCAGAACTCCGGCGCCAGCGACATGGGCATCGACGTGGCCGAGCAGCCGGACGGCTCGCTGAAGGTCAACGTGCCGAGCACGGTGTCCTTCGACACCGACAGCTACACGCTCAAGCCCGCGCTGCGCCCCGTGCTCGACACGGTGGCCCGCTCGCTCGGCGAGAACCCGCAGCTTCGCGCGCACGTGGTCGGCCACACCGACAGCACCGGCCAGGCCGCCTACAACCAGACCCTGTCCGAGAACCGTGCCCGCGCGGTCACGAACTACCTGTCGCGCCAAGGTGTCGCGGCTTCGCGCCTGACCTCCGAGGGCCGTGGCCTGACCGATCCGATCGCCGACAACAATACTGCCGACGGCCGCGCGCAGAATCGCCGCGTCGAGATCTATCTCTACGCCCCGCAGGAACAGCGCTGATCCATGTGACGGGCGTCGGCCGCGAGCTGTGGCCGGCGTGACCCGCATGCCGTGAAGGCGCGCATTGCACCGACCGCAGGGTGTCGGGCCGTGGGTGCCTAGGGCTCAAGGCCTGGGTCCGGTATCGCACCGGGCCCAGGCTTTCTTGCGTGCGGGGTGGCGGCAACGCGCTGGCGCCCGGGGCCTGCTGCCGTGGTCGGCACGCCCGGTTTGCCGGCGTGGCTTTCGGATTGCGAAAGCCTGCGTTCCGCATACAGCCGTACCCGGGCGCCATGGTGTAGTCTTCACCACGGGCCAACGCCCGAGCCTCGTCATCGAGGGCCTGCCAGCCGAGATCAGGCCGCCCTTGCGCCGAAGGCGACGGCCGCTGCTGGCGAGCAGCCCTGCGGGCGCGGCGTGGCCCCCTATTGCACCGGCGCGCGTCGCCCGCCTCAAGACAAGATACGGAGATATTTCCATGCGTGTATTCCAGAGCTTTACCGAACTCGAACCCCTGGTTGGCCAGGAAATCGCCGTCAGCGACTGGCTCACGGTCGATCAGGACAAGATCAACAAGTTCGGCGAAGTCACCGGCGACATGCAATGGATCCACGTCGATGTGGAGCGCGCCAAGGCCGGGCCTTTCAAGGCTCCCATCGCCCACGGCTTCCTGACGTTGTCGCTGTTGCCCATCCTGACCGCCTCGGCCTATCGCATCGACGGCGGCAAGATGGGCGTGAACTACGGCCTGGACAAGGTGCGGTTCCCGTCGCCCGTGCCGGTCGACAGCAAGGTGCGCGCGCGCTTCACGCTGAAGGAATACAAGCCGCTGCCCGACAACGGTGTGCAGCTCACGGTGGTGGCTACCGTCGAGCGCGAAGGCGGCGACAAGCCGGTCTGCGTGGCCGAGTCGCTGGTGCGCCGCTACTGAGCGGCTGCCCGCACGGTGGGGCGCGGTTGCGCCCGACTGGATGCGCGCACACCGGGCGCCTCCGACGGCGCCGGTCCTCGAGGGCCGGCGCCGTTTTCGTTGGCGTGGCCAGCCATGCACCGGCCGCGACAGTCATACAATAACCGCCCATGAGCATCGACACTTCTTCCTCGCGCCCGGTCCGCACGCGCTTCGCGCCGTCGCCGACGGGCTTTCTGCACCTGGGCGGCGCCCGTACGGCGCTGTTCTCCTGGGCCTACGCCCGGCATTTCGGCGGCACCTTCGTGCTGCGCATCGAAGACACCGACGTGGCCCGCTCCACGCCCGAGGCCGTACAGGCCATCCTGGACGGCATGCAGTGGCTGGGTTTTCAGCCCGACGAAGGGCCGTTCTATCAGATGCAGCGCATGGACCGCTACCGTGAGGTGGTGGCGCAGATGCTGACCGACGGCAAGGCCTACCATTGCTACAGCTCGCCCGAGGAAGTCGAGGCGATGCGCGAAAAGGCCCGCGCTGAAGGGCGCAAGCCGCGCTACGACGGCACTTGGCGGCCCGAACCCGGCAAAGCGTTGCCGCCCGTGCCTGAAGGCCGCAAGCCCGTCGTGCGCTTTCGCAATCCGCTCGATGGCGACGTCACCTGGAACGACCTGGTCAAGGGCCCCATCACGTTCTCCAACGACGAACTGGACGACCTCGTCATCGCCCGCGCCGACGGCACGCCCACCTACAACTTCTGCGTGGTGGTCGACGACTGGGACATGCAGATCACCCACGTGATCCGCGGCGACGACCACGTCAACAACACGCCGCGCCAGATCAACATCCTGCGCGCCCTGGGCGGCGAGACCCCGCTGTACGGCCACGTGCCCATGATCCTCGGCCCCGACGGCGAGAAGCTCTCCAAGCGCCACGGCGCGGTCAGCGTCATGCAGTACGACGACCTCGGCTACCTGCCGGAGGCCATGGTGAACTACCTGGCACGTTTGGGCTGGAGCCATGGCGACGACGAACTGTTCGACCGCGACCAGCTAGTCGCCTGGTTCGACGGCACGCACATGTCGCGCTCGGCCGCCCAATGGGACCCGAAGAAGCTGAACTGGGTCAACGCCCACTATCTGCGCCAACTGCCGGTGGACGAACTGGCACGTCGGGTCGAGCCGCGCATCCGCGCCCGCGGCGGCGTGCTCGAAGGCGCCGCGCCCCTGGCCGCCGTGCTGGCGTTGATCGCGCCGCGCGCCGAAACGCTGGAGCAACTGGCCGACGAAGCCATGCTGTTCTACGCCCCCTTCGATGCCGCCGCATTGCCCGCCGACCTGGTCGAGCAGCACCTGACCGACGAGGCACGCGTGCTGCTGCGCGATTTCGCCACTGCAGCGGCCGGAATCGACGAGTGGAACCGCACCGAGTTGTCGGCCGTGATGAAATCCGTCCTCGCCCGCCACAACGTCAAGATGCCCAAGCTCGGCGTGCCCCTGCGGGTTGCGTTGACCGGCAAGGCGCAAACGCCATCCATCGATGCCGTGCTGGAACTGCTCGGCAAAGAAAACGTGCAAAACCGCTTGCGCACGATTTAGAACTCGTGCATAATCTTGTTTCTTCGCAGGGCGAACACAAAAACAACGCGGCAACGCGGTGTTGGTGGGAGCCCGGAGAGGCTGAGTCAATAGGAATTTTCTGTCGGCTCGTTGCTTTGGGGGTATAGCTCAGCTGGGAGAGCGCTTGCATGGCATGCAAGAGGTCAGCGGTTCGATCCCGCTTACCTCCACCAAGCTTTCTCTTCGAAGAGAACAGGCAATGTTGTCGCAAGATGCAAAGTCTGGAAAAACTGCTAAAATGCTGGTTTTTAGCAGTTAGCAATCTGGTCCTGTCCCCTTCGTCTAGAGGCCTAGGACATCACCCTTTCACGGTGAGTACAGGGGTTCGAATCCCCTAGGGGACGCCAATATTATCCTACTCTTATTAAAAGAGTCGGATGGCGTAACAAGAGAAGCAATGGCAATGATTGCTTCTGACGAAAGGCTGCCTTGGGCGGCCTTTTTTGTTTACCTGTCGGCAATTTGCTACGTGGACAAGCCGCCGGTGCTCGTCGCCCAAGCGGGGCGATATGACGCGTGTCGGGCCTGTGTCAGGGTCGACTAGATAGCGAGGTCGTGCAGGGTACGCCGCCTTTCGACGTCCGTTATGTTCATACGGAAGCGGACTTTATTGCAGGAGCGCCCTCCGAAGCCTTGGCCCCGAACCGGGCCGCGATCCGGCATGTGGTCGAGTCTCACCGCGCCTGCATCATGTCCTCGAAGCCATCGAACGCTGCACACGGCGACATGAGCGGACTGGCCTTCCTCAACAACCCGTTGGTTCAGGACCCCATGATCCGCAATTTCGAGATCATTGGCGAGGCCAGTACGAACATCCGGCAGCTCTACCGCGAGTTTGCAGCGGCGCATCGGTCCTGGAGCAGCGGCTGCACATCACTGGGTTGCAGCGCTGCAGCTTTTCTCGCCGTGTGTGCCCTACACGTTCCAGGGTAGCCAGTTCAGCGCTCAGTTGACCCAGCCTGGCTCTGGCCGCGGCCAACTGCTGCTGGGCGTCTTCTTGCGGTAAGCCGTGTGGGCCGGCCTCCATCGCGGCGGTGCGTAGATCTTCGAACCGGTCGCTGGCGCCTCTGAACCGCTTGCGAGCGCCTGCGATCTCACGCCCGTCGACTTTCGAGACTGTCGGCATGCCGAAATGAGCTCAAATTCGATTGCGCCGCTACAGAGATCCTGGCGCACGCATCGAAGCACCGATAGGTCGAGTTTTCGGGCTAGGACGCCCCTTCCGCTGCCGAAGCGGTAATAGATCTTGCGGGTTCTGCCGCTCAGCACCCATTCTGGAGCCGGCGTACCACGAGCGCTTGCCCCCTGGCCGAGCAGGAAGCCATCAAAGCCGCCGCGCTAAGAGAACTCCACGAGATGTGGGGTGAGCCGCCGGGAGAGGCGTGCCCACACCATGACTGTCGGGCAGTGGTTGACGCGGGGCAGCACATCTAGATCTACAGCCCGCGGTGCGGGCCCTTACGCTCGGCCGCCTCCGGGCTTCTCGGACAGAAACTCCCAGGGATTGATGAGCTGCACCCCGGACACCTCAAAGTGCTTAGTGTTGCGCGTGACCACGGGCGCGCCGTGCACCAGGCCCGTGGCAGCGATCAGCGGATCACGATAGTCACGGCTGTCGGCCCATGGCAGTTTCGCGGCTCGCCGGGCGATCACGTGGTCTATCGGTACGACGCGGCCGGCGAATGCCGGCAGCACCATGTCATCAAGCCAGCGCGCCAATACCGCCGCCCGTGCGTCGTTCCCGCGCTGCGCGGCCTGGCTGATGCCGCGCTGGATCTCCAGTACCGTGATGGCCGTGATGTATAGCTGGTCAGTGGCTTGTGCGGCCATCCAGGCCTCCACACTGGGATCGCACGCCCTCTTGCGGACCTCGGAAATGACGTTGGTGTCCAGTATCAGCATCGCTGTACTTGGCCGCTGATGACGGCCAGGCGGCCTGTCTTGAGGGCTTGCGTTGTCGTCATGCGTCCAGCTCCCTTGCGTCGATGCGGATCGGCTCAATATCGAAGTCGACATCATCGGCCTCGGGCATGCGCAGCAGCTCGACCAAGTTCCTGTCGGTCTTCGTCAGGCGACGGTACTCGGCGATCGGAATGAGCGCGAGCGCGGGCTCGCCACGGTCAGTGATGATGACGGTGCCGCCTGCGCTGGCCACGCGCTTGGCTGCGCTCACGTTGTGCACGAACTCACGGCTCGTGACGGTTTTGATGTGTGCGTGTCCCATGGTGTGACCTCTCCGAATCCATACCTGCGTCAGCTCCAGTCCTTGAGCAATTATCGGGTCCATGCTTGTCCTCGGGCTGGGCAAGGATATTCAACCTAATTTCAATGTTAGCAACATTAGCAATGTTCAGCAAGGGCTCAGGTAGCTCGCGTCGGGCCGGCGCATACTCCAGAATCCGCTGACATCGGGTTGCTCTGTTTTCTGGTGCAGAGGGACTGAAACATGCTGGTGATGTGAAGCAACCGTCTCTTCTATAACGAGGTCCGCACCATGGGCGACGACAAGAATAAGACAGCCCACGATCGCAAGTTGATCGATTTGAATACGCCCTACGAGGTGCGCGACTGGACTCAGAGTCTGGCGTTTCTGAAGAGGAGTCCCGGACGATGTGGAAAAGGGGCCATCAGCTTTGGCTTGGTCCGCATCCGGCATCGATTTTGATTGGCTCGACAAACGCTCAATGGAGCCAGTCGGCTACAAACGCGTCAATAAGGTCACCGGCAAGGAAATCGCTTCTTCAGACACCGTGAAGGACGTTGCCTATGAGGACGGGCGGTACGCGATCCTGTCACCCGACGAGATCGAAGCCGCCTTTCCGAAGGTCACGCAGACCATCGAGATCGAGGCATTTCTGGATGCCGATGAAATCCCATTCGTCTACCTGGAGCGGCCTGCGGCCGAGCGCTGACCCTGAACCTCTTGCGTTGGGGTGGCGAGATCCGCTCGTTCGAGCAACTGAACCTGCCGCCGCTCGACGCCAAGGTAGCTGGCATCAAGGACGCCAAGCTGACGATGGCGATGCAGCTCATCGAGGACATGACGCAGAAGTGGGATGCGGACAACTTCCGCAATTCCTTCGCTGACGAAATCAACCGTCTGATCGAGGCAAAGGCGCAGGCCGGCGATATCGAAGACGTCGTCAGAGTGGAGCGAGAAGCCGGTGCGCCGGCAGGCGCCGAGGTGTTGGACCTGACCGCGCCCCAGCAGCCTTGTTCGCAAGGCCCATCATCCGGGTCGGGAAGTTTGTAACAGGCCTGTCAACTGGTGTTGGGCCGTTAGCTGGGGCGGGCTCGCGTGCTGTGCATCGAGCCTGACTGCGCCAGTCTCGCCCGCGGCCGTGACTGTTTCCGGTCACGATGACCTGGCCCAAAGAAGGAAGCTGACTCCGCGTGGACAGGGATGGTTTCCGGACCGGTGCCTGAAACCGGGATCGAGCCGGCACGCACCACCGCCGGCCGGTCATCAACAACTTTGGCTCAACCCAGAGATGGCCGTCTCCAGGTCATCCAGCAGATGCTGGATCGCCGCCTCGTCGGACGAGGATGCCCCGGTAATGGCGCGCATCAGGCTCGCGAGGTCGCAATCGTCATCGTCCGTGCACCCGGCCTGTTCGAACACCGGCCGCAGAGCGTGCGTGGCGCGGTGTTTTTCGTAGACGTACAGGACCAGGTCGCGCTCCAGCGCGGCGCCGGACAGGCCGTCGAACGGCGAGCCGCAGGCGCAGGCGAGCCCACCCGACAGCGCCATGTGGGTGGCGGTTGCGCGCCGCCATGCGGCCATCAGGCCGATGGCGCGCAGGGCAGGGTTGCTCGCAGGGTTTGCGCCTCCCATGGGCCGCTCACTCCACCGTGGCGTCAGCGGCGCGCAGGGCTTGCGTGGCCTGCGTATCGACGGCGCCGTTCTCGTGCAGCGCCACCCGGTATTTCTCACGCGCATTCTGCATGCTGACGTAGCCCTGGCGAACGTCTCGGGCCACCTGCTCCGGGTCGCGCTGTTGCGGCGAGCCGAAGCCGCCGCCGCCGCCGGCACGCAGGAACAGCCGGTCGCCTGGCCGCAGCCGCTGATTGCGCACCTTGCCGGTCTGTTGGTCGTCAGGGTCTTCGCCCCGGGTGGCCACGAACACTTCGTTGGGCAGGCCGGCGTGCCCGCCGTCCAGCCCCCAGGGCGGGCAATGCATGCGGTCGGACTGCACATCGACCGACATGGGGGCACGTGCGCGCACGACAGTCTCGGTGCCAAGGCCGCCGCGGTACCGGCCGGCGCCGCCGGAATCGGGACGCAAGGCCTGGCGTTCGATCAGGATCGGATACTTGGCTTCCAGTTGCTCGCATGGGCTGTTGTGCGTGTCTCCGTCGTTGGAACACACCACGCCGCTCATCCCGTCTTCGTTCTGCTTGGCGCCCCAGCCGCCGCCGGTGGGGCCGACGAACCCGATGAAGAACTTGCCGTCGCGCGGCGAGAGGCCGTGGAACAGCGCGATCACGAGGTCCGCGTGATGCGCCGCGATCGTGCGGTCGGGAATGGCACTGGCCATCGCCTTGAAGATGGTGTCCACCACGGTCATCGGGAAGGTCATCCATTTGCGCATGGCGGCTGGTTTGCTGGCGCTGACCACGGTGCCTTCGGGAACGATGACCTTCAGCGGCCGGAAGCTGCCTTCGTTGATGGGGTAGTCGGTGGGTGAAGTAAGACACTTGTATGCCACCTGCGCGCACGAATAGCCCGTGCTGGGCCCCGAATTGAAGAACCCCCTGACCTGCGGGCTGACCTCGGACAGATCGACCGTAATCTCCTCGCCGCGCTTGATCACGCGAACCTTGATGGGCACGCGCGAGCCGATATCCAGCCCGTCGTCATCCATGAACGACTCGGCTTCGTAGACGCCGTCGGGAATCGAGCGGGTGCGCGCGCGTGCCGCCGCTTCGGAAAGGTCCATGATGCGCGAGATCGATTCCAGTACAGGCTCCCGTCCATAGCGCTGCAGGATCTCGGTGAAGCGGCGGTGCCCGGTGTTGACGGCGATGATCTGCGCCCGCAGATCGCCCATCGCCCGCTCGGCCAGGCGCACGTTCGTCTTGATGATACGCACGAGGTCGTCGTTGATGCGCCCGTTGTCCCGGTACTTCATGACCGGAATCTGGATGCCCTCGGAATAGATGTCCGAGGTCACGCCGCCGAGTGCGCCGCCCACGTCCGGCCAGTGCGCCATGCAGCACGCCCAGGCGCTGAGCTTGCCGTCGAAGAAGATGGGCTGGCTGAACGTGAAATGGTTCAGGTGGCTGCCGGTGATATAGGCGTCGTTGGTCACCAGGATGTCGTCCGGCCCGATCGTGCCGTTCTCCGGGGCGGCGTAGTACGCGAGCTTGGCCTTGATCGTATTGGACATGCCGCGGATGAAGCTCGGCAGCCCGATACCGATGGAAATCGTCTCTCCTTCGGCGGTAAAGAGGCCGACCGTGAAGTCGAGGGCCTCGTAGATGATCATGTTGTAGGCCGTGCGCATGAGGTTGGTCTTCATCTCCTCGGTCACGGCCAGCACGCCGTTGCGTACGATCTCGGTCAGCACGGCATCCGCGTGCCTGCGTGGATTGGACAGAGTCATGCCTGCTTTACTCCCAAATCGATTCTCAGGTTCCCGTAGGCGTCCACTTCGAGTTCGTCGCCCGGCAGCACCACGGTGGTGGAGGCGTGCTCTTCGACGAGAGCCGGTCCGCTGATTCGATTGCCGGCCAACAGGCGGTCGCGGTCGAATACCTCGGTGGGCACAGCCTTGCCGGTCTCGCTGAAATACACCTCGCGCGCGCCCCGGCGCGCCTCAACCGGCGGTGCCGCCTCGCCCTGCGGGATCTTCTCCATCGGCGGCTTGTCCATCACGCCGACCACCGTGGCGCGCAGCGTGACGATTTCCACCTTCTCGGCGGGTGCGCAAGTGCCGTAGCGGAACTGATGCACTTCGTCGAACCGGCGCTTCAGCGCTGCGTGGTCGCGCGCGCTCAGCAGGGACGCCGTGATGTCGACCGTCACCGAATGCTCCTGTCCCACGTAGCGCATGTCGGCGGCGTAGTCGACTCTGACATGGGCGGTCCGTACGCGGCTCTCTTCGAGCGAGCGGTGTCCCTGCGCGGCCAGCTCGGCCAGGGCCTGTTCCAGCTCGTCGAAGTCCAGGTCTTCCAGCTTGCGGAACGTGGTGCGTACGTTGTCGTAGCGCAGATCGGAGTGCAGCATGCCGAAGGCGCAGAAGTGGCCCGGCGCGCGCGGAATGATGAGGTGCCGGATGCCGATCTCCCGCCCGATGGCGCTGGCGTGCAGCGGGCCTGCGCCGCCATACGCGATCATCGGAAAGGCCGCGGCGTCGAAACCGCGCTCGGTCGAAACGCCCTTGACGGCGTAGGACATCTTGGTCACCGCGATCTGCAGGATGCCCTCGGCGGCCGCCACCGTGTCCATGCCCAGGGGCTCGGCCACCTTGGCGCGAATCGCTTCGGTGGCCGCGGAGACGTCCAGCGGCATCTCGCCGCCGAGAAAGTTCTGCGCATCCAGACGCCCGAGGACAAGGTTGGCATCCGTCACCGTGGCGAAGCCGCCGCCGCGGCCGTAGCAGGCGGGCCCTGGCTCGGCACCGGCGCTGTGCGGGCCGACACGCAGCGCCCCGCCCAGGCCGACCTCGGCAATGCTGCCGCCGCCCGTGCCCACCTCGAACACATCCACCAGCGGTATCTGGATCGGCAGGCCTTCGTTGTAGCCGCCGACCATGGCGAGGTTCGTCGTCATGACGGTATCGTCATGGATCACGCCCGCCTTGGCGGTGGTGCCCCCCATGTCGAAAGCCACCGCGTCCTTCAAGCCGAGCGCCCGGCACAGGGCGTGCGCACCGATCACGCCGGCGGCCGGGCCCGATTCGAGCATGCGCACGCACTGGCGTTGTGCCTGCTGCGATTCATACAGCCCGCCGGTGGACTGGACGATGAGGAACTTGCCGTCGAAGCCCTCCCGGTGCAGGCGCGAATCTATCTGCGCAACGTACCGGCTTACGATGGGCCCGACGAACGCATTGGCAACGGTGGTGGAGCAGCGTTCGAACTCGCGGTATTCCTGCGAAAGCTCGTGTGATGCCGTGACGAAGGCCTGGGGCAGGCGCCGCTGCACGATCGCCTTGACCGCAAGCTCGTGGCTGGGATTGGCATAGCAGTGCAGCAGCAGGATGGCCACCGCTTCGATGCCCTCCTCGAGCATGCGATCGCAGATGCGCTGTATGCCCGCTTCGTCCAGCGGCGTGTCCACGTCTCCCTCGGCCGTCAGCCGCTCGCGCACCTCGTAACGCAGCCGCCGTTCGACCAGCGGGACGTGCTTGCGAAAGAACAGATTGTAGGCATCGGGCCGGTTGATGCGGCCGATCTCGTAGATGTCCCGGAACCCCTCGGTGATCAGTAATGCCGTGCGCGCGCCCTTGCGCTCGAGCAGGGCATTGATCGCGACGGTCGATCCATGGAGAAAGGTCTCCGCCTGATCGAAGGACGTGCCGGCTTTGCCGACGCCGTTGGCAATGCCGTCCACCATTCGCTCCGGCGTGCTGAGCGTCTTGCCCAGCGACAGGGCGCCGCTGGCAGGATCGAAATAGGCGACATCGGTGAACGTGCCGCCGATGTCCGCAGCCAGTCTGCTGCCTTTCTGCATGTCAGGCCTCCGTCAGCCGGCTTTCGTCGCAGACGGTGTTGCGTAGCACCCCGATGGCGTCGACTTCGACCTCCACGACATCGCCATGCTTCATGAAGACCGGCGGATTGCGCTTGGCGCCAACGCCGCCCGGGGTGCCGGTCACGATCACGTCGCCCGGCGCCAAGGGGACGAAGGTGGAGACGTAGGCGATCTGGCTCGGGATGTCGTGGATCATCTTGTCCGTCGTCGTGCGTTGCATCTCCTGTCCATTCAGGCGCGTCACCAGCGTCATCACGTGTCCGGGCGGGATGTCGTGGGCGCTCGTCATCCATGGGCCGAAGGCGCCGGTGCGCCAGAAGTTCTTGCCCGCGGTCCACTGCGAGGTAGAGGTCTGCCAGTCGCGCACGGAGCCGTCGTTGTAGCAGGCATACCCGGCGATGTGGGACCACGCATCGGCCGCCGCGATACGCCGCCCGCCGCGGCCGATGATGACCGCGATCTCGCCTTCATAGTCCAGCTTGGCGGACTCGGCGGGACGCACGAGGGCTTCATCGTGCGCGATCTGCGACGAAGCGACTCGCAGGAACAGCGTCGGGCTTTCGGTGACTTCGCGCCCCGTTTCGCGTACGTGCTCTCCGTAGTTGAGGCCGACGCAGATGATCTTCTCCGGATTCGGGATCACCGGCAGCAGCTTGACGTCGCCGGCCCGCAGCTGGGCTGCGCGGCCGCGGACGTGAGCCATGGCTTGATCCAGCAGGCCGCAGGCGATGAGGGTCTTCAGGTCGGGCGCCTGTGCGGCGAATACCGGGCCCAGGTCGTGTATGCCATCGTCTTGCTGGATACCGTAAGAGGCGCTGCCATCGATTTCAAAACTGACGAATTTCATGGGACTTGTTCTGATCAAGGAGGGAAGGGAAGACGTCGAAAAGAAGCGGGGAGGGATGCCATCAGGCCATGGCCGGATCGACGATCAGCACCACCTTGCCGATCTGCTGGTTCCGGTCGAGGATCTCGTGCGCAATCGACGCCTGTTCGAGCGAGAACGTGGCCTGCACCAGCGTGCGGACGCGCCCTCGCTCCAGTTCCGGCCACACGTGCTCTACGAGTTCGTCGGCGATCCGTTGCTTGAAGGCGGTATCGCGTCGGCGGATCTGCGCGCCGGTGAGCGTCAGGCTGCGCTGTACGAACGAGCGGGTGCGGAGCGTGGAGTGCTCGCCCCGATGGTTGCCGATCAAAGCCAGGCGCCCGCCCATGGCCAGGAGTTCGACCTCGATGCCGACGTAGTCGCCGGCCTGCGAATCCAGGATCACGTCGAAGCCGTGCGTCCCCGCGAGATGGCGCAGGCTTTCGGCCCAGGCAGCGTTGCGGTAGTTCACGCAGCGCTCGGCGCCGTAGTTCTGGCTGACGGCGCATTTCTCGTCGGTGCCGGCGGTCGCGAATACGCGTGCATCGCGCAGTACGCGCGCCATCTGGGTCGCCGCCAGGCCCACGCCGCTGGTGCCGCCTTGTATCAGCAGGGTCTCGCCCCGGTCCAGCCGGCATAGCTGGAAGACGTTGTGCCAGGCCGTGAAGAACACTTCGGGCAGCGACGCGGCTTGCGTCAGGCTCAGCCCGGCGGGTACCGGCATCACCTGGCCTTGCGGCACGGCGCACAGTTCGGCGTAGCCGCCGCCGGTGGATAGGGCGCAAACCCGGTCGCCAGGGCGAAAACGCTCCACCGCGGCACCGACCCGTTCGACGACGCCGGCGGTGTCCAGGCCGGGGATATCCGAGGCCCCTGGTGGTGGGTCGTACAGGCCCTTGCGCTGTTGCACGTCGGGGCGGTTCACGCTGGCTGCAGCGACGCGGATGAGCACGTCCTGCTCGCCGACGGTGGGTTCCGGGCGCTCGCACAGACGCAGGGCCTCGGGGCCGCCGGGCTGGCTGATCTCAATGGCTTTCATGGCTTCATCCGACGATGTCGTTCAGTCCATCCGGATGTTTAGCTGTTTCACGATGGCTGCCCAGGCGGCGGTGTCCTGCTGGATGAACTGGCCGAACTCCTGTGGTGTCCAGTCCGGCACCGTCAGTCCGTCACGGGCGACGATCTGTCGGACCTCCGGCGAGGCCATGGCCTTGCGAACTTCGAGGTTGAGCCGCTGCACGATCTCGGCGGGCGTTCCCGTGGGCGCGAAGACGCCGAACCACGAGTCTTGCGTCATGCCCGGATAACCCAGCTCGTTGAAGGTCGGTACCTCCGGAAGCAATGTCGAGCGCTCCGCGGAGGTCGCCGCGAGCGGGCGCAGCTTGTTCGCCCGCAGGTTCGGCATGGCCGTCACGGCCGTGTCGATGAAGAACTGAACCTGGCCCGACAGCAGGTCGATCATCGCGGGGCCAGCCCCGCGATAGTGAACGCTGGTGATCGGCACTTGGGTCGCCGCGGCCAGCCGTTCGTTGAGCAGGTGCGTCACGCCGCCCAGTCCCAGAGAGACCGCGTTGACCTCGTCGGGCGCGCGCCGCGCGTAGTCGAGCAGCTCCTTGAGCGAATGCGCCGGCACATCAAGGTTGGTGCTCAGCACATAGGGCGTGGTCACCAGCGGAGCAACCGGAACGAAGTCCTCGGTGCGATAGGAGGGCTCCTTGGTGACCAGTACGTTCACGGAGAACGCGAGGCTGTTGACCAGCAGCGTGTAGCCGTCCGCCGGCGCGCGCGCGGCCGCCGCGGAGCCGATCATGGTGTTGCCGCCGCCGCGATTCTCCACGAAGACCGCTTGTCCCAGCGACTTGGACATGGGTTCGGCAATCATGCGTGCCAACTGGTCGGTGGATCCGCCGGCGGGATACGGCACGATGAGTCTGATCGGCCTGTTGGGAAAGCCCTGTGTCGATGCCTCGACGGCAAGGGTCTGAGTGCTGTGGGCGGCGAGTGCCAGGGCGGCGTAGAGCATTGCCCAGCGGCGCAGATGGACGAGCATGTCTCTCTCCAGTGCAGGAAGGGTCCCGACTTTTATGGTAACCAAGGTTACCTATGAAATTGTCGGCATGGTAACATGGGTTACCTAAAATCTGTCAATCAGGGCCGAGACCTATGAGCAAGATTCCCGAAATCCAGGAAGAGAAGCAGGCCGAGACCATCACTGGCGTGGAGCGAGCCCTGTTCATCATCGAGCAGTTGGCCGATTCCCAGGATGGCTTGTCGTTCACGGAGATCCTCAACCTGCTGGGAGTGAACAAATCCATCGCTTTCAAGCTGCTCAACACGCTCATCGCGACCCACTACGTCTTCAAGGACGAGCGCACCGGGAATTACTGCCTGACCTACCGGATCAGCAATGTCGGCATGAGGAAAATGTCGCGTTCGCGGCTGTTGAATCAAAGCCAGGTGATCCTGCGCGAGCTGGCGGACCAGACGGGCGAGTTCATCCGCCTGGCCGTGGTCGAGCAGGACACCATTACGTGGGTGATGTCGATCCTGACGAAGAAGCGGATCCTCCAGATCGACCCGAACTACAGTACCGAGATCGGCCTTCATACGCATGCCGCCGGCAAGGCGTGGCTGGCTACGCTGGACCTTGCCAAGGCGCGCCGGTTGATTCTGGCGAGTGGGCTGCAGCGCATGACTCCGCATTCGCTGACGGGAATCAAGGAAGTCATGGCCGACCTGCGCCTGACGGCCGAGCGCGGCTATGCCATTTCGTATGAAGAGCATGGCCTGGGCGTGGGGGCAGTGGGCGCACCCGTCATGATTCAACCGTTCGATCAGGACGAGCCCCTGTGCGTGGGGGTCGTCACGCTGGCCGCTCCAGTGGCCCACATGGATCGTCCCGCCCTGGAGCGTTGCGCCCCGAAGGTCATTGCCGCTGCGAAGAAGTTGGCCGCCGTCTGGCCGCACACCCATGTGGGTGAACTTCATGAAGAAGCCTAACGTTCTGGTGGTCGGCGGCGGTGGCGCCGGCCTGGCGGCCGCCATCACGGCCGCGGAGGCCGGCTGTTCCGTGCTGCTGCTCGAGAAGGGCGAGCGTCTGGGCGGCAGTACGGGCTGGTCGATCGGCTCCATCACGGCCGCGGGAACGCCCGATCAGCGCGCGGCCGGCGTGCAGGACCATTGGGAAGACCACCTCGCCGATATGCCCGCCTGGGCCGGCGACCAGGCCGCGCGCGACAACATGGCGCTATGCGAGGTCTTGACGCGTCATGCCGCGCAGGCCGTGGCGTGGCTGCGCGAAAGCGGCGTCGAATTCATCGGTGTCTTCGAAGAGCCGCCGCACCGCAAGCCGCGCATGCACAACGTGCTGCCCAATTCGGGTTCCTATATCTACCATTTGTCGCGCCGGGCACGGCGGGCCGGCGTACAGTGCCTGCTGCAGACGCGGGCCGAGAAACTGTTGCAGGCGCCCGATGGGCGCGTCACGGGCGTCCAGGCGCGCGGCCCGGACGGCGATATGCAAGTCCTGAATGCCGGGGCCGTCGTGCTGGCCGGCGGCGACTTCAACGCCAGCCGCGAATTCAAGCTCGAGTTCGGCAACGCCGACCAGGTGGACATTCCCGCGATCAACCGTCTGGCCACCGGGGATTGCCAGCGCATGGGGCGCGAGTCGGGTGGGCGCGTCGTCAATGGCGACATCGCGCTCAGCGATCCGCGTTTTCGCTTTGCGCCGCCGGCGCGCCGGCCCTGGTTCCTGTCGCTGCCCCCTGTACGGCCGATCACCACGATCATGCGATGGGCGATGCGCGTACTGCCGCCGCGCCTGGCGCGTCCGTTCGTCATGAGTTTCGTGACGACGGCGCTGGCTCCCGAGGCGCACTTGCTCAAGTTGGGGGCCTCCCTGGTCAACAGAAAGGGTGAAGTGTTCCTGCGCGATAGCGAGAAGATCGGCCATGGCATCGCCCGGCAGCCGGACAATGCTGCGTGGCTGTTCATGGATGGCCCCCGATTGGCGCTCTTCTCGCATTGGCCGAATTTCATCTCAACGGCGCCGGGGGTTGCCTACGCCTACATCGACGACTATGAGCGCAATCGTCCCGACCTGTGCACGCGGGCCCGGGATATTCGCACATTGGCTGCCCGCAGCGGCATGCCCCTGGCCGCGCTGCAGCAGACGGCCCAAGCTGCAGGGTTCGAGAGCGGCCCGTATCTGCTGCTGGGGCCCATCCAGGCCGTGACGGTGATTGCGGACGGCGGGCTGGCGGTCAGCCCTCGCCTTGAAGTCCTGGACGCGGCGAACGTGCCTATCCCGGGCCTGTATGCGGCCGGAGCGGCCGGGCAGGGCGGCCTGCTGCTCAAGGGCCACGGCCACCATCTTGCCTGGGCATTCGTTTCCGGTCGCGTAGCGGGCAGATCCGCAGCTACGGCTGCGCGCCAGGAATAAGGTCGACGCTCGGCGTCGACGGCGCTCCATGCCGACATCGCGAGCAACTGGCCACGCAGGGCTGCTCCTTCCGTCGGCACATTCGAATGACCTGATTTCCCCTGGGCATCATCGAGCAGGAAAGCCCTTGTATATGCCCGTCTTGCATGGTAACTTCGGTTACCAATAACGAGTAACCCAGGTTACCCAAAAAGAAATCGGAATCGAGCGCGTGCGCATATCGTCCGGCAAGCGGTGGCTGTTCAGGCCTTGCAACCCGGCGCGCTGGTTCCGAGACGTGAAGGAGACATGCTTTGCAATGGATCGACCATCCGGGTCATGGCCCGGCGACGCCACGGAGCGGGAATTGTCTGGAGCGGCGCGCTTCGAAGCGGGGTGCGCCTTGACGACTGAATCGAAATCGCCGCGCGTTCCGAAAGTCCTGATCGTGGGCGGTGGCATGGCGGGATTGTGCGCTGCCGTTTCCGCGCTCGAGATGGGAGCGGCAGTCACCATGATCGAAAAGGGCGAGAAGCTCGGCGGTTCCATGCGGCTATCGAACGGCCTGGTGTGGACGTTCAAGGACACCTCCGCGCTGCGCAGCGAGGTTCGCGGCAACGAGTCGCTGCAGGATATGGTGTCCGAAAGTCTGGTCCGGGACCTCGACTGGCTGGCGAAGCTGGGTGTCGAATGCGGGCCTTTCCGACCGTTCCAGTGGTATGGCCGTGGTCGAACGGTGGCACCCGACCAGGTGATCGCCGCCATGACCCGTCAGATCGAGGCGCTGGGCGGCCGGATCCGGACCGGAGTGGCGCTGCATCGATTACGGCCTGTCTGCGACCGGGGCTACGCAGCCGAGTTGCGCGTGTCCGAGACCGCAGAGGAGGTGTTCGAGGCGGACGCCGTCATCCTGGCGACGGGCGGCTTCCAGGGCAACCCGGCGTTACTCGCTCGCTGGATTACCCCGAACACGGACTTCATCTATCTGCGCGCAAACCCTTGGAGCACCGGAGACGGCCTGAGCGTGGCGATGGATCTAGGCGCGGCCCTGACGAGCGGCATGGGCGAATGCTACGGCCATGCCATGGCCGCGCCGCCGGCGCGTTTCGGGCCGAAGCAATTCTCCGAGATGACCCAGCGATACGGAAATTACGCGCTGGCGCTGAATCTCAGCGGCAGGCGCTTCGCGGATGAATCGGCCGGGACCGGGGAAGAAACGCTGAATGCCGAAGTCGCCAGGCAGGAAGAGGCGACGGCGATCTACATCATCGACAGCGATATCGCGCAGATATCGCAGGAATTCGTGCTGGCGCCTCCCCATGTCAGTGTGTCTCGCGCCGAAGCTGCCGGTGCGTCGGTCATCCGCGCGGACAGCCTGGAAGCCTTGGCGCACGCGTTGAAAGCCTGGGGCGTACCCCCGCAGGAAGTGCTGAACACGCTTCGGACCTTCAACGAGGCGCTGACGGCCGGCACGGCCGATCAGCTCGTGCCGCCAAGAAGGCGAAATCAGCATCCCATCGCAAAGCCGCCTTTCATGGCCGTCAAGGTGCGAGCGGGCATCACGTTCACCTGCGGCGGGCTGGCCACGGACGTGGACATGCGGGTACTGCGGCGCACGGGCACCATTTCCACGCTTCCGATGGTGCTGGCCGATGCAGCGGACGTGAGCTATTGCGCACTTCCGAATCTCTATGCCGCCGGTTGCGATGTCGGTGGACTGAGCAACCGCGGCTACATGGGCGGGCTGGCTTGCGCTCTCGTCACGGGACGTAAGGCGGGCGCCCAGGCGGCGGCATCGGCCGGCGGGCACTGACCGACCGGGCTCGCAGGTCGGCGGGCCCCCAGGCCAAGCGCAGGTTGGCTTCGAACGAATACCGATAGCGGGCGCCACGCCCATCCCGTTGCTTATTCTTTCCAGGTTCCCATTCCATGATGAATCGACGCAAGTTCGTGACCGCCGCAAGCTGCGCGGCGGCAGCGGTGCATCTTCCGGTGCGCGCGCAGCAATATCCTTCGCGGCCCATCAGGCTCATCGTGCCCTTTGCGGCGGGCGGCACGACCGACGGCATCGCACGCATGTACGGTGAAAGCATCGCCCGCGAGTTGAACGGATCGGTGGTCGTCGAGAACAAGCCAGGGGCGGCTGCGCGCATCGGCGCTCAATTCGTCGCCCGCTCGCCTGCCGATGGCTACACGCTGTTGCTGGCAGGCTCATCGATATTCTCCATCAACCAGTTCCTTTTCAAGGAGCCGGGATACAGCGTGGCGGATCTCACGCCGATCGGGCTGCTCAGCCGGCTTCCCTACGTATTGACGGTGGCCAACCGGGTCCCGGTGAAGGATCCGAAGGAGTTCGCGCAATGGGCGGCGGCTCAAGCCGAGCCCGTGACCTACGGCCACATCGGCGCCGGCAGCGCCAACCATCTCCTTGGCGTGCTGGTCGCGCAGACTTTGAAGATTAGGATGACGGGCGTTCCGTACAAGGGCAATGTGCCCGCGAACATGGATCTCATCCAGGGGCTGCTCGACAGCCAGCTCGATGCCTTGAATGGGTCCTTGCCCTACCACAAGGCAGGGCGCGTCCGGATCGTCGGGCTGCTGGAGCAGGAGCGTTGGCCCGGTCTGGACGTTCCCACGTTCGCGGAAAGCGGCTATCCGGACCTCGTCGGCGGCTCATGGCTGGCACTGGCCGCTCCTACAGGAACCCCGGCCGAGATCGTGGACAGGCTTTCGGAGATCGTCATGCAGGCGGCCGAGGAAAAGCGCATCCAAGATGCGCTTTTCGAGACCGGCCAGGTGGCCATGAAAATGACGCAGGCCGAAACGCAGGCCTTCATCAAATCCGAGGCGGACCGCTGGGGGGGCCTGATTCGCAGCGCCAATCTGACGATCCAGGAGAGCTAGCGCGCAGCCTCCTTGGCCGAGGGGAGGGGCAAGGGGCGCCCTCGCCTTGCAGGCTGCGCTGGTCCGGCACTCCCGGGAGGAGACGACATGAAGGGAATCCACAGGAACACGACATGAAGACGATCGATGCGCAACGGGTCGCTGTGGTCACGGGCGCGCGCCGAGGCATCGGAAGCGCCATCGCGCAGGCGCTGGCCATGCAAGGGTGGAGCATTGTCGCGATCGACCTGGTCGAGGACGAAGCGGCGCGTTCGACCCTGGATGCCATCCGGGGCAGCGGTGCCGCCGCCGAGTTCATCGTTGCCGATATCGCCGATGTCGCTCGGTCCGCCGACGTCTGCCAGGCTGCGTTCGACGCCTTCGGCCGCGTCGATTGCCTGGTCAACAATGCGGGAGTGATGGGAAAGGACCGTCTCGCGGACGTCCTGCACACCACCGTCGACAGCTTCGATCACGTGATGTCGGTCAACCTCAGGGGCACGTTCTTTCTTGCCCAGGCCTTTGCCCGCGAGATGGTGGCCAGACGAGCAACCTGCGCGGACGCGTTCCAGTCCATCGTCACGATATCCTCCGTCAACGCAAGCCATGCGCGTACGCGCGCCGCGGAATACAGTATTTCGAAAGCGGCAATCGCCATGTTTGCCAAGATTCTCGCCCTGCAACTGGCGCCACACGGGATTTGCTGCTATGACGTCCAGCCCGGCCTCATCAAGACGGATCTCAACGTCTCCCTGCACGAGGCTTACGGTGTTGTCATCGAGGAAGGGGGCGTCTGCCCTATGTCTCGCTGGGGAGAACCTGGGGACATTGCCTGCACTGTGGCGACGCTGGCGGGGGGAGGCCTGCCGTTCGCCACAGGCCAAGTGCTGAATGTCGACGGCGGCATGCATATTCCCAAGAGCGCATTCGACAATCCCGTCGTGCGTGCACGGCTGGAACATGCGAGCCGCAGGGCATAGCGGCGGGCACGGCCTTGGTTGCCAAGCCTTGGCCTATTGATAGAAGCTCGAAGGCGCGACGCCGAAATGTCGCTTGAACGTACGGTACGTGAACGTTAGTCGCCTGGCTCAGGTTCACAAATTCAGTCGAGCCGTTGCGCTCTATGTAGGCTTGCCACAAATCCAGGGCGGCGGGTCATGAAACAAAGACACAGATGCCTCTGCCACTGCAGCGAGCGCCGCCACTGCGATTAGACTGAGCCGTGTAAACAACAATCCCTTGGAGTCGGGCGTAGAAAAAAGCGACTTCGCCAAAGCCATGGAGCGGCTGGCCCGGCGACGGCTGCGCCGCTGATTTCCGAGCTGCCAGCGCTTGGCCAAAACTACCGGCCCGGCGGGAGGGTGCGTGCGACGTTCCTGCCGTCCTGCAGCTCGGTCGTGGCACTACCCCCTCGCTTGCCAGCCTTTCAATGGGGGTCGCGAAACAGGCACGCGCCAGCATCACCTCCCAGCGTCATGCTGATCGAACGCGGCTTGCACCAGCCCGACCGTGTTATTCAGCAGCCCGAGGCTGCCTGCCATCAGATACCAGCTCGCGCCGTCCTGATCCAGGAAGACGACCTTGTTTTGCCGCCAGGCCCGGCTGTTGGCGACGGCGGGTGTTGCCGCCATTGTCTCCGCTGCTTTGAGCTCACCGAATGCCGCGTTGCGATCGACCACGAACAACCAGTCGGGTTCATGCGCCAGCGCGTCTGCAAGGTACTTCGCTTCGGCTGCTTGGCGGGCCTTCTGTTCGATCTCGGCAGCGGCCTTGGCAGCCGGGTCGTCTGCGTTGGCCGCGTTGTTGGCCGGCGGGCGGCCGCTGCCCAGACCGCCTGCGCCGTCGTCGGGAGAAAGGGCGGAACGGATGCCGATCAACTCATAAAGCATGCCAAAGCGGGCGTCCGACTGTTGGGGCATCACGCGGCTGCCGACGTTGAACATCACGAGGCCCGTACCCTGCCGGGCTGCGCTCGAATGCAGCGTCCGCACTCTGGTGCGCAGCGCGTCGGCCTCGCGGCGTCCCAGGGCTTCCTGGCCGAGGGCCGCACCCAAGCTCGCAACATTTCCGGCAATGCTCTCGACGAAGCGGGCATTGTCGACCGACAGCACGACGACGGGCGCGATGTCCTTGAACGCATCGGCCGAACCGCCGCGTCCACGGCTCCCCGACACGATGAGGTCGGGCGCGAAAGCCGCGACCTGCTGCAGTTGGGGATTGGGCTCGCCCTCGCCGGCGCGGCCCGCGGGCAGCTTGGCATACTTATCCTGCCCGTATTGGGCGATCAGGTGGCTGGGCCACCGGGCGGTGGATTCGCCGGACGGCGGAGCAGGGACCATGCTCGGCTCGATGCCCATCGCGTCGAGCGTGTCCAGCGCGGTCAGGTCCAGGGCCACCACTTTCCTGCTCGGCGCGGCAGCTCTTGCGAAAGTGCCGGCTGCAACCAGGCTCAGGCCCAGGGCCGCCGTGAAACGGCGGCGCGTCAGTATCGGTGTCTGCAAAAGAATTCTCCAAAAATCATGGCTGGTGTTCCAGGGGCGGTTCCTGGGCACGATGAATCGCATCCGCTTCGGCATGCGTCGAAGCACCGATTGGTGAACGTTATATGACAAATGTGGGGACGCCGGCGGCCATCCAGGCCGCCGGAAAGTCACCCGCTTGAATTCCACGCACAAAGCCTATTGCTTGGCGTGGATCCGCTGGACGTGGTTGCTGGCAGCATCGTCGGCCTGACCTTTGTTCAGTGCGTAGACCACGCCACCGGGCGCCACCGTCAAGTGGTTCGGTAGCGGGCCACCCGGCAGGTTCGCCACGATCTTGCCGTCGACGTCGAGCACGGTGATCGTGCCTGAACCGCGGTTGGCGGCGTAGACGCGTTTGCTGACGGGTTCGAACACGACGCTGAGCGGGCCGGCGCCGACCGGCACGCGGTGCAGCACGTCACCCGTATCCGCTTCGGCGATGACGATCGCGTCGGCGCCTTGGGACGCGATGAAGATTCGGTTGCTTTGCGCGTCATGGGCGATGCCGATGGCGCCGGCAGCGCCTTTGACCGTGTAGGCCTTCTCCACGGCGTTGCTGGCCGCATCGATGACGGCGACTTCGCCGTTGGCGCCCACCACGAAGAGTTTGCCTGCGCTGGCGTCCAGGCTCATGCTCATGGTCGGGAAAGCGGCTGGCGCGGCGCCGCGTCCGGGAGGCCCGCCAGCGCCAGCCGGCGGAGGTGGCGCGTTCAATTCCAGGGTGGTGGTCAGTAGCAGCGTCTTCGCATCGAACACGGCGACGTTGGTACCGCGCGCCTGGTTGACGAAGACTTTGCCGTTTTTCTGGTCCGCGATGACGTCGCGTGGGTGGCCGATGGTGCCCGCGTCGAACTGCTTGAGCAGCGTCAGATCCGACTGTCGGTACACGGCAACCGTGTTCTGCCGAGTGTTGCTGACCCAGATGTTGCCGTTCGCGTCGTCCACGCCCACGCCGTAGACGGCGTAGACCCCGCCGTCCTGCGCGTTGCCCTGAGCGTCGGGACGGCCGGGCGCCGGGCCGGGTGTGACCTGCTGCACGACCTTCAGGGTTCGGGGGTCGAGCCTGGCCAGCACGGATTCCTTGACCGGCGGACGGCCGACGGCGGCGGCCACGAACAGCGCGCTGTTCGTGGCGCTGTAGCCGGACTGATACACGCCGGTCACCGTCTTCTCGGACTTGATGTCGAAACGGTTGGCGCCCGAGACCGGAAGATCAGGCGACACCTTGAGTGTGTGTATCAGTGCAGCAGAAGGCTCGGTGGCGCTCACGACCACCGAGTGACGGCCAGGCACGGCGTTCTTGGGAACGGTGGTCTCGACGCTGAATTTGCCATCGACATCGGCGGCTACGGGTTCGCCGGAGATCGTCTCGCCCTCGTAGAGGAACTGCACCTTCTGTCCCGGCTTGAAGTTCGTGCCCTGCAGCGTGACCGTGCTGCCCGGGTAGACGACGCCGCCCGCGCTCACGCGTCCCTGGAAGTTGTCGTCGGGCTGGCCGAAGCGCGCGTCGGCCCAGGCGGTGCCGGCCGCGAGCAGGATGCAAGCCGCCACGGCGGTCCGGGCCGTGCGCAACGGTGGGAAGGCATGAATGTGTAGCACTGTTGTTTCCTTGGAAAAGAAAATAGGGATGACCGGGAAAATGTCCTTGCCATGCCGGTCTTTCGGCTGTGAGAAGGGAATCGACGCACAGCGGTTTCAGGACATGTGCGAGGCCTGCGGTGCGTCGGTCGGCCGGGCCGGCACACTGACTGCGGAGCCGATCAAGCCGTGGGCACGGATGGCTCCGTTGTAGGGCTCGGGCAGCTTCGTCAGCGCATCGTTGAACCTGCCTGCCGCGTCGTCGGCCGCGTCGCTCCACTCGGCGCCGTGCGCGAGGTCCGGCCGGACGAAATGCAGCCAGCCCGCCCAGGCCAGTATCTGCAGCAGGCCGTTGATCGTGCCGGGCCGGTCGGCATAGGCTGGTAGCTGCGCCAGTTCGGCATAGCTGCGCGGGCTGCCCTGCAGCGCATCGAGCAGCGGGGCGACGTTGTGTATCGGCAGCCTGACGGGGCCGATGCGCGACTGGAGCGTCAGTGTGCCCTGCATGGTCACGGCGCCACGGGGGGCGGCGGGCAGCAGGCACACACGCTGCGCCAGCAGCGCCTGGCGCAGCGCCTCGTCGCCCAGCAGGTTGCCGTCGGGATGACGGCGCTGGTAGAGGTCGGCGCGCGAGAGCTGGTTGCGCGCCAGGTCCTTGAACGTCTCGACCTCGGCTGCGCTCGCGCCCCGCCTCCGTAGTCGGCGCAACAGGGCCTGGGCACGCCCCGGCAGCGAGGCATTGTCGATATTTTCGTAAGGAGCCGCGCTGCCGACGAATTCGCAGTCGGCGGCAGCGAAGTCCTGCATTACGTCGGAGACGTGCAGGGCTTCCCAGTGCCGGTTCAAGTAGTCGTGGGCATGATAGGCTGCACCGGCCTCGTCCAGGGCGTCGGCGGCCGGGATGTTCGCCAGCGCGTTCGGAAAATCCTGGAAATAGCCCAGCCCGGCATCGGCCATGTCGTGCAGCAGCGCGACGGCCTCGCGCGCCTTGCGGGCGGCGCTGCCCGCAAGGCCCTGCGTGTGCAGGTACATCATCCGCTGGGCCGCCGCGAACGAGGCCGACCCCGGTTGGCTGAGGTAATTCAAGTACAGAATGCCCCCGGGCTTGAGACGCTGGCGCACCAGCGCCTGGATGGCCCGGCGTTGCGTGGGCGCGATCCACGAATACACGCCATGCACCACGATGAAGTCGCACGGCGGCAGCGCCTGCTCGCTCGTGTCCAGCGCCTGCTCGAAGCCGAGAGCGAGGAACTGTGCGTTGGCCACACCGGCCGCCTCGGCCAGCGCGCGCGCGTGCTCGATGGCATCGGGGTTGAAGTCGATGCCGATGAAGCGCCCGAGGGGGTTGGTGGCGGCTGCCAGCACGGCGCCCAACCCGCTGCCGCAGCCGAGTTCCAGCCACGTGTAAGGCGCGGTCAGGTCCGGCGCGCGTCGTCCGAGGGCCGTCGTCACCGAGGTCAGCCACAGCGGCATGGTTTCCCGGAAGAAATGCCGCGGGTATTCGACATCGGCAACATAGCCGGCCAGGTCTTGCTGTGACATCAGAACGACGCAGTGTACGAGGCGTAGAACGCCCGACCCGGTTCGTTGTAGGTCAGTGCGCCGGCACCGCTGGTGATCACGCGCTCCTCGAGCGGCCCGCTTGCGGTGTTGCCTGCGGCCAATCGCTCGGCGCGCTTGATCTGACGATCCAGCAGGTTGCTCACGCCGAATGTCAGGCGGTGCTGCTCGTTGAACTTGTAGGATCCGCTCAAGCCCAGCAAAACGTATGACCCGCGCTCGCGCAAGGCGTCGCCTTCCATTCGGTAGCCGTGATAGCTCACCGTGCGCGGCTTGCGGCGGCCATACAGCGTCGAGGTCAGTTGCATGCTGAAGCTCTCCGAGACGCGCCAGTCCAGCGTGCTGTTCAGCGTGTACTTCGGGATGATGGACAGCGGCTGATTGGTGTCCTTGTTGCGGTTGCTGAACATCCAGGTGACGTTGTTCAGCAGCCGTAGCGTGCTGCCGTTTCGACCGAGGATGGGAATCGTGAGACTGCCTTCCAGGCCATGGACTATCGCTTTGCCCGAGTTCTGCCATTCGAAGATGGCCGGCTCGTCCAGCGAGGGCACGGTGTCGATGGCTGACAGCGCCTCGGCGACGATCCGGTTCTTGTAGTCGTTGCGGAAGTAGGCCATGCTGGCGTGCCCGCCGCTCTCCCCATCCCAGGCCACGCCGATTTCCTTGTTGACGCTGATTTCGGGTTTCAGATCGGGGTTGCCGTTGACCGTGCAGTCGTAGCTGTCGGCAGGAAGCCCCAGGCCGTTGTAAGGGCATGCGCCGCCCAGGCTCGAGGTGTACGAGGGCGCCGTCTGGTACAGCGTCGGGGCCTTGAAGGTGCGGGCAATGCCGCCCTTCAGCATGAAGCCGCCGCCCAGCTCGTAGGTGGCGTTCGCGCTGGGACTCCAGTTGTTGCCGAACTTGCTGTGGTGATCCAGCCGCACGCCGGGCGTCAGGATCAGGGCGTTGCCGATGCTGATGTTGTCTTCCATGTAGAAGGCGAGCGTGTTGCTTTCCATCTTGACAAATTCCGGCGGCGTGGCACTAGTCAGCAGCGCGTTGTTGTCGTTCAGCTTTTGTTTGCGCCACTCCACGCCGGTCGTCAGCATCTGCTGCAGGCCGCCGAGCTTCAGCGGCGTGTTCAGTTCGCTGTTGAAGAAGAAGTTGTCCATGTTGGATTGCTGCTGCTCGCCGGTCGTGCCGCAATTGCCTTCTCCCATCCCGCCCGACCCCTGGCGGCAGTTGGAGGTGCGCGTCCCTTCGTACTGGAACAACGTGCGCGAGCTGCCCAGATCCCCCCAGTTGCCGCGGTGGGTGACGGCGGCGGTCTGCCGGTAGACGCGCCGCGTCTCGGCGCCCCGTTCGGCCCATTCGCCCAGCAACTCGGCCGCATCGCCCGAGGGCGTGGTGTTGGAGGTATCGCCGGCGTAGCGATTGCCCAGACGGCTGAAGCCGGCTTCGAATTCGATCACCTGGTCGGGTGTCAGATCCCAGCGCAGCAAACCGTTGATATCGCGGTTGCGGCGGCCCTCGCGGCCAGCGACCCAGTTCGGCGAACCGTCGTCGAGAACCCCGTTGATGGTGGGTTTGTCGCCATCGGTCTTGGCGACGTTGCCGTACAGGCGGAACGACAGATTCTCGGCGATCGGGCCCGAAAGATTGACACCCAGGCGGCGTGTTCCGTTGCCCTCGAGGTCGCTCTCCGGCATGCTCAGGTAGGTGGTGACGGAGCCCCGGAATTTGTCCGACGGCTTCTTGGTGATGATGTTGATCACACCACCCGAGGCACCCGATCCGTAGCGGGCGGCGGCCGGGCCTCGGATGATCTCGACGCGCTCGATCTCATCGACCGGCACCCAGTTGGTGTCGCCGCTGGTGTCGCGATCGCCGGTACGGCGCGTGATGGCGCCCTGGCGTGACTGCACGGGCTTGCCGTCGACCAGGATCATCGTATTTTCCGCACCCATCCCGCGTAGGTCGATCTCGCGCTGGTTGCCGTACGCGCCGACGGAGCTGGCGCCCGAAAGGCTGACGCCCGGCTGGGTCATGAGGATTTCGGCCAGGTCATTGGCGGGCGGGCGCAGCTCCAGGTCCTCCTGGGTGATGACCGAAACTCCCAGGGATTGGCGCAACTGGTCTTCGGCCGTTACCTGGATCGTCGACAGGACGGTCACTTCGCTCGGGCCGGGCTGTGCGGTATCGGCCGCGCCGAGGGAGTTGGGCACGCGCCGCAGGGCGTAGCCGCCTTCGGCTGTGCGTACGGCTTCGAGCCCGGTGCCGGCCAGCAAGCGTGCCAAGCCCTGTTCTACACGGTAGCTTCCCTGCAAGCCGGGGCTGCGTAGCCCTGCCGTGAGCTGAGGGTCGGCGGCCAGGAGCAGGCCCGCGGCGCGGCCGAACCGGCTCAGGGCCTCGTCCAGCGGCCCCGCCGAGATATCGTAGGCGCGCGTCTCGGCCTGGGCCTGTGCCTGTGCCTGACCGACCGGCGCAAGAGCGGTTGCAGTGCCCAGCACGCCGGCCAGCAGTGCGGCGCGCAGGGCCAGCATCAGCGGCGACGGCCGTAGCGGAGCGTGTCGAGGCGACCGGAAGGGACGTTGAGAGCGGGAAGTAGTGCGGGTCATGGAAAGGGAGGTCCTCGTGTGCGGATGGCTTGAATGAAGGGGACAGTGGCTGGCCGGTGCATCGCACCGGCGGCACTAGGTGCCTCTGCTTTCCTTGACGCACGAGGAGAGGGGGACTCCCCCTCTTGTTACAAAATTCTTGCGGCGATTGCAGCCCGGCGGTCGCCGAAGCGAGGTTCAGGCGGGCCGCAATTCGACCCACCAGCGCGTGCGTGTGACGACCTGCAAAGGCAGGATGCGCGCAAGCATTGCCAGCACCTGGTCGGTGTCGGCAAGCGGAAAGCTGCCGGTGACCTGCAGCGCTGCCACCGATGGATGGCAACGCAGGACGCCTGGACGCCAGCGCGCCAGTTCATCGACGAACTCGCCCAGCAGTTGGCGTTCGGCGACCAGCATGCCTTCGGTCCAGACTCCCGCGCCAGGATCGCTGGGCATGGGCCCGCGCACGACGCGCTGGGCATTGAAGGCGGCCTGCTGGTCGGTACCCAGCGTCAGCATGCCGGTCGCGCTGCGCGGTTGAATCTGTACTCGGCCCTGCAGAACCGCGACGGACGTGGTCGGCTCCGCAGCCGCCAGTTTGTCATGCCGCCGCACGACGAAACGGGTGCCGAGCGGCGAGACCGTGCCGTCGGCCGTGGCGACGCGCAGCGGCCGCCCCAACGGGTCGGCGCCGGTGGCGATCAGGATTTCCCCGCCATGCAGCACGATGCGGCGTTCCTGCGGCGTGAAGCGCAGGTCCACCGCGCTGGCGGTGGCCAGGTGCAATAGCGTGCCGTCGTCCAGCGTCAGGACGCGGCGGCTGCCGGTTGCGGTATGCAGATCGGCCGTCAACCCTGACCAGGCACCGTGCCGGTGCAGGTGCCAGCCCAGCACACCGGCGCCGGCCACACCCAAGGTTCGGCCCAGCCACTTGCGGCGTGACCGGCGGCGGTCGATTTCATCCAGGCCGCGGCGCAGTGCCGCGCCGGCAGCCGGCGTCTGTGCGTCGGCCGCCAGGCGGTGTTGCAGATCATGGTCCAGCGAGGCCAGGCGCTGCCACGCCAGCTCGTGGCGCGGATCGGCGGCGCGCCAGTCCTGGCAGGCCCGGATATCGGCCTCGTCCGCCGTGCCGGATTGCAGTTGGACTATCCAGTCGGCGGCCTCGGCCACGACGGCGGGCGGCAGTGGGCAGGCTTGCGGCCTTTGCGGGGTGAACGCTGACGGCGTGCCGGCGTTCATCGCACCATCGGCCAGGCCAGGGCGGGGAGATTGCGAAGCGTGGGGCTGGGGTCGAGGCTTAGACGTCATGCGCGTAGATCACGGCGTAGCAGTGCTGCAGGACTTGCGATATCGCCTTCTGTACGGCTTTGGGCGAAATGTGCAGAGCGGCGGCAATCTCGAGATGGCTCAGGCCGTCCAGGCGCGATAGCAGGAAGATGGTGCGCGTGCGGGGGCTCAGCCCTTCCAGCACCCTGCAGATGGTCTCCAGGGCCTGCATGATCATCAAACGGGTTTCCGGGGGCGGCGCCAGCGCTTCGGGTTGAGCTTGCAGTGCTTGCAGATACGCGTGCTCCAGGATCTGCCGCCGGTGCTGGCTGATCGCCAGTCGCTGCGCAACTGCGGTCAGATAGGCACGCGGCTCGCGCAGCGCCTGCAACGCGCTGCCTTGGCGCAGCAGGTGCTCGAAGGTGTCGTGCGCGATATCGGCCGCGCCCTCGCGGCTGTCGAGTTTGCGCAGGAGCAGCTTCACTAGCCATGCATGGTGCTCGCGGTAAAGAGTGTCGAGAGATTGCATGCTGAGCCGGAGCACAGAACATTTAAGAATGAGAATTGTTTCACAATTGTACGCATAGATTCAATGAGAACGTTGCCGGATCGCAGCATGCGAGCCGATCAAGCGGCTGCAGTCGCAGTACCGGGATGACATCGAGGTCCTTTGTACGAGACCGGCGAAGGCGATCTGCGTTTGATCTATCGCCGGGGGGCACGATGTCCGTCGGCGCGGTGTTCCGAAGAACCGGGCGTGGCGTTCGGCATCGCACGACGGCTGTGCTGTGATCCCGGGGCTGTCCCGGCCGCCAGGCTATGCGCGACGCCAGATGGTTGCGGTCTGGCGTGAACCTTTGTGCCGCTGGCCAGTCCGACGAGCCTGGCGCAGGCGCCGGCCTGCGCGCGCGGCAGCGCATGAAGGTTTGCCGCGCAAGGGCGGCGCGGCGTCGCCGTGATACGACTTCGTCAATACGCCCGGCCATCGGCCGGCATGGGAGCAAAGTATGCGCATCTGGGACACCCCCACCGGTTATGGCCTGATCAGCCGATGTCTGCACTGGGGCATGGCGCTGCTGTTTCTCTGGCAGTTCACCGGGATGATCCTGCGCATCACGCTGGGGCGCACACCCCTGGTGTCGTTCTGGGTGGGTACCCACGCCTCGGTCGGCACTTTGCTGTTCGCGCTGGTGGTGCTGCGCATCGTCTGGGCGCTGCTCAACCTGCGCCATCGTCCGCCGCACGGCGGTGGCACGCGCGGCCTGGCCGTGCGCGTGGGGCATGCGGCGCTGTATGCGCTGATGCTCGTCATCCCCGGGCTCGCGATCCTGCGCGCCTACGGTTCGGGCAAGGGGCTGAACTTCTTCGGCATGACGCTGATCGAGCCCACCGGTGTGCAGGTGCCGGCGCTGACGGCGCCGGCGAGCGCTTTTCACGGGCTGCTGGCGTGGGTGCTGCTCGCCGCCATCGCCGGCCACATCGTCATGGTGATCGTCCATCAGCGGCTGTGGCGCGACGACGTTGCCAGCCGCATGATGGGGCCTTTGCCGACGGATTCGGCAAAGGTGCGCTGAGCGCTAGACCGCGCGCCCGTCACCGGACCCCGGGGGGCCGGTGCCGGGCGGCGCTTTGGGTTCGTGGGCGGTCGCAGCGGCGTGCCGGCGCCGCTGCTGCGCTCAATAGCTGATGCGCACCCCCAGCGTGGCGCTGCGTCCCATCAGCGGGGTGGTGCGTGCCAGGAACGAGGCGTGGTTGTAGGCCAGCTTGTCGAGCAGGTTGCTGCCTTTCAGATAAACCTCGTAAGCCGTGCTGCCGGCCTTGCCGCGATACGAGACATAGGCGCCCAGCATGGTGTAGCCGCTGGTGTCGCTCTCGTAATCCGCAATCCGGTTCTGCGTGAAGACGCGGTACAGTTCGCCGCCCGCCGACCAGGCCTGCCAGCGCGCGTCCAGGGCCACGCCCAGCCGTCCGGCAGGAATGCGGGGCAGGTTGCCGCCCTCGGCGAAGCGCGCGCGCACGTAGTCGCCGAACACGCTGGCGCTGACGGTCTCGTTCAGGCGCTGGCGCACCCGGCCTTCGATGCCGGTGAAGCGGGCATCGCGCTGGTCGTACTGGATGAGGCGGAAATCGTCGTGCTGGTCCAGGGTATCCGCGTAGATGTAGCCCTTCACCCGGTTGTGATAGGCGCTCACCTCGAACGTCGTGTCGCCCTGATACTTGCGCAGGGTGAGGTCGACGTTGTGCGAGGTTTCCTTGCCGAGGTCGGCGTTGCCCAGTTCGTAGGTCAGGGTGGCCAGATGGATGCCGTCCGCATACAGCTCCTGGGCGGTGGGCAGGCGCTGCGAGCGCGAGAGCGACAGGCCCAGCGAGTATTGCGGCGCGAAACGCCACAGCGCCGAACCGGACACCGAGGTGGCGCCGCCGCTGAAGCGGGGCTGGGTATCTTCGGGCGTTACGCGCTGGCGCTCGTGGCGGGCGCCGGCCTGGAAGCGCCAGTCGCCGCGCTCATACTCCTCGAGCAGGAACACGCCGTGGTTGCGCGTGACGGTGCGCGGCATGAAGGCCTCGGTGCCGTCGGTCGTGAAGTCGCTGCGCAGGGTGGACAGGCCGACCACCCCCTGCCAGCCGGCCAGCGGCTGGTGCTGCAGTTCGAGCCGGGCGTCGTAGCCCTTGTTGCGGAACGCCGACACGGCGGTGTCTTCCTCGATCTCGCTGTGCTGGTAATCGGTGTGCGCAGCGCGCAGGCGTACGCGCGAGAAGCCGGGCAGGGGGTCGCGGTACTCGCTGCGCAGCTCCCAGCGCTTGCTGGTCAGGTCGGCGTACGGGGCGGCGTGATCGTGATCGTGGCTGTGGTCATGATCATGGTCGTCGTGGCCGCCGTGATCGTCATGGTCGTCATGGTCATCGTGATCGTCGTGGCCGTCGCAGTGCAGGTGCGCGCCGTGCGGATGACAATCCTCGTAGGCGTGCGCCTGGTCGTGCCCGGGCAGGCCGTACTTGCTGTTGTGCCGGGTGAAGGCGATGCCCGTGTAGCCGCGGGGCGTGACCCACGAGGCGCCCACCGTGCCAGTCGTCGTGTCGTTGTCGGTGCCGGGCACGCGGCGTTCCTGCCAGTCCGGCACGCGGTAGTCGCCGGCACGGCGCCTCGCCCCTTCCACACGCACGGCGAGATTGCCCGTGCCGGCCGTTATGCCGACGGCGCCGGCGCGCTCGCGTGCCGCCGTGCCGTAGCGCAGTTCCGCCTCGGCTTCCACGCCGCGCTCGGGCACCGCAGTCGGGACGCGCTCGTCCAGTACGTTGACCACCCCGCCGATGGCGCCGCCGCCGTAGAGCAGGGTGGACGGCCCGCGCAGTACCTCGACCTGGCGCGTCAGCAGCGGCTCGGTGACGATGGCATGGTCCGGGCTCACCGTCGAGGCGTCGAGAATCTCCGATCCGTCCTGCAGCACCTTCACCCGCGGCGCGTCCTGGCCACGGATCACCGGCCGGCTGGCGCCCGCGCCGAAGGTATTGGCATGGATGCCGGGTTCGCCCGCCAGCGTATCGCCCAGCGTCGCCTCCCGGCGGCGCACCAGCTCGCTGCCTTCCAGGATGAACGCCGGCGTGGCGAGATCGTCGGCGGGGCGCTCGAAGGGCGTGGCGGAGACAGTGACGGGAGCGAGCTGGGGAATGGCGGCGGGCTGGGCTGCGTGGACGACGAGCGGAGCAGCGCCACAGAGGGCCGCGGCCAGGACGAGCAGGGGATAGGGGGGCGGATGCGTGGGCATGGTATGTAATAACGTATCAATTAAGAAACGATATGTTATTTCATAGCGGGATCGGCCGGCAATATCGCCGAGCCGCTGTTGTCCGGGGATCGCAGCTTCCTCGCCACAGAATGAGGTATCCGCGACCCCGGGGCGCAGGGTGGTCTCGTCGGTCTTCGGCAAGGCTTGCGTGTTGGGGCAAGGCGGTCTGCGGCGCGTGCTGCGGTTGCCATGTGCGGCGCAGCCGTCTGCGCGCGCCGGTCCTTACCTATAATTCCTGGCCGACCTCGCCATAGGGCTGCCCGTGATCTACCGCATCCTGGCCGACCTCGTCCTGCTCGTGCATGCCCTGTTCATCGTCTTCGCGGTGTTCGGCGGCCTGCTCGGCTTCTGGCGGCGCTGGGTGGTCTGGCTGCACCTGCCGGCCATGGCTTGGGGCGCGCTGGTGGTCGCCATGGGCTGGGTATGCCCGCTCACGCCCCTGGAGACTTCGCTGCGGCAAATGGCGGGGCAGCAGGCGTACGGCGGCAGCTTCATCGAGCACTATCTCTTGCTGATGATCTACCCGCCGGGGTTGACCCGTTCGGTGCAGGCGCTGCTTGCCGCACTGCTCATCGGCGGCAATGCGGCGGTCTATCTCGTCTTGTGCCGACGGTGGCGCGGCTCGCCGAAGAAAAGCGCGGGGGCATCGAGGCGTTGAGCGCGCGCTGAAAGAAAACCCTGTTCGGCAATCCTCGCGTAAGGCTTGGGATGCGTCTCGATGTTGAATCGCAGCAGGTGAGGCAGTATCAATGCGTTGCTCCACCATGAGACAGGCCATGCACTCGGCCTCACTGCATGCCGCTGTCCGCCAGTTCCCGAATCCGGCTCACCGTGTCCATGTCCAGGCCCACGAGGGCCTGTTCGCGCATGCGGCGCTCGTCGTCCGACAGCGCCTGCTCGGCGGGGTCGGCGTCGTTCCATTCGTAGACGAAGCGCAGGAACAGCGACGAGGGTTCGGGCTCCTCGATGCGGGCGGTGGCCGTGCAGGCCGGCCATTTGTCGGTGGCCGCGACCTCGACGTGGATCTGTTCCATGGGCGTGAGGGTGACCTTGTCGTCCACCTCGAACACGCCGAAGTGCAGGGTGCGCTCGATCACTTCGGTGCCGTCGTCGCGGCGCTCATGGTGGCGCACCGCATGCCCTTCGAGGCCGATGATGAAGTGCGCCGGGTCGTAGGCGCGCAGGGCGATGCCGCGCCAGACCTGCTCGCGGCTGAGCACGGCCGGCGCGCCGATCTCGTGGGAGTTGATCTGGATGATGTGTTCGAAGCGCATGATGGTTCCTGGGCGCTGGTGAAGGCGATGGAACCATCATAGCCAAGGCGCGCGCGGCCCGCCTTGGCGGGCAGGCCAGGGCGGCCTGCCGGCGGCCGCTCAGTTCGAGAAGGCGGCGATGCCGGTCTGGGCGCGGCCCAGGATCAGCGCGTGCACGTCGTGCGTGCCTTCGTAGGTGTTGACCACTTCCAGGTTGACCAGATGGCGGGCCACGCCGAACTCGTCGGAGATGCCGTTGCCGCCCATCATGTCGCGCGCCATGCGCGCGATGTCCAGCGCCTTGCCGCACGAGTTGCGCTTGAGGATGGAGGTGATCTCCACTGCGGCGACGTCCTCGTCCTTCATGCGGCCCAGGCGCAGGCAGCCCTGCAGGCCGAGCGAGATCTCGGTCTGCATGTCGGCGAGCTTCTTCTGGATGAGCTGGTTGGCGGCGAGCGGACGGCCGAACTGCTTGCGGTCGAGCACGTACTGGCGAGCACGGTGCCAGCAGTCCTCGGCGGCGCCCAGCGCGCCCCAGGCGATGCCGTAGCGGGCCGAGTTCAGGCAGGTGAAGGGGCCCTTGAGGCCGCGCACCTCGGGAAAGGCGTTCTCTTCGGGGCAGAACACGTTGTCCATCACGATCTCGCCGGTGATGGAGGCGCGCAGGCCGACCTTGCCGTGGATCGCGGGGGCGGTGAGGCCCTGCATGCCTTTCTCGAGGATGAAGCCGCGGATCGGGCCGACGTTGCCGGCCGTGTCGACCTCCTTGGCCCACACGACGAAGACGTCGGCGATCGGGCTGTTCGAGATCCACATCTTGTTGCCGACCAGCTTGTAGCCGCCATCGGTCTTGTAGGCGCGGGTGGCCATGGAGCCGGGGTCGGAACCGTGGTCCGGCTCGGTCAGGCCGAAGCAGCCGATCCATTCGCCGGTGGCAAGCCTGGGCAGGAACTTCTGCTTCTGTTCCTCGGTGCCGAAGGCGTTGATGGGCACCATCACCAGCGAGGACTGCACGCTCATCATGGAGCGGTAGCCCGAGTCGACGCTCTCGACTTCGCGGGCGATCAGGCCGTAGGCCACGTAGTTCAGGCCGGGGCCGCCGTATTCGGTGGGGATGGTCGGGCCGAGCAGGCCGAGTTCGCCCATCTCGCGAAAGATGGACGGGTCGGTGTGCTCGTTGCGGAAGGCCTCCAGCACGCGGGGCGCGAGCTTGCCCTGGCAATAGGCCTTGGCCGCGTCGCGCACCATGCGCTCGTCTTCGGTGAGTTGCAGGTCGAGCAGGAACGGATCGTCCCACTGGAAAGCGGCGCGGTCGGCCATGGATGTCTCCTGGAGTCTGAGAGTTGGCGTGGGACGGGTGAGATGCCGCCGTCGTCCGGCGCGGTACGCGAGCGACACGGCCTGGCGGCCGGCGCAGCGTACGCTGCCGGGGACGCCGTATCGGCGCGCCCCTGGATCAGGAGGCGATGGTAGCCCCGCTGCGGCCGCCCCTGCAAGCGAGTAATATGCATCGAGATATCCTATTTCCGCATATATCGGTAGGGTATGCCTCGCCTTGTCCGGCGGCCTCCCTCGTAAGTGGCTGAAGGGTGTCGGCCGGCGCGGTGGTCACGCATCTTTAATTGTTCAGGTTCTGCATGTCATGCGTAGGCGCATCCCATCCACGCAGGCCCTGGCCTGTTTCGAGGCCGCGGCCCGCCACGAGAGCTATACGCGGGCGGCCCAGGAGCTGGCGCTGAGCCAGGGCGCGGTGTCGCGCCAGATCGCCGCTCTGGAGGACTATCTCGGCGCGCGGCTCTTTCGGCGCACCCGGCACGGCGTCGTGCTCACTGCCTGCGGCGCTGATTACGCGCGCCAGGCCGAGCGCCTGCTCGCCTCGCTGGAACGCGCCACGCTGGACGCCGCCGCCTACCATGGCGGCGGCACGCTGACGCTGGGCGCCGTGGCAACCTTCGCCACCCGCTGGCTGCTGCCGCGCATGCCGCGCCTGGCCGCGCGCCATCCCGAGCTCATCATCCACATGGAAACGCGCACGCGGCCCTTCATGTTCGGCGATACCGACTTCGACGCCGCCATCTACGCCGGCACGCCGGAGCAGGTGCGCAACTGGGCTGGCACGCGTGCGACGCTGCTGCTGCGCGAGGATGTGCTGCCCGTCTGCAGCCCGGATCTGCCCGGCTACCGGCCCGGTGCGACACCGGCCGAGATCGCCCGTCTGCCCTTGCTGCAGCAGAGCACGCGTCCCTACGGCTGGCGGCAGTGGTTCGACGCGGCCGGCGTGGCGGCGCCGGACGCGCTGCGTGGACCGCGCTACGAACTCTTTTCCATGACGGCGATGGCCGCGGTGCACGGCGCCGGCGTGGCGCTGGTGCCCCGGATTCTCATCGAGGACGAGCTGGCCAGGGGAGACCTGGTCGTCGCCTGCGACCGCATGCTGCCCGGCGAGCGCAACTATTACCTGGTCGCGCCGGCGCAGCGCGAGGAGGGCGTGGCGCTGCGGCAATTCCGTGAGTGGCTGCTCGACGAGGCGGGGGCAGACGGCGAGGTGGGGTGAGGGCCGTACCGATTCCGTGCTTGCCTATCGCGCCTCGCCCGCCATCCTTTCCGCAATCTTCATCTGGAGGATGTGGATGTGGCGGCGCAGATGATAGAGATCGTCCATGTAGACGAGCGGCACGCTGGTGCGGGCCGCATTGGCGTCGATCTCCTGCGTGCGCCGGCGCAGCGCTTGCGCCTTGGCGGGATCGGGCGACGCGTCGAGTTCCATCTCGATCTTCTGCAGCTCGAGATAGTAGCGATTGATCCGGCGCTTGATCTGCCAGCGGTAGGTCGGCGGGGCGATCTTGAAGAGCGGGAACATGACGGTCAGCAGCGGGAAGATCAGGATCCAGCCGCGCTCGACGAAGCTCGCCACCCAGAAGGGCAGGTAGCGGCGCAGGAAAGTCGGGCCGTCCTCGAAATACCGGAGTGCATTGGCATTGGCGGGAAGCTGCTGCGCGCGCGGCCGCTGGGGGTATTCACCGATCTGCGTGAACAGCCCGGGGCTTGCGTGAATGGTGATTGCGGCCGAGAGGAGCACGTCCACGAAGGCCGGGTGCAGATGGCTGCCGGCTGCCAGCAAGCCGGTCGTCGACAGCAGCGTGATGTCCCGCGCCGGAATGGTGTCGCGATAGTCGATCGACCCCCGGAACAGGGTGCTTTTCGTCAGCCATGGATTGGCGCTGATCAGGCCTGCCGCGTCGTCCACCGACAGCAAGCGGACCTCGGGGTCGCGCAAGAGGCGTTCGATCGGCGAGGTCACCGCATTCGATACGAAGATCGTCGTGTCCACGCTGTCCGACTGCAGTGCGGCGACCGCTTGCTCTCCGCCCATGGGCAGGACTGTCGTACCGTTGCGGCCCAGCCCCGTCAGTTCGACCAGCCCCCGGGAGAAGGCCAGCGTGCCGCTGCCCGCGGCGCCACCTGCGATCGTGCGGCCTTCCGCGTCGCGCAGCGTTTCGATCCCGGGCCGTACGAAGATCCACGAGGGCTCGGGGCCGATCGAGGCCAGTGCCTGTACGCCGCGCTCCCCATCCGACAGGGGCAGCCCGGCCTGCAGGAAGGCTACGTCGGCCTCGCCATCGGCCAGCCGGCGCAGGTTGTCGACCGCCCCGCTCGTTTCCTGCAACTCCACCCGGATCCCCTGCGCTTCGAGGATCTGCTTGTACTGTTCGCCCCAGGCAGCGTAGGCCCCGCCCGCAGCGCCAGTCGCGAGCCGGATGGAGGACGGGGGCGCAGGCTCGATCCACCAGATGGCGAGTGCCAATGCCGCCACCGACAGGACGATGGCCGAGCCGTAGATGCCGGCCTGTTCACGAAATCGTTTGTATCGGATGCTCAAACCGCGGACATTCTCCTCGCCTGTATCGATTGCCGCGCCATGACCTGCGCGAGCGCGAACGGCAAAACGTTGACATCGGGTGCGGCTGTCCATGATACAAGCTGCAAGCCGTGAGCGAGGCGCGCAGTGCTTCACGCTGGGCCGTCCGGGGAAGACGAAAACTCGAGAAAATCTCCTGAAAGCGTTTGACACGAAAAAAATGGTGGGGCATAATTCGAATCTCGGTTGACGCAGCGCAGTACGCAACGGCAGCAAGCGAAAGCAAGCAGCCCGAGCCAGTGTCACAGAGAACCGCGGAGCGGTAGTTCAGTTGGTTAGAATACCGGCCTGTCACGCCGGGGGTCGCGGGTTCGAGTCCCGTCCGCTCCGCCAACGAATTCATGCTGAATCGAGCACTTACAGAAGCCGGGTACACCGAAGGGTGGCCCGGTTTTTGTATTTTGGTCCCTGGCTGCGTACGCTAGGCGATTCCGGTGATTTCTCGGATGCGGTCTACCGGGGCTTGGCATCCTTACCGAACTTCCCGGGCGCGGCGCCGGCACCGGCCAAGTCGGAAATCGGGCGATGCCATGCCATCGCGCGCGGCACTGCGCAACGCGTCGCCGTCGCTGATGGTGTGGCGCCCTTGGTTGCCAGTGCACTCCCCGGACGATAGCGCCCAAACTCGACAGAGTTCTTCAGTGCTACTTTGTCGGCTACGCAAGCCAGCGACTGGAGACCCATGCGCCAGACGAAACTCGACACTGAACAGACAAGACTCGCCTTGCTCGACGCGGCCGAGAGCCTTTTCTGGACGCAGGGAGCGGCTCGCACCTCGGTGCTCGACATCGCGCGAACGGCGAACCTCACGCGGGGCGCCTTCTACTACCACTTCAAGGACAAGGCCGCGATCTTCGAGGCCTTGATCGAACGCGCCCGCGCGCTGGATGCGGACCTGCCCGTCATTGCCGAAGGCGAGAAAGCGGATGCTCTGGCCACGTTGCGGGCGTTCTGCATCGGCGTGTTCGAGCGCTTCGTGCAAGACCGGCTGCGCCAGCGCGTATTCGGCATCGTCATGCACCGGCGCGAGGCGCTGGGCGACCTGGAGCCTTTGGCGCAGGCTCGCCGCGAGGAGATCTGCCGATCGAGCCATGCCTACGAACGCCTGCTCGAGCGCGCCAGGAAAGCCGGCCAGTTGTCCCCGCACTGGACCCCGCCCATCGCGGCGACCACGCTCTACTGCGCCATCATGGGCCTGCTCGACCAATGGCTGCGCGCACCGGAGCGCTTCGATGTGCGGACCGTCGGCATCGCCTGCATCAACCAGTTGCTCGACTCGTTCGGGCACCGTCCTGCGACTGCCGGACCCGAACGCCGAGACGGCACAAGCCGAGACTTCGTTTAATCATACATAGGTGTATGATTAAACGAAGACGGCAGACCGTCCTGCGCAAAGCGCACAGTCTCATGCCGTCAGCACCCCAATATTCGGAGGTCTGTCGATGCCGTCGCAGTGGAGAGATGTCGCTGTTTTTCTCGATGGGTCGCCTGCGGGCGCAGCGATTGGACGGCATGCCGCGCGGCTGGCGCAGCGGCACAAGGCGCATCTCGTGGGTGTCTACGGGGTCTCGCGGGACGACGAAGGCCACGATGCCGAGAGGTACGCCAGAGGCACCCAAGCCATCAAGGACGTCATGGATCGGCGTCGTGCCGCGGATGAGCAGAAGATATTGGCCGCTGGCCGCTTCCTTGGTGAGCTGTCGCGCGAATATGGCATCGGCTCCGAGTTCCGCGTCGTTTGGAGCGACGGTCCGAAAGACGACACCCCCCTGCGAGCACTGCACTGCGACCTCATCGTGTCGGCGCAGCCCCAACCCGCAGGGCTGCCACCGCACTGGTCTGCCGAGCGGCTGTTGCTAATCACGGGCATTCCCGTGCTTCTCATTCCAGAGGGCTGGACCGGCGAAGCGCTGGGCGAGAACGTGCTGATCGCCTGGAACCGCAGCCGGGAGGCCCGTCGCGCGGTAGGCGATGCCTTGCCCTTCATCGGCGCGGCCGGCCGCGTGACGGTGCTGGTCATCGACGGCGACCGCAATCCCGAGCACTTCGGCGAATCACCGGGCGCGAATCTGGTCGATCACCTGTCGAGGCACGACGCCAAGGTCGAGCTTGCATCCATCTCCTCCCATGGCGCACCGATCGCTGAAGTGATTCTCGGCCAGGCGAAGGAGCGCGGCGCGGACCTGCTGGTGATCGGTGCCTACAGCCACCCGCGCACGAGCGAGTTGCTGTTCGGTGGCGTCACGCGATCGCTGTTGTCCGGGGCCAATGTGCCGATGCTGATCTCGCGCTGAGGGCCGGCTCCGTTCCATCCCCACCGCGCTTCTCGAAGCGGCGCGGTTCTCATGGAGGTTCCGCCATGCCCGACTTTTCAATTCTTGAGCTAGGCCGGGTCCGGCAAGGCTCGGGCCGGCGGGTTGCGCTGGACGAAGCCAGAGACCTCGCACGCCATGCCGAAGGCTGGGGCTACCGGCGATTCTGGGTGGCCGAGCACCACAACATGCCCGCGGTCACGACGGCTGCGACCTCGCTGGTGATCGCCCATATCGCCGCCGGCACCCGCACGATCCGGGTCGGAGCGGGCGGCATCATGCTGCCCAACCATGCGCCCTACGTCATCGCCGAGCAGTTCGGCACGCTCGCCACCCTGTTCCCCGGCCGCATCGACCTCGGACTCGGCCGTGCGCCCGGCACCGACCAGGTGACGCTGCGGGCCTTGCGGCGCCATCCGGCGAGCGCGGAGCACTTCCCTCAGGACGTGCAGGAACTGCAGGCCTACCTGGCACCGGTCCAACCGGGACAGCGGATCGAAGCCGTCCCCGGTTCGGGCACGCAGGTGCCGCTGTGGATCCTGGGGTCGAGCCTGTTCGGTGCACACCTCGCGGCCGAACTGGGCCTGCCCTATGGCTTCGCCTCGCACTTCGCACCGCAATCGCTGGACGCGGCGCTGGACATCTACCGGGAGCGGTTCAAGCCGTCCGCGCAACTGGACGAGCCCTATGCCCTGGTGGGCGTCAACATCGTGGCGGCCGGGAGCGACGACGAGGCGCGGTTCCTTGCCACTTCGCAGCAGATGTCGTTCGTCGACATCCTCCGCGGCGTGCGCGGCCTGACGCAACCGCCTATTGCGGACATCGACACCTACTGGAGCCCGCAGGAGAAGGCGCAAGCCTCGCAGATGCTGGCCCTGAGCATCGTCGGCGGCCCGCAGACGGTGCGAAGGGGCATCGAACAGTTGCTCGAGCGCACTGGCGCGGACGAACTGATGATCGTCTCCGACGTGTTCGATCCCGCCAGTCGGCTGCGGTCCTTCGAGATCATCGCCGAGGCGGCGGGGATCGCCGGCGCGGGTCGAGCCGTTCCCCACGACACCGCCTGATGGGCACATTGGTCGGGTCGTACACCTGCCACCTCGGCGTCGCGGGCGACCACGATGTCCAGGCTCGCCTCACCACCGATACTTCACCGACGCCATCACCGTGCGGCCCTGGCCGTAATAGCAGAGCAGCGCGCTCTGGCAGTAGCCCACGTACGCCTTGTCGAAGAGGTTGGCGACGGAAAGGCGCGCGGTGACGCCGGCCAGCGAGGGCGAGGCCCGGCCGGCGTCGTATTCCAGGCCGGCGTCGACCAGCGTGCGCGCGGGCATCTGCAGGGTGTTGGCGGCGTCGCCCCAGCTTTCGCCCTGATAGCGCAGCCCGGCGGAGACGGCGAGGCCCGGGACGAGTTCGTGCAGACCGTACTTGAGCCACAGGGCGGCCTGGTGGCGGGGCGTCATGGGCAAGGCATTGCCGAGCAGGCTGGCCCCGGTGGGCGGAGGATTGGCCCGCGTGATCTCCGAATGCGTATAGGCATAGGCGGCGACCAGCTCGACGTCGCGGGCGAGGTCGGCCTTGCCTTCGAGCTCCAGGCCGCGCACTGAGGCGCTGCCGTTCTGGACGTTGAAGCCGGGGTTGACGGGGTCGGGCGTGACGATGTTGTGCTGGCGCAAGTCGAAGGCGGAGACCGTGAACATGGCCTTGCTGCCCTCGGGCTGGAACTTGGCGCCGAGTTCGTACTGCCGTCCGGTCATCGGGCGGAACGGCGTGCCCTCGGCGGTGGTGCCGTCTACGGGTTCGAAGGAATTGCTGTAGCTGGCATAGGGGGCCCAGCCGTTGTCGAACAGGTAGGTGAGGCCGGCGCGGCCGGTCCAGGCGGTATCGGTGGTGCGCGCGGCGCTGGGGCCGGGCAACGCGTTGGTGCTGCGCGCCGAGGCGCGGTCGTGGCGGGCGCCCAGTGTGAGTGCCCAGCGCTGCCAGCGCGCCTGCTCCTGCAGGTAGATGCCGTATTGCTCGCGTACCTGGCGATAGTCGATACGCGGGATCAGTTCCGGCAGGGCCTGGCCGTAGGCTGGATCGAGGATGTCGATGGGTGTGGCGTACGGCCCGGATGAGAATCGGTAGCTGTCCTTCAGCCGCAGGGCATCGAAACCGATCAGCAGGGTGTGCTGCACGCCGGCCGCCGCGAACTTGGCCTGGGCGCTGGTGTCCACGGTGAGCGTGTCGGCACTCCCCCAGCCGCGCGAGGCGACGCGCGAGAGCCAGCGGTCGTCTTCGAGCAGGTAGCCGGGGCTGGTGGTGGTGTCCACGTCCACATGGTTGAACTGCGTCTGCTGGCGCAGTGTCCAGACGTCGTTCAAAGCGTGTGTGAACGAATAGCCCGTGGCGTACTGGCGGCGCTCGTAGCCATCGAAATCCGGCTCGCCCAGGTAGCGCGAAGTCGGCAGCCGGCCGAACGGGGCGGGGTCCAGCGTGCCGGCGTCGGGCAGGGCGGCGTAGTCGGACAGCGTCCGGTCGCGCTGGTACTGCGCGTGCAGCACGAGCCGGGTGCGCGCATCCGGTGTCCACGCCAGGGCGGGCGCGATGTAGAGGCGTTCGTCGTTACCGTAATCGACGCGCCCGTCGGCGTCGCGGGCGAGGCCGGTGAGGCGGAACGCCCATCGTCCCTCGGCGTCGATGCGCTGGCCCAGGTCGAAGGCGGCTTGCTTGCGTGCGTGGCTGCCGCCCAGCAGCCAGATCTCGCGCAGGCGCTTGCCGTCGGGCTGTTTGGTCGTCAGGTCGACCAGGCCGCCCGGCGTGTTCTGTCCGTACAGTACGGAAGCCGGCCCCTTGAGCACGTCCACGCGCTCCAGGCCGTAGGGCTCGATGCGTTGCATGGCCGAGCTGTACGCCCCGTAGGGCAGGCGCGAGCCATTCAGGTTGTAGCGCACGTAGAAGCCCCGGCTCTGCTGCACGTCGTTGCGGCTGTCGCTGTCGCCGAAGCTGGCGATCATGCCGGGCGTGTAGCGCAGCGCCTCCGTGACGGATTGCGAGCCCTGCGCCTCGATCTGCGCCTGGGTGACCACGTTGACGGTCTGGGGCACCAGAATCAGCGGCGTGTCGGTCTTGGTGGCCGTCGTGGTGTCGCTGCCGACGAAGGCGTCGGGATCGCGTTCGAGTTCGGCGGTGACTTGCACCGTCGAGAGCTGGGCGACACGGGGCACGGCTTCCAGGCGGAAGCGCGCCGGCCCGGTCGATACCGCGCGCAGCCCGGTGCCCGCCAACAGGGTCGCAAAGGCCTGGTCGGGAGTGAACCTGCCGCTGGCGCCCGGCGTGCGCAGACCGGCGGTCAGCTCGGGCGGAAAGGTCAGGGTGATCCCGGCCGCCAGCGCATACTGGTTCAGGGCGGGTGCGAGGGCGCCGGGAGCGATGTCGACGTAGGACGCGGTTTCCTGGGCGGCGATGGCTGCCACCGGCGTGGCCAGGGCGAGCAGCGCGGCGGCAACAGAGGTGCGTGGAAAGCGGGGCATGGGGTGTCTCGTGCGTAGGGTTCCTGACTGTCATGACGCACGAGCAGGGGTGAGTGTTAGGTCGCGCCGGCAAATCGGCGGCCGTGCGCGGGCCGACGGCGCGCTGCCCCTTCCATCAGGAACGCCACCTCGCCTGCCGGGCGAGGCCGGCCTCTAGTCGCCGGCTGGACGCGGCTGGGGCGGGGCCGGCTGGACGTACGTGACCCACGGCAACGGCCGCAGGACGCGCAGGGGCAGTGTGCCGGCCAGGGCGTCGAGCGCGCCATCCGAGTCGTCCAGCGGAATCACCCCGGAAACGCGCAGGCCAGCCAGGGCCTCGGTGTCGTAGCCCAGCCAACCCGGCCGGTAGTCGGCCAGGCGCGCGAGCACCTCGGGCAGGGGGCGGTCGTCCAGGCTGAGCCGGCCCGAGGCCCAGCTCGCGGCGGCATCCACGGCTTGCGCGGCGGTGACGCTGCCCGGCGAGACGTGCGCCGAGTCGCCCGCGGCGAGGTCGCGGCACGGGCCGGCCGCCGCGCAGGCGCGCACGCGGGAGGACTGCACGCTCACGGTGCTGCCGTGTTCCATCACGCGCACGCTGTAGCGGGTGCCGAGCGCGGTGGCGGTGCCGTCGCGGGTCTGGACGACGAAGGGGCGCGCGGGATCGGCCGCCACGCTGGCCAGGATCTCGCCGCGCCGCAGCACGATGCGCCGCTCGGCGTCCGTGTATTGCACGTCGACGGCGGAGCGCGCATTGAGCACGAGCTGGCTGCCGTCCGGGAGGTCGACGCTGCGCCGTTCGGCGTTCGACGTGCGCAGTTCCGCGCCCAGGGTTGCGAGATCGGAGCCATGCGCGGCCAGGATGCCCGCGCCGACCGCGGCGAACATGAGCGCGGCGGCGCGCCGCACGGTGCGCCTGCGGGCGGGCCGATCGGCGAGCGCTTCGAGTGTGTGGCGCGCCGGCGAGCGCGCGGCCCGGGCGAACTCGTCCATGCGGCCCCATAGCCACGTCACGCGCTCGTAGGCGAGCCGGTGGGTCGGGTCGGTGTCCATCCATTCGGCGAAACGCTGGCGGTCGTCCTCGGTGGCCGTGCCGTCGTGCAGGGCGGTGTACCAGTGCGACGCCTGTTCGACGCAGGCGAGGTCGGGCTCGCCCGGCGGGGTGCGGTGCCGGCGTTTCACGGCGAGGGCGGGTCGAAGACCACGGTGTAGCAGTGCGTCAGGACTTCGGCGACGTACTGCCGCACCCGGCCCGGGGAGATGCCCAGGCGTATGCCGGCTTCGGCACTGGTCAGGCCCTCGACGCGCACCATGAGAAAGGCGGCGCGCGCCTTGCGCGAGGTGCCGGCGAGCCAGGCGTCGAGCAGGGCGATGGACTGGCAGGCCTGGGCAACGAGCTCGGTGGAGGGATGGACGTCGCTGCCGTGCAGCGCGCTCCAGGACGCGAGGAACACCTGCTCGATGCGCCGGCGGCGGCTGTCGTCCACCAGCAGGCGGGTCGCGGTGGTGGTCAGCCAGGCGCGGGGTTCGCTCAGTGCGGTGGCGGCGCCGCTGCCGATCAGGCGGGCGAAGGTGTCGTGGGCGAAATCGGCCGCCGCATGCGGGCAGCCCACGCGCCGGCGCAGCCAGCCGACGAGCCAGACATGCTGCTCGAGATAGATGCGGGCGACCGCGTCGACGTCGATGGACTGACTCATGGCAGGCGATGCAGGGGCAGGGTACCCGCTGCACAAGTAATAATGATTTTTATTTAACCATGGGATCTTGGCGGGCGTAAGAGGCTGCGCAGCACTGGAGAAACGAATTCGGCACCAGCGGCGCCCTATCGAAGACAGACATAAGTTCCGATAATGCTTCTCATTACTGCATAATGGCGGTTTTGCCCGGACGCAGCCGTCCGACAGGTTCATGGCTCAAGCATCCTCGCCGCGCCGCGGCTCTCGACGGTTCCTCGTCGCCGCGATCGTGCTCGCGATCGTGGCCGGCGCGCTCTACCTGCTGCTGCGGCCCGCGCCCTCCGCGCCGCCTGTACGCGGCCAGTATGCCGGCCCGGTGCCGGTCACCGTCGTGCCGGCGCGCCGCGCCCCGCTGCCGATACACCTGGATGCGGTCGGGACGGTGGCGCCCCTCGGCCAGGCGCTGGTGCGCAGCCGCGTCGACGGGGAGCTGCTCGAGATACGTTTTGCCGAGGGGCAGGAGGTGCAGGCCGGCGAGCTACTCGCCGTGATCGATCCCCGGCCCTACGAGATCGCTCTCGCGCAGGCGCGCGGCCAGTTGCGCCAGATCCAGGCCCAGTTGCGCAACGCCCGGGCCGACCTGGCGCGCTTTCGCACGCTGCACCAGCAGGATTCGGTGGCGCGCCGGCAACTGGAGACGCAGGAGGCCCTGGTGCGCGAGCATGAAGGCAGCCTGCAGGCGCAGACGGCTGCCGTCGACGAAGCGCAACTGCGGCTGGACTACACGCGCGTCGTGGCGCCCATCGGGGGCCGCGTGGGTTTGCGGCGGGCCCATCCGGGCAACCTGATCCAGGCGGCGGACGCCGACGGCATTGCCCTCATCACGCAGACGCGGCCGATCTCGGTACTGTTCAGCGTGTCCGAGACCCGGATGGCCCACATCCTGAGCGCGCTGCGGGCCGGCGAGGCGCTGGCGGCGCAGGCCTGGGACCGCGAACGCCGCGAAGTGCTCGCCACGGGACAGGTGCGTACCTTCGACAACCAGATCGATCCCGCCACCGGAACGCTGCAGTTGCGCGCGGAGTTCGCCAATACCGAGGAGCGGCTGTTCCCCAGTCAGTTCGTCAACGTGCGCCTGCAGGTGCGCACGCTGGACGACGCGGTCGTGATCCCGGTGGATGCCGTGCAGTATGGCGCCCGCGGCACCTACGTCTATCTGGTCGATGGCGAGGACAGGGCGCGCACGCGCAGTGTCGTGCTCGGCCCGACGGCCGATGGGGAGGTCGCTGTCTCCGAGGGCTTGGCGGGCGGCGAGCAGGTGGTGCTGGAAGGGCTGGACCGCCTCAGCGAGGGCCGCGCGGTCGCCGTCCAGGGCGCTGCTCAGGCGGCGCAAAGCCGATGAACCTGTCGCGGCCCTTCATCCTGCGGCCGGTCGCCACCAGCCTGTTGATGTTCGCGCTGGTGCTCTGCGGCGTGCTGACGTGGCGGCTGCTGCCGGTGGCGGCGCTGCCGCAGGTGGACTACCCCATCATCCAGGTGTTCACCTTCCATCCGGGCGCCAGCCCGGAGCTCACGGCGAGCACGATCACGGCGCCGCTGGAGCGGCGTTTCGGCCAGATTCCGGGCCTGCACCAGATGTCCTCGTCGAGCTCGGCGGGAGCCTCGGTCATCACCCTGCAGTTCTCGCTCGGTCTGGACATGGGCGTGGCCGAACAGGAGGTCCAGGCAGCCATCGCGGCGGCCGCCAACCTGTTGCCCGACGGCCTGCCCGCGCCGCCCGTATACCGCAAGGTCAATCCGGCTGACGTGCCCATCATCACGTTGGCGGCCACGTCCGACACGCTGCCGCTGCCCGAGGTGTACGACCTCATCGACACCCGGCTGGCGCAGCGCATCGCGCAGGTGCCGGGCGTGGGCATGGTCAGCCTGGCGGGCGGGCAGCGCCCGGCCGTCCGGATCCAGCTCGACCCCGACGCCCTCGCCGCGCGCGGGCTGGATTTCGAGTCCGTGCGCCAGGCCGTCGCCGCGGCCAACGTGAACCAGCCCAAGGGCAGTTTCGACGGCCCTGTGCGCACCGTGCTGATGGACGCCAACGATCAGTTGCGCACCGTGGAGGAATACCGCGACCTGGTCCTGGCCTGGCCCGGCGGCGCGCCGCTGCGCCTGGGCGACGTGGCGCGCGTCGAGCGCGGGCCGGAGGACCGCCGGCTCGCTGCCTGGGTGGGCGAGCAGCCGGCCGTGCTGGTCAACGTGCAGCGCCAGCCGGGCGCCAACGTGATCGAAGTGGTCGACCGCATCCAGGCGCTGCTGCCGCAACTGACGGCGAGCCTGCCCGCCGCGCTCGACGTGGCGGTGTTCACCGACCGTACGCACAGCATCCGGTCTTCGGTGCGCGGGGTGCAGATCGAGCTTGTCTTCGCCATCTGCCTGGTCGTGTTCGTCACCTGGCTGTTCCTGCGCGAACTGTGCGCCACCCTGATCCCGGGCGTGGTCGTGCCGCTGTCGCTGATCGGCACGTTCGGCGTGATGTATCTCGCGGGCTTCTCGATCAACAATCTCACGCTGATGGCGCTGACCATCGCGGCCGGCTTCGTGGTGGACGATGCCATCGTCATGCTGGAGAACATCGCGCGGCATCGGGAGCAGGGCGCCGGCCGGCTCGAGGCCGCGCTGGCCGGCGCGCGCCAGATCGGCTTCACCCTGGTCTCGCTGACGGTATCGCTGATCGCCGTGCTGATTCCGCTGCTCTTCATGGGCGACGTGGTGGGCCGGCTGTTCCGCGAGTTCGCCATCACGCTGGCGGTGGCCATCCTGATCTCGCTGGCGGTCTCGCTGACGCTCACGCCGATGATGTGCGCGCGCATGCTGCCGGCGCAAGGGCACGCCGCGGCGCGCTCGCGGCCGGGTTTCATGGATCGCATGCTGGCGCGCTATGCGCGTTCGCTGGATTGGGTGCTGGCGCGCCAGGGCTTGACCCTGCTGGTTGCGCTGGCCACGCTGGCGCTGACGGCGCTGCTGTACCTGCTGGTGCCCAAGGGCTTCTTTCCGGTGCAGGACAACGGCGTGCTGCAAGGCGTGACGCAGGCGCCGCAGACCATGGCGTTCTCGGTGCTCGCCGAGCGCCAGCAGGCGCTGGCCGCAGCGCTGCGCGAAGATCCGGACGTTGCGGGCGTGGCCGCCTTCGTGGGCGTGGACGGCGTCAACGCAACGCCCAGCATGGGCCGCATGCTGATCGAGCTGGTGCCCCTGGCCGAGCGCACGGGGCCACTGGCGCAGACGATGGCCCGTTTGCAGCAGGCGTCCGCGAGCCTGGGCGGACTGCAATTGTACCTACAACCCGTACAGGAACTCAGCATCGAGGATACGGTATCGCGCACGCAGTACCGCTTCACCTTGACCTCGCCGGACGAGGCGCTGCTGGACGACTGGGTGCCCCGGGTGGTCGAGGCCCTGGCGGCACGCCCGGCGTTGTCCGGCGTGGCGAGCGATCGCCAGCGTGACGGCCTGCGTGTCTGGCTGGAGGTCGATCGCGACGCGGCCGCCCGGCTGGGGGTGAGCCTGGCCGACGTGGCCGCCGTGCTCTACGACGCCTACGGGCAGCGCCAGATCTCCACGCTCTTTACGCAGGCCAACCAGTACCGCGTCGTGCTCGAGGCCGACCCGGCGCTGGCGCGCGGGCCGGCGGATCTCGAACGCCTGCGCGTGCGCTCGGCCGATGGCGCGCTGGTGCCGCTGTCCTCGCTCGCGCGCGTGCGGCAGGAGCAGGCTGCGCTGCTGGTGAGCCGCGTCGGGCAGTTTCCCGCGGCGACCGTGTCCTTCGATACCGCGCCCGGCGTGTCGCTGGGCGATGCCGTCGCCGTGGTGCAGGAGGTGCGTACGGGGATGGGCTTGCCGGGCGCGATCGAGTTCCGCCTGCAGGGCGCCGCGCAGGCCTTCGAGGCCTCGCTCGCCAACACGCTGTGGCTCATCCTGGCGGCGGTGGTGACCATGTACATCGTACTGGGCATCCTCTACGAGAGCACGGTGCACCCCGTCACCATTCTGTCGACACTGCCGTCGGCGGCGGTCGGCGCCCTGCTGGCGCTGCTGCTGTCCGGCCGTCCGCTGGACCTGATCGCGGTGATCGGCATCGTGCTGCTCATCGGCCTGGTCAAGAAGAACGGCATCATGATGGTCGATTTCGCGCTCGATGCCGAACGCAGCCTCGGCATGGCGCCGCGCGATGCGATCCGCCAGGCGGCCCTGCAGCGTCTGCGGCCCATTCTGATGACCACGCTCGCCGCCCTGGTCGGCGCGCTGCCCCTGATGTTCGCCACGGGTTCCGGCGCGGAGCTGCGCCAGCCGCTGGGCCTGGTCATGGTCGGCGGGCTGCTGGTGAGCCAGGTGCTCACGCTCTACACCACGCCCGTGATCTACTTGGCCTTCGATCGCCTGCGCCGTGCCCGCCCCGCCCGCGCGCGCGGGGACCGCCTGCCGAGGCCGGGCTGATGCTGCCCCGGCTGTTTCTCGAGCGGCCCGTGGCGGCCTGCCTGATGGCGCTCGCGATCGCGCTGGCGGGGCTGCTCGCCTGGCGGCTGCTGCCGGTCGCGCCGCTGCCCGAGGTGGATTTCCCGACCATCCAGGTCAGCGCGAGCCTGCCGGGCGCGAGCCCGGAAAGCATGGCGAGCACGGTTGCCGCACCGCTCGAAAGGGCGCTCGGCGCCATCGCGGGCGTGACCTCGATCACCTCCTCGAGCAACCAGGGCGCCACGCGGATCAGCCTGCAGTTCGACCTGGACCGCGACATCCATGCCGCCGCGCGCGACGTGCAGGCGGCCATCAATGCCGCGCGGGGCCAACTGCCCGCGGGCATGCCCGGCAACCCCAGCTACCGCAAGGTGAACCCTTCGCAGGCGCCCATCCTGGCACTGGCCTTGAGTTCGCCCAACCTGGCGCCGAGCCGGCTGTACGACGTGGCCGCCAGTGTGCTCGCGCAGAAGATCGCCCAGGTGCCCGGCGTGGGCGACGTCAGCGTGGGCGGCAGCTCGCTGCCCGCCGTGCGCGTGCAGCTCAATCCGCAGGCGCTGAGCCATTACGGCATGGCCCTGGACGAAGTGCGCCAGGCCCTGGTCGATGCCAACGCCTGGCAGCCGGCCGGCAGCATCGAGTCGGACCGTCTGCGCTGGGATGTGCGGGGCACCGGCCAGTTGCGCACCGCGGCCGAGTATCGCGAGCTGATCGTGCGCTACCGCGACGGCGCCGCGGTGCGCCTGGGCGACGTGGCGGCGGTCAGCGATTCGGTGGAGAATCGCTACAGCAGCGGCTTTCACAACGAGCGCCCGGCGGTGCTGCTGAGCGTGAGCCGGCAGCCGGGCGCCAACATCGTGCAGACCATCGATGCGATCCGCGACCTGCTGCCCGTGCTGCGCGAGCTGCTGCCCGGGGATGCCGAACTCGCGGTGGTGATCGATCGTTCGCCCGGCATCCGCGCGACCCTGCACGAAGCCCACCTGACGCTCGTGCTGGCCTGCGTCCTGGTGGTCCTGGTGGTCGGGGCCTTCCTGGGCAATCTGCGTGCGGCGATCGTGCCCAGCCTGTCGATCCCGGTCGCCGTGCTCGGCACCTTCGCCGTCATGCACTTGTCGGGTTTCTCGCTCAACAACCTGTCGCTGATGGCGTTGATCGTGGCCACCGGGCTCGTGGTGGACGATGCCGTGGTGGTGGCCGAGAACATCAGCCGCCATCGCGAGCGCGGCATGTCGGGCCGCCGCGCCGCCATGCGCGGCACGCGTGAGGTGGGCTTCACGCTGATCGCAATGACGCTGGCATTGGTGGCCGTGTTCGCCTCCGTCCTGCTGATGGGCGGGCTGGTCGAGCGTCTGTTCCGCGAGTTCTCGCTGACCCTGATCGCCGCCATCCTGCTGTCGCTGCTGCTGGCGGTCACCCTGATCCCGAGCCTCTGCGCGCGCGAGGGCGCATGGGCCGCCGCGCCGGCGCGCGCGCCGCGCTGGCAGGCACCGCTGGCCCAGGCGTATGGCAGGTCGCTGGCCGCCACCCTGCGCCATCCCTGGCTGGCGGTGGGCGTGCTGGCGCTCGCCACCGCCGGCAGCGTCTTCCTCTATGCCGGCCTGCCCAAAGTCTTCCTGCCGACCCAGGATACCGGCCAGTTGCGCGGCTTCGCGCGCGGCGACGACGGGTTCTCGTTCCAGGTCATGCAGCCCAAGATCGACGTGTACCGCCGCATGCTGCTGGCCGACCCCGCCGTGGCCGACGTCATCGGCTCGAGCGGCGGCGCCTTCGGCGGCAGCAACTCCTCCATGCAGATCCGCCTCAAGCCGCTGGCCGAGCGCGGCGAGCCGGCCGGCGCGGTGCTCGAGCGCCTGCGCGCGGCGACGCCGCCCGTGCCCGGCGGCATGTTCTTCGTGAACGTGGACCAGGACTTGAACCCGCCGGGCGCCTTCAGCGAGAGCGGCGAGTATTCCTTCGTGCTGCGCTCGGGCGACCTGGCGCTGCTGCGAACCTGGGCGCCGCGCGTATCGGCTGCGCTGGGCGAGCTGCCCGAGCTCGCCGACGTGGACTCGGTGGGCGACGAAGCGACGCTGCAGGTGATGCTGGACATCGACCGCGAGGCCGCCCAGCGCCTGGGCGTGGACATGCGCCTGGTGAACGGCGTGCTGAACAACTCGTTCAGCCAGCGCCAGGTGGCCACGCTGTACGACGCCCTCAACCAGTATCGCGTGGTGATGGAAATCGACCCGCGCCAGACGCAGACCCCCGATGCGCTGGACGACGTGCTGGTGGTCGCGGCGGATGGCCGGCGCATCCCGCTGTCGAGCTTCGCGCGCCACCGCTACGACATGGTCAACGACCGCGTGCGCCACGATGGGCAGTTCGCCGCCGTGGGCATCGACTTCTCGCTGGCGCCCGGGGTGTCGCTCGCCGCAGCCCTGGACGCGATCGATGCGCGCATGGCGCAGTTGCGCATGCCCACCCAGGTGCATGCCGGGCTCGGCGAGCAGACCGGCAGCCTGCGCGCCGCGCTCGATGCGCAGCCCTGGATGATCCTGGCCGTGTTGGTGGCGGTCTACCTCGTGCTCGGCGTGCTCTATGAAAGCACCTGGCAGCCGCTGACCATACTCTCGACGCTGCCGTCCGCCGGACTGGGCGCTCTGCTGGCCCTGCGCGCCAGCGGTACCGAGTTCTCGTTGATCGCGCTGCTCGGGCTGTTTCTGCTCATCGGCGTGGTGATGAAGAACGCGATCCTGATGGTCGATTTCGCGCTGGCCGAGCAGCGCAGGCGCGGCCGGCCGGCGCGCGAGGCCATCGCCGAGGCCGCGCGCCTGCGCCTGCGGCCCATCCTCATGACCAATTGCGCGGCCCTGCTGGGCGCGCTGCCGCTGGTGATCGGCATGGGCGAGGGCGCCGAGCTGCGCCGTCCGCTCGGCATCACGATCGTGGGCGGACTGGCGGTGAGCCAACTGCTCACGCTCTACACCACGCCGGCGGTGTACGTATTGCTGGATCGTGCGGGCGCATGGTGGCGAGGCCGGGCCCGGGCGTTCCCCTCCAAGGAGATGTCATGACTGTGCGCCGAGATTGCGGCCGCGCGGCGCGCGGATGCCGACGCATGCGCGGACTGGCCGTGCTGGCCGTGTCCGCTGCCCTGGCCGCGTGCGCCATCGAGCCGGTAACACCGGCTGTGCCGGACATGCCCGAACGCTTTCGGCATGCCGGGCCGTGGCGCGAAGCCGCGCCCGCGATGCCGCAGACCGGAGGTGCCACCTGGGCCGTGCTGGCCGACGATGAACTGTTGCGAAGCCTGACCTCGGTGGCTGCGAACAACCAGGACCTGGCGCAGGCGCAGGCGCGCCATCGACAGGCGGTTGCCGCCGCCAACGGTGCGCGCGCAACCCTGTGGCCCCGCGTGGATGCCAGCGCGGCGGCCAGCCGCAGCGGCGGCGGTGCAGAGGCCGCGGCGCGTCGCTACGTGGCTGGGCTCGACCTGGCATGGACGCCGGACGTATGGGGACGCGCCGGCGCAGAAGCCGACGCCGCGCAGTTCGACGTCCGCGCGCAGCAGGCCGCCGTCGGCGGCGCCCGCCTGCTCGTCGAGGCCGAGTACGCGCGCCAGTACCTGCGCATCCGCGTGCTCGACGCGCAGACGCGCATGCTGCGCGCCACCGAAGAAGCCTACGCCCGCTCGCTGGCGCTCACGCGCAACCAGTACGACGTCGGTCTGGTGGCGCGTTCGGACGTGCTGCTCGCCGAGACTCAGCTCGCCGCCGTGCGGGTTCAGTTGCGCGAGCAGGAGAGCGCGCGGGCAGCGCTGGAGCATGCGCTCGCGGTGCTGCTCGGGCTGGCGCCCGCGGATTTCCGGCTCGCGCCCGTCGCCGATGTGCCGGCGCCGCCATCCGTTCCGGCCGGGCTGCCGTCGGCGCTGCTCGAGCGCCGGCCCGACGTGGTGCAGGCGGCCGACGATGCACATGCGGCCAACCTGCGCGTGGGCGTTGCGCAGCGCGCGTGGTTTCCGGACTTCACCCTGCAAGCTTCCGGCGGCTGGCAGAGCGCCACGCTGGGGCAATGGCTGAGCGCCCCGGCCCGCGTCTGGTCGATCGGCCCGGCGCTGGCCGCCACCTTGTTCGACGGCGGCGCGCGGGCCGCCGGCCTGGAGCGCGCCCAGGCCGTAGCCGACGAGGCAGCGGCCCGTTATCGCCAGCGCGTGCTGGCGGCCATGCAGGAAGTCGAGGATGCGCTAGCGGCCATCGTGACGCTGGACGATGTCATCGCCCGGCAGGAGGAGGTCGTGGCCCTGGCGGCCGAGGCCGAGCGCCTGATGCGCAACCAGTATGCCGCCGGCATGGTGTCCTTCCTGGACGTGGCGGTGGCGCAGAACACGACGCTGGCGGCCCGGCGCGACCTGCTCGACCGCGTCGGCGCGCGCCTGGATGCGACGGTGGCCCTGATCGCCGCGACGGGTGGCGGGTGGGAGCGCGGCCTTTGACCACGGGCGGATGCAAGCGGCGATCGCGATGAGCGGAGCATGGCATCGCGTGCGGCCGGGCCGTCGGTCGCACGCGCGGACTCGCGCGACCCGTCGCATCGGCGCGTATCTCGTGCAATAAGTTTCTCTGTAGTCTCTGTTGTAATGAATGACCCGGCAAGCGATGCCGCGGGGGAGCCCGGTCGAGACTGGCTCGTCCCTGCCCACCGCTGCGACCCTATCTTCATGTTCAAGGAATCTTTGCCGAAGGTTAATAAGTAGTCTATTATGAAACTACAATGGAACGCCCGGTTCGACCGGGCGCCCTTGTTGGATGAATTCCGGTTGTCTTGACCATGGGCCAAAGCGCAAGCCTCGCCGTTGACGGCGAGGTCTAGCGAGGCAAGCCCATCCTGGCGCCGAAGGCGCCTCCATTTGGTGGCGAGGAAGCTCCCGCCTTCAGGCGGAAGCGACTCACTGCTCTCACCGCCCTCGCAAGGATCCGCCATGTCGACATGCCTACGTTCCTGTCTGATCACGTTGTTCGGCCTCGGGCTGGCCACCGCCCTCGGCGCCGCGCCAGCCTGTGCAAGCGATGCCTATCCCACCCGGCCCATCGTCATGGTGGTGCCGTTCGCCGCCGGTGGAGGTTCCGACAATCTCGCTCGCATTCTTGCGGGCGGCATGAGCGAAGAACTCGGGCAGCCTGTCGTCGTGGAGAACAAACCCGGGGGGTCGACGACGATCGCCGCGGGCTTCGTGGCCCGCGCGCAGCCCGACGGCTACACCATGCTGCTCGGCAGCCTGACCACTTTCGTCGTGAACCCGCTGCTCGAGGTCAAGTCCAGCTATACGCTGGACGACCTCTCGCTGGTCGGCATGGTGGCGAGCTTCCCGATGGCCTATGTGGTGCCGTCCAGTTCCCCCTTCCAGTCCATGGCGGAACTGGTGGAGAACGTCAAGAGTGCGCCCCCCGGCACGCATTCGTACGCATCGCCAGGCGTCGGCTCGCCGCATCACCTCGGCATGGAGGCACTGAAGTACCGCGCCGGCATCGATCTGGTGCACGTGCCCTATCGAGGCATTTCCCCCGCCATCCCGGACTTGATGAGCGGCCGGGTGACGGCCATGCTCGTCGACTACGCCGCCGTGGCCGGCTTGATCAAGGATGGCCGCCTGCGCCCGCTCGCCCTGGGCAGCGCGGAGCCCACGGCCTTCCTGCCCGAGGTGCCGACCATGCGCAGCCTCGGCTACGACGACTTCCAGATCGCCGGCCTGCAGGGGCTCGCGGTGCCGGCCGGGGTGCCGGCCGACGTGCTCGGGAAACTGGTGGCGGCATTGCGTGACACGATGGCGGATGACGCGATCCAGGCCCGGCTGCGGGACATCGGCCTGGACCCCGAGTTTCTCGACCCGGCGGCCTTCGCACAGCGGCTGACGCAGGAGCGCAAAGAACTCGGTACGGTCATAAAGGCCAACAACATCACCCTTGAATGATGACTTCGGGTGGAACGCTGCAAGGAGATGGCAATGAACAAGAGTCGCATCGGCATCGTGGGCGCGGGCATCGGAGGGCTTGCCGCGGCACTCGCGCTGCTGCGCAGGGGGTTCGACGTGCAAGTCTACGAACAGGCATCCGAACTGGGCGAGATCGGCGCGGGCGTGCAGATCACGCCCAACGGCAGCAAGGTTCTGATGGAACTGGGGCTCACGGACGAGATCATGGCGATCGGCACCCGGACCCAGGGCAAGGACAACTATCTCTGGAACACGGGCCAGAAGAGCACCTTCATGCAGCTCGGCGATCGCGCCAACGAGCAGTATGGCTCTCCCTACCTCACGTTCCACCGCGCGGATCTGCACGCCATGCTGCTCAAGGCCGTGCTGGCGCTCAAGCCCGATGCGGTCCTCCTCGACAAACGTTGTGACGGCATTGCGCAGACAGCCGCCGGCGTACAGATCCGGTTCTCCGACGGCAGCAGCGCCGAAGAGCCGGTCCTGGTCGGCGCCGACGGTATCCACTCGCGGGTCCGCCAGGCCTTGTTCGGGCCGGATTCGCCCGAGTTCACCGGCTGTATCGCATGGCGCGGGCTGATCCCGGCGGCCCCCATCGAGGGCGCGGTCAACCTGCGTGGCGGCAGCATGTGGCTGGGGCCCACCGCGCATATCGTCACCTACCCGGTCCGCCAGGGGGCGCTGCTGAACTTCATCGCCATGGTGGACCGCGACGACTGGCTGTCGGAGTCCTGGACCGAGGCCGGTACCGTCGAGGAATGCCTGGGAGACCTGGCGGGCTGGCATCCTACCGTGCAACTGATGGTGCGCAACATCGCCATACCCTACAAATGGGCCCTGCGCGTGCGCGAGCCCCTGGATGCCTGGAGCGTCGGGCGCATCACGCTGCTGGGCGATGCCTGTCACTCCACCCTGCCTTTTCTCAGCCAGGGCGCGAACATGGCCATCGAGGACAGCCTGGTCCTGGCCCGGTGCCTCTGCCAGGACGACGAGCCCGAACTCGCGTTACGCCGCTACGAGGCCGCCCGGCGGCCGCGCACCGCGCGCATCACCCGCACCTCGGCCGAGCAGTTGCGCAGGGTGCACAACCCGGAGCTGGCCGACCCGGCGTCCGCGCAGCGCTACATCGAGCGCGAATGGGCTTCCCAGCGGGTCGATGACCGCTATGGCTGGGTCTACGGCTACGACGCCGGCACCGTTGCCATCACGCAAGGGCTGGAGCTGCCGCCTGCCGTCGCGCCGGCATCCCGGCCGGCCTGAGGCGCTGCCCCGGCGCCGCTGCACACGTCAGCGCCTGCCCTTGCCGGCCTCCCACTGGCTCCTGGTCAGCGCGGGCAGTTCGACCAGGTGGTCCTGCAGGCTGTAGCCGCCGCCGTCGCCGCCCCGCATGCGGCCCACCAGCTCCAGGCGGCCGCTGTCGATGTAGCACTTCTCGGCACTCAGCACCGCGTCGTCCCGGATGTGGGCGGCCAGGGGAACGCCCAGGATCAGCCAGCGGTTGGCTGCGATGTTCAGTACCTGCTCGACCCGACACTCGAACGCGACCGGGCTGTCGGCGATCCGTGGCGGCCGCACATGGACCGAGGCCTCGGTCCGCAGGCCCGCCATCTCCAGTTCATCGACTTCCGGACCGAAGTCGATGGCGGTCACGTTCATGGCGTCTAGCAGGTTGCGAGACACCAGGTTGACGACGAATTCGCCCCCCTCGCGCAGATTGATGCCCGTGTCCTTGGCCGCCCCGGCGCGTGCGCCGACCCCGATACAGAGCAGTGGCGGGTCGCCTGACAGCAGGCCGAAGAACGAGAACGGAGCGGCGTTGCGCCGTCCTTCCCTGTCCAGCGTGACCACCCAGGCGATCGGGCGCGGCACGATGGTGCTCGTCATCAATTTGTAGGTACTGCGCCCATCCAGCTCGGAAAGATTGAAGTACATGTCGGCCTCGAACCCTTGCACGTGAATATAGTATCAATATAAACTAACTCGAAACTTTATGCAGGATCGGTTCGATGGCCGAGCAGGCCTGAAGCGGCAGCGTCGAGCCGGCTCCGGCGCCCGCCCGCGGGTCCTCCGCGGCTTTCCCAACGCCCTGAAAGAGAGGTCGCTTTCATGAGTTCTTTCAGCACTCCACCCGCCACGGCAACGCAGGCGCTGTCGTACCAGCCGGGCTTCGGCAATCATTTCAGCTCCGAGGCCCTGCCGGGTGCCCTGCCGCCCCGGCAGAACAGCCCGCAGCGGGCTCCTTACGGCCTGTATGCGGAGCAGATCTCGGGAACGGCCTTCACCGCGCCGCGCACCGAGAACCTGCGGACATGGGTCTATCGCATCCATCCTTCCGCCGGGCACACGCCGTTCAAGCCCATGGGCAGCGCAAGCCTGAGAACGGCTCCGTTCGTGGACACGCCTGCCACGCCCACCCAGTTGCGCTGGGACCCTCTGCCCGCGCCGCAGACACCGACCGACTTCATCGAAGGCCTGGTCACGATGGCCGGCAACGGCGACGCCGCCACCCAGGTCGGTATCGCCATCCATCGCTACCGCGTGAACCGGGCCATGGGCGACCGTTCGTTCTACAACGCCGATGGCGAAATGCTCATCGTTCCCCAGGCCGGCCTGCTGCGCATACGTACCGAGCTAGGCATCCTGGAGGTGTCCCCCGGCGAGCTGGCCGTCATCCCGCGCGGCTTGCGCATGAGCGTGGACCTGCCCGAGGGCGAGGCGGCAGGCTACGTCTGTGAGAACTACGGCGTGCCGTTCCGGCTGCCCGAACTCGGGCCGATCGGGTCCAACGGCCTGGCCAACCCGCGCGATTTCCTCGCTCCGGTCGCGGCATACGAGCAGCGGGAGGGACATTTCGAGGTAGTGGCCAAGTTCCAGGGCAACCTCTGGGTCGCGGAGCAGTCCTGGTCGCCGTTCGACGTGGTCGCATGGCACGGCACGCTCGCTCCCTACAAATACGACTGCGACCAGTTCATGGCCATCAGCACGGTGAGCTATGACCATCCGGACCCGTCGATCTACACCGTGCTCACCTCGCCTTCGCCCGATCCCGGCGTGGCGAACGTCGATTTCGTGCTGTTCCCTTCGCGCTGGCTGGTGGCCGAGCAATCGTTTCGGCCTCCCTGGTACCACCGCAATGTGATGAGCGAGTTCATGGGTCTGATCCGCGGCGTGTACGAAGCCAAGGTGGAAGGCTTCGTGCCCGGTGGCTGCAGCCTGCACAACAGCCACAGCGCCCACGGCCCCGATCGGGAAACCTACGAGAAAGCGGTGTCGGCCGAGCTCGAACCGCACAAGCTGCCCGACACCCTGGCCTTCATGTTCGAGAGCCGCTATGTGATCCGGCCGACGCGCGAAGCCATGGAGTCTCCCACCCTGCAGGCGGACTACTGGCGCTGCTGGTCCGATCTCGCCACGCATTTCAACCCCGTCCGCAACCCCAACGAGGAAATTCAACGATGATTGTGATCGACACCGACGCGCATGTGATGGAGTCCGAGGAAACCTGGTCGTTCCTCGACCCCGCCCTTTACCCGCGACGCCCGGTCGTGGTGCGGTTTCCCGAAGATACCTCGCTGGGCGTGTTCAACGCGGCCTGGCTGATCGACGAGAAAGTCCGGCTGTTCGGCGCCTCGCCGACTGCCGGCGAGCGTTCGCTGCGCAAGAAGTACAACCTCGACTCCCAGCACCTGGCCGTGCCCGACGAGCGGCTCAAGGACATGGATCGCCGCGGCCTCGACTACCAGGTCATCCATCCCACGTTCGGGCTGATGAACCTCTGTGAGGACGTCGCGCTGGAGTCGGCGCTCATGCAGAGCTACAACACCTTTCTCGCGCAGAAGTGCAACGCGTCGGGCGGGCGCCTGTTCTACAGCGCCGTCGTGCCTTTCCGCGATCCCGAGGCGGCGGTGGCCGAGATTCGCCGCGTGGCCGAAATGGGCTCGGCCGTCGCCGTGTTCATGCGCGGCATCGAATGGGACCGCCCGGTCGCCGACCCTTCCCACTTTCCGATCTACGAAGAGGCGCAGCGGCACGGCCTGGCCATGGCCGTCCACGTGGGCTCGGGCAGCCCCGGCATGCGGCAGGTCTTCGACCATCTGCGCCGGATTCCCGGCGAAGAGCCGTTCTGGCCGGCGCACATGAAGCGTCTGGTGGGCCCGATCAGCGTGCAGTTCGGCTTCTACAGCCTGATCGAAAGCACGATCGCCGCCGATTTCCCGAACCTGCGCTGGGCCTTTCTCGAGGCCACGGGCTGCGAGTGGCTGCTGGGCGCGGTCGGCTCGCTCGAGCGTGCCGGCAAGATGAACGCCCGGCGCCTGTTCGACGACGGCCGCGTGTTCGTCGGTTGCGAGCCCAACGAGGATCTTGCCTACGTCACCAAGCGCATGGGGGCCGACTTCGCCATCATCGGCAGCGACATGCCCCACCAGGACGAAGCGGCCCATGAAGATCTGGTCGGCGACTTCGACAGCCGGCGCGCGGACCTGGGCGACACGTTCATGGCCAAGCTGTTCTGCGGCAACGCGGCGCGTCTCTACGGCATAGACCCCAAGCCGATGGTACGTGCCGTATGAGCCTCGAACGGCAACTCTGGTACACGCGTTGCCCCCTGCCCACCGCCTCGGGCATCGCGCTCGATGCGGGAATCCTTCAAAGGCGCCTGGAGGGTATCGGGTGGTCGGTGGATACGATCGAAGCCGCCGGCGATGCGCAGGCACGCGCCTCCCACTTCACCCATGGGACGGCACGGCTTTTCCGCCAGGGGGGCAACATTCCCCCCATCTGGGCGCGTGCGCGCGGCGCCGGCACCGCGCTGGTCGGCATTGCCTGGACGCCGGAATACCAGGCCATCCTGGCACGGCCGGAAACCGGCATCCGCACCGTCGGCGATCTTCGCCGGCGCAGGCTCGGGCTGCCCGTGCGCACCAGCGGGGAGATCGATTTCTGGCGCGCCATGTGCCTGCGCGGCTATGACTCCGCACTGCGCCTGGCGGGCGCGTCGCTGGACGACGTCGAACTGATCGAGCTACCGGTGCGGGAACGCTACATCCCCGAGGGCGCCGACGACGAAGACGAGTCCGGCTGGATGTGGGCCGGCGGCGCGCGCATGCGGCGCCAGCAGGCCGAGGTCTTCGCCTTCATCCGGGGCGAGGTCGACGCGATCTACACGTCCGGCGCGCAGGGCCTGCAGTTGCGGGCCTTGCTGGGCGCGACCGAGGTGGTCGATCTGGGTTCGCATCCCGGCCCCGACATCGGCATCAACAACCAGGTACCCAACATTCTCACCGTGGACGCCACGCTGGCCCGTGAACATCCGGAAGTCGTCGCCGAGTATTTACGGGCGCTGCGGGAAGCGGCAGGATGGGCGCAGCAGCACGAGGCGGACGCCAACCGCACGTGCGCACGCGAGGTGGGTGCCCCGGAGGAGTGGATCGCACCTGCGTATCGGAACGGACCGTCGCACGCGCTGGCCGTCGGACTCGACGACAGGCTCATCGCCGCCGTGGCATCGCAGAAGGATTTTCTGCTGCGCCATGGTTTCATCACACAGGATTTCGAGCTTGCGCAATGGATCGATCCCAGGCCGCTCGAACTCTCGTCCCGCATGGAGACTTCATCGTGAATACCTTCTGCAATCCTCCCGAACTCGCACGGCCCGGCGGCTTCACGCACGTCGTCCGGTCCACCGGCAATGCGGTACTGCACGTCGCCGGCCAGGTTGCCTACGATAGCGAAGGCAACATCGTCGGCGTCGGCGACCTGGCCGCGCAAGTGGCCCAGGTCTACCGCAATCTGGACACCGCGCTGGCCGCATTCGGCGCCAGCCTGAAGGATGTCGTCAAGACGACGATCTTCGTGCGCGACCTCACGCCCGAGAAAATCGCGACGATTCGCCGTGTGAGGGCCGGCTTCCTGTCCGAGACCGAGCCGCCGGCAAGTACGCTGGTCGGCGTACAGGCGCTGGCCAAGCCGGAGCTGATGCTGGAAGTGGAGGCCGTGGCCGTGGTCGAGGACAACTGATCACCGGCTTGCCCCTCCGTGGGGCACCGCTCAGGCGCTGCGCCGGCTCTTCCTGGCGGGCTTGGCGGGCGCGGCCGGCTGGACCGGGAAGACCCGGCTGCGGCTCTGCCGCAGTACGGCGGCCTGGTCCAGCAGCCTGTCGAGAAAACCGTGCAGTGCCGCCAGTTCCTTGCCGTCGAGCACGCTCAGCAACTCCTGCTCGTAGGCCGTCGCCTCCGGGGCGATCTGTTCGTACAAGGAGCGTCCAGCCTCGGTGAGCGTGATCGTCGCCCGCCGCCTGTCGTTCTCGTTCAGGATGCGCGCCAGCAGCTCGCGATCCACCAGCTCGCGCACCGCGCGGCTGACCGTGACCTTGTCCATGCCGGAGTAATCCGTCAGTTCGGTCACCGACGTCGGCTCGAGCTGCGCGGCCGCCGCCAGCATGCGCCATTGCGACACATTCAAACCGAAGCGCAGGGAGTAGGTGCGCTGCAGTCCTGCGCTCAAATCGTTGTCAAGCCGCGAGATCTTGTAGGGAAGGAAGTTCTGAAGGCAAAGCATGCGCGAGGATCATCTCAGCTTAAATACGCGGTGATGCGTCGGCTGTCCGCGCATGCATCCATGATGGGAGGGGGCCACCGGCGTCGCCCGATCGGGCATGCGTCGCGGAACCCTCAGGTGTTCGGCGTTATTGAATAATAAGTTGCCAGTAAGTCTTATTTAACCACGTTCTCATGGCTGCTGCGTCGGGGCTGTGGGCCTTGCCGGTGATGCATCCCATCGAGCCGCGGCGGGGGATGGCCGGGAAAGCCCGACGCCACCTCGGATGCCGTTCGGGCGCCCCGCAGCATTTCCCGCATATTGGAAATTGCCTCTCTTGGTTGTCGCCATTTAATGCATGTGATTTACTTCTCATCGAGGCGCCGAGACGCCATCGAGGAGACCGCATGCCCGCCACACCCCAGCCTTCCGCCCGCCTGCCGCTCGCCGGCATCCGCGTCGTCGAGTTCGGCCAGTTCATCGCCGTTCCCGGCACCAGCATGCTGCTGGCCGACATGGGGGCGGAGGTCATCAAGGTCGAGAGCCTGGCGGGCGATGCCGCGCGCCAGTCGTCCACCATGGGCGTCCAGTCGCCCATGTACGTCGCCTACAACCGCCGCAAGCGCTCGATCGCGCTCGACCTGCGCAGCGCCGGCGGGCGCGCCGTGGCGCGCGAGCTGGCCTTGTCCGCCGACGTGGTGGTGCAGAACGCGCGCGCCGGCGTCATGGAGCGCCTGGGGCTCGGGCCGGACGTGCTGCGCCAGGCCAAGCCGGCGCTGATCTACGCGTCGGTCACCGGGTTCGGCACGCGCGGCCCGTCGCGCGAGCGGCCGGGGCTGGACATCGCGGCGCAGGCCGAGAGCGGGATGATGTCGCTGACCGGCGAGCCGGGCGGTGCGCCCCTGAAGGTGGGCTTCGCGGTGGTCGACGCGGCGACCACGCTGGCGCTGTCCGGCGCGATCACGGCGGCCTTGTTCCATCGCGAGCGCACCGGGGAAGGGCAGACCATCGACACCTCGCTGCTCGAAGTGGCGGTGCACCTGCAGGCGCAGATCTGGTCCGAATACCACCACAGCGGCAAGCTGCCGCCGCGCGCCGGCAACTCGCAGCCGATGGCCGCGCCGGCCGCCGACCTGGTGCAGGTCGCCGACGGCCACATCGTGATCTCGGCCTATCTGCAGGAGCACTGGCGCCGCCTGTGCCAGGCGATCGGGCGGCCGGACCTGGCGGACGATGCGCGCTTCGTGGACAACGTCAGCCGCCTGGCCAACCGGCCGGCGCTGATCGCCGAGCTGCACGCCAGTCTCGGCGGCATGGCCGGCGAGGCCGCGCGCGAACTGCTCGAATCGCACGGGGTGGTCGTCGGCGTGGTGCGCAACTACGACCAGGTGGTCGCGGCCGACGACGTACGCCTGGGCGGTCTGTTCCAGCCCGTGGACAACGGCCTGGGCAAGGCCGTGCCGGTGCCCAGCGCGCCCTGCCGCTGGCGCGATGCACCCGAACCCACCGCTTCGGCGGTACCGCGCCTGGGCCAGCACTCCGTGCAGGTGCTGCGCGAGCTGGGCTACGACGAAGCGCGCATCCGCGCCCTGTGCGCCGAAGGCGCCGTGGGCGGCGAGACCGAGCCGCCGGCCCGGGTGGCCTGAGTTGCCGAGCGCGTCCGTCTTTTCCGGACGCGCATCCTCTCTTCCGACGGAGTCGTCATGACCATTTCCCGTTCCCGGCGAGCCCTGCTCGCCGTGCCGGCCCTGTGCGCGCTCGCCCCGCTTGCCATCCATGGCCGGGCGTTCGCCGCGGATGCCTACCCGCGCGGCCCGGTCCGCCTGATCGTGCCCTACGCGCCGGGCGGCGGCACCGACGCCACCGCCCGCCTCGTCGCCAAGCGCCTGGGCGAGCGCATGGGCGGCACCTTCGTGGTGGAGAACCGCGCCGGCGGCAACACGCGCATCGGCACCCAGGCGCTGAAGCAGGCCGCGCCAGACGGCTACGTGCTCGGCATGTTCAACGCCGCGGGGCCGATCAACCAGGCGATAGACCCGGCCTTGCCCTACGACGTCACGCGCGATTTCACGCCGATCACGGTGATCGTGCGCAGCGCGGGCGGGCTGTGGGTGAACACCTCGCGCATTCCGGCGCGCAATTTCGACGAGCTTGTCGCATGGCTGCGCGCGCATCCGGGCACGGCCTACGCCTCCAGCGGCGTGGGCGCAGCCAACCATCTCAGCATGGAATTGTTCAGGGAGAGCCTGGGCCTGGACCTGCTGCACGTGCCCTTCAAGGGCAGCGGCGAGGCGGCGGTGGCCGTGGCCTCGGGGGAAGTGCCGATGTCGGTGGACAGTTTCGGCCCGATGGAGCCGCACTGGCAGGCCGGCCGCGTGCTGCCGGTGGCGACCACGGGCGACGAGCGCTATCCGCTGATGCCGGATGTACCAACCTTCGAGGAACTCGGCCATCCCGAACTGCGCGGCACCAGCGCCTGGTGGGGGATCGCGGGGCCCAAGGGTCTGCCGCCGGAGATCGCGACGCGCTTGCGCGAGGAAATCCACGCCATCCTGCGCGAGCCCGAGGTGGTGCAGGCGCTGCTCGCGGTGGGGGCCGTGCCCGCGCCCATCGGCGGGGAGGATTTCCAGCAGTTGCTGGAAAGCGACCTCGCCAAATGGAAGGCGGTGGTCGCGCGCGGCGCGGTCACGCAATGACGCCCGACGCCGCGGGCGGTATTCGATATCGGGACAACCCACGAGGAGAATGACGATGACTTCCAGCCATCCTTTGCAGCAGGGTGAGATCGCCCGCCGGCTAGGCTGCGACTACGCCGTGTTCGGCTTTTCGCACAGTGTCGAGGTGACGATCGCGGTGACGCTGGCCGGCGGCGTCGGCATCTTCGGCGCCACCCGCAGCACGCCGGACGAGATCGAGGACGCGCTGCGCACGATACGCGCGGCCGTGGGCAGGCGGCCTTTCGGCGTGAACCTGGTGCTGCCCGACGGCATGCCCGAGCACGACGACCGGGCGGCCATCGAGGCGCAGATCCCCGAGGGCCACCGCGCCTTCGTGCAGTCGCTGCGCACGGAGTTCGGCGTGCCGCCGTCCGACAAGCCGGGCCTGCGCTCGCGCTTCGTGCGCTCGGAAGAAATGGCGGCGCAGCAGATGGCGCGGGTGCTGGCGGCGGACGTGGACATCGTGGCCTGCGGCATCGGCGCGCCGGCCGGCCTGATCGAGGCCGCGCATGCGCGCGGCAAGACCGTCATCGCCCTGGTCGGCAGCCCCAAGCATGCGCGCAGCGCGCTGGCCAAGGGCGCGGACATCCTGGTGGCGCAGGGCCACGAGGCGGCCGCCCATACCGGGCGCATCGGCACGTTCTCGCTGGTGCCGCAGGTGGTGGACCTCGCCGGCGACGTACCGGTGCTGGCCGCCGGCGGCGTGGCCACCGGCAGGCACATCAACGCGGCCTTCGCCCTCGGCGCGCAGGGCGTCTGGTGCGGCACGCCCTGGCTGCTCACCGAGGAGTACGGCCTGGACCCGCTCCTTCAGGCCAAGCTCAAGGCCGCCGGCAGCGACGACACCGTGATCTCGCGCGCGGACAGCGGCAAGACCCTGCGCCAGGTGCGCACGGCCTGGAGCGAGGCCTGGGCGCGACCCGACGCGCCCGCGCCCCTGCGCATGCCCTACCAGGACATCCTGGTGGGTGACCTGCTGGGCGCGATCGACACGCATCGCGTCGAACCCTTGATGCACTATCCGGCCAGCCAGGGCATCGCGCACTTCAACGAGGTGAGCCGGGTTGCCGACGTGATGCGGCGCATGGTCGACGAAGCGGTGCAGGGCTACGCGAATGTGCCCGGCTGAAGTGAAACCATCCCCACGCTCACTGCGTTCGCTGCCCCCCGAAGGAGGCTGAGCATGGTGCGCAAGCGTGCGGGCACTATCGTGTCCGTCAGCCTGGAGGACGCGGCGGCGCCCGCCGCGCCGGGTTTTGCGCGCACGCTGGCCAAGGGTCTGGAGGTGCTGCGCTGCTTCACGCCCCGGGACCGCTACCTGGGCAATGGCGAGATCGCCCGCCGCGTCGGCCTGCCGCCGCAGACGGTGTCGCGCCTCACCTACACCCTGGTCGCGCTGGGCTACCTGGCCTACAGCAGCCGGTACGCCAAATACCGGCTCGCCAACGGCGTGCTGGCCATCGCGTATCCGATGCTGGGCGGGCTGATCGTGCGCCAGTCGCTGCGGCCGCTGCTGGCCGAGCTGGCACGCGAGTTCGGCGGCTCTGTGTCGCTCGGCACGCGGCATCGCGACAGCATGATCTATCTCGAGAGCTTCAATGCGCCGGGCAGTGCGAACGCGGTGGCGGAGATGGGTTCGCTGATTCCGATTGCTTCGACGGCGATGGGGCGCGCCTGGCTGGCGGTGGCGCGGCCGGAGGAGCGCGCACCCCTGCTGGCGCGCCTGGCGGGCAGTCCCGCCGCGGCGCGCCGGCTGGATCAGCAGGCGGGCGCGGACGCCGACGCGCTGCGTACGCAGGGCTATTGCTATTCGAGCGGCCAGGCTTCCGGGCGGACGGCGGTGGCCGTGCCGCTGGCCGGCGCGGTCGACGGCGAGCGGCTGGTCGTCAATTGCGGCATGCCGCGCGCCACTACCGCCGAGGCGCGCATGCGCGACGAGATCGGGCCCCGGCTCGCGCAGGCCCTGCGCGGTTTCGAGGCCGTGGTCGGGCTGAATGCGTCGGGCGGGCCGGCGGCCGGCCCGGCCCGGCGCTGAGCCGCCGGCCGGGCGGGTGCGCTCATCGCCCGTCTTTTCGGGAGCGGTGTTCGGTACCCTGGGCGGGCGTGATGAAAAGGAGCTGGCCGGGCTCGATGACCGAGAGGCCGTGCCAGTGGCCGCGCGCAACGCGCAGGGTGTGGCCGGCTTCCAGGACGAGGGTGGCGGGGTCGTCGCTGTCGGGGCCGCCGATCACCACGCGCAGGCGGCCGGCGAGCAGCATGAGGATTTCGTCGCCGGCAGCGTGACGTTCCCAGTGGTCCGCATGCACGTCGGCATCCTGGGCGAAGGGCTTGAGGCCGATCATCCAGTCGCCTTGGATCGCCGCGCGCCGGGCGAAGGGCTGCAGCGCCGCCTGGTGTTCAGGTCCGAGGACGATCAGGTGGTTCGCGATCGCGGTGGGGGTGCTGATGGGTATGTTCGACATGCTGGTCTCCATCCGGTCAGTGCGCGGCGCGCAGCTCCTGGTCGCTGACGGCTCGCGGGAACGTCAATGCTCGCGCGAAGTCCGGCCTGGCCGTTAGCGATCGCGTATCCGGCGCTGGCGATCCCGTACCGCTTCGTCAGCGCAGGTCGCTGGGCAGCACGCCGAACCGCTGCTTGAAGACCTTGGTGAAGTAGGAATCGGTGTAGCCGCAGCGGTGCGCCGCGTCACCGACGCGCATGCGGCCTTCGCGCAGCATCTCGTAGGCGAGTTGCAGCCTGGCCTCGCGCACGTGCGCATACACGCTGCGTCCGAACAGGCGCTGGAAGCCTTGCGACAGCCGGGTCGCGTTCATGCCCAGGGCGCCAGCCAGTTCGTGCAGGGTGGGCGGATCGTCCAGTTGCTGGTCGAGAATCTCGCGGGCCTCGCACAGGCGCCGCTGTTCAGCGGGCGAGAGATGATCTGCGCCGTCGGCGGCCGTGCCCAGGGCGTCGAGGGCCAGCGTGACCAGTTCGATTGCCTTGCCGGCAAGGTACAGGGTGCGCAGCGGGCCTTCCTGCGGACAGGCCAGCACCTGCCTCGCCAGCGTGATGGCCAGCGCGCCCGCGCGGCTGTCGACCAGCAGCGGTGCCGCGGGTGCACGCCGGCACAGGCGTTCGGCGGACACGGGCGCAAGCTCGTGCAGCCGGCGCCCGGCCACGCGCACGGCGACGTAGCGGATCGCGCCGCCGACGGCGAACTCATGGGCGAGCCCGAAGGGCTCGCGACTGTAGCTGCAATGCCAGGCCGGGCCACGCACCTCGCGAGGGCTGCCACCGGGCAGCGCATAGCTGAGCCGCCCGCCCAGCACGTACACCACCTTCAAGCCGGCGTCGTTGTCCTCGTGTGCGCGGCTGGGCATCGGCGCACGGATTTCCCCGCCGCTCAGCGTCAGTAGCCCGCAGAGGCCGGCTTCGTGCCAGCCGAGGGGCGCGGTCGGTTTCACCCGGACCATGGGATTCGCAGCTCCTGGTCTGGTAGATGGTGAGAATCATTATTTCATGTCCAGGCCCGCTCTTTGCCGGCCCGGTTCGTCACAGCGTTTCGCGCAGATAGCTGTCGTAGAGCCCGGTGTGCACGCGCACGCCTTGGTCCAGGCGCAGCGAGCCTGTGCTGCCCACGGTCGCCGAGCCGACGCTGCTGCGCAGGCTGGCGGGGGCTCCGTTCACGCGAAAGTCGAAGGCGGGGCCCGGTTGGCTGCGCGTGACCTTGCCCAGGGGCACCTGCACGCCGACATACATGCCGAAGTCCTTGCCGTCGTCAATGTCGCGGTAGACGCTGGTGTACCAGCCGAAGTGCCCGTCGTATTCCGTCGCATGGGTGAGATTCACCAGGCGGGAGACCGGCGCGCCGCTCGGCGTGAGCCGCACGTAGTTGAAGCGAAAGCGGCTCGGGCGCTGAGACAACTGCCAGGCGACGCCCACGGTGTCGATCCGTGAATAGTCAGTGCCTGGCTCCGACAGCAATGTGCGTACATGGCTCTGCCCGTCTTGAAAGCCGTCCGAGCGAAGCTGGGTGCCGGCGAAATAGCCGAAGTCGTCGTCGCCGCCGCGGTAGGTCGCCATGAACTGGGCACCGCCGTCCAGAAGGTCACGGCTGTAGGATGCGCCCACCCCCAGGTAGCCCATGCCGCCCATTCGGCCGACCAGGCCGGCGCCCTGGCGCAGAAGATTCCCCGCGGCCTCGCTGTAGCTCTCTGCCGTCAGCGCGGGAGCGAGTCCGTAGCGCAGGCCCGCGGAAGCCATGGGCACCGGGGCGTACCGCGCGTTGGGGGAACCCGGGTCCAGCCGCAGATAGCCCGCCTGTGCGCCGTACTCGGTGGCGCCGCGGCCCAGCAGATCCGAGCCGTCCATGGGCGGCAGGGCGGGCATGGCGTTCGCGCTGAACGTGCCGGGGTCGACGTTGCGCAGCAGCGCGGGGTCCGGCGTCAGCGCCTCGACCGTGTCGAAGGCCTTGCGGCTGGAGCGGCGTACCTGAATGCCGGTCATGTCGTAGGAGCGAACCCAGCCCAGGCTGGTGCCGGCGCGGAAATCGCCGGCGCGATAGTGCAGTTGGGTAGCGGGATCGGTGTATTGCCAATAGGCCTGGTCGCGCCAGACCTCGCGTATGGCGGCCAGCGAGTCGTATCGCGTGACGCCGGACTGGACCACTTCGCCCCAGGGTGTGGCGAGGCGCGTGCCCAGGCGGCCCTGAAGATTGCCCGACCGCACCTGCTCCCAAGCCGAGCCCTCGCGCAGCGTGCCCTCGATCGAGTAGTCCACGCCCAGCCGGAACTGCTCGGCCAGCGCGGGCGGGCCGACGGCCAGCAGCGCCGCGAGGGCGGTCGGGGCAGCGAGGCCGGAGCGGGGTGTGGACGGCAGTCTCATCGATGAGCGGCGGGATGGGATCGGGTAGCTCCTCCTGGCGCTCTGGCGGCGCTCTCGCTGTGTGGTTCTGCTGTGTGGCCCTGGTATGGTACCGAAGCCTGCCGGTGAAGGCCAGGCGTCGGCGGCCGGGGCACATGGCTAGCCCCAGGGCCCAGGCCATTTTCGGCGCTTCAGAAAAAGCGCTGCCGCCGCCGATTTTCATCGGGCAATGTTGCCGGCGTCTTACCGTGCAGGGACGCGGCGGTCAGCGTCGGCGGCCGCCCGTGAGCGAGCCCAGGATGCCGCGCGCGATCTGGTTGCCCAGCGAGCGCGCCGTGCTCTTGGCCATGGTCTGCACGACCCCGTCACGCTTGCCGCCGCGCGGCCCGGTGGTGCCGAAAAGCAGATCCTGCAGGCTGCCGAGCCAGCCGCCGCCCTGGCCGCCCGTTGCCTGCGTGCCGGCCTGCGCATCCCCGCCTGCCTTGCCGGCGGGCGCGGCCTGCGGCGCGGCGCGCTGCTGCAGCATCTCGTAGGCGGATTGACGGTCCACCGTCTGTTCATACGTGCTGCCGACCAGCGAGCCCGCCGCCACGGCCGCGCGCTCCTCGGGCGTGGCCGGGCCGATGCGGCTGCCCGGCGCGGCGATCCAGGCGCGGCGCGTGATGCCCGGACGCCCCTTGTCGTCGAGCAGCGAGACCAGCGCCTCGCCCACGCCGAGTTCCGTGATCGCGGCTTCCAGATCCAGCCCCGGGTTGGGCCGCATGGTCTGGGCGGCCGTGCGCACGGCCTTCTGGTCGCGCGGAGTGAAGGCGCGCAGCGCGTGCTGGACACGGTTGCCGAGCTGGCCCAGGACGGTGTCGGGGATGTCCAGCGGGTTCTGGGTGACGAAGTACACGCCCACGCCCTTCGAGCGGATCAGGCGCACGACCTGCTCGACCTTCTCGAGCAGCGCCGGGGGCGCGTCCTTGAAGAGCAGATGCGCCTCGTCGAAGAAGAACACCAGCTTGGGCTGCGCCGGGTCGCCCACCTCGGGCAGGCGCTCGAACAGCTCGGCGAGCAGCCAGAGCAGGAACGTGGCATACAGCCGCGGCGTCGCGATCAGCTTGTCCGCGGCCAGGATATTGACCACGCCCTGGCCGTCCACCGTCTGCAGCAGGTCGTCCACGTCGAGCATGGGTTCGCCGAAGAACTGCTTGCCGCCCTGGTCCTCCAGCGTCAGCAGGGCGCGCTGGATGGCGCCCACCGAGGCCGACGAGACGTTGCCGTACTGCGTGCGCAGCGCCGAGGCGTTCTCGGCCACGTACTGCAGGATGGCGCGCAGATCCTTCATGTCGAGCAGCAGCCAGCCGTTGTCGTCGGCCACGCGAAACGCCACCGACAGCACGCCCGCCTGCGTGTCGTTCAGGCCCAGCATGCGCGCGAGCAGCAGCGGCCCCATGTCCGATACCGTGGCGCGCACCGGATGGCCCTGTGCGCCGTGCACGTCCCAGAACGCGGCCGGGCAGGCGGCCCAGGCGGGCTCGTCCAGATGCAGGCGCTGGAGCCGCTCGAGCAGCTTGGGATTGGGCGCGCCGGCCTGCGAAATGCCGGAGAGGTCGCCCTTGACGTCCACGACGAAGACCGGCGTGCCGATGCGCGAGAGTTGCTCGGCCATCACCTGCAGGGTGACGGTCTTGCCGGTGCCGGTGGCGCCGGTGATGCAGCCGTGCCGATTGGCCAGGCCGGGGAGCAGGCAGATTTCCTCGCCCGCGTCGCGGGCGATGCACAGGGGTTGCGGCATGGCGGTGGTCTCCAGGCAGAGCGTGCAGTTTACCGAGGCCGCGTCGCTGCGTGGCCTGTCCGGCCATTCGAGAGCCCGGGCGTCCAGGGTATATACTGACTGGTTACGTTTCTTGGCGGGACGCCCTTCGCGCGCGACTCGCCCACCCAGGCACGGGGCGCTCGCCCGGCGATTCGCCGGAAGGCCGGGGCGCCCGGCCGAATTCCGGGAGCAAGTATGCAGAAGGTGGTTATCGTCGGCGGCGGCCATGCCGCCGCTCAGCTTTGCGCCAGCCTCACCGAGGGCGGCTACACCGGCAAGGTCACCCTGGTGTCCGACGAGCCGCACCTGCCGTATCACCGGCCGCCGCTGTCCAAGACCTTCATCAAGGACCCCGCCGCGGAACCGCAACTGCTGCGCGCCGAGGCCGCCTACCGCGACGCGGGCATCGAGCTCGTGCTGGGCGACGCCGTGCGCTCCATCGATCGCGCCGGCCGCTGCGTCGTGCTCGCCTCCGGCCGCACGCTCGATTACGACGTTCTGGTGCTTGCCACCGGCACGCGCGCGCGCCGCCTGCCGGGCCTGCCCGAGTCGCTGGAGAACCTGGTGTATCTGCGCAACACGGACGATGCCTTGCGGTTGCGTTCGGCGCTGGGGACCGCGTCGACGGTGACGGTGCTGGGCGGCGGCTTCATCGGGCTGGAGATCGCGGCCACGGCCGGCCACCTGGGCAAGCCCGTCACGGTGTTCGAGGCGGCGCCGCGCCTGATGGCGCGGTCGGTGTCGCCCGAGGCGTCCGAGCATGTCGCGGCCACCCTGAGCGAAGCCGGGGTGCAGGTGCGTCTGGGCGCCAAGGTCGAGCACGTCGAACATGACGAGCGCCGCGTGGCGGCCCTGATGGTCGACGGCGAGCGCTACCCGGTCGACCTGCTGGTCGCCGGCATCGGCGCCGTGCCGGAGACCTCGCTGGCCGAGGCTGCCGGCCTGGCCTGCGACAACGGCGTGGTGGTCGACGCGCACATGCGCACCGCCGACCAGGCCATCTACGCCATCGGCGACTGCACGTCGTTCCCGTATGCGCGCTCGGGCAAGTCGCTGCGCCTGGAGTCGGTCCAGAACGCCAATGACCAGGCGCGTACCCTGGCCGGCGTCCTGCTCGGCAAGCCCGCGCCGTACGGCGCGCTGCCGTGGTTCTGGTCCGATCAGGGGGCGCTGCGCCTGCAGATCGCGGGCCTCGCGCCGCCGGACGCCGAGCGCGCGCTGCGTCCCGGGGCCAAGCCCGGCAGTTTCTCGGTCCTGCATTTCGTCGGCGGGCAGCTCGTCTGCGTGGAGTCGATCAACGCGCCGATCGATCACATCGCCGCGCGTAAACTGCTCGAGCAGGGCGTCCAGGTGCCTCGCGAACAACTGGTCGATCCCGCCATCCCCTTGAAGTCGCATCTCTGAGCGCCATGCCGGGGGCCGGGTTGCCCGCTTCCGTCCCGGCCCCACTTCCCATCATTCGATCGTTCTCATCCGGTTCGCCGCCGCCGGCCGCCGCCTCCACCATGTCCAGTCAAGATTTCATCCTTACCCTGTCCTGCCCCGACACCACCGGCATCGTGCATCGTGTGTCCGGCGTCCTGTTCGAGCTGGGTTGCAATATCCTGGATGCGCAGCAGTTCGGCGACAGCGGCAGCGGGCGCTTCTTTTTGCGCGTGCATTTCTCGGCGCCCGAAGGCACGGGCCGGCCCGCGCTGGGCCAGCGCTTCGACGAGCTTGCCGGCACCTTCGCCATGGAGTGGAAGATCTACGACGCCAGCCAGAAGGCGCGCCTGCTGATCATGGTGAGCCGCCAGGGGCACTGCCTGAACGACCTGCTGTTCCGCGCGCGCAGCGGGCAGTTGCCGGTGGAGATCGCGGCCGTGGTGTCGAACCATCCCGACTACGCCACGCTGGCGGGTTCCTACGACGTGCCGTTCCACCATCTGCCCGTCACGCCCGCCACCAAGGCCGAACAGGAGGCGCAGGTGCTGCGCATGGTCGACGAGCTGGACGTCGAACTCGTGGTGCTCGCCCGCTACATGCAGATCCTCTCGCCCGAGATGTGCCGTGCGCTGGCCGGCCGCGCCATCAACATCCATCACAGCTTCCTGCCGAGCTTCAAGGGTGCGCGCCCGTACTACCAGGCGCACGAACGCGGCGTGAAGCTGATCGGCGCGACGGCGCACTATGTCACGCCCGACCTGGACGAAGGCCCGATCATCGAGCAGGGCATCGAACGGGTGGACCACACCATGACCGCGGCCGACCTCACGCAAGTGGGCAGCGACATCGAATCGCAGGTGCTGGCGCGCGCCGTGCGCAGCCACGTCGAGCATCGGGTGATGCTCAACGGGCACCGCACGGTGGTGTTTCGCTGACGGCTCCTGGCGCGCAGCAGGGCCGCAGGCGGGTGCGGAAAGGACTGTAAAAAAACACAGCATCCCGAATCGGGTGTAGCATGCGGATCGAGCCTGGCGCGCCGCTTGCGAAGGGGCGCTTGCACCCTGCGCGCGCGCCGTGGCGCCGCCACTGCCGGCCTTCATCGAGATCTCCCTCCGCCTCCATGTCCTCTCGTCCCAGCGCTACGCCCGACGATGGCGCCATCCGCATCACCGGCGCCCGCCAGAACAATCTCAAGAACCTCAGCCTCACCCTGCCCACCAACGAGCTGATCGTGGTCACCGGCGTATCCGGGTCGGGCAAGTCCTCGCTGGTCTTCGATACCCTCTACGCCGAGGGCCAGCGGCGCTACGTCGAGACCTTCTCTCCGTATGCGCGGCAGTTCCTCGACCGCATGGACAAGCCGCAGGTCGACCGGATCGAGGGCATTCCGCCCGCCATCGCCATCGATCAGACCAACCCGGTGCGCAGCTCGCGCAGCACGGTCGGCACGATGACCGAGCTGAACGACCACCTGAAACTGCTGTTCGCCCGGGCGGCCACCCTGTACGACCGGGAGACGGCGCGGCCGGTGCGCAAGGACGACCCGGAATCGATCTACGCCGAGATGGCCGCGCGCAGTGCCGAGCGGCCCGATGCGCGGCTCGCCATCACCTTCCCGGTCAAGGTGCCGGCCAACTTCTCCGAGGACGAGATCCGCGCCTTCCTGGAGCGCCAGGGCTACACCCGGGTCCACGGCCGCGACGCCGCCTCGGGCAGCGAGGCCGTACTGCACGTCGTGCAGGACCGCTTCCGGTTCGCCAACGCCGAGCGCGCGCGCGTGATCGAGGCGCTGGACGCGGCGCTGCGCTTTGGCGCCGGCCGCGTCGACGTGCGCGTGCTGGGCGAGGCCGACGGCCCGGACGCCGAGATCTGGCGCTTCAGCGACCAGCTCCACGACCCCGACAGCGGCATCTCCTACAGCACGCCGGTGCCGAGCACCTTCTCGTTCAACTCGCCGCTGGGCGCCTGCGAGACCTGCCGCGGCTTTGGCCGCGTGATCGGCGTGGACTACGGCCTGGTCGTCCCGGACGAAGGCAAGACCCTGCGCGAGGGCGCGGTCAAGCCCTGGCAGAGCCCGAGCTTCAAGGAGATCCAGGACGATCTGGTCAAGTACGCCCCTGCCGAGGACATCCGCCTGGGCGTGCCCTGGCGCGAGCTGACCCAGCGCGAGCGCGACTGGGTCATCGAGGGCACGCCGCACTGGAAGGGCGGCGCGAGCAACTGGAATCGGCAATGGTATGGCGCCAGGCGCTTCTTCGCCTGGCTCGAGACCAAGGCCTACAAGATGCACATCCGGGTGCTGCTCTCCAAGTACCGGGCCTATACGCCGTGTCCCACCTGCCAGGGCTCGCGTCTGAAGCCCGACGCCTTGCTGTGGCGCGTGGGCACCCACGAGGACGCCGATGCGGTCCTGCCCGCGGGCGACGATCGCTATCGCCGCTTCAAGCCCGTGCATGCCGGATGGAGCGACGCGACGCTGGCGGCGCTGCCCGGCCTGAACATCCACGACCTCATGCAACTGCCCATCGAGCGCGTGCGGGTGTTCTTCGAGCGCCTGCGCTTCGAGGGCGTGATGGATGCGGCCACCGACCTGCTCTTCACGGAGCTGCGGGCCCGCCTGCGCTTTCTGTGCGACGTCGGCCTGGGCTACCTGACGCTCGATCGCCAGAGCCGCACGCTCTCGGGCGGCGAGGTACAGCGCATCAACCTGACCACCGCGCTGGGCACCTCGCTCGTCAATACCTTGTTCGTGCTGGACGAGCCCTCCATCGGCCTGCACCCGCGCGACATGCATCGGGTGGTCGAGGTCATGCACCGCCTGCGCGACGCCGGCAATTCGCTGGTGGTGGTCGAGCACGACCCGCAGGTGATGCTGGCCGCCGACCGTGTGATCGACATCGGGCCCGGCCCGGGCGAGCGCGGCGGGCACATCGTGTTCAACGGCACGCCGGCCCGCTTGCGCGCCGCCGACACTCTCACCGGCGACTATCTGGCCGGCCGCAAGCGCGTGCAGGCGCCGCGGCCCACGCCGGTCGCGAAAAACACGCCGCGCCTCATCCTGGAGGGCGCCCGCGAGCACAACCTGCGCAACGTGAACGTGCAGATCCCGCTGGGCCGGCTGGTGGTCGTCACCGGCGTGTCGGGCTCGGGCAAGTCCACCCTGATCCAGGACGTGCTGTATCCGGCGCTGCGCAAGGCCAAGGGCCAGCCCACCGAGGCGCCGGGCGCCCACGACCGCCTGCTGGGCGACGACTGGATCGCCGACGTGGTGATGGTCGACCAGTCGCCGGTGGGCAAGACCGCGCGCTCCAACCCGGCGAGCTACGTCGGCGCCTTCGACGCCATCCGCAAGCTGTTCGCCCAGGCCAAGGTGTCCAAGGAGCGCGGCTACACGCCGGGCACCTTCAGCTTCAACAGCGGCGACGGCCGCTGCCCGACCTGCGGCGGCACGGGCTTCGAGCACGTCGAGATGCAGTTCCTGTCCGACGTTTACCTGCGCTGCCCGGATTGCGACGGCACGCGCTTTCGCCCCGAGATCCGGGAAGTCACCATCGAGCGCGGCGGGCGCAAGGCTTCCATCGCCGACGTGCTGGAGATGACGGTCACCGAGGCGCTGGATTTCTTCTCGCCGGCGAACGGCAAGGCCAACGACCACGATGCGAGCGTCAGCGAGCGCAGGCGGCGTTCTGGAGCCGAAGGCTCCCCTGAATCGTGGCGGGGAGACTCCGGCCTTCAGGCCGGAGCGACTCATGTACAGACAGGCCTCGCGCCGCTGGCCGACGTCGGCCTGGAATACGTGCGCCTGGGCCAGCCGGTACCGACCTTGTCGGGCGGCGAGGCGCAGCGCCTGAAGCTCGCCGGCCACCTCGCCGAGGCGGCGCGCAGCGGCATCTCCAGCGCCAAGGTGTCGGAAAAGGGCCCCCACGCCGTGCCTTCGGCCGGCTACCCCCCGGGGGGGCGCTTTTCGCCTGGGGGCGGCCCGGCGGCAAAAAAGGGCAGCCTGTTCCTGTTCGACGAGCCGACCACCGGGCTGCACTTCGACGACGTGGCGCGGCTCATGGGCGCCTTTCGCAAGCTGCTGGCCGCCGGCCACACGCTGGTGGTGATCGAGCACAACCTGGACGTGATCGGCGCGGCCGACTGGCTGATCGACCTGGGTCCCGAGGGCGGCGACGCCGGCGGCGAGGTCGTCGCCGTGGGCACGCCCGACGACGTGATGGCCAACCCCGCCTCGCACACCGGCCAGGCGCTGGCGGAGTATCGTGCCGCGCTGGGCGCGCCCATCGAGGCGGCGGTGCACGAGTCGGCCGCGACCTACGCCCTGGCGAACCGCGGCGGCGAGCGCGCGATCGAGATCCGCCATGCGCGCGAGCACAACCTCAAGAACGTGGACGTCACCATCCCGCGCGACACCTTCACGGTGATCACCGGCGTGTCGGGCTCGGGCAAGTCCACCCTGGCCTTCGACATCCTGTTCAACGAGGGCCAGCGGCGCTACCTGGAATCGCTCAACGCCTATGCGCGCTCCATCGTGCAGCCGGCGGGCAAGCCGGACGTGGACGCCATCTTCGGCATCCCGCCCACCGTGGCGATCGAGCAGCGCACCAGCCGGGGCGGGCGCAAGTCCACCGTGGCGACCATGACCGAGGTGCATCACTTTCTGCGCCTGCTCTACATGAAGCTGGGCACGCAGTTCTGCCCCAAGGACCACATCCCGGTGCAGGCGCAGAGCTTCGACGCGATCGTCGCGCGCATCCTGCGCGAGCACCGCGGCGAGCACATCGGCATCCTGGCGCCGCTGGTCACCGCGCGTAAGGGCTATTACACCGACCTGGCCAAGTGGGCGGCCGGCAAGGGCTACACCCACCTGCGCGTGGACGGGCGCTTCATTCCGACGGCGCCCTGGCCGCGGCTGGACCGCTACCAGGAGCACACCATCGAGCTGCCGGTGGCCGACCTGGTTGTCGACGCGGACCATGGGGACGAGCTGCGCCATGCGGTCGCGCAGGCGCTCGAGCACGGCAAGGGCGTCATGACCTTGTTGTCCGAACTCACCCAGCCGCCCGCGCGGCCCGCGGGCGGCGGCCTCATCACCGCCGCCATGCGGCGCGGCCAGGGCCTGCGTGAAGACGCCGAGGACCAGGTGTTCTCGGTCAAGCGCGCCTGCCCGGCCTGCGGCATGAGCTTTCCGGAACCCGACCCGCGCCAGTTCTCGTACAACTCCAAGCATGGCTGGTGTCCCGACTGCTTCGGCACCGGCTTGAAGCTGGCGGGTTTCGACGGCGAGCAGAGCGGGGAGGAATCGAGCTGGAACGCGGGCTACGAGGGCGAGGTCGTGGCCTGCCCGACCTGCCACGGCCAGCGCCTGAATCCGATATCGCTCAATGTATTGTGGCGTGACCGCTCGATCGCCGAACTGACGTCGTGGTCGGTCAGCCAGGCGCGCAGCTTCTTCCTGGCGCTGGACGCCGGCGGCCGCGAGGCCGAGATCGCGCGCGACATCTTCGCCGAGCTGCGCAGCCGCCTCGACTTCCTGGAGCAGGTCGGCTTGGGCTACCTGGCGCTGGACCGTGCGGCACCCACGCTCTCCGGCGGCGAGGCGCAGCGTATCCGCCTGGCCGCCCAGCTCGGCTCCAACCTGCAGGGCGTGTGCTACGTGCTCGACGAACCGACCATCGGCCTGCATCCGCGCGACAACCGCATCCTGCTGGATGCCCTGCAGCGGCTGGAGGCCAACGGCAACACCCTGGTCGTGGTCGAGCACGACGAGGACACCATCCGCCGCGCCGCGCACGTGATCGACATCGGCCCCGGCGCCGGCGTGCGCGGCGGCCAGGTCGTGGCCCAGGGCACGGTGCAGGACCTGATCGCCAACCCGGCCTCGACCACCGGGCGCTACCTGGCGCGGCCGCTGCATCACCCGCTACAAGCGCGCCGGCCGGTGGGCGAGGTCGTGCCCGCGATCAGCGTGCAGGGCGCTCGCCGGCACAACCTGGAGGGCGTCACCGCGCGCTTTCCCGTCGGCCGGCTCACCGTCGTGACCGGCGTCTCGGGCTCGGGCAAGTCCACGCTCGCGCGCGACGTGCTGCTGGAGAACCTGGCGCGCGCCGTCGCTGCGCCGCGCGAGCAGGCCTTCCGCCAATGGCAGGGCTGCGAGAGCATCGACGGCTGGCAGGCCATCGACCGCGTGCTCGAAGTGGACCAGACGCCCATCGGCAAGACCCCGCGATCCTGCCCGGCGACCTACATCGGCTTCTGGGATGTCGTGCGCAGGCAGTTCGCCGACACCGCCGAAGCCAAGGTGCGCGGCTGGAATGCCTCGCGCTTCTCCTTCAACACCGGCGCGGGCCGCTGCCCGGTGTGCGAAGGGCAGGGCATGCGCACCATCGAAATGAACTTCCTGCCCGACGTGAAGGTGGAGTGCGACGCCTGCGGCGGCGCGCGCTTCAACGCCGAGACCCTGGCCGTGCATCTGCGCGGCAAGAGCGTGGGCGAGGTGCTGGGCATGGAGGTGGACGATGCGGTGGGCTACTTCGAACACCATCCCGCCGTGCGCCACCCGCTGGAACTGATGCGTGACGTCGGCCTGGGCTATCTCACCCTGGGCCAGCCCTCGCCCACCTTGTCGGGCGGCGAGGCGCAGCGCATCAAACTCGTCACCGAACTCGCCAAGGCGCGCATCACCGAAGGCCTCACGCGGACCGGGCGGGGCCGGCAGCCGCACACCTTGTACGTGCTGGACGAACCCACCGTCGGCCTCGCCATGGCCGATGTGGAGAAACTGATCCGCGTGCTGCACCGCCTGGTCGAGGCGGGCAACACGGTGGTGGTCATCGAGCACAACCTCGACGTGATCGCCGAAGCCGACTGGCTGCTCGACATGGGCCCCGAGGGCGGCGACGGCGGCGGGCGGCTGGTGGTGCAGGGCACGCCCGAGGAAGTCATGGCGGCCAAGGGGTATTCGCACACGGGGCGGGTGCTGGCCGAGTTCATGGCGGAGCAGGCCAAGCGCGCGGCTTGACGGACCGTGGGGGTTGCCTTTGCGGCGTCGAGCATCCGCGGAGGGCACCTAAGCGGTGCGCGAGGCCGCCCTCCGCTTAGGTGCCCTCCGGGTCGGTGCCAATGGCCGCGCGACGCTCGCGCATGGCTCGCACGATCAGGCGCCGGTCGCTGCCGATGCTGAAGAGGCGAATGCCGCGCGCCGCCCATCGAGCCCGTTCGCGTGCCATGCCCTGAGGGTCCGGGGAGAACAACGAGGCGATGACTTCGACGCCGCGTTCCTGGGCTCGGTTGACCACCTCGTCCAGACTCGCCTGGACCTCGGGATGGTCGACCTCGCCGGGAAAGCCCATGTCATGGGCCAGGTCGAACGGGCCCAGTGCGACGCCGTCCAAGTGAGGCACCTGCAAGATCTCGTCGATGTTGCGCACCGCGGCGGGACTCTCTATCAGGACCCACACCAGCACGTCGGCATTGGCCTGGCGCGAGAAGGCTGGCCAGTCCTCGGTTTGGTGCCACGAGGCGCGTGTCCCTGGGCAGGCACCTCGACGGCCGCTGCCCCCGTCCTGGCGATAGCGGGCGGCATCGACGACGGCCTGGGCTTGGGCCCCGTCCGAGACGTTGGGTACGACCACGCCTTGTGCACCGGCGTCCAGTACTCGCATGATCAGGCTCGGGGTCTGGTCTGGCACCCGCACCAACGCGGTCAGCCCGACTGCATCGGCCGCGCGCAGCATGTGCACGGCGGTTTCCAAGTGGAATGCGCCATGCTCGCAGTCGATCCATACAAAGTCGAAGCCGGCGGCGCCGGCCATCTCGATCAGTTCGGGCGAGGCGACCTGCATGACGGGGCCGGCCAGGAGGCGGCCCTCAGCCAGACCGGCCCGTACAGTGTTGGTTCGTGGTTTGACCATGGTGGAGATCCTCATCATTGTGCTTTGGCGCCCGATTGCGCTACCACATCAGCCCACGTCTGCAACTCCTTGCGCAGCACGGTCTCCAGATGTGCCGGCGAGCCGTCCTCGGCAGGCTGGCTGGCAATCTCGGCCAGCCGCCGCTTGACTGTGTCGTCATTGACAGCAGACTGCGCTGCCTGGCTCAGGCGTAGCACGGCATCCTGCGGCGTGCCGGTTGGCGCCACGAGCGCGTACCACGACTCCACGACGAAATCGGCGATGCCCGCTTCCTGGACGGTTGGTATATCGGGAATGGCCGCCATGCGCTGCGCTCCGGTGACGGCAATGGCGCGCAGCTTTCCGGCCTGCACGTGCGGCAGCGCCGTCGTGTCGCTGAACATCGTGGTGATCCGCCCAGCCATCAAGTCCGTCAGGGCCGGCGCACTGCCCTTGTAGGGTACGTGGGTCATGTGGGTGCCCGCGCGTACGTTGAACATCTCTCCCGACAGATGCATGGAGCTTCCAATACCCGAGGAGGCGAAGGTGGCATCGCGCTGGGCCTTGGCGTGCTCAACCAAATCCTGGACAGAGGCGATACCGTCGGCAGGGTTGACGACGACGACGTTGGCGGTGGTGACGAGTTGGCCGACAGGTGCGAAGTCGCTCAGCGGCTGGAAGGCAACGTCCTTGTAGAGATGGGGGTTGATCGCCAGCACGCTGCTGGTACCCAGCAGCACCGTGTAGCCGTCGGGCGCGGCCTTGGCCACCAGGCGCGCGGCAATGTTGCCATTGGCGCCGGGACGGTTGTCGACGATGACCGGCTGGCCGAGCGTCCTGGCCATGCGTTCGCTCAGCATGTGCGCGAGCGTGCTGGCGAAGCCGCCCGCCGCATACGGGACGATCATGGTGATGGGGCGGGACGGGAACGGACTCGCGGCGGCGGTGTATGACGCAAGGCACAGCATGGCCGCCAAGGCGGCCTTGCTGCATCTGGGCAATGACATGTCTTCTCCTGGTCGTTGTTCTGGATGGATGATCTCGAAGCCACATCGTGGTTCGTGACCTATCCGCAGTTCATGCTAAGCAGGCGCCTTGCGAGCAACAATAGGCGCGACATATCACGAAACCACAATGTGGCTTCCATTGACATGACGGATCTCTACCTGCTCCCACCCGCGCCGGGTGACGAGCCGCGCGGTACTCAAAGCATCGGCCGCGCTGTGACGCTGCTGCGTGCCATCGCCTCGCGCGGCCGCCGCGGCATCCGGATCGACGAGCTGGTGGGCATGTCGGGCCTGCCCAAGACCACCTGCGTGCGCGTGCTGGGCCGCCTTTGTCGTGAGGGGTTGGTGGCCAGGGACGGCCATACCAACAAGTTCTACCTGGGCCGGTTGCTCTATGAACTGGGTCTGCTCGCCCAGCCGCGCTACCGGCTGGGCGAGGCCTGTGAGCCGGTGCTGCGTCGGTTGGCCGAACACACCCGTGACACTGTCTACCTGAGTGAGCGCAGCGGGTTCGAAGCGGTATGCATTGCCTGCTGCGTGGGCGACTATCCGATCAAGGCCGTCCCGCTGGATGTCGGCGTGCGACGCCCGCTGGGAGTCGGCGTGGGTGGCGTGGCGATTCTGGCCGCGCTCGACCCGCGCGAGGCGAGCCAGGTGGTCGGCGGGATCGGCCGGCGCTATACGGGGTTCGACGGCCTGACCGCCGCCCGCGTTCTACGTCATGTCCGCGAGAGCGTCTCCATCGGCTATGCGACTGGGCCCAGCCCAGGCGCTCCGGGTGCATTGTCGGTGGGCGTGCCATTCCCACCGGTGCTCGCCAGTGCTTCGATTACCGTGACCGCCTTGTCGAATCGCATGGGCGCCGCACGCCAGCGGCGCCTCGCCGCGCTCGTCAAGGCAGAAATCGATGGCATTGCCGCGGACTGGAACGCAGCTATCGGGATTTGATGCCGATGCCGGACGTGTTGTACATCGACCCACTTGGGCTCGACACCCGGGCGGCCTTCAGCCGAACGGATACGGCCCCGGGTATTCGCCGATGTAGGCCTGGTGCGTGACGAGCGCGCCGTCCACCCAGGCGTGCACGAGCAGGCTGGGCGGCTCCATGGTGAAGCCGGCTACACCGTCGGGGGCAAGGTCGAGCGCGATCTGGTGTGCCGTCGACGGACAGCACGACACCAGCGTGCCGCCGAAGCGGCGCGTGATCGCGCGATGCACATGGCCGCAGATCACGCGCTCGACGTTCGGGTGGCGTGCGATCAGCGCTTCGAGTTCCGCCCGGCCTTCGGTCAGGGCCATGGCGTCCATGTGCGCGATGCCGCAGGCGAAGGGCGGATGGTGCAGGGCGACGATGGTCGGGCGGCCCGGCGCCTCGGCCAGGCGCTCGGCCAGCCAGGCCAGGCGCGTGCCGCACAGCGCGCCGCGCTCCTCGCCCGGCACCACGCTGTCCAGGGCAAGGATGCGCACGGGATAGTCCTCGATGGCGTACTGGATGTAGCCGTCGTGTCCGCGCAGGTAAGTGTGCTCGGGGAAGGCGGCGCGCAGCGCGTCGCGGCCATCATGGTTGCCCGGCATCAGCCGAAACGGCAGCGTCGCCTGTTGCAGCAGCGTGCGCAAGGCGGCATAGAATTCGGGCGTGCCCGCGTCGACCAGATCGCCCGTCAGCAGCAGGCAATCGGGGTGCGGCGTCAGCCGTGCGGCGGCGGCCAGGGCGGGCGGCAGCATGGCGCTGGTCTCGACCACACCATAGGCCCGGGCGCCCGGGGGCATGACGTGCATGTCGGACATCTGGACGAGGATCATGGTGTACCTCGGCTTGGATCGGGGCGAGCGCGTTGCCGGTGGCACTGGCCGGCGCCATGTTGCTCCGCGCTGGTGCGGATCATCCCAGGCGCTGGCTGACGGATTCGAGCGCCGGGGGATGAGGGGCGATGTGCCCTAGCGCTTGGGCAGGACGCGCAGCGGGTCCACCGGCTCCCCATTGTGGCGCACTTCGAAGTAGAGCACGACCTGGCTGGCGTCGGTGCTGCCCATTTCGGCGATCTGCTGGCCCTGCGACACGCGGGCGCCTTCCTGGACGGTCAGCCGGCGATTGTGGGCGTAGACGGTCATGAAGTTCGAGCCGTGGTCCACGATGACCATGTTGCCGTAGCCGCGCAGGCCGGAGCCGACGTACGCCACCCGTCCGGAGGCCGCGGCCCGCACCGGTGCGCCCGCGCCTGCGGCGATCGAGATCCCGGAGCGGCCGGGCATGCGGCCCGTCTTGCCGTCGGCGGGCCAGGCGAGCTTGACGGCGTTGGCCGGTACCGCCGCCGTCGCGCGCGGGGCGGGCGCCGAGGGCTGCACCTGCGTAGGGTCGCCGCGCGAGGTGGCCAGCGGTGTGCTGTCCGTTGACCCGCTCGCCACGCCGGTGTCGCCGGGCTTGCCGGGGTTGGCCACCACCTGCAGGGTCTGGCCGACGTGGATGCGATTCGGATTGGCGAGCTTGTTCCAGCGCACCAGGTCGTCCACCGAGGCGCCGTAGCGTCGGGCGATCGACGATAGCGTCTCGTTGGGCCGGACATCGTGGTAGCCGGGCCCGCTGGGGCGCGAGGGCGACGAGCCGCAAGCGGCCAGCAGCGCGATCAGGGCGGCGATCGCGGCAGTGCGCGCGGCGTTGCGCAGGGTGTGCAAGGGAAGGGTGAAGGCAAAGCGTGAAGCGGCAGACATCCTGTGGTTTCCAGCAATGGGCACGCCGGCCGTCGGGCGCGCGACGGCAACAGCAAATTTCAGTCCGAGGGTGCGGTGAGCGCCTCGCGCAGCGCCGTGTTGGCGGCGGCCAGGCCCATGGCGGCGGTCACCGTCACGACCGAGCCATAGCCTGCGCACGAGAGGCCCTGGGGCGCCACCTCGCAGGCGTCGGCGCCGGCGGCGGGGCGGCGCACGGGTTCGTCCACCCAGAGCGCCCGCACCTGCATGCGCGGCACGCGGGCGGCGCGCCTGGCCGTCTTCGGTTCCACGCGCGGGTAGCCATGATGCCGGCGCAGCTCGTTGCGCAGGCGCGCGAGCAGGGCATCGTTGACGGCCTGGGACAGATCGCCCGCGCGCAGGGCGAGCGGATCGGTCTTGCCGCCCGCGCCGCCGCAGACGATGAGCGGGACGCGGTGCGCGCGCGCATGCAGGATCATGGCGATCTTTGCCCGGGCCTGGTCGGTGGCGTCCACGATCGCCGAGTAAGGGCCGGGCAGCGTGCGCCCGAGGTTGTCCGGTTCGACGAAATCGTCGACCAGGGTCAGCCGGCAGCCGGGGTGGATGCCGCGGATGCGCTCGGCCATGGCCTCGATCTTGGCCTGGCCCAGCGTGTCGTCGAGCGCGTGGATCTGGCGATTGACGTTGGAGGGCGCAACGTGGTCCATATCGATCAAGGTGAGCGCGCCCACGCCGCAGCGCGCGAGGGCCTCCGCGGTCCAGGAGCCCACCCCGCCGATGCCGGCGACCGCGACGTGGGCGCCGGCCAGGCGGTCGTAGGCAGCGTCGCCATAGAGGCGGCGCAGGCCGCCGAAGCGGCGCTCGGTGTCGGCGCTGCTCGGCAGTTCGTTGGAGATGCCGGGGTCTTGCATGTAAATTCCGGGAAAAACCTGCGATTCACGGCGAACATGCACGAATTCCATCCTTGGTTTGCGCAGGTCGCCTCTTGCGGTATGCTACATCTTCCTTCACTTGTCCTCGCGGACGATGTCAGACCCTTACCCTGCTGATGCGCAGCCGTCCGGCTCGCGCACTGTCAAATCCCCCAAGTCGCTCTTCGAACGCTTTTCCGCTCTGCTGCGGCGCGAGCCCGAAGACCGCGACGAACTCAAAGTCCTGCTCGAAGACGCCCACGAGCGCCAGCTCGTCGATGCCGACGCCTATGCGATGATCGTCGGCGCCCTGGCCGTCTCCGAACTGACGGCGGCCGATGTCATGGTGCCCCGTTCGCGCATCGACGCGCTGGACATCTCCCGGCCGTTGGCCGAACTGCTGCCCTATGTCATCGAGGCGGCCCATTCGCGCTTCCCGGTCTACGAGGAAACCCGCGACAACATCATCGGCATCCTGCTCGCCAAGGATCTGCTGCAGTGCATGCAGAATCCCGAGGTCGAGATCCGCAGCCTCGTGCGGCCCGCCGTCTTCATTCCGCAGTCCAAGCGTCTGAATGTGCTGCTGCGCGAGTTCCGCGTCAACCGCAACCACCTCGTCATCGTGGTCGACGAGCACGGCGGCATCGCCGGGCTGGTCACCATGGAGAACGTGCTCGAACAGATCGTCGGAGACATCGAGGACGAGTTCGACGAGGAAGCCGAGCAGACCATCTTCCCCGATGGCGAGAACCGTTGGCGCGTGATGGCGACGACGGAGATCGACCGTTTCAACGAAGCCTTCAACGCCCACCTCGAGACCGACGAGTACGACACGGTGGGCGGCTGGCTGGCGGACGAGCTCGAGCACATTCCGCGTCGCGGCGACACCGTCGAGCGCGACAATCTCGTTCTCCAGGTCACGCGCGCCGACGCCCGGCGCGCGCTCTGGCTGACCGTGCAGGTCAAGTGATCCGGCGCGGCTGGCCCCTGCTGTTCGCGGGCGGGCTGCATGCGCTTGCGTTCGCGCCCGGGCCGCTGCCCGTCTGGCTGCTTCCGCTGATCCAGGTTCTCGCCCTGGCCTTGCTGGCCGGGGCTGTCTGGCGTGCATCCGGCCCGCGCGCGGCTGCCGTGCGCGGCTGGTGGTTCGGCGCGGGCACGTTCGCGGTCGGCTTCTACTGGATTTTCATCAGCCTGCACGTCTATGGCGAGATGGCGGTCTGGCTGGCCGGGCTCGCCGTGGTCTTGCTGGCCGCCGCACTGGCCGTGCTGCCCGCGCTGGGCATGGCGCTCGCGCGCCGGCTCGCCGGCCCGGGCAGCGGCGGCCTGGGCTTCGTCGCGGCCTTTGCCGGGGGCTGGGCCGGCACCGAGTGGGTGCGCGGCTGGATCTTCACCGGCTTTCCGTGGCTCAACGCCGGCTATGCGCACGTCGACGGGCCGTTGTCGGGTTATGCCCCTGTGCTGGGCGTCCATGGTGTCGCACTGGCCGCGGCGGTGGTGGCGGGGGCATTCGCCCTGGCTGCCTGCGGCCGCGGGCCGGCACGGGTGCGCGCCGGCGCCGCCGGGCTCATCGTGCTCGCGCTCGGCGCCGGTCTGTCCGTGGCGCGCTGGGGCATCGAGCCCGCCGGCCGGCCGATCTCCCTGCGCCTGGTCCAGGGCAACGTCGAGCAGTCCAACAAGTTCGATCCCAATCTGATCCTGGACACGCTGCAGCGCCATCTGGCCATGAGCACGCAGCCTTCCGGCGTGGCCGGCTTCTCGCCCGACCTCGTCGTGCTGCCGGAAACCGCCATCCCCTTGTTCCAGGACCAACTGCCGGCGCCGCTCTGGCAGCAATGGATCGATGCCGCCGGCGCCCAGGGCACGGCCCTGGCGACCGGCATCGCCCTGCACACGCCCGGCCCGGATGGCGGTTCGCGCTACACCAACAGCGTGATCGGCTTCACGGGCGACGCCGACCCCAACGATCTCGTCAACGGCCGCGTGCCCTATCGCTACGACAAGGCGCACCTCGTCCCCTTCGGCGAGTTCGTGCCGACCGGCTTTCGCTGGTTCGTCAACGCCATGGTCATGCCCATGGGCGACTTCGATCGCGGCGCCAAGCGTCAGCAGCCGTTCGCCATCGCGGGCCAGCACATCGCGTTCAACATCTGCTACGAGGACGTGTTCGGCGAGGAGCTGCTGCCGGCGCTGCGTCCCGGGCCGAACGGCGAGCCGGGCGCCACTTTGCTGGCCAACGTGAGCAACCTGGGCTGGTTCGGCGACTCCTGGGCGCTGCCGCAGCACCTGCGCATCGCGCGCATGCGTTCGCTCGAGCTGGGGCGCCCCTCGATCCGCGCGACCAACACCGGGGTCACCGGCGTCATCGACAGCCGTGGCCGCGTCCAGGCCGTCCTGCCCACCCACGCGGCCGGCGTGTTGGACACCGTCGTCCAGGGCACGACCGGCTGGACGCCCTACGCGCGCTGGGGCAACGCGGCGGCGCTCACGCTGATCGCCATGTGCCTGGCGGGGGCGGGGCTGCGGTCCAGGGTGCGTTTCCGATGAGTCGCGACGGCGCGATCATGGCGGCGTAAGCCACTGCCGCCTGAAGGCGGCAGCGCTCCCGGCGCCGGCCGCGCTGCGGCTCCGGATCAGCCGTGCGGGTCCGATGCCAGCGCCAGGGCCTCGATGCCCTCGAAATCCAGCATCTGCAAGCGTTGTCGCACCTGCGGCAGGAACGTGTCGTAGCGCGTGCCGGCTTCAGCCATGGTGGCCAGCCATTGTTCGATGTCGGACAGGCGGCCGTCGCGCGCCAGAGCCGCCAGGTGCAGCCGCTCGCCGGCGTCGGGCAGGGCACGGCCGGCGTGCGGCACGGGTCTGGCGTGCGGCGGGGCGGGGTGGGGCGCCAGACGGCGCGGCCGCACCGGCGTGATGTCGAGCGCCTGCACCGACAGCGTGAAACTGAAGCGGCTGCCATTGCCCACCGAGCTTTCAACCTGCAGTTCGCCGCCCAGGGCGCGCACGATGTTCTGCGCAATGTACAGGCCTAGCCCGACGCCGCCCTGTCCGCGCTGGATCTGCCGAAAGGCGTCGAAGACCGACATGCGGTCTGCGAGATCGATGCCGATGCCGGTGTCGGCCACCGAGAAATCCAGGCGCCAGGCATTTTCCGCCGGGCTGGCATTCAGCTTCAGGGTGATGGTGCCCCGGTGCGTGAACTTGGCCGCGTTCGACAGCAGGTTGAGCAGCACCTGCTGCAGGCGCCGGCCGTCCAGCCGCACCAGCCTGGGCAGCACGGGCGGCGGCTCGTACACCAGCCGGTTGCCCTGGCGCGCGCCGAGCGTCGCGCCAAAACCGGCGACTTCCTCCAGCAGCTTGGACAGTTCGACCGCGCCCGAATGTACCTCCAATGGCGCCAGCTCGCCGCGTGCGTATTCGAGCAGTTCGTCGATCATCGCCATCTGGTAGCCCACACTGCGCTCGATCGCCTGGATGTGGGGCTCCTGGTCGGGCGTCTGCGTGGCCGCGAGCAGCCGGGTATAGCCGGAAATGGTCGCCAGCGGGGCGCGCAGGTCGTGGGTGATGTAGCCCAGCGTCTCGACCTTCTGGCGGTTCTGCGCCTCGGCGTACTTGAGGGCGTCGTTCAGTTCGGTGGTGCGCTGCGCCACTTCCCGGCGCAGGCGCTCCTGTTCGGTGAGCTGGCGTTCGACCAGTTCGTCGCGCGCCTGGTTGCGCTGGCGGCCGACGTGGTGGATCCAGGCCGCCATGATGGCCAGGTTGCCGCCCAGATGCAGCAACCCCGTCACCGGGTGGGGTTCCAGGTCCATGTCCAGCCAGCGCAGAACAGGCAGGTTGGAGCCGCCTTCGACCAGCAGTTGCACCGCGAGGTTGGCCAGGCTGATCGCCATGCCGATCAGGATCAGCCTGGCGCTTGGGTCGCGCCGGATCAGCATGACCAGGGCAGCGGCCAGGACGCTCACGGATAAGACCATCCCCATCGCGGTCTGGATCGTGAACATCAGCGGGGCCGGGCCGATCACGAAGGCGGCCACGAGGCGCAGTGCGGCCACCATCATCAGGGCGATGAACCAGACCCGGCCTGGGATGCGGATGCCTTCGCGCTGTCCGAGCTGCAGGGCGAAGGCCAGCAGCAGAAGCCCGATCAAGGGAAGTACGACGAGGGGAACGCGCTCGTCCAGCAGCGGCGAATCCGCCCCGAGGTAGAGGCGGGGATAGCCGCGCTTGATGTACTCGTGCGCGGCGACGATGGCTGAGAGCAGACTCAGCCACAGGAAGGGCAGGCTGCGCGCCAGCGCGGCGATCACCAACGTGGCCCAGGCGAGCGCCGACAGGCCGCCGATCAGCACCCCATCCCACAGCGCGGCGCGGCGCTCACGCGCCTCGAACGCCGTGTTCTCGTAGATCTTGGGCTGCACCGCCGAGAACCGCAGGTTCCGCACGCGCATGTAGATGTCGGCGGACTGGCCAGCGGACAGGCTGAATTCCAGCGCCTGGTAGCGCGACGGCGGACTGTTGGTCCGCGACCCGGCCGCGGCCGGCGCCTGTGCCGCGGGGTCCGGCAGAGAGGGGGCGGTACCCTCCGGCCGTTGCGCGAGCAGGTAGTAGTCGACGTCGCCCAGCCGGGGCGAGCCCGGCGTCACAACCAGATCGAGTGCGCGGTCGCCATCGTTGCGCACCGTCATGCGCAGCCACCAGGCCGAGGCATTCATGCCGGGCCTGGTCTGCCATGCCGCGACGGGCCGCCAGCTCTCCGGCTGGCCCGGCGGCAGCCGGGCGACGTCGCCCAGTGTCAACGTGCCGTCGACGTCCTCCACGGCCTCGGCGGCCTCCGACAGGTGCCGCGGCCATGCGGTGTGCGCGTCCACCGCCACCGTGACCGGCGCAGCGTGCGCGAGCGCCAGCCACAGCCATGCTGCGCAGACGAGCAGCGCACGTGTCATGGAGATTCTTCGAGAGGGGCGGCCGGCGCGTGCGGCGCCTCGGTGGCCGCCGCCTCGCGATAGGCGCTGGGTGTACTGCCGGAATGCTCGCGGAACGCCGTGGCGAAGTTGGCGGCGGACGAAAAGCCGATCTCGCCGGCAATGTCGGCGATGCTGAGGTCGGTCTCGCGCAGCAGGCGACGAGCGACGGCCAGCCGCTGCTCGCGCAGGAACTCGTATCCCCCTTTGCCCAGGTGTGTCTTGAAGGCGCGCGTCAGCCGCTTTTCGTTGGTGCCCAGGCGATGAGCAAGTTCCTGCATGCGAGGCGGTTGGGCCAGATGATCGGACAAGTAGCGGGTGGCGGCGGCGACCAGCGCCTGGTCGCGCTCGCGGCGCTCGCTGCCGGTGGACGTTCGGCCGCTGGAGACTCCGATGGTGGAGGGGATCCCGGCCGCGCGCGGGGGCAAGGCTGCGCGACCCAGGTGCACGCCGATGCGCGCCAGCACTTCCTGGGCCGAAAACGGCTTGACGACGTAGTCCACGCCGCCGGAATGCAGGCCCTCCAGGCGTTCATCGACCTCGCCGGCGGCGGACAGAAAAATGATCGGAATGTGCGCCGTCGTCGGCTCGGCGGCAAGCCGTCGGCACACCGTATAGCCGTCCATGCGTGGCATGTGCACGTCGAGCAGGATCAGGTCCGGTACGAGGGCCAGCGCCCGCGCATAGGCCTGCGCGCCGTCCAGCGCAACGCTGATGCGCACGCGCGCGGCGCGCAGCAGTTCGATCAGCAGGCGCAGATCGTCCGGCCTGTCGTCTGCGATGAGTACGTGCGGAGAGACGTCTTTGGCGGGACTTGCGGTGGAGGACATGGTGGAACTGCGCAGACTGAACCTTCCGGGGCGACTGCCGCCGACTCCAGGTTGCGGGACGTTACCGCTGTGATGGCCGAGTCTATACCAGATATCACGGCATACCATGAACGATCCGGGCAAAAAAAGAAAACCGGCGCTGCAGCAAACGCCGGCCGCGGCCGATTGCGACAAGATATGCGGGCCATCGCGGGCGGGACGGCGAACGTCGCCTGGGCCGGTTCCGCGCCAGGATCGAGCAAGCAGGAAGTACGACATGAGCATCAGTATTCCGAACCCGATTGTTCTCAAGGAAGACGGCACACCGGTACCCGTCGGCAGTGACATCACCGTTACCAGCGGCGGCAGCTACCGAGGGGGCCGCATCACGTTCTCCATCGACCCCTTGCAGGCGGGCGACCGGTTCGTCCTGCGGGGCGCGACCGGCGCGGCCGCACAGGCCGTGGGCGCGATTTCGGTGGACGGACAGGGCTGCGTATATGTGGGCACCGGCGACGGCGTCGAACGCATCGGCGTGATCGACCCTGTGGAGGACGGCCTGCCGCTGACCATCCGGTTCCAGGTGCCGCTGCCGAACTCGGAGTTCGAGGCCGGCTGCGGCGTCATCCACGGCGCCCATATCATCAGCGGAGTCATCAGCGTGCAGCAAGGCGATGCCCTGCGGCTGCAACTGCGCGCGGCCGGGCGTGGCGGGGCCTACGAAGTGTTCGGACTGGCGCGCCGCGTCGACGGCAATGGGAACTTCGTCGGCAACGCGATCGACGACGACATCGTCCTCTTTGCCGAACGCGGGCACGGTAGGTCGGTCTGCAGGACGGTGACGGCAGACAACCTGCCGGAGGGTGAATACCGCCTGGTGTTCGTCGGCGGCACGCATGACGGCAGCGGCCGACTGCAAGTCGGTTCCAAGGTCCGCATCGACGACGTCGTTCTATTGCCCCGCAACCCCGTCGACCAGCATCTGGTGAGCGCCATCGCCCGGCACGTGCTCTACGAGACCACGGCGAACGACTCGGCGCAGGGGCGCAACGTCCGGATCAGCGCCGTCAACGGCAGTGGCACCCTGGTCCAGGGTACGACCGAGCCCGATTGCACCGACATCAACGACCCGCAGGAGCCGACCTGCCTGCGCTCTCGCCCGACGAAAGACTGGAACGCCGCGACGAATCCCGCTACGGCGGGGATCGAGCGCAGCCTCGAAGCCGACGTTCCTGAAGGCAGCGGCCCGATCTCCGACGCGATCCCCGGCGGCGGCACCGCAGGCGGCTTCGGCGCGATGGCCAGCCTTTGCGGCACGCTGTCGGTGAACACTGGCATCGGCGAATACACCTTCACCCCTGTCCCCGTCGGCGCGCCGGCTACAGGCGAGGCCGGGCTGGCGAGCTCCACCCTCGTCGTGTCGAGCGGCAGCGGCGAGACTGCGCCGGTGGACGGCGGGTTCGCCGGCCCGTTCACCAATGGCACCGAGCCGCGCCATCCCGAGACCAGCCTCGATGACGCGGGTGCAGCAGCCTTGCATACGCCGCTCGACGATGAGGAGCCGCTACTGGATGACGGCAGCCCGCCTGACGCCGGCCGGTACACCGTCGCAGTCCACCCCGTGCCGGCAATGGCGGCGTTCGAGGCGGTCGCCGCGGGCAACGGCCGCACCGTGATCCTGACCTTGCGGGCGACAGCAAGCCGGCGGCCGCCCTGCCCAGCATTCCGGTGACCGGCTTCCATTGACACCCTGGGCCCCAGTCGGCCCATTCGTCTAGCGCAGGAACAGCCGGTACGCCGGATTCTGGCTCTCGTCCCAGTGGCGGTAGCCCAGGTTGGTGAGGAATTCCTTGAACGTCTTCTTGTCCGCCGGCGGCACCTGGATGCCGACCAGGATGCGGCCGTAGTCCGAGCCCTGGTGCCGGTAGTGGAACAGGCTGATGTTCCAGGCGGGCGACATGCAGTTCAGAAAGCGCAGCAGCGCGCCGGGCCGTTCGGGAAACTCGAAGCGGTACAGCACCTCGTTCTCGGCCAGCGGCGAATGGCCGCCGACCAGATGACGCAGGTGGGTCTTGGCCAGTTCGTCGTGGGTCAGGTCCAGCGTCTCGAACTTCTGCTTGCGAAAGAGGGCGGCGATCTTGTCGGATTCGCCGTGCGCCGAGATCTGCAGGCCAACGAACACGTGGGCGCGTTCGCTGTCGGACATGCGGTAGTTGAACTCGGTGACGTTGCGATCGCCCAGTTGACTGCAGAAGCGGCGGAAGCTGCCGCGCTCTTCGGGAATGGTGACGGCGAAGACGGCCTCGCGCGCTTCGCCCACTTCGGCGCGATCGGTCACGAAGCGCAGGCGGTCGAAGTTCATGTTCGCGCCGCTGGTGATCGCCACGACCGTCTTGTCCTTCCAGCGATGCTGCGCCAGGTACTGCTTGGCGCCCGCCACGGCGAGCGCGCCGGCCGGTTCGAGCACGCTGCGCGTGTCCTGAAACACGTCCTTGATCGCCGCGCACACCGCGTCGGTGTCCACCGTGACGAAATCGTCCACGTACTTGCGCGTCAGGCGGAAGGTTTCCTCGCCCACGAGCTTGACCGCGGTGCCGTCCGAGAACAGGCCGACATCGTTCAGCGTGACGCGGCGCCCGGCGCGCACGCTGCGCACCATGGCGTCGGAATCCTCGGTCTGCACGCCGATGATCTTCACGTCCGGGCGCAGTTGCTTGATGTAGGTCGCGACGCCCGCGATGAGGCCGCCGCCGCCGATCGCGACGAACACCGCATCGAGCGGCTGCTGGTGCTGGCGCAGGATCTCCATGCCCACCGTGCCCTGGCCGGCGATCACGTCCGGGTCGTCGAAGGGATGGACGAAGGTCAGCTTCTGCGCCTTCTCCAGCTCCTGCGCCTTGACGTAGGCGTCGGAGAAGCTGTCGCCATGCAGCACCACCTCGGCGCCGCGCGCGAGCACGGCGTCGATCTTCACGCGGGGCGTGGTGACCGGCATCACGATGACCGCGCGGCAACCCAGGCGCTGGGCCGACAGCGCCACGCCCTGGGCATGGTTGCCGGCCGAGGCCGCGAGCACGCCGCGCGCACGCGCGCGCGGGCTGAGGCTGGCCATCTTGTTGTAGGCCCCGCGCAGCTTGAAGCTGAAGACCGGCTGGACGTCTTCGCGCTTGAGCAGCACCTGGTTCTTGGTGCGCTGCGAAAGCTGCGGAGCGGGTTCGAGGGGGGATTCGATGGCGACGTCGTAGACGCGCGACGTCAGGATGCGTTTGAGATAGGCGGCGGACATGATCCCGTTACTATACCGCGCGGGGCTGCGGGCCTTCCATAGCGAGCACCTGTGCGCCGCCAGCGTCAGGCGCGCCGGCGGCCGCCTCGCCACCCGAACGTCGGCCCATCGCGGCGGCCGCCGCCGGGGAACGCCGCCATACCCGCCGAGTCGAACCCGCCCATGCAGGACATGCTCTTCTTCGCCACCGACACTGTGCTCGCCTGGCTGGCGCTGCCCGGCGTCGGCCTGAGCGCGATCTTTCTCGTCAGCACGCTGGCGGCCACCCTGCTGCCCCTGGGCTCCGAACCGATACTCTTTGCCTACGTGCGCGAAGTGCCGGACATGTACTGGCCGGCGATCCTGGTCGCCACGGCGGGCAACACCCTGGGCGGCGTCATCAGCTATGCCATGGGGCGCGGCGCGCGGCGCGGCTACGAGGCGTGGAAGGCGCGCGACGGCGAGATGGCTGGCGCGGCGCCCACCGCCAACGACCGGGATGCCGGCGATCGCTGGCATCGGTACGCGCGCAGCGTGCTCGATCGGTTCGGCCCGCCCGCCATGCTGCTTGCCTGGCTGCCCGCCATCGGCGATCCCCTGTGCGCCGTCGCGGGCTGGCTGCGCTTCGCCTTCTGGCCCAGCCTCGTCTACATGGCGATCGGCAAATTCGTGCGCTATCTGACGATCACGGGGGCGCTGGTGTGGTTGTTTCCGGGCGGCGGGTGAGGCCGGTTTGGCGCTCGCGCTGCGGGCTGTGCCAGAATGGCGGGGCGGGTTCATCCGCTGGCGCTATGCCGTCCTGCCGGCGGACAACCGGGCCTGGTTCGCCCCTGTCGCCCCCTCGTGAAGCGGATCGTCGAAGGGCGGTGGGCCGAAGGGCCGCACCCCCGCGCCGCGCCAGACGCACTTTCCCGAAACGTCCATGCCACAACACACCGAGTTCATCCCGCCCGCGGGCGGCATTGCCGATTGCCCCCTGTGCCAGACCGCCGGCGGCGAGATTGTCTGGTCAAATGCCCTGGCGCGCGTCGTCCTGGTCGACGACCCCGCCCAGCCCGGCTACACCCGCGTCGTCCTGCATGCGCATCATGCCGAGATGACCGACCTGCCGGCCGCGCAGCGCACCGCGCTCATGGCGCTGGTGTGGCGCGTCGAGCGCGTGCTGCGCGACGTCCTGCAGCCGGACAAGGTCAATCTTGCCGCGCTGGGCAACATGGTGCCGCACGTGCATTGGCACATCATTCCGCGCTGGCGCGACGATCCCGCCTTCCCGGACGCCATCTGGGCGCCGGCGCGGCGCGAGCCGGCCTCCGACGAGGCGCGGCTGGGCGCGCTCGGCCGTTATCGAGAGGCGCTGGCCGCCGCGCTGGATGCCGGAGCGGCGCCTGCCTGAGGCACATCGCGCCGGACGGGCGCACACCGTCGGCGGGCCTCGATACGCCGTGGCGCGGCGTGATATGGTGCGGGCTTTGCTGAAGGAGCCGCCATGGCCGACACCATCGTCTACGGACTGACCCGCTGCGATACCTGCGTCAAGGCGCGCAAGTGGCTGGACCAGCATCAGGTCGCCTACACCTTCGTGGACTATCGCGACCATCCGGTCGATGGAACGACCCTGCGCGACTGGGCCGGCAAGCTGGGCGGCTGGGACAAGCTCGTCAACCGCGCATCGACCACGTGGCGCGGCCTCACCGATGCGCAGAAGGCGGTGACGGACGACGCCGGCTGGCTGGCCCTCATCGCCGCACACCCCACCCTGGTGAAGCGCCCCGTATTGACCACTCCCGATGGCCAGGTGAGCGTGGGCTTCAAGGCGCCCGTGTGGGCGGAGCGCTTCGGCAAGTGAAGCGTGTGCCGTTTCGGGCGGCGCCTCGGCCCACGGCCCGTAGATAGGGCAGGGGCCAAGTCGACGCCGTGCCGAGCGTCCTGGCGGTGCGCCCTTCAGAAACTACCCAGCACCAGCCACCCGATCAGCGCCACCAGCACGGCCAGCACGCCGGTCAGCATGCCCAGGTAGCGGGTCATGCGGCGATGGGCGTCGCGCAGGGCGGCGAGTTCCTGGGTGACGGTGGGCAGGGTGTCCTCGTGCGCCAGGCGCTGGTAGACCAGCCGGGGCAGGGCGGGCAGGGTCTGCGCCCATTGCTCGGATTCGCGCTGCAGGTTGCGCAGCAGCGCCTTGACGCCCACGCGCTCCTGCATCCAGTTCTCGAGGTAGGGCTTGGCGGTCTTCCAGAGGTCGAGGTCGGGGTCGAGCTGGCGGCCCAGGCCTTCGACGTTGAGCAGGGTCTTTTGCAGCAGCACGAGCTGCGGCTGGACTTCCATGTGGAACCGGCGCGAGGTCTGGAACAGGCGCATCAGCACCTGGCCCAGCGAGATATCCGAGAGCGGGCGATCGAAGTAGGGTTCGCAGCAGGCGCGGATGGCGCCCTCGAACTCCTCCTCGCGGGTATCGGCGGGCACCCAGCCCGACTCGATGTGCAGGCGCGCGACCTGGCGATAGTCGCGCCGGAAGAAGGCGAGGAAGTTCTGCGCGAGGTAGTTCTTGTCGAACTCGGAGAGCGAGCCGACGATGCCGAAATCGAGCGCGATGTACTGGCCGAGCGTCTCCGGCGCGTCCGATACATAGATGTTGCCCGGGTGCATGTCGGCATGGAAAAAGCCGTCGCTGAACACCTGGATGAAGAAGATCTCGACGCCATGGCGCGCCAGGGCGGGGATGTCGACGCCGGTCTCGCGCAGCCGCTCGACGTGGCTGACGGGCGCGCCGCGCATGCGCTCCATGGTGAACACGGGGCGCGCGCAGTAGTCCCACATCACCTCCGGCACGATCAGCAGGTCGCGCCGTCCGGGCCGCGTGAAGTTGCGCCGCAGTTGCGAGCAGTTGGAGGCCTCGCGGATGAGGTCCAGCTCGTCGTGCAGGTGCTTGTCGAACTCGGCGACCACTTCGCGCGGCTTCAGGCGCCTGCCGTCGGGGATCAGGCGCTCGACCATGGAGGCCAGCATGCGCATGAGCTCCAGGTCCTGGTCGATCACCTTGAGCATGCCCGGGCGCAGCACCTTGACGGCGACTTCGCGCCCGTCGTGCAGCACGGCGAAGTGGACCTGGGCGATGGAGGCGGAAGCGACGGGTTCGCGCTCGAAGCTGGCGAACAGGACGTCGGGATGGTTGCCCAGGGCCGCCTCGATGGTGGCCATGGCCTGCGCCGACGGAAAGGGCGGCACGCGGTCCTGCAGGCGCGTCAGCTCATCGGCGATGTCGGCTGGCAGCAGATCGCGCCGGGTCGACAGCACCTGGCCGAATTTCACGAAGATCGGGCCGAGCTGCTCCAGGGCCAGGCGCAGCCGCTCCCCGCGCGGCGCCTTGAGCGGGCGGCCGAAGCGCAGGATGCGGGCGAGCCGTGTGGTGAACGGCCGGTGCAGCGACGACAGGACGAGTTCGTCCAGCCCATAGCGCAGCATCACGAAGAGAATGTGCACCAGGCGGGGCAGGGCGAAGATGAGCTTCATGCGCGCTCGCCTCGCGAGCGTGCGTAGGCGTCCAGTCGCGCCTCGAGCGCGTCGACGCGGGCCTCGAGTTCGGTTGCCTCGCGGCGCCAGGCGTCGACGGCGGGCGGGCTGGCCAGCAGTTGCGCTTCGTAGGTCACGTACTCGCTCGCGTTCTGGGCCAGGCGTGAGGCGCTCTCGCGCGCCAGGCCGAGCGCCGTGGCGACGAAGCGCGTGAGCAGGCGCGCGGGCAGGTCGCCGATGCGCCGCGCCAGCTCGTCCTCGCCGTCCCAGCGCAGGTCGCGCGCGAGCTCGGCCGCGACCTGGGCGAGCGCGGCCTCGCCCTCGACGTGCAGGGCGCCCATGCGCTGGGCCGGGTCAGCCGCGACGAGTCGGGGCAGCTCGATGGTATCCACCCTTACGGTCACGTTGGGCGCGCCGCCGGGGCTGGGCTCGACCCGCCCTTCGGGCCGGATGCGCAGCGCGACGTCCAGCGCGCCCGCGCTTACGCGGACGGTCTTGCCGGCGTGGGGGCGCAAACGTTCGCTTGCCCAGGGTTCGCGGGCCAGCAGGGCATTGATGACGCGAGTCGCGACGGAGGAGGGCAGAGGCAGCGGCATGAACTGGGCATTGTAATGAAAAAGCGGGAGCGGCCAGGCGGCAAAAAGGAACCGCTCTCGCAATGGCCGACATACCGATCCAGGGCACCGCGGAGCTGCTTTGCCAGTCCGCTGGTGCCGCCCCCTTGAGGGGGCGCGCGCAGCGCGTAGGGGGGGTTCTCTTGGCGGCCCGGCGGCAAAAAAAACGCCCTTCCGTCGGGAAGGGCGTTGCCGAGGCGTGCGCTGCGCGGGCGAGCCGCGCGGCGATCAGCTTTCGTACTCGACCGGGATCTGCTGGATGCCGGCGAGCACCCAGCCGCCCTGGGCCGGCTTCAGGAAGTTCCACACTTCCTCGAAGCGGTAGGCTTCCGGGCCGGAGTCGTCCTTGAGCATGCCCGAGAAGCGCACGCTGGCGAGGTTGCCTTGCTCGATGTTCTCGATACCGAGCATTTCGGCATTGAGGAGCATGACTTCCGTCTTGCCGCCCGGGGTGCGTTCGGCGAGCGGGGCGCGCAGGGCCTCGACCATCTGGTCGGTCATGTACTCGCGCATCTCGACCAGGTCGTTGCGATCCCAGGCCGACTGCAGTGCGATGAAGTGCTGCTTGGCGTTCTGCAGGAACTGCTGGGTGTCGAAACCGGCCGGAATGTGCCAGTTGCCGTCGGCCGGCACGGTGGCCGGAGCGGCCGTGGCGGCGACAGCCGGATGGGCCTGCGGCGTATGCGCCGTGGACTGCATCACGCCGGCACGGCGGGACAGCGAGGCCGGGGCCTCCGGCTGGGCCGTCTGGCGCTGCATCGGCGTAGCCTGGCCCGCGCCCTGCATGGCCGTACGGCGGGCACCGCCCATCAGGCGACGCACTAGGAAGATCACGGCGAAGGCGACCAGGGCGATCAGCAGCAGGCTGGCCATGAATTCGGCGAACGCGGCGCCCAGGCCCAGGTGCGAGAGCAGGGCGGCCAGACCCAGGCCGGCGGCGATGCCGGCGATCGGGCCGAACCAGCGCGAGGCGCCGGAGCGCGCTGCGGCGCCCGCGGCGGCCCCCGTGCCGGCGGCTGCGGCGGACGGCGCCGGCTGGCCCTGCGGCGTGCGGGCGGCATTGGTGGCGGGCGGTGTGGCCGGCGCGCGCATCTGCGTCACGTTGGAGGACTGTCTGCCGAAATTGCCGCCGCCCATGCGGCGCTGTGCTTCGGCCTCGAACGACACGCCAAGCATGGCGACCGTGCTGAACACGGTGATCGCCAGCGCAGCCAGGCGAGAGGTAAGGCTTCTGGACATAAAGGGCATCTCCCGAGTGTTGTAGCGTGTATTGGTAAATGAACAGTGGTCGGAGCCCCCGGGACGGGAAAAGTTCCCGCCCCGGAAGGCATGCGCAAGGACGCCGTGCGTCCCCGCGCCGCGGGCCGGCGCGGACACGGCGGCTGCCTTGCGATTACAGCTTGTAGCCCTCGTGCAGGGCGACCACGCCCGCGCTGAGGTTGAAGTAGCGCACGCGCGCCAGGCCGGCCTCGGCCATCATGCCGGCGAGGGTTTCCTGGTCGGGGTGCATGCGGATCGACTCCGCGAGGTAGCGGTAGCTGTCGGCATCGCCGGCGACCCGCTGGCCCAGCCGGGGCAGGATGTTGAAGGAATACCAATCGTAGGCGGGCGCGAGCGGGCGCGCCACCCGCGAGAATTCGAGCACCAGCAGCTTGCCGCCGGGCTTGAGCACCCGGGTCATCTCGGCCAGGGCCTGGTCCTTGTGCGTCATGTTGCGCAGCCCGAACGCCACCGAGACGCGGTCGAAATGCCCGCTCGGGAAGGGCAGCTTCTCGGCGTCGCATACCGCCACCGGCAGCATCATGCCCTTGTCGAGCAGGCGGTCGCGGCCCACGCGCAGCATGGAATCGTTGATGTCGGTGAGCCAGACCTCGCCCGTGGGCCCGGCGCGCTTGGCGAAGGCCTTGGCGAGATCTCCCGTGCCGCCGGCGATGTCGAGCACCTTCATGCCGGGCGCCACGTGGGCGCGGCCGATGGTGAAGGCCTTCCAGGCGCGATGCAGGCCGACCGACATCAGATCGTTCATCACGTCGTAGCGCTGCGCGACCGAATGAAAGACCTGCGCGACGCGCTGCTGCTTTTCGTTCTCGGCGACGGTCTGGAAACCGAAGTGGGTGGTGCCGGACGCTTGCCGTTCGCCGGGGGAAGAGGTGCCTGAGCTCATGGGTTCTGCCTGTTGAATGGCACTACTTTACCAGTATGGGGCGGCTCTCAGCCTCCGCGCGGCCGCCCGAAGGCTGCAGCCCTCCTGGGGGGCAGAAAACGTCGTGAACGTGGGGGCCGTTTCAACCCGCGCCGGTCTGCGCGTCGCGGCTCGCCCCGGCCGCCTGCAGGCGCTCGAGGTAGTCGCGCCAGCGCGCGTCCTGCTCGCGGGCCAGCTCGTAGAGCAGATCCCAGGAGTAGATGCCGGTCTCATGCCCATCCGAGAAGATCGGTCGCACGCCGTAGTTGCCCACCGGCTCGAGCGCCCGTATCTCGACATCGCGTTTGCCCGTCTGCAGGACCGCCTGGCCCGGGCCGTGGCCCTGGACTTCGGCGCTCGGGCTGTACACGCGCAGCAGCTCGAAGGGCAGGCGATAGGTCTCGCCATTGTTGAAGGCGACCTCGAGCACGCGCGAGCGCTGGTGCAGCACGATGCGCTCGGGAATCGGGGTGTCGCGTTGCAATCCTGCCATGCTCGTCTCTCGTCGTGGGGCCCCGCGGGGCGGATGCCCGGTTTGTACACCATGGGGCTGTCATGCTGTGCGCGCGGGGTGTCATGCGTCTGTCACAGGCCTCGGCCACAGCGTCACACGGGTGCAACAAATGCCCCATACTATGCCCAGAGTCAAGCCAACTGCCTCCATCCATGCCGAGCACCGTACTCGTCGTCGAAGACGAACCCGCCATCCAGGAACTCATCGCCGTCAATCTCGGCATCGCGGGCCATCGCGTGCTGCGCGCCGACGACGCTGAGCAGGCCCAGCAGCTCATCCGGGACGAACTGCCGGACCTCATCCTGCTCGACTGGATGCTGCCCGGCGCCTCGGGCATCCAGCTCGCCCGCCGCCTGCGCTCGGAAGCGCGCACGCGCGACGTGCCGCTCATCATGCTGACCGCCAAGACGGACGAGCAGGACAAGGTCGAGGGCCTGGAGACCGGCGCCGACGACTACATGACCAAGCCGTTCTCGCCGCGCGAACTGATGGCGCGGATCAAGGCCGTGCTGCGCCGCCGCGCGCCCCAGCTCACGGACGATCAGATCGACGTCGGCGGGCTCAAGCTGGACCCGGCCACGCATCGCGTGATCGGCCATGACCAGCAGCTCACGGTCGGCCCCACCGAGTTCCGCCTGCTGCACTTCTTCATGACCCACCCCGAGCGCGTGTTCTCGCGCGCGCAGTTGCTCGATCAAGTGTGGGGCGATCACGTGTTCGTCGAGGAGCGCACGGTGGACGTACACATCCGACGCCTGCGCAAGGCGCTGTCGGCGAGCGGGCACGACGTTCACGTCGAGACCGTGCGCGGCAGCGGCTATCGCTTCGCCGAGGAACCCGGCAAAGTATCATAGGGCCGCGCCCGCGTCCGCGGGCGGGTGTATCCCCCGGCCATGCGAGGGCGGCCCTGCGGGGCGCAGCGCGATGGCCCTCTTGCGCGTTTCGTCCATGGTCTGGTTGCGTACCCTGTTCTGGCTGATTGCGATCGGCCTTCTGGCTCTGATCGTCCGTCTGACTTCCGGCGACGTCGGTGCGCTCGTCACGGTGTGCCTGGGCCTGGCGGGCCTGCTGGCCTGGCACCTGCTGCATCTGCAGCGCCTGCTCGTCTGGCTGCAGGATCTGCGCCAGCCGCCGCCGACGGCCAAGGGTAGCTGGGAAGACGTGTTCGTGAACCTGTATCGCCAGCGCCGGCAGCGCGACCGTGAACTGGCCGAGGCGCGCGAGACGGTGCAGAGCTGGTTGGCGGCCTCGCAGGCCCTGCCCGATGGCGTGGTCACGCTCACCGAGGATTTCCACATCGACTGGTGCAACCGCGAGGCGCGGCGCATGCTGGGATTGCGCCTGCCCGCCGACCGCGGCCAGCACCTGCTCAATCTGGTGCGCAGCCCCGAGTTCGTGCGCTACGCGCAGCAGTCCGAATGGCCGGAGCCGCGCGTGGTGCCGGGTCCCGGCCGGCCGGACCGTCATCTGCTGGTGCAGGTCATCCCCTACGGCCGTCACCAGCACCTGCTGGTGGCGCGCGACGTCACCCAGATCGAACGTCTCGAGACCATGCGGCGCGATTTCGTGGCGAATGTCTCGCACGAGCTGCGCACACCGCTCACCGTCCTGGTCGGCTTCCTGGAAACCCTGCGCGATGCACCCGCCGGCGCGCTCAGCGCCGAGCAGCGCACGCGCTTTATGGACCTGATGCGCGAACAGACCCAGCGCATGCAGAGCATCGTGGCCGACCTGCTCACCCTGTCCACCCTGGAGTCTTCGCGCGCCAGCGAGCGGCCGAATCCGGCGGGCATGGGCGCGATCATCGAAACGGTGCGCCAACAGGCGAGCGCACTGTCGGGCGGGCAGCACACGATCCGCTGGCACCTGGCGCCGGCGCTGGACGTGCTCGGCACCGCGTCGGAGCTGTCCTCGGCCGTCTCGAACCTGGTTACCAACGCCATCCGCTATACGCCCGCCGGCGGCACCATCACCGTCGAATGGCAGCCCACCGACGAGGGCGGCGCCATGCTGAGCGTGAGCGACACCGGCATCGGCATCGAACCCCAGCATCTGCCCCGCCTGACCGAACGCTTCTATCGCGTGGATCGCAGCCGCTCGCGGGCCTCGGGCGGCACCGGCCTGGGCCTGGCCATCACCAAGCACGTGGTCATCCGCCACGACGCCGAGCTGAAGATCGCCAGCGACGCGGGGCGGGGCAGCACGTTCTCGATCGTGTTTCCGCGGGAGCGCGTGGTGCAGACGCCCATGCTGGAGGCGGTCTCGCCAGAGCCGGCGTGAGCAGGCGGGACGGGCGGCGCGGCCGACTGACCGGCGGCGCCGGCCCCCGCTGCTTTGCCCCTCCGGCCCGCACGGCACAGGCTCGTGCGAGCCGGCCCCGCGCGCCTGGCGTGGCATGCTTTCCACGGCGCGGAAAACACCAAGACCGCGATTGACCCTCTTTCCGGCGCCTTCCTACACTCTGCCATCCCAAGTACAGCAGGCAGGTGACAGGCCATGGCGGCATCATCCACGAGCGGCATGACCGGGTTGGCGCGGGCGGTGGATTCGCACGCGCACGTATTCGACCTGGCGCGTTTCCCCTTCCATCCGAGCAGCGGCTTCTCGCTGCTGGCCAACGAGCCCGGCACCGCGCGCCAGTACGCCGCGGTGCTCGACAGCCACGGCTTCTCGCACGCCCTGCTCATCAACCCGCTGGGCGGCTACGGCGTGGACAACCGCAACATGATGCAGATCCTCGCCGAGTCCGCCGGCCGCTTCAAGGGTGTGGCGGTGGTGCCGCACGACATTGCCGAGGCCGAGCTGGACGCGCTGGTGGCCGGCGGCGTGGTCGGCATCCGTTTCAACCTGAGCTTTCCGGCCAGTCCCTCGCTGTTCGGCGCGGGCGGCCAGCGCCTGCTCGCGCTGGCCCGCGAGCGCGGCCTGTTCGCCCAGGTCCACTACCACGAGGAGGCGCACATCCTGGAGGCCGTGCCGGTGCTGCGGCGCGCCGGGCTGCCGCTGGTGTTCGACCACTGCGGCCGCCCGCACCTGGAGCGCGGCCTGGCGCAGCCCGGCTTCCAAGCCCTGCTGGAACTGGGCCGCGAGGGGGCGCACGTCAAGCTGTCCGCGCCGTTTCGCTATTCGAAGGCCGGCTGGCCCTATGAGGACGTGGACGACTACGTGCGTGCCCTGGTCGACGCCTGCACGCTGGAGCGCTGCGTCTGGGGCTCGGACTGGCCGTTCCTGCGCGCCGGCACCCGGGTGGACTACGGCCCGGAGCTGCACCCGGTGTCGCGCTGGTTCCCGGACCCGGCCGACCGCCGCCGCCTGCTGTGGGACAACCCGTCCCGGCTGTTCGGCTTTCGTTGAGGGCCGGCCGTGTTCCTCGATCCGTTGCACACGCCCGGCTTCAAACGCACCCTGTTCAACGCCATCGTCGCGCCCCGGCCCATCGGCTGGATCAGCACGCTGGACGCCGAGGGCCGCGCCAACCTCGCGCCGTTCTCGCAGTTCAACCTGGTCTCCACCGCACCGCCGGTGGTCATGTTCTCCTGCAACACGCCGGACGACCGGCCAGAGAAGGACACCCTCGCCAACGCCCGGCGCAACGGCGAGTTCGTCGCCAACCTGGCGACCTGGGAACTGCGCGAGGCGGTCAACCTGAGCTCTACCCCCTGTCCCCCCGGCGAGGACGAGTTCGTCCTGGCCGGCCTCGCCAAGGCCGACGCCGTGTACGTGCGCGCGCCGCGTGTGGCGGCCTCGCCGGCGAGCCTGGAATGCCGCGTCATGCGCATTATCGAGCTGCCCGCCGAGCATCCCGGCGAAACCGTCAGCCACGTGGTGTTCGGCCGCGTGGTGGGGGTGCACCTGGACGATGCCCACGTGACGCCCGAGGGCCGCTTCGACACGGCCAGGGCGCGGCCGCTCACCCGGCTGGGCGGCCTGCAATACGCCACACCCGGCGAGATCTTCGAACTGCCTTCGCACTTCGCGCGCGCCCGGTAAGACAAACCCCAGCAAGGCCGATAGACATGTCCCCGACCACGACCACCCCGCAGCCCGTACGCCCCCGCAGCTTCATGGACCTGAACCGCGAGCCGCCGCGTGTACGCGACGGCGCCGCGCACTGGCTGATGCGCGGCCAGAACTTCTGCGTGCAATGGGTGCGCGCGGACGCGCCAGGCGCGGCCTTCGATGTGGCAAGCCCGGTCGAGATCCTGCTGGTCCTGCCGGACGTGGCTGCGCGCATCGAGGCCGGGCATGGTGCGCCGACCGAGGCTGTGGCGCGCGCGCTGTGCATCCTGCCGGCCGGCCGCCACCGCATCCGCGCCGCCGGCGCGGGCAACCTGGTGGTTCTAGCCTCGCAGCGGCCCGACCTGGAGCTGGCCGAGGCGCTCAACGCCGCGGCCTACCGCGAGCCCGATCCGCGCATTGCCGAGGTTGGCCGGCCCTACCGGCGCCTGCGCGAACCGGGGCGCATTGCGGTGCACGACATCGACGCGATCCGCGCGCCGGCCGACAACCCCAGGCTGAAGATGTTGCAGACCGACACCCTGAGCATCAACTGGGTGGAATACGACGGCCAGCGCGACCGCAAGGCGCTGAGCCCGCACAGCCATGCCACGTTCGAACAGGGGTCGCTGGCCGTGGCGGGCGACTTCGTTCACCACCTGCGCGCGCCCTGGGGCCGCGACGCCGACCTCTGGCAGGACGACGAACACTTGCCAGCGTCGTCGCCGTCGCTGCTGGTGGTGCCGGTCAACCTGATGCACACCACCGAGGGCGTGGGCGCGGGCCGCCATCTGCTGCTCGACATCTTCGCGCCGCCGCGCGCGGACTTCATCGCCAAGGGCTGGGTCGCGAACTCGGCGGACTACGCGGCGGGGTGAGCCGCGGAGGATCTGCTCCTTCCGAATACGCGCGAGGCCGAGCACGCAACGCGGTTCGCGCCTTGCCGAACCGTCGTGGCGCAGGTACCGGCGAAGTCTTCAGCCCGTCGTCGGCGTGTCGTCGCGGAACAGCGGGCGCAGCGTGCGCGACGAGAACCGCCAGCCGTCCGCCGTGCGCACTGCGGTTTCGCGGGCGTCGGCCAGCATGATCGCGGGCCGGGACGGCAGCACGGGCGCGCCGTCGGCCGCGTGCAGGGCCAGCACATAGTTGATTGCCGCCGTGCCGTCGGCCTGCGGGACCGTGCGGAAATTGTGCACCAGGTGCAGCGACACACGGGGGCCGCGCTGCTCACGCCCGGCGTAGAACTCGCGGATGGCGTCACGGCCCTGGCGGCGCTTCAGGCTGGTCTCGAACACCGCGTCCTCGGTATAGAACAGATGGGCCTGCCGGCCGTGGTGCATGTCGACTTCGTACCAGTACTCGAGCACCAGGGCCTGCAGTTCCTGGCTCAGCACGAGCCGGTCGGCGGTGGCGGGGTTGGGGATCGTCATGGCTGTCTCCGTGGTGGTATGGGCGGTATGCGGCCGCATCCTACAGCGCCCCGCGTGCGGCCAGCCATGCGGGCATAGCGACTTTCCGCGTGGCGGAAAACGCCGACGAGGCGATTGGAGCGCCCGCGGCCCCTACCTATACTCGCCGCCAGAAGACGGCCGGCACCCGGACCGGCCGGCCCCAAAGGAGATCCATCATGTTCAGACGCGCCGTCCTGGGCTGCCTGTCCGCGTTCGTTGCGCTCGCCGCCCATGCTGCTGACTACCCGGTCAAGCCGATCCGCGTGATCGTGCCCTACGCCGCCGGCGGGGCGGACTTGTATATCCGTCCCTTGCAGGAAAAGCTCCAGGCCGCCCTGGGCCAGCCCCTGGTCATCGAGAACGTCGGCGGCGGCGGCGGCGCGGTCGGCGCGGCCAAGGCCGCGCGCAGCGAGGCCGACGGCTACACCCTGCTGTTCGCCGGCACGGGCGCCATCATCACCGCGCCGCGCCTGACCGGCGCGAGCTACACCTGGCGCGATTTCGCGCCGGTCGCCAACGTGGTCGCCATCCCCTTCACCTGGGTGGTGCGGCAGGACTCGCCGATCGACAGCTTCGCCCGCCTGCTGGAGCTCGGCCGCAGCCGGCCGGGCACGTTGAGCTATGCCTCGCCCGGCCACGGCACCTCCACGCAGATGGGTGCGGATGCCATCCTGGCCGCCGGCGGCGCGGCGGTGACGGAGATCCCCTACCAGGGCGGCGCGCCGGCATTGAGCGCCGTGCTCGGCGGCCACGTCGATGCCATGATAGGCGCTCCCAGCATCGTCATGCCGCAGGTCGAAGCCGGCACACTGCGCGCCCTGGCGGTGACCGGCCCGGCGCGTTTCGCGCCCACGCCCGACGTGCCCGCGGTGGGCGAGTTCGGCGTCGACGTGCACGTGGTGGCGAACTACGGTTTCTTCGCCCCGCGCGGCACGCCCGAGGCCATCGTGCGCCGCCTGGCCGGGGCCATCCAGGCCGCCGTGGCCGACCCCGCCTATGTGGCGACCATGCGCAAGGGCTACAACGACGTGGCCTTCCTGGGGCCGCAGGACTATACAAGCGCCGTGCAGGAGGAGGACCGCTATTTCGGCGGCCTGATGGACCAGGCCGGCGTGGGGGCGGCGCCATGAACGCGGGCATGAGCATGCGCGAGACGATTGCGCGCGACGCTTTCACCGCCGGGGGCACCGACCGGTTCGTCATCGGCCCGGACCAATCGCTGCTGCGACCGGCGGCGCTGGGCATCGTCCGCCCGGACGGGGCGAGGCCGCACGCGAAGGCCTGAACGAGCCCGCGCGGCCGTACGGCGCGGGTGCGATACTGATCGCCCCTGCTGCGCGTCCCCGCACGGCGCATGCCGGCCGCGGGGGCGGGGCGCAAGTATCGAGGTCCCCGTCATGATTCCATCCCCGCCGGTGCGTTCGGTCGTGCGCGCTATCGCCGTGCTGCGTGCGCTGAACCACGAACCCCTGTCCAGCCTGGACATGCTGCACGTGCGCACCGGCCTGCCCAAGTCCACCATCGTGCGCCTGCTGCGCACGCTGGAGAGCCTGGAGCTGGTGCGTCACGCGCCGCAGCACGGCTCCTACTACCTGACCTCGGGCGTGCGTTCGCTTGCCGCCGGCTATCACAGCGAGCCCATGATCGTGGAGGCCAGCGCGCCGCTGCTGGATGCGCTCACGCTGCGGCTGAAATGGCCGGCCGCGATCGCCGTGCCCGACGGCGACGCGGTGGTGGTGCGCTACAGCACCATCCCGATCTCGCCCCTGGCCCTGCTGCATTCCTCGCTGGGCATGCGGCTGAGCCTGGTGACGCGGGCCCTGGGCCGGGCCTACCTGGCGTTCTGCGACGACGAGCAGCGCGCCGCGCTGCTCTGTACGCTGCGCCGGTCGGAAGACCCGGAGATCGGCCCGCGGCGCGACTGGAATGCGCTGGAGGTGGAGCTGGAACGCATCCGCGCCCAGGGCTACGCCCTGCGCGAGGCCGGCGTGCGGCCGGTGTCCAACACCCTCGCGGTGCCGGTGCACCAAACGGGGCGGCTGGTCGCCAGCGTGGGGATGACCTTCTTCTCGTCGACCGTCACGGTCGAGCAGGCCGTCGCGCGCTTTCTGCCGGAGCTGCGCGAACTGGCCGAGGGCATCAGCGCGCGGCTGGCCGAACTGGCCGAGGAGGTTTAGCGGCCGGTGTTCATTCCTCGGGCTGGCGCATGCCCGGCAGCCCGGCGCACTCGATCTGCGCAATCTTGCGATCCGCCAGCCGCACGGCGGTGAGCTTGCCGCCCCAGACGCAGCCGGTGTCCAGGGCGATCACGCCGTCGGTCATGCGCAGGCCCAGGGTGGACCAGTGGCCGAACACCACGGTGGTATCGCGCGTGAGCCGCTCGGGCGCCTCGAACCATGGCATGTAGCCGGCGGGCGGCGCGGCGGCTTCCCCTTTGGTGGCGAACTCCATGCGGCCGTCGGCGCTGCAAAAGCGCATGCGGGTGAGGGCATTGACGATCACGCGCAAGCGGTCGGCGCCGCGCAGTTTGTCGCTCCAGGCGTCGGGCTCGTCGCCGTACATGCTGCCGAGGAAGTCCTGCCAGTTCCTGCCGCGCAGCACGGCCTCGACCTCGGCCGCGCGGGCCAGGGTCTGGTCCACCGTCCAGGACGGCAGCACGCCGGCATGCACCAGGAGATAGCCGTCCTCGGCGTGCGCGAGCGGACGGTGGCGCACCCAGTCGAGGATCTCGGCGGCGTCGGGCGCGTCCAGGATCTCGGCAAGGGTGTCGCTCTTGCGAAGCTTGCGCTTGCCGGCAGCGGCGGCCAGCAGGTGCAGGTCGTGATTGCCGAGAACGGTGACGGCGCGCTCGCCCAGCGACATCACCAGGCGCAGCGCGGCGAGCGACTGCGGGCCGCGATTCACAAGGTCGCCGGCGAACCAGAACTTCCGGTCGGCATCGGCGGCGACGACGGGCAGGGAAAGCAGCCTGTCGAGTGCCTGGCAGCATCCTTGGATGTCACCAATGGCCCAGACCGGATTCATGCACAACTCCTGTCAAGGCGCCGCAAACGGGCGCGCGCAAGTGGAAAAGGGGGAACGATACACGACCCCGCGGACTCCCGGCGCACCCGCAATATCCGCGCCCGTGTTTCCTGCGGGCGGCCGCGCGCAAGCGATGGGAGGGGCCCAACTGTCGCAATGTCGCAAGCGCTCAGGCCGCCTTGCCGATCAGCCCCGCGGTGGGCGAGCTGGGCGAGGCGCTGTAGTGCTTGGGCGGCATGCGGCCGGCGCGGAAGGCGGCGCGGCCGGATTGCACGGCCAGGCGCATGGCCTGGGCCATCAGGACCGGGTCTTGCGCGCCGGCGATGGCGGTGTTCATGAGCACGCCGTCGCAGCCCAGTTCCATGGCGATGGTGGCATCGCTGGCGGTGCCCACGCCGGCGTCCACCAGCACGGGCACTTTGGCCTGCTCGATGATCAGGCGCAGGTTCCAGGGGTTCAGTATGCCCATGCCCGAGCCGATCAGCGAGGCGAGCGGCATCACGGCGACGCAGCCGATGTCCTCCAGCATGCGCGCCTGCACCGGGTCGTCGGTGCAATACACCATCACCTCGAAGCCTTCGGCCACCAGGGTCCTGGCCGCAGCCAGCGTCTCGGGCATGTTCGGAAACAGGGTGTGCGGATCGCCCAGCACCTCGAGCTTGACCAGGCGATGGTCGTCGAGCAGCTCGCGCGCGAGGCGCAGGGTGCGCACGGCCTCGTCCGCGCTGTAGCAACCCGCCGTGTTGGGCAGCAGGGTATAGCGGTCCGGCGGCAGGTAATCGAGCAGATTGGGTTCGCCCGCCTGCTGGCCGATGTTGGTGCGGCGAATGGCCACGGTGACGATCCGGGCGCCGCTGGCTTCGATCGCCTCGCGGGTCTGCTCGAAGTCGCGATACTTGCCCGTGCCGACGAGCAGCCGGGAGTCGAAGCTCTTGCCGGCGATGGTGAGTGTGTCTGTCATGATGGAATGATAATCGGTCGGCGCGCGGCCGACGGTTGGCGCAGGCCAGGCCTGCGCTGGTCGCGGCGCAGCCCGCCGGCGTGGCCGGGCCGAGCCGCGGGAGGTTCAGGTCTGCTGATAGATCTGCGCGCCCTGGCGCACGAACTCGACGGCCTTCTCGCGCATGCCATGATCCAGCGCCTGCGCCGCGCTCACGCCTTGGCGCGCGGCATAGTCGCGCACTTCCTGGGTGATCTTCATGCTGCAGAAGTGCGGCCCGCACATCGAGCAGAAGTGCGCGACCTTCATGGAGTCCTTGGGCAGGGTCTCGTCGTGGAAGTCCTTGGCGGTGTCCGGGTCCAGGCCCAGATTGAACTGGTCTTCCCAGCGGAACTCGAAGCGCGCCTTGGAGAGCGCGTTGTCGCGGATCTGCGCGCCCGGGTGGCCCTTGGCGAGATCGGCGGCATGCGCTGCGATCTTGTAGGTGATGATGCCGTCCTTGACATCCTTCTTGTTGGGCAGCCCGAGATGTTCCTTGGGCGTCACATAACAGAGCATGGCCGTGCCGTACCAGCCGATGTTGGCCGCGCCGATGCCCGAGGTGATGTGGTCGTAGCCCGGCGCGATGTCGGTGGTGAGCGGCCCGAGCGTATAGAACGGCGCCTCGTGGCAGTGCTCGAGCTGCAGGTCCATGTTCTCCTTGATCATGTGCAGCGGCACGTGGCCGGGGCCCTCGATCATGGTCTGCACGTCGTGCCGCCAGGCGATCTGCGTCAGCTCGCCCAGGGTCTTCAGCTCGGCGAACTGGGCTTCGTCGTTGGCGTCGTGGATCGAGCCGGGCCGCAGGCCGTCGCCGAGCGAGAAGCTCACGTCGTAGGCCTTCATGATCGCGCAGATGTCCTCGAAATGTTCGTACAGGAAGCTCTCGCGATGGTGGGCCAGACACCACTTGGCCATGATCGAGCCGCCGCGCGAGACGATGCCGGTCATGCGCCGGGCAGTCAGGGGCACGAAGGCCAGGCGCACGCCCGCATGGATGGTGAAGTAGTCCACCCCTTGCTCGGCCTGTTCGATCAGCGTGTCCCGGAATATCTCCCAGGTGAGTTCCTCGGCCTTGCCGTCCACCTTCTCCAGTGCCTGGTAGATCGGCACCGTGCCGATGGGCACCGGGCTGTTGCGGATGATCCACTCGCGCGTCTCGTGGATGTGCTTGCCGGTGGACAGGTCCATGACGGTGTCCGCGCCCCAGCGGATGGCCCAGGTCATCTTCTCCACTTCCGCGCCGATGGACGAGGTCACCGCCGAGTTGCCGATGTTCGCATTCACCTTCACGAGAAAGTTGCGCCCGATCACCATCGGCTCGGTTTCGGGATGGTTGATGTTGGCCGGAATGATGGCGCGGCCGCGCGCCACCTCGTCGCGTACGAACTCGGGCGTGATGCGCGCGGGGAGGGCGGCGCCGAAGGCCTGGCCGGGATGCTGGCGCGAGAGCAGATCGGCCAGCCGATCGCCGGTAGGCCCGCTCTGGCGCAGCGCCGCGAGATACGCCTCACGGCGCAGGTTCTCGCGGATCGCGATGAATTCCATCTCCGGCGTCACGATGCCGCGGCGCGCGTAGTGCATCTGGGTGACGTTGGCGCCCGGCCGTGCGCGGCGCGGCGGGCGATGCAGATCGAAGCGCAGCGAGGCCAGCCCCGGGTCGGCCAGGCGCTCCCGGCCGTAGCGGCTCGACGGCCCGGCGAGCACGTCGGTATCGCCGCGCTCGTCGATCCAGCCGGCGCGCGGCGCGGGCAGGCCGCAGCGGATGTCGATCGCCACCGTCGGGTCGGTATAGGGCCCGCTGGTGTCGTAGACGGTGACGGGCGGATTGCGCTCGCCGCCGAAGCTCGTCGGTGTGGGGGATTGCTCGATTTCGCGAAAGGGTACCCGCAGGTCGGGCCGGGAGCCGGTGACGTGGATCTTGCGGGAACGGGGCAGCGGCGCGATGGCCGCCGCATCGACCTCGGCCGTCGTGGCGAGGAAGGCAGGCTGAGTACTCATGAAAGCTCCAAATGACGTTGGAGCCGAAAACGAGGCGAGCCCGCCGGGCGCGTGCTGTGCCCGGCGGAGAAACGCTCCCTGTTTCGGCATTATCCGCACAGGTACGAAGGGTTTGCTCTCACCCCGTCAGGCCCGGTCG
>NZ_VLTJ01000024.1 GCF_007558815.1 Verticiella sediminum | reverse complement strand
CGTGGCTTACGTGACGAGTGTGGAGCGCATCGGGATCGAGAAGGGGTTGGCGCAGGGGCGTCTCGAGGGCCGGCAGGAAGGTCAACGGGAAGGTCGGTTGCTCGGCATGCAGCAGATATTGCTGTCGCTGCTCGAACGCCGCTTCGGCCCATTGCCCCAGGCCGCCCGCGAGCGCGTGCAGACTGCGTCGGTCGACACCCTTCAGGCCTGGCTGCTGCGCGTGTTGGATGCGGCGGTGCTGGACGACGTGTTCGAAGATTGAGATAACCAGTCATTCGGGCTCGCCACCTCGACACCTGCACCCTACGAGCCGGACCCGCTGTGCGCTGGATCGCATCGCCGCAGTGTCATACGTGGGGATGGTGCCAACGCCATGGGAAAACTGGGAAGACAAGCGCAGCCTGGCGCAAGGACCGCCCCGAGAGGAGGCGGTTCGTCTCTTTTCCTTATCGGCTTTGGCCCGCGGCCGGGGCGTGAGGATTTTCCAGCGGACGCGGCGTCACGCCGTCGGCGGCATTCTGCCGGGCGATGATCTCGTTGAAGCGCGCGTCCACGTACGGCTTGACGTCCACCTTGCGGGTCAGCGCGCCGGTCTGCTCGAGCCCGTCGGCGATCTCCTGGAACACTTCGAGCACGCGATCGTCGACCGGATAGAAGGTGCCCAGGCCGCTTTCCTCGTGCAGCCGCTTGCCCTGATCGAAGGTCAGGCCCTGCTGTTCGACGAAGTTGGCCTGGATCCATTGGTCGGGATGGGCGGCCTGCCAGTTGTAGATCGCCACCGCGCGGCGCACGAAGTCGGCGATCGCCGGCCCGCGCGCCGGGTCGTCGAGCACCGACTTGCGCGCCACCAGGGCGTTCAGGCCCCAGTTGTGCCCGACGCCGTCGTCCAGGATGGGCGGCTCACCCAGACGGAAGTACTGGTTGCCCAGCACGATGGCCGCATCCACCGCGCCGGAGGCGAAAGTCGGCGCGACCTCGGCTCCGGCCAGTTGCACGCCCTTGACGTCCTCGCCCAGCCTCAGGCCGTGCTCGTGCAGGATGCCGGCGAGGATCATGTGCCGGCCGGTGCCCGGCGGATACGCCACCGAGCGGCCCTTGAGGTCGGCGACCGAGTCGATGCCCTTGCCGGGCTGCACGACCAGGTAGGTGCTCGCCGGGCTGCCCGGATTGGCGACCAGGGCCACCGCTACCAGGTCCTCCACGCCCGCGGCGAGCGCGATCGGCAGCGGCGCCTCGCCGATGTAGCCGATGTCCACGCCGCCGGAGACCAGGGCCTCCAGCACCGCCGGGCCGCCGTTGAAGTTGGCGAACACCGCCTCGTAGGGCACGCCCGCGCCCACGCCGGACTGCTTCCAGGGCACCGAGGCCTGGCTGCTCTGCTCGGCGATGACCAGCCGCGTACCCTTGGGCACCTTGGCGGCCAGCTCCCGGGCAAAGGCGTCGTCGGCCGCCGCGGCGTACCCCGCGGGCGCCAGGCAGGCAAGGCCGCCGGCCAGGGACGCGGCGAGCAGCCGGCGCCGCAGCGCGCTGGCCGGCTGCGCGCCGGCGCGGGCGGATGCGGCCGGGCCGGTGCCGGAATTGAAAGAGTGCGGATCGAATACGGAAACCATGGATACTTCCTGAAAGAACCGGCGATCGCCGGCGAATGTTGGCATCAAATCGAAGGGGCTTGCCGGACGGCCGGCCGGCGCGTCGCTGGAGCAATGGCCAGGCGTTCTTCATGGCGGCCGGCGCGGGGCCGGCTTCGCGGCGCCGTCCTGGATGCCCGCCTTCGCGGGCACGACGAAGACAGCGACTTCTCGCCCCGCCAGGACGTCTCGCCGCCCGGCGGGACTTCTCGTCATCCCCGCGCAGGCGGAGATCTAGGCCGCCTCGCGCACCCCCAGCTCGTTCAACAGCAGCGAGCGCAGCGCGGAAAAGCCCGCGTCGCCGCGCCGGCGCGGGTGGGGAATGTCCACCGGCACGCTGAGCGAGATCCGGCCCGCGCTCAGGACCAGCACGCGGTCCGCGAGCAGGATGGCCTCGTCCACGTCGTGCGTGACCAGCAGCACGGCGGGCCGATGGCGCCGGTACAGGTCCTGCAGCAGGCCGTGCATGCGGATCTTGGTGAGCGCGTCCAGGGCGCCGAAGGGCTCGTCGAGCAGCAGCAACTGCGGCTCGCGCACCAGCGCGCGGGCGAGCGCCACGCGCTGGGCCTCGCCGCCGGACAGCGTCCTGGGCCAGGCCTGCGCATGTCCGGACAGGCCGACCTCGGCCAGCGCCTGCAGCGCGCTCTGCTCGGTCGCGCGGCCGCCGGGCAGGCCCAGGGTGACGTTGCGCAGCACCTTCTGCCACGGTTGCAGGCGCGGCTCCTGGAATACGATGGCGCGCCGCTGCGGCACCCGCACGTAGCCCTCGACGTCGCCGTCGAGCGCGCCGAGCACCCGCAGGAAAGTGCTCTTGCCGGAACCGCTGCGCCCGAGCAGGGCGACGAATTCGCCGGGCGCCATCTCCAGCGAAAAGTCATCCAGCACCACGTGCTCGCCGAAGGCCTTGCGCACGCCGCGGGCCACCACGGCGAGCCCATCGTGGCCGCCTGCCGCGCCGGCATCCACCTGCCCCGCCCGACCCCGTTCCAGGGGCCGCAGCACGCGCTGCGTCTCATGTTCAAGTGCCATCGAAAGCCCTCCGCCACACCAGCAGGCGCCGTTCGAGCCAGCGCACCAGCGCCAGCGACGCCAAGCCCAGCACGGCATACACCGCCAGCAGCACGAAGATCACGTCGATGCGGAAATACTCCCGCGCATCGGACATCATGCGGCCCAGGCCCACCGGCGCGTTGATCGTCTCGGCGAAGATCAGCGCCAGCCACGCCCCGGTCAGGGCCAGCCGCAGGCCGACCAGGAAGCCGGGCAGCGAGCCCGGCAGGATCACCGTGGTGATCAGCTCGCGCTGCCTGACGCCGAAGGACCGAGCCGCCTCGACCAGACCAGCGTCGACGTTGCGGATCGCGCTGAAGGTATTGATGTAGATCGCCACCAGCACGCTCAGCGTGATGAGCGCGACCTTGGGTTCTTCGCCGATGCCGAACCAGGCGATCAGCACCGGCAGCAGCGCGAAGTTCGGCACCGCGCGCAGGACTTCCATGTTGGCGTCCACCAGGTTCTCGCCCCAGCGCGTCAACCCCGCGGCCACGGCGCTCACCGTGCCGATGAACAGCCCCAGCGCCAGCCCCTGGAGCACGCGCATCAAGGACACCGCCAGATGCGATTGCAGCGCGCCGGAGGCGACCAGGTCGTAGGCCGTGGCAAGCACCCGGCCCGGCGCCGGCGTGGTGCGCGGATCGAACACGTCCAGCGAACTCAGCACCTGCCAGAGCACCAGGACCAGGACCGGACCGGCCAGCCGCTGCAACCCCCGCGGCACGCGCGAGGCGCCCGCCAACGCCCCACCCACGCGGGTCGGGTCGACCAGGACGATCGCCGCGCGATCCGGCGCGGGGCCGGCCTGCGCACAGGTGGGCTCCCACGCTGCACCTTCGGCTTGCTGCCCCCCGAGGGGGCGCTTTCCGCCTTGGGGCGGCCCAGCGGCTGAAAGGGGCTCCTCCATCAGCCGGTCGGCAAGTTGCGTCGGATTCACTGCGCTCATCGCAGACCTCTTCTCAGTTGCTCCATGATGCTGCGCACCACCCCGACGGATGAAACAGGGGCAATGCGATCCAGGGCACCGCGGATCCGGCTTTGCCGGTCCGCCGGTGCCGCCCCCTTGAGGGGGCGCGCGTCAGCGCGTAGGGGGTGGGTTTCATCTTATGCAGCCGCGGTTTCACGCGGGCGGGCGGCGAGGAAGGCCTCGCCCGACAGCGACTCCGAGGGCTTGCCGTCGGGGCCGACCGGCACGTCGCCGACCAGCGTGATGCGATGCAGCACGCGGTCGAAGCCCAGATGCTCGACGTCGCGCGGCGCCAGGTGCAGCGCGGCGCGGTTGTCCCAGAACGCCACGCTGCCCGGCTCCCACTTGAAGCGGGCGGTGTACTCGGGCAAGGCCACCTGCTCGAACAGCAGGTCCAGGATGTGCCGGCTTTCGCGCGGCGTCAGGCCAACGATCTGGCGGGTGAAGCTCGGATTGACGTAGATGACTTTCTCGCCGCTCTCGGGATGCACGCGCACCACCGGGTGGATCGACGCCAGCGGCTTGCTGCGCACCCAGTCGCCGACGCGCTCGTCGCTGCGCTCGGCGTTGATGTTGGCGCCGAAGCGGTGCTCGGCGCGCAGGCCGTCGATCAGCGCGCGCAGGGCCGGCGACAGGCCCTCGTATGCCGCCGCCACATTGGTGAACTGCGTATCGCCGCCGTAGGGCGGGACCGTTTCCGCGCGCAGGATGGAATACGCCGGCGGGTTGATGAGCGGCGTCACGTCGGCATGCCAGCCCGGCCCGTTGGCGCTCAGGCGCTTCTGGTAGCTCTGGCCGTAGCGCTTGCCGTAGGCCTTGGGCGAAACGGTATGGATCTCCGGGAACTCGGGCGGCGCCACGTCGCCCTCGTAGGGATGGCCCGGGGTCACTTCGCCGAACTGGCTGCCGAAGGCGATCTGCGCGGCATGGTCGAGCTGCTGGTCGCGGAAGAACACCACCTTCCAGCGCAGAATGGCCTGCTTGATGACGCCGACCTGGGCGGCGCTCAGCGGCTTGCCGATGTCGACGCCGCGGATCTCCGCCCCCGTCCAGCCGGACTGGGGAATGACGTCGATATTCTCGATGGTGCTCATGGACGATCTCCTGAAATGGCAGCGAATGCCTGGAAAGGTCCATTATTCGCATGGCGCGGTTGGCTGGACAACGACAGCTTGGGCATTTATTAATGTACGCATATATAAATTCCCGGCGAGCGCAAGCGGGGGCTGCTAACGGCGGTGGCAGCCGCGGCTTATCCTTGCGCACGATTTGTTAGCAACCAGCCGTTCGTTGGCCGCGCCCGCGTCGTCCTCTACGATTGCAGCCTCCCCTTGTTCGGCCTGCGTTTCCGGCCGCCTCGTTCCGTGGGAAAATAGGAAACTCCGCGGTGGACGACGCGCGTTCCCCACGGTCATCGCATCCAGACCACACAAGCCGGCCGTACCGGCGTACCTCTGACGAGGAGGAGACAGGAATGCTCAAACTGCCGCCGCTCAACGCGGTGCGGGCCTTCGAAGCCGCCGCCCGGCACGTCAGCTTCTCCAAGGCCGCCGAGGAGCTCAACGTCACGCGCGGCGCCATCAGCCGCCACGTTTCGCTGCTGGAGGAATGGCTGGGAACCGAGCTCTTCCGACGCACCGCCTCGCAATTGAGCCTGACCGACGTGGGCCGCAATTACCACCATGAGGTCAAGACCGTACTGACCCGCCTGGCGTTCGCCTCCAACTACCTCGTCGACCAGAGCGTGCCCACGGTGCTGCGGCTGAACGCCCCGCCCACCTTCACCATGCGCTGGTTCATCGTCCGGCTCTCCGCATTCCAGCGCCGCCTGGCCAACGTCGACATCCAGGTCACGGCCTTCAAGACGCCGGTGAACCTGGACAGCGGCGAATACGACCTCGCCATCCGGGGCGGCATCGCCCCGCTGGATTGCTGTATATCCAGGCCGTTCCTGACCGAACTAGTGGTGCCTGTGTGCCATCCCGACCTGGTCACCGAGGGCGGCCTGCGCTCGCCCAACGATCTGCGCAACCACACCATCATCAGCTTCACCACCGAGTCCTATCGCTGGCCCGAGTGGCTGAACAATATCGGCCTACCCCGGCTCCAGCCCCAGGCGCTGCTCAAGTTCGACCCGATGTATTTCGCGCTGCAGGCCGCACTGGAAGGCTTGGGAGTGGTGATGGTGCCGCTGTTTCTCGTCATCGACGAACTCGTGACCGAACGCCTGTGCGCGCCTTTCGGCATGCTCGGCGCCCGGGCCCGCCAGTATTACGTGAGCTATCCGCACAGCGCACCCGCGCTGCCCCTGCTGGAGACCGTGGGCGACTGGCTGGTCAAGGAGGGGAACGAGACGAACGAACTGATCGCCTCATGGATCGCCTCGATGGGCTGGGACCCGCAGGCCGAGCCCGCCGGCCCCCGCCTGCTCGCGGCCGAGGACGGGTCCCGGCTGCATACGCACTGACTGGCCGGCCTCCCGAAAGGCCGGCCGCGCCCGCCGGCTATTCCGGGGTGATCGCTGCCGTGAGCATCATCTCCCGGATCTGCGGGACCTGTTCGGCCACCGAGGCCCGGAACGCTTCGGCGGAACTGGCGACCACCCGCCAGCCGCGCAGCTCGGCGTTGCGCTCCATGAAGCCCGGGTCCTGCAGCACCGCGCGGACATCGCGCTCCACCTTGGCGAGTATCTCGGCCGGCGTATCGGCCCGGGCAAGCAGACCGTACCAGGTGGTCGCTCGCAACTGGGGGTAGCCCAGCTCGGCCGTGGTCGGCACGTCGGGATACAGCTCGCTCCGGCGGTCCGAGGCTACCGCCAGTGGGACGGCCTTGCCGGTGCTCAGGATGGGCTCGCCGGTCGGGGCGCTCATGACGGACAACTGCACTTCGTCGGACTGCAACGCCAGCATCACCGGCCCCACGCCCCGGTACGGCACGGCCAGGATGCCGACCTTGGCAGCCTGCTTCAACTGCTCGAACACGAGGTTGGGCGAACTGCCCTTGCTCCACATGCCGTAGGCGAGCTTCTGCGGGTCCGCCCTGGCCAGCTCGACGACATCGGCCAGGCTTTTCACGCCCGACGCCTGGTTGGCGACGATGAGCTGGTCGGTTTCGATCAGGCGGGAGATCGGTGCGAAGGTCGTGTCGGGATCGTAGGGCAGGTTCCGATAGGTGAAGCGGTTGGCCACCAGTATCTGCTCGTTGATGAGGAACAGCGTGTAGCCGTCCGCCGGGGCCTTGGCCACGGCCGCAGCCGCGATGGTGCCGCCGGCCCCCGCCCGGCTGTCGACGTAGACCGTTTGTCCCCACAGCTTCCCGAGCGCCTGCGCCAGGACGCGGCCGAAGATATCCAGGGCCGAGCCCGGCGGCGATGTCACCACCAGTTGAACCGGGCGCTGCGGATAGGCGGACTGTGCCAGGGCCGGCGAGGCCGCGCCCAGCGTCAGGCAGGCGAGGGTACAGACGGACAGCATACGCTTGAACATGTTGTCTCCTTGTTTTCTTGTATCGATGGTGAAAAGAATATGGCTGCGGACCTCCCCTGCGGCGCCGGGTGGGCTGGCCTCGCTGGGCCTCGCCGTGCACGGCGAGGCTTGCGCTTGGGCTCGTGGTCAATTCCTGATGAAGTCGATCACCAGCCGGTTGAACTCGTCCGCGTGCTCCCACTGCGCCCAGTGGCCGCAGCGCGGGAAAACGTGCAAGGTGCAATCCGGAATGCCGAACAACAGCCGCAGACCATGGTCCAGGGGAATGAAGCGGTCGTCCCGGCCCCAGGTGCACAGGGTCCTGGCGCGGATCTCACCGAACCGGGGCGACAGGTCGGGCAGGCCCGCCGCCGGCATGCTCGCCATGAAGTTCTTCAAGTGGATACCGTCGTTCTGCATCATCGACCGCAAGCGCCCCTCGACGAGATCCTCGGTGATCTGGGCGGGGTCGTAGACGAACACGTCGATCATCTTCTGCAGATTCTCCAGCGACGGGCGGGCATACGTGTTCATGAAATGCTTGATGCCTTCCAGCGGCATGGGCATCACGATGCTGGTTCCCACCGCCCCCGGCCCCATCAGGATCAGGCGCCCCAGGCGATCGGGGTAGTCCAGGCTGAAGCTCAGCGCCGCGGCGCCCCCCATCGAATTGCCGACCAGGTGCGCCTGGTCGATGCCCAGCTCGTTCATCAGACCCGCGACCGCCCGCGCGCTCACGGCCCCTCGGGATTCATTCATCACGATGGGGTCGGACTTGCCGTAGCCGGGCATGTCCAGCAGGATGGTCCGGAATCCCGCCGCCACGAAAGCGCCGATATTGCGCGAATAGTTGCTCCAGCCGGTCGCCCCCGGGCCTCCGCCATGCAGCATGATCACGGTTTCGCCGCTGCCGGCCTCGTTGTAGTGCAGGGTCGTCTCCAGCCCGGCTTCCCGCACCATCGCATACCGGCTGGTGCCGGCCTCGGTCAATTCGGTCATCCTCCCTCCTGAACGATTGCGTATCCATGGAATATGCCCGCAAACCGAGCCGGCAGCCGGCCGCCGGGCGTGGATATGTTCCCCGCAATTGCGCCGCCGCGGGGAGCAGATTAATTGAACCGTCGTCAGGAAAACTGGCCGCGCGCGGCGCGGCCCGGGCAGGCGGGCGCGACGGGCGCCGTTGATGAAGAGAACTGCCGCCACGTCAGAAAGTTTGCCGCTGCCGCCATGCGCGCGCTCCCTAGAATGGGTCATTCAACGCAACAAGGGCAGACACGATGATCCGCTATGCACGGCTGGGCTATATCGCGCTGAACGTCAGCGACCTGGTTCGATCCGGGGACTTCTATCGCGACACGCTGGGGCTCGAGGAAGTGCGATCGGAACAGGCAGGGACTCGCCTGTTCCGCTGCAGCGACCAGCATCACGATATCGCGCTGTTCGCCGGTGAACCGGGCGTCAAGCGCATCGCATTCGAGCTGGAATCACCGGCTCAGATAGACAACCTCATGGGCAGCCTGGACCGAGCCGGCGTCGGCCACGTGCCCATTCCGGAAGGCGATCGCGCCGCCATGGCCACCGGCCCCGGCGTGCGCACGTGGGAACCCGCAGGCGGCTGCACGCTGGACTTCTTCGTCGCCGAGGCCGCGCAACGGCCGGCTGTGCCCTATCGGCCCACCGTCGCCAAGATCCTGCGGCTGGGCCATATCGTCATTGCCAGCCCGGACTATGAACGCTCCCTGGCGTTCTTTCTCGATACGCTGAATTTCAAGGCCTCGGATTCGTTCGAGGGCGCGGTGACCTTCCTGCGCTGCTTTCCCAACCCCTACCACCATTCCTTCGGCATCGGCGCCGCCGGCAGGCACGGCCCGGGCCTGCGCCACGTGGCGTTCATGGTGGAGGACATGGACGATATCGGAAAATCCTACTGGCGCCTGCAGAAGGCCGGGGTTCCCATCGTGCACGGGCCCGGCCGGCACCTGCCGTCGGGCAGCGTTTTCCTGTACTTCCTGGACCCCGACGGCATGACCATCGAATACACGCTGGGTATGGAGGAATTCCCGGAAGTCGCTCCGCGCCCGCCCAGGGCGCTGCCCATGGTGCCCGAATCGAACGACATCTGGGGCTCGGCCATCGACAAGCGCAAGGGCACGGTCGGACGGATCGAGGCCGACGCCGACCGGCCGGCCGGCTGAGCGGACGACCATGTCCACCGCCCTGTCGAGCGCCTGTCCCGCCTGTCTGGACATCCATACCCATGTCGTCCCCCGCGACTTTCCGCGCTATGCCGGCAAACACCAGGGCGCGCGCTGGCCGTCGATGGCGGCCGGCCCGGGCTGCCACCGGCACGTCATGCTGGACGGCTCGGTATACCGCACGGTGAACCAGGCGTGCTGGGACATGGCGGCCCGCCGGGACGCCATGCAGGACAGGCAGACGACCGGGCACGTCCTGTCGCCCATGCCCGAACTGCTGTCGTACTGGCTGGCGCCCGACGACGGCCTGGCGATGTGCCGTTATCTGAACGATCAGATCGCCATGCTGGCGGCCTTCGACCCCGGGCGGTTCCACGGCCTGGGCGCCGTGCCGCTGCAGGACGTCGATGCCGCCTGCAGAGAGCTCGAGCACGTCGCGCGCACGGGCCTGGCCGGCGTCGAGATCGGCACCAACGTCCAGGGCGTGCCGATCGGCGATGCGCGCTTTCTGCCGTTCTTCCAGACGGTGCGCGAACTGGACCTGGCGGTGTTCGTCCATCCCCTGCGACCGGTCGGCACGGAGCGGCTGGTCGGCCCCGCCGGACTGGCGCCCCTGCTCGCATTCCCGGGCGAGACCGGCCTGGCCGCCGCCTCGCTCATGACCTGCGGCCTGCCCGCTCGCGTGCCCGGCCTGCGGATCGCGTTCAGCCATGGCGGCGGCACCCTGGCCATGCTGCTGCCACGCCTGCAGCATGGCTGGGAAACCTTCGAGCACGTGCGCGCAGCCATGGCGGCGAGCCCGCGCGAGATGGCGCGCGCCTTCTTCTACGACAGCCTGGTCTACGACCGCGATGCCCTGCGCCATCTGGTGACGGTCTTCGGCGAGACGCAGGTCTGCGTCGGCTCGGACTTCCCGTTCCGCATCGCCGAACCGCGGCCGCGCGAGCGCGTCCTGCAGCTAGGGCTGGACGCCGATACCACCGAAAAGATGCTCCACGGCAACGCCCGCCGCTGGCTGGGCGGGACGCGGCCCTCCTCCCCGACTTCTTCCCCGACCCTCTGAACCGGCTTCCACTTCCATGCAACCACCTCTTTCCGGGCACGGCATCCGGGCCGGCCGCCTGAAATGCGCCATCATCGGCCCCGGCAACATCGGCACCGACCTGTTGTACAAGCTGCGGCGCAGCCCGATCCTGGAGCCGGTCTGGATGGTCGGCATCGATGCCGGCTCCGACGGCCTGCGCCATGCGCGCGAAATGGGCCTGCGCACCACTGCCGACGGCGTCGACGGCCTGGCTCCCCATGTCGAAAGCGACGACATCCGCATCGCCTTCGATGCCACCAGCGCCTACGTGCACGAGCGCAATGCAGGCACGCTCAACCCGCTCGGCGTCACCCTGATCGACCTGACGCCGGCCGCCGTGGGCCCGCTGTGCATCCCGGCCGTCAACCTGGATCGCTTCAGCGCGGCGCCCCCGGCCAACCTCAACATGGTCACCTGCGGCGGACAGGCCACGATCCCCATCGTCGCGGCCGTGACGCGGGTGCAGCCGGTCGAGTATGCCGAAATCGTCGCCACCGTCTCCAGCCGGTCGGTCGGCCCCGGCACGCGCAAGAACATCGACGAATTCACCCGGACCACGGCCCGGGCCGTGGAAAGCGTGGGCGGGGCCGCCGCCGGCAAGGCCATCATCATCATCAACCCGGCCGAGCCCGCGCTCATCATGCGCGACACCGTGCATTGCCTGACGCTCGGGGATCCCGATGAGACGGCCATCCGCGCCAGCCTGGACGACATGCTCGCCGCCGTGCGCCGCTACGTTCCCGGCTACCGGCTGGTGAACGGCCCGGTCTTCGACGGCAGGCGGGTTTCGGTCTATCTCGAAGTCGAAGGACTGGGCGACTACCTGCCGACGTACGCCGGCAACCTGGACATCATGACGGCGGCAGCCGTCCAGACCGCCGAACGGCTGGCCGCCAGCCTGTCGACGGCAAGGCAGACGACATGACGAGCCCGACACCGGTCACGCTGCACGATATGACGCTGCGCGACGGCATGCATCCCAAGCGCCACCAGATCACCCTGCCCCAGATGACGGACATCGCCCAAGCCCTGGATCGGGCCGGCGTGCCGTTGATCGAAGTCACGCACGGCGACGGGCTGGGCGGCGCGTCCGTGAACTACGGTTTCCCCAGGCACGCCGACGAGGCCTACCTCGCCGCCGTGGTCCCCTTGATGCGGCAGGCCAGGGTCTCGGCTCTGCTCATCCCCGGCATCGGTACCGTGGACCACCTGCGCATGGCCCGGGAGATCGGCGTGCATACGATCCGCGTGGCGACCCACTGCACGGAGTCGGACGTGGCCGAGCAGCATATCGCGCTCGCACGCACCCTGGACATGGACACCGTGGGCTTCCTGATGATGGCGCACATGGCCGAGCCCGCCGCCCTGGCGATCCAGGCCCGGCAGATGCAAAGCTATGGCGCCAACTGCGTCTACGTCACCGATTCGGCCGGGCATCTGCTGCCCGACGAGGTGACCGCAAGAATCGCCGCCGTGCGCGACGCGCTCGACCCGGGAACCGACGTCGGCTTCCACGGCCACCACAACCTGGCGATGGGGGTCGCGAACGCCATCGCCGCGATCCGGGCCGGCGCCCGCCGTATCGACGCCGCCGCCGCGGGGCTGGGCGCCGGCGCGGGCAACACGCCGCTGGAAGTGCTGGTGGCCGTCTGCGAGCGCATGGGAATCCCCACCGGCATCGACCTCTTCGCGGTCCAGGACGTCGCCGAGGATCTGGTGGTTCCGATCATGGACCGGCCCATCCGCATCGATCGCGACGCCCTCACCCTGGGCTACGCGGGCGTCTATTCGAGCTTCCTGCTGTTCGCCCAGCGCGCCGGGGAGAAGTACGGCGTGCCGCCGCGGGAGATCCTGCTGGAACTCGGGCGCCGACGCATGGTGGGCGGCCAGGAGGACATGATCGAGGATACCGCCCTGACCCTCAGCCGGCGGCGCAACGGAGGGCTCGCCCATGCCGCAGCATGACATGACCGACGCGGTTCCCGATGCGCCGGGCGTGACCGAGGCGGCCGCCCTGTTGCACGAGGCAAGCCGGACGCGCTCGCCCATCGCCCCCGTGCGCACCCTGCTGCCCGCCGGAGATCTTGCCGCGGCCTACGCGGTACAAAGGCTGAACACTCGGCGGGTCATCGCCGAGGGCGGCCGCGTCAGCGGCCGCAAGATCGGCCTGACCTCGGCCGCGGTCCAGCAGCAGCTTGGCGTGGACCAGCCGGACTACGGCACCCTGTACGCGCACATGGAATGCGCTGCCGGCGATACGGTGGCCTGGAGCCGGCTGATCCAGCCCAAATGCGAGGCCGAAGTCGCCGTCGTGCTGCAACGCGACCTCGCGCAGCCCGACCTCGGCCTCGCCGAACTGCTGCGCGCCATCGCCTACGTGCTTCCGGCACTGGAAATCGTGGACAGCCGGATCGCCGACTGGGACATCCGGCTCACCGATACGGTCGCCGACAACGCGTCCTGCGGGCTGTACGTGCTCGGCACGACACCCGTCAGCCCGCTCGGCCTGGAACTCGACCTGGTGGGCATGACCCTGGCGCGCAACGGCGACCTGGTTTCGCATGGCGTGGGCGCCGCCTGCCTGGGCCATCCAATGGCCGCGGCGCTGTGGCTGGCGCGCAGGATGGCGGCGCTGGACACGCCGCTGCGCGCCGGCGAAGTCGTGCTGACCGGCGCGCTCGGCCCCATGGTTCCCGTCGCGCCCGGCGATCGCTTCGAAGCCAGGATCGCAGGCCTGGGCCGTGTCGGCATCGCATTCGACACGGCCTAGGGCGTGTCTCGTCAAGATCAAGGCATGGCGCTGCCGCCGTTCAGGCTGAAATCCTGGCCTGTGGCAAAGGCGTTCTCCCGGCGGGCCAGGAAGGTCACGAAGTCGCAGATCTCCTCGATCTCCACCCCGCGCCCTTTGGGCACGACCTGCAGAAAGGCCCGTGCCAGTTCGCTGTCGTCGCGCAGCGCCTGCCGATGCCTTTCGGTATTCACGACGCAGGGGGACACGGTGTTCACGGTGATGTCGTAGGCGGCGAACTCCCGGGCCAGGCCCACCATCAGGCCGACGACGCCGCCCTTGGCGGCGTTGTATCCGGCATGGCCGGGAATCCCCGTGCGCAGGGAATCGGCGCCGATGTTGACGATGCGGCCATGGTTCTGCCGCACCATCGCGGGCAGCACCGCGTGGCAGCACCAGAGCGCGGTCCACAGGTTGCGTTCGAGCGTCGCGACGAGGCTGGCTTCGTCGTGCTCCAGGAACGGGCGGATGACGCCGCTGCCGGCGTTGTTGACCAGCACGTCGATCCGCCCCCAGCGGGACAGCGCGGCCTCGGCCATCGCCCGCGCCTCATCGGGCCGGGACAGATCGCCGGCATAACCCAGGCAATCCGCCCCCCCGCCCGCCTGCCGGGCGAGGTCGCGCACCACGTCCTGCACCGCGGCATCCCGGTCGGCGGCGAGGACGGCATACCCCTGGCGCAGCAAGTCGAGCGCGATGCCCCGGCCGATGCCGCCGATACCGGAGCCCACGCCCGTCACGATGGCGATGCGGGACGCGGATGTGCGGACGGTTCCATCAGTAGATTCCATGCTGGTTCTCTCATCGGTTCATCAAAAGAAGACCAGCCCATCCTGGCGGCGGGCCCCGCGCAAGGCAAATCAGGAATCCGCAACCAGCATCAGAATAATTGACCCTACATAGGTTGGCTGCTCCTCATCCCATGTGAGATAGTTTTCCCACCCCGGCGTGAAACCGCGGCCCGACCGGCAGTGCGGGAACCCGCCCCGGCGCGCGGTCCGCCGGGCTTGCAACACCCACCACAAGATACTCGATCATGACGCCAATCCAACCCATCCCGGACTCCGCGATCGGAAACCTGATCCTGGACGATAGACAGGGCGGCCGGTTCCGCGTGAATCGCCGCGTGTTCACCGACGACTCCATCCTCGCGCTGGAACGCCGGAAGATCTTCGGAAAATGCTGGCTCTACCTCGGCCATGAATCCGAGGTCAGGGAGCCGGGCAGCTACATCGCCCGGGACATCGTCGGACGCCCCATCGTGCTGGCCAGGGACAGGGACGGCCAACTGCACTGCTACTACAACGCCTGCACGCATCGCGGCGCCACGGTCTGCAGGCAGCGTGCCGGCAAGCAGCGCACGTTCACCTGTCCGTACCATGCCTGGGTCTTCGACATCCAGGGCAAGCTGGTCAACATCCCCGGCAGCGACTCGATGCCGCAGAACTGCAACGCCGACGGCAGCCTGAACCTGGCACGCGTCGAGCGCATGGAAAGCTTCCGCGGATTCGTCTTCGTCTGCTTCGACCCCGACGCCGAGCCATTGACGGACTACCTCAAGGGCGCGGCGGACTATCTGTCCTATGTGGCCGACCAGGGGCCCCAGGGCATGGAGATCATCGGCGGCGCCCAGGAGTACAGCGCGCGGGCCAACTGGAAGATGCTCTCGGAGAACAGCGTGGACGGCTATCACGGCATGAGCACGCACTCCACCTACTTCGACTATCTGCGCGGACGCGACGGCACGCGCATCCAGCGCCCACCCGGCGGGGCGGGCTGGACGACGGACCTGGGCAATGGGCACATGGTGAGCGAGTCCATCGGGGAAATGGCCTGGGGCCGGCCCTACGCGCGCTGGGTGCCAGGCTGGGGCGACGATTGCCGGCAGGAAGTCGAAGGCATCGCCGCGGAGATCTATCGCAGGCTGGGCCCGGAGCGCGGCGAAGTCGTGGTGCGGGGCGATCGCAACATGGTCATTTTCCCCAACCTGGTGGTCAACGACATCATGGCGGTGACCGTACGCACCTATTACCCGAGCGCCACCGGGGCGATGCAGATCAACAGTTGGGCCCTGGCCCCGATCGGCGAGAGCGCCTCGTCGCGGGACCGGCGGCTGCGCAATTTCGTGGAGTTCCTCGGCCCCGCCGGCTTCGCCACGCCGGACGACGTGGAGATGCTCGAGAGCGCGCAGCGCGGCTACGCCGCCGGCGCCAGCGCGCAGGCCGCATGGAACGACTGCTCCCGCGGCATGTTCAAGGATCGGCCCAGCAAGACCGACGAACTGCAACTGCGCATCTTCTGGCGCCGCTGGAAGCAGCTCATGACCGGCGGCAGCGCCGACCAACTCCAGGGACCCTGATCATGACCTCCGCACTTGCGCTGCCCGGCCGGATCGAGGCCGAGGACTATCTCTTTCACGAAGCCGATCTGATCGACACCTGGGCGCTGGACGACTGGGCCGGCCTTTTCACCGAGGACGGCGAGTACTTCGTCCCGGCCCTGGACGACCCCGACGGGGAGCCCGGCCGATCGCTGTTCTTCGTGTACGACAACCGCCATCGACTGGCCGAGCGCGCCAAGCGCCTGCTCAAGCCCGCCGCGCACGCCGAGTTCCCGCGCTCGAAGATCCAGCACCTGATCGGCAACGTGCGCGTCGTGCCGTCGGATCTGGGCGATGCGCGCTTCCTCTGCAATTTCATCGTCTACCGCAGCCGCAACGACCACACGGAAGTGTTTCCCGGCCGGGCGGTCCACGACGTGGTGCGTGCCGATGGGCAGTGGAAGATACGCCGCAAGCGCGCCGTCGTCGCCACCGATACCCTGCGCGACCAGGGTCGCCTTTCCTTCATCCTCTGACCACCGGAGCCGGCCATGACACCGCCTCGCGACACTGCCGTAACGCCGGAGAGCCTGCAATACCCGGGACGCGAATTCCTGATCCCCCGGGACCGGCTGTCGCCGGCCCAGCAGGCCTTCATCACCCGCATGGAATCGGGCCCGCGCGGCAAGGCGCCGATCAACCAGTTGGTCTGGATGCAGCACATGCCGTTCGCCGAGGTCGCCGAAAGGTTCGGCGCCTACGTATCGGCCGAAGCGCCGATACCGGCCCGGCAGAAGGAAATCTGCATACTCCTCGTGGCGGCGTTCTGGGACTCGGCCTTCGAATGGCATTGGCACGAGCGGCTGGCGCATGGCGCCGGCATCACGCGCGAGCAGATCGAGGCGATCCGCAACGGCCGCAGCGCGCATTTCGACGACGACAAGGAGCAGGCGACCCACGACCTCATGCGCGCCCTGCTGGTCGAGCGCGAGGTTCCCGATGCCTTGTTCGAGCGCAGCCTGCAAACGCTGGGGCTGGAACAGGTGCTCGACCTGGTCGGCCTTGCCGGCCTGTACGGCATGATCGCCCACACCATTTCGTTCTACCGGCTCCGGATACCGGCCTAGCGTTAGAACCGACCGGCATCCGGCAGCAGGGATTTCCATGGCAGCAACCGACTCGTTGAATGTCGTCGTCTCGCGCATCGCGCGCGAGGCCGAGACCATCATTTCGCTCGAACTGCGGCCGTCCTCCGCGGGCGCGCTGCTACCGGCCTTTTCCGCCGGCGCGCACGTCGATCTGTGCCTGCCCGGCGGCATGTCGCGCAGCTACTCCCTGATCAACCCCTGCCATGAGCGGGACCGCTACGTCATCGCCGTCCACCGGGAGCCCAGCGGGCGCGGCGGTTCGGCCTACGTCCACGATCAGGTTCGAACGGGCGACAGCCTGGCCGTGCGGCCGCCGCGCAACCTGTTCCCGCTGGTGGAATCGGCCGGCCATTCGGTGCTGATCGCCGGCGGCATCGGCATCACGCCGCTGTGGTGCATGATCCAGCGCCTGCACGCCATCGGGTCGCCCTGGACGCTGCACTACGCCAGCAGGACGCCGGCCCACGCGGCCTTCCTGGCCGCCATCCGGACCGTGGCGGCCACCGGCGGCCAGCGGTTGCATGCCGTCTTCGACGGCGCGCCAGGCGCGGCCCGCCTGGACATCGCACAGGCGGTCGACAGCGCCCCTGCCGGCTCGCACTTCTATTGCTGCGGCCCCGCCCCCATGATCGAGGCCTTCCAGGCCGCCACCCGGACGCTGCCGCCGGAGCGCGTGCACCTGGAGTCCTTCGGCGGCGCGCAGCGCGCCGACGCAGGCGGCTACACGGTGGAATTGGCCCGGTCCGGGCGCAGCGTGGTCGTGCCTCCGGGCAAGACCATCCTCGACACGCTGCTGGACCAGGGCATAGCGGCGAACTACTCGTGCCAGGAAGGCGTCTGCGGGCTCTGCGAGGTTCCGGTGCTCGCCGGCGAACCCGATCACCGCGACCACGTGCTGAGCGACGAAGAAAAAGCGGCCCAGAACGTCATGATGATCTGCTGCTCTGGCGCGAAGTCGACAAAGCTCGTGCTGGACCTTTGAGGCGCACCGTCCCGACCGCGCGCAACGCGGCGCCGGGACCGGGCGCAACCAACAGCGGATACACGGATCTGCACGGATTCGGCGCGCGCGCTGCGCATCGTTCGCGCAGCGCTTATCCGGCCTGACCATTTGCTACGAACGAGTTATTCGTTGGCCCGGCCGCCGGCGTCTTCTAGGATTCGGCATTTGACAGGACGGATCCGCGATGATCGCGACGCCAGCACGAGAAGAGACTCCCGCCCGGCCCGGCCGGCGCCAGGCCATGAGCGCCATGATGCTGGCGGTCTCCGCCGCCTGGATGGGCCTGGCGCCCCCGGCGCTGGCGCAGGGCGCGCAGCGCACGCTGCGCGTGGGCTGGCAGAAGGGGTCGAACCTGGCCATTCTCAAGGCCCGTGGCAATCTCGACGAGCGCCTGCGCAGCGAGGGCGTGAACGTGCGCTGGGTCGAGTTCACCGCCGGACCACAGATGCTGGAGGCCCTGAACGTGGGCGGCATCGACTTCGCATGCGTCGGGGAAACGCCACCCGTGTTCGCTCAGGCAGCCGGCGCAGACCTGGTCTACGTCGCCAACGAGCCGCCTGCGCCGCTGGCTGAAAAGGTGCTGGTGCCCAAGGATTCACCGATCCGTTCGGTGGCCGAACTCAAGGGCAAGCGCGTGGCGCTCAACCGCGGCTCCAATGTGCACTACCTGCTGGTGAAACTGCTGGAGCGCGAAGGCCTCGGGTACGGCGATGTGACCGTGGCGCTGCTGCCGCCGGCCGAGGCGCGCGCCGCCTTCGAGAACGGCTCCATCGACGCCTGGGTCATCTGGGACCCGTTCGCGCAGGCGGCCGTGGGGCAGATCGGCGCCCGCGTGCTGGCCGACGGCGACGGCGTGGTCAAGAACTACAACTTCTATCTATCGACCCGGCCGTATGCCCAGCAGCACGCCGACGTGCTGCGCTGGGCCCTCGAGGAGGTGCGCAAGACGGGCGACTGGACGACGCAGAACTTCGACGCCGCCGCGCAAATCCTGGCGCCGCAGATCGGCCTGAGCCCCGAGATCACGCGCGCAGCGCTCGAGAACTACGCCTACGGCGTGACGCCGATCGCCGAGGAGGTTGTCGCCAACCAGCAGGCGATCGCCGACACCTTCGCCGATCTCAAGCTGATTCCGCGCCGGCTCGATGTCTCCACCGTGATCTGGACACCATGAGCACGCTGCCTGCGGACACCGGCGCCGACGCCGTTCGCGTGCGCCAGCGGCGCGAAGGCCGCCTGCAGCGCCTGCTGCTGCCCTGGCTGGTGCCCGTCGGCCTGATCGCGCTCTGGCAGCTCGCCGCGCAATCGGGCTGGCTGTCCACGCGCATCGCGCCGGCGCCTTCGGCGGTGCTGGCCGCGGCGTGGGAACTTACGCGCAGCGGCGAATTGTTCGCACATCTGTGGGCCAGCTTCGCGCGGGCGGCCATCGGCTTTCTCATCGGCGGGGGCCTCGGTCTGCTTTTCGGCCTGCTCAACGGCGGCTCCCGGCTCTTCGAGACGCTGTTCGACACGTCCATCCAGATGCTGCGCAACGTGCCGCATCTGGCGATGATTCCGCTGATCATCCTGTGGTTCGGCATCGACGAGGCGGGCAAGGTGTTCCTGGTTGCCCTGGGCACCCTGTTTCCCATCTACCTCAACACCTTCCACGGCATCCGGTCGGTCGATGCAGGCCTGGTCGAAATGGGCCGCTCGTACGGGCTGGGCAACTGGCAGCTCTTTCGTCAGGTGATCCTGCCCGGTGCGCTGCCCAGCATCCTGGTCGGCGTGCGCTACGCCCTCGGCTTCATGTGGCTCACCCTGATCGTGGCCGAGACCATTGCCGCATCCAGCGGCATCGGCTACATGGCCATGAACGCGCGCGAGTTCCTGCAGACCGACATCGTGGTGCTGGCCATCCTGTTGTACGCCCTGCTCGGCAAGTTCGCCGACGTCGCAGCACGCGCGTTGGAGTCGCGGCTGCTCACCTGGAACGATGGCTTTCGCCCGCGATGAGGACCTTGCCATGAATGCCGTCCTGAAACCTCCCCCGACCGAAGCCGCGCAGGGCCTGTCGATCTCGGTGCGCCAGGTGGTGCGCGGCTTCGGCGCGCTCCAGGTACTGCTCGGCCTGGACCTGGCTATCGCACCTGGCGAATTCGTGGCCATTGTCGGGCGCAGCGGCTGCGGCAAGAGCACCCTGCTGCGCCTGCTGGGCGGTCTGGACGTGCCGGACACCGGCAGCATCGATATCGGCGGCGTTCCCCTGACCGGCCTGTCGCCGGAAGTCCGCCTGATGTACCAGGAGGCCCGTCTGCTCCCGTGGCAGCGCGTGGACGACAACGTGGCGCTCGGCCTGCCGGGCGACCGCGCCCATCGCCGTGCCGCCGCCCTGGCCGCGCTGGGCGAAGTCGGCCTGGCCGACCGTGCGGCGGAGTGGCCGCGCGTGCTCTCCGGCGGCCAGAAACAGCGTGTGGCGCTCGCGCGCGCACTCGCTCACCGTCCGCGTGTGCTCCTGCTCGACGAACCGCTGGGAGCGCTCGATGCGCTCACGCGGATCGCCATGCAGCGCCTGATCGAGACCTTGTGGCGCGAACACGGTTTCACCGCCGTCCTGGTCACGCACGATGTCAGCGAAGCGCTCGCGCTGGCCGATCGGGTGGTCCTGATCGACCACGGGCGCGTGGCGCTGGACCTGCCGGTCGACTTGCCGCGCCCCCGCGTCCGCGGGGACGCGCATATCGCGCGGCTCGAAGCCGAGGTGCTGTCCAGCCTGCTCGACGAACCGCAGCGCTGACGCTCAGGGGGTTACTGCGGCTCGATATCGGCGCGCGTGGCGCGCTTGCGAGGCGCACGGCGCGGCGTGCTCGTCTTGCGCGCGCGCTTCGGCGGCTCGGCAGGCGCCGCGCCGTCCACTGCCTGCTCCGTGGCCGGCGCCGGCTGCACGGCGACGCGATCCAAACCGGGTTCAGGCGTTGCGGCCAGCACGCCGGCCGGTGTCTTCGCCGCAGGTGTGTGCACCGCGGCCGGCGGCGCCTCCTGGCCGCCCTGGGTGACAGCGGTTTGCGCCGCCCTGGCCTTGGCCCTGGCGACCCGGGCAGGTTGCTTGCGCGCCTTCTTCGCCGGCGCAGGCGCCGCCTCGACGCCCGCCGGCTCGAGCTGGGCGGTCGCCTCGGTGTCCGCCTCGGCCGATCGGCCCCGGCCGGTTTCCGGCAGCGGCTGCTCGCGCCATTCGATCTCCCGCGTCGTGTCGGCGTGCGCCTCGACTTCGGGCGACGTCTGGGTCAACGGCTCGCCGAAGCTCGTCTGAGCCTCGCCGGCTGCGGCCGCTTCCTCGCGCACGGGCTCGGCCTCGGATCCGGACCGGCCACCGCGTCGACGGCCGCCCTGGCGCCGCTCACGCCCTTCGGTGCCCTGGCGCGCCTCGGCCGGCTGACGCGCCCCGCGTTCGGCGCTCCTGTCGAGCTCGTTGCCGGCCGGGTCGTAGACCTCCAGCGTCTCGTCCTCGCCGTCGGCACGTCCACCGTTCTGGCGGTACACGTAGGCGCCCGACTTGTCGTCGCGGCCGAACTGCAGCAGGCCGCGCTGCTGGGCGGCTTCGAGCAGGTTGCCGAAAGCCTTGAAGCCGAAGTAGGACTCGTTGAAATCCGGGCGGCGGCGCTTGATGGCTTCCTTCAGCACCGAGGCCCAGATCTTGCCGCCGTCGCCGCGCTCGGCGGCCAGCGCATCGTAGGTCTCGACGGCCAGGTTGATGGCCTTCAGGCGGCGCGCCTCGGTCTCGTCTCGGCGCTTGCCTTCCTCGTCCTGGCGCCGGCTGGCCTGCGGCTGGGCCGGCTGCTGCTGGCGCGCCTCGCGCCGCGCCTGGCGCTGGCTTTCGCGCACCAGGTCGTCGTAGAAGATGAACTCGTCGCAGTTGGTGATGAGCAGGTCCGAGGTGGATTGCTTCACCCCCACGCCGATCACCTGCTTGGCGTTCTCGCGCAGCTTGGAGACCAGCGGCGAGAAATCCGAATCGCCGCTGATGATGACGAAGGTATCGACGTGCGACTTGGTGTAGCAGAGGTCGAGCGCGTCGACCACCAGGCGGATGTCGGCCGAGTTCTTGCCCGACTGGCGCACGTGCGGGATGTCGATCAGCTCGAAGCTCGCCTCGTGCATGGTGGCCTTGAAGCTCTGGTAGCGGCTCCAGTCGCAATAGGCCTTCTTGACCACGATGCTGCCCTTGAGCAGCAGGCGCTCGAGCACCTTCTTGATGTCGAACTTGTCGTAGTTGGCGTCGCGCACGCCCAAGGCGACGTTCTCGAAATCGCAGAACAACGCCATGCTGACGCTTTCCTGGGATACTGGCATGGCAAATCTCCGTACCCGGCGCGCGCCGCCGGCGTGCTGCCGCGCGCTCCGGCGCCGGGTTCAATAATTCGTAGTATCGCCGATGCACGGGAGACGGCAGGTATCAGCATGCTGCGCCGGTGCATTCGCGGCTCAGAACGAGCCGAACATCGTGCCCAGCGTGATGACGACGACCAGCGCGGCCACCGGCGCCACGATCGTCACCGCCGCGATGTCGCCATACGATTGCCGGTGGTTGAGCTTGCAGATCGACAACAGGGTGATGATCGCGCCGCAATGCGGCAGCGTGTCCATGCTGCCTGCCGCGAGCACGGCCACCCGGTGCAGCAGTTCGGGGCTGATGCCGATCTGATCGGCCATCGCGAGATAGTCGGCGCCCAGCGTCTGCAGGGCGATGCTCAGCCCACCCGAGGACGACCCGGTGATCCCCGCCAGCGTGCCCATGGCCACGGCCTCGGAGATGAGCGGATTGTCGGACACGTTGAGGACCGCGTCGCGAATGATGACAAAGCCCGCGAGGCTGGCGATGACCGCGCCGTAGCCCACCTCGGAGGCCGTGTTGAAGAGCGGCAGCATGAAGCCGAACACGCCCTTGTTGACCGTGCCGCGCAGGTCCAGCCAGTGCTTCACGCGCAGCAGGACCAGGGTGGCGCAGGCCACCGAGAGCGCGATGATGAGCGCCCACAGCCCGGTGACGCGGGACGGGTCCAGGCCCGGGAAACGCGCCTGGACGTTCGTGAAGTCCATGCCGGGGAACACCCCGTAGGTGAACAGCGCGTTCACCCCGATCACCAGCACGAGGGGCAGCAGGGCAAGCGCCAGGGGCATGGGCGCCCCGCCGTCCGGGGCCTGCGCCGCGCCCGTCGGATCGTCGTCCTCCATGTGCTTGCCGTAGCCTTCGCCCTGCGCCATCGCGCGCGCCGTGCGCATGCGCAGCCAGGCCATGCCGCCGCCCAGCATGATGACGGCGGCGATGATCCCCAAGCCCGGCGCGGCGAAGACGTTGGTGCCGAAATACGGGATGGGAATGGCGTTCTGGATCGCCGGGGTGCCGGGCAGCGCCGTCATCGTGAAGGTGAACGAACCGAGGGCGATGGACGCCGGGATGAAGCGCTTGGGAATGTCCGCCGTACGGAACAGGGCCTGGGCGATCGGATAGATGGCGAAGGCCACCACGAACAACGACACGCCGCCATAGGTGAGCAGCGCGCAGGCCAGCACCACCGTCAGCACCGCGTGGCGCGCGCCCAGCTTCTCGGTGATCCAGCGCGCGATCGTGCTGGCCGCCCCCGAATCGGCCATCAACTGGCCGAACAGCGCACCGAGCAGAAAGATCGGCAGGAACTGCATGACGTAGCCCGAGAGCGCCGTCAGGAAGGTCTCGGTGTAGATCGGCAGCAGCAGGCCGCCGTCGCCCGACAGCAACACAGCCAGCGCCGCCATCAGGGGCGCCAGGATCAGCACGGTGATGCCCCGGTAGGCCAAGTACATCAGCAGCAACAACGACACCAGGATGGCCAGGATGCTCATCGCACGCGTTCCTTTGTAGGCGGCGCGGCCGGTCCGGCGGCGCCCGGTTATGGACGAGCCGCGATGATAGCAATGGTCGAGTGCGGATCGCTGCACTGCAGCATCCAGCCGGCAACCACCGGGCGCCGCCTGCGCCCCCTGTCGGGCCGGCGCCCGGAAGGCGGCACCGAAACCGCAAGGGCCCGCGGCATCTCTGCCGCGGGCCCTTGCATGCGGACGACGCGCTCCGGCGTACCGTGCTCAATAGGTCTCCAGGTGCAGCCGGCCGTGCCGCCTGAGCGAGTCGCCCAGCGCATGCCAGTCCAGGCCGCCTTCGCGGGCCACGTCGCGCAGCGCCAGCAGCACGCCCTGCTCCATGCTCTTCAAGCCGCACACGTAGATGTGGGACTGCTCGTCCCTGAGCAGTTCGAGCAGGTCCACGGCGCGCTCGCGCAGGAGGTCCTGCACGTAGCGTTTGGGCTGGCCGGCCGTGCGCGAGAAGGCCAGGTTGATGTCGATGAAATCCTTGGGCAGCTTCATGAGCGGGCCGAAGTACGGCAGCTCCTGCTGCGTGCGCGCGCCGAAGAACAGCATCAGCTTGCCTCCCTCGAACTTGCCGCTCGCGCGCAGCCGCCGGCGCCACTCGGTCATGGCGCGCATCGGCGCGCTGCCCGTGCCGGTGCAGATCATCACGATGTGCGACCTGGGATGGTTGGGCATTAGGAAGGACTGGCCGAAGGGCCCGATCACCTGGACCTTGTCGCCCACTTTCGCATCGCACAGATAGTTCGAGCACACGCCCTGCACCGGCTTGCCCTGGTGGTCCTGGGTGACCCGCTTCACGGTCAGCGACAGGTTGTTGTAGCCCGGCCGCTCGCCGTTGCGCGGGCTGGCGACCGAATACTGCCTCGCGTGGTGCGCCTTGCCGTTGGCGTCCACGCCCGGCGGCACGATGGCGATGGACTGCCCCTCCAGCACGGGGAAGGGCACCGGGCCGAAGTCGAGCACGATGTGATGGGTGACGTTCTCGGTGCCGGGCTCGTTGACCTGGTAGTTGCCGACCACGGTGGCGCTGGTGGGCGCCTTGGGCCCGTACAGGTTGGTGTAGGCGTGCGCCGCCGACCACGGCGGCAGGACGGCGCCGTAGGTCGCCGCATCCAGGCGCGGCTCGTCCGCCTGCAGCGTGGCGGCTTCCTGCGCCTGGCCGGCCTCGGCCTGCACCTCCTGCAGCTCGGCGTCGGCCACGCCCTCGGCGGCCAGTTGCTCGGGCGTCAGCTCCGGAGGCAGTTCGTCCCACGTGAGCTGCGCGTCGACCGGATAGGCCAGCGCCTTGGGCACGATGCGCCAGTTGTCGATGGCGCCGGTCGGACACGGCGGCACACAGGCCATGCAGCCGTTGCACACGTCGGGCTTGACCACGTAGTTGCGATCGTCGTGGGTGACGGCGTCGATCGGGCAGGTGGCCTCGCAGGTGTTGCAGCGGATGCAGATTTCCGGATCGATGACGTGCTGCTTGATGGTGCCCATCTGGGTCGGCATATCCATGGCGTTCTCCCGGGCGGCCGCCCTGGCCGCCCGCACGTGCGGGCGCAGGGCGGGCGGCCCGCCCCTTTACTCAATTGAAGCGGACGTACTCGAAGTCCATCGGCTGGCGGTTGATGCCCATGACGGGCGGCGCGATCCAGTTGGCGAACCGGCCGGGTTCGACCACGCGGCCCATCAGCGAGGCGACGAAGGCGCGGTCCTCGTCGGTGGCCAGCCACTGGTCCTTGTGCGCGTCCCACTGCGCCTGCGACACCACGGTGCCGTCCGGCGCGACGCGCACGCCCGAGAGCGTGCCGATCTGGCGGTTGAAGGCCTTGTGCGGCACGGTGAGCTTGAAGGAGATGCCGGCCTTCTCGATCACGCGGTTCCAGCGCCCGACGCCGGACACGGAATCCTTGATGTAGTCGTCGCGCAGGACTTCGTTGAGCGCGTTGAGCATCGGCACTTCCTTCTCCACCAGCTTGCCGTCGCGCACTTCGAGCACTCTGTAGGCATCGCTCTTCAAGCGGTGGTCGTCGCCGCGCTTGCCTTCCTCGTAGCGGCCCTTCAGGCCAGAGCTGTAGAAGATGGCGGCGTTGGACGACTCGTCGGCGCCGAAGAGATCGATCGTCACGCTGTAGTGAAAGTTCAGATAGCGCTGGATGGTGGGCAGATCGATCACGCCCGCGGCGCGCAGGGTCTCGGGGTTGTCGGTCTTCAACTGGTTCATCACGTCGCAGGTGCGCTGCACGATGCGCGAGACGCCCGATTCGCCCACGAACATGTGGTGCGCTTCCTCGGTCAGCATGAAGCGCGTGGTGCGTGCGAGCGGATCGAAACCCGATTCGGCGAGCGCGCTCAACTGGAACTTGCCGTCGCGGTCGGTGAAGTAGGTGAACATGAAGAACGACAGCCAGTCCGGCGTGCGTTCGTTGAAGGCGCCCAGGATGCGCGGGTTGTCCTCGTCGCCGGAACGGCGCTCGAGCAGGCCCTCGGCCTCCTCGCGGCCATCGCGGCCGAAGTAGCGGTGCAGCAGGTAGACCATGGCCCACAGGTGGCGGCCCTCTTCCACATTGACCTGGAACAGGTTGCGCAGGTCGTACAGCGAGGGCGCGGTCAGGCCCAGGTGGCGCTGCTGCTCCACCGAGGCGGGCTCGGTGTCGCCCTGGGTGACGATGATGCGGCGCAGGTTGGCGCGGTGCTCGCCCGGCACATCCTGCCAGGCGCCTTCGCCCTGATGGTCGCCGAAGTGGATCCTGCGGCCTTCCTCCTTGGGGTTGAGGAAGATGCCCCAGCGATAGTCCGGCATCTTCACGTAGCCGAACTGCGCCCAGCCCTGGGGGTCCACGCTGATCGCGGTGCGCAGGTAGACGTCGTAGTCGTTCGAGCCCTCGGGGCCGACGTCGCCCCACCAGCTCAGGAAGTTGGGCTGCCACTGCTCGAGGGCGCGCTGCAGGGTGCGGTCCTCGGCGAGGTTGACGTTGTTGGGGATCTTCTCGCTGTAGTTGATGCCGGACATGGCGTCCTCCGAAAGTCTGGTTCGTCGTCGGTGGCGCGCGGATCGCGCGGGTGCCGCGGGTTGTCTGCTCATGCCGGGCCGGCGCAGGCGGGCCTGCCTCGCGGCCAGGTCGTCTCTGCTACACCCGGTTCCAGTCGAAACCGGCCTTCTCGCCCTTGCCGTAGACCTTCAGGGCGCCCTTCTCGCCGACGGCGTTCGGGCGCTGGAAGATCCAGTTCTGCCAAGCGGTCAGGCGGCCGAAGATGCGGGTCTCCATGGTCTCGCGCGAGGCGAAGCGCAGGTTGGCCTCCATGCCGGTGAGCGCGTCCGGCGACATCGCCACCCGCTCCTCGATGGCGAGGCGGATCTCGTCGGCCCAGTCGATGTCGTCCAGCGCGGCAGTGACCAGGCCCAGGGCGTCGGCGCGGTCGGCATCCAGCGGCTCGCCGATGCTCGCGCGGGCGGCGGCCAGCTCGGCCTCGTCGTCGTAGAAGCGGCGCGCCAGGCGCGACTGGCCATTGACCATCGGATAGGCGCCGAAGTTGAGCTCGCTCAAGGCCAGCCGGGGCGCGCGCTCGGGCTCGTCGGGCAGGGCCAGCATGTAGGCGCGGTCGGCGGCGAAGGCGAGTTCGGCCAGCGTGCCGGCAAAGCACGAGCCGGGCTCGATGAGGGCGAACAGCGAACGTGAGGACACGTCCAGGCGGGCGAGCGTGCGGCGCAGGAGGCCCAGCGTTTCGCGCACCAGCCAGTGCGAGCCCTGAGCCTGCAGCACCGCGTCGCAGGCGAGCACGGCCTGCGGATCGCCCGCGGTCTTGAGCAGCCAGGTGCCGATGTCCGGTTCGTTGGTGCGCATCTCGAGGATGGCGTCGTCCAGTTCGCGCGCCATCTGCAGCGGCCACCAGGCGGCGCCCGCGGCCTGGATGCCGGCCGCGTCGCCGGGCTGCACGCTGTCGGGCGCCTTCACGACGAAGGTGGCCGTGCGGCTCGCGCGGTCGATGGCGACCTCGACGTAGCGGTAATGCAGCGCGTCGGCCTCGATGCGCTTGTCCAGCGGGGTCAGAGCGATGCCCTGGGCGTCGGCCGGCCGGTCGCTCTGCCCGGCCAGCTTGCGCGCGCGCTCGGCCACCGTCTGCTGGAACTGCGCGGGCTTGGCGATGGCGTCGACCAGGCGCCAATCCACCGCGCGCTGCCCGCGCACGCCCTCGTTGGTGGTGCAGAAGATGTCGGCGCGGTCATGGCGCACCTTGCGCTTGTCGGTGACGCGAGTGAGCCCGCCCGTGCCGGGCAGCACGCCGAGCAGCGGCACCTCGGGCAGCGCCACCGTGGAGGAGCGATCGTCCACCAGCACGATGTCGTCGCAGGCCAGGGCCAGCTCGTAGCCGCCGCCCGCGCAGGCGCCGTTCAGCGCGGCAACGAACTTCAGGCCGCTGTGCCGGCTGGAATCCTCGATCCCGTTGCGCGTCTCGTTGGTGAACTTGCAGAAGTTCACCTTCCAGCCGTGCGAGGACAGGCCCAGCATGAAGATGTTGGCGCCCGAACAGAAGATGCGCTCCTTCAGGCTGGTGACGACCACCGTGCGCACTTCCGGGTGCTCGAAGCGGATGCGGTTCAGGGCGTCGTGCAGTTCGATGTCGACGCCGAGGTCATACGAATTGAGCTTGAGCTTGTAGCCGGGACGCAGGCCGCCGTCCTCGGCCACGTCCATCGCGAGCGTGGCGACGGGGCCCTCGAAACTCAGCTTCCAGTGCTTGTAGCGGGAAGGGTCGGTCTGATAGTGGATCCGCGTCTGGGGGGCGGACGTAGTGGCATCGGTCATGGCGGCGATCTCCTGTAGGCCGAACATGCATCTTAATTCATTCAAACTCCATGTCGTGAACGATATTTCATGCAATTCAGTGCGTCAAGGCAATGCCATCAGGGTTTACCCTGAATCGCCTGGTATCAGGGCGCATGCCGTGCACTTTGCTACATCTGCGTCGGACAAGACGCGGGCACAGCGGGGCTCTCGGCCCCGGCGCTCAGCCACCCCGGGCGGGCCGTGCGAGCAGGCAAAGCACGGCGAGCCAGGCGATGCCGAGCATCCAGCCGGCCAGCACGTCGCTCGCGTAGTGCACCTGCAGCCAGACGCGGGACAGGCCGATGGCCAGCGTCAGGCCCGCCACGCCGAACGCCGCGGCGCGCAGGGCCCTGCCCGCGCGGCTGTGCGCCGGCAGGGCGGGGTCGCGCGCCCAGCCCCACAGCACGATGACGAGCAGCCCATACACCACCATGCTCGACATGGCATGGCCGCTCGGAAAGCTGAACCCGTGCACTTCCAGATAGGGCGCGTCGGGGCGGTAGCGTCCGAATACCTGCTTGCACCAGCGCACCAGCAGGCCATTGCCGAGCGAGGCCAGCGCCCACCAGCACAATCCGGCCCACTGCCGCCGCCACAGCAGCACCGCGCCGACGATGCCGGCCACGCCCGTCACGGTAAGGCTGTCGCCCAGGTGCGTGAAGGCCGCCACCGCGGCCAGGGCGGCGTCCGGCCCGCCCGGGTTGCGCGTGAGCCCCCAGGCGTCCAGCGCGCTCAGCCAGGCCGGCACCGGCTCGCTCGCGACCGCGCGGGCGAGCACGGCGAATGCCGCCAGGGCCGCGCCACCGACCGTCAAACAGGTCAACGGCCCGGGCGCGGCCCGCATGACCAGCGCCGTGCGCCAATACCGCACCTGCAGGTACCGCAACGCCAGCAGGGCGACGCAGACCAGCACCAGGCCCCAGCCTGCGGCGGCGTCGATCAAGGGATACAGGGACTGCATGAGGATTCCAGCTTGGAGTGGGCAGGCGGCGTGAAGAGAACGAAGCAGATGGCGCGACGCCTTTCGCGGCGCCAGCGCGCGAGGGCCCTCAGGCCGCCCAGTCCATCAGCCCGGCGGCGCTGCGCACGGCCGTGCGCAGACCGGCGAAGGTCTCCTGCAGCGAATGGCCGCTGGTGTCGTAGGTCATGTCGGCCTTGGCATAGAAGGCGGTACGCCCGGCCAGAATGCGCCGCAGGTCCTCCATCGCCTCCTTGCTGCCGGACATCGGCCGGAAATCGCCCTGCGCCACCACGCGCCGCATGTGGTCCTCGGGGTCGGCCTGCAGCCAGATGGTGTAGCAGTGCCCGAGCAGCAGGTTGAAGGTGGCCGGATCGGACACCAGCCCTCCCGGCGTGGCGATCACCACCTCGGGATAGATCTGCACGGTTTCCTCGAGCGCGCGCCGCTCGTAGCGACGATAGGCCCCGCTGCCGTAAAGCGAATGGATCTCGACGATGCTGCAGCCGGCCACCTTCTCGATCTCGCGGCTCAGCTCGACGAACGGATAACCGAGGTCCTCGGCCAGCATGCGGCCCAGCGTGGACTTGCCGGCGCCGCGCAGGCCCACCAGGGCGATGCGCGCCAGGCGCGCCTGGCGATCGCCGCTGCCGCCGAACATCTCGGCGAGCTGCACGCGGGCGCGGTGCAGCTCGCTCTCGGAGCGATGCTCGAGCATTTCCCGGATCAGCAGCCACTCGGGCGACGAGGTCGTCACGTCGCCGACGATCTCGGCGAGCGAGCACTGCAGCGCCTGCGCCACCTGCACCAACACCAGGATGGAGGCATTGCCGGTGCCCAGCTCCAGGTTGGCCAGATGGCGTTCGGAGATCTCGGCCGCCAGCGCCGTGGCCTTGCGGGTGAGCCCGCGCCGCGCGCGCAGGTTGCGGATGCGCTCGCCCAATGCGACGAGGAAGGGCGACTTTTCGGGAAGCGCGGTGGCTGGGGCGGTCATGGGACAGGCGTGGTAAGCGGATCGGAGCCGGCGCGCAAGCGCTCGGTATTTACCCTAGCATGCAGTATTTTTCTTGACACCATTCAAGCATGCACCGTATCTTTTGCGCAAGCATGAACGATAGTGCATAAAGCCTCTCGCCGCATGCACTACCGGGAACGTACCGAAGGCCACGGAGGAGACGCCATGGCAAGCACGCAGTTTAATTCACTCATCACCGACCTGACCGGGCAGATCGCCGGGCGCCCGCTCGACGGCGCGCTGCAGGACTGGCTGAACCAGACGCACGGCAGCGATACGCCGTGGTACCGGGCCATGCGCGAGTCCTGTACCACCGGCGTGGCCGAAGGCTGGCTGTGCAACCGCGAAGCCGACGGCATCCGCTACGGCCGCGTCATCAAACCCTCGCCCGAATCCCAGGCGTTCTCGGTGGACGTGGTCGACATGCACGACTGTGCCGGCCCGCACCACGTCCATCCCACGGGCGAGATCGACCTCGTCCTGCCCCTTACCCCCGACGCTACCTTCGACGGCACGGCCGCCGGCTGGAAGGTGTATGGGCCGGGCAGCGCGCATTCGCCCACAGTGCGCCATGGCCGCGCGCTGGTGCTGTACCTGCTGCCCGAAGGCCGCATCGAATTCACCCGGGGCTGACACCCCGCTGTCATCGACCGGCGCGCCGGCCCGTGCGCGAGGCAGCCGCCCTCGCCCGCCGCGCGCCGCCATACCCGCACTCGCAGGAGATCGCCATGCCGCTGCCCGAGCCGCCCCCCGCCGAATTCAACTACGCCGAGCACCTGTTCCAGCGCAACCGCGGCCGCGCCGGCAAGATCGCCTACACCGACGACCACGGCGATCTCGGCTACGGCGAACTCGAGCAGCGCGCGCGCCGTCTGGCCGCCGCGCTGCGCGCGCTCGGCGTGCGCCGCGAGGAACGCGTGCTGCTGCTCATGCACGACTGTTCGGACTGGCCGGTGAGCTTTCTCGGCGCGCTGTATGCCGGCGTCGTCCCCGTGTGCGTGAATACCCTGCTCACGCCGGACGACTACGCGCACATGCTGGAGCACAGCCGCGCGCAGGCCGCGCTGGTGTCCGAGTCGCTGCTGCCCACGCTGCAGGCGGCGATGGACAAGGGCCGCCACGAGCTGGGGGCCATCCTGGTCTCGCGCCCCGCCGGCCCGCTGCCCGATGGCGCGCGCAGCCTGGAGGCCACGATCGCCGCGCACGAGCCCTTGGCAGCACCGGCGCGCACCCTGGCCGACGAGCCGGCGTTCTGGCTGTATTCCTCGGGCTCGACCGGCAGGCCCAAGGGCACCGTGCACAGCCATGCCAATCCCTACTGGTGCACGGCGCTGTTCGCCGAGCCCGTCCTCGGCATGCGCGAGGACGACAAGGTGTTCTCGGCGGCCAAGCTCTTCTTCGCCTACGGCATGGGCAATGCCCTGCTGTTCCCGCTGGCGGCGGGCGCGAGCGTCGTGCTGATGGCCGAGCGGCCGACACCCGAGGCCTGCTTTCGCCGGCTGACGGAGCAGCAGCCCACCATCTTCTGCGGTGCGCCCACGGGCTACGCGGGCCTGCTCGCCTCGCCCGGGCTGCCGCCGCGCGACGCGGTCGCGCTGCGCCTGTGCACGTCGGCGGGCGAGGCGCTGCCGCGCGACATCGGCGAGCGCTTCACCGCCCACTTCGGCTGCGAGATCATCGACGGCATCGGCTCCACCGAGATGCTGCACATCTTCCTCTCCAACCGGCCCGGCGACGTGCGCTACGGCACCACCGGCAAGCCGGTCGACGGCTACGAGCTGGAGCTGCGCGGCGAGGACGGCCGGCCGGTGCCGGACGGCGAGATCGGCGACCTCTACATCCGCGGCCCCAGCTCGGCCATCATGTACTGGCACAACCGGGAAAAGACCCGCGACACCTTCCTCGGCGCGTGGACCAGGAGCGGCGACAAGTACAGCCGCGACCCCGACGGCTATTACGTCTATGCCGGACGCAGCGACGACATGCTCAAAGTGAGCGGGCAGTATGTCTCGCCCTTCAGCGTGGAGGCCACGCTGGTGCTGCATCCCGACGTGCTGGAGGCGGCCGTGATCGGCGTACCCGACCCCGATGGCCTGATCCGCACCAAGGCCTTCGTCGTGCTCAAGGACGGCCGCCGGGGCGACGCCGGCCTCGAAGCGGAACTCAAAGCGCTGGTCAAGCAGCACCTGGCGCCGCACTGCTACCCGCGCAGCTTCGCCTTCGTCGACGAACTGCCCAAGACCGCCACCGGCAAGATCCAGCGCTTTCGCCTGCGCCAGCAGGAAAGCGAAGGAATGGCGGCATGAGCGCAACCGCACGCCCATCCGAAGACGACGTGCCGGACCAGCCCGCCTCGCGCTTCGTCGACGTGGCCTGGAACGGCCGCCAGGACCATATCGAATACGTGTACGTCGGCCCGGAGGGCCGCGGCCTGCCGCTGCTCGTGTTCCTGCACGAAGGGCTGGGCTCGGTCACCATGTGGAAGGACTTTCCCGAGCGCCTGTGCCAGGCGGCCGGCTGCCGCGGCCTGGTGTTCTCGCGCTGGGGCTACGGCGAATCGACGCCGCGCGCTTTGCACGAGCGCTGGCCGGTGGATTTCATGCACCACCAGGCCCTGGGCTTTCTGCCGGCCTTCCTCGCAGCGCTGGGCATCGACACCGCGGCCGATCCGCCCTGGCTCTACGGCCACAGCGACGGCGGCTCGATCGCCCTCATTTACGCGGCGAACTATCCCGAGCGGGTGGCCGGCCTGGTCGTCGCCGCGCCGCACATCTTCGTCGAGGACATGACGGTCAGGAGCATCGAGCAGGCGCGCGACGGCTACGTCACGACCAGCCTGCGCAGCAAGCTCGCGCGCTACCACCGCGACCCCGATTCCGCCTTCTGGGGCTGGAACGACGTCTGGCTCGACCCCGCCTTTCGCCGCTGGAACATCGAGGGCCTGCTGCCGCTGGTGCGCTGCCCGACCCTGGCCGTGCAGGGCCTGGACGACGAATACGGCACGATGGCGCAGATCGACGGCATCGCCCGCGCGGCGGCCCGCTGCGACACGCTCAAGCTCGAGGATTGCGGCCATTCGCCGCACCGCGACCAGCCGGCGCGCCTGTGCGCGGCGGTCGCCGACTTCATCGCGCGCCACCCGCATCCGCTTCCCGATACCCTGACGCAGATCAGGGCCTGACGCCACCCCTGGAGACACCATGAACGCAACCCTGAGCCGCACACTGACCGTCCTGGCCGCCGCAGGCCTGGCCGCCACCCTGGGCACCGCCGCACAGGCGCAGGTGAAGGTCGGCCTGATGCTGCCCTTCACCGGCACCTACGCCGCACTGGGCACGGCCATCGAGAACGGCTTTCGCCTCTACGTCGACGAGCAGGGCGGCAAGCTCGCCGGCCAGGAGATCCAGTTCTTCAAGGTCGACGATGAGTCCGACCCGGCCAAGGCGCCCGAGAACGCCAACCGCCTGATCAAGCGCGACGCGGTGGACGTGCTCGTGGGCACGGTGCACTCGGGCGTGGCCATGGGCATGGCCAAGGTGGCGCGCGACAGCAAGACGCTGATGATCGTGCCCAACGCGGGCGCGGATGCGCTGACCGGCCCGCTGTGTGCACCCAATGTCTTTCGCTCCTCGTTCAGCAACTGGCAGCCGGCCTACGCCATGGGCCTGGTCGCCGCCGAGCGCCAGAAGCACGAGACCGCCGTCACCGTGACCTGGAAGTACGCCGCCGGCGACGAGTCGGTCAATGGCTTCAAGGAAGGCTTCGAATCCAAGGGCGGCAAGGTGTTGAAGGAACTCACCCTGCCTTTCCCCAACGTGGAGTTCCAGGCCATTCTCACCGAGATCGCCTCGCTCAAGCCCGACGCCGTCTATGTGTTCTTCGCGGGCGGCGGTGCGGTGAAGTTCGTCAACGACTACGCGGCGGCCGGGCTCAAAGAGCGCATCCCGCTCTACGGGGCGGGCTTCCTGACCGACGGCACCCTGCCGGCCCAGGGCAAGAACGCGCAGGGCCTGCTCACCACGCTGCACTATGCCGACGGGCTGAACACCGACAACGACAACGCCTTTCGCAAGGCCTACGCGGCCAAGCACACGATCCAGCCGGACGTGTACGCGGTGCAGGGCTATGACGCCGCGCAGTTGCTCGAAGCCGGCCTGAAGGCGGCCGACGGCGACGTGAAGAACCAGGACGCCGTCGTCAAGGGCATGGCCAGCGCCCAGATCACCAGCCCGCGCGGCGAGTTCACGATGTCCAAGGCGCACAACCCGGTGCAGGACATCTATCTGCGCGAGGTCAAGGGCGAGGAGAACGTGCTGGTCGGCGTGGCGGTCGAGAACCTGGCCGACCCGGCCCGCGGCTGCCGGATGTAAGCGCCGAGCGGCGGCGCCCGCACGGGCGCCGCCCGGCCGTCCCGCGGCGCAGGCCGCACCGCGTACGCAGCGAGCGACCTCATGGATCCCACCACCTTTCTCATCCAGTGCCTGAATGCCGTCCAGTACGGCCTTCTGCTGTTCCTGATCGCCAGCGGGCTCACGCTGATCTTCGGCATCATGGGGGTGATCAACCTCGCCCACGGCGCCTTCTACATGATCGGCGCCTATCTGGCGTTCACGCTGTCCTCGCTCACCGGCAATTTCGTGCTCGCCCTGCTGTTGGGCGTCGTGCTGTCGGTGCTGTTCGGCTACCTGCTTGAATGGGGCTTCTTCAGCTTTCTGTACGAGCGCGAGCACCTGATGCAGGTGCTGATGACCTTCGGCCTGATCCTCGTGTTCGAGGAACTGCGCAGCATCCTGGTCGGCGACGACGTGCACGGCGTGCCCGTGCCGAGCTGGCTCGCCGGCGGCGTGGAACTGGGCAACGGCATGACCTATCCGGTGTATCGCCTCTTCATCTCCGGGGTCTGCCTCGCGGTGGCGCTCGGCATGTATTTCCTCATCAAGAAGACCCGGCTCGGCATGATGGTGCGCGCGGGCGCCACCAACCGCGAGATGGTGCAGTCGCTCGGCATCAACATCACGCTGCTGTATCGCCTGGTGTTCGCCGGCGGCGTGGCCCTGGCCGTGCTCGCCGGGATGATCGCCGCGCCGGTGTCCTCGGTGTATCCCGGCATGGGCAATTCGGTACTCATCATCTGCTTCGTGGTGGTGGTGATCGGCGGCATCGGCTCGGTCAAGGGCGCGCTCGTGGCGGCCCTCCTGATCGGCTTCGTCGACACCTTCGGCAAGGTGTTCTGGCAGGAGGCCGCGGGCGCCCTGGTCTACGTGCTGATGGCCGCGATCCTCATCTGGCGGCCCGAAGGCCTCTTCAAGCAAGGAACCTGAGCCATGACCCACAAGACGCTGATCGGCTGGATCGTGGCGCTCGCCGTCATCGCCAGCCTGCCCCTGCTGCCCGAGCCCATCGGCACGCCGTTCCACGTCGAGCTGGGCTCGCGCATCATCGTGATGGCGATCTTCGCGCTGAGCCTGCAGTTGCTGGTCGGCTTCACCGGGCTGGTGAGTCTGGGCCATGCGGCCTTCTTCGCCTGCGCGGCCTACACGGTGTCGGTGCTCTCGCCGCAGAGCGGGCCGGCCAGCGGCTGGTGGATGCTGCCCGCGGCCATGGGCGCCTCGGCCCTGCTCGCGCTCGCCATCGGCCTGCTGGTGCTGCGCACCAAGGGCATCTATTTCATCATGGTGACGCTCGCCTTCGCGCAGCTCGTGTATTTCGTCCTGCACGACATCCCGTTCTTCGGCGGCAGCGACGGCACCTACATCTACTTCCGGCCCGAGTTCACCATCGCCGGCCGGCCGCTCCTGGACGTGCAGGACAACACGCAGTTCTACTGGTTCGGCGTGGCCCTGCTCGGCCTGACCGTGCTCGCGCTCTCGCTGGTGCTGCGCTCGCGCCTGGGCCACGCCCTGGTGGGCATCAAGCACAACGAGCAGCGCATGCGCGCGGCAGGCTTTCGCACCGAACGCTACAAGCTCGCGAGCTTCGTGATCGCCGGCGCCTTCGCCGGGATCGCCGGCTTTCTCTACGCGGCGCAATTCGGCTACGTGAACCCCGAACTCGCCTCCTGGCACCAGTCGGGCAATGCCCTGGTGATGATCATCCTGGGCGGGCTGGGCAGCCTGCCGGGCGCCGTCATCGGCGCGATCAGCTTCGTGCTGCTGTCGGAGTGGTTCCAGGCCCTGACCAAGCACTGGCAGTTGCTGCTCGGCGGTTTCATCATCCTCGTCGTCGCCCTGATGCCCAACGGCCTGGTCGGCGGCATCTCGGGCATCCGGCGGGCGCGGCCCAGGCCGTCGGCGTCGGGCGCCGACGCGCCGGGCCCGGGCGGCACGCCGCCGCCGCGAACGCAGATCACCACCGCAGCGCGCGCGGAGGGCCGCCCCATCGGCGCCGCACGGCCACGCAATGCCACCCCGGAGGCCACGCCATGACGCCCACCCAAGCCCACGCCCAGCCGCCCGCCGTGCCCACCCTGCTGCAGGCCCACGGCCTGGGCCGGCGCTTCGGCGCCCTGCACGCCGTCAGGGACGTCAGCCTGGCGCTGGACGGCGACAGCGTGCACGCGGTGATCGGCACCAACGGCGCCGGCAAGTCGACGCTCATCAACCTGCTCTCGGGCGAGCTGCCGCCCTCCAGCGGCAAGGTCAGCCTGCGCGGCGAGGACGTGACGCGCTGGCCGCAGCCCCGGCGCGCGCGCGCCGGGCTCGGGCGCAGCTACCAGCGCAACAACATCTTCCTGCCGCTCAGCGTGCGCGAGAACTGCCGGCTCGCCGCGCAGGCCCACCTGCAGCGCCCCTGGCACGTCTGGCAGGGCGCCCAGGCCTGTCGCGACAGCCTGGCCCGGGCCGATTCGGCGCTGGAGCGCTGCGGCCTGGCCGATGTGGCCACCCGTGCGGCCGCCGGGCTCTCGCACGGCCAGAAGCGCCAGTTGGAGGTCGCCATGTGCCTGGCCGCCGACCCCTGCGTGCTGCTGCTCGACGAGCCGCTGGCCGGCATGGGCCCGGAGGAATCCGAGCGCATGCTGGAGCTGCTGCGTGGCCTGCGCCGCGGCCACGCGGTACTGCTCGTCGAGCACGACATGGACGCCGTGTTCGCCGTGGCCGACCGCATCACCGTGATGGTCAACGGGGCGGTGATCGCCTCGGGCGCGCCGAACGAGGTGCGCAGCAATCCCGAGGTGCAGACCGCCTATCTGGGCGAGCACTGAACGAAGCGAGAGCCCCATGCAAGCATTGATCGAGGCCACCGACATCCACGCCTGGTACGGCACCAGCCACGTCCTGCACGGCATCGACTTCCGGCTGCAGCCCGGCGAGACGCTGGGCCTGCTCGGCCGCAACGGGATGGGCAAGACCACGCTGATCCGCACGCTGCTCGGCCACGTACCGCAACGCGCGGGCAGCATCCGCATGCGTGGCCGCGACCTGTCGCGCGGCCGGCCCTACGAGGCGGCGCGGCAGGGCACGGCCTACGTGCCGGAGGGGCGCGGCATCTTCCCCAACCTCACGGTGCGCGAGAACCTGGTGATGGCCGCCCGCGCGGGCACGGCCGGCCAGCGCGACTGGACTCTGCAGCGCGTGCTCGACACGTTCCCGCGGCTGGCCGAGCGCATGGACCACCTCGGCTCCCAGCTCTCGGGCGGCGAACAGCAGATGCTGTCGATCGGGCGCGCGCTGATGACCAACCCGGACGCCCTGATCCTGGACGAGGCCACCGAGGGCCTGGCGCCGCTGATCGTGGCCGAGATCTGGCGCGTGCTCGGCGAGATCCGACGTACCGGCCTGGCCACCGTGGTGGTGGATCGCAGCTACCGCACGGTGATGGCCAACGCCGACCGCCTGATGCTGCTCGAGAAGGGCCGCGTCGTGCTCGAAGGCCCGGCGGCCGACCTGCAGGAGCAGCCGCAGGCCTTGAGCCGCTACCTGGGCGTCTGAGGTCTCGCGGCGGGGGCTGCCGGCGCGACCGGGCGCATCCACGAGGCCCTGGGCCGCCCCGGTCGCATGGGCGTGCCGCCGACCCGGCTCGTTGCGCCGGACGACAACGTGTATCGGTCGGCATCCGTCGCGGGTTTACGTCCCCGCTGCGGTGTACAGTCGGGTTTCCCCGCCCTGGCGCGGCCCGACCTACTGCCCTGCGTATGCGAAACACCCTCTACGCCCTGCTGTTCGTACTGGCCGCCCTCGCGGCCGGCGCCCTTCCCGCCCAAGACGCCTGGGCCGCGGCCCCGCCCGCCGCCAGTGCGCCCGTCGAGCCCGCGGACACAGCGCCAGCGGATGCCGAAGCCCCCCCGCCTGCGGCCGACACCGACGCCCCGGCCGCCGAAGCGACACCCGCGCCCGAGAACCAGACCCTGGTCGCCGACGGCCTGCTGGCGCAGCTCTTTGGGCGCGTGGAAGTCTGGTTCGCCGGCTTGTCCACGCAAGTGGCCGAGGCCGGCGCGGCCTTGAGCGACGTACGGCTCATCGGCCAATGGTGGCAGACGACCTGGAACACCGACGAAGCGCGCGCCGCGGGCATCCGCGGCGCGCTCATGCTGCTCGCCATCGTCGCCGTGGGCCTGGCCGCGGAAGCGCTGGCCTCGCGCCTGCTGCGCCGCGCGCGCCGCGTGGTGGCTGCCCACGCCGAGGCGCGCGAGCAGCGCGCGCGCGAGCGCATCGTCCAGCGCGAGTCCGAGCTGGCCAGCCTCACGCCCGCCGTGGTCAGCGTCAGCACCCCCGAAGCCGGCACCGACATCGAGTCCGAATCGGTTGCGGCCGCCAAAGTGCAGGCGGGCATGCTCGAGCCCGACGCCGTCACCGCGGACACCCGGGCGGCCATGACCGCCGATGCCGGCGCGGCCGCGCCCGCCGACGCCTCGCTGCGCGTAACGGCCCAGGCTCGCCTGGCCCAGCACCGCAAGTCGCTGCACGGCTGGGGACTGCTGGGTCGCCTGCCCTGGGCCGTGGTCGACGCGGTGCTGAGTCTGCTGCCGCTGGTCGCCTTTCTCGCCGTGGTCAGCCTGGGCGTCACCCTGCAAGGGGGCGAAGGCTCGCGGTTTCAAGCAGTGGTCATGCCGATCTTCAATTCGTACGTCGCCGTGCGGATCGCGCTCGCCGTGGTGCGGCTGATGCTGTCGCCGGACCGCGCCGCGCTGCGCCTGGCCCACGTCACCGACGCCACCGCGCGCCACCTGTTCCGGCAGGCGCTCTGGATCTTCACCGTCGCCGCGATCGGCTTCGCGCTGGGCGAAGTGCTGGTGCAGTTGGGCGCGGCCGGGCACGTGCGCACCCTCATCATGAAGACCACCTCGCTGATCGTCTGCGGCATGGTGGTGGCCCTGGTCCTGCGCACCCGCGAATCCGTGCGCACGCTCATCCGGGGCGAGCGCGCCGACGAAGCCATGGCCTCGCTGCGCGCCTTCCTGGCCGAGATCTATCCCTACGCCGCGGTGGCCGTGATCGTCACCTTCTGGGTGGTCTGGGCGCTGGGCGTGGCCAACGGGTTCCAGCGCGCCGTGCACTTCCTGATGGCCACCACCGCGGTCCTCGCGGCCAGCCGCCTGCTGTGGATCCTCATCACGGGCGCGATCGACCGCTCCTTCGAGAACGCGAACACGCGCATCGAAGCCAGCCTGTCGAACGGCGTCGAACGCTATCACGGCTGGCTGCGCCTGCTGGTCAATGTGCTGATCGGCGCCACCACCGTGATTGCTCTGCTCCAGGTCTGGGGCTTCAACGCCATTTCCTGGTTCGACCAGGGCACGGTGGGCCGCCGCCTGCTGTCGGCGGGCTGGACCATCGGCATCGCCGCCGTGCTTGCCATCATCGTGTGGGAAGCCGTCTCGCTGGCGCTGCGCCGGCGCATCGACACCTGGAGCGCCGGCGGCGACGTCGTGCGCGCCGCCCGGCTGCGCACCCTGGTGCCCATGATCCGCACCCTGGTGCTGATCGCCATCGCCCTGGTGGTGGTGTTCACCGCGCTCACCGAACTCGGCGTGAACGTCGCGCCGCTGCTGGCCGGCGCGAGCATCATCGGCGTGGCCATCGGCTTCGGTTCGCAGAAGCTGGTGCAGGATTTCATCACCGGCATCTTCCTGCTCATGGAGAACGCCATGCAGGTGGGCGACAACGTCACCGTGGCCGGCGTGTCGGGCACGGTGGAATACCTCTCCATCCGCACCGTGCGCCTGCGTGCCGGCGACGGCTCGCTGCACGTCATTCCCTTCAGCTCGGTGAGCACCGTCAACAACGTCAACCGCGGGCTGGGCAACGCGCCGGTGCGCCTCACCCTGGTGCCGAACGCCAACGTCCCGGCGACCTACGACGTCCTGCGGCGGATCTCCGAGCAGATGCAGGCCGACGAAAGGTTCGGCCCGTCCATGCTGGCCCCGCTGGACATTTTCGGCGTCGACCAGATCGACGGCGCCGGCGTCACCATCGCCGGCCAGATCCGCACCACCGACAAGGGCCGCTGGCCCGTGCAGCGCGAGTTCAACCGCCGCGTGCTCGAAGAGGTCAAGGCGGGCAACATCATGCTGGCGAACCCGCGCGAGACGCTGCTTGCGCAGGCGCCGGCCCCAGCGCCGGAGACGCCTGCCTCGGGCCGCTGACGCGGCCTTGCGGCCTACACGAAGACAGGTGGCATTTCGCGGTATTCTGCGTCGATCCCGTTGCTCAGCGCCATGGCCAGCCTTTCTTCCCTCGTCTCCCCTGCAGATCGCCCCATCGGCGTGTACGACTCCGGCGCGGGAGGGCTGAGCGTGCTGCGCGACATCCGCCGCGCGCTGCCGGCGGAGGATCTGATCTACGTCGCGGACACCGCCTACGTGCCCTACGGCGAGAAATCCCGGCATACCATCGTCGCCCGCGCCTACGCGCTGGCCGACTTTTTCCTGGCCCAAGGGGTCAAGGCCATCGCGGTTCCCTGCAATACCGCCACCGCCGCGGCCATCGGTGCGCTGCGCGAGCGGCATCCGGATCTGCCCATCGTCGGCATCGAGCCGGCGGTCAAGCCGGCGGCCCGGCTCACCCGCAGCGGCGTGATCGGCGTATTCGCAACCACCGGGACGCTGGCCAGCCAGAAGTTCCGCACGCTGGTGCAGCGCGAGGCGCCCGGCCACCGCATCGCGCTCAAGCCGTGCCCCGGCTGGGTGCTGGCCGTGGAGGCCGGGCAGACCGAGGGCGCGGCGGCGCGCGAACTGGTGCGCCCCGCCGTGCGCGAGGTGCTGGACGCCGGCGCGGACGTGCTGGTGCTGGGCTGCACGCACTTTCCCTTCCTGGCGGAGGCCGTGCGGGCGGAAGCCGGCGACACCATTCCCGTTCTGGACACCGGCGCGGCCGTGGCGCGGCAGTTGGGCCGGGTGCTCGACCGGCACGCGCTGCTGCGCGGCACCGGCGCGGGCCGCACGGCCTTCCACGCGAGCGGCGACACCGAAGCCTTCGCCGCCGTGGCCGCGCGCCTGTGGGGCGAGCCGCTGCGCGTCGCGCCCATGCCGGCTCGCTACACCTGAGAGGGCTCAAGGCCTAGGTCGGCATCGCCGCGCCAGCGCCTGTCAACGCCAGAGCCCCCGGTGCGAGCTTAGCGTCAAGAGGCCCTACCCCACATACGCCGCCGCCCGCGCCAGGTCGGCCACCCAGCGCCGGTATTCCCCCTCGTCATCACCCGACTGGCTGCGCAGCAGCGCCGCCGGGTGCAGGGTGACCAACACCGGCACGGTGTCGGAGCGGCGCAGCCACTGGCCACGCTGCGCGGTGACGGCGACCGGCCCCGCGAGCAGGGAGCGCGCCGCGGTGGCGCCCAGGGCGATGATGGCGCGCGGCTTGACCGTGCGGATCTCGCCCTCCAGCCAGGGCGCGCAGGCGAGCGCTTCGCGCTGGCCGGGTGTCTTGTGCATGCGCCGCTTGCCGCGCAGCTCGAACTTGAAGTGCTTGACCGCGTTGGTGAGATAGAGCTGCTCACGGTTCCAGCCCAGCTCGCCGAAGGCACGGTCGAGCAACTGTCCGGCCGGGCCGACGAAGGGCAGCCCGCGCAAGTCCTCCTGATCGCCCGGCTGCTCGCCCACGACCATGACGTGCGCGTCGCGGCGCCCGCAGCCGAACACGGCCTGGGTGGCATGCTCGCCGAGGGGACAGGCGCGGCATTGCGCGACCTGGGCCGCCAGGCCATCCAGGTCGTGGGCCGCGGCAGGCGAGATCGGCACGAGCTTGGCGCGGCGCCGCAGCGCGAGCGCGTGCGCGGCCTCGCCGGTGGCTTGCGCTGCCAGCATCTGGCCGGTACGCGCTGCCGCCTGGTTTGCCAGGGGCGCGATCAGCGCGGCCTCGGGCAGGTTGCGCCAGTACCGCCGCGGCATCTCGTTTTCCATCGTGCGCAGCTTGAGCCGCGCCGGGTTGAAGACGCTGCGGTAATAGGTGAGCCACAGCGATTCGTCCGCGTCGGCGGCGGGTGCGCTCGCGCGCGCGGCGCCCGGCCCCGGCGCGAGGCTCGCACCGTCCCAGCGCAGGCTGCGCCGCGGCGTCAGCACGGCCCAGGGCATGCCGGCGAAGCGCCGGGCGAAGAACGGGCCCACCGCCTCGACGATATGGTGCTCCGGCTCGAACCAGGCCACGTGCAAGGGCGCGTCGCCCGACGGCGGGTGCGCGCCGCGCCAGGCGACCTCCGCCGCGGCCTGCGCCGGCATGGGCCGAAAACGCACGAAGGCCTTCATCTTGTGCATGTCGCGCTGCACGGCCCGCGCGAGCAGGCGCACGCGGCCGTGATCCGCATCCAGCGTATCGCGCGCGAGCGCCGGTTCGGCGCGCACGCGCCAGAGCAGCCGGTACAGCAAGGCATGGCGGCCGGGCTCGCTGTGCAGTGCAGCCAGCGCCAGCACGCGCAGGAACTCGCGCGACACCCGCAAGCCGGGATCGGCTGTCCCGGCGATGTCTTCCTGGGCAGCGTCGCAGAAGAGGTCCGCACCCGCGCCGACCTGCCAGACCACGTCGGCCGGCGCCACGCCGGCGAGCAGCAAGGCGCGCGCACGCCGGCGAAAGCCGTCGAAGTCGCTGTCGTCGGCAACGACGGCGCGCACCGTCACGCGAGCGCTCCGCTGGGCTGCATGGCCATGGCCCCGCCGGCGGATGCCGCCGGCTGCCCGGAATATGGCGCCGCCGCGAACAGATCGCCCTGCACGGGCGGCCGGGCCAGACGCTGTTCGAGCCGGGCGGCGTCCAGCGTCTGGCCCGGGCTGTGGTCGGCCAGGACGACGAAGGGCAGGACCTTGGGCAGCGACACGCGCGCGGCGGCGAGATCGCCCGTGCGCAGCCGGCGATAGCACCGGGCCTGCAACAGGCGATCCACCGTGCGCACACCCAGGCCGGGCACACGCAACATGCGCTCGCGCGGCGCGCGGTTCAGGTCGACCGGAAACGCATGGCGATTGGCGAGCGCCCAGGCAAGCTTGGGGTCGTATTGCAGCGACAGCATGCCCGAGGCGGCAGGCACGATCTCGTCGTGGGCGAACCCGTAGTAGCGCATGAGCCAATCGGCCTGGTAGAGCCGGTGCTCGCGCAGCAGCGGCGGCGCGGCGAGCGGCAGGCGCGACGAGGCATCCTGGATCGGGCTGAAGGCGGAGTAGTACACGCGGCGCAGCCGGTACGCGCCATACAGCCGGGCACTGCTGGCAAGGATGGCCCGATCGTCGGCGCCGTCCGCCCCAACGATCATCTGCGTGCTCTGGCCCGCAGGTGCGAAGCGCGGCGGCGGCGCGGGCGCGGCCTTGGCGCGGCCCGGCATGGCGGTGGGCGCCGCCGCCTGGGCCGCCTCGCGCGCATCGTCGATGTGCAGGCGCATGCGCGCCATGGTACGGCGTATGCCCGGGGCGTTCTTCTCGGGCGCCAGGCTGGCCAGCCCCTGCTCGGTGGGCAGCTCGACGTTGATGCTCAGGCGGTCGGCATAGCGCCCCGCGCGCTCCAGCAGTTCGGTACTGGCCTCGGGAATCGTCTTGAGATGGATGTAGCCGCGAAAATCATGGTCCTCGCGCAGCGCGCGCGCCACCTCGACCACCTGTTCCATGGTGTAGTCGGGCGAGCGGATGATGCCCGAACTCAGGAACAGGCCCTCGATGCAGTTGCGCCGGTAGAAATCCAGGGTGAGCGCGACCACCTCATCCGTGGAGAAGCGCGCACGCGGTACGTTGCTGCTCACGCGGTTGACGCAATACAGGCAATCGTAGGTGCAGAAGTTGGTGAGCAGCACCTTGAGCAGCGACACGCAGCGGCCGTCCGGCGTATAGCTGTGGCAGATGCCCATGCCCTCGGTCGAGCCGATGCCGCGCCCGCCCAGCGAATGGCGAGGGGCGGCCCCGCTCGACGCGCAGGAGGCGTCGTACTTGGCAGCGTCGGCAAGGATGGCGAGTTTGCGAGCGATTTCCACTGTATGAATATACAGTATTTCGCCAACCCTCCGCTGTGACCTCCAGTGTCGGCAGGCCGATGGTCGACGGCACGCTGTCCCGGGCCAGGCGCAAGCGGCGCCGATCCCGGCCATGCCCGCGCGCCGGGCGCGCAAGCGCTACAGCGCGTCAGCCGACGTAGCGCTTGAGCCCGTCCAGGTCGCGTACCTCGATGGCGCCGTAGGCCACCGTCACCAGGCCGGCCGCTTCGAGCGCGCGCAGCGCCTGGTTCGCGCGCTGGCGCGACACGCCGGCCAGGTAGCCCAGCTCTTCCTGGTTGATGGCCAGCCGCATGCCCGCGCCCGGATACAGCAGCGGGTTGAACAACTCCGCCAGGTGGCGCGCCACGCGCGCATCCGGCTCCAGCAACCGATACTCGGAGCGGCCGATGAACTGCGCCACGCGCTCGTTGAGCTGGGTGAGCATGTAGCGGTTGAACGGGATGCTGGTGTCGAGCAGCCAGTCGAAGGTGGCGGCCGGCAGCCGGGCGACCACGGATTCGCGCAGGGCCACCACGTCGTACTTGCGGCGTTCGCGCTTGAGCAGTGAACCCTCGCCCAGCCATCCCCCGGGCGGAATGCCGGTGAAGGACACCACGCGCCCATCCGGGCTGCCCACCGAGACGCGCAGCAGGCCGTCGACCACGCCGAGCCAGGCGTCGGCCCAGCCGCCGATGTGCTCGACCACGTGCCCTGCGACAACGCGCTCGAAGGCCAGATCGCGCCGCACGCGCGCCTGCTGCTCGGGCGTGAGGATGTCGATCCAGCGGGCGGTAACCGTAGGTTCCGCGAGGGTCTCCTGGCTGGTGGTGGCCATGACTGTGTAGTTGCGCGAGCCGGTGTCTGCGCACCGTGATGCCCGAGGTTAGTGATTACCCTCGAATGTCGTTCCCACGACATTCAAGCGCCGACGCCAGCCGTAACCTTATCGCACCCGGGACAAGTTGTCCCGCACGTGGGCGTCCGAACAGGGCTGCGCCGCGCGCACCGGAGGCGCCGCACCGCAGCGCGTCCGGACCGGAACGAGCCAGCAAGGAGACATCGTGGCGACAGCCGCATCGTGGACGACCCTGCTGCCGCCTGGCGGCAGCCTGACCGGGAACTCGACGGCCCTTGCGTCGGCGCCCGACACCTTTCCTCGCCTGCTCCTGGAGCACGCCCGAGTGCGCCCGGGCCGCCCCGCGCTGCGCGAGAAGGATCTGGGCATCTGGCAGACGCGCGCCTGGCGGGATGTGGCCACCGAAGTCCGCCGCCTCGCCCACGGCATGGCCGCGCTGGGCGTCGCGCCGGGCCGGCACGTCGCCGTCATCGGCGAGAACCGTCCGCGCCTCACCATGGCGATGATGGCCACGCAGTGCCTGCGCGCCATCCCCGTACCGCTCTACCAGGACGCGGTGGCGCAGGAAATGGTGTACGTGCTGCAGGATGCCGAGGTCGAGGTCGCCTTCGCCGAGAACCAGGAGCAGGTGGACAAGCTGCTGGAGATCCGGGCGCAATGTCCGGCCCTGCGCCACATCGTCTACGACGATCCGCGCGGCATGCGCCACTACGGCGATGGGGCGCTGCTCGACTACGCGGCATTGCTGGTCCGCGGCGACGAGCATGCGCGCGACCAGCCCGGCGGGATCGAGCAGGCGATCGCCGCCGCCGATGCCGACGAGCCCGCCGCCATGTTCTATACCTCCGGCACCACCGGGCGCCCCAAGGGCGTGGTGCTCACCCATCGCGCGCTGATCGACCGTGCCCGCGCGGTCGAACGCATGGAGCGCCTGACCGACCGCGAGGAGGTGCTGGCCTATCTGCCGCCGGCGTGGATCGGCCAGAACATGTTCTCGTACACACAACTGCTGGTCACCGGCTTCACGGTGAACCATCCCGAATCCCCAGAGACGGTATCGATCGACCTGCGCGACATCGGCCCGACCTACTATTTCGCGCCGCCGCGCGTGCTGGAAGGGCTGCTCACGCAGGTCAGCATCCGCATGGAGGACGCCGGCCGGTTAAAGCGCACCATGTTCCATCATTTCATGAAGGTGGCCAAGCGCGTGGGGCCGGCCCTGCTCGACGGCGACAAGGTGAGCGCGGGCGCGCGCCTGCACTACGCCCTGGGCGACCTGCTGGTCTACGGGCCGCTGCGCAATGCGCTCGGCATGAGCCGCGTGCGCGTGGCCTATACCGCGGGCGAGGCGATCGGCCCGGATCTCTTCGTTTTCTACCGCTCTATCGGCATCAACCTCAAGCAGCTCTACGGCTCGACCGAGACCTCGGTGTTCGTCTGCGTGCAGCCCGACGGCCAGGTCTACGACGACACGGTCGGCCCGCCGGTGGACGGCGTGCAGATCCGCGTGAGCGAGGGCGGCGAGGTGCTGGTCAAGAGCCCAGGCCTGTTCCGCGAGTACTACCGCAACCCCAAGGCCACCGCCGAAGCGTTCGACGAGGACGGCTGGTATCGCACGGGCGACGCGGGCTATCTCGACGAGCGCGGCCATCTGAAGATCATCGACCGCGCGAAGGATGTCGGCCGGCTGGCCGACGGCAGCCTGTTCGCGCCCAAGTTCATCGAGAACAAGCTCAAGTTCTTTCCGTACGTCAAGGAAGCCGTGGCCTTCGGCGCGGGCCGCAGCGAGGTGTGCGCCTTCGTGAACATCGACCTGGAAGCCGTCGGCAACTGGGCCGAGCGCCGCGGCCTGCCCTACGCCGGCTACACCGATCTCGCCGCCAAGCCGGAAGTGTACGAACTCATCGCGCAATGCGTGGCCCAGGTCAATGCCGACCTGGCCGACGACCCCAGGCTCGCGGCCTCGCAGGTGCGGCGCTTTCTCGTCCTGCACAAGGAGCTCGATCCCGACGACGACGAGCTTACCCGCACGCGCAAGGTGCGCCGCGGCTTCATCGAGCAGAAGTACGCGGCGCTGGTCGACGCCATGTTCGCCGGCCGCTCGCGCCAGCGCGTGGAGACCGAGGTGAAGTTCGAGGACGGGCGCACCGGCCGCATCTCGGCCGACGTGGCGATCAGCGACGCGCCCGCCGCGCCCGGCGCCAAGCTCGCGCGCGCGGCCTGACGGAGATCTGGATGCCCATGGAACGCAGCATCGGCGAGGTCGTGCTGGACTTGCAGAACGTGTCGCTCGCCTTCGGCGGCGTGAAGGCGCTCACCGACATCTCCTTCGATGTGCGCGAGCACGAGATCCGCGCCATCATCGGGCCCAACGGCGCGGGCAAGAGCTCGATGCTCAATGTGGTCAACGGGGTCTATACCCCGCAGCAGGGCAGCATCGCCTTCCAGGGCCGCACCTTCGCGCGGATGAGCCCGCGCCGCGCCGCCGAGATGGGCATCGCGCGTACGTTCCAGAACCTCGCCCTCTTCAAGGGCATGAGTGTGCTCGACAACATCATGGCCGGGCGCAACCTGCACTTTCGCTCCGGGCTGCTCGCCCAGGCCCTGCGCATCGGGCCGGCCGCGCGCGAGGAAGTGCGCCAGCGCGAGTTCGTCGAGCACATCATCGACTTCCTGGAAATCCAGGCCCATCGCAAGACTCCGGTGGGCCGGCTGCCCTACGGCCTGCAGAAACGCGTGGACCTGGGCCGCGCGCTCGCCATGGAGCCGCGCCTCTTGCTGCTCGACGAGCCCATGGCCGGCATGAACGTCGAGGAAAAGCAGGACATGAGCCGCTTCATCCTCGACGTCAACGACGAATTCGGCACCACCATCGTGCTGATCGAGCACGACATGGGCGTGGTCATGGACATCGCCGACCGCGTGGTGGTGCTCGACTACGGCCGCAAGATCGGCGACGGCGCACCGCACGAGGTGCGCGCCAACGAAGACGTCATCCGGGCCTACCTCGGCGCGGCGCACTGAGCACGGAGACAGCCATGGGATTCTTTCTGGAAACGCTGATCGGCGGCCTGACCTCGGGCATGCTCTACGCCCTGATCGGCCTGGGCTTCGTGCTGATCTTCAAGGCCTCGGGCGTCTTCAACTTCGCCCAGGGCGCGATGGTGCTGGTCGCGGCCCTCTCCATGGCGCGCTTCTCGGAATGGCTGCCGCGCTGGCTGGGCTTCGAGAGCCTGCTGCTCGCCAACGTGCTTGCCTTCGTCGTCACCGCCGGCCTCATGTGCCTGCTCGCGGTGGCCATCGAGCGCCTGGTGCTGCGCCATCTCGTCAACCAGGATCTGGCCACCCTGCTGATGGCCACCATCGGCATCACGTACTTCCTGGACGGCATGGGGCAGACGCTCTTCGGCAGCGATGTCTACCGCATCGACGTGGGCATGCCCAAGGACCCGCTGTTCCTGCTGGACAACGTGTTCGAGGGCGGTGTGCTGGTCAACCCGGAAGACCTGATCGCCGCCCTGGTCGCCGCCGCCCTGGTCGCGCTGCTGGCGCTGTTCTTCCAGTACACGGGCACCGGGCGCGCGCTGCGCGCCGTGGCCGACGACCACCAGGCCGCGCAGTCCGTGGGCATCCCGCTCAACCGCATCTGGGTGATCGTGTGGTCCGTCGCCGGCATCGTGGCCCTGGTCGCCGGCATCGTCTGGGGCTCCAAGCTCGGCGTGCAGTTCTCGCTGTCCACCGCCGCCCTGCGCGCCCTGCCCGTGGTGATCCTGGGCGGCCTGACCTCGGTGCCCGGCGCCATCGTCGGCGGCCTCATCATCGGCGTGGGCGAGAAGCTCTCCGAGGTGTACCTGGGTCCCATGATCGGCGGCGGCATCGAGATCTGGTTCGCCTACGTGCTCGCCCTCGTCTTCCTGCTGTTCCGGCCGCAGGGCCTGTTCGGCGAGAAGATCATCGACCGCGTCTGACGCGCCCCGCCCAGACCGCCCCAGCACACGCGCCCAGGACGCCCACCGCATGTACTACCGCGAAAACGGCCAGTTCAAGACCAGCTACCTCGCCGACCAGCAGATCTTCCCCGTCCGCCAGGACAGGATCTTCGTGCTCGCCCTGATCGCCGCGGCCTTCACCGTGGTGCCCTACTTCGCCAGCGACTACCTGCTGCGCGCGGTGCTGCTGCCCTTTCTCATCCTCTCGCTCGCCGCGGTCGGCCTGAACATCCTGGTCGGCTACTGCGGCCAGATCTCGCTCGGCACCGGCGCCTTCATGGCGGTGGGCGCCTACGCCGCCTGGAACTTCGGTGTGCGCATCCCCGGCCTGCCGGTGATCGCCCAGATCCTCGCGGGCGGCGCCTGCGCCACCCTGGTCGGCATCGTCTTCGGCATACCCAGCCTGCGCATCCGCGGGCTGTATCTCGCGGTCGCCACCCTCGCCGCGCAGTTCTTCATCGACTGGACCTTCCTGCGCCTGGACTGGTTCACCAACTACTCGCCGTCGGGCGCGGTGTCGGTGCCCACCCTGCACGTCCTCGGCCTGCCCATCGTCTCGCCCACCGCCAAGTACGTGTTCGTGCTGTGCTTCGTGGTGGTGTTCACGCTGATCGCCAAGAACCTGGTGCGCGGCGCAATCGGCCGCGAGTGGATGGCGATCCGCGACATGGACGTGGCCGCGAGCGTGATCGGCATCCGGCCGATGCGTGCCAAGCTCACGGCCTTCGCGGTCAGCTCCTTCATCGTCGGCGTCGCCGGCGCGCTCTGGGGCTACGTCTACCTCGGCTCCTGGGAGCCCGCGGCCTTCGGCCTGGACCGCTCGCTGCAACTGCTCTTCATGGTCATCATCGGCGGCATGGGCTCGATCGTCGGCGGCTTCTTCGGCGCCGCCTTCATCGTGCTCGTGCCCATCCTGCTCACCAACATCCCGGCCCTGCTCGGCCTGCCGATGTCCACCGCGCTGGCCTCGCACATCGAGCACATGGTCTTCGGCGCGCTGATCGTCTTCTTTCTCATCGCCGAGCCGCACGGCCTGGCCCGGCTGTGGGCCATCGGCCGCGAGAAGCTGCGCCTGTGGCCCTTTCCCCATTGACCCGCACGGATTCGCCGTACCCAGCATGGCATCCCGCCGTGCGATGAAGACACCACCAGGAGACACCGCATGAAACGCTCGACTATCGCCCGCTGCGCCCTCGCCGGTGCGGCCCTGGCCGGCGCCCTCGGCAGCGCCACTGCGCTCGCGCAGCCCGCGGAGCAATTCATCCCGCTGCTGGTGTATCGCACCGGCCAGTTCGCGCCGCTGGGCATCCCCTGGGCCGACGGCAAGCAGGACTACCTCAAGCTCGTCAATGCGCGCGACGGCGGCGTGAACGGCGTCAGGCTGGTGTACGAGGAATGCGAGACGGCCTACGACACCGCCAAGGGCGTCGAATGCTACGAGCGCTTGAAGACGCGCGGCAGCGGGGCCTCAGGTTTCGATCCGCAGTCCACCGGCATCACCTTCGCCATCAGCGACAAGGCGCCGATCGACAAGGTCACCGTCGAGACCATGGGCTACGGCCTGTCGCAGTCGGTGGACGGCACGGTCTTCGAATGGAACTTCCCGCTGCTCGGCACCTACTGGACGGCGGCCGACTCGATCATGCAGCACATCGCCAAGCAGGAGCAAGGCAGCCTGAAGGGCAAAAAGGTGGGCCTGGTCTACCACGACTCGCCCTACGGCAAGGAGCCGATCCCGTTGCTGCAGCGCCTGGCGCAGCGCGACGGCTTCGAGCTGCTGCTCTACCCGGTCACGGCGCCCGGCGTGGAACAGAAGTCGACCTGGCTGCAGGTGCGCCAGCAGCGCCCCGACTACATCCTGCTCTGGAGCGCCGGCATCATGACGCCCACCGCCATCCGCGAGGCCCAGGCCACCGGCTATCCGCGCGAGAAGATGTACGGCATCTGGTGGAGCGGCTCGGACCACGACGTGCGCGACCTGGGCGCCGCGGCCAAGGGCTACAACACCATCACCATCCACAACAGCTCGGCCCAGGACCGCGTGCACGACGACGTCAGGCAGCAGGTCTACGCCAAGGGACAGGGCACCGCCGGCAACCAGAACGAAGTCGGCGTGATGGCGCACACGCGCGGCATGATGATCTCGATGCTGCAGGTCGAGGCGATCCGCACGGCGCAGGAGAAGTTCGGCCAGGGCAAGACACTCACGCCCGAGCAGGTGCGCTGGGGCTTCGAGAACCTGAATCTCACGCAGGAACGCCTGGACGAGCTGGGCTTCGGCCAGATCATGCGTCCGATCCAGACCTCCTGCGCCAACCACCTGGGCGCCGACTGGGCGCGCATCGTGCAATGGGACGGCAAGCAATGGGGCGAGCCTTCCGACTGGTACCAGGCCGACCAGAGCGTGGTCGGCCCGCTGGTCAAGGAAACCGCCGAGCGCTACGCCAAGGAGAAGAACGTCACCCCGCGCACCTGCGAGGGCTGACGGGCCGACCGCGGAGGCGGCGCCCGCCGCCTCCTTCCACCCCCACCGCCGAGGCCGCCATGTCCGCTGCGCCGCCCGCCGAACCGCTACTCAGCGTCAACGGCATCGAAGTCATCTACAACCACGTGATCCTGGTCTTGAAGGGGGTCTCGCTGACCGTGCCGCGCGGCGGCATCACCGCCCTGCTCGGCGCCAACGGCGCCGGCAAGACGACCACGCTGCGTGCGATCTCCAACCTGCTGCAGGGCGAGCGCGGCGAGGTCACCAAGGGCAACATCGAATACAAGGGCGAGAAGGTCGAGAGACTGACCCCGGCCGACCTGGTCAAGCGCGGCGTCGTGCAGGTGATGGAGGGCCGGCACTGCTTCGCCCACCTCACCGTGGAAGAGAACCTGCTGACCGGCGCCTACACGCGCAGCCTTTCCCGCGCGGACCAGGCGGGCGCGCTCGAACGCGTCTACACCTACTTTCCGCGCCTGAAGACGCGGCGCGCGAGCCAGGCCGGCTACACCTCGGGCGGCGAGCAGCAGATGACCGCCATCGGCCGGGCGCTGATGGCCGACCCGGACATGATCCTGCTCGACGAGCCCTCGATGGGCCTGGCGCCCCAGGTCGTCGACGAGATCTTCCAGATCGTGCGCGACCTCAACCAGCGCGAGTCGGTGAGCTTCCTGCTCGCCGAGCAGAACACCAACATCGCCCTGCGCTATGCCGACTACGGCTACATCCTGGAGAACGGCCGGGTGATGATGGACGGGGCGGCCGCCAGCCTGACCGCCAACGAGGACGTCAAGGAGTTCTACCTCGGCATCGGCACGTCCGGGCGCAAGAGTTTCCGCGACACCAAGTTCTACCGCCGCCGCAAGCGCTGGCTCGCCTGACCCGTTTCCCGCCTCGAGAGATTCATCATGTCCGATCATTACGACGCCCTGGAAACCCGCGACCCGGCGCAGCGCGAGCACGACCTCATGGCCCGCCTGCCCGGGCTGGTGGCGCGGGCCATCGAGGGCGCACCCGCCCTTGCCGAACATCTGGCGGGCGTGGCGCCGCAGCAGGTCGCCTCGCGCGAGGCCCTGGCCGCCTTGCCGGTACTGCGCAAGAGCGCCCTGCTCGAGCGCCAGCAGGTGGGCCGCGCCGCCGGGCGCGACGCCACCGGCGGCTTCATGACGCTGCGCGGCGGCCAGGCGCGCCGCGTGTTCGCCTCGCCCGGCCCGATCTACGAGCCCGAGTCCGCCCGGCCGGACTACTGGCGCTTCGCGCGCGCGCTGTACGCGGCCGGGTTTCGGACGGGCGACCTGGTGCACAACTGCTTCGCCTACCACTTCACGCCGGCCGGCTCGATGATGGAGACGGCCGCGCATGCCCTGCAATGCACGGTGTTCCCGGGCGGCACCGGCAATACCGAACAGCAGGTGCGCACCATGCACGAGCTGCGTGCGCAGGGCTACACCGGTACGCCCAGCTTTCTCAAGCTGCTGCTGGAGAAAGCGGACGAGCTGGGCGTGCGGCTGCCCTCGCTCACGAAAGCCCTGGTCTCGGGCGAGGCGTTTCCCCCCTCGCTGTGCGCCTGGCTGCGCGAGCACGGCGTCGAAGGCTATCAGGCCTACGGCAGCGCCGATGTCGGCATGGTGGCCTACGAAACGCCGGCGCGCGACGGCCTGGTGCTGAGCGAGGACGTGATCCTGGAGATCGTGCGCCCCGGCACGGGCGACCCCTTGCCCGAGGGCGAGGTCGGCGAAGTGGTCGTGACGGCCTTCAACCCGGACTATCCGCTGATCCGGTTCGCCACCGGCGACCTGTCGGCCATCCTGCCCGGCGCCTCGCCCTGCGGGCGCACCAACCGGCGCATCCGCGGCTGGCTGGGCCGCGCCGACCAGACGACCAAGGTGCGCGGCATGTTCGTGCATCCCGGGCAGGTCGCCGAGGTGGCGCGCCGGCACCCGGAAGTCCGGCGCGCGCGCCTGGTGGTGTCGGACTCGGCCAGCGGCGATGCGATGACTCTGCACGTGGAAGTCGACGGCGCCGCGCAAGGCCTGGCCGAGCGCATCGCCGCCAGCGCACGCGACGTGACCAAGCTGCGCGCCGACGTCCTCCTGGTGGCCGCGGGCAGCCTGCCCAACGACGGCAAGGTGATCGAGGACGCGCGCTCGTATCAGTGAAGTCCCGATCGCGCGCGAGGCACGCGCACCGGCGGTTCACCGCACAAGTTGCGCAGCTTCCGGCAGCCGATGCCGCAGGCGATCCATCCCTGAGTCATTAGGTTATGGCCAGGGCTTGAATACCCTTGTTTTTCATGGACTTGGAGATAGGCTTTCGCGCATTAACAAATGAGAAATGCGTTTTTCACTCGGCCAGGGCCTGGTGCTTCAATGGTTGGCACATACCGGACGCTCCGGTTTCCCATCCCCCAGCCCTGGATTCGCCATGAAGAACGTATTCAAGAAACTGTTGTTCTCCGCCATTGCCGCTGCCCTGATCGTGCCCGTGGCGCAGGCCGCCGGCCTGAAGATCGGCGTGGTGCCGGGCGCCTACGGCGACACGGTCGCCGCCGCCGCCAAAGAGGCGGACGCGCAGGGGCTGAAGGTCGAAGTCATCGAGTTCACCGACTGGACGACGCCCAACGTCGCCCTGAACGCGGGTGACATCGATATCAACTACTTCCAGCACGAACCCTTCCTGGACAACGCGATCCAGAAACAGGGCTTCAAGCTCAAGAGCGTGGGCGTCGGCCTGCTCGGCAACATCGGCCTGTACTCGCTGCGGCACAAGACGGTGGCCGACGTGCCGCAGGGCGGCAAGGTCGGCATCCCGAGCGATCCGGTGAACCAGGGCCGTGGCCTGCTGCTGCTGCAGAAGGCCGGCCTCATCACGCTCAAGCCGGACGTCGGCTATCTGGGCGGCCTCGCCGACATCACGGACAACCCCAAGAAGCTGCAGTTCGTCGAGACCGAAGGCCCGCAGCTCGTGCGCATCACGGGCGACGTCGACCTGGCCATCGGCTACCCGCATTTCATCGTCGCCGCCAAGGCCTTCGATCCGTCGAGCGGGCTGACCTACTCGGGCATCGAGGACGACCGCTTCGCCATCCGCTTCGTGGTCCGCGAGGACCGCGCCGACGACGCCGACATCCAGCGCTTCATTCAGATCTACCAGAACTCGCCCGCCGTGCGCGAAGTGGCGCACAAGGGTTTCAGCGACGACGAGCGGCTCTACGCGCTGGCCTGGACGCGGCAACCTTGAAGCCGTCGCAGGAGCCTCGCCGTGAACCTCACCACCGCGCTGCGCGGCGACATCGCGGGAGCCCGGCGCTCCCCGGCGTCGGCCGCCGTCCACACGACCGCCTCCGTCCACGTGCAAGCGCAGGCCGCACGCGGCGGCAGCATTGCCCTGCAAGGGGTCGGCAAGACCTACCAATCCTCCGCCGGCAAGGTCCAGGCGCTGCACGACATCGACCTGGACATTCCTGCCGGCCGTGTGTTCGGCATCATCGGCCGCAGCGGTGCCGGCAAGTCCAGCCTGCTGCGGCTGCTCAACCGGCTGGAGACGCCCAGCACAGGCGAGGTACGGGTCGACGGCATCGACCTCGCCGGCCTCGACGAGAACGCACTGGTCGAGCTGCGCCGGCGCATCGGGATGATCTTCCAGCACTTCAACCTGCTCTCGGCCAAGACGGTCGCCGAAAACGTCGCGCTGCCGCTGAAGGTCGCCGGCGTACCGCGCGAGCAGCGCGAACGGCGCGTGGAGGAACTGCTCGAGCTCGTCGGCCTCGCCAGCAAGCGGGACACCTATCCCAGCCGGCTCTCCGGCGGCCAGAAGCAGCGCGTCGGCATTGCGCGTGCGCTCGCCCACCACCCCGAGATCCTGCTGTGCGACGAGGCGACCTCCGCGCTGGACCCCGAGACGACGCAGGCCATCCTGCAGTTGCTGCGCGAGATCAACCGCAGGATGGGCATCACGATCGTGCTCATCACGCACGAGATGAGCGTGATCCGCGAGATCGCGGACGACGTCCTGGTGCTCGAGCAGGGCGAAATCGCCGAGTGCGGCCCCGTCTGGCAGGTGTTCGGCTCGCCCCGGCACGCGGCCACCCGCGCCCTGCTGGCGCCCCTGCAGCATGAGCTGCCCGACGACATCCGCCGTCGTCTGCAAGCCACGCCGCCCGAGGGCCCATACGAAACCATCGTCCGCCTGCGCTACAGCGGCGACGGCGGTCTCGAACCGGAGCTGGCGCGCATCGCTGCGCTCGCCGGCGGCCGCGCCCGCCTGCTGCACGGCGGCATCGACCGCATCCAGGGCCACGCCCAGGGCCGGCTCCTGCTCGCCGTTCCCGGCACACGAGGCTTGTCCGAGGACGCATCCCACCCGTCGAACCTTTCCGGTATCGCTCACGACTTCGAGGTGCTCGGCCATGTCGCTCTCGCCTGATCGCTACTGGCAGGCCTTTCTGGACACGCTGATGATGGTCGGCGTGTCCGGCGGCATCGCCCTGCTCGCCGGCATCCCGATCGCCGTCCTGCTGATCGTCACCGCCCCCGGCGGGTTTCTCGAGTCGCCGCGGCTCAATCGCGTCGTGGGCGGCGTGGTCAACGGCTTTCGCGCCACGCCCTTCATCGTGCTGCTGGTGGCGCTCATTCCGTTCACGCGCATCGTCGCGGGCACCACCATCGGGGTCTGGGCGGCGATCGTGCCGCTGGCCATCAGCGCCACGCCGTTCTTCGCGCGCATCGCGGAAGTGAGCCTGCGCGAGGTCGACGCCGGCCTGATCGAGGCGGCGCAGGCGATGGGCTGCCGCAAGTGGCACATCGTGCGGCACGTGCTGCTGCCCGAGGCGCTGCCCGGCATCATCGGCGGCTTCACCATCACGCTGGTCACGCTGATCGGCGCCTCCGCCATGGCGGGTGCCGTCGGCGCCGGCGGCCTGGGCGACCTGGCCATCCGCTACGGCTACCAGCGCTTCGACACACAGGTGATGCTGATCGTGATCGCGATCCTGATAGCGCTCGTCACCAGTGTGCAGTGGATCGGTGATCGCGCCGTGCGCCGCCTCAAGACTCGCTGAACCCGCCCGTTCCCTCCCCCGGGCATCCGCGCCCATGCAGCGCGGGTGCCCGCCTCTTTCCGCCTTTCTTGCCGGACTCTCCCATGATTCGCATGCCTGCCCTGCTGCGCGGCCTGGCCGCCTCCGCCTTCGTGCTCGCCTTTTCCGCCCACGGCCAGGGCGCCCCCCTGAAGATCGGCGTCACGCCCGGCGCCATCGCCGACTCCATCAACACCGCCGCGGCGGACGCGAACCGGCAGGGCCTGCCGGTCGAAGTCATCGAGTTCTCCGAGTGGCGCGGGCCCAACACCGCGCTGGCCGCCGGCGACCTCGACGTCAACTACTTCCAGCACCTGCCCTTTCTCGCCAACGCCGTGCGCGAGGGCAAGTACGACTTCAAGCCGGTGGCGATCGGCCTGCTGCCCAACGTGGGCCTCTTCTCGTTGAAGTTCGACGACATTCGCCAGGTGCCCGAGGGCGCCCGCGTTGCCGTGGCGAGCGACCCGGCGAACCAGGGTCGCGGCCTGTTGCTGCTGCAGCAGGCCGGTCTGCTGCGTCTGAAGCCAGGCATCGAGGGCAACGTCAGCCTGGCCGACATCGCCGAAAACCCGCGCCGGTTGCGCTTCGTCGAGATCGAAGGGCCGCAGCTCGTGCGCTCGCTCGAGGACGTGGACCTGGCCTACGGCGTGACGTCGCACTACGTCGCCGCCGGCAAGGCCGATGTCGCCGCGCGGCATGGCCTGCTCTTCTCGGGCGTCGAGGACGGACGCTGGGCGATCCACTTCGTGACCCGGGCGGACAACGCCGACGACCCGCGCATCGCGCGCTTCGTGCAGATCTATCAAACATCCCCCGCGGTGCGCGAGCGCATCCATGCGTCGTACGCGAGCAACGAGAAGTTCTATGCCTTGCCCTGGCTAGAACGCAGCCCACCCCCTACGCGCTGACGCGCGCCCCTGGAGGGGGCGGCACTGGCGGACCGGCAAAGCCGGATCCGCTGTGCCCTGGATCGCATCGCCGCAGCGCCATAGACAACTGAAAAGAGCCATTGCGGCCCCGGGCTGGCCAATACTGCGCAAGTGGCCTGGCCACAACCCCCCAACTGCCGCATTAGCTTATGGGCCCAAACGATCTTCTCCATGAATATCAAGGCCTTGCGCAATCCCGGGATACCCATATCCAAATGCGAAATGCGTCATTCCCGTGAACGGGCTTCGGTGGTGGAATATCGCCATCGCCCCGTTCTCCTGATTCCATGACCCAACAAACTCCCGCGACCGATCCGGCCCGCCGCGTCGCTCCGCCCGGCACCGTACAACGCATCGCCGACGACGCAGAGGCGCTTGCCGTGGCGCGTGAACTCGCCGCCGTGTTCCGGCGCGAGGCTGCCGAGCGCGATCGGCAACGCCGCCTGCCCTGGGACGAGCTGGACCTCTACAGCCGGAGCGGCCTGGGCGCGATCACCGTGCCCCGCGCCCATGGCGGTGCGGACGTGAGCTATCGCACGCTCGCCGAGGTCTTCGTCATCCTGTGTTCGGCGGACGCATCGCTCGGGCAGATTCCCCAGAACCACTTCGCCCTGCTGCAAAACCTGCGCGACATGGGCTCGCCCACGCAACAGGCGCGCTGGTTTGCCGCCGTCCTGCAGGGCCACCGCCTGGGCAACGCGGGCCCCGAACGCAAAGCGCGCGCTGCACGCGTCACCGACGCGACGGCGCGCATCGTACGTTCGGCGCACGGCCTGTCGGTCTCGGGCACGCGCTTCTACTCGACGGGCGCGCTGTTCGCCCATTGGATTCCGTTTCGCGCCGAGGACGAAGCGGGCCGCCCGGTGCAGGTGTGGGTCCCCCACGATGCGCCGGGCGTGCGCGTCATCGACGACTGGGACGCCTTCGGCCAGCGTACGACCGCCAGCGGCACCGTCGTCCTCGACGACGTGCCGATCGAGCAGGACGACGTGCTGCCGCTGTACGCCCACACCGATCGGCCCAACCTGTCCGGCCCGGTATCGCAGTTGATCCAGGCCGCGATCGACGCCGGCATCGCGCGCAACGCTTTCGCCGACGCGCTGGACTACGTGCGGACGCACACGCGCGCCTGGGTGGACGCCGGCGTGGCCGCGGCGACCGACGACCCCTACATCATCCAGGAAGTCGGCGAGCTGGCCATCGCGGTCGAGGCGGCCGAGGAAGTCCTGTTCCAGGCGGCCGACCGGATCGACGCGATCGCCGCGCTCCCCGTGACAGCGCAGAGCAGCGCAGAGGCTTCGGTGGCGGTGGCGGAAGCCAAGGTGCTCACGACCGAAGCCGCGCTGTTCGCCAGCGAGCGCCTGCTCGAACTGGCCGGTTCGTCAGCCACCCGCGCGCAGCACAACCTCGACCGCCACTGGCGCAACGCACGCGTGCACACGCTGCACGATCCGGTGCGCTGGAAGCACCACCTCATTGGCAACTACCTGCTGAACGGCGCGCTGCCACGCCGTCACCAATGGAATTGAAGGCCTGCCCGACATGACCCTCGAACTTTCCGACCCTCCCGCCGCGACCGGCGGCGTGCACCGGATCGGCGACGACGCCGAAGCGATCGAGCTCGCCCGCGCGCTCGCCGAAGACTTCGCGCTCGAGGCGCGCACACGCGACCAGGAACGACGCCTGCCGTATGCCGAGGTAGAACGCTATTCGCGCAGCGGCCTGTGGGCCATCACCGTGCCGCGCGCACATGGCGGCGCCGGCGTCTCCACGCACACGCTGACGCGCGTCATCGCCCTCGTCGCGGCAGCCGACGGCTCGCTCGGCCATATTCCGCAGAACCACTTCTATGCGCTCGAAGCGCTGCGCGTCGGCGGCACCGAGGCGCAACAGGCCTTCTTCTACCAGCGCGCGCTGGCGGGCGATCGCTTCGGCAACGCGCTGGCCGAGATCGGGCACAAGGACTATCGCCGGCGCACCACGCTGCGCCGCGACGGTGCCGCCTGGCGGCTCGATGGCCGCAAGTTCTATTGCACCGGCGCCCTGTTCGCCGACTGGATTCCCACGCTCGCCGTCAGCCAGGACGAGTCCGGCGAGAACAGCCACCTGGTGTTCGTGCCTGCGGACGCGCCGGGCGTGCAGGTTACCGACGACTGGGACGGCTTCGGCCAGCGCGTGACCGGCAGCGGCTCGGTCCATCTGCAGGACGTGCACGTGCAGCCCGAGTGGATCGTGCCCTTCAAGGCGTCGTTCGAGCGGCCCACGACCATCGGCCCGTTCGCTCAGATCATGCATGCCGCGATCGATGCGGGCATCGGGCACGGCGCGCTCCAGGCGCTGCTGCCCTGGGTCCGCGAGCATGCCCGCCCGTGGGTGGACGCGGGCGTGGAGCGCGCCGACCAGGATCCGCTTCTGGTGGCGCAGATCGGCGACGTGCACGTGCGCCTGCGGGCGGCCGACGCCTTGATCGCGCGGGCCGCGCGCATCGTCGATGCGGCCCGCCGCGCCCCGGACGAGCAGAGCGTGGCCCGGGCTTCGGTGGCGGTGGCGCAGGCCAAGGCCGCGAGCACGCGCGCCAGCCTGCTCGCGGCCAACAAGCTGCTCGAGCTCGGCGGCACCTCGGCCACGCTGAACCGGCACGGCCTGGACCGCTACTGGCGCAATGCACGCACCCACACGCTGCACGATCCGGTGCGCTGGAAATACCACGCCATCGGCAACTATTACCTGAACGGCCGCATTCCACCGCGCCACGGAGCCATCTGATGTCCGGCCCGAAAAAGCAGATCCTGGTCAATGCCTTCACGATGAACTGCGTTGGCCACATCCACCATGGCATGTGGACCCATCCGCGCGACCGCTCGCTCGAACACGGCGAACTCGGCTACTGGCTCGACCTCGCGCGCACCCTGGAGCGCGGCCTGTTCGACGCGGTGTTCATTGCCGACATCATCGGCAACTACGACGTCTACGGCGGGAACGTCGACGTCACGCTGCGCGAATCGGTGCAGATGCCGGTCAACGATCCCTGGATGCTCGTGTCCGCCATGGCGAGCGTCACCGAGCACCTGGGCTTCGCGGTCACCGCCAACGTCGGCGCGGAACATCCCTACACCTTCGCGCGTCGACTGACTACGCTCGATCAGCTCACGCGCGGGCGCATCGGCTGGAACATCGTCACCGGCTACCTGGACAGCGGCGCGCGGGGCCTGGGCCTGGACGGCCTGGCCGCCCACGACACCCGCTACGACCGCGCCGACGACTTCCTCGCCGTGGCCTACAAGCTGTGGGAAGACAGTTGGGATGACGACGCCGTACGCGCCGATCGCGCCGCGCGGCTGTATGCCGACCCGGACAAGGTGCGGCCGATCCAGCACGACGGGCCGTTCTACCGGGCACAGGGCTATCACATGAGTGCGCCCTCGCCGCAGCGCACGCCGGTGCTGTTCCAGGCGGGCAGCTCCGGGCGCGGCCAGCGCTTCGCTGCCCGCCACGCCGAAGGGATCTTCATCCATGCGCCCACGCCGCAGGCCGCGCGCAAGGCCACGCGCGAACTACGCCAGGCAGTCGCCGATGCGGGCCGCGACCCGTACGACGTGCGGATCTACGTCGGCATCGCGGTCGTGCCCGGAGCGACCGACGCCGAAGCCCACGACAAGCTCGCCGAGTATCTGCGCCATGCGAGCCCGGAAGGCGGCGTCGCGCACTTCGCCGCGAGCACCGGCATCGACTTCGCGCGCTACGGCCTGGACGAGCCGATTCCCTATGGCGAATCGAATGCGATCCAGTCCGCCGCGAGCGCCGCGCGCGAACGCAACGCGACCCGGCGCCAGTTGCTCGAACAGCATGCGCTGGGCGGGCGCTATCACGTCGTCGCCGGCACCCCGGCCAGCATTGCCGACGAGCTCGAACGCTGGGTGGACGAAGGCGACATCGACGGCTTCAACCTCACCCGCATCGTCACGCCCGAGTCCTACCAGGATTTCGCCGAGCTCGTCGTGCCCGAGCTGCAGGCGCGCGGGCGCTACCGCACGGCCTACGCCCCCGGCACGCTGCGCGAGCGGCTGCTGGGCGGCAACGGCCGGCTCGCTCCCCGCCACGCCGGCGCACGCGCACAGCGCCTGGCCGACCTCACCTTCTGATGCCCCGACCCGCCATGCCCCTCGCCCATTCGCCCCGCCCCCTGCGCGCCGTCCTGCTCAACGGCAGCCTGTCGCGCCCGTCCCGCACCCAGCAACTGCTCGAGGCCATCGGCGCCGCGCTGCAGGATCACCGCCCCCTGGAAATCGTGTCGGTCGAACTCGCCGACCTGGTCCCGCATCTCGGCGGCAGCCTGTCCGCGCAGACGCAGAGCGCGGCCGTGCGCCAGGCCATCGCCACCCTGGGCGAAGCCGACCTGCTGGTGGTCGGCTGCCCGGTGTTCCGCGGCAGCCTGCCCGGCCTTTTCAAGCACCTGCTCGATCTCGTCGAGCAGGACGCGCTGATCGGCAAGCCCGTCCTGCTCGCGGCCACCGGCGGCAGCAGCCGGCACGCATTGGTGATCGATCACCAGTTGCGCCCGCTGTTCGCCTTCTTCCAGACACTCACGCTGCCAATCGGCGTGTATGCCACCTCGGCCGACTTCGCCGATGGCAGGATCGTCGACCCGGCACTGGCCGCACGCGTGCGCCTGGCCGCCGAACTCGCCGCGCCGGCGCTGGCCCATCTGGGCGGCCCCGCGCGCACCGGCTGGCTGGAGCAGGCGGCATGATGCCCGCAGCCACGGCCAGGCACGGCGACCTGGCGCCGGCCTACGACGTGCCGCGCGGCGAGCCGCTCGCCGTCGCCCGCGCATTGGCGCGGCAGTTCGCGGCCACCGCAGCCACGCGCGACCTGGTCGGCGGCACGCCCAAGGCCGAGCGCGACGCACTGCGCGAAAGCGGCCTGCTGGCGCTCGCGATCCCGCGCGACTATGGCGGCCTGGGCGCCGACTGGACGGAGACGCTGGTCACGGTGCGCGCCATCGCGCAGGCCGACGGCTCGCTCGCCCACGTGTACGGCTTTCAGCACCTGCTGCTCGCCACGGTCCGCCTGTTCGGCCAGCCCGGGCATGGGAACCCTGGTTCGTACAGACGGCGGCCAAACGCTGGTTCTGGGGCAACACGCTCAACCCGCTCGATCGCCGCACGCTCGCGCACCGGCGCGACGGCTGGTGGGAGTTCTCCGGCAAAAAGAGTTTCTGCTCCGGCGCGCTCGACTCGCAGATGCTGATCGCCTCCGCGCTCGACGAGACCAGCGGGCGGCTGCTCATCGCCGCGATCCCGACCGAGAGGCGCGGCATCTCGCTCAACGACGACTGGAACAGCATCGGCCAGCGCCAGACCGACAGCGGCTCCGCCCTGTTCGAGAAGGTGCGCGTCGAGCACAACGAACTGCTGCTCGACCCCGGGCCGCTCGCCACCCCGCTGGCCAGCCTGCGCCCCTTGCTTGCCCAGCTCACCTTCGTGCAGCTTTTCATCGGCCAGGCCGCCGGCGCCCTCGAGGCCGCGCGCCACTACACCCTGCACGAAGCCTACCCCTGGGTCCGCTCGCCCGCCGAGCGGGCTGCCGACGACCCGCACGTGCTCGCCCGCTATGGCGAGTTCTGGGCAGACCTGGAAGCGGCCATCGCGCTCGCCGATCGCGCCGCGGCGCAGTTCGACGCCGCCTGGCGGCAGGGCGACTCGCTCGACTGGGATACGCGCGGCAAGCTGGCGCTGGCGATCGCCGCCGCCAAGGTGAGTTCGGCCCGCGCAGGGCTGGCGATCACCGGCGGCATGTTCGAGGTCACCGGCGCGCGCGCCACGCATGGCGCCCTCGCTCTGGACCGCTACTGGCGCAACGTGCGCACCCAGACGCTGCACGACCCGTTGCACTACAAACTGCAGGAGCTGGGTGAATGGGCGCTCAAGGGCGAGCTGCCATCCCCGTCGTTCTACGCATGACTCGCCCCGATTCCACACCTGCGCTTGCGGCATGGCCGCTGCGCGCCGCGCCGGGCCAACCGCTGCCGGGCAATGCCCGGATCTTCGAGGACGAGCGTTCGCGCGCGTTGCTCGACACCATGCGGCGGATCGGGCCGACTGACGCCGGCATCCTGATCGTGGGCGACACCGGGTCCGACAAGGAGACCGTCGCGCGCCATCTGCACGATCTCAGCCGGCGCCGGGACGGCCCCTTCGTGTCGGTCAACTGCGGCGCGCTGTCCGAGCCGATGGTCGATGCCGAACTCTTCGGCTACGAGCATGGCGCCTTCACCGGCGCATTCGGCGGCCAGCCCGGATGGCTGGAGGAAGCCCACGAGGGCACGCTCTTTCTCGATGAACTGGAAGCCTTGCCGCTCGCGGTGCAGACCCGTCTCGTGCGGGCCATGCTGGACAAGAGCGTGGCCCGGCTCGGCGGACGCACGCGCCGCCGGGTGGACGTGCGCGTGCTCGCCGCCGCCACCCCGGAGCTGGAACAGCGCGTCGCCAGCGGAGCCTTTCGCAAGGATCTCTACTACCAGGTGAGCGTGGTGCGCCTGTCGGTCGCGCCGCTCGCCGAGCGTCCCGGCGACATCCTGCCCCTCGCCCGGCACTTCATCGCCACCTACTGCCAGCGCCTGGGCCACGCACGGGCCGAACTCACGCCGGCGGCGCAGTCGGCGCTGCGCGAACATGCCTGGCCGGGCGACGTGCGCGAACTCGAAAACGCCATCCATCGCAGCCTGCTGCTGGCCCAGGGCCGCCGCATCGATGTGGCGGCCCTGGCGCTGCAACCCGCGCCGGCGGCGCCCATGCCCGAAGCGGGCCACGGCGGCTCCGACCTGGAGCGCGCGCTGCATGCGCTGTGCCGCAGCGAAGCCGAGGGCCTCGAACAGCAGGTGCTCGACCATCTGCTGCTGGCCGCGTGGCGCCACAACCGCTGCAATCAGGTACAGACGGCGCGCCAGCTCGGCATCAGCCGCAGCGTCGTGCGCGCCCGCCTGCATCGCCTCGGCCAACTCGCGCCGCCCGCCGGGACGGGCGCCGCCGCCCCCCCAACGGAGACGACCTCGTGAGCCCCGACATTTTCTGGTTCCTGCCCACCTCGGGCGATACCCGCTACCTGGGTACCTCGGCATTCGGCCGCGCGCCCTCCAACGCGTATCTGCGCAGCATCGCCACCACCGCCGACGAACTGGGCTATGACGGCCTGCTGATTCCCACCGGCAGCTCGTGCCTGGACCCCTGGGTGGTGGCGGCCAGCCTGGTCCCGGTCACCCGGCGCATCAAGCTGCTGGTCGCTCTGCGCACCTCGCTGGGCGGCCCCGCGCCGGCCGCCCGCCAGGCGGCCACCCTGGACCAGGCGCTGGGCGGACGCCTGCTGCTCAACGTCGTGCCGGGCGGAGACGCGGCCGAGCTCGCCGCTGACGGTGTGTTCCTCGCGCACGACGAACGCTACCAGGCCGCCGACGAATACCTCGCCATCTGGCGTGCGCTCATGCGCGGGGAGACCGTGGATTTCGAGGGGCGGCACCTGAGCGTGCGGCAAAGCCGCAACCTCTTCCCGCCGGTGCAGCGGCCCTATCCGCCGCTGTATTTCGGCGGATCGTCCCCGGCCGCTCACGAACTCGCCGCCAGGCACGTCGACGCCTATCTGACCTGGGGCGAACCGCCCGCCGCCGTGGCGCAGAAGATCGCCGACGTGCGCGAACGCGCCGCCCGCCATGGGCGCACCCTGCGCTTCGGCGTACGCCTGCATGCGATCGTGCGCGAGACCGCGGCCGAGGCCTGGGACGACGCCGACCGCCTGATCAGCCATCTGACCGACGAGGACATCGCCCGGGCGCAGCGGGTGTACGCGCAGATGGACTCGGTCGGCCAGCAGCGCATGGCCGCCCTGCACGGCGGCCGGCGCGACCGGCTGGTGGTCGCGCCCAACCTCTGGGCGGGGGTGGGCCTGGTGCGCGGCGGTGCGGGCACCGCGCTGGTCGGCAGTGCCGACGAGGTCGCCGCGCGCATGTACGAATACATCGAGGCCGGCGTCGATACCTTCGTGATGTCCGGCTATCCGCACCTGGAAGAAGCCATCCGCTTTGCCGAGCTGGTCTTCCCGCGCCTGGGCAAGGCGGCCGTCACGCTGAGCGACCGCGCGCTCACCGGCGGCGCCTTCGACGGTCGCGCCACCCAGCCGGTCCAACCCTCACCGACGCAGGAACCTGCATGACCCGCATCATCGACATGCGCTGCCGCCCGGCGTATCTGCACGACTTCTTCGGCGCCACGCCGGGCTCGCCGGAACACGCCACGGCGCGCTGGCTGAACCGGCGCGTCGGCACGCGCGGGCCCGACGACCACTTCGAGCGCTCGCTCACGCGCGACGGCTTTCTCGCGGAAATACGCGACGCCGGCCTCGCGCGCGCGGTGGTCGTGGGCCGGCACACGCCGGCCCAGCAACTGCCCAACGATACGATCCGCGAGATCGTGGGCGACAGCCCGCTGCTGCTGGGCATCGGCGCGGTGGACCCGGCCCTGCAGGGCACCGACGCCGCGCTGGCCGAGGCCGCGCGCGCGATCGACACCCTGGGCCTGGCCGGTATCGATCTGGAGCCCGGCTTCGGCGCGCCGGCCCGGCATCCGGACGACCCGGTGTACTGGCCGGTCTACGAGTACGCCGCGCGGCGCGGCGTGCCTGTGTTCCTGATGAGCGGGCCGACCACGCCCGACCTGCGCCACAACGACCCCGCGCCGCTCGCGCGCGTGGCCCAGGCGTTCCCGGACCTGCCGCTGGTCGTCTACCACGGCTACTGGCCCAATGCCCAGCAGGCCGTCGGCCTGGCGTTTCGCTACGCCAACGTGCACCTGGTGCCCGACATGTACCTGTTCCAGCCCGGCAGCCAGGTCTATGTGCAAGCCGCCAACAGCTTCCTGCGCGAGCAGTTGCTGTTCGGTTCGTCCTATCCGTTTCGTCCGATCCGCCAGAGCATCGAGGATGCCGGCGGGCTCGGCCTCGGCGACGCGGCGCTGCAGGCATTCTTCCACGACAACGCGGCGCGCCTGTTCGGGCTGGACGGCGGCTGACCCGCGGGCGAGCGGCCCGGGATGGCTACCGACTCGCCGCGTATCACGTGCGCTCGGGCTGAGGCGCGGGCGGTTCCTTGCGCTGGCCGTCCTCGTCGTAGACGGTGTCCAGCTCGTTGCCCAGCACGTCGGCCTTGTCCTTGGCGTGCGCGGGCTGCGCCGCGGCGAGCGGCCGGAACATGGCGCCGTTGCCCGGCGCGTTGCCTTCGAGCACCTCGCGCGCCTCGACCGTGTGGACGTTGGCGGCGGGCGCCTGCCCGTTCTTGTCCTGGCCGAAGTAGACCACCGTATGCGGGTACGGCAGCTCGATGCCGGCGGCATTGAAGTGCTTCTTGACCAGGCGGTTGTACGCCCGCTGCACCGCCCACTGCATGCCCGGGGTGGTCTTGATGAGCACGCGCACGGTGAAGCCGCGCTCGTCGAGCTTGGTGACGCCGGCGATGGTGATGTCCTCGAGCAGCTCGGGGGCCAGCACTTCGTCCTGCTGCATCTCGTCGTAGGCCGCGCGCAGGTGGAAGAACACGTCGTCGACGTTCTCGCGATGCGCCACGGTGTACTCGCCCCAGTGGTACGAGAAGTCGCGCATGTGGTTGGACACCTTGTCGACCGAGGAAAACGGGATCAGGTGATAGCCGCCATCCAGCGTGCGGATGCCCACCGAGCGGATGGTGAGCTTTTCCACCGTGCCGAAGATGCCGGCCACCTCGACCACGTCGTTCTGGTTCATGCCGTTCTCGAGCTGGATGAAGACGCCGGTGATGACGTCCTGCACCAGCTTCTGCGCGCCAAAGCCGATGGCCAGGCCGACCACCCCGGCGCCGGCGATCAGCGGGCCGATGTTGATACCGATCTGCGAGAGCAGCACCAGCACCGTCATGGTCACGATCACCACCAGCGACGCATTGCGGAACAGCGACAGCAGGGTCTTCTCGCGCGCGCTGGGCAGCTTGGTCTTGCCCGCGGCGTCGGGGCCGAGGTTCAGGCGGTGCTCGATCACGCTGGCGATGACCGTCCAGACGGCCATGGCGACGAACAGGATGATCGCCACGCGCACCACGGTGCCGATGAACGCCGCTCCGCGCTCGGAGGCGACCCACGCCGACAGGTTGAACGCGTGCCAGGCATCCAGCACGATCAGCGCGACCGCGACCAGGATCACCAGGCGCAGGCCCTTGAGCGTCGCGGGCACATAGGAATTCAGCCGCGCCTCGAGCATCGGCAGGCGGCGGTTCAGATCGGCCGACAGGCGGATGTGGCGCGACAGCAGCAGCGTGAGGATGGCCGAGATCAACATCCCGATCCCGACGGCCAGCACGGTCTGTGCGGTGGCGGCGGCCATGAAGGGCAGCGCGCCGGCCGGATCGACCTGGCTGGCCACCAGCAGCACGGTGAAATAGGCGATGGCCAGCACGTGCCAGGTGCGCGCCAGCACGCGCAGCAGCGTGCCGAAGAACGCCGTCGAGGCATGCTGGGCGCGCCGGGTGATGCGATCGCGGATGAGCTTGCGGTTGCGCCAGATCACCGACACGGCGTAGACGTACACGCACAGCATGATGACGAACCCGGCGAGCTGCCCGATGGCCGGCGACAGCATCGCGCCCAGCACGGGCACCACCACCAGCAGGCCGTAGCCCGCAATGCTCACCAGACGCTCGAGCCAGCGGTCCCAGTACTTGGCGACGTCATCGGCCATGGGCAGCAGGCGCAGGTTCTCGAAGCGCGTGGCAAACACCATGCGCACCAGCGCCCGCGCGATCTCGACGGCCACGAAGGCATTCACGAACAGCATGTCGAAGATGCCCACGAAACCGCGCACCCCCATGAAGACGGCCGTGCCGTAGCCGACCGCGCCCGCGAGCAGGATCACCGCCACGTCCACCACCAGGGCGAGGACGATGGCCGCGACTCGCGTGGACCACAGGTGGACGCGGCTGCCCAGGGCGGAAAAGCGCGTGCGCAAGCCGGGCTCGGCGGCGGGCGGGGGCGTCTTGCCGCGATGCACGACCCACTGGTCCAGCCGGCGGAAGAGGCCGGTCGCCAGGGCGCGCAGGATCAGGAAGGCGACGATGGTGGCCACGGCGACGACGGCCAGTTGCCCCAGCATCGCCGGCCAATCGACCACACGGCTTGCGGGCTGCGCCTCGCCCGTGAAGAGATCGCGCAGCGTGACGGCGGCGGTGCCGGCGTCGTCGATCAGATCGCCCACGAAGCTCTGCATGCCGTCGGCGATGCGCCCGGCCAGCGACACCTCGGCCAGGCGGTTGTTGGCTGCAGCCTGCCCGGCCCGGTCCTGGGCCGGGGAAGCGGTTGCAGGCGGCGTGGCCGAGGCGGGATCCGCCGCCGCGCTCGTGGCCGGCGCCGCGGCGCCGGCGGGCGGCTGCTCCGCGGCCAGGGTGCGCAACTGCTCGATGAGCCGCTCGCGCGTCGCGTCGTTCTCGAGCACGTCGGCCAGCGTGCCGTAGTTGGCCGCGGCCGAAGGCGCCGACGCAGAGGCCTCGGCCGCCACCGCGGTCTGCAGGAAGCACACGCTGCACAGAACGACAAGCCAAGCCATCAGCCAACTTCGGCCCCACGTCCCGATGCGCTCGAAACTTGGGGAATGGATCGGGATTGCTTGTCGTCTTGCCACTACGCAGGTCCTCCGGTTGAGCGCGCTGCGAAGCCTCGGACGCCCCGCCTACGAGTCGCGCTGGTGAGGCGGGCATTGTCGCCCGAACCCCCGGATCCGGCCAAATCGGGTGGGTTCGCCCCTGGCGGGGGCGATCTAGCCGCTAAAATAGTGGATTCGCTTGCGAAAAACCCGCGCCGGGCGCGAAGCCCCCGGGCGCCGCGCATGCAGACGCAAATACGATGGGCTTTCCATGCTTACCTTTCAGCAACTGATTCTTCGCTTGCAGGACTACTGGGGCAACCAGGGCTGCGCGCTCCTGCAACCCTACGACATGGAAGTAGGCGCGGGCACCTCGCACACCGCCACCTTCCTGCGCTCGCTCGGCCCGGAACCCTGGCGCGCGGCCTACGTGCAGCCCTCGCGCCGGCCCAAGGACGGCCGCTACGGCAACAATCCGAACCGGTTGCAGCACTATTACCAGTATCAGGTAGTCCTCAAGCCCGCCCCCCCGGACATCCTCGAGCTGTACCTCGGCTCGCTGCGCGCCATCGGCATCGACCCGGCGGCGCACGACGTGCGCTTCGTGGAGGACGACTGGGAGAACCCCACGCTGGGCGCCTGGGGCCTGGGCTGGGAAGTCTGGCTGAACGGCATGGAAATCACGCAGTTCACGTACTTCCAGCAAGTCGGCGGCCTGGACTGCAAGCCCATCACGGGCGAGATCACCTACGGCCTGGAACGCCTGGCCATGTATCTGCAGGGCGTGGAGAGCGTCTACGACCTGGTCTGGACCGAAGGTCCGTCCGGCGTCATCACCTACCGCGACGTGTTCCACCAGAACGAAGTCGAGCAGTCGACCTACAACTTCGAGCACGCGATGCCCGAGATCCTGTTCGCGCACTTCAGCGACTACGAGAAGCAGGCGCAGGCCCTGCTCGCGCTCGAGACGCCGCTCGCCCTGCCCGCCTACGAGTCGGTGCTGAAGGCGGCGCACACCTTCAACCTGCTCGATGCGCGCGGCGCGATCAGCGTGACCGAACGCGCCGCCTACATCGGCCGCATCCGCAACCTGTCGCGGGCCGTCGCACAGGCCTACTACGATTCCCGCGAGCGCCTGGGCTTCCCCATGCTCCCGGGCGCCCAAGCTGCACAGAAGGAACCCGCATGACCGCCGGCACCGACCTCACCGTCCGCCCCCTGCTGGTGGAACTGTTCACCGAAGAACTGCCGCCCAAGGCCCTCGCGCGCCTGGGCCAGGCCTTTGCCGACGGCATCGCCCAGGGCCTGGCCAAGCGCGGCCTGATCGCCGGGGGCGCCGCCGCGCCCGAGGGCTATGCCAGCCCGCGCCGCCTGGCCGTGCTGCTGCCCGCCGTGCTCGCGCAGGCCGCCGACAAGCCCTACAGCGAGAAACTGATGCCGGTCTCGGTCGGCCTCACCGCCGAGGGCCAGGCCAGCCCGGCGCTCTCGAAGAAGCTCGCCGCCAAGGGCCTGGCCGACATCGACGTGGCCAGCCTTGAGCGCGAGTCCGACGGCAAGAACGAACAACTGGTCTACCGCGGCATCGCGCGCGGCGCCGTGCTCGCCGCCGGCCTGCAGGAGGCCCTGGACGAGGCCATCGCCAAGCTGCCCATTCCCAAGGTCATGAGCTATCAGCTCGCCGACGGCCAGACCACCGTGCGCTTCGTGCGCCCGGCCCACAGCCTGATCGCCCTGCACGGCGAGGACGTGGTGCCGGTCACGGCGCTGGGCCTGGAAGCCAGCCGCGTCACGCGCGGCCACCGCTTCCAGGCGCCGCGCGACCCGCTCACCGTCACCGCCGCGCAAGACTACGCGCGCGACCTCGCCGAGCACGGCAAGGTGATCGCCTCCTTCGCGGAACGCCGCGCACAGGTCGAGCAGCAACTGCGCGCCGAGGCCGCGCGCCTGGGCGCCTCCCTGGGCGACGAGGCCGACGTGGCGCCGCTGCTCGACGAAGTCACCGCCCTGGTCGAATATCCCACGGTGTACGTGGGCGAGTTCGAGCCGGCCTTCCTGGAAGTGCCGCAGGAATGCCTGATCCTCACCATGCGGCTGAACCAGAAATACTTCCCGCTGTTCGACGCCGACGGGCGCACGCTGACGAACCGCTTTCTGATCGTGAGCAACATGCAGCTCGACGATCCGGCCAACATCGTGCAGGGCAACCAGCGTGTGGTGCGCCCGCGTCTGGCCGACGCGCGCTTTTTCTTCGAAACCGACCGCAAGGCCACGCTCGAGAGCCGCGTGCCCGCCCTGGGCAGCATCGTCTACCACAACAAGCTGGGCAGCCAGTTGCAGCGCACCGAGCGCGTGGCCGCGCTGGCCGGCTGGGTGGCCGAGGCCATCGGCGCGGATGCCGCCGCCGCGCGCCGCGCGGCCACGCTTGCCAAGGCCGACCTGGTGTCCAGCATGGTGGGCGAGTTCCCCGAGCTGCAGGGCATCATGGGCGCCTACTACGCCGCCAATGACGGCGAGAGCGCCCCGGTGGTGCAGGCGATCCGCCGCCAGTACGACATCCGCCTGGACGCCCCGGTGGCCGCCGACACCGCCGCGGGCGCCGCGCTCTTCATCGCCGAACGCGCCGAGACGCTCGCCGGCATCTGGGCCATCGGCCTGCAGCCCACGGGCGACCGCGACCCCTACGGCCTGCGCCGCGCGGCGCTGGGCCTGATCTCCGCCTTCGAACAGCTCACCGCGGGCGGCCAGCTCGACGTGCGCAACGCGCGGCCGGCGCTGACGCTGGACGCGTTGCTCGAGCGCGCGGTGGCGGGCTTCGTCCCGGCCGTGGTGCCGCAGGACAAGCCCGCCGGCCTGGTCGACGAGCTGCGCGGCTTCGTGCACGAGCGCGTGCGCAACCAGCTCGGCCAGCAGTACGAGCGCGACGTCATCGACGCCGTGCTCGCCCTGCAGCCGCCGCTGCACCAGGTCCAGGCGCGCGTGGCCGCCCTCGCCGCCTTCCGCCAGCAGCCCGCCGCCGAGAGCCTGGCGGCGGCCAACAAGCGCATCGGCAACCTGCTCAAGAAAGCCGAGAACGTGGGGGCCGAGGTCGACGCGGCGCTGCTCAAGGAGCCCGCCGAACAGGCGCTGGCCGCCCAGGTGCGCGAACTGGCGCCGCAGGCGCAGCGCCAGGCCGCCCAGGGCGACTTCGCCGCGGCGCTGACCACCCTGGCCGGCGCGCGCGAGGCGGTCGATACGTTCTTCAACGATGTCATGGTGATGGCGCAAGATCCCGCCGTGCGCAACAATCGCCTGGCCCTGCTCGCTCAACTGCACGGGCTGATGAACCAGGTGGCGGATCTGGGCCGCCTGGCTTGACGCGCTACGCGGGAGTCGCCATGAAACTCGTCATCCTGGATCGCGACGGCGTCATCAACCAGGACAGCTCGAACTTCGTCAAGACACCGGACGAATGCATCCCGCTGCCCGGCAGCCTGGAGGCCATCGCCCGGATGAACCGGGCGGGCTGGCGGGTGGTCGTCGCTACCAACCAGTCCGGCCTGGGGCGCGGCCTGTTCGACATGGACACGCTCAACGCCATGCACAACAAGCTGCGCGACGAACTCTCGGTGCTGGGCGGGCAGATCGAAGCCTTCTTCATCTGCCCGCACCTGCCCGACGAGCGCTGCGACTGCCGCAAGCCCCTGCCCGGCATGCTCCTGGACATCGCGCGCCGCTTCGATGTCGATCTCGCCGGCGTGCCCGCGGTGGGCGACTCCATGCGCGACCTGGAAGCCGCCGCCGCCGCGGGCTGCACGCCCTGGCTGGTGCGCACCGGCAACGGCGCGCGCACCGAGCATCAGTACGAACTGCCGCAAGGCACGCAGGTGCGCGACGATCTCGCGGCCGTGGCGCTCGCCCTGGAAGCCCTGTAATGCTGGCCCGGCTGCGCTCGACGCTCTACGCGCTCTTTCTGGCCATCACGGTCATTCCCTACGCCTTCGCCTGCACGCTGGCCGCGCCGCTGCCGCTGCACTGGCGCTACCGCTTCACCATGGGCTGGCCGCGCCTGGCGATCTGGGGCGCCCGGACCATCTGCGGCGTGCGCTACGAAGTGCGCGGCTGGGAGAACCTGCCCGCCGGGCCCGCGGTGGTGCTGTCCAAGCACCAGTCGGCCTGGGAGACGCTGTTCTACCCGTCGCACTTTCCACGCGAACTGTGCTTCGTCTACAAGGCCGAGCTGCACTGGGTGCCGTTCTTCGGCTGGGGCCTGAAGCTGCTCGACATGATCTCCATCGACCGCAACGACAAGCGCAGCGCGATGCAGCAGGTGCTCAGCAAAAGCGCCGCGCGGCTCGAGGAGAACCGCTGGCCGATCCTGTTTCCCGAGGGCACGCGCGTGCCGCCCGGACAGGTCGGGCGCTACCAGACCGGCGGCGCGCGCATCGCGGTGAACGCCGGCGTGCCCGTCGTCCCGGTGGCCCACAACGCCGGCGAGTGCTGGGCGCGCAACGCCTTCGTCAAGAAACCGGGGCTCATCACCGTCTCCATCGGCCCACCGATCGCATCGGATGGCCTGTCCGCGGCCGAACTCAACAGGAAGGCCCAGGACTGGATCGAAGGCGAAATGCGGCGCCTCAGCCCGCATCGCTATCGCGATGCGGCCGCCTGAGCCTCAGCTCGCCCTGCCGTGGGGCGAACCGGGGGCCGAGCCGCCGGCGCCCGCCGCGCACGCGCCCGCGTCCGCCGCCCCCCCGGCCGGGCCCGTGCGCGCGCAGCCGCCCGCCACGCTGCCGCCCCAGGCCCGCTGGCGCGAAGTGGCGCTCGAGGACCAGACCATCGGCTTCGTGCTGCAGCGCTCGCGCCGGCGCACCATCGGCTTTCTCATCACCGACGACGGCTTGCGCGTGACGGCGCCGCGCTGGGTCTCGCTCGCCGAGATCGACAACGCGGTGCGCGGCAAAGGGCGCTGGATACTCTCGCGGCTCGCCGCCTGGCAGGAACGCCAGCGCCGCGTCGCCCTGCATCGCACGCGCTGGGAGGACGGCGCGCGCCTGCCCTACCTGGGCGTGCAGATCGTGTTCCGCACCGGTGGCCGCGCGCGCAGCTACGACGGCGACATCGATGCGCCGCGCGATGGCGACGTGCTGTGGCTGGGCCTGCCGCCCGACGCCGACGCCGGCCGCATCCGCGATGCCGTGCAGGCCTGGCTGCAGGCGCGCGCCCGCGCCGTCATCGGCCAGCGGCTGGAATATTTCCTGCAGCGCACCGGCCTCACGATCAACCGCTGGCGCCTGTCGTCGGCACGCACGCGCTGGGGCTCGTGCACCAGCCAGGGCAACATCATGCTGAACTGGCGCCTGGTGCATTTTCCGGCCGGCGTCATCGACTACGTCGTCGCACACGAACTCGCCCATCTGCGCGAGATGAACCACGGCCCCGGCTTCTGGTCGGAGCTGGGCCAGATCCTTCCCGGCTACCGGGAACACCAGCAGGCCCTGCGCCAGCACGACCCGGCCAGCCTGCCTTCGTTCAACTAGGAGAAACCCACATGCGTATCCTGCACACCATGCTGCGCGTCGGCAACCTCGAGCGCTCGATCGCGTTCTACACCAAGGTGCTGGGCATGCGGCTGCTGCGCCAGAAGGACTACCCGGACGGCAAGTTCACCCTCGCCTTCGTCGGCTACCAGCCCGAATCCGAAGGCCCGGCGCTGGAGCTTACCTACAACTGGGACACCGACCAATACGACCTGGGCACCGGCTACGGCCACATCGCCCTGGAAGTCGAGGACGCCTATGCCGCCTGTGCGCGCATCAAGGAACTCGGCGGCAAGGTCGTGCGCGAGGCCGGCCCCATGAAGCACGGCACCACCGTGATCGCCTTCGCCGAGGACCCGGACGGCTACAAGGTCGAACTGATCCAGGCGGCGGGGCGGGAAGACTGAGGACGGCGGCCCACGGTCAACCTCCGGTAAAACCACGGCAAACGAATGGCAAACCTCGACGGGCGCGAAGCACCTACATTGAGGCTTCCGTCCGGCAGCGATGCGCACAAGCACCTGACCGGACCCCGAGGAGACATAACCCATGCCTATTTGCAAGCCCCCGACGATGCCGTCGGGCCATCAGGAGTCCCCACTCGCCGAATCCGCAACGCCCATTTCCCGCCGCCGGCGCCAGATCAGCCTTTTGATCGGCGCGGCATCCGTATTGCCCGCGCCGGTGCTGTCCGCGGAGCCCTACCCCAGCCGGCCCATCCGCATGGTATTGCCGAATGCGCCCGGCTCGTCCGTCGACACCATGGCGCGGCAGATCGCCCATTGGTTGACGGGGGCGGTCGGACAGTCCGTCGTGGTCGAGAATCAACCGGGCTCGGGCGGGGTGATCGGTGTGCAGCAGATCCTGCGCGCGCCCAAGGACGGTTACACGATCGGCGTCGTGGCGAACAACTTCAACATCAGCGCCTACCTGTACAAGCTGCCCTACGATCCGGTCAAGGACGTGGTGCCGGTGACGATAGCCACCACCGGCCCGATGGTGCTCCTGGTGAATCCCAAGGTCCCCGCCAACAGCCTCGCCGAATTCATCGCCATGGCCAAGGCGCGTCCGGACAACGCCACCGTCACCTACGGCAGCGCCGGCGTGGGCACGCTCGGCCATCTGGCAGGGGCGCTGCTGGAGTCGATGGCCGGCGTCACCATGCTGCACGTACCGTACAAAGGCCAGAACACCTTCACTACCGACTTGATGAGTGGGCAAGTGGAGGCCGGGTTCATCGCCCCCTCGATAGCGCTCCCGCTGATCAACCGGGGCGACCTGCGCGCGGTGGCGGTGTCCACCGCAACCCGGTTTCCGCTGCTGCCGGACGTGCCGACCATCGCCGAGGCCGGGCTGCCGGGCTACGAGATCGCCGGTTCGCAGGCCGTCATCGTGGCGGCGGGCACGCCGACCCATGCCATCGACCGCCTCAACACCGAGGTCGTCCGCGTCCTGAACTCTCCGGAATTGACCAGGTTCGTGGAAGAACAGGGCAGCCAGGTCGTCGGCAGCACGGTGGAGGAAGCGCAGCGCTGGTTCGCGCGCGACTTCGAGGTCTTCGGCCAGCTCGCGCAGCGCATCGGCCTGAAGCCCGAGAACTGAGCGATGCCCAGGCCCCGGGGGTCATCCGCCCTGCCCATCCCCCCGGGCCGCCTCGCGGCAATGGGCGAGGAAGAGCCGCGCCGGACCGGCCAGCCCTTCTTCGCTCGCGCTCGCGCGCACGCCCAGCAACAGTTGGCGCCGGGCCCACGGCTCGTCCAGTTCGATCACCTTGATGTCGCCGGCGCGCCGATAGTTGCGCGCCGCTTCGCGCGGACACACGCCCACGCCCAGCCCCGCGCCCACCATGCGGCACAGCGCGTCGCTGCTCTGCACGTGGATGCGCGTCCTCAAGCGGCCGGCGCTCTCGATCATCAGCAGGTGCACGATGGAGCTGCTGCGCCCCAGGACGATGAACTCGTACTCCAGCGTGTCCGCAAAGCGCACGTGGGTGCGCCGTGCCAGGGCGTGGCCGCGCGGCACCACCAGGCACAGGTGGTCGCTGCGATACTCGTACGTGGTCAGCTCCGGATTGTCCGCCGGGCCGAAGAAGATCCCGATGTCCACGCGCCCTTCGAGCACCGCGTCCACGACGTGCTGCGAGGTCGACTCGGTCAGGTCTATGCCCACGTTCGGATGCCTGTCGGCAAAAAGCTTGAGGTCTTCCGGCAGGAACTGGGCCACGGCGGAGCCCGCGGCCGCGACGCGCACCGTCCCTACCCTCCCCTGCGCAAGCTGCCGAAGCTCGACCTGCATCCGATCGACGCTGAAGATGATCTCGCGCGCGTGCTGCAGCAGGGTGTGGCCGGCGGCCGTCAACGTCATGCCACGCGCATGGCGCAGGAAGAGTTGGTTGTGGCTGGACTGCTCCAGGTCGCGGATGCGCTTGCTGACCGCGGCCACCGTGAGGTTGCACTTGTCGGCCGCGGCGGAGATGCTGCCGCTTTCGGCGACCGCGGCGAAGAGCTTCAGAGTCGTGAATTCGAGTTGCTTCATGGTGGACACACCTTAGGGCCGGCACGCGGGCAGGCTCAGTTCGCGGGGTTCAGGCCAATGCGCTGCGCGAGCTTGCCATAAACCTCGAAGTCGCGCGCGAACCAGCGCTGCGCCTGCTCCATCGTACTGCCCACGATGTCCGTACCCTGTTCATTCGCGTACTGCGTCACTTCGGGCGAGTGCATGGCATCCACGATCGCGGTGTTCAGGCGCTGCATGACGGCCGGCGGCGTGCCCGCCGCTGCGATGGCCGCCAGCGAGCCGTCGAGTTCATAGCCCGGCAGGCCCGCCTCGGCTATCGTGGGCAGGTCGGGAAAGCTGGCGGCGCGACGGGCCGCGGTCACCGCGATGGGGCGCAGACTTCCCCGCCTGACCAGCGGGACGGCGGCCGCCGTGGGCATGAAGCCGATGTCGATCTGTCCGCTCATGAGGTCGGTGATATAGGTGCTCATGCCCTTGTAGGGCACGTGCAGCAGCTCCACGCCGGACAGCGTGGTCAGCAACGCGCCCGCCAGGTGGGGGACCGAACCCAGCCCGGCGCTGCCGAAGGTGAGCGAGGTCTTGCCGGTGCGCGACCTCGCGAGCGCGAGCAGCTCCTGCAGTGTGTCGACGGGCAGGCCCGGGTTGACCGTCAACACCAGCGGCCCGCTGCTCAGGATCGATATCGGCACGATGTCCCTGACCGGGTCGTAGGGCAGCTTGTACAGATAAGGGCTGATGCTGAAGTTGTTCGAGACGACGCCGATCGTATGGCCGTCCCGGGGCGCGCGCAGGATCTGCTGCACGCCGATCACCCCGCCCGAGCCGGCGTTGTTCTCGATCACGATGGGCTGCCCGAGACTGGCCGACATGGGCGCCGAGATTCGCCGCGACATGGTGTCGACCGACGAGCCGGGCGTGTTGGGCACGACCAGCACGATGGGCCTGGACGGATAGTCCGGCTCCTGCCGCGCATGAAGCGCCGGCACAGGTGAGATCAGGCAGGCGCCGGCGGCCAGGAGCATGCGACGGCGACGGGCGAAGCGTCCAGGGTCTCGCATTGGAGTGTCTCCATTTTCTTGTGATTTTTTATGTAAGAAAGAGCAGACGCGATGCGTCTGCCCGGGAATGCGGACCGGCTCAGGATGCGTGCGCGGACGCCAGGGATTCGCGTACCAGGTTGGCCCACTGCGCGCCGTGCATGTCCCTGTCCTCGAGCGCGCCCTGCACGACCGGCCTGGGCAGGCTGATCTTGATGACGTTCAAGGCGTCGACGTGGAAGGTCTTGATGCCTTCGGGCGAGGTGCGCAGCAGCCGGCCGATGGCCTCGGGGCCCAGCAGCGGCTCGTCGCACATGCGCCGGTAGACGCCGGCATCGTCGCAGAAGATGTCGATGGTGAGCCAGAACGGCCCCGCGTTCTTGGAACGGATGTGGTAGCCGGTGTCGGTGGGCTTCATGGCGCGACTCCGAAAGTGGCGTAGCTGAAACGGAAAGGCGACAGAGGGTCGTCCACGGTCATCACATGGTTGAGCACGAACTCGTAGACCACGCCCCTGTCCATGGTGGCCGGCGAGAACGGGAATGCATGCGTGGGCAGTTCCTCGTCGTCCGGCAGCGGAAAGTGCAGCATCGGCGAGTTCAGCATGGACAGCAGTTCCTTCGTGCGGGCCTGGCTCGGCGAGGTCACGATGCCCATGACGCCGATCTCCACCGGGTCGGCGCTCGCCGTTTCCAGTTCCCCCAGCGTGGCATTGCGTCCGATGGCGCGAAACTGCAGGTGGTAGTCCGTCGGCGCCAGCCCGAGCTGGGACGCGATGCCCGCGCGGACCCGGGTTTCGAGGCTGCTGAGCCATTCGTCGAACCGCCCCTTGTAGCGCGGCGAGCGCAATGTGTTCAGGATCACGCCCTGATAGCCGACGGGAGCCGCGCCTTCGAGCTTGACGGTATAGCGTTCGCTCGGCGTCCAGGTCGAGCCCTCCACCCGCACGCTGCGCTCGTCCACCGAGGTATAGGTGGCCTCGGTCACGTCGAGCACGCCACCGGGCTCGACCAGCACGTACGGGTTGGAGTTCTCGTACAGCATGTGCGCCAGCACCGTGCGCGGCGTGGCGCGCCCGCCTTCGGCCAACGCATGGATCGTGAAGCCCGTGCCGTCCACCGTGGCCAGCACGGCGCCGGAAGCCGGCTTGGTGGTGCACATGGCGCCGCATTCGAGGATCTTGCCCGCGTGCCACGAGGCGCCGGGGGCCATGCCCTGCATGATCGGGACCGCGGCCATGAGGGCGGTGTCGGTCGCGCGGCCGGCCAGCACGATGTCCACCCCCTGTTGCAGGGCATGGATGATGGGCTCCACGCCCATGGCCGCCACGATGCGCGAGCAGCGATCGATCAGCGCATCGTCGAGCGCGCGCTCCGGCTTCAGGGCGCTGATGCGGCCTTCGCGCAGCGCGGCCTTCAGGGTCTCGCCCGACTGCTCGCTGTAGATGCATGCGACGCGCACGGTCTGCCCGAGTTCCTTGGCGATGTCTTCGCACAGCGCGCGCATGACGTCCACGCCATTGTCGGAACCGGAGGTCCCGCAACTGCCCACGATCAGCGGCACGCCGAGCTCAGCGCGCGCGACCATGACCTGGCGCAGTTCGGCGCGCAAGGCGCCGCGCGGAGGCTTGGGTTCGCCCGAGCCCAGGTAGTACGGGCCGGAATCCGTGGAGCCGCCGTCGACCGCGATCACGTCGGGGCGCTCGCGCACACCGCGTTCGAAGGGCTCGGGGGACCGGGTTGCGCCCGCGCCGATGGCGCCGGAGGGGACCAGAATCTTCACTGCGGTTTTCACGCTTGCCTCCTGGTAGTAAGGGGGGTGCCTGCCGCGGCGCGGCCATCGGCGATCAGGCACGCTGCCGGCGGGGACCGGTCTTGGAGCACGGCGAGCACGCATTCGGCCGCGATGCGGTTCGTCCTGTTCAGGCCTTCGTGCGTCGAGGCGCCCGCATGCGGCGAGGCCACCACGTCGGCGCGCGCCACCAGGGCCCGCGTCACGTCCGCGTAGCCGGCGTCCGCCTCGCTCACGAAGACGTCCAGCCCGGCGCCCTGCAGCCGGCCGGCTTCCAGCGCCTGCAGCAGGTGCCGGTCTTCGACCAGGCCGCCGCGCGCGGTGTTGACGAGGATCGCGCTCGGCTGCATGCGCGCGATGGCCGGCGCATCGATCAGAAAGCGCGTCTCGGTCGTGAGCGGGGCATGCAGCGTCACCACGTCGGACTGCGCCAGCAGCGCGTCCATCGGCACGGCTTCGACGCCCTGCGCCTCGGCCCAGCCGGCATCGACGTGCGGGCTGTGGACCAGGATGCGGCACTCGAACCCGCGCAGCCGCTGCACCACACCGCGCCCGATGCGGCCCAGGCCCACCACGCCCACGGTCTTGCGGTACAGGTCGTTGCCCAGCGGGATGGCCCAGGAATCTGCTTCGAGCCGGCGCTGGCCTTCGCGCAGCCGGCGGGACACGGCCAGCATCAGCGCCAGTGCGTGGTCCGCGACGCAGGCGTCGTTGCCGCCGGCGGCGATGGTGGCGACCATGCCGTGGCGGCGCACCGCGGCCAGGTCCACGCGTTCGTAGCCCACGCCGCGCCGCGCGATCACCCGAAGATGCGGCAGGCCGGCCAGCAGCGTGTCCGTCACACGGGCATGGCCCACGATCCAGCCGGCCGCGCCGTCCAGCAGTTCGCGCAGGCGCGGCTCGTCCAGATCGGCATCGGCCTGGCCGGGCGGCAGTTCGGCCTCCACGACCTCGCAGCCGTGGGCCTGGAGATGGTCGCGCGTGGCCGCGTCGAAAAAGCGCTGGGTCACGACCACGCGATGCCGTACGGCGCTCGATGCGGCGGTCATTGGAGCACTCCTTCGGCTTGCCGCGCTTCGGCGCTCCCCGCAAGGGCGAAGTCCGGATCGATGTCAATGACCAGATTGAAGTGGGCGTCGATCCGGAAACTGCAGTCCGGCCCGAAGCTGCAGCTCGATTCGCGCTCCTCCACCACGGCCGGGCCCTGCAGATGCATGCCGGGCTTCAGGGCATAGCGGTCGTAGACGGGGGTCGCGATGTTGCCGAAGCCGTGGAAGAACACCTCCCGTTCACCGCGCCGGGCCGGCGTGTCCACCGGCTGGTGCGCCAGGCTGATGTGCTGGGCCGGCAGCGAGGCCGACAGCCGCCAGTTGATCACCTCGACGTCGACGTCCTGCACGACGCGGTCGAACCGTTCCGCATAGGTATCCAGGAAGGACTGGCGAATCGCCGCGACATGCTGCGGCCCGAGCGGCGCGGCCGGAATCGGCACGGTGATCTCGAAGCCCTGGCCCAGGTAGCGCATGTCGGCCGACAGTTGCAGGCAAATCCGGGCGTCCCGCCCGGCGGCACCCTGGAGGATCGCGGTGGCGGCATGCTCCATCTCGGCAAAGATCGCGTTGACGTGCGTCCAGTCGGCGCTGTCGAGCCCGGTGACGTAGCCGCGCACCTCGTCCACCGCGGGAGCCGCCACCAGAAAGCCCAGAGCGGACACCACCCCCGCGCCCATCGGCACGATGATGCGGCTCAGCTTGAGCCTCCTGGCCAGCGCGTAGGCGTGGACCGGGCCGGCGCCGCCGAAGGCGAACAGCGTGTAGGCGCGCGGGTCCTTGCCCTTCTCGGCCAGGTGCATGCGGGTGGCCGCCGCCATGTTCTCGTTGACGATCTCCTGGATGCCGCGGGCCGCGCTTTCGTTGTCCAGGCCCAGGGGCAGCGCCAGGCGCTCGTGGATGGCGCGCCGCACCTTGTCCAGCGAAAGCGCCATCTCGCCGCCGAGGAAATACTCGGGGTTCAGGTAGCCGAGCAGCAGGTCGGCGTCGGTGACCGTGGGCTCGGTGCCGCCGCGGTCGTAGCACACCGGCCCCGGTACCGAGCTTGCGCTGCGCGGGCCGACCTTCATGAGCCCCGTGGGGTCGGCCATCGCGATCGAGCCTCCACCGGAGCCGATCTCGATCATGTCGATGACCGTGACCTTCAGCGGCAGGCCCGAACCCTGCATGAACTTGCGCAGCCGCCCCGCCTCGAAATCGTGCTTGATGTGCGGGCGCCCCTGCTCGATCAGGCACATCTTGGCCGTGGTGCCGCCGACGTCGAAGGAGATCACGCGCTCCTCGTCCGTCAGGCGCGCCATGAAGGCCGCGGCCATGGCGCCGGCCGCCGGCCCGGATTCGATCAGGCGCACGGGATAGCGCTTGGCGTCTTCGACCGTGGTGATGCCGCCGCCCGACAGCATGATGTACAGATTGCCCTCGAAGCCCAGGGCGGCGAGATCGCCGCCGAGCCGCTCGAGATAGCCGTGCACCCTGGGCTGCACGTAGGCATTGACGCAGGCCGTCGTCGTGCGCTCGTACTCGCGGATCTCCGGCGCGACCTCGCAGGACAGGCTCACCAGCAGGTCCGGGTACAGCGCGTGCACGATCTCCCGCGCCCGGCGCTCGTGCGCCGGGTTGCGGTAGGCATGCATGAAGGCGATGGCCAGGGCCTCGATGCCGTGGTCTTCCACCAGCGCGCGCACTTCGCGCGCCACGGCCTGCTCGTCCAGCGGCTCTTGCTCGCCGCCGTCGGCCCGCAGGCGCCCGCCGATGCCGCGCCGCAACTGGCGCGCAACCAGCACCGGCACGGGCTGCATGAAGAGGTCGTCCACGTCGTAGCGGCTTTCCCTGCCCATTTCCAGCACGTCGCGCAGGCCCGCCGTGGCCAGCAGGCCCACCTTGGCGCCCGTGCGTTCGAGCACGGTGTTGGTGATGAGCGTGGTGCCGTGCACGATGTCGGCGATCTGGCCCGCGCTCGTGCCGGTCTCCGCGAGCAGGCGCTCGATGCCCTCGACGATGGCCCGGCTGGGCTGCTCGGGCGTGGTCGGGCGTTTGCCGGTGCGCGTGATGCCTCGCGCCTCGTCGTGCAGGACGAAGTCGGTAAAGGTGCCGCCGATGTCGACGCCGATTCGGGTGGTACGCATGTTCATATGAGGATCTCGTGCGGGGTGGAAGGCTGCGCCGTGTCCGCGGCCTCATCGAAACCGTAGTCCCGCTGCGCCGCCGCGCGCGAGACGAAGCCAAGGGCGATGTCGCGCCGGATATCGTCGCGGCTGCGCTCGGTCGGGTCGCCGTAGCCGCCGCCGCCGGCGAACAAGAGCGTGAGCGTCTCGTCGGCCGGCAGGCTGACGCGGCTCTTCAAGCTGAGCGGCTCGCCCTCGCGGCCCAGCATGGCGGCGCCGGACGCGCCCGCCAGGCCGCCCGCCAGGCCGAGCGCGCGGTGATGCTCGCGATCGCCCAGCAGGACGACCTGGACCGGCGAGCGGTTCAGGTTCTGCACTTCGCAGCGTTGGCCGAGGCCGCCGCGATGCCGCCCGGCGCCGCCGGAGTCCTCGCGATACTCCTTGCAGCGCACGAGCAGCGGAGACACGGCCTCCAGGGCCTCGACGCTGCCGGCGCCCGAGTTGGTGGGGAACATGGTGGTCGACAGGCCGTCGCCATGCAGCGAAGCGCCCATCCCGCCGCTGGAGAACAACAGTTGCGCAAAGCGCGCATGCGTCTGCGTGCTGCCGCTGAAGCGAATGCGCATGGCCGGAGCGCTGCCGCTGTCGGCCAGCACGTTGCCCGGCATGGCCGGGGCCAGGGCCTGGTAGATGGCGCAGCACAGCAGGTGGCCCGACAGATGGCGCGCGCTGACGGCGGCCGGATAGCGGGCGTTCAGGATGCTGCCTTCGGGCGCGACGATGCGGATGGGCCGGTACGAACCCTCGTTGCGGCGCGTGCGCGGGTCCAGCGCGCACTTGAGCGGATACACCGAGTACGCCTGGGTGTAGTTCATCGTGCAGTTGATGCCCGCGGCGACCTGCGGCGAACTGCCGGTGTAGTCCACCGTCAGATTGTCGCCTTCGATCTCGATGACGCAGCAGATGCGCGTGGGCTGGCCGGGAATGCCGTCGGCGTGGATCTCGGACTCGTAGCGGCCGTCGGGTATCGCGGCGATCGCCTTGCGCATCGCCCGCTCCGAATGGACATGCACTGCGTGCCCCAGCGCCTGGAGATCGTCCAGGCCGGTGTCGGCGAGGAACTCCAGGGTGCGACGGCGGCAGACCTCGTTGGCGGTGACCTGCGCTTCGAGGTCGCCGAGCACCTGCCCGGGCACCCGCACGTTGTTGAGGAACAGCTTGAGCATGTCCTCGTTGCGCCGGCCGGCGCGGTACAAGTGCATCGGCGGAATGCACACGCCTTCCTCGTACAGATCGCGGCTGGCGGCGGTCCCGTTGCCGCCGACGTCGGGCGAGTGGGCCGCCGACCCCGCAAAGCCGACCAGCCGGCCCTGATGGAAGATCGGCGTGATGATCGCCATGTCGGGCAGGTGGCCGGTGGCCAGCCACGGGTTGTTCGTGATCATCACGTCGCCCTCGCGCCAGCTCTCGGGGGCGTATTCCCTGAGCATGGCCTTGGCCGTGCGCGGGATGATGCCCGCGAAGGCGGGAATGCCCCCGGTGGATTCGGCGATGGACTGGCCTTCGCGATTCATCAGCACGGTCGCGAAATCCTTCGATTCGCGCACGATGGTGGAGAAGGCGGTACGCAGCAGCGTGGTGGCCGCCTCGTCGGCGATGGCGACGAGGCGGCTCCACCAGATCTCGAGCGTGACGGGATCGATGCTGTGGTCTGAAGAGGAGGTCTCTGGCATGGGCTCGCGGTATGTGGTTGTCACATGGCCTGCGGTGGGTACATTGCAGGCAAAGGGCGCAGAGACCAATTTAAGTGACGAACGCAAGCCGCGGCTTGACGTTCGCTTGCCGAGGTTTTCCTGTGCGTTTAATCCGGCAGAGGCCGCGCGTGGCGGCCTGTGCCTGCCTCAAAGAATGGTTGAGGCCGTGGAGGTGCGCGGTTGCGGCGGTGGCGCAGGCTGGCCGGCTTGGGGCGGGGGTGGGCGCCGAGCAGAACGCCTGAGGCGGCTACGTCGCGCTCTGCTGGACCGCACGCAGCCCGGGATTGGCCAATGGCGTCAGGTTGCCCGGCCCGATCGAGGCATAGCTGGGTGCGCTGATCCGGCTGCCGCCCTGATCGACGCAATCCGGAGCTACATGCCGGGCATCATCGATGAACGCCCCCTGAGGCCGTTCAATTCCGCGAGTTGATCACCCGCATGGCCTGCATGCGCTCGCCGCCGTCCAGCACGCGCACGGTGATCTGGCGCGCCTGCATGCCGTCGGGCAAGGGGGCGCTGCCGTGCACGTTCCGATAGTCGCCCATCTCCAGCGGGATGGGGCCGAGCGTGACGTTGCCCGGCCTTCCGCTGGGGTAGCGGCCCTCGACGACGAACTGCACCGCGCCCTTGAAGGGCTTGCCGACCTGCTGCCGGGTCAACACGATGTGGTAGTCCAGGCCCGAGCCCTCGTTCAGGAAGCGGCCGGCGCGGATCTGCAGGGCGCCGCCGCGCGGGTCGGGCGGCAGCACGTCCTTGAGCAGGGCGAGGTCGTCCTGCAGCGGCTGCAGTTCGGCGCGCGCGGTCTCCAGTTCCTCGGCCAGCGCCACGCTCTCGGCCTGCTGCCGGGCGAGCGCTTCGCGCGCCTGCTCCAGCTCGTTGCGCGTCTGCTGCAACGCCAGGTTCAATTGGGAGTTGGTCTCGGTCAGCCTGGCCGATTCCTGGGGCGAAAGGCGCGGCGGCAGGTATTCCTCCTGCACCAGCAGCACGGCCGCGCCCCCCAGGACGATGCCGATCACGAGCAGGATCGGCCAGCGCGGAAACTTGCGCTTGGGTTTGGCGCCAAACGCATAGGGTTTGAAGGGGGCGGGTTTTCTTCCGAACATCGTGCGGGGAATTCCTTGGAGCGGCGTTTGCTACGACAGATATTGCTATGAAACACGACGTCGCAGCAGGCATGGCCGCCGCGACGCCGGGCGCCCGCGCGTGGCGCCTCATGCAACCGTACAGGATAACTCGTATCGGCTAGTTACGTTAACCATCGATACGGCTGGTTTCGCCTGGACAATTTCGGCAACCCCGGCACCCGGGCACTTTTCCCGCACGCAAAGGCCTGCCGAACGCAGCCGCCCAGGCCGCAGACCACAGGGCGCCGGCCCCGCGCCGCAGGGGGCGCTATAGATAGGGCGACACCAGCCAGATCAGGCGGTTGCGCAAGCGTACCAGGAACGGCCGCGCGGCCAGGGTCTGCAAGGTCTCGGGGCGGGCGCCGGCGATCTTCACCTCGATGTGCTCGACGATCCATTGAGCGAGCCTGCGCCCGAACACCTCGATGTCCAGTTCGAAGTTCAGGCGCATGCTGCGCGGATCGAGGTTGGACGAGCCGACGTAGCTCCACATGCCGTCCACCGCCATGAGCTTGGAGTGGTCGAACGGCCCGGTTGCCCGCCACACCCGCACGCCCTTGGCCACGAGCTGGTCGAGCTGGGCGGTCATGGCATAGTCGACCAGCCGCAGGTTGTTGGTGCCGGGGATCACCACGTCCACGCGCACGCCGCGCTGGGCGGCGATGGTGAGCGCCGAGATCTGCGCCTGGTCGGGCAGGAAATACGGCGACTGGATGCAGACCCGCTCCTGCGCCATGGACAGTGCCCCGACGATCATGTCGTGCGAGATGCCCAGGTTGCGGTCGGGGCCGGAAGCCACCGCGCGCACCGGCAGCCCGTCGGCGACGAAGGCCGCCGCGCCGGGCGGGAACCAGGTTTCGTTGCGCAGCGATTCGTGCGTGGTGAATTCCCAGTCGTGCGCGAAGACCGTCATGAGCTGCGCCACCACCGGCCCTTCGAGGCGAAAGTGCACGTCGCGCGCGGGCTTGGGCCCGTCCGGCGCCGACGCGAAACCCGCGCGGATGTTCATGCCGCCGGTGAAGGCGATGTGCCCGTCGACGATGCAGATCTTGCGGTGGCTGCGCAGGTTGGCATAGGGAAGGCGCAGCCCCAGCTTGTTGCTCATGAAAAGGGCGGTGCGTATGCGCCCGCGATTGAGCCGCCACGTGATCGACGGACGCGAGTACTTGGCGCCGATCGAATCGATCAGCACGCGCACCTCCACGCCGCGGGAGCGCGCCTCGATCAGGGCGTCGGCGAACTCGCGCCCGACCCTGTCGTTGTCGAAGATGTAGCTGCCCAGCGCGATGCAGCGGGTGGCCGAGCGCAGGGCTTCGAGCATGGCCGGATAGGCCTCGTCGCCCCCGTCGAGCGGTTGCACGACGTTGCCGGCGGTCAGCGCGAACTGGCTCACCCGGTCGCCGAGCACCTTCATGGGGAGCAGGCGGGGCGAACTCGTCACCGCGACGTCCACGTCCGAGACCACCGGACGATGATGCATCAGCGGGTCGGACAGCGCGCGCAACTGGCCCACCTTGCTGTAGCGCACGCGATTGACCCCGGCCACCAGGTAGAACACAACGCCGGCCACGGGCGAGAAGAGCACCAGGGCGACCCAGCCGATGGCCGCGCGCACATCCTGCTTGGTCATGGCCGCATGGATGGCTGCGCCTATGCTGCCCAGGGTCGTGATGACCAGGACCACATGCGGCCAGTACTCGGCCACGAACTCGCTGAGACTTTGCATCGGCGGCGCATTGCTCCGGGGTGGATACCCGCCGATGTTAGCTGATTTGCGTTGGTAGAATCCGGGGTCTGCCGGGGCGCGCGGCGGGGGGCCGCGCCTGCCGGCAACGCCACGCCGCCCGGGCCCGTGCCTCGCTTCGCCTGAGGGCCCATGCTCAACTACCTGTGGTTCGGATTCTTCGTCGTCGCCGCGCTCGCGGCCATGGCCCGCTGGCTGGTGGGCGGCGATGCCGCCGTCTTCCCGGCACTGGTCGATGCGCTGTTCGGCATGGCCAAGGTTTCCGTGGACATCATGATCGTGCTGTTCGGCACGCTCGCCCTCTGGATGGGTTTTCTCAAGATCGCCGAGAAGGCCGGCCTGATCGACGGCCTCGCCCGGCTGCTCACCCCCCTCTTCGCCCGTTTGATGCCCGAGGTGCCGCGCGGCCACCACTCGATCGGCTTGATCACGATGAACTTCGCGGCCAACGGCATCGGCCTGGACAATGCCGCCACGCCGATCGGCCTGCGCGCCATGGCCGCCCTGCAGGAGCTCAACCCCAGGCCCGACACCGCCACCAACGCGCAGATCCTGTTCCTGGCGCTGAACGCATCCTCGCTGACCCTGCTCCCGGTCACCATCTTCATGTACCGGCTGCAACAGGGCGCGCCCGACCCGGCCATGGTGTTCCTGCCGATCCTGCTCGCCACCTCGGCCTCGACCCTGGCCGCCCTGTTCGCCGTGGCCTTCGTGCAGCGGCTGCGCCTGTGGGACCCGGTCGTGCTCGCCTGGCTGGGCGGCACGGCCGTGGTGATCGGCACGTTCATGGCACTGCTCGCCGGGCTGTCCTCGGCGGCCATGGCGGCGTTCTCCTCGCTGCTCGGCAACCTCGTGGTCTTTGCCGTGATCCTGGTCTTTCTGGTCGTCGGGGTGCTGCGCAAGGTACCGGTCTACGAAGCCTTCGTCGACGGCGCGCGCGAGGGCTTCGACGTTGCCAAGAACCTGCTGCCCTACCTGGTCGCCATGCTGTGCGCGATCGGCGTGCTGCGCGCTTCGGGCGCCCTGGACTTCCTGCTCGAAGGCATCCGCTACACGGTGTCGTGGATCGGCTGGGACACCCGCTTCGTCGACGCCCTGCCCACCGCGCTCGCCAAGCCCTTCTCGGGCAGCGCGGCCCGGGCGCTGATGATCGAGACCATGCAGAACTTCGGCGTGGACAGCTTCCCCGCCCTGCTCGCCGCCACCGTCCAGGGCAGCACCGAAACCACCTTCTACGTGCTCGCGGTGTACTTCGGCGCGGTCGGCATCCAGCGCAGCCGGCATGCGGTGGGCTGCGCCCTTCTGGCCGATCTCGTGGGCGTGCTCGCGGCGATTACGGTGTGCTATTGGTTCTTCGGGTGAGCAAGCGGCCCCTCCGGCGTGCGGACCGGCTCAGGCCGCATTGCGCGGCCGCCTATTCTGCTAAACCTTGCGTATGGGACCGGCATATCCGCACGGGATGCCCGTAAGCGCGACGCCCCATGCTGTCACGCAAGCGTCACCTGCGATTGCTAGCCTCTGCCGAAGAAGGCACGTCGGCAGAGGCTGGATGCCGCATGCCGATCATCCGGTCGCGCTTTGCGCATTCCGCAACCGGCGCAACCGGCCCAACCCTGGAAAACGAAGCGCAATGATGTCATATGACAGCAAAGGCAACGGCGCCGCCGAATGGCTCAAGGCCGAACTCCAGGACACGCTGGACGAGGACTACGAACTCGAGCTGTCCGAACCCGCCCTGTCGCTGGAACTCGCCAAGATCTACAAGAAGGCGCATCCGGACATTCTCGAGCGCCACATCTATTTCCAGGAGCTGATTCGGCTCCAATCGGAACTGATCAAGCTCCAGGACTGGGTGGCGCACACCAAGGAAAAGGTCGTCGTGCTCTTCGAGGGACGGGACTCGGCGGGCAAGGGCGGCGTGATTAAGCGCATCACACAGAGGCTCAATCCGCGCAACGTGCGCGTGGCCGCGTTGCCCGCACCGAGCGATCGCGAGAAGACGCAGTGGTATTTCCAGCGCTACGTGCCGCATCTGCCGGCAGGCGGCGAGATCGTCCTGTTCGACCGCTCCTGGTACAACCGGGCGGGTGTCGAGCGGGTCATGGGCTTTGCGACGCCGGAGCAGGTCGAGGACTTCTTTCACGACGTACCCGAATTCGAACGCATGCTGTTGCGTTCCGGCATCCGGCTCATCAAATACTGGTTCTCCATCACCGACGAGGAGCAGCAACTGCGCTTTCTCATGCGCATCCACGACCCGATGAAACAGTGGAAGCTCTCCCCGATGGACCTGCAGTCGCGCGTACGCTGGGAGCAATACACCAAGGCGAAGGAAGAGATGTTCGCCCGGACCAGCATTCCGGAAGCGCCCTGGTACATCGTCGAAGGCAACGACAAGAAGCGGGCCCGCTTGAACTGCATCGACCATCTGCTGCAGCAGGTTCCGTACGAACCCGTGCCGCATGAGGAAATCACGCTGCCGGACCGAGTCTTCAATCCGGAGTATGAGCGGGCGACACTGCCGCGCGAGCTTTACGTGCCGGAGAAATACTGAGCATCCGGCCGCGCGTGAGGCTCTCCGGCGTCAGCCCGGCGCAGCGTGGCCGTGCCGGCGCTGCTCGAGCAGGCGCACCAGCGCGTGCAGCGCCCGATTCACCGGCGTGGCCACGCCGAGCTGCGCGCCCTTGCGCAGCACGTAGCCGTTCAGGTGGTCGATCTCGCTGGGCTTGCCGCGCGCGAGATCCTGCGCCGTGGACGAGACCTGCGCCGGCATGGTGACGGCGATCTTCTCCACGCCCGCCCAGATGCCGTCCGGCAGTTCGATGCCGGCCGCGCCGGCCACGGCGATGCACTCGTCGACGGCATCGCGCATCACAGCCCAGACGTTCTCGCCCTGCACCAGCTCGCCATACGGCCGCTGCACGATGGCCGACAGCGCGTTGTAGGCGCAATTGGTGATGAGCTTGGCCCACAGCGCGCCGGCCACCCGGGACGATACGGCCGCATCGACGCCCGCTGCGCGCAGCGCCTGCGCCACGCACTCGATGCCGGGCGCCGCGCCGAGCACGAGCTCGCCGCCGCCGCGGTGACGCACGATGCCGGGCCCGGCCATGGCCACGGCGGCATACACCACGCCCGGCACGACCACCTGGCCGAGCCGCGCGGCCAGGCGCTCGACGTTGTCCACGCCGTTCTGCAGGCTGATAACGGTGGCGTCCGCGGCGAGGTGGGGCGCCATCTGGGCCGCCGTCCGCTCGGTGTCCGTCGCCTTGACGCAGAAGAGCACCACCTCGGCGCCGGCCACACCGGCCGCCGAGGTGGTGGCGCTCACCGGCACCGCGCCGGTCCAGGCGGCCGACTCCAGCCGCAGGCCGTCGCGGCGCATCGCCTCGACGTGCATCGGCCGGCCGACGAGGGCCACCTCATGTCCGGCACGCGCGAGCATCGCGCCGTAGTAGCAGCCGACGGCGCCCGCGCCCATCACGGCGATCTTCATGTTCCGACTCCAGCATGGCAACGTCCCGATGTTACGCCGGGACGCTCCTGCCGTTCTGTCTGTGCGGACCGGGCGCAGCCCGTGCGCAGCGCGATGGCTCAGGGCGCGCTGATGCCGGCCTTGCGGATCACCGCGCCCCAGCGATCGAGTTCCTGCTGCGTGTACTGGGCCAGCGCCGACGGCCCCATGAACTCGGCCTTGGCACCCAGGTTCTCGGCCTTCTCCCGGAACTCGGCGGTGGCCATGATGCGCTCGATCTCGCCGGCCAGCCGTTCGACCACCGCGCCCGGTGTGCCCTGCGGCGCATACATGGCGAACCAGGACGACACCAGCAGGTCGGGATAGCCGGCCTCCGCGGCCGTCGGCACGTCGGGCAGCGAAGCCAGGCGCTCGGTGCCCGTCACGACCAGCGGGCGCAGCTTGCCGGCGGCGATGTGCGGCAACAGCGGCGGCGGCGTGGTGATGGTCAGGTCCACCGAGCCGCCGATGAGGTCGTTCATCGCGGGGCCGGTGCCGTTGTAAGGGATGTGGACGAGCCTGGTGCCGGCCATCTGGTTCAGCAGCTCGGTCGACACCTGCTGCAGCGACCCCACGCCCGAGGAAGCGTAGTTGAGCTTGCCGGGGTTGGCCTGGTCGGCGGCGACCAGTTCGTCCAGCCGCGCATAGCCCAGGCCTTCGCGCACCACCAGCACCTGCGGCGCCGAGAGCACGTTGGCCACCGGCGCGAAGCTCTGCACCGGGTCCCACGGCAGGTTGGGTGTGATGTGCGGCGTGATGACGTGAAAGCCCGAGTACTGCAGCAACAGCGTATAGCCGTCCGGCTTGGCGCGCGCGACGGCCTGCGCGGCGATGCTGCCGGCGCCGCCGGGGCGGTTCTCGACCACCACCGACTGGCCGAGCGCGCGGCCGAGCGGGTCGGCGATCATGCGCGCGGCGATGTCGGTGGTGCCGCCGGGCGCGGCCGAGACGATCAGGGTGACGGGCCGGTTCGGGTACTCGGCGGCCGCGGCCGGGCCGGCGGCGATGCCCAGGGCCAGGACGGCGCAGGCGCCCAGTCGGCGCGAGAAAGCGAGGGCGGACATGGTTGGTCTCCTATTGTGCTTGTGACGATGCAGGGGATGGCGGCTCGTGGCCGTGCGCAACGGCCGGCTTCAGGCCGCGAAATGGGTGTCCGTCCATGCCGGCGCGGCATGGCGGCGCAGGCGGTGGCCCGCCTGCAGCAGAGGCAGCGCGAGATCGCGCCGCACCAGCGCGGGCAGCATGGCGACGCAGTCCAGCAGGCGCGCGAGATCCACGCCGCAGGGCACCCGCATGCTGTCGAAGAGGTGGACCAGCTCCTCGGTGTTGACGTTGCCGCTCGCGCCCGGGGCGTACGGGCAGCCGCCGAGGCCGCCGGCGGCGGCGTCGAAGCGGCGCACGCCCACCTGCCAGGCGGCGAAGACGTTGGCCAGCGCCATGCCGCGCGTGTTGTGCGTATGCAGGGTGAGCGCCAGGCCCGGATGGGCCTGCAGCACCGCCGCGCACAACCCGGCGACCTGGGTCGGATAGGCCATGCCGGTGGTGTCGCACAGGGTGATGCCCCGCGCGCCGGCGGCGGCGAAGACGCCGACCAGGCGCTGCACCTCGAACGCGTCGACCTCGCCCTCGAAGGGGCAGCCGAACGCCGTCGAGATCGACACATTGCACGGCACCCGGGCCGCCTCGATGATGGCGAGCAGGTGGCCCGCCGACTGTTCGCGCGTCATGCGCAGGTTCGCGCGGTTGTGCGTCTCGCTCGCCGACATGACCAGGTTGACCTCGTCGACCCCGGACGCGAGCGCGCGCTCCAGCCCGCGCACGTTGGGTACCAGCGCGGTGTAGCGCGTACCGGGCGCGCGCGCGACCCGCTGCAGGACGGCCTCGGCATCGGCCAGCGCCGGGATGGCCTTGGGCGAAGTGAAGCTGGTGACTTCGATGCGCGCAAAACCGCAGGCCGACAACGCATCGACCAGACGCACCTTCTCGTCGGTGGGCACGAAGACCGGCTCGATCTGCAGGCCATCGCGCGGGCCGACTTCGTTGATCTCGACACGGGCGCAAGCCATGCCGGCCGCGCCCTGGCGCAGAGGCGATCCTTCCGGGCGCCGCTCCCCCTCCTTGCCCGGGACGAGCTCGCCGCCGCCGGACGACCCGGTGACGGGGCTCATGCGATCACCCCGCGGCGGCGCAGCTCGGCAATGCGCTCGGGCGCGAGCCCGGCTTCGGCCAGCGCCGCGTCGGTGTGCTCGCCCAGCGTGGGCGCGCGCTCGCGCACCTTGCCGGGCGTCGCCGAGAGCAGCGGCACCACGTTGGGCATGGCCACCTCCGCGCCGCGCGCGCTGCGCACGGTGACGATGGCCTCGCGCGCGCGATAGTGCGCATCCTCGGCGATGTCGCGGGCCGTGTAGTTGCGCCCGCAGGGCACCTGGGCGCTGCGCACGATGTCGAGCACCGTGTCGATGTCGCGCACGGCGGTCCAGGCCGAGATCGCGCCGTCGATGCGGTCGATCTGTGCCACCCGCCCGTCGTTGTGCGCAAGCGCCGGATCGTCGGCCAGGTCGTCGCGCCCGATCGCGCGCATCAGGCGCTGGAAGATGGCGTCGCCGTTGCCGGCGATCAGGGCGTACTGGCCATCGCCGCACAGATACGCATTGGACGGGGCGATGCCCGGCAGCGAAGCGCCCGCGGGCTGGCGCACGGCGCCGAAGACCGAATACTCGGGCAGCAGGCTCTCGGTGAGGTTGAAGATGCTCTCGAACAGCGAGGTGTCGATCACCTGCCCGATGCCGCCGCGCGCATCACGCTCGTACAGCGCCAGCATGACGCCCAGCGCGCCGTGCAGCCCGGCGATGGTGTCGCCCAGCGACAGGCCGGCGCGCACCGGCGCGCGGCCCGGCTCGCCGTTCAGGTAGCGCAGCCCGCCCATGGCCTCGGCGATGGCCGCGAAACCCGGCTCCTGTGCCTTGGGCCCGCTCTGCCCGTAGCCCGAGACGCGCAGCAGGATCAGGCGCGGGTTGAGCGCGTGCAGCACGTCCCAGCCCAGGCCCCATTTCTCCAGCGTGCCGGGACGGAAGTTCTCGATCAGCACGTCGGCCTGGGCGGCCAGGGTGCGCACGAGCGCCTGGCCCTCGGGGCCGCGCAGGTCGATGCACACGGATTCCTTGTTGCGCGACTGCGATTCCCACCATACCGATGTGTCGCCGTCCAGCATGCGCCATTTGCGCAGCGGATCGCCCTGCCCGGGCGGCTCGACCTTGACGACGCGCGCGCCGAAGTCGGCGAGCGTCTTGGCGGCGAAGGGCCCCGCGATGAGCTGGCCCAGCTCGAGCACGCGGATGCCGGAAAGAATCTGATGAGCGGGCATGCCTGTCATCCATCGACGATGAAGTGGGGCAGTATCCCGCACGCGCGCTGCGCCGCGGAAGCCGTCATCCGGCAACGGGGTTTTCGCGGATCGCGAAAGCCTATGCGCCTCAGCCCGTACGCGCGGCCGAAGTGCGCAGATGGCCGAGCAGCGACCTGCCCGCCGCGTCCAGCGCGGCCGCGTCGCGCGCGCCGATGCGCAGTTCGCGCTGCGACCAGGCATCGCGCAGCGGGATCAGCACCAGCCGCATGGATTGGGCGTGCGGCTCGGCCGCCAGCCGGGGCAGGATGCCGATGCAGCCGGTGGACACAGCCATGCGGCAGATCGAATCGAAACCGCGCACCTGGATGCGCAGGCGCATTTCGTGGCCCAGGCCGGCGCAGGCCGCCTCCAGGCGCTGCGCGAGCGAGGTGCCGCTGGACAGGCCGACGAAGTCGTAGCCGAGGGTGTCGGCGAAGGCGATCTCGCCCACGTCGGCCAGCGGGTGGCCGCTGGGCGCCACCACCACCAGTTCGTCTTCGCGATACACGAAGGTCTGCAGGCCCTCGCAAGGCGTGCCCTCGGCGAAGATGCCGAGGTCGGCCTGGTTCTCGAGCACGGCGCGCACGATCTGCCCGCTGTCCTGTTCCTGGAGCTGGATGCGCACGGCCGGGTGCGCGGCCATGAAGCCGGCGAGGTCGTCGGCGAGGAACTGGGTGATCGCCGAGGTGTTGGCGCGCAGGCGCACGGTGCCGCGGATGCCCTGCTGGTAGTCCACCATGCTCCCGCGCAAATGCGCCACTTCGCGCAGCACGCGCTGGGCGTGGCCCAGGCAGGCCTCGCCGGCGTCGGTGAGCGCCACCCCGCTCGCCGAGCGGTACAGCAACGGTGTGGCAAGGGCGTCCTCGAGATCGGCGATGCGCTTGCTCGCGGCGCCCACGGCCAGGTGCACCTGGCGCGCGCCCGCCGAAATGCTGCCCGCCCGGGCGACGGCATCGAACAGGGCCAGCGTGACCAGATCGATCCGGCCCGGATGCACGGCCGGCCGGTCAGTCGCCATCGCCCACCGCGTCGCCCGGCACGCGCCAGAGGGTCATCGCGTTGGTGCCGCCCACGCCGGCCTCGAGATCGCCGCGCGTGAGCACCACCCAGTCGCCCTGCGCGACCAAGCCGCGGTGGCCCAGCTCGGCGATGATCGCCGCGGGCAGCCGGCTCTCGGGATACTCGCCCGCATCGAAGGGCACCGGGCTCACGCCGCGCACCAGGGTCATGCGCCGCAGCGTCGTGGCATGGCGCGAGAACGCGTAGATCGGCACGGCCGAGCGGATGCGCGACATGATGAGCGGCGTGTGTCCGCTCTCGGTCAGCGAGACCACCGCGGCGACGCCCGAGAAGTGGTTGGCCGCGTACATGGCCGACAGCGCGATGGCCTCGTCGCCGCGCTCGATGACCTCGCCCAGGCGATGCGTGGATTCGTCGGTGCTGGCGTGGCGCTCGGCGCCCAGGCATACGCGCGCCATGGCCTGCACCGCCCCCACCGGATAGCGGCCGGAGGCGCTCTCGGCCGACAGCATCACCGCGTCGGTGTAGTCGAGCACCGCGTTGGCGACGTCGGACACTTCGGCGCGGGTGGGCATCGGGCTCGCCACCATCGACTCCATCATCTGGGTGGCCGTGATGACCAGCTTGTTGCACCGGCGCGCGTGGCCGATGATGCGCTTCTGGATCGCGACCAGCTCGGCGTCGCCGACCTCCACGCCCAGGTCGCCGCGCGCGACCATCACGCCGTCGCTGGCGGCGATGATGTCCTCCAGCGCTTCGTCGTCGGCCACCACTTCGGCGCGCTCGATCTTGGCGATCAGCCAGGCGCTGCTGCCCGCGGCGCGGACCAGCCGCCGGGCCTGCTCGATGTCCTGGCCGCGCCGCGGAAACGACACCGCCACGAAGTCCACGCCGATGCGCGCGGCATGCCCGATGTCGCGGTGATCCTTCTCTGTGAGGGCCGGTGCGGACAACCCGCCGCCGCGCCGGTTGATGCCCTTGTGGTCCGACAGCTCGCCGCCGACCGCGACCGTGGTGCGCACGCAATCGGGCTCGACCTTCTCCACGCGCAGCACGATGCGGCCGTCGTCCAGGAGCAGTTCGTCACCGGCGCCGCAGTCGCGGGTGAGCGGCGCGAAATCCACGCCCACGCCTGCCGGTGTGCCGAGCCCGGCGTCCGGCGAGGTCCAGAGATCGAACGACTGCCCTTCGCACAGCTCGACGCGCCCCGCCGCGAACCGCCCGATGCGGATCTTCGGCCCCTGCAGGTCGGCCATCAGCGCCACGTAGCGCCCGTGCCGCCGCGCATGTTCGCGCACCAGTTCGGCACGCTGGCGATGCTCGTCGGCCGTGCCGTGCGAGAAGTTCAGGCGCGCCACGTCCATGCCGGCGAGCACCAGCGCCTCGATGCGCTCGGGCGAGCTGGACGATGGGCCTAGCGTGGCGACGATCTTGGTGCGGCGTGCTTGCATGGAGGGCTCCCGGGATGCCTGCATGCATTCTAGGGCCTGTGAACGCCAGGGGCGCCGTGCCCGGGCCCCGCCCCGCGGGTAGCCTTGCCCCGCCCTGGGACATAGGGCCGCACGCCGTGGGATGTATCGACATCCATGCCCGCGGGCGCGGGCGTACGCCGAGGCGCCCCGGGCCCGGCTGCGCGCCGCGTCACGGCAGATGCGACAGAATGTTGATCAGCCGACCGAACGGGTCGCGCACGTAGAAGCGGCGCACGCCCCAGGGCTCGTCGGCCGGGCCATAGACGATGGCAATGCCGGCCGCGCGCAGGCGGGCGAGCACGGCATCCAGGTCGTCCACTTCGATGGAGACGTCCGGCACCGGCGTGCCCGAGCCGCCCTCGCTCGCGAAACTGATCTGCGGCGTCTGCCGGTCGGGCGCCGCGTAGGTTGCAAGCCAGCCGTGGTCCATCACCCGCTCCAGCCCCAGCAGCTCGCCGTAGAATGCGCGCGCCTGCGCAGGGTCCGCCACTTCGATATTGCTCACGATGCGCTTGACTGCCATGTGCCGTCTCCCGGAATGGGCGCCGCGGGCCGGCGCTTCGCCCTACATCGTAGCCGGGCACTGCGCGGGTATCATCGCCCCACCCCCAACCGAGGATCGTCATGCGAGTCGTCATTGCCCCTGATTCCTTCAAGCACGCGCTCAGCGCCGTGGACACCGCCGCCGCGATCGCCGCGGGCGTGCGGCGCGCCGCGCCCGCGGCCGAATGCGTGCTGCAACCCATGGCCGACGGCGGCGAAGGCACGGTGCTGGCCCTGTGCTCGGCGCTGGGCGGCGAACTGCGCACGGGCCGCGTCACCGGGGCGAGCGGCCAGCCCATCGAGGCCGCCTGGGCCTGGCTCGCCGACGGCACGGCGATCATCGAGGTGGCGGCGGCCGCCGGGCTGCAGGAGATTGCGCGCGAGGCGCTGGACGCACCGGCCGCGACCACGCGCGGCGTCGGCGAGCAGATCCGCGCCGCCCTGGATGCCGGGGCTCGACGCGTCTGGCTCGGCCTGGGCGGCAGCGCCACGACCGATGGCGGCGCCGGCCTGCTGCAGGCGCTCGGCGTACGCCTGCTGGATGGCGACGGCCGCGAGCTACCCATGGGCGGGGGCGCGCTGTCCCGGCTCGCCCGGGTGGACGCCTCCGGCCTGGATCCTCGCCTGGCCGACACGACGGTCACGCTGATCTCCGACGTGGACAACCCGCTCTGCGGCGCGAGAGGCGCGGCGGCCGTCTTCGGCCCGCAAAAGGGCGCGGACCCGGCGCAGGTGGCGCAACTGGACGCTGCGCTGGCGCACTATGCGGATCGCTGCGCCCAGGCGCTCGGCGTCGATCGGCGCGACGCGCCCGGCGCGGGCGCCGCCGGCGGCGTGGGCTACGCCGCGCTGGCCTTCCTCGGCGCCCAGCGCGAACAGGGCATCGCCTTCGTCGCACGCGTCTGCGGCCTGGCGCAGGCGATCGAGGGGGCCGCCTTCGTGATCACCGGCGAGGGCCGGCTGGATGCGCAGACCCTGCACGGCAAGACACCGGCCGGCGTCGCCCGTCTGGCCCAGGCGGCGGGCGTCCCGTGCTTTGCGCTGGCCGGCGCGCTGGGCGACGGCTACCAGGCCTTGTACGACGCCGGGATCGCGGCGGCCTTCGCGCTGGCTCCCTCGCCCGTGACACTGGACGAGGCGCTGCCGCGTGCCGGCGACTGGCTCGCCGACCGGGCCTGCGACCTGACCCGCGTGTGGCTGGCCGCGCGCAGCGCGGCGGCCTGATTCCACGGGCAGCGCATCACGCGGGCAGCGCACGCGCAGGCCGGCGTCACAGGCCCAGCAGCTCCTTCAGGCCCGGTTCGCGATGCTCCGCGCTCAGCGAGACGCTGCGCTCCAGCGCGAGCAGGTGCGCCTCCATCAGGCGCAACGCCCCTTCGGCATCGCCCCGCTCGATGCAGTCGACGATGGCCAAGTGCTCGTCGTGCTCGCAGCAGGCGTTGCCGGGGGGCTCGTAGAACGCCACGATCAGCGAGCAGCGCGACACCGTTTCCTCCAGATACCGCTGCAGGATCGGGTTGCGGCCGAGTTCGCCCACCAGCAGGTGAAAGCGGCTTGCCAGCCGCGCCCAGGCGGGCTGGTCGAAGCGGTGCATGGCATCGCTCTCTTCGCGCAACTGGCGGCGCAGGTTGGCGATGTCCCCGGGCGTCGCGTGCTGCACCGCCAGGCGCAGCAGCGCCGCTTCCAGACCGCGCCGCGCCGCGAAGATGTGGCCGGTTTCCTCGGGCGTGGGCACGGCCACGATGGCGCCGCGGTTGGGGCGCAGTTGCACCACGTGGTCGTGGGCCAGTCGCTGCAAAGCCTGGCGCACGACCGAACGGCTCACGCCGAACAGTTCGCACAACTGGGATTCGGGCAGCTTGGTGCCCGGCACCAGGCGCTGGCTGATGATGCTGTCGAACACCCGCCGGTAGATTCTTTCCTCGGCGGACGCCGTGGTGTCGTCCTCGTCGGGCTGACCGTGAATGTCGCGGGTCGCCAGCGATGCCGTCGGGGAAGATGATGAAGCGCACATACGTCTAGTCTAGGCTCGATTTCGGGTTCCGGCCCGTCCGGTGCCCTGTGCCGGCCGTGCCCCGGGGGAGGGATGGCAACAGCGTCATGGCGGTGGACGCAATGGCGGCGAGGCTCAGTCCGCCCAGTGTACGGCGGCGTGTTCGCAGATCGGACCGGGGGTGGCGAACCAGATCTCGCCTGCGTCGCGCAGGCGCGCGAGGTGCTCCAGCGCCGAGCGCAGATGGCGCAGACGGTACGGCTGGCCCACGATGTAGGGATGCAGGGCGACACCCATCACCAGCGGCTGTCCTGCCGATTGTTCCAACATTTCGTCGGCATTGTCGACGATCATGCGCGCGAAGTCCTTGGCGTCCATTTGCCGCGCCACGATCATCGGGATGTCGTTGAGCTCCTGCGGGTACGGGACCGCCCAGAGCGATGCGGGCCCGCTGCGCGTGCGCATGGGCACGGGCTGGTCGTCGTGGCACCAGTTCAGCGTGTAGCGATAGCCGGTCTCGGCGAGCAGATCGGGGGTGGCCCTGCTCTCCGATATCCATGGCGAGAGCCAGCCCTTGGGTGCGAGCCCGCTCTCGGCGCGGATACGGTCGCGGCACAGGGTGAGCAGGCGGCGTTCGTGCGTCTCGTCCAGCTCGCCCTGGCGCTCGGCGTTGGTGTGGCCGTGAGCCACGAGCTCGTCGCCGCGGGCCACGCAGGCGGCCACCAGTTCGGGGCAGTGCTCGTACAGCGCGGTATTGACGATGGCCGCGGCCGGCAGGCCCAGCCGGTCGAAGAGTTCCAGGCAGCGCCAGGCGCCCACCCGGTTGCCGTACTCGCGCCAGGCGTAATTGAGTACGTCGGGATGCGGGCAGGCCGGGCCGATCGCCGCGCCCATGCCTTCGCCGAATGCGAAGTGTTCGATGTTGAAGCCGAGATACACCGCCAGGCGCGCGCCGTTGGGCCACGCGTAGTCGGGACGCCGGGTGATGGGCAGATAGTCGAAACGGTCGTGGCCGGGCAGGCGGCCGTCATAGATCAGGCTCATGGGCGGCGCTCCTGTGGCTGCGGCGAATGGACGGATACGTTCATGCCGGTCTCACAGCGTGGTCAGGCCGGCGCGCGCCAGCAGCCATTCGGCGCTGTCGTTCCATACATCCATGTCGGTGATGCGGCCGTGCCGCAGGACGTAGCGGTCGACATAGCGATTGCCCTCGAACGGCGTGCCGTCCGGCCATTCGCCGTACAGCGTGCCCAGGCTGTAGACCACCGTCTCCTCGGGCGTGCCGCCGGCGACCACTTCGGTGCGTTCGATGCGCTTCTTGACCCAGCGGTAGCGGCTGGCGTTGAAGGCCGAACACTCGGCCGGGTCGGACATCGCGCGCCCGCCGGTGAAGCGGATGCGCAACCCGGGCGCCACGAAATGCTGCACCCCCGCCGGGTCCGGGATCATGAGGATGCGCAAGTATTCGTCGATCAGCGCTGCAGGGTCGGCCGGCACGCTCGGAAGGCCATCTTTTGGTGCGTCGCTCACTGTTTTCTCCATGTCGGTGCACGGACCGGGCGCAAATCACGCCACGACCGCACAGGCATGGATCGTATGCAAAACTCGCGCCAAATCGTTGACGATTTTATTTTCCTGGCGCAGACAAAAAAAGACTCGGATTATCAACAATTGGCATGATGCTTGCACTCGGACACAGGTAGGCGACCTCGCCGCATTGCGACTTCCTACCTGGAGATTTGCCATGAATCCGTTGTTCCCGCCCCGCCGTCGTCTCCTCGCAGGCGCGCTCGCCCTGGCCTGCGCAGCCGCGCTGCCGCCGGGTGCGGCGGTCGCCGACGAGCCCATCAAGATCGGTCTGGTGACCGCCATGTCCGGGCAATCCGCGCTCTCGGGCGAAGCCATCAGCCGCGGCGTGGCGATCGCCATCGACGAGATCAACGCCAACGGCGGCCTGCTCGGCGGTCGCAAGCTCGAACTGGTGCGCCGCGACGACGAAGCCAACCCGGCCAGGGGTGTGGCCGCCGCGCGCGAGCTGATCCATCGCGAGAAGGTCGCGGTGCTCTTCGGCGGGCTGGACACGCCCGTGTCCTTGGCCATCGTGCCGCTGGTCAATCAGGCCAAAGTGCCTTTCATGGGTCCGTGGGCCGCGGGCACGCCGATCACGCACAACGGGGCCGATCCCAATTACGTGTTCCGCGTCTCGGCCGTGGACGAGATCGTCAATGTCGGCATGGTGGATTACGCGCAGAAGACCTTCGGCGCGAGCAAGCCCGGCATGATCCTCGTCAACAACCCCTGGGGCGAATCCAACGAGAAAGGCCTGCATGCCGCGCTCGAGGCCAAGGGCCTGAAGGCGGCGGGCGTCGAGAAGTTCGAAGCCAACGATGTGGACGTCGTGCCCCAGCTCACCCGCCTGAAGAACGCCGGCGCCGACACCTTGTTCATGGTCGGCAACGTGGGGCCTTCGGCCCAGGTGGTCAAATCGCTCGACCGCATGGGCTGGCAGGTGCCCATCGTCTCGCACTGGGGCCCGGCGGGCGGGCGCTTCACCGAACTGGCCGGCCCCAACGCCAGGAACGTGCACTTCGTGCAGACCTACAGCTTCTTCGGCGAGCAGTCGCCGGTGGGCGAGAAGGTGATCGCAGCGCTCAAGGCCAAGTACGCCGACGTCAAGGGCCCGGAGAACATCACGCCCGCCGTGGGCGTAGCCAATGCCTACGACGGCATGATGCTCGCCGCCCGCGCCATCGAGGCCGCCGGCTCGACCGACGGCGACGCGATTCGCCAGGGCTTCTACAAGATCGGCAAGTACGAGGGCCTGATCAAGACCTACGAGCAGCCCTTCACGCCCGAGCGGCATGACGCCGTCGCGGCCGACGACTACGTCTGGGCGCAGTTCATCGGCGATCGCATCCTGCCGGTCGGCATGAACCCATAAGCCGCAAGGCACGGGCGCCGGCGCATGCCTTCGCGCGCTGGTCGGCACGCCATGCGCCCCGCCAGCCGTGCCCGCCAACGCTGTCTTCACCCAAGGAACCCCCACGATGCTCTTGTCAGCGCTCATCAGCGGGCTCGGCCTCGGAAGCATGTACGGGCTCATGGCCCTGGGCTTCTACGTCACCTACGCGGTGTCCGGCACGGTCAACTTCGCCCAGGGCAGCTCGATGATGCTCGGCGCGGTGCTGACCTTCACCTTCGCGCACACGCTGGGCTGGGCCATGCTGCCGGCGGTCCTGGCCGCGCTCGCCCTGTGTGCGCTGTACGGGCTGGTGGTCGAATTCGTCGCTGTACGCCCCTTCGCCAGCCGCGGCTCGGACGCCTGGCTGATGGCCACCGTGGCGCTGGGCATCGTGCTCGACAACGTCGTCATGTTCACCTTCGGCAAGGAGCCGCGCGCGCTCGCCTCGCCGCTCGCGCAGACCCCGATCGACGTGGGCGGGGTCGGCCTGGGCGTGTATCCGCTGCAGATCCTGATCCCGCTGGTCGGCCTCGCGCTCGCCGCGGCGCTGCACCTGCTCTCGCGCCGCACGCGCTGGGGCACCGGCATGCTCGCGGTGGTGCAGAACCCCGCCGCCGCACGTCTGATGGGCATTCCCATCCGGCGCGCCGTCGCCGTCGCCTTCGCGCTGTCGACGCTGTTCGCCGGCATCGCCGGTGTGCTCATCGCGCCGCTCTTCAACGTGCATTCCGACATGGGCACGCTGTTCGGCCTCAAGGCTTTCGCGGTCGCCATCCTGGGCGGCATCACCAGCGCCTGGGGCGTCATGATCGCCGGCCTGCTGTTCGGCCTGATCGAAGCGTTCGTCACCGCCACGCTGGGCTCGGGCTACACCCAGATCATCACCTTCGGCCTGGTCATCGTCGCGCTCGCCCTGCGCCCCGCGGGCCTGTTCGGCCGCACCGAGGTGAAGAAAGTATGAACGCCATCGTTTCCGCCATCGCCGCGCCGCGCACGCCGCCGCGCCCCTTCGGCCTGGGCTCGCCGCTGCAGATCGGCGCGCTCATCGCCCTCTTCGGCGCGGGGGCCGTCATGGCCCTCACCGTCAATCACTACTACGTGTTCGTGCTGGCCAACGTGGCCCTGCTCGCCGTTGTCGGCATCGGCCTGAACGTCCTGCTCGGCCTGACGGGCCAGGTGTCGTTCGGCCACGTCGGCTTCTATGCCATCGGCGCCTACACGGTGGCCATCCTCACCACCCGGGCCGGCCTGAGCTTCTGGCTCGCCTGGCCGCTGGGCGCACTCATCGCCGCGGCCATGGGCGCGCTGCTCGCTTTGCCCGCCCTGCGCGTCAAGGGCCCGTACCTGGCCATGATCACGATCGCCTTCGGCTTCATCGTCGAACATGGCATCGTCGAGATGCGCGATCTCACGGGCGGGCAGAACGGCATCATGGGCATTCTGCCGCCCGGCCTCGGCCCGCTGGGCGCCGACGAACGGGCGGTGGCCCTGCTCGCCCTGGCGACTGCCGCTGTCGCGCTGTGCGGCTACGCCTGGCTCTCGCGCGGCACCTGGGGGGCAGCCATGCGCGCGGTGCGCGACAGCGAGACCGCCTCCGAATCCATCGGCCTGAACCCGCTTGCGATCAAGGTGGTCGCGTTCGCCATCTCCGCCGCCTGCGCGGGAGCGGCCGGGGCGCTGTTCGCGCCGCTCTCGGGCTTCGTCACACCGCACACCTTCGGCTTCGTGCAGTCGATCCTGTTCGTGCTGGTGGTCATGATCGGCGGCGCGGGCTCGGTGGCGGGCCCCCTCATCGGCGCCTTCATCGTCGGCATGCTGCCCGAACTGCTCTCGAGCATGGAGGAATACCGCCTGCTGTTCTTCGGGCTGCTGCTGCTCGTGGTGCTCTGGGTGGCGCCCGGCGGCCTGGTCGGCCTCCTGCAGCGCCTGCGCCAGCGCCTCGGCGCGCAGGCCGGTGCAGCCGACGGCATCCCGGCGCCCGCGGGCGCGGTCCAGCTCGATGCGCGCGCCCGCCAGCCGATCTCGGCCCAGGGGCTGACCATGCAGTTCGGCGGCGTGCGCGCGGTCGGCGATCTCGGCCTGCAGGCGCGCAACGCCGCGGTGACCAGCCTGATCGGGCCCAACGGCGCGGGCAAGTCCACCGTGCTCAACATGCTGAGCGGCTTCTACCGGCCGACCGCGGGCCAGTTCTCGCTGGGCGGCCAGGCGCTGGCGGGCAAGCCGGCGCTCGCGTTGGCGCGCCTGGGCATCGCCCGCACCTACCAAACCTCGCAGCTCTTCGGCGGGCTGAGCGTGGAGGAGAACGTGGCGCTCGCCATGAACCGGGGCAAGCTCGGCCCGATCCTGGGGGCGGCCCGCCTGCGCGAGGCGAGCCGCGTCGAGCGCGCCCGCGCCCTGCTCGCCTGGTGCGGCTATACCGGCTCTCCCACGGCGCGCGCGGCCGACCTGCCGCACGTCGACCGGCGTCTGGTCGAAATCGCCCGCGCCCTCGCGCTCGACCCCGAGGCGCTGCTGCTCGACGAGCCTGCCGCCGGCCTGTCGCGCGAGGACAAGAACGCGCTCGCCACCCTGCTGCGCCGCATCGCCGACGCCGGCATCGGCGTGCTGCTGGTCGAACACGACATGGCCCTGGTCATGGGCATCTCGGACCACGTCGTGGTACTGGATGCCGGGCAGTTGCTGGCCGCCGGCGACGCCGCCACCGTGCAGTCCGATCCGGCCGTGCAGCAGGCCTACCTGGGCGAATCGCTCGAGGCCGCGCGCCATGCCGGCGCTGGCCGCAAGCCGCCCGCGGGCGAGATGCTGGGCGTGGGCGAGCTTGTCGCGGGCTACGGTGCCGAGCCCGTGCTGCACGGCATCAGCCTGCAGGTGCGCCGCGGCGAGGCGGTTGCCCTGCTCGGCGCCAACGGCGCGGGCAAGTCCACGCTGATGAAGGTGTTGAGCGGCCTGCATCGCCCCCTCGACGGCGGCGGCATCCATCTGGAAGGCCAGGATCTGTCGAACGCCGGGTCCGAGGCCATCGTCGCGCGCGGCCTGGTGCTGGTGCCCGAGGGCCGCCAGGTATTCGCGGAACTGAGCGTGCTCGACAACATCCGCCTGGGCGCCTTCCTGCAGCCGAAGAACCGCGAGGCGCGCGTGCAGGAGATGCTGCAGCGCTTTCCGCGCCTGCGCGAGCGCCTGCACCAGCGTGCCGGCCTGCTCTCGGGCGGCGAGCAGCAGATGCTCGCCATCGCCCGCGCGCTGATGTCGCGCCCACGCATCCTGCTGCTCGACGAGCCCTCGCTGGGCCTCGCGCCCAGGATCATTGCCGAACTGTTCGGTGCGCTCGAGCGCCTGCGCGACGAAGGCATGACCCTGCTGCTGGTCGACCAGATGGCCGGTCTCGCGCTGGCCGTGGCCGATCGCGCCTACGTGATGGAGAACGGTCACATCGTGGCGCAGGGCACCTCGGCCGAGATTGCGGCCGACGCTGCGCTCGCCAAGGCCTATCTGGGCGGGCATTGAAACCCGGATAGCAGGCGCCCCGGCCGCGGGCACGCCGGCGCGCCCCGGCCCTCGACCCTTTCCCCGCCCCCGGCGCAGGGCGATAATCCCGACAGCCCGTGCCGGACTGCGTGGCATGCCCGCTATCCGGCCCTTTGCCTTTCCATTCAGGAGTCACTCGCATGTCCAATCCCGTTCGCGGCCGGCGCGGCATGGCCGTCGCCCCCCACGCCCTCGCTTCGCAATCGGCGCTCGCCGTCCTGCGCGAAGGCGGCAACGCCATCGAGGCGATGGTCGCCGCCGCGGCCACCATCGCGGTGGTCTATCCGCACATGAACGGTATCGGCGGCGACAGCTTCTGGCTGGTCGGCCTGCCCGGCGCCGGCAACACCGAGGTGCTGGGCATCGACGCGAGCGGTGCAGCGGCGCAGGCGGCACGCATCGAGAACTACGCCGGGCGCAGCGCCATCCCGTTTCGCGGCGGCGACGCGGCCATCACCGTGGCCGGCACGCTCTCGGGCTGGGATCAGGCGCTGCAATTGAGCCGCGACAGGCTCGGCGGCAGGCTACCGCTCTCGCGCCTGCTCGCCGACGCCATCGACTATGCGCGCCACGGCGCGCCCGTCACCGCCAGCCAGCATCGCAACACGGCCGGCAAGGCGGCCGAGCTCACGCCGATTCACGGCTTTGCCGAGGCCTTCATGCCGGGCGGCGCGGCGCCGGCCATCGGCAGCCTGTTCCTGCAGCCGCGCATGGCGGCCACCCTGGAGCACCTGGCGCGCGCCGGCCTGGACGACTTCTACCGCGGCGAACTCGCCCATGGGCTCGCGCGCGATCTCGCCGACGCCGGCAGCCCGCTCGCCCTGGCCGACCTGCAGGCCCATCGCGCGCAACTGCGCCAGCCGCTGGCGCTCGCGCACAGCCACGGCCGCGTCTTCAACATGCCGCCGCCCACCCAGGGCCTGGTGTCGCTGATGATCCTGGGCCTCATGGACCGCCTGGACACCGGCCGCCACGACCCGCTGGGGGCGGACTACGTCCACGCCGCCGTGGAGTCGGTCAAGCAGGCCTTCGCCGTGCGCGACGCCCACATCACCGATCCCGCGCACATGACGGTCGACCCCGAGAGCTTTCTGGAACCGGCCGCGCTGGACGCCATGGCCGCGCGCATCGACATGCACCGCGCCGCCGAGTGGGGCCAGGGCAAGGGTCCGGCCGATACCATCTGGATGGGCGTGATCGACGGCGAGGGACGCGCCGTGTCGATGATCCAGAGCATCTACCACGAGTTCGGCTCGGGCGTCGTGCTGCGCGAGAGCGGCGTCAACTGGCAGAACCGCGGCGCCTCGTTCTCGCTCAAGCCGGACCACATCAACACCCTCGTTCCGGGCAAGAAGCCCTTTCACACGCTCAATCCGGCCCTGGCCCTGCTCAAGGACGGGCGCACCATGGTCTACGGCAACATGGGCGGCGACGGCCAGCCGCAGAGCCAGTCCGCGGTGTTCACGCGCACCGTGGTACACGGCATGAACCCGCAGGACGCCGTCGCCGCCCCGCGCTGGCTGCTCGGCCGGACCTGGGGCCAGGTCTCCGACACCCTGAAGCTCGAAAGCCGCTTCCCGGCCAACACCGTCTCCACCCTGCAGGCCCGCGGCCACGAAGTGGAAGTGCTGGGCGACTTCGACGAGACCTTCGGCCATGCCGGCTGCGTGCTGCGCTCGCCGGACGGCACGCTGGAAGGCGGTTTCGATCCGCGCTCGGACGGCGCGGTGGCAGCGTTCTGAGGCGTCGGACCGGCCGTCGGCACCGCGCGCTCCGGGCGGGCGTGCCGGGCGGGCGTGCCGGGCCGACGGGCATGGGCGCGACGCCTGGCGCGACCCTCGGCGCCCGGGAAGGCCGCGCGGCCGGCACAGCGGCCGCGGCGGGCTTGCCCCACCGCGATTTCACCGCCATAGTTCGATGAAATCCGAATTTCATCACGAATGACACCCGCTTCCGCCCCCCGCTCCTTTCTCGCCCGCGTGCGCGACGCCCTGGGCAGCCTGCACCCCGCCGAACGCCGCCTGGGCGAATTCGTCTGCGACTTCCCCGGCGAACTCGCCAGCTACAACGCGCAGGAACTGGCCAGCCTGGCGAACGTGTCCAAGGCCACCGTCTCGCGCTTCGTGCGCCGGCTGGGCTACGCCAGCTACGAAGACGCGCGGCGCCATGCGCGCGAGGAACAGAAGACCGGCTCGCGCCTGTTCCTGTCGCTGCCGGGCGACGATGCGCCGGAAGCGCACATGGCGGCCAACCTCGAACAGGCCAAGGCCAACCTGGACCGGACCTACGCGGCGATCGCGCCGGCCGAGGTCGACGACATGGTCCGCGAACTGCTCGCGGCCCACCGCATCTGGGTGGTCGGCTTTCGCGCCGGCCATCCCTTCGCGGCCTACCTGCGCTGGCAGCTTCTGCAGGTGCACGACGGCGTTGTCACGCTCCCGGGCGCGGGCGAAACCCTAGGCGAACACCTGGCCAGCGTCGGCGACCGGGACTGCGCCATCGTCTTCGGCCTGCGCCGGCGTGTCTCGCGCATGCCGCAGATCGTGCAAAGCCTGGCCGCCGCCGGCGCCCGCGTACTGTACGTCACCGACGAAGGCGCCGAGCCCGAAAAGGCGGCCCGCTGGCATTTCCGCTGCCATACCGCGGCCCCCGGCCCGCTGTTCAATCACGTCGCCGTGATGTCGCTGTGCCACCTGATCGCCATGCGCGCGATAGAACTGGCCGGCGGGGCGGCGCGCGTGCGGCTGCGCGCGATCGAAACCCTCAACGACACGCTGGACGAACTCTGATCCAGCTCGTGCGGCCCGACCGCGCGGCGGCACCGTCGCGGTGCCGCCAACGTCCATGCGCCACCATTTCGGCGCGCACGCGCACCACGGTGTCGCGTTCGGCCCCGGGTTGCCCGTCTAGCGATTGGCTTCGCCGTTTATGAAACTACAGTTTCATATATAAATGGCATGAAATCTGCATAACACGGGGCCAGGGCCCGGCATCCGCCGTCCCTGCCATCCGGCCCCGGCGCCGGTTTTCCCAACGGAGGTTCCCGTGCTCAAACGTTCACTGCTCGCGGCTGGCGTCGCCGCCCTCGTCGTTGCCGGCCCCGTCCCGGCCGCGCCCCTCACCCTCAAGGTCCTCGGCCAGCCGGCGGGCTCGGGGCTGATCGCGCAGAAGATGGAACAACCCTTCTTCGAGTCCCTGGGCGCCGCCCAGGGACTGGACGCGAAGGTCGAATACCGGCCAGTGGACGTGGCCGGCATCCCCGATTCGGACGGCCTGCGCGTGCTGCGTTCTGGCCTGTTCGACATCGTCTCGATCCGCGGCCCCCAGGTCAGCCGCGACGAACCGTCCCTGCTCGGCCTGGACCTGGTCGGCCTGAACACGACCTTCGAAGCCGGACGCCGCAATACCGCGGCCTTTTTCGACACGGTGGACCGCCGCCTGCAGGAACGCTTCAACGCCAAGCTGCTCGGGCTGTGGCCGGCCGGCCCGCAGGTCATCTTCTGCAAGCCGGAGATCGCCGGCCTGCAGGACCTTAAAGGCCTGAAGGTGCGCGTGGGCGATCAGAACAGCGCCAACTTCATGGCCGGCATCGGCGCCACCGGCGTGCCCATGCCCTTCGGCGAAGTCCAGCAGGCGCTCGCGCGGGGCGTGGTGGACTGCGCCGTGACCGGGCCGTCGTCGGCCAATTCCGCGGGCTGGCCCGAGGCGGCCACCACCGTGCTGCCGCTCGCGCTGCAGTTGGCCATCAACGGCTACGCGATCAACCTCAAGACCTGGAACCGCATGACGCCCGAAGACCAGACGGCGCTGCAGGAGGCGGTGGCCGGCCTGAGCGACGACATCTGGGCGTATTCCGAGGAACTGTACGAGGACGCCATGCGCTGCAACACCGGCGCCCAGCCCTGCACCCAGGGCAAGCCCTACGCGCTCAAGCGGGCCGCCGTCCAGCAAGCCGATCTGGCCACGGTGGCCGCCGCGCTCACGTCGACCTCGCTGCCGGTCTGGGCCACCCAGTGCAACGCGGTGGCGCCGGACTGCGAAGCCGACTGGCGCCGCACCGTCGGCGCACTGCAACCCTGACGCCGCACAGGGAGATCGCCATGCATACCTGCGCCCGCCTCTGCGGCCTGGTCTTCGGCGCCATCATGATCGCCCTGTCGCTGGCGATCACGGCCGAGGTTCTGTTGCGCAAGTTCGCCGCCCACTCGCTGGGCGGCGTGGACGAGCTGGCCGGCTACGCGGTCGCGGTGGGCGCCCCGCTCGCCTTCACCGTCGCGCTGATCGAACGCTCGCACATCCGCATCAACCTGCTGCATGCGCGCATGTCGCCGCGCGCGCAGGCCGTCCTCAACGGCACGGCCAGTCTGAGCCTGGCGGCGCTCGCCCTGGCGCTGCTCGCCTTCGCCGGCGCAACCCTGCTCGATACCTGGCGCTACGGCTCGATCGCGCAGACGCCCTGGGCGACCCCGCTGATCTACCCGCAGACAGCGTGGCTGCTCGCCACCGCGGTATTCGCGGCCGCCGCCTGCGTGTATGCCGCGCGGGCGCTGGGCCTGATGCTGCGCCGCGACTGGCGCACGCTGAACCGTCGTTACGGACCCGAGACCATCGAGGAGGAGCTGGCCGCCGAACTCGACGATCTGGCACAACGCGAAGGAGCCGTGAAATGAACGTCGCTCTGGTCGGACTGGGCTTTCTGGTGATGCTCGTCCTGATGTTCCTCAGCCTGCCGGTGGCGGTGTCCATCATCGCCGTGGGCGCGCTGGGCGGCTTTCTGATCTACGGCTACCCGCTGGTCGACATGATCGGCGGCGTGGTGTGGAGCAGTTTGAACAGCCCGTCCATGCTCGCCATCCCGCTCTTCATGCTGCTCGGCGAACTGCTGCTGCGCGGCGGCATCGCCGACCGCATGTTCGACGCGCTGGCGCTGTGGCTGGACCGCCTGCCCGGCGGCATGCTGCACACCAATATCGCCACCTGCACGCTGTTCTCGGCCACTTCGGGCTCGTCGGTCGCCACCGCGGCCACCGTCGGCACCCTGGCCCTGCCCGCGCTGCACGGGCGCAACTATCCGATCCGCCCGGTGCTCGGCACCCTGGCGGCCGGCGGCACGCTGGGCATCCTCATTCCGCCCAGCGTCAACCTGCTGGTCTACGGCTCGCTGGCCAATACCTCGGTGGGAGAACTGTTCGCGGCCGGCGTGGTGCCGGGGCTGACCCTCGCCATGCTGTTCTCGCTCTACGTGTTCCTGTTCCACCGCGACGCCGGCCGGCACGCGCCCGGCGCCAGCACCACCGTGCCCTGGCGCGTCAAGTTCGCCATGCTGCGCCACCTGGTGCCGCCGCTGCTGATCTTCACTGTGGTGATGGGCAGCATCTACGGCGGGCTCGCCACGCCCACCGAGTCGGCCGCGCTGGGCGTCATGCTGGCCCTGGTCCTGCTCGCGCTGAACCGCAGGCTCACGCTCGCCCTGCTCGCGCAGTGCTCGCTGCAGGCCGCGCGCACCACCGGCATGGTCGTCATCGTGCTCACCTGCGCCCTCATGCTCAACGTCACCGTCTCCATGACCGGCGCGACGCAGGCGGTCACGCAGTGGGTGGGCTCGTTCGGCCTGGACCGCCTGACCCTGCTGCTCATCCTGGTGGTCTTCTACGTGCTGCTCGGCACCTTCCTCGATGCCATGTCCATGCTGGTGCTGACCGTGCCCATCGCCGTGCCCATGGTGGCCGCGGTGGGCGTCGATCCGGTCTGGTTCGGCATTTTCATCGTGGTCATGTGCGAGATCGCCCTCATCACCCCGCCGGTGGGCATGAACCTTTTCGTGGTGCACGGCGTACGCACCGACGGCGGCGGCTTCGGCGACGTCATCTGGGGCGCGCTGCCCTATGTGGCCATCATGATCCTGTTCACTTTCGCGCTGATCGCCTGGCCGGGCCTGGCCACCTGGCTGCCCAACGCGATGGCGGGCCGCACATGATCCGGCCCGGTTCGATCCGCGGCCCGCAGGCCATGCGCCAGGGATCTGCGGCGTGCGCCCTGCCGGCACGCGCCG
>NZ_VLTJ01000022.1 GCF_007558815.1 Verticiella sediminum | reverse complement strand
GCGCCAGTCGTTGATGCCCTTGTCGACGACCTCCTTGGGATAGATCTGGGTGTAGTAGCCGAAGCCCAGGCGATAGTCCCACTCGCTGTTGTAGTGCTTCATGAAGACCGTGAGCGTGTGCGGGCCGGTGGCCTCGATGCGGTCCACGAATTCGTAGAGGTTGGCTGGGGCGCGCTTGGAGGCCATCTGCCGGTTCAGGCTGTAGACCACGTCTTCGGCGGTGAGCTCGCGCGCGTCCATGACGCCTTCCTTGGCGGGGAACATGATGCCTTCGCGCAGCTTGATCTCCACGCGCAGCGGGTCGTCCCTGACTTCCCAGCTTTCGGCCAGCTCGCCGCGCTGGGCCTCCGGCGCCAGCCAGGCGTCGGGTTCGAAGTTGAACTTGCCGCCGCGGCTCTGGGCCTTGGAGAGGTCGCCCGCGATCAGCGACTCGTAGATGTGGCCGGCATCGTTGTTCATCTTCCAGACGAAGTCGGCCGGGTCCCAGGTGAGGGCGTTCAGGGTGGGGTAGTAGTTGATGATCTCGAGCTTGCCGCCATACGTCGGCTCCTCGGCGGCGATGGTGGCGGAGGCGCCCAGCAGGGCGGTTCCAGCCAGAAGGACTCGGCTTGCAGCTTTCAGGTACGACATGGCCATGCAGTGTCTCCCTACGATTCAGCGTTCGCCGGAACGATGCCGGTTGGTGGGTTGAGTCGCCTGCCGTCTTTGCGGCATGGCGGGGGGTGAAGCGGATACCGCAGTGCGCGGGGCGGGGTCGACGCCCGTGGCGGTGTTCCAGACGCCGAGAATGTGCTCGACGCGCAGGGCAAGGCCGCGGCAGCCGCGCCAGATCGCGTGCGGCGATGCCCAGGGGCCGGTGGCGACGCTGGTGAGGTGCTGCTGCAGCCAGGCGGGCTCCTCGTGCACGCACAGGCGCCCGCGCGCATGGACCGCGAGGTGGTTCCATCGCGCGGTGCCGGCCTGCTGCGCAGGCCCGACGTAGTTCTGCCGGCCCTGGAAGATCGCCATGGCCTCCTGCTCGCCGACTTGCGCCAGCGGATGCTCGGCGGACACGCGGGCGCACAGCACCAGCTTGCCGGCCGCCGACGGGCCCTCGGCGCACATCGGCAGATGCTGCGCCTGCAAGCGGCCTTGCGGATCGGACCAAACCAGCGTTGCGATCGGATGCGCGCGCAGCAGCGCAGCCAGGACTTCCGGGCGGTGCTCTTCGTGGCGCGGCGTCTGGGCCATGGCGGGTTGCGTCCGGTGCGGCTCAGCGCGTGCCGCGCATGCGCGGGTCGAGCAGGTCGCGCAGTGCGTCGCCGAACACGTTGATCGAATACACCACCAGCGTCAGGCACAGGCCGGGGACGATCGCCAGCCAGGGCGCCTGGAACAGATAGCTGCGCCCGGAGCCGGACAGCATGCCGCCCCAGGTGGGCGCGGGCGGCGGCACGCCGAGACCCAGGAACGACAGGCCGGATTCGGCGAGGATGGCGGCGCCCACCCGGGTGGTGAAGAGGATGATGATGGGCGGCATGATGTTCGGCAGGATGTGCCTGAACAGGATGCGCCAGGTGGAGGCGCCGAGCGACTTGGCGGCATGTACGTACATGTTCTCGCGCACGGACAGCACCGCGCTGCGGATGATGCGCGAGCCGCCGATGCCCATCAGCAGGCCCAGCGCGATGATGATCTGCGGCATGCCCGGGCCGAACACCGAGACGATCACGATCAGGATGACGAGATCCGGAAAGCTCATCCAGGAGTCGACGAAGCGCTGCGTGACCATGTCGCTGCGCCCTCCGACGTAGCCGCTGACGATGCCGATCAGCACCGAGATGACGGTGGCGAGCGCGGCCGCGGAAACGCCGATGATGACCGAGAGCTGCGCGCCGTACAGCGTGCGCGACAGCATGTCGCGGCCGAGGAAGTCGGTGCCGAAGGGGTAGTCCAGCGACGGCGGCTTCAAGCGATTGAGCGGGCTGATCTGGTTGATGCCGTAGGGCGCGAGCACGTCGGCGAACACCCCGCAGAAAATGAAGAGCACGAAGATCACGGCGCCCGCCGCGCCCAGCGGCTTCTCGCGGAACAGGCGGCGGACGAAGGCCCAGCCAGGCACGCGGGCGGCGCCGGCGGTCGAGGCGGCTCCGGTAGGCAGTACGGCGCTCATCGTGCATTCCTCACTTTGGGATCGAGCCAGCCGTAGCTCAGGTCGACCAGCAGATTGACCAGCATCACCGCCACGCCCACCACGAGGAAGACGCCGGTGACGATCGGGTAGTCGCGCGTGCTCACGGCTTCGAGCAGCAGCAGCCCGACGCCGGGGATCACGAAGATCTGTTCGAGGATGACCGCGCCGCCGATCAGCAGCGGCGCCTGCAGCCCGATCAGCGTGACCACCGGGATGAGGGCGTTGCGCAGGGCGTGGCGCAGCACGATGCGCCGCTCGCTCAGGCCCTTGGCCCAGGCCGTGCGGATGTAGTCCTGGCGCAGCACCTCCAGCATCATGGTGCGCGTCATGCGCATGGTGATCGCGGCCAGCGAGGTGCCCAGGATGATCGCCGGCAGGATCATCTGGCTCAGATTGTGCAAGGGGTCGGTGAAGAACGGGATGAATCGGATCTCGGGCGTCCAGCCCCACCACAGCGACGGCAGCACCATGACCAGCGTACCCAGCCAGAAGCTGGGGATGGCCAGTAGCAGGATGGACAGCGAACGGGTGATGTAGTCGATCGCCGTGTCCTGGCGGATGGCCGAGTAGATGCCGATGGGAATGGCCACCGTGAGCGAGACGATGAGCGCGAGCAGGCCGAGTTCCAGGGTGACGGGCAGCCGCTGCATCAGGGTTTCGAGCACCGGCGTGCCGGTCCAGAGCGAGCGGCCGAAATCGGCCTGGAACACGATGCCGCCGATCCAGTTGAAGTACTGGGTCCACATGGGCTTGTCCAGGCCCAGCGCGGCGAGCAACTGCGCACGGGCTTCCGCGCCCGCGGACCCGGTGTTCTCGCTGAGCATCAGGTCGATGACGTCGCCCGGGATGAGGCGTACCGACATGAATACGATGACGCTTGCAAAGAACAGCGTGGGCAGCAACGACAGCAGACGTCGCCAGACATAACCGCTCATGGAAACTCCTTGGCGCCCTCAGATCTGCCGGCAATACTGCCTGGGCAGCCCGAGCCGACATACCGGGAAATCGATTTCAAGCGCGATGGCGTGCCGGGCAAGAGCCGGGACGCGGCGCGATGGCAGAGGCGGCGGGGCCGCGCTCATCGAATGCTGGCTGCGGGATCGGGAGGTCGCCCGGCCAGTGTGGCGGCCTGGCGCGGATGTTGCAGTGCACGCATGATGTCTCCTGTGCGGTGTGGGTCGGCATCGGACCAGGCCGTGCCGGCGCATCGTCTTGCTCGGTCAGGGCGCCGCGCGGCACTTTCGAAAGCCCGCGGAACGCCCTATGACGAGCGTGTTTTAAAAGACTCTATCACACGTACCGGATATTCTAAACAGCAAAAACTAGGGGCTTTCCAGGGGGGGCTGGCGAGGCGTCGGCCGGTGCGCGCGGGCCGACGTACGCACGTGCGCAAACCCTGGCGCCGCATGCGGCGTCAGGGTTTTTCCGATAGGGAGGGAGGCGGGCTCGGACGAGCCCGCGCGCGTGCCGGGCGGCGCGGTGTAACGCTGCGCGCCGGCGTGCGGTCTGGAATCAGACCTTCAGATACTGGGCGAGTTCCAGCTTGGCGATCTGGTTGCGGTGGACTTCGTCCGGGCCGTCGGCAAAGCGGATGGTGCGGGCCTTGGCGTAGGCGTCGGCCAGGGGGAAGTCCTGCGAGACGCCGGCGCCGCCATGTACCTGCATGGCCCAGTCGATCACCTGGCAGGCCATGTTGGGCGCCGCCACCTTGATCATCGCGATTTCCTTGCGCGCCTCTTTGTTGCCGACGGTGTCCATCATGTAGGCCGCGTTGAGGGTCAGCCAGCGCGCCTGGTCGATGAGGATGCGCGATTCGGCGATGCGCTCGCGCGTCACGCCCTGGTCGGAGAGCAGCCGGCCGAAGGGCTTGCGCACCAGGGCGCGCCTGCACATCAGCTCGAGCGCGCGCTCGGCCATGCCGATCAGGCGCATGCAATGGTGGATGCGGCCCGGCCCCAGGCGGCCCTGGGCGATCTCGAAGCCGCGGCCTTCGCCCAGCAGCAGGTTCTCCTTGGGCACGCGCACGTTGGTGAACGAGACTTCGGCGTGGCCGTGCGGTGCGTGGTCGTAGCCGAACACCGTCAGCACCCGCTCCACCTTCACACCCGGGGTGTCCATGGGCACCACGATCATCGACTGCTGGCGGTAGGTGTCGGTGTCCTCGCCTTCCATGTCGGTGCGGCCCATGAAGATCAGCACCTTGCAGCGCTCGTCGGGCGCGCCCGAGGTCCACCACTTGCGGCCGTTGATCACGTAGTGGTCGCCGTCGCGGTCGATGCGCGAGCGGATCTGCGTGGCGTCCGACGAGGCCACGTCGGGTTCGGTCATCGCGAAGCCCGAGCGGATCTCGCCGGCGAGCAGGGGCTTGAGCCAGCGTTCCTTGAGTTCGGGCGTGCCGTAGCGTTCCAGCACCTCCATGTTGCCGGTGTCCGGCGCCGAGCAGTTCATGGCCTCGCCGGTGAGCGGGTAGCGGCCCATGATCTCGCACAGGGGGGCGTATTCGAGGTTGGTGAGCCCGGCGCCGTTCTGCGACGCTGGCAGGAACATGTTCCAGAGGCCGGCCTTCTTGGCGGCGGCCTTCAGGCCGTCCATGACTTCGTGCGAGCCGTCCCAGGCGTGGCCCTTCTCGCGGTTGGCCTGGATCTCCTCGCGGAACCTGGGTTCGGCGGGAACGACGTGCTCGTTGACGAACGCCGTCAGGCGGTCGCGCCATTCGATCATCTTGGGGGTGTATGCGAAATCCATATGTCTCTCTTCTTCCTCTCAGGTGAAAGCCGGGCCGGCGCAGGAGGCGGCGGCGCTTCCTGGCGCCAGGGCGGCCCTTTCGCCGCCGGGCGGCTTGGCGCCCCGGGCAGGGCCACAGCGCCGGGGCGGACGAACGTCCTCAGACCACTTCGAACAGGCCCGCCGCGCCCTGGCCGCCGCCGATGCACATGGTCACCACGACGTACTTCACGCCGCGGCGCTTGCCCTCGATGAGGGCGTGGCCGACCAGGCGCGAGCCGCTGACGCCGTAGGGGTGGCCCACGGCGATGGCGCCGCCGTTGACGTTCAGGCGATCGTCCGGGATGCCCAGCTTGTCGCGGCAGTACAGCACCTGGACGGCGAAGGCCTCGTTGAGTTCCCACAGGCCGATGTCTTCCACCTTCACGCCGGTGCGCTCGAGCAGCCGGGGCACGGCGAACACGGGCCCGATGCCCATTTCGTCGGGTTCGCAGCCGGCCACGGCAAAACCGCGGAAGATGCCCATGGGCTCGATGCCGCGCTGCTGGGCGAGCTTGCCGTCCATCACCACGCAGGCCGAGGCGCCGTCGGAGAACTGGCTCGCGTTGCCCGCGGTGATGACGCCGCCCGGCATCGCCGAGCGGATCTTGGCCACGCCTTCCAGCGTGGTGTCGGGGCGGATGCCTTCGTCGCTGGCGATCGTCACCTCGCGGGTGACGATGCGGCCCGTGGCCTTGTCCACCACGCCCATGGTGGTGGTCATCGGCACGATTTCCTGGTCGAACAGGCCGGCGGCCTGGGCGGCGGCGGCGCGCTGCTGGCTGCGCACGCCGTATTCGTCCTGAGCGGCCTTGGCGATGTTGTAGCGCTTGGCCACCTGTTCGGCGGTCTGCAGCATGCTCCAGTAGATCTCGGGCTTCATCTCCTGCAGTTGCGGATCGACGCGCATGTGGCGGTTGACCTCGTTCTGCACGCAGGAGATCGATTCGACGCCGCCGGCGACGATGGCGGGCACCCGGTCGACCAGGATGCGCTGGGCCGCCATGGCGATGGTCTGCAGGCCGGACGAGCAGAAGCGGTTGACGGTGACGCCGCCGGTAGTGACGGGCAAGCCGGCGCGGATCGCGATGGCGCGCGCGATGTTGCCGCCGGTGGTGCCTTCGCCCAGCGAGCCGCCCATGATGCAGTCCTCGATCTCGGCGGGATCGAGGCCCGAGCGCGCGACGGCATGTTCGACGGCGTGTGCGCCGAGGGTGGCGCCGTAGGTCATGTTGAAGGCGCCTTTCCAGGACTTGGCAAGGCCGGTGCGGGCGGTGGATACGATGACTGCTTCGTTCACGAGATGTCTCCTGGCCCGGGCGGCGGCGCGCTGCGCTGCCGGCCGCGCGGGCGTGTAACGGCTAAGTACGACGGAACGCCGCCGGGCCGCAGCCGCGGCGGCGTCAACGATGGGTCAGGCGGGAAAGCCCTGGCCTTGCTCGGCCAGGCGCACGAGCAGGGGCGCGGGTTGCCACGACGGGTCCGCACCGGGCTCGGCGGCGAACTGGCGCAGCTTGCGCACCACCTCGGGCAGGCCCACCTGTTCGGCGTAGTGCATCGGGCCGCCGCGCAGCGCCGGGAAGCCGTAGCCGTTGAGGTACACCACGTCGACGTCGGAGGCCCGCGCGGCGATGCCTTCCTCCAGGATGCGCGCCCCCTCGTTGACCAGGGCGTACATGCAGCGCTCGATCACTTCGGCGTCCGACACCTTGCGCGGCGTGATGCCCTGCTCGGCGCGGAACTGCTGGATGAGCTTCTCGACTTCGGGGTCGGGAATCGGATCGCGCTTGCCCGGTTCGTAGCGGTACCAGCCCGCGCCGGTCTTCTGGCCGAACCGGCCCTGTTCGCAGATCAGGTCGGCCACCACGCGCTTGTAGGCGCCGGGGTTCTCGGCGGCGCGGCGCTTGCGGCCGGCCCAGCCGATGTCCAGCCCGGCGAGGTCGCCCATGCGGTACGGACCCATCTTCAGGCCGAACTTCTGCAGCGCGCCGTCGATCTGCTGGGGCAGGGCGCCCTGGTTGAGCAGATCGCTCGCGGCGGCGCCGTAGCGGGCCAGCATGCGGTTGCCGATGAAGCCGTCGCACACGCCCGAGACCACCGCGATCTTCTTGATGCGCTTGGCCATCTGCATGGACGTGACGAGCACGTCGTCGGCCGTCTTGGCGCCGCGCACCACTTCGAGCAGGCGCATGACGTTGGCCGGGCTGAAGAAGTGCAGGCCGATGACGTCCTGCGGGCGCCGGGTGAATTCGGCGATGCGGTCCAGGTTGAGCGCCGACGTGTTCGAGGCGAGGATGGCGCCCGGCTTGATGATCTCGTCGAGCTGGCGGAACACCTGTTCCTTGACGTCCATGCTCTCGAACACGGCCTCGATGACCAGGTCGACGTCCTTCAGGTCGCCGTAGGACAGGGTGGGCTGGATGCGCGCCATGCGGGCGTCCAGTTCTTCCTGGGTCAGCTTGCCCTTCTTGAGGGTGTTCTCGTAGTTGCGGCGTATCGTAGCGAGGCCGCGATCGAGCGCTTCCTGCGAGGTCTCGAGCAGCACGACCGGGATGCCGACGTTCACGAAGTTCATCGTGATGCCGCCGCCCATGGTGCCGGCGCCGATGACGCCGACTTTCTCGATCCGGCGCGGTTTGACGTCGGCGCCGATGCCCGGCACCTTGGCCGCTGCGCGCTCGGCCTGGAAGATGTGGCGCATGGCGCGCGACTCGGGCGAGTTCATGAGCTGGGCGAACAGCTCGCGCTCATGGCGCAGGCCTTCGTCGAAGGGCTTGCTGGCGCTGGCCGCGACGGCTTCGACGCACTTGAGCGGAGCGGGTGCGCCCTTGGCGGCGGCGCCCACCATGTTGCGGGCGAACTGCAGGTAGGCCTCGTGCGCGGGATACTCGACCTTGAGATCGCGCAGGCGCGGGTAGGGGCCGGGCTTGGCCGCGGCCTTGTCGGCGAACGCAACCGCGGCGTCGACGACATCGCCCTCGGTGACTTCGTCGATGAGCTTGCTGCCGGCGAACTTGGCGCCCGGCACGACGGCGCCGCCCACCACCATGTTGAGCGCATTCTCCAGCCCGATCGCGCGGGGCAGGCGCTGGGTGCCGCCGGCGCCGGGCAGCAGCCCGAGCTTGACCTCGGGCAGGCCGAGCTTGGCGTCGGCACGGGCGACGCGATAGTGCGCGCCCATGGCGAGCTCGAAGCCGCCGCCCAGGCAGTTGCCGCCGATGGCGGCGACGACCGGCTTGGCGCTGTCTTCCAGCGCGCGGATGACCATCGGCAGATTGGGCGCGCTGGCCGACTTCGGCGTGCCGAACTCGCGGATGTCGGCCCCGCCGGAGAAGTCGGCGGCATAGCCGGTCAGCACGATGGCCTTGACGGCGGCGTCTTGCTGCGCTTGCTCGAGCGCGGCCAGGATGCCGCTGCGCAGCGCCCACGACAGCCCGTTGACGGGCGGGTTGTCCATTCGGATCACGGCCGTCTGGCCGCGCACTTCGTAATGCACGTTCTGCATCGGGGTGGTCTCCGGGGAGAGTCGGAAAGCGTGTCCGGCGGCGCGAGACGCCGCGCGGTAGGGGGTGTTATTCTTTGGCTTGTTCCGGCATACGGAACTTAATTCCGAATTGTCAGGTATGGTAGCAGAGGATGACTCGTCGACAAGCCCCGGTTCTGCAAGGTGGAACGCAACCTGGCGTAGACCCCGGCCAGGACCGCGATTTCGTGGTGGCGCTGGCCCGCGGGCTGAGCGTGCTCTCGTGTTTTCGCTCGGGCAACCGGGCCATGGGCAACCAGGAGCTGGCCGAGCGCTGCGGCTTGCCGAAATCCACCGTGTCGCGCCTGACCGCCACGCTGACCCGTCTGGGCTACCTGGTCCATAGCCGGGAAACCGGCAAGTACCAGTTGGGCATGGCGGCGCTGTCGCTGGGCAGCGCGATGCTGGCGCGCATGGACATCCGCAAGACCGCGCGTCCGCTGATGCAGGAGCTGGCCGACTTTTCCGGTGCCATGGTGGCGCTCGGCGTGCGCGACCGGCTCTCCATGCTGTATGTGGAGTGCTGCCGCAGCGCCGCGGCGCTCACGCTCAGCCTGGACGTGGGTTCGCGCATTCCGCTGGCGACCTCGGCCATCGGCCGGGCCTGGCTGGCGATGGCGCCCAGCGCCGAGCGCGACGACGTGTACGAACAGGTGCGCGCGCTCGATGACGTGGCCTGGCCGCGCGTGCGTCGCGGCATCGAGACCGCGCAGCGCGAGTACGCGACGTATGGCGTGGCCTGTTCGTTCGGCGAATGGCAGTCGAGCGTGCACGGCATTGCGCGGGCCTTCCAGCCCGGCAACGGCATGCCGCTGATGGCCATCAACTGCGGTGGCCCGGCGGGCAGCCTTTCTCAGGCGTTCCTGCTCGATGAAGTGCGGCCACGCCTCATTGCCCTGACCCAGCAACTGGAGGCCGTGGGCGTCGGTTGAGCGGCGCGCACGCCGCCGGGCGGCCGATCCCGCGCCCGGCGAATCCCGGCGCCATGCAGGCCGCGAGGTGGGCCGGGCCGGCGCTCGGGCTCGTGGTCAATCCCACAAACGGGGGAGGCAGCAAACGCATGCTCCGGGCATAATGCGAACTCGTGTTGCAGCTTGTAGCAGGCCGGATGCGTGTCTTTGGGGGGCCCATGCCCAAATTGGGATTGGAGATGGAAATGGTCGTCGCCGCGCGGGCCACGGGGCGCAGCCAGGGCGTGCGGCGCTATTTCGAGGCCATGGCGGCGCGCAAGGCCGAGCGCGGGGTGCCGGCGCGCATCAAGCAACTGGACGGGCGCGAGATCGCCGTGCGCTCGCCCGGCGTGGACAGCGGGCTGGACAATGCCTTCAACCACCTGGAAAGCGCGCTCGGCCCGGTCGAGGGCGAGCAGGCGCTGGCCACGCTCTACGCCTGGGCCCAGACCGAGATCGCCGACGTGCTGCACGCGCTGCGCAGCGACGGGGCGGTGCTGCTCAACGCGTCCGAGCATCCGGACACGCCGCTGGACGATGCTTTCTACCGGGCGATGCGGGCGCCCAAGCCGATCTACGACGATTGGACTACCTATCGCGGCTGGCAGCACCGGGTCGGCATCGACGCCAAGGCGCAGAACGGTCCGACCCTGGGTGTGCCGGCCGAATGCGGTGTGCAGGCGCTGAACACCGTGCTGGGCCTGGCGCCGGCGGCGATCGCGCTGTTCGCCAACAGTCCCCTGGAGGGCGGCCGCGAGACCGGCCTGCAGGAAAACCGGCTGACGATCTGGTCGCGGATGTTCGCGCAGGCGCGTTTCGCGGGCGACCGATGGCTGGCCGAGCTGCCGCCGGCGCCCTTTGCGGATCTGGGCGCCTACTTTCACTGGGTGTATGGCGAAGGTACGACCATGCATTGTGTCCCGGCGCACCACAATCCCGACTACAAGGGCACGCGCCAGACCTGGCGTCCGGATGCGCCGCAGTCCCTGTACGCCTTCCTGGGCGGCGAGCAAGCCCCGGCGCATGCCACCGATACCGGCGAGCGCGGCGTGCTCGCGCCCTGCGCCTCGCATTTCGAGTACCTGCAGTTCTCGCACTTCCTCGATGCCCGCTTCCGTTTCCGGTTTGCGCGCATGCCCGAACTGGCGGCGCTGCGCGAAGCGTGGGCGCAGCCTCAAGGCATCGAGAAGCTGATGCAGGCCTGCGGCGCGGATTGCTACATCGAGGGCCGCGCGCCCGGCGCCAACTTCTGCGATGCGGCGGCGCTGGCGGACATGGGGCCGCTCGCCTGGACCGCGGTGATCGCGCCCTCGGCGCTGCAGCTCGGCCTGTTGCGCAACCTGGAGGAGGCGAGCCGGCTGGTGTCGGACTGGGGCTGGGCGCGCCTGCGCGATCTGCGCGCGCGCGCCATTCGCCATGCGCTGGCCGACGACGATCTGCATCGCCTGGCCGGCGAAGTGCTCGCCGTGGCCCGAGCGGGGCTGGACGAGGGGGAGCGCGCCTGCCTGGGCTACGCGCAATGGGCCTGGGCGAACCGCCGCACGGGCGCGGATCGTCAGCTCGAAACCTGGCGCGGCACACCGGGCGATGCGGATGCGCGGCTTGCGCGCTTCGTGCAAGCCCATTCGGTGCTGCCGCCGCCCTGAGGCCGGATCAGCGTTCGCCGCCGATCGTGTCGTAGACCTCGTCGGACGCGAGCAGGATGTCGATGGGCGGATCGAAGCCGATGATCTCGGCGGTCTTGAGATTGAGCGCGATCTCCGCGGGCGAGAGCCACACCTGGCTCAGTTCGCGCGGCTTGGCGCCGTGCAGGATGCGCGCGATGGTCTCGGCGTGGAACAGCCCCACCGGCAGATAGCCGGCCTGCGCCATGCTCATCAGGACACCGCGCCGCACTTCCTGCGAGCCCAGCATCGAGAAGCTCGGGGTCTCGTTCTTGAGCAGCGCGTCGACGATGGCGCCCAGCGAGTTGGCGCTCACGCCGCGGTGCGTCGTGATGTAGACCGCATCCACCTGCGGCGCGATCTGCGCATAGCACGCGATCGCGCGTTCCTCGGCCTCGGTCACGCTGACGTCGTTGAACGGGGCGTGGCAGGTGCGCACCGAGAAGCCGATCTGCGCGGCCATTTCCTCGACGGCGTCGACGCCGCCGAAGGTGCGCCCCTCGGGGCTGTCTTCGTACACGATGCCCAGTGTCTTGAAGGGCAGAAGCTCGTGAAACAACTGGACCTGGCGCTGGTAGCGCTTGGGCTCGACCTTGGCGTGGATGTGGTCGTACCCGCTGTCCTCGGCGCTCGCCACGATGTGCGAGGCGATGGGGTCGCTGGTGGAAGCGACGATGGTGGGCACCGACACCTTGTCGTTGGCCATGTCCTGCCCGGCCCAGGTGCCCATGGCGATCACCAGGTCGAGGTCGCGCTGGGTGTTGACGCGCTCGTAGAGCGCTTCGCGGGTGGCCGGGCGCTGGGCGGCATCGAAGTTGCCCGCGCTGTAGTAGCCGTCGGGCACGAACGCGACGTAGGGGCTGTCCACTGTCTTGGCGAGGTAGTCCCAGATCTCGCGCGACGTGTGCTGCTCCGGGTCGGGCAGCTCCAGGTTCTCGATCCAGTTCAGGGTGATGAGGCCGCGCACGATCGCCACCAGGATCACCGGGTAGTCGGCATAGTCGCCGCCCTGCAGGTAGCCGAGGCGCCAGGGTGCGCCGTCCGGGCGGGCCACCGGGGTGACGGGGAAAATGCCGCGGGTGCTGTTGGTCTCCGACGCCTGGGAGACGCTGGGCGGCTCTTCGGGCGGCGTCCTGGGCTGCGCCTGGCCGGCGTGGGGCAGGGCCAGGGCCGCAGCGCTGGCCAGCAGGCACATGCAGCGACCGAAGCGCTGGAGCGTAAGCAGGAGATTCATACGGGTATCTCGTCGATGGGGCGGCGTCGGACGACGATCATCGTAATGTCGTCGGCCTGTTCCATGCCACCCGCGAAGTGTTCCACGTCCTGTTGCAGGGCATGGGCCAGGCTGGCGCTGTCGGCCCCGGGCGGCAGGCCGGCGAGCGCGTCGAGCGCGCGCTGCTCGCCGTAGAACACACCGTCGCGGTTTTCCGCCTCGGTGATTCCGTCGGTATAGCCGAGCAGGGTGGCACCGGGCGCCAGGACCGCCTGGAACTGGCGGTATGCCATGCCGGGCGCGATGCCGCAGGCCGGTCCGCTGCGCCCGGCCAGTTCGCGCACCGCGCCGTTCTCGCGCAGCCAGGGCGCCGGGTGGCCTGCGTTGGCGTAGGCGAGTTCGCCGCTTTCCAGGTCCAGTACGCCGACGAACAGCGTGACGAACATGAGGTTCGGGTTGTTCTCGCTCAGGCGTTCGTTGATGGCCTCCATCAGCTTGCCCGGCGTGGATTCCTGGACCGCGGCGGCGCGCACCACGGTGCGTGTGATGGCCATGAACAAGGCGGCCGGCACGCCCTTGCCCGAGACGTCGCCGATCACGAAGCACAGGCGTCCGTCGGCCAGCAGGAAGTAATCGTAGAGATCGCCGCCGACCTCCTTGGCCGCCACCATGCTCGCGTAGAGATCCACGCGCCGGGTGGTGTCCGGCTCCAGGGCCACCGGCAGCAGGCCGAGTTGTATGTCGCGGGCGATCGAGAGTTCGCTCTGGATGCGCTCGCGCAGCGTGGTTTCCTGCATCAGGCTGCGCACGTTGGTGCGCAGTTGGCGCTCCATCGACAGAAAAGTGTGCGCCAGGCGGCCGACTTCGTCGCGATGCCGCTCGGGTAGCGCCTCGATCTCGGGCGGCGTGGGCCGGTGCTGCAGCAGCTCCTGCTCGGGCAACTCGCGTGCGTAGGCGGTGAGCAGGTTCAAGGGACGGATCAGGCGGGTGGCGAAGACCCAGGCGAGGAGCAGGGCCACGCCCAGCATCGCCAGGAAGATCGTGCCCTGGGTGTGCAGCAGGCGCTGCGCCGGCTGCAGCAGATCGCTGCGCGGCACGGCGGCGGCGATGTACCAGTCGAGGGCATTGATGCGCGCGCCGCCCACTTCCCATATCGCGTCGGGGGCGTCGGCGGGGGCGAAGGTGAAGCCCGCCGCGGCGCGCTCGGCGTCGGCGGCGAGCAGGCTGCGCACCTGCTCGCCCTGGGCGTTGCTGGCGGCCAGCAGGGCGGTGCCGTGGGCGGGCGGCGCCACCACGATCCTGCCCGCGCCGTCGAACACGAATATGAACCCCGAGCGCGCCAGTGCGAGACTCTGCGCGGTGGCCGCCACGGTATCGGTCAGCTCCTCGCGCTGACGGCGCACGGTCTCTTCGACCGTGCCGGCGGGCATCGACACCGCGACCACCCAGTCCCAGGGCGCGAAGTACGAGAACAGCCCGAAGTGCAACTGCCCTTGCGCGTCGTCCGGCGGCCACTCGTACACCGCATAATGTTCCGGGCTGCCGAGCCGGAACGGGTGGGCGGCGAAGGGCTCGCCCTTGAAGTCGCGCAGGCCCTGCACGCTGGCGCCGTGCAGGCGTGGGTCGGCATGGCTGAGCAGTTCGAGCGAGCGGTCGTACACCATCACCTGCACGCCCTGGCCGCGGGGCAGGCCTTCGACCCAGTCGAGGGCGCTGCGGCGGGCGCTCGCGTCGTCCAGGGTGCCGGCCCGGGCCAGGGCGACGAAGCGCGCGAGCGTGGTGTCGATGAGCTCGTCGTATTGCTCCAGCCCGGCGCGGTAGGTACGGACGGTGGCGATCTTCTCGCGCAGCAATTGCCGATTGCGCGCCCGCACATCGGTGGCCAGCAGCTCCAGAACGTTGCGTGCTGCCCTCACTTCGGCCTGATACACGGTGTCGGTCACCGCACGCTGCGAGACGAGCATGACGAAAGCGGCGAGAAGCGCCAGAATGGCCGCTACGAGCAGAAACACCCGGGTTCTCAACGAGGTCGTCATCCTGTATGCGTACGCCATGGGGCCGGAGGGATCGAAGCCGGGATCATAGGCTCGTGTAGTCAGTACTAACAAGAGGAAAAACTTGGTATGGAACGCCAGGAAGGCCCGGCCGCCCGCTCCGCGCGGCGGCTCATCGCATTCGAGATGCTCGGTGCCTGCTTGGCCATATTGGTGGTGGCCCAGGCTTTCATCGGCATGCTCGGCCTGGCGTCCTTCAGCCGCCTGGCCACCGACGCGACGGTGGAACGTGTCGCCTTGCTCGCGCGCAGCACGGCCGCGCAGATCGAGAACGGTCTGCGCCTGGGCAAGCCCATGGCGCAGTACACGGGCCTGGCCAGGCTGCTCGAGGACACGATCCAGGGGCAGCAGGACGTGGTGCGCATCTCGGTCATCCTGCCCGACGGCCATGCCCTGGAGGCCATCGGCCAGCCCCGCTCGCCTCACGGCGGGCTGAGCCGGGCGGTGGCCGGCGCCGGCGCCGAGCCTCCGGGCATGCGCCCGCTGGCCGACGGCGGCGGCACGCTGTCCCTGCCCGACCGGATCGGCGTGTCCGTGCCCTTGCGCCTGCGCGATGGCGCGGTCGCGGGCGCGCTCACCCTGTGGGTCGACGCCGCCGCGCAGCAGGCCAGCGAACGCGCCTTCCTGAAGCACAGCGCGGGCGTGCTCGCGCTGACCACCGCCGGGGCGGCGCTGCTGCTGGTCCTGGTGCTGCTGCTCGTGCCGCCGGGCGAGGGCACCGGGACCCGCCGCCTGGCGCTTCCGCTGGCCGCGATGCTGCTGGCGCAAGGCCTTTACGCGCTGGACGCGACCACGTCGTTTCGCAGTGCCTGGCTGGAGTCGACGCGGGGCAACGTCGTCCTGCTGGCCGAGCGCACCCAGCGCGATCTCGCCCGCGTGTTCGAGATGGGCGTGGACCTGGAGCGCGTGCGCGGTATGGACAGCCTGTTCCAGCGCCTGGCCGGCAGCCTGCCGGCGATCGATGCCGTGATCCTGCGCGACGCCCAGGGCAGGGTGATGGGCGCGGCCGATGCCGCCGGCCCGCTGGACCGCGGCGCGCTGCCCGTCGGTGTGCCGGTGGCCGACGACATGCGCGTGGTGCTGCCGCTGGCGGTGGGCGGCGAGGCCGGCGCGCGCCGCGTGGGGACGCTGGAAGTGACGGTCGACGCCAGGGTGGTGGCGGCCGGGGTGCGCGCCCGTGTCCTCGACGCGGCGACGGTGGCCCTGATCTCCGCTATCGCCGCCTTCGAAATGTTCCTGCTGGTCATCGTGCTCGTCACCCGGGCGCGCGGCAGCGCCGCCGTGCCCGCCATGACCAGCACCCGCGCCGAGGACGTGGCCCGCATCGCGCGCCCGCTGATGTTCGGCTTCCTGTTCGCCTGGGCGCTGCCGCTCAGTTTCCTGCCGCTCTATGCGGGCACTTTGCGCGTCTTGTTCCTCGGCCTGCCCGAGAGCATCCTGATGGCCCTGCCGATCTCGGCCGAGATGCTGTGCGGTCTCTTCGGCGCGCTGCTGGCCGGCCGCCTGACCGACCGCCGGGGCTGGCGCTCGGCGGTCGTCGTGGGGCTGTGCGTGGCCGGCGCCGGCTCGTTCGCCAGCGCGATGATCCAGCATCTGGAAGTCTTCGTGCTGACGCGCGGCCTGGTCGGCCTGGGCTACGGGCTGGCGTGGATGGGCCTGCAGGGGCTGGTCGTGAGCCGCAGCTCGCCGGTGTTCCGCGGACGCAACATGGCCTGGCTCATCGCCGGGCTGTTCGCCGGCCACCTGTCGGGCACGGCGGCGGGGGCCATGCTGGCCGATCAGGTGTCGTATCGCCCGGTGTTCGTGGTGGGCGGCCTGCTCATGCTGCTGCCCTTGCTGGGCGTGATGCTCCTGCGCACGCGTCCGATCGCCGGGCCGGCCGCCAAGACGCGGCCCGGCAGTTTGCCGGTGGCCGCCGACCGTCCGGTGTCGCGCGTGCCGCCGCCGCGCGGGCGCTGGGCCGACCTGCGTTCGCTGATCCTGAGCCGCGACTACGGCGCGCTGCTGGCGGGCAGCATCGTGCCGTTCTCGATCGCCCAGGTCGGTCTGCTGTACTTCGCGCTGCCGCTGTACCTGCAGGCGCTCGGGGTGGCGGCTTCCAGCATCGGCCGCGTCCTGATGCTGTACGGCCTGTGCATCATCTACCTGGGGCCGGCGGTGGGCCGCCTGGTCGACCGTTCGCCGCACAAGAAGCCCTTCATCGCCCTGGGCGGGCTGCTGGGCGGCCTGGGCATGACCTACCTCTATTTCGACCACAGCCTGCTCGCGGTCTCCGTCGCCGTCTTCCTGCTCGCTCTCGGTAGCTGCTGGTGCGGCGCGGCCCAGACCTCATGGATGTTGTCGCTGCCGCGCGTACAGGACTACGGGCCGGGCGCGGCGACCAGCATCCTGCGCGCCGCCGACAAGTTCGGCCAGATGGTCGGCCCGCTCTTCGTCGGCTCGCTGTTCACCATCGTCGGCATCAGCGCCGGCCTGGCCATCACCGGCGTGTTCTACGTGTGCGCCACGCTGATGTTCATCGTCCTGTCCGCCGGCCGCCCGGTGCCGCGGCCGGAGGGCGAGGGCTAGCCCAGGAGAGGCTCCCCTCCGGCCGCTGCGCGGCCACCTCCCCGAGGGAGGCTGCGCGGCTCCTTCGGAGCGGCCGGGCGGCGCCGCGCTTACCCCCGCGCTAAGAAAAGTGTCTTCATGCGAAGGCGCTGTCCGTGCGGGCGTCGGAAAGCAAAATCGGATGCATCCGATTTTTCATTTTCCACCCTGCGGGGACGTACCCACGCAGCGGGGCGGAGGGGCGTCTCGGCGAATGGCTGCCTTCGGTACACAGACTTGCTCCGCCACAGCTTAGCGCGGGGGTAAGCGCGCGCCCGCGCGGCCGCCCGGAGGGCGCGCGCCGCCTCCCCTTGGGGAGGTGCCCGCGCAGCGGGCGGAGGGGCTCCTCTACGGCAGCTCTGCCGCCGGCTCGCCTTCGCCTTCCTTCTTGGGCGGCTTCTTGATCATGTCTTCGCGCTTGACGCCCATCCACATGGCCAGGCCGGCGGCGACGAAGATCGAGGAGTAGATCCCGAACCAGATGCCGACGGTCAGCGCCAGGGCGAAGTAGTGCAGCGAGGGGCCGCCGAAGAAGAAGATCGACAGCACCATCAACTGCGTGGAAGCGTGTGTGATGATGGTGCGCGACATCGTCTGGGTGATCGCGCTGTCGATGGTTTCTTCGACCGTGGCCGTGCGCTGCTTGCGGAAGTTTTCGCGGATACGGTCCATGATGACCACGGACTCGTTCACCGAGTAGCCCAGCACGGCCAGCACCCCGGCGAGCACGGCCAGCGAGAACTCCCACTGGAAGAAGGCGAAGAAGCCGAGGATGATGACCACGTCGTGCAGGTTGGCGATCACGCCGGCCAGGGCGAACTTCCATTCGAAGCGCAGGCCGAGGTAGATCACGATGCCGACGACCACGAACAGCAGGGCGAGCAGGCCGTCGTAGGCGAGCTCCTTGCCGATCTGCGGGCCGACGAATTCGACGCGGCGCAGCTCGACGGCGGGGTCGGCCTTCTGCAGCTCGCCCATCACCGCCTGGCTCTGCGCGGCCGCGTTCTGGCCCTCGCTGGCGGGCAGCCGGATCATCACGTCGCGCGAGGTGCCGAAATTCTGCACCTGAAAGTCGGAGTACCCCATGCTCGAGAGCGTGCTGCGCACCGAGTCGAGCTGCGCCGCCTGCGGGTAGTTGACCTCCATCACCGTGCCGCCGGTGAATTCGATCGACAGGTGAAAGCCGCGGGTGGCGATGAAGAACACCGCGACGACGAAGAAGGCCAGGCTGATCAGGTTGAGGACCAGCCGGTGCCGCATGAAGGGAATGCTGCGGCGGATGCGGAAGAATTCCATGTCAGCGCTCCTTGGGTTTCCAGACCTGGCCGATCGAGATCTTCTTGAGGTGGCGCTGGCGGCCATACCAGAGGTTGGCGAGCGCGCGCACGCCGATCACCGAGGAGAACATCGAGGTGAGGATGCCCAGGCAGTGCACGACGGCGAAACCGCGCACCGGGCCCGAGCCGAAGGCGAGCAGGGCGACGCCCGCGATCAGGGTGGTGACGTTGGAGTCCAGGATGGTGCCCCAGGCCCGCTCGAAACCCAGGTGGATCGCCTGCTGGGGCGAGGCCCCGGCCCGCAGCTCCTCCCGTATGCGCTCGTTGATGAGCACGTTGGCGTCGATCGCCATGCCCAGCGTGAGCGCGATGGCGGCGATGCCGGGCAGGGTGAGCGTGGCCTGCAGCATCGAGAGCAGGGCGACCAGCAGCAGCAGGTTGAAGGCCAGGCCGATCACCGAGAACACGCCGAAGAGCGCGTAATACAGCATGATGAAGATGGCGATGGCGACGAAGCCCCACAGCGTGGCGTTGAAGCCCTGGCTGATGTTGTCGGCGCCCAGGCTCGGGCCGATGGTGCGTTCCTCGATGATCTCCATCGGCGCGGCCAGGCTGCCGGCACGCAGCAGCAGGGCGATGTCGTTGGCCTCGCGGGTGGTCATGCTGCCGGAGATCTGCACGCGGCCGCCGCCGATCTCGGTCCGGATCACCGGCGCCGTGACGACTTCGCCCACGCCTTTCTCGAACAGGATGATGGCCATGCGGCGCCCGACGTTGTCACGCGTCACGTCACGGAATACGCGGCTGCCCTTGGAATCCAGCGTCAGGTGCACGGCCGGCTGCTGGCGGTCGTCGAAGCCCGGCTGGGCGTCCTGCAGGTTCTCGCCGGTCAGGATGACGGTGCGCCGCACCAGCACCGGCGCGCCGCTGGTGTCGTTGTAGCGTTCCAGGCCGAAGGGAACGGTGCCGCCCGCGAGCGCCGATTGCGCGGCGGGCGAGTCGTCGACCAGGCGGATCTCGAGGGTGGCGGTGCGGCCGAGGATCTCCTTGGCCCGGGCGACGTCCTGCACGCCGGGCAGTTGCACGACGATGCGGTCGGCGCCCTGCTGCTGGATGACGGGCTCGGCCACGCCCAGCTCGTTGATCCGGTTGTGCAGGGTGGCGATGTTCTGCTTGAGGGCGTTGTCCTGGACCGTGCGCATCGCCTGCTCGGACAGCGCGCCGGTGATGACGACCTGATCGCCGCTGCCGGTGGTGGACAGTTGCAGGTCGGGGACGCGGCTGCGGATCGCGTCTTCGGCGCGGGCCGCCTCGGCCTGGGGCACGCTGGCGGTCACCGACATGCCGGAGCGCTCCACGCGGTCGGCGCGCAGGTTGGCCTGGCGCAGCGCCGCGCGCACGTCGGTGGCCATGGTGTCGTAGCGGCCCGACAACGCGCCCTGCATGTCGACCTGCAGCAGGAAGTGCACGCCGCCGCGCAGGTCCAGGCCGAGGTACATGGGGTTGGCGTTGAGCGCGCTCAGCCAGGCGGGCGAGGCGGGTAGCAGGTTGAGCGCCACCACGTAGCCGGGGTCCGCCGGGTCGGGGTTGAGGGAGCGTTCGATCAGGTCGCGCGCCTGCAGTTGCGTGTCGGTGCTCTCGAAGCGTGCGCGCACGCTGCCCACCGGGCCGTTCTGGTCGAACTGCATGCCGGTGTGTGCGATGCCCGCCTGGGAGAGCAGCTCTCCGACGCGGTTCATCATCGACTGGTCCACACGCACGGTGGCCTTCGCGCTCGAGACCTGGACGGCGGGGGATTCGCCGAAGAAATTCGGCAGCGTGTAGATCAGGCCGATCACGAGGGCGACCGCCACCGTGAGGTACTTCCAGAGGGGGTAACGATTCACAGAAGCATTCCTGCAGACGACAAACCCGGCAGGGCGCCGGGCTCAGGTACCGGCCGCTCGGCGCGCCGGGCGGTGCGCGGGGCGAAGCCGCGCGCGCGCGCGGCCAACCCGGTTGGTCTTTACAGCGCCTTGAGGGTTCCCTTGGGCAGCAGGGTGGACACGGCCACGCGCTGCATGGTCACCTCGACCGGACGGCCGGCTTCGCTGCCGATCTCGAGAGTGATGTAGTTGTCCTTCACGTCGATGACCTTGCCGCAGATGCCGCCGGCGGTGATCACTTCGTCGCCCTTGGCGAGCGCGGCGACCATGTTGCGGTGCTCCTTCTGCTTCTTCATCTGGGGACGGATCATGAGGAAGTACAGGATCACGAACATCAGGATGATGGGCAGCATGCCCATCAGCGCGTCGCCGCCGCCGGCGGTCTGTGCCACGACGGTCAGGGAAATATCGGAAAGGCTCATCTCTCGTCCTCAGGGGTGAAGGTGGGGAGTGTAGGAACGCGGCCTTGCGGCAAGGTTCCACCCAGGCGCAAGGCTGATCTCGAGCGCAGCGCGCCCGGGTCGCGGAAAAAGGTAGCCGACGATTATAGGTTAACCCGGGCGCATCGCCGCCGAATGCGCCGGACACTGCCCCTTGCGCCATGCCGCAGCGCGCTCACGCCGCGCTCTTGCACAGGTTGCCGTTCAGCAGCGAGGCGTAGCTGACGCCGTCGCGCTCGAGCATGCGCGCGGTCGACTGGTAGGAGCGCTCCACCACACGGTGCAGGGATTTCCAGTCGAGCAGGCTGACGTCGTCCGACACCGATTCGACGAGATAGTCCACCATCCGGCAGGAGTGCTGGGTCTGGTGCATGCTGCTGATGGTGGCCGTGCGCGACATCACGCTGAAGATGTTGACGGGCCCGCTGCGCATGTCCCGCATCAAGCGCCAGGTGCTCATCGACTCGATGTTCTCCATGGCGGAAATGAAGCGCGAGTCGACGCGCACGTTGGAGCCGACGACGCAGCCGCGCTCCATGTCGCGCATGACGTCCACCGGGAAGTTGTTGGTGATGGCGCCGTCCACGAGGACGTGGCCGTTGGCGATGACCGGCGGCAGGATGCCGGGCAAGGCCGAACTCGCCCTGAGCGCGCGCCACAGGCGGCCCACGCGATGCACGTGCGCACGCCCCATCGTCAGGTCGGAGGACACGCAGAAGAACGGCCGCCACATGCGCTCGATGTCGAGATCGCCGAACGCGGATTCCAGTCGCTTGGCCACCAGGCGGCCCCGGACGATCGAGATCAGCGGCAGGGTGTAGTCGCGCATGGGGCTGCTCATGGCAAACAACTGGTGCAGGCGCTCGAGAAGGTGCTCGATACTCCACTTGCAGGCGATGCCCGCGCCAATGATGGCGCCCATGCTGGTGCCGCCCGTCATGTCGATGGGAATGCCCGCCTCCTGGAAGGCCTTCACCACGCCCAGGTGCGCGAAACCGCGCGCGCCGCCGCCGGCGAACACCATCCCGACGGCCCGGCCGACCAGAAAGCGCGCCAGGAAGTCGCCATCGGCGGGATTGCCGGCCCGGATATGCAGATGGGCGTCGATATCCTCGCGCCCGACCCAGTGCGCGGGCATCTGCGCGCTCCCGGCGTCGGCGGGATGCACGAGGACCAGGTCGATGGTGGGCCGCTGCCCGGGGCCGCAGAGCGCCATGATGTCGGGCTCGGGCAATGCTGCGGCAGCCGGTTCCTGGAGGATCACCACCCGATCGCAATTCGCGATCGCCATGCCCGTCCATTCAGGGTCGGACGGCGAGGTGACGAGAAAGACCACGTCGCTCACCGCCTCCATCGCCGACAGGGTTTCGCTTCTGGCCGGCCGGTCGGCGGGCGTGACCAGTTCCACCGCCAGGCGCTGCTCGGCCAGATAGCCGGCCATGCCCCGCACCAGGGGCTCCAGATCCATGCCTTGCGAGGCGGCCACGAAAGCGATCACGCTGCATTCGCGCTTGGCGGCGCCTGCTCGCAGACCACGCATCAGCCAGCGGTTGACATGGCGGGTGACGCGCAGCAGCCCCTGGTGCGATGACTCGAGAAACCGGACGAAGGCGCGCTCGGGAATCCGCAGGACGACGCTGTCGCGCGCAGCGGTGGCGCGTACGAGCGGCGGCACACCGCACAGGGCGCCGAGCGCACCGATGAGGTCGCCCGGCTCGATCCGGGCCATCGCGCCCAGGCCGCCCGGCGTCCAGGCAAGCTCCGTGGACAAGCTGCCGCTGCGCAGGATGCAGACAGCCCGCACCGCCGATCGGCCGTCCAGGGCCAACTGGCCGCGCTCGAACGACGCCCATTCCGCGCCATCCAGCAAGAGCGCCAGTTCCTGCTCAGGGACGTCCTCGAACACTTCCAGGAACGCCAGCCAGCGCAACACCTGCGGGCGCTCCGCCTCGCCGACGGGCCGGGTGCCACCGCGGATCACGAGTTTCTTGTCGGCCATCCGCGGCTACGCCATGCCGAGGACGGCGTCGGGCGGACGGGCCCGCACGTCCAGGAAACGATCGATCTCGCGCCATACCATCGAGCGCGGTTCGTCGCGCTCGCACAGGAGTTCGTGGCGGGCTCCCGGGATCTCGACCAGACGGCCCGCGGGCAGCGCGCCGACGAACCGACCGATGGCGGCGTTGTCGACGATCCGCTCCTGCTGCGCCACGAAGACCAGCAGCGGGATCCGGAGCTGCCGGGCGAAGCCGGGCGCATCGGTCAGCGCCGTCGAGCGCAGCGCCGCGCTCAGCCAGCCCCACGTGACCCCGCCCAGGCGCGACTCGGGATCGTCCTCGAGCAGGCGCTGCAGCCGCGCGAAACGCTCGGGGCAACTGGTCAGCGGGTTGTCGTCGAACACCGGATGGCTGGCGGCCGGCCCCTGGCCCATCGCATAGGCGCCGGCGCGGCCCGTGGCGCACATCGCGCCGGCCAGCAGGCGGGCCAAGGGCCGGGGCAGCTTGCCGACGTGGAAAGCGACCATGGGGGCGCTGAACACCGCGCGCTGGAAATGGTGCTGATGGCCATGCAGAAAGCGCAGGCCGATATTGCCGCCCATGGAATGCGCGAGCAGCATGAGCGGCGCGCCGGCGGCGCCGGGCAGCACGCTGGTGGTGAGGTAGCGGTCGAGGTCGTCGACGAAGTCGTCGAAGCTGCCGGCATGTCCGCGCTCGGCGTCGTCCAGCAGGCGTTCCGAGCGCCCCTGTCCGCGCCAGTCCAGGGTCCACACGGCAAGACCGCGCTCGCGCAGCGAGGCAATGGTCTCGAGATACTTTTCGATGAACTCGGTGCGCCCGTTGAGCAGGAGCACGTGCCCCGCGGCGTCGGCCACCGGAAAGAACGCTGTGCGCACCCGCCGGCCGTCACGAGCGGTCAACCAGTTGACCTGCCCCCCTTGAGCGCAGATTGCGGCGCCGGCGGCGCCGTGCGCATCCCCTGATGCGACAGATGGCATGAGTGTCGCTCTCCGACGGATCGTGTTGAATCTTCTTGTCCGGCGCCGTACGGTCGCCGCCTGCCGACTGTATCAAAAGCGTGCGCGCCTGCCATCCGGGCAATCCTGCATGCCGTGTGCGATTCCTGGCGGCTCGCCTGTCGCCCCGCGCCCTGCCGGCCGGCGGCGCCCGCGACTGGTTGCGCTACACCCCGCGCGCGCGATCGGCGGCGAACCGGGCGCGCCATGACTCGAAAGTGCCGGCCGCGATGGCCTCGCGCATCTCGCGCATGATCTGCAGGTAGAAGTACAGGTTGTGCAGCGTGTTCAGCCGGGCGCCGAGAATCTCGTTGGCGCGCTGCAGGTGGTGCAGGTAGGCGCGCGTGAAGCGGGTGCAGGTCGGGCAGGCGCAGCTTTCGTCCAGCGGCGCGGTGTCGTCGCGATAGCGCGCGTTGCGGATCTTGATGTCGCCGTAGCGGGTGAACAGCCAGCCGTTGCGCGCGTTGCGCGTGGGCATGACGCAGTCGAACATGTCCACGCCGTTGGCCACGCCTTCGACCAGGTCCTCGGGGGTACCGACGCCCATCAGGTAGCGCGGGGCATCCACCGGCAGGCGCGGGGCGACGTGCGCGAGGATGCGCAGCATGTCTTCCTTGGGTTCGCCCACCGACAGGCCGCCGATGGCGTAGCCGTGAAAGCCGATGTCGACCAGGCCGGCGAGCGACTCGTCGCGCAGCCCCTCGAACATGCCGCCCTGCACGATGCCGAAGAGGGCGTTGGGGTTCTCCAGTGCCTCGAAGCTGTCGCGCGAGCGCTGGGCCCAGCGCAAGGACATGCGCATGGAACGCGCGGCTTCCTCCTGGGTGGCTGGACGCTCGCCGATCTTGTAGGGCGTGCACTCGTCGAACACCATGGCGATGTCCGAATCGAGCGCGCGCTGGATGCGCATGGATTCCTCGGGGGTGAGGAACAGCCGCGCGCCGTCGATGGGCGAGGCGAAGCGCACGCCTTCCTCGGTGATCTTGCGCATGCCCTGCAGGCTGAACACCTGGAAGCCGCCCGAGTCGGTGAGGATGGGCCCGGGCCACTGCATGAAGCCATGCAGCCCGCCATGCGCCTGCATGATCTCGGTGCCCGGGCGCAGCCACAGGTGGAAGGTGTTGCCCAGGATCACCTGCGAGCCGATCTGGCGCAGCTCCACCGGATCCATCGCCTTGACCGAGCCGTAGGTGCCGACCGGCATGAACATCGGCGTGTGCACTTCGCCGTGGTTGAGCAGCAGCCGCCCGCGCCGCGCCTTGCCGTCGGTGGCGAGCAGTTCGAAGGTCAGCCCCGGACGCGAGGAGGAGGCGAGAGGAGTCGTGTGGGTCATGGTCGTGAGTTCACTGGCCGGCGCCGCGCCCCGGATCATTCGCAGAATGGTCCCCGCCGGCGGCGGGCGCCCCCTCGGGGGGCAGCGCAGCCCGCGAGAGCGGGCCAGCGTGGGGGTCGTCCCCGCCGCCGCCGGGCCGCCCCAAGGCGGCGGGCGCCCCCTCGGGGGGCAGCGCAGCCCGCGAGAGCGGGCCAGCGTGGGGGTCGTCCTCCTCCGCCGCCGCCGGGCTTTCGATCAGCATGGCGTCGCCATAGCTGAAGAACCGATAGCGCTGCGCCACCGCATGCGCATAGGCGCGCTGGATGGGCTCTACGCCGGCGAAGGCCGAGATCAGCATCAGCAGGGTCGACTCGGGCAGGTGGAAATTCGTGACCAGCGCGTCGACGACGCGAAAGCGGTAGCCGGGCGTGATGAAGAGCCGGGTGTCGCCCTGGTACGGTTCGGCCAGGGTGCGCTCCGGCGTGCCCACGGCGCCGGCGGCCGATTCGAGCGCGCGCACGCTGGTCGTGCCCACCGCGATGACCCGGCCGCCCCGGGTGCGGGTGCGCCGGATCGCTTCGACGGTCTCGGCGGGCACCTGGTAGCGCTCGCTGTGCATGACGTGCTCGTCCAGGTTCTGCGTGCGCACCGGCTGGAAGGTGCCGGCCCCCACGTGCAGGGTGACGTAGGCGCGCGCAACGCCCAAGGCGTCGAAGCGTGCAAGCACGGCGTCGTCGAAGTGCAGGCCGGCGGTGGGCGCGGCCACCGCGCCCGGCTCGCGCGCGTAGACCGTCTGGTAGCGGGCGTCGTCGTCGGCCTCGGCGGTGTGCGCGATGTAGGGCGGCAGCGGCGTGGCGCCGTGCGCCTCCAGCAGTTCCAGCACGGGCGCGGGAAAGGCGAGTTCGAACAGCTCGCCGTCCCGGCCCAGCACCTCGGCCTCGAAGGCGTCGGCCAGGCGCAGGCGCGTACCGGCGCGCGGCGACTTGCTCGCCCGGACATGAGCGAGCGCGCGCCGCTCGGCGGTGATGCGTTCGACCAGCACTTCCACCTTGCCGCCGCTGGCTTTCTCGCCGCGCAGCCTGGCCTTGATGACGCGCGTGTCGTTGAAGACGAGCAGATCGCCTGGACGGGCGAGTTCGAGCAGGTCCGGAAACCGGCGATCGTGCAAGGCGCCCGCGGCGTCCAGGTGCAGCAGGCGGCTCGCCGCGCGTTCGGCCGCCGGGTGCTGGGCGACGAGTTCGGGCGGCAGGTCGTAGTGGAAATCGGCCAGGGTCAGCCTGGAAGTCATGGCGAAGCCGGCGCACGCGCGAGGCGCCTGCCGTGGAGAGTGGCGGGGGAAAGCCGGCATTCTACCCGAGCCGCGGCTGCGCCCGCTGGTGTGGAACTGCGGCGGCTTTCACATACAATCGCTGCAGAACGCGGCCAGATCGCGGCATGACCACCGGCTGAAGCGCAAGCCTCTCCCTGCAGGGCGAGGGCTAGCGAGGCAAGCCCATCCCGGCGCCGAAGGCGCCCCCCATTTTGTGGCGAGGAAGCTGCCGCCTTCAGGCGGGAGCGACTCACGCTGCCGCGGCGCGTCCTCCTCATCAACGACGGCATCGACCATGAACCTCATTCTCTGGCGGCATGCGCAGGCCGAAGACGGCCGCCACGACATGCTGCGCAAGCTGACACCGCACGGGCGCGAGCAGGCCCGGCGGGCCGGCGCCTGGCTGCGCGCGCACCTGCCGCACGACACGCGCATCATCGTGAGCCCGGCCGTGCGCGCCTGTGAGACCGCGGACGCGCTCGGGCGCAGCTACGACGTGGTGCAGGCCGTTGCGCCCAATGCCGAGGCCGGCGCCGTGCTGAAGGTTGCCGGCTGGCCGGAGGCGGGCGGGACGGTGCTGGTGGTCGGCCATCAGCCTACCCTGGGCCGCGTGGCCTCGCTGCTCATGACGGGGAGCGATCGCTACTGGTCGGTGCGGCGCGCCGGTATCTGGTGGCTGACCCACCCCGACGAGATCGAGGACGACGGCACGCGCGGCGTGGTCGTGCGCACGGTCGTCGACGCCGACCTGCTCTGAGCCCCTGGGGATCAGCGACGGGTTCTGGAAAGAACGAGCCCGGCGGCGCCTCGCGCTGCCCGGCGGGCCCGGGGCCGACCATCCAAGGCGGCGCGGCGGGCCAGCGCCCGCCGCCCTCTCATTGCGCGTCGATGGTCAGCTTGTGGCCGGCCTTTGCCCACTCCTCGGCTTCGCTGCGCAGACTGTAGTCCGTGAGCGGATGTTCGGCGAGCCAGTCGGCCTGCACCTGCAGATGCACCTGCTTCTTGCCGAGGACGGCGCGCAGCGGCGGTGCGGGCAGGTCCTCGCGGCGCCGGCAGAGCAGGCAGCCCAACCGCAGGCAGAGCAGGGCCAGCCAGTGCTGCGGGCTCAGGATCTTGAATTCGGGACGAGTGAGCTTGCCGTAATGCCCCAGGCAGAGCGTGGCGAGCAGTTGCTGTTCCGAACTGGAGAATCCCGGCATGTCGGCGTGGCCGAGGATGTAGGCGGCATGCGTGTGATGGCTGCTGTGCGAGATGGACAAGCCGCACTCGTGCAGCTCGGCGGCCCAGCCCAGAAGCTGCGCCACCTCGTCCGCGTCGGCGCGCTGCCCGCTCTTGTCCGTGACGTCGCGATAGAGCGCCAGGGCGCTCGCCCGCACCCGCGCGGCCTGCGCCTGGTCCACTTCGTAGCGCACCATGAACTGGCGCACCGTATGGGCGCGCTTGTCCTGCTCGGCCTCGCGTCCCAGCAGGTCGTAGAGCACGCCCACGCGCAGCGCGCCGTCGGCGGTCTGCATGGTCTCGATGCCCAGTTCGTCGAAGGCCGCGCGCATGATGGCGAGCCCGCCGGGCAGCACGGCGGCGCGGTCGGGCTTGATGTCGAGCAGCTTGGCGGCGTCGACCGAGCCTGCGTCGATCAGGCGCTCGCGCAGACGGTGCAGGCCTTCCCGCGTAATGCCGGCCTCGGACAGGCCGGTGGCGGGCAGGATGGCGGCCAGCGCCTTGGCCGTGCCGGAGGAGCCATAGGCGGCCGTCCAGCCCAGGCGCCGGTACGTCCGGGCGATGCCCTGGACTTGCTCGCGCGCGGCCAGTTCGGCGCGCAGCATGCGGTCGCGGTCGACCCGTCCGTCCGGGAAGAAGCGGCGGCTGTAGCTGACGCAGCCCATGGGCAGCGATTCCATCAGCTCGGGCTCGAAGCCCGTACCGACGATGCATTCCGTAGAGCCGCCGCCGATGTCGACGATGAAGCGCCGCTCGGGCGAGCCCGGCAGGGAGTGGGCCACGCCGGCGAAGATCAGGCGGGCCTCTTCGCGTCCGGCGATGACTTCGATCGGAAAGCCGAGTGCGGCTTCGGCGCGGCGATGCAGTTCCTCGACGTTGCGGGCGACGCGAAACGTGTTGGTCGCCACCGCGCGCACGCGGTCCGGATCGAAGCTGCGCAGGCGTTCGCCGAAGCGCTCGAGCACGGCGACCGCGCGCGCGATGGTGGCTTCGTCGAGCACCTGGTCGTCGTCCAGGCCGGCGGCCAGGCGCACGGTCTCCTTCAGGCGGTCCACTTGATAGACCTGGGGGACGCCGTCGTCGTAGACGACACGGCCGATGGCGAGGCGAAAGCTGTTGGAGCCTAGATCGACGCCGGCGAGCATGTGGGTCATGGGCATGGGGTAAACCCCGGGGCGAGCGTGAAGTGCGCAGTGTAAAGCCTGGCGGCCCGGCGTGGCGGGCGGCGAGGTGCGATGAAATCCGCGCACTGAGCGTGCCGGCGCACGGCGCTGCGGCTATGGTGGGTTCTTGCCACCGGAGCCCGCCATGTCGCCATGTCTCGCATGCCCCCGCTTGCCGCTACGTCCCGCCACGGAGCGCCGTCATTCGTCGCGCAGGGCCAGTGCCCGCGCGTACAGGGCATCGCGCGGCAGGCCGGTGATGCGCGCGGCGATCCGTGCCGCATCGCGCACGCTCACCGCGTCGAGCAGGGCGCGCAGGGTGTCGTCGGCCGCGCCGGCCTCCTGCGCCTGGGCGGGCGGCGCTTCGTGCACGATGAGCACGAACTCGCCCTGGCTGCGCTTGGCCTGCGCGGCGAGCCAGGCCGGCGCCTGCGCCAGCGGCAGCGTCGCCACTTCCTCGAAGCGCTTGGTCAGCTCGCGCGCCAGCGTAAGCTCGCGGCCCGTACCGCACACACGGCCCAACTCGTCCAGGGTGGCGGCCAGCCGGTGCGGGGATTCGAACATCACCACCGGCGCGGGCAGGGCGCACCAGCGCGCGAGCCAGGCCGCGCGGGCGGCGGCCTTCGCGGGCACGAAGCCGGCGAAGGCGAAAGCCGGGTTCTCGTCGGAGGTTGCGCCGCTGGCCATCAGCGCGGCGATCACGGCGCTGGGGCCGGGCAGCGGGACGACGCGGTATCCGGCCTGCTGCACGGCGCGCACGATGCGCGCGCCCGGGTCGCTCACGGCCGGCGCGCCGGCATCGGACACCAGGGCCACCCGCGCGCCCGCGGCAAGGCGCTGCACAATGGCCGCCGCCGCGGCGGCTTCGTTGTGGCGATGGGCCGCCATCAGCGGTGTGCCGATGCCCCAGGCGTCGAGCAGCGCGCGGCTGGTGCGGGTGTCCTCGGCGGCGATCACGTCCACGGTGCGCAGGGCATGCAGCGCACGCAGGCTGAGATCGCCCAGGTTGCCGATGGGCGTGGCCACCACGTACAGCGTCGCGGGCGGCCAGTCCTGCAGGGCAACCTGTTCGGCCTGGCGGCGCCAGGCGGCCAGCGCGTCGGCGGCGGTCGATTCGGGGGCGTGCGTCGTCATGGCGCAAGCATAACCGGCCCGGGTTCGAGGCATGCGCCGGCGCAAACGCTCCAGCGGTTCCAGGGACGCGGACGATCGCAGCGATCCTGGCGATTCCGGCAGCTCCGGCAATTGCGGTCATGCCAGCCCTGCCGACCACCCCGGCCGCAGCGCGCTCGTTGCGGCACCGGACCTGGCCTACGCGCTCGCCCTGCGGGCGCAGCGCAAGGCCAGGCGTCGCCGCCGGCGCGAGCTCGCCATGGCGGCCCAGCCGGCCGCCGTGTCGGCCACCCAGCGGCAGGGCGAACTCGCACAGGCGCGGGCCCGGGCGCATCTCGAGGCGGCCGGCCTGGTCTGCGTGGCGCAGAACCTGCGCGCACGCACGGGCGAACTGGATCTCGTCATGCGCGACGGCGAGCACCTGGTGTTCGTCGAAGTGCGCGAGCGTCGCGGCGGCAGCCACGGCGGCGCGCTGGCCAGCGTGGGCTGGGACAAGCGCCGGCGCCTGATGCGCACCGCCCAGGTGTTTCTGCAGACGCTGTGGCGCGGGCCGGTGCCCGCCTGCCGCTTCGACGTGGTCGCCCTCGAAGGCGAGGCCCTGCAATGGGTGCGCGGCGCTTTCGACGAGACGGGAAATGTCTAGGGCCGTCGACGCCATGTCCCTCGCGCTCGGCGCGTTCACGCGTCCGCACCTGGCTTTTCCGCCGGCATCGCTCTGCGTTCCCTGCGCGACGCGTTCATCCCCCGGCGCGCAACGCCGTGTGCGTGAGATAATCCCGCGCTATGGACCTGACCTCCCGTTTCAACACGCATTTTCGGGACGCCATTGCCCTGTTCGAGCAATGCGCGACCGAGCTGTCGGCGCCCACGGCCGCCGCCGCCGAGGCCTTGTTCCTCGCGCTTTCCAGCAATTGCAAGATTCTCGCTTGCGGCAATGGCGGCTCGGCCGCCGACGCCCAGCATTTCGTGGCCGAACTGGTCGGCCGCTTCGAGCGCGAACGCCTGCCGCTGGCCGCCGTGGCGCTCAATACCGACACCGCCATCCTCACCGCCGTCTCCAACGACTACGGCTACGAGGACGTGTTCGCGCGCCAGGTGAATGCGCTGGGCCAGCCGGGCGACGTGCTGGTGGCGATCTCCACCAGCGGCAATTCGCCCAGCATCGTGCGCGCGGTCGAGGCCGCGCAGGAGCGCGAGATGGTCGTCATCGCCCTCACCGGGCGAGGCGGCGGGCGGCTGCGCGGGATGCTGAGCCCGCATGATTTCCATTTGTGCGTGCCGCACGATCGCACGATGCGCATCCAGGAGGTTCATTCGCTCCTGGTCCATCTGCTGTGCGATGGCATCGATGCGCAGTTACTCGGGGATGCTTGATGGTGTGTGAAGTGGCAGTGATGAAGCAAGGGGGTGCCATGCGCGCTGGTGGCCGGATGCTGGCGTTGGCGGCCCTGGCGGCCGCGCTCTCCGGGTGTGTGCCGGCGCTGATGGGCGGCGCGCTGGTGGGTACGACGGTGGTCGCGACCGACCGGCGCAGTCCGGGCATCCAGGTCGAGGACCAGGCCATCGAGATGCGCGTGCGCGATGCGGTGGACAAGGAACTGGGCGAGAAGGCGCAGGTGACGCCGTCGTCCTACAACCGGAGCGTGCTGCTGGTGGGCGCCGTGGCCGACGAGGCGAGCAAGGCGCGCGCCGAGCGCATCGCCGCCGGGCAGCAGAACGTGGGTGGTGTCATCAACCGGCTGATCGTCGGCCCGGCGCGCACGGTCTCGCAAGGTGCCAACGATAGCTGGATTTCCGGCCAGGTGCGCACTCGCCTGATCGGCACCTCGGGGCTGCCGTCCAACAGCTTTGCCATCACCACCTTCCGCGGCGTGGTGCACCTGCAGGGGCGCGTTTCCAAGCGCGAAGGCGACATGGCCGCGCAGGCCGCGGCGCAGGTACGCGGCGTCGGCAAGGTGCTCACGTTCTACGAGTACATCAGCGAAGACGAAGCGGCACGCACCACGGCCGTGCAGCAGCCGGCGCAGACGCCGGCGCCGGCCACCACGGGCACGCCGATTTCCGAGCTGAGTTCGCCCGCCGGCGGCACGCCCGCCGCGTCTACGCCCGCACCGGTGGACACCGGAGCGGCCCAGGTCATTCCCATCCCGCGCGCCCCCTGAGGGCGCCGCATCGCAAGGACGCCCGCACCATGTCCGGCCTTCCTCGTACGCTCGCCACGCGCACCGACCGCCGCCAGCGCGGTGCGGCCAGGCACATCGTTGTCCTGATTCTCGCCGTGGCGGCGGCCATCGGCGGCTGGTTGTTGTTCGCCCCGGCCGAGCGCGCGCCGGACGTCGCCTTCGCCGCCATCGACGGACGCAAGATCGGCACCGAGGATCTGCGCGGCAAGGTCGTCCTGGTGAACTTCTGGGCCACCAGTTGCGTCACCTGCGTGAAGAAGATGCCGATGATCACGGAGTCGTACGAAACCTACCGGGATCGCGGCTACGAGGTGCTCGCCGTCGCGATGTCCTACGACCCGGCGAATTACGTGCTGAACTTCGTCCAGACGCGCAAGCTGCCGTTCACGGTGGCGCTCGATCCGGTCGGCGAGGTGGCCAAGGCTTTCGGCGACGTGCGCCTGACGCCCACCTCCTTTCTGATCGACCGCGAGGGGCGGATCGTCAAGCGCTACCTGGGCGACGTGGACCAGAAGCTCTTCTTCGCGGACATCGAGCGGGCGCTGGCGTCCTGAACGTCGCTGCGGTGCCGGCGAGCCGCCACCACGCGCGGCTCGCCGGCGCACGGCTCAGAACGCCGGAACCACGGCTCCCTGGTACTTCTCGTCGATGAACTTGCGCACGTCGTCCGAATGCAGCGCCTGCACGAGCTTGCGCAGGTTCTCGGATTCGGCGTTGTCCTGGCGGGTGACGACGATGTTGGCGTAAGGCGAGTCGGCGCCTTCGATCAACAAGGCGTCGGCCCTGGGGTTCAGACCCGCTTCCAGCGCGTAGTTGGTGTTGATGAGAGCCAGGTCGACCTGGTCGAGCACGCGGGGCAGGGTGGCCGCCTCCAGTTCACGGAAACGCAGCTTCTTGGGGTTTTCGCCGATGTCGCGCGAGGTGGCCAGGATGTTGGACGGGTCCTTCAACTGGATCACCCCGGCCTTGTGCAGCAGGAGCAGCGCGCGTGCGCCGTTGGACGGGTCGTTGGGGATGGCGATGGTGGCGCCTTCGTCCAGGTCCTCGAGATCCTTCAGCTTGCGCGAGTACGCGCCGAAAGGCTCGACGTGGACCGCGGCGACCGAAACCAGGTCGGTGCCGCGGCTCTTGTTGAACTCGTCGAGATAGGGCTGATGCTGGAAGAAGTTGGCGTCGAGCTGCTTTTGCGCAACCTGCAGGTTGGGCTGCACGTAGTCGGTGAAGACCTTGATGTCGAGCTCGACGCCTTCCCTGGCGAGGGCAGGCTTGACGTGCTCGAGGATCTCGGCGTGCGGCACCGGCGTGGCGGCGACGGTCAGCGTGTCGGCATGCGCGGCTGCGCCGGCGAGCAGGGCGGCGGCGAGCGTGGTGCGCAACAGTAGGGGCTTGAACATGAAGTCTTCCTCGAAAGCAATGGGTTCGGGCGTAGGCGCCTGCTCCGGGCCGCCGATTCTAGCCGTCCGCGCAATGCCTCCCGCGCATATGCAAATGCGTATGCAATCGAGGGTAGGTGAGGTTGCCCGCGCCCGCTTTCAAGCCGGCTTGCCGCTCACTCCAGCGTGATGCCCGCCTTCTCGATGGTGCGACCCCACAGCTCGGTATCCTGCTCGATCATCGCCTGGAATTCGGCGGCTTCGCCTCCGATGGGCAAGGCTGCCAACGTCTCCAGTTGCCGGGCGAAGGCGGGCGTCCGCATCGCCTCGTTGACAGCCTCATTCAGACGCTCGACCACGGCATCGGGCACGTCCGACGGCACCACGATGCCGAACCAGGAATAGAGCTCGAAGTCGGCAACGCCTTGCTCCATCACCGTGGGAACGTTGGGAAACTGGGCCAGCCGCTCGGCGCTGGTGACTGCGAGCGGCTTGAGCTTGCCGGTGCGCACCAGGTTCTGCGCCGAGAGCAGGATGTCGAAGTAGACCGGTACTTCGCCCGACATCACGGCGATCAGGGCAGGGCTGGAACCCTTGTAGGGAATCGCGCGCATCGGCGCGCCCGTCAACTGCTTGAACAGTTCGGTACCCAGGTGCGGCATGGTGCCGGCGCCCGATGATGCGTAGTCCATGGCCTCGCCGTGCTCGTCGGCATAGCGCAGCAGGTCCTGGATGCCGTCGCCGGGGAAGGTCGGCGCCACCACCACGACGTGCGGGCTCTTGAACACGCCGGCAACCGCGCGGAAATCCCGGGCCGGGTCGAAGCGCAGGTTGGGATACAGCGCCTTGCCGGTGGACAGGATGTTGCTCGCCATCAGCAGCGTATGGCCGTCGTGCGCACTGTTGAGCACGGATTCGCTGGCGAGCACTGCGCCCGCGCCCGGCCGGTTCTCCACCACCACGGGCTGTCCGAGCGCCTGCGACATGCCGCTCGAGATCGCACGCGCGGTGACGTCCGACGGGCCGCCCGGCGGAAACGGAACCACCAGACGGATGGGCTGGCTGGGAAAGGTCGCGGCGGCCGCCGCGCCGGCGCCGGTGGTCGCGCCGAGCGCGGCAACCAGGCCGAGCGCGAGCGCCCGCAGGCCATGGCGCCAGCGCGTCACGGTTCGAGTCTGTCGAGTCATGAGAGTGTCTCCTTATACGGTTCGTTCAGTGCAGGATGCCGTTGTGCAGAGCCGTTGCCGCTGCTTGCCGATCCGCTGCGCAGGCCGTGGCCCGGCTTGAGCCTGCTCGTGGTGCCGGGGCGATGCCCGCCGCTTCAGGCCGCGGCCTTGAAAGCGCTGGCGGGTGTGTCGGCGGCCAGGGCGTCGTCGACCGAGATCAGCGCCTCGCGCGAACGCAGAACGGCGCGCACCCGCTCGTGCGGCAGCGCGTCGCTGTGCTGGCCCAGCAGTTCGGTGGCCAGTACGCCCGCCGCCTCGCCCAGGCACATGGCGGTGCCCATGTGGCGGCTGCCGCCGTTCGCGCTGCGGGTCGCCGAGATGGCGCGGCCGGTGACCAGCACACCGCCGAGCTCGGCGGGGACCAGGCAGCGCATCGGGATTTCGAACGGATGCTCCGGCGTCCAGAGGGCGATGCCGGTGCCGCCGTTGGCTTCGTGCAGGTCCATGGGGCCGGCGCCCAGGGCGATGGTGTCGGCGTGGCGGGCGCCGCCGACGATCTCTTCCTCGGTCAGGGTGTGGCGCCCGACGATGCGCCGGGTCTCGCGCACGCCCACGTGGGCCGCGATGCCGGCCAGCGACGCGCGCTCGAAGCCGGGCACGCGCTCCTTGAGAAAGCCGACGATGTTGTGGATCTGGCGCCGGCCCTTGACCTCGGCCCGGGTCAGGTCGGCGGGGTCGAGCGCGTCCACGTCGTGGATGCGGCTCATCAGGCCGATGGCGTCGGTGTAGTCGGGCGTGCTGCAGAACGACAGGCTTTCCCAATAGATGCGGCCTTCCTCCAGGCCGCGCAGCGCGAGCGCCCGCTTCTCCTCGCGCGGCAGGGCGCGAAAGCGCGCCACGTCGACGTTGGACATGCGGAACACCAGCGTGCAGGGCTGGCGCTCGCGGCGCTGGGCGGCCTCGGTGCCCGCGCATGCGACACCCGCCGCGGCGGCCAGCGTGGCGTCGCCGGTCGCGTCGATGACCATGCCGGCGCGCACGGCCGAGCGCCCGCCGATGTCCTCGATCACCACGCCGCCGACCCGCCCGGCATCGGCCATCAGCGGCGCCACCACCCGGGCGTGCAGACGCAGGGCGACGCCGGCCTCCTGCACGAGTTCGTCGGCGGCATACTTCAGGACTTCCGGGTTGAAGGGGAAGTTGTAGATCGGCACCGGATTGCTGCTGGCCTCGGCCAGCACGTAGCGGTGAAAGCCGTCGCTGCCGCCGAGGCGGCGCACGTGCTCGCTGAGCTCATAGGGCAGGCCGCCCACGACGCGGGTGTCGCGGTTGAAGAAGCCGATCCACTGCGCGACCATGCCGTAGGTCGCGGTGCCGCCCAGGCAGCCCGAGTGTTCCACCAGCAGGGTGCGCGCGCCGGCGCGCGCGGCCGATACCGCGGCGATCAGGCCGGAAGCGCCGCCGCCGGCGACCACGACGTCGTAGGCGTCGACGATCGGGGTGTCCAGATGTTCGCGCAAGCAGGGTTGGGAAGTCATGTCTCGCTCCTGGTCAGGTCATGAAGAATGACCGCCAGCGTAGGTGCGAGGCGTGGGGGCGACAACGCGATGTTCACACCCGTGAACACTTCCTGTGCCGCGCGGGGGACGACGGCTCAGCCGCGCCGCAGTTCGAGCGCGGCCGAGATCTCGGCCGCGCATGCGCGCAGCGCCGCGAGCAAGCGTTGCCGGCAGGGCTCGTCCAGACGGGCTTCGGGCAGGGCCACGCCGACCCCCGCCAGCAGCTTGCCGTGCGGATCGAGCACCGGCACCGACACGCCGGCCACGCCGGGCGTGAACTCGCCCAGGCTGTAGGCCGCCTGTTCCTGCCGTATGCGGGGAAGCTGGCGCCGCAGTTGCACGGGCGAGCGCAGTGTGCGGTCGGTGAGCGGCGCCATGTCGAGCGCGGCGAGGTAGCGTTCGCGCTCGCGCGCGCTCTTCCAGGCCAGGAACAGCTTGCCCGCGGAGTTCGCATAGAGCGGGGCGCGCACGCCGACGTGCATGGCGTACAGCAGCGCGCGTTCGCTGCGCGCGCTGCAGACGCGCTCGGCCATGTCGTCGCGCAGCAGGTAGAGCGCGGAGGATTCGTCCACGCGGCGGGTCAGGCGCTCCAGGGCCGGCTGCGCCACCGCGACGATGTCGCGCACCCGCGCCCCCTGCCTGGCCAGCGCGTAAGTGCTGTCGCCCAGGCGGTAGCCGGTCGGGCCTTCCACCGGGTCGACGGCGACATAGCCGCGATCGACCAGGTTGCGCAGCATCATCGTCAGGCTGCTTTTCGGAATGCCGGTGCGACGCGCCAGCTCGGCGTGCCCCAGGCTGCGGCCGGAGGCGGCGAGCAGTTCGAGGATGTCGAGCGCGCGGTCGGCCGACTTGACCGTGCCGGTGCCGGTGGCGCGGGTGGCCGTGCTCACGCCCGGTGGTCGAGCCGTCGGACCAGCCAGTCGCCGAACCACTGCAGCACCTGCACGAGTATGACCAGGATCGCCACCGTGACCACCATGACCTCGGTCTGGAAGCGCTGGTAGCCGAAGCGCACGGCCAGATCGCCCAGGCCGCCGCCGCCGATCACGCCGGACATCGCCGAGTAGCCGACCAGCATGATCGCCGTGACGGTCACGGCGCCGACCAGCCCGGTCAGCGCTTCGGGCAGGACGGCCCAGCCCACCATCTGGCGGGTGTCCGCGCCCATGGCGTGGCAGGCTTCGATGATGCCGCGGTCGATCTCGCGCAGTACGTTCTCGGTGAGCCGCGCGAAAAAGGGCGCGGCGGCCGCCACCAGCGGCGGTATGGTGCCGCGCACGCCCAGCGAGGTGCCGACCATCCACAGCGTGATCGGGATCATCACGATCAAGAGGATGATGAAGGGCACGGAGCGCAGGATGTTGGTGACGATGGACAGTGCGCCGTAGACGGCGCGGCTCTGCAGCCACTGGCCCCGGCCGGTGAGAAACAGCAGGATGCCCAGCGGCAGGCCGATGAGCACCGTGAAGAACAGCGAGACCCCGGTCATGACCAGGGTTTCCCAGGTGGCGGCGAGAATCTGCGGCCAGTCCATGTCGGCCAGGATGGACCACAGGTTGGCGAGCGTTTCCATCACGACGCCTCCCCCAGGGGCGCGGGCGTGCCGAAATGGATGCCCATGGGGTCGAGCAGGGCGCGCGTCACCGCGTGCTGCGGCGCGCGGAAGATGTGCTCGACCTCGCCTTCTTCGACGATGCGGCCCTGGTCGAGGATGGCCACGCGGTGGCAGACCGCGCGGATGACGTCCATGCCGTGGGTGATGAGCACGATGGTCAGCCCGAGTTCCCGGTTGATGCGGCGCAGGAGCTGCAGGATGGACTGGGTGGTCTCCGGGTCCAGCGCCGAGGTGGCCTCGTCGCACAGCAGCAGGCGCGGGCGGTTGGCGAGCGCGCGGGCGATGCCCACGCGCTGGCGCTGGCCGCCGGAGAGCTGGCCGGGATACTTGTCGCGCTGGTCCGCCAGGCCCACCAGGGCGAGCATCTGGTCGACGCGCTCGCGCATCTGCAGCGCGGTGTATTCGCCGGTGATGCGCAGCGGAAGGCGCACGTTCTCGTACACCGTGCGCGCCGACAGCAGGTTGAAGTGCTGGAACACCATGCCGATGCGCTGGCGCACCCGGCGCAGCGGGGCGCCGTCCAGGTCGGTGATGTCCTCGCCGTCGATGACGACGCGGCCCGCGGTGGGCCGCTCGAGCAGGTTCAAGGTGCGTATGAGCGTGCTCTTGCCGGCGCCGGAGCGGCCGATGATGCCGAAGATCTCGCCCGTCTGCACGGCGAGGTCGACGCCGTGCAGCGCCGTGAATGCGGTGCGGTCCGGCGCGGCCGGGAACGTCTTGACGATGTGTTCGAGTCTGATCATGCGTAATGCGTGTCTTGGGCCCGGCCCGGGGTGCGCAGGCGCCGGCGCGGCCGGCCCTTGCCCGCCGGCCGACGCAGCGCCCCGGGGAAGGGCGCGCACCGGGGCGTTCCGGTCAGTACAGCGGCAGCGACCGGAAACTGCGCACGTCGGGGGGCGAGACCGGCGCGGCTTCGTTGCCCCAGCTCCCCCGGATGTACGTCACCACGGCGGCGACGTCATTGTCGCTCAGGCTCTGCCGAAAGGGGGGCATGCCGTGCGGCCGGGGATTGCCCTGCGTGCCCGGCGCGTAGCCCCCGTTGAGCACCACGCGGATGGTGTTCGCGGTCGAGTGCGCCAGCACCGAGAGATTGCCCGCCAGCGGAGGAAACGCCGGCGCCCGGCCTTCGCCCTGGCTGCCGTGGCAGTCCGCGCAGTGCTGGGCGTACACCTGGGCGCCGTGGGACATCAGGCCGGCGGCGCCGGTGCCTCGCCCGGCACCCTCCGCGGCGGCCTGCGCGGCCACGTGCGGCGAGGGCGGCAGCGACTTCAGGTAGCGCGCCATCGCCTGCGTATCGGCCTCGGTGAGGTGCTGCAGGCTTTCGTAGACCACGTCGGCCATCGGCCCGGCGGCGGTGCCGCGGGCGCTCACGCCGGTGCGCAGCAGCGCGGCGACGTCCGCTTCCTGCCAGTTGCCCAGCCCTTCCGGGGCGTTGCCGGCAAGCGGCGGAGCATACCATTCCAGTACCGGGATCATGCCGCCGGCGAGCGGGGCGTCGGCCCGGTTGGCACCGAGCGCGTTGCGCGGCGTGTGGCAGGCGGCGCAGTGCGTCAGGCCGCGCACCAGGTAGGCGCCGCGATTCCAGAGCGCGTCCTGGCCGTCCTCGGGGACGAAGGCGGCAGGGCGGAAATACAGCGCGCGCCAGAATGCCAGGGCGAGCGGCTGGTCGTACGGAAAGCGCAGGGCATGCGGCGGGCTTTCCTGGCGTGCCGGCGGCAGAGCGCGCAAGTAGGCGTAGATCGCGTCCGCGTCCGCGCGCGTGACCTGGGTGTAGTCGGGATAGGGGAAGGCGGGATAGAGCAGCCGGCCGCCCGGCGCCTTGCCTTCGTGCAGCGCGCGCCAGAAGTCGTCGGCGCTCCAGCGGCCGATGCCGGTGTCGTCGTCCGGCGTCAGGTTGGGGCCGTACAGCGTGCCGAAGGGCGTGGGCACGGCGCGCCCGCCGGCATAGGGCGTACCGCCGCGCGTGGTATGGCAGGTGGCGCAATTGCCCAGGCGCGCCAGGTATTCGCCGCGCAGCACGAGATCGGGGTCGTCGAATCGCGTGGTGCTGGCGGGCACGGGCGGGGCGTCGCGGGTGCCGAGCCAGTACATGGCGGTGCCGGCGACCAGGATCGCGGCCAGGAGCACGCCGCCCAGGATGCCGGCCCAGCGTGGCAGCCTCATGGTCCGGCCTCCGTAGCGACGGGCTGCGGCACGCCGTGGCAGGCGATCGGCAGCGGATGGTCCGGCGCGGTGCGCGCCGCATAGCCGGCGGGCAGGGGCTGGCTGGCCAGCCAGGCGGCCACGGCCGCCACGTCCTCGGGGCTGAGGGCGCGCGCCACCGTGGCCATGCAATCGGGCGCCGGCGTGGCGCGGGTGCCGCCTTGCCAGGCGCCGATCTGCGCCAGCAGGTAGTCGCGCGGCAGGCCGAGCAGGCCCGGAATGGCGGGCGCGATGCCGGCGAGATCGGCGCCGTGGCAGGCCGCGCAGGCGGGCCGGCCCGGCACGCCGTCGCGCACCAGCGCCTCGCCGCGCGCGAGCTGGGCCGCCGGCGCCTGGGTGCGCGGGTTGGCCGCGTAGGGCGGATGCAGGCCGGCGAAATACTGCGCGATCTCGCGCAGGTAGTCGTCGGGCAGGTTCACCAGCAGCCAGGTCATGGGTGCGTACTGGCGCCTGCCGTCGCGGAAATTCAGCAACTGGTGGTAGAGGTAGTCGGCCGGCTTGCCCGCGATGCGCGGATAGTAGCCGTCCGCGCCGGCGCGGCCCTCGGCGCCATGGCAGGCGGTACAGGCGGCGACGCGCTCGCGCATGCCGTCGTCGATGCGCTCCTCGGCATGCGTACAGGGTATCCAGGCGGCCAGGGCCAGCATGGCGCCGGCGGCGGCGCTCAGCCAGCGGGGGATGTGTCTCGGCATCGGGTTGGCGGGTGCGACCGCGCCTTGTCGTCGTTGCCCGTATTGTAGCGGGCAGGGCAGGCGCCGCCAGGCCGGCGCGCTACTATGTGGCGTCCAGATGGAGTATGTTCATGTCTATCCGCAGTCTCTGCATCTATTGTGGGTCCAATCCGGGCAACCGGCCCGAATACGTGGCCGCGGCCGCCGCCTTCGGCACACTGCTCGCCGAACGGGGCATCCGCCTGGTCTATGGCGGCGCCAGCATCGGCGTCATGGGCAGGGTGGCCGACGCGGCGCTGGCCGCCGGCGGCGAAGTCTACGGTGTCATTCCCCAGGCGCTGGTCGATCGCGAGGTCGCCCACTCGGGGCTCAGCGAGCTGTTCATCACGGCTTCCATGCACGAGCGCAAGGCGCGCATGGCCGAACTCTCGGACGCCTTCGTGGCGCTGCCGGGCGGCATCGGCACGCTCGAGGAGATCTTCGAGATCTGGACCTGGGCGCAACTGGGCATGCACGCCAAACCCTGCGGCCTGCTCAACGTGGCCGGCTACTACGACACGCTGGTGCGCTTTCTGGACGAAACCGTGCATGCGGGCTTCGTGCGCGAAGGCCACCGCGGCATGCTGCTCGCGGCCGTCGATGGGCCGAGCCTGCTCGAGGCGTTCCGCTGCTACGAGGCGCCGGCGGTGCACAAATGGGTGGAGAAGAGCGAAACCTGAGGCGGGCGGCCGCGCCCCGGGCGCGGATCGCCGCAACGGACGCGCTTCACGCAATGCGCTTCACGGGGCCAGGGCAGGCGCCGGGCCCCGCGTAGGTCGGATCGCAGGTCAGATCACCGGCAGCAGGGTGCGTTCGCCGCCCTCGGTCTTCCAGAGGTCGCCGGTGTCGAGGTCGAACCACCAGCCGTGCACCTGCAGGGTACCCGCCTCGACGCGCTCGCGCAGCCACGGGTAGGTCATCAGGTTGTCGAGCGAGCGCCGGATCGCGGCCCGTTCGACCAGGAAGGGGCTGGACTTCAGGCGCTCGAGCGGCACGCGGCTGCGGCCGCCTTCGGCGCTTTCGTCCTGCACGTACTGCTCGGCCGCACCCAGCGCCATCGCCACCCAGTCGCCGATGAAGTCGCGCTCGGGCCACTCGCCGCCCGCCGCGTTCATCATGGCCTTGATGCCGCCGCAGTGCGCGTGGCCCAGCACGATGATGTGGTCCACTTTGAGATCGCGCACGGCATACTCGATGGCCGCGCCCGTGCCGTGCAGCCCGGTGCCCTGCGCGTACGGCGGCACCAGGTTGGCCACGTTGCGCACGACGAAAAGCTCGCCCGGCGCCGCGCCGGTGAGCAGGGCCGGATCGACCCGCGAATCGCTGCAGGAGATCACGAGCGAGGCCGGCGATTGTCCGGCCTCGACCAGGTTGCGCATGAACGACGGATCGGCACCGAAATACTGAGCGCGAAAGCGCTGGATGCCATCGACGAGATGGCCGATGCTGCGACAGCCGCAGCCGGATGTGTCGTTGTTCAACTGCGTCTCCGTCAGGTTCGGTTACGGCGCGTATGCTAGCGCAGCGCCCCGCGGCTGTCACCGGCCGCGCATTCAGTCGCGATACGAAGGGTCCAGGCGCTCGACCTGGCGCACCAGGGCGGCGAACCCGTCGGCGCCGCCGCCATAGCGTGGATCGAACTGCAGCGCGTCGGCGCTGCACTTGCGCTGGATGCCCTCGGCGATCGGGCGGGCCGGGCCGAGCGCCGCGCCGGCGACCTGGATTTCGCAGGCGCGCTGCAGGGTCCAGAGATAGGCGAAGGCCAGCGGCAGGGTGGGGCCCCACGACAGCAGGCCGTGGTTGCGCAGGATGACGGCCGGCTTGTCGCCGATCGACGCGATCACGCGCGGGCCTTCGTCCGCGTGCACCGTGATCCCCTCGAACTCGTGGTAGGCCACCCGGCCGTGCAGTTGCGCCGAATAGAAGTTGTTCATGCACAGGCCCGCGTCCGCGCTGGCCACCGCGCAGCCCGCCGTGGTGTGCACGTGCATGACGCAATGGGCCTCGGGAATGTGCTGATGGATCGCCGAATGCAGCACGAAGCCGGCCGGGTTCACGGGATGCTCGCTGCGGCCGACGATCCGGCCCTCCAGGTCGATCCGTACCAGGTTGGACGCGGTGACTTCACGGTAGTGCAGGCCGAAGGGGTTGATGAGAAAGTGCCGCTCCGGCCCCGGAATGCGTACCGTGATGTGGTTGTAGATGAGCTCGGTCCAGCCGAGCATCGCGAAGATGCGATAGCAGGCGGCAAGTTGCGTTCGCAACTGTTCTTCCGTGATCGGGTCGCGAAGTGCGTGGGCCATGGTGCTCCTCCTGGCGGCGGCAGGCTTGGGTATGGGAATGTGTGCCTGCGCCGGGAATTCTAGGCGATGATGGCGCGCGCCGGTACCATGCCCGTCCGGCGTGTGGGACGGAGAAACCCTGGCTTTCGTGCCCGGGGTCCTGTTGTTACCATGAGCGCCGTCGGGCGGTCTGCGCCGGACGTGCCGCGCAGGCCGCGGCCCTCGTCCGCGCGGGGCGTCGCCTTCACCCAAAAGGATCGCAGTGTCAGCCTACCCTTCATCCATCGTCTGCTGCGTCGAAGACATGCGCCAGCTCGCCCGGCGCCGTGTCCCGCGCATGTTCTACGACTATGCCGATTCCGGTTCCTGGACCGAGTCGACCTACCGCGCGAACGAGGAGGATCTGCAGAAGATCAAGCTGCGCCAGCGCGTCGCGGTGGACATGACCAACCGCAGCCTGCACACCACCATGGCCGGCATCCCGACCAGCATGCCGGTGGCGATCGCGCCCACCGGGCTGACCGGCATGCAGTATGCCGACGGCGAGATCCTGGCGGCCAGGGCCGCCGAGAAGTTCGGCATCCCTTTCACGCTGTCGACCATGAGCATCTGCTCGATCGAGGACGTGGCCGCATACACCAGCAGCCCGTTCTGGTTCCAGCTCTACGTCATGCGCGATCGCGCCTTCGTCGAGAACCTGATCGAGCGCGCCAAGGCCGCCAAATGCTCGGCGCTGATGATCACCCTGGATCTGCAGATCCTCGGCCAGCGGCACAAGGACGTGCGCAACGCCATGACCGCGCCGCCGCGCCTGACGGCGCGCAATCTCGCGGACCTCGTCACCAAGCCCAAGTGGTGCTGGAACATGCTGCACACCGAGCGCCGCACATTCCGCAACATCGTCGGCCATGCCAAGGGCGTGAGCGATCTGAGCTCGCTGGGCGCCTGGACCGCCGAGCAGTTCGATCCGCGCCTGGACTGGGCCGCGATCGAATGGATCAAGAACCGCTGGGGCGGCAAGGTCATCCTCAAGGGCGTGCTCGACCCCGAGGACGCCCGGCTCGCCGCCAACTGCGGTGTCGACGCCATCGTCGTCAGCAACCACGGCGGGCGCCAGCTCGACGGCGCGCTCTCCTCGATCAACGCGCTGCCGCCCATCGTCGAGGCCGTGGGCAAGGATGTCGAGGTCTGGATGGACGGCGGCGTGCGCTCGGGGCAGGACGTGCTCAAGGCCGTGGCGCTGGGCGCGCGCGGCGTGCTGATCGGCCGCGCCTTCCTGTACGGCCTGGGCGCGCAGGGCGAGGCGGGCGTCACCAAAGTGCTGCAGATGATCGCCAAGGAGATGGACATCACCATGGCGCTGTGCGGGCGCCGGCGCATCGACGAGATCGATGCCGGCATCCTGGTGCCAGGCACGTATCCGACGCCGACGCACAGGGTCTGAGCGCGCACCGCCGGCCCGCTCAGGGCCGGGCCTGCCCACGCCGGCGAGCCCGGCGGCGGGTGCGTCTGCCGCCGCCCCGGTTGCGTCCGCCGCCCGGTGCGAGCCGGCAGGCGCCGGGCAGCCGCCGGCCCATGCGCCCGCGACGACGGGCGGCGCAGGCTGCTCTCGCCATGCAAGCGTATCCGCACCGCTGGGCAGCGGGGCTTCGGGCTGCGCCATCCAGGCGAGCACATCCGCCCATACGACACCGGCGCACAGATCGCGCAGCAGCATGTGATAGCCCTGCGAATAGACGGCGAGCCGGGTGCGGCTGGCGGCGTCCGCGCGCAGCGCCCGCACGACGTCGGTGACGGCGTCGCGTGCGAGCACCTGTTCGTGCTCGCCATACAGCACGAGGATGGGCAGCATGCGCGGACGTTCGGCGAGGCGTTCGCGCGCCGCCGTCATCAGGTCCACCAGCCCGCTCAGGGCGTCGATGCGGGTGCGCTTCAGGACCAGCGGGTCGCGGCCCAGCGCGCGCAGCATCTCGATGTTGTCCGATGGCTGTATCTTCAGGTTGGCGGGCGGACGTACCGCCAGCCCGGGCATCAGCCGATAGCCGGCCCATAGCGTGAGCCGAAAGAAGGGGTTGAGCGCCTGGCGCGACCACAGCGCCGGGGCGGACAGGATGGCGCCGTCCACACGCTCGGCCAGCGCCTGAGTCCCGGGCGCCCCGGGCTCGGCGAGCGCTGCCAGCACCACCGCGCCGCCCATGCTTTCACCCAGCAAGAAGAGCGGGGTGGCGGGGTGGCGCGCCTGTGCGGCATCCACCGCCGCCCCCAGGTCGTCCACCAGCGTCGCCGTGTCCGGCCAGATGCCGGGCTGCCCGGACGCCCCGAAGCCGCGCTGGTCGTAGGCGTAGGTGGCGACCCCTTGCCCGGCCCAGGCGCGCGCCGGCGCGTCGAAGGCATGGGCATAGTCGTTCATGCCGTGCAGGGCGATGACGACTGCGCGGGGCGCTTGGGTCTGCGGCAGCCAGCGGCGCAGCGGCAGGCGTGCGCCGTCGTGCGCAATCAGGTGCTCGCCCGCGAAGGCGCCCGGCCCTTGTGCCGGCCCCATGGGCTGGTGCGAGGCGGCGCATCCGGCGAGCATGGCGAGAAGGAACAGGGAAACGGCGAGACGAACGAGCGGCATGCGATCATCTTAGTGTTCCGCCGCGCTGGTATGAAACTGTGGCGATACCATCCAGGGCACGGCGGATCCGGCTCCGCCGGTCCGCCAGTGCCGCCCCCCTGGGGGGCACGCGTCAGCGCGTAGGGGGGAGCCCCTACCCTTCAGACTACGCCGGCCTGGTGCGCCTGCTGGTCGGCGTGATAGGAAGAGCGCACCATGGCGCCCACGGCGGCGTGGGTGAAACCCATGGCGTAGGCTTCGCGCTCGAGCATGGTGAACACGTCCGGGTGGGCATAGCGCAGCACCGGCAGGTGGTGCTCCGAGGGCTGCAGGTACTGGCCGATGGTGAGCATGTCCACGTCGTGCTCGCGCATGTCGCGCATCACCTGCAGGATCTCCTCGTCGGTCTCGCCCAGGCCCAGCATCAGGCCGGATTTGGTCGGCACGTCGGGGTGCAGGCGCTTGAACTCCTGCAGGAGCTTGAGCGAGTGCTCGTAGTTCGACCCCGGACGAGCCTGCTTGTACAGGCGCGGCACCGTCTCGAGGTTATGGTTCATGACGTCCGGCGGCCCGCCGTTCAGGATATCCAGGGCGCGATCCAGCCGGCCGCGGAAATCCGGCACCAGGATCTCGATGCGGGTGGCCGGCGACAGTTCGCGTACGCGTTCGATACAGGCCACGAAGTGGGCCGCGCCGCCGTCGCGCAGGTCGTCGCGGTCGACCGAGGTGATGACCACGTAGTTGAGCTTCAGGGCGGCGATCGTGCGCGCCAGGTTCTCGGGCTCGTCCACGTCCAGCGGATCGGGGCGGCCGTGCCCCACGTCGCAGAACGGGCAGCGGCGCGTGCACTTGTCGCCCATGATCATGAAAGTAGCCGTGCCCTTGCCGAAACATTCGCCGATGTTCGGGCAGGAGGCCTCCTCGCATACCGTGTGCAGCCGGTGCTCGCGCAGGATTTCCTTGATCTCGTAGAAGCGCGATCCGGGCGAGGGCGCCTTCACGCGTATCCAGTCGGGCTTCTTGAGCCGTTCGACCGGAATCACCTTGATCGGAATGCGGGCGGTCTTGGCGCCGGACTTCTGCTTTTCGGTGGGGTCGTAGGCCGGCTGCGCGCCGCGGTCTGCGCGGGCTGTGGTCGCTAGCGGTTCGGCGGGGGAGGTCATGGGCTTCCTGTGCCGGGAGGCGTCTGGCCTCTCCGGCGGCTGGTGGGTGAGCGGGTATTTTAGCGCCCTGGGGCGGCCCGCCCGGCAGCACCCCTATCGCCGGGTCGGGCGTACGGACACGGGCGCCCCCGCCGGGCCCGCCCGTGTCCGCGGCCGCCCGCCGGGGTGGTTGCCCGGTTCGGACCGGGCCGCAGCCTGCGTGGCCCCGTAGCGCCTGCCGTTCGCAGCGCGCGCTTTCACGGTGCCGGACGACCCCGTACGCACGGTGCTGGTGCGCGCGTGCCCCGTTCTTGTGCTTCTGTCCAACTGGTCAGACCAGACTAACCAGAGGGCGGTGGCGATTTCGGCGAGTTGGCATCGAACTTGCATTTGCCTGCGCATGGTCAGAACAATTCTTGTACGCAATAAATGCGTACATTACGCAGGAGCGATGGCAATATGCAGCGACGAACCTTTCTGAGTTACAGCGTAGCCCTGGGCGCCCTGGTGCTGCCCGTCGCGCGGGCCGCTGCCGACACGCTCGAGGACATCCGCCAACGCGCGGTGGTGCGCATCGCCATTCCGCAGGATGCGCCGCCGTTCGGCTCGGTCGGCGCCGATCTGAAGCCCGCCGGCTACGACGTGGACGTGGCCCAGCTCATCGGCCGCGGGCTCGGTGCGAAGGTCGAGCTGGTGCAGGTCACCGGCGCGAACCGCATTCCCTATCTCGTCACGCGCCGGGTGGACATGGTCATCTACAGCCTGGGCCGCAACGCCGAGCGCGAACGCGCGATCGACTTCTCCGTCGCCTACGCGCCGTTCTTCAACGGCGTGTTCGGGCCCGCCGACCTGCCGGTGAAGTCGGCGCAGGATCTGGCCGGCCGGTCCGTGGCCGTCACGCGGGGGTCGGTCGAGGATCTGGAGCTGACCCAGTTGGCTCCGCCCGATACGACGATCCGGCGCTACGAGGACGGCAGCAGCACCATGGCGGCCTTCCTCGCGGGGCAGACGCAGCTCGTGGCCACCGGCAACGTGGTGGCGGCCGCCATCCTGCGGCGCAGTCCCTCGGTACGGCCGGAGGTCAAGTTCATGATCCGCAGCTCGCCCTGCCACATCGGCGTGAACAAGGGCGAACCGGCGTTGCTCGCAGAGGTCGACCGGATCATCGCCGAGGCGCGCGCCAACGGCGAACTGGACCGGATATCCGAGCGCTGGCTGGCCATGCCGCTACCCGCCGATCTGGGCTGAACCGGCCGGCTTTCACGACGGCTGCCATACGCAGGCGGCATTTTTCATCATGGAGCAACACGATGGGCAGTGGTACCCGAGATAGAACGCTGATCCGGCAGTACGGCGAGGTGGCCGAGACTTTCCGCACCTGGTCCGGCGCCTACGCGAATCTGGCCGATGCGCGCCTGGGCGCATGCGTCGTCGCGGCGTCCGACGAGTGGTACGCGCCGGCGGCAAGGCTGCTGGACGCCGCCCCCGCCAACTACTACTTCCACGACGACGAAGGCATGCGCTGGGTGGACGGCTGGGAGACGGTCCGGCGCCGCCAGCCGGGCAACGAATGGTGCGTGATCCGCCTGGGCCGGCCCGGCACCATCGCCGGTATCGGCCTGGACACGAGTTTCTTCACCGGCAATTTTCCTCCGGTCGTCTCCGTGCAGGCCTGCCGCTGCGAGTCGGATGCCGTGCCCGAAGGCGTGGCGTGGACGCCGATCCTGCGCGCCACCGAGGTGAAGGGCGATGCCCAGGTGGTACATCCCGTCGACGATGCCGGCATCTATACCCACGTGCGCCTCAATTTGCATCCGGACGGCGGCATGGCGCGGCTGCGCGTGTTCGGCAGAATCGCCGTGTCGGCGCAGACCTTGCCCGATCGCGGCGACCTGGCCGCTCTGGAGCTGGGAGGCCGGGTGCTCGCCTGCAGCGACGCGCACTTCGGCTCGGTATCCGCCATGCTCGCACCCGGCCCGCAGGTGCAGTGGGGCAAAGGATGGGAGAGCCGTCGGCGGCGCGTGCCCGGCCACGACTGGGCGGTGATCGCGCTGGCAACGCCCGGCGTGCTCGAGGAAGTCGTGCTCGACACGAAGTTCTACACCGGCAACCATCCGGCCTCGTTCTCGCTGCAGGCGGCCGATCTGCGCCAGCATGCGCCGGGCGGGGCGGCCGATGATGCCCTCATCGTCAACCAGGCCATGTACTGGTCCGAACTCCTGGCGCAGCAGCCCTTGCGCGGCGGCGCCGAGAATCGCTACCGCATCGACGGCGACGGCGAGCGGATTTGTACCCACGTTCGCCTGAACATCTATCCGGATGGCGGCGTCACCCGCTTGCGGCTGATCGGTCGCCCCGTGCGCGGCAGCGACTGACGCCTCGTTCGGCGCCCGTATCCCCGTATGCACGTCCGTTCACACACCGCTGGTCAGACCGGCCTATCCAGTTAGGAGCTACCCGATGTCGAATCCCGCTACGCGCATTGCCCGTCTGCGCCTGACGCGGCGCGCCTGCCTTGGCATGCTGGCGGCCGCCGCCATCGCCATGACCATGGCGCCTGAGCGCGCCAGCGCGGCGCGCGCCCCCGACGCGCCGCTGGTCGCAGCCTTCACCCGCGAACTGCTCACGCTCGACAACTTCAACTCGACCTCGCGCGACAACGAGATCATCAGCCTGCTGATCGACGACGCGCTCTTCTACATCGACCCGCAGACCAAGCAGCCCGTCCCGCTGATCGCCGCGTCCTACGCCATGCCCGACCCGCTGACGCTGGACGTGACGATCCGCGACGACGTGACCTTTCACGACGGCCGCCCGGTCGAGGCCGCCGACGTTGCCTATACGTTCCAGACCCTGCTCAAGCCGGGCAACACGGCGCTCAAGGCGGGCGCGTTCGCGCTGTGGCTGGCGAGCGTCGAAACCGTGAGCGACAAGGTGGTGCGCTTTCACATGAAGCAGCCCAATCCGCTCGCGCTGCACTCTCTCTCGACGGCCGGGCGCGTCGTGCCGCGCGGCACCTACGACGATCCCGACGCACCGGGCGGCATCAATGCCCAGGCTCAGGCCAACCGCATGATCGGCGCCGGCCCCTACCGCGTGGTGAGCTTCCTGCCCGGGCGCGAACTGGTCATCGAGCGCTATGACGGCTATCGCAGCGACTCGCCCAAGGGCGCGCCGTCGGTCGCGCGCATGCAGTTCCGCATCATCCCGGACCCGGCCACCCAGGCCGCGGAAGTCATGGCCGGCGGCGTGCACTGGACCTACGGGCTGCCCACCGACATCGTCGAGGAAGTCGCGAGCACCGGGCGAGCCCAGGCGATGTCCTCGCCGTCGATGCGCATCGGCTACCTGATACCCGACGCCGCCGGGCGCGCCGGCGAGCACGCGCTGCGCGATCCGCGCGTGCGCGAGGCGCTGAGCCTGGCCATCGATCGCGACCTCATCGTCAAGCAGCTCGTGCGCGGCGGTGGCAAGCCGGCCTATACGCCATGCCTGCCGGCGCAGTTCGGCTGCCCCCAGGATGTGCCGCAACCGCACTACGATCCGGCGCGCGCCAAGGCGCTGCTGGCCGAGGCCGGCTACGCCAGCGGCCTGCGCCTGGACCTGTGGGCCTCGCGCGAGAAGGAGCCCCTGGAAGCGGTGGTCGAAATGTGGCGCAGCGTGGGTGTGAACGCCAACCTGCGGCTGGTCAAGTCTCCCGCCATGAACAAGGCGCGCGACGAGAACTCCCTCAACCTGTACTTCGAGAACAACGGATCGGTCGGTATCGCCGACGTGGGCGCGATCCTGCCGGGCCAGTTCGGCAGAGGCGCGCCGAGCGACTGGCATCACGACGAAGCGCTGTATCCGCTGGTCGAGGGCCTGCTGCAGACTACCGATGCGCAGGAGCGCCTGGCGCTGGCGCGCAGCGCGATCACCCGGATCAACGAGCAGACCTACTGGATTCCGCTGTACGAGTTCACGCAGAACTTCCTGCTGGCGCCCGATCTCGAGTACGTGCAGAGCGATGACGGCATGCCGCGCCTGTTCCTCGCGCGCTGGCGCCAGTAGCGCAGCCACGGCCGACGCCCATGTGGAACTTCCTCCTTCAGCGCGCCCTGCTTGCGCTCGCCGTGGCCTTGGCCACGTCGGCGGTCACGTTCGCCCTGCTCAACCTGTCGATCGATCCGGCCGCGGCCCTGGTCGGCGATACCGACGACCCGCTCGTGGTCGAGCAGGTGCGCAAGCAGCTCGGGCTCGACCGCCCGGCGACGGTGCGCTATGCGGAATGGCTGCAGCGGCTGGCCGCCGGCGATCTCGGCGAGAGCTACGTGCTGCGCCAGCCCGTGCTCGAAGTCTTCGCCCAGCATGCCCCGGTGACGCTCAAGCTCGCCTTCCTGTCGCTGCTGGTGACCGTGCTGGTCGCCGTGCCGCTGGGGATCGCCGCGGCGGCACGGCCCGACAGCGCCTGGGACCGGCTGTCCTTGACGCTCGCCGCGGCCTTGCAGGCGTCGCCGAACTTCTGGCTCGGCCTGGTGTTCATTCTGTTCTTCGCCGTGCATCTGGGCTGGCTGCCGGTGTCGGGCGACCAGACCTGGGCCAACTTCGTCCTGCCGGCCCTGATCCTCGGCACCGCTTCGGTACCCAACGTCATGCGCCTGACCCGCTCGGGGCTGATCGACGTGCTCCAGGCGGACTTCATTCGCACCGCGCGCGCCAAGGGCTACACCGGGTGGGCGCTGCTGCGCCGGCACGCTCTGCGCAATGCCTTGCTGCCGGTGGTGGGCGTGCTGGCCGTGACCCTGGGCAACAGCCTGGGCGGCTCGATGGTGACCGAGGTGGTGTTCGCCATGAACGGGCTCGGCCGGCTCGCCCTGAATTCGGTGCTGACCGGGGACATCCCCACGCTGCAGATGCTGGTGCTGCTGATGGCCCTGGTGTTCGTCGGCGTCACCTTCATGGCCGACCTGCTGAACGCGTGGCTGGACCCGCGCATACGCGTGAACTGATGGAGAGCGTCATGAACAATCCGGCGGCGAATGCCGCGACGGCCAGGCCGACCGCCTGGCGCCGGGCGCTGCGCAATCGCAATGTCCGCCTGGGCGGCGGCGTGGTCCTGTTCTGGATCGTCTGTGCGATCGCCGGGCCCTGGGTCTGGAGCACCGACCCCTTCCAGCAAAGCCTGGCCGCGCGGATGCTGCCCGCGGTCTGGGACGCCAGAGGCAACTGGGCCCATCCGCTCGGCACCGATCACCTCGGCCGCGACGTGCTGGCCCGCCTGTTGCACGGCGCGCGCATCTCGCTGGCCATCGGCTTCGGCGCGGCCGGCATCGGGGCGCTCATCGGCGTCACGCTGGGCGCCTGCGCCGGCTTTCACGGCGGGCGCACGGATCGCGCCATCGGCTTCGTGCTGGCCTGCAAGCTCGCCATGCCCGGCATGCTGCTCGCCATGTCGCTGATCTATTTCCTGTCGCCCTCGGTGCTCACGGTGATCGCCGTGATCGGCATGCTGCACTGGACCCTCTATCTCATCGTCACGCGCAGCGCGACGCAGCGCATCCGCCAACTGGACTACGTGCGCGCATCGCGCGTGGCCGGCGCCTCCTCGGGCAGGATCATCGTGTCGGACATCCTGCCGAATCTGTCCAGCGTCATCCTGGTGGTGTTCTCCTTCGAGGCGGGCGCAGCCATCCTGGCCGAGGCGGCGCTGTCCTTCCTGGGGGTCGGCGTGCCGTCGCCGAACCCGTCATGGGGGCTGATGATCGCCGAGGGCAAGGCGGCGATGCTGCTGCGGCCCTCGCTGGTGATCGTGCCCGGCACCGCACTGTTCGTGCTGGTGGCCGGCATCAACATGCTGGGCGACGGGCTGCGCGATGCGATCCAGCCCGGCGCCAGGGAGTAGGACCATGGCCTTGCTGGACATCGAAGGTTTGCGCATCGACATCGACACGCCCAGCGGCAGCGTGAGCGCCGTACGCGACCTGGACCTGCGCGTGGAGGCCGGCGAGTGCGTGGGCATCGTCGGCGAGTCGGGCTCGGGCAAGTCGCTGACGGCGCTGTCCGTGCTGCGCCTGCTGCCGCGCGGCGCGCGGCTGACGGCCACGCGCATGAACCTCGACGGCGAGGACCTGCTCGCCCTGGACGAGGCCGGGCTGGCCCGCCGTGTGCGCGGACGCAAGGTGGGCTTCGTGTTCCAGGAGCCCATGACCGCGCTCAATCCGGTCTACAGCGTGGGCCGCCAACTGGCCGAGACCATGCAGTTGCATGGCACGGCGACGCGGCGCGAGGCATGGCGGCGCGGCATCGAGATGCTCGAGCGGGTCGGCATTCCCGACCCGCAGGGGCGCATGCATGCCTACCCGCACGAGCTGTCGGGCGGGCAGCGCCAGCGCGTGGTGATCGCCGCGGCGCTGATGAACCGCCCCGCGCTCCTGATCGCGGACGAACCGACGACGGCGCTGGACGTCACCATCCAGGCCCAGATCATGGCGTTGCTGGCCGACCTGCAGCGCGAGCTGCGCATGGGCATGCTCCTGATCTCGCACAACCTCGCGGTGGTGGCCGCGGCGGCGGACCGGGTGGCCGTGATGTATGCCGGCGAGGTCGTGGAGACGGCGCCGGCGCGCTCGATCTTCGCCGACCCGCGGCACCCCTACACCCGCGGGCTGCTGGGCGCTTTGCCCGGCCTGGACGGGACCGGCACGGGGGCCGTGCTGACCACCATTCCGGGCGTCGTGGCCACGTATCACGGGACGCCGGCGGGCTGTGTGTTCGCCGAGCGCTGCGACATCGCCGCGGCGCCGTGCCGCACGACCCGTCCGCCCGAAACGTGGTCCGCGCCCGGCCATGCGAGCCGGTGCCTGCGCCTGGATGCCATCGGCGCGCCGGCAGCGCAGGCCGCGCCGCGCCCCGAGCGCAGCGTGGGCGAGCCGGTGCTGGTGGCCAGCGGCGTGACCAGGACCTACCGCCAGCGCCGCGGCGGCTGGCGCCGCGCCACCGAGCTGACGGCCCTGGACGGCGTTTCCCTGACCGTGCGCGCGGGCGAGACCCTGGCCATCGTGGGCGAGTCGGGCTGCGGCAAGTCGACGCTCGCCCGGGTGCTGCTGGGCCTGGAGCGCCCGGACGACGGCTCGGTGGTGGTGGGCGGCGAATACCTCAGCGCCTTGTCCGGCCCGGCCCGCGCGCGGCTGGTGCAACTGGTGTTCCAGGACCCCTTCGGTTCGCTCAACCCGGCGCGCGACGTGCACGCGGCAGTCCGGCATCCGCTGGACCTGCAGCGCGGGCTGGACCTCGCCGAGCGCAACGCCCGGGCGAGCGAGGTGCTGGACCGGGTCGGGCTGCCGCGGCGCCTGCACCACGCCTGGCCCGGCCAGTTGTCGGGCGGGCAGCGCCAGCGCGTGGCGATCGCGCGCGCCCTGGTGACCGGGCCCGCGCTGATCGTCTGCGACGAGCCGACGTCCGCGCTGGACGTGTCGGTCCAGGCGCAGATCCTGAACCTGCTGCTCGAACTGCGCGAGCGCGAGCGGCTGAGCCTGCTGCTGATCACCCACGATCTCGCCGTCGTGGCCCACATGGCGGACCGCATCGCCGTCATGCAGCAGGGACGCATCGTCGAGAGCGGCGACGCGCGGCAGATTCTCCAGGCGCCGCGCCACACCTACACCCGGACACTGCTCGCGGCCACGCCGCGCCTGCCTGCCCACGCCGCGCGCGAAGCGCAGCCGCGCATGGCGCTGGCCTGATCCCCCGTCAACCTTCGTCAACCCTTGCGAGACACTACGTGAACGCCACATCCAACTCTGCCGCACGCTCGATCCAGCCGCCGGGCGTCTACGCCCGCAGCCGCGCCGCCGTCAACGCCATGTACGCGGTGATGCCGCCCGAAGGGGTGCTGGAGAGCCGGCTGCCCAACTTTCGGGCCACCCGCGCGCGCGTGCTGGCCGCGCCCGCCCTCGGCGCGCGATTCGCCCAGATCCTGCTGCAGATCGCCGCCGACGGTGGCATGGAGAAGCCGCGCTGCGACAGCCTGCAGCACTTCCTGTATGTGGTCGAGGGCGCTGCCGAGCTGGTGCTGGACGGCGCCACGCATCGGCTCACGCCGGGGCAGTACGCCTATGTGCCCGTGGCGTGCGCATTCCGCCTGCGCGCGGCCGATGGCGCCGCCACCGAGGTCATGTGGATACAAAAGCCGTATCAGCGCCTGGACGGTGTCGCCGCGCCCGCGCCCTTCGTGGGCGACGCGGCGAACGTGGCGGCCGTGTGCAAGCACACGGAAGGCCGCACCTGGCAGCACCTGCTGCCGGACGAACTGGGCTTCGATTTCGCGGTGAACATCCTGGCGTTCGAGCCCGGGAACTACTTTCCCATGGTCGAGACCCACGTCATGGAGCATGGCCTGTACATGCTGGAAGGGCAGGGCATGTACCTGCTGCAGGACCAGTGGCACGAATGTTGGGCCAAGGATTTCATCTACATGGCGCCGTTCTGCCCGCAGTTCTTCTACGCCACCGGCTGGTCGCGCGCTGCCTACCTGCTCTACAAGGACGTCAATCGCGATGTCGCGTTCTGACGCTTCGGCGGCTTGCGGCGCCGATGTCTGCCCGAGGCCGGGTGCGGGCCGCAACCGGCGGGCCGGGCGCCGCAGGACGCGCCGCGGCGCGCAGCCTGGCTCAGGCGAGCAGGGCCTCGAGCCCGGGGCGCAGGGCGGCACGGCCGCGTCCCGCCGCGCGCAGGACGTGGCGCTGCATGGCCCGCTGTGCGGCCCTGGCGTCGCGCGCGGCGATGGCGGCGTGGATCTGGCGGTGCTCTTTCACGCGGGTGCTGATCAGGGCGACGTCCACGATGGCGGTGGTGCTCATGTCGCGCTCGGAGAAGTGCGGCGCGAGCAGGGCGCTGAGCAGGCGGTTCTGGCCGGCCGAGGCGATGGCCGCGTGAAAGGCGAAGTCGAGGCGGTCGAGCTCGGCCTGGTCATAGGCTTGCAGCGCCGCCTGCATGGCGTCGACGATGCGGCCCAGCTCGTCCAGCGCGGCCGGCGTGATGGTCAGCGCCGCCAGCGCGGCCGCCGCGCCTTCGAGCAGAAAGCGCGCCTCGTACAATTCCTCGGCGGTGTAGTCGACCTGGGCTGGCCAGGCGATCGGCACAGTCGCGCCGGGCTCGGTCACGAACACGCCGCGCCCGGGCTCCACGCTCACGAGGCCGAAGGCCTCCAGCGAGGAGATGGCTTCGCGCAGCGAGGCGCGGCTCACCTGGAACTGCTCGGCCAGCTCGCGCTGCGAATCGAGCCGGTGGCCCGGCGGCCACGCGCCGCTCACGATCTTTTCCTGCAGGGCGGCGAGCACATGCTGCGTCACGGGCGTTCGCGCCGCTACTGGACGAGCCTGGATGCGCGCGCTGGGCGCAGCGGGCTGCGGGCTCGGTTCGGCGGTGCGGCGTGCCGCTCGGGGGGCGCTCATGTCATCTCCGGATCAGTCAGGCGGACTGGTATTACCAGTTGGGCCGATTATGCATGAAGGACGCCAACCGTACCACCGCCTCGAGCGCCCGCTGTCCTTGTCTTCGTCCTATTTCTTCCTTCCCTCCTGCCTTCGCGACCATGATTGAACTGCTGCATCCCGAACCGCTGACCGCGGACGCTTTTCTACCCTTCGGCGAGGTGATCGAGACCGAAGGCCGGCCGTTTCATTACATCAACCAGCAACAGGTGCAACGCTACGACGACCTCGCCGAGGTCGACGTGCTGGCGCAGGACGGCAGGGCCGGCATCAGCCTGGCGCATGCCCAGCCCTATTGTCTGCCATTGCGCGTTCAGGTTCTGGAGCGCCATCCCCTGTCGAGCCAGGCGTTCATCCCGCTCGCGGGTGCGCGCTTCGTGGTGGTCGTCGCGCCCGTGGGCGAGCGCGTGGAGGGGCATGCCCTGCGTGCGTTCGTCACCAACGGGCAGCAGGGCGTGAACTACCGGCGCGGCGTCTGGCACCATGTGCTGCTGGCGGTCGATCAGCCCGCGACCTTCGTCATGATCGACCGCCTGGGGGCCGGGCCCAACTGCGATCGCATCGAGCTGGCGCCGGCCGCGCAGCGCCTGCTTGCCTGGCGCGAGGTGTGAGGCGCCGGTCGTGAGGCGCGAGGTCTGCGGTCCGCGTGCGAGCCACGAGCCACGAGCCATGAGCCATGAGCCATGAGCCGGTCGGCCGGCCCGTTTGTCGATGTCGATTTGCGCAAAACGGCTTGCACCAGCCGCACTTGTCCTGCGTACTTGCATGATGACAAGCTGTGCGATTTGTGCGGAGGATGGATCGTGAGGCGGAGTGACGGCAGGTTCGCGTTCGAAGGTGCGTTTCCGGTGTTGCGCTCGTGCAAGGTGATGGCGGTGGCTGCCATCGCCTTCTTCGCGAGCCTGGTGGCGTTCGGCAACATCACCGACTACGGGACGAACTTCGCCTTCGTCGAGCATGTCCTGCGCATGGACACGATCTTCCCCGATGCGACCATCGGCTATCGCGCCATCGAGTCGCCGGCGCTGCACCATGCCGCCTATGTCTTCATCATCGCGCTCGAGAGCATGGTGGCCCTGCTGTGCTGGCTGGGCGCGTGGCGCATGCTGCTGCGCCTGCGCGCGCCGCTGGCGCAGTTCCAGCGCGCCAAGCATGCCGCCTATGCCGGGCTGATGCTGGGCTTTCTGGTCTGGCAGGTGGGCTTCATGAGCATCGGCGGCGAATGGTTCGGCATGTGGATGTCCCAGCAATGGAACGGCATCGAAAGCGCGTTCCGCTTCTTCATCACCATCCTGGCGGTGCTGATCTTCGTCGCGCTGCCCGACGAGGGCTGACACCGCGTCGGCGGCCGGGCAACGGCCATGGCCGCCGCCGTGCGCTCAGGCCGGCCGCGTCACCCCAGCTCGAAGGTCGTGACGCCGTAGATGCGGGTTGCGTCGACCTCGGGCGCATCGCCCCGGTACATGCGCGCCGTCTCGAACTGCGGCTGCAGGCCGTAGCGTTGGGCCAGTGCCATGGCCTGCGGCTGGTTCTCCGGCACGTCCAGGTAGACGGGAGTGCCGGCCGGCGCCGCCGCGCGCAGCGCGCGAAACAGCGCATCGGCGATCTCGGGCGTGTCGGCAAACAGCGGGCCGATCCTGCTGCCCGTCACGCAGGGGCGCAGCACGCCGTAGCCCTGCAGCTCGCCGTCGTCGCCCTCGTACGCCAGGGCGCAGCCGCCGGGGTAGTGGGTCCAGGCCTTCAGGAAATGCGGGCGATGCGACGGGAAGCCATGGCGGTCATAGGCCAGGACCTGCTCGAACGGCAGGTCGGCCAGTTCCGTCACTGCCGGTTCGGGGCGGGGGTCCGGGGCCGCCATGCCGGCAAAGCGCAGGTTCCGGTGCGCCAGCACGAAGCCGGCCGCGCGGTAGTCGTCTTGCCGGGCCGGCACGCCGTCCAGGCCGATGACGCAGCCCTGGCCGCGTTCGAGCGCCGCCTGCCAGAGCGCCCTGCCCAGGCCTTGCCCGCGAAACGCCGGCTGCACCAGGTACAGGCCGAGGAAGGCATAGCGGTCGTCGTAACGCACCAGCGAGACGCAGCCGGCGGCCACGCCGTCGCGCCGCGCCAGCAGAAAGCCATCCGGGTCGGCCGCATGAAAGGCCGGGCCGTCGGCCAGCCCCGGGTTCCAGCCTTCGTCGCTGGCCCAGGCCAGCGCCAGGGCGAGATCGGCCTTGGCCATGGTGTGGATCGGGTAAGCACCTGCGCTCATCGGTCCCTCCGTGTGAGTTGTGCCGATAGGGCGTCCGCCAGGCGTTCGCCGACGCTGACGAGGTCGGCGCGTACACCGCAGCCCGCCATGTCGACGGTGGCCAACCCAGCGTAGCCGCAGGGGTTGATGCCGTCAAAGGGGGAAAGATCCATGTCGACATTCAGCGACACGCCGTGATAGGTGCAGCCGTTGCTGACCTTGATCCCGAGCGCGGCGATCTTGGCCGCCTGCGCCTGGGGCCGGTCGGGGTGGGGCACGTAGACGCCGGGCGCACCGGGCTCGCGGCGCGCATCCTCGATGCCGAAGGCGGCGAGTGTGTCGATGATCGCGCTCTCGAGGCGGTACACGTACTCGCGCACGAAGTAGCCGCTGCGCCGCAGGTCGAACAGCACGTAGGCCATCACCTGGCCGGGCCCGTGGTAGGTGACCTGGCCGCCGCGGTCGGTCGGCACGACCGGGATCTCGCCGGTGGCGAGCAGGTGCTCGCGCTTGCCGGCCAGGCCCAGCGTATAGACCGGCGCATGCTCGCCGAGCCAGATCTCGTCCGGGGTGTCGGCGCGGCGCGCCGACGTGTGGGCCCGCATCGCCTCCCAGACGGGCTGGTAGGGCGCGGGCCTGGGCGTCAGCCAGCGGCGCTGCATGCTGCCTGCTTACAGCACGTAGGCGACCATCTCGTGCGAGGTCAGGGCGCGATACAGGTTGTCGAGCTGCTCGCGCGAGGTGGCGCGCACGGTGAAGGTCAGGCCGATGTAGTTGCCGCCCGAACTGGGCCGCATCTCCACCGTGGCCGGATCGAAGTCGGGCGCGTGGACCAGCACCACCTCGGTCAGGCGCTGGGCGAACTCCGGATGCTGCCGGCCCATCACCTTGATGGGAAAGTCGCTCGGATACTCGATGAGGGACTGGTCGGCGGGAATCTGGGTCATGGCATCACCTTGCTGTAGGACACGGCCGCGGGCCGGGCGATCGGGTGGCATGCGGGCGCATGCGGATCACCCGTAGATGGGGGTGTATCCCCGCATCGACAAGGCCCGCCGGGCCCGGCGGGCCGACGCGGCGCACGGGGCGCCGCCACGCCGGCCAAGGCAGGACGCCGCGGCGACCTGCCTTATTCGAAGCGCATGCGGATCGCGTCGAACATGCGGCCGAAGAAGCTCGCCTCGGCCACCGGTTCGAGCACCGTGAGCGGCGTCTGGCTGAGCACGCGGCCGTTGAGCACCAGCTTGAGGGTGCCGACCGGCTGGCCCTGCTCCAGCGGGGCGACCAGCGGATCGGTGCGCTCGACCACCGGCTGCAGTTGCGCGGCCTGGCCGCGCGGCACGGTCACGCGGATGGGGTTGGTCGCGCCGAGCTTGGCCTGGTCGGCGGCGCCCTTCCATACTCGCGCCTCGACGGCCGGCTGGTTGGCTGCGTAGAGCTGCACCGAATCGAAGTTCTGGAAGCTCCAGTTCAGGAGCTTGAGGCTCTCCTGCGCGCGCACGGTCTCGCTGGCCGTGCCGACCACGACGGTCACCACGCGACGGTCGCCGCGCAGCGCCGAGGCGATCAGGCAGTAGCCGGCGGCCTCGGTGTGGCCGGTCTTCATGCCGTCGACCGTCGGGTCCAGCCACAGCAGGCGGTTGCGGTTGGGCTGGGTGATGTTGTTGTACGTGTACTCGCGCTGGCGGTAGTACTCGTACTGCGTGGGGTAGTCCTGGGCGATGTGCGAGGCCAGCACGGAAAGGTCGCGCACGGTGGTGTAGTGATCGGCGTCGGGCAGGCCGGTGGAGTTGGTGAAGTGCGTGCCCGTCATGCCCAGGCGCTCGGCTTCCTGGTTCATCAGCGCGGCGAAGGCCGACTCGCTGCCGGCCACGGCCTCGGCCAGCGCGACCGAGGCGTCGTTGCCCGATTGCACGATCATGCCCTGGATCAGTTCGCCCACGGTGACCGGCTTGCGCGGTTCGATGAACATGCGTGAACCGCCCGTGCGCCAGGCATGTTCCGAGACCGGCACCTGCTGCTCGAGCGTCAGGCGCTTCTCGTCCAGGGCCTTGAAGACCAGGTAGGCGGTCATGACCTTGGTGAGCGAGGCGGGTTCCACGCGTATGTCGGGGTCGGTCGCGGCGATCACCTGGCCGGTGGTCGCGTCCACCGAGATCCAGGCACGCGCGGCGATGTTCGGCGCGGGCAGCGAGGACAGCTCGGCCACGGTGGTGACCGGCTGCGGCGCCGGGGCCAGGGTGGTGCTGCTCGTGCCGGTTTGCGGGGCGGTCTGGTCGGCGGCGTGCAGCGCGGGGGCCGTGCCGGCCAGCGCGAACGCCATGGCCAGCGCTCCGGCGCGCAGACGCCAGGCGGCGGGACGCAACGCGGCGCCCTCCGTGGCACGCCGCTCGCAGGGCCGGGCCAGGAGGGAAGACATCGTACGGGAAGGCTTCATGACGACAGTGTGAGGTGCGGGTGTGGGACGGGCGCCCGGGCGATTCGGCTTGCCGGGCGCGGAAAAACCGAAGCGGGCATTATAGGCAGTGCCCCTGCCGCCGCCGCGCCGTGCTTGAAACGACCTGAAACCGGACGGTCGGGCTCGATGCGCGCAAGCCGTCCGGGCCGGTCACCCGGCGTGTGCCGGCAGTACGAGCCGCAGGTAGTTCTCGACCACCCGGCGCAACGGCACCAGCTTGCCGTGGAAGAAATGGCTGGCGTCGGGGATCACCACCACGGGCTGATCCTGCGGACGCGCCCAGTCGAGCACACTGGCGAGCGCGATGGTGTCGTCCTGTTCGCCGTGCACGACCAGCGTGTCGGGCGGCACCCGCGCAACCTCGAAGCGTTCCACCGCGGCGCCGACCAGCATCACGCCGACGCGCGGCGGCAGGCCGGCCTGATCGGCGCGCGCCTCGACCTGGCTCGCGACCGCGCTGCCGAACGAGAAGCCGCCGAGCACGAAGGGCAGGCCTTGCAGCTCGGGAAAGCGTTCGAGCAGTTGGGCGGGCAGGCCGAGCATGTCGTCGGCCTCGCCGCGGCCCTCGTCATAGGTGCCGCCGGAGCGTCCGACCCCGCGAAAGTCGGGACGCACCGCGAGCAGCCCGGCCAGGGTGCAGGCGCGGGCCAGCGTGGTGACCACCTTGTTGCCGCGCGCGCCGCCATACAGCGGGTGCGGATGCAGGAGCAGGGCCCAGCCGCGCGGCGCCTGCGCCGGCCAGTCGAGGGCGCAATCGACGGCGCCGGCATGGCCGTTCAGCGCCAGGGTATCGGGATGCACGCTCATCGGGCGCTGGCTCTCGGGGCTTGAATGGATGGAAGTCGCGCGTTCACAGCATCAGCCGTTCGACGGGTACGCCGCGCACGAGGTGCGACTCGATGATCTCGTCGATGTCGGCGACGTCGACGTAGGTGTACCAGACGGCCTCGGGGTAGACCACGAGCACCGGGCCTTCCTCGCAGCGGTCCAGGCAGCCGGCCTTGTTGATGCGGACCTTGCCCGCGCCCGACAGGCCGAGCTCCTTGACCTTGCGCTTGGCATGCTCCTGGGCGCTCGAGGCGCCGCAGTTGTTGCAGCTCGGCCGGTCCGCACCCGGCTCGCGCTGGTTGGTACAGAAGAAAACATGGTGGCGATAGTGGCTCACGGCATCCTCTCGCTGGGTGAAGCCCCATTGTATTGCGCCCGGCCGCGGTGGCCCGCGAGCCCGCGGGCGGGGCGACGAGCGCCGCCGCCGACTCTGTTAGAATGTCGCTGCGGGCCCCTTCGCATGACGGAGCGGTGAACCTGGTCAGGTCGGGAACGAAGCAGCCATAGTCGTTATCCGGCAGTGCCGAAGCCAGGCCCGCCCTTCTTTCTGCCGTTGTGCGGGCGTGTGTCGACCGTTCGCGCAGCGTCCTCCCCACCCCCCGTGTCCTCGCCGTGCCGGAACGATTTTCGGCGCCGGCATGCGGGTGCGGCCGCCGATGGCGGCCGGCGCGCAGTCCGCGTATCGCCCGCGCCTGACTGACTCTAAAATGCCGCCATGACTTATCTCGTGCTGGCCCGCAAATGGCGGCCGCGATCCTTCGATACCCTGGTCGGCCAGGAGCACGTGGTGCGTGCGCTGACGCAGGCGCTCACCACGCAACGGCTGCACCATGCCTGGCTCTTCACGGGCACGCGCGGCGTGGGCAAGACCACGCTCTCGCGCATACTGGCCAAGGCGCTGAACTGCGAGCAGGGCATCACGCCCACGCCTTGCGGCAAGTGCGCCGCCTGCACCGGCATCGATGCCGATCGCTACGTGGACTACCTGGAGCTCGACGCGGCCTCCAACCGCGGGGTGGAGGAAATGACCCGCCTGCTCGAGCAGGCCGTCTACGCCCCCTCGGCCGGCCGCTTCAAGGTCTACATGATCGATGAAGTGCACATGCTCACCGGGCACGCCTTCAACGCCATGTTGAAGACGCTCGAGGAGCCGCCGCCGCACGTCAAGTTCATCCTGGCGACCACCGATCCCCAGAAGATTCCGGTGACGGTGCTGTCGCGCTGCCTGCAGTTCAACCTCAAGCAGATGCCGCCCGAATCCGTGGCGCGCCACCTCGAGCAGGTGCTCGAGGCCGAGGAAGTCCCGGCCGAGCCGGGCGCGTTGCGCCTGATCGGCCAGGCCGCGCGCGGCTCCATGCGCGACGCGCTCTCGCTCACCGACCAGGCGATCGCCTACAGCGGCGGCAACGTGTCCGAGGATGCCGTGCGCGGCATGCTGGGCGCCATCGACCAGCGCTACCTGGTGCGCCTGCTGGATGCGCTGGTGGCCGGCGATGGGCCCGGCATGGTGGCGGTGGCCGACGAGCTGGCCGCGCGCAGCCTGTCCTACGCGAGTGCGCTAGGCGACCTGGCCAGCCTGCTCGCGCAGATCGCCATGGCCCAGCGCATCCCTGGCATGCCCGCCGACGACGCCCCGCTGGCCGAGGACATCCGTCGCCTGGCCGGCCAGATGTCGCCCGATGCGACCCAGCTCTTCTATTCCATCGCCCTGCACAGCCGCCCGGAGCTGGCGCTCGCGCCGGACGAGTACGCGGGTTTCGTCATGGCCTGCCTGCGCATGCTCGCCTTCGTCGCCGAGGGCGACGCTGCCGGCGCTGGCGATCCGCCCGTTGGCGGCACGCCAGCGCCCGTGCAGGTCGGCGCGGCCGCCACCGCAGCGATGGCAGCCGCCGGCGCCACGGCACCCGCCGCCGGTGCTGCGGCCCCTGCCGCCGGCGCCAGTGCGCCGGCACAGAGCGGCCCGGCGGCCGCGCGCGCGGCGCTCGCCGCCTTGCGCGGCCAGGCCGGCCGCGCATCGGGGCCACGCCAGGCGCCGGCCGCCGCTGCCGCCGGCCCGGCAGCGCCCGCAGCACCCTCGGCGTCCGCAGCGCCCGCGGCACCCACTGCATCCCGTGTTTCCACCGCGTCCGTGCCAGCGCCCCGCGAGGACCTGCCGTTTCCGGCGCGCGCCGCTGCGCCTGCGCCTATCCCGTCTGCGGGATCGGCCGCGCCGGCCGCCGCGCAGCCGGGCCATGCCGCGCCGGTTGCCGGCGGGCAGGCCAAGGCTGCCGCGCATGACGACGCACCCGACTCCGCAACCGCTGCGCGCGACGCCCAGCCTGAATCCGCGGCCGTAACGCGCGGCGCCGAACCCGAATCCGGGGCCGCGGCGCGCGATGCCGAGCCCGGATCCGCAACCGTAGCGCACCACGACCAACCCGAATCTGCGGCGGCCCTCCCGTCCGCGGCGGCCGAGCCGCTGCCCGAGGCTGTCGCCGCCGTTCAGGCGGGGGCGGCAGCCGCGCCCGACGTGTCGGCATCCGAAGCCGGCGCCGCGCCGGAAGCGGAGTCCGCGCCGCCCGCCGCGCCGTCGTCGCCGCGTCAGCCGCCGGGCCGGTCTGCGGCCGGCGCCGCCGCCGCGCCGCTGGCGGCCGCGCCGGCCACCCGGCGCGCCAGCGCGGCTGCGCCGCCGCCGTGGGAGGAGGAGGCTGCGCCCGGCCCGGTCGAGCCGCCGGCCTGGGACGATTACGAATCCGAGAACCCGGCGCCCCCGGACTGGGAGCCCGCGGCCGCCGGCTCCGCGGCCGAGGCCCGTTCTTACGAATCCCCTTACGAGCCCGCCGCGCCCGAGTCTCGGCGCCCGGCTGCCCGTGCGCGCGCCGACGAGCCCATCGTGCTTGCCGAGCCCTGGCACGTGCTGGCCACCCGTCTGCCCCTGAAGGGCCTGTCGGCCGAACTGGCGCGCCAGGCCGAGTGGATGGGCGTCGAGGGCAACGTCATTACCTTCACCGTGCCGGCCCAGCCGATGGCGCAGGGCCCCTCGGTCGAGCGCCTGCGCGCTGCGCTGTCGCGCCACTTCGGCCGGCCGATCCAGGTGCGCATGCAGGTCGGCGCCACCGGCGCCGGCACCGCGCATGCTGTCGCCCAGACCGAACGCGACGCCCGCCAGCGCGAGGCCGAGCAAGCCATTGCCGAGGACCCATTCGTGCGGGCGCTGGTCGAACAGTTCGACGGGCAGATCGTGCCGGGCTCCATCAAACCCTTAAGCAAGACCAACGAGGACAGAGCATCATGATGAAAGGACAGCTTGCCGGCCTGATGCGCCAGGCGCAGCAAATGCAGGAAAACGTCAAGAAGGCCCAGGAAGCGCTCGCCGAGATCGTCGTCGACGGCGTGGCGGGCGGCGGCCTGGTCAAGGTCAGCATGACCTGCCGGCACGATGTCAAGCGCGTCCAGATCGATCCCAGCCTGCTCGGCGAGGACAAGGACATGCTCGAGGATCTCGTCGCCGCCGCCATGAACGATGCGCTGCGCAAGGTCGAGACCACCTCGCAGGAGAAGATGGCTTCGGTGACCTCCGGCCTGCCGCTGCCGCCGGGGATGAAGCTGCCCTTCTGAAACCCGGCATCCGATGGCACTGGACCAAGAACTCGCCGACCCGGCGCCCCTGGCGGCGCTGATCGGCGCGTTGCGCCGCCTGCCCGGTGTGGGCGTCAAGAGCGCGCGCCGCATGGCCTACCACCTGCTCCAGCACGACCAGCCCGGGGCGATCGCGCTCACGCAGGCGCTGGCCCAGGCGCTCACCGAGCTGCGCCATTGCGAACGCTGCAACACGTTCTCGGTGGAGCCCATCTGTGCCCTGTGCGCCGACCCGCGGCGCGATGCCACCCAGCTTTGCATCGTCGAGACCCCGGCCGACCAGAACGTGATCGAGGCCAGCCATGGCTATCGCGGCCTGTACTACATCCTGATGGGCAGGCTGTCGCCGCTGGGCGGAGCGGGCGCCGAGGAGATCGGCCTGGCGCGGGTGCTCGAGCGCGCCGCCGATGGGGTGGTGCGCGAAGTCATCCTGGCCACGAGCTTCACCGCGGAAGGGGACGTCACGGCCCACTACCTGGGCGATGCCCTGCGCGCGCGCGGCCTGACCGTCACCCGTCTGGCGCGTGGCGTACCGGCGGGCAGCGAGCTCGAGTACGTCGATGCCGGCACGGTCGCGTGGGCGCTGGCCGAGCGCCGCAGTTGACGAGCATGCCCGTTCCAGTTCCCGTCGCGGGCGCGGCGCAGGGCCGCGCGGCGTTCCCGCGATGTCCTGCCGCACGTCCCACGGGCAGCACCGGCCGCCTGTGTCGCTGCCTCCTTATCGATCCTTACTGACTGCGAGGAACACCATGTTTACCGGCATCGTTGCCGCCATCGGGCGCATCGTCCGAGTCGAATCCCAGGACGCCGGCGAATACGCCGGCCTGCGCCTGTTCGTCGACAGCGCCGACCTCGGCCTCGCCGACGTCAAGGAAGGCGACTCGATCGCCCTGCAGGGCGCCTGCATGACCGTCACCGGCATGGAGGGCAAGGTCTTCAGCGTGGACATCTCGCACGAGAGTCTGCGCCTGACCGTCGGCCTGGACGCACCCGGCGAAGTGAACCTCGAGAAGGCCCTGCGCATGGGCGACGCCCTCGGCGGCCACATCCTGTCGGGCCACGTCGACGGCATCGCCGAGGTCGTCCGGTTCGCCCCGGTGGGCGAATCCCACGAACTCGTCGTGCGCGTACCCGCCGCCTTCGGCCGCTACCTGGCGTACAAGGGCTCGATCGCCATCAACGGCGTGAGCCTCACCGTGAACCGCGTGGCGGATGGCCCCGAAGGCAGCGATGCCAGCATCAACCTGATTCCGCACACCATCGCCATGACCACCCTGAAGCATCTGCAGCCGGGCAGCAAGGTGAACTTCGAGGTGGACATGATCGCGCGCTACGTGCAGCGCATGCTGCAGGACATGAAGACCGGCTGATAACGCCACCCGGCACCGCGTCGGAGCGCGGCGAGCTCGTCCCGCCGGGGCCGGCCGCGCATCGGCCGGCCGTGGCGCCTGCGCGGCCGACCGGCCAGGCAGGCATCGCAGCGTCCCGGACACCGCCGGCCACGCTGTGCAAACTAAGATAGCGGCCCTGACCCACCCCCACGCCGCAAGGAGACCCTACCATGCAGTACCAGAACCTCGACCAGTTCATGGCCCACGTCGCGGCCCGCAACCCGGGCCAGCCCGAGTTCCATCAGGCCGTCGGCGAAGTCATGCAAAGCCTCTGGGGCTTCATCGACAACAACCCGCGTTATCGCGACGCTGCGCTGCTCGAGACCCTGGTCGAAGCCGATCGCATCGTCCAGTTCCGCGTGGCATGGACCGACGACAGCGGCCGCACGCGCATCAACCGCGCCTGGCGCGTGCAGCACAGTGCGGCCATCGGTCCCTACAAGGGCGGCATGCGCTTTCATCCGTCCGTGAACCTGTCGATCCTGAAGTTCCTCGGCTTCGAGCAGACCTTCAAGAATGCGCTCACCACGCTGCCCATGGGCGGTGGCAAGGGCGGGGCGGATTTCGACCCCAAGGGCAAGTCGGACGGTGAGGTCAAGCGCTTCTGCCAGGCCCTGGTGACCGAGCTGTACCGCCATATCGGGCCGGATACGGACGTTCCCGCGGGCGACATCGGGGTGGGTGGGCGCGAAGTCGGCTACATGGCGGGTGCGTACAAGAAGATCACCAATACGGCCTCCTCGGTGTTCACCGGCAAGGGGCTGTCCTTCGGCGGCAGCCTGATCCGTCCCGAGGCCACCGGCTACGGGCTGGTGTATTTCGTCGAGGAAATGCTGGCGCGGCGCAGCCAGTCGATCGAAGGCATGCGCGTGTCGGTGTCGGGCTCGGGCAACGTCGCGCAGTACGCCATCGAAAAGGCGCTCTCGCTGGGTGCGCGCGTGGTGACCGTGTCGGACTCGCAGGGGACGGCGGTGGACGAGGCCGGCTTCGACCCGGGCAAGCTCGCCCTGCTCATGCAGATGCGCAACGAGGAGCGCAAGACGGTGCGCGAGTATGCCGAGCGCATCGGCGTGGACTATCTGCCCGGCAAGGGGCCGTGGCACGTGCCGGTCGACGTGGCGCTGCCGTGCGCCACGCAGAACGAGCTCGACGAGCAGGACGCGCGCCGCCTGATCGAGAACGGCGTGGTGTGCGTGGCCGAAGGCGCCAACATGCCCTGCACGCTGAGCGCCACCCATGCGTTCGAGGCGGCCGGCGTGCTGTTCGCGCCCGGCAAGGCGAGCAACGCCGGCGGGGTGGCCACCTCGGGCTTCGAGATGTCGCAGAATGCCTTGCGCCTGTCCTGGCCGCGCGACGAGGTCGATGCCCGCCTGCGCCACGTCATGCAGTCGATCCACGCCGCGTGCGTGCAGTACGGCGCGCAGGGCGATGGCGCCGTGAGCTATGTCGACGGCGCCAACGTCGCCGGCTTCGTCAAGGTGGCCGACGCCCTGATCGGGCAGGGCTGGTGCTGAGGCCCTGCCTTACTCGACCTTGATGCCCTCGTCGGTGATCAGCCTCTTGAAGAAGGCGTCGTCGTCGGCGATGCGGCGGGCGAACGCCTCCGGCCCCTGGAACTGCGGGAACTGGCTGAACTTCAGCATCACGTCGGTGATCTCCGGCTGCGCGAGGGCGGCTTCCAGGCCGGTGGCGATCTTGTCGATGACGGGCTCGGGCGTGCCCGCCGGCACGAAGAGCCCGAACCAGCTACGCGTGTCGACGTCGTAGCCCAGTTCCTTGAGGGTGGACACGTCCGGCAGCTCCGGGTTGCGGCGCTGGCTGCTGCTGGCGAGCGCCTTCAACTTGCCCGCCTTGACCTGGGACAGGGCGACCGGATCGAAGATGAGATCGATCTGCCCGCCCAGCAGGTCGTTGAGCGCTTCGATCGAGCCCTTGTAGGGTACGTGCATGAGATCGATGCCGGCGGCGCGGGCCACCATGACGCCGGCCAGGTGGGTGGCGGTGGCCGGACCGGCCGAGCCGAAGGTGAGCTTGCCCGGCTGGGATTTCGCCAGCTCGACCAGTTCGTCCATCGTGTTGGCCGGCAGGTCCTTGCGCGCGGCGACGATGCCGTAGCTGCCCGAGACGTTGGCCACGGGCGCGAACTCCGACGGCTTGTAGGGCACCGTGCGCAGATGCGGCGTGATGGCCATCACCGCGGTCGGCGCGAGCAGCAGCGTGTAGCCGTCTGGCGCGGCGGAGGCGGCGGCGCGCGCCCCGATGGTCGCGCCGGCGCCGCCCTTGTTCTCGACGATGATGTCCGTGCCGAGCTGCTTGCGCAGGTTCTCGGCGACCAGCCGCGCGATCGTGTCGGAGTTGCCGCCGGCCGGGTAGGGCACGATCAGCGTGATCGGCTTGGCCGGCCAGTCCTGCGCGGCCAGGGCCGGCCCATGGGCTGCGCAGGCGAGCCCCAGCGGCAGGGCGAACAGGGTCCGGAGCAGTCGGCGGCGGAGCAGGCGGGGGGAGTGGTTCGGGTACATGTCAGCCTCCGCGCGGCCGCCCGAAGGAGGCTGAAGCCCCCTTGGGGGGCAGCGAACGAAGTGAGCGTGGGGGTCGTTTCATGTCAAACACCTCTTGGAGGGCGGGTGGTTCGGTTGTTGGGGACGAACAATGCCCTGACGCCGTTACGCGGCGCCGGGGGGACAGCAGGAACTGGGGGGTAGCGCTATGTATCCCCGCCAGCGCAGGGATGCAGGTCGGTGGGCGCGCTCAGCGGCCCTGGTAGCGCGGCTTGCGCTTCTCGCGGAAGGCGGCGACGCCTTCCTTGGCGTCCTCGCTTTCGCGCACCCGCCCCAGGTCGCGCTGCGTGCGCGCGGCGAGCACGGAGGGCCCGGCGGTCATGACGCTCTCGTTGACGAAGCGCTTGAGCGTGCGCAGCACCAGCGGCGAGGAGGCCGCCAGCTCGGCGGCCATGGCGAGCGCCGCGCGCACCTGCTCGCCCTTGGGCACGACCTCGTTGACGAAGCCGAGCTGGTAGGCGCGCTGCGCGTCGATCGGGCGGCCGATCAGGATCAGGTCCATCGCGGCATGGTGCGGAATGCGGTTGGCCAGCTCGGCGATCATGCCGCCCGTGAAGCCCAGCCGCGCTTCGGGATAGGAGAACTTGGCGTTGTCCGCGGCGACGATGAGGTCGGCCATCATGGCGAGGACCAGGGCGCCGCCCACGCACCAGCCGGCGGTGGCGCAGATCACGGGCTTCTCGGTGGTGATCCCGACCGTGGGGATGCAGCGCCAGAGTTCGGGCAGGTCGGTCACGTCGGCGCCGCCCGAGAAGGCTTCGTCGCCCGCCCCGGTGATGACGGCTACGCGCTGCGCGTCGTTGGCGTCGAAGGCCGCGAACGCCTGCTGCAGTTCGATCGCCGTGAGCCGGCAGATGGCGTTGCGCCGCTCGGCGCGGTTGATCGTGATGAGCGTGGTGCCGTCGTCGTTGTCGGCGACGGTGATGCGTTCGTAGGCTTGAGTCATGCGGATGTCTCCTCGGTGTTGCCGATGCGGATGCGCGCATCGACCGCGACGCAACGGTCGGCGGCGACGATGAGCGGGTTGATGTCGAACTCGAAATCCTGGCTGCCCAGGTCGGCGGCGAGCCAGCTCGCGCGCACGATGGCGTCGACCACGGCGTCGACGGCGAGCGGCGTGCCCCGATAGCCGGCCAGGATCGGCCAGACCGGCAGGGTCTGCAGCAGCCGCTTGACGGCCTCCGGCGCGGCCGGCGCGCGCAGGATCAGCGGCGTGGGCAGCAGTTCCACCAAAATGCCGCCCGCGCCGACCACGACCACCGGGCCGAACTGCGGGTCGCGGCGCGCGCCGACGATGAGTTCGAGCTTGCCGCGCGCCTGGTTCTGGATCGAGATGCCGTCGATGCGCGCCTGCGGCACGGCCTTGCGCACGTCGTCGTGGATGCGCCGCCAGGCAGCGGCCACCGCCTCGTCGTCCTGGATGTCCAGGCGCACGCCGCCGGCGTCGCTCTTGTGCACCACGTCCGGCGACACGATCTTCATGACGACCGGATAGCCCAGCGAGCGCGCATGCTGCACCGCCTGCTCGACGCTGGCCGCGGTCAGGTCGGCGCCCACCGGCACGCCGTACTGTGCGAGCAGGGCCTTGCTGTCGGACTCGTTGAGCGTGGCGGCGGCCGCCGGCGCCTGCCCCGGTATGTCGCCGGGACGCGCCGGCGCCTGGGCCGCATCGGCGGCCGGCGCACGCGTGGCCCAGGCGGTGAGGGCTTCCACGGCCTCGCCGAGCGTGTCGGTGTACGTTACGCCGCCTTCGACCAGCTTGGCGCGTCCGCCGTCGCCCGCCTTGCCCGGCTCCATCACGACGAAGGCCGGCTTGCCGCCGCGCTCGCCCTGCACGCCATCGGCAATCTGCGCGCACAGCCCGGGCACGTCGGGCGCGGTGGTGATCGGCAGGAGCAGGCCGTCGGTGTTGGCGTCGTCCAGCAACGCGGCCACTGTCGCGCGGGCCAGGTCGGCCTTGGCCTCGGACTTGCGCCCGCCGACGTCGACCGGGTTCTGCGCCTGGCCGGGGCTGTACCAGTCGGCGAAGGCCGCCTCGGTGGTGGCGGTGAAGCGGGCCAGTTCCAGGCCATGCGCGGACACCGCGTCGGCGGCCAGGGCGCCGCCACCGCCCGAGGTGGTGAAGATGCCGATGCGGCGTACCGGCCGCTCGCCCACGCGGGCCAGCTCGGCCGCGAGCAGGATCATGGCGTTGGGATCGTCCAGCAGAGTCACGCCTTCGTCGCGGCAGACCGCCGCCAGGACGTCATGGCTGCCGGCGATGCTCGCCGTATGCGAGAACGCCGCCTTGCTGCCGGCCTCGGTGCGCCCGGCCTTGACGGCCAGCCACGGCTTGCCGGCGGCGCGCGCCTTGCGGGCCGTGCGCACGAAGCGCTCGGCGTCCTTGATGCCTTCGATGTAGGTGCAGATCACGCGTGTGCGCGGATCGGCGATCAGGTAGTCCACGACATCGCACAGCTCGATGTCGGCCTGGTTGCCCACCGACACGCCGTGCGTGAAGCCAATGCCGCGATCCCAGGCGCGGTCGAACAGGGTGGCCATCAGCGCGCCGCTCTGGCTGACCAGGCCGATCGGGCTCAGCGGCAGCGGCTTGCGCTCGAGCACCGGCGACGAGCACAGCACCACCCGGTTGGCCGCGCTGATCAGGCCCAGGCAGTTCGGGCCGATCAGGCGCATGCCCTTGGCGCGGGCGATCTCGACGATCTCGCGTTCGATCGCCGCGCCTTCCGGGCCGGCATCCGAGAACTTGGCAGTGATGATGATGCCGCCCTTGGCGCCGCGCTCCGCGGCCGCCGCGATCTGGTCCTTGACCTTGTCGCGGGGCAGGGCGAGGACCACCATGTCCGGCGCCGCCGGCAGCGCTTGCAGCGAGGCATGGGTCTTGAGGCCGAACAAGGTGTCGCGCCCGGGGTTGATCGGATAGACCGTGCCCTCGTAGCCATGATGCAGCAGCATGCGATAGAGCCGTCCGCCGAACTTGGTCTGGTCCTCGGACGCGCCGATGACGGCGACGGAACGAGGGTTCATCAGGGCTTCGAGGGCGTGCGGCGAGTGGCCGGACTGTGCTGTCACGAGGAGTTCCTCCGTAAGGGTTCCGTGATGGATCAGGACTTCTTGTTCTGCGCTACGTAGGCGCGGATGCGCTCGCGCAGGCCGGGGTCGGCGGCCGAGCGCACCAGGGCCGCCAGGTCGTGGTCGCGCGCGTCCAGGCGCGTGGCCATGCGCAGGCGCGCGGCGGTTGCCGGCGCGACGGCGGAAGACTCGCGCAGCGCGGCGCACCAGCCGTCCTCGTCGCCTTCGGCGAGCACGCTCTCGACGAGGCCGGCGGCGCATGCTTCGGCGGCCGGCGCCTCATGACCGTCGAGCACCCATCGGCGCGCGCGGTCGGCGCCGATGCGTTCGGCCAGGCGCCGCGTGCCCAGCACCAGCCCGAAGCGCGCGCCCGGGAAGCGAAAGCTCGCGCGCGCCGCCGCGGCGCGGCTCTCGCAGGCGGCGACGAGGTCGGCGCCCGCGCCCCAGGTTCGGCCCTGGGCCAGGACGGCGGTGCGCAGCGGCGAATGCCACAGCGCCGCGAGCAGGGTCTCGACGCGCACGAAACGATGCAGCAGGTCGCCGTCGCTCTGCGCGTCCAGCGTGGACAGGTCGAATCCCGTGCAGAAGTGGCGGCCGTTGCCGCGCAGGAGCACGGTGTGGATGCCGGCCGTGGCTTCGGCCTGCGCCAGGGCGGCGAGCAGGGCCTCGACCAGCTCGGCCGAGAGCGCGTTGCCGAGCTGCGGGCGATCCAGCGTGAGCCGGGCCACGCCATCCTCGTGCGCGACGTGCAGGCCGGAGGCGGCCTCGGGAAGCGTCGCGCTTCCTTCGGGCGGCCGGGCGGAAGCGCTCATGCCTTGCCTCCGGCCAGCGTGGCGCGCACCTGGGCGGAGCGATCCCACAGGTTGGGCGAGACCGGCGCGGAATAGCCGGATACGAAGGGCTTGATCACGCCGGCGGCGGGGTCGTAGACGTGGCGGGCGATGGCGCCGATGTTGCCGCCGTAGACGTGGATGCTGATCGAGACCCGGTCGGCGTAGGCGTTCTCGACCACGTGCCAGTCGCCGGTGGCCGGCGACACGAGTTCGATGTCGCCGGGTTCGAGCAGGGCCGCCTCGCCGTCGGGATGCACGCTGCCGTCGGCGGCCGCCGTGTAGCGCTGGCCGCGCTCGGCGCCGCGCAGCATGCCGATCAGGCCCCAGGTGCAATGGTCGTGGATGGGGGTGCGCTGGCCCGGGCCCCAGACGAAGCTGACCACGCTGAAGCGTTCCAGCGGATCGCCGTGCAGCAGGTATTGCTGATAGAACTGCGGATGGGGCTGGGCGAAGGCCTCGGGCAGCCAGTCGTCGCGCGCGACGAGCTGGGCGAGCAGGGCGCGGGCCTGTTCCAGCCCCGCGGGCGTGCCCAGGGTGTCGGCGATGCGCGTCATGTGCGCGACGTAGTCGCGCAGCGGCGCCAGGGTGTCGTCAGGCGTGGTCATGGAGTCGTTCTCGGAGAAAAGGGCGCGCGGCCGTCGGTGGCTGGTGCGACGCGGCTCATGCCGCATCCGCCCGGAACTCGGCCGGGGTGTGCTCGCCCAGGCGCGCGTAGTCGCTCTTCACCGGCACCGGCGCGCCGTCCAGCCACACCGGGCAGCCGACCGTACGGGTGACCACGCCATTGGGCAGGGTGATGGGCTGGACCAGGCCCAGGTGCTCGGCCTGCGGATCGGCCAGCGCCTCGGCATAGCCGTTGATGGGTGCGTTGGGTACGCCCGCCGCATTGAAGCGCTCCAGCCATTGCGCCACCGTGAACTCGCGAAAGCGCGGCTGCAGGAGGTCGCGCAGCGCGACCTGGTGCGTCGCGCGCAGCGTGGGCGTGGTGAAGCGCTCGTCCTCGAGCAGGTGGCGGGTGTCGGCGGCATCGCAGACGGCCTGCCACAGCCGGTTGTTGCCCGCGGCGATGACGAACCAGCCGTCGCTCGCTTCGTAGGCCTGGTAAGGCGCGTTGCGCGGATGGGCCGAGCCGAGCTTGCGCGGATTGCGGCCGGTGCCGAAGTATTCGCTGGTCTGCAGCGCACCCACGGCCAGGGTGGTGGCGAACATCGGCACGTCGATGCGTCCGCCGGCGCCGCCCGCGCGCACGCGGGCGAGCAGGGCGGCGATCGAGAACGCCGCGTACAGCCCCGCGGTGAAGTCGGAGATGGGCACGCCGCACTTGACGGGCGCGCCCTCGGGTTCGCCGGTCACGCTCATCACGCCCGCCGCGGCCTGGACGGTGACGTCGAAGCCGCCCTCGCGCGAGCGTGGCCCGCTCTGGCCGAAGGCGGAGATCGAGCAGTAGACGAGGCCGGGCTTGTGCTCGGCGAAGTGCTCCCACGACAGCCCGAGCCGCTCCATCACGCCGGGCCGGCTGTTCTCGACCAGCACGTCGGCCTCGAGGATGAGCTGGCGCGCATAGGCGAGCTGGGCAGGGTCTTTCAGGTTCAGCGCCACCGACCGCTTGCCCCGGTTCAGCGAGGCGTAGTTCTCGCTGTAGCGATCGTCATCCGCGCCGGACAGCGGCGGCCACTGGCGCAGCGCATCGCCTTCGGGCGGTTCGATCTTGACGACGTCGGCGCCGTAGTCCGCGAGCAGCATGCCGGCGAACGGGCCGGCGGCGACCTGGCAGATTTCGACGACTTTGACGCCGGCGAGGGGAAGCGGGTTTTGGGTCATGGGACTCCCGATGGGTGAAGGGTTATTGCGTGGCGATGCCGACCGCCGGGATCAGCTCCCCATAGAAGCGGTAGGCCTTGGCGAGGTTCTCGCGATAGGGCGCGGGGTCGATGTATTCGGCGACGACGCTGGCGCGCAGCAGCCGGTCGATGGTGTCGGGGTCCGCCAGGATGGTCTTGGCGGCGGCGCCGACCTTGGCGACGATGGCCGGGTCGGTGCCGGCGGGAAGCACCAGGCCCCAACCGCCCTGCGGCAGATCTTCTTTTATACCCGCCTCGGGAAGGCTGGGCACGTCCGGCAGCATGGGGTGGCGCCGCTCGGCGAAGGTGGCCAGCGCCACGCCCCGGCCGTCCTGGGCCATGTTCAGGCCCACGCCGTCGATGAAGAAGTCGATCTGCCCGCCCTGCAGGGCGGAAATGAGTTCGGCCGAACCCTTGTAGGGCACGTGCAGCACGTCGATGCCGCTCGCGCGCTTGATGATCTCGCTGGCGATGTGGCCGGCCGAGGCGATGCCCGCCGAGCCGATCTTCAGCTCGCCGGGACGCTGGCGGGCCAGCTCGACGAGTTCCTGCAGCGAGCGCACGCCCAATTGGGGAGACGCGGTGACGATCGGCAGATAGTCGGCGATGCCGGCGGCGAAGGTGAAGTCGCGCTCGGGATCGTAGGGCAGCTTGCGCAGGTGCGGCAGCACGGTGAAGGCGGTGGCCGCGCCCAGCAGCAGGGTGTAGCCATCCGGCTGGGCGCGCGCCAGCGCCTCCGTGCCTACCGAGGTGGTGCCGCCTGGCCGGTTCTCCACGATCACCGGGACGCCCAGCTTGATGCGCAGTTGCTCGGCCATGATGCGCCCGAGGTTGTCGCTGTTGCCTCCCGGCGGGAAGGGCACGATGAAAGTGATCGGGCGCTCGGGCCAGTTGGCCGGGGACGGCTGCGCGGCCTGGAGCGCCGCCGGCATCGCGCAGACCAGGGCGCCGCCCAGGAGCAACGAAGCGGCGACGCGCCGGGTGCAGCCGCGTGCGGCATTGCGTAGCAAGGTGAGCGAAAACGGCATGGTCTGGACTCCTCCTGTGGGGGCTCGATTATGTTCTAATTATTAGTACGGCGTTCATAATATTTGGATATATGGTAATGCGTGCTTCCGGTATCATCAAGTCCTCCGCAACCGCCTCCGGCCTACCCGTGACCCTGGTCTCCTCCGCTTCAGCCGCCGTCGATCCCGTACCCGATGCTCCCGGCGTCGGCTCGCTGCCCAAGGGCCTGGCCATCCTCGAGGCGCTCGCGCGCGCCGACGCTCCCATGGGCGTCACCGAACTCGCGCGCGAGCTGGGCATGGGCAAGAGCGGTGTGCACCGCCTGCTGCGCATGCTGTGCGATCTGGGCTGGGTGCGCGAGGCGCAGGGCCGCTACGCCTGCAGCCTGCGCATCTGGGAGGTCGGCATGCGGGTCGCCGATCGCCTGGATCTGCGCCAGGTCGCCGCGCCCTTCCTGCGCGAGCTGGCCGATGCCACGTCGGAGACGGTGCATCTTTCCATCCTCGACGGCATCGACGTGCTCTACGTCGACAAGATCGACAGCCCTCAGCCGGTGCGTGCGTACTCGCGCGTCGGCGGGCGCGCGCCGGCGGGTTGCGTCGCCACCGGCAAGGTATTGCTGGCGTATGCCGAGGCGGCCCGGGTGGCCGAGGCCAGCGCCGCCATGGCGCCGTACACGCCGCGCACCATCGTCGATCCGCAGGAACTCGAAGCCGAACTGCGTCGCGTCCGGCAGCAGGGTTACGCGGTGAACCGGGGCGAGTGGCGCGCCAGCGTGTGCGGCCTGGCGGCGCCGGTGTTCGATGCGCGCGGCGAGGTGGTCGCGGCGCTCGGCATCTCGGGCCCGGCGGACCGCCTCACCCAGAAGGCCATGCGCGCCTTCGAGCCCGCCGTCACGCAGGCGGCGCATGCGCTGTCCCTGGCGCTGGGGCACGTGCGCGCGCAGGCGCCGGCCTGAGCCCGCCGGCGCGTTCTCCCTCTACCCAGGAGCCCTCTTGTTCCACGTCGTCCTGGTCTCGCCCGAGATCCCGCCCAACACGGGCAATGCCATCCGCCTTGCCGCGAACACCGGCGTTGCCCTGCATCTGGTGCGCCCGCTCGGCTTCGTGCTGGAGGACGCCAGACTGCGCCGCGCCGGGCTGGACTATCACGAATGGGCCAGCGTGCAGGTGCACGACGACCTGGCGGCGGCCCTGGCCTGCATCGGTACGCCGCGCGAGCGCGTCTATGCCCTGACCACGCGCGCCGAGCGGCACCTGGGCGAGGTGGGCTTTGAACCGGCCGACGTGTTCGTGTTCGGCAGCGAGACGGCCGGCCTTGCCGAGGACGTGCTCGCCGGCTTCGCGCCGGCGCAACGCCTGCGCTTGCCCATGCGGCCGGGGCAGCGCAGCCTGAACCTGTCCAATGCGGTGGCCGTGACGGTGTTCGAGGCCTGGCGCCAGCAGGGCTACGCCGGGGGCGTCTAAAGGCTATCGGCGGGAGCGCGCCTTCTGGAGAGCGCAGGGCAGCGTGCAGCGACAGGAACGTTCTTTCCCGTCGCTCCCGTCGGTTTTCTTCAGCCTGGGCGAGCTGGCCGGGGCAGGCGCGGCAGCCGGGCTTCCAGCGTTTCGGCCAGGGCCACCAGCATCGCGTCGGCAAAGCGCGGCGCAACGAGCTGCACGCCGATCGGCAGGCCGGCGGCATCCAGCCCGCAGGGCAGCGAGAGCGCCGGCACGCCGACGTGGTTGAACAGCGGGGTGAAGACGGCATGCGCGCGCGGGCTGGCGGGCCGGCCTTCGATGGTGGCCGGGCCGGGTTGCGTCCAAGGCCAGGCGGTGGCCGCCGTCGTGGGCGTGAGCATCACGTCGACCTGCGTCCAGTAGGCGCTCAGACTGCGGTGCAGCGCTTCACGCAGGCGCAGGGCCGCCGTCACGGCGCTGCCCGCCAGCGCCAGGCCTTTCTCGATCTGCGCGGCGATGTCGGGGTCCGCCGTCCACTCGCCGGCCTGCCAGGCTGGGCCGTGCAACTCGGCGAGGCCTGCCCACTGCAGGGGCATCAGGGCCTCTTCGCTGGTGTCCGCCGGCCAGGCGGGGTCGCAGGCGATGACCTCGTGGCCCAGCGCCTGCAGCGCCTGCGCGGTACGTTCGAGTGCCTGCTGCACGTCGGGATCGACCGCATGGCCCAATCCCAGGCGCGGGCTGTAGCCGATGCGCAGACGCGGCGCGGCATCCGTTTGCGCCAGCCGCTCGCGCACGTCGTGCGGCCGCCATTGCGGATCGTCCGGTGCATCGAGCGCCAGCGTGCGCAGCACCGGGCGCAGGTCGGCCGCCGAGCGCGTCATCTGCCCGATCACCGAGTTGCCGTAGACCGGCTCGGCATGGCCGAGCGCGTGCGGGATCAGCCCGGCGCTCGGCTTGAAGCCCACCACGCCGGTGTGCGCGGCCGGCCGCCGGGTCGAGCCGCCGGCGTCGGTGGCCAGGGCGAGCGGCGCATAGCCCGCCGCCGTCGCGCTGGCCGCGCCGCCCGAGGAGCCGCCCGGCGTGAGCTGCGGATGCCACGGGTTGCGCGTCACGCCGTACAGCAGGTTGGTGGTCACGCCCTTGCAGGCGAACTCCGAGCAGTTGGTGTGACCGAGGAAGACGGCCCCGGCCGCGCGCAGCGCGGCGACGGCCTGGGCGTCGGCCGGCGCCCGAAAGTGCTCGAAACGCAATGAACCCTGGGTGCAGCCGAGGCCGGCCACCCAGATATTGTCCTTGGCCGTATACGGGATGCCGAGCAGCGGATGCGCCTCGCCGGCCGCCCGGCGCCGGTCGGCTGCGCGTGCCTGCGCCAGGCCGACCTGCGGGTCGAAGCGCACCATGGCGTTCAAGCCCCCATCGCAGGCCTCGATGCGTTCGATGCAGGCCTGGGCGACATCGAGCGCGGACACCTCGCCTGCGTGCAAAAGTCGGGACAATTCGACGACACCGGCATCGGCCAGGTCGGCGGTCTCGCCGGTATCGCTCATGGCCGGCCTGCCGCGAGCATGGCGGCGAGTCTGGGCGGCAGGCCCTGGTTGGGCTTGGCCGGCGGGCGCGCGAAGCTGCCGGTCTGCGCTGCGCCCGGGTCGAGCGCGACCAGGCTCTCGAGGTGCCGCACGGCGCTGGAGACGCCGTCGACCACCGGTACGGGAATCCGGCCCCGCACGCTGCGCGCCAGGCCGGCGAGGGGCGCGCCGGCGATGATCACCACGTCGGCGCCGTCCTCCACGACGGTCTGCTCGCACAGCGCGACCAGGCGCTCGGCGTGGTCGTCCTGCACGGTGGCGATGTTGGCCAGGGGCTGCTCCAGGCTGCGGATGCTCGCCAGGCGCGTCTCCAGGCCGTAGCCCTGCACGCACTCGCGATACCAGGCCTTGATGCGGCGGCTGATCGCCACGATGGAGAAGCGCTGGCCGAGCAGGCAGGCGCTGGCGAGGGCGGCCTCGGTCATGCCGGTCACGGGGACGTCGAACAGCTCGCGCATCCCGCCCAGCCCCGGGTCGCCGAAGGCCGCGACGATCACGCCGTCGTGGCGCTCGTAGTGCTCGGCGGCGGCGCACACGGCGGCATAGCCGCCGATCACCGATTCGAGCCGGGTTTCGATATAGGCCATGCCGAACGCGGCGGTGACCGCATCGATCTCGGTGCCCGGGCTGGCGGCGCGCCGGGCCTCGGCGGCGATCAGCCCGGTGACGCTGGCGCTGGTGTTGGGATTGACGACGAGCAGGCGCATGAACTCATTCCACGGTGATGTTGTTCTCGCGTACGACGAGCGCATAGCGTTCGACTTCGCGGCGCAGGAACTCGGCGGCGTCGGCCGGTGTGCCCTGGCCGGGCTGAGCCCCCAGGGCGGTGTAGCGGGCCTTGACGTCCTCGGTCTGCTGGATTTCCTGGATCTTCTCGTGCAGCGCGTCGATGACCGCGGGCGGCGTGCCGGCCGGCGCGAGCAGCATGAACCAGGCAGAGAAATCGTAGCCCGGAACGCCGGCTTCCTGCATGGTCGGCACGTCGGGCAGCAGCGGTGTGCGTTCGGCCGAAGTCACGGCCAGGGCGCGCAGCGAGCCCTTCTCGATCATGGGCTTGGAGGTGACCACCGGGTCGATGATCATCTGCACGTGGCCGCCGACCACGTCGGTGAGGGCGGGCGGCGCGCCGCGATACGGCACGTGCGAGAGCGCGATGCCCGCCATGGTGTTCAACTGGGCCATGGCCATGTGGCTGGTGGAGGCGTTGCCGGCGCTGGCATAGGTCATCTTGCCGGGCGCGGCCTTGGCCTGCTCGATGAGTTCGGCCAGCGAGTTCACGCCCACCTGCGGGTTCACGCTGAGCACGCTGGGCAGGGTTGCGATCATCGACACCGGCGTGAAGTCCTTCAGAGTGTCGTAGTTGAGGTTGCTGTACAGGCTCGGGTTGACCGCATGGCCGACGGTGACCAGCAGCAGGGTGTGGCCGTCGGCGGCCGAGCGGAACGCGGACTCGGTGGCGATGATGCCGCCGCCGCCCGGACGGTTCTCCACAAGGAAAGGTTGGTTCATTTCCGAACCCAGCTTCTCGCCCAGGATGCGGGCGAATACATCGGCCGCGCCGCCTGCGGGGAAGGGGACGAGGATGCGGACCGGCTTGTCCGGATAGCTGGATGCGGCCTGGGCTGCCGACAGGGGAGCCAGCAGGCCGGCCAGGCTCAGAGTGCAGGCGAGAAGGGCATTGCGACGATTCATGGATGACCTTGATGGAGGGAACATAGGGTTGTCTATGCAATGCAAGGTCCATGCCAATTTCGATCGCCCGCGCCGCGAGACGCGATCAGCGCCAGTACTCGCGCCCCACGTCGCCCCAGAGTTCACGGCAGGCCTGCTCGGCCGCCGCGCATACCGAGTGCATGTCGACCCGGGTGGGCAGGCCGTCCTCGACCAGGATCTCGCCGTCGACCACCACCATCTGCACGTCGCGCCCCTGCCCGGTGTGGACCAGGTTGCCGAGCGGCTCGACGTGCGGCACCAGGTGCGGCCGCGCGAAGTCGAGCATGACCAGGTCGGCGCACTTGCCCAGCGCGAGGCTGCCGATGTGCGCGGCCTGGCCGATCGCCCGCGCGCCGCCCAGGGTGGCCATCTCGAACACGTGGCGCGGCTGCCACTCGTCGGTGACGCGGCCTTCCTGGATGCGCGCGGTGGCGAGTGCCCAGCGCATCAGCTCGATCATGTCGGCATGCTGCGTATCGGTGGCGAGCGCCATGTTGATGCCGGCGCGCTTGAGCGCGGGCGTCGGGGCGAGACGGCCGGAGGCCGCGTTGCACTTGGGAATGTGCACCGCGTGCGCGCCGGCGCGGGCCATGCGCGCCATGTCGTCCTCGGTGAGGTAGATGCAGTGCCCGCCCATGAGCCGGGCGTTGAGCAGGCCGCTGTCCTCCAGCACCTGGGTCGAGGTGCGGCCGGTGCGCGCGGCCACCCGGTCGACTTCGACCTGGCTCTGGCCGAGGTGGGTGTTGACCACCATGCCCGTGCGCTCGGCCACGCCGGCGATTTCGCGCAGGAAGGCGTCCGAGCAGGTGTCCACTGCGTGCGTGGCGAGCTGTACCTGGACGCGCGGGTTGCCGCGCCAGCGCTCGGCGAGTTCCAGCCCGGCGCGCAGTGTGCGCTCGCCGATGGCGGGGTTGTAGATCCATTCGCCGTCGGCGACGCGGGCGAAGTCCACGTCGTGGATGCGCCAGCTCGGCGTCAGGCGCAGGCCGAGTTCGGCCATCGCCTCGGTGGTGACGTCGGCGTGCACGAAGTTGTCGCCGACCAGGGTCGAGCCGAACAGCAGCGCTTCCAGCGCGCCGAGCTGGGCGAGGGCGCGCGCCTGCTCGGGGTTGACCTGAGGGCCCTTGGGGATGCCGGGCGTGTAGGACGGCGCGAAGCCGAGGTCGGCCGCCACACCGCGCACCATCGACAGAATGGCGTGCGTGTGGACGTTGACGAAGCCGGGCGTCAGCACCTTGCCCGAGGCGTCGATGCGGCGCCTGGCCCGGGTGCCTTCGGGCACGGTGCCGCCCAGCCATGCGATGCGGCCGTCCTTGACGCCGAGATCCGCGTGGCGCAGCGTCGGTTGGGCCGGGTCTGCGGTCAGCAGCGTGGCGTTGGTGAAGAGCAGATCGAATTCGGTAGCGGCCATGGAGGAACCTGGGAGGGCGGGTGGCGATGTGCCATGGTTGTGCATCGATGACCAAATTGGTGCGCCGTATGCACCGTTATGGTTAACCATATTTATTTTACTTGGTTAACCAGAAAAGCGGGAGTGTCGTTGACAGTTTCTCCGGCCGGTTCAACAATTCGGCCTTCCGCCTTGGCCGCAACATGCATGGACTCGACTGCCGCTTCCGCCCCTCCTGACGACGATCCCGAAACCCGGGTGCACGGCGCGATCACGCGCGCCCTGCTGGCCGGCAAGCTGCGTCCGGGCACCGCGCTGCGCGAGCGCGCCCTTGCAGAGATGTTCGGCTGCACGCGCGGCGCGGTGCGCAAGGTGCTTGCGCGCCTGGGGCAGGAAGGCAAGCTGGAGATCGTGCATAATCGCGGCGCGTTCGTGCCGCAGCCGACGGTCGAGGACATTCGCGCCGTGTACGAGGCGCGCAGCGCGCTCGAGGTCGGTATCCTGGCCCTGCTTGCGCGGCGCCTGGACGCGCAGGGCGTGGCCACGCTGGAGGCCCATGTGCGCGCCGAAGAGCTTGCGTGGCGCGCGGGCAACCGGGAAGAGTCGGTGCGCCTGGCGGGCGGCTTTCACCTGCGGCTCATCGACATGCTGAACAACCCCGAACTCACGCCGCTGCTGCAGCGTCTGGTCGCGCGCACCCAGTTGTTCGTCGCGCTATACGAGAAGGGCGAGGATTCGCATTGCGCGCCCGACGAGCACCGCGTGATCGTGGACGCCCTGGCGCGTGGCGATGCGGCCGGCGCCACCGAAGCCATGCTCACGCACCTGGAGGAAGTGCAGGCGCGCGTGCTGCGCCACGCGCGGCGCGACGACGAGCGCGAGCTTCGGGAGATATTGACGGGGGCCTAGCGCTTTCGCTCGAAGGACGCGCCCTCCCGCTCAGTCCAGCGAGAGCTTGAGCGCGTCGATGACCTGGGTCCAGCGCGCCGTCTCGTCGTCGATCTGCCTGGCGAGCACGGCGGGCCCGCCGCCCACGGGAGTGAAGTACTGGGTTTCGAGCAGCTTCTGCACGCGTTCGCTTTGCACGATGGTGTCCAGCTCGCGGTTCAGGCGCTCCACGATGGGGGCGGGCGTGCCCGCCGGCACGAGCACGGCCTGCCATGAGATCGCCTCGAAATCCGTCACCGAGTCGGCCACCGGCGGCAGCCCGGGCAGCAGCGGGTTGGCGCTGGTGCTGGTGATGCCGAGTGCCTTGACCTTGCCCTGCGAGACCTGCGGCATCGCGATCGCGGGCACCATGAAGCCGGCGTGCACGTCGCCCGCCATGATGGCGGTGAGCACTTGCGGAAAGCCCGGGTAGGGCACGTGCAGCAAGTCGATGCCGGTATCCGCCTTGAACATCTCCATGGCCAGATGGGCCGCGCTGCCCGCGCCCACCGAGCCGTAGTTCAGCTTGCCTTGCTCGGCCTTGGCCTTGGCGACGAAGCCGGCAAGGTCGTCGACGCCGAGGGCGTCGTTGACGACCAGGACGTTCGGGCTGGTCGCGATCAGGCTCACCGGCGCGAGATCCGTCTTGGGGTCGTAGCCGAGCGTGGTCTGGTACAGCCGGGGCGCCGTCACCAGCGGCCCGTTGATCGTGAACAGCACCGTGTAGCCGTCGGGCGCGGCCTTGGCCACCACGCGCGTGCCGATGTTGCCGCCAGCGCCGGCGCGGTTGTCGATGACTACCGGCTGGCCGAGCGCTTGCGCGAGCGGCTCGGCGATGGTGCGCGCCACGATGTCGGGAGACGACCCGGGCGGGAAGGGCACGACCAGGCTGATGGGGCGGCTCGGCCAGGCGGCGGCGCCGGCCGCGTAGGCGTGGCTGGCGGGCGCCAGGACGGCGGCAGCCAGCGCCAGGCTCAGCAAGGCGCGGCGCGGGCGGGACACGGTGTTCGAAGGCATGATGATGGGAAGTGCAATGAAAGACGCGCACCGCAGGGGTGTGGCGACTGCGGTGCGCCGGGCATATCCTGTTTTCCGACGGCTGCGGCGGCAGGACACGGAGCTACTCTCGGGGCTGGGCCGCAGCCGCGCCGGCGTCTTCCTGGCGGGGTTCCCGGCCGAGCAGGCGGGATACCGCCGCGGTGGGGGTGGCGCCCGCGTACAACACGTCGCAGACGGCCTGGGTGATTGGCATTTCCACGCCGTGGCGCTGCGCGAGGGCGAGCACGGCGCGCGCGGCGCGCACGCCCTCGGCCACGTGCGGCGTGTCGGCGAGGATGTCGTCGAGCTGGCGCCCGCGGCCGATCTCCAGGCCGACGCGCCGGTTGCGCGAGAGATCGCCGGTGGCGGTGAGCACCAGGTCGCCCAGCCCGGTGAGGCCGGCGAAGGTGTCCGCATGCGCGCCCATGGCCACGCCGAGCCGGGTCATCTCGGCCAGGCCGCGGGTGATCAGGGCGGCCCGGGCATTGGTGCCCAGGCCCAGGCCGTCGGCGATGCCGCAGGCGATCGCCATGACGTTCTTGACTGCGCCGCCGAGCTCCACGCCGACGATGTCGTCGCTGCCGTAGATGCGCACGTTGTCGCCATGCAGGGCCTGCACGGCGCGTTCGCGCAGCGCCGGGTCGGCGCTGGCGATGATCAGGGCCACCGGCAGGCCTTGCGCGACCTCGCGCGCGAACGAGGGCCCGGAAAGCACGCCCGAGGCCAGGCCGGGCCGTGACGCGAGCGCCGCGTGCACGATCTGGTGCGGCAGCTCGCCGGTATCGGCGTCCACGCCCTTGCAGGTCCAGACGAGGTCGGCGCGGGCGATGGCGTGCCGGGCGAGCAGGTCCTGCACCAGGCGGCAGGTCTGGGCCAGGCCGGCCATGGGCACACCCAGGATGATGAGCGCTGCCTCCGCCTGCGCCAGGTGGCGCCCCACCGCTTCGATGTCGGCGGTACAGACGAGCGCATCGGGCAGCGCGACGCCCGGCAGGTAGCGCTGGTTTTCGCGCTCTGCCTGCAGCCGCGCCGCCATCGCCGCATCCCGCGCCCACAGGAGCGTGGGGCAGTAGCGGCTGGACATGGCGGCGAGCGCCGTGCCCCAGCTACCGGCGCCGAGGACGGCGACGCGAAGGTCGGCAGGGTGCGCCGGCATGGCTCAGTTGACGGCGCTGCCGTTGGCCACGGCCTGCTGCTGTTGCTGGTGTTCGGCCAGGCGCTGTTCGTACATGGCCTGGAAGTTGACTTCGGTCAGGTGCACGGGCGGCAGCGAGGCGCGGGTGATGGCGTCGGCCACGTTGGCGCGCAGGTACGGATAGATCATGTTCGGGCAGACGATGCCGAGCAGCGGGTCCATCTGTTCGGCCGGGATGTTGGCCAGTTCGAAGATGCCGGCCTGCTTGCCTTCGACCAGGTAGAGCACCTGGTTCTTGATCTTGGTCGTGACCGTGGCGGTGACGGTGGCCTCGAACACGGTTTCGGCCAGGCGCTGCACGCCCACGTTCAGTTGCACTTCGACCTGGGGCTGCTCGTTCTCCAGGAAGATCTGGGGCGCGTTCGGCAGCTCGAGGGAGAGATCCTTCAGGTATACCCGCTGCAGGTTGAACACGGGGGGAGTTTGCGGCTGCTGGGGATTGGTCTGTGCGTCGGACATGAGTGGACTCGCTGGGAAGGCGGCGCGAGGCCGCCGGATTGGGGTGGCGCCAGCCGGGCCGGCGTGGAGGCCGGGCGGCGCGGGGCGCCGCACCCGGCGTGTGCGCGTGTCAGCGCGTGGACACCGGCAGGCCGGCCTGTTGCCAGGCCAGCATGCCGCCATTCAGCGTGTGTACCTGCTCGAAGCCCTTGGCCTTCAACTGGGCCGCCGCCTTGCCGGCGCCGCGGCCATTGGCGCAGACGACGATGAGCGGCTTGTTCTTGGGCAGCGAGGCGGCGCGCGCCTCCAGATCGGTCTGCGGCAGGCTGCGCGCCTGGGCGATGTGCCCCTTGGCGTATTCCTCGGCAGGACGCACGTCGACGAAGACGCCGTGCTGCTGGTTGGCGATCTGGGTGGCCTGGAGCGTATCGAGCCCGCCCGCGCTGCGGCCGCGGCCCAGGCCGGGCCACAGGAGCATCAGGCCGGAGATGACGGCGACGGCGATGATGAAAATGTTTTCGAGAAGGAAAGTCACGCGGGGTTCCTGGGTTGCTGCCTTGTAGTGTTTCTGTCCGGGGTTGCAATACCCGGAGTTGCAATACCGTTACGAAAAAGACGCGTTGCAAGGCGTGTGCAAGGCCCGCCGGTAACGCAAAGACGAATCAGGAATTATAGAATGCCGAGTTGGCAAATCGCACCCGAGCTTCACGACATGCACAAACTCGTTCTCATGCGCCACGGCGAAAGCCAGTGGAACCTCGAAAACCGCTTCACCGGCTGGACCGACGTCGATCTCACCGAGACCGGCCGCGCCCAGGCCGCCCAGGCCGGGCGCCTGCTCAAGCAGGAGGGCTACGACTTCGATCTCGCCTTCACATCGGTCTTGAAGCGCGCCATCCGCACGCTGTGGATCACCCTGGACGAGCTGGACCGCATGTACATCCCGGTCGAGCCGTCCTGGCGCCTGAACGAGCGGCACTACGGTGCGCTGCAGGGCCTGAACAAGGCCGAGACCGCCGCCCGGTACGGCGACGAGCAGGTGCTGATCTGGCGCCGCGCCTACGCCATCGCGCCCAATCCGCTCGAACTGGACGATCCGCGCCATCCGCGCTTCGACCAGCGCTACGCCGGCCTGGACCCGGCCGTGCTGCCGGCCACCGAGTGCCTGAAGGACACCGTCGAGCGCGTCGTGCCCTACTGGGATTCGGCGATCGCCCCGGCCATCCGCTCGGGCAAGCGCGTGCTCATCGCCGCGCACGGCAACAGCCTGCGCGCGCTGATCCGCCATCTCGACAACGTGTCCGACGAAGAGATCGTCAACCTGAACATCCCCACCGGCCAGCCGCTGGTGTACGAGCTGGACGACGCGCTCAGGCCGATCCGCCACTACTACCTCGGGGATCCCGACGAGATCGCCGCCGCCATGGCCGCCGTCGCGGCCCAGGGCAAGGCCAAGTCCTGATCCGATGAACAAACGCGTGGCGCCGGTCCGTCTGGCGGTGGCCTGCGCCTGCGTCGCCGGCATGCTGTCGGCAGCGCCGGTGTGGGCCGCCGAGCCGACCGCGAGCATCGCCGAACGCGATGCTGCGCGCGCGCAGCGGGCGGCGCTGCGCGAGCGCATGCAATCGATCGAGGCCGAGCTCGCCAAGGCCGAGAAGAGCCGCAACGCCGCGGCCGACGCGCTGAAAGCCTCCGAGCGGGCGATTTCCGAGGCCACGCGCCGGCTCGCCGAGATCGAGGCCCGTCGCGAAGCGGCCGGCCAGGAACTGGCGGGCCTGGAGCGCGACATCGCGGGCCTGCAGAAGGAACTCGCCGCGCGTCAGCGGCAACTGGCCGAGCTGCTGCGCCGGCAGTACCAGAGCGGCGGCGCTTCGCCCTGGAGCGCAATGCTGTCCGGCGACGACCCGCAGCAGGCCGGCCGCACGCTGGGCTATCTGGGGTACGTCTCGCAGGCGCGCGCGGCCGCCGTCGCGTCGGTGCGCGAACGGATCGCCCGGCTCGAAGGGCTGCAGGCGCAGGCGGCCGAGCGGCGCACCGAGCTCGACCGTCTGGCCAGCGACCAGCAGGCGCAGCGCACCGAGCGGGTGCGCCAGCAGGCCGAACGCAAGAAAGTGCTCGACGAGATCGGCACCCAGCTCGCGGCGCAGCGTACCGAGGCGTCGCGTCTGGCGGACGACGATGCTCGCCTGGGCAATCTGATCACCAGTATCAATCGGGAACTCGAACGCCAGGCGGCCGAGGCCAAGCGGCGCGCCGAAGAAGAGGCGCGGCGCCAGCGCGAGGCCGAACTGGCCAAGGCGAGGGAGCAGGCCGCTGCGCGCGAACGCGCCGCCCGCGAGGCGGCCGAGCGTGCCGCGCTCGCCGCGCGCCAGGAGCGCGAGCGTCAGGACCGGGAACGTCGCGAGCGCGAACGCATGGCGAGCGAGTCGGTCGCACCCGGTGCGCGCGCCACCCTCCAGGAGCGTGGCGCGCAACCTGCTATACCCGTTCCGGCACCACCGGAGCCGCCCCGCGCGGCGACCCGGCCGCCGGCGCCGGTGCCACCGCAGGAGCCTGCGGCGCAGCCGGGCCCGCCGCAGGCGCAGCCCGCCACCCCGCCGTCGGTCGCGGTGGCGCGGCCACCGGCCAAGCCGGAAACGCGCCGGGTGGATCTGGGCAGCCTGCGCGGGCGGCTCAGCCTGCCCGCGCGTGGCACCGTCACCGGGCGCTTCGGCGAGCCGCGCGAAGAAGGCTCGACCTGGCGCGGGGTGTTCATCCGCGCCTCGACGGGCACCCCGGTGCATGCGGTCGCCGCCGGCACCGTGGTGTTCTCGGGCTGGCTGCGCGGGTTCGGCAACCTGTTGATCGTCGACCACGGCAACGAGTATCTGTCGGTCTACGGCAACAACGAGGCCATCCTCAAGCAGGTCGGAGATAGTGTGGCGGGCGGTGAAACGGTCGCGTCGGCCGGATCGTCCGGGGGGCTGCCCGAATCGGGCATATACTTTGAACTCAGGCATCGGGGCAGCCCGGTGGATCCGCTTCAATGGGCAAGTGCGCGTTGACCACCGCGTCGAGCCCGGGGGAAAACATGAGCAGTACGAAATTCCGCAATTTTGGTCTGGTGGCCGCCGGTGTGGTGACCGGGGTACTGATCAGCCTCGGCGTCACGGCGGTCGCGCAGCGTCCCGGCCCATTGCCGCTGGATGAGTTGCGCCAGTTCTCCAGCGTGTTCGCCATCATCAAGAACAACTACGTCGAGTCGGTCGAAGACCGCAAGCTGCTCGACGGCGCCATCGCCGGCATGGTCTCCGACCTCGACCCGCATTCCGCGTATCTGGATGCCGATGCCTTTCGCGAGATGCAGACGGTCACGCAGGGCGAGTTCGGCGGCCTGGGCATCGAGGTGGGCACGCGCGACGGTTTCGTCAGCGTGATCTCGCCCATCGAGGATACGCCCGCCGCGCGCGCCGGCGTGCGCGCGGGCGATCTCATCGTGCGCATCGACGACACCGCCACGCAGGGCATGCAGCTCAGCGAGGCGGTCAAGCTCATGCGCGGCAAGCCGCAGACCCCGATCACCCTGACCATCATGCGCGAGGGCGAGCCCAAGCCCATCGTGGTCAAGCTGATGCGCGACGTCATCAAGGTGCGCAGCGTGCGCAGCAACGAGGTGGAGCCGGGCGTCGGCTACGTGCGCGTCACCCAGTTCCAGGAAAAGACCGGCGAGGATCTCGCCCGCCACCTGGCCGCGCTCGGCAAGAACGGCGTGCCCAAGGGCCTCATCCTGGATCTGCGCAACGACCCGGGCGGCCTGCTCAACGGCGCCATCGGCGTCGCGGGCGCGTTCCTGCAGCCCGGTGTCGAGGTCGTCTCCACCAAGGGCCGCACGCCGGATTCCAACCAGCAGTATCGCGCCACGCCGGCCGACTACCTGCGCGGCGGGCCGGATTACCTCGCCGACCTGCCGGCCTGGACCAAGACCGTGCCGATGGTGGTGCTGGTCAACGCGGGGTCGGCCTCGGCGTCGGAGATCGTCGCCGGCGCGCTGCAGGATCACGCCCGCGCCCAGGTGCTTGGCACCCGTACGTTCGGCAAGGGCTCGGTCCAGGTGATCCTGCCGATCAGCCGCGAGACGGCCATCAAGCTGACCACCTCGCGCTACTACACGCCGAACGGGCGCTCGATCCAGGCGACCGGCATCGAGCCCGACTACTTCGTCACCGAGACCGCCAACGGCGATCTGTTCGACCGGCCGCGCGAGGCCGACCTCATACGCCACCTGTCGAACGACCAGGATCAGCCCGAGGTGCGCTCCAGCCTGTCGCTCTCGCGCGAGGGCGCTGTGCAGGAGCTTCCCAAGCCCGTCGAGTTCGGCAGCGCCGAGGACTACCAGCTACAGCAGGCGCTCAACCTGCTCCACGGCCGTCCGGTGCAGCAGTCCGCGGTGGCCGCGGCGGCCACGCCGAACACCGACGCGGCCCAGGGCGCGGGCGACAAGAAGCCGGGCGGCAATACGCCCGCCCCGGCGATCAAGGCGCCGCCCGAGCAGATCCAGCCCAAGCCGGCGCCGTAAGAGTCCGGGTCGTGAACGACGAGCAGTTGCTGCGCTACGCCCGGCATCTTCTGCTGGACGACATCGGCGTGGAAGGCCAGGAGCGGCTCCTGGCCTCGCATGCGCTGATCGTGGGGGCCGGCGGCCTGGGTTCGCCGGCTGCCCTCTACCTGGCGGCGGCCGGCGTCGGGCGCATCACTCTGGCCGACGACGACACGGTCGATCTCACCAATCTGCAGCGCCAGATCGCGCACACCACCGAGCGCGTGGGCGAGGCCAAGGTGGCGTCTGCCGCCGCCAGCATGCGCGCGCTCAACCCCGACGTGGCGATTGCGACGCTGGCGCAGCGCCTGGAGGCCGCGAGCCTGGACGCCGCGGTGGCCGCGGCCGACGTCGTTCTGGATTGCACCGACAACTTCGCCACCCGCGTGGCGATCAATCGCGCCTGTGTCGCCCACCGCAAGCCGCTGGTGTCGGGCGCCGCCATCCGTTTCGAGGGGCAGGTGAGCGTGTACGACCCGCGTGACGCGGCTTCGCCCTGCTACGCCTGCCTGTTTCCGGAAACCGGCGAGGATGTGCAGGAGGTGAGCTGTGCGCTGATGGGGGTGTTCTCGCCGCTGGTCGGCATCGTCGGCAGCATGCAGGCGGCGGAGGCGCTGAAGGTGCTCGCGCGCGCCGGTACGCCGCTGGTCGGACGCCTGCTGCGCATCGACGCGCTGCACATGGATTGGCGCAGCGTTCGGGTCAGACGCGACCCGCTCTGCGCGGTCTGCGGCGAAGGCCGGCGTCCTCGTACGGGCTGAGCCTGCCCGGGCGGCAGCCGCCCGCTGCGCCGCGTTTCAGCCGCGCAGCGCATCGACCAGGCTGACGTATTGCCGCTGGGCCGTCTCGCGCTCGGTACCGGCAAGCGCGGCCCAGGCATCGTACTTGGCGCGCCCCACGAAGTCGGTCATGCCCGGCCGCGCGCCGCCCGCGTCGCCCTCGCTGCCCTGTTTGTACAAGCCATAGAGCTGAAGCAGAACCTGGTTCGACGGGCGCTGGCCGAGCTGCTTGACGTCCTGCGATGCCTGTTCGAAGGCCTGTTGCAGCTCGGCGCCGGCCAGGGCCCGGGCGCGTGCGTTGATGGCGGGGCTGTCTTGCATGCTGGCTCCTGATGGGGATGGCGCGTGCCAGAGCGCGTTTTCGACGCCAGGGTCGGCAGGCGTGTAGAGCACCGTCGCGATGCGCCGGTTGCGCAGCCCCAGGCGCTGCACGCCCTGGCTGCTGCGTCGCGCGCCCTCCTTGCCGACGGTGTAGGCGATGTCGACTTCCACGGTGTGCGCTTCGAGGTCGAAACGCGGCTCGCCGAAGCCTGCGACGGCGAAAGTGCCGCCCGAATGCGACATCAGCCGCGAGAAGAGGTCGATCAACTGGCTGCGCTCGGTGTAGACGCCGGCCACCGGATTGTCGCCTTGCTGCTCCCAACTGACGTCGGACGCAAACAGCGGAAACAGCGCCTCGTACTGCTGCTCTCGCATCGCCTGGGCATAGGTGGCGAAGAGCTCGCGCTGTTCGGCTTCGCTCATGGGCGTGACCGGCTCCGCACTGGCCGGGCGCCGCGTGGTGGCCGGATCGATGCCGAAGAAGCTCAGCACATTGGCGGCCACCTGCTCGCGATCGTTGTCCACGCAGATCATGTGGTAGCTGTTCTCGAGCACCGTCATGCGGGCGTCGGGCAGCGCGCGGTGCAGGAAGTCGGCCGAGCGCAGGCTGGTGAGCTCGTCCTCGCGGGCATGCACCACCAGGGTCGGGCAGCCGATCTGCTTCGCACCGCTCATCACCCAGTTGCGCAGGCGATCGACCTCGCGCACGCAGGCGAGCGGCACCCAGCGGTAGTGGAAGGCTTCGCCGCGCTCGAACTTGGCCTTCACGATGGCGCGCACGAGTTCGTTCTTGATGCCGTAGGGGTCTTCTTCCTCCACCTTCATGCGCGCCGGCACGCCGGGCACGTAGTAGAGCAGGTGACGCAGGGGCGCATACCAGGGCGTGCTCCAGCCGTCGATATAGATCGGCGGCGCGAGCGTGACCAGCCGCCCCTTGGCGTGGCGCTCGCGGCGGCACAACTCCAGGGCGAGCAGCGAGCCCATGCACATGCCCATGACGTGCAGGGTTTCATAGCGCCCGACGATCTCGCGGTACTTGGCCGTGACCGCCTCGACCCAGTGCTCGGCCTTCACCCGCAGCAGGTCCTCGGGCTGGCCGCCGTGGCCGGGCAGCGTGAGCGCATGGGTCTCGATGCCGCCGCGCTGCAGGACTTTGTGCATCGAGCCGAGGTCGTACTGCGTCCCGCCCAATCCATGGATGAGCAACGCGCCGATAGCGGATGCCATGGTCAGTCCTGCCGCTGTTGCAGGGGGCCGAGCCGGCACAGCCCGGCCACGATGGCGATCTCGCCTTCCGCGTCGAGCAGCGGCGAGCCGACGTCGGTCACGTCGCGCCAGCCGCCCTCGCGGTGGGCGACGCGATAGCGGATCGATGTCTGGTCCGTCGGCACGGCGTCGGCGCGCGCGGTCCAGAACACCCGCACGCGCTCGCGGTCCTCCGGGTGCACGTGGGTGAGCAGCGCCTCGACGGTGTCGAGCTGTTCGTGGTTCATGCCGAACGCCGACTCCAGGTCGCCGCCCCATTCGAGCAGGTCGCGGTAGGGGTCGTAGCGATACATGAGCTGGTTGCTGCCGGCGAGCGCGAGTTCGAACCGGGCGCGCCAGGCGGCCGCCTGTTCCAGGGCGAGTTCGCGGGTGCCGCGCAGCGTATGCAGCAACAGCATGAGGACGGCAGTGGCCGCCAGGTAGATCTGGGCCTCGAGGACCGATTCGCCGGGCCGGGTTTCGAGCGAGGCGAAAGGCCCGTCGCCCTGCGCCGTCTGGTACAGCACCTGGATGGCGAGCAGCAGGACGGCGAGCGAGCCGCCGCGCGCGCCCCAGACCAGGCCGATCACCACGGCCAGCACCACGGGCATCCAGGTCAGCGCGAAGCCGACGCTGCCGGGAAAGCGCTCGGCCGTGTTGCCGTCGAACAGCACATGCGTGACGAACAGCATGGCCACAAAGGCGGCCGCGCCCAAGGCGAAATCGCGCCGGCTCGGCCCGCCCGAGCGGCGCGCACGGAACTGCGTCCAGTCCAGCACCACCGGCGCGACGATGAGCACGCCCGCGGCGTCGGCCAGCGCCCAGGGCACCGCCACGGACAGGAAGGGCTGGTCTTCGGCATAGCTGATCCAGAGCACGTCGAGCAGCGCATTGGCGATGCCGCCGAGCAGCGCGGCCAGCACCAGCGCGCCGACGTAGCCCAGCCCGCGCCGCCCGGGCGCGAGGCGAACCACGATCCATGCCGTCAAGACAGCGGTGGCGACTGCCGTGAGCGCCAGGACGGCGAGTGTGACCGGAGCCTCGCCGCGCAGCGCGCGCAGCACGATCTCGACGAGCAGGAAGACGCCCACATAGGCCGGCCACTGCCGGCGCGGCGCGAGGATCAGAGTCGCCACCCCCACCCCGGACGGCAGCCAGACGTAGAGCACGCTGCTGGCGGGGTCGTCCAGCGCTTGCGAGACCAGGCCCGCCAGCAGATAGAGCAGGCCCGCCAGGACCAGACGGGCGGGTGAGGGGAGGGACGACGGGGGCGACATCGCGGCTGACTCCTTCGGCCGTGCGGCCGCCGCAGGTTGTATGGGCGTGTGTCCGAGCGCTGGGCGCAGCGGCATTCGTCGCCGCGCTGGCGCTCGCCCGCAGGGAGCCGGCAGGACAAATGTCGATACACATCGATACTGCACATGGTACCGGCTTTGGCCGCCGGCTGACCAGCCTCAATCCGCCGCGGGGCGCGGGTTGCGTGACGGCGTTGCGGCGAGTTCGGCGGGCATGGCGGCGACCAGGTCCGCATAGATGCTGCCGCCCGCGGTGATGTGTTCGACCATCGCCGCGTAGGCGCCCGCTTCGTCGCCGGCCTGGATGGCGGCCAGGACGCTCGCGTGCTCGCGGCAGGATTGCTGCAGCCGGCCCGGACGCAAGAAGGGGTTGGCCAGGGCGCCCATGCGGTGCCGCATGTCGCGGATCTGCCGGCCCAGGATTTCGTTGCGGCTGCCTGCGTAGATGGCCTGATGGAAGTCCGCGTTCGCCTTGGCATAGTCCTGGACGTCGTCGCGCCGGGCGGCATCCTGCACGCGCGCGTGCACCGGCGTCAGGGCCTGGCGTTCGGCCAGCGTCATGCGGCGCGTGGCAAGCCGCGCGGCCAGCCCTTCGAGTTCCGTGAGGATCTCGACCATGGCCACGTATTCGCGGGCGGACAGGCCGCGCACGATGGCGCCCTGGCGGGGCAGGGTCTGCACCAGGCCGAGCGCCGCCAGCCCGCGCAGCGCTTCGCGCGCCGGCGTGCGCGACACCTGGAAGCGTTGGGCGATCGATTGTTCGTCCAGGCGCGCGCCGACCGGCAGGGTGCCGTTCTGGATCTCCGTGCGCAGTTGGGTGAGGACTTGGTCTCCGAGCTTGACTCTCATGGGCTTGTGGGTAGGTGCTGCGTTGTCTTGCCTGCCGCGAGGGCCGGTGGTTTGCGTGGAGCGTATCGGCATTCTGGCCTTGCGGACGCCGCCTTGGCGAATTCGCGGGGGCGGGCGGATACCGCCCCGTGCGACGGCTCGTTCATCGCAGATGCATGTCGATACACGTCGGCGCGTCGGGCCGGACCTGACAGCGAATCGCCGCGCGCACGCTGCTGATTGGGCGCCGTTGCCGGATGGATCGCGCATTTTAGCGAGCGCGGGCTCTGCCATATGAATACATAAACAGGTTGACATGTAATTTGTGAGTACGTAGATTAATCTTAAGAATACATAGAACCCAGCGCTTCCCGTCAGAACCAAGCATGTCCATCATCAGAATGGAGGAAAGCATGAGCGCCGTGCAGGAGACCGTCACCACCGCCCCGGGGCTTCCGGAATTCACCATCCAGGGCGCATGCGCCCGCATCCGCCTGAATCGCGAACGCTATCTGAACCGCATCGAGCCGGACGATGTGCCCGCGCTGCTGGAAATGCTCGAGCGCGCGCAGGACGATCCGGCGATACGCGTGCTCGTGCTCACGGGCACGGGGCGCGTATTCAGTTCCGGCTATCACCTGGGCGATCTCGCCGAGCGCCGGGCCGCGCTCGATACGCAGCCCGCCGGCGAGCCCGAGCCGCCGCAGGCCACCAGCCCGTTCGATGTCCTGCTCGAACGGCTGGAGAACCTGCGCGTGCCGACCATCTGCCGGCTGAACGGCAGCGTGTACGGCGGCGCGACCGATCTCGCCCTGTGCTGCGACTTTCGCATCGGCGAGGAGGGCATCGAGATGTTCATGCCGGCCAGCCGGCTCGGCCTGCACTACTACCGCAGCGGCATGGTGCGCTACGTCAGCCGGCTCGGCGTGAACGCGGCGAAGAAGCTCTTTCTCACCTCGCAGACCATCAAGGCGCCGGAGATGCTGCGCGTGGGCTATCTCACCGAGATGGTGCCCGCCGGCGGGCTGGACGCCGAGGTCGAACGCCTGGCCGGCGTCCTTGCAGGACAGGCACCGCTGGCGGTCGCCGGCATGAAGCAGGCCATCAACGAGCTGGCGCGCGGCGAGCTGGACGCGGACGCCCTCGATGCGCGCCATGCGGCCAGCCTGCGTTCGGAAGACATCCGCGAGGGGGTCACCGCCTGGCACGAGCGCCGCAAACCCGTGTTCCAAGGCCGCTGAGACGGCTCGCCGCGGGCGGCGCCCTGCCGCCCGCACCCCCACCGAGGAGACAACCATGTCCATCACCCGACGGCAGTTCACTGCCACGGTCGGTGCCGCCCTGATGCTGCCTGCACTGCGCGTATCGGCTGCCGAGCCCGACGAGGCCTATCTGAAGGAACTGCACGACGCCGCCCGCAAGGAGGGCGAGCTCACCTGGTACGTCGCGCACCTGACCTCCGAGCTCGCCGAGCAGGTCGGCCAGATGTTCACCGCCCGCTATCCCGGCGTGCGCGTCAACGTGGTGCGCACCACGGCCCAGGTGGCCTACCAGCGCCTGAGCCAGGATCTGCGCGCGAACATCGCCAACTGCGATGTGTTCGCCTCGACCGACATCGGCCACTTCCTCGACCTCAAGGATCGCGGGCTGCTCATGCAATATGTGCCGCGCTCGCACAAGACGTTCGACGAGCGCTTTCAGAACTACGACCCCGACGGCTACTACAGCGTGACCAGTTCCAACCTGATCAGTCTGCTGTACAACCCGACCAAGCTGAAGGCCGAGGACGTGGGCACGAGCTGGCAGGCGCTGACCGATCCGAAGTTCAAGGGCCGGGTCTCGGTGGGCCACCCGGGCTTCAGCGGCTTCGTCGGTACCTGGCTGGTCGCCATGACCGAGCTTTATGGCGAGGCCTTCATCGACGCGCTGGCCAAGAACCAGCCGCAGGTCGGGCGCTCCATCATCGATACCGTCACCACGCTGATTTCCGGCGAGCGGCAGGTCTCGGCCGGCCCCGTATCGCTGGCGCTGACGCAGAAGGCCCGCGGCAATCCGGTGGACGTGATCTACGCGGACGAGGGGGCGGTGCTGATGGTGCTGCCCTCGGCGATCATGGCCAACGCGCGGCACCCGAACGCGGCCAAGCTGTTCATGGAGTGGAGCGGCAGCAAGGAATATGCGTCGATCTCGGTCGACGAATACAACACACCGCTGCGGCCCGATGTGCCGCCCCGCGAGGGCGTGAAGTCGATCAGCGAGATCAAGACGATTCAGCCGAGCAACGAGAGTGTGCGCACCAAGGTGCCCGAGCTGATCGAGGAGTGGCGCGACACCTTCGGTGTCTGATTCCGCGGCCGCGCCGCGACCGGCCCGCAAGCCGGTGCCGGCGCGCGCCCGGTCGTGCATCCATGTCCCGCGGCGTCCTCGCCGCGCCTTTGCCGAGTCCCGCACCATGTCCGTCATTCCCCTGAAGGCCGACAGCAAGCTCGCCCCGCGTCCGCGGTCCTGGCGTCCGGACCCCATGCTGCTGGTGTTCCTGCTGCTCGTCGCGCTGCTCGTGTTCCTGGTCGCCAATCCCATCCTGCGCCTCTTGGCCGAGAGCCTGCGCGGCGTGGACGGCTGGTCGTTCGAGCGCTATGCCCAGGCGTTCGGGCGGTCGCGCTACGTCGACGCCCTGTGGACCACGCTGCAGCTCGGCCTGGCCTCGACCGCGCTGAGCCTGGTGATCGCGCTGCCGATGGCCTGGGGCGTGTCGCGCACCAACCTGCCGGCCAAGGGCTTCTTCAACCTGAGCGTGCTGGCCGCTTTCATCATGCCGCCCTTTCTCGGGGCCATCGCGTGGATCCTGCTCGCCGGCCCCAACGCGGGCTGGGTCAATCGCGCCTGGATGGCGCTGTTCGGCACCGCCGGCGGGCCGGTCAACCTGTTCAGCTTCTGGGGACTGGCGCTGGTGATCGCGCTCTATGCGTTTCCGCTGGTGTACATCTTCGCCAAGTCGGCGCTGGACCTGATTTCCACCGAACTCGAGGATGCCGCGTTCATCCACGGCGCCGGCAAGCTCGCCACGCTGCGCCGGGTCACGCTGCCGCTGGTGCTGCCGGCCGTGTGCGGCGCCGCCATCCTGGTGTTCCTGGAGGCGATTGCGCTGTACGGTACGCCGGTGCTGATCGCCATTCCCGCCGGCATCAACGTGGCGACCACGCAGATGGCCACCTTCTTCGAGTATCCGCTGCGCGTCGAGGTGGCCGCGGCCTATGCGATGCCCATGCTGGCGACCACCGTCGTGCTGCTCGGCGTGCAGCGCATGCTGCTCGCGCGCAAGGGCTATGTGTCGGTCTCGGGCAAGGGCGGCGAACGCCGGCCGCTGGACATCGGCGCCTGGCGCTGGGTGCTGTTCGCCTGGTGCGGGCTGGTCGCGCTCATCACGGTGCTGCTGCCGCTGGTCGTGCTGCTGCAATCCGCTTTCAGCCGGGCCTGGGGGCGCGGCTTCTCGCTCGATAACCTCACGCTCGCCAACTTCTCGCACATCCTGCTCGAGCAGGCCACGGTGCGCGGCGCCATCGTCAACACCTTCGTCTATGCCGGCGCGGCAGCACTCGCCTGCGTGGCGATCGGCCTGGCCGTGGCCTACGTGGTACAGCGGCGCCTGCTGCCGTTCCCGGGCGTGCTGCAGTTCCTCTCGCTGGCGCCCTTCGCGGTGCCCGGCATCGTGCTGGCCGTGGCGTTCTATGCGGCCTACGCCGGGCCGCCGTTCTCGTTGTACGGCACCGGCCTGCTCATCGTGATCGCCTACATCACGCGCTTTCTGCCCATTTCGGCCACCGCCGCCACCGCCGCGGTGAAGTCGCTCAACCCCGAGCTGGAGGAGGCGGTGCGCATCATGGGCGGCTCGCGCTACCAGGCCGTCTCGCGCGTGGTGGTGCCGCTGCTGGGCAAGACGCTGTTCGGTTCGTTCATCCTGGTCTTCATCATCGCCACGCGCGAACTGTCCACGGCGGTCTTTCTCAGCGGACCGGAGACGCGCGTGATGTCGGTGCTCATCCTGGACCTGAGCGAGCAGGGCAACTACGAGGTGCTGTCGGCCATCGGCGTGGTCATGCTCGTCGTCACCGGCGCGCTGGTGGCACTGGGCATGAAGTTCGTCGGCCGGGATTTCATGACCCGGCGCCGAGCGTAGCTGCGGCGCGATGCCGGGCCAAGAAGGCGGGACCAGGGCGGGCGCGGCATGCGCCACGGATTCGCAGCGGGGAGGTCCGGCTCGCGGGCCGGAACGACCACACGGCGCGGCCGAGCCGCCGCGCCATCGGGAGGCAACATGAACAAGCTGGTACTGGAAAACCTGGGCAAGCGCTACGGCCCGCTGGCGGTGGTGCAGAACATGGATCTGTCGCTGTCCGAGGGCGAGTTCGTGTCGCTGCTCGGCCCCTCGGGCTGCGGCAAGACGACGACGCTGCGCATGATCGCGGGCTTCGTCGACCCGTCCGAGGGCTGCATCCGCATGAATGGCGAAGTGCTGTCGCATCCGGGCGGCAGCGTGCCGCCCGAGCGGCGCGGCATGTCGATGATCTTCCAGAGCTACGCCATTTGGCCCAACATGACGGTTCGCGAGAACGTGGCCTTCGGCCTGACGGTGCGCCGCATGCCCGCGGCGCAGGTGCGCCAGCGCGTGGACGAGATCCTGGCGGTGGTGCACCTGGATCACCTGGCCGAACGCTACCCGGCCGAACTCTCGGGCGGCCAGCAGCAGCGGGTGGCGCTGGCCCGCGCCATCGTCGTGCGCCCGCAGGTGCTGCTGCTCGACGAGCCGTTGTCCAACCTCGACGCCAACCTGCGCGAGGAGATGCGCAACGAAATCCGCCGCCTGCACGATGAGTTCGGCATGACCACCGTCTACGTGACGCACGACCAGTCCGAGGCGATGGCCATCTCCGACCGCATCGCCGTGATGAACGGCGGCAACCTGGAGCAGATCGACACGCCCTGGGCGCTGTACAACCGGCCGCGCACGCGCTTCGTCGCCGAGTTCATCGGCCGCACCAACCTGCTGCAGGGCGTGCTGCGCGAGGACGGCATCGTCTGCGGCGGATTTCGGATCGACACGCGGGCGCTGGATACCGGCGGACACGCGGCCGGCACCGATGTCGCAGTATCCATCCGTCCGCAGGCGCTGCGCCTGCACGCGGCCCAGGAGCAGGGGGCGACGCCGGTCACGGTGCGCAGCCGCACCTATCTCGGCGAGCACTGGGACTACGTGGTCAGCCCGGCCGAGGCCGACTCGGTCGAGCTGCGCGTGAGCGCGTCGCCGGGCGCGGTGTTCGAGCGCGGCGGCAGCGCCTGGATGTCGCTCAACCGCGACGGCATCGCGGTGCTGCCGTGAGGCCGCATCCCGGCGCAGTGCAACGGCCCGGGGCGCGGCCGGTTTGCGGCGCGCCGGCGAGCGCCGCGCCGCTGCCCTTCCATTCGCTTTTCGCAATCAACGCATGAGGAGACAACCATGACGCATGGTCCGCTGAGTGGCATGAAAGTCCTGGAACTGGCGCAGATCATGGCCGGCCCGACCTGCGGCGCCATGCTCGCCGATCTGGGCGCCGACGTCGTCAAGGTCGAGAAGCTGCCCGGCGGCGACGATACCCGGGGCTACCGCGTGACCAGCGAGAAGCCGATCCCGCCCTCGTTCGCCATGCTCAACCGCAACAAGCGCGGGCTGGCGCTCGATCTCAAGCGCCCCGAGGGCGTGGCCGCGCTCAAGCGGCTGGTGGCGGGGGCCGACGTGCTCATCGAGAACTACCGCCTGGGCACCATGGAAAGGCTGGGCGTGGGCTACGACACACTGCGCGAGATCAACCCCGGCCTCATCTACTGCTCGATCTCGGGCTACGGGCGCACCGGCCCGATGGCCGAGCGCGGCGGGTTCGATCTCATCGCGCAGGGCTTCGCGGGCATCATGAGCGTGACCGGCGAAAAGGGCGGCCCGCCGCTCAAGTCGGGCAATTCGGTGGGCGACATCAACGCCGGCCTGCTGGCCACCATCGGCATTCTCGCCGCCTATGTCGAGCGCGCCCGCACCGGACAGGGGCAACTGGTGGACACCTCGCTGTTCGAGGCCTCGCTGCAGCAGATGTACTGGTTCGCCGCGGTGTACTTCTCCAGCGGCAAGGTGCTGGGCGCGTCCGGCTCGGCGCATCCGCTGATCGCGCCCTACCAGGCTTTCCAGGCGGCCGACCAGTGGATCACCGTCGGCGGCGCGAACCAGTCCAACTGGGGCCGCATCGCCGAGCTGCTCGGCCATCCGGAATGGAAGGACGACCCGCGCTTTCGCGTGGGCGAGCAGCGCAAGGCGAACGAGCAGGCGCTGGCCGAGCTGATCGGCGACATCATCCGCACCCAGCCCGCCGCCTACTGGCTGGCCCGCTTCGACGAGGCCGGCGTGCCGGCCGGCCCGGTCCACGACATCGCCCAGATCCTCGCCCATCCGCAGACACTGGCGCGCGACATGGTGCTCGACGTGTCGCATCCGCAGGAAGGCCGGCTGCAGTCGCTCGGCCTGCCGGTCAAGCTCTCCGGCATGCCGCAGGGCAAGGCATCGCCGCCGCCCCTGCTCGGCGAGCACACGCGTGTCGTGCTCGCCGAGTTCGGCTTCACGCCGCAGGAGACCGAGGCCCTGCTCGCCTGCGGCGCGGTGAGCGAACCGGCGGAGGTGGACCATGCCTGACAGCGTCGTTCGCCATGCGTCGAGCCCGGCCGGCCCAGCGGCTACGGGCAGCGGCGCCACCACGGCCGGTGCCGCGCCGGCAAGCGCCGGGCACCCGGCGCAGCGGGCTGACGGGACGGGGAATCGCGTGGTGCGCATCGAGCGCCACGGGCCGCCGGACGTCATGCGGATCGTGCCGGTGCCCGTGGACGAGCCCGGCGCCGGCGAAGTCCGCGTGCGCCAGCAGGCGATCGGCCTGAACTTCGCTGACATCTACCAGCGGCGCGGCGATGCGGGTCCGCACGCGGGAGAGCTGCCCGCCGTGCTCGGCTCGCAAGGGGCGGGGGTGATCGAGATGGTGGGCGAGGGCGTGCAGGCGTATGCGCCCGGCGACAGGGTGGCCTACATCCACCCGGGCGCCTATGCCGACACGATGGTGCTCCCGGCCGATCGACTCGTCGCCCTGCCGGACAGTGTGGATGCGCAGGCGGCCGCGGGCTTCCTGCTGCGCGGACTGACCGCCGAGTACCTGCTGCATCGGCTGTATGCCGTGCGGCCCGGCGACGCCGTGCTCGTGCATGCCGCCGCCGGCGGCATGGGGCAGATGCTGTGCCCGTGGGCGAGGGCCCTGGGCGCACATGTGATCGGGACGGTCGGCTCGGTGGCCAAGCGCGAGCGCGCCCAGGCGAACGGCTGCCATGAGGTGATCGTCTATCGCGAACCGGGATGGGCGGACCGCGTGCTGGCGGCGAGCGGCGGCCAGGGCGTCGCTGTCGTGTACGACGCCGTGGGCAAGGACGTCTTCGTCGATTCGCTCGCCTGCCTGCGCCCGCGCGGCCTGGCGATCAACTACGGCACCGCCTCGGGCGACGTGCGGGGCCTCGACCTGCAACTGCTGCACGCCAAGTCGCTGTCGGTGTGCCGCCCGACACTGCGCAGCTTCATCGCCACGCGCGAGGAGCTGCAGGCCGCGGCCGCGCGCTTCTTCGCGGCGGCGACCGAGGGGCTGCTCGATCTCACCGTGGCGCGGCGCTATGCCCTGGACGACGTGCACCGCGCGCACGCGGATCTGGAGTCGGGCAGCACGACGGGCGCGGCGGTGCTGGTGCCTTGAAGCGCGGCTCGCGAGCCGGGCCGGTTCATCGCGGCAAGGGATAGTCGGCCGCGATGTGCCGGTGCCGGAAGGGCAGCCGCGAGAGGTCCAGGCAGGCCGGTCCGGGCGCATCGCAGTCGATGATGCGCACGCAGCGATCGGCGAAGGCCGCGCGAAAGTGGTTCTTGGCCTTTACGCAAAGCAGGCGCAGCCGCGCCGGGTCCACGCCGTGCAGGGCATAGAACGCCGGGTCGTCCGCGGCGGCCACGTCCTGCGTGACGATCACGCGAACCTCGGGCTGATCGGCCAGGCGCAGCAGCGCTGTGCGTCCGCAACTGCGCTGCACGCCGGTCTGCATGGGACCGACGTTGCGGAACCGGCCTTCGGTCAGGGCCTCGACCGTGACGCGCACGCTCACCGGGGCGCCGAACTGCGGGCCGTACCTGCCGCCCAGGGTGACGTCGAGGCTGGCGTCCACGCCGGCGGCCCAGGCAGCCCGGACCGCCTCGGGCGTGGCGAAGCTTGCGAATAATGTCGGTACTTTCGGTTCGGCGGCGAGCAGCGCCGCGAACAGACCCGTGGTATCGCCGCCGCCGCCCGACAAGGGATTGTCGGCCGAGTCGGTGATGGCGATCAGGCCGGCCTCTTGGGTCCCCAGCGCATCGGCCAGGGCCTCGGCGGGGGAGGGCAGCGTCACGCGGAACGCCGGCGCGAGCGCCTCGATGCAGGCCATGACTTCGCTCGCCGCCGCCGCGGCGGCGGAGCCGGCCGGGTCCTGGGCCGCATCGCTCACCACGAATACCGAGGCGCCGGTGGCCGGCGTGTCGGCATAAGGAAAACCGCCGAACACGTTCACGTCGAGCACCGGCGCGCGGGTGGCCGAGCGCGCGGCCTGCTCGATCGTGCGCATGGGTCCGGCTGCGGTCCGCATGTTCATGCTCGGCAGAATCAGGCCCCGATTGAGCAGCGCGCGGCGGGTACGCAGGCCTTCTTCGGCGCAGCGGCGCAGGCCGTCGAGCACCCGGCCGGCAGTCGCGTCCATGTCCACATGCGGATGCGTGCGGTACACGCTGGCGACATCGAGCACCTCGGCCCAGGCCGGGTCCATGTTGCCATGCAGGTCGAAGCTCGCACCCACGGGGGCTAGCGGCACGATGCTGCGCACCAGGCGGGCGATGCGCAGCTCCGGGGTCGGGTCGTCGACGGTGATCGCCGCGCCGTGCAGCGACAGGTAGACCGCATCCCAGCCGCCGTCCTCCAAACCCGCCCGCAGCCCTGCCTGCAGTTCGTCGGCGTAGGCGGCGTAGACGTCCTCGGTGATCGGCCCCGCGGGCAGCGCCGCCGCGCAGCGCAGCACGACCACTTCCCATTCCGGGTGGGCGTCGGCGAACTGCGCAACCGCCCCCAGTTCGGTGGCGGTGCCGCGCATGGCGTCGAGCACGCCGGCGCCGGCCTGCCACTCGTAGGCTTCGAAGCGCGCCCTGTCGGCGGCGATCGGGCCGAAGGCATTGCCCTCGAACCACAGGCGCGCCACCGCGAGTCGTCTGCGCCGCATCAGTTGGCCACCTCGATATCCTTCAGGACTTCGGCGTAGCGCTCGCGCTCGGCGGCGAGATGCTGGGCCAGGCGCGCGGGCGGGCCGCCGACCAGCGTCGCGCCCAGGTTGCTGAAGCGCTCGACCATCGTGGGGTCGTTCCGGAAGGCGTCGACGGCGGCGGCGATGCGTTCGGTAATGGCGTCGGGCGTGCCCGCGGGGGCGACCAGCACGAACCAGGAGGGCAATACGTAGCCGGGCACCGTCTCGGCCACGGGAGCGATGCCGGGCAGCACGTCCAGCGGCTGCTCGCTGGCTACGCCCAGCGCGAGCACCTGACCGGAGCGGATGTTGGCGAGCGCGGTGGGCACATTGTCGCCGGCCAGCTCGATGTGCCCAGCGATCAGGTCGGCGGTGGCCTGCGCCGCGCCCTTGTAGGGCACATGCGAGATGTCCACGTGGGCCAGTTGCTTGAGCAGTTCGAGCTGGATGTGGCCGGTGCTGCCCACGCCGGGCGAGCCCCAGTTCAGCTTGCCGGGCTCGGCCTTGGCGCGTTCGAGCAGGTCCTGGATGTTCTTCATGCCCGTGGCGGGATTGGCCAGGATGACGTTGGGCACGTCGGCCACGTAGGAAACGGCGGCGAAGCTCGTGGCCGCATCGAAGGGCATGCTGGCATAGACATGCGGATTGATCGCCAGCGGCCCCGGGGTGGCCATGAGCAGCGTGTAGCCGTCGGGTCGCGCGCGGGCGACTTCCGCGGCGCCGATGTTGGCGCCAGCGCCGGGCTTGTTCTCGACCACGACCTGCTGGCCGAGCGCCTTGCCCACGCCGTCGGCGACGATACGGGCGAGCACGTCGGTGGTGCCGCCGGGGCCGAAGGGCACGATCAACTGGATCGGGCGGCTGGGCCACTCGGCGGCGTTGCCGGTAAGCGCGCCGGTCATGAGCAGCGTGGCGACGACCGGGCGCAGCCATCGCGGCAGGGAGGAGGAAGACGTCAGTGGCATGGCAGGGTCTCGATGGGTGGAGAGTGAGGCGGCCCGGCGCACCGGACCGGAGGGGAACGGCTTTACAGCGAGGCGTCGGTTTCGCGGGTCAGCGCGCCGTACAGATCGGGACGGCGGTCGCGCCGCGCCGGGTAGGCAATGCGCGCGTGTTCGACGATCGATCGATCGATGTCCGCGACCAGGAGCGCCTCGCTGCGCGTATCGGCGCTCTGCAGCACGCTGCCGTCGGGCGCGACGATCAAGCTGCCGCCGCCCATGTCCCAGTCGCCTTCGCGCCCAACTTTGTTGGCGGCGACGAGATAACAGCCGTTCTCGAAGGCGCGGGTGCGCAGCACTTCCTGGAACATGTGCACGCGCGGCGTGGCGTAAGGCGCGAGGAGCAGCTCGGCGCCGTTGAGCATCAGCGCGCGGGCCGTCTCGGGAAAGCCCATGTCATAACAAATGCCCACGCCGACGCGCCACTGGCCGACGGCATAGGTGTCCAGGCGCGTGCCGTAGCGGAAATAGATCTTCTCCAGGCTGCGCACGGCCGCCGGGTGCACCTTGCGGTACTTGAAGCGGATCTCCCCGGCGCGGTCGATGTGCATGGCCGTGTCGAAGTAGAGGCCCGCGTCGGCGCGCTCGTACAGCGTGGCGAGCACCGCGATGCCATGGCGCTGGGCCGCGGTGCGCACCGCGTTCACCGTGGGCCCGTCCTCGGGCTCGGCGAGCGCGTGGTAGGCGGGGTCCTGGTACTGCGCGAAGAAGATCGTGTTGAAGAATTCCGGCAGCACGACCAGTTCGGCGCCCTCGGCGGCTGCCTGGGCAATGTATTCGCAGGCCCGAGCCACATTGCGCTGGACGTCGGTCGAGCTGCACATCTGTACGCTGGCGATCCTCATGAGGCAATCGGCTCCGTCGGATGCGTCCGGCGGATGGCGACGGACGCATGGTGTTGAGAACAAGTGATCTATTTTCTGATAGATTAGATCATATGTTCCACACGCCGTTTCGGCAAGCCTTCTTCGTCATGACCCACATCTTTCACCGAACTCCCCGCGTTCCCCTGCAGACTGCCGTGCGCGGCGAGGGGTGCTATCTCTTCGACGCCGACGGCCGGCGTTACTTCGACGGGTCGGGGGGCGCGGCAGTGTCGTGCCTGGGGCACGGGCATCCGGAGGTGGTGGCCGCCGTGGCGGCGCAGGTGCAGCGCCTGGCGTATGCGCACACCAGCTTCTTCACCTCGGAGCCGGCCGAGCAATTGGCCGATCTGCTCGCCGGGCGCTCGCCTGCGGGGCTGGCGCACGCCTATTTCGTGTCCAGTGGGTCAGAGGCCGTGGAGACCGCCTTGAAGATGGCCCGCCAGTACCATGTGGAGCGCGGCGAGGCCGGCCGGCGCCATGTCGTCTCGCGGCGCCAGAGCTATCACGGCAATACCCTGGGTGCGCTCGCCATCGGCGGCAACGCGGGCCGCCGCGCGCTGTACGAGCCGCTGCTCGCCGAGGCGCATCATGTCTCGCCGTGCTTTGCCCGGCATGGCCGGCAAGCCGGCGAGTCGGATGCGCAGTATGCCGAGCGCCTGGCCGATGAGCTGGAGCAGAAGATCCTCGCGCTGGGGCCACGGACCGTGAGTGCGTTCGTGGCCGAGACGGTGGTCGGCGCGACCGCGGGAGCCGTCGCTCCCGTCCCCGGCTACTTCCCGCGCATTCGCGCCGTGTGCGAGCGCCATGGCGTGCTGCTGATCCTGGACGAGGTGATGAGCGGCATGGGGCGCACCGGCACCTACCATGCCTTCGAGCAGGAGGGCGTGGTGCCCGATCTGCTGTGCCTGGCCAAAGGGCTGGGCGGCGGATACCAGCCGATCGGCGCCGTGCTGGCCGCCGCGCGCGTGGTCGATGCCATCGTCGGCGGCTCGGGTGCGTTCCAGCACGGGCACACCTATGTCGGACATCCGGTCGCTTGCGCTGCCGCGCTCGCGGTGCAGACGGTGGTGGAGCGCGACGGACTGGTCGCGCGCGTGGCCGAACTGGGCAGAGGGCTGGATGCGCGCCTGCGCTCGCGCTTCGGCGATCATCCGCACGTGGGGGATATCCGTGGGCGGGGCCTGTTCCAGGCGATCGAGCTGGTGCGCGAGCGCGACACCGGCGAGCCCTTCGACCCCGCGCTGCAGGTGCACGCCCGCGTCAAGCGGGCAGCGCAGGAGCGCGGGCTCCTGTGCTATCCGGCAGGCGGCACCATCGACGGCAGGCGCGGCGACCATGTGCTGCTGGCACCGCCCTACATTGCCAGCGTCGGTCAACTGGACGAAGCCGTCGAGCGACTCGGCGAAGCCCTGGATGCCGTGGTGCGGGGCTTGCCGGCCTTAGAATGAGGCCCCCCGGGCGACGGTCCGCATTTCAGGAGTAGGGATGGACAAGCGCGAAGTCGACCGATTGATCGAGGAGCAATACCCGAATCTGCCGCCCATCCTGCAGCGCGCGGCGCGCTATGCCATCGATAATCCGAAGGCCATCGCGCTGAATTCGATGCGCAGCGTCGCCGCCGAGGCAGGGCTGCAGGCGAGCGCGATGCACCGGCTGGCGCGCCAGCTCGGTTTCGACGGCTACGACGCCATGCGCGAGGTCTATCGCACCTGGCTCGCCGAAGGCACCGGATCGTTCGCGGCGCGCGCCTCCGAGTTGCAGAAGCGAGGCGCGCACGACCAGGCCGAGAGCCTGCTCGCCGAACTGGTCCAGGCCGAGTTCCGCAATCTGCAGGGGCTGTTGGAGCCGGGCACCCAGCGGGCCATCGCCGGCGCTCGCGACGTGCTGGCCCAGGCGCGCCACATCTATGTGGTGGGGCTGCGCAGCCTCATGCCCGCAGCGTTCTATTTCAACTATGCCTGCGGCATGTTCCTGCAGAACACCACCTTGTTGTCGGGCATCGGCGGCACCTTCGCCGACGACCTGCGCCGCGCCGGCAAGGAGGATGCGCTGCTGGTGTTCAGCTACGCGCCGTACGCGCGCGACGCCGTGTCGGCGGTGCGCTTTGCCCATGCCCAGGGGGTGCGCGTCGTCAGCGTGACCGACAGCGCCGTATCGCCCATCGCCGCGCCCGCCACGGCCCTGGTGCTGCTCGCGAACGCGACGCCTTCGCTGTTCCCGTCGGTCGTGCCCGCGCTAGCCGTGGCCCAGGCGCTGGCCGCGTTGCTCGTGGCGGGCGGAGGAAAGGACAGCCTGCGCGCGATCGCGCGCAGCGAAGCGCAGTTGCGCGAGTTCTCGGTCTATCACCAGGACGCCAGAAGCTGAACCGCATCCCGCTCAAGGTTTGCGCCGCAGAAGCGCCAGCGTGAGCGCCTCAGGCCCGCGCCGCCTTCCCCTGGGGGAAGGTGCCCGCGTAGCGGGCGGAAGGGGCCCTCACCTCCCCCAGGAATCCCGCAGCGTCACCGAGCGATTGATCACCGGCTTCTCGGGCGTCGAGAGTTCGCGATCCGCCGTGAAATAGCCCAGCCGCTCGAACTGCCAGGTGGCGCCGGGCGCCGCCTGTACGCCGGGCTCCAGCCAGCCCTGCACCACCTGCTTCGAGTCGGGGTTGAGCGCGGCGATGAAGTCCTTGTCGCCGGCGTCCGGGTGCGGATCGGAGAACAGGCGGTCGTACAGGCGCACCTCGGCCGGCACGGCATGCGCGGCGCTGACCCAGGTGATGTTGCCCTTCACCTTGACGCTGTCCGCGCCGGGCGTGCCGCTGCGCGTCTCGGGCAGGTATTCGGCCTGGACTTCGACGATGTTGCCCTCGGCGTCCTTGACCACGCCGGTACAGCGCACGACGTAGGCGTACTTCAGGCGCACCAGGTTGCCCGGGAACAGGCGGAAATACTTCTTGGGCGGCTCTTCGCGAAAGTCGTCGCGCTCGATCCAGAGCTCGCGCGAGAACGCAAACTCGCGGACGCCGGCGTCGGGCGCATGCGGGTTGAGCGGCGCGGTGCAGGTTTCTTCCTGCCCCTCCGGGTAGTTGGTGATGACCAGCTTGACCGGGTCGAGCACGGCCACCGCGCGAGGCGCCTTGGGGTCCAGGTCATCGCGCAGCGCCTGCTCGAGCAGGGTGTAGTCCAGGCGCGAGTTCGCCTTGGACACGCCGGTGAGGTCGCACAGCGCGCGGATGGACGCCGGCGTGTAGCCGCGCCGGCGCAGGCCGGCCAGGGTCGGCATGCGCGGGTCGTCCCAGCCCTCGACGTGGCCGTCGCGCACCAGTTGCAGCAGCTTGCGCTTGCTGGTGACGATGTAGCTGAGGTTCAGGCGGGCGAACTCGTACTGGTGGGGCAGCGGGTCGCGCAGCTTGCCGAGCTCGGCCAGGCGCGCGAGCAGCCAGTCGTAGAACGGGCGCTGGTCCTCGAACTCGAGCGTGCAGATGCTGTGCGTGATGCCCTCGAGCGCATCCTCGATGGGATGGGCGTAGGTGTACATCGGGTAGATCGGCCAGGCATCGCCGGTGCGGTGATGGCTGGCGTGGCGGATGCGGTAGAGCACCGGGTCGCGCAGGTTGATGTTGGGCGAGGCCATGTCGATGCGCGCGCGCAACGCCATCGAGCCGTTCGGATGCTTGCCTTCGCGCATTTCGCGCAGGCGCGCGAGCGATTCCTCGGGCGCGCGTGCGCGCCAGGGCGAATCCCGGCCCGGCTCGGTCAGGGTGCCGCGCGTGGCGCGCATCTCGTCAGGGCTCTGCTCGTCCACGTAGGCGTGGCCGGCCATCACCAGGGCCTCGGCGCATTCGTACATGAAGCCGAAGTAGTCGCTGGCGAAGAAGCAGTGGTCGGTGCCGTTGGCCTGCCAGTCGAAGCCCAGCCACTTGACCAGGTCGACGATGGCGTCGACGTACTCCTGGCTCTCCTTCTCGGGATTGGTGTCGTCGAAACGCAGGTGGCACACCCCGCCGTAGTCGCGCGCCAGGCCGAAGTTCAGGCAGATGCTCTTGGCGTGGCCGATGTGCAGGTAGCCGTTGGGCTCGGGCGGGAAGCGGGTGCGGATGCGGGCGGGGTCGGGTCGGCCGCTGGCCGCCAGCTCGGCGCCGGACGCAGGATGCCCCGCCCAGAGCTTGCCCTCGAACCGCTGGGCGGCAAGGTCGGACTCGATCTGGTGGCGCAGAAAGTTGGCGGCGGGCGCAGTGGGTGCGGTCATACGTAGTGGTAGGCGATTTTCGCGACGCAAAGGACGATTTTGCCACGTAATCCGCAACAATCATGAATGCACGGGCAGCGGGGCGCGAGGGTACACTGGCCGCGTTACCGGTTGTGTCGCCGCCCGCCGGAACAGGCGCATCGCCCGCGCCGCCCGGGCGGCGCGCCCCGTGTGCGAGATTCCGGAAGCAAAAGCTGCGCCAAGTCCTTAAAATACGTCCGATGGGTACGAATTCAACCACTACTTCGCGCGCCGATCCGCTGGCCCTGCTCCAGCAGGTCTTCGGTTATGAACGCTTCCGCGGGCACCAGCAGGCGGCGGTCGAGCACGTCGTGGCCGGGGGCGACGCTCTCGTGCTCATGCCTACGGGCGGCGGCAAGTCGCTGTGCTATCAGGTGCCGGCGCTGGCGCGCGAGGGCACGGGGGTGGTGGTGTCGCCGCTCATCGCGCTGATGCAGGACCAGGTCGACGCCCTGCTCGAACTCGGAGTGCGCGCAGCCTACCTGAACTCCAGCCAGACGCTGGACGAGGCGCGCGCGGTCGAGCGCGCCTTCGTCGCCGGCGAGCTGGACCTGCTCTACGTGGCGCCCGAACGCCTGCTCACCGAGCGCTGCCTGGCCTTGCTCGAGCGCGGCCGCATCGCACTCTTCGCCATCGACGAGGCGCACTGCGTGTCGCAATGGGGGCACGATTTCCGGCCCGAATACATGGGCTTGTCGCTGCTGCACGAACGCTGGCCCGACGTGCCGCGCATTGCGCTCACCGCCACGGCCACCGAGGCCACGCGCCAGGAGATCGTCACGCGCCTCGGCCTGGAGGCGGCCGCGCAGTTCGTGTCGAGCTTCGATCGCCCCAACATCCGCTATCGCATCGTCGAGAAGAACGACGTGCGCCGCCAGCTCCTCGGCTTCATCCAGGGCGAGCACGCGGGCGATGCCGGCATCGTGTATTGCCTGTCGCGCGCCAAGGTCGAGGACACCGCCGAATACCTGTGCGGCCAGGGCATTGCCGCGCTGCCCTACCACGCGGGCCTGCCCGCCGAGGTGCGCGCGCGCAACCAGTCGCGCTTTCTGCGCGAGGACGGGCTGGTGATGGTGGCCACGATTGCCTTCGGCATGGGCATCGACAAGCCCGACGTGCGCTTCGTCGCGCACATCGACCTGCCCAAGTCGGTGGAAGGCTACTACCAGGAGACGGGCCGCGCGGGCCGCGACGGCCTGCCTTCCCAGGCATGGCTGGCCTACGGCCTGCAGGACGTGGTGCAGCTACGCCGCATGATCGACGAATCCGACGGCGACGAGCAGCACAAGCGGCGCATGGGCGCGCAGCTCGACGCCATGCTCGGCCTGTGCGAGACCGTCGAATGCCGGCGCACGCGCCTGCTCGCTTACTTCGGCGAAGCCTCGCCCGCCTGCGGCAACTGCGACACCTGTCTGGAGCCGCCGGAGGCCTGGGACGGCACCGTCGCCGCCCAGAAGGTGCTGTCGGCCGTGTATCGCCTGTGGAAGGAGCGCGGCCAGCGCTTCGGCGCCGGCCACATCATCGACGTGCTGCGCGGCAAGAAGAATGCGCGCATCGAGCAGTACGGCCACGATGCCCTGTCGGTGTTCGGCGTGGGCGCCGACCTGTCCGAGCGCGACTGGCGCGGCGTGCTGCGCCAGCTCATCGCGCACAGCCTGCTCACCGTGGACCACGAGGGCTACGGCACACTCACCCTCACCGAGGGCAGCCGCTCGGTCCTGAAGGGCGAGCGCCAGCTCATGCTGCGCCGCGAATCCGAGCGCGCCACGCGGGTGCGCGAGAGCCGGCCGCGGGCGCCGGTGATCGAGCTGGCGCCCGAGGCCGAGGAGCGCTTCGTGCGGCTGCGCGCCTGGCGCGCCTCGGTAGCGCGCGATCACGGCGTGCCTGCCTACGTCATCTTCCACGACGCCACCTTGCGCGAGATCGCCCGGGCCTGCCCCGAGTCGCTGGACGAACTCGCCCGCATCAACGGCGTGGGCGAGCGCAAGCTGCACGCGTACGGTGAAGCCATCCTCGAACAAGTGGAGCGCCCCCAAGGCCGGACTGCGTCCGGCCCGCCCCCCGAGGGGGATGGGAAAACTTGGGGCGGCCCGGCCTTTTCCCAGGAGGTCCATTGAAGCCAGCTCTGCAACTGCGCGCCTCGCAGCACCTGGCCCTGACACCCCAACTGCAGCAGTCGATCCGCCTGTTGCAGATGTCCACGCTCGAGCTCGAGACCGAGATCGAGCAGGCGCTGCAGGACAACCCCATGCTCGAGCGCGAGGATGCCGAACCCGGCGAGCCGCCGCGCGAGACCGTCAAGCTGCAGCGCGGCGAACGGCGCGGCGACGGCGAACTGGACGACGAGGCCATGCAGCAGGAAGCGCCGCCGCTCTCGCTCGCCGAGCACCTGATGCAGCAGCTCAAGTTCACCCAGGCGTCGCCGCGCGATGCGGCCCTGGTCGAGCTGCTGATCGGCGAGCTGGACGATAACGGCTATCTGTCGGTCGGCCTGGACGAGGTCGAGGCCATGCTGCCAGCCGAACTGGAGGTGGACGACTGCGAGCTGCGCATGGCCTTGAACCTGCTGCAGTCGTTCGATCCGGCGGGCGTCGGCGCGCGCGACATGGCCGAATGCCTGGCGATCCAACTGCGCCAGCCCGACCTCGACGTCTTCCCCGAGCTGGCCGACGCCCGCGTGCTCGCCTGCACCCGCCGCTTGTGCCAGCAGCACCTGGCGCTGCTGGCGGCGCGCGACTACATCCAGCTCAAGCGTACGCTGCAGTGCGACGAAGCCACCCTGCGCACGGTGCAGTCGGTGATCCGGCGGCTCAACCCGCGGCCGGGTTCGCGCTTCGGTGCGCGCGAGGCGCAGTACGTCATTCCCGACATCATCGTGCGCCAGGTCCGCGGCCGCTGGGTGGCCGAGCTGAACCCCGAGACCATGCCGCGGCTGAGCGTGAATCAGCTTTATGCCAGCATCGTCAAGAGCGAACGCGGCAGCGGGCTCGCGGATCAACTGCGCGAGGCGCGCTGGTTGATCCGCAATATCCAGCAGCGCTGCGACACCATCACCCGGGTGGCGCAGGAGATCGTCGATCGCCAGCAGGGTTTCTTCGAGCACGGCGCGATCGCCATGCGGCCCCTGGTGCTGCGTGAGATCGCCGAGGCGCTCGAACTGCACGAGTCCACCATCTCGCGCGTGACCACGCAGAAGTACATGCTGACGCCGCTGGGCACGTTCGAGTTCAAGTATTTCTTCGGCAGCCAGGTGTCCACCCAGGCGGGCGGCGTGGCCTCCGCCACGGCGGTGCAGACACTGATCCGGCAGATGATCGCCGCGGAAAACGCGCACAAGCCGCTGTCCGACAACAAGCTTGCACAGATGCTGGCCGAGCAGGGCATGGTCGTCGCCCGCCGCACCGTGGCCAAGTATCGCGAGGCCCTGCGCATTCCGCCGGCGTCGCAGCGCAAGACGCTGTAGCCGCTGCGCGGTGGCGCTGCATGCGCATCTGGCCCACGGGCATGAGTCAGGCTGCCGATCTGCCGATCTGCCGGTCGAGCTGGCGCACGCTCCAGCCGCCGCGCAGCGCTTCGGCCCGCGATGCGCGAGGAAGAACCGCCGCATGTTCTCCAGGTTGTCCGGGCTGAACCGATAGCCAGCGGGATGACTTAGTTCTCCAGCCTCTCGGCCTCCAGGCGTTCAAGCTGGCGGAAGGGAGCCGCTCATCCATCCGCATTAAACAATTGGTTGCAATTTTTCGGGCCTAGTCACTTCCAGCCAGGATGACGGCACGTTGATCGATGGTTGTCGTCAACGTGCCATCATCGTCGTTCAAGATCGCTCATTGGCTTATAAGTAAAAGGCAAATCCACCGTATTGCAGAGTCGGCCCAGGCCTCCGTACCATCCGCCTGCTGTCCATCCATCAGGAGTTGCCATGCTGTCCGCCGACACCTCTGCACTGCGCCATCGATACCGTGAGCATCCGGTTCACGTCGCCCGCCGCCCGTCCGCCCGCGATGGCGCGCAGCGCTGGTCGGCCCAGCAGGTGCTCGCCCTGTATGAGTTGCCGCTGGCCGAACTGCTGGACCGCGCCCGCCAGGCCCATCTGGCGCATTTCGTGCCGAATGCCGTGCAGCTCTCCAGTCTGCTGTCGATCAAGACCGGCGGCTGCCCCGAGGATTGCGGCTACTGTCCGCAGTCGGCGCAGTTCGACACGGGCGTCGAGCGCGAGGCGCTGTTGCCGCTCGAGGCCGTGCTGGCGGCTGCCCGCTCGGCCAAGGCGGCGGGCGCGAGCCGCTTTTGCATGGGGGCCGCCTGGCGCAGTCCCAAGCCGCATCAGGTGCAAGCCGTTGCCGAGATGGTGAGCGAGGTGAAGGCACTGGGCCTGGAAACCTGCGTGACGCTCGGCATGCTGCGCGAAGGGCAGGCCGAGGTGCTGCGCGATGCGGGCCTGGACTACTACAACCACAATCTCGACACCTCGCCGGAGTACTACGGCAAGGTCATCAGCACGCGGACCTACGCGGACCGGCTCGAGACGCTGGCCCGCGTGCGGCAGGCGGGCGTGAAGGTCTGCTGCGGCGGCATCGTCGGCATGGGCGAAACCCGCGAAGACCGGGCCGGGCTGATCGCCGAACTGGCCAGCCTGGACCCGGCGCCCGAGTCGGTGCCGATCAATCATTTGATCGCCGTGCCCGGCACGCCGATGGCGGATGCGCCGCCGCTGGACCCGATCGAGTTCGTGAAGACGATCGCGGTGGCGCGCGTTGCGATGCCCGCGTCGGTGATTCGCCTCTCGGCCGGGCGCGAAGCCATGGACGACGCCACGCAGGCGCTCTGCTTTCATGCCGGCGCCAACTCGGTGTTCTATGGCGAGACGCTGCTCACCCGGGGCAATCCGCAACTCGAGGCCGATCGCCGCCTCTTCGCCCGCCTCGGCCTGCACGCCAGCGAGCGCGACCCGCACCTGCAAGCCGACCAACCGAACCCTCGCGCCGAGGCCGCACCATGCTCTATCTGATCGCCAGCATCGCCTGCAGTGTCGCCGTTTCCGTGCTGTTGAAGCTCTTTCGCCGCTGGGGCGTCGAGCCGGCGCAGGCGATCGTCATGAACTATGCCGTCGCCCTGGCGCTCGCGCTGGGCCTGCTGCGCCCGTCGCTCGAGCAGCTCGCCGCGCCGGCGACGCCCTGGGGCGTGCTGATCGCGCTGGGGGTGCTGCTGCCCTCGGTGTTCCTGGCGATGGCCGCCTCGGTGCGGCATGCGGGCATCGTGCGCAGCGATGCGGCGCAGCGCCTGTCGCTCTTCATCCCGCTGCTCGCCTCGTTCTTCCTGTTCGGCCAGGACCCCACGGCGCGCACGGTGGGCGGCATCGCGCTGGCGTTCGCGGCGCTGTTCTGCCTGCTGCGCCGCCCCGCCGACACGCCGGCCGAGGGCGGCCCGTATGCCTGGGCCTGGCCGCTCGCGGTCTGGGTGGGCTACGGCGTCATCGATATCCTCTTCAAGCAGATGTCCAAGGCGGGCACGGCGTTCGGCGCGGGCCTGGTCGCATCCTTCGCCCTGGCCGGCGTGCTGCTGTTCGCGTTCCTGCTGCTGCGGCGTACGCGCTGGCAGTTGCCGCACCTGGCCGCCGGCGTGGGGCTGGGCTTGCTCAACTTCGGCAACATTTTCTTCTACATCCGCGCGCACCAGCAGTTTCCGCAGGACCCGGCCCTGGTCTTCTCGGCCATGAACATCGGCGTCGTGTCGCTGGGCGCGCTGGTGGGGGCCCTGGTGTTTCGCGAGACGCTGAGCCGGCTCAACCTGGTCGGCCTGGCGCTCACCATCGTCGCGATCGTGGTGATGATTCCGCGCTGAACCCGCGGCGGGGGCGTACCGGCCGCAGGTGCAGCGCGGCCGGCGCGGCGAACGAGCCCGTGGCGCCGCGGCGCCACGGGCTCGATGCGTCCGCCAACGGTATGGCGTTTGCTACTGCGACGGGCTCCGGCCGCGGCATCCCGATCCTCGGGCATCTTCGTTCCTCGCTTTCGATGGACGAGCGCCACGGCCCCATCCACCGAGGGGAGCCGCATGGCAAAGACCAAGGACAGCAACGGTAAGGGCAAGGGCAAGCCGACAGGCACTGCCGTCGATACCGGTTTTGGCACGACCGACAGCGGGCCAGCGGGCCCGGCACCTGCGCGCAGCGCGAACCCGCTCATCGGCAAGGCCGCGGCGACCGACGCCGCCTCTGCCGGCATTCCCTACAACCAGCACAAGGCCGGCGAGCATGGCCTGGACCATGGCCACGCGCCTCCGCAGGGCGAATCGGTGGCGGTTGCGCCCGAGGCCGCGGCCAGCACCTTGTCCGAGCAGAACGAGACGGCCAAGACGGGCCAGCCGGCCCAGGCCGGCGTCAACGCCGTGGGCGGCGGCCTGGATCGCGTGCGCGTGGATTCCGGCGGGCAGGTCCTGACCACCAACCAGGGCGTGCCGGTCGCCGACAACCAGAATTCGCTCAAGGCCGGGCTGCGCGGGCCGGCCCTGCTCAAGGACTTCATCCTGCGCGAGAAGATCACGCACTTCGATCACGAGCGCATTCCCGAGCGCATCGTGCACGCGCGCGGCTCGGGTGCCCACGGCTACTTCGAGTGCTACGACGCCCTCACGCAGCTCACCTGTGCCGCGCCATTCGCGGCCAAGGGCAAGCGCACGCCGGTGTTCGTGCGCTTCTCGACCGTGGCCGGCGAACGCGGCTCCAAGGACACGGCGCGCGACGTGCGCGGTTTCGCGATCAAGTTCTACACCGACCAGGGCAACTGGGATCTGGTCGGCAACAACATCCCGGTGTTCTTCATCCAGGACGCGATGAAGTTCCCCGACCTGATCCACGCCGTCAAGCCCGAACCGCACCACGGCATGCCCCAGGCGGCTTCCGCGCACGACACCTTCTGGGACTTCATGTCGCTGATGCCGGAGTCCACCCACATGATCATGTGGGCAATGTCCGACCGTGCGATCCCGCGCAGCTACCGGATGATGCAGGGCTTCGGCGTGCACACCTTCCGCTTCGTCAATGCCGAGGGCGAGTCGGTGTTCGTGAAGTTCCACTTCTCGCCCAAGCTCGGCACCCATTCGCAGGTGTGGGACGAGGCGGTGAAGGTCTCGGGCGCCGATCCGGACTTCCACCGTCGCGACCTGTGGGAAGCCATCGACGCGGGCGAGTACCCCGAATGGGAAATGGGTATACAGGTGTTCGACCAGGCGCAGGCCGACAGCTTCAGCTTCGACATCCTGGATGCGACCAAGATCATCCCCGAGGAACTGGTGCCGGTGACGCCGATCGGCCGCCTGGTGCTCGACCGCAATCCGGACAACTTCTTCGCCGAGACCGAGCAGGTCGCATTCTGTACGGCGCATGTGGTGCCGGGAATCGATTTCACGAACGATCCGCTGTTGGCCGGGCGCATCCATTCCTACGTGGATACGCAGATCTCGCGGCTGGGCGGGCCCAACTTTCATGAGCTGCCCATCAATGCGCCGCTCGCGCCGGTGCACAACAACCAGCGCGACGGCATGCACCGCCAGGCCATCCATCGCGGTCGCGTCGCCTACGAGCCGAACTCCCTGGCCGGCGGCTGTCCGTTCCAGGCCGGCGCGAAGATGGGTTTCGTGTCCTTTCCGGAGCCCGTCACGCAGGACGAGGTGCGTGGCAAGCCGGAGAAGTTCGCCGAGCACTACAACCAGGCAACGCTGTTCTACCGCAGCCAGTCCGAGCCCGAGCAGCAGCACATCATCGGTGCCTTGACGTTCGAACTGAGCAAGGTCACGGTGCCGGCGGTGCGCCGGCGCGTGGTCGCCGGCCTGCGCAACGTCGACGAAACCCTGGCGCAGGCGGTGGCCGACGGCCTGGGCATGCTGGACCTGCCTGATCCGCTGCCGCGTGCGATCGAGCCGCCCAAGCCCGAGGTCGAGGTTTCGCCCGCGCTCTCCCTCCTGGCGCGGCCCGGCGACGGCAGCGTGCGCACGCGCAAGGTGGCCTTGCTGGTGGCCGACGGCGTGGACGGTGGGCAGGTGCTGGCGCTGGCCAAGGCGCTGATCGGCGCGGGCGTGGTGGTGCGTATGGTCGGGCCGCATCTCGGTCGCGTGGCGGGCGGCGGCACGGATCTGGACGCCGACGCTTCGCTGGACAACCATCCCTCGACAGTGTTCGACGGGGCCATCGTGGTGGACGGCGAGCAGGCCGCCGCCGCCCTCTCGGCCGATGGCAGGGCGCTGGAATTCCTGCGCGACACCTACCGGCACGCCAAGACCCTCATGGCGGTCGGCGCCGGCGCGAAGGTGCTGCAAGCCGCCGGCATCGACACCCAGGGAAGCGTCGATGGCCTGCTCGTCGCCAAGACGCACGGCGCCAAGGATGCCGATACGTTCTGCGCGGCATTGGCGCTGCACCGGCACTTCTCGCGCGAGACCAACCCGCCGCAGGTGTAGGCGGGAGGGAGTGCCGCCACGCTTGCCGCTGCGTGGGCGGCGCTGCCCCGGGCGGGAGCGCTTTCTTGTCTTGGGGCGACCCTACGACAAAAAAACACGGGGCCGTGCAGGCCCCGTGTTCGTCTGCCCGGCAGCATGCGCTGCCGGAGCGGGCTCGGGCTCAGTCCGCTGCGGCGGGCAGCACGGTACCGGCCGCGCTGCCGAAGCCGATGCGCGGGTAGCCCGGTTTCTCGCACCAGGCGCGCAGGATGACTTCGTCGCCGTCCTGCAGGAAAGTGCGTTCCTCGCCCCAGGGCAGGGTGAGCGGCTTCTGGCCGCCCGAGGTGAGCTCCAGCAGCGAGCCGGCTTCCTCGGGGGTCGGGCCGGACTGGGTGCCCGTGCCGAGCAGGTCGCCGGCCTGCAGGTTGCAGCCGTTGACGCTGTGGTGGGCGACGAGCTGCGCAACGTTCCAGTACGAGTGACGGAAGCTGGTTTCGGACAGAACCGCCGGGGCGGACTTCCCGGCGCGCGACTTCTCGGTGGTGAGCAGCGTCTGCAGGCGGATGTCGTAGGCGCCGCCCTCGCGGTTGCGGGGCGAGTCCAGGTAGGGCAGCGGCTGGGGATCGCCCTCCGGGCGTTCCCAGGCGACGCGAAAGGGCTCCAACGCCTCCATCGTCACGATCCAGGGCGAGATGGTGGTGGCGAAGTTCTTGGCGAGGAAGGGGCCGAGCGGCTGGTACTCCCAGGCCTGGATGTCGCGCGCGGACCAGTCGTTGAGCAGGCACAGGCCGAAGATGCGGGTGTCGGCGTCGTCCAGGCCGATGCGCGTGCCGAGCGCATTGCCCTGGCCCATCCACACGCCCATTTCGGTCTCGTAGTCGAGGCGGCGGCTGGCGCTGAACTCCGGCGCGCTGGCGCCCTTGGGCAATACCTGGCCCATGGGGCGCACGAAGCGCTGGCCGGACACGCCGATGCTCGAGGCCCGGCCGTGGTAGCCGATCGGCACCCACTTGTAGTTGGGCATCAAGGGGTTGTCCGGCCGGAACTGCTTGCCCACCGTGGTGGCGTGGTGGATCGAGGCATAGAAGTCGGTGTAGTCGCCGATGCGCGCCGGCACGGTGAACTCGGCATCGGCCTGCGGCACCAGGGCGCCGGCCAGCGCCTGCCGCAGCGGGGAACCGGTGCGCAGCGCGCGCGAAAGGGCCAGGCGCAGCGCGGACCAGGTCTCCTGGCCGGCCGCCATGAACTCGTTGAGCTGGCCGCCGGGCTGGTCGCAGGCGGCGAGCGCGACCGCCGCCAGCCCGTCGAACGGCTTGTTCCTGGCGAGCTCGCGCAGATCCAGGATCTGCTCGCCGATGCCTACGCCGGGACGAAAGCCCCCGGGCTGGCCGCGGCGGCGAAAGACCGCGAAGGGCAGGTTCTGGATCGGGAACTCGGTGCCCGGCTGGTTGGCGGATTCGACCCAACTGGTGAGCGCGGGGTCGTGGGTTTCGTTCAGGTTGGCCATGTAGGGATAATGTCTCTGGATCTTGTGCTTCAGGGTTGCTCGGGGTTGAAGTGCTTCCTCAACGCCTGCCAGCATTGATAGTAATCGCTCTGCAACTGCGGCGACGCCAGGGCGCGCTCGGTCGGCCGGATGACGCCGCGGGTCTCGAACATGAAGGCCATGGTGTCGCGGATGTAGTGCGGCTTGGTGGTGTCGGCCTTGCTCGCGTTCTCGAAGGTGCCGGCGTCCGGGCCGTGGCCGCTCATGCAGTTGTGCAGACTGGCGCCGCCGGGCGCGAAGCCTTCCGCCTTGGCGTCGTAGACCCCCTGGATCAGGCCCATGAACTCGCTGGCCACGTTGCGGTGGAACCACGGCGGGCGGAAGGTGTTCTCCATCGCCAGCACGCGTGGCGGGAAGATCGCGAAATCCATGTTGCCCACGCCGTGCGTGTCGGTGGGCGAGGTGAGCACCGTGAAGATGGAGGGGTCCGGGTGGTCGAAGCTGATCGAGCCGACCGCGTTGTAGCGGCGCAGGTCGTATTTGTAGGGATAATGCGTGCCGTGCCAGGCCACCACGTCGAGCGGCGAATGGTCGAGCGCGCATTGCCAGAAACCGCCGGTGAACTTGGCGATCAGCGTGAAGTCGCCGTCCACGTCCTCGTAGGCCGCCGCGGGCGCCAGGAAGTCGCGCGCATTGGCCAGCCCGTTCGAGCCGATCGGGCCGAGTTCGGGCAGGCGCAGCACCGCGCCGAAGTTCTCCAGCACGTAGCCGCGCGCCTCGCCGTCCATCAGTTCGACCGCGAAGCGCACGCCGCGCGGGATCACGACGATCTCCAGGGGTTCGACCTCCAGCACGCCCAGCTCGGTGCGAAAACGCAGACGGCCCAGTTGCGGCACGATCAGCATCTCGCCGTCGGCGTTGTAGAAGTAGCGCCCGCGCATGTCCTGGTTGCAGGCATACAGGTGGATGCCCACGCCGGTGTGCGCGCCCGGGCCGCCGTTGCCGGCCCAGGTCGTCATCCCATCGACGAAGTCCACCGGGGTCTCGGGCAGGGGCAGCGGGCTCCAGCGCAACTGGTTGGGCGTGACCGGGCCGGTGCCGAAGTCGCTCTCCCATCGCTGCGCGCCGTCGTAAGGCTTGAAGGGCCGGTGCACCACGCCGGGCCGGATGCGGTACAGCCAGGAGCGGCGATTCTCGTTGCGCGGCGCGGTGAAGGCCGCGCCGGACAGTTGCTCGGCGTACAGCCCGTAGGGGCAGACCTGCGGCGAGTTGCGGCCCTCGGGCAGCGCGCCGGGCAGGGCTTCGGTCGCGTGGGCGTTACCGAAGCCGGAAAGATAGCGTCGTTCCATGAATGTCTCCTGGTCAGCCCGCCTGCAGCAGGCGCATTGCGCTATTGTGCGAGTTCGGCTGCACCATGACGAGATGAATGGGAGAATAAGGGTTATTCACCACAAGAATGTCCGGAGAATGACTGCCCCGTGCCTGACATCAAAAAAACCTGGGTAAAATATAGGGACAACGGCCGCTGCCTGGCTGGCGCGTACGCCCCGGCAGCCGCGGCCGGCCCCGGCTGCACCCGAGCATGCCCGGGCGCTCGTCGACCTTTCAGGAGCAGGTCCCATGCCTTCCATCCCCGTGCGCTGGTCCGGTGCGCTCGCACTGGCCAGCGCCATGGCCGTTTGCGTCCAGGCCGTCGCTGCCGATCGGGTCGTGCAGATCGTCAACCGCACCGGCGTCACCCTCAACGAGTTCTATGCGTCGAACACCGATACCGACAGTTGGGAAGAGGACATTCTCGGCAAGCTGGTGCTGAGGCCGGGGCAGTCGGTGGAGATCGAAATCGACGACGGCACAGGTGCCTGCCACTTCGATTTCAAGGGCGTGTTCGACGACGGGGACGAGGTCATCGAGAACAGCGTGAACGTCTGCCGGGGCGGCGCGTTCTCGTTCAACGACTGAGCGCCGTGCCGGCGCCGCCGGGTTGCGTGCGCACCGTCTGCATGCGGCGTGCGAGCTTGCCATGATCGACCTGCGCACGCTCGACCTGAACCTGCTGGTGATCCTCCAGGCGCTGCTCGAGGAACGCAGCATTTCCGCGGTCGCGCGCCGGCTGAACCTGTCGCAGCCGGCGGTCAGCAATGCCCTGCGCCGCTTGCGCAACGCCCTGGCCGACGACTTGTTCGTGCGCAGCGCACAAGGCATGCAGCCCACCCCGTTGGCCGAGCGGCTCGCCGAACCTGTGGGCGAGGCGCTGTCGCTGCTCTCGCACATGCTCGACTTTCGCGACGACTTCGAACCAGCGATCGGTACACAGCGGTTTCGCGTCGCCATGTCCGACGTGGGCGAGATCCATTTCATGCCGCGCCTGCTGGCGCGCTGCGCCGTGGACGCGCCCGGCGTGCGCATCGACACCGTGCGTGTGGCGGGGGCCGAGCTGCGCCGCGACATGGAGGCGGGCCGGGTGGACCTGGCCGTGGGCGCCTTCTCCGAGGACATGGGCAGCGGCTGCTTTCAGCGCATGCTGTTCCGCCAGGGGTATCTCACTCTGCATCGGCCGGCGCATCCCCTGGCCCGGCCCGGCATGCCGCTGGCCGCCTTCGTCGCCGCCCGGCACCTGGTCATTTCGCGCGCCTTGCCCTACGGCGACGTGAACCAGGCGCTGGAGCGCGCCGGCGTGCCCTTGCACGAACACTTCAGCGTCCCGCACTTCAGCGCCGTGCCGTTCATCGTCGCCGAGAACGACGTGCTTGCCACCGTGCCGGAAAAGCTCGCGCAGAGCGTGGCGGGACGCTTCGGCCTGCGCACGTTCGTGCCGCCGCTGCCGGTGCCGCCCTTGCAGACGCACTTGTTCTGGCCACGGCGGTTGCATCGGGACGCAGCCAACCAGTGGCTGCGCGGGTTGATCGTGGCGATGTATGGCGCCTCCGCCGGGTGAGGCTGCAAGCTACACCGGCACCTCGTCCGCCGCGTAGGTGAACAGCCACTCGTAGCGTTCGCGCACGCGGGCTTCGTGCCATTCGCGCTCGACGTAGGCGGCGGCGCCTTCGGCGTGCGCGAGCGCGGGATTGTGAAAGCGCCGCGCATTCTCGGCCGAGCCGTGTACGACGCGCGCAGTGCGCGCCACGCGCGCCTCCTGGTAGCGCTGCAGGGCGGTGGGCACGTCGGCGTGGGCCTCGAGCGAGCGTGCCAGCACCAGGCCGTCCTCGATGGCCATGGCCGCGCCGGACGCCAGCATCGGCAGCGTCGGGTGGCAGGCGTCGCCGAGCAGCGTGATGCGCCCGCGCGACCATTGCGGCAAGGGTTCGCGCAGCATCAAAGCCCACTTGAAGGGCGTTTCGAGCGCATGGATCAGGGTCTGGACGTCCTCGTGCCAGCCGGCGAAGTCGCGCGAGCATTCTTCGACGCTGCCGGCTTCGGTCCAGGATTCGACCTGCCAGTCGTCGCGTTCGAGGATGCCGACGAAGTTGACCAGTTCGCCGCGGCGCAAGGGATAGTGGATGACGTGCGCGCCCGGGCCGACCCAGTTGTAGGCCAGGGGCTCGCGCAGGTGCGCGGGCAGGCGTTCGGCGGGGATGACGCCGCGCCAGGCGAGCTGGCCGGAGAAGCGGGGCTGGTCGGCGCCGAACAAGCGGGTACGGACCGCCGAGTGCACGCCATCCGCGCCGACCAGCAGGTCGGCGTCCTGGCGCCGCCCGTCGGCCAGGGTCACGCCGACGCGGCCATCATTTTCGTCCACGTCGGCCACCCGGGCGCCGAGCACGATGGCCTGCGGATCCAGGGCGAGCACGGCGTCGGCCAGGATGCGGTGCAGGTCGGCGCGATAGATCGTGAAATACGGGAAACCGTAGCGGGCGACCGATTCGCTGCCCAGGTCGAACAGCAGCCAGGTCTGCCCGGTGTTCCAGAGCCGGATGCGCTTGCCTGCCGCCGGGTTGGCGGCCGCGCGCAGCGCGTCCTCCAGCCCCAGGCTGAACAGTACCCTGTTGGCGTTGGCGCTGAGCTGGATGCCCGCGCCGACTTCGCGCAGTTCACTGGCCTGCTCCAGCACCTTGACGGGATGGCCGCGGCGCAGCAGGGCGAGCGCTGCGGTGAGCCCGCCCAGGCCGCCACCGGCGATCAGGACTTCGGGACGAGAGGGCATGAAGGACTCACTCGGGTTTGACGTTGGCGCTCTTGACGACATCTGTCCACTTGGCCAGATCCGCCTGGATGGTGTCCGCGAACTCGGCCGCCGTGCCGCCCACGGGCTCCAGCCCCGTGGCGCGCATCTGTTCGATCACGTTGGGATCCTTCGCGCCGGCCGCGAGCGCCTGCGTGAGCTTGCCGACCACGTCCTCGGGCGTGCCCGCGGGCGCCAGCAGTCCGAACCAGGAGTAGGCCTCGAAGGGCGTACCCACGCTTTCCTCCACGGTGGGCACGTCGGGCAGGCCGGGGTGGCGCTCGTGGGCGGCGATCGCATAGGCGCGCAGCTTGTCGGTGGAGATCTGTGGCTGAAGCAGGGTCAGCGTGTCGAAGATGAGGTCGATCTGGCCGCCGAGCACGTCCACCATGGCGGGCGCGCCGCCGCGATAGGGCACATGCAGCAGGTCGGCCCCGGTGGCGCTCTTGAACATCTCGGCGGTGAGGTGGCCGACCGAGCCGTTGCCGGCGGACGCGACACTCATGGGCTTTTGCTTCGACTGCGCAATCAGTTGCTTCAGGTCGGCCGCCTGCAGGTCGTTGTTGCCGGCGAGCACCATGGGCCCGCGCACGGCCATACCGACCGGCGTGAACGATTCGATCGGGTCATAGCCGAGGTTGTCGTAGAGCGCCGGGGAGACCACGATGCTGCTGGTGCCGCCCCAGAGCAGTGTGTAGCCGTCGGCGGGGCTTCTGGCCGCCGCGGCCGAACCGATGCTGCCGCCCGCGCCGGCCCGGTTGTCCACGACGACGGGTTGGCCGAGCTGCTCGGACATGACCTTGCCGAACAGTCGCGCGCTGACATCGGTAGGGCCGCCGGGGGCGAAGGGCACGATCAACGTGATGGGCTTGTCGGGGAAGTCCGCGGCAACGGCCGGGGCGGCAAGGCCCAGGGCGAGGGCAATGCTTCCCAGCAGTACTTGGGGCCGGAATGCGGGCATATCTGTCTCCTGAAATGAATATGCGCTACGTCTTGCGCAGCGTTCTTGCTATTCGACCAGAGGCGATTGTCCATGAGAAGCTAAAGTATTTGATCTATTCACAATGAATAGTTGTTAATCTGCGGAGCCGTACGTTTGCCTTGCAACGAGAATTCGCCATGTCCCTCGGTCTGTCCCTGCGCCAGCTCGCCGCTTTGGTCGAGGTCGCCCGCCATGCGAGCTTCACCCGCGCCGCCGAGTCGCTGCACATCACGCAGGCCGGCCTGAGCGCGATGGTGCGCGAGCTGGAGACGCAAGTGGACGCGCGGCTGTTCGAGCGCACCACGCGGCGCGTCGTGCTCACGCCGGCGGGCGAACGCCTGCTGCCCGCGGCGCGGCAGGCGCTGGACCTGCTCGGCGAGGCGGTGGGCGACGTTCGGGCATTGGGCGAGCAGGCGCGCACGCGCCTGCGCGTGGGCGTGACGCCGCTGATCGCCACCACCGTCATGCCGCGCGTGCTGCGGCTGCTCGCCGAGCGGCATCCCGGCTTGTGGGTGGAGGTGCTCGACGTGGACCGCAGCGTGATCCGCGAGCAGGTCGAGTCCGGAGGGCTAGACCTGGGCCTGGGCGCCTTCTTCGAACGGGAATCGGGCATGCGGCGCGAAGCCATCCTGCCGGCCCGGCTGATGCTTGCCGTACCGGCCGCCGCGGGCGCCTACGGCGAGCGTGTGGCCTGGTCCGCGCTGCGCGGGCGGCCGCTCATCGTGCTGCCGCCGGACAACCAGATCCAGCGGCTGGCCGACCGCCATTTGTCGGAACATGCGGGCACGCAGCCCCGCCGCGTGGTCACGCACCTGGAGACGGCCATCGCCATGGCGGCCGAGGGTGTGGGCGTGGCGGTGGTGCCGTCGTTCGCGGCGCTGGCGGTGCGGCGCTGGCCGGTACGCCTGGTCCGGCTCACGCCCGCCGTGACGCTGGACTACTACCGGCTGGAGCGCGCCGGCAGCCATCGCAGCGAGGCTGCGCAGGCGCTGGTCGACGCCTTCGTTCAGGTCATGCGCGAAAGCGGCGCGAGCGGGCCGCCGCGCTGAGCCCAGGGCCTGTCAACAGGCCCTGGCCGCTCAGGCCACGGCCTCGCGTGCGCACTGCAGCGCTTCGCGCAGTACGCCGAGCTCGCCGATGTGGTTGGCGAGCAGCAGCACCAGCGCGGCGTTCAGTTCGTGGCTTTGCGCGAGGCTCAGGTCGCGATGCGCTTCGATGAGCAGCTCGTAGAAGTCGTCCGGGGCGCTCAGGTGCGGGTCGGTGATGAGGCTGGTCGGGGCGTTCACGGCAGTGTCTCCGTTTCGGCGACGGGCAGAGCGACGGCGCGCTGCAGCGCCCGGCGCACGGCGTCGGGCCGGCAGCGCCGCCAGCGCGCGGCCACGTGCTGATCGGGCCTGAGCAGGTAGCACGTGCCCGGCGTGGCGTCGTAGCGGCGCGCGAACAGGCCGAGCACGTCCACGGCGCAGGCGATGCCGGGCCGGCTCGGGGCCCGGGGCGTGGCATGGATCTCGACGACATCCAGCGCGATGCCGGGCGGCGCCAGGTGGGACGGCTCGATGCTCGCGGGCAGCGCGCCCGCGACCAGCAGGGTGAAGCGATCGCCGGTCATCCCGAGCAGCCAGGCATCCTGTCCGGCCACCCGCAGGGGCGCATCCAGCGCCACCGCACCGGGCGCGAGCGGGCCCGGGTAGTCGTCTTCGTCGGGCGTGTTCAGCGGCGAATCCCGCAGCACGGCGGGCACCGACAGGCGCCCGCTGTTGACCAGCGTGCGCGCGAAGGGGTGGCGCTTGGCGAGCTTGAGCGTGGTGTTGCGAAACAGCCGGCTGATCTCGCTCTTGGGCGTGATGAAGTCGGTGGCGCGGGCGGAGTTCAGCAGGTTCTCGTCGGCCGCGTATTCGCGCTCGCTGGCGTAGGTGTCGAGCAGGGCGTCCGGCGCGGTGCCGCGCAGCACCAGCGCGAGCTTCCAGGCGAGGTTTTCGGCGTCCTGCACGCCGCTGTTGGCGCCGCGCGCGCCGAAGGGCGAGACGCCGTGCGCGGCGTCGCCTGCGAACAGCACGCGGCCGTGGCGAAAGCGCTCCATGCGCAGGCAGGAGAACGTATAGATGCTGACCCACTCCAGGCTGAAGCGGGCCGCCTCGCCGAACACCGCGCGCAACCGGGGCAGCACCCGCTCGGGCTTGACTTCTTCGACGGGGTCGGCGTCCCAGCCGAGCTGGAAGTCCACGCGCCAGACGTTGTCGGGCTGGCGGTGCAGCAGCACCGACTGGTTGGGATGGAACGGCGGGTCGAACCAGAACCAGCGCTCCGAAGGGAAGTCGGCCTCCATGCGGATGTCGGCGATCAGGAAGCGGTCCTTGAAGCTGCGGCCGCGGCTCTCCAGGCCCATCAGCTTGCGCACCGGCGAGCGGGCGCCGTCGCAGGCAATGAGATAGTTCGCGCGCAGGGTGTAGCTGCCGTCCGGCGTTTCCACGTCCAGGTCGACGCCGTCGGCCGCGGCGCGCAGGCCATGCACACGGTGGCGCCAGCGGATCTCGATGCGCTCGTCGGCCGCCGCGGCCTCCTGCAGGTAGCCTTCGGCGTAGTACTGCTGCAGGTTGATGAAGGCGGGGCGGCGATGGCCGCTCTCGGGCAGGAGGTCGAAGCGCCAGATCTCCTCGTCGCGGAAGAACACCTTGCCCACGCTCCAGGACACGCCCTTGTCGACCATGCGCTGCCCGACGCCCAGGCGATCCCAGATGTCCAGCGTGCGCTTGGCGAAGCAGATTGCCCGCGAGCCCGTGGAAAGGCGGTAGTCGTCGTCCAGGAGCAATACGTCGATGCCCTGGCGGGCGAGGTCCAGCGCGGTGCTCAGGCCTATCGGGCCCGCGCCCACCACGATCACCGGATGGTGTGCGGGATCGCTGCGTTCGAGGTTCGCCGGCCGGGTGTAGGCGAACTCCACCTGTTGATAGTCGATGTCTCCCACGGCTGTCTCCGAAGTGTGGGTGGATCGCATCGCGCGGCGCACACGTGGCGCGGCCGGCAGAGGGCAGCCGCGGCATGGGCGGCTGCTGTTCTGGTTCTGGGGCGTGTCAACGCCGTGTGTTTCTTGCGCGTTCGGCCCTGGCGCCGCAAGCGCGGGCTTGCGCGGGCGTCAGCCTTCCAGCGTCTTCCACATCTGCAGATCGCGCTCGGCGGTCCAGATGCGCGGATGCTCGATGCCGGTGGCCTCGTCGTAGGCGCGCGTCACGTCGAAGGGCATGCAGTGATCGAAGATGACCCAGTCCTTGTAGCGCGGCTGCATGGCCGCGTAGGTTTCCTTGTAGACGGTCTTCAGATCCTTGCCCGCGGCCACGCCCTGGTTGACGAGATCGTAGAGGTCGTTGATGAAGGCCCGGGTGCCGGCAACCGCGGCATGCACTTCGCTGGCGCTCTTCAGCGCAGGGCCGCGGCCGGGCACCATCTTCTCGGCGCCCAGGGCGAGCAGGCGGTCCAGCGTGCGCGGCCACTCGCGGAAGTAGGCGTCGCCGGCATAGGGTGTGGACTGGTATTCGACCAGGTCGCCCGCGAAGCAGACTTTCTGCGCGGGCAGCCAGGCGATGGTGTCGGCCCGGGTATGGCCGCGGCCGAGGTGGGTGATGTGGACCTCGAGATTGCCGAGATCGACCGTCATCGAGCCGTCGAAGGTGATGGTGGGCCAGGTCAGGCCGGGCGGCACCGATTCCACGTCGCGGAACAGGCGCGGAAAGCGGCCGATCTCGCTCGCTTTGTCCTGCTCGCCGCGCTCGACGATGAGCTCGTAGGTCTCGCGGCTGGCAATGATCTCCTGCGCGCCGTAGGCCGAGGCGCCGAGCACGCGCACGGCGTGGTAGTGCGACAGCAGCACGTACTTGACCGGCTTGTCGGTGACTTCGCGCACGCGGCGGATCACGTCCTGGGCCATGGTGGGCGTGGCCTGGGTGTCGATCACCATCACCCCTTCGTCGCCGACGATGACGCCGGTGTTGGGGTCGCCCTCGGCGGTGTAGGCGTAGGCGTTGGCCGACAACTGCTCGAACGTGACGGTCTTTTCTTCGAGGTCTGCGTGGGACGCGAATTGCTTGCTCATGGCATGTCTCCGTGTGGGCGCGCGCCGGCGGGCGCGCCGTATGTCATGCGCAGACTATACGACGTCGTTTGTTTTCGTGCAACGAGTTCGTCAATAACGAACGGATGGGCAGGGCGCCGTCATTCGCGAAAGCCCAGGTTGGCGGACACCGCGCGTGCGCTGGCGCGCATCGCGCTGGCGATGCTGCCGTCCCAGGCGGCGTCGAACAGGCCGGTCGGCCCCAGGCAGGTGATCGCGGCCACGATGTTGCCGGTGTGGTCGAACACCGGCGCCGACAGCGCGTCGATGCCGGGCAGCGGATTGCCCAGGGCGCGCGCGAGGCCGTGCTCGCGCACCTCGGCGAGCAGGGCTTCGCGCGTCTGGCGGTCGGGCCGCGCAGGCAGCAGGTGGGTGACCACCGCGGCGTCGCCCGCCTCGCGTTCGATGTAGTGCTCGGCGACCTTGGGCGGCAGCCAGGCGGCGAAGACCTGGCCCGTGGCCGTATGCAGCATCGACATCACGGTGCCCGCGCGCAGGTTGACGTGGACCGGGTAGCTCGCCTCGAGGATGTGGATGATGGTCGGGCCGTGCGAACCCAGCACGGCCAGGGCCAGCGTGTGGCCCAGCGTGCCGGCCAGGCGGGCGATCTCGGGCATGGCCGCGCGCACGGTGTCCAGGCGGCGCAGGCTCACCAGGCCCATCTGCAGGGCGAAGGGGCCGAGTTCATATTGCGAAGTGGCGGCGTCCTGCTTGACCAGGCCGACGCGGATGAAGCTCACCAGGTAGGGGTGCGCCTTGGCCGAGGTCATGCCGGCGGCCTTGGCGAGGTCGCGCAGCGACATGGCCTCGCTGGAATCCACCAGCGCCGCGAGCAGTGCGAAGCCCGTCTCGATGGATTGGATGCTGCGCTGCGCGCCCTCGGTGCTGCTCATGGCGGGTGTGTCTCCGTTGGGTTGCCGGGCGAGCATGGCCGCCCGGCGGCGTGCCGTCGATCAGGCCGCGCTCGGCGCCGAATCGCCGCTGTGCGGGGAACGCCGGCGACGGCGGCGCTTGCGCGGGCCCGGCGTGCTGTCGAGCGCCGGGCGGCTCTGCGCCACTTCCTCGATCATGTCGGCGCGCTCGGCGTCGGAGGCGTCGGCCAGGTCCATCCACCATTGCGCGAGCACGCTGTCGACTTCGCCCGAGGCCGCGCGCAACTGCAGGAAGTCGCAGGCCGCGCGAAAGCGCGGCTGCTCCAGCATGCGCCAGGCAAGCTTGCCGGCGCGGCGCTCGAAGCGCGGCTGCATGAACCAGATGTCGCGCATGTCGGCCACGAAGCGGCGCTGGATGGCGAGCTTCTCGGTCTGCTCGTCGAGCACCGAGTCGACCGCCAGCGAGAGTGCGGGAATCGTATGCTCGCCCCGCGCCTGGAACTGCTGCCAGCGCGCGTTGACCTGCTGCCAGAGCAGCGCGGCGAACAGAAAACTCGGGCTGACCGACTTGCCGGCGCGCACGCGCGCATCGGTGCGCTCGAGCGCGAGCTCGACGAAGCGCTCGCCGCCGGGCTGCTCGAGCACGACGTCCAGCATCGGCAGCAGGCCGTGGTGCAGGCCCTGGGCGCGCAACTGGCGCAGGCAGTCCATCGCATGGCCGCAGGTGAGCAGCTTGAGCATCTCGTCGAAGAGGCGGGATGCCGGCACGTTCTCGATCAGCTTGGCCATCGAGGCGATCGGCGCCAGCGTGGCCGCCTCGATGTGGCCGTTGAGTTTGGCGGCGAAGCGCACCGCGCGCAGCATGCGTACCGGGTCTTCGCGGTAGCGCAGGGCCGGATCGCCGATGATGCGCACCATCCGCTTCTTGAGGTCGGGCACGCCATGGTGGTAGTCGACCACTTCCTCGGTCGAGGGGTCGTAGTAGAGCGCGTTCAGCGTGAAGTCGCGGCGGATCGCGTCTTCCTGCAGCGTGCCGAACACGTTGTCGCGCAGGATGCGGCCGTGCTCGTCGGTGGTCTGGGCCTCGCTCGAGGGCGCGCGGAAGGTGGAGGTCTCGATGATCTCGGCGCCGAACACCACGTGCACCAGGCGAAAGCGCCGGCCGATGATGCGCGCGCGGCGGAACAGCGGCTGGATCTGCTCGGGCGTTGCGCTGGTGGCGACGTCGAAATCCTTGGGCTCGACGCCGGCGATCAGGTCGCGCACGGCGCCGCCCACGATGTAGGCCTCGTAGCCGTGCTGCTGCAGGACCTCGCAGACCTTGATGGCGTGGCGCGATACGTTGCGCCGGTCGATGCCGTGCTGCGAGGCGGGAATGCGTTGGGGTTTGCGAGGCCCGAACAGGCGTTGGACGAATTTCTTCAGCATTGTGTCGTGGTGATCAGGCGGCCTGTTCCGGATGGGCCTGGCCGGCCGCCACCGGCTCTGCGAACAGGTCGATGACGCGCCAGCCGCGCTCGCCGGCCAGCCGGCGCAACCCCTCCGAGGGATTGGCGGCGACGGCGTCGGTCACGCATTCGAGCAGAGGCACGTCGTTGAGCGAATCGCTGTAGAAGAACGAGCGTTCGAAGTCGGCCAGCGTATGGCCCAGGCCGGCCAGCCATTGCTCGACCCGGATCACCTTGCCTTCGCGAAAGCAGGGCGTGCCGGCGATGCGGCCGGTGTAGCGGCCGTCGACGTATTCGGCATCGGTGGCGAGCAGGTGGGGGATGCCGAAGGCGCGTGCGATCGGCGCAGTCACGAAACCGTTGGTGGCGGTCACGATGGCGCACAGGTCGCCCGCGGCCAGGTGCTCGCGCACCAGCGCGGCCGCCTGGGGGGTGATGACCGGGCGGATGACCTCGGCCATGTACAGCTCGTGCCAGGCGGCGAGCTCGACCGGGTCGTGCCGGGCCAGCAGTCCGAGCATGAACTCGGCTGCCTGCTGCGCCGTGAGCGTGCCGGCCGAGTAGCTCTCCATCAGCTCGTCGTTGCGGCGCAGGGCCGCCTCGGGATCGCCCGCCCGGCCCGTACGCGCCAGGTAGTGCGCCCACTGGTAGTCGCTGTCCAGCGGCAGCAGCGTGTGGTCCAGATCGAACAGGGCGAGACGGTTGGGACGGGGCATGGTGGATTCAGTCGGCTGGCGGGCGGGGTTGCGCCGCGAGCATGGTTTTCAACAAAGGCAAGGTGATCGGCCGCTTGGTCGCGAGCGAATAGCGGTCGAGCGCATCGAGCAGCGCGGTGAGCTGGCGCATGTCCCGCGCATGGCGGGTCAGCAGCCACTCCAGGAGTTCCGGCGTGACATCCAGCGAACGCGCCGCCGCGTGGGCGTGCAGCGCGGCGAGCTTGTCGGCGTCGGACAACAGGTCCAGGCGAAAGACCAGGTCCCAGCCCAGGCGGGTGCGCAGGTCTTCGCGCAAGGGCATGCGCAGCGGCGCACTGTCGCCCGCGACCACCAGCGCGAAGCCGCGCTGCTCGGCCGCCGCCGATTCACGCCAGCGATTGTAAATCCCGAACACCGCGGCCTGCTGGCGCTCGTCCAGCCGGCCGACGTCGTCGATGGCGACCAGGGGCACGCCGCCCTCGGCCAGGGCGACGAACTCGCGCGCCGGGGTGGCCGCACCGCACAGTACCGCCCCGGGATGGGCACGCACCGCGGCGGCGAGCAGATGACTGCGCCCGCTGCCCGCCGGACCCCAGAGATAGATCGCCCGCCCCGGCCCGATGCCGCGCAGGGCGGCCAGGGCCTCGCCGTTGCCGCCCGCGATGAAGTTGTCCAGCGTGGGAGCCGGCGCCGGCAGGATGTCCAGGAGAAGCTGAGGGGCCTGGTTCGACATCGTCATCCGCCGTGTCTAGGGCGTATCGACATGCATTCCCCGCGAATCGGGGGGGCGGCGTCGGCACACCCTGGGGATGCCCTGCCGCAAGCCCGGCCGCGGCCGGGCCTGGCGTGGGGAAATAGCGGCGATCATCGTAAAATCAGCGTTTGCGCGGCGGCCAGCAAGAAGGCGCAAGTATGCCGCATCTTCTCACATTTCTAAAATGGTCAGGTTCCATGTCCGTTCCTCCGTCCGGTGACAACACCTCTCTAACCTACCGTGACGCCGGCGTCGATATCGACGCCGGCGACGCGCTCGTCGAGCGCATCAAGCCGCTCGCCAAGCGGACGTTGCGCGAAGGCGTGCTGGGCGGCATCGGCGGCTTCGGCGCGCTCTTTGAGGTGCCCAAGCGCTATCGCGAGCCCGTGCTGGTATCCGGCACGGACGGGGTCGGCACCAAGCTGCGCCTGGCCTTCGAATGGAATCGCCACGACACGGTCGGCATCGACCTGGTCGCCATGAGCGTCAACGACATCCTGGTGCAGGGCGCCGAGCCGCTCTTCTTCCTGGACTACTTCGCCTGCGGCCGCCTGGATGTCGATACCGCCGCCGCCGTGGTGGGCGGCATCGCACGCGGCTGCGAGCTCTCGGGCTGCGCCCTGATCGGCGGCGAGACGGCCGAGATGCCCGGCATGTACCCCGACGGCGAGTACGACCTCGCGGGCTTCGCCGTGGGCGCGGTCGAGAAGTCGAAGATCCTCGACGGCAGCAAGGTCGCGGTGGGCGACGTGGTGCTGGGCCTGGCCTCCAGCGGCGCGCACTCCAACGGCTACTCGCTGGTGCGCAAGATCATCGCGCGCACGGGCGCCCGGCCGGACGACGATTTCGAGGGCGGCAAGCTGGTCGACGCCGTGATGGCGCCGACCCGCCTGTACGTCAAGCCGGTGCTGGATGTCCTTGGCGGCTTCGAGGTGCATGGCCTGGCCCACATCACCGGCGGCGGCCTGCTCGAGAACGTGCCGCGCATCCTGCGTGCCGGCCTGGCTGCCCGCCTGGAGCGCAGCGCCTGGCAGCGCCCGGCGCTGTTCGACTGGCTGCAGCGTGAAGGCAAGGTGGCCGAGGACGAGATGCACCGCGTCTTCAACTGCGGCATCGGCATGGTGGTGGTGGTCCCGGCCGCCCAGGCCGAGGCCGTCGCTGCGCGCCTGGCGGCGTCCGGCGAGACGGTCTCGCGCATCGGCGAGATCGTGGCCCAGCAGGACGGGCAGGCGCAGACCGTGGTGGTGTAGCGCATCCGGGGCAGCCCGCGCCCGGCGATGCCGGGGCGCTCGGAGCCGCGGATGCCGCAGAGCATTGCGCGCGCGCGAGTGCGCCATGATGAAAAAGGGGCCGCGATGCGGCCCCTTCGTCGTTTCAGCATGGATCAATGGGGGAACGTGGCTTCCGGTTTGCGGTGGGCGTAGGGAAGTGCGTCCGATTGCCGCTATGCAGGGTTGTGCTGTGTCGCGGCAAGGCCGGCCGGGCCGAGAAGGCGCCGGCCGGGTCCAACAAGAACAAGAAAGAATTCAGCCGATGTCCTCCGTGGGCAGGAAGCGGTCGTGGTACTCCGTGGATGCCGTGATCTGCACGATCACCGCGTCCATCGACATCCCGTCCGCGACCGCGTCGCTCCAGTAGGCGAGGCCGGCCGCATCGGCTGCGCGGCCCAGCAGGCCGGCGTAGAGCGAGGCAATGTCGGCGGCCGCGCCCCGGGCCTGGTCGAATTCGGTGCTGTGCACGAGTTGCCAGGCAACCTCGCCCGCGCTCGCCCCCTGGTCCAGTTGCCCGATCCAGTACGCGCGTCCCTGGGCGTCGGCGTCGCGGCCGAGCAGGTCGGCGTACAGGGCGTCGACCAGGGCGGCGGCGTCCACGTCGCCGTAGTGCGCGAGCACATAGGCGTCGGCGAGCTCGGCCTGCGACTGGCCCTGCGCGGCGCCCGCGCGCCAGTCGGCGAGCTCCGCATCAGCGGGCGCGCGCTCGTCCAGCCCCAGCGCGAGGCGGGCCAGCGTGTCCAGCGTGCCTGCCTCGGCGCTGCCGAGCACCGTCTGCACCAGGGCCTCGCGGCCCATCCCGTGTGCCAGTTGACCCTGCCAATAGCTCACCCCGTCGGCCTCGGCCTCCCGCCCCAGGGCGTCGCGATAGAGCTGCATGACGAACAGATCGTCGCGCGCGAAGACATCGTTGTCCTTGACGCCGACGCTCAGCCCCAGACCGGCTTCGAGCAGGTCCGGCACCTGGTCGCGGTCCATGTCGCGCGGGTCGCCGTCGAAAAAGCCCGGCGCGCCCGGATCGACGATGACGCCGTTGCGCTCGCCGTCGGCGTCGAACATGCCGCCGTCCTCTATGCTGAAGTCGATGCGGACCTTGCCGCCGACCTCGGTGATCGCGGTGGCGATGTCGTACCACTGGCCATCGACCTGCTTGAAGTAGCCGTTGATCGGCAGATCGCCGTCGACATACACGCTGAAGTTGACGATGCCGCTGTCGGGCACGTTGCGCACGGTGAAGGCGAGCGCGCCCAGCGGCAGGGCGAGATCCTGCGGCAGGCTGCCCGTCTCCAGCGTGGCGGTGCTCACGCCTTGCTGGGTCAGGCCGGCGTCGTTGACCAGGGTGACGTAGCGGACCTGGGCGTCCGGGCTCTGGCTCCAGACGAGGGACGTCACGTCGGACTGCTCGACGTCGGGAATGCCGTCGCCGTTGCCGTCGCCCTGCGCGCCGCCCGCCATGCCCGGCACGCCGTTCTCGATGTCGTCGTCCAGGCCGTCGCCGTCGAGGTCGGTGGCCGGCGGCGTGAGCGCGTCGGCATTCCTGCCGATGGTGCCCACATTGCCGGCCGCGTCGATCTGCCGGACCTGCACCAGCCCGGACTCGTAGGCTTGCAGCGGGATGTTGAAGCTGTTGCCCTGGCCGTTGACCCAGGCACCGGCATCCACCTTGTACTGCCAACTCGAACCGGCTTCGAGGCCGGACACCGTGACCACCCAGTGATCGCCGGCGGCGCCGAAGGCCAGGCCCGGCGCGCCGGGCGGCGTGGTGTCGATGACCAGCGTCTGCGTACCGGCCTGCGAGACGTTGCCGGCCGGGTCGGTGGCGGTGACGCTGACGGTGTTGCCGCCGTTGGCATTGAGGAGCAGGGTGCCGTTGTCCTCGGGCGTCGCCGTCGCCAGATCGACGCGCCACGTGCCGTCGGCCGCCACCACGACATAGGTGGCCCCGCCGACGACGACGGCGACCGTGCTGCCGGTCTCCGCCGTGCCGGTGATCGTGGGCGCAGCCGCGTTGCTCAACGCCAGGCTGGTGATGCTCGGCGCCACGGGGGCCGCGGTGTCGATGACGACGCTGGCGGCAGTCTGGGCAGGCATGCCGGGATTGCCGGCCGCATCGATCTGGCGCACCTGGATGTCGCCGGCGGCATACTCGCCATCTTCCAGGACGAAGCTGCCACCGACGCCGGGCAGCCAGTTCTGGCCGCCGTCGACGCTGTATTCCCAGCTCGCGCCGTCTTCGAGAGCGTCGAGCTCGACGGTGACCTCGTTCACGTGGGTGGCGCCCCCGAGGGGCAGCGTGACGTTGCTCGGGGCGATCGGCGCGGTGGTGTCGATGACCAGGGTCTGCGTGCCCACGCTGGATACGTTGCCTGCGGGATCGGTGCTGGTCACGCTGACCGCGTTGCCGCCGTTGGTGTTCAGCGCGAGCGTGCCCTGGCCGGGCACCGCCGTGGCGAGGTCGATGCTCCAACTGCCGTCGGCGGCGAGCGTGGTGTAGGTGGCGCCGCCGATGACCACGGTGATCGTGCTGCCGCTCTCGGCGGTGCCGCTGATGACCGGGAGGGCCTGATTGGTCAAGGCCGTGCTGTCCACGCTGGGCGCGTCCGGCTCGACGGTGTCGATGGTGGCGGCCGCCGTGGTGGCGACCGGCGCGCCCGGGTTGCCGGCGGCGTCGACCTGGCGCACCTGGATGTCGCCGGCGGCATAGTCGCCATCTTCCAGGACGAAGCTGCCACCGACGCCGGGCAGCCAGTTCTGGCCGCCGTCGACGCTGTATTCCCAGCTCGCGCCGTCTTCGAGGGCGTCGAGTTCGACGGTGATCTCGTTGACGTTGGTCGGCCCGCCCACGGGCAGGACGACGCCGGCGGGCGCGTCCGGCGCCGCGGTGTCGATGACCAGCATCTGGGTGTTCGCGTCGGAGACGTTGCCCGCCGGATCGGTGCTGGTGACGCTGACGGTATTGCCGCCGTTGACGTTCAGCGCGAGCGTGCCCTGGCTGGGCACCGCCGTGGCGAGGTCGACGCTCCAGCCCCCGTCGGTGGCGACCGTGGTGTAGGTGGCGCCGCCGACGAGCAGGGTGATGGTGCTGCCCGCTTCCGCGGTGCCACTGATGACCGGTGTGGTCTGGTTGGTCAAGGCCGTGCTGTCCACGCTGGGCGCGTCCGGCTCGACGGTGTCGACGGTGACGGCCGCGGTGGTGGCGATGGGCACGCCAGGATTGCCGGCGGCATCGACCTGGCGTACCCGGATGTCGCCGGCCGCGTAGTCGCCGTCCTGCAGGACGAAGCTGTCGCCCGAGCCCGGCAGCCAGTTCTGGCCGCCGTCCAGGCTGTATTCCCAGCTCGCGCCATCCTCCAGGGCATCGAGGTCGATACCGACCGTGTCGACGTTGGTCGGTCCGCCCGCGGGCAGAACCACGCCGGTGGGGGCGTCCGGCGCGGTGGTGTCGATGACCAGGGCCTGCGTGCCGGCTTGCGACACGTTGCCGGCTGGATCCCGGGCGGTGACGCTGATGGCGTTGCTGCCGTTGGTGTTCAGCGCGAGCGTGCCCTGGCTGGGCACGGCCGTGGCGAGGTCGATGCTCCAACCGCCGCCGGCGGCCACCGTGGTGTAGGTGGCGCCGCCGATGACCAGGGTGATGGTGCTGCCGGATTCCGCCGTGCCGTCGATGACCGGCAGGGCGCTGTTGGTCAGCTCGGGGTTGACCAGCGCGGGTGCGGCCGGTGCGACGGTGTCGATGAAGACACCCTCGGTGTTGACGAGCGGGGTGCCCGGATTGCCGGCGGCATCGATCTGGCGCACCTGGATGTCGCCGACGGCGTAGGGACCGTCCTGGAGCAGGAAGCCGTCACCGCCGCCCGGCGTCCAGTTCTGCCCACCGTCGACGCTGTACTCCCAGCTCGCGCCGGCTTCCAGGGCGTCGGGGTCGACGGTGACGGTGTTGACGTTGGTGAAGCCACCGCCAGGCAGCGCGACCCCGGCGGGCGCGTCCGGCGCGGTGGTGTCGATGACCAGGGTCTGCGTACCGGCCTGCGAGACGTTGCCGGCCGGGTCGGTGGCGGTGACGCTGATGGCGTTGCCGCCGTTGTTGTTCAGCGCGAGCGTACCTTCGCTGGGCGGCACCGTGTTGAGATCGACCTGCCAGGTGCCGTCGGTGGCCACTGCGATGTAGGTGGCCCCGCCGACGACCAGCGTGATGGTGCTGCCCGCCTGCGCGGTGCCGCTGATCACAGGCAGGGGCTGGTTGGTGAGCGCGGCGCTGGTCACGTCGGGCGCCTGGGGCGCGACGGTGTCGACGGTGACCGCTGCCGTGGTCGCGACCGGCGCGCCGGCGTTGCCCGCTGCGTCGACCTGGCGGACCTGGATGTCGCCGGCGGCATAGTCGCCGTCGTCGAGCGCGAAGCTGCTGCCGGTGCCGGGCAGCCAGTTCTGGCCGCCGTCGACGCTGTATTCCCAGCTTGCGCCGTCTTCCAGGCCGTCGAGATCCACGGCTACCTCATCGACGTTGGTGAACCCGCCGGTCGGCAGGCCCACGCCGGAAGGCGTGTCCGGCGCCGTGTTGTCGATGGTGTAGCTCTCGCCCCCGCTGTAGCCCGATGCCATCGGCCGGCCGCTCGCTTCTGCCGTGATTCCCGTATCGGCATTCTTCAGGCCGAGCGCAAGTACGCCATCGCCCGACACCGTCGTGACCGTGACCACGTACTGCGCATGGTCGTAGTGCATGCGCGTGATGCCGGTCACGGTGCCGATTGCCGTCCCCGAGCTCGTCAGTACGAAGTCGGCGGCATCCACGCCGGTCACCGGCTCGCTGAACGTGATGCGGAATTCGATGGTGTCTGCATTCGTGTGTTCGGCTGCGCCCTCGTCGCGCACCAGGCTCAGGACCGTCGGCACGGTGGCCACGGTGAGCGCGAAACCCGATTGCGCGCTCAGCCCCTGGCCGTCCGTCGCGATGACGAGCACCCACAGGCCATCCAGCTCGACATCGCCCGCGTCGGGCGTGCCGCTGAAGGTGCGCGTCGCGGCGTCGAAACTCAGCCAGGCGGGCAGGTCGCTGCCGTCTCCGAGTGTGGCGGAGTAGGTCAGCGTATCGCCGGCGTCGGGGTCGACGAAGGCGCCGGCAGGCACCGTGAAGCTGTAGGGCGCACCGACATCGGCCGCCTGGTGGTCGATGGCGGCGCCGGCCACGGGCGCCTCGTTGACGTCCGCCAGCTCGATCGTCAGCAGCTTGTCATACGAAGCGCCGCGCGCATCGGTGGTGCGCACCGTCACCTGATAGCTGGACTTGGCTTCGTAGTCCAGGACGGTGCCGGCGGCGAACTGCAGTTGGTCGCCGACGATGACGAACGCCGCGCTGTCGTGTCCGTCCACCAGGCTGTAGGTGTGCGTGTCGCCGGTATCCTCGTCCGTCGTGCTGAGCGTGCCGATGACCAGACCCTCGGCGGTGTCCGCGTTCTCCGCGACGCTGGCATTGGAAAGCGAAATGTCGGTCGGTGCCTCGTTCGGGATGGTGATGTCGACAGTGGTCGTGCCGACGGCCGCCAGCGCGGTGCCGGTACCCTGGGCGTTGTCGGCGTTGCCGTCGTTGAACAACCAGGCGATGGCCACGCTGGGCGGCGGCGCGCTGCCGGTGTTCGCGTAGGTGATCAGGCTCAGCGCCTGATTCACCAAGGCCTGCGTCGCCGCGGCGTTGAACACGATGGTGAGGCTGCCGGCCGCTTGTGTATACGTGCCGATGCTGTTGTCGTCGATGACGACGTTGCCGTCCGCGAACGACATGGGCCCGCTGGCGCCGAAGAGGTCGCTCGCATCGGCTCCGCCATGGCGCGCCAGGGTGACGCTGGCGCCGTCGTAGTGGCCCTGGGCGGCCAGCTCCGGATCGAAGATCCGGACGTCGGAGTCCAGCACGGCCGGGTCGCGGCCCAGCGCGTATTGCGCGACGCCGTCCAGCGTGTTCACCTCCTGGGTATGGAAAGCCTGATCCAGGCTGCCGTCGGCGTTCAGGCGGACGATGAGGATGTCGCTGGCCATACCGCCGGCTTGGCCCTGATGGCCGACCACGGCGATCTTGCCGTCCGCCTGGAGCAGGATGCTGCGGGCCTCGCTCATGGGGTTGTCCGTGGCGACCATGACCTTGCCGCCCTCGCCGAACGTGGCATCCAGCGTGCCGTCCTCGAGCAGCCGCACGACGACGAGCGTCTGGCCGGCGCTGCCCGCCACGAGCAGCTTGTCGCCCTGCTGGACGACGCTGTAGGCGATGTCGCTGCCGGGCGCGAGGTCCAGGGTGACGATGCCGTCCACGCCGAAGGCGGCATCGCGCTCGCCGTCAGGCGTCAGCCGGACGACGTCGAAGGCATAGCCGCCGCTCTCCCAGTGCGTCCCCGTGACGACGATCTTGCCGTCGGCCTGGGCCAGCACGCTGTAGCCGTCGGCAGAACCGCTCATGCCCAGGACGACGCGCCCGTCGTCGCCGAAGCCGGTGTCCAGATGGCCGTCGGCGTCCACGCGGAAGACGACGTACTTCCATGCCCCGCCCTCGTTCACGTAGCCCGTCATGAGCATGTTGCCGTTCGCATCCAGCGTGGCGTCGCGCATGGTCACGTTCTGCTCGAGCTTGAACTGGCCGGCCGTGCCGAAACTGGTGTCTGGGGTGCCGTCCGCGTTGTAACGGGCGGCCACGAGCTGATTGACCGAGACACCGATACCTTGCTGGACGGTGCCGTAGCCGGTAACGATGAAGCTCCCGTCGGATTGCAGCAAGGTGGCGGTGTTGTAGTACGTGCCGGAGCCCACCTGAGTCCACAGCGTGCCGCCGCTGCCGAAGCCCGGGTCCTGGTTGCCATCGGGATCGAACCGGATCGTGAAGAAGCCCTGGTTGCTGAGGCTCGCCGATCCGGAGACCAGGATGTCGCCGTTGGCTTGTATCGCCACGCTGCTGCCTTCGGAGCCGAACGGCGCCACCGGCACGCGGGCAATCCCGGCATCCGCGAAGGATGCGTCGAGCGAGCCATCGGTGTTCAAGCGCGCCACGACGACTTCGCCGCTGAACGCCCCGGCGCGGCCGACGACGATGAGCTTGCCGTCGGCCTGCTCGGCGCTGGCCAGGGCGATGCTGGAGAGACCGGGGATCTCGATCGACTGGACGCCGCCCTGTGGCACGACGAAGGTCGGCGCCTCATTGACGTTCGTTACCTCGATCGTCATGAGCTTGTCGTAGAACGCACCGTCGCCATCGGTCGCGCGGATCGTGACCTGATAGCTCGATTTGGCTTCGTGGTCCAGCCGGGTGCCCGCGACCAGCCGCAGCTCGTTGCCCACGATGACGAAGGTCTCGCCATCGCCGCCGGGCTGGATGCTGTAGGTATGCGTATCGCCCGCATTCGCGTCCGTTGCGCTGAGTGAGCCGATGAGCAGGTCGGCGCTGGTGTCGGTGTTCTCCGCGACCGCGCTGTTGGACAGGCTGATGTCGGTGGGCGCGGCGTTAGGGGTGATGAAGTTGACCTGCGTCGAGCCGGTGGTGAACGCACCGCCGCCCGCGCCTTGCGGCCCGCCGTCGATGTTGCCGTCGGAGAAGCTCCAGGCGATCGTGACGCTGGCCGGCGGCTGCGTGCCGACGTAGCTGTAGGTGATGCTGCTCAAGGCGGCGTCGACGCGCTCCTGCGTCGCGTTGGTGTTGAAATTCAGCATCAGCGTCCCGCCGATCTGCATCACGGTGCCGATATCCACGCCGCCGAGTGTGGCTACGCCGTTGTCGAAGACGAGCGCGCCGCCGGCCCCGAACACATCGTCGTCGGAGGCGCCGGTGCTGCGCGTCAGCATCAGCATGGCGCCGTCGTAGTGGCCTTGTGCGGCCAGTTCGGCGTCGTACACGTTCACCGAGGCGTCCAGGATTACCGCGTCGGCGCCCAGGGTGTAGTCGGCCACGCCGTCCAGCGAGCTCGGGCCGGGCTGCGGATTGAAGCTCGTATCGAGGCTGCCGTCCGCATTCAGGCGGACGACGAGGTAGTCATTGTAGAAACTGGTGTTCGAGCCGTAGCCCACCACGACGAGCTTGCCGTCGGGCAGCAGGACGACGTCGCGCCCGATTTCGATGTTGCCGTTGTCCAAGGTGGCGATGCCGTTCTGGCCGAACCCCAGGTCCAGCTCGCCGTTTTCGTCGAGGCGGATGAGAACGAGGTCGGGGCCCCCGGCATTCGAGTGGCCGACGAGTACGAGCTTGCCGTCGGGCTGGCGGATCATGTTGTGGATGTCGCCGTTGAGACCGATCTCGACCAGTACCTTGCCCTGCTCACCGAACGACGTATCGAGCGTGCCGTCGGCATGGAGCCTGACCACGGCTGCGTGCGTCGTCGAGTAGTCCGCGGCGCTTGCCGTGCCCGCCAACAGGATCTTGCCGTCCGGCAGGACGAGCACGCTCTTGGCCTCGTCGCTGCCGCCGGCAAGGTCCACGCTGGCCGTGCTCCACGTGCCCCAGGCGGTGTCTTGCGTGCCATCGGGCTTGAAGCGGACGACGACGAAGTCGTTGCTCGGATAGAGCTCACGCCCGCCCGCGACGAGGAGGTTCCCGTCGCTGTCCATGGCGACGCCCGTACCGCCGAAGAGTCCGCTGACTTGCGTGATGCTCGCCACGCCAGCGGTGCCGAAGGTGGCGTCCACAGTGCCGTCGGCTTCGAAGCGTACCGCCGTGATCGGACTGTTGTAGCCGTAACCCGTGTAGCCGGTCACGACGATCTTGCCGTCGGGCTGCACCAGCATGGCATAGCCGTATTCGCTGTAGGCCGTCGTCCCGGCCAGCGCCTTGCCGCCATCGCCGAAGCTCGGATCGAGCTCGCCGTCGGACGTCAGGCGCACCACCATCATGTCGCCGCTGCCGTAGTCGCTGCCCGCGAGCAGGATCTTGCCGTCGGCCGTGATCTCCAGCGCATAGGCTTGCGCCAGCGAGGAGACCGAGCCCAGGACGGCCTTGCCGTTGTCGCCGAAGGTCGTATCCAGCGTACCCTCGGCGTTCATTCGGACGATGCTGAACTGGTTGTTGCTGTAGCCCGTCACCAGCACCTTGCCGTCGCTCTGCACCGCGACCGCCATCGCCACGTCGCTCTGGTTCGTGACCGGGATCCACGCAGTGCCTCCCGTGACCGATGCGAAGGTGGGCACATCGTTGACGGCCTCGACTGTCACGCTGGCGGAAAGGCCGGGCGCGGCCGTCTGGCCGCCGCTGTCCTCGACTTCGGTCAGCGTGATCTGGCGCTCACCCGCTGTGGGCGCCTGGCTGATGTTGCGATAGGTGATGCTCTCCAGCAGCGCAGCCATGGCGGCGTCGCCCAGGGCCAGGCCGTCCAGGATGACGGTGGCTGTCGTGCCCGCCAGACTGACCGTGTAGCTGCCGCCGCCGGCCAGCGACCCGCTCGCGGCATCGACCAGGGTGATCGCGGTGCCGCCGACGTGCAGGACTTCGGCGTCGCCGTCCGCGAGCTGCGCGACGGTCAGTGTTGCGCCGGTGAACGTCTGGCCGCTGTCCTCGGTGCTGGCCGTCACGCCGATGAACAGCTCGGCGGCCGCGCCGTCCTCGGTGAATTCGGCGTTGCCGATGCCGGTCCCTGTCACGCTGGGCGGTTGCGTGAGCGCAGGTTCCAGCTTGGCGAGCGCGGTGCCGAGCAGCGGGTAGACGGTGGTGGGCAGGCCATTCTGCTGGGCCTGCAGCATGAGGGGAAAGGTGCCTGCCGTCAGCCCGGCAGGTGGTGTAACGTCCACGGACACGGTGTACGTTGCACCCGTGCTGAGAATGCCGCCAAGGATCGGAGCGACCGGGCCCGAGGCAACCCACCCTTGCGGCAGCGCGATGCTGAAGCTGATGTCGGAGCCTACCATCGCGACATCGGTCAGCACTTCGATGTCGAAAACGACCGTGGTCGGCGTACCCGGCGTGAAGGTATACGCCTGTGTCTGGGGCGTGCCGACGATGGCGAACGTCGGTGTCACGTAAGTGTCCACTCGCGTGAGCGTGGCCACTTGGTCGAGTTCGAGAACGTTGCTGCCCTCCGGGCCGCTGTCAGTCACTGTACTCAACAGGACAGCCACCGCCTGCGCCTGCCCGGTGCTGCCGGGTATCCACAATGGTGCCCGCACATAGGTGATGTCGTCGATGAGATTGGTGAATTCGGCTGCAGTCAGCGCCAGATCGCTGACCTTGAGCGTGAAGACGCCGTCGGTGTCGGTGATGATGTAGCTACCCGTGCCCAGCGGGCCCGAACCTGCCTGCAGGTAGATGGGGGTGCCGCCGACCCACAGCGATTCCGCGACCCCGGCACCATAGACCTTGATCTCGAAGCCCGTGAAGGTCTGGCCGTCATCGTTGGTCGATGCCGTCACGTTCTGAAATAAGTCGATGCCGAAACCCACCGGTGTATTGGGGTGAAAACCGGCCGGCGCGGAATCCGCGCTCAGGCTGGGCGGCGTCGGTGGCACCACCGCATCGAGGCCGAGCCCCTGGTGCACGCTGTCGATGCCCACGGCCGGGTCGGGTTTGGCCGGCTGCCCGAAGGCGACGTTGCTGATGCCGTTCGCATCGAACCCGGTGATGGTGGGAGGCAGGTTGGCCATGAGATTTCCTGAAGGGAGAGCGACCAGTCGTGGGCAGATGCGACCGGGTCAGCGGGGGCGGGAGCGATGCGTGGGCAGCGCGCTGAAGAGCGCCTGAGCCAGGCTGCCGAGCGGACCGCAAGGCTCGGCCTCGGGCGCCGGGGGCGGTGTGCGGACGAGCTCGGGGCGTGTTTGCGGCGTGTCCGGGGTCGGGTCGACCGGCCCGGTTCGCCGCAGACGGGGAAGGCTTGCATAGCGCGCGTAAAGGACTTGCATGCGGGTGTTCATGCACACATTCGGTGCGTCGATGTATCGAGTAACGTTACTTGGCGTGACGAGTGTGCCGAAGTCTTTCCGACTGTGTCAGTCTCGTTTCTCTCAAATCTCTCAGCATGTGCGAGTTGCGCGCACAGCCGCTCGCGCCGGCCGACTGCGCAAGGCCGACGTGGTGCAAGCGGAAAAGGTAGTGAGCGCGCTGGCTCGCGCGCGTCGAGGCGTCGTCGCGCTCAGTCGCGCGCGTCGGTGACCAGGGCGACCCCGCGCCCGAAGACTGTGCGCACCGGCAGGCGCAGCTTCTTCTGCGTGGCTTTCTGGCGCAGGCGGCTGAGGATCACGTCCACGCGATGGGTGTCGGCGTCTTCCTCGTGGCCGAACAGGAGGTCGTGCAGCATGCTCTTGGCATAGACCTCGCCCGGGTGGCGGTTGAGGATCTCGAGCAGGGCGTACTCCTGGCGGGTGAGCTTGAGCATCGCGCCGCTGGGCCAGACCAGGCTGGATTCGACCTCGTCGAGAGTCCAGGGCGCGACGGCCGCGCCCTGGGGGCGGGCCGGTACGGCGGGGTCTTCGCGCAGGCGCTGCCAGAGCGCGTCGATGTCGCGCGCGAGCTGGGCGAAGTTCACGGGCTTGACCAGATACAGATCGGCGCCCAGGTTCAGCCCGCGCAGCCGGTCCTGCTGGCTGCCGCGGGCCGTGACGACGATCACGCCGTAGCGTTTGAGTTCGCGCAGGTAATCCAACATGCTGAAGCCGTCCTCGCCGGGCAGGCCCAGGTCGACCAGCACGATGTCGACCGGGTTCGCGTGCAGTTGCCGCCAGAAGGATTCGGCGCTGGACGCGGCCCACACCGGATAGCCCCGGGCCTCCAGGAAGAACATGAGTTCCTCCTGGAGATCCTGGTGGTCTTCGACGAGGGCGAGGCGGGGTTTGCTGTCGGGCATGGTCATCCGGCTGTGCAGGCCGTGGGCAGGACGAGATCGAAGCGGCAGCCGTGCGCCGTGTTCGCGGCCAGTGTCAGCTCGCCGCCATGGGCGCGGGCGATCTGGCGGGACACGAACAGGCCCAGGCCCGAACCGGCGCGCTCGGCGTCCGGCCGCGCGCCGCGCCGATAGCGCTCGAAGACTTCCTCGGCCTGCGCCGCCGGGATGCCGGGGCCCCGATCCGAGATCGATACGACGATGCGATTATCGCCAACCTGTACGTCGACGCGTATGGTGCCGGCCGGCGTGTACTTCACCGCGTTGTCCAGCAGGTTGGACAGACAGATGCGCAGGAGCGCGGCATCGGCCGGGAGCACCGGCCCCGCGTCAACGCCGTGCGGCACGGGCAGGCCGTCGAGCGTGATGCGCAGGTCGTGGGTATCGCCCACCTCGACCAGCGAGGCCGCGGATTCGAGCAGCGGCAGCAGCGGCGTCGGTACGGTGTCCAGATAGAGCGTGCCGGCCGAGAGCCGGGCGTCGGCCAGGCAGTTGTCGGTGAGCTGGACCAGGCGATTGGCGGCGCGCTGGATCTTGTCGTAGCGCTGGCGCACGCGCGCATCCTCGGTCGGCTGCGCGAGCAGATTCTCCAGCGTCCCCGAGATCACCGCCAACGGTGTGCGGAACTCGTGCGACACCATGCCCATGAACTGGCGCTGGTGAAAGCTCGCCTCGCGTTCCATGCGCAGTTCGCGCGCGAGCTGTTCGCGCTCCCAGTGGGTGCGGCGCTCGTGCCGGATGCGGTAGACGCCGACGGCCATGACCAGCAGCATGGTGGCCATCATGATGATCATCATGCTGGACTGCCACAGGGTGTACATGCGCGGCGCATAGTCGATGGTCGCCGTCGTGATCAGGACCGCCATCAGGCCCGACACGACATAGAACAGCGGCAGGATGCCGAACGCGAGGTTGAGGTGGCTCAAGCCCCAGCGCCACCACAGCCGCAGCGAGCATGCGGCGATCACCAGGGCGTTGGCGAACGCGAGGACCGTGAACACGCGCACCGTCTCGCCGTAGAGATCGAGGGGGATGCTGAGAGGAAACAGCAGGCCCAGGCAGAAGCTGGCGACCAGCCAGCGATAGACGCGTGGAAAGCGCAGGCGGATGTCCAGCGCTTCGGTGCACATCCAGATCAGGGCCGGATAGCCCAGCAGCGACAGGGTCCCCGTCAGGTAGTGCTGCAGCGTGAGGCGCCAGTCGGCATCGCCCCAGCCGATGTAGCCCTGGATGGACGCGACCAGCAGGTAGGTGAACGAGAAGGGAATGACCGACCAGAGCAGGCGCGTCTTCAGGCCGATGGCGAGCAGCAGGGCGAGCGCCGAGGACAGCGCGCCGATGCCGAAATAGAAGCTCCAGAAGGCCGTGTCGCGCAACGCGTGGTCGGTGAAGGCCGCGGGCTGCCACAGCGTGGGCTCGACCAGCAGCGCGCTGGTGGTCTGGATGCGCATGACGACCTCGTGGCCACCGCCTTGTGCGGGCGGCGCCAGGCGCAGCACGGTGTAGCGGTAGTCGATGTCGCCGGCGCGCGCGCCCATGCGGTCGCCGGCGCGCCGCTCGACCCAGCCCTGCGGCGCGCCCTCCGGCCGCAGGTAGACGGTCACCGAATCCAGGTAGTTGGGGCTCAGCTTGAGCCAGAGTTCGCCTTCGGCGAACGCCGTGCCGGGAATGTGGAAACGCAGCCATGCCACGTCCCGTACATAGCCTTCGGACATGGGGCGCTGGCCGAGCGCGAGGGCTTCATCGGGCATGGCGAGGAAGGCGTCGAACGAGACCTCGCCGGCCGGGTCCAGCAGGTAGCGGTAAGGGATGTCGCGCCCGATTGCGAAGGTGGGATTCTGCTGGGGAGGCCCGGCGAACAGCAGGCACAGCCAGAAAAGCACGCAGCCCACCAGCAGCACGGATTTGCCCGGCAGCGGCGTGGCCTGGACACCTCCCATGCCGAGGTGGCGTCGCCACGCTGCCTGATGCGTGTCCGGCGCGGTCGCTGCGCCGGACAGGCCGGCCTCGTTGCGCGAGTGTTCGTCGGCGCGCGCCATGTCGTCGTCTGTGTTGGGAAAAGGTAGGTGGAGAACCCGGATCTTCGCCGATGCGGCGCCGGCTTGCCAGCGTGCCTGTGCGCCTTGCGCTTTGTGCCGCACCCTGACGGGCGCACGGGAACGGTGGGGCGGGCGGCGCGGGATCAGCCGATGCGTTCGCCGCGCCGCAGATAGCGCCACTGGCCGACCGGCAGGTCGCCCAGGCGAACGTCGCCGATGCGCACGCGTTTGAGGCCGACCACCTTCAGCCCGACCAGCTCGCACATGCGCCGGATCTGCCGCTTGCGGCCTTCGCGCAGCACGAAGCGCAGTTGATCGGCGTTCTGCCAGACGACGCGCGCCGGCTTGAGCTTGCGGCCGTCCAGCTCCAGGCCATGGTTGAGCAGGGCCAGCCCGCTCTCGGCCAACCGGCCCTGCACGCGCACCAGATACTCCTTGTCGACGGTGGAGTCTTCGCCGATCAGCGTGCGTGCCACGCGGCCATCCTGGGTCAGGATCAGCAGGCCCTGCGAATCGATGTCCAGGCGGCCCGCCGGCGCCAGCCCGCGCAGGTGCGCCGGCGAAAAGCGCAGCGGCGCATCGTCGCCGCGATAGCGGGTCTGCGCCTGGATGAGCGAGACGGCCGGCCGATAACCGCGCTCGGCCTGCCCCGAGACGTAGCCCACCGGCTTGTTGAGCACGATGGTGACGCGAGCGGTCTGGACCGTCTGGGCCGACTTGCTGAGCGTGAGCTCCTGGCTGGGCAGGGCCTTGGTGCCGAGCTCGGTGACGGGCTTGCCGTCCAGGAGCACCCAGCCACGCTCGATGTAGCTGTCGGCTTCGCGGCGCGAACAGATGCCGCGTTCGGCTAGCAGCTTGGAGATGCGGACAGGTTCTTCCATGGGACGGGCGTGCGGACGTGAGTCCGCGATTGTACGGCGTCGCGCGCGGGCGGCGCGGCGGGGTGCGTGGGTTTGGTCCATGTCGGCATCCACGAATAGGCGGGCCGGACCGGCGCCGCCACACTGGCATCCAGACCAGCGAGGAGGCCGGCATGCGGATGGCAAGGCGGGGCAGCGGCGCGCACGCGCGCCAGCGGGGGCAGGGGATGACCGAGTACATCATCATCGTTGCGTTGATCGCGGTGGCGGCGATTGCCGTGTACCAGTCGTTCGGCCAGGTGATCCGTTCGCAGACCGCAGCCATGGCGCGCGAGCTGGCGGGCGAGGACGGCACGGCCGAGTCGCGTGCGGCGCAGGAGGCCTCGGCACGCGCCGCCACGCAGACCAGTGCGCGCTCGCTCAAGAACTTCACCGGCAACGCCGGACTGGGCGGCACGCCATGACGCGCCGCTCCAGGCAGCGTCTACGCGGACAGGCGATGGTGCTCGCGGTGTTCGTCCTGCTGCTCGGCATCGCGGCGTGGCTCAGGCTGTACGACGCGGGCCAGCTCGTACACGACAAGTCCCGGCTCACGCAGGGCGCCGACGCCGCCGCCTACAGCGGCGCGCTGGCGCAGGCCCGCGCGCTCAACCTGCTGGCGCATATCAATCGCGCGCAGGTCGCCCACCAGGTGGCGATGGCGCACCTGGTCACCTACGCGTCGGCGGCGCAGTTCGTGCAGACCGAGGGGGCTCGCGCGGCGCTGCGCAATCCGCCGACGACCCTGGTCGGCATGCTGTTCGGGCCGGCGCACGGCGCGGCCTACGCCTCGGCCCTGGCGGGCCGCTCGCTCGCGGCGCCGGCCATGCTCGCGTTGTCCGCCGCCTTCGCCGAACACGACCGGGTGGTCAACGACGTGTTGTGGCAGGCCCAGCGCGCCATCGTCGCGTCCTTGCCGGCCACGCGCTGGGCCGCCATGCAGGCGGTGCTCGGTGAACACTATGCGCCGGGCAGCGCGCCGGGCGGGACGGAATTCGTGCTCGATCCGGCCTTCCTGGACGATGGCCTGCCGGGTTTCGTCGCTGCCAGGCAGGGGGCGGCCCGTGCCGATATGCGCGAGCTGGTGCTGGCCGCCACGGCGCGCTACGGCTTTCTCCAGCCGCGCGACGCGACCGCGCGCAATGCCTGGGTGGTCAGCCCGCGTTGCCCGGCGAAGCGCCACGAACTGCGCCGGCGCGGCGCGACCCGCTGGGAAGGCTACGACACCTGGGCTTCCGCCGATACGCAGTCCTATCACGCGCTGCGCTCGAACCGTTGGATCGGCTGCTACTTCCGCGAGTACCCCATGGGCTGGGGCCATACCGGGAGCGGCCAGCCCGCCGCGCCCGAGCAGCATGTCGAGACGCCGCCGACGGATTTCGGAGCACAGGACTTCTGGCGCTGGGTGCGCGAGCACACGGACTGGGACATCGCCGGGGGCAGCGGCAATCCGCTCGCCACCTCCTACGGGCATGCCGCCCGGGTGCGCTGGCCTGCCCGTGGCCTGCCGGGCTACATGGGGCTCGCCGTCGAGCGCGCCGACGGGCCGCTGCGCTTCGCGATCCGGGCGCTGCGCCCGGCATCCAGCATCCCGACGCTGGACCGGGCCAGCCAGGTGGCCGTGGGCGGTCGCTGGCCGGGCGGGACCCGGCTGCCCGGCGGTGCGCTGGCCGCCGTCAGCGCCGCCGAGACCTACTTCGTGCGTCCGCAGGCGCGCGCCGACGGCCGCGACGAGGCGCCGAACCTGTTCCATCCCTATTGGCAGGCACGGCTGGTGCCGGTGTCGCCCGCCGAGGCGGCCGAAGCCCGGCGCCGCCAGGAGGGCGCGTGATGCAGCGCGCGCCGCGCATCCGTGGGCAGGCCCTGGCCGAGGCGGCGGTCGCGCTGGTGGCCCTGGCGGCCTTGTTCTGGGCGGTGGTCTGGACCGGCCGCTTCCTGGACGCAGCGCTGGGTGTCGCCCACGCCAGCCATGCGGTCGCGATGCAGGCGACGCGGGCCACGGTGCTCGAGGCGTCGGCGCACATTCTTGCCAGCGGCGGGACGCCCGTCGAGGCGCGAACCTGGCGGGCGCCGGCCGGGCTTGCCCGGCAGGTGTCCCGGCGGAACCTGCCGGCGCAGGGCGAGCCGGGCGCGGGGCACGCCGCCGCAACCGCCTTGCGGCGCGATTGGGGCGCCGAGGATACCGGCGTCCAGGTGTTCCGAGTCTCGGCTGGCGTGAGCGGCCCGGATGGCGCTGCCCTCGTGGTGCGCCGAGCCAGCGCCATCCTGCGCGGTGCGGGCCACGCCGGCAGCGATGTCGATGTCCAGCAGCGGCTCGCGCGGGGCGGCGCCGGCTGGGCGCGGGCGGCACAGGCGTCTGCCGCGGCCGCGAGTCCCGTCATCGGGCCGGCGCACCAGGCCGACGCGGGCTGGCCACGCGCAAGGGGCGGGGTCGAATGGTTGGCGGCGTGGGCCGGCCTCGTACCGGCCGCGCGCCTGCATGGGAGCGCGCCATGAAGCGCATGCCGCGGGCTGCGGGGCTGCTCGCCTGGGGCCTGGCTCTGGCCGGCTCGGCGGCATGCCACGCGGACAGCGCGGCGCTGCAGGCGCTCGCGCGCCACGGCCTGAGCGTGCCGGCCGATACCCGCGCCGATGCGCTGCCGCGCTGGCGCGCGCATGGCGCGGCGCTCGACGCCGTGCTGCTGCACGTCGGGCAGCCGCCGCAGCGCGTGCTGGAACATATCGCGCGCCATACGCAGACGGCGTTGCGCGTCTTCGCCCACGACGGCGCGCTGGTGCTGGCGCCGTCCGGCGAGGCGCTGCCGTGGCTGCTGACCTTGCGCGCCAGCGGCGACGGAACGCTGGGGGTGCTGTCTTCGTTGCAGGCGCCGGCGGAGCCGCCGACGCAACCGCGCAACGCGCTGCCGTTCTGGCTGCCGGCCGGCGTCGAGACGTTGTTGCTCGTGGACGAAGGCGCCCCGAGCGCGCAGGCGGTCTACCAGGCGCCGGGCTGGAGTTCGCCGGCCCTGGCCAGGCACATCGACGCCACGCTGCGGCGTCATGGCTGGGCCGCGCAGGCGTCCGCCAACCGCGAGGTCTCGTCCTGGCGTCATGCGGCGTCGGGCGAACGGCTGCTCATCGCGGTTCAGGCGGGCACGCCGACCCGCGTCTTCGTCCATCGCGCAACCGGAGACCTGCCGTGACGCATGCTGCAGCGAATCCCGGCAGGGCGGCCCGGCATGCCGGGCGGGCGCCGCGCGCTGCCGGTCAGGTACTGGTGGAGGCGCTGGTGATCGGTGCGCTGCTGGCCTTGCTGCTGTTCGCGCCGGCATGGGGCGACGGCGAGCGCGGCATGGCCGGTGTCTGGCTGCGTGCGCTCGCCATCTGGTACGGACGTTTCGCGGCCGCGCTCGCGCTGCCGGTCTGAGGAGGCGCAGGCGATGGTGTCCTGGCGCAGGTTTCGTCTCGATGTCCGCTACGCGTTGCTGCTGCTCGCGCTGCTTGCCGGCACGGCCGCCGCCTGGCTGGTGCATCGCCATCTTGCCGACGTAGAGGCGCAACTGCAGGCCAGGCATCGTGTCGAGACCGCGCCGGTCGTCGTCGCCGACCGCATGCTTGGCGCCGGGACGATGCTATCCGCCGATGCGGCCGCGGTGCGCGCGGTGCCTGTCGCATGGCTGCCTGGCGACGCGTTGCGTCCCGAGGATTTCGACGCGATCGCCGGGGCGCCGCTGGTGCGCGCGCTGACCGCCGGCGAAGTGGTGCGCTGGTCCGACCTGCAGCTCGGCACGAGGTCGGCATTCTCCGCCCAGCTCGCACCCGGGCGCCGCGCGGTCACGATCGCCGTGGACGAGATCAATTCGTTGTCGGGCATGCTGGAGCCGGGCGATGTCATCGACCTGTATGTCTCGTTCGAGCACGGCGGCCGCCGGGTCACGCGGCTGCTGCTGGGCGAGGCCGGCGTGCTCGCGACCGGCAGGCAGCGCGCCGACGCGCGCGACGAAGCGGGCGATGGCTTCGCCACCGTGACGCTGGAGGCCACGCCCGCCGATGCCGTGCGGCTGGTCGCGGCGCGCCAGCAGGGGTCGATCGCCGCCATGCTGCGCAGGCCGGGCGACACCGGCGCCGCGGCCGCATTCGAGGGAGGCGATCTGGCCACTCTGCTCGGCATGCCGGCGCCTGCGCCGCGCCCGCGCGTCGTGCCGGTGATCTTCGGCGATCGCGCGCCCAGCGTCATGCCGACGCTGGACGGCGAGTCTCGAGTCGTGGACGGGCTGCGCGGTTTCGCGGGCGACTGGGCGCACGGCATGGACGGGGATGCGCCATGAGGAGGCGGGTTGCGGGGTGCCGCGCACGCAGAGCGTGCATGCTGGCGGTGCTGGCGCTCTGCGCGCCGTTCGGCACGGCCACCGGCGCGGCGGATGCGCGCTGGGCGCAATGGGCCGCACCGCCGCCGGAGCGCGCCGCAGCCGTGCTCGATCAGCCCTTGCCCGACAGCGCGCAGCTCGAGATGTTCGTCGGCGAGACGCGCGTCGTGGCCGCGCCCGACGTGGCGCGCATTGCGGTGGGCGATGGCGCCGTCCTGCATGCCGTGGCGGCGGATGGCCGTGAAGTGGTGGTCTTCGCGCGGGCCGCGGGCAGCAGCTCGCTGGTCATGTGGGCGCGCGATGGCAGCAGCCGCTCCATGCGCGTGGACGTCGTGCCCGGCGAATCGCGCCGCGTGCGCGCCGAACTGGCGCAGTTGCTCGCCCGCATCCCCAATGCGCGCAGCACCGCGCTGGGCGACAAGCTGGTCGTCGAAGGCGAGGATCTCTCGGACGACGACCGGGCGCGCGTGGCGGAGCTGGCGGCGCGCTATCCCCAGGTGGTCGATTTCACCGGCCGGGTGGGTTGGGACCGCATGGTCATGATCGATGTGCAGGTGCTCGAACTGCCGCGCTCGCGCGTCCAAGACCTCGGCGTGCGCTGGGACGGCGTCGCGCCGGGCCTGAATGTCGGCGCGGCCTGGGACGCCGGTTCGCTCGGCCGGCTGAGCGCGGCGCCGGGCAGCCCGGTGCTGCCGGCCGTCTTTCCCGCCATGCCCGCGGTCGGCTATCTCGGCCTGAACACGCTGCTCAGTTCGCGCCTGCATGCGCTCACCCAGCGCGGCGATGCGGTGCTGCTCGCGCAGCCCCAACTGATGGCGCGCAGCGGCGCCACCGCGAGCTTTCTTGCCGGCGGCGAACTGCCCTATACAACCATCGATGCCAACGGCAACACCTCGACCACCTTCAAGCCCTATGGCGTGGGCCTGGAGGTGACACCGAGCATCGACGCCGGCGGTGCGGTGCGCGCGCGCATCGACGTGGAGGTGAGCGCGGTCGACCCTGTGGTCACCACCAGCAGCGGCCCGGCCCTGCGCACCCGCCGCACGTCCACCGAGTTCAACGTGCGCTCGGGCGAGACCCTGGTGCTCAGCGGCTTCCTGTCCCGCGAGCACGTCACCGACGAGGACGGCATCCCGGGCCTGGCGCGCATTCCCGTGCTGGGCGCGTTGTTCCGCGCACGGCGCACGCAGCAGCGCGATACCGAGCTGGCCATCTTCGTCACCCCCGTGGTCCTCGGCGAGGGCGGCGAGGGGCTGGGCGAACGGGTGCGCCGCGGCCGCCGCCTGCTCGAGGACACGTTCGCCGAACCGCTGCGCATGCTCACGCCGGTCGCACACGATCCTTTCGCCCTGAGACCGGAACACAGCGCACCCCTGGAGAGACCATGATGCTCGAACTCACGATCACGCTCGAAGACGGCAGCCACATCGTCCAGCGCCGGCTCGCGCCTGTGCTCATCGGACGCGATGTGCGCGCCGACCTGCGTCTGGGCGGCTGGCGGGTGGCGCGCGAGCATGCGCGCCTGTATGTACAGGAAGGCGAAATCGGCCTGGACGACCTGGGGTCGCTGGCGGGCACGTTGATCAACGGCAAGCGCGTCGTGCAGCAAGTGGGCGTGCGGCCGGAAGACGAGATTTTCATCGGCGGGCATCGCCTGCAGGTGCGCCGTGCGATGGTTCCCCCGGTGGAGGAAACGCCCGCCGCGCCCGCCGGCGCGGCGGCGTTCCCGGCCGGCGGCGGCGAGGAGGCCGCGGCGCACGATCCGCGTTTCGACGAGTGGCGCCGCCGCGTGCATGCCGGCCTGCTCGAGGCCATCGATCTGCGCCGGCGCGACATCTCGCGCATGAGCGACGCCGCCTTGCGCGAGGAGGCGCGCCGCCTGGTCGACGGCCTGGTGGCGGAGCTGGCGCACGAGCTTCCCGCCGAACTGGACCGCGCGGCGCTGTGCGCAGCCGTCGTCGACGAGGCCGTCGGGCTGGGGCCGCTCGAACTGCTGATGCAGGATGCCGAGATATCCGAGATCATGGTCAACCGGCACGACGAGGTCTTCATAGAAAAGTCGGGACGATTGTTCCGGCATGCCGTGGGCTTCAGCAGCGAGGCGGCCGTGCTCGGCATCATCGAGCGCATCGTCGCGCCCACCGGGCGCCGCATCGACGAGAGCTCGCCGATGGTCGACGCCCGCCTGAAGGACGGCTCGCGCGTGAACGCCATCATCCCGCCGATTGCCTTGAAGGGGCCGTCGCTGACGATACGCCGGTTTCCGTCGCGGCGATTGCAGATGCCCGAACTCGTGTCGCGCGGTGCGCTCGACGAGCCGATGGCGCAGTTCCTCGCGCTGTGCGTGCGCGAGCGCAAGAACATCGTCGTGGCCGGCGGGACCGGCTCGGGCAAGACGACCCTGCTCAATGTGCTGTCGGGCTTCATCCCGGCCGGCGAGCGGGTGGTCACCATCGAGGACGCCGCCGAGCTGCGCCTGGACCACGAGCACCTGGTATCGCTAGAGGCACGGCCGGCCAACGTCGAGGGCCGCGGCGCGGTGAGCATCCGCGACCTGGTGCGCAACGCCCTGCGCATGCGTCCGGATCGCATCGTGGTCGGCGAATGCCGCGGTGCCGAAGCCCTCGACATGCTCCAGGCCATGAACACCGGGCACGAGGGCTCGCTCACCACGCTGCACGCCAATACGCCGCGCGACGCGCTGGCGCGCCTGGAGACCCTGGTGCTGATGGCGGGCATGGATCTGCCGCTCGGCGCGGTGCGCGAACAGATCGCCTCCAGCCTGGACATTCTGGTGCAGCAGGTGCGCACGGCCAGCGGCGCTCGGCGCATTGCCGCGATCGTCGAGATCACCGGCGTGGAGAGCGGGCGCATCCAGTTGCAGACCTTGTTCGAGGCCGGCGGCGAGGCGGGCGGCTTTCGCAGCGGCGGTGTGGTGCCGAGCTTCTACGAGGCGTGGCGGGAGGCCGGCGTGCTGACCAGCGTTGACCTGTTCTATCGCGAGGCCGGCGACGCGCACAGGGCCCGGCTGTGATGTTCGCCGCGCTTCTGGTCGCGGCCTGCGCGGCGGGCGTGGCAGCCTGGCTCTTGCTGGAAGCGGCGCGGGCGGGTCTGGCACGCTATCGGGCGGTCTACACGCGCGAAGCCGGGCTGCGCCTGGCGGAGGCTTTTCTCTTCGTCGATCCGGCGCGGATCTGGGCCGCCAATGTCGCCCTGGCGCTGCTGGCCGGTCTGCTGGCCGCGGCGCTCTCGGCGAGCCTGCCGCTGGCGGTATTGGCTGGCGGCGCCGGGCTGCTCGTGCCGCACTGGTCGTTCAAGCGCTTGCGGCGCCGGCGCTGGCAGCGTCTGGACGCCCAGCTTCCCGATGCGCTGCAGGCGCTGGCGGGCGGCTTGCGCGCCGGCATCAGTCTGCCGGCGGCCTTGCGCCAGGTAGCGCAGGAATCTCCAGCGCCGCTCGGGCAGGAGCTGGAGTTGGTATTGCGCGAGCAGCGCCTGGGCGTGGGGTTCGACCGCTCGCTGGCCGACTTCGCCGTACGGGTGCCCACGGAAGCCTGCGTGCTGAGCGTGGCTGCGCTGCGCATCGCCAGCGAGACGGGCGGCAACCTGGCCGAAGCCCTGGACCGGATCGCAGCGATGGTGCGCGCGCGCCTGCACATGCACGGCCGGATCGATGCGCTCACCGCCCAGGGCCGGCTGCAGGCCTGGATCGTCGCCGCGCTGCCGCCGCTGCTGGCCCTGGTGCTCGATCGGCTCGAACCGCAGGCCATGGCTGCCTTATGGCACACCCCGGCGGGCTGGATCACGCTGCTCGTCGTGCTGCTCATGGAGTCCGCCGGCCTGCTGCTCATCCGGCGCATCGTGCAGGTGGATGTATGAGCCGTGCCGGGCCGGCCGTCCTCCGTACCGCTTGCGTCGCATCATCCGCAGCAGGCACGTCCACCCCCGCAGCGACAGTGCGGTCCCGCAGGGCAAGGGCATGCCGATGAACGGCGGCCCGACGCTCGCAATGTGGGGGATTGTCCTGCTCTGCGGTGTCGCGGCGGCGGCGCTGGCCGGGCTGGCCGCAGTGACGTGGCGGGCGTGGCCGACGCCGCCGCGGATGGCCGCCTCAGTCGCCTTGCCCTGGTGGTGGCGCTGGCTGCGGCCGCTCGCGTGGGCGGCTGCGCCCGCGCTGGCGCTGTGGCCGAGCGCGGGAGCGCGCCGCGTCGCGGCGCAGCGGTGCCGCGATGGCGGGCTGCCCGCGGATTTCCTGCCTGCCGAGGTGGTGTCCATGGCCCGCCTGTGCGGCGCGCTCGGTGCGTGCGCGGGCGCCGCCGCGGCGTGGCGGTTCGATGCGGCGCTTGCGGGCGGGCTGCTGTGTGCCGTTCTGGGCGCGAGCGCCGGGCTCCTGCCGAGGCTGTGGCTGCGCGAGCAGGCGCAGCGCCGCCGCGACGCGATAGCCCGGGCGCTGCCGTTCATGCTCGACATGACCACGCTGTGCGTGGAGGGCGGTCTGAACGTGCAGGGCGCGCTGCACGTGGCTGTCGAGAAGGGGCCGGCCGGGCCGCTGCGCGACGAGATCGCGCATCTGCTGGGCGATATCCGGGCGGGCGCGAGCCGCCTCGAGGCCTGCCGTCAGATGGCGCAGCGCATCGACGTGCCCGGCGTGCGCGCCTGGGTGGGGGCGATGATCCAGGCCGAGACCGTGGGCACGAGCCTGGGCCCCTTGCTGCGAGTCCAGGCCGAGCAGCGTCGCGCAGAGCGCTTTCTGCGCGCGGAGAAGCGCGCGCTGCAGGCACCCGTCAAGATGCTTTTTCCCCTCATCGTCTTCATCTTCCCATGCACTTTCATCGTGATCGCGTTTCCGATCGTCGTGAAGCTCCTGGCCGTGTTCGGCGGCTGAGCCGCTGGCCGTGCCGCGGCCGGGGCGCCCCGCGACCGCTGCTCCATGGTGGCAGCCCAGGCGGCTCAGGCGACCCTGGCGTGCAAGCCGACCGGCGCCAACGAGGCGAACCGGCCACCCCGGATGCCTGGAGCAAGGCTGCGCTGCGCGTGTCCTGTCAGCCGGCGCGCGGCTGGCGGCGCTGGCGCGGCCTCATCGGCAGGCCGGCGCCGCCGCCGGGTGTCGCCTTGCGCTTCGCGTTCTGCATGGCGGTGCACACGGTGGGCATGGCCTACGCGATCGATGTGGTGTTCGTGGGATGGGACGGGCGCGTCTGCCGGGTGGTGGCCGGCATGCCCGCGGGAAGGCTGGCCATGTGTTGGCGCGCCAGGGACGTGTTGGAGCTCGCCGCAGGAGAGGCCGCCCGGCTGGGATTGTGCGCCGGGGTGGCAGTGCAGGCCGTCTGATCGCGATTCGGCGGTGCGAGCCGCGGGCGCGGCGCCGGGCCAGCAGAGCCGGCCCCGGCTGCTGGCCCGGCGGCTCGATACGGGTGTCAGGCGCCGGCGGTCTCGGCCAGGACGCGCTCGGCCTGTTCCCGCACGCGGGCCGGGGCGGTGCCGCCCACGTGGGCGCGCGCGGCGACCGAGCCCTCCAGCGTCAGGACGCTGTGCACATCGTCGCCGATCTGCGCGTGAAAGCCGCGCAGCTCCTCGGCGGTGAGGTCGGCCAGGTCGCAGCCGCGCTCGACGCATTCGCGCACGGCGTGCGCCACGACTTCGTGCGCGTCGCGAAAGGGCACGCCTTTCTTGACGAGGTAGTCCGCGAGGTCGGTCGCGGTGGCGAAGCCCTGCAGGGCGGCTTCGCGCATGGCCTCGGCCTTGACGTGGATGCCGCCGACCATGTCGGCGAAGATGCGCAGCGTGTCGCGCACCGTGTCGGCGGTGTCGAACAGGCCTTCCTTGTCTTCCTGGTTGTCCTTGTTGTAGGCGAGCGGCTGGCCCTTCATCAGCGTGAGCAGGGCCATCAGGTGGCCGTTGACGCGGCCGGTCTTGCCGCGGGCGAGTTCGGGCACGTCGGGGTTCTTCTTCTGGGGCATGATCGAGCTGCCGGTGCAGAAGCGGTCGGCGAGATCGATGAAGCCCACGCGCGGGCTCATCCACAGCACCAGTTCCTCGGACAGCCGCGAGACGTGGACCATGACGAGCGCGCCGGCGGCGCAGAATTCGATGGCGAAGTCGCGGTCGGATACGGCATCGAGCGAATTCTGGGCGACGCCGTCGAAGCCCAGCGTGCGCGCCACGCGCTCGCGGTCGATCGGGAACGAGGTGCCGGCCAGGGCCGCGGCGCCCAACGGCAGGCGGTTCACGCGGCGGCGGCAGTCGGCCAGGCGCTCGGCGTCGCGGGCGAACATCTCGGCATAGGCGAGCAGGTGGTGGCCGAAGGTGACGGGCTGGGCCACTTGCAGGTGGGTGAAGCCCGGCATGATCGTGGTGGCGTGCGTCTTGGCGAGTGTGGCCAGGGCGTGGCGCAGCTCGCGCAGCAGGCCGAGGATGATGTCGATTTCGGCGCGCAGCCACAGGCGCACGTCGGTCGCCACCTGGTCGTTGCGCGAGCGGCCGGTATGCAGGCGCTTGCCCGCGTCGCCGACCAGCTCGACCAGGCGCTTCTCGATGTTCAGGTGCACGTCTTCCAGGTCGAGCAGCCATTCGAAGCTGCCGGCGTCGATCTCGGCCAGGATCGTCTGCATGCCGTCGCGGATGGCGGCCAGGTCATCGGCCGAAAGCACGCCCACCGACTGCAGCATCTCGGCGTGGGCGAGCGAGCCTTCGATATCGAAACGGGCCAGGCGCTTGTCGAAATCCACGGACGCGGTATAGCGCTTGACCAGATCCGAGACGGGCTCGGAAAAACGCGCGGACCAGGCCTGAGCCTTCTTGTCGAACTGATTGGAGGGCGGAGTGGATTGCGACATGGCGATGTATGCTTGTGAGCGGTGCGGAAAGGAAATGGAATGGCGGGGAACGGGCCGTGCGGTGCGCCGACGAGCGCGTCCTCCGGCTTCCCGGTGCCGCCGGCCCGGCTGGTGCCGGGAGCGCCACTGGCACCGAGGCAGCGCGCCGCTGGCTGCACCCGCGCTTTCCGTGGTGTTGGCCTCGCAGGCAAATGCCGGGGTCGGCGGCGGCCTTCTTCTGCGTACCGAAGCCTAAAACGCAAAGCGAGCGATGGCTTCCGTTCGACCACGGAAGCGGTGCGTCCGAGAGGTTTGTAGTATCTCACATCCGTGCTATCATCTAGGGCTATTTGATCGCTTTCGCCCTTTGATGTGGCTCCTCCTGATAGGGGGCTGGATCGAAAAACGGCGGCCTTTTTCCTTTTGCGCGCTTTTCTCGCGCATGCCTTGCTGGGCTTTTGACAGCGGGGCGCCAAGGGGCCTCCCGGGCGGCTAGCAGAATCAGGCTGCATGTTGCGTCATCGTGCGTTCTGCCCCTCGGGCCGGACTGCAGCGCCCGCTGGGCTGTTGCGGTTTCGTTCCGGCAGGCCGCGCTGGCGGCATGCAACTTGCCGCCAGGTTCTTCCAAGCGGCCCAATACTAGGCGAAAGCCACAACCTCTTTTATCAGGAAGGCACTGTCCGCATGCCCACCGTACGTCTGAAAGAAAACGAGCCCTTCGAAGCTGCCCTGCGTCGCTTCAAGCGCACCATCGAAAAGACCGGCCTGCTCACCGAACTGCGCGCCCGCGAGTTCTACGAGAAGCCCACCGCCGAGCGCAAGCGCAAGGCCGCTGCTGCCGTGAAGCGTCACTACAAGCGCATCCGCAGCCAGCAACTGCCCCCGCGCATGTACTGATCCAGCCGCCGTGCCGCCTGGGCGGCGCTGCTGTTGGTTCTGACGCCGTCGGGCCTGCTGGTCCGGTACAGAAGCCGCCACGATATCGTCCTGGCGGCTTTCGGCGTTTTTTGCCGCCGGGCCGCTCCCAAGGCAAAAAGCTCCCCCTCGGGGGCAGCGCCGCCGCGTAGCGGCAAGCGTGGGGGCTTTTTTTCTGATTTCTGTTTTCCGCCATCCTGTTCTGCGAGAACCCCATGAGTGAGACTTCCCTGAAGACCCGACTGTCCGACGCCATGAAGGACGCGATGCGCGCCAGGGACTCGGCCCGGCTCGGTACGCTGCGGTTTCTCCTGGCTGCCGTGAAGCAGAAGGAAGTCGACGAGCGGCGCGATCTCAGCGACGCGGACGTCGTCGCCATTCTGGAAAAGCAGGTCAAGCAGCGTCGCGAGTCGATTGCGGCCTACGAGCAGGCCGGCCGCACCGAGACCGCCGCGCAGGAAACCGCGGAAATCGCGGTCATCCAGGAGTTCCTGCCGAAGGCCGCCGACGCGTCCGAGGTCCAGGCCGTGCTCGAGGCCGCTGTCGCGGAGTTGGCCGCGCAGGGCGTGACGGGCGCGCCTGCGATGGGCAAGGCGATGGCCATCGTCAAGGCCAAGCTGGCGGGCCGTGCCGACATGTCCCAGGTGTCCAAGCTGCTGTCTGCGCGTCTGAAGGGCTGAGCCGCGCGGCGGCGATGCCGCTGGGCGTTCGCGTGATCTTGCCTGCGCCGGATGCCGGCGCGTGATTTGCGGCTCGTTGATCGCGCGGCGCTATCATGTCGGGCTGGGCTGCATCGTCAGTGGTGCATGCCCGGTACGCAGGCGGCCCGCTGCGCGCTGTCTGCCCCGGCTTGCGCTGCCTGCGGCTCCATGCTTTCCTCGCGTCGCACCCGACGCCATCCGTTTTTTCCATGATCCCGGATTCCTTCATCCAGAGCCTGCTCGAGCGTGTCGACGTCGCCGACGTGGTCGGGCGCTACGTGCAGTTGCGCAAGGCCGGGGCGAACCTGCTGGGCCTGTGCCCGTTCCACGGCGAGAAAACCCCTTCGTTCACCGTCAGCCCGACCAAGCAGTTCTATCACTGCTTCGGTTGCGGTGCGCATGGCAGCGCCATCCGCTTCCTGATGGAGCACGTCGGGGCGAGCTTTCCGGAGGCCGTGCGCCAGCTCGCCGACTCGGTGGGCATGCGCGTGCCCGAGGAGCCGCGCACGCCGATGACCCGGGAAGCGCGCGTGGAGAGCGCGCGCCGCCGCGAGGCGCAGTCCCGGCACACCCAGGTCCTGGAGGCCGCCGACGTCAAGTACCGACGCGACCTGCGCACCGCGCGCGGGGCCATCGACTACCTCAAGGGCCGCGGACTGAGCGGGCAGATCGCCGCGCGCTACGGCCTGGGCTGGGCCGGATCGGACCGGCACGGACTGGCGTCGATCTTTCCGGACTACGACAAGCCTGATTTCGCCGCCCTGCTGGTGGAGTCCGGGCTGGTGATCCAGTCCGAGGACGGCCGCCGCTACGACCGCTTTCGCGAGCGCGTGATGTTCCCCATCCGCAATGCGCGGGGCCACCTGGTCGGCTTCGGCGGGCGGGTGCTCGGCAAGGGCGAGCCCAAGTACCTGAACTCGCCCGAGACGCCGGTGTTCTCCAAGGGCTCGGAACTCTACGGGCTGTGGGAAGCGCGCCAGGCGATCCGCAACGCGGGCCAGGTGGTGGTGGTCGAAGGCTACATGGACGTCGTGGCCTTGGCGCAGATGGGGGTGGAGAACGCCGTGGCCACCCTGGGCACCGCGACCACCACGCAGCACGTGCAGAAGCTGCTGCGGGCCGCCGACCAGATCGTCTTCAGCTTCGACGGCGACGCGGCCGGCCGGCGCGCAGCCTGGCGCGCGCTGCAGTCCTGCCTGCCCCTGCTGCGCGACGACATCGCGATCCATTTCCTGTTCCTGCCCGCCGAGCACGATCCCGATTCCTACGTGCGCGAGCACGGCGCCGATGCATTTCGCGAGGCCATGCGCGAGGCGCCGTCGCTGTCGCGCTTCATGCTGGACGAGTGGGCGCGCCAGCACGATCTGGCCCAGCCCGAGGGGCGCGCGCGCTGCGTGCACGATGCCCAGCCCTTGATGCAGGCGATGCCGAAGATCGCGCTGCGCCTGCAGGTGCAGCGTGAACTGGCCGGCATGGTGCGTCTGACGCCCGAAGAGCTGGACACGCTGCTCGCGCTCGAAGACGAGCCCAGCGGTCCACTGGTCAACGCCGGGCGCCGCACGCTCGCGGCCGCGCCGGCTGCCGAGCTCCCGGGCGCGCCGGCGAGCGGCGCCGGGCCGGCGCCCGCTTCCGCGCCTGGCGCTGCGCCCGACATGGACGTGCCGCCGATGCATGACGACATCGGCTACGTCCCTGAGTTTTCCGAACCCTACGACCCGCCGGAAGCGTTCTACCCGGATCATCCGCCGGGCGGGCAGGGCGCCGGCGGGCGGCGCTGGCAGGGCGAGCGCAGCGGCGGCAAGCGCTGGCAAGGCAAGGGCGGCGGCCGCTTTCGCGGCCGCGACTGGGACGACGAGCCGCGCGACCCGCCCGGTTCGCGCCGGCCCGTGCCCAGCCTGTCGCAGCGGCTGTTGCAGTTGCTCATCGTGCACCCGGAACTGATCGGCGGCATCGACGCCGAGGTCGAGACGCGTCTGGCGGCCCAGCGCGAGTACGGGCTGGTCTGCGACATGATCCGCGTCGTGCGCGGCTGCGGCGCGCAGCACACCGGCGCCATCCTGGAGGCGATCAGCGGCAGCGAGCTGGAGGAAGACCTGATCCACGTCGCCGCCGACACCCTGTTGGCCGAAGACCTGCCGGACCCCGATGCCGAGCTGCGCGACACGCTGCGCAGCATCCTGCTGCGGGCGCTGCAGGCCGAGCAGAGCGCGCTGGCCGCCAAGGTGGCCAGCGACCCGGCCGCGCTGGAGGCCTATCGGCGCAATGCCGAGGAAATCCTGCGGCTGCGGGCGGCCGGCTGATCGACGGCGGCGCCCTCACGGGCACCGCGTATCAGAGGCTGTCGAAGGTGATCGTGCGCTCGCTCGCGTCGGGCAGGAATTCGGTCCGGAACACCTCGTCCACCGTGGGCGTGCGTTCCAGGTCGAACACCTTCACCACCTGCTCGATGGCGCGCTCCATGCGCGCGGGCTCGATGCCGCCGAAGCCCTGTGCACGCCCTTCGGCATGGTTCATCTCCACGGCCATGGTGCGCACCAGGGATTCGCGTTCGATGTCGCGTTTGATGAGCGGTTCGCGCTTGACGAGGGCATCGATGGCGGCGTCGGGGTCCTTGGCGGTATCCGCGACGGCGCGGTTGATGGCGCGAACCAGTCCGCGTACGACGTCGGGGCGCTGCTCTGCGAGCTGGCGCGAGACGACCACCGCGTTGCTGTAGAGTTCGACGCCGTAGTCGGAAAACATCAGCCAGTTCAGATCCTCGTCCGGATCGATGCCCAGGTTCTTCGCGGCCATCGCGATCGAGCTGACGAACCCGGCCACCGAGTCCACCTGGCCGCGCAGCATGAGCTGTTCGAGCAGGTTGGCCTGCGCATTCATGATGCTCACCTTGGACGGATCGACGTTCTCGCGCTCCATCACGATCTGCATCAGCTTGAGGGTGGCCGAGCCGGCGGGCGCGGCCACGGAGCGTCCGGCCAGGTCGGCAGGCGCTAGGATGCCGCTCTTCTTGAGCGAGGCGATGGCGAAGGGCGGCTGGTTGTACATCATGTAGACACCGACCGGAGCCTCCTGCGGGCGGGGCGCCGCAATCTGCACCACGGTATTGATGTCGCCGAAGCCGATGTCGTAGGTCCCGCGCGCCACCTCGAGCACCGCAGCACCCGACCCCTTGCCCTGGTCGATCTGGATCTCCAGCCCTTCTTCCTTGAAGTAGCCTCGATCCGCGGCCAGAAAGAAAATCCCTTGCGGACCTTGGTAACTCCAGTTGAGCAGCATCTTGAGCTTGGTCTGCGCGAGGGCGGGGGAGACGCCACAGGCCAGCGTGAGTGCGAGGCCGGCGGCGAGGGAACGAAGCGCAGTTTTCATGGGTGTGTCCTTTCTAGGGGCGGATCACGACGGGAAGGGGCGGAACCGGCGCGCGAGAGCGCGATCTTCTGGGCGCGATGCGCACCCGCCAGCACCGGCGGGTGACGCGGTGGCGCATGCACCGTCGCGCAGCTCGGAATGCAGGCGATGGTGGCGTTCGGGTTGGGGTTGACGAAGTAGGCTGCGGACAGGCGGCGGCCTGCCCGTTCGCGCGGGGGATTCACGACGCGGTGCAGGTTGGATACCCAACGGTCGTTGGTCCACATCGCCATCAGGTCGCCGATATTGACGACCAGGGCGCCGGGCGCGGCAGCGACGTCGATCCAGGCGCCGCCGCGCAGCATCACCTGCAGCCCGCCCGCCGTCTCGTCGGGCAGGAGAATAGTGAGGGCGCCGTAGTCCGTGTGGGCGCCGGAGCGCGTCTCGCCGGTCGCGGGCGGCAGATCACGCTGATCCGGGTAGTGCAGCAGGCGAAGCACGTTGCCGTGGCCGGCCTGATAGGGCCGAAAGTACGTGAGCGGCATGCCGAGCGCGGTGGCGAACAGGCCGAGCAGGTCGTCGGCCAGCCCTTCGAGCGCACGGCAGTACGCGCGTATCTGATCGGCCAGGCCGGCGGGCGTCGCCGGCCACACGTTGGCCTCGACGCCGGGCCCGGCATCGAGCGGGCCGAACGCCAGTTGTTCCTTCAGATCCCGGCGCGTGGCGTCCAAGCCCAGCGTCGGCCCGAGGTTCTCCGCGCCGATGCCGACGTAGCCGCGGCTGATGCTGCCTTCCGGGCTGCTGCAGGCCTGCTTGAGCGCGGCGGGTTGGTCGAAGAACGCCAGCGCCATGCGCCGCAGGCCGGCGATCAGCGCGGGTTCGACCCCGTGGCCGACGATGCTGAAGAATCCGATGTCGACGAGTGCGTGGTCGATGTCGCGCGCGGCGGTGGCCCGTGCGGCGGCATCGCCGCGCCGCACGTCCGACAGGTCGATGACGGGGACGGTCATGGGTATGCCCTCCGAGTGCCCGACGGTGTCCTGCCGGCGGGCCGTCTCGCGGGCTGGCGGCTCATGCCGGGCTCTCCGCCGCGCCCTGATCCGGGCTCTGGATGCGGAAGATGTTGTGCTCGGGGTCGGCCAGTACCACCTGATGCGCTTGATAGTGCGTGCGGTAGGGTGCCTTGACCACGCGCCCGCCCAGGCTGGCGCAGCGCGCGGCGTGCGCGTCGACCTCGGCCGGCGTGTCGGCGAGGAAGGTCGGATAGGCGGTCACGGCGGGACGCGCGTTGTCGCGCTGGCGGTCGGCCAGCGCGAGCAAGGGGTAGGCCGTCGTCGCATTGAATCCCAGCTCGACACCGCCGGCGTCCAGGCATCGGTAGATGCCGGTGCGCCGTTCGGCGAGCTCGCGAAATCCGAACAGCGCCTGATAGAACGCGCACAACGCGGCGATGTCCTGTGCGAACAGGTTGAGGTTGGCGAGCTTCATGCGGCTGCCTTGGCCGTGCCGGTGGTACGCCTGTGCATGGCGGCAATGTGTTCGCCCGAGGTGCAGGCGGGATGGCGCGGCGTCTCGCCGGGCGCCAGGCAGGAAGGCAGGCATTCGATGCGCGCATCGTATTCCGGGTCGTAGAAAAAGGCCGCCGAATAGCGATCCACGTCCGGCCGGGCATTGCGCACGCGGTGCAGATTGGACCGGTAGCGCTCGTTCGTCCAGCGGCCCAGCATCTCGCCGAGATTGACGACGAAGGTCCCGGGGATGGGGCGCGCGCTGACCCATTCGCCCGCCACGTTGCATACCTCCAGCCCGCCGACCTCGTCCTGGGCGAGGATGGTGATGCCGCCCCAATCGGTGTGCGCGCCCGCCCCCAGCAAGTTGCCGTGCTGCCCGGCCGGCTGTGGCGGGTAGCGCAACAGGCGCACGGTGGCCATGGGGTGCCGGTAGAAGCCTGCGAAGAATGCCGGCTCGAGTTCGAGCGATCGCGCAACCAGGCTCAGCACCCCGTCGCCCAGCCGCGTCATCTCGGCCAGGTAGCGTTCCATCACGTCGCGCATGCCGGGCAGGGCGTCGGGCCATTGGCTCGGCCCGTAGGTGGGGAGCCTACGTTGCGCGTAGGGGTGGCCAGCCGTCGGTGTCGGCCCGAAGCGGAAACTCTCTTTCAGGTCCGCCGGCGAGCCATCGTCCAGCACTTGCCGGCCGGGCGGCTCGTAGCCCCGCTTGTACGGCGAGCGTGCCTGGTCGAGGGCGAGTTTGTCGGCCTGCGGCAGGGCGAAGAAGCGCCGGCTGGCGGCGAACTGGGCGGCGATCACCTCGGCCTCGATGCCGTGATTGGCGACGTAGAAGAAGCCCGTGTCCAGGCAGGCCCTGCGCACGGCCGCGGCCGCTTCCCGGCACGCACGGCCGCTGCCGCCGGCGAGGCAGCCGACATCGATGACGGGCAGTTCGCGAACGGCCTGGGGCGGGCGGTACGGGATCATCGGCGGGCCTCGGCCGTTGCGCGATGGTACGGATGCTGCATGGTGTTCTCCTCGTGTCTATTGGGGCCGTCGTGCTGTCCCCGCTGCAAGGCGAATGCCATGTGTGCATCGGTCTTGCTGCTGATTCCGCGATGCCCTGTCCTGTTTTTTGCAACGCTGGAGCCTTCGTGAGCCTGACTTATCTCCGCCTGTTCGCCTGCATCGACGAGATCGCCCGTGCCGGCTCGATCCGCAAGGCCGCGCAGACGCTGTACATCACCCCGTCCGCACTGGACAGGCGTCTGCAGGAACTCGAACAGCAGATCGGTGCACCGCTCTTCGAGCGCCATGCCCGGGGGATGCGGGTGACCGCCGCCGGCGAGATCTTCCTGCACCATATCCGCGCGCACCGGGCCGATGCGGAGCGCGTGCGCACCGAGATCGAACAGCTCAAGGGCCTGCAGCGCGGCACCGTGACGCTGGCGGCGAGCCAGGCGCTCACGTTCTCGGTCCTGCCGGACGCCCTGAACGCCTTCCAGCGCGACAATCCAGGCATCCGCGTCGTCGTCAGGATCGACAGCCACATGGCGATCCTGCGCGCGCTGCGCGAGTTCGCCGTGGACGTGGCCGCCCTCTACAGCATGCCGCCCGCGGACGACCTGAGCGTGCTGCACGTGCTGGATCAGGGGCTGTGTGCCGTGATGGCGGCCGATCATCCGCTCGCTGGCGAACCGTCGCTGCGGATGCGCCAGTGCCTGCAGTATCCGCTCGCGCTGCCCGACGCCAGCCTGGGCCTGCGCAGCCTGATCGACGGCGTGATCGCCCGGGGCAGCACGGCGCCCCGCGTCATGCTCGAATCGAATTCGCTGGAGATGCTGCGTACCTATGTACGGGGCAACGACGCGATCAGTTTCCAGATTCCGGCCGGGGCTTCGCTCGAGCGCACGTACGACGGCGTGGTCGCCCGGCGCATCGAAGAGCGCGGCTTGGCGCGCCGGCAATTGACGGTCGCCCAGTTGCGCGGACGCCATCTGCCGCTCGCGGCGGCGCGCTTCGTCGAGGTGCTGAAGGCGCGGCTGCCGGCGTAGCGGGCGGTCCGGCGCGCAGTGTCGGAGGTTGCGATTTTCCCTAGCGGCACAGCCCGAATCCCCGCATGCCCAAGTGAAAGTGGTTCGCATGCGCGGCGTTGTATTCCGGCCCGAGCGTGTTGCCGAAGAACCGGCAGGCGGCGTCGCGCGCGGCGCGCAGAAAGCGCGCCGGGGCGTCCTCGCCCTCGCTGTTCCAGTCGCGCAGCACGCTCACGCGGCGGCCGTCCTCGAAGCGAAAGCCGGCCACGTCCAGCGCCTCGGCCGTGGCGTGTTCGCTGCGCCGGGCATTCTCGCGGTGGTAGATGTTGCGACAGGCGAAGGAGCCGTAGTGCTCGACCTGCCGCACGCGCGTGCCCAGGGTTGCCTCGGCGGCCGGCTGCAGGCCGTGGATCTCGTACAGCGTCCAGGCCAGGGCCAGCGGGCAACTGGCAACGAAGCTGGCGCTGAAATCGGTGCCGGCTCGCCGCACCCGCACGACATTCTCGAGCGGGCAGCCGGGCGCGCCGAGGTGATCGCCCAGTGCGTCGTAGCGCAGCGTGCCCTGCGGTGCGGTGTCGAGCGCCGCGCGGCATGCCGTCGGGTCGTCGCGCAGCCGGCGCAGCTTGAGCCGGGTCGCGGGCGTGACGGGGTCGCCCACGTGCAGCGCGGCCCAGGGATTCCATTCGCGCGGGATCTCCCACCAGGACTGGCGCAGGCCGAGCACGCCCAGCCCCACGAAAAGGATCAGCAATATCAGGACGCGCATCGTGCTCCGTGGCTCAAGAAAGCGTGGCCGCAGGCGCAACGCACGAAGCGCGCCCGGGCGCTGCGCCGTCGTCCAGGGCGAGGGCATCGGCGCTCGCAGCGGCCTAAACCAAAAACCCTTGCCATGCAAGACCTTCCGGGATAAAATACACGGTTCCCAGCGCATACAGCCCGGCCACCTCGACACCCGTTACCACATCCCGCCAGCCAGCGGCATCGCTGCGCACAGAGCATCGCCACTGCTGCTTCATACGGAAAGCGCCCCGGCGAACGACTCGGCGCATCGCCGCGTGCGGCAATCTTGCGGATGAGGCCATGAAACCACAGCTCACGGGCAATGGAAGGGCGGCCAGCAGAAGGCGGTCAAGCAGAACACCCGGCAGGGTTTTCATTGCGGGCCGGCGCAGGTTTGACGCGGCACGCGCCTCATCATCAGGAGCCATCCATGTGGGACACCCGCTCGACGCAGCTTTCTCGTCCCTATGCAGTCACTGGCTCTTGATGCGGGACACGTGCGGCTTCATATAGCCATAAACAAGAACGTGCGGCCCGCCCCGCGCGCGCGGCATGCGCCGCCCGCCCTGGCTTTCTGCGCCGCCCACCAGCACGAACCGAATTTGCCGCAGCCCGCGCATGCGCGGGCCGGTATTCCTATCCATCTTCCCCGTATGGCGGGGCACACGGGTTGACGAAAGCCATGGCCAAAACGACCGCAACGACCACCTCCAAGATTCCGGGCGCCGACGCCGTCGAGGCGCCGAAGCGTCCGCGCAAGACGGTGGTGAAAGCCGCGAAAGCCGCTAGCCCGGCCGCCGGCGAAGCTGCGACGAGCGCCACCACCACCAGCACCCCGACCAAGGCGACCGGCCGCCGCGGCACCAAGAGCGCCGTGCGCACCGCCACGGCCGCCGAGCGCCGCAAGGCCGAGGAAAAGCTGGCCGATCTCATCGTATCGCCCACGCCGCGCCGCCCCGGCCGCCCGGCCAAGAGCAATCCGGATGCCGATTTCGACGATCCCATAGACGGCGACGGCGACGCCGAGGCGCTGCCGGACATCAAGATCCCCAAGGGCCGCGGCAAGCGCGGCAAGGGCGATCCCAAGGACCTGATCGCGCGCGGCCCGGTCACGCCCGAAGAGTACGAGGCGCGCCGCAACCGCCTGAAGCTGCTCATCAAGCTCGGCAAGGACCGCGGCTACCTCACCTATGGCGAGATCAACGACCACCTGCCGGACGATCTGGTCGACGCCGAAGCCATCGACGGCATCATCAGCACGTTCAACGACATGGGCATCTCGGTCTACGACCAGGCCCCTGACGCCGACACGCTGCTGATGAGCGACAGCGCGCCGGTCGCCTCGAGCGACGACGACGCCGAGGAAGAGGCGGACGCCGCGCTGTCCACCGTGGATTCCGACTTCGGCCGCACCACCGACCCGGTCCGCATGTACATGCGCGAGATGGGCTCGGTCGAGCTGCTCACCCGCGAGGGCGAGATCGAGATCGCCAAGCGCATCGAGGACGGCCTCAAGCACATGGTCATGGCGATCTCCGCCTGCCCGACCACGATTGCCGAGATCCTCTCCCACGTCGAGCGCGTCAAGGCGGGCGATGCCCAGATCGACGAAGTGGTCGACGGCCTGGTCGATCCGGAAGACGGCGCCGAATACGCCGGCGCCGGTTCGTCCAGCGACGAGGACGACGAGGACGAGGCGCCCGCCGGCGGCATGACCAGCAAGCAGCTCGAGGATCTGCGCGTGCAGGCCCTGGGCAAGTTCGACGTCGTGGGCAAGAGCTTCGAGCGCATGCGCCTGTCCTACGAGAAGGACGGCTACAAGTCGGCCGAGTACATCCAGGCGCAGGAAACCATCCAGACCGAGATGATGGGCATCCGCTTCACGGCCAAGATGGTCGAGAGGCTGGCCGACACGCTGCGCGCCCAGGTCGAGCAAGTCCGCAGGCTCGAGCGCGACGTGCTCAACGCGTGTGTGAACCGTGCCGGCATGCCGCGTTCGCACTTCATCCACGCCTTCCCCGGCAACGAGACCAACCTGCAGTGGGTGATCGGCGAAGTCGAGGCCGGCCACAGCTATTCCGAGACGCTGTCGCGCCAGGTACCGGCCGTCCAGGAACTGCAGCAGAAGCTGATCGACCTCCAGACCCGCGTCGTGCTGCCGCTGAAGGACCTGAAGGAAGTCAACAAGCGCATGGCCACCGGCGAGGCCAAGGCCCGCAAGGCCAAGCGCGAAATGACCGAGGCCAACCTGCGTCTGGTGATCTCGATCGCCAAGAAGTACACCAACCGCGGGCTGCAGTTCCTCGATCTGATCCAGGAAGGCAACATCGGCCTCATGAAAGCGGTGGACAAGTTCGAATACCGCCGCGGCTACAAGTTCTCCACGTACGCCACGTGGTGGATTCGCCAGGCCATCACCCGCTCCATCGCGGACCAGGCGCGCACCATCCGCATCCCGGTGCACATGATCGAGACCATCAACAAGATGAATCGCATCAACCGCCAGATCCTGCAGGAGACCGGCGTCGAGCCCGATCCCGCCACCCTGGCGCAGAAGATGGACATGCCCGAGGACAAGATCCGCAAGATCCTGAAGATCGCCAAGGAGCCGATCTCCATGGAGACGCCGATCGGCGACGACGACGACAGCCACCTGGGCGACTTCATCGAGGACACCACCACCCTGGCGCCCTCGGATGCGGCCCTGCACGGCTCGATGCGCGACGTGGTCAAGGAAGTGCTGGATTCGCTCACCCCGCGCGAGGCCAAGGTGCTGCGCATGCGCTTCGGCATCGAGATGAGCACCGACCAGACGCTGGAAGAGGTCGGCAAGCAGTTCGACGTCACGCGCGAGCGGATTCGCCAAATAGAAGCCAAGGCCCTGCGCAAGCTGCGTCACCCCAGCCGGGCGGACAAGCTGAAGAGCTTCCTGGAAGGGCAGTGACGCCGCCGCGCGCCTGACGCGCGGGCCGATCGTGCATTGGAAATACAAGCGCCTTGTTGCGAGGCGCCCAGATTGCTGACAAAGCCCCCACTTTGCTGGGGGCTTTGTCCATCATAGCGAGCCTGCCTCGGCTTTCTCGGAGGCTGTTTAGTTGAGTCAGGCCGTCTCGGCCTGACCGGCTCGCTGCCGATAGTGAGCCGCTTCGGCTTGCCCTGGCGGAACATGCTCGATCTGCCAGGCAGTCGCTTGCGGTGGAAGTGGTTCACCTCGTCGAGCGTGGCCAGTGCCACCTGCTCGCTGCAGCGGATGCTCACGTACTGCGCGACCCGTGGTCGGAGCGATGGTCCGTTCGCACTCACGCTGCCAGGCCGTAAATTTTACCGAGATGAAATTTACGGCGGCTAATTGACCAATTTGTTGAAATTAATATTGAATAATAATCAACATATTGAATATAATCGGCTTTGACTTGGCCGTGTCGTGTCCCGGAGGGACGCGTCTTTCCCATCTTGTCTATGGTGACCGTCCTCTCGGCGGTCAGCCGTCATGCACACTCGAACAACAAGCATCCGTACCAATCAGCAATACATTGCCGGACGCTGGTGTCCGGGGGCGGGCGAACAGCATGTTCAGAAGGATCTGTTCCTGGGCACTGCATTTTCAGCGACGCATTTGTCCACACCGAAGGATGTCGATCTAGCCCTGTCTGCCGCGGCCGAGGCGGCCTCTGTCATGGCCAGCGTTCCGAGCCACACGCGTGCTGCGTGGTTGCGGCAAGCCGCTGATCGACTCGAAGGACAGCGGCGTGAGATAGCGGGAATGCTGGTTGCCGAATGCGGGAAACCATTGTCGATCGCCCTGTCTGAAACGGACCGCTCGGTCGAAACGCTACGCTTTTCTGCGGAAGAGGCGTTGCGGCTGGCTGGGGAAATGGTACCGATGGACGCGAGTCCCAGGGGCGAAGGGCATATGGGCTTCTATTTGCGCGTACCTGTCGGCGTGGTTGCCGCGATTACCCCATTCAACGCTCCTCTGAACCTGCTGTGCCACAAACTAGGACCTGCATTGGCAGCGGGCAACGCCATCGTGGTAAAGCCGGATCTGCGCGCTGCGTCGTGCGCGGCTACGGTGTTCTCCATTTTCCATTCGCTTGATCTACCGCCAGGGTCCATCGGATTGGTGCACGGAGGGCGGGAAGTCGGCGAGCAATTGATAGTCGACGAGCGCGTGAACCTGGTCTCGTTCACGGGCGGGGAAATGGCGGCCAGGTCCATTCTGCGGCAAGCGGGCCTCAAGCGGGTATCGCTCGAGCTGGGCGGTAATGCAGGCAACCTCGTGCTCGAGGACGCCGACCTGGACATGGCTGCCGAGCATCTCGCGGTCAATGCGTTCACGCATGCCGGCCAGAGCTGCATAGGTGTTCAGCGCATCTATGTCCACGATAAGGTCTACGACACCTTCATGGGGAAATTTCTGAATCGGGTGGCTGGCGTGGCGACGGGCGATCCATATGATGAGAAGACCATGGTGGGCCCGATGATCGATTCGGCGGCCGTGGATCGCCTGATGTCCTGGATTCGCGATGCCGTGGAACGTGGTGCCAGGGTGCTGCACGGAGGCACTCACGACGGCCTGATCCTCGCTCCGACGGTGCTAACCGATGTGAACCGGCACATGCGCGTCGTCTGCGAAGAAGTGTTTGGTCCCATCGTGACGGTAACCCGAATCTCTGGCGTGCAGGAGGGCATAGACGCTGTCAATGACTCCCGATACGGGTTGCAGGCCGGCGTTTTCACAGCCTCACTGAATGCTGCGCTGGCGTGCGTGCGCAAGCTGCGCGTGGGGGGCGTGGTGGTCAACGGTACGTCCAACTATCGTGTGGATCATCAACCGTATGGCGGCGTAAAGTGCAGCGGGATCGGCCGGGAAGGTCCCCGATACGCGATCGAGGAAATGACGGAGCGGCGTATGGTCGTGCTGTGGTAGACCGGGCCTGACGTATTGATTTTCAATTCATGCGAAGAATAGGGAGTCACCCTGATGTCCCCACCGATAGACAAGGTGCAATCGGACGAGAAGCTGCCGACTTTCGTAGATGTCGTGGTGATCGGCGGCGGTATCGCGGGCATTACGGCTGCACTGGAATTGGCGCGTCGCGGCACGAGTGTGGCGATCCTTGAGAAAGGCTACATCGCCGGTGAGCAGTCCGGCCGCAATTGGGGCTGGTGCCGCCAGCAGAACCGGGCCGAAGGCGAATTGCCGTTGATGAAACTCTCGCTGCAGTTGTGGGAGGGATACCAGCAGGATTTCGGTATCGACCTGGGGTTCCGCCGAACAGGCCTGGTCTATGGCACCGATAACCCGTCCGATCTGGATGCCTGGGAACGCTGGAGCAAGATGGCGTCGGGATATGGCGTGACCAGCAGAGTACTGACCGCGGCCGAGACTTCGGCATTGCTGCCAGGCAACGCCCGCAGATGGCTGGGGGGTGTGCACTCGCCCAGCGACGCCTTTGCAGAGCCGGACCGTGCGGTTCCCGCCATGGCACTGATGGCTCAGCGCCTAGGCGCTACGATCCATCAGCGGTGCGCGGTGCGCGAACTGGAATTCTCCGCTGGCCGGGTTTCCGGCGTCATTACCGAACATGGCTTGCTCAAGTGCTCCAGTGTCCTGGTTGCTGCGGGAGCCTGGTCGAACATGTTGCTGCGGCACCATGGATTCAAGTTCCTGCAGGCTTCGGTGCAATCGACTACCTTCTGCACGACGCCCGTTCAGGGTGTCTCCGAGGGCGGGGTTTCGATGCAGGACATCGCGTTGCGCAAGCGGGTGGACGGTGGGCTGACCGTCGGAATCAGCGGCTATGGCCGGCTGCATCTCTCGCCGCGGGGTGTCCAGCAGGTCAAGCCTTTCTGGCCAATGTTCCAACGCCGCCGGGCCGGCCTGACCTACTCGTTGGGCCGCTATTTCTTCGAAGGTCCAGATGCCATCAGACGATGGAGCGCCGATGGCGTCAGCCCCTTTGAAGTCGTGCGCGTGCTGGATCCGGAGCCCGAAGCCCGCCTGATTGCGCGGGGCCTGAAGGGGCTTACCGATGCGTATCCGCATCTAAAGGGTACCGTCAGCGTCGCACATAGCTGGGCCGGTATGGTGGACCAGACACCGGATTCCATTCAGGTGATCTCCCCGGTGCAGTCGACCCCGGGGCTATTCATCTCCTCGGGCTATAGCGGCCATGGGTTCGGCACCGGGCCGGGAGCGGGTCATTTGGCAGCGGACCTGATCCGGGGCGACACCCCTTGCACCAATCCGTCGCCGTTCCGTTATGAACGCATGATCGACGGGACGGATCTTAGCAAGGCAGCCAAGGCTTCGCTGATCTGAGGCTCGGCGTCGGAACGTGGCCGGGCCTGGAGTCAGATGGCGATCACCGGCGGTGACCATCTGCCCAGGTCCACGGCCGTTTTCACCGTGACGGATTCGATGGCAGGGATGCTGCCGATCAGGACAGGGTCGGCGAGACCAGATGAGGCATCCTGGCAGGCCTGCCGGTAACGCTCTCGGCTCGAGAAATAAACGATGTTGTACGCGGTGTCCGGATGCTCGGCGTCGAGCAGCATCCGACAGCGGTTGGCGCCCAGGGAAAGATAATGGTCGTTGGCGTCCCGTAGCTGGCCGATCTGCGCAGCATCTAGCGACGCCGCGCTTTTCACTGTGAAGATCACAACATACGGCAGCGTGTCCAGAGCGGGGAGGCTGCCGGGGGTTCGACGATGCGCGAACGACCAGGCTGGCTTGTCCGAAGAGGGAAGCACGAAAAGGAACAGTGCGCAGATCGTCAGCAGGAAAACGGCCGCGGCGGCGAGCGCGACGAACCCGCCGTAGTTGGCGGCGACATTCCCCCACAGAAACGAACCCAGCGACATTCCCAGGTAGAGCGTAGTCTGGTATAGCGCGAGCGACCTCGCGCGTATCCAGCCCGGCGAGGCGAGCTGGATCACATAGTTGAACGAGGAGAGCACGGCAATCCACGATACACCGACCACCAGCAGGGCCAGGAAGACCGGCCAGAAGCTGCGGAACAGGGAAATCGATACCAGCGCCAGGCAGAACAGCACCGAAAACAGGCGAGCGGACGTGTTGATGCCCCATCGCTTGCGGGCTCCATGGATCAAGCCTACGCCAAGCAGGGAGCCCAGCCCTACGGCCCCGTAAAACAGTGAGTAATCGCTGGCTCGACCGCCTTCGGTCAGTACCGGCAGCAGTGCCCATATGCTGCTGGCGGCAAGCCCGAAGACAAACGCCTCCAGCAGAACGAGCCGGATCGTGGGTGAATGGCTGGCATAGCGCAGACCGGCGATCAGGTTTCGACCAATCTCCAACCGCTTGTCTGAAGAGGCATTCCGCGGGCGGGTTGGCAGGTTGAGCTGAACGACCGTGATCAGGATCGCTATGCAAACCGCGACCAGCAAAAAGAAAGGTGGAAAGCCGATGACCAGGGTCAGCGCCCCCGCGGCAGCCGGGCCGATGGCTCGCGCGACGTTGAAACTGATGTTGTTGAGAACTAGCGCGCTGGCAATGTGTTCGTTGTGAACGATGGTACCGACGATGGACTGCCATGCCGGCATGATCAGCGACGTGCCAACGCCGGTCACGAGGAGCAGCAGGAATAGCGCCGCGAAATCGAGCGTGTGGAAAAAACTCCAGCATCCCACGACCGTGATCGCCAGGAGCTGCACGCCCATGCCGACCAGCATGACTGTCTTGCGGTTGTACGTATCGGACAATACACCGGACAGCAGCGTGAAGAATACGACGGGCAGCGTCGACGCCGTGTTCAACACGGCCACCTCCACCGGCGACGCGTTCTGTCCAACCAGCAGAATGCCGGCGATGACGACCAGCGCGCAGATGCCGTTGTTGGCGAAAAAATACGCAATCCAGATATTGCGGAAGATCCGGATGGAGAGAGGAGCCAGCGAAGATCGCAGAAGCATGATGCGATGCACAGGAACGCATGGCATCGACAACCGACGCCATGAGCGCCTGTCAGGGGGTCAGCATATAGACTTCGCGATGGATCGGTACGACTTGTTGAAATAGACGAGCGGTTTCTTGTCGAGGTCTTGCTTGGAGGCAGACAGCATCCCGCCTATGAAAATCGTGTGTGTTTGTCGCGTGATGGCTTCATGCACCGAGCATTCGATGTTGACCAGAGCATGCGTCAGCAGGGGAACACGGTATTCGCCCCAGAAGAACGAAATGCCGTCGAATCGCTTCTCGGGCTGATACGCGCACAGACGCGCGGAATCGTCGTGGGCATCCTCGGACAGAATGCTGACCCCGAACTTCCCTCGCGCGGCGATGTCATCGTGCAGAGAGCTGCTGCGGTTGATGCAGACGAGCAACAGCGGAGTGGGGTCGGCGGACAGGGAGGTTAGCGACGACACGATGATCCCCCGGGGGGCGCCATTTTCCGCCGTGGTGGTGACGGCGGAAACACCGGAGCACAGCAACCCCATAGCACCTTTGAACTCAACGGGTGTGATCATGATGTCTATGGGATGCGGATGAGATCTTCGGGGATCGTAGACAGCACCTCGGCACGGTCCTTGTGCACGATCACACAATCGATGATGCGTGCGCCGACTCGTTCCTCATGAATGAAGATGGGGGGCTCGATCGAAACAACCATGCCTGCGCGCAGGATGCCTTCGCTCTTGTCGAAGAGGCTGATGGACTCCCCCCAGGATGGCGGAAATCCAGGTGCGATGCCATAGCCCGTCACATGCAGATTGTATTGTGCAAGCCCGCATCTGCCGATGACCGCAAGCGCTTTCTTGTAGACGTCCTCAGCGCGCACGCCTTCTCGGATCATGTCGATGCAGGCCTGATTGGCCTCATGAGTGATCTCGTGCAACTGCAAAGCGCGTTGTGACGGTTCGCCCAGCGAGAAGTGGCGGGCGATGGTCGATACGTACTTGTTGAACTGTCCGCCGAACTCGATATGCATGAAATCGCCCGGCTGCAGTACGCGGTCGGAAGGCATGACGTGGGCATAGCAGGTGCGTTCGCCGGAGGCGAAGTTCATCGGGCTGGCGGGGCTTTCGCCTCCAGCCGCCATCATGTCCTTGTGGGCTTCGGCCGCAGCCTGCCTCTCCGTGATTCCGGGGCGCAGAGTGTTGCGCAGGGACTCGATGCCGATGTCGGCGATGGCCGCCGCCTTGCGGATCAGGGCGATTTCAGCGGGAGACTTGATCAGCTTGATGTTCTCGATCAGGGAAGAGGCATCGACGAATCTCTTGCCGTCAAGCACCTTCATGATCTTCTGGTAGTTGCGCACGCTCAAGTAGTAGTCGGGGAACTCGATCCCGATACGTTGATCGATGTAGCCCTGCGCAACCAGAATCTCCGTGAAAACATCGATGGGATCTTCGTACTTGACACCACCCCAGCCTCGAACGGTGTCGGCCAGGCTGTAGTCGGTGACTTCGGCCACGTCCCCCAGGCGCAGGGTATAGATGATCGGCCTGTCTTCCAACGGAAAGAATACGCACTCGAAGACCTGGTAAGACTTCGGTGCGGCGCCGATCAGGTAATTGATGTTCACCGGATTGATGACCACCAGGACATCCAGGCCCTGGCGGGCCATCTCGGCGCGCACGGCCGCTTGACGCTGTCGGAACTCGGCAAGCGTGAAATAATGCTTGGACATTTTATCGGCTGTCAGAAGTAAACGTTGCGGGGCCGGGGAAGCCCCAGGTGATCGCGCAGAGTCGTGCCTTCATATTCGGTGCGAAAAAGGCCGCGGCGTTGCAGTTCGGGAATGACCATGTCGACGAAGTCGTTGACGCTTCCCGGGGTGTCGGGTGGCTGCACGTTGAAGCCATCCGCCGCTCCGGCGTCGATCCATTCCTCCATCTTGTCGACGATCCGCTTGGGCGTTCCGGCCATCGTGATGTGCCAGTCCTCTCCCAAAGCCAGGGTCTTGTACATGTCCTCCACGGTGAACTTGTCGGCGCGCGCGCGCTCCTGCAGCATCTTGCTGAAGTGCCCGGTGTTCCAACTGAGCTGCAGCGCTTCGACATCCAGGGGGAACGGATCGCTGATGTTCAGATGCGACAAGTCGCCAAAGAAGGGCTTCATCAAGGCGAAGCCGACGGCCGGAGTGACGAGGTCTTGTGCCTTGCGCATCTTGGCGTAGGCTTCGGCCTCGGTCTCTCCGACATACGGCATGATGCCGGGCAGAACGGAAACTTCATGTGCGCGGCCGTGCTCGGCGGCCTTGGCCTTGACCCGTTGGTAGTACTTCCGGGCACTCTCAAGAACAGGTTGCCCGGCGTAAGCGATGTGTGCGTGCCTACCCGCGAGGTTGATGGCATTGTCCGAGTCGCCTGCGGTCACGAGCACGGGTTGCCCTTGCGGCGAGCGCGGGACATCCAGGGGTCCTCGCACCTTGAAATGCTTGCCTTCGTGGGCCAGCACATGCATTTTTTTTCGATCGACATAGACGGCGTTCTGCTTGTCGACCGGAAAAGCATCATCGGCCCAGGTGTCCCAGAGCCCCTTGACCACGTCGATGTACTCGAGGGCGCGTTCGGCGCGCTCGGCGGACTCAGGTGGTTTCTCGAGGCCAAAGTTCCGCGCCTCTTCGAGGTTGTACGAAGTCACGATATTCCAGCCGGAGCGCCCGCCGCTGATCTGATCCAGCGTGGCGAACGCACGCGCTGTGGTGTAGGGTGCGCCATACGTCGTCGAAATCGTCGAGACCAGTCCGATCTTCTGGGTGTGCGTCGCGATGGCGGAGAGAACCTGCAATGGATCGTTCTTGACGACGGTGTGGCCGCGAGTTTGCGATCGTGAGTCGTCTTCGATGTAATGGGACCCGAGCACGTCGGCCATGAACACGAGATCGAACTTGCCACGTTCGGCGGCCTTGGCCACGTCAATGAACCGCCGGATATTCATCATGCTGTCGGCGGGTACTTCAGGCAGCCGCCAGGCCGCTACGTGGTAACCGTGGCGCCAGATGGACATGGCCAGCTTGATATGCTTTCTCACTTCCGATCTCCTTGAGTGGATTACAAAGACCCTTGGAAGTAGCCGTTGAAGGCTATTTCGGCCAGCGGCCTGCGCTGGCTCGGCTCCTCCTTGCCTTGTAGAAACTCCGGCAGGCCCGATTTGTCGCCCGGTTTGCCGGCGAGGATGGCAATCTCGCAGGTGAAGTCCTGCGGAATCGAGAAGAGCTGCCTGACTTTGTCCTTGTCAAAGCCTGCGACGCCGTGCGATGCCAGACCCATCCGCGATGCCTGCAAGGCGAAGTACGCCCAGGCTGCTCCCGAATCGAACGTGTGGTAGTCGGCGGGAGCGGGGGCCTCGCCAGGCTTGGTGATCATCTTGACCGCCGAAACCAGGAAAACGACTGCGCCGGCCTTCTCGCCCCACATGCGGTTGAACGGCACCAGGGTGTCCAGGCTCGCTTCCCAGACGGGCTCGCCCTTGCGTACGTAGATGAAGCGCCAGGGCTGCGAGTTGTAGCAGGATGGCGCCCATCGGGCGGCTTCGATCATGGTAAGCAGCGCCGCTTCAGACACTTCCTCGTCGGAGAACGCGCGGGGAGACCACCGGCTCAGGTAGTCCTCGGCGATTGGATAGGTCGGTGTTCTCGTGTCAGGCATGGCAAAGGGGAGCAGTTGAAAACGTTCAGCAGTAGGTATTGAGCACGAACTTCCCGGTCACCCGGGCTGCGGCGCCCAGATCTTCCGTGCGCATGACTTCGTCTCGGCCAGGCCGAGATCCGAGTCTGGCATGGCTGTGGTGATCGAAATGCCGGACACCGGAGCCTCACTTTTCCCAATGCCAGGTGTTGGCGTTCCAGGTGTTGGCGAGCACGTTCACGTTGCCTTTGAAGCCCTTGAGCCGACTGTCGGTGGCTTCTATCATGACCATCTGGAAAAGCGGCAGCATCACCAGGGCGTCCCGCATGATTTCCTGCGTCCTGAAGTAATACTCCCGGCGCTTGGGGATTTCGCTGGTTCTCAGCGCTGCGTCCATCAGCTCGTCGAGTTCAGGGTTCTGGTATTGGTAAACGTTGTATCCCGTACCGCCCTGCGCCGGGATTGACTTGCTGCCGAAGCGTTGCATGGGGTTTGGATCGCTGGCGATGTTGACGTTGGTATAGGTCAGCAGCATGTCGTACTGCGATTTGAGCCAATAATCGCCCCAGATCACGGCGCCGGGCATGTTGTTGATAGTGACCGCCACGCCGACATCCTGCCAGTTCTGCTGCAGCAGCAACTGAGTCTGTTCCTGCGTGGGGTTGCCGGCCGTCGTCGCCAGGACCAGCTCCAGGCGCTTGCCATTCTTCGCGCGGATACCGCCCGCACCGACTTTCCACCCTTCAGCCTCGAGAAGTTCCTTGGCCTTTTCCGGGTTGAATTCATGTTTGGGAAGATCGGGCTTGTAGGCCCAATTGCCACTCGGCAGATACGACTCCGTGGTGGGAGGCAGCCCGTAGTACAGCTCATCGATGACCGGCTGCTTGTCCATGGCGTAATAGAGCGCGTGACGCACCGATTTGCTGGACAGGATTTCGTTCCCTACGTTGAGCGTGATGTTCATCACGGCCGGGAGGTCGGAAATGTACACCGACTTGTTGGGCATAGCCTTCAAGCCTGCATATTTGTCCGGACCGATGCCCGACAGGCCGTAGTAGTCGACGCTGCCCGACTCGAACTGGTGGTACATGGCGTTCATGTCGGGGATGTATTTGAAGATGATTCGATCGAGGTAGGGGCCTTCGCCGAAGTGCTCCGGATTGGCCTCGACCGTCACGTGGTCGCCAGTCACGCGCTCGGCGAACTTGAATGGCCCCGTGCCGATGGGCTTGCTGTTAAGACTCGAGTTATTGGGATCGTCTGCGCTCGCTACGATGTGCTCGGGCACGATGAATGTCCACGACAACAGCGATAGATACGGCGAGAACGGCTCGGACATTGTCCAGGTCAGTTCGTGGTCGTTGACGACCTGAATTTCCTTGACATACATGTGGCCGCTCCGGTTGACGGCCTTGAATTTGGGGTTCTGGATCAGGGAGATCGTGTAGGCCACGTCGGCTGCGGTGAAAGGCTGGCCATCGTGCCACTTCACCCCCTCCCGCAGCCGGATGCGCCAACGCAACCCGTCGGCTGAAATGCCTCCATTGGCTACGGTAGGAACCTCCTTGGCGAGCCGGGGCACGAACTCGCCGTTTTCGTCAATCGCCCAGAGCGGCGAGTAGAGCGTCCACCACACGCCCTGGTCGACGGACAAACCCACGGTCAAGGGATTGAGGACCGCAGGTTCGTTCGTGTACCCAATTAGTGCCTGGCCGCCCTTTTTTGGGGCGCTTTCGGCAAAACAATGGAACGGAAACAGGCTGGCCCCCGCCAAGACTTGCAGGAGGGTGCGGCGTGTCACCGTTACGCGTACGAGTGTGTCGTCATGCATTCTGGCCTCTGGGGTAGGGTGAAGGGTGAGAAGCAATGTTCGTTATATTGAAATAACGGACGATCTGCGGTCAAAAATAAGCAAGCATCATGCCAAAAAACCGTGATTTTCTTGCATGACTTAGAGAAAGTCATTGATTTATCAAGAAAAAATTCAGATTGAAAAAATATGGAATGTTTTGGCACTGTTTTTGCTTTAATCAATAAATTGAATAAATGTATGGAATGACTAGCCCGCGTGGCTGCGTCCGCCCTCATGAGCGGACATGACCCAGCGGGTTCGGACATGCGCAGACGAACCGGGATCAACTCATCCGTGAACATGAAGACTGGAACTCAGTTATTTGCCTGCCCCGGCCCGACCAACTATCCAAGCGATGTACTGCAGGCGCTTGCCCATGAGGCCAGCGACCTGGGTGATCCGGATCTGGTGGCGGCGTTTACGCGCTCGCAACGGCGACTCAAGCAGTTGGTCGGGACGGACGAGGCGCTGCTGATGTACACCTCGTCAAGGCATGGCGCCTGGCATGCGGCGCTGACCAATCTCTTCAGTCCTGGCGATTGCGTGGTGTTCATCCATAGCGGGTTTCATGCGCAGGCCTGGTATGAGTCGGCAGGCGAGTTGGGGCTGGAGGCGCGGTTGCTGGGAACAGCCCCACGCACAGAATTTGACCCGCAGGGCTTGGCCGACTTGTTGCGCACCGATTTGGGGCATTGCATCAAGGCGGTATGCCTCGTGCACAACGAAGCGGCAACTGGAGTCGTCCAGGATCTGTCGACCGTACGCAATCTGCTCGATGAGTACGGTCATCCGGCGCTGTATCTGGTGGACGCAGTTTCGTCGATGGGCTGCATGCCCATCAATGCTGCCCGGTTCGGTGTCGACGTGCTTCCGGGAACTGGCCAAAAGGGACTGATGCTTCCCGTGGGCATGGGATTCAATACGGTGTCCGACAAGGCGATGCAGGCGCATCGGCGGGCCGGGTTCACGAAGGGCTGGTCGATTCCGGGGCAGCTTTCCCTCTATTGCCAGAGCCGCACTCACGCTTCGAATTCTGTCTCCGCGATGTATCTGCATGAGCAGCAAGGCGTGAGGGCGCTGAAATCGCTCGTCCGCAGGCATTTCGACGTGGTCGTCGCTACCGGGTTGGGCGAATTGGAGGGGTGTTCTTTTCGTATCCGGCACATGGGCGACTTCAACGCCAGCATGGTGTTCTCCGTCATTGCCTCCGTGGAGGCGGGCATGGCGCTGCTGGGAATCAAGTTCCGCAAGGGTGCCGCGCAGATTGCGGTCGACCGATTCACTGCTGAGGCGCAAGCCGCCGGCATTCAGGAAGAGGCAGCCGGATGCTGAAATTCCTTACTAAGCGGCTATGCCAATCCGCCCTGCTGCTGATCCTCGTCAGCATCATCGGGTTTTCGATCTTGCACCTGGCGCCTGGCGGCCCGCTGGGCGTCATGGGGGGAGGTAATCTTTCTGCCGAAGATATCAGCGCACTGGAACGCCAACTCGGACTCGATCAGCCGCTGCCGTTGCAATATGCATCCTGGGTTGGCCACATTGCAGTGGGTGACTGGGGGCGGTCCTACCGCGACAACGCGCCCGTGCTGGAGGCCATCGGGTCGCGCCTGGGCGCGACCTTCGAGTTGATGATCGCCGCCATCTCTCTGGCCATGTTGATCGGGATCGTGGTCGGCATCGTGTCCGCCCTGAAGAAGGATTCGTGGTTCGACGTTTCCGCGACCTCGCTGTCGATGGTGCTGATTTCCCTGCCGTCCTTCTGGCTGGGTTTCATCGTCATCTATTTCTTCTCGATCGAGCTGGGCTGGCTGCCGGCGGGCAACAGAAATTCACCGGGCGTCGACACCCTCGTCGATCGGTTATGGCATCTGGCGGCTCCGGCGTGCGTGCTGGCCATCATCATGATGGCGACATGGAGCCGGTACATGCGCGCCTCGATCATCGAGGTGCTTTCGCAGGATTTCGTCAGGACCGCGCTGGCCAAAGGCATTCCGCGCTACAGGATTCTGTTCGCGCACATCATCCGCAATGCGCTCCTGCCCATGATCGCACTTTTCGGTCTGCAGTTCCCCAGTCTGCTCGGTGGGGCACTGGTGACCGAGACGGTGTTCACCTGGCCGGGCATGGGGCGGCTGTTCCTGGATTCCATCAGTTACCGGGACTATCCAGTGGTGATGGGGATTCTGCTGCTGAGTTCGGTCATGGTGCTGCTGGGCAACCTGATCGCCGACATCCTATACGCCATCGCGGATCCCCGCATTCGCCTCGACTGATCCAAGATGAAGAGTTTCACGAGAAAAAATACTGCGCTGGTCCGGTTCTTGAGTTATCGACCAGCCATCGCCAGCCTCTTGGTGATGGGCATGCTGTTGATAGCCTGCGTATTGGTGCCGCTGCTCGTCGACATTGATGACAAGCGCATCAGCCTCAAATCGAGGTTTCTGGCGCCCCTGAGCGACGGCTTCCTGCTGGGATCGGACGAACTCGGACGAAGCGTATTGGCGCGCCTCATCACGGCAGGCCAGATTTCGCTGTCGGTCGGCCTGTTCTCCATGCTGTTGAGCACGATGATCGGGGTCACATTAGGGTTGATCGCGGGCTATTACCGGGGCGTGATTTCAGCCTTGATCATGCGGCTGGTGGACGCCATGCTTTGCTTTCCCACGATATTCCTGCTGCTCGCGTTGTCGGCCCTGATCAAACCCGGCGTGGGTTCGATCATCGTGCTAGTGGCGCTGAGCTCATGGATGGAGGTCACGCGTGTTGTCGAAGGGCAGGTCAGGTCGTTGCGTGAGCGGGACTACGTAGCGGCCTCGCGCGTGGTTGGCGCCGGCGACATGCACATCATGTTCAGGGAAATTCTGCCCAATGCCATTGGCCCCATCTTGGTGGCGGCGACGCTGACCGTGGCGCACGCCATATTGGCGGAGTCATACATCAGCTTCCTGGGCTTTGGCATACAGCCTCCAACGCCCAGTTGGGGCAACATGCTCAACAACGCTCAGTCGTCGCTGAGCTCCGCACCCTGGCTCGCTATTTTGCCTGGCGCGCTGATCGCGATATCCGTGACGTGTTTCAACTTTATCGGCGAAGGGCTGCGCATTGCCCTGGATCCGAAAGGCAGTGCCAAATGACGATGTCGGACACAGTTCTCGACGTGCAGAAGCTGAGCGTCTCCTTTGCGACAGCAAAGGGAACGATACAGCCCGTTCGCGACGTTTCATTCGCGCTGAAAAGGCGCGAAACCCTGGCCTTGGTAGGCGAGTCCGGCTCCGGAAAGAGCGTGGCCAGCCTGACGCTGATGCGGCTCATATCGCGCTCGGCGGGCTGCGCCATCTCGGGCAGTGCCCGGCTGACCGCGGGAGAGCAGTCGCTGGATCTCCTGAACGACGATATCCGAAAGATCAGTAGCGTGCGTGGCGACCGTATCTCCATGATTTTCCAGGAGCCGATGACCTCGTTGAATCCCGTGCACCGCATCGGGGACCAGATCGGCGAGGCGCTGTACTTTCACCGCAATCTGTCCCGCAAGGAACGCGGCGAGAAAGTGCTGCATCTTCTGGACCAAGTGGGCATCGTCAATCCGGCCAGGACTGCCCGGGACTATCCGCATCATTTGTCAGGCGGCATGCGGCAGCGCGTGATGATCGCCATGGCGATCGCCTGCGATCCCGATGTGTTGATCGCTGACGAGCCGACCACGGCGCTGGATGTGACCATACAGGCCCAGATCCTGGATCTGCTGCGCAAGTTGCAGGAGGTCAACAACATGGCGATGGTCTTCATCACCCACAACCTGGGGGTGGTCGCGGAAATCGCGGATCGGGTCATGGTGATGTATTGCGGCCAAGTCGTTGAGGACGCGAGCGTCATGGATCTGTTCCGGAGGCCGCTGATGCCTTATACCCAGGGGCTGCTGAGCTCCATTCCAGCCATAAGCCTCTCGGATGAACGCCCGAAACTGTATTCCATCCCGGGGAATGTCCCCGATCTGGCGAAGCTGCCGTCTGGGTGCGCCTTTGCGCCGCGATGCCGATACGTGACGGAAAGTCTTTGCACCGCCAGGGAACCGGAGGTCGAGCTCGCGACCCCGACTCGAAGGGTCCGCTGCCTGAACTGGCGCACGATCAACAACGTAGATGACGGGGAAAGCAATGAGGCCTAGGAAGTTGCTTGACGTCGTCAGCCTGACGAAGAAGTACCCCAGCAAGACCAATCTGATCGGTCGTCCGGTGGAGTTCCATACGGCTGTCAATCAGGTGTCTTTCCATGTGAACGAGGGCGAGGTCTTGAGCCTGGTCGGGGAATCGGGATCGGGCAAGTCCACTATCGGAAAATGTCTGCTCAAGGTGACCGACATGACGGAGGGCTTCATCTATTTCGATGGCCAGGACATTTCCAACCTGAAGCCGGAAGAGGCCCGGACGATGCGGCGGAATATGCAGATGATCTTCCAGGACCCGTATTCTTCGTTGAACCCCAAGCACACGGTACGGGAGATCCTGTCGTTGCCCTTGAAAGTACATCGTCTGGCCCGCACTGGTGCTGAGCGTGAGAAGCGCATCAAGGAGGTCCTGGACTTGGTCGGTATCCCTGCCGCCTATATGGAGCGGTACCCGCATGAATTCTCCGGCGGGCAGAAGCAGCGCATTGGCATTGCGCGAGCCTTGATGAGCAAGCCCAAGCTGATTATCGCTGACGAGGCCGTGTCGGCGCTGGATGTCTCAATCCAGGCTCAGGTGATCAATCTCCTGGTGCAATTGAAGAAAGAGCTGGGTTTGACGCTTCTGTTCATTTCGCACGACTTGGCGGTCGTCAACTACATATCGGATCGCGTCGCCGTGCTGTATCGGGGTGATCTGGTGGAGGTTGGCAGTGTGCACGAGGTCTACAGCCAGCCTAAACACGAGTACACCCGCCTGCTCCTGAGTTCATCGCCCTTGCCGGATCCAGCGCGCCGGCGCGGCGTCTCGGTGTGAAGCGCCGACGGAATAGAGCTGCAAATCCGAGACATGCACCTACCCACAAGAGGCAACTCATGATCCAGATCAGGACGGATATCGAAGCAGAGCGTCGCAAAGCCAGAACCGACCTCGCCGCGGCCCATCGCATCGCGTTCATGTACCGGATGTCGGAAGGCATCTTCAACCATCTGACCGCCCGGGTGCCGGGCACCGACAATCTTTACTACCAGATCCCTTTCGGGACGCATTGGTCGGAAGTCTGCGCTAGCACGTTCATGGAAGTGGATCTGGAGACAGCCGAGGTGGTCAGCGGTGAAGGCTACGTCGAGCAATCCGCTTTCGCCATCCATGCCCCCATTCATAAGGGTGTTGAGGCGGCGCAGGCGGTATTCCATACCCACATGCCTTTCAGCGCAGCGCTGTCCCGTCTGAAGGATCCCACCATCCGGCCCATCGGCCAGACCGAACTGAGCATTTTGCGTCACCTTGTTTATGACCATGAGTACACAGGGCCGGCGGTGTCGACGGACGAAGGTGACCGCTATGTGGCCCTGCTGAATCAGAATCCAGGCAAGTCCGTCGTATTGATGGCCAATCACGGCGTTCTGACGATGGGCAGCATTGCACATGCGTTCGATCGCTTGTACTACATGGAGCGCGTGGCACAGGTGCAGATGTACGCCATGTGGACCCATCGGGAGTTGCACTATATCTCGCCTGATCTGGCCGCGCGCACCAACACCACCACGCGCAAGTTGCAGCCGAACTATGGTGACAGGACCTACGCCGAGTATCACTTCGAGGCCTTGAAGCGGTATCTGACCAAGCGGCAGCCGGACTATGTCTCGTAGCTCGATCTATCTGGAACATTGTGAAAATCCATACAGCGCCGCAGATAGGCTTTGCGCACAAGACCTTGCAGCTCGAAGAGGAGTTCGCTTCCCGGAACACGGGATGGGCAAGTCGACAAATGCGAACGCGCGAAGAGATTCTGGAGCGGGCTTCGGAATTCGACGTGCTGTGCATTTCCAACCTGTGGAGAGACGATCTTCTGACGGCGATGCCTTTACTGAAGCTGGTGCAGGCCACCAGCTCCGGAACGGATCAATTTCCGCTAGCGATGTTTCAGGAACAGGGGGTGCTGCTTGCCAGCTCTCGGGGGCTCAATGCGCAGGCGGTCGCGGAACAGGTGATGGGATATCTTTTCAGCATCGCCCGCCAGCTCTATCTCGCCAGGGATCGGCAAGGCCACGAACGATGGCGCTTTCCGGTCGGCGAAAGGGCGAGCCGGGAATTTGAACTGAAGGGCCAGCGGATGCATGTCATCGGGTTTGGCAGCATTTCCCGAGAGATCAGCCGGCTTGCCCAGGCGCTGGAAATGGAGGTCGCGATCTTTTCCGGACACGTGGCTCAGCCGGAGTGGCATGGCCAGGCTCGGTGCCTGCCCATGGAGAGTCTTGCGGCCCATCTGCCGCAGGCAAGATTCGTGGTGCTGGCCAACGCGCTGACGCCGCACAGCCGGGGGATGGTGAACCGTGGCTTCCTATCCCGCATGGCGCCCGAGGCATGGTTGGTGAATGTATCGCGCGGAGCGATGGTCGATGCCGAGGCGCTCACTGCGGCCTTGCGGGACGGGTGGATTGCGGGCGCAGCGTTGGACTGTTTCGATCCCGAACCCCTCTCGCCCGGCAGCCCGTTATGGAAGATGGAGAACGTGATCATCACGAGTCATAGCGCAGGGGAAAGTGCCGCGCTGGAAGCCCGGATCATCGATGTGCTGATCGAAAATGTCAGGAGGATTCAGGCCGGAGATTTTCCTTTGGTTAACCAGATTGTTGGGCCTTGAATGATCTTCATTGCTTTACTGCCGTTGAACGCCGATGACCTCGAGGCTGTCGCGCGACGGCGGTTACTCAGGTTCCATAATGCGGCGCACGGGGGCGGCGATGTCGATACTCGCGATACGCTCGTCGAGTGCATTCGCGCGCAAGACGCGCTTGGGCTGGCAGCCGGACTATCCGGCCGGTTGGGATCGATAGTGGCGTTCGCCGCGGTACCGGTATAGCGATGGTGCCGGCTCCGAAGGCACGGTTCGTTTTCTGGGCAGAATTTTCAACTGCGCACTGTGGCGAGGCGGGCGGGGTGAGGCAGGCATTTCGTACTGGATCGAGCAGATCAAGAGCGAACTGGCCGTGACTATGCAATTGCTGGGCAGCGCCTTCGGTCCATGAGCTTGCGCAAGTCCCGTGGCGGCGCGCTGCACCTTGACAGAGGGTGAGCCGTTCGGACATCCGAAAATTTCAACACTGAAAAACTCTTTGTATCATTCGCTAAGTTGTCGAATTCAGATGGGCCTCAACTAGGGCCAAGCATTATGATCTGGGCCGACCAGCGTAGCGACTGGCTGTTTTATTTGAGGACTACATGCACTCGAACGATTCACGGCAAAGCACCATCGACGACTCCGATGGCCCGTCGACCGCCCAGCAAGGAAGCATTGGCGCGCGATTGCGCGCGCATCGCAAGCAGAAGAGGCTGTCGATCTATCAATTGTCGGAGCTATCGGGTGTGTCGGTCGGGATGATCAGCCAGATTGAGCGTGACAAGACGAATCCGTCGCTGAAACTGCTCGAGAACCTTCGTGCCGCCCTGGGCCTGACGCTCAGTGAGCTTCTGGAGGAGTACACGCCTGTCTTCAGCGGTTCTCAAGCTCCATCGGGACCGTCGGAGCCATTGGGTTTCGTGCGACGCAGGCAGGATCGGCCCCGTTTCCTTGTGGGTAAAATTCCGTTGGAAAAAGAGCTGCTTTCCCCGGGCGGGGCGGAGGGCATTGAGATGATCATCATTCACTTCCCCCCTCACAGTTCCAATCAGGATGTCATCATCATGGCAGGTCAGAAGGCGGGGGTTGTCCTGGAGGGTACTTTGCGTCTGGTCGTCAACGGCGTGACTGCCCTGCTCGAACCGGGCGACAGCTTTCAGTTCGACAGCTCGATCCCGCACAGTGTGCACAACGATTCGGCCGAATCAATGCGGGTGCTGTGGATCATTTCTCCATTCAAGCCAGCGCTGTTCTAGAGCCGCGTTGGTCTTTTGTCCCGGAGCCTGCCTGGCCAGTTGCCGGTCTGCACGTTATTTGTTCAGCTTTTCCGAAAGGCAGAAGGCCTCGCTCTTCGACATTTTCTGCTGCGACGGGCCGGCCCAAGGAATACGTTTTCTCGCCGGTCAGGCCGCCAGGGTGGTAGTCACCTTGGCAAGGAATCCATCGCATTGTCTCATCTGCTCGATACTCACGAATTCGTCCGGCTTGTGGCCTTGGTCCATGGATCCAGGGCCACATACCACGGTGGCGACACCAAGCCGCTGAGTAAACAGCCCTCCTTCCGTGCCGAAAGCAACCTTGAACGTACGCGTGGAAGGAGGTAGCAGTAAGGCAACCAGTCGGGCCGCCTCGGTCGCTGCTTCCGTGTTCAGGCCCGGATAGGCGTTCATCGTTTCAATATCGATTGCGGCTTCCGGGAAAGCGGCTTTCAGGGGCTGAACGATATGGCTCGCTTCGAGTTGGAGGCGGTCGAGGATTTCATCGGGGGCGTCTGCGGCGAGGTGCCGGATCTCGAAATCCAGTGTGCACAGTGAGGGTACGATATTCAGTGCCGTTCCGCCGCTGATCCTTCCCACGTGCAACGTGGAGTACGGGATTTCATAGTCGTCGTCGCGAGCGCCATGCCGGGCGAGATCCTCCTGGGTCCGGCGCAGGCTTCCTATGAAGTCGGTGGCCAGATGCACAGCGTTCAATGCTTTTGGAGCCAGTGCGGAGTGGCCTGCCCGCCCGCGACAGTGAGCGCGCAGTGCGAGCTTGCCCTTGTGGCCCAGGGCAATATTCATGGACGTAGGCTCGCCGATGATGCACAAGGAAGGGCGTGTGATCCGTTGCACCAGGACGTCAAGCAGGCTGTGCACGCCGACACAGCCGATTTCTTCATCGTAAGAAAGGGCTAGATGCAGCGGACGGGACAGCGGCATTTGTTTGGCCGCGATCAGGGCGTTCAAGGCGCAGGCCACATAGCCCTTCATGTCGGCCGCCCCGCGGCCATAGATGCGTCCGTCCCGTTCGGTACTTTCGAATGGGGGCACGGTCCAGTCCTGCCCTGCCACGGGAACGACGTCGGTATGCCCTGAGAGCATGATCCCAGGCTTGTCGGATGGGCCGACTACGGCATGCAGGTTTGCTTTGGTGCCAGTGTGATCGGGGACCAGTTCGCAGGGGACTCCGTGGCGCGACAGTTCGCAACGCACCCATTCGATCAGGTCCAGATTGGAACCTGAGGTAACCGTGGGGAAGCCGATGAGTGTTTTCAGATAGTCGAGGCTGCGCGAGTCGTTCATGGCCGTCACCGGAAAGAAGGGCGGAACGCACCATCCCATGGGATGACGCGCTTTGATTTTCGCACAATATATTGAATTTATGTTCAATATAAGGCGAGAAAACCTCTTGCTTTGGACGGCTCGCGATGTGCAGCCTGGCTTTCAATCCCAGGCCGGCGCGATGCCTTCCGGGCTGGCCAGGCGCTCGTTGCGGTCCAGCTTGGCGATCTCGGCCATGTCGGCCTCGCTCAGCCGGAGCTGCTGCGCCTTCAGGTTGCTTTCCAGGTTGGCCCGCTTGGTTGAGGAAGGGATCACCGCATAGCCCTGTTGTAGCGCCCAGGCCAGTGCGACCTGCGCAGGCGTGGCGTTCAGGCGCTGGGCGATCTGCTGGATGACCGGGTCCTGGATCACTTTGCCGTAGGCCAGCGTCATGTAGGAGGTGATGTGCACGCCTTGCTCGCGCGCGTACGCGGTCACGGCGCGATTCTGCAGGTAGGGGCTGACTTCGATCTGGTTGGTCGCGATGGCGTCGCGCCCGGCGATGTCGATGGCCTCGCCCAGCAGGGCGATGGTGAAGTTGGAGACGCCGAACTGGCCGGTGAGCCCCTGTTGCCTAGCCTCGGCCAGCGCGCCCAGGGTCTCGTCCAGCGGTACGGCGCCACCGGGCGAGGGCCAGTGGATCAGCGTCAGGTCGACGCGTTCGGTGCGCAGCTTGCGCAGGCTTTCCTTCAGGCTGGGGACGAGCTTGTCGGCACCCAGGCGGTCGACCCAGATCTTGGTGGTGACGAAGAGTTCGTCGCGGGCGACGCCGGATTCGGCGATCGCCTGGCCGACGTCGGCCTCGTTCTGGTAGATCTGCGCGGTGTCGATGGCGCGATAGCCCAGGTCCAGGGCGTTGCGTACGCTGTCGATGACGGTCTGGCCTTGAAGGCGGAAAGTGCCGAGGCCGAAGGCGGGAATGCTCATGGGGATTTTTCTCGTATCGAGTGGATGAACGGAACGTAAAGAGCTTACTGCGGCTGGCAGGCGAGCTCGGCGCGATCGCGGCGCGCGCCGCGACGCTCCAGCCAGCCGCTGCAGGCGGTCAGGCCGACGGCGCCCAGCACGACCAGCGCGCCCAGCCAGCCGGTGTGGCGCAGGCCGACGTGTTCGACGATACCGCCGCCGAGCCAGGCGCCGGCCGCAATGCCGAGGTTGAAGGCGGCAATGTTCAGGCCCGAGGCTACGTCCGCGGCATGCGGCGCGTATTTCTCGGCCTGGCGCACGACGTAAGCCTGCAGAGGGGGTACGTTGGCGAACGCGACGGCGCCCCACACCAGCACCGTGAGTACGACGAGCACCGGATGCGACGCGGTGACGGAAAGCACCGCTAGCACGGCGGCGAGACCGCCGAAGATGCGCAGCAGCGCCGGGATGGGGCCGATGCGGTCGGCCAGGCGGCCGCCCCAGACATTGCCCAGCGCCACCGACACGCCAAAGCCCAGCAGCACCAGGCTGACCGCGCCCGCGGAGTAGCCGGCCAGGTCCTGCAGGATGGGCGCGAGGAAGGTGAAGGCCAGGAACGAGCCGCCGTAGCCCGCCGCCGTCATTGCATAGACCAGCAGCAGGCGCGGCTGTCCGAGCACGGCGAGCTGGCGCAGCAGGCCGACCGGCGCGGGCCGGGCCAGCTTGCGCGGCAGGAGCAGGGCAGTGCCGGCGAAGGCGACGGCGCCCAGCGCGGCCACCACCAGGAAGGTGGCGCGCCAGCCCAGGTGCTGGCCGACGAAGGTGCCCAGCGGCACCCCGGTGACCAGGGCGATGGTGAGGCCGCTGAACACCAGCGAGATGGCGGCCGCGGCGCGTTCGCGCGGCACCAGGCTGGTGGCGATGACCGAGGCGACGGCGAAGAACACGCCGTGTGTCAGCCCGGTGAGCAGGCGTGCGGCAACCAGCGTGCCGTAGTCGGGCGCCAGCCAGGCGAGCGCGTTGCCGACGGTGAACACGGCCATCAGGGAAACGAGCAGCCATTTGCGCGGCACGCGGCCGGTCAATGCGGTCAGCAGGGGCGCGCCGACGGCCACGCCCAGGGCGTAGAGGCTGACCAGCAGGCCCGCGGACGGCACGCTGACGGCGAGGTCGGCGGCGATGACGGGCACGAGGCCGACGATCACGAATTCGGTGGTGCCGATGGCGAAGGCGCTCAGGGCGAGCGCCCAGAGGGCGGCAGGCATGGAAAGGCTCCGAAAGGAAAGGATGGCCGCCAGTGTCTCGTTTTTGTCTTTGTCGAAGAAGACCGGTAGGCTATAAACATTTTTGCTGAATCTGCAAAAAACATGGATACGACGCTGGACGACATGCGGATGCTGCTGGCGGTGGCCGATACCGGCACGCTGACCCGCGCGGCCGAGCGCCTGGAGCTGGCCGTCTCCGCGGTCAGCCGTGCGCTGGCCAGGCTCGAGCGCCGGCTGGGCGTGACGCTGCTGCGCCGCACCACGCGCCGCCTCGAACTCACCGAGGAAGGCGAGGCCTTCGTCGCGCAGGCGCGCGCGATCGTGGCCGCCGCCGAGGCCCTGGAGGAGCAGATGCGTCTGCGCCGCCTGCGGCCGGCCGGGCGGCTGCGGGTCGATGCGGCCAGCCCCTTCCTGCTGCACGTGGTGGTGCCGTGGCTGGCCGGCTATCGCGAACGCTACCCCGACGTGCAGCTCGAACTGGACACCAACGAAGGCATCGTCGATCTGATCGAGCGCCGCACCGACGTCGCCCTGCGCATCGGCCCGCTGGCCGATTCCAGCCTGCATGCCCGGCCGATCGGCCGTTCGCGGCTGCGGCTGGTTGCCGCACCAAGCTACCTGAGCCGCGCCGGCGCGCCGGCGGGCATCGCCGACCTGGCCGATCACGTGCGGCTGGGCTTCACGCAGCCGCGCTCGCTGAATGCCTGGCCGCTGCTGGACGAGACCGGCGCCGTCCTGCAGATCGTTCCGAGCATCGCGGCCTCCAGCGGCGAGACGCTGCTGCACATGGCGCGCGCCGGCCTGGGCATCGCCTGCCTGTCGGATTTCATGACCCGCGGCGATTGCCGCGACGGCCGTCTGGTGGAAGTGCTTGCCGATGTCCGGCAGGACGTGTTCCAGCCCATTCATGCCGTCTACTACCGCAATACGCCGCTTGCTGCGCGCATCGCGTCCTTCGTCGACTATCTGGTCGAGCGCTGGCGCGCCGAGATGCCCGCCTGATGGCAGCCCCGGGGCGCTGCCGGTGCCGCAGCGCTGTCGATTCCGTAGCGCGGAGGACTGGACGGCAACGCCACTGGCTGTCTATGCTTTACGGTTGTGTGCCAGGCATGCGCCGTTTGCGCTTTGATTGGCCTGCCCGGCACGCATGGACAGTCACCGGCGCCTGGCGCCGATTCACCCGGTGGGCCACGCCGCCGCGCAGTACGAACGCGCCGGTCTGCCGTTGCAGCCAAGGAGCGGCATGCCGCCTTCAATTCCACAAGCCATTCAGTCCGGGCTGACGCGTGCGGCGATCTTTCTCGTCGTGAAGATCGCCGCGGGCAAGGACTCCGAGAGCGCCGCCCGCGCGTTGCTGGGCGATATTCCGTCCCTGGTGCGCGCGGTCGGTTTTCGCAACGTCGACAGTGCGCTCACCTGTGTGACCGGGATCGGCTCGGACGCCTGGGATCGCCTGTTCGGCGCGCCCAGGCCGCGCGAGCTGCATCCCTTTCGCGAGATCCGCGGCGTGCACCACGCCCCGGCCACGGACGGCGATTTGCTGTTCCACATCCGTGCCACGCGCATGGATCTGTGTTTCGAACTGGCGATGCAGCTCACCGGCCGGCTGGGCGCCGCGGCGAGCGTGCTCGACGAAGTCCACGGCTTCGGCTACTTCGACCAGCGCGACCTGCTGGGTTTCGTCGACGGCACCGAGAACCCGACCGGCCAGGAAGCCATCGACGCCACCATGATCGGCGGCGAGGACGCCGCCTTCGCGGGCGGCAGCTACGTCATCGTCCAGAAGTATCTGCACGACCTGGTGGCCTGGAACGCTTTGCCGGTCGAAATGCAGGAGCGCTTCGTCGGCCGACGCAAGCTGTCCGACATCGAACTGAGCGACGAGGAAAAGCCCAGCTACGCGCACAACGCGCTGACCTCGATCACCGACGAGGACGGCGAAGAGCTGCAGATCCTGCGCGACAACATGCCGTTCGGCGACGTGGGCCAGGGCGAGTTCGGTACCTATTTCATCGGCTACGCGAAGTCGCCCACGCGCATCGAGCGCATGCTGGACAACATGTTCATCGGCGATCCGCCCGGCAACTACGATCGCCTGCTCGACTTCAGCCGCGCGGTGACGGGCACGCTGTTCTTCGTACCTTCCAGTTCGCTCATGGAAACGCTGGCCGCCGGGCAGCCGGCCGAGGCCGGCGCGCCGGCGGCGCAAACGGCGCAGCCGCCGGCCGACGGATCGCTTGGCATTGGTTCACTCAAGGATGGACATACGGCATGAACAATCTGCACAGAAAACTCGCCCCCATTTCGGACGCGGCCTGGGCCGAGATCGAGCAGGAAGCCGCGCGCACGCTCAAGCGGCACCTGGGCGGGCGCAAGGTGGTGGACGTGAATGGTCCCAAGGGATTCGACCTGTCGGCGATCGGCACCGGCCACGTGGAGCGCATCGACGGGCCGGCTGACGGCGTGCACGCCGTGCGCCGGGAAGTGCGTCCGCTGGTCGAGCTGCGCGTGCCGTTCACACTGTCGCGCCAGGCCATCGACGACGTCGAACGCGGCTCGCTCGATTCCGACTGGGAGCCGCTCAAGGAGGCCGCACGGCGCATCGCGTTCGCCGAAGACAGCGTCATCTTCGACGGCTACGTCGCCGCCGGCATCCGCGGCATCCGCGAGGAGGCCAGCAACGCCGCCGTCACCCTGCCCGCCGATGTCGCCGCCTACCCGCTCGCGGTTGCCCAGGCGGTCAGCCGGCTGCGCCTGGCCGGCGTCGAAGGCCCCTACGCGCTGGTGCTGGGGCAGAGCGCCTACACGCTCGCCAGCGGCGGCAGCGATGATGGCTATCCGATCCTGGAACACGTCGAGAGGATGGTCGAGGGCGGCGTGATCTGGGCGCCCGGCATCGAGGGCGGGCTGGTGCTGTCCACGCGCGGCGGCGATTTCGAACTGGACCTCGGGCAGGATTTCTCGATCGGTTACCAGAGCCACGACGCGGCCTCGGTCACGCTCTACCTGCAGGAGAGCCTGACGTTCCGCACCCTCACCACCGAGGCGGCGGTGCGCCTGGACAACGCACCCGCCAAGCGCTGAAGCCCTGCGCGGCGCCCCGCCGGGTGACATCATGCCAGCTCAGTCCGCAGTCTCATCCCCGGCATCGCCGAACATGTCTTCCAGACGGCGCGCCGAGAGTACGGCCAGAGTCCAGGCCTGCAGTTCTGCGTCCCCGGCCTGCGTCAGGCGCTCGTTGACCCAGGCGGGCAGGGATACGCCGAAGCGGGCCGCGAGCTGGTTGCGCAAAGTCCCCACCCGGCCCGCGCGCAGCCCCTGTTCCCGGCCTTGTCCGATGCCTTGTCGCAGGCCTTCCTGCTTTCACTTTTCAGTCCATTCGACTACACGGTCGGCGGGCATGGCGTCGCACAATCGCGGAACCTACGTACTGCGGGTAGGGTGCCATCCCCTGCGGGAAGTCGACGCAGATGTCGTGAAATCACTGTCGCATAGCGTCGACTGCGCTAGAGCGCCAGCACGAGCTTTTTTCCCTTGGCGCGCGAGCAGCAGCTCATCATCTTGCGGTTGGCGTCGCGCTCGGCGCGGGTGAGCACCACGTCGCGGTGATCGATCTCGCCCGCCAGCACGGCCACTTCGCAGGAGCCGCACAGCCCCTCCTTGCAGTCGCTCTGCACGTCGATGTTGGCCTGGCGCAGCGCGCTCAGCACGGTCTGGTCCGCGGGTACCCGAACCACCAGCCCCGAATCCTTGAGCTCCACGTCGAACGCGTGTTCCTTGCTCGGGTCGAGGGCGGCCAGGGTGGTGTGAAAGTGCTCCACGCGCAGCGTGTCCTCGGGCCAGTGGGCGCAGGTATCGGCCAGCGCCTGCAGCATGCGTTCCGGGCCGCAGGCATGGATGCGCGCGCCCGCTTCGGGCGTCGCGAGCAGCGCGGCGAAGTCGCAGCGGCGGCCTTCGTCGCCCGCATAGACATGCAGCCGCTCGCCATGCAGCGCGGCCAGCTCGTCGAGCATGGCCATGCAGCGGCGCGCGCGGCCGGCGTAGTGCAGCGTGTAGTCCATGCCCAGTTCGCGCGCGCGGCGCGCCATCGCGCTGATCGGCGTGATGCCGATGCCGCCGGCGATCAGGATCAGGCGCTGTGCGCTCTCGTCCAGGCGGAAGTGGTTGCGCGGGCCGCGGATGCGCAGCTTGTCGCCCGCCTTCAGCTCCTGGTGTATCCAGGCCGAGCCGCCGCGCCCGTCCTGCTCGTGCAGCACTGCGATCTCATAGGCGCCGCTGTCGGCCGGATCGCCGCACAGCGAGTATTGGCGCGAGCGTTCCGGGTCGCCGCATTCCACGTCGATGTGCGAGCCGGGCGTCCAGCGCGGCAGCGCGCGGCCGTCGGGCGACACCAGGCGCAGGCGCACGACGCCGTCGGCCGCGCGCGTGGCGGATTCGACCCGCACGCTGCGGGTGATGGCGTGGCGTGAAGGCTCGCCGATGCGTACGGGTGAGGTGGCGGCCAGCAGCGCCGGATCGCGGCGTTCGGGATTCTGCGCCGGGTCCCATTCCACCCACAGGTGCTCGGGGCCGCGGAACGAGGTGTTCGGCACGTAGGTGAACTGCTGCTCGGCGAGCCGCATGTGCGGCAGCCGGCGCGTGAACTCCTCCAGGAAGATCTGCATCTCCATGCGCGCGAGGTTCTTGCCCATGCACTGGTGCGAGCCATAGCCGAAGGTGAGGTGATCGCTCGCGTTGTCGCGCCGGATGTCGAAGAAGTCGGCGTCGGCGAAGTGGGCCTCGTCGTGATTGGCCGAGGACGTGACGATGAGCAGCTTGCTGCCGGCCGGCAGGGCGACGCCGCCGACCACCGCATCCCGCGTGACCAGCCGCCGCCAGGCCGCGACCGAGCCGTTGTGCCGCAGGCATTCCTCGACCGCGTTCGGAATCAGGCCGGGGTCTTCGCACAGGTCGCGCCAGGCTTGCGGATGCTGCAGCAGCAGCTTCATCGCGTTGGCCGTGGCGTTGGCGGTGGTCTCGTGCGCGGCGACGATGCCGGCCATCATCATGGAATGCAGATAGGAGTCGGTGACCACCTCGGGGTGATCCTTCTGCATGCGGATGCCGAACTGCATCCAGCCTGGCGCGTCCGGGTTCTCGCGCATCTTGGCGAGGATGCGCCCGGCGTGCTGCCAGAAGTTGCCCACTGCGTGCGCCACCGCCACCTGCTCCTGCGGCTTGGGCCGGCCCCAGGTGTTCACGGTGTGCGCGATCGAGTAGCGGCGCAGGGTGTCCATGTCGTCCTCGGGCACGCCGAGAAAATGCATGGCCACCGTCAGCGGCACTTCCCACAACATCTGGTCGACCAGGTCGGCGCGGCCGTCGTCGATGAAGCGATCCACGTACTCGCGCGCGAGCTTGCGCACCAGCGGCTCGTGGTGCTTGAGGTGCTCGGGCGTGAAGGGTTCCATCAACAGGCGGCGGCGCGGCATGTGCGCCGGCTCGTCCTCGTTGACCAGGGTGCGGTTCATCGCGTAGCCGTACGAGGCCAGCACCTGGTTGGCTTCGTCGCCGGTGGGCGTGATCTTCTCCAGCGCGATCGACGGGCTGAAGGTGAGGTTGTCGCGGAACACGGCCTTGATGTCGTCGTAGCGCGCGACCACCCAGTAGCCCAGCTTCGGACTGTAGAACACAGGCTCCTGCTCGCGCGCCCAGCGCACGTATTCGGGCGGGTCCTGCTGGTAGCCGTCGCCGAACGGATCGAACGCGGCGGCTCGCGCGCTGACGGGGCAGCCGTTGGGTGCCTGGTCGACGGCAGCGCCATGGGCGACCGGGCAGCGGGAGACGGGGGTGGTAGTGCTCATGGGGAAACCTCCAGGTGCCGCGCGTACGACACCGCATTCGGGAACGACAGCACCCGCGGCTGTATCCAGCGCCGCGGGTGAGAGGGCGTTCGGCGCTCGCCGCGCGCCCCGATCTGGAGCGGTCAATCCAGCGTGATGCCGACTTCGCGGATCAGTTGGTGCCAGCGCTGCGTCTCGCTGTCGAGGAGCGCGCGATATTCGGCCGGCGAGCTGCCGACGGGCTGTACGCCGAACTCGACGAGCCGCTGGTGCACGTCGGGCGTGTTGATCGCCCCCACGACCGCCTCGTTGAGCTGGGCGATGACGTTCTCGGGCGTACCGGCGGGCACGACCATGCCCACCTGCGCGGCGGCTTCGACACCCTGCAGGCCGAGCTCGGCAAAGGTGGGAACATCGGGCAACTGAGGCAGCCGCTCCGGGTTGGCCACGGCCACCGGGCGGACCTTGCCGCCCTGGATGAAGCCCGCACCCGCGGCCAGGTCGACCATCATGGCGGGCACCTGGCCGCCGGCGACGTCGGTGAGCGCCGGCGCCGCGCCGCGGTAGGGAACGTGGTTCATCTTCAGGCCGGCTTCCTGGATCAGCAGCTCCATCGCCAGGTGGTGCGGGCTGCCCGCGCCGGCTGAACCGTAGCTCAGGCCCGCGCCGCTCGCCTTGGCTTCGGCGAGAAAGGCCTGAGCATCCTCGGCCTGCGTACCCGGGCCCAGCACCAGGATCATCGGGAACTGGCCCATCAGCGTGACCGGCGCGAGTTCCTTCACGTCGTACGTGAGCTTGCTGTAGAGGGCCGGGTTGAACACCATCGTGCCGTTGTCGGCCGACAGCACGGTGTAGCCGTCGGGCGCGGCGCGCGCGGTCTCGGCGGCGCCGATGGCGGTGTTGCCGCCCGGCTTGTTGTCCACCAGCACATTCTGGCCGGTGCGCTGGGCCAGCGCCTGCCCGATCGTGCGGGCGAGGAAATCCGAGCCGCCGCCGGCCGGGTAGGGCACGATCCAGCGGATCTGCTTCTCGGGGAACTTGGCGTCCGCGGCGACGGCGGTGCCGGTGATCGCGGCCAGGCCAAGCAGGGCACAGCTAAAGAGTCTCTTCATGGTCCACCCAGGTTATGGTTGTGCGCTTTGCGCTTATGCGTAAATATAATACGCATTGCGTAATTGAATAATGGGGTTTTTCCCTAGACGGACTGCGGCGCCGGCAGCCACGTAGAATGGCGCCGGCACGCTGGCGTTGCAGCCGTTCTCGCTCGTCGCAGGGCGCTGCCGGGCCTGGGCATCACCCGGGCGCGGCCGCGCTGGCTTGCCCGGCCCCTGTCGCACGGTGGCTTGCGTACAGGGCTGCGGGCCCGGCGCGGTTGGCGCCCCGGATGTCCCCGTTTTCGCCGTCTCGCCGGGGCGGCCCACCGTTTCCGATCGCCGAAAGTCCCTGCCATGTCCGATGCCGTTCCTTCCTCCCCCGCCCCCCGCGCCCGTGATCGGCGCCAGCGCGTGCAGGCCGCCGAGACCGGCATCCAGGTGCTCAAGGGGCTGGCCACGCTTGGCGGACGCGCCGGCCTGAGCGCGCTCGCCACCCGCATCGGCGAGAGCCCGGCCAAGGTGCATCGGTACCTGGTCAGCCTCATGGAGGGCGGCCTCGTCGCCCAGGACGCCAGTACCCAGCAGTACTACCTGGGCACCGCCGCCATCGAGATCGGCCTGGCCGCCATGCGCCAGATCGATCCGGTGCGCTATGCCGAGGCCTCGCTCGTGCGCCTGCGCGAAAGCCTTCAGGTCACCTGCTTCATCGCCGTCATGGGCAATCTCGGGCCCACCATCCTGCGCTTCGAGGAACCGGGCCTGCCCGTCACCGTCAACGTGCGCGCCGGCTCCGTGCTGCCGGTACTGTGGTCGGCCACCGGACGCGCCTTTCTGGGCATGGCCGAAGACGCCAGCGTCGCCATGCTGGCTCAGGCCGAACTCGCGGCCGCGCCGCCGGCGCGGCGCGCCACCCTGGACCCCGACGACCCCATCGGCGCCCTGCAGCGACAGGTCCGCCAGGCCGGCTGCGCCAGCGTACGCGATACCAACCTGCCCGGCATCAGCGCCGTCGCCGCCGCGATCCACGACTACACCGGCCGCGTCGTGGCCGTCCTCACTGCGCTGGGCGCCAGCGGCGGCTTCGATGCGGGCATCGACGGCGCCAACGCGCGCGCGGTGCGCGCCGAGGTCGACGCGGTCAGCCGTGCGCTGGGGTACGAAGGCGTCGGGCCAAGGGAGGAGGCCGGGCGGGTGGGGAGCGAAGGGGCGGCGTAGCGCGTGTCGCCGTGAGAGCCAGGCCCGCCCTTGCAGCAGGCGGTATGGAACGGAGCGGCCGGCGGGCGTACGTGTTCGCGTGCGGCTATTTCAGTGATGACGCACTTGCGGATACAATCCCAGGCTTTTCGGGCCTCTAGCTCATGCCTGGTTAGAGCAGCGGACTCATAATCCGTTGGTGCCGAGTTCGACTCTCGGGGGGCCCACCAGAATTTCTGCGGGTTTGCGGGATGGGCGGGTGTCGGCCCGCGCTCCGCAAAATCCGGCTCGCTCCGCAAAACCTATTTTGTCGGGCCAACCTTGTCGCCACGGTGACCGCGCACGTACCGCTCGGTCGTTGCCACCGAGCGGTGGCCAAGCTGCTTTTGTGCTTGGCGGATATCGCCCGCCGACTCGGCTTTATCCGTGCCCGCCTTCGCGGCTGTCGCGCTCGTCGATCGCTAGCGTGTCCGCGGGTCTCTGGCCAGTTGGATAGGCAAGGTCGAGCGCCTCTTGCAGTGGCTCATCGGCTTTCTCATAGACGCGCCGATAAATATCGTCCTCGACATAAACATCGCGTCCTTTCTCGCGTGTTTTCCGCACGCCGGCGCTCGGTTTGGGGGCTGCTGTGAGTCCGATCTCACGTGCATAGTTGAAAATATGGCTGAAAGGGGCGAGCTCGCGGTTTGCGCGCACACCGCCTGCGTCGCGCCGAGCGCGCTCATGCCATGAGAGCAGTCCGATGGCGTCGTCGCGTTCGCGGCGATGAGAGCTACAGCCGGTGGCGGGCTGGCGCTGTTGTCGACCATGCGCACCTGGGCGCGGCCGGGAAGGTTATGATCGAAGCCAGATTCGACGATGGTTTGGACAAAAGAGATGGATTGGTTCCCTATAGTCTTCATTGCGTTCAAGATTCTCGTGCTGGGCGCCGGCATGTTCTTCGCCGTCAAGTGGCATCACGATCAAGGGAAGAAATAACGAAACCCGTTGTTGATCACGGCTGCGCTTCAGCGGGTTCCCAATGCGCGCCCTCACCGTCGTCTCGGCGCCGGGCGATCTGCAGGTGCTCGATTCCCTCGCGCCGAGCCAGGCGGGCGTACTCGAGTGCGATGGCGGGCGAAGCCAACTCCGCGGAAATCGGCTTCCGGGG
>NZ_VLTJ01000021.1 GCF_007558815.1 Verticiella sediminum | reverse complement strand
GGCGCGCGCCTTCTCTGTGCGCCGTTCGGTGCTGCCGGGCTTGGGGCATCGCTTCAGCTTTGCCTCTTGCCGCCGGACGCGGCTGCGCACCATCTCTTCGATGCGTCCAGGCTGGACGCCGAGCACGACGAATGACATGGCTATGCCTTCCTGGCGCTGGCCGCCCAGCGCATCGATCACATCCGCAATGAACCGGGACAGCTCGCCCGTCATGAGCGCGAAGTCGGCGTCGAAACGCTCGGCCGGTCAGCAAGTTTTTTCATCGATTCGTGGGTTACCCCGTCCATCAATTCCATCTTCATGATCTCATCGAACAGCTCGCGAGCGGCCCCGGGCCGCATCATGTCGCGCTGGGCTTGAGACAACTGAGCACGAGGACGCACTACGCTATCTCGCCGAGCCATGTCTTCAAAGCGTCGGTCCCAAGCTTCGCCGCTATGGCGAAATGCGGATCTGATTTCTTGGAGCCTTTTGTAGTAGCGGTTGACCTTTTGCATCATGATCTGAAAATCGCTGAGGTATTCGCCCGCTTTGTTCTGCAGCTCCTCTACGGATGTACGCAACTTTAGGCTGCGTACGCGCTTAGCTCCAGAAGTCGTTCTTTGGCGACTTCGAGCTTCGGCTTATAGGCGGGTCGCGCTCTGATTTCCTCGTAACTTGTGAACAGGATAGGGGCGCGATTTAAGCTCTGGCTCATGACGTTCAGGTTTCCCCGGCAGAAGACCTAAGGAACGTTACACGGGATGTGGCCAGCATGAGTTCATGCGTCGCTCATCTCGTGCTCGGCAGCCATGGCGAGGAAGGCCGAGCGGCTTTGCCCTCGCTGGCGCGCTGCAGTGTCGATGCGCTGCACGAGATTCTCGGGCAGGCTGATGTTGAGCCGCACGGCCCGTGAGCGCACCCGGGACAGGTCGATATCGACCATCATCCAGAACCCGCCGCGGTACTCCGGATCATCGACCCAGGCGTCGGGGCTGCTGGGCGACGGAATCGGATCATCGTCTGCACCAAAGTGTGCCTCGACCGCCTCCTGCGCAGCGGCCGGTAGGGCTTGAGCGTCATCGGCAGCTGCATGGCAGCCGGGGATATCCGGGAAGATAGCGCCGTAGGCGCTGCCGTCTTCCTTGTGAACGTAGATCGGGTAGAGCATTTCTTTCTCCTGTTCGGCCGGCCCGCTCACTTCAGGCCGGCTTGTTTCATGATGCTGCGCAGTGTTGGTTCGGGGAGATCCTTCTTCGGGTGCGGCACCGTGACTTTGCCGGGCTTGGTCGGGTGCTTGAACTGGTGATGCGAACCTACTGTGTTCAGCCGATACCAGCCGTCGGCCTTGAGCCGTTTGATGATGTCTGCGCTGTTCGTGTGTGTAATTATACACAATACACACGAATACACAAGATTCATTGCCGCCCCGAGCTCAGAGGAGCTGGGACGTTGTCGCTTCTGGGGCCGCTATGTCCGAACTGAACCGCTACGCCCTCGCCGAGATCGACGGGCGCGCTGTGCTGCTGCGCGTGCTGTCCTCCGAGTTCATCGAAGCCGAGGACTGGCAGGCCGCATGGCAAGCCGCTACCGAACGTGCAGTCCATCGAGATTCTGCCGCTGAAGGGCGGCCGTGACGCCGGCGTCGTGCGGGCTCGTGCGACCCCTATCCGTGGTCGCGCTCGACGTTCGGGCCGAGCGGGTGGATGGCGACGTCGGCACGCCGTTCATCCCACGGCATCGGGAACGCCGTGCGCATGCTGCAGCGCGCCGTTGGGGGTGGCAGACGATGGCGCGGTCGGGCCGGTGACGCTCGCTGCGATCCAAGCCATGACCTCGACCGATGTGCTCATGCGGTTCAACGCCGAGCGGCTGGCGTTCTACACCAAGCTCACCACATGGCCGACGTTCGGGCGAGGCTGGACCCGGCTGATCCCCGTTGCGAAGACGGAACGATGTGTTCCGACGATTGCGCTAGGCACTGCAACCAGCCCACTCCAGAATGGCGCTGAGCGGATCCGTGGCGCGTAGTGTCAAGGGAACGCAGCAACCGGCCGGCCTGCAACCTGGAGCCTTGCGCCGAGATCCACGAAGCGATGGGCCATGCCCTGTCGGCGCTGCGCATCGACGACGAAATCCGCGTCGTCGGGCCGGCAGCATCGATTTCACCGACTACGCCCCGTATTGAATGCTGTTTTGCGCCACCGAGCGACGAGGAGGTGGGATGTCGGACCGACAATTGAAGGGGATCCGCGTGCTCGACATGAGCCGGGTCCTCGCAGGCCCCCTGATCGGGCAGATGCTGGGCGATCTGGGCGCGGAAGTGATCAAGGTCGAGCGCCCGGGCGTCGGCGACGAATCGCGCTTCTACGGGCCGCCGTTCTTCGACCCGGATGCCGAGCGTATCGACCTGGAGTCGGCGATCTACATCGCCGCCAACCGGAACAAGAAGGCGATGGCCGTCGACTTCACACGCCCGGAGGGTCAGGAGCTGCTGCGCCGGTTGGCCGAACGTTCCGATGTGCTCATCGAGAACTACAAGGTCGGCACGCTCGAGAAATACGGGCTGGACTACGAGAGCCTGCGCGCGATCAACCCGCGCTTGATCTATTGCTCCGTGACCGGCTACGGGCAGACGGGGCCGAACCGGCATCGTCCGGGCTACGACGCGATCTTCCAGGCGGAGGGCGGTCTGATGCACAGCATCGGGCACCCCGATGGCGCGCCCGGCGCGGGGCCGATGCGCGTCGGGTTCAGCATGGTCGATGTCGTCACCAGCCTGTATGCGGAGGTGGCGGTGCTGAGCGCGCTGTACCGGCGCGACGCCAACGGCGGCAGCGGCGAGCACATCGACATCAGCCTGCTGGAGTCGTGCGTCGCGCTCACCTCGCACCACGCCGCGCATTACCTCATGTCGGGCCAATTGCCGGTGCGCCGGGGCAACATGGCCGGCGGGGGTGGGGTGCCGGCGGGCATGTTCCCGTGCAAGGAGGGCAACATCGTCATCACGGTCGGCAACGACCAGCAGTACCGGCGGTTCTGCGAGGTCATCGAGCGGCCGGATCTCGCCATCGACCCGAGGTTCTCGGTCAATCAGGCCAGGGCATCCAATCGGGAGGCCATGGTGCAGGTGCTGAACGAGGTGTTCGCGACGGCCAGCGCCAAGGAGTGGCTGGAGCGCCTCGTCGCCGGCGGGATCGCCGCGGGGCAGGTCAACGACCTTGCCCAGGTTTTCCAGAATGAGCAGGTCAGGCAGCGCGGCACGCTGGTCGAGACGACCCACCGCAGCGGCAAGGCGCTGCGCATGGTCGCGACGCCCTTCCATTTCCGGAATGCGCCGGTGTCGACGTATGCGGCGCCGCCCCGCTACGGCGAGCACACCAGGCAGATCCTGCAGGAGGTGCTCGGCCTCGGTAGCGAACGCCTCGAGGCGTTGCAGCGGGACGGCGTGGTCGATGGGACACCCAGTGTTCAACAAGCCTGAGCCGCCGAAAAAAAACAGCAGCAGCGGCGGCAGGCAAGACGGGAGGAGGCGCCATGTCAACGATTTCGAGACTCGATTGGGCCCGTTCGGGAACGCGTATCGGCAGGGCAGCCCTGCTCGGCCTCGCGCTGTCGATGGGCACCGCCGATGTCGCGCTGGCGCAGCGGATGACCGAGCAGGCCAGGCCCAGAGCGACGCTGACGATCGCAGTGCCTGGCGCGAGCTATGCCCGGCTGCCGTATCTGGTGGCCGAAGGGGCCGTTCTCATCGTTGCACGATCGGAACAACAGGTTCCGGCAACGTAGCTAGGCGGCCCCGTATCCCACTTCTAGAATTCTCACCACGCTCGATGTACCCGTCGGTGCGATCGAAGGGGATTTGTCGGGTCATTTTAAGCATTCGACCGGGAATCGCCGAACACGGCCATTCGTCCACAGGCCATCACGGAGGAGAAAATCATGAGCGAAGAACCCGTACTCATTCAGGAGCGGCGTGGCAGCGTCGTCTGCGCCACGATGAACAGGCCGCATGCGCTCAACGCGCTGGATGCGGCGTTGCGCGCGCAGCTCAATCTCTTCTGGCAGCAGTTTCGCGACGACCCCGAGCTGCGCGTGGCGATCATCACCGGCGCCGGCGGGCGCGCCTTCACCACGGGGCGCGACCTGAAGGAGACGGCCAGGCTCAACGCCAAGGGCGAGCGCCCCGCCTATGAGCTGGAGGGAGCCTATGGCTATCCTGGCGAGTACGTGCTGGGCAAGCCGGTCATTGCCGCCGTCGACGGCTATTGCCTGGCTGCCGGGCTGTTGCTCGCGCTGACCAGCGACATCCGCATCGCGAGCGATCGCTCGCGCTTCGGCAATCCCCAGGTCACGCGCGGGCGGGGCACCCGGGTGCCCTACGAGCTGGCGCGGGTCGGGGTGGCGCACGCTACGGTGATGGACATGACGCTGAGCGGCGAGCCGATCGATGCGGCCCAGGCGCTTCAGGCGGGCCTGGTCAGCCGGGTCGTTGCGCCCGAGCAATTGATGCCGACCGCCTGGGCTCTCGCCGAGAAGATCTCCGGGAATTCTCCCACCGTCGTGACGGGCATCAAGCGCGCCTATGAAATGGGTGTGTTCGAGCTGCCGATGAACGAGGCGCGCCGCGTCTGGGCGAACGTCACGGGCGGGATGATGTCGTCGCAGACCGCGGACTCCATCGAGGGCGCGCGCTCCTTCGCGCAGAAGCGCTCGGCCGACTTCGCGTCCTGAGAGCGAGGAGCCGACATGTTCATCGCACCGCCAGCCGTCACCGCCGAGGTGTATGCGCGCATTCCCGCCGAACTCTGGAAAGCCGGCCGCCGGGAAGGCATCCTGGAAGGCCCGGTGTTCGACGCCGATGGCAACCTGTATGTCGTCAACGTGCCGCACGGGCAGATCTTCAGGATCACGCCCCAGCGCGTGGTCGAGCTCGTGCTCGAGTACGACGGCGAGCCCAACGGCCTGAAGCTGGACCAGCAGGGCCGGCTCTTCATCGCCGACCATCGGCAGGGCCTGTTGAAGCTGGACCCGGCCTCGGGCCGTCTGGACACCGTGCTGGCCAGGGGCCAGTACGAACCCTTTCGCGGCCTGAACGATCTGTGTTTCAACCGTGCCGGCGATCTCTTCTTCACGGACCAGGGCGAGAGCGACCTGCGCCGGCCCGACGGCAGGCTGTGGGTGCTGCGAGCGGATGGCAGGCTCGAACTTCTGCTCGACGCCGTGCCCAGCCCGAATGGCCTGGTGGTCACGCCGGACGACCGCTTCCTGTATCTCGCCGTCACGCGCGCCAACGCCGTCTGGCGAGTTCCGCTGCGGCGCGCCGGTGGGGTCGGCCGGGTCGGCGCCTGGATCCAGCTTTCCGGCGGCGTCGGGCCTGACGGGCTCACCCTGGATGCGCACAACCGCCTGTACGTCGCGCATGCCGGCATGGGGTCGGTGTGGGTGTTCGACGAGCGCGGCCGGCCGGCCCTGGAGGTGTGCAGCCCGGAGGGCAACCTGGTCACCAACGTTGTGCTGGGTGGACCGGATGAGCGCAGTCTCTACATCACGCTGGCCGATACCCACACGGTGCTGAAAGCGGATCTGAAGCGCGCGGGCCTGGGCCGTTGAGCCAGCGCCGGCGAACAATCATCACAAGGAGATAATGTATATGCAGCGCAGGACTTTCTTGCGGGCAGCGGGGCTGGCTTGCGCCTCGCCGATGGTCGGGGTACGGCCGGCCTGGGCCGCGGCGACGTCGCTGCCGCAGGGGCCGATCACCGTGATCGTGCCGTTCACGGCCGGCGGCTCCACGGACACGTCCACGCGTGTCATCATGCGTCAGGTCCAGGAGAACACCGGCCTGAACATCATCGTGGAGAACCGCCCCGGGGGAGGCACGCGCATCGGCACGGATGCCCTGGTGCGCGCCGCCCCGGACGGCCGGACCCTCGCGCTCGCGACCAACAACTTGGCCTTCAACGAGACGCTGTACGAAGGCAAGCTCAATTACCGGCTCGACGCCGACATTGCGCCGGTCAGTCTGACGCACAGCACCGCGCACACACTGCTGGTGCATCCCGCCGTGCCGGCGAACACGTTCGAGGAGTTCATCGAGTACGCCAAGCAGAATCCGGGCGTCGTGACTTTCGGTTCGGCCGGGATCGGCACCACCAACCATCTGTGCGGCGAATACCTCAAGTCCGTCGCCGGCATCGACATGCTGCACGTCCCGTATCAGGGGATTTCGGCGTTGATGCCCGATCTGTACAGCGGCAGGGTGCTGGTGCTGTTCGCATCGCTGGTGACCGCGCTCGAGGCCGCGCGGGACAAGCGTATGAAGCTGCTGGCCGTGACGACCGAGAAGCGACAGAGCCAGGCGCCCGACGTGCCGGCGATCGCCGAGTTCTATCCCGAGTACGCGTTCTCTTCGTGGATCGGTTATATGGCGCCTGGCGCGACCCCCAAGCCGATCGTGGATGGCTTGAGCGCTGAATTCGTCAAAGCGGTCAAGACGCCAGGCATCATGGAACAGATACCGGGTTTCGAACCGTTGGGTTCCACGCCCGAAGCGTTCCGCAGCTTCCTGAAGGAGGAGGTCGATACCTCGCGCCGGATCATCCAGTCGGCCAGGATCGAACTCTGATCACGCGGGATCGGTCGGCAGCGTCCGAGACCGGCCCGCTTCGGACGCCGGACTTGCCGGCGCCGGGGGAGGCCTGGCCTCAGGCGGGGGGCAGCGGCGGGTCGTTGGCGAATTGCCGCGGCACGGCGTCGACCAGATAGTCGATGAACACCCGCAGCCGCGGCGGCATGTGTTCGCGTCCGGACCAGAGCGCGAAGATGGTCAAGGTACGTGTGCTGACCCAATCCGGCAGGACCGGGCGCAGGCGTCCCGCCCGCACCGCCTCGGTCGCGATCCAGGTCGGCACGATCGCCGGCCCCACGCCCTGGACGGCGGCCTCGCGACGCATCAAGGCGTCGTTGATGTCGGCCCGAGGTTGCACCTGGACGCGCGTGTCGCCTTCCTTGTTCCTGAATCCCCACCATCCGGCTTCGGCGCCCGAAAAACTGTCGACGACGCGGTGGATCGCGAGATCCTGCGGTTCGAGGATGGGCGGATGCGCAGCCAGGTACGCCGGGCTGGCATAGACGCCGTACCGATTGGTGCCCAGTTCCCGTGCGATGAGCGAGGAGGGCGGCAGCGGGCCCGCGCGGACCGTCACGTCGAAACGCTCTTCGATCTGTTCCTGGGACCGGTCGGTCAGCCGCAGCTCGAGCGTCAGGTCGCGATAGGTCAGCAGGAACGGCGCAACCAGGGAGGAGAGCAGCGCCAGGCCGAACGTAGTCGGCACGGCGACGCGCAGGCGCCCCCTGACGTTGCCCTGCAGTTCGCCGACCGCCGCCACGCCTGCCGTCACCTCCTGCGAGACGCGGTGGCAATGCTGCAGAAAGACCCTGCCCGCGTCGGTCAGGGCCACGTTCCGGGACGATCTGTCCATCAGCCGGGCGCCCAGCGCGTTCTCGAGCCGCATGATCGCGCGGCTGACCGTCGACTTCGGTTTGTCCAGCATGCGCGCGGCCGCGCTGATGCTGCGCAACTGGGCAGCCTTGGCGAACAGCAGCATGTCGTCGGGCGAGCAGTTTGGCACGGAATCGTCTCATTTATGGAACGATGGGTTCCGATTGTAGCACTAGGCCGGCCTAGGGTTCCTATGTGAGACTTGTCGACAATGTCTTTCTCGTCGCGCCAGCGGAACGAGATACCTACTTCAGCAGAGATGCGAGCCATGCCCAACCTGCCGTTCTTTTCCGAGGAGCATCTGATGTTCCAAGACGTTGTCGATCGCTTCGTGGAGGCGTTCTGCTCGCGCGAGTACACGCGCGAGAAGGACATCGCGCGTGAATACCCCTACGAAGCCTACGCGAGCATGGTCGAGCAGGGCTTCCTGGGCTTGTGCGTGCCCGAGGCGCATGGCGGCATGGGCGCGGACATCCTCTTTCGCACCATCCTGCAGGAAGGGCTGTCGCGCTATGCCTTCGACATGGGCGCCGTGTATGGCCTGACGTGCTGGGGGATGGACACCCTGCTGCACTTCGGCACGCAGGCGCAGCAGGCGTACTACATTCCCAAGGCGCTGAACGGCGAACTGCGCTTTTCCGTGTCGATGACCGAGCCCAACGCGGGCTCGGACCTGACGCGCATCGCATTGAGGGCGGTCGACAAGGGCGATCACTTCCTGCTGAACGGCCAGAAGGTGTTCGCCTCGGCCGCCGGCAGCAGGGACAACGTGATCCTGCTGGCCGTGCGCACGCGTCCGGCCGAGGGCAAGCGCCACGACGGCATCACCATGATGCTGGTGCCGAACGACACGCCCGGGCTGGAATTGCGCAAGATGTCGACCTTGTCGCGCCACATGTCCGGCACTTACGAGTGCTTCTATTCCGACGTGCGCATTCCCCGGGAGAACGTGATCGGCGACGTGCACGAGGGCTGGAAGATCCTCGGCGCCTTCCTGGTGCAGGAGCGCATCGGCGGGGCAGCCATGTACGTGGGCAACGCGCAGACCGCGGTACAGGATGCGGTGCGCTATGCGTCGGAGCGCGTGCAGTTCGGGCAGTCGATCGGCCAGTTCCAGGTCATCAAGCATGCCCTGGCCGACGCGGCGACCGATATCGACGCCGCTCGGCTGATGACTTACCACGCTGCCTGGCTGCACGCGCAGAACATGCCCGCATTGAAGGAGGCTGCCATGGCCAAGCTGTTCGCGTCCGAAGCCGGCATGCGGGCGACCACCCTCGGCATGCAGGTGCTGGGCGGCTATGCCCAACTGCCCGAATACGACATGGAGCGCTACTGGCGGGACGCCAAGCAGAACCTGGTCAGCGCCGGCACCTCGGAGATTCAAAAGAACATCATCGCGAAGGCGATCGGCCTGTAGGCCCGGGCGGCTCGACGAACGCCCCGGGGGCGCAGGCCGGCCCGTGTGCCTGTCATGGCGCAGGAATGGACAAGAGGACAGGGACAAGAGGACAGCAGGGTCGGGCATGCCGGAGGCGGCGGCGGTAGAATGGCCGGTCCTGCCATTCCGGACGCGTCAGGGCAGCCTGCCGCATCCCTCATCGCCTCGCCATGCCCTACGACCGCTCCGCCGCCGTTGGTTTCGGCCTCAATCCCCTGGACCGTCTGTCCGAGAAGCGCGCGGACACCGCTTTCGTCGAGAGCGCCAGGGCCGATCCGGCTGCACGCTTTCTGGTTTTTGTCGACGAGGCGCCGCTGTTCCGCATGGACGGCGGTTTGCGCGAACCCTTCTTCAATGCAGATGAGGTTCAAGTGCTGGGCGAGGCCTTGCACGAGGTCCTCCTCGGCGAGGACGCCACCAGGCGGCCCCTGTTCGCACTGGCGCTGCCCTCCGGGCGGGTGGAGGAAATCGTCGCGCTGACGGGTGTCGAGCCGCTGGACGTGCGCACCATCGCGATGCGCGGGCTGGTGCCGCCCGAGCTCCTGGGCGAGCTGGGGGCGGCCAAATCCATCCTGAGCTGGCATGCCCGCCACCGCTTCTGTGCCAACTGCGGGGCGGCCAGCCGGATGAGCAACGCGGGCTGGCGGCGCGACTGCGATGCCTGCGGCGCGCAACATTTTCCCCGGGTCGATCCGGTGGTCATCATGCTGGCGGTGGACGGCGATCGCTGCCTGCTCGGCCGCCAGCCGCGCTTTGGCCGGGGCATGTACTCGGCGCTAGCGGGTTTTCTCGAGCCCGGCGAAACCATCGAGGATGCGGTCCGGCGCGAGATCGGCGAGGAAGCGGGCATCCGCTGCGCGGAAGTCACCTATTTCGCTTCGCAGCCCTGGCCGTTCCCGGCGTCGCTGATGATCGGCTGTTTCGCGCGAGCGCTGGATACCGACGTGGTGATCGATACCGCCGAGCTGGAGGACGCGCGCTGGTTCACGCGCGCCGAGGTGCGGCAGATGCTGACTGGCGCCCATCCGGACGAGCTCACGGCACCGATGCCGTATGCGATCGCGCATCATCTGATCCGGGCCTTTGCCGAGGACCGGATGCCGCCGGGCTGACCCGCGGGCGAGGGCGCAGTCTCGCCCGCCTCGCGCCTTGCAGGCCGCTCGGATGTGCCTTCAGGGGCGAAACACACGAGGCTGCAGTTGTGCTGGTACGCGACTTGCTAGCTCGGCGATGAGGAACGACGTGTTCCGATCCACTCACCAGGAGTTCTCGATGGCGACAGAAAATCCCGCGGACAAGGCGAAGGAAACCGGAGACAAGGCCAGGGAGGCCGCCAGGGACACCGCCCAGAAGGCCACGGAAGCGGCGGGCGAGGTCAAGGAGAGCGCCAAGGATACGGCGGCCCAGGCGAAGGAAGGGGTGAAGGAAACCGTGGACGCCGCCAAGGAAGGCGGGCGCGAGACCATGGCTGCGGCCAAGGCGGCGCTCAGCGAAGGTTCGGACGCAGTGGAGCGCGCAATCAAGTCCGGCGCCGAAAAGGCGACGGTTGCGCTCGACCGTGCCAGGGGTACTGCCGAGCACACCATGGACGTCGCGCAGGACAAGGTGGAGAGTGCGCTTCGGTGCACCGCGGACGCGATCCGCGAGCGTCCGCTCACCTCGGTCGCCGTGGTCGCGGCCATTGCCTATCTCTGGGGGCGCTTGCGCTCGTGATGGGCCAGGCGTGACCGCCGGAGCCCTGGGTAAGAACAACCCGCCTGATGGCGGGTTGTTGCTTTCTGGCCGGGGTGGATCGAGATTTTCGGCCTGGACGGATCGGCCTTCATTCGGGCCTTCCGGGAACGCCTACCAGCAACCTTCTGCATCGGGCCCCGGCGCCAGGCGCCGTCCGGCACGTGCCGCCCCGGAGCGCCCTCAGGGGTTCGCGGCGGCAAAGGTATCGCACTCCCGCAACTGCCCGCTTTCCAGCCCGCGCTGGAACCAGCGCACCCGCTGAGCCGAACTGCCGTGGGTGAAGGAGTCCGGTACCACCTGCCCCTGGCTGCGCCGCTGCAAGGTGTCGTCGCCCACCGCGGCGGCGGCGTTGATGGCTTCTTCCACGTCACCGGGCTCGAGAATCTGGCGCTCGGCCTGGGCATGGTGCGCCCACACCCCCGCGTAGCAGTCCGCCTGCAGCTCCATGCGTACCGAAAGTGCGTTGGCCTGGGCCGGCGCCTGCTGACGCGCCGTGGCGTAGCGCTCGAAGGTGCCCAGTGCGTTCTGCACGTGGTGGCCGACTTCGTGCGCGATCACGTAGGCCTGGGCGAAGTCGCCGGAAGCGTTCAGGCGCTGCTGCATCTCGTCGAAGAACGCGAGGTCCAGGTAGACGCGCTGGTCGGCGGGGCAATAGAACGGGCCCATCGCCGCCTGGCCGGTACCGCAGGCGGTCGGCGTCATGCCCCGATAGAGGACGAGCCGCGGTTCCGGGTACTGCCCATTGGTCTGTTGGGCGAAGATGGCGCTCCAGACGTCTTCGGTCTCGCCCAGCACCTTGGCGACGAACTGGCCCTGCGGATCGTCAGGCGGCACGGTGCTGGCCGGGGTCGAGACGCTGCTGTCGGTACCCTCGACCATGTTGAGCACGACCGCGGGGTCCACGCCGAAGTAGACGGCCACCAGCGCGAGGATCAGCCCGCCGATGCCGATGCTGCCGCCCCGGCCCAGCCGCGGCCCGCCCGAGCGGCGGTCTTCGACGTTGCTGCTGCTGCGGGAACGGTCCAGGCGCATGATGAACTCGGCAAAGTGGTGTCAGGGGATTATGCGACGCCCGATCCCGCCGCACGGGCAGGCGGTCGTGAACCTTTGTAACTATGCCCTCGCGTGTATGCACCAAGGTCGGGCCGGCCATGCTCGCTAGGCTGGCGTTGCGCCTACTATTGGTGCAGTCTGGGCATAATCGGTGCATTCTTGCAGGTGGTGCACCCATAGCGTGCTTCCGCACTGCAGCATGAGCGCCGGTAGTGTGCGCCAAACTGCACATCCGGGCAGCTCATGGAAAATGGCATGTTTATTGCAAATCCAGGTGCATAGATATTGAGAGACGGGTCGACGGGCTCGCCCAATCGCCATGTACAAGCCCCAGGACACGTTCGAGCTTGCCGGCGCTTCGGATGCGCCGGCCGTAGTCGGGCAGCGACGCTGCTGGAGGGCGCGGCTGTCCGTCGCGTTCCGTCGGCAGGGTGAGCGCACCGTGCTCGTGCGGCGCGGGCACGAGGGGCCGCTCGCCATCCAGAAGCCGCTGTATCCCGAAGGCGCGCAGGTGTGTCATGCGCTCATTCTCCACCCGCCGGGCGGCCTGGCCGCGGGCGACGAGCTGGATCTGCGCATCGATGTGGAGGCCGGGGCGCATGCCGTGATCACGACGCCGGGCTCGACCAAGTGGTACAAGGCCTCGCCCGGCGCCCCGGCAACGCAGCACATCACACTCTCGCTCCAGCACGGTGCCCGCCTCGACTGGTTGCCGCAGGACAACATCTATTTCGACCGCAGCCACGCGCGGCAGGCGTTCTCGCTGCGCCTGGCACCCGGGGCGACGGCGCTGGGCTGGGATGCCAGCCTGCTGGGCCGGCAGGCCAGCGGCGAAGCCTGGCGCGACGCCTCGCTGCACAACCAGACGCGCATCGTCGGTGAAGACGGCCGTCCGCTCTGGGCCGAGCGCCAGGCGGTGCGCAGCGGCGACCCCATTCTGTACAGCGCCCAGGGGCTGGCCGGCCTGCCCGTGTACGGCACCCTCTGGGCGGCTGGGCCGAGCTGCGACGAAGCGCTGGCCCAGTCGCTCGCCGCCTCGCTGCCGTTCGGCGAGACGCTGCGCGCGGGCGCCACGGCCCTGCCGGGCGGCATCCTGCTCGTGCGCGCCATCGCCGGCCACATGGAGCCGCTGCGGCTGCTGTTCATGCAACTCTGGCTGCGCCTGCGCCCGCTGGTGCACGGCGTACCCGCGCAGGCGCTGCGCATCTGGTCCACCTGATTCGACGAGACCCATGAAGCTGACCCCCCGAGAAAAGGACAAGCTGTTGATCTTCACCGCGGCCTTGCTGGCCGAGCGTCGCCGCGCACGCGGCCTGAAGCTGAACCATCCCGAGGCCGTGGCCTACATCAGCGCCGCCCTCATGGAGGGCGCGCGCGATGGCCGCACGGTCGCCGAGCTGATGGACTACGGCACCACGCTGCTCAGCCGCGACGATGTGATGCAGGGCGTGCCGGAGATGATCCCGGACGTGCAGATCGAAGCCACCTTTCCCGACGGGACGAAGCTGGTGACCGTCCACAACCCGATCGCCTGAAAATGAAACTGAAACGACCCCCACGCTCACTGCGTTCGCTGCCCCCCGAGGGGGCTTCAGCCTCCTTCGGGCGGCCGGGCGGAGAGGGAAGGCCCCCACGCTCACTACGTTCGCTGCCCCCCGAGGGGGCTTCAGCCCCCTTCGGGCGGCCGGGCGGAGGCTGAAATGGAGAAGCGCACATGATTCCCGGAGAAATCCTGCCCCTGGATGGCGAGCTCGTGCTCAACGACGGGCGCGACACTCTGAGCGTGGTGGTCGCCAATACCGGCGACCGGCCGATCCAGATCGGTTCGCACTACCACTTCTATGAAGTCAACGACGCACTGCAGTTCGAGCGCGAGCCCACGCGCGGCTTTCGCCTGAACATCGCCGCGGGCACGGCGGTGCGCTTCGAACCGGGCCAGTCGCGCACGGTGGAACTGGTCGCGTTGAGCGGCGAACGCGCGGTCTACGGCTTCGCCGGCCGCGTCATGGGGAAACTCTGATGAGCTTGAGGATTTCGCGCCGCGCCTATGCGGAGATGTTCGGCCCGACCACGGGCGACCGCGTGCGCCTTGCCGATACCGACCTGCTGATCGCGGTCGAGCGCGACTACACCCTCTATGGTGAAGAGGTGAAGTTCGGCGGCGGCAAGGTGATCCGCGACGGCATGGGCCAGTCGCAGCGCCTGGCGGCCGAGGTGGCCGACACGGTCATCACCAACGCGCTCATTCTCGATCACTGGGGCGTGGTCAAGGCCGACATCGGCATCAAGGACGGGCGCATCAGCGGGATCGGCAAGGCCGGCAACCCGGACATCCAGCCCGGCGTGACCATCGTCATCGGCGCCGGTACGGAAATCATCGCCGGCGAGGGCAAGATCGTCACCGCCGGCGGCATCGACGCGCACGTGCACTTCATCTGCCCGCAGCAGATCGACGAGGCGCTGAGCTCGGGCATCACCACGCTGATCGGCGGCGGCACCGGGCCTGCCACCGGCACCAACGCCACCACCTGCACGCCCGGCCCCTGGCACATCGAACAGATGCTCGCCTCCACCGACGGCTGGCCGATCAACATCGGGCTGCTGGGCAAGGGCAACGCGAGCGCGCCGGAGCCGCTGCTCGAGCAGGTGCGCGCCGGCGTGGTGGGCCTGAAGCTGCACGAGGACTGGGGCACCACGCCGGCCTCGATCGACACCTGCCTGGACGTGGCCGAACGCACCGACGTGCAGGTGGCGATCCACACCGACACGCTGAACGAGAGCGGCTTCGTGGAGGCCACTGTGGCCGCCTTCAAGGGGCGCACCATCCACACCTACCACACCGAGGGCGCCGGCGGCGGGCACGCCCCGGACATCCTGAAGGTGGCGGGGCTGCCCAACGTGCTTCCCTCGTCGACCAATCCGACGCGCCCGTACACCATCAACACCGTGGACGAGCACCTGGACATGCTGATGGTCTGCCATCACCTGGACGCGGGCATCGCCGAGGACGTGGCGTTCGCCGAATCGCGCATCCGCCGCGAGACCATCGCCGCCGAGGACATCCTGCACGACCTGGGCGCGCTCTCCATGATCTCCAGCGATTCGCAGGCCATGGGGCGGGTGGGCGAGACCATCATGCGCACCTGGCAGACCGCGCACAAGATGAAGGCGCAGCGCGGCGCGCTGCCCGGCGACGGCCAGGCCGACAACCTGCGGGCGCGCCGCTACATCGCCAAGTACACGATCAACCCCGCGCTGACGCACGGCATGGCGCACGAGATCGGCTCGGTGGAGGCGGGCAAGTGGGCCGACCTGGTGCTCTGGGACCCGGCCTTCTTCGGCGTGAAACCCGAGATGGTGCTCAAGGGGGGGCAGATTGTCGGCGCCCTGATGGGTGATCCGAACGCCTCCATCCCGACGCCGCAGCCCGTGCACTATCGCGAGATGTTCGGCGCCCGGGCCGGCGGCCGGGCGCGCAACTCGATCACCTTCGTGTCGCAGGCGGCCTGCGATGCCGACGTGGCCGGGCGCTACGGGCTGTCCAAGCGCGTGGTGCCGGTGCGCGGCATCCGCAACATCCGCAAGGTCGACATGGTCAACAACAGTTGGCAGCCGCACATCGAGGTCGATCCGGAAACCTACCATGTGGTGGCCGACGGTCAGTTGCTGATCTGCGAACCCGCCGCGGTGCTGCCGATGGCCCAGCGCTATTTCCTGTTCTGACGCCATGCTGAGAATCGAGAAAGTCCTCGCCAACGCTGCCCCCGCCCTGGCTCGCCGGGCGGCCACGCTCACGCTCGCGTACGACGAGCGCTGCCGCAGCCGGCTGGCCGCCACCCTGGACGACGGCCGCGAGGCCGCCCTGTTCCTGCCGCGCGGCACCATCCTGCGCGAGGGCAGTCTGCTGGTCGCCACCGACGGCTCGCTGGTGCGCGTGGTCGCGGCCCCGCAGCAGGTGCTGCGCGTGACCAGCAGCGATCCCTTGCTGCTGCTGCGCGCCGCGTATCACCTGGGCAATCGACACACCCCCGTGCAGGTCGCCGCCGATGCCTTGCAACTGGAATACGATCCGGTGCTGCGCGACATGCTGGAACGGCTGGGCGTGACCGTGGCCTCGGTGCGCGCGCCCTTCGATCCGGAAGCCGGCGCGTATGGTGGCGGCCACCGGCATGGGCATGACGCGACGTTCGCCGAAGACCATGCGCTGGCGCAGGCGGTCTATGCCGAGCGCCATGGCGGCGCGCACCGCCACGATCACGATCATGGCCATGACCATGGCCACGATCGCGGTGATGGACATGAGCACAGTCACGCGCACGACCACGGCCACGATCACGACCACGGACATACCCATGCCGGCGACGCGGCAACCGCCTGCGGCGGCTGCGGCCACGCGCACGAGCACGGTCCGCACGAGCACCCCCGGCAAGGGGATCACAGCCATCGCCACGGAGGCCATTGATGCCGCTACGCGCCGAGCCCGACACCGCTGCCTCCGGTCTTGCACTGGCCGGCCTGCTGCAGCTTGTCTCGCCGGCCCTGCCGATCGGCGGCTTCAGCTATTCGCAGGGGCTGGAGGCAGCCGCCGACGCCGGGCTGGTGTGCGATGCCGCCAGCGCCGGGCAGTGGATCGCGGGCGGGCTCGAGGTGCTCGCCCGGGGCGAGGCGACGATGCTCGTACGCCAGTTCGACGCGTGGCAGCGTGGCGATTTCGCCGCCGTCGGCGACGGCAACGACACGCTGCTGGCCTGGCGCGAATCGGCCGAGTTCCGGCTCGAGACCGAGCAGATGGGCGGCTCGCTGGCGCGGCTGGCGGGCGAGCTCGGGCTGGGTTCGGACGCCGAGCGGGCCGCGTTGGCGCGGCTGCGGCCGATCGCCCTTGCCACGGCCTTCGCCTATGCCGCGCTGGCGCTGGGCGTGAACCGTACCGACTGCGTGTTGGGCTGGCTCTACGCCTGGCTGGAGAATCAGGTGGCGGCGGCCATCAAGGCCGTGCCCCTGGGCCAGTTGGCCGGTCAACGGATGCTGCATGGCCTGCGCGCTGCCGTCGTGGACGCCGCGCATCGCGCCGGCAGCGCCGACGATGCGCAGATCAGTACATTTGCGCCGCAGCTCGCGATCCTGTCGGCGCGGCACGAAACCCAGTATTCGCGATTGTTCCGCTCATGACAACGGCCCGATGCACCATCCTCGTCCTCGAGGGCGAGGCCAACCGAGGCAAACCCTCCCCGGCGCCGTCCGACGGTGGGGAACCCCGCGTCCTGACGCGCGATCGAATCGCTGGCGCAACCTGCTCAAAGAGATGAACACAATGTCGGTACGAACCAGAAAGAACCCTCCGCTGCGCGTGGGTATCGGTGGCCCGGTAGGGTCGGGCAAGACGACCTTGCTCGAGATGCTGTGCAAGGCCATGCGCGATGCCTACGATCTGGTGGTCATCACCAACGACATCTACACCAAGGAAGACCAGCGCCTGCTCACGGTGGCCGACGCGCTGCCCGCCGAGCGCATCATGGGGGTGGAGACGGGCGGCTGCCCGCACACCGCGATTCGCGAGGATGCTTCGATCAACCTGGACGCAGTCGATCGCATGCTGGCGAAGTTCCCTGACGCCGACGTGGTCTTCATCGAGTCGGGCGGCGACAACCTGGCCGCGACCTTCAGCCCCGAGCTGTCCGACCTCACGATCTACGTGATCGACGTGGCGGGCGGCGAGAAGATCCCGCGCAAGGGCGGCCCCGGCATCACCAAGTCGGATCTGCTGGTCATCAACAAGACCGATCTCGCGCCGCTGGTCGGTGCCTCGCTGGCGGTCATGGAAGAGGACACGCGCCGCATGCGCGGCGAGCGCCCGTACGTGATGAGCGACATGAAGTCGGGCCTGGGCCTGGAGCGCATCGTGGACTTCATCCGTTCGCGCGGCCTGCTGGACGCTTGAAGATGACGAGGCCGAGCGCACCTGCGTTCCGCGCAAATTCTCTCGGCGGAGCGGGTATGCCACGTGCTGAACAAACGGTGATATCAAGACATGTAGAGGGGTGACGATGGTCCGCAAGTCCCGCATGCCAACCAGGTCTTTCGCCACGGCGCGCTGCAGTACCGATCCTGGTCTGGGCGCGCCGTGTCGCTTGGTACCGGCACGTCGCTGGCCCCCGGGATTTTCCCGTGGCGTTGCACACGGTCGCTCGATCAAAGGCACTACGCCGTATGGCCGGTGTCGAAGCTGCATGGAGCATGGGTTTTCGCAGTCCTTCGTAGCATCCTGTCAACGATGCTCGAACAGCTTGCAGGGGACTTTCGGATCGGTTGCTTGGTCGCAACATCCCGCCCCAAGTGCGCAATCGCAATATGCCTATACGAGGGAAACTATGGCAGAGCCTCGTTGATGGGATCAGAATAGAAGTTGAATTGGCGCGACCCGAACGCGCCGAGGCTGCCCTTCGAGGCGGCCCTGAAGCGGGAAGGTTGTAAGTCGAACGTTGACGTCGGAGGTCATAACGTGTCGAACCTTATCGAAGGCTTCAAGTCGCAATACGCAAGGTCGCAGGAAGTCGAGATGTCCCTGCAGGAATATCTCGATCTCTGCAAACAGGACCCCATGGCCTTTGCGTCGTCTGCCGAACGCATGCTGGCCGCCATTGGCGAGCCGGAAGTCGTCGACACCCGCAACGACCCGCGCCTGTCCAGGCTGTTTTCCAACCGCCTCATCCGCCGCTACCCCGCATTCCGCGAGTTCTACGGCATGGAGGACGCTATCTCCCAGATCGTCGCCTTCTTCAAGCATGCGGCGCAGGGCCTGGAAGAGCGCAAGCAGATTCTGTATTTGCTGGGTCCGGTCGGCGGCGGCAAGTCGTCGATCGCCGAGCGCCTGAAGGCGCTGATGGAAACCTATCCCATCTATGCGCTCAAGGGCTCACCGGTCAATGAGTCTCCGCTGGGGCTGTTCAATCCCGAACAGTTCGGCGCAACACTGGAGGCAGAGTACGGCATCGCCCGCCGCTATCTGTCCGGCATCATGTCGCCCTGGGCCGTCAAGCGCCTGCGCGAGTTCGACGGCGACATCTCGCAATTCCGCGTGGTCCGGCTGATGCCCTCGGTGCTCAAGCAGGTGGCGATCGCCAAGACCGAACCGGGCGACGAGAACAACCAGGACATCTCCTCGCTGGTCGGCAAGGTCGATATCCGCAAGCTCGACCGCTACGCGCAGGACGATCCGGATGCCTACAGCTATTCCGGCGGCCTGTGCCTGGCCAACCAGGGCTTGCTCGAGTTCGTCGAGATGTTCAAGGCGCCGATCAAGATGCTGCACCCCTTGCTCACCGCCACCCAGGAAGGCAACTTCAAGGGTACGGAAGGGTTCTCGGCGATCCCGTTCAGCGGTTCGATCCTCGCGCACTCGAACGAGTCCGAATGGCAATCGTTCCGCAACAACAAGCACAACGAGGCTTTCCTCGACCGGATCTACGTGGTCAAGGTGCCGTACTGCCTGCAGGTGTCCGAAGAGGTCAAGATCTACGAGAAGCTCTTGCGCGGCAGTTCGCTGGCCGAAGCGCCGTGCGCGCCCAGCACTCTCGAAATGATGGCGCAGTTCTCGGTGCTCACGCGCATGAAGGAGCCGGAGAACTCCAGCATCTATTCCAAGATGCGCGTGTACGACGGCGAAAGCCTGAAGGACGTGGACCCCAAGGCCAAGGCGCTGCAGGAGTACAAGGACTACGCCGGCACCGACGAGGGCATGAACGGGGTATCCACGCGGTTCGCCTTCAAGGTGCTGTCCAGCGTCTTCAACTACGACCAGACCGAAGTGGCGGCCAACCCGGTGCACCTGATGTACGTGCTCGAGCAGCGCATAGCGCGCGAGGACTACCCGGACGACACCCGGCGCCAGTACCTCGAATACATCAAGGGCTATCTGGCGCCGCGCTATGCGGAGTTCATCGGCAAAGAGATCCAGACCGCGTACCTGGAGTCCTATACCGAGTACGGGCAGAACATCTTCGATCGCTACGTCACCTACGCGGACTGCTGGATTCAGGACGAGGAATTCCGCGATCCGGAAACCGGCGAGAGTTTCGACCGCGCGTCGCTGAACGCCGAGCTGGAGAAGATCGAAAAGCCCGCGGGCATCGTCAACCCGAAGGATTTCCGCAACGAGATCGTCAACTTCGTGCTGCGGGCCCGCGCGAGCAGCGGCGGGGACAATCCCAAGTGGACGAGCTACGAGAAGCTGCGCGAGGTGATCGAGAAGAAGATGTTCTCGAACACCGAGGAACTCTTGCCCGTCATCTCGTTCAACGCCAAAGCGTCGGCCGACGACCGCAGCAAGCACGAGAGCTTTGTTGAACGGATGGTGGAAAAGGGCTACACCGAGAAGCAGGTCCGCCTGCTTTGCGAATGGTATCTGCGGGTGCGCAAATCGTCGTGAGCGCTACCCGGACCCGGCTGCGAAGTGTCGCGGGGGCCATCGGCTCCGGACCGACGCGGCGGGGTTCCGGTATTCGTCCCTGGGCCGGCCTGGCCGGTCCACACTCCCCGCGAGGGGAAAGGCCATGGGGCGATCCGGCGTTTTCTTGAGAGAAGCAGCACATGAATTCGCTTATCGATCGTCGTCTGAACGGGCGTAACAAGAGCGCCGTGAACCGCGCGCGCTTCATCAGGCGCTACAAGGAGCAGATCCGCAAAGCGGTGCGCGGGATGGTCGACGAACGTTCGATCAAGGACATGGATCAAGCCGGGGACGTCAATCTGCCGACCCGGGACATTTCCGAGCCCACCTTCCGGCACGGTACGGGCGGTGACCGGGAGATCGTGCATCCGGGCAACAAGGAGTTCGCCCGGGGCGACCAGATCGACCGGCCACGCGGCGGTGGCGGGGGCGGGGGCTCGAGCGGGCAGGGGGGCGGCGACTCGGTCGACCAGTTCACCTTCACGCTGTCGCGCGCCGAGTTCATGGAGATTTTCTTCGACGACCTGGCGCTGCCGAACCTCGTGCGCAACCAGTTGGGCGAGGCCGAGACCACGTCCTTGCGGCGTGCGGGCTACACCACGTCGGGCGCGCCGAGCATGCTGAGCGTGCGCCGCACGTTGCAGACCGCGTTGTCGCGCCGCATCGCGCTGGGCGGCGGCGCGCGCGCCGAACTCATCGAAGCCGAGGAAAAGCTCGCCGGGGCCGAGCGCGAGGGCGCGAGCGCCGCGCTGCTGGCGACCCTGCAAGCCGAGGTCGACGCCGCGCGCGCGCGGCTCGCGCGAATTCCGTTCCTGGACGACCTGGATCTGCGCTACCGGCATCGCGTCACCGAGCCCAAGCCGCTCGCGCGCGCCGTGATGTTCTGCCTGATGGACGTTTCGGGCTCGATGGACGAGAGCAAGAAGGATCTGGCCAAGCGTTTCTTCACCTTGCTTTACCTGTTCCTGACGCGCAACTACGAGCAGGTCGACCTGGTGTTCATCCGCCACACGGAGAATGCCGAGGAAGTCGACGAGGACACCTTCTTTCACGATCCCAAGAGCGGCGGTACGGTGGTGCTGTCGGCGCTGGAACTGATGCACGAGATCGTGGCGGAGCGCTACCCCGCCAGTAGCTGGAACATCTACGCGGCCCAGGCCACCGACGGCGACGCCTTCGGTGCGGACGCGGGCCGCAGCGCGCGCTATCTGTCGGAGAAGCTGCTGCCGCTGACGCGCTATTTCGCCTACATCGAAGTGGTGGACCCGGACGAAACGCGGCGCAGCAGCCTCTGGGTCGAGTACGAGCGGGAGAATGCCGAGCACTTCGCCATGCGGCGGGTCCGGGATCGGGGAGAAATCTATCCGGTCTTTCGCGACCTCTTCAAAAAGGAAACGGCATGAGAACAGTACGCCCGCAGGGCGCGCTGCTCCTCCCGCAGGGATGATGTCGCGTCAGCGACAGGAGGTACACCAATGACTGTGATCGACTACCGCACTGTCGCGCTGGCCCCCAGCGGGGCCCGCCAACCCATTTCCACCGGCTCGGAATGGACGTTCGATCTCGTCATGCGCTATGACGAGGCGATCTCCGAAGTCGCGGCCGAGTTCAAGCTGGACACCTACCCGAACCAGATCGAGATCATCACCTCGGAGCAGATGCTCGACGCCTACGCCTCGGCGGGCCTGCCCATCGGCTATCCGCACTGGTCTTACGGCAAGGAGTTCATCCGCAACGAGCAGTTCTACCGCAAGGGCGCCCAGGGGCTGGCCTACGAGATCGTCATCAACTCCAATCCGTGCATCTCGTACCTGATGGAGGAGAACACGATGGCTATGCAGGCGCTGGTGATCGCGCACGCCTGCTATGGCCACAATTCCTTCTTCAAGGGCAACTATCTGTTCCGGCAGTGGACCGACGCCGACGGCATCCTCGATTACCTGGTGTTCGCTCGGCGCTACGTCATGGCGTGCGAAGAGCGCTATGGCATCAGCGAGGTCGAGGCCATCATCGATTCCTGCCATGCGCTGATGTCGCACGGCGTGGATCGCTATACGCGGCCGCGCCGGCCCTCCCTGCGCGAGGAGGTGGCGCGTCAGGAAGCTCGCGAGGAGTTCGCGCGCCAGCAGTACAACGATCTCTGGCGCACGGTGCCCACGCTCTCGCCCGAGCCCGCCGAGGCGGCGGCCAAGTCCGCGCCGGTGTTCCCGCCCGAGCCCGAAGAGAACCTGCTGTATTTCATCGAGAAGCATTCGCCGACGCTCGCGCCCTGGCAGAAGGAGCTCGTGCGCGTCGTGCGCAAGCTCTCGCAATACTTCTATCCGCAGATGCAGACCAAGGTCATGAACGAGGGCTGGGCCACGTTCTGGCACTACACCATCCTCAACCGTCTGTACGAGAAGGGGCTGGTGGAGGACGGTTTCATGATGGAGTTCCTGCAGAGCCACACCAGCGTGGTGGCGCAGCCGAGCTTCGACCATCCGGCCTACCGGGGCATGAATCCCTATGCCTTGGGCTTTGCCATGATGCAGGACATCCGCCGCATCTGCGAGCACCCGACCGAGGAAGACCGCCGCTGGTTCCCGGACATCGCGGGTTCCGACTGGCTCAAGACGCTGGATTTCGCGATGCGCAATTTCAAGGACGAGTCCTTCATCGCGCAGTTCCTGTCGCCGCGGCTGATCCGTGAATTCCGCTTCTTTGCGGTGGCCGACCACCAGGCCAGGCCCAAGCTCGAGATCGACGCCATCCACGACGACGACGGCTATCGCCGCGTGCGCCAGCTACTGGCCGAGCAGCACAACCGCGACGCCGTGGTGCCGGACATCCAGGTCTGGCGCTATCACCGCGAATCCGACCGTTCGCTGGTGCTGCGCCACAACCGCTCGCGCGGACGCCCGCTGGCCGGCGAGGATACGGACGCGGTCATGAAGCATTTGGTACGGCTCTGGGGCTTCAAGGTGCGGCTGGAGGACGTCGACAACGAGGGCCGGGTGGGCTCGGTGCGCGAGCTGCGACCCTGAACGGCCCTGAGCGGCGGCGGCCCTGAGCGCCGCGGAATCTCTAACTCGGAAAAGCTTGCATGCAGGCGCGCTGGGCGGTAGCCAGCGCGCCTGCATGCTTTTGCGCTGGCTGTCCGGGACGGGGCCGGGATACGCCACGAGCCCCGACCCCGGGCGCATTCGCGCGGCGGATCCGGCGTGGTGCACGCACTCCCTGGCGTGGAGCGCATGCAATTTTTGTGTGCCGGTTCAGTAGACGATGTCCATTTAGTTTGTATACAAGGACATAAAAAAGCCCGACAATACCCGTGCATATTGTTGGCATGGATCTTGTATGAAGGTGGTGAGCCCATCCGTACTCAAGACCTCATCATGCAACGCACGCTTCTTCGTGGCGCCAACCTTCTCGAAGGCTCCGACATGGCTTTCGATGGACAGCCACGCGACGTTCTGGTCCGGGACGGCCGGATCCAGGCCATCGAGCCGGCCGGTACCGTCGGCGCCGACCACTACGATGCCCTGATCCCGCTCGAACACCGCCTGCTCGCTCCCGGTCTCATCAACGGGCACCAGCACTCGCACGAGCACTTCCAGCGCGGCCGCACGGAGAACCTGCCGCTGGAACTCTGGCAGCACATGGTGCGGGGGCGCTCGCCGGTCAAGCTCACGCCGCGCCAGGCGTATCTGCGCACCATGATCGGCGCCGTCGAGGCCTTGCGTACGGGATGCACGACGCTGGTCGACGATCTGGCGCTCGGCGCCGGCGTGGATCGGGACGTCGTCGACAGTGTCCTGCAGGCATACGACGATTGCGGGGTGCGGGCGCTGTTGGGCTTTGCCATGATGGACAAGCCCATGGTCGATAATTTTCCGTTCGTGGACGAGCTGCTGCCGGCCGAGCTGCTCGCCGACCTGCGCCAGGCGCCGCGCCCATCCGCGGAGGATTTCACGCGGCTGATGCGCGAGCTGGCGGGGGCGCGGCATCCCCACGAGCGACGCGTGGGCGTGCTGGTCTCCGCATCGGCGCCGCAGCGCTGCACGCAGCGCTTTCTGCTGGATGTGCGCGCGCTCGCCGACGAGTATGCATTGCCGGTGATCACGCACGTCCAGGAGACGCGCCTGCAGGTCATCACGGGCCTGCAGTTCTATGGCACGCCCATCGTCGAGTACCTGGCCCGCATCGGCTTTCTGAAACCCGCCACCAGCCTGGTGCACGCGGTCTGGCTGAACCCGCGGGAGATGGCGCTGATGGCCGAGCACGGCGCCACGGCGCAGCACAATCCGTGGAGCAATCTTCTGCTCGGCTCCGGCGTGCAGCCGGTGCGCGAGCTGCTCGAGGCCGGCGTGAACGTCAGCCTGGGGTCCGACGGCGGCTGCTCCACCGTCACCACCAACATGCTGCAGGTCGTCGGCGCGGCGGCCGGCCTGGCCAAGCTGCGCGGTGCGGATGGCGAGCGTTGGATCTCGGCGCGCGAAGCATGGCAGGCGGGCACCGTGGGCGGCGCGCGCGCCCTGGGCTTCGGCGACGGCCTCGGTGTCCTGACGCCCGGCGCTCGGGCCGACCTGGTCGGCTATCGGCTGGATTCCGTCACTTTCACACCGCTCAACGACCCGTTGCGCCAGCTCGCCTATGCCGAGCGCGGCGCCGGCATCGATTTCTCGATGGTCGACGGCGAGGTCACGATGCGAGCCGGCCGCCTCACGCGCATCGACGAAGCGGCGCTGCTCGCGGAAATCGCCGAGACGTTCAACGGCCTGCGCGAGCAGTACACCGCCGCCGAAGCGAACGCCGCGCCGGTGATCGCCGCCATGGAGGCTGTCTATCGGCGCAGTCTGCAGCTCGCCGTGCCGCCCGATACCTTTCCAGCCCGCCTGGATGCGCTGAACCCCAGCGCCGCCTGAGCGCCGCCATGCGACTGCTACTCGTCAATCCGAATACCACGGCCGCGGTCACCGGGACGGTCATGCGGGCAGCCGCCGCGGTGGCCGCAGCGCACACCGAACTCGTCGGCGTGACCGGCGGATTCGGTCCCGCCGTGATCGGCTCGCGCGCCGAAGAGGCCCTGGCGCAGCACAGCGTGCTGCAACTGGTCGCGGACCACGCCGCCGGCTGCGATGCCGTCGTGCTCGCCGTCTCGCTGGACACCGGCTTGTGGGCGTGCCGCGAACTGCTCGACATTCCCGTGATCGGCATGACGGAGGCGGGCCTGCTCATGGGATGTACCGTGGGCACGCGCCTGGGCATCGTCACGTTCGAGCACCGCATGCAGGCGTTCTATCGGGATCTCGCCGAGCGGCACGGCATGGCGAGCCGCCTCGCCGGGGTCGCCACGCTGCCGGTGCCGGCCGAGCGGATCTTCGACGATCCGCAGGGCGTGCACGGCGAGATCGTCGCCGCCTGCAACCGCCTGGTCGAACAGCACGACGCGCAAGCCGTGCTGCTGGCCGGGGCGGTCCTGGCCGGCTTGCAGCCCGCGCTGCAGGCCGACGTCCCGGTGCCGCTGCTCGACGGCGTGGCCTGCGCTGTGCTCCTGGCCGAAGCGCGGGCCACGCTGCGTCTGCCCAAGGCGCGTGCCGGCAGCCTGTCCCCGACCGGAGGCCGGCGCGTGCACGGGGTGTCCCCTGCGCTCACCCGCCTCTTCGCAGGCCAGCCATGACGCGGGTCCGGCGCGGCCTGGGGCTGCACGACGGGAGCGCGCGCGAATGCGCGGCGGCCGTGGCGCGCGGCGAGCTCGGCGCCCGCGAGGTCGCGAGCCATTTCATCGGGCGCGTACAGGCCGTCAACCCCGGGCTCAATGCGATCGTGCAGTTCGACCCGGCGGATGTGCTGGCCCAGGCCGACCGGGTGCAGGCCAGGCTGGCGGCAGGCGAGGTGCTCCCCATGGCGGGCGTGCCGGTCACGATCAAGGACAATCTCTGGGTCGAGGGCTACACGATCACGCAGGGCTCGCGCCTGTACGCGGACTTCGTCGCGCCGCGCGATGCCTGGTCGGTCGCCCGCCTGCGGGACTTGGGCGCGCTCATTCTGGGTATCACCAATTGTTCCGAGTTCGCCTGCAAGGGGACGTCCGACAATCTCGTCTATGGCGCGACCCGCCACCCGGCCGATGCCGAGCTGACGCCCGGCGGTTCGTCCGGCGGCGCGGCGGCGGCCCTGGCGCGCGGGCTCGGCCTGCTCGCGCTGGGCACCGACGCCGGCGGTTCGGTGCGGCGCCCGGCCGCGCACACGGGCCTGGTGGGGCTCAAGCCGTCGCAGGGCCTCATCCCCCATCCCTGGGGCTTCGGCGAGCCCAACTATGGCGTCTCGGTGGTGGGCATCCTCGCTCGCAACGCAGCCGATTGTGCCTGGGCCTTCGATCATCTTGCGCACTTCGACGCGAGCGATGCGAGCGCGCCCGCGCTGGAGGTCGACTGGCAGGCGCTCGCGGCCACGCGGGTAGCGCCGCCGCGCGCACTGCGCCTGGCCTGGAGCCCGCGCCTGGGCTGCGACTTCGCCATCGACGCCGACGTGCTGGCAGGCGTCGAGCGCCAGGTCGATCGGCTTCGCGAGCAAGGCTGGGAAGTCGCCGAGGCCGACCCGCCCTGGCGGTCGTCGGTCCGCGAATACGCTCTCGACGACCTGCAGCATGCCGGCCTGCACGCCCTCTACGGCGATGCGCTCGCGCGGGCCGAGCAGGACGTCGACCCGGTCCTGGCCGCCCAGATCGTAGCCGGCGCCCACACCAGCACGGCGCAGCGCGCTGACCTTCTGCGTGCGCGGGCGCGGATCGCGCGCGATCTGGAGCGCTTCTTCCTGGATCACGATGTCCTGCTGTGTCCGAGCGTTCCGGTGTTGCCGTGGCCATACCGCCAGCTCGGCCCGACGGTCATCGGCGGCATGCCTGCCGGGCCGCGCGGGCACGCGGTCTACACCCCGCTGTTCAATCTTTGCGGCGTACCGGCGTGCTCGGTGCCGGCCGGCACGGTGCGCGGCCTGCCGGTCGGGCTGCAGATCGTGGCGCCGCGATTCGAAGACGTGCGCGTGCTGCAGATGGCGGCGTACCTGGAGTCATTGTCGGCATGAGTCGAGGAGAGCGGTGTCCGGTGGGTGTTGCCAGCCATTCGGCACCGACTTGCCTGCATGTGCCATCACCGGCGCCCGAGGGCGCCTTCATCGGAGTGACTTATGTGCAACCGTTGCGATCCTGATTTCGACTTGGGCACGCTGTCTAGGCGCGGTTTCTTGAGGGGCGCCTCGGCTGCGGGCGCGGCGATGGCGCTGCCGCTGGGCATGATGGGCGGCCTGATGCCGGGCCTCGCCTCGGCGGCCACGACCATCAAGGCGACCCACGGCACGGGCTTGTGCAACCTCGCTTTCTTCCTGGTGGAGAAGCAGGGCCTCGCCCAGCCGGACGGGGTCGACCTGCGCTTCGTGGTCACGCCGACCAACGCCGACATCGCCACGCTGTTCGGTGCCGGCCAGGTCGATATGTCGGTCCTGCCCTACTCGAACTTCCTGACGCTGTACGACGCCGGAGCGCCGGTGAAGATCGTGGCCGGCGCCGGGGTGGAAGGCTGCATCCTCGTCGCACGCGAGGGCATCCAGAGCGCCGCCGACCTGCGCGGCAAGACGCTCGGTACTTTCCAGGCCGACACCCTGGAAGTGCTGCCGTACGACTACCTCAGGAAGGCCGACATGTCCTTCAAGGACGTGAAGGTGCGCTACTTCAACACCTCGCCGGAACTCGCGCAGGCCTTCATCAACGGGGCCGTCGACGCCATGTGCCACATCGAGCCGTATGCCACGCGGGCGCTGGAGGAGCGCAAGGGTTCGACGGTGCTGTCGGATGGGCGCGACCTCTACCACAACCTCTACTCGGATTGCGTGCTGGCCGTGCGCACCCCGCTGCTCGAGCGCAACCCGCAGGCGGTCAAGGCCATCATCAAGGCCATGTTCCAGGCCCAGGCCAGCGTGGAGAACGACGTCGACGCAGCGCTGCGCGAGACGGTCGGCTCCTACTACAAGACATCCTTCGAGGCCGCGAAGCTCGCCGCCAGCAAGCAGCCGGTGATGGTCGACCAGCGCAACAACACCCAGTTCATCCTCGAGCGCGGCCAGTCCATGCGCGAACTCGGGTACGTGCGCAAGCTGGCCTCCCGCGACGCCATCGACTGGACGCTGCTCGAAGAGGTCATCGCCGAGAATCCGGCGCTGTACGACTCGGTCAAGCTCAAGTCGGCCTGAGCCTTCCCGGCAAAGCGCCGGGCCGCCCCGGATGCTCGTGCCCACGCTCAGGGTACGGGCCGGTCCAGTCCTGGGACGCCATCCCGTTCCTACATTCACCGACCAGGAGCCCACCCATGTCCGCTCTTTCGCTACGCGAAGCCTGCGCTTCGTTCCCTGCGTCCGCTACCCGCAAGCGCCTGCAAGACGCCTTCCGACGCAGTCTGTGGTGGCTGGCATCGGTCGGCTCGCTGGTCGCCATCTGGGAGCTCTGCTGGTACGCCGGCCTGGCCGATCCGCTGCTGCTACCGCCGCCGCACATCTTCCTTTCCAACATGTCCGAGCAGTTCCAGTTCTTCTCGCCCGCGGGCAGCCTGGAACAGGGCGAGGGCGGCAGCATCCTGCCCGTGCTGGCGGTGATGGCCTGGACCTCGATGCGCGTGCTGCTCGGCCTGGCCATCGGCTTTTGCGGCGCGGTCGCGGTCGGCGTGGCCATCCGGTACTTCCACATCTTCGGCAAGCTGACGCTGCCCACCATCACGCTGCTCGCGCCGATCTCGCCAGTCGCCTGGCTGCCCGTCGCGATCTTCGTCTTCGGCATCGGCGATCTGCCGGCCATCTTCCTCGTGTTCATCTCGGTGTTCTTCGTCATCGTGCTGTCCACGCTGTCGCAGATCGACAATGTCCCGCCTTCCTATGTCCACGTCGCCCGCATCATGGGGGCGGACAGGCACCAGGTGTTCCGCCACGTGATCCTGCCGACGATCCTGCCCAGCCTCTTCGTCACGCTGCGCCTGAACCTGTTCGCGGCCTGGATGGTCGTGCTGATCGCCGAGGCCGTGGGCGTGGGTTCCGGGCTGGGACAGGTCGTGATGATGGCGCGCAACACCTTCAACTCCAGCCTAGTGTTCTTCACCATGACCATCATCGGCCTGCTCGGCTACTGCTTCGACCGCGCGCTGCTGTGGGTGCAGCGCCGCGTTCTCTGGTGGGTCGGCCCGTCCGTCGTCGGAGGCAAGTGAACATGAACCAACCCCTCATTTCCGTACGCAACGTGCGCAAGGTCTGGAACGAGAACTCGCCGAAGGCGCTCACCGCCATCGACGCGCTCAGCTTCGACGTCGCGCCCGGCGAGTTCGTCGTGCTGCTCGGCCCGTCGGGCTGCGGCAAGAGCAGCCTGCTCTACATGCTCGCCGGCCTGGAGACGCCGACCGATGGCGAACTGCTCTTCGACGGCATGCCGATCGAGGGCCCCGACACCGAACGCGGCATGATCTTCCAGGAGGCTTCCCTCTATCCGTGGCTCACGATCGCCGAGAACGTCGCCTTCGGCCTGAAGCTGCGCGGCGAGCTGCCGGAAAAGCGCGAGCGCATCGCCCGTGAGCTGCTGCTCAAGGTCGGCCTGGCCGACGCTGTGCACAAGCGTCCGGAAGAACTGTCCGGCGGCATGCGCCAGCGCGCAGCGCTGGCCCGCGCATTGTCCATGCGGCCCAAGGTGATGATGATGGACGAGCCCTTCGCCGCGCTGGACATCCAGACCCGGGCCAAGATGCAGGATCACCTGCTCAAGATCTGGCGCGATAGTCGTGCGGGCGTCGTCATGGTGACCCACTCCATCGAAGAGGCGGTCGCGCTTGCCGACCGTATCGTGGTCTGGACGGCGCGTCCGGGTCGCGTCAAGGAGATCGTGTCCGTCGATATGCCGCGGCCGCGCAACCCGCGCGATCCGGCGTTCATCGAACTCCAACTGCGGCTCGGCGATCTGCTCGCCGACGAGGTCGACAGGGCCTTTCGCGAAATGGAAGCGTCCATCTGATTCCAACCGGCGGGGTTCCTTGCGTGCCGAGCAAGCGCGCGGGCTCCCCGCCTCACGTCCCTTTCCCAGGAGAACCCCATGTCCTGCTCCCTGGTCCGCGCCAAGTGGATCGTCACTGGTGTGCAAGACCATCACACGCCTCAGGTCGTGAACGACGGCGCGCTCGCGCACGAGAACGGCAAGGTGATCGCCATCGGCCCGTTCGAGGAGATGCGCCGGCGCTACCCCGAAGCGCCGGTGACCCACCATCCCCGCCACGCCCTGCTGCCGGGTTTCGTGAACAGCCATCATCACGTCGGCCTCACGCCCCTGCAGCTCGGTTCGCCCGACTACGCGCTCGAACTCTGGTTCGCCTCGCGCATGTCCGCGCGCGATGTCGACCTGTATCTCGACACGCTGTATTCGGCCTTCGAGATGATCGCCTCGGGCGTCACGACGGTGCAGCACATCCACGGCTGGATGCGCGGGACCTACGAGCACATCCACGGCGCCGCGAGCGCGGTGCTCAACGCCTATCGCAGCATCGGCATGCGCGCCTCCTACTGCTACGCCGTGCGCGAACAGAATCGGCTGGTCTACGAGGACGACGCCACGTTCTGCGCCAGCCTGCCGCCCGAGATCGGCCGCCCCCTCGCCGAGCACCTAGAGCAGTCGAGCATGCGCTTCGACGAGCACATCCAGCTCTACCGGCAATTGAACGAAGAGAATGCCGGCCATCCGCTCACCCGCATCCAGCTCGCCCCCGCCAATCTGCACTGGATCACCGACGACGGCCTGACGAAGCTGGTGGACCTGGCCAGGGCGGACAATGTGCCGCTGCACATGCATCTGCTGGAGACGGTCTATCAGAAGGAGTATGCCCGCCGGCGCACCGGCACGACCGCGGTCGGGCACCTGCACGAGCTGGGGGTCCTGGGCCCCTGGATGACCCTGGGCCACGCCGTCTGGCTTACCGAGGAGGACGTCGAGCTGGTGGCGCACAGCGGTACGTGCGTCTGCCACAACTGCAGCAGCAATTTTCGCTTGCGCAGCGGCATGGCCCCCATCAACCAGCTCGCGCGGCGCGGCGTGACGATCGGCATGGGGCTGGATGAGGCCGGCATCAACGATGACCGCGACATGCTGCAGGAGATGAGGCTCGCTTTGCGGGTGCACCGCGTGCCGGGGATGGACGATGACGATGTTCCCACCGTCCCGCAGGTGCTGCGCATGGCGACCGAGCACGGAGCGAAGACGACCGCGTTCCGTGGCGAGATCGGCCGGCTCGAGGTCGGCGCGTGCTTCGATGCGGTGGCCATCGACTACGAGGCCGCGACCTATCCGTTCCAGGACGAGGACGTGCCCATGCTCGACGTCCTGATCCAGCGGGCCCGGCAGAAGCACGTCGACACCGTCTATATCGGCGGCGACGATGTGTATGTCCAGGGGCGTTTCAAGCACATCGACCGGGACAAGGTGCTGGGCGAGATAGCCGAACAGCTCTCGCGACCGCGCACTGCCGGGGAAGAGGCCCGCCGCAAGCTGTCCAAGGCGGTCTTTCCCCACGTCAAGGCCTTCTACGAGCACTACCTCGAGGCAGAGCCGGCGCGCCGGCCCTTCTACATGCTGTGAATCGCTGCCGCCCGTCGCTTATGACGGCGGCGTCGGCGCCCGTGCCCCCTGCCGCCGCGCGGCGGCACGGCGCTTGCAGCGGCAGGGGGCCCCATCTTTCCTGGATGAAAGCCCATGGCCATGAACAAGCAGTACATGAGGGAGGAGCCTTCGCGCAATGAGGTCGACACCCACCGCGGCCCGCTGATGCTGGAGTTCGGCGCGCCCTGGTGCGGCTTCTGCAAGGAAGCGCAGCCTCTCATCGAGCGCGCATTGGCCTTGTACGACGACGTCGGCCACTGGAAGATCGAGGACGGCTCCGGCAAGCCGCTGGGACGCTCGTTCAAGGTGAAGCTATGGCCCACCCTGGTGTTCATCAAGGACGGCGCCGAGGTCAGCCGGCTCGTGCGGCCGACCGACGAGGCGGCGATCGCCGATGCGCTGCGCGGCATCTCGCCCGGACAGTGAACCTCCTGCGCACGGCCATGCCGGTCTCGCGGACGTGGATGGCCGGGTGATCGGGACGGCGCCGGCGCAAAGCCACGGCAACCGGGCGCCTCAGGACGCCTGCCCGGCCCGCGCGGGCCGCCCGTCCTGGGAGGCGTAGGCTTCGCTCGCCTGCCGGACGAAATCCTGGACGGCTTCTTCGTAGGCCGGGTTGCGGCTGGCGCCCGAATGCGATGCGCCTGCAATGCGCACGTAGCGGCTCGGCGGCGCCTGCGGGCCGGCCTCGTGCAAGGCCGTGCCCATGGCCTCGGGGATCACGCGATCGGCCGTGCCGTGCAGCACGAGCAGCGGGCGCTGCACCCGGCCGACCGCGGTGAGCGTATCGAAGGGCTGGGTGATCAAGAGCGGCAGGCCGGGAACGCGGCTCCAGTCGGTGGTGGCCAGCATGTCGCGGATGTTGGTGAACGTGGCGTCCAGCACCAGGCCGGCGAAGTCGTCCATGCCGGCCCGGCTGGCCAGTTGGGCGGCCACCGCGCCGCCCAGGCTGTGTCCGTAGATGAAACGCCGCGCGGGGTCGGGTTGACGCTGCTTGAGCGCTTCCCAGCCGGCACGGGCATCCTCCACCGCGCTGGCCTGCGAGGGCAGGCGCGGCGTGGATTCGCCGAAGCCGCGGTAGTCGACGGCGAGCACGGCAAAGCCCATCTCATGCCAGCGCTCCATGCGGAACACGCTGCCGTTCAGGTTCCAGCGCGCCCCATGCAGATACAGCACGGCGGGCGCGCCGGGGTCGGGCTGGCCGAGGTACCAGGCGCGTACCCGGTCGCCGTTGTCCAGCTCGAGGTCGAACACCTCGGTGCCCGGCACCGGTTCGCGCCACCAGCGCTGTTCGCCCAGCTCGACGGAGAAAATCGTGGCGCGCTGCCATCGGTCGAGCGCGATGTAGCCGCTCGCGCCCGCGAGCGTGAGCAGCAGGGCCAGGACGAGCAACAGGATGCGGCGGTGCGACATGCTGAATCAGACGGGGAGCGGGGCGCGCGGGTTCCGTGGCGCGGCCGAGTATTGGTAACAGGATCCGGTCGGCTCGAGCTGCCCGGCGACGCCGGCGGCGTCGTCCGGTTCAGCCGTCGCTGCGGCGCTGGACCACGTCCACGCCGATGCCGTTGGGGTCCACCACGACGAAATGCCGGTCGCCCCAGGGCTCGTCGCGCACGTCCTGCACGATCTCGACCCGGGCCTGCTGCAGGCGGGCGTGGATGGTGTCGACGTCGTCCACGTCGATCGCCACCCACATGCCCGCCGTGAGAGGTGTGCGGAACAAGGGATGCTGCTCCGGCAGGCCGGGTCTGAGCAGGCCGAGTTCGCCGCCGCCCAGCTCGAGCAGGATGAACCATTCGCTGTCGAACAGCACCCGGCAGCCGAAATGGCGCACATAGAATTCGCGGGTTTCGTCGAGTTTCTCGGTGACGATACCGCTCCAGAGTTTGAGGGACATGGCGTGGCTCCTACAGGGAATGGATGCGCGTGTACGCGGTGTGCGTGTGCGCATCCTCGCGCATGGCCGCGTCGCCGTCTTGAACGATTCCGACATCCTCGGCGCGGCGCAGCGTGCCGGGTGTGGCGCCCAGGTAGCGGCGGGTGGCCCGCGTCAGGTGGCTCTGGTCGGCGTAGCCGGCGCGCAGCGCCACGTCGGCGATTGCCAGCGTCGTG
>NZ_VLTJ01000017.1 GCF_007558815.1 Verticiella sediminum | reverse complement strand
CTCAGTAAGAAACGGGTAAGAGAACCCTCGTGATGATGCCGCTTTGACCGCCATCAGGAGCGCAGCCATGGGTTCTCATCACCCCCTCATTCTTACTGGTCAACTTGCCGCCAGGGGGTTGACGCTCGCCGCCCTCGTCGGTGGCCTGGTGCTCGCTTCACCGGCGGCCTTCGCCGACGATGCGAACCCCCGGAAAACCACCTGGGGTCTCGGCCTGGGCGTCGTCGGCAACCAGGAACCCTATATCGATATTGACCGCGATACCACCGTCCTGCCCTTGCTGCATGTCGAGAACCGGTATGTCCGGTTCTTCGCGACCACACTGGAAGCCAAACTGCCCGGCTGGCAATTCAGCGAGACCAACAGGATCGATTTTCGCCTCGTCGGCCGCTGGGAAGGGTCCGGTTATGAGTCCGACGACTCCTGGGCGCTGGAGGGCATGGACGAGCGCAAAGGCGGCGTCTGGGCCGGCGCCAAGGTGCAGTGGCAGACCAGCCTGGCGAACCTCAGTGCGGATTGGACGCACGACGTTTCGGGCAACAGCAAGGGACAGCGCTTCAATCTCGGCCTGGACAGGTCCTGGCGGCTGGGCGAGCGCTTCACCCTCACGCCTCGCATCGGCGCGGCGTGGCATGACCGCAAGTACGTCGACTACTATTACGGCGTGCAGGCGCATGAGGCGCGGGCCGGACGGCCCGAATATCGCGGCGACTCCGGAATCAGCACCGAAGTCGGCTTGCAGGGCGTCTACCGTTTCAACAAGCACCATTCAATGATGTTCGACGTTCGGGCCAGGAGACTTTCCTCCAACGCCAAGGACAGCCCGCTGGTGGATCGCTCCACCGACAACCGCGTTTTCCTGGGCTACATGTACCACTTCTAATGGGCAGAATGCTCAGAGATGCAGCGGCTCGATTCCTTGCGCGATTCAGCCCTTGCGTTTTCGGCGTGGCTGGACGGCTGGCGCCGATTGGCGTAGAGGCATCGACGGCGCCAGCCCTTCGACCCGCTCGCGCAGATCACGGATCGTGTCGATAAAGGCTCTCAGGCTCGCCGGGACATGGCGGTTGCCGGGAAAATACAGCGACAGCCCCGGTATGCGAGGACACCAGTCTTCCAGCACGGTCACGAGACGCCCGTCATCCAGGGCGGCACGGGCATAGGGTTCCGGCACGTAGGCGATGCCAAGACCCTCGATGGCCGCCGCCACCATCAGCGGGTTGCTGTCGAGCGTCAGCGGGCCGGGCGCGTCGATCTCCAAGGCCTGCCCCCGCTTGCTGAACTCCCAGCGATAGCGTTTGCCGCTGGGCAGGCGCTGCCGGATGCACTGGTGGCGGGCAAGCGCATCGGGCACTTCCGGCGCGGGCCGCGCGGCCAGGTAGCGTGGCGAGGCCACCGCCAGAAAGCGGATATCCGGCCCAAGCGGCACCGCCACCATGTCCTTGGGCACGGCCTCGCCCAGGCGGATGCCGGCGTCGAAGCCCTGCTCGACGATGTCCACCAGGCGTCCTTCTGCCACGATGTCCAGTTCGACGCCGGGATAGCGTGTCAGGAACTCGGGCACCACCGTGCGCAGCAGCAACTCGACCGAGGCATCGTTGCCGTTGATGCGCAGTTGGCCTTGCAGATTCCCTTGTTCGCCGGTGACCTCCTCCAGCGCCGCATCGAGACCGTGCATCACCGGATCGAGACGGCCCAGCAGGCGCTCGCCCGCTTCGGTCAGGGACACACTGCGCGTCGTCCGGTGCAACAGGCGCACGCCCAGGCTGTCCTCCAGGCCACGAATGGCATGGCTCAGCGAGGGGCGTGCGATCCCCAGGAAATCGGCCGCGCGGCGAAAGCTGCGGTGCTCGGCGACCGCCATGAAGGCTCTGAGGTCGGACAGCGTCGGTTTGCCCATTGGTAGATTTTATGCACCAGCCCATGTGGTTAATTGGCTCTTATCATAACAATGCTGCGGCCATAGCATCCCATCTCGTCCCCCACTTCTCACCCTGGATGCATGTCATGAGCAAAACCTGGTTCATCACTGGAACATCGGCCGGTCTCGGCCGCCTTCTCACCGAACGCCTCCTCGCTCGTGGCGATCGGGTGGCAGCCACCGTGCGTCGTCTCGATGCACTCGACGACCTCGCCGCGACCTACGGCGACAGGCTCTGGGTCGCCAAGCTCGACGTGACCGATACGGCTGCGGTGCGCACCGTGACCGATCGGGCGTTCGCCGATCTCGGCCGCATCGACGTGATCGTGTCCAATGCCGGCTATGGCGTCCTCGGCGCGGCGGAAGAGGCCTGCGATGAACAGATCCGCCACGTCATCGATACGAACCTCGTCGGCTCCATCTCGCTCATCCGCGCAGCGATTCCCCATTTGCGTAACCAGCGCGGCGGTCGCGTGCTGCAGATCTCGTCGGAAGGCGGGCAGATCGCCTACCCGGGATTCAGCCTCTACCATGCCGCCAAGTGGGGAATCGAGGGCTTCGTCGAGGCGATGGCCAAGGAGCTCCAGCCCTTCGGCATCACGCTCACTCTCGTGGAACCGGGGCCGACCGCCACCCATTTCAAGGCGGGTGTGGTTCGCCCCTCCAGGATGGCGGTCTACGACGGCACGCCCGCCGACGACGTGCGGCGCAGCATCGATTCGGGCGCGTTCGCGGTCACCGGCGACGCGGGCAAAGTGGTGGACCGGATGATCGAAATGATCGATGCGGGGGCGACCCCGCTGCGCCTGACGCTCGGCGCGTCCGCCTTCGACGGTATCCATGCAGCGCTCCGACAGCGGCTCGCGGCGCTCGAAGCGCAGAAGGACATCGCGTATTCAGTGGAGCGGGATCGATGAACGAGGCGAAGGGCTGACGGCCCTTTACCGATGCCCGGACCAAGGGCCTTGGCCTCGATGGGTGAAGAGCGTTCGATTGCCGATTGCACCGAGGCGCAAGCCTCGCTGGATTCAGGCCGTCTTTGCATGCTCGGGCTGGGGATAGCGGCCCAGCAGAAGGATCAGGACATTTGCAAGAACGATCAAGGCGATGGATGCCAGGAGGATGGGATCGTAGTTCCCGGTCCAATCGACCAGGAACCCCCATGCTGAAGCCGCGACACCGACACCGACGGCAAAGAAGACATAGACACCGCCGAAGATCTCCGCGTAGTGCCTGGAGCCGAAGTACCTTCGCGTGATGTAGGCAATGATGTCCAGCTCCGCCCCGAGCGCCAGGCCGGCCATGACCGCCGCGAAGCCGACTGTTCCAACCGACAGCGGCGCCGGCAGCAACAGGCAGGCAATGCCGAGAACCGTTCCGCAGAAGTAGATGGCCGAGACCAGCGGCGCCCAAATGCGGTCCATGAAGTAGCCCGCCGACAATCGGCCGGCGATGATGGCGGCACCGAGAAGGCTGACGATCGCGCCGGCATCGGAGGCTGCCATACCCTTTTCGGCGAGGAGCGGCGCGAAGTTCGGGACCAGCCCCCCAACCGCAAGCGAGATGAGAAAGACCGCCGCACTGACGAACCAGAAGCGGTAGCCGCGGTAGGCCTGCCTCGGGGAGAGGCCCTCCTGACTCTCTGGTTCTTGTCGCGCCGGCGCTTGGCTTGGCCCGGATCTACGGACGAAGGCCAGCACCACGATGGTCGCCAGAACCCACGCCATCAGCCCCAGGCTGGCATAGGTCCATCGCCATCCGAAAGTGTCCAGCCCGAAGCGCACGTAGAGCGGTGCCAACGCCGCCGCGACACCCGTGCCGCTCATCGTGATTCCGATGGCAAGCCCGAGGCGCACCCTGAAATACTGGCTCACCAATGCGGTCCAGGTGATCGGCAGGGACCCTGCGGCCAGAATCGACAAGGCGGCATGGCTCAGGTACCAGAGCACGAGCGAGCCGGGATTCACCGCCAGGAGCAAATACCCCAGGAAATGTCCGAACAGTCCGAACAGGCCGACTCGGCGCACACCGAATCTCGCGACGAGCTTTCCCACCAACGGGCCCGTGACGACACCCAGCAGCATGAGGATCATGTAGCTGACGAAGAACTCGGCGCGCGTCCAGCCGAACTCCGCCGCCACCGGCTGGAAAAACAGGCCCTGCGTGTAGAAAGTGATGGAGAGCAGGCCGCATCCTGTGCCCATCATGGCGGTCAGAAGGATGCGCCAGTAGCGCCCAACCTCGGAGGGGGTGTTTCTTCTTACGGACATAGCGGCCTTTGATGCGGGTGGATGCGCGACACAAGCAGGTCGCCCGGTTGGATGCGGCGCAGGAACTCGGCACGGACGCGGTCGGCGACCGCGGCGACTGTCCTTGGGGCCGGGCTCAGGCGAAGCCGCCGTTGGCGCGCAGCACCTGCGAGTTGATCCACGCGCCGTCCGGGCCGGCCAGGAAGGACACCACGCCGGCGATGTCCTCCGGGGTGCCCAGGCGCTGCAGCGGGGCGAGATGGGTGATCTGCGCGACCTGCTCGGGCGTCTTGCCGTTGAAGAACAACTCGGTGCCGACCGGACCCGGGGCGACGGCATTGACGGTGATGCCCCGGCCGCGCAGTTTGGCGGTGACGGTTTCCCGGGCCTTGGCGGCGTTGCCGGCGTAGTTGACGGTGACAGCGAAGCCGTCAGCGGCCAGGCGCAGGGCGATGGCCCGGCCAATGCCGCGGGAGGCGCCGGTGACGATGGCGACCTTGGTTGCAGCGTTTGTGTTCATGGGGTGCTCCAAAGCTAAGAGAGCGATATGCCTTTGGAAGCATTGTTCTTGTTTATCCCAATGAGATAAATTCTGCTAAATTGACATATCAATTCAATCAAAGACAACAATAGCCACGATGGATCGCTTCGATTCCCTGCAACTGTTCACCCGCATCGTGGAGTTGGGCAGCTTCAGCCGGGCCGCTGCCGCGCTGGAGATCCCGCGCGCCACCGCCACCCATGCCATCAAGCAACTGGAGGCCCGGTTGAGCACGCGGCTGCTCGAGCGCACCACGCGCCAGGTACGCCCGACGCTCGACGGCCAGGCGTTCTATGAGCGATGCGTACATGTACTCAGCGAACTGGACGACGCCGAAAGCTCGTTGCGGAACGTCGCCTCCAATCCGCGTGGCACGCTGCGCGTGGACATGTCCAGCGTCCATGCCTCCCACATCGTGCTGCCGAGGATCGACGACTTTCGCAAGCGCTATCCCGGCATCGACCTAGTGGTCAGCAGCGGCGACCGACTGATCGACCTGGTTCGCGAAGGCGTCGATTGCGTTGTCCGTGCCGGTGTGCCGCGGGACTCCACCCTGGTGGCGCGACGGCTCGCAATGATGCCGCAGGTGATCTGCGCCAGCCCCGAATACCTGGCCCGTTTCGGCACGCCACAGCATCCGGATGAACTCTCGGCCCACCAGGCAGTCGGCTTTTTTTCCAGCGGAAACACGGTGGACTACGGGCTCGACCTGATCGTGGACGGCGAACCCCGCACGTTCACGCTCGGCGGCTGGATGGCAACCAACGATGCCGAGAGCTACGGCGTCTGCGCACTGCGCGGATGCGGCCTGGTCCAGTTGCCGCGCTACCACGTCGAGGACGAACTGCGCGATGGCCGCTTGGTCAAGGTGCTGGGCAAATGGGCCAGCCCCGACATGCCCTTGTCCGCGCTGTATCCCTACCACCGGCAGTTGTCGCCGCGGGTGCGCGTGTTCATCGACTGGCTCGGCAAGGTGTATGAAGAAAGGTTCGGCTCTCTGCGCGCCGCATCCGCGGTGTGACGCTCATCGCTATGGCGTGCGGCGGCTGCGCATGGCGATTGCCATGCCGAGGGTGACGGCTGCAACACCTGCCCAAGCCCACCCTGACGGCCGCTCGTCAAGCAGCCACACGGCGGCGCCGGTGGTGACGCAGGGAACGGCAGCCGTGAACAAGGCTGTGCGCTGTGCGCCGAGCGACGCCACGGCGCGCGTATAGAGAAGGCCCGACACAACGCCGATCAGCAGCCCCTGGAACACGCCTTGGAATACCACGTCATGCCACGGCGCGGCCCTTAGCCCGGAAGCAGGCAGCACCAGCAGGTAGACGGGCGCGAAGCACGCCAGAGATCCCGTCGCGACGATGGCGACGGAATGAACAGGCGCCAGCCTCCACCGTTGGTTGAGCAGGCCGTAGGCAGACCAGCACAGCGCCGCCAGCAGCAATGCGCCGTCGCCCAGCCATTGGTGCACCGGCGCTCCGCGCACGCTGTCCCAGACCATGATCAGGATGCCGGTCTGGATCAGGACCGGACCTGCCCAGCCAGTCGCGCGCCCCGGGGTCTTCGAGCACCACCGAACCAGGACGAGCGTCAACAGGGGAATCGTGCCATGCAGCAGAACACCGCCATGACTGGCCGGTGCCAGACGGAAACCGGCATAGGCAAACAGTGCGAATCCCAAACCGCCGGTCATGACCAGCAATGCAGCCTGGAGCCATCGCAGCGGCCCCAGGCCACGCCGGATCAGGACGGGCAGCAGCACCAGCCCGGCGACGGCAAAGCGCAGCATGGCCATATCCGGCAGCGTCAGCGCCGTGGCGCTGAACCCCATCCGCGAGACCAGAGTGAAGCTCGCGAACAGCATGATCGCAAGCACACCGCACACGGTGCCAATGACCGGCTGGGTCGCCATGCGAGGGCCCCAGGCGGAAACAAGCGCTCGCCGCATTCTCATCGCCCCTGGGCATGCGCACCGCGCAGGGTCATCACCGCGCTGTCGATGCTGGCGACGATCTTGCCGTCCTCCCGCTTGATGTCGCACCGGTAATGGCTGACCGTCTTTCCGCGATGCGAAGCCCAGGCGTGGGCACGCAGCCGCGATTGCCAGACCGGCCGCAGAAAGCTTGCCTTCAAGTCGATGGTGGTGAAGCTCTCGCCCTCCCGCATCAGGGTGGAATGCGCCGTGCCGATGGCTGCATCGGCCAGCTCGCACAGCAGTCCACCATGGACCGTGCCCTGCTGGTTGCCATGCAGCGCCGCATCGGCCTGCAGCTCGATGGCGGCCATGGCTTCGGCAATGGCAACGATGCGGAACTCCAGCAGCCGCGAGATCGCCGTGGGGTAGCGCATGTGCGTGATATCGCCGTCGGCCAACGTTCCGTACAACTCGCGTTGCAGGTATTCCAGTACCGGAAGATAGCGGACGGATGGGGACATACGGCCTCCTGTCGGGTTGATGGTCGGACGGTTGATGGTCGGACGTGGGCGCTTGCGCGTAGGAACGGTAGGTGTCGTAGATCACGCCACCCAGCGCACCGGCTGCCGCCAGCGCCCGAGCGCGTCGCCTGCCATCCCCCTCTTTCGATTCGAAGTCTCGCCGCCTAGAATGGAACAATCAAATAATTGTCCTAGACACACTGCATGACGACCTCTCCCGTCTCCCTTCTGGTCGCGAAGCTGGCCGACGATATCCGCAGCGGCAAGCTTCTCCCCGGAGCGAGGCTGCCCACGCACCGCCAGCTTGCCGTCCGGCACGGTGTGGCCGTCGCTTCGGCCAGCAAGGTGTACGCGCAGCTCACGTCGATGGGGCTGGTCATCGGCGAGACCGGCCGCGGCACCTTTGTGCGCGATCGGCCGCAGCAACGCGAATGGGACAGCGGCGACGAGGCACGCCTGAGCGCCAGCACGGTGGATCTGTCGTTCAACCATCCGACCTGGCCCGGCCAGGCGGATCTGCTGCGGACCATGCTGCGTGAACTGGCGTCCTGTGGCGACCTGGCCGCGCTGCTGCACCAGCAGCCGCCGGGCGGCCGGCGCCATGAACGGCGGATCGTGGCCGCGTTCCTGGCCCGCGCACGCGGCATCCGGGCCGAGGCGGAACAGGTATTCCTGGTCAATGGCGCCCAGCAGGGTCTGGACATCGCCGTGCGCGCCCTGTTGCGGCCGCACGATGCGGTCGCCGTCGATGCATTGACCTATCCCGGCTTCAAGATGCTGGCCGAGATCCAGGGCCTGGCTCTGCAGCCGGTGCCCGGCGCGCCGGAGGGTCCCGATCTGGAGGCGCTCGACGCCCTGTGCCGCCGCCAACGGATACGCGCGATCTATGCCATGCCCACGCTGCACAATCCGCTCGGCTGGGTGCTGACGGCAGGCCAGCGCGGCCGTCTGGCGGAGATCGCGCGGCGGCATGACTGCCTGCTGATCGAGGACGCTTCGTATGCGTACCTGGCCGACAACGCGCCACCCGCCCTGGCGACGCTGGCGCCCGAACGCACGGTGCACATTTCCAGCCTGTCCAAGAGCGTGGCCAGCGGGTTGCGCTTCGGCTTTGTCGTCGTGCCCGAGACATGCGCGGGGCGCGTCAAGGCGGTGATCCGCGCCAGCTACTGGAGCCTGCCCAGCGTGGTCACGACCATGGCGACGCGCTGGGTGGCCAACGGCACCGTGGCCCGCCAGGAAAAGCTGATGCGCAGCGAGGCTCGCCGCAGACAGGCCATCGCGCGGGACGTCCTGAGCGGCATGGACGTTGCTGCCCATCCGGCTTCGCTGTTCCTGTGGCTGCGCCTGCCTGAAGACCTGCGCATGGACCGGGTCACCACCGCACTGGCCGCATGCGGCATCGCGGTCTCCAAGGCCGAGGCCTACGCCACGACGCGGCACGCGCCGCATGCGCTGCGGCTGGGGCTGGCTTCGATGCCGGCAGAGCGCATACGGCCCGTGCTCGGACAGGTACGCGGAGTCATCGAGCGCTTCCCGGTCTAGGCGACGCCAGGCGCCTGGCCCGAGCCGCTGGCCGCACCGCAAGCATGACAGTAATGGGAGAACGTACTGCGCCGCGCACCGCAGGCCGGGCATGGCTGGAACAAGCCGATGCCGCAATGCGGGCAGAAATCCGTCGTGCCGTCCTTCAGGTCGACCGAGCGTTCGCAGCCGGGGCAGACCTGCTTCGCGAGCCGGGCCTGCGCGACGTCGTAATCCAGTGTCCGGCGCCGCTCGGCATCGGACAGTTGCTCCGCCTGCTGCTGACGCTGCAGATAGCGGTTCAGGGCGACGACGGCCTGCCGCCCGAGGATCAAGGTCAGCACGATCCCGACCGTATAGCGCACATAGCCGCCATAACTCGGCAGATAGGGCACGAGCTCGACGAAAAACGCGAACAGCGCAAAGAAGATGAAGCCCCACGCGAACGGCCAGTAGGTGCTGTTGCGTTTGCGCACGAACAGCCAGCCGGCAAGCAGCAACAGCGGCAGCGTCAGCGCGAGCCGGTACAGAAAGACCCGCAGCTCCAACTTGCGAGTGGCTGAAGCGAGTTCTGCACTGGCCTTGCGCCCCAGTTGATTCAATTCGGCCTGGTTCGCGTTCATCGACTGGCTGATGTCCAGGAGCTGCTTCTCCAGCGCCAGCACTTGGTCGTTGCGGCGGCCTTCCTCGTCCTTCAAGGCATCGAGCTGGCGCGAGCGTTCGATCAGCGACGCATCCTGGTCCGGCTGGCTGGTTGCCTGGCGCGTCGCGACCCAGTTGGCGAAGGTCTCGCGCGCGGACTGCGAGGCCTGCCGCGCGGCCTGCTGCTGCAGGCGGGCCTGTTGCAGCGCCTCTTGCAGCGCGGCGCGCTCGCGTGCGCCTGCCTCGATGCGCTGGCGCAGCGGCCGGCGCGTCCCATCATGCGCCGACCGACGCGCGGCTGCCCATTTCCCCTTCGATGCGCAAGACCTCCTGGCGCAGTTGGGCAGCGATATGCTGGCGGCGTTCCGGCCCCATCCTGCCGTGGTTGGCCGCGATGCTCAGCGCGGCGACCGGCTGCTTGCCCAGGCGGATCGCCACGCCCACCCCGTACATGCCCTTGAGCAGGTGCCCGGTGTTCAGCGCATAGCCGCGCGTGCGGGTGTCCTGGACCAGCGCGCGCAGCTTGTCGGTGTCGAGGCGGGGATAGGCTTGCAGCCTGTCGCGGTTGCGTCTGAGCACGTTCTCCACTTCCTCGTCGGCAAACGCGGCCAGCAGCGCGAGGCTGCCCGATCCCACACCGAGCGGGCGTCGCGTGCCGACGTTCTGCGTGAGCACCTTGACGGGGAAAGGGCCTTCCTCGCGGTCGATGCATACGGCGTCCAGGCCACTGCGGATCGTCAGCATGACGGTGTCGCCGGTGGCCTGGGCCAGACGTTCGAGCGACGGCCGGGTGACGGCCTGGATGTCGAGCCGATTGGACGCCCGCTCGCCCATCGACAGAAACTCCAGCCCCAGGAAGTACGCCCGACTGCCCGCGGCCTGCTCGACGAAGCCATCGGCCATCAAGGTCTTGAGCAGACGGTGCAGCGTGCCTTTGCTCAAGCCGCTCTGCGCCTGCAGGTCGGAAAAGCGCATGCCGCTGGAGGCGGTGGTGAAGGACAGCATGCGCAGGATGTCCAGCGCGCGCTTGACGCTTTGCACCGCATCTTGGCGGGCGGGATGAGCGACCGTGTCCGGCTCCATGGCGTTGTCTCCTGTGCGGTGGTCCTGCGTGGCGGGAACATGGTTCCGCCAGGTGGAACTTTTTGTGGTTCACGCCGATTTTGCGCCGTTTCGTCGATAGAGTCCAAACCAGGCAGCGGCACGTTGCCGCCAGCACAGGGAGGACTGCAGTGATCGACCCGTATCGTTCGTACCGGCACAGTGCCGGGCTCTGGCGCGACCTCGCGCCGCCGGCGTTTCTCGGCCCGCTGCGCCAACTGGTCGCCAGGGACGTACTGCCGCAGGCCGATACCACCGACCGCGAAGACGTGTATCCGCTCGCGGCCATCAAGGCCCTGGCCCTGCACGGCTACACCAGCCTGACGCTGCCCGCAGAATGGGGCGGACAGGCTGCACCCTATGCGCATTGCGCGGCGGTCTTCGAAGAGGTGTCCTACGCCAGCGCGGCGGTAGGCATCAGCCTGATCACCATCCTGCAGGCCCAGACCCTCATCCGCCAGTTCGGCGACGCCGGCCTGCGGGCGGCAGTGCTGCCTCAATTCGCGCGCGGTCTCATCACCGCCTACGCGCTCACCGAAGCCAACCATGGCAGCGATATCCGCAGCCTGGACACGCACGCGCGGCGCACGTCCGACGGCTGGGTCCTGGCAGGCACGAAATCCTTCATCACGTCAGGCTCCGCCGCCGAGGCCTTCATCGTGCTCGCCCAGACCGAGCAAGGCGTTTCGACCTTCTTCGTACGGCGCGACATGCGCGGCGTCTCCACCTTCGACGGCCCCAATTCGGGCACCTTCGGGCTGCGCAACGGGCCCCACGTGGATCTGGTCCTGGATGAGGTCCACGTGCCCCACGACCACCTCATCGGCACCGAGGGAAAGGGCGTGCGCCAGGCCGTCACCACGCTCGACTTCTCGCGCACCATGGCCGGCGCCATCAGCCTGGGCATCGCCCGCGCGGCGTTCGACAACGCGCTGGCCTATGCCGCCCGGCGCGTGGCCTTCGACCAGAAGGTACTGGGCTTTCAGGGCATCCAATGGTATTTCGCCGAACTCGTCACGCAGATCGACGCCGCCCGGCTGCTGGTCTACGAGGCCTGCCGGGCACTGGACGAGCACCGCGACATCGCACGCTATGCAAGCGAAGCCAAGCTGGCCGCCAGCCAGGTGGCCACCCGCGCCGCCGAGCAGGCGATCCAGATCTGCGGCGCCTACGGCGTCACGCAGAACGCCCCCTTCGGCCGCTACCTGCGCGACGCGAAAGCCTATGAGATCGCCGGCGGCTCCTCGGAGATCCTGAAAAACACCGTGGGCAAGCATCTGCTTGCCTACGCCACCACATGCCTGCAGGACGACACACCGTGATCACGGACTCTCTGTACCGGCTGGCCGAGCGCCAGCCCGATGCGCCCGCGCTGGTCTTCGAACAGCGGCAATACGACTATCGCGAACTCGCCGACCTCGTCAGCGTCACCGCTGCCAGGTTGCATGCGCATGGGGTGCGCCCGGGTGCGCACGTCGCCTTGATGTGCGGCAACCGGCCGGCCTTCCTGGCCTGCTGGCTGGCGCTGGGCGAGCTGGGGGCGGTGTGCGTGCCGTTGAACACCAGCCTGGTGGGCGACGGCTTCCTGTACACGCTGACGCAAAGCCAGGCCAGCCTGCTCATCGCCGAACCGGCGCTGCTCGCAACACGGGCCGATCTGCTCGCCCAGGCCGCCGCGCGGTTGCCCATCCTCCAGGTCGACGACACGTTCGAGTGCCCGCCGTCCGAGCCCACGCGCCGCTGGCAGCGCCCGACAGCAGCCGACAGCGACTTGAACAGCATTCTGTTCACCTCGGGCACGACCGGCCTGCCCAAGGGGGTTGCGCTGTCGCATGGCGTCTATACCGCAGCCGGCGAGGACATGGTTCGCTCCCTGGACATGACCGCGAACGACCGCGTCCTGGTGTTTCTGCCGCTCTTTCACGCCAACCCCCAGATGTACGCCGTCGCCTCGGTGCTGAGCTGCGGCGCGACGCTCATCCTGCTGCCGCGCTTCTCGGCCAGCCGCTTCTTCGACGACGCCATACGGCATCGCGCCACCGGCTTCACCTTCGTGGGCACCGTGCTCTCCATCCTGGAAAAGCAGCACCCCGGTCCGCAGCACGGCCACGAGCTGGCATGGTGCGTGGGCGGCGGCGCGCCCGCGCCGGTCTGGGAGGCCATCGAATCCCGCTTCGGCATCGCCGTGCGCGAACTGTACGGCATGACGGAGACCGGCGGCTGGGTGTCCATGAACACGGCGCGATCCTCGCGTTTCGGCTCCGTCGGCAAGGCTCGCGACGGTATCCGCCTGACCATACGCGACGATGCCGGACGCGTGCTGGGGGCCGGCGCCAAAGGCGAGATCGTCGCCCGCGCCGAACGGCCGGACGTGTTTTTCTCCTGCTATTGGCGCAACCCCGAGGCCACCGCCGCCACGCTGAAGGATGGCTGGCTCCACACCGCAGACCGGGGCTATCTCGATAACGACGGTTTCCTGTACTTCGACGGCCGGCAGAAGGAGCTGATCCGCCGAGGCGGCGAAATGATCTCGCCGGTCGAGATCGAGCAACAGTTGCTCAAGCATGCCCAGGTGCGCGATTGCGCGGTGGCCGGTGTGGCCGACGCGATCATGGGCGAAGAACTGCGTGCCTACATCGTGGCCGATGGCTCGCCCGATGCGCACGCGCTGCGCGACTTTCTGTTGACGCGCCTGCCCGCCTACATGGCGCCGCGCTACGTGTCGTTCGTGCCTCGCATCCCGAAGACCGAGACCCAGAAGATTCAACGGCATCTGCTGGCCGAGCTGCAGGCGGACTGCATCGACCTGGCCAGCGGACCGGTTCAACCCGCCAAGGAGACACGCGCATGACACGCAGATGGACGCAACGCCCACCCGGTTCGAACTGGGGGGATTTCGGCGACGATGACCAACTGGGACGGCTGAACCTGCTCACCGAGGCGAAGGTGCGCGAAGGGGTGGCGGAAGTGCGCGCAGGCAAAGTCTTCAGCCTGAGCCTGCCGCTGGACCTGCCCGGCGGCAACGTGCTGAATCCGGCCCGCCACCCGCCGCGCCTCATGCCCACGCAGCGCGACGGCAAGCCCATGTTCCTGCATGCATTCCGGCACGATCACAACACCACGGACGTGGCCTGCGACGATCGGGTCTCGTTGAGCCTGCAGTACTCGACGCAGTGGGACGGCCTGTCCCATATCGGCTCGCACTTCGACGCCGACGGCGACGGTACGGCCGAAATGGTCTTCTACAACGGCTATTCCGGCGAGGCGGACTTCGCACACGCCCAGGACGACGACGGCGGCTGGTCGCGCGCCCACCGCCTGGGCATCGAACACATGGCCGCCAAGGGCGTGCAAGGCCGGGGTGTCCTGGTGGACCTGCGCCGCCACTTTGGCGACGAGCGCCGCCGAATCGGATTCGAGGACCTGATGCGCGTGATCGATCTGGACGGGGTCGAGGTACGCCGTGGCGACATGCTCTGCCTGCACACCGGGTTCGCCGACCTGATCCTCGGCATGGGCGGCGAACCCGACGGCGACAGACTCGCTCGCGCCTGCGCCGTGCTGGACGGCGGCGACGCCCGGTTGCTCGACTGGATCGACGAGAGCGGCATCGCCGCCCTGGTTGCGGACAACTATGCGGTGGAAGACCGCCCGTACGACTTCAAGGGCGACGGCTGCCATGCCTTGCTGCCGCTGCATGAGCGCTGTCTGTTCAAGCTCGGCCTGCACCTGGGCGAACTCTGGCATCTGACGCCGCTGGCCGAATGGCTCGCCCGCCACCACCGCCACGCCTTCCTGCTGACCGCCCCGCCGCTGCATCTGCCGGGTGCCGTGGGCTCGCCCCTGAATCCCATCGCCACCGTCTAGGAGACTCACATGCCACTGGAACTGCAGGATGCGGCAGGCGTGCCGTATGTCGGGCTCGGCATGCACTTCGACGAACTGACCATCGGGCGTACCTTTCGCACCGTGGCGCGCACGATCACCGAAGCCGACCTGGTCAATTTCGTCAACGCCACCGGATTCACCGAGGTCCTGTTCACCGACGTCGAATTCGTCAGGGCGCAGTCCGACATGCGGGGCCGCGCGGTGCCGGGCGCGCTCGCGTACACGCTGATGGAAGGCCTGCTGATGCAATCGTGCATGCAGCACACGGGCTTCGCCTTCCTGGAAATGGAACTGAAGGTGCACCGGCCGACATTCGTCGGCGACACCCTGCACGTGCGCTGCCGGGTGACCGAGGCGCGCCCGAGCCAGAGCCGTGCCGACCGCGGCCTGGTAAGGACGTACAACGAGGTCCTCAACCAACGCGACGAAGTGGTCATGCACTACACGCCGCTACGCTTCGTCAAACGCGTTTAGCCCCATCGCTGCAAGAACAACGACAGACAGGAGACAAGCATGAAAACGACGATGGTACGCAAACTGGCAGCGGCGCTGTGCTGCAGCCTGCTCGGCACATCCGCGCTCGCCGCCGCCGAGTGGCCAGCCAAGCCGGTACGCCTGCTCGTGGGGTTCACACCGGGCGGGCCCACCGACAACGTGGCGCGCATTCTCGCCGACAAGCTCGGCAGCGAACTCGGCCAGCCCGTCATCGTGGAAAACCGTGCAGGTGCCGCCGGCAACATCGCAGCGACAGCCCTCAAGCAGGCCGCCGCGGACGGCTACACGCTGCTCTACAACACCTCGTCCATCGTCATCGCGCCCTGGGTATATCGGTCGCCGGGATTCGAGCCGCTGAAGGACTTCGCCCCCGTGGGGCTGACCGCCGCCGTACCGCTGGTACTGGCCGTCACCACGAAGATCGAGGCAGACGCTCCAGACGATCTCGCGGCCCTCATCAAGGCCAAGCCGGGGGAGTACAACTACGCATCCTCCGGCGTCGGCGCCATCGAGCACCTGACCGCGGCCCAGCTACTGAGCGCGCTGGGCCTGCAGGCCACGCACGTCGCGTACAAGGGCACGGCCCCCGCGCAAGTCGATCTCATCGCCGGATCGACGCAGTTCACGACCACCACCCTCAATACCGCCATCGGGCCCGTGCAGGCCGGCCAGTTGAAGGCGCTCGCCATCACCAGCCGGGAACGATGGTCCGGCATGCCCGAGCTGCCGACCATCGCCGAAACCCTCGTGCCGGGCTTCGAAAGCCTGGCGTGGCAAGGCATCGTCGCGCCGGCCGGCACGCCCGAGCCCGTGTTGCAGCGGCTCAACCAGGCGATCAACGCCGCCCTGGCCTCGCCCGAAGTCCGGCAGAAACTGGACCAGCAGGGCACCATCACGCTCGGCGGCAGCGTGGAGGACTACCGCGGCTACATGGCGGCCGAGTACGAACGGTGGGGCAAGGTCGTGGAAGCCACGGGCGCGCGCATAGACTGAAGACCGGCCGACCCCGACGCCTGCCTGCCGCGCGCGCCGGAGGTACGGCGTAGTCGCGGCTCACGCCAGGCGCGCGCAGGCTCCGGCTCATGGCGGCGGCTAGAATGCCAGAGCCGCCTTCGACCGGCCGCGCGCATGATATCCGCCCCACCGTTGCCTTCCCTGCTGGTGAGTCTCCTGCGCGACGTTCCGCGCCGGTACCGCGTGCCCGCGACCCCCGCCGAGGCCGCATCGCCGGACGCTACCCGCCCGGCTGCGGCGCTGGCCATCGCGATCGAGCAGGCCCGCATCGCTGCGCGGGCCGGCGATCCACCGGACGCAGAACGCGAGCAACGCTTCCTGGCCGCGCTCGCGCGCCTGATCCAGGATGCCCTGCATCCCGGGCGGGGCGACCCGGTCTTCCAGGCCATGGTGCTGCGCCATCGCATCCCCGTCGTGCGCGAATTCGCGTCCTTGTCCGCCCAGGCAGCATCGGATCGCCGCGCGATACGCCAGGCGGTGAACGCCATCGCCCACCCCGCCCGCCAGGAACGCACCCCGCCGGGACCGCTGCGCGACACGCTGGCCCAGGTACAGGCCCTGGCATCGGCTGCGGCCTGGCCGGCGCTCAAGGACGCCCTCCAGGCGCTTGCACGGCGCCCCGAGGTGGCCGGGCAAACGCCGCTGGCGCGCGGCGTGGCGCGCGCCCTCGATGCCGCCGCGCTCACGCGCCTGACCCGGCTGGCTGTGCTGGGCACCGACCCCGAGGTACAGACATATCAGGCGCTCTGGGCGCGCAACGGCCCGCGTTCGGGCAGCCAGGCGGCGGCAGCCCAGGGCCGCACCACGCGTGCGCGCGGCGAGGCCGTCGAGGCCTTGACCACCCAGGCGCTGCAGGCCGTGGCACAGCGGCTCGATGCCGCCGAGAACGCCACTGGCGCCTATCGCGTCGTCACCGCGATGCACGTGCCGCCCTCGCTCCCCGGCAACGCCGACACCGCCAAGACCGAATGGGACGCCGTGCTGCTGCGCCGGGCGCCGGCCACCGGACACACCGCCCCGGTGGCCTGGGACGTCTGCCTGCTCGCCGAAGCCAAGGCCTCCGTGGACGCAGCGACCACCGACTTTCCCCGGCTGACGCGCGGGCTGCGGCTGCTCGCCAGCGCCGACGCGCACGCCGACTACCGTTTCCAGACACGGGAAGGCGCGGTCACGCTGCGCGGCGCATCCCTCGCCGCACTGGGCATGCCCGACGATGGCCTGGCGGCCCCGATCCTCTACTGCTGCGACGCCCCTGCCGACAGCGCCCCGCGCCTGCTCGGCGCAGCCAGCCGCATGCAACTGCTGTCCGCGCCGGCCAGCCTGGCATACGCGAGCCGCCTGGCCGAGGGCCAGACGCCCGACACGGACATGCTGCGCGACGTGTGGACGCAGCTACGGAGTTCCGCCGCATGGCGCGGTGTGCTCCAGCAATACGCCGTGCTGCGCACGGTACGCGAGCACATGGTGCATGTCGGCGACCTCGCGGACTGTGCGGCGGAAGTGGCGCGACGTTCGTAGCGCGTCAGCCGGGCACGACGGCGAGTCCGGGGCCGGCGCCGCATCGCCAGCGGATCTCGGCATTCACCGGAGCGCTCTGTCGCGTCGGGCGCAGCGCCGTCGAACTCATGAACGGCACCACGGCTATTGATAGGTTCGTCCACGCAGACTGCCTCCGGCCAGGCATCGGTGCACTTCTTCCTTCAGCAGTTGAATGAAGACCCGCATGGCCCGCGTCAGAGGCTGGCCCGTCGCCGTGGCGATGCCGAGCCGTGCGCTCATGATCTCGTAGGGAATCGGACGCGCCGACAGGTAGCGGTGTCCGACCTCCCGGTATACGGCGCCAAACGGAAGAATCGTGCTGCCCACCCCTTTCTCGACCAGGTGCTTCACGACCGTCACGGAGTGCATTTCCATCAATACCGGACTCACGATGTTTCCTGCGTGAAATGCGGCCTCGATGGTGCGACGCAGCCCGCTCAGGCCGCCCGGCAGGATCAGCTTGAAACGGCTCAATTCCTCGAGCGAGCCGAGGCTGCTGTCATCGCCGTCGCCCCGCCACGCCTCGACGAGGAATAGCTGCTCTTCCAGCAACGGGGCGATCAGCATGTTCGGCCCCCGCCGGATGTCGTACAGAACCGCGCCGCCGATCAATCCGCTTTCCAGGCGCTCCACCAGCAAGCCGCTGGAACCTTCGTACAGATGCAGGGAGACCTTGGGATAACGATGGAGAAAGATCTGCGCCAGCGACGCGCCGATCGTTCCCATGAGCGAGGCCGGCATGCCCACCACGATGGAACCGGTCGGTTGCTCGGATTCCTCCAGCAACAGCTCCCTGACCTCGCTCAGTTGAGCCAGCAGCGGTCTCACCGCCAGGTAGAGCTTGCGGCCGGCGTCCGTCAATGCAACGCCCCTGCCATGGCGATAGAACAACTTCGTATGCAGGTCTTCCTCGAGAGCCTTGATCTGCCTGCTTGCCGCAGACTGCGAAACGCCGAGCTTCATGGCGGCCCGAGAGACGCTGCCCAGATCCGCCACCTGTTGAAAGTACCGTAGTTGCTCGAGTTCCATAACGATCAGAGGGAATCCCGCAAAAGACCAACCGCTGGCGGTATGCGCTATGGACATAGCTGATAGCCGCTACGCAAGCGTCCGCTGACCAGCGTCGCCACTAATCTTACGTCACTTCGGACCCCCCGACGCCGCTCAAGAGAGGAACCCTTCCCGATGTCGATCAGCCGATCCATGCCCGCAGGCAGCGCCATCCAGGCAGCCGCGGTTCCGTTCCTGGAAGACATCTATCAGCGGTATCGCTCGGACCCCGCCTCCGTGCACGCTAGCTGGAATCATGTTTTCCAGTTGGTCGACGAACTGGTCGGCACCGACGAGGCAAGCGGGCAAGGGGCAAGCCGGCATGTCGAGCGCTTGCGTCGCTCCGGCCATCGATCGGCGGCCATCGATCCATTGACGAACGCACCCTCCGCAACCCCCGCCGATGCGGCGCAACATGGCAGGATCGCGGCGGTCGACATGCCGTGCGTCGCCGCCGCAAAGGCCGTCTACTGCGGATCGCTGGGCATCGAATCGGCACATATGGAAAGCGACGAGATCGCCGAATGGATATGGCACGCGGTGGAGTCCGCCGGACCGGTGGACCCGGCCACGCTCCTGCGCGCGTACGAGAAGCTGCTGCGGGCCGACCAGTTCGAACGCTTTCTTGCGCGGAAATTCCCCGGCAAGAAGCGCTTCGGCGCCGAGGGCGCCGAAGCGCTGATTCCGCTTATGGATCGCCTGCTGCGCAATGCCGCCGATGATGGCGTGGACGCAGTGATCATCGGGACCATGCATCGCGGACGGCTGAACCTGATGGCGAACGTCCTGGGCAAGCCGCTGGATGCACTGTTTGCTCAGTTCAAGGGTGCCTTTCCCTTCGCGCAGCGCCAGGAGAGCTGCGCCGATGTTGCCTACCATCTCGGCCTCGAAGCGACCCTCCAAGACACCGGGCTGCGCGTCACGATGCTGCCCAACCCGTCCCACCTCGAGGCAGTCAACACGGTCGTTCTCGGACATGTCCGTGCTCGCCAGGACCTGCTTGCCGCGGCGCACCGCAACAAGGTTCTGGGTATCGTCCTGCACACGGACGCGGCCGCAGCCGGCCAGGGTGTCGTAGCCGAAATGCTGCAGTTGGGCATGCCTCCCGGCTTCTGCACCGGCGGCACGCTACACGTCGTCGTCAACAACCAGCTCGGCTTTACCACGGAGCCCGACGAAGCCCGCAGTTCGCGCTACTGCACCGGCGCCTGGAAGGCTGTCGACAGCCTCATCGTCCATGCCAACGGCGATGACGTGGAGGCGGTCATTCGGGCGGCCGACCTGGCCAGTGGATTCCGTGCCGCTCACGGGCGCGATGCCGTCGTCGATCTTGTCTGCTATCGGCGCAATGGGCACAACGAGATCGACGAGCCCCGCTACACCCAGCCCCGGCTCTATCAACGAATCGATGCCAGACCCACCGCCTTGCAGCAATACGAGAAGAAGCTGCTGGCCGGCGGCATCCTGTCTACGTCCGAGCCTCAGGCGCTCGCCAACACCTATCAGAGGGAACTCGACGCTGCCTATGCGCGTGCGGCTACGTGGCGGCCTTCCTGCGTCGGCGGACAACCTGAAACGCAACAGGCTGCACGGGCAGACATACCCGGCGTCGCCGGGAACGATCTGCGTGCGTTCCTCGGGCACCTGGCGGCGGTTCCCGCCAATATCGCCATCGAATCCAAGCTCGCGCGCCTGGTCCGTCAACGGGGCGAAACCGCCAAGGGCGTCGTCTGGGCGGTCGGCGAAGCGTTGGCGTTCGCCAGCTTGCTCGCGGAGGGAATTCCCATACGCCTCAGCGGCCAGGACGTCGTGCGGGGCGCTTTCTCCCACAGACATTTCGCGCTGACCGACGTCCGGAACGGAACGCGCCACGTCAGCCTGCAGCATCTGCCGGCGGCGCAGGGGACGTTCCATGTCATCAACAGCCCGCTGTCCGAGTACGCGGTGCTGGGCTACGAGTACGGCTACAGCCTGGGCAACGGCAAGGCATTGACCATCTGGGAGGCCCAGTTCGGCGATTTCGCCAACGGGGCGCAGATCATGATCGACCAGTTCATCGCAAGCGGCGAGGAAAAGTGGGGACAATGCTCGTCTCTGGTCATGCTGCTCCCGCACGGCCTGGAGGGCCAGGGCCCCGAACACTCCTCCGCCCGGATCGAACGCTTTCTGCAACTGGCCGCGCAAGAGAATCTGCGCATAGCCATTCCGACGACCCCCGCGAACTATTTCCACCTGCTGCGCCGGCAGGCGCACGACCCGGTTCGCAAGCCACTCGTCGTGTTTGCCCCGAAGACCCTGCTACGGCTGCCGGCAGCCGTCTCGGCATTGCCGGACTTCGCGTCCGGCACGAGCTTTCGGCCGCTGCATATCAGCCTGCCGGAACCTCAGCAACGCGGCATCGAGCGCGTGCTGTTCTGCTGCGGAAAGCTGGCTTATGAGCTCGAACGCGAAAGGCAGAACCGCAACGACCGCTGCACCGCCATCGTTCGGCTCGAGCAGCTCTATCCTCTTCCCGCCGCGGAACTTTCAGCGTTCCTCAGGACGGTTCCGGACGCCGCCCTGATCTGGGTACAGGAGGAACCGGAAAACATGGGCGCCTGGCATTGGCTCGACAGGCGGCTAGAAGCGTTGGCAAGAGCCAGCGGCGTTCGCCAAGCCTCGGTCGGCTACCGAGGACGCCCCGAATCGGCTTCGCCGGCAGGGAGCTTTCACGAACGCCATTCGACACACCAGGCAGCCATCGTGGCATCCGCCTTCGACCAATAACCCGCCGGAACAGAAAAACGACATGAGACACGCCACCAAACGCCAAGATCGGCTGGTCACGCCGACTGTAGATGTACGTCGCCGCCGCGTCCTTCTGGCAGCGGCCGCAGGCGCTGCGCTGGGAGCCGGCTCGTATGCTCCCTTTGCCCGATCGAACACCCCATTGCGGCTAGTCGTCCCCTATGAACCGGGTGGCTCTGCCGACATCGTGGGCCGCGCTGCCGGGCGCTGGCTGAACGAGCGACTGGGCCGCCCCGTCATCGTGGAGAACAAAGGAGGCGCAGGCGCATCGCTGGGTACCGAGGCCGTGGTCAGATCGCCTGCCGACGGAAACACCTTGCTGGTGCATACCGGCACGATCGCAGTGGAAGCAGCGGCGCAGAAAAAACTCCCTTACAACGCCCAGAGAGACCTCGTACCGGTAGCCATGGTGGCCGAGGGCGCGTTCGCCCTGCTGGTGAATCCTCGCGTGCCCGTGAACTCCGTCGCCGAATTGATCGAGTACTGCAAGGCCGCCCCCGGCAAGTACAACTATGCATCGTCCGGGATCGGGACGTCAGTTCACCTTTCCATGGAACTGTTCAAGTCGATGGCCGGCATCAACGTCATGCACATACCCTACAAGGGAGGGGCGCCGTCGCTCAACGCCGTGGCCTCGGGCGAAACCGAGATGATGATGAACCCGCTGGCCACGGCCAAGCCGCTGGGCCTTGACGGGAGAGTGCGCGCTCTGGCTGTCTCCACCAAGAGCCGCACATCCCTGTGGCCCGAACTTCCCTCCCTCGATGCAGCGGGCGTTCCGGGTTACGACACGAGCGTCTGGTATGGGCTATCGGCTCCCGCCGGCACGCCGCAGGACATCGTGGAAGAACTGGCGGCGACGCTCGGCGCGTCCGCATCCGAGCCCGCCAACAAGACCTGGCTCAACGCCCAGGGCCTCGAGCCGGTCGGCGATAAACCGGCTGAGTTCAAAGGCAAGATCGAACGCGAGATTCAAGTCTGGGCAACGCTGATCAAAGAATCGGGGTTGAAGCTCGAATAGGCGCAACGCGCCCATGACGCTCCTGCCGGCACGCCGATATCCGGAGAAAGAAATGTCCGATTTTCCCAAGGCTGTCACCATCAACGAGGAAGGCCCCCGTGAAGGCTTCCAGATCGAACCCGGTCCCATTCCGACTTCCCGCAAGATAGACCTCATCGACGCCCTTGCGAGCACCGGGCTGCGCCAGATCCAGACCGTATCCTTCGTGCCGCCCGCCAACGTCCCGGGCATGGCGGACGCCGATGCCGTCGTGGCGGGCATCGAACGCAGACCAGGGGTTTCCTACACCGCGCTCTGGCTCAACGAGCGCGGACTGCTGCGCGCGCTGGCGAGCCGCAAGCTGGACGTGTTCGGCACCATCGGCCTGTGCCCTTCGCCGGGCTTTCTGATGCGCAACCAGAAGCGCACGCCCGAGCAGAACCACGAAGCGCAACGCAAGATACTGCAGATGTACCGGAACAACGACGTGCCGGTTCGCCGTGGCGGACTGATGGCGGCGTTCGGCTGCAACTTCGAGGGCGACATTCCGGTATCGCGGGTGGTCGATATGGTCGGCCAACTGCTGGCACTGGCGCAGGAAGCCGAAACGGCGCTCGACTACGTGAGTCTGGCCGACACCATGGCATGGGCCACGCCGGCATCGATTCAGCGCGTGGTCGGCGAAGTGCGCAACCGCTACCCGGACCTCCGGCTGTCCCTGCACCTGCACGATACGCGCGGCATGGGCATCGCCAATGCCTACGCCGGCCTGCAAATGGGCGTCGACATGTTCGACGCCGCCGTCGCCGGACTGGGCGGGTGTCCGTTTGCCGGCCACCGTGGCGCAGCCGGCAATGTCTGCACGGAGGACCTCGTCTTCCTGTGCGACGAGATGGGAATCCATACGGGCATCGATCTCGATCGCCTGATCGAGGCGGCCGCACTGGCCGAAGACATCGTCGGACATCCCCTGCCGGGCAGCGTGAAGACCGGCGGCACCCTGCGCAAATATCGTCAAGCCCGACGGGAGGCCGCATGAGCGCCCCCGCCCGGCCGCCCGAAGGGGGCGCTCCCTCCCTCGGGGAGGATGTCGCGCGGCGACAGGAGAGCACATCCGTGAACACGCTCATGCAACAACTGGCGCCTTACATCGGGCTTCAGAGCGAGATCACCATGGCCTGCGATCCGGTGGAAGCCGGCGCGGTGCGGCGCCACGCACAGGCGACCATGGACGAGAACCGCGCGTACGCCGACGACAACGCGCCGTGCCGATATGCAACGCCCGTGGCGCCGCCGCTGTTTCCGTCGCTGATGTTCCGCCGAGCGTTCGGGGCGCCGGACCCGGTGCAGATGCGCGCGCAGGACCCTCATTACGACGGGAGCGTGACGGCCGGCTCGAACGGGCTGCCTTCCCTGGCGCCGCTGCACGGCTATGGCGTGCTCAACGGCGGCGCCGAGATCGAGCTTTATCGATACGCCCGCCATGGCGAACAGGTCTGCACGCGGTCGCGCTACGCGGACATCCGCGAAAAGGAAGGCCGCAAGGGCCCCATGGTCGTGGTGATTGTGGAGAACGACTACAGCACGGCGGCAGGCGAGCTGCTGCTTCGCGTCAAGCGCACCTACCTTTGGAGCCGCAAGTGAACTACGAAGACGTGCATCCCGGGCTGGAACTGGCCCCCTTGACCAAAGGCCCGCTGGGGGCCGTGCACCTGATGCGCTGGTCCGCCTCCATGGAGAACTGGCACCGCATCCACTACGACCACCTTTTCGCCGTGCAGCACGACAAGCTGCCCGGCGTTCTGATCAACGGTTCTCTGAAGCAGCAGTTTCTGGTCCAGTTGCTGCGGGACTGGGCCGAGCCCGACGGTTGGCTATGGAAGATCCGCTTCCAGTTCCGCGCCAAGAATCTCGTGAACGAGACGTTGCAGGCTTGGGGGCGCGTCACGGCCACGTCCCGCTGCGCCGAGTTCGGACTGGTACACCTGGATATCGGCCTGCGCAACGAAAACGGCGAGGAGTCGACACCCGGCGCCGCCGTCGTTGCGCTGGCCTACCGCGGCGGCCCTCCCGTGCCGTATCCGTTCGTGGCGCCGGCGGGGGCCGCATGAAAGCCGCTCTGACTCGCGACCTCGCCGCCGCGACCTCCGGCTTGACCTACGAACGGATTCCCCGCGCAGGCATCGAGATCGCGAAACGCGGCTTCATCGATGCCATCGGCGTCATGCTGGCCGGCAAGGACGAGCCATGTGTCTCGATACTCGCTCAAACGCTATCCCCCGCTGCGGGCGACGCCTCGCTTTTCTGGGGGCCGGACAAGGCCCGCGCGCCCGAGGCCGCCTGGATCAACGCCGTCGCGACGCACGCACTGGATTTCGACGACACTGCCCTGTCCGCGCATCCCAGCGCCGTGCTGGTCCCGGCCATCGTCGCCGAGGCCGAACATCTGCGAGCGTCCGGTCGCGACATGCTGTGCGCGTACGTGGCGGGCTTCGAAGCCTGGGCCGACCTCATGCAACGCGAAACCGGCCAATACCATACGAAGGGCTGGCATCCGACCGGAATCTTCGGCTCGATCGCGGCGGCTGCCGCGTGCGCGCGCCTGCGCCGGCTGGACGCCGGCGCGACCGCCGCGGCCCTGTCGCTGGGCGCCTCGCAAAGCGCCGGCATCACGGCCAACTTCGGATCGATGGCCAAGCCCTTGCATGCCGGCCGGGCCGCGCACGCGGGGGTGCTCGCCGCGCGGCTCGCCGCCGCCGGCATGACCGCATCGACCGATGCGCTGGAACATCCGCAGGGTTTTCTCGCCGCCGTATCGCCTGCCGGCGCGGTGAATGTCGGCGAACCCGTGACAGTGGGCCAGCGCTGGCGCATCGTCGAGATCGGCCTGAACATCAAGAAGTACCCGACCTGCTACTGCACGCACCGCCCCATCGACGCCATGCTGGAGCTCAAACAGGCTCATCCGTCCCTGGACCCGGCCCAGGTCGCCGGCATCGTCGTTTCCATGAGCCGCCGCAACGCGAAGGTGCTGCGCAATGCCCATCCCACGACCGGGCTGGAGGCGAAATTCAGCATTGAGTTCGCCATGGCCTGCGCGCTGACGGCCGGGCGGGTCGGCCTGGACGAGCTCGATGACCGCTTCGTGCGCAGGCCGGACATCCAGGGCCTGTTCGAGCGCGTGAGGCTGGTCTTCGACCCGAGGGAAGACCCGGCGACCGGCTATGCGCCACACGACCAGGTGAGCGTGGAACTGCCGGACGGGCGAACCCTGCGGAGCTCGCCCGTGGCCCTCGCGCGCGGCGCGGCCGGCGCACCGCTCTCGCACGAGGAGATCCGCACGAAGTTCATGAGCTGTGCCGCCCGCGCCCTGCCCGAAGCGGCTGCGGCGTCCCTGCACGAGCGCCTGTCGAACCTCGAAGACCTCCGGCTGCTGTGTTCCCCGCCGTGCTCTCCTTAGGCGCAGGCGCCGGGGCCGCGTCCAGCCTTTCGACACTTCCGACTCCACCCCCTCTCGCTTTTCGGAACCTCTCTGATGCAACGCAAGACCGAGCAATCCGCCCCGCCCGCCCAGGGACCGCTGGTCGGAATCAACGTGCTGGAAATAGGCATGCTCTTTGCCGGGCCCATGGCCTCGGCCTACCTTGCCGATCTGGGCGCCGATGTCATCAAGATCGAACCCCTCAAGGGCGATGAAGTCAGGAGAATGGGCCGCTCGAAGAACGACGAACCGCTCTGGTGGCGAGTGACCAACCGCGGCAAACAGTTGGTGGCCGCGGACATAAGACATCCCGCCGGCGCGGCTGTGGTGCGTCGCATCGCAGCGACGGCGGACGTGCTCATCGAGAATTTCCGTCCCGGCAAGCTCGCCGGCTGGGGCCTGGATTACGAAACGCTTTCGGCGCTCAACCCCGGCCTAGTCATGCTGCACATCAGCGGCTATGGACAAACCGGCCCTTACAGTTCTCGCCCCGGCATGGGCACGCTGGCCGAGGCCTTCAGCGGCTTCGCTCACACAACGGGCGAAGCCGACGGCCCGCCGACCTTGCCCGCCTACCCCATCGCCGATGGGGTCGCCGCGATGACTGGCGCCATGTCGGTGCTGGCCGCGCTCGTCAATCGGTCCAGGAACGGCGGTATCGGCGACGACATCGAGATCAGCCTCTATGAACCCATGCTCTCCCTGCTGGGCGCGATGGCCATCGACTACGACCAACTCGGCGTGATCGGCCGGCGGCGCGGCAATCGCTCCACGTGGACGACCCCGCGCAACACCTACCAGAGCTCCGACCACCGCTGGATCGCAGTCTCGGCCGCGGCCAACTCCGGCGCCAGGCGTCTTTTCAATGCCATCGGCCGATCCGACCTGGCGGCGCGACCCGATCTGCAGACCAATCCGCAGCGCATGCTGAAGCTGGCCGAATGCGACGGTGCCGTCGCCGACTGGGTACGCCGGCACACGCTGCAGGAAGTGCTGGACGTTTTCGAGCGGGCGGGCGTGGTCGCCGGCCCCGTCTATGACGTCGAACAGCTCTTTACCGATCGCCACGTGATCGAGCGCGAGACCTTCATCGAGATCGACGACGCCGTGCTGGGCAAGCTGCGGATACAGGGGGTCGTCCCCCGCTTTCGCCGTGCCCCGGGCAAGGTCAGATGGCCCGGCCGCCCCAAGGTCGGCCAGGACACCCGGGAGATTCTGGCCCGCTTCGACTACTCCGATGACGAGGTGGAGCAACTGCTGCGGGAAGAGGCCATCAGGCTTTGAAGTAGCGCAGACGGAAACCAGGCATTCCGACGCAAGGAGAAAACACTCATGGATTTCGCTTTCAGCGCAGAGGAAGAGTCGCTGCGAGCCTCGGTGCGCAGCTTCATCCGCGAACACATCACCGACGACGTGCGCAGAGAACTTGCCGACGCGCACGCCGGGCGAGGCAAGGGCCCTGCACTGCTTGCCGTGCAGGATGCGATCTTTCGTCGCGGCTGGCTGGCCATCAGTTGGCCCAAGGAATACGGCGGACAGGGGGGAAGCCTCGTCACCCAGTACATTGTGGAAGAGGAGTTCATCCGGGCTTGCGATATGCGCGTCGGCGGCGGCGGCACGGGGGGACCCGCGGTGCTGGCTTGCGGCACCGAGGAGCAGAAGCGCGAGTTCCTGCCCGGCTGCGCCCGCCTGCAGATCAGCTTCTGCCAGGGCTATAGCGAGCCGCACTGCGGCACGGACCTGGCGGGAATCCGCTGCCGTGCGATTCGCGAAGGCGATGAGTACGTCGTCAACGGCCAGAAAATCTACACCACCAACGCTCAGAACGCGACGCACATCTTTCTGCTTGCCCGCACCGATCCTGAGTCGCGCCGGCAAGCCGGTCTGTCGGTGTTTCTCGTGCCCATGGACACGCCCGGCATCACCGTCCGGCCCTTGTGGACGATCCAGAACGAGCCCCAGGCGCCGCCTCACACCACCTACGGAGAGGCGCGCACCAACGAGGTGTTCTTCGACAACGTGAAAGTGCCCGCGTCCTGCCTGCTGGGCCAGGAAGGCGACGGTTGGAACGTGACGCAGCGCGGCCTCAACCTGGACCGGGTCGGCGCATGGCGATACCTGATGTCGGTCCGCAGGACCGAGGATGTCGTGAACCTTCTCAAGTCCGGTGACGCCGCCGTCGGGCACCTGAGCCATGACCCCGCCGTACGCGACAAAGTGGCAGATCTCTGGACCGAGGCGCAGATGTGCCGGCTGATGACGATGCGCAGCCTTTCCATCGCGGCGCGCGCCGGCAGTTTCAGCTACGAAGGTTCGGGAGAAAAAGTCGCGGGGCCCGAACACGGCGTGCGTGCCACCGAAGCGATCGGCCAGATTCTCGGCCCGCATGCCGAACTGCTGAACGGATCGCCGGGCGCCATCGATTCGGGAGTCTTCGCGCACAACCTCCTGGGCGCATTCCAGTCCACGGTCAACCACGGCAGCGTCCAGGTCATGCGCGATCAGATCGCACGCAAGGGCCTGGGCATGCCCAGGCCAGCCGGCGTGGCAGGAACGCGGGCAGCCAGGGTTTGAACATTCAGGGAAAAGCGAAGATGGACGTCTTGTTGGATGAACAGGAAACACTCGTTCTGGAAACCCTCAGGAGCTTTCTGTCGGTGGAATGCGATCCGGCCGTGGTAAGGGATGCCGAACGGAACGAAAGCGGGTATTCGGCTTCTCTCTGGAAGACATTCGCCGCGCTGGGCTGGCTGGGCCTGTCGCTACCTGAACGGTACGGCGGCCAGGCCCTGCCACTGACCTACGCGGCCCTGCTCTTCGAGGAGCTGGGCCGCCATATCGCGCCGCTGCCGGTGCTTTCCACGCTTGTGCCGGCCCTGCTCATCGAGAAATACGGCAACGCGTCGCACAAGGCCGTGCTGTCTGCCGTCGTCAGCGGCGAGATGATCCTGAGCTTCGCAGTACAGGAGCAGTCCGGCCGGTGGTCGCCCGAAGGCATCGCCATGACCGCGCAGCGCGATGGCGACGCGCTGGTGCTGTCCGGGCGAAAATGCTTCGTCGCCGATTTTCAGAACGCTACGCATTGCCTGACGGCGGTCCGCGTCGAAGAAGCGGGGCGGGCCCCCGGGCTGGCGCTGGTTCTCGTGGACACCGCGGCCCCCGGCATCCAGGTCGAGCGCTTGCGGCCGCTCGCCAAGGATCAGGAATGCTGCGTGGCTTTCGAGCGTGTGCGCGTACCCGCGGAACGCCTGCTCGGTGCAGGGCAGGCAGCGCTCGACGACCTGATGGATTACGCGGCGGTGTTCACGGCCTGCCAGATGCAGGGCGCCGCCCGCAAAGCGACGGAACTCGCCGCCGCGTATGTTACGCAGCGCGAGGCCTTCGGCCAGCCCATCGGGGCCTTTCAGGCGATACAGCATCTGGCGGCCGACATGCTCAATGCCGTCGATGGCGTGCAGCTTCTCAGCCGGGAAGCCGTATGGCGCCTCAGCCAGGGGCTGCCTGCACGGATCGAAGTCGCTCAAGCCAAATCCTTCGCCAACGAGAAGTGCCTCATGGCTTGCCGTTCCGCGCAACAGATGCATGGCGGCATCGGCTTCATGGCCGAATTCGACATCAACCTCTGGTACCGCAGAACGGCGTCCTGGGGATTGCGCGCGGGGTCGACCTACGAGCACAGGCGGCTGATCTCTCGTGCGCTGCTCGACACGCCGGGCCCGGTGCGGCTGGGCGTCGCTGCGCACGCCTCGGCCTGATCCCCCGTATACTCGCGCCCCAAGAATGAACGCGGGATTCGCAGGCGGAGCACAAGCGCGTGGTGGTCACGGAATGGAGGCCCTCCGTCTGGGGGCGGCTCATCGCCAGGGCGGCGCCATGGCGGCTGCGCCTGACGGAGCAGATGCTCGAGCTTCTGGTCGACGGGCAAGCGCACGCCGCCCCGCTCACGGAAGCCTCGCCGCTGCACCTGCGCCGCGGCATGGTCTGGACGACGCTGACCCTGGACACGCCGCACGGCCGGCGCGTCCGTGTGCGCGGCCTGCCCAATCGCATGGCGCAGGAGCTCGAAGCGGCGCTTGCCGCCGCCGTCCTGGCCCGGGGCCGCATTCGCCAGTTCAAGGAAGGCTACGCGCGGGTCAAGGCCTGGATGGACGAGGCCTTCAGCCAGATGAAGCGTGCCGAGACGCAGCGCCGCTGGTTCACGTCCGAGCAGCAGCAGGCCCTGCTCGAGCGCAAGTCGCATCTGGGAATCGACGCCGCACACCTGCAGCAACTGCTGAAGGACGCCGGGGTTGCGGCGCTCCTGGCCGACGGCCCGGACGATACCCGCAGGCACCTGCGCGCCTGGGACGGCGATTGGCCCAAGGCGTGGTCGGAACTGAACGAACGGCATGTCCAGCGCGAGCTTGCCGAATGCCGCGAGCTGTTCGACCGCCTCGAATCCAGACCCTTGTCGGAAGAGCAGGCGCGGGCGGCCACCTGCTTCGACAACCGAGTGCTCGTGGTCGCTGCCGCCGGTTCCGGCAAGACCTCGACGATGGTGGCCAAGGCTGCGTATGCGGTGCATCGCGGGATCGCGCGTCCGGAGCGCATCGTCCTGCTGGCGTTCAACAAGCGCGCCGCGGACGAGCTGCAGCGACGCGCCGACCAGGCGTTCGAACGCGTCGGCATGGCAGACGCCGGCGTCGAGGCATCGACCTTCCACGCGCTGGGGTTACGCATCATCGCAAAGGCCACCGGCACCAAGCCCGACGTGCCGAACTGGGCGGTGGACCCGGCCCTGGGCATCGGGAAGCTGACGGCACTGGTCGATGGGCTCAAGGACGGCTCGAGCGAGTTCCGCACGAACTGGGACATGTTCCGCACGGTATTCCGCGCCGACCTGCCGCCCTTCGGCGCGCCGACCCAGCCGGACGCCTGGGACCGCGATGGCAAGGGGTACATCAGGACGCTGCGCGGCGAAAGGGTGCGCAGCCGGGAGGAGTGCATCATCGCGGACTGGCTCTTCTACAACGGTGTGAACTACGAGTACGAAAGGCCCTACGCGCACGCCACGGCGAACGCGCACTACCGCCAGTACCGTCCCGACTTCTACTATCCGGACATCGATCTCTACCACGAGCATTTCGCGCTGGATGCCCAGGGCCGCGCCCCCGCCGCCTTCGATCGCTACGAGCAAGGCGTCGCCTGGAAGCGGGAGCTGCATCGGGCCCGGGGCACGCATTTGATCGAGACCGCTTCGCACCAACTCCGATCGGGAACGCTGCTCGCGCACCTGGCCCGCGAACTCAGCGCGCGCGGCATCGTGCTGGCCCCCAACCCCGATCGCCCGGTTCCGCCCCGTGGCAAGACGCCGGTGGCGACGCCCGAACTCGTCGGACTGATCCGCACTTTCATCAGCCACGCCAAGAGCAACGGCCTGTCCCCGGCCGCGCTGCGCCAGCGGGTGGCGGCCCTGCCCGAAAGCGCCTTCAATGTGCGCTACCGGATGTTCCTGGACATCGCCCTGCCCGTCATGGCCGCCTGGGACGCGGCCCTGGCCGCCGACGGCGGGATCGACTTCGAGGACATGCTCAATGCCGCGGCCCGGCACCTGGAGACGAGCAGTTGCGACTCGCCCTTCGATGTGGTGCTTGCCGACGAGTTCCAGGACGCCTCCAACGCCCGTGCCCGGCTGTGCCGGGCGCTGGTGCGCGCGCCGGGCCGCCATCTGTGCGCGGTCGGCGACGACTGGCAGTCGATCAACCGCTACGCCGGGGCGGACCTGTCGGTCATGACCCGCTTTCATGCTTTCTTCGGGCCCGGGCAGACGCTGAAGCTCGAGCGAACGTTTCGCTGCCCGCAAGCGCTATGCGACCTGTCCAGCCGCTTCGTGTCGAAGAACCCCGCGCAGATCGGCAAAGCGGTACGCTCGGATGCGCCATCCCGGGAGCCGGTCGTCCAGGCGTTCGAGGTAGCCGGCAGGGCCCAACTGAGCGAGGCCATCGACGACTTCCTGCGCCGGCTGTGCGAGCGCATCCGGCGCGAGACGCACGCGGGGACCGACGCCACACAGCCTGCGTCCGCCATGCTCCGCAAGAGCCGCCCCGCGTCGGCCGAGCCGTCCAGGAAGTGCTCGGTATTCGTGCTCGGGCGCTACCACTCGGATGCTGCCTACCTGCCGACGAACTGGCGCTCGCGCTACGGGAAATGGCTGGAACTCGGTTTTCTTTCCATTCACCTCGCCAAGGGCAGCGAGGCCGACTATGTGATCCTGCCTGCCATGCTCGGTGCCGAGCGCGGCCTGGGCTTTCCCGACACGCGCCAGGACGACCCGGTGCTTGCCCTGGCCATGCCGAGCGCCGACGCCTACCCCGACAGCGAAGAGCGCCGGCTCTTCTACGTGGCGCTGACCCGCGCGCGCCGTTCGGTCGCCCTGTTCACGGTCAAGGGCGAACGCTCGCGCTTTCTGCGCGAACTGGTGTCCGAACATCGGCTCACGGTGACGATGCTGCACACCGACGCGCAGGCTGACACCGCCTGCCCCGCCTGCGGCCAGGGCGTGATCGTGACGCGCACCGGGGCGTATGGCGACTTCGCCTGCTGCTCCAACTACCCGGCTTGCGAATACAAGCCTGCGGGCGCACGGCGCGCTCGCGCCTGAGCCCGGCGCGCCAGCCTGCCGGGCGCGCTCATTGCTATATACGCCACGCACGCGATCCGCGGCGCTCGCCCTCCCGGCCCTGCCCCGTTGCAGGCCTGGCGGGCGGCACGCGGGCCGCAACTGCAGCCCGTGACGGACGCCGGCCGGCAGCGGTATGGGTGAATGCCCGCCCGCTCGGCACGGCTTTCCGTCGCTCACGGGGAGTAGCCGGGGCCTCACAGGCTCCCGCAGCGCCGTCAATACGGTGATCGCCGCTCCATGGGAGCGGCGTCGCCCGGCGCCGCGGACCGCAGTTTCTGCGGCTGGCGAGACCGGAGGGGGTTTCGTTCAACCTAACCGAAAGATACAGGTCTCGTCATGATCTCAACCGGCACACCGCTGCTGTGGTCGCTGTTTGCGGCCTTCGTCATCATTGCCCTGCTCATCGACTTCTTCGCGATGAACCGCCAGGGCGCCCACAAGGTCTCCATGCGCGAGGCCGCCATCTGGTCCATCATCTGGGTAGCCACCAGCTTCGTTTTCGTCGGCCTGCTGTGGTGGTGGCTGGGCGGCATGGGCGATGACCCCACGGCCCGCGCCGTAGCCAACGACAAGGCGCTGGAATTCATCACCGGCTACGTGGTGGAAAAGGCCCTGGCCGTCGACAACATCTTCGTCTTCCTGATGTTGTTCACCTATTTCGCGGTGCCCGCGGAATACCAGAAGCGCGTGCTCATGCTCGGCATTCTCGCCGCGCTGGTGCTGCGCGCCATCCTGATCCTGATCGGCGCGTGGATGATTGCGCAGTTCCACTGGATTCTCTACGTGTTCGGCGCGTTCCTGGTGTTCACCGGCATCAAGATGTGGTGGGCCGCCGGCCAGGAACCCGACCTGGACAACAACCCGGCCCTGAACTGGCTGCGCCGGCGTGTGCGCATCTCGCCGGACTACGACGGCGAACGCTTCTTCACGCGCATCGACGGACACAAGGTGGCCACGCCGCTGCTGATGGTGATCCTGTTGATCGGGATCATCGACGTGGTGTTCGCGGTGGACTCGATTCCGGCGATCTTCGCCATCACCACCGACCCGTTCATCGTGCTCACCTCCAACGTGTTCGCGATCCTGGGCCTGCGCGCGATGTACTTCCTGCTGGCCAGCCTGCACGAGCGCTTTCATCTGCTGCCCTATGGGCTGGCGCTGGTCCTGGTGCTGATCGGCACGAAGATGCTGCTGATCGACCTCTACCACATCCCGGTGCAATGGTCCTTGCTCGCCACCGCCCTCATCCTGGGCGCGACCATGGTGCTGTCGCTGCGCATCCCGCCCAAGCCGGGCGTGAGCACGGGCAGCGCCTACCCGTTCAGCGCAAAATCCTCACAGCGCAATCGCAAGGACGAGCCGCCGCGTTGATGCGGGTGCGGGGGGCTGCCGCTGTTGCGCCGGCCAGGGCAGCCGGCGC
>NZ_VLTJ01000016.1 GCF_007558815.1 Verticiella sediminum | reverse complement strand
GGCACACCGGCGCATGCGCACGGCGGGCGCCGGTGTGCCCGCGGAGTCTTTCAGTTCAGCCGCTTCTCGAAATACACCCGATTGAATCCGTCGTCCTGCCGGCGGCCGAATTCCACGTAGCCCATGTGGGGATACATGGCGAGGTTCTCGGTCATCAACTCGTTGGTGTAGAGATGCACCGCGCCCATGCCCTGACGGCGGGCCTCGTCTTCGCAGAACTCGATGAGCAAGCGGCCCAGCCCCTGGCCCGCGAACTCCGGCAGCACGGCCACGTTCTCCAGGAACATGTGGCGCTCCTTGGGGTAGAAGACGATGAAGCCCTGCACCTGCCCGGCCTCGTCGGTGGCGACATAGACCTTGTCCTCGGCGATCTGGGCCGCGAAGTCGGCAAGCATGGGCGCGGGCTTGCGCCCCATGACCGACACGTAACGCTGATAGGCTTGCTCGGCGCATTCACGCACCTGGCTGGCGTCGCTGTCGACAGCAATTCGAATCATGGAGTCCCTCTTCCTTCCTGCATGGATATGGCAGGATAACCGACCGACATTGCCGCTCGCCGCAAGTTCAGCGATTCTGCCGCGGGGCCGTCGCCATCCTGCCGGGCGGCGCCACCGATCCATGACCGGGCGCGCGCCTTGCTCGACCCGACACCCCGCGGGCCCAGGGCCCGCCAAGCGCAGGAGTGTGCATGCGAAGCGAGAAAGACAAGATGCTGGCCGGCGAGCTCTACGACGCCAGCGCGGCCGAACTGCAGGCGGACCTGGCGGCGTGCCAGGCCTGGCTGCACCGCTACAACGCCAGCCTGGCGCTGCCACTGGAACAGCGCCGCGCCCTGCTCGCCGAGCGGCTGCGCCACGTCGGTGCGCACGCGGCCGTGCGGCCACCCTTTCATTGCGACTATGGCTACAACATCACGCTGGGCGACGGCGTATTCCTGAATTTCAACTGCGTCATCCTGGATGTGGTCGAGGTCGTCATCGGCAGCAAGACCCAGATCGCGCCGGGCGTGCAGATTCTCGCCGCCGACCACCCGCGCGATGCGGCCCAGCGGGCGAGCGGCCTGGAATTCGGGCGGCCGGTGCGCATCGGCAGCAACGTCTGGATCGGCGCCGGCGCCCTCATCCTGCCGGGAGTCAGCATCGGCGACGACGCCCTGGTGGGCGCCGGCAGCGTGGTCACGCGCGACGTGCCTGCGGGCGCCACGGTGATGGGTAATCCCGCCCGAGTCGACGGGCGGCGCGGCACCGAAAGTGCTAACGACTGCAGGAGCGCGACACCCGCGCGGCCTGGAGAACCATCATGAAAATGCAGATCACGTTCAATAAGACCGACGGCAGCACCGGCATGGCGCTGGTCGACGGTGTCGTCAACGATCCGATCGAAGCCCGGCGCGAGCTCGTGGCCGCGCTGGACCTGCCCGACGCCTCGGACCACAACGATGCGGACGCCCGCCTGCGCGCGGCCGGCATCGAACCGGCGTCGGTGCAGGTCGTGCCCCTGGTAGAGTAAGGCACAGCCGGTTACGCAGCGGCTGTGGCACGTATCTTGCTGAAACCGATCACCGCAGTCGGATACGACTGCGCGGATACATCCATGCATACGAACAACAAGGGGAAATCCATGCGCTTTCAACGTCTCGCCATCGCCGCCACCCTCGCCGCCGCCACGGCTCTCGCCGCCTGCACGACGACGACACCCGCCGGGACCAACACCAATGCGACGGTGGCTCAACAGCGACAGGCCATCAACGATGCCGCCAGCGCCACGCTGCAGCGCCTGTACGAGCAGGCCCCGGACAGCCGCGCCATCGTCGATCGCGCGCATGCCGTGCTGGTCTTCCCCGAAGTGCTGAGCGGTGCCTTCGTGGTCGGTTTCGAGCACGGACGCGGGGTGCTGCGCGTCAAGGGCCAGCCGCAGGGGTATTACACCTCGACGGGCGGCTCGATCGGCTTTCAGGCCGGCGCGCAGTCCAAGGCTCTGGTCATCGCCTTCACCGATGCGGCCTCGTATCAGAAATTCCGCAACAGCAACGGCTGGACGATCGGTGCGGACGCCACTGTCGCCGTGGCCAGCATCGGCGTGAACGGCAGCATCGACACCCAGACCGCCAACCAGCCCGTGGTGGGCTTCGTGCTGAACAATGGCGGCCTGATGGCCGGCGTGTCCATCGACGGTACGCGCATCGCCCCGGCCCGCAACCTGTAAGCACTGGCATGGCAGCCCGGACGCGCGAGCCGCGTCCGTCTTGCCGCCCACGTACCACCGGCATTCGCCGGGCGGCGCGTGGGCGTTTTTGTTGGCGTTGACCGGATACCGCCGAGGCGGGGCCGACAGGACGCGCAGCCCGCCCGGCAAGACGGGCGCGGCGCGGCATCGCCGCACGGTGTCACACCGCTGCCGCCACCTCCGTGCGATTGCGGCCCTGCGCCTTGGCGCGGTAGAGCGCGACGTCGGCCGCCTTCACGAGTGCGCTGAAGCCGGGCTCCGTATCGGGCAGGTGGGACAGGTGCGCGACACCGCACGACACCGTGATCTCTCCCACGCCGGCCATGCGCTGCGCGGCGACGGCCAGGCGCAGGCGCTCGGCGGTCTCGACCGCGAAAGGCAGCGGCGTGGCCGGCATGAACAAGGCGAATTCCTCGCCGCCGAGCCGGCATGCCAGGTCGCCGGGACGGGCCTGCGCGGCGAGAACGCGCGCCAGGTGCTGCAGCACGCGGTCGCCCACGTCGTGGCCCAGGCGATCGTTGACCAGCTTGAAGCGATCGATGTCGACCAGGACCACCGCACAGCTCGCGCCGGCCGCCTGCCACGCCGCCGCGGCGGCCTCCATGGCGCGCCGGTTGGCCAGGCCGGTGAGCTGATCGGTCTGCGACTCCTCGTTCAGGCGCCGGATGCGTCCCTGCACGCCGGACAGGCCGCGCAGCAGGGAAGACTTGATCTGCGCCGCCTCGAAATACCAGGAGCGCACGCGCTCGAGGCGATCCCTGGCATCGGGCTCTTCCATCTGCCCGGCACGGCGGGCGATCTGCGCGAGCGGCTTGGATATCTGCGCCGACAGTGCCCAGATCAGCGCGAAAGACAGCGCCAGCCCCGGCAAGGTGTACGCCAGATTGCGCCAGACCAGCGCGGACAGCTCGGCAAGCGTGGCCTGCTCGGGCTGGCTCGCGATCACCCCCCAGTCGGCCACGGCCACCGGGGCATAGCCCGCCAGCACCGGCACGTCGTTCGCGTTCGTCAGGCGCATGGCCCCGCTGCGGCCCGCGCGCACCGCGGCGACGGCCGGGTCGCCCTCGCGTAGCGCGCCCACCCATGCACGGTCCTGGTGATAGAGCACGCGCCCCTCGTCGTCCACTACGTAGAGATAGGAGCCGTCCATGAAATCGTGCTCGCCCAACAGCGAGCTGAGCAGCCCGTCGCGGTGCAGGTAGAGCGAGCCGCTCACATAGCCCAGGTACTGCCCCGCCTCGTCCTCGATCGGGCTCGTCAGCGTGATGATGAGGCGCCCCATCGCACCGACGAAGGGCCGGCTTATCATGGGCGCGCGCTGCGCGAGCGCCTCGCGCGCCCCGACGGTGTCCAGCCGCCTGCCGCGCAGCCCGAGATTGGGCGGGTCGGTGGCGAGCACCGTGCCGTCGGCGCCGACCACCAGCACAGCGTCGAACATGGACGCGTCCTCGCGCAGACGGGTCACGATGGACTGGCGTTGCGCCGCATCCGTCCAGGCCCCGGCAACCTCGTCCCCGGCATACGCCAGGCGCTGCAGGCTCATGCGCAGGTAGAGATCGGTCGTCTTGGCGATCTTGCCCGCGTACAGCCGGTTGGCCTCCAATCCTTTGTCGAGCAACAGGTCGCGATGCATGATGCCGCCCGACACCAGCGCGATGAAGAGCGTGAGCAGCACCGACCCGCAGGTCAGGCACAGGACGAGCTGGCGCAGATTGATCTTGGGCATGGCACCTGGCGCAAAAGCGGGGCAAGCATGGAAAGTCCGGGACGACTGCCCCGCTTCTCTGGCTACGCCGTCCGGGCTGCTAGCATAACCGCCATGCCATCGGCCCACCCAGAGCCCGGCGCCGCGGCACGGCGGCGCAGCGACCCGCTGCGCAGAGCCCACGGACCCACACGCCATCATGCACGCCTCGAACCAAGTCATCTGCCAGCCACTGACCGAACACGCCTTCGCACCCTACGGCTGGATGCTGGGCAAGCCCCTGCCCGCGCCGGCCGCCGCCGCGGTGGCCTTCAGCAACGCCGCGACGGACTTCTGGCAGCAGCACGTCTTCGATGCCGGCGCGGGCGGTGAGACCGAGATCCTCTGGGTGAACTATCGCAGCACCGAGCCGATGATCGGCACGCTGGAAGTGCACGACCTGACCGAGCAGGCCCTCGTCCCGCTGACCGGGCCCGTGCTGCACGTCGTGGCGCGCAGCCGCGACGACGGGAGCCCGGACCTGGCCTCGCTCCGCGCCTTTGCCCTGCACCCTGGCCAAGGGGTTTGCATGCGCCCGGGCTGCTGGCACGCGAGCCGCGTCCCCGAGCGCGAAGCCGCATGCCTCATGTTGACGCGCCGCTCCACCACCGCCGACCTGGTTCGCCACTTGCGTGGCGAGGCCGACGGCACCGAAAGCCGGCTCGCCACGCTGGCCACACCCTTCCTGCTCGCCACGTGAGCCTTGCCCGTCGAGCCGGATCGCGCGCCGCCATGAACGTTCGGCGGACTGGCGGCGTCCAAGAACCGGACCACTCTTTCCCTGGGAGAACCCCGTGCCCCTGCTGATCGTCCTCGCCATCGCCACCCTGACCCTGTGCACATACCTCGCGCTGCGCACGCGGCACGCGCGCTGGTTCCAGGCGCTCGCGGTCTACGCAGTGCTGGCGGGCGGCAACCTGCTCATGGCGCTCGATCTGTTCACGCTGCCGCAGCCGGCGCGCACGCTGTGCATCGCCTTGCTGATGCTGGCCACGCTGTTCCTGTTGCCGGTTGCGGGCTTCGCCGTCTGGCGCAGCCAGGCGCGCGGCTGAGGCAGGCCCGCGCTCATCCCGCCGTCCGTACTCGACGGGGCTCGCCAGTCTCGGCAAGCTCGGGTACCATCCCACTCCATGATCTCGCCCATTCCCCTTCCCCTCTCGCACGCCACGGGCACCGTGGCGACGCCGGGCTGTGGGCGCGATCCGCTGTATCTTCTCAAGCCGGATTTCGACGCACAGCCCTAGGCCCGGCGGCACCCAGCCATCCCCGCACCTCGTCCGTCGGGCCTTTCCAGTGCGCAGCAGCCCCGCGTGGGCCTTACACGATCCGACGCCATCATGAACAAGCAAGCCTCCCTGGACCGGGTGTTCTCCGAACTCGACCACGCCCGCCTCTTCAAACTGTCCGACGCCCATGTCGCTCCCGACGGCAGCCTGCCGCCGCTGTTCGACCTGCTCGACGAGGGCGGCGTCATCCCGCCGCGACAGATCCCGCCCGACGTGGTGACGATGCACAGCCGCGTCCTGGTCACCGACGAACAGGGCGAGCAGCGCGAGATCACCCTGTGCTATCCGCACGAAGCCGACCTCGCGGCCGGCAAGTACTCGGTGCTCTCGCCGATCGGCACCGCGCTGCTCGGCATGCGCGCGCGCTCCAGTACGCAGTACCGCACGCCCAACGGGAAAACGGTGCTCCTGCGCATCGACGCCATCCGTTTCCAGCCCGAGGCCTGGGGCAACTACCTGCTCTAGATGCCGGCCGGACGCTCCCAGCCGGGGCGGGCGCCGACCAGCGCACGCCGGCACGAGGCAAACCCGGACGGCCCAGCCGATCCGCACGGGCGCGCGCTATGCTTGCACGAGGGCACACCCGGCGCGCCTGCACCGGGGCATCCGTCCGAGGAGTCAGTCATGAGTCTGTCATCGCCGTCCAGCCAAGGCCCGCACTATGCGTTGAAGGCCGACGTCATCGAGGTCGAAGGCCGCTATCGGGGCGTCGTCGCGATCCGGCTGGATGCCGACGGCTACGTCGAGCACCGGATCGCACATTGCGATCGCCAGCATGGTGACGCAGGCGCGGCGCGGGCCGACGCGCAAGCGCTGCTGAGCCGGCTCGAGGCCCAGGCGCCCCAGGGCACCGAGGCATTCGACGCCCTGCGCCGCGCCTCACAGCCCGCCGGCTGAGCGAGCTTGGCCCCGGCAGGGCGGCGGACAAGCTCGCCCGTGCTAAGGTCGCACCCCATGACACTCGAAGCCTGGATCGCCCTCGGACTCGCCATCGGCGTGGTCTACGCCATCGCGCGCGAAATTCTCCGCCGTCGCAAAGGCGACGACTGAGTTCGCCCGGCCCCGCCGCGCAGGCCGCCGCTTGCGCAAAACCACAAGCGCTGATAGATTAATGCAACTGATTGCACAAACAGATGCATGAACGCTCGGGGAGACTGCATGAATGCCGCCATTGCCCAGACCCTGCAGGCCTGGCACCGCTACCTGCGCAGCAACGACGCCGCCGAACTGCGCCCGCTCGTCGCTGACGACGTGGTCTTTCGCTCGCCGGTGGCGCACTCCCCCTATCCCGGGCCCGAGGCCATCGTGCTCGTGCTCACTACCGTCAACACGGTCTTCGAGAACTTCCAGTACCACCGCGAGTTCTTCACCGCCGACGGCCTGAGCGTCGGCCTGGAATTCAGCGCCGAGATCGACGGCAAGGCGCTCAAGGGCATCGACCTCATCCGCTTCGACCCCGACGGCAAGATCGCCGAGTTCGAGGTCATGGTCCGCCCGGCCAGCGGGCTGGCCGCACTGCAGGCCGCGATGGGCGCGCGCCTGGCCCAGCACAAGGCAACGCTCACCGGCGCTCGCTGATCGTTCCGATATTTTCTCTGCCTTTCGGAGTCAACCATGGCACTTCCCTCCATCCTCGCCGATCGCGTGCGCCTGCCGGTCGTCGCCTCTCCCCTTTTCATCATCTCGAACCCGGATCTGGTGATCGCCCAGTGCAAGGCGGGCATCGTCGGCTCGTTCCCCGCGCTCAATGCGCGGCCGGCCAGCCAGCTCTCCGAGTGGCTGGACCGCATCACCACCGAGCTGGCCGAGCACGACGCCAGGCATCCGGACCGTCCTTCGGCACCGTTTGCCGTCAACCAAATCGTGCACCGCTCCAATGACCGGCTGGAGCACGACATGGAGGTGGTGGTGCGCTACAAGGTGCCCATCGTCATCACCTCGCTGGGCGCGCGTGCCGAGATCAACGACGCGATCCACAGCTACGGCGGCATCGTGCTGCACGACGTGATCGACAACCGCTTCGCCCGCAAGGCGATCGAGAAAGGCGCCGATGGCCTGATCGCCGTGGCGGCGGGTGCGGGCGGGCACGCCGGCTTCCAGTCGCCGCTCGCGCTGATCCAGGAAATCCGCGAGTGGTTCGACGGCCCGCTGCTGCTCTCCGGCTCGATCGCCAACGGCCGTTCGATCCTGGCCGCGCAGACCATGGGCGCGGACATGGCCTACATCGGTTCGGCCTTCATCGCCACCGAGGAGGCCAACGCGGTCGAAGGCTACAAGCGCATGATCACCGAATGCGGCGCCAACGACATCGTGCACACCAACCTCATCACCGGTGTGCACGGCAACTACCTCAAGCCCTCGCTGGTGGCTGCCGGCCTGGACCCGGACAACCTGCCCAGCAGCGACCCCTCCAAGATGAACTTCGGCTCCGACCGCGAGAAGCCCAAGGCCTGGAAGGAGATCTGGGGCTGCGGCCAGGGCATCGGCGTGCTGCGCGAGGTCATGCCGGCCGCCAGCCTGATCGAGCGCTTGGCCCGAGAATACGACGCCGCCAGGGCCGACATGCTCGAGCAGCTCACCCGCGGCGCGCGCCCGCAGGCCCTCGCCGCCTGATGCATCGCTGCGCGCGCCGTCGCCCATGGCGGCGCGCGACGGCCCTGCCACCGCCATGTCCCTGCCCCATGCCCTGCTCGCCGCGTTGCTGGAGCGTCCCGGCTCCGGTTCGGAGCTCGCCAGCCGTTTCGACCGTTCGATCGGCTACTTCTGGCACGCCACGCACCAGCAGATCTACCGCGAACTGGCGCGCCTGGAAAAAGCCGGCCTGCTCGAGTCCCTGCCGCCCGAAAGCGGACGCGGACGCAAGCGGGCGTATCGGGTGCTGCCGGCCGGGCGCGCCGAGCTGGCGCGCTGGACCGCCAGCGCGGTCGACCTGGCCCCCTCGCGCAACGAACTCATGGTGCGCATCCGCGCCGAGGCGATTGTCGGCCCCACCGGGTTGCACGAAGAACTCGAACGCCACCTGCGCCTGCACGAGGCCAAGCTCGCGCTCTACGAGCAGATCCAGCAGCGCGACTTCGCCAATCGCGAACTCACGCGGGGCCAACGCCTGCAGGCGCTGGTGCTGCGCTCCGGCATCGAGAGCGAGACGCAGGCGGTGAAGTTCTGCCGGGATGCCCTCGCCGTGCTGGCCGAGGATGACGAGCGCGTCGATACCGCGCCTCGCTGAAACAGCCCCCGCGCTCACCCCGTTCGCTACCCGCGGTGGCTTCGGCCGCCTCCGGGCGGCCGGGCGGAGACCGAGGTGAAACGACCCCCACGATCACGGCGCAAAAAGTATGATCGGACGTTTCATCATGGAGCACCCGACGTGCACCTGCCCACTCATGACGACGTTCGCGCTGCCGCCGGCCGGCTCGACGGCGTGGCCCACCGCACCCCTGTCCTGCAGGCGCGCACCCTGAACGAGCGCCTGGGTGCCGACGTGTTCTTCAAGTGCGAGAACCTGCAGCGCATGGGCGCCTTCAAGTTCCGCGGCGCCTACAACGCGATCATGCGCCTGCCCGAGGCCGAGCGCCGGCGCGGCGTGGTCGCTTTCTCGTCGGGCAACCATGCCCAGGCGGTGGCGCTGTCCGCGCGCCTGCTCGGCACCCGCGCCACCATCGTCATGCCGCACGACGCGCCGGCCGCCAAGGTGGCCGCCACCCGCGGCTACGGCGCCGAAGTCGTCGTCTACAACCGCCTGACCGAAGACCGCCAGGCGATCGCCACCGCGCTTGCCGAAACACGCGGCCTGAGCCTGGTGCCGCCCTTCGACGACGCCGGCGTGATCGCGGGCCAGGGCACGGCCGCGCTCGAGCTGCTGCAGGACTGCCCCGGCCTGGACATCCTCGTCGCGCCGCTGGGCGGCGGCGGCCTGCTCTCGGGCTGCGCATTGGCCGCGCAGGGGCTGGCGCCCGACTGCCGGCTGTACGGCGTGGAACCCACGGCCGGCGACGACGTGCGGCGCTCGCTGGAGGCCGGCCACATCGTCGCCATCGAGCCGCCCACCGCGCTGGCGGACGGCGCGCTCACCACGCGCGTGGGCGACCTCACCTTCGCCATCATCCGTGAGCACGTCGCAGGCGTGCTCACCGCCTCGGACGACGACCTGGTCCAGGCCATGCGCTTCTACGCCGAACGCATGAAGCTGGTGGTCGAGCCCACCGGCGCGCTCTCGCTTGCCGCGCTGCTCAACGGTCAGCTCGACGTGCGCGGCGCGCGCGTCGGCGTGGTGATCAGCGGCGGCAACGTCGATCTCGCGCGCTACGCCGCCCTGCTGGGCTGAATACCGCAAGGCGGGGACCGGCCTGGGCCGGCTGCTGCGCCTGCCCACCGCGCTCGCCTCATGCACTTGTCTCATACGCGAGTGCAGGGCCCGCGCCGGCCGGCACCCAGCCCGCCGGCTCAGCGCTCCGACGGTACGCCCGCCGTCTCCAGAATCACCCTTCTTCTGGGCGAACGCTTCCGTGGCATTTAAAAAATTGCAGGTCGAATTTCAAAATCGACTGGCGAAGCCAAATCCATAGCTCTCATTGCACGCAGTTTTATAATACTGCCATGCAAGCCACTATTCTGCATTGCAGAATATCCTGAGGAGACATGATGAGCGCCCAGCTCATGGACAGGCAAGATCTGGAATTCCTGCTGTTCGACCTGCTCGAGGCCGACAAGCTGTGCGAGCGCGAGCGCTACGCGGAACACAGCCAGGACACGTTCAAGGCTGTGCTCGACACCGCCGAGCGCATCGCAGCGAGCAAGTTCGCGCCGCACGCCCACGATGCCGACGAGCACGAGCCGCGCTTCGAGAACGGCAAGGTGACGATGCTGCCCCAGGTGGGCGAGGCCATCCGCGCGTTCGCCGACGCAGGCTTTCTCGCCGCGGGCCACGATGACGAGAGCGGCGGCATGCAGCTACCCGTGAGCGTCGCGCAGGCCTGCATGACGCTCTTTCGCTCGGCCAATACGCCCACCTCGGCCTACCTGTTCCTGACCGCGGCCAACGCCAACCTGATCCGCGCCCATGGCAGCCCGGCTCAGAAGCAGCGCTTCCTACCCGCACTGCTGGCCGGCCGCTGGCTGGGCACCATGGCGCTCACCGAACCGCACGCCGGCTCCTCGGTGCCCGATGCGCGCACCACCGCCACCCCGGTGGGCGACGGCACCTACCGCATCCGCGGCACCAAGATCTTCATTTCGGGCGGCGATCACGAACTCTCCGAGAATATCGTGCATCTCGTGCTGGCGCGCCTGCCGGACGCCCCTGCCGGCGCGCGCGGCCTGTCGCTCTTCATCGTGCCCAAGTACCGCGTGGACGGCGAAGGCCGCGTGGGCGCGCGCAACGACGTCGCACTCGCCGGGCTGATCCACAAGATGGGCTATCGCGGCACCACCTCGACCATCCTCAGCTTCGGCGAGAACGACGAGTGCCTGGGCGAGCTGATCGGCGAGCCCAACCGCGGCCTGAACTGCATGTTCCACATGATGAACGAGGCGCGCATCGGCGTCGGCCTGGGCGCCGCGGTGATCGGCTATACCGGCTATCGCCATGCGCTGGAGTACGCGCGCACGCGCCCCCAGGGCCGGCATCCCGACGCGCGCGATCCGGCGAGCCCGCAAGTGTCCATCATCGAGCACGCCGACGTGCGCCGCATGCTGCTCACCCAGAAGGCCTACGTCGAGGGCGGGCTCGCGCTGTGCCTGACCGGCGCGCGGCTGGCCGACGATGCGCGCACCGCGGCCGACGCCGCCGCACGCAGCGATGCCGACGCGCTGCTCGGCCTGCTCACGCCGGTCATCAAGTCCTGGCCGTCGCAGTTCTGCCTGGAAGCCAACAGCCTGGCGATCCAGGTGCATGGCGGCTATGGCTACACGCGCGAATATCCGGTCGAGCGCCTGTATCGCGACAACCGGCTCAACCCGCTGCACGAGGGCACGCACGGCATCCAGGGCATGGACCTGCTGGGCCGCAAGGCCGGCATGGACGACGGCCGCGCGATGCGCCTGCTCGATACGCGCATCGCAACCGCCGTGGCGAATGCGCGGGCCAGCGGCGACGCCGCCCTGGCGCAGCACGCCGACGCACTTGCCGAGGAATGGCAGCAGGTGCAGCAGACGACCGCCGTGCTTCTCGAGCACCTCGCCACGGACCGCCGCGCGGGCCTGGCCAACGCCAGCATCTATCTCGAAGCGTTCGGACGCGCGATCGTCGCCTGGATCTGGCTCGAGCAGGCCGTGGCCGCGCTGCGCGCGCGCGAACGGCAGCGCCGCAGCGCGGACTTCGTGGCTGGCAAGCTCGCTGCCTGCGCCTGGTACTACGCCTGCGAACTGCCGCGCAATGCCGCACAGCACGAGCTGCTGCGCCGCATGGACGAGCACGCGCTGCGCATGCAGCCGGCGTGGTTCTGAGCCGGGAGCCCGCATGCACACCCTGCCCGCTTCCCTGGACGCCGGGCCCTCGCTCGCCGAGCGCCTGGGCGCCCTGCCCGCCCGCCTGCACGCGGTTATCGACCCGTGGGTGCGCAGCCAGCCCGACGCCCTCGCCATCGAAGATCCGCAGCGGCGCTACACCTATGCGCAGTTCGACGCCGCCGTGCGCGACGCCGCCGACCGCCTGGCCGGGCTGGGCCTGCGCGGCGGCGACCGCCTGCTGATCGCCGCCGAGAACTGCGCGGCCCTCGCTGTGCTGTTCTTTGCCGCGAGCCGGCTCGACGCCTGGGCCTGCGTGGTCAATGCCCGGCTCGCGCCGGCGGAACTCGACGCCATCCACGCGCACAGCGGGGCACGCCTGGCCGTGTTCCTCGATGCCGATTCGCCCGCGGCGCGCAGCCATGCCGAACGTGTCCATGCCCGGCGCGCGGACTGGGCCTGCATCGGCCCGTTCAGCGTCACCCCGGCCGACCCGCAGGCCGTGGCCGAGGCCGTGGCGGCCGCCCCCGAAGCGCAGGTGGCGGCCCTCATCTACACCTCCGGCACCACGGGCCTGCCCAAGGGCGTCATGCTGACCCACCGCAACCTGGTCTTCATCGGCGACGCGGCGCGGCGCAATCGCGCCATCACGCCCGCGGACACGGCCTACGGCATTCTGCCGATGTCGCACGTCTACGGCCTGGCTTCCGTGCTCATCGGCATGCTCTACAGCGGCGGCGCCCTGCGCATCGAATCGCGCTTCGATCCGGCCGAGGTGGTGCGCGCCTGGCGCGACGACGGCATCACCATCATGCACGGCGTGGCGGCGATGTATGCCAGGCTGCTCGCCTGGTCGCGCGAGACGGGCACCTCGTTGCGCGGGCTGGGCCTGCGCGTGGCCCAGGGCGGCGGCGGCCCGCTGTCGCAGGCGCTCAAGGACGACTTCGAAACCAGCACCGGCGTCACGCTGCACCTGGGCTACGGCATGACGGAAGCCGCGCCCACCATCGCGCAGACCCGGCTGGACGCGCCCCGCCCCGACGTCTCGTCCGGCCCGCCGATCGCCGGCGTGGCCGTGCGGCGCGTGGCCGAGGACGGCAGCGACGCCGACCCCGGCGAGGTCGGCGAGATCTGGGTGCGCGGCCCCAACGTGATGAAGGGCTATTACCGCGATCCGGAACAGACCGCGGCCGCGCTCACGCCCGATGGCTGGCTGCGCACCGGCGATCTCGGCGTGCAGGACGACGCGGGCAACATCAACATCGTCGGCCGCGCCAAGGACATGATCATCCGCTCGGGCTTCAACGTCTACCCCACCGAGGTGGAGTCGGCGTTGAACGCGCATCCCGACGTGCTGCAGTCGGCGGTGCTCGGCCGCCCGGCCGGCGACAACGAGGACATCGTCGCCTTCATCGAGCCCATCGCCGGCGCGCCGCGCGACGCCCAGCGCCTGCTGGTCTGGCTACGCGGCCGTCTGTCGCCGTATAAAATCCCCACGCACGTGATCTACCTGGAGCAGTTGCCGGCCGCCTCGACCGGCAAGGTGCTCAAGAAGGATCTCAAGCAGCGCCTGCTCGACGGCACGCACCCCTGACCTTCGCGCCCCGCTCGCCGGGGCGTTCGTTTCTCGCCATGACCGATCCCAGCCCCACCCCCGACGAGCACGACGACAAGAGCCGCATCAAGGAAGACCGGCACTTCGTCTCGGCGCTGGCGCGCGGGCTGGAAGTGCTCACCTGCTTTCGCGATGCCGGCATGCTGCTCGGCAACCAGGAGATCGCCGAACGCAGCCGGCTGCCCAAGTCCACGGTGTCGCGCCTGACCTACACCCTGACCAAGCTCGGCTATCTCGATCCGGTCGAAGGCATGGCCAAGTACCGGCTCGGCACGGCGGCCGTCGTGCTGGGCGCCTCGGCGCTCACCAACTTCGACATCCGCCGGGTGGCGGTGCCGCTGATGCAGGAACTGGCCGACTTCGCGCGCGCCTCGGTGTCGCTCGGCGTGCGCGAGCGGCTGGCCGTCGTGTACATCGACACGCAGCGCGGCGCCGCCACGTTCTCGCTCAACGTGGACGCCGGCTGGCGCGTGCCCATCGCCACCACGGCCATCGGGCGCGCCTACATCGCCAGTTGCGGCGAAGCCGAACGCGCCTACCTGCTCGACGCGCTGCGCGAGGACGACCCCGCCGCCTGGCCGCAGCGGCGCGCCGGCATCGAGGCCGCGATCCAGCAGTTCCGTGAAATCGGCTGCTGCACCTCCTTCGGCGAATGGCAATCCGAAGTGAATTCCATCGCCACCACGATCAGCCGCGGGCCGGAACGCCAGCCCATGGTCATCAACTGCGGCGGGCCGGCCTTCATGCTCACCCCGGCCTTTCTCGTCGATACCGTGCGCCCCCGCCTCATCGAGGTCGCGCGCAGCATCCAGGCGAGTGCGATGCGCATGCCCTGACCCTTCGCCCCCGCGCGACGACGCGGGGCGGGCGCGCAACCCGCGGCATACTCTGTCGGACGATCTCCCCTCGCCATGCCGGCCACGCCAGCGTAAGGCGGCGTTTGCGTTGCCGGCAAGCCGGACCTATGATGGCGCAGGCTTCAACCGCTGTTCCCATTAAAAGAACGTTGTTCAAACATGGCAAACGCAATGACGAAGCGCTATACGTCCACGCACTGGGGCATCTACGAAGTTCTGCAGGCGTCCGAGGGGCCCCGCCTGGCGCCCTTCTTCGCCGACCCCGACCCTTCGCCGATCGGCCTGGGCATGCTCGAGGCGAGCCACGAACTGCGCGTCGCGCGGCCGAGCGTGCGGCGCAGCGTGCTCGAGGCCGGGCTCGGGGCGCATCCCGAGCGCCGCGGCAACGAACCCTTCGTCGAGGTGGACTGGGACACCGGCCTGGACCTGGCGGCGAGCGCCCTGCGCGAGGTCATCCGGCGCGGCGGCAACGAGGCCGTCTTCGGCGGTTCGTATGGCTGGTCCAGCGCCGGGCGCTTTCATCATGCGCAGAGCCAGGTCCACCGCTTTCTGAACAGCATCGGCGGCTACGTGCGCCACGTCGATTCCTACAGCCTGGGCGCGGCCCGCGTCGTCATGCCGCACATCGTCGCCGGCATGGACGAGCTCATGGCCCAGCACACGAGCTGGGACGTCCTGCGCGCGCACACGCGGCTGTTCATCACCTTCGGCGGCGTGCCGCGCAAGAACGCCCAGGTCAACCCGGGCGGCGCGGCCGAACATCGCGTGCGCGCAGGGCTGGCCGCCATGGCCGAAGCGGGCACGCGCTTCGTGAACATCAGCCCGGTCGCCTCCGACCTGGACACCGGGCGCGAGTTCACCTGGCTGCCCGTGCGCCCGAACACGGACACCGCGCTGATGCTCGGCATGGCGCACACGCTGGCGACCGAGAACCTGCACGATCGCAGCTTCCTCGAACGCTATTGCGCGGGCTACGCGCACTTCGAGCGCTACCTGCTCGGCGCGGACGACGGCCAGCCCAAGCATGCCGACTGGGCCGCCGGCATCTGCGGCGTGCCTGCGGCGACCATCCGCCAGCTCGCGCGCGATGCCGCCGCCGCCCGCACCATGCTCAACATCTCGTGGTCGCTGCAGCGTTCGGACCATGGCGAGCAACCGTTCTGGATGCTGGTCACGCTCGCCGCCATGCTCGGCCAGATCGGCCTGCCGGGCGGCGGCTTCGGCGTCGGCTACGGCGCGAGCAACCTGATGGGCATGGACCACCCGCGGTTCTCGGGGCCGACGCTGCCGCAGGGGCAGAATGCCGTGCGCGCCTTCATCCCGGTGGCGCGCCTGGCCGACATGCTGGAGAACCCGGGCGGCGCCTTCACGTACAACGGCTCGACCCACCGTTACCCGGCGATCGAGCTCATCTACTGGGCCGGCGGCAACCCGTTCCACCACCACCAGGATCTGCAGCGGCTGGCGGCGGCCTGGCGGCGCGTGCCTCACGTGATCGTCAACGAGCCCTTCTGGACGCCTACCGCACGCATGGCGGACATCGTCTTCCCGGCCACCACCACGCTGGAGCGCGAGGACATCGGCTTCGCGACGCGCGAGCGCTACATGATCGCCATGCATCCGGTGCAGCCGCCCCATGCCGAGGCGCGCGACGACTATGCGATCTTCACCGGCCTGGCCGAGCGGCTGGGCGCCGGCGCCGCCTTCACCGAGGGGCGCAGCGTGCGCGACTGGCTGCGCCATCTGTACGACGACTGCCGGCCGCGCGCGGCTCGCGTCGGCGTCGAGCTGCCCGAGTTCGACAGCTTCTTCGCCGCCGGCATCTTCGACATCGGCGAACGCGCCCGCCCTGTCGTCATGCTCGAGGACTTTCGCCGGGACCCCGCCGCCCATCCCCTGCGCACCCCGTCGGGCCGCATCGAGATCCACAGCGAGCGGGTGGCCGGCTTCGGCTACGCGGACTGCCCCGGCCATCCCGTCTGGCTCGCCCCCGAGGAGTGGCTGGGCTCGGCCAAGGCCGAGCGCTATCCGCTGCACATGCTGTCGGACCAGCCGCACACCAAGCTGCACAGCCAATACGACCACGCCCGCCTGAGCCGGGAGAACCGCATCCACGGACGCGAGCCGATCCTGATGCACCCGGCCGACGCCGCCGCGCGCGGCATCGGCGAGCACGACCTGGTCCGCGTGCACAATGCGCGCGGCAGCACCCTGGCCGCCGCCGTGCTCAGCGAGCGCATCGCGCGCGGCGTGGTCAAGCTCTCCACCGGCGCCTGGTACGACCCGGGGCCCGACGGCCTGGAAAAGCACGGCAACCCGAACGCGCTGACGCTGGACCGGGGCGCGTCCAGCCTGTCCCAGGGCTGCATCGCGCAGACCTGCCTGGTCGACGTCGAACGCTGGACGGGGCAAGCCCCGCCCGTCACCGCCTTCGACATGCCCGACATCGTGGCGCGCAACACATCACGCTGATCGGCAGCGCGCGCCGCAGGGGTTCGGCGGCCCCGCGCATGTGAACGACACCGCACACGGCATGAGCCGGCAGGCGGGGCGGTTTGACGCCCCGCGCTCCATTTCACTATTATTTAAATATGGAAGCCTCTCACGCCGTCGCGACACTAGCGGCACTCGCACAGGATTCCCGTCTCGCCATCTTTCGCCTGCTCATGCAGGCGGGCCCTGCCGGCATGGCCGCGGGCAAGATCAGCGAGGCTACCGGTATTCCTCCGCCTTCGCTGTCGTTCCACCTGAAGGAACTCACCCACGCAGGCATGGTGCATTCGCGCCAGGACGGCCGCTATGTCATCTACAGCGCAGAAACCGCCGTGTTGAAGAAGCTCATCGAGTTCCTGGTCGACGATTGCTGTCAGGGTTCTTTGCGCTGACATTCGATGCATCGCCGATTGCGATGCATGCATTCCGATAATTCGATTTTCCCGCAGTCTGCGCCATGATGGAATCGGGTCACCGACAAGATCCGTCATGGAGACAACATGCAGCAACATCTGGAGGCCGAGGTCCTAGTCGCGGGTGCGGGCCCGGTCGGCCTCACCCTGGCCATGACCCTCGCGTCGCGCGGGGTCAAGGTGCTCGTCGTCGAACCGCGCGCCCGGCTGGAACCGCCCAGCGTCAAGTGCAATCACGTGTCGGCCCGGTCGATGGAGATCTTCCGTCGGCTCGGCGTGGCCGCGGCCGTGCGCCAGGCGGGGTTGCCGCCGGACTATCCTCACGACATCGCGTATCGCGTCAGCGCCACCGGCAAGGAACTCACGCGCATCCATATCCCGTGCCGGCGCGAGCGCTACACCGACACCGAGGGCCCCGACGGCAACTGGCCCACCGCCGAACCCCCGCATCGCATCAACCAGATCTTCCTCGAGCCCATTCTCTTTCGGGCCGCCGAAGCGTGCGCCGGCGTCACCCTTCTCAACGAACACCGGCTTGCCGGCTTTCGCCAGGACGCCAACGGCGTCGAGGCGAGCATCGAGGGCCTGGACGGCGAGCCCCGGCTGACAGTGGCGTGCCGCTATCTGGTCGGCTGCGACGGCGCACGCTCGGGCGTGCGCCACGCCATCGGCGCGCGCCTGCAGGGCGATGCGGTCGTGCAGCGGGTGCAATCCACCTACATTCGCGCGCCCGGGCTGCGCGAACGCTTCGCCCACGCGCCGGCCTGGGCCACCTTCTCGCTGAACCCGGTGCGCTGCGGCAACATGTATGCCATCGACGGGAAGGAGCGCTGGCTGATCCACAATTACCTGCGGGACGACGAGCCGGACTTCGACTCGGTCGATCGCGACGCCTGCATCCGCGCCATTCTCGGCGTGGGGCCCGAGTTCGCGTACGAGACGATCAGCCACGAGGACTGGTACGGCCGGCGCCTGGTCGCCACGCACCTGCGCGATCGGCGCGCGTTCATCTGCGGGGATGCGGCCCACCTCTGGGTGCCCTATGCCGGCTATGGCATGAACGCGGGCATCGCCGACGCCGAGAACCTGGGGTGGCTGCTGGCCGCTCGCCTGCAGGGCTGGGGCGGCCCCGGCGTGCTCGACGGCTACGAAGCCGAGCGGCTGCCCATCACCGAACAGGTGTCGCACTTCGCCATGAACCATGCGCACGCCATGGCGCAGCAGCGCGGCAGCGTACCGCCCAATATCGACGACGACGATGCGGCGGGCGCTGCCGCGCGCGCCGAGCTGGGCGCGCGCGCGTATGCGCTCAACGTCCAGCAATATGCCTGCGCCGGGCTGAACTTCGGCTACTTCTATGCCGAGTCTGCGCTCATCGCGTACGACGGCGAGGCGGCGCCGGCATACACGATGGGCAGCTTCGAGCCGTCCACCGTGCCCGGATGCCGCACGCCCTACTTCGTGCTCGCCGACGGCCGCCCGCTATACGATGCGATGGGGACCGGCTACACCGTGCTGCGCTTTGACAGCGGCATCGATCTCGCGCCCCTGCTCGCGGCCGCACGCGCCGTCGGCATGCCGCTGCAGGTGCTCGACGCCGACCGCCAGGACCCGCGCGCAGCCGTCTACCGCCACCGCCTGCTGATCTCGCGACCGGACCAGCACGTCGCCTGGCGCGGCGACGCGCTGCCCGCGGACGTCCAGGGCCTGGTCGATCGCCTGCGCGGGGCATGGGCCGCAGCTTGAGCGCAGGGTCGCGCCGGCGAGCGCGACGGCACGGGCACAGCGCCAGGGCCTGCTAAGGCCCTCGCCCCGGTTGCACCCATGGCGTCGATTGCGCCAGCGCATGCTACGCGGGAGGCCGCCCGAGCGCCGCTGCATGCACGTCCCGCGTCCGGCCGGCTTCCGCTGTCGGCGCCGCGATCTCATTCAGCACGTCGCGAAAGGTGCCGGCCAGGGTCCGGGCCGCGGCCGACAGATCGCTGTCCTTGCGGGTGATGAGGTAGAGTTCGCGCGCCACGTCGGCATCCGCGAGCGGCCGGCTGACCAGCCCGCCGGGTGCATGGGCATGCAGCAGGCTTGCGGGCAGCACGGCCACGGCCAGGCCGCGCGCGCAGATCGCCAGCGCCGTGGCGAGGTAGGACACCTCCCAGGCAGGGGCGAGCGCGACGCCCGCGCTGCGCATGGCCCCGTCGACCAGCTCGCGTATGCCATTGCCGCGCCGCACCGTGACCACCGGATGGCCCGCCAGGTCGGCGCAGCGCACCGTGGGCGCCAGCGCCAGCGGATGCCCGGGCCCACAGATGGCGGACAGGCGGTCGCGCAGCAGCGGCTCGAAGACCAGCATGTCGTTGTGCCCGGCCGGCGTGCCCACGCAGAAGGCCACGCGCTGCGCCAGCACGGGCTCGAGCAGCTCGCCCGGCCCGTGGTCGTGAATCTCGATGCGCACCCCGGGATGCCGGGCCGCGAAACGCACCATCACGTCGGGCAACACGGTAGCCGCCACGGCGGTCGCCACCCCCACGTGCACCACGCCGCGGCGGCCGAGCGCCAGATCGCGAGCCTCGGACAGCAGCACGTCGACATCGCCCAGCACGCGCAGCGCGCCGCGGTAGGTCTCGTGCGCCGCCTCGGTCGGGCGCAAGGCGCGCGACGTGCGATCGAACAGGCGCATACCCAGCGCCTCTTCGAGCTGCTGCACGAGCACACTCATCGCCGACTGCGTCAGATGCATCGCCTGGGCCGCCTGCGTCAGGCTGCCCAGGCGATAGACATGGCAGAAAGCCTCGAGCTGGCGCAGCGTCGGCTTCATGCCGGTTTCATTCGATGCGGATGCCGGCATCGCTGGCGACCCGGGTCCAGCGGGCGAGGTCGCGCTGGATCGCAGCGGCCAGGGTCTGGCTGTCGGCGGTGCCGGGCGACATGCCGAGTTGCTCGAAGCGCTCGCGCAACGCCGGCGATGCCAGCGCGTCGGCCAGCGCAGCGTTGATGCGCTCGATCACCGCGGCCGGCGTGCCGGCCGGGGCCACCAGCCCCGCCCACAACGCGGCGTCGTAGCCGGGCAGGCCCGACTCGGCCACGGTGGGCGTATCGGGCAGCGCCGGCGAGCGCTGCGGCGTCGTGACGGCCAGCGCATGCAGGCGCCCGCTACCGAGCTGGGAAGTCACCGCCGCCGCATCCAGAAAGGCAACGTCGAGCTGCCCGCCCATCAGGTCGGTCACGACCGGGCCCGATCCTTTGTAGGGAATGTGCGTGAATTCGATGCCGGCATCCGCCGCCATCAGCGCTGCCGCCAGTTGGAAGGCCGAAGTCGCCACGCCGTGCGTGAGCGGCTTGGCGTCCGACCTGGCGCGCTCGAGCAGCGCCGGCAGGGTCCTCACGTCGGCGAGATTGGGACCGGTCGTCACCACCATCGGATAGAGCGCAAGCTGTGCGATCGGCGTGAAGTCCCGCACCGGATCGTAAGTCACGCGGCCCGGCGCATAGACCGCGGGGTTCACGGTCAGCCCCCCGCTGGCAATCACCAGCAGGGTATGGCCGTCGGGCTCGGCGCGCTTGACGTAGTTCGCCGAGATCATGGAATTGGCGCCGGGCTTGTTCTCCACGACGAAAGGCTGACCCAGGCGCTTTTCGAGTTCGGTGGCGATCAGCCGCGCCAGGATATCGTTGGTCCCGCCCGGCGCGAAGCCGACGACGATGTTCACGGGCTTCTCGGGATAGGCGGCCTGCGCGCCGGCGCTCGCCAACGCCGCCCACGCCAGACACACGGCGCCCAGCCAGGATGTCGGTCGCATGGGTCTCCTCCTCGTTAGTTAACATGTTATTGAGATTGGACTCCCCAATACGGACATGAACAAGAGATGGAAAACCCTGAGCCCGGCCCGGGGCCGACGAGGCGCCTGGATACGGCGCGCATCGCCGCGCTCACACCGCCGCGGCCGGCCGCCGCCGAGCACCTGCTCGCAGTACCTCGGCTACGCCGGCTCGCCTTCCCGCCACCAGCGCCCTTCACCCAGCATCATTTCGTGATGCCCGCGGCCGGCCGGGATCATCGGAAAACAGTTCTCCGTCGGGGCCACCGCAACGTCGAGCAGGCAGGGGCCCGGCGCATCCAGGCAAGCGTCGAGCGCTGCCGCCAGCTCATCCGGCTGCGCGACCCGGCTCGCGTGCCAGCCGAAAGCGCGGGCCAGCGCCACGAAGTCCGGCATGGCTTCGTTGTAGCTGTGGCTGTAGCGCTCGCCATGATGCAATTGCTGCCATTGGCGCACCATGCCCATGCAGGCGTTGTTGGACACGATGAGCTTGACCGGGCAGCAGTGCTGGACCGCGGTGGCGAGCTCCTGGATGTTCATCAGCACCGAGGCGTCGCCCGTGACGCACACCACCTCGGCCTCGGGCCGCGCGATCTGCGCGCCGATCGCCGCCGGCAGGCCAAAGCCCATGGTGCCGGCGCCTCCGGACGTGAGCCAGCGCCGCGCTCCTGGTATCGACAAGTACTGCGCGGCCCACATCTGGTGCTGGCCGACGTCGGTGCTGACGATCGCGTCGCGTCCGCGCAGCGCGCGCTCGAGCGTCTGCATGAGCTGCTGCGGAACGATCGCGTGCGCGCTGGTAGCGTAGTCAAGGCTGCACGCGCCGCGCCAGGTCGCGATCTGCGCCCACCAGGCCTGCGTGCGCGAGGCATCCGGACGCAGCGCCAGCAGCGCGTCGCGCAGCATCGGCAGGGTACGGCCGCAATCGCCGACGATGCCGACGTCCGCGGGCACCACCTTGCCGATGATCTCGGGCGCGATGTCCAGGTGGACGATGCGCGCCTGCGGGCAGAAATCCTCCAGCCGGCCCGTCACGCGGTCGTCGAAGCGGGCGCCCACACAAACCACCAGGTCGGCATGGTGCATGGCCAGATTGGCCTCGAGCGTACCGTGCATGCCGAGCATGCCCAGCCATGCCGCGTCGTCCGGGGCAAACGCGCCCAGGCCCATGAGGCTGAGCGTGCAAGGCGCCGCGGCCGCATGCACGATCTGGGTGTACGCGGCACAGGCGGCTGCGCCCGCGCTGTGCAGCCCGCCACCACCATAGAACACCGGCCGGCGCGCCTGCGCGATCAGGCGCGCCGCCTGCGCGACGGCGGGCGCGAGCGCGGCCGGCGAACCATCGAGCATGCCGCGGGGAGCACCGGCATCGATGTCGGCCGAGACCGGCCCGCGCCCACCGCTCACCGCGGCGCCCGCCGGCTGCGCCGACTGGAAATCCTTGGGAAAGTCGATCAGCACAGGCCCCGGCCGGCCGCCCACCGCCACCCGCCAGGCCCGATCGACCAGCGCGGCGACCTCGTCGGCGCTGCGCACCTGCGCATTCCATTTGGTGACCGGGCGCGATATGCCCAGCGCATCGCACTCCTGGAAGGCCTGCGTGCCGATGGCCGCGCTCGTCACCTGGCCGCTCACGCACAGGAGCGGCGTCGAATCGCTCATGGCGTCGAGCAGGCCGGACACCGTGTTCGCCACGCCCGGCCCCGAGGTCACGAACACCACGCCCGGCCTGCCCGTGACCCGGGCATAACCCTGCGCCGCATGCACCGCCGCCTGCTCATGGCGCACGAGCACGTGCCGCAGGCGAGGCTCGGCGTGCAGCGCGTCGTACAACGGAAGCACGGCGCCCCCGGGGTAGCCGAAGACCGTGTCCACCCCGTGCGCGATCAAGGCCTCCAGCAGGGCTTGAGCGCCGGTCGCCGGCGGGCGGGCCGCCGGCATGGGCGAAGTGGGCGCGGGAGCAGGCGCGAGCACGGGGGGAGCGGCAAAGGTAGTCATGCCTGCATCTTACGCGGGGCCTGTCTGAATAGGCTTCGCATTTTCCGTACAATCCTGCTTTCTGATGAATATCAATCCAACAAAATGCCAGATGACGAAAAAATCTCCATAGACCGTCACGACACGGCCATCCTGCGCCTGCTGCAGCGCGATTCGCGCCGCAGCCTGCAGGACATCGGCCGCGAGATCGGCCTGTCGCCCACCGCGTGCTGGAACCGTATCAAGCGCCTGGAGGGCGGCGGCGTCATCGAGCGCTACACCGTCAAGCTGAACCTGGCCAAGCTCGGCTACGCCGATTCGGTGATCGTGCAGGTCAACCTGGAGAGCCACAGCGACGAAACGCTGTACGAGTTCGGCCGCACGCTGGAGACGATTCCCGAGGTGGTGGAGGCCTACCTGATCTCCGGCGACTACGATTACTACATCCGCATCGCCGTCCAGGATACGCGCGACTACGAGCGCCTGCTGCGCGAAAAGCTCTACAAGATCCCCGGCATCCGGCACAGCAAGTCGAGCTTCGTGCTGCGCACGCTCAAGCGCACCGACAGCCCGCTGTAGCGCCGGCCTTCTCGCCCTCGGCATAGACTACGAGGCTTCACCACCTCTCCCGCCCTGGAGCCCTCCGTGCCCGTCGCCCTCGATCGCGATGCCATCGCCCCCCTCGCCCCGCTCCAACCCGTCGTGCTCGAAGGCCATGGCGTGCGGCTGGAGCCCTTGCGGCTCGATCATGCGCCCGAACTCGAGCACTGCGCGGCCGACGGCGAGCTCTGGCGGCTGCGCTTCACGTCGGCGCCGGCACCCGGGCAGGCCGCGGCCTACGTCGAGGCCGCCCTGCGCGGCGCCGCCGAGCAGCACATGCTGCCGTTCGTCGTGCGCGACCTCGGCCGCGGCGGCGACGTGGTCGGCACCACGCGCTACCACGACATCCTGCTTGCCACCCGCCGCGTGGAGATCGGCTACACGTGGTATGCGCTCAGCGCACAGCGCACCCACGTCAATACCGCCTGCAAGCTGCTGCTTCTGACCCACGCGTTCAACACCCTGGGCTGCCTGGTGGTGGGCTGGCGCACCGACAATTTCAACTTTGCTTCGCAGCGCGCCATCGAGCGCCTGGGCGCCAGGCGCGACGGCATCATTCGCGGCAACGCGCTGCGCCGCGACGGTACGCTGCGCGACACGGTGATGTACAGCCTCGCCGCGGGCGAATGGCCGCAGAGCCGCGCCCATCTGCGCTGGCGGCTGGCGCAGGCGGCGCGCTGACCGCACGCGCCCCGCATTCGCAATCCTGGTACGTCTTGCCACCGGCCGATAATTCCGCAACGCGGAATGCGCATCGAATTTTCGGTACGCCGGCCATATCGGCGAGCGGGCAACTGCGGTATTCTCTGACGATCCCCTTAGAACATTGCGACAACGAACCGAGACATGACCTCCGCCTCCACCGCACCGCGCTTCTCCGGTACCGAGCGCTACGTCGCCACCGACGACCTGAACCTGGCCGTCAACGCCGCGCTCACGCTCGAGCGCCCACTGCTCGTCAAAGGCGAACCCGGCACCGGCAAGACCATGCTGGCCGAGGAAGTCGCGGCTGCGCTCGGACGCCCGCTGCTGCAATGGCACATCAAGTCCACCACCAAGGCGCACCAGGGCCTGTACGAGTACGACGCGGTCTCGCGCCTGCGCGACTCCCAGCTCGGCGACGAGAAGGTGCGCGACATCGCCAACTACATCGTGCGCGGCGTGCTCTGGCAGGCGTTCACCTCCGACGAACCGGTGGTGCTCCTGATCGACGAGATCGACAAGGCCGACATCGAGTTCCCGAACGACCTGCTGCGCGAACTCGACCGCATGGAGTTCCACGTCTACGAGACGCGCGAGACCATCCGCGCCCGGCATCGTCCGCTGGTCATCATCACCTCGAACAACGAGAAGGATCTTCCCGACGCCTTCCTGCGCCGCTGCTTCTTTCACTACATCAAGTTCCCCGAGCGCGACACGCTGCAGAACATCGTCGACGTGCACTTCCCCGACATCAAGAAGGAACTGGTCGGCGCGGCGCTCGACGCCTTCCTCAAGATGCGCGAGGTGCCCGGCCTGAAGAAAAAGCCGTCCACCTCCGAACTGCTCGACTGGCTCAAGCTGCTGATGGCCGAGGACATCCCGGCCGAGGTGCTGCGCGGCAAGGACGACAACGCCGCCATTCCGCCGCTGCACGGGGCGCTGCTCAAGAACGAGCAGGACGTACACCTCTTCGAACGGCTGCTCTTCATGTCGCGCGGGCGCCGCGGCTGACGCCATGCTGATCGACTTCTTCAATCACGTACGGGCGCACGAGGTGCCGGTGTCCGTGCGCGAGTACCTCACCCTGCTCGAAGCCATGAAGAAGCAGGTGATCGCGCCGTCGGTGGAGCAGTTCTACCACCTGGCGCGGCTCACGCTCGTCAAGAACGAGGCTCACTTCGACCGCTTCGACCGCGCCTTCGCGAGCTACTACAAGAACGTCGAGACGGTCCTGCCCCCGGGCAAGGAGATCCCGCTCGACTGGCTGCTCAAAAACTTCGAGGCCAGCCTCACGCCCGAGCAGAAGGCCGCCATCGAAAAGCTCGGCTGGGACAAGCTCATGGAGGAGTTCAAGAAGCGCCTCGAAGAGCAGACCGAGCGCCACGCCGGCGGCAACAAATGGATCGGTACGGGCGGCACCTCGCCCTTCGGCAACAGCGGCTACCACCCCGAAGGCATCCGCGTGGGCGGCGCGGGCGGCAACCGCAGCGCGGTGAAGGTCTGGGACGAGCGCCAGTTCAAGGACTACGACGACACGCTGGAACTCGGCACGCGCAACATCAAGGTGGCCCTGCGCCGCCTGCGCCGCTTCGCCCGCGAAGGCGCCGAGATGGAGCTGGACCTGGACGACACCATCGCGCACACGGCGCGCAATGCCGGCCACCTGGACATCGTCATGGTGCCCGAGCGCCACAACGCCGTGAAGGTGCTGATGCTGCTCGACGCGGGCGGCAGCATGGACGACCACATCCAGCGCGTGGAAGAGCTTTTTTCCGCCTCGCGCAGCGAGTTCAAGAACCTCGAGGTCTATTACTTCCACAACTGCGTCTACGACTACCTGTGGAAGAGCAATCGACGCCGCCAGACCGAGAAGTTCACCACCGCGGAAGTGCTGCGCAAGTACAACCCGGACTGGCGCCTGATCTTCGTGGGCGACGCCACCATGAGCCCGTACGAGATCATGCAGGCCGGCGGCTCGGTGGAATACCACAACGCCGAGCCCGGCGCAGTGTGGCTGCAGCGGCTGGTCAGCACCTATCCGCATTTCGCCTGGCTCAACCCGGAGCCCGAGGGGTTGTGGCAATACCGGCAATCGATCGCGATGATCCGCGAGATCATGCAGGAGCGCATGTATCCGGTCACGGTGGCCGGCTTGGAGCAGGCCATGCGGCAGCTCTCGAAGTAAGCAGCAAGCGCTGCCCTGGCATCCGCAGCTACAGGTGACGTTGCGAGACGAACTTGGTGGTGAGAAAGGTTTCGATCGCTTCGCTGCCACCTTCCGAGCCGTAGCCCGAGTCCTTGACGCCGTTGAACGGCACTTCGGCATACGCCAGGCCGTACTCGTTCACGGACAGCATGCCGGTCTCGATGTCGTCCGCCAGCCTGGCGGCCGTCAATTGCGAACGCGTGAAGGCGTAGGCCGCCAGGCCGTAGGGTAGCCGGTTGGCTTCGGCGATGGCTTGCTCGAGGTCGTCGAAGCCGTTGACGGCGGCGATCGGGCCGAAGGGCTCTTCGTTCATCAGGTCGGCATTCAACGGCACCTCGGCGAAGACGGTGGGCGCGAAGAAAAAGCCGTCGCGCGCCGGCGCCTCGCCGCCCAGCAGCAGCCGGGCTCCCTTGGCCGCGGCGTCGTTGCTGATCGCGTGCATGGCCTGCACACGGCGTGGGTTCGCCAGCGGCCCCATGACAGTGGCCGGATCGCTGCCGTCGCCGGTGACGATGGCGGCGGCTGCCTGTACGAAGGCCTCGGTGAACGCGGTGGCCACCGGACGCTGAACCAGGATACGCGTAGGAGCGATGCAGCTTTGCCCCGCGTTGTGGAACTTGTGCGCAGCCAGCAGAGTAGCCGCGTGCTCGACGTCGGCATCGGCGCAAACGATTGCAGGTGCGTGGCCGCCCAGCTCCATGGTCACCCGCTTCATATGTGCACCCGCGAGACCGGCCAGCTGCTTGCCGACAGCGCTCGAGCCGGTGAAGGTCACTTTCCGCACCTCTGGCCGGGCGACCAGGTAGGACGAAATCTGCGCGGGCTCGCCGTACAATAGGTTGAGCACGCCGGGCGGGATACCAGCCTCGGCCAGCGCATCGACCAGCGCCGCGCAGGATGCCGGCGCTTCCTCCGCACCCTTGAGAACCACGGAGCAGCCGGCGGCCAGCGCCGCGGCCACCTTGCGCACGGCCTGCGCGACCGGGTAGTTCCAGGGGGTGAAGGCCGCCACGGGACCCAGCGGTTGCTTCTCCACGCGCTGCATCGTGTCGGGCACGCGCGGCGCGATCAATCGGCCATACACGCGGGTGCCTTCTTCAGCGAACCAACGCAGCACCTCGCACGAGTTGCGGACTTCGGACTGCGCCTCGGCAACGGGCTTGCCCTGCTCCAGCGTGATTAGGCGTGCGATCTCGTCGCAGCGCGCAAGAAGGCGGTCGGCCGCAATATTCAGCAACCGGGAGCGCTCGCGGGCGGGCGTCTTGCGCCAGATGCCGAAGCCGCGGACGGCGGCGGCCAACGCGCGTTCGATGTCGGCGGTGCCGGCGTGTGCCACGCGGGCAAGCTCGGTGCCGGTGGCCGGGTTCAAGACGGGCAGGGTCGCGCCGGCGGCGGCGAGAGTCCACGCGCCGTCGATAAACAGGAGGGTCGTCGCAGGGTACATGTCGCTCAGGAGGTTTTCGCTGCGTGCAGGCGGTCGTAGCAACCGGTGACGTCGGCCGGCAGCAGGTGTTTCATGACGCGCTGGCTAGGCGTGTACGGCAACTCGTCGATCAGGGCGAGATAGCGCGGGTTCTGATACTTGGCCAGGCGGGTGGAGAGCCATGCCGAAATATCGGCCAGCTCGGCCGCCGCGCCGGGCTTCAGGCGGATGAAGAGCTTGATCTCCTGCTCGCCCACGTCGGCCCTCACGCCGATGGCGGCGGCCGCGTCGACCGCGGGATGACTGCTGGCGGCATGTTCCACGTCGAAGGCGGACACGTTCTCGCCACGCACTCGCAAGCTGTCAGTCATGCGGCCGGCGAAAAACAGGTTCCCCGCATCGTCGCGCCAACCGAGGTCGCCCGTGTGGAGGCGACCGTCGCGCAGCGCGTGGGCGGTGGGTTCGGGAGCGCGGTAGTAGCCCGCGAACACCGCACCCGGCTGGCGCGCGTGCACCACGATCTCCCCGCGCTCGCCGGCGGCCAGCGGCCGGCCCGCGGGATCGCGCACATCGAACGAGAGCCAGGGCACGGCCTGGCCGACGGAGCCCGGCACGCCGGCCAGGTTACACGTGGTGAAGCTGGACGCTTCGGTCATGCCGTAGCACTCGACCACAGGGATGCCGAAACGATCCTGGAAGGGCTGCCAATACTCCGCCGGCAAGCCGGCACCCCAGGCCACGCGGACCTGATGGGCGCGGTCGTGCGCGGCCGCTGGCTGCTTCAGAAGCATCTGCAGCAGGCCGCCCAGGTAGTGGATCTGGGTAGCGCCACACTGCCCGACTTGCTGCCAGAAGCGGCTCACGCTCAGGCGGTCCACCATGGCCAGCCGCACGTCGCACAGCAACGGGATGACGATGAGTTGGGCGCCACCGATGTGATAGAGCGGTTCCCACACGAAGAACACGTCGCCGCCACGCGCCTGCGAGGTGAGCAATGCGCCGCGCGCCGCGAAGGCCAGCATCCGGTGCGTGACCATGACGCCCTTGGGCCGGCCGGTGGTGCCCGAGGTATAGCTGATGGCGAAGAGGTCGTCGGCCTTCGGCACGGGAGCCTCGAAGGAATCGGCGCGCGCGGCCACGCGCGCAATATCTTCCGCCGCCGCCGGGTCGCGGCTGGCGACGATAGGCGGCGCCTGCTGCAGCCCGCAGGCTGCGATGGTAGGAAGGAAATCGACGTCCGCGAGCACCAGCGCGGGCTCGGCCTGCGACAGCAGATAGCGCAGCCCCTCGCCCTGCTGCTGCACATTGACCGGCACCCAGACCAGGCCGGTCTTGGCCAGGGCATACAGGACGGCGATGCTGTCCGGGCTGTTGCGCATCATCACCGCCACACGTTCGCCCCGGCTCAGGCCACGCCGGGCCAGCCAGGCGGCGATCGCATCGGAAGCCTGACGCAGGCGGGCGAACGTGATCGGCGTGCCATTGAAGGTGGCAAACACATCCTGGGGACCGCGCGCGGCCCGGGAGGCCAGCAGCGACACGAAACTGTCTTCGGTCATGGCTGTGGATGGTGTCAGCGGTTGGCACGCTTGGCGAGGAATTGTTCCATCATCTTGGCGGGCTCGCCGTCGTCGTAGGCGGTGCGCTGATGACGCACGCCGGCCTCGATCGAATCCCGGAACCCGGCCTCGGTCATCTCGCGCAGGCGTTGCTTGGTCAGCTTGAACGTGAGTTTGGGCTTGGCCGCCAGTTCGAGCGCCAGGGCGATGGATTCGTCCAGCACGCGTTCGCGCGGCACCAGGCGATTGATCAGGCCCAATGCGTGGGATTCGGCAGCGGACATCATGCGACCAGTCAGCGCAAGCTCGTACGTACGGGCCAGGCCCAACATCTCACGGATGATCCACGGGCCGGTGTTGCTGGCTACCCCGGCGTTGATTTCCGGCTGGCCCATCTGGCAGCCGTCATGGCCGATGCGGTAGTCGGCGAGCAATGCCACCTGGAACGCCGAGCCGGCGGCCAGGCCGTTGAGCGCCACCACCAGCGGCTTGGGAATGGCGCGGATCTGGTCGTACAGCACCTCCCATTCGCGCATCCAGCCTTCGATGCCGTCGGCGTCGAAGCCCTTGGTCTCGCTCAGATCCTGCCCCGCGCAGAAGGCACGCTCGCCGGCGCCCGTCAGGATGATGGCCTCGACATCCGACGCGTCCACGAACGTCTGCAGCGCGGTGCGCAGTTCGTCGCGCATGGGGCGATGCCAGGCGTTGAGGATATGGGGCCGGTTCAGCGTGATGATGCCGACCCCTTGGCGGACATCGGTAATGACGTACTCGGGCATGTGCACCTCCAAATAAACACGAAGTATTGCATTGCAATTTATTATATTGTATATCGGTAGACTGAATTGTGCAGCAATTTTCCCGATCGTCTAACATGGCTCTTCGCAGCGCACGCGGCGATTCGTTAACTCGCCGGGGCCGCGCTCCGCTTTTTCCAGGCCACCACCGTGAAAGACGACGAACAAGAAGCCGCCACCGGCACACCCCGGGTCGACCCGCTCACCGTGCATTCCGTCATCAAGGCCTTTGCCGTGCTCGATGCGTTCGGCGGCAACCAGCGCTCGCTCAGCCTGGCGCAGATCGCCGCGCTCGACGGCATGGGCAAGAGCGCGGCACAGCGGTTCGCGCACACGCTGACCAAGCTGGGCTACCTGGCGAAGGACCCGCAGACCAAGCGCTTCGAATTGACGGCGCGCACGCTGACGCTGGGCAGCCACTACATCCAGACGAACGAATTGATCGGCCGTGCAACCCCATATCTGCAGGAGTTGAGCAACAGCATCCGCGAGACGGTCAACCTGACCGTGCCCAGCGATACATCCATCATCTTCGCGGCGCGCTTCGCGAGCCCGCACGTGCTGAACGCCGACGTGGTGGTAGGCACGGAATTGCCGGCCTATTGCACGGCACCCGGCATCGCGATCCTGTCCAGGCTGCCGCGTGACGAGGCGATGAACGTACTGCGCCGCTCCGATCGCGTCGCCCATACGCCGTATACGGTACGCAGCCTGCCCGCGCTGGAGGAGAAGCTGGACCAGGCCCAGGAGAAAGGCTATGCCGTGGCCTGGGAGGAGTATTACCTGGGGGACTTGTCGATCGCCGCGCCGCTGCTGGGGCCAGACCGCCGGCCGGTGGGCGCAATCAACGTCAGCGTGGCGCGAACTCGCTACACGCCGGAGCAGGCCGAAGCGCAGTTCGCGCCGCTGGTGATCTCCGCAGTGCGTGCCATCACCTGATCCGCGAGCGGCGCTCCCGCAACGGCCCGGCGCCGCCTCAGCGCCGCGGCCGGTGTGCCAGCAGCTGGGCCACGATCAGCACGACGCAGGTGAGCAGGAGCACCCAGGTCGAGATCGCCGCCACGGTCGGCTCCATGATGTCGCGCAGCGCAGTGAACATGCGCTTGGTCAGCGTGGTGTTCTCGCCCCCCGAGATGAAGATCGAGATCACCACCTCGTCGAACGAAGTAAGAAAGGCGAACAAGCTCGCTGAAATGGTGGCGAACCGGATCTGCGGAAAGGTGATGGTGAAGAATGCCTTCAGGCGGGTCGCCCCCAGCACGCGGGCCGCACGCTCCTGATTGAAGTCGAAATCCTTCAGGGCGGCCAGCATCAGAATCATCACGATCGGAATCGACAGGCAGGCATGCGCCAGCACCAGGCCCAGGATGCTGTTGAGCAAGCCGATCTTCGCGTACAAGTAGAAGCTGCCCACAGCCAGCAGGATCACTGGAAAGATCATTGGCGTGAGCAGCGCAGCGAACAGATGGCCGCACATCTTTGAGCGCGCGTTGAGCAGGCCGTAAGCGGCCATGGTGCCCAGCGTCACCGACACCGCCACGTTGGCCACCGCCACCAGCAGCGACACCCGGATCGCGTCGCGCCACTGCACCGATTCCATGAACTCCTCGTGCCAGCGCAGCGACCAGCTCTCGGGCGGGAAGCTCAAGAACTCGCTGGCTGAGAACGACATCGGCACAATGAAAAAGGTGGGTGAGACCAGGAAGAACAGAATGGCCACGCTGGCGCTGCCCAGAATAAACCGGCCCATCATGCGCTCCCTCAATTTTGATCCGCGCCCAGACGGCGCGGGGTGAACCGGTTCGCCAGCGCCATCAGCGCGATGGTCACGACCAGCAGCACCACGCCCAACGCACCGGCCGCCCCCCAGTTGTAGAACACCTGAACGTCCTTGGCGGTCTGGATCGCCAGCATCACGACGCGCCCTCCCCCCAGGATCTCCGGCACGACGTAGAAGCCCAGGCATAGAACGAAGGTGATCAGCGCGCCGGCGGCCACGCCCGACATGGACAACGGCAAGAACACGGTCAGGAAGGCGCGCATCGGCGAGGCGCCAAGCGTCGCGGCGGCCTGCTCCAGCGAGATGTCGATCTTCTTCATGGCAGCGTAGATGGGCAACACCATATAGGGCAGCATGATGTGCACGGTGCCGATCAGCACCCCGGTTTCGTTGAACGACAAGGCGAGCGGCGTGTCCCACAGGCCCAGCGCCATGCCGGCCTGGTTGATCACGCCGTTGCGCTGCAGAATGACCATCCAGGCGTAGGTACGCACGAGCACCGACGTCCAGAGCGGGATCAGTATCAGGATCATCAACAGCCCGGCCACGCGGCCGGGTAGGCGCGTGAGCCAGTACGACAGCGGCAGCGCCAGCACCACACAGATCGCGGTGGTGACCAGCGAGATCTCGAACGTGGTCAGGAACACTCGCATGTACGCGTCGCCGTCGACCAGGCGCAGGTAATTGTCCAGCGTGAAGCCGCCGGCGCCGTCGGTGAACGACAGGAAGACGAGCATGCCCACGGGCACCAGCACGAACAGGCCGATGAGCAACAGGGCCGGCACGAGCAGGCCGAGCAGCACGAGACGCTCGTTGCGTTCATCGCGACGCAATCCAACATCGTTCGCGTTCATGCCGCCACCACGATCGTGTCATCGGCGTGCAGAGCAACCCGCACGGCGGAACCCGCGGCGGGAGCGGCACCACCGCCGTCGCGCCGCGCCAGCATGCGCGCGCGCAGCGGCGCGGCCTCGCCCACGTCGACGTGCACGACGACGCTCTCACCCTCGTAGACGCAGTGCGAGACCGTGCCTTCGAACACGTTCATGCCGGCGCCGTCCTGGCCGGCCTCGAGCACCACCAGCCGCTCTGGCCGGATCACCACGCGAGAATCGGCGCCCGGCCGGCAGTCCCGCGGCAGATGCAGCAGCCGGCCGCGCAGCCTCGGCCGATCGCCCGAGGCGTCGATCGGCAGGATGGTCGACTCGCCGATGAAATCGGCGACGAACTCGTTGGCCGGTGCCTCGTACAACTGCGTGGGCGTGCCCAACTGGACAATGTTGCCGCCGTGCATGACGGCGATGCGATCGGACATCGTCAGCGCCTCGCGCTGGTCGTGCGTCACGCAGATGGTGGTCATACCCAGTTGTTGGTGCAGGCGGCGCAGCTCGATCTGCATTTGCTCACGCAGCTTCTTGTCCAGCGCCGACAGCGGCTCGTCCATCAGCAGCAGGCGTGGCCGAAACACGGTGGCGCGTGCCAGCGCGATGCGCTGCTTCTGGCCGCCGGACAGCGCGTCGATCGAACGGTCCTGATATCCGGCCAGTTGCACGAGGTCGAGCGCAACGGCCACCCGTTCGGCGCGCTCGGCGGGCGGCACGCCGCGCAGCTTGAGCGGATAGGCGATGTTCTCGCCCACCGTCATGTGGGGAAACAGCGCATAGTTCTGGAACATCATGCCGACGCCGCGTTCGTGCGGCGGCCGGCGCACGATGTCCTGCGGGCCCAGCAGCACTTCCCCGGACTCGGGCCTGACGAAGCCGGCAATCACCATCAGCAACGTCGTCTTGCCGGAACCCGAGGGGCCCAGCAGCGTCAGGAACTCGCCGGGACGCACGTCCAAGGTCACGCCATCGAGCACGCTGGTCTTGCCATAACGCTTGCGCACGCCGCGCACGTGAAGGCCGATCTTCTCCGAAGCCGTAGGAACGGCGGCCAGCGGTTGATGCATCGTCAACTCCCATCATGTTCCCGAACCGCCACGGACCCGCCGACGCTGCAGGCTCGTAGCGCATCGCATCGGCAGGCCCCGAAGCTCGGGCCGGGGCGCCGCGTTCAGCGGCTGATCATCTCCTGGTACAGCTTCTCGGCGCGCGCCTGGTTGTCGCGCCACCACTCGGCATCCAGTCGCAGCTGCTTGGCCAGGTTCTCAGGCGAAGACGGCAGCGTGGCCGCGACCTCCGCCGGAATGAGGCCGTCGCCATAGGCCGCCTCGTTGGCAGCGCCATAAGGCATGGCCATCGAGAACGCGGCCTGGTATTGCGCCTTGGACGCCTCGTTCAGGAAGGCCATGGCCAGCTCGCGATGGGGCGCGCCCAGCGGCACCACGTAGCAGTCGGCGTCCAACATGCCTTGCGCGTACGTCATGGCGATCGGCCGTCCCGCCTTCATGAGCGGAGCGATCTGGCCCGTCCAGGCCGAGGCCATGTCGACCGCGCCGTCGTTGAGTAGCTGCGCTTGTTGCGCGCCCGAGCCCCAGAACGCAGCGATGTGCTGCTTGAGCCGCGCCACCTTGTCGATCGCGCGCTTGAGGCCTTCATCGGTGGACAGCGTGGTGTACACATCCTGTGGCGCGACGCCATCGGCCATGAGCGCAGGCTCCAGATGGCCGAGCGCCTGGTTGCGATAGGCGCGGTGGCCGGGGAAACGCTCGACGTCCCAGAAATCGGCCCACGAGGCCGGCGCGGCATTCTTGTAGACCTCGGTGTTCCAGGCGAGCGCGGTGGAATACAGATCGCCCGCCACCCAATGCTCGCCGTGATAGCCGGGAAAGAAGGTGGAGACGTCGATGACATCGTAGTCCAGAGGTTCGAGCAGCTTCTCGGCGCTGGCGCGTGCCGCCCCGCCGGCCCCGATGCTCACCACGTCCCAGTTCACCGAATTCGAGCGTACCCGCAAGCGCAGGTCGGCCAGCCCATTGTAGGTTTCCTCGACAAGTTCGATGCCGAGCGCCTTGGCCGCGGGGCGCCAGACCGCTTGGCTTTGCGCGCGCTGGTAGGGTCCACCCCATGAGACGACGGTCAGGCTCTTGCGCCCTTGCGCCGACGGCGCGGGAACGTAGGCGCTCGCGACCAGGGCTGCGGACGAAAGGAGAAAGGTGCGACGTGATACGACAGTCATGGCGATTCCCGGTGAATGGAGGGTGACTGGGTTACCGCCCACTCAGGTCGCGGCGACCACGGTGAGCGCGCCGGTATCGGCGCCAGGAAGAAGCGGCACGCCTTGCAGCGTGATCCGGTGCATCAGACGCGCTTGTCCGTGATAGTCGTTCAGCGCGAAATGCCAGGTCGCGCGGTTGTCCCAGAACGCCAAGGTGTTTTCCCGCCAGCGCAGGCGCATGGTGAACTCGGGACGCGCCGCATGTTGGTAAAGGAATTCGAGCAACCCGCGGGACTCGGCCTGCGACCAGCCATCAATGCCGACCGTGAAGTCCGGGTTGACATAGAGCGCCTTGCGGCCGCTGATGGGATGACGAATGACGACCGGGTGCACGGCATCCTGCGTGGCCGAGCCGGTATTCATCAGCCGGCCCTGCAGATCGCCCCAATCGCGCACGCGCTGCGCGCCGAAGACGTGCCGGCTGGAATGCAGCGCCTGCAAGCCATCCAGGGTGTGCTTCAAACCGTCGGACAGCGCGTCGTACGCGGCATACATGCTGGCGAACAGGGTATCGCCACCAAGCGTGGGGACGGTCCGCGCATACAGCAGCGACCCCAGGGCCGGCGCAAGATCATAGCTGTGATCGGTGTGCCAGCCCTCGCCGATGTTCGACTTCTGCCCAGGGTCCTTGCGCACTTCGGCGATCATCGGGTATCCCGGCACCGCCGCGAAAAACCGGTTGACGTCGATATTGCCGAAGCTCTCGGCCACGGCAATGTGCTGCTCGGGCGTCAACGACTGCTCGCGAAACACGAGCACGCCGTATTCGCCCAGCGCCCGGCGCAGGCTGGCGAGCTCCTCGTCGCCCAGCGGAGCGGTCAGGTCGACCCCACACACCTCGGCGCCGACATAGGCGGACGCCGGCTTGAATTCGATTCGCGTGCTCATGATGGATCCCGTTCTCGACAGTGGCTCCGGTGAATTCACCAGGGTTTTTTATTGCATTGCAATACTTAATAAGTATATGCAATACCTAATATCGATATGCGGTTTCATTATTGGGATCGCGCGAAGGTTTTGTCAAGAACGGGATGCATCGCAACGCGTTGAGCGAGCGAACAGGCCGTCAACCTGCTCCGTGCGTTGTGCGCGGAGATGGGAAGCTTGGACAAACGTCGTTGGCTAGGGGCCAGTGCGCCCCGGGGACGGTCACGCGCGGGCAAGCATGTCGCAGCGCACGTTGGGGCGCCATCGGCGCGAAGCCGAGTCGGCCCGCCGGCAGGAAGTCTGCGCGGTTATCGTCTCGCGTTCGAAAAACTGCTCATCGCCCGCCAGCCAGCGGCCCGGGTGCGAGGTGCGCGGGGCCAGCCTATGGCGCCAGGTTCAACCAAGTCGGGCGCTGGGCAACCCCCATCGGGACGGCCGTCATCGCGGGCCCGCCGTGCGGCACCACTCGCCCGTCAGCACGCGTTTGCCATGAAGGTCTCGAGCGCGCGGAAGACACCGTCGCGCAGGTCGGCCTCGCGTCAGCAGATCGAGCCTCCGGTGCGGCGCGACCATCGCCATGCCACGCCTGCCACGCTATCGCGACGGCGGATTCGAGGCCGCACTAGATCGAATGAATCGCGCATCGCATGCCTGCGACACGATGCTAGCCGAGGATCTGGACGGCCTTGTACACCGCTGCCGCCAGGGCGCCGAGAAAACCGACGCCGGCGAGTATGACACCCAGGTTGCGGTCGCGGAACCCGAACCCGATCAGCATCAGCGTCACGGCGACGACCACGAAGACCAGCAGGGTGTTGTTGCTTATCATGAGGTTTTCCTTGGACTGCGCATGCCCGCACATGGTAGCAGGCCGGCCGCGTGCCGGCTCGGCCAGTCGGGCTGCGATACACTGGGCTGTTTTGGTGGACTCAGGAAACGTCGTTCCATGTTGAACTTGCGCCGATTGTTCCCGGTCGCGGCGGCCAGCGCCGTCCTCAGCGCCTTCACCTTCTTCACCCAGACCGCCGTGCAGGCGCGCGAAGCCGCGCCGCAACCGGCGGCGACCCAAGCCAATGCCCCGCTGCAGCTTCCGGCTGGCATCACGGCGGGCCCGTCCGTCGAAGGCGTGACCGAATACCGCCTGGTCAACGGCCTGCGCGTGCTGCTCGCGCCCGACCAGTCCAAGCCCACCACCACGGTCAACATGACGTATCTCGTGGGCTCGCGCCACGAGAGCTATGGCGAGACCGGCATGGCGCACCTGCTGGAACACATGCTGTTCAAGGGGACGAGCACCCAGCGCCACGCGCTCGGCGAGTTCTCGCGCCGCGGCCTGCGCGCCAACGGCTCGACCTCCCAGGACCGCACCAACTACTTCGCGAGCTTCGCCGCCAACGCCGAGACCCTTACCTGGTATCTCGGCTGGCAGGCCGACGCCATGATCAACTCGACCATCCTGCGCAGCGACCTGGACACGGAAATGACCGTGGTGCGCAACGAGATGGAAAGCGGCGAGAACAGCCCTTTTCGCATCCTGCTGCAGAAGATGCTGTCGATCGCCTACGACTGGCACAACTACGGCAAGTCCACGATCGGCGCGCGCTCCGATGTGGAGAACGTCGATATCGGCCAGTTGCGCGAGTTCTACAAGCGCTACTACCAGCCCGACAACGCCGTGCTCATCGTGGCCGGCAAGTTCGATCCCCAGCAGGTGCTGGAGGACATCGCACGCGACTTCGGCCGCATTCCGCGGCCCGAGCGCGAGCTGCCGCCGCAGTACACGGTCGAACCCGTGCAGGATGGCGAGCGCTCGGTCACCCTGCGCCGCACGGGCGGCTCGCCGCTGGTGGCCGCCCTCTATCACGTGCCCCAGGCCGCCAGCCAGGAGTCGCCGGCGGTCGAGGCGCTCAGCGTCATCCTGGGCGATACGCCGTCCGGCCGCCTCTACCATGACCTGGTGGCCAAGCAGAAGGCGGCCGGCGTGTTCGCCTTCTCTCTCGATCAGCGCGATCCCGGCACGGTGCTCTTCGGCGCCCAGCTCGAAGACGGCATGGACCCGTCCGACGCGCTCTGGACCTTGATCGATACGGTCGAGACGCTGGTACAGAATCCGATCCGGCAGGACGAGCTCGATCGCGCCAAGGCCAAGCTCATCCTCGATTGGGAACAGACCTACAGCGACCCGCAGCGCGTCGGCGTGGCGCTCTCGGAAGCCATCGCCTCGGGCGACTGGCGGCTCTTCTTCCTGCGCTGCGACCGCATCCGCGAGCTGCAGCTCGCCGACGTGCAGCGCGTCGCCGAGCAATGGCTGCTGCGCAGCAACCGCACCGAAGGCCGCTACATTCCGACCGACAAGCCGCAGCGCGCGCCGGCGAGCCCGGCGCTGGATTTCGACGCGATCTTCAAGGACTACAAGGGCGATCCCGACTTCAAGCAGGTCGAGGCGTTCGACCCCACGCCCGAGAACATCGACGCACGTACCGAGCTGCGCACGCTGGAGCTGCCCAACGGCGAGGTCTCGCTCGCGCTGCTGCCCAAGGCCACGCGCGGCGCACGCGTCGAGGCCCGGCTGCAACTGCACTTCGGCGACGCCGAGGCGCTGCGCGGACAACGCCTGGTGGCCAGCAGCGCGGCCAGCCTCCTCGATCGCGGCACCAAGTCCATGAGCCGCCAGCAGATCCAGGATCGCTTCGACCAGCTCAACGCCTCGGTCGGCTTCGGCGGATCGGGCACCGACGTCAGCGCGAGCATCTCGACCACCCGTGACAACCTGCCCGAGGTCATCGCCCTGGTCATGCAGATCCTGCGCGAAGCCACGTTCCCGCAGGATCAGGTCGACGAGTACAAGCGCGCGGTGTCGGCTGCGCTGCGCTCGGCCATGACCGAGCCCACCCAGATCGCGGTGCGCACGCTCGCCCGCCACGACAACCCCTGGCCCGCCGACGACGTGCGCTACGTACCGAGCTTCGAGGAATCGCAGAAGGAACTCGAAGGCCTGCAGCGCGAGGCACTGGTCGCCTTTCACGAATGGTTCTACGGCGCCGGCAAGGTGCAGTTGACGGCCGTCGGCGACTTCGACGCCAACCAGGCGCAGAAGGCGCTGGTCGACGGCCTGCAGGGCTGGCAGCAGGCGCCCGCCTGGCAGCGCATCCCGCAGCCCTATCGCGACGTGCCGGCCAAGCAGTACGTGGAGCAGACGCCCGACAAGGCCAATGCCTTCTACATCGCCCGCCAGCCCATCCCGGTGCAGGACGACAACCCCGACTTCGCCGCGCTCTACCTGGTCAACGCCCTGCTCGGCCAATCCGAGACCTCGCGGCTGTGGATGCGCATCCGCGAGAAGGAAGGCCTGTCCTACGACGTGCGCAGCATGCTCTCGGTCTCCTCCTTCGAGCCCTCGGCCGACTGGACGATCTACGCGATCTATGCGCCCGAGAACCGCCAGCGCCTGGAAACCGGCCTGCGCGAAGAGATCGAGCGCGTGCTGAAGGAAGGCTTCACCGAAGCGGAAGTGCGCGAAGGCGTCTCCGCCCTGCTCAACCAGCGCAGGCTGACCCGTGCGCAGGACGCGGCGCTCGCCAACGCGTGGATGAGCTATCTCGAAACCGGCCGCACCTTCGCGTGGTCCGCCAGGATCGACGAGCAGCTCAGGCAGCTCACCGCCGATCAGGTCAATGCGGTGGTGCGCAAATACCTCAAGCCGCGCCAGTTCACTTCCGTGCTGGCGGGCGACTTCAAGAAACCATGAGCGGTCTATCAGTATCCCCTGGCGCGGTGCGGCCATACGTCGGCGCCGCGCTGTGCGCCCTGGCTTTCGCCACGCCGGCACTGGCCCTGGACCAGGGCTTTCCCCTGCGCGACGCGCTGGCCCACCTGCCGCGCGTGCTGCTCGAACAGACGGTCGCGCAGCCGGCGTACTTCGTCGACGTCTCCGCCGCCCTGCAGACCGCGCCCGCCCAGGCCACACCGGCCGAGCTGGTGCGGCGCATGCAGGTGGGTGGCGGGCTGCGCGCCGTACAGGCGCTCGCATCGGGCGGGGCAACCGTCTGGCAACAGGCGGCCGGCATCGCGCCCAGCGATCTGCACTACCTCGTAGCCTTCGGCAAGCCGGCCGCGCGCACCACCGTGTGGGGCCTGGGCTCGGCCGCCAGCGTCGCCCAACTCATGCACGCACTGCCGGCCAAGGGGTTCTCGCCGTATGCCGCCAACGGCCTGCGCGAGGGCCTCGCGAACGGCGAACCCATGGTGCTGGACCTGTCGCGACGCGAGCCCGACAACCCCTGGCTGGGCGCGCGCGGGCAAACCTCGATCGTGGCGCCGCTGGACACCGGCGTGGTCCAGGCCGGCACGCCGCAGGCCGCCTCGCTCGTGCAGCAGGCGCGCCTGACGGACAGCCTGGCCGCGCATCCTGCGCTGAGCCCGGCTCTGGGCGTGCTCCAGCAGGTGGCCCAGGAGGATGGCACCCGCGTGATCCAGGCCTTGGTGCTGCGCCCTTCCGATCTGGCGCTCGAGCCCGACACACCGGCCGAGCGGGCGACCCAGGCGCGGCTGCGCGGCGCCCCCAACCCGCCCGCCGAGCCCGCCGGCGAACGCGTGCCGCCCTACGAGGCCGGCATCGTCGCCGACCTGCAGGGCAGCCGTGCGCCCGAGGTCGGGGTCGCGCTGAGCTATCGCGACTGCGTGGCCGCCACCGCCGCCGGCGAAGTACTTGCGCGCGCCTGGCAGGCGGGCAACCCCGCCGGCAGCGCACGCGAACCTCAGGGCCGCCCGCGCGCGGACGCCACCGTCACCGTCAGCATCACCACGCGCGAAGAACAGGACGGCTGTGCCGTTCTTGCCCGCCTCACCGAAGCGGGCGGCGAACGCTCGGCCAACCCCGTCTTCGACGCGGTGGCCACGGCCATCGACAACGACGACCTGCGCATTCTGCGCCTGGCGCCAACCGCACCATGACACGGCGCATCCCGTACTCCCTGCTCTGCCTGACGGCCGCACGAGTCTAGGGCACCGGCTCCCCTGATGTCGGAGTCGGTGCCGGATGCCGTACGCGGCCTCAGACATCGCCTCCCTCAGCGCACGGGCCCCGTGGCCCGACGGAGTACGACCGTGATTTCCTTCTGCCTCCACGCCGCGGGCCTCGCACGCCCGTGGCCACCTCCGCTCGAACTGCGGCTGGACGTCCAGTTGCCCGAAGACGAGCTCGCGCACGACCTCGCAGCCCTGCAGCGCAGGCTGCTCACCCCGGGCGACCCGCTGCACGGCCTGCCGGGCTTTCGCCTGAACCGCAGCTATCGGGTCAGGCACCGCGAAGCCGACGGCGAGAGCTTCCTGTATGTACAACACCGACCCAGCGGCGAGCTCGCCGGCTGCATCGTCTTCAATCGCCTGATCGAGCTCGACCGCCGCGCCGACCGTCTGCTGCGCTCGCCGCATGCGCGCGTTCTGCCGGCGCACCGCCGCCAGGGCATCACGCGGCAGATCTACCGGCATGCGCTCGATCATGGCATGTGCTTTCTGAGCGGCGCGCGCCAGTCCCCGGCGGCCCATGCGCTCTGGCTCTCATTGGCGCGCGGCTACCCGCATGGCTACGTCGCCGTGCGGAACAAACGCCTCGCCTGGCTGGGCACACAGGTCACACGTGCGGTGCGCGACGACCTGCATACCCGCACACTGCTGCTGGGCGCGGGCTGGAGCCTGCCGCGGTTCGCCGAGGCCGTGCGCATGCGCTGAGCGGCGGCGGCGTGGCCGGATGGCGAAGACAGTGAGCACGGGCCCGGCTGCGCGCCGCCCGCAAGCGTCATGCGGCTTGCCCGCACCCGATGCAGCGTGCTCGTCAGGCCGCTCCGCCGGCCGGTACGCGCCCGAGTTCGCGCGCCTCACGCTCGTACGGTTCGTACGAGGCCTTCAAGGTGGCGTGATTGAGGATCATCTCCGCCACCAGCGCGCGCGTCTTGGCGTCGTAGACCCGCGTGCGGACCCACACCGACTCCGTCTTGGCGCTTTCGCTGAGGGCGATGATCTCGCGCTCCAGCTCGTAGGGGTGGTCGACGAAGATCGGCCCCTGCAGATACCGGATCTGCTGACCGGCGAAAAGCCCGATCGCCGGGCCGCGGCCGCGGAAGCCCGCCTGGCCCATGGTCGTGCCCAGCAGCACGCTGACCATCTCCGTCGGGACGATTGGGCGCCCCCAGGGCGAACCTGCGCCATCCTCGGCGGTATACCAGGGGCACGGCTCGGTGATCACGCGCAGCTTGTCGTTCAGCGTGAACGGGTAATGCTCGCCCATGTGCTGATCGAAACCCATGCGCACGTGCTCCGGGCTGACCGCCCCCTTCTGGCCGACCGCCAGATCCCGGTTGATCACGAGTTGGGCCGAGGGCCGCAGGTTGGCAATGCGCTGCTCGATCTCGGTCGGGGGATCGTCGGCCAGCGGAGCACCCACCGACGCCGTTCCCTTCAGCACGGGCGTGCCGTCCTTCTTTTCCGCCCAGATCCGGACGAAGCGCGCGTCCGGCGCCGGCTGCTCCACGAAGGCGCGGACTTCCTCGCCCTCCACCACCATGTTCTGGTAGTGCGCGCTGATGCAGCCGGTCTCGAACCAGGCCGGCCCCCAGAGCGCGAGCAGGAGCGGGTCGAACTGGCTGAAATGCGTCGGGCCTTCGATCGGCGCGCCGCGCAGCCCCAGGTCGGCCGCCGTCGCGTCGTCGTGGATCGACTTGTGGCTGTCGTAGGTCTGGTCGGCCAGCATCTGGCGCGGCTTGCGCAGCGGGCCGGCGATGGCGATCGGCGTGGCAAACGGTGAAATTTTCAAGGTGTCTCCTCGGGAAAAGCGTTTGTGCTTGCAGGCTCTACCAAACGGCCCATGGCAAAGCATGGCACAGGAGCGCCACGGCGAACAGCCCGCCCCTGACGCGCCGAGGCCGGTGTGCGGTGCGCCGCTACAATGCCCGCATGACATCGCCAGCCCACCCCGACGACGCTGCCGTCGTCACCGCCGTGCGCCACTGGCTGGAACGCGCCGTGATCGGCCTGAATCTCTGCCCCTTCGCGCGCGCCGTGTACGTGCGCGATCAAGTCCGCCTGGCCGTCAGCGACGGCACCGATGCTCGCAGCGTGCTGTCGGACCTGCAGGCCGAGCTGCTGAGCCTGGCCGACACCGACCCGCAGACGGTCGACACCACCCTCGTGATCGTGCCCGCCGCCTTGCACGAATTCCACGACTACACCCACTGCCTCGCCGATGCCGAGCGCCTGCTCAAGCGCCTGAAGCTGCGCGGCATCATCCAGATCGCGAGCTTCCATCCCGACTACTGCTTTGGCGACGCCGAGCCCGAAGACATCGGGAACTACACCAACCGGGCCCCGTACCCGATCTTCCATCTGCTGCGCGAAGACAGCGTGGCGCGCGCAGTCCACGCCATTCCCGACCCGGACGATATCGTAGAAGCCAATCAGCGCAGATTGCGCGAGATGGGCCTGGACGGCTGGCGGCGCTGGATGGCGGGCCAGGGCTGACCCGCAGTGAAAGATCCCGGTTGATCGCGAGTTGGGCCGAGGGCCGCAACCTGCGATCCTCAGCCGAGTTCGCCCCTCAACGCATAGTGGATGCTGAATTCGTTCGAATAAACCGTGTCGCCGCACAATAGCGGCCTGTCCTGCAAGTCGAAGACCACGTGCTCGCGCACCAGCAACGCTGCACCACGAGGAACCCGAAGCTGCTGGGCCAGCGAGGCCGTCGCCGACGTGGCGCGCACGACGTTGTCGATGCGGGCGATGCGCAATCCCAAACGCTCGCGGAACACCTGCTGTATGGCTTGACTCGCCAGCCACTGTGGCTCGATCGCCTGTCCGACCACGCCGGTCAGGTAGCGGTCTTCGGCTGCAGTGCGCCCGCCCACGTGGCGCAGACGCCGCATGTGAAAAATCGGTTCGCCGACGGGCAACTGCAGCAAAGCCGCCTCCTTCGCCCCCGCGGGCAACTGCACATACGCCAGCAGTTCGTAGGCGACCTCCTCGCCCGCGGCCTGGGCACGCTCCTCATAGCCGGTCGCCACCGCAGTGTCGACTCGATCGTGCTGGCGCACGCTGACATAGCTACCGCTGCCGATCCGGCGAGTCACCACACCTTCGAACCCCAGCTCCTGGAAAGCCCGGGCCACGGTAGCGCGCGTCGTGCCGAAGCGGCGCGCCAGTTCGGGCTCCGACGGCAACTTGTCGCCGGGAGCAAAGCGGCCTGCAGCAATGCCGCTGCGGATGAAATCCTGGATCTGCCGATAGATGGGTACGTGCTGGCTCATGCGCGCGAGTATACCGAGGCGCAGTCCCCGCATCGCGTTCCCGCCGGATCAGGCCAACGGCCGGCGACGCATGTCCGACGCTTCACTAGGGTTTTCGCCGACTTGCATAGTTGACTAGTCGTATAGTTCAATGCAGACGCTGACCCTCGTCGGAATATCGCAACATGAATCTCGTCGACACCCACGTTCACGTCTTCACCCAGGATCTGCCGATGCTGGCCGCGCGGCGCTATACGCCTGCTTACGACGCCACCCTGGAGGACTACCGCGAGCATGGCGCGCGCGCCGGCATCACTCACACCGTGCTGGTGCAGCCCAGTTTCCTGGGCTTTGACAACAGCCACATGCTTGCCGCGCTGCGCCGGGACCCGCAACGGCTGCGCGGTGTTGCCGTTCTTCCGGTCGACACGCCTGCCGCAGCGCTGGACACACTGCAGCGCGACGGCGTGGTCGGCGTCCGTCTGAACCTGGATGGCCTGGCGCTGCCGCCCTTGCACGCCCCCGCCTGGCGGGTCTTTCTCACTGAACTGGCCCGCCGCGACATGCTGGTCGAGCTCCACCGCGCGGCGATCGACCTGCCGGCGCTCGTCCCTGCGCTGCTGGACGCAGGCGTGCGCGTGCTGGTCGACCACTTCGGGCGTCCGGACGACCTGCTGGGCCGCCACGATCCGGGCTTTCAGTACCTACTGTCGCAGGCCAAGACCGGCCGCGTCTGGGTCAAGCTGGCGGCGGGTTACCGCAATGGCTGGACATCCGCCGACGCGCAGACGGCCGTGGAGATCAGCGTCGAATTGCTGGCCCACTTTGGCAGCGGCCACCTGGTTTGGGGATCGGACTGGCCGCACACCCGCCACGAACACCAGAGCATTGCCGGCGCCCTCACGGCACTCGAGCACGGCGTCCCCGAGCCCGCCCAGCGCCAGGAAATCCTGGGCACCACGGCCATGCGTCTTTTCGGATTCTGACGTCATGCACGAGACGTCCTGCACACCGCCCGATTCCCGTCGCGATCTGTACGCGCAGGACGGCAGGCGCCTGGGGGCCTTCCATGCGCTGTCCACCCTGCAAGCGCGAAGCACCCGCGATCTGCGCCGACTGCCCTGCACCTTGCGCATCGTGCTGGAGGCCCTGCTGCGCCACCACGACGGCAGCCACGATATGACGCGCGCGATGAGCGCCGTGCTGGACTGGCAGCCCCGCGACGATCAGCGTCCCGACGTCCCATTCACGGTCGCACGCATCCTGGCTCCCGATGCCTCCGGCATCCCACTGCTGGCCGATCTTGCGGCCATGCGCGACGCGGCCCGCGAGCACGGCGCGCCCGCCACGGCCATCGCCCCGGCGCTACCTGTGGACCTGGTGGTCGACCACTCGCTGCAGGTGGACCATGCCGGCGCCGCGGATGCCGCCGAACGCAACCTTCGCCTGGAGTTCACGCGCAACGCCGAACGCTATGGTTTCCTCAAATGGGCCGCGCAAGCTTTCGAGCGCATCCGCATCGTGCCGCCGGGCAACGGCATCCTGCACCAGGTGAACCTGGAGTTCCTGGCGCACCAGGTATGCCAGGATGGCGATCTGCTGTACCCCGACAGCTTGATCGGCCCCGACAGCCACACCGCCATGATCAACGGGCTGGGTGTGCTCGGCTGGGGGGTGGGCGGGATCGAAGCCGAAGCCGCCATGCTCGGCCAACCCTTGATGTTGCGCCTGCCGGACGTGGTGGGCGTCGAACTCTCGGGCCGCGTGGGGGCTGGCATCACCACCACCGATATCGCCCTGACCTTGACCCGGCACTTGCGCCAGGCTGGCGTCGTCGGCAAATTCGTGGAGTTCGTCGGCGCAGGGGCAGCGGAACTTGCAGCGCCCGAGCGCTGCACCATCGCCAACATGGCGCCCGAATACGGTGCCACCGCCGCATTCTTCTGTATCGACGAACGCACGATGGACTATCTTGCCAGCACGGGCCGTTCGCCGGAACACCTGGAGCGCATACGCGCCTATTGGCGCGCGCAAGACATGTTCGGCATCCCGGCCGCGGGCGACATCGACTACAGCGCCCTGCTGCACATCGACCTCTCGACAATCCGCCCCAGCGTCAGCGGGCCGAGCCGCCCGCAAGACCGTATCGACCTGCGCGACATGGCCGCACAGTTCGAGCGACTGCTGTCGCTGCCTGCGGAACAAGGCGGCTTCGGCCATGCGACGCGCAGCTTCCTGCGACGGCCGGTGCGCGAACCACAGCAACGCAACGCCGGCCTCGCGGCGCCGGCCGAGCTGGCCGACGGCGATATCGTCATTGCCGCCATCACCTCCTGCGCCAACACTTCCAACCCCGCCGTACTGCTGGCGGCCGGCTTGCTGGCGCGCCACGCCGTGCGCCGCGGCCTGCGTGCGGCCCCGCACGTCAAGACATCGTTCACGCCCGGCTCCAAGGCCGTGGCGGCCTATCTGCAGCAAGCCGGCCTGCTGGAGAGCCTGGCATCTCTGGGATTCCAGGTGGCGGGGTTCGGGTGCGCCACATGCATGGGCAATTCCGGCCCGCTACCCGAGGCCGTACAGACGCAGATCGCCAAGCGGAACCTGGTCGTGGCCGCCGTCCTTTCGGGCAACCGCAACTTCGAGGCACGCGTCCACCCGGCCGTTCGCGCCAACTATCTGATGAGCCCTCCGCTGGTCGTCGCCTTTGCCATCGCGGGCCGCATTCTGGATACGGAAAAGGAGCCGCTGGGCTTCGACTGCACGGGAGTGCCCGTATTCTTGCAGGATCTCTGGCCAGCAGAAGCCGATATCCAGGCGCTTCTGCCTTGTGCCGCCGACAGCACGCACTTTCGCATCGGTTACGCCGCGCAGGCGCTGACCAATCCGCTCTGGGATGCCCTGCCCGCGCCGCACGGCGAGCACTACACCTGGAACGAGGCGTCCACCTACCTGCGCCGACCTCCCTTTCTGCAAGCGGTGCCGGCCAGCCCCGCACCGCTTGAGGCGATCGCCGGCGCACGCGCTCTGGCGATCCTGGGCGATTCGATCACTACCGACCACATCAGTCCCGGCGGCGCCATCGCGCCGGACTCGCCGGCAGGCATCTATTTGCAGGCCAACGGTGTGGCACCCATATCCTTCAACACGTATGTGGCGCGCCGCGCCAACCATGAGGTCATGATCCGCGGCACGTTCGCCAACGTGCGCCTGCGCAACCGGATGGCGGGGGGCCGCGAGGGTGGCTGGACCCGCCTGGTACCGGACGGGAACATCGTGTCGATCAGCGAGGCAGCGGCCACGTACCGCGAGCGCGGAGTGCCGCTACTGGTCTTCGCGGGCAGAGAGTACGGCACGGGTTCGAGCCGCGACTGGGCGGCGAAAGGTACCTATCTGCTGGGTGTGCGTGCCGTGATCGCCAGCAGCTTCGAACGCATCCATCGCAGCAATCTTGTCGGCATGGGCGTCCTGCCCTGTCAGTTGCCCGAGGGCATCGACAGCGACACCCTTGACTTGGACGGCAGCGAGACGTTCGCCGTGGAAGGCCTCGGGCAGGATGTCGTACCTGGCCAGATTCTGGATCTGCGCATCTGGCGAAGCGACGGCCGCACGAGCACTGTTGCGTTGCGTCTATGCGTGGAGACCAGCCGAGAGGCTGCCTACATCCGCCAGGGCGGAGTACTGCCCCATGTCCTGCGCCACCAGCTCGCCTGGCATGACGCCGGCCAGTCCGGACAACGCTGCGGCGCGGCCCGGCAAGCCCGTTGAAGCCTATCGCATTCACCACCGAAGGAGACAGTCATCATGAAAAAGCACGCTTTGCTTCGCGCCCTGCTCGCCGCCCCTCTGCTCGCGCTCGCCCTGCCCGCGGCCGCGCAGCAGGCACGCCTGATCATCCCGGCCCCGCCGGGTGGCGGCACCGACGGTTTCTTTCGCACCTTTGCGCTGGCGGCCGAGGAAAAACTCGACGGCCCGCTGGTGGTCGTCAATGTGGGCGGCGCCGGCGGCGCGATCGGCATGAACCAGATGATCCGCTCGGCGCCGGACGGCGCTACCCTGGCCGCCGTCTGGAACAGCCCGGTAACAGCCGTACCGCATAGCCTGCGCGACAGCTACGGTCCGGACGACTTCACACCCATCATCCAGCTATCCAGCGCGCCGTATGTATTCTGCGTGAAGTCGGAATTCCCCGCCCGCACGGGTCAGGAGTTCATCGCCACCTTGGAGAAGAACCCCGGCAAGTACACCTATGGCAACGACGGCGTCGGCGGCATAGGGCAATTGGCATCCGAGCGCATTTTCCGCGCCAAGAAATTGTCGGTACTTGGTGTCCCGTTCAAGGGAGCAGGCGACACATTGAACAACTTCCTGGGTGGCCACGTGGACATCTATGTCGGCTCCATCCTGCCGATCAAATCCCATCTGGACAACGGCAAGGTCGTCTGCCCGCTGCTCAGTTCCGCCGAGCGCACACCCATGCTGCCCAACGCCGCCAGCCTTACCGACATCGGGGTGCCAGAGGAACAAACCCTGCTCTGGCGCGGCGTGCTGGGCCCCAAGAACCTGCCGCTCCCCGTGGTGCAGAAGCTGCAGGCAGCCTTCAGCCACGCCGCGCAAAAGCCCGCGGTCCAGAAATTCGTGGCAGATGCGGGCGAGCAGGTCGTGATACGCACCGGCGCCGAACTGGACCGCATGATCAGGGATGAGTATGCGGCGCTGGGCAAGGTGGCAGAATCCCTGAACATTGCCAGGCAGTAGGTCGCCAGGTCGAAGACTAATCCGACTCGCGCACCGCGACATTTGCAATGGTCGCCTGCATGAGGGCCACCACCTTGCCGGAGGCCTCGCCGCCGGCGAACGCCCGAACCTCGCCGGTGCACACCGTGAGCGACTTCCCCGCGTTCTGCACCTTCCCGATGGCCAGGAAGCGTTCGCCCAACGCCGGCCGCAGGAGATTGATCTTGAACTCCGCGGTCACGACTTCGCAACCCTGTGGCGCCCGCGTCAGCGCCGCGTAGCCGCAGGCGCTGTCCAGCACGCTGGTGATGGCCCCCGCGTGCACGAAACCATGCTGCTGCGAGAGGTGCCTGGAAAAGGCAAGTTCGATATGCACTTCGCCATCCGCCACCAGGGCCAGCTTCGCGCCCAGGGTTTGCATCAGGCCCTGCGCGGCAAAGCTGCTGGCGATCCGTTCTTGGCTGTCGTTCATGGGCTGTTCCGGTCCCTGGGAGAAAGGCACGTGCCCGGATGGGGGCGTCCTGGTTCTTGCGCAAGAATGCCGTCTTGCGCGGGGTAGTGTGTCAAAGGCCCCGGCAGCGGGGCAGGAAGCCGCTGCCTGAGCAGCCAATCCATCGCGAGCGGCCAGAGCGAGGCGCGAAACCGCTGGTGAAAGAAAGCGAAATGGCCGATGCCGGCCTCGCTGATCGCAGCGGGCGCGAGGCGCAGGTGATGGCGCTCGCTGCGCGTGTAGTAGCCGAGCAGGCGGTCGATCGCGGGCACGGTGCCGAAGGGGTCGTCCTCGACGCCCAGCGCCAGGATGGGCGCGCGCACCTGGCCGAAGCGGCTTGCCAGCGTCGGGTCCGCACCGCGCAGCGAGGCCTCGAAGCGCGGCCCCATGCGCGCCCAGTCGAGCGCCACGCCCTTGGGCGTGTCTTCCATCCAGCCCAGCCGCTTGGCCGGCACGTAACCCAGGGCGCGCGCGATCAGCGGCATGGCGACGTGCCAGCGCACGAACATGCGCGCACGCGCGTGCCGCGCGTAGTCGCGCCAGTAGGCGAACTGCGCGCCCATCGTGAAAATGCGCTCGACCAGGTATGCGGACGGGGCCAGGCCGATCACGAAGCCGCCGATCGAATGGCCGACCACATATATCGGCTGCCCGGGAAAGTTCGCGGCGGCATAGCGGAGCACGCCCTCGAAGTCATGCACGCCCCAATCGAGCCAGCCCGCCGACAGCCGGCGCAGCGGGCCATGCCGGGACCCGCCGATGCCCCGATAGTCGTAGGTCAGCACGTCGCAGCCCTGTTCGTGCAGCGCGTTGCCGAAGCGTTCGTAGTAGCGGCATGCCACCGATGTCGCACTGTTGACGATGACGACGGGCCGCGCTCGCGCCGGCGGGCCGGCGTGCCGCCAGGCGAAGCCGCGCAGCGCATGACCGTCGGCGGCAGGAACATGGATGGCTTCTGGCATCTGTCGGACGAGGTGGGTGGCGCAGGTGTAACAGTACAAGCGTCCAGCACAGACCAAAAGGGCCGAGTCCTGTGCACAGGACTCGGCCCTCGTGGATGCCGTGGATGGTTTGCGCCCGTAGCGGCAGCCTGTCCGCACACGCTGGGGCCGCCCGCGCGGGGGGCGGCCCGACCTTCTTACTGCAAGGTCCGCGTGAACACGAACTGGCCGTCGCGGTAGTCCACCGGGATCACGTCCTTGGGCCCGAACTGACCCTCGAGGATCAGCTTGGCCACCGGGTTCTCGATCTCCTGCTGGATGGCGCGCTTCAGCGGCCGCGCACCGAACACCGGGTCGAAGCCCACCGCGGCGATCTGCGCCAGGGCGGCGTCCGACACGTCCAGCTTCATCTCCATCTTCTCGAGACGATCCTCCAGCCGCTTCAACTGGATCTTCGCGATCGAGGCGATGTGCTTGTTGTCCAGCGCATGGAACACCACGACTTCGTCGATCCGGTTCAGGAACTCCGGCCGCATGTGCTGGCGCAGCTCGTCCCACACCACCGCCTTGATGGCGTCGTAGGGTTGTCCGGTCATGCTCTGGATGTGCTGCGAGCCCAGGTTGGACGTCATCACGATCACCGTGTTGCGAAAATCCACCGTGCGCCCCTGGCCGTCGGTCAGGCGGCCGTCGTCCAGCACCTGCAGGAGCACGTTGAAGACATCCGGGTGCGCCTTCTCGACTTCATCGAGCAGGATCACGCTGTACGGCTTGCGGCGCACCGCTTCGGTCAGGTAGCCGCCTTCCTCGTAGCCGACGTAGCCCGGGGGCGCACCGATCAGACGGGCCACCGAGTGCTTCTCCATGAACTCGCTCATGTCGATGCGGATCATGTGCTCGCTGGAATCGAACAGGAACTCGGCGAGCGCCTTGGTGAGCTCGGTCTTGCCCACGCCCGTGGGGCCCAGGAACAGGAACGAGCCATACGGCCGCGACGGATCGGACAAACCGGCGCGCGAACGGCGGATGGCGTCGGACACCAGGCGCACGGCCTCGTCTTGACCGATCACGCGTTCGTGCAGGCGCTCTTCCATGTGCAGCAGCTTGGCGCGCTCGCCCTGCATCATCTTGGAGACCGGAATGCCCGTGGCGCGCGACACCACTTCGGCGATTTCCTCGGCGCCGACCTGGGTGCGCAACAGCCGCTGGCGACCGGGCTCGGTATCGCGCGCGCCTTCGACCTGCTCCTCGGTTTCCGCGGATTTCAGGCGGGCTTCCAGTTCGGGCAGCTTGCCGTACTGCAGCTCGGCGAGCTTGTCGAACTGGCCGCGGCGCTGCAGCTCGGCCATCTCGGCGCGCACCTGGTCGATCTCTTCCTTGATCGACTGCGTGCCCTGCACGGCCGCCTTCTCGGCCTTCCAGATTTCCTCGTAGTCGTTGTACTCGCGCTGCAACTGCTCGAGCTCGTCCTCGATGCCCTGCAGGCGGCGCTTGGACGCCTCGTCGGTTTCCTTCTTGACGGCTTCGCGCTCGATCTTCAACTGGATGATGCGCCGCTCCAGGCGGTCCATCACCTCGGGCTTGGAGTCGATCTCCATGCGGATGCGCGCGGCGGCCTCGTCGATCAGGTCGATCGCCTTGTCCGGCAGGAAGCGGTCGGTGATGTAGCGGTGCGAGAGTTCGGCCGCGGCCACGATCGCCGGGTCGGTGATCTCCACGCCGTGGTGCAGCTCGTAGCGCTCCTGCAGGCCGCGCAGGATGGCGATGGTCGATTCCACCGAAGGTTCGTCCACCAGCACCTTCTGGAAGCGGCGCTCGAGCGCGGCGTCCTTCTCGATGTACTTGCGGTACTCGTCGAGCGTGGTCGCGCCGATGCAGTGCAGTTCGCCGCGCGAGAGCGCGGGCTTCAACATGTTGCCCGCGTCCATCGCGCCTTCGGCCTTGCCGGCGCCGACCATGGTGTGGATCTCGTCGATGAAGACGATGGTCTGGCCTTCGTCCTGAGCGATTTCCTTGAGCACGGACTTCAGGCGCTCCTCGAACTCGCCGCGGTACTTCGCGCCGGCGAGCAGGGCCGCCATGTCGAGCGAAAGCACGCGCTTGCCCTTGAGCGTCTCGGGCACCTCGCCGTTGACGATGCGCTGCGCCAGCCCTTCGACGATGGCGGTCTTGCCCACGCCGGGCTCGCCGATCAGCACCGGATTGTTCTTGGTGCGGCGCTGCAGGATCTGGATCGTGCGGCGGATCTCGTCGTCGCGGCCGATGACCGGATCGAGCTTGCCCTCGCGGGCACGCGCGGTCAGGTCCAGGGTGTATTTCTTCAAGGCTTCGCGGTTGGATTCGCCTTCGGCCGAATCCACCGGCCCGCTGCCGCGCACGGCGTCGACCGCCGCTTCGAGCGCGGCCTTCTGCAGCCCGGCCTCGCGCAGCAGGCGGCCCGCCTCGCCCTTGTCCTCGGCCAGGGCCAGCAGGAAGAGTTCGGTCGGGATGAAGGTATCGCCGCGCTTGCCGGCTTCCTTGTCGGTGCGCGTGAGCACGGCCTGCAGTTCGCGGCCGATCTGTACGTTGCCGTCGCCGCCCTGGACCTGCGGCAGGCGTTGCAGGGCCTGCTGCAGCGCGGGTTGCAGCCGGTTGACCGCGACGCCGGCGCGCGAGAGCAGGCTCGCCACCCCGCTTTCGGCATCGCCCAGCAGCGCTGAGAGCACGTGGACCGGCTCGATGTACTGGTGGTCGTGGCGCGCGGCCAGGCTCTGGGCGTCCGCCAGGGCCTGCTGGAATTTCGTCGTGAGTTTGTCGAAGCGCATGGGTCTGTTTTTCCTTCCAGGAAAATGCCGGAACCCCCGCTTCGGCGCGCCCTGGGCAGCCTGGCCGCCGTCTGTCCGGCCGTGGGAGATCCTGCATGAGTCGTTGGCCACAACTGCCCGTTTGCCAGCACATGGCATACCGGACTGTGGCGTTGACCTGCAGATTGGGGCCCCGCGAGCGGTTTCAATACCCTGAAGCACACAGGGTTATTGTTTTTTTTGCAGCGCGCCAAGACCGGACGCGGCGACACGCCACTAGCGCGAACCGGCGATCGTATCCTCACCGCCGCCCGCTTCGCGGCTCGGCAGCAGGACGTCCGCCCGCGCATCGGCCAGGTAGACGTGCTCGAACTGCGCCGCGATCGTGCGCCAGCCGAAGGTCTGCGCGACACGATGCCCGGCGGCGACCAGAGCCTCGCACAGCGCGGGATCGTCCATCAGCCGACGCACGGCGTGCGCGATCTCCCCGCTATCCCGCGGATCGTCCAGAACCAGCGCATCGCGCTCCGGCATCAGGTGGCCCGCAAAGCCGCAGTAGCGCGCAGGGCTGAGGATCACCGGCAGGCCGTGCGCCATCGCCTCCAGCGGCACCATGCCGAAAGCGTCGCCCAGCGTGGCGAAGAGGCAGATGTCGGCGGCGTCGTAGAACACGTCCACATCGCGCTGGCCGGGCCAGGCTTGCACACGAGCCGCCACGTTCGACGCCAGGGCGCTCGCCCGCACGCGCTCGGCCGTGGCCGCGTCGCCGCCGACGACGAGCAACTGCGTGCGCTCGGGCAGCCGGGCAAGCGCGTCCAGCGCGGCGTCCAGCCCCTTGCGCACGGGGTCGTTGGCGATCAACAGCAGATAGACGCGACCCGGCGTCAGGCCCAGCCGGGCGCGCGCAGCGGCCTGGTCACGGGGCTGCGCAGGAAGCTGCACGCCGGGTGTGATCACTTGTACCGGCGCCATGCGCGCATAGGCGGTCGACAGTTGCTGCGCGATCAGGGCCGATGCCGCCACGACCGTACGCTGCGGGCGCGCCTGAACGCGCAGCGCCTCGAGCGCCAAGTAGGTGAGCCAGCGCATGCTGGTGAGCGACCGCAGCCGGCGCCGCCAGCTCGGCGGATTGTGCAACCGCGAATAGCGTACCGGCATGACATGTACGACTTGCACATCGCCCAGCCAGAGGTTCTCGTGACTGTGCACCACGTCGAAACCGCGCAGCAAGGGCGCGCAGCGCCGGCCGAAGTCGAGCAGGTTCAGCCAGCGCGGCAGGCGGCGGTTGCATCCGACCAGGGTGTGCGCCAGCGGCAGCGGGCTGTCCCACTCCTGGCAGAACACATGGATGTCGTGGCGCTGCGCGAGTTCGGCCAGCACGCGCTCGCCATAGGCTTCGGCGCCGCCGAAGCGCGCGCCGAAGCGACGCGCCACGAACGCGATCCGCAGTCGGCGGCCATGCGGTGCCGCAGCCGGGAAACTTGCACTCACGCAGGCTCTCCGCGCCGGTCTTCGTAGGCCGTCATCATCTTCTGCAGCAAACCGAGCAAATGCGTCGAACGCACCACGGGAACCCGGCGCAGGTGCCAGGGATCGTCACCCCGGCGCGTGCGCCCGCGTCGCGTCGTGGTCGCCGTCCGATAGCCGGCTGCGCGCGCCATGTCGGCGTGCTCGGGCGCATAGGCGCCATAGGGATAACAGAAGGCCTCCACCGGCTGCTGCACCACAGTCTCCAGCCGCGCGCGGGCATGGTCGATCTGGCGCCGGGCGTCGTCCGGGGCAAGCTCGGTCAGGCGGGCATGGTCAAGCGTGTGCGAACCGACCTCCATGCCCGCGGCCGCCCAGCTACGGATCTCGTCCTCGTTCATGAGCGCGGCGGCCGGTACGCCGTTGCCGGCATCCCAGAAATTCGTGCCCCCCGCATGCGCGGCGACGAAGTAGTTGGTCGCAGTGTGGCCGGTGGCGCGCAGCACGGGCAAGGCATGCTGCAGCACGTTGCGATAGCCGTCGTCGAAGGTCAGGCCGAACACCTTGCCCTCGCGCTCGCCGGACAGATACGGCATCAGCTCGTGCATCGACAAGCCGCGCCAGCCCAGCATGCGCAGCGCACGCATGTGCCGCGCAAACACGCCGGGAGCAACCGTCAGGCTGCGAAACGGCGTACCGGACGGTGGCGGCGGCGCAACCTGGTGGTACGTGAGGATGGGAATCGGGCGCTCGGACTGGGACATCGACAAATCTCGGGGCGGGCACGGCCTGGCGGGCGCGGTGCATGCTTTTTGTTTCTTTGTATGTAGCTGGATTAAACGACATGTTGCGCGCGCATGCCAGTGTTGGCGCCGGCGCGATGCAATAAACTCAGCCCTGCCCGCCCATCCGTCTCCTACATGACACGCTACGCCGACGATTCCCCGCTGCCCCGCTACGCCGCCTGGCTCGCCGAGACCATACGCATGGCCGAGCACCGCTGGGGGCCCTATGAAGACAGCGAGATCGTGCGGCATCTGCGCCACAGCGGGTTGCCGGTGGAGACGGCGCTGCTGCGCCGCAATGTCGAGCTCGCCAAGCGCGAAGGGCTCGACGCCATTGCCCGCCGCTGGCGAGACAATGCCTGGCTGCTCGGCCCACTCGCCTGCCTGATCGCGGTGCTGTCCGGCGCGGGTGCGGCCGCCGCCGCGCTGGGCGACGGCAGCCGGCCGGTGAATCTGTTCTGGGCCCTGGGCGGGCTGCTGGGCCTGCACGCGCTCACCTTCATCGTCTGGCTGGTCGGCATGGGCTGGGGCGAGCGCGTCGGCAGTGTGCTCGTGCGTGCAGTCCTCGGCGCAGCGACACGGCTGTCGCGTCTGCCGCCCGTGGCCGCCGCCGGCACACGGCTCGACGGCAGCCGTCCCGCCGCGGCGGCCCTGCTGCCGCGCGCCCTGTTCGCGCTGCTCGGCCGCGCCGGCATGCTGCGCGCCGGCGTGGGCTGCTTTGCCAACGCCTGGTGGCTGCTGGCCCTGCTTTCCGCCCTGCTCACGCTGGTTGCCATGCTGGCGACGCGCCGCTACGGCTTCGTGTGGGAAACCACGCTGCTCGGGCCGGACACCTTCGTCGGCCTGACCCAGGCGCTCGGCCGCCTGCCGGCGCTTTTCGGCTTTCCCGTACCCGGGCCCGACATCGTTCGCGCGAGCGGCGCGGCCATGCCGCTCGATGCGCCGGCGCAAGTGTTGTGGTCGAACTGGCTGCTGGGCTGCCTGGTGGTCTACGGCGTGCTGCCCCGCGCGCTTGCCCTCCTCGCCTGCGCGGCCCTGCTGCTGGCGCGGCGCCATCGGCTGCGCGTGGACACCGACGACGCCACTTTCGCCGTACTGCGCGAACGCCTGCAGCCCAGCAGCGCGCGCCTGGGCGTGACGGACGCGACACCCTCGCAGTTTCCCTCGGCCGGCGATGCCTCGACCCTGCCCGCGGCCGGCGCCACGCCCCTGCCCGAGGGCCTGCGCGAGCGCCTCGATGCACCGCAGGCGCAGGTACTGGTCGCCATCGAGCTGCCCGCGGACCTTCCATGGCCGCCGGCGCTGCCCGCCGACGCAATCGACGCGGGCACCATCGACGGCCGCAAGCTGCGCGGCGCACTGCTCGACGCATTCGCCGCCCACCCTCCGGCGCGCCTGCTGATTGCCTGCCATGCGCCGCAGACGCCGGATCGCGGCACCGCTCGCCTGGCCGCGGAACTCGCCGGTTCGGCCCGGCATGCGCGGGTCTGGCTCGTCGGCGAGGCGCCGGCCGCGCGTATCGAGCAATGGCGGGCGCGCCTGGTCGAGGCCGGCCTGCCGGACGCCGGCATCTGCACCGACGGCAAAACGGCGCTCGCTTGGCTCGCCGCCCCTCCGAATGACGCTACGCTGACATGACGATCCCCGCGCTCACGACGTTCGCTGTCCCCCAGGGGGCGCTTCAGCCGCCGCCGGGCGGCCGCGCGGAGCTGACATGAAACCGCTACGCCTCGCCGTCGTCGGACACACCAACACCGGCAAGACTTCGTTGCTGCGCACGCTGACGCGCGATCCGGAATTCGGCGAGGTGGCCGACAGCCCCAGCACCACGCGACACGTCGAGGCCGCCGCCCTGCTGCTCGAAGGCAAAGCGGTGATCGAACTCTTCGACACGCCGGGCCTGGAGGATGCGGTCGCCCTGCACGAATACATCGACAGCCTGGCGCCGCCGAGCGAGCGCCTGGACGGCCCCGCCCGCATCGAACGCTTTCTGCAGACGCGCGAAGCCACCCTGCGTTTCGAGCAGGAAGCCAAAGTGCTGCGCCAGCTCGCCGCGAGCGACGCCGGCCTGTACGTGGTCGACGCCCGCGATCCCGTGCTGGAGAAGCATCGCGACGAACTCGCGCTGCTGGCCAGTTGCGCCCGCCCCCTGCTGCCGGTGCTCAACTTCGTGAGCGCGGCCGGCCACCGCGTGCCGGAATGGCGCGACGCGCTGGCCCGCCTGGGCCTGCACGCGATCGTGGAATTCGACACGGTGGCCCCGGCCGTCGACGGCGAACAGCGGCTGTATGAAAAGCTCGGCACGCTGCTGGATTCGGCAGCGCCCATGCTGACCGCGCTGATCGCCGACCACGCCCGGCATCGCATCCTGCGCCGCGAAGCGGCCGGGCGCATCGTCGCCGACATGCTCATCGACTGCGCCGCGCTGCGCGTACCCAGCCCGCCCGAGGCCCAGGCCGTCGCCCTGCACGAGGAAGCGCTGCGCAACCTCGTGCGCCAGCGCGAGCAGCGCTGCATGCTCGAGCTGCTCGCACTCTACGGCTTTCGGCAGAGCGATCTGGCCGGCGCCGACCTGCCGGCCTGGAACGCCCGCCTCGAACACGATCTCTTCAATCCCGAAGCGCTCAAGGACATGGGTATCGAGGTGGGCAAGGGCGTCGCGGCCGGCGCCGCCGCGGGCGCCGCGCTGGACCTGGCCACCGGCGGCCTCAGCCTGGGAACCGGCACGCTGGTGGGTGCGGCGGTGGGCGGCCTGTGGCAGACCGCGGGCCGTTTCGGCGAACGCTTCATGGGGCGGCTCAAGGGCGCGCGCGAGCTGACGGTGGACGACGCGGTGCTGCGCCTGCTCGCCCTGCGCCAGCGCTGGCTGATCGGCGCGCTGGAGGCGCGCGGCCACGCCGCACAGCAACCCCTGGCGTTGGACACGGCGCAGGACGAAGAACTGCGCAAGGGAACGCTGCCCACGGAACTGCGCGACGCCCGCGGCCACCCGGAGTGGAGCTCGATGGCCAAGAGCCACCAGGACACGCCGCGCCGGCGCGCCGCCGTGGTCGCGCTTGCGCAGGCGCTCGGCTAGCGCAACTCGCCCGCCTGCGACGAACGCAGCACGCGCCGGCACGTTCTCTCCTCGTTTTCCCTAGCATGGGCGGATTTTCGGGACGGCCCCGATTGACGGTTCCGTTCGCACGCCCCTATTGTGAATGCACATTCACTTTCGGGACCGCAGGATGCAAGACGCCCATGCCGATGTCCTGCTCGACGGGCCGCCGCCCCGCGCGCGTCCCGACGGCCAGCGGGCCCTGCCCACCCGGCAGCCGCGCGCCGAGCGCACGCGCGAAAAGCTGCTGCAGACCGGCAAGCACCTGCTGTCCGCCGGCGGCTTCGACGATGTCTCGATCGCACAGATCGCCGCGCAGTCCGGCTGCTCGGTCGGCGCCTTCTACATCCGCTTCAAGAACAAGCAGGCCTATTTCGAATTCCTGCTCGACCGGATCATCGACGAGGTCCGCCAGCAGGCGCTGCGCGTGCTCAATCCCGCCAGCCTGCGCGGCCTCACCCTGCAGCAGACGCTCGAGCGCTGCGTGCGCCACCATATCGGCGTGATCCGCGCCAACGAGGGGCCGCTCTGCGCCGCGCTGGAATACAGCATCAACGGCGGCAGCGACTGGCAGCCCATCCGCGACGCCGGCGCGTGGCTGAGCGCGCACTACACCGGGCTCATCCTCGCCAAGTCGCGGCGGCGCGACAAGCAAGCCGCCGCGGCCCGCCTGCAGATCGGGCTGCACATCGCGACGGGCCACCTGCTCAACGTCATCACCCACAAGCCGGCCGTACTGGCGCTGGACCACCCTCATCTCGAATTCTGGCTGAGCAGCATCGTGCTGCATTGCCTGAACACCGCCGGCCCCATGCCCGACGCCCTGCGGGCGGCCGGGGAAGGCCGCGAAGCCTGCCAGCCTCGGAACTGACAACGAGGCGGCAGCCGTCGCAGGCCTGCGTTGCCCGCCTCGCGCGGCGCAGGCCTGCACCACCCAGCCGAAGGAGTGCGAGAACGACCATGCCCACCGTCAATTTCATTGCCTACAGCGGCGAACGCCACGCCGTCCAGGTTCCACCGGACACCGTGCTGATGCGCGCCGCCGTCGACAACGGCGTACCCGGCATCGACGGAGACTGCGGCGGCCAGTGCGCCTGTGCCACCTGTCACGTCTACATCGAAGCCCCCTGGGCCGGCCAGTTGCCGGCCATGAGCGAGTTCGAGAACGACATGCTCGGCCTGGCCAGCGAGCGGCGCGACAGCTCCCGCCTGGCTTGCCAGATCCCCGTCACACCGGCCCTGGACGGCATCGAAGTGCGCCTGCCCGAAGGCCAGCACTGAGCCCCCGCCAGGAGGAGACACCATGACACCGACAGAACAGGCCCGACAATCCGCCGCCCGCGAACACGCGTTCTCGATGCGCCTGGAAGACATCGACCCCGCCACCCCGGACTACTTCGAGCAAGGCACCGTCGATCACTACTTCGAGCGGCTGCGCCGCGACGACCCGGTGCACTATGCCGAGAACCCTCTGGTCGGCGGCTACTGGTCGGTCACGCGCTTCAAGGACATCATGCAGATGGAGACCCACCATCGCATCTTCTCGTCCGACTGGCGCCAGGGCGGCATCACACTCACCGACGAGCCCGAGGACGAGCACAAGCTGCAGATGTTCATCGCCATGGACACGCCGCAGCACGACGTGCAGCGCAAGGCCGTCAGCCCGATCGTCTCGCCGGGCAACCTCGCCAACATGCAGGACCTGATCCGCGAGCGCACCTGTCGCGTGCTGGACAGCCTGCCGCGCGGCGAGACCTTCGACTGGGTCGACAAGGTCTCGATCGAGCTGACCACGCTGATGCTGGCCACCCTGTTCGACTTTCCGCTGGAAGACCGCCGCCTGCTCACCCATTGGTCCAACGTGGCCACCTCCAACCAGGCGGTCGACCCGCGCGCGCCCAGCCCCGAGGAGCGCCGCGCCGAGCTGCAGAACATGCTCGCCTACTTCACCCGGCTCTGGAACGAGCGGGTCAACGCACCACCCGCGCACGACCTGGTCTCGATGCTGGCGCACAACCCCGAGACCCGCAACATGGGGCCGCGCGAATACATGGGCAACCTCGTGCTGCTCATCGTCGGCGGCAACGACACCACGCGCAACTCCATGACCGGCGGCCTGCTGGCCCTGAGCGAGAACCCGGCCGAATGGGACAAGCTGCGCGCCAACCCCGGTCTGGTCGAGAACATGGTCTCCGAGATCATCCGCTGGCAGACCCCGCTCGCCTACATGCGGCGCACCGCCCTGCAGGACGTGGAGCTGGGCGGCAAGACCATCCGCAAGGGCGACAAGCTGGCCATGTGGTACCTCTCGGGCAACCGCGACGAGGACGCGATCGCCAACGCCGGCCGCTTCCTGATCGACCGTCCGCAGGCCCGCCAGCACCTGTCGTTCGGCTTCGGCATCCATCGCTGCGTAGGCAACCGGCTCGCCGAACTGCAGCTACGCATCCTGTGGGAGGAGATACTGAAGCGCTTCCCGACGATCGAGGTGATGGGCGAGCCGGTGCGCGTGCGCTCGACCTTCGTGCACGGGTACACGGCGCTGCCGGTGCGGATACCGGCGTAAGCGTGCGCCTCATCGCCGCCCTAGCCCTGGCTCAGCCGGCCGCATAGACCTCCCGCGCACACTGGCTCAGGGCGTTGATGCGGCGGCTGTCGGCGTCCGCGGCCCGACGGGCCAGAACGATCTGCCGCCGCGGCATGCGCTGCTCCAGCGAAATGCATGCAACCGCGCTCGCCGAGAGCCGCAATTGCCTGGACAAGGGAATCACGGAGAAGCCGAGCCCTTCCGAGACCAGGCCGGCCACGCCTTGCGCCGTCATGATCTCGTAGCGCGGCTGCAGGCCCGGCACGACCTGGCGCACGAAGGCCGAGGCCATGCGCCCGCCCTCGAGGCTGCCGTTGTAGCGCACCCACGGCCACCTGGCCATGGCGGCCTCGGCCGAGAGGCGGCGGCGGCCTTCCTTCGGGTACAGGAGCACGAAAGGCTCTTGCGCCAACGTATCGCACATCAGCTTGCGCGATACGCCCGCCTGCGGATTCACGACCAGCGCGGCGTCGATGTCGCCCGCCTTGATCGACTCCAGCAACTGCCCGGATGTGTTCTCGGGCTCCAGGACGACATGGATGCCCGGATGCCGCTCGGTCATGGCGCGCAGGATGGCGGGCAGCGTGGACAGCATCACACTGTTGATGACGCCTAGCCTCAGTCTGCCGGCCGCCTCCGGCAGGCTCCTGTCGCGTAGCGACTCCAGATCGGCGAGGGTCTGCTCGACCGTGCCGACGAGCTCCAGCGCGAACGGCGTCGGCTTCACCGCCCGTCCCGACCGGTCGAACAGCGGCTGGCCGAAATAATCCTCGAGCTGGCGCATCTGCTGGCTCACCGCGCTCGGCGTCAACGCCATTTCCTGCGCGGCGGCGGCAAAGTTGCCCCGCCGCACCACGGCCTGCAAGGTAGGCAGGTTGCCCAGCTTCATGAAGGTCTCCTGCAAGTGGGCCGCTCTCGCCCGATGGCGTGTGCTCGATACATTAGCGATCCTTACTTTCCGATCAAGGATAAATCGCTTTTTCTTATCTTAGGGATGCGTAGCATAGCTGTCCAGGCAAGTACGAATGCACACGACGTTCGCGTCGAAGGAGACAAGCATGACGACAGGCAGCGGCCGGCCCGACCTGGACAAGGACATCCAACGCGTCTTCGCCGTATTGCACGGCGCAGGCATCGCGATCTGCCCGAACACCGTGGGCTACGGCATCTGGGGCGGCTCGCCCGAGGCGCTCGAACGCATCTACCGGGCCAAGGAGCGCGGCCCGCACAAGCGCAATGCCTTGATCACCGACGAGGTCGGCCAGCGGGAGATCCATGTCCTCGACCAACGCCGGCAGGACATGATCGAGTGCGTGACCGAGGACTACGACCTGCCGATGGGCGTCATCGCGCCCTACCGCGCGGATCACCCCCTGATCCGCGCGATCGAGCCTGCCCTGCTGCGAGCAAGCACCGCGAACGGCACCATCGGCATGCTGCTCAACGGCGGCCCGGTCCATACGGCGATCGGACGGCTCAGCCGCGAGGCCAACCACCCGGTATTCGGTTCGTCGGCCAACCTCTCCGGCACGGGCACCAAGTTCCGCCTGCAGGATGTGCAACCCGAACTGCGAGCCATCGCGGACATCGAACTGGACTACGGGCTGCGCCGCTACCACCACTATCGGCGCTCGTCGACGATCATCGATTTCACCGATCTGAGCGTGGTGCGCATGGGCTCGTGCTACGAGCTGATCGCCGACGTGCTGCAGCGTCACTTCGGCCTCGAGCTGCCCGCGGACCCCGGTCGCGACGCCAACCCGTCCGGCCACTTGCAGGAATTCCGGCTGCGTCCGTTCACGGAGGCCACGGCATGAACAAGACCACGATACTGCGCCGGCTGATCCTGGCACCGGAGCTGCTGGTCATGCCCGGCGCCTACGACCCCCTCTCGGCCCGGGTGGTGGAGCAGGCCGGCTTTCCTGCCATCCAATGCTCGGGTTTCGGCATGTCGGTGACGCGGCTGGGATTGCCGGACTACGGCTTTCTTTCCATGTCCGACATGCTGGCCGCCACCCAGCCGATCGTCGACGCCGTGGCCATACCCGTCATGGCCGACGGCGACACCGGCTTCGGCAATGCGGTCAATGCCTGGTATGCGGTGCGCGCGTTCGAGCGCATCGGCTGCGCCGGCGTCAACATCGAGGACCAGCAGGCGCCCAAGCGCTGCGGGCACCTGGACGGCAAGACAGTCCTGCCGATCGAGGAAGCCGTGGCCAAGATCCGTGCCTGCGCCCAGGCGCGCACCGATCCCGATTTCGTGATCAATGCCCGCACGGACGCCCTCGCGATCGGCGGGCTCGAGGACGTCGTGCGCCGGGGCAACGCCTATCTTCAGGCCGGCGCGGCGATGGTCTTCATCGACGGCATGACCGACAAATCGCTGGCGCGCGAGGCGGTGCAGCGCATCCATGGCCCCGTGGCGATCAATGTGGTGGAAGGAGGCAAGTCTCCGGATCGATTCACCTTCGCCGAGATGCAGGACATGGGCATCGCACGGGTCAGTCTGCCCGGCACGCTGCTGATGGCCGGCATCCACGCCATGCAGGCGGCGCTCTCGGCCCTGCGGCGGGATGGCCAGACCGGCTCCCCGGACGTGCCCCTGGCGAGCTTCGACACCCTGAAGCGGCTGGCCGGGTTCGAGCAGGTCTTCGCTCTGGAGCGCGCCTACCTGGCAGGCCTGCAGGAGCGCACCGATGCCTGAAGCCCGCAACATCATCGAGAAGATCTGGGACGAGCACGTGGTGGCGGACCTCGGCGGTGGGCGCAGCCTCCTGCACGTGGATCGCATACTGCTGCACGACCGCTCGGGCCCGGCAGTGTTCGGCCCGCTGCAGGAGAGCGGCCGCGCCGCGGCGCAGCCTTCGCTGGTATTCGGCACCATGGATCACATCGTGGACACCCACGTCGGCCGCAACGACGACACGCGCTTCAAGGGCGGCCGCGCCTTCATCCAGGCGTTCCGCGAGGGTGCGCACCACGCCGGCATCACCCTGTTCGACCTCGACGACCCTCGGCAGGGCATCTCGCACGTGGTGTCTCCCGAACTGGGGATCGCGCTGCCGGGCGCCACCCTGGTCTGCTGCGACAGCCACACCTGCACTGTCGGCGGCATCGGCGCGCTCGCCTGGGGTATCGGCACCACCGACGGCGAACATGCGGTTGCCACCCAGACGCTGGTGCGAGCCCAGCCACCTACGCTGCGGGTCGAGTTCCATGGCAAGCTGCCGCCCGGCGTCTTCGCCAAGGACATGGTGCTCGCGCTCATCGCCCGCTACGGCGCCGATGGCGCAGCCGAACACGCCATCGAATTCTGCGGCGAGGCCGTGCGCGGCCTGGACGTCGAGGCCCGGATGACGCTCTGCAATATGGCGGTGGAGTTCGGCGCCTGGACCGGGCTCGTCGCGCCTGACGACGTCACTTTCGCCTGGCTGCGGGACCGGCCCTACGCCCCGCAGGGAACGCGCTGGGATGCCGCGGTCGCCCATTGGCGCACCCTGGCATCCGATCCCGGCGCCAGCTACGACCGGACGCTGCACCTGGACTGTTCGCGCCTGGCGCCGCAGGTGAGCTGGGGCACGAACCCCGGCCAGGCCTGTGCCGTGGATGGCGGCGTTCCTGCCGACCTTTCCGGCGAGGAGCGGGCCCTGGCCTACATGGACCTGCGGCCGGGCCAGCCCCTGGCCGGGCTGCCCATCGACGCCGCCTTCATCGGCTCCTGCACGAACAGCCGGCTGTCCGACCTGCGCCTGGCCGCCGGAGTCGTGCGCGGCCGCAAGGTCGCTCCCGGCGTGACGGCGCTGGTCGTGCCGGGCTCCACCAGCGTCAAGCGCGCCGCCGAAGCCGAGGGGCTGGACGCCGTCTTTCGCGCCGCGGGCTTCGAATGGCGGGAAAGCGGCTGCTCGCTGTGCTTCTACGTCGGCGGCGACAGCTTCGATCGGCCGGGACGGACCGCGCGGCGGGTGATCTCCAGCACCAACCGCAATTTCGAGGGTAGGCAAGGTCCAGGGGTACGCACCCACCTGGCTAGCCCGGCCACCGTCGCCGCATCCGCGCTCGCCGGCTGCATCGCGGACCCGCGCCCGCTGCTCGCCTAGGAGACCGGCACATGGAAACCTTCGTACGGGTCACCGGCATCGTCGCGCCGCTCTTGCGCGACAACATCGATACCGACGTGCTGATCCCCTCGCGGGAGATGACGCAGCCGGGCAAGGCGGGATACGGCGAGAAACTGATGGCCGGCTGGCGCTATGTGCAGGACGCCGACGGAAGGCGCCGGGAGAACCCCGACTTCGTGCTCAACCGGGCCCCTTTCCGGCAGGCCTGTTTTCTGGTGAGCGGCGCCAACTTCGGCAGCGGCTCCTCGCGGGAACAGGCCGTCTGGGCGCTGCGCCAGTTCGGCATCCGCGCCGTCTTCGCCGCGAGCTTCGGCGCCATCTTCAAGAACAACTGCTATCGCAATGGGGTGCTGCCGGTGGTGCTGCCACGCAGCGATCTGGAGTCCCTCGCCGCCGCAGCCGAGACGGGCGTACTCGTGATGACGGTGGATCTGGAAGCCGAGCGCGCAAGCCTGGCCGACGGTCGCGCCTGGCCGCTGGCCGTGCCCGCCAACGAGCGCAGCATGCTGCTGGCCGGGCTCGACGCCATCGGGCTCACGCTGCGGCTGCAGGAACGAATCACCGATTTCCAGGCTGCCGACCGCGTGCGCCGACCCTGGATCTGGCGCTGACAGCCGGCCACGACACCACGAAAAGAGAGAGGAGACACACCATGACAATCACGCGCATGACCGCGACCGTCGCGCTCGCGCTGGCCACCATCGGCGCCGCCAGCGACCCGGCACGTGCCCAAGCCGAGTATCCACGGCAGCCCATAAGGCTGGTGGTGCCGGCGCCCGCCGGCGGCGGCACCGATCACATGGCCCGCGTGATCGGCAACGCCATCGCCGCCAATACCCGCTGGACCGTCGTCGTCGAGAACAAGCCCGGGGCCAGCGGCATCATCGGCATGGAGGCAGCCGCCAAGGCCAAGCCCGACGGCTACACCATCGGCATCGGCCAGACGGCCACCGTCGCGATCAATCCGGAACTCTTTCGCACCCTGCCCTACGACGTGCTGCACGACTTCGTGCCGATCGCCACGCTGGCCGAACAGCCGGTCGTGCTGGTCGTTCGCGCGGATGCCTCCTATTCCGACCTGGCCGACCTCGTCAAAGCGCATCAGGCCAAGCATTTGACGCTCGCCTCGGCCGGGGCCGGAACCGTCGGCCAACTGGTCGGCGAAATGCTGGGCACCGTCGTCGGCGCCAAGTTCGTCACCGTCCCTTACCGCGGTACGGCGCCAGCGCTGCAGGACGTCGTCGGCGGCATCACCGATGCCATGTTCGCGACTCCGCCCGGCGCGCTGCCCTTGCTCCAGGGAGGCCGTTTGCGCGCGCTGGCCGTCACCTCCGCCCAGCGCCTGCCGCTGCTGCCGGACGTACCCACATTGGCCGAACTCGGCTACCCCGGGATCGAAGTCAGCGAATGGAAAGTCCTCATGGCCCCGCGCGGCACGCCTGCGGCCGTCATCGAACGCCTGCACCGGGAAGTGCAGGTCGCCCTGGCGCAGGACGAGGTGATCGAGCGCGTGGTGGCCGACGGCAATCTGCCGCTGACAGGCTCGACGGCGGCGGCGGAGGCCTTCGTCAGGAAGGAGCTCGCGCGCTGGAGCGGGATCGTGCGGGAGGCCGGGCTCAGCAAGACGAACTGATCGGTGCCGGCCGGCATGCGCATGCCGGCCGGCGAATACCCCGGGTCGGCGATCCGGCCACCAGCCGAGGATCAGAAGTCGTAGCGCATGCCCACGGTCACGCTGCGCGGCGCACCCCAGGTGTACTGGATCCGGCCGAAATCCCGCAGGCCGGCGAAGTAGGCCTTGTCGAGCACGTTCCTGACGTTCAGGTTCACGCTGAAGTGGCGACTCACACGGTACCGCGCCATCAGGTCGACGAGCCAGAACGACGGCTGCACGAGCGGGCCGGCCGATGTCTTGCTTTGCCAGCGCGTGGCCGCGCCCACGGTCAAGCCGTTCAACGCGCCGGCGAACTGGTAGGTGGTGGCCAGCTTGAACTGGTTCCTGGGGATGTAACCTGTGCTGTCCAGGCTGCTGTCGTTCATGACGAAGCCGCCCTGGGCCTGCCAGCCCGGGGCCAGCTCGCCGGAAAGCTCCAGCTCGTAGCCCCGCCGCGTGACGCCCGAGACCGCGCGATAGATGGCCGTGCCATCCGGCATGACCTCGCCCGTACTCTCGGCCACGTTGTCGGTCTTCATCCAGAAGTGGGCGATGCTGGCATTCAGGCGTTGATCGAAGAATTCGCCCTTGGCCCCGACCTCATAGGTCTTGCCCTCCTCGGGGTCGAGAGTCCTGCCCTGCGCGTCGATGACGCTTTGCGGCTTGAAGATGCTGGCGTAGCTGCCATAGAGCGAGACGTTCTCGTGCACGTCCACCACCAGCCCGGCATAGGGCGTGACGACGCCGTTTCTCCTGAAGTCGTAGTTCGAATAGGCGTAGGGCGTGAGGTCGTATTGCTGGTAGTTGGTGACGCGCGCGCCCGCGATCAACTTGACCGGATCGGCCAGACTGAAGCGGCCGGCGGCGTAGAAGGAATGGCGCCGGGAACTGAAGTAGCTGTGGTTGTCCACCGGGTAGCTGCCGATGTCGTCCGGCCGCACGATGGCGCCGCCGCCGTCGGCATAGTCCAGCCCCGGATTGGTGAGACGCTTGTTGGCCGAATAGGTGTCGGAACTGGTGCGGGCGGTATCGGCGCCGATCATCAGTTCATGGGTCATGCCGAGAAGCTGGAATGGACCCTGCAAATCGAAGGCGACACTGCGATTGCGGTTGGCGTGGTCCTCGGCCCTGCTGATGTCGACCACCTCGGGTATGCCGGTGAACCAGATGCCCGTTTCGCCATAGGGCATTTCGGTTTTTTCGTCGCTGGCACGCAGTTTGGCCGTCCAGCCGTTGCCGAAACGATGCTCCAGGCTGGCAAACACGGTGCGGGTATCCTGCTCGTAGCCGGACCAGGGCGCCCCCACATTGAACGAGCGCGGCTGCAGGCCCAGGTACTGCCCATCGGCCGAATAGGCCTGAATCATGCTGGTGCTGCCCGCGCCGTAATACTCGCGGCGGCGATAAGTAAAGCCCGCATTGAGCAGCGTGTCGGGCGTCAGGTCCACGTCCAGCGTGCCGTACAGCGTCTGGTTGCGACGCTTGGTGTAGTCGCGGAAATCCTTGCCGTCCGCCGCCGCCGCCACCAGACGGCCGCGCACCGTGCCACTGGCATTGAGCGGTCCGCCCACGTCCACGTCGGCGCGGTAGTTGTCCCAGCTTCCGGCGCCTGCGCCGATGCTGGCCCGGAAGTCGTGTGTCGGGCGCTTGCGGATCATGTTGATGGTGGCACCGTACTTGCCATCGCCGTTCATCAGGCCGGAAGAGCCTTTGAGCACCTCGATGCGGTCGATCTCCGCCATGTCGTCCATCGTGTACAGCATCTGCGTATTGGCATACCAGCCGCTCGCCATCTGACGCAGGCCGTCGACCTGCAGATTGACGTTGTCGCCGCGCACCAGGAAATTGTTGCCGTCCCCCTGGTGATCGACGGTAAGGCCGGGCGTCTGCTCCATCACGTCGGTCAGCGTCTGCAGCTTGAAGTCGTCCATGCGCTGGCGCGTCATCACGGTGACGGATTGCGGCGTTTCACGCAGAGAGAGGTTCAGGCCGGTGGCGGTGCGGCTGGGGCCGGTCTGGGCGTAGCTGCCCGTGTCTTCGGTGGTTCCATCGCGTGCCGCCGTCACTGTGATGGGCGTCAGCATCACTGTTGCACCCATAGGCGCGGGCTTGATGACAATGCCGCTGCCCTCCTGCACTGCGATCAATCCACTTCCCGCCAGAAGCTGCTCCACCGCCTGCCCCACCGTGAGCGCCCCGTTGACCGAGAGCGCCGTCTTGCCGGCCACCAGCGCCGGAGAAAACCCGATGGGCGTACCGGTGGCCGCCGAAAGCTCGTTCAGCGCGGAGCCCAGCGGCTGCGCAGCGATGGACAGGGTGATGGCACCGGCGCCGTCGGCGGCGGCCTGGGCCTGGACAATCGCCGGCGCGCCCAGGGTCAGCGCGATGGCCAAGGCGAGAGGGGCGGGACGAAAACGCGGGGGCACGTGGCGCATGGAGACGTGTTGCATAAGTCGAGTAATGAATGAAAATGAAACTCACTACTCTTAAAGACGCACCAACTCGCCGGAAATGCACCCCCGCTCGCCAAGCTTTTTCAATCGCCTTGCGTGCACCTGCTGCGCTTACGACGCGGCGGCGATCTCGGTCTTCCCGTCCGGCCCTTGCACCAGCCTGACGGGCAGGATCTGCGTCAGCATCCGCGCGAACTCCCCTGGCCGGTCGATCTGGTAGCTGCCGCCGATGGTCATGGCCGCGACAGCCGGATTCCGGATCACCAGCCCGGTCGGGCCGTAGCGTTCGAGTTCGAGCAAGGCATCGGCCAGCGGCGTGTTCTCGAAGCGCACCAGGCCTTTGCGCCAAAGCGCAATGCTGCTGGGTGCAACCGCCGCGGCCTGGCCGAGTGCACCGTTCGGCGACACCGTAAGGCCCTGGCCCGCCGCCAGATCCACAGCCGGGGCCGGTCCACCATCCGCCGGCGCGTGCCCGCCGGCAACCCGTACACGACCCTCCTCCACCGCGACATTGACCGCACCCGCATCCATACCGGCGCTGCGGTAGCGCACGCAGAAGCGCGTGCCCACCACGGTGACACGCGCCGGCCCGGCCAGCACGTGGAAGGGCTTGTCGCTGTCGGGCGCAACAGCGAACATGATCTGCCCCTCCCTGATGCGCACTTCCCGACGGTCGCGGTACAGCACCACTTGCGCCTGCGTGTCGGCGTCCATGGCCAGTTCGGTGCCGTCGGGAAGCGTGACCACCTCGCGTTGCCCGCGCTCGACCGAGTAGCTGTCGGCAAAGACCTGCGGTTGCTGCCACTGATACCAGCCCAGCCCCCCCGCCAGCACTGCTACGCAGCAGAGTGCCGCCAACGCCGGACGCGACAACGCCCGATTCAACGAGAACCCACGGCGGGCATCTTTGCCCGAGTCGCTGCGCCCGGCCCCCGGGCGGGGTGCTTGTCCAACCCGAGCAGGCACGGCGGTCGGCGCAGCGCAAGAAGACGCACGGACCCGGGCAATCGCGTCGGCGGGCAGGCTGCGCAGCGCCGCCAGACCTTCGTCCAGGCGACGAAAGGCAGCCGCATGGGCGGGGCAGGCCGCCATCCATTGCTCGAACTCGGCCTGCTCGGCGGCGGTGAGGCCTTGCTCGCGGCGGGTGTGCCATTCCGCCGCCGCGACGTCGATCGGATCCTGCGCGCGAAAGTATTCCTCGAGCTCGCGCGCCTCGGCAGCCTCGTCGACTTCAACCCCCATGATCGAGCGCCTCCCTGCGGGCCGCGCAGGCGAGCTTGCCGCGGCTGATGTACTGGTTCACCATGCTGAGCGACACCCCCATGCGTTCGGCGATTTCCTTGTTCGGCAGTCCGTCGAACAGGTACATGCAGAATGCCTCGCGGCACCTTGGCGGCAACGCGTCGATGGTGTCGAGGTAGGCCCGGACGGCCTGTGCGGAGGCATAAGCCTCCTCGGGCTGGAGATGCCGCGGGCTTGCGGGCTGGCGGGCCTCTTCCAGAGCGTCTATATCGTCGTGCTGGCGAACCTCGGCGCGCCGGTCCAGGTCGATCTTGGCACGCAGCGCAACCTGCCTCAGCAAGGCCCCCGGCTCCAGAATCACCTGGCCCGACTGCTGCATCGACAGCACGCGGGCGTAGCTTTCCTGCGCCAGATCGGCCGCGGTATCGCGGTCTCTCACCTTGCGCATGCAGAAGTTCAACAGGTCTCTGTAGTAGCGAGTCAGCACGGTCCGATCAAAGCCATCGAGACGACGGAACCCGTCGAGCATGTGCGGCGATGTGGCTGCGGCCGAATCCGTAGCGCGTTGAGTGGCGAGCGGGCGTGCCGGCATTATAGTCTGAGAATGCGAATGGTTCGCATGTGTGCAGGGTGCAGCCCGTGCCCCTGCTGTCTGCATCTTCCTTACGGGCTGCCGGTGCCGGGCCGAGCAGCCGGCTGAGCTGCAGACAGCGCTGGCGCAGGCGCTTGCCGGATCCAGCAGCGACGCGGCCCGCGCCCAGGCGTGCGATCAAGCCGTCCGGATGCCGTCCCCGCCGGCGCCGTGCCCACTTGTATGGACATCCTGACCCGGCTGGAAGAAGGCACCCAACCGAGTGAACACTGCGTGCCCGCCGTGGTGCCGGCGCACCGCTGCGACATCCTCCAGCTTTTCGAGCTGACGGATCATCTGCGCCAGCCTGGCGTCCTCATGGACCCGCAGCCAGATGCGGCTGCAGCGGCCGTCGTCGACGGGCAGGCAGAGAATGCCCTCCACGTTGAAGGCGCGGCGCGCGAAGAGGCCGACGACGTGCGACATCACGCCCGGATGGTTGGCGACGTCGATCTCCAGCACGGCGCGCGACAGCGCCTGGCTTTCGTCTTGGGTGATGGCGTTCATCGTTCAGGCTCCGATCATGTCGCGGTTGGCGGCGCCCGCGGGCACCATGGGATACACCTTCTGCGCGGCGTCGATGCCGGCATGGATCAGGCAGGGACCGGGCCGGCCCAGGGCCTCGGCCAGGGCCGCGCAGGGGTCGGTGGCCGCATCGAGGTCGATGGCAGCGATGCCGAGCGCGCGGGCGGTGCCGACGAAATCCGGCATGGCCCGGAACGCCGAGGCGAAGAGACGCTGGCCGTAGAACAAGGTCTGCTGCTGGTGCACCAGCCCGAGCACGGCGTTGTTCATGAGCACGATCTTGACGTCGACGCCCTCCTCGGCCGCCGTGACCAGTTCCTGGAGATTCATCAGGATCGAGCCGTCGCCGGTGAAGCACACCACCGTGCGGTCCGGCGCGGCGAGCGCGGCGCCGATCGCCGCCGGCAGGCCGAAGCCCATCGTGCCCAATCCGCCCGAGGTCAGCCACTGGCGCGGCCGGCGCAGCGGATAGGCCTGCGCCGCCCACATCTGGTGCTGGCCCACGTCGGTGACGACGATGGCATCGTCGCCCACGCAGGCGGCGACCGCCCGGATCAGGCCGAAGTGCGAGCGCGGATCGTCCAGGCCTGGCAGCGGCTGCGGATGCGCGGCCTTCAGCGCGTGGATGCGCCCGCCCCAGGCCTCGCGCGCAGCCCGCGGCACCAGCGGCAGCAGCCGGGCGAGTGCTTCGCCCACGTCCGCCACGATGCCGACGTGCGCGGTCTTGATCTTGTCCAGCTCGGCCGGGTCGATGTCGACGTGGACGATCTTCGCCTGCGGGCAGAAGGCCGCGACCTTGCCGGTGGCGCGATCGTCGAAGCGGGCGCCGACGGCGATCAGGAGGTCGCACTCGTCGAGCGCCAGGTTGGTGTACGGAGCGCCGTGCTGGCCCAGCATGCCGAGCGAGAGCGGGTGATCGACCGGCATGGCGCCCAGCGCCATCAGCGTCATCACGGTGGGCAGGTTCGCCTTCTCGGCCAGCGCGATGGCCAGTGGCGCCGCGCCGGCATGGATCACGCCGCCGCCCAGATAGAGCACCGGGCGCGCTGCCTGGGCGATCAGCGATGCTGCCTCGGCCAGCGCCGTGCCATCGGCCGGCGCCGGCTTTGCGCGCCGGCCGGGTTCCGGCCACTCGGCAACGTCGATGACGCGGCTCTGCACGTCCTTGGGAATGTCGATCAGCACCGGGCCGGGCCGGCCGGAGGCAGCGATGGCGAAGGCGCGCGGGATCACTTCCAGCAGTTCCTCGGTCGACGAGACCAGGAAGTTGTGCTTGGTGATCGGCAGGGTCAGCCCGTAGGTGTCGACCTCCTGGAAGGCGTCGGTACCGATCTGCGCCTTGGGCACCTGGCCGGTGATCGCCACCAGGGGGATCGAGTCCAGCTTGGCATCGGTGATCGCCGTCAGCAGGTTGGTGGCGCCGGGGCCGGAGGACGTCATGCACACCGCCACCTCGCCCGAAACGCGCGCCTGGCCCTGGGCGATGAAGCCGGCGCCCTGTTCGTGACGGGCCAGCACGTGGCGGATCGTGGCCGACTGTCCGAGCGCGTCGTAGATGGGCAGGATGGCGCCGCCCGGATAGCCGGTGATCAGGCGCACACCCTGGCGCTCGAGCAGGCGCACGGTGATCTGTGCGCCGGAAAGGGCTTGCGCGCAGGGCACCGGCCTAGCGGCCGGCGCCTGCACGCCACGATTCGGGTGGGCCTTCGGCTCCAGGAGAAGACTATCTGGCGGGGGTTCGCCGTGGGCGGCGAGCACTGCGCTGTGGCGCGTGGTCATGAATGGCTCCGTGAATTCAGGCGATGCCGACGGAGCGCAAACGAAAAACCCCGCCGATTGCGCCGGCGGGGTTCGGGGAAGACGGTCTGCTGCTTGCTGCTTTTTGCCTACCCGGTTCGCGACGGCGCGTGCGTAACGACGCCTACGACGACAACGCGAACGACGACCGGCAGCGCTGCGCGGGCAGCGGCGGCAAGGTCAAAGTCGTGGGTGGCGTGCATGTCGCGTTCCGGATGAACGGGAAGAATCAGCAAAGGCCATTGTGGCCGAAGATGCCGCGAAAGACAATGGCCTGGCAGCCTGCATGCTCGAGCCAGCGCGTCGGGCATCCAGGTCGGTCCGTGCCTTGCCCTGGGCTCGAGCACGAGCAAGAAGCGCCGCGCCGGCTACACCGAGATGCCTCCATCCACGCTGAGCGTCGTGCCCGTGGTAAACCCCGCGCCCGGCGAACACAGGTAGAGAACCGCCGCGGCAATCTCTTCGGGGCGGCCGGTGCGCTTCATCGGCTGCAGTCCATTGAGAAAATCGCGGCCGCTTTCCTCGGCTCGCATCTCCTCGTTCATGGGCGTATCGATCACGCCTGGACATACCGCATTGACCCGGACGCCTTGCGAAGCGAACTCCACTGCCGCCGATTTGGTCAGCCCGATGACGGCAAACTTGCTCGCGTTGTATATCGCCGAGCCCGGAAAGGCTCGGATGCCCAGGAACGAGGCGGTATTGACGATGCCGCCGCCGCCACTTTTCATGATCGCCGGAATCTCGTGCTTCATGCAAAGCGCGACCCCGCGCACATTGACGGCCAGGATGCGGTCGATGGCCTCGGCCGATATTTCGGTCATGGGGGCGGGCGGGAGAAAAACCCCCGCATTGTTGAAAGCGAAATGCAAGCCGCCGAATACCTCAACGGCCCGCGCGACCATTGAGGCAACCTCCTCTTCGACGGAAACATCGGCCCGCACGAAAAGCCCTTTGCCGCCGGCTTGTTCGATGAGAGCAACGGATTCGGCGCCCTCGTCTTCCCGCCGTCCGACAACGACAACGTTGGCCCCTTCCCGGGCAAACGCAAGAGCGGTGGCCCGGCCAATGCCGGAGGTGCCGCCAGTAACGAGAGCGACTTTGTCGGCAAATATTCTCATAGCGTTAGATCCTCGTTCGTTCCTCGATGTTGCGGCGCTTGGCGTAGGCCGCGCGTGCTGCGTCCATGCGCGACGAGTTCTCGATGACCCACTCGGCGAGCGCCCGCACCGGGACCAGAAGCTCGAACCCTAGTTCGGTCAATGCATATTCGACTTGAGGCGGTTTTACGGGGTCACCGTGCGAGAAACGAAGCCATTTTCCTCCATATCCCGCAAGGTCGTGAACTCAAAGCCAAGGATTGCCGTCATCATCGGCTCGCCCCGTCCGACCCGATTCGCCGACAAGCCGGCGCCATGGATTCTGAAGCAGGCCAAGGCTCGCACCAACATGGACGTGGAGCTGGTCGACCTGCGCGAGCATCCGATGCCCTTCTTCGACGAGATATCGACGAACAGGTTCGTGCCGAGCCTGAATCCCGAGGCGGTGCGGTGGCAGGAGACCGTCGGCAAACGCGAAACGCGTTCGACGAGCTGGTCTGGTGGGCCAAGGCAACGATGGCTGCGAGAGCGCTCGAAGCATGAGCCCTGTTCGTGAAAGGAAAAAGGGGGCGCCGCACGGCGCCCCCTCTCCTCAGTCACGACCGGACGACAACAACCCGCCTCAGATCTCCTCGTACAGCGGCAGCGTCAGGAACTCTTCGAACGCTTCCTGCGTGCTCATCTGCTCGAAGATCTTCGCGGCCTTGTCGTAGGCCGGGCTTGCGCCGACGTCCGCCTTGACCTTGGCCAGCTCCTGCGGAATCAGCTCGCGCACGAGCTCGGCGGTGACCTTGCGGCCGTCTTCCAGCTTGCCCTTGGGCGAGCGGATCCACTGCCACACCTGCGAGCGGGAAATCTCGGCGGTGGCGGCGTCTTCCATCAGGTTGTGAATGGGCACGCAGCCGTTGCCGTCCAGCCAGGAACCCAGGTAATGGATGCCGACGTTGATGTTCATGCGCAGCCCGGCCTCGGTGATCGGGGCCTGCGGCTCGAAGTTGAGCAGGTCGGCGGCGCTGACCTGCACGTCCGGGCGCTTCTTGTCGATCTGATTGGGGCGATCGCCCAGCACGGCGACGAACTCTTCCATGGCGGTCTGCACCAGGCCGGGGTGGGCGACCCAGCCGCCGTCGTAGCCGTCGGTGGCGTCGCGGCGCTTGTCCATGCGGATGCCGTTCATGGCCACTTCGTTCTTCTCCGGATCGCTCTTGATCGGGATCAGGGCGCTCATGCCGCCGATGGCCGGCGCATTGCGCTGGTGGCAGGTCTTGAGCAGCAGCAGCGCGTAGGCGCGCATGAACGGGGCGGTCATGGTGACCTTGGCGCGGTCGGCCAGGCAGAAGTCGCGGTCGGTCTTGAACTTCTTGATGCAACTGAAGATGTAGTCCCAGCGGCCGGCGTTCAGGCCGGCGCTGTGCTCGCGCAGCTCATACAGGATCTCGTCCATCTCGAAGGCGGCCATGATGGTCTCGACCAGCACGGTGGCCTTGATGGTGCCCTGCGGGATGCCCAGGGCGTCCTGGGTATCCTTGAAGATGTCGTTCCAGAGGCGGGCCTCGAGATGGCTTTCCATCTTCGGCAGGTAGAAGTACGGGCCGCTGCCGCGGGCGATCAGCTCCTTGGCGTTGTGGAACATGTAGAGCGCGAAGTCGAAGATGCCGCCCGAGACGCGCTTGCCGTCGATGAGCACGTGCTTCTCGTCGAGGTGCCAGCCGCGCGGGCGCACCAGCAGGGTCGCGACCTTGTCGTTCAGCTTGTAGGTCTTGCCGTTCTGCTCCAGCGAGATGGTGCGGCGGATGGCGTCCTGCAGGTTGATCTGGCCCTGCATCTGGTTGTCCCAGTTGGGCGTGTTCGAATCCTCGAAGTCGGTCATGTAGCTGTCCGCGCCGGAGTTCAGCGCGTTGATGACCATCTTGCGCTCGACCGGGCCGGTGATTTCCACGCGGCGGCACTGCAGGTCGGCCGGCAGCGGCGCGATCGTCCAGTCGCCGGCGCGCACGTCGGCCGTCTCTTCGAGGAAGTCCGGGCGTTCGCCGGCATCCAGGCGCTTGGTGCGCTCGGCACGGGCGGCCAGGAGTTCCTGGCGGCGGCCTTCGTACTTGCGGTGCAGTTGCGCGACCAGGGCCAGGGCCTCGGGCGTGAGCACGCGGCTGGCGACGGCGTCGGCGACCGGCGCGGTGATCTGGATGCCTTCGGGCAGTTGGTTGGACATGTCGTTCCTCCGATGCGCGGGGGGGTCAACCCCCGCCGATTTCATGAGACTGGGGTCGAGTGTATTACCTACCTCTGTGTAGAAAAACCCCCTGGATGTGTCATCATCTTTGCCTGAAAGTAAAAGATGACCCATGGACCGCTTCAAGCAACTGGAAACCTTCGTCGCCGTCGCCACCCTGGGCAGCCTCTCGGCGGTGGCGCGCGCAGAAAGCCTGGCGCCGGCGCTGATCGGCCGCCGCGTGGACGCGCTCGAGGCCCGGCTGGGCGTCAAGCTCCTGGTGCGCACGACGCGCCGGATCACCCTCACGCCCGAGGGCGAAGCCTTCCTCGAAGAAGCCCGCAACATCCTGCGCGAGCTGGAGGACGCCGAGGCAATGGTGGCGCAGGGCAGCGCGACCCCGACCGGCCACCTGCGGCTGACCGCGCCGGCCGGCTTCGGCCGCCGGCACGTCGCGCCGCTGCTGCCGGAGTTCCTCGATACCCACCCCAAGCTGTCGGCTTCGCTGGATCTCACCGACCGCCTCACCGATCTCGTGCGCGAGCGTTACGACTGCGCTGTGCGCATCGGCGATCTGGCCGAATCGAATCTGGTCGGCGTCAAGCTGGCCGAGAACCGGCGCGTCGTGGTCGCCGCCCCGGCCTACCTCGACAGGCGCGGCACGCCGCGGGTGCCCGCCGACCTGCTGCAGCACGAGTGCCTGACCCTGGGCATCGAGAGCAGCCAGCACCGCGGCTGGCTGTTCCGGCAGGGAAACGACACCGTCACGCAGCGCGTGAACGGTTCCTTGTCGTGCAGCGACGGCGCCGCCCTGCTCGACTGGGCGCTCGACGGGCTGGGCCTGGCCTGGCGCTCGATGTGGGAAGTCCGGCAGGACCTGGCGCGCGGGCGGCTGGTCACCGTGCTCGACGAGCACGCCGCGCCGCCCAACGCGATCTACGCCCTGCTGCCGCAGCGCAAGCACCTGCCGCTGCGGGTGCGCGTGTTCGTGGATTTCCTGCGCCAGCGGTATGCCGATCCGGCCTACTGGACGCGCGCCGACGCAGGCGCCTGAACCCCCTCAGCCCTTGGCCGCGCCGAAAGCCGCCTGCAGTTCCTGCTGGCCCTGGGCCCGGCCGGCTTCGGGCACGCTGTCCTGCATGCGCTCGCCGATGGCGTCCCACTGCGCCACTACCCGCTCGGCGGCGTCCGGGCCGGTGCCCACGTAGGCTCCCGGCGTGAGGGTGATATAGGCCCGCTCGAAATGGCCGGCGCCCGCGCACAGAATGGCGCGCGTGGGTGCCTGCTCTCCAACGAGCGCGAGCAGGCCCACGCTGACGGCCTCGGGCTTGAGCGCGGCCAGCGCCTGCTCGGGCATCAGGCCTTCCGTCATCTGCGTGGCCGCCGTGGGCGCGAGACAGTTGACGGCGATGTTGTTCTTGAGCCCCTCGATGGAGAGCGTCTGCATGAAGCCCACCAGCGCCATCTTGGCGGCGCCATAGTTGGCCTGGCCGAAGTTGCCGTACAAGCCGGAGGACGAGGTGGTCATCACGATGCGCCCGTAGTTCTGCTCGCGCATGATGTCCCACACGGCCTTGGTGCAGATCACCGAACCCATCAGGTGCACATCGACGACCAGGCGGAAATCGTCGAGCGACATCTTGCCGAAGCTCTTGTCGCGCAGGATGCCGGCATTGTTGACCAGGATGTCGATGCGCCCCCAGCGCTCCATGGTCTGCGTCACCATGGCCGCCACCTGCGCCTCGTCGGTCACCGAGCCCTGAAAAGGCATCGCCTCGCCGCCCGCCGCCGCGACCTCCTCGGCCACCCCGGCCGCCCCGTCGCCCAGGTCCATGACGACCACCTTGGCACCCTGGCGCGCGAGAAACAGTGCATGCGTGCGGCCCAGGCCGCCACCGGCTCCCGTCACGATCGCAACGCGTCCTTGCAGTTCCATCTCCTTCGACTCCTGTTGTTTCCCCATGGGGTTCGATTGTTCGAATGCACCGTATGCAGCGCCCGCATCGGGCGCCCGCCGCCCTGGCGACGCAGGCCCATGCCGGCACGCCGCGGCAAGCACGGCGCTTGCGAGCTGAAGCATACTCGCACAGGCGGCGACTCGGATAGCTGCGGTCGATGCAGGCCCGCAGGCGCGGCAACCGGCTTTGGAAAAGGGCGTATGCGCAGCGGCGCCATCCTGCCCCTGCTCCCGCGCGGCGGGCGGCGCCGTTGCGGCGCCGCGCAAGATGTGCCTGCGCACGATGGCAGGGTCGCCTTGCACAGCGCCTGCAGCACGTTGGCGCGCAGACGGCAAGGGCGGCCGAGTGTGGGAAGCGAAAGGCGCACCCGCCGGGAGCTGGGCGGCGGATGCAAACAGCGCCAGGGGTTCGACGGTGAAGGGCCACCCGGGCAAGCGCTCGGTTCAAAGCATGCGTGAACGGGTGCAACGAAGCGATAGGGAGATTCCCGGAGGGGTTTACCCGGGCGGCATGGTTGCCGCCCGGCCCTTGCTAGCAGGGCGCGAACACCGGCACCGGCGCGCCATCGTTCTCGGTCGGCACAAACTTCACCTGCACCTGCTGCCCGATGCGCACGGTATCGAGGTCGCAATCGACGATGTGGGTCATCATCGTCACACCCTCGTCGAGCTTGACGTAGGCGATGCAGAACGGGTTGGGGCCCGCGCGGCGCGTGATGCTGAAGGAATACACCGTGCCGCGGCCGCTGGCGTCCTTCCACTCGGTGTCGCCCATGCAGAACGGGCACAGCGTGCGCGGATACCAGTGGAACTTGCCGCAGGACTTGCACTGCTTGACCAGCAGGCGGCCTTCGCGGGCGGCGGCCCAGTAGGTGCCGCTGTCGGGCAGCTCGACGGGGGCGCGCAGCGTCGTGGGGACGTAAGGGGTGGTCATGTCGATTACTCCCGTTCGAGGATGAGGGTGGCGCTGCCGTGGCGCGAGCCGAGCAGGCCGCCGGTGCCGTGGGCCAGGGCCAGGTCGCAGTTGGCCACCTGTACCTTGGGATGCGCCTCGCCGCGCAACTGGCGCACGGCCTCGATCACCTTGGTGATGCCGCCGCGATTGGCCGGATGGTTGTTGCACAATCCGCCGCCATCCGTGTTGAAGGGCAGTTTGCCCACACCCGAGATCAGGTTGCCGTCTGCCACGAAGCGGCCGCCCTCGCCCTTGGCGCAGAAGCCGAGATCCTCGAGCTGCATCACCACCGTGATGGTGAAGCTGTCGTAGATCGACGCGTACTTGATGTCCTGCGGTGTGATGCCGGCCTCCTGGAACGCCGCCGGGCCCGAGAAGCGCGCGCCCGACCAGGTCAGGTCCACCTCGCCGCCCAGGACACCCTTGATGTGCTCGCCCCCGCCCAGGATCTTCACCTTGGGACGGTTGAGCCTGGCCGCGATCTCCGGGCGCGCCACCACCAGCGCACCGCCGCCGTCCGACACCACGCAGCAGTCCAGGCGGTGCAGCGGGTCGGAGATCAGGGGCGAATTCACCACGTCCTCGACCGTCACCACATCGCGCAGCATGGCGTGCTCGTTGTATTGCGCGTGGTGCGAGGCCGCCACCTTGACCCAGGCCAGTTGCTCGGACGTCGTGCCGAACTCGTGCATGTGGCGCATCGCCGCCATGGCGTACATGTTCACCGTGACCGGGTTGAACGGCGCCTCGAACGGCGCATCCGGCACATTGGGCACCACCACCCGCGGCGCCGTGCCGCTATGCCCTTCCGAGCGTGGCCGGCCCGCCAGCGTGATCAGCGCCACGTTGCACTTGCCCGCTGCGATCGCCTCGGCCGCATGCGCCACGTGCGCGATGTAGGACGAACCACCCATGTCCGTGCTGTCCACATGGCGCACCTTCAGGCCGAGGTAGTCCACCATGCTGACCGGCCCCATCCCCGGCGCATCCCCCGCGCAGAAGTAGCCGTCGACGTCCTGCAGGGTCAGTCCCGCATCCTCCAGCGCCCCGCGGGCCGACTCCGCATGCAACTGCGCGACCGACTTGTCCGGCGCCTTGCGGGTCGGGTGCTCGTAGGCCCCCACGATGTAGGCCTTTCCTTTGATACTCATGTTGCCTTCCTTGTTGAGTTCGGAATACGGGCTCCGGCATACCGTCGTTTCGAAGGCGGCGTGCAAGCACGCGCATGCGCTTCGCCTTGCGGCATGCCGGGGCAACTGGGGTGGTATTCGACTACAGGGGGCAGGCGAAGGCAAGAGCGCGAGGACCGCGCAACGGGCTTCAGGTCCGCAGAGCGGTTCGGGAGTTACGAAGGGAGGGCTTGGGAATCCTGAAGGCTGGGGGGCGACTGCGCAGGCCATCCCGCGGCGATTCTTACGCTCTCCGTACGAATCCATCACGGGGAATGGCCTTTCGTCGCGTCCGGGAGGGTGGGAGACTGCCCGCACAACGATCACAACGACGGAGACGACGATGAAGAAGGGACTTTTGCCCGCGCTACGGCGCGGCGCAACGTGGGTGGGGCTTCTATCCGCCGTGCTGGCGATCACACCGACCGGCGCAGCCGCCGCCGACAGCTTTCCCGGCGGACGTCCGGTCACGCTGGTCGTGCCTTGGCCGGTCGGCGGCGTCACCGACGCGGCCAGCCGCATCCTGGCCAAGGAACTTGGCGAGCAACTGGGCACCGCCATCGTGGTTGAGAACCGCAGCGGCGCGAACGGGCGCGTCGGCACCGACTATGCGGCATCCGCCAGGCCGGACGGCTACACCTTGTTCGTCGCCAGCGCGGAAACCCATGCCATCAATCCGCACGTCTATTCGAGCATGACCTACGAACCGGTCAAAGCCTTCGCGGCCGTGGCGCCGTTCGCGCTCAACCCGTTCTCCCTGGTGTCCCGCGGCGATCTGAAGGCCGAATCGCTGCAGGACATCATCGCCCTGGCGAAGGCGCGGCCGGGCGAGCTGACCTTTGCCTCCTGGGGCGTTGGCAGTACCTCGCAGATCGGCATGGAGATGCTCAAGGCGCGCGACGGTCTGCAACTGCTGCATGTCCCGTTCCAGGGCGAGGCTCCGGCCGTGAACGCTTTGATGGCGGGCCAGGTGGATCTGATGGTGCTGCCCGCCGCGCGGGCCAAGGCGCTCAGCGCGGACGGCAAGATCAAGGTGTATTCCACCATGACGAGCGAGCGCTCGTTCGTCATGCCCGATGTCCCCAGCCTGAAGGATCTCGGCGTCGACGGCATCGACGTCGTCAACTGGTTCGCCATCGTGGTGCCGGCCGGCACACCGGACTCCGTCGTGCAGCGCCTGGCGACGGCGATCGACGCCATCGTCGAATCACCGGCGGCCAGGACGAGCTTCCGGGCGCTGGGCGTCGACGTCCATCCCGCGATGGCCCCGGACGAGTTGCAGCGTTTCATCCAGTCCGAAACCGAGCGCTGGGGCGAGGTGATTTCCAACGCCGACATCAGCCTGGACGGCTGAGCGCGCAGTCGCCGAACGGCCCATGCCGGCCAGGCCCGACGGCGGCGGGCGCCGGCGGCCAGTCCGGCCGACGCGGCAGCCTGCCGCCGCAGGCGGACTATTCGATCACATCCAGCAACCAGGAGGAGCTGAACCTTGAACGCGATCTATCTTGTCCTCGACATGCAGAACGACCTGCTCACCCCGAAGCCCGGCGCGCAGCCCGGCCCGCTCGTACAGCAGGCGCTCGCCAGAGACATCGTCGCCCGCACCGCGCGCGCCATCGGCAGCGCACGCAGCGCCGGCGTGGCCGTGGGCTTCGTGCGCGTGGGCTTCTCGAGCGACTATCACGAATGCCCGAAGAACTCCCCGGTATTCTCCGGCGCGCCCAGCGCGGGCCTCTTCAAGCTGGGCACCTGGGGCACGGAGATCCATCCGGATCTGGACGCGCGGGAAACGGACGTTCACATCGTCAAGCACCGCGTGAGCCCTTTTTACGCCACGACGCTCATGGCCCAGTTGAACGCCATGCGCATCGAGCGCATCTATTGCTCGGGCGTATCCACCCAGGCCGTGGTCCAGGCCACGGTGCGCGATGCCCACGACCGCGACTTCGACGTGGTGGTGCTGGAGGACTGCTGCGCCGCGCATTCCGCCGAAGAGCATGCCAACTCGATCCAGTCGCTGGCGCGCTTCTGCCGGATCGCCGACGCCGGCACGGACTTCGGAGCCACACGATGAATCTGTCCGGCGAAGTGGCTCTGATCACAGGCGCCGCGCAAGGCCTGGGCCGCGCCATTGCCATGGCCTACGTGCGCAGCGGCTGCCGCGTGGTCGTGGCCGACATCAACGCGGCAGGCGCAAGCGACGTGGCGGTGCAGATCGATGCGAGCGGCGAGCGGGCCGCAGCCGTGCCGCTGGATGTGTCCGATGCGGATAGCTGCCGGCAGGCCGTGCAGGCGACGCTGCAGCGATTCGGCAAGCTGAGCGTGCTTGTCAACTGCGCCGTGTTCGCCAAGTACGGCCCGCTCGCCGACATACGGCCAGGCACGGTCGATCGCATGCTGGCCGTCGGCCTCAAAGGCCCGCTGCTGCTCAGCCAGGCGGCAGCCGAACCCATGCGCCTGGCGGGAGGCGGCGTCATCATCAACATTTCGTCCGTCGTGGCCTTGACCGGCATCGCCTACAGCAGCGCCTATGCGTGCATCAAGGGCGGCCTGGACGCGATGACGCGCGCGCTCGCCGTCGAACTGGGCCCCGTGGGCATCCGGGTCAACTCGCTGGCGCCCTCGGCCATACCGTCGGCGATGTCGAACGCGAATCTCGACGCCAACGGCTGGGAGGAGCGACGCCGCAGAACCGCGCTGGGGCGCATCGGTTCGCAGGACGATGTGGCCGCCGCCGCGCTGTTCCTGGCATCGCCGGAAGCCGCGTTCCTGACCGGCGTGGTGCTGCCGGTGGACGGCGGCTTCAGCATCGCCGGCATGGTGCCGGGTGTCGATCTGGCCGAGGTCGGCCGCACGCGCGACTGAACGGCCGACGATCGGCCGCGATCCAGGAGGAATCCAGAAATGCTCGAACAATATAGCTACGACGTGCTCGTCATGGGACATGGCATCGCGGGGATGTCGGCCGCGGTGGCAGCCATGGAAGGCGGGGCCCGTGTCGCCGTGCTGGAACGCGCCAGCGAGGAGGAAAGCGGCGGGTGCACGCGTTACACGGAAGCCTTTCTCCGCATGAAGAGCGAAACCGAGCTGGCGGACGACTTCGATGACGCCATGGCCGAGGTGGCCAGCGCCAACCCCGACCCCGGCCTGATCGCCGGCATGGACCGCTCGCCCGAGGAATGGGACAGCGTCATACGGGCGATGCCGGTCACCGATACCGAATACCTGGCGACGTTCTCGCGCGAGGCCGTGCCCGCGATCCAGTGGCTGAAAGGCCACGGCGTTCGCTTCATCCCGACGATGCTGCCGCAGATCACGCTGTCGCCCATGCCGATGATCACCCCGAGCGGCGGCGGCGCGGCCATGCTGGAGGCCTTGAAGGCGGCGGCGCATCGTGGCGGCGTGCATTTCCATTACGAGACCACCGGCCGCAAGCTGATCGAGCGCGACGGTGTCGTGTGCGGCGTCGCCGCGGTGCGCAGAGGCCATCGCCCGGCCGAGTTTCTCGCCGAGAGCGTGATCCTCGCCAGCGGGGGTTTCGAAGGCTCGGTCGAGATGCTGGCGCGCTACATCGGCCAGGGCGCGTCGGGCATCCGCCCCGTCGCCAAAGGCGCCCACTACAACCGCGGCGAAGGGATACGCATGGCGCTCGAGGCGGGCGCGGCGCCGGCCGGCGACTTCGGCGCCTATCACTCCACCCCCGTGGACGAACGATCGGCCCGGGCGGAGGCCAAGGTACTGATCTTCCCGTTCGGTGTGGTCGTCAATCGCCTGGGCCTGCGCTTCTGCGACGAGGGTAGCGGAGCCGACTACAACAGCTACGACAGGCTGTGCTGGGCGATCCAGAAGCAGCCCGACAGCATCGGCTATGCCATCCTCGACGCCAGGATCGAGGATGTACCGAACTATGCGCGCGCCGTCCTGAGCGATGTCGCACCGATACGTGCCGACAGCGTGCAGGCCTTGGCAACCCAGCTTCGCGTCCCCCCCGGCACGCTTGCCGCGACGCTGGAGGCGTTCAATGCGTCCTGCCCTAAGGGCAGCTTCGAGCCGTCGCGGGCCGACGGCCTCGCCACCACCGGCGCCGTGCCCCCGAAAAGCAACTGGGCACGCCCGATCGACAAGCCTCCCTTCATCGCGTATCCGCTGATCCCGTCCGGCATCATCACGTTCGGCGGCGTCAAGACCAACGCCAGGGCCGAGGTCCTCAACGCCGACGGCGACGCCATCCCGAACCTGTATGCGGCCGGCGCCATGACCGGCGTCTATTACCGACGCTACCCGGCAGCCACCTCGGTACTGCGCGGAGCGACCTTCGGCCGCATTGCCGGCATGCAGGCGGCACGCCGCGCAAGGGCGCCCGGCGGGCCCGCCCGGTCATGACCGCCCGCGGGGCGCCGGGCCTCCCGACGGCATGAGCGCAGGGTTATCATGCCCGTCATGGATCTGCTCGGTGCCATTCGCACCTTCGTCACCATCGTCGAGGCCGGCGGCCTGGCTCCCGCGGCGGAGCGGCTGCAGATATCCGCGGCCGCGGTCAGCCGGCATCTCGCCTTGCTCGAGAACCACCTGGAAGCGCGGCTGCTGGACCGGACCACCCGGCGGCATCGCCTGACCGAGATCGGCGAGACCTGCTTCGAGCGGTATTCACGCATCCTGGCCGATATCGAGCAGACGCAGCAATTCGCCACGGCCGGCACGATCGAGGCGAAGGGCGTACTGCGCGTCGCCTCCACGATCCATTTCTGGACCTGGCGCATAGCGCATGTGCTGCCCAGGTTCATGCGCATGCATCCGGCACTCGAGATCCAGGTGAATCTGAGCGAACGGGTCGTGGACCTGGTCGAGGAAAACTACGACCTGGCCTTGCAGTTCCACCCGCCGGTGAACCAGTCCGTGGTCGGTCGCAAGATCACCACCATACAGCGGGTCGTGTGCGCCTCCCCCGAGTACTTGCGGCTGCACGGCGTGCCTCGGACACCCGAAGAGCTGACGAACCGGGAGTGCCTGCTCTACGCCAGCCGGGGAGAAATCGTCGAATGGCGCTTCCGCAATGCCGAGGGCGAAAGGTCGGTCCGGGTCAACGGCCGGCTGCGCTCCACGGACGCGAACACGCTGCGGCTGGCGGGCATCGAAGGGATCGGCATCATCCGCTCCCCGCTCTTCGTGGTCGAGGAGGACCTGCGCACGGGCAGGCTGCAGAGAATCCTGTCCGAGGCGCAGTCCGTCGATCCGGACCTGCTGGCCGTCTACCCCAGCCGGCGACACCTGCCGGCGAAGGTCCGCGTCTTCGTCGATTTCCTTTGCGAACATTTCGGGCAGTGACGTCGCGGCGCGCCTTGCCTCCGGATGGCGGCGAGCGGGGAGAACGTGACGTTGGTTTTGTGCCCCGTCGACGGGCTCCGGACCACGCGCGGCGTCGCCGACCGGATGGCGCACTGGAGCGGCCGAGCGCCGGCCCGGCCATGACTGCGTCCTGATGCGCCATGCAGTTTGATCGGCCCGGTCATGCCAGGGCGCGCATGAGCTTCGTATGCTTGTGACCTCAATCAGCAAGCGGCCTCGCGCAAGACGACAGCATCGGCCGCATGGAGACCGTGTTGCAATCGCCCGAATCAACATTGGATGGCGTCGCCCGATTCGCCGCGGCCGAGCCCGACCGGCCGGCCATCATCCTGGCCGACTCCGACAGTCGCATGACCTACGGCGCGCTGCATGCACGGTCCGCGCGGCTCGCGCACTTTCTGTCGGCCCGCCTCGATGTCGGCGCCGTCGTCGCCATCCTGCTCAGCAACCGCCTGGAGTATTTCGAGGCGGTATTCGCCGCACGACGTGCAGGCGTCTACTACGTGCCGATCAGCACGCATCTGACGCCAGGCGAGATCGACCACATCCTGCGGGATTCGGGTGCTCGCCTGCTGCTGACCGAATCCGCACTGCGGCCCTGGCCGGACATCGGCCACGCGCCGGCGACGCTCGAACGGGTGATCTGCATCGACGCCGATGCCGAGATCGCGCCGGGACTGAGCTATTCGGCCCTGCTGGACGCCGGCAGCGACATACCGTCGCTGCCGGATCGCCCGCTTGGGCTGGACTTCTCGTATTCGTCGGGCACGACGGGGCGCCCCAAAGGCATCAAGCACGATCTGGCCGACCAGGAACTGCGCAAGGCCCTGGCCGGCGACTGGCTGTCCTTCTTCGCGTTCGACCCCCGCAGCGTCTATTTGTCGCCCGCACCGCTCTATCATGCGGCGCCCCTGCGCTTCAGCGTGCGCTGCCTGGCGCAGGGCGGCACCGTCATCGTGCTGCCGCGATTCGATGCGCAAGCCGCGCTGGCCGCCATCGAACGCTATCGGGTCACCCACTCGCAATGGGTGCCGACGATGTTCATCCGCATGCTGGCGCTGCCGGCCGAGTGCCGCTCGATGCACGACCTGTCCAGCCACCGGCTGGCGCTGCACGCGGCCGCGCCCTGCCCGCCTCAGGTCAAGCGCCAGATGATCGACTGGTGGGGGCCCATCGTTTGGGAGTACTACAGCGGATCGGAACGCGCAGGCGCGACGGCCATCTCGGCCGAGGAGTGGCTGGCGCATCCGGGCTCGGTAGGCCGGGCCAAGCAAGGCCGTCTGCATATCGTCGATGCCGACGGACGCGAATGCCCGCCGATGCAGGACGGCCTGGTGTGCTTCGAAGGCGGCCCAACCTTCGCTTACCACAACGACTCGGCGAAGACCGCTGAATCGCATACGCCGGAAGGCTGGGCCACCTTTGGCGACATCGGCCACGTCGATCGGGACGGCTACCTGTATCTCACCGACAGGCGCGCGAACATGATCATCTCCGGCGGCGTCAACGTGTATCCGCAGGAAGCCGAGACACTCCTGCAGGATCATCCGTTGGTGCACGACGTGGCCGTCATCGGCGTACCTCACCCCGAGTTCGGCGAGGAGGTGAAGGCGGTGGTCGAACTGAAGGCGTCGGCTCCCGCCGATGCAGCAACGGCGCAACGACTCATGGACTACTGCCGCGAGCGGCTGTCTTCCATCAAATGCCCGCGCAGCATCGACTTCGCCACGGACCTGCCGCGCACCGAAACCGGCAAGCTGCTCAAGCGCGAGATCCGCGACCGCTATCGTGCCGCGGCAAAGACATCCGCCTGACACAACAAAACAACGGAGACGACACCATGGACCACCTGCCGATGCGGCGACGCATCACGATTGCCGCGCTGACCACGCTGCTGACCTTGCCTGCATCGGCATGGACGGCCCAGGCGGCCGGGCCGACCGCACTCATCGTGCCTTACGCGGCCGGCGGCGCGGCCGACCCCGTCGTCAGGCCGCTCGCGCAGCGCCTGCAGGAAGTCCTGGGCCGCCCCGTGATCGTCGAGAACAAGCCGGGCGCCAACGGCATCATCGGCACGCAGTATCTGCTGCGCCAGCCGGCCGATGGCCACACCATGATGTTCCACATCACCAGCCTGATCCAGAACATCGCCCTGTCGCGCACCGAGCCGCCGTACGATTTCGCCACGGACATCCAGCCGCTGGCGCTGATCGGCCGCCAGGCTGTCGTACTGGTCGTCCCCAGCGCCAGCCCGTATCAAAGCCTGGCGGACGTGGCCCGGGCCGCCAAGGCCGATCCCCACGCTTTCTCGTTCGGTTCGTACGGTGCGGGCTCGACATCGCACATCTATGGCGAACAACTGCGCGCATCGTGGAACATCGACATGCCGCACATCGCATTCAAGGGCACGGCGCCGCTGCTGCAGGACATGCTCGGCGGGCGCGTTCCCATGGCGTTCGTCTCGGCCGCCACGGCAATCGAGCGGCAAGGCGAGCAAGGGCTGCGGCCGATCGCCGTCGCGCACACCCATCGGCTGGAGCAACTGCCCGAGGTGCCGACCTTGGCCGAGCTGGGCTACACGGGCTTTGAAGCGACCGGCTGGTGGGGGCTTTTCCTACGTGCCGGCACGCCTGAATCCGCGGCCGGACCGCTCCGTACGGCGATTCAATCGATCCTGCGCGAACCCGACATGCGCGAACGGATGCGGCTGGCGGGCCTCGAACCCAGCAGCGAGACGCCGCAGGAGATCTCGGCGGCCATGGCGAGAGAGTTTCGGCACTGGGAAGCCCTGAGCCGCCGCTTCGACATCACGTTGCAGTGATTCCGGGCCAAGCCAGGCCCAGAGGGCGCGTTATGCTAGGCGCGACTCCCTTCCAACCCGCCAGCCCGACGTCGATGTGCGCTGCTCGAGGACGCCCGAAACAGGCTCCCGCATTCCCTGCCGAGGATGCGGGCGACGCGGTGCGGGCGCCGTTGCCGATAGGCGGCTGGTCGGTGCGATTGTTCCTGCGCAGCTCGGGCCTGCCAGCGCCAGCATCGCAGACCATCCTGCGCCGCGCCGGCATTCTCGCGAGCGAACTCGACACCGCCGAGCTGCGCGTCGACGAACAGCAATTCACACGATTCCTGATCCTGCTGAGCCGACGCACCCGCGACGAAGCGTGGGGGCTGGCCTCGAACCCCGTGCCGCTGGGCACCTTCCACACCCTGTGCCGGCTGATCGTGAACTGCCGCACCCTGGGCGAAGCCCTGGGGGTCGTGGGCCGCTTCTATCGTCTCGTCGTGTCCGACTTCGCCATCAAACTGCGCCGCGATGACAACCAGGCCATCGTCTGGCTCAAACCCTTACGCACGCTGGAAGCGGAGCGCTACGTCAGCCTGCACGGCGCGGCGCTGTTTCTGCTGTACCAGTTCATGTGCTGGCTGGTCGACCGCCGGCTGCCCCTGCTGGCAGCGAGCTTTTCCTACCCGCGCCGGCCCTCGAGCGCCGAACCGCTGCGCGCCTACGACACGCGAGTCATCGAGTTCGAGCAGCGCCATACGGAATTGCGCCTGGAAGATCACCTGATGTCGCTGCCCATCATCGGCGGCGAAGACCGGCTGAACCGCTTTCTCTCGGCGGCGCCCCGGGCGCTGATCACACGCTACTACGACGAGAGCCGCGTCAGCGACCGCGTGAAGTCGATTCTTCGCACCCAGGTCGGCGTCCCGCTGGGCCTGAACGACGTGGCGGCGCGCCTGCACATGACGCCGGTCACGCTGCGCCGCCATCTCGCCGAGGAGGGTTGCCGTCGCTTCTCGGAGCTGCGCGACGACGTCAGGCGCCGGGCGGCGCTGGACATGGTGCGTCAGAAGCATGTGAAGCTGGAAACCGTCGCGCTGCGGCTCGGTTTTTCTGAATACAGTACTTTTCACCGCGCGTTCCGGCGCTGGACGGGCATCGGACCGACCGAGTTCCGCGAACATCCGCCCGCCGATTGAGGCAAGTCCGAAGGCCAACGCCATGCGGGTTGCGCGAACGGGTCATGGCGCGCGCGCACGCGAGCTTTCATGATGGCGAATCACACAAGGAGCCGAGCATGAAAGCGTGGATCAGCCATGAGCCGGGAGGGCCCGAAACCCTGGTGCTGGACGAGCTGCCAGACCCCATTCCCGCCGATGACGAAGTGCTGGTCAAGATCGACGCTGTCGGCGTGAACTATCCTGATGGCCTGCTGCTGCGCGACCTTTATCAGGTCAAACCGCCGCGCCCTTTCGTTCCCGGCAGCGAATTCTGCGGCGTGGTCGAACACGCCGGCGCCGGCGTGACGCGGCTTCGTCCCGGCGACCTCGTCATCGGCCGGTGCGGCTGGGGTGCCATGGCCGAGCGCATCGCGGTGACGGCGCAACGCTGCGTGCGCATCGCTCCCGAGACCCCGCGCGCGCAGGCTGCCGCCTTCATGTTCGCATACGCCACCGCCTACCACTCGCTCGTCGATGCCGCCCAATTGCGCGCCGGGCAGACGGTATTGGTGTTGGGCGCGGCAGGCGGCGTGGGGTCGGCGGCCGTCGAGGTGGCTCGCGCGCTGGGCGCGCGGGTTCTGGCCGCCGTATCGTCCGACTCGAAGCTTGCCTTCGCCCTGGCGCGCGGCGCGTCGGCGGGCATCGTCTACGACGCCCAGGTCGCCGACAAGGACGCCCAGCAGGCGCTCGCCCGCCAGCTCAAGGAGATGGCGGGCGGCGGCTGCGATGTCGTGGTCGATCCGGTGGGCGGCTTGTACACCGAACCAGCGCTGCGCAGCCTGAAACGCGGCGGCCGACACCTGGTGGTGGGCTTCACGGCGGGCATCCCGCGCGTACCGCTCAACCTGGCGCTGCTCAAGAGCCTGCAAATCATCGGCGTCGACTGGCGCAGCTTCGTGCAGGACGATCCCAAGCTGAACGATCGCAACGTGCAGTCGCTGCTGGCCATGTGGCGCGAAGGCGTGCTTCAGCCCGAGGTCACCGAAACCTTCACGCTGGCCGAGGCGCCCGCGGCGATCGCGCGCCTGGATTCGCGCAGCGCCCTGGGCAAGATCGTCGTCGTGG
>NZ_VLTJ01000014.1 GCF_007558815.1 Verticiella sediminum | reverse complement strand
CGGATCGCCTGGCGGCAAGGCAGCGGGCATATCGTCTCCTGGGAAGACGACAGCCTACGGCCGCCAGCACTCCCGTGCCGCCCGGGTGCGGCGGATGGCACGCAGTGGTTTTTTTTGCCGCCGGCGCCGGGCCGCCCCAAGGCAAAAAGCGCCCCCTTTGAGGGCAGCGCCGTCGCGCAGCGGCAAGCGTGCGGTCCTACTTTTCGAAGCGAGCTTCAGCCTCATCGGCCGGAAATCAGTCTGCCCCCGCCTGTCCTTGCTCGAACAGCGCACCTTTCACGGCACTCAGGGCCGTCTCGGCATTGCTACGTGCCAACGTCCGATCGTTGGCGGCGGATTGGACGACCAGCCGCTCGCCATCCTTCACGACAACGATCCTTGTCCCTGTCATGTCACCGCCCAGGCGACGCAGACTTATGAGCCTCCCGATCGCCGGGTCGATATCGATGTTCTCGATCTCACAAGCAGGACTCAAGGTCGAGCACGTCTCTTCCAATTCAGCGATGTAGGAACTGTCGGACCTTTCCGACTGGCCAAGTTCGTCCGTCTGCCGGTCGGTACTCAGCATGACGATCTGCTCCCTCGACTTCTCGCAGCAGCTCAAGTTCATGGTGTCGGGGGCGGCCCAGACACGGAAGCCGGCCCCCATTGCCTGGGCAACATCCGCCGCTACGGTCGTGAGGTCATGCAGTCCGAGGCCTTCGGCACGCGCAAGACCGCCGGACAGCACCAGGACAAAAAGGGCAATGAAACGCGCGATGCACATGCTGGTCAGCCGCCACTGCCCCTTTGAAGGAACACAGCCGCAACCCGGGACTTCACGGGCGACTCCCTGAACTGGTCGACCCTCAGCGCAGACCGCGCGCCTCTTCCATGCCGAGCATGATGTTCAGATTCTGGATCGCCGCCCCGGAAGCCCCCTTGCCGAGGTTGTCCAGGCGGGCGATGACCAGCACGTCGTCCTCGACCTTGCCGCCGAACGTCATGATCTCCAGCTCGTTGGTACCGGCCAGCGTGTCCGCGCGGACGAAGCCGCCCCGCAGCAGCGACGCGCGCTCGTCGAGCCCGGCCACGCGGATGAAGCCCTCGCCCGCATAGTGCGCCGCATAAGCCCGCTGCACCGCCTTCGGGCCCGCCGGCACCAGTTCGCGCGGCAGCAGGATGGCCACCAGCATCCCGCACGGGAAGTGCCCCTCGCTGGGCAGGAACATCGGCCGGCGCTCCAGCCGGGAACGCTGGCGGATCTCTTCGGTATGCTTGTGCGCGAGTTCGGTCGCATAGAAGGCGAACGGCTCGGGGTTCTCACCCTCATGGATCGCGATCAGCGACTTGCCGCCTCCGGTGTAGCCCGAAACCCCCGTGATCTGGGGGCGGGCGTCCGCCGGCAGCACCCCCGCGTCGACCAGCGGCCGCAACAGGGCGATCGCGCCGGTCGCATAGCAGCCGGGATTGCTGACGCGGGACGCCGAGCGCACAGCCTCGCGCTGGCCCGGCGCCATCTCGGGGAACCCGTAGACCCAGTCGGGCGACACCCGGTGGGCCGAACTGGCATCGATCACGCGCACCTCAGGCCGCTCGATCATCGCCACCGCCTCGCGCGAGGCGTCGTCCGGCAGGCAGAGCATGACCACATCGGCCTCGTTGAGCAGCTCGCGGCGGCGCTCGACCGAATGCCGGTCGGCCTGGGCGATATCGAGGACCTCGATGTCCTCGCGGCCGGCCAGTTGCTCGCGGATGCGCAGGCCCGTCGTGCCGTGCTGGCCATCGATATAGAGACGGTGAACCGCCATAGCTAACCCCCTGGAATGCTGAGCCGCGGCCTTCGCGCCGCCATGGGCGCAACGATACCAGAGGCGCAGGACGGCTGCTGCGCGCCGCCGCTCCGGGCAAACCGGCCTAGCTGCGACGCAGCCGTCGGGCTGCCGCCTTGTTCAGACGGCTCGCCTCCCGCTCGGCATACTCGCGCTCTCCCGGCTCGTACGATCCTTCGTACATACAACTGTTTCGGCTGGCGCTGCAATCGTTGCCGCGGTCGGGGCCCCTGGATGTGGAGCAGGCGGACAGCAGCGCGGCGAGAAGCAGAACGCCTCCGAGCCGGATCGTTCGAACGGACATGCACTATGGCCCTGCAGAAGTGATCGTAGTCCCTCTTATAGCAGACTTCGTTCGTGCGCCCGCGGGTGTGGCCGGCATCTGCCGGCGCTCTACGTGCGACAGTCGTCGTGAAATAAAAAACCCGGCCCTCCTGAAAGAACCGGGTTTCTTCGAACCGAAAACGGACGCGCCAGGCGCCCATCGCGGCGTCTCGAATTACATGTTTTCGATCATGACCTGACCGAAGCCCGAGCACGACACCTGGGTCGCGCCTTCGAGCAGGCGGGCGAAGTCATAGGTGACCTTCTTCGACAGGATGGACTTCTCCATGCTGCTGATGATCAGGTCGGCGGCTTCGGTCCAGCCCATGTGGCGCAGCATCATCTCGGCCGAGAGGATTTCCGAACCCGGGTTGACATAGTCCTTGCCAGCGTACTTGGGCGCGGTGCCGTGGGTGGCTTCGAACATGGCGACGGAGTCGGACATGTTCGCGCCCGGGGCGATGCCGATGCCGCCGACCTGGGCAGCCAGGGCGTCGGAGACGTAGTCGCCATTCAGGTTCAGGGTGGCGATCACGTCGTACTCGGCCGGGCGCAGCAGGATCTGCTGCAGGAAGGCGTCGGCGATCGAATCCTTGATGGTGATTTCCTTGCCCGTCTTGGGGTTCTTGATCTTGCTCCACGGGCCGCCGTCGATCAGTTCGGCGCCGAACTCCTTCTGGGCCAGGGCGTAGCCCCAGTCACGGAAGCCGCCTTCCGTGAACTTCATGATGTTGCCCTTGTGCACCAGGGTGACGGAGGAGCGGTCGTTGTCGATGGCGTACTGGATGGCCTTGCGCACCAGGCGCTCGGTGCCTTCGCGCGAGACCGGCTTGACGCCGATGCCCGAGGTGCCCGGGAAGCGGATCTTGTTGACGCCCAGCTCGTTCTGCAGGAAGTCGATGAGCTTCTTGGCCTTGTCGCTCTCGGCTTCGAACTCGATGCCGGCGTAGATGTCTTCCGAGTTCTCGCGGAAGATGACCATGTTGGTCTTCTCCGGCTCCTTCAGCGGCGAGGGCACGCCCTTGAAGTACTGGATCGGGCGCAGGCAGACGTACAGGTCGAGCTGCTGGCGCAGGGCGACGTTGAGCGAACGGATGCCGCCGCCGACCGGCGTGGTCAACGGGCCCTTGATCGACACGACGTAGTCCTTGACGGCCTCGAGGGTCTCGTCGGGCAGCCACACGTCAGGGCCGTAGACCTTGGTCGACTTCTCGCCCGCGTAGACTTCCATCCACTGGATCTTGCGCTTGCCACCGTAGGCCTTCTCGACCGCGGCGTCGACCACCTTGATCATGACCGGCGTGATGTCCTGGCCGGTGCCGTCGCCTTCGATGAAGGGAATGATCGGCTGATCGGGGACATTCAACGAAAAATCGGCATTGACGGTGATCTTCTCGCCCGCGGTGGGCACCTTGATGTGTTGGTAAGACATGTGAATCGTCCCTTTCGCAAAAAATCGTATTGGACACGGAAGGCGCAACACCGAAACCGGGCACGTGCACGCCCGCCCCGGCCGATGCGCTGGCCGCCGGCCACCAGAAACGCTAACTGAGCCCGCGGTAAAACGCCTCGCGCGCAAAGCTAAACGGCCGATTATCCCGTATTCCGGGCCTGCTTGTCATTCCCCGAGCCCTGCGGTTGCGCCCGGGGATTGCGCAAGCCAGCGCAGCGACCAGCCGTTCTCGGCGCGCGGCACACGCGCGTCCAGCCCCAGACCCGCCACATAGACGAGGACGCCGCCACGCCAGACCAGGGGCAGGCGCTCGCGCTCCCAGGCCGGTACGCCGCGCTCCTGGAACAGATTCTTGAGACTGCGGCTGGGGCCGTCCGGGTGCAGGCGCAGGCGTTCGCGGCCACGGCGCAACCCCACCTGCAAGGGCTCGGCGAGCAGCCACGCGGGGTCGCAACCGCCCACGACCGGCTCGAACCGCAAGGCGCCGCCGAACGCCGGCACGGCGATTTCGCGTTCTCCCTGCCAGCGCAGCTCCAACGGCTCGCTCGACGCGCCGCCCACGCCAGCGGGCGCCGCCGTCTGCGGCAGCAGCGCCAGGTGGTTGCGGTAGATGCGCAGCGTATGGCCCGCGTGCTCGAGCCGTACCTGCCGGTCGGCGCGCGCATGACGCAATTGATCCAGGAATGCCGCCAGGCGGTTCTCGGCGGGCATGGGCAGGCCACGCGCGGCAAGCCAGGCGCGCAGCGCCTGCGCGCCCCGGGCCGGCGCGAGCGCGCGCCATGTCGCCAGGTCGAGTGTCGGGCCCTGGCCGGGCACCGACTGCTCGATCCGGGCAAGATCCTCGGCAGCGACCTCTGCCAGGATCTCGGCAGCCTCGCGGGCGAGCCGGCTGTGGCGGACCAGGGTTTCGCGATAGCCAGGCCAGTGCTCGGCAATGGCCGGCAACACGCGCGTGCGCAGATGGCCGCGGGCGTAGCGGGCATCATGGTTGGTCGGGTCGGCCGCGGGCGCCACCCCCAGGGCCTCCGACACCGCGGCCAACTGCGCGACGATCTGCGCGCGCGGCACCTCGAGCCAGCAGCGCAGGTAGCGCACGCCATCGCGTTCGAGCTCGGCGCGCATGCCGACCATGCCGGCCGGCCCCGCCCCGCGCAGCAGGCGCATCAGCACCGTTTCGGCCTGGTCGTCCGCATGCTGGGCGAGCAGGACGTGGCGGATGCCGCGCTCGCCGGCCAGCCGGCTCAGCGCGGCGTACCGGGCCTGGCGCGCGGCGTCCTCGACCCCGCGGCCGCGCAGCTCGACCTCGACGCGCGCCACGGCCAGGCCGGCCGCAAGGCGCTGCGCCAGGTGCGCGACGCCCTGCGCCCAGGCGTCGGCCTCGGCGAGCAGGCCGTGGTGCACATGCAAGAGATGGAGGGGGCGGCCCTGGCGACGCGCCGCATGGGCGGCCGCCACGGCCAACATCAGCGAGTCGGGCCCGCCGCTGACGGCCACGGCCACCGCAGCGCCCGCGGGCAGGTGCGCCAGGCAGGCGTCGACCGGTGTCTGCAGCCCGGCTGCCAGCGCGGGCAGAGCGTCGGGCGCAGCGCTCATGGCAAACGCGCTACTTCGCCTTGATGGTGGTGACGCGGCCGTAGGCCATGAGCCGCTCCAGGCGCCGCTCCTGCAGCGCGGCGCTGGGCATGTCCTGCAGTTGACGCAGGCTGTCGGTCAGGGCTCGGCGCAGCAGGCGCGCCATGACGCGCGGCTCCCGGTGCGCGCCGCCGACGGGCTCGTTGACGATACGGTCGATCAGCGCCAGCGACTTGAGCTGGGGCGCCGTGATGTTCAGGGCCGCGGCCGCTTCGGGTGCCTTCTCGGCCGAGCGCCACAGGATCGACGCACACCCTTCGGGCGAGATCACCGCATAAGTGGCGTACTGCAGCATCAGCACGGTGTCGGCCACCGCGATGGCCAGTGCCCCACCCGAGCCGCCCTCGCCGATCAAGGTGGCGATCACGGGCACCTTGAGCTGGGCCATTTCATACAGGTTGCGGCCGATCGCCTCGGACTGGCCGCGCGCCTCGGCGTCGACGCCCGGATAGGCTCCCGGGGTATCCACGAAAGTGAAGATCGGCAGGCCGAACTTCTCCGCGAGCTTCATCAGGCGCAGCGCCTTGCGATACCCCTCGGGCTTGGGCATGCCGAAGTTGCGCATGGCACGCTCCTTCGTGTCGCGCCCCTTCTGGTGGCCGATCACCATGCAGGGCGCCCCGTTCAGGCGCGCCAGCCCGCCCACGATGGCCTGGTCGTCGGCGAACATGCGGTCACCGTGCAGCTCGTGGAAATCGGTGAAGATCTCGCGCACGTAGTCGAGCGTGTAAGGACGCTGCGGATGCCGCGACACCAGCGCCACCTGCCAGGGCGTCAGCTTGGCGTAGATATCCTTGGCCAGGCCCTGGCTCTTTTGCTGCAGCCGGTTGATTTCTTCGGAGATGTCCAACGCCGAGTCGGCCTGGACATAGCGAAGCTCTTCGATCTTGGCTTCCAGTTCGGCCAGCGGTTGTTCGAATTCGAGAAAGGCGTTACGCATCAATACTCCACGGCGACAGGATCGAGACTGCGCCACAAATACCAGGTAGCGACGGTGCTCCAGGGCTGCCATGCCTGAGCGACCTCGCGCGCCTCGAAGCGCGTGACCGGTTCGCCGCTGAAATAGTGCAGCGAGATCGCCTTCATCAGGCCGAGGTCGTCGAGCGGCAACACATTCGGCCGACGCAAATTAAAGATCAGAAACATCTCGGCTGTCCAGCGGCCGATGCCGCGGATGGCCGTGAGCTCGGCGATGATGTCCTCGTCTTCCATCGCCGCCCACTGGCCCGGGTGCACGCGTCCGGACTCGAAGTGCGCGGCAAGGTCGAGCAGGTATTCGGTCTTGCGCTGCGACAGCCCGACCGCGCGCATGCGCTCGATGCCGAGCTGGAGCAGCCGCGCGGGCGTCAGCTCGCCTTCGCATGCGACGAACAGGCGCTGACCGATGGCGTCGGCGGCCTTCACGGAGATCTGCTGGCCGACCACGGCGCGTACCAGCGTATCGAACGGCACCCCACGCGTGGTGAGGTGCACGTTCGGATGCTGGGGGATGATGCGGCGCAGCACCCGATCCCGGCGCTTGAGATGGCCAACCGCGATGGCCCAGTAGTCCGGCTCGGTGACGAGCAGGTCAGCCATCGGCGCGGCGCCAGTCGGTGACGCCGCCCGGGCGGTCTTCCAGCGCCACGCCGGCGTCGAGCAGCTCGGCACGGATGGCGTCGGCCGCGGCGTAGTCCTTGGCCGCCTTGGCCTCGGCGCGCGCGGCGATGCGCTCGGCGATCTGCGCCGGTGTGATACCCTCGCGGCCGCGCATGTCCTGCAGGAAGGCCGCGGGCGGCTGCTGCAGCAGGCCGAGGATCGCGCCCAGGGCGTGCAGTTGGCCAGCCGCGCGCGGCGAGCGCTTGCGGTTGACCTCGGTGGCGAGATCGAACAGTTGGGCGATCGCCTCGGGCGTGTTGAAATCGTCGTTCATGGCCTCGCGAAACGCCACAGCGTGCGCTTCGCTCCAGTCCACGCCCAGGCCATCGGGCTGGACCTGCTGCAAGGCGACATACAGGCGCGACAGCGCGTTCTCGGCGTCGGCCAGATTCTCGGCCGCGAAGTTCTGCGGGCTGCGATAGTGGTTGCGCACGATGAAAAAGCGCACGGCCTCCGGCCGATAGCGCGCGCAGGCCTCGCGGATCGTGAAGAAGTTGCCGAGCGACTTGGACATCTTCTCGGCATCCACGAGCAGCGGGCCGCAATGCATCCAGATGTTGGCGAGTTGGCCGCCGAAGGCGCCTTCGGTCTGTGCGATCTCGTTCTCGTGGTGCGGGAACTTCAGATCCGGACCGCCGCCGTGGATGTCCAGCGGCAGGCCGAGCAGGTCCCGGCTCATCGCCGAGCACTCGATGTGCCAACCCGGACGGCCCAGGCCATAGGGCGACTCCCATTTGGATTCGTCGGGCTCGCTCGGCTTGGCGGCCTTCCAAAGCACGAAATCGAAGGGGTCGCGCTTGCCCTGGGCGACTTCGACGCGCTCGCCGGCACGCAGGTCGTCGAGCGACTTGCCCGACAGCTTGCCGTAGCCGGGGAAGCGGCGCACGGCGTAGTTCACATCGCCGTCCTCGGCGCGATAGGCCAGCTCCTTGCTTTCCAGGCGGCCGATGATGTCGAGCATGCCCGCGATGTGCTGGGTGGCGCGCGGCTCGGCGTCGGGTGCCAGCACGTTGAGCGTGGCCTCGTCCTCGTGCATGGCGTCGATGTAGAACGCCGTGACCTCGTGCAGCTTCCTGCCGGTCTCGACCGCGCGGCGGATGATCTTGTCGTCGATATCGGTGATGTTGCGCACATAGGTCACGCGCAGGCCGGCCTCGCGCAGCCAGCGCGCCACCACGTCGAAGCCGACCAGCATGCGGGCGTGCCCGAGATGGCAGTAGTCGTAGACCGTGATGCCGCATACGTACATGCGGACATGGCCGGCTTCGACAGGCTGCAAGGGCTGCTTGCTGCGGGACAGCGTGTTGTAGACGGATATCATGACGCGTGGGTTTGGCGCGTTGAGGCCGGGTGAGCGTTGGACCTTGAGGACATGCCTGGCCGCGGCAGCGCCCGGCCGGCCCGTCGCACACCGCCGGACAGGGGCTCGGATTTCCTGCAGGCGCTGCGACGACGCACCCTGCGCTCGCTGCGCGAGCGGCCGGCGCACGGGCCAGAAATCATGAGCCCGCAAGGCGAGACGGGCTAAAATGCAATCTTCAAGTATAGCAAGCGGACAACTCCACCGATGCTCGCCCTGCCCCACGCTCCCCGCCGCCTCTTGCGCAGGTCCCTGGCCGCCCTGGCCTTCGTCTGTGCCGCCCCCCTGGTGTCGGCGCAGACCACCCAGGCCGACATCGCGGCACAGGAGCCCTACGGCTGGCCGTGGCTGGTGCGCGCGCTGGATCGCCTGAAGCCATCCACGGACACCCGCTTGCCCGAGACCCCCACCGAGACGGTGCAGCGGCTGGAGAGCATGGTCAACCAGGGCCGCTCCGCGGATGCGCTGCGCGAGATCGAAGACCTGCAGGCCAAGCGCGCCGCCAGCAACGTCTCCGGCGTCGACGCCCGGCTGCTGTTCCTGCAGGCGCGTGCGCTGGCCGCGCAGGGTCGCCTGGACGACGCGCAGGCGATCTACCAGCGCATGACCACCGACTTTCCCGAGCTGCCCGAACCGTGGAACAATCTCGCCGCGATCCACGCGGCCCAGGGCCGCCTGGACGAGGCCCGCAACGCGCTCGACATGGCCCTGGTCACCGATCCGAACTACGGCCCGGCCAAGACCAACCTCGCGGACATCTATCTGATGCTCGCCAACCGGTCGTACCGCGACGCGGCCCGCATGGGCCAGGCCGAAGCGGCTAAGATGGCCGCTCGCACCCAGGAACTTCTCATAGGGATTTCGCATTGAGCCGCCTGATGCAACGACTCGCCCTGCCCCTGATCTGCTGCGCGATGGCATTGGCCAGTGCGCCGGCAGGCGCAGCTTCCTCTTCCTCCGACTCCAAAGGTAGTACAGCCATGAACCCCCGCGTGAAACTCGTTACCAGCCAGGGCGACATCGTCATCGAACTCGACGCCGAGAAGGCGCCCAACACCACCGAGAACTTCGTGCAGTACGTGAAGGACGGCTTCTACGACGGCACCGTGTTTCACCGCGTGATCGGCAACTTCATGGTCCAGGGCGGCGGCTTCGAGCCGGGCATGAAGCAGAAGGAAACCCGCCCGCCGATCGACAACGAAGCGGCCAACGGCCTGAAGAACAACCGCTATACGGTCGCCATGGCGCGCACCAACGATCCGCACTCGGCCACCGCCCAGTTCTTCATCAACGTGGCCGACAACGATTTCCTGAACTTCACCGCGCCCAACCCGCGCGGCTGGGGTTACGCCGTGTTCGGCAAGGTCGTCGAAGGCACGGATACGGTCGAGAAGATCAAGGGTGTGAAGACCGGCTCGCGCGGCTTTCACCAGGACGTCCCGGTCGAGGACGTGGTGATCACCAAGGCCGAAGTGCTCTGACCTCGGTGTCGGCGATCGCTTCTTTGCCGCACATCACCGTACCGGGCACGGTGTGGATTGCGGCCGACATGCACCTGCGGCCCGACACGAGCGCCACCAACGAGGCCTTTCTCGCCTTCGTGGCGGCCGCGGCCGAACAGGCCGACGCCCTGATCCTGCCCGGCGACATCTTCGACGCCTGGATCGGCGATGACGTGCTCGACCAGCCGCCGCCCTGGCTGGCCGCGGTGCTGGGCGCCGTGGCCGATGCCAGCCGCCGGATTCCCGTCTGGATCGGACACGGCAACCGCGACTTCCTCATGGGCGAACGACTGGCGCGAGCCATGGGCGCCAGGCTGCTGCCGGGCCAGGCCGTCATCGAGACCGACGCGGGACGCTTTCTGCTCAGCCATGGCGACGAGCTGTGCACCGACGACGTGCCCTACCAGCAGATGCGCGCGGTCGTGCGCAACCCTGCCTGGCAGGCCGATGTGCTCGCCAAGCCCTTGCCGGAGCGCATGCAGATCGCGGCCCGGCTGCGCGAGCAGAGCGAGCACGGCAAGGCCGGCAAGACCATGGAGATCATGGACGTCAACCAGCAGGCCGTGGAAACGGCGCTGTGCCAGGCGGGCGTCACCCGCCTCATCCACGGCCACACGCATCGCCCGGGACATCATCGCTTCCTGCTGGGCGACACGCTCATGGAACGCTGGGTGCTGCCCGACTGGGACCTGGAAAGCACGCCGGCACGCGGTGGCTGGATCGCCCTGGACCGCGATGGCCCGGCGCTGCACGACATCGAGCTCGAGTGAATCCCGCCTGAAGGTCAGCCCTGCTTGCGGCCTCGCGCCGTGGCCAGCATGGCCGTGCACACGCCACGCAGCATGTCGACCTCCTCCTGCGAGAGGCCGGTGCGCGAGAACAGGTGCCGCATGCGCGGCATCAGCTTCTTCGGGTGCGCCGGATCGAGGAACTCCACGGCGACCAGCGCCTCCTCCCAGTGCGCGAGGAAGGCCTGCACCGCCGCGCCCGAAGCGGCCGTGGGCGCCGCCTGGCCCCTGCCATCCGGCGCCAGCACGCCGCGCTGGGCCGCATCGAGCAAGGCATAGCGCAGTTCCCAGGCCATCACCTGCATGGCCTGCGACACATTGAGCGAGCTGTACGCCGGGTTGGCCGGGATATGGCAGATGCGGTGGCAGCGCGCCACGTGCGCATTGGTCAGGCCGGCCCGCTCGGGGCCGACCACCATCGAGACCTCGGTGCCCGCCTCGGGATCGAGATGCGCGCGCGCCAGCACGGCCGCTTCGCGCACATCGCACGACGGCGGCCCGAGGTCGCGCCCGCGGGCGGTCAGGCCGAAGGCCAGCGTGGTCTGTGCCAGTGCCTCGTCCAGGGTGGCGCAGATGCGTGCCGCGGCCAGCACGTCGCCGGCGCCGCTGGCCAGCGCCACGGCATCCGGATGCCGGGTGACGTCGGGCCGCTCCGGCGCGACCAGCACCAGGCGGGAAAACCCCATGGTCTTCATGGCACGCGCGGCCGAACCGACGTTGCCTGGATGGCTCGGCTCGACCATCACGAATTGAGTACGCGAAAACACGGAATCCCTGGAAAACGGCGGCGGCTGCCGGCCCGCCGAGAGGAAAGGCGCCCAGGCCGCGCGGGCCCGGCGAAAGATCCGGCAGTATCCTAAAATAGCGGGCAGAGTTTATTCGAGTTTACGAGAACACAGGCCCCATGCATCCCATGCTCAACACCGCCGTGAAGGCGGCCCGCCGTGCGGGAAACATCATCAATCGCGCCAGCATGGACCTGGATCGGCTCGCCGTCGCGCGCAAGGCGCCGCGGGATTTCGTCACCGAAGTCGACACCGCGGCCGAGCAGGCGGTCATCGAAACCCTGCAGGAAGCCTATCCGCACCATGCGATCCTCGCCGAGGAATCCGGTGAGCACGCCCCGCTGCGCGAGTCCGACTCGGAATTCCAGTGGATCATCGACCCGCTGGACGGCACAACCAACTTCGTGCACGGGTTTCCCGACTACGCCGTTTCGATCGCACTGGCCGAACGCGGCGTCGTGACCCAGGCCGTGGTGTACGACCCCACCCGCAACGAACTCTTCACCGCCACCCGCGGCGCCGGCGCCTTCCTCAACGATCGCCGCATCCGGGTGTCGCGGCGCATCCGCATCAGCGAAGCGCTGATCGGCGCGAGCTTTCGCTCGGCCGACGACGCCCAGCTCGCGCGCTGGTCGCGCCTGTTCAGCGAGATGTCGGTGTCCTGCGCCGGCACCCGGCGCATCGGTTCGGCCGTGCTGGATCTGGCCTGGACGGCCGCAGGCCGGCTGGACGGCTGCTACGGCGCCGGCCTCAAGCCCTGGGACATCGCCGCGGGCGGGCTGCTCATACTGGAAGCCGGTGGCCTGATCGGCGATTTCGCCGGCGAGCAGACCTGGCTCGAATCGGGCAACCTCGTCGCCTCGGCGCCCAAGCTCTTCCCGGGCCTGCTGGGCCTGCTGGAGCCGATGCACTCCTCGCTCGCGCCGCGCACCGCGTAGGGCCTGCCCGCGAAGCACCAGGGCCGAACGCACAAGGGGGCCACAGCGCTGACAGGCCCTGGCTTTCGCCGGCTGTGCACAAAGACAACGAGGCCGCCGTCACCCCAAGGTGCGGCGGCCTCGTTCCGTTATCATCGAACCTTCCCAACTGTTGGAGCTCCTGATGGAGTGGATATCCGAGCCTACTGCCTGGGCCGGTCTTGCAACCCTGGTAGTACTCGAAATCGTCCTCGGGATCGACAATCTCGTCTTCATTGCCATCCTGGCGGACAAGCTGCCGCCCCATCAGCGCGACAAGGCGCGCGTGATCGGCCTCTCGCTGGCCCTGGTCATGCGCCTGATCCTGCTGAGCGTGATGTCCTGGATGATCACGCTCACGCGGCCCCTGTTCTCCATCGGTCCGCTCTCCTTCGCCGGGCGCGACCTGATCCTCCTGATCGGCGGCCTGTTCCTGCTCTTCAAAGCCACTGTCGAGCTGCATGAACGACTCGAAGGCAACACCCACAACTCGGACGGCTCGCGCGCCTACGCCAGCTTCTGGATCGTGGTGGCCCAGATCATCGTGCTCGACGCCGTATTCTCGCTGGACGCCGTCATCACGGCGGTCGGCATGGTCGAGCACCTCGCGGTGATGATGATCGCCGTGGTGATCGCCATGGGCATCATGCTGATCGCCTCCAAGCCGCTCACCGCCTTCGTCAACCGGCACCCTACCGTGGTCGTCCTGTGCCTGGCGTTCCTGCTGATGATCGGGTTCTCCCTGGTGGCCGAGGGCCTGGGCTTCCATGTACCCAAGGGCTATCTGTATGCGGCCATCGGCTTCTCGATCCTGATCGAATCCTTCAACCAGATCGCGCAGCGCAACATCCTGCGCCTTGACGCGTCGCGTCCGATGCGCGAGCGCACCGCCGAAGCCATCCTCAACCTGCTCTCGACCAAGAAGCAGCGCGAGCAGGCCGAGCAGGCGGCGGCGTCGCCGAGCGCCATGGACGCGATCCAGGCCGACCAGGGCTTCGGCGTCGAAGAACGCAACATGGTCAGCGGGGTGCTGACCCTGGTGGACCGTTCGGTACGCTCGATCATGACGCCGCGCACGGACATCTCCTGGGTCAACCTGGAAGACGACCCGGCATCCATCCGCCAGCTCGTCAAGACGGTGCCGCACAGTTTCTTTCCGGTCTGCCGCGGCAACCTGGACGACGTGGTCGGCGTGGGCCGCGCCCGCGATCTGCTGGCCGACGTGCTCACCGGCCAGGCGATCCGCCGGGAAAGCCTGCGCCAGCCGATCATCGTGCACGAGTCGATCGGCATACTGCAGCTCATGGACACCCTGCGCCGCTCGCGCGGCCAGCTAGTGCTCGTCACGGACGAGTTCGGTAACATCGAAGGCCTGGTCACGCCGATCGACGTCTTCGAGGCCATCGCCGGCGAGTTCCCCGACGAGGACGAAATGCCCGAGATCCTGCCCGACGGCGAGGGCCGCTGGCTGGTCACGGGAGCGGCCGACCTGCACCATGTGGAACAGACCCTGGAAGTGCAAGGGCTGGTTACCGACGAATACTCCACACTGGCCGGCTATCTCCTGGCCAGATTCGACCACCTGCCGGATGTGGGGCAGGTCCTGGTGGAGCCCGGCATCGGGCTGCGTTTCACGGTTCGCGAGGTCGTCAACCGCCGCATCGTTTCCGTGCTGGTCGAGCGCATCGCGCCCGAGCATCGGCACGACGGCGTGGCCGGATAAGTTCCTGCGACGGGGCCGCCGTCTGTCGCCGATGCGGCAGGCGCGGACAGGCCGATCCGGACTAGCGACGGCGGCGACCGAATCCCGTTAGTTGTGGTGATACAATCCCGTCTCATTTGAGCGGGCTTTATAACAAACGAAACTCCTTCGTTTCCCCGGCCCGCCATCTGCACCTGTTTCCTCAGTCGAGATCGACATGTCCAAGCCCCTAAGCCTGCTCGCCTACTCCGGAATTGCCTTGATGGCGCTCGCCATCTCCGCTTGCGGTAACCAAGAAGGGGGCGGCGGGCCCGGCGCCAACGGCCAGCAGACGCCGCCGACCGAAGTCGGCTACGTCACGGTCCAGCCGCAATCCGCCCAGAATATGGTCGAGCTGCCCGGCCGCCTCGAAGCCGTGCGCGAGGCGCAGGTGCGCGCCCGGGTGCCCGGCATCGTGCTCAAGCGCACCTTCGAACAGGGCACCGACGTTAAGGAAGGCGACCTGCTCTACCAGATCGACCCGGCGCCCCTGCGCGCGGCGTACAACGCCGCGCAGGCGAACGTGCAGCAGGCCGAGGCCCAGCTCTACCAGGCCCGGCAACTGCAGCGGCGCTACCAGCCACTGGTCGAGGCCAACGCCGTCAGCCGCCAGGAATACGACCAGGCCGTGGCAGGCCTGCGCCAGGGCGAAGCGCTCGTCGCACAGCAGAAAGCGGCCGCCGAGCAGGCGCGCCTGAACCTGGGCTACGCCAACGTCACCGCTCCCATCAGCGGACGCATCGGCAACGCACTGGTTACCGAAGGCGCCCTGGTCGGACAGAGCGGCGAAGCCACGCCGCTCGCCGTGATCCAGCAGCTCGACCCGATCTACGTCAACTTCACGCAGTCCGCCAACGAGCTGCTCGCGCTGCAGCAGGCACTCGCCAGCGGCGAACTGTCCAACGCGGATGGCGAGACGCCGGTTACGCTGCTCATGGCCAACGGCCAGAAGTATGCGCACCAAGGCAAGCTGCTGTCGACCGGCGTGTCGGTCGACCCGAGCACGGGCCAGATCACGCTGCGGGCCGAGTTCCCCAACCCCGACCGCCAACTGCTGCCCGGCATGTACGTGCGCGGCCAGGTCGTCCAGGGGGTGCGCAAGGAGGCGCTGATGGTGCCCTCGCGCGCCGTGCAGCGCCAACCCGGCGGCAGCGCCTACGTGCTGGTCATCGACGAGAACAGCACGGCCCAGGCGCGGCCGATCCAGACGGGTCCGATGTCGGGCGAGAACTGGATCGTCGAAAAAGGGCTGAACCCGGGCGACCGGGTCATCGTGGACCGCTTCCAGCAAGTGCGCCCGGGTGCCCCGGTGAAGCCCACCGCGCCTGCCCAGCCGGCCGATGCCCAAGCGGGCGACGCCGGCCAGGGCGCCGGGCAGGCGGGATCAGCGGCCCAGCAGCAACCGGCGCAAGCTCAGCCATAACCCAACGATGAGCCGCCCGCCCGCCACGCCCGCGAGTCCGGCCGCCTATGCCGGTACGCGGCGCCACGCGGGCGAGGCCCCACGGGCCACAGTGCCCCACCGGGAATCAATCGAGAAGGTCACCTCATGCCTCAGTTTTTCATCAGCCGCCCGGTCTTCGCCTGGGTCGTGGCGCTATTCATCATCCTGGCGGGGGTGCTCGCCATTCCCAGCCTGCCGGTCGCCCAGTTCCCGGACGTCGCACCGCCCAGCGTCGAGATCACGGCGACCTACCCGGGCGCGTCCGCGGAGACCGTCGACGAATCGGTGACCAGCCTGATCGAGCGCGAACTCAACGGCGCGCAGGGCCTGCTCTATTTCGAATCGACCAGCGACTCGTTCGGCCGCGCGACCATCACCGCCACCTTCGAGCCGGGCACCGACCCGGATCTCGCGGCGGTCGACGTGCAGAACCGCATCAAGCGGGTCGAGTCCCGCCTGCCCCAGGCCGTGATGACGCAGGGCCTGAACGTCGAGAAAGCAAGCTCGAACTTCCTGATGGTCGTGGCGATGCACTCGCCCGACGGATCGGTGGATGCGCCGACGCTGGCGGACTACACCTCGCGCAACATCCTGGACGAACTGACCCGGGTGCCCGGCGTGGGCAAGACCCAGCTTTTCGCGGCCGAGCGCGCCATGCGCATCTGGATCGACCCCGTCAAGCTGGTCGGCTACAACCTGTCGATGGGCGACGTGAACAGCGCCATCTCCACGCAGAACACCCAGGTGCCGGCCGGCGCCATCGGCGCCATGCCGGTGGACATGGGGCAGGAGATCACCGCCAGCATCGTGGTGCGCGGCATGCTGCAGACGCCGGAAGAATTCGGCCAGATCGTGCTGCGCTCCAACCCGGACGGCTCCAACGTCTTTCTGCGCGACGTCGCGCGCATCGAGTTCGGCTCCGAAAGCTACCAGTTCGGCTCGCGCCTGAACGGCAGGCCCGCGGCGGCCGTCGGGATCCAGTTGGCCACCGGCGCCAACGCGCTGAATACCGCCACCCTGGTGCGCGAGCGCATGGAGGAGCTGCAGCGGTTCTTCCCGGCCGGCACGGGCTGGGAGATCCCCTACGACACCTCGCCCTTCGTCAAGGCCTCCATCGAGAAGGTGGTGCACACGCTGGTCGAGGCGGTGGTGCTGGTGATCCTGGTGATGTTCCTGTTCCTGCAGAACTTTCGCTACACCCTCATTCCGACCATCGTGGTCCCGATCGCGCTGCTCGGCACCTTCGCGGTGATGTACCTCGCCGGATTCTCGATCAACGTACTGACCATGTTCGGCATGGTGCTGGCCATCGGGATTCTGGTGGACGATGCCATCGTCGTGGTCGAGAACGTCGAGCGCATCATGGCCGAGGAAGGGCTGCCGCCCAAGCAGGCCACGCGCAAGGCCATGCGCCAGATCAGCGGGGCCATCATCGGCATCACACTGGTGCTCTCGGCCGTGTTCCTGCCGCTCGCCTTCATGGGCGGTTCGGTGGGCGTGATCTATCGCCAGTTCGCGATCGCGATGGCGGTCTCGATCATGTTCTCGGGCTTTCTGGCACTCTCGCTCACACCCTCGCTGTGCGCGACGCTGCTCAAGCCCGTGAACCAGGAGCAGCACGCCGAACGCAAGGGTTTCTTCGGCTGGTTCAACCGCTTCTTCAACAAGGCGACGCACCGCTACCAGAACGGCGTGACGCGCATCGTGCACCGGCCCAAGCGCTTCATGCTGCTGTACCTGGTGATCGTGGGCTTCCTGGCGTTCAGCTACATGCGCCTGCCCTCCTCTTTCCTGCCGGTCGAGGATCAGGGCTACGTCATCACCAATGTGCAGTTGCCCGCCGGCGCCACCCAGGCGCGCACCAGCGCGGCCATGGAGCAGATGGAGGAGTACTTCCTGAAGCGCCCGTCGGTCGACAAGATGGTGTCGATCCTTGGCTTCAGCTTCTCCGGCGCGGGCGAGAACGCCGGGCTGGCCTTCACCACGTTCAAGGACTGGTCCGAGCGCGACACCTCGGCGATGGACGAAGGCAACATGGCCACGGGCTACTTCGCCCAGCACATCCGTGACGGCGAGTTCTTCTCGCTGGTGCCGCCGGCGATCCCCGAACTGGGCACGGCCAGCGGCTTCACCTTCCGGCTGCAGGATCGCGCCGGGCTTGGCCACGGTGCCCTGATCGATGCGCGCAACCAGTTGCTGATGAAGGCCAACCAGCACCCGGTGCTCGCCTATGCCCGTCCGGAAGGCCTGGAGGATGCGCCGCAGATCCGTCTGGACATCGACCGCGAGGCTGCCGCCGCCCAGGGCGTACCGTTCTCCAGCATCGCCACGACACTGTCCTCGGCGCTGGGTTCGGCGATCATCAACGACTTCGCCAATGCCGGCCGCATGCAGCGGGTGATCGTGCAATCCGAGGGCGAGCGCCGCATGCAGCCCGAGGACATCCTGCGCCTGAACGTGCTGAACAGCCAAGGCCAGCCGGTGCCCCTCGCCACGGTGGCCAAGGTCGACTGGGAAATCGGCCCCATGGGCCTGGTGCGTTACAACGGCTATCCGGCGATCAAGATCGCGGGCGACGCCAAGCCGGGCTTCAGTACCGGCGACGCCATGATCGCCATGGAAGAGATCGCTGCGGAACTGCCCGAGGGCTTCGGCTACGAATGGACCGGCCAGTCGCTGCAGGAGCGCATTTCGGGCGCGCAACTGCCTATGCTGATCTCGCTCGCGCTGCTCACCGTGTTCATGATCCTCGCCGCCCTGTACGAGAGCTGGGCCATTCCGTTCTCGGTGGTCCTGGTGGTCCCCCTGGGTCTGCTCGGCTCGGTGCTGGCCGTGACCTTCGTGGGCATGCCCAACGACGTGTTCTTCAAGGTCGGGTTGGTTACCATCATCGGGCTGTCGTCCAAGAACGCCATCCTGATCGTGGAATTCGCCAAGGACATCTACGCCGAAGGACGCGGGCTGCTGGAGTCCACCATCGAGGCGGCGCGCCTGCGCTTTCGCCCGATCCTCATGACCTCCCTCGCCTTCACCATGGGCGTGATCCCGCTCGCGCTGGCCACCGGCGCCAGCGCGGCCAGCCAGCGCGCGCTGGGTGTCGGCGTGCTGGGCGGCATGATCTCGGGCACGTTCCTCGCGATCTTCCTGGTGCCGGTGTTCTTCGTGGCCGTGCTCCAGCTTTTCCGCGTCAAGCCAAAGAAGATCGGTCACGACGAGGACGAAGAACAACCACCCAAGCAAGAAGAACCGAAGCAAGGAGTGCACGCATGATGCGCGCTGATGTGAACCCTGCCCTGTCGATCGATGCCGCCGGGCGGCGGCGCCACCTGCCCCGCCACGTGCTGGCGCTGGCCCCGGTGGCGCTGGCGGTGCTGCTCTCGGCGTGCTCGCTCGCGCCGAAGTACGAACGGCCGCCGGCGCCCGTGGCCGCCGACTGGCCCATCCCGGCCACCGGCGACGGCGTCATGGCCGGCACGCCGGATTCGGTCACTGCCGCCTCGATCGGCTGGCGCGACTTCTTCCGCGACCCGCAACTGCAGTCGCTGATCGCCCAGGCGCTGGAGAACAACCGCGATCTGCGCGTGGCGGTCTACAACATCGAAGCGGCGCGCGCCCAGTACAACGTCCAGCGTGCCGAGCTAGCGCCCTCGATCGGCGCGGGCGCCACCGGCCAGCGTGCGCGTACGCCTGGCGATCTGAGCCCCAGCGGCCAGTCCGTGGTGTCGAGCCAGTACCAGGTCGGCGTGCAGATGCCGGCGTTCGAGATCGACCTCTTCGGCCGCATCCGCAACCTGTCCGAGGCAGCGCTCAACCAGTACCTGGCCACCGAGGAGACCCGGCGCAACGTACAGATCACCTTGATCTCCCAAGTCGCCGAAGCCTACCTCAACCTCATCGCCGCCGACGTGCAGATCGACCTGGCCCGCCGCACGGCCGATTCCAGCCAGGGCTCCTACGACCTGGTGCAGCGCCGCATGGATGCCGGCGTCGCCTCCGCGCTCGAACTCAACCAGGCCCGCACCCTGCTCGAAACCGCGCGCAGCAACCTGTACGCAGCGCAGCGCGCGCGCCTGCAGGCCAACAATGCGCTGCGCCTGCTCACCGGCGGCACCGAGGCAGGCGGCACCGAAGCCGCGCAGGCGTCGTTCATCCTGGGCGACCTGCTCTCGGACGTTCCCGCCGGCCTGCCGTCGGAAGTGCTGCTGGCCCGGCCCGACGTGCTCGCATCCGAACACAATCTGCAGGCGGCCAACGCCAACATCGGCGCGGCGCGTGCCGCGTTCTTCCCCAGCATCTCGCTCACGGCGCTGTTCGGCACCGCCAGCGCCCAACTGTCCGGATTATTCGGCGGCGGCTCGCAGATGTGGAGTTTCTCGCCGCAGATCGCCATGCCGATCTTCGCCGGCGGCAGCCTGCGCGGCCAGTTGGCCCTGGCCGAGGCGCGCGAGAACATCGCGGTGGCCCAGTACGAGGGAACGATCCAGCAGGCCTTCCGCGAAGTCTCGGATGCGCTCGCCGGCACCGCGACCTACAAGCAGCAGTTGCAGGCCGAAGACGGCCTGGTGGAAGCCTCGCAACGCTCGGTCGAGCTCTCCGAGCTGCGCTACAAGAACGGCGTGGACAACTTCCTGGCCGTGCAGGATGCGCAGCGCACCCTGTTCCAGGCGCAGCAGCAGTTGGTCGGGAGCCGGCTTGCCGAGCAGGCCAACCGCGTCGCGCTCTACAAGGCGCTGGGCGGCGGCTGGCTCGAAAGCTCGCCCGTCCCCGGCAGTGTGCGCACGCGCACGGGCGGCGAGCCGGCCACCACGCCGGATGCGCTGCGCACGCGAACGCAGGCGACGCCGGACGGTGGACAGCCCACGGCCCCCGGTACGCAGCCCTGAGGCAGGCCCCGCAGTCCAGCCTTGAACGGGCCCCAGGAAAAAGCGCCAGGCGTTGCCGCCTTGGCGCTTTTTCATTTCCCGCACGAGGACACAGCCGCCGTCAGCAGAGCCCCGGACGCTCGGGGCGCGGCGCTGGCGGACAGTACCGCCGCGCCCCACCGGGCGAGGCAGGCTCGCGCGTCAGTCGAAGACCCCGGTGGAGAGGTAGCGGTCGCCGCGGTCGCAGACGATGAAGACGATGGTGGCATTGGACACGGTTTGCGCCACCCGCAGGGCCGCCACCAGCGCGCCCGCGGCGGAGATCCCGCCGAAGATGCCCTCCTCGGCGGCGAGGCGGCGCGCCATGGCCTCGGCGTCGGCCTGGCTGACGTACTCGAGCTGGTCGATGGCCTTGGGATCGTAGATCCTGGGCAGATAGGCTTCCGGCCACTTGCGGATGCCCGGGATCTGCGAGCCCTCCTCCGGCTGCACGCCGATGATCCGGATCGCCGGATTGAGCGGCTTCAAGGCGCGCGAAACGCCCGTGATGGTGCCGGTCGTGCCCATGGCACTGACGAAGTGCGTGACCTGCCCCGCCGTCTGCTCCCAGATCTCCGGACCGGTGCCCTCCAGGTGCGCGAGAGGATTGTCGTCGTTGGCGAACTGGTCGAGCACCAGACCCTTGCCCTCGGCCTGCATCTTGAGCGCCAGATCGCGCGCATACTCCATGCCGCCCTGGTCGGCCGGCGTGAGGATGAGCTCGGCGCCATAAGCGCGCATGGCGGCGCGGCGCTCCACCGAAAGATTGTCGGGCATGATGAGCACCATGCGATAGCCGCGCATCGCCGCCACCATGGCCAGCGCAATGCCAGTGTTGCCGCTGGTGGCCTCGATGAGCGTATCGCCCGGCTTGATCTGGCCGCGCAGCTCGGCGCGCGTGATCATCGACAGAGCCGGCCGGTCCTTCACCGAACCGGCCGGATTGTTGCCTTCGAGCTTGGCGAGAATGAGATTGCCGCGATCGGCATTGGCCTGTCCCGGCAGGCGCTGCAGGCGGACCAGCGGCGTGTTGCCGACGGTCTGCTCGACGGTGGGATAGCGGTTGGTGTCCATGCGGCAATCATAACGCGCGCCCGGGCGGCGCGGCCCGCGCGACGGCGGGCCGATACCGCCTCAGCGCCGGCTGTCGCGGCCGGCCGGCGGCGCTGCCGAAGCTGGCGCTGCCGAGGCCGCCGCAGCCGCGGGCTTGGCGCCCACGACCAGACCGGCTGCCTGCAACGCCTCGGCGCGCTTGGGCCCGATGCCGCGGATGCGATCGGTGAAATCCTGCAGCGACAGGAACGGCCCGCTGCGTTCGCGCTCGCCGACGATGAGGTTGGCCGTGCGTGGACCGATACCCTTGACGGCCTCGAGCTCGGCCGCGCTCGCCGTGTTGGCGTCGATCGGCGTGGCCATCGCGCCAGCCGACAGGCCGACACCCGCGGCCAGGGCAAGCGCCCGCGCCGCGCGGTAGAACCGCCGCATGGCCCGGCCGGCGGCGGGATGCGAAACAGCGGAAGTCTGAAGGTGGGATGCGACCGGACGCGTGCCGGCAAAGAACGGGTTCATGCGCTGACTCCTGGGTTGCGTGGCAACCGCTCCCGCCCATCGGGAGCCCGGTCTGGCCACGTCTGCAGGATGCCTGCATGCCCGCATGCGCGAACCGCGCCCGCGCGCGGAACCGACATGTCGGCTTCTACGTATCCGGCGGCTCAGCGCCCGCGCAGCTCGCGCACGTACTCGGCCACGCCGGTCTGCACGTCGCGCATCGGCGCATCGAAGCCCGCCGCGCGCAGCGCGGTGTCGTCGGCCTGCGTGTAGCTCTGGTAGCGGCCCTTCAGATCGTCCGGGAAATCGATGTAGCGGATGTAGCCCTGCGCGACGAGCGCGTCCAGGGGCAGCGCAGCCTCGCCCTTCTCCTCGCGCAGCGTGTTGACCACGGCCATGGCCACGTCGTTGAACGGCTGGGCGCGCCCGGTACCGCAGTTGTAGACGCCCGATGGGCCGCCGCGCTCCAGGAAATGCAGGTTGACCGCCACCACGTCCTTCACGGAGATGAAGTCGCGCTGCTGCCCACCGTCCGGATAGCCGTCCCAGCCACCGAACAGGCGCACATGGCCTTCGGCGAGGAACTGGTTGACGTTGTGAAAGGCCACCGAGGCCATGCGTCCCTTGTGCTGCTCGCGCGGGCCGTACACATTGAAGTAGCGCAGGCCCACCACCGGCGCGGTGAGGCTGTCCATGCGGCGGCGCAGGATCTGGTCGAACAGCAGCTTGGAATAGCCGTACACGTTCAGCGGCCGCTCGAATGCCGGATCCTCGACGTAGTCTGGCCCCGCGCCGTACACCGCGGCCGACGAGGCGTACAGGAAAGGCACCATCACGCGCTGACAGTACTCGAACAGCTCCAGCGTGTAGCGGTAGTTGTTCTCGAGCATGTAGCGCCCGTTGCGCTCGGTGGTATCCGAGCACGCGCCCTGGTGCAGCACGGCCCGCACCGCCGGCAGCTTGCCATGCGCGACGCGCTGGCGAAACTCATCCTTGTCCAGGTAGTCTGCAATGGCGCAGTCGGCCAGGTTGTTGAACTTGTCGCCGTCGGTCAGGTCGTCGACCGCGATGATGTCGTGGATGCCGCGTTCATTCAGCCCCTTGACCAGGTTGCTGCCGATGAAGCCCGCGGCGCCGGTGACGATGATCATGGTTGCAGTTCCTCGGGGGTGATGATGGAGGTGCCGAGCTTGCCGACGACAATGCCGGCGGCCCGGTTGGCCCATTGCATCGCAGCGTGCCAGTCCAGCCCGGCCGCGCGGCACACCGCCAGTGTGGCGAGCACGGTGTCGCCGGCGCCCGAGACGTCGAAGACTTCGTGCGCCTGGGCATCGACGTGATCGCGGCCGGCGTCCGTGAAGAGCGTCATGCCCTGCTCGGAGCGGGTGACGAGCAGGGCCTCGATGTCCAGGCGCGAGCGCAGGGCCTGGGCGCGGCCGAGCAGGTCGCCTTCGTCGCGCCAGCGCCCGACGGCGTCGAGCATCTCCGAGCGGTTCGGGCTGACCAGGCTGGCGCCCCGGTACCGATCGTAGTCGTCGCCCTTGGGGTCGACCAGCGCCAGCTTGCCGGCCTCGCGGGCCGCCGCGATCAGGGCCTGCACCTGGCCCAGCGCGCCCTTGGCATAATCGGACAGGACCACCACGTCGTGGCCCGCGATCAACGGCAGCACGCGCGCCGTGAGCCCGGCCACCGCCGCGGCGTCCGGCATCGCCTCGAAATCCACCCGCAGCAACTGCTGCTGACGGCCGAGCACCCGCATCTTGACCGTGGTCGGCGCGTCCGCGGCCACGAGCGCGTGCGCAATGCCTTCGGCTTCGGCCAGGCGGGCCACCACGCCCGCGGTCTCGTCGCGGCCGACCAGCCCGGCCAGCGTCACCTGAGCGCCGAGCGCGGCGATGTTGCGCGCCACGTTGGCGGCGCCGCCTAGACGGTCCTCGCTGCGCGAGACGTGCACGACGGGTACCGGCGCCTCGGGCGAGATGCGGTGCACATCGCCGAACCAGTAGCGGTCGATCATGACATCGCCGACGACCAGGATGCGCGAACGCGCAATGGCCTCGGCGGGGAATACGGAATCAGGAGCCTTCAAGTTCTTCGAGCCGCTTGGGCAAATAGGTTTCCCAGGCATTGCAGCCGGGGCACTGCCAATAGAACCGCTTGGCGCGGAACCCGCACGCCCGGCAGGCATAGCGCCCGAGCCGCTGGGTATGGCGGTTGATGAGGCTGCGCACCAGGGCCGCGTCCTCGTCGGAAATCCATTCGTCGCGCTCGTCGGCGCCGCGTTCCGGCGCCTCTCCCAGCGGCCGCTGCAACTGAGCCTGCAGCAGGCGGTCCAGGCCGAGTAGCGAGGGCCGTTTCTTCAGCGCCTGGCGGGCGAACACCCAGGCCGCACCGACGCCCCGATCGGCGTTCAAGCCCTGGAAGATGGCGTCGAACAGGTCCTGGGAAGGATAGCGCGCGTACACGTCCTGCAACAGCGCGAGCGCATCGGCCGGATTGCCGTCCTTGCGGTAGTTGGCGATCAGCGCAGGTGCGGCCATGCCGGCGAAATCCGGGCTTTCGCTCACCACGTGCTGCAGGAAGGTGCGCTCGGCCCGAACATCGCCTTCCAGCGCCGCGAGGCGGGCCTGCAGCAGGGCCACGCGTACGCGTCCGGGCGCGGTACCGGGCCGCGCGGCGGCGTCCGCTGCGTCGACGTCCATGCCGGCCAGCCGGGTGGCGGTATCCAGGGCTCGATGGGCCGCGTCCAGATCCGGCGGTGTCTGCGCCAGCGCAGCACCGGCCTGCTCGCAGTAGTAGTGCACGGCGAACGGCATCGGCTGGTCGACCAGGCCCTGCAGGGTGTTGACGGCCGCGATCGCCTTGGGCCAGTCGTGCTCGGCCTCGTAGATGCGGATCAGCGCACGCAGGGCCTCTGCGGCAAAGCGGGTGGACTTCAGGCGCTCGAAGCCGTCCTCGGCCCGGTCCAGCATGCCCGCCTTGAGATAGTCCTGGGCCAGTTCCAGCAGCGCCTGATCGCGCTGGTTGTCCGGCAGGTCATTGCGTTGCAGCAGATTCTGGTGCACCCGGATCGCCCGTTCGAGTTCGCCGCGCCGGCGAAACAGGCTGCCCAGGGCGAAGTGCAGCTCGACCGTCTCGGGATCGAGCTTGGCGACCTCGATGAAGGCGTCGATCGCGCGGTCGGGCTCTTCGTTGAGCAGGAAGTTCAGACCGCGGAAATAGGAGTCCGGCAGCTTGCGGTGCTCGGACAGCATCTGGCGCACGTCCACGCGCGCCGCGATCCAGCCGAGCCCGAAGAGCACCGGAACGAGAATGAGCCACCAGAGATCGAAATCCACGTGTTGCGTCCTGCCGTGAACCGCGCGCTCAGATCGGCGACAGCGGGGCGACCTCGTCGGGCGACGGCTGGGCCGTCGTGCTCTCGCGCCCGGCGCGGCTCGCCTCGGCCTCGCGCAGCCGCTCCAGCTCGCGGCGCACCTTGGCCAGTTCGCGCCGGCGACGCAGCCCGGCGGGCACCGTCAGCAGCAGCCCGAAGATGCCGCCCACGACGAAAGTCGCCAGCATGACCACGATCAGCGGGACTTCGGCGACGAGATGATCGGCATAGAAACGCACCGTGACCGGGTCGGTATTCTTGAGTGCGAACATGAGCACCGCGACGAACACCAGCAGCCGCAGGGCCCAGATCAGATAACGCATGTTGTCCGCTCCGGAAAATGGGAACCGTGATTGTAGCGGGTCGCTGCGCCCGCCCGGCATGCCGAGGATGCGCTGCGCGCTATGTGCGCCGCAGGCGTAGCTGGGTGCTCGCGCGCAAATCCGCCTCGGCCTCCTCCTGCGTCGTCGGCAAGAAACGCACCGGCTCCTTGGGCCGCGCCTGACAGACGCGCCCGAAGTCCAGCGGGTGCACGAAACCGATGACCGGGTAGCCGCCCATGGTCTGCCGATCCGCAGCCAGTACGATCGGCTGGCCATCGGGCGGCACCTGGATCGCACCCCAGACCATGCCCTGCGACCACTGCCGCGCGGGCGCCGACAATGGGCGCTCGCCCTTCAGGCGGATGCCCTTGCGATCCGAATCCACCGAGACTTCCCACGGCTGTCCATAGAAACGCTCCATCGCGTCGGGCTCGAAGGCGCCCTCGCCGAGATTCGGAATGACGCGGATGACGGCGTTGCGCGCGTAGTCGGGGACGAGTTCGGCGACGGGCCGCGCGCGGTGCCGATGCGCGTGCGGTGCCGGCGCACACGCCAGCCAATCGTCGCGCCGCAGCGGCGCGCCGTCCCCGTGCAGCCCGCCCAGCCCGTCCTGCACGTGCGTGGCCACGCTGCCGAGTACCGGCGTGGCGGCGAAGCCGCCGACCGCCGCCAGGTAGGCGCGCTGCCCCCATCGCGCATAGCCCAGCACCAGATGCTGCCCCCGGCGCACCGCAAACCTAGACCAGCCGGCCAGGCGGCGGCCATCCAGGGTCAGGGGCATGTCGGCGCCGGTGACCGCCAGCCACGTATCGACCTCGACCGCGAAGGCCACGCCCCCCAACGCCATCTCGACCACCGACGTGTTGCGCGGGTTGTCGAGCAAGCGGTTGGCCCATGCCGCGGCATACGGGTCCATCGGCCCCGCGGGCGACACGCCGATGTGCTGCCAACCTCGCCGGCCGCCATCCTGCAGCAGGCTGAGCGGCCCGGACTTGATGACGCGCAAGCCGCAGGCAGGCTCGGCCTGCGTGGCGTCGCCCGTGTGCGCCCCCATTTGCACTGCGTCGCGCTTCATGCCTGCCCTCCCGCCGCCCGATAGAAGGCTTCGTCCACGGCCTCGAACCGCACATGGTCGCCCGCCGCGATCAGGCACGGCGGGTCGCGGCGGGCGTCGAAGGGGCGCCATGCGGTGTAGCCCAGCACGTGCCAGCCTCCTGGCGAGACCTGGGGATAGATCGTGCTCTGCCGCTCGGCGATCGCCACGCTGCCCGCGGGCAGGCGCACGCGGGGCGTGCGCCGGCGCGGCAGGGCCAGGCGGGCGTCGAGCGGGCCGAGATACGCCTGGCCGGGCGCGAATCCGATGGCGCCGACGAGGAACTCCTGTCCGCTGTGCAAGGCGACGACTTCGTCCTCGCCCATACCGCAGGCCTTGGCGACGGCGGCCAGGTCGGGGCCTGCATACCAGACCGGCACCACGTGCAGCGCGGATGCGCGCTCGGCAACCCGCGCGCCCTGCTGTTGCCAGGCCTGGAGCACCGGCGCAAGGCACTCGCGCAATTGCGCCAGCGTGAGCGCGAACGGGTCGTAGTGCACCGTCAAGGTGTTCCAGCCGGGAACCAGGTCGGTCAAGCGCGCGCCCAACGCCTGGCGCACACCGTCGGCCAGCGCTTCGATGCGTGCGGGCGTGTCGCGCTGCGGCTCCTGCGGCAGGCTCAGGCAGGCGGCGCCGATGCCGAAACCGTCGATACGCATCAGAGAGCCTCCAGCGCACGGCGCAGCCGCGCCACGACGGCCAGCGATTCGGCATTGTCGCCATGCACGCACAAGGTGTGCGCTTCCAGGCGGACCGGCTCCCCGTCGAGACCGTCGAACGCCTCGCCGCGGGCGATGGCCAGGCCCTGCGCGAAAATGCGCTCGGGATCGTGGTGCACCGCGCCCGCGACGCTGCGCGGCACCATCTCGCCACCGTTGCGATAGGCCCGGTCGGCAAAGGCCTCGAACAGCAAGGGCACGCCCGCAGCCTGGGCGAGGCTGCGCTCGCGCGCGTTGTCCGCGCACGCGCCCGTCATCAGGGGCAAGCCGCCCAAGCTCGCACACGCGCGCAGCACGGCGCCGAAAACGGCGTCGTCGCGCGCCATATCGTTATAGAGGGCGCCATGAGGTTTGACGTAGTCCACCTGGGTGCCGTGGGCCCGGCAGAACGCCTGCAGCGCCCCGACCTGATACATGACGATGGCCTGAATCTCGTGCGCGGCGCAAGCCATGTGGCGGCGGCCAAAGCCGACCAGGTCGGGATAGGCAGGGTGGGCCCCGATGCTCACACCATGGCGCGCCGCCAGCGCCACCGTGCGCGCCATCGTGACCGGGTCGGACGCGTGAAAACCGCAGGCGAGATTGGCCTGGTCGACATGGACGATCGCAGCCTCGTCATCGCCCATGGTCCAGGCGCCGAAGCTCTCGCCCATGTCGCAATTCAAGAGTAGACGTTTCATGCAGACCCCGCTCGGCCACGACGACGGCGCGAACGCGCCTGCCAGGGGCCAAGCATAGCCCAGGAGCCCGGCAGGCGTAACCGGGCGCGGACGGGCGAGGCATCTGCCGCGGCGCCATGGCACGGCAGCCGGAAAGCACGAAGCCCTCCTTGCGGAGGGCTTCGTTCCTGCTTCATCGAGGCCAGCGTCAGCTTACTGGCCCGTGGCTTTCATATCCACGCGTTCGCGCAATTCCTTGCCGGGCTTGAAGTGCGGCACCCGTTTCTCGGGTACCAGCACCTGCTGGCCCGACTTGGGATTGCGCCCGACGCGCGGCGGCCGGCATGACAGCGAAAAGCTGCCAAAACCGCGGATCTCGATGCGCTGGCCGGCCTCGAGGGCCTGCGCCATGGCGTCGAGCACGGTCTTGACGGCCAGGTCCACGTCGCGCGCCGCCAACTGCGGGTAGCGCGCGGCCAGACGTGCGATGAGTTCCGACTTGGTCACGGGCTCGTCTGCGCGCCGCGTGACTTAGTTGTCACGCTGTTCGAGCTTGGCCTTGAGCAGCGCACCCAGGTTGGTCGTACCCGAGGAAGCGCTGGCGTCGGACATGCGCTGGATCGCGGTAGCGGTCTCGGCATTGTCCTTGGCCTTGATCGACAACTGGATCGAACGCGCCTTGCGGTCGATGTTGATGATCATGGCTTCGACGGTATCGCCGGCGTTCAGCACCGTGGTGGCGTCCTCGACGCGGCCCTGGGAGATTTCCGAGGCGCGCAGGTAGCCGTCCACGTCCACCGACAGGGTCACGACGGCGCCCTTGGGCTCGACGGACTTGACGGTACCCGACATGACGGCGCCCTTGTCGTAGGTGGCCACGAAGTTGTTGAACGGATCGCCTTCGAGCTGCTTGATGCCCAGGGAGATGCGCTCCTTGTCGGTGTCGATGCCGAGCACGACGGCCTCGACTTCGTCGCCCTTCTTGAAGTTGCGCACGGCTTCCTCGCCCGTCTCGCTCCAGGAGAGGTCGGACAGGTGCACCAGGCCGTCGATGCCGCCGGGCAGGCCGACGAACACGCCGAAGTCGGTGATCGACTTGATGGCGCCGCGGACCTTGTCGCCACGCTTGTGGTTGATCGCGAACTCTTCCCACGGGTTGGCGCGGCACTGCTTCATGCCCAGCGAGATGCGGCGACGGTCTTCGTCGATCTCGAGCACCATGACTTCGACTTCGTCGCCCAGGGTCACGACCTTGCGCGGATCGACGTTCTTGTTGGTCCAGTCCATTTCGGACACGTGGACCAGGCCTTCGATGCCGGCTTCGACTTCGACGAACGCACCGTAGTCGGTCAGGTTGGTGACCTTGCCGAACAGGCGCGTGCCTTGCGGGTAGCGGCGAGCCAGGCCGATCCAGGGATCTTCGCCCAGTTGCTTGACGCCCAGCGAGACGCGGTTCTTTTCCTGGTCGAACTTGAGGACCTTGGCTTCGACTTCCTGGCCCACGGACAGGACTTCGGACGGGTGACGCACACGGCGCCAGGCCATGTCGGTGATGTGCAGCAGGCCGTCGATGCCGCCCAGGTCGATGAACGCACCGTAGTCGGTGATGTTCTTGACGATACCCTTGACGATCGCGCCTTCGTGCAGCGTCTCGAGCAGCTTCTCGCGCTCTTCGCCCATGTTGGCTTCGAGCACGGCGCGGCGCGACAGCACCACGTTGTTGCGCTTGCGGTCGAGCTTGATGACCTTGAATTCGAGGGTCTTGCCTTCGTACGGCGTGGTGTCCTTGACGGGACGCAGGTCGACCAGCGAGCCCGGCAGGAACGCGCGGATGCCGTTGGTCATGACCGTCAGGCCGCCCTTGACCTTGCCGGTGATCGTGCCGGTGATCAGTTCGCCGGTTTCCAGCGCGGTCTCGAGGTTGAGCCAGGCCGACAGGCGCTTGGCACGGTCGCGCGACAGCACCGTGTCGCCGTAGCCGTTCTCGAGCGAGTCGATGGCCACCGAGACGAAGTCGCCTTCTTCGACTTCGAGCTCACCCTGGTCGTTGAGGAATTCCTCGAGGGGGATCAGCGCTTCGGACTTCAGCCCGGCGTTGACGACGACGAAGTTGTGGTCGATGCGGACCACTTCGGCGGAGATGACCTCGCCGGACTTCATCTGCTGATTCTTGATGCTTTCTTCGAACAGGGCGGCGAAGCTTTCCAGGCCGCTCTCGGGGGTTTGGGTGGAAACCGAAGACATTAAGTTGGATCCATGGCCAACGTTGGCCAGTTGCACACCGACGACGACGGGATTGCCGTGCCAGTGGTGTTCAAAAACCCCGGGTCGTATGGACGAACCGAGGGCCTCGTTTGCACTGCGAAACTACGAATCTGGGGTGCTGCAAGCGGGTTTCAAGGCCTGGCCGGTTGCCAGGCGCCGCACCCGCTCATAGCGGGCGCGCGGCGTTACGCGCGCGAATCCGCGGGCGACGATACACCAGCATTGCCATACCATGTCAAGATCTGCTGCACGGTTTCTTCGATGCTGAGCTCGGACGAATCGAGGATTCTGGCCCCGTGGGCGGGCTTGAGCGGCGCGGCCTGCCGGCCCGTGTCGCGCGCATCGCGTGCCTGCAAATCTTCTAGCAGGTCTCGAATATTAGCAGAAATACCCTTTTCCAACAATTGCTTATAGCGGCGTTCGGCGCGCGCCTGGGCGCTGGCGACCAGGAACACCTTGAGCTGGGCGTCGGGAAACACCACGGTGCCCATGTCGCGCCCGTCGGCCACCAGGCCAGGCACGCGACGGAACGCCTGCTGGCGCGCGAGCAGGGCCTCGCGCACGGCCGGATAGGCCGCCACGCGCGACGCCAGATTGCCGACCGCCTCCTGGCGGATCGCCTCCGAGACCTCCTCGCCGTCCAGCCAGACGCCGTCGCCGAAGCAGACGTCGAGCTCGCGCGCGAGACGCGCAGCCTGCTCCGGATCGTCGCCGCTCACGCCCGCGCGCCGGCAGGCCAGCGCGGTGAGCCGGTACAGCGCGCCGCTGTCCAGCACGTGCCAGTCGCCCAGCGCGCGCGCCACCAGTGCCGCGATCGTCCCCTTGCCCGAGGCGGTGGGCCCGTCGATGGTGATGACCGGAATATTCATGGCTTTAGCTCCTGTCGCCGGGCGGCCGGGCTGGGGGCGCTCATGCCACCAATCCCGCGTAGACATCGAAATAGGTCGGGAAGGTCTTGCCCACGCAGCCGGGGTCGAGGATGGTGACGGCGGTGGGGCCGAAGGCGGCGAGCGAGAAGCTCATGGCCATGCGATGGTCGTCCCAGGTGCCGATCTCGGCGGCGCCGGCCCAGCCTCCCGCCAGTTCGGGCGGCGTCACGCGCAGCCAGTCGTCGCCAGTCTGCACGCCGGCGCCGAGCTTGGCGAGTTCGACCGCCATCGCGTGGATGCGATCGGTCTCCTTCACACGCCAGCTCCCGATGTTGCGCAAGCGGCACGGGCCGTCCGCATACAGGGCGAGCACGGCGGCCGTCATCGCCGCGTCGGGAATCAGATTGAAGTCGGTGTCGAAGGCGCGCAGGCGCGCGCCTGCGGCCACCGGCGCCCCGCGCGTCTCGATCCAGTCCGCGCCGCGGACCACCTCCGCCCCCATGGCGGCGAGCGTGTCGGCGAAGGCGATGTCGCCTTGGATGCTGTTCGCGCCGACGCCGGTGATGCGCACCGGGCCGCCCCCGAGCAGGCCGAGGGCGAGGAAATACGAGGCCGACGAGGCGTCGCCCTCGACCGCATAGGCGCCCGGCGCCCGATAGGCGGCCGTCGCGGGTACCCGGAAGCGCCGCCAGCCCTCGCGCCCGACCTGCACGCCGAAGCGCGCCATGAGGTTCAGCGTGATGTCGATGTACGGCTTGGAAATGAGCTCGCCCTGCACCTCGAACACCACGTCTCGCCCGGCCTGGCGTGCGACCAAAGGCGCGGCCATCAGCAGCGCCGTGAGGAACTGGCTCGAGACGTTGCCGGCGACCGGAATCGGCGCCTCGGCGCACACCTGAGCGAGCGCCTCGATGCGCAGCGGCGGATAGCCTTCGTTCGTCTCGTAGCCCACCTGCGCGCCGAGCGCGCGCAAGGCATCGACCAGATCGCCGATAGGCCGCTCGTGCATGCGCGGCACGCCGCTCAGGCGATACCGGCCGCCGTTGCCGGCGAGCGCGAGTGCGGCCGTGAGCGGCCGGAACGCCGTGCCGGCGTTGCCGAGGAAGATGTCGGCCTCGCGCACCGGAAACCGCCCCTCGCCGCGCACGATCACGTCGCCGGGCGCACTGCCCTCGAGGGCCACGCCGAGTGTGCGCAAGGCCGCCAGCATGACGCGCGTGTCATCGGAATCGAGCAGCCCCGAGATACGGGTCTCGCCCTCGGCGAGCGCGGCCAGCAGCAGGGCCCGGTTGGAAATGCTCTTGGAGCCGGGCATGGGCGCGACACCGCTGGCGCGGCGCGCGCGCGGCAGGGCCAGGCGGTCTGGACGATCGGACGAGGAGGACATGTGTGGCATGGGAACGACAATTCGACGGGGAGCCCGGCCTGGCGGCCCTTATGACCGAAGACCGCACCTGCGATAACTCCGGATTAGAACAAAAAGGCGCAAAATGTGCGCTATGCCCGCGCGGGCAGCCGGCTCGGCAATCCGCGCGATGCACACATCGCATTCGTCCTGCCTGCGCCATGAACGCCGTCTTGTCCCCTGCGCCCTGCCCGTCCACGTTCCGCCTGCTCACGTCAGAAGAGCGGCAAGCCTCGATGCACGCCACGCTGGCCTGCGGCTGGAACGGCAGCGAGGACGTCTGGATATTCGGCTATGGCTCGCTCATCTGGCGACCCGAGTTCGACCACGCCGAGCAGCGCCTGGGCCTGGTGCGCGGCTACCATCGGTCGCTGTGCCTCTGGTCGCGGATCAACCGCGGCACTCCCGAGAACCCCGGGCTGGTGTTCGGACTGGATCGCGGCGGCGCCTGCCGCGGCATGGTGTTCCGGCTGCGCTCGGACGACGTGGCCATGGTGTTCCCTGCGCTCTGGGAGCGCGAGATGGCCTCGGGCGCCTACCTGCCCCGCTGGCTGCGCTGCGAGACGGTCCATGGCGACGTGCGCGCCCTGGTGTTCGTCATGGACCGCGACAGCCCCAGCTATGCCGGCCAGCTCGCCAGCGACGCGGTGCTGGCCGCCGTGCGCAACGGGATCGGCAAGTACGGCCGCTGCGTCGAGTACGTCGCCAGTACCGCACGCGCCCTGCGCGAGCACGGCATTGCCGATCACCGCCTGGAGCGCATCGTCCACCAGCTCGCCGAGTAGGCCGGCGCGGCCGGTTACACTCGAGGCGCACGCGCGCTTCCCATCGAGGCGCGTGCCGCCCCCACGAGTCCACCCCATGTCCCTAGCCGATCTTCGCGAAAACTACGAGAAAGGCGTGCTGCTCGAAGCCGACGTTGCCGCCTCGCCCTACGTGCAGTTCCAGCACTGGTTCGACGAGGCGCTCGCCGCCCGCGTGCCCGAAGCCAACGCGATGACCCTCGCCACGGCGAATCCCGACGGCAGGCCCGCCGCACGCATCGTCCTGCTCAAGGGCTTCGACGAGCGCGGCTTCGTCTTCTACACCAATTACACCTCGCGCAAGGCCGAGGAGATCGAGGCCGGCCGCTGGGCGGCCCTGCTCTTCTTCTGGCAGCCGCTGGAACGGCAGGTCCGCATCGAAGGCCGCGTCGAGCGCGTCAGCGACGAGGAGTCCGATGCCTACTTCGCCAGCCGCCCGCTCGGCTCGCGCATCGGCGCCTGGAGTTCGCCCCAGAGCCAGCCCATCCCCGATCGCGAGGTGCTGGTGCTGCGCGAGGCCGAGATGCGCCAGCGTTTCGGCGACGCTCCGCCCCGTCCGCCGCACTGGGGCGGCTACCGTGTCATCCCCGATGCCATCGAATTCTGGCAGGGCCGCTCTTCGCGCCTGCACGATCGTCTCGTCTACCGTCTCGATGCCCAGGGCGCCTGGCGCATCGTCCGCCTCGCCCCCTGATGTCGCCCTCCACTGCACGCGCTCCCGAATTCGACGATCTCGCCTTTCGCCGCACGCTCGGGCGCTTCCCGACCGGCGTGACGATCATCACCGCCCGCGGCGCGGACGACCGCCCGGTGGGCCTCACCGTCAGCTCGTTCAACTCCGTCTCGCTCGCGCCACCCCTGGTGCTGTGGAGCCTTGCCCGGCGTTCGACCTCGCTGGAAGTCTTCCAGACCGTGGAACGCTACGCCATCCATGTGCTTGCCTCGGGCCAGGCCAGCCTGGCCCGCCAGTTCGCCTTGCCGGGAGACCGCTTCGCCAATGTCGACTGGTCGTTCAACGCCGACGGCGTGCCCATCCTGCGCGACGCCTGCACGGCCGCAAGGCTGGAGTGTTTCAACCGGAGCCGTTACCCTGAAGGCGATCACATCATCCTGGTCGGCGAGGTCGAACGCTGCGAGCACAACACGCAGATGCCCCTGGTCTTTCATGCCGGAGGCTTCCACCTGACCCCGGGACACGAGACACCCTAACGCCGGTCGACGCCGCGGCTGCCCCTGCGTCAGCCGGCACAGGCCCGCAGCCTGAACGCGCGGGCCTTGCATCGGAGACACGCGCATGAGCACCCAACCCACCACGGCAAGCTCCCCGGCCCACGATGGCGCACACCGCGCGCCCGGCGCCCGGCCCGGAGGCCGCATCCTCGTCGACCAGCTACGCGCGCATGGCGTGCAGCACGTGTTCTGCGTGCCCGGCGAAAGCTATCTCGCCGTCCTCGACGCCTTGCACGACACCGAGGTCGCGATCACGGTTTGCCGTCAGGAAGGCGGCGCGGCCATGATGGCGGAGGCCCACGGCAAGCTCACGGGCGAACCCGGCATCTGCCTCGTCACCCGCGCGCCCGGCGCGACCAACGCCTCGGCCGGCATCCACATCGCAATGCAGGACTCCACGCCGATGATCGTGTTCGTCGGCCAGATCGAACGCGGCATGCGCGATCGCGAGGCCTTCCAGGAACTCGACTACCGCGCCGCCTTCGGCGCGCAGGCCAAATGGGCCACCGAAATCGACGACGTGCGCCGCCTGCCGGAGATCGTATCCCGGGCCTTTCACGTCGCCACCTCGGGCCGGCCGGGCCCGGTCGTGATCGCCCTGCCGGAAGACATGCTGACCGAGGTCGCGGACGTGGCCGACGCACCGCGCTATGCGCCGGTGCAGCCCTCCCCCGCCGCGACGCACCTGGCTCAGTTGGGCCACCTGCTCGAACGCGCCGAGCGTCCGCTCGCGATCCTGGGCGGCAGCACCTGGGATGCCGAAGCGGTCACGCGCTTTGCCCGCTTCGCCGAGCAGAGCCAATTGCCGGTCGCCGTCTCGTTCCGTCGCCAGATGCTGTTCCCGGCCACGCATCCCTGCTATGTCGGAGACCTGGGTCTGGGCGCCAACCCCGCCCTGCTCCAGGCGGTGCGCGAGGCCGACCTGATCCTCATGGTGGGCGGCCGTTTCTCCGAAGTGCCCAGCCAGGCCTACACCCTGCTCGACATCCCCGCGCCGGCGCAGACGCTGGTCCACGTGCACCCGGACAGCAACGAGCTGAACCGCGTCTACCGCGCCGCCGTGCCCATCAATGCCGACGCGCGGGCCTTCTGCTCGGCCCTGGGCGTGGTCCCCAACCTGGCCGGCATCCCATGGGCCGAGCGCACCCGGGCCCTGCACGCGTCCTATCTGGCCTGGAGCGATCCGGGCGCCATCCGCAGCCCCGGGCCCCTCCAGATGGGCGAGATCATGGCCTGGCTGGGCGAGCACCTGCCGGCCGACGCCATCCTGTGCAACGGCGCCGGCAACTACGCCACCTGGCTGCATCGCTTTCACCGCTACAACGCCTACGGCACTCAGCTCGCTCCCACCTCCGGGTCCATGGGCTACGGGGTGCCCGCCGCCATCGGCGCCAAGCGCATCCAGCCCGAGCGCACCGTCGTGGCCTTCGCGGGCGACGGCTGCTTTCTCATGCATGGGCAGGAGTTCGCCACCGCGGTGCAATACGGCCTGGCCGTCATCGTCGTCGTGATCGACAACGGCATGTACGGCACGATCCGCATGCACCAGGAGCGCAACTATCCGGGGCGTGAATCCGCCACTGCGCTGCACAACCCCGATTTCGCCGCCTACGCGGTGGCCTTCGGCGGCCACGGCGAGCGGGTCGAGCGCACCGAGCAGTTCGCCCCGGCCTTCGAGCACGCGGTGGCCAGCGGCAAGCCGGCCATCCTGCACTGCCTGCTCGATCCCGAAGCGATCACGCCCAGCGCCACGCTCAGCCAGATCCGCGAGCAGGGCTTGCGCGCACAGGGCTGAAGCGGGCCGCGGCTCGCGCTCGGCGGTTCATGCCGCCGTGTGATCCAGGGCCTCTCCAGCGCGGGGCCTGCCGCGGCATGGCCCGCCGGTCGTCCTGGCGCTTGTTGACAGGCCCTAAGGGTTTTCCGGACTGCCCCGCCCCGCTCAAGCTCTCTAACCTCGGGTTTCCGGCCCACACCCGGGCCGACACCACAAAGGGGGAGACGATGCGCAGTTCCTGGAGCAAGCGCCTGCGGCTGGGCCTGATCGGCACGGCCTTCGTGGCGGCACCCGCCCTCGCGGCGGACTATCCCGAGCGCGACATCACCATGGTCGTGCCGTTCCCGCCTGGCGGCACGACCGACATCATCGGGCGCATCGTCGCCAACGACCTCGGCAAGGCCCTGGGCCGCAACGTCATCGTCGAGAACAAGGGCGGCGCGGGCGGCAACATCGGCGCGGCCGAGGTCGCGCGCGCCAAACCCGACGGCTACACCATCATGATGGGCACGGTCGGCACCCAGTCGATCAACCAGTATCTGTACGCCAACCTGCCCTACGACCCCGACAAGGATTTCGTGCCGGTGGCCCTCGCCGCCTCGGTGCCCAACGTGCTGGTCCTCAATCCCGGGTTCGCCGAGAAGCACCAGATCGCGAGCGTCCAGGACCTGATCAAGTACCTGCAGGCCAACCCGGGCAAGGGCAACGTGGGCTCGAGCGGCAACGGCACGTCGATCCACCTGGCGGCCGAGCTATTCAAGAGCATGACCGGCACCGACTTCGCCCATGTTCCGTTCCGCGGCAGCGGCCCCGCGGTGACGGCGCTCATGGCGGGCGACGTGGACTTCATGTTCGACAACCTGCCTTCGTCCATGGGCGCGATCCAGGGCGGCCGCCTCAAGGCGATTGCGGTGACGAGCGCCGAGCGCTCCGAGTCGCTGCCCGACGTGCCCACCATCGCGGAGTCCGGCGTACCGGGGTTCGACGCAACCAGTTGGTTCGGCGTAGTCGCACCGGCCGGTACGCCACCGGCTGCGGTGGCCAAGCTCAACCAGACCATCGTTCAGAACACCCAGCGTCCCGAGGCCCAGGAGCAGTTCCTCAAGCAAGGGGCGGTGGCATCGGACATGGACCCTCAGGCCTTCGGCGAATTCATCGCGCGCGAACGGGAGAAGTGGGCCAAGGTGGTCAAGGAATCCGGCGCCAAGGTCGACTGACCTCGCCTGTTCCGGCTGCTCCCGCACGAGCAGAAACGACGATCCCCCTGCGCCGCACCGGCACAGGGGGATCGCTCACGTTCACGCGCCGGCGGGCGGATGCCGCCGCCGCGCGACCGCTCAGCCCTGGCGGTTGGTGACTTCCACGAGGTGATAGCCGAACTGCGTCTTCACCGGGCCTTGGACCACACCGACCGGCGCGGAGAACACCACCTGGTCGAACTCCGGCACCATCATGCCGGGGCTGAAGGTGCCCAGTTCGCCGCCTTGCGCACGCGAAGGGCAGCTCGAGTTCTCGCGGGCGACCTGGGCGAAGTCGGCGCCGTTTTCAATGGCGGTCTTCAGTTCGTTGCACTTGGCCTCACTGGAGACGAGGATGTGGCGGGCGGATGCTTGAGCCATGATTGCTCCGTCAAAAAGGACCTCATAGCGTAACCGATCCGCCGCAGCCAGGCAGGCGCACAACGGCGATCACCGTGAGCGGCTCTACATCACCGTCCCCTGGCCGCCAGCGCCCTGTCGGGCAGCGCACCGCCCGTTCAAACCGTATGTCCACCTGCCGATCCAGCCGCACTGTGCGGCCATCTGCGTTCAACGTACGTAAACACCATTCATCATCTGCGTCTTGTGTTTCGCATTCAACGAAAGCCGTTTCGCTATGCGAACGGCATGGCGCCGTTTCGTTGACGAAACAGAAAAGCTTTCAATACTCTCGGCGGCCTGGCTTTCCGAGCCATCCTCATCCATGCATTCATAGATAGAGACAGACGCAACATGCAACGCTCCCGCTTCCTGGGCTTTGGCGCCTCTCTGGCCTGCGCCTTCACCTTTGCCGCCGCTCCGGCGCTCGCCGCCGACTACCCCGCACGCGACGTCACCCTGATGATCCCCTTCCCGCCCGGGGGCACGACCGACATCATCGGCCGCATCGTCGGCAACCAACTGAGCAAGGCCTGGGGCAAGAACGTCATCGTCGAGAACAAAGGCGGCGCCGGCGGCAACATCGGCGCCGCCGATGTGTCGCGCGCCAAGGGCGACGGCTATTACCTGCTGATGGGCACGGTCGGCACGCACGCCATCAACCAATACCTGTACGCCAACCTGCCCTACGACCCGGACAAGAGCTTCGAGCCGGTCGCGCTGGCCGCCACCGTCCCCAACATCCTGGTTCTCAACCCCGCGTTCGCCGAGCAGAACCAGATCGACAGCGTGCAGGATCTCATCGAGTACCTGAAGGCCAATCCGGGCAAGGCCAACGTCGGCTCGGCCGGCAACGGCACGTCGATCCACCTCACCGCCGAACTCTTCAAGAGCATGACGGGCACCGATTTCGCCCACGTACCTTTCCGCGGCAGCGGCCCCGCCGTGACCGCGCTGATGGCCGGCGACGTCGATTTCATGTTCGACAACCTGCCTTCGTCCATGGGCGGCATCCAGGGCGGCCGCCTCAAGCCCATCGCGGTGAGCAGCGCCACCCGGTCCCCGTCCCTGCCGGACATCCCGACCATCGCCGAATCCGGCGTGGACGGGTTCGACGCCGTCAGTTGGTTCGCCATCTTCGCGCCCGCCGGCACCCCGGATGAAGTCGTGGCGAACATCAACAAGACCGTCGTCGAGATGGCAGGCAACGCCGACGTGAAGGCCCAGTTGCTCAAGCAAGGCGCCGAAACCTCCGACATGTCGGTCGAGCAGTTCGCCCAGTTCGTCAAGGACGAGCAGGCCAAGTGGTCGGTCGTCGTCAAGGAATCGGGCGCGCGCATCGACTGATCGACATTCGTTCGACACTCTCGGCTGGGATGTGGCGCCCTGCGCGTGCGCCACATCCCAGCGGCAAGCCGGCGGAGATTGCACCGAGATAAAAACCCGGTGCCTCGCTTGACACTCAGCTTTGAAACTTGCTATAGTCCTTTTCTCGCAACGACGAGCGCAAAACAAAGCAGCTCTCGGCGCGATGAGCAGAAAAAGCAGTACCCAAGCGGGAATAGCTCAGTTGGTAGAGCGCAACCTTGCCAAGGTTGAGGTCGCGAGTTCGAGACTCGTTTCCCGCTCCAAGGATTTTGTTCCATGGACGTCTATAGAAATCCATAGAACACAGAGAAAAGGAGCTTCGGCTCCTTTTTTCGTTTCTGGAGCGTCCATCAACACCCAAGGACGTCCACCTACAGCCAGCGTTTTTTAGGCTCCATTTAAGGCCATAATTGATCCGGCGCCGAGGCACTTACATAGGCGACGCTGGCTGAGAGGGCTACGATTCAAGTTCCTGCACTGCAAGAGGAGCATGAACGCCATGCCACTCACAGACATCGCAGTCCGGCAGGCCCGCCCCGCGGACAAGGCCTACACCCTTAGTGATGGTCGCGGACTGGGTTTGTGCGTGACGCCCAGCGGGGGCAAACACTGGCATTTCCGCTACTCCTGGTCAGGCAAGCAGCATCGCATGACGTTGGGGGCCTACCCCGAGATCAACCTGAAAGAGGCTCGCGAGCTGCGAGAAGCGGCTCGGGCTCAGGTCGCACGAGGTATCCACCCTCAGAAGCACCGCAAGCAAGAAATGTTGGTGAAGCGTCTGGCTGAAGACCGGCGGTTCCAAGGCATCTTCGACCAATGGCTCGCACACCGCAGCCGCACCTTGCAACCTGGGCGCCAAAGCACGCTCGGCCAGATCGAACGAATTTTCCGCAGGGATATCTCCCGACCTTGGCTAAACGGTCTACAGGACCAATTACTTCGCGGAGTGACCCAACCCATCATTCCACCGGACCTTGCGCATGAAGCCGCGCAAGGCTGGTGAACTCAAACGTTAAGCGTACTTTGCCGTGTCCGTTGACCTGAATTCTCCCGAAGCAGCAGCGGCCGCAGAACGGCTAAACGCGTACCGACGTAATCTCATAGAGGAGCGTTGGCTAAGCACGATCATCCTGAGCATCCACCTCGAGCTAGAGGCGATGCTGGAATACATGCTCGTGGCAAATGCCGGCAAGCCGACGAAGTCCCTCGGCAGAGCAGGCTTCGCCAAGAAGCTCTCCTTGTGCGAAGCAGCAGGATTCGTTGATGCACCGCTTGCCACCACTCTAGGAGCTGTCAACAGGCTCCGCAACGAACTCGCGCACCGTCTAGACAACAAGCCAACAACTGACAGCATCTTTCGCTTCATTGAAGCGATGTCTGTCATGCATCCACTGCAAGTGGTCCCTCCAGAAGATCCGGTCCCGGTCAAATTGCATATGTTTGAGCAAATATCCCAGTACTTCAGAGGCGACCGTCTCGAAGAATCGGAGGGAATCGTGTTCACCTCACTGATGCTACTAAGGGCGAAAATGCTCGTGCTGGTCGAGGGTACGCCTAACCCCTCCGTCAAGGGGACGTCTTGCGGCAAGCCGCAGGTCGCCCCTTACGTCGAAAGTTAAGTGGCCGCTTTCGGGCGTCGATTTCGTCTGGCCGTATGTCTGCAGCCGCCGCCGCTAGTCGACACTAGATGGTTCACAGCTTCAAGCACTGGCTCCGGAACACACCGATGCGCGCCCGCGCTCGAAGGCAGGGGACGAATCAAGCCATTCGAACCTATTGAACGAATCGAACGATTGAGGTAAGATGGCTCGTAGACTTGCACGAGGAGTCCGAGATGCAAACCTTTACTGCCAATGAGGCAAAAACTCGATTCGGTGAACTGATCGACCGGGTGCAACGCGAGCCGATTCAGGTCACGCGGCGCAACCGGGTTGTCGGCGTTATGGTATCTGCGGAGGACTACCACGCAATGCGTGAGTTCTATGCAGATCGGCTGCGACGCAACTTGAAGCAAAGTGCCGAAGAAGCCGCCAGCAAGGGCTTGACGGACGAGAAGCTGGAACAGCTCCTGGCCGATGAGGATTGAGCGCGCTGTCATCGATACCAACGTTCTGATCAGTGCAGCGCTATCGCCACGATCTGCCCCGGCGCAGATCGTGGATTGTCTTCTGCAACACGCGACGTTGGTGTTTTCACGAGAAACCTTCGAGGAACTTGAAACCAGGCTCTGGCGTCCAAAATTTGACCGCTATCTGGACATGGAGCGTCGGCGCCTGCTGTTGCATGACTTCGCTGCCTCGGCTCAGTGGATCGATTTGCCTGCGCCGCCCAGACTAGCGTACAGCCGCGATCCTGGTGACGATGTGTTTCTCCATACGGCCCTACAATGCAAGGCGGAATGGCTGATCAGCGGCGACAAGGATTTGCTGGAGCTTCCACCGGCTGACTGGGGATTCGAAATCCTGTCGCCGGCGCAGGCTCTAGAGAAATGGCATCAAAAATAAGCTTCTTGGAAAATGGCCAATCGAACAACTATTGAGCACTCGCACACGCTTCCCCAGGCATTCCTCACTTTGCTAGATCGGGATATCGACACTGGCGCCAATGTCCGGCCACTTCCGGAGGATTTGGCTCAGTTCATGCTGGCACAAATCGCGCTTCTCCCCAGTGTTGATCTGGATGAAGCGTTCGAAGCTGATATTGACCTGTGACAGGTCCTACCCCTAACAAGGATAGGCGTGCCTTGCGTACGTGTGCTGATCTATATCGCCAGCACCAACGTCTATGTGCTGTGGAAGTTCATGGCTACCTGTGGACGGCAATGGAACAACTTGGTTGTCGAGGGTAAAAAATAAGGCTACAGTTGAGGCACCCACAGCTCACTGTGGCAAAGGAAGTTTTTTGCAAAACAACGACTTAAGATCCTAGGTCGAGACTCGTTTCCCGCTCCAATTTATGATCTACAGACTTCCATTACGTCTGTAAGTCGCTGAAAAAAGGAGCTTCGGCTCCTTTTTTTCATTCCAGCGAAAGCCACGTAAATCCACCGACTGCGCCCGGCGACCCCGATCAGTTCGACCCCGGCCGCGGCGCGGCCTCACGGTTTTCGGTGCACCTCGCCAGGACAAGTTCATTTTCAGACAGCTATAGGGCGCGCCAACTGACGTTCCCGGACGCTTGTCACTCACTCGGCGGGAAATCCGCGCTGAAGGTGAGGTCCGACCAGCGGATCATCTCGGCCTGACGCGCGGCCATGATCTCGCCGACCTGCTTGAAGCCCATCGATCCCAGCAACAGGCGGCGCGGCGGGTTGTCCGCATTGACCACCTGGATCATCGCGAGCGCGGCGCGTGCCGGATCACCCGGCTGCCGTCCGTTGCGCTGCTCCAGCGCTTTCGTCATCGCGCCGGCGGTAGCCTGGTAGTCGTCGATGCGGGTTTCGGCGTGCTCCATCGAACGGCCGGCCCAATCGGTACGGAACGGCCCCGGCTCGATCGCGGTGACGCGGATGCCCAAGGGCGCGACCTCCTGCGCGAGCGCATCGGTCAATCCTTCCAGGGCATGCTTGCTGGCGTTGTAGACGCCCAGGCCCGGGAATGTGATCAGGCCGCCCGTCGAGGTCAGGTTGAGGATGTGACCGGAACGGCGCCGACGCATACCCGGCAGCACGGCCTTGATCGTCGCCAGCGCCCCGAAGAAATTCACGTCGAACTGGCGGCGCGCCTGCGCCATGGTCAGCTCTTCGATCGCGCCCTCCAGGCCATAACCAGCGTTGTTGACCAGGACATCGATGCTGCCGTGGGTGGCCTCGACCTCATCGACCACCCGCTGGATGGCCGGCTCGTCGGTCACGTCGAGCAGGACGCCGTGGGCGAGCTGCGGATGCAGCGCCTCGAAGGCAGCGCGTTGCGCCTCGGTGCGCAGGGTGCCGACGACGCGATCGCCGGCGTCGATCACCTTGAGCGCCAGCTCGCGGCCGAAGCCGCTGCTGACGCCGGTAATGAACCACGTTTTCAGGACGGACATGGTGCTCTCCTTTCAATGGGCTAATGGACGAGCGCTACTTTAGTGCGCGACCTCTCAGGTGATAACGGGGCGAAGAGCCAATGGGCTTTCAAGCGTTTCTTAACAGTGGGCCGATGCCCTGGGGGGCGGCTGGCCGCCCGTCGCAGGTGTCCAGTCGTGCGACCGACGCGCGATCCCGGAGATCGCGGCCAGCTCGTCGGCTCTCCTGGCGTTGCGGCCGGCGACCTCGCGCATCGAGGCGCACACGGTGTGGCCGGCGCCCCAGGGCTTCGACGCGCAGGCGATGGCGTGTCCGGGATCGGAACGTGGTCTCCGGTGGCAGAGGTGGACTGGGTTCGCATGGCTCCATCGTGATAGCTTATTGAGCCAGGCTGAACAATCCATGCGCAGCCTCCCTTCCCGGAGAGAAGAGATGCGCCAAGATCATCTGGACGGACTTATTGCCTTCACCACGGTCGCCGAGGTGAACGGCTTCACCGCCGCGGCCGTGAAGCTGGGTGTTTCAACCTCAGCGATCAGCCAGGCCGTTCGCAACCTGGAGGAGCGGCTCGGGCTGGTGCTCTTTAACCGCACCACGCGCAGTGTCAGCCTGACCGAGATCGGTGAGCGCTATCTGGAGCGGGTCCTGCCGGCACTGGAGCAGTTGACTGCCGCCTCCGAGGAGCTTGGCCGTGAGGCCGGGCATCCGGCCGGTCAACTACGCATCAATGTGCCCCGTGCCGGACACCTGATCGTGCTGCAGCCCATACTGCGCCGCTTCATGGACGCGTACCCTGACATCAACGTCGAGGTACGGGTCGAGAACCTGCTGGTCGATATCGTCTCGCAGGGATACGACGCCGGTATCCGCTTCGGTAAGCTGGTCGAAAAGGACATGGTGGCAGTGCGCGTCGGCCCGCCGATGAGCACGCATATCATTGCATCGCCGGAATATCTGGAACGTCGCGGAGTGCCACGACATCCCCGCGATTTGCTCGAACATGACTGCATCAACTATCGCCACATTACCACCGGGTTGATGGAACGCTGGGAGTTCGCTCGTGGCGACGAGAAGCTCGACCTGGCGGTGAGCGGCCGCCTGACTGTCAATGATTCGGAAATCCTCGTGCGCTCCGCGCTTGATGGTCTGGGCATTGCCAACATGATCAACGGCTACATCGAGCCTTTCCTTGAAAGCGGACGTCTTGTGCGACTGCTGAGCGAATGGAGCCCGGAGATTCCCTCGCTGCATCTGTACTACCCTGATCGACGCCGCGTGCCGGCCAAGCTGCGAGCATTGATCGACTTCCTGCGCGCGGAGCGCGACGCACCAGTGCGGATGGACGACCTGCTGCTCTAGACAAGTAGTGGCTCGCGAGAATCATCGACGAGGGAAGCATCCGCCATGCGGGATCGAGCGAGGTATCCGTTGCCGGCATCGAAGCCGCTGCGCGCTTGTTCCCGGTGGCCACGGTACAGAACCGCTACAACCTGTCCGATCGCGGCAGCGAGGATGTGCTCGAATACTGCGAACACCATGGCATCGGATTCATCCCGTGGTATCCGCTGGCAGCAGGGCTGCTGGCGCAGTCCGACTCCCCGCTGCAAGCCGCCGCGCGGCGTCGTCAGGCAGCCTCGGGACAGACCGCGCTGGCATGGCTCCTGCGGCGCAGCCCTGTGATGCTGCCGATCCCCGGAACGGCCCGCGTCGCGCATTTGGAACAGAATGTCGGCGCCGCCGGAATCACGCTGTCGGATGAGGAGTTCCGGGCCATCGATCAGGCCGTGTAACGCGCTATACGGCGATCCGTGCTGCAACGATCAAAGTCAATCTCACCTGGCAGCGATTGATTCAATGTGACTCGGCACGGCCAGTACGGCCTGATGGTCGTCCCAAAGCCCAGTCGGACCTTGATACCCCCACGCTACGTCTGCACTGCCTGCACCAGTGCGCTCAGCGTGCGGGGCGCGGGAGCGAAGAACACGGCGCCAGTGTGCGCGGTCGAGAAATCGAGCAGGCGGTCATGCATGCCCGGCGGATCACCGAGGAACATGCGCTCCAGCATCTTCTGCGTCACCCACAGATGCCTTGAGTAGCCGATGAAGTAGGTCCCATACTCGCCGTGGCCGGGACGGCCGAAGGGCATGTTGTCGCGCAGGATGTCGTGCTCGGTGCCGTCATCGTCCACGATCGTAGCGAGAGTTTTGTGCGACTTCTGGCCGCTCGCCGCGTCGGGCAATTCGACGTTGCTGACGATCTCCCGGCCGATGATCTGCTCCTGCTCGCCCTTGGAAAGCCCGGCCCAGGGCTGCATCTGGTGCAGATACTTCTGCACTACCACGTAGCTGCCGCCGGCGAACTCCGGATCCTCACTGCCGACCAGGGTCGACGCGCCGATGTCGTGGCCAGTCGGGTTGGCCGTGCCATCGACGAAGCCAAGCAGGTCGCGAGAGTCGAAGTAGCGAAAGCCCGCAACCTCGTCGGCCAGCGCCACACTACTGCCCAGTTGGTCCAGCAACAGGCGCTCGAATTCAAAGCAGAGATCCTCGCGTTCGGCGCGGATATGGAAGAAGAGGTCGCCGGGCGTGGCCGGCGCGGTGTGCTTGGCGCCCTCGATGGGCACAAAGGGCCGCAGTTCCTGCGGGCGCTTGCTGGTCTGGAAGCGGTCCCACAGCCCCGATCCCAGGGCGGTAATACACGACAGCCGGCCGTTGAGATCGCGAAAGCCGACTGTCTTGATCAGGTCGTCGAGCCCGTCCAGGACACCGGCGACGGCCTGCAGGGCCTCGCGGCCCTCGCCGACCGTCAACGTGAGAAACACCGCCGCGCGTGACAGCGGCGCATCGATGCTTTGCGAGTCGATTGGCACGCGATCCCAGCCATTTCCAACCATTTGCGCCTCCAGGAAACCAGGTGAATCCATCATATTGCCAGAGATGGAAGCGCCATCGACTCTGCTATGCCTGGTGCCCTGTCGCTCAGCCCGACTCCTGCTCCGGCACTCACCGATAAGCTCTCACGCCCTCTTCAGGACGCTTCGGGAATCGCCAAATGCGCCAGGCAGTCTCCGGCTTCGACATGCGCGAGCGGTCGATAGCAGATGGCCAACCCGTCCGCTTGAAACAGCACTTCACGGGGTGCATTCCAGGGCTCGGCCGGATCATGGATGAAGCCCGCCCGCTGGCCGGCAACGATCGAGTCGCCAAGGCTGAACGACGGTTCGAAAAGGCCCCCGCGCGGTGCGTACACGTAGTGCTCGGCCCGCGAGTAGTTGAAAGACTGGATGTTGACAAGGGCCGGCCGGGATATCTCATCATCGGCGCCAAGGACGCCGAGTTCGTGCAGCACGCGCAGCGTTCCCTGCTCGACGAGCGTGACCCCCTCCTTGCTCACCGAGCCGCAGCCCCCGAACTCGCCCGACAAGAACACCGCGCCGCGGCGACGGGCTGCCGCACCGGAAGTCCGGTCTTCGTTGAAGGCCAGTTGATCGATGTACCGTACGCGCTCGCAGCCGAACGCGCGGACGATACGGTCGGTAAGCGACTGCGAGGCGGCATCGGTGGGGCGCAGGACGAACAAGATGGGCAGATAGCTGAGCGTCTTGCCGCCGGAATGAAAATCGAAGACGAAGTCTGCCTGCGAAATCAGTTCCGTCTCGATGTAGTGCGCGAGCATTTCAGTGGGCGTGCCGTGCCGCTTGCCGGGGAAACTGCGATTCAAGTTCACCTTGTCGATGGGCGAGGTTCGTGTCCCGGCGAGCACGGCGGGCAGGTTCAATGTGGGCAGGACGATCAAGCGTCCCTGCAGTCGCTCCAACGCCAGGCCGTGCAACAGATGCATCAAGCCAATGGGCCCTTCGTACTCGTCGCCATGATTCGCGCCCAGCATCAGTACCGTAGGGCCCTCGCCGTTGACCGCGACAAAGACGGGGATGGGAAGGTAGCCGTAGGCAGAGCGGTCCACTGAATGCGGGATTCGCAAAAAGCCTGTCTGGATGCCCCCTTTATCGAAATTGACAGTCGCGGTGATGAGGGATTTTCCGGAATCGGTCATGCTTACTCCACCTTGAGGCCGGTCTGCTGGATGAAATCATTCCATATTGGCTGTTCCTTGGCGATCAGACTGCCAAACTCGGCTGGAGAAAGCGCTGTCGGCTCCAGCGTCATGGAAGTCAGCCGCTCGCGAACCTCAGGCTGGCCCAGCGCCCGGGCGGCGGCCTCGTGCCAGCGGGCAATGACCGCTTCCGGCGTACCGGCTGGAGCGAATAGCCCGAACCAGACCACCAGCCTGAAGTCGCTGAGCCCGTAGCGCTCGGCAGCATCACTCTGCGCCACGGTGGGCACATCCGGCAACCCAGCCACCCTGCTGGAGGAGGTCACAGCGAGCGCGCGCAACCGATCTGCGGCGATGAGCGGCGCGGCCTCGGCAACCGTGACGATGGCAAACGTGAGCCGGCCGGAGACGACATCGTTCAAATGACCCGACTTGTAGGGTATGTGGAGGGCTTGCACGCCGGCGCGCGTGAGTAGCAGCTCCGCGCCCAGGTGACCGAAGGCGCCGACGCCGAGCGATCCGTAAGTGCCATCGGCCTTTCTCAGATAGTCGAGCAGGTCCGCCAGCGTTCGAGGAGAATCGGGCGTGGCTCCGGTCACGATCACGTAGGCGGACTCCGCCAGCCCTACGATCGGCGCAAAACTCTCCACCCGATATTTCACGCTCGAGTTCAGCGCCGGCGACGTGATGATCGTGCTGGTGCTGCCGAGCGTTACCGTATAGCCGTCGGCGGGCACGCGGGCGCCATAGTCCGTACCGACGATGCCACCCGCGCCAAGACGATTATCCACGACGACAGGCTGACCGAAGAATTCTCCTATCGGATTCTGCAGGAGGCGGATCATTCCATCGCCCGTGGAGCCGGCCGCCGTTCCGACAACGATGTGAACCGGCTTGTCGGGAAATTCCGTTGGCGTCTGCGCCTGTCCAATCGGTAGACAGCACAATTGAAAAAGCGTCGCGAGTATGGTGATCGAGGAAGTTTTCACGTTGTTCCTTGGGTTGATGGGTCATACCGAACCGCATTCACCACAGAGCAATGAAACGCGGGCGTCGGCGAAGCCCGCACACCGATATTGCGCTCAGTCGAACAGATCCGGCTCGGACCGGGCGATTGCCTCGTACATCGGTTGAAAGTGCAGCCAGGCTAGAAACGGTGTACCGAGATGCTCCGACGAATGCGCCGCCGCTGCGGGGCTGATGAGCTTGAGCGGATGGCCGGTGGCCTCGGCCTTGAGTTGGATCTCGCAGGCCCGTTCGGCTGCGATGAACCACCACGCGGCTTCATCGACGCTCTCGCGACCCGCCGAAAACAGGCCGTGGTTCTGGTGTATGGCGATCTTGTTTTGGCCAAATGCTGCGGCGACCGCATGACCGGCGTCGTGCTCGACGACAACCGCGCCGGCCTCTTCGGTGATCACGGCATGGTCAAGGTGAAAGGACGCGGCGGTCTGCGTGATCGGGTCGAGCTTGCGGCCCAGCGCGGCCCAAGCCATGCCGTTGGTGGTATGAGCATGGCACGAGGCGAGCACATGAGGATGCGCCTGGTGAATCGCGGCGTGCAGGACGAAACCCGCGCGGTTGACGGCCCACGACCCCTCGACCACCGTTCCCTGGTGGTCGACGAGCAGCAAATCCGACACCTTGACGAGCGAGAAATCCATGGCGAACGGATTCGTCCAGTACAGGTTCTCGTGCTCGGGATCACGCACCGTGATGTGCCCAGCCATCCCGTAGCCGTAGCGCAGCTTGGCAAACACCCGGCACACGGCTGCCAACCGCTGCTTGCGATGGAGACGCTCGTCTTCGACGTTATCGAAAACCGGTGGCCTGGGGAAATACAGTTCGCTTTGTTCGGGCTCGTAGACCGAGAGGCGGGCTTTGGATGGTTGGCTCATGAACGTTCGTAGATGTTCCGGCTTTCGCCGTATTGAAGGTGGCACGCTATCGGGACGGTCAATCCCGCACGAAGTCGGGGCAGGCGCGGTGTTACGCGTGCGTTGGCCCCATATTTTCGATAGCTATGATTTAACGCTTCCGGCGAAAAGGAAAAAAACGATATGTATTTGCGGATACATGAAAATATTTCGTCGATCGAGTTAAAATCGAACACCTCTCGGCCGCCCCACGGCCAGACGCGTTTGCACCTTTTCGAGTGACAAACCCGGGACCCGGCCATGAGCGAACCGCCCTGTCGTCCGTCTGCGCCGGCGCCGCACCCTAGCGTTCGCCGGCCCGCGCTGCGCTCGCTTACCTCCTTTGAGGCAGCCGCCCGGCTGGGCAGCTTTCAGGCCGCGGCGACGGAGCTCAGACTCACGGCATCGGCAGTCAGTCATCAGATCATTACGCTCGAGGATCTCTTAGGAATCCAACTGTTCGCGCGTGTCGGGCGCGGCATCCAGCTCACGACGCCGGGCGAGCAGTACCTGCAGAAGGTCCGACAGGTTCTGGCAATCCTCGACGATGCGAGCCGAACCGCGACGCAGTCCGGCGCCACCGAAGTCGTAAGGGTGCACACGCCGCCGTCCTTCGCCAGCAAGTGGCTCTTGCGCCACCTGCCCGCGTTCCTGCTGGACAATCCGACCATCGATGTGCGCGTGAACGCGGAGTCCAAGCGTACGGGCTTCAGTTGGAGCGTTACGGATTTGGCAGTGTTGTACACCGGCGAACCGAAGCGGGAACCATCAGCGATCACGCTGCTCGAGGACACGGTACAACCGATGTGCAGTCCGAAGCTGCTGACGGACCGTCCGGTCGGCATGCCACGGGACCTGCTCAACCACACGCTCATTCACACCAGGGGTAACGTCATTACCTGGAAGGAATGGTTCGCCGCCCAAGACCTGACGGCATTCGGCCGACATGAAAGGCTTCAAATCGATCCGTCGCACATCGCAATCGATGCGGCGATCAAGGAGTTCGGCGTGGTGCTGGAGAGCGAGGCGCTCGTGCAGGATGAGTTGGCTTCCGGGCGCCTGGTGACCCTGCTGCCAGAGACCGCAATGGGCGGGGTTTTCTGGATGTTGTCGTGGACACCAGGCGAACGGCTGCGTCCCGCTGCCGCCAGATTCAGAGACTGGCTCAAGGCTGCGGCTGCGGATTCGAGCGGTGGTTAGAAGGGTCATTGCGCCTCCAGTCCTTCGATGAGCCTTGAGGGCCGGTGACGACGAGCAGATGTCTGTACAACGGCTGATGCGCCTCGATCGATGGCCACGCACCCGCAGAGAGGACGAAAGCCCGGCTACCGACGGCGACAATGTCCCCGAACGCAGCCCCGGCCGTCGTGCCGCCGGTGCCGGAGCCTGCATTTTTTGCATAGCTGAATGATCAACACAGAATCTTCGACGACTCCTCCGAATCCAGCCATGACGATGCGTCGATTGGAATATGGGCCATTTGATTTGAATCAATGAAGCCCACCCTCTTGGGCATTAAAATCGTCCCGGATCATTAAAAAAAGAAAATCCGACCACATCAGGTCATGCGGTGGTCAGAATCACCGCACTCCAGCCGGCGCCAGGCCGCGGTGAAACTTCCGCTCATGCTGAAATGGCTTTTCGCAGGCTTTGACGCAACACGGCCATCCACTTCCCAAGCGAGCACTGCCAATACGCATTGGCTCGCAATCCTGCGAAACCGGCAATAAGACTTTCTGTCCGTAGCCAATTCATGGCTCAACCTCACGGAGACTTTCTTTTAATGCAGTTCTCTCCAGATTTGATCCATTGGGTCCTTGCGATTTTGCCGATAGCCGTCCTCATTGTGCTCCTGGTCGGGCTGCAATGGACTGCGCAGCAAGCTGGAACAACAGGTATTTTCATTGCCTCGGCGATTGCGCTGTTCGGGTTCTCAACCCCTCTGGATACGCTGGCAGTGGCATCGGCCAAGGGCGTCTGGGACGCGATTTTCATTCTTTATGTGATTTGGCCGGCTCTGCTGCTCTACCAGATCATGAGCCACTCCGGGGGATACGATGCCCTGCGGCGGGGCATCGAACGCCTGTCCCGTAACGAACTGTTTGTCGTGGTTGCCCTAGGGTGGGTGTTCACCTCTTTCCTGCAGGGAATAGACGGCTTCGGCACCCCTATTGCCGTGGTGGCGCCCTTGCTTGTGGCATTCGGCATGCGACCGGTCTATGCGGTCGCAATACCGATCATTGCCCATATCTGGGCCAAGTTCTACGGAACTCTCGGCGTTGGCTGGCTTGCCACCCTTCAGGTCGTGGACATCGATGCCGCCACCGCACTGTCGACTGCGTGGCAGTCTTCAGTACTGATGTGCATTCAAGCCGTTCTGGGCGGCTTTACGATCGTATGGATGTACGGCAAATGGGCGGCAGTCCGATCGGGGTGGCCTCTAATCCTGATCATTTCCTTCATCCAGGGCGTCGGGCAAGTATTCGCCGTCTTTGTCGATCCCGTGTTGGCAGCTTTCCTGCCTGCCAGCGCCGCCCTGCTCGCGCTGTACCCGCTTTCACGGTGGTCTCGCTACCGGGAAGCAGACGCGGCGATCACAGATCGCCCCGCGATGCTCGCTCGGTCCTCCGCCACGACGCAAGACGCCGTTCCGCCCATGGGCCTCTGGACAGCACTGGCTCCATACGGGCTGCTCACCCTTCTGGCGCTGAGCGTCTCGATGATCGACCCCTTGCACAACGGGTTGAACACGTTCGCCTTTGGACTGCCCTTCCCGGAGGTCTCCACAGGGATAGGCATGATCACTGCCGGGGCGGCAGAGTATTCCGCGCTGCGCCCATTCAACCACCCGGGGGCATACATTCTGCTCACCGCCATCGTTACCTACCTGGTGTTTGCCAGGAAGGGGTATTTCCAGCACTGGGCGGCACAGAAGGGCGAAAAGATGGCCAGGATATTGCCAGGCTTGGCCCAAAGCGCCGTGCCGGCCTCCATACCCATCATCGCGTTCCTGGTGATGGCTTCGATCATGAAGCACTCGGGTCAGAACATCACGCTGGCGATGGGAATCGCAGCAGTGGCGCCCGCCTACCTGTTCGCATTCCTGGCCAATGCCATCGGCATCCTCGGTGCCTTCATGACATCGAGCAGTACATCCTCGCAAGTCATCTTTTCCGATGTGCAGGTCCGGTTGGCCGAAGCCAAGGGACTGCCGGTATCGACCATCCTTGCAGCACAAAGCGCCGGGGGTGCGACTGGCAATGCCATCGCACCGGCCAACGTAGTGATGGGTGCAAGTACGGCTCGAATCACCGGACAAGAAGGCGCGATCATTCGGAAGACGCTGCCATGGACCATGATGACATTCATATTGACCGGCATGGCGACCGTTCTTCTGGTTTTACTGACTCGGTAATGGTGAAGAACATGATCAAACGTATTCTGCAAAACCGGATGTCCTATCTTAGCCTGTCGTTTGCGCTGTTTCTTGTCGCACTGCCATTGATCAGCCTGGGCTCGGCTGAAAACTCGGACACCCTTTTCTGGCTTGGGTTCGTATCGATGGGTATAGCTTCTGCCATTCCTCCGATTCAGAAACTGGCAACCCGCAAAAAATCGTCTTGAGTCGCTTCCGCGCTCGTCTATTTTGACATAGCTAAAGCAATGATTCATCATGATGGCCAATGAACCGGGCAAGCAGTCGGTCAAGCTGCATAGAGAATTTCCCGATGGCTACCGCCCGAAATGACTTCCATCTAACGAGGAATTGATATTCATGTTCAAGAAAATTCTGATTACGACTGACGGCTCGGCCTTGGCTGCGCAAGCCGCCAATGCTGGTATTGACTTTGCGCGCTCGGTAGGCGCGCAAGTGATCGCGCTTTCCGTCATAGAGCCTTTTGTGACGACTTCGGCATTCGACGGACTCGCATCCGGCTACGGGGTCGATCCGGTCGATATTGATGAAGCACTGGCGAAGAACGCCGCGAAATACGTATCGCAAATCATCGAGCGCGCAAAAGAGGCTGGTGTCCACGCGGAACCCTGTGTCGTTTCCGGTTTCAACGTCGCCGAGGCGATCGTGAATACCGCAGCCGAGCAGGGCTGCGACTTGATTTTTATCGGCAGCCATGGCCGTAGCGGCTTTTCGCGTTTACTGCTGGGGAGTGTCACGGCGAAGATCCTGCCGCTATCTACGACTGCGGTATTGGTTTATCGCGCCCAGGATGACAAGGCCTGACGCGCCGCGTTCTGCTTGTCGGTGATCAATGCCCACCATCCAAGGGGATGTGGGCAGCGCGCCCCCAAGTGCCACCATCCAGAACTAGAGCGCCGTCGCCCCCTGACCTTTCCCCGGCCCATCCCCAGGCGACGACACTAGCCAATCGAGCGCCCACTGCCCGGCCGGGCCTAGCGGCGTGTCGCATCGGTGAATGGCGAACAAAGGCATACTGCGGCTGCGTGGCTGACGCTCCGCCAGGTTCAGTTCGATCAACTGCCCGGCGCCCAGGTCTTCCTCCACAAAGGTCCGCGGCATGAATCCCCAGCCCAGTCCGGCGCACAGCATCGCACGCTTGGAGCCCAGATCGGCAGTAAGAATCCGCTTCTCGGAAAATACGGAGAACGTACGCCCTTCGGTGCGTCCGCTGTGGTCGGTCAGCACGATCTGCGTGTGTTCGCTCAGCGCTTGGATCGGAATTCTGCCCTGGCTGGCCAATGGGTGAGTGGGAGCGGCGACAGGCACGAGCGCAATTTCCGCCAATGCCTGGCTGGCCAATTCCGGCGCGATGTCCGGCAGCGAGCCCTGGACACCCAGGTCGTACTCGCCCGCCAGCACCCGCTGGGGTACACCACCCAGCACGTCGATACACAAGCGCAGAGCCACTCCCGGAAAAGCCTGCCGGAATCTCGTCACCAATGCCACCAGACGGGCCGTGGGAAACATGACGTCGAGGACTACCGACAACTCGGCCTCCAGCCCCTGGGTCAATCCCAGCGCTCGAGATTTGAATTGATCGACGCGGGCGAGCACGGCCCGCGCATCGATCAACAGGGCATGGCCGTCGGTGGTCAATTGAGGCTTCCAGCCACTGCGGTCGAACAGGGCAACGCCCAGCGCACCTTCCAGGTTGATGATGGCGTTGCTGACCGCCGACTGCGCACGGCGCAGGTGTCTCGCCGCGGCCGAGAAGCTGCCCTGGTCGGCGATCGCGACGAACACGCGCAACTGGTCCAGACTCAGCGGGTCAATCATTATCCGTTTATCCGATCGAGTTGATCTGAATTTTATCTCTCCCGAAGATGGAATACAGGCCCCATCATGGACCTATACAAACGGAAAGGAGAAGCCCGTGAAAACTTCGGCCCAAGAGGTTTGCACCATCGCAGAATTGCTCGCAGGAGCGGCCGACTCGCAGGTCACCCATATTCGATTGGCGGCCCCCTGACCGATGTGCCGAGCGTGCGCCTGCCTCCCGGCCAGACCCTGAGCGGAATCGGCCCGCAGTCGTCGATACGCTTTGCCGCCGGTCAGGACGGCTTGCAGCTCGCGGCAGACAACCAGGTCAAGAACCTCACGCTTGCCACCGATCCCGAGCGACGCCCGATATTCAACGACCCCGGTGTTGCGCATTGGGGCCGGCTGACGCTGCGCGGCCTGGCGGGAGCCGGCGGCGGTTTCGACACAATCTGATGACATACGGAGATTCATGATGGAACGAACAATCACCCGCATCGTGCCGGCCGGGACCGTCGTCGACGATGGCGACATGCGCCTGCTGCGCGCGCTGCCTCAGTCACAGCAGGTGGCGGTCGGCCCCTTTGTCTTCATCGACCACTACCGTCACCAGGGCCTGCGCGGCATAGGCGACCGGCCGCATCCGCATGCCGGCATAGAGGTCGTGAGCTACCTGCTCGAAGGCGGTGTCGAACACCGCGACAGCATGGGATCGCGCGACCGGCTCGAGGCGGGCGACGCGCAGTTCATCCGCGCCGGGCGCGGGATGCTGCATGCCGAGCAGCCGCTGAGCGGCCGCCATGGCTTGCAGTTGTGGATCAGCCTGCCGCCCGAACTCAAATTGGCGGAGCCCAGCTACACCTCGATCCGCGCGGCCGACATTCCGCGCGTCGATGGCACCGGTTCGCGCGTGTATGTCGTCGCTGGCGACGTGAACGGCGTGCGCGGTCCGATGGCGCTCAGCGGTGGTGCCGTGTTTGCACGCCTGCAGCTCGACGCCGGCGCCCAGACCGCGCTGGCAGTCGATGCCGATCCGGAATTGAGCCTCTATGTGCTCCAGGGGCAGATCGAGGTCGGCGGTACAACCGTGCCCGCCGGCGAACTGGCGCTGCTCGGCAGCGGCACGCAGGTGCGCATTGCGGCGCGGGGTGAAGACGCGACGGAAGTCGCACTGATCGGTGGCCAGCCGGTGCAGGGGGAACTCCTGTTCTCCGGGCCTTTTGTCATGGACACGCCCGAGCGCCTGACGCAGGCCAAGCGGGATTTCGTCTCCGGCCGCATGGGGCGAATGGAAGGCGTGCCGTACTGATCCAGGATGATGGCAGTCGCAACTGTTCGATCAGCGCGAAGACCCAGGCGGATGCCGCGGGCGGGGCAGCCCTGCTCCTACCGCCGGCACCCCGCTCCGGGTCAGCCCATGTACGTACACCGCGGCTTGCGTCACGGCTCATGGTCACTTCTGTGCCAGCACTCCTTTCATGCGTTCGTAGTCCTTCAGATACCGAGTCGCCAGACGGTGCTTCTGTGATTCGGTCAGGATCTTGCCGGATATCTGGAAGAACTTTCTCTCCTCCTCGCGCAGATGGTGGTGCACCTCCTCGGAGAGACTCTTCGCCTTGTCCAGCCAACGCTCGCCCTGAGGGTCTGCCTTGCCCAGCGCCTCCACAAGCTCGTCGATTTCATGGTGCTCGGCCAGGGCGTGGCGCGATGAGTCCAGGCCCATATCGTCCATGAGCATGGGAGCGTATAGAAAGCGCTCCTCGGCGGCGGCGTGCGCGGCCAATTCGATGCGCAGCTCGCGGTAGATCTGCGTACGGCGCTCACCCTGCGGTGCGGCGCGCAGCAGCTTGCGACAGAGCGAACGCTGCAGCTCGTGACTCGCCCGCAACGCTTCGTAGATATTGGCTGACATGTGTCGCCCTCGCTAGACGAAACGGCTGCGCCGAGCAAGTTCGGTGCCACGGCCTGCGCCGGCCTGGGCCTGGGCTGCCAGCTTGATGGCCGAGTTCGAGGCGCCATAGCCGGCATAGCCATCGCTACGCTGCGTCAGCTCGAAGCAGAAGCGCTCGCTGACGTCTTCAGTGTAAATGTGGAAATAATCGCCCGCGGCATCACGATCGAACAGAACGCCGTGATTGCGCAGGCGCGCCAGCAGGTCCGGATCGAGGTCGAATCGGGTCGCCAGATCGTCGTAGTAGTTTCCTGGAATGGCGACAAAGGCCACGCCTTTGTCGCGCCACGCACGGACCTCGGCAAAGATGTCATCCGTGCTCAGCGAGATATGGCTCACCGCCACGCCACCCTGCGCATTGGCGGCCAGCGTAGCGCGGGTGCGCTGGCTCTGGGACACGGCCAGGACGAGGCGCACGCTGCGCTCGCCGCTGCTGACGCCAAGGCTGCTGGTCAGTCCGTAGGGGTCGGCATACTGTTCCCGCGCCTCGGACGCCAGGCCCAGCACCGCGCGGGCGAACAGCACCCAGGTATCGCGCTGGTCCAGGTTCAGGCACAGGGCAACATGATCGATGACTGTGCCCGCGGCGTCAGCCGCGCTCCAGGGCCGTTCCAGTGCAAAGTCGGCGCCGAACAGCCCCGTCTGGCCCAACGCCGACGGGATGAAATGGATGACGATGCCGCCCGGCGACACGATCGCCGGCGTCACGATCTCCCCTGGCCCCACCGGGCTGTCGAACGGCATCGAACACAGGGCCGTGGCCCGCTCGAGGGCGCCGTCCGGATCGTCGACGCACAGCCCGATCGCACAAACCGAAGCGCCGAAACTGCCGAAGCGCGCACGCGCAAAGGAACCCGGTTCGGTATTCAGGACCAGCGCCGCATGCCCTTTGCGATAGAGGGTGGCCGCCTTGCTGCGATGATCTCCCTCGCGCGTGAACCCCGTTTTCTGCAGCACGGCGCCAAGCAATTCGGCATGCGGCTCGTCCACGGCGAACTCGACGAACGCGATCGCTTTCAGCGAGGGCGCGGGCGGTAGCGACAACAGCGGCACCTGGACCTGCGCCTGCGGGCCCTGCACGACGCCGGCCGGCTCGGGCCGCGCCTGCACGGTTTGCAGCCGATTCAGCACCCTGTTTTCCAGATACCGCAGCGAACGCATGGCATCCACGGCAATACGCCTGTTGGACGCCTCGCGAAAAACGTCGTTGAATATTTCCAGCGACAGTGGCCCGGCATAGCCCGAGCGCAGCGTTTGCAGCAGGAAGCGCTCGACATCCAGCTCCCCCTGCCCCGGGAAATTCCGGTGATGCCGCGCCCACTGCATGACGTCCATGGACAGCAGAGGCGCATCGGCCATCTGCAGGAAGAAGATCCTGTCGCCGGGGATGTCGGCGATGCCGGCAGGGTCGTCGTGCAGCGACAGCGTATGAAAGCTGTCCAGTATCAAGCCCAGGTCGGGGTGCTCGGCTTGCTGCACGATGGACCAGGCCTGTCCGTAGTAGCGTGTGTGCCGCCCCCAGGCCAGCGCCTCGAAACCTACGCGCAGGCCGCGCCGGCTCGCGCGCTCCGCCAGCTCATGCAAGTGGGCTGCGGCAAGCGCCTGGTCGTCCATCGCCAAGGGCGATGTATTCGAACAGCACAGCATGAGCGGCACGCCCAGGGCCTGCATGAGGTCGAACTTGCGCTCGGCGCGCTCCAGGCTCTTGCGGAACTGCGGCTCCGGCATGCCCTCGAAGTCGCGAAACGGCTGGTAGAGATCGATGCTCAAGCCCAGGTCCGCCGCCCTCGCCCGCAGTTCGCCGGCCGTCCCGCGAAAGCCGATGAAGTCGTTCTCGAAAAGCTCGATACCGTCGAATCCCGCGGCCGCGATCGCTTCGAGCTTCTCGGGCAGCGTGCCGCTCATCGAGACCGTTGCAATGGACTTGTGCATGGCTATCTGCCGGAGATGTCGAAGAGCATGTAGGCCAGCCCATAGGTCGCCACCTCGCAGCCGCCGACGGCGTCCGGTTCCGCATGAAGGATCGCCTCCATGTCCGGCGCCGCGGCACGCATGGCCTCCAGGCCGATGCCTTCGGCCATCAGCACGGCGTCGAATGCCGTGGCCTGGGGCCGCAACGAGAGTGACTGCTCCGACAAGGGGCGACGCTCCACACGGCCGACAATACCCAGGTGCACCGACGTGACGTGCCGCAGCTTCGCGATCCCGTCCACGATGCGCCGTCCGGCCAGGCTGAACACATCCCTGGGCGCGGCGGCGCCGGCCCCGGGCTGCGCAAAGTGGATGCGCGCCGTCGCCAGCCCGCCGCCGATGCCCCGGCCGCGCGTCATGAACAGATGGCACGGCGCGCGCCGGAAGTTCCGAAAGGCGGGATGCACGCGCTGCGTCCAGTCGGAACGCGCGTTGGCCGTGGCGAAGTAGCCATCGGAGGCGAAGACCTCGAACGACTCGGCTTCATACAGCGTGAAGTAGCGATGCAGCGACGCGTCCGGGTCGGCGTAGCGGCGCCCGACCACGATACCCGGGGTGTCCACGCGCTCGGGAATGTGTTCCACGGTATGCCAGACGTTGAACTCGTCCTCCATCTGCACGTCGACATCGTGCCAGATGGGAAGGAATGCAGAGCCGCGCAAAGTCATGATGAAAACCCGTGTGTGCGCTTACAGCGGCTTGATGTCCGCCGCCTCGATGACTTCGGCCCACTTGGCCTCCTCCGCATTCAGCAAGTCCTGGAAGCCGCTGCGCGTCTCCGGCCTGGGCGTGACGCCCATTTCCTTGAACTTGCCGACGACTTCCGGCTGCTCGAGAATGACGTTGACCTCCCGATTCAGCCGGTCGAGTATGGCGTCGGGCGTGCCCGCCGGCGCGATCAGGCCGTTCCAGTTGCTGGCCACCAGCCCGGGCCAGCCCTGCTCGAGCACTGTCGGTACATTGGGCAGCAGGGGATGGCGCTCGGTGCTGCTGACGGCGATGGCGCGCAGCTTGCCCGCATCGATCAGGCTGGTGACGTTGGGCAGCGCCGCCCAGGTCATGTCCACTTCGCCGGCCGCCACCGCAACCGCTGCCGGGCCACCGCCCTTGTACGGGATGCTCAGGATCTCCAGGCCGGCAACGTCCTGCATTTGCTCGGAGAGCAGATGCTGCACGGAGCCGCTGTTCGGAATGGCGATATTGAGCGTGCCGGGTTTCTCCTTGGCCAGCCGGAACAGATCGGCCAGAGACTGGGCCGGCGAGGCGGCCGGCACAGCCAGTACGAAGGGCGTTTCATAGGTCAGCCCGATCGGCGCCAGGTCGGTCTTGGGGTCGTATGGCAGGTTGGTGAACAGCCGCTTGCCGATCACGACGGGCCCCGAGGTCGCCACGCCCAGGGTATAGCCATCCGGCTTTGCCCTGGCCACGGCGTTCACGCCGATCGCCCCTTCCGCGCCAGGCCGGTTTTCCACGATAACCGGCTGGCCCAGCGACCTGGACAGGCTTTCTCCAATGATGCGTGGAACGAGATCGCCCGCCCCACCCGCCGGAAAAGGAACGATGATGCGCAACGGCTGCGACGGCCAGGTTTCGGCCCGGGCGGTCGTGGTCAGGCCTGCGGCCAACAGACTGCCTGCCAGCCCGAGAAGCAACTGCTGTTTCCAGCGGATCATAAGGTTTGTCTCCATGTGAACCACATGCTCCTGGCAGTGCGAGCCTGCCTTCCACCAGAACGGATGTGGCATTGTCTTTGTGAAGCCCGTGGTCAGGCCGCCGTATCGCCGGGCCGGGTGATCTGCCGGAAGTAGCGCTGGCCCTGCGCCAGGGTTTCGAACGCATCGCCCGCGCCCTTGTATTCGATGACCGTCCACCCCGTGAAGCCGGCCGCCTGCATCATCTTCACCGCAAGGCGGTAGTCGATGTCGCCTTCGCCCAAGGGACGTTCGACAAAGGCGGCACGTTCGATTTCCGGGAAGTACACGCGCTGCAGGTTGTTGACGTGCCAGAGATTGGTGCGGGGAGCGAGCCGGCGCAAGGCGTCGGCCCAGGATTCGGGCGGCACGGCGTACGCGCGGTAGCCATTGCACAGATCCGGATTGGCGCCGACGTTGGGCTCGCCAACCTCGTCGAGTATGCGCAGCAGCGCGGTACTGGTATCGGCCAGGCTCCGGTCGTGCATCTCGATACTTAGGCTCATGCCGCGCTCGCGCCCCATGCGGGCCAGTCTGCGCAGGCGCTGCGCAGTGATCGCGAAGTCGCCGTCGCTTGCGCCCAGGCTGCCGCCGGGAGAATGCGCTGCGCCCATGACCGGCGTCACGCCCGGCGTGCGGGGGACGGCCAGCGCCACGTTCAACACCTGCGCGTCCAGCCAGCCGGCCGTATCGAGCGCACGCTCCAGCGCCTGCAGGTTGCGCTCGCCCAGCTCCGGATGGCACAAGGTCTTGCCCATGCCGCTGACGGTGGCGACCGCCAGCCCATGGTCGGCCGCCAGCGCCCTGGTCCGGCTCGCACCGGCCTGGTCCAGCGTGTCGAATGGCCAACTGTCGGAGATATCCACGCCGTCGAAGCCCTGCCGGGAGACCCAGCCAAACAACTGCTCCTGCTCGGCAAGCGTAGGCGCAGCGGCTTTCCAGTGCAGACGGGTGGGATGAACGTGGAAAGCGATCTTCATGTTGCGCACGCGAATGTCACGGTAGCGGCCTCCGACGCCGGCAGCCGGCCTCCTGCCGGTCGGGCCGACGCGCAAGCGCCGGCGACGACAGCATGCGGCCGATGACCTTCATTGTCTAATTCATAATAATCAGATTACGATAAATATTATTCATAAATAACCCACCGCCGGCCCATGGAACTGCGAGACCTCAAGTACTTCGAGCAAGTAGCCCGCCTCGGGCACTTCGGTCGCGCCGCCGAGGCCGTGCACCGTACGCAACCCGCCGTCAGCAAGAGCGTTCAACGCCTGGAAGCGGAGTTCGGCACAGCGCTCTTCGCCCGGGAGGACGGCCGGCTGGCCCTGACCGCTGCGGGGCAGGCACTCATGCGGCATGCACAGGACATCCTGAAGAGCCTGGACGCCACCCGGCGCGACGTCACCGCCGTCGCCTCCGGCGTGGCCGGCCATGTGAGACTGGGCGTATCGGCCACCGCGGCGGAATTCCTCCTGCCCGTGCTGACCGAACGGCTGTTGCCGGCCTATCCCGACATCACCATCGAGATAGAGCTCGGCATGAACGACTACCTTGCCGGCGCATTGACTCGACGTGAACTGGACCTGGTGCTGGCGCCCTACACCCAGACGGCCGAAGCCTGCGATTTCGCGCAGATCGCCATCGACCATGTGGTCGTGGTCGCAAGCCGCGAGCACCCCCTCTTTCGCCAACCCGCCATCGCCATGCAGGATCTGCAGGCATACCGCTGGGTGCTGCCGTCCAAGTCGGGCGCGACGCGCAAATGGCTCGAACAGGCCTTCGAACGGCGCGGCCTGAAGCGGCCCGTGGCGCAGATCGAGTCCAATGCCATCTCGCTCATTCCCCGGCTCATCTCGAGCACCACGCTCCTCAGCTTCATCACCCGGCGCAACCTGCACATGGAACAACTGGCCAAGAGCGTGCGCGAAATCGAGATGCCCGAAACCACCATGACCCGCGAATTCGGCGTGTTGTACCGCTCGGAGCGATATATCGCTCCTGCCGTCAGCTCCGTGCTGCACATCATGCTGGGCAAGTGATCGTTTCGCGCCTGTACATTCGCCGACCGGCGCATGCTGAGGACTGGCGTTGGACGCAGCAGCCCGCACAGGCGCTCGATGCCTGCACGGCGCCCTGCTCTGCCGCCCGAACATGATGCGAAACCTGCCCACCCGGCCTGGCCGGCTGTCGCCGGGCGGCAGTTGCAGGGCCCTGAAAACATGTCTATAATCTTGTTCGTCGCTGCTCAGGGCAGCACCGGAAACCGTCGAAAACGTGGCCGGGTGCGCAGCACTCTCCTGGTTTTCGATCGAGTTTTCCAGAAGGAAGTTGAATTACCTGCTTCCTTTTAAGTGCGTTCTTTTCGAGTGCGCGTGTCGATAGACATGCCTGCCGGCGCAATGGCAGAGTGGTTATGCACCGGACTGCAAATCCGTTGACGTCGGTTCGATTCCGGCTTGCGCCTCCAGAACGTAACATGCGGGAATAGCTCAGTTGGTAGAGCGCAACCTTGCCAAGGTTGAGGTCGCGAGTTCGAGACTCGTTTCCCGCTCCAATTCTTACGCTGCAGACATCCATCAACGTCTGCAGCGCCTTGATTCCACAGGGTTTTCTCCTTGTGGAGCATCCAGCAAGTTCTGCTGAAATCCACTGCCAACCACGCCGGACTAGTACATAAATCAGTACATGGAATCCGGGTGCGCGACAGTGCGCATTGTTTGCTGAGTCGCCTCTGACAAGCGCGGTACACCTCCCTCACCAGAAGGAGATGCACCCATGGCACTCACCGACGCAGTCGTCCGACAGGCGAAAATCACTGACAATAACTATACCCTCAGCGATACCGGCGGCCTGCTGCTGTTCGTCAGTGGCAAAGGCGCAAAGAAGTGGCACTTCCGCTTCTCGTGGCATGGCAGGCAGCAGCGTATCGCCCTGGGCGCCTATCCCGATTTGTCCCTCAAGCAGGCACGCGAGCAGCGTGATGATCTGCGTGCGCAGATCGCCCAGGGCATCGACCCGCGTATCCATCGCCTGCAAACCAAGGCGGCGGCGCTGGCGGCGCCTTCACACACCTTTGCCGCTGTGTTCAAGAACTGGCGGGACTTCAAGGCACTCAGCCTAAAGAGCGGTCGCCAGAGCACGCTGTCGCAGATCGACCGTATCTTCCCCAAGGATGTACTGCCTTGGCTGGGCCAGATGTCCATCTTCGACGTGGACAATCCCCACCTTCTCGACGTACTGCGCCGCATCGAGCGCCGCAAGGCTTTCACCACCGCCGAAAAAGTCCGGGGCTGGCTCAATCAGCTATTCCGCTACGCCATGGTCGAGACAGGCCTGCGCTACAACCCGGCCAGCGATCTGGATATCGTGGCTGCCCCGAAGCCGCCGGTTTCGCACAATCCGTTTCTACGCATGGAAGAGCTGCCGGCGTTCCTGCAGGCGCTGCGTGCCTATGGCGGCCAGGAAACCACCAAGCTGGGCCTGCGCCTATTGCTGGTGACTGGCGTTCGTACCGGCGAACTCCGGCTGGCGGTGCCGGAGCAGTTCGACCTGGAGCGAGGCTTGTGGATTATTCCGCCCGTCATCGTCAAGCAGTTGCAGGTGAAGCTGCGCAGGGAAGGAAAAACGATTCCGCCCTATATCGTGCCGTTGCCGCAACAGGCCATCACCATCGTGCGGCACCTGCTGCAGGAGCACGCCCGGCGTCCAGCGCAGCGCTATCTGCTGCCCCATCGTAGCGACCTCAAGGAACGTATCAGCGAAAACACACTGAATGGTGCGTTGCATCGCATGGGCTACGCCGATCGGTTGACCGGTCATGGCATCCGCGCCACCTTATCCACGGCACTCAACGAACTGGGTTATCGCAAGGAGTGGATCGAGGTGCAACTGTCGCATGCCGATCCTAACCAAGTCCGAGCGGCGTACAACCATGCGGCCTATGTGGAACAGCGCCGGATGATGATGCAGGACTGGGCAGACCGGCTCGATCGCTGGGAGCAGGGAGAGCCAGCCGGAACATCGACCTCGCCGCCTCTGTCACCCGACAGCATGGAAGCCGTTGAAGCCTATCTCAAGGCGCTGGTGCAGGGGCAGTTAACGAGTCCGATGCCGCGTCCACGCTTGCCATCAGCCCCCGCTAAGAGACGCTGTGACCAGCTCAAGCTGGTACGAGTGCAGGCTGTGAGCGATCCTCCTTTTCCCTTTTCCAGATAAGGCCATTGACCCTTGCAGCCCTTCCCTTGATACCTTTTGGCATTTGGCAGTCATTCGTCTCGCTGGGTGCGCAGACGAGCAATGAACTGTTCCATCAGGATCCACAAGGTCCCATTATCGGACCGCAGCAAGTAGGTGGTAAGGATCGCCGATTCGATTGCCAAAGGCCGGAACACGACGTCGGGATGGCGACAGATCGCTGCTTGTGCTGCGGTGGTGAAACCAATGCCATAGCCTGCACCTACCAGTGTCAACACCATGCCCAGCGAAGCAACACGCTCAACGATGGTCGGCTCGTGCTCCAGTGAGCGTAGCAGCCTGCCCAGCTCCCGGCAGTAGCCCTTACATACCTGCGGGTCGCACAGCACCAGCGGATGAGAAGCGAGTTCGTGAAGCGGCACCTCTTTGTGGACGAGAAGTTGGTGCCGGGCAGGTACTGCCAGCACCAATGGGTCTTGCCAGATCGGTTCCGCAACAATCCCATCGCCGACATCTGCGGTGTGAGCAAACCCGATCGTGAAGTCGCCTGCCCGCAATCCGCGCAACTGTTCAGTCAACGAGACTTCTGACAGGTGTATCTCGATCTCGGGCGCCTCTGCGCGGCAACGGGCCAGAAAAGCCGACAACCGAGGATCGATCGCCCCGTCCGAGACGGCGATGCGGATGCTCCCTCGCAAGCCAGAGCCGACGGCCTTAGCATTTTCTCGCGCCTGCTCCAGAACGGCGAACAGCCTGCGAACGTCCTGCAAGAACGTCGCGCCTGCTGCCGTCAGCACGGTTCCTCGGCGGTTCCGATCGAAAAGCAGCACACCCAGTTCTTCCTCAAGCTCTTTGATGGCTCGCGACAGAGGCGGCTGTTCAATATGCAAGCGCTCAGCAGCGCGTGTGAAATGCAACTCCTCGGCCAGAACGACAAAACAGCGAAGATGTCGCAATTCCACAGGTGAGCCTCCTTGAGTAAGAACGTCCTTTTATGCGGTTGTTTCGCAGGCTTACGCCCTATCTACCACCGGCCCCCCAGGAAATCTCATGACTCGACCAGCGTGCAATTAATCAGGTCTTAGCCATCGCCCGCTCAATGCCTGGTGCGCAAGCCAAACGGGGCGACCCCTGAATGGCTGGCACGGTGTGCGCAGAGCCCCTCGTTGAGGCTCTTCTAGCTATCTCATGAAGCAGCAACGCCTGAAACGTGTCTGCTCCATGTTCGCTGGGCATCAAGGAATCAGCAAGGTCTTGATCGCACGACGTTCGTCCATCGCCCGATAGCCCTCCGCTACCTGATCCAGCGGTAGCGTCAGATCAAACACCTTGCCAGGGTTAATCTTTCCCTGCCAAACCAGGTCAATCAACTTGGGGAGGAATTGACGCACCGGTGCAGGACCGCCATGGAGATGAACGTGTTCAAAAAACAGTTCTTCGCCGCTGAGCTCGACACCGTGCGGAACGCCGACGTAACCCACATACCCCCCTTGGCGAGCGCAGTGGATCGCTTGCATCATGGATTCCTGGGTGCCAACACACTCCAGAACAGAGTCGGCACCGAGGCCGTTGGTCATTTCCATGATGCGCGCCACGCCATCTTCTCCGCGCTCGGTCACGATGTCTGTCGCACCGAACTCCAGAGCGAGCTTTTGCCGGGAGGGATGACGACTCATTGCGATGATCCGTTCGGCACCCATCTGCTTGGCAGAGAGCACACCGAGCAGCCCGACCGCGCCGTCACCAACGACAACGGCTGTCACCCCTCGCTGGACATTGGCAGCCACAGCGGCAAACCAGCCTGTGCCCAACACATCGGATGCGGTCAGCAGACTCGGAATCAATTCTCCCGAGGGGATGCCCGGCGTGGCCACCAATGTGCCGTCGGCGAGGGGGACGCGCAGTAGCGGTGCTTGAGCACCGCCGACAAACTCAGCCTGCTGGCAGGACGACTGATAGCCATGCTGGCATACCGGGCAGGCATTGTCTGAGGCGAAGAACGAGCCGATAACGAACTGGCCCGGCTTGACGTGGCGCACTTCGCTGCCGACTTCTTCCACCACGCCACAGTACTCATGTCCCATCGGCATGGGTTCGGTGATGGTCTGGATGCCACGGTACGGCCACAAGTCCGATCCGCACACGCAGGCAGCGGCAATACGCACGATGGCGTCAGTGGGCTTGAGAATCTGCGGGTCGGGACGATCCTCGAAGCGGATGTCGCGCGGCCCGTAGAGCATGGTGGCTTGCATAGTCATTCGGCTCCCGACGTGGTAGCCAGATGCCGCTCCAGCGCCTCGCGTGCGCGCCGGGCGTGTTCGGCATCCACGCGGTCGGCCAACACCTGGGCGAGCTGGCGCAACTGGCTGGCCGTGAGGCCCGTGTTCATGCTCATGCTCATGTGCGACTGCAACTGCGACTCGGCGCCCGCCAATGTCGACAGCATGCCCACCGTGGCCAGCTCGCGGCTTTGCCAGTCCAGATTGTCGCGCTCGAAGATGGCACCGAACAGATGGACCTTGAGGTATTCGTCAATAGCAGGCGCGAAGTCGAACAACGGACCTTGGACCGGCCCGCCCACCAGTCTGGTCTGGTTTGCTGTACCAGCGGCCAGTAGTGCATCACCCTTCGGGATAGCGCGGCTGGGCTCTTGGCCTGGCGCATCCTGGATGCCGCTCTGCTTGCGCGCCTCCAGCACATTAATGAGTTCGCCCAGTGCATTGAGGCTACGCGGAAATCCGGCGTAAGCGTAGAGTTGCACCAGGATTTCCTGCGCGTCACTCACAGTCAGGCCGGCATCCAGCCCTTGGTTCAGGGCTGCGTTCAGCTTCGCCATGTCGCCCGCGGCAGCGAAGGCCGCGATGGGGATGATGGCCTGCTGTCGGGCAGTGAGCGTTTCGGAAACACTGGGTATGGTGGCTTGTGTACGGTTCATTCCTTGGGACTCCCGCACATCCGCACTGGCATAGCTTAGGGACGCCGACAGACTCAGGCCCAGGGCGACCACGGCCAAGGTACTCGCCATTGGCCGCTTTTTTTCGTGCTTAGTGATCATGGTATTGCTCATCAGTGACTTTCTCCATCCAATCGACGTTCTTGTCATCCACGGTGCCGGTGACGGTCAGGTAGGTCACGGCGGTCTTGGGCGCGGCGCCGTGCCAGTGTTTAACCCCAGGAGGGCACCAAATCGCGTCGCCAGGACGAACGACCTGGACGGGCTGGCCCCACTCCTGAACAAGCCCGACACCCGAACTCACCACCAGCCTCTGTCCGTAGGGATGGGTATGCCACGCCGAGCGGGCACCGGGCTCGAAAGTGACCATCGCGCCAGCGGCGTTGATGTCCTCGTTGGCCGACCACAGCGGGTCGATCCGTGCCCGGCCGGTGAAAGTCTCGGTAGGACCGGAAATCGAGGGCTGACTGCCTGCAAGCACGATTTCTTGTTGGGCGGGCGCCGATGTGGCGCTATCGGCCTGGGGTGCGGCAGCAACGGCCGTGGCGGCCTGCAGCGCGGTTGCGGTCAGGAGAATTCTGAAAAATGGGATATGCATAAAAGGCTTTCCTGGTTGGGGAGGTTTGTCGGTAGCCGTTCAGCCGCTCTCGCAACACCAGCCGCATGGGCGGGTTCATCAATCCTGGCAGGCGATGTGCTGAGACCTTGTGGCGAGTCGCGCGCCGGGGACGCCTAAAACGGGGCGTTTGGGCAGCCGGGATTGACGAAAGGATGTCGCGAACGCTTGCTCTCTCAAAGCGTTCCTGTCAAATGTAGTTGAAGCGATCTCGCGCGACTAGACGATAGAAACTACATGCAGCTATAAATGCCACTCATGAATTGGAACGCTGCTCTGTCCTCGATCGCGCTAGCGCCGGTAGCGCAGTTCCTCGACGATCAGGGATAGTGCTGACGACGATTGACGCCGATTGGCGAAGAAAATGTGGAGACCAGGAAAAGTCGGGCACCAGTCCTTGAGCACGGCGCGAAGTCGGCCGCTTTTTATATGCGGGCGCGCCAGCTCTTCCGGCATGTATGCCAGGCCAAACCCTGCGAGAGCAGCCTCGACAACCGGATAGATGCAGTTGAATGTCCACGAACCGTCAACCCGCACCTGCAAGTTTCGTGTGCCCTTCTTGAGTTCCCAGGCGTACACGCCGCCGCGTACGGAGAAGCGCATATTGATGCACTCATGCTCGGTCAGGTCCGATGGGGTCTTGGGCAGAGGTCGTCCTTCCAGATAGGACGGTGCCCCAACGATCACCATGCGAATGTCCTTCGAAATCCGAACCGCCGTCATGTCCTTGGCGATCTGATCGCCGAAACGAACACCGGCGTCGAAGCGCTCCGCCACGATGTCGGTCAGTCCCGGCTCGATCGCGATCTCGATCTTGACGTCGGGATACTTCGGCTGGAGCTTGGAGAGCTTGGGCCAGAGGATCATGTTCGCCGCGAAATCAGAAGCGGTGATGCGCAGTGTCCCGGCGGGCTTGTCGCGAAGCTCCTCGAATGCAATCAGTTCCTCGGTGATCGCCTCGAATCGTGGGGCCACTCTTTGAATCAGGCGCTCGCCTGCCTCTGTCGGCGCCACACTGCGGGTCGTGCGGGTCAGCAAACGCAGCCCCAGCCGCATCTCTAAGGCACGAATGGTGTGGCTGAGCGCCGACTGGGAAACACCTAATTGGGCCGCCGCGCGGGTAAAGCTCCTTTCTCGCGCAACGGCGAGAAAGGAAAGGATGTCGCGAAAATTTTCACCAGACATGCCAAGTACTCCGCTGCTAAAACCTGTAGCGCAGGGCTTCGACCAGCAAGGTCATCGCGCGCGAAGGCTGGCGTCTATTGGGATAGTAGAGGTGGAATCCGGGCCATACCGGACACCAGTCTTCCAGCACCGAAACGAGTTGTCCCTTTGACACCAAGGGACGAACCATGTCTTCCGGCAGGTAGGCCAGCCCGAAGCCAGCCTTGGCCGCCTCGAAAATGTCATAGGCGTTATTGAAGGTGACCGCTCCATCCACCCGTGCATTCACGGTGCGCTTGCCCTTGGCGAACTCCCATTCGTAGAGGCCGCCATACGTGGACGTGCGCAGGTTGATACAAACGTGATCGGTGAGGTCGCGCGGTGTCTTGGGTGGCCGGCGCCCCGCGAAATAGGACTTCGATCCCACCACCATGTTACGGACGTCCGGGCCGATCCGCACTGAAATCATGTCCTGGGCCAGTTCCTGGCCGAACCGCACGCCGGCGTCGTAGCCGCGCGCAACGATATCGACGCTCTCGTACTCGTTGACTAGCTCGACCTTGATCTTGGGGTACTTCGGCAGGAACTTCGCCAGCTTAGGCCACAGCGTGCTTCGGATGGCGTAGTCGATGGCAGTGATGCGGATCGTTCCCATGGGTTCGTCCCGAAGCTCGCCGAGCGACTGGATTTCGGCCTCGATCTCATCGAACTCCGGCGCGAGACGATCCAGCAGCCGCTGGCCCGCCTCGGTAGGAGACACGCCTCGCGTGCTGCGCGTGAGAAGGCGAACGCCCAGCTTCTCCTCCAACGTCCGGATGGTGTAGCTCAGGGCGGGTTGTGTGACCCGAAGCTGGGCTGCCGCGCGCGTGAAGCTGCGAGCGCGCGCTACGGCGATGAAGGCCAGCAGGTCGCTGAAGTTGTCGCGCGACATTGATGAACTTCTTTTATAGGACGAGCTACATTTTACAGGCTTCGTCTGATCTTTGCTCGAAAACCGATCGTACTTCATCCCTCAATTCATGAGTGCAACTTATGGGGGTATGCGAATTCTGCCGTCTATTCAATGTCTGGCGCGCGACCTAAAGTTCAGTATCAGCCAAGGAAGGCAGACCTTCTGCCCGGAAGGCTAAGCCCTGCAAGCGAGTATTGAAGCGCCGCAGAAGCACCCGCCCCAGCCATCATGGGCCTCTCGCATGGGTTGCCCGATTGCATGATTCGGATGAGCGTCAGCATGGCGCTAAACGTCACGATCGGCCGAATTGGGAACGCCTGGTGCAGGCTGGATCGTCGCGTCGCTATACGACGCTTTTTGTCCCCTGAATAGTGAAGGAGCAGACCTGATGAACGAGCAAATTTCCTCCAGCCGACGCGACCTGCTGAAGGCAAGCGCAGCCGTATGTGCCACGCCTCTCATGATGGGAACGGCCGTCGCACAGCAAGCCACAACGACTTCATCGGGGAGCAATGCCATGGACCTGCCCAACATCACCAAGCAGCGAACCCTTGGTTCAGGCGACTTCCGCATGGAGGTGTCCGCCCTGGGCTTCGGCGTCATGGGCATGAACTACAACCGCGGCGTCCATCCCGACCGCAAAGCCATGATCGAGCTGCTGCATCAGGCAGCCGAGCGCGGCGTCACGCTGTTCGACACCGCGCAAATCTACGGTCCTCTGATCAATGAAGAATTGGCCGGTGAAGGGCTGTACCCGTTCCGGGGCAAGGTGAACATCACGACCAAGTTCGGGCACCGCATCGTTGACGGCAAGTACTTCGAGGGTGAGCTGGACAGTACGCCCCAGAACATTCGGCGTGTCGCGGAAGAATCGCTCAAGCGTCTGCGGGTCGAAACCATCGAACTGTTCTATCAGCACCGTCTCGATCCCGCTGTGCCGATCGAGGACGTCGCGGGCACCGTCAAGGATTTGATCCAGGAAGGCAAGGTCAGGCGCTTTGGGCTTTGCGAGGTCAATGCGCAAACTATCCGCCGAGCCCATGCCGTGCAGCCGGTGACCGCCGTGCAGAGCGAATACCACCTGATGTGGCGCGGCCAGGAAAAAGAGGTGTTTCCAGTGCTCCAGGAATTGGGGATCGGCTTCGTGCCCTACAGCCCGCTCAACCGAGGATTCCTTGGCGGCGGCATCACCGAATACACGCGCTTTGATTCCGGCAATGACAACCGCAACACGCTGCCGCGTTTCACGCCGGAAGCCATCCGGGCGAATCTGGCGGTGGTGGAAGTGCTCAACACGTTCGGCAGAACCCGGGGGCTCACCTCCGCGCAGGTGGCACTGGCCTGGATGATGGCGAAGGCCCCCTGGATCGTGCCGATTCCCGGCACCACCAAGCTGGCCCACCTGGACGAGAACCTGCGCACCGCCGAAGTGGCGCTGACCCCGGCGGAAGTGCAGGAACTGGAGACCGCCGTCTCCAAGATCCAGATCGTGGGCGATCGCTATCCGGCCTCGCAGCAGAAACAGGTCGAAAGCTGATGGTGAAAGGTGGCCGCGCATTTCCGCCCCTTCGCCAACCCGGAGCCACGAACATGATGATGAGCAGAAGGAGTCTTGTGGGATTCGGCGCCGCCGCAGTGCTGGTCGGCAGCGCGCTGCTGGCCGCTCCCCCGTCGAGCAAGGCCGCCACCGCACAGGCTTCAGGAGAATCACGAATGAATTGGTCAAGTGAAGAACTCAGCAAGATCGTCAAAGCCGACGATCTCCACATCGCGCCGTTCCGCGAGGATGGCGTGACCTATGGCACGCCCACGTGGATCTGGTGCGTGGCCGTCGATGGCGATCTCTACGTGCGCGCCTACAACGGGGTCAACTCTCGGTGGCATCAGGCTGCGATACGCGAGAAGGCGGGCCGAATCGTCGCAGCCGGCATGACAAGAGAGGTTTCCTTCGAGCCGGTCGCAGGACCGATCAACGACCGCATCGACGACGCCTACCGGACAAAGTATTCGGGAAGCCAGTATCTACAGCACATGATCGGCGAGCGCTCGCGCGCCGCGACGGTGAGGATCATTCCCCGCGACTCCAAACAGTGAAGGAATCGAAATGTCCATCTTGAAAAACTCATTGATGTCCGCCGCGATCCTGTTCGCGATGCCCACGTTTGCGCACGCCGCCGAACCCACCACCGTGGCGCAAGGCGTGAACGTGGTCGGCTCCCAGAAAGTCACGTTCAACAACGGCGGTATCCAGATGGCCGGCAATCTCTACTTGCCCGCCAACTACGACAGCAGCAAGATGTACCCGGCGATCGTTGTCGCGCACCCCTGGGGCGGCGTGAAGGAACAGACCTCCGGCCTGTACGCGCAGCAACTCGCGCGCAAGGGCTTCATCACGTTGGCCTACGACGCCTCACACTACGGCGAGAGCGGCGGCGAGCCGCGCGACCTGGAAGATCCGGCCGACCGCGTGCAGGACATCCGCAGCGCGGTGGGCTACCTGGCCAGCCTGCCGCAGGTCGATGCGACCCGCATCGGCGCGGTCGGCGTCTGCGCCGGCGGTGGCTACACGTTGCACGAGGCCCAGACCGATCTGCGCGTGAAGGCGGTGGCCAGCGTGGTTGCCTACGACATTGGGGATGCGACCCGCACCGGCATCCAGGGCCTCCCGGTCACGGCCGAGGATCGCCAGAAGCTGCTGCAGAGCGTGGACGAGCAACTGAACAAGGAAGCTGCAGGCGCGCCCGTGCTGGTGCAGCAATTGCTGCCGTCGCGCGATCAGGTGAATGCCAGTACCGACAACTTCACCCGCGAGGCGACCGAGTACTACCTGACGCCGCGCGGTGCGCATCCGAATGCCCGCAACCGCTTCGTCGTGACCAGCCCCGGCCTGCACATGGCGTACTACCCGCTGGAACACATGGAACTGATCTCGCCGCGGCCCGTGCTGCTGATCGCGGGCGAGCGCGCCGAGACGCGCAAGTTCAGCGAAGCGGCGTATGCCAAGGCCCAGCAGCCCAAGGAACTGATGATCATCCCCGGTGCCTCGCACTTCGACCTGTACGACAAGCCGCAGTACGTGACGCCTGCCGTGGACAAGATGGCCGAGTTCTTCGGCAAGCACCTGTGAACAACGAATGACAGGGAGTCACTGACATGAGGCCATTGGTCATCGCCCTGTGCATCCAGGCGCTGTCGGTGTGTGCCGCCCCAGCGGCTCTGGCGCAGGATGCGGCCGGCACCGTGCGCATCCAGGCCACCACGCCCGGCGACTGGTCGATGCAGGTGGTGAGCGAGGGCCTCGACTATCCCTGGGACATCGCGCGTGCCGGCGACCGGTTCGTGCTGACCGAGAAGGCCGGCAACATTGTCGTGATCGAGAACGGCCGGCAGCAGCGCTACCCGCTCCAGACCTCCGACCCCATCGTGGATGAAAGCGGCGCGGGCCTGCTCGGCGTGGCGCTGTCGCGCGATTTCGCGCAAAGTGGCATCGCCTACTTCTACCATTCGTACCGGGCCGATGCGGGCCTGACCAACAAGGTCATCCAGGCGCGGTTCGACGGCACCGCCTGGCGCGAAACCCGCGTGTTGCTGGCGGGCATCCCCGGCCACCGGCTCTACAACGGCGGGGCCATCGCCATCGGGCCAGATGGACACCTGTACGTGACTACCGGCTGGACGGCCAACCGCGAGCGGCCGCAGGACCGAAACAACCTGGCCGGCAAGGTGCTGCGCATGACGCTGGACGGCCGGGCACCGCAGGACAACCCCTTCCCGGGCTCGCTGGTCTATTCCTACGGCCATCGCAATCCGCAGGGCATCGCGTGGAATCCGGCCGGCGAGCTGTTCGTGGTCGAGCACGGCGAGTTCGGCCACGACGAGATCAACCGGATCAGGCCGGGCACGAACTACGGCTGGCCGCTGACCCAGGGCGCCGAGCGGCGCAGCGGCATGGAGCCGGCCTGGATCGAATCAGGCCGCCGCACCTGGGCGCCAGCAGGCGCCGCGTTCGCCGGCGACGAGCTGCTGGTTGCGGCCCTCGGTTCGCGCGAACTGCTGGTGGTGGACGACGAGACCAGGATGCTCAAGCCCGTGTTCAGCTCCGGCGACCGCATCCGAAGCGTGCTGCCGGTCGGGCGCGACCTCTACGTGATCACGACGAATCGGTCCCCAAGAGGGGAAGGCCCCTCGAAGGACCGATTGTTGCGACTGTCGCCGAGGCCATGACATGAATCGCCGAAATCTGCTCGCACTCGCGCTCGCCAGTCCCGTGGCCTTCTCCGTGGCACGCGCTCAAACGCTGTCGTCCGGCGACTACCGTCAGATGCAGGCGGGGCATGACGACCCCATCCTGGAGCCGGATCTCCCCATCATCGACGCGCACCACCACCTGTTCGATCGGCCCGGGCTGCGCTACATGATCGACGACTATCTGGCGGACACGCGCGCCGGCCATCGGGTTGTCGCTTCGGTGTACGTGGAGACCTTGGCTTTTGCGAGGACGGACGGCCCCGAAGTGCTGCGCCCGCTCGGCGAGATCGAATTCGCCAACGGCATCGGCGCGATGTGCGACAGCGGCCGCTACGGCTGCCGCGTCTGCGCCGCCATCGTGGGCCACGCCGACCTGCGGCTGGGCGACCAGGTGGCCGAACTGCTGGACCGGGCGATGGAGCGCGCACCGGACCGTTTCCGGGGTGTGCGCCAGGTCACCATCGAAGACCCGTCCGAGGCGCCATACCGCTTCATTCCGACCCGGCCGCCGAGCGGCGTGATGAAGAGCGCGGGCTTTCGCCCGGCCTTCGCCCACCTCGCCAGGCGCGGTCTGAGCTTCGACGCGGCGGTCTTCCATCACCAGTTGCCGGAGGTGATCGAGCTGGCGGATGCGTTCCCCAACACCACCATCGTGCTGAACCACTGCGGCCATGCGATGGCGATGGACCTGGACGCGCCGGCACGGGAACAAGTGTTTCGGGAGTACCGCCGGCTGATGACCGAGGCGGCCCGGCGCCCGAACATCCACTGCAAGGTGGGTGGCCTGGGCATGCCTTTCTGGGGCTTCCGGTTCGAGGAGCGCAAGGACCCCATCGGATACCGCGAGCTGGCGGTGGCCTGGCGCCCCTATGTGGAAACCACCATCGAGGCGTTCGGCGCCGACCGTTGCCTGATGGAAAGCAACTATCCGCCGGACGGTCGCTCCGCGGGCTTCGTGCCGCTGTGGAACGCACTGAAGTACATCGTCCGGTCGGCTTCGGCCGATGAGAAGGCTGCGCTGTTCCACGGCACAGCCGCGAAGGTTTATCGCATGCGCGTGCCCATTGCGCAGAGTGGAAAGGCATCAGGCACATAGGCCCAAGGGGCGTGACTCCCAGGAACAGCGCGATGTATTGCGCCCTGGAGCCGGGCCATTCCAATCCCATCGCCCCATCGTCATCCGAAACGCATATCCAACAGAGGTACTGACATCATGAACGTCTCTTTCGAAAATCAAGTGGCACTCGTCACCGGCGCAGCGTCGGGCATCGGCCTGGCGACCGCCAAGGCCTTCGCACAGGCTGGCGCTTCCGTTGCGCTGGCGGACGTGAACGGCGACGGCGCACGCGCCGCCGCCGACGAGCTGGTAGCGGCTGGATTCAAGGCCATTGGCATCCGCTGCGACGTGGCCGATCTGGGCGAAGTCGAAGCGATGGTCCAGGAAACCGTCTCCACCTTCGGCCGCCTGGACGTGGCATTCAACAATGCCGGCATCCAGAACGCCCTCGCGGAGACCGCCGACGCCACGGTCGAGGACTTCGACCGTGTGAACTCGGTCAACCTGCGCGGCATCTGGGCGTGCATGAAGTACGAACTGCAGCACATGCGCCAGCAAGGAAGCGGCGCCATCGTCAACTGCTCGTCGCTGGGTGGGCTGGTCGGCGGTGCCGAGCGTGGCACCTACCATGCCGCAAAGCACGGTGTTCTCGGGCTGACCAAGAGCGCGGCATTGGAATGCGCTACGCGCAACATCCGCGTCAATGCCGTGTGCCCCGGCCTGATCTGGACCCCGATGGCGGAACAGATGGCCGCCTCGGGCCAGAAGGAAGCCCTGGACGCCATGGTCGAGGGCATTCCCATGCGTCGGCACGGCCGCGCCGACGAGATTGCAGACGCCGTGCTGTGGCTGTGCAGTTCGGCTTCCAGCTACGTGACCGGCCAATCCATTTCGGTGGATGGCGGGCTCATCATGCGTTGATCGCATTCGGCCTGGTGACCGTGGCCTTCGGGCTCTCCATCATGGGTGGGTTCAGCAAAGGATGCTTCTTGATTACATCATCGAGTCGCGCAGGGCTTGAAGTTGGATCGAAAGAAGCCCTATCTTCCGAGATAGCCAGCAGTGATTTTCGGTCTTTCATGCCCTAACTCCCGGCTGATCGTCTGACGTGCATGGGCATCCAGCACACGTTGCGCAGAAGTCAATGTCTCGGCCATAGGCCCACCCGCTGCTGGCGCCTTCCAGCCAGTCAACGCTTCATATCGACTTTGCGCGTACTGATGCCGAAGGCCATGCATGCAGCTCAGCCCCGCCCTTTTGCACTGGCCATCGTAGACGTGTCGCTGCTGGATGAAACTCTTGTGTGCCGGGATCAATGACCCTGCTCCAGCCAGACGGTGTGCGGCCTGGAGCACTTCGCGCTGTTCGGGCGTGGTGACGGGTACGGTTCGAGCTTTCCCGCCTTTCGTCCATGGCCCTTTGAGGGCCAGATGATCGCCCCGGTCTGCGTAGCTCGGCTGGAACTTGATGGACTCTTCCCGGCGCAAACCAAACGCGGCCTGTAGTTGCAGGCTCATGCGTACATGGGCATCGGTGATCTGATCGAGCCCCGTTCCCAGCTCGCGGGCCTTGCTGATGTTGGTCACGTAACGGCGCTCGGCCACGCCAAGCTGCGTGTTGTCTGCCGGCAGGACGCCAGCCTTGCCGATCTTCTCGGCCCACCAGCGCATATGTGAGAGACGGTTCTTGATGGTGCCAGAAGACAAACCTTCGCCTTGCCAGCGATCCAGCAGGGCCTGGACGTGCTTGCCTTTGAGCGACGAGGCCCTCATCTGCCGGAATCCGGCCTCGCGTAATTGCCGGGCAACCAGCGTCAGCGAACGCATGCGGTCTGCCTGGGTGGTGTGGCTACCGTCACGGTTGCGGTGGCAAAGCTGCCGCAGGGTATAGGTCAGATCGTCCATCGTTTGCCTCATGACGATGCGTTGCGGGTGGGTGTTGCTGCTGCGTTGTCCTGAAAATCATTGGTTAGTGTTGGTGCCAACTCGCTAGACGAGATCCCGTGAGGGCAAGGGCATGGTGTTCAGGAGACACCAGGGCCTCGAATGAGGCATCCGTCTTGCTTCCTGCTGGAAGGCCGGACGGAGGAATTACAGGATGAAGGAGCGATAGGCGTGGATGAATCCTCCTTGTTGAAAGTGAGTGGGATGAAAACGCCCCCCTTGCGCACGGCACGCAGGCGGAAGTCACCGTGGGGGAGATGCGCCGCAGGCGCGGCATGGACGAGTGCGAACGGATGAAGATGGCTCTGTCCCATGGGTAGGGAGCGGCGTGCAAGTCGAGCCTGGGCGCGCCTGGGAGTGGTTCCGCCCTTGCGGGCCAACGCTTGCAGGAACCTGCGTCGTGGGGATGCCGGTGTACGAAGCCCACCGGCCTTGGCAACTGTCCGGTCAGTGTAGGGCGGGCATCATCATGTATGCCGCACACAATAGGAATCTGCGCTCGCCCGTATTGTTGCTGGGGTTCGTGGGG
>NZ_VLTJ01000013.1 GCF_007558815.1 Verticiella sediminum | reverse complement strand
ACGGCCCCACGAACCCTCATAAAAGGTTTCTGCTGTGGCTACTCTTCACCTGTAGCATCGCCGTTACCTTAGCCGCTGACGCCTAACTAAAAGAATGACCCATCGAAATACATAGTAGAGCTTCACTCGATCCTGAATTCCAATACCCAATCAGTCCATTGCGACACACTCCCGAGCCCCAAGGCCTCTCTTTAGCCAACTAGATGGCTTGCGCAGCACTTATATTGCATAATGTTGCAGAGTGCTCGTATCTGTTCGACCTATGGTGCAGCATTCATGTCTTGATGTCGTAAGTTTTATGACCTTTCGAGGTCATTGAGAGGAGAGGCTATTGCGACAACAAAACAATCAATCCATACCACTTGGATTGCCGGATCAAATGCAAGGGCTTGCTACTGCTCCCATCGACCGTGGGGATGAAACCCAGGAACGGTTTCGGTATCAATGGGCCATAGGAGTTTGGCTACTCGCGCAAAGCTTGACTGGTGAGCGTACATTTCGCGCACTGTGGTGTGAGCACCACGACGACTACTTACTGGAATTGCCAACGGGGCGCTACATCGCAGTCCAAGTCAAAACAGATAGCCGTGAAAACATACGCTGGCGATGGTGTGACAATGCTCTGGTTGACTCCATTACCCGTTTCTGCGCATTCGAACGCCAGCATGGAACTATTATCGACAGCTATGAGTTTTTCTCCAATGCCCCTCCTTATGTACCTGCAGTAACAACAAGGAAAGAGAGCACGCTCGCAGCTAGCCCCAAACGCCTCACTGAATGCTGTGCCCGTGCATCGACATACTCCTCAATTGAGCAGCCCTATTTAAACGCTTTCACCAATCTGGTAGATAAGACTTGCGGTGACGCTTCAACTCTCTTCGCAGTACTGCGCAAACTCAGATTTGCTCAAGGCCCCGTGCTTCGGGGATATGAGGACGCGCTGACCGCCTCCGTTATCCCGAAATTGCCAGGTTGTGTGTCACTAACAACGATTTCGTGTTGTCATCTGAGGGACGAATTGATTGGACTTGTCCAGGGTGCTTGCAGATTGCGAATTGATGGAATTGATGGGGCTGTTGCATATCTGGCAACGAATGGCCGCCCGGAGGCTGCGCTTCGCGGAAAGTGCATAACTCCTGAGTCAGCAGCCGAGTTGATAGCGCGAGCTCAACAACCACATTTCCGATTCGTTGATAGCGGAGCTGGTATAAGAATTGGCACTACGGCTGGTCGAGCCGAAGTGCTGAATCGGAAGATGCGTAATGCATACCTCGGTAGCCAATACGAATCATTGCGCATGCGTATGGACTCAGCAGACCAGCGATTAATGGAGCGAGCATTGGTTGAACCATATGACTTTGAAGCCATTGCTACCCAATTAGTCAGCACAGTGCTAGTCGAGTGCAAAGACATCGAAGCAATGAACTTTGATCATTTAGACGAAAAGACGCGCGGCCTAGCGATTTACAAGCAAATTTTGCTGCGGATGGACAGCCTAGCCAAGGAAGAGCCAGAACAAGTATGCCGTGAACCAAAAGACACATTGATGGGCATCGCCGGTATGCTTTCGGGCGAATGCAAATTCGCATGGGGTACTCCGCTAGAAGAGGACGAAAAAGATGGCACTTGAACTTGCTAGAGCTCTCGCTGCCACCGAACGCGACGATAACCTACATATGGCGAGATTGCTGCTGCTGATGGCTGCTCACGCAGGAGACAAAAACCGTCCTGTAGAAGGACTAACCAAACTCGCTAAGCTAGATTTTCTGTTGCGCTATCCCAATTGCCTTGAGCGGGCTCTAACGGCTGCCGGAAAGAAGCCGGAAAAGGCGGGTGTGCTCGAGTTTGAGCGAACTACCATTGAGAGCAAGATGGTTCGTTTCAGGTACGGCCCCTGGGATCACCGATATCGACGATGGGTAGCGTTGATGGCAGCTCAGAACCTCATAGCCGTAGATGTCAAAGGTAAAACCGTCCAGCTATGGCCTACGCCTGAAGGCTACGCTCTAGCCCAAACACTTTCTGATCAAGAGTCGCTTGAGGGCTTAGCCATTCGAGCGAAGCTCGTGGCAAAGAATTTTGGAAATCGTAGTGGGACAGATCTTAAAAATTTCGTCTATGACACATTCCCTGAACTTACCAGCATGAAGTGGGGCGAGGAGATTTCAATATGAGAATGGTGTTCAAGAAACTACATCTCTCGCTACGAAAGTCCGTCGAGCGAATCGATTTACCGGGCGTAATTTACTTCTTCGGTCCTATCGGTTCTGGAAAGTCAAGCATTGGGAGACTTATTGACTTTTGCCTTGGTGGCAACTCCGCATGGACTCCCGCTTTACAGTCGGAAATGGTATCGGCTGCTTTGGAAATGTCCGTCAATGAAGTCCCAGTAACGCTGCATCGTGATCGGGATTCAAATCAAGTAATGGTAGCTTGGCAAGAGGGGGGCGAGACTCTCCAGGTGCTGATTCCGGCAAAAAAAGGGACTAATGAAGTCTTGCCGAATTCAGGGGTCGTAATATTGTCGGATTTACTTTTCCATCTTGCAAGTGAGGATCCACCATACGTACGTCGACGCAAGGGAACACCTGATGAACGACTCGAGCGCTTAAGTTTTCGAGATCTGTTTCGTTTTTGCTATCTCGATCAAGAAGGAATGGACAATGTATTTTTTAGATTGGACTCTGATAACTATCCCGTCCGGGCGAAAAGTGTAGATGCGCTACGATACGTCCTCGGTTATAGAACGGAGCAAGTCGCTGAACTGGAGTCTCGCTTGCAGGAAGCACGCGAACAACGACTTGGATTGCTGTCGGGCGCTCAAGCTCTCGCGAAGGCGTTGATGGACGCAGGGCTCGACGACATCAATGCGTATGATGCGAAGATTGAATTGACTAAAGCCGAAATAGAACAGGCGCGGGCTACCGCTCAAGCCGCGAGGCAACAGCGTGCACCTGCGCCACACGCGGCAGAGGAACTTCGTGGCCGAGCGCGACTGCTCGCGCAAGAACAAATTGCGCTTGACCAAGCACGTGCAGACATTGAATCTCGTATTGGAGAACTTGAGCGTTACAGCAACGAACTACAGATGCTATCTGTGCGCTTCCAGCGAACGGCTTCAGCACGCATGGTTCTGGGTGGAGTTAATTTTTCATCGTGCCCTCGATGCACACAAGCACTTCCAAACCGCAGCGTTGGGCTCTGTATAGTATGCGGACAACCCGAGTACATCACTGAAGCTGATGGGGCTCTCGAGGAATCTGTGGTTAATGAAGATCTTCGAGCTCGTCAAGCAGAGTTGAAGGAGACCTTAGTTCGTACGCGCGCCCAAAGTCGGGCTCTTCAGCAGCGCGCCATTGAGATCGCTGCAGAGCGGAGTGCGGTAGATCATTCGCTCGAGGTTAGACTAAAAGAATACGACTCAGCATTTCTTTCTCAGGCTCTGCAGCACGAGCGTACTGTTGCCACTTTGGAACAACGACTTGATGCGATGCTTCGATATCGAAAGCTGCCTGACGTACTTCAAGAGCAGCAGGCGCAAGCGGACGCCCTAAAGATTGACGAAGCAGAACTTCGGACAAAACTCGAAGCTGCCAAGAAGGCAGCCTTCAATGACCGAAGAAATGTTGAACTGTTGGGTGAACTCTTTCTTGACTGCTTGGTGCGCGCAAGGTTTCCTGATGTCAGAATCGACTATCGCGTGGAGATTGACCCCGTGACCTTCTATCCCAAAATTCCCCTGGGAGTTGAGGAGGCTCTTGTCGTGCTATCTTTCGATAACGCAGGAAGTGGGGGGATGAAGGCGTTGTTTAAAACTTGCTATGCACTGGCTTTGCATCGGGTCTGCGCACGGGCCAAAGACTCTCGGTTACCTCCTGTGCTAATCATTGATACGCCAACCAAGAATGTAAGCTCTGTGGAGAATCCTGAGGTAATCAATGCGTTCTTTCGACTGATCTATGAGCTTGCCGCAGGGGAACTGGTTGAAACACAATTCATCATCATCGACAACGAGTTTAATGCTGTACCGAAGGACATCGAACTTCCGATAAGCAGTCGTCATCTGGTCAAGGGCGACCCAAATAATCCACCACTGATTCCGTATCTTGCAGGAGATTTTTCATAGCAATGAATTGACCAAAGACTACCTGCTGTTGTTTCCTCCAAGCTGAAGTCGGGTCGCAGGTGTTCGTTCAGTGAACTCACCAACAAACAGGGCTCTTGCCAAGCTCCACCTGCTAGTACACAATGTAGTTCGTTCAACAACGAGGTGTACCGAAAACACCTGTTGAATCAAGGCGGTAGCGGCGGAATGAATAACCCGTTTCCCGCTCCAAGTTTTGAAAAGGCCCAGACTCCGGTTTGGGCCTTTTTGCGTTCAGGCAGGTATCGCCGAGTCGTAGCTTTTCCCTAGGCATGATGTTCTCTGATATACGACCACAATCTCGAGACGCTCCATACGGGGAAACACGCCATGGGCGTGGTTGGGCGAGCGTTCGACGCGTGCGAGCCGCTCGCCCTTGGGCCATTCCCCCAATAGGCGGTGCATGCAAACCTGCAGCGACGCCGGTGCCGCCCAGGACAACAGCGTCGACGCAGCCCCTGAAGAAGCGAAACCAGAATTTCTTCAGACAGGGAATATCGTGGGTATCGTCAGATGAGTTGCGTGTCGGTGGCGCGTGCAAGCTCTTCCAGCAACAGGTCCTGGAACCGGGTGTCGTTTACGGCCGGGTGCGGGGGCTGGCGCTGCTGGTGGTGCCAGTACCCGCCGCTGGCCAGCGCCTCGGGGGCCCCGCTGGTGGCGAGCCACTCCTGGGTCAAGTGTCCCAGCCGCAGGTCATCTGGTGCGCTTGGGCCGCCCATCCTGGTAGGTACCCAGCCTGGATCGACGGCGTTGCTGAGTACGTCGGGCCACAGCCGCGCAACGGCCATGGCCAGCGTGGTGACGAACAGCTTGCTATCCGAATAGCTGCCGGTGGGCGTGCGGCCTGACCAGTCCATGCCGTCGAGGTTTGCGCGCCCGCCCCTGTGCATGCTGCTACTCAAGTAGATGAGGCGGCGGGGGCGCGCGATCAGGGCCGTGAGGAGGTAGGGAGCGACGACGTTGACCACCAGCAGCGGCGCGCCGGACATCACCCCGGCGTTGTGGACCACGGCATCCATCGGGCCAATCGCATTGATCTGATGGGCGAGATCGCGGATCTGCGCGAGGTCCGACAGGTCGCCGATCGTGGCTGTGGCACCCTGGTCCAGGAGTTCCTTCACGGCCGGTAGCCGAGCCTCGGAGCGCACATGCACGACGACGTCGTGGCCTTCGCTGAGCAGCGTCTTCGCAGCGGCATGACCCAGCCCGTCGGCCGAACCGGTGATGAACACGCGGGCCTTGCAGTCTATGCGTCGTTGCGCATCGGACATGGGTAACTCCTTTCGGGGGTTTGACGGTGTTTGGGCCCAGGATGCGGTGGCCAACGGGAGTGATCCCGCGGCCAGTGCTGAACCCAGCCCGACGCCGGCGGTGAGAAGCTTGCGACGATCCATGGACATGCCCTCCGATCAGGCCGCCAGGCCCTTCTTCGCGGCCCCGGCGCTCGAGGCGCTCGACGCACCCCATCAGGATACAGCGGGCGACAACCCTTTGCCGAATGCCATGTATCGTCGTGTCCTCGGGCTGATCGATTGCGAAGGCGACGACGCTAGCAATCCGCTGCGGGGAAATTCCATGCTTGTTATGACCCGGCTTCTGCGTCAGGGATGCCGGCAGCACGGCCGCCACGCCATGCAGAACTCCCTTGACGGTGGCATCCACCATCCGGCGCCAGTCGTCGGGCTTTTCAGGCGCCTGGCTCGATGAAGAACTTCTCGCCACCGAAGAAGCGGTTCGGCTTCGTGAAGAACGACAGGAACACCGCGCCGCCGGGAGAGCGTGCCACGTGGGTGTTGCCGCCGGGTCGCCACACGAAGCTGCCGGGGCCGCAGCTACCTTCGGCATCCTCCAGGCAGCCTTCGAGCATGTAGGTCTGCTCTATCGCGGTATGTTCGTGCAGCGGCACCACGGACCCCGGTTCCATCTTGAACAGGATCGTGGACATGCCGGATGTGGGGTCGGAGTAAAGAACCTTCATCTCGATGCCCGGAAAGTCCGTCGTCTGCCACGGCATCGCGCTCGCGTCGATGTAGTGCGAACGCAGGTGCGGCGGCAAAGGCGAAGACGGTGCGGATACGGTGTCGGAAGCGCTGGATGTCATGAGTCAACCCTCCTGAATCGCATCGTGCGACTCGATGGAAAACGGGCGGTCGCGTCGCGGGCTCGGCAACTGCTGCCTGCGCTTGGCCACATGCTTACTGGATTCGGATGTTGCGCTTGCGCACGATGTCGCCCAGTGCCTTCTGGCTGCGCAGGAAGGACTCGCGGAACTGCTCGGGGGTACCGGGGTCGGGCAGAAAGCCACGCTCCAGCAGCTCCTTGTTGATGGCAGGTTCGTTCAATGTGTCCCGGACAGCCCGCGCCAGTGCCTGCACCGTCTGCGGCGGCATGCCCTTCGGCGCCACAACCCCTTGCCAGCTATACAGGTCGAAGCCCGGATAGCCGCTCTCCTGCACCGTGGGCACGTCGGGTAAGGTCTGGAGTCGGTCCTTCGCCGAGACCAGCAAGGGCTTCAGCTTGCCTGCCCGGATGTGGGGCAACGCTGTCGCAGGATCGGAGAAGTAGAGGTCGATCTGGCCGCCGAGCAGCGCCTGGATAGCGGGAGCGGCGCCGGGGTAAGGCACGTGCATGGGTGTGACGCCCACGCGGTCGGCGAACGCTTCCATCGTCAAATGATTCATGCCGCCCTGGCCCCAACTTCCGTAGGTCACACGGTCGCCGTGCTCCTTCATGTAGGCCACCAGCGCGGCGGGGTTGTCGGCGGGAAAGTCCGGCTTGGCCAGCAGCACGAGCGGCGTGCGTACCAGGGGCGCGACGAACTCCAGGTCGCTCTGCGCCGAATACTTCAAGTCAGGGTAGAGAGAGGCATTGACGGCCACCTGCTCGGCTGTGTTCATGACCGTGTAGCCATCCTTGGGCGAGGACAGCAGCGCCTGCGTGCCGATGATGGTGTTGCCGCCCGGTCGGTTGTCAACGACGATGGGCTGCTTGAGCGTCTGCGACAGGCGTTGCGTCACCACGCGAGCCACGTTGTCCGCGCCGCCGCCCGCGGGATAGGGAACGATCCACCGGATTTGCTGCGAGGGATAGTCCTGGGCAATGGCGACACCTCCGCAGCACAGGGAGGTTGCCAAGGCAATGGCGAGGCGGGCGAGGCTCATGGGGTTGTCTCCTTGCTAAAACGAATGCTTGAATTGTCGTTGGCCCAGACCAACCATCGCTAGTAGGTATTTCAACTAAAATCAAACGACGTTTAAACACTCGTTTTATTTTCCTACCATGGTTCGTCACTACCCGGGCGGGCCTCGTTCAAGCGAGGTCACGAGGCAGTCGATCCTGGATGTCGCGGAGCGCTTGTGCGCAGAGGGTGGCGTCGAGGCGCTGTCCGTGCGCACCGTCTGCAAACAGGCGGGCGCCAACGTCGCAGCCATCAACTACCACTTCGGCAACAAGCAGAAGTTGCTGGAGGAGATGTTCCAGCGGCGTGTGACCCCGCTCAACGAGGAGCGGCTCCGGCTGCTGGATACCGCCATCGCCGGGCCGAGAGAGTTGCTGCTGGAGGGCATGATACGAAGCTTTGTCGGGCCGGTGATTCGGGGGATTGCTTCGAGCGCGCCAGCCGAAGATGGGCTCGGCGGAAATTCATCGCGGGTCGTGACCCAGTTCCTCGCCCGTGTCTATTCGATGCCGGGGGAAGAGGAGTTCCTGAAGGCCCATTACGAGCCGGTGCGCAGTCGGTTCGTGCTGGCGCTCCAACTGTGTCTGCCGGGACTTCCGTTGGATGACCTGCTCTGGCGCTACAACATGATGGTCGGTGCGCTGATCTACGCGATGAACGGGCCGCAGCGCATGACCAGGCGGCCGCTGGTGTTCAGCAACTCCCAAACCAACCACAACGAGCTCACACCGGAGGCCTGCATCCGCCAGATGACCGCGTTCCTGGTCGCGGGGTTTCAGGCGCCAAGACATGACGAAGCGCCGACCGCGGTCGCTCGCCAGATTCCCAGACCAGCGCGAGAGCGAGACGCTACAGCGTGAACGAAGGGGACCATCCGGTCGCACCAGCTATTCGCTACGGGCGACACCATCCTTGTGCAGCCCTTCGAGCAGTCTCAAGTCCAGCGTCACCGGGGCCATTCCGGCCTGGGTCTGGAGACGACACAAGCACTGACGAATGCAGGCGCGTGTCGTTGGCGCTGCGCACGATGTATGCGTTGTTTGCCGTCCATCTTGATCGGCTTGGTGAGCAAGAGGGCATCCAGGCTGTCTTTCTTCATCGCGGCAAGATTCTCACGCCACTCCAGCGTCATCTGCGGCAACACGAAATGACTGCAGCCGGCGGGCTCGACGTCAACGGCAAGCCTGCCGATCCGACTTTCAAGACGACACAGCAAGGTGCAGCGAATCAGATTTGGACCGCAACATCTTCTCAGTTGGAAGGCATGGAAGGCTCGTATTGTGAGGGCTGTAAGATCGCCTCACTGGACGAAAGCGAACCACCGTCCTATCGGTGTCCGGCCTTATGCCGCTGACCCTGAGCAAGCCGAACACCTTTGGGCGATATCTGTTCAACTTACCGGGATTGACGCCTTCTCAATGTCTTCCCCTGCGCTACGACTTCTTCCGCAAAAAGCGCCTCGACCATGAAATCGATGAACACGCGCAGCCTCGGCGCCAGGTGCTTGCTCGACGGCCACAGCAGCCGGAAGGTGCCCTGGTGCTCGATGTGCGCGTCCAGCACCGGAACCAGCTCTCCCCGCCCGATGGCCTGCCGCACCATGAAGTCCGGCAGGCACGCGATGCCCAGGCCCGCCACGGCCACGTCCATCAAGGCCGCGGACGTGTTGCACACCATGGCGGCCGGCAGCGTCCACTGCGGCGCACCTTCGGCGGGCTTCAACGGCCACGGCTCGAACTTTCCCGTGGTGGGAAACCTGTGCTGCAGACAGGCATGGTGCGCCAGATCGGCGGGAACCTCGGGCGTCCCGCAACGCGCCAGGTAGTCGGGCGAGGCAAGCAGTTGCAGCCGGTAGCGGCCGAGCGGGCGCGACATGAGGCGTGAATCGGTGGGCTCGCCGGTACGCATTACCACATCGAACCCTTCCTCGATCACGTCCACCAGGCGATCCGAGAAATCCACGTCCAGCTCGATGGCCGGATAGCGGCGCATGAAGGCGGTCAGCGCGGGCATGACCAGCATGCCGACCAGAGGCAGGCTGATGCGCAGCCGGCCCCGTGGCGCCTGCCGGGTTTCGGACAGCTCCAGTTCGGCCGCTTCGACTTCGCAGAGGATGCGCCGACAGCGTTCGAGGAACAGCGCACCCTCGGCGGTCAGCGTGATGCTGCGCGTGCTGCGGTGAAACAGGCGCACGCCCAGGCGCTCTTCCAGCCGGGACACGCTCTTGCCCACGGCCGACGAGGACACGCCGAGGTTGCGACCGGCCTCGGAGAAGCTGCGGGTCTCCGCCGCCTGCACGAAGAACGCGATGCCGTTGAGCGATTCCATCTTGCACCCATTAAGGAATATTTGTCCGATATGTTCCGAACACCAGCATTATTGTCTTATATCCGGCATCACCTCAACATGGCTGCCTACATTCAATTCGTGCCGGTTCCGTGCCATGTGCGCACGCCATCGGCACCCGAAAAGGCAAAGCAATGGCAAGTTCAACAACAATGACTCTCGGCGGCGGCACGGACCGGCGGGCCGCACGCCTTCCCATCGCATCGCTGCTGGCCCTGGCGCTGGCGGGCTTCGTCACGATCCTGACCGAAGCCCTGCCGGCGGGCCTGCTGCCGCAGATCAGCGCCGGCCTGGGAATTTCCGAGGCGCTGGCAGGGCAGCTCGTCACCCTCTATGCCATCGGCTCGCTGGTGGCGGCGATTCCGCTCACCGCCGCGACGCAGGGCGCGCGCCGCCGTCCGCTGCTGCTGGCCGCCCTGGCGGGCTTCGTCGTCGCCAATACCGTCACGACGTTTTCCGGCAGCTATGTCCTGACGATGGTGGCGCGTTTCCTGGCGGGCGTGTCGGCCGGTTTGCTTTGGGCGCTGCTGGCGGGCTATGCCGCGCGCATGGTGCCCGACCACCAGAAAGGCCGGGCCATCGCCATTGCGATGGTGGGCACGCCATTGGCGCTGTCGCTCGGTGTGCCGGCCGGCACCTTTCTCGGCAACTTCGTGGGCTGGCGGATGTGCTTCGGCGTCATGAGCCTGCTGGCGCTGGCGCTCATGGGGTGGGTGCGCGTCAAGGTGCCGGACTTTGCCGGCCACGCGGCGGGCAAGCGGCTGTCACTCAGCCATGCATTCACCGTGGCCGGTGTACGCCCGGTGCTGTTCGTGGTGCTGGCCTTCGTGCTGGCGCACAACATCCTCTATACCTACATCGCGCCGTTCCTCGCGGCGGCGGGCATGGCCGAACGAACGGACTTGGTGTTGCTGGTGTTGGGCGTCACGTCCCTGCTGGGCATCTGGATCGTCGGCGTGCTGATCGACCGCCATCTGCGCGCGCTGACGCTCGCCAGCACCGCCCTGTTCGGCCTGTCCGCGCTGACGCTCGGCGTGGCGGGCGATGCGCCTGCCGCGGTGTATGCAGCGGTGGCTGCCTGGGGCCTGGCCTTTGGCGGTGCGGCGACGCTGTTCCAGACCGCCATCGCCAAGACGGCCGGGAACGCGGCCGACATTGCGCAGTCGATGCTGGTCACGGCCTGGAACATGGCGATCGCCGGCGGCGGCATCATCGGCGGCGTGCTGCTGGATGGCCTCGGCGTCGCTGCGTTCTCGCCTGCGCTGCTGGCACTGCTGATCGCCACGCTGGTCGTGGCGTGGGCTGCACGGCATCACGGCTTTCCGGCGGCGCGCAGGTAAGACGCGATGGCGCTTCGGTATCTGTGCTGCTTCCTGACTGCCTCCGAAGAATGCCACTTCGCCCGCAAGGCCGGGCGGCTGCCCATCGAGCAGCCGCCCCGGCCCCGATCAACGCTTCTGCGCCGTTTGATCCTGCGGTCTGGCATACACCACCAGCCGCAGATGCCGATCCTCGTCGATGGTCAGCGAGGTGTGCTCGAACGGCTCGACCTTGCCGTCGATCATCAGCTTGCGCACGCCATGGCAGGGTGCGTGAACGTCGTGCTTGCGCCACCACGTCTTGAACTCGGGCGAAACCCGTTCCAGCTCGTCCACCAGCTCATGGATGTCGGCGTCCTGCGTGGCGCGCGCGAAGTCCCTGCGAAAGCTCGACAGCATCAGCGGTGCCTGTTCATGCCAGGCATCCAGGCGCTCGCGCAGCAGGGGTTCGGTGAACAACAGCCAGAGCAGATTGCGCCGCTCGGGCGCGTGCGAACCGAAGGCAAAAATCTGATCGGCGGGCGCATTGAAGGCCAGCACATCCCAGCGCAGGTTGAGCACATAGGCCGAGTGCGGCGCCAAGTCGTGCATCAGGCGATGCACCAACGGTGGCACCACGCACCAGGTCTTGCCCGGTTCGGCGGGTGGCCGTTCATGGGCCAGCAGGAACATGTGCCGCCGCTCGGCGGCATCCAGTTTCAGCACCCGTGCCAGGTTGTCCAGAAAGGTGGCCGACACGCCGATGTCGCGTCCCTGTTCCAGCCATGTGTACCAGGTCAGGCCGACACCTGCGAGCGCGGCAACTTCCTCGCGCCTGAGTCCGGGCGTGCGGCGGCGCCCGCTGCTGGGCAGGCCCAGATCGGCGGGCGACAGGCGCTCGCGGTGCGTCCGCAGGAAGGCAGCCAGATCGGGACGCGTTCGCTCCAGAGTTCGCATCGCTTATCTCATTGCTTTCAGTAATAGCATAAACAGTTAAATTGTAATTGTTTAACGAGGGCTCGAGAATGATCGCGTTACTTCTCCGGATACACCAGATGAGCGCGAATTCCCTCCCGTCGGGCCTGTCCGCCCGCACCGCCGACCGCGCCCCCTGGCTCGGCCTGGCCGTGCTGCTGCTGGCGGGCTTCGTCACGATCTTCGACCTGTTCGTGGTCAATGTGGCCATTCCCAGCATGCAAGTCGGGCTGGGCGCGAGCTTCGCGCAGATCGGCTTCATCGTGGCCGGCTACGAGCTGGCGTTTGGCGTGCTGCTGATTACCGGCGGGCGGCTGGGCGACCTGTTCGGACGGCGCCGCCTGTTCGTCTTCGGCATGGCCGGATTCACACTGGCCTCGACGCTGTGCGGACTGGCGCCCAGCGCCGGCTTTCTGATCGGCGCGCGGGTACTGCAGGGGCTGGCGGCTGCCTTGCTGTTCCCGCAGGTCTATGCGTCCATCCGTGTCAACTTCGACGGCCACGACGGCCGCCGCGCGTTTGGCCTGCTGGGGATGACGCTGGGCCTGGCCGCCATCGCCGGCCAGGTGCTGGGCGGCTGGCTGGTGCATGCCGACCTGTTCGGGCTGGGCTGGCGCAGCATCTTTCTCATCAACGTGCCCATAGGCCTGTTCGCCATCGCGGCTGCGCGGTGCATTCCGGAATCCCGCACCGCGCAGCGCCCGGCCCTGGACGGGACGGGCGTGGCGCTGGTCAGCGCCGGGCTGGCGCTCTTGCTGGTGCCGCTGATCGAAGGGCCAGGGCAAGGCTGGCCGGCCTGGAGCCTATGGTCGCTGGGCGTGGCGGTGGTGCTGCTTGCACTGTTCCACCGGCAGCAGGAGCAGCGGCGGGCTGGCGGCGGATTGCCGCTGGTGGACATGCGATTGCTGGCGCAGCGCCGTTTTGCGCTGGGCGCGCTGCTCGTGCTGCTGGTCTATTCCACGTCCAGTTCCTTCTTCCTGTGCTTCGCCTTGCTGGTACAGACAGGGCTGGGGCTCGATCCCTTCGAGGCAGGCAGCCTCTTCGCGCCATGCAGCGTGGGATTCGTCCTGGCATCACTGGCCGCGCCGCGGCTGGTGGCGCGATCGGGAACGCGCGCCATCGTCGCGGGTGCGCTGGTCTACGCCGTCTCGATCGCGCTGCTGATTGCGCAGGTACGGATGGCAGGCGGGGAACTGGTGCCCACGCGGCTGATTCCCGTGCTGATCGTCGTCGGCGCCGGCCAAGGCTTCATCATGACGCCGCTCTTGAATCTGGTGCTGGGCTTTGTCGACGAGGCCCAGGCCGGCATGGCGTCGGGCGTGATCTCGACCGTCCAGCAAGTCGGCGCGGCGCTGGCCGTAGGTGATGGCACGCCAGCGCAAGCGGGCCGATACGCCTCGGCGTTTGTCGCGGGAATGCTCTACAACCTGGGCGCGGCCCTGCTGGTCTGCCTGCTGTTGCTGATGCTGGCGAGAACGCAGCGGCCGGCAGGCTGACCAGCGGCGACGCGCGATGGGGTTCCGGCACCTGCCCTGCTTCCTGGCCGTGGCCGAAGAACGCCACTTCACCCATGCAATCGCTGCCGCCCCTAGTCCGTCGAATTCTCCTACGACACTTTCCGCACTTCGGTAGCTGCCGGCAGCAGCACGGCGCCATCCTTGGCTTGCGGCGCCATGCGGGGAATCGGCTTGCCGGTGCGCTTGTCGACCAACACAGAATGGCGCTCGCCGCGCTCGAACAGGTGTCGTTCTCCCCATTGCCGCAGCGCCACGACGATGGGAAACAGATTCTCCCCCTTGGCCGTCAGCACGTACTCCTGATAGGCGCTGCCGTCCGAGGCCGCCTGCGTCTCCAGGATGCCGGCCTGGACCAGCTTGTGCAGGCGGTCGGACAGGATGTTGCGGGCCACGCCCAGGCTGCGCTGGAAGTCGCCGAAGCGGCGCGTGCCGTCGAAGGCATCGCGCACGATGAGCAGCGACCAGCGATCCCCGATGAGACCGACGCAGCGCGCAACGGGACAAGGTTCGTCATTCATGGGTTTGCGAGGGGGCATGGGAGCTCCTGGCGAATTGGCAGGGACATCGATTTCAGTTGCATTTTAAAACCACCTGGCCTAGCATCCAATCAGTTTTGTTTTGAAACCAGATTGAACGGATATCGGGTCATGAAGGCTTCTTCGATTTCGATGGCATTGCCACGCAGTCTGGTGTGGCTGTTCGCCACGGCCAGTGGGCTGAGCGTCGCGAATGTCTATTTCGCGCAGCCCCTGCTGGACGCGCTGGCGCGCGACTTCGGCATCAGCCATGCAGCCATCGGCGGCGTGGTCACGGCCACGCAGATAGGCTGTGCGCTGGCCCTGCTGCTGCTGGTGCCGCTGGGCGATCGGATGGATCGCCGCCACCTGATGGCGGTGCAACTGCTGGCGCTGGTGGCCGCCCTGGTGGCAGTCGGCATGGCGCAGTCCGCGCCTGCCCTGATGACGGGCATGCTGGCCGTGGGCCTGCTTGGCACGGCGATGACGCAAGGGCTGATCGCCTACGCGGCCAGCGCCGCCCCGCCGCAGAGCCAAGGGCAGGTCGTGGGCGCGGCGCAGGGCGGCGTGTTCATCGGGCTGCTGCTGGCGCGGGTGTTCGCCGGCGGCGTCAGCGACTTGGCGGGCTGGCGCGGCGTTTACTTGTGCGCCGCGGTGCTGATGCTGGCGATCGCGCTGCCGCTATGGCGGCGGCTGCCGCCCTTGGCCGCAACACCGAACACGATGCGCTATCCGCGCCTGATCGCGTCCATGTTGACGCTGCTGCGGCAGGAACGGGTACTGCAAGTACGCGGCCTGCTGGCGCTTTTGATGTTCGCGGCGTTCAACGTCTTCTGGAGCGCGCTGGTGCTGCCGTTGAGCGCGCCGCCCTACGGCTTCTCGCACACTACCATCGGTGCCTTCGGGCTCGTCGGCGTGGTCGGTGCGCTGGCCGCCGCCCGTGCCGGACAATGGGCCGACCGTGGCCATGCCCAGCGCGCCAGCGCGGCGGCGCTCGTGGTGTTGCTGCTGGCCTGGTGGCCGCTGTCACTGATGCAAAGGTCGCTCTGGGCTTTGGTGATCGGCATCGTTCTGCTCGACCTGGGCGGTCAGGCGCTGCACGTCACCAACCAGAGCCTGATCTTCCGCACCCGGCCCGAAGCGCACAGCCGACTGGTAGGTCTCTACATGCTGTTCTACGCGATCGGCAGCGGCCTTGGGGCGATCAGCACCACCCTCACCTATGCCCGTGCCGGCTGGCAGGGAGTATGCCTGCTGGGCGCGGCGATCAGCTTGATGGCGCTGTTGTTATGGTGGACGACACGGGGACAGGCGCCGGCTCCCGCGTCCCATCGCATCCATGACAGTGCATGAGGCCTGCCCGAGGCGTTGCGCCGCCCGCATTGCTTCTGGCCGTAGGCCCGGGGAGAAGAACCGGACGTGGTGCGGTTCACATGTCATCACGGCGCAGACGCCAAGCGGCGGGCAGCCTCCACCACCGAGGCTCGCCGCCTGGCATGTTCCTTCGGCCCGTCCTGTCCGGTCAACATGCGCGCGACCTGGGGCACGGCCGACCACCAGCCGGCCAGCGCGAGCACCAGAAAGGCCAGATGATCGGCTTCCAAAGCGCGGGTGACGGCGCCTTGCTGCTGGCCGTCGGCGACGGCCTTGATCTTGTAACCGTAATACTCGCGCCGCTGCTCCTCGTCCGGCACCTCGCCGTCGAAGGTCAAGCCTTCCCAGCGCATCAGCCGGCTCAGTTCGGGATGCTCGCAGTGGTAGTCGTAAGCACGGCCGGCATATTCCCCAATGTCTTCGGTGGCAAAGGACGCAACGGGCACCGCCAGGGCCACCTTCGCCAACTCGCCGCGCAGCACGGCAGAAAAAAGTTCGCGCTTGTCGCCGAAGTAGTTGTAGACACGCTCCTTGTTCACGCCGGCCGCCTTGGCGATGCGATCGATCGTGGCGCCGTCCGGGCCGAGCCGGGCGAACTCCGCCACCGCCGCGTCCAGAATCTTGCGCTTCGTGCCTTCGGTGTCCCAGGCCATTCGTCCTTGCTCTCTCGATTGTGCTTCTGTTCAAAATCATACTAGAATCAACTCCAACGTTGTAGTTGGATATTGACTTGTGAAACACCTCTTGATCGTCTTTGAGCATGGGCCGGGCATCTCGGATACGGCGGCGCCCCGCTTCGGCCAGGAAGGGCATCCCATGGCCATCGTGAACCGGGGCTTTGCCAAGGCGCACTCGGTCATCTTCGGAGAAACCGCGCCGACATCGCGAGGGGCGCATCATGGCTGAGCGCGCATTGAACACCGCCGTGGCAGGAGATGCAGGCGACAGAGCGGCCCCCCTCCCCCAGACGCATGCCGCCGCCGGCGGCGTCGTCGCGCTGCTGGTCACGACCGCGCTATTCGTCCTCACCCAGCTCTATCTGGCGATTCCGCTGCTGGCGCATGTCGGCCGGGATTTCGGTTCCGCCACACCGGGGGCCGTCACGTTCGCACTGGCCACGGGATTCAGCCTGGCCTATGCCAGCGGATTCCTGATCTGGGGGCCGATCTCGGATCAGTACGGCCGCCGGCCGGTGATGCTGGTCGGGCTGGTCGCGCTGTCGATCGCCACATTCGCATGCGCTTTTGCCCCGTCGCTGTCCTGGCTGGCCGGGCTGCGCGCCGTGCAGGGGCTGGCGGCATCCAGCTTCGCACCGGTGGCCCTGGCCTATCTGGCCGAAGCCGCGCCGCCACGGCTTCGCGCGACCGCCATCGGCGCTATGTCCACGTCGTTTCTCGTGGCGGGCATCTTCGGCCAGGCCATCGCAGCCTGGGTGGCGCTGCGATGGGATTGGCCCTGGGTGTTCGTGGCGACGGGCGGGTGCCTGGTGGCGATGATTCCCGGGATCGCGGCAATGGTCCAGGAGCCGGCGCGTGCCGCCGTCGATGGCCATTTGGGCCATCGCTTTGCCGCGCTGTGCCGGCTCGCGGTGCGGCCGGCCGTCCTGCTGCTGTCGTGCGCGCACATCACGCTGCTGCTGTCGTTCGTCGCCATGTATACGGCGCTCGGGCCGCATCTGGACTCGCTGGGCCTCGACCCCGGCAAGGTCATCCTGCTGCGCCTGGCGGGAATGCCCGCCATGTTCGTGGCGCTGTTGGCCGGGCCGCTGGCCGCCCGCATCGGCATGCAGGGAGTGGCCGGCGCCGGATACGTCCTGGCGGCTGTCGGGCTGGCGCTGGAGGCGGTGCTGTCGCAATCGCTGGCCGGGATCGCCGTCGGCAGCCTGATCTTCGTCACCGGCGTTGCGCTCGCCGTCCCTGCGATGATCACACAGTACGGCGCGCTGGCCGCGCCCCATCGTGCCGGTGGCATGGCCCTCAATGGCTTCGTCCTGTTCGCCGGCGCCAGCATCGGGCCACTCATCGCGGCACGGATGCCTGGCTTTGTCACGCTGCTGGCCGGCTTGGCCGCGGCGCTGCTGCTGGCCGCCGCGTGCGCTGCGGGCAGCGCATCACTCGGGAGAAGAAAGCCATGAAACCTGTCCCGTCTTTGCGGACGTCGATTCCTGCTGTCTGGCGATGGCCGTACCGTTTGGCGCTGGACGTCCAGCGGGTGGGCCTGCTCATGGCAGGACAACCCCACGGATCGCGCCGACGCTTTATCGCGCGCGGATAACGCGCCGCATAAGCAGCCCTGGCATTGCCGAACTCGAACGTCTCGTAGATGATCGGCCTGATGCCGTGCGCTTCGATGAACTCGACGACTTGCTCCTGCTGCTCGCGGCTGCCGACCGGAATGCCGCGAAGGCTGGCGCCCTTGGCCAGGTACAAGCCCGGGTCGATGGCATCGCCGAGGGGCCTTCAGGCGCTCGCCCTTGTCGTGGCGGCTGGTCGTGACGAAGACCTCCACCCCGAGCGCCTTGGCCGACGGACCATTGGGTCACGCCATCGCCGAGATTGTCCAAAGCGAGATGCTTTGGATGCCAATCTAGTCATTCCCGCCGCATTGGATTAGGTGGGGCAAATCGGATGACCTTGTGAGCCAGGCTCAGTCATGGTCGAGCCTGGAGGCAAGCACGAACAGGCTGCCGATCGAGACGATCAGGCAATGATCGGGAAGGATCGGGCTCACGCGCCGACGTGTTTCCAGGCGATGCTGGAACTCTCCGGCAGGAGTTCCACCCGCCTTCCGCCGGCGAGGTGCTCTGCAACCTGTTCGCGCAGCAGATAGCCCACGCCACTTCCTTGCAGCGCTGCATCCACCAGGAGGTCCATGTCGTTGGTGATGAAGGCGGGCTTTATCGCAAGGTCGGACGTGCGTGATCCGCGCTGGAACTGCCATCGCAGCAAGGCGCCGGACGTGCTCATTTGGTAGGCGAGGCAGGCTTGTTGCACCAGATCCTGCGGACGTGCTCCTGGGCCAGTTGCTCTCCATTGCGGATGCCTGCGTCGTAGCCGGCCGACACGATATCGACCGGCCCCTCGTGGGTCGTGATGTTCAGGGTGACGCCGGGATAGGACCGCCGTCGCGCTTGCAGCTTCGGAACGGCATACAGAGCAGCCGCGCTGTGATGGGTATTGATGCGAACGAGTCCGCACGAGGTCCCGTTCATTTGTTCAGCCGCTGCGGCTCAATCGTCAGCGGCGAAGCCCAAGTTCCAACGGGCCAAAGCCCTTTTTCTTCAGGAGATGCGATATGCAACAAGACTACGCAGGCAGGACGATCCTCGTGACCGGAGGAAATTCGGGCATGGGCAAGGCCACCGCCTTGCTCTTCGCGCGCCGAGGCGCGCAGGTCGCAATCGCCGCGCGGCGGGCTTCCGAACTCGATGAGGTCGTCGCCGAGATTTCGGGATTCGGCGGCACCGCCATCGGCATCCCGACGGATATCACCGCCCCGGAACAGGTGGCGGCGATGGTCGAACAGGTGATTGCCCGTTTCGGCAAGCTCGATGCTGCGTTCAACAATGCCGGCGTCATGGGCGGCTGGGGGCCGATCGAGGATCTGACCCCGGAAGACTTCGACAGGACGATCAACGTCAACCTGCGCGGAACCTGGCTCTGCGCTCGGGCGCAGATCATCCAGATGAAGCGGCAGGGGCACGGCGGCGCCATCGTCAACACGTCGTCGTGGCTGGCCCACGGCGCCCTCAAGGGCTCCGGCCTCTATTCGGCGACCAAGGCGGGGCTGGACGGCCTGGTGCGGGCGCTGGCGCTGGAATGCGCCGACGTCGGCATCCGCATCAACAATGTCAATCCCGGCGTGATCGATACCCCGATGATGCGGACAAACACGACTGAAGAGACGCTCAAGCCGTTCATCGCGCACACGCCGATGCATCGGGTCGGCTCTTCGGAAGAGATTGCCGAGGCGGTCGTCTGGTTGTGCTCGCCCGGCGCCAGTTTCGTGACCGGCCAGACACTGCTCGTCGATGGTGGCCACGCGATTCCAGGCAATCGCAGCTAGGCCGCCGGACGCGGACCAGCCGAACCGGCATCCCCGCCGGATGCGCGTCCTGCAGAAAGCGCCCTCCCCATGGATCAGATCGATCTGCAAGTTGCCCCGAGTGTGCGCAATGGCGTCACGTCGCGGATGGGAGGTGCGCCGAACATGCGTCGGTACTCGCGGTTGAATTGCGAGGCGCTTTCGTAGCCGACGCGCACCGCGGCGGTCACCGCATCCACGTTCTCGCCAAGAAGAATGCGGCGTGCCTCATGCAGCCGCAGATGCTTCTGATACTGCAAGGGGCTCATCGCGGTCATGGCCCTGAAATGATGATGCAGTGTGGACACGCCCATGCCGGCCAGTTCCGCCAGCGCCTCGAGCCTGAGCGGCTGCGTGTAGTTCTCGCGAAGCCAGGCGATCGCCTTGGCTGTCCTCTGGCTTTGCGTGCCGAGCAGGACGGCTTCGCGGAAACGCGCGCCGACCGGGCTCGTGAGAATGCGATAGATGACTTCCCGCTGGATCAATGCGCCCAGGTGTGCAAGATCCTTGGGCTTGTCGAGCAGATCGACCAATCTCCTGATGGCGTCGAAAAGCTCGAGGGTGGCAGGACCTGTTGCCATGGCTGTGCCGCCCACCGGCATGTGCGCTTCGTGCGTGTCCACCTCGGCGATCACTTGCCGGGCGGCTTGCAGGTCCAGCCTCATGAGCAGCGAGAGATACGGCGCTGCGGCGCTGGCCTCCAGCACCTCGGTCACCGTCGGGAGGTTGACGGCGGTCAGCAGGAAGCGGGACTCGTCGTAGACGTAGGTAGTCCCCCCGAGCCGAACGCGCTTCCTGCCTCGAATGATCATCGAGATGCTGGGGTCGTACAGATAGGACGCCGGCGGCGTGGGGGCCGTGAGCTTCGCAAAACTCAGGCCAGGCAAGGCTGTCGCACGTTCGCCATCGTTCCCGACGAATGCTGCAACCCGCTGCGCCAGGCTGGCACGGATGGGCTCGGTCTCTTTGCGGCGCCGGTGATCGGTCTGGTCCGGTTCATGAATCATCGTGCCCTCCTGCGGCGTCGGTTCAGGCTGCCTGCAGTATGCCCGATCCTGGCCAACAGCTTGGCAATCCAATACGAAATCGAGAGGATCGAGCAATGATCCGGCAGGATTGGAGTCACAGGATCGGGGGGAGACAGCCCTACAGTCTTCGATGAATCCCGTAGGTGTGGTGCCTGCACTGTTTCAGCCGCGCCGCCCCGGATCGTCAATGTCAAATTCAGGAGTTCATGGTGAGCATGTTCGAGAAACTTGACGGAACCGTTGCCCTGGTCGCCCGTCGCGCGGATCGACTGGAGAAGCTGGCCCAGCAGATTCGGGCGGCCGGCGGAACCGCGCTGCCCATCGAAGCCGACATCTCCTCGGCGCAGGAGGCCGCAAGGGTCGTCGCCAGCACGGTCGCCGCGTTCGGGCGCCTCGACACCCTCGTCAATGCCGCAGGAGTCATGCCCAATGGCCCCCCATCGAATCCCCGCTGGCGGATTGGGATCAGATGGTGGACGTCAATCTGCGCGGCCTGATGTACGTGACGAAGGCGGCCCTTTCCCATCTGGTCGACGCTGTCGCCACCAGCCCGCGCAAGGTGGTGGACGTGGTCAACATCTCATCGGTCGGCGGGCGCTACGCGGCCGCCCAAGTGGCCATCTACAACGCAACCAGGTTCGCGGTCACCGCCGCGACCGACGCCTGGCGGCAGGAGTTCACGCGGCAGTCGGTGCGGTTCTCCGTGGTCCAGCCTGGCGCCACCTCGACGGAGCTTTGGCACAAGGAAGGTCAGTGGGCAGGCTTTACCGCGATGTTCGGCGAGGTCGAACGGCTTCATGCCGAGGACATCGCTGAAACCGTGCCCTTCATCGTTACCAACCGGCGTCGCGTCGCCATCAACGAGATCGTCGTGCGTCCGACCGACCAGCCTTGACCCGTGAATGCTGCGTTCATTCCGGGCCAAGGGGAGATCAAGCCTTGACGGCGACCGCTTCGACTTCGATCAAGAAGTCTTCCTTCACCATGCGGTCGACGACCAGCAAGGTGTTGGGTGGGAACACACCGTCGGCCCACAGCGTCGGGAACAGTTCAGCGCGCAGCTTCATGAAAGTATCGATGTCCTGCGAGTGCACCAGATAGGTATTGAACTTGGCCACCTCGGAAAAGCTCAGGCCCATGCCCTTCAGCACATCCCCCAGGTTGTCGAACACTTGCTTGAACTGCACCTTGAAATCGTTCTTGCCCGCGACGGAGCCATCCGCGGCCACGGCCAACTGGCCGGCGATGTAGAACAACGTGCCCTTCTCGACCATGGTTGCGTGGGAGTACAGGCCCTGTGCGGGAGCAGCGCCTTCCGGATTGACATAGGTAATGTGCTTGGCCATAGCTTGGTCTCTAGTGGGTTAAGGAAGTTGAGGGAACCAATCCCGACATCGTCGAAGGCACTGCTTGAGTCACCCCAGCATCCTTCAGGCATGAGAAACCCTTTGTAATTGGCGCCTGCAGCACGAACACGCCCGCGGGGCGACACGCGGCGCAAGCCAGGGGAACATGCGGCGCCACAGCCTTGTGCGCGGCAGAGGTTCTTCCCTCGCTTCGCCTCTAATGTTCATATTTTATACAAAAATAGTAGAAATGGGCAATAACTTAGAAAAACGGTAAAAACCACTAAATACATTTAAAATCATACATTTTTATGCTAAAATTAAAGAAAATTCCCGCCACATGTTCCTGATGACACGACAACACTGTACGACATGCATAAAATCTAGAATTTACACATTGTATGCAAACCGGGAGAGAGCATCGTTTCGCCGCTGACGGCAATGCCGGACGCTGCACCCAGGCGGGCGCCAAACCCAGACGCCGCAGCGCCGTCTACGCTCGGATCGTGCGGGCATGCTGATGCGTGGCAAGGGCCGGAAGGTGTCGGCAGACGTTCGCCCGGTGACGGGCCAACCCTCTCCCACCCCGGAAACGCCTGCACCAGGAGTGGGCAACAAGCGGCGAAGGAGGGAAAGATCCGGGCTGCTAGCCCGAGCCATGGCGCGATGGCCCACCTGGAAAGCGTGGCATTAAAATAAGCGGCTCGCAGCGTTCCGCATTCCGACGACGAGTAGCACGGTGTCCGAACGAAAACCCCGAGTGAGCACCGGCAACAAGCGTGATGCCGTGGCCCACGCCGCCGTTCTCAAGGCGGCTTCCGACCTATTGAACGAACGCGGCCCCCATGGCTTGTCTATGGAAGCAGTGGCCCGCCTTTCCGGCGTGAGCAAGCCGACGATCTATCGCTGGTGGCCCGACAAGACGGCGCTTCTGCTGGAGCTGTTCAACAAGGAAATCCTGCCCGTGCCGGAAATCCCCGAGCACGCCGATCTGGCCACCGAACTCAAGCTGCGCATGCACGCCTTGTTCCAGGCTTGGCGCGAAACCCCTGCAGGGCGGGTGTTTCGCGGCCTGGTGATCGAGATGCAAAGCACGCCGGAGATGATCGAGGAATTTCGCAAGGAGGCGCTGGCGCCGCGCCGGCGGCAATCGGTGCGCGCATTCCAGCGTGCCATCGATCGCGGCGACCTCGCGGCAGGGGTCAATGTGGAAGGCCTACTCGACCTCTTGTATGGCTGGGCATGGTATCGCCTGCTCACCGGACAACTCACTCCGGATGCCGAGTTCGAGGTCGCACTCGATTGCATCGCGCGCGGCGCCGCGTCGTTGAAGGCATGCGCTTGAGCGCCAAGCCGGCGGGGCGCTGTAATGTCCACACTTTTCGGTGGACACCATGTCGAAGACGGAATCAGCGCCGATGCGGCAACGCCGGTCTTTAACTGAAGGCACGGATCACGGCTGAGTGCGGCCAGCTCGATGCATCGATTGCCGACGCAGAAGAAAAACCACCTGATCGACGAGTTGCTGCCGCATCGATGCAAGCCCGCCGGCTGATCGTCGTCGAGACCGGATCACCGGGCGCCGACGCACACATAGTTGTGTAACCACGAAAAGTGCTCGGACAGGTTTGCCAGCACGGCACTGCGCTTCGTGCGCTGCGCACCCTCCGGCAAGTGCAGGCAGGCATTCAGATCTCGCGAGGATTTCTGGATGCGTTCGCCGCGGGGCTTGCGCTCGCTCTCATACACGGCCAGTTTGTCTTCCATGGTCGCCAGCGATGCATCATTCAACACATGCGCCAGCGTGATGGCATCTTCGAAAGAAGAAATGGCGCCTTGTCCGTGGTGCGGCAACATGCCGTGCGCCGCATCGCCGATCAGTACCGCACGCCCCCGCCTCCAGGTCGCCATCTTGCTGACCTCGTGCAAACCCCAGCGCTCCGACAGGTTGACGTGCTCCAGGAGTTGACCCACCGCCGGATGCCAGCCCTTGAACTGAGCCAGCACCTCGGCCGGATCGCAAGGCACGCGCCAGGCCTCATGTTCCCAGCGTCGCGGACCGTCCAGGAACACCACGATGGTGGTGTACTTGAAATCATTCCCGACCGGGAAATTCAGCACGTGCTTGCCATCACCCATCCAGTCGGTAAACGAATGCGGCTCAGGCAGCAGATCGAGCTCGGAAGTCTTGGCCAGACCACGGAAGGCGCTGTTGCCGGTGAACAGCGCTTGCGCCGTCGGATCGATCGCGCGCCGAACGACCGACTTGATGCCATCGGCTCCGATCACCAGGTCCGCCGTATCGACCGTGCCGTCGGCCCACTGCAATTTGGCCTCGTCGCCCGAGTCGTCGAGCTGGATCAGTTGCTTGCCCAGGCGAATACTGTCACGTCCGAGGACTGCCAGCAGCGAGGCCTGTAAATCGGTGCGCAACGCACCGTAATAGGGATAGCCGTACGCCTGGCGGTACCAGTTGTCCCGCGCCAGCGGCTGCAAGGCCGCGACGCTACCGTCTTCGTTCCGGAAATAGGCCGCGTCGGTCTCGCAGGATCGCTGGGCCATGAGGGCCGCGATCCCCATTTCTTCGAACAGGCGCGTACCGTTGGCCCAGAGTGAAATCCCCGCCCCCAGCTCAGCGAGTTCCGCTGCCTGCTCGTACAAGGTGACTTCGTGTTGACTGTTTCTCATTGCAGAGGCAAACGCCAATCCGCCCATGCCCGCTCCGACTACCGCAATTCGTGCCATTGATGTGCTCCCATTTGATGAATGCGAACCGCGCTTTCTTCACAACCAGAAAAACGACGCTGCGATGAATCCGTTGCCGACCATGCCGAGCCCTGGTCAAGATGTCTTGCCCCTTCCGACGGAGACATCGATGGAGCGATCGGACAACTACCATTACTTTACGTACCGTAACGTCAAAGCAACGATTACATGCGGTCGTCGTGGCCGAGCGCCAGCCGGATTCAGGCCCCGACGCAAGCCGTCCCGGCTGTCATGTCCTGTCCGGTCTCACATCAGCAAAAATAATTTTGCATACTATATAAAATTCGACCAGCATGCAATGGGTCGAATGGTTTTTATTGCATTGGCCATTCAACGAACACACCGAGAACGAACTGTTGGTTCTGCTTCTCTTGCGACGCAGAGATTTCAGGCAAGAAACGAGCCAAGTTGTATGAGGCACGCCAAACCCGGAACGTCGCTCGATGCCTTCAACTACCATATCTTCTTCAATTTCCCCAGCAAACTGCGGACCATCGCGCACATTTTCACCCTATTTATCAGGTGAGCAAGCAACCCACGCTAGGCGTGAATCGGGTTCTTTTCTACAGGCCACCCCAAAAAGGCGCGACAAAGATCCGGCCCGCACCAGGCGGGTGCGCGCTGCATCATTTTGCGCATCCTGCTGATGACAACTAATAATGTTGCATCATGTTCCTTTGTTTTATACATTATACAAACGCCTTGCTCACTACTAAGGACCGTCATGAAAGACTCCATCTCCCGCCGCAACGTGCTCAAGGCGGCTTCCGCCCTCACCCTGACCGCGCTGGCAACCGGCAACTGGCAACGCGCCTTCGCTGCCGATCGCGATACGCTGAAAGTCGTCTTCCCCACCACGGAAACCACCTACCAGCTTCCTTATCTGGTGGCAAAGGACACGGGCTGGTTCGACGAGCATGGCCTTGACGTCGAAGAGCTGTTCGTGAACGGGGATGCGGTGGCAATGCGCTCGGTTCTTTCCAAGGCGGCCGACGTGACCCTGGTGGGACCGCCGACGGTGTTTCAGGCATACGCCAATGGCGCCAAGCTCAAATACATCGGATCGACCCAGCCGCGCGTGGACTACCAGATCCTGGGCTCACCTGGCATCGGCAGCGTGCAGGATCTGTCCAACAGATCCTTCGCATCGGCCGCGCCATCCGATATGACGACCGAGGTTCCGCGCCTGGTCATCCAGAAACATGGCGGCGACGGCAACAAGGTTCGCTTCCTCCAGGTCGGCGGCCACTCGGCGCGCCTTCAGGCACTGGAAGCGGGCAAGGTCGACGGCACCATGGTCAACACCCTGACCAGCGTCATCGGCCAGCGCGGCGGCAAGGTCAAGGTGCTCTCCAAGGTGGCCGAGGAGTTTCCCGACATGGGCTATGTGCTCTATACCGGCTTGTCCGACGTGCTGGACGACCCGGCGCGCGCACGGGCCCTGACCACCTTCATGCAGGGCAACATCTACGGCGCGCGACTGGTTCAGAACGATCCCGACACCGCAGCACGCATTCTCGCCAAGCGCGTGCCCGACCTGTCTGCGGACATTCTGTCGCAAGTCATCAAGGAGCTCAATTCCAACAATGTCTGGGGCCTCGATGGAGGCCTGGATGAATCCATGATCAGCTTCACCGCCGACATTCTGCTGAAGTGGCAGATGATCCCGGCGGCCGTGACGCCCGACGCCATTGTCGATCGGCGCTTCGTGGATGAGGCGCTTGCCGCTCTGAAGCCTGCATGACTGCGCAGGCGCTCGATTCAGACAAGGAAGACAGATGTCGATCAGCATTCAAGGCGTCACGAAACGCTACGTACGACGCGTCGCTCCCGGTTCGCCGCCCTCCGTCACCACCGCATTGGATGATGTAGATCTCGATATCGAGGCCGGCCAGTTCGTCAGTCTGCTCGGTCCCAGCGGCTGCGGCAAGACCACCCTGCTGCGCATGATCGCCGGCCTGGTGCAGATTGACGAAGGCCGCATCATGGTGGGCGGCAAGGCGGTCGATTCGCCGCGCCGCGATCTGTGCATGGTGTTTCAAAGTCCGTCCCTGCTGCCGTGGCGCAACGTGCTGGACAACGTGGCGTTTCCTCTGGAGCTCGATGGCATGCCGAAAGCACAGCGCCATCAGACCGCCCGGCAGTTCCTTCGACTGGTCGGCCTGGACGCCTTTGCCGAACATCTCCCTCACGAGTTGTCGGGGGGGATGCAACAGCGGGTGGGCATTGCGCGCGGACTGGTGCGCAATCCCGCCGTGCTGTTGATGGATGAACCCTTCGGTGCACTGGACGCGCAAACGCGCGAGACCCTGCAAGCCGATCTGCTACGCATCTGGGACCAGACCAAGTGCACCATCGTATTCGTCACTCACAGCATCGACGAAGCCCTGATGCTCTCGGATCGCATCGTCGTGCTCAAGCCGCGCCCGGGCCGCATCAACCGGATCATCGGACCGGCATTCCGCGCCGATCGCCTGCACCAGGATGTTCGCCTGCATAGTGCCTATGCCGGCGAACAAGCCGTCTTGCGCGAACTGCTGCGCGAAGAGGTCACCGCATGAGAAACATCGTTCCTACGCAAACCCGGCAACTGGGCGCCACAAGCCCTTTGATGGAGTCCGGTGTGGCACGGCTGGTGCAATTGCTGCGGGATCGCCCGCGAATCCTTGGCATGGCCTCGGTCATCCTCTTCTTCCTGGCTTGGGAATTCTATGGGCGCGACGTCAATCCGCTTTTCCTCAGCTATCCGTCCGAGATCGCCAAGGCAGCCTGGGCCATTACCCGCACAGGCGAACTGCAGGCCGCATTCCTCACCAGCATGATTCCCTTCGGCATCGGCCTGGCCATCTCCTGTGTCGCCGGCGTGTTGATCGGCGTATTGATGGGACAAGTCTGGTGGATCGATCAAATCCTGCAGCCCTTCCTCAACGCCTTCTATGCCGTGCCGCGAATTGCCCTGGTGCCGCTGATCATCCTGTGGGCTGGCCTGGAAACCGGCGGCAAAGCGGCCATCATCGTCTCCATCGCGATCTTCCCCGTGATCATCAATACCTATGCGGGCATCAAGGATGTACGGGGGGCATTGCTGGATATCGGTCGCGCCTATTGCGCCAGCCCGCTCCAGGCCTTCTGGAAGATAACCTTCCCGGCGGCACTGCCTTTCATCCTGACCGGCATACGACTTGCCATCGGGCTGGCCATCATCGGCCTGGTCGTGGCGGAATTCTTTACCGCCGTCAGTGGGCTGGGTGGACTGATCGTGGTCTACGCCAACAGTTTTGCCACGGCCAAACTGTTTGTCCCGATCATTGCCATCGGGATCTTCGGCGCCCTGGTGACCCACGTGGTCTCGTTGCTCGAAAACCGGCTGCTGTCGTGGCGCGACTCGGAAAGCAAACGTCAGTGACCGCCAGCGCGGCATCGATGCCGCGCTGGCGGCGTCAGCACTGCATATGGTCGCTTGGCCACCACGTTACTCCGATTGCGGGTCGTGCGCTTCGTTCCGGGTCAAGCCCTGCAGCAGACGATTGCGAGTGCCCTGGGAATGCGCACGCGTCAAGTCGACGAAGGCTTCCACATCGCCATTGACGAAGGTCTGCGCCAGTTGGGAGTGCTCTTGTTGTGCCTGGAGCATGTCGCCGGTCAACCGCACTTCGGTGCGGATATACGGTTCGATGACGCCGCGCAGGTTCTTCAGTGCGCGCATGTGATGCGGACGGCCGGCGGGCATCAGCAATGCATTGTGGAATTTCTGGTTGAGTTCGAACCAGTGCGCCACGTCGGCATCACTGGTCTTGGTCGTCAGGCCGGCCATCTCGCTGATGATGCCGTAGACCCGCGCGATGTCGCCTTCGGTGCGACGCGCGATCGAGTGGCGCGCCAGTTCGGTCTCCAGCAGGCACCGCAGATCGAAAGCTTCTTCGATCTCCTCAGGGTCCAGCGCCGCCACCGTATAACCGCGACGCGGCTGCAGCACCACCATGCCCTCGGCCTCCAGCTTCGGCAAGGCCTCGCGCAACGGGCTGCGGCTCACCCCCAGCCGTTGCGCCACCTCTTCCTGTCGCAGCACTTGCCCGGGCGTGAAGATGCCATTGAGGATGGCATTGCGCAATTCGTGATAGACAATTTCTGGCAGCGACATAGCGCTTGCACCGTTCAGAGGAGTTGACATTGCGGTAGGGCATGAATGAGATGGTTTATTTTATCATACAAACTGATTTGCATATTGTATAATATTAGAACTTGAAAATTACTGATAGGCAGGTCCCGCTTCTTTCCCGTGGGTCGAATCAGCGTCACTACGCGGGAACTGTGCCATTTTGATATGCTCACCCAGCGAGCACAGCAAGAGGCGTTTGCACCTTGGGACATACCGTATAAAATATACAAACGTGATGGCCATGGCTTCCCGACAGTGGATTCAAGGCGGAGCATGCCCCGTCACCGGCCCATACGACCGGGATGCGCCCCCCTTCCAGAGACTGGACACCACCATGAAAGAAGAACGTTTCGTATTCGAAGGCATCCCCGTCACTTACTACCAGTCCGGTAGCGGAACCCCCCTGTTGATGCTGCATGGCTCCGGCCCGGGCGCCTCCAGCCTGGGAAACTGGCGCACGGTCCTCGGCCCGCTGTCCGAACACTTCGAAGTCTTCGCCATGGATCTGATCGGCTTTGGCAAGAGCGGGCGCAAACCCCAGCCCCCCTACTTCGACTACGCGATGTGGGTACGCCAGGCCCAGGCCATGCTGGCCCGCATCGCCGGGGAGCAGGTCGGACTGATCGGACACTCCTTGTCGGGTTCCATCGCGCTCAGGCTCGCGTCCATGGAGCCGCGCGTAGCGGCAGTCCTGACCACCGGGACCATGGGCGGCCATTTCACCCCCAACGATCTGACCCGGCGCGTCTGGACCGGCCCACGCAATCGTGAGGAACTGGTGCAAACCCTCAGCGGCATCATCCACGACACCTCGGTCATCGACGAACCCTACGTGGCTGCCCGCGAGCCGGTGGTCTTTGCGCCCGGCTATGCCGACTACTTCGACGCCATGTTCGAGGGCGACAAGCAACAGTACGCCGACGCCGCCGTCCTCGACGCAGCCACGCTGGCCCAGGTCCGCTGTCCGGTGCGCCTGCTGCACGGCCGCGAGGACCTGGCCTTCCCTCCCTCCTGCACCCACGACATCGCCTCAGCGCTGCCTCAAGCCGATGTCGTCCTGCTGGCCGAATGCTCCCATTCCGTCGCCTTTGAGCGCAGCGCTACCTTCATTGCCGAGGTACGCGACTTCATGGGCCTGAACCTGACTTCCTCCTGAAGGGATTTCTACATGCAAGCGAAAAAAGGCTACCTGTTCAAGGGGCGTGTGATCGATGGTTCGCTCAACGCCCCCATCGAACAGGGCGCGGTCGTGGTCGAAGGCGAACGCATCCAGTGGGTGGGCACCGCCGCCCAACTGCCGCCGCAGTACGATGAACGGGACTACGACGTCATCGCGCTGCCGGGTCGATCGATCCTGCCCGGCCTGATCGACGGCCATACCCATATCTCCTTCGGCGAATCGCGCTCGGAAGAAGAGAACGCGCTCTACACCCCGCCCGAATTTCGCACCCTCAAGGCCATGTACTACGCCAAAAAGGTGCTGCAGGCCGGCGTGACCAGTTGCTTTGACGCTGCCACCACCTACAACGTGGCCCAGGCCGTGCGCGATGCGATCGACACCGGTATGTTCGAGGGCCCGCGCTTCACGGTGTCGGGCAAACAGATTACCAACCACCAGGGGCTGGAAGATTCGTTCCCGAGCTGGATGGAATTCCCCGTCGGTCAGAGCGCGGTGCTGGTCAAGAACAAGGACGATCTGATCGAGGCCATCCGCCTGCAAATCAAGGAAGAAGTCGACGCCATCAAGGTCTCGGGCTCCAACGACAACCTGATCACGCCGGATGCCCTGGGCGCTTCGGCCTTCACGCTCGAAGAACTCAAGCTGATCGCCGACGAGACGCATCGCCTGGGCCGCCTGTGCAGCACCCACGCCCGTTCGCGCGACGCCGCACTCGACGCGGCCCGCGCCGGCTTCGACAACCTGTTCCATGCATCCTACATCGATGAGGAAGGCATCGAAGCCTGCCTGAAGAACAAGGTGGTCATCACGCCGACGCTGACCTTGCTGGTCAATCTGGTCGGTGCCAATCCCGACAACGCCGGAGCCTCCGGCAAAAGCGCCTTTCAGCGCGAGATCGAAGCCGCGTCCGAGAACCTGACCCGAGCCTGGAAAGCCGGTGTGCCCATCATCGCCGGCAGCGAAAGCGGCTGGTCGCCGGTGCCCTATGGTCAATGGCACGGCAAGGAAATGGAGATCTTCGTCGACCTGCTGGGCATGACGCCGCTGCAAGCCATCCATGCCAACACCCTGGCCGCAACCCGCCTGATCAAGCGCTATGGCAACGAGATCGGCAAGATCGAAGCCGGCCGTCTGGCCGACCTGCTCGTCGTGCCCGGTGACCCGACCAAGGACATCAGGATTCTGCAATTTCCGAAGCGCTTCGACTACATCTTCAAGGGCGGCAAACCCATTGACCGCACGCCGCCGATGCCGCGCAAGCGCAAGTGGTATGAGCGCACCAAAATCTTCCTCGACGGCCTCTACGAGTTTGACGAAGAAACCGGCACCGGAAAACTGACACACTGATGCACTGACCGCACCCGGCACCGTGAGGTGCGGGTGCCCGGGCCCCGTCGCCGCAATTCCCTTGATCGTTGGAGAAAGTCAGCGCGACAGGCACCGCCCACCGCGTCCGCCGTTGCGAGACTCAGGCTGCGCTGCGCAGATGATGGTACGCGCCACGAAAGTAGAGCAGCGGGGTGCCCTCCTCGTGCCAATCCGCAGGGCTCATGTCCTTGACCTGTCCGATCACGATGTGGTGGTCACCGGCCTCGTGCTCGGCGAAGACATCGCAATCCAGCCACATCAACGTCCTCTCGATCACCGGATTGCCTCCGGATGAGAGATTCCAATCGACGCCCAACCACTTTTGCCCGCCCGAACGGGCGAAGGCACGGGAGATGTCCTGCTGCCCTTCCGACAGCACGTTCACCGAGAACCTTCCGGTCGGCCGGATGCGCGGCCAGCTCGTCGATGTCTTCATCACGCAGAAGGAGACCAGCGGCGGATCGCTCGAAACGCTATAAAACGATTGGCAGGTAAAGCCCACCGGCTCGTTCCCGACGATGCCGCCGATGATCGTTATGCCGGAAGCGTACCGCCCCATCCTGTCGCGGAATGCATAGGCATCCATCGACAACTCTTTCGTCACCTTCATCAGTCTTTTCCGTCCCTGGTCAGGCGTTTCCGGCAAACCTCATCCTCACAGGCGAGTATGCAGCGGTCGATCGCCGGAAACGGCTTTTCGGTTGGCACCCCCCGAGCCGTCGGGCTCGCAAGTCCAGGGGTGCCGCGCGATCGAGCGCTCAGGCGCCGGTCACCACTTCGACGCCTTGGCCTCGGCGATAACCGCCTCCTCGTCGAAGTCGTTGACCTCGTCGATGAATTGGTTGGTGTAGGATGCGCGCATCGTGTCGGCATCGCCCAGCGACTCGACGGAATAGAGCAGGATGTTGCCCCACTCGGCATCGACGTTCTCACCCCATTTGCGACCCGGCGCCTTCACCATGCGCGAGGCACGCGACTCGTAGATGTGGAGCGAGTCCGCAAAGGTCTGGGGGGTCATCTCTTGCGGCTTCGTGGCAGGATACATTTCCCAGTGGTTGCGGACCGTCGCTTCCGGATTGGCGAGCGAGAAGACCGTTGCCTTGGCGAGCCCGCGAAGGAATTTCACGACGACGTCGGGGTGGTTCTTGACCATGTCCTCGTGCGTGATGATCACGTTGCCCGGCATCTTGGAAAGCCAAGGCGGATCGATCTTGGTGAACTTGAATCCGCTGTTCTCCAACGCCGCGACACCCGTATCCCACACCGACCAGGCCGCGATTTCCTTCTGACGGATCGCATTGGCGGCAGACGAACCCAGGCCCACCGAGATGAACTTCACGTCCTTGTCCGGGTCGAGACCGGCATCCTTCACGGCCGAGCGCGCATAGGGCAGCGAACCGGAAGCCATTTCGGGCAGACCGATCGTCGCTCCCTTCAGGTCCTTGAAGCTCTTGATGTTGTCGTCCGTGACGACGGTTTCGTAGATGGGCGTCGACATCACATAGACCGCGACGATCGGCAGACCCTTCTGCCGGGCGATCAGCACAGCCTCCGGCCCGGCCGTTGCGAACTGCACCGCTCCCGTTGCAATCTGCTGAACACCAAGCATGGTGCCGGCAAGGCCGATAACGCCGACGTCGAGCCCCTCGTTCTTCCAGTATTCCATCCCGACGGGGATCGAGGACTGGGCAGCATTACCCACCGAGATGTTGGAGGTCGTCAACGCATAGACCACCTTGTCCGCGGCGTTGGCGACATGAGCTAGCATCAGGCCGCCGGCAGCCAGGAATACCGCTGTCGAGCATTTCAACTTTCCAAACATGATTCCACTCCTTCTTGTTGAGGACGCCTTCTCTTGTCGGCGCCCAAGTAAGGTCGTGGCGCAAACTGGCTGGCTCCGCACGTGCTAGGAGGCCGAATGCCAGAACAGGACACGCCGCTGGATGGCCCGCATGATCGTGCTCAACGTCAGTCCGAAGAGCCCGAGAATGACGAGGATTGCGAAAATGAGAGCGACGTTGAACTGAACGTTGGCCTCGAGAATCAAATTGCCGAGGCCGGCGCGCGAGCCGACGAATTCACCGACGATCGATCCGAGGATCGCGAAGATGATCGAAACGTTCAGACCCGCGAAAATGAACGGAAGTGCACTGGGCAGTTGAACCTTCCGGAAGGTCTCCCAGCGCGTCGCCTGGAGCGAACGCATCAAGTCGAGCTTGCCCTGATCGCAAGAGCGCATCCCGACGATGGTGTTGACCAGGATCGGGAACAGCGAGGACAGCATCACGATGATGATCTTCGACTGGATGCCGTAGCCGGCCCAGACGATGATCAGCGGCGCTATGGCGACCTTCGGCAGCGTCTGGATCGAGACGACCCAGGGATAGACGACGAGATCGAGGATCTTGAACTGGGTCACCAGCGTGCCGATCAGTACCCCCACGACCGCCGCAATCATGAAGCCCATGAGCGTCTGAAACGCCGTGTAGCCGAAATTGTAGATGAGGGTCCCCGACGCGATCCCGCGATAGAGCGAGACGGCGACCAGGGACGGCGGCGGCAGGATGTACTCGGGCACCGAGAAGAGCCGGACGCTCGCCTCCCAGAATGCGATCAGGACGAGGAAGCCGACGAACGAGATCAGCCTCGCGTGCCGGTCGAGCCCTTTCTTGCGCGGCTTGGCGGATGGCCGGCTCTTGCTCCCAGCATCCGCGGCCGTCATTACGGTGGTCATTTCAGCTACTCCTATCGCGAAACGGAAATATCGCCTGGCCTAGGCTTCGTTCAAACGCCGCCTGAGCTTGCGCGTGTATTCACCGAACTGCCGCTCGCTCATGAGGTCCAGGGTCCGCGGCCTCGGCAGATCGATGGTGACGTCGTCGACCACCCGACCGGGACGAGGCGTCATCACGATGACGCGGTCGCTCATGAATACCGCTTCGCTGATGGAATGGGTGATCATGAAAACGGTCTTCTTCGCGGCGGCCCAGATCTTCAGCAGCTCCAGGTTCATCGTCTCGCGCGTCAGCGCGTCGAGAGCGCCGAACGGCTCGTCCATCAGCAGCACGGCCGGATCGTGCACGAGGGCGCGCGCGATGGCGGCGCGCTGGCGCATGCCCCCGGACAGCTCCGAGGGATATCTCCCCTCGAACCCGCTCAGCCCGACCAGGCTTATGAGCCACCTGGCCCGCTCCAGGGCAGCCTTGCGCTCCAGCTTGAGCACCTCCGCAGGCAGCATCACGTTGTCCAGAATCGTTCTCCAGGGCAGCAGGTTCGCTTCCTGGAAGACGATACCGATATCGCGGCTCGGACCGGAATGAGCGCGGCCGCCTATCGTCACGCGCCCGCCATAGTCGAGCTCCAGACCGGCGATGATCCGCATCAACGTCGTCTTGCCGCATCCGGACGAACCGATCACGGAGGCGAACTGCCCGTCCGCGATCGCCAGATCGACTCTGCGCAGTGCCTGCACGGTATCCCCGGAGGCGGTCTCGAACGTCTTCGTGATTCCCTCGATGAGCATGAAGTCGCCACGCGCACCAGCGCCTGGGGCCATACCTTCGTTGCGCGCTAGAGCTAGATTCATGTCCTATCCCGAACTGGCAGCTTGGCGACAGACGCACAAGTCCACCTCAGTGACGAGCCCGGAGGCGGCCGATGGCAGCCACGCCCGTAGCTCGTGCCGTTTGTTGCATTGGGTTGCATGGATTTCGATGTCATTCAAGATAGCCGCCGCAATCGACGTCAGGCGGGCTCAGGCAGGGCGTTGCCGGCTTTTCTGGCGGCCGGGTGCTCGGGCCGCGGAATCCCGAGATGCTCGCGCAGCGTGCGCCCGGTATATTCGGTCCGGAACAGGCCGCGCCGCTGCAGAACCGGCACGACGTGATCGACGAAATTCTCCAGCCCGCCGGGGAAATAGGGTGGCAGGAGATTGAAGCCGTCTCCGGCGCCGTCCCTGAACCACTCCTCGAGTTCATCCGCGACCTGCTCCGGCGAACCGCACACGAGCTTGTGCCCCATGCTCATTCCGACAAAATCGCGCAGCTCCCGCACGGTCATATTCTGCCTCGCTGCGGTCTCGGCCAGGGTGATGGCATGCCCCTGCATGATGCTCGAAGGTGGAAGCGTCGGCACCGGACCATCGAGCGGGAATACGGACATGTCATGTCCCATGCGCTCGGAGAGGACCTTCATCGCGTAGACCGGATCGACCAGCGCCCCGAGTTCGGCGAGCTTTGCCTTCGCCTCGGCCTCGGTCGAGCCGACGATCGGGCAGATACCGGGCATGACCTTGAGATGCGACGGATCGCGGCCATAGCCCCGCGCCAGGTCGTAGAGCCGCCGCGCGAAGGCGATGGCCGCATCCTTGCTCTGCTGAACCGTGAAGACCACGTCCGCGACCGACGCCGCGAAATGACAGCCCGTATCGGATGCACCGGCCTGCAGCAGCACGGGATAGCCCTGCGGAGGACGGGTGATGTTGAGCGGTCCCTTGACCTGGAAGAACTTCCCCTCGTGGCCGAGGACATGGACCTTGTCCGCATCCACGTATTTGCCGCTCGCCTTGTCCATGACCAAGGCGTCTTCCTCCCAACTGTCCCAGAGGCCCTTGGCGACCTGGACGAACTCTTCCGCGATCGCGTAGCGTTCTTCATGGGGCGGGTGCTTGGCCGTGCCGAAATTGGCGGCGGCCTCCGCGAAGGCTCCGCTCACGACGTTCCAGGCGACGCGCCCGCCGCTCAAATGGTCGAGGGACGCCAGCATCCGGGCCAGGTTGTAGGGCTCGGTATAGGTCGTCGAAGCCGTCGCCGCGAGACCGATATGGCTCGTGCACTGCGTGAGCGCGCCCAAGAGCGTCAGCGGCTCCAGACGCAGGACCATCGACGGGTGCATTCCGGGAAACGTGTTCACCGCGTCGGCGAAGAACACGAAATCCAGCTTGCCGCGCTCGGCGGTCCTCGCGACGTCCTGAACGAGCGGAAAGTTCTGCGATCCGGCCTGGGCCTCGGGCAACCGCCACCCTGAGACGACGTTCCCCGCAGCCAGGAGAAGTACTCCCAAGTGCATTTGCCGCTGTTCGCTCATAGTCTGCATCCTCTTCGCAAGTCGGTCGTGCCAAAGGCTTCGCGCCCTCAATCCCGCAGGCAGCTCGAAGCCGGTCGCCTACGTCGTTTTCAGCATCCTATTCATTTTTTATAAAGTAGTCAAACCTTTTGTCCTCAGCCTTGCTGTTGATATGGTTCGGCATTTCTAGGCAAAAATACTCGCCAAAACACGTAAAAATCCCGCGAAAAATGGCATCTGTTCACGCATTCATAGCGCGCAAACAATGCCCTCCTTCCTACCGAAAGCCATAATATTATAAAATAGCCAAAATTTTTGGCTGCAGTCGCACCATCGAAGGCGAGGGCATTGCGGTGTACGAAGCGGCGCCAGGACACGGAGAAAGCCACGCAAATAGCGGGTTCGCATCCTGCGCAGGTGCGGGGACGGTTCGACAAGGAGCGGCCATCGGCCCGGCAGTACCAGCCTGGCCGGGCGCATGATCATGGACCGAAAAAGCCTGCCCGCTCATGGCGAGGGCCGGCGAGGCAAGCCCACCCCACCGCCAGGCGCCCCCACCTGGGGACACCCGCCTTCGGGTGGGAGTGACTCACACGCGTGCGGTTTGCCGGGTTGCCTACATGGAGCCGCAGGCCGGGCCCGTCGGCTCGGCCCCTGCTGCCGCCGGCACGGCGTCGGTTATCGCGCGCACCAGGTCCAGGCTCATGCCCCCGTGCTCCAGCAGCGCCTCTCCGGCTACCGTGTGCCAATACGACTCGCTGCCAAACGCGAGCCGCCAGGCGTGCAGGCGCCGGGTGAACAACTGCAGGTCGTAGGCTTCGGTGACGCCGATGGCGCCGTGAATGGCGTGCGCCGCTTGCGCGACTTCCAGCGCTGCCTGGCTGCACCGCGCCTTGGCGGTAGCCGCCGGCAGGCGGTGCGGGAACGCGGCGTCCGAGGCGCAGCCGAGCCGTGACGCGATGTGGGCGGCGAAGACGTGCTGGCTCATGACCGCCAACTGATGCTGGATCGCCTGGAATTTTCCGATGGGCCGGCCGAACTGCTGCCGCTCGTTGGCGTAGCGCAGGGTGAGTTCGAAGGCCGCTCCCAATGCGCCGGCCATCTGGGCCGCCAGCATGTTGGCCTGCAGCGTGCGCAGGTCCAGGCCCGCCGGCAGGCCGACCGGTAGCGCCGGCGCATCGTCCAGCCGGCCCGCGTCCCAGTGCGCCACGCAGTCCAGCACGAACAGGTGCGGCCGACGCTGCGCGCAATCCAGCGGTAATACGTGCCAGACGCCGGCGGCGCATACCAGCGCGCAGTCAGCGGCCCAGCCACCGTGCACCACGGCACGCACGCTGCCGTCATCGAGCCGCTCGCCCTCGGCCAGCGCCAAGGGGCCGGCGGGCCTGGCGGCGCCGGCCTGCGCCAGCAGCGCCCTGCCGATCAGCGTGTCGCCCAGCGGCAGCGGCAAGGCATGCGCGCCGCACTGATACAGCAGCCCGGCCACCTGCCTCAGGCCCAACTCCGAGCCGCCGTGTACCTCGGGCACCATGGCGTGCGCAAAGCCACTGTCCTCGATCAGGCGCCACAGGCGGCCCGCCTGTTGCCGGTCTCCGCTCTCGATCGAGCGCACCACTGCAGGCGTGCATTGTTCGTACAGCAACTGACGCGCGGCGTCGCCCAGCAAGTCGTCATCCATGTCCATCGATCCCACTCCGTCCACCTGCGGTCAGCGCAGCCCGAGGCCGCGCGCGATCATCCCCCGCAGGATGTCGCGCGTGCCGCCGCGCAGAGAGAACGTCGGCGCGACTTCGGTCATGTATTCGAGCGTCAGCAGCAGCCCGGCCGGCGGGTCCTGGTGCGCACGTGAAAATACGTCGTCCGCGATGGCCGCGGGGATGAATTGTTCCAATGTTGTGCCCAACTCCTTGACCAGCGCGGCCTGCACCGCGGGGCTCTCGCCGCTTGCGAGCCTGTGCTGGATGGCGACCGACATGGCGCGCAAGGGCGCTAATTGTGTCAGCACTTTGCCCGCCAGCCGTTGCGACGAGGACGACCTGCCTTGCGGCGTGCGTATCCAGGCCAGCCATTGATCGAACAGGACGAGGCTGGAGAACAGCCGCTCGGGGCCACTGCGTTCGAGCGCCAGTTCCGCTGTGACCTGCTCCCAGCCCTGCCCTTCCTGTCCCACCAGCGCGTCCGGGCCCAGTTGCACGTCGTCGAAAAAGACTTCGCAGAAATGGCTGTCCCCCGACAGATCCTGGATCGGACGCACAGTGACCCCAGGCAGGGACAGATCGACGACGACCTGGGACAGGCCGCGATGCCGGTCCGCCGTGGTGCCCGAGGTGCGCACCAGGGCGATCATGTACTGGCAATGATGCGCGTTGGTGGTCCAGATCTTCTGCCCCTGAAGCACATACCCTCGTTCGTTGGCCACCGCGCGCGTCTTCACGCCGGCCAGGTCCGAGCCGGCGTTCGGCTCGCTCATGCCGATGCAGAAGAACGCCTCGCCCCGGCAGACCTTGGGAAGGTAGAAGCGCTTCTGCTCTTCTGTTCCATACTTGAGGAGCAGAGGCGCGCTCTGCCGGTCCGCGATCCAGTGCGCGCCCACGGGCGCGCCGACGTTCAGGAACTCCTCGACCAGCACGTAGCGGCTGAAGGCGCTGCGCCCGGCGCCACCGTACTCCCTGGGCAGCGTCATGCCGATCCAGCCCCGGGCGGCCACCTTGCGGCTGAATTCGGTGTCGTAGCCGCCCCAGGAGCGGGCCCTGAGGTGGGCCGGCATGGCGGCCGTCTCCTCGAGCAGAAAGCGCCGCACCTCGGCCCGCAGCGCCTCGTCGGCAGGCGGGATCTGCGCCAGCCGCAGGGATTCGAGAATCGTCATCCCAGCACTCCCTGGGCGCGCAGTTCCTGGATGCGCCGGCCATCCAGGCCGAGGTAATCCGTCAGAACACTTTCCGTATGCTGTCCGAGCGTCGGCGGCGAGCCCGCATGGGCAACCGGCGTTTCCGAAAGCCGGATAGGGTTCGAGACCACCGGTATCCGCCCGGCCAGCGGATGCTCGAGTCTGCTGATCACGTTTCTGGCGGCCACGTGCTCATCCTCGAAAACCTCCTTGATATTCCTGATCGGGCCGCAGGGCACGGCCTTGTCGTGCAGCAGGTCGACCCAGTGCTTGGTGGTCTGCTCGCCAACCCTGCGCGAGATCAGGGCGACCAGCGCGTCCCGGTTGCCGATTCTTGCCGTGTTCCTGGCGAATCTCTCGTCGTCGGCCAGGCAGCCCAGGCCAGCCGCATCGCAGAATCTTCTGAACTGGCTGTCGTTGCCGATGGCAAGAATGATGAAACCGTCCTTGGTCCGGAAATCCTGATAGGGCACGGCATTGGGATGGGCATTGCCCATGCGCTGCGGCACTTCGCCCGAATAGAGGAAATTCGTCGCCTGGTTGGCCAGGCAGGCGATCTGCACGTCGAGCAGCGACAGATCGATGTGCTGACCCACGCCGTGGACGTCCCTGGCCCTGAGCGCCGCCAGAATCGCCGTGGATGCGTACAGGCCCGTCAGTATGTCCGTCAGCGCCACCCCGACCTTCATCGGCCCGCCTCCCGGCTCGTCGTCCGGCCGGCCCGTGACGCTCATCATCCCGCCCATGCCCTGGATGAGGAAGTCGTATCCGGCCCGGTGCGAATACGGGCCGTTCTGGCCGAATCCGGTAATCGAGCAGTAGACGATCCGCGGATGGAGCTGCCTGATCGCATCGTAGTCGAGCCCGTACTTCTTCAAGCCACCGACCTTGTAGTTCTCGATCAGCACATCGAAATTCGGGGCCAGTTCCCTGACCAGGCGCTGCCCTTGCGGGGTGGCGATGTCAATGGCGACGGACTTCTTGTTGCGGTTGGCACAAACGTAATATGCCGCGTCCAACGGCGAACCGTCGTGCGTCGAACGCAGGAAAGGCGGTCCCCAGGACCGGGTGTCGTCGCCCGCTCCCGGCTTCTCGACCTTGACGACCTCCGCGCCCAGATCGCCCAGCGTCTGCGCCGCCCAGGGGCCTGCGAGCACCCGTGAAAGGTCGAGTACCTTGATGCCGCTCAGGGCGCCGTGCTGTGTCACTATTGTTTCTCGATGTTGGCGAGGTTGACGATCCGGTTCCACAATTCGATTTCCTGCACGTTGAAGTCTCCCAGGTCCCTGGCGCTGCCTAATTGCGGCTTCTGGCCGAACTGCTCGAAGAAGACCTCGGTCTCCGGCAGGCGGGCGACATCATGGAAATAGCCTTCGATTGTCCTGACGACGTCCTCGGGGGTATTCGCATTGACCATGGCCGCTGCCCACGTGTAGACCTTGAAATCCGGCATGCCCGCTTCATCGGCGCTGGGCACGTCGGGCAGCGAAGCAGCCCGGCCCTCATCGGCGACCACCAGCGCGCGGATCTTTCCCGATTGGACCAAGGCCTGCGACGAGGTGACTTCCGCGAATGCGTAGTCGACGGTGCCGGACGCGACGGCGGTCACGGCCTCTCCCGCGCCCTTGAAGGGAATGTGGCTGGCCTGGATTCCGTTGATCTGGCTGAAGTATTCGCCCATCAACTGATATCCGGCGGAGCCCGCGGCAAAGTTCAGCTTTCCGGGATTGCGCTTGGCATGCTCCACCAAATCCTGCACGGTCTTGAACCCGGAATCGGCGGGAACCGACAAGACCCCGGGCGTCTTGAGCAGCAGCGCGATGGGCTTGAAATCCTTGATGGGATCGTAGGGCAGTTGCCTGAAGAGCGCAGTGTTGGTGGCCAGCGTGGAATTGCTGCCGATGAATAGGGTGTACCCGTCGGCGGGCGCGTCCAGGACGGCGCGCACGGCAATGAAGCCGTTGCCGCCCGGCCGATTGTCCACGACCACCGGCACGCCGGCCAGTTCGGAGACCTTCTGCGCATAGTACCGGGCGCTCGTATCGGTGCCGCTGCCGGGGCCGAAGGGAATGACGAATCGGATCGGTTTCGAGGGATAGTCGTCGGCGAGCGCGCCGCCGGCGGCAAGGGTCAGAGTCGTCGCCAAAGCGGCGGTCATTGCCGATAATGACTTTCCAGGCATGTATGTCTCCATGTTTTGTTCTGGTGGGTTGTTGCCCGAAGAGCCGCACCGGCCCGAACGGCGCCACGGCCAGGGCTCCACGGAAATTATTGGGTCTGCATGCCTTCCGTACCAGACGTAAATTTCGACAAGTGAAATTCCATATGTCCGCCAGCCCTGTTCCTCCGGTGCGCTCGTCGCGCAGCGCGACCCGCGAAAGCGGCACCTTTATCCGGGACACGTCCGGCAGCCGCGCGCTCGAACGCGGTCTACAGATCCTGCTCGCCTTTCGCCCCGGCATCGTCCTGCTCGGCAACGCGGACCTGGCGGACCGCACCGCCCTTCCCCGCCCGACGGTCAGCCGGTTGACGCACTCTCTGGTCGAGCACGGGTTCCTGGACTACGACATCGCGGCGCAGGGGTACAGGCTGTCGCCCATGTTCCTGAGCCTTGCCCATGCATTCCGCCAGACCGAGGAGGCGCTGGAGAGCGTCTTCAAGCTGATGCAGGAACTGGCCACGCGCGAGGGCGTGAATGTCGGGCTGGCACTGCCCAACCAGTTGGAAATGGTCTACCTGGAGTCCCTGCGCGAAAGCCGCCGGGGCGTTTTCCGGCGGGCCGCGTCGGGCTCCAGGTTCCCGATGGAATCGACCTCGGGCGGACGCGCTTATCTTGCCGCCCTCAGCCCCACGCAGAGGAGCGCCGTGCTGCGCCAGATCGAGCCGAAGTACGGACGCAAGTGGCGCGACATCAATCGCCAGATCAAGGATGCGGTGCGCCATATCGGCGAGCACGGCTATTGCGTCGCCCACTGGCAACCCGGGATGACCGCGGTCGGCACCCCGCTGCTCAGGCGGGATGGCAGGATCTACTCGCTGTCGATCAGTTTTCACTCCACCGAGCATCTCGCCGAGTCGATCCGCAGAAACGGCGATCTTCTATTGAAGCTGAAGAACGATATCCAGGGCGTCTGGCATGCCTAGCGGCCGCGTGATTTCACATATCGAAATTCCAGGCTGGCGCATGCACCGGGCCGGATCGACAATGACCGGCCATAGGGCCATAGGCCCGGCAGTGCGGTCGGCCTGGGCGGGTGCATGGCATGCATGCCTGCCGGTTGCCGCCGTAGCGAGCCGGTTTCTGGGGGGACTGGAGGAGATATGGGATTCGCGATGAAAGAGCAGGCGTCGACGCCTTCGGCGACGACCGAGACGGTACACCGCTTCTATGGAACTGAACGGGTGCGGTACGGCGCTTCGTTCGGCGAAATGCTGGCCAATGAAACAGCCAGGGACGGCGCGAGCCGCATATTCGTCGTCACCGCGCCCGAAATCGTCCCCAGCGCGTCGTTCGACCAGTTGAAGGCGGTTCTGGGCAGTCGATTCTGCGGGTTCTTCTCCGACATTCCCCCGCACGTCCCCATCGAGTCCGTGCTCGCGGGCGTGGCCGCCGCCCGCGAGGCCGGCGCGCAGTTGATGGTCACGCTGGGCGGCGGCTCGGCGATCGACGCGACCAAGCTCATCTCGCTCTGCCTGGCGCAGGGCATCGGCGACATGTCCGGCTTCGAAGCCTATGCCCATCTCGCGCAATTCGATCCGAGCCATCGCCCCGCGGAGAACGTCGACTGGATCCGGAGCATCGCCGTGCCGACCACCTTGTCCGCCGCCGAGTTCACGTGGTTCGCCGGCGTGACGGATCCGGCCGTCGGGATGAAACGGGTGGTCGGCCACCCTCTGCTGATTCCCCGGGCAGTACTTTACGACCCACGGCTGACGCTGGGCGTGCCTTTGCCGGTGTTCCTGGCCAGCGGGATCAAGGCGGTCGATCATGCGGCGGAAAAAATCGCCTCGCTCGCGGCCCAGCCGTTTTCGGATGCGATGTCCAAGGAAGCGCTGCGCATGCTGGCGCACGCACTGCCGCGCGTCGCGGCCGATCCCAAAGATCTGCCGGCGCGCCTGACCTGCCAGTTGGCGGCGTGGCTCTCGATCGCCGGCGGCATGTCGGGCGTGCGCAACGGCGCCAGCCACGCCATCGGACACATGCTCGGCCCGCACGCATCCGTGCCGCACGGACTCACCTCGTGCACCGTTCTGGCTTCGGTCATGCGGTGGAACCGGCCGGTGAACCATGAACGCCAAGCCGTCATCAGCGCCGCGCTCGGCCGGAAGGGAGTGGACGCCGGCGACGCCATAGAGGACCTGGTGAGCGGGCTGCGGCTGCCGACCCGGCTGCGGGACATCGGCGTACCCCGCGCCGAACTGACGGAGATCGCACGCAAGACGATGGAAGACTCGCTGGTTTGCAGCAATCCCAGGAAGATCTCCACTGCGCAGGATGTGCTGGAGATCCTGGAAATGGCTTACTGAGGATCAGCCTCGGGAGCTCTCCGCTGCGCCCGCTCGCACCCGCCGCCGCTGCCTTGAAATACCCGCCTAGGCACGGCGGCGCAGACACGGCGGGTACCCGGCGGCAGATTGGTCAGAACATGGACTGGCCGTCGCGCGCGATCAGATGCTTGGCGATGATCACCTGCTGGATCTGGGTGGTGCCTTCGTACAGACGCAGCAGACGCACGTCGCGATAGAAGCGTTCGACCTTGTACTCGCTGATATACCCCGCGCCCCCGTGGATCTGAACCGCCCGGTCGGCGACCCTGCCTACCATTTCGGTGCAGAACATCTTGGTGCACGCTGCGGCCATGCTGAGCTCGTCGTTGCGCTGCCCCACGGGGTTGGCGTCATACAAGCGCGAGGCCTCTTGCAGCATGGACTTTGCAGCATAAAGCTCGGCCTGGCTGTCGGCCAGCATGCCCTGAATGAGCTGGAATTGAGCAATGGGCTGGCCGAACTGCTTGCGTTCCTTGGCATAGTTGACGGCGTCGCGGATCAGGCGGTCGGCCATGCCGCAAGCCTGCGCGGCAATATGCAAGCGGCCGCGATCCAGGACTTTCATGGCGGTGTAGAACCCTTTGCCCGGTTCGCCGCCGATGATGTTCTCCGCGCTGACGGGCACGTCGTCCAGGATCACGTCGGACGTCCGGGTGCCACGCTGGCCCATTTTTTTGTCATGCTTGCCGACGGATAGGCCCGGCGAGTCGGCGGGAACGATGAAAGCGCTGATGCCGCGCGCTCCTTCGCCTCCGGTCCGGGCCATGAGCGTGAATGCGCCCGCCCGGTTTCCGTTGGTGATGAAACGCTTGGTGCCGTTGATGATGTACTTGTCCCCGTCCTTCACCGCACGCGTCTTGAGCGACGCGGCATCCGACCCGGTGCCCGGCTCCGTCAGCGCGAACGACACCGTAATTTCGCCTGAGGCGAATTTCGGCAGCCAGTAGCGTTTCTGCTCCTCGGTTCCGTCCATCAGGACGCCCTGCGAACCAATGCCGACATTCGTGCCGAACACCGAACGGAAGGCAAAGGATGTATGGCCCATGTCATAGATGACTTCGCTTTCCTGCGCCATGGACAAGCCGATGCCACCATATTCCTCGGGAATCGAGAGACCGAACATGCCGAGTTCTTTCATCTCCTCGACAATTTCCGCCGGAACCTCGTCGTTTTCTTCGACGCGATTTTCAGCAGGCACCAGGCGCTGTTCGATGAACCGTTGAACGGCAGCGCGCAGCAAAGCGAAAGATTCGTTATCCAGTGTCATGTCATAACCTCCCCCAAAAAAAAGCCTGCGCAAGCTTGATCCGCTGCGCAGCACATCGTGAACGCCGGTTGACCCACACAGCAGCGGGAATGAATCAGACCGGCCCCATGTCGATAATCTTTCCTACCCGCTCGGCCTGCGCATGCAATGCGCTGACGGCTTCCTTCTTGCGCTCCTCGCTCTTCAATTCGTTCAAATCGGTCGATATGCCCAGCGACAGCGTCCTGGAAGCGAGGTTGGGAATGCGCACGGCAATGGAGATCTGATCCACCTGCGGATAAATGCGGGTTGCATAGTCTTCGTTCGCTTGCATCTGCAGCGCCTGAAACAACGCACTATCTTCGGGAAGAATGCTGCCGACCCGCAGGTTGGCAACGTGGAGCCGACGGCGCTCGGACGGTGCCAGGGCACGTCCGATGATCAACACGCCGTTATCGCCCTGTTCCCCGATGTTGGCGGTGCCTGAAAAATCGTCCGCCAGCGACTGAACGATGGACTGCACCACATCGGTCACGCCCAGACCCTCCAAGGCGGCAAAACCGATTTCCAGCGTCTTGGCCGCCAGGCGCCAGCGGTTCTCGTGGCGCGCTACGTAGCCCTCTTCTTCCAGCGTCATGAGAAAGCGCAAGACCGTCGCCCGTGGCAACGCCGTGCGCTTCGTCAGGTCGCCGACGGTGGGATGAGGGATCCCGCGAAAGCTCTGCAGCAGCAGTAGACAGCGCTGGATGGATCGATTAACCTTCATCGTGCTCACTTAATGGTCAATATGTTCACTAGATGAGCACAATCATAACATAAGCATTCGTTTTTGGAGACAGCCAGACATGAATTCACCGATGCGAGGTGTGCTGAAGAGCGTCATCAAGATGGGATGTGCCGCGTTGATCGGGGCGCACGGCTCGGCGGCGATCGCCAGCAATGACTATCCGGCAGCGCCCATTGCGCTGGTCATTCCCTATGCCCCGGGTGGAACGACAGACGTGGTCGGCCGCATCATTGCCGTCGAGCTGGGCAAGATCCTCGGCCAGACCGTCGTCGTGGAAAACAGAGGCGGCGCCGGCGGTGTGGTAGGCACGGACTACGTCGCGCGCCAGAAACCCGACGGTTACACGCTGGTCACGGGCAACATCGGCCCCATCGCCACGAGCCCCTTCCTGCTCGACAAGATGCCGTACGACCCGGTCAAGGATCTCGTGCCCATCCGCAATCTCATTGGCATTCCCAATGTGATCCTCGTACCCGCCAATTCGCCGTTCCAAAGCATCGAAGACTTGCTGGCCTACCAGGGCGAACCCCTGTTCTATGCCTCGCCGGGCACCTCGACATCGCCCCACCTCACCGGTGAGATGTTCGCCATCAGCACGGGCATACCGCTGACCCACGTCTCCTATAAAGGCAGCGGGCCCGCGCTGATCGACCTGATGGGCGGCCAGATGCAGTTGATGTTCGACAACCTGCCGGCTTCCATCTCCCAGGTCCAGGCCGGAAGCGTGCGCGCCCTCGCGGTCACCACCGAGAACCGGCTGCCCGCCCTGCCCGATGTGCCCACGCTCAAGGAGGCCGGGCTGGACGATTTCGTCGTGACCGGCTGGTCTGGGCTGTTTGCGCCGGCCAACACGCCCCAGCCCGTCGTCGACAAGTTGTACAAAGCCGTGGATCAAGTGCTGCATGACGAAGCGGTACGCCAGCGCATCATTTCCTTGACTGCCGAGATCCCGGAAAGCAACCCCCAGGATTTCGCGACGTTCATCCAGCAGGAGATGGATCGCTGGCAAACGGTCATCAAGAAGGCAAATATCGTCGTCAACTAGCCCACTTGGAATCTCTGCTGCCGAGCCCGCGCATCAAGGCTTGCCGATTGCCGGGCGAAGGCCATCAGCGGAGGGCGAACGCCCCGCTTTCAGAAGAATCAATGGCCATGTTCGATCACACATTCATCAAGACGCTGCCCGTGCATGCGGGAACTCGATCCACCAATGCGCCGCTGACGGGGCTGCTCGTCCTCGACTTCACGCATTACATCGCCGGGCCGCTGGCCAGCATGTTGCTGGCCGATCTCGGGGCCACCGTGGTCAAGATCGAAGGGCCGGGCGGAGACCGTTTCAGGGCTTATCCGCCCCATGATGAGGCCAATCCCGAGGAAGGGGCCGCGTATCTTTGGGCCAACAGAAACAAGCTCGGGATCGAGATCGACCTGAAGCACCCGGAAGGACGCAAGCTGATAAGCCACCTGGTTCGACGCGCCGATGTGCTGATCGAAAACTTCGCAACGGGCGTCATGGATCGTCTTGGCCTGGGTTACGCCAGCATGTCTGCGGAACAGCCGGCTCTCGTTTATTGCTCCATCTCTGCATACGGCAGCCGCGGCGACATGGCGAACCGCCCGGGATTCGATTCCGTCGTCCAGGCGGAAAGCGGCTTTGTTTCCATGAACGGCTATCCGGACAGGCCTGGCGTGCGGACCGGTTCGTCGGTCATGGACATCGGGACCGCCCTGCTGGCGTCCAATGGGATACTCAGCGCCCTCTACGAGCGCAACCTCAGCGGCAAGGGGCGCCGCGTCGAAGTATCGCTATATGGCAGCGCATTGATGATGGCCGGCTATGCCACCATGCAGACACTGTGCAGCGCAAAGTCCGTGTCGCGGCAAGGCAATACCAGTGCCGATAGCTGCCCGACGGGCGTGTTCGAGTGTCGTGATGCGAGCTTTTTCCTGCACTGCGGCAGCAGCGAAATCTTCAAGCGGCTGATGACGAATGTGCTGTCGCGCCAGGATGTCGCGGATGCGCCGTGCTACCAGTCAGCCCAGGGCCGGTTGAAGAATCGAGACCAACTGTTCGCCGTGCTGAAGCAGGAGTTCTCGCGATTCTCATGGCAACAGCTCAAACTCTTGCTGGAGCGTGCGAAAGTCCCGGCGGGGGAAGTCAGGGATCTGAAATCCGCCCTGCTGAGCCAGGAAACCCAGGCGGCCGAGCTGGTCGAGCGCATCGAGCATCCAACCTTGGGCTGGGTGCCCAATGTGCGCTCGCCCATCTCTTTCGACGGCGCCACGGGCGCCCCGGCGAAAGCGGCTCCGGTCCGCGGGCAGGACACGCTGCGTGTCCTGACAGAAATCGCCCAATACGACGAAGAAGCGACTGCGGCGGCGCTGGCCAGCGGTGCGCTGCATGCCGCCGACCCATCGGCCGCGACTGACAGCGAGTGAGCGGCGTCCATGCCTCGGACCACCGGGCGAGGACGGCTTCGGCTCTCTCTATGACACAACCATCGGGAATACTCATGATAGACGCTACGTTCAACGACGGCATCCTCGAAATCTGCATCAACCGTCCGGAAAGCAAGAACGCGCTGAATCGCGCCATGTACGACCGCTTGACGGAATTGTTCGATGAGTATGGCGACAACGACTCATGCGTCGCGATCATTCTGTATGGCGCCGGGGGCGTTTTCACGGCGGGAGCCGATCTCAAGGACTTCCAGCAAAAGCGCGAGCCGGGCGACTCGCCGGCGGTGCGGTTCCTGCGATCGCTGAGCCGAGCGAAGCCGCCCGTGATCGCCGCCGTCGAAGGGTTTGCCATCGGCATCGGCACGACCCTGCTGCAGCACTGCGATTTCGTCTATGCCACGGCCAGCACAAGGTGCCGTCTGCCGTTTGCGGCGCTCGGCCTATGCCCCGAAGGCGGGTCGTCCTTGCTGCTGGAACAGATCGTGGGCCGCAGGAAAGCCCGCGACTGGCTGATGACCTGCCGCTTCTTCGACGGACAGGAAGCGCATGATGCCGGCTACATCACGGAACTCACCGACAGCGGAAAGACGCTGGAAAAGGCGCGCGAAACGGCGCAAGCCCTGGCAAAGATTCCGCAGAACTCCCTGAGGGCAACCAAGGAAATGCTGTCAGGCTGGCATCAGCCGGATCTTCAAAAGGCGTTTGATAATGAAGTCCTGATGTTTGCAAAATGCCTGGCCACCAACGCCACGCAGGATTCCATCAAGCAGACAGGAAAAGTCTGAATTCTTTCCAGGAGCAGAACATGTTCAAGAACGTAGACCGGATCCTGGTGGCCGTGCAGGATCTTGACCAAGCCGAACAGAACTACCGGAATATCCTGGGTGCGACCCCCATCGAAGATTTCGAAAGCCGTTATCTCAATGCAAAGGTGCGACGCATCGCGCTTGGTGCAAGCGAAGTCGAGCTTTGCCAGCCACTGGGGCCTGGCCCGATCGCAACCCGTCTGCAGGAAAAAGGAGAAGGGCTGGTTTGCGGCGGCGTCACCACCGACGACCTGACCTCGTTTGCAAAGCACCTCGACGAACGCGGCGTTCCGTATGTTGCGGCGGACGACCGAATCTATCCGGAGAGCACATCGCTCTACGGCCTGCCCCTGGCGGTGAGCGCAAGCCCGCAACCGCCCCGCCCGCGCGCAAACGGCCCGGTCGAGTATCTATATGAACTCACGATGGTGCTCAAGACGAGCTGGGGCACGGTCGCCCAGCATTATGCAGACGCATTCGGGCTCGATCGCGAAAACGAAGTCGGTATCGTCTTTGCCCGCTTCGGGTACGAAGGCGCGCTTCTGAAGTTCGACGCGGACCGCCTGGACCGGATCGAACTGTCGGAAGCGCATGACACCGCGTACCCCATGGGTCGATACACCGCCCGGCATGGCGATGCTCTTTACATGTGCTATGTCGAGACGGACGATCTGGCCGATATCATCGCCCGTCTGGACAAGCACGGCTGCCGCTGGACGCGCCGCACCACGACGCCGGTGGAACGCGACGGCCTGTGGATCCATCCATCCGCGCTGAACGGCATTCTGCTGGGCGTATCGCGCAGTTCGCTCGCCTGGGGCTGGTCCGGCAAGCCCGAATGGGTGCAACCGCTACGGGCCGACGAGACAGCGTAAGAGGACAGCGGGCTCGACCTCCCGCTGGTGTGGCACACGGGCAGCGATCTGCTGGCCCACCAGCGGCGAGCCGTGGCCGGCCATCCGCCTGCTTACTGTCAAAATGCCGGCGGATTGACGGCGCGCGCCACGCTGAGTTCTGGGTGTACCACGTCGCCGTCTCGGACGATTTCCATGCCGTCCAGGGTCAGGCTGCAACCGCGCATGGGGATGTCCATGTGGCATGCAGTATCGTTGTCGCCGCCCAGCTCCACGTTGGGCCCCAGCGAGAAGAGCACGTTGCCATAGAACGAGAGCGCATTCATCACGTGCTCGGTGTGCAGTTGGCGGGTCGCTTCGAAGTGGTACCAGCGCGCCGCATCGTTCATGCCCCAGCCTATATGCGAAATGGCGTAGGCTCGCGGGTCATTGAACCCGGCCACGTAAGTGCGCAGCAGGTCCGCATCCATGCCGGAACCCTCTACTTTCGTGACGTAGCCGCGCTCCACCGTGAGCACCACGTCAGTCTGCAAGTACCTTTTGAAGGCCGCCAGGATATCCCCCTGGCGCAGCACGACGGTTCCATCGACCTGCCCGTCATTGCCCTGGGTGAACACGAAGCCCGAAGGGAAATGATCCCAGCGCCCGGGCTCGTCGGTATAGCCATATTCCGACATGACCGGATACTGGCCCAGCGCGTACGTGAGGTCGGTGCCGAACCGCGATGTGATGTGCAGGCGCTTGGCCTGCATCAGGATCTCGCGTCCCCGCTCGACCCGCTGGGCCAGTTCGCGCGTGGGACGCATGGCGCGAAGCACATGGGGCGGTTCCATGATGCGCAATACGCGCACGCCCGCCGCTTGCATATCCAACTGTTCGCGCGAGAACAGCAGGCCGACCAGGTCGATGACCATATCGCAGCGCTTGAGCATGTCCAGCAGCAAACCCCTGCCGGCGAACGGATGGCGGCCCTGCGTGCCTGTTTTCAGAGTCTGATCGCGCTGGACGTTCACATTGAAGGCCTGCGCGCCCAACCGTTCCGCCGCCTTGAGCAGAGCCTGCACGTAATCGGACCACTCCGTACCCGCGTTCAGGATGGCCACCTGCTCGCCCTCGCCCACCTTGCATAGTCGCAGTTCCTCCAGGAACAACTCCACCAAGTCAAAATCCACTGCTGCTGACGTCGTCATGATGCGTGTCGCACTCCTTTTGGTAGAGCCTGCCGCAATACGCGCAGGCACAAGTCCGTGTTTTCAGCCTGCAACTGATGCGCGGCCCCCTCGGCGCGCAAGACCCGCAGCCTGGGCTGGCTCTGTTGAAACCTGGACAACTCTTCCTGGTTGATCACGCCGCTGGCCGTTGCCACGACGAGCGTCACCTCGCAGTGCGCGCGCGCCACATCCTCGTAGATGTCCTGCTCATGGAAATCACGGTAGGCCGCTTCGATCACGCGCGGGTCGCAGCTTGCCATCCATTGGGCGCGCTGCCGCAGCAAGGGCTCCGGCCACATCGCAATGCCGGGCTGGCGCAGATAGGCGTCGCCTTCACCGCGCCGCGCTGCCTCCAGCATGGCGAGCGTGCGCGCGGCCGGAACGGGATACGGCCGCCCACCCGGCGCGCTGGCGGGCGGGTCCAGCATGACCAGCGACCCAACGGCTGCCGAGCGGGCCGCCAGGCGCGCGCCGATGCGAGCCCCCATCGAATGTCCCACGATCGCCGGGGCAGCCAGGCCGGCCGCCGCCAGGAAGGCCTCCAAGTCGGCCGTGCACGCATCCAAGCCATAGTCCAACTGCGGCCCCTGCTCGCTCAGCCCGCGGCCGCGCACATCCAGCACCCAGGCGTCGTACCCGTCGGCCGCCAAGGCCTGGGCGACATGCGTCCACAAAGCCGCCGGGCTGACGATGCCCGGCACGACCACCACCGGGACGCCCGGGCCTTTGCAGCGCAGGTAGTGCTGCCGTATGCCGTTGGCCCTGAAATGGCCGCCATCCACGCATTCACCCGGCATCGCCTCAACCTCTCAGTGCGCACGTGAGCAAGGACGTGGCGGCCGCCCCCAGCGAAGCCGCCGCGATCAGCCAGGGCACCATGGGCCACGTCGGCCAGATCGACGGCTGCCGGGCCGGCGCACTGACCGGCGCATGGGTCGGCGCGGCCACCGATACGCCGAGCTGCGCCTGGAAATTCTGAAAAAATTGCGCGGTCATCTTCGCGACGACGCCTTCCACCAGACGCGCGCCAACCTGTGCGAGCTTGCCTCCGATGTCTCCCGAGGCCTCGTAGTCCAGGCGCGTACTGTCAGCCTGCGCATCGCCGATACGGACGCGGACCTCGCCCTTGGCGAACCCCGCCGGGCCGGCATTGCCCTGCACCACCAGGCGGTACGACGTTCGATCGACGATATCCAGCACTTGCATGGTCGAGGTCATGCGCACGGCAACCGGCCCGATGCGGGACTTGACCACCATCTCGTAGGTATGAGGCGCCGTCTCGACCAGGCTCTGGCATCCAGGTATGGACGCCTTCAACACCTCGGGGTCCAACAACGCCGCCCATACCCGATCACGGCTGGCGTTCAACAGATAGTCGCCCTGCACCTTCATCTCTTCACCTTTTTCTCTATTGCGCGCCTGTTGCAGGTGCGCCGCCAGATTCTTCATGGAGATCGGCAAGGCCGTCACCGATACCGCGGCACCGGACAACGCCGACGAGACCGCATTGGCAATGGCGGCTCCGGTCGCGATGATGCCGCCCTCGCCGGCTCCCTTGACTCCCAGCGGGTTGCTTGGCGAACGCGCCAGCTCCAGGGTTTCCCCGCGCACCACCGGGAAGTCGGTACTCGTGGGCAGCAGATAGTCTGCAAACGTGCCGGTCAGCAACTGCCCGCCATCGTCATAGACGAACTCGTCCAGCAATGTGCCGCCCAGCCCTTGCACCGCCGCCCCGATCGTCTGGCCGTGCACGATCTCCGGATTGATGACCCGGCCGAGATCCTCGACGCAGTAATAGTCCAGCACGTCCACCTGGGCGGTGATCGGGTCGACCGCCACCTCGGCGAGCTGAACACCAAAGGTATAGGTCAGCCGGTCCGACATGAACTTGGCGTCGACCTCGACCTCGCCGCGCTCGGTGGGGCCGGCATGGTCCGCAATGCCTTGCGCCAATTCGGCCAAGGTCAGCAGCGCGGTGCCGTCCTGCGCGTCCACGACGCAGCCGTTGCGCCACTGCAGGGAGTCCTGGGCGCGCCCCAGCCGCTGCGCGCCGCGAGCGATCAATTGCTCGCGCATCAGGCGAGCCGCCTCGTGGGTCGCGGCGCCGCTCATGACCGCGCTGCGGCTGTGATAGGCGCCAAAGCCGGCGTCCAGCAGCGTCGTGGAACCGTGATGCACGCGCACCGCCTGCATGGGTACGTCCAGGCAATGGGCGAGCACCTGGGCCATCGATGTCTCGTGCCCTTGGCCGGCGCTGGACGCGCCTAGCGCCAGATCGAAGCAGCCGTCGCTGCGCAGCGTCAGACGCGCGTGCTCGCCCGGGCCTCCACCCGTGGATTCGACAAAGCACGCCAAACCCAGGCCGATGTAGCGGCCGTCCAGCAGCTTGCCCGAACGCTGGCTTCGTCGCACCCAGTCGAAGGCTGCCAGCGCATGCTCGAAGACCCGTGCATACTGTCCGGAATCGTAGATCGCGGGCCCCATGTTGGGAACCAGCGCGCCGGCATCGTAAGGCATCAGCTCGGCGGGGATCAGATTGATCGACCGAAGCGCAACGGGATCCATGCCCAGCCTGGCCGCTGCGATGTCAATGAGCCGCTCGCGAAAGAAGGTCGATTCGTAGCGACCGGGGCCGCGATACGTGCCCGAAGGCGTCTTGTTGGTGCAGACCGAACGGACGTCGAACGATGTCGCCGCAATGCGATAGGGCCCGGGCAGGAACTGCGTGCCCTTGCCCGCCATCACCCCGGTGTTGGTTCTTACATAGGCACCGTTATCGGCGACCATGGTGCCCCGCATACCCAGCATGATGCCATCGCGATCGAACGCCAAGGCCAGATCGCAGTGGGCTTCACGCGAGTGGTTCAGAGCCATCAGGCTCTCGCGCCTGTCCTCGATCCATTTGACGGGCCGCCCGACACGACGCGCGAGATACGGCACCAGGAAGTCTTCCGGATAGAAGTCGCCCCGCACCCCGAAGCTGCCCCCCACGTCGCACTCGAGCATATCGACCTGATCGATGCCCAGGCCCAGCATGTCCGCCAGAATTCTGCGGTTCGCGAACGGAACCTTCGCCGCCCCCCACACCACCATATGCTCCTGGGCCGCGTCCCATTCGGCAACCAGGCCGCGGCATTCCAGCGGCGCGGCGCTATGGCGGTGTACATAGAAGCACTCGCGCACGACCAGATGAGCCTGCGCGAACGCCTGCTCGATGTCGCCGAAACCCACCTGATAGGAGGTGGCACTGTTGGTGCCTTGCTCCGGGTGGAGCAATACCTCGTCGCGCAACCCCGCCTGAGCGTCGATGAGAGCGGGCAAGGGGTCGATGTCGGGCAATACCCGTTCGGCGGCGTCCTCGGCAAGGTAGGCGTCTTCGGCCACGACCACGGCGATCGGCTCGCCGACATAGCGCACCCGATCGACCGCGAGCGGACGTTGCAGAAAATGCTCCATGCCCGGCAAGGGACAGGTGCGCTGAGGAATGTCCTTGAGCAGATCCGCGATATCCGCGCCCGTCACCACCGCCAGGACGCCCGGCAGGGCCGCTGCGGCGGCCGTGTCGATGCCGCGGATCACGCCATGCGCAACGGACGAGCGCACGACGCGGGCGTGGACCATGCCCGGCCTGCGCAGGTCGTCCACGTAATGACCGCGACCGCTGACAAAGCGGGGCGCCTCGCGGCGCGACACGGTCTGGCCGATCATTTCATTGCTATTCATCTTCATTGCGCACCAGGCCTCGGCGCCGGCCTTCGTCCATCACCGCGTCCACGATGGGAAGGTATCCGGTGCACCGGCAGATATTGCCCGACACCGCCTCGCGGACCGATTCCTCATCGATGACCACGCCGCGCGCCAGGAAGGCCTCGGCGGTCACGATCATCCCCGGCGTGCAGAACCCACACTGCAGCGAATGGTGATCACAGAAGCCTTGTTGCAAGGGCGACAGGCCGTCGGAAGGCGTCAGGCCTTCTATGGTCGTCAGCTCGCGGCCGTGCGCCTGAACGGCGAACATCAGACAGGCACGCACGGATTGCCCATCCAGCAGCACAGTGCATGCGCCGCATACGCCGTGCTCGCAACCGATATGCGTACCCCTCAACGAAAGGTCCTGGCGAAGAAAATCCGCCAAGGTCAATCTGGCGGGAACCTCGCGCGAGACCGCCTGGCCATTCACCACCAGGTCAATGGTGTGCGTTTCACTCATTTCGTACTCCAGGCAGTCGCTCCATCGCCGCGGCAAGCGCGCGCATGACGCAGACATGAACCAGATGGGAACGCAGCTCCGCGCTCGCGTGCAGATCCGAACGCGGGTCGATGGCCGCCGCGGCCGACAGACCGGCCAGCTCCCCATCGATTTCAGCGACCCCGCGCCCCACGATGTCCGAGAGCACGGCATCCAGGCGCCGCGCGCGGTCTTCGACGGCAAAGACGACGAGCCTTGCCGCCGTAACCACGGAGTTTTCATCGACGCCCAGTCCGACCAGCGCGCCTGCCAAGGCAAAGTCGCCGTGCCGGCGGGCAATCTCGTGGAATCCCCAGCACCAACCGCGCAATGGCGCAGGAAACCGTATGCGACTCAGCAGCTCTCCGGGCGCGAGCGTCGTATCGTAGACACCCTTGATGAAGCTGTCGGCCGCCACCGTCCGCTCGCCATCCCGGCTCATCACCTGCATTTCAGCGTCGAGCAGCAGGCACACGGCAGCCCACTCGGCCGCCGGGTCCGCATGGCAGAGGCTGCCGCCGACGGTGCCGCGATTCCTGATCTGCTCATGGGCCACGTGCCGTATCGCGTACCCGATGGCCGGCCAGCCGGAGCTCACCCGATCATCCCGAAGAAAACGATTATGCGTAACCATGGCGCCGGCGATCAGGCTCCCATCGCCTGCGACGTCCAGCGCCGACAATGCGTCTATGCCCGCCAGGTCCACCAACATACCGGGCGTGGCCATGCGCAGGTTCATCGCCGGCACCAGACTCTGGCCGCCGGCGATGACTCTGGCGTCGTCTCCATGCTGCTGCAACAGGCCCAGGGCCTCTTCCACGCAAGCAGGGCGTCGATAGACAAATGCGCTTGGTTTCACAATCGACCCGATCAGTTGACTTTGATGCCCATCTTGTCGACGATGGGCTGGAACAATTCGATTTCATGCGCATATCGCGCGGCCGCCTCTGCCGGCGGCATGCCTTCCGGCTTGATACCCATGGTGGCCAGCCGTTCCGACACCTCGGGAGAGTGCAGGACGGCATGCAGTTCTTTTTGTAGATAGTCGGTAATCGCGGTGGACGTTCCCTTGGGCGCCGCCACGGCGGAATACAGCGAGAAATCGAACCCCGGGAAACCGGACTCCGCGAAAGTCGGCACGTCGGGCAGGACCGGGTTTCGCTCGGCGGACGTTACCGCCAGCGGCTTGGCCCGCCCCGAAGTCGCCAGGGGAGCGCCCGGGCCGATGTCGGCGCTGAAAAGCTGGATGTCGCCCGCGATCAAGGCCTGGGCCGCTTCCGAAGAACCCTTGTAGGGCACTTGGGTCAGCTTGATATCGGCGACGGATGCGAAATACTCGGTTGGCACCTGGAAGGAGTAGCCGGCGGAGCCATAGTTGAGGACCCCGGGGTTGTCCTTGGCATACTGGACTACGTCTTTCACCGAGTCGAATGGCTCCTTGTCGCCGGCCAGCAGGACGATAGGATATGAACCCAGGATGGTGACCGGCTCGAAATCCTTCACCGGGTCATAAGGCAGCGAGCTTTGCGTGATGGGGTTGAATACCATCGGGCCGCTTCCCCCTATCAACAGCGTATAGCCGTCGGGATTGGCGCGCGCGACATACTGGGACGCGATGATGCCGCTGGCGCCCGCCTTGTTCTCGACGACAATGGTCTGCCCTATGCGCTTGGAAAGTTCCGACGCCACCAGACGCGCAACGATATCGGTGCTGCCCCCGGGCGCAAAGGACACGATGAAACGCACCGGCTCCGATGGATAGCCGTCCGGGCCGTTCCCCGCCGATGCAACGCTGTTGAGCGCGAGCAGCATCGCCGCGACAACGGTTCTCTTGATCTGCTTCATGGCTTACCTTTTCTTCCTGGCTGGTTCGATGTAAGAGTGATGTGCGCGCCCGTCGGCACAGTGCTCACGCCAGAGGAACGTGCACGGCGTCATAGGACAGGATCCATTCATAGCGCTCCCGGATCTTGTCGGGCGCCCACTCTGTATTGACATAGTCGTCGGCCGTACGGGGATCGAGCAGCGCATGGTTGTGAAACCGGCCCAGGTTCTCCGACGACTTTCTGACAATCCGCGCAGTGCGCTCTTTGCGCGCCCTTTCGTACCGCTGCAACGCCTCGGCTACGTCGTCGAAGTCGCTCAACGCGCGTGCCAGCACCATGCCGTCCTCGATGGCCATGTTGGCGCCCTGCGCCAAATAGGGCAGCGTGGCGTGGCACGCATCGCCCAGCAGCGTGACACGCCCCCGGGACCATTGCTCGAGCGGTTCCCTGAGAAACAGCGCCCACTTGTAGGGGACGTCTATCTGGCTGACGATGGTCTGGATATCGTCATGCCAACCCGCATAGTCCGCTCGCAGCTCTTCGATGCTGCCCTCCTCCGTCCACGACTCGCCGGCCCAGTCGTCGCGTTCCACGTGACCGACGAAGTTGAGCAGACGACCCGACCGGACCGGGTACAGGATGACGTGGCCGGTGGGGCCGATCCAGTTCACGCCCACCGGCCGGCGCAGATGTTCGGGCAGACGATCGACGTCGATGACGCCGCGCCAGCAACAGCCGCCCGTGAACTTCGGTTTGTCAGGACCGTACAGGGCCTTGCGCGTGGCTGAATGCAAGCCATCGGCCCCCACCAGCACGTCGCCCCGGAACCTGCTGCCGTCCTCCAGTATCAGCGTCACGCCGTCCGCGTCCTGCTCGAAGCCGCCAACACGGCTGTTCACCACACAGGCGCCGGGTTTGATCTCGTCCACCGCCGCGAGCAGCATGGTGTGCAAATCGGCTCGATGCATCATCAGGTAAGGAACGCCATGGCGGCTCATGGACTCCTTGCCCAGATTGAACAGCGGCCAGGTTTTGCCGGTGTTCCAGACCCGGATCTCTTTGGCCTGAGCGTCGACACCCAGACGCCTGGCCGGGGACTCCAATCCAAGCTCATACAGGACCCGCACGCCGTTGGGCCCGAGCTGGACCCCGGCGCCGATCTCCTTGAGTTCCTGGGCCTGCTCAAAGACCGATACATCGAAACCACGCCGCAGCAGGGCCAGCGCCGCAGTCAAGCCTCCGATTCCGCCTCCGGCAATCAACACGTGTTTCTTGTGCACCATGGTCATGCTCCCTCCGCTTGCGTCGGCGGTATCAACGTCAGCACATCGTCGGTCGACATCACATCGGCATACTTGCTGTTCATGTCGAACAGATTTACCGCATGCGAAGTCTGCGATCGATCGAAGACGGCGTCGTGTGGAACGATGACGTGATAGCCATAGGAGGATGCGTCGACAGCCGATGCACGCACGCAGCCGCTGGTCGTGGTGCCGGTGACTACGACGCAATTGGCGTTCAGGGTCGTCAAATAGCTGACAAGCGGTGTACCGAAGAAGGCGCTGGCATGGTGTTTGGGCAACAGAATGTCGCCCGGCTGCGGCGCACATTCCTTGACCATTTCATAGCCGTCCCGCGGTATGGCCATGATCGCAGGCGCTTTATCGCCAAAGCGCTGGCCGTCGTGCCGCTCCTTGAATGCGACGTGCGGAAAAATGACGGGAAGCTTGCGACGGTGAAAGGCTTCGATCAGACGGCCGATGTGCGGCACGGCGCGCCAGCCATATTCGCCGCAACTGGTCGGATATTCGCGCTGGATCGAATCCATGATGGGCAGACGCTCGCGGCCCACCGAGCGGTACTGCACGTCGATCACCAGCAACGCCGGCCTGATCTCGCCCTTGAACGGTTTGCCGAATCCCGCCGCCCGATAAATCGACATTTCTTCTTCGGACACCACATGCTGCCATGGCAGTGGCCGACCTTCCTGACACAACGTAGTCATCTCATCCTCTAGTCACACGCGATGGCCTGCCATCACGCAATCGTCCCGAGCGCACCCGATCCTGCAGGAGCGACCGCCTCCCCGCTGAAGACGCGGGTACCCGCGCACTTCTCGGCAATATTCTTGTTACATTCATGTATGAGAACGTTCATTCACAGACAAGGACAGAATAAGGTGACTGTATCCGTCGAGTCAAGCACTTCGCCGGACGCTTGCGCTCAGGGAACACACCAGCCCCACCCGTAGGCGTAGCCGCGACAAACACCCATGTATGAACATATGTTCATACATGGGTACGTATAATGATGGGTGATCGCGCGGTTCGAAGCGTTCATGCGGCGCAGATCAGCTATATGTGGCAAGCGATCGAATCGGCCGGCATCAAAGCACAACAACCCAATGACACGGCATCGAATGTCGGGAGTGAAATGAAATCGCCTCAAACCATGACTGAGCGCACGACGGGCGTCAAAAGCGCGGTACGCGTATTGGATGTGCTGGAGTTCTTTGCGCGGACGAAGGAGCCCGCAACGCTGGCGAGGCTCTGCTCTGAGCTCGATATGCCGAAATCGAGCGGCCATGCGCTGATGGAGACGCTAAGGCAGCAGGGTTATCTCTATTGGCTCGGCAAGCATCATGGCTATTACCCCACGCGCCGCTGGCGCGATCAGGGCGAGGCAATCAGCCGCCACGATCCCATCTTGTCGATGGTGTCGGAATTGCTGCACGGCATCAGCCGGCAGACGGATGAAACCGCCATCCTGGCCAAGCGCGAAGAGAATCACGTGCTCTATCTGGAGGTCGTGGAGCCCGAACGCACGTTGCGTTTCTCTGCGTATGCAGGCCAGATCAAACCCATGCACAGCGCGGCCTCGGGGCGGGCGCTGCTGGCGCTGATCGACAGCGACGAAAGGAGCAAGGTGCTGCAGCAGTTGAAGCTGGTGGCCTTCTCGGATCGCACCGTCACCGACATCAACCGTCTGAAGCAGATGATCTCGGACGGTGAGGCCACCGGGTATCACGTAGCGATCGGCGAGTATCAATCGGACACGACGGCCATCGCCGTGGGGTTCAGGTTCGGCACCGAATGCTACGCCCTGCTGGTGGGCGGCCCAACGCACAGACTGGAAGGACACATCGAAGAGATCGGCCGCATGCTGGTCATGCGGGCTGCCGAACTGGGCGGCTCCGCCGATGAGCGATAAACGATGTGTGGATGTGGGATGGCGCAGGCAACACCAGCGACGGCGCAGACGATGGTTCCAGGCGCTCGCTCATCCTACTTGGCCATGGCCGCACGACGGGGACGACGGCAGCGGGGGACCCAACGCTACGATCCCGGGTCGATCGCTGATGGACATCAGGGATTCTCGAGATGTGCACGTCCCGCGTCAGCGCGCTTCGCCATCGCCAACAGATGCAGCGCTTGCCGCAAATGCGGCTTGTCCAGCATCACGCCGTCCAACTGTACCGCCCCGCGCCCCTGCTGCTGCTCGAACGCGTCGACGATGGCTTGCGCGCGCCGGATCTCCGCCGGTTCGGGTGAGAACCCCTCATTGATGGCGGACACCTGCACCGGATGAATCGCGAACTTCGCGTTGAACCCGTCGCGACGGGCTTGCGCCACGTCGGACTTCAACGCGTCCATGTCGCGAAAGTCCGGGCTGATTCCGTCTATCGCGCGAACTCCGGCCGCCTTGGCGCCGAACAGGCATAGAGAACGGGCAAGGCGATAGGGCAAGGAGAGCCCGCCGTCGGCATCCTTGTTTGCGCTCGCCCCCAAGGTGGCCGACAGATCCTCTGCGCCCCAGGTCAGGCCGAGCAGCCGGCTCGAACAATCGACATACGATCCCAGGCCGAACATCGCGCGCGCCGTTTCCGTGGCGACGGGGACAATGGCTATCCGGCCGGAGGGAAGCCCTTCCCGACGCTCCAACGCGGTCAAGTAGTGGTCCAGCACGCGAACGTCGTCGCCCGACGCGCACTTGGGCAGCATGAGCGCGTCGGGCGCGGCACGCACCACGGCGGCCAGGTCGTCCAGGATCAACGCCGAGTCCAACGCGTTGACGCGTATCCACAACTGCTGCGTGGTGCGGTGCGGGTTCGCCTGCAAGTACCCCGCCGCCAGGCCGCGCGCGTACGCCACGCGCTCGGGCGATATCGAGTCCTCGAGGTCCAGCACTACGGCGTCTGCGCCGCTGGTGGCGGACTTCTCGATCTTGCGCTCGCTATCGGCGGGCACGAAAAGGATGGACCGCAGCAGCGATGCATTCATGGCTTTTTCCTCATCAGCGCCGAGCGTCGGATGGTTGCGATCAGGACGTCGTCCTGGTTGTAGCCGCGGTGTTCGAAGACGACGATGCCGTTCTGCGGGCGCGATCGGCTTTCGCGCACGCTCACGACTTCGGTCTCGGCGCGTACCGTGTCGCCATGGAACACCGGGGCCGGGAAGCGCACTTCCTCGAAACCGAGATTGCCCACGGTGGTCCCCAGCGTGGTGTCCTGCACGCTCACGCCGATCACCAGACCGAGGGTAAACGCGCTGTTCACGATGCGGCGTCCAAATTCGGAGTGCTTCTGGCAATAGTCCTCGTCGATATGCAGCGGCGCGGGGTTGTGCGTCAGGGCCGAGAACAGCACGTTGTCCATTTCGGTGACGGTCCGGCGCACGCTGTGCGTGATGACCTGCCCCACCTCGAATTCATCGAAATACAAACCTGGCATGGAAAAATTCCTCCTAGCGGTACCGGCGCGCGTGGCGCCGGCTAGAAACCGACGTTCTGCTTACCCTTGAGGCCGAGCATCTCGCGCGCTTCGTCCGGCGTCGCGATGGCGAGCGACAGACCTTCCAGAATGCCGCGGATGCGCCGCACTTGCGCTGCGTTGGACTCGGCCAGCGTGCCTGGGCCATCCCAGAGCGAGTCCTCGAGCCCCACGCGCACGTTGCCCCCCATGGCCGCCGCCATGGAGCCGATCGGCATCTGGAAACGCCCGGCGCCCAGCACCGACCACACATAGTCCGTGCCGAACAGGCGATCAGCGGTACGGCGCATATGCGAGACATCGTCCGGGTGCGTACCGATGCCGCCGAGAATGCCGAACACCGTCTGTATGAACAGCGGGCCTTCGATCAGCCCGCGATCCACGAAATGCGCAAGGTTGTACAAGTGCGACGTGTCGTAGCACTCCAGCTCGAATCGCGTGCCGTTGTCCTGGCAAGACTCGAGGATGTACTCGATGTCCTTGAACGTGTTGCGAAACACCATGTCTCGCGTCGCCTCCAGGTACGCGGGCTCCCAGTCATGCTTGAAGTCCTTGTACTTGCCCAGCATGGGATGCAGGCCGAAATTCATGGAACCCATGTTCAGCGACGCAACTTCCGGCGCCAGGCGCAGCGCCGGCTGCAAGCGTTCCTGCACCGTCATGGCAGGCGAGCCGCCCGTGGTCAGGTTGATCACGCCGTCGCACTCGGCCTTGATGTCCGAGACGAATGCGCGAAACAGCTCGACGTCTTGCGATGGGCGGCCCGTCTCGGGCTCGCGCGCGTGCAGATGGACGATCGCGGCTCCCGCCTGTACTGCGCCGACTGCCGCTTCGCGTATCTGCTCGGCCGTCACCGGCAGGTGCGGTGACATCGTCGGCGTATGTATCGCACCCGTCACGGCGCAAGTAACGATGACCTTCTTCTGTTTTGCCATCACTCCCTCCCCATGTCAGTAGGACTTGGCTTGGCCGAGGACTTTCTCGGCGATGAAGCACAGAATCATGTTCTGCGATACGGGCGCGATCCGAGGCAGCATGGCTTCGCGCAACAGGCGTTCGACGTGGTATTCCTTGGCATAGCCCATGCCGCCATGGGTCAGCACCGCCGTCTCGCACGCTTTGTATCCGCTTTCGGCAGCCATGAACTTGGCCGCGTTGGCATGCGCCGCGCATGATTCCTTGTTGTCATAGAGCCAGGCTGCCTTCTGGTACATGAGCTCGGCGGCCTCGAGCTCCATCCACCGTTCGGCAAGCGGGTGCTGTATGCCCTGGTTCATGCCGATCGGCCGGTTGAACACCTGCCGCTCCTGGGCATAGCGCGCCGCATAGCGCAAGGCTGCGCGGCCGATACCGACCGCCTCGGCGGCGACCAGGATGCGCTCAGGATTGAGTCCATGCAGCAGGTAATGGAAACCCTTGCCTTCTTCGCCGACGCGGTCCTCGAGCGGCACCACCAGTCCGTCTATGAACAACTGGTTGGAGTCCACAGCGGCGCGTCCATGCTTCTGGATCTCACGCACCTCGACGAAATCGCGATCGAGCTTGGTGTAGAACAATGTCAGACCGTCGGTCTTCGACTTGGCTTGATCCAATGGCGTGGTGCGCGCCAGCAGCAGGATGCGGTCGGCCACCTGCGCCGTCGAGATCCATATCTTCTGGCCCGACACCAGATATTGCTGGCCGCGCCTCACTGCGGACGTCTTCAGCGCGAGCGTGTTCAGCCCCGTGTTCGGTTCGGTCACGCCAAAGCACGCCTTCTCTTCGCCGTTGATGAGCGGTGGCAACCAACGCTGCTTCTGCTCGTTGGTGCCGAATACCACGACCGGGTGCAGGCCGAAGATATTCATGTGCAGGGCCGAGGCGCCCGACATGCCTGCCCCCGAGCCGGCCACCGTCTCCATCATGATCGCCGCTTCGAGTATCCCCTGCCCGCTGCCGCCGTACTCGGGCGGCATGGCGATGCCCAGCCAGCCGCCTTTGGCCATCGCCTGGTGAAAATCATGGGGAAACTGGTGGTCGTTGTCCTTCTTGAGCCAGTAATGCTCGTCGAAGCCGCGACACACCGCACCGACGGCCTCGCGTATCGACGCGTGTTCGTCACTGGGTTTGAAATCCATGTCTATCGTTCCGTGAATGCGTGTTGAGCCGCGTAATAGTCAAACGGCAGCCGGCGGGCGCCAGGCGCGAATGACATTGCGGCCCTCGAGATCGCGGATCTCGTCCTCGTTCAAACCAAGCTCGGCCATGAGCTGCTCGGTGTGCTCGCCCAGCATGGGTGCAGGGCGGCGGATGGGCATTCGCTCGCCATCGAACCGTATAGGTTGCGAGACCGTCTTCAGTCGCCCGAGAACGGGGTGCTCGTACTCCCGAACCATCTCGGAGGCCTCGGTATGCGGATGCTTCGAGAGGTCGCCGAGACTGTTCAGCGGCGAGCATGGGATGCCGGCAGCGTCCAGCCGTTCGATCCACTCGGCGCACGGGCGTTGGCCGATGGCCTCGGCCACGATCGCCACGGTGGCCTGGCGGTTCGCGACACGGCTGGCGTTCGTGGCGTAGCGGGGATCGTCCGCATAGGCCTCGAGGCCGGCCAATGCGCAGAATTTGCGCCACAGAGCGTCGTTTGCAACCCCCAGAATCAACGCCTTGTCGCTCGCCTGGAAGATTTCATAGGGGCACAGCGACTCGTGCCCGCTGCCTGGTTTCTCGGGTTCAGTGCCCCTTTCCCAGAACCCCTGCAGGAAATATCCCAGGAATCCCGTGGCTGTATCGAACAACGAAACCTCCACCTTCTTGCCGCGCCCGGTCGCGTTGCGCTCGAAGAGTGCGGCCAGGATGCCGATCAATGCATGCATACCGGTTGCCTGATCCACTGGCGAGAAGGGACTGCGCACGGCATTGCCGCCGGGCTCGCCGGTGATCGACAGCATGCCCGTGAACGCCTGGAGGATGACGTCGTAGCCTTTGCCGTTCTTCATGGGGCCGCGCGCGCCGAACCCGGAGATGCTGCAATGGATCAACGCGGGGTTGGCCGCCTTGAGCGCTTCGTGATCGATCGCAAGGCGTGCTGCCACGCCCGGCCCGAAGCTCTCGACCACGACGTCGGCCGACGCAGCCAGCGCCCGGCACAAGCGTTGCCCTTCCACCGATTTCAGGTCGATGGCGATGCTGCGCTTGCCCCGGTTGGCCGCCAGGAACGGTGTGCCAAGGGCGTCGCCTTCAGGCTTGGCCGGAAACGGCGGCCAGCGGCGGCTGTCGTCGCCCGAGCCGATCGGCTCGACCTTGACCACTTCCGCACCCATGTCGCTCAGGTACTGGGTGCACAAAGGCCCGGCCAGCACCTTGGAAAAGTCGAGGACGCGGATGCCGCGCAAAGGGGATGCTTGCATGTCTGCCACTTGATTCGATAGGGCCGGTGTTGGGGTTACTGGGGCGTGATGCCCGCTGTCTCGATACTGCGTTTCCAAAGGTCGTTCTGCTCCTTCAGGAACGCCTGAAACTCCCCAACCGTGGTGGGCTGCACGACCGAGCTCGTCTGTTCCTCTAGCTGCTTGCGGATCTCGGGCGTGTTCAATGCGGCGTTCAGCGCCTGATTCAGGCGTTCCACGATTTCCGCAGGCGTGCCGACCGGCGCCATCATGCCGAGCCATGCGTACAGCCGGAAATCCTCCAGACCTAGCGTCTCGTTGACCGCCGGCATGGCAGGAGCGAAAGCCAACCTGTCCTCCGACGTGGTGGCCAGCGAACGCAGCTTGCCGCCGTCGATCATCGGGCGGGAAGCAGCAAAGTCGACAAAGCCGAAATCGACCTGGCCGCTCACGAGGTCGGTAAACAACTGCGGTGTGGTCTTATAGGGAACCGCTGTCGTCTCGATGTTCGCCATATGCACGAACAGCCCGGCGGAGACCTGCCCGCCCGTATTGCCGAAGCCGTAGGTCAAGCCACCCGGGTTCTTCCGGGCGTATTCGATCAGATCGGACGCGGCTTGGAACGGCGAATCGGCCCGCACCAGAAAAGCCAGAGGATTGATGGTCATCCGGCCCACGGGCTCGAAGTCCTTGACGGGGTCATAGCGTAGCGTCTTGTACAGGTAGGGATTACCGGAATGAGTGGAATTGGTTCCCACCAGCAGGGTATAGCCATCGGGCTCGGCGCGCGCGACGAACTCGGTGCCGATCTGGCCGCTGGCGCCAGCCTTGTTGAGCACAATGAAGTCGGCACCGAGGTGCTTGGACATGCCGGCCAGTATCACGCGGGTGATGACATCCGTACCGGTGCCGGCGCCGAACGGTACGATCACGGAGATGGGCCTGCCCGCACCGGGGTAGGCGGCGGCAGCGGCCGCAGTGGCGCTGGCGGAGAGTACCGCGAGCGCGCAGGCGAGAAGTCGCCTCAGTTTCATCTGTGTCTCCTGGCAGTTTCTTGGTCTGGGTTCGATCCGGCCAACAACCAATGCCGTACTCGTTCACAAAGTCTAGGAGCCGTGATGCCAGTAGTAAAATTAAATATTGCGATTGATTAAGTCGTTAAGATGATAAATATCTCGATGCGATCGCTGCAGGCGTTTTGCGCACTGGAAGAGTGCCGACAATTCACCGCCGCCGCCAAACGTTGCAACGTGACTCAATCCGCGTTCAGCCAAATGATCGGGCGCCTGGAGGAACAGGTGGGCATGCGTCTGTTCGACCGCGACACGCGATCGGTACGCTTGACTGCAGAAGGCGCCCTCTTTTCGATCAAGGCGCGCGAGATCCTCGATCACGTGGCGCGAGCAATGGCCGAAATGCACGATTACGCCACCAAGCAGCATGGCCGGTTGGCCATGGCCATGGTGCCGTCGCTTGCCGGCTCCTGGGCGCCAGCCCTACTGGACCGGTATCGTGCGCAGTATCCTGGCATTGCGCTCGAGATCTTCGACACCTATTCCGAACGCTGTCTGCAGTTGCTGCGCGAGAACAAGGTCGATTTTGCGGTGACCGCCCAACCGGGAAATCCCGGCGAGTTCCTGACCCGTACACTGTTCGAGGAGCGCTTCTATCTGGCTTGCGCTGCCGCGCAGGCGCCAAAACGCTCGGGGCAGATCGCCCTTCACAGAATCCGCGGGCTGCCCGTCATCCACCTCGTGCACACTGAAGGTATACGGGCAATCTCGGCTGGGCAAATGCATCAGCTTCGCCCGCTGCTGCGCACGGCAGGTGCACACGATGTCGGGATCGAAGTCGAGCACGCGGCCACGCTGGCTGGAATGGTCGGGCAGGGTCTCGGGTTCGGCGTAGTACCTCAGTCCATGGCGAACTACTTTGCCGGCCCGGCTATTGTCATGTTGCCGATCCCGCGGAACGACCTGCGCCGGCCGCTTTTTCTCATTCGACGCCACTGGGATAGTCTGCCGCCGGCGGCCGCTGCGTTTGTCGAACTGATGCAAGCCAACCTACCCGCCGGCGCCTCGCCGGCAACGAGCAACGAAACCGCATCACGGGAGCGTTGAGCACCGGCATGAACGCTGCATGCGATGCGCCTACGGCCTTAGCGTGCGCGTCACCATGCCTACCACACGCGGTGATGAGCCATGCTCACTCTGCATGTGCTGCTACGACACGGTGGGGATATACCCACGCGCGGTTGGACACTTCTTCAGTGACTCTTCGCAGCAACTCGACGGCGGGAGAAAGGAATCTGCGCGGCGAGCTCACCAAGCCGACGCGTCCCGGCCTCACGCCGCGCAGGCGGATCACCCGGCAACCCTCCAGATTCAGGGGTACCAGTGCCCGCTCCAGGAGGACGGCCACGCCCAACCCATGGCCCACGAGGCCAACCAGGACCTCCGCCTGGAGGATTTCCTGGTGGATGTCGATCGTGACCTCCTGCTCGCGCAGATGCCGGTCCAGCACCTCTCGAAACGAACCGCCGCGCGGTTGAATCAGGAACGGAAATCGAGCGAGCTGACGCAACGTCACCTGTCTGCTCCGAGCCAGACGAGTATAAGAATTCGGCACGACGGCAACGAGTTCATCCTGTCGCAGCGGTGTCACTGCAAGATCCTTCGGCTCTTCGCTGAAGCTAAGCAGGCCCAGGTCCGCATCGCCTTGCCGAACGGCATCTGCGACATCGTTCGATGAATCCTTGACGAGCAGTTCAATCTTGATGCCCGGGTGCTCGTCCGCCACCGCCTTCATGACAGGAGGCACGAGACCCGCGGCCATCGATGGCGTGGCGGCCAGCGACGCGACACCGCGCTGCAGCGCGGCCTCTTCCCAGAAATCGCCCGTCACCAGGGTCACTTCCCGCGTGACGTGCCGTGCCACGGGAAGCAGTCGCTTGCCTTCCGCTGTGAGCGCCATGGAACGCGTGGTGCGGTGAAACAACCGAACCCTCAGCACCTCCTCGAGTTGCTGGATCTGCACGCTCAACGCGGACTGAGAGATGTGGAGCCGGGCAGCAGCCCCTCTGAAAGTCTGGGACTCGGCAACGGTCAGAAAACTGACCAGATGGTTGAGGTTCAGCCGCCGCAACAGCGAGAGATTGGTGTCTTCGTTCATTGATCGGTTCAGGTTATCACTGACTGCGAAAAATACCACTTCTTTGCGACCGGCAATCCCACCTACCATCACACTCACACAAAGCGCTTCGGGTCGGCGAAGCAAGCGCCTGAGCTCGCATGCGCATGAGAGAGAACGATCCAAAAGGAGACTGTAAATGGACATTTCATCTCGGCGAAGCCCACGTCACGCTGCTGCAGCGCACCGAGAAGCCTCCGTAGAAAGGCAATGACATGAACAAAGTGCCGCCATTCAAGAAACTTCTGGAAGGTCGAAACGAGGAAATCCTCGAACCGCAAATCGAGATCCTGGACGCGCAGCACCATCTGTTCGATCGGCCGCACCTGCGGTACATGCTGCAGGAGTATTTGAACGACGTGAACGCGGGCCACAGGATCGTCGGTTCCGTCTACATCGAAACGCAGTCGATGGCTCGTCCCGACGGCCCCGAGGAGCTCCGACCTGTCGGCGAAGTCGAGTTCGCCAATGGCGTGGCTGCAACCGCGCGCAGCGGCATCTACGGCGCCTGCCGCGTCGCGGCCTCGATCGTGGGGTTCGTGGACATGACCACCGGAGACCGCGCAGCGATCACCCTGGACGCGTGTGCCGCGGTTGTGCCCCAGAGATTCAAGGGCGTCAGGCATATCGCGATGTCGCATCCGGACGAGTCGGTGCTGCGGTTCCTGACTCACCGCCCACCACCGGATTTGCTGAAGAGTCCGGGTTTTCACGCCGCATTCAAGCATGTGAGCAAGCGCGGCCTCAGCTTCGATGCCACCGTTCTGCACCACCAGCTTCCCGAGGTGGGCGAACTTGCCGCAGCATTTCCCGACACCATGATCGTACTGGACCACGCGGGCCTCGCAACGGCGATCCCCGACAAGGCAGGCAGCCAAGCGGAAGCCTTCCAGGAATGGCGGGCGAACATGCAGGCACTCTCGCGCCATGAGAATGTGTTCTGCAAGATCAGCGGCCTGGGCACCTCCTACTGGGGGTTCGGATTCATCGAGCGAGAAGCGCCTGTCGGATATCGCGAACTCGCCGAGGCCTGGAAGCCCTACGTCGAAACGGCGATCGAACTGTTTGGCGCCAACCGCTCGATGATGGGGAGCAACTACCCCAATGACGGACGCTCCTGTGGGTTCGTCCCCCTGTGGAATGCCTTGAAGTACATCGTCAGGGATTACTCCCTGTCGGAAAAGGCAGCGCTTTTCAGGGACACGGCGCAGAGGGTCTACCGGGTAGATCTCCAATAGGCCGATCCACGCACTCCGATACCCGCCAGCTTTGCCGGCATCCGGGAGCGCGAACTCCTGCGCAACGTCACGCCCCCCCGATCGACAGTACTCGGCGGACATAGGCAGGGTGAAGCCTTCTGGATCAGAAGACACAGCACACAGCAAGCCGAGACGACCGGCGTCACTCGAACCATCAACCACCAACCGTTCATAGGGACATATGGCTTATTCCGTTGAAAGCACAAAAGACGTCGTTCCCAAACTGCGTGAGGTCGTCGAGGCGACCATCTACGGGGATATCTGGGAACGCCCTGGCCTGACCAAGCGTGATCGCAGCATGATCACGGTCGCAACGCTCATCGCTCGTGGGCAGGCCGACCAGATGCCATCCCACATGAAGCGCGCCATCAACAACGGCGTTACCGCCACGGAACTCACGGAGATCATCACACACCTCGCTTTCTACGTGGGCTTTCCCGCCGCCTTGTCTGCGGCATCCACTGCCAGACCATTGCTGGAAGAGCTCGGGGCGGTCAAACCCGCCGTGAAGTGAAGCGACTGCAAAGGGCATAGAACAATGTCTGAAGACCTGTATCTGGCATTGGCGGCAGCCAAGCCGACAGCCGTAGAACTGGGCGGCGCCCTGATCACGATGCCGCAGGCGCACGCAGGCCGCGAAGAGGCATTCAACCGTTGGTACGAAGACGACCACTACATCTCGGGAGCCATGGTGAGCCCATGGGTGTTCGCCGGTCGCCGCTTCGTGCGCTGCGAGCTGCAGCGCTTCTGCGCAACGGGCTCCACGCCGACCGAGATGGGGTCGTTCATCGGCCTCTATTGGACGTTGGCCGGGCACGTCGATGAAGTGTGGGCGTGGGCCAAAGCCGCCCTGGCGCATCTGACGCAAGAGGGACGGGGCCCGAGAGACAGGACCCGTGTCTACTCCGCAATGCACGAAACCGCTTTCACGCACATGTTCGACCCGCCGCCCATGCGGGCTATCCATGCTCTGGACTACCCCTATCAGGGGCTCGCAGTGGAACTTCTGGACGCCGCGGAAGGTGCGTCTCGCGAAGACCTGGTCCGTTGGCTGCGCGACGAATACGTGCCTTCGCAGAAGGGGCCATTCGGCCAATGCGTGGCTCTTCTCCCACGAGGCTTGCGCGAAGAGCGCCGGCCATCGGAGGGATCCGGTGTCGTTGCCCCCGCGATCGACCCCAATCCGGAACGTCGAGTCTGCCTCCTGTGGTTCCTGCGCGAGGACCCTCATGCCTTCTGGCCCGGGAACTTCGCCCGGCACCCCGAGGAAATCGAGGCCAGCGGTGTCGGGCACCTTGTGCTGCTCGCACCGTTCGTGCCAACGCTACCGGGAACGGTGACGCCGCTGAAAGTTCGCCAAATCAAGGAATCATCGCCATGAAACGCAGAAAGCTGGGCCGCACCGGCCTCGATATCTCTCCGATCGCCTTCGGTGGCGCAACCATCACCTATACGCACAAATCCGCGAACTGGGATCCGCGCTCCGAGGAAGGCCGCAGAGTCGTGGTCGGGACGCTGCACCACGCGCTGGACCGCGGCATCAACTACATCGACACCTCCCCTCTATATGGCGACGGCTATAGCGAGTCGATGATCGGCGAGGTCATGAAAAGCCGACGCAAGGATTGCGTACTGGCCAGCAAATCCTGGTACGAGCTCGACAAGCAGGGCACCATCGACAGCGTCCACGCCAGCCTGAAGCGGCTCAACACGGACTACATCGACGTGCTGCAGATCCACGGTCGCATGTACCACCAGCCGGATGTCGATCACATCCTCAAGGAAGACGGTCCGCTGGACGGCCTGCGCCTCATGAAGGAACAAGGCAAGATCGGTCACATCGGCATCACTTCGGAAGAGCCGTGGACACTGATCCCTTTCCTGGCGCTGCCCGAGGTGGAGGTCTTTCAGATCGCCTACAACTTCATCTACCAGGCGGCGGCGCGCCATTTCCTCATCGAGGCCGAGAAGGTGAATGCCGGCGTGGTCACGATGCGCACGATGACGTCCGGCATCATGCAGATGCAGGCGAGCTACCTGGCCCCCGAGTGGCAGGCGGCACACGATCTGTACGACGTGGCGCTCAAGTTCGTGTTGTCCGACAGCCGCGTGCATGCAGGCATCGTCGGCATCCGATGGAAAGAGGAAGTCGAGCGCAATCTCGCAGTGGTCGAAGGCTGGACGCCGTCGGTCGACATCGCAAAGCTGCCGCGCCTGACCTTCCAGGTCTACCAGGCGGAAGACAGCCAATAGAACGTCCGGGCGGACATCGCTCGGTAGCCGCAGTCGTCGGCCCGAGCGACCGGCCTGCCCGCATCGGTTTCATCCATCAACAATCGAATGTCATGCCAGCTCTTGAAGCAAAGTCCGCCCTGGTCACAGGCGGCGGGTCCGGGATCGGTCGCGCAACGTGCGAGTTGTTCGCACGCGAAGGCGCGCGGCTGATCGTTGCCGACATCGACAAAGAGGCTGCAGAGCAGACCGCCGATCTCGTTCGGGCCGAGGGTGGCGAGGCACGCGTGGTAGTCGCCGATGTAAATCGCGTCGAGCAGGTCACTGCCATGGTTGCTGCGGCCATCGAGACCTACGGCCGGCTCGACTGCGCCGTCAACAATGTGGGCATCTCAGCCAGCCAGGTGGGTGCGGGAGGCCAACGGGTCGGCGACATCTCCGAAGAGGCGTGGGAACGGCTCATCTGTGTCAATCTCACGAGCGTGTGGCGCTGCATGAAGTACGAATTGCTCGCGATGGAGCGCTCCGGCGGCGGCGCCATCGTCAACATCGCGTCCATCGCCGGCCTCGTAGGGCTGCCTGGCGCGCACGGTTATGTCGCGTCCAAGCACGGCGTGGTAGGCCTGACGAAGGCCGCGGCCATGGACCACGCGGCAGCCGGCATCCGCGTGAACGCCGTCTGCCCCGGCTACATAGACACCCCGATGCGGGCGAATTCCTGGGTGAGCCCGGAGCGGCCCATCATCACCCGACCGGCGATGAAGCGGACCGGCAAAACGGACGAAGTGGCAGGCGGCGTGTTGTGGCTTTGCTCCGACCAGGCCAGCTTCGTCACCGGCACCACGCTGGCGATCGACGGCGGATACACGAGCTGAGGAAAGCAACATGGGTTTGTTGGATGGAAGATGCGCTCTCATCACCGGTGCCGGCTCGGGGTTCGGGAAGGCGGGTGCGCGCACCTTTGCCCGTGAAGGCGCGTCGGTCGTGGTCGCGGACATCGATGCCGTCAATGGCGAAGAGACGGCCAAGCGGATCCGGGACGCTGGTGGACGCGCGGAATATGTCCTTGCAGATGTATCCAGGGTGGATCAGATCGAATGGGCAGTCCGCGAGGCCGCGCGGACCTTCGGCCGCCTTGACATCTTCTGGCACAACGCGGGCATTGCCGGTCCTGGCGCGGTCGAGGAGACCTCCGAGCATGCCTATGACCTGACCATGTCGGTCCATCTGAAGGCAGCGTTCTTCGGCGCCAAGTTCGTGCTGGAAGAGATGAAGAAGATTGGCTCCGGCACCATCCTGCTGACCAGTTCGCTGGCGGGTCTCAAGGCGTCGCGTGCATCGCCTGTCTACGGCGTTGCGAAGGCGGGCCTGATCGCACTGACCAGGAATCTAGCAGCCGGCTTTGCGCCGTACCAGGTCAGGGTGAATGCGATATGCCCCGGCCCCGCCGAGACGCCGATGTGGCTGTCCGTCACCAATCGGGGCGCGGACCGGCCCGATCTGTCGAGAGCGGCCAGCGTGGCGCAGATGTACAGGGACAAAGCGCCGCTGCGCCGGCTGTGCGAGCCCCAGGATGTGGCCAACGCCGCGTTGTTCCTGGCCTCCGATCTCGCATCCTGCATTACGGGCGATGTTATGTCGGTGGACGGCGGGCTCTCGGTGGTTTAGGAGAATTTCAATACAGCAAAGGGAGTCGAAACATGCAGAAGCGACAACTGGGCAGCGGCGGACTGAGCGTCTCGGCCATCGGGTTCGGGTGTATGGGACTCAGCCACAGCTACGGAATTCCTACTGACAAGCCAGATGCCATCCGATTGATACGTGCGGCGTTCGATCTGGGCGTGACCTTCTTCGATACTGCCGAGATGTACGGCCGCTTCATCAACGAGGAGATCGTTGGCGAAGCCCTTGAGCCAGTGCGCGATCAAGTGGTCATTGCAACCAAGTTCGGCTTCAAGGAGGGCAATACGAAGCTGGGGCTGGACAGCCGTCCCGAGCGTATCGTCGAAGCGGTGGATGGGTCCCTTCGGCGGCTACGCACAGAACGCATCGGTCTACTCTACCAGCACCGGGTCGACCCGAAGGTGCCAATGGAAGACGTTGCGGGAACGGTGAAAGCGCTGATCCAGGCCGGCAAGGTCGCGCACTTCGGATTGTCCGAAGCGGGCGTCACGTCCATTCGTAGCGCACACGCCGTCCAGCCCGTTGCCGCGCTCCAGAGCGAATACTCCTTGTTCTGGCGTGAGCCCGAGAAGAACATACTTCCGTTGCTCGAAGAGCTGGGTATCGGCTTCGTTCCGTTCAGCCCGCTCGGCAAGGGATTCCTGACCGGCACGATCACCGACAAGACAGTGTTCGTCGCGAACGACTTTCGCAACACGGTACCGCGCTTTGACGTCCAGAACCGGCTGGCCAACCAGCCATTGGTGGAGGCGATCGGAAGCATCGCTGAAAAGAAGGGCATCACTCGCGCGCAACTGGCGCTGGCCTGGCTGTTGGCGCGAAAGCCGTGGATCGTGCCCATCCCCGGAACCACTCGACTGCCGCGGCTGCAAGAAAACCTTGGCGCCGCCAAGATCACGCTCGACGACGAAGATCTGAAGGAGATCGAGACAGCCGTTTCGCGAATCGATCTCGTGGGCGAACGCTACGCGCCGAAGATGCTCGACCGTGTGGGACGCTGAGCCGACAGTCATAGAGAGTCGAATCCCTCCATCCGCCCTTGCGCGTACCCGGAACAGCGGCCTTGGTCGCCGATGCTCCTGGCTTGACTCGCATGCGCATACCGCGCGTCCAATCCAATCTGACGAGAATCTGCCATGGAAATCAAGCGAATAGGATCCACGCCGTCTTGCACGGCACAACAGAACTTCATCGGCGCGGTCCGTGTCGACCCCTTGTTCGAGCCGCCCTCGCCCGCCCGCGTGCGGGGCGCAAGCGTCACCTTCGAGCCGGGCGCGCGCACCGCATGGCATGCACATCCCTTGGGGCAGACCCTCATCGTGACGGCAGGCTCGGGCCGGGTCCAGCGGGAAGGCCAGCCCGCGCAGGCCATCCACCCCGGCGATGTGGTCTGGATCGCCCCGGGCGAACGGCACTGGCACGGCGCAAGCCCCACGACGGCCATGACGCACATCGCGATCCAGGAGCACGTCGACGGCAAGAGCGTGGACTGGATGGAGCCGGTGGACGACAGCGATTACCTGGCCGCGGGCTGACACGGCACCGAATCGAAGAACTTCAGCCAACAAAGGAAACAGGCATGTCCACCCACTATACGAGACCTCTCATGTTCATCGCAGGTGAATGGCGAGAGGGCGGCGACGGAACGTGCACCGAGGTGCGTGACCCGGCTACGGAGCAGACGTTGGCGCAGGTGCCGCGGGCCAGCCGTACGGATCTGGACGACGCGCTGGAGGCCAGTGCGGCGGCCTTCGAGATCTGGCGGCGCAAACCCGCCGTGGACCGCGCCGGCGTGCTGCAGCGGGCAGCGAATCTGCTGCGCGAGCGTGCGGTGGCGCTAGGACCGCTGATGACCCTGGAACAGGGCAAGACGCTCGCGGAGTCGACCTTCGAGTTCATGCACGCAGCGGAAACCTTTGACTGGTACGCCGCCGAGGCATTGCGCGCGAACGGCCGCTTGATGCCTGCCCGGTTGCCCGGCGCGCGGCAGATGGTCCTGCCGCAGCCCCTGGGCCCGGTGGTCGCCTTCACCCCCTGGAACTTCCCCGCCGCCTTGCCGGCACGCAAGATGGCAGGTGCGCTGGCGGCCGGTTGCACGGTGGTGATGAAGCCCTCGGAGGAAACGCCGGCATCCGCGATCGCACTGGCGCAGGCCCTGGCCGATGCCGGCCTGCCGCCCGGCGCGCTGAACCTGGTGTTCGGCGTACCCGCCGAAGTCTCGACGCATCTGATCCGCTCGGACATCATCCGCAAGGTCACCTTCACAGGCTCCACGCCGGTAGGCCGGCAGCTTGCACGGCTGGCTGCGGACGGCGTCAAGCCCTGCACGCTCGAACTGGGCGGGCACGCCCCCGTACTCGTCTTCGATGACGCCGATCTCGACAGGACGGTCGCCACCTGCATCCAGGGCAAGAGCCGCAACGCGGGCCAGGTCTGCACCTCGCCCACACGCTTCATCGTGCAGCAAGGCATTCACGACGAATTCGTGCGCCGCTATGGCGAAGCCATGGAACAGCTCGCGGTGGGCCCGGGGCTGGACCCAGCCAACCAGATGGGCGCACTGGCCAACACGCGCAGGCTGCAAGCCATGGAGGAACTAGTGGGTGATGCCCTGGCGCAGGGCGGCCGACTGGTCGCCGGCGGCCGCAGAACACAGCCGCGCGGCAACTTTTGGCCGCTCAGCCTGATCGCGGATGTTCCCGACAGCGCCAAAGCCATGCATGTGGAGCCTTTCGGTCCGCTGGCGCTGGTCAGCCGCTTCTCGAAGCTGGAAGACGGCCTTGCCGAAGCCAACCGACTGCCCTATGGCCTGGCCGCATATGCATTCACGCAGTCGGCGGCGACGGCGGTAGCCGTAGGCGACGAACTGCAGGCCGGCGGGGTGGGCATCAACAGCTTTGCGGTGTCGCAGATCGAGGCTCCCTTCGGCGGCATCAAGAGCAGCGGATACGGCAACGAAGGTGGACGCGAGGGCTTGGAGGCGTTCATGCATCCCAAATTCATCCACCACGCCACATGACGCGCAGCAAACGCTTCAGGCAGTACACGACAAACCCTCTCAACGCATTTCGCAAGGATCGCTGCCCCCTCGAAGACGCAAGACCACTCGTCTGAGTTCAATTTCTGTTCATTTTCAAGGAGACAAGCATGTATAAGAACAAGCTCATTCCAACGATGTTCATCTTCGCAGCGGCCATGGCGCTCGCCACGCCATCGACAGCGGCTTCACAAGGCTACCCCACACGACCGGTCAAGATCATCGTTCCCTTTCCCGCAGGAAGTTCTGCGGACGCCAGTACCCGCCTGGTCGGGGCGGAGTTGGCCAAGAGGCTCGGACAACCCTTCGTCGTCGAGACCATGCCGGGGGCGGACGGCATCATCGGTGCAGAAGCGGCCAAGCGGGCGGCGCCGGACGGGTACACCATTTTTCTGAGCACCAACTCTACGCACGCAGCGAACCTGAGTCTGTACAACAAACTTCCCTACGACCCTCAGAAGGATTTCACCGCAATCGCCGGCCTTGTCAGCGTGCCCATGATCATGTTGGTCAAGAACGATTTTCCTGCGCAGGATGTGGCGGGCTTTCTGAAGATCGCCCAGCAGCAGGCTGCCTCGGAGAAGCCGCTCAACTACGGCAGCGGCAACACTGCGGGCCAAGTCGCTGGAGCGCTCTTGGGAACCAGCACGAAAATAAACTTCACCCATGTGCCATACAAGGGCTCCCCGCAGGCCCTTCAGGATCTCGCCGGCGGAATCCTGGATTTCCTGTTCACCGATGCGTATTCGCCGTTGACCCTCGTCCACGGAGGACGGCTCAAGGTTCTGGGTGTCGCCGACCAAGAACGCCATCCGTTGTATCCGCAGGTGCCGACGATGGCCGAAGCCGGCCTGCCGGAGGTGCAAGTCGTTGCCTGGAATGGCTTCTTCGCACCGGCCAAAACCGATCCCGCCATCATTGCTCGGCTCAACGAGGAGATCAACGAGATCCTCAGCATGCCGCACATCGCTGAAACCCTGCAGACAATGGCTTTGACGCCCATGAAAATGACTCCTGCGGAACTCGACAGCCTCGTCAGTTCGGAGATCGCACGCTGGAGATCCAATATCACGCTCGCCGGCATCACGAAGAAGTGAGCGCTGAAAGAGGCTTGAAGACGGGCCGGCATATCATGATGGTTGGTGAACGCCTGGCCGCTTCATGGCATCGCGCTTTCCAATGCAGGCCGGGTACGGCGTGCGAGACGCCGTCCCGTTCGCCTGCATGGCTGGCGTCATGCCCTCTTGAGATCCGCCGGGCTCATGGGCAGACGGCGTATCCGCTTGCCCGTGGCGTCGTGGATGGCATTGAGCACTGCCGGCGTGATGACGACGGTGGAGATCTCGCCGATGCCAGTCGGGTCTTCAGTGCTCGGGATGACATGGGTTTCCATCACCGGCATCTCGTTCATGCGCAGCACGCGATAGTCGTGGAAGTTGGACTGCTCCACACGCCCGTCCTTGATCGAGATGTTGCCGAACAGCACAGCCGACAGGCCGAAGACGATGCCACCTTGCACCTGCGCCTCCACCGTGGCGGGCGACACCTGCTGGCCGCAATCTACTACGGTCACGACGCGCTCGGGCTTCACGTTGCCTTCGGCGTCGACACTGACCTCGACCACCTGGGCCGCATAGGTACGAAACGACAGCGTGAAGGCAAGACCACGCCCGCGGCCTTCGGGCAGGGGCTGGCCCCAGCCGGATCTCTCCGCTGCGACCTCCAGCACCTTCAACGCACGCGGGTGCTTGGCCAGCAGCGGTTTGCGAAAGGCGATGGCGTCCTGCCCCGCGGACCGGGCAAGTTCGTCGATGAAGCACTCCACCGGAATCGCGTTCTGCATGTGGCCCACGCCGCGCCACCAGCCGGTCAGCAGGCCCGCGGGAGGGTCCTGGCGCACGTATTGCACCAGCAGATTCGGGAATTCGTATGGCCCGGCCGCATCGCGGATCGCATCCGTGTCGAGGCCGTTCTTGAAGCCGGCCGGCGCATAGCGCGCGATGATGGACGAGCCCGTGACGCGGTGATGCCAAGCGATGGGTTTGCCCTGCGCATCCAGCGTAGCGCTCAAGCGGTTGTAGTGGTAGGGGCGGTAGGTGCTGTGCTGCATGTCCTCTTCGCGTGTCCAGACCACCTTGAGGGGGCCCTTCACCTCGCGGGCGATGCGCACGGCCTGGGTGACGTAGTCCGCGTCCAGCCGTCGGCCGAAACCGCCACCGAGCAGGTGGTTGTGCACCCGCACCCTCTCCAAGGGCAGACCCGTCACCTCGGCGGCCATGGCCTGGGCGCGGGTGGGCACCTGCGTGCCCAGCCACAGTTCACACTCGTCGGGACGCAGGTGCACGGTGCAATTCATCGGCTCCATAGGCGCCTGCGCCAGCAAGGGCTGCTGATAGACGGCCTCGATGGTGCGATGGCCGTTGGCCTGCGCACCTTCCCGCACGGCCGCCACGTCGCCCTCGTTGCGGGCCGTGGCGCCCTCCTGTTCCGAGGCCTTGGCCAGTTCCGCGATCATCGTTTCGGTCGAATAGCCGGCGGCCTGGCCGTCGTCCCATTGCACCTGAGCCGCCGCCAATCCTTTGCGCGCCGCCCCCATGTGGTCGGCCACGACGGCCACCACGTCATCGAGCTGCACCACCTGGCGCACGCCGCGCACGAGTTGCGCCGCCTCGGTGTTCACGCTTTTCACGCGCCCGCCGGGCACGGGGCTCGCAGCCACGGTGGCCACGAGCAGGCCGGGTAGCTGCACGTCGATGCCGAAGCGTGCTGTGCCATTGACCTTCTCGGGGCCGTCGAGCCGCTTCTGGTCGCCGCCGATCATCCGGAACTGAGCGCGGTCCTTGAGCGGGATCTCGTCGGGAACGGGCAACTCGGCGGCACGAGCCGCGAGTTCGCCGTAGCGCAAGCGGCGGGCGCTGGGGGTATGGACGACACTGCCGGTCTCGGCCCTGCACGCGCTGGCGTCCACGCCCCAGGCCTGCGCGGCGGCGGCCACCAGCATCATGCGGGCGGCCGCGCCGGCTTGGCGCATGGGAAGCCAGGAGGTGCGTACGGAGTTGGAGCCCCCGGTCACCTGCACGCCACCGCCCGGCAGCGCATAGAGCTTGTCATCGGCGGGTGCGTGTTCGAGCCGCACCTGTGCGAGGTCCACTTCCAGCTCTTCGGCAATGAGCATCGGCACCGCGGTATAGGTGCCTTGGCCCATCTCGACGCGAGGCATCACCAGCGTCACCACGTCATCTGCGCCGATGCGCACTACAGCGTTGAACGTGGTGGGAGCTGCGTCCTCGGGTTCCGCGGCTATCGCCTTCTTGGCGAGCAACGGCAGTTGCACGCTCAAGAGCAGTGCACCGCCAGCACCGGCCGCCTTGAGCAGGCTGCGGCGCGAGAGTCGGACGCGGGAGAGGAGTTCGGCGTCTTGCATCTCAAGCCTCCTTGCGGCTCGGAATCTGGCCTGCGGCCTGCTTCACAGCAGCATGGATACGCTCGTAGGTGCCGCAGCGACAGATGTTGCCGGCCATGCCCTCGCGGATCTGCTCATCGCTGGGCGCAGGCGTCTGCGCGAGCAGCGCTATGGCGGACATGATCTGGCCGGACTGGCAGTAGCCGCACTGCACCACATCCACATCGAGCCAGGCCTTCTGTACGGCGCGACCCACGTCCGTGGTATGTACCGCCTCTATGGTCGTGATCGCCTGGCCGGCGGCGGCCTGGACCGGCGTCACGCACGATCGGATCGCCGCGCCCCCCATGTGGACCGTACAGGCACCGCACAGCGCCATCCCGCAGCCGTACTTGGTGCCGGTCATACCGAGCACATCGCGCAACACCCATAGCAAAGGGGTGTCGCCGTCCACGTCGGCGACGTGCTGCTTGCCGTTGATATCGAGCGTGTAGCTCATGGGGTGTCCTCCTTGTACGTCGGGTTCTGGGACGTCACTGTCCGTACTGCTCCTCGCTGACCTTTTCCATCCAATCCACCGATTTGCCATCCAGGGATTCGGCGATCGCGATGTGGCTCATGCCCACGGTGGGGCCGGCACCGTGCCAGTGTTTGACGCCGGGCGGAATCCACACCACGTCGCCGGGACGGATCTCCTGCACGGCGTCGCCCCATTTCTGAACCCGTCCCACGCCTGACGTGACGATGAGGGTCTGGCCGAGCGGATGCGTATGCCAGGCCGTGCGCGCGCCGGGCTCGAAGGTCACGACGCCGCCCCCCACGCGCGCGGGCGCGCCAGCTTGAAAACGGGAGTCCACGAATACCGAGCCGGTGAAGTTCTGCTCGGCGCCGGCGCTGGAAGGCTGGGAGCCGACTCGCGTGACCGTGATCGGCGCCTCGTCGGTCGCGTAGGCGGTTGATACGCCGATAGACAGAGCAATGGCGGCGGCTGCAGCTAGTTTCATATTCATCCTTTCTGAAATTTCCTTAGTCGATTCAAGGTGTTCTCTTGATTTCCTTCTCCCAGAACTGGATGGCTCGACCAATCCAGCCCTGGGCACTGGTGCCGTGACCCGTTCCGGATCCATGCCCCACACCCGCATACTTCTGGTACTCGAACGACGTTCCGATGCGGCCAAGCGCAGCAATTCGCCCCTCCATCGCGGCGGGCGGTGCGATGGAGTCCCGATCGCCCACAACGACGAAGGTGGGCGGCTCGGAGGCGGTGACCTCCGAACGGGCGGTGTACGCCATCACTACGACGGCGGGTTTGGGCAGCGGTGAACCGCCAAAGGCGCTGGTGCCATGCGAGCCGATCGCCGCCGCCATGCGGGCGCCGGCGGAACTGCCCCACAGCGAGTAGCCGTCCGTGCCGACCTCGAGCGAGCCGGCGTTCTGGAATACATCCGAAATTGCTGCGGCCAGATCCTCGGTGGCCGCCCTGCCGCCTTGCCCCGCGCGGTACTTCAGCACGAAGACTGAACCCCTGCCTGCTGACCTCCTCAGCGTAGGGGAAGCCTTCGTGCACTGAGCCCACATAGGAGAATCCGCCCCCGTGCGCAGAACCCGATCAAATGTCAAGCTGGCGCTCGCTCATCCACTTGACCATGGCCGGGTCACGGTGCGAGAAGAAGCTGCTTACGCCGGTTTCGAGCTGAGCGATGCGGGCCATGTCGGTCTCTTCCAGTGCGAAGTCCAGGACCCGGAGGTTCTCCTCCATCCGTTCCTTGCGCACCGACTTGGCGAGCGCCACGATGCCGCGCTGTACCACCCAGCGCAACACGACTTGGCCGACCGATCGACCGTGCTTGCGGCCGATGTCCAGCAGCACCTCGTTCTGAAACAGGTTGTTGCGGCCTTCGGCGAAGGGCGCCCAGGCCTCGGGCTGCACACCGTTCTCGCGCATGAAGGCCACGCTTTCCTCTTGCTGGTGGAACGGGTTGACCTCCACCTGGTTCACGGCGGGGACGACGTCGTTGAAACCGATGATGTCCATCAGCCTGTCGGGTTGGAAATTGCTGACGCCGATGGCGCGCACCTTGCCTTCCTTCAGGGCGTCCTGCATGGCTCGCCACGACCCGTGCACATCGCTGAAGGGCTGGTGGATCAGGTACAGGTCGACATAGTCCAGTTGCAGACGGCGCAGTGATTTGTCGATGGCTTGCCGCGTCCGTTCGTAGCCGGCGTCCTGCACCCACAACTTCGTGGTCACGAAAAGGTCGGCACGCGGCACGCCGGCCTTCTTGAGGCCCCTGCCGACCGCTTCCTCGTTGAGGTAGGAAGCCGCGGTGTCGATCAGCCGGTAGCCGGCGCCGATGGCATCGGCAACACAGCGCTCGCATTCCTGCGGATCGGGGATCTGGTAAACGCCGTAGCCGAGGATCGGCATCACGACACCATTGTTCAAAGTGACTTGTTGCATAGTGGGTTCCTGTGTGTGCGGGCACTGGCTTGGAAGAACCGAATGGGTCTCCAGCGAACGGCAGTGACCGCAAGGCTCTTCATGTGCTCGGGACATCGCTCAGCCAGCTCGTCACGCGCTCCATCGTTCGCCGCTCCTGGTCCATCTCCATGACGAAGCCATCGAGCAAGCGCGCCTTGGGTGCATAGCTGGCGAGGACGGCCTGGCTCTTGCCGAGTCCGTAGCCGCCGTGGGTGATGAACGGGATCAGGGTCTTGCCGGACAGGTCGTGCTCGGACAGAAAGGAGCGGATGATCGGTGGCGCGGTTTCGCCCCAGATCGGAAAGCCGAGGAACACCGTGTCGTAATCCGCGATGGCGCTCACCTTGGCTTCCAAGGCCGGCTCGTAGCCGCTGTCGCTCTCCTTGCTGGCTTGCGCCACCGTCTCCGGATAGTCCTCGGGGTAGGGCCTGGCCGGCTTGATCTCGAACAGATCCGTGCCGCGAGCGCGATGGATCAGGCCGGCGACGACACGCGTGTTGCCCGACCGGGAGAAATAGGCCACGAGGGTTCGCGATCCTTGCCGGCGCGCTTCACTGCCCTGGGCCCTGCTGGCTGCCAAGGGAAGTGCCGCGAGCGCCGCCATCACCTTGCGCCGAGTCGAATCATGAGCTGAAGTCATGCGCGTCTGCCTGAGGTCATCGCCCCACGCGCGCCTGTAGCGCGGCGGGATAGCGGTCGCCTTGAATCCTGACTTCCGCCAGGGCCTGCGCGATCCTGCCGAGATCGGTCTGCGACAGTTCGATGGAGGCGGCGCCCAGGTTCTCCTCCAGCCGGTGCACCTTGGTCGTTCCGGGAATCGGCACGATCCACGGCCTTTGCGCCAGCAGCCAGGCGAGCGCGACCTGCGCAGCCGTCACGCCCCTGTCCTTGGCAAGCTGGCCGAGCAGGTCCACCAAGGCGTGGTTCGCTTTGATCGCTTCCGGCGAGAAGCGCGGCACTTTGCTGCGAAAGTCGTCGCTCCCGAAGGTCGCTCCGTCCTTGATGGCGCCGGTCAGGAAGCCCTTGCCCAGCGGGCTGAAGGGAACGAAACCGATGCCGAGTTCTTCGAGCGCCGGCAGGATTTCCTGCTCGGGCTCGCGCCACCACAGCGAGTACTCGCTCTGCAAGGCCGTGACGGGTTGCACCGCATACGCGCGACGGATGGTCTGGACACCGGCTTCGGACAGGCCGAAGTGCTTGACCTTGCCTTCGGCGATCAAGTCCTTGACCGTGCCGGCCACGTCCTCGATCGGCACATCGGGATCGACCCGATGCTGGTAGAGCAAGTCGATCACATCGGTCTTCAAGCGCTTGAGCGAGCCTTCGACGGCCCAGCGGATGTGTTCGGGCCGGCTGTTGAGGATCTGCTGCTTGTTGTCGTCGCCGAAGGTGAAACCGAACTTGGTGGCGATCACCACCTGGTCGCGTACCGGTGCGAGCGCTGCGCCGACGACTTCCTCGTTGAGGTAGGGGCCGTAGACCTCGGCCGTGTCGAAGAACGTCACGCCGCGCTCGACAGCAGCACGGATCAGCGAGACCGCCTGCCCGGCGTCCGTGGCCGGTCCATAGCCGTGGCTCAAGCCCATGCAGCCCAGCCCCAGGGCCGAGACTTCCAGATTGCTGTTTCCAAGTTTGCGCTTTTGCATTGTCGTACTCCCTCAAAGCCTTGAAGCGACGCCCAGTATCGGCTAGCCGCGCCGCACCGTATTTGCCTGATGCAGATCGGATTGCAGGCTGCTTGCATCGGCCGTTCCCCCCGGGCTCGATACGACGATTGCGAACGAGTGGATGGCCGCATGGTTTAACGGCTTCGCCGTCGGACTGCCTCAGTTACGAATGTACCGATCACGCTCTCATCCGACTAGATAGTAAAATCGGCAAATACTTGTGAGGTGAACTCATAGATGGCGAAAGACAGCTACAACGACCTGCTGGCGTTCATTGCGGTCGCGCGCGCGCGAAGCTTTACGCGCGCCGCGGCGCAACTCGGCGTGTCCCAATCAGCGTTGAGTCATCTGATCCGTGCACTCGAGGCCAAGATGGGGGTGCGGCTGCTGACGCGGACGACCCGCAGTGTTTCTCCGACGGAGCCCGGGGAACGATTGATGCAAAACATCGACCCCCGCTTCCAGGAGATCGAGGCGGAGCTGATGGCCGTGGGGGAACTGCGCGACAAGCCGGCAGGCACCATCCGGATCACCGCCACGGAGAATGCCGCCGAGGCGGTGCTTTGGCCGAGGCTTGCGAAGCTGCTTCCCAAGTACCCTTTGATCAAGGTGGAGGTCGCCGCAGAGTCGCGCTTCATCGACCTCGTCGCGCAGCGGTACGACATGGGCGTGCGCCTCGGTGACAATCTGGCCCGGGATATGACTACCGTGCGCATCGGCCCGGACATGCGCATCGCGATCGTCGGCTCGCCCGGCTATCTGGCCAAACGCCCGCCCCCCTTGAAACCACAGGATCTGGCCGATCACGATTGCATCAATCTGCGACTGATGAGCCATGGGGACCTCTACGCCTGGGAACTCAAGAAGGGCAAGCACCGGGTCAACGTGCGCGTCGAGGGCCAGCTCGTCTTCAACCGGACCAAGCCCATCCTTCAGGCCGCGCTGGCCGGCTTCGGTCTCGGGTACGTGCCGGAGGAAGTGGCACGGCCCCATATCGCCAAAGGCCGGCTACAGCCTGTGCTCCAGGATTGGTGCCCGACGTTTCCGGGGTATCACCTCTACTACCCCAGCCGTCGGCAGCCCTCTCGCGCGATGAGCGTGCTGATCGATGCGTTGCGCTATCCGCCGCAGGAGAAGTGATCCATGGCGCTGAAGACTTTCAATGACGTCCTTGCCTTCGTCCATGTCGTGCGTGAAGGCAGTTTTACCCGGGCCTCGGCGCTGCTCGGGGTATCGCCTTCTGCGCTGAGCCATGCCGTTCGAGGCCTGGAGACCCGCCTGGGGGTCCGGTTGCTGACGCGCACCACACGCAATATCGCGACCACCGAAGCGGGTGAACGCCTTTTCAACGGCGTGGCGCCGCGATTCGAGGAAATCGACGCCGAGGTGGCCGCGGTGAAGGAGCTGCGCGACAAGCCGGTGGGGACCGTGCGCATTACATCGGCCGAACACCCGGCTACCAGCGTCCTCTGGCCCAAACTCTCCAAGGTCATGGCGGACTATCCCGACATCAATGTCGAGATCACCATCGACTACGCAATGGCAGACATCGTTTCCCAGCGCTTCGACGCGGGCGTTCGCGCGGGAGACCAGGTGGCCAAGGACATGATCGCCGTGCGCATCAGTCCGGACTTGCGCATGGCCGTCGCTGGCTCACCCGAATACTTCGCCACACGATCCCGGCCCCGCTCGCCGCACGAGCTGCACGAGCACAATTGCATCCGGCTGCGACTGCCGACGCACGGCGGTTTCCTTCCCTGGGACCTTGACAAGAATGGTCAAGAAGCCAAGTTTCCGGTAAGCGGGCAATGGGTTTTCAACAACAGTTCCTCCATTGTCCGGGCAGCCCTGGCCGGCTACGGTCTGGCCTACGTTCCCGAGGACATGGTGCTGGAACACATCGCCGCAGGGCGGCTGATTCGTGTGCTGAACGACTGGTGCAGTCCTTATACCGGATACCACCTTTATTACCCGAGCCGACGCCAATCGTCCGGTGCGCTGGCCGTCGTTGTCGACGCCTTGCGACATCGAGCGTAGTCGGGTCGCAGTAGCCAGTCCCTCCGCCCGGAGTCGGGAGCGTCCTCGCCGCAACCTCGGCGTTCGAGCCGCCGACGTCGACGTGCGTCCACGCCCGGGAATTCATGAGTTCAGCTCAGTAGTGCATGCGGAGTGCAGGGCTTAATCGAATCGTCCGCATCCCGTAGGATTTCGGACATTGGAAAGGAGGGGCCGACACAAGCCACGGCTCGGCCCTCTTTTGCCTTACGCCAGTGCCATGCCGCCAGACCCTGGTCGACGCGCGTGCTGGCCGAAACGAGCAACGGATGGAACTGCTACCCGATGACCCATGACAAGACCGCAAAGGATCGCAAGACCCGCGCGCTGATCGCCGTGCTGACCCTGAGCCTGGGGCTGACGCTGGCGCCGAGTCACGCCGCTCAAAGCACCGAGGCACCGCAAGCCATGACGACACCAGCCACTTCCGACACGCTGTCCGCCAAGCAGCAGACCATTCCCCTGATCGCCGCCTTCATGGCCACGAGCGACATGCCCAGGCTGAACGCGGCCTTGAACCATGGACTGGACGCGGGCCTGGCCATCAGCGAGGCCAAGGAAATCCTGGTGCAGCTCTACGCGTATGTCGGATTCCCGAAAAGCCTCAACGCGCTCGGTGAGTTGCTGAAGGTCGTGGAAGAACGCAAGCAACGCGGCATCCAGGACGCACCGGGAGACGAACCCAGCCGCGCCATTCCTACCGGCGATGAGCTGGTTGCGGTGGGAAGGGCCAATCAGACCCGTATCTCCGGTGCACCGGTGACAGGTCCAGTCATGGATTTTGCGCCCGTCATCAACCAGTTCCTGCAGGCCCATCTGTTCGGCGACATCTTCGAGCGCGACAACCTCGATTGGCAGAGCCGCGAGTTGGCCACCGTCGGAGCACTGGCGGCAACACCGGGCGTAGAGGCACAGTTGCTCTCGCATACACGCGCCAGCATGCGGGTGGGTCTGAGCGCTGCGCAGTTGCGCCAAGTCGCTCAGGTCCTGGCCGAGCGCGGAGACGAACAGGCAGCCGAGCGCGCGAGTGCGGCCCTGACCAAGGCGCTGGCTGCCGCTCCGGGACGCTGAACATGAACGTTGCCAAGGCATTGCTCAGCATCATGACGCTGACCTCGCTCACCGCCTGCACCGCCCTTCCCGCGGGTCCAAGTCGTTCCACCGGCCCCTTGGTGATCCAGGAACAAGGCAGCTTCGCTGCCGGCGGAAAAGTGGTGAGCACCCCCGGCACGTACGACAACAACAACCCGGCTGCTCAAGGCCAGACGTTCCACGGCGATCACCTCTATGCCTTCTATCAGATCCCGCAGAATCCCAAGCCGCTTCCCATCGTCATGTTGCATGGCGCCTACCAGTCCGCGCGCAGTTGGGAAACCACGTCGGACGGCCGTGAAGGCTTCCAAACCCTCTTCCTGCGTCGCGGCTTTCCGGTCTATCTCGTCGATCAGCCCCGTCGCGGCCGGGCGGGCAACAGCACCGTAGCGGCGACGATCGAACCCACGCCTTTCGATCAGTTGTTCTTCGATCAATTCCGGATCGGCAAGTGGCCGGACTATTTCGACAACGTCCAGTTCGACCGCAAGCCCGAGACGCTGGATCAGTTCTTCCGTTCGGTCACGCCGAACACCGGGCCTTACGACGCCGACGTGATCTCAGATGCGATGGCCGCGCTGTTCGACAAGACGGGTCCCGGCATCCTGTTCTCGCATTCGCAGGCTGGCGGGCCGGGTTGGCTGACGGCGATCAAGAGCGAGAACGTCAAGGGTATCGTCGCCCTCGAACCTGGCAGCGGGTTCATCTTCCCCGAGGGGGAACTCCCCCGGGAGATGCCGAGTGCGGCGGGCACGCTGACGCCCGAGGCGGTGCCGCTTGCGGATTTCGAGAGGCTCACTCGCGTCCCCATCGTCATCTATTACGGCGACAACTTTCCGGTCGAACCGACCACGGAGCGCGGTCAGGACAACTGGCGGGTGCGCCTGGCCATGGCACGCCTCTGGGTCGACGCCATCAACAAGCATGGTGGCGACGCGCAGCTAGTGCATCTGCCGGAGATCGGCATCCGGGGCAACACGCACTTCCTGATGTCCGACCTGAACAACGTCCAGATCGCAAATCTGGTGTCGGAGTTTCTCGAGGAGAAAGATCTGGACTGACGCGAGAGCACAGACTGCGGCAAACAAGCGAGGGATGCCGGCATCGATAGCTACGGTCCTGTACATCCTTCGGGAGCGCAATTTCTGACCTGAGGGAGTATTCCTATGAAACGCACAATACCGAAGACCACGCCAAGGGCAGACACACACCAGGTCGATCAAATCCCTCGTCGCCGGTTGCTGATGGCTGCCGCCACGCTGGGCGTTGCGCCGTGGCTGCTGTCAGCCTGCGCTGGGGCGGCCAATACATCCGGCGCGGCCGCGGGCAAACCGACTTCCGGCCCCCGGCCCGCCGCCAGCCGGCGCCTGGGCCCCTTTGAGGTGTTTCCCATCGGCCTGGGGGTCCAGTGGCATCCCGGCCGCGGCCCGCAAGGGGTCGTTGACCTGTACTCCAGCAGCACCACCCGGCAAGGCGGTGTCGCGCTCATTCGCCGCGCGGCGGACCTGGGCGTGACGCTGTTCGACACCGCCGAGGTCTATGGCCCCTTCATGTCGGAAGAGCTTCTCGGCGCGGCGCTGCAGGGCAGCCGGCGCGATCGCGCCGTCATATCCACCAAGTTCGGCTTCGATGTCGACCCGGCGACAGGTGAACGACGTGGCGGCGTGAACAGCCGCCCCGAGCACATCCGGCAAGTCGTCGAGGCCCAGTTGCGGCGCCTGCGCACGGACCGCATCGACCTGCTGTACCAGCATCGTGTCGATCCGAACGTGCCGATCGAGGACGTGGTCGGCACGATCAAGGACCTGATCAAACAGGGCAAGGTGCTGCACTACGGCTTGTCCGAGCCAGGGCTGCAGACGGTCCGCCGCGCGCACAAGGAACACCCTGTGGCCGTCATCCAGAACGAGTACTCGATGCTGTATCGCGGCCCCGAAGCCGAGGTTCTGCCGCTGTGCGAGGAACTGGGCATCGGCTTCGTGCCCTGGAGCCCGCTGGGCATGGGCTTTCTGGCCGGCACCGTCGACGCCACGAGCCGTTTCGAAGAGCAGGATTTCCGCGCGGCGGTCCCGCGCTTCGCACCCGATGTGCTGCCGGCCAACATGGCGCTCGCGGATCTGGTCAAGGCCTGGGCGGCTCGCAAGAACGTCACGCCGGCACAGTTGTCGCTGGCCTGGCTGACGGCCCAGAAGCCCTGGATCGTGCCGATCCCGGGTACCACGAACGTGGCCCATCTGCAAGAGAACGTCGCCGCCGCCTCGATTTCCTTCAGCGCCGCCGAGTTGGCGGAGTTGAACGCCGCCGTGGCGGCCATTCCCATCCGGGGCGCCCGTCTTTCACCGGCCGTTCTGTCGGCCACGGGCGTCGAAGCGCCCCCGAAACGATGATGCGCCCTTGGTTCGTAAAACGTAGCCTTTCCATCAATCCAATGAATAGTGACGTCGTAAGCAAGACGCGGCGCGAGCTCCTCGGAGCATCCGCGCTCGCTTTCTCGTGTGCAATTATCGGAGTTCCAGCAATGACGACTACCGCTGTCGCAGCCGACTACAAGAAGAATCCGTTTACGCTCGTGTATGCCGGCGCCATCACGAAGAACGAACCGGGCAAGGTCAACATCCACCCGGTCACCTACAAGCTCAACGGCCTGGATATCGTTGCCAACGTCTACACCCCGGCCAACTACGATCCGCAGAATACATATCCTGCAATCGTCGTGGCGCACCCGAACGGCGGGGTGAAGGAGCAGGTCGCCGGCTTGTATGCCCAGCACCTCGCCGAGCAGGGCTACATCACGATCGCCATGGATGCCGCGTACCAGGGCGGCAGCGCTGGCGAGCCTCGCAGCACGGACAAACCGCAATTCCGCATCGAGGACATCCACGGCGCGGCGGACTTCATCACTCAGTACCCGGGTGTCGATTCCGCACGTCTGGGTCTGCTCGGCATCTGCGGCGGCGGTGGCTATTCGTTGTCCGCCGCGAAATCCGACAAGCGCTTCAAGTCGATTGCGACGCTGAGCATGTTCAACTCCGGACGGGTTCGCCGCAATGGCTTCGAGGACTCGCAACTGGACTCCATCCAGGAGCGGCTGCGACAGGCTTCGGAGGCGCGCGCCCAGGAAAAGGCGGGTGGAGAAGTCCTGTATTCAGGCGACGCAGACATGACGGACGAGCAGATCGCCGCATTGCCGTTCGACATGTATCGACAGGGCTACGAGTACTACTGGAGGACGCACGCCCATCCCGGCTCGACCTTCAAGTACACCACGAGCAGCTTGCTGGACCTGATGCGTTGGGATGCCACCGACCAGATCGAGCTGATCGACCAGCCGCTGCTGATGATCGCCGGCAGCAAGGCCGACAGCCTCTACATGACCGAGGATGCCTTCCCCAAAGCCACCGGCACGACGGACAAGGAACTGTTCAAGATCGAGGGTGCGACCCATATCGAAACCTACTGGGTTCCCGAATATGTGGATGCAGCACTCGGCAAGCTCAAGCCGTTCTACGCTCGAACCCTGTGACGTAAGGCCGACGCAACTTCGACCGCACTCGAGCCCGCCGGCGCATGGTGGAAATTGAAGCGTAATGGCGCCGGCATTCTGGGTAGAGAAATCAGTCGATGAAGAAATGGTTGCGTCGTACCGCGTTGATACTGCTGGTTCTGGGTGTTTCCCTGGCCGCGGCCGGCTATGCCTACCTGCAACATCCCATGTTCGGCGCGCTGCCCTCAGGAGCGCGCCTACAGGCAATCGAACGTTCGCCCCACTATGTGAACGGTGAGTTCCGCAACCTCATCGACACGCCGATGCGTACGCAGGACACCAGCTTTGCGTCCAACGTGATTTCGATGCTGTTTGATCGCAACCCGAACCTCAGACCGTCGATGGATCTCCCCTCCACACGTGTCGATCTCAAGGCACTGCCATTGGACGAGGATGCAGTGGTGTGGATGGGCCATTCGTCGTACTTCGTGCAGGCGGCCGGCAAGCGCATTCTGATCGACCCGGTATTCAGCACCAACGCCGGCCCGTTCCCGCACACCAACCCGGCCTTCTCCGGCACGTCGCCATACACAGCCGAAGACATGCCTCCCATCGACGCGATGCTGATCACGCACGATCACTGGGATCACCTGGACTATCCCAGCGCCAAGGCGCTGCTGCCCACGGTCGGACAGGTCGTCGTCGGGCTGGGCGTGGGGGAATTCTTCGACCGCTGGGGCTATCCGGCCGATCGCATCCATGAGGCAGACTGGAACGACATTCTGGAACTTGTGCCGGGCCTGCGCATCCACGTCCTGCCGGCGCGGCACTATTCGGGCCGCATGCTGACGCGCAACAAGACCTTGTGGGTCGCCTTTGCGCTGGAGACGCCGCAGCGTCGGCTCTTCTTCAGCGGCGACAGTGGCTATGGCCCACACTTTCGCGAGATCGGCGAACGCTTCGGCGGCTTCGATCTCGTGGCACTGGACATGGGCCAGTACGACCGGCGCTGGGCCAACATTCACATGTTTCCGGAACAGGCCGCGCAGGCAGCGGTGGACTTGCAGGCCAAGGTGTTGCTGCCCGCGCACGTGGGCCGCTTCAGTATTGCCGCGCATGACTGGGACGAGCCACTGAAGCAGATCGACCAGGCGAGCCAGGGCCGGCCGTATCGCCTGCTGACGCCGAACCCGGGCGCGCTGCTGCTGCTCGACAACGAGACGCAGCAATTCACTCGCTGGTGGACAGGTGCGATGTGAAATCGGATTGATATTTACCCAAGGGAGTGCGCGAATTGAATCGCTACACGATCAATTTATTGCTCACGTTTCTGTTGATTCCTTCAATGCTGTCCGGAACCGCCATCGCAGGATCGCAGCAGTCGCAGACGGCAGTGCAATCAAAGGATGGCAGAGCAGACATCGGGCGCGATCCCGAAAAGGAGAAAATCATGAGTACGGACAAACCTGTCGTTCTGGTCGTCGGAGCAAGCGGCAGCATTGGCAGACCGGCCGTCGCGGAAGCATTCAGGCTGGGGTACGAGACGCGGGCTTTGGTGCGCGATCCGGCCCAGGCCGGATTGTTTCCCGATGGCGTACAGGTCGTCGTCGGCGACCTGACCCGTGCCGAGACATTGCACGAGGCAGTGGACGGTGTCACTGGCATCGTCTTCACCCACGGTATCGGCGGCAACGATCCGAAAGGCGCCGAACAGGTGAACTACGGTGCGGTGCGCAATGTTCTGAGCGTTCTGAAGGCCCCGGCACGGATCGCTCTGATGACCGCGGTCGGCGTCACCAAACCCAGCGTCGGCCACGACTGGAAGCGTCGCGGGGAAAGGTACGTGCGCGCCAGCGGGCTGCCTTACACCATCGTGCGGCCCGGATGGTTCGACTACAACGCCCCCGACCAGCAGCGCCTGGTGCTTCGGCAAGGCGACACACACTGGGCAGGGTCACCGTCCGACGGCGTGGTTGCCCGCGCCCAGATCGCCCGGGTCCTGGTCGCCTCGCTGACCTCGCCCGCCGCGAACCGCAAGACCTTTGAACTGGTCGCCGAACGCGGCGCCGCGCAAACCGATCTGGAGCCGCTTTTCTCGGCGCTGCCAGCCGACCCTGCGGATGGCTACGACGGCATCCAGGACCGGGACAACCTGCCGCTCGCCAAGGAGCCCGCCACGGTCGTTCGCGATCTTGACGCGATCCACGGAAGGTTCAAGGATTGAGCCATCGGGGGTTCATACCTTGCTGCGCCGCAGGCGCAGCGCATTGCCGACCACCGAAGCCGAACTCAGGCTCATCGCCAGCGCGGCGATCAGCGGCGACAGCAGCCAGCCGGTGAGCGGGTACAGCACCCCAGCGGCAACCGGGACGCCCAGGCCGTTGTAAAGGAAGGCGAACACCAGGTTCTCCTTCATGTTGCGCACCGTCCCCACCGACAGCCCGCGCGCGGTGGCGATGCCGCGCAGGTCGCCCTTGACCAAGGTGATCTGCGCGCTGTTCATGGCCACGTCGGTACCGGTGCCCATAGCGATGCCGACGTCGGCCTTGGCCAGCGCCGGGGCATCATTGATGCCGTCGCCGGCCATGGCGACCACGCGGCCGTCCTTCTGCAGGCGCTCGATCAGCGTCAGCTTGTCGGCCGGCTTCACTTCGCCGTGAACCTCGTCGATACCCAGGCGTGCGCCTACCGACTTCGCGGTGGTCAGGCCGTCGCCCGTCGCCATGATCACCCGCAGGCCGGCCGCTCGGAGGGTCGCCAGCGCCTCGGGCGTACTCGCCTTCACCGGGTCGGAGACGGCCAGCAGGCCGGCAAGGCGTGCGCCCACCGCCAGGTACATCACGCTGGCTCCTTCGCTGCGCAGGGATTCGGCCTGCGGCATGAGCGCATCGACGGCGACGCCGACCTGCTCCATAAGCACCGTGTTGCCCAGCGCCAGCGGCTGCCCTTCCACCTGTCCGCGCACACCGATGCCGGAACCGGATTCGAAGTTCTCCGGCTTGCTCAGTGCGAGGCCCTGGGCACGCGCGGCCTGCACGATGGCATCGGCCAGCGGGTGTTCGCTGCCCTGGTCCAGGCTGGCCGCCAGGCGCAGCACCTCTTCGGCGGTGAAGCCCTCGGCCGGGACCACGCGGTCGAAGGCGGGGCGGCCTTCGGTCAGCGTGCCGGTCTTGTCGATGACCAGGGTATCGACCCGGCGCAGGTTCTCAATCGCGGCGGCGTCGCGGAACAGCACGCCCTGGGTCGCACCGCGGCCGGTGGCGACCATGATCGACATCGGCGTGGCCAGCCCCAGCGCGCAGGGGCAGGCGATGATCAGCACCGACACGGCGTTGATCAGGCCAAACACCCAGGACGGCTGCGGGCCGAAGAAGCCCCAGATGAAGAAGGTCGCAATGGCGATGGCGACGACCACCATCACGAAGTAACCGGCGACCACATCGGCCATGCGCTGCATGGGCGCCTTGGAGCGCTGGGCCTGGGCCACCATCTGCACGATCTGCGAAAGCACGGTCTCCGAGCCGATGCGCTCGGAGCGGATAACCAGCGCGCCGCTGGTGTTGAGCGTGGCGCCGATGACTTTGTCACCTTCGCGCTTGCTCACCGGCAGCGGTTCGCCGGTCAGCATGGATTCGTCCACCGAGCTTGCGCCCTCGACCACCATGCCATCGACCGGCACTTTCTCGCCGGGCCGCACGCGCAGGAGGTCGCCGACGTGCACGTGGGTCAGCGGCACGTCCTCCTCGCTGCCATCGGCGCCGATGCGGCGCGCGGTCTTGGGCGCGAGGCCGAGCAGCGACTTGATCGCCGCCGAGGTCTGCGAGCGCGCCTTGAGTTCCAGCACCTGCCCGAGCAGGGTCAGCGAGATGATGACCGCCGCGGCCTCGAAGTAAACACCGACCCGGCCCATCGAGATGAACGACGCCGGAAATATCTCCGGCGCGGCGGTGGCGACGACGCTATAGACGAAGGCCGCTCCCGTGCCCAGGCCGATGAGCGTCCACATGTTGGGGCTGCGGTGGACCACGGACTGCCAGCCGCGCGAGAAGAACGGCCAGCCGGCCCACAGCACGATCGGCAGCGACAGCACCAGTTCCAGCCAGCTCTGCGTGGCCATGTCCATCAGATGCAGGCGCTCGCCGAACATCGCCAGCGCCAGCACCACCAGGGTCAGCGGCAGCGTCCACCAGAAGCGGCGGGAGAAATCGCGCAGCTCGGGATTGTCGTCGTCCAGGTCCGGCAGCAGCGGTTCCAGGGTCATGCCGCAGATCGGGCAATTGCCGGGATGGTCCTGGCGGATCTGCGGGTGCATCGGGCAGGTGTAGATGGTGCCCGGCGCCGCAGGCTTCGGGGACTGCGCCGGGTCCGCTGCTGCCGGGACGGCTTGCGGTGCTTGGGCATGCCCATGCTCATGTACGTGGTGGTGATGCCCCGCCACGCTGCCGCTGGCGCCGGAGGCTTCGGGGGGGGCCTGCCCCGCCGGCACGGGCTGAAGCGTCATGCCGCATTTCGGGCAAGCGCCAGGATGATCCTGTCGGACCTCGGGATGCATCGGGCAGGTGTAGATCACGCCCGCCGGGGTTGCGCCGGACTCCTTCGCTGCGGGTTCACCTGCGTGGCCGCCGTGTCCATGCGTTTCAGGAGCCGTGTTACCCAGCGGCAGCGCCCCCTGTGCGGGAATATCCCGTGCGGGTGTTTTTTCCGGGGGCTGGCTCATAACGGTTTCTCCGACTTCTCTTGGATGGGTGTATCTGCTTCGACCGGGTAGGCGGCACAGTGTTCTGGTTCCGCCCGCGCAGTGCCGGGCGGGTTATCCGCAGCAGCAGCCGCCGCGGCGGTTGCCGGGCGCTGTGCTGGCTTCAGTGCCGCTGGGCTGCGCCGGATAGCCGGCTTGCTTCAGCGCCGACACCAGCGGATCGATGCCTTCGGCAAGATCGCCACGGACACGAACACGGCCTGCACCCAGATCAACCTCCACCTCTCGCACCCCCGGCAGGGGTTTGAGCGCTTCAGTGACATGTTTGACGCAGGCGCCGCAGGACATGCCCTGAACGTCAAGATCGATATTACTCATGGTCATGGACTCCTTGGATGGATGGGCGCCAATGGATCGGGCGCATCAGGTCGTGGGGGATTGCCGCCAGCGGGGAAAAAACCGCGGCGTGGTTTGCGCGTAGCGCTCGAACTCCGACCCGAATCGAGCCCGCATCTCGGCTTCCTCGTTCACCGCCAGACGGCCGTACATGACCAGGAGGATCGGGAACATCAGCAGCGTGAGCAGCGTCGGCCATTGCAGTAGGAAGCCCAGCAGGATCAGCACGAACGCCACGTACTGGGGGTGGCGGATGCGGGCATAGGGGCCTGTCGTGGCCAGGGTGCCTCGGCGCTGCGCGTGATAGAGCACCTGCCAGGACTTGGACAGCAGGTAGAAGCCATAGGCGAGCACGACGTAGCTGGCGATGTGCAGCACGCCGAAATGCGGGTCGCCTTTCTCACCCAGCAAGGTCCACCACAGGTGGCCGGCGTCGTGAGTGAGCAGGTCCAGGCCCGGATAGCGGGTCTGCAGCCAGCCCGATAGCAAATAGATGGTCAGCGGAAACCCATACATCTCGACGAACAGCGCGACGATGAAAGCGGCAAACGCGCCGAAGGTTCGCCAGTCTCGCGCCGTTGCCGGCTTGAAGAAGCTGAAGGCGAACAGGATGAAGATGGCCGAGTTGAAGAACACCAGCAGCCATAGGCCATAGGCGGGTTGATCGTGGCTCATGGCTGATCTCCGCGCTGGTCGCGTGCGTTGACTTTGGGGCCGGCACCCGGATTCGGTGCTTGGGTCGGTGTCGTATCAGACGGCGTGTGGGAGGAAGGGTTGTGTCCGCCGTGGCCATGGCCGTGGTGCATGAAGATGTGCATCAACGGGCAGGCCGCAAGCAGCAGGAAAGGCAGGACTCCGACCACATGCGCGGTGTGTTCCTTGAGCAGGAAATAGCCCGCGATCGCGCCGAGAACGAGCAGACCGATCCCGTACCGGGAACGCCAGAAGCGTGGGGGCGATTCCTTGTGGCCGTGATGCTCGTTCATGATGACGCTTCCTTCAGTGGGTCGGGACAGCGAGCGCCGACTGTGTATGTCGAAATCAGTAGGGTCTCGTGTTGCCGGATGGACTCAAGGTACCCAGCCATGCGACCACCAGCAGGATCAGCGTCAGGGCCGTCGTCTCGATCGCCAGGCTCTTGCACAGGGCATGCTTGGCGCGAGCGATCTCTGTGGAGCTCCTTGCCCGTTCCAGCAGCGGCCCCAACCGATAACGATTCGTCGCGGCCAGCGCCACCATGGCACCGAACAGGCCCAGCTTCACCAACAGCAGCACACCGTAAAGGCTGGATGTCATGCCCTGAAGGCTCGGGCCGACGATGAGCAGATAGTTCACGATGCCGGTGACGATCAGCACCGCGACGATGAGCGTGCCGGCCGACGAAAACCCGGTTACCGCCTGGCGCAGGAGCAGCAGATGCTGGTAGGCGTCGTCGCGGCCCTGGCCCTGGACCGGGCGCAGCAGCAACAGCAGAAACGCGGCCAGCGCCCCCAGCCAGGCGCCAGCACCGAGCAAGTGCAAGGTATCGGCCGCCAGATGGATGCCGCCGCGTGTGCCGGTATCCATCGCCCCATGTCCCGACCAGACCAGCGTGGACAGCCCGACCGCTGCGAACAACGCGGCAAGCGCCAGGCTCGCCGTGGGCGATCGCCTGTAGCACCACGCGCAAAGCAGGATGCTCAGGAGCGATGCGATCTTGACCACCCACGCGATGCCGACGTTGGTGCCGGTGATGATCATGCCGAACACATGACGTTCAAGTTCGACGATCTCGCTCACGCCACTCATGGTCTGCGCCAGCATCAACATGCCGACGCCCGACACCAGGAGGCCAACGACCGCAAGCCAGAAGAGCAGCCTTCGAAAACCGAAGGTTGCCTGGGCTTCGGCAGCGTTGCCCTGCACGCCGTACAAGCCGAACAACGGCAGGCCAAACAGCAGCATCAGGTCGGCGTAGCTGGCGAAGCGGACGACGATGTTGCCCCAGCCCTCCATGGTTCACTTCACCTTGAAGGAGAAGTTCCCCGTCACGGGATGGGTATCGGCCGACACGGCTCGCCACTCCACACGATAGTCCCCCGTCATCAGGGGCTTGGCGGGGGTGATCACCATGGTCTTTCCATCCTCGCCGCCGGATACCTTGACCTCCACCGGCATGGGACCGTGGGACATGCCCGGCATACCGGTCATGACCAGCTTGGCGCCGGAGAACTGGGTGGTCAGCTCCTCGGAAAAATGCAGCTCGATCTCGGCGGGAGCCGCCACTTCGGCGTTCGCCTGCGGATCGGACTTGAGCAGTTCCGGGTGGGCCTGCGCGGCGGCGCTGAACAGCAGAACGCTCGTCGCAGCGACAACGGGGAGGAGAAGGTTGCGAATCGAAAGCATGGTCATTCTCTGTTGGGGGGTCGGTGGTTGAAAAAACAGATGTCTATCCGGATCGTGATCGGTAGGACGGGCCTGCGCGTCTGCCCCCTAGAACCAGAAGCGCACGCCGGCCACCCAGCGCGTTTGCTGGGCGCGGCCGCCTTCAGCACGCACGTAGTCCGCCGTTCGCCCGAAGCTGCCAGCCCGCTCCACGCCGATGTACGGCGCGAACTGGCGATTGATTTCGTAGCGCAGGCGCAGGCCCGCGGACACTTCGGCGAGGCCCTTGCCGATGCCCCGTTCCGGGTCGTCCTTGCCGTAGAGCTGCAACTCGGTTCGTGGCTCCAGAATCAGCCGCTGGGTGAGCAGCAGTTCGTAGCTTGCTTCAATGCGCAGGGCCGTCCTGCCTGCGCTGCCGACGTAACCGGTCGCCTCCAGCTCGAACCAGTAAGGTGCCAGGCCCTGGATGCCAAAGCTCAGCCACTGCCGACTCGGACCTTCGCCGTTGTCCACGCGAACACCCAGTTGCGTGTCCCAGTACGCAGCGACGGCGTGCCCCCAGAGCAACTCTGTACGCGATTCGGCGAGTTTTCCCTTGACGATGTCGCCCTCGGCCTTCACGACGGCCTTGTTGTAAGTGGTGCCGTACCAAGCCTGCAGGTCGTAGGCCGTGGAATCGTCCCCTTTGCGCGTGAAACGGCGCTCCAGGGTTTCGGCCCGCAGCGAGGCGAAGAAATGTTCGTCGGCCAACACCAGTCGCGGCACACCGGGAACGGCGTAGTCGCCCGAGCCCAGTTTCAGACCATTGGAATAGCCATGAGGGTCGCGCGCGTCGGCCGGCGCTGCCCCGCCCTGCATCTGCATATTGCCGTGATCCATGGCCGAGGCGGCTGCCGCGCCGCTCGCCGAAGCGGCATGACCGGTGTGGGAATCGGCCGCATTGGCCGCGGGCGTGTTTGCGGGCGCCTCGGCCTGAGTGTCGGCATGACCGTGCGCCGCATGGTCGTCTTGCGCCTGCGCAGCAACGCTCGCCAGAGCCAGCGCCGCCGCGGTCAGTGCATGAATGGGGAGTGCTTTGGGCATTCTCTATCTTCCTTGTGCGCTCTGTTCAAGACACCACGACTTCGCGGAACATCCCGGCATCCATGTGGAACATCAGATGGCAGTGCCAGGCCCAGCGTCCGAGCGCGTCGGCCGTCACAAGAAAACTGATGCGTTGCGCGGGCTGCACCGGCAAAGTGTGGCGGCGGGCGAGGAAGCGGCCATCGGGGCTTTCCAGTTCGCTCCACATGCCATGCAGATGCATGGGGTGGGTCATCATGGTGTCGTTGTGCAGAATGACCCGCAGACGCTCGCCGTGACGGAAGTGCACGGGCGTGGACTGCCCGAACTCCAGCCCGTCCAGGGACCAGGCGTAGCGTTCCATGTTGCCCGTCAGGTGCAGTTCGACTTCCCGGCCGGGGCCTCGGGCATCCATGGGACCCGAGGGCGTGTGCAGGTCCGCGAGGGTCAGCACGCGCCGTCCGTTGTTGCGCAGACCGATACCGGGGTCATCGAGGTTGGTGCGCGCCATGTCGACCCGCATGTCCGTGCTCGCGCCATACTCGGTGCGAGCGTGGCGGGCGGTGGTGCTGGGCACGGCCAGTCCGCCCGCGGCGGCACCGTGCTGGCCGTGATCCATCGCCATGCCGCCGTGGTTCATGCCGCCGTGGTTCATGCCGCCCATCGCCCCATGATCCATGCCGGCCATCGAGCCGGCGCCCATCCCCGTCATTCCGCCCATCCCGGTCATGTCAGTCATGCCCGTCATCCCGGTCATGCCGGTCATTTCCATGGACTGGTCCGGCGCTCCGTGGCTCATGGCACCCATCATGTCGCTCATGCCCAGCCATTCGACTGGGTCGAGTGTGGGAACCGGGGCTTGCAGACCTCCGCGTACCGCCAGCGTGCCCCGCGCATAGCCCGTGCGATCCATGGACTGCGCGAAGATCGTGTAGGCATCGTCATGCGGCTCGACCAGTACATCGCAGGTCTCGCCCGGGCCGAAGCGGAACTCGTCCACCGTGACCGGCTCGACATCCACGCCATCGACGTGTACGACCTTCAGTTTCAGGCCCGGAATGCGCACGTCATAGAAGGTGTTGCCGGCACCGTTGATGAAGCGCAGCCGCACGCGCTCGCCCGGACGGAACAGGCCGGTCCAGTTGCCCACTGGCGTGGTGCCATTGGCCAGATAGGTCAAGGTCTGCGCCGAGAGGTCCGCCAGGTCGGTCGGGCTCATGCGCATCTGGTTCCACATCTTGCGCTTGTCCAGCGCGGCCGAGAGGCCGTCGCGCGAGGCCTCGCGAAAGAAGTCCACCGCCGTCGGCTGGTGGTAGTTGTAGTAGTCGCTCTGGGTCTTGAGCTTCATGAAGACGCGCATGGGGTCTTCATCGGTCCAGTCCGACAGCAGCACAACGTGGTCGCGCTCAGCACGGATGGTTTCAGGGCCGGCGGGGTCGATGATGATCGCCCCGTACATGCCGGTCAGTTCCTGGAAGCCGGAATGCGAGTGGTACCAGTAGGTGCCACTCTGGCTGACCTTGAAGCGGTAGGTGAAGGTTTCCCCCGGCGCGATGCCGGCGAAGCTGATGCCCGGCACGCCGTCCATCTGGTAGGGAAGAATGATGCCGTGCCAGTGGATGGAGGTGGACTCGCGCAGCCGATTGGTGACGCGGATGGTGACCGTGTCCCCCTCACGCCAGCGCAGGGTCGGCGCGGGCAGCGAGCCGTTGATCGTGGTCGCCATGCCCGGCTGGCCGGTGAAGTTCACGGGTGACTCGGCGATCATCAGATCGAAATCCGTGCCCCGCAGCACCGGGGCGGTGCCGCCAGCGGCCCCCGCTTGCTGGGCGGCGGCCTTCAATGCGGTCGTGGACAGCCCCAGCAGGACGCCGCCCGCCGCCAGTCCCTGCACGAATCGCCGCCGCGACAGGATCAGTGGCCGCGGAGCATGGGGGGGATAGCGCATCATGACGAAAAACTCTCCAGGAACAGACATCAAAGGGCTCGCGCGAGGTCCTGTGAAGGGAATGCGCGCTTATGCCGTTGACAGCCATGCTAGGGAGCCGCCACTTTCTCTCGCATGACCCATTCATTACATTCATGTAATGGTTGCGTCATGTTGGTGGAAGATTCACCCGAGTACATTGATTCAGAAGTCAGTCGCGCAGAGTGAGCAGTGAGCAGGCAAATGCGCGAGCGTTCATGGCGTGAGCCAGGGAAAAGCGATGAAACTGTTGGTAGTCGAGGACGAGAACAAGACAGCGGACTACGTGCGCCAGGGCCTCATGGAAGCGGGGTTCGTGGTGGACGTGGCACGCAATGGCTTGGACGGGCATCACCAGGCCATGAGCGAGACCTACGACCTGGTCATCCTCGACGTCATGCTGCCCGACGTGGATGGCTGGCGCATCGTGCAGTCGCTGCGCGAGGCGGGCAAGCAGGTTCCGGTGCTGTTCCTGACCGCGCGCGGCGGCGTGGATGACCGCGTCAAGGGCCTGGAACTGGGCGCCGACGACTACCTGGTCAAACCTTTCGCGTTCTCCGAACTGCTCGCGCGCGTGCGCACGCTGCTGCGCCGCGGCAGCGCGCCCAACCACCCCGACCGCATCCAGATCGCCGATCTGCTGCTCGACCTGCCGCGGCGGCGCGCGACCCGGGCAGGACAACGCATCAACCTGACCAGCAAGGAGTTCGCCCTGCTCGAACTGCTGGCGCGTCGCCAGGGCGAGGTGCTGCCGCGCTCATTGATCGCTTCGCAGGTCTGGGACATGAATTTCGACAGCGACAGCAACGTGGTCGACGTCGCCATTCGCCGGCTGCGCGCGAAGATCGACGATGCCTTCGAGCCCAAGCTCATCCATACGGTACGGGGCATGGGCTACACGCTGGATGCCCCGGATGTCGACTAGGGCCCTGCGCATCCGTCGCCCGGCTTCGCTCGCGCTGCGGGTCACGGCCCTGGTCGGTATGGCGACGACGCTGGTGTTCCTGGCCTTCAGTTGGCTCATCGTCCGCTCGTTGGAACATCACTTTGCCGAGCAGGACGCCGGGGAACTCAGGGCCGTGGCCGATGCCGTCATCAAGCCGCTGCGCGATGCGGGCACCATCGCCGATGATGCACTGCTGCGCCGCCGCCTTGCCAGCGCGGTGGCGGGCCATCATGGGGTGTTCTACTACGTCGCTGACGCCGCAGGAACGACGGTCTATGCGGGCGAAGGCCCCGAATTGTCATCCCTCGCAGCAAGCAGACGTCCCGCCGAAGCGATCAATGTCCGCGAGCTGGCGGGCTGGCAGGAACGAGGGAAGTCCTACCGTGGCGCGGTACTTCGTGTGGATGGCGGTGCCGCCGGCCAGGGCGCAGGCCCCTATACCGTCGCCGTAGCGATGGACATCGATTTCCATCTTTCGTTTCTCGAAGACTTCAAGCGCATGCTATGGTTGGCCACATGCGTTGTGCTGTGCATTGCGCTGCTGGTCGCCTGGCTGGCCGTTCAATGGGGGCACCGGCCCATTCGCAAGGTCAATGCCCGGATTCGCGCGATCCGCTCATCGCAACTGAACGTGCGCTTGAATCCCCGGGAAGTACCGCTCGAACTGGAGGAGCTTGTCGCCTCGTTCAACGACATGCTCGCGCGCATCGAGGACGGCTTCGTACAGTTGGCGAATTTCTCGGCCGATATCGCGCACGAGCTGCGTACCCCGGTCACCAACCTGACCACGCAGACGGAAGTGGCCCTCGGCCAGTCCCGCTCCGCCGACGAGTACCGGGAAGTGCTGTACTCCAACCTGGAGGAGTTCGCACGCATGAGCCGGATGATCGGGGACATGCTGTTTCTCGCGCAGACGGAGAACGATCCACACAACCTCCATCGGGTGGAGATGGACCTTGGCAACACGATCAAGGGACTCTTCGACTACTTCGAGGCCTTCGCGGAGGATCGCGACATGACCCTTCAGTTGCAGGGCCGGATCGAGCCGATAAGGGCCGATCGGGAGATGCTGCGGCGCGCCTTGAGCAACCTGCTGTCCAATGCCATCCGCCACGCCCCGCGCGGCGCTGCCGTCACGGTCCGGCTGGGCCAGGATCAGGGAAGCGCCATGGTGAGTGTCGAGAATCCGGGCAGCAAGATTGCCGAAGAGGATCAGCCCAGGCTGTTCGATCGCTTCTACCGTGTCGATCCCTCGCGGCAACGCAAGGGAGAAGGCGCTGGGTTAGGCCTCGCCATCGTCAAGTCGATTATCGAGGCGCATGGCGGCGAGGTGCGCGTGACGTCCGACGATGCGATGACGCGGTTTTGCGTCGTGTTGCCACGCGACTAGGGCAGTTTGCCGTGATCGACGCGCGGCCTTTCTTTTTCTGCAGACTTGACCAACCTCAAAGCTCCTGCACTGTCGGGCGGAACAGGATCTCATTGATGTCGATGTTCTCAGGCTGGCTCATGGCGAACAGCACGCAGCGCGCAAAGCTGTCGGCCGGGATGGCGTTGTTCTTGTAGTAGTCGGCGATCGCCTCGTTGACACCCGGAGCACCGACCGACGCAGGCAGCTCGGTGTCCACCGCGCCGGGCGAAAGCACCATGGTGCGGATGTTGTAGGGTTTGACTTCCTTGCGCAGTGCCTCGGAGATCACGCGCACCGAATACTTGGTCGCCGAGTAGATCGCGCCGCCGGCGCTGATGGTGTGGCCGGCCACGGACGAGACGTTGATGAACTGGCCGCTCTTCTGATCCTTGAAGTAAGGCAGCGCTGCGGCGATGCCCCAGAGGACGCCCTTGATGTTGACGTCGATGCATTGGTCCCATTCATCGAAGCGCAGCATTTCGAGGGGGGCCAGCGGCATCAGGCCGGCGTTGTTGATCATCACGTCGATGCGGCCGTGCAGCTTCACGGCATGATCGACCAGCGCCTTGACCTGTTCGCGGTCGGTCACGTCCGCCTTGAACGCGGCTTCCTTGGGCAGGCCCAGTTCAGCCGCCAGCGCTTCCAGGCGATCCAGGCGGCGCGCACCGAGTACGACCTGGGCGCCGGCCTTGACCAGGTGGCGCGCGGTTTCCGCACCCAGGCCGCTCGATGCGCCGGTGATGACCACCACCTTGCCTTTGATGTTCTCAGTCATTGCTGTTCTCTCTCAATGTGTTTGTCAAGCGGACCCAGCCAGTCTTCTGTCGGACCAGCCCAGCGAAACATCGGATGGGCCTCAATGCGATGGGTGCGGATCGCAATTGCGATATCCCTACGGACTCACCGGGACTTTGTATTGGTCGTCGCTGACTTTCTCCAGCCAGTCAACGGTCTTGCCGTCCAGCGATTCGGCGATGGCGATGGCGATGTGGGTCATGGCGGTAGTGGGAGCTGCACCATGCCAATGCTTGACGCCCGGCGGAATCCAGACCACATCGCCTGGGCGGATCTGGCGTACAGGCCCCTCCCATTCCTGTACCAGTCCGGCACCGGCCGTCACGAACAGCGTCTGTCCCAGCGGGTGGGTATGCCAAGCGGTGCGAGCGCCTGGCTCGAAGGTGACCGTGGCGCCGCCCACGCGCGCGGGCGCGCTACCCTGGAACGGCGAATCGACACGAACGGTGCCGGTGAAATGGTCGGCAGGCCCTTGAGCGGAAGGCTGCGAGCCAATGGGGGTAACGGTGATCATGGATGATTCCTCCGGTACGGGCGAGATCACGACGGGCGGGGCCGTAAATTGCAGAAGTCCGCGGGCAATGATCGAGGTGGCTGATCACTCCACCGGTCCCGCGGCAGCCTCCGCGGCGCGGGGGCCTTCGTTCCTGCGGTTGGCCGGCAGAATGAAAATGGCGGTCAGGACGAGCGCAACCATGTTCATCACGGCGGCTCCGATGAACACCGCACTCACCTGGTGGCTCATTTCCACTGCGCCTGCCAGTTGAGAGTCTGCGTTGGCGGCAAACACGACGATCAGTATGCTCAAGCCGATGGAGCCGCCCAATTGGTGCGCGACATTGACGAGTCCCGAGGCAGCGCCCTGGTCGCGGGCTTGCACGCCACGCACGCCGGACGTCGTGAGCGGGGCCATGGCACAGCCATTGCCGATGCCGATCAGCACCATCGGCAAGGCGAGCTGCCAGATGGAGGCATCGACACCCGCGCTTGCCAACCAGAACAGGCCGGCACCGATGACCAGCAACGATCCCATCAGCATCTGAACCCCGCCCAGCACGCGCGTGACGCGGGGAACGGCCATCGCGGCGACGAACTGGACCAACGTCATGGGAAGAAACCCGAGACCAGCTTCCAACGCCGAATAGCCCAGCACCCGCTGCATGTATTGCGTGCCAAAGAAGAAGAACGACACGATCGAGCCTACGTAAAGCATGCGCGCCAGATAGGCGGCGGAACGCTCGCGGCTGCGTAGCAGACGTAGGGGAAGGACGGGCACTTCGATCCGGCCTTCATGCCAAAGGAAAAATCCGAGGACCACCGCCGAGAGCGCCAAAGTCGCCAGCGTGACCGGATCAAGCCATCCCACCTCGGCGGCGTTGACCAGGCCATAGACCAACAGCCCCACGCCCACCGTCGAGGCAATGGCGCCCGCCACGTCGAACTTGCCTTGGGTAGGAACGTTGTCGGGGATGTAGCGCGCGACGGCGAACACCAGCCCGATGCCGATCGGGATGTTCACCAAAAAGCCGATGCGCCAGGACAGCAGGCCGGCGAAGATGCCGCCCAGCACCAAGCCGAGGCTCGCGCCTGCGCCAGCGACAACGGAATACCAGGCCAGCGCCCGGGTGCGCTCGCTGCCTTCCGGGAACGTGGTCGAGATGATGGCAAGCACGCTCGGCGCCAGGATCGACGCGCCAAGCCCTTGCACCGCCCGCGCCGCGATCAGCTCGTAGGGCGATTGAGCGATACCGATCACCAGAGAGGCAACCGTGAACAGGACGACGCCCACCTGCAGGATGCGGCGACGGCCGAATGTGTCACCCAGGCGGGCGGACAGGAGGAGGAAGCCCCCGAAGCAGAGCAGATAGGCGTTTTGTACCCAGGTCTGCATCACCGGGCTCATGCGCATCGTCCTGCCGATTTCCGGCATGCCGGTATAGACGATGGACAGATCCAGCAGGATCATCAGATAGGCGATCAGCACAACGCCAAGGATAGTGTTGGGGCTGGCCGCCTTCGCGGAACTATGGAATGTCATAGGTAGCTTTCATCGGTCTGATTTGTCCGGCGCCGCCGGCCCAGGGCCGACGCGGCCCCTTCGCCCGGTGGAATATTGAGATCTGCGCGATGCAGTTGCGCCGTCGACGCCGCCAGCCGTGACACGCCAGATGGCTGTTGCCCACGTCGTCCGCGATGAGCAAGGCGACTTCGGCATGTCGACGATCGTCGAACCGAAAACTATATGGCGCTCCCAATTCCGCAACTAGACGGGAAAATCAGCATACCGTGGTGAGATCAACTCATTAATGGCGGACGCCGGCGCATCGTTGATGCCGTTGCCGGCCATCGCACGCCCTGGACCCTCCTGCTGCAAACGCTCGATCAGCGTCAGCTTGCCGGACCGGCTCGACTTCGCCGTGGACCATCGCTGCGCGACGCCTGGTTCGCGTGCCGGACGACTGGCGCCAGCCGTGGCCGGGGCATCACCCCACTGGGCCGGTCTCGGGTTCCCGCGGGCCGCCTGTGCGGAAACCAACATCATCATTCATGAGATCAGTTCAGCAGTTTATTCGGGATATTGGGCTTAATCGAAGCGGCCGATTTCCGTACCCTTGCGGGAGGACGCTGTGGCCAACCGGACTCTGTTTAGGCCCATGAAGCACGGCATGTAGTGCGCTTCGCACACAAGGATCGCCTCTCATGAACAAATCTGACAGCTTGGTCGCGCGGCGCTTGCGTTCGGCGATGCTCGCCACCGCCATGCTGGCCGGTGCGCTGGGAGTGGGATCCGCTGCTGCGCAGAACCTGCGCGACATTCGGCCTTCGGAAGGCCCGCTGGTCCTTGAATCACGCGGCAGCTTCTTCGTGGGGGGCGAACAGGTCGACAAGACCGCTGTCGAGCTCGGCAGCTTCGGCCCGGACGATCGCATCACCATCAACCAGATGTATGTCGAGTACATGATTCCCGACGGCGCGGCCAAGGTGCCGGTGGTGATGGTCCATGGCGCCACGCTCAGCGGAAAGACCTACGACACCACGCCCGACGGCCGTATGGGCTGGTACGAGTATTTCGTTCGCAAGAGCCACCCCGTTTACGTCGTCGACCAAGTGGGGCGAGCGCGCTCCGGTTTCGACCAGTCGGCGTTCAACAATGTCCGCGCTGGCCGAATGCCACCCGAACAGCAGCCGAACCTGCTCAGGCTTGCGGATCGCTTCGGTTCGTGGACCAATTTCCGCATCGGGCCCGAGCCCGGCAAACCTTTCCCGCAGACCCAGTTTCCGCTCGAAGCGACAGACAACCTGTCCAGGCAAAGCGTCCCCGATCTGCTCGGTCCCTCACGCGCACCCAACCCGACGTGGAAGGCGCTGTCGGATCTGGCGTTGCAGATCGATGGTGCCGTGCTGCTCACCCATTCGCAATCCGGCCCTTATCCCTTGCAATCGGCCCTCATCGATGCGAAGGGCATCCGCGGCATCGTGATGGTGGAGCCGGGCACCTGCAACGCGAGCGTTCATACGGATGACGAGATCGCGGTTCTCGCGAAAACCCCGATTTTCATTCTGTTCGGCGATTACCTCTCGTCCCCGACAAAGCTGCCGGGACCGACTTGGGAAGACCGCTACAACGATTGCAAGGCTTTCGAAGATCGGGTCGACGCTGCCAAGGGTGATGTCCGCCTCATGTCCACGGTCGAGACCGGCGTTCGCGGCAACAGCCACATGATGATGATGGACAGGAACAACCTGCAGATTGCCGATCTGATCCTTGCCTGGATCGACGAGAAGCTTGGCAGCGAGAAACCCTGAACGCGAGGCGCAATTCAGCGTATGTGGATACGACCCGAGCGCAGGGCCGATCGCGTCATGATGCCGTCCACGCGGGCGAGTGAAGCAGGAACTCAGATCCTTTCACGCGCTACCAGCGAACGCTGGGCCCACCGGCCCACATGGCGCAGCAGCGCGTCGCCCAACGCCTCGACATTCGGTTCGACGTCGCGTCGGGGGCCGACCAGCGTCACCGATGCGACGGCATCGCCTTGCCGATTGCGCACGGCAGTCGCAATGCCGAAGCGCATGCCGTTGGGATTCATGTTCGTGGCGATGCGGCTGGTACGGATGCGCTCCAGGTCGACGATGAAGGCCTCGACGAGTTCGGCCTCCTCCCTGCTGCGCCTGCGCAGATAGCGCTCGCGCTCGACACTGGACAGCGTAGCCAGCAAGGCCTTGCCACCGGCCGTGGACAGCAGGGTGCGGCGGATGTTCGAGCGTGCCTCGAACCCCTGCGCATCGTCGCTGCCCACTTCGGCCACGTAGATCAAGTGGTCCCCTGCCCTCACGCCGAGGAAAACCGCCAGGCTCGTCTCGCGATGAAGCTCGGCAAGATCGGCGTGATCGACCGTTCCCGCGCGAATGTGGCCACTGGCCAGTGTCAGGCCATAGACAGCCGGCCCCAGGTAGAAGCGGTGATCGCTTTCGTAGAGCCATCCCTTGGCCAGCAAGCCGCGGATGAACCCGTGCACGGAACTCTTGGCCGCCCCGAGCGCACGGGCAAGCTCGGAAAACGTCATGCCGGGGTGATACACGACCTCTTCGAGAATCTGGGTCACCCGGTCGACGGTGCGATGAGGCTGGGGGCCGTCACCCGCCTTCCCAGCGCGCTCGTTTCGCGAGGAAGCATGCTGCGGCGCCGAATCGAGAGTGTCTTCGCGTTCCATCCCGTGATGCCAGGTTGTTGATCGATCCATCGAGCAGTGTACCCGCTCGAAAGCCGAGCCATTGACGGTCCGGGTTCGACCTAGGAAGAACCCTAATTGACGCTCCTGGCATCTCAAGCATAGATTTCATTTATCGCTTATATGATCACATTTTCGTATATATGAACAACGAAACCGACAACGACGGCATCACCAAGGAACTGGCGAAAGGCAAGTTCACCGACACCATGCTTGCCAACATGCGTGCGCTTATCGGTACAGAGCTGCGCACGGACGCCTGCCTGAACAACGAGTACGCCACGCGTTTGGCGATCCTGCGTTTCTGCGAGGGCATCGGCGACGACAACCCGCTGTGGACGGACGCGGACTACGCCGAGGGCGGCCCGTACGGCACGCTGGTGGCGCCGCCCAGTTTCATCTTCGCCTGCCTGGGCTCCGTGCAGGTCGGCTGGCCCGGCCTGGGCGGCTTTCACGCCGAGACCAAGATGACCTTCGGCGAACCGATCCGCGTGGGCGAGAAGATCACGGCCAAGGTGGTCTTCGACGGCTTCGACGGCCCCATCGCCGACAGCAACTTCGGCGGCAGGCGCATCAAGGATTACCTGCGCCAGGAATACCGCAACGAGGATGGCGAACTCAAAGCCACCTTCATCTGCTCGCGCATGCGCTTCGAGCGCGGCGAAATGCAGAAGCGGCGCGAGAGCCGCGCTCTCGACGTGCCCCACCCCTGGAAGGACGAAGAGCTCGCCGAGATCGAGCGGCAGATCCTCGCCGAGCGGCCGCGCGGCGCCACGCCGCGCTACTGGGACGACGTGCAAATCGGCGACGAGATCGACGTCATCACCAAGGGCCCGCTGGGGCTGACGGATTTCATCGCCTTCATCGCAGCGGGCGCCGCGCCCATCCCGCGCGTATCCGCGCACTCGGTGGCGCTCAAGCGCTATCACAAGCATCCGAAGTGGGCCTTTCGCGACCCGCGCACGCACGCGCTGGAACCCGTTTATTCGGTGCACTACAACGATTACGCGGCCCAACTGCAGGGCGCCCAGATCGCCTACGACGTCGGCATCCAGCGCACCTGCTGGCAAATCCATTCGCTGACGAACTGGATGGGCGACGCCGGCCGGCTGAAGGCGCTGACGGGTCAGTACCGCGCCCATGTCTATCTGGGCGATGTGGTGCGACTCGGTGGCCGCGTCGACGCAAAAGAAGTCGACGCCGATGGCCAGCACGTGGTGAAGCTCACCACCTGGGCCACGAACCAGCGCGGCCAGCAGGCGATGCCCGGGACGGCGGTGGTGGCACTGCCCAGGCGCCCGGCCGCTTGAGCGAGTGAGCCTTCATGCGAACGAATCAAGAACCGAGATGACCATGACCACGTCCAGCGACACGTCGATCGCGAACGCCAAGAGTGAGGAACGTCATTCGGCGGCCTGCGCCGAACCGGCGCGCGAACATGGCGTTCGGACACGAGAGGACGCATCGCTGCCGCTCAGCGGCGTGCGCATCCTCGACTTGACACGCTACCTCTCCGGTCCGTATGCCACGCTGCTGCTTGCGGAGATGGGCGCGGAAGTCATCAAGGTCGAAGTGCCCGAGGCCGGTGACGACACCCGCCACATCGCGCCCCTCCAAGGCGACGTGAGCTTCTATCACTCCACCATCAACCGAAGCAAAGCGTCGGTGGAACTCGACTTGAAGTCCGAGGAGGGGAAAAAGCTCATTCACGCGATGATCGCGGATTGCGACGTCTTCATCCAGAACTTCCGTACCGGCGTCGCCGAACGGCTCGGCTTCGGGTACGACGTCCTCTCCAAGCTCAATCCGGGCCTGGTGTATTGCTCGATCTCCGGTTTCGGCGGGACGGGGCCCGAGAGCCGGCGGGCCGCCTTCGATCTGATCGTGCAGGCCGAATCCGGCGTGATGAGCCTGAACGGGGAAGGCGACAGCCCGCCTACCAAGCTGGGTCTTCCGGTGGCCGATCTGTCGTCCGGGATGTTCGCGGTCCACGGCATCCTCGCCGCGCTGCTGCGGCGCTCACGCACCGGCAAAGGAGGGCTCGTCGAAGTCAGCATGATGAGTTCCCTGCTTTCGCTTTCCGTCTACAACGCCACACGGTATTTCGTGACCGGCCAAACGCCCAAGCGGATGGGCTCACGCCATCCGGGCGTGGTGCCGTATGGCCAGTACGCGACCTCGGACGGAAACGTCCTGCTTTCCACGTTCAGCGACGGCTCGTGGAAGAGGATCGTCGATGCCATGGACCGCCCGGAACTCGCAGACGATCCACGATTCGCGACCGCGGCTTCCCGGGTCCTTCATCGGGACGCCTGCGACGCCTTGCTCGGCGAGGTGTTCTCCGGGTTCACCTCCGAGGAGATCGTCAAGCGGCTGCACGAGGCAGGGATTCCCTGCGGCGTGGTCCGCAGTCTGGGCGAGGCGCTGGAAATGGAGGCTGCGAGCGGGTCCGGCGTAATCACCGATGTCGAGTATCCGGGCGAGGCCGGCACGATCCGCAGCGTGAGAATACCGATCAAGTTCGATGGCGACTGGTGTCCCGCCAACCCTGCCCCGGCGCTCGGCCAGGACAACGCGATCCTCGATCGCTACAAGAAATCCTGAACATGCAGTGAGCGGGCGTGCGCATCCTGGGGCCGGCCCCGGCCACCAGTACGGAGCATGCGCGTGCGCCGCACCAACACGGAGACATCGATGTCATCAGCAGCAACGCCATGGGGCAAGGATATTGCGACAGAAATCATCGGCGGGGTTCCATTCCGGATGTACAAGGATCGCCCGCGCCGGGTCGAGGGGCTGCTCGAATTCGCCGGGCGCTGGGGCGCGCGGCCCCACATCATCCAAGGCGAGCGTGTCCTCACGTTCGAGGAGCTGCACCAGGGCGCTGTCGCCAAGGCCCGCCGGCTCGCCGACCTGGGCATTCGCCGAGGCGATCGCATCTTCATTCTCGGCTGGAACAGCCCGGAGTGGGTGCTCAACTTCTGGGCCTGCCTTCTCGCGGGCGCCGTCCCTGTGCTGGCGAACGCCTGGTGGAGCGAAGTCGAAGTCGGCAATGGTCTGGCGAGCCTGCAACCGGCCATGACGCTGGCCGACGAGCGTTGCGCGGCGCGGGTGCCGGCGCACGCGCGCCAGGGGCCTTGGGGCATCGACATGACGCAGCGGCAGGCCGGCGATGCGGCCGCGGATGCGCAAGGCGAGCTCAGCGAAGAAGAGACCGCGCTCATCATCTTCACCTCGGGCACCTCGGGCCAGCCCAAAGCCGTGGTGCTGTCGCATCGCGCGCTGCTGGCGCGCCTGCAGATGACCTTGCACATCACCCGCAAGCTGCCGCACCAGATCGATGAGACGTTGCGCGACGTGACGCTGATCACGGGTCCCCTGTTCCATGTGGGCGGCATGCAGACCCTCATGCGGGCAGTCGTCGTCGGCGATACGCTGGTGCTTACACAAGGCAGGTACGACCCCGCCGAGGTGCTCGCGACCATCGAACGCAACAAGGTCAAGCGCTGGAATGCCGTACCGACCATGGTGACGCGGCTGCTGGACCATCCGGACGTATCGCGCAGGGATCTGAGCAGCCTGAAGTCCATCAGCATCGGCGGCGCACCCGTGCATGCGGAACTGATGCAGCGCATCCGCACCCAGTTGCCCAGCGTCAACCCGAGGATCCCCACGGGCTACGGCCTGACGGAAAACGGCGGCCAGGCAACGGCCGCCGCCGGCTCGGAAGCCATCGAGGAGCTGGGCTCCGCCGGCAAACCGCTGCCCTGCGTCGAAATCCGTTTTCTTCCCCATCCCGACCTGCCCGACGGGGAGATCCTGCTGCGCTCGCCCACGCAGATGTCCGGATTCTTCGGCCTCGAGGAATCGCCCATCGATGAAGACGGGTGGCTGCACACAGGCGATCTGGGCAAGCTCGACGACAAGGGCAACCTTTGGATCACCGGCCGCAGCAAGGACATGATCATCCGCGGCGGCGAAAACATCGCGCCCGCCGCGATCGAACGGGCGCTGCTGAACATTCCCGGCGTGACCGAGGCGGTGGTGTTCGGCGTGCCGCACCGCGACCTGGGCGAGGAAGTGATGGCGGTTGTCGTCACCGACGCCGAGCTCGCGCCGCAGCAGTTGCAGGACCAACTGCGCGGCCAGATCGCCTCGTTCGCGGTGCCCAGCCGCTGGCGCCTTCAGCGCGAGCCGCTGCCGACCAATCACACCGGCAAGGTGGACAAGGCGGCGATCAGCGCGCAGGTCCGCGCCGAACTGCAGAGCGAGAGCTGAGATGGACATGCAGAACTTCCAGCACATCACGCCACCGCTGCGCCTGTTCCACGGCCCCGACAGCCTCGCGAACCTGGGCCGGGAGCTCGATCGCATCAAGAGCCGGCGGGCTGTCGTCGTCTGCGGGGACTGGCTGGCCAAGGGAGCGCTCATCGAGCGCGTGCGTGCGGCGCTCGGTGAGCGCTGCGCCGGCATCTACGGCGAGGTGCTGGGCCACAGCCCGGTTGCCTCGGTCGAGGATGCTGCGGCGCTGCTGCGCCGCCTCCAGGCCGATGCCGTGATCGCCGTGGGCGGTGGCTCGGCCATCGTGACGGCCCGCGCGGCCAGCATCCTGGCGGCCGAGGGCAAGCCGGTATCCGAGCTGTGCACCGTGACCGAGGCCGACGGCAGCCTGCGCAGCCCCAAGCTGTCGGCACCCAAGCTGCCGCAGTTCATCGTGCCGACCACGCCGACCACGGCCACCGTCAAGGCCGGCAGCGCGGTGTTCGACCCCGCGAGCGGCCAGCGGCTGGCGATGTTCGATCCCAAGACCCGCGCGCAATCGGTGTTCATCGACCCCGAGATGATCCTGTCGGCACCGCGCGGCCTGGTGGCTACCGCCAGCATCAACACCTTGTCGATGGCGATCGAAGGCCTGACCTCCCGCTCGCAGGATGCGTTGGCGCACGGAGCGCTGATGCACGCGCTGCGGCTGCTGGCGCAAAACCTGCCGCAGGCCGCGCGCGCGGACGATGCGGCCGTGCGCGGTCAACTGGTGCTGGCCGCGATCCTGTGTGGGCAGGGCACCGACCATACGGCCGCCGGCATCACCACCGTGCTGGGCCATGCCATCGGCGCCCGCTATGGCCAGGAGAACGGCACGGTGAACGCCGTCGTGCTGCCCCATGTGCTGCGCTTCAACGCCGACGCGGCCAGCGCGGGCATGGATAGGGTCGGCGCCGCCCTCGGGACGGGCGACGCCGGCGAGACGATCGCCAGGCTCGCGACGATCTTCGCCGCGCTGGGACTGCCCGACCGGCTGCGCGAGCTGGGCGTGCCGCGCGACGACCTGCCGGAGATCGCACGGCTGTCGATGCAAGACTGGTTCCTCAAGGGCAATCCGCGCCGCGTCCAGCACGCCGACGAGCTCGAGCAAATCCTCACACAAGCCTGGTGATTCCAATGATTCGACACGACAGCATTTTCATCGATGGCCAATGGGTGCCATCCGCAGGCAAAGACACCTTGAACGTCATCAACCCGGCGACCGAGGAAATACTGGCCACCGTGCCGCGCGGCACGCCGCAGGATGTGGACCGGGCGGTCGAGGCCGCGGTACGCGCTTTCGAGGGATGGTCCCGCACCTCGATCGAGGAACGCGCCGCGATATTCACCCGTCTGGCCCGCGCGGTGCAAGCCCGCGCCGAGGACGTCACCCGCAGCGTGGTGCTCGAGCTGGGCTACCCGATCTCTGCCGTGACGCGCTCACAGACCGCCGGCGCCGTCGAGGAACTCGACATCATCGCCGAGTGCCTCGCCGAGATCCGGTGGCAGGAGGATGTCGGCAACACCGTGGTGTGCCGGGAACCCGCCGGGGTCGTCGGTGCCATCACCGCCTGGAACGCACCTTTGCGCTCCGTGATATCCAAGGCCGGCGCGGCCATCGCGGCAGGCTGCACCGTCGTGCTCAAGCCCTCCGAAGTTGCGCCGCTCACCGCCTTCCTCTTTGCCGAGCTGTGCCGCGAAGCCGGTCTGCCGCCGGGCGTCTTCAACCTCGTCTGCGGCACCGGTCCGGAAGTGGGCGAAGCCATCGCCGCACACCCGCTCATCGATATGGTGTCGCTGACCGGCTCGGTACGCGCCGGGCGCCGCGTCATGGAAGTGGCGGCCGGCTCGATCAAGCGAGTCCATCTGGAACTGGGCGGCAAGTCCGCCAACATCATCCTCGAGGACGCTGATCTGACCCGCGCCGTCGCCGATGGGATCGAGGATGCGTTCCGCAACGCCGGGCAGGTCTGCGGTGGCCTGACACGCATGCTCGTGCCGCGCGCGCGCCTCGGGCAAGCCGAAGCACTGGCGGTGCGCAAGGCGGAGTCCTTCATCCAGGGCGACCCCTTCGACCCCGCGACCACGCTCGGCCCGGTCTCCACTGCGGCTGCGCGCGATCGCGTACGCGGCTACATCCAGGCCGGACAGGAAGAAGGCCTGCGCCTGCTCACGGGCGGGCTCGAACCGCCGGCCGGGCTCGAACGCGGCTGGTGGGTCCGTCCCACCATCTTCACCGGCACCAACCAGAGCCGTCTGGCCCGCGAGGAAATCTTCGGCCCGGTGCTCATCGTGATCCCTTTCGAGGACGAGGCCGACGCCATCCGCATCGCCAACGACTCGGTGTACGGGCTGGCCGCGGGCGTCTGGTCCGCCGACCCGGTGCGCGCGCGGGCCGTGGCCGCGCAACTGCGCGTCGGCCGGGTACGCATCAACGGTGCCCCGCTGAACAAGCGCGGCACGCATGGCGGGTTCAAGCTGTCCGGCGTGGGCCGCGAATGGGGCCGTTTCGGCATCGAGGAATTCCTCGAATACAAGTCCGTGATGGGATGAAGCTCGCCATGCAGCGGCAACAATAAGCAGGAGACATACTTGAACAAGCGATCATTCCTCAAAGCCGTGGGCGCCGTCCTCGCCGGGCCTGCCGTTCTCGCGGCACCGCGCGTGCTCCGCGCCAACCGGCCGATCCGCGTCATCGTGCCGCTGCCGGCCGGCAGCTCGAACGACTTCGTCGCCCGCGCCATCACGGTGCTGGTCAGCCAGACCCTCGGGCAGCCGATCATCGTCGAGAACCGCGAGGGTGCGAACGGCACCATCGGCACCATGGAGCTGTTGCGCGCCGCGCCCGACGGCCACACGCTGATGTGCGGTTCGCTGTCCCCGCTGGCCGCGAACGTCGCCTTCATCAAGAATCTGCCCTACGACCCCGCCACGGACATGACGCCGATCGCCGGCGCGAGCCTGACCAACCATGTGCTGATGGTGCGCCAGGACTCGCCGGTGCAGACTTTCCAGGACTTTCTCGCCCATGCGAAAGCCCATCCCGGCAAGCTCAACGTGGGCGCCTCGACGTCCATCGTCCAACTGCAGATCGCGACCATCAACGCCATGGCCGGGGTGTCCCTGGTCAACATTCCCTACCGCGGCACCCCGGCGACGCTCAACGACGTCATCGGCGGGGTGCTGGACGCGACCTTCACGGATCCCGGCAACGCCCTGGCCCAGGTGCGCGGCGGCAACCTGAAGGCGTTGGCCGTGACCTCGCTGGAGCGCAATCCGACCACCCCCGAGTGGCCCGCGATTTCGGAGACGCTGCCGGGCTTCGACTTCCCCTCCTGGAACGCCTTCGTCGGCCCCAAAGGATTGCAGGCGGATTTCGTCCAGCGCTTCAGCCAGGCCGTCCAGGAGGCGCTGAACGACGCCGAACTCGCCGCGAAGATGGCGCAAAGCGGCACCACCGCCCTGCATCTGAATCCCGATGAACTGCGCGACTTCACCGCGGCCGAGATCGCCAAGTACGTGACATTGGCGCGCGCCGCCAACATCGAGCCCCAGTAGCCGCAACCGCATGCCTGCGGACCGCCGACGCGGCGGCCTGCGAGCGTGCCGATGGAACCGCGACATTCATGAAAGCCGTCAAAGCCCGCTGCACCTGCGGCCCGAGGCAACCCTTCATCTCGACGCTCATCCCCCGGCGCGCGCCGGGTCCGAGCGACGTGGTGATCGCCATCGCCTTCGCCGGCATCTGCCATTCCGACGTGGAGCACGCCCACAGCCTGCGCGGCAGCACCCGCTACCCGCTGGTGCCCGGGCACGAAATGGCGGGCAAGGTCATCGAGATCGGTTCGCACGTCACCCGCTTCAGGGTGGGCGACCGTGCAGGCGTCGGCAACATGGTGGATTCCTGCGGGGGATGCGCCAACTGCCTGGCCGGGCTGGAGCAGTACTGCAGCGGCCATCGCACGCTGACGTACAACTCGCTGGATCGCCATGGCGAGCCGACGCACGGCGGCTACAGCGAGCAGATCGTCGTCGACGAACGCTTCGTCGTCCGGGTGCCGGACACCATCCCGCTGGAGAACGCGGCGCCGCTGCTGTGCGCCGGCATCACCATGTATTCCCCGCTGCGGCACTGGAAGGCGGGCCCCGGCTCGCGCGTGGCCGTCATTGGCCTGGGCGGCCTCGGTCACGTCGGTATCCAGATGGCCCGTGCCATGGGCGCCGAAGTCACCGTCCTCGAGCTTGACGACACCAAGCGCGACGACGCGCTGCGCCTGGGCGCCAGCGAATTCGTCGTCACCACGTCGGCCGAGGCGCTGGCGCCCTTGGCCAATCGTCTCGACCTGATCATCTCGACCGTGCCGGCCACGCTGGATATGGACCGCTATCTCGGATTGCTCGCCCGCGACGGCGTGTTCGTCCAACTGGCCGCCGCCAGCCAGCCGCTAGCCGTTCCCTCGGTCTCGCTGCTCACCAATCGGCGCTCGATCGCCGGCACGCGCAGCGGCGGCCTGGCCGAAACCCAGGAAATGCTCGACTTCTGCGCCGAGCACGGCATTCGCGCCGAGATCGAACTGATCGCGGCGGACCGTATAGACGAAGCCTACGAACGCCTGCTCGCTGGCGACGTGCGCTATCGCTTCGTGATCGACAACAGCACGCTCTGAGACCTCTCCATGCCCGATTTTCTTCTGTACGAACAAGAGGGTCCGATCGCGACCCTCACCATGAACCAGCCCGAACAGCGCAATCCGCTGACCGGCAACTCGGCCATTCCCGAGCTCCTCGCCGCCATCGAACGCATCCACGGCGACAGGAGTGTGCGCTGCGTCATCCTGACGGGTGCGGGGCCGTCGTTCTGCGCTGGCGGCAACATCCGCGACATGCGTCGCCAGGCGTCGCCCGAGGTCTCGGAAATGGACATCCGGGACGATTACCGGCGGGGCATCCAGCGCCTGACCCTGGCCCTGTTCAACCTGGAAGTCCCGGTGATCGCCGCCATCAACGGCCACGCCATCGGCGCCGGCCTGGATCTGGCCTGCATGTGCGACCTGCGCGTCGCGGCAGGCACCGCCACGTTCGCTGAGAGCTTCGTGCGTCTGGGCATCATTCCCGGCGACGGCGGAGCCTGGCTGCTGCCGCGCGTCATCGGCCTGGCTCGGGCTTCCGAGCTGGCCTTCACCGGCGACAGCATCGATGCAGGCCAGGCGCTCGAGTGGAATCTCGTCTCCCGCGTGGTCCCGGGCGAAGAACTGATGGCGACAGCGCGCGGCCTTGCCGAGCGCATCGTGCGCAATCCCGCGCATGCCCTGCGCCTGACCAAGCGCCTGCTGCGCGAGAGCCTGCATACTCGGCTGGACAGCGCGCTCGAACTGTCGGCCGTGTACCAGGCTATCTGCCACAAAACGCCCGACCACACCGAGGCCGTCGACGCATTCCTGGAAAAGCGCCCTCCCCGGTTCCGCTGAGGAAATCCAAGATGAAAAGCACGCTCGCCGACGACACCCGGGAAGAGCTGCACTTTCGCCGCATCGACATCCGGGGCTTCCGGCGCGCAGACGGCCTGTTCGAGCTGGAAGCGCAACTGGTGGACCGCAAGCCGAAGGTGTTCACGCCGCGCAGCGGCGGGCGCACGGTGCCCGCGCACGACCCCACTCACGACCTGGGCGTGCGCCTGGTGTTCGACGACATGCTGCAAGTGCGCGACGTGCAGAGCTTCTCGAGCGCCGTGCCGTATCCGGAATGCCATGGCGGCGGCGAGGAGCTGCGCCGCCTCATCGGCGTGCGCATGGTTAGCGGCTGGCGGCGCGAAGTCGCGCTGCGCGTGCGCCATTCCCACGCCTGCGCGCACATGCGCGAACTGCTTGGCCCCATGGCCACCGTCGCCAACCAGACCCTGAGCGAACTGGCGCGGCACCGCCCCGAACCGCTGGACCCGACCGGCAGGCCGCGCAAGATCGACAGTTGTCACGCCTACCGCGCCGATCGCGTCATCGTGCGCCGGAAATGGCCGGAATTTCACCGCCCGCCGCCGCCTTGAGCGCAGCGGGAGACGCTCCAACCAACAATATCGAATCGAGGAGACGAATGTCATGATGTCGCTGCATCGAATCGCTGTGCGGCCGCGGTCGCCCCAGCGCCCGCACGCCGGGCTGCGCCGCGCAGTAGCCGCGCTCACCGCCCTGGCCGTCGCGGCGCCGCTGGCTATCTTGGCGCCTGCCGCGGCGCAGGCCGCCGAAGACTGGCCGCGGCGCCCGATCCGCATGCTCGTTCCGTTCCCAGCCGGCAGCGCCACCGATGGCGCGGCACGTCTGATCGCGGACGCCCTGCGCGAACCGCTGGGACAGACCGTCATCATCGAAAACCCGGCCGGCGCCGACGGCATCATTGCCGCCCAGCAGGCCAAGCGCGCCAAGCCGGACGGCTACACGCTGTTCATGAGCACGAATTCCGCACATGCGGCCAACCGCATGCTGTACGACGACCTTCCCTACGACCCGCAAAAGGACTTCACTGCCGTCTCCGGTCTGATCCAGATCCCGTTGGCCGTGCTGGTGCGCGAGGACTTCCCGGCCGACGATCTCGCCGGCTTCGTGTCGGTGGCCAGGCAGCGCGCGGCCAGCAACAAGCCCTTGGCGTACGGCAGCGGCAATACGTCCAGTCTGGTCGCCGGCGAACTGCTCAAGCATTCGACCGGCATCGACATGATCAATGTGCCGTATCGCGGCAATCCCCAGGCCATGCAGGACCTGGTCGCCGGGCAGATCGACGTCATCGTCGGCGATCCGTATTCGTCGATGGCATTCCTGACGTCCGGCCGGATGAAAGCCCTGGCGGTCACCGCCAGCGAGCGCCATCCATTGCTGCCGCAGGTGCCCACGACGCTCGAAGCGGGCCATCCCGACGTCCAGGTCATCACCTGGGCCGCCCTCTTCGCGCCCACGGGCACCGACGAGGCGATCGTCCAACGCCTGAATCAGGAGATCAACCGCGTGCTCGACACACCCGATTTTCGCGAGAAGCTGCTCAGGATGGCCATGACCCCGATGATCATGTCCCCTCGGGAACTCACCGCTTTCGTCGACCAGGAAATCATCGACTGGGAAACCCACATCCAACTCGCCAACGTGCCGCGCAAATCAGGACAGCCATGAAACGACTCGATCAACGCCGAATCCTCATTACCGGGGCTGCTTCCGGCATCGGCCGCGCGACGGCCTTGCTCTTTGCGCGCGAGGGCGCGTGCCTGGCCCTGCTCGACCGCGACCTGGCAGCGCTGCGCGACGTCGCCGAACGGACCGGCGGGCACCCGATCGAGGCAGACGTCAGCGACGAAGCCGCCGTCGAGCGCGCCGTGCAAGCAGCCGTCACTCAGTTGGGCGGCCTGGACGGCATCGTGAATTCGGCCGGCATCCAGACCCGCGGTTCCCTGCTGGAAGGCACGATCGAGGATTGGCATCGTTCCCTGGCGATCAACCTGACCGGCCCCTTCCTGGTGATCCGTGCTGCCCTGCCGTGGCTGCTGAAAGCCGAGTCCGCCTCGGTGGTGAACCTGGGCTCGGGCCAGTCGCTGCTGCCCAACGCGCCGAATCGTTCCGCGTACGCCGCCTCCAAGGGCGGTCTGCTCAACCTGAGCCGCGCGCTTGCCGCGGAACTGGCCCCCCGCGTTCGCGTCAACACGGTCTGCCCGGGGCTGGTGGACACCCCCATGGCTCAAGGCGTGCAGGGCAACGTCGGCAACTACGCGCTGCGTCGAATGGCGCAACCCGACGAGATCGCACGCGCGATCCTGTTCCTGACGAGCACCGAATCGTCCTATGTCACCGGCGCGGCGCTGGCCGTCGACGGCGGACGCTCTTTCCACTGAACGCGAGCCTGCCATGACCACGACCTTACCCGCCGCACCTTACACGCTGCGCGGCACGCTCACCTCACCCTTCGCGCGCAAAGTACGCATCGCCATCGACGTCCTCGGGCTCACGGACCAAGTGGCCATGTGGCCCGTGCAGCCGACCGATCCCGCCGATCCGATCGAAGAGCAGAATCCGCTGGGAAAATACCCGTGCCTGCTCCGGCAGTCCGGCCCGCCCGTCTACGACAGCAGCGTGATCCTCGAACTGCTCCAGGACGTCGCACGCAGCGAGGCGCTGCTGCCCGCCCGCGGCGCCGAGCGCATCGACATGCTGACCCGCACCCGGCTGGCAGACGGCATCATCGACGCCGGCGCGCTACTCATCTACGAGGATCGCTACCACGAGCCCGCGCACCGCTCCGACGTCTGGCGCGAGCGCCAGACCGGCAAGATCCTGCGCGCGCTGGCAGCCTTCGAGCACGAGCCGCCGCCGCCCGACCGCACGAACGCCGAGACGATCACGCTCGCCTGCGCCCTGGGCTTTCTGGACAAGCGCCAGCTCATCGCCTGGCGTCCCGCATTCCCTGCCCTTGTGGCCTGGCTCGATGCGTTTGCCCGCCACGAGCCGGCGTTCGGCCGCACCGCACCGCCCGCGGCCTGACCACAGCAGCTCCCGGCTTCATGCGGGAGCGACTCATGCCTGTTGCGCCGCGG
>NZ_VLTJ01000012.1 GCF_007558815.1 Verticiella sediminum | reverse complement strand
CGCGCCGATGCAATACCTCACCCGGCCATGGCATCACCCTCGCGGCGCAGCTCGGGCAGCCGGTAGACCTCGCACGCGGTGCGGTAGAACACATCCCTGCGCTCGTCCGCGGACAGCGAAGCGCTCAGTTTCTTGAACGCATTCCAGACTTCGTTGTAGCCCGCCGACTGCTTGTCGACAGGGAAATTGCTTTCGAACATGCAGCGCCCGGTGCCGAAGGTTTCCAGGCACACCTCGACCAGGGGAGCCCAGGCGCGGGCGAGATCGTCCGAACTCGCGGGCTTGGCGGCGTGTTCGAAGCCGAAGCCGAACACCGGCATGCCCATGCCGCCGACCTTGACCTTCACGTTGGGATGTCGGGCCAGTTCGGCGAGGCCTTGCCGCCAGGTCTTGAGCGCCGCCTCGCGCTGTTCGCGATGCTCGGCCACGCCGATCAGCCCGCCCATGTGATTGACGACCACGTCGACCTCGGGGAATGCCGCAGCCAGGTCGGCAAGATCCGCGAGCTGGGTGTGATAGACCCAGGCGTCGAAGCTCAGGCCTGCCCGCTGCAACTGCGCCATGCCCTGGCGGAACTTTGGCTCCGCCATCAATTGCGGGGATGGCTGGTGCTTGTTCAGGCTGCCGACCGAACCGCTGTCATATGCCGTGTGGTGCCGCACCCCACGCAGCCTGCCAACGCCCGCCTCCTTGTGCGCGGCCAGCACGGGCGCGATGTCGTCGCCTGCCGCCAGATCCACGCTGGAGACGATGCCTGCCGCGATATGGCTGCTACCCCAGGACATGGGCAGGGGCTGTTCCGTCAGACCGACGATGCGCTCGACTTCGCCGACCGACCGATAGGCCTCGGGCCCGTCTTTGCGCCAACCAGCGCTGTAGGCCTCCACATACACCGTCCCCAGCACGCGATGCCCGCCGCTCAAGTCGGCGGCGAGGTCCTCCATCCGGTAGTAGAGCTTGTCCGATGCCGTATTGAACAAGTGATGGTGCGGATCGACGATCGGGAAAGCCGGTTCGATTGCCGTCTCCCGAGCGGTGGTGCCATACCACCCCATCAAGTCCTGGGTCGGCCTCGGTTGATTTCCGGCGAAGGGGGGGCGATCGATCTGACCCGCGGCGAATGCCCGCGTCGCTCCCAGGGCGCCCAGCACCCCGATTCCCTGCAAAATGGTGCGTCTACGCAACGTTGTCTCCCATGCAAGTCTCAATTTTTGTCGTATATACGACATTTTGATCTTATATACGCAAATCAGAGTCTAGGCCGCGATGCGCCCGGCGGTATTGGCATTGCCCCGGATTGACACCGTCCACATTCATGCTTTCGCTTCGCGCAGTGCGGCTGCGAGGCCAGGCTGGCGCCCCTGGAGGCCGGCGGTGATTTCGCCGACGGGATCGTCGCCTACGAAGGCACATGGTTGGGTAGCGAAACCGTCGTTTCCTTCGACAAGAAGGCGGTCTCGCTGCTGAAAAAGAAGGCAGAGGCCGTGCAACCGCTGTCCTGAACAAAGGGCCGACGATCGAATCGATGCTTTCGGACGAGGAGCGTTCGCAATCGCGGTGGAAGAGGCAGCAGCCGGGGCCAAAGCATGCTGTTGCCTTCTCATCCGATCGAGCCGGTCATACAGCAGTTTCGCCGCCGGGAAGGATTGATGCGACGGGCAGCGTTCATCCCCAATACTGAAAGGAACGAGCCATGGAACTCAAACGCGTTGGATCTCAGCCCTCGATGCCGGGGCCTGCCGAGTGGTTCACCGGCACGGTTCGTATCGACCCGCTGAACAGCCCACCCGCGCCGGCCCGCGTGTCGTGCGCCGCCGTCACCTTCGAGCCGGGCGCGCGCACCGCCTGGCACACCCACCCGCTGGGGCAGACGCTGATCGTCACCGCCGGCTGCGGCTGGACGCAGTGCGAAGGCGAGCCCATCGTCGAGATCCGTGCGGGCGACGTCATCTGGTACCCGCCCGCGCATCGGCACTGGCACGGCGCCTCGCCGACCACGGCCATGACCCACATTGCGATCCAGGAGACGCTGGACGGCAAAAACGTGGAATGGATGGAGCACGTCAGCGACGCGCAATATCTCGCAGGCCCGCCCAAGACCTGATTCAGGCACCTCGGCCTGTGCCCGCCCTCGCCTCGCCGTGAACGGCGAGGCCTGCGCCTTGACCCGTGGTCAGGAGCGCCGGGTCGGCAGCAGCTTCTGCAAGTTGGCCATGTTTTCGTTGATGCGCTCCTGCACCACTTTCCAGGCGTCGTTGCGCGCTTGCGCCTCCATTTCGGCAAGCTCCCGGAAATTGTCGAGCGCCTGCTGCATACCGCGCTGCGCCGCTTCGGACTGCTTGGCGAATGCGTCCTTGCCGGTCGATTCCTTCAGGTTCTCCTGCCATTCGGTGAGCGCCTCGCGCAGCATCTCCGTACGCCGCTGCGCCAATGCCTTCATGCCCTCGTAGGCCTGGCGATTCGCCTCGGCCAGCGCCTCGAGATCCTTGCGCTGCCATTCGGCCAGGGCGTTGACGTCGACGCCCGGCAGCTTGAACTGCCCGATCAGGGACTTGAGCTCGTCCAGGGTGGGCAGCTCCATCGGGTTGCGGGGCGTGGACTCAGTCGATTTCTTGCTGGTTGCCATGACGTACTCTCTAGAAGATTGACCAGAAAACAAGATAACTCAGGCCGCCGCGAAGCGCGGCACGGCCGAAGTCGCGGGACGGATGACCCACATCAGGATGAGGCCGGACAAGAGCCACATCGCCATCGTCAGATACATGCTGTTGTCGGAGGAACCGGTGCTGGTGGTGATCCAGGCGGTGAACACCGGCGTCACCGCCGGACCCAGGTTGCCCAGGCTGCTGATCAGGGCGATGCCGCCAGCCGCCGAGTTCTTGGGCAGGTACTCGCTGATCGCGGCGAAGAAGATCGGCGTGTTGGCCGACTGGCCGATGGCCATGATGGCCAGGCCGGCGAGCGCCAGCACCATGTTGCCTGCGGCCAGCACGGCGATCAAGAGCCCCGCGGTGGCCAGCACCGAGCAGCAGAAGAAATGGCGCCGCCGCTCGAGGTGGCGATCCGAGCTGCGGCCGACGAACACCATGCCGATGGCGCCGACGACGGCGGGGATGGCCGCGAGCAGCCCGACCGTGAACACATCCGCGACGCCCCAGCTCCTGATCAGCGTGGGCATGAAGAACACCAGCGTGTAGTTGGCGCCCAGGAACAGGAAGTACACCAGACACATGGTGAACACTTTAGGGTCGGCCAGCAGGGCCCGGAACGAGCTGTGCGAGGCGACCTCGACGGTATGCGCGTCGTTCTCGATGTGTCCGCGCAGCAGCGCCTTTTCGCGGGACGTGAGCCAGTTCGCGTTCTCCGGCTTGTCCTTGAGGTAGAAGAAGGCCACGATGCCCAGGATCGAGGCCGGCAGGCCCTGCACCACGAACAGCCACTGCCAGCCGTAGTGGCCGCCCAGCCCATCCATGTACTTCATGATCGCGCCAGAGAGCGGGCCGGCGATGAGGTAGCCGATCGCTGTCGCCGTCATGAAGATGGAGATGACCTTGCCCCGACGGGCCGAGGGGTACCAGTAGGTCAGGTACAGGATGATGCCGGGGAAGAAGCCCGCCTCGAAGGCGCCCAGCAGGAAGCGCAGGATGTAGAACTGCGTCGTGGTCTGCACGAACATCATGGCCGAGGCGACGAGGCCCCAGCAGAACATGATGCGCAGCAGCGTCTTGCGCGCGCCGATCTTCTCCAGCATGAGGTTGCTCGGCACCTCGAAGAGGAAGTAGCCGATGAAGAAGATGCCGGCGCCCAGGGCGTAGGCCTCGTCGCTGAAGCTCAGCGTCTGCTTCATCTGCAACTGCGCGAAGCCGATGTTGATGCGATCGATGAAGGCGACGACGTAGCAGACGATGAGCAGCGGCAACAGGCGCCAGCTCACTTTGGAGAAGAGCGCCTCGTCCTCTGCGCTGTAGTTCGCATGGCCGCTGGCAGGCGCTTGGGCCGGGTTCATGATGTTGTCTCCTGTCTTATTGTTTTATTCGCGGACCGGCGGCTCAGGCCGATTTGCGCGCGGGGACCGCACTCGTGCCGTCCTGTGCCGGCCGGCGCGTCGCGGCGGTTGCGCGTGCGGGCGCCGCCGACCGCTTGCGCGCCGACTTCTTGGCCGGGGCCGCTTTGCGCGCGGACTTCTTGGCCGGGGCTGCCTTGCGGGCGCGGGCCTGCGCCGGCGCTTCGCTCGCGGCTGCCACGGCCGGCACGACGGCGGTCACGCTCGGCAGCGCCCTAAGCTCTTCGAGCGCCGCGTGCATGTAGCCGATCAACTCGTACGACTCCTCCTCCGACAGGATGCGTCGGCAAGCCGTGAAACCGAAGTCCAGCGAGCCGTCATAGCTTTGCACCGTGATGTTCAGCGCTGTGCCGTGATAGGGGATGGACACCGGATAGAAGTGCTTCATCCGGGCGCCGGCCACGTACAGCGGCACCGTCGGCCCGGGCACGTTGGAGATCAGCACGTTGGCCACGGGCGGCAGCCGGCGCGCGAGGTTGGAACGGCCGTACAGCGAGGCCAGACTGGTCATCAGCCAGGGCGTGCCCGTGACCGGCACGTCCACGCCGAGCACGGGCCGAAGCTCGCGCACGACGGCCTTGGCCGCCTCCGAGGAGGCATGGATCGCCTGGAAGCGCTCCGCGGGATCGCCGATGTCGGTTGCCAGGTCCACGCGCACCATCGACACCTGGTTGTTCATCGCGTCGTCGCCGTCGGAGCGCAGGCTGACCGGCACGCCGGCGATGAGCGCCTCCTTGGGCAGCAGGCCGCGCGTCTTCATGAAGCGACGCAGCGCGCCGCTGCACATGGCCATCACGACGGAGTTGACGGTGCCGCCCAGGCGCTTGCCCAGCGCTTTTAGCTCGTCGAACGGCAGCGACATCGTGCTGTAGGAGCGCTGGTTGGTGATCGAGTCGTTGAAGAGCGCCTTGGGCGCGAGCCCCAGGCTCAGCGGGCGCGTGCCCTGGGCCGTCTGCTGGCTGGCGAGCACGCCGCCGGCCGCCGTCAGGGCGCGCGCCGCCGTGGGCAGCAGCTCGGCCAGCTTGCGGTACTGCCGCGCCGTGTTGGAGACGGCGGCCTGCAGCAGCTCGGCCACGCCCAGTTGGTAGCCGACACTACCGTTGCGGCGCCGGCGCGGCGGCGGCACCTCGCGGATCTTCGGCGAAATGTCGTACATGACCTTGGCCAGCTCGGTGCCGGCCTTGCCGTCGACGCCGCTGTGATGGGCCTTGGTGTAGAAGGCCACCTCGCCGTTCTGCAAGCCCTCGATGACGTACATCTCCCACAAGGGGCGGCTGCGATCCAGCAGGCTCGAATGCAGCCGCGCGATGAGGTGGTTCAACTGCTGCATCGTGCCCGGGCGGCGCAATGTCAGGCTGCGCACGTGGTAGTCCAAGTCGATGTCGTCGTCATCGATCCACACCGGCTCGGCCAGCTCGAAGGGCATCGGCGCCAGCTTGCGGTTGAGCACCGAGGCCAGGTGCAGCCGCGCGCCGACCATGGATTTGACGTCTTCGTAGTAGTCGCCGTCGTAGCCCGGCGGCAGTTCCAGCAGCACGAGGCTGCCGACGTGCATGGGCGTTTCGGGGGTTTCGAAGTGCAGGAACGAGGCGTCGAGGCCGCTGAGATGGTGCATGGCGTAGCCCTTTCTTGTGTCAATGATCGATCCGGACCCGGCGGGCAGCCGGGCAAGCGGGCCGGGAAGCGGCGCGCTGGCGCCGGCGGTCAGGCGGCGTTGGCAGTGGCCTCGCGCTTGCGGGCCTCCTCCTCGACCAGGTCCTTCTTCGACAGCTTGCCGACCGGGGTCTTGGGCAGCGCGTCGCGTATCTCCAGGCCATGCACCATCTCGTGCTTGCCGAGCCTGTCCTTGAGAAAGGCCTGCAGCGCCTCCAGGGTGAAGGGCTCGGCCCCGGACTTGAGGGTGACGAAGGCCTTGGGCGACTGGCCCCGGTACGCATCGGGCACGCCGATGACGGCCACCTCGTGCACGGCCGGATGCTGGTAGATGGCCTCCTCCAGTACGCGCGGGTACACGTTGTAGCCGCTGCACAGCAGCATGTCCTTGCAGCGATCGACGATGAAGACGAAGCCGTCCTCGTCCATGTAGCCCACGTCGCCGGTGCGAAAGAAGCCGTCGAAGGTGGTGCTCTCGGCCGTGGCGTCGGGCTTCTTCCAATAGCCCTTCATGACGTTCGGCCCCTGGATGCACATCTCGCCCTTCTCGCCCAACGGGACGTAGCGGGTCGGATCTTCCAGGTCGAGCATCTTGATGGTGACGCCGGGATGCGGAATGCCGCACGAGCCCGCCTTGCGCTTGCCGTGTGCCGGCGAGAAGGTGCCGGTGGGCGAGGTCTCGGTCATGCCCCAGCCTTCGGCCAGCCAGGTGCCGGTCACCGTCTTGAAACGCTCGCCGACCTCCATCGGCAGCGGCGCACCGCCGGAGTTGCACAGCTTGAGCGAGCGCAGATCGTACTGGGACGCGTCCGGGTCGCCGATCACGGCGGTGAACATGGTGGGCACGCCGCAGAAGGTGGTGAGCTGCTTTTCGGTGATGTCGCGCAGGGCCGCCTTGGGGTCGAAGCGCACATGCTGCACGATCTCCGCGCCCAGCCGCACGCCCAACAGCAGGTTCACCGTCAGCGCGTAGATGTGAAAGGGCGGCAGCACCGCCAGCAGCCGTTCCTGCCCCATCGTCAGCACCGGCTGTGTGCCGAACTGCGTGATCACCACTTGTTCGCAAGCGGCGGAGAGGTTGGCGTGCGTGAGCATGGCGCCCTTGGGCAGGCCGGTGGTGCCTCCCGTGTACTGCAGCACCGCGATGGTCTCGCGCGGGTCGCCCACGGGATGGCGCGTGTACTGCCCGTCGTTGTCGATCAGCTCGGCGAAGCGGACGTGAAAGTCGTCGACCGGGATGTCGACGGTCTCGCCCTTCGCCTTGGCCTGCGCGGCCACCTGCTCCGGCGCACCGGTCATCTCGGCCAGGCTGCCGACGACGAGTTTCTTCAGCCGGGTCGCGCCCAGCATCGCGGCCATCTGGGGATACAGCGCGGGCATGTCGAGCGTGATCAGGACGTCGGTCTGGCTGTCCTCGATCTTGTGCTCGAGCACCTTGGCCGCGTCGAGCGGGGAGTAGTTGACCACCGTGCCGCCCGCCTGCAGCACGCCGAAGACGGCCACCAGGTAGTGCGGCGTGTTGGGCAGGAACAGGCCGACATGCACGCCGGGGCCGACGCCCAGGCTCTGCAGGCCGCGGGCGGTGCGGTCGACCAGTGCGCCGAGTTCGCGGTAGCTCAAGCGCTTGCCCATGAAATCGATGGCGGGCCGGTCTGGAAAATCGGCCACGGCATCGTCCAGGATCTGCTGCACCGTCGTCGGCTTGATCTCGGCGTCCCAGCGCACGCCGGGCGGATAGGAAGCCAGCCAGGGCTTGTCGTTCATCATGGATCTCCGGAAAGCAAAGGGTCAGGCAGGCGTGGTGCGATAGGGATCGCGGTAGACCAGGCGGCGCAGCCCGGTACGCTGGAACGGCGTCCATTCCCCTTCCGGTTGCGCCAGGCGGTCGGCGATCGCATAGAGCGCCGCAGGGTTGTGGCCCAGACCGCAGTGGCTGCCCTCGACCTCGATGTTTTCCGAGGTGGCGCTCTCCTGTTCCATGCAGCCGCGCCAGGCGACCACCCCATCGGTGCGGCTGAAAATGGCGGTCGACGGCACCGGCGGGGGCGCCTTCATCCACGCACGTTCCGCCCAGTCGTCGACCGTGCGCCCACTCAGCAGTTCGTACAGGCGCCACGCGTTGGTGGCGCGCGGCTCGCTGGCGAACGGGCTGCCCAGCGTCACGACGCTGCGCACGCGCTCGGGCATGTGGTGCGCAAGCAGGCGTGCGTACACCCCGCCCAGGCTCCAGCCGATCACGCTCACCTTGCGCTGGTAGCGCTCGTGCAGGTCGGTGAGGCGCTGGATCAGCTTCTCCTCCACGCCTGGCCGGGGCCCGCGGTTGGGACCGAGCTTCCAGCCATGCGGGCGATAGCCGCGATCCCGCAGGAAAGCCCTCAGGGGGTAGGTGGTGGCGTCTCCGGCGGACAGACCGGGCAGCACCAGCACGGGATGGCCGTCGCCGGCCGGCGCCAGGCGCAGCAGCGGAACCGTCGCGAGAAACAAGGACAGCTCGGCCGCCGCACGGGCCTCCAGCATGAGCAGACCCACGGAGGGCGGCTCCATCGGGGCCGTGTCGCTCGTGACGGGTCCGGCAGCGGAATGCCCGCTCCCATCCTGCCCGTCGCCTTGCGCACCGGCCTGCCGAGGCCTGTGACCCAATATCTCCATCATTGTCTCCTTGCACCTGCAGCCAGGTAACGCGCATGCGTTCCAGCTCGATGTGTTCTTGTTCATCCTGAACGCGCCGCTGCTAGCGCAGGACAGGCAGCAGGACATTCAGGATCGTTGCAGCCATCTTTCCATTTGCGCCCGATCAGGAAAAGGTGGAATCAGCCCGGTTTCCAGTGGCGACAGACACACCGGGACGCATGGATAGCCTACGCTTCTTCGCGACGCCCGGCATCGCCTGGAACGTCATGCGAGATGAGCGATGGACCGGCGCTCAGGGTACGAGAGACGCAGCCGCCGTGGCGATACGGAAGGCGGGAGGCACAGAGCGACTTGTCCCGAATTCATAGCCTGGCGGCCTGAATGAACCTTTCAGCGGTGACGCAGGTACGAAAAGATGTGCCGGACGCCATCGCAGATGCCCGGACGACGGTGCAACAGCACAAGATCGAATGCCGGGACCCTGCGCGCCAGAAGGCACCGGACTTGCTCGTTCCTCCCGTTCACTCCACCACGTCTCACACACCATGCCCCAACATCCGCCCACCACACGCTTCGTTTCCGCGAACGGCCTGAAGCTGGCCTACGACACCTTCGGCGACGCCGACGCGCAGCCGCTGGTACTGATCATGGGGCTGGGCACGCAGATGATCGCGTGGGACGAGGCCTTCTGCGAGCAACTGGCCGCGCGCGGCTACCGTGTGATCCGCTTCGACAACCGCGACGTCGGACGATCGACCTATCTCGATGCCGCCGGGCTGCCCGACATCGGCCAGCTCCTCGCGCGGACGCTGGCCGGCTTCGCCATCGACGCAGCCAGCGTGCCCTACACGCTGGCCGACATGGCGCACGACACGGTGGGCCTGCTCGACGCGCTGGACATCCCGAGCGCCCATATCGTCGGCGCTTCGATGGGAGGCGCCATCGCACAGGAAATGGCCTTGCGCCACCCCGCGCGGATGCGGACGTTGACGTCGATCATGGCCACCAGCGGCGCGCCCGATCTGCCGCCGCCGCAACCCGAGGCGCTACAGGTCCTGTTGGCGCCCGCGCCCACCGATCGCGCCGGCTACGTTGCGCGCTATCAGCAGGTGATGAAGGTGCTGCGCGCCGGCAGCGACGCCCACGAGGAGGCGCTGGACGCGCCGCGCGCGGAGCGCGCCTTCGAGCGCGGGCTCAACCCGGCCGGCTACGCGCGCCAACTGGCGGCGATCCTCGCCTCCGGCAGCCGCCGCGAACGCCTCGGCTCGGTGAGCACGCCGACGCTCGTGATCCATGGCGACGCGGACCCGCTGGTGCCGATCGAATGCGGCAGGGACGTCGTGCGCCACGTGTCCGGCGCACGCATGGTGAACATCGCGGGCATGGGGCATGCGCTGCCGCAGTCCGCCTGGACGCCCATCATCGACGCGATCGCCGGGCACGTGGCCTGAACCGCTGCCGGCAACCTCAGGTGCTCCGGTATTCGTGGGGGCTCTTGCCCGTCCAGCCCTTGAACGCGTGCCTGAAGTTCGCCGCATCGCTGTAGCCGAGGCGGGCGGCGATCTCTTCGGTCGTCATGCGGGTCTTGCGCAGGTACTCTATCGCCAGACCTCGCCGCACCTCGGCCAGGACTTCCCGGTACGAGGTGCCCTGGCCCTCCAGCCTGCGGCGCAGGGTGCGCGGTTCCATCGAGAGTTCCCTGGCCATCGATTCGATGGTCGGGAAGCGCCACGGCATCTGTTCGACCAGGGCGCGACGCACCATCGAGGCCGCACCGCCCGCGTGCGCCATTTCCACCAGCAGTTGCTGGCAAAGCTCGCGCGCCATCGCATGCGTGGACGCGTCGGGACGACGAGCCGGGGCCTCGAGCTCGGCCGCGGCATCGATCCGCAGTTCGTTGGCCGGCTGCCCGAACCGCACCGGGCAGTGGAACAGCATGCGGTACGCACTGGCGTGTGCCGGCTGCGCATACGACACGTGCACTTCCGAGAAGTTGTATGCGCTGTCCCGCAGATCGCGCGCCAGGGCCAGGTGCGCCGAGAACGCCAGTTCGAGGATGAAGCGATAGAGCTCGTCGGCCGGGTCGACAGGCAGCAAGATCTCGTAGCGGTAGGTCGCGAGGGCACCCTCGCGCGAAAAATCGAGGCTGAGCCCCGGTGTGGCGACCGTGTGGTACTTGACGATGAAGTCCGTCGCCTCGGCGAACGTCGGGCTGCTGAGCAGCGCATAGCCGTACATGCCGAAGGACGTCAGATGCATGCGCGCGCCCGCGCGCAATGCGACGGTCGGATCGGGCGCCAGATGCAGTGCATTGCGATAGACGGTGAGCATCTGCCGGTACGAGACCCGGGTTTCCGGCGCCCGCAGCGCATGCGGGTCGATGCCGCTATCGGCCAATACCCGCGCAGGCTCGACCCCATCCTCCGCCAGCGTCGTTACGAGGGCCACCACCCGTTGAGCAGTGTGAATGCGCGGTTCGATATCCGGGGGCGTACGGTGCATATCCCGAACCGCTGCTATGCGAGGACGTCCGACATGAACCACCCGCTCCCGCTCCTTCCCCGCCCCTGGCCAGCTCCGCGCATTGTTATTGCCTGCATTGTCCCGTTTGCGTCCACCCTATCATTAATTTTTCCTGCGCGGTACCGGGATTGCCCCGTCACCGCCCCCGATCCCGTAGCGCCTCACCGCATCGAGCGCAGCCGCAGTCAGCACCCGGCCAACATCCGGGTCCCGCCCGCTGCGATGCCACAGCAGCATGTTGCCGTCATGCCGGGCGATGTTCGTCAGCACAGCCGAGTCGATGTCCAGCTCGGCCGGCACGTCGCCGGCTGAACGGCCGGCTTCGAACAGCTCGACCAGCATGCTGCGCATGACGTCGTAATAGCGGTGGATCATGTCTCGCACAGGCGTGTCGGTGTCGCTGAACTCCAGGCTCGTCAGCAGCAGGATCACGATATCGTCGGGATACCGGGCGGCCCACTGCGTCTGCAGTTTCACGAACGCCACCAGCTTGTCCACGGTCCCCCCCGGGAGTCCACGGACATGCTCCGCCGTCTTGAGAATGGAACGCTCCTGGATCCGGCTCAACAGGTGGATCAGCAGCGTTTCCTTGGTCTTGAAGTAGTAGTACACGGCCCCTTTGGTGAACCCGGCCACATCTGCCACTTGTTCCAGGCTGGTGTTCGAATACCCCTGTTTGGAGAATAGGCGAAGGGCCGCATTCTCGATCTTCTCGATGCTGCCCTCGCTGTCGCGACCCCGTCTTGCCATATCGACAGTCCTGTCATTCCTCTGGTTGCCGGCCCCCTGGACCGGGGCCTCATCGGGCGCCAGGGTAGCAGATATCGCAATACGGCTTCACGGTTCGCCGAGTATTTCGCCTCGGTGCGCACCGAGGTGCGGCGGCCCGCGCCGGACTTGCGCGGGCGTCCTGGACAGCATCACAGGATGCGCGAGCACACGCATGGCCTGCTGGCCCTCGACCGGCACGGTGGCGATCAGGCCGTTGGCCTCGGTCTGCGCATGCGCCAGGGTCTCTTCGAACCGCAGGATGGGGGCGGCCAGCACGCCATGCGCCTGCAGGCGTCGAACGGCTTCCTCGGTCGAATAGCGGCGAAACGCGGGGCGCAGAAGCTGCGCAATCTCGTCGCGGTGCGTGGCCTGTTCGTGCTTGCCGGCCCACGCCGCCCGGCTGGACAAGTCCTCCAGGCCCATGGCTTCGCAAATCAACTTCAAGGGGTTGTCCCGAAAGAAGCCGATCACCGTCAGCCATCCGTCGGCCGCCTCTGCGGTGAAATTCAGGGCGCGTTCGAACCAGCGGGTTTCATAGCCGTAGTTCAGCGTGCTCGCCGCCTCGAGGCTCTGCATCGCCACCAACGCGCTGAACAAGGACATCGACACCTGCTGGCCCTGCCCGGAGCGCGTGCGCTCCAGCAGCGCCAGCAGAACGCCCTGCGCCATCAGCACGCCCGAGGTGTAGTCGGCCAACGGGACGTTGATGAAGGTCGGCTCGCCAGCGCAGGCCGTGGTCTTCCAGGCGATGCCGCTGATGGACTGGATGAGGAAATCCTGTCCAGCCATGGCCGCAAGCGGGCCGGTGGCGCCGAAACCGCTGGCGGCGGCATACACCAGCCGCGGGTTGATGGCGGCGAGGTCGGCGTATCCGCAGCCCAGTTTCTCCATCACGCCGGGACGATAGTTGTGCAGCACGACATCGGCCTGCGCCACCAGCCGTAGAAAGTGCGCGCGCTCGGCATCGTCCTTGAGATCCAGGCATATCGAGCGCTTGTTGCGATTGACGGCGGCGAAGTAGCTGCCCATCTCGCCGCGCTCGTTGGCCACCGTGTCGCTGTGGCGCAGGGAATCCCCGCGGCCCGGGCGCTCGATCTTGACGACGTCGGCGCCGTAGTCGCCGAGGATCTGCCCGGCCAGCGGACCCTGGAACACCTCGCACAGCTCCAGCACCTTGATTCCTTCCAACACTGCGCTCATGGCTGGTCTCCGTTCATGCCGCGTAGATTTCCTTGGCGATCATCAGGCGCTGAATCTGGTTGGTCCCTTCCCAGATCTGCGTCACCTTCGCGTCGCGGAACATGCGCTCGACGGCGTAGTCCTTGAGATAGCCGTAGCCTCCGTGCAACTGGACCGCGTCGGTCGCAACGGACATGGCCGCGTCGGTGCACAGCACCTTGGCCATCGAGGCATAGCGTTTGGCCGCAGGGTCTTCGTTCAGCACCAGCGTGGCGGCATGCAGCAACACCGCCCGCGCGGCCTCCACCCGCATGCCCATGTCGGCGACCATGGCCTTGACCATCTGGAAATCCGAGATGGGCCGGCCGAACTGTTCGCGCTGCCGGGTGTAGGAGACGGCCTCGTCCAGCGCGCCCTGGGCAATGCCCAGCCCGTGCGCCGCGTACTTCAGCCGGGAGGCCAGCAGGCCCGCACGTATGTACTCGGCGCCTTTCTCCGGCTCGCCGACGAGCCGATCGTGCGGGATCAGGCACTCGTCCAGTATGACGTCGGCAGTGGGGCTGCCGCGCAGCCCCATCTTGCGCTCGGGCGCGCCGAACGACACGCCGTGGTCGTTCTTGCTGACCAGGAAGATGCCGAAGGACTCGGGCGTCGTGCGGGCAAAGATGAGGTACCAGTCGGCCCAGCCCCCATTGGTGATGAAGCGCTTCGTCCCGTTGAGCAGCCAGCCTTCCGAGGTCCGGCGCGCCGAAGTGCGCACGCCCATCAAGTCGGAACCGCCCTTGGGCTCGGTCAGCCCCCAGGCCGAGCGCTGTTCGCCGCGCACGACCGGGGGTATCACCATCTGCTGCTGCGCCAACGATCCGAAGCGCTGCAGCAGCATCATGATCCAGCAGGTCGATACCGTGGTGGCCGAGGATGCGCACACCCTGGCCAGTTCCTCGACCGCAATGAGCTGGGTCAGCACATCGCCGTTCTGCCCGCCGAACGACTCGGCGAACGGCAGCCCGGGCAAGCCGAGCTGCAGGCTGGCTTCGTAGGCCTCCATGGGCGGACGCCCTTCTTCGTCGACCCTGGCAGCGTGAGGCGCGACGCGCTCCACGGCAAAGCGGCGCATCTGCGCGCGAAACGCGCTGTACATCTCATCGTAGTGCGTTACATGCATGCTTGTCTCCGACAACATTCTGAACCTCCGGTGGGCCGTTCCTGCCTGAAACCGGAACCTTGCTTGCCCCCGGCCGGGGTGGGTTTGTCCGGCCCGGCCTTCAGGCCGGGCTTGCGCTCGGGCCCGAGGTCAATCAGAGCGAGTCATCCTGGGCGGCCAGCTCCGGGAGGGCACCCGCTCTCTCGCGGATCTCGGACTGGCAAGCGCAATCTGCTCGGCGCTCAACCCCAGCGGGGTGAGCACCTCGTCCGATCGATCCGTCGTGTCCGTGTCCGGCGCGCTCATCTCCGCGCGGCCGAAGCGCGGTATCACGGGCACCCGGCTCGCCGACGACATCGCATGGCGCTGCGCGATGTGCGGGTGCGACCAGGCCTCGTCCGGCGCCAGCACCGGGGTCACGCAGGCTTGCGTACCGGCGAACAATCGGCACCACTCGTCGCGCGGACGCTGCCGGAACCTCGCTTCGAACTCGGCCGCCATCTGCGGCCAGGCCGTGACGTCCATGTGGTCGGGCACCTCGGACTGCATGAGGGTGCGCCAAAGGCTGGCGAAGAACTGCGGCTCCAGTGCGCCGAGCGATATGAAGCGCCCGTCGGCGCATTCGTAGCAGCGGTAGTACGGCGCCCCGCCGCCGAGCAGGCCCTCGCCGCGCCCGGGCAGCACCGGGGTCTGCCATACCGGCGCGTGCATGGCCATGAGCGAAAGGCAGCCGTCGATCATCGCGGCGTCGATGTACTGGCCCTTGCCCGTGCGCGTGCGGTCGAACAGCGCGGTCACGATGCCCAGTGCGGCAATGAAACTCCCCGCCGCGAAGTCGGCCAGCAGGTTGAGCGGAACGGACGGCGGGCCGTCCCGCGGCCCCAGCGCACCCAGCACACCGGACAGCGAGAGATAGCCGATGTCGTGCCCGGCATCCTGTGCGAGTACGCCTTCCTGCCCGTAGCCCGTCAGGGAGCAATAGACCAGCCCGGGGTTGAGCGCGCTCAATGTGTCGTAGCCGGCGCCGAGCCGGCTGCAGACGCCCGGCCTAAAGCTTTCGACGAACACGTCGGCCGTTTTGCAAAGGCGGTGCAAAGCCTCCTGCCCCTCCGGGGCCTTCAGGTCCAGCGTGATGAAGCGCTTGCCGCGCGAGAAGGTGGAGGTGGGTTCACCGGCCCGCCCTCCCCCGACGACGATGACCTCCGCCCCGAGGTCGGCGAGCAGCATCGTGCAGTACGGCCCCGGCGCGAGACGCGACATATCGATGATGCGCACCCCTTCGAGCGGACGCCGCCCCCGAGCCGCTTGAGGGTCGTTTGCCGGTACGGTCATCTCAGTTCTCCCTTGCCCAAATGCTCCCGCAGGGCGCGCGCGGCCAACAGGAAGAACCCTTGACCGAACAAGGTCCAGCCGAATGGAACGCCGGGGCCGCCGGGGACCATGGCGACGCCGGGCACCCGGCCGCTGTCCTCGACCGAGCCGGCAACCACGGTGAAAGCCCGTATCGCGCTCTGCCGCACCGCCTCGTGAGGCATGCCCTCGATCTCGACACCCAGTTGCACCGCGCGCTCGCCCGCGTAGGCATACATCAGCGTGGCGGACGCTTCCAGATTGGAGAGCGGATCGTCCAGAACATGGAAGAAGTAGCCCGATGCGTCCTGCCAGGACGACATGGCACCCAGCACTTCGCCGTAGACCTTCCGCACGAAACCCGCTTTCGCATGCTCGGGTGCGATGTCCAGCAGCTCGGCGCAGCAGGCGAGCAGCCAGCCGTTGCCGCGCGCCCAGAACGTCGACTGCGGGAAATGGTTGGGCTTCTCGCACCAGGCGTGGCGCGCCAGACGGAACTCCCGATCCACCAGGTGGCGAACATGCACTTCGAACTGCCGGAAGGCTTCGTCGACCGCGTCTTCGCGCGACGCGATCTTTCCGTAGCGCGCCATGAAGGGGCACATCAGATAGGTGAAGTCGATCCACAGCTCCGGCCCTTCGCCGCGCGACCAGATGCCGCCGTCCCGGGTTCTCGGTGCATCGCAAAGCGCCTGGTACTGCCGGGCCGCGCTGTCCAGATAGCGCGGCTCGGGATGCCGCTGGTGCCACTCCATGAGCGGCGCGCCGAGCGCCGCGGTCTCGCTGGCCAGCGGCGTGAACGAACGGATGTGCCCCCCGCTGGACGTATGCCAGTCGCCGTAGCTCAGATTGCCGTCGGACTTCTGCGTCGCCACGGCACGGTCCAGCCAGCGCTTGACCAACGGGCGGTACGCCTCGTCGTCCCAGGCCATCAGCCCCGACAAAGCCGGCGCCTTTTGCCAGCAGTCGCGCTCGTTCGGATTGGCCTTGATGAAGCTGCTCACCGACGCTACCAGTCGCTCCAGATGCATGTTGACTTCCCTCCCCGTCATAAATACTATGTGGATAGTATGTTAAGTGGGTCAAATGCAGAACGTCAAGAAGGATCGCGATTCGGCAGCACGGCGGCACCCCGGCTGCCGGCAGCTTCCCAGGCGTTCTGCCCGGATCGCACCGCAACGCCACCACGAGAGAAGACACAGGAGTGCAGGAATGAACGGTTCAGAAGCCATGGTGAGGACCTTGCTTCAGCATGAAATATCGGTATGTTTCGCCAATCCGGGAACCTCGGAGATGCACTTCGTCTCCGCGCTGGACAGGCTGCCCCGGATGCGCTGCGTGCTCGGCCTGTTCGAGGGGGTCGTAACCGGGGCGGCCGACGGCTACTTCCGCATGGCCCAGCGCCCGGCGGCCACGCTGCTGCACCTGGGGCCGGGTCTGGGCAACGGCCTGGCCAATCTGCACAACGCCAAGCGCGCGCGCTCGGGCATCGTCAACATCATTGGCCAGCATGCGCACGATCACATCGCCAACGATGCGCCCTTGACCTCCGACATCGAGGGCATCGCGCGCCCGATGTCGAACTGGGTACGCACCTGCGCGTCGGCGGCGACCGCGCCGACCGACGTCGCTGACGCCGTCGCCGTCGCGGCGAACCCCGAGCCCGGCATCGCCTCCCTCATTCTGCCGGCCGACGTCGCCTGGGGAGATAGCCCGGAACAAGACCTTGCGCGCCGAGCCCAGAGGCCGCTGCCTCGACCGGCGGACGATATTGTCGAGCGCATCGCCGAGTTGCTGCTTTCGGGGCGCTATCCGCCAGAGTCGACCGCGCTGCTTCTGGGCGGGCGCGCCATGCGGGGCGAGGCCCCCCGGCTCGCGGGACAGATCGCTGCACGCACAGGGTGCCGGTTGCTGGCCGAGACCAAGAATGCCCGCTCCGAACGCGGGGCCGGGCGCGTCAACATCCCGCAGATTCCCTATCCGATCGGGCCCGCTCTGGATACGCTCAAGGACATCCGCTACCTCGTCCTGGTGGATGCCCGGGCCCCCGTCGCGTTCTTTGCCTATCCGGAAACCCCGCGCTTGCTGACCCACCCGGAGTGCCGGATCGACACGCTGGCCTGCCCGGCCGAGGACGTGACATCCGCACTGGTGGCGTTGAACGACGCGGTCAAGGGCAGCGCGAACGAGATCGCCCACCTGAGTCCGGCTGCGCGCTCCGCCCACGGTGGCAACGGCGCATCCGACGACACGCCCACCTCGCTGTCTCTCGGCCACGCGCTGGCAGGCCTGCTGCCCGAGCACGCGATCATCGTCGACGAGGCGATCACCACGGGCCGCCAGCTTCAGAGCGCGTGCGCCAGCGCCGCGCCTCACGACTGGCTGGAGATCACCGGCGGCGCCATCGGTTATGGGCTTCCCTGCGCGGTCGGCGCGGCAACCGCCTGCCCGGACCGCAAGGTCGTCGCCATCATCGGCGACGGCAGCGCGATGTACACGGTGCAGTCCCTGTGGACGATGGCGCGCGAGGGACTCGACATCACGGTGGTCATCTGCGCCAACCGGAAGTACCAGATATTGCGCGGCGAACTCGCCGCCATGGGCGGGCCGCCGCCCGCCGCCAACGCCGAACGCATGCTCTCGATCGACCAGCCCGCGCTGGACTGGGTCCAGATCGCGGGCGGGCACGGCGTCCCGGCCACGCGGGTATCCAGCGCCTCGGGCTTCGCCCATGCGCTCGGCCGCGCACTGGCAACGCCGGGCCCCCACCTGATCGAAGTCCTGCTCTGAGCAGCGTACCGCTCCCGGTCCCGCCGGGAGGCATTTCATAACGAAAGGAGACCGCACCATGAAGAAACGCTATGACGCTGCCCTGCAGCGCGCCGCATCCTGCCTGCTGGCTTCGGGCCTGGCCATCGGCGTGGCGGCCCCGGCTGCCGCCGCCTATCCCGAGAAGCCCATCGTCGTGGTGGTACCGTTCGCACCGGGCGGCTCGACCGACCAGATAGGCCGCCTGGTCGCCGAGCACTTTCACAAGGACTTCGGCGTTCCCGTAATCGTCGAGAACCGGCCCGGCGCGGCGGGCACGGTGGGCAGCGCTCACGTCGCCCGCAGTGCTCCCGATGGATACACCCTGCTGATCGGCGGGTCGGACACCGTGGCGAGCCAGTTCCTGTACGAGAACCTGCCCTACGACCCGGAGCGGGACCTGACACCGATCGGCATCGTTTCCGAGTTCCCGTTTCTCATGCTGGTGGACAAGCGGCGCAAGCTCGGCTCGGTGAAGGAGTACGTCGACTACGCACGGCAGAATCCGCAGAAGGTCAGCTTCTCGTCGGCCGGGATGGGCAACTCGACCCACCTCGCCGGTGAAGTCTTCAAGAAGGCTGCCGGGCTCGACTCGATGGTCCATGTCCCGTACAACGGCAGCGCGCTCGCGTTGACCGCGGTGGTCAGCGGCCAGGTGGATTTCGCGTTCGACCCCGCGATGAGTTCCATCCAACTCGTGCACGGCGGGAAAGCCGACGCGCTGGCCGTGGTCGCCGGGCAACGCTTGCCGGCGCTGCCGGATGTGCCCTTGATGTCGGAGCTCGGCTACACGGAATTCGACCAGCTCTCTCCCTGGTCGTGGAAAGGCCTGTTCGCGCCGGCGGGCACCCCGGAGGAGACCCTCGAGAAACTCACGACGTCGCTTGCGGCCCTGCTGTCCGACCAGGGCTTCCAGAAGCGCATCGAAGACACGGCATCGCTGGTGGTGCCGCCTCAGAGCCGAACGCAGGCGCAGGAATTCCTGACCCGGCAACGCGCCGGTTGGGGCGATCTCATCCGCGCCACGGGCGTGGAACCGCAGTGAGCAAGGCCATCCAGAAGCGAGAGGATCATCCATGACCCACTTCCGCACCTTGAGCCAGCTTGCCGCAGCGCTCGTACTCACTGCCATCGGAACCGGCGCCGTCGCGTCCGCGCCTGCCGCCTATCCCAGCAAGCCCGTGCGTCTCGTCGTCGCCTACCCGCCCGGCGGAACGACCGACACCCAGGCGCGCATTCTGGCGCAAAAGCTCAGTGAGCGCTGGCGACAGACGATCATCGTGGACAACCGGCCCGGCGGCAATACGGTGATCGCCACGGCGGCCGTCGCCAGTGCCGAGCCGGACGGCCACACCCTCTTGTTGACGGCCATGCCCGTGGCCCTCAACCCCCTGGTGATGGATTCCCTACCGTACGACACGAAGAAGGACCTGGCGCCGGTGACCCTGCTCACGACGGTGCCCGGCGTAGTCATCACCAACACGGAGCAAGGGGTGAAAAGCCTTCCCGAGTTCGTCGAGAAATACAAGAATGGCAAAGCGCCCGCGCTGTTCGGATCGGCCGGCAACCTGACGTTCACCCATCTGAGCGGCGAGCTGTTCGCGAATCGCTCGGGCCTGAAGCTGGAGCATGTGCCGTACAAGGGGAGCGCCGGGGCGCATCAGGACCTCATCGGCGGGCGGGTCGACATCCTCTTCGACAACGGCGCGCTGCCGCTGATCCAGGCCGGGCGCGTCGTGCCGCTGGGCGTCACGTCGCGCACCCGCCTGCCCTGGCTACCTGAGGTGCCCACCGTTGCCGAACAAGGGTTTCCGGACTATGAAGCGGCCGCCTGGTTCGGCATCTTCACCCGGGGCGGCACGCCCAAGCCCGTCGTGGAGCAGATCGCGAAGGATATCTCCTGGGCACTGAACCTGCCGGAGGTGCAGCAGCAATTCGCGGCTGCCGGCGTGTTCGCCGAAGGCGGCACGCCGGAAGATTTCCAGCGCCACCTCGACGCCGAAACCGAGCGCTGGGCCCGCATCATCAGGGAGCAGAACATCACACTGCAATAGGCGCCCGGGCGCAGTGGGCGGACCGATGCCTGCATCGGCCCGCCGGCCAGACGGGGCAGCGGCGTCACGCGCCCTGCCCCGTCTCTGCGCCGGATCCGGCTTCGCGCAACTGGCGGATGGAGATCCCGTGCTGCTTCCTGTCCCAGAGCTGCTCACGGAAGCGGGCTTCTTTCAGCATGACGCGCTGGAGCTTGCCTGTCGCCGTGCGCGGCAGATCGTCCACCAGGGCGATGTACCGGGGAATCATGTAATGCGGCAGCCTGTGCACCAGGAAGCCCAGCAGATCCTCGGGTGTGATGCCAGCCGCAGGTTCCGGCACGATGAAAAGCGCGATCTCGTCGTCGCCCTGCAAGCCTGACGGCACGCCCACCGCCCCTGCCTGCCGGACAGCGGGATGCTCCAGCGCCGCGGCCTCGATGTCGCCCGCCGAGATGTTCTCCGCCTTGCGCCGAATGCGCTCTTTGACCCGATCGACGAAGTACACATGACCGTCTGCATCGACATACCCGCTGTCTCCGGTGTGGAACCAGAGGTTGCGCCAGGCCTCGACCGTCTTTTCGGGCATGCCCAGGTAGCCCAGCATGACCGTCCAGGGCAATCGCGGACGCACGACCAGTTCGCCCACGTCGCCGCAGCCCAGCGGCATGTCGGTCTCGGGGTCCACCACGCTGAGCTCGTACTGATCTTGATCGATCCGGCCGCACGAACCGAGGCGCAGCGGCTCGTCCAGCGGGCTCCAGCACGGTATGCCGATCTCGGTCATGCCCCAGACTTCCATGCCCTTCACGCCGAACCGTTCTTCGAACTGCGCAGCGATGCGCTTGGGGAACGGCGCTGTGCGCACCGTCCTCAATTTGTGGTTTCGATCCTCGGGGCTGGGTTCCAGCGCATAGACCATTTCCAGCATCGGCCCGTGCGCCGCGGTGAGCGTGGCCCCGTACTCGCGGATGCGGTTCAGCCACGTGTCGGGCGCGAAGCCGTTGTCGAGGATGACTTTCCCGCCGACCGACATGGTCGCGAGCACCGACATGAACTTGCCCGCCATGTGATACAGCGGATAAAAGCAGAAGAACACATCGTGCGCCCCTATCCCCGTGCGCAGGGCCGTGTTCCTGGCCAGTCTCGTGACCTGACCGTGCGGCATCTGCACGCCCTTGGCGGGCCCGCTGGTACCGGACGTGAAGATGACCGAGGCGCAGTCGCCGGCACGCGCCGCGCACGCCGGGAGCGCAGCGTCAGCCAGCGATCCGTAGCGATGGACCAGAAGGCCTGGCGGTGTGTGCCCCGCTCGCCCGGCCTCGGCGTCCATGAGCACCACCTTCTTCAGGAACTCGAGCCGTGGCAGCGCGGCCTCGATCAGCGGCATGAACTCGCTGCTGGTGACGATGAGCTCGGCTTGCGTCAGGTTGATGGCGTGTTCCAGCGGCTTGCCGAGGTAGCCAGTGTTGAGCGAAACCTCGACCGCTCCGGCCAGGTTGACTCCCAGCCACACGAAAACGGCCTCGGGGCTGTTCCTCAGCATGATCAGCACGCGCTGGCCGGGCTCCACGCCGACGCCGGCCAGGCGAGCCGCGGCCACGCCGGCCCGCTCGTAAACCTCGGCATAACTCAGCGCCGCCGCGCCGACCATCTGCAGGCAAGGGCTTGCGCCGTGCTCCTGCACCGCGGCGGCAAGAAGCCCGGGCACCGTGTCCGCGCCAGACTGGCGTCCGGCAGGGTCGCCTTGCCGTGGATGCGCGCCTGCTCTGGCGTCTCGATCGACCATCGTCTCCTCCATGATTTTTTGATGATTGCCGCTCACGTTCCGGCTGCGGCGCAGACAGCGGATGACCGCATCGAAGCGAGCCGACGTGCCCGACGGATCGGGTGTACGGCATACGTCGCCGCGGCGCGGCCAAGCGGCCGCAGCATTGCCCGTAGAGGATACATCATAAAGTCTGTCTTTATGTACTATTAGCCCCGCATACCGGGCAAGTGCCTACAAAAGGGCAGGCTGGATGCGCTGGGCCCAGGCCTTGCACCCGTCTCGTTCGGTTCTGGCTTGAGCCGGCTGCCCGCCGTCCGATGGACATGGGCGCCCCCCTGCGCTCACAGCTCGTCGCCCCCTTCCTCCACCCGGTGCGGCAGCAACGCACGATGCGCCTCCAGCACCGGATAGGCAGCGCCGGCCACCAGGTGGGCATTGACCTGCTTGAGGTCGCGCAGCACGTCCAGATGGATGGCGCTGGTCTCCGCGGACTGGACGACACCGCGGCGCAGGCGCGCGAAATGCGCAGCCGTGGCTCGGCGCTCGCGCGCACGGAACACCTGCTTTTCCTGCGCCAGACGGCGCGCGTGGACCATCTCGGGCTGGCCGAACACTTCGATGGCGAGCTCGACGTTGGTCAGCAGCCGTTCGGTCAGGCCGAGCAGTTCTGCGCGCCCTTCCGGCGAGAAGCTGATGCCGCGCTTGAGCATCTTCGCAGACATACCCAGCAGGTTGCGGTCGACGATGTCGGCCGCCTGTTCGACGTTGGTCGCGAAGGCGAGTATGCGTCCGGCCTGCTCGCGCTCCGTCTCGCCGAGGGCATCGGCATCGAGCGACACGACGTACGATTTGATGGCCGCGTTCAGGCTGTCGATGGTGTCGTCGGCCTGGCGTATCAAGCTGATCTGATGCCGGCTCGGATGCAGCAACGCCGTGCAGAACCCTTGCAGCATCCGCGACAGCGTCTGCGCCATGCGCACGGTTTCCCGTGCGGCGTTGTCCAGCGCCACCGTGGGTGTCTCGCGCGCGGCCGGATCGAGATAGCGCGGCGTGCGCGCGTCGTTCGGGTCCTCGCGCGCCGGAAGCCAGCGCCGCAGCAAGGCAGCGTAGGGCCCGAGCGCGGGCAGGAACACCAGGGCCAGAACAAGGTTGAAGGCGGTGTGATAATCCGCCACCGCCCGCGCGGGCCCCGGTTCCAGCCACGTGAGCAGCGCCACCGTCCACGGCAGCACGAGGAGCGCGACCGCCACGCCCGCCAGCCGGTTGAGCAGATTGCCTATCGGGACTCGCCAGGCAGCGGGGTTGCGTCCGCCGACGCCCTCGAGCACCGGGTTGATCGCGGTGCCCAGGTTGGCACCCAGGACGAATGCCAGCGCGGTATCCAGCGGTATCGCGCCGTGCGAGGCGAAGGACATGGCCAGCAGCACGATGGCCACGCTCGAATGCACGGCCCAGGCCAGCACAGCGCCCAGCACCACATAGAGCACCGGCTGGGTCGCCACCGCGTCGAGGAAACCGCGCACGCTGGCAGCGTTCTCGTAGGGCTGCATCAGGCTGACCAACTGGTGCAGCGACATCAGCATCAGCCCGAGCCCGATGAACACGCGGCCGAAGTCGCGCCGACCCGCGCTCGCCCGCTGGAACATCAGAAAGCCGATCAGGATCAGCACGGGGGCCACCCGCACCACGTCGAACGACAGCACTTGGACGATCAGCGTGGTGCCGATGTTCGCGCCCAGCATGACGGCCAGCGCCGGAATCAGGCCGACCAGGCCCCGCGCGGCAAAGCCGGTGACCATCAGCCCGGTGGCCGTGCTGCTCTGCAGGATGGCCGTGACGCCGACCCCGGCCAGCAGGGCCCGCAGGCGCGAGCCGAGCGCGCGCGCCAGCCAGATCTTGAGCTGGCCGCCGAAGGCGCGCTGGATGCCGGTCTGCACCATGCGCACACCCCAGAGCAGCAACGCGATCGCCCCGGCCAGATCGAGCAGGGTCAGGGGAAGATCCATCATGTCGGCCGGGCCGGCGGGCGAGGCCGGGCGGGCGGCGCCGGCTTGGTATGATCGGCGCGTTCGAATCCGCCGGGCGGCCTGCGCCGCCCAGGCACCAGCGGGCGCTGCGTGGCGCCCAGGACTTCCCCATGAGCCAGACCGACCACCTCACCCAGCTCGGGCAGGCCGCTGCGCCGGCCGCGAGCCCGGAACACGCCGTGCTCGAGCGTGTGCCCAACCCCCACCCCGATACCGACTACGTGGCGCGCTTCACCGCGCCGGAATTCACGTCCCTGTGTCCCGTCACGGGGCAGCCCGACTTCGCGCATCTCGTCATCGACTATGTGCCCGACCAGTGGCTGGTCGAGTCGAAATCCCTCAAGCTGTATCTGACTTCGTTCCGCAACCATGGCGCCTTCCATGAGGATTGCACGGTGGGCATCGGCCGGCGCCTGCAAGCCCTGCTCGAGCCGCGCTGGCTGCGCATCGGCGGCTACTGGTATCCGCGCGGCGGCATCCCGATCGATGTCTTCTGGCAGACCGGCGAGCCGCCCAAGGGCATCTGGCTGCCCGATACCGGCGTCGCCGCCTACCGCGGCCGCGGCTGAGCGGCACGCGCGGACGGGGCCGCGGGCGAGCTCTCGAGCCGGCCGGTGCCGCCGCACGCCGGACAGGACCGCTCGCCGAGCCGGCCGGTGCCGTCACACACGCGGCAATCGACGGTGTCGCTCCGAGGGGGCGCCGGGTTGGTGCTCGCAGCGGAATCTGCCATGATCGACTCCTGGGGCCTGTTGACGCCATGTTCCCTCTGTGTGAGCAGGATTCCATCGACATGCATGCCGGTGAGCGTCGCCGCGCGGATGGGCTCTCCAGCATATCCCGTTCCACCACGTTCATCCGCAAGGAGGAATCATGGACGACTCGGTCAAGGCTGCCATGCAGCGCTGGCCCAATGTGCCCGCCGTGTATGGCTGGCTCTCGCTCGATGCGCGCGGCCAGTGGCATCTGCACCCCGAGGGCAAGGCCGCCGACGGCGGGCCCGGCGAGTCGATCACCAGCCCGCAGATCCTCGCCTTCATCAACCGCAACTACGCGCACGAGCGCGATGGCCGCTGGTACTTCCAGAACGGCCCGCAGCGGGTCTACGTGCGCATCGACGCAGCACCGCTGATCCTGCGCATCGCCGATGCGGGCATCGGCCTGCAGACACACACCGGCCAGCCGGTTCTGGCGGTCAGCGAATGGCTGCTGAGCGCCGACGGCAGGCTGTACGCCAGAACCGGCCTGGGCCCGGCGATGCTCGAGGATCGCGACCTCGCACCATGGCTGGAGACGCTGCGCGACGAGGCGCACGGCAGTGCGCTCCTCGACGTCCTGGCCGCGGACCCGCCGGCGCCGGCCAGCATGCGCGTGGCGCCGAACGACGGTTCGCTGCCCGCGGCGCCCCTGCTGCGCATGGACACCGAAGATCTCGCCGGCCACCTGGGGTTCACCCGCATGCCGCGGGCACCGGATTGAGCCTTTCCGCCATCGCGTTGCACATCTACGACGCAACTCCCTTGACAGTCGAGCGCCGAGCCAGCGATAGTTTGTTACCCAACCTCTCTTTCCAAGGACGCTAAGGATGGCAACCGGTGTGGTGAAGTGGTTCAATGCCGAGAAGGGATACGGTTTCATAACCCCCGATGACGGCGGCAAGGATTTGTTCGCGCATTTCTCCGAGATACAGGGGGTGCAGGGCTACAAGACGCTGGCCGAGAACCAGAAGGTCTCCTTCGAACCGGCACAGGGCGCGAAGGGGCCGCAAGCCACCAATATCAAGCCCATCTGACGCCCTTGCCGCGGCCGGCGCCCGTCCGGGCTGGCCGCGCGCCTCTCACGGCGCTTTCCGACGCGCCTCATTCCGGCACGTCGCTTGCTCGGGCTCTCCGCGCTCGGGGCCCCGTCGCGGCTCCAGGGATACCCCTATCGTGGAAGAACTGGGCACACAAATCTGGCATACCGTTCAATCCGAATTCGCCGACCTGCCCAGTGCAGTCGAACTCACGCGCATCATCACGCGCCTGACGGTGGCCATGCTGCTGGGCGGGCTGCTCGGCTACGAACGTGAGGCGCATGGCAAGTCGGCCGGCCTGCGCACCCACATGCTGGTCGCATTGGGAGCGGCGATGTTCGTGCTGGTGCCCACCGAGGCCGGCATGTCACTGGACGACGCGAGCCGCGTCATCCAGGGCGCGATCACCGGCATCGGTTTTCTCGGCGCGGGCGCGATCCTCAAACTCACCGGCGACGGCCGCGTGCATGGCCTGACCACGGCCGCCGGCATCTGGCTCACGGCCTCGGTGGGCATCGCTGCCGGCCTGGGGCGCGAAGGCACCGCGGTCGTCGCCACCGTCTTCGCCCTCTTCATCCTGGCCGCGCTCAAGCGCCTGAACATCTCCCAACCGGAAGACGATGCGCGACAGAATGGCGATCGAACCGCGCCGCTGGGCGCGAGCCGTCCGAGCCGCACGGACATCGAAGCCAACCACCCCGACGACGAAGGCGTAAGCCGTAGCTGAAAGCCGCCTGCACCGGCCACATGGCCAGCTACAGCACCGGAGAGAACAGGCGCGCGCAGGCGTCCATGAATCGCCGGGGCAGCGATTGCCGGAACTGCGCCGGAATGCGCCGCGCATAGTGCAAATCGGCCTCGAACTGGTCGTGCAGCCGCTGCGCCATGCGTGCGCCGTAGACCAGGGCGCAGACTTCGTAGTTCAGCCGGAAGCTGCGGCTGTCGAAATTCGCCGTGCCGATGAAACTGCAGTCCTCGTCGACCAGCAGTGTCTTGGAGTGCAGCATGCGGTCCTTGAACTCCCAGATCCTGACGCCGGCATTGAGCAGCTCGTTGTAGTAGGAACGCGCGGCCGCGCTGACGATGCGCGAATCGGCGCGCTCGGGTACCAGGACGCGCACGTCCACGCCGCGCATGGCGGCCGAGATCAGCGCGAACACGGCCGGTGCGGTCGGCACGAAATAAGGCGTCGTCAGCCAGGCGCGTTCGCGGGCGTTGTCGATCGCGGCGATCTGCATCCGGTGGATGGCCTCGCGCTCGTCGTTGGGCCCGGAATGCAGGATCTGCACGAACTCGGACCCGGCGGAAACCTGGGGCATCAGCCGCTCGAAATTCTCCAGCGGTGTCTTGCCCCGGCTCTTGTCCGCGGTATAGAGCCAGTCCTCGAGAAATACAGTCTGCAGCCAGCGCACCGCGCCGCCGGTGATGCGCAGATGCACGTCGTGGAATGCATGCGGATTGACCCGTTCGTCCTGGTCGTCGGTGACGTTCAGGCCGCCCACGAAACCGACCTTGCCGTCGCACACGACGATCTTGCGGTGCGTGCGAAAGTTGATCACCGGACGAAAACGGCGCCCGATCCGCGTATCGTGGAAAAAGGCGAGCTCGCCGCCTGCGCGCGTGAGCGGCGCAAAGAAACGCCGGCCCGCCGTGACCGAGCCCAGCGCGTCGATCAGCAGGCGCACCTTGACGCCCTCGGCGGCCTTCTGCGTCAGCAGGTCACGCAAGGCCTTGCCGATGCGGTCGGTGGCGAAGATGTAGTACTCGAGGTGCACGTGCTCGCGCGCCTCGGCGATCGCCGTGAAGATCGCATCGAAGGTCTGGGCGCCGTCGACCAGCAGATCGGCTTCCTGCGCCGTGGCGATGGGGTTGTCGCAGGACGCAAAGCCCAGTCGGGCCATCTGGCGCAAGTGCACCGGCGCGTCGAACGCAGACTCCTTGGCCTGCGCCGACTTGTCGTCGGGATCGACCGCCGCCCGGCTGCGCAGCCGGCGCAGGCGAAAGCGCTTGAGGCGCTGGGGACCGAAGAAGTAGTAGATGAGATAGCCCAGTATGGGCAGGGCCGCGAGGGAGAGTATCCAGGCGACCGTGGTGGCTGGCGGGCGCTTCTGGAGAATGATCCAGAATGCCAGGCCCACCAGGTACAGCGCCCAGCCCGAGGTGAGCAGGGTCTGCCAGGCGATGTCCGTCATTGCCGCCGATGCCGCGGGCAAAGGCCGGCCGGGCGCTGCGCGCGCCTGGGGCGACGACCGAAAAAAGAGCCCCCACGCGGCGCCTTCGGCTTGCAGCCCCCCGCGGGGGTGCTTTTTTGCCTTGGAAGTGGCCCGGCGGCAAAAAACGGCCCGCGGCCGCCACATCCGACAGGACGAGGCTGACCACGGGCCTGAATTTCGACCGACACGCGACGCCCCGAGGCGCCGCTCAGCTAGCGGGAATGACGCGCGTCGTGCCGGAGCCGCTGATGACCTGCACGCGCTGGCCGGCATACAACTGGACATCGGCCTCTTGCGCGACCACGCGCACTTCGCCGTTGTCCAGACGCACGGTGATTTCGTAGCCGGCGCGCTTCTCGAGACCGCGCTCGGCCTGGGTGCCGGCCAGGGCACCCGCCAGACCGCCGACCACCGTGGCGATGGTGCGTCCGGAACCGCCGCCGATCTGATTGCCCGCCAAGCCGCCCAGCGCAGCGCCGGCGACCGTGCCGGCACCCGTGGACTGCTCCGGCTGGATCGTGATGTTCCGCACATTGAGCACCGTGCCGGCGCGCGAGACTTGTTCGCGCTGGGCCTGCCCGAAACTGTACACATTGCCCGACGCGCTCTGATTCGCGCAGCCGGCCAGTGTGACGGCACCGAGCACGACGGCGGCAACCATCGCGCGCCCGCCGATGCGGGAAGTTTTGGGAGAGACGCTTTGCGCTGCCATGGCAGTAGATCCTTGGAGATACTGAATACGTGATGATACCTTTTGCGGGCCTTCTCGTCGGCGAGCAAGCGTTAACAATCCCCTACAATCCGCGCCATGGATTCAATCACTCAAGCGGTCTTCGGCGCCGCCATCCAGGGCGCCATGCTGGGCCGCAGCCAGGGACGCAAAGCCCTGGTCTATGGCGCCTTCCTCGGAACCCTGCCCGACCTGGATGTGATGATTCGTTACGCGGACCCGGTCTCCGCGATGACGCATCACCGCGGCTTCAGCCACTCGCTGATCGTCATCAGCGTGTGTTCGCTGCTGTTCGCGTGGCTGATCCGCCGCTGGCGCCCGGCGCCGGACTACACAGCGGGCAGGCTGGCGTTGACGATCTGGCTGGTGCTGACCACCCACGTACTGCTCGATGCTCTCACCAGCTACGGCACGCAGATCTGGTGGCCGTTCACGCCCACGCCGGTGTCCTGGTCGAGCATCTTCATTGTCGATCCGGTCTTCACCACGCCATTGGTGCTCGCGGTGCTGGCCGGCCTGGCCATTGGCATCGGCAGGCGCATGCATGCGGTCATCAAGGGCGTGCTGGTGTTCTGCTTCGCCTACCTGGCCTTCACCGTCGGGGCCAAGATCCTGGTCGAACACTCGGCCGCCAAGGCGCTGGCCAACGACGACGTCGAGATCACCGAGGTCTTCTCCGCCCCGGCGCCGCTGAACACCCTGCTCTGGCGCGTGATCCTCAAGGACGATCAGGACCACTACTACGAGGGCTTCATCAGTCTGTTCGACCGCGGCGCCCCCGACTTTGTCCGCCTGCCCCTGAATACGGCGCTGGCCGCGCCGCTTGTAGACACCCCCTACTATGGCCGCCTGCGCTGGTTCACCGGCAACTGGCTGCGCCAGGACGTGATCGGCGATACGCTCGTCGTCACCGACCTGCGCATGGGCATGTCCGGTCATCACTTCTTCCGCTTTGCAATGGCGCGCGAGACGGATGGCCGATGGAACATGCTCGTTCCCATGGACTGGCCCGGACGCCGTGGCGGCATGCCCGAGTTGCGCATGCTCTGGCAACGCATCTGGGACGAAGGCGCCCGCCTGCCGCTGGGGCGCTGGGACCGGTACATGACGGAATCGCCCTGGTAGGCGCAGCGACCGGTCGCAGCTCGCCGCCGTCCGCTGCGGCGGTTGCCCCGCCAAGCGTGACGCCGACACGACGAAGGCCCCGATCCTTGCGGATCGGGGCCTTCAGGCCGCCGTCGGGGCGGCCACCCAGGGGCAGGAGGGTTGTCCGCTCCGCCCCTGTCAGACGGCCAGCTCGGACTCGGACTTCTCGCCGTGGCTGTCTTCAGGCTTGCCCGCGCGGCTGGAGCGCGGCTTGCGCGTGCGCGGCGACTTGCCACCGCCGTCCCCGCCGCCGCCCGGCGGGTTGCCGCCACCGCCATCGCCCAGCGATTCGAAGCTGAGCTGGATTTCGCCGGCGTCGTCCACGTCCACCGTCACCCGACCGCCGCCGGCCAGCTTGCCGAACAGCAGCTCGTCGGCCAGCGCCCGCCGGATCGTGTCCTGGATCAGGCGGTGCATGGGCCGCGCGCCCATCAGCGGATCGAAGCCGTGCTTGGCCAGATGCTGCCGCAGCGCGTCGGTGAACACCGCTTCGACGCGCTTCTCGTGCAACTGCTCTTCGAGCTGCATGAGGAACTTGTCGACCACGCGCAGGATGATCTGCTCGTCCAGCGCGGCGAACGGGATGATGGCATCCAGGCGATTGCGGAACTCGGGCGTGAACATGCGGCGGATGTCGGCCATCTCGTCGCCCTTCTCCCGGCTGTTGGTGAAGCCGATGGCGCGGCGGTTCAGGGCTTCGGCGCCCGCGTTGGTCGTCATGATGACGATGACGTTGCGGAAATCCGCCCTGCGCCCGTTGTTGTCCGTCAGGGTACCGTGGTCCATCACCTGCAGCAGGATGTTGAACACATCCGGATGCGCCTTCTCGATCTCGTCGAGCAGGAGCACGCAGTGCGGCTTCTTGGCGATGGCCTCGGTCAGCAGGCCGCCCTGGTCGAAGCCGACATAGCCCGGCGGCGCGCCGATCAGGCGCGACACCGCATGGCGTTCCATGTACTCCGACATGTCGAAGCGCAGCAGTTCGATCCCCAGGGTGAAGGCGAGCTGGCGCGCGACCTCGGTCTTGCCCACCCCGGTGGGGCCCGAGAACAGGAAGGCGCCGATGGGCTTGTCCGGCTTGCCCAGGCCCGAGCGCGACATCTTGATCGCCGCGGCGAGCGCGTCGATGGCCGCGTTCTGACCGAACACCACGGCCTTCAGGTCGCGATCGAGCGTGGCGAGCTTGTTGCGGTCGTCGCTGGACACCGACTGCGGCGGGATACGCGCGATCTTGGAGACGATGTCCTCGATCTCGCTCTTGCCGATGGTCTTCTTCTGGCGCGACTTGGGCAGGATGCGCTGTGCAGCGCCCGCCTCGTCGATGACGTCGATGGCCTTGTCGGGCAGGTGCCGGTCGTTGATGTAGCGCGCGGAGAGCTCGGCAGCCGCCGTCAGCGCGGCCGCGGAATACCTGATGCCGTGGTGATCCTCGAAGCGGGTCTTCAGGCCGCGCAGGATCTGCACCGTCTGCTCGACGCTCGGCTCGTTGACCTCGATCTTCTGGAATCGGCGGGCCAGCGCGTGGTCTTTCTCGAACACGCCGCGGTACTCGGCGTAGGTGGTCGCGCCGATGCACTTGAGCTGCCCGGACGAGAGCGCGGGCTTGAGCAGGTTCGAGGCATCCAGCGTGCCGCCCGAGGCGGCGCCCGCGCCGATCAGCGTGTGGATCTCATCGATGAAGAGCACCGCCTTGGCGTTTTCCTTGAGCTGCTTGAGCACGCCCTTCAGGCGCTGCTCGAAGTCGCCGCGGTACTTGGTGCCGGCGAGCAGGGCGCCCATGTCGAGCGCGTACACCTGCGTATCCTCGAGCACCTCGGGCACGTCGCCCTGGGTGATGCGCCAGGCAAGGCCCTCGGCGATCGCGGTCTTGCCCACGCCGGCCTCGCCGACCAGCAGCGGGTTGTTCTTGCGCCGGCGGCACAGTACCTGGATGACCCGCTCGACCTCGTCCTCGCGGCCGATGAGCGGATCGATCCGGCCCGCGCGCGCAGCGGCGTTCAGGTTGTGGGTGTACTGCTCTAGCGGCGACGGGCGCGCCTCGCCCTCGGGCGGAGCGGCCTGTTCCTTGGGGGGAGTTGAGGATGCCATCTGCGGTTGCTTCGTGATGCCATGCGACATGAAATTCACGACGTCCAGCCGGCTCACGCCCTGCTGATGCAGGTAGTAGACGGCATGGGAATCCTTCTCGCCGAAGATGGCCACCAGCACGTTCGCGCCGGAGACTTCCTTCTTGCCGCCGCCGGTGGACTGCACGTGCATGATGGCGCGCTGGATCACGCGCTGGAAACCCAGCGTGGGCTGGGTGTCGGCCTCGGCACCGCCCGGGATCACCGGTGTGTTGTCATGCACGAACTGTCGCAGGTTGCGGCGCAGTTCGTCGACGTTGACGACGCAGGCGCGCAGCACCTCGAGAGCGGAGGCGTTGTCCAACAGGGCGAGCAGCAGGTGCTCGACCGTGATGAATTCGTGTCGGGCCTGACGGGCCTCGACGAAGGCCATGTGCAGGGTTACTTCCAATTCCTGGGAAATCACGCTTCCTCCATAACGCATTGAAGCGGATGTTGCTGTTCCCGCGCGTAGCGGCTTACCTGCATCACTTTGGTGGAGGCGATGTCGTAAGTGAAGACACCGCAGACGCCGCGCCCTTCGTGATGCACCTTGAGCATGACCTGCACGGCCTGATCATGCCCCAAACCGAAAAAGCGCTGCAAGACGATAACCACGAATTCCATCGGCGTGAAATCGTCGTTGAGCAGAACCACCTGCCATAGTGGCGGTTCCTTGACCGCGGTCTCGCTTTGCTGCGCCTGGTCCGGTGTCGTATCAAGCCCTGTACCCATGCACCTATTCTATCCACATTTGAGACGCCGGGGGTCGAGCCCGATCGGGAAGGCCGTAGCTTTCATGTGGCGGCGCAACAGCGGTTTGCAAGAGATATGCCGCAGAAACTTCCCGCCGCCTGCAGCGCCTGTTCTGCGTCCGCCGGCCGACATGGGCCACGTAAAACCCGGGTAATGCTTGCGCACTCGCCAGGACTGTATGAAAATACAGCCATCGTACTCCAATGCGGCCCGCCTGCAGGGCATCGCCCGCGGGCTCCGCCACCAGCCAGCCTCATGATCCGCCTTACGGTCCGCCAGCAAGAAATCCTCGATCTCATCCGCAGCACGATCGAGAAGACCGGCATCCCCCCTACCCGCGCCGAAATCGCGCGCGCGCTCGGTTTCAGGTCGCCCAACGCGGCGGAAGACCACCTGAAGGCGCTGGCCCGCAAGGGCGCCATCGAACTGACGGCCGGCACCTCGCGCGGCATTCGCATGGCAGCGGGCGCCATCGCGCCCGAGGCAGCGGCCCCTGCGGCTGCCGCCGCACGCAGCCTGCTGCTGCCGCTCGTGGGCCGGGTCGCCGCGGGCTTTCCCATCCTGGCGGCAGAGCACATCACTCGCCAGGTCGGGGTCGATCCCAGCCTCTTCAGCGAACGTCCCGACTACCTGCTCACCGTGCGCGGCCTCAGCATGCGCGACGCCGGCATCCTGGAGGGCGACCTGCTCGCGGTACGCAAGACAGCGGAGGCGCGCAACGGTCAGATCGTCGTGGCCCGCCTGGGCGACGAAGTCACCGTCAAGCGCCTGCGCCGCCAGGACGGCCAGGTCCGGCTGCTGCCGGAGAACCCCGATTTCGAGCCCATCGTCGTCACCGAGGACGACGGCTTCGCGCTGGAAGGCGTCGCGGTGGGGTTGATCCGCGCCAGCGGCCTGCACTGAAGTCCGGCCAGGCGCCCCTGCGCACGGGCCTTCCGATACCAAAAGACAACAGCCCCGTGGCGCGAGCCACGGGGCTGTTGTCGATGGCGCGCCCAACCGGACGCACGCCATCGATACATCAATGCTTCACGAGGCCTTCCTGTGCATCGACGGCGGCCCCGGCCTTCGAACCGACGGGCGTCTCGGCCTTGTCGTCTTCAGGCATGGGCTCGGGCATGCGCTCGAGCGCATGCGCCAGCACCTCGTCGATCCAGCGCACCGGCACGATCTCGATCTCGCTCTTGACGTTCTCCGGGATGTCCTGGAGATCCTTCACGTTCTCGTGCGGGATCAGCGCCGTCTTGATGCCGCCGCGGTGCGCCGCGAGCAGCTTCTCCTTCAGGCCGCCGATCGCGAGCACCTCGCCGCGCAGCGTGATCTCGCCGGTCATGGCGACATCGGCGCGCACCGGGATGCGCGCCAGGGCCGAGACCATGGCCGTGGTGATGGCGATACCCGCGGACGGGCCATCCTTCGGCGTCGCGCCTTCCGGCACGTGCACGTGCATGTCGCGCTTTTCGAACAGGGTGTCGTTCAGGCCCAGCCGGCGGGCGCGCGAACGCACCACCGAACGCGCGGCTTCGACCGACTCCTTCATCACGTCGCCGAGCGAACCTGTGCGCTGGATCACGCCCTTGCCGGGCATGTCCGCCACTTCGATCGTGAGCAGATCGCCACCGACCTCGGTCCAGGCCAGCCCGGTGACCTGCCCGATCTGGTTCTCCTTCTCGGCCATGCCGAAGGTATAGCGGCGCACGCCCAGGAACTCGGACAGGTTCTCCGAGTTGACGGCGATATGCTTGACCTCGGGCTGGCTCAGCAGGCGCTTGACCACCTTGCGGCAGATCTTGCTGACCTCGCGTTCGAGCGCACGCACGCCCGCTTCCCGGGTGTAGTAGCGCACGATGTCGCGCAGCGCATCCTCGCCCACCGCGATCTCGCCCTCGCGCAGGCCATTGTTCTTGACCAGCTTGGGCAGCAGGTGCTCGCGCGCGATGTGGATCTTCTCGTCCTCGGTATAGCCCGAGAGGCGGATGACCTCCATGCGGTCGAGCAGCGCCGGCGGGATGTTCAGCGTGTTGCTGGTCGCGACGAACATCACGTCCGACAGATCGAAGTCGACCTCGACATAGTGATCCTGGAAGGTGTGGTTCTGCTCCGGATCGAGCACTTCGAGCAGGGCCGACGCGGGGTCGCCGCGGAAATCCATGCCGAGCTTGTCGATCTCGTCGAGCAGGAACAGCGGGTTGCGCACGCCCACCTTGGACAGGCTTTGCAGGATCTTGCCCGGCATCGAGCCGATATAGGTGCGGCGGTGGCCGCGGATCTCGGCCTCGTCGCGCACGCCGCCCAGGGCCATGCGCACGAACTTGCGGTTCGTCGCCTTGGCGATCGACTGGCCCAGCGAGGTCTTGCCCACGCCCGGAGCGCCCACCAGGCACAGGATCGGCGCCTTGACCTTGTCCACGCGCTGCTGCACCGCGAGGTATTCGACGATGCGTTCCTTGACCTTCTCCAGGCCGTAGTGGTCGTCGTCCAGCACCTTCTCGGCGTTGGAGATCGAGTTGTTCACCCGCGACTTCTTCTTCCAGGGCAGGCCGATCAGCGTGTCGATGTAGTTGCGCACCACCGTGGCTTCGGCGGACATGGGCGACATGAGCTTGAGCTTCTTCAGCTCGGCGTCGGCCTTCTTGCGCGCCTCCTTGGGCATCTGGGCGGCTTCGATCTTCTTTTCCAGCTCTTCGAGATCGGCGCCTTCCTCGCCTTCGCCGAGTTCCTTCTGAATGGCCTTGACCTGCTCATTCAGGTAGTACTCGCGCTGGCTCTTCTCCATCTGCTTCTTGACGCGGCCGCGAATGCGCTTCTCGACCTGGAGAATGTCGATCTCGGTCTCGAGCTGGGCGAGCAAGGCCTCGAGACGTTCGCTGACGTCCACGATCTCGAGCATCTTCTGCTTCTGCTCGAGCTTGAGCGGCAGGTGCGCGGCGATGGTGTCCGCGAGCCGGCCGGCCTCGTCCAGGCCCGCCAGCGAGGTCAGGATCTCGGGCGGGATCTTCTTGTTGAGTTTGACGTACTGGTCGAACTGGGAAACGATGGTCCGGCGCAGCGCCTCGTTCTCGGCGCTCTGGCCCTCTTCGGGCGCGACCGGCACCAGCTCGCAGGAAAAGTGTGTGCCGACATCGGTCACGCGCGTGATGCGCGCGCGCTGGGCCCCTTCGACCAGCACCTTGACGGTGCCGTCGGGCAGCTTGAGCATCTGCAGGATGCTCGCGACGCAGCCGAGGTCGTAGACGTCGTCGGCCGAGGGTTCATCCTTGGCGGCGGACTTCTGAGCCACCAGCATGACGCTCTTGCCGCTCTCCATGGCGGTCTCGAGTGCCTTGATCGAGCGCGGGCGACCCACGAACAATGGAATCACCATGTGCGGGAACACGACCACGTCCCGCAGCGGCAGGAGCGGCAGCTCGATCGGCTCAGAGGCAAGTACCTGACTGGCTGACATGTGATGGGGATCCTTTAAGCGTGAATGCAAGCACTATGGGGATGAAGAGGCGGGGTTCAACCCCCCGCCCGAGTGCCGTGCCGCCGCGCACTGGGCACGGTGGCCGGCACGGCTGCCCTCCCGCCTATTTGCCGCCCGAAGCGGCTTTCGCCGGATCTTCCGTATAGATGAGCAAGGGAGGCCCCGCGCCTTCGATCGTCTGCTCGTCGAGCACCACGCGGCTGACGCCCCCCCCTTCCGAGGGCAGGTCATACATGGTGTCGAGCAAGGCTGCCTCGACGATGGAACGCAGGCCCCGCGCGCCCGTCTTGCGCTTGAGCGCCTTGCGTGCGATGGCCGACAACGCGGCCGGACGCACGTCCAGATCGGCTCCCTCCATGGCAAAGAGTTTCTGAAACTGCTTGACCAGCGCGTTCTTGGGCTCGGTGAGGATCTGCACCAGGGCAGCCTCGTCGAGCTCGCTCAGCGTGGCGACCACCGGCAAGCGGCCCACGAGTTCGGGGATCAGGCCGAACTTGATCAGATCCTCCGGCTCGACCTCGCCGAACGTCTGGCCGATGCTGTTTTCGGACTTCGCCTTGACCGAGGCGCCGAAACCGATGCCCGAGCGTTCGGTGCGGTTGCGGATCACCTTGTCCAGGCCGTCGAAGGCCCCGCCGCAGATGAACAGGATGTTCGTGGTGTCGATCTGCACGAAATCCTGGTTCGGATGCTTGCGCCCGCCCTGCGGCGGCACCGAAGCCACCGTGCCTTCGATGAGCTTGAGCAGCGCCTGCTGCACGCCCTCGCCGGACACGTCGCGCGTGATCGACGGGTTGTCGGCCTTGCGCGAGATCTTGTCGATCTCGTCGATGTAGACGATGCCGCGCTGCGCCTTCTCGACCTCGTAGTTGCAGTTCTGCAGCAGCTTCTGGATGATGTTCTCGACGTCCTCGCCGACGTAGCCCGCCTCGGTGAGCGTGGTCGCGTCGGCCATGACGAAGGGCACGTTCAGCAGCCGCGCAAGGGTCTGCGCGAGCAGCGTCTTGCCCGAGCCGGTGGGCCCGATCAAGAGGATGTTGCTCTTGGTGAGCTCGATGTCGTCCGCGCGCCCGGACGCATGCCGCAGGCGCTTGTAGTGGTTGTACACCGCCACCGCCAGCACGCGCTTGGCCTTGTCCTGGCCGATCACGTACTGGTCGAGAATCTCGCGGATCTCGGCCGGCGTGGGCAGGGAGGACTTGGCAGCCCCGCCCTTTTCCTCAGCCGCCATTTCGTCGCGGATGATGTCGTTGCACAAGTCGATGCACTCATCGCAGATGAACACCGACGGCCCGGCGATCAGCTTGCGGACCTCGTGCTGGCTCTTGTTGCAGAACGAGCAGTAGAGCAGCTTTTCGCCGGAGGCTTTCTTTTCCGCCATGCTTAACCCTCGTCGGTACGGGAGCTCATCACTCGGTCGATCAACCCATACGATAGCGCATCGGTCGCGGACATGAAGGTGTCACGTTCGGTATCAGCCTCGATGCGCTCCATGGACTGGCCGGTGCGCTCGGCCAAAATACGGTTCAGGCGCTCGCGCAGGTCCAGGATTTCCTTCGCCTGGATCTGGATGTCGGAGGCCTGGCCCTGGGCGCCGCCCGAGGGCTGGTGAATCATGATGCGCGAGTTGGGCAGCGCAAAGCGCTTGCCCTTGTTGCCCGCGGCCAGCAGGAAGGCGCCCATGCTGGCCGCCATGCCCGTGCACAGGGTGGACACGTCCGGCTTGACGAAGTTCATCGTGTCGAAGATCGCCATGCCGGCATACACCGATCCGCCGGGCGAATTGATGTAGAGAGCGATGTCCTTGTCCGGATTCTCGGACTCCAGGAACAGGAGCTGGGCGACGACCAGATTGGCCGTCTGGTCGTTGACCGGCCCCACCATGAAGACCAGACGCTCCTTCAGCAGGCGCGAATAGATGTCGTAGGCGCGTTCTCCCCGGCCGGACTGCTCGACGACCATGGGCATGAAACCCAGGCCCGTCGGGACCATGGAATCGCCACCGTACATGGCGGCGTAGAAATCATTGAAGCGTTGCATCGCGCTATTCCCCTGCTATGTGTAGCGAACGGCCTTGTCGAGCCGAGTACCGACGCTTTACTGAGCGGCGGCGTTGCCCATCAGTTCGTCGAAGGGCACGTCCTTGTCGGTGACCTTGGCCTTGTCCAGCACGTGCTGGACCACGTTGTCCTCGAGCACCACGGCCTCGACCTCGGCCAGGCGGCTGCGATCGGACAGGTAGTAGCGCACGACCTCCGCGGGCTGCTCGTAGTTCTTGGCGAACTCTTCGATCTTGGCGCGCACCTGGTCGGGCTTGGCCTGCAGGTTCTCCTTGCGCACGAGTTCCGAGACGATCAGCCCCAGGCGCACGCGGCGCTCGGATTCCGGTGCGAACGCGTCGGTCGGGATCGGCATGTCGTCGGCATTGGGCACGCCACGCTGGCGCAGCTCTTCGCGCGCGGCCTGCACGCGGTCCTGGGCATCCTTCTCGACCAGGGCCTTGGGCACGTCGAACTTGGCGGCTTCGGCCAGAGCGTTCATGACGCTGGCCTTGGTGCGCGCCTGGCTGCGGTTGGCGATTTCGCGCTCGAGGTTGGCGCGGATGTCGGCGCGCAGTTTCTCGACGTCGCCCTCGGCCTGGCCGAGCGACTTGGCGAACTCGGCGTCGACTTCGGGCAGCACGCCTTCGGCCACTTCCTTGATCGTGACCTCGAACTCGGCGGTCTTGCCGGCGACGTCGGGCGAGCCGTAGTCGTCCGGGAACTTGAGCGGGAAGGTCTTGCTTTCGCCGGCCTTCAGGCCGCGGGTGGCCTCCTCGAACTCGGGAAGCATGCGGCCCTGGCCGAGCACGAACGAGAAGCCTTCGGCGGTGCCGCCCTCGAACGCCACGCCGTCGATCTTGCCGGCGAAATCCAGCGTGACGCGATCGTTGTCTTCGGCGGCGCGACCCGCGCGCGGCTCGAAGCGGGTGCGCTGCTTGCGCAGGATGTCCACCGTGCGCTCGATCTCGGCGTCGCCGACCTCGGTATGCGCGCGTTCGACGTCCAGCGCCGACAGGTCGGGCAGCTCGACTTCGGGATACACCTCGAAGGTGGCGACGAACGTGATGGCGTCGCTCTGGGCCTCTTCGTCCTTGGGCTCGACGCGCGGCATGCCGGCCACGCGCAGATTGGCGTCGTTGACGGCCTTCTCGAAGGCGTCACCGACCTTGCCGTTGATGACATCCATACGGATGCCGGGCGCATGCGTGCGTTCGAGCATGGACATCGGCACCTTGCCCGGGCGGAAGCCGGGGGCGCGCGCGTTGCGCTGCGCCTTCTTCAGTTGCGCCTGGACTTCCTTTTCGACATCCGCCAGCGTGACGGCCAGTTCAACACGGCGCTCCAGGCCGGACAGTGTTTCAACCACAGGCTGCATGCAAAAACCTATATGAATGTTTGGAATGGAACCGCGCGTGCCCTGCGCGGCATTGGAAACGGCATGGCGCCCGAACGCCTTCGCCTTGGGGGCTGGCACGCGAAAGCCAGCGATGAGGATCGAATGGCACACGAACCGGCCCGGCCGGGCGAAAGGCCGCCGGACAACGACTAACGCGGCAGCATCGTCGCACGCGCCCTGCGCGCGACGCACACGCTGCCGCGAAACCTGACGCCTAGTATAAAACAAGCGCTACATGCAAGCCGGGCACGGCCCGGGGGAAAACCCGGCAACCGGCACGGCGGACAATACGGGCCGGTCACCGCCGGCGCGGCATCCTCCCCGAGGAAGGGGCGCGGCTCCTCATGCCGCTCGCGGACGCAGCAAGGCATAGAGCAATATGGCGCCGAATGTCGCCGTTCCAATGCCGTTGAGCGAAAAATCGCCGAAGGTGAGCGTGAAGTCGCCGGCGCCCAGCACCAGGGTGACGGCGGCGACGATGAGATTGCGGTTGTCGCTGAAGTCCACCCGGTTCTCCACCCAGATGCGGGCGCCCGCGACGGCGATCAGGCCGAACACGACGATCGACATACCGCCCAGCACCGGGCCGGGGATGGCGTGGATCAGCGCGCCGAACTTGGGCGAAAAGCCCAGCACGATGGCGATCAGGGCGGCGATCACGAAGATCAGCGTGGAGTAGATCCGGGTCACGGCCATCACGCCGATGTTCTCGGCGTAGGTGGTCACGCCCGTGCCGCCGACCGCGCCCGACACCATGGTGGCCACGCCGTCGCCCACGAAGGCGCGGCCGACGTAGGGATCCATGTCCTTGCCGGTCATGGCGGAAACCGCCTTGAGGTGGCCCAGGTTCTCGGCCACGAGAATGACCACCACCGGAACGATCAGCCCCATGGCACCCACGTCGAATACCGGCGCGGTGAAGGTGGGCAGGCCGAACCAGGCCGCGGCACGCATCGGCGCCAAATCGATCGGCACGCCCCAGCCCGCGAGATTGGTGCACAGGAAGTACACGATGCAGGCCAGGACGAGGCCGGCCAGGATCAGCAACCGCTGCAGCACGCCGCGGCTGAACACCGCCATGCCGCCCACGCAGAGGATGGTCATGATCGCCATCATGGCGTCGAAGGTGGAGCCGCCGGTCGCGCCGCGCACGGCGATCGGCGCCAGATGCAGCCCGATCACCGCGACCACGGCGCCGGTCACCACCGGCGGCATGAGCTTGTCGATCCAGTCCGACCCGCCGCCGGGGCGCGCGCTCTGGAACCAGACCAGCAGGCCGATCAGCGCGTAGACCAGACCGCAGACGATGATCGCGCCCAACGCCACGCCGATGTTGGGATTCGGCCCCTGGCCCGCATAGCCGGTCACGGCGACCACGCCCCCGATGAAGGCGAAGCTCGAGCCCAGGTAGCTCGGCACGCGCCCGCGCACGAACAGAAAGAAGATCAGCGTGCCCACGCCCGACATCAGGACGGCCACATTGGGATCGAAACCCATCAGCAAGGGAGCGAGCACGGTGGAGCCGAACATGGCGACGACGTGCTGGGCCCCCATGGCGACGCTCTGCCCCATCGGGGGGCGTTCGTCGGGCGCGATCACGCGGCCGGCGACGGGCTCGACCCGCTGCCAGCGCGGAAGAAAGGAATCGGACATGGCGATCTGAATCAGGATTATGGTTGTCGTTGGCCGGGCCGGCGTCCGCGGACACCGCCGGTGCGCATTATCGCCGCAGGACGATCGGCCCGTGCGACACTCGAAGCGCCTGGCTGCCGGGCGAGGATCGCGGCGGCCCGGCCGCCCTCCAGGGGCGAGCGCCCAGGCGCCGTACCGCCGCCGGGCACGCCGCATGCAAGCGCACGCCAACCCGTCACTCCAGGAGTTCTCCGATGAGGCAGAAGACGTTCACGGTTCCCGGCGCAGGCATCCGCTGCACCGCCAAACTCGAAGGCGAGACAGCGCGCACCGTACTCATCACGCGTGACGACCACCCTCAGACGCCGCTGCTGACACTGGACCCGGTCGATCACGAACTGGCGCACGTGCTGCAGGATCTGCCGGACGACGAATTCCTGGAACTGGCGATCACCCGCGCCCTGGACGACGGTCTGCTGCGCAAGGCCCTGGACTCGGGCGGGCCGGTCGTTGCGCTCCTGCGCCCCTGAGGCGCGAGGGATGCCGGCAGGCCCTAGCCCTGCGTCCGGAACGCAAGATCCTTGATCGCGCCGCCGTCGCGCGCCAGACGCAGCGCCTCCTCGGGCGGGATCTCGCGCACGGTTTCCCCGCTGTCGCTGTCGATGACGCGTATCACGACGCGACCGCTCGAGTCGTCGATCGAAAAACTCAAGTGGGTGGCCCAGGCGCGTGCGCTGCGGGCCAGCGCTTCCACGGTCTGTTCGAGCAGATTGCGCTCGTCCCCCAGGCCTGTTTTCACCGCGTCGGCGACCGCCGGTACGGCGCGGGTCGACACGGCCTCGGTGGACGGTGCGGCCGGCGTGATCGGGGTGGCGGCGAGCGGGTTCAGGGGCGCAACGGGCGTGATCGACATGATGGCTTCCTTGACGTACCGGGCGCGGCGATTCGAGAGCGCGCCCTTGTGCCGGTTAACGGAAGCCCGGAAGAAAACTTGTCGTGTCCGCGTGCGTGACGATTGGCGTAATACGCAAATCGCGGGGCCCCACGCCCGCAGGCCGCAGGCGCGTCAGCCGGATGCCAGGCCGAACTCGGCCCAGACGGCCTCGGTATGCTGGCCCAGCGCGGGCGCCGGGGCGCACGCCCCCCCGCCCTCGTGTCCCGGCGGCACCGGCCAGGGCAGCGCACCCAGGCCCGGCTGCTCGGCATACACGAATACCCCCGCGTGCCTGGCCTGCGGATGCTGCGGCAGATCCCGAACCGTGCGCACGCGCCCGCGCAACACATCGTGCTCGGCCAGCCGCTGCTCCCAGTAGGCGGCATCCTCGCCGCGCAGCCGTTCGGCCACCCGGGCGTTCAGTTCCCGGGCCCGCGCAATGCGCCCCGCGCTGTGCGCAAGGCCCGCGTCCGCCAGCCACTGCGTTTCGCCGAGCGCCTCGGCCATGCGGCGGAACATGCCGTCGTTGGCCACGCTGGTGTAGAGATGCGCGCCGTCGCGGGTCTCGAACAAGCCGCCCGGCGCATTGACCGCGGCCGCGCCCTCGGGATGCAGGTGCGCATCGAGAACGGGATACGCCTGCATAGCCGCGGCGGCCTGCAGCATGCTCACCTCGATGTGCCGCCCGCCGCCGCGCAGCGCCCGGCGCAGCAGTGCCATGAACACGCCCTGCGCGGCATGCATGCCGGTGACGATGTCCACCACGAACAGGCCCACCTTGTGCGGCCTGCCCGAGGCGTCGCGGTTCAGGTCCATGAGCCCGGTCTCGGCCTGGACCACGGTGTCCACGGCGGGCAGGCCGGCCGCGGGGCCGGTGCCGCCCCAGCCCGATATCGACACGTAGATCAGGTCGGGCCGGTCCTGCGCCAGGCTGGCGTAGTCCACGCCCAGCCGCTCGACGACGCCGGGCCGGAAGCTCTGCACCACGATGTCGGCCTCGCGCGCCAGCTTGCGCAACGCGGTGCGTCCGGCCGGTGTGCGCGTATCGATCACCGCGCTTTCCTTGCCCGCGTTGTAGGCGAGCGAGATCGCGCACTGGCCTGCACGCGCGCGGCCCATGTGGCGTGCCCAGTCGCCCTCGGGCGGTTCGACCTTGATCACGCGCGCGCCCTGCTGGCGCAACTGCATGGCGCAGCAGGGCCCGGCGATGCCCTGCGACAGATCGAGCACGGTCAGCCCCTCCAGTAGCGGGGCTTCGTGCCGTGCGTCCGTGGTTTGCATGCTGTCTCCTCGAGTAGGGTGCGCGCGGCGCAAAGCCGATCGAAGGTCGGGCGCGGCGCGAGGGCCGGTTCAGGCCGGCAGATCGACGACGACCTTGCCGATGGAGGCGCGGCCCATGACGGCGCCGATCGCCTGCGGCCACGCGTCGAAGGCATAGCGCTGCACGGTGGGCAGGGCGAGACGCCCGTCGCGCCAGGCTTGCAGCATGTCGGCGACCATGCCCTGCACCTGGGCCGCGTAGCGCGCGCGCTCGTCGGTGAGGCCCCAGCCGATGTAATAGCCATAGTTGAAACCGATCACCGCTACGTTCTTGACCAGCAGCAGATTGGCCGGCGCCTGCGGGATGCGCCCGCTCGCAAAGCCGATCACGAGCACGCGGGCATGGCTGGCCACGCAGCGCAGGGAAGCGTCGAAAACGTCGCCTCCGACCGGATCGAACACGATATCGGCGCCGCGCCCGCCGGTGGCCGCCTTCACGGCCGCAGGCAGGGCCGCCGCGTCGGCATCCAGCGCCACCTCGGCGCCGTGCGCCAGCGCCGCCTCGCGCTTGGCCGCCGTGCTCGCCACCGCCAGGACGCGCAGCCCCATGGCGCGCCCGCAGTGCACGGCGGCCATGCCCAGCGCCCCGCTCGCACCGTGCACCAGCAAGGTCTCGCCGGGTTGCGGCGCCGCGCGCCAGGCCAGCGCGGCCCACGCGGTCGGATAGGAGATCGCCATGCCCGCCGCCTCGGCGAGCGGCAGCGCGTCGGGCAAGGGATACACGGTCTCCTCGCGGACCACGGCTTCCTCGGCGAAGCCGCCCCAATCCAGCGCCGCGAACACCCGCTGCCCCGGCGAGAGGCGACGCACATCGGACGCAACTTCCAGCACCTCGCCCGCCACTTCGGTACCGGGAGAAAACGGCAGCGGCGGCTTGCGCTGGTACTTGCCGGCCACGAACAGGCTGAGGGCGAAGCCCACGCCGACGTGGCGCACCGCCAACCTCACCTCGCCCGGGCCGAGCGGGGCGCGGCGCACGCCCCGCACGCGCAATTCGCGCCAATCGCCGTACGCCTCGCAGCACAGGGCCTGGAAGTCATCCCCGGGAATCGCCAATCTGCTCATTGCCTTTCCATCGCTTGTCGTCGCGGGCCTTCAGCACAGCCCCGGGACATCGTCCCGCGGGATCGCCGGCCGGAGCCTGGCCGCTCTGTGCTCAACGGTTTTCGTCATTGCGGGCCCTGGATGCCCGCGCGCCGGATGATCTCACCCCACTTGGCGTAGTCCTCACGCAGGGTCTGCGCATACGCTTCGGGCGTGCTCACGACGGGGTCCAGGTTCAGATCGAGCAGTCTGCGCTGGATCTCCGGCCGCTGGCCGATTTCCGCCACCTTGGCCGATAGCGCCTGGACCCGGTCCCGCGGCACGCCGGCCGGGAACAGCAGGCCCATCCAGGCATCCGGCTCGAAACCCTGGTAGCCGGCCTCGGTGAAGGTGGGCACGTCCGGCAGCAGCGCGGAACGCTGCCCGCCGGTGATCGCCAGCGGAACGATGCGGCCGGCCTTGAGGTGCGGCATGGCGGTGCCGACCGCGATCATGCCGATCGTCACATGGCCACCGAGCATGTCGGTCGCCAGCGCCGTGCCGCCGTTGTAGGCGATGTGGCTCATGTCGAGGCCGGCCTGCTCGCGCAGCAGCTCGCCCAGGATGTGGCCGGTGGTGCCCGCGCCGTACGAACCGTAGGCGTAGGTGCCGGGCGCCGCCCGGACCTTGTCGACCAGTTCCTTGACGGTGCGCGCGGGAAAGTCGGGCGTGACCGCCAGGATGGTCGAGGAGAACGCGAGCTTGCTGATCGGCGCGAAATCCTCGATCGCGTCGTAATCCAGCTTGGGATAGAGATGCGGGTTCTGCACATGCACCGTGAACGTGAGCAGCGCCGTGTAGCCGTCCTTCGCGGCGCGCGCGACCTGACGCGTGCCGATGCTGCTGCTCGCCCCCGGCCGGTTCTCGACGATCACCGGTTGGCCCCAGGCGGCGGTGAGCTCCTGGCCGAACAGGCGGGCGACCGTATCGTTGACGGTGCCCGCCGGCGTGGGCACGACGATGACCAACGGCTGTTCGGGATAATCGGCCTGCGCGGCGCTCGAGCCCAGCGCCAGCGCCGAGGCCAGGCACAGCCCCGCCAGCGGGCGGAAGAAAGCGGAACCCAGCATGGTGTCTCCTCCGGCCGGATCTGCGCCGGCCTGTCTGCGATCGTGGCGTCCGGCAGGGCCGGATGCCCGGCCCTTGCGCCAGTGCAGGCAGTGTAGGAGCCGGCGCTGCGGCCAGGCATTCCATGCGCTACGCTAGACATTCCCATCTGGAATAGAGCGTCTCGCATGCGCCCCGAAGACCTGCAGGCCTTCCTCGTCATCCTGGAACACGGCAACCTGGGCCACGCGGCGCAGGTCTGCGGCGTCAGCCAGTCGGCGCTGTCCAAGACCGTGGCGCGCCTGGAGCAGGCGGCCGGCCTCGCCCTCCTCGAACGGACGGCGCGCGGCGTCGCGCCGTCCGCCGCCGGCCTGCGTCTGGCCGAGCATGCGCGCCGCGTCACCGTCGCCATGCGCGAGCTGGCGTGCGACATGCACGAGCAGCGGATCGGGCGCGCCGGCCAGGTGCGCCTGGGCGTCATCCCGCACCTGATGTCCGGCCTGGTGTCGCCCTTGCTCGCCAGCTTCTTCGGCAGCCGACCGCTCGCCACTTTCTCGATCGAGACCCACCTGAGCGCGCGCCTGCTGCGCATGCTGGACAACGGCGAGGTCGATCTGGTGCTGGCGGCGCGGCCGGACAACACCGTCGACGGGTTCGATTGCGCCGCCCTGCCGCCGCTGGTGATCCAGATCGTCGCCAGCGCGCGCCATCCTCGACTGCACCGCCTGGCTCGCCTGGACGACTTGATCGAGGAGCGCTGGGCGGTGCCTTCGGCATCGGTGCTGCGCTTGCGCCTGGAGACGCACCTGGCCCAGGCCGGACTGCCGCCGCCCCAGGTCGCCGTCGAGAGCTCGGCCTCGCCCACCGGCTTCGCCGAGCTGCTGCGCTCGACCGAACTGATCGGCATCATGCCGCAGCGCGCCCTGCGCCAGACCGTGGGCCAAGGGCTGAGCGCGCTGGATTTCGCGGGATCGAACTGGTCCCACGAACTGGCCGTGTACTGGCGGCGCGACGGCGTGCTCGGGCCGATGGCGCGCGACTTTCGCGATGCGCTGCTGGAGCAGGCGCACGCGCTGCCCGCCTGACGCCAGTCAGCGCGGCAGCCGCACGCGCAGGAACTCGCGCGGCCGGTAGCCCTCGTCCAGCGCCGCGAGCGCAGTCGCGTCCGGCAGGCGCGCAAGCGCCTCGGCCGCCTCGGCGAGCTGGGCCGGGCTCATCGCACCGACGATGAGGCCGTCCACACCGGGTTGCGCCAGCACCCAGGCCAGCGCAAGCTGCGCCGGCGTCATGCCGAGCTGCGCCGCGAGTGCCGCCAGCCGCGCCGGCATCTGCCCACCCGCCGCGCCGTACAGGCGATCGCCCTTGGCGTCGGTGGACAGGCGCACGGCATTGTCCGCCTGCGCCTGCCCGAGCAGCCGCCCGCGGGCGAGCGGGCTGTAGGCCAGCACACCGACATCATGCGCCCGGCACCAGGGCACCGTTTCGACGAGTTCCTCGCGGTACAGCAGGTTGATCTGCAGTTGCGCGCTGGCAAAGCCCCGTCCCCCCGCCGCCGCGGCCTGGGCCAACTGCGCGGCGTCCAGGTTCGAGCAGCCGTAGGCGCGGATCAGCCCGCGCTCGCGCAGCGCCTCCAGCGCACCCAGCGTGTCCGCGATCGGCACCTGCTCGTCCCAGGTGTGGATCTGGTAGAGATCCAGATAGTCGGTATGGAGACGGCGCAGCGTGCCTTCCAACTGGCGCCGGATCTCGGCCGGCGCCAGGCCGATGCCGCCCAGCGTGGGCAGCCCGACTTTGCTCGCCAGCACGACGTTCTCCCGGGCGGCATGCTCGCGCACGAGCCGGCCCAACATGCGTTCGCTCTCGCCGTCCGAATAGCTGTTCGAGGTGTCGAAGAAGTTCACACCGTGACCCAGCGCCGCGCAGAAGACCTCGCGTGCCTGCGCCAGGTCGAGCACCCAGGGTGCCCACGCCGTGGCGCCGAAGGACATCATGCCGAGGCAAAGCCGGGACACCCGGAGCTGGCCACCCAGCGTTGCGGTCTGCATGGCCGGCCTCCCCTTACTGCAGCTCGACGCCGCTGGCCTCGACCATGTCGGCCCAGCGCTTGATCTCCTGCCGATGGAAATCCTCGAACTGCGCCACCGGCTGGTACCAGACTTCGAAGCCGGCGGCCTCGAGACGGCTCTTCACGTCGGGCATGGCCATGATCCGCTCCAGCTCGGCGCTCCACTTTTCCACGACCGGGCGCGGCGTGCCCGCCGGGGCGAAGACGCCGATCCAGCTATCGGCCGACAGCGTCTCGCGGCCGAGTTCGCCCAGGGTCGCGACGTTCGGCGCCTGAACCTCGCGCTCCTCGCCCGAAATCGCCAGCCCGCGCAGCCTGCCGGCGGTCATGTAGGTGACCGCACTGGCGTAGCTCGCCGTCATGAAGTCCACGTGGCCTGCCAGCAGATCGGTGATCGCCCCCGCCGCGCCCTGGTAGGGAACGTGCGTGCAGTCCATGCCCTCCTGCGCACACAGCGTGCCGCTCACCAGGTGGGACGAGGAGCCCATGCTGGACGACGCGTAGTTCAAGGCCTTCTGCTTGCCGCCGGCCACCAGGGCGTCCAGCGTCTCGTACGGCGAATCGGCGGGCACCACGATGGCGTGCCGGGTGCGCGTCAGCATCGCGATGGGCTGGACGTCCTTGGTCAGATCGAACTGCGCCTTCGGGAACAGGGCCGCGTTGGTGGCGTGCGTCTGGTTGTTGCCGATCGTGATGGTGTAGCCGTCGGCCGCGGCGCGCACACCGGCCGCCGTGCCGATCATGCCGGAGGCGCCGCCCATGTTCTCCACGACCACGGTGCTACCCCAAGCCTCGCCCAGCTTGGCCCCGATCAGGCGGGCCACCACGTCGGTGGTGCCGCCCGCGGGAAACGGGACGATCATGCGTATCGGCTTGCTGGGATAGTCGGATTCGGCGGCGCCGGCAGACCAGGGCGCAATCATCCCCGCGCCGAGAATGGCGGTCACTGCAAGCATACGGAAGGAAGTCATGGCATCGATCCTAAATAGGTGAAGACCGCAGAGAGAGATCGCCGGCGCGGACCACGGCGGCCGCGCCGGCGGGAAAGCATCAGACTTGAGGCGGGTTGGCGAACCACGGGAATGCCTCGCCCAGCCACGCGGGCGGCGCAACGCCGATCGCGTGCGCGAGGCTCCACAGGCTGCAGAGATTGGAGGACAGGATGGGAACGCTCTTGCGCGGGCCCGCGGCCACGATGGCCTGCAGCGTGGGCATGCCCGTGCCCGAGAGCAGCACGGCGCCGTCCGGGTGGGCGTGCACCGCGACCAGCCGCTCGGCGACCTGCTCCGGCGTCAACTGGTAGGCGACCAGCTCGTCGGCGAACTTCTCGATGTGATCGACCTGCACGCCGGCGCTCTTCCAGTAGCCGACGGCAAGCTGCGTCAGCCAGTCCGGATACGGCGACACCATGCTGATGCGCCGGATGCCGAGGTGGCGCAGCGCGTTGGCCAGCGCCACGCTGGCCGTCTCCACCGGAGCCCCGAAAGCCTCGGACAGGCTGTCGCACAGGCGGCGGTCGGCATCGTGGCCGATCCGGTACTGCGAGCCGGTGAGCGCGATCGCCACGCCATCCAGCTTGAGCGAGCCGAAGCCGCTCAGGCTGGGGGCGTAGCTCTCGAGATAGGCGCGGTTGCGCGCTTCGAGATCGCCCGCGATCACGGGCAGGCGCATGCAATGCAGCGCCGCTTCGGCCGGCAGCAAGGCCGGATACTCGAACTCGACGGTCGGGTTGGCCGGCGGCACGAGAGCGCCGATACGATGCCGCGGCTGGCCCAGGCTAGGCAGGTGGGTCATGAGGGTGTGTCCTCGCGTGTCAGAGGGTGGCGGGCAGGCGGCGGGCCAGCTCGGGCGCCATGTCGAGCATGGCGGTGCGGCGCAGGAAGGCGAGCCGCTCCTGCGGATCGGCCAGGATGCGCTGGACGTTCTCGAGCCAGCTCACCTGGGCGCTGACCATGGCGTCCGTGCGCGGCAGCAGTTGCTGCGTGGCGACGTCGCGGCGGGCATCGGCGGCCGCGTCGAGCAGCGTCTGGTCGTTCTCGCGGAACGCCCGGACCATGGCGCCGGCGATGGCATAGGCGTCGTGGATGCCGCAGTTCATGTTCATGCCGCCGCGGGTGTTGGACAGGTGCGTGGCGTCGCCGGCGAGATAGATGCGGCCATTGCGAAACGCGGGAGCGGCGTAGCGGCTGGCGGAATACACGTCCATGCCCAGAATGTTCGGCAGCCCGGCCAGATCGGGCACCAGTTGGCGCAGCCGGCCGAGCACCCACCCGGACGTCTGCGCCCTCTCGAGCGCGACCTCGGCCGGCACGCGCAGGATGATGCGCCAGCAGTCCGGCATGCGCAGGAAGCTGGCCGAGGCCGCGCCGTTGACGAGATAGCTGATAGGGCGCAGGCCGGGTATCAGGCGGTCCAGGCTCTCGTCGGTGAGCACGCGCAGCACGGCGCCCGGATACGGCTGGGCGTCGAATGCGATACCGGCGGCCTGGCGCACCTGGCTGTGCGCCCCGTCGGTGCCCAGCAGATAGTCCGCGGCGATGTCGCGCGTGCCGGCGGCGTCCTGCACCGTGACCACGACCCCGCCCGGCACGTTGCGCGCGTCGACCAAGCCGGTCTCGAAGCAGACCTGCGCGTTCGGCAGGGCCTGCAGTTGCGCCAGCAGCATGGGCGTGACGCGCGACTGCTCCAGGTGCAGGCGGAACGGATAGTCGGTGACGGCCTCCAGCTCGCGCAGCGCGATCTCGCCAATGATGCCCAGCTCGGTGGTGCGGTACTGGATGTGATCGACCTGCAGGCCTTGCTCGCGCATGGCCTGCAGCACGCCCAGGTGGTCCAGCACGGCCAATGTCGGTGCATGGAAGGTGGAGGCCTTGGACGCCTGGTTCAGCGTGGCCCGCTTCTCCAGCAAGGTGACGCGCAAACCGGCGCGTGCCAGCAGCAATGCCGCCGTGAGCCCGACCGGGCCCGCGCCGGCGACGATGACGTGATGGTTCTGCATATGAGCCTTCCAGGCCGCAGCCGGCCCGCGTTGAAAAGTATTAGGTATGATACATAATACTTTTCGAGCGGTCATCGGTCGTCGGCGAAATTTTTCACGCTGACGCCAGTACCGCGCTTGGCCGGTACGCGCGGGCTTCGGCCGGCGGCAAGGAACGGGTGCCGGAGGCAAGCGGCTGGCCTCCCAGGGTGGAACGGGAGATTCTTACCAGATCGTCATCGATACTTTCCAGGTACGAAAATGGCTCGCGGGCAGCGTGCTCGGCAAGAAGGTGGGCAAGCAGTTTCCGGACAAACCGCAGTGCATCGTGCCGAGCATTGTGCAGCTCGAATTGTCGAAGTGGCTGGTGCGCGAAGTGGGCGAGAGCCAAGCCGACCAGGTGATCGCCTACACGCAGAAGTGCGTCGTCGTGCCCCTGGACACCGCCATCGCACTGCTCGCCGCGGACCTGCACCGCGAGCACAAGCTGGCCGCCGCCGACGCTGTCGTCTACGCGACGGCGCGCCGCCAGAGCGCGGAACTGCTCACTTGCGATGCCCATTTCGAGGGCCTGCCCGACGTGGCGCTGTTCGCCAAGACTGCTTGAGAGCGCGAAGCGAGCCTCAGCTCTCGACCTGCGACCAGCGTGGCGCGTCGCCCTGGTCGGTGCGCGACAGGTTCACCCGGTACTCGTAGCGGTCGGGCCGGTAGAGCTCGTTGAGCAGTTCGATCGGGCGGCCTTCGGCGTTGCGATAGACGCGCGTCAGGCTGATGAGCGCGGTGCCGGACGCGACGTCCAGCGCCTCGGCCACCTCCAGCTCGGCGGGGGCCGCGCTGAGCCACTGCTCCGCCTGGGTGGCCATCGCCCCTGCCCGTTCGAGCGCGGTGGACACCGGGGTATTGCCCAGCGTGTCGCGATCCAGCAGCCCGGCCTCGGGCTCGGGCACATAACAGGTCGTGAACGAGAACGGCGAGGTGGCATCGCGCCGGATGCGCACGATGCACAGCCCCTCGGCGCCGGTGCTCGACTGTAGCTGCAAGGCGGCATCCGCCGGCAGCGGCATGCGCTCGAAACGCAGCAGCGTGGTGCTGGTGCGCGCCTGGAAATGGGCGATGTTCTCGATCAGCCCGCCGAAGCTCGTGCGCCGATTCCTTTCGGTGGGCCGGCGCGCGAAGGTGCCGCGACCGCGCTGGCGTACCACCAGGCCATCGGCCTCGAGGATTTCCAGCGCCTTGCGCAAGGTGACCCTGGATACCTGGAAGCGCGCCGCGAACTCGGCCTCCGTCGGCAGGGGCGTGTGCTCGTCGTACTCGCCCTCGCGGATGTGCTGCAGCAACAGCCGGTAGACCCTGTAGTAGAGCGGCACGTAGTCGGCCATCTGGCGCGCAGAGGGCTTGGTCTTCTTGTGGCTTCGGCTTCTCGGGATCACGGCGGGCGTGCATCCGCGCCGAGGCCCGGATGCGAGGGAGTGTTGCTGGAGCCCGCCATGATAGCCAAGTTCGACCGACTGGTCAGCGCGCCTGGCGTGTCGCGCACCTGCGTTCCGGCTGAAGCGCCGCCCACGCGCTGCGCCCGGGCGGCTCGCTCGCCGGAGGACGAAGGCCGCTACCCCTAGCGACGCACGAACGGGTTGGGGATGTTCGTCTCCATGGACAGCCAGACGCTCTTGATCTCCATGTATTCGCGCATGCCGGCAATGCCGCACTCGCGCCCCACCCCGCTCATCTTGAAACCGCCGAAGGGCGAGGTGACGCTGGTCGAACGGTAGTTGTTGATCCAGACGGTGCCGGCGCGCACCTTGCCCGCCATGCGCAGGGCGCGCGGCATGGATTCGGTCCAGACACCCGCCGCCAGGCCGAACTCGATGTCGTTGGCAATCGCGATGGCCTCGGCCTCGTCCTTGAACTTGATCACCGACAGGATGGGCCCGAACACCTCTTCCTGCGCGATGCGCATGCGGTTGTTCACGTCGGCGAAGATGGTCGGCTGGAAGAACAGGCCCTTGGGGCAGTCCGGCACCTCGGCGCGCTGCCCGCCCGCGACCAGGCGCGCGCCGTCCTCCTTGGCGATCGCCACATAGGATTCCACCTTGCGCAGTTGCGGCTCGGTCGAGATGGGCGCGACCTGGGTGTCCGGATCGGCCGGATGGCCGAAGCGCACGTTCTTCGCGATCTCGACCAGGCGCGCCAGGAACTCGTCGTGGATGCTTTCCTGGAGCAGCAGGCGCGAACCGGCCACGCAGGTCTGGCCTGAGGCCGCGAAGATGCCGGCGACCGCGCCCTTGAGCGCGTTGTCCAGGTCGGCATCCTCGAACACGATGTTCGGCGACTTGCCGCCCAGTTCCAGGGTGACCCGCTTCATGTGGCGCGCGGCCTGCTCGTTGATGCGCTGGCCGGCCTCGGGGCCGCCCGTGAAGGCAATGCGCGCGACCAGCGGATGGCCGACCAGGGCCTCGCCGACCTCGGCGCCCAGGCCGGTCACCACGTTGACCACGCCCTTGGGCACGCCGGCGAGCTGAAAGAGCTTCATGAGTTCCAGCAGCGAGGCCGAGGTGAACTCCGAAGGCTTGAGCACCACCGTGTTGCCGGCCGCCAGGCCCGGCGCGATCTTCATGCTGGCCAGCGGCAGCGGCGAGTTCCACGGCGTGATGCACGCCACCACGCCGAGCGGTTCGTAGACCGTGTAGTTGAAGACGCCGGCCTTGTCGGTGGGCACCACGGTGCCCTCGATCTTGTCGGCCAGCCCACCGTAGTAGTAATAGTAGTTGGCCATGTAGCGCATCTGCATGGACAGCTCGGCCGACAGCTTGCCGTTGTCGCGCTGCTCCACGTGCGCCAGCCATTCCGCGTGCTCGGTGACCAGATCGCCGATACGGCGCAGTACGGCGCCACGCTGGCTGGGATTCATCGCCGCCCACTCGCCGCCCTCGAAGGCGCGCTGCGCCGCGCGCACGGCGGCGTCGACGTCATCGCGCGTGCCGCGCGCGATCGTGGCCCACTGTTCGCCCGATACCGGATCCACCGTCGGCAGGCGCTCGCCGGCGGCCGGTGTGAACTCGCCGTCGATGAACTGCGTATAGACAAGCTGCCCGGCCGCATCCACGGGCTGCGCGGCAAGCTTGGGAAATTCCTGGATGAACGCGTGGGTCTCGATTCGTTGCATGGATTGCCTGATGCAGTGACGGAAAACAAGGAACAGCCGCGCGGAACGCGGCTACGGGCAAGGCGGCCGCAGCGGCTGCATGAGCGCCTCGCATTCCTCGGCGTCGAGGTCGCGGGCGATCACCACGATCACGCCGAGCAGTTCGCCCGGGGCCGCACCCTCGTGCGGCCGGGGCGGTGAGAACAGATGGCGCACGCCATGCACGACGTGCGGTACGTCGCCCGCGATGGGCAGGATGCCCTTGACGCGCAGCAGGCGGTCGCCCGCTGCGCGCTGCATGCCGCGCACCCAGGCGGCGTACTGCGCCCATGACACGGGCGCGTCCACGCGCATGACGTGCGAGGCGATGCCATAGCGCAGCACGTGCGCCAGGCGGCCGGCGGGCTGGGCGGGCGCCAACCCGCGCACGGCGGGCAGGTGGTGCTCGGGCGCGGCGCCGAAGAACGCCGACGGATCGGGCAGTTCGCCGTGGGCGGCGCGCAACAGCGGCACCTGGGGCAGGCGTTCGGCGAGGCGCTGCGCGACCGCATCCGCGGCCTGCGGCTCGAGCTCGTCGGTCTTGGTGAGGATGACCAGGTCGGCCACCGCGAGCTGGGTCGCGGCAGCCTCGAACTCGTCGAGCGTGGCCAGGCCGTGCTGCACGTCCACGGTGGTGACCACGCCGGCGAGCCGGTAGTGGCGCGCGACGGATGCGTCGGCGTAGAGCGAGTTGATGAGCGGAGCCGGATCGGCCAGGCCCGAAGTTTCCACCACAACACGCGCGAACGGCGGCAGCTCGCCGCGCAGGCGCCGGTAGTACAGCGACTCCAGCGTCTCCTGCAGCGAGTTGTTGCTCGCGCAGCACAGGCAGCCCGAGTCGAGCATCACCACGTCGTCCTCGTCGGCCTTGCCCATGAGGGCATGGTCCAGCCCTACGTCACCGAACTCGTTGATGATGACCGCGGTGTCGGCAAAGGCAGGCGAGCGCACGAGCCAGGACAGCAGCGTGGTCTTGCCGCTGCCCAGAAAACCCGTGAGCAGATGGACCGGCGTGGTGGTCTCGGCCATCGCGGATCAGCCCTGCGCAGCCTGGCGCACCGGCAGTTCGCGCAGATACGTGGCGACTTCGTCGGTCGGGATCACGTCCGCGTACTTGCAGTTCAGGTCGAACAGGCTCATGGCATGGCTGGACTGAAAGCGGTCGAATGCGCACTCTTCCGGGATCACGACCTTGAAGTTGAAGGAATAGGCATCCACGGTGGTCGCGCGCAGGCAGCCCGACGAGGTGCAGCCCACCAGGATCAGCGTGTCCACGTCCAGGAAGTTCAGATGGCTCATGAACGTGGTGCCGAAAAAGCACGAGGGCTTCTGCTTGGTGATGCGGATGTCCTGCGGGCGCGGGGCCAGCGGCGCCACGGTCTGCGTCGCATGCGTCTCGGCCAGCACCGTCTTCTCGCCGCCGCGGTGGTTCTTGCCCACCTGCACGCCGGAATCCAGCAGGTCGGGACGGCGCGCGCTCTCGGTGTAGAAGACCGGCAGGTTCTTCTCGCGGGCCAGTTCGAGCAGCGGCACGATGTGCTCGACCGCCTTCCAGGCCTCCTCGCCGCAGTGCGTGCGGTACTGCTGCAGGCCTTCGAGGATGTCCTCGGGCTTGTCGCCGCAGAAGTTGTACTGCACGTCGATGATGAACAGCGCCGGGCGCGTGCCGAAGCCGCCGCGCTTGCCGTAGCCGGCCTGCGCCAGCACCTTCTGGTCGCGCTCGGTGAGGAAATCGTCCCAGATGCGTTTCTTGGTCGTCATGATGGTCCCGTGTGAGTTTGGATTCAAAGCCGGCGCAGATAGCGGCCGCCCGGCTCGCGTCGTGCGTCTTCGGTAATCTTGCCGTCCAGGGCAACGGTGCGCCCGCGCACCAGCGTGCGCACCGGCCAGCCCTTCAACGTCATGCCCTCGTAAGGCGAGTAGTCGGCGTAGGACTCGAGCACGGCCGCGTCGACCGTCTTCTCCAGATCCAGGTCGACGACGACCAGGTCGGCGTCCTTGCCCACCTCGATGCCGCCCTTGCTCGGCATGTTGTAGCTCTGCGCCGCGTTGCCCGAGGCCACCTGCATCAGGCGCTCCAGCGGCACGCCGCGGCGGTGATAGCCCTCGTGCAGCAGGATCGGCAGGATCATGCCGGTGCCCGGAAAGCCGTTGCTCGCGCTCCAGATGTCCTTGTCCTTGGTGCTGCGCTTGCGCGGCACGTGGTCCGAGCCGATGGTCGTCACCGAGCCGTCCAGCACGCCTTCCCACATCGCCTCCACGTCGGCCTGTCCGCGTACGGGCGGATTGACCTTGGCGTAGGGGCCGGCCGGGCTCTCGTCGTTCAGGAAGAGATAGTGCGGGCAGGTCTCGACGTGGATCGGCGGGCGCCCCGGGGTGCGGCGATGGCGGCGGACTTCGTCCAGCGCTTCCTTGCTGCTCAGGTGCACGATGTTGACGGTCGCGCCGGTCTTGCCCGCGAAGTAGCACACTCGGTGCACGTTCTCGGCCTCGAGGAAGTCGGGGCTCTGTTCGTTCCAGGCCTTCAGATCGTCGCGCCCGGCCGCGCGCAGCGGATCGCGCAGCAAGGGGATGACTTCGACGTTCTCGCAATGCACGCCCAGCACCGCGCCGGGAATCGCCGCGGCTTCGCGCAGGGCCGCGTAGAGCAGGCCGTCGTCGATGTCGGTGAAGCCCTTGGCCAGGCCGGCGGCGCCCTTGTACATCATGTAGAGCTTGTACGAGGACACCCCGAACTTCTCGGAGATCTCGCGCAGCGTCTCCACGTGCAGGTGGCTGGTCAGGCCGAAGTGAAAGCCGAAATCGATGCAGCTCTGCGACACGGCGCGATCGTGGGCCTCGGCGAACGAATCGCGGATGTCCTTGGAACGGTGAAACGACAGCACCGAGGTGGTGCCGCCCAGCGCCGCGTTGCGCGACTCGGTCTCGAAGTCGGTCTCGGGCGAGCCGAAGCCGAAGTGCACGTGCGGATCGATCACGCCGGGCAGCACGACGCGCCCTTCGCAATCGATGGTCTCGCGCGCGTCCAGCGCCTCGGCCTCGTCGGCGATGACGGCGATGCGCCCCGCACGCACGCCGATCCGGCCGGGCACGAGGCCGCGCTGCGGCAGAAGGATGCGGGCGTTCTTGAGAACGAGATCCAGGGTCATGGTGTGGATTCCTGAGGGTCGGCCGCGGTGTCCTGGTCCGCGGCAAGGAAGGACTTGAGTACGCTGGCGGGAATGCCGCCCTCGCACATGAGCTGGCGCTCGGCCTGGGTGAGCACCTGGGCGAGAACCTGGAATTGCACGGTGCGGCCCGCCGCTTCGGCCACCACGTCGATCGGGCTGGCGTCGAGCACGCCGGCGCGCACGCCGGTGAAGCGGTACTGCTCTTCGCCGGTGAGGCCGAGCTGGCGCCAGCCCTGCCCCGGCAGGAAGGCCAGGGGCAGCACGCCCATGCCGACCAGATTGGCGCGATGGATGCGCTCGAAGGATTCGGCGAGCACTGCCTTCACGCCGAGCAGGGCGGAGCCTTTCGCGGCCCAGTCGCGGCTGCTGCCGGTGCCGTACTCCGCACCCGCGAGGATCAGCGCGCCCACGCCGTCGGCCTGGTATTGCATGGCGGCCTCGTGGATGGTGCACTCGCGCCCATCCGGGAAGTGGCGCGTGTAGCCGCCCTCGCGCCCCGGCACGAGCAGGTTCTTGATGCGGATGTTCGCGAAGGTGGCGCGCGTCATGACCTCGTGGTTGCCGCGCCGCGCGACATAGGTATTGAAGTC
>NZ_VLTJ01000009.1 GCF_007558815.1 Verticiella sediminum | reverse complement strand
GGCGCATGCGCGGCCGAGCGGGTGAGCACGGCGACGTGGATCACCTGGCGATCGTGCCGGCCAGAACAGGGCCAGGCAGGGCTGGAGATACGCTTCGAGTGCATCCTTCCAGCGCCCGTCGTGGTCGGCCTCGGGGGCCGCGTCCGGGTAGGGTTCGGGCAACGGATCGCCTGGCGGCAAGGCAGCGGGCATGTCGTCTCCTGGGAAGACGACAGCCTACGGCCGGAAACACTCCCGTGCCGCACAAGTGCGGCGGATGGCACGCAGTGGTTTTTGTGGGTCCGACGGCCAGGATCGTCCGACACCGGAACATGTGCACAACCCGAATACCTTGCGCCTGCATGATGCCCGGGCTTCTCGCGCGCATTTCCACTGCTGGTTCGCCAGCCAGCACAAGCTGTCGCAGGCGGGCGACCTCCCAGAGCAATCTGCGCACGTCAGCACAGGGATTCGCCTCATACAGGGCCCGGCGCTCGGCCGACGTAAGCGCGGACCGTTCAGTGTAAACAGGCCTGCGACGTGAACTCGCCAGGTTGGTAACGGGACTGCGCGCAGGCGGAATCCGCGGCGCTCTTTGCCAAGTGGTCCGCTAGCTGGTCCACTAAACAAAAAAGCCCGGCAGCTTGTGGCTACCGGGCTCTTCGGGTTCCGACTATACAAATCAAGTACCTACGTACCCTTGAATATGGTCGGGGCGGCGGGATTCGAACTCGCGACCCCTTGCACCCCATGCAAGTGCGCTACCAGGCTGCGCTACGCCCCGAAAGAAAAAGAGTATAGCAGAGCTATACCGGGCTTGCAAACTCCCCAGGGGAAATTATTCGTCTCGACGATGGAGCCAAGGCGCTGGCTCGGCATCAAGGGCCGCACAGGACTCCGGCATGGGCGCGGGCAGCCGCCGTCGCCATAAACCGCGCATATCGGCCATCGACACCGCCCCACCCTCCCCTGTCATTCCAGGCGGGTCACCCGCACCAGCGCGATGCGGCGCTGGTCCATCTCCAGCACCTCGAAGCCGAAGCCGTCGACGCTCATGGCGTCGCCGACCGCCGGCAGACGGCCGAAACGTTCGAGCAACAGGCCGGCCACCGAGGAGGTTCCTTCGCCGACCGTGAACGCCCCGGTGTCCAGCACATGCTCGAGGTGATGCAGGTCGGTCGCGCCGGCGACGAGCCAACTGTCATGGCCCAAGGGCCGCACGCCCGGCTGTTCGTCCTCGTCGGGGAATTCTCCCGCGATGGCTTCGAGCACGTCGATCGGCGTCACCAGCCCCTGAACCGCGCCGTACTCGTCGGCGACCAGCACGAGCTGCCCCTGCGAGGCCCGCAGCGTCTCCAGCGTCTTGAGCACCGGCGTGTGCTCGTTCACGACGATGGGCGTGCGCAGGCAGGTCAGCTCGTGCAGGCGGCGGCCGCACAGGATGTCGGCCACCAGGTCCTTGGCGCGCGCCACGCCGAGCAACACGTCCAGCTCGCCGCGGCACACCGGAAAAAAGCTGTGCGGCGTGCCGCGCAGCATCGCCAGCACGTCCGCCGGGTCCGCGGTCACGTCCACCCACGACATGTCCGAACGCGGTGTCATGATCGAACTCAAGGGGCGCGCGCCCAAGGTCAGCACGCCGCTCACCATGTTGCGCTCCTGCTCGCCGAACGCGGTCTGGAGCGGCGCATCGACGTCTTCCTGCGGCTCGTGTGCACGCGGGTCCGGCCGGCGCCGCCCGCCGAGGATGCGCAGCACCGCCGCGGCGGTGCGATCGCGCAACGGCAGGGCAGCCGCCTCGTGGCGCGCCGCGCGGCGGCGCGCGAGCTGGTTGAAGAACTCGATCAGGATCGAGAATGCGATCGCAGCGTAGAGGTAGCCCTTGGGAATCCTGAAGCCCAGGCCTTCGGCGGTGAGGGTCAGGCCGATCATGAGCAGAAAGCTCAGGCACAGCACCACCACCGTGGGGTGGCGGCCGACGAAGCGTGTCAAGGGCTTGGAGGCCCACAGCATGACGCCGATCGAGATGATGACCGCGGCCATCATCACCGCCAGTTCGTCGACCATGCCGACGGCGGTGATCACCGCATCCAGCGAGAACACCGCGTCCAGCACCACGATCTGCGCGACCACCATGCCGAAGCCGGCGTAGGCGCCTGACTGGCTGGGCCGATGCTCCCTGCCCTCGAGCCGCTCATGCAGTTCGGAGGTGGCCTTGAAGAGCAGGAAAAGACCGCCCAGCAGCAGGATCAGGTCGCGTCCCGAGAACGTCAGGCCCGCGACGCTGAACAGCGGGCTGGTCAGCGTGACCAGCCAGGACACGATGGACAGCAGGCCCAGCCGCATGAGCAGGGCCAGCGACAAGCCGATGATGCGCGCCCTGTCGCGCTGGTGCGGCGGCAGCTTGTCGGCGAGGATTGCGATGAAGATGAGATTGTCGATGCCGAGAACGATCTCGAGCACCACCAGTGTCAGCAACCCAAGCCAGATGCCTGGGTCCAGGAAGATGTCCATCCAGTCGGATTCCGTACAAAAGAAAGCCGCCGGCGCAGTGCGCAGGGCCGGGTACCGGCGCCCTCGGGGGGCGACGGTTCGTGACGCGGGGCCGAAGCCAGGAGCGTCACGCTCTGGGCGGTTCCAGGACGGTGTAGACGAGGTTCTCGAAACGCACGGGCGGGCCCGCCGCGGGGTGCGCGACGGCGAACCTGCCGGGCGAAGACGCGGTATGCACGTCGAGCGAATCGGACAGATCGGGCTCCGGGACGGGCGAGGTCTGCTTCTGCTCGTCGGCTTGCGGGCAGGAGGCAAGGATGTCCGCGCACGCAGATGCATCGATGCCGAACGCCACGGCGGCCGGCGCCGGTGTGAGCACGCTGTCGACGTAGGTTTCGTCGAGCAACTGCAACGGCAGCAGGAAAACCAGGAAGAAGACGAAGACTCGTCTCATACACTCGCGCGGAGTTGGCGATGGCATCGATTATACGGGTCTGCCCATACGCCACCAGCGCAGCGTCGTGCAGCAGGCTCGGCTGGATGGATCGCCCCGCTGTGCAGCCCGGTACGCGGATTGCGTCACGGGCAACTCCGCATACCCGCCATGCACCAGCGAGGAACCCGACATGAAAGCACGATGGAATATTCTGCCTGCCCTGCTGCTGGCACTGGCAGCGCCGGGATGGGCCGAGGCGACGGCCATATCCAAGAAGCAGATCCAGGGGTGGTACGAGTCCGACCTGTCGCAGTGCGCCGACCGTGAGGGCGAGCAGCGCCAGCAATGCGAACAGAAAGCGCGCGCCACGCGGGACATGATGATGGAACGCATCGACGAATCGCAGGCCGCCGAAGATCGCAAGGAAAGCCAGGACGACAAGCCGGCGAAGCGCGACTGAGCCGCCGCGGGGGCAATGGCCGCGGCGCCCTGTTCATCGAACTCGACGGCATGAAGCCGGTGAACGATCGCCACGGCCATCGCGCGGGCGAGGATGTGCGCCTGTTCAAACCCTCGCTGCGCGAGCGCGTCGAGCGCCGCTACACCCTGCTTGAGAGGCTCGGACAGGCTCATGCCGTGGGCCAATTGTCACTACATTACCAGCCGCAATTCGACGAGCACACGCTGCAGGTGTACGGCCTGGAGGCGCTGATGCGCTGGCACACCCCGGAGGATGGCCACATCCCACCCGCGGACTTCATCCCGCTGGCGATCGAACACGGCCTGATGCCGCAACTGACCGTATGGGCGATCGGCCAGCCCTGCCGCGACAACGCGCGATTGCGTGCCCAGCGCTTGCTCGACGCTCCCGGCGCGGTGAACCTATGCCTGCCCTGCCTGGCGGAATCAGGCTTCGTCGACCTGATCGCGACGATCCTGCCCGCCGATCGTCTGGAGATGGAGATTACCGAAGACGTCGCCATGCGCGCCTCGCGCCGCGCGCTGCAGCATGCGAATGCTCTGCATGCGCTCGGCGTGCATCTGGCCATGGACGATTTCGGCGTCGGTTTCTCCTCGCTCGGCCGCTTGAAGAGCCTGCAGTTCAGCAAGCTCAAGATCGACCGCGGGTTCATCACTGGCCTGCCGCACGATGCGATCGACCGCGCGATCGAAAAGGCCCGGGTCCATACCGAACCCGGGCCTTGCGCCTCTGGCCATGACGGCCCGACCTTTCTCGGCCGTCCCCCTGACAGGGGTGCCGCGCGGCGGGACGATCAGGCGCCGCGTGCCGCCTGCACCGCCGGTCGGATCGCGCTCAGCGTCCGAGGACGCCGTCCGACGCGTCGGCGGCGCCCTGCTGGCCGGCTTCGCCGGACAGCGCCATCGCCTTGCCCTCGGCGGCCGCGCCCAGCCAGGCCGAGAGTTCCGCGAGATCCTTGCGCAGCGCCTGGACGTGGCTCTTGGCGAAGGAGATCGACTCTTCGATGGGGATCTGGCCCGGCTCGCTCAGACGGTTGCGCGCCCCGCTGATGGTGAAGCCCTGCTCGTACAGGAGTTCCCGGATGCGCCGGATGAGCAGCACCTCGTGGTGCTGGTAATAGCGGCGGTTGCCCCTGCGCTTGACCGGCTTCAACTGGGTGAATTCCTGCTCCCAGTAGCGCAATACATGCGGCTTGACGCCGCACAGCTCGGCAACCTCGCCGATGGTGAAATACCGCTTGGCCGGAATGGCTGGCAGCACTGTGCCGACTTCCGTACGTGTCATGTCCTACCTTTAGTTACGTGGCGGCTCGGAGCCATCCTCGGGTGTCCGGTCGGCACCGGGCACCTGCTCCACCATGCTCTTCAACTTCTGGCTCGCGTGAAACGTGACCACGCGGCGCGCGGCGATGGGTATGACCTCGCCGGTCTTGGGATTGCGCCCGGGACGCTGCGGCTTGTCGCGAACCTGGAAGTTGCCAAAGCCGGACAACTTTACCGCATCACCCTCTTCCAGGGCGACCCGGATTTCGTCAAAGAATGATTCAACGACATCCTTGGCTTCGCGCTTGTTGAGGCCGACGCGCTCGAACAGGAACTCGGCCAGCTCGGCCTTCGTGAGCGTGCGCAGTTCGGACTCTTGGGGTGGCTCCTGCGGGACAGTGCGATCGAGGATGGCGTCAGGCGGGACGGACATGCATGCTCCGGTTAGACACGCTGGCGCGCGGCATGGACGTCGATGAGTGCATCGCGGATGCGTGCCATGCACTCGTCCACCCGCGCGTCGTCGAGCGTTACCTCAGTATCCTGTAGCCGGAAGCGGAAAGCAAGGCTTTTTTCCTTTTCTGACAACGACTTATCACGGTACAGATCGAACAGGGCGACCTCCTGGACGATGTCCATGCCCGGCTCGCGGCGCACCGCATCGATGGTGTCGAGCATGGCCTGCGCCGTCACCGACTGATCGACCCACAGTGCCAGATCGCGCAGCACCGCAGGCTGGCGCGACAGCGGCCCCGGCGTGGCCAGGCGCAACTGCGAGAAAGGCTCGACCTCCACTTCGAAGACGACCGGCGCATGCTGCAGCCCGGCCTGCTCTACCCATCGCGGGTGCAGCTCGCCGATCCAGCCCACGTCGCGCCCGCCGCATTCGATGCGCGCGCTGCGCCCGGGATGCAGGGCGGGATGCGGCGCGGCCACGAAGCGCAGCGGCGCACCCGCGCCGGCCAGCGCCTGGACGTCGGCCTTGGCGTCGAAGAAATCCACCGGGCGCGACTTCACGCCCCATTGCTCCGGCTGCGCGCTGCCCCAGGACATGCCGGCCAGGTGCAGCGGCTGGACCACGCCGGCCACCGCCAGCGGGCCCGCCGCCGCCTGCGGGTCGCGCCGGAATACGCGGCCCAGTTCGAACACGCGCACGCGAGGCTGCTTGCGGTTGGCGTTGTAGCGCACGTTCTCCAGCAGCCCGCCGATCAGACTGCTGCGCATGACCGAAAGCTGGCTCGCGATCGGGTTGAGCAAGCGGATCGGGTCGGCGTTGCCGGCGTAGTCGCGCTCCCAGGCATCCTCGACGAAGCTGAAGTTGACGACCTCCTGGTAACCCAGATCGGCCATCTCGCGCCGCAGGGCATGCGCGGGACGCACCCGCTCCGGCGCGGGCAGCATCACCGCGGGCGCGAGCGGCGGCGCATCGGGGATGCGCTCGAAGCCGTAGATCCGCGCGACCTCCTCGATCAGGTCTTCCTCGATCGTGAGGTCGAAGCGATAGGACGGCGGCGTCACCAGGAAGGCGTCGGCATCACGCTGATGGGCCAGGCCCAGACGCGTGAAAATGGCGGCGATCTCATCGTCCGTCACGTCCACGCCCAGCACCAGCCGGCAGCGCTGCGTGCGCATGCGCACCGGCTTGCGCTCGGGCAGGTTGACGATCTGATCATCGACCGGGCCCGCCTTGCCGCCACAGATCGAGACGATGAGATGCGTCAGGTATTCGATGTGCTCGGGGATGCTGGCGTAGTCCACCCCGCGCTCGAAGCGATGGCCGGCGTCGGTGCTGAAGTTCAAGCGCCGCGAGCGTCCGGCGATGGCCTCGGGCCACCAGAAGGCAGCCTCCAGATAGATGTTGGTGGTATCCAGCGACACCGAGGTGGCTTGCCCGCCCATGATGCCGGCCAGGCTTTCCACGCCGTGCGAATCGACGATCACGCCGACCGAGGGGTCCAGGTCCACCGTCTGCCCGTTGAGCAGCTCGACGCGCTCGCCCGGCTCGGCCCAGCGCACGGCGATACCGCTGCCGTGCAGCTTGTCCAGATCGAACACGTGCGACGGGCGGCCCAGTTCAAGCATGACATAGTTCGAGATGTCGACCAGCGCCGAAATCGGGCGCTGCCCTGCCCGCTCCAGCCGGGTGCGGATGTAGGCCGGGGTTTCGGCCCGCGCATCAACGCCGCGGATCACGCGGCCGGCGAAGCGGCCGCACAAATCGGCGGCCTGCACCGCCACCGGCAGCACGTCGGGAATGGCGGGCGCCACCACTGGCATCTGCGGGCCGCGCAGCGGCGCGCCGGTGATGGCGGCGACTTCGCGCGCCACGCCCCAGACCGACAGGCAGTCGGCCTTGTTCGGGGTGAGCTTGATTTCGAAAATGGTGTCGTCCAGCGCCAGCGCGCCGCGCAGGTCAGCACCTGCGGCCAGCCCAGCGTCCAGGAGCATCAGGCCGGCGTGGTCCTGCGACAGCCCCAACTCGCGCGCCGAGCACAGCATGCCGAACGACTCCACGCCGCGCATCTTCGCCTTGCCGATGCGCATGCCGCCGGGCAGCTCGGCGCCGATGCGCGCCAGCGGCACCTTGATGCCGGGCGCCACGTTGGGCGCGCCGCACACGATCTGCAGCGGGCCTGCGCCGCTGCCGTCATCCACGCTGCATACGCGCAGCTTGTCGGCATCGGGATGCGGCGCGACCTCGAGCACTTCGGCCACGACGATGCCGCAGAAGGCCGGCGCAGCCGGCGTCGTGCCCTCGACTTCGAGGCCGGCCATGGTGAGGGCATGCGCCAGCGCGTCGGTATCCAGGGCGGGATCGACGTAGGCACGCAGCCAGGATTCGGGAAACAGCATCGCGTAGCCTCTTACATCCGCTGGTTGAACTGGCGCAGGAAGCGCAGGTCGCCTTCATAGAACTGGCGCAGGTCGTCCACGCCGTAGCGCAGCATGGTCAGGCGCTCCAGCCCGGAGCCGAAGGCAAAGCCGATGTAGCGCTCCGGATCGAGGCCGAAGTTGCGCACCACGTCGGGATGCACCTGGCCGGAGCCGGAGATCTCGAGCCAGCGCCCCTGGTTGGGGCCGGAGGTGAACATCATGTCGATCTCGGCCGACGGTTCCGTGAACGGGAAGAACGACGGGCGGAAACGCACGACCAGATCGTCGGTCTCGAAGAAGCGGCGCAGAAAGCTCGTGTACACGCCCTTCAGGTGGGCAAAGGAGATGTGCTCGGCGATCCACAGGCCCTCGACCTGGTGGAACATGGGCGAGTGGGTCGCATCGCTGTCCACGCGGTAGGTGCGGCCCGGCGCGATCACCTTGATCGGCGGCTCGTGCATGCGGGCATAGCGCACCTGCATCGGGCTGGTGTGCGTGCGCAGTACCAGCGGCAGCCCGCCTTCGTCCTGCATGTCGACGTAGAACGTATCCTGCATCGAACGCGCCGGGTGGTTCTCCGGGTTGTTCAGGGCGGTGAAGTTGTACCAGTCGGTCTCGATCTCGGGGCCGTCGGCCACCTCGAACCCGATGGAGCGGAAGATCTGCTCGACGCGCTGCCAGGTCTGGATCACCGGGTGCACCCCGCCCTCGCCGCGCGTGCGCCCCGGCAGCGTCACGTCGATGACCTCCTCGGCCAGACGCGCGTTCAGGCGCGCCTCGGCGAGCGCCTGGCGCCGCCCCGCGAGGAGGGCTTCGATACGCCCCTTCGCCTCGTTGATGCGCGCACCCTCGGCGCGCTTTTCCTCGGGCGAGAGCTTGCCGAGCCCCTTCAGCAGCTCGGTGAGCGCACCCTGCTTGCCGAGGAATCGCGCCTTGGCGTTCTCCAGGGCAGCGGAATCGGCCGCCTCGGCGAACTGTCGGCCCGCGTCCTCGATGAGGGCGTCCAGATGGGATGACATTCCTAACTCCTTCGAGAGCCTGCCGGAGGATACGCGGGAGGCGTCGACGAAAAACAAACGGGGCATCCAGATGCCCCGTTTGATGAGACCCGCCAATGGGTATGGGCGGGTCGGTCGTACTACACCGCAGCGATCAGGCCAGGGCGTTCTTCGCCTGCTGCACGACGGCCGCGAAACCGGCCTTGTCGCGCACTGCCATGTCGGCGAGGACCTTGCGGTCCAGGTCGATCGAGGCCTTCTTCAGGCCGGCGATGAACGTGCTGTAGGACATGCCCAGCTCGCGCGTGGCGGCGTTGATACGGGCGATCCAGAGGGCGCGGAAGGTGCGCTTCTTGTTGCGGCGATCACGGTAGGCGTACTGGCCGGCACGCATGACCGCCTGCTTGGCGATGCGGAACACGTTGCCGCGGCGGCCACGATAACCCTTGGCGGCGGCGATGACTTTCTTGTGACGGGCGCGAGCGGTTACACCGCGTTTGACTCGAGGCATTTGGGGACTCCGGGATCAAGCAAACGGCATCATGGCGCGAACGGCCTTGACGTCGGACTCATGAACGGCGGTGCTGCCACGCAGCTGGCGCTTGTTCTTGGTGGTTTTCTTGGTGAGGATGTGGCGCTTGAACGCCTGGCCCCGCTTGATCGACCCGCTACCACGGACCTTGAAACGCTTCGCAGCGCTCTTCTTGGTCTTCATTTTCGGCATGATGACTTCCTGGTTGTTTTGACATGACGACGGGCGCATGCCGCCCGAAGGCGGCCTGGCTTGAAGCGGAAGGTTGATACGACTTCCCGTTCCACCGGCCCGATATCACTTGTTGTTGCGGATTGCCCTCTGGGGCAGGCTGCCCGCCTGGACGCCCCGCACGTGCCTGCTTTCCGCCCGCCTGGCGCAATGGGTTCAACCGCTTTCTGCAACCCAGGCCAAGGGGCAAGCCCTATCCGGCTTCCTATCGGCTTTCTGCTGCAAGGGCTCGCTGGCAACGCCGCCAAGCCCTTCGCAACAAACCGTTGATTATAGTGCCTTTTTGCGCGAAGCCGCAAGCAAGACCGGGCCATGCCGGGCCGCGGCATGAGAAAGCCGACCCGGATCCAGCGACACGGGTCGGCCTGTACGCCGTCAGCACCTGGGCGGCCGGGCGCGGCCGGCCAGCGGACCCGGGCCGGCCTCAGCGGCGGATCATACGACCTTCTCGCCCTTGGCGGGCACCGGCTTCTTCTTGGGCGAGAGCACCATGACCATCTGACGGCCTTCCAGCTTGGGCATGGACTCGACCTGGGCCAACTCGGTGAGATCGTCGCGCACGCGTTCCAGCACGCGCATGCCGAGCTCCTGGTGCGCCATCTCACGGCCGCGAAAACGCAGCGTGACCTTGCACTTGTCGCCCTCTTCCAGGAAGCGCTTCAGATTGCGCAGCTTGACCATGTAATCGCCCTCGTCGGTGGCCGGCCGGAACTTGACTTCCTTGACCTGAATCACCTTCTGCTTCTGGCGGGCGTCGTGCTGGCGCTTCTGCTCCTGGTACTTGAACTTGCCGTAATCCATCAAGCGGCAGACCGGGGGCTGCGCCGTGGGCGCGATCTCCACCAGATCCACGTCATTCTGCTCGGACAGGCGGAACGCCTCGGCCAGTTTGACAATACCCAGCTGTTCGCCTTCTACGCCGATGAGACGGACTTCCGGGGCATGAATTTCGCCGTTGATGCGATTGGACTTCTCGGTTGCGATGTTGAGCACTCCTAGAATTGACAGAAACCCCGGGGCTGAATCAACCGGGGCGCCGTAGCCTGCGCCGTGCCGCCGCCGGGCGGCCGACACGGGCTCACGCCGCTCAGGAACCCTTGCGAGCGCCCTGCACTTCGGTGATGGCGGGCGGGGGCGGGTTGTCGCGGCGGGTAGCGACTTCCGTGGTGAGGCGAGCGGCGAAGTCCGCAAGCGGCATGACGCCCAGATCCAAGCCGCCACGGCCTCTCACGGCGACCGCGCCGGCCTGCTTTTCCTTCTCGCCGACGACCAGGATGTACGGCACTTTTTGCAGGCTATGCTCCCTGATTTTATAAGTGATCTTTTCACCGCGCAAATCCGACTCCACGCGCATGCCCGACTGGCGCAACTGGCCGGCCACGTCGGCCGCGTAATCCGCCGTACCCTCGGAAATGCTGCAGACCACCGCCTGCGCCGGCGCCAGCCAGGGCGGCATCGCCCCGGCGTGGTTCTCGATCAGCATGCCGATGAAGCGCTCGAAGGAACCGAGGATGGCGCGATGCAGCATGACCGGCGTGATGCGCTGGTCGTTGGCGTCGACGAACTCGGCGCCCAGGCGGTTCGGCATCGAGAAGTCGACCTGGATCGTGCCGCACTGCCAATGGCGCCCGATGGCATCCTTCAGCGTGTACTCGATCTTGGGGCCGTAGAAGGCACCGTCGCCGGGCGCGACTTCGAATTCGACGCCGGAGCGGCGCAGGCTCTCCATGAGGGCGTTCTCGGCCTTGTCCCAGATCTCGTCCGAGCCGATGCGCTTCTGCGGACGCGTAGCCACTTTGTACAGCACTTCCGTGAAGCCGAAATCGGCGTAGACGCGCTGCAGCAGGCTGGTGAAGGCCACGCACTCGTCCAGGATCTGGTCCTCGGTACAGAAGATGTGGCCGTCGTCCTGCGTGAAGCCGCGCACGCGCATCATGCCGTGCAGCGCACCCGACGGTTCGTTGCGGTGGCACTGGCCGAACTCGCCGTAGCGCAGGGGCAGGTCGCGGTACGAACGCAGGGCCGAATTGAAGATCTGCACGTGGCCCGGGCAGTTCATGGGCTTCAGGGCATAGTAGCGGTTCTCGGACTCGGTCGTGAACATGTTTTCACGATAGTTCTCCCAGTGCCCGGTCTTCTCCCAGAGCGAGCGGTCGAGGATCTGCGGCGCCTTGACTTCCTGGTAGCCGTTGTCGCGATAGACCGCGCGCATGTACTGCTCGACCTGCTGCCACAGCGTCCAGCCCTTGGGGTGCCAGAAGATGAGGCCGGGGGCCTCTTCCTGGAAATGGAACAGGTCGAGCTCGCGGCCGAGCTTGCGGTGATCGCGCTTTTCGGCCTCCTCCAGCATGTGCAGGTAGGCGTCCTGCTCTTCCTTGGTCGCCCAGGCGGTGCCGTAGATGCGCTGCAGCATCTCGTTCTTGCTGTCGCCGCGCCAGTAGGCGCCCGCCACCTTCATCAGCTTGAAGACCTTGAGCTTGCCGGTGGACGGCACGTGCGGGCCGCGGCACAGGTCGATGAAATCGCCTTCACGGTACAGGCTGATCGTCTCGTTCGACGGAATCGAGGCAATGATCTGCGCCTTATACTTCTCGCCGATCGAGTGAAAGAACGCGACGGCGTCGTCGCGCTTCCATTCCTCGCGGCTGACCGGAATATCCTTCTTGACGAGCTCGCCCATCTTCTTCTCGATGGCCGCCAGGTCTTCGGGCGTGAACGGACGCGAATACGAGAAGTCGTAGTAGAAGCCGTTCTCGATGACCGGGCCGATCGTCACCTGGGCGCCGGGGAACAGCTCCTTGACCGCATAGGCCAGCAGGTGCGCGGTGGAGTGGCGGATGAGGTCCAGGCCGTCGGCTTCCTTGGCGGTCACGATCGCCAGTTCCGCGTCGCGCTCGATCCGGTAGCTGGTGTCGACCAGCTTCGGTTCGCCGTCGCCGATGCGCACGCGGCCGGCCAATGCGGCGCGCGCCAAGCCCGCGCCGATCGATTGCGCCACCTCGGCGACGGAAACCGGCTGCGGGAACTCGCGCCGGGAACCGTCGGGAAGACTGATCTGGACCATGTGGATTCCTGAGTAACGTCTGCGCCGCGCCGGCCGTGGGGCCCGCGCGGCAAAAAAAAACGGCCCCGAAGGCCGCGTTGAGAAACTTGCATGCCGGCATGGAGCCCCGGTCGAACCGCCGCAGATCGCGGCGCAGCAAGAAACAATCGACGCGCCTTTCAGGCGTGGATTGTTCCGTTGGTAGTTCGAGGTGAGCGAGCAGCCATGGCAGTCAAGTCTGGTAACCAGGGAGATTTTACCAGATGGCCGCCGGGCAGCGGCGGCGCGCGGTCAGGCGACCGGGATGCGCACGGTGAAACGCGTCTCTTCGGCCGTACTGTCAACCGCCACGGCCCCGCCATGCGCCATGGCGATCTGCGCAACGATGAACAGGCCCAGCCCCAGCCCGCCGCGGGCGGCGCCGGCCGGCCGGAAGAAGGGCTGGAAAAGACGCGGCATGACGGCCGGATCGATCGGCGTGCCGCGATTGGCCACCCACAGCAGCAAGGTGTCGCCGGCCACCACCGCCCTCACCTGGATCGGCTCCACCGGAGAGCCGTGAGTGAGCGCGTTGGCCAGCAGGTTGGAGAGCAACTGCGCCATGCGCGCGCGGTCGCAAGCGATCGGCACGTCGATGCGCAGATCCGCATCGATCACCGCGCCCGGTGCCGCACTGCGCACCTCGGCGATCACCTGCTCCAGGAACGGGGCGAGCGGCGCATCCGCATCCTTCACGACGGCCAGCCCATTGCCGAGCCGGCTGCGCGCCAGATCCAGAACGTCGCCGATGAGATCGGACATGCGCTGTACGCTGCGCCCCATCACCTTGAGCACCGCCTGCGAGCGCAGATCCTCGACGCGGTGCTGCAGAGCCTGTACGCCCACCCCGATGGAGGCCAGCGGGGAACGCAGGTCGTGCCCGAGCACGGCCATGAACTGCTCGCGCAGGTGCGCCCGCTCCTGCTCCACACGCAGCGCCTGGACACTCTGCTCCAGGCAGTCGGCGGTCTCCAGGTGAAACCCGATGAGCTGGGCAAAGAGTTCGAACGTGCGCGCCGCGTCGGCGAGGTCGCTGCGCGCGGGTCGAGTGTCGATGGCGCACAGCGTGCCGAAGAACTCGCCATGCCGGAAAATCGGCACCGAGAGGTAGCTGTCCAGCCCGTAGAGGGTGGCGATGGAATGCTCGCGAAAACGCGGATCTTCGCTCACGCAGGGGATCACCACCGCCTGGTGATGCTGAAAGATCTGGCCGCACATCGTCGTCTCGACGCGCAGCTCGCCGCCGGGAGCGAGCCCGAAGGCGAGATCGTCCTGCACGCTGCAGGCGATCCAGCGCTCGCTCGTCACGCGCGCCACCGCGGCGAACCGCATGCCCGTGGCGGCGCAGGCGAGCTGCAAGATGCGCGGAACGACGTCGATGCCCGCCACGATGGCAAGATCGCGGTTCAGCGTCTGCATGCTGTCGTAGGAGCTCAATTCTTCAGGCTTCCCGGAACTGCATCTGGTAGAGATTGGCGTACAGCCCGCCCTGGGCGACCAGCTCGGTGTGGTTGCCCGCCTCGCGCACCACGCCCTTGTCCAGCACCATGATGCGGTCGGCGTTGCGCACCGTCGACAGCCGGTGCGCGATGACCAGGGTCGTGCGCCCCTGCATCAGCCGCTCGAGCGAGGCCTGCACCTGCCGTTCGGATTCATTGTCCAGCGCCGAGGTGGCCTCGTCCAGGATGAGGATGGGCGCATCCTTGAGGAGCGCGCGCGCAATCGCGATGCGCTGACGCTGCCCGCCCGACAGCCGGGCGCCGCGCTCGCCGACCACCGTGTCCGCGCCGTCGGGCAGCGAGTCGACGAACTCGAGCAGGTTGGCCGCTTCCAGCGCGGCGCGCACGCGCGCCGGGTCCGGGTTGTCGATGCCATAGGCGACGTTGGCTGCGATGGTGTCGTCGAACAGCACCACGTCCTGGCTGACCAGCGAGAGGTGCGAGCGCAGCTCGCGCAGGCTCAGCTCGGCGATGTCCTGGCCGTCCACGCACACCCGCCCGGCGGTGGGTGCGATGAAGCGCGGCAACATGTTCATCAGCGTGGTCTTGCCGCTGCCCGAGCGCCCGACCAGCGCGATGGTCTGCCCCGGCTCGGCGACGAAATCGACGTCGCGCAGCGTATCCTCGCTGGCATCCGGAAAGCGGTGGCTGACGTGCTCGAAGCGCACCTGTCCGCGGATCGGCCTGGGCAGGGTACGTGTGCCCTTGTCCTGCTCCTCGTGCTCGTCGAGCAGGCGGAACACGCTCTCGGCGGCCACCAGCATGCGCTGCATCGGCCCCGCCGCGTTGGCCAGCCGCTTGAGCGGATCGAGCAACTGGCCCATGGCGCCGATGAAGGCGGCAAAGCCGCCCACCGTCAGCGCGTTGCTCTCGGCCTGGCCGAGGGCGACGGCAATCACCGCCGCCAGCGCAATGGAGAGGATGGCCTGCGAGGCGGGGCCCACCGCGCCCGATGCCGACGCCGCGCGGATCGCGAAGCGGCGCAGCCGTGCATTGACCTCGGCGAAGCGGCGATTCTCGTATTCGTAGCCGTCGAAGAGCTTGACCACGCGCTGGCCTTCGAGGCCCTCGGTGATGATGCGGGTGAGTTCCGCGTTCATGTTCACGGTGTCCCGGTTCACGCTGCGCAGCTTGCGGATGAACAGGCGCGAGACCAGCGCCGCGGGCGGCACCAGCACCAGCACGATCAGGGTGAGCTGCCAGGACATGTAGAGCAGCACACCGAAGAGAGCCACCACGATCAGCGCCTCGCGTACCAGGGTGGCGAACACCTCCGTGGCGTGCTGCATGACCGTCACCGAATCGATGGTGAAGCGATTGAGCAGCGAGGAGGACCCGCTGCCGCGCACCCGGCTGTCCGGCAGGTGCAGCAGGCGCCCGAACATCTCCTTGCGCATGTCGCGCAACACATTGTTGGCGACCCAGGCCATCAGGTAGTTGCTGAGAAAGGCGCACAGCCCGCGGATCACGAACAGGCCGACCAGGACCAGCGGCAGCGCCCAGACGTAGTCCGGCTTGGCGCCGCTGAAGCCGTCGTCGATCAGCGGCTTGAGCAGCACGGCGAGCAGCGGGTGGGTGGCGGCCACGCCCGCCGTGAACACCAGGCCGACGGCCATGCCCTTCCAATACGGGCGGATACGGCTGTAGATACGCCGCCAGAGGTCGCGTTTGACCGGATGCGATCCCGTGGCGAGCGCGGCTTCCTGTGCTCTCAAGACGACTCCAAATGGCGCGCGGCGCCCCGGCGCCAACGCTTGATTACAATGCAGGCTGCAAATTGTACGCGCCCCATCATGTCCATACCCGTGTGTGTCAGGCTTCCGAATTGGGTGGGAGACGCCTGCATGTCGCTGCCGGCCCTGCATGCGCTGCGCAGCGCCGGCCTGCCCCTGATTCTGGCGGGTCGCCCCTGGGCGCGCGACCTGCTCGCCGGCCTGAACCCCGTGCAGTTCATCGCCATCGAAGGCCCGCTGCGCCGCGACATCGCGACCCTGCGCAGCGAGCTGCCGCGCGACGGCGCCGCGCTGCGCGGCCTGTGCTTTCCCGACTCGCTGTCGAGCGCCCTCGTCTTTCGCCTGGCCGGCGTGCGCGCCTGCGGCTACCGCGATGACGGCCGTAGCCTGCTGCTGACCTGGCCGATCGCCAAACCCAAGGGGCCGCTGCATGCGGTGCAGGCGTACTATCGCCTCGGCCGCGCCTTCCTGCAGCGCATGGGCCTCGCTTCGAGCGCTCCCGAGCAGCCGGGCCCGGACCTGCGCCTGCCCCTCACCAGCGGCCATGTCCATACCGCGCAGACGCTGCTGGCGCACAGCGGCCCTGGACGCCCGTTCGTACTGATCTCGCCGACCGCCACCGGTTTGCACCACGGCAAGGTCAAGGCCTGGCAGCACTACGAGGCGCTCACGCGCGCACTGCAGGCCGACGGCTGGGCGGTCGTCATGTGCCCGCCGCCGCACGAAGTCGACATCGCCCGCGCCGCCGCGCCCAGCGCCCAGGTGCTGCCGCCGCTGCCGCTAGGCGCCTTTGCCGCGCTCACCCGGCACGCGGCCCTGGTGATCTGCAACGACTCGGGCACCTCCCACGTCGCCGCGGCGGCCCAGGCGCGACAATTGACCCTGTTCGGCGTGACCCATCCGGCGCGCACCGCGCCCTGGTCGCGCGCCGCGGCCTGGCTGGCTGGGCAGGAAGGCTGGCCCGATTATGATGAGGTGCTGGCGCGGGCGCGCGAGTTGCTGGCCAGCACCGCACTGCAAGATGCGAATGTAAACCGCGTCTGACGCCGGTCTTGCGCTGCGCCGCTGCCGGCCCCACGTGATCCGGTGTCGGCCCTGCCCTCGCCGCGCCCCGCGGCCCGGCCCCGACTCGTTTAAGATCGGCGGACCGCGCCGCCCCCTCTCCTCCCAGGCCCGTACCGTGACACTTGCCCGCTCGCTCGACGCTCTGCGCTTCGTCAATTCGTTCGCCAGCCTGCCCCCGGCGTTCTACACGCGGCTGACGCCACAGCCGGTTCGCCGCCCGCGGCTGGTGCACGCCGACGCCGAGACAGCACGGCGCATCGGCCTGGACCCCACCGTGCTCCAGACGCCCGGGTTCGTCGATGCGTTCGCCGGCAACACCCCGCTGCCCGGCGGCGACCCGCTCGCCGCGGTCTACAGCGGCCATCAGTTCGGCGTCTGGGCCGGCCAGCTCGGCGACGGCCGCGCGCTGCTGCTCGGCGAGGTTGCGGGCCCGGGCGGCAGCTTCGAGCTGCAGTTGAAGGGCTCGGGCATGACGCCGTATTCGCGCATGGGCGACGGCCGTGCCGTGCTGCGCTCGTCGGTGCGCGAATACCTGGCATCGATCGCCATGCGCGGCCTGGGCATTCCCACCACCGACGCCCTGTGCCTCATCGCCGCCGACGACCCAGTGCGGCGCGAGACCCTGGAGACCGCCGCTGTCGTTACCCGGGTCGCGCCCTCGTTCGTGCGCTTCGGCTCGTTCGAGCACTGGGCCGCCAAGGGCGACACCGGGAACCTGCGCGTGCTCGCCGACTACGTCATCGAGCACGACTACCCGGAATGCGGGGTCGCGGGCGACGAGCCCGGCGCGCCCTACGTGCGGCTGCTGCACGCGGTGCTGCGGCGCACCGCGCGCCTGATGGCGCAGTGGCAGTCGGTCGGCTTCATGCACGGCGTGATGAACACCGACAATATGTCCATCCTCGGCCTGACGCTCGACTACGGGCCCTACGGCTTCATGGACGGTTTCGACGCCAACCACATCTGCAACCACACCGACACCGGCGGGCGCTATGCCTGGAACACGCAGCCGATGGTCGGCCACTGGAACCTGTATCGGCTGGCCGAGGCGCTGCGCCCCCTGGCCGGCGCCGCCGAACCGCTGCGCCAGGCGCTCGACACCTACGAGGCCGAGTTCCTGGCCGCCTTCATGCCGGCCATGAACGCCAAGCTCGGCCTGGCCGAGCGGCTGCCCGAGGACGGCGAGCTCATCGACGCGCTCTGGCAGCTCATGCACGCCCAGCGCGCCGACTTCACGCAGACCTTTCGCCGCCTGGCCTACCTCGATGCGCCGGACAGCCCGCTCGAGCCGCTGCACGCGCTGTTCACCGATACGGCCGCGCTCGACGCCTGGCTCGAACGCTACCGTGCCCGGCTGGCGCGCGAGGCCCGGCCGGCCGAAGCGCGCCGCGCTGCGATGCTGCAAGTCAATCCGCTCTACGTGCTGCGGAACCACTTGGCCGAAGAAGCCATCCAAGCGGCGCGCAACGACGATTTCAGCGTCATCGCGCGCCTGGCCGAGACATTGCGCGACCCGTACACCGCGCAGGAAGGCGCCGAGGACCTCGCCGCCCTGCCGCCCGCCTGGGCGTGCGACCTGTCGGTAAGCTGCTCGTCGTGATTATTCGTGTTTTGTCGTATCCGCCCCAGAGACCATCCATGAGCCAACCCGAGAAAGTCCGCAAAACCGACGCCGAATGGCGCGCCCAGCTCACGCCCGAGGAGTATTACGTCGCCCGCCAGAAGGGGACCGAACGGGCCTTCACCGGCAGGTACTGGGATACCGCCACCCACGGCATCTATCGCTGCGTGGGCTGCGGCACGCCGCTGTTCGCCTCCGACACCAAGTTCGACGCGGGCTGCGGCTGGCCGAGCTATTTCGAACCCATCGACCCGGCGCGCGTGCGCGAAGAAGTCGACACCAGCCACGGTATGGTGCGCACCGAGGTGATGTGCAACATCTGCGATGCGCACCTGGGCCACGTCTTTCCCGACGGCCCGCCACCCACCGGGCTGCGCTACTGCATCAATTCCCTGTCGCTGAAGTTCGAGGAAATCGAGTGAATAAAGGCCCCGACACTTGCCGCTGCGCGGCGGCGCTGCCCTCTTCCCTTCATGTGAACACGGCCCGACCGACTCCTGCGGGAGTCGCCGGCCACTCCGGGGCACCGCGGATCCGGCTTTGCCGGTCCGCCGGTGCCGCCCCCTTGAGGGGGCGCGCGAAGCGCGTAGGGGGTGGGCTCCACTTGGCGGCCCGGCGATGAAAAAACTTCTCTTCGACCTCTTCCCGCTGATCCTCTTCTTCATTGCGTACCGGTTCGCCGACATCTATGTGGCGACCGGCGTGGCGATGGCCGCGGGCGTCGCGCAGATCGGCTGGCTCAAGGCCATGCGGCGCAGGATCGAGCCCATGCACTGGGTCAACCTCGCGATCATCGTGATCTTCGGCGGCGCCACGCTGTGGCTGCACAACGATGCCTTCATCAAGTGGAAGCCCACGGTGCTGTACTGGCTCTTCGGCGCGGTGATCGCGGTTTCCCTGGTCGGCTTCAAGCGCAACGTGCTGCGCAGCATGCTGGGCAGCCAGGTCAAGCTGCCCGAGCCGGTCTGGAACCGCATGGCCTGGTCGTGGGCGGCCTTCTTCACCGTGGCCGGCGCGCTCAATCTGCTGGTCGCGTTCAGCGGCTGGTTCACCGAATCGCAATGGGTCACCTTCAAGGTGTTCGGCCTGTTCGGCCTGCTGCTGGTGTTCGTGCTGCTGCAGTCGCTCTATCTCGCCCGCCACATGCAGGAGGACGCCGCGAATGACGAATCCTGAGCGTCTCGCGCTCATCGAGGCGCGCCTGCAGGCGCTCGCGCCGAGCGCTTTGCGCATCGAGGACGAATCCCACCTGCATGCCGGGCACGCGGGCGCCCAGGGCGGCGCCGGTCACTATCGCGTACACATCGAGGCCGAGTGTTTCCGCGGCCAGTCGCCGGTGGCCCGACACCGCCTGGTGTATGATCGCCTCGCCGATCTCATTCCCCACGCGGTACATGCGCTGGCCATCCATGCCAGCGCGCCCGGGCCCGCGCGCAAGTAAAAGGAGCTTTCCCGCTTATGAAACGCATCATCACGTTCATGGCCGCATGTGCCGTGGCTACGCCTCTATTCGCGCAGAATGCCGCGGCTGTCGTCAATGGCCAGGAGATTCCGAACGCCCAGGTCGAGGAGTTCGTGAAGATGATGACCGAGCAGGGAGCGCCCGACACGCCCAAGCTGCGCGAGCAGGTGCGCGAGGAACTCATCAACCGCACCGTCATGGTCCAGGCCGCCGAGAACGCCGGCATTGCGCGCAAGCCCGACGTGCAGACCGAGCTGGAGCTGGCGCGCCAGAGCGTGCTGATCCGCGGCCTGTTCAACGACTTCCTGGCCAAGCACCCGATCTCCGACGACCAGCTCAATGCCGAGTACGAGAAGATCAAGGCCTCCAGCCAACAGGAGGAGTACCGCGCGCACCACATCCTCGTGAAGGAAGAGGACGAAGCCAAGGCCGTCATCGATCGCCTGAAGAAGGGCGAAACCTTCGAGGCGGTGGCCAAGGAAGCCTCGCTCGACCCGGGTTCGGGCGCCAACGGCGGCGACCTGGGCTGGGCCAGCGCCGACACCTATGTGCAGCCGTTCTCGGAAGCGCTCACCAAGCTCAAGAAGGGCGAGACCACGCAGGCGCCGGTGCAGTCCTCCTTCGGCTGGCACGTGATCCGCCTGGACGACACACGCCAGGCCGAGTTCCCGCCGCTGGAACAGGTCAAGCCGCAGTTGGAAGAGATGCTGCGCCAGCAGGCTCTCGCCAAGTATCAGGAAGACCTGCGCAAGGCCGCCAAGGTGCAGTGAGCCTGCGCGGGGCGGTACACGCCCTGTACCGTCCGCAGCCTTCCCGACCCCCGCCCGGCTGACGCCGCGCGGGGGTTTTCCTTGCCGCCGGGCAGCACCGCCGCGCAGCGGTAAGCGTGGAGGCCCTTTTTTGCATTGCGGCCCGTCGCGCCGGCAGCCGACGTCGCCGGACTGAGCCCGAATCCGCCTACGCGCGCGGTGCCGATCCCTCGCGCCCTGGCGCATACATGCGCGGTTGCGCGCCGAAGCCGCCGCGTTTCGCACAGCGGCCACTGCCTCGGGTTACTACCGAGTGTAGACATCGGTTACGACTGTTAGCATCGGCCGGCCTTCGTTTTTCCGTATCGATCCGCGCCGGGCCGGCGCGATCCCTCTCATGCCTCATCCCTCCGACAAAGCGGCCGCCGCCAATCCCGGGCTGGCCGAAGCCGATGTCCCGGCCCTGCTCGCCCAAGACGAAGAACCGCAAGTGCGCGTGCCCCTGGCCATCGAAGACTGGCTGTCCGCGGGACTGCTCGGGCTGCTGGCCGTCATGACCATGGCCAACGTCCTGGTGCGCTACTTCACTTCGCAATCGTTCGCGTGGACCGAGGAGATCTCCATCGTCCTCATGATCGTGATGACGCTGGTGGCGAGCAGCGCGGCCGTGGCGCGCAACCGGCACATCCGTATCGAGTACTTCGCCGAGCGCGGCTCGCCCGAGCGCCGGCGCCGGCTCGTGCGCTTCGCCGCCGGCTGTGTCGCCTTGATGTTCTGGCTGCTCGCCGTGCTGAGCGCGCGCATCACCTACGACCAATACATCTACGGCGACACCTCGCCGGCCATCGGCGTGCCCGAGTGGTGGTATTCGGTCTGGATGCCGCTGCTTTCGCTGGCCATCGCACTGCGCGCCGTCGGCGTCTGGCGGCGCGCATGATCGCCGCCCTCCTGTTCGTGCTCTTCATGGGCCTGATGCTGGTCGGCGTGCCCGTGGGCGTGGCGCTCGCAGCCGCCGGTACCGTCGCGATCGGCCTGGCCAACTTCGACGTGCAGTGGTGGGGCCTGCTCGCCGTGCCGCAGAATTTCTACGCCAGCCTGGCCAAGTACCCGCTGCTCGCCGTGCCCATGTTCGTATTGGTGGGTTCGATCTTCGATCGCTCGGGCGTGGCCCAGCGGCTGGTCAACTTCGCCGTGTCCATCGTCGGCCGCGGGCCCGGCATGCTGCCCCTGGTCGCCATCGCGGTGGCCATCTTCCTCGGCGGCATCTCCGGCTCGGGCCCGGCCAACGCAGCCGCCGTGGGCGGCGTGATGATCGCCGCGATGGCGCGCGCGGGCTACCCGCGCGCCTTCTCGGCGAGCGTGGTCGCCGGCGGCGCCGCCACCGACATCCTGATCCCGCCCTCGGTGGCCTTCATCATCTACTCGATTCTGGTGCCGCAGGCCACCGTGCCGGCCCTGTTCGCAGCCGGCATGTTCCCCGGCCTGATCGCCGGCCTGGCGTTGATGGTCCCGGCGGTGTGGCTGGCACGCAAGCACGGCATGGGCGCGCTCGAGCGCGACCTTCCTCGCCCGCCCTTCTGGCGCAGCCTGGCCGAGGCCTCCTGGGGGCTCGCCGCGCCGGTGCTGATCCTGGGCGGCATGCGCCTGGGCTGGTTCACACCCACCGAGGCCGCCGTGGTGGCTGTGTTCTACGGCCTCTTCATCGGCATGGTGATACACCGGAGCATCGGCGTGCGCGACCTCTACATCATCTTTCGCGAAGCGGCCGAGCTGTCCGCGGTGATCCTGATGGTGGTGGCGCTGGCCGGCGTGTTCGCCTGGTCGCTCTCCACCCTGAGCGTGATCGATCCGGTGGTGCATGCCATCGAGGCCTCCGGCCTGAACGAGTGGGTCATCATGGCGCTCATCATCGCCATCCTGATGGTGCTCGGCATGTTCCTCGACGGCATCTCGATCTTCCTCATCTTCGTGCCGCTGCTGCTGCCCATCGCCGCCCTGTTCCAGTGGGACCTGGTCTGGTTCGGCGTGATCCTCACCATGATGGTCGCGGTCGGCCAGTTCACCCCGCCGCTCGCGGTCAACCTGATGGTGGCCTGCCGCATCGCGCGCGTGCCCATGGAGCACGCGTTTCCCTGGGTTACCTGGCTGGTCGTCGCGATGATGGCGGCCCTGCTCGTCGTCATCCTGTGGCCCGCGGTGGCGACCTGGTTGCCCGAGCGCCTGGGCTATCTCTGAGCGTTTACGGCGAAGGCCAGCGAGCAAAGCCCATCCTGATGCCGAAGGCGCCCCTATGTTGTGGCGAGTCGC
>NZ_VLTJ01000007.1 GCF_007558815.1 Verticiella sediminum | reverse complement strand
GTGGAGCGCATCGGGATCGAGAAGGGGTTGGAACAGGGGCGCGGCGAAGGCCGTCACGAAGGGCTGCGCCAGGCGCTGTCGTCCCTGCTCGAACGTCGCTTCGGTCCATTGCCCCCAGCCGCCCGCGAGCGCGTGCAGACCGCGTCGGCGGACACTCTTCAGATATGGCTGCTGCGCGTGCTGGATGCGGCGAGGCTGGACGACGTGTTCGAGGATTGATCAAGCTGCCGCGGCACGAGCCACCCTGCCCGTGCTGCGGCTTCTTGCCAGGTGCGCGCAGCCTCCAGCCTGGTAAGAAAGATCATCGAACGCAGGACCTGCGGATACCGCAATCAGGAATCCTTCTTCCTGAAAATCCCGGCCGCATTTCACTGGTAATGCTCGATGAAACAAATTTTTCGGGGATGATCAGCAGTGGTCCTACCGCAGCGTCTGCCTGATGCATCGACGATGCTGCAGGACTCGCATGAGCAATGCCAGGGGCAAGGCCGGCGCCCATCGACCGCGCCTACGCCGCCTGAAGCGTACGGCCCAGGGCGCAGCGCTTGATCCATGCCCTGGCCGGCAATTCGATTCGTCTATACAACCAGGCCGAACAAAGGGCGACGAGCAGCAGTCCGCCGAGCAGGACGACGAGCGAGGCGCTCACATCGAGATACCTGCCCAGGGCGCGGCCGGTCATGGCCCGGCTGAAGGTGTCGGCCGTCTCCATCAACAGCATGTGGCACATGTAGATCGCATACGAAATCTCGCCGAGAAAAACCAGGGGCTTCGTTCCGAGTAGCGCAGCGGGCCAGCCTTGATTGCACGCCAGCGTCACGAGCAGCAGCGCGAACAGCACGACGATGACGATGTCGCGGGCACCGGCGTGCATGGCTGCGACGGTCGCTGCGGCAACCAGGACGAACACCGACGTTCTGCCGAGTGCGGCGGCACGAGGCGATTGGTACAGGCCGTACAGCATGGCGCCGAGTGTGAACTCGGTCAGGCAGCGCCACAGGCCCAGGTCGTAGGTCACGTCCAGGTCGCGGCCGCCGTGGCTCACGCCGAGCAGCAGGGTTACCAGGCCCAGTGCCAGCCCCGGGAACAGGCGGCGCGAGCCGTGCAGGGCGAGCGCCAGCAGCGGAAAAACCACGTAGGCGGCCCACTCCGTGCCTACCGACCAGGCGGGCCCGTTCCACGTCAGGGAGTCATGCAGGCCGAGGCCTTGCGTCATCGTCAGGTGCGTGGCCAGCGCCAGCGGCTGCTTGTCATGGCTGAAGGGCTCGACGTCCAGCTTCGAGATGCCGGAGGCCATGAGCCACCATTTCGCGAGCTCCAGTGCGAGAAAGCCCGCCAGGACGGCAAGGTGCAGCGGATAGATGCGGGCGAACCGGGAGACCAGAAACGACTTCACCACCGGCGCGTGCAGCGTTTGGCCGAATGCCGCTCCGTGCACGTGCATCATGATGAACCCGCTCAGCAGGAAGAAGAGGTCGACCCACAAATAACCTTTGACGACGAACCGCGTGTGCTCGGCCAGGTCCAGGTTGGGAAGGAACCCGCCTGAGTAGTGAAAGAGCACGACGAGGATCGCGGCGATGCCGCGCAGCCCGGTGAGCGCTTCGATGCGTGCGGTGCGGGGAAGGTTCGTCATGCCGGCAAGGAACGAACCCCGGACCGGCAGGCCCGGGGTGGCGTGCGGCGCGCTCAACCCTGGCGCACTGCCTGGCTTGGCAGGTACTGATAGGCCCAGGTCTCGGTCAGCGGCTTGTCGTCCGCGCGCAGGAACAACCGCATCTCGACCGGCTCGTCGTCCGTGACGTGAAAATCGAACTGTGCGCGCCAGTGGCCGGCGACATCGTTGGGCACGGCTTCGGTGAATACGTACGAGAACTCGCCGCGCGAGGCCCACAGCACGGCTTCGGGCTTGGTTCCGTAGGGCAGGTCCGCGAGCGGGCCGCCCAGAAACTCGACCATGAACTTGCGTACGTTCTCGGGGCGCGGCTGCCCCGGCTGGCCGCCGTTGCCCTGGCGGGTGGCGACGCAGCGGCCGAGCGGCGAAGGGAAGGGCTCGTCGGCGCGCCAGTACAGCTTGTAGTCCAGATCGATGCGCTCGCCTTTGCGGGCGGGTTCGGCGCGCACCCACATGGCGACGATGTTGTCGTGGATCTCGTCGTCGGTGCGGATCTCGATGAGCTGCACCGCGCCCTTGCCCCAGTCGCTGACCGGCTCGACCCAGAGGCTGGGCCGGCGTTCGTAGTGCACGCCGTCCATGTAGTGGTCGAAATTGCGGTCGCGCTGGAGCAGGCCGAAGCCGCGCGGCGCGCTGTCACCGAAGGACGATACGGTCGTATGCGGCGGGTTGTTGAGCGGGCGCCACAGGTGTTCGCCGCCCGAGGTCCACAGCGCCAGCCCGTCGGAATCATGGACTTCGGGACGGATGTCGATGGCGCCCGGCTTGTTGTTCTCGGAGAACCAGTACATCGAGGTGAGCGGCGCCAGCCCCAGCCGCTCGATGTCCTGGCGCAGGAACAGGCTGGATTCGATCTGCATGTCGACCCACCGGCCGCGCTGCATGACGAAGCGGTAGGCGCCGGTCAGGCTCTGGCCCTCGAGCAGGGCATACACCGTGACCGCGTCGCTGCCCGGCTTGGGCGGTTCGAAGTAGAAGCGGGTGAAGGTCGGGAACTCTTCGGGCTTGCCGCCCACGGCCGGGTCGATGGCCACGCCGCGGGCCGACAGGCCATATTGATACAGCTCGCCGATGGCGCGGAAATACGAGGCGCCGAGAAACGCGACCCAGTCGTTGCCGCGCCAGTCCGGCGCGTCCTTGTCGCCCAGGCGGCTCTCCTGAAAGCGAAAGCCGGCGAACCCGCTGCCTTTGGGCAGCGCACGCGCGGGGCTGTCCTTGGGCATGTCGAAGTAGTTCTCGTCGTAGACGATCTCGCGCGCCTGCTGGCCGTCGAGGACGTACATGTGGACGGGAATCTGGAAGAAGCGGCCCAGATGAAAGAAGGTGACCGGGAACTGGCCAGGGCCGTCGGCGAACAAGGCGAGATCGGGCTTGAAGCGGATCTTGCCGTGGGCGTCGTAGTCGATGCGCTCGAGCACGTCGCGGGGCAGATCGGTGGGGGGCTCGTAGGGCTTGCCGGCGAGTGCCTGGGCTTGCTCGCGCAGCGCGTCGAAGGAGAAGGGCTTGGCCGCTCCCAGCGTGAGCTGTTCGGCTGCCAGGGCGGGGCGGATGCCGGCCGAGGCCAGCGTGGTGGTGGCGGCTGCGGTGGCGAGAAAGCGTCGGCGATCGATCATGTGGCTCGGAAAAGGACTCGCAAAAGAGGGCGCTGCATGTGTTTACAGCTCGGTTCGGCACTATTGTGCAACAATCACCGATTCCGTGAAATCCAGCCCTTTTTCCTGTTGTGACAGAGGACTCGTGACCGATCATTTCCCTGCCCGTTGGCACATGCCGCTCCGGGCTCTTGCCCTGGTCTTCGCCACTTTCGTTGCCTCGGCCGCCTGTCAGGCGGCCGAGGCCTTCACCTACGACGACGTCGTCAAGCGCGCTCGCGAGCTGGTCGACGAGCGCTATGCCGCGCCGCCCGCCAACCCGATTCCGGACATCCTGCGCAACCTGAAGTTCGGCGGTTATCAGGAGATCCAGCAAAAGCGCGAGTTCTATCTGTGGAACGACAGCGCCAACGCGTTCCAGGTCAAGCTGAACCATCCCGGCATGCAGTTCGGCACGCCGGTCAACGTCAACATCGTCGACGAGCAGGGCGTGCACGAGGTCAAGTACGACCCCACGCAGTTCGAGTTCGGCAAGCTCGAGGTCGACCCGGCCAACCTGCAGGGGCTGGGCGTGGCGGGCTTTCGCGTGCTCAACGCGATCAACAGTCCGGACAAGCCGGATGACGAGATCGCGTCGTTTCTCGGCGCCACTTATTTCCGCATGATCGGCCGCGGCCAATGGTACGGCGCCTCGGCGCGCGGGCTGGCGATCGATACGGCCCTGCCGTCGGGCGAGCAGTTTCCGCGCTTCACCGATTTCTGGATCCTGCGTCCCGGGGTGCACGACGACGCCGTCACGGTGTATGCCCTGCTCGACGCCCCGGCGGCGACCGGCGCCTTCGAGTTCGTCATCCGCCCGGGCGAAGACACCGTCGCCGACGTGCAGGCACAGCTCTTCTTTCGCAATCAGGTCGGCAAGCTCGGCATCGCGCCGCTCACCAGCATGTTCCTGTTCGGCTCGAACCAGCCGTCGCCAACGCCGAACTTCCGTCCCGAGCTGCACGACTCCGATGGCCTGGCGATACGCGCCGGCAACGGCGAGCTGATCTGGCGTCCGCTGAACAATCCGCGCCGGCTGTCGGTAAGCTCGTTCGCCATCGAACAGCCGCGCGGCTTCGGCCTGATGCAGCGCGGGCGCGGCTTCAGCCGCTACGAGGACATCGAGGATCGCTACGAGCTGCGTCCGAGCGTATGGGTCGAGCCCGTGGGCGACTGGGGCAGGGGCGCCGTCGAACTGGTCGAGATCCCCACCGGCGACGAGACCAACGACAACATCGTGGCGTTCTGGGTGCCCGAGCAGCAGCCCGAGGTCGGCACGCCGTTCAAGCTGCAGTACCGCCTGTACTGGACGCGCAACGACATTGCCTTTCACGATCCCAATCTCGGCTGGGTGTCGCAGACGCGGCGCTCGCCCGGCGAGGTGCGCGGCGACGACCTGGTCCGGCGTCCGGACGGTACCATTGCGTATCGCGTGGACTTTCGCGGCACGGTGCTGGAGGATCTGGACCCGGCCACTGCGGTGACGGCCGAGGTGTCGTCCAACGGCAATGCCGAGATCGTCGAGAACCGGGTCGTGCGCAATCCGGCCACGCGCGGCTATCGCCTGCTCCTGAAGATCAAGCCGGGCGATCCGGCCAAACCCGTCGAACTGCGCGCGGCCCTGAAGACGGGCGAGCGGACCTTGTCCGAAGTGTGGTCCTATCAAGTTCCGGCACAGGAGGCCGCGGCGAATCGCTGAAACGAAGGCCCCTCCCTTACGCGCTCACGCGCGCCCCCCAAGGGGCGGCACTGGCGGACCGGCAAAGCCGGCTCCGCTGTGTCCTGGATCGCATTGCCGCGGTTTCATGCGTCGGGGTGACGCGCAGCGCCATGAACAACTGAAATGAAGAACATGTTCAAGTCCGCGCCGCCCCAGGCCGCGGCAGCAATGTCCGAACAAGGACGCGCGGCTGGCGCCGGCGTCGACCTCGTGCAGCGCTATCTCGAGCGCCTGCCCCTGGATGAAGCCGCGCGCGAGGCCGTGCGCGCCGACGTCGCCCAGCGCGGCGATGCCGGCGTGAGCGACGTGTTGCAGGCACTGGGCGATCCCGATGCCGCTCATCAGGCGGCGTCGCAGCGCCGGCGCCTGGAGGGCGGCTTCGGCAGTAGCTTCGCGGCCGAAGCGCTGCACGCCGATACCGACACGGGCGCATGCGCGGCGGCTGCGCCGCCGCTGCAGCGCGCGTCCATGGTGCCCGAGCCCTGGATCACCAATCCGTTCACGCGGGCCGTCGCGCGCATGCGCGGCAAGGCCAGCCAGCGCCAGGCCGAGCGGCGCGAGCTGGGCGACACCAAGGGCTGGCGCTCGGCCGGGCATTTCCGCCGTTCGGTCCTGCTCGTGCTCATGCTCGTGCAGACGGCGATCGCGACCTGGTACATGCGCGGGGTGCTGCCTTACCAGGGCAGCCAGCCGCTGGAGATCGCCATCCTGGTGCTCTTCGCGCTGCTCTTCTGCTGGGTGTCTTCCGGCTTCTGGACCGCGTTGATGGGCTTCGTGCAGCTCATGATCGGACGCGACCGCTACAGTATCTCGGCGAGTACGGTCGGCGACGAGGCCATCGAGCCTCAGGCGCGCACCGCCGTTGTCATGCCGATCTGCAACGAGGACGTGGCGCGGGTGTTCGCGGGCCTGCGCGCCACCTACGAGTCTGTCGCACGGCGCGGCACGCTCGATCACTTCGACTTCTTCATCCTGTCCGACAGCTATCACGCGGACAACTGCGTGGCCGAGCAGACGGCCTGGGTCGAGCTGTGCCAGGCGGTGGGTGGTTTCGGGCGCATCTTCTATCGCCGCCGCCGACGCCGCGTCAAGCGCAAGAGCGGCAACATCGACGACTTCTGCCGCCGCTGGGGCAGCGCCTACCGCTACATGATCGTGCTGGACGCCGACAGCGTCATGAGCGGCGAGTGCGTCACGCGCCTCGTGCAGCTCATGGAGGCGCATCCGGACGCCGGTATCATCCAGACCGCGCCGCGCGCGGCCGGCATGGACAGCCTGTACGCGCGCATCCAGCAGTTCGCGACCCGCGTCTACGGTCCGCTCTTCACCGCCGGGCTGCACTTCTGGCAACTGGGCGAATCGCACTACTGGGGGCACAACGCCATCATCCGCCTGCAGCCCTTCATCGAGCACTGCGCGCTGGCGCCGCTGCCTGGCAAGGGTTCCTTCGCGGGCGCGATCCTGTCGCACGACTTCGTCGAGGCCGCCCTGATGCGACGCGCAGGGTGGGGGGTCTGGATCGCCTACGACCTGCCCGGCAGCTATGAGGAGCTGCCGCCCAATCTTCTCGACGAGCTCAAGCGCGACCAGCGCTGGTGCCACGGCAACCTCATGAACTTCCGGCTGTTCTTCATCGAGGGCGTGCATCCGGTGCACCGGGCGGTGTTCCTCACCGGGGTGATGTCCTACCTGTCGGCGCCGTTGTGGTTTCTGTTCCTGGTGCTTTCCACCGCCTTGCTCGCGGTGCATACCCTGATGGAGCCGCAGTACTTCGTCGAGCCGCGCCAGCTCTTTCCGATCTGGCCGCAGTGGCATCCGGGCAAGGCGATCGCGTTGTTCTCCACTACGGTCATCCTGCTGTTCCTGCCCAAGGTGCTGAGCGTGGTCCTGGTCTGGGCCAAGGGCGCCAAAGAGTATGGCGGCAGCGTCAAGCTCTTTGCCAGCATGCTTCTGGAGGTGTTGTTCTCGATGCTGCTCGCGCCGGTGCGCATGCTGTTCCACACGCGCTTCATCGTGGCCGCCTTTCTCGGCTGGAAGGTCCAGTGGAACTCGCCGGCGCGCGGCAACGACGAAACCGGCTGGCGCCAGGCCTTCGGTGCGCACGGCTCGCAGACGCTGCTTGGCATCGGATGGGGCGCGCTGGTCGCCTGGCTGAATCCGAACTTCCTGTGGTGGATGGCGCCGATCCTCGCGTCGCTGTTCCTGATCGTGCCGGTGTCGGTGTTCTCCAGCCGGGTGTCGCTGGGGCGCCGCGCCTTTCGCTCGCGCCTGTTCCGCATCCCCGAGGAAACCCAGCCTCCGCGCGAGCTGCGCGCGACCGATCGCTACCTGAAGCGCAACCTCGCGCAGACTTATCCGCGCTTTGCCGACGCGGTGGTGGATCCGGTGGTCAACGCGCTGGCTTGCGCGATGGCCACTGCACGGCACCGGCCGTCGCTGCCGGTGGAGTCGGCGCGCGACAAGCGCGTCGCCTCGGCGTTGGCCGATGGGCCGCGCGGGCTCGGCGAGGCCGACCGTGTCCGGCTGCTGGACGATCCGGTCATGCTGGCCCGGCTGCATGTCGGCGTCTGGCGCGAGGGCGAGCGGCTCGTACGCTGGCAGCCCCGGTCCGATCGCGGCTCCTGAGGCTCTGCGCGCCCGACCCAACGCATGGCGGCGGATCGGGGCGCGGCCCGCCTCGCGACATGCGCATGCAGCCCCAGAGCATGAACGGATGCGGCGCTTTCTCCCGGCACGCCGCATGCAGGCTGAAACGCCAGGCTACGAAACCTATCAGCAACTCGGCCGGTATGGCGCCGCCGTACAGCCAAGGCGCAGAGAGGGGCGGGAGTGCTGCCGATATTTTCGGGTTCGCAGCGGCCGTGTTGGTGACAAACTGAGTCATGTGTCACAATTGGCGTGAATTGTGTGAATCCAGCGCACCGCTGTCTTCCGACATCGCCCGAGCCATGAAGTTATCCGACTTGCCGAGCACGCACACCGCCGGCCTACGTCCGGCAGACGGTGTGTCACCGCAAGCCGCGCCGCGCGTCGAGCCGGGCGGCGAGACGGCCGCGACCCGGTCGCGCCGCGTCGCCGTGCTGGCTTTCCTGGCCGGTGCGCTGGCGGCGGGGGCCGTGACCATCCTGGTCCTCGACGTGGGCCGGGACGGGCCTGTGCGGGCGCTGGCCCCGGAAGAGCCCGAGCCCGCGGCGGAATCGGTTGCCGAGCGCTGGCCAGGTGCGCGCCTGACCACCGCCGCGGCGGCGACCGGAACAGGGCAGAGCCCGCGCGCACAGCTCGTCGCCGGCACGGACGCGCCGCCCAGCGAACCGCTGGCCGACGTGGCGCGCAAGCTGTCGCCGGAATGGCGGCTGGCGTACGCATCACCCGACACCTCGGCCGAGCGCAGGGCGTCGCGCAGCGCGGCGCCAGGGCCCGCGCCGGCCGCGCCTCCCGCGGCACCGCTCCAGAACGCGCCCATCACCCTGGCCAGCGCCGACGCCGGCACGCTGCAGTACGGCATCGGGGTGCGCGTCTATCGCAGCGGGCCCGATGTCGCCGCCATGCTGTCCGAATGCGACAGCCGCGGCTTCTTCGCGCGTCCGGCATGCCGGGCGGAGGTCTGCCGGCCCTACGTCGGGGTGGTGGCCGAGTGCCCCTTGCCCGAGCAGACCATCCTGCACTGAGGCGTCGCCAGTTCGTGCGGGGCACGGCGGCGGGTGATACAATCTCCCTTTCCTCCCGGCTTCATCGCATCCAGCCGGTGTGAGCACGCCCCTCGGTGTACCTGCTTTTCTTTCGGGCGTCATCGTCGTTTGTGTCGTCGTCGTTTGCACCCGGCCGATCACCGAGGCCGGGCTCCCACTCCCTACACTGATCGATTCTTTGAGCGAATCCACACATTCCTCGGGCGTGCCCGCAGGCGTGACCGGCCCGCAGGCGGCCGAGACGCCCACCACTTTCGGCCAATTCGGCTTTCATTCCGATATTGCGCGGGCCATCGCCGAGACCGGCTACAGTACGCCCACGCCCATCCAGGCGCAGTCGATTCCCGTCGTCATCGCCGGCCGCGATGTCATGGGGGCGGCGCAGACGGGTACGGGCAAGACGGCCGCTTTCACGCTGCCCATCCTGCAGCGGCTCATGCCGCTGGCGAGCCACAGTACCTCGCCGGCGCGGCATCCCGTGCGCGCTCTGATCCTCACCCCGACGCGCGAGCTGGCCGACCAGGTCGCCGAGAGCGTGCGCCGCTACAGCAAGTTCACCCCGCTGCGTTCGGCGGTGGTGTTCGGCGGGGTCGACATCCGGCCCCAGAAGGAGGCGCTGCGCCAGGGCTGCGAGATCCTGATCGCCACGCCTGGCCGTCTGCTGGACCACGTGGAGCAGCGCAACGTCGATCTGGGCCAGGTCGGCATCTTCGTCCTGGACGAAGCCGACCGCATGCTCGACATGGGCTTCCTGCCCGATCTCGAGCGCATCATCCAGTTGCTGCCGCGCCAGCGCCAGAACCTGCTGTTCTCGGCCACGTTCAGCAACGAGATCCGCAAGCTTGCGCGTTCCTTCATCAGCCACCCGGTGGAGATCGAGGTGGCGGCACGCAATGCGACGGCCGACAACGTCACGCAGGTGGCCTATGCGCTGCCCGCCGAGGCCAAGCGCGGCGCCGTCGCGCATCTGGTCAAGTCGCGCGGCCTGAACCAGGTCATCGTGTTCTCCAACACCAAAATCGGCACGTCGCGCCTGGCGCGCCAACTGGTGCTGGACGGCGTCAAGGCGGAGTCGATCCATGGCGACAAGAGCCAGCTCGACCGCATGAAAGCGCTGGACGCCTTCAAGGCGGGCGAACTGGAAGTGCTGGTGGCGACCGACGTGGCCGCCCGCGGCCTGGACGTGGCGGGGGTGCCCTGCGTCATCAACTACGATCTGCCTTACAACGCCGAGGACTACGTGCACCGCATCGGCCGTACCGGCCGGGCCGGGGCCTCGGGCGAGGCGATCTCGCTCTTCGCGCCCGAGGAGGAGAAGTTCCTGCTCGACGTGGAGAAGCTGATCGGCCGCCAGGTGCCGCGCGGCACGCTGGATCTGCCCACACCGCCGCGCCATCGTGAGCGCGAGCGTACGGGCGGCGGTGCGCCGCGGCGCGACGAGCGTGGGCCGCGTTCGTCCACGCGGCCCTACAGCCCCCGCCAGCAGCCGGTCGACGAGTTTTTCCTGAAGCCGTACGAGCCCTCGACGGCGTCGGTGGCTTCCAGCCAGCAGCGGCAAGACAACAAGCCCGTGCCGCGCCGGCAAGTCGGCCTGCTGCTCGGCGGCGGCAAGCGCTGAGGCGGGCCCGGCGCGCGGTTTCTCAACGCCAGCGTCGCGCCCAGGCTTCTGTGGCGCAAGGCCAGAAGTCGTCCAGCCCGCCGGCCTCGAAGCGGGCGAAACCCAGGTATTCCCACGCGTGCATGAGCGCCTCGAGCGGTTTGCCCGCGTCGAAGGGCGGTGCGCCGTTCTGCTTGGAGAGCTTGCGCCCGTCGGGCGCCACGACCAGGGGTACATGCATGTAACGCGGCCGCGGTTGGCCCAGCATGTCGTAGAGCGCGCATTGGCGGGCTGTCGACGTGAGCAGGTCGGCCCCGCGCACGATGTCGGTGATGCCCTGGGCGATGTCGTCGAGCACCACGACCCACTGATACGCCCAGAGCCCGTCGGCGCGCCGGATCACGAAATCGCCCACCTCGCGCGCCACGTCCTGGCATACGCGGCCCAGCCAGCGGTCGTCGATGCAGATCTCGCCGGGCGGCACCCGAATGCGCCAGGCGCGCGGCGCGCGCCCCGGCGCCAGGCCCTGCCGGCAGGTGCCGAGGTAGGGGCGCTCGCCAGTGATGGGCGACGGCGGCGCCGCCTCGGCGATCTCGCGCCGCGTGCATCCGCAAGGATAGACAGGCACGCGCGCGGCCAGCGCATCGAGCGCATGCTGATAGCCGGCCAGGCGCGAGGACTGGTAGAGCACCGGCCGATCCGAATGCATGCCCAGTGCGGCGAGCTGCGCCAGGATGACGCGATCGGCGCCGGCGACCGTGCGCGGCGCGTCGATGTCTTCGATACGCACCAGCCAGGTTCCGCCGTGGGCCAGCGCGTCGAGGCGGCTGGCCAGGGCGGCGACCAGCGATCCGAGGTGCAGCGGGCCGGAGGGGCTGGGCGCGAAGCGGCCGACATAGGCGGAGCGGGCGGATACGGGCACGGCAGCGAAAAGGGCAGGGACGGACCCGCGGTACCGGTCCGCGGGTGCAGCCGATCAGTGTAGCCGAGCCGGGTCACGGCGGCCGTCCGCGGCTACAATCCGGGACATGTCTGATATGAAACGACCCCCACGCTCACTGCGTTCGCTGCCCCCCTGGGGGGCTTCAGCCTCCTTCGGGCGGCCGTGCGGAGAGGGAATGCCCCCACGCTCACTGCGTTCGCTGCCCCCCGGGGGGGCGTCAGCCTCCTTCGGGCGGCCGTGCGGAGGCTGACATGTCCTCCCAACCCGCTTTCGTCCATCTGCGCGTACACACCGAGTTCTCGGTGGTGGACGGCATCGTGCGCATCCCCGATCTGGTGGGCCGCGTCGTCGAGCATGGCCAGCCGGCCGTCGCCGTCACCGATCTCGGCAATCTCTTCGGCCTCATCCGTTTCTACAAGGCGGCACGCGGCAAGGGCGTCAAGCCCATCGCCGGCTGCGACGTCTGGGTCGAGGGCGAAGGCGATACCGCGTTCCGCCTGCTGCTCCTGGTCAAGGACCGCCAGGGCTACCTGAACCTGTGCGAGCTGCTGTCGCGCGCCTATCTGACCAACCAGCGGCGGGGCCGCGCCGAGATCCGCCGCGAATGGCTCGTCGAGCTGTCCGAAGGCCTGATCGCGCTGTCCGGCGCGCGTGCCGGCGATGTCGGCCAGGCGCTCGCGGCGGGCAACGTGACGGCCGCCTGCGTCGCGGCCGAAACCTGGGCCGCGATATTTCCCGGGGCGTTCTACATCGAGCTGCAGCGCAGCGGCATGGAGGGCGACGAGACCTACGTGCGCGGCGCGGTGGCCGTGGCCCAGCGCACCGGGTTGCCGGTGGTGGCCACGCATCCGGTGCAGTTCATCGAGCGCGACGAGTTTCGCGCCCACGAGGCGCGCGTGTGCATCGCCGAGGGCGAGCTGCTTGCCAACCCCAAGCGGGTGCGCCGATTCTCCGAGGAGCAGTACCTGCTGTCCTCGCAGGAGATGGCCGAACGCTTCGCGGACGTCCCTTCCGCGCTCGCCAACACGGTCGAGATCGCGCGTCGCTGCAACCTCACCCTGGAACTGGGCAAGCCGCGCCTGCCCGACTTTCCCACGCCGGACGGCATGCCGCTGTCGGACTACCTGATCCAGCTCGCCGAGGAAGGCCTGGCGGTGCGCATGGAGCAGTTGTTCCCCGACCCGGCCGAGCGCGCGGCCAACCACGAAACCTACTACGCCCGTCTGCGCCTGGAGTGCGACACCATCATCAAGATGGGTTTCCCGGGCTACTTCCTGATCGTTGCGGACTTCATCAACTGGGGCAAGAACAACGGCGTGCCGGTAGGGCCGGGCCGGGGTTCGGGCGCGGGCTCCCTGGTGGCCTTCAGCCTGGGCATTACCGATCTCGACCCGATCCGCTACGACTTGCTGTTCGAGCGCTTCCTGAATCCGGAGCGGGTGTCCATGCCCGACTTCGACATCGACTTCTGCCAGGACAACCGCGATCGCGTGATCGAGTACGTCAAGGAGAAGTACGGCCGCGATGCGGTGAGCCAGATCGCCACCTTCGGCACGCTGGGCGCCAAGGCCGTCGTGCGCGATGCGGGCCGCGTGCTGGACATGCCCTATCTGTTCTGCGATGGGCTGTCCAAGCTGATCCCGCACAACCCGGCCGATCCGTGGTCGCTCGACCGCGCCCTGGCCGAGGAGCCGGCCTTCCGGGAGCGCTACGAGCAGGAGGAAGAGGCGAAGGCGCTGATCGATCTCGCCAAGCCGCTGGAGGGCCTGACCCGCAACGTCGGGATGCACGCCGGCGGCGTGCTGATCGCCCCCGGCAAGCTCACCGACTTCTGCCCGCTGTACTGCCAGCCGGGCCAGCAGTCGAGCGCGGTATCGCAGTACGACAAGGACGACGTCGAGGCGGTCGGCCTGGTCAAGTTCGACTTCCTGGGGCTGCGCAACCTCACCATCCTGGAATGGGCGGTGCGCTACGTGCGCGAGTTCAACCCGCAGCGCGCCGACTTCGACCTGATGAAGCTCGCGCTGGATGACCCGGCTTCGTACAAGCTGCTGTCCGACGGCAACACCACCTCCGTGTTCCAGCTCGAATCGCGCGGCATGAAGGAGCTCCTGAAAAAGCTCAAGCCCAGCAACTTCGAAGACATCATCGCCGTGCTGGCGCTGTACCGTCCGGGCCCGCTCGGTTCGGGCATGGTGGACGACTTCGTCAACCGCAAGCACGGCCGCGCGCGCGCGGAATACTTCCACGACGACCTGGAGCCGGTACTCAAGAGCACGTATGGCGTGATCGTGTACCAGGAGCAGGTGATGCTGATCTCGCAGATCATCGGCGGCTACACGCTGGGCGGCGCCGACATGCTGCGCCGGGCCATGGGCAAGAAAAAGCCCGAGGAAATGGCCAAGCACCGCGAGATCTTCGAGAAGGGCGCGCTCGAGAAGGGCTACGACCCTGCGCTTGCGGTCACGCTCTTCGATCTCATGGAGAAGTTCGCGGAATACGGCTTCAACAAGAGCCACACCGCGGCCTACGCGCTGATCGCCTACCACACCGCGTGGCTGAAGGCGCACCATCCGGCCGAGTTCATGGCGGCCACCCTGTCTTCCGACATGGACGACACCGACAAGGTCCAGATCTTCTGGAACGACACGCTGGCCAACGGCGTGAAGGTGCTGCCGCCCGACGTCAACGAATCCGAATACCGCTTCGCGCCGGTGCAGGACGAGCATACGGCGCGCGGCCGGCCGCCGCGCACCATCCGCTACGGCCTGGGCGCCGTCAAGGGCACCGGACAGGCCGCGGTGGAAGAGATCCTGCGCGTGCGGCGCAGCGGCCCGTACACCGATCTTTTCGATTTCTGCCGTCGCGTCGACCGCCACATCGTGAACCGGCGCACCATCGAAGCACTGATTCGCGCGGGCGCCTTCGACTCCCTGCAGCCGAATCGCGCGGCGCTGTTCGCCACGCTGGGCAGTGCCATCGACGCGGCCGAGCAGGCCGAACGCGCGGCCAGCCAGGTCTCGCTGTTCGGCGACGGCGACCTCGCCGAATCGCTGCACCACGAACTGGCCCAGGTCGCGCCCTGGGATCTGCGCGACCAGCTCACCCAGGAAAAGACCGCGCTCGGCTTCTACTTCAGCGGCCACCTGTTCGACGCCTACGCCGGCGAGGCGCGGCGGATCTCGCCGACGCCGCTGGCGCGCCTGCAGCCCTCGCGCGAGCCGCAATGGATGGCGGGCATCCTCACCGACATGCGGGTGCAGATGACGCGGCGCGGCAAGATGGTGTTCGCCGTGCTGGACGACGGCACGGCCCAGCTCGAGATCTCGGTGTTCAACGAGCTCTACGAGATGAACCGCGGCAAGCTCAAGTCCGACCAGTTGCTCATCGTGCAGGGCAAGGTCTCGCACGACGAGTATTCGGGCGGCATGCGCATCGTCGCGGAGGCCCTGCATGACCTGCAGATGGCGCGCGAGAGCCGGGCTCGGGCGCTGCGCATCGCGCTGAACGGCAATGCCGACGCGGTGCGCCTGCGCGAGATGCTCAATCCCTACCGGGCCGAGCCGGAGAACGGCATGCCGGGCACGCCGGTGGAAGTCTGCTACGCCAGCGACACCGCGGCGTGCACCGTGCGCCTGGGCGTGGATTGGCGCGTACGCGTGCCGGACACCTTGATCGAGCAGCTCGTGCAATGGGCCGGGGCGCCCGGCGTATCGCTGGAGTACTGATGGCGGCTGCTCCCCAAGCGGGCCGGCCGGCGCAAGCGTCGGGCGGCACGGTGAACGGCCGTCCCCGCCTGTCCGTGATCGTCATCACGCGCAACGCCGGGCGCCACCTGGCCGCCTGCCTGGCTTCGGTCGACTTCGCCGACGAGTGCGTGGTGCTCGATTCGGGCAGCGATGACGACACGCTGGCCATCGCGCGTGCGCATGGCGCGCGCGTGGAATGCTCGGCCGACTGGCCAGGCTTCGGTGCGCAGAAGAACCGCGTGCTCGCCCTGGCGAGCGGCGACTGGGTGCTGTCGCTGGATGCGGACGAGTGCGTCACGCCCGAGCTCGCGCAAGAGATCCTCCAGGTACTGGCGGCGCCCGCGCACGTCGCGTACGACATGCCGCGGCTGTCGAAATTCTGCGGCCGCTACATGCGGCATGGCGGCTGGTGGCCCGACCGGGTGCTGCGCCTGTTCCGCCGCGGCCAGGCCCGCTTCACCGACGCGCGGGTGCACGAGAAGCTCGTTGCCGAGGGCAGCGTGGGGCATTTGCGCTGGCACCTGCTGCACGACACGCACGCCGATCTGGACGAAGCCATCGCCAAGATCAACCGGTACTCGACCGACAGCGCCCAGGTCCTGCACGCGCGCGGCAAGCGCGCCAATCTGCCGGGCGCCGTCGGACATGGGGTGTGGACCTTCATCCGCATGTATTTCCTGCGGCTGGGCCTGCTCGACGGCCGTCATGGCTTCGTCCTGGCCACAGTGACCGCCATGGGCAGCTACGCGCGCTACGCCAAGCTGATGTTCCTGAACGACGAGGCGCGGCGCGAGCGCGCAACCCCCCCTCGCTGACCCCCTACGCTGCCACATGCTGCATCCCCATTCCCGACGGCACCCTCAGCATCGCCCCCGACACGGATCTAGTCCGCAAGCGCAATGGCGCCGGCCCGAACCTTGTGCGCATCATCGCGCCATCACCCAGCCCATCCCAGCGCCCATGGCCACACGCACGCTCCCACGGTGGGGGGTATGAGCCGCGCCCGGCCGCCCGAAGCGGCTCGCGCCGCAGCCCGCGAGGGCGCAGGCTCGTCCGACCGCCGCGCCCGGCCGCCCGAAGCGGCTCGCGCCGCAGCCCGCGAGGGCGCAGGCTCGTCGGATCTCCGCGCCCAACCGCCCGGACCGGCTCGCGCCGCAGCCTGTCCGGGCGGCGGCGCGCCGGTCCCGCCGTTCGGCACGCCGTCCGGCGGCGCGCGCGCCTGTGTGGCGAACGGGGCGGCCTGGGTGGCCTGGGCGGCGGCGGTGATGCTGCCCGCGCTCACCCTGGTCATGCGCGGCCATACCAATGCTGCGTACTTCTTCATTGCCTTGAGTACGCTGGCAGGCGCGTGGGCGACGCGGGGCGCGGGCCGGGTCGACGGGCCGGCTTTTCGCGCGGACTTCGGCTGGCTGAGCCTGGCCTGCGCCGCTCCCTTCATCGCGGTTCTCTGGAACCAGATCGTCCTGGGCGAGTTCGCCGACCGCCCCTATGACGCGCCGGCCCGCCTGGCATTCGCCGGCGCGGCGGCCTGGTGGCTGGCGCAGATTCCCTACGGGCGGCTGCGGCATGTGCAATGGGGCCTGTGCGCGGGCGCGATGGCCGGCATGCTGGCGCTGCTGGCGGCCACGCACCACGACCGTCCGGAGCCGCCGTTCGCGACGGCGATCACGTTCGGCAACCTGTCCCTGCTCATGGGCCTGTGCGCCTGGCTGGCGCTGGGCTGGCGCCTGAGCCGGATGCCCAGGCTGGAGGCGCTGCTGAAGGTGGCGGCCGGGTTCTGCGGCGTGTACGCATCGTTCCTGTCGCAGTCGCGCGGCGGCTGGCTTGCCTTGCCTGCCGTCGCGCTGATGCTGCTGTTGCTGTGGCGCGGCCATTGGCGCGCCAAGACGATCGGTGCGCTGGCCAGCCTGGCTTTTCTCGGCGGCATCTACCTGGGCAGCCCGATGGTGCAGCAACGCGTCGCCCAGGCATCCACGGAACTTGTCGACTATCTGCAGGGTCGACATACCGACAGTTCCGTCGGCCTGCGGCTGCAGTTCTGGGAGGCCTCGCTCGAGATGTTTGCGAGCCGCCCCATGACCGGCGTCGGGCCGCAGAACGTGCGGGCGGGCTTTCAGGCGCGTGCCAGCGCCGGGGAGCTGGACGCGGCGGCCGCCAGATTTACGCATTCGCACAACGACGTGCTCTGGGCCATGGCCGGGCTCGGGCTGCCTGGGTTGCTCGCCTTGTTCGCGCTGTATGCGGTGCCGCTGGCGATTTTCGTGCGCGTCGCCCGGCGCGGCGCGCCGCCTCAGCAGGCCGCGGCCTGCATGGGGGCCACCGTGGTCGTCTGCTTCGCCGTATTCGGGCTGACGGAAGCCATGTTCGCCATTACCATGAACGCTGCGTTCTACGCCGGCATGATCGCCATTTTCCTCGCACTCTGCAAAGAGTCCGTCCCTACACGTTGCTGAGTTCTGCATGCGCGTCGCCTCATTCCGCACGGTTCCGGTGTTGATGTATCACCACGTCTCGCCCAGCAACGACATGCTGACGACGGTGCCGGAGCGTTTCGAATCCCAATTGGCGTGGCTCGCCGAAGAGGGCTACGCCACCCTGGATGCCGAAGGCCTGGCCGGCTTCCTGGCGGGCCGGCCGGTGCCCGACAGATCCGTCGTCCTCACCTTCGACGATGGTTTCCTGGACAACTGGGTGTATGCGCATCCGCTGTTGCAGCGCTATGGGATGCGCGCGGTGCTCTTTGTCATCACCGGCCAGCTCGGCGAGGGAGCGCCCCGGGCCTGTGCCGGCTCGGCCGGCACGCTGCCCGACACGCCGGGCCATCGCGCCTGCGAGGCGGCGGTGGCCGCTGGCCGTGCCGACGAGGTGATGCTGCGCTGGAGCGAGGTCGAGGCCATGCGCGAGGCAGGGACCTTCGACGTGCACAGCCACACACACACGCATACGCGCTGGGACCAGTGCTGCCCGGACGCCGCGACCAAGCGCGCCGGCATCGCCGAGGACATCGGACTGGCCCGCGAATCCCTGCAGCGGCGGCTCGGCCCGGCCAGTGCGCACCTGTGCTGGCCGCAGGGTTATTTCGACGACGACTACGTCGCCGAAGCCACGGCCCAGGGCTATACCCATCTCTATACCACCGACCCGGTGGGCCAGAACGTTCCCGGCGCCGATCCGCGCCACATCCGGCGCATCACCGCCAAGGACGAGCCGGCGGCCTGGCTGCGCCGCCGGCTGTGGCTGGCCCGGCACCGCGTGCTCGGGCCGCTGTACGACAAGGTGCGGTATTGATCGGCGGCAGCGGCGCGGACGGGCGCAGCGATGAGGCCGGCACCGCGGCGACGGCCGGCGCGCCGCGTCGGCGTCTGCTGTTCCACATCCGGCAGTTCGGCGTGGGCGGGATCGAGAATGCCCTGATGGGCTGGCTGCGCACCATCGATCGCAGCCGGTTCGAGGTTGGCCTGGCCGTCTCCCTGCCCACCCGGGAGTTCGTGGAGATCTATCGTCCGTGCCTGCCGCCCGACGTGCGCACGCACGTGCTCCTGCCGGCCGGTCGCGTCTCGGCGTTGATGCAGCGGCGGCGCGATCATCGGCTCGGCATGCTCGGCCGGGCCGGGCTCGGCGTGGCCATGAGCACCTGGGCGCAGTGGCGGGTGCGTGCCGGGTTGCGCGATCTGGTGCAGGGCTACGATGTGCTGGTGGATTTCGACCTCACGCTGCGCAAAGTCGCCGGCCGGCTGCCGATTCCGATGGTGGGCGTACGCCACTTCGGTTTCTGGCGCACGCGCAGCAGCAAGGCGATACGGGTTGGCCGCGATCTCGCCCGCTACGACGCTGTCGCCGTCCTCAACGCGACCATGTGCGCGCAGGCACGGACGCTGTACGGCGATACCGTGCGGCTGGCCCTGCTGCCCAACGTCTTCGATTTCTCCGCCATGCGCGCCGCCGGGGCGGCCGGCGTCGCCGGGCTGCCGAGCGAGGATTACGTGGTCTGCGTCGCCCGCCTGGACATGGCCACCAAGGGCCAGGACGTGCTGCTACAGGCCTGGGCCGATCTGTGCGCCGAGCCCGGCTGGCGCGAGCACCTGGTGCTGGTCGGCGACGGGCCCGACCTCGGGCGCGCGCGCGAACTGGCCGCGCGGCTGGGCCTGGCTGAGCGCGTGAGCTTCACCGGCCTGCAGACCCAGCCCTATCCCTGGATCGCCCGCGCGCGGGTGCTGGTGCTGGCCAGCCGCGCCGAGGGACAGCCCAACGTGCTGATCGAAGCGATGGCCCTGGGCTGCGTGGCAATCAGCACTGACTGCCCGGTCGGGCCGCGCGACCTGCTCGACGGCGGCGCCGGGTTGCTCGTGCCGCCGGACGACCCGGCCGCGCTCGCTGCAGCGATTCGTCGGGCGCTGCGCGACCCGCAGACGGCCGCCGCGTGCCGCGAGCGCGCCGCCGCGGCGGTGCTCGTCTACGACGCGCCGGCGGGCAACGCGCGCCTGGCCGCTCTGGTCGAAGAGGTGATTCGCGCACGGGGCGGGGGTTGAGGCGAGCGCAAAATGCGATGCGCAGCGCCCAGGTCTGCCGGTGTGGATCATGCAGGACCGATCCGGTCCATCGTCTCCCCCTAGCCCCGCACTCGGCCGGCAGCAACCTTCATTCAGCGCTGTGTGCCCACGGCTCCTGGGCCAACCGATCGGACAGGTATTCGATCAGCGCTTGAACGCGCGCGGGCCGGCTACGGCCAGGTGGCGTCACGACATGCAGCGCGATCGGTTCGATTTCCCAATCGTCCATGACGGTTTCCAGCGCCCCCGATTGCAGATCCTGCCAAGCCAGGAACTCCGGCTGCAAGGCCACGCCAAGCCCGGTCAACAACGCAGGCGTCAACGCCTCGGCATTGTTGACATGCAAGCTCGCCAGCATGGCCTGGCTGAATTCGCCATGCCGCTTGTGGCGAAAACGCCAACTCGTCCCGTTGCGCGAATACGCATACTGCAGCGCCTTGTGGTTGGCGAGATCGCTCGGGTGTCGCGGCCGCCCGTGGCGCTCGAAGTAGGCGGGCGAACCGACGAGCAGGATGCGCACGCGGCACAAGCGGCGGGCCAGCAGGCTGGAGTCGTCGAGATGGGCGATTCGCAGGGCCAGGTCGAACCGCTCGGCCACCAGGTCCACCTGCTTGTCGTCGAACCGCATGTCCAGTTCAACCTCCGGGTGTGCCTGCATGAAACCCGGCAGGATCGGCGCCAGGCGGGCGATGCCGAACGACATCGGGGCCGAGACCCGGATCAATCCCCGCAGGCTGGTTGCCTGCTCGGTGACTTCGGCCTCGACAGCCTCGCCTTCCTCCAGGATGCGGGAGGCGCGCTCCAGCGAGGCGTAGCCGCTCGCCGTCAGCGACATGCGCCGGGACGTGCGGTGAAACAGCACGGTCTTCATGCGCGCTTCCAGGCGCGTGATGGCCTTCGAGACCGTTGCCTGCGACAGCGAGAGTTCGGCCGCAGCCCGGGCAAAGGAGCCACTTTCCGCCACCTTGGCGAAGATGGCCCACGCTTCCAGATCCGGAAGTTTTTTCATTGAATTTTCGGAAATAATTCAATTGAATTCATGATGATTTTATTGGATATGGCCGTGAAAGTGCATCCCATCGGAGCGGCTGCCGCTTGTATCGGGCGGGACGTATCCATGACGAAAGTGTGCGACGAGCATATAAAAAACGGAAAGGGTGCAATTCAGTTCGTCGCCTTCCGGACAAGAAATGTACGGCCTAGACTGATGCCATCGTAATCAGATGCCAACAGGAAGATGCCATGATCGAACGTCGTCCCTTCGATAGTCTAGGCGGAGCCAACCACGGCTGGCTCAACGCCAAGCATCACTTTTCCTTCGCCGGATACCACGATCCGCAACGCGTGCATTGGGGCGCGCTGCGCGTGTGGAACGACGACACCATCGAGCCTGGGACAGGCTTTGCGCCCCATCCGCACTCGGACATGGAAATCATCACCTATGTCCGCGAAGGTGCCATCACGCATCAGGACGACCTGGGCAACAAGGGCCGCACCGTTGCCGGCGATGTGCAGGTCATGAGCGCGGGCACGGGCATCCGTCACTCCGAATACAACCTGGAGCCGGGCATCACGCGCATCTTCCAGATCTGGATCTTTCCGAACCGGCGCGGCGAGCCGCCGTCCTGGGGTTCCAAGCCCTTCCCCAAGGGGGAGCGGTCGGGACAGTTCGTGGCGCTGGCCAGCGGCATCGAAGCCGACGAGGATGCGCTGCCGATCCGTACCGATGCGCGCGTGCTGGGTGCCACGCTCAAGGCCGGTGAAACCGCCGAATACCGCTTCTCCGGCGAAGGTCGCCACGGCTATCTCGTGCCCGCAATCGGCAAGGTCGAGGTCAACGGCGTTGCCCTGGATACCCGCGATGGCGCCGCGATCGAGGGCGAGGACGTCATCTGCGTCACTGCCATAGAGGACACAGAGCTGGTGTTGGTGGATGCAGCCGCCGGCTGACGGAGCTTTTGTATCGATACGGGGGGCCCTGCGGCATCTCCCGCTATCTGGCCCAGGCGGCACCTGCAGGCTTGGACCGGGCATGCGCTGCGCCGAGCAGCGTAGCAACTCGCCGCGTTTCATCCACTCAATCCCTGAAGGAAGAGCCTCATGTCCAACAAATACCTCGAACTGCTGACCCCGCAGAACAGCCAGGTCATCTTCATCGACCAGCAGCCGCAGATGGCCTTCGGCGTGCAGTCGATCGACCGTCAGGTCCTGAAGAACAACGTCGTTGCGCTGGCCAAGGGCGCCAAGGCGTTCAAGATCCCGACCACGATCACCACGGTCGAGAGCGAAGGCTTTTCCGGCCACACCTACCCGGAACTGCTGGCAGTGTTCCCCGAGAACAAGATTCTGGAACGCACCTCGATGAACTCGTGGGACGACCAGAACGTGCGCGACGCATTGGCCGTCGGTGCTGCCCAGGGCCGCAAGAAGATCGTGGTCTCGGGCCTGTGGACCGAAGTCTGCAACACCACCTTCGCGCTGTCGTGCCTGCACGACACCGACTACGAGATCTACATGGTGGCCGACGCTTCCGGCGCCACCTCGTCGGATGCGCAGAAATACGCGATGGACCGCATGGTCCAGGCCGGCATCGTGCCGGTGACCTGGCAGCAGGTTGTGCTGGAGTGGCAGCGGGACTGGGCGCGCAAGGAAACCTACGACGACGTGATGCACCTCGTCCAGGAGCATTCCGGTGCCTACGGCATGGGCGTGGACTACGCCTACACGATGGTGCACAAGGCGCCCGAGCGCGTGCAGCACGGCGAACGCATCGGCCCGAACCCGGCCAATTAGGCAAGCAGGCCGTCCCGGTGGGCAAGCAGTTGCTGAGCATTCCATGAAGGAAAACGCATGACATCCCGTCGAAATATCGTGAGCGCCGCGACGACGCCGGCGCCGGGCAGCCTGCCGGGGCGCTACGTGGCCGCAGCCACTTATCCAGGAGCATCCGCCATGTCCGATCCCCATCCTGACGCTATCTTCTTCAATGGCCAGATCACCACGCTGGACCGTAGCAAGCCGGTGGCCAGTGCCGTGGCCGTCAAGGCCGGCCGCTTCGTCGCCGTCGGCGATGACCAGGAAGTCCTGGCGCTGGCGGGTGATCGCACCAGGCGCATCAACCTCGAGCGCAAGAGCGTGCTGCCCGGCCTGTTCGACAACCACACCCACGTGGTCCGCGGTGGCCTGAACTACAACATGGAGCTGCGCTGGGATGGCCTGCGCTCACTGGCCGATGCGCTGGACATGCTGCGCCGCCAGGTCGCCATCACGCCCGCGCCGCAATGGGTGCGCGTCGTCGGCGGCTTCACCGAGCACCAGTTCGTCGAGCAGCGCCTGCCGACCGTCGACGAGATCAATGCCATTGCGCCGGACACGCCCGTGTTCCTGCTGCACCTGTACGACCGCGCGCTGCTCAACGGCGCCGCCCTGCGCGCCGTGGGCTACACCAAGGACACGCCCGATCCGCTGGGCGGCCAGATCGTGCGCGACACCAATGGCAACCCCACCGGCCTGCTGCTGGCCAAGCCCAACGCGACCATCCTGTACTCGACGTTGGCCAAAGGCCCCAAGCTGCCGCTGGACTACCAGATCAACTCCACGCGCCACTTCATGCGCGAGCTGAACCGCCTGGGCGTGACCGGCGTGATCGATGCGGGCGGCGGCTTCCAGAACTACCCCGAAGACTACGAGGTGATCCAGAAGCTGGCCGACGCCGACCAGATCACCGTGCGCCTGGCCTACAACCTGTTCACGCAAAAACCCGGGCAGGAAAAGGAAGACTTCCTCAACTGGACCCGATCGGTCGAGTACAAGCAGGGCGACGACTACTTCCGCCACAACGGCGCGGGCGAGATGCTGGTGTATTCCGCCGCCGACTTCGAGGACTTCCGCGTCGAGCGTCCGGACATGCCGCCGGAAATGGAAGGCGAGCTGGAGGAGGTCGTGCGTGTGCTGGTGCAGAACAAGTGGCCTTGGCGTCTGCATGCCACCTATGACGAAACCATCTCGCGCGCGCTGGACGTGTTCGAGAAGGTCAACCGCGACGCGCCGCTGACGGGCATCAACTGGTTCTTCGACCACGCCGAGACCATCTCCGACAAGTCCATCGACCGCATCGCCGCGCTGGGCGGCGGCATCGCCGTGCAGCACCGCATGGCCTACCAGGGCGAGTACTTCATCGAGCGCTACGGCGCGAAGACCGCCGAGGCCACGCCGCCCGTCAGGCGCATCCTGGAAAAGGGCGTCAAGGTCTCCGCCGGCACCGATGCCACGCGAGTGGCGTCGTACAACCCGTGGGTGTCGCTGTCGTGGATGATCACAGGCAAGACGCTGGCGGGCACGCAGATGTACCCGCAGCGCAACCTGCTGGACCGCGAGACGGCTCTGCGCATGTGGACGGAAAACGTTGCCTGGTTCAGCAACGAGGAAGGCCGGCGCGGTCGCATCACGGTTGGCCAACTGGCCGACTTCATCGTGCCGAGCAAAGACTTCTTCAAGGTGTCCGAGGACGAAATCTCCTTCCTGACCTCGCACCTGACCGTCGTCGGCGGCCGCGTGGTCTATGGCGAAGGCGAGTTTGCCGAACATGATGACAACCCGCTGCCGCCCGCAATGCCCGATTGGTCGCCGACGAAGTTGTTCGGCGGGTATGCGGCCTGGGCCGACCCCGAAGGCGCAGGCAAGAACTCCCTCAACCCGACCCGTTACCGCAACATGGCGGCGGCCTGCGGCTGCGGCACGGGCTGCGGCCTGCACGGGCACGACCATGCCAGCGCCTGGGCATCGCAGGCGCCCGCGTCCGACCTGAAGGGCTTCTTTGGCGCCCTGGGTTGCTCGTGCTGGATGGCTTGATCTTCCGGTAGCCCGGCGCACTGCGTTTTTTCGTCGCCGCTCGCGCATGAGGAAGTGCAGCGCGCCGGCGTGCGTAGACCGCGAGGCCCGAGTTCCTGGAAAGCCCCGAAGTATCCGACCGATATAGGAGACTCCCATGCCGACGCCGGTTTCTTCAACCGATCACGGCCTGACCGCTGCGTTGCGGCCGCTGTTCGAAAGCCGTGCCGTGCGATTCATCGCCTACCTGGCCTTGCGGGAGCAGCCGACATGACGCGCACGAACGAATCACCATCGAGCGGCTTTGCGCCGCTGCGGCAGTCCCTGTTCGCGGTGCTGTGGGTGGCCACGGTCATCGGCAATACCGGCAGCTTCATCCGTGACGTGGCCAGCGCATGGCTGATGACCGACCTGTCCAGCTCGCCCGCGGCGGTGGCGATGGTGCAGGCGGCCGCCACGTTGCCGGTGTTCCTGTTGGCGATTCCCGCCGGCGTGCTGGCCGACATTCTCGACCGGCGCAAATTCCTGATCGGCATCCAGTTCCTGCTGGCCGGCACCAGCGTCAGCCTGATGCTGCTGTCGGCCGCGGGCCTGCAATCGGTGGCCTCGCTGGTGGCCCTGACGTTTCTCGGCGGCATCGGTGCGGCGCTGATGGGGCCGACCTGGCAAGCCATCGTGCCCGAGCTGGTCCAGAAGAGGGATCTCAAGAGCGCTGTGGCGCTCAATTCGCTGGGTATCAACATCGCACGGGCCGTCGGCCCGGCGCTGGGCGGGGTGATCCTGGCCAGCCTGGGTGCGGCGTTCACCTATGGCGTGGACGTCATCAGCTACGTCTTCGTCGTCGCCGCGCTGCTGTGGTGGCCGCGCCCGAAGGCCGCGCAGGACGTGTTGTCCGAGCGTTTCGTCGGGGCCTTTCGCGCCGGGCTGCGCTATGCGCGGGCCAGCCGTGAACTGCATGTGGTGCTGGTGCGGGCTTTCCTGTTCTTTGCGCTGGCCAGTTCCGTCTGGGCGCTGCTGCCGCTGGTGGCTCGCCAACTGCTCGGCGGCGGGGCGGGTTTCTACGGCATCCTGCTCGGCGCGGTCGGCCTGGGCGCGATCGGCGGCGCCGTCGTCATGCCACGCCTGCGCGCGCGCCTGGACGCCGACGGCCTGCTGCTGGCCGCCGCGCTGGTGACGGCGGTGGTGATGACCTTTCTCTCTTTCTCCCCGCCGCAATGGGCAGCCGTGGCCGCATTGCTGGTGCTGGGCATGGCCTGGATCACCGCGCTGACCACGCTCAACGGTGTGGCCCAGGCCATCCTGCCGAACTGGGTGCGTGGGCGTTCTTTGGCGGTGTACCTGACCGTGTTCAATGGTGCCATGACCGTGGGCAGCCTGAGTTGGGGCGCAGTCGCACAATGGACCTCGGTGCCGTTCACGCTGCTGGCCGGTGCGGCCGGGCTGGTGCTGGTCGGCGTGGTGGCGCACCGGATCAAGTTGCCCACGGGCGAAGCTGACCTGGTGCCCTCGAACCACTGGCCCGAGCCGCTGATGGCTGTGCCCATCGAAAACGACCGTGGTCCGGTGCTGATCCAGATCGAGTACCGCATCGCACCGGAAAACCGCGCCGACTTCCTCAAGGCGCTGGCCCGGCTGTCGGGTGAGCGACGGCGCGACGGTGCCTACGCCTGGGGCATCGCGGAGGACTCCGGCGACCCCGGCCTGATGCTCGAATGGTTCCAGGTCGAATCCTGGGCCGAACACCTGCGCCAGCACAAGCGGGTCTCCAAGGCGGATGCCGATGTGCAGGAAGACGTGCTGCGTTTCCACCAAGGAGAACAGCGCCCGGTGGTGCGCCATTTCCTGGCTTTCAATCATCCGCACGAAGGCCGGGCATAGGCGGGCCCCGTAACGCGGCAGGACTCAGCCCGGTCAGGCCCGGCGCTGCCGACCGCCCATGGAGAAGGGCGGCTCGGCGCGCCGGCTTTGCCGTGGAACGGCCCTGCGGTTCAGAGCACCGCGGCGATCGCCTTGGCGACGTTGTCGATGTTGCGGCTGTTGAGCGCGGCCACGCAGATGCGGCCGGTGCCGACGGCGTAGATGCCGTGCTCTTCGCGCAGCCGGTCGACCTGCGCGGAGGTCAGGCCGGAATAGGAGAACATGCCGCGCTGCGCCTTCACGAAGTCGAAGCTCTGCTTGGCGCCGCTGGCGGCAAGCTTCTCGACCAGTTGGCTGCGCATCAGGCGGATGCGGTCGCGCATCTCGGCCAGTTCGTCTTCCCATTCCTTGCGCAGCGCCGGGTCGTTGAGCACCATCGACACCACGGTGCCGCCATGGGTGGGCGGGTTGGAGTAGTTGGTGCGCACGACGCGCTTGAGCTGGCTCAGGGTGCGCTTGGCTTCGTCGCCGTCGCCCGCGATCACGGTCAGGGCGCCCACGCGCTCGCCGTACAGCGAGAACGACTTGGAGAACGACGAGCTGATGAAGGTGGTGATGCCGGCGTCGGCGAACAGGCGCACCGCGGCGGCATCGGCGTCGATGCCGTCACCGAAGCCCTGGTAGGCGATGTCCAGGAAGGGCGTCAGGCCACGTTCCTTCACCACGGCGACAACCTGCTTCCACTGTTCGGCCGAGAGATCCACGCCGGTCGGGTTATGGCAGCACGCATGCAGCACGACGACGGTGTATGCCGGCATGGCGCGCAGCGCGGCGAGCATCTCGTCGAACTTCACGCCGTGCGTGGCGGGATCGTAATAGGGGTAGCTGACGACCTCGAAGCCCGCGCCTTCGAAGAGCGCGCGGTGGTTCTCCCAGCTCGGATCGCTGATCGCGACCTTGGCGTCGGGCGTGAGGCGCTTGAGGAAATCGGCACCCACCTTGAGCGCTCCCGTGCCGCCCAGGGCCTGGACGGTGACGAGCCGGCCGCTGTCGAGCAGGGCGGCGTCATTGCCGAGCAGCAGCTTCTGCACGGCCTGGTTGTAGGCGGCGATGCCCTCGATCGGCAGGTAGCCGCGTGCGGCGGCGGCTTCGATGCGCGCGATCTCGGCCTTGCGCACGGCGCGCAGCAGCGGCACGCGGCCCTCGTCGTCGTAGTACACGCCCACGCCCAGGTTCACCTTGGTGGGCCGGGTGTCGGCAGCATACTGCTCGTTCAGGCCGAGGATGGGATCGCGCGGAGCCATTTCCACGGCGGCAAGAAGGGAACTCGTCATAGTAGGAAAGCTGGGCGGGGAGGAGGATGGAAACGGGATGTAATGCAGGAGAACGTCGCCCTTGAATAGCAGGGCACCGACCGCCACAATGGCAGGTTACAGTCAACCCAAAGAGTCTAGCATGTCCGATTCCGGCTTCGTGCGTTTTCCGGACAGCCCCTTTCAGCTCTACCAGCCGTATCCTCCGGCCGGCGATCAGCCGAAAGCCATCGACAGCCTCGTGCAGGGCGTGCACGACGGCCTCATGTTCCAGACGCTGCTGGGCGTCACGGGCTCCGGCAAGACCTACACCATGGCCAACGCCATCGCCCGCCTGGGCCGGCCCGCGCTGGTGATCGCCCCCAACAAGACGCTCGCAGCCCAGCTCTACGCCGAGATGCGCGAGTTCTTCCCGCGCAACGCGATCGAATACTTCGTCTCGTACTACGACTACTACCAGCCCGAGGCCTACGTGCCCTCGCGCGATCTCTTCATCGAGAAGGATTCCTCGGTGAACGAGCACATCGAGCAGATGCGCCTGTCGGCCACCAAGAGCCTGCTGGAGCGGCGCGACACGGTGATCGTGGCAACCGTATCGTGCATCTATGGTATCGGCAATCCCAACGATTACCACGCCATGGTGATGACGCTGCGCACCGGCGATACCTTGGGCCAGCGCGACATTCTCAAGCGCTTGGTGGCGATGCAATACACCCGCAACGACGCGGACTTCAGCCGGGGCACCTTCCGCGTGCGCGGCGAGACCATCGACATCTTCCCGGCCGAGCACGCGGAGCTTGCCGTGCGGGTGACGCTGTTCGACGACGAGATCGAGACGCTCGAGCTGTTCGATCCGCTCACCGGACGCGTGCGCCAGAAGATCCCGCGCTTCACGGTGTATCCGGGCTCGCACTACGTGACCCCGCGCGAGACCGTCATGCGCGCCATCGACAACATCAAGGACGAGCTGCGCGAGCGCGCGCGCTTCTTCGTGGAGAACGGCAAGCTGGTCGAGGCCCAGCGCCTGGAGCAGCGCACCCGTTTCGACCTGGAAATGCTGCAGGAGCTGGGCTTCTGCAAGGGCATCGAGAACTACAGCCGGCACCTGTCGGGCGCGCGCCCGGGCGAGCCGCCGCCCACGCTGGTGGATTACCTGCCGCCCGATGCGCTCATGTTCATCGACGAGAGCCACGTCACCATCGGCCAGCTCGGCGGCATGTACAAGGGCGACTATGCGCGCAAGGCCAATCTGGTCGAGTACGGCTTTCGCCTGCCGTCCGCGCTGGACAACCGGCCGCTGCGCCTGGACGAGTTCGAGGAGCGCATGCGCCAGTGCGTGTTCGTCTCGGCCACGCCGGCGAACTATGAGCACCAGCACGCCGACCAGGTGGTCGAGCAGGTGGTGCGTCCCACCGGCCTGGTCGACCCGGTGGTCGAGGTGCGCCCGGCCGGCACCCAGGTCGATGACGTGCTGGGCGAGATCCACGAGCGCGTCGCGTGCGGCGATCGCGTGCTGATCACCACGCTCACCAAGCGCATGGCCGAGGACCTCACCGAGTTCCTGAGCGAGAACGGCGTCAAGGTGCGCTATCTGCACTCGGACATCGACACCGTGGAGCGCGTGGAGATCATCCGCGACCTGCGCCTGGGCGTGTTCGATGTGCTGGTGGGCATCAACCTGCTGCGCGAGGGGCTGGACATCCCCGAGGTGTCGCTGGTGGCGATCCTGGACGCCGACAAGGAAGGCTTCCTGCGCTCCGAGCGCAGCCTGATCCAGACCATCGGGCGGGCGGCGCGCAACCTGAACGGCCGCGCCATCCTGTATGCCGACCAGGTCACCGACTCCATGCAGCGCGCGCTGGCCGAGACCGGCCGGCGGCGCGAGAAGCAGATGCAGTTCAACGCCGAGAACGGCATCGTGCCGATCGGCGTGGTCAAGGAAGTACGCGACCTCATCGACGGCGTGGTGGCGAGCGACGACATGCTGGCCGCCGCCCCCCCCGAGGAGGCCCTCGGGTCGATGTCGGAGAAGCAACTCGCGCGCGAGATCCGGCGCCTGGAGAAGGCCATGCTTGATCATGCGCGCAACCTCGAATTCGAACAGGCCGCACGCATGCGCGACCAGCTCACCCAGTTGAAGAAGCAGGTCTTCGGCGGCGGCGCGGCCGGCGATTCGGTGGTGCTCGAAGACCAGGGGCAGTGAGCGGTGCACCGTCATGGTGCGCGAAGCGCCGCGACAGGGCGCCGGGGCGCGTCTGGCCGGCTTCTTGCTAAGGGAAAACCCACGTTTCCCGGTGCCCGCGGCGCCGGTCGAGGCCGGAAAACCTCAAACATAACGAGGGTTTACGTATAACACCCGGGATCGCCGATCAAGCTTAAAAAATGCTTGAAATATATCGGGTTTTCCCTCAAACTTTGCACCATGATGACCAAGGTTCTTTTCGTAAGCATGGGCAACGTCTGCCGCTCCCCGAGCGCTCAGGCTGTGTTCCAACGTATGGTTGACGAGGCCGGGTTGAGCGATTTCGTGCGCGCCGATTCGGCGGGCACGCACGCGTTCCATATCGGCGAGGGCGCTGACGCCCGCGCCACGGCGGCGGCTCGCAAGCGCGGCTTCGACATTTCCAGCCACGTCGCGCGCCAGGTGCGCCCGGAGGATTTCCAGGAATTCGACCTGATCCTCGCCATGGACTGGGACAACCTCTCCACGCTGCAGCACCAGTGCCCGCGCGGCCTTCAGCACAAGCTGATGCTGTTGATGCGCTTCGCCAACGAGTATGAAGAGGCCACCGTGGCCGATCCGTACTATGGCGGCCCGGATGGCTTCAACAAGGCGCTGGACTACGTTGCGGACGCCTGCCAGGGCGTGCTCGAGCTGGTGCGCAAGCGCGCTACCCAATACCAGGCAGCCTGAACCGGCAGGCCGGCTCCGCCGGCCTGCGGACGGAGTGTGTCGCGCCTGCGGGCGCGATGCTTTTGCCTGAAAGCCCTAGTAATTTACTCGGGTACGCGCTATACTTGAGTAAATCATTCGGGAATTATGCCATGCGGCTCACGACTAAAGGCAGGTTCGCGGTCACCGCCATGATCGATCTGGCTTTGCGTCAGCAAAGCGGTCCGGTCCCGTTGGCGGCGATCAGCGATCGCCAGAACATTTCCCTTTCGTATCTGGAGCAGTTGTTCGGCAAGCTGCGTCGCCACGAGCTGGTCGACAGCGTGCGCGGGCCGGGCGGCGGCTATTCCCTGGCCAAGCTGGCGCGGGAGGTCACGGTGGCTGACATCATCTTCGCCGTGGACGAGCCGCTGGATGCGACGGACTGCGGGGGAAAGAAGGATTGTACGCGCGGCAACGACGGTCGTCGCGGCGCGTGCATGACGCACGACCTATGGACCACGCTCAACCGCAAGATGGTCGAGTACCTGGATTCCGTGTCCTTGCAGGACTTGGCCGACCAGCAGCGCACGCGCGAGCTGGAGGCGGCGTCGCACGCGCATGCGGTGCGGCTGGCCCAGCGCAGCGAGGGCGATACCGCGCCGCGCGTGCAGGCCACCGTCGCATAGCAGCGCAGGCCGCGGCAGGCACCGTGTTCATGGAACCGATTTGAGGGCAGTATGACCAAGCAACCTATCTACTTCGATTATTCCGCCACCACGCCGGTGGACCCGCGCGTCGCCGAGAAGATGATTCCCTGGCTGACCGAGCACTACGGCAACCCTGCGTCGCGTAGCCACGCCATCGGCTGGGAGGCCGAGGAGGCCGTCGAGAACGCGCGCGCCGAAGTGGCTGCCCTGGTCAACGCCGATCCGCGCGAGATCATCTGGACCTCCGGCGCCACCGAGTCCGACAACCTCGCCCTGAAGGGCGCGGCGAACTTCTATGCCGAGCGCGGCAAGCACATCATCACCGTCAAGACCGAGCACAAGGCGGTGCTGGACACCTGTCGCGAGCTGGAGCGCCAGGGCTTCGAAGTCACTTATCTCGACGTGCAGGAAAACGGCCTGATCGATATCGAGAACTTCAAGCGCGCGCTGCGTCCGGACACCATCCTGGTCTCGGTGATGTCGGTCAACAACGAGATCGGCGTGATCCAGGACGTCGACCAGATCGGCGAGATCTGCCGCGACAAGGGCATCATCTTTCACGTCGATGCGGCGCAGGCCACGGGCAAGGTGCTCATCGACCTGCAGAAGCAGAAGATCGACCTGATGTCCTTCTCGGCGCACAAGACCTACGGCCCCAAGGGTATCGGCGCGCTCTACGTGCGCCGCAAGCCGCGCGTGCGCATCGAGGCGCAGATCCACGGCGGCGGGCACGAGCGGGGTTTTCGCTCCGGCACGCTCGCGCCGCACCAGATCGTGGGCATGGGCGAAGCCTTTCGCCTGGCGCGCGAGGAGATGGCGACCGAAAACGAACGCATCCGTGCGCTGCGCGACCGGCTGTGGGCCGGCGTGTCCGACATGGAAGAAGTCTATGTGAACGGCGACATGGAGCGCCGCGTTCCGCACAACCTGAACGTGAGCTTCAACTACGTCGAGGGCGAGTCGCTCATTATGGGGATCAAGGAGCTGGCGGTCTCGAGCGGCTCGGCCTGCACCTCGGCCAGCCTGGAGCCTTCCTACGTGCTGCGCGCGCTCGGGCGCAACGACGAACTCGCGCACAGCTCGATCCGGTTCACGCTTGGCCGTTTCACCACCGAGCAGCACATCGACTACGCCGTGGCCCTCATCAAGGAGCGCATCGGCAAGCTGCGCGAGATGTCGCCGCTCTGGGAAATGGCGCAGGAAGGCATCGATCTGAATTCCGTGCAGTGGGCGGCACACTAAGGCTAAGGAGTACATCATGGCATACAGCGACAAGGTCATCGACCACTACGAGAATCCACGCAACGTCGGTTCGTTCGACAAGAGCGAAGCCGGCGTGGGCACCGGCATGGTCGGCGCCCCGGCCTGCGGCGACGTCATGAAGCTGCAGATCAAGGTGAGCGCGGACGGCGTCATCCAGGACGCGCGCTTCAAGACCTACGGCTGCGGTTCGGCGATTGCGTCGAGTTCGCTGATCACCGAATGGGTCAAGGGCAAGACACTCGATCAGGCGCTCGACATCCGCAATACCCATATCGCGCAGGAGCTGGCGCTGCCGCCGGTCAAGATCCACTGCTCCATCCTCGCCGAGGACGCCATCAAGGCGGCGGTCGAGGATTACCGCACCAAGCACGCTTCCTGAGCGCCGTTGGAGGGCACGTCATGTCAGTAGCTTTGACAGAAAACGCAGCGCGCCATGTCCAACGCTATCTGGAGAGGCGGGGCAAGGGGATAGGCCTGCGCCTGGGCGTGCGCACTACCGGCTGTTCCGGGTTGGCCTACAAGCTCGAGTTCGTGGACGATTCGGCGAACGACGACGAGGTCTTCGAGAGCCACGGGGTGAAGGTCTTCGTCGATCCCAAGAGCCTGCCCTATCTGGAAGGTACTCAGCTCGACTACACGCGCGAGGGGCTGAACGAAGGATTCCGCTTCAGCAACCCCAACGAAAAGGCGCAGTGCGGCTGCGGCGAGTCGTTCACGGTCTGATGGCGATTCCCTTCAACGTCGACTTCGACGCCGATCATTACGCCCTGCTGGGCCTGCCGCGCCGCTATGCGCTGGACCGCGCCGCGCTCGACACTGCCTGGCGCGAGCTGCAGGCCAAGGTGCATCCCGACCGCTACGCCACGGCGTCGGAAGCCGAACGGCGGGTGGCCATGCAGTGGGCCTCGCGCGTCAACGAGGCCTACCGCGTTCTGCGCTCTCCGCTGCAGCGCGCGCGCTATCTGTGCGAGCTCGCCGGCGTGGACGTCGGCGCGGAAACCAACACGGCCATGTCGCCCGGTTTCCTAATGCAGCAGATGCAATGGCGCGAGGCGCTCGACGAGGCCCGCGAGACGCGCTCGGCGGACGCGCTGGATGCGCTGAACGACGAGATCGATGATGCCCGTACGCGCATCCAGCGCGAGGTGACGGGCATGCTGGACGGCAGTCCGCCCGACGCGGCCGCTGCGGCTGCGCGCGTGCGCGAATGGATGTTCCTGGAGCGCCTGGCCGAGCAGGTCGAAGCCACGCACTCCTGACCCTACAATTTCTCGAGTCGCTGTGGCCGCAACGCGGCGCGGCGGCGCGTCTTCAGGCTTATGGCACTACTGCAGATTTCCGAGCCCGGCATGTCGCCCGCTCCTCATCAACGACGCCTGGCGGTCGGCATCGACCTGGGCACCACCAACTCGCTGGTGGCCGCCGTGCGCAGCGGTACGGCCGAGGTGCTTTGCGACGCCTCGGGCGCGGCGCTGCTGCCGTCGGCGGTGCGCTATCTGCCCGGGCGCGATGTGCGCATCGGCCGCGAGGCCCTGGCCGCGCAGCAGGAAGATCCGCGCAACACCATCGTATCGGTCAAGCGCTACATGGGGCGCGGCGTGGACGAGGCGCGAGCCGTGGCGTCGCCCTATACCTTCGCCGGCGAGGGCGGCATGCTGCGCCTGGTCACCGTACAGGGTGAAATCAGCCCGGTTGAGGTCTCGGCCCAGATCCTCGCCAAACTGCGTCAGCGCGCCGAAGACGCGCTGGGCGACGATCTGGTGGGCGCCGTCATCACGGTGCCGGCGTATTTCGACGACACCCAGCGGCAGGCCACGAAGGATGCCGCCCGCCTGGCCGGGCTGAACGTGCTGCGTCTGCTCAACGAGCCGACGGCGGCCGCGATCGCCTACGGCCTGGACAACGCCGCCGAGGGCATCTACGCGGTGTACGACCTGGGCGGCGGCACCTTCGATATCTCCATTCTGCGTCTGTCCAAGGGCGTGTTCGAAGTCATCGCCACCGGCGGCGACACGGCGCTCGGCGGCGACGACCTGGACCGCGCGGTAGTCGACTGGCTGGCGGCCGAGCACGGCGTGTCGGCCGCCACGCCGCAGGACGTGCGCGGCCTGCTGGTCGCCGCGCGCAGTGCGCGCGAAGCGCTCTCCGAGGTCGAGGCGGTGGTGCTCGAGACGCGCCTGGAAAACGGCGCGCCGGTGCGCGTGACGCTGACGCGCGCGCAGTTCGAGGCGCTTGCCGAGCCGCTGGTCAAGCGCACGCTGGCCACCGTGCGGCGCACGCTGCGCGACGCCGCGCTGGGCGTGGACGAAGTCCGGGGCGTGGTGATGGTCGGCGGCGCCACGCGCACACCGTTCGTGCGGCGCGCTGTCGGCGAGCTTTTCGGCAGCCAGCCGCTCACCGATCTGGACCCGGACCAGGTGGTCGCGCTGGGCGCGGCCATGCAGGCCAACCTGCTGGCGGGCAACGGCCAGCCGGGCGAGGACTGGCTGCTGCTGGACGTCATCCCGCTGTCGCTGGGTCTGGAAACCATGGGCGGGCTGGTCGAGCGCATCATCGAGCGCAACACCACGATCCCGGCCGCGCGCGCCCAGGAGTTCACGACCTTCAAGGACGGCCAGAGCGCGATGGCGATCCACGTTGTGCAGGGCGAGCGCGAACTGGTGAGCGATTGCCGCTCGCTCGCGCGCTTCGAATTGCGCGGCATCCCGCCGATGGCCGCCGGCGCCGCGCGCATCCGCGTCACCTTCCAGGTCGACGCCGACGGCGTGCTGTCGGTCACTGCGCGCGAGCAGGCCTCGGGCGTCGAAGCGGCAATCAATGTCAAGCCGTCCTACGGTCTGTCCGACGAGGAAGTGGCCGCCATGCTGCAGGACGGCATGCGCAGCGCGGAATCCGACATGCGCGCGCGTGCGCTGCGCGAAGAACAGGTCGAGGCCGAGCGCCTGGACGAGGCGGTCAGTTCGGCCCTGGCGGCCGACGGCGGCCTGCTCGACGCCGCCGAGCGCGCCGAGATCGACGCCCGCCTGAGCGCCGTGCGCGAAGCCGCGCGCGGCGAGGATGTCCAGCGCATCCGCGATGCCGTCGCCGCGCTCTCGCGCGCCACCGACAACTTCGCTGCGCGCCGCATGGACCGCAGCATCCGCGCGGCCCTGGCCGGCCGCAAACTCGACGAACTCGCCTGATGCCCAAGCTCACCGTATTGCCCCACGCCGACATCTGCCCCGAAGGCGCCGTCATCGAGGACGCGCCGGCGGGCGAGTCGATCTGCCGCGTCCTGCTCGCGCACGATATCGAGATCGAGCACGCCTGCGAGATGTCGTGTGCCTGCACGACCTGCCATGTCGTGGTCAAGCAGGGCTTCGATTCGCTCGAGGACGCCAGCGACGACGAAGAGGACCTGCTCGATCGCGCCTGGGGCCTGGCGCCCACCTCGCGCCTGTCCTGCCAGGCCCGCCTCACCGACGAGGACCTGGTGATCGAGATCCCGCGCTACACCATCAATCACGCGAAGGAGAACCACTGATGAAGTGGACCGACGTCAACGATATCGCGATCGCGCTGGCGGATGCGCACCCTGACGTGGACCCGCTGTCGGTGCGTTTCACCGACCTGCACGCCTGGGTGCTGGCCTTGCCGGGTTTCGACGATACGCCCGAGCGTTCGAGCGAGCGCGTCCTCGAGGCCATCCAGCAGGCCTGGATCGACGAGGTCTGAACGCATGCCCGCCTTGACTCCCGCGCAGGCCATCTCGGCCTACATCCACGCCAAGGACGGCAACCGTCCGCACTTGTTGCGCACGGCATTCATCGAGGATGTGTCGCTGCAGATGGTCGTGCAGACCGATGCCATCGACTTTCCGCCGACGGTGGAGGGCGTGGGGGCCGTCGCCGACGTGCTGGTCTCGCGCTTCAACCTGAGCTACGAGAACATCTATACCTTGTGCCTGTGCGCCGCGCCGGACGTGGACCGGGCGCGCGCCTTCAGCAGCGACTGGCTGGTCGCCATGACGGAGAAGGGCAGCGGCGTGGTGCGGCTGGGCCACGGCCGCTACGATTGGAGCTTCGAGCCCGCCACCGGCCAGGTGCGCTCGCTGCGCATCACGATCGCCCGCATGGAACGGTTTTCGCCGGAGCACCAGGATGCGGTGCTGGGCTGGGTGGGCGCGTTGCCGTATCCGTGGTGCGAAACCCATGCCGCCCGGCAGCGCGCGCCGGCCTGGGTGCGCGAGCAGTTGCCCGTGCTGGGCTGAAGAATCGCTGCTCGACGCAAGGGCTGTGGCAGCAGGTACGCTTACTCAGCCGGCGCTGCGCTGGCCGGCCAGGAGCCGCTCGATGCGCTCGGCATCCCAGCCCAGCACCTCGCGCAGGACTTCCTCGGTATGCTGGCCGAGCAGCGGCGGGGCGTTGCGGTACTCCACCGGCGTCTCGGACAGGCGGATCGGGCTTGCCGTGGTGGGAGCCGTGCCGCCGGTCGGGTGCGGCAGCGTGCGCCAGATCTCGCGATGCTTGACCTGGGGATCTTCGAAGACCTGGTCGATGGTGTTGATCGGACCGCAGGGCACGCCGGCGGCCTCGAGCCTGGCCAGCCATTCGTCGCGCTTGCCGGTCTTCATGATCTCCTCGAGCACGGGGATCAGCGCGTCGCGGTTGGTGATGCGGCCGCGGTTGGTCGCGTAGCGCGGATCGGTGCCCAGCTCCGGGCGGCCGATGGCGTTGCAGTAGGCGCGATACTGGCCGTCGTTGCCCACGGCGACGATGAGATGGCCGTCGGCGGCGGCAAACACCTGGTAGGGCACGACGTTCTGGTGCGCGTTGCCGGCGCGCCGGGGCGTGGCGCCGGAGGTCATGAAGTTCAGGTTCTGGTTGGCCAGCATCGCCACCTGGCAGTCGAGCAGGGCGGTGTCGATGTATTGGCCCAGGCCGCTGCGGTTGCGCTCCTGCAGGGCGGCGAGGATGCTCACGGTCGCGAACATGCCGGTGAAGAGGTCGGCCACGGCCACGCCGGCTTTCTGCGGGCCGGCGCCGGGCAGGCCGTCGCGCTCGCCGGTGATGCTCATCAGCCCGCCGGTGCCCTGGATCATGAAGTCGTAGCCGGGACGCGGCGCGTAGGGGCCGCTCTGACCGAAGCCGGTGATCGAGCAGTAGATCAGCCGCGGGTTCAGCTCGCGCAGGCTGGCGTAGTCCAGGCCGTAGCGCTTGAGGCCGCCGACCTTGAAGTTCTCGACCACGATATCGCTGATCTTGGCGATCTCCTTGACGGTGGCCACGCCTTCTTCGGTGGCGATGTCGATCGTCACCGATTTCTTGTTCCGGTTGCAGCTCAGGTAGTAGGCGGCCTCGGTGGTGTCCTCGCCGTTCTCGTCGCGCAGGAAGGGAGGGCCCCAGGTGCGCGTGTCGTCGCCCGCGCCGGGACGCTCGATCTTGATGACCTCGGCGCCGAGATCGGCCAGGTTCTGGGTGCACCAGGGGCCGGCGAGAACGCGGGACAGGTCGAGGACGCGGATACCGGAGAGGGGGGCGAGACGCTGGGTCATGAAGGGTTTCCAGTAAGGCGCCGCGCTCTTGCGCGGCGGTATGTACGACCAAAAAAGCAGCGCGGCGCCACAGGGGGCGCCGCGGCGAAACCGGAACGGGCCGCCCGCGGCGGGCTGGTCCCGGCCGCGGGGCGCCTGGCGCAGCCGATCAGATCGGGTCCCAGGAAATGACGTCGGACGAACGCTCGAGCTTGTAGAAGCTGCTTTTCATGGCCGGCATGGCGATCTCGGCGACGGACTCGGGCGTCCAGCCCTCGGACATCTGCACCGAGCGGATCGGGCGCGGCTGGCTGAAGAGCATGATCTCGTTCGCGCGCACGCAGAAGATCTGGCCGCTGACTTCGCTGGCGGCATCGCTGGCCAGGTAGACGGCGAGCGGCGCGATCTTGCCGGCTTCCATTTTCTGCAGCTTGGCGACGCGGGCCTTCTCTTCGGGCGTTTCGGCCGGGATCGAGCTGGTCATGCGGCTCCAGGCGAAGGGCGCGATGCAGTTCGAGCGCACATTGTAGCGTCCCATGTCGAGCGCGATCGATTTGGACAGGCCGACGATGCCCATCTTGGCGGCCGAGTAGTTGGCCTGGCCGAAGTTGCCGATCAGCCCGGAGGTGGAGGTCATGTGCACGAAGGCGCCGCCTTCCTGGTCGCGGAAGTGATTGGCCGCGGCGCGGCTGACGTGGAAGGTGCCGAACAGGTGCACTTCGAGCACCTGGCCGAACTCTTCCTCGCTCATCTTGTGGAACATGCGGTCGCGCAGGTTGCCGGCGTTGTTGACGACGGCGTCGATGCGCCCGAAGTTGTCCAGGGCGCATTGCACGATCTGGTTGGCGCTGGCCGCGCCGGCCACGCTGTCGGTGTTGGCCACGGCCTGGCCGCCGGCCGCGCGGATCTCGTCGACCACACGCTGGGCCGGACCGACGTCGCCGCCTTTGCCGTCCAGGCCGACGCCCAGGTCGTTGCACACGACCTTGGCACCCGAGGCGGCCATCGCGAGGGCGATGCCACGGCCGATGCCGCCGCCGGCGCCGGTGACGATGACTACCTTGTCCTTGACCATGTCGCTCATGGATCTCTCCTGTGTCTGGGTATGAATATCGGGTTTCTACTGCGTCGGGGTTCTACTGCGTTGCGCGGGCGCCGGCAAGGGCCTCAGACGTCCCGGCGCTGGACCAGCTTGAAGGTGGCGCGGGCGACCGCCACGCGCTTTTCGCCGTCTTCGCTGGTGATGGTGCCTTCGCAGAAGGCGATCGAGCGGCCGCGGCGGATGCAGCGGCCCTCGATGATGATGTCGCCGGTGGCGGCTTCCAGAAAATGCGTGGACATTTCGATCGTCATCACGCCCACGCTGTGGGGCGCATGGCCGCGCGCCGCCGCGCTCATGGTGAAGTCGAAGATGGCCATCAGTGTGCCGCCGTGGATGTCGCCGCGGCTGTTGGTGAGCTCCGGACGCAGGGTGAGGCAGGTGCGGCAGTAGTCTTCGCCGATCTGCTCGGGGCGCAGCCCGAGGTACTGCATCAACGGAACGGAGATGCCGAAGTAGTCGATGGGGTCCTGCGTGCTCATGTGTCGATCCTTGGGAAACGCCGTATTCCAGATACGGCCCGGGCATTTTAGGGGGCCGGGGCGCCTGCCCAACGAAGCATGATAGATTCTGCAGGCTGGACCGGGGAACTCCGGTTTACTGAAGGCACGCTTTTGCGTGATGGAACATGCGGTACGACCTGACCGATTTGCGCCTCTTTCTGAATGTGGGCGAGACACTCAACCTGACCCGTGCGGCCGAGCGCAGCTTTCTGTCGCTGCCGGCGGCGAGCACGCGCATCAAGCAGATGGAAGACGCCTTCCAGACACCGCTGCTGGTGCGCCAGGTCAAGGGCGTGAGCCTGACGCCCGCGGGCGCAACGCTGCTGGCGCACGCGCGCGAAGTGTTTCGCGAGCTGGAGTGCATGCACGCCGACCTGCAGCCCTACGCCAGCGGCGTGAAGGGGCGCCTGCGCGTGCTCGCCAACACCACCTCGACCAACTCCTTCCTGCCGGATGCGCTGTCGAGCTTTCTGGCGGCCAATCCGGAGGTCGATGTCGAGCTCGAGGAGAAGCTTTCCAAGGATATCGTGTCGGCGCTCAACAGTGGCGCGGCCGATCTGGGCATCGTCGCCGGCAACGTGGCCATCGATGGCCTGGAGGCGTTGCCGCTGTTCAGCGACGAGCTGGTGGTGATCGCCTCGGTGAACCACCCGATGCGCCAGTTCAAGCGCACCCGCTTCGCCGACCTGCTCGACAACTACCGCTTCGTCGGCATCAGCCAGGTGAGCGCGATCCAGTCCTTCCTGGACAACATCGCCAATGCCATGGGCAAGCGCATCAGCCTGCGCATCCAGGTGGGCAGCTTCGACGCGGTGTGCCGGATGGTGGAGGCCAATGCCGGGATCGCGGTGATCCCGCTCACCAGCGCCGAGCGCTACAACAACCGCCAGGCGCTGCGCCTCATCCAGCTCGAAGACGAGTGGGCACATCGCGAGATCCAGGTGTGCCGCCGCCCGGGCGGGGACCTGCCGCGCTTTGCCGAAACATTCATCGAGCACCTGGTGCGCGCGGCGCAGCCGGCGCGCACGGCCAAGATCGGGGCGGCGGCGGCGTGATCCGTAGCCGCGGGCAGGGTGGACGGCGCGCCGGCGCGCGCGGCGGGCGGCCCGGCCGGGCGGGCTTTCCGCCAAGCTAAGGCGCTCTTTCGGAAAGCCGAATTCGGGCGGGTGGGGACGGCCCCCATAATGGCGCGTCACCCTACGATACAAGACGGACGGCCGCACCCATGACCCCCACCCAGGACGATCTCTATCCCGACATTCGCGCCGCCCTGCGCGACCTCTGCGCGGGTTTCGATTCCGCCTACTGGCAGAAGATCGAAGAGCAGAACGCGTTCCCCGAGGCCTTCGTCAACGCGCTCACCGGCGCCGGCTGGCTGTCCGCCCTGATCCCCGAGGAATACGGCGGCCCGGGTCTGCCGCTGCTCGCGGCTTCCGTCATCATGGAAGAGATCAACCGCAACGGCGGCAACTCGGGCGCCTGCCATGGCCAGATGTACATCATGGGCTGCCTGCTGCGCCACGGCTCGCCCGAGCAGAAGCAGCGCTACCTGCCCGGCATCGCCTCCGGCGAGCTGCGCATGCAGTCGATGGCCGTGACCGAACCCACCACCGGCACCGACACGACCAAGCTCAAGACCGTCGCCGAGCGCCGCGGCGACAAATACGTCGTCAACGGCCAGAAGGTCTGGATCTCGCGCGTGCAGCACTCCGACCTGATGCTGCTGCTGGCGCGCACCACGCCGCTCGCCGAGGTCAAGCGCAAGTCCGAGGGCCTGTCGGTCTTCATCGTCGACCTGCGCGACGCCATCGGCCGCGGCCTGTCGGTACGGCCGATCCGCAACATGGTCAACCACGAGACCAACGAGCTGTTCTTCGACAACCTGGAGATCCCGGCCGAGAACCTGATCGGCGAGGAAGGCAAGGGCCTGAAGTACATCCTGGACGGCCTGAACGCCGAGCGCATCCTGATCGCCGCCGAGTGCATCGGCGACGGCTACTGGTTCACCGAGCGCGCCGCGCGCTACGCCACCGAGCGCCGCGTGTTCGACCGGCCCATCGGCCAGAACCAGGGCATCCAGTTCCCGATCTCGCGCGCCTACGTCAATATCGAGGCCGCCAGCCTGATGCGCGTCAAGGCCGCCGAACTCTTCGATGCGGGCAAGCCCTGCGGCGGCCAGGCCAACATGGCCAAGCTGCTCGCGGCCGACGCGTCCTGGGAAGCCGCCAACGCCTGCCTGCAGACCCACGGCGGGTTCGGCTTCGCCGCCGAGTACGACATCGAGCGCAAGTTCCGCGAGACCCGTCTCTACCAGGTGGCGCCGATATCGACCAACCTGATTCTTTCGTTCGTGTCCGAGCACATCCTCGGCATGCCGCGTTCGTTCTGAAAGTTGAGGTCCCCCTACGCGCTTACGCGCCCCCCCCCCGGGGGGGGGGGCACTGGCGGGCCGGCCAAGCCGGATCCGCTGTGCCCTGGATCATGCGGTGTGCTTGCATGCGTTGCGGCGGGCACACGCCACGGAGATTTGACGATGACTGACAATCCGACCCAGGCCTTGTGCCGGTTCCTCGCCGAGTTCACGCTCGACGACGTGCCGACGCCGGTGGTGGAAAAGACCAAGGATCTGTTTCTCGACTGGTTCGCCTCGGCGCTGGCCGGCAAGGGCACCAAGCCGGTGCAGAGCATCGCGCGCTTCGCCCAGGCGGCCGGCCCGCAGGACGGCAGCGCGCAGATCTTCTGCACGCGAGCCTACACCTCGCCGTACTTCGCCGCCCTGGTCAACGGTGCGGCCTCGCACGTGGTCGAGCAGGACGACGTGCACAACGGCTCGGTGTTCCATCCCGCGGCCGTGATCTTCCCCGCCGTGATGGCGGTGGCGCAGGACGAGCAGCGCACGGGCGCCGAGGTGCTGCTGGCGTCGATCGCCGGCTACGAGGCCGGCATCCGCATCGGCGAGTTCCTGGGACGCTCGCACTACCGCATCTTCCACACCACCGCCACGGTGGGCACGCTGGCCGCCGCCGTCGCCGTGGGCAAGCTCTGGGGCTTCGACGCCGAACGCATGGCGCAGGCCCTGGGCTCGGCCGGCACGCAGGCCGCGGGCCTGTGGGAGTTCCTGCGCGACGCGGCGGATTCCAAGCAGCTACACACCGCCAAGGCGGCGGCCGATGGCCTCATGGCCGCTTGGCTGGCGCGCGACGGCTTCACCGGCGCGCGCGACATCCTGTGCGGGCCGCAGGGACTCGCCGCCGGCATGTCGAGCGATGCCGATCCCTCGCGCCTGGTCGACGGGCTGGGCACGCGCTGGGCCACGGCCGAGACCTCGTTCAAGTACTTCGCCTCGTGCCGCCACACCCACCCGGCCGCCGATGCGCTGAAGGTGCTGATGGTGCGCGAGCAGCTCGCCTGGGACGACATCGAGGCGGTCACCGCCCATGTGCACCAGGGCGCGATCGACGTGCTCGGCCCGGTGCTCGACCCGCGCACGGTGCACCAGGCCAAGTTCTCGATGGGCACGGTGCTCGGGCTGGTGGCCGTGCACGGCCATGCCGGGCTCAACGAGTTCGACGACCATGCGCTCACGGACGCGAAGGTTGCGGCGTTTCGCGATCGGGTCGAGATGCTGCTCGATGCCGAGATCGACGCGGCCTATCCCAAGCAGTGGATCGGCCGCGTCACGGTGCAGACCCGCGACGGCCGCACGCTCGAGGCGCGCGTGGACGTGCCCAAGGGCGACCCCGGCAATACCTTGACGCGCGAGGAGCTGCAGGCCAAGGCCCTGCAGCTCGCGCGCTACAGCGACAGCGCCTCGCAGGCCGAGATGCACGAGCTGTTCGCACGGGTCTGGAGCCTCGAGGCGCAACCCCATGTGAATGATTGGTTCGGCGCGCGCCGCTGAACCGCATACCGGTGCGCCCGTACGGCCGTGCCGTGCGGGCGCTTGCCACACCGCGGCCGTCACAACAAAAGCAGGCCGGCCGCCATGCCCGTCAGCACGGGAAGGAAGAGACAATGTCGTTCAACGCAGCGCGCCGATTCGGCGCCGCGGCCCTGATGGCCGCACTGGGACTGGTGGGCGTGGCGCACGCCGCCGGTGATTTTCCGAACAAGCCCATCCGCCTGGTGATCCCGTTCCCCGCCGGCGGCGGCACCGACACCATCGGCCGCATCATCGGCAAGGGCCTGCAGGAAGCCTGGGGCCAGAACGTGATCGTCGACAACGTCGCCGGAGCGGGCGGGCAGATCGGCGGCAGCCAGGTCGCGCGCGCGGCCCCGGACGGCTACACGGCGATGATCGGCATCACCTCGCTGATCCAGCAGCCGCCGCTCTACAAGAACCTGCCCTACGACGTCTTCAAGGACTTCCAGCCGGTCTCCATCGTGGCGTATTCGTCCGACCTGGTGCTGGTGCCTTCCACATCGCCCTTCAACTCGGTGGACGACATCATCAAGGCCGCCAAGGAGCGCCCGGGCGCGCTGTCGGCGGGTTCCTACGGCGCGGGCACGTCCTCGCACCTGCACGTCGAACTCTTCAAGCTGAACAACGACGTCGACGTGATCCACGTTCCCTACAAGGGCGCGGCGCCCGCGATGGTCGACGTGATGGGCGGCCAACTCGACGTGGCCTTCGTGGACGTGACCTCGGCCGGCCCGCACCTGAAGTCGGGCAAGGTCAAGGTGCTGGCGGTGACCGGCGGCAGCCGCGTATCCATCGCCCCGGACGCGCCCACGCTCAAGGAACTGGGCCAGCCCGGCTACGACGCCAACGGCTGGTTCGCGCTGCTGCTGCCGGCGAACACGCCCAAGCCCATCCTGGACAAGTACTCGCAGGAGGTCATGCGCATCGTCAAGAGCCCGGAGATGACCGAGCGCCTGACGGCCCTGAGCCTGCGCCCCGGCGGGACGACCCCCGAGGAGATGCAGGAGGCGATGGTGCGCGACGGCAAGGGCTGGGCCTCCATCGTGGAGCGCGCGAACGTCAAGATCGATTGATGAGGGCGGAAAATGGAGCCGGTGTAGGGGCCGGCTCCATCGTTCCGAATTTTACGGGCCGCTGTCGCGGCCCGCTTTTTTTTGACCGTGCGGCCCGGGTCGATGCGCTGCAGGCCAGCGAGGCATCGGGACAGGAAGGTCTCGGCATGAAGGCGCCTTCCGGATGCGTCATTCGGGCTTGAGATTCGCGGCGCGCGCAACCTCATCCCAGCGCGCGATGTCCTGGGCGATGCGTTCGCTCAGCGCCGCGGAATCCGTGTTGCCCGGGTCCATGCCCAGCGCGTGCATTTTCTCGACGGTGTCCTGCTCCTTCAGGATGTCCGCCACGGCGGTGCGCAGCGCGGCCAGCACCGGTTCGGGCGTCCCCTTGGGGGCCATCAGTCCGGTCCAGATCGTCACGTCATAGTCCGCAAAGCCGTTTTCGGCGACGGTCGGGATGTCGGGGAAAGCGGCCGAGCGCTTGCCGGTGGTCACGGCCAGCGCTTTCAGCTTGCCCGCCTGCACCTGGGGCATCACGGCCGCGCTGTCCAGGACGCCGACCTGGATTTCCTGCCCCAGCAAGGCGGCCACCACCGGCCCGGAACCACGGTAGGACACGTGGTTGAACTTGATGTCCGAGGCGGCCGACAGCGTTTCCGCCGCGAGCTGGAAGGATGAAGAAGCGACTCCGTGGTCCAGCCTGCCGTCCTGGGTGCCGGTGGCGTATTGCGCCAGGTCCTTCAGGTTCGCGATGGGCAGCGCCGCCGGCACGGTCACGATCAGCGGAAAGGAGCCGAGCAGGGCGATGGGCTCGAAATCCTGCATGGGGTCGTACGACAGGCCCTTCATCACCGCCGGGTTCACCGTCAGGCCGCCGCTGGAGGACACCAGCAGCGTATAGCCGTCGGGCTTGGCTTTCGCCACGAAGCCGGTGCCGATGGCCGAGCTGGCGCCCGGCTTGTTCTCCACCACGAAGCTCTGCTTGAGCCGCTCCTGCAGCTTGGCGGAGACCAGACGCGCCAGGATGTCGTTGGTGCCGCCCGGCGCGAAGCCGACGACGATGCTCACCGGCTTCTCAGGGTAGCCGTCGGCCGCTGCGGTGGATGCGAAAGCCGACAGCACGGCGCCGGCCAGGGCCGTACAGACGGCGCGAAGATACGCCCGACGGGCGCGGACGGGGCGATTGAGCATTGCGATGTCTCCTGTACTTGTTCATGGGTCGACCTGGGCCGAGCATCCGTCAAGCGGATACCGAGTCCATTTTACGGACAGATTTTGACGTAGGTCAAATTCTGATCACGCAGTCCGCACAGTGGATATGCGCTGCTCGCGGTGTCACATGCGCGCTTCTGCGCTGTGTTCTGCGCTATGGCCCAGCATGCCCGACAGGGTGGCGGCCTCCTCGACGAGCAGCTTTGCGACCTGCTTGAGCCGGCTGGCGTTGAGTCTCACTTCAGGGCCGAAGACCCCGATCGAGCCGGCCGCGGCCCCGTGGCGATCGAAGAACGGCACCGCGACCGCGACCGCGCCGGAAATGAGCTCGTTGTGGCTGCTCGCATAGCCCCGTTTGCGGGTCTGTACCAGTTCCTCCTGCAGCACCTTGAGATCGACACCGGAATCCCGGAGATATTCCCGCAGCTCTTCCGGCGCGGCGTCCATGTAGGCGAGGATGGCGCGCCCGGAGGCGCCGCGCACGATGCGCTCCGTATATCCCACGCCCCGTTTGAAGTTCAGCGGTTGCGGGCTGGGCAGCTCCGCCACGCACAGGCGCAACGGCCCCTGCGGGACGAACATCGCGACGGTCTCGCTGGTCTCGCGCCAGATCCGCTGCAGGACGGGCTGCGCGAGCAGCGACAGGTCCAGGCTGGATGTCCAGACATGGGCCAGTCTGGCCACCGAGGGGCCGAGGCGGAACTTCTGCGGTTCGCCCGCGGACACCAGGAACCCATGCTCTTCGAGGGTGTAGAGCAGCCGATACAGCGTCGGGCGGGAAAGGTCGACCCGCTTGAGCAGCTCCGCGGGCGAGAGCTCGACATCCTGCGGTGTGAAGGCGAGCAGGATCTCCAGCGCGCGGCCTACCGCACGCACGTTCTCGCTTTTCTCGGTGGTGGTTGCCATGGCTTGCGGTTCCTCGATCGAATGAAAACCACATTGTCCATCACGCGGACGCGTTGACAACAAACGAGATATGTCCATAGAATGAATTTACTGTCCGACTCATGGACAACGGAGACGCGATGAGTTCCCACATCCCCATCACGCTGCTTTTTGCCGACGGTGTCTCGTGCCGCCTCGCGGTTGCCCGCGGCGCAAAGCTGATCGACGCGGCCGCGGCGGCGGGCCTCAACCTGTTGACGGACTGCGCCAACGGTCAGTGCGGCACCTGTACGGCGCAACTGCTGTCGGGCACGGTGCAGATGGACGACTACGATCCTTCCGTGCTGCCCGACGATGACCGCGCTGCGGGCGTCGTGCTGCCTTGCGTCTGCCGCGCCAGCGCGCCGTGCGCGGTGGCGTTCCCGTACGACGCCAGCGAGGCGCTGGCCGAGGAGGCGCCGCCGATCCCCGGCGAAGTGCTCGCGCTCGAGCGCACCGCGCCGGACATCGTGCGTCTGGAACTGGCGATCGACGAGGCGCTGGCTTTCGAGCCCGGCCAATACGTGCGCATCCAACCGCAGGGCATGGCGATCGCCCGTTCCTACTCCATGGCCAACCCGCCCGGCAGCGATCGCCTGGAATTCTTCATCCGCCTGGTGGCCGGCGGTGCCTTTTCGAGCTGGCTGGCAGGTGCGCGGGCCAACGACCGGGTGGCGCTGAGCGCGCCGCACGGCACGTTCTTCCTGCGCGACGAGCCGCGTCCGCGCCTGTTCGTGGCCGGCGGCAGCGGGATGGCGCCTTTCCTCTCGATGCTGCGCGCGATGAGTCCTGCCGCGCGCGCCGTTCCCACCACCGTATTGTTCGGTGCGCGCACGCCGGAACATCTGTTCGCTCTCGGGGAGCTGCAGGCCCTGCGCAGCGAGATGCCGCAGCTCGACGTGAGGCTGGCGCTGGAGCAGGGCGCGGATCGCGAGAGCCACGCCGGCTACCCCACGGACCTGATCGGCGGGCTGAGGCTGGAGCCATCCACCCGCGTCTATCTATGCGGGCCACCGCCCATGGTGGAAGCCGGCCGCGCCGCCGTGCAGGCGGCCGGACTGCCGCGCGGCGAGGTGCTCTGCGAGCGCTTCAACTGAACCTTGCCCTTCGCCCGACGGATCTCGCCGCGCGCCGCGCGGGCGCCGACCGGACGTCCGGTCCGAGCCGCCGAGGAATACCCACCTACGGAACACAGAGAAAGCACCCATGATCTCCATCACCCCTGAATCCCGCTACAACTCCCTGATCGATCTGCGCAAGGGGGAGATCGGCCGCGAGATTTTCTCCAGCCGCGATATCTACGAGGAGGAGCTCGAGAAGGTCTTTACCCGTGCGTGGCTGTTCGTCGGCCACGAAAGCCAGATTCCCGAGCCCGGCGACTTCTTCAGTTCTCGCATGGGCGGCGAATCCGTGATCCTCGCGCGCGACAAGAAAAGAAAGGTCCATGTCTTTCTGAACTCCTGCCGGCACCGCGGCATGAAGGTGTGCCAGTACGACCACGGCAACACGCAGCTCTTCACCTGCCCCTATCACAGTTGGAGCTACACGACCGACGGCAAGCTCTTCGGCGTGCCGCAGTTCAAGAGCCTGTACGAGGGCTGCATGGAAAAGGAGGCGTGGTCGCTGATCGAGGTGCCGAGGATGGAGACGTACAAGGGCACGGTGTGGGCAAGCTGGGACAAGGATGCCCCCGATCTGCTGACCTACCTGGGCGACGCGAAGACCCACCTGGACCTGGCGCTGGACTGTCGCGACGGGCGCGAGGGCGGCTCCGAGGTGCTGTTCGGCGTGCACAAGTGGATCATTCCGTGCAACTGGAAGTTTGCCGCGGAGAACTTCCTGGGCGACACCTACCACAACGTGAGCCACCGCTCGGTGGACCTGATCGGCATCGGCCCCAGCGCCGAGGCCGGCGTGAAAGGCCGCCGCGACAACGAGATGGAAAAGGCCCGGCACGTCTGGGTCAACTTCCCGGCAGGCCACGGCGTGCACAGCGCGATCATGCCCGAGGACTGGGAGTTCCTGAACACCTACCAGAACAATCCGGTGGTGGCCGAGTATTTCCGCGAAGCCCATGCCAAGCGCAAGGAGCGCCTGGGCGCCGAGCGCCACCGGCTGATCCCGTTCGTGGGCACGATCTACCCCAACGTGTCGTTCCACGGCAATCAGCCGCGCAACCTGTGCGTCTGGCATCCGCACGGGCCGGAGTCGACGGAAGCCTGGCGCTTTTTCCTCGTCGACGCCGATGCCCCGCAGGAGGTCAAGGACTTCCTGCGCAGCTACTACATGCGCTATTCGGGCCCGGCGGGCATGACCGAGCAGGACGACATGGAAAACTGGAACTATGCGACGGCCGGCAGCCGGGGCGTGATCGCCAAGCGCTATCCATACAACTATACGCAGTCGCTGGGCAGAGTGGGCACCGATGGCCCGGTCGCGGGCAACGTGAGCCTGCAGGTGAGCGAGGAGAACCCGCGGCAGTTCTACCGCCGCTGGCGCGACTACATGAACGGCGCCGACTGGGACACGCTGCTGGGCCGCAGGGATGCCGGCCCCGCGAGCATCGCGGGGTGAGCGACATGAGCGTGATCATCGTCACCGGCGGGACCTTCGGGCTGGGCCAGTCCATCACGGTGGAACTGGCGCGGCGCGGCCATCGGGTGGTGGCTTTCGGCCTGGCGCAGCCACAGGTTTCGAGCACGGCGCAGGGCACGCAGTCGCTGCTGGCCGAGCTGGACAGCGCCGGCTGCACCGCGGATGTGCTGCAAGCCGATGTATCGAACGCGGCCGACGTGCAGCGTGTGGTCGATCACACGATGGCGCGCCACGGCGCGATCCACGGCCTGGTCAACAATGCCGCCATCGGCCCGCTGGGCACGGTGCTGGACACCGACGAAGCCTTGTTCGAGCGCATCGTCGCCGTGAACCTCAAGGGGACCTACCTCATGAGCCGCGCCGTGCTGCCGCACCTGCGCGCCGCCGGTGGCGGCGCCATCGTGAACATCGGTTCCGGCGCGGGCTGGGGCAAGCCCAACATGGCGGCCTACAGCGCCAGCAAGGGCGGCATCGTCGCGCTCAGCATGGCGATGGCCTACGACCACTTTCATGACCACGTGCGGGTGAACGTCGCCATACCCGGCGGCGGCGGCATCGTGTCGGGCATGAGCGTCGGGCGCTTCGGCGGCGACGTCGATGCCTTTCTGCGCAAGCCCGCCCCGGGCACGGCGGCGGGCCGCCCCGCCACCGGGCGCGACCTGGCCAACGCCGTTGCCTTTCTCTTGTCGGACGAAGCCGCCGCGATCTCGGGCACCGTGATCGACGTGGGCTGCTTCGCCCTGCAGGGCGGCCCCGTTCCGCCCAAGCCCTGAACGCCATCCAAGGAGCCATCATGTCCGAAGTCGCCGAAACAGCCCAGACGGCCGCAGCGCGAAGCCAGCGTCCCGCGCGCGATGCGCGCTATTACGAAATCAAGCGCGAGATCGAGGAGTTCCTCTACGACGAAGCCAACCTGCTCGACGAGCGGCGCTTCCCGGACTGGCTCGACACGCTGGCCGAAGACCTGCGCTACTTCATGCCCATGGAATACAACGTGAAGGCGGGCGAGCACGCCACGCGCGAGTACACCACGCGCGAGAAGCACATGAGCTGGTTCAACGAAGGCAAATGGACCCTCGCCAAGCGCGCCGAGCAGATCCTGACCGGCGTGCACTGGGCCGAAGAACCGCTCTCGCGCGTGTGCCGGCTCGTCAGCAACGTGCAGTTGACGGGAATCGACACGAACGACGCCGGCGAGTTGGAAGTCGATACTTCCAGCCGCTTTCTGATCTACCAGAACCGCTGCGAATACGAGCAGTACTTCTTCGTGGGCGACCGCATGGACCGCATGCGGCGCACGGCGCACGGCTGGAGGCTCGCCAGCCGCGAGATCCGCATCCATCAGAACGTGCTGCTGGCCAAGAATCTCACGATCTTCTTCTAGGAGGACATCATGCTGAACCTGATGGATATACAACCCGGCCAGTGCATCCGGCTGACGAACGGCGTCACCGGCGAAGTCATCGAGAACGCGGGCGACGGCATGTGGGTCAAGGCCAGGTTCGAGGCGGGAGACGAGGAGCTCGTGTTCTGCGAGGACATCGCCGGCCTCGTGTCGCCGCCGGTACGAGCGCGGGCCTGAGTCCGCGGGCGGCCCGCGCGGCGTGCGATGCCGCCGCGCGCAATGGCCGCACAGCCGCCGTCAACGCCGCGCGAGGCGGTAGGTCAGCGTATCCAGCCGGCTCGCTCCCGCCGCCAGGAACTTCGGCTCCTTGGCGAGCGAATCCCGGCGATCGAGCAGCGAGGCCTCGGTGTGCGGCGCGTACAGCGCCTGCACGTCGGCGTCGGGCACGCTAAAGGGCGGCCCGTCCATCTCGTCCTGCGGATAGTCGAGCGTGACGAGCAGGCCCCGGCAGCCGCTGCGCAGGCCTGCATAGACATGTTCCACATAATGTCGGCGCATGTCGGGGGGCAGGGCGATCAGGGCGGCGCGGTCGTAGACCGCGTCGAAGCCGGCCAGGAAGTCCGCGTCCAGGGCGAAGATGTCGCCCTGGATGAGTTCGATGCGCCCGCTGCGCCAGTGCTCGCCCAGGGCGGAACGGCGCCGCTCGGGCGTCAGGCCGTTCTCGGCGAAGAACTGCCCGACGGCCAGTTCCGAGAGTTCGACCCCGACGACTTCGTGTCCCTGCTCGGCGAGCCACAGCATGTCGAGCGACTTGCCGGCGAGCGGTACGAGCACGCGCGCTTCGGGCGCCAGGCCCAGGCCGGGCCAGAATTTCTGCAGCGGCGGCGTGATGCGGTTCTGGTGGAAGTGGGTGCGGCCTTCGCGCCAGCGCGACAGCCAGAATTCAGGTTCCATGCGTGGGCTCCGACGGTATGAAGAGGGCGAGCGGTCGATGCCGGGATTCTGCCACCTCAGCCTCCGCCCGTCCGCCCGAAGGCGGCTGAAGCCCCCGGGGGCAGCGAACGCAGTGAGCGTGGGGGTGGTTCATGTCATGACGCGCCGCTTTGCAGCACGCTCGCGAGTGCGCCCATGTCGTCGAAGATGCGGGCGACGCCGACGGCGCGCAGGGCCTGCGCGCCGCTGTGCCCCAGGCCGCCCGGGCTGTAGCCGAACACGGTGGCGCCGGCGGCGACGCCGGCCCGCGCGCCCGTGACGGTGTCCTCGACGACCGCGCAGCGGCGCGGATCCACGCCCAGCGCCGCAGCGGCGGCCAGGTAGACGTCGGGATGCGGTTTGCTGCGCGGCATCTCGTGGCCGCTGAAGATCCGGCCTTCGAACCAGCCGGCGAGGCCGGTCTTGCCCAGTTGCAGGTTGATCTTCACACGATCGGCGCCGGAAGCGACGGCGATGCGCCCGCCCGCCAGGACATGGATCGCCTCGACCGCGGCGGGTGCGCCCGGGATGGCGACGATCTCGCGCGCGAGCGCGGCGTCGCGGCGGGCGCGAAAGCCGGCGAGCCAGTCCTCGGTGAGCACGAAGCCGGTGCGCGCTTCGATCAGCGCGGCTTCGTCCTTGACCATCTTGCCGACGAAGGTGGCCATGGCCTCGGGCAGGGTGAGGGTCCAGCCCAGTTCGCCGAGCATCTGCACGAGCACGCTGCAGGTGATGGCTTCGGAGTCGACGAGCACACCGTCGCAGTCGAAGAGCACGGCGTCGTAGGGAAAGGAGGACATGGCGGAGGCGAGCGTCAAAAAGGCGAAGGATACCGCAGCGGCCGCGGTGCGCGGCGGCGCACGGGCGCCGCGCCGGTCTCAGCCGTGCTCGTCCTGCATCAGTCCGCTCGCGCGCACCACGCGGCGCTCGACGGCGAAACCGAGCAGGTGGCGCGGGCCGGATTCGAGCAGCGTGAAGTGTCGGCGTGCGCGGGTGATCGCGGTATAGACCAGCTCGCGGGTAAGGATGGGGTTGGGCTGCTCGGGCAGGGCGAACGCCGTGTGGTCGAACTCGGAGCCCTGGGATTTGTGCACGGTGAGCGCGTACACCGTCTCCACGTCCTGCAGGCGGCTGGGCAGCACCCAGCGCACGGCGTCGCCCCCGGCGCCGCCCGGAAAGGCCACGCGCAGCGCGGGCGGCGCGTGCGCCGCGCCGGGCACGGCGAGCGTGATGCCGATGTCGCCGTTCATGAGGCCCAGGCCATAGTCGTTGCGGGTGACGAGCACGGGGCGGCCCGCGTACCAGCCGTCGTCCGCGTCGATCAGGCCCGCCTGCAGCAGGATGCGCGCGATGCGCCGGTTCAGGCCCTCCACGCCCCAGGGGCCGCGGCGCAGCGCGCACAGGAGTTGAAAGCGCCCGTGCGCGGCGAGCACGGCCCGCGCCCAGTCGTCCCAGGCAGACTGCGCGGTTCCGGCGGCGGGCCGGTCTTCGCGCATGACGCCGAGGTAGTGGCGATAGCCGAAGGCGCGCGCAGCGTCGGCCGCGGCGTGCGGCGTCGTGTCGCGCGGCCCGGCGAAGAGCTCGCCCTGCGCCGGGGCCGGCGGCGCTGCGGCAGGCGCGCCGTCGATCACCAGGCGGGCCAGCGCCTCGTCCTGGCGCGCATCGACGGCGATCACGTCCAGGTCGGCATGGCCGTGCCGCAGGACCGACTCGACCTGGCGCACCCGGCCGGCGTTGACCGCCTCGGCCAACCGGCCGATGCCGCTGCTCGCGGAGAAGCGATGGCTGTGCCGCAGCATGGCGATGGCCTGGTCGATCGGCATACCCTGCGGATCGAGCAGGGCGTCGGGCACGGGTTGGCCCGTGGCCGCTTCCAGCCAGGCGGCCGTGGCCGGCGTGTAGTGCGCCCGCTCGGCGCGTGCGCACAACTCACCCAGCACGGCGCCGGCCTCGACCGAGGCGAGCTGGTCCTTGTCGCCGAGCAGCACCAGGCGAGCCCGCGGCGGCAGGGCGTCGAGGACGGCGGCCATCATCTCCAGGTCGATCATCGACGCTTCGTCCACGACCAGCACGTCCAGCGCCAGCGGGTTGCCGGCATGGTGGCGGAAACGCCGGGTGTCCGGCCGGCTGCCGAGCAGGCGATGCAGCGTGGTGACGTCGGTCGGGATGTGCGCGCGGACGTCCTCGGCCTGCGCCAGGCCGGCCAGCGGCAGACGGGCGACGGCGCCGGCGATCGAGGCGTTCAGGCGGGCCGCGGCCTTGCCGGTGGGCGCGGCCAGGCGGATGCGCAGCGGGGCCGCGGCGGCGGCCGGTGCCAGGGCCGCCGCCTGCAGCAAGGCGAGCAGGCGCACCACCGTGGTCGTCTTGCCGGTGCCCGGCCCGCCTGTCACGACCGCGAAGCGCGCGCGCGCGGCCAGCGCGCAGGCGAGCTTCTGCCAGTCGGTCGAGCCGTCGCCTGCCGAAGGAAACAGGCGGTCGAGCACCGTTCTCGAGGCGGCGGGGTCGGGCGCCTCCTGGCCGGTGTCCAGGCGCAGGTCGATGCGGCGCCGCACGGCGCGCTCGTAGTGCCAATAGCGGCGCAGGTACAGGCGATGGCCGCGCAGCACCAGCGGCGTGGCACCGTCGCCATCGGCGAGCAGAGCGGGCGCGCGCAGCGCGGCCAGCCAGGCCGCCAGGTCCAGGCCGGCCAGCAGTTCGCCCGGCAGCGGTACGCTGGCCTCGTCCGCGCGCCGCAAGCCATCCGGCGGAAGCGAAAGCGCGAGCGCGGGATCGCGCAGCGTCGCGGCCAGGTCCAGGCAGGCATGGCCGCGGCCGAGCTGGTGGCTGGCGAGTGCCGCGGCGAGGATCAGCAGGGCCGGCGCGCCGGGCGCCTCCTGCGCGAGGAAGCGGGCGAAGGCGGCGTCGAGCTGGCGCACCCAGCCGCGCTCGGCCCAGACCTCGAGCACCTCGAGCAGAGCGCGCGTATCGTCCAGGGCCGGCATGCCGGCGCCGTCGTGTGCCGCGCGGGTCTGCGGTGTGCGGTTCATGGACGCCGCCCACGCGGCGCGTCGCGGCCGGCGAAGGCCGCGTCCAGCGCCTCGATGAGGCTGCGCGGCGGGCGTTCGATGTGCACGCCCGCGCCCGGCGCATCGAGGCCGCGCAGAAAGAGATAGACCGCGCCGCCGACGTGGCGGTCGTAGTCGTAGTCCGGCAGGCGGGCGCGCAGCAACCGGTGCAGGGCGAGCAGATAGAGCGCGTACTGCAGTTCGTAGCGCGAGGCGAGGATGGCGCTGCGCATGGCTTGCGGGGTGTAGGCGGCGGCATCCGGGCCGAGCCAGTTCGATTTGTAATCGGCGACGTAATAGCGGCCTTCGTGTTCGAGCACGAGGTCGATGTAGCCCTTGAGCATGCCGTTCAACTGCTGGGGCAGCAGGGCGGGCCTGGGCGCGCCCTGCAGCGTGCCCGCACGCACCAGGGCATCGATGCGCTCGGTGTCCAGCCGGTGGCTGGGCAGCCAGAACTCGAGCTCGGCACGGTAGGCGGCAAGCGTGCCGAGCCGAAAGGCAGGGCTGTCGTTGCCGCACGGCAGGGGGGTTTCAAGCAGGGCGAGCATCCAATCGGTGAGCGCCTCGATGTGCGATTCCCAGCCGCGGCGCTGGCAGCGGCGCGCGATCAGATCGCGCAGCACGTCCGGCTGCGCGCGCACGGCGGCGAATCCCTGCGTCGCGCACCACTCCAGCAGGTCGTGCAGAAACGTGCCGGCCTGCGCACCGCGGGCAAACGCATGGATGCCGCGGGCGATGGCGCTGCCGGTGGCCGCGGCGGCGATCTCGTCCTGCCCGTGCGAGAGTTCGCGCAACTGGTCCTGGTCGGGGGTGTCGTCCTGGGGGGCGTGCGGATCGTGCGCGGTGTCGGCGTAGGCCAGAGCCGAGTACGAGGCCACCCACCAAGCCTCGCGGTGCACGCGCCTGGATTGTCGCGCCGGGCCCAGGGTGTCGGCCGTTGCCGGCGGCGCGTAGCGGCCCGCGTCTCCCATGGGCACGGGCTCGACCGCGATGCTCGCGCAGGGCACGGCCCAGCGCCGAAGCTGCGCGTCGAGTTCGCCCTCGTCCTGCAGTCCGGCGAGATAACCCAGGGCGCTGCGGGGCAGGTCGGCCAGCGCGCCCACGCCGACCCAGGTGGCGTGCTTGGCGCGGGTCAGCGCGACGTACAGCTTGCGCAGGTCTTCGCCCAGGCGTTCGCGGTCGGCTGCGGCGAGGACCGCGTCATCGGCCTGCAGGGCCACGCGCACGCGCTCGCCGTCGCGCCAGACCCAGGGCGGCTTGGCGCCGGCATCGACGGGCCGGCAGTCGGCGGCGAAGGGCAGGAACACCAAGGGGTATTCCAGGCCCTTGGATTTGTGGATGGTCACGATCTGGACGATGTCCGCGTCGCTCTCCAGGCGCAATTGGCGCGCGTCGCCGCCGCCGGCGCGCCGCCCCTCGGCGCGCGCCTGGGCAAGGTGGCGAATCAGCGCATGCTCGCCGTCGAGCAGCGCGCTCGCCTGCTGCAGCAGTTCGGCGAGGTGCAGAAAGTCGGTGAGCACGCGCTCGCCGGAGGCGCCGCCGGGATGGCGCCAGCCCGGCGCCAGCAGGCGCGCCGGCACGCCGAAGTCCTGCATCAGGCGACGCAGCATGGGCAGCACGCCTTGGCGCCGCCAGGTCTCGCGGTAATCGCGGAACTGCAGCACGCGGGCCTCCCAGGCGAGTTCGTCGCTGCCCAGGCGGTCCAGCGCGCTCCAGGGCAGGCCCAGGGTCGGGCTGGCGAGCGCGGCGCGCAGCAGGCGCGGGTTCTCCGGTTCCGCGCAGGCGCCCAGCCAGTGCTGCAGTTCGACGGCCTGCGCGCTCTGGTAGACCGAATCCTGGTCCGACAGATAGACGCTGCGCACGCCGCGCTCGCGCAGCGCGTCGCGCACTTCGGCCGCCTCGGTGCGGTTGCTGACGAGCACGGCGATGTCGGCGGGGCGCAGGTTGAAGGTCTTGCCGTTCTCGTGGAGGATGGCGCGGCCGCGCAGGCCGGCGTCGAGCAGGCGCACGATTTGGCTCGCGCAGGCGGCGGCCTGGGCCTGGCGGTAGGCGCCTTTGCCGAGCGCGCGCTCCGGCTGCGCGCGCGGCTGCTGCCAGAGCGTGAGGGCGGCGGTGCAGGGTTTGCCGTCCAGCACGAAACCGCCGTCGCCGTGCCTGGCTTCGACCGGCAGAAAGGGTACCGGGTTGCCGCCGTCGCGGCGAAACAGGAAAGCACCGTTGCCGTCGGCCCGCGTCTCGGCCGCCGCAAAGACATGGTTGACGGCCGCCACCATGCTGGCGCTGGAGCGAAAGTTCCGCCGCAAGGTGTACAGCCGGTCGCCGGCCCGGGCGCGCGCGTCCAGGTAGGTGTGGATGTCCGCGCCGCGAAAGGCGTAGATCGCCTGCTTGGGGTCGCCGATCAGCACCAGGGCCCGGTCGGGCGCGTTCTCCTGCATCCGGTAGACCGCATCGAAGATGCGGAACTGCACGGGGTCGGTATCCTGGAACTCGTCGATCAGGGCCACCGGGAACTGCTGGCGGATGCGCGCGGCCAGGCGCTCGGCGTTGGGCCCGTCGAGTGCGGCGGCAAGCCGCGTGAGCAGATCGTCGAAGCCCATGCGCGCGCGCTGCGCGAGCGCCTGGTCGAAGCGCGTGCTGATCCAGCGTGCGGCGTGGACGAGAACCTCGTCGTGGGCGTCCGGCAGCTCGTCGAGGGCGGTATGCAGGGCAGCCATCGCGTCCAGGCCGGGATGCGCGGGCGGCTCGCCCTGTTTCCAGGCTTCGGCCATGCCCGCCGGCGTGAGGCGGGCGCGGGCCGCCGCCGAGAGCTCGGGCCGCCGCAAGGCCGGGTCGGCGGCCCAGGCGCGCAGGGCGTCGAACCACTTGGTGTAGTGCTGCGCGCGCAGGCGGGTGCCGTTCACCTGCTTGGCCGCCACGGCCTCGTCGCACAGGGCCTGCAGCGCGTCGGCCCAGGCCGGCCAGGGGGATTTCAGTTCCGCCAGGCGTTCGGTGCAGGTCTGCTCGGCGGCGGCCAGGGCGCGGGCGGGGGGCTCGGCGTGGGCCAGGGCGTGCCGGTAGGGCATGAGCGGACGCACGGCGGCCAGCAGGTCGTCCGGCCCCTGCGGCCACCAGCCGTGCACGGTCTGCGCCGACGAGGCCGGCAGCGGCACCAGGAAACTGCGCCAGTAGTCGCGTGCCGCCTGCGTCAGGAACTCGTCGTTGTCGGCTTCCAGGGTCTGCGTGAACAGGCTGTCGCTGTCGAAGGCATGTTCGCCGAGCATGCGATTGCACCAGCCGTGGATGGTGTGGATCGCTGCCTCGTCCATCCATTCGGCGGCGAGCTGCAGGCGGTGCGCGCAGGCCGGCCAGCGCGCCTCGGGATGGTCGTCGCGCAGTTGCCGCAGAAACGCGTCGCCCGGGGGCTCGTGCGCGGGCTGGCGAAACGCCTGCGCCGCGGCGGACAACTGCCGGCGGATGCGGTCGCGCAGCTCCTGGGTCGCGGCCTCGGTGAAGGTGACGACCAGGATCTCCGGCGGATCGAGCGGCCGCGGGTAGGCGTCCTCGCCGCCATGGCCGAGGACCAGGCGCAGGTAGAGCGCGGCGATGGTGTAGGTCTTGCCCGTGCCGGCGCTCGCCTCGATCAGGCGGCTGCCGTGCAGGGGAAAGCGCAGCGGGTCCAGCGTGGGGATGACGGGCGCGCTCAAGGCTGGGCCCTCCCGCCGGCGCGCGCCCGCCTGGCCGGGGTCGCGCCGGCGTCGCCGGTAGGGTCCGCGTCGCCGTACACCGCGCGGTGCAGCGGGCGCAGCAGGGCCTCGGCAAGCTCGCCGAACTCGCCGCTGGCCGTGAGCGCCGCATAGTCGGGGTAGGCGCGGGCGAGGTAGGGGTCGCTGCGCTCGCCGTCGTGCTGGTAGCCGCCTTCGTATTCGGCTCGTGCCTTGGCCGCATCGTGGCCCTTGAGCCAGGCGAACGCGCTGCGCACCGCGAGGGGCAGCGGGCGCTGCATGCCCTCGCCCCAGGCGCGGAGCAGATCGCGCAGCAGCGCGCGGGCGGTGGCTTCGGGCAGCGGCGGCAAGGTGGCGCTGCCGACCTTGCTGACGATCTCGGTGGTCACTGGCCGGCCGGCGAGGTGGCACGCCAGGTGGGTGACCCAGTGGCGGACCAGCCGGTCCAGGCGGTAGTGGCCGTCCTTGACGACGTCGCTGGTGTCGAGCACGACGCGAGCGAGCGCGCCGCATCCGTTGCTGCGCAGACCCTGGACCCAGTCGTGCAAGGGCGGGCCTGCCGGCAGCCCGGCGTCCAGATCGATGGCGATGTCCTCGGCCAGCTCGGGCCAGGGGGCGAGGGCCGCCTCGTAGCGCGCGAACAGCGCGTCCAGCGGCGCCGTCAGCGCCTGGGCCGCGGCCGTGCCGAAACCCGCTTCGGGCAGCTCGCCGCATCGCTGCAGGCGGGCCAGGGTCCGCGCGCGGCTGGCGAGCCCGTCCTCGCCGCGGGCCCGCGCCAGGGCTTCGCTGCGCACGAGTTCGTCCTGCAGTTGCCAGCGTGCGAGGCCGTCCAGCGCGAAGGGTTCGTGATCCTCGTCGACCGGATCGGCAAGCTCCAGCCACACGCCCAGCCGATGCCGGAAGAAGGCGCGCACAGGCGCGCGCAGGAACTCGGCCAGCTCGGCCAGTTGCAGCGGCTCGGTGCGCAGGTGCGGCGGCAGCGGCACATCCGCTTCGGCAGGGGCGGGCGCGGCGACCCGCCATTCGGCGGCGTAGGTGTAGAGCGGGCCCTCGGCCTGCGCCGGAAAGTAGCGTGGGCTGAAGGGCTGCAGCGGGTGCGCCACGGTGAGCGCGGCGACCAGTCGCTCGCCGCCGGTGTCTACGGTGTCGTCGGCGCTGTGCGCGTCATCGGACAGGCGCCAGCCCGCGCCCAGGTGCTCGCGCAACTGGGCCACCAGCACCGAGGGTGGACGCTCGGTGTTGTCGTGGATGCTGCGCGCGACCCAGGAAATGTGCAGACAATCCCGTGCCGAGAGCAGCGCTTCGAGAAAGAGGTAGCGGTCGTCCTCGCGGCGCGAGCGGTCGCCCGGGCGGTAGTCGCGGCCCATCAGGTCGAAGTCGAGCGGCGGGCGCGTGCGCGGATAGGCGCCGTCGTTCATGCCGAGCAGGCACACCCGGCGAAACGGGATGGCGCGCATCGGCATCAGGGTGGCGAAGGTGATCGCGCCGGCGAAAAAGCGCTGAGTCAGCCCGGTCTCGTGCATCTGCGCGAGCCAGTGCTCGGCCACCACCGACAGCGGGACGGTTTCGGCGAGGCCGGCTTCGGCCGCGGCCTGCTGCCAGTCGTCGAGGGCTTCCTGCAAGCGCAGCAGGGTGTATGCGCCCTCGTCGTCGCCGTCGGCGAGAAAGAAAGTGTGCAGCAGTTCGCTCAGGCGGGCGCACCAGGTGTCGACGTCCGCCGGCTCGCACAGGCGGCTCCAGGTGCCGGCGAGGGCCTCGAAAAGTCGCGTGAGCGGACCGAGCAGCGCCGCGTCCAGCCCGCCGACGTCGTCGTAGGGTTCGATGTCCTGCCAGGCGTCGCTGTGCGCGCCGACGGCGTAGCCGAGCAGCATGCGGCGCAGGCCGAACAGCCAACTATTGGCCGCTGCGGCCGGGGCGGCCGGCAGGCCCAGCGCCGCTCGATGTTCGCCATGCAGCCCCCAGCGCACGTTGGCGCCGCGTATCCAGGCATGCAGGCGCGGCAGGTCGGCCTCGGCGATGCCGAAGCGCGCGCGCAGCGCGGGCACCTCGAGCAGGTCCAGGACATCGCTGACCGCCACGCGCGAGTGCGGCAGGCCGAGCAGGATCTCCAGCGCATGCAGCAGGGGATCGACCGCGCGCCGGTTCTGGTCCACCACGCTGAAGGGCAGGTAGCGCGGATCGCCGCGCTCGATCTGGCCGAACACCGCCTGCACGTGCGGCGCGTAGACGTCGATGTCCGGCACCATCACGATGACGTCGCGCGGGCGCAGGCCGGGATCGGCATTGAAGGCGGCCAGCAACTGGTCGTGCAGGATCTCGACCTCGCGCTGTGGGCTGTGCGCCAGGTGGAACCGGATGGACTCGTCGTGCGCCGGGTCCACGGGCGGCCACTGCGCGAGCGTTTCGCGCAGCGGCCGCAGTTCGAGCACGTCGTCCTGCAGTTGGCCGAGCAGCGTGCCGGTATCGCCCGGTTCGAACTGCGGCACCTCGTGCAGGTCCGGGTGTTCTGTACTGTATTCCTCGAGCAGGGCGATGAAGTCGCGTCCCTGCTTGCCCCAGGCGGCCAGCAGGGGCTGGGCGTGCTGGTGCAGCGTCTCGGGCGTCAGTTCGGCGGGCATGCCGTCGCGGCGCCGGGTGAGCCGCCGCGCGCTGCGCAGCAAGTCCTTGTCGGCGACGATGTCGCCCCAGTAGTGCTGGCAGGGGTTGTGCAGGCACAGCAGGACGTGGCTGTAGCGGCCTAGCGCGCTCAGCACCTCGAGCGACTGGCGCGGCAGGCTCGAGATGCCGAACACGACGATGCGCCGGGGCAGCGGGCGCACCGGCACGGCGCCGTCCCGGACCGCCTGCACGAAGGCCTCGTGCACGGCCGCGCGGCCCGGGCCGGCGCGCTCGCCCATGCCCATGCGCGTCACGTCGCGCAGCAGGGCGCGCCAGAGCGCGGGCTGCCAGCGTTGATCCTCGGGCAGCGCCACGGCGCCGCCGCGCGCCGGCAGCAGCGCGTCGCTGCCCTCGGCCCACGCGGCCAGCCAGTCGGCCCTGTACACCTGGTATTGGTCGAACAGGTCGGCCAGCCGCTCGGCCAACTGGAAGCGCTTGCGCAGGTCATCGTCCTCGGCCAGGAAGCGGCGCAGCGGCGCATAGCGCGCGTCGGTTTCGAGCAGCTCGGGCAGCAGGCGCATGAGGCGCCAGACGAGGCGCTCCTTGTCGAAGGGCGAGACTTCGGGCACGGCGTGGGCGCCGAGCACGCTGCGATAGGCCTGCCAGAGAAAGCGCGAGGGCAGCAGGAAGTCCAGCCCCGCGGCGATTCCGCAGCCCGGCGCCTCATCGTCGTCGGGATCGGTGGCGAGCGCGAGCTTGAGCCACTGCGCGATCCCGTTGCTCTGCACCAGGATGGTCTCGCTCTCGAGCGGCGCGAGCGGGTGCGCGCCCAGCCAGGCGACCAGCAGGTCGCGCAGGCGCTCGGGGCGGTTGCTCTGGATGAAGGTGATGCCGACGTGCAAGGGCGTGGCGGCCGCGCGGGCCGTTGAGGCGGATAAAGGTGAACGATACCGCAGCCGGGGCGCGAGGGTCAGTCGGGCCGGCTTCGTGGCGTTCCCGCGCACCGGGTGCAACCGGCCGACGCAAATGCGAACGCCCGTGGTCGTGCGGCCACGGGCGTTCCCTGGGGACGGGGCGGGCGTGTGCCGCCCGGTGATGACGATCAGCTATTGATGTCGTAGCCAGCCTGGGCGTGCTGCGCGGCGGGCGGGTAGTCGAGGCTGTTCTGCGGCAGCTCGCCGTTGGCGCGGGCCTGGTTCAGTTCGGCGAGCACCTCGGTGCGGCTGTGCGAGGCAGCGGCGAGCGCGGGAGCAGGCGGGTAGTCCAGATTGCCGGTGGGCAGCTCGCCGGCGGCGCGCGCGGCGTTCAATTCGGCCACGACTTCGGCCCGGGTCTGGGCCGGCGCCTGGCTGACGAGCGCGGGCGGATAGTCCAGATCGGTGGCGGGCAGTTGGCCGGCGGCGCGGGCAGCGTTCAGCTCGGCGACCACTTCGGCGCGGGTCAGGCCTTGGGCGTCGGCCGCGAAGGCGGCGGGGCTGGCGGCAGCGGCGGCGAGGATGAGGGCGATGGCAGTGCGTTTCATGATCAAACTCCTTGTTCTTCGTGAGGTCGGGTTCTTGTCTGCAACCCGATGACTGAATTGTGTTCTTTTGCAGGAGTGAGATAAAGTTCCTGAGATGGAATCAATTTTCCATTCATGGGATAAAGATTATGGTAAAGGGCGAGATCGTGGACGAGGGCGTGCCGCGCCTGGATGACATCGCGCTTTTCGTGGAAGTGGCCAGGCGCAAGAGCGTGAGCCGCGGCGCCGAGGCCCTGGGGCTGCCCACCTCCACCGTTTCCCGGCGCCTGAAACAGCTCGAGCGCATGCTGGGGCTGCGCCTGCTCAACCGCACGACGCGCCGGATGGAGCTGACCGAAGCGGGGGCGCGCTATTACGCCCGCTGCCTGCCGCTGGTCGAGGAGGTCCGGGTGGCCCACGAGCAACTGGGCGAGATGCTCACCGTGCCCCGCGGCCATCTGCGCGTGTCCATGCCGAACAGCCTGGGCTCGCTGATTCTGCCGCGCCTGTTGAGCGGCTTCTCCGAGGCCTTCCCCGACATCCTGTGCGAGGTGGACCTCGGCGTGCAGTCGGTCGATGCCGTCACCAACCCCTTCGACGTCGTGCTGCGTTTCGGCGTGCAGCCCGACAGCGGGCTGGTGGCGCGGCGCATCCTGCTGATGGAGCATGGTCTGTTCGCGGCGAAGTCATACCTGGATCGCCACGGCCGCCCGCGCGAACCGGAAGACCTGCGCGCGCACCACTGCCTGCGACCCTATGACGACGCCTCGTCGTCGCGCTGGTCGCTGCGTCGCGGCGACGAGGTGCGCGAGGTCGAGGTGCGGGGGCGGGTGGTGGTCAACAACATCGGCATGCTGGGCACGCTGGCCCGTCTGGGCCTGGGCATCACGTCGCAGCCGTTCAGCAAGGACCTGCACTTTCTGGCCGCGGGCGAGGACATGGAGCAGGTGCTGGCGGACTGGAGCCTCGACCCGATTCCGCTCTATGCCCTCCTGCCCTCGCGCATCCTGCCGGCCAAGACGCGCGCCTTTCTCGATTATCTCGCGCCGCTGCTGGTGCACGACGCGACAGGCTCGGGCTGACGCGCGTCAGCGTGCAGGGGGGGCGTTATTCAACCGTGATGTTGGCCTTGCGGATCACTTCGCCCCACTTGCGGATCTCATCGTCGATGAACTTGCCGAATTCCGCGGGCGTGCCCGGGCTCACTTCGGCGCCCGCATCGAGGATGCGCTTGGCTACGGCCGGGTCGTTCAGGCCCTGGTTCATGTCGGCGTTCACCTTGTCGACGATCTCCTGCGGCGTACCGGCCGGCGCCACCAAGCCGCTCCATGAATAGGCTTCGTAGCCGGGCACGCCGGATTCGGCGATGGTCGGCACGTCGGGCATCATGCGCGAGCGTTCCGGGTAGCCCACGCCCAGGGCGCGGATGCGGCCGGCCTGCACATGGGGCACGGCGCTCGGGCCGTCGGCGAACATCACCTGCACCTGGCCGCCCAGCAGGTCGGCCATGGCGGGCGCGCTGCCGCGGTAGGGCACGTGCATGATGTCGGTGCCGGCCATGCTGTTGAAGAGTTCGCCCGCGAGGTGGGTGCCGCCGCCCGTGCCCGAGCTGCTGAACGAGAGCTTGCCCGGGTTGGCCTTGGCGTAGGCGATCAGCTCGGCGACGTTGTTCACCGGCAGCGAAGGGTGCACCACCAGGAAGATCGGGAAGGTCGCGGCCATGCCCACCGGCACGAAATCCTTCTGGATGTCGTAGGTGAGGTCCGAGCGCAGGCTGGGCAGCACGGTGTGGTGAATGGCCGCGAACAGGTAGGTGTAGCCGTCGGGCCTGGCCTTGGCCACGGCCTGCGCGCCGACGATGCCGCCCGCGCCGGCGCGGTTGTCGATGATGGCCGCTTGCGGCCACAGCTTGTCCAGCGGCTGGGTGGCGAAGCGCGCCGTGGTGTCGACCGGGCCGCCCGGCGGGAACGGGACGACGAAGGTCACGGGCCGCGCGGGAAAAGGATCGGCGGCGAGGGCGGGCAGGGCCGGCAGGGCGCTGCCCGCGGCAAGGGCTGCTGCGCTGGTCAGCAGGCGGCGGCGGGTGGGTTGCATGGTGTCTCCAGAAAGGCGAAAGCGTGAAGCCGGCCATCGGGCCGGCCTCGGATTGATGGGTGCCGCGGCGTCAGCGTACGGCGTAGAGGGCGGCGTAGTACTCGCGCCGCATGCGCTCGACCAGCTCGGCGGTGGGCAGCACCTCGCGGATGGCGGCCACGCCCTGGCCGGCGCTCCAGATGTCCTTCCAGGCCTTGGGGCGGTTTTCCTTGTCCATGTTCACCGGCTTGCCCGGCGCCACGTTCTCGACCTCGGCGAGCTCGATGCCGGCCGCGGCGATGCTCGCGCGCAGGTAGTTGGCCGGCACGCCCGAGAAGTACGGCGTGTAGACCACGTCGCCGGCCTGGGCGTCGAGCACCATCTGCCGGTAGGCGGGCGAGGCCATGGCCTCGGTGGTGGCGATGAAGCGCGTGCCGATGTAGGCGAAATCGCAGCCCAGGGCGCGCGCGGCGAGGATGTCCTTGCCGTGCGACATGCAGCCCGACAGCGCGATCGGGCCGTCGTAGAAGCTGCGGATCTCGTTGACCAGGGCGATCGGGTTGATGCGTCCCGCATGCCCGCCGGCGCCCGCGCTCACCAGGATCAGCCCGTCCACGCCGGCGTCGATGGCCTTGCGCGCATGGGTGGCGTTGGTCACGTCGTGCAGCACCACGGCGCCGTAGCCGGCGGCCGCGTCGACCACCGGCCGGGGCGCGTGCAGCGAAGTGATGTAGAGCGGTACGCGGTGTTCGACGCAGGTCTCGAGATCGGGCTGCCAGCGGGTGTTCGACGGATGGATCACCAGGTTCACGCCGTAGGGCGCGATGGTGGCCGCCGGGCTCTCGCGCCGTGCAGCGTCGAGCGAGCGCCCGATCGTCTCCAGCCACGTCCCGAGTTCGGCCTGGGGGCGCGCATTCAGCGAGGGGAAGGTGCCGATCACCCCCGCCCGGCACTGCGCGAGCACCAGATCCGGGCCCGAGACCAGGAACATGGGTGCGCCGATCACCGGCAGGGTGGTTTGGCGCAGCAAGCGCTCGACGTTGCTCATCGGGAATGTGCCTCGTTCATTCGGGTTGGATGCCCGCGGTATCGACCACGTTCTGCCACAGGGCGTACTCGCGCTCGACGCGCTGCTGCAGGGCGGCGCCGTCGGGCTGGTGCAGGGTATGGCCGGCCTTCTCCATGATCTCGCGAAAGCCGGGCTCGGCATTCACGTCGCGCATGGCGGCGGCGAGTGTCTCGATCACCTCGGGCGGCAGCTCGCGCGGGCCGATGACGGCGTACCAGCCGGTGACTTCGTAGTCGGGGATGCCTGCTTCGATCATGGTCGGCACATCGGGCAGTCCCGGATTGCGTTCACGCGAGGTGACGGCGAGCGCGCGCGCCTTGCCGCTCTCGACGAAGCTCTTGGCGGTGCTCGTGATGTCGAACATGAAGGTGATCTTGCCGCCCATCACATCGACCATGGCGGGCGAGTTGCCGCGATAGGGCACGTGCAGCATGGGCGCGCCGGTGGTCTGCTTGAGCAGTTCTGCCGACAGGTGGTTGGAGGCGCCGATGCCGGCCGAGCCGAAGCTCACTTCCTGCGGGTTGGCCTTGGCATACTCGATCAGGTCCTTGACCGACTCGCCCTTGAAGTCCGGACCCACCAGCAGCACGTTGGTGTAGTCCGCGACCAGGCCCACCGGGGTGAAGGCGGTGCGCGGATCGAACAGCGTGCTGCGCTGGACCTGCGGCGACATGGTCATGGTCGGGCTGGCGACGAAGTTCAGCGTGTAGCCGTCCGGCCGCGCTTTCTGGGTGGCGTCGGCCGCGATCATGCCCGAGGCGCCCGGGCGGTTGTCGACCAGCACGGTCTGGCCGATCTTCTCGGAGAGATAGCGCGCGAAGACGCGGGCGCTGGTGTCCACGGGACCGCCCGGCGAATAGCCGACCAGCAGCGAGATCGGGCGCTCGGGATAGGCCGCGGCCAGGGCGGGCTGGGCAAGGGTGGCGCCGGCCAGCAGCGCGAACGCACCGGCCATGTGTTTGATGGTGGGCATGTGGGCTCCTCCTGTTTCTCGTGTGATGCAAGGGGTCGTTCCGCCCGGCCGCCCGAAGGAGGCTGGAGCCCCTCGGGGGCGGCGAACGCCGTGGGCGCGGGGTGGTCTCCTCCTACAGACGGGCGCGCAGGGACTGCTTCTGGATCTTGCCGCTCAGGGTGGTCGGGATGGCGTCGATGGCGAGCAGCGCGGCCGGCCGCTTGTACGGCGCGAGCTGGCTGCGCAGGTAGGTGCCGAGCGCGCTCAGGTCCACCTCCACGCCCGGCAGGGTCTCGACGAAGGCGACCACGCTTTCGTTGCCGCCGGCCTCGGGCACGCCCAGCACGGCCGATTGGCGCACGCCCGGATAGGCGTTGATGACGGCCTCGACCTCGATCGGATAGACGTTGAATCCCGAACGGATGATGAGGTCCTTGCTGCGGCCCGAGATGAAGAGCGCGCCGTCATCGTCGAGATAGCCGATGTCGCCGGTGGCGAGCCAGCCGCCGGGCAGGATCGCGGCGGCGGTCTGCTCGGGGTTGCGGTAGTAGCCGAGCATCACACCGGGACCGCGCACGTGGATGTCGCCGGGCTCGCCGGGCGCGCGAGCGGGCGCATCCAGCGGGCCGATGTGCAGCTCGACATCTTGCACCGCGTGGCCGGCGCTGCAGTCGCTGCGCGGTGCGTCCTCCCGGGTGATGCACAGCGAGCCGGCGTATTCGGTGATGCCGTAGCCGTGGTGCAGCGGCAGCCCGAAATACGCCTGCACATCGCGCTTCAAAGATGGGTCCAGGGGCGCGCCGCCGGTGTACACATAGCGCAGCCGGGGCGCCTTGAGCGCGGCGCGCTCGGGCGCGGCTGCCAGGATGCGGTTGAACATGGTCGGCACGCCCTGCAGCATGCTGATGCCGGGCGCCTCGAGCGCGCGGAAGACGTCGCCGGCGTCGAACTGTGCGCGCAGGCACAGGCTGGCACCGGCGTGCAGGGTGGCCATCAGCACCGTGGCCAGGCCGAAGATGTGCGAGAGCGGCAGTGCGGCGTAGGCCACGTCGTGCGCGCTCAGGCTGCGCGACTCGGCCGAGACGCGGGCAAAGTGCAGCAGCCCGCGGTGCGAGACCATCACGCCCTTGGGTGCGCCGGTGGTGCCCGAGGTGTAGATCAGCGCGGCGACCTGGTGCGCCAGCGGCCCGGTTTCGCTGACGGTGCCCGGGTGCGCGACGTAGCGCAATGCGCCGGCCGTGCCCTCGAGCGGCACGGCGAGCGCGCCGGCGGCTTCGGCGTGCGCGGCCGCCGCGGGCGATACCCTGGCGGTATACACCGTGAGCGCCGGCTCGGCATGCTCGCCGATGGTGGCCAGTTCGCGCGGCGACAGGCGCGCGTTCACGCCCACTGCCCAGGCGCCCATCAGACTGCAGGCGAAGAGCGCGACGACCATCTCCGCGCTGTTCTCGCCGACGATGAGCACGCGCTGCCCGGCGCGCACGCCCTGGGCCTGCATCCAGTGCGCGGCACGCTCGATCTCGCGCCAGAGCCCGCCATAGGTGAGCGTGCGCTCGGCCTCGTGCAGGCAGACGGCGTCCGGCGCGCTGCGGGCCCAGGCTTGCGGGATTTGGTGGATGGCGGTGGACAGGGGTTGCGCGGACATGACAGTCTGGGGCTGGCGCACGGAGCGCGGGGTGGCGAACGGGGCAAGTCTAATCAGCGCTGCCTCCGGCGGGCATTCCGATTTCACTAAGGCCGCGTATGGCAGGGCCGAACATCCCGTCTACGCATGGCCGGGCGGCGCGTTCGGCGCCCGGGGATTCGCCTGTGCCGAAGCGGGTGTTCGGGAAAAATGAGTTTGCGCGTGCGCCCGCGCTTGCTAGATTGCGCAATGCCGGATCGGGATGCCGCGTGGCCGTCCCACCTCACCGATACTCACGGGAATCCCATGGATTTGACCTACACCGAACAGGACGTCGCCTTTCGCGAGGAAGTGCGCGCATTTCTGCGGGACAAGCTGCCCGCCGACATCAAGGACAAGGTGCTGCGCCACCAGCGTCTCGAGAAGGACGATTACATCCGCTGGCACAAAGCCCTGGACGAGCAGGGCTGGGGTGCGCCGAGCTGGCCCAGGGAGCATGGCGGCACCGGCTGGAACCCGCTGCAGCGCCTGATCTTCGAGATCGAGTGCTACACCGCCGGCGCGCCGCGCCTGCTGCCGTTCGGCCTGACCATGATCGGCCCGGTGCTGATGAAATACGCCAGCCAGGCGCAGAAGGATTACTTCCTGCCGCGCATCATCAAGATGCAGGACTGGTGGTGCCAGGGCTATTCGGAACCGGGCGCCGGTTCCGACCTCGCTTCGCTCAAGACGCGCGCCGTGCGCGACGGCGATCACTACGTGGTCAATGGCCAGAAGACCTGGAACACGCTGGGCCAGCACGCCGACTGGATCTTCTGCCTGGTGCGCACGGATGCCCAGGCCAAGCTGCAGGAAGGCATCTCGATGCTGCTCATCGACATGAAGACGCCCGGCATCACCGTGCGCCCGATCGTCACGCTCGATGGCGGTGCCGAGATCAACGAAGTGTGGCTCGAGGACGTGCGCGTACCCGTCGAGAACCTGGTGGGCGAGGAGAACAAGGGCTGGACCTACGCCAAGTACCTGCTGGGCCACGAACGTACCAACATTGCCGGCCTGGGCCACTGCAACCGCGAGCTGACGCTGCTCAAGCAGCAGGCGCGCGAGGTCAAGGGCAGCGACGGGCGCCCGCTGTTCGAGGACGTGCGCATCCGCGACCGCATTGCGCGCGTCGAGATGGACATCATGGCGCTCGAAATGCTGCTGCTGCGCGTGGCGACCGCCGCCGCCGGCACCAACCCGGCCACCGAGGCTTCGATCCTGAAGATCCGCGGCTCCGAGATCCAGCAGAACCTGGCCATGCTGCAGATGGAGGTCGCCGGCGCCTACGCCTGGCCGTACTCGCCCGACTGGATGCATGCCGGTGCCGCCGAGCAGGGCCCCGGGCCCGCGTTCGCCGCGGGCAACGCCGCGGGCTACTTCGACATGCGCAAGACCACCATCTACGGTGGCAGCACGGAAATTCAGAAGAACATCATCGCCAAGATCGTCTTGGGATAAGAGGCCGGCATGGACTTTCAGTACAGTGAAGAACAACGGATGCTCGCCGACAGCCTGCGGCGCTACGCGGCGCAAGGCTGGAGCATGGAGACGCGGCGCGCCGCGGCCACGTCGGGCCAGGGCTACGACGAGCGCAACTGGGGCGTGCTGCGCGACATGGGCGTACTCGGCCTGATCGTGCCGGCCGAGTACGAGGGCTACGGCGAGAACCCGGCCAGCCTGCTGCCGGTGAACATCGAGCTGGGTCGCGCGCTGGCGGGCGAGCCGGTGGTGCCGGGCGCCGTGGTGTCGGCCGCGATCCTCACGCAGCATGGCAGCGATGCGCAGAAGCAGCAGTGGCTGCCCAAGCTCGCCTCGGGCGAGGCCATCCTGTCGCTGGCCTACCTGGAGCCGGCGCAGCGCTATGCCACCGCCCCGCGCGACACCCGTGTCGAGAAGACCGCCGACGGCTACCGCCTGAACGGGCAGAAGGCCATGGTGTGGTACGGCGCCGCCGCCCGGGCGCTCTTCGTCAGCGCCGTGGACGGCGCCGGCAAGGCATCGGTGTTCCTGGTGCCCACGGACGCCGCGGGCGTGAGCCTGAAGGACTATCCCACGATGGATTGCCAGCGCGCGGCCGAGCTCGGCCTGACGGACGTGCAACTGCCGGCCGAGGCGCTGGTCGGCGCCGAAGGCGAGGCCCAGGCCGTGCTGGACACCGGCATGGACTACGGCATTGCCGCGCTGAGCGCGCACGCCGCGGGCGCGATGGAGCGCCTGATCGAGATCACGGCGGACTACCTGCGCACGCGCAAGCAGTTCGGCCAGCCGCTCGCCAAGTTCCAGGGGCTGCAGCATCGCGTGGCCGAGATGGTCATCCAGAAGGAGCGCGCGCTGTCCATGGCCTGCGTGGCCGTGAGCGCGCTGACCGAGCCCGACGCCGAGCGCCGCCGCCGCATGATCTCGGGCGCCAAGGTGGTGATCGCCGAGGCCGGTCGCTTCGTCGGCCAGCAGGCCGTGCAACTGCACGGCGGCATGGGCATGACCGCCGAGCTGGAGGTGGGCGACTACTTCAAGCGCCTGACCCTCGTCGACCCGCTTTTCGGCGACATGGACTTTCACGTCGCGCGTTTTTCGGAGCATATGGCATGAGTCATGCGAGCCGGCCGCCCGAAGGCGGCGCGCAGGAAACGCCCGATCCGGCCGCGTGGATCGGCCGCAGCCAGGAGCTGCGCGACGTGATCACGTCGAATCTGGCGGTGCGCATCGCCGCCACCTTCGGCAAGCCGGTGCCCCAGCCGGGCGAGGGCCTGCCGCTGCTGTGGCACTGGGCGTACTTTCAGGAGCCGGTCGATCCCCCGGGCATCGGCGCCGACGGCCACCCGGCGCGCGGCGGCTTCCTGCCGCCCGCGGCCGGACGCAACCGCATGTGGGCCGGCGGCGACGTCGAGTTCATCCAGCCGCTGCGGGTGGACGTCCCGGCCGTGCGCCGCACCACGATCACGGACGTGAAGGAGAAGGTCGGACGCACGGGGTCGCTGCTGTTCGTCACGCTCACGCACGAGCACCTGCAGGAGGGCGAACTCGCCATCCGTGAGCAGCAGAACATCGTGTACCGCGCGCCGTCGCCGCCCAAGCTGTCCAACGACGAGCCGGTGCCCGAGGCGCAGTGGGCCATGCGCGTGGTACCCGACGAGGTGCTGCTGTTCCGCTACTCGGCCGTGACCTTCAACGGTCATCGCATCCACTACGATCAGCCGTACGTGACGCAGGCGGAAGGGTATCCGGGGCTGGTCGTGCACGGCCCGATGATCGCCACCCTGATGTGCCAGGCCTTCGTGGATGCCAACCCCGGCAAGGGCGTCACGCGCCTTACCTACCGCGGCCTGCGCCCGCTGATCGCCCCGCAGCCGTTCGAGGCGGCCGGGCGCATCGTGGGCGAGGGCAGGGCCGAGCTGTGGGCCGCCAACGAGGCCGGCCTGGCCCATCGCGCCGAGCTGCAGTTCGCGGGCTGAGCGTTCACGCCGTATCGAGGCGCGCGCCGGCGGGCGCAGCGCCCGAGCGCCAGCCTCATGCCGGCCCGCACGCGGGCCGGTTTTCCGAATGTCATCCTGAGGTTCATCACCATGTCCAATCCGACGCGTCCGCTCGAAGGGATCACCGTCATCAGCCTCGAACACGCGATCGCCGCGCCTTTCTGCACGCGCCAGCTCGCCGACCAGGGGGCGCGCGTCATCAAGGTCGAGCGTCCCAGCGCCGGCGACTTCGCCCGCGGCTACGACGAGCGCGTGCGCGGTTTGTCCTCGCATTTCGTCTGGACCAACCGCTCCAAGGAAAGCCTGACGCTGGACCTGAAGCAGCCCGGCGCACGGGCCGTGCTCGACAGGCTGCTCGACGAGGCGGACGTGCTGGTGCAGAACCTTGCGCCGGGCGCGGCCGCGCGTATGGGCCTGTCGTTCGAGGCCCTGCACGAACGGCTGCCCAGCCTGATCGTGTGCGACATTTCGGGCTACGGCGAGGGCGGCCCCTACCAGGACAAGAAGGCCTACGACCTGCTCATCCAGAGCGAGAGCGGTTTTCTCTCGGTGACGGGCACGGCCGAGGAGCGCGCCAAGGCGGGCTGCTCGATCGCCGACATCTCGGCCGGCATGTACGCCTATTCCAGCATCCTCGCGGCCTTGCTGCAGCGCGGGCGCACCGGCAAGGGCAGCCGCATCGACGTGTCCATGCTCGAAAGCATGGTCGAGTGGATGGGCTTTCCCATGTACTACGCCTTCGAGGGCGCGGCCCCGCCCGTGCGCGCCGGCGCCGCCCACGCCACGATCTATCCCTATGGTCCGTTCCCCGCCGGCGACGGCGGCACCGTCATGCTCGGCCTGCAGAACGAGCGGGAATGGGCGGTGTTCTGCGAACGCGTGCTGCAGGAGCCGGCGCTGGCGCAGGACGAGCGGTTCGCCTCCAATTCGCGGCGGGTGCAGAACCGGGCCGCGCTGCGAGAGCGCATCGTCGCCAGCTTCGCCGGGCTGAGCGTGCCGCAGATCATCGAGCGGCTGGAAGAGGCGCGCATCGCCAACGCCAGCGTGAACGAGATGAAGGACGTGTGGGAGCACGGGCAGTTGAAGGCGCGCGAACGCTGGCGCGAGATCGGCAGCCCGGCGGGCACTTTGCCCGCGCTGATCCCGCCGGCCACCAACAGCAGTTACGAACACGCCATGGGCGCCGTGCCCGCTTTGGGCGAACACACCGACGGCATCCTCGCCGAACTCGGTCTGGACACCGCCGCGGTGGCTGAACTGCGCGCAGCGGGGGCCGTATGAGCAGCACGACCTCGCAAGGCGGCTACGCGCCGCTGTTCGTGCCCGCCACGCGCACGGAACGCATCGCCAAGGCGCTCGCGGCCGGGCCCGATGCCGTGATCGTGGACCTCGAGGACGCGGTCGAGGCCATCGCCAAGGAGAGCGCGCGCAACGCGCTGGGCGCCTTTCTCGCCGAGCATGCCGAGATCCGCGTGGTGGTGCGCGTGAATGCGGCAGGCACCGCCGAGCACGAAACCGACCTCGCCCTGTGCAATGCCCATCCGAATGTCGCCGGCATCATGCTCGCCAAGGCCGAGAGCGCGGCCGAGGCCGCGCACGCCGCCGAAGGCGGCAAGGCGGTCTGGGCGCTGGTGGAAACCGTGGGCGGGGTGGCCCGCCTGGACGAGATCGCCGCCACGCCCGGGGTCGAGCGCCTGGTGTTCGGCACCCTGGACTTCGGGGTCGACGCCGGGCTCGACGCCGCGCTGTCCAGCCATGCCGTGATGCTGGACCACGTGCGTTGCCGCATGGTGCTGGCGAGCCGGCTCGCCGGTATCGCCGCGCCGCTGGACGGCGTCTACACCGCGATCGACGATCCCGAGGGACTGCGCGCCAGCGCGCGCCACGCCATGGGCCTGGGCATGGGCGGCATGCTGTGCATCCATCCCAAGCAGGTGCCCGTCGTGCAATCGGCCACCGCGCCTTCCGAAGAGGAGGTTGCCTGGGCGCGCCGCGTCATCGCCGAAGCCGAACGCACCGGCCTGGGCGCTTTCCAGCTCGACGGAGCCATGGTGGACGCGCCCGTGATCGCGCGCGCCCGGCGCATTGTGCAGCGCGCGGCGTAGTACGCCCGCGTCCCCCGCCGCCAGGCGCTGCGGCGCCGGCAATTTTCGCCTGTCGGAAATTGCGGCCCGGCGCTCGGCGCGCGCCGTCGCTTTGCCTAGAATCGGTGCAGACCTGCACGAAGAGGCGAGGACGAGATGGCGTGGGAGGCAGCATACGCCGAGCTGGATCGGCGGCGCGCCGCGGCGCGCGAGATGGGCGGCGCCGAGGGCGTGGCCCGGCAGCACGGCCAGGGCAAACTGACGGTTCGTGAACGTATCGACGCGCTGCTCGATCCGGGCAGCTTTCGCGAGTTCGGCCTGACGACGGGCAAGGGCCGCTACGACGCCCAGGGCGATCCGGTCGGCTTCACGCCCAGCAATGCGGTCATCGGCAGCGGACGGCTCGATGCGCGCAAGGTGATGGTGTCGGCGGACGATTACACGATAGCCGCCGGCTCCAGCGAATCCAGCGTTGCCGACAAATGGGTGTACGCCGAGCGCATGGCGCACCAGTACCGCATGCCGCTCGTGCGCCTGGTCGACACGGCCGGCGGCAGCGTTCGGCTGCTCGAGCAGCAGCAGGCCACCAAGATCCCGGGCTATTCGGGCTGGCCCGTCATCCCGCTGCTGTCCACGGTGCCGGTGGTGGGCGTCGCGCTCGGCGCGTGCGCCGGGCTGGGCGCGGTCAAGGTGAGCGCGGCGCACTTTTCCGTCCTGGTGCAGGGCGTGTCGCAGGTGTTCGCGGCCGGCCCGCCGGTGGTGCTGCAGGGATTGAACCTCAAGCTCGACAAGGAGGCCCTGGGCGGCGCCGCGGTCGCCGCCCGCGCGGGCACGGTGAGCCTGGTCGCCGGCGACGAAGCCGAGGCTTTCGCCGCCGTCCGGCGCTTCCTGTCGTATCTGCCGCGCAACGTCTGGCACCTGCCGCCCGTGCTGCCGGCCGAGGACGATCCGGCGCGCGCGGATGCCGCCCTGGACGAGCTGGTGCCCGAGAACCGGCGCCAGACCTACAAGGTGCGCGAGATCCTGGATCGGGTGTTCGATCGCGGCTCGGTCTTCGAGATGTCGCGCCGCTTCGGCGGTTCCACCGTCACTTGCCTGGCCCGGCTCGCCGGGCATCCGGTCGGCGTGATGGCGAACGACCCGACGGTGATGGGAGGCGCCATGACGCATCAGGCGGCGCTGAAGACCGAGCGCTTCGTCGACCTGTGCGATACCTTTCACCTGCCGGTGGTCAATTTCGTGGACCAGCCCGGCCTGATGATCGGCCCCGAGGCCGAGGCGGCCGGCACCGTGCCGCTCGCCTACCGCGCGGCGGGCGCGATCGAGCAGGCGGCCGTGCCGTGGATCTCCATCGTGGTGCGGCGCGCGTTCGGCGTGGGCGGCGGCCTGCACGGCCCCAAGTACGGCGAGAGCGGCCAGTCGCTCAATCACCGTTACGCCTGGCCGTCGGCGCAATGGGGCTCAATCCCGATCGAAGGCGGGGTGGCCGCGGCGTACCGGCGCGACATCGAAGCGGCGGCCGATCCGCTCGCGCGCCGCACCGAACTCGAGGCGTACTACCGCAAGCTCGCCTCGCCGTTTCGCACCGCCGAGCGCTTCGGCATCGTCGACATCATCCGGCCGTCCGAGACCCGCGCCCTGCTGTGCGACTGGGTCGAGGATGCCTACGAGCTCGTGCGTACCCAGCTCGGCCCGCGCCAGCGCGGCATGCGCTGAGGAGGCAGCATGCAACCCAGACCCGCAGCCCAGGGTGGGACGGGGCCGCTCGCCGGCTATCGCGTGCTCGAACTGTGCTCGACGATCGCCGGCCCGGCGTGCACCCGGTTGCTCGCCGACTTCGGTGCCGAGGTGATCAAGATCGAGCCGCCCGAAGGCGACCCGGTGCGCAACATGGGCAGCCACGACGGCGACGTGTCGCTCTACGGGCTGACCATCCTGCGCAACAAGCGCCTGGTCTCGATCGACCTGCGCACCGACGAGGGCCGGGCGCTGGTGCGCGAGCTCGCGGCCGGCTGCGACGTGGTGGTCGAGAACTTCCGGCCCGGCACGCTCGAGCGCATGGGGCTGGACTACGGGCAACTGGCCGCGCGCAACCCGGGGCTGGTGATGGTGCGCATCAGCGGCTACGGGCAGACCGGGCCGTATGCCACGCGCCCGGGCTACGGCGTGACCTGCGAGGCGGTGGGCGGCGTGCGCCACATGACGGGCGACCCGGACCGCCCGCCGGCGCGGGTCGCGCTGGCCGTGACCGACGAGCACACGGCGGTATATGCGGCGTTCGGCGCGATGATGGCGCTGCTGCACCGCGAGCGCACGGGCCAGGGGCAGGTGGTCGACGCGGCGCTGTACGAAGCGGCGTTCAGCATGATGGAGCCGCACGTGCCGGCGTTCGCGCGCCTGGGCAAGGTGCCCGGACGGGTCGGGCCCAACCTGCCGTCGACGGCACCCAACAGCCTCTATCCCACGTCCGACGGCGAGTACGTGCTGATCGCCGCCAACAACGATGCGATCTTCCAGCGCCTGGCCGCCGCCATGGGCGATGCCGGGCTCGCGCAGGACCCGCGCTACGCCACCCAGCGCGCCCGCGCGGCGCGCGTGGCCGAGCTCAACGCGCGCGTGGGCGACTGGACCCGCACCCGCACCGCGGCCGAGATCGAAACGCAACTGCTTGACGCGGGCGTGCCGGTGGCGCGCATCTACACCATTGCCGACATCTTCGCCGACCCGCACTATCGCGCCCGCGACATGCTGCTGTCGCTGCCGCACGAGACCCTGGGCGACGTCACGGTGGCCGGGGTGGTGCCCAAACTGTCGGCGACGCCGGGCGGCGTGCGCCATCTGGGCGGGGCGGTGGGCGCGGACACGCGCGCCGTGCTGCGCGAGATGCTGCGGCTGACCGAGGACGAACTCGACCGCCTGCAGGACCAAGGGGTGATCGTCGGCCTGCGCTGACGCGGGCGCGCCCACCGGACAACAGGGGGGAAACACCATGACGCAAGCTGGATTCCGTGCCGCGCTCGCCGCCGCGGCGATCGCCACCGGTATGGCCGCGCCCGGCGCGGGCTGGGCAGCATCGCCCGCCGCGTCGAGCTGGCAGCCCGGCCATGTGGAGTTCGTGGTCCCGGCCGGCCCCGGCGCGGCGCTCGACGCCGCGGCGCGCACGCTGGCGCAACTGGCCCAGCAGACGGGCAAGGTGCCTGCCATGATCGTCACCAACCGCCCCGGCGGGGCGGGCGTGATCGCCTTGAACGTGCTCGAGCAGCACCCGGGGGACGGCAACTACCTCATGACGCTCACGAGTTCGCTGCTCAACAACCAGATCCTGGGCGTCGTCGACCGCGATTATCGCGACTACACGCCGATCGCCAAGCTGTTCGACGAGTACGTGGCGGTGGTGGTCAGTGCGAAGTCGCCTTACCAGACGCTGGACGCGCTGCTCAAGGCGATGCGCGAGAACCCGGCTGCGCTGAACATCGGTGTGGCGACTTCGATCGGCAACCACATCCACGTCGGCATCGCCAAGCCGCTCAAGGCCGCGGGGGTGGACATCGGCAAGCTCACCATCGTGCCCTACAAGTCGTCGGCCGAGTCGATGACGGCGCTGATCGGCGGGCACCTGGACATCGTCGCCGCCACCACGCCCAACTTGCTGGGCCCGCTCCAGGCGGGCGCGATCCGCGTGCTCGCCGTGAGTTCGCCGCAGCGCTTGCAGGGCGAGCTGGCCAGCATACCGACATGGCGCGAGCAGGGGGTCGATGCCGTATCCGTGTCCGCCCAGGGTATTCTCGGGCCGCGCGGCATGACGCCGCAGCAGGTGGCGTTCTGGGACGGGCTGCTGCGCCAGGTCGTGCAGACCCCGGCGTGGGAGGATGTGCTGCAGCGCAACCAGTGGCGCGGCGACTACATCGGCCCCGGCGAGGTGCGCGACTATCTTGCCCGCGAATTCGACGGCACACGGGCCATCCTGGCCGATCTCGGCCTGGTCGAACCGTGAGGGGGCCCGATGGCGAATCGACGGCGGGAACTGAGCTACCGCGACGCGACCGAACTCATCGAGGACGGCGACCCTCGGTTCGTGCGCACGCTCGCGCGGGGCCTGGCCTTGCTGCGGTGCTTTCGCCCCGGCGAGCGCTGGCTGGGCAACAATGAGCTGGCCGAGCGCAGCGGCTTGTCGCGCACCGCCGTGTCGCGCTTTACCTATACGCTGGGCCGGCTCGGCTACCTGAGCTATGCGCCCAAGCGGAACAAGTACGCGCTCGGTACGGCGCTGCTGGTGACGACATTTCCCATGCTGGCCAATCTCGCCGTACGCCGCATCGCCCGGCCCTACATGCAGGAGCTGGCAAACCAGGTGCGCGGCGTGGTTTCGCTCGGCGTGCGCCACGGCATGGGCATGCTCTACGTCGAGAGCTGCGCCTGCTCGACGGCGCGCATCCCGGTCGTGGTGGGCATCGGCTCGCGCGTGCCGCTGGCGCGCACCGCCATGGGCCGGGCCCATCTGGCCGGCCTGAGCGAGATCGAGCGGGCCATGCTCCTGCGCGAGATGGCCGCGCACTATCCCGAGCAGTGGGCCGAGCTGGCCGAGCGCATCCGGCTGGCGCTGGTGCAGTACGGAAAGGTAGGCTATTGCGTGTCCGAGCCCGGCCTGGCCAAGGAATCACGGGCAGTCGGCGTGGCGCTACGGCACGCGCCGGACGGCGTCGCCTACGCGTTCAACTGCGGTGTTCCGGCGTTTCGGCTCGACCCCGGCCAGTTGGAGAGCGACATCGGGCCAAGGCTGCGCAGCATGGTCGCGTGCGTCGAGATGGCGCTGGTCGAGGCGGGCAGCGTGGCCAGCGCCGGCGCGACGCAAGCACCGAACGAGGAGGCTTGAGGCATGGCCGAACGCCCCCGCCGAGGAGCGTGACGCCGTCTGCGCGATGCCGTACATTTTGTGCAGGCGTGCCGCTGTCGCGGCGCGCGTCACGCAACGGGGCCGGCATGCGCGAGCGGGAGAACGGAATCGGCGAACGCGCGGCACGGCCGCCCTACGTCTCGACCGAACTGTCGGCGGTGCCTTCGACGCTGCGCATTCCCCTGGCCGCGCGCGCCCTGGGCGCGCGCATCTTCCCACGTCTGTCGGTGGCCGACCGCTATGCGGCCCAGGCCCTGGCCGGCATGGGCGACGATGGCCGTGCCTGGGTGCGCGACCGCATCATGGTCTACGGCATACTCAAGCGCACGCACGCCTTTCGGGCCACCGCGCAAGCCTTCCTGGCGCAGCGGCCCGACGCCCTGGTCGTGAACCTGGGCTGCGGCCTGTCGCAGTACTTCCAATGGCTGGACAACGGCCGCGCCCGCATGCTGGACGCCGACCTGCCCGAGGTGCTGGCGATCCGCCGCCGTCTGCTGCCCGTGCTCAACGCCCGGCACCGGATGGCCGAGGTCGACCTCACGGCGCCCGACTGGTGGCAGGCGCTGGGCCTGGCCGAGGGGGGCGGGGACGCGCTCTGCCTCTTTCTCGAAGGCGTGCTGATGTATCTGCAGCCGGCCCAGGTGTCCGCGGTGCTCGCGGCCTTCGGCGAGTATGCGCCGGATGGCTCGATCCTCGTCTTCGACGCCATGTGCTGGCTCTCGACCGGACACGCCCACTGGCTGGCGTCGATGCGGCGCACGGGCGCCGAATTCACCTGGGGCCCGCGGCGGCAGGCCGACGTGACGGCGGCGCATGCGCGTTTGCGCCTGGATGACGTGGCGTCGCTGCTGGCGGACTACGGCCCGCCGTACAGCGTGGTCGAGCCGATGTTCCGCGCGTGGTACGAGGTGCCGTTCTACGGCGTGTATCGGGTGGGTCTGGAGGTCGGGCCGTCCCGAGTCAGTCTTCCGGCCGCAGGTGCGGGAACAGGATGACGTCGCGGATGCTCGGGTTGTCGGTGAGCAGCATGACCAGGCGGTCCAGGCCGATGCCGCAGCCGCCGGTGGGCGGCATGCCGTACTCGAGCGCGCGCACGTAGTCGGCGTCGTAGTACATGGCTTCCTCGTCGCCGGCGTCCTTGGCGGCGACCTGGGCCTTGAAGCGCTCGGCCTGGTCTTCCGGGTCGTTCAGCTCGGAGAAGCCGTTGGCCAGTTCGCGGCCCACGATGAACAGCTCGAAGCGCTCGGTGATGCCGGGCACCGTGTCCGAGGCGCGCGCGAGCGGGGAGACCTCCACCGGGTAGTCGATGATGAAGGTCGGCTCCCAGAGCTGCGCCTCGGCGGTCTCCTCGAAGAGCGCAAGCTGCAGCGCGCCCAGGCCGGCCTTGGCCAGGGTGGGGCCGTCGATGTCCGCGCCGCGGCGGCGCAGCTCGCTGCGCACGAACTCGGCATCGTCGAGCTGCGCCTGGGTGAACTCGGGCGCGTACTTGAGGATGGCTTCGCAGATGGTGAGGCGCGCAAACGGCTGGCCGAGGTCCAGCGGCCGTCCCTGATAGGTCAACCGGGCGCTGCCGGTGGCGTCGATGGCCGCCTGGCGGATGAGATGCTCGGTGAAGTCCATCAGCCAGCGGTAGTCCACGTAGGCGGCGTAGAACTCCATCATCGTGAACTCGGGGTTGTGGCGCGGGCTCACCCCTTCGTTGCGAAAGCTGCGGTTGATCTCGAAGACGCGCTCGAAGCCGCCGACGATCAGGCGCTTTAGATAGAGCTCGGGCGCGATACGCAGGAACATCTGCATGTCGAGCGCGTTGTGGTGCGTGGCGAAGGGCTTGGCCGCGGCGCCGCCCGGAATCGGGTGCAGCATCGGCGTCTCGACTTCCAGGAAGCCGGCGTCGGTCATGTGGCGGCGTACGCTCGCGATGGCCTTGCTGCGCGCCTCGAAGGTGCGGCGCGTATCCTCGGTCATGATGAGGTCGACGTAGCGCTGGCGATAGCGCAGCTCGGTGTCGGCCACGCCGTGGAACTTGTCGGGCAGCGGGCGCAGCGACTTGGCGAGCAGGCGCACGCTCGTCGCCTTGACCGAGAGTTCGCCCTTGTTGGTCTTGAAGACGGTGCCTTCGACCGCGATGATGTCGCCGATGTCCCACTGCTTGAAGGCCGCGTAGGGCTCCTCGCCCAGCGTGCCGCGATCCAGGTAGATCTGGATGCGGCCGGTGCTGTCCTGCAGCGTGGCGAAGCTTGCCTTGCCCATCACGCGCTTGAGCATCATGCGGCCGGCGACGCTGGCCGGCACGGCGGCCGCTTCGAGCGCCTCCTGGGCCAGGTCGTCGTACTCCGCGTGCAGCGCGGCGGCGCGGGCGCTGGGCGTGAAATCGTTGGGATAGGCGCTGCCGTTCTCGCGCAGCTTGGCGAGTTTGCCGCGGCGCTCTGCGATCAGGCGGTTCTCATCGAGGGCGGGAGACGGCGCGGTGGGGTCGGTCATGGTGTTGCGCAGTGAGGAATCAGTAGTGGCGGATGTCGTCGACTTCGGTGGCGCCGAAGTCGTCGCGCTCCAGGTAGGCAAGGACACGCGCGGCCGTGGCCTCGGGCGTGGCGAGCTTGCCTTCGTCGTGCAGGGCCTGAAAGCGCGCAAGGTCGGGGAAATCCTGGGACGGCGTGGCGCGGATGCCGGCCTGCATGGGCGTGTCGATCACGCCCGGAGCGAGCGAGACGATGCGCGCGCCGTGCGGGCCCTGTTCGAGCTTCACGGTGCGCGCGTGCATGTCGAGCGCTGCCTTGGAGGCGCAGTACACGCTCCAACTGGCGGTGGGGCGGCGCGCCGCGCCGGAGGAAATGTGCAGGATGCGCCGGTTGGCCGTGAGCCCCTCGGTGGCCTGCAGGAAGTGCCCGGTCAGGACCATCGCCGCCGTCACGTTGACGTTGAACGCCGCGGCGATCTGCTCGGCCGGCTGCAGGCCGGCCGGGCCCACCGGCCCCAGCGTGCCGGCGTTGTTGATGAGCAGGTAGCGCTGGGCGTTGCGCGGCATGGCGATCGCCATGCGGGCCGCGGCGGCCTGCATGGCCATGGGGTGCGACAGATCGACCGTGTGCTCCTCGAGCTGGCAGCCCTGCGCCAGCGCGTGGCGAGCCAGCTCGGGGTGCAGATTGCGTGCGAACGTGATCAGGTGGGTGCCTTCGCGCGCGAGGCCGAAGGCAAGCGCGGCGCCGAGACCGCGCGAAGCGCCGGTGATGATCGCCACCGTATGGGTCATGGTGTCATACCCCTTGCTTCAGGCTGGCCTGGATGAACGGGTCGAGGTCGCCGTCCAGGACCTTCTGGGTGTTCGAGATCTCGACGTTGGTGCGCAGGTCCTTGATGCGGCTCTGGTCCAGCACGTAGGAGCGGATCTGGTGGCCCCAGCCCACGTCGGTCTTGGCGTCCTCCAGCTTCTGCTGCTCGGCCATGCGCGTGCGCATCTCCTGCTCGTAGAGCTTGGAGCGCAGCATCTGCATCGCTTCGGCGCGGTTGCGATGCTGCGAACGGTCGTTCTGGCATTGCACCACGATGCCGGACGGAATGTGCGTGATGCGCACCGCCGAATCGGTCTTGTTGATGTGCTGGCCGCCGGCGCCGCTGGCGCGATAGGTGTCGATCCGCAGATCGGCCGGGTTGACGTCGATCTCGATCGAGTCGTCCACCTCGGGGTAGGCGAACACACTCGCGAACGAGGTGTGGCGCCCGCCGGCCGAATCGAAGGGGCTCTTGCGCACCAGGCGGTGCACACCGGTCTCGCTGCGCAGGTAGCCGTAGGCGTATTCGCCCTCGACCTTGATGGTGGCCGACTTGATCCCTGCGATTTCGCCTTCGGATTCTTCCATCACCTCGGTCTTGAAGCCCTTGCGCTCGCAGTACCTGAGGTACTGGCGCAGCAGCATCGAGGCCCAGTCCTGGGCCTCGGTGCCGCCCGCGCCGGCCTGGATGTCGAGAAAGCAATTGAGCGGGTCGGCCGGGTTGGAGAACATGCGGCGGAATTCGAGCGCCTCCAGGCGTTCCTGGAAGCCGTCGGCATCCTGCTCGATGGCTTCGAGGGTGGCCTCGTCGTCATCGCCCGCGGCCAGCTCGAAGAGCTCCTGCGCGTCGGCCAGGCCCTGGCCGAGTTCGCTCAGCGTGACGACGACATCCTCCAGGGCCTTCTTTTCGCGGCCGAGGTCCTGCGCGTGCTTGGGATCGTTCCAGACGTTGGGGTCTTCGAGTTCGGCATTGACGACTTGCAGCCGTTCCGACTTGCCAGCGTAGTCAAAGATAGCTCCGCAGGGAACGTTCGCGCGCCAGGTAATCCTCGAGACGGGCGGCGATCTGGTTCTGGCGTTCTGCTTCCATGACAACTCCTTGCGGGGTGCCTGCAGCGCACAGGCACCGATTCGAGATTCGGGATCAACTCGCCATTTTAGCCTGTGGCCGCGGTCATCCCGACCGGGCCCGACCGGTGCGAGCGCAAAGCGGGCACGCCACCTGCGCCTCATATGATCCTAAAATTGCGTCTTTTGCATCGACGCCATCCAGAGTCCTCGCCATGCAGCCCATTCTCATCCTTCAGACCGGCAATCCCCCGCGCGCGGTCAGCGAGCGCCATGGCGGTTTCGACGCGATGGTGTGCGAGGTGGCGGGGCTGTCCCCGCAGTCGGTGGACATCGTCAAGGTCTATGCGGGCGAGCGCCCGCGTGCGCCGGGCGCATATCGGGCGGCGATCATCACCGGCTCGCCGGCCAACGTCACCGACCGGCTGCCCTGGAGCGTCGAATCGGCCGGCTGGATACGCGATGCGATGGATGTGGAACTGCCGCTGCTCGGGATCTGCTACGGCCACCAGTTGATGGCCGATGCCCTGGGCGGGCGCGTCGACTACAACCCGCGCGGCCGGGAGAGCGGCACGCGCTGGGTCGGCCTGGCCGATGCCGCCACCGACGATCCGCTGCTCGCCGGCATGGAAAGCGCCTTTCCGGCGCACTTCATCCACGAGCAGTCGGTGCTCGAAATCCCGCCCGGCGCCATCGTGCTCGCGGCCAACGCGCACGACGCGCACCAGATCGTGCGCATGGGCCCGCGCGCGGTCGGCGTGCAGTTCCATCCCGAGTTCACCGCCGGTGTGATGCGAACCTACATCGAACAGTTGCGCGATCTGCTCGCGGGCGAGGGCGCCGACGTGCCGGCTCTGCTCGATGGCGTGCGCGAGGCGCAGGCGAGCAACTCGGTGCTCACCCACTTCCTGCGGACCTACGCGGCGCGCTGACGGCCGCCTGCGTCGTTGTGCGCGGCGCGCGGCACCCCGGGCGCGTTCAGGCCGCCTCGGCGTGTTCCAGCACGAGCTGCACCGAGATCATGCCGTTCCAGGTATTGGACTCGAGCCGGTAGGCGGCGTGGATGGTGTCGGGCAGCGGGTCGGCATGGCCGAACCAGATCGCATCGAAGCGCTGGTGGCCGCGCTCGAGCGCGAGCTTCATGTGCTTCTGGCCGACCAGGCGCTGGTGGCGCACGGTGAACACGTCGGCGAACACGGGCGCGGGAAAGCCCGAGCCCCAGACTTCGCGATTCAGCATGTGCGCTACGTCGACGTTGGCGTAGCCCGATTCGAGCGAGCCGTCGGTCTCGAGCAGCGGCTCGAAGCGGTCGCGGCCGGAAAGCTCGCGCACGGCGGCGTCGAAGGCGGGCATGAAGACGGGCAGGTCTGCCTCGGCGAGGGTCAGCCCGGCCGCCATGGCGTGGCCGCCGAACTTGGGAATCAGGTTCGGGTGGCGCTTGGCGACCAGATCCAGCACGTCGCGCAGATGGACGTCCGGGATGGAACGGCCCGAGCCGCGCAGCTCGCCGTCGCCGGCCGGCGCGAAGGCCAGGGTCGGACACCAGAACTTCTCCTTGAGCCGCGAGGCCACCAGGCCGACCACGCCCTGGTGCCAGCCCGCGTCGTACACGCACAGGCTGGCGCGCGCCTGGGCATCGATGCTTTCGCAGGCGGCGAGCGCCTGTTCGCGCATGGTGGTCTCGATATCGCGGCGCTCGCGATTGATCGCATCGAGCTGGCGCGCGAGTTCGAGCGCCTCGGCTTCGTCGTCGGTGATGAGGCAGCGGATGCCCAGGCTCATGTCGGCGAGCCGGCCGGCGGCATTGATGCGCGGCCCGACCGCAAAGCCCAGGTCGAACGCCGTGGCATGGCGCGGCTCGCGCGCGGCGACGGCGAACAGGGCGCGCAGCCCGACCTGCATCCAGCCGTTGCGCATGCGGGCGAGCCCCTGGGCCACCAGCAGGCGGTTGTTGGCGTCCAGGCGCACCACGTCGGCCACGGTGCCGAGGGCGACCAGATCGACCAGGGCGTTCAGCCGCGGCCCGCCGTCGGCGGCGTACACGCCGCGGCGGCGCAGCTCGGCGCGCAGGCCGAGCATCAAATAGAAGATCACGCCCACGCCGGCCAGGTTCTTGGACGGAAAGCCGCAGCCCGGCTGGTTCGGGTTCACGATGGCCAGCGCATCCGGCAGGACGTCGCCCGGCAGGTGGTGATCGGTCACCAGCACCTCGATGCCCGCCTGCCGCGCGGCGGCCACGCCGTCCACGCTGGCGATCCCGTTGTCCACGGTGACGATCAGATCGGGCTTGCCCGAGGGGTGGACGGTGGCCAGATCGACCACGGCCGGCGACAGCCCGTAGCCGGTCTCGAAGCGGTTGGGCACCAGGTAATCGACCACGGCGCCCATGGCGCGCAGCGCCCGCACGGCGACCGCGCAGGCAGTCGCGCCGTCGCAGTCGTAGTCGGCCACCACCAGCATGCGCGCCCGCCGCTCGATGGCGTCGGCGAGCAGGCTGGCCGCCTGCTCGCACTGCGTGAGCTGGTTGGGCGGCAGCATGGCGCGCCAGTCGGCCTGGAGGGTGCTCGCGTCGGCGACCCCGCGCGCCGCCCACAGGCGGGCGAGCAGCGGGTGCACGCCGGCACGCAGCAGAGCCTGTGCGGCATCGGGTCGGGCGGAACGGGCGACGAGGCGGGGCGAGGGCAAGACGGAAACTCCGGATAAAGGGGTCAGCGGGCGGTGTACCAGGCGTGCCAATCGTGCCGGCGTGGCCGCAGCAGGCGGCGCCAGCCCTGGACGGGCGAGATATCCAGCGTCGCCAGGCGGGATTCACCGGTCAGCACCAGGCGCAGGGGCCGGGCGCCGCGCGCCTGCAGCCGCGCGGCCAGCGGGGCGAGCCGCTCCTGGTCCAGGCGGGCCAGTTCCTGCAGCCAGCGCAGCCAGTCGCCGGCCGCGGCCGGCGCTTCCAGGCGCGCGTCGATCACCGGTGCGGTCGGCGGCGGGCCGTCGGCCTGGGTCATTCGCTCGGGCGAGGCGAAATCGGCCGCTCGTCCGCCGCCGAAGAGCCACAGGCTGTTGACGGGTGGCAAGCCGGCCTGCGCGCGCGCGGCGTTCGCCGGATCGTCGTGCCAGGCCATCTGCACCAGGTTGAGCACGCGGCGCCAGGGGCGCGAGGCCGGGTCGAGCGACCACCAGGTCTGCACTTCGCGGCCGGTGGCCGCCTGGGGGGTGGGAGCGTAGGGCGCGACGCCGGCGGGCAGGACTACGCGCAGGCGCGCCGGACCGACCAGCCGCGCGGCGATGCCGACCTCGCTCAGCAGGGGCTGGGCGATTTCGATGAGGCGGCCGGCGTCCTCGTCGGTAAGGCGCAGCGCTGCCGGGTCCAGCAGCGTCACGCCCTGCTGGCTGACATGCAGGTGGGCAAGATCGGCGAGCCAGATCGGCTGACCGGCGTCGTGCGAGCTGGCGGCGCCGGCCTCGATCACCGACCAGCCCGCGCCCAGGGGGGCGCCGTCCGGCGGTACGTAGCCCGCGCGCTCGAGCAGCCACGCCTGCAGCGGCGTGCAGGCGTACTCGGCGAGCGGCAGTTCGCGGACCTCGGCGGCGGCCAGCGACAGCCAGTGGGCGAGGGTGGGCGATGTCTCGGGCAGGCGGCGAGCGATCTCGGCGGCCGCGGCGGCGGGCGGCAAAGCGCCCGGAAGGACCAGAATCATGGCTCTGGATTGTAAGCCGGCGCGCGCACGCCACGTGCCGCGTCGCACCGCCCGCTTCGGCAGCCGGGCAAGACGGTGCGTCTTGTCTGCGCCACGCCCGGCCGAACGCACACGGTCGCCCGGGTCGATCATCCCGGGCTCGATCCGAAGGTTCAGGGCAGCAGGTATTGCGAGGGGTGGGTCGGTACGATCAGGCCGTGCGCCACTTCGTAGACATGCACTGCCACGGCGAGCCGCTCGCGCGCGGAGAGCTGCTGCAACGGCGGCTGCGTGCGGTAGAACGCCTCGACGCGGCGGATCTGCGCGTAGGCGTCGGGCGAGACTTCCTTGAGGTAGGCGAGCTTGCTGGCGGCCGCGGCGATGTAGGCCGGCTCCTGCAGCACCCAGGGCAGGATCACGATGGGCTCGGGCGCGCGCGGCGCGGCCGGCGGCACGCCGCACGCGCTGAGCGCGGCGGCAAGGCAGCAGAGGAGGGGGCGTGCCAGAAGGCGTGTCGGCGTCATAGGCGGCTGAGAGCCGACAGATGATACCCGGGTGTATCGATGTCCCGCGCGGCGCGAAATTGTTACGCCGCGCACGGGCGTCGCTCCACGCCGCTCTGCCATAATCGCGCTCGTGAAAAAACTCTATGAACTCTGGATCGGCTGGCGCTACACGCGAGCTGGCGGCGGGCGCCGGCGGGACCGGTTCCTTTCTTTCATCTCCGCATCGTCGATGGTCGGCATTGCGCTGGGCGTGGCCGCGCTCATCATCGTCATGTCGGTGATGAACGGTTTTCAGAAGGACGTGCGCGACCGCATGCTCTCGGTGCTGCCGCACATCGAGATCTACGGCCCCGGCACCACGGCGCTCGCCAACTGGGAGCAACTGGCGCAGATCGCCGCGCGCCATCCGCAGGTGCGCGCGGGCGCTCCCTACGTGTCGGCGCAGGCCATGCTCGCGCGCGAGCAGACGCTGCGCGGTGTGCAGGTCAACGGCATCGATCCGCAGGCCGAGCGTGGCGTCTCCGAGGTGGCCGACCAGATGATCGCCGGCGCCATCGACGCGCTGCAGCCGGGCAGCTACGAGGTAGTGATCGGCGCTGCGCTGGCGCAGGCCATGGGCAGCGTCGGCCCGGACGGCATGGTGCGCAGCCTGTCGATCGGCGACCAGGTGCTGCTGATGGCGCCGCAGGGCACGATGAGCCCGGCCGGCTTCTCGCCGCGCATGCGCCAGTTCACCGTCGCCGGGATCTTCTCCTCGGGGCACTACGAATACGACTCCTCGCTCGCCTTCGTCAACGTGCAGGACGCGGCGACGCTGTTTCGCGACGGCGCGCGCGCCGGGGTGCGGCTGCACATCGCCGACATGATGCAGGCGCCGCGCGTGGTCGCCGAACTCGCCCCGACGTTTCCGCCCGGCCTGCGGTTGTCGGACTGGTCGCAGAACAATCGCACCTGGTTCGCCGCGGTGCAGACCGAGAAGCGCATGATGTTCATCATCCTCGGCCTGATCGTGGCGGTGGCCGCGTTCAACCTGCTCTCCTCGCTGGTCATGGCGGTCAACGACAAGCAGTCGGACATCGCGATCCTGCGCACGCTGGGCGCGCCGCCCGGCGCCATCGCCCGCATCTTCATCGTGCAGGGCGCCCTGATCGGCCTCATCGGCACGGTGCTCGGCGTGGCCGGCGGCATGCTGGTGGCCTACAACATCGACGTGATCGTGCCTTTCATCGAGCGGGTCTTCAACGTGGAATTCCTGCCTCAGCAGATCTATTTCATCACTCAGTTGCCGTCCGACCCGCGCGCCGACGACATCGTCGCGGTGGCGGCGACCGCGCTGGCGCTGTCGCTGCTCGCCACGCTGTATCCGAGCTGGCGCGCCTCGCGCCTGCAACCCGCGGAGGTGCTGCGCCATGACTGACACCGTGTTGCGGGCGCGCGAGCTGACCAAGCGCTACACTGAGGGCGGCGCGACGGTGGAGGTGCTGCGCGGCGCGAGCCTGAGCGTGCCGACCGGCGAGATGGTGGCCATCGTGGGCGCATCCGGCTCCGGCAAGAGCACGCTGCTGCATCTGCTGGGCCTGCTCGATGCGCCGAGCTCCGGCTCGGTCGAGCTGGTCGGGCGGGCGACCGCCGGCATCTCCGAGCGCGAGCGTGCCCAGTTGCGCAACCGCCATCTCGGTTTCGTCTACCAGTTCCACCACCTGCTGCCGGAGTTCACCGCGCTCGACAATGTCGCCATGCCGCTCATCATCCGCCGCATGGAGCGCGCCGCGGCGCGCGAACAGGCGCGCGAGTTGCTGGGCAAGGTGGGGCTGGCCGAACGCGTGCTGCACGCGCCGGGGCAACTCTCGGGAGGCGAGCGCCAGCGGGTCGCCCTCGCGCGGGCGCTGGTCACGCGTCCGGCCTGCGTGCTGGCCGACGAGCCTACCGGCAACCTCGACCGGCATACCGCACGCGACGTGTTCGGCCTGTTGCGCGAGGTCAACCGCACCCTGGGTACGGCCTTCGTGATCGTGACCCACGACACCGAGCTTGCGGCCCAGGCCGATCGCCAGCTCGCCATGCACGAAGGCCGCCTGGACGGTTGAGGCAGCCGCTGCGCGGCGCCACCGCAGGAGAGTTCCACGTTGCTCATCGACACGCATTGCCACCTGGATGCCGCCGAGTTCGACGACGACCGCGCCCAGGTCATCGCCGCGAGCCGGTGCGCCGGGGTGCGCGCGGTGGTGCTTCCGGCGATTGCGCCGTCCAACTACGCTGCCGTGCGCGAGCTTGCGCACGGCATGCCGGGCGGCGCGTATGCGCTGGGGATCCATCCGCTGCTGGTGTCGCGCACGCCGGACGAGGCGATCGACGCCCTGCGCCAGGCGGTGCAGCAAGCGCTGGCCGACCCGCGTTTCGTCGCCGTCGGCGAGATCGGGCTGGATCTGTTCGTCAAGGAGATCGCCAGCGGCGTCGAACTGCAGCGGCAGGAACGCTTCTTCGCCGAGCAGTTGCGCATCGCCGCCGAGTTCGACCTGCCGGTGCTGGTGCACGTGCGCCGCTCGCAGGACCTGGTCCACAAGCATCTGCGCCGGATTCCGGTGCGCGGCGGTTTCGCGCACGCGTTCAACGGCAGCGAGCAGCAGGCCGACCGCTTCATCGCCCAGGGCCTGGCCTTGGGCGTGGGCGGCGCCATGACCTATCCGCGCTCGCTGCAGATCCGCCGGCACGCGGCGCGGGTGGGGCTGGAACACTTGGTGCTGGAGACCGATGCGCCGGACATCCCGCCGGCCTGGCTGCATCCGCCGAACACGCGCAATGCCCCGGCCGAGGTGGCCGGCGTGGCGCGCGCGCTGGCCGAGCTGCGCGGCGATCCGGTGGACGAGGTCGTGGCTGCGACCGGCGCGACCGCCTTGCGGCACCTGCCGCGGCTGGCGGCGCACCCCGATCTGGCGGACGGCGCGGGCAGCGCGAGCACCTCGGTCGGCACATAACGCGCGTGCAGGCTATGGGGCGCGCCGATATTTCCACCGGTTATATCGATACAACGCTCCGCGCCTTGGTCCGTCCCTGCGGGATCGTGTATCGTTGCGGTGCAGCACGTTATATGCTCATAATTCTCAACTGTTTGCTTATTTCCTCTAGTTATTAAGATGGCTGCTTTCAATACCGAGCGTGTCCTGAGCGTGCATCACTGGAACGATACGCTGTTCAGTTTCAAGACCACGCGCGACCCGGCGCTGCGCTTTCACAACGGTCACTTCGTGATGATCGGCCTGGAGGTCGAGGGCAAGCCGTTGATGCGTGCCTACAGCATCGCCAGCGCCAACTACGAGGAGAACCTGGAGTTCCTGAGCATCAAGGTCCAGAACGGCCCGCTCACCTCGCGCCTGCAGCACCTGAAGGAGGGCGATTCCATCCTCGTCAGTCGCAAGCCGGTGGGCACGCTGGTCGTGGACGACCTGAATCCGGGGAAGAACCTGTTCCTGTTCGGCACCGGCACCGGCCTGGCCCCCTTCATGAGCATCGTCAAGGACCCCGGCACCTACGAGCGCTTCGAGAAGGTCATCCTGGTGCACGGCGTGCGCTGGGTGAGCGAACTCGCCTATGCCGACTTTCTCAGCAGCGAATTGCCCGACAACGAGTTCTTCGGCGAACTGGTGCGCGACAAGCTCGTCTACTACCCGACCGTGACGCGCGAGGAATTCCGCAATCGCGGACGCATCACCGATCTCATCGAATCCGGCAAGCTGTGCCGGGACATCGGCCTGCCGCAGCTCAATCCCGAGACCGACCGCGCCATGCTCTGCGGCAGCCCGCACATGCTGGCCGACGTCGGCGCCATGCTCGACGGCCTGGGCTTCAAGGTCTCCCCGGGCACCGGCCAGCCGGGCGACTACGTCGTCGAGCGCGCCTTCGTCGAGAAGTAACCCCTCCTCTTGCAGGGCAGGGCCGGTGGCTCGGACCACGGTGCCCTGGCTCTCGCAGTCGCGTCCTGTCGCAGACACACGCTCGCGTCGCCCCCGCCTGGGGCGTATGCCAAGAAAACGCACGAGCGTCTGAAGTTCGCTGCGTTGCCCGCCGCCCGATTCTCTCGCCCCCCGGCTGCCGACATGGCGCGCGCGCTCCCGTCCGGCAGGCGGCAGCAGAGGACGCGCGCGCGGCCGATGTGCACGGCCACGCGGACAAGCGGGCGAATTGCGCGTAGTCTTGTATGCGCGGCCGCACCATCGGGACCCCTCGTCCAGCGGCTGCTTGCGCGTGGCGCCGGGCCTGATCCCAACGCGCCCGATCCGCCGTCCGTCGGATCGACACCCACTGCAGAAGATCGATGCCTGGGCAGTCCGCCCAGCCCCCTCAACACGCGCCTAGCCTGCCCTGCGCCGCAGCCAGCGGATGCGGCGATGTTCTTTCACGGTGGACAGCAGATCCGCCCTACCTGGAGTTCCACCATGTCGCAGCATCCCTATGTTCACGAGACTTACGGCGCCATGCGCTTTCGGGGGGAGCCCGTGATGCTGCGGAAACTCGACCTGCGCGCGTCTTCTTGAAGCGCACACTTGCCTTGCGCCGGGCGATGGCGACGATGAAGGGCTACGGAAATGCGTTCACGGCATCCTTTCTTCACCGCACCTTCGGGCGCAGCCCGCCGTCGACGCCCTGGGCCACCGGGGCGCCCGTGCGGGCGGAGCTCTTCGGCGTCGAGCGCCTGGAGCAGCACGCCCAGAGTCTGGCCGCCGCGCAGCCGGTCACCGCGAAGCCGCCTCCCGTGCCGCCCCTGCGCAGGCGCCTGGACGAGAACGCCCGGGTGCTGCTCGGCGCCTACCGCGCCAGTGCCGCCGAATTGGAGGCGGGGCGGCGCGTGGTGCCCGCGGCCGAGTGGCTGCTCGACAACTACCATCTGGTCGAGAAGCAGATCCGCGAGATCCGCAGCGATCTGCCGGCGGACTACTACCGCCAACTGCCCAAGCTGGCCTCGGGCCCGTTCGCCGGCTATCCGCGGGTCTTCGGGCTGGCGTGGGGCTTCATCGCGCACACCGACAGCCATGTCGACGCCACTGTGCTGCGCGGCTTCCTGGTGGCCTACCAGCGCGTGCAGCCGCTGACCATCGGCGAGCTGTGGGCGGTCGCGATCACCCTGCGCATCGTCCTGATCGAGAACCTGCGCCGCCTGGCGGACCAGATCACGGCGGGACGCGCGGCGCGAGCGGATGCCGACCAGCTCGCGGCCCATCTGACGAGCTCGGGCGCGGCGCATTCGGCGCTCGACGAAGACATCGCCGCGCGTTCGCCGCTGGCGCTGTCCGAGCTCTTTGCGGCCCAGTTGGCCAAGCGGCTGAGAGACCACGATCCCCAGACCATGCCGGCCCTCGGGTGGCTGGAGGAGCGCCTCGGGCAGCAGGGCGTCACCATCGACGACGTGGTGTCCCACGCCCAGCAGCGGCAGGGGGCCTCCAACGTCACGGTGCGCAACGTGATCACCAGTCTGCGGCTGATGGCCGACATCGACTGGGCGGACCTGTTCGAGCGCGTGAGCCTGGTGGATGCGCGGCTGCGCGCGGGCAGCGACTTCGCCGCGATGGATTTCCCGACGCGCAATCTCTACCGCAGCGCCATCGAGCAACTGGCGCGCCGCTCGCCCCGCTCGGAGCTGGAGATCGCCGACCATGTCGTGTCCGCGGCGCAGTCCGCCGCCGCGGACCAGGCCGACGCGCGCGAGCGCGCCAGGCTCGCGGACCCCGGCTACCACCTCATCGCGCAAGGCCGGCCTGCGCTGGAGAAAGCCATCGGCTTTCGTCCGCCGCTGCATCGGCGCCTGGGCCACTGGCCCCGTGGCCTGGGCATCGGCGCCTATGCCGGAGCGATCCTGGCCGGTGCGGCGGGTCTGCTCGCGCTGGCGCTGGCATGGGTCCCGGCGGGCGGCAGCACCGCCGTCCTCGCGCTGTGGGCGCTTGCGCTGCTGCTGCCGGCGATCGAGGTCGCGACGGCGCTGGTGAATCGCCTGGCGGCCTGGCGCTTCGGCGCGGTCCCACTGCCGGGGCTGGAACTCGTCGCGGGTGTGCCTGACACGCTGCGTACGCTGGTGGCGGTGCCCACCCTGCTGACCAGCGAGGCCGACCTGCTGGCGCAGATCGAGCGGCTCGAGGTTCATCATCTGGCGGGCGGCGGGGGCGACATCGTTTTCGCCTTGCTGACCGACGGCGTCGACGCGGACAGCGAGACGCTGCCATCGGATGCGCCGCTGCTGGCGACGGCGGTGCAGGCCATCGCGGCGCTGAACCGGCGCCACGGACCCGCGCCCGCGGGCTGCCGCTTCCTGTTGCTGCACCGGCGCCGGGTCTTCAACGCGGCAGAGAACACCTGGATGGGCTGGGAGCGCAAGCGGGGCAAGCTGCATGAGCTCAATCGCCTGCTGCGCGGCGCGAGCGATACCAGCTTCGTGCCGCAGGGCGACGCGTCGCGCGTGCCGCAGGGCGTGCGCTATGTCCTCACGCTCGATGCCGACACGCGGCTGCCGCGCGATGCGGCCCTGCGGCTGGTGGGCAAGATGGCGCATCCGCTGAACCGGCCCCGCTTCGACGCTGCCTTGCAGCGTGTCGTGGGCGGCTACGGGATTCTCCAGCCGCGCATCACGCCTTCGCTGCCGGTGGGCCGGGAAGGCTCGCTCTACCAGCGGCTTTCCTCCAGCCCCGGCGGCATGGATCCGTATGCGATGGCCGTCTCGGACGTCTACCAGGACCTCTTCGGCGAAGGTTCCTACACCGGCAAGGGCATCTACGACGTGGACGCCTTCGAAGCGGCCCTGCACGCGCGGGTGCCCGACAACACCCTGCTGAGCCACGACCTGTTCGAGGGCGTGTTCGCGCGCGCCGGGCTGGCGTCGGACATCGAGCTGGTCGAGGAAGCGCCCGCGCGCTACGACGTCGCGGCGCGGCGCCAGCACCGCTGGAGCCGGGGCGATTGGCAACTGCTGCCATGGATCTTCGGGCCGCGCACGGGCGTGCGCGCCGTTCCCGCCATCGGCCGCTGGAAGATGCTCGACAATCTGCGGCGCTCGCTGCTCGCGCCTTTCACGCTGCTGGCGCTGGGCGTTGCCTGGCTGCTGCCCGCGCCGTCGGCGTTCGTGGCCACCGCGCTGGTGCTGGCCGCCATCGCAATCCCCGCCATGCTGCCGACGGTCTTCGCGGTCTGGCCGCACCGCGCGGGCGTGCGGATGCGCAGCCACTTCCTGGCGCTCGCCGCCGACCTGAAGCTGGCCCTGCTGCAGACAGGTCTGGCGCTGACCTTCCTCGCGGACCAGGCCTGGCGCATGGGCGATGCCATCGTGCGCACCCTCGTACGCCTGTTCTTCACGCGCCAGCGTTTGCTCGAATGGACGACGGCGGCGCAGGCCGGCAGGCGTCCACGGCTCGATCCGGCGGGCTTCTACCGCCAGATGGCCGGCGGCGTGTCACTCGGGCTGGTCATGAGTGCCGCTGCACTGATCCTGTCGCCATCGTCCTGGCCGGTGGTGCTGCCGTTCACGCTGCTGTGGCTCGTGGCACCCACCCTGGCCTGGTGGGCCAGCCGGCCGCCGAAGCCGGCGCGCCGCAGCGCGCCCCGGGCAGCCGATGCCCGGGCACTGCGCCTGATCGCGCGGCGCACCTGGCGCTATTTCGAGACCTTCGTGACGCCGGCGGACCACATGCTGCCGCCCGACAATTTTCAGGAAGTACCCAAGCCGGTCCTGGCACGGCGGACCTCGCCCACCAACATCGGCCTGTATCTGCTGGCCACCGCGGCGGCGCGCGATTTCGGCTGGACCGGCCTGGCCGAGACCGTCGAGCGCCTGGAGGCGAGCTTCGCCACGTTGCGCAGGCTGCACCGCTACAAGGGCCACTTCTTCAACTGGTACGACACATCGGATCTGCGTGCGCTGGACCCGCCCTATGTGTCGTCGGTGGACAGCGGCAACCTGGCCGGCCACCTGATCACGCTGGCCAACGCCTGCGAGGCGTGGCGCGACGGCGTTCGCGAACCCGATGCCAGGGCCGGCATGGCGGATGCCCTGGAACTGGCCCGCGAAGCCCTGGCAGGCCTGGACGTGGCGCGCCGCGCGCGGGGTCGGCGGGTCGGCGAGCTGCTCGATGACATGGCACTCCAGCTCCAGGGGCCGCAGGCGCTCGACGCCCTTGCACCCACGCTGGGCCGGCTCGCGCAGAAGGCCGCCGGCGCCGCCCAGGAGCTGGCGCTGGTCGAGGACGAAGAGGCGGAGGACCTCGTCTTCTGGATCGAGGCGTTCGGCCGCGCGGCGGCTGCGCATGCGCACGACGCGCGCCATGCCCAGGCACCGCAGGCGCTGGCGGCCCGCCTGCAGGTGCTGGCCGACACTGCGCGTGCGATGGCGCTGGCCATGGATTTCACCTTTCTCGTCGACCCGGAGCGCAAGCTGCTGTCCATCGGGTACGCACCGGCCGATCAGCGCCTGGACGCCAGTTGCTACGATCTGCTCGGCTCCGAGGCCCGCCTGGCGAGCCTGTTCGCCATCGCCAAGGGCGATGCGCCCACGCGCCACTGGTTTCGCCTGGGCCGCACGGCCACGCCGGTGGGCTTCGGCTCTGCCCTCGTGTCCTGGTCGGGCTCCATGTTCGAATACCTGATGCCCTCGCTGGTGATGCGCGCGCCGGTCGGCAGCCTGCTCGAGCAGACCAACCGGCTGGTGGTGCATCGGCAGATAGCCTACGGGGACTCGCTCGGCATGCCCTGGGGCATTTCCGAGTCCGCCTACAACGCCCGCGACCTGGAGTACACCTACCAGTACTCCAACTTCGGGGTACCCGGCCTGGGGCTCAAGCGCGGATTGGCCGACAACCGCGTGGTCGCGCCCTATGCCACAGGCCTGGCGGCGATGGTGGACCCGCGGGCCGCCTGCCGCAACTACGCGCGACTGGCCGCGATGGGCGCGCTCGGCCGCCATGGCTTCTACGAGGCGCTGGACTTCACACCATCGCGCCTGCCCGAAGGCGACCGGGTGGCGATCGTGCGCAGCTTCATGGCCCACCACCAGGGCATGACCATCGTGGCCATCGCCAACGTGCTGCATGGCGGCGCGATGCGCGCGTACTTTCACCGCGAGCCGATGATCCAGTCCAGCGAGCTGCTGCTGCAGGAGCGCATGCCGCGCAACGTCGCGGTGGAGCATCCCCGCGCGGAGGAAGTCATGGCCTCCCGCAACGACAGCAGCGCGCAGGCGCCGGCCGTGCGGCGCGTACCGGCCTCGGCGCCGGGGCCGGCGCCCGTCACGCACCTGCTGTCCAACGGAAGCTACAGCGTGATGCTGACCGCGGCCGGCGCGGGCTACAGCCGCTGGCGCGGCCTGGCCGTGACGCGCTGGCGCGAGGATGCGACCCGGGACCCCTGGGGCAGCTTTGTCTATCTGCGCGACGTGCGCAGCGGCCAGGCCTGGTCCGCCACCGCCCAGCCGCTGCCGGCCGATGCCCGGCACGGCGACGCGCTGTTCGCAGAGGACCGCGCCACCTTCACCCACCGCGACGGCGGCCTGGCCACTACGCTGGACGTGCTGGTCTCGGGCGAGAGCGATGGCGAGGTGCGCCGCCTCTCGCTGGCCAACAGTGGACGCCGCGCACGCGAGGTCGACGTCACGTCCTATGCGGAAGTGGTGCTGGGTGCGCAGTCCGCCGACGAAGCCCACCCGGCCTTCGCCAAGCTCTTCGTCCTGACCGACTATCTGCCCGAATTCGGCGCCCTGATCGCCACGCGGCGCACGCGTGCGCCCGAGGAACCTTCCGTCTGGGCCGCGCATTTCGCGGTGGTCGAGGGCGAGATCACCGCCGAGCCGCAACACGAATCCGACCGCGCCCGTTTCCTGGGCCGCGGCCACGATGCCGGCACGGCCGCGGCGATCGTGGATGACCAGCCGCTGTCGAACACAGTGGGTACCGTGCTCGACCCGGTGTTCTGCCTGCGCCGGCGCCTGCACATTCCGCCGGGCGGGCTGGCGCGCATCGCCTTCTGGACAGTGGTGGCCGCGTCGCGCGCCGAACTGCTGGACCTGATCGACCAGCACCACGACCGCAGCGCCTTCGAGCGCGCCGCCACGCTCGCGTGGACGCAGGCGCAGGTCCAGCTTCGCCACCTGGGCATGGATGCGGACGAGGCCGCCGACTTCCAGCGCCTGGCCGCGCCGCTGCTCTATGCCGACCGGCGGCTGCGCGCCGCCCCCGAACTCATCGTGCGCGGGACGGGGCCGCAGTCCGGGCTGTGGCCGCACGGCGTGTCGGGCGACCTGCCCATCGTCCTGCTGCGCATCGACGAGATCGAGGACCTGGCCCAGGTGCGGCAGGTGCTGCGTGCGCACGAGTACTGGCGCATGAAGCAGCTCGGCGTGGACCTGGTCATCCTCAACGAGCGCGCGTCTTCCTACGTGCAGGACCTGCAGGTGGCGATCGAGACGGCCGTGCGCAGCAGTCAGGCGCGCCCCCGCCTGGACGCCGGCCATGCGCAGGGAGCGATCCATGCGCTGCGCGCGGACCGGCTGGGCGCCGAGGGACGCGCCTTGCTGCAATCGGTCGCGCGGGTCGAGCTCGTCGCACGCCAGGGTTCCATGGCCGATCGGCTCGCGCGCCTGGCGCCGCTGCGGGCGGGGCCCGCGAGCGAGCCGGCATCGCCGCTGCCGCAGGGCGCGCCGGCGCCCGCTGCCTTGCCATTGGCGGAGCCGACGGCATCGCAGGACCTGGAGTTCTTCAACGGCCTGGGCGGCTTCGCGCAGGATGGCCGCGAATACGTGGTGCGCCTGCAGCCCGGCCAGACCACGCCCGCGCCCTGGATCAACGTGATCGCCAATCCCGGCTTCGGCTTCCAGGTGTCGGCGCAAGGCAGCGGCGCCACCTGGTGCGAGAACAGCCGCGAGAACCAGCTCACGCCGTGGTCGAACGACCCCGTCAGCGATCCGTCCGGCGAGGCCTTCTATGTGCGGGACGAGGACAGCGGTGCCCTGTGGTCGCCGACGGCATGGCCGCTGCACGGCGCCGGCGCCTGCGAGGCCCGGCACGGCCGGGGCTACAGCCGCTTCGCGCACGAGGCGCACGGCATCGCGCTCGAACTGCTGCAATACGTGCCGCTGGACGATCCGCTGAAGATCTCGCGCCTGACCTTGCGCAATCGATCGGACCGGGCGCGGCGTCTGTCGGTGACGGCCTATGTGGAATGGGTGCTGGGCACGTCGCGCGGCGCGTCGGCACCGTTCATCGTGACGGCCAGCGACGCGGCCAGCGGCGCGATACTGGCCCGCAAGCCCTGGGGCATGGCCTTTCCGGGAAGGGTCGCCTTTGCCGATCTGGGCGGACGGCAGACCGCATGGACCGCAGACCGCACCGAGTTCCTGGGCCGCCATGGCAGTCCCCGGGCGCCCGCGGCCCTCTTGGGGCGCGAGCCGCTCTCGGGGGCGATCGGGGCGGGGCTGGACCCTTGCGCGGCCCTGCAGTGCGTGGTGGAACTGGCCGCGGGCGAATCGATCGAGGTCGTCGCCCTGCTGGGCCAGGCCGTTTCCGAAGAGCAGGCACGGGCTCTGATCGCCCGCTACCGCGCGGCGGACCTCGATGCCGTGCTGGCCGGTGTCACCGCCTACTGGGAGCGAACGCTAGGCGCGGTCCAGGTCAGCACGCCGGACCGCGCGATGGACATCATGCTCAATGGCTGGCTGCTGTACCAGACCATCGCCTGCCGGCTGTGGGCCCGCTCGGCCTTCTACCAGGCCAGCGGCGCCTACGGATTCCGGGACCAGTTGCAGGACGGCATGGCATTGAGTCTGTGCCAGCCCGAAGCCGCGCGGCACCATATCCTGCGCGCCGCCGCGCGCCAGTTCGTCGAAGGCGACGTGCAGCACTGGTGGCTGCCGCACTCGGGGCAGGGCGTGCGCACGCGCATCTCGGACGACCGGGTCTGGCTGGCCTACGCCACGGCCGGCTACGTCGCCAGTTCGGGCGATGCGGCCATCCTCGACGAGAAGGTGGACTTCCTGGACGGGCCGGCGCTGCAGGCCGGCGAGCACGATGCCTTCTTCCAGCCCATGCCGGCGGGCCAGCCGGCCTCGCTGTTCGAGCACTGCGCGCGCGGCCTGGACCAGTGCCTGGACCTCACCGGCGCCCTGGGCCTGCCGCTCATCGGCACCGGCGACTGGAACGACGGCATGAACCGGGTGGGTGCCGGCGGGCGAGGCGAGAGCGTGTGGCTGGGCTGGCTGCTGGTGCGCACGATCGCCCTGTTCGCGCCGCTGGCCGAGGGACGCGGCGATGCGCGCGCCGCGCGCTGGCGCGCGCACGCCGAATCGGTGCGCGCGGCGATCGAGCGCGAGGCATGGGACGGCGACTGGTATCGCCGCGCCACTTTCGACGACGGCACCTGGCTCGGCGCGCAGGACAACGAGGAATGCCGCATCGATGCCATCGCGCAGGCCTGGGCCGTGCTGTCGGGCGCGGCCGAGCCATGGCGCGCGGCGCGCGCCATGGACTCGCTGGCGCAGCACCTGATCGTGCCCGCCGACGGCCTGATGCTGCTGCTGGCGCCCCCGTTCGACAAGACCGCGCGGGACCCCGGCTACATCAAGGGCTATCCGCCCGGCCTGCGCGAGAACGGTGGCCAGTACAGCCATGCCGCGGTGTGGGCGATCCTGGCGTTCGCCCGGCAGGGGGACGGCGACCGTGCCGCCTCGCTGTTCGCGCTCGTCAACCCGATCCACCACGCTCGCACGCCGCAGGAGGTGGCCAGGTACAAGGTCGAGCCCTACGTGATCGCGGCCGACGTCTACGCCGTGGCGCCGCATGCGGGGCGCGGCGGGTGGACCTGGTACACGGGCTCGGCCGGATGGATGTACCGCGCCGGCATCGAGGGCATTCTCGGGCTGCGGCGCGAAGGCGATTGCCTTAGGATCGATCCGTGCATCCCCTCCGAGTGGCCCGGCTTCGAGATGAACCTGACGATCGAATCCACCCGCTGCGCCATTGTCGTGCGCCACCGGTCGTCGCGCTGCCGAGGCATCTCGCAGGCGCTGCTCGACGAGCAGGCCGTGGCCCACGAGGAGGGCGGCGCGCGCGTGCCGCTGGACGGTGCAACGCACCGGCTGGTGCTCACGATCTGAACCACAGGACCTGCCCCATGATCGAACCGCTCTTTCTGACGACCGCGAGGGTCACCACCTTCGACGGGGATCGCCTGCTCACCGGCGCCAGCGGCTTCTTCTTCGAGCGCGCGGGGCGTCTGTTCTTCGTCACGAGCCGGCACGTGCTCCAGGACGCGCCGAGCGGCCACCATCCCAATCGCATCGAGATCGAGCTGCACATCGATGCCGTGAACCTCACGCGGTCCCTGGCCCTGTCGATCTGGCTTTTCAAGGAGGGCCGAAGCCAGTGGCGACAAGGCTCGGACTCCGGCGGCGACATCGATGTGGCCGTGCTCGAGATCGATCGCGCGCTGCTGCCCGCGACGGCCGAGATCCGCTGCTTCACCCCCGCCAACCTGCAGAGCGAGCTGAGCCGGATCGAAGCGGGCAGGGGCTTGCTGATCGTCGGCTTCCCGCTGGGATTCCACGACACCATGTACCACCTGCCCGTGGTGCGCCACGCCGTGATAGCTTCCGCCTTCGGTATCCGCTTCCAGGGCCAGGGGTTCTTTCTGACCGACGCGCGCACGCATCGCGGCACCAGCGGCGCGCCGGTGGTCATGCGCGATCCCGAAGCCGGCGCCGCGCTGCCGTGGCGATTGCTCGGCGTGCACTCGTCCCGCATCGACATGGGCACGCGGGATTTGACACTGGACGAATCCCTCGGGCTGAACGCAGCCTGGTATGCAGCCATCCTGCTCACCCTGACCGATGAACCCATGCCGCCGGCCGGCTAGCGGATCGTGATCTGCTGCTCGCGGATGAAGTCGCTCCAGGTCTGTGTGTTTTCCTTGACGTAGGCGAGCATGTCCGCGGGCGACAGGTACCAGGGTTCGTTGCCGCTCGCCAGCAGCCGTTCCTGGAATGACGGTGTGTCGAAGCCGGCCTTGATCTGCGCGGCGAGCGCGTCGACGGTCGCCGGCGGCAGGTTCGGCGGCCCCACGATGCCGGCCCAGATGCCGGGCAGAAGATCGGCGTAGCCTTGTTCCTGGAACGTCGGCACCTCGGGCAGCGTGGCCAGGCGTTCGGCGCCGGCGATCGCGAGCGGCCGCAGCTTGCCTTCGCGCACATACGGCATCGTCGAGGTGCTGTCGGCCAGAAAGAAGTCGACCCGCCCGGCGATGAGGTCGAGCACCGCTTGAGGGCTGCCCTTGTAGGGCACGTGGGTCATGCGAAGTCCCGCCGTCGACTTGAATCGCTCCATGACCAGATGGCCCATCGTGCCCGGGCTCGAACTCGCGAAGGTCAACACGTCCGGGTTCGCCTTGGCGTACGCCGCCACGTCGGTGGCGTTGCGCATCGCGCCGGTGCGGGGATTCCCGGCGCTCGTTACCAGCACCAGCTTCTGCGTATAGAGCATGCCGAGCGCGGTCACGTTGCGCTCGACGTCGAAATGCTTGCCCTCGAACGCCGGCGCGAGCGTGGTCGAACCGGACAGCAGCATCAGCGTCGTCCCGTCGGCAGCGCTTCTTTGCATCTGATCGAGCGCGATCGTACCGCTCGCGCCAGGGCGGTTCTCGACGATGACCGGCTGGCCGATCCGGCCCTGCAGATCGGCGGCGAGCGCGCGCGAAACGGTGTCGGACGCGCCGCCGGCGGTGAACGGCACGAGGATGCGGACCGGCTTGTCGAAGGTCTGGGCCACCGCCGGGCGCCATGCGCCGCCCAGCGCGGCCAGCGCCGCCACGGCGGCGACGCCCCGAAGCACGGTGCGCCGCCCGGAGCGCGGCTGCAGGGGGGCGGGCGGCGATTCGCCCGGAGCGCTGGCGCTCGGGATCGCGGAACGAATCTTCATGGTCTCCTCCGATGGCCTTCAGGCCGGTTCACGCGGCGCAGCGGCGGCGCCGCCCGTGGTCGGTACACTGAGCCGGACCAGTGCATCGACGGCGACGACACCACAGCCGCGCGGCAGTACCAGGACCGGATTCAATTCGAGTTCGTCGATGTCGTCGCCGAGCGCAATCATCACGTCCGAGAGGGCGACCATCAGCGCCACCAGCGCTGCGCGGTCGGCGGCGGGGCTGCCGCGAAAGCCGTCGAGCAGCCGGCTGCGGCGCAGTTCGGCGAGCATGCCGTCGGCGGTCGCGGCATCGACCGGCAGCAGCCGGTGCGCAACGTCGGGATCCAGTTCGGCCTCGACGCCGCCAAAGCCGACCGTCATCACCGGCCCGAAGATCGGGTCGCGCACGATGCCGAGCAGCATCGGCACGCCGCCCACCACCTGCGATTGCACGACGACACCGTCGATGCGCGCCTCGGGACGCTGGCGCGCGACGTCGGCGCGCAGCCGCGCATGCGCGTCGCGTACCGCCGCGACGTCGGCCAGCCCCAGCCGTACGCCGCCGATCTCGCTCTTGTGCGCGATGTCGGGGCTGACGATCTTGAGCGCGACCGGCCAGCCGAGCCGCGCCGCGGCGGCGGCCGCCGCGTCGGCGTCGTGCGCCAGCGTCTCGCTCACCATCGGCAGGCCCGAACCGGCGAGCAGCGCCTTCGCCTCGACCTCGGTCAGTTGCCGGCGCCCGCCGGCGCGCGCAGCGCGCAGGATCTCGGGCCGCGCGCACACCGCCGCGGTCCCGGACCGGCACGCGCCGGGCTCCCAGCGTCCGGCCGGATCGGCGCGCCAGCGCACGATGCCGGCGAGCGCTGCGCTGGCGCGATGGATGTCGCGGAACACGACGATGCCGCCGGCTTCGAGCGCGTCATGGCAGGTGGCGCCCTCGGCCGTGTCGATGACGATGAAGAGCTTCTCGCAGGCAGCGGCGGCGCGCAGCAGCTCGGGCGCCATCACATCGAGCAGCTCGCCCATCACATAGAACACCGCCGCGTCGAATTCGTCGGCCGCGGCGATCGCAGCGAGCACCGCCGGGAATGCGCTGCGGTCGCTGGTCACCTGGCCGGTCAGGTCCACGGGATTGGCGACCATGCCGTAGGTGGGCACCACGGCGCGCAGCCGTGCCTGCGTGGCCGGCGACGAGTTCGGCACCGCGACGCCGTCGCGCGCCAGATGGTCGGCCATCAGTGCGCACGCCGCGCCGGACAGCGAGACGATGCAGGCGCCGCGGCCGGCCGGCCTGCGCCCCGTTCGCCACAGACGAACCAGGTCGATCAGCCGGTGCGGATCGGTGGCGCTGGCGATGCCGAGCTGGCGAAAGGCGGTGCGATAGACGACGTCGCGGCCGGCCAGCGCGGCGGTATGCGACACGGTCGCCTCGGCCCCTTTCGCCGAGCTGCCGACCTTGAGCAGGAACAGCGCCTTGCCGGCGCGCCGCAGTGCCAGCGCGACGCGCACGAACTCGGGCCCGCGGCGGATCTGCTCGACGTAGCCGACGACGGCCTCGGTGTGCGGGTCCGCCGCGAAATGCGCCAGGTAGTCGGTCAGGTCGACGCAGGCTTCGTTGCCGGTGCTGACGATGCAGGAGAAGCGCAGGCCAGAGTCGAGCCCGAGATTGCGCAGCAGCGCGGCAATGTTGCCGCTCTGGGCCGCGATCGCGATCGGGCCCGGCTCGCGGCGGCGCGCGATGTGCCGGATGAAGGTCGCGAACACCCCGGTGTGGTTGTTGGCGAAGCCGATGCAGTTCGGGCCGGCGACGAGCATGCCGGAGCGGCGCGCGAACGCGACCAGTTCGGCCTGCAGCCGTGCGCCGTCGTTCTCGCCGCTCTCGGCGTAGCCCGAGGCGAACACCACGGCCGCGCGGATGCCGATGGCGTGGCAGCGTTCCAGCGTGGGCAGCACGTCTGCCGCGCGCACCGCGAGCACCGCCAGATCGGGTGCGAAGGGCAGGGCATCGATGGAGGGGTGGCACGCCAGCCCGTCGATCGCGTCGTACTTCGGATTGACGAGCAGCAGCCGTTCGGCAGGGAAGCCGGCCTCGCGCAGGCTCGCCACCGGCATGCCGCCAGTGCGGCCCGGATCGGCGCTGGCGCCGACGATGACCAGCGAGCGCGCGTCGAGCAGGGGGGCGAGCGGCAGTGACATGGCGGTGCTTCCTTCTTCTACAAGCCGAGCAGCGCGCGTGCGAGGATGTTGCGCTGGATCTCCGCCGAGCCGCCGTAGATCGATTGCGCGCGCGTGTTCAGGTGCCAGGGCAGCATCGCGTGAACGACCTGCGGCAGCGGCCCGTCGTCCTCGAGCGCGTACAGCGGCCGGCGCGGCTCCCAGGCAAGGGCCGCGGCGCCGAGAACCTCGACGCCGAGCCGCGTGATCGCCTGCCGGATCTCGGTCGAGCGCAGCTTGAGCATCGATGCCACCGGCCCCGGCGGTTCGCCGGCGGCCAGCCGCGAGATGGTCTGCAGCTCGATCATCGTCAGCGCTTCGATGTCGGTTTCGATCGTCGTCAACTCGGCCTGTACGCGCGCATCGTCCAGCGGATCGTCGGTGGCGCCGAGCGCCGCCGACGCCTCGGCCAGCTTGGCCAGGTCCATGCGCAGCCTCGATGCGAACAGCACGCCGCCGCGCTCGAATTCGAGCAGGTACTTGCCGTAGCGCCAGCCTTCGCCCTCGTCGCCGACGCGATTGGCCAGCGGAATCCGCAGGTCGTCGAAGAACACCTGGTTGACCTCGTGATCACCGCCGATCAGGCGGATCGGCCGCACCGTGATGCCGGGCGTGGCCATGTCGATCAGTACGAACGAGATGCCTTCTTGCTTGCGGCCGGTGTCGGCGGTGCGCACCAGCGCGAACATCCAGTTCGCGTAGTGCGCGTAGCCGGTCCAGATCTTGGTGCCGTTGATCACGTACCCATCGCCGTCGCGGACCGCGCGGGTGCGCAAGGCCGCGAGGTCGGAGCCGGCGCCGGGTTCCGAGTAGCCCTGGCACCAGAGATCGTCGCCGGACAGAATGCGCGGCAGGAATCTTGCCTTTTGCGCGGACGAGCCGAACTTCATGATCACCGGGCCGACCAGGCGCAGCCCCATCTGATTGGGCAGCGGTGCGCCCGCGCGCGCACACTCCAGGTCGAACAGGTAGCGCTGGATCGGCGTCCAGCCGGTGCCGCCGTATTCCACCGGCCAGGCCGGCGCCGCCCAGCCGCGACGATGCAGCGCCTGATGCCAGGGGCGCACGATCTCGGGTTCGGGCGCGGCGCAGACGTTGAGCCGCGTACCGCGGCGGATCTCGGGCGTGAGGTGCTCGGCGATGAAGGCGCGAACCTCCTCGCGAAAGCGTCGTTCGTCGTCGGTCAGGTCCAGCGTCATCGCAAGCCTTTGTCGGTTCAGTCGAAGGGGCGCAGCCCGCCGGCCGCGCGGCGCAGCGCGACGATGCGGCGCTGGTGCTCGGCCGCTGTGCCATGCGTCATTTCGAACGCGAGCAGCCGCTTGGCGTAGGCGCCGATGGCGAGTTCGTCGGTGACCCCCATCGCGCCATGGATCTGGATCGCGCCCTCGGCGATCGCGCGCGCCGCACGGCCGACGCGGATCTTGGCGCCCGAGACCATGCGCGCTCGCGCGCCGGGATCGCCGTCCAGACGCAGCGCCGCGCACAACGCGATCGCACGCGCCTCTTCGCGATGCAGCGCCATGTCCACCATCCGGTGGCGCAGCGCTTGATGGGCCGCGAGCGGCTGGTCGAACTGGATCCGCGTCTTCGCGTAAGCGACGGTTCGGTCGACCAGTACCGTCAGGCAGCCGATGGCGTCGGCGCAGGCGGCGGCGGTGGCCGCATCGAGCGCGGCCTCGAGCGCGACCCGGGCGTCGCCGGGCTCGGCGTCCGAGGCGCCGAGCCGGTCGCCATCGGTCAGCGTGACGCCGTCGAACGCCAGGTCGGCGGCACGCCGGCCGTCGACCCGCCCGAAGGCGGTGGCCGCAAGCCCCGGCGCACGCGGCGTCACGGTGAACACGGCGATGGCGTCTGCGGGCCCGGCTGCGTCATCGTCGATCCGCGCCGGCACCAGCCACAGGCCGGCATCCGGTGCATCGACGACGCCGCGCACGACGCCGTCGAGCCGCCAGCCGCGGCCGTGGCCGCGCGTCGCGCGTATGTCGAGTCCGCGGCGGCCATCGGCCGCGATCGCGCCGCTGGCGGCCAGCGCGATGCGCAGCGCGCCCTTGGCGAGCGCGGGCAGCCAGCGTTCCCGCTGCGCCGGCGTAGCGAGGCGGGCGATCAGATCGGCGCCCAGCACCGCGGTGCTCAGGTAGGGCGCCAGCACCAGCGCGCTGCCCAGCCCTTCCATCACGATCGCGATGTCCATCGGCCCGCCGCCGCTGCCGCCGTCGGCCTCGGGCAGCGGCAGGCCGAGCCAGCCCAGCTCGGCCATCGAGCGCCATACCGCGTGTCCGGCCTCGGCGTCACCGTCGGCGATCCGGCGATACTGGGCAAAATCGTGCTCGCGCGCGACGTAGCGGGCGACACTGTCCTGCAGCAGGCGCTGTTCTTCGGAGAGGTTCAGGTTCATTGGCGTTCCGGCGATACGATCGGGTTCAGTCGCGCGCCGGACGGTTCTGCAGCGTCGCCGGCAGGCCGCAAGGGTCGACGCGCTGGCCGAAACGCAGCAGATTGTGCGCATGGCAGAGCTGGTGCAGCCCGAAGCTCTGGTCGATCGCGACCTGCTGCCCCATCGCATCGGCCGAGCGGTTGACCGCCTCCTTGGCCATCTTCAGCGCGAAGCTCGGCTTGCCGGCAATGCGCCGGGCGATCGCGAGCACGCCTTCGGCCAGCGCATCGCGCGCGAACACGCGGTTCACCATGCCGAAGCGTTCGGCGTCGCGGGCGCTCCAGGTGTCGCCGGTGAACAGCATTTCCTTGGCCTTGCGAATGCCGAGTTCCCACGGATGCGCGAACCATTCGACGCCAAGGTTGCCCAGCGCGACCGCCGGATCGCTGAACTCGGCGTCGTCGCTCGCGCAGATCAGGTCGCAGGCCCAGGCGAGCATCAGGCCGCCGGCAATGCATTTGCCCTGCACTTGTGCGATCGTCGGCTTGCTCAGGTTGCGCCAACGGCGCGTCATCTGCAGGTAGATTTCCTGCTCGCGCGCGAAGCCGCCCTCGGCGCCCGGCAAGGCGAAACCGCCCCAGGTCGAAAGCACCGGCAGGTCGCGGCCGAGTTGCGGCTGCCCCTGCGCGCGCAGATCGTGGCCGGCGGAGAAATGCGGATCGGCGCCGGCCAGGATCAGCACCTGGATGGTGTCGTCAGCCACCGCGCGATCCATCGCCGCCGTCAGCTCGTAGGTCATTTGCAGATTCTGCGCATTGCGCACTGCCGGGCGGTTCATGACGATGCGGGCGATCCCGGCCTCGGGCTGTTCGTAGACGATCGTCTCGACATCGGAATCGGGCATCGTGTGTCTCCTGCGGAATGGGTCGACACAGCTTAGCGAGCGCGATACCGGGCGCAAAGACGGCAGTTTCTCTGGGTGGAACATGCTATCGTCGGCTCGAATGTCCGGCCGCGGAACGGCGACGTCCCGCATGGCGCACAAGGGCACGCAACCCGGGGCGGAGACGAGATGGCACTGGTGAACCGATCGCTCGAACGGGGGCTTGCGCTGCTCGCCTGTTTCCGGCCCGGCCTGGGTACGCTGTCGCACCGCGATCTGGTCGAGCGCACGGGGCTGCCCAAGGCAACCGTCACGCGCCTGCTGCGCACACTACGCGAACAGGGCTACGTGGCCTTCGATGCCGCTCTGGGCGGCTACCGGCTCGGGGTGCCGATCCTGGGCCTCGCGCGCGCATGGATTCTCGAGAATCCGCTGCTGCCGGCCGTCTCGCCGGCGCTGCGCCGGATCGCCGGCCAGACCCGCGCGATGGCCAGTTTCGGTACCGCGCACGATGGCGACATCGTCTATCTGGACGGCGTGAACCGCGACGACAGCCGCCCCGGCCGCCAGATCGGGCGCGGGATGCGCATACCGATCCTCAGCAGTTCGGTCGGCCATGCCTGGCTGGCCGGCCTGCCGCCGGGGCGGCGCACGGCCGAGATCGCGCGCCTGCGTGCAGCGTCGGTGGAATGGCCGGCGGGCGCGCGCGCGCTCATCGACGGCGCACTGCGCCACTATCGCGAGCACGGCTATTGCACGCTGCTCTACAACGAAGGGCGGCACCGCGCGATCGCGATGCCGGTCGCCGGCTCCGACGGCGGCCACTATACGGTCAGCATCGTCTATCCGGTCCAGCCGTCCGGCCCGCGCAAGCCGGGCGACCCGGCGCAGGACGACGCGGTGGCGTTGGCGATGGTGCAGGCGCTGCGCGATCTGGCCGCCAGCGTTCCCGGGCCGGCCGCGCCGGCGTGAGGTCCTGGTGCGGGAGGGCTGCGGCCGCTTGCGAAGGCATGCGTCAACGAACGTCGAGCGCCGGATACGGACGTGTCTTCATGCGAAGCGCGTCGGCCGCAGGGGCGTGATATCCAGGGGCGGCGCCCGCCCGTCGATCAGGTCGCACACGATGCGGCCGGTGATCCCGGCCAGGGTCAGGCCGATGTGGCCGTGGCCCACGGCATGGATGACCCGGGCGTCGGCGGGCGAGGGACCGATGGCCGGCAGCGAGTCCGGCATCGACGGGCGGAAACCGAGCCAGTCGCTGCCCGCGCGCGACAGGCCGGGGACGAGTGTGCGCGCCACCGCGGCGATGGTGTCGGTGCGCACCGGCCGGGGAGGGCGGCCAAGCCCACCGAGTTCCACGGTGCCGGCCGCGCGCAGGCCGCTGCGAAGAGGCGTCATGTAGAACCCGTGCTCGGGATAGCAGCAGGGCGCACCGAGCAGGCCGGCGCCATCGGGAAACATCACGTGATAGCCGCGCTCGGTATCGAGCCTCAGGCGGTCGCCCACGCTGGCGGCCAGCCTACCCGACCATGCCCCCGCGGCAAGTACGACGCGCTCGGCCTGCAGCACCCGCGTGCCGAGATGCACGTCGACGTGCTCGGGCGTGCCGGCGATGCCCGCCGCCTCGCCTCGCACGAAGGTGCCGCCCTGACGGCGGACCGTCTCGGCCAGGGCCAGCGCATAGGCGCGCGGATCGTCGACGAAGTAGGTATCGGTAAACCGGACGGCCTTGTGATAGAGGGGCGCGAGGGCGGGTTCGGCGGCGCGTACGGCCTCGGCGTCCAGGATCTCCATGCCCACGCGCTCGCGTGCGCGCAGGGCGATCTCGCGCTGGGCCGCCGCGAAGCTGCGCGGCGTCTTGTACAGGTACAGGCAGCCGGCGCGCCGGATCAGCGCATCCGCGCGGCTGGCTTCGATCAGAGGGGCATGGCCGGCCTCGGCCAGCCGCAGCAGGCCGCCCAGCACCGCGGTGATGCGCTCGACCTGCGCCGGGGTGCTCGCCCGCACGAACTCGGCCAGCCACGGCAGCAGGCGCGGCAGATCGCGCCAGAAGATCGCGAGCGGGCTGCGGCGCTCCAGCAGCATCGCGGGCACCCTGGCGAGCACGCCGGGCGAGGCCACCGGGATGCACGCGCCGAAGGCCATGGTGCAGGCGTTGCCGAAGCTGGCCGCGCCGGTGTAGGCGGCGCCGGCGGCGGGCGGTTCGCGGTCGACGAGCGTGACGGTGTGCCCGCAGCGCTGCAGCCACAAGGCGCACGACAGGCCGACCACGCCCGCGCCGACGATGGCGACGCGGCGCGGCGGACCCGGGGGGTGAAGAGGCAAGGGCGGCAGGGACTCGTGAAACGTCATGGCGGGATACCGGGTTGAAGTTGGCGTTCTCGGCGTGCAGCGGCGCCGATGCATGCCGACACGCCCTAGACGCGCTCGCCCGCGCGCGGCGGACGCTCGATGCATTGGGCGATGGTGCGCACGGCCTCGTTCCAGTCGGCATCGCTGGCCACCGATCCCTTGTAGAGGCGGATGCCGTTGTGCATCGACGGCCCCGTCGAGAACATCGTCGAGGGCGCCACGCCGATGCCCTCGCCGCGCAGGAAATCGGTGAACTCGCTGGCGGGCAGTGCGCCCGGCAGGTCGATCCACAGGCAGTTGCCTTCGGGCCCGCCCGGCCGCAGCGCGCGGCCCAGATGCGCGGCGGCCGAATCGTGCCGGCGCAGCAGCCGCTCGCGCAACTCGTCGATGACCGCCGTGTGGCTGCCGGCCGCGATCAGGCGCGCCACCAGCGTCACCGTCAGGGGCGCGGCCATCCACATGCTGCCGCGCAGTGCGCGCAGCACCGCGCCCGCGTAGGCGGCGGGCGATACCACGAAGCCGCAGCGCAGGCCCGGAGCCATCACCTTGGCCACCGAACTCAGGTGGAAAGTGCCCTGCGGATACAGCTCCCGGATGCTGGGCAGGAACTCGCGCGCGAGCGGGCGAAACACTTCGTCCTCGACGACGACGAGAGCATGCCGGGCGGCCACGTCGGCGATGGCCCGGCGCCGCTCGAGCGACAGGGTGATCGACGTCGGGTTGTCCAGCGTGGGCGTCAGGTAGATGGCCTTGACGCGCGGGTTGCCGGCGTGGCGCGCCAGTGCGTCCGGCAGGATGCCGCCTTCGTCGACCGCCACGGGAATCAGCCCCAGGCCCAGCATCTGGGCGGCCGTCTTCACGCCCTGGTAGGTCAGCGCCGGCACCAGCACCAGGTCGCCGGGCTTCATCACCGCGGCCAGCACCAGCAGCAGGCCATGCTGGGCGCCGGCGGTGATGGCGACATCCTCGGCGGCCGCTTCGATGCGCGTGTCGCGCAGCCAGCGCACCGCCATCTCGCGCGCCGCGGGCGGCCCGGCGGCCGGATGGTATTCGCACAGGTCGGCCACGCTGGCCGTTTCGGCGGCGATCTCGCGCAGCGCCGCGGCCGCCGCCGCGTCGAAGGCGGCGCTGTGCTGCTTGAGCACGGACAGATCCACCCGCGGCAGCGCCTGCAGGCGCTCGTAGGTGGGCGCGATGTGGTCCAGGCCGCGCCCCCGCACGGCAGTGCCCCGGCCCACATGCGCCGATACCACGCCGCGGTCCTTCAGGTACTTGAACGACTTGGTCACGGTGGTGAGGTTCACCCCCAGCGCATCGGCCAGACGGCGCTGCGATGGCAGCCGCTCGCTGGCCTTGAGCCCGCCGGCGGCGATCTCGTTGGACAGCGCCACCGCAATGCGCACGTACACCGGCCGTTCGTCGTCATCCGCGGCCAGCGCCCGCTTCACGTTGTCCAAGGTAGCGCCATGCTGCGCTTGGGCTGTCTCACTGCTTCTCGCCACGGTTCTGTTCCTGGTTCAAGTGGCCGCGCCGCGCGCGTCCGAGCATCGTATCGATTGTATGACATACGAAAATAAATGTATGGCATACATTTTGCATGAATTCGGTTGGACGTTTTCCCAGACCCCAGCATGCACCAAGACAGAACCCCGCCATGACCCAGACCTCCACTCTCAAGTACGACGACCTCATCGTGGTCGACTCGCTGTTGATCTGCAATTTCGAACGCACCATCCTGGAGGCCATGCACCAAGCTGGCATCACGGTGGCCAACTGCACGTGCAGCGTCTGGGAGAATTTCACCGAGACGATGGAGAACGTCGCGCGCTGGAAGCGCGTCTTTCGCGAGAACGCCGACATCGTGCTGCACGTGCGCAGCGTGGACGACATCCACCGCGCCAAGCGCGAGAAAAAGCTGGGCATCATCCTGGGCTGGCAGAACACCTCGGGCATCGACGACAACCTCGACTTCATCGAGCTGTACGCCGAACTCGGCATCCGCGTGATCCAGCTCACATACAACACGCAGAACCTGGTGGGCTCGGGCTGCTACGAAAGCCAGGACAGCGGTCTGACCGACTTCGGCCGCGACGTGGTGGGCGAACTGAACCGGCAGGGCATCCTCATCGATCTGTCCCACGTGGCCGAACGCGGCGCGAACCAGGCGTGCGAATGGTCCACCAAACCGGTGGCCTATACCCATTGCTGCCCGGCTTCGCTCAAGGCGCATCCGCGCAACAAGAGCGACGCCGCGTTGAAGAAGGTCGCCGATCGCGGCGGCTATATCGGCTGCACCATCTTCCCGCCGTTCCTGCCCAAGGGCACGGCGTCCACCATCGACGACTTCGTCGACGTCATCGACTACATGATCAACCTGGTGGGCGAGGAACACGTCGGCATCGGTACCGACATGTCGCAGGGCCAGCCCTGGTCGTTCCAGGAATGGGTGATGCACGACAAGGGCAACGGGCGCCGCCTGACCACGTTCGGCGAACTGGTCTTCCCCAAGGGCATCGAGCGCATCGAGGATTTCCCCAACCTCATGCCTGCGATGCAGCGCAAAGGCTGGACGCACGGTCGCATCGAACGCGTGCTGGGCCAGAACTGGCTGCGCCTGCTGAACGACGTCTGGGCCTGAGGGGCCCCGCCCCCGAGGATTCGCACATGGTCATCGAGACATCGTGGCAGGCCCGCCTGCAGCGCGCCGCCTGCGGCCTGCTGGTGCTGCTCGGCTTCGGCGTGATGCTGTTCCCGCTGCTGCTGGTGATCTGGCTCAGCTTTTTTTCCAACAGCATTCTGGCGCTGCCGCCCGCGGGCTATACGTTGGACTGGTATGCCGCGCTGGGCGGCCAGCCCGCGTTCCTGAGCGGCTTCGTCAACAGCCTGGTCGTGGCGCTGCTCGCCACGCTGATCGGGCTGGCCGTCTCGATACCCGCATCCGTCGCGATCGTGCGCGGCCGTTTCCCCGGCCGCGAGCTGATCCTGCACCTGCTCACCGCGCCGCTCACCGTGCCCGCCATCGTCCTGGGTGCGGCGCTGTACGTGAGCTTCATCGCCACCGAGATCGCCACCGGCTTGCCCCTGGTGGGCGATCGCAGCGGGCTGGTGGCGGGCCACGTGCTGCTCACCATTCCCTGGTGCATCCGGCTGATCACGGCCAACCTCGTGGGCTTCGACATGTCGATCGAGCACGCCGCGCAAAGCCTGGGCGCCTCGCCGCTGGTGGCCATGCTCAAGGTGACCCTGCCCGTGATCTGGCCCGGCCTCGTCGCCGCCACCCTGTTCAGCTTCGTCGTGAGCTTCGGCAACCTGGAGGTCTCCCTGTTTCTCGTCTCGCCGGGCCAGACCACGCTGCCGATCGCGATCCTGCAGTACCTGGAATGGAAGATCGATCCGATGATCGCCGCCGTCTCGGTCGTGCAGACGCTGGTCATCGCGGTGGCGCTCTTGGTCACCGACCGTTTCGTTCCCCTCACCCGAGTCGTCTGACCATGGCCACCGTACAACTGCAGAACCTCGTCAAGACCTACGGCGCCTTCACCGCCGTGGGCGACCTGTCGCTGGACGTGGCGCAAGGCGAATTCCTCGTGCTGCTCGGGCCGTCGGGCTGTGGCAAGACCACCACGCTGAAAATGATCGCCGGCTTCATCGAAGCCACGTCCGGCAGCGTGGTGGTGGGCGGACGCGACGTCACGCGCATGCCGCCGTACCAGCGCAACCTGGGCGTGGTGTTCCAGAACTATGCGTTGTTTCCGCACCTGAGCGTGTACGAGAACGTGGCCTTCCCGCTGCGCCGGCGCAAGGTGGCCGCCGCGCAGATCGACAGCAAGGTGAAGGAGTCGCTCGAACTGGTGCAGATGGGCCATCTGGCGCAGCGCCTGCCGCGCGAACTCTCGGGCGGCCAGCAGCAGCGCGTGGCGATCGCGCGCGCCTTGTCGTTCCGGCCCGACGTGCTGCTGCTCGACGAGCCGCTGTCGAACCTGGACGCCAAGCTGCGGCTGGAGGTGCGCCAGCAGATCCGCCACCTTCAGCGCGACATGGGCATCACCACCGTGATGGTCACGCACGACCAGGAAGAAGCCATGAGCGTGGCCGATCGCCTGGTGGTGATGCAGTCCGGCGTGGTGCAGCAGGTGGGCTCCAGCCAGGAGATCTACCAGCGCCCGGCCAACGACTTCGTCGCCTCGTTCATCGGCTCGGTGAACTTCCTGCGGGGCGAGGTCCGCGAAGGCTGTTTCGTCGCGGGTGACGGCGTGCGCCTGCCCGGCGTGCACCTGCCCGCGGGCACGCGGCGCGTGGTGGTGCGCCCCGAGGCCATCGCACTGGACGCGGGCGCGCAGCCCGCGCATGCGCTGCACGCCGAGGTGCTCGAAGTCGTGTATCTCGGCGCGCACTCCGAAATCGTCCTGGGCATCGCGCCCGGACTCGTGCTCACCGCCCGCGTCCAGAACGCGGCGGGCGGGGCGGCCGGCCACCGCGTTCAAGCCGGCCAGAGCATTACCTGCTCCATTGCGCAAGACGCGGTGTTCGCGCTTGCCGATTGACGATGTCCCCTCGTTTCCCCTCCCGGAGTAAGCCATGACAGTGAAGATGACTCGACGCGATTTCACCACCCTGATGGGCGCCGCCGGCGCCATGTCCATGCTTGGCATGCCGCGCGCCCACGCGGCCGGCGGCCCGGTGGTCGTCGGCACCTGGGGCGGCGACTACCAGGCCGCCCTGCAGAAGTACATCGCCACCCCGCTGGTCGACCCCAAGGGCTACAAGGTCAGTTTCGACAGCGCCGCCGAATCGCCGCGAAAAGTGAAGCTCCTGGCCGAGCGCCGTCTGCCGCGCGGCTCGATGGACGTCGCCGCGCTGACCGCATCCGGCAGCTACGACATGTTCGAGAACGACGCCATCGAGAAAATCGACTACAGCCGCGTGCCGCTGGCCGAAAAGATTCCCGCCGCGCTGTGCTCGGATTACCTGGTGCCGCAGTACTACACCACGCGGGTGGTCCTCTACAACCCGAAGTTCGTCACCACTGCGCCCACCTCGTACGCCGACCTCTGGAACCCGGAGTACGCGGGTCGCGTCGGCGTGATCGACATCCAGTACTTGACCACCATCGAGTCGGCGGCCATGGCCTTCGGCGGTTCGCTCACGAACTACGAGCCGGGCAAGGAAAAACTGCTGGAACTGAAGAAGCAGGGCGTGCGCATCTACCCCACGAACGAGGCCATGGCGCAGGCACTGCAGACCGGCGAATGCTGGATCTGCATCATGTGGCATGCCCGCGGGGTGCTGTGGCAGAACGCCGGCGTGCCCATCGATATCGCGGTGCCGAAAGAAGGCTCCGTGGTCTACCTCACCGGCTTCGCGCTGCCGCGCAACGCGCGCAACAAGGATGGCGCCTACGAGTTCCTCAATGCCCAGCTCGAGGACTCCGCGCAGATCGGGTTCGCGCACGACCTGGGCGGCACGCCGGCGGTCGAGGGTGTTGCGCTGCCGCCGGAGCTGGCCAAGCAGATCGTCTACACCCCCGAGCAGCAGGCGCAATTCATGATGCAGGACGACGCATACCTGTCCAAGAACGACGCCCAGCTCAAGGATTGGTGGGACAAAGTCTTCAAGGGCTGAGTCCGGGCTCGGCGCAACGGGAAAGAGACAGAGGAACCGCCTTGGAAACGAATCGTTTGCGCGCGGCCGCGCTGGTCGCGCCGGCCACGCTGGTCACCATCATCTTCCTGGTGCTGCCGCTGCTCCTGCTGTTGCGCTACAGCCTGAACCGCTACGTGCCGGGCGAATTCATGGTCGAGGCCCTGACCGGCGCGAACTATGTCCAGGCGTTCCTCGACCCGTACTATCGCGGCATCCTGGGCAAGACCATCTTCATGGCGGCGCTGGTGACGGCGCTGTGCATCGTGCTGGGGCTGCCGCTCGCGCAGTTCCTCGCGCGGACCACATCGCGCTACAAAAGCCTTTTGCTGCTGTGCGTGATCGTGCCGTTGTTCGTGGGCAACGCGGTGCGCGCGGCCGGCTGGATGGTGGCCTTCGGCCAACAGGGGCTGGTCAACCAGGTCGGCCTTTTCAGCGGCATCCTCGATGCTCCCGTGGACATCATGTACACGCCGGCGGCGGTGCTGATCGGCCTGCTGTCGGTGAACCTGCCGTTCGTGGTGCTGACGATCCAGAGCGTGCTCGAGGGCATCGACCGCTCGGCCGAGGAAGCCTCGCTCAGCCTGGGCGCCACGTCGTTCGAGACCTGGCGGCTGGTGACGCTGCCGCTGGCCATGCCGGGCGTGCTTGCCGCGGCGCTGATGTCGTTCATTCTGGCGATGAACGCCTACGCCACCCCGATGCTGCTCGGTGGGCCCGGTTTCCGGATGATGGCGCCGGTGGTGGCCGACGAGATCCTCGTCAAGAACAACTGGCCCTTCGGTGCCACGCTGTCGCTGCTGCTGATCGCCATCACCACCGTGCTCACGTTGGCGATCAACCGCTTTCTGGCACGAACGCGCAAGGCTTGAGAATGCAAGGGAGCCAGCGCATGCCCGCAGGCCCGCCGGCGGGGGCGCCGGTGACGGCAGTTTCGTCGGATGCGATCGGCGCCGCCCCAGCGTAACGAAGCACGGGCAGGGCGGGCGAAGACGGCGCGGGTCGGTAGTATGATCACCGGCGATTACACTATCCGGCTTTCCGACCGCGTTCATACCATGACCATCATCCGCGCCGACGACCTCGTGCAATCGATTGCCGATGCCGTCCAGTTCATCAGCACCTACCACCCGACCGACTACATCCGCCATCTCGCCAAGGCCTACGAGCGCGAGCAGAGCCCGGCCGCGCGCGACGCGATGGCGCAGATCCTCACCAACTCGCGCATGTGCCGCGAGGGCCGTCGGCCGATCTGCCAGGATACCGGCGTGGTCAACGTGTTCCTGAAGATCGGCATGAACGTGCGCATCGAGCCCTGTACGCAGTCGCTGCAGGATCTGTGCGACGAGGGCGTGCGCCGCGGCTACCTGAACCCGGACAACCCGCTGCGCGCCTCCATCGTGGGCGATCCGATCTTCGCGCGCAAGAACACGCGCGACAACACGCCCTGTATCGTGAGCGTCGAGCTGGTGCCCGGCGACACCATCGACGTGCAGGTCGCCGCCAAGGGCGGCGGCTCGGAGAACAAGGCCAAGTTCGCCATGCTCAACCCGGGCGACTCCATCGTCGACTGGGTGCTCGAGCAGGTGCCGAAGATGGGCGCCGGCTGGTGCCCGCCCGGCATGCTCGGGATCGGTGTCGGCGGCACCGCCGAGAAGGCCATGCTGATGGCCAAGGAATCGCTGATGGAAGACCTCGACATGACCGCGCTGCTCGAGCGCGGCCCGGCCAACGAGTTGGAAGAGATGCGGGTGGAGCTCTACAACCGCATCAACGCCCTGGGCATCGGTGCGCAGGGCCTGGGCGGCCTGACCACGGTGCTCGACATCAAGATCAAGACCTTCCCGACGCATGCGGCTTCCAAGCCCATCGCCATGATTCCGAACTGCGCGGCCACGCGCCACGTGCATTTCGTGCTCGACGGCTCGGGCGCGGCCGACCTGCAGCCGCCGGCGCTGTCCGAGTGGCCCGATATTTCCTGGGCGCCCGACTATGAGCAGTCGCGTCGCGTGAACCTGGACAGCCTCACGCCGGAGGAAGTCGCCTCCTGGCAGCCGGGCGAGACCCTGCTGCTCTCGGGCAAGCTGCTCACCGGCCGCGATGCCGCCCACATACGCATGAAGAAGCTGATCGAGGCCGGCGAATCGCTGCCGGTGGATTTCGCCAACCGTGCGATCTACTATGTGGGTCCGGTCGACGCCGTGCGCGACGAGGCCGTGGGCCCGGCAGGCCCCACCACCGCCACCCGCATGGACGGTTTCACCGACATGATGCTCGAGAAGACCGGCCTGCTGGTGATGGTCGGCAAGGCCGAACGCGGGCCGGTCGCGATCGACGCCATCCGCCGCCATGGTGCGGCCTACCTGATGGCTGTGGGCGGGGCGGCCTACCTCGTGGCGCGCGCCATCCGCTCGGCCAAGGTCCTGGCCTTCGACGACCTGGGCATGGAAGCCATCCACGAATTCGAAGTCGAAGACATGCCGGTCACCGTCGCGGTGGACGCGCGGGGAACCTCGGTCCACCAGACCGGCCCCAAGACCTGGAAGGCGCGCATCGAACAGATGGCCAGCGCCGCCGAGTCCTGTGCCACCGCCGGCGCGGCCAACTGATCACCTAGGAGTTTTTTATCGTGCAAGCCTTTATCTGCGACGCAATCCGCACCCCCATCGGCCGCTACGGCGGCGCCTTGTCCTCGGTCCGCACCGACGATCTCGCCGCCGCACCGCTGGCCGCCCTGATGGCGCGCAATCCCAACGTCGACTGGGGCGCCGTCGAAGACGTGGTCTACGGCTGCGCCAACCAGGCCGGCGAAGACAACCGCAACGTCGCACGCATGGCGCTTCTGCTGGCGGGCATGCCCCAGCAAGTGCCGGCCAGCACCATCAACCGCCTGTGCGGCTCGAGCCTGGACGCCATCGGCGTCATCTCGCGCGCCATCAAGTCGGGCGAGATCGAGTTCGGCATCGCCGGCGGCGTGGAAAGCATGAGCCGCGCGCCTTTCGTCATGGGCAAGGCCGACTCGGCCTTCTCGCGCGTGGCCAAGATCGAAGACACCACCATCGGCTGGCGCTTCATCAACCCGGCGTTCAAGGCCAGGTTCGGCGTGGATTCCATGCCCGAGACCGCCGAGAACGTGGCCGAGCAGTTCGGCATCAACCGCGAAGACCAGGATGCCTTCGCCCTGCGCAGCCAGCAGCGCTGGGCCGCCGCTCAGGAGCGCGGTTTCTTCAAGTCCGAGATCTCGCCGCTCAGCATCCCGCAGAAGAAGGGCGATCCGCTCGTCGTCGACACCGACGAGCATCCGCGTCCCCAGACCACCATCGAGCAGCTCGCCAAGCTCAAGGGCGTGGTCAAGCCCGGCGGCACCGTCACGGCCGGCAACGCCTCCGGCGTGAACGACGGCGCCGGCGCGCTGCTGATCGCCTCCGAAGCCGCGGCCGCCCGCCACGGCATGACGCCGCGCGCACGCGTGGTCGCCGCCGCCACCTCCGGCGTAGAGCCGCGCATCATGGGCATCGGCCCCATTTCGGCCACCCGCAAGGTGCTGGCCAAGGCCGGCCTCACGCTCGAGCAGATGGACGTCATCGAGCTGAACGAAGCCTTCGCCGCGCAAGGCCTGGCCGTCACCCGCGACCTCGGCCTGCAGGACCTGGACCCGCGCGTGAACCCGAACGGCGGCGCGATCGCCATCGGCCACCCCCTGGGCGCCTCCGGTGCCCGCCTGGCCATGACCGCCCTGTATCAACTGCAGGCCACCGGCGGGCGCTACGCGCTGTGCACCATGTGCATCGGCGTGGGCCAGGGCATCGCCATCATCATCGAGCGCGTCTAAGACGCGCGCCGCGGCTGTCCGCGCGGCGTTGCCCGTGCTGCCGAAGGCGGCGCGGGGATGAGCCCTCCGGTCATGCGGAGGGCTCTTTCATTTCACCGTGGCGGCAGGCCGGCGTCAGTCGCTTCGTGAAACTGGCCCATTGAAAATGATGGGAACTGGATCTTCCCATCATGCCGGTTTGCCATGAAAGTAAAGGCCGTTCATACCGCGCGTTGGCTCGCCTACGATGTATATCCCTTCGCACTTCGCCGAACACCGGCCCGAAGAACTGGCTCGCATCATCCGCGAGTACCCGCTGGGCGTGCTGGTCACGCACCGTGCCGAGGGGCTGGACGCGAATCACCTTCCGTTCGAGTTCGATCCCGATGCGGGGGCGCATGGGGTACTCAAGGCGCATGTGGCGCGCGCGAATCCGGTCTGGCAGCGCGGTGCTTCGGGCAGCCCGGTGATGGTCGTGTTTCGCGGGGCCGAGGGCTATGTCTCGCCCAACGGGTATCCCAGCAAGCACGAGGCGCATCGCCAGGTGCCGACCTGGAACTACGAGGTCGTGCATGCGCATGGCCTGCTCACTGTGTGCGACGATGAGCGTTTCGTGCGCGGCGTCGTCGCGCGGCTGACGCGCCGGCACGAGGCCGGCGAAGCACGGCCCTGGAAGATGTCGGACGCCACGCCCGAGTTCATCGACGGCATGTTGCGCAACATCGTGGGCATCGAGATCGCCGTCACCTCGCTGGTGGGCAAGCGCAAGCTCAGCCAGAACAAGGAGGAGCGGGATATCCGCGGCGCCGGCGAGGCGCTGCAGGCGAAGGGCCTGCACCCGATCGGCGCGGCCATGCTGGCCGCTGCTGCCGCAAAGCGCGGATGAGCGCCGGGGCCGCCTGCCTCATCCTTCGCTCTCGAGCACGTCGAGCAATAAGATGAAAACCACTTTCTATGGCTGGCGGATCGTGACCGCCTGCATGCTGCTTGCGACCGTGAGCTGGTCGCTGGGCGTCTTTGGCATGGGCGTCTATGTCTATGCGCTGACGAACCATCAGGGGTTTTCCATCAGTACGGTGTCCACCGCCGTCACCAGCGCCTACGTGGTCAGTGCGTTGCTCATGGTCAGCGTAGGTCGCTTGATCGCCCGACGCGGGCCACGGGTCGTCGTGGCGGCCGGCGTCCTGGCGATGGCGCTGGGCGTGATGGCCATGCCGCACTGCCGGCAGCCCTGGCACCTCTACGCCGCGTTCGCGATGCTGGGCGTGGGCATGGCCGCTCTTTCCACCAATACCATCGGAAGCACCCTCGCGCCCTGGTTCGAGCGGCACCAGGGCAGGGCTATGTCGACGGCCATGCTGGGCGCAAGCATCGGCGGCATGATCGGCACGCCCTTGCTGATGGGCGGGATGCGCATCTGGAGCTTTCAGACGACAGCCGCGCTCGCCGCCGCTGTCGCGATTCTGGTGGTGCTGCCGCTGGCTGCCCTGGTCATCAAGACGCGGCCGCAGGACATCGGGCAGTTTCCCGATGGCGCCGCGGCCCCGCCGGACACTCATGCGTCCCAGGCCGTCCCGTGGCGTCTGGGCAGCGCGCTCGCCACACGGCAGTTCCGCAGCCATGTCGTTGCATTCGGCCTGGGCCTGATGGTGCAGATCGGGTTCCTCAGCCACCATGTGCCGATCGCCATCCCCGTGCTGGGCGCCGGGGGCGCGGCAGTGGCCGTTTCCGCCGCGGCCATCGCGGCATTCGTCGGACGGCTCCTGCTGGCGCGCTACGCGGATCGCATCGATGTGCGAAAAGCCGGCGCCGGCGTACTCCTGCTGGCCGCCGCCGCGCTGGTCGGCATGGCGCTGTTCCCCAGTCCGTGGGCGCTGATGGCGTTGAGCATTGTCTATGGGCTCACCGTGGGCAACGTCACGACGCTGGCGCCGATGATCATCCGGCGCGAGTTCGGCGCGGCGTCGTTCGGCGCTGTCTTCGGCCTCGCCGCCACCTTGAATCAGCTCGCGATGTCTCTCGGCCCTTCGCTATTCGGCGGGCTGCGCGACGCCTTCGGCAGCTATGGGCCGGGGCTCCTGTTGTGCAGCGTCCTGAACGTCGCAGCCGCAGCGGTCATCGTCTGGGGCGGAAGGCTCCCGTTGACCGCTCAGGAGCCCCGGTACGTCGAGTAGCTCCACGGGCTGACGAGCAGGGGCACGTGATAGTGCTCCTCGGGCGAGGCAATGCCAAAATCCAGATTGACGATGTCCAGAAACGGCGGTTCGGGCAGTTCGACGCCCTGCACCCGGAAGTACGCCGCCACCGCGAACGCCAGGCGGTAGGTGCCCGGCACGAGCTGCTCGGGCTCGATGAGCGGCGCATCGTTGCGCCCGGCCGCGTTCAGCGTGTAGATGCCCAGGGTTTCGATGCGCCCGCCGGTGGTGCGCTCCAGCGTCACCTGCATGCCCGCGGCGGGCCGGCCGCTGGCGGTGTCCAATACGTGCGTGCTCAGTCCCATGACAGATTCTCCTGGATGTTCGTGTGCATTAAGTGTATATAGTTTTCGTATACAAAATTCGAGCGTGACGGCATTTCGCATGGTTCCGAGCGCTCGCTTCGCCCGAGACGTCACATGAATCCCAGCCTCAGCCTGACTCTTCTGAACGCCGCCTCCGATGCCGATGCATCGGCCATGCTCGACGGCATCTACGAGCACTCGCCGTGGATCGCCCAGGCCGCGCTCGCCGCACATCCCGGCCCGCAGCGTTTTGCTTCGCTGGCCGCGCTCAAGCAGGCCCTGGCCGACGTGGTGCGCTCAGCGCCGCGCGAGCGCCAGCGCGAGTTGATCCTCGCGCATCCGGACCTCGCCGGCAAGGCCATGAGCGAGCGCACGCTCACCGCCGAATCCACCGACGAGCAGAATCGCGCCGGCCTGACCGCCTGCACGCCCGAGGAGCTGGCGCGCATCCGCGAGCTCAACGCGGCCTACCGCGAGCGCTTCGGGCTGCCGTTCGTGCTCGCCGTGCGCGGCCCCCGGGGCGACGGGCTGGCCAAGCAGGCGATCTTCGCGACCTTCGAGCGCCGGCTTGCGAACACGCCCGGCTTCGAGTTCGACGAAGCGCTGCGCAATATCCATCGCATTGCCGAGATCCGGCTCAACGAGCGCTTCGGCTACGTGCCGGCCGAGGGCAACGCGGCCTGGGACTGGCTGGAGGCGCTGGCCCGGCATACCGAAGCCGCGGAGCCTGGCGCGCTCACCGTCACCTACCTCAGCGATGCGCATCGCGCATGCGCCGAGCAGATCGCGCAGCGCATGCGCGAGTGCGGCTTCGACGACGTGCAGGTGGATGCGCTGGGCAACGTGGTCGGCCGCTATCATCCGGCGCAGCCCGGCGCGCGCTATCTGTTGACCGGCTCGCACTACGACACCGTGCCCAACGGCGGCAAGTACGACGGACGGCTCGGCATCGCCGTGCCGATGGCCTGCGTACAGCGTCTCGCGCGCGCCGGGCGGCGGCTGGCGGTGGGCCTGGAGCTGGTGGCCTTCGCCGAGGAGGAGGGGCAGCGCTTTCCGGTGTCCTTCCTGACTTCCGGCGCGCTCGCCGGCACCTTCGATACCGGCTGGCTGTCGCTGCGCGATGCTGCCGGGATCAGCCTGGGCGAGGCGCTCGCCGCGTACGGCACCGACGCCCAGGCCATCGGCGCGCTGGCGCGCGACCCGGCGCGCTACGCGGGCTATGTCGAGGTGCACATCGAGCAGGGTCCGGTGCTCAACGCCATGGGGCTGCCGCTGGGGGTGGTGAGTTCGATCAACGGCAGCCGCCGCTACCTGGGCGAGGTGGCCGGCGTCGCCTGCCATGCCGGAACCACGCCGATGAACGCGCGTCACGACGCCGCGATGGCGGTGGCCGAATGGATGCTCGAAGTCGAGCGCGCGGGCGCTGCGGGGCGCGAGACGGTCGCCACGGTGGGCAGCCTGCAGGTGCCCGGCGGCGCGGTCAACGTCGTGCCCGGGCTGTGCCGTTTCAGCCTGGATGTGCGTGCGCCCGACGATGCGCGGCGCGACGCCCTGGCCGACGCCTTGCTCGCCGAGCTCGAGCGCGTGTGCGCGCGGCGGGGCGTGTCCTGCCGCATCCAGGAAACCTTGCGTGCGGCGGCCGCGCCCAGCGACGCGCGCTGGATGGCGCGCTGGGAGCAGGCCGTCGTCGCGCTGGGCTTGCCGGTGCATCGCATGCCGAGTGGGGCGGGGCACGACGCGATGTGCATGCACGCGATCCTGCCGCAGGCGATGCTCTTCGTGCGTGGCGAGAACGCGGGCATCAGCCACAACCCGCTGGAGAGCACGACCAGCGACGATATCCAACTGGCCATCGATGCCTTCTCGCATCTGCTCGATGCCACAGGCGAGGGCGACGACGGCTCGAATGCACCGTTTTGAAGCGTATATCGCACCTTATTGGTGCGCTGTGCATTGGCGGTGCGATAGGATGCAGGCGGCATGGGGCTGTCAATCCAGACTTGGCATGGATGTTGCAAAAATTATTTGCAGGCCGGCGTATCCGGCATCACATCCAGCGCTCAAGGAGTTCCCCGGCCATGTCTTTTCGCCTCTTCGCCCGCGTGTCGTCCGTGCTGGCAGGTACCTGCCTGGCGGTCGCCGCCCAGGCCCAGACACCCATCAAGTTCCAGCTCGACTGGCGGTTCGAAGGGCCCGCGGCGCTGTTCACCCATCCGGCGGCGCAGGGCTACTTCAAGGAGGCCGGGCTGGACGTCACGGTCGATTCGGGCAGCGGCTCGGCGGCCTCGATCTCCCGGGTCGCGTCCGGCTCGTACGAGATGGGTTTCGCCGACATGGCGGCGCTCATGGAGTTCCACGCCAACAACCCGGAGATACCGAACAAGCCGGTCGCCGTGATGGTGGTCTACAACAACACGCCGGCAGCGGTGCTGTCGCTGCGCAAGGCCGGCATCGCCACGCCCAAGGAGCTCGCCGGCCGCAAGCTGGGCGCGCCGGTCTTCGATGCCGGGCGCCGTGCTTTCCCGCTGTTCGCCGCCGCCAACGAGGTGGGCGAGGTGAGCTGGACGTCGATGGATCCTCCGCTGCGCGAGACGATGCTGATGCGCGGCGACGTGGACGCGATCACCGGCTTTTCCTTCACCTCGCTGCTCAGCCTGGAGACGCGCGGCGTCAAGACCGAGGACATCAACGTGTTCGCCTATCCGGATTACGGGGTCAAGCTGTACGGCAACGTGATCATCGCCTCGCCCAAGCTCATCGAGGAGAACCCCGCGGCGGTCACCGCCTTTCTGGGCGCGCTCGCCAAGGGCGCGGGCGAAGTCGTGCGCGACCCCGAGGCCGCCATCGGTTCGGTCAAGGCGCGTGACGGCCTCATCGACCTGTCGCTGGAGCTGCGCCGGCTGAAGCTGGCCCTGGATTCGGTGGTGGTGTCGGACGACGCCCGCAAGGACGGCTTCGGCCGGGTGGACCCGGAGCGGCTCGCGCTGATGGGGCGCCAGGTGTCCGACACCTACGCCACCAAGACGCCGGTGGACGTCGCCGCCGTCTGGAACGGCGGCCTGCTCCCTGAAGCCAGCGTGCTCGACGCGGTGCTGCCGTCACGCTGACCAGGGGCCGAAGCGCAAGCCTCGCCCGCCGGGGCGGGGCGAGCGCGGCCGATCCATGCTTCGCGCCTGCGACGCCTGCGTCCCGTGGCGCACAGGCTCCCGCTGCGAGGCGGGAGCGATGCCTTTCACGCGGCAAGCCGTAAACGCCCACCCGCCAACCCGCCCGCGTGCCGCCGGATCCGACCGCACGCAGGCCCGCATACCCCGAGATACCGGATGACGACTGGTTCCAACGCACGCGCTTTCGTCGATTTCCGCGACGTCTGGCTCGCCTACAACGACGAGCTGCTCGCTGCCAACCATTTTGCGGTCGAAGCCATCAACCTGCAGGTGCGCGAAGGCGAGTTCATCGCCATCGTCGGCCCCTCCGGCTGCGGCAAGTCCACCTTCATGAAGCTGGCGACCGGTCTGCGCATGCCATCGATCGGCAGGATCCAGATCGACGGCAAGCCCGTGACCGGCCCGCTCAAGATCTCCGGCATGGCCTTCCAGTCGCCCTCGCTGCTGCCCTGGCGCACCACGGTCGACAACGTCCTGCTGCCGCTGGAGATCGTCGAGCCCCACCGCTCCAACCTGAAGCGCCAGCGCAAGGACTACGAGGAGCGTGCGCGCCACCTGCTGCGCAAGGTCGGCCTGGGCGGCTACGAGGACAAGTTTCCCTGGGAGCTCTCGGGCGGCATGCAGCAGCGCGCATCGATCTGCCGGGCGCTGATCCACGAGCCCAAGATGCTGCTGCTGGACGAGCCCTTCGGCGCCCTCGATGCCTTCACGCGCGAGGAGCTCTGGTGCATTCTGCGCGACCTCTGGACCGAGCAGCGCTTCAACGTGATCCTGGTCACGCACGACCTGCGCGAATCGGTGTTCCTCGCCGATACCGTGTACGTCATGAGCAAGAGCCCGGGCCGCTTCGTGGTGCGCCGCGAGATCGAGCTGCCGCGCCCGCGGGAACTGGCGGTCACCTACACCAAGGAGTTCACCGACATCGTGCTGGAGCTGCGCGGGCACATCGGCGCCATCCGCGACGGCGCGCAGCAAGCCGGCGGCGGCCCCCTCATCAGCCAGTGAGCCGCATGCGCGCTCCGTTCGCGACGGCAGGGCGTGCGCGCCGCCGTCTTCCTCGATTCTCGACCTGACCCCACCATGAAGAATTTCAAGCAATTCGAGCCCTGGGCTCCCTGGCTCCTGCTGGTCGCGGTGCTGTCGCTCTGGCAGTTCCTGTGCCAGGTGCTGAACGTCTCCGAGTTCATCTTCCCCAGCCCGGTGGCGATCTGGCAGAAGTTCTGGGAGTTCAAGGAGGTGATCGCCGGCCATGCCTGGCGCACCTTCTGGGTCACGCTCGCCGGCTTTGGCCTGTCCATCGTCGTCGGCGTGCTGCTGGGCTTTCTGATCGGCTCCTCGCGCCTGGCCTACGCCGCGGTCTATCCCTTGATGACCGCGTTCAATGCGCTGCCCAAGGCGGCGTTCGTGCCGATTCTCGTCGTCTGGTTCGGCATCGGCGTCGGGCCGGCCATCCTCACCGCGTTCCTGATCAGCTTCTTTCCGATCATGGTCAACATCGCCACCGGCCTGGCCACGCTGGAGCCCGAACTGGAGGACGTGCTGCGCGTGCTGGGCGCCAAGCGCTGGGACGTGCTGATGAAGATCGGCCTGCCGCGCTCGCTGCCGTACTTCTATGCGTCGCTGAAGGTGGCCATCACGCTGGCGTTCGTCGGCACCACGGTGTCCGAGATGACCGCCGCCAACGAGGGCATCGGCTATCTGCTGATGTCGGCGGGTTCGTCGATGCAGATGGGCCTGGCCTTCGCCGGGCTGATGGTGATCGGCGTGATGGCGATGGTCATGTACGAACTTTTCAACCTGCTGGAGAAGCACACCACGGGCTGGGCGCGCCGCGGCTCGCAAGGCTGAGGAGGATAGTCACCCGGTCCGCGCCGTCCGGGCCGCGCCGCGCGCGGGCCCGGACGGCGCCGCGCGGCTATCCGGGAAAGAGTTGTGCGACTGCGCGCTCCAGGCCCGTATAACCCGTGCAGCGGCACAGATTGCCGCACATCGCCGCCCGGGCTTGCTCGCGGCAGGCCGCCGCCGGCTGGCGGTGCAGCCAGGTCAGCGTCATCACCACGCCCGCGGTGCAGTATCCGCACTGCACCGCCCCCTGTTCGGCCAGGGCCTGGCGCACGGGCAGGCTGACGACGTCCGCCGCCACCGACTCGATGGTGCGCACGGACCGGCCCTGGAGCTGGTAGGCCATGACCAGGCAGGCGTTGACGGGCACCTCGTCGAGCCAGACCATGCAGGCGCCGCAGCGGCCGATCCCGCAGCCCGGCTTGGCGCCCGTCAGGCACCAGTGCTCGCGCAGCAGGGTGAGCAGGCGCGTGTCGGCGCGGCACTCGAGCGCGACGGGCTGCCCGTTGAGCTGCAGCGCCAGGCGCAACGTGGTGTCGGGCGCGGGACCGGATCGCGAGATGTCAGCGTTCATTGGGAGGCTCTCCTGTCGCGCGAGCGTGCGCGGCGCCGGATTCCAGCATGGCGACGATGTCCGGCGCCTTCAGGGGGAGGCGGTTGACCGGCAGCCCCAGCGCGCGAGAGAGGGCGTTGGCCACGGCCGGCACCGCGATGTTGACGCCGATCTCGCCCGCCCCGCGCGGCCCGATGGGGTCGCCTTCGAACAGGTTCTGCAGCGCCAGCACCTCAATGCGGGGCGCGTCGGCCAGCGTGGGGATGAGATAGCCATCGAGATTGCGGTGCGCATAGCGCCCCTCGGTGCACGGAAGGTCTTCCAGGACGCACATGCCCATGCCCATCACCGCGCCGCCTTCCATCTGGCCGAGCAGACCCTGCGCCGATACGGTCGGCCCGAGGCTGGTGCACACCACGAACCGCTCGAGCCGCACATTGCCGCTCCACGTGTCCACGGCGACCTGGGCCAGTGCCGCGCAGGCACCGAAGACGAAATGGGTGTCGTGGGCGTTGCCCGCCGGGTCCTCGGCGTCGAGTTCGACACTGAGCCGCGGCCGTTCGCCGCCCAGGCGGCGGGCCAGTTCGCCGTAGCCCAGGCACAGCGCGCCATCCGCATGGATGCCGCCCGGGCCCGCCGTGAGCGTCGCGCCGCAGGTGTCGGGCAAGCCCTGGGCGCCGGCCAGCAGCCGGCGCATCCATTCGGCGCGCAGCGCCAGCAGCGCGCGCCACACCAGCGTCGTCGCGCGCGAGGCCGCCACCGGGCCGGAGTCGGGCGCCACGCGGGTGTCCCCGAGCACCGGGCGCACGTCGTCTTCGGCACAGCCCAGGTGGCGTGCGCACATCGCGCGGATGGCGCCGACCAGGTTCTGGCCGAGTTCCGTGAACCCGCAGCGCAGCTCGATCGCGCCGTCCGCGGCCAGGGCAAGCTCCATGCGGCTGGCGCTAGGGCCGCCCTTGCCGAAGCCGTCGCTGCGATGCACCAGCGCCAGGCCCACGGCATGGATGAACCGGCGCTCGGCGCTGCGCCAGAGTCGTGGGCCCTGCCACAAGGGATGCGCGCGCGCGACGTCCAGCGCGCGGTGCGGCCCGTCGAACGGCACCATCTGCTGCCCGAGCGGGCCCGGCGCGTGCGGTGGGGTGAGGTTCAGCGCGCGAAAGGCATCCGGGGCCATGCCCGCACACGCGGCCAGCCGATCGATCTGGCGTTCGAGCGCGAACTGCGTCTGCACGGCGCCAAAGCCGCGGAACGCGCCCGCCACGCCGTTGTTCGTATAGACAAGCCTGGCCTGGATGGCGACGGCCTGGTATCGATAGGGCCCGGGAGCGTGCTCCAGCGCGGCGTCCAGCACCTCCGGCCCGTGCGTGGCGTAGGCGCCCGTGTCGGCGAGAATCTCGACCTCGTGAAAGGTCAGGCGTCCCCGCGCGTCGCAGCCGGTGCGCATGCGCACGCGCATGGGGTGCCGCTTGACGCCGAAATCCGTGGACTGCGGCCGGCCCAGGTGCAGCCGCACGGCGCGCCCTGTCTTCCACGCGAGCAGCGCGGCGATCGGCTGGACGGTGAGTTCGTCCTTGCCGCCGTAGGAGCCACCCACGGGCGTCCCGGTGGACTGCACGCGTTCGAGCGGCAGGCCGAGCATGTCGGCGATGACCTGGCGTTCGCGCGCCGGATTGTGGCCGCCGAAGAACAGGTGCAGCCCGCCCGCACCGTCCGGCTCGGCCACGCCGCCCTCGGTCTCGAGAAAGGCATGCATCTGGCGGGGCGTGTGGTAGACCTCCTCGATCACGTGCGCGCTCATTGCCTGTGCGGCGGCCAGATCGCCGCGCGCATGGCTCGCCGCATGCAGCAGATTGCCGCCGGCGTGGACCCAGGCGTCGTGCTCGAGGTCGGGGTCCAGCGCGCGTTCGGGGTCGGCGATCGTCGGCAGCGGCGCGTAGGCTACGTCGATCAGCCGCGCGGCGGCCAGGGCCGTGGGCAGGTCGTGCGCGGCGACGGCCGCGACTGGGTCGCCGATATAGCGCACCTTGTCGCCGCACAGAAAAGGGCGGTCGGCGCGGCGCAGCCCATAGTCGCGGGTGCCCGGGATGTCGCGATGCGTGACGACGGCGTGCACGCCATCCAGCGCCAGCGCGGCCCGGGTGTCGATGGACACGATGCGCGCATGGGGATGCGGGCTGCCGAGGATGACGCCCCTCAACTGGCCCGGCCGTATCCGGTCCGTCAGGTAGCCGGGGTTGCCGGCGAGCTTGGCATCGACGTCGGGACGGCGGCCCGCGCGCAGGTGCTCGAGGGGACGCAGGATGTGATGAGGCGGCTCGAAACGCATGATTCAGAGGAATCCGCAGTGGCCGGCGACGAGCCGGCTGGCGAGGGTGGCGAGATCCCCGGGCAGCGAGCGCGCGCACGCCTCGCGCAGCAGGGCCAGGCGGCCGCGGCGATCCACGGCGTCCTGCCGCAGCACCGTTTCGGCCGCATGCAGGCGATGCCCCCGCACGCCCGGCGCACAGGCCGCGATGCGCACCGGCGCGCCGGCGTCCTCGCACACCGCCCAGCGCAGTGCGATGCTCAGGCGCGCCGGCGAGAACGCGGCGCGCAGCCCGATCTTCTCGTAGACCGCGCGCGGGCGAGGGGCCTGCCCGCCGTGCTGCGCCAGGCGCACGGCGAGCAGCAGCGGCACCGGCTCGCAGGCATGGAGCTGCGCAAGCGGAATGCAGCGCCCGTCGGCAAGTTCGGCCAGCGCGTCCAGCACCAGCAGCGCGGGCATGCTGTCGCCCGCGCCCCACGCGACGTTGCCGCCCAGGGTGCCGAGATGGCGCACGCCCGGGGCCGCGACCTGGCCCAGGGCCGTGGCTAGCAGCGGTGCGTGACGCAGCACCAGAGGGTGGGCGCGCGCGGCTTCGAGCGTGGTGCCCGCGCCGATGCGCAGCGCGTCCCCGGTCAGCCGCACGTCGTTGGCGCCGAGACAGGCGCGCACGTCGATGAAGCAGGTGTCGTCCGGGGCCTGGTGCGGCTCGGGCCACTCCTGCTGGATGCGGGTGCCGCCGGCGATGTAGCGGGCCCGTCCGCCCAGCCGATCGGCGAGCGCCTGCGCAAGCTGCGGCGTGGCGGGCGTGACGACCTGCATGGTGGGCGCCGGTTCAGTGGCCAGCCCAGAACTTGCGGTGCAGGTGCTCGATCTCGGCCTGGATCTCGGGCACCGGGCCGATCACCTGCACCGGCTTCTGACTGTGCTCGAACACGTAGCGCGACGACACGCTCATGGTGGGATTCTCCGCATGGTTGCCGGTGCACGCGAGCAGCGCGGCCTCGGTGATGCCGAACACCACGCGCCCGATGTTCGCCCAGTAGGCCGTGCCGGCGCACATGCAGCAGGGCTCGACCGTGGTGTAGAGCGTGCAGTCCCACAGGAACGCCGGTGTGAAGTTGGTCGCCGCGATCCGCGCGAGCGTGGACTCCGCATGGTTGACGGTGTCGATGTTGCATTGCTCGAGCAGCACGGTCTCGTGGTCCGGGCCGACCAGAATCGCGCCGAACGGATGGTGGCCGAGCGAGATGGCGCGTTCGGCCACGCGCTGCGCATGGCGCAGGTGACGCAGGATCTGCTCGGACGTAGGAGCGCAAGGCCGGGCGGGCGACGGTTGGGAAGACATGGTGGGCGTGCTCATGAGGTTCAGGCCGCGCTGGCGCGGCTCCAGTCGAAGTAGCGGCGGTGCAGCCACTGCACCAGGCTGTACAGCGCCAGGCTGCTGATGACGAGAAGGATGAGCGCGGCAAAGGCCAGCGGTACCTTGAAGGACGAGGTGGCGAACAGGATCAGGTAGCCCAGGCCTTTCTCGGCGGCGACGAACTCGGCGACCACCGCGCCGACGATGGACAGCGTGATGGACACCTTGAGCGCGGAAAACACGTAGGGCACGGCGAAGGGCATCCGGATCTGCCAGTACTGGCGCGAGAGGCTCGCGCGCAGCGAGCGCGACAGTTCCAGCAGTTCCGCCGGAACCGACGCCAGCCCGAGCGCTGTCGATACGACCAGCGGGAAGAAGGCGATCAGCGTGGTGATGACCACGCGCGGCAGGACGCCGGCGCCCAGCGTGACGACGATGATGGGCGCGACCGCGACGATGGGCGTGGACTGGATGACGACCAGCCACGGCATGACGATGCGCGAGAGCAGGGCGGATCGCGTGATCGCGATGGCCAGCGGGATGGCCAGCAGGATCGCCACCGCGTAGCCGGCCAGCGCGACCTGCAGCGTGGCGCTCAGGTGCTCGAGCCAGCGCGATGCGCCGAGATCGAGCGCGGCGCGCCAGATGGCGTCGGGCGCGGGCAGGATGTATTCGGGCACGCCGAGCAGGCGGCAGCCTAGCTGCCATGCGAGGATCACCGCGAGAAAGACGAGCAGGGAGGCGTGACGGTTGAACAGGGAGGTCATGGCGGGTGCGGCGTAGCGTCAGTCGGGCTTGCGGCTGAAGACCTGGACCCGGATGTCGTTGGCCATGCGGGTGAAGACCGGATCGGCCAGTGTGGCGAGGTTGCGCGGCCGCTCCAGCGGCACGTCGATGATGTCGGCGACCCGGCCCGGCCGCGCGCTCATCACCACGATGCGGTCCGACAGCAGGAGCGCCTCCTGGATCGAGTGGGTGACGAACACCACCGTCTTAGGCCGCTCGTTCCAGATCCGCAGCAGCTCGAAGCTCATCTCGTCGCGGGTGAGCGCGTCGAGCGCCGAGAAAGGCTCGTCCATCAGGAGGATGTCGGGATCGTGCAGCAGCGAGCGGGCGATCGACACGCGCTGCTGCATGCCGCCGGAGAGTTCGTCCGGCCGCTTGTGGCTGAAGTCGGACAGCCCGACCATGGCCAGCAGTTCCTGCGCGCGGGCCGTGTCCGACGGGCTCACCCGGCCGTATTTGTGGCGCATGGGAAACGTGATGTTCTCGAGCACGCTGAGCCAGGGCAGCAGCGTCGGCTTCTGGAACACCAGGCCGATGTCGTCGCGGGGCTCGGTGACGGGCTGCTCGAACACGCGCACCGCGCCGCTGCTCGGCAGCAGCAGGCCCGAGATCAGGCGCAGGATGGTGGACTTGCCGCAGCCGGACGGCCCGATCAGCGAGACGAACTCGTGGCGGCGCAGGTGCAGGTCGACGCCTTGCAGCGCCGTGACGGGGCTGCCGTCACTGGAGCGGAAGGTCTGGGTGAGCGCATCGAGGTCGATGACGTGTTGCATGGACTGCCTGGTTCTTCTCGGAAGGCCGGGTGCGGGCGCAAGCCGGGCGCACGGGGCGCCCGCAGCCCGCACAGGGGGCCATAGCGTTGACAGGCCCTAGTCGGCGAGGAAGCTGCGATCGACCAGGGTTTCGGGATCGACCTTAGCGGGGTCGTAGTCCATCGACTTGGCCACCCAGCCCCAGGTCGAGGCGAGCAGGTCGCGGTCGAAGCGGCCCATGCCGTCGCGTTCCGAGACCGGCGTGCGCAGCAGCGGGATGGACGATTCGAACTCCGCCTGCACGACCGCCACCTCGGCTTCGGGCACCTGGGCCTTGAGCGCCTGGGCGGCGGCCTGGGGATTGTCGATGGAGAACGCCAGGGCCTTGTTCAGCGCCCTCAGGTAGCGCCTGAGGACATCGGGCCGTTCCTGGATGGTCTTGTCGCTGGCCAGGACGGACCAGCCATAGCCGTCCAGGCCGAACTGGGTCCAGGGCAGCACCTCGAGCTCCTTGCCGGCCTGCTTGAGGACCGTGCTGAAGGCGGGGGCGACCGTCACCCAGTTGATGGTGGCGTCCACCCGGCCCTGGGCCAGCATGGGCGCGAGCGCCGACGGGTCGGACTTGACGACCCGGATACGCTCGGGGTCCACCCCGTTCCTTTCCAGGACCACCGGCCAGAGGGCGTTGGAGGACGAGAACGTCGGCATGGCCACGGTCTTGCCTTCCATGTCCTTCAAGCTGCGGATCTGCGAGTCGGCGCGGGTGAACAGCGCGTCGGGCTGGTTGGAATACAGCGACATGACGGCCTTGACCGGCACCTTGCCCTCGGCCGCCGCCATCATCAGGGCGGAGATCCCGCCGAAGCCCACATCCGCCGAGCCCGAGGCGATCTTGGTGACGGCATCCGAGGAACCGCGGCCCGGTACGACCCTCACCTCGAGCCCTTCGTCGCGGAAGAAGCCTTGTTCGATGCCGGCGTAGACGAAGGATTTGTCGCCGCCCGGCAGCCAGTCGAGCTGGACGGTCAGTTTGTCGGCGGCCAGGGCGGTTCCGCTGAAGACCGCGAACAGCAGCGGGGCGAGGAAACGGTGCTTGATCATGAAGAGACTCCTGAAGTGAGACCCGCCCCTACGCGCCGCGCGCGCCCCTCGAGGGGCGGCGCCGGCGGGCCGGCAAAGCCGGCTGCGCGGCGCCCTGGATCGGGTCGAAACGGTTGCATGCGTCGCGGCAAGCGCGAAGCGCAGTGGGGCGGGTGCTCAGCATGGCCCGGCGTCCGGGTCGAGGGCCGGGGCGGCCAGCATGGCCAGGCCGGTGTGCAGCGCATTCAAGAGGTCGAGCGGACAGGCGAGCTGCGGAACGTGGCCGCAATCCAGGCTGACGCGCACGGCGCCGGGCGTCAGAGCCTGCATGAGGCGCTGCAGCGGCAGCGTGACCGAGCGGTCCTGCAGGCATTCGATATAGAGTCGCGGCACCCGGCCGAAGCGCGCCGCGCTCAGGCGATTGCGCATGTCCCGGCCCGGCTCGGGCTGGGGGCAAAGGCGCGCGGCCGCCGCCGCGGCCGCGTTCGGCTCGCAATCATGGAGGAACAGGTCGCGCGCCGCGTCGGCCGGTACACGGCTGGCGCTGCCATCGGGTTCCCAGGCCAGGCGCGGCCCGACGCCCTCGTAATGGAAGGCGGGATCCCGCCTGCGGCATTCGGCGATGAGTTCGGCGTAGCTCATGCCGCTCGGCAGCATCATCCCGCTGACATAGACCAGCGCATGCACGCGCTCGGGCGCGGCCTGCGCCACCTGCGATGCGGTGATCCCGCCGCCGCTGTGACCGAGCACCACCGAGGGCGCGCCGATGCGCTGGAGCACGTGCAGCACGTGCTCGGTGTAGCCCTCGAGATTCGCCTGAGCCACGGAGCCGGCACGGGCGTCGTTGCCGGGCAGGTCGACGGCGTGCACCTGCCAGCCGGCGGCTTCGAGCAAGGGGCGCCAGCCGTCGAATGCCCAACTGCCCTGCCAGGCCCCGTGGATGAGCACCAGCGGCGGGCACGCCGGCATGCGGTCGGTTGCGGGCTCAGCCATAGGTGCGCCGATAGCATGCGATCTGGTGCTCTTCGACCGTCACGGCCGGATAGCGCGGCGTCTCGCCGGGCGCCAGACAGGTCGGCAGGCACTCGACGCGGTGTTCCAGGTTGCCGGTGAAGAAGAACGGCACGGAATAGCGTTCCCGCCCCGAGCGGTTGATGACGCGATGCAGCGTGGACACGTAGCGCTCGTTGGTCCAGCGCGCGAACAGATCGCCGATGTTGACGACGAAGGTGCCCGGCACGGGCGGAGCGTCGATCCAGGCCTCGGCCTGCGTGTCCCAAACCTGCAGGCCACCGATGTCGTCCTGCAGGAGCAGGGTGACACCGCCGAAGTCCGTATGTTCGCCGCAGCCCTTTTCGCCCGGCTGCGGGTTGGCGGGCTGCGGCGGGTAGTGCAGCAGACGCAGCGTTGCGGCCGGGTCCGTCAGATAGTGCTGGAAGTGATCGATGGGCAGGTCCAGCGAGAGCGCCAGGCCGCGCACGATCCATGCGCCCAGGTCATAGGCCGCACGGTAGTAGCGTTCCATCACCGGACGGAACTCGGGCGGGTGCAGCGGCCACTGGTTCGGCCCGGTGTTGAACCGGCCGGCCAGCACGCGCGGATCGTCCGCCGGTATCTCGGCGCCGATGTAGTAGCTTTCCTTCACGTCGGGCGGCGCGCCGGCTTCGAGTGTCTGCGCGCGCAGGGGTTCGTAGCCGCGGTTGCAGGGCGAATGCTTCTTGTCCAGCGCCAGCTTGGCGGCCATGGGCTGCTGGAAGAAGGCCCGGCTCGCGGCGAACACGTCGTCGATCAGCGCCGGCGGCACGCCGTGATTGCAGATGTAGAAGAAGCCACGCCGCTCGCAGGCGTCGCGCAGTTGCTGCGCGAGCGCCATCTGCGCGGTGGGGTCGGCGCTGCGCAGGCCGGCGATGTCGATCACCGGCAGGGTTGCGCTCGAGAGCGGGTTTTCGTGGGACATGCAAAGACTTCCGGAGCAGGGGTTCGATGCCAGTTTAGGAACCCCGCCCGCCATTCGATAGCACCGAATTCTGTGCATGCCGATGCCGAAATGAGAGCACGCACCGCGAACGGGAAATCGCCGGCCATCGTGCCCCGAGCGGGTGCGCGGGGTTGCCCCCATGCCCGTTCCCGGTGCGCGCCCCCGAGCCGGCCAGGCGCTGTCTGCGGTGCCGGAGCGCCGGGGGTGAATGTCGGATGTCGATACATCCTAGCGCTGGTCCAGGGTGTCGCCGATGATGCGGATGAAGGCGTCGAGCGCGGCGGGCAGGGTGCGGCCGGCACGCACGTAGACGCCGAGTTCGGAATGCAGCGGCAGGTTCAGCGGCACGTGTACCAGCCGGCTTTCGCGCAGTTCGCGCTCGAGCCCCAGCACGCTCTGGAAGAACAGGCCGACGCGTTCCTCGACCAGGCGCTTGGCCAGCTCGATGGAGGAACTCTCCATGACGACCCGCAGCGAACGCTTGTACTGCGCGATGACCGGCTGCAGCAGGCGGTGGATCGACAGTTCGGGCGAGGGAAGGATCAGCGGGTAGGCCGCGCAGGTGGCGAAATCCACCTGGGGCAGCCGGGCGATCGGGTGGTCGGGCGGAACGATCACGCCCAGCGGAAAGTAGCCGACCGCGACCTGGCGCAGGCCCTCGTGCCGTCCGACGGAAAAACCGATGCCTACGTCGGCGTCGCCCTGGGTCACGGCCAGCGCCGCCTGGTCGGAGCCGCACACCTGCAACTGGACGCGGATGGTGGGGTAGCGGCGATGCATTTCGCCGAGCACGCGGGGCATGAAATCGGCGTTGAGGCCTTCCACGGCGGCCAGGCTGACCGAGCCGCGCTGCACCCCGCGCAGCATGTCCAGCTCCGAGAACATGCGCTTCTCGTCCTGGAGTACGGTGATGACGTGGCGCGAGAAGACTTCGCCCGCGGGCGTGAGGCGCAGGCCCGAAGCCATCCGCTCGAAGAGCGGCGCGCCGATCTCCTCCTCCAGTTGCAGGAGCTGGCGGTTCACCGCGGACGAGGCGACGTGCAACTGGCGCGCCGCCTCGCGGATCGAGCCGCAGCGGCGGATCATGTCGAAATACCTGAGCGAGCGGGCGTGTATGTGCATCGGGATCGTCGCCGGGCTCCGGCGGTGGTGAATCGCCGCCAGCGCGCCGAGCGGCTCGCTGCCTCAGTACTTCGCGAAGTTCGCGGTGATGCGCTCGCGCAGATAGTCGCCGCCGCTGATCGGGGGATACTTCTTCTGCGGCCCTTCGATGATCGCGTCCTCGTTGGCCTGGCAGAAGAAGGCCAGGCTGTAGCGCGGGCCCAGGTACTCGTCCGGCCGCGGGCAGCGCACGCGGTGAAAGTTCGAGGGCAGCACGTCGTCGCTCCAGCGCATCAGCATGTCGCCGATGTTGCAGGTGATCACGCCTTCGTCCGGCTCCACGCTGGTCCAGGCGCGGCTTTCCATGTCCTTGCCCGGCAGCACCTGCAGGCCGCCCTGGCCCTTCTTCTGAAAGAGCAGGGTGAGGGTGTCGAAATCGGTATGCGCGCCGGCGCGCCAGATGCCGGGCTGGCCCTGCAGCGAGTGCTCGTCCATGGCGAAGTAGTGCAGCATGCGCAGGGTGCTCTGGTAGCGCGGCGAGGACGGATCGTGGGCGCGGGCGAAGAACTCCTCGTCGAAGCCGAGCCTGTCGGCAAAGCACGAGAGGATCTGCATGCCGAGCTTCCAGCAATCCGCTTCGAAGGCGAGCGCCTCGGCCTGGAAGCCCGGCAGCTCGGCCTCGGTCGGCCACAGGCCCTGCATGCGCGGGCGCGTGATCTGGTAGGACTCCTTCTGGTCGGCGGTGCGCGTGGACGGGCGCACCTGCGCCTTGCTCTCCCAGCCGGCGTTGCGGCTGAGCGGCCATTGCGCCTTGACCGCATCCGGCTGGGCGAAGAAGCGTTCGGCGGCGTCGAACGCACGGTCGATCCGCTCCTGCGGGATGCCGTGGTTGCAAACCTGGAAGAAGCCGATGTCGACGGCGGCGCTCCAGAGTTGTTCCGTGATTTCCTGCTTGCGCTCGGCGAAGTTCGAGAGGTCGATGCGGCGCACTTCGCGCTGTGTGCTCTCGGTGCCCATGTCGCCCATGCGGGCTTCCTTGGCGAGTTCGGCGAGCGTGTGGGCCGACGTGGCGGTGGGTGTGCTGTTGGTCATGGTGTGCTTCCTGTGGATAGGGAACCAGGAAGGACGCTGTGGGCCGCGCGCCCGGGCAGCGTCGCTCCTGGCATGGACGACCGGCTCGGGCGCCGCCCCCGCGCAGGAGCGGCGCCCGCCGATCGCATCCAAGAGCAATGACCCGCCGGCCCGCACGGCCGACTGAACGCTTCTACTCTTGGTTTCCGCCATGCAGGTTTCATGCCAATTGGACCCACATGCAGTTGGCATGGAACCTGCATCGTCCTGGTCAAGAGTAGAAGCGTTCAGCGGCTCGTCTGCGTCATCGCCGACAGACCGCCCGGAAATTGCTCGATACGCCCCGTCGCAGTGCGCGGCAGGGCGCATGCTTGTGCATATTCCCGGAGGCTTTCATGAAGCGACGCACCATTTTGAAGCTCGGCGCGGCAGCCGCGCTCGGTACTGCCCTTTCTCCCGTCCTGGCCAGCGCACCGCGCGGCAAGCTCACACCCGTCAAGTTCACCCTGGATTTTCGCGTCACCTCCCAGACCTCGCCGTTCCTGCTCGCGCTGGCCAAGGGCTATTACGCCGAGGAAGGCCTGGACGTGCAGATCGACGTGGGTTCGGGCTCGGTGGCCTCGATCACGCGGGTGGCGAGCGGAGCCTACCAGCTCGGCCTGGGCGACATCAGCGCGCTGATCGAGTTTCGCGCGAACAACGCCGGCGTCGCGCCGGTGCAGGCGATTTATCAGTACTACAACCGCGCCCCGTTCGTGATCATCGGCCGCAAGGATCGCGGCGTCACGGAGGATTTCCGCTCGCTCCAGGGCAAGCGCGTGGCCGGCGCCGCCGTGGAGGCCGTGCGCCGTAGCTGGCCGATCGCCGCGCGCCGCCTGGACGTGCCGGAAGACCTGTTCGACTGGGTCACGACGGACTTCAGCGCCCGCGACAACGTCGTGGTGCGCGGCGACGTGGACGCCGCCACCTATTTCCACGACTCGGCGGTGTCGCTGTTCGCGCGCATGCCGCCCGAGCAGTTGTCCATCCTATCGTACGTCGATACCGGCGCCCATCTCTACGGCAACGCGGTCATCGCCAACCCGACGCTGCTGCAGGAGCAGCCCGACATCGCGCGGGCCTTCCTGCGCGCCTCGAACCGCGCGCTGCGCGAGACGCTGCAGGACGATGCCGAGGCCATCGCCGCGACGCTCAAGCGCGAACCCATGCTGAACCGCGACGTCGAGCGCGAGCGCTGGGCCATCTGCCGGCAGTACATCGCGGGCCCGGAAACGCAGCGCGTCGGCCTGGGTGGTGTGGACCCGGCCGTGATGCAGACGCAGATCGAATCGGTCGCGACGGTATTCGGCCTTGCCCGTACCCCGGCGATGGCGGAGATCGTCACGGACGACTACCTGCCCGAGGCGGGCGAGCGCGAGGTGACGGCATGAGGGCCGTCGAGACCGGCCTGCCGCCAGAGCAAGCGCTGAATGCGCGCGACGGCACCTATCTGCGCCAGGCGATCGCGCTGTCGGTCACGGCCCGCGAGCGCGGCAACCGGCCCTTCGGCGCGGTGATCGTGGCCGACGACGGCGAGGTGCTGGCCGAGGCCTGGAACGCCAACGGCGAAACCGGCGACTGCACGGCCCATGCCGAGACCTCCGCCGTGCGCGAGGCAAGCCGGCGGCATGGCCGCGAACGCCTGGCCGGCAGCACCATCTACTCGTCGGGCGAGCCTTGTGTGATGTGTGCCGGCGCGATCTTCTGGGGCAACATCGGCCGCGTGGTGTTCGGCATCGACGCCGTGCGCCTGCGGGCCTTTCGCGGCAGCCGGACCGACCAGGTCGACATCGAGATGTCCTGCCGCGAGGTGTTCGCGGCCTCGACGCTGCCGATCGAATGCCTGGGCCCGGCACTCATCGAGGAAGCCGGCGCGCCGCATCGGGGCGCCTGGAAGGATTGAACCCTTCTTCCCGGCCGCCCGCCGGCGGCCGCGCAGGCGGTACGCCGACCGTCCAGGCGCCGACGCCCGCTACACCAGGAAAAAGTCGCCGAAGCCCATGCGCTTCAGGCCGCGCCGATAGGCGATCGAGCTGCGATCGGCGGGGATGTGGCCTTCCAGCGAGATGTCCAGCGGCAGGCGTTCCGGCTTCTGGGCCTCGACCATGCGGCGGTCTTCCTCGAAGACCCGCAGATTGAAAGCCTGCACTTCTTCTTCGCTGAGGTGGGTGTTGACGTCGCGCGCGATGGGCACGAAGAGCCGCGTGCGGCGTGCCGACACCGGCGAGGCCGCGTTCATGATCACCTGCCGCCCGCCCTCGGGAAAGTGGATGGTGAGCGTCGCCGTGAAAGGCAGGTGGGCCTCGAAATGGCGCAGCCAGACGAAGCCTTCCGGCTCGGCGACGCCGGCGCTGCGCGGATAGTTCGACACCTGGCTGTAGTAGTCCGCGACGAAGCCGTGCGGCGTCACGCGGGTCTGGTAGTCGGGGACTTCCTGGTTGTCCGGATCGGCGAAGGTGTCAGTATGCACCCAGGCGAAGTGCGCGACATCCAGGAAGCCTTCCACCTGGCGGCCGGCGAAGGCGGCGATGTCGAAGGGCGGACAGACCACCTGCACGAAGCCGAGATCGTCCCAATGCGGCATGTCGGGGATGCCGGGCGCGGCCTCGCCGGCCTCGGGCGCGAGACAGGTCCAGACGAGGCCGTAGCGCTCGATCGCCGGGAACGTCGTCAGGTTGAGCTTGGCCGGCGCCGACTGCGCCGGGTGGGCTGGAATCCGGTTGCAGCGTCCGCCGCTGCCGAAGCGCAGGCCGTGATAGGCGCAGACCACGCCTTCGCCGTCGTGGCGGCCCATGCTGAGCGGTACGCCACGATGCGGGCAGACATCGCGCGCGAGCACCACCTCGCCGTGTACACGGTAGGCCACCAGCGGCTCGTCGAGCAGCATCAGTTGCCCGGGCTGTTCACGCACGTCGGCGCTGCGCGCCACGGGATACCAGTGGCGCGCCAACAGATGCCAGTCCTGCGGCTCGAAGGTGCAGCCGGGCGGCGGCACCGGCGTGCGGGACGGGCGGGCGGCGGCGATGGGGGCGGCGGCATTGTTGCAGGACGTCATCGTCATCCGGAGTCTCCAGCATGCGCCGGCGCGCGCAGCGCAGGCGGATCGAGGGGGAGTGCGTCGCGCGCGAACCGGATCGCGCGCGACGACGCGGGCGGGGCCGGTCGGTCGGCGCCCTTGGTCAGTCCAGCGGATTGCCTTGCACGTTGGCGTAGATGCCGCGGATGATGTTGCTGCCGTCCTCTTGCCAGAGCTCGTCGTACCAGGCCTGGGTGACGGCCGGGTCCTTGCCGTGGGTGACGTCGCAGCGTTTGCGCGCGCGCAGCACCAGGTCGCTCGCGCGCTGTACGCGGCGCTGCGCATAGCGCCGCAGGGCGTCCTCGACACCCAGCGTATTGGTCTGCAGGGCGATGGCCAGGACCACGGCGTCTTCCATGGCGGCGCAGCCGCCCTGGCCGATGTCCGGGGTCGTGCTGTGGGCCGCATCGCCCAGCAGCGCCACGCGGCCGCGCGTCCAGGTGTCGAAGGGTTCGATGTCGTGGATCTCGACGCGGTTGGTGCCGTTCTCGTCGATGCGCTCGATCAGCGTCTGCACCGGCGCGGCCCAGCCGCGGAAGTGCTCGCGCAGGATGGCCTTGTACGTGGCGCGCTCGTTGGCCTGGCCCTTGGGCAGCGGCACGTCGAAGAAGAAATAGAAGCGGTTGCCGGCCACGGGCATCACGGAGACGCGCTTGCCTTCGCCGACGAAGGTGGTCCACTGGTCCGCGGGTGCGATGGCCGTATCGATCTCGACCAGGCCGTTCCAGTTCACGTAGCCCGCATAGCGCCGCTCGGGCTGATGGCCCAGCACGTGGCCGCGCACCACCGAGTGCGTGCCGTCCGCGCCGATGAGCACGTCGCTCGCCACGGTCTGCCCGTTGGCGAAGACGGCGGTCACGGCCGAGGCGCCGTCCTCGACGCCGACCAGCGGCATGCCCAGCGCGATGTCCTCGGGGCCGAAGGCCCGCATCAGCATGTCCTGCAGGCCGGCGCGCGCCACCGGATACGGGCGCTGGCCGGCCTGCTCGACCAGAGGCTGCAGGCTGAAGCGCGTCATCGTGCGGCCGCTCGCGCCGTCGACGTAGGCCATGTGGTCCATCCGGCCGCCCAGCGCGGCGACCTGCTCGGCCAGGCCCAGATAGTTGAGGCATTTGACGCCGTTCGGCCACAGCGAGATGGCTGCGCCGACGGGGCGTATTGCTTCCACTTTTTCGAATACCTTGACTTCGTAACCCAGGCGCTTGAGCGCGATGCCCGCGCTCAAACCGCCCATGCCTGCACCAATGATGCTGACCTTCATACCGCGTCCCTCGTTCCATGCACCAGAATGGCGCGCGAGGGCGCGCCAGCATGGGGCATCCTGGCTGCGATGCCCCTCGCGGCGCGCTCAACCCGAGCGTCCGCGAATTTTGCATACAAAAATCGTGCCCACTTTCCACCGAGGACCGCAGCGGGGGTGGTTCCGGCGCACGTCCGACGCGGGTTCCCCGGTATGTACCGGAACGCGGCGCTGCCTCAGCGGCTCGCGGCCACCACGAGCAGCATCGGGCGCTGCATCTCGTCGCCCAGGGCCGGCTGCTGCGCCAGTTGATCGGCGCTGGGCGACCATTCGGCGATGCGCTCCAGGGTGAAACCCGCCGCGAGGAGCGTATTCACGGTCGTCGCAAGCGTACGATGGTACTTGCGTACGCCGTCGGCGAACCAGTGGGTGATGCGCTCGCCTTCGCAGGCATAGTGATCGAGCGCCCAGGTGCGCTCGCCATCCTCGCGCTGCAGCCATCCGGGCCGGGTCGAGGCCATGTAGATGGGGTGCTCGATGGTGAACACGAACGCCGACCCGGGCCGAAGCGCGTCGAACACGCTCGCCGCCAGGCGCGCGTAGTCCTCGACGTAGTGCAGGGCGAGGGCGGAATAGGCAAGGTCGAACGCGGCGCGGGGCAGGCTGAGCTGTTCGAGATCGGCGCGCTGGTAGCGCACGGCGGGCGAGGCGGTGAGTTCGCGCGCCCGGGCAAGCATGTTCTCCGAGAGGTCCAGGGCCAGCACCGAGGCGGCGTCCTGCTGGGCCGCCCAGCGGGCAAAGGCGCCGAATCCGCAGCCGAGGTCGACGACGTCACGCCCGGCTAGGGCGGGCAGCAGTGCCCTGACCGACGGCCACTCGGGAGCGCCGTCCAGGCCGAGGACCGAACGCGGCAGCCCGCTGTAGCCCGCGAAGAATTCCGGCGTGTCGTAGATGTTCTGTGCCATGGCGGAACGGGACGCAGGCTGCGGGGCGGCCGGACGCCTTGCGGCGACCGGCGCGGCGCGGTTCAGTGGAAATGCTGCGGCGACGGATCGACGTCGGCAGGCAGCTCGGCATGCTCGAGCACGCCCAGCGGATCGGGAAAGAACGGCGCGCCGCAGTCGTCGCAGAACTCGGGCGGCAGAATGCCGGGCAGCCGGCGGATGTCGGTGACGCCCAGGCTTTTCAGAAGCTCCACGATTTCGTCCAGGGCGCCGACCGGCGCATCGTCGCCGGCCATGCCGGGCTCGGCCGGCTCGCGCCCGAACAGCGGCCACACCACGCCGTAGATCACGTCGTTGCTGTTGCGCTCGGTGAAGCCGATGCGGTATTCGTCGATCTGCTGCTCGCCGATGCCGGCGATCACCGCGCGCAGATGGTCGGGCGGGAAGTTGGCCGTGGTCTCGAGCCAGCTCACCGCCGCGCGCACCGACAGCGGACGCACGCAGCGATCCGCCTCGCGATTGCCCATGTACCAGGCGTCGGGCAGGAGGATCTCGAAGCCGCAGCCCGGCAGCAGCCCGGTGAAGGTGGGTTCGGCCTGAGCCTGCCAGCCGGCCAGGCAGGCCGCCCGGCTGGCCGAGGGATCTTCCGGCGTCTCCTGCCAGCGGAACACCGGCTCGCCTTCCTTGACGACGACCACGCCGGCGACATAGCGCGTGTCGGCCAGCATCTCGGCGGTCTCGGCGTCTTCGGGCAGGCTGACTTTCTGCGTGGTGTTCTTGCCGAGCGCCTGCAGGGTGAGGCGATGCAGCCACTGCTGGGTGGCCGAGAAGCTGCGCGGCATCTGGTCGATCGAGAGCAGGCCCGGCACCAGCGCCAGGCGCGCCTCCTTGGCAAGCACGTGCCCGTGCAACTGCGCCTGCAGCGCCTCGATGGCGTCGCGGCGCATCTTGCCGGAGGGGATGCTGTAGCGCGTCCACACGGCAAGCGGAGCGACGACGAGCAGCGCTTCGTAGCGCTCGCCGTCCTTCTCGAATACTTGGGACTCGGACTGCGTCTCGCACAGCTCGGCCAGCACGTCGTAGGCCGCCGGGTCGCGCGTGAAGAGGTCGTCCAGCGCGCCGTCGATCGGCCCGTCCTGGCCCGCACGCATGAGCTTGCCGAGCAGAGCGTCGAGCTGGCGCTCCCAGTAACGGTCTTCGACGCGGCTGCTGGATGCGGCCAGCGACTGGGCAAGCAGCACCAGGCGATCGGTATCGCGGTGGCTGGCGCGCTGGCTGGCGGAAACAGAACGGGAACGGGGCATCGAGGGCACAAAATCGAAGAGGAACCGCCTAGTTTACCGCGCCTGCGCGGATCGGGCTGGCGCCTTGGGCGACGGGCGTGCGAGCCGGTATCATGGACGCACTTTTCCCCCCACACCCGACCAGACGAGGAATGCCCGCCATGTACGAAAAACTGTCCATGTATATCGATGGTGAGTTCATCGATGCCGCGGCCAAGGCGCAGGATGTGATCAACCCGGCCACCGGCGAAGTGCTGGGCCAACTGCCGCACGCGTCGCGCCAGGACCTGGACCGCGCCCTGCAGGCGGCCGAACGCGCCTTCGTGCAGTGGCGCCAGACCTCGCCGGTGGAGCGCGCCCGCATTCTGCGCCGGGTCGGCGAACTGGCGCGCGAGCGCGCCGCGGACATCGCCCGCAACATCACGCTCGACCAGGGCAAGCCGCTGGCCGAGGCCACCGCCGAGGTGCAGGGCTGCGCCGAGCACTGCGACTGGCACGCCGAGGAGGCGCGTCGCATCTACGGGCGCATCGTGCCGTCGCGCGATGCGCGCATGCGCCAGATGGTGCTGCGCGAACCGGTCGGCGTGTGCGCCGCGTTCACCCCGTGGAACTTCCCGCTCAACCAGGCGATCCGCAAGGCGCTCGCCGCGCTGGGCGCCGGCTGCACGCTGATCCTGAAGGGGCCCGAAGACGCCCCGAGCGCGGTCGTGGCCATGGCCCGCCTCTTTCACGATGCCGGCCTGCCCAAGGGCGTGCTCAACATCGTCTGGGGCGTGCCGAGCGAGATCTCGACCTACCTCATCGAATCGCCGATCGTGCGCAAGATCTCGTTCACCGGTTCGGTGCCGGTGGGCAAGGAACTCTCCGCGCTGGCCGGCAAGCACATGAAGCGCGTCACCATGGAGCTGGGCGGGCACTCGCCGGTGATCGTCTGCAACGACGCCGACATCGAGGCCGCCGCCGTCGGCCTGGCCAAGTTCAAGCTGCGCAACGCGGGGCAGGTGTGCATTTCGCCCACCCGCTTCTACGTCCAGGAAGGCATTTTCGATGCCTTCGCCGAGCGTTTCGTCGCGCAGATCGAGGGCACCCGCGTGGGCGACGGCCTGGAGCAGGGCACCCAGATGGGGCCGCTGGCGCATGCCCGGCGCGTGGACGCCATGGCCGCCTTCATCGACGACGCACACAAGCGCGGCGGCAAGGTGCTGACCGGGGGCGATCGCCTCACGGTCGGCGAGGGCAAGGGCTACTTCTATGCGCCGACGGTGATCGCCGGCCTGCCGGACGACGCCCGCCTCATGACCGAGGAGCCGTTCGGCCCGGTCGCGCCGCTCACGCAGTTCAGCGAGGTCGACGACGTGCTGCGCCGGGCCAACAGCCTGCCCTTCGGCCTGGCCTCCTACGTCTTCACCACCAACCTGCAGACTGCGCACCACATCTCGAGCAACCTCGAGGTCGGCATGGTCGGCGTCAACCACTTCGGCGTGGCGCTCTCGGAGCTGCCCTTCGGCGGCGTCAAGGACAGCGGCATCGGCAGCGAAGGCGGGCAGGAGACCTTCGACGGCTACCTGGTCACGAAGACGGTGACGCAGATCTGACGTCGCGCCTGGACGGCCTGTCGACCGGAGCGTCTCGGCAGAGACGCCGCGGCGGCGGGTCGTACCGCTTCCGTTCTTCCCGGAAGCGAAGCTCTGAGATTTCGAACCTTTCTCAAGCCGCCTTCTTCGCGGCTGCTCCCTCGTCAGCCAGCAACTGGCGCAGCACGAACGGCAGAATCCCCCCGTGCTGGTAGTAGTCCACCTCGATCGGGGTGTCGATGCGCAGCAGCACCGTGACGCGCTGCTCGACGCCGTCCTCGCGATGGATCACCAGGGTGACGTCCTGCTGTGGGCGGATGCCGTGCTCCAGGCCCTCGATGTCGTAGGTCTCGCGGCCGGTGATGCCGAGCGACTGCACGCTGTCGGCGCCCTTGAACTGCAGGGGCAGCACGCCCATGCCGACCAGGTTGCTGCGGTGGATGCGCTCGAAGCTGCGTGCGATCACGGCCTTGACGCCGAGCAACTGGGTGCCCTTGGCGGCCCAGTCGCGCGAGGAGCCGGTGCCGTATTCTTCGCCGCCGAAGACGACGGTGGGTATGCCGGCGGCCACGTACTTCATGGCGGCGTCATAGATGGACATCTGCTCGCCGCCGGGCTGGAACAGGGTGTCGCCGCCCTCGAAGCGGCTGCCGTCAGCCCTGGGCGGGATCATGAGGTTCTTGATGCGCACGTTGGCGAAGGTGCCGCGCATCATGATCTCGTGGTTGCCGCGCCGGGAACCGTAGCTGTTGAAGTCGGGCTTGAGCACGCCGTGCTCGGTGAGCCAGCGCCCGGCCGGCGAGGTGTCCTTGATCGAGCCGGCCGGCGAAATGTGGTCGGTGGTGATCGAGTCGCCGAACACGCCCAGCGCCCGCGCGCCGCGCACCTGGGGCATGGGCGCGGGCGTCATCTCGAAGCCCTCGAAGAACGGGGGCTCGGCGATGTAGGTGGACTTGGGCCAGTTGTAGGTCTCGCCGGTGACGCCCTTGATCTTTTCCCACAGCTTGCCCGGGTTCTGCTGGACCTGGGCGTAGTTGTCGCGGAAGTCCCTGGGCGTCATGGAACTCTGGACCAGCGCCTGGATCTCCTCGCTGGTCGGCCAGATGTTGCCGAGCCAGACGTCGCCGTCCTTGCCGCGGCCCACGGGCTCGGTCATGAGGTCGACGGTCATGTTGCCGGCGATGGCGTAGGCCACGACCAGGGGCGGCGAGGCCAGGAAGTTGGCCTTGATGTTGGGATGGATGCGCGCCTCGAAGTTGCGGTTGCCCGAGAGCACGGCGGCGCACACCAGATCGTTCTCGAGGATGGCCTGGTTGTACTCCGCGGCGAGGTCGCCGGCGTTGCCGATGCAGGTGGTGCAGCCGTAGGCCGCGACGTCGAAGCCGAGTTGCTCCAGGTAGGGCAGCAAGCCGGTCTTCTCGAGATAGTGCGTGACCACGCGCGAACCCGGTGCGAGCGAGGTCTTGACCTTGGACGAGACCTTCAGACCGGCCTCCACCGCCTTCTTGGCGAGCAGGCCCGCGGCCAGCATCACGTTCGGATTGGAGGTGTTCGTACACGAGGTGATCGCCGCGATCAGCACGTCGCCGTTCTTGAGCGAGACGTTTTTCTTGGCGGTCGGGAAGATCTCGCTCAGCTTCTCGGCGGGTTGAGCGAAGCCGTTCTCGGCGATCGGGCGGCTGAAGAGGTCGATGAAAGTGGACTTGACGTTGCCGATCTCGATGCGGTCCTGCGGGCGCTTGGGGCCGGCGAGCGACGGGGCGACCGTGGAGAGATCGAGCGTGAGCAGCTTGGTGTAGTCGATGTCCCTGGCCTTGGGCACGCCGAACATCTTCTGCGCCTTGAAGTAGGATTCGAGGGCGGCGATTTCCTCGGCGGTGCGGCCGGTGGCGCGGAAATAATCGATGGTGCGCGTATCGACCGGGAAGAAGCCCATGGTGGCGCCGTACTCGGGCGCCATGTTGCCGATGGTGGCGCGGTCGGTGACGCTCAGGCTGGACGTGCCCTCGCCACAGAACTCGACGAACTTGCCGACCACCTTCTCCTGGCGCAGCATCTCGGTGATGCGCAGCACGAGGTCGGTGGCGGTCACGCCTTCGCGCAACTGGCCCTTGAGCTCCACGCCGACCACGTCGGGCGTGAGGAAGTAGACCGGCTGGCCGAGCATGCCGGCCTCGGCCTCGATGCCGCCCACGCCCCAGCCGACCACGCCGATGCCGTTGATCATGGTGGTGTGGCTGTCGGTGCCGACGAGGGTGTCGGGATAGTAGACGCCGTCAGCCGTGCGGTGCACGCCGCGCGCGAGGTATTCGAGGTTGACCTGGTGCACGATGCCAAAGCCCGGCGGCACCACACCGAAGGTCTTGAACGCCTGCATGCCCCACTTCATGAACTGGTAGCGCTCCTGGTTGCGCTTGAATTCCAGCTTCATGTTGAGATCGAGCGCCTTGGGCGTGCCGAAGTAGTCGATCATCACCGAGTGGTCGACGACCAGATCGACCGGAACCAGCGGCTCGATAGCCTTGGGGTTCTTGCCCATGCGCTGGGCCACGCTGCGCATGGCCGCCACGTCGGCGAGCAGCGGTACGCCGGTGAAATCCTGCAGCACCACGCGCGCCACCACGAAGGGGATTTCTTCTTCGCGGGAGGTGTTCGGCTGCCAGCCGGCGAGCTGGCGCACGTGCTCCTCGGTGACCTTCTTACCGTCGCAGTTGCGCAGCACGGCTTCGAGCACCACCCGGATCGACACCGGCAATCGGGAGATGTCCACCCCCAGGGCCTTGCCCAGGGCGGGCAACGAGTAATACTGCCCTGATTTGTTGTCGCCGATCTTGAATTTCTTGAGTGTGCTGAAGCTGTTGTGCGGCATGGTGGGCTCCGTGAAGGAATCGTCTAAATCTACCATTTATATGCAGCGCACGCGCGATGCGCGCCTGTCTGCAAGCTTACGTCGAACAGGTCTTGTTTTCCAGTGTCTTATATAAGATATAAGACCATAGGGACCATATGGGGAGCTTGCAGCAAGAAGCAAGCCCTGCGCGTGCCGCAGTGCGTTGCGCGCCACTCGCGCCGCGGCCGAGGGCCAGGTTCAGGCCAGGCCCAGCACGCGGGCGGCGTTGTCCTTGAGGATGCGCTGGTGCAGCTCGGGACGAAAGCCGGCTTCCTGGAAGTCCTTCATCCAGCGCTCCGGGGTGATGAGCGGGAAGTCCGAACCGAACAGCACACGGTCCTTCAACTGGGTGTTGGCATACTGCACGAGCTGGGGCGGGAAGTACTTGGGCGACCAGCCCGAGAGGTCGATGTGTACGTTGTGCTTGTGCAGGCAGACCGACAGCGCTTCGTCCTGCCAGGGCCAGGACGGATGCGCGATGATGATCTTCATGTCGGGGAAATCCGCCGCCACGTCGTCCAGGTGGATCGGGTTGGAATATTTCAGCTTCAGGCCGCCGCCGCCGGGCAGGCCGGTGCCGATACCCGAATGGCCGCTGTGGAAGATGCACGGCAGGCCGGCCTCGGCGATCACCTCGTACAGTGGATAGGCCAGCGCATCGTTCGGAAAGAAGCCCTGGGTGGTCGGGTGGAACTTGAAGCCCTTGACCTGGTAATCCTCGATCAGGCGCCGCGCCTCGCGCACGCCCATCTTGCCCTTGTGCGGGTCGATGCTCGCGAACGCGATCATGATGTCGGGGTTTTGCAGCGCGGCCTCGGCGATCTCTTCGTTCGGGATGCGCCGGCGCCCCATGTTGGCCTCGGAGTCCACCGTGAACATGACGAAACCGATCTTGCGCTCGCGGTAGTACTCGATCGTCTGCGGGATGGTCGGCCGGTGGTGGAACTTGAAGTATTTCTCGGCCGCCTCGTCGAATTCCCTGCCGAAGGCATCGGGCGGACAGCGGCAGGAGACTTCGGCGTGGACGTGGACGTCTATGGCGTCGAGATCCTGAATGTTCATGAGGCAGCTCCGCGGGAAAGTCCTCGTTTAGTTATGGAATTTAATTAATTTCCATAACTATATCGACGCGCGTACGCCCGCTGACCTGGGGAAAACCCGGGCGCTTTCTGCAGCACGAACGCGCGCGCCCGGACGAGCCGGGCGCGGGACGGACAACGCGGCCCGGCCCGGCAGCGCACCGGGCCGGGCGCCCGACTCAGTCGGGCAGGGCGTAGGCGATGATGTAGTCGCCGCGCTCGGGCGACTGGCGGGCGCCGCCCGCGTTGATGACGACGTACTGTTTGCCGGTCTTGGGCGAGACGTAGGTCATCGGCCCGGACTGGCTGCCCACCGGCAGGCGCGACTTCCAGATCTCCTTGCCGGTGGCCGCGTCGAAGGCGCGCAGGTAGAAATCCTGCGTGCCGGCGAAGAACACCAGGCCGGACTGGGTGGCGAGCGAGGGGCCGAGCGTGGGCATGCCGATGGGAATCGGCAGGCCCATGCGGATGCCCAGCGGGCCGGTGTCCTTGACCGTGCCGACCGGCACCTGCCAGACGATCTGGCGGGTTTCCAGGTCGATCGCGGTCATGGTGCCGAAGGGCGGCTTCTGGCACGGAATGCCGAGCTGCGACAGGAAGCGCTGGCGCATGGCGCCGTACGGTGTGCCCACCTGGGGCACCGCGCCCATCTCGATGCCGCTCGCGTTGGACGGCATCTTGTCGCGCGGGATCATGTAGTTGGCCAGGCCCAGCCGCATGTCGTTGACGAACATGAGGTGGTTGTTCGGATCGACCGACACGCCGCCCCAGTTCATGCCGCCGAGCGAGCCCGGCATCTGCAGCCCCCAGTCCAGGCCGGGCGGCGTGTAGACGCCTTCATGACGCATGGTCTTGAAGGTGATGCGGCACAGCAACTGGTCGAACGGGGTGGCGCCCCACATGTCGGATTCGACCAGGGTCGTGTTGCCGATCGAGGGCATGCCCACCGAATAGGGCTGGGTCGGCGAGTAGCGTTCGCCGGGCAGGTCGCCCTGCGGCACCGGACGTTCCTCGACCTCGGCGATCGGCTCGCCGGTGACGCGGTTGAGCATGAAGATCTCGCCCTGCTTGGTCACCTGCACGAGCGCGGGCAGCGTGCCGCCCTTGCCGTCGGGCACGTCGTAGAGCAGCGGTTGCGCCGGAATGTCGAAGTCCCAGAGATCGTGGTGGGTCATCTGGAAGTGCCAGCGCACGGCGCCGGTGGCCGCGTCCACGGCCACCACCGAGGAGGAATAGCGTCCGTCGTCCTCGGTGCGAAGGCCGCCGAAGAAGTCGGGCGTGCGGTTGCCCGTGGGCAGGTAGACGAGGTTGAGCTCGGGGTCGTAGGCCATGGCGGCCCAGACGTTCGGTGCGCCGCGGCTGTAGGTGCCGCCCGGTGGCGGCTCCTTGGTGATCGCGGGGTTGCCCGAATCCCAGGCCCAGACCAGGGCGCCGGTGCGCGCGTCGAAGGCGCGCACGACGCCGGGCGGCTCGTCGACCGCCCAGTTGTCCGCGACACGCCCGCCCACCACGACCAGGTCGCCGGCGACCAGCGGCGTCGACGTCTGCTGGTACCAGCCGAACGGGATCTCGCCCATGCCCTGGGACAGGTCGACCGTGCCGTTGTCGCCGAAGCCGGCGCAAGGCTGGCCGTCGTCCGCATTCAGGGCGATCAGGCGGGCATCGACGGTGGGCAGATACAGCCGGCGCGTGCACACGCCGGGCACGGCATTGTCCACGTCGATGGCGGCGCCCGAGGACTGCGTGGCGTCGGGCGCGCCCTCGTCGGCGTGATAGCCCAGCCCGCGGCAACGCTGCCAGCTCGGCGCCTTGCCCTTGGCGTCGAAGCGCCAGCGCTCCTTGCCGGTGTCCACGTCCAGCGCGATCACCTTGGAGTAGGGGGTGCAGACGTAGAGCGTATCGTCGATCTGCAAGGGGGTGTTCTGATCCTCGGCGCCCGCGCCGGTGCTCACGGGAATATCGCCGGTGTGTGCCGTCCACGCCACCTGCAGATTCTTCACGTTGTCCCGGTTGATCTGGTCGAGGCGGGCGAAACGGTCTCCCGCCGTGGTGCCGCCCCAATGCCGCCATTCGGTCTGGCCCTGGCCTTGCGCGACCGGCTGGAAGCTGGGGGCGGGCCCCTGGGCGGCGACGATGTGGCTGGGCACGAAGGCATAGGCGCCGGCCACGATCAGCGCGAGCGCCGTCACGCCGGCCAGCACATAGGCGCCGCGGCCCGCGCGCTCGCCCGTGGTCCTGACCAGCAGCGGGTAGACCAGTGCGACCAGCACGGATATGACGCCGAACGCGAACAGGCGCGAGACCAGCGGCCAGAATTCGAGGCCGGCATCCCAGACGGCCCACACCAGCGTGGCGAGCATGACGACGAGGAACAGCCAGGCGCCGGCGGGCCGTCCGCGTGCCATCAGCCAGCCGCTGACGAGCAGGCCCAGGCCTGCGACGACGAAATAGAGGCTGCCGCCGAGGACGGCGAGATACACGCCGCCCAGCGTCAGGAACAGGCCGCTCAGCAGGACGAGCGCGGCCACGATCCAGACTGGCCAGCGCACAGCGCGGGAAGGTAAGGGATCAGGATTCTTCATTGTTGTTTCCGAGGATGCCAGGGAATGCAGGACGAGCGCTCCAGCCGGGAGGACCGGCACGGCACGCGGGAGAACTCGCCGCGGCGGAGTGTTGCGGGGGTGCGCAACCCCGACATTGTAGTTCTTGCGGCTATCCGCTCGCGGCGCGGGCCTCGCCTTGCCAGGTGCCCGCGCGCCGTGTCCTCTACAATCCGCCGGCGATTGCGGTGGACGCGGCGCGTGCCGCCGCCCGTTGCGGCGCACCAAGAACAACAAGCCTCGATGGAGTATCACGTATGGCATGGCCATTCGTGCCGGTGCGCAACGCGCTGGCTATCAGTACCACCCTGTTCCTGCTTGCCGGCTGCCAGCCGGATCGGGAGCCGCCGGCCGGCCCGCCGGCAGCGCAGGCGGCGCGCGAACTGGCGCTGGACGGCAGCGTGCGCGGCGAGCTGACCACGCAGAGCGCCATGAACATGAACGACGGCAGCCGCTACGACGTGGTGGACGTGAAGGTGCCGGGCGACAAGGCCGTGCGCATCACGCTGGACAGCGCCTTTTCCGGCGTGCTTGCCCTCTACAGGGAAGGCGAGCTCGTCGAAGGCCCGTCGGGCGCGCAGTCGTGCTGCGGCGAATCCCGCGGCCCGGCGGCGCTGGTGTTCCAGCCGGCGGCCGACGCCGCGTACAGGATCGCGGTGAGCGGCGCCGACCGCCGTGGTTTCGGCCCCTTCAGCCTGCAGGCGAGCGCCATCGACATCGTGAACAGCGGTGCGCTCGAATCCGGCAAGAGCCTGACGGGCTGGCTCGGGCGCGACACGCCGCTGCGCGGCGAGCATCGCGCCAACGTGTACGACGTGAACCTGACCGAGGCCGGCCTGTACGAGTTCACCCTGCGTTCGCAGGATTTCGACGCCTATCTGCAGTTGCGCGGGCCGGGCGTCGAGCTGGAGGACGACGATAGCGCGGGCGATCTCGATGCGCGCATCTCGGCCTATCTGGAGCCGGGCGCCTACAGCCTGCGCGCCGGCAGCCTGAGCCAGGAGGGAGCCGGCGTCTACACCGTGACGAGCGCACGCGCGGAGCTGCCGGCCGGCACGGTCCTGCAGAACGATGGCGAGCTTACGGCGGGCCAGGCGGTGATGGGCAGCATCAGCGGCAAGCCGCGCCAGTACCAGTTCACCGTGCGCGAGCGCTCGCGCCTGACGCTGACCATGGATTCGGACCAGTTCGACGCCTATCTCGAGCTGCGCGGCGCCGGCGTCGCGCTGGAGGACGACGATAGCGGCGGCGGCAGCAATGCACGCCTGGACGTCGTGGTGGAGCCGGGCAGCTACACGATCAACGCCAGCGCCCTGAGCGGCGGCGGGATGTACCGGTTGCTCGCGCAGACCGGCCCGGCGCCGGCGGCGGGTGGCGGCGAGATCGCGCCCGGACGCAGCATGGAGGCATCCCTGAGCTCGGGCCGGCCCGACGTCTATGAGCTGCGCATCCCGCGCGCCGGCAGCTATGTGGTGACCATGCGTTCGACAGGTGTGGATTCCTACCTGAAGCTGTCCGGCAACGGCGTCCAGGTCGAGGACGACGACGGCGCCGGCAATCTGGACGCCCGCCTCGCCGTCGATCTCGCCGCCGGCACCTACCGCCTGGAGGCCTCGTCGGTCGATCAGAACGCCGGGGTGTATCAGCTATCGGTGGAGTGAGGACGCCCCATCGGGCTCAATAGCCCAGGAGATTGCGTCTGACGTGCAGCAGATGGGTGCGCGCCGTCTCGGTGGCGCGCATCGCGTCGCGCTCGCACAGGGCGTCGACCAGGGCGCGGTGTTCGCGCTGGTAGGCTTTGCGCCTCTCGTCGGTCAGGCTGCGCCGCTTGAGCACGCCCCACGAAGCATGCGAGCGCGCGTGGTTCATGAGCGAGAACACGTTCTCGATGAGCGGGTTGTGCGCCGCGGCCGCGATGGCTTCATGCAGCGCGGCATCCCAGGTCTCGAAATCCTCGAAGCTGTCGGCGGCCTCGGCCCGCTCGCAGCACAGTCTCATGTGCTCGAAGTCCGCGGGGCGGGCATGTTCGACCACCAGCGCCGCGATTGCCGGCTCGAGCGCCAGGCGCGCGGCCATCAACTGGGCCGGGCTGGTCGTCATCGCGTCGTCCTGCAGCCGCTCGACACCGTTCGCCTCGCCGCCGGGCGCGGCGACATAGGTGCCGCTGCCCACGGTCTGGCTGATCAGGCCCCGCGCCTTGAGCTGCGCGAGGGTGCGCCTGACGGTCGAACGGCTGAGCCGGTGGGCAGCCGCGAATTCGCGCTCGGTCGGCAGGCGGTGTCCGTGCGGCCACTCGCCGGAGGCGATGCGCGCGAGAATCTCATCGCGCAGGGCGGAGGTCTTGTCCATGGGATCTCGGAAGTTTGCGTCATGGTACCAATAAAGACCAATTTTCGCGTACCTATCGATATATCCTGTGAGATTGGTCCACATTAGGGCTGATTTGGTATTTACTTGGTGCCGTATTGGGCCTATATTTCGGGAATTGGCATGTATTGGACCGAGGCCGGTCCGACTTTTCCGGAGCACCCATGAAGATTGCAGTTTTTCGGAGCGAGGGGCGGCGCCAGGTCGGCGTCGTCGCGGACGATGGCAGCACGGTGCAGGCCCTGGCGCTGTCCGATGACGAGGCCGAGCGCGGCGCGCTCGCGCTGATCGCGCGCATGCAGGCGGGGCAGGCGTTGCCGGATCGCGCCGGGCCGCTCCTGCCCTGGGCCAGTGTCGAGCCGGAAGCGCCCATTCCCCTGCCGCATCGCAATCTCTTCTGTGTCGGCCGCAATTACCACGCACATGCACGCGAGCTGTCGGGCTCGGTGTTCCAGGCGAACGACGGCGCCAAGGAAGCCTGGCCGATCGTCTTCACCAAAGTGCCGCAAACGGTGATCGGCCCCCGCGACGAGGTACGGCTGCCGGCTGGCATCACCGAGCAGGTGGATTACGAAGCCGAGCTTGCCATCGTGATCGGCAAGGGCGGACGCAACATCGCCCGCGCCGATGCGCTGGGCCACATCTTTGGCTACACCGTCGTCAACGACGTCACCGCGCGCGACGTGCAGATGCGTCACCAGCAATGGGATCTGGGCAAGTCCTTCGACACCTTCTGCCCCATGGGCCCCTGGCTGGTCACCGCCGACAGCTTCGACGGCGCCGACACGCGGGTGCGCTGCTGGGTCAATGGCGAGCTGCGCCAGGATGCGCGCACGCAGGATCTGATCTTCGACATCCCGACGCTGATCGAGACCTGCTCGCGCGGCATCACGCTGATGCCGGGCGACATCATCGCCACCGGCACGCCGGCGGGCGTGGGCATGGGCATGACGCCGCCTTCGTGGCTGCGCGCGGGCGACGTGGTGCGCATCGCGATCGACGGCCTGGGCGAGATCGAGAACCGATTCGTATGACGTTCGCATGAACCCAAGGGCCAGGCGCAGCGCAACGCATGCCGCGCCGGCCACACTCGGAGGAGGAGACGATGCAGAACAGAATCTGGCGCCGGCTGGCGCTGTGCGCGGCCGGGCTGGCCATGACGGCGGCTGCCCAGGGGGCCGACTACCCGACGCGTGCGATCACCATGATCGTGCCTTTCCCGCCCGCGGGCGTGGCCGACATCGTGGCCAGGCCGGTGGCCGAGGCGCTGTCGCGCGAGCTGGGGCAGTCGGTCGTGATCGAGAACCGGCCCGGCGCCGGCGGCGGCCTGGGCATCGGCCAGGCCGCCAGGGCGCAGCCGGACGGCTACACCTTGCTGATGAGCCTGTCCTCGATCTCGATCCTGCCCGCCGCAGACCGCGTGCTGGCGCGCGAGCCCGCGTATCGCCTGGACCAGTTCGTGCCCATCGCCCGCGTCACCGCCGATCCCACCGTGCTGGCGGTGCGCGCGGACGCGCCCTGGCAGTCCGTCGAGGACTTCCTGGCGGACGCCGGGAAACGTCCCAAGCAGATCAACTACGGCAGCTCCGGCGTGTATGGCACGATGCACCTGCCCATGGAGATGCTGGCGCATGACGCCGGCGTGGAACTGATGCACATCCCGTTCACGGGAGGCGGGCCGGCGGTGCAGGCCCTGCTGGGCGGACAGGTGGACGTGCTGGCGACCGGGCCGTCTACCGTGCTGCAGCTCATCGAGGCGGGCCGGGTACGGGTGCTGGCGCACTGGGGCGACGAGCCGCTGGCCAGCCTGCCCGACGTGCCGAGTCTGCGCTCGCTCGGCCACGACGTGGGCTTTCGCCAGTGGTCCGGCCTGTTCGCCATCGAAGGCACGCCGGAGCCCGTCGTGCAGCGCCTGCGCGACGCGATGGCGAAAGTGGCGCAGGACGAGCGGCTGAACCGGACCATTTCGGCTACCGGCAGCCCCGTCGCCTACCTGGACGCGCAGGCGTTCGACGAGTACTGGAAAGAGGATACGCAAGTGTTGACCGAAACCGTCGAGCGCATCGGCAAGGTGGATTGACCGCGATGGTCAACCCTCGGGCGGCGTGGCGCGGCGCACGCGGATGACGCGCGCCTCGCTGCCGTCCGTCAGTAGGTAGAGACGCCCGTCCGGCCCTTGCCGGACGTCGCGGATGCGTTCGTCCAGTTCGGAGAACAGGGCTTCGCGGCGTACCACACGCGGGGCCTCGGGTGGCCCGAACAGCTCCATGCGCCATACGGCCTTGCTGGACAGGCCGCCCACGAAAAGATTGTCCCGCCATTGCGGCAGTTCGTCGCCCGTATAGATCAGCAGATTGCTCGGCGCGGCCGAGGGCAGCGTCCAGTAGGTGAGCGGCGGCGCCATGCCGGGCTGCTCGGCGGTGCCCGCGCCGATGGGCGCGCAGGTATCGTATTCGCAGCCGTACGAAACCACCGGCCAGCCGTAGTTGGAGCCCTTGCGGGCGATGTTGATTTCGTCGCCGCCCAGCGGGCCGTGCTCGGCGATCCAGAGTTCGCCAGTCTGCGGATGCACGAAGGCGCCTTGCGGATTGCGATGGCCCAGCGTCCAGACCTGCGGCAGCGCGTCCTGTCGGCCGACGAAGGGATTGTCGTCGGGGATGCCGCCATCGGTGCGGATGCGCAGCGTCTTGCCGTGCGCCATGGCGGGGTTCTGCGCGTGGCCGCGTTCCTCGTCGACGCGGCGGTCGCCGAGCGTGATGAAAAGATGGCCGTCGCCGGACACCGCGATGCGCCCGCCCAGGTTCTCCAGGCTGCGCACCTTGGGGGTCTGGCGAAACAGGATTTCGGTGTCCTCGGCGCGCGCGAGATCCTCGCTCAGCCGAGCGCGCGCGACCACCAGGCCGTTGCCGGCGTCGAGGTCTTCGGCATCGGCCTCGGTGTAGCTGAAGTAGAACAGGCGGTTCGAGGCGAAAGCCGGGTCCAGGGCAATGTCGAGCAGGCCGCCGTGCTCGCGCGCATCCACGTCGGGCAGGCCTGCGGTGGCGACGGGTTCCAAGCCGCCGTCAGGGCGCACCACGCGCAGCCGGCCGGGGCGCTCTGTCACCAGCATCCCGCCGTCCGGTAGAAAGGCCATGCTCCAGGGGCGCTCGAAACCGCTGGCATGGGTTTCGGCGTGCGCCGATGGCGGCGTGGCGGCCTCGCCCGTGGCGGTATCGATGGGCGTGGTGCCGGCCTGGGCGGCATCGGGCGCCGCGCTGGCGGCGACAGCCGCGCCCGAAGAACAGCCGAACACCAGGGTCAGCACAGCGGCCGCGCGTTGGGCCGAATCGAGAGGCGTGGCGGTGGCCGATTCCGGCTGATCCGGGAGCGGTGCCCTATGCAGTGCGGTACGAGGCATGACATCGTGGCCTGTTCACAGAAGGGCAGCCCATCTTACCGGCATGGTGCGGTTCCCCACAATGCAGTGCGGGGCCCGCCTGGGCTTCGAGACGGCTCAGCGGCCGCCGCATCATCGGCCTTTCTCGCTCGCCTTCGCCGAGCGCAGGGTGATCTGCACGATCTCGGACGCACGCCCCAGGCGCAGCGCGAAGCCGGGCCACAACCCGGCGCCGTTGCTCACGTAGAGCTGCATGCCGCCGACCTGGTAGCGGCCCGAGACGTAGCCGTCGTTGGCCCATTGGGTGACCCAGTGCAGGCCCAGCACCTGGCCGCCGTGGGTGTGGCCGGACAACTGCAGGTCGGCGCCGGCGCGTGCGTTCTCCTGGGCGCCGGGCGGCCGGTGGCTGAGCAGGATGACGGGGGCATCGCGCTCGACGCCGGCAAGCGCTGCATCGATGTCGGGCATCGGCTGGCCGAAAGGCGCCGCGGCCCGGTCGGTGACGCCGGCCAGCACGAACTGCGCGCTGTCGCGGCCGATGCTCACATGCTCGTTGAGCAGCATGCGCACGCCCAGGCGCTCGAAGTGCTCGAGCCATTGCCGATACCCGAGGTAGTACTCGTGGTTGCCGGGAATCGCGTAGACAGTGTGCTGCGCGGCGAGCTCACGCAGGGGCTCGACGTCGTCGGTACGTGCGGCGACCGTGCCGTCGACCATGTCGCCGGTGAGCACGACCAGGTCCGGGGCTAGGGCGCGGGTTCGGTCGACGACGGCTTGCATCCACGGCCGCTGCAGCAGGCGGCTGGCATGCAGGTCGGTGAGCTGGACGATGCGAAAGCCGTCCAGCCCGGCCGGCAGCCGTGCGAGTTGGATCTCGATGCTGCGCACCTCGGGCACGCGCACCGCCTGCCAGACCCCGACGGCCGCCAGCAGCAGGGCGACGACGCCGATGCCCGCGCGGGGCGCCGGCGCCGTGAGCAGCGTGCGCGCCGTGCGCCGGGACAGCGGCCAGGCCAGCAGGCCGAGCAGGTCCTGGACGAGCAGCAGGACCGCGGCGACGACTATGCTGCCGAAAGCCCAGTTGAGCACCATCAACGCCGCGGCCGGGATCTCGGGAGACGCCATGGAGCCGAAGAAATTGCGCGTGACCAGATGGTGCTGGGATGCCAGCAGGATCGGAATGGCCAGCGCCCACTTGAGCGGAGCGCGCCAGCGTTGGCGCCACACCAGGCGCCAGATCACGTAAAGGGCCAACAGACAGGTGACGGCATGAAACACTTGGGTTCAACTCATCCTGGACGGTCGTCGAGCGCCCGGGAGCCCGGGAGCCCAGGCGCTGGACGACGATAAAAAAAGAGGCCCGGGCGTTGTCGCCCGGGCCTCGCCTTCACGCGTTCGGAAAGACCTCAGGCGCCGACCGAATCCGCGATCTCCTTGTACTCTTCGATCTGGTCGAAGTTCAGGTACTGGTAGATCTTGTCGCCGTTCTGGTTGATGACACCGATGTCGGCCATGTATTCCTCGACGGTCGGGATGCGGCCCAGGCGCGAGCAGATCGCGGCGAGCTCGGCCGAACCGAGGTAGACGTTGGTGTTCTTGCCCAGGCGGTTCGGGAAGTTGCGGGTGCTGGTCGACATCACCGTCGCGCCTTCGCGCACCTGTGCCTGGTTGCCCATGCACAGCGAGCAGCCCGGCATCTCGGTGCGCGCGCCGGCGGTGCCGAACACGCCGTAGTGGCCTTCCTCGGTCAGTTGCTGGGCGTCCATCTTGGTCGGCGGGGCGACCCACAGCTTGACCGGGATGTCGCGCTTGCCTTCGAGCAGCTTGGACGCCGCGCGGAAGTGGCCGATGTTGGTCATGCAGCTACCGATGAACACTTCGTCGATCTTGGCGCCGGCCACGTCGGACAGCACCTTGACGTCGTCCGGGTCGTTCGGGCAGGCCACGATGGGCTCCTTCACGTCGGCGAGGTCGATCTCGATCACGGCGGCGTATTCTGCGTCGGCATCCGGCTCCATGAGCTTGGGATCGGCCAGCCAGGCTTGCATGGCCTTGATGCGGCGCGCCAGCGTGCGCTCGTCCTCGTAGCCGTTGGCGATCATCCACTTCAGCATCACGATGTTGCTGTTGATGTACTCGATGATCGGTTCCTTGTTCAGGTGCACCGTGCAGCCGGCGGCCGAACGCTCGGCGGACGCGTCGGACAGCTCGAACGCCTGCTCGACCTTCAGATCGGGCAGGCCTTCGATTTCCAGGATGCGGCCGGAGAAGATGTTCTTCTTGCCTTGCTTGGCGACCGTCAGCATGCCCTGCTTGATGGCATAGAGCGGGATCGCGTTGACCAGGTCGCGCAGGGTGACGCCGGGCTGCAGCTTGCCCTTGAAGCGCACCAGCACCGATTCGGGCATGTCCAGCGGCATGACGCCGGTGGCGGCCGCGAAGGCGACCAGGCCCGAGCCGGCCGGAAAGGAGATCCCGATCGGAAAACGCGTGTGCGAATCGCCGCCGGTGCCCACGGTGTCGGGCAGCAGCATGCGGTTCAGCCACGAGTGGATCACGCCGTCGCCCGGGCGCAGCGAGACGCCGCCGCGGGTGCTGATGAACTCGGGCAGGGTGTGGTGCGTCTTGACGTCCACGGGCTTGGGGTAGGCCGCGGTGTGGCAGAACGACTGCATGACGAGATCGGCCGAGAAGCCCAGGCAGGCCAGGTCCTTGAGTTCGTCGCGGGTCATGGGGCCGGTGGTGTCCTGGCTGCCGACGGACGTCATGCGCGGTTCGCAGTAGGTGCCCGGGCGGATGCCCTGGCCTTCCGGCAGGCCGCAGGCGCGGCCGACCATCTTCTGCGCGAGCGTGTAGCCCTTGCCGGAGTCGACCGGGTTCTGCGGCAGGCGGAACAGCGTGGAGGGCGGCAGGCCCAGCGCCTCGCGAGCCTTGGCGGTGAGGCCGCGGCCGATGATCAGGGGGATGCGGCCACCGGCACGCACTTCGTCGAACAGCACGTCGGACTTGACCTGGAATTCGGCGATGACCTCGCCGTTCTTCAGGGCCTTGCCTTCGTAGGGGCGCAGCTCGACCACGTCGCCCATCTCCATCTGGGAGACGTCCAGTTCGATCGGCAGGGCGCCGGCGTCTTCCATGGTGTTGTAGAAGATCGGGGCGATCTTGCCGCCCAGGCACACGCCGCCGAAGCGCTTGTTCGGCACGAAGGGGATGTCCTCGCCGGTGAACCAGAGCACCGAGTTGGTGGCCGACTTGCGCGAGGAGCCGGTGCCGACCACGTCGCCCACGTAGGCGACCAGGTGGCCCTTGTCCTTCAGCGACTCGATGAAGGCCACGGGGCCGCGCTTGCCGTCTTCCTCGGGCTGGAACGCCGCGCCTTCGCGCTTGTTCTTGAGCATCGCGAGGGCGTGCATCGGGATATCCGGGCGCGTGGTCGCGTCCGGCGCGGGCGACAGGTCGTCGGTGTTGGTCTCGCCAGGCACCTTGAAGACGGTGATGGTCAGGCTCTCGGGCAGCTCGGGGCGGCTGGTGAACCACTCGGCGTCGGCCCAGCTCTGCAGCACGGCCTTGGCGTCCTCGTTGCCCTGGTCGGCCTTTTCCTTCACGTCGTGAAAGGCGTCGAACATCAGCAGGGTCTTCTTCAGGCCGGCCGCGGCGATCTTGCCGACTTCGGCGTCGCCCAGCAGGTCGACCAGCGGGGCGATGTTGTAGCCACCCAGCATGGTGCCGAGCAGTTCGGTGGCCTTGGCGCGCGAGACCAGGCCACAGGTGTCCTTGCCCAGCGCGATCGCGGCCAGGAACGATGCCTTCACCTTCGCGGCTTCATCCACGCCGGCCGGCACGCGGTGCGTGAGCAGGTCGAGGAGGAAATCTTCTTCGCCCTTGGGCGGGTTCTTGAGCAGGTCCACCAGAGCAGCGGTCTGTTGGGCGGACAGAGGCAGGGCGGGGATGCCCAGCGCGGCGCGTTCGGCCACGTGTTGGCGATAGGATTCCAGCATCGGAGTCGCTTAGGGAGATGAAGGTTGAAGGAGGGTCGCCCGCATTGTAGTTCGCCAGGGCCTTCGGGGCAAACTCTTGTGTCTTATATAAGACATCATGCGCGTATGGCGCTCCGGTGCGCAGTGTTCCGGCGGGCAAGGCGCAGGCTCGTTGCGGCTCGACAGACAGGGTGCCCGGGCATCGAGCGCGTGCGCACCCATGAGCGCGCACCAACGACGGGAGGCTGTGCACCCCGAACGGCCGGTCGATGCACGGGTGTGGGGCCGGGCGTGGGCGCCGGCAGCCTGCTTGCCTGCGGGCCCGCCGGATCGGGCCGCCGGATGGGGCTGCCACGCATGTATCCATCCCCTTCGAGTTGGCGCAGTTCTTGCATTGTTCCGCCATGAAGGTGCGCGTATTGCCGTATGCGGTGCAACCGAATGGAGATGGGCATCATGGTTCCCGTTGTCGACATGTCCGGATACGCTTCGCCGGGCGGCAGGGCGGCAATCGCCCGGCAGGTGGCCCGGGCGGCGCAGGACATCGGATTTTTCACGATAACGGGGCACGGTGTCCCGGCTGCGCTCATCGAGGACATGCGGGCAGTGTCGAAGGCGTTCTTCGGATTGCCCGCCGCGCAGAAGGCAACGGCGCATCGCAGGCATCCTGATCACAACCGCGGCTTCTTCCCGTACGGCGAGGTGGCCCTGGCCAAGAGCACGGGGCACGCCACGCCGCCCGACCGCAAGGAAGTGTTCTCCATGGGGCTGCAGCGTCCACCGGAGGATGTGGACCCGTCCAACCCGGATGCGGCCATCCATTTCGCGCCGAACTACTGGCCCGAGGGCTTCCCGAGGATGCAGGAAGTCTGGGCCCGCTACTTCGACGAACTGCTGGCGCTGGCGGACCGGCTGATGCGCGTCTTCGCGCTCGCGCTGGATCTGCCGGAAGACTTCTTCGTCAAGCGGATCGACCACTCGCCCAGCAGTCTGGCCGCGGTGGACTACTTCGAGACGTCCCATGCCGCGCAGGAGCAGCAACTGCGCGCCGGCGCGCATACCGACTACGGGACCTTGACCATCCTCCTGTCGGAGAACAAGCCCGGCGGGCTGCAGGTGCGTACCCGGGCGGGCGAATGGATCGATGTGCTGACGGTTCCCGACGCCTTCGTCATCAACATCGGCGACCTGATGCAGCGCTGGACCAACGACAAGTGGCTGTCCAACCTGCACCGGGTGGCCAATCCGCCTGCCGACGCCAGCGGGAACAGCCGCCGGCTATCGATCGTGTTCTTTCACAACGCGAACTTCGATGCCCTCATCGAATGCATTCCCAGTTGCCTGGACGACGGGACGGCCAAGTATCCGCCCATCCTGGCCGGGGAACATCGTCTCGAGAAGTTCCGCCGGGCGAACCGCGTCTCCTGAATCCCTGTAGCCGAGTCCGAACATGATCCGATCCTTCCGTCGTCTTGATCGCAGTTTCACGCGCGGCATCGCCGTGCTCGTGGTGGGTGCGGCCGCCACGCTGGCTCACGCGCATGCCCAGGCCCAGGTGACCCTGCGCGCCGTGGGGCAGACGTCGAATACCGGCTTTCACGTGCCCATCGAACGCGAGTTCTTCGAGCAACTGGCGCAGACCTCGGGCGTCGATCTCAAGGCGACGATCACGCCGGCCGACGTGGCGGGCATCCAGAATGCCGACGCTTTGCGTTTGCTGCGCAACGGGACTTTCGACGTGATGTCGGTCCAGATCGGCCAGGCCGCTCGCGACGACCCCTTCATCGAAGGTATCGATCTGGTCGGTGTGGCCACGGATATGGCATCCATCCGCAAAGCCGTCGATGCTTACCGGGAGGTGCTGGATCAGCGTCTGCAGAAGCGCTTCAACGCGAAAGTCCTGACCCTCTGGCCTTTCGGTCCGCAGGTCATTTTCTGCAAGTCCCCGCTCGCCGGTGTGGCCGACCTCAAGGGGCGCAAGGTCCGGGTGTTCACGGCATCGATGTCCGCCCTGGTTTCGCAATTGGGCGGCGTGGGCGTGACCATGCCGACGCCCGAGGTCTATCCCGCGCTGGAGCGTGGCGTGGTCGAGTGCGCAATCAGCGCTGCGTGGGCCGGCAACCTGAACAAGTGGCCCGAGATCACCGATCGCCTGCTGCCGCTGGGCCTGTCCAGCTCGGTGCAGGGCCATTTCATCAACCTGAACACCTGGAACAAGTTCTCGCCCGAGGAGCAGGCAAAGCTCACCGCACAGTTCGACCTGCTGGAGGAGCGGTTGTGGCAGCTCGCCGAATCGCTGGAAGCGCGCGGGATCGAGTGCAACACGGGCCAGGGCGAATGCGCGTCGCCCTTCACCCGCTTTTCGATGGGGCTGGCGCCGGTGGCTGCGGCCGACCAGGACATCGTGAAAAAGGCCGTGCAGGAGGCCGTCCTGCCGGCATGGAAGAAAACCTGCGATGCCATCGAGCCCACATGCTCGGCCACCTGGAACGGCACGGTCGGCGCCTCGATGGGCGTGGCCATTCCCTGACGCCGGAGCGCGCAGCATGCGATTCACATTCCTGATGGCGCGGGTGACGGACCGGATAGCGCTGGCCGCCGGCTGGTGGCTGCTCATGTATGCCACGGTGGTATGCATCGAGATCGTGGCGCGCAAGTTCCTGCAGACCAGCATCCAGGGCATCGACGAGGTCGGCGGCTACACGCTGGCGGTGGTGGCTGCCGTGGGCTATTCAGGCGCCTTGCTCAGCCGCAGCCACACGCGCGTGGACTTCGTCCTGAATCGCCTGCCTGTGCGGATGCGCTGTGTCCTGAACGTGACTGCCATGGTCCTGCTTGCGATCCTGGCCGGCCTCCTGGCCGAGGGCGGCTGGCGCGTCCTCGAGGAGTCCCTGGAGTTCCAGTCGCGCTCCACGTCGCCGCTGCAGGCGCCGCTCTACGTGCCGCAGGCCGTCTGGCTGGCGGGGCTCGTGCTGTTCTTCCTGACGGCGCTGGTTCTGTGCGTCGAGTCGATCGTACTCGCCGTGAGCAAGGGGCCCGCCGCGGTCAACCAGCGCTTCGGCCCGCCCTCGCTGGAGGAGGAAATCCGCGCCGAGGCGGGGCTCGAAGTTCGCGAACCGGCTGCGGCGCGACCGGCTACGGCAACGCTCGCGCCGAAGGTGCAGTCGTGAGCGCCACCCCCCCGCTGCCTGCAGGCGCTGACGCGTCTGCCGCGGGAAGGACGTCGCGCAGCGACGGGAGGGTAGCCCGGTGAGCGCGATCGCCATGTCGGCGGTCATCTTCGCGGCCATGCTGACGCTGATGTTCCTCGGCCTGCACATCGCAGTCGCGATGTTCGCCGTGGCGGTCGTCGCGGCCGCCGTCTGGATCGGCCCTGCGGCGGTCCACGCGGTGGGTACCCAGATCTGGGCGGCGACCGAGGATCCGCTTCTGCTGTCGATTCCGCTGTACATCCTTCTGGGCGAGCTGCTGGTAAGGGGAGGCTCGACGGACAAGATGTATGGCTCGTTGAGCGACTGGTTCGGACGTATGCCGGGCGGCCTGCTGCATTCCAATATCGCAGCCTCGGCCATGTTCTCCGCCGTATCCGGATCGTCCGTGGCGACGGCCGCCACCATCTCGACCGTGGCCTTGCCCAACTTCCGGCAGCAGGGCTATGACCCGCGACTGGTGCTGGGCTCGATAGCCGCCGGCGCAAGCCTGGGCAACCTGATCCCGCCTGGCATCGCGTTCCTGATCTATGGCGCCATGACCAATACCTCCGCGGGGCGGCTGTATGCCGCCGGCATGGTGCCCGGCCTGCTCATGGCGCTCTTGTTCCTGCTGACGATCTACATCATCGCCCGCGCGCGGCCGGGCTTGACGGGTGCGCGTCCCCAGCCGCTCAGCCTGCGGGACAAACTGCGCCGCAGCCGCTATCTTGCGGGGCCTACGGTCATCTTCGTGGTGGTCATGGGGGCCATCTATACGGGTTGGGCCACCGTCACCGAGAGCGCGGCGATCGGCGTGATGCTGGCTGTCGTCTTCTGCGCGCTCTACGGAACCTTGTCGGTGGGCCTGCTGCACGACGCCTTTCGCGCGACCATGCGGCTGACCGCGATGAGCATCCTGATCCTGTCGGTCGCGTTCTACCTGAACTTCGTGCTCAGCCAGTTGGGCGTGGCACAGGCTTTGTCGCGCGTGGTCGGCGGCATGGAGGTGTCGCCCATCGTGCTGCTGTGGTGCCTGGCCGTTTTCTATTTCCTGCTCGGCATTTTCTTCGAGACCCTGCCGATGCTGGTCGGCACCGTGCCCATCCTGTTCCCCATCGTGGCCGCGGCAGGCATCGACCCCATCCTGTTCGGCGTCTTCATCGTCCTGATGACCGAGATGTCGCTGCTCAGCCCGCCGGTCGGCATGACGCTTTACGTGATCCAGGCGGTCCGCGGGGAAGGCAGCATCCGCGAAGTGTTCGCGGGAACGCTGCCTTTCCTGGCGGCGATGATCCTGATGACCGCGGTGCTGATTCACGTGCCGGCGGTGGCGCTGTGGCTGCCGAGCCTCATGTTCGGCCGCTGAGCGGGCGCGTTGTTCCATGGTGGCGGCGCGGCGGCGGTGCGCATGAAGCGCCGCACCACGCGCGCGCTGACGCCGCCGTGCGCATAGGCTGGCGTCTTTGCACTCCGGATCCGCGCATGCGCACTCCCGTCGTCACGCCGCCGCAAGCCCGCGATACGCCGGACTACGATGGCCGCTGGAAAGACGCGCTCGATGCCTATGTCGGCGCCTGTCTGGCGCTATTCTGGCCAGAACTTCACGCCGAGGTGGACTGGTCCACGCCGCCCGTATTCCGTGACAAGGAACTGCAGCGCCTGGCGGGCGCGCGCAGACGCGGGCGCCGCCACGTCGACAAGCTCGTCGACGTGCACCTGCGCGGCGGCGGGACGGCCCAGCTTTTCATCCACATCGAGGTGCAGGGCAGGGTGGATCACGCGTTTCTCTCGCGCATGTACACCTACCACTATCGGCTGCGTGATCGCCATCCGGGGCGCGAGGCCATCCATCTGGGCATTGCAACCCGCTCGCCCGCTGGGCCGCCCATGCTGACCTATCGGCTGGCGCCCTTGCAGGGACGGTTCGGCCATCTGGAGTTTGCCTTCCCGGTGGTACATTTGGCAGACTGGCGTGGCCGACAGGCCGAACTGCTGTCGCTTGCGGCGCACAATCCGTTCGCGATCGTCGTGCTGGCCGATCTGGCCTCCAGCGGCCTCGCCGAGCGCGCGCCTGCGGCCCGATTGCGGCGCAAGACCGAACTGACACGCCTGCTCTATCAGCATGGCTACGGCGAGAGCGATGTGCACCGCCTCTTCGTTTTCATCGACGGGGTCCTCACCCTGCCGCCGCTCGAGCGGCTGGCATACACCGAGGCCATCGCCCGCCTGGAAGGAGAATATGACGTGGCCTATGTCACCAGCGTGGAGCGGGTAGGGATTCAGAAGGGCCTGGAGAAAGGCCTGGTCATGGGGCGCGAGCAGGGCCGGGCCGACGGCGTGCGGGAAGCGTTGGCGGCCCAGCTCGAACAGCGCTTCGGCGCCTTGCCGCCCGATGTGCGTGCACGCATCGGGGACGCCGCGCCGGATGTGCTGCTCGCGTGGCTGATGCGGGTACTGGAAGCGCGCTCGCTCGACGACGTGTTCGGCTGACCGGACGCGATGTTCGCGGGCCGCTCGACAGCCCGCGAACGGCGATCTGCGTTCAGCCGTCCAGGCCCAGCACCTGCTGCATGTCGAACAGGCCCGGCGCATGGCCGGCCAGGTACCGCACGGCGCGCAGGCTGCCCTGCGCGTAGTTGGCGCGGCTGCTCGAGCGGTGGGTGATCTCGATGCGCTCGCCGGTGCCGCAGAAGAAGACGGTGTGATCGCCCACGATGTCGCCGCCGCGCACCACCGAGAAACCGATGCGTCCGGGCTCGCGTTCGCCGGTGTGGCCGTGGCGCGCCCAGTCGGCGACGTCGTCCAGCGACTTGCCCCGGGCCTGGGCGACGACCTCGCCCATCTTCAGCGCCGTGCCCGAGGGGGCGTCGACCTTCTTCCTGTGATGCGCCTCGAATACTTCGACGTCGTAGTCGGGCAGCATGCGCGCGGCAAGCTCGAGCAGCTTGAGCGTGGTGTTCACGCCGACGCTCATGTTGGGCGCGAAGACCACGCCGATGCGCTGCGCGGCCTGGGCGATGGCCGCCTTGCCGGCATCGTCGAAGCCCGTGGTGCCGATGACGACGTTGGTGGCGTGCTCGACGCAGGCCGCCAGATGCGCCAGCGTGCCTTCGGGTCGGGTGAAATCGATCAGGCAATCGGCGTCGGCGAGCGCAGCCGGGTCGTCGGTGATGACGACGCCGGTGTGCTGGCCCAGGAAAGCCCCGGCGTCCTGCCCCAGGCCGGGGCTGCCGGCGCGGTCCAGGGCCACGGCAAGGGACAGGTCGGGCGCCTGCAGAACGGCGTCGATGAGTTCGCGGCCCATGCGGCCGCTGGCGCCGGCGACGGCGACGCGGATGGTGTTGCTCATGTGCGGAACAGGGTGAGGGCTCAGCGCAGCGGCACCGTGCCGCCCGATCCGCCCGCGCTCGGCACGGAGGAGGGGCTGGCGACGGGGGCCTTCTGCAGTTGAAGCATGGGGTTGCGCACGGCTTGGGGCTGCTCGGCCTGCTGGGTTTCGGTGTCCTCGCGTTCGGCCGGCGGCGGCACGACGGCGCCGGCGCCCAGCCCGTCGATGCTGCCGACCACGGCGCCCGGCTCGGGCAGCGGGCTGAAGGCCTGCTCGCCTTCGCGCGGTTGCTGGAACGGCTGCAGGTTGGGCTGGGGATCGCCGTCCCAGCGCGCGAGGATGTCGCCGTCGAAGTACACCGTGAAGTGGCGCTCCTGCACCTGGCCGTAGCCCGGCTTCAGGAAGTAGGGATATTCCCAGCGGTCGGCGTGGAACAGCGGCGTCAGGGTCGGCGTGCCGAGCACGTAGCGCACCTGCTCGCGCGTCATGCCGGGCCGTAGCTGGGCGATCTGCTGGGACGTGACCCAGTTGCCCTGCTGGATGTTGGGGCGGTAGGGCTGCCAGAACGCGCGGCCAGTACGGTCGACGGCGCCGCAGGCGGCAAGGGTGGCCGCGGCCAGCGCGACGCAAGCCAGGCGCGCTGCGCGGCGCCCGCCAATGAAGCTCGAAGATGACACGATATGGGAGCCTGTCTCGGGGTAGTCCGGCAAAAACGGTATCATAACGGCTGAAGCCGCAAGCAGGGAATTTGCCATGTCCGACCAGAACGAACTCAAGAGCATGGGCCTGAAGGCCACGTATCCGCGGCTGAAGATCCTCGATATCTTCCGCAGCGGTACCGAGCGCCACATGAGCGCCGAAGACGTCTATCGGGCCCTCATGGCCGAGAACGTCGAGATCGGCCTGGCCACGGTGTATCGCGTGCTCACCCAGTTCGAGCAGGCCGGTCTGCTCTCGCGCAGCCAGTTCGACAGCGGCAAGGCCGTGTTCGAGCTGAACGAGGGCGATCACCACGACCACCTCGTCTGCACGAATTGCGGACGCGTCGAGGAGTTCTACGACGCAGAGATCGAGCGCCGCCAGCACCTGGTGGCCAAGGAGCACAACTTCGTGTTGACCGGACACGCCATGGCACTGTACGGCATCTGCCCGCAATGCGCTGCGCGCGGCAAGGGCGGCCACGTGGGCTGAGGTCCGGTCGTGCCTGCCCCGGGCCCGCTTGGCGCCCGGGCGGGCAGGCGCTGCCAGCGCGTGACCCGCCTGGGATCAGGGTACGAGTACGGTCGAGCCGGTGGTGCGGCGGCCTTCCAGGGCGCGATGCGCCTCGGCGGCGTCGGCCAGCGCAAAGCTCTGCTGGGGTTCGCTGACGATGCGTCCGGCCAGCACGTGCTCGAACAGCTCCCGGGCCATCTCCAGCATGTGCGCGCGCGGCTGGATGTAGTGCATCATCGCGGGCCGCGTCATCCAGATCGACCCCTTGGCAGCCAGTAGCTGCGAGTCCACGACGACCGATCCCGAGGAGGTGCCGTTGCTCACCAGCGCGCCGCGCGGCTGCAGGCAGTCCAGCGAGTCCATCAGCGTGTCCCGCCCCACCGAGTCGTAGACCACGGGCACGCCCTTGCCGTTCGTGATTTCCCTGACGCGCTCGACGATGTTCTCGCGCGCGGTGACGATCGTGTGCGCGCAGCCGTGGGCCCTGGCGATCTCTGCCTTTTCGTCGGTACTGACGGTGCCGATCATGGTTACACCCATGGCGCGCGCCCACTGGCAGGCGATCAGTCCCACCCCCCCGGCGGCGGCGTGATAGAGGATGGTTTCTCCGCCATGGAGCGGATAGACCTGGCGAAAAAGGTATTGCGCCGTCATGCCCTTCATCATCAACGTGGCGGCGGTGCGCTCGGCGATGCCGTCCGGCAGCGGGATCAGGACGTCGGCCGGCATCGTGCGCGCCTGGGCGTACGCACCTTGAGGGCCGATCAGGTAGCCCACGCGCTGGCCGACCTCGACCTCGGTCACGCCCGGGCCCACGGCTTCGACCACGCCGACCGCATCCGAGCCCAGGCCGTTGGGCAGCGCCAGGGGATAGCGGCCGGTGCGAAAGTAGACGTCGATGAAATTGACCGCGATGTAGCTGTGTCGCACGCGCACCTGTCCGGCGCCGGGTTCTCCGACGGCCACGTCTTCGAGTTTCAGGACTTCAGGGCCGCCGGTTTCGTGGAATCGGATCGCCTTGACCATGGGAATCTCCTTGCGTTTTCTGGGGGGGCGGGCAGGTCAGTTCAGTTGGATGCCGAAATTCTTCACGATGCCCGCATTGCGCTCGAACTCGGCGCGCAGGTCGCCTGCGAGCTGTTCCTGCGTGCGCTGGGCCCGCACGATCTCGAAGCCCGTGCTCGCGTAGCGTTCGCTCATGATGGGCGAAGCGTTGAGCTTGGCGAACGTAGCGTGCATTTTCTGCATCAGTTCGGGCGGCGTTGTGCCCGACGCGAAGACGCCCGCCCAGTTGCTGAAATCGATCTCCGGGTAGCCCAGTTCGGCCATCGTCGGCACTTCGGGATACTCCGGCAGGCGGTCCCGGTAGGCGACGCCCAGCAGCTTGACCCTGCCGCTCGCGATCAGGGGCTTGGAGGTCACGGAACCGTCGAACATCAGCGGGATCTGGTTGCCCATGACCTGCGTCAATGCGGGCGCCGAGCCTGCGAACGGTACGTGCTGCATGTCCAGACTCGCCTTCTGGTTGAGGATGGCGCCGGCATAATGCGATGCCGTGCCCTGGCTGTACGAGGCGAAGGAGACCGAGCCGGGATGCGCCTTCACGTAGTCGATGGCGCCCCGGGCATCGTCGGCCTCGAATTGCGGCGAGGCGATGAAGAGCATGACCGAGCGCGCCATCTGCGCCACCGGCTTGACGTCGGTCATCGCGTCGAATCCGCCGTCGAGCACGTGCGGAACTTCGGTCAGGATGTTCGTGACCGTGATCAGCAGGGTATTGCCGTCGGCGGGCTGCGACAACAGGTGCTTGACGGCGATCGCACCGCCCGCGCCGGGCCTGTTCTCGACGATGACGGGCTGCTTGATTTCGTGGGACAGTTGGTCGCTGACGATGCGCGCAAAGATATCCATGGTCCCGCCCGCGGGTGCGGGCACGACGAGCTTCACGGGTTTGTCGCCGAATGCGAGGGCGGCCGGTGCAGGCGCGAGGGCGGCGAGCGCCATCGAGAGGGTGGCAAGACAGGACAGGCGTTTCATGGCGGGATGACCTGGAGGTGGATGCTGGGATCGGGTGTTCGTTCAGACGAAGGCGCCGTGCCTGGACGCGGGGGCGGGCTTTGCCTGTCGGCGCCGGGCCGCGCGAGGCGGCAGCGCCGGCCTTGCGCGGCCCGGCACGGTGACGCTGCGATGGCGCAGCCGCACGCGGCCTTCAGGCCACCTTGCGCAGGAATCCCTGCTGGCACCCGTCGCGGTTGGGCGCGAAGCCGTTGGCCGCCAGCGTCTCCTCCACGGTGTCGTAGAACACCCCGATCCGGCTGATCTCGCGCGCCTGCCGGGCCGTGGCGATGGGGCGGCCGAATTCCCGGGCGATGCGCACCAATTGCTCGATCTGCGCCGCCGTCCCGATCTTGGCGCTGCGGTCCTGGTTCCACAGGTTGTCCTCGGTGCCGCAGCGCACGTGCAGCCCCATGGCGATGCCCATCATGTTGACCGGCAGCACGTTGAGCACCGAGCTCTCCACCGTCAGCACCGCGCCGTCGGGCACGGCGCGCACGAAGTTGGCCAGGCTGTAGACGCTGGGCGTGTCCATGCCTCCGCCGATGGCCACCCAGTTCATGACCAGCGGGCCCTTGTAGATGCCGCGGCGCATCAGCCGCTCGACCGATTCGAAGCTGTTCAGGTTGTAGCATTGGAAGGCGCTCTGGATGCCCGCGGCGCTCAGGCGGCGGATGTGCTCCTCGGCCCAGCCCGGCTGCGCCGGCACGGTCATTTCCTTGTAGGCATTGAAGACCGCCGGTTCCTCCATCGAGGTGCCTGCGATGTCCCTGGCGTCGAACTGCTCCAGGATGTTCATCTGCGAGGTGTTGATGGTCACCGTCACCTGGTCCGGCTTGGGATCGAGCTCGGCCAGCATGTGGCGCGTGTCGTCGGAGAGCCACTTGGCCGCGGCACCGTCGGTCTCGGGCGCGAAGCTGATCGAGCCACCGACCTGGATGATCATCTCCGGCACGCGCTCGCGCACGCCGGCGATCAGTTCGTTGAACTTCGAGAGTCGCTTGCTGCCCTTGCCGTCCAGTTCGCGCACATGCAGGTGCAGCACCGTGGCGCCGGCGTTGTAGCAGTCCACCGCCTTCTGGATCTGCTCTTCCATGGTCACGGCGATCTCGCCAGGAAAGTCCGAGGGCAGCCACGAGGGCGCGTAGGGCGCGGCGGTGATGATCAGCGGCTGCTGGTTCTCGGGGAAAAGGTGGCCGTCGAGAAAGTTCATGCGTGTCTCCGTTGCGAGGTCATCGAGCGTGGCTCGTCATCCTGGAAGTGCGGTCCGTGCGCCGGCGCTGCGAGCGCCGTCGAGCCGGTCCGCGGTGGGGGGGTGCGGTTGGCGGCTCAGAACGTGGGTGCGCCGACGATCGCGGCACGCTCCATCTTGCGGTGGCAGGGCGGGTAGTCCATCACCGCGTAGTGCTGGGTCGCGCGGTTGTCCCAGATCGCCACGCTATGGGGCTGCCAGCGCCAGCGCACCTGGTACTCGGGAATGGCGGCCTGGCTGATCAGATACTGCAGCAGGCCGGAGGCGCCCTGGGTGAAATCCTGGCCGAAGCGCACGTTGGCGGCGGTGTGAAAGTTGGTGAAGTGCGTGGTGAAGCCGTTGACGAACAGCACCTTCTCGCCGGTTTCGGGATGGGTGCGCACGACGGGGTGCTCGGCGTCCGGGTACTGCGCCTTGAGGGCCAGCCGCTTCTCGATGGGCATGGCGGCGCCGAAGGTGGCCTCGATGCTGTGGCGCGCCCGCAGCGGCGCGATCAGCGCCTTGATATGTTGGGGCAGCCGTTCGTAGGCCAGCGCCATGTTGGCCCACATGGTGTCGCCGCCCACGGGCGGGCATTCGACACAGCGCAGCACACAGCCCATGGGCGGCGCTACGCGCCAGGTGGCGTCGCAGTGCCAGGAGTTCTCGTAGCGGTCGTTGGGGTGCTCGGGCGACTTGTAGATGCAGACCAGGCCGGGGTGATCCGGGTCGCCGCCGACCACGGGATGGTCTTCCAGCTCGCCGAAGCGGCGCGCGAAGGCAACGTGCTCGGCGCGGCTGATGTCCTGGTTGCGCAGGAACAGGACTTTGTACCTGAGCAGCATCGCCTTGATCTGCGCGAAGAGCGCATCGTCGCGTGCCGCATCGGCGAGATTGACATCGAAGAGCTCGGCGCCGATGGCGCAGGTGAGGGCTTCCAGGCGCATGCTTGTCTCCAGTCCTTGTCGTAGGCCAAGCCTGCATCGGGCTTGCTCTTACGTAGCCATACTTACGTAGCCATACTTTAGGAAGGTCAGGCCGGGCGCGTTGTGCAATTCATGCCACCGCTTGTGCATTTCGTGCCAGAATCCCAGCTCCGGGCAGGAGAATCAGCATGTCCACCCTGGTGCGTGCAGCCGCGTTGACCAATTTCACTGAGGTCTTTCGGGCCCTGGGCGACGACCCCGAGCGGGCGCTGCGCCAGGCCGGCCTGCGGCCTGCGCTGATCCGGCAGCAGGACCAACTGATCGACGTTGCCCTGGCCGCCCGGCTGCTGGAGGACGCGGCGCGCGCCACGCAGTGCGAGTCCTTCGGCCTGCGGATGGCGCAGTCCCGGCAACTCTCGAATTTCGGCGCGGTCAGCCTGCTCCTGCTGCACCAGCCCACCTTGCGCCACGTGTTCAAGACGCTGATCGAGCACGCGCACCTGCTGAACCAGTCGCTGGCGATACAGATGGAGGAGGCGGGCGGTGTCGTCGTCCTGCGCGAGGACATGGCTTCGGCCGGCCCCATGCGCCAGTCCATCGAGCTGGCGATCGGCGTGCTGTTTCGCATGGGCGAAAGCCTGCTGGGGCAGTGCTGGCGGCCGCAGCGCGTGTGTTTCAGTCACTCGGCGCCCAAGGACGGCGGCACGCATGCCCGGCTGTTTCGCTGCCGCGTCGAGTTCGACGCCGAGTTCAACGGCATCGTGTGCCGCGGGGCCGACCTGGACGAACCCAACCCGCTGGCCGATCCGGTGCTGGTCCACTACGCCCGCAAGGTGCTGGAGGCGATGCCGCCGCAGGGCTCGGCCCGCGTCGGCCAGCAGGTGCGCCAGGCGCTCTACCTCGCGCTGCCGTTCAGCCATGCGACCTGTGCGAGCATTGCGCAAGGTATGGGCCGCAGCGTGCGCACGTTGCAGCGCGAGCTGGACCGGGAAGGCCTGAGCTTCTCCGAACTGCTGGACAGCGTGCGCCAGGACCTCGCGCAGCGCTATGTCGCCAACCCGCGCCACAGCATCGGCCAGGTCGCCGCCATGCTCGGCTATGGCAGCCATAGCGCGTTCACGCGCTGGTTCAGGGCGCGCTTTGGCGAATCACCGCAGGCATGGCGCGAGCATGCCCGCGGCTGAACAGGCCCTAACTGTCGCGCTGGCCGGCGCTGGCCGGCCGGTTGCCGATCCCGGCCAACGCGCGGCCGGGCGGCGGCGTGCCTCCGCCCGCGCTCAGGCGATCTGCCCGTCGTAAGCGTCGCGCAGCTCGCGCTTGAGCACCTTGCCGATGGCGCTGCGGGGCAGTTCGTCGATCAGGCGCACGTCGGCGAGCCGCTGCATCTTGCCCAGGCGCTCGTTGGCCCAGCCGAGCAGCGTGGCGGCATCGCACGCCGCGCCGTCGCGCAGCACCACGAAGGCGACCGGGGTTTCGCCCCAGCGCTCGGACACGACGCCGACCACGCTCACGTCGGCCACATCGGGGTGCTTGCGCACTTCGGCCTCGATGTCGCTCGGGTAGATGTTGAAGCCACCCGAGATGATCATGTCCTTCTTGCGGTCGACCAGTTGCAGGAAGCCGTCGGCGTCGAAGCGGCCGACATCGCCGGTGCGGATGTAGCGGTTGCCGTGCTCGTCGAACCACACCGCCTCGGCGGTCTTCTCCGGAAGGTTGAGGTAGCCCGTCATCATGGCGCCGGAACGGCCGACGATCTCGCCCTGTTCGCCGGGCCGGGCCGGTCGGCCTTCGTCGTCGAGCAGGAGGATCTGGTGCTTGGGTGCGGGCTTGCCGACGGTGTGCAGCTTGTCCGGGTAGCGGTCGCATTCCAGAATGCACACGCCGCCGCCTTCGGTCATGCCGTAGGACTCGATCAGCCGGCCGGGCCAGCGGCGCAGCACCTCGGCCTTGAGTTCGGCGCGAAAGGGCGCGCTGGTGCACTGCTTGACCTGGGTGGACGACAGGTCGAACTTGTCGAAATCGGGGTAGGCCATCAGGCGCTGGTATTGGGCGGGCACCAGCATGGTATGGGTCATGCGGTGACGTTCGGCCAGGGCGAGGTACTGCGCAACGTCGAACTTGCCCATGAAGACCGTCGTGCCGCCGTTGCCCATGGTCGAGAAGAAGCTGACCAGGGTGGTATTCGAGTACAGCGGGGTGGACAGCAGCGTGACCGAGTCCGGGCCGTAGGCGGTGAGCGTGGACGAGCCGCCCTGTAGCTGGGCGGCGCGCATGCCGAAGGGCTGGACGATGCCCTTGGGGGTGCCGGTGGTGCCGGACGAGTAGATGACGTTGAACGGCCAACCGGCCAGCGGCTGCACGGGGGCCGGCTTCGCGCCCTCGGGGGCCAGCCAGCCCGACAGCGGCTCGGCGCCGGCGGCTGCGTCGTCCAGGGCGATGCGGCGCACGCCCGCGGGCAGCTCGGCGAAGCTCGCCGCCGTGCCGCTGTCGACGAAAAGATGCCGGGCGCCCGAATCGGCGAGCATGGCGGCGAGGGCGGCCGGGGCGGCGGATGGTGGCAGCGGGGCGACCGCGACGCCGGCGCGCAGCGCGCCCAGGTAGACGGCTGCGTACGGATTGGAGTTCGTGGCGCAGATGGCGATGCGCCCGGTGGGCTCGATACCGTCGCGCTGCAGGGCGGCTGCGATGCGGTCCATCAGCGCGTCCAGTTCGGCGTAGGTGAGTACGTCGTCGTTGTGCAGCAATGCGCGATGCTGCGGGCGTTGCGCGGCGGTGCGCGCGATGCGCAGGGCGACCGAATCCACCGGCGTCGTATCCGTCACGGTCGTGGTGCTCATGGGTATCTCCTGTCTACTCTACTTGGATAGCATTTCGCGCGCTGCGCGGCGCGTCGTATGGGTGATCTCGATGCCGCCCAGCAGGCGCGCGATCTCGTCGATGCGGCCATTGGCGTCGAGCCGGGCGATGTGCGAGCGGGTGGCCCCGCCGGCCTGCGACTTGGCTACCTGGAACTGGGTATTGGCGCAGGCCGCGACCTGCGGCAGGTGTGTCACGCAGAGCACCTGGTGGCGCGCGCCGAGCGAGCGCAGCAGGCGGCCGACGACTTCGGCCACGGCGCCGCTCACCCCCGTGTCGACCTCGTCGAAGATCAGGGTGGGCACGCGCGCCGCCTGGCTCGCGATGACCGACAGCGCCAACGAGATGCGTGCGAGTTCGCCGCCCGAGGCGACCTTGGCGAGCGGGCGCGGCGTGGTGCCGGCGTGGCCGGCGACGCGGAACTCCACGCCCTGGTCGCCGGCCGGGCCGGGCTCCGCGTCGATCAGGCCCACCTCGAAGCGCCCGCCGTGCATGGCCAGCGTCTGCATGGCCTCGGTGACTGCGCGGCCGAGCGCGGTGGCGGCCTTGCCGCGCGCCTGGCGCAGCTTGCCGGCCGCCTTGCGATAGGCCTGTTCGGCGGCCCCGGCGCGCTGGCGCAGCCCGTCCAGATCGTGGGCCTGCTCCAGCGTTTCCAGGCGCTCGTGCAGGGCGGCGTGACGCGCGGGGATGTCTTCGGGTGCGAGGCGGTACTTGCGGGCGGCATCCATGATGGCCTGGATGCGCGCGTCGAGTTCGGCCAGGCGGGCAGGGTCCAGTTCGAGCTTGCCGAGATAGCTGTTGAGATCGGACACGGCTTCGGCCAGCGCGATGCGCGCCGATTCGAGCGCCTCGGCCACGCCCTCGAGGCCGGCATCGTGCTGCGCGAGCTGGCCGACGCGCTGTGCCGCGGCGGCCAGTTGATGGTGGGTGCTGTCGTCCGCCTCGTCGAGCTGGGCGAGGGTCTGCGCCACGCCGTCGATCAGGCTTTGCGCGTGCGCGAGCCGCTCGTGTTCGGCCTGCAACTGCGGCCATTCGTCGGCGGCCAGACCGATGCGGTCGAGATCCTCGAACTCCCATTGCAGGCGCTCGCGCTCGCTGGCCAGGCCCTGGGCGTCGCGCTCCAGCTCGGCGAGCTGGCGGGTGAGCCTGCGCCAGTCGTGCCAGGCGCCGCGGACCGCCGCGCGCAGCTCGTGATGGCCGCCATGGTCGTCGAGCAGGTCGCGCTGCGCGTCGCCGCGCAGCAGGCTCTGGTGGGCGTGCTGGCCGTGGATGTCGAGCAGGCGTTCGCCGAGCTCGCGCAGTTGCGCAACCGTGGCCGGCACGCCGTTGACGAAGGCGCGCGTGCGCCCGCCGGTGTCGACCACCCGGCGCAGGATCAGGGTGTCGCCCTCGTGGCCGAGTTCGGCCAGCCACTCGCGCAACCCGGGCGGGGGATCGAACACGGCGCTGATGTCGGCACGGCTCGCGCCTTCCCGGATGACCGAGACGTCCGTGCGCTCGCCCAGGGCCAGGGCGAGGGCATCGATCAGGATCGACTTGCCGGCGCCGGTCTCGCCGGAGAAGACGGTGAAGCCGGGCCCGAACTCGATGTCGGCGGTATCGACGATGACGAAATCGCGGATGTGCAGTGAGCGCAGCATGGAATACGGGGCGGTGGGGGCCTCAGGCCGGACAGCCGGACGCGGCGTCCTCGCCGTCGCTGTCGCCCTGCGAGGGCATGCGGTTCCAGTTGAGTTTCTGGCGCAGCGTGGCGTAGTAGCTGTAGCCGAGCGGGTGCAGCAGGCGGATGGTGTGCGCCGCGCGCCGCACGACGATGCGGTCGTCGTCGGTGAGCTGCGACCAGGTTTGCATGTCGAAGTGGGCGCTGGCGCCGGCCTCGACGCGGCCGGTGGAGACCAGCGTGATCTCGATTTCGCAATCGGACGGCAGGACGATGGGGCGGTTGGACAGCGCCTGCGGCGCGACGGGCACGAGCACCAGGCCGTGCACGCCGGGATGCAGGATGGGCCCGTTGGCCGACAGGGCATAGGCGGTCGAGCCGGTGGGCGTGGCAATGACCAGGCCGTCGGCGCGCATGGTGGCCATGCTGGCGCCGTTCACGCTGACGTGCATCTCGATCATGCCGCCGCGGCCGGCTCGGCTGAGCACGACATCGTTGAACGCCTCGGCCTCGTAGAGCACATCCTCGCCCCGGCGCACGGTGCCCGCGAGCAGGATGCGCTCGTCGGATTCGTAGCGGCCCTCGAGCACCTGGCGGATGGCGTCGGCCGCCGCGCTCAGGCGGATGTCGGTGACGAAGCCCACGCGGCCATGGTTGATGCCGACCAGGGGCACGTTGAAGCGCGCCAGCCGGCGCGCGGCGCCGAGCATGGTGCCGTCGCCGCCGATCACGATGGCCAGCGAAGCGCGCGCGCCGATTTGCGCCGCGGTGGCGGTGGGATAGGCGGTGACCCCCGTGTTGGCGGCTGTCTCGGCCTCGAAGAGCACCTCGCGGCCCGCGTCGCTGAGCTGCCCGGCCAGGGCGAGCAGGTGCCCGGCGATGCCGGCATCGTTGTGGCGGCCTATCAGGGCGACGGTGGGAAATAGCATGGGATTGCGCAAGAGGTGCCTGGTCGCTGATTATAGGGGGCGATGCCCGGCGTCGTGGCCTTGAACTGCGCGTTGGCAGCCATACCTGTCATCTGCTGCCGTGTGTTCTAGAATACCTGCCATGGATGATCGAGCGCGTGCCCTGTTGAAGGTTCTGATCGAACGCTACATTGCGGACGGTACCCCCGTCGGTTCGCGTACGCTATCCAAAGTCTTCGACCTGTCGCCGGCCACCATCCGCAATGTGATGGCCGACCTCGAGGAGCTGGGCCTGATCCACAGCCCGCACACCTCGGCAGGGCGCATTCCCACGCCCAAGGGCTATCGCGTGTTCGTCGACACCATGCTCGCGGTGCAGCCCTTCGAGCTGACGCATGCCAACATCCGCGACATGCTGCCGGTGGCCGACCCGCAGCGCGCGGTGAGCGCCGCCGCGGCGCTGCTCTCGAACCTCTCGCAGTTCGCCGGCGTCGTGCTCTCGCCCAAGCGGGCCCAGGTGTTCCGCCAGATCGAGTTCATCCGGCTGTCCGACCGGCGCGTGCTGCTCATCATCGTCACGCCCAACGGCGACGTGCAGAACCGCATCCTGTCGGTGCAGCGCGATTACCGCGACCAGGAGCTGCTGGAGGCGGCGAATTTCTTCAACGCGCATTTCGGCGGCAAATCGTTCGACGAAGCCCGGTCCGCGCTGCAGTGCGAGGTCGACCGGCTGCGCGACGACATTTCCTCCCTGATGCAGGCCGCCGTCGAAGCCGGTACCGAGGCGGCCACCGAATCCGACGACGTGGTGATCTCGGGCGGCGCCAAGCTGCTGGAAGTCGCGGACATCACCTCCGACATGGACCGCCTGCGCCGCATGTTCGGCCTGTTCGAGAAGAAGACCGAGCTGCTCAAGCTGCTCGACGTCTCCAGCCGTGCGCAGGGGGTGCAGATCTACATCGGCGGCGATTCCCAACTGGTGCCCCTGGACGATGTCACGGTCATCACCGCTCCCTACGGCGTGGATGGCAGAGTGGTCGGCACCCTGGGCGTGATCGGCCCGACGCGCATGGCCTACGAGCGCGTCATCCCGATCGTCGACATCACGTCGCGCCTGCTCTCGAACGCGCTGAGCCACCATTCATGAGCCGGGCCTGTCGCAGGCGGCCGGGTCGGCCGCCGGGCGCCGGTACGGCGGCGCCATGAGATCCCGCTTTCTGCCCGAGCCCGAGGTGCCGGCGCACGCCCCCCTGCGCGGGGTGCCCGGCATCGTCCTGGTCAACCTGGGCACGCCCAGCGCGCCCGAGCCGGCGGCGATCCGGCGCTTCCTGCGCGAATTCCTGTCCGACCCGCGGGTGGTGGAACTGCCGCGCTGGCTGTGGTGGCCCATCCTGAACGGCCCGGTGGCCTGGCTGAGGCCGCGGCGCATCCAGCACAACTATGCCTCGGTCTGGCTGCCGGGCGGCTCGCCCCTGCTGGTGCACAGCCTCGCGCAGCGCGACGCGCTGCAGGCCCGGCTGCGCGAGCGCGGGGTCGCGGCCGAGGTGGTGCTGGCCATGCGCTATGGCGAGCCCGCGCTCGCCGGGGCGATCGACGGCCTGCGCGCGCGCGGCTGCGGGCGCATTCTGGTGCTCCCGCTCTATCCGCAGTATTCGGCGAGCACCACGGCCACCGTGGTCGACGCTGTGGCCGCCCATCTGGCGCGGCTGCGCAACCAGCCCGAGACGCGCTTCGTCCTGCGCTACAGCGAGGATGCCGGCTACATTGCCGCGCTCGCCGAGAGCGTGCGCGCGCACTGGCGCAGCCAGGGGCGGGGCGGGCACTTGTTGATGAGCTATCACGGCCTGCCCAAGGCCTCGGTGGCGCTGGGCGACCCCTACCACGCCGAGTGCGAGGCGACCTCGCGCCACCTCGCCCGTGCGCTCGGCCTGGCCGACGATGCCTGGACCATGACCTTCCAGAGCCGCTTCGGCGCGGCCGAGTGGCTGCAGCCCTACACCGAGCCTACCGCGCGCGCGCTGGCCGGGCAGGGCGTGCGCACGCTGGACGTGGTCTGTCCGGGCTTCGCCGCCGACTGCCTCGAAACCCTGGAAGAAGTCGCGCAGGGCTGTGCCCGCACGTTTCGCGACGCCGGCGGCCAAGCCTTGCGCTACATCCCGGCGCTCAATGCCGAGCCGGCCTGGATCGACGCCCTGGCCACGCTGGCGGAACGCAACTTGCTAGGTTGGGCTCCCGGTTCCAGCCACGATGTGAGGACGAGTCATGACCCAACCCCCGAAGAAGACCGCCGAGAACAAGACTGACAAACGCGAGGCGGAACTGGATCGGGCGATCGACGACACTTTTCCGGCGAGCGATCCGGTCTCGCCCGATGCCGGCAAGTCCGTGCCGCGCGAGAAGGGGCGCGAGGACGCAGGCGAGCGCGAACTGGACGAAGCACTCGACGAGACCTTTCCGGCCAGCGACCCCCTGCCGGTGAACGATCCCGACCACGCGAACGACCGCGGCGCCAAGCGCTGAAGGCCATCCAGCGACCCAGGGGCCGCGGCCCCTGGGGTGGCCGACCGCGACCCCACGCTCCCATTCCTTGCGCGCAGCCAACGCGTCGCCGTGCCCGCCAGCGGACGCTGCGCGATGCCTGCCCGACCCCGGCGGCCAGGGTGGCGCACCTCCCGTGACTCTGCTGCTCTTGAAGTTCGATCCCGGTCATCAAGCACTGGCGCACTCGTTCGGCCTCGCCGGAGGCGTTGACCTGCTCGAACACATCGAGCGGACGCCTTTCGATTTGCAGCAGCGATCCAGCGCCTGGAACTCGGCGGCGAAGCGGGCCACCAGCTTGGCCTAGTTGGTTTGCAGACGACCGATGACCGACCATTGCAGGTCGGTCAAGTCCTGCATGGCCTGCCATTTGCGGTGTGCCTCCTGGACGTTATTTTCGCCCGTCAAGAAGCTGGCGAACGTGCTGCGCGCGCTGTGCCGCTGATCGAGCCACCGTTCAGGTGCTGCAGCTTGTCCGGGTTTCTGGTGATGTAGATCGCGACAATCTTTTCCTGCTCGATCTGCAAAGCGGTGGTCTGCACGATCCCGCCACCCTCGACGGTGACGAAACCGGGTAGCCCGTCGATCACGGCGTAGCGGATCAGAACCGATGGCGACTCGACGAACGCCTGCGCAAGCTGGATGTGCCGCGCCATCACCTCTGCGATGCCGATCAGCGGGCGCGGCGAGGCGGGCACTTTGCCGCCGCCATCGGTGCAGGTCGTCACGTCGTCTCCGAGTAGTGACCGCAGGCTGTCCAGGTCACCGTTACGGGACGCAGCGAAGAAGGCGGCGGCAATCTCCAGTCCACGCTCTTTCGTCACTGGGAAGCGAGGGCGGGCGGCCTGAATGTGCGCCCGTGCTCGACTGGCGAGTTTTCGGCATGCCGCGGTATCGCGATCTATGGCGCTGGCAATATCGTCAAATCCGATGCCGAAGACATCGTGCAGTAGGAATGCTGCTCGTTCCAATGGAGACAGGCGTTCGAGCACCATCATCAGCGCAAGCGTGATGTCGTCGATGGAATCCGCCCCCTCGGCTTCGACGATGGGCTCGGGCAACCACGGCCCGATATAGGCCCTGCGCCTGCGCCGAGCGGATTTCAATTCGTTCAGGCAGAGCCGGGTCACTATGGTGCGCAGCAAGGCCGCTGGCTGGCGCACCGTGTCGCGGTCAGCCGCCAGCCAGCGCAGATAGGCATCCTGAACGACATCCTCGGCATCCGCGACCGAGCCGAGCATCCGGTATGCCAGACGGACGAGACGAGGACGTATGTCGGAAAATGGCGGCTCAGTGAAAGAGGTGTCGTTCATCTTGCTGCCCGTTCGCTATGCTGCGTGAACTGCGGAGACCTGGTAGAGGCTCGGCGCGACCGATGTCGCGAGGGCGGCGAACTGCTTGAGCTGCTCCTGCGTCTCCGGCTTTTTCATGAAGCCCTCGAAATGCTCCTTCGACGCCCATTGGGCGTAGTTCACCACCTTCGTGCCGTCGAGGCTGCTGTGAATGCAGACGGAAACGAAGCCGGGCTGATGCCGGATGGTGTTCTCGGTCGATTCCGAAAGCGCCTTCGCCAGTTCGGCCTGCCAATCGGGCTCGACCTCGTAGACATTGATCAGCGTCAGGTATGTCGCTTGGGGGTCGATCGCCGCCGTGTTCTTGCTGGGCATTGTTTTTCCTTTGCAATGGTGAGATGGCAACGGCGGCTCCGGAAATCGGTGCCGCCAGAGACATGACAACGGTGGCTGCCGAAACGTGACGTGGTTGAAAACTCGACGAGAGAGTTTTTTTGAAGGTTTTCAATGCCGCGTGCGCGGCGGGCGCGGGGAGGGCCGGGCTGGCCGCGCCGATGCCTGCCTCGGCGGCAACGCCGGCCCAAGGATGGCGGTGCGGCGGCCGGCGTCCCGGCTGCTCCGTGCAAAAAAATCCTCCCATGCCCCTTGAACCCATGCCGGCAGTCCCCATGTCTGGCGAGTAACAGAGACCCTGGCGACGTTGGGGTCTCCGCCGAGATTCCAGAACACACTCGTTGCAACATGGAGGATGCCGATGTCGGCTCACCAAGATATCGATCCCAATCAACCGCCGCCGACGGGCGAGGCGGTCGACCCTCAGGCGCCGGCGGCGCCCGAGGCCGGCGCCGCGCCCGAAGCGGGGGGCGTGGACGCGGTCGACGCGCTGCAGGCCCGCGTGACGGAGCTCGAAGCCCAGCTCGCCGAGGCCCGGGACCAGGTCCTGCGCGCCCATGCCGATGCCGAGAACGCGCGGCGCCGCGCCCAGGACGAGGTGGTCAAGGCGCGCAAGTTCGGTATCGAGTCCTTCGCGGAGAGCCTGGTGCCGGTCAAGGACAGCCTGGAGGCCGCCCTGGCCCAGCCGAACCAGGAGGCCGCGGCCTGGCAGTCGGGCGTCGAATCCACGCTGCGCCAGCTCGTCAACGCCTTCGAGCGCAACCAGTTGGCGGAGATCGCCCCCGCGGCGGGCGAGAAATTCGATCCGCACCGCCACCAGGCGATCTCCTCCGTACCGGCCGAGCAGGCGTCCAACACGGTGGTGCAGGTGCTGCAGAAGGGGTATCTCATCGCCGACCGCGTGCTGCGGCCCGCGCTGGTGGTGGTGGCTGCGTAAGAGATTTTGTCGGGCGGCCGGAAAACCGGCTTGAAAACCCCGACGCCAACCCAAGATTGGATGCATCCGGGTCGTGGCGCAGCGAAGGCTGGGCGGTCCGACCCCATACACGAACAACTCTCAGGAACAACTCATCATGGGCAAGATCATCGGTATCGACCTGGGCACCACCAATAGCTGCGTGGCGGTGCTCGAGGGAGGTCAAGTCAGGATCATCGAGAATGCCGAGGGCGCGCGCACCACGCCTTCGATCGTGGCGTACATGGAAGACGGCGAGATCCTCGTCGGCGCGCCCGCCAAGCGTCAGGCCGTGACCAATCCGGCCAACACGCTGTATGCGGTCAAGCGCCTGATCGGCCGCAAGTTCGAGGAAAAGGCAGTACAGAAGGACATCGGCCTGATGCCCTACAAGATCGTCAAGGCGGACAACGGCGACGCCTGGGTCGAAGTGCGCGGCCAGAAGCTCGCGCCTCCCCAGGTCTCGGCCGAGGTGCTGCGCAAGATGAAGAAGACGGCCGAAGATTACCTCGGCGAGGAAGTCACGGAAGCCGTGATCACCGTGCCGGCCTACTTCAACGACAGCCAGCGCCAGGCCACCAAGGACGCCGGCCGCATCGCGGGCCTGGACGTCAAGCGCATCATCAACGAGCCGACCGCGGCCGCGCTGGCCTTCGGCCTGGACAAGAGCGAGAAGGGCGACCGCAAGATCGCGGTGTATGACCTGGGCGGCGGCACCTTCGACGTGTCGATCATCGAAATCGCCGACGTCGACGGCGAGAAGCAGTTCGAAGTGCTCTCGACCAACGGCGACACCTTCCTCGGCGGCGAGGACTTCGACCAGCGCATCATCGACTACATCATCGCCGAGTTCAAGAAGGACCAGGGCGTGGACCTGGGCAAGGACGTGCTCGCCCTGCAGCGCCTGAAGGAAGCTGCCGAGAAGGCCAAGATCGAGCTGTCGTCCAGCCAGCAGACCGAGATCAACCTGCCGTACATCACGGCAGATGCCTCCGGTCCGAAGCACCTGAACCTGAAGATCACGCGCGCCAAGCTGGAAGCGCTGGTCGAGGAGCTGATCGAGCGCACCATCGAGCCGTGCCGCACCGCCATCAAGGATGCCGGCGTGAAGGTGTCGGACATCGATGACGTGATCCTGGTCGGCGGCATGACCCGCATGCCGAAGGTGCAGGACAAGGTCAAGGAATTCTTCGGCCGCGATCCGCGCAAGGACGTCAACCCGGACGAAGCCGTGGCCGCCGGCGCCGCGATCCAGGGCTCGGTGCTCTCGGGCGAGCGCAAGGACGTGCTGCTGCTGGACGTCACCCCGCTGTCGCTGGGCATCGAGACCCTGGGCGGCGTGATGACCAAGATGATCACCAAGAACACCACGATCCCGACCAAGTTCTCGCAGGTGTTCTCCACGGCCGACGACAACCAGCCGGCGGTGACCATCAAGGTGTTCCAGGGCGAGCGCGAGATCGCCTCGGCCAACAAGCTGCTCGGCGAGTTCAACCTGGAAGGCATTGCGCCGGCGGCGCGCGGCCTGCCGCAGATCGAGGTCACCTTCGACATCGACGCCAACGGCATCCTGCACGTGTCGGCCAAGGACAAGGGCACCGGCAAGGAGAACAAGATCACCATCAAGGCCAATTCGGGCTTGACGGAAGAGGAAATCCAGCGCATGGTGCGCGACGCCGAGCAGAACGCCGAGGAAGACCATCGGGTCGCCGAGCTGGCGCAGGCGCGCAACCAGGCCGACGCCCTGGTGCACGCGACCCGCAAGTCGCTCACCGAGTATGGCGAGAAGCTCGATGCGCCCGAGAAGGAAGCCATCGAGAAGGCCATCAAGGACGTCGAGGACGTGCTCAAGGAAGGTGACAAGGCGCAGATCGATGCCAAGGTCGCGGCCCTGACCGAAGCCTCGCAGAAGCTCGGCGAGAAGATGTATGCCGACATGCAGGCCCAGCAGCAGGCGGGCGGCGCACAGCCGCAGCAGGAAGCCAAGCCGGCCGACGACAACGTCGTCGATGCCGACTTCAAGGAAGTCAAGCGCGACTCCTGATCGGCCGCGAGGTACAGGGAACCGCATCATGCCGCTTCGCAGGCATGATGCGGTTCCTTTTGTCCATGGGTATTGTCGTTCGCGAGCCACTGCGGCTGCGCAGGCGGACGGCGGTGTTTTTTTCGGGCCCCTGCGCGGCAGGGCCCCATGAATCCTCGGCGCGCGGGCGGCAGATCCTGCCGGCGCGCCCTCAACGCTGACGACGATGGCGAAACGCGATTTTTACGAAGTTCTGGGCGTAGCCAAGAACGCTTCGGACGAAGAGCTGAAGAAGGCCTACCGCAAGCTGGCCATGAAGTACCACCCGGACCGCAATCCGGACAGCAAAGAGGCCGAGGCCAAGTTCAAGGAGTGCAAGGAGGCCTATGAGGTCCTTGCCGACTCCCAGAAGCGTGCCGCCTATGACCGCTTCGGCCATGCCGGCGTCGATCCTTCGGCCGCGGCCGGGGCGGGCGGCGGCGCGCATTTCGCGGACGCCTTCGGCGACATCTTCGGCGAGATCTTCGGCGGCGGGCGCGCCCGGGGCGGCGGCGGCCCGCAGGTGTATCGCGGCGCCGACCTGCGCTACGGCATGGAAATCACGCTGGAGCAGGCGGCTGCGGGCTTCGACACCGAGATCCGCGTGCCCAGTTGGGAAAGCTGTGACGTGTGCCACGGCAGCGGTGCCAAGCCGGGCACTCAGCCCAAGACCTGCCACACCTGCGGTGGCGCCGGCGCGGTGCGCATGCAGCAGGGCTTTTTCAGCGTGCAGCAGACGTGCCCCACCTGCCATGGCACGGGCAAGGTGATTCCCGAACCCTGCGCGCATTGCGACGGCGTGGGCCGCGTCAAGACCAACAAGACGCTGCAGGTCAAGATTCCCGCCGGCATCGACGACGGCATGCGCATCCGCTCCTCGGGCAACGGCGAGCCGGGCGTGAACGGCGGGCCGCCGGGCGACCTGTATGTCGAGGTCCGACTCAAGCCGCATGACATCTTCCAGCGCGAGGGCGACGACCTGCACTGCGAGTTGCCGATTCCGTTCACCACGGCGGCGCTGGGCGGCGACATCCAGGTACCGACATTGAACGGGCGCGCCGAGATCACCGTGCCCGAGGGCACCCAGAGCGGCAAGACCTTCCGCCTGCGCGGCAAGGGCTTGAAGGGCATCCGTTCGAGCTACCCGGGCGATTTGTATTGCCACGTATCGGTCGAGACGCCGGTGCGCCTCACCGAAGAGCAGAAGGCGATCCTGCAGCAGTTCGCGGATTCGCTCAGCGAGGGCGGGGCGCGCCATTCGCCCCAGAGCAAGTCATGGACGGAACGGGTGAAATCGTTCTTCAGTTGAGGCCGTCGGCGCGGCCCGCGGCCGCGTGACGGTGTTGTTGCAAGGTAGTCGCTGCGCGGGCGCGCAAGTTGCGGTAGCCTCTCGCTTCGTCCGACATGTAGAGGGTGAGTGACCATGCGGGGCAGCATCGACTATCAGGCCGTCTTCCGGGCTTTCCCGCTGCCGAGCGCCTTGCTCACCCGCGACATGATCGTGGTGGCGGCGAACGACGCCTTCCTCCAACTGCTCGAGGTCAAGCCGCAGTGGCTGGTCGGGCGTTCGTTGTTCGATTGCCTGCAGGGCATGGACCCCGCCGACGTCCAGCCGTTTCGCGACGCGCTGTTCGCGCCGATGTTCCACGGCCGGCGCGAGAGCATGGTCCTGCGTCCGGGCTGGCCGGGCGCCGATGGCCAGCCGCAAGGCGCGCGCTGGCGCGCGGTCAACGTTCCGATGCTGGGCGTCACGGGCCAGCCCGAGGCCCTGCTGCACTGCCTGGTGCCGCCAGGCTACGCCGCGCTGCCGGGCCAGAATGAGGTGCTCGACGGGCAGAGCTCGCCCGGTAGCCTGGCCGCCGCGGCCGCCTTCTACACACCCGCGAGTCACGCCGAACCGCCGGTTGCCGACGCGCAGGCGGGCGCCCGCGACGCACTGCTGATCGTCAGCACCGACGCGGCGCGGCGCGAGCTTGCCGGCCTCGCCCTGCGCGAAGCGGGCTACCAGGTGTACGAGGTGGACAGCGCGGAGGCGGCGATGCGCTGTTTCGACGCCAGCCCGGCCGGCGGCCTGGGGCTGGTGTTCATCGACCTCGTGGACGGCGCCGATACGCTCGCGCGCAGCGCCTTCGCCGCGATCGACGATGTCGAGGTGCTGCAGGCGACGGGCGGAGGTGCAGGGCTGCGCACCACCCTGGGCGCGGTCAATCTGGCGCGGCCCTATACCGCGGCCCAACTGCTCAGCCAGGTCAGGCACCTGCTGCGCAACCGCGAACAGCGCCTGCTCTTTCGCGAGGCGACCGCGCAGAGCACGACCTCCGCCCTGGCCGAACCCGGCGTCACGGGCAATGCGGCGCCCGAGAGCCTGAACATCCTGCTGGTCGAGGACAGCTCGGAGACGCGCGACGCCGCGCGCGACCTGCTCGAACTGCTGGGCCACCAAGTGACGGCGGTCGAGACGGCCGAGGCGGGGTTGCAGATGCTCGCCGAGGGCGCCAGTTTCGATGTCGTCTGTACGGACGTCAGCCTGCCGGGCATGAGCGGGACGGCGCTCGCCATGGCGGTACGCCAGGAGTACCCGGAGATCGGCATCGTGATCGCTTCCGGCTACGACGATGTGGCGATCGATGCCGCCGGCCTGGGCGCGGCGGTGCTGCCCAAACCCTACAGCCCGGAGTCGCTGGAAGCGGCGCTGCGCGCGGCGCGTGCCGGTTGAGCAGGCGGGTTACAGTGGCGTTTGGTTCCCACCCGTGCGAGATCCCATGTCGCAGAACACGTCCACATCCTCCCTGACCGAAACCACGCTCGATTCCGAAGTCCTGGTGCGCGGCGGCTTCCTCGAAGTCCGGCGCGACCACGTCCGGCTACCCGACGGCGCCACCACGACGCGCGAGTACATCGTGCATCCGGGCGCGGTGGTGGTGATTCCGCTGCTCGACGACGGCAGGCTGGTCATGGAAAGGCAGTACCGCTATCCGGTGCGGCAGGCGATGATCGAGTTCCCGGCCGGCAAGCTCGATCCCGGCGAAGATCTGCAGGTCTGCGGCGAGCGCGAGCTGCGCGAGGAAACCGGCTATTCGGCGATGCAATGGGCCTATGCCGGCCAGATCCATATCGCGATCGGCTATTCCGACGAAGTGCTGCACGTCTATCTCGCGCGCGGCCTGCGCGCGGGCGAGCGCAAGCTCGATGAAGGCGAGTTCCTCGATGTGTTCACCATGTCGCGCGACGAGCTGGCGCGGGCCTGCCTGGACGGAAGCATCACGGACGCCAAGACGCTCTCATGCGCGCTGCGCTTGCGCGCAATGGACGAGGGCGAGTGGCAGCCCGATTGGCAGCCGGCCAGGCTGGGTTGACCACCAGCCAAAAAGCAAGCCTGGCCGCGCGCGGCCATGAAACTGCGGTGCTGCGATCCGGCGCACAGCGGAGCCGGCTTGTAGGGTGCAGGTGCTGGCTTGACGGGCCCGAATGACTGGCTATCTCAATCCTCGAACACGTCGTCCAGCCCCGCCGCATCCAGCACGCGCAGCAGCCCCGCCTGGAGGGTGTCCGGCGACGCGGCCTGCACGCGCTCGCGGGCGTGCGTGGGCAGCGGGCCGAAGCGGCGTTCGAGCTGGGAGGACAGTGCCTGGCGCAGCCCGTCGTGGCGGCCTGTCAGCGTGCAGGAGGGGGTGGACCTGCCTTCGCATGCGCCGCGCCCCAATCGCGCACGACGCCGGGCAGAATGCCGCTGGCATAGGCGCCGGCTCCCTGGGTGAGAAACACCGAAAAGTCGGCGTCGGCGGTAGTGTCGGCGCGGTCGGAGATGGTGCGTATCACGGCGAACGGCCGCTCGAACTCGTGGCATACCTGGGCCACCGCCGCCCCCTCCATCTCCACGCACAGGGCGTCCGGCGCGGCCGCGCGCACCGCCGCCATGGTCTGCTCGCACTTGACGAAGCGATCGCCGGTGGCGATCAGGCCGCGATGCGTGCGTGGCGCATCCAGCCGCAGCCGGCCTTCGCTCGCCGCGGCGATCGCGCCGGCCGCGTCCTGCGCCAGGAAGCGGTCAGCGCTGCGCCGCAGCATCCCGGACAGCTCGGGGCAGGCGCCAAAGCGCGTCATGCCGAGCAGCGGTACCTCATAGGGCGGAAAGATCGGGCTGGCGTCGAGGTCGTACTGCATGAGCGTATCGGCGACGACCACGTCGCCCACCCGGACCTCGGCGTGCACGCCGCCGGCCAGGCCGGCGACCAGCACGGCGTCGGCGTCGAACTCCCGGATCAGCGTGACGGTGGTGGCTGCGGCCGCGGCCTTGCCGATGCGCGCCATGGCAATGACGCAGTCGACGCCTTCGATGGCGCCCTCGTGGAATTCACGGCGTCCGATCAGGTGGCGGCGGGGGCCGGTCATGGCGGCCAGCAAGGCCTGGATTTCGTCTGGCATGGCGGCCAGGATGGCCAGAGTGGGCATGGCGTGACCTCGTACGGCGTGAACTCGCTGACAGCGCAGGGGCGGGGGCCGGGAACGGCCCGGATGAAACAAGCGCGCATTATCGCCGAGTCCAGCGTCGTGCCGGATTTGTGCGGTGTCGCGTTTAATTACGCTTTGCTCGTCGGCCGGACATGGTGGGCACCCGGGGCTTACGTTATTCTGCCTGCTTTCCCGCGCGCAGGATGCACCGATCGGGCGTCGCGCCGGCTCGCCCTCGGGCGAGCGCCGGCCGCCGGCCGGGCCGGCTTGGACTTGGCTGGCCAGCATCCCGTCAGTCGTTCGCGGGCCATGAGACGGAGTCCAATGACCACCGACATCCTCCCCTTCGTGCGTGCCTGGGTTTCGCACCCGCTGCGCGTCGCTTCTATCATTCCTTCCGGCGAAGCCCTCGCCGCTCTCATCACCAAGGACATCGACGCGGACACCGGCCCGGTGCTGGAGCTGGGTCCAGGCACCGGGGTATTCACGCGGGCCCTGCTCGCGCGCGGCGTGCCCGAGTCGGCGCTGACGCTCGTGGAATTCGGCGGCGAGTTCTCCCGCATGCTGGAGCGGCGCTTTCCTGCCGCGCAGGTACTGCACATGGACGCCGCCAGGCTCGGTCGCTGCGACGCCCTGGCCAGCCGGCAGATGGGAGCGGTCGTGAGCGGTCTGCCGCTGCTCTCGATGTCGCCGCGCAAGGTCATGGCCATCCTCGGCGGCGTCTTCGCCCACCTGGCGCCGGGCGGCGCGCTGTACCAGTTCACGTACGGGCCGCGCTGTCCGGTCTCGCGCCGGATGCTGGATCGGCTGAGCCTGCGCGCCGTGCGCGTGGGCACCGTGCTGCGCAACATGCCGCCCGCCACGGTTTATCGCATCAGCCGGCGCGGCCCGGCCCGCGGCCACCCGCAGCCGACACCGGTCGCGCCGGCCTGCGGCGAGGCAGAGGTGCACTGAGGATACGCGCAGCAGGAACATGGCGTCGACAGGCCCTGGAGTGCAGGGCCGCACGGGCTTGGTCCTTGCTGCGAGGAGCGCTCACCGGAGGAAGCCACTATGGGTTCGGCCGTCATTTCCTGCCTCGTCTATCGCGATGCGAACGCCATGATCGAATGGCTGCGCACGGCATTCGGCTTCGCCGAGCGCGTGGTCTACCGCAACGACCAGGGCGTGGTCGAACACGCCGAACTCACCCTGGGCGACGGGATGGTGATGCTCGGCAACCGGCGCGATTCCGAGTTCTCCCGCCTGATGGGCGAGCCCGGGACGTTGGGCGCGGTGACGCAGAGCGCCTACCTGGTGGTGGCCGATGCCTACGCCGCGCTGGCGCGCGTGCAGGCGGCCGGCGGCAGCATCGTGAGCCCTCTCAGGCATGACGAGGCGGCGGGCGACCAGTTCGTCTGCCGCGATCCGGAAGGCCATCTCTGGTGCGTGGGCACCTACGACCCCTGGCAGGCCGCGGCTGGCTGAGCCATCTTGGGACCTGGTTGCGGCGCCGCGCTATCCTTGCCGATTTGGGTGAAGAACATGCTCGGATTGCTGCAGCGGGTGGCGCGCGCCAGCGTGCATGTCGAGGGCGAGGAGGTCGGCGCGATCGGGCGCGGGATTCTGCTGCTGGTCTGTGCGGAACCGGACGACGGTGATGCCCAAGTCGATCAACTCTTCGACAAGGTGGTGCGTCTGCGCATCTTCCCGGACGACGAAGGGCGCATGAACCGCAGCCTGCGCGATGTGGACGGCGGCCTGCTTATCGTCAGCCAGTTCACGCTGGCGGCCGACACCCGGCGCGGCACGCGGCCCGGCTTCAGCCGTGCCGCGCCGCCCGAGCGCGCCCGGCGCCTGTACGACCTCCTGGTGCAGCGTGCGCGTGCCCAGGTGTCCCCGGTGGCTTGCGGACGCTTCGGCGCCGACATGCAGGTGTCGCTGGTCAACGACGGGCCGGTGACGATCCCGCTGCAGGTGGGCACGCGCGGCGGCGCCGCGCCGGCGCCGTGACGCCGTGCCGTTCCCGTATGCCGGCGTGCAGCGCTGCCCCATGAACGGCGGCGGCGAACGTCCGGGGCGCGACCTTCAGTCGCACTCCGCCACGCCCGCGCTCACCATCCAGCTCACGCCGAATCTGTCCTTCACCATGCCGAAGGCTTCGGCCCAGAAGGTCTTGGTCATGGGCATGCCGACCTCGCCGCCGGCCGAGAGGGCCGTGAACACGCGCCGGCCTTCCTCCGTGCTCGGCAGCGATACCGCAAGCGAGATCGCCGAGTTGGGCGCTACGTAGCCCATGGCCGGCGGTACGTCGCTGGCCATGATGGCCGCCTCCGGCAGCTTGAGTATCGAGTGCAGCACTTTCTGGCCCCAGGCCGGGTCCTGCTCGGGGCACGACATGTCGGCGGGAGCCTCGGCCCAACGCATGATGTTGAGTTCGCCACCGAACACGCTACGGTAGAACTCCATGGCTTGCTCGCAGTCGCCATTGAAACCCACATACGCTTCGATCTTCATGATGTCGCTCCTGGATGAGGTGGCCGCACGCGCGGACGCTTGTTCCGGGCATAATGTGTACGGTGTCCACAAAGATACCACCGGCCCTGCCGACTGTCTGCAACCGTATGTCCGCCACTGTGTCCGCTACCGCCAAGCCCAGCGCTGTACGCCGCACCTATCGCCACGGCGATCTGCGCCGCGCCCTGATCCAGGCGGGGCTCGAACTGGCACGCCATGGCGGGCCGCAGGCCGTAGTACTGCGCGCGGCCACGCGCGAGGTCGGGGTCGCGCCCAATGCCGCCTACCGGCATTTCGCCGACCATGCCGCCTTGGTGGACGCGGTGCGCGCCGCCGCGCTGGCCGAGGCCGCGCGCGACATGGAAGCGGCGGGCACCGGCCTGTGGCTGGCCCAGCCGGGCCCGGAAGCCGCACGGCGCGCGCTGCGGGCCGTGGGGCAAGGCTATCTGCGTTTCGCCCGGCGCGAACCGGGGCTGTTCAGGACCGCCTTCGCGGGGGTGTTCGGCCCGCAGCCCGGGCGGCCCAGGGACCCTGCGGCGGCGGGGGATTCGGGCTACAACCCGTTCGAATTACTGGCTCGGGCCCTGGACGCAATGGTCGCGGCCGGCATCCTCGAGCCGGCGCGGCGGCCGGGGGCCGAGTACCTGGCCTGGTCGGCCGTGCACGGCATGGCCTGGCTGGCGCTCGAAGGCCCGCTGCGCGGGGCCGAACCTGGCGCCGTGGAGGCTCAGGCCGAGCGCCTGCTCGACATGGTGGAGGCCGGGTTGCCGTGCGTGCGCGCTGTGGGTGGCTGAGCAGAGGCACTGCGTGCGCGAGGCCGTCAAGTGAGGCCGTCAACGCCACCCCCGCCGCATCCCGGGCGCGAGGCAGGCGTGCTGCTCAATGCTTGTGTTCAGGTTTGCCCTTGCGGGGCCCGGACGCCATGCGCTCTAATTCGGCTTTGTCCATCGACTTGTACATGGATTTCGAGGCGCCCTTGAGTTCGCTCTGTTTGCGCTCGCCGCGCTTGGCCGAGAGGGCTGCCCCGGCGGCCATCTGCTGGGCCTTGGATTTGGCTGGCATGATTCTCTCCTTGGATCGGTATGGGTGGGTGGTGCGGCAGGCGCCGCGTGCATTCAGGGCAGCAAGCGACATGCCCCGGAAGGTGCCCGGGTGAGGAGGGCGGGCGCACTGCTCGCGCTCCTGCTGGCAGGCTGTGTGGCGTCCGGCCCCCCGGGGGCGCATCTGGGCACGCCGGGCACCGAGACGATGACGCCGGACCAGCTCGTACAGACGGATTTCAATCGGACGGTGAGCGTGGCCATGCGCGAGAATCTCGCCAGCCTGGACACGCTGCTCGAGAAGCTGTATCGGCGCAATCCGCGCGAATGGCGCAAGTCCGGGCGGCAGAGCCATCTCGAGGCCGTCGGTATCGTGCGTCGCGCCATCGCCGAACAGCGCGCGCCGGCCGACATCGCGGGCCTGCGCGACATCCAGGTCCTCGCCGTGGCGCTCGACCCGGCCTACCAGGGCGACCGTGTCCAGGCGCTCATCTACGGCCTGGCCGATACCATCGTGGCGGCGCATAACGGCAAGACGCGTTTCTACGCCTTCGACGTGCTCAACGGCCAGCATGTCTACAACGCCGCGCGCAACGTCGAAGCCGCGGCCTGGCTGCTCGCCAGCAGGCGCAATGCGGCGGGCGAGCCCCTGCTGTTCGCCAACGAGATCGCCGCCGACGGCGCGAACCTGAGCTTCGAGCGCGAGTTCGGCGCGCTCATCGGCCGCCTGGACCTGATCGCCAGCCTGCTCGGCGAGAATTCGCGCAGGCTGGGCATCAATTACGCGCAGAACCTGCTCTTCTTCGCCTTCCTGCCGGTGCGCTGAGCGCACCGGCACGGCGCGCACGGTCAGCGCGGCAGGGCGTAGGCGATCACGTAGTCGCCGGGCTTGGTTTCCAGCGAGCCGTGGCCGCCGGCGACCACCAGCAGGTACTGCCGCCCATCCTCGCCCACGTAGGTCATGGGCGTGGCCTGGGCGCCGGCGGGCAGGCGCGACTGCCACAGGCGCTCGCCGGTGTCGACGTCGTAGGCGCGTACGTAGTAGTCGATGGTGCCCGACAGAAAGCCGACGCCCGCCGCGGTGATCATCGGACCGCCCAGGCTGGGCACGCCCATGCGAAACGGCAGGGGGATGGGCGAGCGATCGCGCACGGTGCCGTTGCGATGCTTCCAGGCGATCTCGCCGCTCGTGAGGTCGGCGCCGGCCACGTAGCCCCAGGGCGGCGCCTGGCACGGCAGGCTGAGCGGCGACAGGAAGGGCTGCAGCCGCACCGCGTACGGGGCGCCGAAGTTCTCGTTGAGCGAGGGCAGCGAGCCTTGCGCGGTATCCTGACCCTGTACATACAAGGTGGTGTCGTCCTCGCGCGGCACCAGTTGCGACACGAAGGCGAGATGGGTCGGCGTCGCGAACACGATCTGGCGCTGCGGGTCGATGGCCACGCCGCCCCAGTTGAAGGTGCCGAAGTTGCCGGGGTAGACCAGGGTGCCCTCGAGCGAGGGCGGGGTGTAGCGGCCCTCGTAGCGCAGGCGGGCGAGCTGGATGCGGCAGGCGAGCTGGTCGAACATCGTGGCGCCCCACATGTCGCGCCCGGTCAGCGGCGGCGCCGCGAACGACAGGGCGGAGGCGGGCTGGGTGGGCGCGGTGGTGTCGCCTTCGACCGCGCCCTGCGGCGCGGCAACGTCGGCCACTGGCAGAATCGGCTCGCCGCTGCGGCGATCGAGCACGTAGATGTCGCCCTGCTTGGTCGGCTGCACCAGCGCCGGCACGTTCTGTCCGTCCACGACCAGATCGACCAGCGAAGGCTGGGCCGGCACGTCGTAATCCCAGAGGTCGTGGCGCACCGTCTGGAAATGCCAGCGCACGCGTCCGCTGGCCAGTTCCAGGGCCACCACGGACGAGGAGTAGCGGCCCGCTTCGGCGCTGCGGTTGCCGCCCCACTGGTCGGGCGGCTGGTTGCCCATGGGCACGTAGACCAGGCCCAGGCTTTCGTCCACGCTCAGGGGCGCCCAACTGTTGGGCGAATTCGGCGTGTAGGTCTGGCCCGGCGCCAGTGGCTCGGTCGCCTCCGGATTTGCCGAATCCCAGTTCCACAGCAGGGCACCGGTGTGCACGTCGTAGCCGCGCACCACGCCCGACGCTTCGCTGGTGGAGACGTTGTCGAGCACCGTACCCGCGACCACCAGCACGTTGCGCGAGACCACGACCGGCGAGGTCGAGTAGTACGAGCCAGGGTTGACGTTGGGCATGCGGTCCCACAGATTGATCTGGCCGGTGCCGCTGCCGAAGTCGGCGCAGACTGCGCCATCCTCGGGCGAGAGGGCGATGATGCGGCCATCGGCGGTGGGCATGAAGAGCTTGGCACCGCAGTCGTTGCGGGTGCTCTGGGCGTCCGCCGCCGCGACCGGCTGGCCGGGGCGGGTATACGGCGTGGACTGGCCTTGCGCATACGCCCCGGTACCGGGCGGCGCGTTGGTCGGCGCTGCGTCCTGAGGGTCGTCGCCGGCCTGGCTGCCGTCGACGTTGGGACCGCCGGCCACGCCCGTGCTGCGCTCGGCGGCATCGCCTTGCGCGTCCGCCGGCGAGCCCGCGGCTGCCGGCACCAGCAGCGGCGTGGCCGCCGGGCTGCGATCGATGGGAGAGCCGCGGCCATCGTGATAGGACAGGCCGCGGCAGGTCAGGTGCTGCAGCGCGAGCTCGCCCTGGATCAGCGGGTCGTAGCGCCAGAGCTCGTCGCCGCTGGTGGCGTCCAGTGCGATCACCGACTGGTGCGGCGTGCAGAAGATCAGGCGGTTGCCGATCTTCAGCGGCGTGACTTCGAAGGTGGTCTCCTCGGGATCGCCCGGGCGCCCGCGCACGTCGCCCGTCCGGTAGCGCCAGGCCTCGCGCAGATCGCTGACGTTCTGCGGGGTGATCTGGGTCAGCGGCGAATAGCGCTGTCCGTATCCGGTGCGCCCATAGGCGTGCCACTCTCCGGGCGGCACGGCCGGCGCGGCCGGATCCTGGTCCGAGCTGGCGGCTCGCTGGGGTGGCAGCCGGCCGTCGATGTCATGAGGATCGACGAACCAGGACGCGATGGCCACGGCCGCGAACAGGACGAGCGTGCTGCCCAGGGCGACGCAGGCGGCATAGTGCGGCGCCCCGGTCTGCCAGGGGCGCCGAGCGGGTTCGACCGTCTCCGCCGGTGCGGCCGCCGGGTCGATGGCTGTACCGTCGGCCACCCTCGGGGCGATTTCGTCGGTGGGTTCGGCGGGCACCCGGGCGGAGGGCGTGGGCACGGAATGCTGCACCGGCTGGGAGACCGGCACCAGGTCGGTGCGCGGCATGTTCAGGCGCCGCCGGACCCACGGCGTGAGCAGAAACAGGCCGAGCAGAAAGACCACGTCGCCGCGCGCGGCCAGGGGCCACCAGTCCAGCCCCGCCTCCCACAGGCTCCAGACCAGGGTGCACACGGTGAGCCCGGCATGGACCCACAGCGCGCGGGCGTCGCCGCGCGAGAGCAGGATGGCGGTGGCGCCCATGGCGAGGCCGGCTATCAGGTAGAACCAGGATCCGCCGAGTGCGATCAGCCAGACGCCGCCGATCAGCAGCATCAACGCCATGATGGCAAAGACGACGGCGGTGACGATCAACAGTGTCGAGTGTCGCGCTGCCCGCATGTTCTTCCTCCGGTCTCGGTGCTCGCCGGCGCTGGTCGGTCCGGCGTGGCTGAAACCGCTCGTAGCACTTTCGATGCCCACGGCCGCGGCGACACGATGTCAGGGTGCGTCGAGCCGGCCCAGCAGGGCCTGTGCGGCCGCAGGCGCGCGTTCCTTCGCGCCATTGATGACGAAGACGTAGACCTCGCTCGCCTGGCGTGCCCAGCGTGCCGCCTCGCGCGCCAGCTCGTCCAGTTCGTCGTCCGGATAGCCGGTCTCGATCTCGCTGCGCGCGCGCAGCATGCGCGCATAGAACACGCCGCCGCCGGGGTGGCCCGGGATCTGCGGATCGTCGGTATGGGCTACCGCCACGGCGTGACGCTCGGCCAGGGCCTGGCAGCGTTCCGGCGTGAAGCTCGCATGCCTGACCTGCAGCACGTGGTGCAGGCGCCGCTTGCCGACCGTCTGCGGCAGCAGTGCGCAGAAGGCGGCGAGATCGGCCTCGTCGTAGGCGTAGTTGGCGGTGAGCTGCCAGAGGATGGGGCCGAGCTTGGCCTGCAGCGCGTCGATGCCGCTCTCGACGAACGTCGCGATCGCCGGGCCGGCCTCGGCCAGCGTCCGGCGTTGTACGGCATAGCGCGGCGCCTTGAGCGCCAGGCGAAAGCCGGGCGGGGTGGCGGCGTGCCAGCTCGCGTAGGTGTCGCGCGTCTGGGTGCGATAGAAGGTGGCGTTCACCTCGATGGCGCTCAGGCGGCGGCTGGCCCAAGCGAGCTGCTCGCGCTCGGGCAGCCCGGGCGGATAGAAGGTCTCGCGCCAGGGCGCGTAGCGCCAGCCGCCGATGCCCACGCGGATGGCGCCGGGCTTGCGTGCGGTGCTCATCGGTGGCTCCGCTCGAGGGCGCGCTCCTTGCTGGGCGTCGAGGGGCCGCCCGGCGAGCCCGGGCCTGGGGCCGGTTGACGCACAGGGGAATCCAGCGCGTGGACAAGCCCTAGGCAAGCGCGTTGCGTTCGGCGCATGATGCGCGGTGTCGGCAGCCGGGCGCCATGCACTGTGGGCGCCGCGGGCACCACTGGCTTCATCATTGGGAGAATCATGTTGCACCGTCTCGTTGTCCTGGGACCCGCCTTGCTGGCGGGCGTACTGTCCGCCGGCGCGCATGCGCAGTCCGGCGATACCTTGTCGAGCTGTCTGCAGCGCCTGCGCGCGCAGGCGCCCGCGCAGGGCGTGAGCGTGGCGGACTTCGATCGCTACACGCAGAACGTCACGCTCCTGGAGAGCACGGTGCGTGCCGCCAAGAGCCAGCCCGAGCATCGCGACACCTGGTGGGAGTATCTCGCCAAGACGGTCGACCAGGAACGCGTGGACGACGGCAGCAAGGTGCTCGCCGAGCAGGCCGCCGAGCTGGCGCGCATCGAGCAGGCCTACGGCGTGGAGGAGCACGCCCTGGTCGCGATCTTCGGCATCGAGACCAATTATGGACGACAGCTCGGCAAGACGCCGGTGCTGGATGCCTGGGTGACGCGCGCCTGCACGGAATCGAACCGGCTGTGGGCGGCGAATGTCTATGCGGCGATCAAGCTGCTGCGCGACGACGTGGTCCAGCCCGAGCAGTTCGTCGGATCGTGGAGCGGGGCCTTCGGAATGACGCAGTTCATCCCCACCTCGTTCTATGAACTGGCCGCCGACGGCGACGGCGATGGCCGCATCGATCTGTACGGTTCGCTGCCGGATGCGCTGGCCTCGAGCGCCAACCACTTGCGCAAGCGCGGCGTGCGCTGGACGAGCGGGGTGCCGCCCGTGGTGGAGGTGCGCCTGCCCGAGGCCCTGGCCGCGCGGCTGCCCGCCTCGCCGGCCGAGGCCACCCTGGGCGATGACCGGCGCACGCTCGCCCAATGGGTGCAGGCCGGCGTGCGCGCGGCCGACGGCGCGGCCCTGGCGGGCTCGGCGAAGGAGGCCCAGGCCTATCTGTTCGCGCCTGCCGGCCGCGATGGCCCGGTGTTTCTTGCAACGCGGAATTTCGACGCCATATTGCATTACAACCGCTCGCCGCGTTATGCCCTGGCGGTCAGCCTGCTCGTGAACCGCCTGTCCGGCGGGAGCGGGTTGACCACGCCCTGGCCGACCGACGACCCCGGCCTGTCGCGCGCCGAGATCCGCGAGCTGCAGCAGCGGCTGCTGGATCGAGGCCACGACGTCGGCGTCGCCGACGGCATCCCCGGCGCGCGCACCCGCGAGGCCATCGAGGCCGAGCAGGCGCGCCTGGGGCTGCCGGTCGACGGCCGGCCCGGCATGAAGGCCCTGCAGGCATTGCGCCGCGCAGGCGCCTGAGTCCGGGGCAGGGCGGTGCCGGGGCGACGACACCCGGCACCGCCCGCAACGCGCGCGGGTTCAGCCATGGTCGTCTTTTTTCGAGGAACGGGCAGCCGGCATGGCGCCGGCCGCCAGGGCCGAACGGCCCTATCAGGAGGCCTTACATGAAGAACAACGATCCGCGTGCGTGGATGTGGTCGGACGCAGTCCAGATGCTGGCGCGCGCCGAACGCATGCACCGGCAGATGTTCCAGCCGGTGGCCGGACGCCGTACGGCGCGCGCGCCGGCCTGGGAACCCCCCGTGGATGTACTCGAAACGCAGGACGCGCTGCTCGTGCTGGCCGCGCTGCCGGGCGTCGATCCCGAACACATCCAGGTCACGATAGACAACGGCGTGCTCGTCATTGCCGGCGAGCGCGTGCGTCCGCCCGAACTGGACGTCGCCGTCATCCATCGCCTGGAACTGCCCCAGGGGCGCTTCGAGCGTCGCCTGGCGCTGCCCGCCGGCCGCTTCGAAGTGCGGCGCCCGGCTGTCGTCAACGGCTGCTTGACCATCGTCCTGCGCAAGCTGGCCTGATCGCGGAGACCCCATGTCCGATCAAAATCCGAATTTCACGGCCGCCGGCCAGACCGGCGGCGCTCAAGCGCGCGGGCCCGAGCTCGGGCCCGACGAACTCATCATTCTCCCGGTGCGCAACTTCGTGCTGTTTCCCGGCGTCGTGATGCCGGTGATCGCCGGGCGCGCGTCCTCGGTCGCCGCGGCCCAGGAAGCGGTGCGCCGCGGTCTGCCGGTCGGCATCCTGATGCAGCGCGATGCCGCCGAGGAGGAGGCCACCGCCCTCGGCATGCACCGCATCGGCGTGAGCGCCAACGTGCTGCGCTTCGTCACCGCGCCGGACGGCACCCATCACCTCATCGCCGAAGGCCAGCAGCGCTTCTTCGTCGAGAGCTTCGTGCGCGAGAAGCCCTACATGATCGCCAAGGTACGCCGCATCGAGGAGCCCGAAGGCGTGGGCGAGCCCGACATCGAGGCGCGCTTCATGAACCTGCGCTCGCAGGCGGTCGAAGCGCTGCAGCTCCTGCCGCAGACGCCGCCCGAACTGCTGGCGGCGGTGAACGGCGCGAACTCGGCCTCGTCCCTGACCGACCTGGTCGCGGCCTATCTCGACGTGGAAACCGACGTCAAGCAGGACATCCTGCAGACGATCGACCTGGCCCAGCGCATGGACAAGGTCGCCAAGCTGCTCGCCCAGCGCATCGAGGTGATGCGCCTCTCGCACGAGATCGGCAAGCAGACCAAGGCCTCGCTGGACGAGCGCCAGCGCGAGGTGCTCCTGCGCGAGCAGATGGCCGCGATCCAGAAGCAGTTGGGCGAGGACGAGGGCAAGAACCAGGAGCTCGCCGACCTGGGCGAGGCGATCGGCAAGGCCGGCATGCCCGAGGACGTCGAGAAGATGGCAAAGAAGGAGCTGCGCCGCCTCGAGCGCATGCCCGATGCCTCGGCCGAGTACGGCATGATCCGCACGTATCTCGATACCCTGATCGAACTGCCCTGGGCCGAGCCCGTGGACCCGCCGATCGACATCGACGAAGCGCGCCGCGTGCTCGACGAGGACCACTACGGCCTGGACAAGATCAAGAAGCGCATCATCGAGTTCCTGGCCGTGCGCAAGCTCGCGCCCACAGGCAAGGCGCCCATCCTGTGCTTCGTCGGGCCGCCCGGCGTGGGCAAGACCTCGCTCGGCCAGTCGATCGCCAGGGCCATGGGCCGCAAGTTCGTGCGCGTGAGCCTGGGCGGCGTACATGACGAGGCGGAGATCCGCGGCCACCGCCGCACCTATGTCGGCGCCATGGCGGGCAACATCATCCAGGGCATCCGCAAGGTCGGCGAGCGCAACTGCGTCATGATGCTCGACGAGATCGACAAGATGGGCTCGGGCGTGCATGGCGACCCGGCCGCGGCGATGCTCGAAGTGCTCGATCCGGAGCAGAACGGCACCTTCCGCGACAACTACCTCGGCGTGCCGTTCGACCTGTCGCGCGTGGTGTTCATCGCCACCGCGAACATGCTCGAATCCATCCCGGGCCCGCTGCGCGACCGCATGGAAGTCATCGGCCTGGGCGGCTACACCGACGAAGAGAAGCTGCAGATCGCCAAGCGCTACCTGGTGCCGCGCGCGCGCAGAACCAACGGGCTGGGCGACGAGCAGGCGTCGATCACCGACGAGGCGGTGGTGCGCATCATCCGCCACTACACGCGCGAGGCGGGCGTGCGCAACCTCGAGCGCGAGATCGCAAGGGCCTTTCGGCGCACCGCGGTCGAGTTCGCGCAGGGGCACACCGAGCCGGTGGCCATCGGCGTGGCGCAACTGCACGATCTGCTCGGCGCGGAGCGCTTCGAGGACGAGGTGGCGATGCGCGTGAGCGTGCCGGGCGTGGCCACGGGCCTGGCCTGGACGCCGGTGGGCGGCGACATCCTCTTCATCGAGGCGGCGCGCGTGCCGGGTTCGGGACGCCTGCAGCTCACCGGGCAACTGGGCGACGTGATGCGCGAGAGCGCGCAGGCGGCGATGAGCCTGGTCAAGTCGCGCGCGGGATCGCTGGGCATCGAGAGCGCTGCGCTCGAAAAGAGCGACATCCATGTGCACGTGCCGGCCGGGGCGATTCCCAAGGACGGCCCGAGCGCGGGGGTGGCGATGTACACCGCGCTGGTCTCGGCGCTCACCGGACGTACCGTGCGCGCGGATACGGCGATGACGGGCGAGATCAGCCTGCGCGGGCTGGTCCTGCCGGTCGGCGGCATCAAGGAGAAGGTGATCGCCGCCGACCGTGCCGGCATCACGCGGGTGATGCTGCCGGCGCGCAACCGGCGCGACTACGAGGAGATCCCCGAGGACGTGCGCAACCGGCTGGCCTTCATCTGGCTGGAGACGGTCGACCAGGCCATCGCGAACGCGCTGGAGACCGCCCCTGCGGCAGCCTCGCCCAGCCCGGCGCTGGACGAGGCCGAAGCCCAGGCCTGAAGCCGGGACGCCAGACCGCCGCGCAGACGCCACACCGGCGCCTGCGCGATCCGCCGCGGCACAGGCGCCGGCCGGCAGGGCATGCTATCTGCTGGCCGGTGTCTTCTTGCGTCCGCGCGCGGCACACCGCGCGCTCCCCGAGCGGAGAACCGTATGACCTCAGGCAGTACAAAACCTCTTTCCCCCACCGGAGCGTCGGCCGCCGAGGCGGCCTGGCGTGACGGCCATGGTGTCATCCAGCACGGCAAGACGACCGTCGCGCGCATCGTGCCGCTGGCGCAGCGGCTGGTGGCCGAGGGCCGCGCGGCGGACGAGGATGCGGTGTACCGCGTTCTCGCCGCGGCCGACCGGCTGGCCAGCGCGGCGATGTGGCTGGTCGTGCACATGACCTACGCGCGCCGTGTCGACCCGGACGGTGCGCTGCTCGCCGCGGCCGACTTCAAGCCCGACCCGGAAGGGCACACGGGCGGCGCCCTGAACATGGTCATGGCGTACGTCGGCTACCTGGCCGCCAACGCGCTGAGCGGCAGCACGCGCTCCTGGCTCATGGGGCAGGGCCATTGCGTGGCGGCCATCGAGGCCGTGAACGTGCTGGTGGGCAATCTCTCGCCCGCCCAGGTGGGGCGCTACGATCGCACGGCCCGGGGCATGAGCCAGCTATGCCAGGATTTCTACTCTTATGCCCAGGGCCCCGACGGCGCGCCGGCCACCCCGCTGGGCAGCCACGTCAATGCGAACACCGCGGGCGGCATCCTGGAGGGCGGCTATCTCGGCTTTGCCGAGGTGCAATACACCCACATGCCGCTCAAGGGCGAGAGCCTGGTCGCTTTCCTGAGCGATGGCGCGTTCGAGGAGCAGCGTGGCAGCGACTGGTCGCCGCGCTGGTGGCGCGCTAGCGACAGCGGCGCGCTGCTGCCGATCATGGTACTGAACGGAAGGCGCATCGAGCAGCGCACGGAGATCGTGCAGGGCGGCGGCGCCCCCTGGCTCAGCCGCCACCTGCAGTTGAACGGCTTCGAGCCGATCGAGCTCGACGGGCAGGACCCGGCCGCCTACGCCTGGGTCATCCTGGAAATGGAGAGCCGGCTGCGCGACATCGAGCGCCAGCTCGACGCCGGCGAGGCGGGCTACCCGGTGCCCTTGCCCTATGCCATCGCCAAGTGCGAAAAGGGCTACGGCTTTCCCGGCGCGGGCACCAACCGGGCGCACAACCTGCCGCTGTCCGGCAACCCGTCGGTGGACGACGCGGCGCGCCAGGAATTCAACACCGGCGCCGCCGCGCTGCACGTGCCGCCGGCAGCGCTGGAGGAGGCTGTGCAGGCGCTGAACCAGCACCGGGCGCAGGGGCGGGTGCGCGAGGGCGATCATCCGCTCGCCCGGCGCCGCGTGCCGCTGCCCACCGCGCCGGCGCCTGGCTGGGTCGAGCCCGACGGCGCCAGCGGCTCGCCCATGCAGGCCCTGGACCGCTATTTCATCGACCTGGTCCGCGCCAATCCGCAATTGCGTGTGCGCGTGGGCAACCCCGACGAGTTGCGCAGCAACCGCATGGGCGGCACCCTCGATCTGCTCAAGCACCGCGTCAACCAGCCCGAGGCGGACGGCCCGGAAAGCCTGGACGGCTCGGTCATCACGGCCTTGAACGAGGAGGCGGTGATCGGCGCGGCGCTCGGCAACAAGGGCGGCCTGAGCCTGGCCGTCACCTACGAGGCCTTCGCCGTGAAGATGCTGGGCGCGCTGCGCCAGGAGATCATCTTCACGCGCCACCAGCGCCTGGCCGGCCAGGCGCCGGGGTGGATCGGCGTTCCGCTGGTGCTGACCTCGCACACCTGGGAGAACGGCAAGAACGAGCAGTCGCACCAGGACCCGACCCTGGCCGAGGCCCTGCTGGGCGAGATGTCGGACACCGCGCGCGTGCTGTTCCCGGTCGACGAGAACAGCGCCGTCGCGGCCATGCGGCTGATCTACGAAACCCATGCCGTGATCGGCGCGCTGGTCGTGCCCAAGCGCGCCGTGCCGCGCCTGCTCTCCGGCGAACAGGCCCAGATCGCGTGCCGCCGGGGCGCCGTGGACGTGGGCGTGACCGAGGGCACGCCCGTGGTGCAACTGGTCGCGGTCGGCGCCTACCAGCTCGACGAAGCCGTGCGCGCCGCCCGGCGGCTGGCCGAGCGCGGCTGCCCGGCCCGCGTCACGGCGGTGATCGAACCGGGCCGCCTGCGCACGCCGCGCGACGAGCTCGAAAGCGAGTTCGTCCTGGGCCATCACGATCTGCAGAGCTGCTTTCCCGCCGAATTGCCCCGGGTCCTCGTCTCGCACGTGCGCCCCGAGCCGCTGCTCGGCACGCTGCGGCGCATCGACGGCGGGCCGCAGCGCATGCGCGCGCTCGGCTATGCCAACCGCGGTGGCACGCTGGACGTGCAGGGCATGCTGTTCGCGAACCGCTGCACCTGGGCGCATGTGGTGGATGCAGCCGCCGCGGTCATGGGGCTGCCGCGCGAGCGGCTGCTCGAGCCGGCGGAGGTCGTGGCCGTGGACGGGGTGGGCGACCCCGGCGTGTTGCGGCATGAATGAAGCGGATGGCCGGACGGCGACCGGAGGCGACGGGCCGGCTGGCCCGTTTGCGTAGGCGGGCCGCGGGCGGTGAGGGCGGGGTAAGCTAGGGCCTCCCGAGGGCCCAGCGCCGGCCCCGGTCCTCCATCCGTCCAACCCATCCGTCTCGTTCGCCATGTCCGACTCCGCAAGCTTGCCGCCCCACCACCATGCCCTGCTGCTGACCCCGCGCGAAATGGCGCTGGCCGACCAGGCGGCGATTGCCGCCGGCGTGCCCGGCGCACGCCTGATGGCGGCCGCGGGCAAGGCGGTGGCCGACGCCATCTGCACCCGCTGGTCGCCGCGGCGCGTCACCGTGCTGTGCGGCCCCGGCAACAACGGCGGCGACGGCTTCGTGATCGCGTGCCGGCTGCGCGAGGCCGGCTGGCAGGTGCGCCTGGCCCTGCTCGGCGATCGGGCCGCCTTGCCGCCCGACGCCGCCCTGCATGCCCGCGAATGGCCGGGCGCGGTCGAACCGCTCGAGCCGGCCTGCGTCGGCGACGCCGAACTGGTGGTCGATGCGATCTTCGGCGCGGGTCTGTCGCGCCCGCTGGACGGCGCGGCCAAGGCCACGCTGCAGGCGGCCGAGCGGCTGGGCGTGCCGCTGTGCGCGGTCGACACGCCCAGCGGCCTGGATGGGGAAAGCGGCAACCTGTCGGGCTATACGCCGCATGCCGCGCTCACCGTCACCTTCTTCCGGCGCAAGCCGGGCCACCTCCTGCTGCCGGGCCGCGAGCACTGCGGCGAACTGGTGGTGGCCGACATCGGCATCCCGCCCGAGGCGCTGGGCGCCGTCGGGCGGCAGGCGCCCTTGCAGTGCTGGGCGAACGGGCCCCGGGTCTGGCGCGAGGCGTTTCCCTGGCCGCGGGCGCAGGGCCACAAATACCAGCGCGGGCACGTGCTGGTCGCGGGCGGCGCGCTGATGACCGGCGCCGCGCGGCTGGCGGCGCGCGCGGCGCAGCGCGTGGGCGCGGGACTGGTCACGGTGGCCGCGCCGGCCGCGGTCTGGCCGGTGTATGCGAGCGCGCTGGAGAGCATCATCGTCGCGCGTGTGGAGAGCGACGCCGACTTTGCCGGGCTTGCCGCGGACCCGCGCAAGAACGCGTTGCTGGTCGGTCCCGGCGCGGGCGCCGACGAGAGCACCCGGCGCCAGGCCCTGGCCGCGCTGGCCGCGGGCCGCGCCACCGTGCTCGACGCGGATGCCCTCACGGTGTTCGCGCGCGATCCGCGCACGCTGTTCGACGCGGTCCAGGGGCCGACGGTACTCACGCCCCACGACGGCGAGTTCGCCCGTTTGTTCGCGGCCGCCGGGGACAAGCTGTCCCGCGCGCGCAAGGCCGCGCGCGAAAGCGGCTGCGTGCTGGTGCTCAAGGGCGGCGATACGGTCGTCGCCGCGCCGGACGGCCGCGCGCTGGTCAATGCCCACGCGCCCGCCACGCTCGCCACCGGCGGCACCGGCGACGTGCTGGCGGGCATGATCGCCGGTTTGCTGGCCCAGGGCATGCCGGCGTTCGAGGCGGCCGGGGCGGCCGTGTGGCTGCATGGGGAGGCGGCCTATGCGTTCGGTCCCGGCCTGGTCGCCGACGACCTGCCGGCACACCTGCCGCAGGCTTTGGGCACACTGGCGCGCTGGCAGCCGCACTGAGGCCGCTCGGCGCGCTTGGCCGTGGAGGAAGGCGGCGCGCGCGGCCAGGACGGTGAGACATGGGCGCCGGCCGCAACCCGGGCCGCCTGGCCGATGCTTGGTTCGCTGCCCGTGCCGTGCATGTATACAATGCCTCATCGTCGCACCTCTCCAGGTGGCGCAAGGAGATCCCATGGCCGGCAAACCCGCAGGCGCCGCCCTGCGCAGCGTGTCCGATGCTGCCGAGGCGGGCGGTTCGCAGACCCTCAAGGCCCAGCTCGGGCTGCGCGAACTGATCCTCGATGGCGAACTCGCCGCGGGCGAACGCATTTCCGAGCTGTGGGTGGTCGAGCGTCTCGGCGTGTCGCGCACGCCGGTGCGCGCGGCCTTGCTGCGCCTGCTGGATGAAGGGTTTCTCGACCCCATCCCGTCCGGCGGCTACGCGGTGCGCGCGTTCAGCGAGGCCGATGTGCGCGATGCCATCGAGATGCGCGGCACCCTGGAGGGCATGGCGGCGCGTCTGGCCGCCGAGCGCGGGGTGCCGGCGCGCGTGCTGCATGCCATGCACGCGGTCGTCGAGGACATCGATGCGGTGCTGGCGGACGACTTGAGCGAGGCGGGCTTTGCACGCTATGTCGCCTTGAACGAGCGTTTTCACCGCCTGCTGGCGGGCGCCTGCGGCAGCGCCGTCGTCGAGCGCCAGATCGACAAGGCCGTGCGCCTGCCGTTCGCTTCGCCCAGCGGTTTCGTCATGGTGCAGTCGGCGGGCAGCGACGCGCGCGAGGTGCTGGTGCTCGCCCAGGCGCAGCATCGGGCGGTGCTCGACGCGATCGTGCATCGCGAGGGCGCACGGGCCGAGGCGCTCATGCGCGAGCACGCACGGATCGCGCTGCGCAATCTCGAGCGCGCCTTCGACAGCCATGCCGCCATGGGCCGGCTGCAGGGCGGGGCGCTGATCCGGCGCGCCGGACGCCAGGCGTAGCGGGGTCTCTGTATACATCGAGCTGCCGTTCTTGAGTGCCGCGTTGCCTCGCGCCCATTTCCGACACGAGCCATTGTGATTGGTTCGTTCATATATTCAATAGGTTGCTGTCGGAATTCATCTTGATGGCGGGCCAAGGCTGGTCTCGAATCCGGAAACCCTTCTTGACGCTGTACTTTTTTTGTATACAATAACGCGAACAGAACCGGCCACGGTCAGCGCGTCCAGCCGCGCCGGCCTCGAGCCGCGGCCGCCGCGCCATGCGGCGCACTCCGGAGGAGACACATGCATCCCAAGAACGCCTGGTACGTCGCCTGTACCCCCGACGAGTTCGCCGATAAACCGCTGGGCCGGCGCATCTGTGGCCAGCCCCTGGTCTTCTTCCGCGGGGAGGGCGGCAAGGTGAGCGCGCTGGAGGACTTCTGTCCGCACCGCGGTGCGCCGCTGTCGCTCGGCTTCGTGCGCGAGGGCAAGCTGGTGTGCGGCTACCATGGCCTGGCGGTGGCGCCGGACGGGCGCTGCGCGCACATGCCGGCGCAGCGCGTGCGCGGCTTTCCCTCGGTGCGCAGGGTGCCGGCGATCGAACGCTACGGCTTCGTGTGGGTCTGGCCGGGCGATCCGGCCCTGGCGGACGAGGCCCTGGTGCCCCGGCTGGTGTGGGGCGACAACCCAGAATGGGCCTACGGCGGCGGCCTCTACCACATCCAGTGCGACTACCGCCTGATGGTCGACAACCTGATGGATCTCACGCACGAGACCTACGTGCACGCCAGCAGCATCGGCCAGCCCGAGATCGAGGAGGCCGCGCCGCAGACCCGCGTCGAGGGCGACACGGTGATCACCAGCCGCCACATGCACAACATCATGCCGCCGCCGTTCTGGGCCGCGGCCTTGCGCGGCAACGGGCTGGCCGACGATGTCCCCTGCGATCGCTGGCAGATCTGCCGCTTTTCCCCGCCCAGCCACGTCATGATCGAGGTCGGCGTCGCGCATGCGGGCAAGGGCGGCTACGACGCCGACCCGCAATACAAGGCGTCGAGCATCGTGGTGGACTTCCTCACGCCCGAGACCGACACGTCGATGTGGTACTTCTGGGGCATGGCGCGCAACTTCAAGCCCGGGGACGCCGCGCTCACCGAGACCATCCGGGCCGGCCAGGCCAGGATCTTCGCCGAAGACCTGGACATGCTCGAGGCGCAGCAGCGCAATCTGCTCGCGTATCCTGAGCGGCGGGTGCTCAGTCTGAACATCGACGCCGGCGGCGTGCAGTCGCGCAAGATCATCGAGCGCATCGTCATGGCCGAGCAGGCCATGGCCCAGGCGGTGGCGACGGCCTAGCCGGCCGTGCGGCGCCCGCCTGCGCCAGCGGCAGCGCGTCCTGGCAGCGTCGCGGCGGTTGGGGCGCCGCCATGTGCGCGGTAATATCGCTCGTTGCCTCCGATCACCTGCCCGCAGGCGAGCCCACGGCCCGCCGGCTTCCTGCAACCATGAAAGCTCAAATCCTCAAGAAAACCGACGCTGCGCTGGACATCTGCACCTTCGAGCTGGGCTCGCCGGACGGCAAGCCGCTGCCCGCGTTCTCCGCGGGCGCACACATCGACGTGCACCTGGGCGAAGACCTGGTCCGCCAGTATTCACTGTGCAATCACCCCGATGCCTCGGGACGCTACGTGATCGGCGTATTGCTCGATCCCGCGTCGCGCGGCGGCTCCAGGGCCATGCACGCGCTCAAGGAAGGCGACATCCTCGAGATCAGCGAGCCGCGCAACCACTTTCCCCTGCACGGCAGCGCCGAGCACTCGATCCTGCTCGCCGGCGGTATCGGCATCACGCCCATCCTGTGCATGGCCGAGCGTCTCGCCAACATCGGCGCGTCGTTCGAGATGCACTATTGCACGCGCTCGCCGGAACGCACGGCGTTTCGCGAGCGCCTGGCGGCGGACGACTTCCAGGCCTGCTGCCGCGTGTATCACGATTCCAGGCCTGAGGCCGGCAAGCTGGACCTCGCCGCCGTGCTGGGCGCGCCGGCACCCGGCAAGCATCTCTACGTGTGCGGGCCCGGCGGCTTCATCGACGCGGTGCTGAGCGCGGGCCGCGCGGCCGGCTGGGCAGAGGACAACCTGCATCGGGAGTACTTCGCCAACGTCGTGCAGGCCGAGGCGGGCGACGGCCCGTTCCAGGTCAAGATCGCGAGCAGCGGCCAGGTGATCGACATCGCCGCCGACCAGAGCATCACCGACGCGCTGGCCGCCGCGGGCGTGGACATCCCCGTTTCGTGCGAGCAGGGCGTGTGCGGCACCTGCCTCACCAACGTGCTGGAAGGCGTGCCGGATCACCGCGACCTCTATCTCACCGACGAAGAGCGCGAAGCGAACGACCAGATGCTGCCCTGCTGTTCGCGCGCCAAGTCGTCGATGCTCGTGCTGGATCTCTGAGCGACGGCGGGCGCGCCCGGCGAGGCGCGAGGTGCGAACAGGCCCCGGCTACAGCGTGTCGAAACGCTCGTAGCGCCGCTCGCTCAGCTCGGTCTCGCTCGTCACGTCGGCCACCCGCGCGGGCGGCGGGCCGTGGCGCATCCATTCGAGCATGCGGTCGATCTGGTCCGGTTCGCCCTGGATCACGGCCTCGACCGAGCCGTCGTCGTCGTTGCGAACCCACCCCGTGATCTTGAGCTGGTGCGCCTGGCGAGTGGTGGCGGCGCGATAGCCCACGCCTTGCACGACGCCGGTGACGCGTACGCGCAGGGTTTCTCGCGGCTGGCCTTGTGTGGCGGATCGGGTCATGGCTGCTCCGGTGTCCGGGTCGGGGCGGAATGGGCGTCGCCGTCGTCGCGGGCGGCCGAGGCGGCCACGCCCGCGGCTGCGGCGCTCGCCACGGCGGCGACCTCGGAATTCGTCGCGGCCTCTTCATTGCCGCCGCGCGACTCGGAGCTCGCCATCCAGGCGATCAGCGACGAGCGCATGGCTTCTTCCACGCTCATCTCGAGCGGCTGCACCCATTCGCTGGGCACGAAGATCGTATAGCCGCCGATCATGTAGCCCATGGGCAGGTACACGGCCACCCGCGCGCCCGGCAGAAAGCCCTCCGGCAGCCCCTCGGTGCCGGTGCGCGTGACCAGGCCGACCACCTCGATGGGCTGGCCGGGTACGCGCAGCACCACGACCTGCTGGTTGGCCGGCTTGCCGCTGTTGGGCGAGAAGTAGTCGGCGAAGCTCTTGAGCGACGAATAGATGCTCTTGATCACCGGCGTGTTCATGAAGGGCCGCTCCATGAAGGCCACAATGGTGCGCACGCGCTGCTTGGTGACGAGATAGCCGATCAGCAGGATGCTGATGACACCCAGGGCCAGGCCCATGCCCGGTACGTAGAAGCCGCCGATGAAAGGCCGCAGCAATCCCAGGGCGACGTTCTCCGTCCACACCAGGAAGACATACAGCAGGTAGATGGTCAGGGCGACCGGCAGGATCGTGATCAGCCCCGTGAAAAAGTAAACCGAAAGTCGCTTCATCATCGATAGATAACTCCAGCGGCAGCCTGTTCCCGCGGGCGCCGCCGTGCGAGCATAGCAGCACTGGCTGACACCCGCTTGACACAGGCTGTCGCACTGTCGGGGGCGTCTGCGGATATGATCTGTGCCTCTCTTTCTGTGCGAGGCCGCCGCTTGCCGGACATGTCGTATCCCACGTCGCGACGCGCACGCAGCGGGCGTGCCTGCTGCTGGCTCGCCTGGCTGCTGGTGCTGTGCTGCTGGCTCGCGCCGGTGCACGCGCAGGATGCGCCGACGGCCGACGTGCAGCAGAGCCTGGACGCGGCCCGCGCGCAGGTCGACAAGGCCCGCACCGCCCTGCGCAGCGACGATGTGACCGACGCCGAACTGCAGGCGCTGCGCGAGGCCATGCAGGAGGTGCAGTCCGAGGCGGCCAGCGCGGTCGATGCGCTCGATCCGCAATTGAACAGCGTGCGGGCGCGTCTCGAGGAACTCGGGCCGCCGTCGCCCGACACCAAGGAAGCGCCGGACATCGCCAAGCAGCGCAAGGAGCTGCAGGCCAGCCACGGTGCGCTCGACGGGCAGCTCAAGCTCGCCCGCCTGCTGGTGGTCGAGAGCGAACAGGTGGCGAGCCAGATCGCGGCCAAGCGCCGCGCCGGCTTTCAGGCCCAGCTCGGCGAACGCATCGCGCCCGTGTTCGACGGCGAATTCTGGGCCGAGGTGCGCGAGGAACTGCCGGGCGATCTGGTGCGCCTGGAGTCGTTGTTCGCCTCGGCCGGGCTGGCCGTGCGCGCGCTGCCCGCGCCTGTGCTGGCCGCGCTCACCCTGGCCGCGTTGGGCGTGGTCGGCCTGCGTTGGTGGCTGGGCCGTGCGCTGCTCACGCTCACCGCGCACCGCGTGCCGGCGGGACGCTTGCGCCGTTCGTTCCGGGCGGTGGCGGTGGTGGCGCTGTCCACCGGCACACCGGTGCTCCTGCTGGTGCTGATCCGGGTGCTGCTCGAGCGCGAAGCCGTGGCGGCGGACACTGCCGCCGGGGTGCTCGGCGGCATCATGGCCGCGCTCGCCTTCGGCGGCTACGTGGTGGGCCTGGGCCAGGCCCTGCTCTCGCCGCAGCGGCCGTCGTGGCGCCTGCCGGCGGTGCCCGACCTGCTCGCGCGCCGCGCGCGCTGGTTCCCGTGGGGGCTCGCCATCGTGCTGGTGGCGATCTGGCTCACCGAGCGTGTGCTCGCGGCCATCGACGCCAATCTGCTCACGGCCGTGCTGCTCAACGCGGTCCTCGCGGGCGCGCTGAGCCTGGTGATGATCGTGGCGCTCTGGCAGGGCGAGCGGGTGCGCCTGAAGGCGCGCCGCCAGCCCGAGGACGAGCGCCAGGCGGCTTACGCGCTGCCGTGGTGGCTGGCGCTGATGATGAGCGCCGCCTGGATCGTGCTGGGCCTGGTCGTCGTGTGCCTGTTGACGGGCTATGTGGCGCTCGCCAGTTTCGTTGCCAAGCAGCTTGCCTGGACCTTGATCGTACTGTGCTCGGCCTACCTGCTCGCCGTCGTGATCGACGACGCGCTGCACACGCTGGCCGGTGGACGCGAAGGCGATGCCCAGGGCGTGGGGCGGCGCAGCCAGGCGGTGGTGATGGTCTCGGGCTTCGCGCGCGTCTTCATCCTGCTCGCCGCGCTGGCCATGGTCGCCGCGCCCTTCGGGCAGGGGCCGAGCGAACTGGTCGGCCGCCTCGGCCTGATCGGCCGCGGCCTGACGATCGGCGCCGTCACCCTGCGTCCGGTCGCGCTGCTGCATGCCGCGCTGGTCCTGGTGCTCTGCCTGGTCGTGCTCGGCGTGCTCAAGCGCTGGCTGGCCGACCGCTTCCTGCCCACCACCGGCATGGACGAAGGCATGCGCGGGTCGGCCGCCACGCTGTTCGGTTACGTCGGCGCGGTGGTGGCCGTGGCGCTGGCCCTGATCGCCGCCGGCATCGGTCTGGAGCGCGTGGCCTGGGTGGCGAGCGCCTTGTCGGTGGGCATCGGCTTCGGGCTGCAGGCGGTGGTGCAGAACTTCGTGTCGGGCCTGATCCTGCTCGCCGAGCGGCCGGTGCGGGTGGGCGACTGGGTGGCCATCGGCGGCGTGGAGGGCGACATCCGCAGGATCAACGCGCGCGCCACCGAGATCCAGATGGGCGACCAGTCCACGCTGATCGTGCCGAATTCGGAGTTCATCACCAAGGCCGTGCGCAACGTGACCTACACCAATGCGATAGGCCTGGTCAGCTTCAAGCTGCCGCTGCCGGTGCAAACCGATCCGGAACTGGTGCGCGAGGTCGTGCTAGCCGCGTTCGAGGCGCACGAGGACGTGCTGGAAGCGCCGGAGCCCGCGCTCTTCATCGATGGCCTGGACGGCCGGCATCTGGTGTTCAACGCCAGCGGCTACGTCAGCTCGCCGCGCATCGCCTACCGCACGCGCAGCGCCTTGCTGTTCGCCATCGTCAAGGCCCTGCGCGAGCGCGGGGTATCGCTCGCGGCGCCCGAGACCGAGCCGTCGCCGGTTGGCGCGGGCGCTAGGAGAGATTGACCGGGCCGCCTTGCAGGGCCGCGGCGAGCGCCGTGGCCTGCCAGCCGGTGTCGATGCGATCGAAGCGCAGGGGATGGGCATTGCCGAGCAGCGTGGGGGTGACCGGCACCGAGAGCAGGGCGGCGAGCACGTACAGGGTGCCGCCATGGGCCACGACGAGCACCGGCCCGGGCTGCAGCAGCGCCTGCTCGAGCGCGTCGCGCGTGCGTTCGACGAACAGGTCCAGGGTCTCGCCCTGGGCGGGGCGGCAGTCCCAATCCAGGTCGGCCGAGGAGCTGCCGATCAGTTCGCCGAAGTGGCGCTCGCGCAGGCCTTGCGCGCCGTTCGGGGTGAGTACGTGGTGGGCGGCGACGATGCTCGCCGTGTGGTGCGTGCGCGCCACGTCGCTGCAGACGATGGTGGCGATCGGCTCCCTGGCCAGCGCCTTGCCCGCGGCTTCGGCCTGGGCAATGCCGGTGGCGTTGAGCGGCTCTTCGTACGATTGGAAGATCCGGCGCGCGTTGCATTCGGTCTGCCCGTGGCGCAGGAAGTAGAAGCGTTCGGTCTGCGGCGCGAGCTGTAGCCCGCTGGCGATTTCGAGGAGCCGGTTCAGGCCGCGGTGGGCGGCGACGGTGGAGGGCGAGGCAAGAGGATGGGCGGACATCGGGTCGGTTCGTGACGTGGGCGGGAGCCTTCGATTCTTGCCGATCCGGCGCCCTGTGCCAAGTCGCGCCGCGGCGCCGGCTTGGCCGGCCCATTGGTGGTGCCCTGTAAAACTGCCGCGACACCGTCCAGGGCTCAGCGCAGCCGGCTCCCCGCCGGTCCGCCAGTGCCACCCCCGGGGGGCGCGTGAGCGCGTAGAGGGTCACCTCTCTACGCAGGTGGGATAACTGTAGGTGCCTACCGTCAACCTGGCTTCCTTGCCCCGGTTCCAGAACTCGATCGGCCCCTGCGCGCTGCTGCCGGTGTAGCGCGCTCCCGATGCGGCGATCGCCGGCGCCAGCGGAAACACCGCGTCGCCCACGCGCAGCGTCATCTGGTCGCTGGCTTGGGAATAGCGCGTGTGGATCGTCTGCGGGCCGCACTGGAACGAGGACTCAATCACGTCGCCGCCGTCCGACCCCGATGCGGGCGCAGGCATGGGGGCGACAGCGGTCCCGACCATGCTGGCGCCGGGCGTGGTCGGCGATACGGCCGTGTCGTGGTAGGGGTTGGCGCAGCCGGCGAGCACGGCGCCCAGGGCAAATACGCCGCCGCCCGCGAGGGCACGGTAGCAGGGCATGGTGTTTCTCCTTGTTGTTGGAACCGCCGTTGGCCACGCAACCCCTGTGCCATGACGCGACGGGTATGATGGCGGCTTGCCCGTTCGAGCCGTCCCGATGTCCGCGCTGCCCGTCATTGCCCTTTTCCTGCCCGCCGGCGCACGTGCCGATGCCTGGGTATCGGCATGGCTGGCCACGGCCGAGGCCGCGCGCACACTGGTGCTGGCTCACGGTGACGTCTACGCGCAGCCCGCGCATCCGCTCTATGCCCAGGTGCTGGAGGCGCCGGCGGCCAGCCGTGCGTCGCTGCGGCCCGTGTGCGTGTGCTGCGTGCCTCAGCGCGGGCTGGTGCGCACGCTGGACGAGTCGAGCTGGCGCTTTGCGCGGGGCGGCCGGCGCGCGTACGAACGCGTGCTGCTGCTCAGCAACGCTGCCGAGCCGACGGCCGTGCTGCGTACGCTGCTCGACGATGCGCGCATCGCCGCCAAGTACGCCCTCGCGCGCTGCCTCGTGGCGCTCCGGGAAGGCCCACCGGGCGCGGCGGTCGAGGACGGTCTGCTGCGCCGGCTCGAGTTGGCCGATGCCTTGCTGGTGGATGCCGACGCGCGGCCGGCGTGGCAGGCATGGCTTGCGCAGGCCGGGGTGCCGCCGCCCGTCTGCTCCGAGCTGGCCTCGGCCCTGGCCTTGCCCGTGCCGGCGCCCGCTGCGCTGCACGCGCTGCGCGAGCGCGCGCATCCCGGGTTCTGATCCCGCCGGCCTGGCCGGCCCTCTTGTCTTGAGATTCTCATGAGTGAGCCTTCCGACGGTCTGCTGCATTGGCAGTCCGGTGACGGCGCTGCCAAGGCGGCGCCGTGGCGTTCGACCCAGCCGCTGCCGCGCCGCCTGGTCCCCGCCGACGACCGCATGGCGGCCGACCAGGCGTTTCGCCTGGCCGCCGAAGGAACGGCGCTGGTCTGGGAGGGCGACTACCAGAATGCGCGCCAGTTGCTGCAGGCGCTCGCGCGCCGTCTGGAGCGGCGAGGGCGGCCGCGCCGCCAGCCGGAAGACCTGACGCAGGCCTTTCACCTGCAGCGCCAGGCGCAGGCCCAGCGTGCCCGGCTGCTCGGCATGGTGGCGCTGCCCTTCGACACGGGCTGGCGCCTCGGGCTCAGGCGCGCGCCGGACGTCAGCCTGGCCTGCGAGCAGGCCTGGGGGCCGCTCGCGACACCGGCGCTGGTCCCGCTGCGCGACCTGCTGGGAGCGATCGGCGCCTACGAATGGCGCCGGCGCGGCGTGCCGGTGGCGGCGCTCGACGCGGCCATCCATCCGCATTACGGTGTGTTCGCGCCCACGCGCGGCGAGTACATCGATCTGCTCGCCACCGCGCCCCTGCCGGCCGCGGCTCTCGCCATCGACGTGGGCACCGGCACCGGCGTGCTCGCGGCAGTGCTGGCGCGGCGCGGCGTGCCGCGCGTGCTTGCCACCGACGTGCAGCCGGCCGCGCTCGCCTGCGCGCGCGAGAATCTGGCCCGGCTGGGCTACGCCGACCGGGTCGAGGTGGTCCAGGCGGATCTCTTTCCGGCGGGCGTGCGCGCCGGGCTGATCGTGTGCAACCCGCCGTGGCTGCCCGGCAAGCCGGCCGCACCGCTGGAGGCCGCGATCTATGATCCCGACAGCCGGATGCTGCGCGGCTTTCTGCAAGGCGCACGGGCGCATCTCGCGCCCGAGGGCGAGGCCTGGTTGATCCTGTCGGATCTCGCGGAACGCCTCGGTTTACGCGCGCCCAATGCGCTCGCGGGCTGGGTGGCCGCGGCTGGCCTGACGCTGGTCGAGCGCCACGACATTCGGCCGCGGCATGGCAAGGCGCGGGACGCCGACGACCCGCTGCATGCCGCGCGGGCGGCCGAGATCACCTCATTGTGGCGGCTGCGCGCCGACTGAACCGGGCAAGGTCCGGTGCGGCACGCCGGCTCGCCCGGCGCGCCGCACCGGCGCAGGCTCAGGCCGTCTCGTCGTCATCGCTGCCGCGCGCGGCGATGTCGGCGTGCACCTGGGCCATGTCGACTTCCTTCACCTTGGTGAGCAGCTCGTCGAGCTGGCCGGCCGACAGCGCCCCCGGCTGGGCGAACAGCATGACGCGCTCGCGGAACACCATGATGGTGGGAATCGAGCGGATGTTGAACGCCGCGGCGAGTTCCTGCTGGTCTTCGGTGTTCACCTTGGCGAAGGTGATGTCGGTGTGCTTCTCGGAAGCCTTCTCGAACACGGGCGCGAAGCTGCGGCAGGGCCCGCACCAGGGGGCCCAGAAATCGACCACGACCGTGCTGTCGCCGGTCACGACCTCCGGTAGGGTTTCCTGATCCAGTTCGACGATGCTCATGGTCTCTCCTTGATAGGTTACGCATTACATGGGGCTGGGGCGGCCGGGTTCAAGCGCCGGGCCCGCGGCGGGCTTCAGTGGCTGGCGTGCACCTGGGCCAGGATCTCGTAGGATCGCTTGCGATCGGCGAAATCGTGGCAGTCGGTCACCACCATCACCTCGTCGGCCTGCGTTGCATCGATCAGCGCCTGCAATTCATGGGCCACGGTCTCGGGGCCGCCGACGATCGCGGCGCCCAGGCGGTCCATCACCGCCGCCTTTTCACGCAGGTTCCAGACCTGGTCCATGTCGTCCACCGGCGGCTGCAGCGGGCGCCGCTCGCCGCGCACCATCGACAGGAACTTCTGCTGGGCCGTCGTGGCGAGCCGACGGGCCTGCGCGTCGGTTTCGGCGGCCACGACCGGCACGCCGATCATGGCGTAGGGACGCTCGAGCGTCGCCGAAGGCTGGAAGAGGTGGCGATACAGGCGCATCGCCGCCATGCCTTCCGGCGAGAAGTGGCCGGCGAACGAAAACGGCAGGCCGAGCTGGGCGGCCAGGCGCGCCGAGAAATCGCTGGAGCCCAGCAGCCAGATCGGCACGTCGACGCCGGCGCCGGGGATCGCGCGCACCGGCTGGCCCGGCTGCTCGGCGGCAAAATAGCTGCGCAGTTCCTGCAGCAGGGCCGGGAAACGGTAGCCCGCCTGCGGATCGCGCCCGAGCGCGCGCAGGGTGGTCGGATCGGTGCCCGGGGCGCGGCCCAGGCCCAGGTCGATGCGCCCGGGAAAGAGCGTGGCCAGGGTGCCGAACTGCTCGGCGACGATCAGCGGGGCATGGTTGGGCAGCATCACCCCGCCCGAACCCACGCGCAGCGTCTGCGTGTGGGCGGCGACCTGGCCGATCAGCACGGCGGTGGCGCTGCTGGCGACGCCCGCGATGTTGTGGTGCTCGGCCAGCCAGAAGCGGCGATAGCCGAGCGCTTCCACGTGGCGCGCGAGTTCGACGGTGTTGCGAAAGGCGTCGGCCGCCGTGCCGCCCTCGACGATCGGGGCCAGATCGAGGACGGACAGCGGCGTGGCGGACAGGGGTTTCATGGGGACTCCGTGAGCGGGCGGTCGCGCCGCCGCGACGGCGTGCGCAGGATGGGCATGCGCCAAGGATAGCCCATCGTGCGCGAGGCCGAACGGATGCGTGGCGCCGGGCTCGGAGCCGCATGCGAAGGCGCGGCCTGCGGTAAAGTTGTGCATCGTTCGCGTCGCCGACGCGGCACAGCGCAGGAGCAGGGTGGCATGGCAGCGGAATCGGGCATGGCGTTGACGCAGACCATCGCCTTGCTCGGGGCGGCCGTGGTGGGCGTGCCGCTGTTTCGCCGGCTGGGCCTGGGTTCGGTGCTGGGCTATTTGTGCGCCGGCCTGGTCATCGGCCCCTCGGGGCTGGCCTTGATTACCGATCCGCGCACGCTGCTGCACGTGGCCGAACTGGGCGTGGTGCTGTTTCTCTTCGTGATCGGTCTGGAGATGCGCCCGTCCAAGCTCTGGGCGCTGCGCGGGCAGATCTTCGGCCTGGGCGTGGCCCAGGTGCTCGCCTGTACCGCCTTGCTCACCGGCGTGGGCACGCTCGCGGGGCTGCCCGTGCCGGCCGCCTTCGTGGGCGCGGCCGGCTTCGTGCTGTCCTCCACCGCGGTGATCATGCAGATGATGAAGGAGGCCGGCGAGCTCACGCTGCCGGCCGGGCAGCGCGCGGTATCCATCCTGCTGCTCGAGGATCTGGCCATCGTGCCGCTGCTGCTGGCGATCAGTGTCTGGGCGGCGCTGCACGGCCGCGGCGATGTGCACGCCGCGCCGTTGTGGCAGAGCATCGGCATCGCGCTGCTTGCGCTGGTGGCCGTGCTCGCCGCCGGGCGCTGGCTGCTCGACCCCATGTTCCGTCTGCTCGCCAGAGTGCGCGCGCACGAGGTCATGACCGCGGCGGCACTGCTGGTCGTGCTGGGTGCGGCCTATGTCCTGGAAGCGGTGGGCCTGTCGATGGCCATGGGCGCCTTTCTCGCCGGGGTGCTGCTCTCCGAATCGTCGTTCCGGCACGAGCTGGAGGCCGACATCGAGCCGTTCCGCGGCCTGCTGCTCGGCCTGTTCTTCCTGAGCGTGGGCATGGTGCTCGATCTGCGCCTGGTGATCGAGCAGTGGCCGCTGGTGCTGGCGGGCACGCTGGCCTTCATGGCGGTCAAGGCCCTGGGCATCTACCTGGTCGCCCGCCTTTTCGGCGCGGGCCGCGTCGAGGCCGAACGCCGCGCCGGTCTCTTCGCGCAGGGGGGCGAGTTCGCCTTCGTGCTGTACTCGGCGGCGCAGGCCGCGGGCATGATCGAGCCGGCCACCTCGGCGGTGATGACGGCGATCGTCGTCCTGTCCATGGCCTTCACGCCGCTGGTGGTGATGGCGCAGCGGCGCTACGCCAAGCCGGCGCCGCCCTCGATGGAAGGCATCGAGCATGCCAACGGTCTGCACGCGCGCGTGCTGGTGATCGGCTTCGGCCGCTTTGCCCAGGTCGCGGCACAGTCCCTGCTCGCCAGGCGCATCAGCGTGTCGCTGATCGAGAGCGACGTCGACATGATCCGCGCAGCGGAGCGCTTCGGCTTCAAGGTGTACTACGGCGACGGCACCCGCCTGGACGTGCTGCGCGCCTCGGGCGCGGCCACCGCCGAGGCGATCCTGATCTGCGTGGACGATCCCCGTGCCACCGACCTCATCGTGGAGCTGGCCAAGACCTCGTTCCCGCATGCCGCGCTCTTTGCGCGCGCCTACGACCGCGGCCATGTGCTGCGCCTGGTGGCCGCGGGCGTGGACAATCAGGTGCGCGAGACCTTCGAGTCGGCGCTGGCATTCGGCCACATGGTGCTCACGGAGCTGGGTTTTTCCGCGGACGACGCCGACGCCACGATCGAGGAAGTGCGCGACTGGGACGCCGAGCGCCTGCGCGTGCAGATCCTGCGCGGGCTCGAGGCGGGCAATACACTGGTGCGCAACAATGTCAGCACGCCGATGCCCGAACCATTGCGTCCCCCGGACAAACATACCGGCCCCGATACCGGGGCCAGAGGAGAGCCAGGATGACAGCCTTGACCCTTGAGCAACGCAGGCGCGATCTCGGCGGCGGCCTGAGCGTGGGGCGGGTCCTGCCCGCAGCGCAGCGGCGCATGGTCGGCCCCTTCGTGTTCTTCGACCACATGGGGCCGCTCACGCTGGCCGCGGGCGTGGATCGCGGTGTGGACGTGAGGCCGCATCCGCACATCGGCCTGTCCACCGTGACGTATCTGTTCGCCGGCGAGATCATGCATCGCGACAGCGTGGGTTCGGCGCTGCCGGTGCGGCCCAAGGAAGTGAACTGGATGACGGCGGGCAAAGGCATCACCCACAGCGAGCGCTTCGAGAAGGCGCGCGCCCAGGGCGACTTCCTGCACGGCATCCAGGCCTGGGTCGCGCTGCCCACCGAATTCGAGGAGGCCGACCCTTCGTTCTCGCATCACGAGGGCGGCGATCTGCCGCGCTGGTCCGAGGGCGGTGTGCATGGCCAGTTGATCGCCGGCGAGGCGTACGGCCTGAAGGCGGCGGTGCGCACGCACTCACCGCTGTTCTACGCGCATCTGGAGCTGTCCGCGGGCGCCTCGGCCGAGCTGCCGGCCGGCCACGCCGAGCGGGCGTTGTACGTGGCCCAGGGCGCGGTGCAGGTCGCCGGCGAGCGCATCGACGCCGGCCGCATGCGCATCCTGGACACCGCGGACACGCGCGTGAGCGCCATCGAGCCGGCCACCGTCATGGTGCTCGGCGGCGAACCCGTGGGCGAGCGCTACCTGTACTGGAACTTCGTGTCGTCCTCGCGCGAGCGGCTCATGCAGGCCGCGGCCGACTGGAAGGCGGGACGCATGAAGCTGCCCGACGCCGACGATGAGGAGTTCATCCCGTTGCCGGAGAAGGGCCCGGCGCCGCCGCCGGCCATGTCCTGAATCCCTGAACCACGGCGCCGCCGTGGCCGGCGTCCGCAAGCCGGCGGGCGCCGTCCGCGGCGAGTTGCCTCCGTCCCGTTCGCAGGAGAAGCTGCATGAGTTCCGAAACCCATTCCGCGCGCGCCCTGGCCGAGATCGTGAGCCGCATCGGCGATGCGCGCTACGCCGTGGTCAACGAAGCCGGCCGTCATCGCGTCGTGTGCGATGAAGGGATCACCGACGGCGGCCAGGACGCCGGCGCGAAGCCCTACGAACTGTATCTGTCCGCGCTCGGCGCGTGCACGGCCATGACGCTGAAAATGTACGCCGAACGCAAAGGCTGGCCGCTGGAGTCGGTCGACGTGCGCCTGGCCTTTCTGCGCGGGGAGGCCGGCGATCGCATTGCCCGCGAACTGGTGGTGCGCGGCGAACTCGACGACGCGCAGCGCGCCCGCCTGGCCGACATCGCCGAGCGCACGCCCGTCACGCTGACGGTCAAGGCCGGCACGCCGGTCGACACTACCCTGGCGCCGCGCGAGGCGGCATGAACGGCATGGCCGGCAGCCCCGGCGCGTAGGCCGTGTCGGCCGCTTGTGCATCGGGATGGCGGGCCGCATAGAGGCGCGCCAGGCGGTACAGGCGCTCGCGGCGCAGGATCTCGGCCATGCCGCCCTGGCGCGGCCGGCCGGCGGCGGCCAGGCCGTCCACCGTGGCGCGCAGCACGGCCGCCACGGGTTCGGCGTCCTCGCTCCACCAGCGCACCAAGAGCCGGTCCGGATCGAGCACGTCCATGCCCATGCGGCGCAGCTCCGGACGGTTGAAGTCCTTCAGGTTCCAGGTGAGCACCGACACCTCGGGCGGGGCGGCCAGGCCGCTGCGGGCGCGGCGCGCGAGGCCGGCCGCGATCACGTGCCAGTCCTTGGCGTCGCTGTAGCGCAGGCCGGTTTCGTACGGCGCCACCTCGCCGGCGTCGGCTTGAGGAAAGCGCGCCTGCATGAGCGCCCATTCCTGCTCGAGCACGCCCGGCTCGATCGGCCAGAGCCGGGCGGCGTTGCGCCGCCATTCCTCGCCGATGCGCGCGCTCCAGACGGGCAGGTAGCGGCCGGTGGCCGCCAGTTCGAGCAGGGCCGGACGCAGGACGCCGGACATGAGGATGCAGGCGTCGAGGACGATGAAGTGGGGGCGGGCAGTGCTGGGCATGGCGCAGTGTAGCGCCTGGCGCCGGCGCACGCCGCCGCGTCTGGCTACAATTCCCGCTTTTGGGGCCACGCGGCCGGGGTGAGCATGTCAGCCGTCATCGCGCTCGTATTCGACTTCGACGACACGCTCGCGCCGGACAGCACGAGCGGGCTGCTCGAACACATGGCGGTGGACGCCAAGGCGTTCTGGCGCGACACCGTCGACCCGCTGGTGGCCGCCGACTGGGACCCGGTGCCGGCCTACCTCTACGCCTTGATCGCCTTGTCGCGCGCGGGCACCTGCGGCCCGATCACGCGCGATCGGCTGGCGCAGTGGGGCGCGCAGGTGCCGCTGCACGAGGGCGTGGATACGCTTTTCGCGCGGCTGCGGGCGTACGTCCAGCAGTTCGACCCGGCCGTCCAGCTCGAGTTCTACCTCATCTCCAGCGGCATCGGCGACGTGGTGCGTGCAACGCCCATCGCCGGCGAGTTCACCGATATCTGGGCCTCGGAATTCTCCTACGACCCCGAGGGCGCGATCGATTTTCCGCGCCGCATCGTGAGCTTCACCGACAAGACCCGCTACCTCTTTCACGTGCAGAAGGGCATCGTCGGGCCGCGCTTTCGCGGCAAGCCCTTCGAGGTCAACCGCAAAGTGCCGGAGGAGCGCCTGCGCGTGCCCTTCGACCGCATGATCTTCGTGGGCGACGGCTATACCGACATTCCGTGCTTCTCGCTGATCCGCAAGTCCCGCGGCACGGCCTTCGGGGTCTGGGACCCGCTGCATCGCGACAAGCGCAGCCGGGCCTGGGGCTTCGTGGAGGACGGCCGCGTTTCGAACCTGAACTACGCGCGCTACGGCGAAGAGGCCGAGCTCTACCAGTTGCTGGAGATGGCGATAGCCGGCATCGCCCAGCGCATCGCGCTCGCGGGGCACAGCTATGGCGGTTGAGGATGGCGGCGTCGCCGCGACCAGCGTGCGCTTCAGCGCCGCGGACGAGGGCTGGATGCAGCGTGCGCTCGCCCTGGCGGCCCTGGCGGGCGAGCAGGGCGAGGTGCCGGTCGGAGCGGTACTCGTGGCGGCCGACGGCCGTGTGCTGGGCGAGGGCAGCAACCGGCCCATTGCGAGCAGCGACCCCACCCAGCACGCCGAGATCGTGGCGCTGCGCGCGGCCTGCGCGGCGGCCGGCAACTACCGGCTGCCGGGGGCCACGCTGTATGTCACGCTGGAGCCCTGCGTCATGTGCATGGGCGCCATGCTGCACGCGCGGCTGGCGCGCGTGGTGTACGGCGCCGCGGACCCCAAGACGGGTGCCTGCGGCGGCGTGATCGACGTTCCGGCCGAGCCCAGCCTGAACCACCAGACACGGGTCGAAGGCGGCCTGCTGGCCGCTGCCTGCGGCCAGTGCCTGCGCGAATTCTTCCGCGCGCGCCGGCGTGCCGCCCGGCGCGCGGCCGCCGCGGCGCTTGTCGGGCCCGGGACGCCGGCGGGCCTGCCCGACGAGGGCGCAGGCAGCGGCGGGTGAATCGTTCAAGGGCTGCCGAGGCCTTGCACCGAATGCAATAATGTTGCGATAACGCCTTGATTTTGCTATCATTGCAACAACATTGCAAAAGTGTCCGCCCGCGCAGTGCGAGCCCCCCGCCCGCACCTCGCGCGCCAACGCGGCGCCGTCACCCCGTCCACATCATGCCCAAGGCTACGCAAGCTCCCGCCGCCATCCCGCGCCGTCTCAGCGTGTTCGCGCTGTCCGCGCCGGGCCGTCTCGTCCTGGTCGCGCCCCTGGTGGCCGCCCTGTGGCTGGCCGTGGCGTGGGCATGGGGAGGCGCGGTATGAGCGCCCCCGCCCGGCCGCCCGAAGGGGGCGCTCCCTCCCTCGGGGAGGATGTCGCGCAGCGACAGGAGGGTACCCCAGTGAGCGCCACCGCGAGAGGGTCGGGTGGCGACGCGGGCGCGGCCTCGATGCCGGTGATCCGCCTGGACGGCGTCGAGGTCGTCCTGCGCGGGCGCCGCGTACTGCACAGCGTGACGGGCGGCTTCGAGGCCGGTTCGCTCACGGCCATCGTCGGCGCGAACGGCGCGGGCAAGAGCACCTTGCTCAAGGCGGTGATGGGGCTGGTGCCGCTCGCCTGCGGCGACATCGAGCTGGCGGTGGAGCGTCAGCGCATTGCCTATCTCGCCCAGCAGTCCGGCATCGAGCGCAGTTTTCCGTTGTCGGTCCTGGATTGCGTGCTGCTCGGCTTCTGGCCGCGCGTCAGCCTGTGGCGCCGGGTCGGCCGCGAGCAGCGCGAGCGGGCGCTGGAGGCGCTGGCCGGCGTCGGCCTGGCCGACGTGGCCGAGCGCCCGGTCGGCGCCTTGTCCGCCGGGCAGTTCCAACGCATGCTCTTCGTGCGCGTGCAGTTGCAGGACGCCGGCATCATCCTGCTCGACGAACCCTTCAACGCGGTCGACGCGCGCACCACCGACGAGCTGCTTGAGATCGTCGCGCGCTGGCATGGCGAAGGCCGCACCGTGGCCGCCGTGCTGCACGATCACGCCCAAGTGCGCGCGCATTTCCCCAGTACCCTGCTGCTGGCCCAGGCTCCCGTGGCCTGGGGCGATACCGACGCGGTGCTGTGCGCCGAGAACCTGCGCCGCGCGGGCAACCAGACCAGGGCCTGGGACGCAAGGGCGGCTTGAATGAAACCCACCCCCTGCGCGCTGACGCTGCGTTCGCTGCCGGCTCCGCGGTGCCCTGGATCGGGCGGCGCCGGTTTCGCGCGGTGCGCGCCAGAGATCTTGCCCGCATGAGTCTGTACGATCTGGCCATCGCACCGTTCCAGGATTTCGTCTTCATGCGCCGCGCGCTGGCCGCGGTGTTCGCGCTGGCGCTGGGCAGCGCGCCGCTGGGCGTGCTGCTCACGCTGCGCCGCATGAGCCTGGCGGGCGACGCGCTCGCGCACGCGGTGCTGCCCGGCGTGGCCGTGGCCTTCATCGTGTTCGGCCTGTCGCTGCCGGCGCTGAGCATCGGCGGTTTTCTCGCCGGGGTGCTCGTGGTGCTGGCCGCGGTATGGGTGAGCCGCTACACCGACCTCAAGGAAGACGCCAGCTTCGCCGCGGGCTATCTGGTCGCGCTGGCGGCGGGCGTGCTGCTCATCTCCTCGCACGGTACGCAGATCGATCTGCTGCACATCCTGTTCGGCAACATCCTCGGCGTGGACCGCGTCGGCCTGGTGCTCGTGACCGGGGTGAGCAGCGTCACGCTGGTCGGCCTGGCGCTGTTCTACCGGGCGTTCCTGCTCGAGAGCTTCGACCCGGCCTACCTGCGCAGCATCACGGGCGGAGGCGGGCTGTTCCAGTTCCTGTTCCTGATGCTGGTGGTGGCCAATCTGGTCGCCGCGTTCCAGGTTATGGGTACATTGATGGCGGTCGGCCTGATGATGCTGCCCGCCGTGTCGGCCCGGCTCTGGCACGCCATGCTGCCGGCCCAGCTCCTGAACGCCGCGCTGCAGGCGCTGCTGGCGGGCTATGCCGGCCTGCTGTTGTCGTATCACTTCGATCAGCCCTCCGGGCCGGTCATCGTCATGTGCTCGGGCGCGCTGTATGCCTTGTCGCTGCTGCTCGCGCCGCAGGGCTGGCGCGGCCGGCGCAAGGCGCACCTGCACGCCGAGGCGGTCGCGCAGGGCCACCTGCACCACGACCACGAACACCACTCCCATCTTCACTGAAGCGCTCACGCGCGCGAGATTGCCCATGATCCGATTCCGACTCGGCTGGCTGGCCGCCGCCGTCCTTTGCCTGGCCAGCGCGTCCGCCCGCGCCGAACCCGTGTCCGTGGTGGCGAGCTTCAGCATCCTGGGCGATGTCGTCGAACGCGTCGGGGCGCAGCACGTCAGGGTGCAGTCGCTGGTCGGTCCCGACCAGGATGCCCACGTGTTCCAGCCTCGGCCCTCGGATGTGGCCGCGGTGGGCAAGGCGCAACTGGTGGTCATCAACGGCCTGGGCTTCGAGGGCTGGATCGCGCGCCTGATCCAGGCGGCGGGCTATCGCGGCCCGGTCGCGCTCGCCACCGAAGGCGTGCCGGCGCGCGGCCTGGCGCCCGGCGCCCATGCGCATGGCGACGCGGGCGACGATCACGGACATGACGACCACGACCACGATCATGCGCCTGCCGCCGGCAGCGCCACCGGCACGCCCGATCCGCATGCCTGGCAGAACCCGCTGAACGTGGCGCGCTACGCGCACAACATCGCCGGGGCGCTGTCGGTGCTGGAGCCGGCCCTGGCCGCCGAGTTCCAGGCCAACGCGCGCGCCTACGAGACCGAACTGAGGGCGCTCGACGCCTGGATCGCGCAGCGCATCGAATCGGTGCCGCAAGCGCGCCGCGTGGTCATCACCACGCACGATGCCATGGGCTATTACGCCGACCGCTATCACGTGAAGTTCGTGCCGGCGCAGGGCATCAATACCGCGAGCGAGCCCAGCGCGCGCCAGGTGGCGAACCTGGTCCGGCAGGTGCGGGCCGAGGGCGTATCGGCCCTGTTCGTCGAGAACATGGCGTCGGACACCGTACTGCGCCAGATCGCGGCCGAGACCAGCGTGGCCATCGGCGGGCGCCTGTACAGCGACGCCTTGTCCGCGCCCGCCGGCGAGGCCCCCGACTACATCACCATGATGCGGCGCAACACGGAGCACCTGGTCACTGCGATGCAGGCCGGCGGGCAGTGAGCGCCTCGGCGTAAGCCGGTTGGCGGGCTCCGATGCGCCGCCGGCGACCTGCCGCCGCGCCGGCCAGGGCTTGAAAAGAATACCCCTAGGGGGTATATTGGACCCATACCCCAGACGGGTATCGAGGTCTCATGTCCAGCAGTGCCCCCAGTCCTTCGGATCCACGCCGCCCGCTCACGCTCGCGCTGCACGGGATGACGTGCGCCGCGTGCGCCAGCCGTATCGAAACCGTGCTCAACCGTGTGCCCGAGGCGCACGCCATGGTGAACTTCGCCACCGAGACGGCCACGGTCGAGTGGCCGACGGGCGCCGATGCCGCGCCGCTGCTGGCGGCCGTGCGCAAGGCGGGCTATGAGGCCGAACTCGTCGAGGCGCTCGCGCAGGTGCCCACGGACCACGCCGCGCAGGCGCAGGCGATATTCCGCCGTTTCGTTCTGGCCGCGGTCTTCACCTTGCCGCTGATGATCGAAATGGCCGCCATGCTGACGGGCGGCCATCACGGCGTGGTGCCGCGCTGGCTGCAGTGGCTGCTGGCCACGCCAGTGCAGTTCGTGGCCGGTGCGGGCTTCTATCGCAGCGCCTGGCGCAGTGTGCGCGGCGGTTCGGCGAACATGGACGTGCTCGTCGTGCTGGGCACCAGCATGGCCTATGGCTACAGCGCGGTGGTGACCGCTTTCGGCCTGGCGGGCGCGCACGTGTACTTCGAGGCCAGCGCGGCCATCATCACCCTGGTGCTGCTCGGCAAGTGGATGGAGCAGCGCGCCAAGGGCAGGGCGTCGGATGCGATCGCCCATCTGCTCGGGCTGTCGCCGCGCACGGCGCGGGTGCGCCGCGGCGATGGTTACGTCGAGATTCCGGTGAGCGAGCTTGCCGTGGGCGACATCGTCCAGGTCAGGCATGGCGAAGTGATCGCGGTGGACGGCGAGGTGATCGAGGGCCGGGCGGCGGTGGACGAAAGCCTGCTGACCGGCGAGAGCCTGCCGGTGGACAAGGGGCCCGGCGCCCGCGTGCATGCCGCCACGCGCAATCAGGGCGGCAGCCTGACGGTGCGCGCCGCCAGTGTGGGCGCCCGCACGCACTTGGCGCAGATCGTGCGCCTGGTCGCCCAGGCCCAGGGCTCGCGCGCGCCCATCCAGCGGCTGGCCGATCGCATTTCCGCGGTGTTCGTGCCCAGCGTACTGGCGGTGGCGGCGCTGACGTTCGCGCTGACCTGGTGGTGGACCGGCGCCGGCGTGCTTGCGCTGGTGCACGCGGTGGCGGTGCTGGTCATCGCCTGCCCGTGCGCCCTGGGCCTGGCCACCCCCACCGCCGTCATGGTCGGGGTCGGGCGCGGCGCCGTGCACGGCATCGTGTTCCGCAGCGCGGCGGCGCTGGAGACCGCGGGCCGGCTGGATGTGCTGGTCGTGGACAAGACCGGTACGCTGACCGAGGGCCGTCCGCGCGTGGTGGACGTGCATGCGGAACCCGGCCGGACGCCGGCCCAGGTGCTGGCGGTCGCCGCCGCGCTGGAGGAGGGCTCGGAGCATCCGCTGGCCGCGGCCATTCTCGATGCCACCCAGGCTGCCGGCGTGGTGGTGCCGCGGCTGGAGGCCTTCGCGGTGGTCGAGGGCATCGGCGTCGAGGGCACGCTGGCCGGCGCGCCGGCGCGCATCGGTGCGCCGGGCTGGGCCTTGCAGGACACGCCGCAGGCAGGCGCCGCCGATGCCCTGGTCGCCGGACGCGGCGCGGGCCACACGCTGGTCGCGGTGGTGCACGCCGGGGCGCTGCTGGGCTCCATCGCGCTGGCCGATGCGGTGCGTCCATCGTCCCGCGAGGCGGTGCAGCGCCTGCGTGCGCTGGGCGTGGAGGTGGTCATGCTGACCGGAGACAACCCGGGCACGGCGGCGGCCGTGGCCGCCTCGGTGGGCATCGATCAAGTCCAGGCGCAGGTGCTGCCCGCCGGCAAGGCGGACTACGTGGCGCGCCAGCGCGCCGAGGGCCGCGTGGTGGGCATGGCCGGGGACGGGGTCAACGATGCACCGGCCCTGGCCACGGCCGACGTGGGCTTCGCCATGGGCGCGGGCAGCGACGTGGCGCTGGAGGCCGGCGACATCACGCTGATGCGCAACGACCTGCGTTCGGTGGCCGACGCCATTGCGATGTCGCGCGCCACCCTGCGCAAGATACGCCAGAATCTTTTCTTCGCCTTTTTCTACAACGTGCTGGGCATCCCGCTCGCGGCTTTCGGCCTGCTCAATCCGGTGATCGCCGGCGCGGCGATGGCCATGAGTTCGGTCTCGGTGCTGGGCAACTCGCTGTTGCTGCGGCGCTGGCGCCCGCCGGCGGACGACGTGCAGGACGCGGGCACGGTGCCGGCACAGACTCAGGGAGTTCGATCATGACGACACAGAGCATCACCTTGCCCGTTCAGGGCGTCACCTGCGGCGGCTGCGTCGCCACCTTGCAGCGTGTGCTGGGCGGGCTGCCCGGCGTGGCCTCGGTCGCGGTGGAGCCGGCGAGCGGGCGCACCGAGGTGCGCTACGACCCGGCGCGCACCGATCGCTCGGCGATGGTCCAGGCGGTCCAGGATGCCGGCTATGACGTCGCCTGAGGACGCCGCGCCGGCGCCGGCCTGCTGCGCCGCGCCCGAGGACGCGGCGCGCCGTGTCGTGCAGCCCGACAAGGCCAGGCTGCTGGCGCGCCTGTCGCGCATCGAGGGCCAGGTGCGCGGCGTGACGCGGATGATCGAGGAAGACCGTTATTGCATCGACGTGCTGACGCAGCTCGCCGCGGCCAAGTCGGCGCTGAACGGCGTGGCCATGCAGCTCCTCGAGAACCATGCCCGCGGCTGCGTCACACGGGCCGCGCACGATGGCGACGGCGAGGCGGCCATGGACGAATTGATGAAGGTGTTGCGCCGCCTGGACGGCAAGGCCTTCGACTAGGGCGCTCGACAATGCGCTGCCTGCGCAGGTTGCAGCGCGCGGCATCCTCCGGCCGCGTTGCAGCGGCTACACTTTCGCATTGTCCAGAACCCTGCGAACGCCGTGCCTTACTCCGTCGATCACGACCATCCCCACGATCATGCCCATGCGCACGATCATCCGCCCGCCAAGGGGCGCCGCAAGCGCGAGGGGATTTATCTCATCTCGCCCGCGGGCGCGGTGCTGGAACCGGACAGCGTCGCGCTCGCCCGTGAACGCCTGAAAGCCTACGGCTACAGCACGGTGCTGGACCGCGCGGCGCTCGCGCGCCAGCAGCGCTTTGCCGGCACCGACGAGCAGCGCCTGGCGGCGTTCGAACGCGCGGCCGCCCAGCGCCACGACATCGTGATGGCGGTGCGCGGCGGCTACGGCATGACGCGCCTGCTGCACCGGATCGATTGGCATCGCATGGCCGACAGCGGCAAGCGCTTCGTCGGCCACAGCGATCTCACTGCCTTCCAGTTGGCGCTGTATGCCCAGACCGGCACCGTCAGCTATGCCGGCCCGATGGCGCGCTACGACTTCGGCGGCAAGAAGCTCGACGAACTCACGGCGGAGATGTTCTGCGAGGTGATGCGCGGCGAACTGGAAGTCGTGAGTTTCGAGTCGCCGGACAGCGATCCGGTCGATGCGCGCGGCGTGCTGTGGGGCGGCAACCTGGCGCTGGTCACCGCGCTGCTCGGTACGCCGTATCTGCCCAAGGTGCGCGGCGGCATCCTCTTTCTGGAGGATATCAACGAAGCGCCGTACCGCATCGAACGCATGTTGATCCAGTTGCTGCAGGCCGGCGTGCTGGCGCGCCAGAAAGCGATCGTGCTGGGCCGTTTCACCGGCTACCGCACCACCGACCTCGACGGCGGCTACGATCTGGCGGACGTGATCGCCTGGATCCGCCGGGAAAGCGGCGTGCCGGTGATCACCGGCCTGCCGTTCGGGCATGTACCGACCAAGGTCACGCTGCCGGTGGGCGCCAAGGTGGGCGTGGCCACCGAAGGCGGCATGGCCTATCTGGTCCTGCAGGAACACAGCCACTGATTCCGCCGCGGCGGGGTTCGAATTCATCCATTGCTTGCGAGGTCCGTCCTATGCCGATCGTCGAAGTGGGGTCCGCCCGTGTGTTCTATCGCGTCGAGGGCCAGGGCCCCGGCCTGGTGCTGGTGCACGGCACGGGCGGGGATTCGTTCACCAACTGGGCGCAGGTCGCGCCCGCCTTTGCCGATGCCTGGACGGTGGTGCGGCCCGACTACGCCGGCTCGGGCCAGACCGAGGACGATGGCGCGGCCCTCACGGTGCCCTTGCTGGCCGAGCAGGTGCTCGGCGCCGCGGACGCGGCCGGTCTGGACTGCTTCGACCTGGTGGGCTTCTCGCTCGGCTCGGCCGTGGCCGTGCACCTGGCGGCGCATTGGCCGCAGCGCGTACGTCGCCTCGTGCTCACCGCGGGTTTCGCGCATGCGCGGGGGCCGCGCATGCAATTGCAGTTCTCGCTCTGGACCCGCCTGATGGTCGAGGACCGGCGCAGCTTCTGCGAACTCGCCATGCTGACCGGCTTCAGCCCGGCCTTTCTCGCCGGCCTGACACCGGCGATGGTCGAGGAGCTGGTGCAGATCGGCGTGCAGGGCAATCCATGGGAAGGCATGCTGCGCCAGACCAGGCTCGACGCCGAGCTGGACGTGAGCGAGGCGCTCGCGCGCATCACCCAGCCGACGCTGGTCATCGGCTGCACGCACGACCACATGGCGCCGCCCGCGCACGCGCGCGAACTCGCGCAGGCCATCCCGGGTGCCAGCTACGTCGAGCTGGAGAGCGGGCACCTGCTGCCCATGGAAGCGCCCGAGCGCTTCATCGCCGCTGTCCGGCCCTTCCTCGCCGCCCGGTGAGGCTCACGCACGCGTGGTATCTTAGGTTCGAACGCCGGACGCCCAGGGCGCACCGGCACGCATTGCCTCGGTGAGCGTTGACCACGGGCCAAAGCGCAAGCCTCGTCCGCACTCACAGGCCCCGGCGCATGGGCCGGCGGCTGGAGAAGGTCTTGAAGAACTACGATCTGCATTGTCATTCCACGGTGTCCGACGGCGAGCTGCCGCCGCGGGCGGTGGTGGCCCGCGCGCTCGAACACGGCGTGGACGTGCTGGCGCTCACCGACCACGACGAAGTGGCGGGCGCGGCCGAGGCCGCGCAGGCGGCGCGGGCGCTGGGCCTGGCCTTCGTTCCGGGCGTGGAAATTTCGGTCACCTGGGCCGGCAAGACGATCCACGTGGTCGGCCTGCGCGTCGATCCGGACGACGCCGCGTTGGTCCAGGGCCTCGCGCTGACGCGCGACGGCCGGCTCGATCGAGCGCGGGAAATGGGCGCGCGGCTGGCCGCGCTGGGCATCGAGGGTGCGTTCGAGGGCGCCATGGCCCGGGCCGGCAACCCGGCCCTGGTCAGCCGGACGCATTTCGCCCGCTATCTGCTGGACGTCGGCCATTGCCGCGACATGAACGCAGCCTTCGACCGCTACCTCGGCACCGGCAAGCCGGCCTACGTCGACATGCAGTGGGCGCGCCTGTCCGACGCGCTCGCCTGGATCGCCGGCGCGGGCGGGCAGGCGGTTCTGGCGCATCCGGGGCGCTACGACTACAGCCCGACCGCCTTCGGCGCGCTCTTTGCCGAGTTCAAGGAGCGCGGCGGCGCGGCGATCGAGGTCGTGACCGGCAGCCACTCGCCCGACCAGTACGGCGAATATGCCGACATTGCGCGGCGCTACGGCTTCCTGGCCTCGCGCGGGTCGGACTTCCACGCGCCGGGCTACGGGCGGGTGGACTTGGGCGAGCTGCCACCGCTGCCCGCGGGGCTGACGCCCGTCTGGCACGATTGGGGGCTGGGGTGAGAGTCCCCCCTACGCGCTTGCGCGCGTCCAAGGAAACGCCGAGCCGCCCTAAGTTTCCTTGCCCCCTCGGGCAGCCGTACGGAGACTGACATGAACAAGGCTTTCACCAAGGAACAGGACGACGCCGACGACGAGGATGCCGTCCCCGCCGAACTGGCGCTGCCCAAGGGCACGCGCAACTATCTGACCCCGCGCGGCTATCAGCGCCTGCGCGACGAGCTGGCCCACCTCATGACGGTCGAGCGGCCCAGCGTGGTGCAGATCGTGTCCTGGGCGGCCTCGAACGGCGACCGCTCGGAGAACGGCGACTACCTGTACGGCAAGCGCCGGCTGCGCGAGATCGACCGCCGCATGCGCTTTCTGACCAAGCGTCTGGACCTCGCCGAGGTCGTCGATCCGCGCGAGCAGCAGAACACCGACCAGGTGTTCTTCGGCGCCACCGTCACCTATCTCGACGCCGACGGCGAGGCGCATTGCGTGAAGATCGTCGGCGTGGACGAGGCCGAGCCGCTCAAGGGCAAGATAAGCTGGATATCGCCCGTCGCGCGCGCCATGACCAAGGCCCGGGTGGGCGACACCGTGACCCTGCGCACGCCGGGCGGCGTACAGGAACTGGACATCGTCGAAGTGGCATATACGGACGCCGAGCCGGGCGACGAGCCGGCGCCCTAGCGGGAGGCCTGCCCGCGCCGCCTTGCAGCGGCGCGGGCGCGGGCACGTTCAGCCCTTCAGCCGCACGATGCGCTGCACCTGCGGCACGCGGCGCAGGTAGCGAAAGACGCGGGCCAGGTGCTCGCGGCCCTCGACCTGGACGGTGAGGTGCAGGATCACGCTGGAGACGGCGTCGTCCTGCGTGGTGACATGGGTGATGTTGGAATCGGCCGCGGTGAGTTCGGCCGCGATCCGGCCCAGCACGCCGCGCTCGTTGCGCGCGACCACGTCGATGCGCGTGGTGAAGTGGCTCTTGGTGTGTTCGTCCCAGGCCACGTTGACCCAGCGTTCGGGCTCGCGGGCGCGCAAGCGCTTGGCCACCGGACAGTCGGCGGTGTGCACGACCAGGCCCTGGCCCAGGCGGATGAAGGCCATCAGGCTGTCGCCGGGGATCGGCGAGCAGCAGGACGAGAGCTGCACCGACTGGCCTTCGTTGCCCTGGATCAGGATGGGCGCGCTGCGCGCCGCCACGAATTCATCGACCGCGGCGGCGGTGGTCGCCACCACGTCGGCGCCGGGCGCGAAGCGGCGCGCCACCACGGCGGCCAGGCGTTTGCCCAGGCCGATGTCGGCGAGGATCTCCTCGCGTGAATCGGCGCCGGTGGCGCGCGCGAGCTTGTGCCACACCGGGTCTTCCGCGGGGGGCATATGCAGGCCGAGCAGGGTCAGTTCCTGGGTCAGCAAACGCTCGCCGAAGGCGACCGATTCGGTGTACTTGACCGTGCGCAGATAGTGTCGGATCTCGGAGCGGGCGCGTCCGGTGCGCACGAAGTTCAGCCATTGCGCGTTCGGGCGCGAGGCCGACGAGGTGACGATGTCGATCGTATCGCCGCTCTTGAGCTCGGTGCGCAAGGGAACGAAATCCCCGTTGACCTTGGCCGCGACCGTCTGGTTACCGATGTCGGTGTGGATGTGGTACGCGAAATCGATCGGGGTGGCGCCGCGCGGCAGCGAGATGATCTGCCCGCGCGGGGTGAACACGTAGACCGCATCCGGAAAGAGATCGACCTTGACGTGCTCGAGGAACTCGCCCGAATCGCCGGTCTGGCGCTGGATGTCGAGCAGCGACTGCAGCCACTGATGAGTGCGCTTTTGCAGGTCGTTCAGCGACACGTCGGCGCTCTTGTAGAGCCAGTGCGACGCCACGCCGCTCTCGGCGATGTGGTGCATGTCGCGGGTACGGATCTGGAACTCCACCGGGGTGCCGTAGGGGCCGACCAGGGTGGTGTGCAAGGACTGGTAGCCGTTGATCTTGGGGATCGCGATGTAGTCCTTGAACTTGCCGGGCACCGGGCGGTAGAGCTGATGCAGGGTGCCGAGCGCGAGATAGCACTCCGGCTGGCTGTGCACCACTACGCGAAAGCCGTAGATGTCCAGCACCTCGGAGAACGACTTCTTCTGCTCGACCATCTTCTCGTAGATGCCGAACAGGGTTTTCTCGCGGCCGTACACCTCGGCCTCGATGCCGGCCGCCGGCAGGGCCGCGCGCACGGCGTCGGTGATGCGTCCCACCACCTCGCGACGGTTGCCGCGCGCGGCGAGCACGGCCTTCTGCAGCACGCGATAGCGGTTGGCGTACATCGCCTCGAAGCAGCGATCCTGCAGCTCGCGGAACAGCACGTTCAGGCCGAGCCGGTGGGCGATCGGCGAGTAGATGTCCAGGGTTTCGCGCGCCACGCGCCGCCGCTTCTCGGGAGAGACCGCGTCCAGCGTGCGCATGTTGTGCAGGCGGTCGGCCAGCTTGATGAGGATGACGCGCACGTCGCGCGCCATCGCGAGCAGCATCTTGCGAAAGCTCTCGGCCTGCTGCTGGGTCTTGCTGGCGAATTCCAGGCGATCGAGCTTGGAGAGCCCGTCGACCAGTTCGGCCACCTCGCCGCCGAAGCGTTCGGCGAGCTCCTGCTTGGGGACGCCCTGGTCTTCCATGACGTCGTGCAGCAGCGCGGCCATCAGTGCGTCCGCGTCGAGCTTCCAGCCGGCACAGATCTCGGTGACCGCGATCGGGTGCGTGATGTAGGGCTCGCCGCTGCTGCGGAACTGGCCCAGGTGGGCGGCGTCGGAGAATTTGTAGGCCTCGCGCACCCGCTGGACGTCGGCGGGTGCGAGATAGGCCGATATCTGCTCGGTGAGCGGTGCGAGCGTGACCGGCACCGCACCGGGTGCGACCGGGGCAGGGGATACGGTGCCGGACTCCGTCATGATGCGACCCTCGGGCAGACAGTTGCGATAGGCCTCAGGTCGGGACCTTGCGCAGCATTTCAACGCCGGTGGCGCCGACGGCGACTTCGCGCAGCGCGGTCACGGTGGGCTTGTCCTTGGAGTCGACGCGGGCCATGTGGCCCTGGGCGAGTTCGCGTGCGCGGTACGTGGCGGCCAGGGTGAGCTTGAAGCGGTTGGGGATCTGCTTCAGGCAGTCTTCGACAGTGATGCGGGCCATGTGGATTTCCTCGGCGAACGAAGGGTGTATCGGAAAAACGGCGGGAGAACGACAAGAACCGCCGGGCCGCGGCGGCCGGCGGTGGAATCAGTGGCCGTCGTTGAGGATGCCGAGCTGGGCAAAAAGCTCGGCATGCCGCGCGGACTGGCTGGCGTAGCGCAGGCGGCTTGCCCGGATGATGGTTTCAAGTTCTTGCAGTGCTACGCTAAATTCTTGATTAATAATAACATATTCGAACTCTGGCGCATGCGCGAGTTCGCCGCCCGCGGCCACCAGCCGGCGCGCGATGACCTGCGGATCGTCCTGGCCGCGGCGGTGCAGGCGTTCTTCGAGCACCTCGATGGAAGGCGGCACGATGAAGACCCCCACGGCGCTCGGGAAGTGCTGCCGCACCTGGCGCGCGCCCTGCCAGTCGATTTCCAGGATGGCGTCGCGGCCTTCGCTCATCGCGGACTGTATCCAGCGCCGCGGGGTGCCGTAGTGGTTGCCGTGCACTTTGGCCCACTCGAGCAGTTCGCCGCTTTCCCGCATGGCCTCGAAGGCCTCGGGCGTCACGAAATGGTATTCGCGGCCATCCTGCTCGCCCGGACGCGGCGCGCGCGTGGTGCACGAGACCGACAGGTGGATGCTGGGATCGTTGCGCAGCAGCCCGGCCACCAGGCTGGACTTGCCGCCGCCGCTGGGCGCGGCGATGATGAAGAGATTGCCGGCGTGCGGCGCGTGGGCAAGGGTATCCATCCGCGTATTCTAGCGTGGCGGTATTATCCTACGGGTGCGACTCGATGCAGAAGTCGCGGTACGGAGACAGCATGGCATACACACCTTTCGATCTCACTGGCAAAGTGGCCCTGGTCACGGGCGGCAACGGCGGCATCGGCCTGGGCTTCGCCCGGGCCCTCGCGCAAGCGGGCGCCGACATCGCCATCTGGGGCACCAACGCAGGCAAGAACGCCGCGGCCGCGCGCGAAATCGAGGGCCTGGGCCGGCGCGCGCTGGCGCTCGAGTGCGACGTGGGCGACGAGGCGGCGGTGCAGCAGGCCTTTGCGCGCACCCTCGAGACCCTGGGCCGGGTCGACGGCTGCTTTGCCAACGCGGGTGTGAGCGGCCGCGGCGTCGGCTCGTTCCGCGACATGAGCTCCGAGGAATGGCATCGGGTGCTGCGCGTCAACCTGGACGGCGTGTTCTACACCTTTCGCGAGGCCGCGCGCCACATGGCGCAGCGCGAGGGCGGCGGCGTGCTGGTGGGCACGGCCTCGCTCGCGGCCATCGAAGGCGCGCCGCGCAACGAGCACTACGCCGCCACCAAGGGCGGACTGATTTCGATGGTGCGCGGCCTGGCCGTCGAGCATGCCCGCTTCGGCGTGCGCGCCCATGCCGTGCTGCCGGGCTGGATCGAGACCGACATGACCGCCCGCAAGACCGCCGACGACAAGTTCCGCGGCGCCGTGATGCCGCGCATTCCGATGCGGCGCTGGGGCACCGGCGACGATTTCGGCGGCATCGCCGTCTACCTCATGAGCGACGCCTCGCGCTATCACACTGGCGACACGTTCGTGATCGACGGCGGCTACGCGCTCTTCTGACCGAGCCGCGCGGCATCGTCCGCCGTGCTCCCGCAGTGCTCCTATTCCCACCCGAAGAAACATCATGTCCACGACGACCAACGACGCGCACGAACTCGTGCTGATCGAGCGCGACCCCGCGGGCTACGCGGTGCTCACCCTGAACCGCCCGGACGTGCTCAACGCACTGTCGCGGGCTCTGCGCCAACGTCTGGCCGAGGCATTCGAGGAACTCGCCGACGACGCATCGATCCGCGTGGCGATCCTCACCGGCGCCGGCCGCGGCTTCTGCGCCGGGCTGGATCTCAAGGAGCTCGCCGCCGCGGCCGCCGACGGCAGCGCGGCCAGCCATGAGCGCCCGCTCGACCCCGTCGCTGCGATCGGCCGTTTTCCGGGGCCTGTCATCTGTGCCGTCAACGGGGCGGCCATCACCGGGGGCTTCGAACTGGCCCTGGCGGGCGACGTCCTGCTCGCGTCGGAACAGGCGCGCTTTGCCGATACGCACGCACGGGTCGGCATCATGCCCGGCTGGGGGCTGTCGCAGAAGCTCAGTCGCCTGATCGGCGTCATGCGCGCCAAGGAACTCTCGCTGTCCGGCAATTTCCTGTCGGCCGCCCAGGCCGAAGCCTGGGGGCTCGTCAACCGGGTGGTGCCGGCCGACGAGCTGCTGCCGCAGGCGCGCCGGCTCGCGCTCGACATGCTCGAGGCCGATCCGGGCATGCTGCTCGCCATGAAGCGCCTGATCGACGACGGCTATGCGCTGCCGTTCGGCGAGGCGCTGGCCCTGGAACGCGAGCGCGGCGACGCCGCGCGCCGCTACGATGCGCCGGGCGTGCGCAACTGGCAGGATACGGTGCGCAACCGTGGCCGCGCCCAGGCCGGGGAGGCAACGTGAGCAGCCAGGTTTCCAACACCGGCGTCCAGACGCAGGACGCGCCCCTGTTCCTCGGCATGACGGCGCCCGGCATGGCGCCGGCCGAGTTGCGTCCCGCTGCGCTGGTCATCCTCGCGCGCGACGGCGAGCAGGGGCTCGAGGTCTTCATGCTCCAGCGCACGCGCGGGGCGGATTTCGTCCCGGGCGCCAACGTCTTCCCGGGCGGCGGCGTCGATGCCGACGACGGCTCCGCGCAGATCGCCGCGCTCAGCCCGGGGCTGGACGACGCCGCGGCCAGCCGCATCCTGGGCATCGCGCAGGGCGGTCTCGCGTTCTGGGCCGCGGCGGTGCGTGAGTGTTTCGAGGAAGCCGGTCTGCTGCTGGCCACCGACGCCAGCGGGGAGCTGGTCGATTTCTCGGCAGCCCAGGACGCCAGCCGCTACGCCGCCGTGCGCGGCGAGCTCAACGCGGGGCGCCAGGGTTTTGCCGCGATGCTGCGCGAGCATGGCCTCACGCTGGCGCTCGATCGCATGGCCTACTTCAGCCACTGGATCACGCCGATGGGGATGAAGCGGCGCTACGACACGCGCTTCTTCGTGGCGGCCGCGCCGGCGGGCCAGGTCGCGACGCACGACGAAGCCGAGACGGTCGACAGCGTATGGATTCGGCCGAGCGATGCGCTGGCCCTGAGCGATGAAGGCAAGTTCACGCTGGTCTACGCCACTCGCCAGACGCTGCAGCAACTGGCCGGCTTCGCCAGTGTGGCCGAGCTGATGGCCCACGCGTGCAGCACGCGCAGCATCGCCCCGTGCATGCCGCGCATCGCGAGCAGCCGCGACCAGCAGCGCCGGGTGGTCGGCCCGCAGGACGCGGCCTATGTGGAGATCGGCCTGCTCGATCCCGAGGGCCACGGCCGCGCCTGTTGCGAGATCGTGCCCGGCCGGCTGGTCGCGATGCGCCCGGGCCTGTGGCGCCTCACCGCCGCCAACCCGGGCTACATGACGGGCCCCGGCACCAACACCTATTTCATCGGCGACGCCGAGGGCATCACGGTGATCGACCCGGGCCCACTCGACGACGCGCACATCCAGGCCATCCTCGCGCTCGCGCCGGGGCCGATCACCCAGGTCCTGGTCACGCACACGCACTCCGACCATTCACCGGCCGCTGCGCCGATCAAGGCGGCCACCGGCGCCACCGTGCTCGGCCTGCCCGCGCCCGTGGCCACCCACGACCAGACCTTCGCGCCGGACCGGCTGCCCGTGCACGGCGAGCGCATCGAGACCCGGGCCGGCGTGCTGCGCGTGCTGCATACCCCCGGGCACGCCAGCAACCACCTCTGCTATCTGCATGAAGCCGAACGCATCCTGTTCACGGGCGATCACATCATGCAGGGCTCGACCGTCGTGATCAGCCCGCCGGACGGCGACATGAAGGCGTATCTGGACTCGCTCACGGCCCTGCTGGACGAGGAGATCACTTACCTGGCTCCGGCGCACGGCTACGTCATGGGTGAGCCGCGCGCCGTCGTCGGCGGGCTGATCGAGCACCGGCTGCGCCGCGAGGCGCTCATCCTGCGTTTTCTGCAGCGCGAGGGGCCGGCCGACGAAGAAGCCTTGCTGCCCAAGGTGTATTCGCACGTGGTGCCGCCGCTCAAGAAAGTGGCTGCGCGCTCGCTGCACGCCCACCTGCTCAAATTGCAGGCAGACGGCAAGGTCGCGCTGCAAGGCGGCCGCTGGGCGGCGCTATCGTCCGAATAGCCGGGTGTTCGCAGGGATGCTGTTCTGATTGCTGGGGATTACCCTAGGTTACTTTGTGTAACCCACAAGGGCGGCGCGCGGTGTCGCCCTTCGTGTATCGGTCCTCACAACGCAACATGGCAACCCACTCCCGTACTCGGCGCGGCACGCGCATCTCCACTCGCCTGTTCCTCGGTTTCGGCGTCGTCCTGTTGTTCACATTGCTGGTCTCGCTGGCCGGCATCTATGTGGCACGGGAAGTCCATCATGAGAATGTCCGGCTGCAGGTGGCCGGCGCCCTGAAGGACGGCGTGGTGGCAGCCTCCCAGGAGCAGATGGCGTATCGCGTGGATTTCGATCGCCAGCGCATCGCGCGCAACGAGGCGCTGCTCGCCACCCTGCAGGGCCAGGTCGAACAGGCGCGCGGGCTCTCCTGGGACGAGCAGAATGCGCGCGCGTTGGCGGGCCTGGACGCGATGATGCGCGACTATCGGGCGCGCCGGGACGAGATGGTGCAAAGCCGCGAGGCGCAGATGCGGGCGCGCGTGGGCTGGGACGAGCCGATCCGCGAGCTGCGCGAGGCCTATGCGTCCTTCTCGGCGGACATGGCCGCGGCGAGCGCGCCGGATTCGCATAGCTACGACCCCGCGATTGCCGAGCTCGCGCTGCTCGTCACGGAACTGGAATACCAGTTCGCCTACGCCATCTACGATATCCGGGGCCTGCTGATCGCGGGCGACCAGCCAGCGCAAGAGAGTGCGTTGTCCGCCCTGGACGGGCTGGCGCGCCGCACCGGGGCGATCGGCATGCAATTGCCGGACAGCTATCGCGTGCGCACCGAGGCCATCGTCAAGCAACTGGCGAATGTGCAGACGCAGGTCGCGGCGTACCTGCCCGCCGTGCAGCAGGAGCGCGCTGCCAGCGTCCGCATGAACCAGATCGCCGAAGGGCTAGTGGACGCGGCCGACGGGCTGATGGACGAGGCGCTGGCGAGCATGCAGGCCAGCAGCGAGAGCGCGCTCTACCTGATCGGCGGCTCGGCGATGGCGGCCCTGCTGGTCGGCCTGGCGTTCGCGTTCGGCATTTCGCGCGGCATCACCCGGCCCCTGCGCGAGTCGGTGGCTGTGGCCACCCGCATCGCCGGGGGTGATCTCACAGTGTCGGTGCCGGTGCGCCGCAACGACGAGATCGGCCATTTGATGCAGGCGATGGACACCATGAAGCGTTTCCTGACCACGACCGTCGCATCGGTGCGCGAGGGCGTCGGGCAGATCAACGGCGGCGCGCGCGAGATCGCCTCCGGCAATGCTGATCTGTCCGCGCGTTCCGGGCAGCAGGCCGCCGCGCTGGAGCAGACGGCAGCCAGCATGGAGCAGCTTTCCTCCACCGTGAAGAGCAATGCCGAGAACGCACGCCGGGCGAGCCGGATCGCCCACGACGCTTCGGGGGTGGCCACGCAGGGCGGCGAATCCGTCGGCCGCCTGGTGGGCACCATGGACGGCATTTCGTCCAGCTCGCGGGAGATCGCCGAGATCATCAGCGTGATCGAAAGCATCGCCTTCCAGACCAACATTCTTGCGCTCAACGCCGCGGTCGAGGCCGCGCGCGCCGGGGAGCAGGGCAAGGGCTTCGCCGTGGTGGCCAGCGAGGTGCGCGCGCTGGCCCAGCGCAGCGCCACGGCGGCCAAGGACATCCGCGATCTGATCGGTGAATCGGTGCGCCGGGTCGCCGCCGGCACCGGCGAGGTGCGCGACGCGGCCAAGACCATGCAGGACATCGTGGTCGCCGTCGAGCAGGCCACCACGATCATGCAGGAGATCGCGGCCGCCTCCGAGGAGCAGGCGAGCGGCATCGAGCAGGTCAACCGCGCCATCGGCCAGATGGACGACAGCACCCAGCAGAACGCGGCCCTGGTCGAGGAGGCCGCCGCGGCATCCGCCTCGCTCGAGGCCCAGGCCGCCCGTCTGGCGCAGGCCGTGGCTGTCTTCAAGCTGCAGATGAACGAAACCGCTGCGCTCGCCTCGCCGCCGGCCAGGACCGCAAGTGCGGCGGCGGCGACGGCCCGGGCTCGTCGCGCGCCCGCGGCCCGGGCCGCGGCGCCGGCTGCGCAGGCGGCCGCCAAGCCGACGCCCGCCCAGCCCGTCCGCCCGCTGCTGGGCACCGCGGCGAGCGCGCAAGCCGGCTTCGGCGCGCCGAGCGCGGGACGCCGGGCGGCGCCCGCCTATGCGAAGGCGGCCGACGACGATTGGACGACCTTCTGAACCCAGTCTTTCGGCGTGAGTCGCTTCCGACTGAAGGCGGGAGCTTCCTCGCCACTCCATGGGGGCGCCTTCGGCGCCAGGATGGATTTGCCCCGCCAGACCTCGCCGTGAACGGCGAGGCTTGCGCTTTGGCCCGTGGTCAATCGCTCGACAGCGGCGTGGGCCACCAGTCCGGCAGCAGGGCGCGCACCCCGGGCTGCCGGTAGCGCTCGTCCAGCAGGTGGATCACTCCGGCATCGGCCGGGGTGCGGATCACCCGGCCGGCCGCCTGTATCACCTTGCGCAGCCCGGGATACAGATAGGCGTAGGCATAGCCATCGCCGAATGCGGTGTGCAGTCGGGCACGCAGCGCTTCGTTGCTGGGGTTGACCTGCGGCAGTCCGAGGGTGGCGATGAACGCGCCCACCAGGCGCGTGCCCGGCAGGTCGATGCCTTCGCCGAATGCGCCGCCGAGCACGGCGAAACCGATGCCCTGGCCCTCGGGCGTATAGCGGGCGAGAAAGGCGTCGCGGCCGGCCTCGTCCAGGCTGGGCGGCTGGCGCCAGCAGGGAATTTCCGGGTGGGCGAGCGTGAACTGCGTGCAGACCTGATCCAGATAGGCGTAGCTGCTGAAGAAGGCCAGGTAGTTGCCCGGCCTGTCGGCGAACTGCCGCGCGATGGCCCCGACGATGGGGGGTACCGACGCAGCACGGTCGCCATAGCGCGTGGACAGGCGATGCGGCACCCGTACCTGGAGCTGCTCGGCGCGAAAGGGCGACGCCAGTTCCAGCCGGCGCGCCTGGGCCGGCAGGCCGAGCATGTCGGCGTAGTAGTGCGCCGGCCCGAACGTGCCCGAGAACAGCAGGCAGCAGTGCAGCGCAGCCCAGCGCGGCGCCAGAAAGGGCGCCGGCACGAGGTTGCGCAGCGTGATCCGCAGGGCCCGGGCGCCGTTCGGGGCGCCGAGCTCGACGATCGAGTGAGTGCCGTAGCGCTCGGCCAGGCGCAGAAAGTGCAGCAGTTCGAAGTAGTAGTCGAGCAGTGCCGGGTCGGCGGCGGCGTCGCTGCGGGCGAGATGCTCGGCGAGGGCGCTCGCCGCGCGCCGGTGCGCATCGACGAATCGCTCCGGCAGCTCGTCGAGCACGCGATACGTGCCCGTAGCCTCGCGCGCCAGGTTGCCCCAGGCGCGCGCAAGACCGCGCCAGGTGGCGCCCAGCGCCGGATGGGCCCGGCGCGCGGCGGTCAGGCTGGCGCGCGCCAGATGCGCCGAGTGCATGTCGCGCACGCGCTCGACGAGGTTGTGCGCTTCGTCCACCAGCACGGCGCAGCGCCACCCCTCGGCGGCGGCGAGCGGAGCGAGCCAGGCTGCCGGATCGAAGGCATGGTGATAGTCGCCGATCACCACGTCGGCCCAGGGCACCATGGCCTGGGCGAGAAAATACGGGCATACGGCATGGCGCGCGGCGATGCGCTCGCTGGCGGCCTTGTCCAGCCAACCGGCCTGGGCCGCTTCGATGCGGGCCGCCGGCAGGCGGTCGTAGAAGCCTCTGGCGCGCGGGCATTGTTCGCCGGTGCAGGCGGCGCCGGGGTGCACGCAGGCCTTGCTGCGGGCGACCAGCTCGACCACGCGGACCATGGGCGCCGCGACCGGCCCGGCGAGGGCGGCGAGCGCATCCAGCGCCAGGGCGCGGCCGGTGGTGCGCGCGGTCAGGTAGAACACCTTGTCCAGGCCCGCCTCGGGCATGGCGCGCAGCACGGGAAACAGCGTGCCCAGCGTCTTGCCCGTGCCGGTGGGCGCCTCGATCGACAGGCAGCCGCCGTCGCGCGCGGTGCGGAAGGCGGCGATGGCCATGCGCCGCTGCTCGCCGCGAAACTGCGCGTGCGGAAAGCGCAGTTGGGCCAGGCCCGCGTCCCGGCGGCGCCGGTGGCCGGCCTCGGCCCGCGCCCAGTCAGCGTACGCCGCACAGGCTTGCTCGAAGCCGGCGCGCAGCGCCTGGGCGTCGTGGCTTTCGCTGAGTACCGTCTCGGTCTCGCTGCCCAGGTCGAAATACACCAGGCGCAGTTCGATGCGGGCCAGGCCGCGCGCCTGGCACAGCAGCCAGCCGTAGATGCGCGCCTGCGCCCAGTGCACTGCGCGCTGGCTGGAGGGCATGCGCGCAAGATCGCCGCGGTGCGTCTTGATTTCCTCCAGGGCGTTGGCGGGGGCATCGTAGCCGTCCGCGCGTCCGCGCACACGCACACCGGCATGCTCACCCTGCAGGAAGACCTCGCGTTCGTAGCCGGCGCTGCGCCGGGCGGCCACGGTCGCGTGCCCGGCCAGGCCCTGCTGGGCCGAGGGCGACATGGCGAAGCGCAGATCGATGTCGCCCGTGCGCACGAACTCGCAGAGCGTGCGCACGCCGACGCAATGGGGCGGATCGGGAAGAGGGGACGCGGGCAGGGCAGGCATGGCGTACTGGATGGATATCCAGATTGTATGCCGAGCGCCCGACGAGCGCTGCAACCATGGACGCGACGCGAGCCGCCCGTACGCCCGCCGGGCGCTCAGCCCTCGAGGGTCTCGTGCACGTTGCTTGCGCCCTGCTTCCAGTAGGCCGAGGCGCGCAGGTTGGCCTTGTCGACGCCGAAGCGCTCGACCACCAGGGCGCGCAGTGCCTTGGCCTGCGCCGCTTCGGCGGCGATCCAGACATAGCCCGCGCCCGGCGGCAGGCTCAGCGCGGCGATCGCGTCGTCGAGCGAGCGCGCCTGCGAGCCCTGCCGATGCACCCAGTGCACGGCCGTGCGGGCCGGCGAATCGAGCGCGATCTCGTCGTGCACGTCGTCGATCGCGACGACCGCGATGGCCCGGGTTTCGGCAGGCAGCTCGCGCAGGCGGCGCCCGATCGCCGGCAGCGCCGTTTCGTCGCCGATCAGCAGATGCCAGGGATAGTCCGCGGGAATGATGAAGGAGCCGCGCGGCCCGCCCACGCCCAGGTACTGGCCGACCTCGGCCTGGGCGGCCCAGGTCGTGGCCGGCCCTTCGCCGTGCAGCACGAAATCGATGTCGAGTTCGCGTGCCCGGGTGTCCACCCGCTGCGGGGTGTAGTCGCGGGCCGGCGGGCGCGGGACATCGTCGGCAAAGACGATGCCATCCGGCGTGGCGGTCGGCAGCGCGGGCCGGCTCTGGCCAGGCAGCGGGAAGAACAGCTTGACGTGATCGTCGAACGAAGCCGAGACGAAATCGGCCAGATCGTCGCCGGTAAAGGTGATGCGCCGGATGCGCGGCGCGATGTCGTTCACGCGGAGCACGCGCACCAGGCGGAATTTCAGGGGATGGCGCACGCGCTGCACGCGGCGTTCGGTGGTGGGTAGCGTCATGGGGATTCTTGCAGGGGGTCGTTGAGAACGGCGGGAGCCGGACTGACAGCGGGAATGCGCGCCAGCTCGGCGCTGGCGCGGCGCAGGATGGCGGCGATCTTGCGTTGTTGCGCCGGCGTGGCCTGGGCGTGGCGCAGCAGGGCCCGGCGCAGTGTCTGGCGCGCGAGGACGTAATCGGGTAGAAAGCCAGAAGCCAGGTCTTCGCCGTCGGCGCCGATGTCGAACGGCTCGCCGCGCGCCTCGTGCTTGAGCCAGGCCATCTTGCGCGAAGCATGCTCGAGCTGGGCGAAGAGCAGCTCGGCGCGCTCGCGCTCGGCGGCGAGATGGGCGCGGCCGGCGTCGGTGATGCGGTAATTCTTGCGGCCCTGGCCCGCATCCACGTCCACCCAGCCCAGCCGGTGCATGGCGGCCAGCGCCGGGTACATGACGCCTGGGCTGGGATGGTAGAAGCCATGGCTCAGGGTGGCGAGCTGGCGGGTGAGGGCATAGCCGTGGGTCGAGCCTTGCGCAAGCAGGGTGAGCAGCATGAGCTGCACGTCCTGGGCGGGGAACTTGCGACCCCGGACCAGGGACTGGTCGCTGAAGACGGTCATGGCGCGCTGTACCGGAGTGCGAAATCGGAAGACGGATGCATGAACTGGTAAATAAGAATTATTCCATATATCGTACGATAATATCGTCGACGCTGCAAAGGGGCCTGCGGGCCGGGCCGGTGAGCCCGCACGCTGATCTGGATCAACCGCCCACCGGATGGGGGGCACGATAATGTTGCAACGCGAAAGAGATATACCAGCCGTGGCGGGAACTGTCCCGACACCCGGCACTCCCTCCCTGTTGGAGCCGGTGTGCCGGCGGGTGGCGCCCGCGCGCACTGGCCCATAGCCCCATCCTGAACAGGAGTCATGCCCATGAAATCGTCCCTGCCCCCGGTCGCGCTCTATCAGGCCAATATCGACCTGACACGCGAGCTCGTCGACGCCTGCCGGCAAAACGGAGAGGATTGGCTGCAGCTCACGCAGCGCATGCTGAGCGGCTCGCTGTCGGAGCCGGCGCGCGAAGCGGACGCGCTCGCCCACGCGCCGGACCCATCCGCCTTTGCCGCGGTGGCCGCGACCGGCGCTTGCCAGCAGTGGGACAGGGCGTGCGCCGACGTGCAGACCCTGATGGAGATGTCGATGGCCAACCAGACCGCCTTCGCGGCCGCCGTCGGGCGCGCCGTGGGCGAATGGCAGCGGCAGGTGTCGGCCGTCGTCGGCGCGGCCGTGGTGGACGGCTCTGTGGCCGAGGCCCCGCCGCCGCGCGCGTCGCGCACGGCCTCGCGCAAGGTCGACTCGTGAAAACAGGCCTGCCGGCCGGTCTGTCCGCCGAGGTGTTTCGGGGCAAGGTCTTCGACGAGCTGGCCGTGGGCGAGAGCGCCGAGCTGCGGCGCACGCTCACGCCCGCGGACATCCAGCTCTTTGTGGCGATCGCCGGCCAGACGCAGCCGGCCGGGAACACGCCGGACGCCGGCCACTATGCGGCCCTGGCACACGGCATGTGGGCCGCGGCGCTCGTTGCCGCGCTGCTTGGCACGCGGCTGCCGGGCCCGGGCACCGTCTACGAAGCCCAGGCACTGGATTTTCTCGGCCCGCTGGCGGTCGGGGATACGTTGACCGTGCGCGTGGCCGTGCTCGGCCGGGATGCGGCCAGCCGGACGGTGCGCCTGTCGTGCACGGCCACCAACCAGCATGGCCAGGCGGTGCTGCGCGGCGAAGCCCGTGTGCGGCCGCCCGGGCAGCCGGTCGAGCTGGCGCGGGCCGATCTGCCGGCGCTGGATGCGCCGGGCAGCGCCGGCCTGCAGGATCTGCTCGCGCGGGCGCGCCGCTACGCGCCGGTGCGCACCGCGGTGGTCCATCCCTGCGACGCCTTGAGCCTGTCCGCCGCCTTCCAGGCCCGGCAGGCGGGGTTGATCGATCCGGTGCTGGTGGGGCCGGCCGCACGCATCGGCCAGGTGGCGCGCGAGGCCGGGCTGTCCCTGGACGACATGGCGCTCGACGACGTTCCGCACAGCCATGCGGCGGCCGCACGGGCGGCCGAGCTCGCGGGCCAGGGCAGGGTGGGGGCGATCATGAAGGGCAGCCTGCACACCGACGAGCTGATGGCCGCCATCCTGGCGACGACTGCGGGCCTGCGCACCGAGCGGCGGGTAAGCCACTGTTTTCTCATGCACACGCCGGCCTATCCGCGTCCGTTCATCATCACCGACGCCGCCATCAACATTGCGCCCGGCCTGCACGAGAAGGCCGATATCGTGCGCAATGCCATCACCCTGGCCCAGGCGATCGGCGTGGCGCGGCCGCGGGTGGCCATTCTCGCCGCGGTCGAGACGGTCAACCCCGCCATGCCGGCCACGCTCGACGCCGCGGCCCTGTGCAAAATGGCCGACCGCGGCCAGATCACCGGCGCGGTGCTCGACGGCCCGCTCGCCTTCGACAATGCCGTGTCCGCGGCGGCGGCGCGCGTCAAGGGCATCGTGTCCGAGGTCGCTGGCCAGGCCGACATTCTGGTCGTACCCGACCTGGAAAGCGGCAACATGCTGGCCAAGCAGCTCGAATACCTGGGCGGCGCCGCGAGCGCGGGCGTCGTGCTCGGTGCCCGCATACCGATCATGCTCACCAGCCGCGCCGATCCCGCCGCATCGCGATTGGCGTCGTGCGCGCTTGCCGTGCTGCTGGCCCAGGCCGCGCAGGCGCCCGCGGCTTGACGACTTTGGAGGCGACATGCCCACGGACGATGCCATCCTGGTGCTGAACTGCGGTTCGTCGAGCATCAAGTTCGCTGTGTTCGCGCCCGCGCAGGGCGCGGTGCCGCGCGAGCCGGCCTGGAAGGGCCAGGTCAAGGGCATCGGCGGGGCCGCGCCCGTGTTCGAGGAAAGCGGGTGCGAGCCGCGCGCGCTGGCCCCGGGCGCGGCGGGCAGCGAGCGGCACGATGCGCTAGCCTGCATCCGCGAACGCGTGCTGGACAGGCTCGAGGGCCGCGGCCTGGCGGCGGTGGCGCACCGGGTGGTGCATGGCGGGAGCCGCTACTTCGAGCCGGTGCGCGTCGAATCGGGCGTGCTCGCCGATCTCAGGTCCTACATTCCGCTGGCGCCGCTGCACCAGCCCTTCGCGCTGGAAGCCATCGAGGTGCTGTTGAGCGCGCGGCCCGATCTGCCGCAGGTGGCTTGCTTCGACACCGGCTTTCACCACACCCTGCCGCGGGTGGAGCAGATGCTGCCGCTCGACCGCGCGGCCTACGATCGCGGGCTGCGGCGCTACGGCTTTCACGGCCTGTCTTACCAGTATCTCGCGACCGTGCTGCCCGAACGCCTGGGCGACGCGGCGCACGGGCGCATCGTCTGCGCGCACCTGGGCAGCGGCGCCAGCCTGTGCGCGCTGCAGGGCTTGCGCAGCGTGGCGACGACCATGGGCTTCTCCGCGCTGGACGGTCTCATGATGGGCACGCGCTGCGGCTCGCTGGACCCGGGTGCGGTGCTTTATCTCATGGAGATCGAGAAGCTCAGCCTGGAAGACGTCGCGCACGTGCTGTATCACGAGTCCGGCCTGCTGGGCATGTCCGGGGTGTCAGCCGACGTGAGCCAGCTTCTCTCTCTGGAGGCCGAAACCGGCGAGCAAGGCGAGCACGTGCGCGAAGCGCTCGCTCTCTACGTGCGGCGCATTGTGCGCGAGATCGGCAGCCTCGCCGCGGCCCTGGGCGGGCTGGACGGCCTGGTCTTCACCGCCGGGGTCGGCGAGCATGCCGCGCCGATCCGCCAGCGCGTGTGCGAAGGCCTGGCCTTTCTGGGCGTGCGACTGGACGGCGCGGCGAATGCGGCGCAGGCAGCGCGCATCAGCGCGCCCGACAGCACGGTCAGCGTGCTGGTCGAACCCACCAACGAGGAATGGGTCGCGGCCAGCCAGGCCGTGGCGATGCTGTCGGCCTGAGCGCCGGCGCCCGTGGCCGCGCCGGACAGCGGTTGCCACTATGCTTGCACGATGGCCCGTGCAGCCTTCCCGCCCGGGCAACCGCAATCCGACACGGAGACAATACATGCGTGACTTCGAACAACCCGGCCGCTCGCTCGTCATGGCCCGCAACGGCATGGCCGCCACCTCGCAGCCGGCCGCCACTCTGGCCGCGATCCAGGTGCTCGAGCGCGGCGGCAATGCCATGGACGCCGCCATCGCGGCCTGCGCCGTGCAGTGCGTGCTCGAGCCCGGCTCCACCGGCGTGGGCGGCGACTGCTTCGCGCTGTACGCGCCCAAGGGCGACACTGGCCGGCTCGTCGCCTACGACGGCGGCGGCTGGGCGCCCGCCGGGGCGAGCCTCGCCGCACTGCGCGAACTCGGCGTCACCCACATCGAACGCCAATCGCCACACGCCGTCACCGTGCCCGGCGCGGTCGACGCCTGGGCGCGGCTGGCCGGCGATCACGGCAGCCTCGCGCTGGCCGAGCTGCTCGCTCCGGCCATCCGCCTGGCCGACGAGGGCTACGCCGTAGCGCCGCGCTGCGCCTTCGACTGGGCGGCGCAGGCCGCGCTGCTGCGCAACAACGCGGGCGCCCGCGAACTGATGCTGGACGCCGAGGGCAACGCGCCCAGCGCCGGCTCGGTGCATCGCCAGCCGCGCCTGGCCGAGACCCTGCGCCACATCGCCGCCCACGGCCGCGACGGTTTCTATCGGGGCCGCGTGGCCGAGGACATCGTCGGCACGCTGCGCGGTCTGGGCGGGCTGCATACGCTGGAGGATTTCGCCGACTACGCGGGCGAATACGTGGCCCCGGTGAAAACGGGGTTTCGCGGCTACGAGGTGCACGAGTGCCCGCCGCCGGGGCAGGGCGCCGTCGCGCTGCTGATCCTGAAAATTCTGGAGCGCTTCGAGGCCGACGGCGAGCCGCTGGGCGCCGATCGCCTGCACATCGAGATCGAGGCCTGCCGCCTGGCGTATGGCATACGCGACGCCTGGCTGGCCGATCCGCGCCATGGCCCGGTCGATCTGGACTGGCTGCTCTCGGAGCAACGGGTCGACACGCTCGTCGGGCAGATCGACCTGGCCCGCGCGATGCCGAAGGTGCCGCACTACGCGCCGCTCGAGCACAAAGACACGGTCTACATCTGCGTGGTCGACAAGGAGCGCAATTGCGCGAGCTTCATCAACTCGATCTTCACCCCGTTCGGCGCGGGCATCATGACCGCGCGCACGGGCGTGATGCTGCACAACCGGGCCCAGTGCTTTTCGCTGGCGCCAGGGCACGCCAACGCCATCGCGCCCCGCAAGCGTCCGCTGCACACCATCATCCCGGGCATGCTGAGCCGCGATGGCCGCGCCGTCATGAGCTTCGGCGTCATGGGCGGACACTACCAGGCGATGGGGCACGCGCACTTCGTCTCCAAAGTGGTGGACTACGGCATGGACATGCAGAGCGCCAACGCCATGCCGCGCGTGTTCCCGCGTCCAGGGCAGGGGGATGTCGAGCTGGAGCACACCGTACCGGCCGCGGCGTGCGCCGAGCTCGAGCGCCGGGGCTTCAAGCTGGCGCGTCCCGCCGCGGCGATCGGCGGCGCGCAATCCATCTGGATCGACTGGGAGCAGGGCGTCCTGCTGGGCGCCTCGGATCATCGCAAGGACGGCTGCGCGCTGGGCTGCTGAGACCCGGCGCTGTTCGCCTCCTGACACCGGGCGACGCGCCGGCGGCGGTTCAGGCCTGGCGGGCGTCGGCCGGTGCGGCCGGCGGTCGGCCCGCTTCGGCGGCCTCGCCTTCCGCGGGCGGCGTGAAGCGCGTCACCAGCACCTGGTCGATGCGATAGCTGTCCACGTCCATGACCTCGAACTTGTAGCCGCCCCAGGTCACGGAATCCGTGCGCCTGGGCACGCGGCGCAGCATCACCATGAGAAAGCCGGCCAGCGTCTCGTATTCGTCTTCGTGCAGCAGTGTGTCGATCTCGAGCACGCGCTGCACATCCTGGATCGGCGTGATCCCATCGATGAGCCAGGAGTTCTCGTCCCGGCGCACGATCATGTCGTCGTCCCGGTCGTGCACCAGGCCGCCCATGACCGTGCTCATCACATCGTTCAGCGTGATGAGGCCGACCACCAGACTGTATTCGTTGACGATGATGGCGAAGTCCTGCCCCACCAGGCGGAACTGGTCCAGTACCTCGGCCAGCGTCAGCCGATCGGGCAGGACCAGGGCCTTGCGCACCAGGTCGTTGTCGCGCAGGTGGATCGGTCTGCCGTTGAGCACGCGCTGAAACAGGTCGCGCGCCTCCACGTAGCCGATGACGTGGTCGATGTCCTTCTCGCACACCGGATAGGCGGCGTAGGGCTCCTTGGCGATGCGCGCGCGGATGACTTCGTCCGGGTCGTCGATCAGGAAATAGGCGATGTGCTCGCGCGCGGTCATCGAGCTGGGTACCGTGCGGGTGTCCAGTTCGAAGACGTTCTCGATGACCTGCTGCTCCCGGCGCTCGAGCGCCCCGGAAAGCGCGCCCGCCTCGGTAAGCGCCAGGATGTCGTCGGAAGTGATCGTCTCGTCGCGCTGCTGCGGCAGCTTGAACAGCGCCATCAGCAGATCGGTGAGCTTTGCGTACAGCCACACCACCGGTTTGAGCACCGTCATCAGGAACAGCATGGGGCCGATGATGCGCACTGCGACTTTCTCCGGCACCGCCATGCTCACACGCTTGGGCGCCAGGTCCGAGCCCAGGATGAACAGGCTGGTCACCAGCAGGAAGGCCGCCAGAAAGCCCGCGGTGCCCGCTGCCGCCTCGCTCATCCAGAGCGCAAAGAAGGGCGTGAAATAGGGGCTCAGCAGGCCCTCGCCGACGATCCCGCCCAGTACCCCGAGTGCGTTCACGCCGATCTGGATCACCGTGAAGTAGTGGCCCGGCTGCTCCTGTACCCGCATGACCCGTTCGGCCCGGCCATCGCCCTGTTCGGCGAGCTGGCGCAGGCGCAGCCTGCGCGAGGCCGCCATGGCGATTTCGGCAATGGAAAAGAAGGCGCCCGCGGCGACGAGCAGGGCGAGCAGGAACAGACTTTGGCCTAGGGTCATGGAGGGCACGGCAAGGCGCGCCGACCGGGCCGGTTGCGGCGGTTGACGTCGCTTTCCGTGTGGAGGATGACGGGATGGTCATTTTACGGGAGGCGCCCGGGGGCCGGCCTCGTTCACCTCGCGGCCTGCCGCTTTTTCGTCTTCTTTCGCCAGGAGCCGCGGCCAACGTGGGCACGTTTTCGCAGAACGAAACACTTAGCGAAAACCGTCCTGCACAGCGGAACATCGCACGGCTTCGGCTGCTGCGCACTCGGGCGCGCACTTCCTATCATGGGCTGTCGGTGCGCCATGCATCGACATCACGATATTCAGGAGACCTGCCCATGTTCAAGTACGACAGCACCCGTCGCCGTGTTCTTGCCCTCGGTGCTGCCGCCGCGGCTTTCGCCGCATGGCCGCTGGCCCACGCCAGCAACTATCCCGAGCGACCGATCCGCTTCATCGTGCCCTTCAATCCGGGCGGCGGCACCGACATCTCGGCGCGCATCGTCGCCGAGAAGCTCTCCGGGCGCCTGGGGCAGCCCATCATCATCGAGAACCGCGGCGGCGCCGCGGGCCTGATGGGCACCGCAGCGGGCGCCAACGCCGATCCGGATGGCTATACCTTCGTCTTCTCGCTGAGCACGTCGCTGCTCATCAACCAGTTCCTGTTCGAGAAGATGCCCTACGACCCGCAGAAGGACCTGGTCATGGTGAGCCAGATCGCGACCGCGCCGGTCGTGCTCGCCGTGCATCCCTCGGTGCCGGTGAACACCGGGCCGGAGCTGATCGCGTACATCCGCCAGAACCAGGGCAAGCTCTCGTACGGCTCCTGGGGCGTGGGCTCGTACGCCCACCTGGGCGGCGCCTACATGAGCGAAGTCACCAAGGCCGACATGTCGCACGTGCCGTACAAGGGCGAGGCCGCCATGCTGCAGGACATGCTGGGCGGGCTGGTGCCGATGGCGTTCGCCAGCGCCATGGGCGTCAAGCCCCACGCCGACACCGGCCGCCTCAAGATCATCGGCACCACCGGCAGGACGCGCATGGCGGTGCTGCCGGACACGCCCACCTTGTATGAACAAGGGCTGCAGGACGACGCCTACAGCATCGTCGGCTGGGTCGGTCTGGCCGCACCGGCCAAGACCCCGCCCGAGATCGTGCAGCGCGTTTCGCAGGAAGTCGCCGCGGTGCTGGCGGTCGACGAAGTACGCGAGCGCTTTGCCACCATGGGCTTCACCGCGCTGGGCAATACGCCCGAGCAGTTCGCCGCCAACTATCAGCAGGATCTGCCGGTGTGGCAGGCGCTGGTGCAGGTGTCGGGGGCGCGGCTGGATTGACCGCGGCCACCCGGTAGCTGTCGACGGGCGGGGGGCTAGCGGTGGCGACCGGCCTTCGTCGCCGAAGCCGGGGCGCCCGCACCGCCTGCCGCTGTCAGCGGCAGCTCCGAGAGCACACGCCGGGCGTTGGCGGCGCAGGTCATGTCCTGCGGCTTGGCCTCGATCTGCGCCACCAGTTCGAGCAGGTGCGCCCTGCTTTGCGCGAGTTGTGCCTGCAGGGCCTCGATGTCGAACACCTTCCGGCGCAGCGTGTCGACCAGGGTGCCATGCTCCCATTGCGCGAGATCGCTGGGCAGCAGCACGCGCAGCTCGTCCAGGCTGAAGCCCAGGCGCTGCCCGGCAGTGATCAGTCTGAGTGTCAAAGCCGCATCGTCGGGGTAGCTACGGTAGCCGTTGGCTTGGCGCTCGACCGCCTTGAGCAGGCCGATGCGTTCATAGAAACGGATGCGGGACGGTGCCAGACCCGTGCGCTGCGCGAGTTCTCCGATTTTCATGTTCACGATGCTCCGATGAGATGCACAGTTTGACATTGAACCTGACTTCAAGGTTAATCTCTCGGCGCATATGCGAGGTGCAACGTCATGAAGGCGAACGGAATGCAGACGGTCTTGGGAGCGAATGGTCAGATCGCCACGGAACTGGCGCGCGAGCTGCGACGCAGCTACACGAGCGAGGTGAGGCTGGTGAGCCGCAACCCGCGCAAGGTCAACGAGACCGACTGCCTGGTGTCCGCCGACCTGCTCGATGCGAGGCAGACCCTTTATGCGGTCAGGGGCAGCCGCGTCGTCTACTTCACGGCCGGTCTGCCGCCGGATACCGAGCTGTGGGAAAAGCAGTTTCCTGTGATGCTCGGGAACGCCCTGAACGCATGCCGGGCGGAGGGCGCCAGCTTCGCCTATTTCGACAACACGTATATGTATCCGCAGGACGACCGGCTCCAGACGGAGGAGATGCCGTTCGCGCCGGTCGGCCGCAAGGGCAAGGTGCGCGCGGCAATGGCGTCGATGGTGCTCGAAGAGATGGCGCGCGGCGATATTCCGGTCCTCATCGGCCGCGCGCCCGAGTTCTACGGCCCGGGCAAGACCCAGAGCTTCACGAATGCACTGGTCATCGACAGGCTCAAGGATGGCAAGAAGCCGCGCGTGCCGGTGCGCGACGACACACGGCGAACGCTCATCTGGACGCCCGACGCGAGCCACGCACTGGCGGTCCTGGGCAACACGCCTGACGCGTTCGGGCAGACCTGGCACCTGCCGTGCTGCGACGACCGGCCGACGTACAAGGAGTTCGTCGCCATGGCCAGCGAGGCCTTTGGAAGAGAGGCCTCTTATGGCGTCATCGGCAAATGGACCTTGTCAGCCGCCGGCCTCTTCTCCAGGCAAGTGCGCGAGATCAGGGAACTGCTGCCCCGGTACGAGCACGACAACCTCTTTGATTCCACGAAGTTCAAGCGGCGGTTTCCGGACTTCGAGCTGACCACCTACCGGCGCGGACTCGAACTGATTCGCCGGGGCATCGTCGCCAGCTAAGCGGAGCAGTGCGCGGCGCGCCACGGGGATGAAGGCCGGGTCGTGCCGCGACGCGGGCCCTATCGACGAGCGCGGGCGATGGGAGAAAGTGGATCTCGCGCCAGCATCTCGATGACCAGCGCAATGAACCACTGGTGCAGTGCCGAGGTCTCGTACCGTTCATGCCAGACCAGTTCGACGGTGCGCGCAGGCGCCGCAACCGGCGGCGCAACGCGCTTGAGGCCTGTCGTGCGCACCGTCTCGAGGCCCTCGGACCAGGGCAGCACCGCGATCAGGTCGGATCGGCGCACGGCCTCGTAGGCCGCCGAGTAGTGACTCACCGTCGCGACCAGGTTGCGTTGCAAGCCACGGCTTTGCAGTACCCGGTCGTAGATGGCGCCCGCATGGCCCGCGAGGCTCACGTCCAGATGACGTGCATTCAGAAATCGCTTCAGCGGAATCCTGTCCAGCTTCGCAAGGGGGTGTCCGCTGCGCATGAAGCAGGGAAACTCCACCGTCCACAGCCGGCGTGATCGCATGAAGCCCGGCCTTTCCACGTCGTCGTTGTAGGCTCCGATGGCGAAATCCGCTCTGTTGTTGTCCAACGACTGTCCGAAGTCCACCACCGTCCCGGGAAGGGCATGCAATCGCATCCCCGGCGCGAGCTTGCCCAGACGCTCCAGCAGCCGGGGACCGGCGATGCATGCCACGTAGTCGGTCATCGAAATCGTCACGCGTGCGTCGCTGTGCAACGCGTCGAAGCTCTCCCCCTCGAGCGTGCCTCGGATGGTGCGCAGGGAGCGCGATAGCGGCGACCACAACTCCAAGGCGCGCCGGGTCGGGCGCACGCCTGCGCCGCTGCGCACGAACAGCGGGTCGTCGTAGGTCTCGCGCAGCCGCTTCAGCGCGTTGCTGACCGTGGGCTGGGTCAGCGAGAGCTTGTGCGCGGTGCGAGTGACATTGCCCTCGATCATCAGGGCTTCGAACACCTTCAGCAGGTTGAGATCGGCGTTGCGGTAGTTCATGGATGCGGGTGCTGGAACCATTCACGCAGTCGATGGAGTGAATTCAGTATATAAATTTTTCAATATCTTTCTTTGATCCTACTCTGGCGAGCTTGGATGGTCATCGCCCATCCTCTCACTCCCAAGAAATGGAGACAGCCTCGCCATGACCATGATCTCGGCCCGCGTCGAGCGGCTTCCGTTTTCCGGCTTCCATCGCAAAATGTTGCTTGCCGGCGGCCTGGGCTACACCTTCGATGCGATGGACGGCGCGGTCCTCGCCTTCGTCATACCGGTACTGCGCACGACCTGGAACCTGTCCACCGCGGAACTCGGCATGATGGTCAGCGCGGCCTTCGTCGGCGCCATCGTCGGCGCGTTCTCAGCCGGCACGCTGGGCGACCTGATCGGCCGGCGCAAGGTGATGATGTCCGCGCTGGTCCTGTATTGCCTGGCCTCGGCCGCCAGCGCGATGGTCAACGACTGGCACGCCTTCGTGGCACTGCGCATCGTGGCCGGCATTGGCGCCGGCGCCGAGAGCGTGATCATCGCGCCCTATCTCTCCGAGTTCGTCGCCCGCCGCTACCGCGGCATCTTCACCGGGGCGCTGGCGGGCTTCTTCTCGTTCGGCTTCGTGCTCGCGGCGCTGCTGGGCTACTTCATCGTGCCAACGTCCCCCGACGGCTGGCGCTACGTCATCCTCATCACGGCCGCGCCAGTCGTGATCCTGCTGTGGTGGCGCCGCACCCTGCCCGAATCGCCGCGCTGGCTCGAGAGCCAGGGTCGCGCCGCTGAGGCCGAGGCCACCTTGACCGTGATGGAAGCTTCAGCCATGCAGCGCGGCGCCGCATTGCCCGCGCTGGACCCGGAGGAAGTCGCCTCGCAGACGCCGAGTGCCGAGCGCGGCTCGCCGCTGAAGAACTACGCCACGCTGCTCTCGCGCAAGCTCAGGCGCATCACCCTCATGACCTGGGCGCTGTGGATGTCGCAAGCCTTCAGCTACTACGCTTTCTTCACCTGGATTCCGAGCCTGCTGGTGCAAAACGGCATGTCGCTGACCAGGAGCTTCGGCTTCTCCATCGTGATGTACGTCGCGCAGATCCCGGGCTACTTCTCTGCCGCCTGGCTCAACGAGGTCATCGGCCGCAAGGCGGTCATCGTCTCCTACATGCTGCTGGGCGGCGTGTCCGCCATCACCATGGGCCTCGCCACAGGCGAGACCCAGATCATGTTTGCGGGGATGGCACTGTCCTTCTTCATGAATGGCGCCTACGCCGGCATTTATGCCTACACGCCGGAGGTGTTCCCGACCCAGGTGCGCGCCACCGGCACCGGCATGGCTTCCGGCATGAGCCGCTTCGGCGGAGCCATCGCTCCCCTCATGGTGGGCCTCGTCTATCCCGCTGCCGGCTTTGCCGGCGTGTTCAGCATGACGACGGCCGTGCTGCTGTTCGGTGGGCTCGCCGTGCTGATCTTCGGCGTTTCCACCAAGAACCGGTCGCTCGAAGCCATCTCGGCGCAAGAGATGGCTCACTGAGCACAGAGGACACATCCATGCAAATCATCCCATCCTGCGAGAACCCCGACCCACCGGAAATCTCGCGGCGCCTTGGCGCGGTGCAGGCTGAGATGGCCCGGCAGGGCCTGGACTTCTATCTCAGCCACGACCCGTCGAACATCTACTACCTGACGAACTTCAAGAACTTCGTCCACGAGCGGCCGTTCATCCTTCTGGTGCCTGCCAGCGGTGCGCCGACCCTGCTGTGCCCGAAGCTGGAAGAAACGCACGTGCGCTCGCGCGCCGTCGGCGAACTACAGCTCCTGACCTACTTCGAATTCCCCGCGCCCAAAGGGCAGATGTGGTCCGACCGCCTGAACGAGGTGCTCAAGCCGTCGCATCGCGTCGGCATCGAATCGCTGTGCCCGCTCGCCGTGTTCAAGGCGGTTCCGGGCACTGCGGTGCAGACCGACATCGTCGACACGGTACGCGAGATCAAGTCGGCCTACGAGATCGGCCGCCTCGCATATGCGAGCCGGTGGCTCAGCCGCGGCCATGCGCGGCTGCTCGCCGCCGCCAGGCCCGGTGCCTCGACGCTGGCCCTGAACTCGCAGATCGGCGGCGCACTCGTCGGCGAGCTGCTCGCCGACAACCCGCGCGCCAACGTGCTGGCCTGCGAGGCGATCGCGGTGGCCACGCCACCCGCGTTCTCCCACGATCCGCACCTGGTGCCCGATCTGTCGTGCGAGCTGGTCGAAGGCGGGCCGCACGTCACGCTGCTGTGCGGCACGGCGAACGGCTACGGCGCGGAAGTGGAGCGCACCTTTTTCATCGGCCACGTGCCGGAAGCCGCGGTACGGCCCTTCCATGCGATGCTCGAAGCGCGTGCCCTCGGCTTCGAGCTGACGGTGCCGGGCGCCGACATGGCCGAGGTGGACCGAAGGGTCAATGATCTCCTGAAGGCGCGCGGCTACGGCGACAACCGCCTGCATCGCACCGGCCACAGCTTCGGGGTGACGCGGCACGAAGCGCCGTTTCTCGCTGAAGGCTATGCGCACGAGATCAAGCCGGGAATGCTGTTCAGCATTGAACCGGGGATCTATCTGCCCGGCATCGGCGGCTTTCGTTTTTCCGACACGGTGCTGGTCACGGAAACCGGCAACCTGTCGCTCACGCACGCGCCCGAGACGCTGCAGGCGCTGACGCTGCAGGTGGAGGCATGAGAGTGCGGTCATTGCTCAGCTTGCGCGTGCATCCAGGCCAACGCGAAGCGGCCGCGCAGGCCTTTGCACGCAGGCGCGTGCTCGAGGAATGCGCCGAGGCCATTCCGGGTTTTCTCGGGGGCGAGCTGATGCTTTCGCAGGACGACCCCGACCTTATGTATGTGAGCGCGTTGTGGGACGGCGAGGCGTCGTACCGGCAATGGCTTGCAAGCCCGGTGCGCGCGGCGCAAGGCCCCCATCTGGCCATCTTCCTGGCGCAGGCGCCTTCTTCCACCCTGCTCGAAATGGCCCATTCCTGCAACGCGCCGCCATGATCGACGAGGCCTTTATCGCGTGTCAGGCTGTTGTCACGGCGAACCTGCGGGTTACTGAGCCAACGGTCTCGACATCTGATGCTCAATGCGTTTCGGATGGCGCGTGCGACACCGAAACCCTCACTCGATGTTCTGCGCCTGCTCCCGCAACTGCTCGATCAGCAGCTTCAGATCCACCGCCGCGCGCGTCATCTCGATTGCGCCCGCCTTGGAGCCCAGCGTGTTCGCCTCGCGGTTCATTTCCTGGAAGAGGAAGTCCAGCCGCTTGCCCGGGCTGCCCGAGGGACGGCCGCGGCCACTGGCACCCCCGCCGCCGAGGATGCGATCGAGCTCGGTGAGGTGCGACTTCAGGCGCGCAAGCTCCTCGTCGACGTCGATGCGCAGGGTGAAGAGGGTGGCTTCCTGGGCGAGCCGTTCGGAAAGCTCGGCGCCGCTGATGTTCTGGAAACCGCCCGGGAACGCCGTGGCCACGGTGTCGCGCAGCTTGCGGCCCAGGCGCTCGCGGTAGTCGTTGAGTATCTGCGGCAGTTGGCCCTGGACCTGTTCAAGGACTTCGCCGATCGCGCTCGCCTTCTCGCGCATCACGCCGGCCAGGCGCGCGCCCTCGGCGTCGCGCGCCTGCTGGAACTGGACCAGCGCCTGGTTGCAGGCGGCCAGGACGGCCTCGTCCCACTGCGCCGGGTCGTCGGCGTCGGCCTGCACGCCGGGCCAGGCCAGCAGTTCGGCCAGGCGCGGCGCGGCGGTGTCGGGCACGACGGCACGCACGGCCTGCAGAAGCTCGGCCGCACCCTGCAGGGCCGCGATGTTGATGCGGCCCGGGTCGGTCTGGGCGCGGCGCAGCAGATTGGCCCGCACCTCGACCTTGCCGCGCGGCACCGCCGCGCAAAGGCGTTCGCGCAGGGCGGCCTCCAGGTGGCGCAGCTCGTCGGGCACGCGGAAATACAGGTCGAGGTAACGGCTGTTGACGCTGCGCAGTTCGAGGGTCACCGTCCCGATGGGAAGGTTGACGCTCGCGCTGCCGAAGGCGGTCATGCTGCGGATCATGGGCGGGCTCGTACAATCTGGGTTTGGTATACGCCGGCATTCCACCGGTGCAACAGGTAGCAATCATATGACAGCTTTGGATAACGCAACCGTCTCGCCGCGCCCGTCGGGGCGCGCGGCCGACGCTCTGCGCGAGGTGCGCATCCAGCGACACTACACCCGTCACGCCGAAGGCTCGGTGCTGGTGAGCTTCGGCGATACGCAAGTGCTCTGCACGGCGAGCGTGCTCGACAAGGTGCCGGGTTTTCTGAAGGGCCGCGGCCAGGGCTGGCTGACCGCCGAGTACGGCATGCTCCCGCGCGCCACCCACACCCGCGGCGAGCGCGAAGCCGCGCGCGGCAAGCAGAGCGGCCGAACCCAGGAGATCCAGCGCCTGATCGGCCGCAGCCTGCGCGCGGTGATCGATTTGAGCGCGCTGGGCGAGCGCACCCTGCAGCTCGATTGCGACGTGATCCAGGCCGACGGCGGCACCCGCACGGCCAGCATCACCGGCGCCTACGTCGCGGCCGCGGATGCGGTGCGCTGGATGATCGAGCGCGACATGCTGAGCGAATCGCCGCTGCGCGATCACGTTGCGGCCGTGTCGGTGGGCATGGTCGGCGGGCAGCCCGTGCTCGATCTGGACTATGTCGAGGATTCGGCCTGCGATACGGACATGAACGTGGTCATGACCGGCGCGGGGCATTTCGTGGAAGTGCAGGGCACCGCCGAGGGCGTGCCGTTCACGCGCGGCGATATGAACGCGCTCCTGGGGCTGGCCGAGCAGGGCATCGCCCGCCTCGTGCAACTGCAGCGAGAGGCATTGGCATGAGCAGCGCGGCAGGGTTGCCCGACGGCGGCGTGCCGTGCGCGCGTCGGGACGCCGGTGCGGCCGGCGGGAGGGCGCGCCAGTGAGCCATGCGCCGATGACGGGCGGTTCGGCCGGGCTCGGCCGCGTCGTCCTGGCCTCCAACAACGCCGGCAAGCTGCGCGAGTTCGCCGCGCTGCTCGGCGCGCACGGCATCGAGCTGGTGCCGCAGTCGCAGCTCGGCGTGCCGCAGGCCGAAGAACCGCACGTCACTTTCCTCGAGAACGCGCTGGCCAAGGCGCGCCATGCGAGCAGGCTCACCGGCCTGCCCGCGCTGGCCGACGATTCCGGGCTGTGCGTGCGCGCCCTGGGCGGCGCGCCCGGCGTGTATTCGGCGCGCTACGCCGCGCTCGCCGGCGGCGAGAAGTCGGACGCGGCCAACAATGCCCTGCTGGTGGAACGCCTGCGCGGCGAGCCCGAGCGCTCGGCATGGTATGTGGCGCTCCTGGTGCTGGTGCGCTCGGCCGATGATCCCCAGCCCCTGGTCGGCGAGGGCATCTGGCGCGGCGAGATCATCGACACACCGCGCGGCGAGCACGGTTTCGGCTACGACCCGCACTTCCTGCTGCCCGAACTCGGCCGGACCGCGGCCGAGCTCGAACCGGCGCAGAAGAACGCGGCGAGCCATCGCGCGCGCGCCCTGGCCGCATTGATGGCGCGGCTGGACGAAACGCGCTGATGCGAACGATCCCCATCCTGCCGGCCGGGCGCGCCGGCGCGGGCGAGGGCACTCGGCTGAGCCTGCTGCCGCCGCTGGCCTTGTATGTCCATGTGCCGTGGTGCGTGCGCAAGTGCCCGTATTGCGACTTCAATTCGCACGCGGCCGAGGGCGAGGTGCCCGAGGCGGCGTACCTGGCGGCGCTGGCCGCGGACCTGGAACAGGCGCTGCCCCTGGTCTGGGGGCGCAAGGTGGTGTCGGTCTTCATCGGGGGCGGCACGCCCAGCCTGCTGTCGGCCGCGGCGCTGGATGCGCTGCTCGCCATGCTGCGCTCCTATTTGCCGCTGCTGCCCGAGGCCGAGATCACGCTGGAGGCCAACCCCGGAACCGCCGAAGCCGGCCGCTTCGCCGACTACGCGAAAAGCGGCGTGAACCGGATCTCGCTGGGCATCCAGAGTTTCGACGACGGCTGTCTGCACGCGCTCGGGCGCATACACGATGCGCGCGCGGCGCGCAGCGCCGTCGAGATGGCCCAGCGCGCCGTCGCGCGCGTGAACCTGGACCTCATGACGGCCCTGCCGGGGCAGACGCGCGACATGCTGGCCAGCGACGTGCGCACTGCGCTCGGCTTCGGCACCGAACACTTGTCGCTCTATCACCTGACGCTCGAGCCCAACACGGTCTTCGCCAAGTTTCCGCCCGCGGGGCTGCCCGACGAGGACGAAGCCGCCGCCATGCACGACATGGTGGTGGATATGGCGGGCGCCGCGGGCCTGGAGCACTACGAAGTCTCGGCCTATGCGCGGCAGGGGGCGCGTTGTCTACACAACGTCAATTACTGGGAGTTCGGCGACTACCTCGGCATTGGGCCGGGCGCGCACGGCAAGCTGTCGTTCCCGGATCGTATCGTGCGCCAGGCGCGGCTGCGCAATCCGCAGTCGTGGATGGCGCAGGCCGTGCAGCGCGATGGTTCGCACCTGGCCGAAGACCGCGAAGTCGCCGCCGACGAGCTGCCCTTCGAGTTCATGCTGAACGCGCTGCGCCTGCGCGACGGCGTGCCGGCGAGCTACTTCCCGGACCGCACCGGCCTGTCGCTGGCCGCCATCGCGTCGGCCCTGGCCGACGCGACCAGGCGCGGCCTGCTCGACCCGGACCCGGGCCGCCTGAAGCCGAGCCCGCTGGGCTGGCGCTTTCTCAACGATTTGCAGGCCTTGTTTCTGTGACGGGCCGAGGATGAAACCCACCCCCCGCGCGCTGACGCGCGCCCCCTCAAGGGGGCGGCACCGGCGGACCGGCAAAGCCGGCTCCGCGGTGTCCTGGATCGCATCGCTGCAGCGCCATGCTTCGGGGCGGCGAGCGGCGGTGGAGCAACTGCCATGACGGATTCGATCGACAAGGGCGATCTGGCGGCCCTGAACGCCAGCTTCCAGGCCGTCGAGGCGCGCATCGCCTCGGCTTGCACGGACGCGGGCCGCGAGCGCAGCAGTGTACGGCTGCTGCCCGTCACGAAGACCGTGGCGCCGGCGCGGCTGCGCGCGGCCCACGCCCTGGGCTACGCCTGGTTCGGCGAGAACAAGGTGCAGGAAGCGCAGGAGAAGGCCGAAGCGCTCGCCGAGCTCGCCATCGACTGGTGCATCATCGGCCATCTGCAGACCAACAAGGCGCGCCACGTGGCGCGCTTCGCGGCCGAACTGCATTCGCTGGACAGCCTGCGCCTGGCGGCCGAACTGGACCGCCGCCTGCAGGCCGAAGGGCGCGCCATGCGCGTGCTGATCCAGGTCAACACCTCGGGCGAGGCGAGCAAGGCCGGCCTCGCGCCGCAGGACGTGCCGGCCTTCCTGCGCGAGCTGCCCGCATTCGCCTCGCTGCAGGTGCGCGGGTTCATGACGCTGGCCATGGCCTCCGACGACGAGGCGAGGGTGCGTGGCTGCTTTCGGCTGCTGCGCAGCCTGCGCGAGGCGGCGCGCCAAGATGCGCCGGCCGGGCTCGCGTTCGACGAACTGTCCATGGGCATGTCGGGCGACTTCCCCTGGGCGATCGCCGAGGGGGCGACCATCGTGCGCGTGGGTACCGCCTTGTTCGGCGAGCGGCACTACGCCTGAGCTGCGCCGCGCGCCCCGGCCGCTGCGCGGAGCGCATGCGGCCCACGCGATCCGCGCACGCTCGTAAAGCACCGTGTCGGTGCCTTCCATTTGTATCTTCGCACTTATATAGTGCGTTTATGCCCCATCATGGTGTGCTTCCACCTGAAATCTGTCCCGAGGGCCCCGAATACTTCCTCCGGGCACCAGAACGGCGCGGCCAATTTGCCGTGCATGCCCGTCGTTTTCCCGGCGGCAGGCACCGAACAGGTGCTTGCTCCCACACGATGCCAATTTTTGGCACGGTCTGTGCTTTTACCCGTCAGACCTTTTTTGCAGACTTGATCGCCACTTTTCCCCTAGAGGAGCATTCATGGCCAGCCATCAGGACATTCTCAAGCTGATCGCCGAGCAGGAAGTCAAATACGTCGATTTCCGTTTCACCGATACGCAGGGCAAGGAGCAGCACGTCTCCGTGCCGGCGCGCACCGTCGACGAAGACAAGCTTGAGTCCGGCCACGCCTTCGACGGCTCGTCGATCGCCGGGTGGAAGGGTATCGAAGCCTCCGACATGCTGCTCATGCCGGACGCCGATACCGCCCGCATCGATCCGTTCCGTGAACAGACCACGCTGATCCTGACTTGCGACGTCGTCGAGCCGGCCGACGGCAAGGGCTACGATCGCGACCCGCGCTCGCTCGCCAAGCGCGCCGAAGCCTACCTGAAGTCCAGCGGCATCGGCGACACCGCCTACTTCGGCCCCGAGCCCGAGTTCTTCGTGTTCGACGGCGTGACCTGGGCTGCCGGTGCCGGCGGCGCGTTCTACAAGATCAAGGCCGAGGAAGCCCCCTGGGAAAGCGGCGTCGACTACGAGAACGGCAACATGGGCCACCGCCCGCGCCACAAGGGTGGCTACTTCCCGGTCCCGCCCACCGACTCGTTCCAGGACATGCGCTCCGAGATGTGCACGCTGCTCGAAGAGCAGGGCGTGCCCGTCGAAGTGCACCACCACGAAGTGGCCTCGCCCGGCCAGCTCGAGATTGGCACCGTGTTCAACACGCTGGTGCGCCGCGCCGACTGGAACCAGGTCCTGAAGTACACGGTGTGGAACGTGGCCGACGCCTACGGCAAGACCGCCACCTTCATGCCCAAGCCCATCGTCGGCGACAACGGCTCGGGCATGCACGTGCACCAGTCGATCTGGAAGGATGGCCAGAACCTGTTCGCGGGCAACGGCTACGCCGGCCTCTCGGAGTTCGCGCTGTACTACATCGGCGGCATCATCAAGCACGCCCGTGCGCTGAACGCCATCACCAACCCCAGCACCAATTCGTACAAGCGTCTGGTTCCGCACTTCGAAGCGCCGGTCAAGCTCGCCTATTCGGCGCGCAACCGCTCGGCCTCGATCCGCATCCCGTACGTGAGCAATCCCAAGGCGCGCCGCATCGAGACCCGCTTCCCGGATCCCATGGCCAACCCGTACCTGGCGTTCTCGGCCCTGATGATGGCCGGCCTGGACGGCGTCGTGAACAAGATCCACCCCGGCGATCCGGCCGACAAGAACCTGTACGACCTGCCGCCGGAAGAAGACGCGAAGATCCCGACCGTCTGCTCGTCGCTCGAACAGGCCCTCGAGGCGCTGGACGCCGATCGCGAGTTCCTGACCCGCGGCGGCGTGTTCAGCAACTCCATGCTGGATGCCTACATCTCGCTGAAGATGGAAGAGGTCAATCGTCTGCGCATGACCACGCATCCGGTCGAGTTCGACTTGTACTACGGTCTGTAAGCGGTCCTCGGAACGGACGGGACCGGGCATGCTCGACTCTGGTGTGAACGACCTTTCCGTTCTGGACCTGCTGGTAAGTGCGGTGCTGCTCCTCGACGACGAGGGCAGCATCGTGCACGCCAACGCGGCTGCCGAAGATGTGTTCGGCCTGTCGCGCCGGCAACTGCTCGGCATGCCGGTCTGCCGCCTCTTCGACGAAGCCGAAGCGCTGCAGCAGTCGCTGCGGGAAGCGCGCGACGATCTCTTCGCGCACAAGATACTGCCCCTGTCGGTGACGCGCCCCGGCGTCGATTCGATGCTGCTGAGCGGCGCCGTGGTGGTCCTGCACGGCCAGCCGTGGCCCATGCTGCTCGAGCTGCGCGAGACCCACTACCGCGACCGCATCGAGCGAGCCGAGGAACGCCTCGAACACGCCGACGCCAACCGCGAGCTGCTGCGCAACCTGGCGCACGAAGTCAAGAATCCGCTGGGCGGGCTGCGCGGCGCGGCACAGTTGCTGCAGGCCGAGCTGACCGATCCGCGGCTCACCGAATACACCCAGGTCATCATTGCCGAGGCCGATCGCCTGCACGGGCTGGTCGATCGGCTGCTCGCGCCGCACCGCGTGCCGCGCGTGGTGACCCTCATCAATATCCACGAAGTCTGCGAGCGTGTCGCCGCGCTGGTCATGGCGGAGTACGGGGCCGGCCTGAAGCTGGTGCGCGACTACGATATCTCGGCGCCCGAGCTGATGGCCGACCGCGAACAGCTCATCCAGGCGCTGCTGAACATCGTGCGCAACGCTGCCCAGGTGCTGGCCGAACAACGCCGGCGCGGCCAGGCGCAGATCGTCCTGCGCACGCGCGTGGCGCGCCAGGTGACGCTGGCGCGCCAGCGCCACCCGCTCGTGCTGGTACTGCACGTCATCGACAACGGCCCGGGCATTCCCGAGTCCATCCGCGAACGCGTGTTCCTGCCGCTGGTCACCGCGCGCGATGGCGGCACCGGCCTCGGGCTGTCGCTGGTGCAGACGATCATCCAACAACATGGCGGCGCGATCGACTTCGATAGCCGTCCCGGCTGCACGGAGTTCCGGCTGATGCTGCCACTGAATTCTCAAGGCTAACCGGAGCACACGATGAAACCGATCTGGGTTGTCGATGACGACCGTTCCATCCGCTGGGTCCTGGAGAAGGCGCTCGAGCGCGCGGCGCTGCCCTGCGTGAGCTTCGCCAACGCGTCCGACGCCCTGGCCGCCCTCGAGCACCAGCGTCCGCAGGTACTGGTGTCCGACGTCCGCATGCCGGGCCTGGGCGGGCTGGAGCTGCTGCGCGCCGTGAAGTCGCGCTATCCGGAAATCCCCGTCATCGTGATGACAGCGTACTCGGACCTGGACAGCGCCGTGGCCTCGTTCCAGGGCGGGGCGTTCGATTACCTGGCCAAGCCCTTCGACGTGGACGCCGCGCTGGCGCTGATCCGCCGCGCCATCGGCGGCAGCGCCGACGCGCAGCAAGCGGCCGAGCCCGCGGCCGATGCCGGCGCCGTGGGCGGCAGCGCGGGCCCGTCCAGCCATGGGGCTTTCCAGCCCGGCATGCTGGGCCAGGCGCCCGCCATGCAGGAACTCTTTCGCGCCATCGGTCGCCTGTCGGCCTCGGCGGCGACGGTGCTCATCACGGGCGAGTCGGGCAGCGGCAAGGAGCTGGTCGCGCGCGCGCTGCATCGGCACAGCCCGCGCGCCGACAAACCGTTCGTCGCCATCAACACGGCGGCGATCGCGGGCGAACTGCTCGAGTCCGAACTCTTCGGCCACGAGCGCGGCGCGTTCACCGGCGCGCATGCCCGGCGCGCCGGCCGCTTCGAGGAGGCCGACGGCGGCACGCTGTTCCTCGACGAGATCGGCGACATGCCGGCCGAACTGCAGACTCGCCTGCTGCGCGTGCTGGGCGACGGCACCTTCTACCGCGTCGGCGGGGCGAGCCCGATCCGGGTGAACGTGCGGGTCATCGCCGCCACCCATCAGCCGCTCGAGCAGCGCGTGCGGCAGGGCACGTTCCGCGAGGATCTGTTCCACCGCCTGAACGTCATCCGCCTGCGCCTGCCGCCGCTGCGCGAGCGCGCCGAGGACATTCCGCTGCTGGCCGCGCACTTCCTGACGGCCAGCGCACGCAGCCTGGGGGTCGAACCCAAGCGCCTGAGCGCCACGGCGTCGCAGGCCCTGATGCGGTTTCCTTTCCCGGGCAACGTGCGCCAGCTCGAGAACATCTGCCACTGGCTCACCGTCATGGCGCCCTCGCAGATGATCGACGTGCGCGACCTGCCGCCCGAGCTGCGCGAGTTCGCGGCCCAGGCCAGCGGCGCCGCGCCGGCCGCGCCGGGCTGGGCGAGCGACTCGCCCACCTCGGCCGAGGCCGTACTGGCTCAATCGCGCACGGCCGACCTGGCCGGCGACACCCTGCACGGCGAGCGCACCGCCATCTCGGCGCCGTCCGCCGCCGTGGGCGCGTCATGGCTGAACAGCCTGCAGGCGGACGCCATGAGCCGCCTGCGCGCCGGCGAGACCAACATCATGCACGAGATGACGCGCGACTTCGAACGCGTGCTGATCGCCGCCGCGCTGCATGCCTGCGGCGGCAGGCGCGTGGACGCCGCCACCCGCCTGGGGCTGGGACGCAACACCATCACGCGCAAGATGCGCGAGCTGGGCATGGAGTAGGGCGGGCGAGCGCAGAGCCGGACGGCTCGCGCTCACCCGGCACGCGCCGCCGGGGGACCCTCAGCCCTTGGCCGGCTTGCGCTGCACGAACGCCTGCACCGCGGCCTGATGCTCGGCGGTGCGGTGGGCCAGCGCCTGCATGCCGGCCGACAATTCCAGCAGGGTGTCCAACCGCGTGTGTTGCCCCTCGCGCAGCAGACGCTTGCTCATGCGCAGCGCGGGGCCGGAGTTGGCCGCGATGCGCTGCGCCAGTTCGCGCGCCGCGGCGAGCAGCTCGCTGCCCGGCACCACGCGCGACACCAGGCCCCAGTCCAGCGCCTGCTGCGCGTCGATGGTGTCGCCGGTGAAGGTCAGTTCGGCCGCGCGCGACATGCCGATGGTGCGCGGCAGCAGCCAGGCGCCGCCGTCGCCGGGAATGATCCCCAGCTTGACGAAACTCTCGGCAAAACGCGCCGTGTCGGCGGCGATGCGGATGTCGCACATGCACGCGAGATCGCAGCCGGCGCCAATGGCCGGGCCATTGACCGCCGCGATGACCGGGACTTCGAGGTTGTACAGCGCCAAGGGCAGGCGCTGGATGCCCTCGCGGTACTCGTGCCGCAGGTCGGCGGGCAGGATCGCGGGGTCGAGCTGGCGCTGCATCTCGTGGATGTTGCCGCCCGACGAGAACACCGTGCCGGTGCCCGTCAGGATCACGACCTTGATGCTGTGGTCTTCCTCGATGCGCCGGCAGGCGGCGCCGAACTCGGCCACGGCGGTGTTGCCGGTGAGCGCATTGCGCTTGTCCGGCTGGTTCATGGTCAGGGTGACGATCGGGCCGTCCTGTTCGTAGAGGAGGAAGTCGTTCATAGGGCGCCTGGGCAATGGGATTGGAGGTCGGTGACCATGCTGCCAGCCGGGCGCGGCGGTGTCCAATACCATTGCCTGCCGGGGTGATAGCGCGTGTGTATCGCAAGTGGCGGTATCGGTATTGGACGCGCCGCGCGCGCCTGGGTAATCTCGCACGATCATGCAAGCCATCACCGCACACGTCATCCCGCCTCGCGAAGAGGCCCTGCGCGCCGAGATCCGCGCCTTTCTACAGGCCCAGCTCCAGGGCATGCCGGCCGAGCGCCGCGCGCGCTCGTGGATGGGGTTCGACGCCGGCTTCAGCCGCGCGCTGGCCGAACGCGGCTGGGTCGGCCTGACCCTGCCCACGGAATACGGCGGCGCCGGCCTCGGCCATTTCGCCCGCTTCGTGCTGGTCGAGGAACTGCTCTGCGCCGGGGCGCCGGTGTCGGCGCACTGGATCGCCGATCGCCAGAGCGCGCCGCTCCTCCTGAACTACGGCACCGAGGCGCAGCGGCGCTTCTACATCCCGCGCATCTGCCGCGCCGAGGCGTTCTTTTGCATCGGCATGAGCGAGCCCGGCTCGGGGTCCGACCTTGCCAGCGTGCGTACCCGCGCGGTGCCGAGCGAAGGCGGCTGGCGCCTGAACGGCAGCAAGATCTGGACGACGAACGCGCATCGATCACACTACATGATCGCCCTGGTGCGCACCTCGGGCAACCCGGACGACCGGCACCAGGGGCTGTCCCAGTTCGTCATCGATCTGAAGACGCCCGGCGTCAGCGTGCGCCCCATCACCGATCTGGCGGGCGACGCGCATTTCTCGGAAGTCTTCTTCAGCGACGTGTTCCTGCCCGACGACGCGCTGATCGGCAGCGAGGGCGACGGCTGGAAGCAGGTGAATGCCGAGCTGGCTTTCGAGCGCAGCGGCCCGGAGCGCCTGTATTCGAGCATGGTGCTGATCGAAGGCTGGCTCGCCTTGCTGCGCACGCGCGCGGCGGCCGGCGCCGGCCTGCGCGGCCAGGACACCGAACTGCTGGGCCGCATGCTGGGCCAGCTCGCCGTGCTGCGCAGCCTCTCGGTGGGCGTTACCGCGCGCCTGGCCGAGGGGGAAAGCCCGCTGCTGGAAGCCGCGCTGGTCAAGGAGCTCGGCACCACGTTCGAGCAATGGGTGCCGCGCGCCGTCGCCGACGCCCTGGCAGCGCAGCCGGAGCTGCCCGTGCCGGCCGAGCTCGCGCGCACGGTGGCCTATCTGATGCAGGTGGCGCCCACTTTCTCGCTGCGCGGTGGCACGCGCGAGATCCTGCGCGGCATGATCGCGCGCGGACTGGGCCTGCGCTGAGTGCAGCGCGTCACGAGGAGAACGTAATGGAATACATGCTGCGCGACGCATTCGACGACTTGCTGCAGACGGCATGCACGCCCCAGGTGGTGCGTGCGATCGAATCGGGCGCCGACGACGGCGCCGCATTGTGGGCCCTGTTGGACGAATCGGGCTTTCTGGCCGCACTCGAACCCGAGGCGGCCGGCGGCGCCGGACTCGGCCTGGCGAGCGTGTTCGACCTGCTGCTCCTGGCCGGCGGCCACGCCTTGCCGCTGCCGTTCGCGCAGACCCTGCTCGCGCGCGGCTGGCTGGCTGCGGCCGGCATCGAGGCACCGGCGGGCCGCATCGCCTTTGCGCCCTTCGTGCAGGATGCGGCGCAGGGCAGGCAGGCCCGCGTGGCCGGCGGCGCAGTTGCCGACTGGGTCCTCGCCGCGGACGGCGAGCACGCGCGGCTGCTGGCCACCGACGGCCTTGCCGCCGAACCGGACGGCGTGCACGCCAGCCTCGCCGTCACCGCCACGTGGCAGACCGGGGCAGGGCGCGCGCTCGCGCTGCCGGCGCTGGGCCTGCGCGAGCTGGCCGGTCTGTCCATGGCGGTCTCGGTGGCCGGCGCGGCCGAGCGGGTGCTGGCGATGGCCGTCGCCTACGCCCGCGAGCGCCAGCAGTTCGGCCGCCCCATCGGCAAGTTCCAGGCGATACAGCACGAACTCGCGGTGATGGCGCAGGAGGTCGGCGCCATGCGCATCGCGGCCGAGCAGGCCTGCCAGATCGGCTTGCCGCTGGCCGGCCTGCCGGTCTGCGTGGCGGCCTATCGCAACGCTGCCGGCGCAGCGCCGGTAAGCGCCGCTGCCCACGCGATCCACGGCGCGATCGGCGTGACCGCCGAACTCGATCTCAATCTGTACACGCGCCGCCTGCTGCAATGGCAGGGGGACGCCGGCTCGGCGGCCTATTGGGCGCAGCGAATCGGCAGCGCGGCACTGCACGCGCAGGAGAGCGCGCTCGACTTCCTGCGCACGCAGTTGATTCCGCAAACGGCGTGAGCCTGGGCGCCCCAAAGCGGCGCGCGGGCGAGCGATACAGCGCACGCTGCCCGGTTTTGGGGCGCTTGCCCGCGCCGGCGCGCGCTGCCTTGGGGCGTACAGGGGCATCGCGATGCCTGGCGGCGCGCCGTAGCGCGGGCAGGCCCGGCGGTACCGGCACCAGGTAAAAATCGGCACAGTCCTTGCATTTCGCAACCCGTCTATCGCCGGGTTCGGCAAGGAGAGTCGTCGTGAAGCTTGTGAACGGACTCACGCTGGAGGAATGGCGCGGGTTGTACGCCGAAGGCGGGAGCGAACCCGCGCGTATTCTGCATACGCTGCGCGCGTCGCTGCGCGCCGACGATCCGGCATGGGTCCACATCGTCGGCGAGTCCGGGCTGGACGCGCAATTGTCGGCATTGGCCGAGCGCGTGGCGGCGCTGGGCGGCGATCGCGCCGCCTTGCCCCTGTACGGGGTGCCCTTCGCCGTCAAGGACAATATCGACGTGCAGGGCATGCCGACCACGGCCGGCTGCCCGGCGTATGCCTACGAACCGGCCGCGCACGCCTTCGCCGTCGCGCGGCTGGTCGAAGCCGGCGCCATCGTCCTGGGCAAGACCAACCTGGACCAGTTCGCCACCGGGCTCGTCGGCACGCGCTCGCCGTATGGCGCCGTGGCCAATGCCTTCGATCCGACGCGCGTCTCGGGCGGCTCGAGTTCGGGCTCGGCCGACGTGGTGGCGCGCGGCATCGTGCCGTTCTCCCTGGGCACCGACACCGCGGGCTCGGGCCGGGTACCGGCGGGCTTCAACAACATCGTCGGCCTCAAGCCGACCCGCGGCTGGTTGAGCACGCGCGGCGTGGTGCCGGCTTGCCGCTCCCTGGACTGCGTATCGGTGTTCGCGCTCACCGTGGACGATGCCGAACTGGTCGCGCGCGCGGCGGCGGGCTACGACGAGGACGACCCCTATTCGCGCCAATGGCCGCGCGGCGTGCCGCGCCGGGAAATGGGCCAGCACCCGCGTCTGGCCGTGCCCGAGCACCCGGAGTTCCACGCCGATGCACAGGCCGAGGCCGCCTGGCAGGCCACGCTCGCACGGTTGCGCCAGGCGGGCGTGAGTCTGGTGCCGGTGGATTTCTCGCCCATGCGCGAGCTGGCCAAACTGCTCTACGAGGGCCCCTTCGTCGCCGAACGGCACGCCAGCCTCGGCGCGTTCGTGGAGCGGCATCCCGCCGAGGTCGATCCCGTGGTGGCCGGCATCGTGCGCCAGGCGCAGGCGTATACGGCCAGCGAGCTGCTGCAGGCAGAGTATCTGCGCATGGCGCTCAAGCGCCGCATCGAGCGCATCTTCCAGCGCTGCGACGCGCTGCTGGTGCCGACCGCGCCGACGCATCCGACGCTGCAGGACGTGCGCGAACGTCCGGTGGCGGCCAATGCCGAACTCGGCTATTACACCAATTTCGTCAACCTGGCCGACTGCAGTGCACTGGCCTTGCCCGCCGGCATGCGCGCCGACGGGTTGCCGTTCGGTGTGACCCTGGTCGCGCCCGCCTGGCATGACTGCGCACTGGCCAACTTCGGCCGCTGCTGGCAGCAGCTTGCGCCCTGGACGCTGGGGGCGACCGGCCGCGCCATGACGCGCGGGGCGGCCCGCGCGCCGTCCACACCCTGCGAAGGCTTCGTGCGGGTGGCGGTGGCGGGGGCCCACTTGTCGGGCATGCCGCTCAATTACCAGTTGGTCGAGCGCGACGCCCGGCTCGTCGAGCGCACCACCACCGCCCCCGCGTACCGCCTGTACGCGCTGACCGACACGGTGCCGCCCAAGCCCGGTCTCGCACGGGCCAGCGGCGGCGCGGCCATCGACGTGGAAGTATGGGACATTCCCGTGGGCCATTTCGGCAGCTTCGTCGCGCTGGTGCCGGCGCCGCTGGCGATCGGCACGCTCGAGCTGGCCGACGGGCGTTGCGTGAAAGGCTTCGTGTGCGAACCCTGGGTGCTGGCCCAGGCCCGCGACATCACGGCATTCGGCGGTTGGCGCAATTACCTGGATTACCTGACGGCCGTTCCCGCGTGATCCTGCGCACGCCGACGGCCCTGGATGCGGCCGTCGGCGGCGGCTCAGCGCCCCTGGAACTTCGGCGGGCGCTTCTCCACGAAGGCGCGGCGTCCTTCCTGCACATCCTCGCTGGCGAGCAGCGCGTTCTGCACGCGCTTCTCCTCGCGCAGGAATTCCGCCGGATCGGGCCATTGCCGATTCAGCATGTCGCGCAGGGCGGCGAGCGCGAGCGGCGCGCGCGTCATGAGCTTGGCGGCACATTCGCGGGCCAGGGCGAGCGCCTCGCCCTTGGGCGCGGCATGCTCGATCAGCCCCCATTCCAGCGCCTGGGCGGTGGGCACGGCCAGCCCCTCGAGCATCATGCGGCGGGCACGGCCCATGCCGATGCGCTGGGGCAGCGTCCAGCCCAGGCCCACGTCCGGGATGAGGCCGATGCCGGTGAACGGGGCGCAGAACTTCGCACCTTCGCCGGCGACGACGTAGTCGCACATCAGGGCCAGCGAGAACCCGGCGCCGTAGGCGTTGCCTTCGACCGCGGCGACGAGCGGCTTCTTGCCTTGCTGGGCGATGGCGAACACTTCGTGCAGCACGTCGAGCAGCGTCTCGCCGTTGGGCCCGGGCGTGCGGTCCTTCAGGTCCGCGCCGGTGCAGAAGTGCCCGCCCGCGCCCGTCAGGATGACCACGCGCACGTGCGGGTCCTCGAGCAGGGCGATGAAGTCGCGCTTCAGGTCCAGCGCCGCCGGCGCCGTCAGGGCGTTCATGCTGGCGGGGCGATTCAGGGTGACGACGGCGACGCCGTCGGCGCGCTCGACCAGAATGGGTTGGTCCACGCTCGTGGTGTTCGTGCTCATGGCTACTTTCCTTGCCAGACGGGCGCACGCTTCTCGGCGAATGCGCGCGCACCTTCCTTGGCGTCTTCGGATTGGAATACCGGCGTGGCGATCTCGCGTTGACGATCCCATTTCTCACCGGCCGGCCAGTTTACCGACTCGGACGCCACGCGCTTGCTGCCGGCGGTCGCGAGCGGCCCGTTGGCGGCGATCGCCGCGGCCAGCTCGAGCGCCTTGTCGAGCGCACCGCCGGCGGGCGTGAGGTGGTTCACCAGCCCGTAGCGATGGGCGTCCTTGGCGGGCAGCAGCGCGCCCGTCAGGATGTATTCCATGGCGATGTGATACGGCAGGCGCTGCGGCAGCCTCAGCAGGCCGCCGGCCGTGGCCATCAGGCCGCGCTTGACCTCGGGCAGGCCGAAGTTCGCGTTCTCGGCGGCGACGATCAGGTCGCAGGCCAGCGTGACCTCGAAGCCGCCGGCCAGCGCATAGCCTTCGACCGCGGCGATCAGCGGCTTGCGCGGCGGCGCTTCGTTCAGGCCGCCGAAGCCGCGTCCCGGCACGTTCGGGCGCTCGCCGCGCAGAAAGCCCTTCAAGTCCATGCCGGCGCAGAAGTTGCCGCCCGCGCCGGTGATGATGCCGACACGGATGTCCGGGTTCGCGTCCAGTTGGTCCAGGGCCTGGACCATGGCCTGCGCCATGGCCAGCGTCGCGGCGTTGCGTGCCTCGGGACGGTTCAGGGTCATGATCTGCACGCCATCGCGCACTTCGACCAGCAGTTCTCCACTCATGGAATGTCTCCTCATACACCTCGGGTAGTGCAGAATTTGGGTGGCAGCAAGCGGTGCTGCTGTCTGCCGATCCGATCGACAGACGATGTCGCAGCGTGCGTCTGCTGAATCCTGGATTTCCCCGGAAATATATCACCGCTTCGATGCCCTATTGTCTCCAGGTTTCACTGGACCGGATCGTTCAGGCCAGCGTGTAGGCGGTTTTTACGGTGGTGAAGAATTCCTGAGCGTAGCGTCCCTGCTCGCGGGGGCCGTAGCTCGATGCCTTACGCCCCCCGAAGGGCACGTGATAATCGACGCCTGCCGTGGGCAGATTGACCATCACCATGCCGGCTTGTGCGTGGCGCTTGAAGTGCGTGGCATGCTTGAGGCTGGTGGTGGCGATGCCCGCGGACAGGCCAAACTGTGTGTCGTTGGCTACGGCCAGTGCCTCGTCGTAGTCCCGCACGCGAATCACGCTGGCCACTGGCCCGAACACTTCTTCGCGATTGATCCGCATGGCAGGCGACGTGCCAGCCAGCAGTGTGGGCGCGACGAAGTAGCCAGCCTTGCCGCTGCCCGTGTGGCACTGGACGGGTGTGCCGCCGGCGGCTATCGTGGCGCCCTCTGTCAAGGCGATGTCGATGTGGCGCAGATCCTGGCTCATCTGCGCTTGACTGACGGCCGGACCGATGTCCGTTCCCACCGCCAAGGCGTCGCCGACCTGCAGCCGGGCCATGCGAGCCGCCAGAGCGGCGATGAAGCGCTCGTGTATACCTTCTGTCACGATGAGCCGGCTCGAGGCGGTACAGCGCTGGCCGGTGGAGAAGAAAGCACTCTGGGCGCACAGTTCCACCGCCTGGTCGAGATCCGCGTCGTCCAGGACCACCTGCGGGTTCTTGCCCCCCATCTCGAGCTGTACTTTCTTGCCCGACTGTGCGCATTGCGCGGCGATGCGGCTGCCCACTTCCACCGAGCCGGTGAAGCTGACGGCCGCGATGGCGGGATGGTTCACCAAAGGCTCGCCGATCACGCTGCCGCGGCCCATCACTAGGTTGAACACACCTTCCGGGATGCCGCTGCGATGGATGATCTCGGCCAGTATCCACGCCGTTCCCGGCACGAGATCGGCAGGTTTGAATACCACGCAGTTGCCATAGGCCAGCGCAGGCGCGATCTTCCAGGCCGGGATGGCGATGGGAAAATTCCACGGAGTGATGATGCCGATCACGCCCACGGGTTCGCGGGTGATCTCCACTGCGACGCCGGGCCGCACCGAAGGCAGGATCTCGCCGGACAGCCGAAGGCATTCGCCGGCAAAGAACTTGAAGATGCTGCCGGCGCGCATCACTTCTCCCAACGCCTCGGGCCGCGTCTTGCCTTCCTCGCGCGCCAGCAGTTCGGCCAGTTCGTCCTTGCGGGCCAGGATCTCGACACCGATACGCTCGAGTGCGTCGCTGCGCGCCTGGATGCCCGCGGTGGACCACGTGGCAAAGGCGGCCTGCGCAGCCTGCGCGGCGACATCGAGCTGCGTCGCATCGGCCTGGGCATACAAGCCGATCACGTCGTCCGGATCGGAGGGATTGCGGTTCTCGCCATAGCTGGATCCGGCGTGCCAGGCGCCAGCAATGAGATTGTCGTACGGCATGTCAGTTCATTCGTATCAATGTGGCTTGCCGGCAAGGCATGAGTCCTGCCTTGCGCAGCGAAGGGTGGTTTACAGGCCGCCCAGCGCCTGCAGCCGGGCGTCGATCCATGAGGTGTCCAGTCTGCCTTCGGCGATCTGCGCCAGCGTCATCTGCTCGGCCGCATGCTTGGCAGCGGCGGCGGCGTAGACACTCTGCGCCCTGTCGTACGGCACGCACAGCAGGCCGTCGTCGTCGCCGATGACCAGGTCGCCCGGCTCGATGGTCATGCCGTCCAGCGCGACGGTGCAGTTGATCTCGCCGGGGCCGTCCTTGTAGGGACCGCGGTGGGTGACGCCCGCTGCGTACACGGGAAAGCCGCCGCGGCGGATCGTCGCGCTGTCCCGGATGGCGCCGTTGATCACGATGCCCGCCAAGCCGCGCTTCTGCGCATATGAGGCCATGATCTCGCCGATGATGGCGTTGGTGAGGTCGCCCCCCGCATCGACCACAAGGACGTCGCCGGGTTGCGCGAGTTCCAGTGCCTTGTGGACCATCAGGTTGTCGCCCGGCCTGGTGCGCACGGTCAGGGCAGGCCCGCCCATCGGGCTGCCGTCGTGCATGGGCCGCAGGCGCGCGCCGCCGGCCGTCATGCGCGACATGCAGTCGCTGACGTTGGCCACCGGGATGCGCAGGAATTTCTGAACGAACTCATTGCCGATCGCGCGCTTGCGCGGGTGTATCTCGAAACCGATCATTGTGCTGCTCCTGCAGGGGAAATGATGAAGCCGCTTTCCAATGGGCACGTCGGCGGGGACGGGCGGACGCTGGCCGGCTCCCTGGCCGACGTGCAACCCGCGGAGACGTCATGCACGCGTCAGTTCACGCGCGTCAACAGCGGCTTGCCGGCCAGATGCTGCTCGGCATTCTCCAGGAAGCGAAGTACCGAGGCGTGGATGGCTTGGGGCGAGATGCCGCCGATATGCGGGGTCAGAACGGCATTCTCGAATTCGAGCAGAGCCGCAGGCGGCGTCGGCTCATGCTCGTAGACGTCCAGCGCCACGGCGAAAATGCGCTTGTCGCGCAGCGCCTCGGCCACGGCCTGGGTGTCGACCAGCGTGCCGCGCGCGATATTCACGAGCACGCCCTGCGGGCCCAGCGCGTCTAGCACCGGTTCGTTCACCGCGTGATAGGTAGCCTTGCCGCCTGGCGCCGCGATCACCAGGAAATCGCACCATTGCGCGAGCGACACGATGTCGTCGAACCACTGGAAGCCCAGTTCGTCGCGGCGCGTGCGGCTGTGATAGCCGATCTGCATGTCGAACCCTTGGGCGCGCCTGGCGATTTGGCGGCCTATGGCGCCCATGCCGAAGATGCCCATCCTGCGCGCCGAGACCTGTGGCGGCCGGGGGATGTCGTCGCGCCACAGGCCATGGCGCACGCCATCGTTCAGAAACGGCAGTCGGCGAACGGCTGCCAGCAGAATCGCCATGGCATGATCGGCCACTGCCGCGTCGTTGGTGCCTGCAGCATTGCAAACCGGGATGCCGCGGACCCGTGCGGCCTCCAGGTCCACGTTCTCGAAGCCCACGCCGACGGTGCAGATGAGTTCCAGGCTGGGCATCGCCGCGATCTCAGAGGCCAGCAGCCCGTTCGTGCCATTGGTGAGCACGAAGCGTATGTCCTGGCCTCGAGCAGCGATCTGCGCACTTCCCTTGCTGCGATCGGCGCCCAGGTTGTCGTTGGGGGCATACAGCATGTCGAAGCGCTCCGAGACCAGGGCGCGGTGCTCTTCGGAGAGAAAGACGAGAACGAGCAGCAAGGGTTTCATAAGCATGTACGAGAAGGAGAATGAACCGCGACATCACAACATGGTGCGCTGGGCCCTTGTCAATCGATCCGCGCGCCGGAGACTTTCACCAGCTCCCCCCATTTCTGGATCTCGCTGTCCATCACTTTTCCGAACTGTGCGGGCTGACTGCCCACCGGGATCGACCCCTGGTCCGCCAGGATCTTGCGTACCGAAGGGTCCTGGGTGGCGGCGTGGATGGCATTCGCCAGCTTCTCGATCACTTCGGAGGGGGTGCCCGCCGGGGCGAACACGCCGTTCCAGAGCACGACCTCGTAGCCGGGCAGGACTTCGCGCATAGCGGGTACGTCCGGCAGCCGACTGGAACGCTCCCCGGTCGTGACGGCCAGGGCGCGCAGCTTGCCGCTGTCGATGAACGGCAACACTTCCACCAGCGGCGAGAACACCGCCTGGATCTGACCGGACAGCAGATCGGTGTTGGCAAGTGAGCCGCCCTTGTATGGCACATGTATCATCCGGCCCTCGACCATGTTGTTGAACAGCGCACCGGACAGATGCTGCGAGCTGCCGTGGCCTGCCGAGCCATAGTTCACCGGCCCCTTGTCCTCGCGGACATAAGCGACGAACTCATCCAGGGTATGCGCCGGCAAGTCTTTGTTCACCACCAGCACGTTGGGAATGAGGGCGACCTGCGATACCGGCATCAAGTCCTTGCGCACGTCAAAGCCCATGTCCTTGTACAGGGTGACGTTGGTCGTCATGGTGCTGGTATGCAGCAGCAGGGTATAGCCATCGGGCTTGGCCTTTGCGACCAGCGAGCCACCGATGTTGCCTCCGGCGCCCGGACGGTTGTCCACGACCACCGATTGGCCGAGTTCCTTGCCCAGCCGATCGGCCAGGAGCCGGGCAGTGGCATCCGTGCTGCCGCCCACGGCAAAGGGAACGATCATGGTGATGGGCCGGGCCGGCCAGTCGGCGGCCTGAGCCCCGGCGCACAGCGCCAGCGTCCAGGCCAGCGAGCACGCAAGGCGGGAGAGAGGGTTCATGGGTGTCTCCTTGATGTTTTCTTATGGCCGGGTAACGGGGCGCCGGCGCCCTGCGCCGGAACACCCGTCTGCGCGATCAGCGCTGGCCGTCTCCGACCGAGATTTCGTCGGCGCGCAAACCTCCCAGACGCTCGTGCACGCGCGATCCGGTGGCAACCACCAATGCATAGAGCAGCTCATCCGGGCGCGGGCTATCGATTGCGCCGACGTCCATGGTGCTGAAATGGCTGCGCACGTAGCAGGCTTCGATGTGATGCAGCGGAATCTGCAGACGGGTGCCCGCAGACGCCACCACCTTCGCCGCCGGCACGATGGACTTGGCTTTGGGCAACACGGCGCGCATGGACCAGCCTCCCGCTTCGTGCCAGATGGCGCCGTGTTCCAGTTCGCCGTTCAACCCGACGATCGCGCCTTTGCCATAGGCCTGGACGTGCTCGGCGCCACCCACGGCAGCCATGAGTTCGGGCACGATCTCCTTGGCCAGTACTTTGGAGTCCTCGACCAGTTGGGACAGGTCTTCGACGTAGCGGCCGGCGTACGGATTCTTGATGACCACCGCGATCGCAGCCATCTTGATCGGCGTCTGCCGCACAGGCCCGCCTTCGTGATAGATCGACTCGACATTCAACTGCTTCTTTCGGACTTGAATCGCCATGTTCCTTCGCTCCTTGAGGTTCGGCGGGATGGATGCGCAGCACCCGGTTTTCGGGTGTCTTGCGCTATTGAGGGGTCAGCCCGGCAGCGTTGAAGACCTGCCCCCACTTGTCGATGTCCGAGGCGATCAATTCCCGGAAACCTTCTGCAGAGGACGTGCGCACGGTCAGGCCATTGGCGGTGAACTGCTCCTGCAGAGAGGGCGAGCGCAGTACCGCGCCCAGGGCTTCATTGAGACGTGTCACCACGTCGGCCGGGGTGCCGGCCGGGGCGGCCGCGCCGAACCAGACAGTAAGGTCGTAGCCCGACAGCCCCGCCTCGTCCAGCGTGGGCAGTTCCGGGGCCAGCGGCGAGCGCGTCTTGCTGGTGACTCCCAGGGCGGTCACGTGGCCCGAGCGCGACTGCTGCAACCCGTTGACCATATCGGCGATCGTGAAATCCAGCACGCCAGCCATCAGATCCGTCATGGCCTGAGGCACACCGCGGTAGCCTATCGGGGTGGCGGTAAAGCCGCCCATGGAGACGACCTGAGCAGCGCACAACTGCGCGGAACCCGATCCGTATCCATAAGACAGCTTTTCCGGATTGGCTTTGGCATATTCGATCAGGTCGCTCACGCTCTTGACGGGCAGGTCGCTGCGCGCGACGAGCATGAAAGGGGCATCGGCCACCAGGCCGATGGGCTCGAAATCCTTCCTGGGATCATAGGGAAGAGACTTGAACGCACTGACATTGCTTGCGCCCGTGCTGACTCCCACCATGAACAAGGTATATCCGTCCGGGGCGGACTGCATGGCTGAGGTCGTGCCCACGATGCCATTGGCACCGGCGCGGTTTTCGACCACCACCGATTGCCCCAGTTCGCTGTTCAGGCCCTGCGCCAACGCACGCGCCACGACGTCGGTGATGCTGCCGGGGGTGAACGGCACGATCAGCCGGACAGGCTTTTCCGGGTAGTTGCTCCATGCCAGCATGGGCATGGCGCACAACAACGCAGTGAAGAGGCGTCTCTTCATCTTGAGTCTCCTGGGTTTTCTTTCTGTCGCGCTCGGCCGCTTATTCCGGCTTGGCGCCGAACTGCGCGCCGGCCCATTGCTCGATGTGCCGGATGGTATGCACGTTGTCGCGTTCGCCGTCGCCCTGGCTGATCGCGAACGCGAGATACTGACGCGCAGCCGGGTTGACCGACATGGGCACACCCAGTTTCTCGGCTTCGTCGATGCACATCTTGACGTCCTTGTGCAGCAGCGCAGTGGTGAAGCGCACGGGAAAGCTGCGGTCGAGGACGCATTGCGGAATCCGCTCGAGCGTCGCGAAGGAACGTCCGCTGGACACGTTGATCACATCCAGCAACGTCTGGGGATCGAGCCCGGCCTTGACGCCGTAGACCAGTGCCTCGCAACTGGCCACCATGCTGGTGGCATAGAGCGTGTTGTTGATGATCTTCGTGGTCTGCCCCAGGCTGGGATCGGCTCCCAGGTAGAACACATTCTTGCCGATGACCCGCAGCACGGGTTCGATCTCGTCGAACGCGGTCTTGGGACCTGCCGCCATGACGGCCAACGTGCCTTTCTCGGCCGCTACGGTGCCTCCGCTGACCGGGGCACCGATCATGGCGATGTTCTTCTCGGCCAGCAGCGCCTCGACGGTCTTGGTGATCGAAGGGCCGGTCGTGGACAGGTCGACCAGAAGGCGCACGCCTTGCACGTTCGCCACCTGTCCAGCAACCTCGGCCACGACGGCCGGCATGGGCAGGCACAGCAGCACGACGGGCGTCTGTTCGGCCAGCGCCTGCACGCTGTCGGCGCCTTGCGCGCCGCGGGCCACGATGCGCTCCTGCGCCGTGGTCGAGCGGTCATGCACCACCAGTTCGTGGCCCGCGGCGAGCAGGCGGCTCGCAAAGTGCTGGCCTATGTTGCCCAGGCCTATCAGTCCCAATTTCATTCCTACCGTCTCCACAGGATTCGTCCGCGCCGCCAGACGGGCAGCCCGGTGCCGCAAGATGTGGAGATCGTAGGGATTCGGTGGATACTGCGCGAGTGCTAATTCCGCCGTGGGATATAGCTTCAGGTTAATTGCCCGGCAGCGGATGCCGCCGGCGGGCTCATCGTGCGCAGCCGTCTTCCTTCTGCATCTTCAGAAGCATATCCACGAACTTTCCGGCGTGGCTCTTTCCAGTGTCGAAGGCCGAGCGCACGATGCTGGGGTGGAGAGGAATGTCCTCCGTAAGCGGCAGTACGTGTATGTCGGGCCAGGCCATGCTCTGGGCAGTGAACTGGTCGATCATCGCCACGCCGGCTCGCATGCGCACCAGGCTGCAGGCGATGTCGGTCTGGTGGATGTAGATGGCAGCCTGCAGTTCCACGTTCGCCTTTTGAAACGCCGCGGACACCAGTTGGCCGAACGGAATGCTGGGATGATGGGCGATCAGCGGAAACCGCGCCAGCTCGGCGATGGTCACGCTTTCGCGCTGAGCCAGCTCGTGTCCGCGCGGCACCACGCAGACCATGCGGCCTTCCATGAACGGCGTCACTCGCAGGTTGGGATGCTCGATGGGCAACACCGAAATGGCCAGATCCACCTTGTTGCTCAGCACGTCCTGTGGCATGCCGTTCAGCAGCGCCAGCGAATAGTTCACCTGGATGTTGGGATACTGCTGCACGAAACGAGTGATCGCGTCCGCCACCAACCCGCGGCTCAGTGCCGGGCTGCACGCCAGGTTCAGGACCCCCGAGGGGCCGCAGGCGAGCCCCCGTGCGAAATCGTCCACGCGCAGCAGTTGCTGATAGCACTGGTCGACTTCGCGGTACAGGACCTCTGCTTCGGACGTGGGAACGAGCTTGCCTTTCACACGGTTGAACAGTGTCAGCCCAAGCGTCAGTTCGGTATGCGCCACGATGCGGCTGAGCGCAGGCTGGGAGGTGAACAGCAGCCGTGACGCTCCCTTGATCGAACCCGTCAACATGACGGCGCGAAATACTTCCATCTGGCGTAGGCTGAATCGCATGCGGGCATCTCCGTACCATTGATATTCGAACTTGCTTGCGCGGTCGATGCGGCGGGGCGGCCGCATAACGCCATGGCATACCCCATCGCGGATTTCGCACTCGCCCGCACAGGGGGCAGCGCCCTAGAATCCGCAGCAAATCAAGGTATTGTCGCGCAACCGCGACGTCCGAAGACACCCGGAGACAACGATGCAGATCAAGCCCCTATTCGCGGCAGGTATCCTGGCAGGGTCAGCCCTGACCCCACCGGCGCAGGCGAAAGAATATCCCCGCCAGCCGATCCAAGTGGTCGTGCCGTATGCCGCAGGCGGCAATCTCGATGTCACCGCACGCGCCATCGCCCAGCCGCTGGCTGAAGCGCTGAAGGGCTCGGTTGTGATCGTCAACAAGCCAGGGGCAGGGGGGTCGGTTGCCTCGACCTACGTGTCGCGCGCCAAACCGGACGGCTACACGGTGATGATCACCGCCAATACCGAGCTGAGCGTGACTCCGTACATTACCGGCGCGCCGTACTCCATGGACTCCTTCGCCTCGGTGGGAACCATCAACACCGTGCCCATGCTGATCGAAGTCCATCCCGATTCCAAGTACCGCCAGATCGGCGAATTGATCAAGGCTGCCTGCGCTCAGCCCGATACGGTGACCATGGGAGTAGCCGGCATCGGCTCGGTGAACTACATGGCTCTGCGCTTTCTGGAGCAGGCCACTCAATGCAGGTTCCGCATGGTTCCCTACCAGGGCTCAGGACCCGCCGTCACAGCCTTGCTCGGCAATCAGGTGGATGCGGTCATCGATCAAGTCTCCAGTTCGCAGTCTTATCTGCGTACGGGCAAGCTGCGGGCGCTGGCCATGATGTCCCCGCAACGGCCGGCCGGCTGGGAAGACGTTCCCACACTGGCGGAGTCCGGAATCGAGGGTGCCGACATGGCGACCATGGCTGCCCTGGTGACCCCGAAGGACGTGAGCGAGGATATTCGCAACAAGCTGTCCGCGGCGCTGAAGCTGGCTCTGAGCGATGCGCGCGTGCAGGAGAACATCAAGGCCTTGGGCGGCATTCCGTATACCGCAGAACATGACGACTTCATGGCCGAGATCAAGCCGCTGCGCGCCTTGGCGGAGAAGTACAAGGCGGAGGGCAGACTTTGATTGCCCGCGTGTACGACCTGGGCGTGCCGCCGCCCGACACCTATACTGCCCCTGAGTTCGCGGTTCCGCCTCTGGCATGCGACACGCATGCGCATGTGGTGGCGTCGGACACGGTGTGCTACCCGTTCGCAGACGAGCGCAGCTATACGCCTGCTCCTGCGTCGCAGGAGCAGTATTTCACGATGCTGGACGCGCTGCGCCTGCAGCGCGGCGTTCTCGTGCAGATCAGCGTCTATGGCACGGACAACCGGCTGATGTTGGAAACGCTCCAGCGGAATCCGGACCGGCTGCGTGGCGTGGCCGTCCTTCCCGCCGAAGTCAGCGACGCCCAACTGGATGCGATGCACGCGGCCGGGGTGCGCGGCGTGCGCATCAACACGCAGTTGAAAGGCGGCGTCGGCCTCGAGCAGGCGCACGCGCTGGCGCAACGGATCAACCGCTTGGGCTGGCACATGCAGTTCTTCATGCACGCCGGCGAAATACGCCCGGCGCTGCGGACGCTGTCGAGCCTGCCCGTGCCCTGCGTACTGGACCACATGGGCGGCATTCAGGCGGACACGCAGGCCGCCCTGGTCGACGATGTGGCGATGCTGGTGCGCAACCACGGTTGGTGGGTGAAGCTTTCCGGCGCGTACCGCGTGGCATCGTCGCCCGCGCAGGCGGCTGCGGTTTCCGACATGGCCCGCGCCTTGATCGCCGCCGGTAGGGAGCGCATGCTCTGGGGAACAGACTGGCCCCATGTCCACATGGACTGGATGCCCGATACCGGCGCTCTGCTGAACCAGCTACGCACGTGGGTCGACGACGAGGCGACGCTGGAAGACGTCCTGGTGCGCAACCCCGCCCGGCTGTATGACTTCTAGGCGCATCCGGCGAGCGTCGCCGCCGGTATCGGCAGACGGCGCTGGCGTGGCTGCGCCACGTGCTGGACGGGACGGAGTGGAGGACGGGCGCCGCGGAACAAGCCCATGTACGGCGCCCGGGCGCGCTCAGCGCGGCTGCATGCGGATGGCGCCGTCCAGGCGGATGGTCTCGCCGTTCAGGTAGCCGTTCTCGAGCATCTGGCAGGCGAGCGAGCCGAACTCGGCGGGCGCGCCCAGGCGAGCCGGGTTGGGCACGCTCTGGCCCAGCGAGTGGCGGATGTCCTCGGGCAGGCGGGCGAGCAGGGGGGTGTCGAAGATGCCCGGGGCGATGGTGTTGACCCGGATGTTCTTGCTGGCGAGATCGCGGGCGGCGACCAGGGTCATGCCGACGATGCCGGCCTTGGCCGAAGCGTAGGGAGCCTGGCCGATCTGGCCTTCGTAGGCCGCCACCGAGGCGGTCATGACGCAGGCGCCGCGCTCGCCGTCGACGACTTCGTTCCTGGCCATGCGCGCGGCCGCCTTGCTCACCACGTTGAACGAGCCGATCAGGTTCAGGCGCACGATGGCCTCATAGCGCTCGAGCGAGCCGGGGTTGCCCTCCTTGTCGACGAAGCGCACGGGGCCGCCGCCGCCCGCGCAATGCACGAGCGCACGCAGCGGGCCGAAGGTCTCGGCCATGTCGTAGGCCGCTTCGATCTGCTCGGCGCTGGTGACGTCGGCCGCGGCGAAGGCGGCGTTGCCGCCCAGCGAGAGCGCCACGTCGGCGCCGGCCGAGGTGGGCAGATCGACGATGAGCACGTGCGCGCCCCGCGCGATGAGTTCGCGCGCGGTGGCCAGGCCCAGGCCCGATGCGCCGCCGGTGACGACGGCGGAAATTCCTGCAAGCTTCATGTCTTTCCTCCTGAAGTGGACCCGCCCCCTATGCGCTGCGCGAACCCTCTCGGGAGGCGGCGCCGGCGGACCGGCAGAGCCGGATACGCCGTGCCCCCGATCGAGCTGCGCCGGCTGCATGCGGCGCGAGTCGCAAAGCGTCGTGGGCGGCGGGCTGTGCCGCATTGTATTTACAAGCGTTCGATGATGGTGGCGTTGGCCATGCCGCCGGCCTCGCACATGGTCTGCAGGCCGTAGCGCCCGCCCGTGGTGTGCAGCGCATTGATCATGGTGGCCATCAGGCGCGTGCCGGAGGCGCCCAGCGGATGACCCAGGGCGATCGCGCCGCCCCACGGATTGAGGCGGCTGTCGTCCGCGCCCAGTTCGCGCTGCCACGCCATGGGCACCGGCGCGAACGCTTCGTTGACCTCGAAGTGATCGATGTCGTCGAGCTTGAGCCCGGCCTTCTTCAGCGCGCGCTGGGTGGCGGGAATGGGCGCGGTGAGCATCATGAGCGGGTCGTCGCCGATCACGTCCATCGCGACGACGCGCGCGCGCGGCGTGAGCCCCAGGCGCAGCGCCGTGGCCTCGCTCATCAGCAGCATGGCCGAGGCGCCGTCGCTGATCTGCGAGGCGTTGCCGGCGGTGATGCGCCAGTCCTTGATCTCGGGGAAGCGGGCAGCCAGTTCGTCGTTGCGGAACGACGCCTTGAGATCGCCCAGCTTCTCGGCGGTGGTGCCGGCGCGGATGGTCTCGTCCTGCTCGGCCAGGCCGTGCGGCGTGCGGATGGACACGATCTCGTTGTTGAACCAGCCGGCGCGGCGCGCAGCGTCGGCGCGTTCGTGCGAGCGGGCCGAGTAGGCGTCCAGCTCGGCGCGCTCGATGTTCCAGCGCGCGGCGACGCGTTCGGCGCATACGCCCTGGCCGATGGGGCCGGGCGCGTAGCGTTCGATGAAGCTCGGGCCGTAGGGGTTCTGGTCCAGGCGGGACACCCCCATGGGCACCCGGCTCATGGATTCGACGCCGCAGGCGATGACGATGTCGTAGGCGCCGGCGGCAATGCCCTGCACGGCGAAATGCACGGCCTGCTGGCTCGAGCCGCACTTGCGCTCCACGGTGGTGGAGGGCACGTGCTCGGGATAGCCGGCGGCCAGCCAGGCCACGCGGCCCGGCGACCCCGATTGTTCGCCGACCTGGCTCACGCAGCCGGTGATGACATCGTCCACCGTGCCCGGGTCGATCTTGTTGCGCTCGATCAGCGCCTGCAGCGTCTGGGCGAGCAGTTCGGTCGGATGCATCTCGGTGAACAGCGAGCCGGGCTTGGAGCGGCCCATGGGCGTGCGGATCGCGTCGACGATGACGGGGTTGTGCATGGAGGATCCTTGGCGCGCGCGGCGCAGTCTCGGGGCGGCGGAGGGCCGTCTAATGGTTATCGATCATCGGATGGTGTTGAACTATAGGCCTCGACTTATTCATCGTCAACGCCATTTTTCCATGTCTGAATGCCAGAAAATGAGGCACAATCCTCAAAAAATGGAAACCAGAACTCAAAATTCTATGGAAATTGCCACCGTCCCTGCGGATACCGAGGCCGAATCCCGGCTCGTCGGCGCCCTGGCGCGCGGCGTGGCCGTGATGCGCGCCTTCACGCCGACCCGCACGGCGCTGAGCGTCAAGGAACTGGCCCAGGCCACCGGCCTGCCCAAGCCGACGCTGGCGCGCCTGCTCGATACGCTCTGCGAGCTGGGGCTGCTGCGCTATTCGGAACGGCTCTCGCGCTACGTACCGGGGCTGGGCATGCTCACGCTGGGAGCGCCCGTGCTGGCGCGCATGACCATCCGGCAACTCGCCCGTCCCCTCATGCAGGAGCTTGCCGATCATGTGCGCGGCCAGGTCGCGCTGGTCGCCGCCGATCGCCACGAACTCACCTACGTCGAGATCGTGCACGGCGCCGACAGCGTCCTGTTCCGCCCCGAGATCGGCGGGCGCATCTCGGTGGCGCGTACCGCGTCGGGGCGGGCGTACCTGTGCAGCCTGAGCGAGCCCGAGCGCCGGCACTACGTCGAGCAGGTGCTGCACGATCCGGACGGCGCGCGCCGCCCCTGGCTGGCGCAGCGCCTGCAGGCTGCCGAACGCAGCCTGGCCGAACACGGCATGTGCCTGAGCCATGGCGACCTGCACCGCGAAATCGAAACCGTCGCCGTGCCGTTCCCGACGCGCGTGGACGGCGAGTTCTGGGTGCTGGCCACCTCGGTGGGCAAGTTCAACCTGCGCGGCGACGAGATCTTCAGCGACATCGGTCCGCGCGCGGTGACGCTGGTGCGCACGGTCGAGGCGGCGCTGGGCGGCGGCTGACCCGCACACGGCAACGAATTCGCGCGCGGGTCGAACCCGGCCGGTGCGCTTCACCCGATTGGAGACAGACATGACATCCCTGCGACGCTGGGCCGAGCAAAAGACCGACGCAACCGCACTCACCCTGATCGATGCGGGCGGCATCGTGCAAACGCGCACCTGGCGCGAGCTCGACGAACGCGCCGGGCGCATCGCCCGCTGGCTGATCGGACAAGGCCTGCAGGCAGGGGACAACATCGGCCTGGTCATGGAGAACAACCTCGCGCTGTTCGACGTGGCCTGGGCCGCGCGCCGGGCAGGGCTCTACTACACGCCCGTGAACATCCATCTCACGGGCCGCGAGGCCGGCTACGTGCTGTCCGACTGCGGCGCCCGGGCGGTGTTCACCACGCCGGCGATGGCCGGCCTGACGCGCGACATCCTGCGCACGGCCGCCGACGCCGCCTTGCCCGCCTACGTCATGGAAGGCGAGGCCGAGGGCCTGGCCGCGCTGGAGCCGCTGCTGGCCAGCGTGGACATGGCAGACGAGCTGCCGCCGCGCCCGGTCGGCCGCGATCTGCTGTACTCCTCCGGCACTACCGGCCTGCCCAAGGGCATCCGCCGCGCCATGGTGCCGTACGAGCGGCGCCTGGAGCCCGAGCCCGAACTCGAATCCTGGCGCCGCACCTACGGTTTCGACGAGCACACCGTGTATCTGTCGCCGGCGCCGTTCTATCACGCGGCCCCCTTGCGCTACATGATGCGTACCACCGAAGTCGGCGGGCGCAACATCGCCATGCGCAAGTTCGATCCGCAGGTCGCGCTGCAGGCGATCCAGGACTTTCGCGTCACGCACAGCCAATGGGTGCCCACCATGTTCGTGCGCATGCTCGACCTGCCCGAGGAGGAGCGCGCGCGCTACGACCTGTCCAGCCTGAAGGTGGCCATCCATGCCGCCGCGCCGTGCCCGGTGCACGTCAAGCGCCAGATCATCGACTGGTTCGGCCCCGTCGTGTACGAGTATTACGCGGGTTCGGAATCGGCCGGCATCACCTCCATCAACAGCGAGAACTGGCTTGCCCATCCGGGCTCGGTCGGCCAGGCCATCCTCGGCAAGGTGCGGATTCTGGATGACGACGGCAACGAGCTGGCGCCGGGCGACGTCGGCAACGTGTATTTCTCGGACGGCCCGCGCTTCGAATACCACAACGACCCGGAGAAGACCCGCAAGGCCTACAACGACAAGGGTTGGGCGACCTACGGCGACCTGGGCCATCTCGACGCCGAAGGCTATCTCTACCTCAGCGACCGGCGCGTCGACCTCATCCTGTCGGGCGGCGTGAACATCTATCCGGCCGAGATCGAGAACGCGCTGATCCAGCATCCGGCGGTGGCCGACGTTGCCGTGATCGGCGCGCCCGACGCCGAGTTCGGCGAATCGGTGCTGGCTGTCGTGCAACTGCACGACGGCTACGAAGGCGACGCGGCGATGGCCGAGACGCTCGCTGCGCACTGCCGCGAGCAACTGGCCGGGCTGAAGGTGCCGCGCGTGTTCGTCTTCGATCATCCGCTGCCGCGCCTGGAGAGCGGCAAGCTGCTGCGCCGCCGCCTCAAGGACCATTTCCGCGATCATGCCGTGGGCGGGCACGTGGTGCGCCCAGCCAGGCGCGCGGCGAACTGAACCCACAGCCATCGCCGTACAGGCAGGAGAAACATCGACATGCGTACCGTCTATCGCGACGATCACGAACATTTCCGCGAACAGGCCCGCCGCTTCCTGGAGCGCGAGGTCATTCCCTTTCACGATCAGTGGGAGAAGGACGGCCTCGTGCCCAAGGAGGTCTGGCGCAAGGCCGGCCGCGAAGGCCTCCTGAACACCATGCTGCCCGAGCCCTACGGCCAGGGCGGCGACTTCGGCCACTCGGCCGTCCTGCTCGAGGAGATCACCCGGGCCGGCGCGAGCGGGCTGGGCTTCTCACTGCATTCGGACATCGTCGCGCCCTACATCTTCCGCTACGGTACCGACGAGCAGAAGGAACGCTGGCTGCCGCGCATGTCGCGCGGCGAGCTGATCGGCGCGATCGCCATGACCGAGCCCGGCACCGGCAGCGACCTGAAGTCCGTGCGCGCCCATGCCAGGCGCGAGGGCGACGAGTACGTCATCAACGGGCAGAAGACCTTCATCACCAACGGCTACAATTCCGAGATCGTGGTCGTGGTGTGCAAGACCGACCCGCAGGCCGGCGCCAAGGGCGTCTCGCTGATCGTGGTGGAGGAGGGCACGCCCGGCTTCAGCAAGGGGCGCAAGCTCGAGAAGATCGGCCTGCACGCGCAGGACACCGCCGAACTCTTCTTCGACAACGTGCGCGTGCCGGTGGGCAACCGCCTGGGCGAGGAAGGCAAGGGCTTCGCCTATCTCATGCACGAACTCGCGCAGGAGCGCCTCATCATCGCGCTGCGCGCGGCCACCTCGATCGAGACCATGCTCGAGCAGACGCTGCAGTACACGCGCGAGCGCAAGGCCTTCGGCCAGCCGATCTTCGACTACCAGAACACCCGCTTCAAGCTCGCCGAGGCGCGCGCGGAAGTCGAAATGGTGCGCGTGTTCGTCGATCACTGCCTGGCCCTGCATCTGAAGCGCGAACTCACGCCCGTGCAGGCCGCCATGGCCAAGCTCACCTCGACCGAGGCGCAGGGCAGGCTGCTCGACGCCTTCCTGCAGATGCACGGCGGCTACGGCTACATGGCCGAGTACGGCATCGGGCGCGCCTGGATCGATGCGCGCGTGATGCGCATCTACGGCGGCACCAGCGAGATCATGAAGGAGATCATCGCGCGCACGCTCTGAGCGAGCGTGCGAACGGGCCGGCCCGGCGGGCCTTGCGGATCGTCTACACTGTGCGGTTTTGCCCGTGCCGCCACGAGCGGTTGCGGTCCAACCGCCGGAACCCGCCATGACCACATCTGCCTGCGGGGTCGACTTCGGTACTTCCAACTCCACTGTTGGCTGGTACCGGCCGGGTCAACCCAGTCTCCTCGAGCTCGAGGACGACAAGCCCACGCTGCCTTCGGCGATCTTCTTTCACGATGACGACGAGGAGGTGAGCTACGGCCGAGCCGCGCTCGCCGACTATCTGGCCGGCTACGACGGCCGCCTCATGCGTTCGATGAAGAGCCTGCTCGGCAGCTCGCTGATGGAAGGGCACACCGAGGTGCGTGGGCGGCCCATGCCGTTCCGGGTGCTGTTGACCGCCTACATCCGCGAACTGCGCGAACGCGCGCAGGCGAGCGCCGGGCGCAGCCTCGAGCGCGCCGTGTTCGGCCGCCCCGTCTTCTTCGTGGACGACGACGCCAAGGCCGACCAGCTCGCGCAGGACACCCTCGAAGCCATTGCGCGCGACGTCGGTTTTCGCGACGTCCTGTTCCAGTACGAGCCGCTGGCCGCCGCTTTCGACTACGAATCCCGCATCGACGCCGAAGCCCTGGTGCTGGTCGTGGACATCGGCGGGGGCACCTCCGACTTCTCGCTGATCCGCCTGGGCCCCGCGCGCGCCGGACGCGCCGAGCGCCGCGACGACATCCTCGCCAACGGCGGCGTGCACATCGGCGGCACGGATTTCGACAAGCAGTTCAACCTGTCCGCCATCATGCCCATGCTGGGCCTGGGCGGCGAGTTGACCAGCGGCAAGCAGGTGCCGGCCATGCCCTACATCCATCTGGCGAGCTGGCACACCATCAACAATGTCTATACACGCAAGATGCAGGACATGTTGAAGCAGATCCGGGCCGAGGCCGTGGACAAGGACAAGCTCGACCTGCTGCTCAGCCTGGTCGCCGCGCGGGCGGGCCATTGGCTGGCCTACCAGGTGGAGCAGGCGAAGATCTCGCTGTCCGACGCCGGCCAGGCCGAGGTCGACCTGTCGCGCCTGGCCAAGGGCCTCACCGCGAACCTCAGCCGCCAGGCCCTGGACCAGGCGATCGGCGGCCTGGTCGAGCGCGTCGATGGCGCCGTCGAGCGCATCCTTGTCGATGCCGGCCTGCGCGCCGCCGACGTCGACACCGTGTTCTTCACCGGCGGCTCCAGCCGCGTGCCCCTGCTGCGCCAGCGCATCGCCGCGCGCCTGCCCGAGGCGGCCCACGTCGAAGGCGACCTGTTCGGCAGCATCGGCTCGGGGCTTGCGCTGGACGCACAGCGGCGCCTGGGGTGACTCTGCGGCGCCGGCCCGGGCGCCGGGGCGGCCGTTCAGGCCGCAAGACTCACCGCAACGCCGCCAATTGCGATTCGAGCTGGGCGAGCGTCGGCGTGATGATCGGGATGAAGGCGGCTTCGCGCCAGCGCCGCGCGAAACCGGTGCCGTTGACTTCCTGGTAGGCGCGACTGCCGCCCGCCTGCAGTTCGAGCCAGGCGGCCTGCCGGACCTGATAGGCCAGGGCGATGCGCACGCGGAACAGGGCGGCCGGGCCGGTGGCGTAGGCGCCGCTGCGCAACCCGGCGAGCAATTCATCGTACAGGCTGCCCAGTTCGCGCTCGCACGCATCCAGCCCCTGGGCGACGGCGCCCGCCAGCGGGCCGGCGGCGCGCGCCGCCGCGATGCAGGCGCTCGCCAGCCCGAGCGACAGGCCGCATTGCAGGCCGATGAAAGCCGGGCGGAACGCCGGTAGCGCCGAGGCCAGGTCCTCGTGCAGAACGGCGTGCGCGTTTGCCGCCACGGCTTGCAGCGCCAATGCCGCGGTATGGCTGCCGCGCAGGCCGATGAGGTGGCCTTGGGGTTCGGCTCGCAGCCCCGTCGAAGGCCCGTCCACGGCGAAGACGGCGACGCCGCCATCCGGACGGGTGGCGCCCAGCATCACGCTGAAACCCGCGGGGCGGGCGTTGGTGGTCCAGGGCACGCGGCCGTCCAGGCGCCAGCCGCCGTCGTCCCGGCTGGCCTGCACCCGCATGGGCTCGAGGCCGCCCAGGCTCTTCATGGCATTGGACAGGCCGGGCGCGCCGGCGCGTGCGCCCGACAGCAGCGCGGGCAGGCGGGCCTCGCGAGCCTGCGCCTGGGGACTGCTCGCCACGATTTCGAGGCTGCCGCGCTGCGCCCAGTAGACGAAGGCCACGGTGAGCGACTGCGTGGCCAGCGCGACGACCGCGGCCAGCGCGTCCGTGATGTCGCCGCCCTGGCCGCCGGCCGCGCGCGGGATGCCCAGGCCCAGATAGCCCGCCTCGGCCAGGCGCGGCAGCACGTCGGTGGGGCGCGCGGAGGTGTTTGTGTGCACGCCCTGGTCGAGCGCATCGGCGCTGGCCGCCACCCAGGGCGGGACGGCATCGTGAACTTGCGCGAGCGGCATGGCGAAGGCTGGGCGCCCCATGAGCGGCATGGACGGAGTCTCCCGAGGGTTCTTCTTGTCATCGGCCATCGCGCGGCGCGCCACACCCGTCCCGTCGGGACATGCAGCGCGCCGGCCGGCGACAGCGGGCGTCATCGTAAACCAGGACGCCACCGTCCGGCCGCTTCCGGCGTGTTCAGGATGTCGGCACGGGCGCGGGCGCAGCCTGACCGCCGCCCGCCATGGCCGCCTCCACCAGGGGCTTGGCCCACTCCGGCGTACGCGCGAGATCGTCCACGGCGGTGGGCCAGCGCGGCCGGCCTTGCGCCATGTCGAGCAGCAGGCGCGGATCGGCCACGCCGGCGCCGGGCGCGGCATCCTGGCTGTTGTCGTAGACGTGCAGGCGGGCCAGACGCGGCATGAGGGCGATCAGGTTCAGGCGCGCGGCGTCGTAGCGTTCGCGTATCTTGTCGGCGGGAATGTCATGTCCGCCGGCCTGGACCCGGGCGCGCACGCGGGCGATGTGCCGCTCGGGCGTGTCCAGCCCGCAGAACCAGACCATCACGTCGTGGGTGCGGGAAGCGGCGGCGATCTTGCGCGCCACGGTGTTGCCGCCCAGGGTGGTCTCAAAGGCGTAGGTCTCGCCCGCGGCGAGGGCTGCGTCGAGCCTGCGCATGCCCTCCTGCCAGGCGGCCGCGTTGGCTTCGCCCTGGGTGCAGCCCGTCAGGGCGATCAGTTCGCGCGCATAGGTGTCGGGGTTGTACCAGGCCAACCCCTTGCGCGTGAGCAGGTGGCCGCCGATGGAACTCTTGCCGGCGCCGTTGACGCCGGCAAGCACATACAGCGCCGGGCGGGGCATCAGTACCCGCTACCGGCCTTGACTGCACCCTCGAGCGCGACCGGCTCGTCGAAGATGGAACGCAGCCGCTCGGCGGCGTCGTCCTGGCGCAGGACGGCCAGGCGCTCGTCGAAGCGGCTGCGCAGGGCATCCAGCCCGGAGGCAGCGCTTTCATGGGCGGCCTCCACGGCCGCCATGAGGGCCTTGTATTCGCGCATGGACAGCACGACGGCTTCGGGCGCGCTGTGGTTGGTGATGACGAGTTTACCCTGCTCGCTGACCCTGCGCATGACGCCGCGCCAGCCGTGCTTCTTGACATCCGAAGCCGCGGCGCGGGGCAGGGTATCGAATGGAGGGGACTGAAGGGCGGTGGTCATGGTGCCTCCTGGCGGGAGCGCGTCGGGTTCGCGGACAAGCCCATTTTACCCATATTGGCCAAAATAGCCAAAGGTATACGCCAGGCGTTCATGGTTCCCTCGCCGGCGCCGGCAGCGCAGCGCGGGCGACGGCCCGGCGCTGCGGCCGAAAACGCCAGCAGACCAAGAGACCATAGCCGAGCACCAGCCCGGCAAGCGTCCACAGTTCGCCCCGCACCTCATGCAGCGACACGCCCATCTGATTGAGGCGCACCATCAGGTTGATGCCCGGCACGATGGGAAGCGCCTGGGCGGCGGTGTGCAGTGCCGGCGGCGTCAGCACGTCGGGCCAGGACAGGTTGGCCAGGAAAAAGAGCGGGATCGAGGTGGCCGTCACATACTGGAAGGCGCGTTCGCGCGTGTCGAAGTAGCTGCCGACGAAGGTGCCGAAGAGCACCGTGGCCGCTACCAGCAAGGGCGCCGCCACGAGCAGCCCCGGCAGATTGCCGCCGCGCGGGTAATCCTGCACCCAGGCCGTGAAGCCCAGGTAGTACAGCATACCGCCCAGGCCGACGGTGGCGAACCCGGCCAGCATGCCGAGCAGCCGGCGCGGCGGCAGGCTCAGGCGACGGCCCGTGGCCTGCCGGCGCGTACCCAGCAGCACGCCGATGCCGATCAGCAAAGTCTGGTGCACGATGAGGATGGATACTCCTGGCACGATGCTGCTGCCATAGCCTTCGTGCGTATTGAAGAGCGGGCGTTGCACGAGTCGCACGGGAGGCTGCATGGGCGCGCCGAGGAACCTGGCCTGCGCGCCCGCCGCCTGCGCCGCGAAATCCCCGACGGCGGCGGCCAGCCCGGTCAGCGCCCAGCTTGCCCGCCCCAGGTAGGCGCCCTCGGCCAGCAGTACCAGCGGGCCCTGCTGGCCGCGCAGCACGTCGCGGGCGAAGTCGCGCGGGATGTAGAGCAAGGCGTCGGCCTCGCGCGCTTGCACGATGCGCCGGGCCGCGTCCAGGTCTGTGGCCTGGGCCACCACGCGCACCTCGCGCAGCGCCTGCACGCGGCGCAACAGGGCGCGGCTCAAGGCGCTGGCGTCCTGGTCCACCACCACGATCGGCAAGTCGCTGGCCACCTCGTGACGATAGGCCGAGGGATAGAAGAACGAGTACAGGATCACTGCACCGATCATGGTGACCACGGCATAGCGGTCGGTCACGATGGCCAGCAACGTTGCGCGCCAGGCGGCGAAGAAGCCGGCGCTCATGGCCGCGCTCCGGCGTCGGCGGGAATGCCATTCCCGCCTACTGCCTGCGGACGCCCCAGCGGCGCAAGCCGCCGGATACCGACCGCGCCGCACACTGCGGCGATCACCAGCAGCGTGCCCAGCGGGGCCAGGGAGACGGGCCAGGGCGAGCCGATCAGCATCTGCTGGCTCTGCACGTGCTCATAAGCCGTCAGCGGCAGCGCGGCGCTCCACGCCCGCACGAAGAGCGGCGCGCCGATGGTGGGAAACGTGGCGCCCGAGAAAGCGAGCGATGCGCCGATCGACAGGCCGACCAGCGACATGGCGCTGCCCATGTCGCGCAGCACCCCGGCGAAGAAGCAGGCCACCGCCGCGCAAGCCAGGTGCAACAGGAACTGGCCGGCGGCCAGCAAGGCGAGACTGCCGGCGATGCCGTGGCCGCGTATCCAGCCCACGTAGGCCAGGCTTGCGAGGCCATAGAGCGTGAAGAGCAGCACATAGGGCATCAGTTTGCCCAGGATCGCGCGCACCGGCGCCTTGCCGAGCCAGATCGCGCAGGTGCCGTCGCGGATCTCGCGGCCGAGTGCCGCCGCCATGGCCAGGGCCGACACCAGCGAGAGCAGGGCGGGCGCGATCAAGGGCAGCAGGAACAGCTCGTAGCTGCGCGCCGGATTGCCGAGAATGCCGCTCTGCACCACCACCGGCGCTGGACGCAGGCCCTGGGGGCCGCGCTGCGCGGCCATCGTCCGGGTCAGAAAGTGCGTGTTGAAGGCCGTCACGGCGTCGCCGATGTCGCGCGCAGCCGACTGGCCGGCCGTGAGATAGCTGCCGTTGTAGTAGTCGATCACGGTGACGCGCTCGCCGCGCCGCAGGGCCCGGCCGAAGTCGCGCGGCACCAGAACGGTGGCGTAGACGTCCAGGCGGCGCACGGCCGCGAAACCTTCCTCCGGGCTCGTCTCCTGGCGCGCAATGCGTACGCCTGGGCTTGCGTCGATCAGGCGCAGCAGTTCGCGGCTGTCCACGCTGTTGTCCTGGTCGACGACCGCGACGGGAATCTCGCGCATGACCGAGGGGCTGAGCAGCCAGGCCATGAGCACCAGCATGGCGATGGGCAGCAGCGTCACGAAGGCGAGATCCCAGCGCTCACGCGCCAGATGCCGGCACTCGCGCCGCCACGCCCGGCGAAAGCCCGCGCGCGCTGCCGCCGTCACCGCGTGGGCGGCCATGGATACAGCACGCTCATGCCTGGGCGCAGGCCGGCGATGGGCTCGACGGGCCGGGCGCGCACCTCGAAGCTGCGCACGTCGTAGCCCGAGGACTGCCGCGTAGCGCGCCAGGTCGCGTACTCGCCCGCCGGATTGATGAAATACACCTCGAACTCGGCCGAGCGGCCGGCGAGCGCCGGGATGGTGCCGCGCAGCCGACCGCCCATCCCGACGCCGCCCATGTCGTCCTCGCGCAAATAGAAAGCCACCCAGGGGTGGTCCACATCGACGATGGTGAAGACGGGAAACCCTGCCGGCACCAGTTCGCCCACATCGGCCATGCGCTTGCTGACCTCGCCGGCCTGCGGGGATCGGCCGCGGGTCTCCTCGCGCGCGGCCTCGACCTCGGCCAGCGCGCCCTCGGCCTGACGCACCTGGGCCTGGGCCGCGGCTTTGTCCTCCAGCCGCGCGCCGGCAAGCGCCTGGTCGTACTGGGCGCGCGCGGCGTTCGCCAGCTCGTCGGAACTGCGTGCCTGGGCCAGGGCTTCGTCGCGCTTCTGGCGGGTGAGCACGCCTTCGCGATAGAGATTGTCGACGCGGCGATAGGTGGCCCGGGCGAGTTCGGCGCCGGCCACGGCACGCTTCCAGTTGGCCTGCGCGGCGCGGATGTCCTCGCTGCGCGCACCTTCATCGGCTTTGTCGGCGACGGCCTGCGCGGCGGCGACGGCGGCGCGGGCCTGGGATGCCTTGGCCGCCACCTCCGGGCTGTCCAGCTCGAACAGGATCTGCCCGGCATCGACCCGTGCGCCTTCGCGCACCGCCAGGCTGGCCACGCGGGCCGTGATCTTGGCGGCGACGTTCACCGAGTCGGCATCGACCATGCCTTGTACCTGTCCCGGGGCCGGCCGGCTGGCGAGCCACAGCCCGGCCGCGATGACGGCGACCAGCAACAGCCCGAGCAGCAGCGCGGCAAGACGGCGCGCGCGGGACGGGGGTGACGGCGAGGGTGCCGAAGCCGGCGTGTCGGTGGTGGACGGCGCGGGTTCAATCATGGGCAAGGGTCTGGTCGGCGCGGCGGCGGAACTCGTCGTAGCGATGCATCTGCCCGCTCACTTCGAGCAACATGGCGAGCGCGACGTCGTATTGATAGGCGGCCTGGGCGCGCTCGACCCGAGCACCGCCCAGGGCCAGCCTGGCATCGATCACATCGAGCGACGTGGCCTGGCCTTCGCGGTAGGAAAGCTCCTGCAGGCGCAGGTTTTCCTGGGCCTGGGCGATGCTGCTGCCGAGCAGGCGGTATTGTTCGCGCGCGGTGTCGAGTTCGTACCATGCCTTGCGCACGCCGAGCACCACCTGGTTCTCGGCCTCGCGTATGCCGGCTTCTGCGCGCTGTAGCTGCGCGCGCGCCGCACTCACCTGGCGCGGCCTGTCCTGCGGCGAAAGCAGGGTGTAGCGCATACCGATGCCGACTGCCCAGTCCGCATCGTCCAGCAACTGGTCGCGGCGACGCAGATCGTATTGTCCGAACAGATAGACCTGCGGCTTGAGCTTGGCCTGCTGCACCGCCACGCCTTGCTCGGCCTGCGCCGCCGTTGCGCGCAGGGCGTTGAGTTGCGGGTGCAGGGCGCGCGCCGCGTCTTCGAATTCGACGAGCCGGCCGGGAGGGCGATGGTTGACGAACAAGGGGGAGAGGGTCGGCACGACCTTCTCGCTGCGCAGCAAGGTGGCCAGCGCCGTCTGCAGGATGGCCAGGTCGTTGACGGCTTTCTGGTATTCGCGCGCCGCCTTGTCGCGCGCTACCGTCGCCTGCAGGCGCTGCGCGCGCGTGGCGAAACCCTCGCGCTCGAGCTTGGCGGCGTCGGACAGATGGCGCTCCAGGCCCGCCAGGGTGTCCTTGCGGATACCGGCGGCCATTTCGGCGAGCTGCTGGCCGAAATAGGCTTGCACCAATTGTACCGACAATGACTGCCGCTCTGACTCCCGTTCGGCGCTCGCCTGGTCCGTCGCGGCGGCTGCGGCGCGCTGCGCCGCGGGGATCTGCCCGCCGGTATAGAGAGGCAGCACGGCGGATACGACGGGCCGCGTGCGCCAGTCCTCGTACTTGCGCGAGAGCGGGCCCTGAATGCCGAATTCCTGTGCGAGCGGCTCGAGCGGGCCCAGTGGCACCTCGATGGTCTTCTGGAAATTCAGCCGCCGCACCTCGGCCGTGATCTCGGGCAGCCGCAGGTAGCGCGTAGCGTCCTGCAGATCCTGGCGCTGACGCACAGCGGCATCGGCGGCGGCGAGCGCATCGGACACCTGTTCCAGACGCCGTTGCGCTTCGTCGAAACTCAGGGCAGGCGAGGCCAGCGCCACACTGGCCGGCGCAAGAGCCAGGAGGCATGCGCACAACCGCCGCCGGGCCTGCAGGTATCGCGATGCCTTCCCGATTCCCCCCACGGCAGCTTCCTGTTTCGATCGACAACCAAGTGTTGCATCGTGCCCAGGGGTGCGCAATCCAGCGTCCCGGTATTGTTGCCCTCAGGCAACGTCACATCGAGCGGCATGCAGGCCGCGAGGTGGACGAGACTGACGCTTGGCGCGTGCTCAGAGATCCAGGGTCGCGACCACCGGCGCGTGGTCCGAGGGCTGGTCGTTGCGCCGCGGCTCCTTGTCGATCGCGCAGGCGGTGCACGCATCGCGCAGCGGCGGCGAGAGCAGGATGTGATCGATGCGCAGGCCGGCATTGCGCCGGAAGGCGAGCTGCCGGTAGTCCCACCAACTGAACGACTTCTCGGGCTGCTCGAACAGGCGAAACGCGTCGGACAGGCCGAGCTCGATCAGCGCGCGCAGCGCCGCGCGCTCCGGTTCGGACACCAGGACCTGGCCCTCCCATTTGGCCGGATCGTGCACGTCGCGGTCATCGGGCGCGACATTGAAGTCGCCCAGCAGCGCCAGCCGGGGGTAGCGCTGCAGTTCGGCCGCGACATGCTCGCGCAGCGCCGCATACCAAGCCAGCTTGTAGGGGTATTTCTCGCTGTCCAGCGACTGCCCGTTCGGGCAGTACGCGCTGATCACGCGCACCTCTCCCGCCGGGCTGTCCAGCGTCACCGAGATCAGGCGCTGGTGGGTGTCGTCGAAACCCGGCATGTTGCGCACCACGTCACGGACGGGCGCACGGCTCAGTACGGCCACGCCGTTGTAGGTCTTCTGCCCCGTGAACGCGGCGTGATAGCCGGCCTCCTCGATGGCGGCCAGCGGGAATTTGTCGTCGGTGAGCTTGAGTTCCTGCAGGCACAGCGCGTCCACCGGGTTGGCGGCCAGCCAGTCCAGGGTCTGGTTGAGGCGGATTTTCAGGGAATTGACGTTCCAGGTGGCGATTTTCATGAAGCGAATAACGTGTTGATTCTTATGTACTTATGAATTCTATGCGAGTTTGCCGGCCGCCTGGACGATCGCCTTGCCGCATTCGACGCCATCCTGCGTTCGCTTCACGTTCCACATCCCACAAACAACGACGCCGCAGCAAGCTGCGGCGTCGCGCCAGGTCAATGTGGTCCGGGACGTCAGTCCGCAGCGCTGTTGCTGCGCTTGGCAAGGGTTCCATCGAACAACTGGAACGTGTCGTTGCCGAGGTAGGTTGCCGGGCGCCCGTGCAGATCGCAGTACTGGCTGCTCGCCAGGTCCAGGTGATCCAGGGGAGTGACGGGCTTGGGTCGTACGAACAGCGTCACCAGATTACTCTTTCGATCGACAGCGAGGAATGTTGATATAGACACGATGAGCCCTCTCCTCCAGATGGTTCGCACAGAGCACTTAGCAAGCATCGTGCCTGGTCGAACGGCGTCCGGCTGCTACCGGGCGCGCAACGTTCGGCTGGCACTGCCGCGAGGGTGCCAACCGGGCTGTAGACGGACAAGGACATGAACGAATGGCTGCAGCGCCATGCGCGCAACACCCACGGCCGGGATATCGCGGTCGGCGATATCCACGGCCATTTCAGCGCATTGCGCACCGAACTGGAGCGTATCGGCTTCGATCCCAAGCGCGACAGGCTGTTCAGCGTGGGCGATCTGGTGGACCGGGGGCCGGAATCCGCCCAGGTGCTGACCTGGCTCGAGCGGCCCTGGCTGCACGCGGTGCGCGGCAACCACGAGGATATGGCCCTGCGCTACGCGCAAGGCAACCCGATGGACCGCGAGAACTATCGCGCCAACGGCGGCGGCTGGTTCATCGACGCAGCACCGGTATTGCGTGCGAAGGTGGCCGCCGCCCTGGCACGCCTGCCCTGGGCCATCGAGCTGCAAACCGAAGCCGGCCCGGTCGGCCTGATCCATGCCGACTGTCCGGGCGGCGACTGGGGGCGCTTGCCCGAGCGCCTGGAGACGGGCCGATCGGCCCGCGCGCTGGCCCTGTGGGATCGCACCCGCATCACCGAGGGCGACACGCGGCCGGTGGCCGGGCTGCGCGCACTGGTGGTCGGCCATAGCCCGCTCGCCGACATCCGCGTGCTCGGCAATGTGCATCACATCGATACCGGCGGCTGGCTGCCGGACGGCCACTTCACACTGCTCGACCTGGCCACGCTGGCACCGGCCGAACCGCTAGCGCAGCGACGCGCCCGGCCGCTGCGCTAGCCCGACGAAGACGAAGATCCAGATAAATGGACGTGCCAGTCGCATGCTTGGAGCGTTCGACGGCACCGGGGCCCCATTCGCGCTCGGCAGCGCCGATCATCCGGTCTACCCGGCTCACCGAGGATGGCGCGCAAAGCGCGGCGGTGTAGAGGCTGGACGCGGACCGACTCAGGGCGTCACGCGCAGGCCGGCACAGCCTCCAGCGCGCACCGCAGCTCCGCATCCCAGCGCTGCGCCAGCGCATCGACCGAGGCGAGCGCCCGGTGCAGCGAGGCGTCCAGCGCCTGGCCGCCGAACTCCTGGTGCTCGACGGCGACGTGCGCGAAATCGGTCACGCCGATGAAGCCCAAGGCCGTCGTGAGAGAGCTTTCCAGATGGTTCATGGCAGCGTGCTCGCCGCCCGGGTCCATACCATGGCCGCCGCGTGCGACCAGGCTTGCCGCGCGGATGCGGCGCGGCGCGAGCAGCGGGACGTAGGGATCGGCGCGCTCGGGCACGAAGTCCATCGTGACACCGATGCGCACGACGTTGTCCACCCAGGCCTTGAGGCCCGCCGGCATGCCGAAGTTGTAGAGCGGCGAGCCGATGACGAGCAGATCGGCCTGCGCCAGCTCGGCGGCCAGGGCGTCGCTCTCGCGCAGTGCGGCGCGCATGGCCGGCGTACGCTGCGCCACGGGCGTATAGGCTGCGGCGATCCAGTCGTGCGTGACGGCCGCGGGCGGCGTCAGCCCGACCTCCCGGTGCACGATGACATCGCCCGGCCGTCGCAGGCGCCAGCGCGAGGCGAAATGGTGCGTGAGCCGGCGGGAATAGGCGCCATGGGCGTCGATACCGCCCAGGCCTGGGCGAGCGCTGGCGTCGACGATGAGTAGGTTGGCCATGGTGTTCTCCATGCATGGTTGAGAAGGATTCATGTCGTGCTTGACGACAGAGACCAATCTATCGAACCATTCATTGCTGGACAAACGATGATTTCTCGTCGTCATGGCAAAAGAAAATTCATCCATGAAACGCCGGCGCCTGCCGTCGCTGGTTGCGCTGCGCGCGTTCGAGGCGGTGGTGCGCCTGGGCAGCGCGCGCGACGCCGCGGCCGAGCTGTCGGTCACGCCCACGGCGATCAGCCACCAGATCCGCCTGCTCGAAGAGGAGCTCGGCACCGAGCTCTTCGTGCGCCGGCCGCGGCAACTGCTGCCCACGGCGCAGGCCAGGGCTCTCGCGCAGGCGCTGGAATCGGCCTTCGATACCGTGCACGACGCCGTGGCGCAGGCGCGCAGGCCTGCCACGCGCGCTTGCCTGACGGTGTCCACCACACCTGCCATTGCCGTGCGATGCCTGATGCCGGCCCTGGAACAACTGCGTGCGAGCGCGGCTTGGCTGGATGTCAGGGTCCACGCCACCCACGAGCCGGTGGCGCTGGACGGCCTGACGGCCGACGTGGCCATCCGCTATGGCCTCGGGCCTTGGCCCGGACTGCGCCAGGAACCCTTGTTCACCAATGTATTCGCGCCCGTGTGCAGCCCGCGGCTGGGGCTGAGCCGCGCCGCGGACCTGGTCGGCCAGACCCTGCTGCACTTCGAACCCTATCGGGGCCGCAGCCTGCCCATGGACTGGCGTACCTGGCAGGCCCAGGCGCGCGTGCCCGGCCTGGATCTGGAGGCCGGCCCCACCTTCACCGACGAGACGCACATCATCGGTGCGGTCATGGCGGGGCAGGGTGTCGCGCTGATGAGCCTGCCGCTGATCGCGCGCGAACTGGCCGAGGGCAGCTTGCACCAGCCCTTCGGACCCGCCTTGCGCGCGCCGCCGTTCCAGTTGGTCTATCCCGCCGAGCGGGCCGACGAGCCCGCGGTGGCCGCGGTGTGCGCCTGGATACGCGCCTGCGTGCCGCCGCCTCAGGTTGCCTTGGGCAGCGGCCGGCTGCGCAGCGCGCGCTGAAAGCAGTATTGGCCAATGGCCGCCATCACCGCCAGGGTAGTGGCGGCAGCCAGCGAGGGGCTGGGGCCGATGCCGGCCAGCACGGTGCTCAATGCGCCCACGCCCATCTGGATCGACCCGTACAGCCCGGAGGCCGAGCCCACGACGCGCGGATTGACGCCGATCGCCTGGGTCAGCGCCGCGGGCGACGCGATGCCCGCGCCCAGAGTGAAGCCATAGACCAGCAGCAGCGTGAGCCAGACCGACATGCCGTGCGCCAGCACGCTGACGAGCAGGGTGATGGCGACGAGCACGCTGAGCGCGTTGCCGGCGAGCAACAGCCGCCGCAGGGGAATCCGGCCAAAGGCGCGGCTGGCGATCAGGCTGCCGGTGGCCGAGCCCAGGACCACGACGGCCAGGTACAGCCCGACCTCCGAGCTGGAGCGGTGCAGCTCGTGCGTGAAGATGAATGGCGCGGCCGACACGAAGGCATAGATCGAGGTCGTCGCGCAGGCCCCGCCGATGGTGTAGTACAGGAACTGCGGGGTGCGCAGCAGTTCGCCATAGTGCCGGCCCACGGCCCGGAAACTCGTGGCGCCGCCCGCCGATGTCTCGGGCAGCAGGCGCCAGGCGAGCACCGTATTGAAGATACCCAGCCCGCACAGCACGACGAAGATGGAGCGCCAGCCGACGTATTCGGCCAGAATGCCGCCGAGCAGCGGGGCCAGGCCCGGGCCGAGCGTGATCATGAGAGTCATCAGGGCGAGCCGGCGCACGGCCTGGTCGGGCGCCGAGGTGTCGCGCACGATGGCGCGGCCGAGCACCAGGCCCGCGCAGCCGCCCAGCGCCTGGAACAGCCGGGCGCCGATCAAGGCGTGCGCATCCGGCGCCAGCATGGCGGCAAACCCGCCCACGGTGTAGATCCCCAGGCCGACCATCAACGTGCCTTTGCGGCCGTAGCGGTCGGACAGGGGGCCGTAGATCAACTGCCCCAGCGCCAGCCCCAGGATGTAGACGCTGAGCGTCATCTGCATCGTGCTCTGGGACACGCCAAGCTCGCGTGCCGCCGAGGGCAGCGCGGGCACGAAGATGTGCATGGCGAGCGTGCCGCTCAGCGTGATGAGCGCGAGCAGCCAGAGCGGCACGGCGGGGCGGACGGCCGTCGCGTTCATGGCCGCGCCGCCTCGCCGATGTCGTCGGCGTCGCTCAGCCTGGCGCAGATGCGCGCAAGCACGTGCTCGGCGGTGGCCAGGTCCTCGGCGGCGATGCCGGCCGTTGCCTTCTCCAGGACGTCGGCCGCGCTCGCGGTGACCTGCTCGACCATGGCCAGCCCGGCGGGCGTCAGCACGATGGCCCTGGCGCGCCGATCGTCGGGCAGGCCCTTGCGTTCGATCAGGCCCGCGGCTGCGAGCGCATCGAGCACACGCACCACGGCGGAGTTGTCGAGCCCGAGCGCCTGGGCGAGTTCCTTCTGGCGCAGCGCCTCGGGCGCGCGCGCGAGCTGCAACAGGGGGCGCCAGGTGGCCTGCGTGAGGCCATAGGGTTGGAGACGTTGATCGACGGCGCGCCGCCACAGCCGGGCGGCCAGCCCGATGCGGGCACCCAGCGCATGCCCGTCCGGGGCAGGGCTGGTGGGTGGGATGGTGTTCATGAGGGCATCAATGATACATCAATTGATGACATATCATCAATTGCATTGGAAACTTTCATGTCGGGCCAGGCAGAAGAGGCCCAGGTCGCGCAGGCCCGGCAGGCTGGCGCCGAGGCGAGCCCGCGCAGACGCCCGGCGGGCCGGTCTCAGTGCGGCCGCGGCACCCAGCGATAGAACACGGCGGCCGCGACCAGCCCCATGCAGCCGATCACGCTGATCCCCGCGGCCAGCGACACCAGCGAGGTCATGGCGGCCAGCAGCGCGGGCCCGCCGCTGGTGCCCAGGTCGGACATCAGCCGCCACACCCCCAGGAACTGCGTGCGCCCCTGCGCGGGCGAGGCATCGGCGGCGAGCGTCATGACGATGCCCGAACCGATCCCGTTGCCAAAGCCCAGCACCAGGCAGACGAGCACGAACGCGATCGGCGCATGCGTCCATGGAATGGCGATCAGGGCCAGCCCCATCAGCACCGAGCTGGGCACCGCCACCCACAGCCGACCGTGCTGGTCCATGACCTTGCCGGCCGGGTAGAACACCGACATGTCGATCGCCGCGACCAGCCCGTAGACGAGCGAAATGGTCGTGGGTTCGAGCCCGAGCTGCTCGGCCCAGAGCGGTACGACGACCTGGCGCGATGCGCGCAGCACGCTCACCAGCAGCACACCGACGCCCAGCGTGGCGAAGACGTGCCGGTGCGCGCGCATGACGTCCACGATGCGTATCCGGGGACGGACGGGGGCGGGGCCGTCGCGCGGCTCGACGCCCAGATCGGGCGAGGCCCAGGCGATGAACCCGGCGCCCGCCATGGCGACGGCCGCCACCGCGTAGGCCCCCGAGAGCCCGAAGGCGTGGATGAAGGCGGCTCCCGCGAACGGGCCCACGAAGACCCCGATGCGCGTGGTGCCGCCCAGCGTGGACAAGGCGCGCGCGCGCATGCTCAGCGGCACCGCTTCGGTCAGATAGGTCTGGCGCGCCAGCAGGAATACCGCCGAGCCCGCGCCCACGAGCAGCACGCAGGCGCCGAGCGACCACACGCCCGGCGACAGGATGCAGCCGATCAGCGCGAGCGTGCTCAGCACACCGGCGAGGATCATGGCGCGCCGCTCGCCGATGCGTGCAGCCAGCATTGCCGCGGGGATGTTGCCGAGCAGCGAGCCGATGCCGACCAGGGCGGCGACGAAGCCGGACAAGGCCAGCGACGCGCCATGATCGCGCGCGCTCAACGCGAGCACCGGCAGGATGGCGCCATTGGCGGCGCCGTAGAGCAGGGAAGGGCCGAACGCCGGAACGGCGATGCGGCGCAGGCTGAAGGTGTCGTCGTCTGTCACGATGGTACGTGCCCGGCGGACGGGCGGCAGGGCGCGCGGCCAGCAGCGCCCCACACCCGTCGGACGACGGGCAGCGGGAGGGGCCAACGGGACCGGTGCATCATGAAGGGGGGAAGGGCAGCGGCCAGCCACGGAGCTGGCCGGCGCGCGGGTGAAAGGGCGATTATGCCACCGCCACGCCGGGGAATGCCGTTTGCTCCGAGGGCGGTCGAAGCCGCCATCCGCACCGGAGCCCCTGCATGTCCCGGCACAGCGACGCCGGCCGCCGCTGCGCCGAGCTGTGTGGAACAATGGCGGCCTGATCCATCCGGAAAGCCGCCGCATGTCCCTGCCTGCCCGCATCGTCCAGCACCGATTCAGCGTTCTCACGCCCGGCCGCGGGTTCACGGAAATATCGCGCGAAGTGGCGCGTTGCGTCGCCGAGGCGGGCATGCAGGCGGGAACCGCGCACGTCTACACGCACCACACGAGCTGTTCGCTCATCATCACCGAGAATGCCGCACCCGAGGTGCGCCACGACCTCGAACGGTATATCGCGCGCCTGGTTCCCGATGGCGATCCGGCCTACCGGCACGACGACGAAGGCCCGGACGACATGCCCGCGCACATCCGCGCGGTGCTGACCAGCGCGAGCGCGACCGTGCCCATCGTGGCCGGCGCGCTGGCCCTGGGCACCTGGCAGGGGATCTACCTCTGGGAGCATCGCACGCACGGGCACCGGCGCCAGCTCACGATCACGCTGACCGGCGCTTGAAGAAGGGCCCGGCGCGCGCCCTCGCGGCCGGGCCGCACGACAGTCGCGCGAACACGGCGCAAGCCCGCCGGCGGGCCGTTCCTCCGGGTGTCTCCCGGCGGGCGCGGCATGGGAGACACCGCATGGCCGGCCTCTATTTCGAAGACTACAAGCCCGGCATGGTGATCAACTCAGCGAAGGACAGCGGGCCATCGTCGATGCCGCAGAGAAGATCTGCGCCGACTTCCCGCTCGAGTACTGGCGGGCAAGGGACAGGAACCACGAGTTCCCGCACGAGTTCTTCGAGGCCGTCGCCAGCGGCGGGTGGCTGGGCATCTGCATGCCCGGGGACGTGGGCGGCGATACCCGGGCGGTGCGGCGCATGGCGGTTCGGCCCGGGTCGAACGTGCCGCGGCCCAGGGGCGGGAACCTCGGCATGACGGCCGGTCGGGCCGGCCGGTGCTCGCGTTAGACCAGTTTGACGAGCTGCTTGCCGAAGTTCCGGCCTTTGAGCAGGCCGATGAAGGCGTCCGGCGCGCTGGCCAGGCCCTCGGCCACGGTCTCGCGGTACTTGATGCGGCCGCCGCCGACGTGTCCGCCCAGCTCCTTCAGGCCTTCGGGCCAGAGGTCCAGGTGATCGGAGACGATGAAGCCTTCCATCTTGAAGCGGGCCACCAGGAACATGGCGGGGTTCAGGATGGCGCTGCGGGCCGGCTCGTCGGGCTTGTTGTCGTAATCGGAGATCAGGCCGCACACGGCCACGCGGGCGAAGGTGTTCAGGCGCGCCATCACGGCATTGAGCACGTCGCCGCCGACGTTCTCGAAGTAGCCGTCGACCCCGTCCGGCGTGGCGGCACGCACCAGCCGGGCCAGTTCGCGCAGGTCCTTGGCCTGCTTGTAGTCCACGCAGGCGTCGAAGCCGAGTTCGTCGACGACGTACGCGCACTTCTCGGGGCCGCCGGCGATGCCGACCGCACGCATGCCGTCGATCTTGGCGAGCTGCCCGACCACGCTGCCCACGGCGCCGCTGGCCGCGCTGACCACGATGGTCTCGCTGGCCCGCTTGGGCGCGATGATCTTGCGATAGCCGTACCAGGCGGTCATGCCGGGCATGCCGACCGGGCCCAGGTAGGCCGACATGGGGATGCGGCTGGTATCCACCTTCTGCAGGGCCGCGCCCTTGGCCACGCCGTATTCGGTCCAGCCGAGATTGCCGACCACGTGCTCGCCCGGCTCGAAGCCGGCGTGGCGGGACGCCACCACCTCGCCGACCGTGCCGCCGACCATGGTCTCGCCCAGCGGCTGCGGCTGGGCGTACGAGCGCGACTCGTTCATGCGCCCGCGCATATAGGGGTCCAGCGACAGGTAGTGCACCTTCACGAGCACCTCGCCTTCGGCGGGCGCCGGTACGTCGACGGTTTCGAGGCGGAAATTGTCCGGGCTGACGTGGCCGTCCGGCCGCGAGGCAAGCACAATGCGCTGCGCACGTTGAGCTGTCATGGGTATCTCCTGAGTGGGTGGCGGTGCGCGGCCCGGCGGCAACTTACGCCGGCCGCGCCTGAAACGCTGTTCGGGTCAGGCGGCCACTTCGATCACGACCTTGCCCGTGACCTTGCGGTTCATCATGTCGTTGAGCGCCTGCGCGCCCTGCGCGAGCGGGTAGTGCGCCGAGATGTGCGGGCGCAGCTTGCCTTCGGCGACCAGGGCGAACATGTCCTTGACGTCCTGCGCGAAACGCTGCGGCTCGCGCTGCGTATAGCTGCCCCAGAACACGCCGACGATCGACGCCCCCTTGAGCAGCGCCAGGTTGAAGGGCAGGCGGGGGATCTCGCCGTTGGCGAAGCCGATCACCAGGTAGCGGCCGCGCCAGCCGATGCTGCGAAAGGCCGGCTCGGCATACTCGCCGCCGACGGGGTCGTAGATGATGTCCGGGCCCTTGTCGCCGGTGAGGGCCTTGAGGCGCTCGCGCAGGTCTTCGCTGGCGTAGTTGATGGTCTCGTCCGCGCCGTTGTCGCGGCAGATCTGCAGCTTTTCCTCGGTCGAGGCGGCGGCGATCACGCGCGCGCCCAGCGCCTTGGCGATCTGGATGGCGGAGATGCCCACGCCACCGGAAGCGCCCAGCACCAGCACGGTTTCGCCGGCCCTGAGCTCGGCACGATCCTTCAGCGCGTGCCAGGAGGTGCCGTAGGTGAGCAGGAAGGCGGCCGCGGTATCGAAGCCCACGCCTTCAGGCACCGGAATGGCGCGCGCGGCCGGTAGCCTGACCTTTTCGGCGAAGGCGCCGGAGGTGCACAGGCCGAGGACGCGGTCGCCGGCCTTCAGATGCTTGACGTTCTCGCCCACGGCCGAGACGATGCCCGCCATCTCGCCGCCCGGCGCGAACGGCAGCTCGGGCTTGAACTGGTACTTGTTCTGGATGATGAGCACGTCCGGGAAGTTCACGCCCGCGGCCTTGACGTCGACGACGATCTCGTCGGCCTTGGGTTGCGGATCGGCCACTTCTTCCAGGACGAGGGTGTCGGGCAGGCCGTACTGCTTGCACAAAAGCGCTTTCATGGGACGTGGTTCCTCCAGTTATATGCCGCGGGGATGGACGCTGCGCGTCCATTCCGACTTTTCTAAACGTCCCGGCGAGTGTAGCAGCGCCGTCAGGCTTCGGCCATCCCGCTATGGCGCAGCAGAGCGGCGATGTCCGGCTTGCGGCCGCGGAAGGCGACGAAGGAATCCAGCGCGCAGCGGCTGCCGCCCACGGCCAGGATCTCCTTGCGAAAACGCGCGCCCACTTCCGGCAGCAGCCGGGTGTGCCCGGCGCCGGCCGCCTCCTCGAACGCGGCGAAGGCGTCGGCCGACAGCACCTCGGCCCACTTGTAGCTGTAGTAGCCGGCGCCATAGCCGCCCGCGAAGATGTGCGAGAAGCTGTGCGGCGAGCGGTGCCAGTCCGGCGGCACCAGCACGGCCACCTCGTCGCGCACCGAGCGCAGGATCTGCATCACGGCGCCGATGTTGGCCACATCCTTGTTCTGGTGCAGCAGCATGTCGAACAGTGCGAACTCGATCTGCCGCACCGTGCCCAGGCCGCTCTGGAAGTTGCGCGCCGCCAGCATGCGGCCGTGCAGCTCGCGCGGCAGCGCTTCGCCCGTCTGGACGTGGGCCGAGAGCCGCTGCAGCACGTCGTACTCCCAGCAGAAGTTCTCCATGAACTGCGAGGGCAGCTCGATGGCGTCCCACTCCACACTGCCGAAGGGCGATGCGCCGGGTTCGTCGACCTCGGAGAGCAGGGCGTGCAGCGCGTGGCCCATCTCGTGGAACAGGGTGATGACGTCGTCGTGCGTGAGCAGCGAGGGCTGCTCGGCCGAGGGCGGCGTGAAGTTGCAGGTCAGGAACACCACGGGCGTCTGCAGCCCGCGCGCCGTGCGCCGGCGGTTGCGGTCCAGGTCCACCCAGGCGCCGCCCTGCTTGCCGGTGCGCGCGAAGAGGTCGAGATACAGGTGGCCGGCGAGCGCGCCGTCGGCATCCTCGACGCGGATGACTTCGACGTCCTTGTGCCAGACCGAGGCGTCGCGCGCGTGCGCCATGCGCACGCCGAACAGCGCCTGGACCACGTCGAAAAGGCCGGCGACCACCCGCGGCTGCGGGAAGTAGCGCTTGACCTCGTCCTCGGAGTAGTCGTAGCGCTTGGTGCGCAGGCGTTCCGAGACGTAGGCCACGTCCCACGGGTGCAGTTCCTGCAGGCCGAGTTCGTCGCGCGCGAAGGCGCGGACTTCGTCCAGGTCCCGGACGGCGTAGGCCTTGGCGCGCGCGGCCAGATCGCACAGGAAGTCGAGCACCTGCGCCGGCGACTCGGCCATGCGCGTCTGCAACTGCTGCTCGGCGAAATGCGCGAAGCCGAGCATGCCGGCTTCCTCCGCGCGCAGCGTGAGCAGGCGCTCGATCAGGCCGGAGTTGTCGTAGTCGGGGCTTTGCGCCGTGTCGGATGCGCGCGTGCCGTAGGCCTTGTACAGCCGGGCGCGCAGCTCGCCGCTGTGCGCGTACTGCATCACCGGGATGTAGCAGGGCGCCTGCAGCGTGAGCTTGCAGCCCGGCTTGCCGTCGGCCTGCGCCGCCGCCCGGCCCGCGGCGATCACATCGTCCGGTATGCCGGCCAGTTCGGTGTCGTCCTCCACGTAGAGGGCGTAGCCGTCGGTGGCGTCGAGCACGTTCTCGGAGAACTTCTGCGAAACCGCCGCCTGCTCTTCGGAGAGCTCGGCGAAGCGCTCGCGCTGCGGCTGCGGCAACTCCACGCCCGAAAGGCGGAAATCACGCAGGGCGAGTTCGATGATGCGCTGGCGCGTGGGCGAGAGGGCGGCGAAGCCGGCATCCTCGCGCAGACGCTTGTACTGGCGGTACAGGCCTTCGTGCAGGCCGACCCAGGTGGAGAATTCGGTGACTTTCGGCAGGGCCGCGTTGTAGGCGGCGCGCAGCTCGGGGGTGTTGACCACGGCGTTCAGGTGGCCGACGGCGGACCAGGCGCGCCACAGCGGTTCGCCGGCATCGTCGATGGCGTCGATCACGGCTTCCCAGGTCGCGGGCGTGGCGGGGTCCGCGGCCTTCTCGATCGCGGCGCGCGCCCGGGCCAGCAGGGTGTCGATGGCGGGCTCGACGTGTTCCGGACGGATGGCGGCGAAATCCTGCAGTTCGCCGATGTTCAGCAAGGGATTGGTCATAGGGGTAGGGGTTGCTTTCCGGGATGTCGATGGGAGCCAGATGGGGACGGGCCGCACGCATGCAAGCCGCGTGCTCGGCGAGTACTCCAGCTTACGCCGGCGCGCCGCCTGCGAGCCGTGCGGCGGGGGGCTCGCGCAAGGACGGCAAGCCCGGTCGGCTCCCGCCGCGCAACGCACGGCGGGCATGGCGGCAAGGCGCCGTCGCCAGGCGCGGCCTCAGGCGCGCGCGCCCAGCTTGCGTTCGGCCGCTTCCAGTGTATTGATGAGCAGCATGGCGATCGTCATGGGGCCGACGCCGCCGGGCACGGGGGTGATCGCACCGGCCACTTCCTTGGCGCCGGCGAAATCCACGTCGCCGCAGAGCTTGCCGTCGGCGCCCCGGTTGATGCCGACGTCGATCACCACCGCGCCCGGCTTGACCATGTCGCCGGTGACCATGCCCGGCTTGCCGGTGGCCACCACGAGCACGTCGGCGCGGCGCGTGTACGCGGCGAGCTCGCGCGTCTTGGAGTTGCACAGCGTGACCGTGGCGCCGGCCTGCAGCAGCAGCATGGCCATGGGCTTGCCGACGATGTTGCTCGCGCCCACCACGACCGCCTCGGCGCCGCGCAAGGGCACCTCGGCGCTCTCGAGCATCTTCATCACACCGTAGGGGGTGCAGGGGATGAACAGCGGCTGGCCGGTCATCAGCATGCCGGCGTTGGAAACGTGAAAGCCGTCGACATCCTTCTCGGGCGCGATGGCCTCGATGACCGTGTGCGAGGAAAGATGCTTGGGCAGCGGTAGCTGGACCAGGATGCCGTGGATGCTGTCGTCGGCGTTCAGCGCCTGCACGCGGGCGAGCAGTTGCTCTTCGGTGAGGTCGGCCGGCAGTTGCTCCAGCACGGAATGAAAACCCGCTTCCTCGCAGGCCTTGACCTTGTTGCGCACGTACACCTGCGACGCCGGGTCGGCCCCGACCAGCAGCACGGCCAGCCCGGGACGCACACCGTGCTCCTTCAGGAGCGCAGCGGCGCGCTCGGCGGCCTGGGTGCGGAGGGAACGGGCGAGTTCGGTCCCGTTGATGATACGTGCGGTCATGCTGGTGAATCCATGGCGGAGAGTGAACGGGGCGCCCGGCGGCTCGGAGCCGCGGGCGGTCAGGTGCATATGATAGCGGGGACGTATCGCAGGGCCCAGAATGCGGGCGTGAAAGGGGCGGTTCAATACGCACACCCCAGCACGCTACCTGTGAGGTTACTTAGCGCGGGGGTAAGCGCGCGCCCGCGCGGCCGCCCGGAGGGCGCGCGCCGCCTCCCTGCAAGGGAGGTGGCCACGCCAGCGGCCGGAGGGTGGCATCTTCGCGCGCCGCCTCCCCTCAGGGGAGGTGCCCGCGCCGCGGGCGGAGGAGGTCAACACCTAACTTTCCGCCTTGCTCAGCGCCACTTTCATGAGGTCCGCCACGGTGGCGACCTGGAGCTTCTCCATGATGTTGGCGCGGTGCGCCTCGACGGTCTTGATGCTGATGCCCAGGTCGTCGGCGATCTGCTTGTTCAGGCGGCCGGCGACAATGCGCTCGAGCACCTGCTGCTCGCGCGAGGTGAGGCGGGCGAGCATGGCCTCGCGGTCACGTCGGCTTGCGGCGGCCTGGGCCTGTTCGCGCGCCTTCTCGAACATGTTGCCGACGATGTCGCGCAGGTCGGCGTCGTTGAAGGGCTTCTCGAGGAAATCCACCGCGCCCTTCTTGATGGTGGACACGGCCATGGGCACGTCGCCGTGGCCGGTGATGAACACCGTAGGCAGGGGAAGCTGGCGCGCGATCAGGTGCTCCTGCAGCTCAAGCCCGCTCATGCCGGGCATGCGCACGTCGACGATCAGCACGCCGACACTGGCTGGATCGTACGCGGCAAGAAAGGCTTCGGCGCTGTCGTAGGCCCGCACGCGATAGCCGTTGGCCTCCAGCAGCCAGCGCAGCGAATCGCGGACCGCCTCGTCGTCGTCGACGATGTAGACGATGTTCGACGGGGACGTGTTTCTCATCATGCCGTTTACTCCTTTGTGAATGCCAGCGCCGGTACGTTGCCGGTCTCGGTTTCGTTGTCGATGTCCTGGGTCGCGGGCTGCAGGGGAGCGACCCAGGGCAAGGTGAACGAGAAAATGGTTCCGCCGTCGGGATTCGGCGCCGCCCACAGTCGCCCGTGATGCGATTCGATGATCGTACGGCAGATGTTCAGCCCCATGCCCATGCCCTCGGCCTTGGTGCTGAAAAAGGGTTCGAACAGGCGCTGGGGGTCCAGCTCGCCCAGGCCGTGGCCGTGATCGCGCACGGCGACTTCCAGCGTGTCGTCGCGCTGGGTGACGCTCACGAAGACCTGCCGCTGCGTGGCGTCGGCCATGGCGTCCATGCCGTTCTTGATGAGATTGAGCAACACCTGCTCGATCAGGATCGGATCGGCCATGGCATCGGGCAATCCCGCCGGCACCTGCTTGACGATCTCGATACGGCGCTTCTCGGCGTCGATCTCGGCAAAGCCGACGGCGTTCTCGATGACCTCGGCGATGTCCACGCGCTGGTGGCGCGGCTCGCTGCGCTTCACGAACTCGCGGATGCGGCGGATGATCAGCCCGGCCCGCGCGGCCTGCGCCGCCGCCTTCTCCAGCGCGGGCAGCAGATGCTCGGGATCGGTCTTGCCGGCCTTGACCAGGGCCACCGCGCCCATGCTGTAGTTGGCGATCGCGGTGAGCGGCTGGTTCAGCTCATGGGCCAGCGACGACGCCATCTCGCCCATGGTGATCAGCCGGCTGGTCATCTGGATCTTTTCCTGCTGCAGCAGCGAGGCGTCTTCCTGGGCGCGGCGCTCGGTGATGTCGCGCGCCACCTGCATGCGCACGCGCCGCCCGTCGGTCCAGGCGAGCATGCGGTGGTGCACCTCGAACCAGCGCTTGACCGAGGGCGAGTAGACCTCGACGGCCTCCTCGGTATAGCGGCCGCGCCGGCCGGCGAGGAGCTGGCCGTGGCCCGCCGCCTGGGAGCCGAATATCCGGCGATACGTCTTGTTGGCGAACAGCAGCTCCAGCCCCTGCGGGCCGTCGGCCGTCACCGAGATCGCATCGTCCAGCCCCTCGAGCACGGTCATGAAGCGTTCGTGCGCGGCGGCCAGCGTCTCGCGGATGCGCTTGGATTCGGTGATGTCGGTGATCGAGGTCATCCAGCCGGTCTGCACCCCGTTGCGGTCCACCAGCGGCGAGACGTACATGCGCGTGGTGAGGCGTGAACCGTCGCGCCGCTGGGCCTGCATCTCCAGCCCGCTGGTGGGCGCGTTGCCGGCGAGCAGCATGGTCATCATCCGCTGGTGCGCCGCGTGCTGGCCGGGAACCCAATAGGGGAACGGCGGTGTCCTGCCGATGAGGTCGGATTCGTTCCAGCCGATCAGGCGGCAGAACGCCGGGTTGACGTAGGTGATGCGGCCCTCCATGTCGAGCACCCGCATGCCCGTCAGCATGGAATTCTCCATCGCGCGGCGAAATGCCGTCTCGGCGATCAGCGCGGCTTCGGCGCGCTGCCGGAAGCGCGTATGGCGCCACAATGTGAAGAGCGCCCACACAATGACCAGCGAAAGCGACAGAACCACCCACTGCAGGGCCTTCGGGGAGGCGCCACTCAGGGCAAGATAGGGGTTCTCGAACTGATCGGTCCAGATCAGCACGGCCGCAAGCACGCCGCCCAGCGCCGCCAGGGCGATCAGGGGGGTGACCCAGTAGAGATGGCGGCGGACCCGGCCGGTTTCCGGCAGAGGTGCGCTGGCGCTGGTTTGTGGTGGTCTGGCCATGCTGCAAGTGTAATTCGGCACTGCAACAGAGTGCAGCCGAATGGAGTCCTGTTTATTTCACATTATGGAATGATGCGCCGCAATATGAAATTTTGATTGCCCTGCACGGGGAGAGCCCCCTAGAATTCGGGGCATTCGATGACGAAACTCGGAGACCCGCATCCATGTCCGCGCTACCGAACACCCCCCAAGACGACGACGTCGACGAAACCCAGGAATGGCTGGAGGCGCTCGAAGCCGTGCTCGACCGTGAGGGTCCGGAGCGCGCGCATTTCCTGCTCGAGCGCCTGATCGACCTCGCTCGCCGCTCCGGCGCGAACATGCCGTTGCGCGCCACCACGGCCTACGTCAACACCATCCCGCCCCACCTGGAAGTGCCCTCGCCGGGTCGCGCCGACCTCGAAGAGCGCATCCGCTCGTTCGTGCGCTGGAACGCCATGGCCATGGTGGTCAAGGCCAACCGCCACTCCCCCGCGGACGGCGGCGACCTCGGCGGGCACATTGCGTCCTTCGCTTCGGTGGCCACCATGATCGGCACCGGCCAGAACCATTTCTGGCATGCCGAAACGGCCGAGCACGGCGGCGACCTGGTGTATTTCCAGGGGCACTCCTCGCCCGGTGTGTACGGCCGCGCCTACCTGGAAGGCCGCCTGACCGAGGAGCAGCTCGACAACTTCCGCCAGGAAGTCGACGGCAAGGGCCTGCCCTCGTACCCGCACCCCAAGCTGATGCCGGACTTCTGGCAGTTCCCGACCGTCTCCATGGGCCTGGGCCCGATGATGGCGATCTACCAGGCGCGCTTCCTGAAGTATCTGCATGCCCGCGGCATCGCCGACACCAGCAAGCGCAAGGTCTGGGTGTTCTGCGGCGACGGCGAGATGGACGAGCCCGAATCGCTGGGCGCGATCAGCCTGGCCGCGCGCGAGAAGCTCGACAACCTGGTCTTCATCATCAACTGCAACCTGCAGCGCCTGGACGGCCCGGTGCGCGGCAACGGCAAGATCATCCAGGAACTCGAAGGCGACTTCCGCGGCAGCGGCTGGAACGTCATCAAGCTGATCTGGGGCGGCTACTGGGATCCGCTGCTCGCGCGCGACAAGGAAGGCATCCTGCGCCGCATCATGGAAGAGACCGTCGACGGCGAATACCAGGCCTACAAGGCCAACAACGGGGCCTTCGTGCGCGAGCACTTCTTCGGCAAGCATCCCAAGCTGCTCGAGATGGTCAGCCGCATGACCGACGAGGATGTCTGGCGCCTGAACCGCGGCGGCCACGATCCGCACAAGGTCTATGCTGCCTTCCATGCGGCGGTGAACCACACCGGCCAACCCACGGTCATCCTGGCCAAGACCATCAAGGGCTACGGCATGGGCCGCGTGGGCGAGGCCAAGAACCCGACGCACCAGCAGAAGAAGCTGCCGCTGGAATCCATCCGCGAGTTCCGCGACCGCTTCAACATCCCCGTGCCCGACGACCAGCTCGACGCGCTGCCGTACTGCAAGCCGGCCGAGGATTCGGACGAGATGAAGTACATGCTCGAGCGGCGCAAGGCGCTGGGCGGCTTCCTGCCGCACCGCCGCCAGCGTGCCGACGAGACCCTGCCGGTGCCCGAGCTCAAGGCCTTCCAGGCCGTGCTCGATCCCACCGCCGAGGGCCGCGAGATCTCGACCACGCAGGCCTTCGTGCGCATTCTCACCGCGCTGCTGCGCGACAAGGCGCTCGGCCCGCGCGTCGTGCCCATCGTCGCCGACGAGTCGCGCACCTTCGGCATGGAGGGCATGTTCCGCCAGATCGGCATCTACGCGCCCGAGGGCCAGAAGTACATCCCGGTCGACAAGGACCAGGTCATGTACTACAAGGAGTCCAAGGACGGCCAGATCCTGCAGGAAGGCATCAACGAGGCGGGCGCCATGAGCTCGTGGATCGCGGCGGCCACGTCGTACTCCTCGAACAACCGCATCATGGTGCCGTTCTACATCTATTACTCGATGTTCGGCTTCCAGCGCGTGGGCGACCTCGCCTGGGCCGCCGGCGACATGCAGGCGCGCGGCTTCCTGCTGGGCGGCACCTCCGGGCGCACCACGCTCAACGGCGAGGGCCTGCAGCACGAGGACGGCCACAGCCACCTGCTCTCGAGCACGATCCCGAACTGCGTCTCCTACGACCCGACCTTCGGGCACGAAGTCGCGGTCATCATCCAGGACGGCCTGCGCCGCATGGTGGGCAACCAGGAGAACGTGTACTACTACCTGACCCTGCTCAACGAGAACTACGCGCATCCGGGCCTGAAGCCGGGCGACGAGGAAGGCATCATCCGCGGCATGTACCTGCTGCGTTCCGAGCGCGCCGAAAAGGCCGACGCGCCGCGCGTGCAGCTCATGGGCTGCGGCTCGATCCTGCGCGAAGTCATGGCCGCCCAGGAACTGCTGCGCGACGACTGGGGCATCGCCTCCGACGTCTGGAGCGTCACCAGCTTCACCGAGCTGCGCCGCGACGGCATGGACTGCGAGCGCCACAACCTGCTGCATCCCGAGGGCGAGGCCCAGGTGCCGTACGTGGCCCGCCAACTGGCCGAGCACCCGGGCCCGGTCGTGGCCTCCACCGACTACATGAAGATCTTCGCCGAGCAGATCCGCGCCTATCTGCCGCGCGATCGCCAGTTCCGCGTGCTCGGCACCGACGGCTTCGGGCGGTCGGACTTCCGCAGCAAGCTGCGCGAGCACTTCGAGGTCGATCGCCACTTCGTGGCCCTGTCGGCGTTGCGCGCGCTGGTCGAGGAGGGCGTGCTGCCCAAGAATGTGCTCGCCGATGCCATCAAGAAGTACGGCATCAATCCCGACAAAGCCAACCCGCACCACGCCTGACCACGGGTCCAAGCGCAGTCCTCGCCCTCAGGGCGGGGACACGCGCGAGACCAACCCAAGCTGGCGCCGCAGGCGCCCCCATTTTGTGGCGAGAAGCTCCCGCCTTCGGGCGGGAGCGACTCACGGAAGGAAGCACGAGGCATGAGCCAACTCACAGAAATCAAGGTCCCCGACATCGGCGATTTCGCCGAGGTCGAGGTGATCGAAATCCTGGTGGCCGAAGGGGACACGATCCAGGCCGAGCAGAGCCTGGTCACGGTGGAGTCCGACAAGGCATCGATGGAGATCCCGGCCTCGCAGGGCGGGGTGGTCAAGTCGCTCAAGGTCAAGGTGGGCGACAAGGTGTCCGAGGGCTCGGTGCTGCTCGAGGTCGAGCCGGCCGAGGCCAAGGCGGAGCAGCCCGCGAGCGCCAAGGCCGGCGACAAGGCCGATGACGCCCAGGCCGAGGCGCCCAAGGCCGAGAGCGGCAAGGCGGCGGGCGGCAAGGCGGCGGGCGGCGGCGATCCGCAGGCGCCGAAACCCGCGTCGGCCGAACCGGCCCGCGCCGCGCGCGAGGAAGCCGCGGCAATGCCGGCCGGGCAGGCCCAGCGCACGCCGCCGGTAGTGGCTGCGACCGACAGCACGGTGCCCGTGCCGCACGCCTCGCCTTCGGTGCGCAAGTTCGCCCGCGAACTCGGCGTGGACCTGCACCGCGTGCGCGGTTCCGGCCCCAAGCAGCGCATCACCCAGGACGATGTGCGCAATTTCGTCAAGCAGGCGATCCAGGGCGGTACGCCGGCCGCCGCGCCGGCTGCGGCCGGTTCGGCCGACGGCGCCGCGCTCGGCCTGCTGCCGTGGCCCAAGGTGGATTTCGCCAAGTTCGGTCCCATCGAGACCAAGCCGCTGTCGCGCATCCAGAAGATCTCGGGCGCGAACCTGCACCGCAACTGGGTGATGATCCCGCACGTCACCAACAACGACGATGCGGACATCACCGAACTCGAGAAACTGCGCGTGCAGTTGAACCGCGAGAACGAGAAGGCCGGCATCAAGGTGACCATGCTCGCCTTTCTCATCAAGGCCGTGGTGGCCGCGCTCAAGAAGTATCCGCAGTTCAACGCCTCGCTGGACGGCGACACCCTGGTCTACAAGCAGTACTACCACATCGGCTTCGCCGCCGACACGCCGAATGGCCTGGTCGTGCCCGTGGTGCGCGATGCGGACACCAAGGGCGTGCTCGAACTGGCGCAGGAGACTTCCGCGCTCGCCAAGAAGGCGCGCGACGGCAAGCTCTCGCCTTCCGAAATGCAGGGCGGCTGCTTCTCGATCTCGTCGCTGGGCGGGATCGGCGGCACGCACTTCACGCCCATCATCAACGCCCCCGAAGTGGCGATCCTGGGCGTCTCGCGTTCCTACGAGAAGCCGGTCTGGGACGGCAAGCAGTTCGTCCCGCGCCTGACGCTGCCGCTGTCGCTGTCGTACGACCACCGGGTCATCGACGGCGCCGCGGCCGCGCGCTTCAACGCGTACCTCGGCGGTCTGCTCGCCGATTTCCGCCGCGTCATTCTCTGAGGGAGTCCGTACGATGAGTCAAACGGTGGAAATCAAAGTCCCCGACATCGGCGACTTCGCCGAGGTCGAGGTGATCGAGGTGCTGGTCGCCGAAGGCGACACCATCGAGGCCGAGCAGAGCCTGGTCACGGTGGAGTCCGACAAGGCATCGATGGAGATTCCGGCCTCGCAGGGCGGGGTGGTCAAGTCGCTCAAGGTCAAGGTGGGCGACAAGGTGTCCGAAGGCTCGGTGCTGCTCGAGGTCGAACCGGCCGAGGGCGGCGGCAAGAAAGACGCCAAGGAAGCACCGCCCGCGGCCAAGGACGATGCCCCCGCCCAGGCGAAGGAAGCCGTCCCGGCGCAGGGCGCGGGCGAGCCGGCCAAGCCTGCGCCGGAAGAAAAGCGCGAGCCCGCCCGCGCGGCCGCGCCGGCGGCGCCGGCCTATGAGGGCAAGGCCGACGTCGAATGCGACGTGCTCGTGCTCGGCGCCGGCCCCGGCGGTTATTCCGCGGCCTTCCGTGCCGCGGACCTCGGCCTGAACGTCGTGCTCGTCGAGCGCTATGCCACCCTGGGCGGCGTCTGCCTGAACGTGGGCTGCATCCCGTCCAAGGCCTTGCTGCACACCGCGGCCGTGATCGACGAAGCCAAGGCCATGGCGGCCCACGGCATCAGCTTCGGCGAGCCCAAGATCGATCTGGACGCGCTGCGCAAGTTCAAGGACGGCGTGATCGGCAAGCTCACGGGCGGCCTTGCCGCCATGGCCAAGATGCGCAAGGTCACGGTGCTGCGCGGCACCGGCCGCTTCGTCGGCCCGAACCACCTGCGGGTGGAGGGCGAGAAGGCGCAGGTGGTGGGCTTTCGCAACGCCATCATTGCCGCGGGCAGCCAGTCGGTGAAGCTGCCCTTCCTGCCCGAGGACGAGCGCATCGTCGACTCCACCGGTGCACTGCAACTGAAGGCCGTCCCGAAGAAGATGCTGATCGTGGGCGGCGGCATCATCGGCCTGGAAATGGGCACGGTGTATTCCACGCTCGGCGCCCGCCTGGACGTGGTCGAGATGCAGGACGGCCTGATGCCCGGCGCCGACCGCGACCTGGTCAAGGTCTGGCAGAAGATGAACGCGCCGCGCTTGGACAACATCATGCTGAAGACGCGCACGGTATCGGCCGAGGCCCGCGAGGACGGCATCTGGGTCGGCTTCGAAGGCGAGGGCGCCCCCAAGGAGGCGCAACGCTACGATCTCGTGCTGCAGGCGGTGGGGCGCAGCCCCAACGGCAGGAAGATCGACGCCGAGAAAGCCGGCGTGGCCGTCACCGACCGCGGCTTCATCGACGTCGACGGCCAGATGCGCACCAACGTGCCGCACATCTTCGCCATCGGCGACATCGTCGGCCAGCCCATGCTGGCGCACAAGGCGGTGCACGAGGCCCACGTGGCGGCCGAAGTCGCCGCCGGCGAGAAGAGCTGGTTCGACGCGCGCGTGATCCCGTCGGTGGCCTACACCGATCCCGAGATCGCCTGGGTCGGCCTGACCGAGGACGAGGCGAAGAGGCAGGGCGTTGCGGTGAAGAAGGGGCTCATGCCCTGGAGCGCCTCGGGCCGGGCGATCGCCAACGGCCGCGACGAAGGCTTCACCAAGCTGCTCTTCGACGCCAAGGACGGCCGCATCCTGGGCGGCGGCATCGTCGGCACCCATGCCGGGGACCTCATCGGCGAAGTCGCGCTGGCCATCGAGATGGGCGCGGACAGCGTGGACATCGGCAAGACCATCCACCCGCACCCCACACTGGGCGAATCCATCGGCCTGGCGGCCGAAGCGGCCGACGGGCATTGCACCGACCTGCCGCCGGTGAAAAAGCGGTGAAGGCAGGCGCCGGCCTCGCCGGGCCGGCGCCACGGCGGCTGTTGCACTGGCCGCCTGCGGCGGCTTGCGGCATCAACTGTGTTTTTATACAGTCACCGCCTAGGGTGCGAGACACGGCTACCCACGGCGACGCCCGCCCGAACCCCACCACGGAGACAGCATGGACCAGGATGCATACTTCTGGCAGATCCAGTCAGGCCGTATCCCGCAGCCGCCCGCAGCGCACACCCTGGGCATGACGATCACGGCGGTGGACGCTGCGAGCGGCACGCTGCAGGCGACGTTCGAAGGCAAGGCCGCCTTCGCCAACCCCGCCGGCCACATCCAGGGCGGGTTTCTCTCGGCCATGCTGGACGACACCATGGGGCCGGCGCTCGCGGCCACCTTGGCGGCCGGCGAGTTCGCGCCCACGCTGCAACTCAACGTGCAGTTCCTCAGCCCGGCGGTACCGGGCGTCTTGCATGGCACGGGGCGGGTGCTGCGGCGCGGCGGGCAGATCTGTTTTCTCGCCGGCGAACTCGCCCAGGATGGCCGCCTCGTCGCCACGGCGACGGCCACGGCGGCGATCCGCCGCCTCTAGGGTGGGATAGCGGCCTTCATCCGCGGGCGCGCGCCCGGCTTCAGGCCCCCGCCGCGCGCGGCTTGACGGCCGCCGCCGCGCGTGCCGCCTTGGCGCGCGCCATCTCGACGTCCTCGTGCACCGCCAGGGCCACGCCCATGCGGCGCTTCACGAACGATTCGGGCTTGCCGAACAGGCGCAGGTCGGTGCCGGGGTCCGACAACGCGGTGGCCATGCCCTCGAACACCAGTTCCTGCGCGTCGACCCCGCCATAGATGACGGCACTGGCGCCGGGCTCGCGCAGGCGCGTGTCGACCGGCAGGCCGAGCAGAGCGCGCGCGTGCAGCTCGAACTCGTTCTGCGCCTGGGTGACCATCGTGACCATGCCGGTGTCGTGCGGGCGCGGGCTCACTTCCGAGAACCACACCTGGTCGCCCGCCACGAAAAGCTCCACGCCGAACACGCCCAGCCCGCCCAGCTCGCCAGTCACCTTGGCGGCGATCTCGCGCGCGCGCGCCAGGGCGAGCTCGGACATGGGCTGGGGCTGCCAGCTCTCGACGTAGTCGCCGTCCACCTGACGGTGGCCGATGGGCGCGCAGAAATGGGTCTGCACCTCGCCGTCGGCCGAGTGCGCGCGCACGGTGAGCAGGGTGATCTCGTAGTCGAACTTGATGAAACCCTCGACGATGATGCGCCCCGCTCCCGTGCGGCCGCCCTCCTGGGCGTACTGCCAGGCGCGCGCCACGTCGTCCGGGCCGCGCAGCAGCGACTGGCCCTTGCCCGACGAGGACATCACCGGTTTGACCAGGCAGGGATAACCGATGCCGCCGTCGATGGCGGCCTGCAGCTCGGCCTGGGTGTCGGCGTAGCGGTACGGCGAGGTTGGCAGCCCGAGGGTCTCGGCCGCGAGGCGGCGGATGCCTTCACGGTTCATGGTGAGGCGCGCGGCGCGCGCGGTGGGCGTCACACGCGCCGCGCCTTGCGCTTCCAGCTCGACCAGGACGTCGGTGGCGATGGCTTCGATTTCCGGCACGATGATGTGCGGGCGCTCCTCGCCGATCACGCGGCGCAGCGCATCGCCGTCGGTCATGGCGATGACGTGCGCGCGGTGCGCCACCTGCTGGGCGGGCGCATTCTCGTAGCGGTCGACGGCGATGACCTCGGCGCCCAGGCGCTGCAGCGCGATGACGACTTCCTTGCCCAGCTCGCCGGCGCCGAGCAGCATGACGCGCAGCGCGCTGGAGGACAGGGGGGTGCCGAGCGGGGGAAGGGGAGCGGTGCTCATGGAACGGTCCGTGCGAAGGTGATCGACAAGGCATTAATGTAACGTCTTCGCAGCCCTTCACGGCCATGCGGGGCCGGCCTCAGCGGTGCAGTTCCAGGATTTCCAGATCGGCTTCGTGCGGCGGGCGCGGGAACTCCAGGCGCATGCGCTGCGGCGAGATCGGCACCAGATAGCCCACCTGGTTGCGCGCGCGCTTCTCGCCGTAGCGCGGGATGTGTGCTTCGTCGCCCAGCGCGAGCGCGCCGGCATAGCCCAGGCGGGTTTCGCCGATGTCATAGAACGTGCCGCCGGTGCGCTGCGAACCGGTGAGTTTCTCCAGCCGCAAGCCCTCACTGTCATCGGTGATGCGGCATTCGAAATCCTGGTAGATCACGATGGGCAGCTCGGGAACGCGGGCGAGCTTGATCACGCGGCACCGCCAGACCCCGGCCAGCTCGGCCGGGGCGATGTCGCGCGCAGACCCCTCCAGCACGCGCTCGAGCTCGGCCACCTGCGCGGGCTCGCCATGCTTGCGCACGTATGCCAGCGTATCGCGGCGCACCGGTTCATACATCGAGAGACGGTCGCGATCCAGGCTGGTCAGCATGTCCGGAAACGGCGCATCGGCGCGCACGGGTGCCGAGGCGAAAAGCAGCAGCGCGGCGGCGCCAGCAGCGCAAAACAGGCGAGAGGGCACGGATGTTCACCTTGCACGACCAAAGCCTTATGGTCGCACACCCGCGCATGTCGGAATGTATGCGGCTGTGTCCCTTTGGCTGGCGCGATCACGCCGCGACGCGCTCCTGCTGCTCGACGCCGATCGTCGGCACGCCGGGCGTCCAGCGCTCCACACGCACGATGCGCCCGGATTCGTCGTGACGCACCAGCAGGCGCTGCGCACCCTCCGGCATACCCAGGCGCGCCGCCGATGCGAGCGTCGGGCCGGGCCGATAGAGTTCCTCGACCTCGGCCTGGTCGCGCAGCCGTATCCAGTCGTGAAAACCGCAGATGATCATCCAGCTCACGAGCAGGGTGGCCATGCCCGCGACCACGCCGACATACACCACGAGTTCGGCGACCTCCGCCGCCGTGCCTCCCACGGTCACCAGCGAATGGTGCACGTACAGCGCGAACAGCACCCACATCACGGTCACCATCGCCGGGCGCAGGAGGCGGAACCAGGCGGCATACAGCAGGCCTTCGCTGCGGCCATAACGAATCACATAGTCGCGCAGCGGCGCCGCGCTTGCATCGATGATTATGCCTTTCATACCTTCATTCCTCTATCTGGGCTAACCCACCGTGCACGCGAGCGCGCGCGGCGGAACAGGACCTGGGGCAGGGCAATCACCGTGGTGATCATGCCCAGCATCCAGAACGCGACCGGATACCACACCGTATCCAGGTAGTACCGCAGGATGCGGTAATCGTACTTTCGGTCGATGACGATGCCGGCCAGCAATTGCGCCAGACAGGTCAGGAACAGCAGCGTGCCGTGCCAGCGCGGCACCACGTCGTAGCGCCAGCCCTCCGGCAGGGTGAAGAACATGCCGACCAGCGCCAGCACGATCAAGAGGAGCAGGCTGTAGGCCCACACCACGCTGAGCCAGAATTCGAAGAAGATCGGCCACATCAGGATGTGGCGCGGATGCATCAGGCGCGGCGCGTACTTCATGGCCGTCTGCAAGCCGCCCTTGGCCCAGCGCAGCCGCTGCCGGTACAGCCCCTTGATCGTCTCGGGCATCAGGATCCAGGTCAGCGCGCGCGGCTCGTAGCGCAGCCGCCAGCCCGAGAGCTGCAGCTTCCAACTGATGTCGATGTCCTCGGTCATCATGTCCGCGCTCCAGTAGCCCACGTTCTCGAGCGCGGAGCGGCGAAACATGGCCATCACGCCCGAGACCGTCATCAGGCGGCCGTACAACTGCTGCGTGCGCTTGATCAGGCCGATGATCGAGGAGAATTCGCCCACCTGCATGCGCCCGAGCAGCGTCGAGCGATTGCGGATGCGCGGGTTGCCCGTGACTGCGCCCACCTTGTCGTCGGCGAGCAGGTGCGTGAGCATGAAGGTGATGGCGTCCGGGTCCGGCAGCGAGTCGCCGTCGATGCACAGGAGAAACTCCGCGTCGGTCAACTGCGCCGCGGTGGTCAGACCGATCGCCTTGCCCTCGTTGCGGTGCTGGTGCAGTACGAGCAGCTCGGGGTGGTGATCGACCAGACTGTCGAGCAGGGGGCCGGTCTCGTCGCGGCTGCCGTCGTTGACCGCGATCACCACGTAGTTCGGATAGCGCATCGTGTGCAGGTGCGAGATGACCTCGACCACGTTGGCGCCCTCGTTGTAGCAGGGCACGACGATCGCGACCTTCGGGCAGCGCGGCAGCGCGGTGTCCTGCAGGCGCCGGCCTTCCTCGAAGATGAAATAGTGCAGCAGCCCGCCGATGATCCACAGGTAGGACATGAAGAACGGATAATAGAAAACGAAGCTGGTCAAGCTGACGTGCAATTCCTGCTGCATGGTGATCTCTCGTGCCTGTGGCGAAGTCAGCGGCGCAGGGCCTGCAGCGCCTGTTCGCGGCTTTCGTTCTGCTGCGGGCTCAGGCGGCGCACCTTGAGCGTGCCCATCAACGACATGGCCGGGCGCAGCACCTCGATGTTGGGGTGATCGCCGATGAAGTCGTCCGGGTAGTAGCCGTAGTGCACGGCGCCCAGCGAGCGCAGTTGCTGCATCTGCGTGAGCATCTCGCGGCTGTCCACGTTCTCCCCGGTGCGCCAGTCGCGCGACTGCAGCTCGAAGATCGTGCGGTCCAGGCCGTCGGCCGCGCGTACGTTATTGACCAGCATGCGCAGCCAGCGCTTGGGGTCCTCGGCATTCTCCATGCGGGGCATGGCCATCAGGGCAACATAGTCGTAACTGTCCAGGAAGTCCTGCAGGTTCTGCGAGAAGTCGCGCTCCGTGGCGGGGTCCATCACCGGCATGGCGAACAGATTGCGCGCCTTGCGCATGACTTCGCCGCGCTGATAGCCCTCGACCGTGCGGGTGATCTCCTGCGTGAAGTCGATCAGATAGCGCGTCTTGGCCCGTACCCATCGGTCGTGCAGCTCGGGCGAGGCGCGAATCGCCTGCACGTCCGGCGGCAAGCCCCAGCTCTCGTAGACTTTCAGCGCTCCCGGGCTGGCGTCCTCGGTGTCGTCGAGCACGGCGTCGTCGTGAAAGAGAATGCCCTCGAACCAGGCGTTCTTCGCCAGGTCCTCGTAGATCTCGTCGATGACTTCCCGCACCTGCGGATCGAAGGGCGAGAGCCGGGTCGGGCTGCCGACGCCGCGCTCGCCCGGCCCCCGGCTGACCGACTGCACCGTGCGTCCGGCGACAGGATGCCCCTCGGGCAGCGTGAAGGTGAGCACGGGCATCCAGGCGTAGACGCTCACTTCGGCGCGCGTGCGCAGTTGCCATGACACGCGGTTGAAGAGGTCGGCTCGCATCGGCATGTGGCGATTCGGAAAGTACACCGACCGGATGTCGCCATCCCCCAGCGGGTCGGCAAACGCCTGTACATACACCGCGCTAGGCTCCAGGTCCCGGATGCGGTCGATCAGGGCCGACAGGTTGCGGTCTTCCTGCGCCGGATCGGGATCGTAGATGTAGTCCAGGTCGACCTGGACCACGCGCTGTACCGGCGCCGGCTCGATTTCGGTCCATACCGGTTCGCGCAGCGCCGCCTGCAGCTTGGCCACGTCGAACTGATAGTCGACCAGCGAGCGGCGCAGTTGCGACAAGGGCAGATCCGGCGTGTTGGGCCCCGTGCGCAGCGTGAACATGATGCCCATGCCCAGCTCGGCCGCGGCAGCGTCGGTGTCGCGGTTCTGCGCCCCATAGGGCCAGGCGATCGCGCGCGGCGCGCGGCCGGCGTGTTCGGCGATCAAGCGGGCGCTGTGCGCCAGGTCGGCCCGCACGCGCGCGCGATGCTCTTCGTCGGTTTCGTAGGTCCGGGTGACGGGGTCGTAGATGCGCGTCGAGGCGGCCGGGCGCTCGTTGCCCTGCGGATTGCTCAGGACGCCGCGGTGCAGATCGTGCGTGTGGGAGATGAACTCCACCAGAGGCGAGGCAGCCATCTCGCGCACCTGATCCCAATTGAGAAAGGTATTGCGCGGCACGGTGAGCTTGGCGCTCAGCGCGATCGGCTGGTCCGCCGGCAGATCCACCCACGACGTGACCAGGGCGAACACGGCCGGATAGCCGAACTGCTTGAGCAGGGGAAAGACGTGGGTGTAGTTGCTTGCGAAACCGTCGTCGAAGGTGAGCAGCACGGCGCGCGGCGGCAACGGCTTGCCGCCCGATCGCGATTGCACGACGTCGTCCAGACTGATCGGATGGTAGTCGTTGGCGCGCAGCCACTCGAAGGCATCGACCAGGCCCCGCGTCTCGATGGCGAAGGCGTCGGGGAAGTCGGCGAACGACGCGCGCAAGCCATCCCTCACGTCGTGCAGGCACAGGATGCGGAAGGTTTGCCCGTCGTCGGGGTCGGGCGGGGGCTGGAAGTCCATGCGCCAGGTGGCCGCGGGCGCGGCAGGGCTCATCAGGATGGAGAAAAACACCAGCAGGAGGCAGGCGTAGCGACGCATCGACTCGACTCAGAAAGGAATGTTGAGACTGAAATAGGCGGACAGCCGCTTCTCCGGCTCGCCGTCGTAGGGCCGCTTGCCGTAGCCGACGCCGTACACGATCCGGGTGTCGCGCTGCAGGTCCCAGACTTGTTCGAGGCGCACCTCCCATATGGGGTCGGTCCCGACACCTTGCTGGTGGTAGAGCCCCGCCGTGCCGTACACCCGCTGACGGAATGCGCGGCGTCCGTCGCGCCAGGGGCGCCATTCGTACATCACGGTCGCCTGGCCGCTGTTGTCGCTGGGCGGACTGAAGTAGGAGACGTCGCTGCGCCGGTTGTCCGAGTGCTCGACGGACACCCAGCCGGTCACGCCATGGCGCGGCGCGTCGTAGAGCGTGCGCGACACGCTCACCGCGCCGCTCTGGCGCAGGTTGCCGTCGCTGTAGTCGTCGCGCCGGTAGGTGGCGTCCACGTAGGTGCGGCTGCTCGGCTGCCAGCGCACGCCCAGTTGCATGCCCCAGGCATGCGTGCCGTCGGCGTACGCACGCCAGGGAATGTCATTCAGGTCCGAATCGACCTGCGCCGTGAGGCGCCAGCCGTCGGACGGGTAGTAGTGCACCATCCCGCTCGCGCCCGTACGCCCGTTGTCGCCGTTGGATCTGTGCAGCTCGGCCTGGGCTTCCACGCGGTCCTTGCGATAGTCCACGCCCACGCCGTTGCGCACGCGCGTCTTGCGCTCCGGGTCGAGGTCGGCCCTGCCCACGAACTGATGCACCAGGAGGCGGTAGTTCTCCGCGATCGGCGCGGAATACAGATGGGTGTCGATCGACCACTCGTTGCGGGCGGCGAACGGGCGATCGTCGCCGGTTCGCCCACCGCCTGCGTCCACCGTGAGCAGGGGCGAATCGTGTACTTGCAGGTCGCGCTGCAGCGCACGCACCGCACCCTGTTCGGGCAGCGCCTCGGACAGCGAACCGATGACCTCGCGGGCGGTCTTGTAGTCGCGCAAGGTCAGCGAGGAGCGGGCCAACCCCACCAGCGCCTCGATGTCGTCGGGACGCTCGTTCAAGTCCGCGCGAAAGGCATTGCGCGCTTCCTCCGGATGGCCGTCGCCCATGCGCGCGTCGGTCGCGGCGGCACGCAGCGAGGAGCTGAACGGCGCATCGTGCTGAAGCGCGTCGAGCACGCGCTGGCCCGCGTTCAGATTTCCTGTATAGACAAGATATTGGGCACGCAGGCGATTCGCGCGCTCGTAATCCGGGTTGGGCGTCTCGGGCAGGGGCGCCAGCGCGACATAGGGCGGCGACTCCTTCTCGGCCAGTGCGAGTTGCGCCGCGGCTTCCTCGGCGCGGCCGCGATCGAGGTAGGTGTAGATCAACTGCTCGCGCACCGCAACGCGGTCGATGTCGCCGGGCGTGGCGCTCGCCAGCGCGGCCTCGAAGCAGCGGATCGCCTCGTCGCGCCGCTCGGCGAGTTCGTAGGCCTGGCCCGCGGCGACCAGCACATAGGCCGGCGTCTTCTCCAGCGGCTGGCGCAGGCCCTCGAACAGCGCGATGGCCTCGTCGGTGCGGCCGCGCTGCGCCAAGGCGTAGATGAGATCGTGGGTAAGCCGCAGGCGCACAGCATCGTAGGCAGGTATTGCAGGCAGGCTGGCGCGCAGCGCCACGGCGTCCGCGATCGCGCTGTCCATCGCCACGTTGCGGCGCGGCGCGGCGCTCTCGCGCATTTCGGCGCGAGCCCAGCGTATGCGCTGTGCGATGGCGGCGTGGCGCAGGCTCGCGAGTTCCACCGGATCGAAGGCCTCCGGCTGGCTCTGCGCCAGGTCCAGCGCGAGACTGGCCGCGCCGGCCCCGGCCGCGGCCGATACCTTAGCGCGCAGTTCGTCGGCGTTCTGTGCGGCGTGCGCGCCGCTGGCCGTCGTTGCCGTAGCGATGGCGAGCGCAAGGCAGGAGCGGCGTAGGGCGGGGGAATCGAACATGCGAGGCATCATGCGATACAGCTTCCAGGGTTGCCGGGTCGCCGTGGCTGAAGGCTCGGCGATGTGGCGCCCATAGTAGGCAGTACCCGCCAGGCGCTACAACGAGGCAGATGGCCTAGGCCCCCTGGCGGAAAGGCTATAGTGTTGGTCTACACAATACGCAGCAAAGCGCCTCCGGCGGCGCGGGCAAGATGCGACAAAATCGACAGACATGGTGGCTGACCGGCGCCCGCTGGAGCGCGGGCGCGCTCGCGCTCGTCCTCTTCGCGGCGGTGCTCCTGCCCACGCTCACGCGCACCAGCGACGAGCCGCTCCTGGCGGCCCTGGCCAGCCATGTGGCCTATCTCTATGGCGCCGCCGTGATCATGGGCGTCATCGGCTGGGTCGACAGCTACTTTCTGTACCGGCGCAACCGCGAGGATCGCCGCGTCTAGCGCGCCTGTCTACGCGCATCGCCCAGAGCCGGTCTGCGCGGGCCGCCGGTGCAGCGCAGCATGCGCAGCGCCCGGGATGTACACATACGGAAACAAAGCGTCGGCACGCTTAAAACAACCGGCCTAGGCCCGCGGCCCGCGCGCTCGGCTCAGACCCTGCCTACGCCATTTTGCCGATGCCTGGCACGGAGGAAATCCTCTAATTTTCGCTAGAGCACCGGCACACCGCCGGGCAATCGCCGTCGATGCGCAGCGCGTGGCCAATCGCCGGCAGACCTAACCACGCGCGCCTGCCGGAGCCAGTCTTCACATGTTCGTAGCGGCGTTGATGGACCCGCATCCCCTGCTTCGGCTGGGACTGGCGCGTATTCTGGGATCGATCTCGAGCATCGGCGATGTGCACACCTACGACCCTCACGACCTGGAGCCCGCGAGCACCGGTTTCGCGCGCCTGGCGACTGCGGACATCCTGCTCTTCGGCATGTGCGGGGACGAGGCCCTGGACCAGCAGCGGCTGGAGCGCATGAGCGCCCTGGTCTCGCCGCGCCACGTGCTGCTGCTGGCCGACGACCCGCACTGGATGGCGCCGCGCCATCCCCTGGTGGCCGGCCGGGTCAGGAAATCCGCACCGACCGACCTGATCGAAGCCGCGGTGCGCCTGATCCTCGCCGGTGGCCGCTGCTTTCCGGCCAGTTGCAGCGCCGGCGAGGGGCCGCACCCGGTGGCCCAGGCTGTGCCGGCCGCGGCCGCCGTCCCGGCGAGCATCCCGCATGATCTCGGCGAGGGCCAGTCTTGGCCGTCCACGCAGGAGATCGCGAACGGCGCACGCGCGCTGCGCATCACCCCGAGGCAGTTCGAGATCCTGGTGCTGCGCTCGCACGGGCTGTCGATGAAAGCCGTGGGACAGGCACTGCACATCTCGGAGGCGACGGTCAAGGCCCATGCCTCGTCGATGTACCGCCGGCTCGACGTGGCCAATTGCCAGGAAGCCATCCAGCTCGCGGTACGCCGCGGTGTGCGCCTGCAGGCCACGGTGGAGGCGGTCCCGCCGGCGGACGATATGGACGGCTGAGCAACGGGCGGCATCGCCCTGATGCCCTGGGTGCGGCGGGCGGCATCGCCCGCGGGCACCGGGACGCGCCACGCGCAGGCCTCAGGTCGCGGCCGACTGCACCGCATCGGCGAGGCGGCGCACGCAGTGCTCGGCGGTCGTCGGATCGACGTGCTCGACCATCAGGCGCAGCTTGGCTTCGGTGCCCGAGGCGCGGATCAGCACCCGGCCGCGGCTGCCCAGTTCGCGCTGCACCTGCAACTGCGCCTCGCGCAGGCGCGTGTTCTGGCGCCAGTCCGTACCGGGTTCGATGGGGACGTTGACCAGTATCTGCGGGTACAGCACGAGATCGGCGATCCACTGGTCCAGCGGCTGATCGGCCTGGCGCAGCGCGGCGAGCACCTGCAGCGCGGCGACCAGGCCGTCGCCGGTGGTGTGGCAGTCCAGGCACAGCAGGTGGCCGGAGCTCTCGCCGCCATAACGCCAGCCGAGCGCCTGCATGCGCTCGAGCACGTAACGATCGCCGACCGCTGCGCGCTCGAAGCCCACGCCGAGTTCGCTCAGACGGCGTTCGAGCGCGAAGTTCGTCATCAGGGTGCCCACCACGCCTTGCACCGGCGCACGCTGCAGGCGCTCGCGCAGGATGGCGTAGAGCAGTTCGTCGCCGTTGTATATACGGCCACTCGCATCCACCACCTGCAGGCGGTCGGCGTCGCCGTCCAGGGCGATGCCCAGGTCGGCGCCGCGCGCGAGCACCTCGCGCGCCAGGGCCTGCGGATGCGTCGCGCCGACGCCGTCGTTGATGTTCAGCCCGTCCGGTTCGCAGCCGATGCAGCTCACCGAGGCGCCCAGTTCGCGGAACACCGGCGCGGCAATGTGGTAGGCCGCGCCGTGCGCGGCATCGACCACCAGATGCAGGCCGCCGAGGTCCAACTGCGACGGAAAGGTGCTCTTGCAGAACTCGATGTAGCGTCCGGCCGCATCGTCCAGGCGCCGCGCCCGGCCCAGATCGGCCGAGGCCACGCAGCTCGCCGGCGCGAGCAGCGCCTCTTCGATCCGCATTTCGACGGCGTCGGGCAGCTTCATGCCCGTCGGCCCGAAGAACTTGATGCCGTTGTCCTCGTAGGGGTTGTGCGAGGCGCTGATCACAACGCCCGCCTGCAGGCGCAACGCCCGCACGAGGTAGGCGATCGCCGGCGTGGGCAGCGGGCCGGCGAGCACGACGTCCACGCCGGCCGACGAGAACCCCGCCTGCAGCGCCGACTCCAGCATGTAGCCGGAGAGTCGCGTGTCTTTGCCGATGAGCACTTGGGGCCGCGCGCCCAACGGCGCATCGCCATGTGCCAACACCCGGCCCGCTGCGTGGCCCAGGCGCAGGGCGAACTCCGCATTGATCACCGGGCCGCCGACTCTGCCGCGTACGCCGTCGGTACCGAAAACTCGATTCTGCATGGTCATGATGCTCCGGCCAAAAATGAGGTGCCTCAAAACGTGAACGGAAGCCGCGGGGCGACGCGGCGCAACTGGCGCCGGAAGGCGGCCTGGATGCGCGCCAGCGCTTGCGCGCTGTCGGCCTCGAACCGCACGACCATGCCGCGCACACCCGTGGCAGCGCTGGCTGCGCCGAAGCCGTCGCTGTAGTCGACGCGCACCCCGTCGCGATCGGCGCTGCGATACGCGCCTGCAAAGGCCTTTTCCTCGGCCAGCGACGCCAGCAGGCGCTCGGGCTCCACATTGCCGGTGTCGACCAGGCAGGGCGGCGTGGCGTGCGTTGGCGCGGGCAGTCTGGTCGCCGTGTCGCCCAACGACTCGGCAAGCTCGATCAGACGCGCCGCGGCATACACCGCGTCGGCGCCGGCATGCCAGCGGTCCTGCAGATGCAGGCGGCCCAGGGCGTCGCCGCCCAGCAACGCGCCAGTCTCGCGCATGCGGGCGCGGATCTGCTCGGCATGCGCCAGGATCGGCAGCCCGCCGGCGGCGCGCACGGCGCTCGCCACGCTGCGGCTGCTCTGCATGTCGATGACGACGCGGGCGCCGGGTTGCCGCGTCAGGAGATCGCGGGCGAAAAGGATGAGCTGCGCATCGGCGCCTATGCATTGCCCGTCGGGGCGCACCAGGACAGTGCGCGTGCCCGCAGCATCCATGGCGATGCCGACGTCGGCCCCGGAATACTTCAGGCAGTAGCGCAGCGCCTGCAGGCTGCCGGGGTCGGCCGGCTGCCACGCCGGCTCGGCGCCGGCCGCCTCGCCCTCGAAGAAAAGCTGGACCACCTCGCAGCCCAGCGCGCGCAGGGCGCCTTCGACCAGGCGCCCGGTGGCGCCCGCGCCCGCGTCGAGCGCAATGCGCCGCGGCCTGGGCAGGCGGATGTCGCAGGCCAGCCTGGACGTATAGGCTGGTGCCAGGCGAGCGAGCGTATAGCCTCCCGGCAGGCCGGCGCGCGGCGTGGGCAGCAGCATGCGCATCTGCAGCTCGGCAATGAAATCTTCGTCGCCGGCCACGCCATCGTGCTCGATCTCGAACAGCGTGGCATGCTCGGCATGCCAGGCGCTGCCGATGTGGATCAGCGTACGCGTGCCCAGCAGGCGGGCGCCGAAGCGCAGCAGCGGCGCCGTGCTCGGGCCGGCGTCGAAGACCCGTACGCCGCTGGAGCGCGCGCCCGCCTGCAGGGCCGCAGCCAGCTCGACGTCGGCGGCGCGGCCCTCGTGCCCGAGCAGCAGCGCGTCGGCGCCGCGCTCGCGCATCCAGCCCGCGAGCACCGCGCCGAGCAGGCGCGCATAGCCGGGATCGATATGGCTCGGCCAGTGGCGCGCGCCGCGAGTCCATCCGCCGTGGCGCGTGCCATGATGGGTGCCGATAGGCTGCATCTCGATGCTTCCTGTGAGTAGTGTTACACGCTCGTGCGCGCGCTGGCCGAAAGCGGGGGTTCCCGCGCTGCCCGACCGACACGCTCTTCTGCGTCAGTGCAGGGTGGCCTTGCACAGGCTCGCCCTCGAGCGAAAGGCTTACACGCCGGCCCGTGATCAAGAATGTCGGACGTCGTGCCGAACCTTGCGGGCTGCGCGTCTATTGCACGGGTTTTCAGGGAGCACGCCCATTGGGCGGATGGCCTAGGCCGGCGGTGCCGGAGCCATCCATAGGGATGAGGGCGGGACGATGATGGGATGAAGGTATCGGGCCAGCGCAACCTTCGTGTCGAAGGTCTGCACGCAGCCACGCCTCATCGTGGCCATGCCGGGCCGGGATGCACCGCGCCGGCCCATCCCAGGATCACTGGCGAGCACGCAGCGGTGCAGCCAGCACTCAATCGAACAGGATGCCGCGTTGACGCGCGGCATATACCGCTTCGCCCTTGCTGCTGACGCGCAGCCGCTGGTAGAGCGTCGAGGCGTGCGCCTTGGCGGTGGCGGTGGAGATGTTGAGAATGCGGCTCACCGTCTTGATCGGATAGCCGCGCGCAAGCAGGGTAAGCACCTCGTACTGGCGCGGTGTTACGTTGAGCAACTGCGCACCGGCGGCGGCGTCGAGCGTCGAAGCCTGGGCTGGAACGCCGGCCGGCGCGGGCGATGGTGTGGTGGTCACGGCGCGCACGGCGGACGGTAAGGGTGCGCGCTGCGCTGCGCCCTCGGCTGGCGAGTTCACGGCCACTGTGGCTGCGGCTACAGTGGCGCCGGCATTGGCCGCGGCTGCGCCCGGCGCAGCCAACAAGGTCGAACGCGCAGCCGTCGACATGCTGGCGTTGGGCAGGTTGGACACGCTCAGGCGGATCGCCGCTTCGACCACCTCGATGCCCGCCGTACTCGAAATGCAGCCGTAGACGCAGTCCGGCAGGCCGCCCGCCGGTGGCTCCCAGGTGACTGACGGCTCGGAAAGCAGCAGCATGCGGCGCGGCCGCAGCAGCCGGTCCACGTCCGCGAGCAGCTTCCAGCCCGCCCCCAGGTCGAGCGGCATTCCGAGAACGATCAAGTCCACATCGCATGCCAGATAGGCGAACTCCTCGATGGCACGTGCGTCCAGTGGGACGACGTCCCAAGATCCCGACATTCCCCCGATGAGTTGCGTCAATCCCAGGCGCATCAACGGATGCGTTTCGATGAGTACGACTTTTGCCATGGCCTCCCCCGTTGTCTGGCCACCGGCCCCCCGCGGCCGGCGACTGGCGATAAGAACGGAGCAGCGTTGTGCCCCGCCTGCGTTACAAATCCGGAAGCATGCGGCGCCTTCATTGCGAAGGCGCCGGCTACATCTGCCTCCTGCAAGCAGGGCTGTCACTGGCGCAATAAAGTTAGCAGATGTAGGTAATTCGCGGACGTGACGTACGTCAATAGTCGTACAAAACGTCAGCTTTGGGTAAAGAAAATGGATCTAAGAGATTCGTACGATGAACGAGAAGGAACTAGATAATGTCCGGTTCCCGATAACTTTTGTTTTTCATTGCCGCACTTGGTTTCAAGCTGATCCATCTCCAAGCTCGACCGCCTTTCCCATGGAATGGGAACCGACCGTATCCCCCGGCCGCCGCAGGCGCCGCAGCGCGAGCGGCAAGCCAGCCGGCGCGAGCGCTGCCTGAACCTCTCGGGGCGCCACCAGCCTCACTCGTCTTCGAGCAGGCGGGCCGCGCGCGAGGTCACCGCCGAGCCGGCCCGGTGGTAGGCAACCACGCTGCTCACGCTGGCATGGCCGGTCATGGCCATGACCTCGCCCAGCGGCAGGCCCTGACGGCCTGCTTCCGTGACGAAGCCCGAGCGCAGGCTGTGCGCCGCGTAGTCTCCCTCCAGCCCGGCCAGTTCGCAGCGCGTGCGCACGATGCGCCGCACCGACTCGGCCGACAGCGGCCCGCCCAGCACGCCGCCCCGGCGCACACGCCGAAAGAGGGCGCCGTCCCGAATGCCCGCTGCCGCGAGCCAGGCGTCGAGTGCCTGCGCCGCGCGCCCCACGATGGGCTTGTACGTATCGGCCCGCACCGAGCCTTCACGGTTCGTCTTGGAATAGACGAGCGTGAAGAGGTAGCCGTCCGGCGTGCGCCGGGTGTTCTCGAAACTTGCCTGCACAACCTCCGAGCGCCGGCGCCCGCCGCTCGCCCAGGCAAACAGCAGCAGGGCGCGGTCGCGCAGCCCGATCAGGCTGTCGTCGCAGGTATCCAGTATGGCCTCCAGTGGTTCGCGAGTGAGGGCGTCCTTGCGGGCAGGGCGCGCGCCGCGCCGCGCATAGGCGCTGCGCGCACGCGCCATGAGCGTGCCCACGACGCGGTCGCGGCAGGGGTTCGGCTGCCCCTGGCTCTCATGCGCCTCGGACAGCACGGCCAGGCGATGCTGCACGGTGGACAGCTTGAAGGGGCCCAAGGCGCGCTTGACGCCCATCTTCACCAGCCGCGCGTCCAGGTCGGCGGGCAGATCGTGCCGCAACCCGGCGGCGTCGGCGTGCTGCACGTGGTCCGCGATGAACTGCAGCACCGCCCGCACCGAGACGGGCAGCTCGAGCGCAGCGCCAAAGCGCAGCTCGTGCCAGGCCGCCCAGTACCGGATCGCTGCGCGGTACGACGCCACCGTGTTGTCCGAACCGCCTTCGCGCAGCAGCGAGCGCACGGAGTCGCCGCTGTCGCCTAGCTGTTCGAGCGCCAGTGCGAGATCGCTGCGCCGTCGTTGGGCCCGCGCAAGCGGAGCGGGGAGGGGAGTGCCATCGGAATCCGACATGACGATCCGTTAATGTAGTATTTATTACGTTATACGTATTATATAATACGTAAATAAGCAATTAGTGCGGATAACATTCAATTATCCAACGTAAATAGAGATGCGGCGCACATCGCGTGCATCGCGACATGGACGAGCGACATGGCAACGGGAATTCAGCAGCAGGACGTGTGGATGGCGGCCGACGCACTGCTGCGCGCGGGCGAGCAGCCCACCATCGAACGGGTGCGCCTGTACCTGGGACGCGGCTCGCCCAATACGGTCGGGCCGCATCTGAAGGCCTGGTTCGGCACGCTGGGCATGCGGCTGGACGGCGCAGGCGGTTCGCAGCTTCCGGAGAGCGTGGAAAGGGCAGCGTACGCCCTCTGGGAGGCCGCCACCGAGCAGGCGGGCGCCCGTGCCGCGGCCCATCTGGCCGACCGGGAAGCCGCGCTGCACGAAGCCCGCGCGGCCTTTGACCGGGATCGCGAAGCACTCCAGCGCGAACGCGAGCGCCTCGGCGCCCGCGAGGCCGACCTCACGCACACCATGCAGGCCGCCAACGCGCACGCGGCGGCCGCGCAGGAAAGCGAACGCGCGGCCCGCCAGGACGCCGCCCGGCTGCGCGATCAACTGAGCGCCGAGCGCGAGGAATCGTCACGGTTGGCGCAAGCCTTGGAGCTCGCCGAAGGGCAGGTCAAGGAGGCCCTGTCGAGCCATCAGCGCGACCTTGCCGCCGCCCAGGCGCGACATGCCGCCCATGAACGGCGCTGGCTCGCCGACATCGATCACGCACGCACCAGCGCGCGGCGTCTGGAGCAGCAACTGACGCTTGCGCGCAAGGCGCTCGGCGAGGCGGAGCAGCGCATCGCCGGGCTCGCGGCCGAGCTCGAGCGCGTGCGCGGCGAGTCCGGGCGCGCCGAGGCTGCGGCCCAGGCCCGGCTCGAGCACGCGAACCACCAGCATGCGCTGCTCCAGACGCGTCTGGACGAACTCGCGCAGAGCCAGCGGGACATGCAGGCCCGGGCGGATGCCGAGGGCCTTGCGCTGCGGCAGCAGTGCGCCGCGCTACAGGCCCGGGTCGATACCCTGGGCGCCCACCTTCAGGACAAGGAGCAGCAACTGACCCTGCTGGTCCAGGCGCTCGCGCGCCACGCGCCCCCGCCGCCTGCCCCGGAAAACGAGCAGAACGCTTAAGTACGGCTTAAGTTTGCCGGCATGACTTCTTGATTGACGGGGCGATGCGCCTGGGCATGGTGGACTACGCCATCGACGATCCGTTCGACTGGCAACGCGCGCTGCAGCGTCTGCTGTCGCGTTGCGCCAGCGCGGCGCCGCGCGCGCTGGCGCAGACCAAGCACCTGGCGCGCGCGGCCGACGGCATGCTCGCGTGGCGCACGCAAGGCCTGCCCGAGTACCTGGACGATGCCGCCCGGGTCTTCGCCGCCCAGATGCGCCGGGACGCCGTCGAGGGTGTGCGCGCCGCCCGGAAGAAGCGCGCCCCTGTGTGGCCGGAGTAGTTGCCCTGGCTTGACAAGTCCGACGCCGGAGCGCAATCTAAACCGATGAGCACGCGCCCAGCCCCCGTTTCGATCATCATTATTCGCACCATTGCGGCAATGGTGGGATAGCGCGCGTTCGGATCCAGTCTTCTCGAAACCCGCCCCACGAGGCGGGTTTTTTGTTGGAGCCGCCGCTGGGGTCATTGTCAGCGACTTCCCATGGCCACCCCATCCTTCAACGATCCCGCAACCGACCTCGCCACGCTCTGCCAACCCTATCTGGCTCGCATACTCGCCGCGCCCGTCTACGATCTCGCCCGGGAAACCGCGTTGCAGCCCGCGCCGCGCCTGTCGCGCCAGCTCGGATGCGACGTCTGGCTCAAGCGCGAGGACCAGCAGCCCGTGTTCTCGTTCAAGCTGCGCGGCGCCTATGCCAAGATGCGCAGTCTGTCGGCCGCACAATTGCGCGGCGGCGTCGTCACGGCGTCGGCGGGCAACCATGCTCAGGGAGTGGCGCTGGCCGCCTCGCACCTGGGCGCGCGCGCAGTGATCGTGGTGCCGGCGACGACACCGCAGGTCAAGCAGGACGCCATCCTCGCGCTGGGTGGCACGGCCGTGTCGCTGATCCGTCATGGCGCCTGCTATAGCGACGCTGATGCGCACGCGACGCAAGTGGCGCAGGATCGTGGATTGACCTCGGTGCCGGCGTTCGACGATCCGGACGTGATCGCAGGGCAGGGCACCGTGGGCCTGGAGATCCTGCGCCAGCATGCCGGCCCACTGCATGCGGTATTCGTGCCCATCGGCGGCGGCAGTCTGGCCGCCGGGGTGGCCGCCTGCATCAAGGCCGTGCGCCCGCGGATCCGGGTCATCGGCGTGCAGACGCATGAGAGCTGCGCGATGGCGCGCTCGATCGAGGCCGGCGAACGCATCGAACTGGAGCATGTCGGCCTGTTTTGCGACGGCACGGCGGTACGCCGGGTCGGTGCTGAGACCTTTCGCCTGTGCCGCCGCCTGCTGGACGACATCGTGCTGGTCGACAACGACGCCGTGTGCGCGGCGATCCGCGACATCTTCCTCGAAACGCGGAGCATCGTCGAACCGGCCGGCGCGCTTGCGCTGGCCGGGCTGGCGCAATACACCGCCCGCCACGACCACGACCACGCCGGCGCGCTGGTCGTCGTCACCTCGGGCGCCAACGTCAATTTCGAGGGGCTGGGCGACATCGCACGACGCGCAGCGGCATGCCGGGACTTGCAGCCTGCATGAGCCGCAGCCGCCGCCCGTCCGGCGCCGTGGTCCGCGCCTTGCTGCCGCCAGCGTCCCGCAAGGATCGCGGCCGCGCGATTCTGCATACGACTGGAGGCGCTCATGATCGATCACACCGGCATCCTGGTTTCCAGCCTGGAAACCAGCAAGGCGTTCTATGAAAAAGCGCTCGAGCCCCTGGGCTACGGCATCGTCAAGGAGTACCCGGATGGTGTGGGCTTCGGCCCACCCGACCCGGGCGAGGGCGATCCCGGCGGTGGATTCTGGATCATCCAGGGCAATCCCCAGGTGCCGCGCACGCACATCGCCTTCCGGGCGGTCGGCACGGCCGCAGTCGACGTCTTCCATGCCGCCGCGCTGGCCGCCGGCGGCCGCGACAACGGCGCACCCGGGCTGCGCCCGCAATACCACGCGCGCTATTACGCTGCCTTCGTGCTCGATCCGGACGGCTACAACATCGAGGCGGTCTACCACGGGGCCGATGCGCCCGCCTGACCCTGGAATCGACCGGGCCAGGATGGACCCGGACCGGAAATCGCCCGGATCAGGACCAAGTCAAAGCGGGTCCGGCACGATGCAGCGTCCGTAGATCCCGCCAACAAGGCCTGCGAGGAACCGCCAATCTCCGGTGTGCCGGACTCCATCGCCGACCACGGCGGCGGGTTCGCTTCGCAATGCCCTAGCTCCCTTTCTTCCGTTTTTTGCTCATGCGGCAAAGCAGGCCAATGCACGTCGCGTGCCTGGCGGCGCTCCCGCGCGTGCATAGCCAGCAGGTGTACTATGCACTGCTTACATAAGTGTCTATACTTCTGTCTTCACATGCAAAGCAGCATCCCGGCTTGCCCGACTGCTGCTTTCGATCAGGACAGGAACCCGTCATGGCATTGAAGACCGTTACGCTCGACGACAAATACACGCTGACGCAGGGCCGCATCTTCATCACCGGCACCCAGGCGCTGGTCCGCCTGCCCATGACGCAGCACGCCAGGGATCAGGCCGAGGGCCACAACACCGCGGGCTACATCTCCGGCTATCGCGGCTCGCCGCTGGGCGGCCTGGACGAGCAGATCCACAAGGCCGGCAAGCCGCTCGCGGCTCACGGGATCGTCTTCGTGCCCGGCATCAACGAGGATCTGGCGGCAACCGCGGTGTGGGGGTCGCAGCAGGCGGAGATCGGCGGCGAGGGCAAGTACGACGGCGTGTTTGCCCTCTGGTATGGCAAGGGGCCCGGCGTGGACCGCACGGGCGATGCCTTTCGCCACGGCAATCTGGCCGGCTCGTCCCGGCTGGGCGGCGTGCTCGTGCTGATGGGCGACGACCACACCTGCGAATCCTCCACGACGTGCCACCAGAGCGAGTTCGCCATGGTCGACGCGATGATCCCGGTGCTCAGCCCGGCCGGCGTCCAGGAGATTCTCGACTACGGGGTGCTGGGCTGGGCCTTGTCGCGCTACAGCGGATGCTGGGTGGGCATGAAGTGCGTCAAGGACACCGTCGAGGCCACGGCATCCGTGGATGTCGACGTCCAGCGTGTGCGGGTCGTCCTGCCTGACGATGTCGCGCTGCCGCCGGACGGCGTCAACATCCGCCAGCCCGACACCCCGCACGCCCAGGAAGCCCGCCTGCATCGCTACAAGCTGGCGGCGGCGCGGGCCTTCGCGCGCAGCAACCGCCTCGACCGCATCGTCATCGATGGCCCGGCGGCCCGTCTGGGCGTGATCACCCACGGCAAGAGCTATCTGGACGTCCTGCAGGCCCTGGACGATCTGGGTCTTTCCGAAGCGGATGCCGCAGCGCTCGGCCTGCGCCTGTACAAGGTCGGCATGCCGTGGCCGCTGGAGCCGCAAGGCGCGGCCCGGTTCGCCGAAGGGCTGGAAAAAATACTGGTGGTCGAGGAAAAGCGCAGCCTGATCGAAACCCAGCTCAAGGAGCAGCTCTACGGCCGCCAGCCGGCGCCCGTCATCGTGGGCAAGCTCGACGAACACGGCGCGGCGCTGCTGCAGCCGGAGATGGCGCTGGACTCCAACCAGATCGCGCTGGCCATCGGCGAGCGCCTGCTGGCCCTGGGCGGCAAAGAGGAACTGCGCCAGCGGGTCGAGGCCATACGCGCCGACGGCGCCGCCAAGGACATCGTCGATGCCCTGCCGCGCAGCTTCTATTTCTGCAGCGGCTGCCCGCACAGTTCGTCCACGGTGCTGCCCGAAGGCAGCAAGGCGTACGCCGGTATCGGCTGTAGCTGGATGGCGCAGGCCATGGACCGCTCCACGACCGGCTACACCCACATGGGCGGCGAAGGGCTGTCGTGGGTCGGCGAAGCGCCGTTCTCGCAACGCCGGCATATGTTCCAGAACGTGGGCGACGGCACATACTTCCATTCCGGTTTGCTCGCCATCCGCGCCGCGGTCGCCGCCGGGACCAACATTACCTACAAGATCCTGTACAACGACGCGGTGGCGATGACCGGCGGGCAGCGCCACGACGGCGCGCTGGACCCGGCGATCATCGCCCGCCAGGTCCATGCCGAAGGCGTGCGCCGCATCGCCGTCGTCACCGACGAGCCGGGCAAGTACCCGCGCGCGACCGCATGGCCGACGGGCGCGACGATCCACCACCGCGATGACCTCGACGCCGTGCAGCGCGAATTGCGCGAGATCCCGGGCACGACGGCGCTGATCTACGACCAGACCTGTGCCGCCGAAAAACGCCGCCGCCGCAAGCGCGGCGCCTTTCCCGACCCGGCCAAGCGCCTGCTGATCAACGATCTCGTCTGCGAAGGCTGCGGGGATTGCGGCGAGGCCTCCAACTGCGTGTCCGTGCAGCCGCTGGAAACCGAATTCGGCAGAAAGCGCACCATAGACCAGTCCTCCTGCAACAAGGATTACTCCTGCGCGAAGGGGTTCTGTCCCAGCTTCGTCACCGTGCTCGGCGGCAAGCTGCGCAAGCCCTCCGCGGTCGCCGCCACCGCGGCGCCGGAGGTCCTGCCCGAACCGGTGCTGCCCGGCATCGATGACCGGGTCTACAGCATCCTGGTCGCGGGCATGGGCGGGACCGGGGTCGTCACCATCGGCGCCATACTGGGCATGGCGGCCCACCTGGAAGGGCGCGGCTGCGGCCTGCTGGACATGGCCGGGCTGGCGCAAAAAGGCGGTTCGGTCTGGAGCCACCTGCGCTTCGGCCCGTCGCCGGAATCCATCAAGAGCATCCGCATCGCCGCCGGCGGCGCCGACCTGATACTGGGTTGCGACATGATCGTCGCCGGCAACGGCAAGTCCCTGGCCGCGGCGCGGCAGGGCAGGACCCGCATCCTGGTCAATACCCGGCAGGTCATGCCGGGCGACTTCACGCGCAACGCCGACCTGCAGTACCCCGAGCAGCGGCTGCGCCGCAATATCGTCCAGGCCGCCGGCGAAACGCATGCGGAGTTCGTCGACGCGGGCCGGATCGCGCAGGCCCTGCTGGGAGACAGCCTCGCCACCAATATGTTCATGCTGGGTTTCGCCTACCAGCGCGGCCTGATCCCGGTCGGCGCCGAGGCGATCGATGCGGCCATCGTGCTCAACGGTGCCGCGCAGCAGATGAATCGCGATGCGTTCCTGTGGGGGCGCCGGACCGCGCTCGACCCGGCCGCCGTCGAGCGCCTGCTGGCCGCCAGGCAGGCGGCGGCGGGGGCCGGCGTCTCCCCCGCCCCGGTCCGGGACCTGGAGGAGGCCATCGGAATGCGCGGCCGGTTCCTGGCCGGCTATCAGGACGAGGCCTATGCGCGCCGGTATGCCGCCCTGGTCGAGCGCGTGCGTGCGGCCGAGCAGCGGCAGTTCCCCGGCCGCGGCGAGCTGGCCGCGGCGGCGGCCAAGTATTACTTCAAGCTGCTCGCCTACAAGGACGAATACGAAGTCGCACGGCTCTATACGGAGAGCGGCTTCCTGGACCGCGTATCGGGGCTGTTCGAGGGCAGCTACAAGCTGGTCTTCAATCTCGCCCCGCCGCTGCTGTCGCGGCCGGGCGCCGCGGGCCGGCCTGCCAAGCGGGAGTTCGGCCCATGGATCGTCCCGGTGTTCCGGCTGCTGGCCAGGCTGCGCTTTCTGCGCGGCACCGCGTTCGATGTTTTCGGATACGCCGCCGATCGCCGCCAGGATCGCCTGCTGATCGAGCAGTACGAGCAAACCGTCGAGACTATCCTGGGCAGGCTGGAAGGCGGCAACGGAGCCGTTTCCTACGACACGGCGGTGGCACTGCTGAGTCTGCCGGAACAGATCCGCGGCTACGGCCATGTGCGCGCCCGGCATATCGAAAAGACCCGTCAGCGCGAACGCGAGCTACTCGACGCGCTGCACCGAAGAACTGTCGTCCTGAAGCGGGCGGCATAAGGAGCAAAACAATGGCTTTGGCACCCACGGCCAGAAAGGCAGCAGGGCAGGCACGCGACGAAAGCAGCGTGGAGCGCCTGTACCTGGACCTGCGCGATCGCGCGATGCGTTACCAGTTCAAGCCGGGCGCCCGGATCAACGAGCAGGTGCTCGGCCGCGAACTCGGCGTCAGCCGCGGCCCCCTGCGCGAGGCACTCAACCGCCTGGTCGCCGAGGGCATGCTGGACTTCGTCATGAACAAAGGCTTCTTTCGCAAGGCGATCAGCGTGGATGAAGTGTTCGACCTCTACCAGGTGCGCATCGCGCTGGAGCGCAGGGCCGTCTTCCTGGCCGTGCAGCGCGCCAGCGACGCGGACATCGCCGCCGTCATGCAGTACTGGGACGACGTGATGGCGCGCGCGCCCAGCCTGGACACGGGCGACTTCGTCCTGGCCGACGAGGAATTCCACCGCCGCCTCGTCGCGCTGGCCCGCAATAAGGAATTGTCGGCCTTCATGGAAGTCGTGACCCGCCGCATACACGTGGCCAGGCACATCGACATCGAGCAGCAATCCGAGTGGAACCTGCAGGCCTTCGACGCACACAGGGGCGTGGTCGAGCTGATCGCGCGACGCGATACCCAGGCGGCGCTCGCGCTGCTCACCGAGCACATCGACATCAGCCTGAAGCGGGCCATCGAGATCACCAAGGAAATGGCCGCGCGCTTCTTCCTGGTCGAGGCGAGCAGCGCGTCGGAGTATCCGGCGGCCGGTGCGACCCACAGCGTCCATCGGATCAAGCCGTAGACCGACCCTCGGGCAGTGCCATAACGATTTCGGACGCACGATCGTCCTTTTCCGGAGACATTCATGTACGCAGCCCCTCCCATCCTGGAAACACAGGTCTACGCCAAAGTCCCTCCCGAACTGGAGGTCAGGGATCGCTCCTCCGACTGGCTGCAGGGGCGCCAGCATGGCAAGCCGACTTCGTTTCTCGAAGGCCCGTCCTTCGACCTCGCGGGCAATCTGTACGTGACCGACATCCCCTACGGCCGCGTCTTGCGGATCACGCCGCAAGGAGGGTTCTCGCTGGTGACCGAGTACGACGGCGAACCCAACGGGCTGAAGATACACAAGGACGGACGCATTTTCATCGCCGACCAGAAGAACGGCCTGTTGGTGCTCGGCCCAGGCGACAGCCAGCCTCGGCCGTTCCTGACGCGCGCCCACCTCGAGCGCCTCAAGGGGCCGAACGATTTGATCTTCGCGAGCAACGGCGACCTGTATTTCACGGACCAGGCGCAGACCGGCCTGCAGGATCCCACCGGGCGCCTGTACTGCCTGCGCGCGGATGGCCGGCTCGACATGCTGCTGGATAACGTTCCCAGCCCCAACGGGCTTGTGCTCAGCCCCGACGAGTCGGTGTTGTTCCTGGCCGTGACGCGCGCCAACGCCATCTGGCGCGTGCCGCTGTCGGCCTCCGGCCGCGTCAGCAAGGTCGGCAACTTCATCCAGCTATCGGGCGGCGGCGGCCCGGACGGGCTGGCCATCGACGAGGACGGCAACCTCGCGATCGCCCATGCCGGCCTGGGCAGCGTCTGGCTGTTCAGCGCGTTCGGCGAGCCGTTGTACCGCATCGTTTCCTGCACCGGGGGCAGGGCGGTCACGAACCTGGCCTACGGCGGGCCGGATCGCAAGACCCTGTTCATCACCGAATCGTCTACCGGAACCGTCATCAAGGCGCAAATGGACGTGCCCGGCCGCGCCATGTATTCGCACATGTAAGGCGCCGCGGGCGCGGTTTCCATCCAACTCTCATGCAAAGGCAATTCATGGCCAAGACATTCAAAGTGGTCGCCGCGACCGGAATGCTGGGTTCCGGCTTCCAGCCGGCCTCGATCGACAAGGCGATCGCCCTGGGCGCGCAGATGATCGGCTGCGACGCCGGTTCGACCGACGCCGGACCCAACAACCTGGCCCAGGGCAAATGCCACTTTTCGGCGGCCGCCGTCAAGCGCGACCTGAGCAATATGCTGGGCCGGGCCCTCGCGGCCGGCATCCCGCTGATCATCGGTTCGGCCGGAACCTCGGGCTCCGACGAAGCGCTGGAGACGCTGGCCGGCATCGTGCGCGAGCTCTCGCGCGAGCAGGACCTGCATTTCAAGATGGCGGTGATCCGCTCCGAACTGAGCAAGGACGTGGTGCTGGAGCACCTGCGCGCGGGCCGCTGCCATCCGCTCACGCCGTCCAGCCCGCTGACCGAGGAGGAGGTCGGCGAGTCGCTGCACATCGTCGCCATGATGGGCGTCGAGCCGATCCAGGAAGCGCTCGCGGCCGGGGCGCAGGTCATCCTGGGCGGGCGCAGCAGCGATACGTCCATCTACGCCGCCATGCCCCTGATGCAGGGCTTCAGGCCCGAAGTGGTCTGGCACATGGCGAAGATCCTGGAGTGCGGCGCCGCCGCCGTGACGATGCGGCTGGCGCCCGACAGCATGATGGCGGTGCTGCACGAGGACTCCTTCGATATTTTTCCGCTGCGCGAGGATTACCGCTGTTCGCCGCAGAGCGTGGCTTCGCACACGCTCTACGAAAATGCCGATCCGTTCGACCTGAAGGAGCCGTCCGGAACGCTGATCACCCGCGATTCGCAGTACCGGGCGATCTCGGACACCGCGGTCAACGTCTCGGGCTCGCGCTTCGAGCCGGCCGGGCAATACACGATCAAGATCGAAGGCGTGCGCCAGCGCGGCTGGTCGACGGTCATTCTCGGGGCGGTGCGCGATCCCTATATCCTGGCCGGCCTCGATGACTGGCTGGCCCAGCTCGACGAGATCACCAGAATCCGGCTGTCGAACACGATAGGCGAGCAGCCCTACGAGATCGTCACGCGGGTCTACGGGCGCAACGGCGTCATGGGCGAACTCGAGCCGACACCCAACGTGGCCGGGCACGAGGTCTTCATTCTGTGGGACGTCATCAGCGGTTCGCAGGCGCTGTCGCATTCGATTGCGAGCAGCGTGTCGCACCTGGCGGTGCACAACCCGATCCCGAAGTGGAAGGGACTGATTTCCGGTGTCGCGTTCCCGTACTCGCCATCGGAAATCGACCGCGGCCCGGTCTATGAATTCCATATGAACCACGTCCTGGTGCCGCAGACGCCGACCAGCCTGTTCCACACCGAATTCGAGGAGGTTTGATCATGGCCAACACCATCGGCGATCTCGCGGTCCTGGTGCGTTCGAAAAACGCCGGACCGTTCTGGCTGACCTTCGACATCATGTTCGACGACGAAGCCGTCTACCGGCGCGTGCGCGATAGCCGGGTGCTCAACAAGGATGACATCGCGAGCCTGTACCGGCGCAGCCGCGACGAAGTCATCGTCGTCAACCACGATGCCGCGCTGGCGGTGAAAGTCAGCTTTCCCCGTCCGCAGAGTTCTGGTTCCAAGTACGACAGCGATGTCTACGGAGGCGCACAGTATGCGCCGCTGCTCGGTCTCGCCATTCCCGATTGACGGCGGGCCCGGATAACTACATGAAAACAGGAGGTGACATGATGAGAGTCAACAAAAGGTTGGGCCGTATCCTTTTGGCGGCGACGGTGCTTTCCCCGTTCGCGGCCTCGGCGCAGGCCCAGTGGCCGCAGCAGCCGGTCCGGATCGTCGTGCCGTACGCGCCGGGCGGGTCGGCCGACAACATCGCCCGCCGCATGGCGCAGGAGCTGACATCGAGCCTGGGGCAGTCCGTCATTGTCGACAACCGGACGGGCGGCATGAGCACGATAGGCATGATGGAGGGCGCCCGGGCCAGGCCGGACGGATACACCCTGGTGGTCAACGACATCGGCTTCGTGATGCTGCCCCACGTCAAGAAATCGCTGCCCTACGATCCCTGGCAGGATCTCATCCCCATCGGCGCGTTCGTATTCTCGCCGATCGGCCTGGCCGTCAACGCATCCAGCCCCTACAAGACCCTGGGCGACCTGATGGACAGGGCCCGGGCCAAGCCCGGGACGGTTTCGTTCGGCTCGGGCGGCTACGGCACCAGTCCGCACCTGGCCAGCGAAGAGTTCGCGCTGCAGGCCGGCGTCCAGCTCTTTCACGTGCCGTACAAGGGGGGCGGGGAGGCCATGGTCGCCCTGATGTCGGGCACCATCGACATGCAGGTGAGCGTGCTGTCCACTTTCAAGGGGGCCGTGGACGGCGGCAAGCTGCGCATGCTGGCGATCAGCGGCGAGCAGCGCCAGAAGATGCTGCCCGATGTGCCGACCTTCGCGCAAGCCGGCCTGAAGGGCTACGACCTGTACAACTGGATCGGGCTGTGGGCGCCCGCGGGCACGCCGGCGCCGGTCGTCGAACGCCTGCGCACAGCCGTGTACGACGCCATGCAGCAACCGGGCATGAAGGCCTACGCCGAGAGCGTCTCCGCCGAGCCCAGGGTCGTCGTCGGCGACGACTTCCTCCGGATGCTCAAGGAAGAGGACGCCATGTGGAAGCGGGTCATCGACAAGACGGGCCTGGAGAAGCAGTAGCCCGCGCCGCCCGAACGGGTCTGGCATGCCGGCGGCGTCTTGCACGCTGCCGGCCGGTCGTTGAGCCAATCCGTACGTTGAGGCAATGTGGCCGGTCCTGGATTTCTGATCTCCGGATAACTTTACATAATACACATTATGCGCATTAAACCAGAGCCAGACTTTATCAGCTTCCGCGCCATCATGCGGCCCCCTATGTGCCCTGGTCGAAGCGATGAACGCGCCCGCCGCCAATGCTGCGGCCAGACTGAGCGCCATCCGCACGGCGACGGAGCAACTGGGCGCGCCCGCGCTGGCTGACATCCTCTTCTTGTCGAACGTAGCCGCATCGCCGCGCCCACCATGGCCTCGGGCAGCGTGATGAGCACCAAGAAAACGTGGGCGGCGGCGTCCGAGAGACCGGGATCGTCATCCCCATCTTGGCAAGCCCCATCTCGAGCGCCAGCACCACCACATGCACGGACAACCCGTCCTGCTCCCTCAAAGTGAATCTAGGTGTTTTCACCAAGGTGATTAAATCACTTGATTGATTTTACCATGTGGACTGTCTGAAGCCAGACGACACCCTGATCAACAGCCAAGACGAACTTGAGAGGTCGGACACAGCATGGAAGCCAAGAGCGAAGTACGAGACGGTATGCGCATCGATTGGGATGTACCCATCGAGATGGACGATGGGCTTGTTCTGCGCGCCGATGTTTTTCGACCGCTGCAAGATGGCCGATATGCCGTCATCCTCAGCTTGGGCCCATACGCCAAGGGGCTGGAGTTCAAGCAAGGCTATCCCTCGAACTGGCAGAGGCTGGTCGAAGCAGCGCCGGAAGTGGTGGAAGGATCGACCAACAAATATCAGAACTGGGAACTGGTCGATCCGGAACGGTGGGTGCCCGCCGGATATGTCTGCGTGCGCGTTGACTCGCGTGGAGCGGGACGGTCGCCCGGCTTCATGAACCTCTGGTCGAAACGCGAAACCCAGGATCTGTATGACTGCATCGAATGGGCCGGCGTGCAGCCGTGGTCCAACGGCAAGGTCGGCCTCAATGGCATTTCCTACTATGCAATGAACCAATGGCATGTGGCGCCGATGCGCCCTCCCCATCTCGCCGCGCTCTGCGTCTGGGAAGGGAATGCCGACTTCTACCGCGAGCAGGCACGGCACGGCGGCATCCTCAGCGACATGGTGGCCGGCTGGTACACACGCCAGGTGCTGAACGTGCAGCACGGCGTGGGAGACCGGGGCAAGCGCAGCGTCGTTACCGGCGAGACCGTCGCAGGCCCGGAGACCTTGTCGCCCGCCGAGCTTGAACAGAATCGCGACGATCTGGCGGGTCAGCTCGCCAAGCGGGAATTGTTCGACGAGTTCTACGCGCAGCGCAAGGGAGCTGTCGAGAAGATCGACGTACCCCTGCTGTCGGCCGGCAACTGGGGCGGCCAGGGCATTCATCCCCGCGGGAATTTCGAAGGCTACCTGGGGGCCGGCACCAAGCAGAAATGGTTGGAAATGCACGGCCATACCCACTTCACGCATTTCTACAGCGCCTACGGCGAGGGGCTGCAACGCAGGTTCTTCGATCATTTCCTCAAGGGCGAGGATTCCGGCTGGGACAAGCAGCCTCCGGTGTCGCTCAACATCCGGCGTCCCGGCGAGCACTTTACATTGCGCGCCGAAAACGAATGGCCGTTGGCGCGAACCCAGTGGACGAAGTATTACCTGACGCCAGGCGCGATGACGCTGGACACGACGGCGCCGGGCACCGAGACGTCGATCACCTATGAAGCGCTGGGTGACGGCGTGCGGTTCTACATGCCGCCGATGCAGGAAGAACTCGAAATCACGGGGCCGCTCGCGGCCAAGCTATGGATTTCGTCCGAGACGATCGACGCCGATATCTTCCTGGTGCTTGGTGTCTACGATCCGTCAGGCAAGGAAGTCACCTTCATCGGTTCCAACGACCCTCGTACGCCCGTCGGCCTGGGGTGGCTGCGTGCTTCGCACCGAAAGCTCGATCCCGAGTTGTCCACGCCATACCGGCCATACCACACGCATGACGAGAAGCAGCCGCTGACGCCGGGCGAGGTCTATGAACTCGATGTGGAGATCTGGCCGACTTGCATTGTCGTTCCTCCAGGGTATCGGGTCGCATTGACGGTCCGAGGCAAGGATTACGAAGTCGACGGGACCGACGGGGCTCCGCCCAACGCTGCCTATCCGATGAAGGGTGTCGGTCCGATGACCCATACGCTGGATCGGCCTGCCGAGATCTTCGGCAAGAACTACACGTTGCACTTTGCTCCCGGCCGGCAGCCCTATGTGCTGCTTCCCATTATCCCGCCGAGCGACGTTTGACCCACCGGGCGAAACGACGCATGTCCCACAGGAGGAGAAAGCAATGCGTAGAGGAGTTGCAGGGTATCGTTGGACCGGCCTTTTTCGAAAAACCGTGCGCTATGCCTTGGTGGCCGCGCAGAGTATGGTTCTTGGGTTCTCGGGGGTATCACAGGCACAGGCGGAGTATCCCGAGCGTCTTATCAAGATCGTTGTTCCGTTTGCCCCGGGAGGGCCGACGGACTCGGTTGCCCGGTTGGTTTCCGCAAGGTTGAGCGAGAAACTGGAGCAGTCCGTGATCGTTGAAAATCGGCCGGGTGCCGGCGCCAATATCGGTATTTCCCATGTCGCCAAAGCCGAACCCGACGGCTACACCTTTCTCTTCACAACCAACGTTTTCACCGGAAATCCCGCCGTTTACAAACGGCACTTCTACGACCCCGTAAACGACTTTGTTCCCATGGTCGATTTCGGCGGCTCGCCCAATGTCATCGCAGCCTACCCGGGAACGGGTTTCAAGACGCTCGACGACCTGGTCCGCTTTGCGAAGGAAAACCCGGGCAAGGTCAATTACGCGACGCCCGGCGTTGGTTCGCTTTCGGAGCTCGGGCAGGCGCTCCTGGACAGCAAGGTCGGGATCGAGCTCGTTCCGGTCCCATACAATGGCGGGAATCCCGCCGCGCTGGCCGCCGTTACGGGCGAGGTACAGCTTGTCATTGCCAACGTTGCATCGATTATGCAGCTCATGCGCGTCGGCAAACTCGTCCCGCTTGCGCAGACCGGCCCTAAACGTTGGCCCGACCTGGCGGACGTCAAGACGCTGGAGGAATATGGTATCCATGGGAGCACCTATGTCACCTATTTCAGCATGCTTGCGCCCGCTGGAACGCCGCAGCCGATCGTGGATCTCGTCTCCAATGGTGTCCTGGACCTCTTGAAGGATCCGGGTCTGAAGCAGCAACTGTTCCAGGCAGGGATCGATACCGACGATGGCGGAGGCCAGGATCACCTGCGAGCACGTATAGCCCAGGAATTGCCAATGTGGGCCGACGTTGCCAAGCAGATTGGGGTGAGTATCGACTGATCCTTCGCGCCCTTGGAGCGTGGTCGATTCTGCAGCCGGGCTTTCAAGCCATACCCAAGCGCTGCCTTGCCGCTGCATGCGGATTTCCGCCACATGCGCGGCATCCTTGCGCGGGATCAACGACCGCCTGCGCGCAGGCAATAGAATCGAGGAACCTGCCGACCACCTCCCGGGAGCCGTCCATGAAAGCCATGGTGCTGCACGCCCATCGCCAGCCGCTGAGTCTGGAGAACCGTCCCGAGCCCGAGCCGGGCCCGGGCATGCTGCGCATCCGCGTGCTGGCCTGCGCGGTCTGCCGCACCGATCTGCACGTGGTCGACGGCGAACTGCCGCCCGGGCCGCTGCCCATCGTGCCCGGCCACGAGGTGGTCGGCGTGGTCGAAGCGCTCGGCGCCGGCGTGGCCGGTCCGCCGCCGGGCGCGCGCGTGGGCGTGGCCTGGCTGGCGCACGCCTGCGGCGGCTGCCCGTACTGCGCCGCGCGGCGGGAAAATCTGTGCGATGCGCCGGCCTTTACCGGCTACACCCGCGACGGCGGCTTCGCCACCCATCTGCTGGCCGAAGCCGCTTTCGTGTTCCCGCTGGACGAAGCTGCGGACCCGGTGGCCACCGCGCCGCTGATGTGCGCCGGGCTGATCGGCTGGCGTTCGCTGCGCATCGCCGGGCCGGCCGACAGACTGGGCCTGTACGGCTTCGGCGCGGCGGCGCACATCATCGCCCAGGTCGCGCGCTGGCAGGGCCGCGAGGTCTACGCCTTCACCCGGCCGGGCGACACGCAGGCGCAGCGGCTGGCGCTGTCTCTGGGCGCCGCCTGGGCGGGCGATTCGGACACGCCGCCGCCCTGCCCGCTGGACGCGGCCATTCTGTTCGCGCCGGTCGGCGCGCTGGTGCCGGCCGCGCTGCGCGCGGTGCGCAAAGGCGGCAGCGTGGTGTGCGCGGGCATCCACATGAGCGACATTCCGGCCTTTGCCTATTCGTTGTTGTGGCAGGAACGTCGGCTGGTTTCGGTTGCCAACCTCACCCGCGAAGACGGCCGCGAGTTCCTGGCGATCGCGCCCCGGGCGGGCGTGCGCACGGTGACCGTGCCCTACCCGCTCGCGCGCGCCAACGAAGCGCTGGCCGACCTGCGCGAGGGCCGCGTGGCCGGCGCGGCGGTGCTGGTGCCTTGAGTGCGAATGCTTCGAACGCTGCCTTCGGAACGTTCCACTAGCCAGTGCGCGGGCGCGCTGGGATACTGGCGCCCCGAACCGGAGACCACCGCATGACGAACACCCTTGTCGACCGCCCCCACGCTCTTGCCACGCTCGATGCGCGCGGCATCGCCACCCTGACCCTGCGCAACGCCGGTGTGCTCAACATCCTCAGCACCCCGGTGATCCGCGACAACACCGAGGCGCTGCGCACGCTCGCGGCACGCGAGGACGTACGCGCCGTGGTCCTGCAGGGAGAAAGCCCGCGCGCCTTCGTGGCGGGCGCCGACATTGCGGAGATGGCATCGCTCGACGGGGCCAGCGCGCGCGCCTTCATCTCGGGGCTGCGCGATCTGTGCAACGCGGTGCGCCACTTCCCGGCGCCGGTCATCGCCTGCGTGCCGGGCTGGTGCCTGGGCGGCGGCATGGAGTTGGCCATGGCCTGCGACCTGCGCGTGGCCAGCGAGAACGCGCACTTCGGCATGCCCGAAGTCAAGGTGGGCATCCCGTCGGTGATCCACGCCGCCCTCCTCCCCTACCTCATCGGCGGCGCGAACACGGCCTGGCTGTTGATGATGGGCGAGACGATCGACGCCGCGCGCGCCCTGTCGTGGGGGCTGGTCAACGAGGTCGTGCCTGCCGGCGAGTTGGATGGCGCCATCGACCGCATGGCCGGCGCCCTGGCCGCCATGGGGCCCGCGGCCATACGCCAGCAGAAGAAACTGTTGCGCGCCTGGGAGCCGGCGCACATCGACGACGCCATCGAAGCCACCGTGGCCGAGTTCGGTGCGGCCTTTCGTACCGGCGAGCCGCAGCACTTCATGAACGCGTTCCTGGAGCGCAAGGCGCGCGAGCAGCGCGGCTGAAACGCGCAAGCAGGACGGCGGGCCCGGCCCAGTGCCTCTCCCGACCGACAGCGCTCGGCGCCACCCTTGCAGCAAGGCCGAGCGGCTCGACTGCCATCTCAGGCGGGCCGCCCCTCGACCCCGCCAAGCTCGCCGCGCAGGCGCCGCACCCTTCGCTCAGTCTGTATCCTCGTCCGTCACCGAGGCGATCGCGTCGATCAATCGCTGAGCAAGATCGGCGTCGCCCAGGAGAGGGAACTGCTTGCGCAGCGCGCTCGACACCCCGCCATGCTGTTGGATCGAACGAATGATGCGATCGACGTCCGTGTCAGGACCCTCGACGACATTCTTGACGCGTTCACGCAGCTCACGCAGGCGCCGCAGGTAGCGGGCCTCACGCGGCATTTCTTCTTCCAGTGTCGCGCGCACGACCTCGGCCAAGTAGGCTGCATGCTCGGTAAGGTCCGGAAACCGCCATGCTGCAAGCGCCTCGGCATAGCCATCGAACTCGAGGTTGTACAGCACGCCATCCGGCGCCCGGCGCTCCGGGCCGAAGCGATAGCTTCCCGCGAAATGCCGCATAAAAGGACGCGAGAAGACTTCCAGCACATCGTCATAGCCCTGGCGCCGCACGACCGACTGCGTGATGGTCGCGGACACCGGCAGGATCAGAGGCGACGGCACCATGCCGTCGCGGCGTAGCGTGTCGTTGATCAGAAAGCGCGAGATGCGGCCGTTGCCGTCGACCATGGGATGGATGTAGACGAAACCGAAGGACAGCACCGCAGCCCGCACGACTGCCGCTGAACCTATGGTTCGCTCTTCGAATGCACGCAGACCGTCGAGCAATCGTGGCACGTCGTCCCAGTGCGGCGCGATGTAATGGACCACGGGGACGAAGCCATCCATGGCGCCGACGAACACCGGCGACTGCCTCAATCCGTAGCGCGTCGCCCGCGGCCCGAGGATGCGCGCTTGCAGGTCTTGCAGCACGTCGATGTCGAGCCCGCGTGCGCCTGCGCCGCACATCGCCTCCATCGCGGCGGCGAACCGCTGGATGCGGCCTTCGTGCTGCTCTTCGTGCTCTATGGCGAAGCTGGCCCGGCTCTCCTTGACAGTCAGCCAGACGGCGCTGCGCCGCAGAAAGTCCTGCCCGTAGCACGTCTCCAGAGCTTCGAGCTGCGCCTTTGCGGCATAGGTCTCGGCCGCGGTGACTGCCTGCGTCCGGGCGACAGTCGGGCAATAGTCAGGCGTGCCCGGAAGGTTGTCGCGCACACGCCAGCGCGCGTCGTTGGTTGTCCGGGTAGCAGTGATATACAACGCCGGGTCCAGAATTGGCACATAGTTGCCCGAGCGTACGCCTGGGAAAGCCAGCCGGCGGCCGGTCAGCCACTCGTACAGGAAGCCAGCCCTGCGGGCATACTGCCCCGTGGGCTCGGCCGCAATCCAGGCCTCGAGTTCGGCAGGGCCGGTCTGCGCGAACAGCCGGCTGAGCAACTCCAACTGCACACCCTCGTGCTTGAGGGCGAAGCCGAGATGTCCCGCGAGCGTAGCCTGTGGTCTCTGTCTGGCTGTATAAAACTCCTGCACACGTCCGTGATCGTGGATCGTCTGGCGCCGCGCACCGATTGCGCAGTGCGTGCGCAGTTGCTGTACAGGAGCAAGTCGGTAGTGCATCTGCAGCCACCGATAGCCGATCCAGTCGCTCATGGAATTTTCGATTATTTGGCGAAAAAAATGATTAGAAAACCGCCTTTTCTCTAATAAACGTTTACTTCACTTCGCCCTGCCCCGCTCGCAGAGACCCCTACCCTACCCCGCCGGCCGCGCCATCAGTTGACCGACACGCCGCGCGGCAGCGTGATCTCGAAGACGGTCAAGCCATCCCGGCTGTGCATGTGCACCGAGCCGCCGTGCAAGCGCACGATCTCGTGCACGATGAACAGGCCGAGCCCGTAGCCCTGGGTGCTGCCCGGCTGGGTACCGCGCTCGAACGGCTGGAGCAGCCGTTCGAGCGTCTTCTCGTCCAGGGCGCCGGCATTGCTCACCGTCAGCCTGACGCGTTCGGGTTCGCTGCCGTCGACCAGTACGCGCACGGCGTCCTGAGCCCCATGCTGCACCGCGTTGCCGACCAGGTTGGACACCACCTGGGCCAGGCGGTCCCCGTCCCAGGCGCCGGTCGTTGCGCCCGTCGTCTGCAGCTCCAGCACCGCCTCGGGCGACGCGCCGCGAAACTCCTCGATGATGCCGCTACAGATCTCGCCGAGGTCCACCGGGCCCGCCCGCAGGGATACCTTGCCGGCGCGCATCATGGCCAGGTCCAGCGTCTGCTCGATCAACCGCGCCATGCGCTGGCCGCTCAAGCCGATGCGCCGGCCCACGCTGCGCAGGCGCTCGTCCTGGGCGCCGCGCGTGACGACTTCGGCCAGGTTCATGATGGCCGACAAGGGATTGCGCAGATCGTGGCCGAGAATCGCAACGAACAGATCGTTCATGCGCAGCGATTGCTGCAGGGCTTCGTTCTGCTCGGCCAATTGGCGCTGACCCTCGTAAAGCTGTACGAAGATCTCGACCTTGCTGCGCAGGATGTGCGGATCGTAGGGCTTGTAGAGGAAATCGACGGCGCCCGCCTCGTAGCCGCGGAAGGTGCGCACCGCGTTGCGGTCGGTCGCGGTGAGAAAGATGATGGGTACGTGCCGGGTGCGCGGACTGCCGCGCATCAGCTCGGCCAGCTCGAAGCCGTCCATGCCCGGCATGTGGACGTCCAGCAAGGCGAGCGCCACCGAGTGCTCGAGGAGCAGTTCGAGCGCCTGGGCTCCGGACTGCGCCTTGAGTAGCTGCAGGCCGGGCCGCTCTAGCAGCGCCTGCAACACCACCAGGTTCTGGTCGATGTCGTCAGCAACGAGGATTTTGACAGGCTCGGCCATGCAATCAGGGGTTCCGTCTAGGTTGCGTCCCGGCATCCACAGATGCGGGACGGGAAAACTCGGCCAGGCATGCCGCGATCGTCTCCAGATCGAGTGTCGCCTCGGCCGCCTCCAGCGCCAATGCCGCATTCGGCATTTCGGGCGCAAACGCCGTCGCCGGGCTCTGGACCCAGGTCCGGCCGCCAACGCGTCGGATCTGCAGCAGGCCTTGCGCGCCGTCGGCATTCGCGCCCGTCAGCAGGACGCCGAGCACGCGCTCGCGCAATGCCCACGCCGCGGACTCGAACAGCACGTCCACGGAAGGCCTCGAATAGTTCTGGGGTTCATCGAGCGACAGCGCGATGCTGCCGGGCGACTCGATGAGCGTATGGTAACCGGCAGGGGCGAATAATACCCCACCTGGCAACAAGGGTATCTTGTCCTCGGCGTCGAGCACCGGGACGGCGCAGTTCGGCGCGAACAGCTCCGCCAGCCGCGAACGCCGGCGCGCCGGCATGTGCATGACGACCACCATGCAGGGCTGCCAGTCCGCCGGCAACCGCGGCAGGATCGCGCCCAGCGCCTGCACGCCGCCCGCGGAGGCGCCCACCACCACGAGCTCGGGCTCGCAGGCGCCCTGCCCGGTCGCGGTTTGCGCCGGGCCTGCCTCTGCAGCGGATGGGGTGCGGGTTGGCATGGTCAGACTTTCTGGTAGATGCGTTCCTTCGCCGCGAGCGGCCCGAAGGCGTCGGCGTGCGCGCAGAAGCGCAGGCTTTCCTGGCTGCCCAATCCGAGGAAGCCGCGCCGCACCAGCGCTTCGTCGAACAGGCCCACGGCGCGGTCCTGCAGCTCGCGGTTGAAGTAGATCAGCACGTTGCGGCAGGAGACCAGGTGCACTTCCGAGAATACGCTGTCCGTAGCGAGACTGTGCTCGGCGAACACCGCGCGCTCGATCAGGTGGCGGGCGAAGTGGGCACCGCCGTAGTCCGCATGGTAGTAGTCCGACAGCGAGCCGGTCCCGCCGGCGGCCAGGTAGTTCGCGCTGAAGCCCGCCAGGCGCTCGATGGCGTACACGCCCGACTTCGCCATGCGCAGCGCCTCGGGGTTGATGTCCGTCGCATAGAAAATGGTGCGCTCGCTCAGGTCCTCTTCGTGGAACAGGATGGCGAGCGACCACAGCTCCTCGCCCGTGCTGCAGCCGGCAACCCACACCTTCACCGACGGATAGGTTTTGAGCAGGGGCACCACCTTCTCGCGCAGTTGCCGGAAATACTCCGGGTCGCGGAACATCTCGCTCACCTGCACCGTGAGGTACTGCATCAGGCGCGCGAACGTCGCAGGCTCGCGCAGCACGTAGTGCTGCAGCCGGGACAGGCTGTCGAACCCCAGGTCCTGCAGCGCGCGGTCCATCCGGCGCCGCATCGAGGCGATCGAATAGGCGCGGAAATCGTGCTGATAGCGCAGGTGGATCGCATCGAGCAGCAGCCGCAGCTCGATGTCGAACGTGGTCATCGCCTCGGGGCGCTTCAGTGCGGCAGCCATACGCGGCAAAGGGAAAGCAGCTTGTCCACGTCGATCGGCTTGGAGATGTAGTCGTTCGCCCCGGCCTCCAGGCAGCGCTGGCGATCCGACGCCATCGCCTTGGCGGTCAGCGCGATGATGGGCAGCTTGGCATGGGCTTCGTCCTTGCGGATTTCCACCATGGCGGCCAGGCCGTCCATCTCGGGCATCATGATGTCCATCAGGACCAGATCGATGTCGCGGCCGCTGCGCACGGCGTCGACGGCCTCGCGCCCGTTGCGCGCGATCTCGAGCTTGGCGCCGAGCGGCTCGATGACCTGGGACAGCGCGAAGATGTTGCGGATGTCGTCCTCGGCGAGCAGGATGGTGCGCCCTTCGAAGGCGGTATCGCGCTGGCGCACTTCCTTCAGCATGCGCTGGCGGTCGGGCGGCAGTTCGGCCTCGACGCTGTGCAGGAACAGCGTCACTTCGTCGAGCAGGCGTTCGGGCGAGCGCGCACCCTTGATGATGATCGAGCGCGAATAGCGGCGCAGGCGACGCTCGTCCTCCGAGCTGAGCGAGCGTCCGGTATAGACGATCACCGGCGGCATGGTGTGGCTGTCGCGCTGCGCCATCAGCTCCAGCAGCTCGTAGCCGCTGCCGTCGGGCAGCACCAGGTCCATCACCACGCAGTCGTAGCCGCCGGAATCCAGCGCGCCGCGCGCCTCGGCCAGCGTGCCCACGCCCACGATCTGGACGTCGTCGGTGCGCAGCAGCAGTTCGATGTTCTCGCGCAGCGTCGCATCGTCCTCGATGACAAGGATGCGCCGCAGGCGCTGCGCGGCGCGCTCCTGCAGCGCCGCGATGGCGTGCGCGAGCTGTTCGCGCGCGGGCGGCTTGAGCGTATAGCCGATGGCCCCCAGGTGCAGCGCGGTTTCCGCGTGGTTCTCCACCGACACGACGTGGATCGGGATGTGCCGTGTCTCGGCGCTGCGCTTGAGCTGCTCGAGCACCGACAGGCCGGAGTTGTCCGGCAGGCCCATGTCGAGCAGGATGCCGCAGGGCCGCAGTTCGCGGGCCAGTTGCACGCCTTCGCCCGCCGTCGGCGCATGCACGCAGTCGAAGTCGAGTTCGTGGGCGAGGTCGTAGAGGATGCGGGCGAAGGCCGCGTCGTCCTCGATCACCAGGATCAGGCGATCGCCGCGCTGGCGATTGTCGCGGTCGTCCGGCGAAACCCGCCCCAGGCTGAACACATCCTCGTGACGTGGCGCCGGGCGCGACGCGGGCGCGGCAGGCGCCGCCGCCGGGGGCGCCGGCGGGGCGGCGGGCGGAACGGGCGATGCGGCGGCGGCCTGGGCGCGGGCGACCGCGGCGGCGGCCATCTGCGCTTGCGGTGTCGACGGGGCCGCGGCGGCCGGCGGATGGGGCGTGCTCACCACCGGCACGACCAGGCTGAACGTGCTGCCGCGCCCGGGCACGCTCCTGACCGTGACCTCCCCGCCGAGCAGCTCGGCGAATTCACGCGAGATCGCCAGGCCAAGGCCACTGCCGCCGTACTTGCGGCGGGTCGTGCCGTCGGCCTGCCGGAAGGCGTCGAACACGGCCTCCTGCTGCCCCTCGGGAATGCCGATGCCGGTGTCCTCCACGTCGAAGCGAACGCGCGCGCCGTCGTCCGCGGACACACCCAGCCTGACCGAACCGGACTCCGTGAACTTGATCGCGTTGGCGAGCAGGTTCTTCAGGATCTGCTGCAGGCGCTGCGTGTCCGTGGTCATGCTCTGCGGCGCCGTGACCGTCTGCTCGATACGGAACTGCAGGCCCTTTTCGGCCGCCTGCGGCAGGAACAGCATCTCCAGCGGCTTGAGCAGTTGCGACATCGGGACGGTCTCCAGCTCGACCTCGATGTGCCCGGCCTCGACCCGCGACAGGTCCAGGATGTCGTTGATGAGATTGAGCAGGTCGGCGTTCGACGAGTGGATCGTGCGGGCGTAGCGCACCTGCTCGTCCGACAGGTTCCCGCTCTTGTTGTCCATCAACAGCTTGGACAGGATCAGCGAGCTGTTGAGCGGAGTGCGCAGCTCGTGCGACATGTTCGCCAGGAACTGCGACTTGTACTGGCTGGCCGCCTCGAGCTGCACGGCGCTCTCGGCCAGTTCCTGCTGCACGGCGAGCAGGCGCTGCTTCTGGCGCTCCAGATCCTGGGTATGCTCTTCGAGGCGCACGTTGGAATGCTCGAGGTCGACCTGCTGCGCTTCGAGGCGCGCCTGCGACTCCTGCAGTGCGCGGCTGCGTTCCTCCAGCTCCTCGTTCGAGACCCGCAGCTCCTCCTGCTGCACCTGCAGCTCCTCGCTCTGGCGCTGGGTCTCGGCCAGCAGATCCTCCAGGCGCGCGCGGTACACGGCCGACCGCATGGCGACGCCGACCGGCTCGCCGATGAGCTTGAGCAGCTCGATCACGCCGGCGGGGTCGCCATCGGCCCCCGCGAAGCCGAGTTCCAGCACGCCCAGGACCTCGTCGTCGGCGGTGAACGGCAGGATGAATACCTGGCCGGACTGCATCGACCCCAGTGCCGAACCCAGCCGCAGATAGCCGGCGTCGGTGCCCTTGAGATGGAGGATGCGCTTGTCCTCGACGGCCTGGCCGGCGAGCCCGCTGCCCAGGGCGATGCGCACGGGCGGCGCGTTCTCGGTGGGCAGGGCCCAATCCGCGACGCGCCGCAGCTCGCCGCCCTCGATGATGTACAGCGTGCCGACGTTGGCATTCAGATAGCCGGTGACAGCGCGCAGCACGCGCTCGCCCATTGCCGCGGGGACGTGTTCGCCGCGCGCGTCGGCCGCCAGGCGGGCAAGCCCGCGCTGCAGCCAGGCCGTATGTTCGATCGACTCGCGCGAGACGATGTAGCGGTACACGATGATGGCCAGCAGCCAGACCGTGAACAGGCCTATGCCCCGGTTGTACATGCCCGCCGTGGCCAGTTCGGAATCCGGCGAGAACACGAAGCCCACGAGCAGCAGTATCGACGCCGCGGCCGCGGTGACGATCGGCGCATGACGATCGCGGGCGAACAGGCACATCGCCAGCGCCACGACGTAGAGCACCCACTCGGCATAGCCGCGGGGCGTGATGAGGTCGATCACCAGCAGTGCGCTCAGCACGGCAGCGATGGCGATGTACAACAGCCTGCTCGAGCGACGAAACTTCGGAGTCATGGCAGCGGAGAAAAAGGTTGGACGCGCTGGCGTCGGAGGGCAGCGGGCGATGTTACCTCACGACACCTTGTCGGGCGGCGCGCAATCGCAATCGTCCCCACGGCTGAGGTACGATGCGCGGCGCGACCCGTCGGACCTGGCCGGGCCGCTCGTGCCGAGCGCTCGCCAACGGCCCCGCGCCGACACGCACCTCTGTCCGGTCGGCCTGGAGTAGTCGTGGATTTTCTGCAGATTGTCGTACTTGCCCTGGTCCAGGGGCTCACCGAATTCCTCCCCATCTCGAGTTCCGCGCACCTGCTGCTGGTGCCGGTCCTGGTCGGCTGGCCCGACCAGGGGCTGGCCTTCGACGTCGCGCTGCACGTCGGCACCCTGCTCGCCGTGCTCGGGTACTTTCGCCACGAACTCGTGGCCATGGCGCGCGACTGGATCGCCTCGCTGCTGGGCCGCGGCTTCACGACGGACGCCAAGCTCGCCTGGGCGGTGCTGCTGGGCACCATCCCGGTCGGCCTAGCCGGCCTGCTGCTCAAGGACGTGGCGGCGACGTATTTTCGCTCGCCGGTCGTGCTGGCCGTCGGCATGATCGCCTTCGGCCTCTTGCTCGGCTGGGTGGACTGGCGCCATCGCGGCGAGCGCACCGAGCGCGAGATGCGGCCGCGCGACGTGGTTCTGATCGCCTTCGCGCAGGTGCTGGCCCTGATCCCCGGCACCTCGCGCTCGGGCGTCACGCTCACCGCCGGCATGTATGCCGGCCTCACGCGCCAGGCGGCCGCCCGCTTCTCGTTCCTGCTGTCGATTCCGGTGATCGTGCTCGCCGGCGCGCTCGAGGCGCGCGAGCTGGCGATGCAGCCGGACGCCATCGACTGGCGCGCCCTGATCTGGGGCGCCGGGCTGTCGGCCGTGGCCGCGTATCTGTGCATCAACGTGTTCGTGCGCATGCTGGGGCGTATGGGGCTCATGCCGTTCGTGGTCTACCGGGTGATCCTGGGCGTGGTGCTGCTCGCCATCTACGCCTGAGCCTGCGGCGGCGCGTGACGCCGCCCGGCCTGCATGAAGGCAGCGAACGTGCGCTCGGCCGCGGCGCCGACGGCGGCGCGATCCAGCCCGGCGTCCGCCGCGTCCAGCCACTGCACGAAGCGCGGCCACAGCGGTTCGGCCTCGCCGTGGCGCAGGTAGCCGGTGGGCAGCCCGGCCGGCACCTGCCGCGCAAGAAAGCGCGCCCCCATGCGCGAACCTTCGAGCACGTAGAGCGTGCCCCAGAGGGCGGCATCATCCGCGGCGCCCGCCCATGCGATCGGCGCGGGGGCGGCGCTGCGCAGCCCGGCGAGATCCGCCTGCAATGCGCCGCTGCGCCGGCGCTGCGCCCAGTCGGGCGCGAGACGCTCCACCTCCTGCTCTTCGAGCCACTGCTCGATCGGCAGCAAGGCAGCGGCATGCGCCTGCAGGAAGGCCGGATAGTCGCTGCCGTCGGCGATGCGATAGGCGCTGAACGCAGCGTCGACCGCCTCGTGCAGCGGGCGCGTGGCCTCGCGCAGCCAGAAGCGCAGACTGGGAGATGCGGGTTGGGACATGGGTGACAGGCAGAAAGACACGAACGGGCTGCTGCGCCGGCTCAGCCGACATCGCGCGCGGCGCGCTGGATGCGATCGAGCAGCTCGTTCTCGTTGAAGGGTTTTTGCAGCACCTGGGCATCGCCGATGTCCAGGCCCTGCAGTTCAGCATAGCCGGTCACGAAGATCACCGGCAGGCCGGGCCGCAGCGCACGCGCGCGACGGGCCAGCTCGGCGCCGTTCATGGCCGGCATCGCGAAGTCGGTGAGCATCACGTCGACCTCGGCGTTCTCCTCGAGCAGCGCGAGCGCCGCCGCGCCGCTGGAGGCCTGCGCCACCACGCAGCCGCGATCCTCCAGCAGGATGGCGGTGACCTCTCTGACGGCATCGTCGTCGTCGACCAGCAGCACGCTCACCGCCGTCTCGGCGACCACGCGTTCGGCGCTGGGCGCCGGCTCGGGCGGCGCGGGTTCGCGTTGCAGCTCGTCGTCGTGGCGCGGCAGCATCACCGTGACGCTGGTGCCGGCGCCCAGCCGCGTGCGGATGCGCACGCCGCCGCCCGTCTGCTTGGCGAAGCCGAAAACCTGGGCCAGGCCCAGGCCCGACCCCTTGCCGATTTCCTTGGTCGTGAAGAACGGCTCGAACGCCTTGGCGAGCACGTCCGGCGGCATGCCGGTCCCGTTGTCGCTGACTTCCAGCGCGACGTAGTCGCCCGGTTCCGGCTCCTCCGGACGGTCGCTGCGCTCGACGACGCGGCAGTTCTGCGTGGACAGCTCCAGCACCCCGCCCTGGGTCATGGCGTCGCGCGCATTGATCGCCAGGTTCAGCACGATCAGTTCGAGCTGGGTCGGATCGGCCAGTGTGGGCCACACGCCGTCCTCGAAGCGGGTCTCGATGGTGATGCTGCTGCCCAGCGTGCTGCGCAACAGGCCCAGCATCGCCGTGATGGCCTCGTTCAAATCCAGTACGCGCGGTTCGAGCTGCTGGCGGCGCGCGAAAGCGAGCAACTGCGTGGTGAGCTTGGCGCCGCGCTCGCCGGCGTCGCGCACGTTCGCCAGACGCTGCAGCATGCGCGGCGGCACGTTCATCGAGGCCAATTCGCGCTCGAGCATGCCGATGCTGCTCAGGATGACCACCAGCAGGTTGTTGAAGTCATGGGCAACGCCCGCGGTGAGCTGGCCGACGGCCTCGAGCCGCTGCATCTGCCGCAAGGCGGTCTCGACCCGTTCGCGCTCCTCGATCTGCTCGGTAAGCTTGAGGTTGGCCGCGGCCAGTTCTTCGACGGCCAGCATGTCGCGGGAGATGTCGCGGCCGCTGGCGTAGATCATCCCGCCGTCGGGCACGGCGGACCACGAGATCCAGCGGTAGCTGCCATCGACATGGCGCAGGCGGTTCACGAAGCGCGTGACGATCGCCCCCTGCCCCAGCGATTCGATGGTCTGGCGGGTGGAGCCGAAATCTTCCGGATGGACGATCTCCATCAGCGAGGCCATGCTGGTCACGTCGCTCTCGGACCAGCCGAGGACCTGGGACCAGGCCGGATTGATCGACTGCATGCGCAGGTCGAAGTCGGCGATGAAAAGAATGTCGCGCGAGAGCGCCCAGGTGCGGTCGCGCTCGCGCGTACGCGCCTCGACGCGCTCGCCCAGCACCACGTTCTGCTGGCGCAGGGCCTGCGTGGCCAGGCGCTCGCTCGTGACGTCCATGAGCACGCCGGTGAAGCGCTGGCAGCGGCCCTCGCGCGCGATGGAACGCCCGCGCACGGCCAGCCAGCGCAGCCGGCCGCCAGGCAGCGCCACGCGGTACTCGTCCGTATAGCTGCCGGAGTAGCTCGTGTCGAGCACGCGCTGCATGCCTATGCGCACGCGTTCGCGGTCTTCCGGGTGCACGCGCTCGAGGAACAGCCCCCAGGAAGCCTGCACACTGTCGGGCACGCCGAGCAGTTGCCGGCACCGTGCGTCCCACTCGAAGGCGTCGGCCTGCGGATCGTAGTCCCAGATGCCCAGCCGAGCCGCCTCGATCGCCAGGCGCGACTGCAGATCGGTCTTGTCCAGCGCGCTCGTTCCGCGCTGGCGCTCGTTGCGCCCGTGCACCTCGCCCAGGGCGCGCTCCACGGCCTTGGGCAACAGCGAAAGGTTCTGCTTGAGCACGTAGTCGGTCGCGCCCAGCCGCATCATCTCGACGGCGTGCGCCTCGCCGAATACGCCGGAAAAGAAGATGAAAGGCGTCTGTCCGGCCTGTTCCCGCGCCAGGCGCAGCGCCTGCGCCCCGGAGAACGCCGGCAGCACGAAATCCGAGACGATCAGATCGAAGCTGTGGTGGCTCAGCGCCTGCTCCATGCCGTCACGATCGTGCACGACCTGCGCATCCACGGCATAGCCCGCGCGCTCGAGCACGATCAACGCCAACTCGGCGTCGTGCTTGCTGTCTTCGATCAGCAGCAGGCTCAAGGGCTGGGGCTGGGGCATGATCGGGGCAGGCGGCGGCCGCGACGTCGTCGCACCCATCGTCAATTCTGCAGGCGAGCCAGGGGCTCGGCGGTGGGCTTGTGGCGTGTCGAGCCGGGCGGCGGCTCGTTCAGGACGGCCCAGAACATCCCGAGATCCGAAATCGCAGCCACGAACTCCCGGAACTCGACCGGCTTGACCACATAGGCGTTGACGCCGAGTTCGTAGGCGCGCGCAAGGTCGGGCTCCTCGCGCGAGGAGGTCAGCATCACCACCGGAATGCTGCGCAGCGCCGGCAGCGTGCGCACCTGCGCGAGCACCTGCAGCCCATCCACGCGCGGCAGCTTCAGATCCAGCAGCATCACCGCCGGGTTGCCCTCGGGGCGCTCGGCATGTTCGCCTCGGCGCAGCAGGTAGTCGAGCGCCTCCACGCCGTCGCGCGTGATGACCACATCGTTGGCGAGATGACAGCGCTCCAGCGCCACGAGCGTGAGTTCGAGGTCGCGCGGATTGTCTTCGATGAGCAGGATGGGTTTGAGCATGTGCGATTGAAACGAGAACGCCGGATCACTCCGAAGGCGGGCGATCGGGAATCCAGAAGGAGAAGGTGGCGCCCTTGCCAAGCTCGCCGTGAGCCCAGACCCGGCCGTTGTGCCGTTCCACGACCCGGCGCACGCTGGCAAGGCCGATGCCCGTGCCTTCGAAATCCTCCATGCGATGCAGGCGCTGGAAGATGCCGAACAGCTTGTCGACATAGGCCATGTCGAACCCGGCGCCATTGTCCTGGATATCGACCACGATGCCCTCGCCGTCGTGGCGCGCGCCGACCGACACCACCGCCGTCTCGCGCCCGCGCGAATACTTGACCGCATTCGACAGCAGGTTGCGCAGCACCAGCCGGATGAACGCCGCATCGGCGCGCATGCTCGGCATGTCCTGCTGGACGTGCCAGTCGACGTGGCGGCCCTCCAGCTCGGGGCTCATCTCGCGCCGGATGTCGCGCACCAGGGCGCCGATGTCGACGTCGGTATAGCGCAGGGCTGCGCGCCCCATCTGCGAGAAGTTCAGCAGGTCGTCGACCAGCGTGCCGGCCAGTTGCGCCGAGCCGCGGATATTGGCGAGGAAATGGTGCCCGCGCTCGCTCATGTTCTGGCCCTCCAGCTCGCCAAGGAGCTCGGCGAACCCGGCGATGTGGCGCAGCGGAGCGCGCAGGTCGTGAGAGACGCTGTACGAGAACGCCTCCAGTTCCTTGTTGGTCTCTGCCAGGTCCGCGGCCAGAGCCGCGCGTTCCTCGGCCTTGCGCAGCACCAGGCCCAGCACGGCATGGCCCAGTTCGCGCGCCGCCTCGATCTGCACCGCGTCCCAGGGTGCCGAACTGCCGCTCACGATCTCGCGCCAGCAGGAGAAACTGTTGCGCGGCGAGAGCGCCCCCGACTGCGGATCGATCTTGTCGCGGGGCGCGCCCGCCCAGTTCACTTCGTGCACGCGCTCGTTGCGGAACCACACGAGGTAGTGCGCGTGCAGCGAGGAGATCGGCACGGCCATCACGCCGGCGCTGCTGTCGGCCAGGCGCGGCAAGTGCGGCACGTCGCGCTGCAGGCTGTCGCTGTGAAAGACGTTGCGCCCGCCGCTCTCCTGCAGCCATTGGCAGAACTGCAGGATGTCCGCCCGCTCCGGCGTATGGCCATAGCTTTCGCAGCGCGAGCCCGCCACCACCGCTGCGCCGTCGCCGCGCACGAACGAGACGAACATCGTGTCCACATCGCGCAGCCCGGCCATCACGTTGTCGCGTTCGGCCATGGCGGTGAGCATCTCGACGATGTCGCGCCGCAGCGCGTAGCGCGCGGCCATCCTGTCCTGCTGCACGCGCGCGTCGATCTGCATCGACAGCATGCCGGCGATCAGCTCGCACGCCGTGCGCACGCGCAAGGGAACGTCGCGCGCCTGCGCATCGTGACAGGAGATGAGCCCCCAGAGTTCGTCGTTGATCACGATGGACATCGACATCGACGCCAGCGTGCCCATGTTCTTCATGTACTTCACATGCACGGGAGACACGCTGCGCAGCGCCGCATGGCTCATGTCCAGCGGCAGTTCGCTGCCCACGGGCAGCGCGGGCACCAGCGGCACCGGCTCGTAGTTGGCGTCGTGGATCACCCGGATGCGGTTGCGCACATAGAGCGCGCGCGCCTGCGCCGGAATGTCGGACGCCGGAAAGCGCAGCCCGGCGTAGCTCGGATAACCCGTGTCGACGCGCTCGCTGATCACCGAACCGTGCCCCTCGGCGTCGAAACAGTAGGCGAGCACCCGGCCGAAGCCGGTGATGCGCTTGATCTCGGCCACCGCCAGCTCGCACATGGCGCTCACCGACTGGATGCGTTGCAACTGCGCAAGAAAGCCGCGCGCCAGCGGATAGATGGTGTCCAGCACACGCTGGCGGTCATCGGCCAGTTCCAGCTCGACGACATCGTAGGGGCCGGACGTGTGGACCAGCATGGCGAGCAGCGCCCCGCCGTCAGGCGCGCGCAGGTCGCCGAGGTGATTGGGCAGCACGTCGGGCTGCTCGGCGCAGCGCCCGGGCTGGCTGTTCAGCAGGGCAGCGGCCTCGGGCCACCAGTCGGCCAGCGAACAGCCAAGGACTTGCCGGGCTTGCATGCCCACCCACTGGGCCAGGTTGGCGCTGGCCTGGACCACCTTGCGATCGCCGTCCAGAGCGAACAGGCACCCATGTGGCTGAATGCTGCCGGGAATGTGTATGGGTTCGCGGGCGCACAGGGTGGCGCCGTCCATCTCCAGCCCCGTCGCGCTAGTCGAACTTGCCAACACTGCACTCCTTGAATAAACGCCGTCACGGGTGATTTACCCGGACGACGTCGATGAAAGACCGGAATTCTACGTGAGCCACACGCATGCGATCGCCTTGCCGCATCGCATGCGCCGACGCGCAGCAGGCATCAATGCGCCGTGGCAGGCAGACGCTTGGTGAGCACCGGCGAGTGCACCGGGTCGAAGTCCACCCACTGCCCTTCGCGCCACTCGCCCTGCGCCTCCTCGATGTCCTTGCCGCCCGCGGCATGCAGGGTGCGCACGACATCGTCCAGCGCGCGGGCGTCATCGGCCTTGATGGCCAGCATCACGCCGGCCTGCCGTCTGCCCGTGGGCCGGCCCGGCTCGCGCGCGGGGCGGCGTCGCCGCGTGGCGATCAACGCGCCCAGCAGCGAGCCGACATAGGCGCCGATGCCGGTGGTGAGCAACAGCACCCACCATCCGGCGCCGGTGGCGGCACGCGCGGCGATGCCCACGAACAGCCCGACCAGGCCGATGACGACGACCCCGGCCACCGCCCCGTACGGGGACTTCGTGGCTGCGGGGTCGTTGGTTCGGTCGCCGCCCAAAGGATGCTCGTCGTGCGCGCCGGGCTGATTGACGAAGAACGTGGACATCTGCTCTGCGGCATAGCCCTCGGCCTGCATCCGGGCGGCGACGGCCTGCGCTTCGTCGAAGGTGTCGAAACGGGCAGCAACGATGGGTACCATCTGGGCCTCCTCTCGGTGGGTATCGGGCGCCGCGCCGGGCGCCGGCTCAGTCCGGGTCGACCGGCTCCGGGGGCGGATCCTGCACCGGCGGATCGCCGACGGGCGGCACCGGCGGGTCTTTGACGGGCGGCGGCGTGGGGACCGTATGAGCGTGCATGAGGAACTCCTCGCGCCCCGCGGGGCGCGTATGTCAACGACGTTGCAACAGCAGGCAGGCAACGAGCAGCCCCGCGCCTACCGCTACCAGGCTGGCGACCGTGCGCGGATGCTCGCGCACGTAGACGCGCGCCTGGCCGGCCGCCTCCTGGTAGGTGTCGCGCACGGAGGTGCCCACGTCTTCGACCCAGTGCTGCGCGTCGGCCGCGCCCCGGCTCAGGCGCTGGCGCGGGCCGTCGACCTCGTGACGGGCCTCGCGCCGCGCGGCGCGCAGACTTTCCTCGACGCCTTCGAGCAACTCGTGAAAGCCGTGGGAGATCTTGCGCCGACCGGCGCGCAGTTCGCGGGAATCCAATTTCATGTGCTAGCTCCTTGTGTTCTAGTCGGTTCGTATCAACGACGCATCAAGCCCATCACCAGCGTGACCACGAAGATCACCAGGAAGATGAAGAACAGGATCTTGGCGATACTGGCCGCACCGGCGGCAATACCGCCAAAACCGAAGAAGGCGGCGATCAGAGCGATGACGAAGAAAACCGCGGCGTAATACAACATGGCCTTTCTCTCCCAGGACAGGTTTCGGCTGGCTGCCGATTCCGACTTGCACCGACCGCCGCGCGATGCATCGGCGGGTTCAACGAGTGACGCTGCGCCCTCGGGCGCCTCGACGCTTCGGGGACAATCCGTTAGCAATCGGCGTGCCCGTGCTCACTTGTTCTCACGCGAGGACGGAACCGTGGTTTCCCGCTTGCCGCGGCTGCCCCGCAGATCGGTGTCTTCCTGGCCCGACTCGATGTCTTCATGAGCCTGGCGCATGACCTCGCGCGGCGCGCTGCTCTGACTGTCGGCGGATTCGTCGTGCTCGTGCGGCAGGCGCGGACGCTGTGCGCCCTGGTCGGTTTCCGGCTGCGTACTCTTGCGGGCATCGGCCGGTTTGCCGGATGTATTTGCGTTCATGGCGTATCCTCTGGATCGGAGAGCCGGCCGAAGTCCGCAAGAAGCGGGCCGCTTTGTCGGCGGCATCCCAGGAGCCCCGGAACAACATGCACGACGACGCCAGCAAACTCGATCGCGGTACCCCGGGTGCGGTCCCCGCGCGCGACCTGAACGATCTGTACATACTCGCCCAGGTCGCCGACCTGGGCGGATTCTCGGCGGCGGCCCGGGCGCTGAACCTGTCGAAGTCGCACCTGAGCCGGCGCGTCGCAGCGCTGGAGGCGCGCCTGGGGCTGAGGCTCCTGCAGCGCAGTACACGGCGCCTGGTACCCACCGAGGCGGGCGAGCGCTATCTCGCCTACTGCCGGGCCATTGCCGAGACGGCCCACGAGGCCGATCAGGCCATGCTCGATCTACTGGCCGAGCCCACGGGCCCGGTCACGCTGGCCAGCCCGATCGGCCTGGCGCAGGCGGTGCTGCCCTTGATCCTGCCCGGGTTCATGCTCGCCTATCCCAGCGTCACCGTGCGCGTGCACCTGAGCAACGACGTCGCCGACCTGTACCGCGACCGTATCGACATCGCCCTGCGCGTACGCGAAGTCATCGACGAAGAAGCGAACGTGATCGCGCGCCGCTTCGGCACCAGCGAGTTGTCGCTGGTCGCGGCCCGCAGCTATCTGCAGGCGCACGGCACGCCCGCAAGCCCGGCCGAACTCGCGGCGCACGCCACCGTGGGCTGGAACGCGGGGCAGACCGGCTTCGATGCCTGGCGGCTCTACGACCGGCAAGGCCAGGCTGTCGACGTCGTGCACCAGCCACGCCTGATCAGCGGTGATCTGCAACTGTTGCTCGAGGCGCTCAAGACGGGCGCCGGCATCGGCCTGATGCCCGATCCGCTCTGGCGCATGGCCGACACCGAGGATCGCCTGGTCCAGATCCTCACCGACTGGCGCACGCCGGAAGGCATCGTCTACGGGGCCTATGCTTCGCGCCGCGGCATGTCGCCCGCCGTCCGGGTCCTGATCGACTACCTCGGCGAACATCTCACGCCGCTGCTCGATCACGCGCGGGACAAGACCACGCCCCTGTCGCCGCTGCATTCGGCGGTGACGCGCGCGCTCCAGGATTGAGCTGCGCCGCCATGGCCGAAAAAGAAAACCCGGCGCGAAGGCCGGGTTTTCTCATGGTCGGGGCGCTTGCCGCCGACGGGGGTGCTGCGCCAGGGGATCAGAACCCGCCCGGGTAGTCGATGCCACCGGAGCGCACGTTGCCGTTGCCGGCGGCCTGCGCGAGTTCGGCCCTGACTTCCGCACGGGTCTTGCCCGGCAGTTGCTGTTGCTGCGCCGCAAGATAGCCCTGCGGATAGTCGGGCATTTCGCCGAGTTCGACGCCGTTGAACGGCGCATTGTTCAGCTCGGCCAGCACTTGCGCCCGAGTCTTGGCCGGTGCGTTCGACGTCACGGCGACGCCTTCGGGATAGTCGGGCAATTCGCCGAGCAGGCTCTGGCCGGCGAAGGCGGCTCCGGCAAACATCGTTGCAGCAACAAACGAAATTTTGGCTACGGCTTTCATGGGGACCTCCAGATATCTCGATGTGATTTAACTCACGACGGTGATATTCTGAGGGTTTACCCTAGGCTTGATAAGACGGAGATCGCGCAACTTATTGTTCCCATATGGCAACAATCCTGGTGCACGCTCAAGTACCTACCGCCCCGCCGCCTTGGCGAACAGGCGGAAGAAGTTCGCGGTCGTCGCCTCGCCCAGAGCTTGCGGCGTCACGCCCTTGAGCTGCGCGATCCGCTCTGCGACGTGCATCACGAAGCCCGGTTCGTTGGTCTTGCCGCGGTGCGGCATCGGCGCCAGATAAGGCGAGTCGGTTTCGATCAGCATGCGATCGAGCGGCACCGCCAGGGCGGTCTCTCGCAAGGCCTCGGCGTTCTTGAAGGTCACGATGCCCGAGAACGAGATCATGAAGTTCATCGCCATCGCCGCTTGCGCGACCGCCGTTGTCTCGGTGAAACAATGCATGACGCCGCCCACCTCCCCGGCCCCCTCCTCGCGCATGATGCGCAGCGTATCCTCGGCCGCCGCACGCGTATGGATGATGAGCGGCAAGCCGGCCGCACGCGCGGCGCGGATATGGGTGCGAAAGCGCTCGCGCTGCCATTCCAGATCGCCTTCCAGCCGGTAGTAGTCCAGGCCGGTCTCGCCGATCGCCACCACCTTGGGCTCGCTGCGCGCCGCCTCGACAAGCTGTTCGACGGTGGGTTCGGGCGTGTCCTCGTAGTCCGGATGCACCCCGACCGAGGCGTACAGATTGGCGGCGCTGCCCGCCACCGCCATGACCGCGGGCCAGTCCGGCAGGTTGACGCTGACACAGAGCGCGTGGGTGACCTGGTTCTCGCGCATGCGCGCCAGGATCTCGGGCAGGCGTTCGCGCAGACCGGGAAAATCGAGATGGCAGTGGGAGTCGACGTACATGGCGGAAACGGCGCGGGAAAACCCTCATTGTAGGGCGACAGGCGGTGGCGGCAGGCCGGGCCGTTCCGGCAGCGCCGGACGCAGCCGGATCACCACGCACAGGCCGTGGCCGCCCTGCCCGTTCGGATCGCCGTCGCGCAGCACGATGCGCCCCCCGTTGCGCGAGACGAATTCGCGCGCGATGGCCAGCCCCAGGCCGACCCCTTCCGCGCCGTTGGGCGTCAGGCGCTGAAAGCGCTCGAACACGCGCTCGCGCAGCGCAGGCTCGATGCCCGGCCCGGTGTCGCTGACGCGGACCTCCACCTGATGATTGCGCTCGTGCGCCGACACCGTGATGCGTCCGCCCGAGGGGGTGTAGCAGACCGCATTGTGGATCACGTTGGAGATCGCTTCGCCCAGCGCCGATTCCGAACCGCGCACGAGCAGCCCCTGCTCGGGGGATGCTTCGTCCCAGCCCAGATCCTGCTGCTTGGCCCAGGCCAGCGGCAAGTGCTGGACCGTCAAGTCGTACGCGAGCTTGGCCAGATCGAACACCGGCGCCTGCGTGTCCTCCGGCAATTGGCGCGCGTGCGCCAGCGTGAGCAGTTGCGCCGTGAGCCGCCCGGCGCGCTCGAGCTGCGCCAGGATGGCGTCCAGGCTCTGGCGCGTGCGCGGCGTGCCGGGCTCGCGCAGCGCGTATTCGACCTGGGTTCTCATGATGGCGAGCGGCGTACGCAACTGGTGCGACGCATCGGCCAGGAATTGCGCCTGGGCATCGAGCACATGGCCCAGCCGCTGCACATGGTGGTTGACGGCCTGTACCAGCGGGCGGATCTCCTGCGGCACGGCGTCCGCGTCCAGCGGCTTGAGGTCGTCGATGGCCCGGCTGCGGATCTCCGTGCGCAGGCGTTCCAGCGGACGCAAGGCCCAGTACACGCCGAGCAGCAGCATGCCGACCATCACCAGGATGATCACCACGTTGCGGCGCAGCTTGTCGCGCCAGGCCTGGGCCTGCTGAATGCCGCGCGACTCCACGCTCTCGGCGACCTGGACCAGCAGTTGCGGCCCCCAGACGTCGCTGCGCGAGAGCGGGCGCGACAAGGCCGCCACGCGTACCGGATCGCTGCGGTAGACGGAGTTGTAGAACACCGGTTCGACGCCCGCCGGCCAGATGTTCGGCAAGGGCAGATCGCGCATGCCGGAGACAGGCGTGGTGATGGTCGTGGCGAGGTCCACGCCGATGGGCTGGGTCCAGGCGTCGCGCATGGCGCGCGCGCGGCCGCGGGGCATCTCGACCACGGTCACGCGGTAGTAGACGCGCTGCTGAGGCGCCGATTCGAGCATCGCCAGGGCGAGCTGCGGCACCTCCAGGCGCACCTGACCGCCCGCGTCCTGCGTAGCGCTGTTGCTGAGCGCCAGTGCCGGGCCCAGCAGCGCGCGGTCGTAGGCTTCGTCGGTGGTGCGGTGCAAGGTCTGGTAGTCGCTCCAGACGTCGAACACCAGCAGCCCGACCACTGTGGGCACCAACAGGCCCAGCAGGGTGGTCTTCAGGCGCAGGCGGCGGCGCCTACGCCACACTGTCGGCTTCCAGCATGTAGCCCAGCCCGCGCACGGTGACGATGCGCAGAGGGCCGTCGAGCTTCTTGCGCAGACGGTGCACGATGACCTCGATCGCCTCCGGCCCGGCGTCCTGCGGCGAATCGAACACCTCGGCGAAGAGATCGGCGCGCGACACCGGCCGCCCGCTGTGCTGCAGCAGCACCGACAGCGCCGAGTGCTCGCGGCGGGTGAGCGCGAGCGGCCGGCCCTCCATCAGGAATACGCGGGCCTGGTCGTCGTAGGACAGCACGCCGCAGCGCAGGCGCGGGTAGTCGCCGCCGTGGCTGCGGCGCACGAGCGCGGTCAGGCGCGCCTCGAGCTCGGCCAGCGCGAACGGCTTGACCAGAAAATCGTCGGCCCCCAGGCGCAAGCCGCGCACGCGGTCGCTCAAGGTGCCCTGCGCCGTCAGGATGAGGATGGGCGTACGGTCGCCGCGCTGCCGGATGTCGCCCAGCAGCGACAGGCCGTCGCCATCCGGCAAGCGCAGATCCAGCAGGATCGCGGCATAGGTGGCGGCGGCCAGGGCTCGGTGGGCGGATGCGCAGTCCGACGCGTGATCGACGTTGAAGCCGCTCTCGGTCAATGCCCGCATCAGCCAGGCGGCCAACTCCTGCTCGTCTTCTACCAACAGAATATGCACGGAACTCTCGTACTTGGCGCGCGCAGCCCGTGCCCGCTAGCGAGCCGCCGCGGGCGTCTCGGACGCGACGCGCAACAGGACGGAATGAACGAAGAGCGCGGGGCTCAAGGGGTGATTGGCCACCCGCTGCTGCGTGGCGAGCCAGCGCGCATGTTGTGCGGCGGCGACCCGGGACAGGCGCGCCGCGCCAGCGCCGATCGACGCCTGAAGCTCTGGATAATAGCGCACCCCGACGCCGGCCTGCACCCGCATCAGGTCGACGAAGGCACGCTGCAATACGCCCAGCCATTCGCTCGCCGGCATCTTCTCCAGCTCGGGCACCAGCTCGGCCGCGATCGCGCTGCCGCGCCCCTCGGCCAGCGCGCCCAGCCAGCGCGGCAGCCAGGCCGGATAGGGCGCCCCGCCCTGCTCGTGCGCCTGGAGCGCGGCCAGCGGCGCCCCGCCGGCCGCGGCCAGGTAGGCATGGATGCGGCCGGGCTCGGCGAGGCCGGCCGCACGCAGCCAGGCGGCGGCCGCATCCGCGTCCGGCGCCGTCAACGCCAGCCGGCGGCAGCGCGAGACCAGCGTGGGCAGCAGCCGGTCCAGGGCGTCGGCCACGAGCAGGAAAAGCGTGTGCTCGGGCGGCTCTTCCAGCACTTTGAGCAGGGCATTGCCGGAGATGGCGTTGAGCGCCTGCGCCGGATAGAGCACCACCACGCGCGAGCCCCCGCGATGCGTCGCGGTGTTGAGCCAGGTCTCCAGCTCGCGCACCTGCTCCACCCGGATCTCGCGCGAGGCCGACTTCGTGCGCGCCGGCACGGCATCCTCGCCCGCCGCCTCGGGTTGGCCTTCAGCCTGCGCCACGGCCTCGGGGCGCAACAGGCGCAGATCCGGATGATTGCCATGGCGCACCCACAGGCAGGCGTCGCACTCGCCGCAGGCGAAACCGCCGCGCGGCGATTCGCACAGCAGGCTGGCGGCGGCCGCCCGCGCAAAACGCGCCTTGCCCACGCCGGCCGGGCCGTGAAACAGCCAGGCATGCGCCATGCGCTCGCGAGCGGCGAGCCAGCGCCGCGCGGTTTCCTGCTGCCAGGGCAGAAAGGTGGACTCAAGCACGGGCGTGCGCCTCGAGCATGGCCAGGACGTCGCGCTCCAGATCGGCCCGGATGGTCTCGATCGAACGCGTGGCGTCGACCACGATGCAGCGCTGCGGCGCGCCGGCCACGCGGGCGTGATAGGCGGCACGCGTGCGCTCGAAGAAAGCCGCGCCCTCGCGCTCGAAGCGATCGAGCGTCTGCCCGCGCGCCAGACGCTCGCGCGCCACCGCGAGGGGTACGTCGAAGAGCCACGTACGGTCCGGTTGCAGCGGCGGCTGCAGCCAGGCCTCCAGCGGCGCGATGCGCGCGGCGCCCAGCTCCCGGCCGCCGCCCTGGTAGGCATAGGTGGCGTCGGTGTAGCGATCGCAGACCACCCAGCGGCCCGCGGCCAGGGCGGGCTCGATCACCGTGCGCAGATGCTCGCAGCGTGCGGCGAACATCAGCAAGGTCTCGGTTTCCAGGTGCATGGGCTGGTGCAGCAGCATGTCGCGCAGCGCCTCGCCGAGCGGCGTGCCGCCCGGCTCGCGCGTGCACACGACGTCCAGCCCCTGCGCGCGCAGCAGGTCGCACAGCCATTGCACGTGGGTGCTCTTGCCGGCGCCATCGACGCCTTCGAGAGTCAGGAAGAGCCCGCGCGCGCCAGGCGCGCCGGACGGAATCGACAGCTTCGACGGGTTCACTGCGCCTCCGCGCCGCGGATGTAGCGGTTCACGTTGCGATTGTGGTTGGCCAGATCGGTGGCGAACGCGCTGCTGCCGTCGCCGCGAGACACGAAGTAGTAGTACTTGTGCGACTCGGGATGCGCCGCGGCGTCGAGCGAGGCGCGTCCCGGGTTGGCGATCGGCGTGGGCGGCAGGCCCGGGCGCGTATAGGTGTTCCACTCGCTGTCCTCGCGCAGGTGCCGGCGCAGCAGCGTGCCGGTGTAGGCCTCGCCCATCCCGTAGATCACGGTGGGGTCGGTCTGCAGGGGCATCTTCACGCGCAGCCGGTTGACGAACACGCCGGCCACCTTGGCCCGGTCGATCTTGTGGCCGGTTTCCTTCTCCACGATGGAAGCCATGATCAACAGCTCGTAGGGTGACTTCCAGGGCAAGTCGGGCACGCGGCTGGCCCACGCCTGGGCGAGCTGATCGTGCTGGGCCTGCCAGGCGCGGCGCAGGATGTCGAAGTCGCTCGACCCCTTGGCGAACGAGTAGGTGTCGGGGAAGAACAGGCCCTCGGCATGCTTGGCCTCGGTCTCGCCCAGGCGCTGGAGCAACTGCTGGTCGTCCACGCCGTCCAGGGTCTGGCGCACGTCGGGGTGGCGCTGCAGCGCATCGCGGAACTGGCGATAGGTCCAGCCCTCGATGAAGGTGATGCGCGCATGGGTGACGTCGCCGGCCGCCATGCGCTGCAGCACCTGCCACAGGCTGTCGCCCTGGGTGACTTCGTAGCCGCCGGCCTTGACCTGCGTATCGAGCCCGGACACGCGCGACAGCACGACGAACAGGTCGGGCTGAACGGCGATGCCGGCTTCGTTCAGATGCCGCGCCACCGCGCGCATGCCGCTACCGGGCGGAATGGAAAAGTCGACGCGCGCAGCGGGCAGGGGCAGTGGCCGGGCCGCCCAATAGACGAACGCGCCAATGGCAAGCGCTGCCAGCACCAGGGCCAGCAGCAACAGACGGAAGACAAAACGGAGCATGGAAGGACGAGGGATGCACAGCCCCGGTATCATACCCGTTGTGACCACCAGCCAAAGCGCGAGTCTCGCCCGTCAGGGGCGACGACTGGCGCGGCCAGACGATCCTGGCGCCGCAGGCGCCCCCATTCCGTGACGAGCAGGCTCCCGCCTTCCGGCGGGAGCAACTCACCGTATCAGCCGCGATTCCATGCCCGAGCCGACCACCCCGACCTCCTTGCTCATCGCCCCCCTGCCCCAGCTCGCCGTGCTGCGCTTCGATGGCGCCGACGCCACCGACTTCCTGCAGGGCCAGCTCACCCAGGACCTCAAGACGCTGGCGCCCAACGAAGCGCGCCTGGCCGCCTATTGCACGGCCAAGGGCCGCATGCTCGCCACGCTGGTGATCTGGCGCGTGCACGGCGCCGAGCCGGCGACCTACGAAGCCCTGGTCAGCGCGGACCTGGCCGATGCGCTCGCCAAGCGGCTGCGCATGTTCGTGCTGCGCGCCAAGGTGGGCATCACGCGCAGCCCGCGCGCAGTAGCGGGCGCATGGCGCCTCGCCGAGGCCCCGGGCCTGCCCGCAGCCTGGCAGGTGGCCGACGACGCCGACGGTGTCACCTGGATCGGCGCACCCGCCGCGCCGCAGGCGGCCGCGCGCGGCTGGCGCATCGGGGCGGCGGACGCCCCCGCCGTCGGCGAGGCCGCGGCCGATGCCTGGCTCGCCCAGCAGATCGAGGCCGGGCTGCCCTGGGTCGACACCGCCGTGCAGGAACTGCTCACGCCGCAGATGGCCAACCTGGACCTCATCGGCGGGGTCAGCTTCACCAAGGGCTGCTATCCGGGCCAGGAGGTCGTCGCCCGCGCCCACTACCGGGGCAAGCAGAAGCGCCGCGCGCTGCTGGGCCGGGCAGCGCCCGATGCCGGCGCCGCGCCGGCCCAGGACGTCTACGATGCGCGCCAGCCCGGCGGCGAACCGATAGGCCGCGTCATCAACGCAGCGGCCACGGCGCAGGCCACCGTGCTGCTGTTCGAGGCGCCGTTCGAGGCAGCGCAGACGGCACAGTTGCGCCTGGGGACGCCCGACGGCCCGGCGATCGCGCTCGAGCCCCTGCCCTACGCCCTGGACCCGGCCTGACCACACGCCATGGAACCCACCCTGCCCCACGCCCTTCGTGAGCCGTAATGCCGATTGAGACGTACCTGCTCGGCTTCGGCAAGGCTTTCCTGCTCGCACTGGCGACACTGCTGCCGATCCTGAACCCGACGGCCACGGCGCCTGTCTTCCTCACGCTGACCAGCGGCGCATCGACCGGCACCCGCGCAGCGCTCGCCGCCAAGATCGGCCGCAATGTCTTCCTGCTGCTAGGCTTCGCCATGCTGGTCGGCTCGCCGGTGCTGAATTTCTTCGGCATCTCGCTGCCCGTTGTGCGGCTGGCCGGCGGGCTGCTCGTTGCGACGACCGCGTGGCGGCTGCTCAACTCGCCCGACGCCGGCATGCAGCGAGCAGCGGAGCTGGCCGAGGGCTACACCCCGGAAATGGCGCGCAAGCAGGCGTTCTACCCTCTTACCTTTCCGATTGCCTGCGGGCCGGGCTCCATCGCGGCGGCCATCACGGTGGGCGCGAGCCTGCACGATCCGCGCGTATCGCTGCGGCTGGTGCAGTTGGCGGGCGCCGTGCCCGCCCTCGCCCTGATCGCCGTCGCCGTGTACGTGTGCCTGCGCTTTGCGCTGCAGTTGCTCCGCCCGCTGGGCGAATCCGGTACCGCCGTCTTCATGCGGCTCACCGCCTTCCTGCTCCTGTGCCTCGGCGTACAGATCATGTGGGACGGTCTCTACGAGCTCTTCAACCAACTCACGCCCTGGTCCTGACCGGCCAGCGCGTCACCACCCCACCCCTCTCAGCCATGCCCTCCGTCACCTACAGTCGCGCACTGGGCGCAACCGCACTGCTCGCCTTCCTCGCCTTCGGGTTCGCGCTCTTCTCCCAGCATGTCCTGGGCATGCAGCCCTGCGCCTGGTGCGTACTGCAACGCATCATCTGCCTTGCGATCGGCATCGTCGCCGCCCTGGGTTGGTTCGCGCGCCGGCGCGGCGGCATCGCGCCGCTCGCCTCGGCGGTGGTCTTTCTGCTGGCCATCGGCGGCGCGGTCGCCGCCTGGTACCAACATACGGTGGCGGCGCACGCCTTCACCTGCGACCTGAGCTTCGCCGACCGCGTGGTCGTGGGTTCCGGGCTGGACGCCGCGTTCCCGCAGGTATTCGGCATCTGGGCCACTTGCGCGGACAGCGCCACCACGCTGCTCGGCGTGAGCTACGACATCTGGACGCTGATTTTTTTCATCGCGCTGGCGGCCCTGAACCTGCTCGCGCTGGGCGGACGCCGGGCGAACCGCGCCGGCTGAGGCGGCGCTGCGACAGTGCCGTATGCGGCGCGCGCGGTCCCGCCTTCAGGTGTGCGGCTCAGGCCGCCACGGCGCGCAGCGTCTCGCGCACGGCGCCGGCATCCAGGCCGGCATAGACGTCGCCGATCATGATGAGCGCCGGGCCGCTGCCCAGCGCGAGCGCGGTGTCGCCCAGGCGATCGACCCGCGTGGCCAGGATGCGCTCCTCGGGCAGACTGGCGCTTTCGACGATCACGGCCGGGCGCGAACCCGGCACGCCGACGGCCATCAGGCCATCGGCGATGGCGCGCGCCTGCTGGCCCGCCATGTAGAGCACGGCGGTGTCGGCGGCGAGCGCAGCGCGCGCCCAGTCGTGCCCGGTCTCGCCCTTGCCCACGGCCGGCGTCAGCAGGACCAGGCTGCGCGACATGCCGCGCTGGGTCAGCGAGCGGCCCACCGAGGCGGCGGCACCGAACGCCGCGCTGATGCCCGGCACGACCTCGACCGGAATCCCGGCCGCCGCCAATGCGGCGATTTCTTCCTGCGCGCGGCCAAAGAGCATGGGATCGCCGCCCTTCAGGCGCACCACGACAGCGTGGCGCTGCGCCGCATCGACGAGCTGCTTGTTGATGAACGATTGCGCGCTGGACAGACGCCCGCTGCGCTTGCCCACCGGCACCCGCCGGGCCTGCGCAGCGAGCGCGAGCACCTCCGGGCCGACCAGGGCGTCGTGCAGGACGATGTCGGCCCGCGCCAGCAGCCGCGCGGCCCGCACTGTCAGCAGGTCGGCCGCGCCGGGCCCGGCACCGACCAGATAGACGGTGCCCGGGTTGGCAGGGGTACGGGGTGCGGACATGGCGGTCTCCCTGCGGCCGGACACGGCCGGCCGCACATCGATCAGGCGGCGGCGCCCAGCGGATACTGCGGCTGATAGCTGACGCTGAAGGCGTGCAGTTGCCCGCGCGCGGCCTCGCCGTCGTGGCCCGGCTTCATGGTGAAGCTGTCGAAGCCGCAGCGCGAGAGATAGAACACGGTATCGATGAGCACGTCGCCGACGGCGCGCATCTCGCCTTCCCAGCCGAGCGCGGTGCGCAGCAGGCGGCCGCTCGAGAAGCCGCGGCCGTCCACGAAGCTCGGAAAGTCCACGGCGATCAGCGCCAGGCCCTCGAGATGGCCCTCGAGGTCGCGCACGTCGTCGCCGGGCGCGACCAGCACGCCCACCTCGCGCCCGCGCAGGGCCGCCTCGTGCGCGAGCCAGGTGGCCAGCGGCACCAGCCAGCGCCCCTCGGCCGCCGGCAACGCCGCCGCATCGGCGGGCTCGAAGCGCTGCCAGTCGTCCTGGCTCACGCCATCCGCGCGCACCAACTGGCGCGGCGCCTCGGCAGCTTGTTCGACGATCTCAGACATGGGCGGCCTCCGACTCCCGACGGCGGGCCGGCGCCTCGCCATACACATCCTTCTTGAACGGATCCAGGCCGATGCGTTCGACCACGTCGATGAAGCGCTCGGCATCGCTGTCGCGCTCGCGCAGATAGGTCTGGACCAGCGTTTCCACGACACCCGGCACTTCCGCGCGCGAGAACGCGCGGCCGATGATCTTGCCGATCACCGCGCCGCCGCCGCCCTTGGCGTAGATGTCCGACGCTTCGAACGCCTTGCCCGGCCCGGCGCTCTGGCGTCCGCCGAGCGTCACCTGATACCACTCCTCGCCCGCCTTGTCGACGCCGAGGATGCCGATATGACCGACGTGATGGTGGCCACAGGAGTTGATGCAGCCCGAGATGTTCAGGTCCAGCTCGCCGATATCGTAGAGATAGTCCAGGTCGTCGAAACGGCGCTGGATCGACTCGGCCACCGGGATCGCCACGGCGTTGGCGAGCGCACAGAAATCCCCGCCCGGGCAGCAGATGATGTTGGTCAGCATGCCGATGTTGGGCGTGGCCAGGCCCAGCGCTTCGAGCGCCTGCCACAGCACGTACAGATCGGCGCGCTTGACGTCGGCGAGAATCAGGTTCTGCTCGTGCGAGACGCGCAGCTCGCCGAAGCTGTAGCGGTCGGCGAGGTCGGCGACGGCCTCCATCTGCTCGCACGTGATGTCGCCGGGCGGCACGCCGGTGCGCTTGAGCGACACGGTGACGGCCGCGTAGCCGGCCACCTTGTGCGGGTGCGTATTGCTGCGCAACCAGCGCGCGAAGGCCGGCTCGGCGGCGCGGCGCTCGGCCACGTCGTCGGCGGGCGCCGGCTGCTCGTACGCATGCTTGTCGAAGCGCGCGGCGATCTCGTCCACGTACGCCTGGGTGAGCGTCGCAGCGCCACCCTCCAGGCGCTTGAACTCGGCCTGGACCTGGTCCTCGAACACCTCGGGCGTAAGCTCGCGCACCAGGATCTTGATGCGCGCCTTGTACTTGTTGTCCCGGCGGCCGTGCAGGTTGTAGACGCGCAGCGCGGCTTCCAGATAGGACAGCAGGTGCTGCCAGGGCACGAACGGGTTGATCAGGCTGCCCAGCACGGGCGTGCGGCCCAGGCCGCCCCCGATCCAGACGCGAAAGCCCAGCACGCCGTCATCGTTGCGCACCGCCTGCAGGCCGATGTCGTGCACGCCCACGGCGGCGCGATCGTGCGTGGCGCCGCTCACCGCGATCTTGAACTTGCGCGGCAGGAAGGCGAACTCGGGATGCAGTGTGGACCACTGGCGGATGATCTCGCACCACACCACCGGATCGACCAGCTCGTCCGGCGCGATCCCGGCGAAGTGATCGGTCGTGGTGTTGCGGATGCAGTTCCCGCTGGTCTGGATGGCGTGCATTTGCACCTTGGCCAGCTCGGCGAGCATGTCCGGCACATCCTTCAGCTCGGGCCAGTTGAGTTGCAGGTTCTGGCGCGTGCTGAAGTGGCCATAGCCGCGATCCCAGCGGCGGGCGATGTACGCGAACGTGCGCAACTGCCGGCTGGCGAGAAAGCCGTACGGGATCGCGATGCGCAGCATCGGCGCATGGCGCTGGATGTACAGCCCGTTCTGCAGGCGCAAGGGGCGGAAGTCGTCGTCGCTCAGCTCGCCCGCGAGAAAGCGCCGGGTCTGGTCGCGAAACTGGGCGACGCGCTCGTCCACCAGTTGCTGGTCGACGGGAGTGTAGTTGTACATGAAAACGGCCCGCTGGATTCGTATCGGAAAACGGCCAAGGCCGGCCCGACGGAATCGGGTCGGCCCTAACGGCAGACATATAACGATTTTAGGGGATGAGGCCGGGTCTCTTATGACGAATAAGGCATAAGCTTATGCGCCCGCGAACCTGGCGCTCCCGAGGGAAACGCACGCGCCGCAGTCGACATGACGGGCGCCGCCGAAGACCGCGAGTATACGGGAAACCCCCAGCTCAAGTTTCATTGACGTATCTGTCAATTTTGATGACTATATCGTCGTCAATATATCTGACATATTCGTCAATGAATGGAGAGAAGATGATCAAAGGCATCCTGGGCATCAACATCGCCGTGAAGGACCTGAACGCGGCCATCGCGCGCTATGAAGCGTTCCTGGGCTGCCGCGCCGTGCCCAGCGCGCCGGGAGCATTCGCGTATCCGGGCCTGCAAGGCGCCCGTTTCGATGTGCATGGTTTTCGGCTCAATCTGATCTCGTCCGACGACCCGGCCACCAGCGTGGGCCGTTTCCTCGCCAAGCGGGGCGAAGGCGTGTTCCTCGTTTCGGTCCAGGTGGACGACGCCGACGCCCAGGCCGCCGAAGCGCGCGCCCTGGGCCTGGAAGTGCTGCTCGATCCCAGCGCGCGCGGCCGCTACGGAGCGGTCAATTTCGTGCACCCGCGCGACATGCACGGGGTTCAGTTCGAAATGCTGCAACCTGCTGTGGCGGAGGTCTGAATGAGCATGCGCGCAACGGCGCAGGCCGGCGGGGCGGCCGAACGCCGATCCACCGTACGCGCCGCAACGGGCAACAATCGCGAACTGCAGCGGCGCACGGTGCTCGAGGCAGCCGCCCGGCTCTTCATGGAGCGGGGCTTCGCCGGCACGAGCATGTCCGACGTTGCCCGCACGCTTCAGGTGAGCCGGCCCACCCTCTACTACTACTTCGAGAACAAGGATTCGATACTCGCCGCCCTGGTCGAGGAAGTGACGATCACCTCCAGCGAGAACTCCCGCGCCCTGGACCAGGATGCCGACCCGATACAGGCGCTGCATGGCGCGGTACGCCGGCAAGTCGAATTCATCATCGAGAACGCCACGATCTACCGCGTACTGACGAACTCGCAGGTGTTCCTGCCGCCGTCGCTGCGCGCGGTCAATGACGAGGCCAAGCAGGCGATATTCAAGAACTTCGAGCACCTGATCGAACGCGGCGTGGCCAGCGGCCGCCTGCGCGAGGTGAATCCGGCGCTGGCCGCCCTGACCGTGATCGGCATGTGCAACTGGACGGCAAGCTGGTATCGGGAAGGCGGCGGCCTGGCGCGCCCCCAGGTCGCCGAGCAGATCGCCGACATGGCGACGGCCGCCCTGGCCGCGCCGACGGACGCCAGGCAGGTGCACGAGGCGCTGAACGATGCCCAGCACAGTCTCGCCCGGCTCGCCGCGCTGCTCGGGCCGGCGTGAGCCCCGAACCTGACCGGCCCCCGCACGCGCAGCCCACGGAGACAGGGATGAACAGCCCCATACCGTACTACCTGACCTCGGTCGACTGGCCTCGGTTGATCCAGGACTACCCTCCGCCCCCCCACTACGCCGAAACCAGCGGGGCGCTTTCCGACGAAGCCATGCGCCAACTCCAGGAGCAGCGGCTGCGAGCCCGGATCGCGGACGCGGCCCGACTGCCCTTCTACGCCGAACGCTGGCGCGCCGCCGGCGTCGATGCCGCGGATGTGCGCGGACTGGAGGACCTGCCCCACCTGCCGACTTTCGATAGCGACGAGCTGCGCAGCAGCCAGGAGGCACGCCCGCCGTACGGCGCACACCAGCCCTCGCCCGCCGAGTGGGACGACGTGCTGCCGTTGAAACTGCAGACCAGCGGCGGCACGACCGGCGCTCCTCGCCTGACCCTGTTCGACCCTGTCGCTCTGGAGGTCCAGGGCATCCAGACGGCGCGCGGGCTCTACGCGCAGGGCGCCCGGCCCGGCGACCTCATCCAGATCCCGTTCACCGCATCGCTGGCCAACGCGGGATGGTCCGCCTACAACGCCGTTCATCATTGGCTGGGCGGCGTGCCGGTGACGACCGGCTCGGGCAACGTCACGTCCAGCGAGAAGCAGCTCGAATATGCCCGGACACTGGGCACCGCCGGCTGGTACGCCAACGCAGACTACCTCGGCCGCCTGACCGCAGTGGCGCAGGACATCGGCTTCGACCTGCATGCTTTGCGCACCAAGTTCCTCTTCTCGTTCCTGGGGGCCGACGACGGCACCGTGCGCCGCGCCCTGAGCGACGCCTGGAACGCCCCGGTATACGACAACTACGGTTCCCACGAAGTCGGACTGATTGCCTGGGAGTGCCAGGCGGGCACCCGGCATATCAACGAGGACACCGTCATCGTGGAGATCCTCGACGAGGACGGCCGGCCCGTGCCCGACGGAACCTATGGCCACGCGGTGCTCACCTCGCTGCACCGCAAGATTCCGGTGTACCTGCGGTATGACATACGCGACAGGCTGGCCGTGCTGCCCCGGGCCCGCTGCGCATGCGGCGTCCTCAGCAAGCGCCTGCTGCCCATGCAGGGCCGGGTCGATCAGATGATCAAGTTGCGCGGCACCAATATCTACCCCTCGAGCTGCCACAGGACGGTCAGCGCCGACCCGCGTACCAACGGCGAATACCTGTGCGTCGTATCGCACTCGGGTGCAGGCCTGGCGCGCCGTCTCGAAATGTGCGTGCGCATCGAGCGAAGGTCGACTCAGGTCGATGCCGATGCGCTGCGCACGGACATGCTGCGCCGCCTGGCGTCGGACCTGGGCGCGAAGGTCGACGTCGAGATCGTCGATCCCGGGGCGTTGCGTCCACACACCGGCGAAGGCGAGAAGATTCGCCGCGTACTCGACCTGCGCAAAGCGGGCTGACCATCCCAGGGCTACATCCCATAACGATACGGTGCGCCCTGCACCACCCAAGGAGACGACCATGTTCATGTTCCGCCCCCGGCGCGGCCCCTGGGCCCGTGCCGCGCTCGGCTGCCTCGTCCTGCTCTGCAGCACCCTGCTGCCTGCGCCCGGCGCGGCAGCGGAATGGCCGCAGCGACCGGTGCGGCTGCTCGTGCCGGGCGCGCCCGGTGGCGCGTCCGACCTGTTCTCGCGCCTGATCGCGGAGGAGCTGGCCAAGGAATTCGGCCAGCCTTTCGTCGTCGAGAACCGGCCCGGCGCCTCGGGCACGCTGGTCACCGTCGCCCTGGCCAACGCCGCAGCCGATGGCTACACCCTTGCCATGAGCTTCGCCTCGGCCCTGGTGCCGGTGGTGACGATGCGTCCGGAAGTCAAGCAGACTTGGGCCGACCTCACGCCCATCGCGCGCTTTGGCGCCCAGGGAACCATCGTCGTCGTGGCGCCGAAGCTGCCGGTGCAGACGCTGCAGGATCTGGTCGACTACGTGAAGACGCGCCAGGGCAAACTGAACTATGCCTCCTACGGCATCGGTTCCGGCGGCCACATCGTCATGGAGGCCTTGAAGAACCTGAGCGGCATGCAGATCAACCATGTTCCCTACCAGGGGGTGCCGCGCATCCTCAACGACATGAAGGGCGGCATCGTCGACATCGCCGTGGTGGACCCTGTCACGCCGATCCCGATGCTGCAGGACGGCAGCATCCGCGCCCTCGCCACCAACGGGCACCAGCGCCTTCCCGCGCTTCCCGGGGTGCCGACGATGGCCGAACAGGGCTATGCGATCTACATGGAAAGCTGGTATGGGCTGTTCGGCCCGAAGGGGCTGGACCCGGCGGTGGTCGAGCGCCTGAACCGGGCCGTTGCGGACATCGTCGCGCGTCCGGCCATGCTGGAGCGCTTCACCCAACTCAACCTGGCGAGCACCGCCAACCTCACGCCGACGGAATTCCGGGATTTCATCGCCGACGAGGTGGGCGTCTGGGGCCGGGTCATCCAGGCCAACCGTATCCGGCCCGAGTGACATCCACAGGGCCTTCCCGCCGGCCCGCGGCAAAGGCCGCGGCCCACGGCCGTATCGGCGGCAGGCGCCTCGTACCGCTTAGCCGCGCCGCGACACCTCGACGCGCGCGAGCAGTTCGGGCGTGACGTCGCCCGTAACGTAGTTGCCGTCGAAGCAGGAGGCGTCGAAATCCTGCACGGCCGGATTGACGTCGCGCACCGCCTGCTTCATGGAGTCGATGTCCTGGTAGACCAGCGCATCGGCACCGATGATGCGGGCGACCTCCTCGTCAGAGCGGCCATGGGCGATCAGCTCGGAGCTGGTCGGCATGTCGATGCCGTAGACGTTGGGGTAGCGCACCGGGGGCGCCGCGGACGCGAAGAAGACCTTGTTCGCGCCGGCCGCGCGCGCCATGTCCACGATCTCGCCGCTGGTCGTGCCGCGCACGATGGAGTCGTCGACGATGAGCACGTTCTTGCCGGCGAACTCCTCGCCGATGGCGTTGAGCTTCTGGCGCACCGACTTCTTGCGCACGGCCTGGCCGGGCATGATGAAGGTGCGACCGACGTAGCGGTTCTTGATGAAGCCCTCGCGGTAGTCCAGCTTCAGGCGCGAGGCGAGCTGCATCGCGGCCGGGCGCGCCGAATCCGGGATCGGCATGACCACGTCGATCTCGCCGAGGTTGAGCTGGCGCGCCACCTTGTCGGCAAGGTATTCGCCCATGCGCAGGCGCGCGCTGTATACCGAGACGCCGTCCATCAGCGAATCGGGCCGGGCCAGGTAGACGTACTCGAACACACACGGCACCAGGCGCGGGTTCTCGGCGCACTGGCGGGCCGTTACTTCGCCGTCGAGCGTGATGAACACCGCCTCGCCGGGATGGACGTCGCGCTCGAAGGTGAAGCCGGTGCCTTCCAGCGCGACCGATTCCGAGGCGACCATCCATTCGCGGCCGGCGTCGGTGACGGTGTAGCCCATCACCAGCGGACGGATGCCGTACGGGTCGCGGAACGCCACCATGCCGAAACCGGCGATGTGGGCCACGACGGCATACGCCCCACGCACGCGCCGGTGCACTTCGGCGATCGCGCGGAATACGGCTTCCTGGTCCAGCGACACGCCGGTGGTGGCGCGCTGCAGCTCGTGCGCGAACACGTTGAGCAGGACTTCGGAGTCGGAATTGGTGTTGATGTGGCGCCGGTCGATCTGGAACAGCTCGCGGCGCAGTTCCTCGTGGTTGGTGAGGTTGCCGTTGTGGGCGAAGGTGATGCCGAAGGGGGCGTTGACGTACAGCGGCTGGGACTCGTCCTCGTTCTCGACCGAGCCGGCGGTCGGATAGCGCACCTGGCCGATACCGGCGTTGCCCGGCAACGAGCGCATGTTGCGGGTGCGGAACACGTCGCGCACCTGCCCGCGCGCGCGGAACGTGCTGAACACGTTGTTATGTGCGGTGGCGATGCCCGCCGCGTCCTGACCACGGTGCTGCAGCAGCAGCAGGCTGTCGTAAATGAGTTGATTGACGGGCGCATGCGCCACGACACCGACGATTCCACACATGGGATGACTCTCACTGCCCGCCGTCACGCACGGGACGCGTTGTAGAAAGATGGCCGCCTGCCGGAGATATGAGGGAAAGCGGCGATTACTCAAGTCGCGGCGGCTCGCCGCGACGCTTCAAATCGTTTCGGCCTGTGCCGCGCCGGCGTCGGGCGGACGCACCGAGGGCAGGCCGGGCATGTCGGGCAACCCGGGCACCGGCGCCGCGCCGGATGGCGGGGGCTGGTACGGATAGGGTATCCACTGCCCCACGTCCTGCGGCAGCCGCTCCTTGGCCGCGACGATCACCTGCTCCAGCGGGCGCGCCAGAAGCGCGTTGCGCCACCACGCTTCGGCCGGCAGCGCCGTATAGCCCGCGCCCAGCATCAGCACGAACAGGATCAGCAGGCCGCGCACGACGCCGAACAGCATGCCCAGCCCGCGGTCGGCCGGCGCCAGGCCGGTCGAGGCCACGAAGGTACTGAGCGCGAGGTTGATCACGCCCACCAGCAGCAGGATGGCGAAGAAGACACCGATATAGGCCACGGCCAGCCGCAGCAATTCCGTTTCGATGTAGGGGGCAAGCGAGACGTGCACCCACGGGCCCCACCAGACCGCGCCGACGAAGGCGGCGGCAAAAGCGAACAGCGACAGCACCTCGCGGATGAAGCCGCGCAACATGCCGACGGCGGTCGAACACAGCAACACCGCCAGTGCGATGAAGTCGAACCCGGTCACAAAGGCACCAGGCTGCCGCTATACCCGCCGGGCAGGCCGCGCAGCTTGGCTTGCGCGCTCTCCGCCTGGCTACGCGAGTTATAGGGCCCCAAGCGCACACGGTGCACCTGGCCGTCTGGCGTGGTGATGGATTCGATGTAGGCGGTCAGGCCGGCGCCGCGCAGGCGCGACAAGAGCTGATCGGCCCCTTCGCGCGAGCGCACGGCCACGACCTGGACCGCGAAACGCTCGGCGCCGCCGGAACGCGCGCTGGCGTTGTTGCCGGAGGACGCGGGGGGCACGGGCTGGCCTTGCAGCAGGGCAAGCGCGCGCGCAGCCTCGGCCTCCTTCTGGGCCGCGGCCGCATTGGGCGGCGTGCGCGGCTGGGCCACGGGCGGCGGAGGCGGCGGCTGCGTAGCCGCCGGCCGCGCGGGCTCGGGCTTGGCGGTGCTGGGCTGGTTGGCCGCGGCAGGCGGCTGGCCCGGCTGCGCAGGCGTAGGCGTAGGCGTGGACGGCTGCGGCACGGCGCCATGGCCGGGAACCGGCGTGATGTTGGCGATCGCGGCCGGCACGCGGGGATCGACTACGGCGCCGCCGGCGCTGGGCGGCGCTTCCTCGCCGACGCGCCCGGCCGTCTCGGAATTCGTGAGCGACGCGGGGGGCGTCACGACGGCCAGGTTCGGCTGGCCGGGCGCCTGGCTCGGCACCTGGACCGCGAGGTTGTCGTGGGTGGGCTCCGGCTCGCCGTCCAGGATCATGGGCAGCACCACGACCGCGACGAGCACCATCAGGATGGCGCCGACCAGCCGGCGGCGCGCGCGGCGGCGCAGCTCGTCGGCCTGGTCGCGGCCATTGTTGGCAGTGCGCCGGCGGGCCGTGCCCGCCTCTGCCGCTGGACGAGACCCCCGTTGACCGGGGACGTCGTCGTCACCCTCTCGGTTGCGCGTAAAGAACCCCATGCGACAAAACCCCAGCGACAGTCAGAAACGACCCAAAGACCACAATTCTATCACCCTCGCCCGCCCTCTCCCGCGCCGCGGCGAGCCCCGCGGCGGGTTCTGCGGCGACGGCAACCGAGGTGTCCGCGCGGCTGCCTATGCCGGCCTGAGCGACGCGCCGGGCGAGCTCGGCGGCCGGCATCGCCCGCGGCCCGGGCAGGTCCACGCAGACCCAGTGATCGATGCGGCCGGCCAGGTGCGCGATGACCGCGTCGACGTCCTTGTCGGCGAGCATGCCGAACACCGCATAGGTGTACGGGAAGAAGCCCATGTTGTCCAGATTCTGCGCCAGAACGGCGGCGGCGTGGGGGTTGTGCGCCACGTCCAGGATCTGGGTCGGCTGCCCCGGCACGATCTGAAAGCGCCCCGGCAATGTCGCGTTCGCCAGGCCTTGGCGTACCGCCTGCTGGGGCACCGGCAGGCGCGCCTCGAGCGCCTCCAGCACGGCCAGCGCGCCGGCCGCGTTGAGCAACTGGTTCGCGCCGCGCAGCGCCGGATAGGCCAGCGCGTTGCGCCGCCGGCTGCGGCCGCCGTAGTTCCACTGCTGGCGGTCGCCGGCGTAGTTGAAGTCGCGCGAGAACAGCCAGAGATCGGCGCCGATGGCTTCGGCGTAGGCCAGCAGGCGGGCCGGCGGCTCGGGATCGGCGCAGATCGCCGGCCGGCCCGGCCGGTAGATGTGCGCTTTCTCCCAGCCGATGTCCTCGCGGTTCCCGCCCAGGAACTCGACGTGGTCGATATCAACGCTGGTCACGATGGCGCAGTCCGCGTCGACGATGTTGACGGCGTCCAGCCGTCCGCCGAGCCCGACCTCGAGCACGACGGCGTCCAGACTGGACTGGCTGAACAGGCGCAGGATGGCGAGCGTGGTGAACTCGAAATAGGTGAGCGAGGTGGCGCCGCGCGCGGCCTCGACCGCGCGCAACTGCGCCACCAGCGCGGCATCGCTCGCGCTCTCGCCGTTGACACGGGCGCGCTCGTTGAAATCGATCAGATGCGGCGACGTGTAGGTCCCGACGCGATAGCCGGCCGAGAGCAGGATGGCTTCCAGCATGGCACAGGTCGAGCCTTTGCCGTTGGTGCCGCCGACGACGATCTTCACGCAATCCAGGGACAGGCCGAGCCGATCGGCCACCGCCCGCACCCGGTCCAGACCGAGCTCGATCGGCCTGGCGTGCAAGGCCTCCAGATAGGCCAGCCAGTCGGCCAGCCCGGCGGACTCGGCCGGCACGCTGCGTCCAGGCGACACTGCACTCATGGACACACCCTCCTGTCGCTGCGCGACATCCTCCCCGCGGGAGGAAGCGCGCCCCCTTCGGGCGGCTGGGCGGAAGCGCTCATCCCCTCACCCCTCGATCCCGCGCGAGGCGAGGTAGTCGTCGTAGCTGCCCTTGTAGTCGATGATCTCGCCGTCGGGCAGGATTTCGATGATGCGGGTGGCCAGGCCGGAGACGAACTCGCGGTCGTGCGAGACGAAGACCAGGGTGCCGGCGTATTTCTCGAGCGCGAACTGCAGCGACTCGATGGATTCCATGTCCAGGTGATTGGTCGGCTCGTCCATCAGCATGACGTTGTGGCGGCCGAGCATCAGCCGGCCGAACATCATGCGGTTCTTCTCGCCGCCCGAGAGCACCGAGGGCTTCTTGGGCAGGTCGTCGCCCGAGAACAGCAGGCGCCCCAGGGCGGAGCGGATCGACTGGTCGTCGTCGCCCGGCTGCGCCCATTGCGACATCCAGTCGAAGAGGTTGTCGCCGGTCTGGAACTCGCCCGAAACGTCCTGCGCCATGTAGCCGATGTCGGCGTTCTCGGACCACTTGATGAGGCCGGCATCCGGCTCGACGTCACTGGCGAGCAGGCGCAGCAGCGTGGTCTTGCCCACGCCGTTGGCGCCGATGATGGCGATCTTCTCGCCCGCCTCGACCATGCCGCTATAGCCCTTGATGACCGGCTTGTCGTAGCCCTTGGTCAGGCCCTCGACTTCCACCGCCAGGCGATGCATGACCTTCTTCTGCTCGAAGCGGATGTACGGGTTCTGGCGCGAGGACGGCTTGACCACCACCATCTCGGACTTGATCTTGTCGACCTGCTTCTGGCGCGAGGTGGCCTGGCGCGCCTTGGACTTGTTGGCGGAGAAGCGGCGCACGAAGTCCTGCAGCTCCTGCACGCGCTCCTTGGCCTTGGCGTTGGCGGCGACCTGGCGTTCGCGCGCCTGCGTGGAGGCCAGCATGTAGTCGTCGTAGTTGCCCGGATAGACGCGCAGCGTGCCGTAGTCCAGGTCGGCCATGTGGGTGCAGACCTGGTTCAGGAAGTGGCGGTCGTGGCTGATGATGATCATGGTCGAGCGGTACTGGTTCAGCACGCCCTCCAGCCAGCGGATGGTGTTGATGTCCAGGTTGTTGGTCGGCTCGTCCAGCAGCAGCACGTCGGGGTTGGAGAACAGCGCCTGCGCCAGCAGCACGCGCAGCTTCCAGCCCGGAGCGATCTCGCGCATGGGCAGGGCGTGCTGCTCGACCGGGAACTCCAGGCCCAGCAGCAGCTCGCCCGCGCGCGACTCGGCGGTGTAGCCGTCGTATTCGGCGAACTTGGCCTCGAGCTCGGCGGCGCGCATGTAGTCCTCTTCCGAGGCGTCCGGGTTCGCGTAGATCGCGTCGCGCTCGGTCATGGCTTCCCACATCTCGGTGTGACCCATCATGACGACGTCGAGCACGCGCAGGTCTTCGTACGCGAACTGGTCCTGGCGCAGCTTGCCCAGCCGGGTGTTGGGCTCCAGGGCCACATTGCCTGCACTGGGCTCGAGATCCCCCCCGATGATCTTCATCAGCGTGGACTTGCCGCTACCGTTGGCGCCGATGAGACCGTAGCGGTTGCCGTCGCCGAACTTGACCGAGATGTTCTCGAAAAGAGGCTTGGGACCGAACTGGATGGTGAGATTTGAAGTGGAGATCACGGGCGGATGGGCTCGCTGCGGGGTGAGGGAAAACCCGTCATTTTAGCAATTCGTAGCGGCGCTGGCTCGATACGCCCTGCGCGCCGGGCGCGCGACGCCCGTACTAAATTCGCTATTGAGAATTGATAGCATTTGGTTATCATTCGTCTTCACGTTCTCGCCGCGCCCGCCCGGGCGCGCCGCCCCCTTCATCTGGAGACACGTATGCGCTTCTCGCCCCGCCACACGCTGGCCCTGGCCGCGCTCTTTGCCGCCCCGCTCGCCCACGCGGCCGAGGTCAATCTCTATACGACGCGCGAACCCGGCCTGATCCAGCCCCTGACGGAAGCGTTCACCAAGAGCACCGGCGTCAAGGTGAACATGATCGCCCTCAAGGACGGGCTCGCCGAGCGCGTGGCCGCCGAAGGCGAGCGCTCCCCCGCCGACGTGCTCATGACCGTGGACTTCGGCAATCTGGTCGACCTGGTCGAGGCGGGCGTCACGCAACCGGTCTCGTCCGAGACGCTCGCCTCGGCCATTCCGGCCAACCTGCGCGACGACGAAGGCCACTGGTTCGCGCTCTCGCTGCGCAGCCGCGTTGTCTACGCCGAGCGCGGTTCGGCGCTTTCGAGCATCACCTACGAGAACCTTGCCGATCCGCAATGGAAGGGCAAGCTGTGCATCCGCTCCGGCCAGCATCCTTACAACACCTCGCTCATCTCGGCGCACATCGCGCATCACGGCGAGGCCGCCACCGAACAGTGGCTGCGCGGCATGAAGGCGAACCTGGCGCGCAAGGCCGCCGGCGGCGACCGCGACGGCGCGCGCGACATCCTCGGCGGCATCTGCGACATCGCGGTGGCCAATGCCTACTACGCGGGCCAGATGAAGAGCCCGGACGCCAAGGGCGACCAGAAGGCCTGGGGCGAGGCGATCAAGGTGGTGCTGCCCACGTTCGAGGGTGGCGGCACCCACGTCAACGTCTCGGGCGCGGCGGTGGCGCGCCATGCCCCGAACCGGGCCGAGGCCATCCGCTTGCTCGAATACCTCGTCTCCGACGAGGCCCAGGGCATCTACGCGGCGGCCAACTACGAGTATCCGGTCAAGCCCGGCGCACCCGTCGATCCGGTTCTCGCCGGCTTCGGCGAGCTGAAGGTCGACCCGATCCCGCTCGAGAAGATCGCCGCGCACCGCAAGCTCGCCAGCGAGCTGGTCGACAAGGTCGGCTTCGACCAGTGAGAGCGCGGGGACGCGTCCGAGCCGGCGACCGCGCCTGGCTGGCGCCGGCGGTCCTGACGGCCCTGCTGGTGGCGCTGCCCCTGGCCGCGCTGGCCGTGGCCGCCGCCCGGGGCGGCGTGGGCCATTGGGCCCAGCTTGCCGGCACGGTGCTCGGCCCTGCCCTGCGCGACACCGCCGTGCTCCTCGCCGGCGTGGGCGCGATCGCCGTTCTGCTCGGTGCGGCCAGCGCCTGGCTGGTGACGGCCCATGAATTCCCAGGGCGGCGCGTACTCTCGTGGGCATTGCTGCTGCCGCTGGCGATGCCCACCTACATCGTGGCCTACGCCTACCTGGACCTGCTGCATCCCATCGGTCCGGTGCAGGGCGCGATCCGGGCGCTCCTGGGCTACGACAGTCCGCGCCAGTTCCGCCTGCCCGACGTGCGCTCGATGTGGGCCTGCATACTGCTGCTGGGCTGCGTGCTCTATCCCTACGTGTACGTCACGGTGCGCGCGATGTTCCTGATGCAGGCGGCAAGCCTGGTCGAGGCCGCGCGCACGCTGGGCGCACGCCCGCTCGCCGTGTTCTGGCGCATCGGACTGCCCGCGGCCCGCCCCGCCGTCGCCGTCGGCGCCAGCCTGGCCTTGATGGAGGCGCTCAACGACATCGGCGCGAGCGAATTCCTCGGCGTGCGCACCCTCACCGTCACCGTCTACACCACCTGGATCACGCGCTCGGATCTGGCCGGCGCGGCCCAGCTCGCCTTGGCCATGCTGCTGCTGGTGGTGCTGCTCATCGTCGCCGAGCGCCGCGCGCGCCGCCGGCTTGCCTATGCGGCAAGCGCCAATGCGCCGCGGCGCCTAACGCCCATCCCGCTGCGCGGCACCGCCCGCTGGGTCACGCCCGCCCTGCTCTTCGTACCCGTGCTGCTGGGTTTTCTCGCGCCGGGGGCCTATCTGCTCGACGCCGGCCTGGAACGCTATCTCGACGCCGGCATCAGCCCCGCGCTGTGGCGCGGCACGGGGCACACGCTGGCCCTCGCGGCCGCCGCCACCATCCTCACACTGTGCGCCGGCCTCGCCCTGGCCTACGGCGCGAGGGTGGCCCCCGGAGCGGTCTCGCGCGCGCTGCAGCGCATCGGCTCGCTGGGCTACGCCGTGCCCGGCACGGTGCTGGCCATCGGCCTGCTCACGCCCCTGCTTGCCTTCGATCACTGGTTCGCCGGCGTGCTGGAGGCCGCCGGCATGCAGGGCGTGGGCCTGGTCCTGCTCGGTTCCGGCACGGCCATCGTGCTCGCCTGCACGGTGCGCTTTCTCGCCATCGCCGCGGGCAGCGTGGAAGCCGGGCTCGCCCGGCTTCCCGGCAGCCTGGACGCCGCCGCGCGTTCGCTCGGCCAAGGCCCGGGCGGGCTGCTGTGGCGGGTGCATCTGCCGCTGCTGAGCCCGGCCCTGGCAGCCGCGGCCCTGCTGGTGTTCATCGACTGCATGAAGGAATTGCCGGCCACGCTGCTGCTGCGCCCGCTCAACATCGACACTCTGGCCACCCTGCTCTATGCCGAAGCGGCGCGCGGCGCCTACGAGGACGGTGCGCTCGCTGCGCTCTTCATCGTGATCGCGGGCCTGCTGCCCGTGGTGCTGCTCGCTCGCGTGGGCGAGCACCGCCGCACCGGCCCGGCCGGCGCGAGCGCGCCGGCAACCCACGGTTTGCTCGCTCGACCCGCGGCCGCCTGACACCGCGGCCGGCGCGCGCGGCGGCTGGCGCTTAGGCGATGCTGAAGACCTGGCGCAGATAGGCCAGATAGGCCGGGTCTTCGCACATGGTCTTGTCGGGCGTGTCGGTCACCTTGGCCACCGGCTGGCCGTTGCAGCGCACCATGCGCAGCACGTGCTGCAAGGGTATGCAGCCGACATCGTTGGTCAGGTCGGTGTCGACCCCGAAAGCCACCTGGCAGCGCCCGTTGAAGCGCTCGAACAGGCCGATGGCGAGCGGAAAGCTCAGGTTGTCCGAGAACACCAGGGTCTTGGTGTGCGGATCGACGCGGTTCAGCCGGTAGTGATCGAGCATGCGCTCGCCCCACGTGAACGGGTCGCCGGAATCATGGCGCGCGCCATCGAAGAGCTTGCAGAAATACATATCGAAGTCGCGCATGAAGGCGTCCGCGCCATACACGTCCGACAACGCAATGCCGAGGTCGCCGCGATACTCGCGCGCCCAGGTCTCCAGCGCGAAGATCTGCGATTCGCGCAGGCGCGGGCCCAGCGCCTGGCACGCCTGCAGGTATTCGTGGCCCATGGTGCCCAGCGGCCGGATGCCGTGGCGCATGGCCAGGTGCACGTTGCTGGTGCCGGCCAGGTTCTCGCCCAGGCGCTCGACCAGGCGCGCGATCACCTGCTCGTGCCAGGCCTTGGAGAAGCGCCGCCGGGTGCCGTAGTCCGCGACGCGGAACCCCGCGAGCGAGCGGTCCTGGCGCACGAGGTCGATCTTCGCGTCCAGCCTGGCCATGGCGCGGCCCCAATCGGGCTCCGCGCAATAGCGGCGCGAGTACACCTCGTTCACGATGGCCAGCACCGGCATCTCGAAGAGGATGGTGTGCAGCCAGGCGCCGCGCACCGTGATCTGCAACTGCCCCGTCGCGGCGTCGGCATCCACCGTGACGCACTGCTGCGGCAGGTGGAACAGGCGCAGGAAGTCGATGAAGTCGCTCCGGATGAAGCGCAGGCCGCCGAGGTAGGACAGCTCGGCTTCGCTGAAGCGCAACCCGCACAACGCATCGATCTCGGCGCGGATGGCCTCGACGCACGGACGCATGTCCACGCCCTGCGGGGCACGGCAGCGATAGCGGTACTCGACCTGGGCCGCCGGGAAGTGATGCAGGACCACCTGCATCATCGTGAACTTGTAGAGGTCCGTGTCGAGCAGGGAGTCGATCAGCATGGCGGGCGAGGCTCGGGATGCCGGTCAGCCGGCCTTGGGGGCGTTGGCGCCGCCATAGGCCGCGGCTGCGTCGCCGGTCGCGGCGTACACGTGCTCGGCCGCGGGAAAACGCCCCGCGCCGACTTCCTCGGCGTAGGCGCGAAACGCGCGCTCGATGAGGTTGCCTTCGCCCGGCGCGAGCTCGCGCGTGAAGTCCTTCACGAAGCGGGCGGGCCGATCGGTCATGCCCAGCATGTCGTGCATCACCAGCACCTGGCCGTCGCAGGCGCCGCTGGCGCCGATCCCGATGGTGATCGCGCCCACCGATTCGGCCACGCGGCGGCCCACGTCCTCGGGTACGCCTTCGATCAGGACCATCGCCGCGCCGGCCGCGTCGAGCGCCTGCGCATCGGCGAGGATGCGCTCGGCGGAGGCGGCATCGCGACCCTGCACCCGAAAGCCGCCGACCGCGTTGACGTGTTGCGGCAGCAGGCCCACGTGGGCGCAGACCGGGATGCCCGCCAGCACGTACTGCTTGACGATGGGCGCGATCTCGGCGCCGCCCTCGAGCTTGACCATCTGCGCGCCCGCCTTCATCAGCGTGACGGCGTTGCGCATGGCCTGCGCCGCATCCTCGTGGTATGAACCGAAGGGCATGTCGGCCACCAGGAACGCGCGCGGCGCGCCGCGCGCGATGCACGCGGTGTGGTACGCGATGTCGTCGACCGTGACGGGCAGCGTGCTGTCGTGGCCCTGCACGACCATGCCCAGCGAGTCGCCCACCAGCAGCGTGTCGACACCGGCGGCATCCATGAGGCGGGCAAAGCTCGCGTCATAGCAGGTGAGCATGGCGAGCTTGCGGCCGCCGGCAAGGGTCTTGCGTAACGTGGAAAGCGTGTGGCGCATGGTGAACCGGCCTTGAGGGATGCGGCGGCCGCCGCTCCTGTTGTTGGTGGCAATCCGTTACCTTAGCACACGCCCCGGCGGCCCCAGCCGGCCGCGGGGCTGCCAGGAATGGCCGCGCGGCGGTAAAATAGCGGGCTATTTGGCCTTGGCTCGCCGCAAGCTGCACGCCCACGCAGGGGCGCACGCGCTGCGCGCGTCGCCAGGATCCCGTCCGCCCCCGCCGGGCGGCACTGTAACCAGATTTTCCATGGGCGCCGTGCGTGTTGCCCGCCCAGCGAACGGAGTTTTGCATGACCCACGTCGTCACCGAGAACTGCATCAAATGCAAATTTACCGACTGCGTCGATGTCTGTCCGGTGGACTGCTTTCGCGAGGGCCCGAATTTCCTCGTCATCGACCCCGATGAGTGCATCGACTGCGCAGTGTGCATCCCGGAATGCCCGGCGAATGCCATCTACGCCGAGGAAGACCTGCCCCAGGACCAACTGAACTTCATCGAGTTGAACGCCGAGCTGGCCAAGGACTGGCCCACCATCACCCGCACCAAGCAGCCGCTGCCGGACGCGGACGAATGGAACGACAAGCCGGGCAAGCTGGAGCACCTGGAACGCTGAACGCGCATCCGCCGCCGATGACTGAAGAGAAGTACACCGCCGAGACGATCACCTGGCTGCATACCTGGGTGCCGGGCAAGCTGTTTTCCCTGCGCTGCACGCGCGACCCGGGCTTTCGCTTCACGGCCGGCCAGTTCGCGCGCCTGGGCGTCAAACCCCGGGGCAGCGACGAGATCGTCTGGCGTGCGTACTCGATGGTGTCCTCGCCGCACGATGAACACCTGGAGTTCTTCTCCATCGTGGTCGAGGGCGGCCTGTTCACCGGCGCGCTCGAACACCTGCGCGTGGGCGACACGGTGTACGTCGAGAAGACCGCATACGGTTTTCTCACCATCGAGCGCTTCGCGCACGACGTGCCGCTGGAGCGCAGCCTGTGGATGCTCGCTTCGGGCACCGGGCTCGCGCCCTTTCTCTCGATGCTGACCGACCTCGCGGTCTGGGAGCAGTTCGGTCCGCTGGTGCTGGTGCATAGTGTGCGCACGCGCGAGGAACTGGCCTATGCCGACACCCTGCGCGCGCTGCCCGAGCACCCGGTGTTCGGCGAGTTCCTGCGCGAGAATCCGGCCCGCCTGCGATATCTGCCGGTGGTGACGCGCGAGCATGTGCCCGGCGCGCTGTCGCACCGCATCACCGAGCTGCTTGCCGACGGCGAGCTGGAACGCGCCGCCGGGCTGCCGCTGGACCCGGCGCAGGCCTGCGTCATGCTGTGCGGCAATCCGGAGATGGTGAGGGATCTGCGCAAGCTCGTGCAGGAGCGCGGATTTCGCGCGCCGCGGCGCGGTCAGCCGGGCAACCTGGCAGTCGAGAACTATTGGTAAACAATCGCTAAGCGTGCGTTCGGCCCGCTTGGGGAGGCGGGCCGACGGGCGTAGAATGGTGCGATGCAGTAAAGCCGATTATCGGCGCCGCGCCCCGCCTCCCCCGGCCCTGCCGCACAACGGCAGGCCACTGCTATAGGGATATACGGACATGCTGTACCAACTTCACGACCTGCAGCGCTCCTTGCTGGCCCCGTTCGTGGCGCTTGCCGACGTCGGCGCCCAGATGTTTTCCAGCCCGTACAGCCCGTGGGCGTACATGCCCGTCTCGCGGCGCATCTCGGCCAACTACGAGCTGCTGTACCGCCTGGGCAAGGACTACGAAAAGCCGCCCTGGAACCTGCCCACCACCGAGGTGGACGGCAAGACGGTTGCCGTGACCGAGCGCGTGGTCGTCGACCGGCCGTTCTGCAAGCTCATCCATTTCGAGCGCGCGGTGCCGCGCAGCCGCGCTCGAGACCCCCGCATCCTGGTCGTGGCACCGCTCTCGGGCCACCACGCCACCTTGCTGCGCGACACGGTGCGCGCCCTGCTCCCGCAGCACGAGGTCTACGTGACCGACTGGGTCGATGCCCGAATGGTGCCGGCGAGCAAGGGCCCCTTCCACCTGTCGGACTACATCCACTACGTGCAGGGCTTCATCCGCCACCTGGGTCCGGACGTGCATGTCATGGCGGTCTGTCAGCCCACCGTGCCGGTGCTTGCCGCGGTGGCGCTGATGGCGGCGCACAACGACACGCACCTGCCGCGCTCGATGATCCTCATGGGCGGGCCGATCGATCCACGCTGCTCGCCGACCCAGGTCAACAACCTGGCCTCGACCAAGCCGTATTCATGGTTCGAGAACCAGTTGATCCATCGCGTCCCGCCGCGCTTTCCGGGGCATGGGCGCAAGGTGTATCCGGGATTCCTGCAGCACGCCGGTTTCGTTTCCATGAACCCGGATCGCCATCTGCAATCGCACTACGACTTCTACCAGCACCTGGTGCAGGGCGACGACGATGACGCCGAGAGCCATCGCCGCTTCTACGACGAATACAACGCGGTGCTCGACATGCCCGCCGAGTACTACCTCGACACCATCAAGACGGTGTTCCAGGACTACGCCTTGCCGCGGGGCACCTGGGAGGTCGACGGCGAGAAGGTCGATCCTTCCCTCATCAAGAACGTCGCGCTCTTCACCATCGAAGGCGAACTCGACGACATCTCGGGCATGGGCCAGACCGAGGCCGCGCAGCGACTGTGCAGCGGCGTTCCGGCGGACATGAAGCAGCACTACATCGCACCCAAGTGCGGCCACTACGGGATCTTCTCCGGCCGGCGCTGGCGCGAGACCATCTGCCCGCAGGTGACCGAGTTCGTGCGCCGCTACGAAAACCCCGCCGCGCAGGAGCAGGTTGCGCAGGCGAGCTGAGCCGCCGTGAACCGAACCTTCTTGATCGAAAGGCTGCAGGCCGTCCTGCCGCAGACGCAGTGCACGCAATGCGGCTACGAGGGCTGCAGCCCGTACGCCGAGGCCCTGGCCGACGGCACGGCCCTGACCGATCGATGCCCGCCGGGCGGCGATGCCGGCGCCGCCGCGCTCGCCGCGGTGCTGGCCCGCCCACCCATCGCGCAGGATCGCAGCCGCGGCAGCCAGGGGCCGCTCGCCCTGGCCGTCATCGACGAGGCGCATTGCATCGGCTGTACGCTGTGCATCCGCGCCTGCCCGGTGGACGCCATCGCGGGCGCCAACAAGCGCATGCATACGGTGCTGGCCGACGCCTGTACCGGCTGCGAACTGTGCATTGCGCCCTGTCCCGTCGATTGCATCCGCATGGTGCCGCTGGAGCCCAAGCGCTACTGGACCCGCGACGACGCCCGCCTGGCGCGCGAGCGCCATCGCCAGCGCCAGGCGCGTCTGGCCCGTGTCCCGGCATCGGCGCGCAGCGCCGCGGGCGCTGTCGCCGCGCCGTCCGCCGCC
>NZ_VLTJ01000006.1 GCF_007558815.1 Verticiella sediminum | reverse complement strand
GGCGGACGGCCCGCGCCTGGGAGACCCCGAACACAAACGGGCGGCCATCGCCGCGGCGCTGGCCCGCGCGCGCGCCCGACGCAGCCCTCAGCCATGAATCGCGCCAAACGCCAGGAAATCTTCGAGCGGCTGCGCGCCGCCAACCCGCATCCGACCACCGAACTCGAATACGGCACGCCCTTCCAGCTACTGATCGCCGTCTTGCTCTCGGCGCAGGCCACCGACAAGTCGGTCAATCTCGCCACGCGCACGCTCTTTGCCGAACACGGCACGCCCGCCAGCATGCTCGCCCTGGGCGAGGAAGGCGTGGCCGACTACATCAAGACCATCGGCCTGTACCGCACCAAGGCGCGCAACGTGATCGCCACCTGTCGGATCCTGCTCGAGCAGCACGGCGGCGAGGTGCCGCAGGACCGCGAGTCGCTCGAAGCGCTGCCCGGCGTGGGCCGCAAGACGGCGAACGTGGTGCTCAACACGGCCTTCGGCCAGCCGACGATCGCCGTCGACACGCACATCTTTCGCGTCGCCAATCGCACGGGCATCGCCCCGGGCAAGGACGTCGTGGCCGTCGAACAGGCCCTGCTCAAGTTCGTGCCCAGGGAGTTCCTGCACGACGCCCACCACTGGCTGATCCTGCACGGACGCTACGTGTGCGTGGCGCGCACGCCGAAGTGCCCGCAGTGCGGTATCGCCGATCTTTGCGAGTACAAGCACAAGACGCCGGCCGTGCCTGTGAAGAAGGCGGCGAGCCTCAAGCCGCGCCCGGCAGCGGAAATATCGCGTTGATCTGCCCCGTTCCCGAACTCGCGAAGTAGTCGGTGACGATCTCCACCGGCTTGTCGTACTCGTCCCAGCCCAGCATGCCCAGCAGCATGGCGGTGTCGTGCATGCCGCCCTCGCCTTCGCACAGGCTGGCGTACTCGGGCAGCATGGCGCAGAAGGTTTTCCAATCGCCCTGCTGCCACAGTTCCACCACGCGCTGGTCGACCTGCCGGTAGAACTCCCGGCTGATCTGGTGGATCGCGTCCTCGGGGCTGTTGTTGTCATTGAAGCGATGCGAAAGCGAGCCGCTGGCGAGCACTGCCACCTTGCAGTCGCTGCGCTCGATGGCCTCGCGCACCGCGCGCCCGAAGCGCCGGCTCTCTTCCAGGGTGTGCCAGGCGCACCAGCCGGCGATCGACACCACGTTGAAGTGCTGGTCGCCGTTCATGTAGCGCATGGGCACCAGGGTGCCGTACTCCAGCTCCAGGCTGTCGATCTCGTGGGCACGCGTGCCCACACCGTGCGCGTTCGCGACCTCGGCGATCAGGCGCCCGAGCGCCGGGTTGCCGGGGTAGGCATACGTCATGTCCTTGATGAAGTGCGGCAGCTCGTTGCTGGTGTAGGTGCCCGCGAACGCGCGGTTGCAGTTGATGTGATAGCCGGCGTTGACCAGCCAGTGCACATCGAACACCACGATGGTGTCCACGCCCAGTGCGCGGCAGCGCCGGCCGATCTCGCGATGGCCCTCGATGGCCGCCTCGCGGCAGCCATGGTGCTTGCCGGGCAGTTCGGACAGATACATCGACGGCACGTGCGTGATCTTGGCCGCCAGCGACAATTGACCCATGGTCTCCTCCTTGCGCGCGCCCGCGGGCGCGCCATGCATGCGCAGGTGCTGCGCCCCAGCGCGGCGCCCCGGGGGGCCTGCCGCGTGCGCCGCCCGAACCCGGCAGGCGCGCCTGCCGGGCCGGATCGCCTCAGACGCCCCAGCGCGGGATGTGGTGGCTGCCCATCGACACGCACACGTTCTTCACTTCGCAGAACACTTCGTAGCTGTACTCGCCGCCCTCGCGCCCGGTGCCGGACTCCTTGGTGCCGCCAAACGGCTGACGCAGGTCGCGCACGTTCTGGCTGTTGATGAACACCATGCCCGCCTCGATGCCGCGCGCGATGCGGTGCGCGCGCCCGAGGTCGTTGGTCCAGATGTAGGAGGCCAGGCCGTACTTGACGTCGTTGGCGAGGGCCAGGCCGTCGGCTTCGTCCTCGAAGGGCAGCAGGCAGGCGACCGGCCCGAAGATCTCCTCCTGGGCGCAGCGCATGCGGTTGTCGACGTCGGCCAGCACGGTCGGACGTACGAAATTGCCCTTGGCCAGGTGGGCCGGCAGATCGGCGGGCTTGTCGGGCCCGCCCGCCAGGATGCGCGCGCCCTCCTGTTCGGCCAGGCGGATGTAGCCGGTCACCTTCTCCCAGTGCTCGCGGGTGATCATGGAGCCCACGTTGGTCCTGGGATCGGCCGGGTCGCCCACCACTAGGCGCTCGGCGCGCCGCGCGAACTCCTCGACGAAGCGCTCGTACACCGAGGACTGGATGAAGATGCGCGAGCCGGCCGTGCAGCGCTCGCCGTTCAGCGAGAAGATGGTGAAGAGCGCGGCGTCCAGGGCTCGGTCGAGATCCGCGTCGTCGAACACCAGCACCGGCGACTTGCCGCCCAGCTCCATCGAGAACTTCTTGATGCCGCCGGCGCTGGCGATGATCTTCTTGCCAGTGACCGTGCCGCCCGTGAAGGAGATCGCCCGCACGTCGGGATGGCGCACCAGCGCGTCGCCGGCCGTGGCACCATAGCCCTGCACGACGTTGAGTACGCCCGGCGGGATGCCCGCCTCCAGCGCCAGTGCGCCCAGGCGATCGGCAGTGAGCGGCGAGAGCTCGGACATCTTCAGCACGGCCGTGTTGCCCAGCGCCAGGCAGGGCGCGGTCTTCCAGGTCGCCGTCATGAACGGCACGTTCCAGGGGGAGATCAGCGCGCACACGCCCACCGGCTGGTAGAGCGTGTAGTTGAGCATCTGGTCGTCCACGGGATAGGTGTGGCCGTTCATGCGCGTGCAGACTTCCGCGAAGAAGTGGAAATTCTCCGACGCGCGCGGAATGAGCTGCTTGCTGGTCTGCGCGATCGGCAGGCCGGTGTCGCGGGTTTCCAGCTCGGCGAGCGTGGGCACGTTCTGTTCGATCAGCTCGCCCAGGCGGCGCATCAGGCGGGCGCGCTCCTTGGCGGGTGTATTGGCCCAGCCCGGGAAGGCCTCGCGCGCGGCCGCCACCGCGGCATCGACCTCGGCCGCGCCGCCCGAGGCGACCTCGGCGATGGCTTCGCCCGTGGCCGGGTTGAATGTGGTGAAGCGCTCGGTGCTGTCCACCTGCTTGCCGTTGATCCAATGCTTGATGCTCATGCTCTGTCCTCGGTGCGCCGCGCCCATCGGCTTGGTACGATTTAATTAACTCGTTAATGATCTAGATTTTCAAGGATCGTGTCAATGCATCGCGGGGCACCCGGGCCGAGATGAACCCGGCACCAGGCGCCGC
>NZ_VLTJ01000004.1 GCF_007558815.1 Verticiella sediminum | reverse complement strand
TGCGGCGAACCGCGGATCGATCTTCGGCGCCGACTTCACTGGTTTGCAATATACCGTGCGGCGTGGCACGCCGAGCCAGCGACACAAACTTGGCGATCGAGACGGCGATACCACCGGCTTGCAGTCCCTGGCGGATCGTTTCGATGACTTGTATTGACCCAGTGAAAACCTGCTCAGGTCATAATCGAGAAAACGACGATGAGCCTGAAGATGGAAGACGAGATCAAACGGTGGACGGCCTGGCGCAAGAGCGCCTTGGTGCTGGACATCATTCAAGGCAAGACGACGGTGGCCGAGGCGAGCCGCCAGTACGACCTATCCCCCTCGGAGATCGAGCAGTGGGTCGATGATGGCAAGCGTGGCATGGAGAATGCTTTGCGGGCGAACCCGCAGGACGTACGGGAACAGCGCGAACGCCAGCTCAAGGACCTTCAGGAAGCGTACGGCGAGGCGATGCTGGAGCTGCGTGCGAGAAAAAAGTTGCAGTCCCTGCTGGGCGAGGACGAGAAGTGATCGAGACAATCCGCCAGGGACTGCAAGCTGACGGCATCACCGTCTCGATCGCCAAGCTGTGCCGCTGGTTCGGGGTGCCGCGCCGCACGGTATATTGCAAACCAGTGAAGTCGGCGCCGAAGATCGATCCGCGGTTCGCCGCATCGATCAAGGCAATGATCGAGGAATTGCCTTCGTTCGGCTGCCGGACGGTTGCGCACCTGCTGGGATTCAACAAGAACACCGTGCAGCGCGTGTTCCAGTTGATGGGCTGGCAGATTCGCAAACGCCCAATTGACGTCAGACTTCGTATTCAGGCGCTACCATCGGTGGCGACGATGCCCAACGAGCGCTGGTCCACGGATCGGTGCCGTGTCTGGGCAGGTCGGGACGGCTGGGCAACGCTGGAGCTGGTGATCGACTGCCACACGCGCGAACTGCTGGGCTGGCACCTGTCGCGCAGCGGCAAGGCCTGCACGGCCGCCAGAGCCCTTGAGCATGCCTTGATCGCTCGCTTCGGGACGCTGGCCGTGTGCCAACACCACTCCTACTGCGCTCGGACAATGGCTTGGTCTTTACCTCACGCAGCGACACCGCGCTGGTGCGCGGCTACGGTCTGCACCAGGAGTTCATCACGCCGCACTGCCTACAGCAGAACGGTATGGTCGAGCGCCTCATCCGGACACTGAAGGAGCAATGCGTGCATCGGCATCGCTTCGAGACGATCCAGCATGCCAGCCGCGTGATCGGTGACTGGATACGCTTTTACAACGACCGGCGCCCACACCAGGCGCTGGGAATGAAGACACCGGCCGAGGCATTTACATTAGCCGCTTAGCCTGAGCAGGTTCCGCTGGGTCAATACATACCGACCGATTGATCGATGACTGGATACGCCTTTACCGCGATCGGCACCCGCATCCGGCACTGGGTATGACGGCCCCGGCTGAAACATTTGCATTAGGAGCTTAACCTGAGCAGGTTCGACTCGGTCAATACACAACTTACGCACGTGCAACAGTCCGAAGCCCTGACCTCGCAACAGGCCGAGCGCGTGGCCCGAGATCATTCAACAGCCAGCTCTGCGGCTGAGTTGGTCACTAATTCACCTGATGGCGGCTTGCTCTTGCTCGAGCCGATTAACGAGACCCGAATACAGGCGCACGATATAAGCGGCATCTAGGCGTGCTCGATGTAACACTAGCATATTAACGGAGTCGATATCTTGGATATCCTCCTTCTCCACGGTGGAGCCCTTTATTGCACCTCCAGCAAGCGCGGCCTTAACGAGCTCCAGCGCCAATTGTTGATTAGAAATTGAAACGTTAGTTTTGTTAGGACGAATTGCCATGGTTTCCTCATATAATAAAACCGAACTATCAAATCGATAAACCTTCGCATCAAAAAAAAGGAAGTATTTGCCGCTCTCCTTAGAAACTTTCGATCCTATAAAACCTAATTGTAGACTTTCGGCCAACTGCCCCTATGTATCCCTACGATACGTCCGCGGGTTGGCTGAAATACCGCGTTCTAGCAGCAGCTTGAGCAATTCGTCCGCGATTATCTCAGGGTCTAATTGCACATTCTGAAGATGCAGACGCATATCGGAAAAATTCCGGCGTTCGCCCTCATCGACAACGTCCCCCACGATATAGAGAGGCACTTGACTTCCTTCAGCCTCCCAAGCACCCACCCGCTTTTCTACCGGCCCGGCAACGAAGCCCGGCGAGGTATAGACAATACCGGGAGCCTCTGTGAACCAGCCGACCTTATGCTGGGTAGTTCCTAGTGGTGATACATAGGCGTCTATATGTCGAGCGTATGCGACCGTCTCCGAAAGACTTCGGCCGACTAGGGAGGTTATAGCGTCCGAGTGCTCGCTCTGCGATATTATGCTATTTACCATCATGTCTAATTTCTGATAGGCAGCAGCCCATGCCGGCGGCACCTGATGGATTCCACTGGGTAGTGAAAAAGCATCTATCAGAAACCTAGCACCGGGATGCGTGTCGACAACCCTGGCTATTATTCTAATTATCCCCTCCTGCTGTCCGATCCAGCTTTTGTCGCCTATACGGACACCGATCCACACTAACGGTTTACCCGCAGGAATTTCTATCTCGCCAGCAAGCTGCGCCACCCTGTTTAGCATGTATCTACTCATAAAATACCCCCCCGGCTGCACCAGCATCTCTTTCATAGAAAAAGGGCATGGATCAATTACAACCTTATTTTCCACTTTTTCTAATGGCTTACCGTAAAAACATCTGAAGACGAGCCTTGGGTCTCCGAAATATAACGTTCCGGAATAGACTATCCTCGAAACGTTTTCAGCGAGGTCTGCTTTGTTTATTCTTTCAAAGCCGGGGTAGAAATTGAACAAGTGATGGGCGAAGTTCTCTATCTTTCCATGAAATAAGACGACCTTGCGGGGCCCGGCATCCTCCGCACCAGCACTTGCCTCGAGATATCGACTGTATGCTTTCTCGGCTCTCTTATAGTAGACAGCCATTACATTCGAGATATAGGCCGGCCCTATATGCCTAGGAAGACGCGCCTCTAAGTCCAAAACCAAGTTATGCGTGGGAATATATATGCAAAGCGCCTTCCCGCCGGCCCCCCCAGACATAAAAATAAAAAGGCTCTTCCCGCGAAACGAGAATACTTGCCTATCATGGATAACCACGCTGTCAAAGGCCTTCGTGGAACGACCGGACCAAGGATCTGGTAATTCAAATACTCCGCTGGAGACTATTCTATCCTGATATGCTGTGTATCTCTCTAGTAAATGAATATGCTCTTTAGCCACGGTCGAGCTGTAAATGGCCTGATCCAGTTCTAGCTCTCGGCTGGACGCTAGCTGCAAGAAATCGGAAAAGAAGCCTTGCAGAACTTGCCATTGGATGCCTAAAGACGAGAGATACTCCTCATCGTCTCGATTCGGTCGCATAATTTTTATAGACCGCATCCCTCCCCGGTTAAATCTTACTACCATATGCGCAGTATTGTGCGGGACACTGGCGACCAGATTCGTCTTTGAGAGGAAGGTAAACGTTGCGATGTTTGCTATTGCTGACGTATATTGTTTTAAGACGTCGCCTTCAGTAAATATGTCAATCTGCTTAGCAAACCGCTCTTTTATTTCTGCTTCCGAGCAAGGGTCGGTCAAGCATAATATGACACTCGGAATAATTGACTTCGCGTTGACCTGTAATTCGGAGAGCAAGGTAACCACATCACCTTTGCGCCCAGTTGCACCGATATAGCTAATCCATTCGTTGCAGATAGAGCGGTCATCGCTGTTCTGAAGGATTACGTAGCGATATATATCATCTACCGCCTCGAAGGGCGCGTTAACCGATCGCAGCGCTTCGATTACACGGCGATATGCTCCCAGCATACCTGGAAGCGGGCTGCTGCCACCCGCTTTTCGCAGAAGAGCTGTAGCTACCTCCCAATTGCCCTGGGATGCCGCACGCTCAGCCGCCAAGGTGAGAAACGGGAGATGATTTGGAAAGGAGCCAGCCGCTTCGTTCACACATTTCCATGTTTCTTCTGAAGCATCTGCGTTTAACATATCTACTGCAGCTGCGCGAAAGGCCTCTGCTCTAGTGTGATCTGACCTCAGTTGTCGTAGCGCATGAACGTAGAATTGGCGCGCCTCCGCTATCTGCCCCAATTTAGCGCTCGCTCGCGCGGCAACCAGACCAAGAGCCGGCTTGCTCGCGCTTCCGCGCATCGCCACTCTAATAGCGTTCAACCAATCTGCCTTCGCTACATATACCGATGCAAGCTCAGTGTCGTACCAATCCGGAAGCTGTGCACCAACAAGATCAGCCATTGCCCCCGCCTTTAGCAACAACTTTTCTGCTTCATTCGCGTGGCCGTTCATGCGCTTTGCGTGAGCCAGACGAACACACAGGCCTATAGGAGAGCTAAGCAAGCGCCTCAAGCCACGCTCTAAAGCCCTCTCGGCTGAACCAGTGTCGCCCGTTGCGATGGCTATTTCTACGTGCTCAAATTCCATCTCAGGCTGCCCATTGCTTCCATGCAGGGCGATAGCAAGAAGAGCCTCCGTGTACTTTCCTTGCGCGCGCAATTGCCGTATCTCAGACAGTTTAGGTGGTGTTGACATACTCATTTTCATCCTTTTCCCAATGAGTGCGGGCGCAACAGCGCTGTCTCGGAAATTAAGAAAGCGAGAGAGACCTTCCGGTACCCCAAACATCCCGACAAGCGAGGTCGGCGATCGTATGTCCAGCCATATCCAAAAAAGCCCTCATCTTCAATTGTTGCTTTCTGCCTTGCACAGCATCGCTTCAACGTTGGCCGAATCCTTCCGGATGCGTGCACTGCCAGCGCCACCCATCTCGACACATTTCCTCAATACCGAACTTTGCGCTCCAGCCTAGCCTCGCTCTAGCCAGCGCGGCGTCTGCCCACATAGAGGCCACGTCTCCGGGGCGACGTGGCCCGATCCGCAACGGAACTGTCTGCGCACTTACGTTCTCAAAAGCTTTCACCAACTCCAAAACACTAGTGCCGACTCCGGTTCCCAGATTAAAAACGCTAACGCCAATATTCTCGGAGGCGCAAAGTTCAAGCGCAAGAGCGTGTGCAGCGGCGAGGTCCATGACGTGAAGATAATCGCGCACGCCAGTACCATCGGTGGTGGCATAATCGTTTCCAAACACCTGAAGTTCCGGTAGTTTTCTAACGGCCACTCTGGTGATATAAGGAAACAAATTATTTGGTTCGCCCACCGGATCTTCGCCTATGAGACCACTAGCGTGAGCACCTATCGGGTTGAAGTATCTCAATATAACGACACGAAATTTCGGATTTGCTAAAGCGACGTCGGTTAAGACCTTCTCGACCATCGCTTTCGTATTGCCGTATGGATTGGTGGGCGCTATCGGATGATTCTCATCGTAGGGCAAATATTGCGGATTACCGTAGACGGTTGCTGAAGAGCTGAAGACAAAATGATCGGCATCATTTTTTCTCATTACGTCTAACAAATTTAATGTGCCGTAAACGTTGTTTTCGTAGTATTGCAACGGCTCCCTCACCGACTCCCCTACTGCCTTTAACGCTGCCAGATGCAGTACACTCGTTATCGGCCTGCCTTCCTCTCTCAATCTGTCAAACACGCCCTGAAGAAACGATTTTTCTCTTATATCGCCAAACAATATCCTTACTGGCGTTCCAATTATTTTCTCCACTGCCGCTATAGAGCCGGCGCCGCTATTGGAATAGTTGTCTATCACCACGAACGGCATACCTCGTTCGTGCAGTTCAACTAGCGAATGGGTTCCGATGTATCCGGCGCCGCCGGTGACGAGAGTAGTCATAATCTACGTAAAAAGTATGAAAGCAGTCTAATACAGCCTAGGTAGCTGATACCTTTGGTATAGAGGCCTATCGGAGCTTCACGGACGTTAATTGAGGCTAATGGTCGTACGCCGGCTTACTTATGCATTTTTCACTGGCTCTGTGAGCCTCTGAAGTCTCTAGTGGCAGGGCTTTCGTAAGGCCTTGCTTGCCTCGAATAACGGGGCTTCGTGGATCGCAATATTGAGATTCGGTACAAATCACTTTCAATAGCCCGATTAGGAGCAGTATCAGATCTGTACTCGGTCACTCAGCAGCCCACGTAAATATTGTCCGTAGCCATTTTTCTGCAGTGGTTTGGCAAGCACGCGTAGGTCCTCATCGCTGATATAGCCTAACCGCCATGCAATTTCTTCGGGGGATGCTACCTTAAGTCCTTGGCGGCGCTCAATTGTCTGGATAAATTGTGCGGCTTCAAGCAAGCTGTCGTGTGTGCCAGTGTCCAGCCAGGCATATCCGCGCCCCATTAATTCCACGTGTAAAGCTTCCTTTTCGAGGTATAGACGATTCAGATCAGTAATCTCAAGCTCGCCTCGTGCCGAAGGCTTTACTCGCTTGGCCATTTCAACGACCTGACCGTCGTAGAAATACAGCCCCGTGACTGCATATCGCGACTTAGGATCTTCGGGCTTCTCTTCGATGCTGATCACCCTGCCATCACGACTGAACTCTGCAACACCGTAACGTTCCGGATCCGTCACCGCATACGCAAAAACGGTGGCCCCTTTCTCACGGGTGGCGGCGCTTTTCAGCAGTGCGGCAAAGTCATGGCCATGAAAAATGTTGTCACCTAAAATCAGTGCGCAAGAGGAGCCGGCCAGAAACTCCTCGCCGATCAAGAAGGCTTGGGCCAGCCCGTCAGGCGACGGTTGAATCGCGTAGTTCAGCTTGATTCCCCATTGTTCGCCGCTACCCAGCATCTGCTGGAAACGTGGGGTGTCTTGCGGGGTGGAAATAATCAGTATCTCGCGAATGCCCGCCAGCATCAGAGTTGATAGCGGATAGTAGATCATTGGCTTGTCGTACACTGGCAGCAATTGCTTGCTGACGCACAGAGTAGCTGGATATAAGCGTGTGCCGCTGCCGCCAGCCAAAATGATGCCCTTGCGCATGATCAGTCCTTCAAGAGTATTTTCAACGTTCTAGTGACCTGTTGCTCCCAACCGGGAAGTGCGAGCGAGAATGTGTCCTGTAGCTGCGAAGTTCTGAGCTTCGAATTGGCCGGACGCGTAGCGGCCGCAGGATAATTCGCGGCAGCGATAGGTTCTACGTTACTGGGACTGCATAAGATCTTGGCGCCCAGCCGACCGGCTTCTGCCATGATGAATTGAGCATATCCATGCCACGACGTTTCGCCGGTGGACGTTAAATGATACAAGCCGCTGGCGTTTGAGTTCCTCAGGGCCTGTTTTAGTGCATGTGCCGTAACATCGGCGATCAAAGCTGCACTCGTAGGGGCACCGACTTGGTCGGCCACAACCCTGACGCTCTTCCGAGTCCGTCCCAATCGCAACATGGTCTTCAAGAAATTACTGCCATGGCTGCCGAATACCCAACTAGTACGGAACACCAAATGCTTAGCCGTGTCACGAGCGCTACGCTCACCTGCGAGCTTGGTCCTACCGTACACGCTCTGTGGGTTCGTCAATGCACTTTCGTCGTACGCGCCCACCGACGCGCCGTCGAATACATAGTCGGTTGAATAATGTATAAGCCACCTACCGCCGCGCTCGGATTCCTCAGCCAGCACACGCGGCAAATCGGCATTGAGTACGGTGGCGGCCGCCTCGTCTGCCTCCGCGCGATCTACGGCGGTATATGCAGCGGCGTTAACGATCACGTCTGGCGCCACTTTGTTAACGAGAACACGCACTTGATAAAGATCAGACAAATCGCATTGCTGACGAGTGATTGGCACGATGTCGCCTAACACCCCTAAGGCCCGCTGTGCTTCCCAGCCAACTTGGCCTTCACTTCCCAGCAGCAGAATGCGGACGTTCATATCGCCCCCGTTGGCTGTTCGCCGTATTGCCGATCAGTCCACTCACGGTAGGCCCCGCTAGTTACTCGTTCCACCCATTTCGGGTTCTCAAGATACCAGCGTACTGTCTTGGCCAATCCTGTCTCGAAGGTTTCCTGGGGACGCCAGCCGAGCTCTCGTTCGATCTTTCTCGCGTCGATGGCATACCGACGGTCATGACCGGGTCTGTCGCCAACAAACGTAATCTGCTCTGCGTAAGACTTACCGTCAGCACGCAGCCTAGCCTCATCCAGCAGGCAGCACAGCAGCTTCACCACAGAAAGATTAGTTTGCTCGTTAAGACCACCGACATTGTAGACTTGCCCAACGATGCCCTTAGCGAGCACCACGTTGATGGCCCGGCAATGGTCCTCCACGTAGAGCCAATCGCGAATCTGCTGGCCGTCGCCATAGACCGGCAGTGGCTCGCCGCACAGTGCCCGGTGCAGCACCAAGGGGATCAGTTTCTCAGGGAATTGTCTCGGGCCGTAATTGTTGGAGCAGTTCGTCGTCAATGTGGGCAGGCCATACGTGTGGTGATAAGCACGCACTAGATGATCCGAACTAGCCTTCGAAGCCGAATAGGGGCTGTTGGGAGCATAGGGTGTCTGCTCGGAGAAGGCGGGATCGTTGTGCTCCAGCGTCCCATATACCTCGTCCGTTGAAATGTGCAAAAAGCGAAAACCTGTTTGGTCTTCGGCAAGAAGCCCGCGCCAGTAACTCAGAGTAGACTGAAGCAACCTAAAGGTGCCCACGACGTTGGTATGGACGAATGCCTCCGGCCCCAGGATTGACCGATCGACATGTGACTCTGCTGCGAAATTCAACACGGCACGTGGACGGAACTCGTCCAGAATCTGGCCCATTTTGGCAGCATCACTGATATCACACCGAACAAAGGTGTATCGTGGATCGTCTTGGACGGACGCCAAGTTCTCTATGTTGCCGGCATAAGTCAGGAGATCGACGTTGACGATTGGTTCGTCGCTTGTAGCCAACGTGTGGAGAATATAATTGGAGCCGATGAAACCGGAACCGCCTGTAATCAGAATTGTCATGATCGGGCACGGAGAGTTACGTTTCAAGACATCTTGATAAGGGTACGCCGAAATATACGGCATGATTAACCATGCTCAACAAGGCTCATGCGTACTCGCGCCGGCCCCTCTCTCAAAAATGCACTATGAGGCCGCACGCAAATATGCGTAACGTTACATATAACGGCTATTTTGTAAAAAACGCCTTAAATTACAACTAGGTACAAGTTACGATAATTACAAATAGAAGTGCCTCAAGTGTATGCGCGATAGGCTGCATGTTGCATTGTGCACCTGCAGCATGCCGTAGTCTAATACCGATTGTCTAGCCCATCTAGCGCGCTGTGGAGAATGCCATGAAAATCGCAACGGCCGGTGTGGGCTATGTCGGCCTCTCGAATGCCGTGCTGCTGGCCCAGAGTCATGACGTCACCGCCGTGGACATCTGCGCAGAGCGAGTGAAGCTCGTCAACGCACGTAAATGTCCGTTCGCAGACATGGAGATGGAAGCGTTCCTGGCTGAACGGCCGCTCTCACTCACAGCGACAGTCGACACCTACGTTGCGTATAGCGAAGCCGACTTCGTTGTGGTAGCTACGCCAACGGATTATGACCACCGCAGTAACGCCTTCGACACCAGCACGGTAGAGACAGTGATTCAAGCGGTACTGGCCGTCAATGACAGAGCAAGCATCGTAATAAAGTCTACGGTACCGGTGGGGTTCACTCGACGCATGTGTGAAGAACACGGTACAGACCGCATCATCTTCTCGCCGGAGTTCCTGCGTGAGGGACGTGCGCTGTACGACAATCTGTACCCGACACGTATCATTGTGGGAGATCGTACTGAGCGCGGCAGAGTGTTTGCTGCCCTAATGCAAGAAGGAGCGATCAGCCGGAACATGCCAGTACTACTCACGGACTCATCTGAAGCGGAAGCCATAAAGCTATTCGCCAACACCTATCTGGCAATGCGAGTAGCGTTCTTCAACGAGTTAGACACGTATGCTGAGATGCGCGGGCTCAACTCACGTCAGATCATCGACGGAGTCGGCCTAGACTCCCGCATCGGAACGCATTACCGCAACCCTTCCTTCGGTTACGGAGGTTATTGCTTGCCTAAAGACACCAGGCAGCTCCTCGCTAACTATGGCGATGTACCGAACAATTTAATACGTGCCATTGTGGACGCAAACACTACACGAAAGGATTTTATCGCCGAGTCGATCCTCTGCCGCCAGCCGCGTACCGTCGGTATCTACCGACTCATCATGAAATTCGGCTCGGACAATTTTCGGACCTCGTCAGTGCAGGGTGTAATGAAGCGCATCAAGGCCAAAGGGGTAGGCGTAGTTGTGTATGAGCCCTCGCTGGACGACGAGCACTTCTTTAACTCACCCGTAATGCGCGACTTAAGCGAGTTCAAAGCTGTATCGGACGTGATCGTGGCCAATCGACTCACCCTGGAGATTGAAGACGTTATAACGAAGGTCTACACGCGAGACCTTTTTGGGACCGATTAAATCCCTATCTTCGGAATCAAACGGGAATATAGTCTCCGGCGCTTTTTTTAGATGGTGTCGGCAATGGTCAGCAACTTCAGTACAGTAGCGATATGCGCGACCTTCTTCTGCTTCTGAGCGTTGGCAAGCGTTGATTAACTTTTCGGTATAGGGCGGTAATGTGCTCAGGGCGTCGCTGTATACGTCCGGGTGCTTCTTTAGGGCTTACCCCTGTTATACGAAAAATTAAGGCACTCCCGTGACGATACTAGGTCAGAAGCTAGGAAGTGATGGGTCCGTGCGGTTCTCAGAATGCTTGTCAAACTTGCGTAGCTCCTGTCGAAGAATGCTCTGGAAGCATTCGAGCGGATGCTGGCGCACTGCAAGACCTGCGGTCTGTCCTGTAATTCTACCGACCTATCCCGGCGGGATCCAAGGCTTACCCTCGCCCTCTCTCCCGCCGCCGGGCCACCTCCGCGATCTCCAATATGTCGGCGTAGATCGCCTATGACGAGCCACCTCTACGCTGCGCACAGGAGTTCGTGTTTGCTTCGCCAGTCCGCAGTACACTGGATTCTCATTTTCGATTTTGAACTGAGCTCAATATCGACTCTGCCGGTCAGACCACGAACCCGTCGGTGTAAGCGAACACCTCTGCACTGAACTGATCATCTCTCCTATGCGCCTCTCGTGCTGTGCAGAACCAACAATCAATGCTATGACGGCATCCAACAGGTGCCTAGTTCTCCGAAACTGTCAGAGCGAAGAATGCGCCCATCGATTTCTCAGCCTTTCCTTTTTTGACTGAGTCATTCTCTCGTGTTTAGGCGAGTGAATGCGGTAGGGAACTGATATTGACGCGCTTTCGGACCGCGGAGCCGTGGGCGTGTGAGCCGGCGGGGCTAATGACTATTGGCATGAAACGGAAAGGTCATCCGACCGAAGAAGGCCAACCGGCATTGACTTCATAGGCAGCCAAGCTGGCTATGGCTACAATGGTATCGTGGTGCGTACGCTTGGCGCTAGCTGGCCCCGAACGAACGGGCTGTTTGGCCGGCGGATCCAGGGGCTTGCGCTTCCCGTGGGTAGCATCGCGGTATCGTAGAGCGGCCGACGGAGATCTCAACAGGCATGTGCAACATGGATGGTTGCCTCGCCACGACCACTACAACGCCAGATCCGATGCGAGCACCACGGATGCTGGACCGCATGGTACGCGTGTCCTGCAAGCAGGTTGGTTAGCCAGACCATATCGTCTGGATAGCTGCTGCTAAGCGGGCGGCCACACCCCGTATATCTTGGCGGCTGTGACTGGCAGGATGACGCGAACTTGCGCCCTGCCGCGCCGCGTCTAATCTCAATACATCGCATATCTGCTGTCTTTCTCCTTTGCATCTGTTCAGGGCCGTAATGTACATGTTTTCTCGTTACCAACGAGGCCTCAGGAAGACCCGAACAGAAGCGTTGACTGGACAAGCCATGGACCATCCTACCCACCGTAATGAGTCACGCTTGATTTCTCGCCGCAAAGTGCTTGCGTATCCGCTGTGCCATTTCGCTTTGTCGCTGTCGCCCCCGATCTCGCTCGCTCAGATGAATGGTCGCACGTCTGCCGCTGATCGAGCGTTCGTAAACCGAATAACCTGGGGGCTCAACTCCCTCGTGGCCACAACCTATGCGCAGGAAGGGCGTAATGGATTTGCGATTCAACAGCTACGGCCTGGCCCGGCAGCATTACCTGTTTCGGTGCAGGAACGCCTTAACGCAATGGAACTAGGGCAGACGCCAGCCGATAACGTGGCAAGAAGCATCCGCGCGGATGAAAAAAGAATTCAGGCGGCGCCAGAGAACGAGGCGCGTCAGGCGCTGCGGGACGAACTAGGCAGACGTATGCAGCGATTGCAAAGCGAAGCCCTGGAGTATTCTTTGCTGCGCCATCTGCATTCGCCTCACCAGTTTCAAGAACGGCTTACTTGGTTCTGGACAAATCACTTTAATGTGTCGATCCGAAAAGCCGCCGTGTCGCGTGTCCTTGCTCCCAACTTTGAAGAACACGCCATACGTCCTCACGTCTTCGGCCGCTTTGAAGATCTACTTATGGCCACACTCCGCCATCCAGCGATGCTGATTTACCTGGACAATTTTCAAAATCGCGCTGGCAAGATCAATGAGAACTACGGCCGCGAGTTGATGGAGCTTCACACCTTAGGCGTGGATGGCGGCTACACGCAGGCGGACGTGACAGCTCTCTCACGTTCGCTCACGGGCCTCGCCGTGAACTACGAAAAGGACGAGACTGGGCTAGCGGAGCAGTACCGCGCGGGTTACGAGCACGATGGGCTGTTCGAGTTTCGTCCGGAGCGACACGACGCAAGCGACAAGGTATTGCTGGGTAAACCAGTGAAGGGCGGAGGCATGGATGAAGTACAAACGGTCGTTCGCCGTCTGGCGCGACACCCTTCCACAGCTCGGCATATTTCGCGCAAGCTTGCCACATGGTTAGTGGCCGATGAGCCGCCCGAAGAGCTGGTAAAGGCGATGACGGCGACGTACAGTCGCACCGGGGGCGACCTGTCAGCGGTACTGCGCACGATGCTCGGACATCAGGGTTTCGAGGCCTCGCTGGACGATAACGATTTCAAAGACCCGATGCGCTATGTGCTCGGGGGGATGCGCATGTTGTATGACAGCCCGGAGACTCTCGTCGTAAATGCTCAACCACTGATCCAGTGGTTGAGCGCTCTTGGCCAAGCACCTTTTATGCGGGATACGCCGGACGGCTACCCGATCCGCCGCACGGACTGGCAGAGTTCCGGGCAGATGGCTGCACGCTTCGATGTAGCCCAGCGCATGGCTGCTGGGCCGACCCAGCTTTTTTTTATCGACTCGCCGCCTAACGATACTAAGCCACTTGTGCCAGACGCCGGCCACCTCCTCTATGACAAATGGCTGGCTAATAACGTACGCCCGGCTACTCGTCAAGTGCTAGCGCAGGCGCGCACTCTTCACGAGTGGAATGTGCTGTGGCTTGCTTCGCCAGATTTCATGCATGCGTAAATTCGGCCTTATCCTTCCCGCACCCAACGTCCCCATCGCCTCGTCTGGCTGGAATGGTCGAAATTTGGCCCATTGCTGAATGGGTATTGGGCTTCATTGCTTGAAGAATTTGCTCGTTTTCTTTGTACGACTCCAAGCTACTCACCTTCGTACATGCCACAGCGACGAGTCGTTGTCGAGCTGCCCCTATTAGAACGCTAAATGTGGATGCAGGGATTTCGCCGAACTCATCTGCAGCGTTACGTAAACACCGTCGGCTCATCCCGAGCTCGGTTTGGGCGGGGCTTAACGGAGAATCGACTCAGAATTACCAACGTGTCATAACAAGCCGTACGCTTTCCTGGCCAATGTAAATGGCATTTGTTTCATGATCGCCGCCGTCCGGACATTGCCGTGCACAAGTCCACTGTCGGCTTGATGATGGAGCTTACCGCGCTGATTCTGGCCACGCTGCTGCCGGTGCCATACTGCCGATGTAGCATGCGATCTTCGGAGAGGCGCCCCCCTGCCTGTTTGGTGCGCCGGCCCGCTCAAAGTGTCTGATGCTGTGCAACGCCAAATGTAACAAAAATGGCAAGCTCTGCGTTGGAACGCGGGGAGAGTTATCCTGCTTGGCGCTCCGTCTGCCGTCACCCTCAGTAGCAATTTTTCCGCACTGCACAATACCGTTGGCGCGTGTTACCAGGTACGATCCCTGCGAAACGAATGGGAATCATATAAGGCGGAGTTGGCGTTCTCAGTACCCCTGCGGGTGCTTTCAGTATCGGGCCCTCGCCTGGATGAAATCGGATCGGTTATAGGCCTGGGTACACATCCGGGCGAATCATCAGGAGTGACGCATGTTCATTCTCGAAATCCATCGTGCAGGTGAATTTGTGGAACATGTCGGCTGGTTTGACGGCCGGGCGCAAGCCCTGGCTGTTGCACCTTCGGTACAACGGGAAGGCGAACTGGTGCTCGTGCACCCGGACGGCCGCGAAGAGAGACTAAGCGCGCTGTCGACGGGGCTTCCGGCGCAGTCTGCCCAGGCCACGGGCACGTGGCAACACGCGGCTTAGCCCCCTACCTGCAGCCTTCGCGTGCAACACGCTCTGGCGTTCCTACGCGCGAGACTTATTGACCGGCGAATTGTTCGCCTGCTGAGTGTGTGAGAGGCACGCGGTGGGTCTCAACAGCCGCCCACTGATGAAGAGTTCCCGGTAGTGACTCACCTTTTTTTGTAGGGCCACTCAAGCTCTGCATATGAGCAGACTGGCAAGGGGAAACCAACTGTCACAGGAAGGCTTCTAGCACGCATTGTCGGCGGACGACATCCCCAGTTCAGCGCTTCTCAAGATCGTACGAGCCTTGGATTACGCGTCGAGGTCTTCTGAGATTTTTGAGACAAAACGGCGTTTGAATTGAGATGATTGAGACATATCTTGTATCAATCGTTTCTATGCCGATACACTCTGCAGCGTTGCCTGTATCCAGGCGTTCGCAGGGGCTTTCCGTGGCTGCTCAACACTTCCCGCCGCATCGTGCGGCAAGACGATGGCTGCGCGCTGGCGCAGCGCTAACGCTGTTGTCAGCCCTGGCCGCCTGTGGCGGCGACGGGAGCGACGACGGTCCGGCGCCATCCGCCGCACGCGCCGGGCATCTGCTCCTCGTCAACGGCGACAACTCCGTCGTGAACTGCACGGTGGGCCGCGACGGCGACATCACGACCTGCGAGGGCGGGTTCGTCGACGGACTGGACGGTCCGGGCAGCATCGAGGTAAGCGGTAGCCGCGCCTTCGTCAGCGATTTGTCGGATCATGCGATCGCGGTGTGCCAGCTCGGCGCCGGCGGCCAGCTCTCCGCCTGCGCCAGCACACCGGACGACAGCTTCGTGGCGCCGCTGGGCATGCACATCGCCGAGGGGCGCCTGTTCGTGGCGCGCAGCGACGATGCGGTGGCGGTGTGCGCCACGTCGGGCGCGGCGCCGTCGGATTGCGTGACGTCTTCCGCCGGCGGGCTGCTGCGCGGCCCGACCTCGGTGGCGGTGCACGAGCGCACGCTCTACGTGGCCAACCAGCACGACCAATCCATCGTGAGCTGCCGCCTGGATGGCGACTTCGCGCCCACGAGCTGCACGCGCCAGGCGGGCGACGGGGTGTTCGACGGGCCCACGGGCCTGGCCTACGAGGCGGGCCGGCTCTACGTGACCAACGTGGGCGACGACTCCATCACGGTCTGCCAGGCCTCGGCCATCGGCCACGTGTCCGACTGCCGCAGGTTCACCTTCGAAGGGCAGCTCAGCAACCCCACGGACATTGCCCTCAACGGCGACCGGGCCTACGTGACCAACCTCGGCGACAACACGCTGGCCACCTGCCGGCTCGACGGCGACGGCGGCATCGCGGGCTGCGAGGCGGGCGAGGCCGGCACGCTGTTCATGTATCCGAGCGGTGTGGCTTTCTCGCCCTCCGCTTCCTGACGCTCCCGCACGAGGTACGACCATGTTCCGACAGATCCAGGCCACGCTGCTGGCAGCGGCGTTGACGACAGGTTTCGGGGCCGGCGCGGCGCACGCGGGCACGGACACGATCATCCACTTCGCCAATCTCTCGCCCTACACCGCCAAGGTGGAGTTCCCCACCGCGATGCAGGATTGCTGGCACGATACCGGCGCCGAGGAAGATTCGCGGGTGGCCGAGTACTACGACTATTTTCGCCGCGCCGCGGTGTCGGCCGACGGCTATCGCGACTTCCTCGCGCAGTTCCAGCAGCACGTGGGCGTGAAGGACTTTGCCGCCCTGCCCGGCAACACGATGGCGGGCACCAGCGCGGCGCTCGCCCCCAGCGCCAACGGCAAGCCGGCCGCGATGGCGGTGTTCCGTGGCGAGACCTCGGCTGAACTCTTCGGCGGCTGCAAGGATGCCACCTCGTCGCGCGGGTTCCGGGTCACGCTGCTCGATGGCGCCGGCAGCGAACTGAGCCGCCAGCACTACGTGATCCAGGATCCGCCGGGCAGCCAGTGGCGCGTGATGCGCCTGGGCGCTGACGTACGCACACCCGACCAGACCGTGGTGATGGGCTCGGGCGGCACCGCGCATCCGCTGGACATCGCCCTCACGGCTTTCGACGTGGTGAGCGTGGGCCTGACCGTGGTGTCGCTGGGCACGGCCACGGCCGAGCTGCTGGCCGCGCGGGTGATGATCCGCGAGGCCGCCGCCGAACTCGCCAAGTACGGTCTGGAGTACAACCTGCGCAAGGCGATGTTCAACTATGCTCTGGTGGGCGGCATGCGCACACTGCAGAGCGGCACCAACGTATACGTACGTGCCGGCCTGACGCGTGCCGTGGCCGCGCGTGTCGTCTATACGATGATGGCCGACGGCGCGGTGTGGTATCTCAATACCCTGCGGGACGACAGCAACCCGAACGGCTTCGACGGCACGACCGCGGACGTCGACTACGACACGGTCGGCCTGGACCTGTCCAAGCCCGACCTGGTGGTGATGAACGGCTTGCCCGACGATCGCTCGATCTGCGTGTACGAAACCACCACCTTCGGCATCCGCGAATGCCGCTTGGTGGGTGTGAGCTTCAACATCATGGCCGATGGCTCGCTGGTGTTCATGCCGCTGCCGGGGGTGGGCGCGGGTGACTGACGGCCACCTCGACTTGTGACCATGTGCAGCCGCCGCCGCAGGAGGCGCGCGGCGGCGCGACGGTCATCGTTACCAAACTGACGGCCGAGCGACTGGACGGTGCGTAGACTGGCGTAAGCCCGCTTTACGTCACGCGGCCACGGCTACGCTCTGCGCCAGCGCCGGGCGCGAGGCCTTCGTGATGGACCAGAGACTGCCATGAACCGCCGCGACACCCTCAAGGCCCTGGCCGCCCTGCCCCTGCTGCACGGCACCCGCCTGTACGCCGCGCCCGAAGCCGGCAGCCGCCTGCTGCTGGTCTTCATGCGCGGCGGCTACGACGCCGCCAGCCTGCTCGTGCCCACGAACAACGCCTTCTATGCGGAGTCCCGGCCGAACATCGGCATCGGTTCGCCGGGCAGCGGCGAGGGCGCCGCCCGGCCCCTGGACGCCGACTGGGGCCTGCACCCGGCGCTGGCCGATTCGCTGCTGCCGCTCTATGAGCGCAAGCAGATCGCCTTCATTCCCTTTGCCGGCACCGAGGATCTCTCGCGCAGCCATTTCGAGACGCAGAACAGCATCGAGCTGGGCCAGTCGCTGGAGGGCTCGCGCGACTATCGCTCGGGCTTTCTAAACCGGCTCGCGACAGTGTTGGGTGGCGAACGCGCCCAGGCCGGCGCGTTCACCCGCCAGTTGCCGCTGGTCCTGCGCGGCAAGCTGGAAGTGCCGAACATCGCGCTCACCTCGCCGCGCCAGGCGGCCGCCGACGAGCGCCAGCGCTCGCTTATCGAGGGCATGTACGCCGGCACTCCGCTGGCCGGTGCGGTGGGCGAAAGCTACCTGCTGCGCGCCGATGCCCGGGCCGCGCTGGAAAAGGAAATGCAGGAGGCCGATGCCGGCGCCATCTCCGCAGCGGGGCTGGAAGGCGAGACGCGGCGCATCGCCACCCTGATGCGCGATCGCTTCCATCTGGGTTTCGTCGACGTGGGCGGCTGGGACACCCACGTCAACCAGGGCAATGCGCAGGGCGTGCTCGCCAACCGCCTGGGCACCCTGGGCCGTGCGCTTGCGGGCTTCGCCGAGGGCATGGGCCCGCGCTGGAAAGACACGGTGGTGGTCGTGATCAGCGAGTTCGGCCGCACCTTCTGCGAAAACGGCAACAAGGGCACGGACCACGGCCACGGCACGGTGTACTGGGTGCTGGGCGGCGGCATCGATGGCGGGCGCATCGCAGGCGAACAGGTGCGCGTGGCGCACGAGACCCTGCACCAGGACCGGGACTATCCGCTGCTCAACGAATACCGCAGCGTGCTGGGCGGCTTGTTCGGGCGGATGTACGGGTTGGATGCGAAGCGCTTGGGCACGGTGTTTGGCGATGCGCCGCCGCAGGAGCTTCGGCTGGTCTGAAAATTGCTGCATCGCAGCATAAACAGCATCAAAATCAGGGAATGAATTGATTTGTCACACATGAGTCGCGTATTTCCCTGTTTTTCGCTGCATAAAGCCGACACTGTAACCTTTTATATCACTTGGTTGTAAGGATTGATAGTAATTTGTGCACTGCAGTAACCCTCGGGGAATGCTATGCACAAATCCATACTGTTCTTCGTGCTGTACGTGCTGGCCATCGCGAGCGCCAGCGCGGTGCTGCTGGTGTCCTACTGGTCTATCGCGCGCGACCTGCGTCTGTTGAGTCTGTTCTCTGCCTAACCCTGGTCATGGAAACGCTACGCGCGTTGTGGAAACAATTGGATGCCGCCGCTGCGGGGCCCTACCCCCTGGCCGCCTTGCTCGGCGCGCTGGCCATCCCGGCGCAATGCGCCGAGATCGAGCATCCCGAATGCAGCACCGCGGCCGACTACCAACGGTGGTTCGATACCTGGGTAGCGCCGACCTACATCGAACATCCCGATCTGCAGCCGGTGCTGGACGGCGAAACCTGTTATGCCTACCGGCTCGCACTGCGCCGCAATGGGCACCGAAGCGACGAATACCTGCCCGTGCGCTTCGTGGTCGGACACCCTGACGTGACCATGCACCGGATTGCGTTCGATGGTGTGCTGCATATCGAGATCCGGCCCTTCGTGCGCGACGTGATCGAGGGCGCCGAACGGTGGCTGCTGCAATACATGGAAACGAACCCTTCCCGGCCCGCCGCTTCCGCGATGCTGGCCGCCTGGTTCGACTGAGCCGCGCCCGCATCGGCGGCGTGCACCGGCGGCGTCAGCCCTGCACGCGCGTGTCGTCGGGCTCGCCGAGGTTTCGGCCCTGCACCGCGTCGTGGAGGACGCGGGCGACGGCGGGGTCGTCCAGATAGCCGGTGATGCCGTGCCGGTTGTCGGTCGCGTTGTCGACATCGGACTTGTTGACGATCCCGGGCGTCACGGGAAAGTGCGTGGCGTCCAGGGGATACAGCGCCACGACGTCGCGCGGGTCCCGGGCGTTGAACCACCCGTTCAAGCCAGGCGGGCGCCGGATCGGGTTCAGGCGCTTGCGCAGCGCGCGCACGCCCAGCGGCGAGCCCAGGGTCACGAGCAACGGCACGCGCCAGCCGCGCTCAGTGGCCAGGCCGTGCATCAGCCGGTAGGCGACCAGGCTGCCCAGCGAATGCGATACGACGATGTTGTCGTCCTGCGCATCGAAGGCGTCGGCGACACCGTCCTCGATGCGCAGGCGGATGCTGTCGTTGCTCAGGTACTGATGCACGTCGTTGACGAGCAGGGCGAGCAGCGCGCCGGCGCCTGCGGTGGTGCGGCGGTCCAGCAGGCGTATGACGGCCTGCACCCAGCCCCAGTTCTGCGGGCCTTTCTCGATGACGCGGCCTGGCTCCAGCGCGCGTTGCTCCTGCTCGACGGCCGCGTCGTCGATCTGCAGGGCCTGCCGGTATTCCTCCAGCATGTCCAGCATGCCGTCGGCGCCGGCGGCGGTCGTCGCCCCACGCACGACGATCTTTGCGGCGTCCGCTTCGCTCATGCCATCGCACATGTCGCGCAGCGTGTCGCCGTAGTAGGCCAGGCGGATGCGAGACTCGGGCAGGGGCAGCTCGAGGCCGGTCTTCTGCAGCCCGCGCCGCCAGGCCTCGATCCAGACGCGCTTGAGTTCGCCAGGGTCCTTGTCCTGCTGGGCGCGGCCGTGGATGAGTACGAGTCGCTTCATGGTGGGCCTCACGGGGTGGGCTGCAGTTGAACGGCATCCGCGTCGGGCACCAGCCAGGTCTGCAGGGCGTGCACGCCGCGCGGCGTGTACCGCGCCCACAGCGGGCCGTGGATTTCGCCGCGCAGGCTGGCGGCGAGTTCCGGCGGGAAGCCAGGGTGCAGCGCCTGCAGGTAGACCCAGTTCTGCGCCAGCATGGGCACGCTGGGCAGGACCGGCTCGACGGGCGGGGCGTCGCGCAGGAATTCCCGCGACAGCAGGGCGAGATCGAAGAGGCGCAGGCCCCAGCGCGCGGCGACTTCGTCCTGCAGGGTGCGAATCCAGTCCAGCCGGCCGATGCGCTCGAACGCGCAGGCTGCGTATATGGCCAGCACGGGGTCGATGGACGGCGCCCCCAGCAGGCGCGCCATGAGCTGCGTCGCGCCCTGCCGGTCCAGTGCGAGTCCGCCCCATGCCGACACCCGGCAGGCGGCCGTGCGCAGCCCGTCCAGCGCGAACCGGCTGGCGTCGGCCGGCGCCGTGTCCACGGGCTCATAGCGGAAGTCGCCTGGGCGGCCATCCTCGAACGGCAGGACGGCCAGTTGCCCCGGCAGGGCCGGCAACAGCACACCGCTGCCATCGTCGAATTCGATGAGCACCTCGGCCGGGCGCTGCAGCGACTCCATGACGATGGCGCTGCCCGCCAAGCCGCGCTCCACGCGCAGCGCCTCGCCCGGGCAGCTCGCCTCGCGCACCTCGCGGCCGGACACCAGGAAACCGACGTGGCGCTCGAATGGCCCATCGCGGACGACGGCCGGGCCGGCATCGCGGCCGAGAGGGCGCCAGCTCCCGGACGAGACGCCGAAGGGCCATCGCGACTTCGGCAGCAAGTCAGCCAGATCGCGCGGCAGTTCGAACGGCCGGCCCAGCATCTCGGTGAAGCGCGCTTCGGCAACCAGGAGTTCATCGGGGGCAAGCGCATCCGCGTCGGTTGCCTGCCCGTCAGCGTCCGTATCCGGCGTGTCTGGCCCCGCGTCCGGGTTCGGCGGCGCCTGCCCGGCAGCCTGCGGCGGAAAATGAAAGCGCGCCAGCCAGACCTCGTCGCCCGAGGCGATGTCCGCGTAAGGGCGCTGCGACGGCGGTACGCGCAGCTTCTTGTCGGCGAGGCTGCGCGGTACCGCCTTCATCAGCCAGTCGCCCAGCGGCCGTGGACGGAGCAGGCCGTTCTGGATCAGCGTGGGCGGCCGACCGTTCAGCGCCTCCGCGAGCACTTCGCTATACACCGCGACGTAGTTTTCGCCGTCTTCCGCCACTTCCAGCGCGGGTGCGCCCAGTTGTGTCGCATAGAACACGTCGGCGGCCTGGGTCGTGTCCGGGTTGCCGATGCTGGGAAAAATGTGGCTGCCGTTCAGGAAGAAGCTGGTTTGCAGTGTGTTGGTGGGCGTGCGGCACGCGTCGGAGATGAACACGACGTGCGGCACGCGGCCGGCCCGGGCCAGCGCCACGCTGCCGGTGAGATTGACCGTTTCGTCGACATCGTAGGGCGCGCGGGACAGAAGCCAGAATTCGCGGTAGTCCCGCACCACGCCGTGTCCGGAAAAGTAGACGATCAACTGTTCCAGATCGTCCCGATCGTCGAGCAGCCCGAAGATGGCTTTCTTGATGCCGCCCGCCGTGACCTCCTGCGTCCCCTCATCCGTGAGCGCGATGACGTCCGGGATGCCCTGGCTGTGCGCCCAGTCCCGCAGGCGCGCGATCGCGTCGCCGACGCCCTTGAGCGGCGGAAAGCCGTGCCCACGGACCTTGCTCACACCGATCAGCACGATAGCCCGCGTCATGTCCACCCTCCCGGCGAGGAGACTCACTGGCAACGATGTTACGCAGGGCGCGGGACGGATTCAATGAGGACAAGCGCGGCCTCGCGCGAGCGTCTGCCGCCATTCATTCCGGCCCTTGCGCATCTCATGGCACACTCGGCCCATCGCACTCGGGAGGAACCACCATGAAGACCATGCTGCTGCGCGCCCCTGGCGGGCTGGACAACCTGCACCTCGTGGACCAGGCCGACCCCGGCCAGCCGGGGCCGGGCGAGATCCGGGTGCGCGTACACGCCACCTCGCTCAACTTCCACGACTACCTGGTCGCCAAGACGCCGGGACGCGCCGCGGGCGAGCTCGTGCCTATGGCGGACGCGGGCGGCGTCGTCGAGGCGGTGGGCGAAGGCGTGACGCAATTCCAGGCGGGCGACCACGTGGTGTCGTGCTTCTTTCCGGACTGGCAGGAAGGCGGCCCCACGGCCGGCGACTTCAAGCGCGTGCCCGGCGACGGCCTCGACGGCTATGCCCGCGAATGCGTGCTCACGCCCGCCACCTGGTTCACCAAGGCGCCCTCGGGCTACACCCATGCCGAAGCGGCCACCCTCACCACGGCCGGCCTGACCGCCTGGCGGGCGCTGGTGGTGGACGGCAACCTCAAGGCGGGCGACGTGGTGCTGGCCCTGGGCACCGGCGGCGTATCGATCTTCGCGCTGCAGTACGCCAAGGCCATGGGCGCCACCGTCGTCGTCACCTCCTCGTCCGACGAGAAGCTCGAGCGCGCCAAGGCGCTGGGCGCCGACCACGTCGTCAACTACCGCAGCACGCCCGAGTGGGGCAAGGCCATCCGCAAGTGGGCCGACGGCGGGGTTGACCACGTGATCGAAGTGGGTGGCCCGCGCACGCTCGGCCAATCGATCCAGGCCTGCCGCGTCGGCGCGCATATCGCCCTCATCGGCGTGCTCACCGGCGCCGCCGGCGACGTGCCCACCGCCGTGCTGATGGCCCGGCAGGTCAAGCTGCAGGGCTTGATCGTCGGCAGCCGCCGCCACCAGCAGGACCTGGTACGCGCCATCGACGCCATGCAGACCAAGCCGGTGATCGACCGAACCTTCGCCCTGGACGAACTGGCGGACGCCTTCCGGTATCAGGAAAGCGGGCAGCACTTTGGGAAGATTTGCGTGGCGTGGTGAGGGGGCGGGCCTACGCGCACCACGCTTTCTCTCCCTTACGTGTCGCGGAGCGTCCGTGATGACTGCAACATCAAGCCGCACGTTTAAACCTACCGGCCCGCAAATGCCGGCGGGCGCTTCTCCCGCCAGGCCGCGCGCCCTTCACGTAGATCATCGGAACGCTGCGCACGTTGGATATCGCCGTCGAGTTCCTGGAGGTCCAGCGCGCCGCGGGCGATGCGATTCAAGTGCTTTTTCATGCCCAGCAAGGGGATGGGCGCCATGCCGGCCAACTTGCGGGCCAGGGCGTCGGTGGCCTGGGCAAGCTGCTCCGGCGCCACCAGCGAGGTCAGGAATCCGCAGCGCAACAGCTCGTCAGCATCCAGGCGATCGGCGGTCAGGAACAGGCGCTTGGCGGTGTCCAGGCCGAGCCGGCTGACGTAGCGTTCGAGCCCGCGTCGGTAGAAGTGCAGGCCGAGGCGGGCTGCGGGCATGAACATGTCGACGCTGGTCGTGCCCAGGCGGAAGTCGCACGCCAATGCCAGGTCGGTGGCCCCGCCGTAGACGCCGCCGTTCAAGGCGGCGATCGTGACGGGGCGGCAATCCTCGAGCGTGTCGACCAGCGCCTCGAAACCGGCCCCCTCCCGCCGGTTCTCCATCCTGCCGATGTCGAAGCCGCTGCAGAAGTACTTGCCCGTGCCGCCAATGATCAACACCAGCGCGCCCGCGGCGTCGGCTGCCTTTATATGGCGTATGAACTCGGCGATCTCCTCGGGCCCGAGCCGATTGGCCACCTCGGGTCGGCGCAGGGTGATCGTTGCGGTCCGCCCGCGCAGCTCGAGCCTGGGCGGGCCCGTCTCGTCTCCTGCGGCGATGGGGCCGGTCATGTGGGTAGGGTCTTGTGAATGCGGCATGATGTCGGTTTCCTGCGCTCAGTCGATCGCAACGCCCGCGCCTTCGGCGAGCTGGCGATGCGATCGGCCCTGTTCCACCACCCAACGGCCAAACGCCTCGGGCGATTCGGACCAGTCGACGGCGTTGCCCGACAAGGCCAGGCTTTTCTTGATTTCGGGATCGCTCAAGGCTTCGACGCTGGCGGCATACAACCTGTCCACGATGTCCTTGGACACACCGGCCGGCGCGAAAAGGCCGAACCAGAAAGACAGCTCGTAGTCCGGCACACCCTGCTCGGCCACCGTCGGCAGCTCTGGAAACAGCGCGGAACGCCCCTCGGACGTTACGCCGAGGGCACGCAGCCGCCCGGCTTCGATGAGCGGGATGACGGACGGCGGGGTGCCGAAGGTCAGTTGTACATCGTTGGCGACGATCGCCTGCACTGCCGGCGCCCCGCCGTTGAAGGGCACATGCTCCATGCGGACCCCGGCCATGCGCTGAAAGAGCAGGCCGGCCAAGTGCGGCGACCCACCATTGCCCGACGATGCATAAAACAGCTCGCCAGGGCTCGCCTTCGCGTACTCGACCAGTTCCGTGACCGACTTCACCGGCAGATCGTTGTTGGCGGCCAGGATCAAGGGCGCCGTCGTCCAGCGGGTAATCGGCGTGAAGTCGTCCGCGCTGTAAGTGACCGATTTGTAGAGCACCTTGTCGACACCGAACAGCATGGGCGTACCCATATACAAGGTGTAGCCGTCGGCCGGGGCCTTGGCAACGGCGGTGGCGGCCAGCGTGGTGCCCGCGCCCGGCCGGTTCTCGATCACGATCGACTGCCCCAGCGCCTCTGACATGCGGTTCGCCACGATGCGAGCCACGGCGTCGGCCCCGCCGCCGGGGGGAAAGCCCACGAACAGCCGGATCGGGCGCTCCGGGTACGACGCTGCCTGGCTCGCACCCGGCATGCCGCCGGCGGCCAAGGCCGACAGGGCCAGCAGCGCGGCAACCACGTTTCTACGATGCATGTTTCGTCTCCTTTTTATTTATCGCGGCATGCCGCGGTACGTCCCGCAGGCGCCGGCGTTCCCGGCACCTGCGACGGTGATGCCCGCCCCAGCGCTAGGAGATGACCTCCTTCGCGCGCAACGCTGCGATCGTCGTCGCCTCATAGCCGAGAGAACGCAGTAATTCCTCGCTATGCTCGCCGGGATCGGGTGCGGGCATCGCGAAGTGCTCGGGACATGGGCAATCCGACAGATTGATGGCCGAACGTATCAGGGGCAGCTCACCCAGTTGCGCATGCTGCGCCGGACGCGTCATGCGCAGATGATGCGTCTGCGGGTTCTCGAACGCTTCCCGGATGTCGTAGATCGGCCCGCAAGGCACGCCCGCACCGTTCAGGCGTTCCACCAGTTCCTGCACGCCGAAGCGCCGCGTGGCTTCATTCAAGGCTTCGTTCAGCCGGGTCCGGTTGGCCAGTCGAGCGGAACGGTCCCGATATTCGGGCGCGGCAAGTAAGTCGCCGGCGCCCAGGACCTCGCACAGATGACGCCACATGCGGTCCGTGCTCGCGGCGATGTTCACCAGGCCGTCGCGGGCCTCGTAGGTCCCCATGGGCACCAGCGTCGGATGAAAATTGCCTTCCGGCGCTGCGACTTCTCCGGCCACGGTGTAGCGCGCGGCCTGGAAATCGAGTTTGTTGAGCATGGCCTCCAGCAAGGAGGTATGCACCCACTGCCCGCGTCCCGTCCGTTCGCGGTGCAGCAGCGCGAGCAGGATGCCTTGGCCGAGGAACATTCCCGCCGTCGTATCGGAAATGGCAACCCCGACGCGCGTGGGGCCGCTCTCGGGCGTCCCGGTCACCGACATGAGCCCGCACATACCCTGCATGACCTGGTCCACGCAGGGCCTGTCCGCATACGGCCCGCTCTGTCCGAAGCCGGAGATGCTCGCCAGGATGATGTCCGGCTTCGCCGCGCGCAGTTGTTCGTACTCCAGCCCCAGCCGCTGCTTGACGTCGGCGCGAAAGTTCTCGACCACCACATCGCACCGGGCCACGAGACGACGCAGGATGGCCGCCCCTTCGGGCGTCTTCAGATCGACGCAGAGGCTGCGCTTGTTGCGGTGCATGTTCTGCTCGTCGGGCCCACGGCGCTTGCCCGTGACCGATCCGCGATCCTGCCGGGGAGGCGGTTCGACGCGGATCACCTCGGCGCCCCAGTCGGCCAGCAGCCGCACCGCCACCGGGCCGGCCCGGGCGACGGAAAGGTCCAGTACCGTGTACCCCGAAAGCGGCAGCGCGCTGCCCATGGCGGATTGACCGTTCAAAACGTGACCTCGCTTCTTGGGCGCCGCGACTGCACGGCGCACCTTCCCTTGGATGGAATGAAGTCTACGAAGACGGCGCAGATAAGGAAAATTGATAGTTCAAATCTACATATCTACTGCGTCAATAAGTGCAGCGCAGTAGCGCGCTTGAGCAGCTCGGTGAACTGCATGGCGGCAGGCGACAGGCTCTTGCCCTTCAGATAGGCGATGCCCAATTGGCGCGACAAGGTGGGCTGCACGAGCGATGAACACCGCAGGCTGCCTGTACGCTGCCCGGCCATGGTGTAGCGCGGCGCGATGCAGGCGGCCCGCAGCGATTCGGTCAGCGCAATCACGCTCAGCCAATGGTGAGACTGGACGAGTGTCTGCACGCCGCGGGCGCACACGGCCTTGAAGGTCTCCTTGACCAGCTTGCCGACGCTGCTGTTGTCGACGATGCCGACCAACCGCTGCCTGCTGAGCAGTTCCCAGGAAACCTGGTCCGGAAGATCCAGCGAAGCATGCGAAAGAACGATCAACGGATCGTCGAACAGCGCCTCGATCTCGATCTCCGAGGACTTTCCCGCGAACGTACCGATGGCGATCTCGATGTTCTGGCTCAGCAGATGCGAAAACAGCTCCGCCGTGGTCGCATCCTCCAGCCGTATGTCGATGTCGGGGTGGAGCAGGTTGAACCGCGCGATCGGGCCCGCCAGCAACGTGCTGCCGAGCAGCGGCGTGAAGCCGACCGCCAGCCGTCCCTTGCGGAGCTGGCCGACAGAGCGCACGTTGTCGACCTGCGCCTGCAGGTCTTCCAGCAACGGGTCGATGCCGCGTACGAACTCGCGGCCGGTGGCCGTCAGGCTGACGGCCTTGGTCGTGCGATCGAAGAGCCGCACGCCCAGCACGCTCTCGGCTTCCCGGATGGTCGTGCTCAAGTTCGACTGCGTCGTATGCAGATGGGCCGCCGCCACCGTGAAACTGCTCGTCGCGGCGAGCTCCTTGACGGCATAAAGCTGCTTGATGGTGAGCTTGATCACCCCCGCGCCAACCACGCCCGCGCCACCTTCGCCAGGAACGTCGCCCCCAGCGGCAGCACCTCGTCGTTGAAGTCGTAGCTGGTGTTGTGCACCAGGCAGGGCCCCGCGCCGTGGCCATGGTCGCGGTGCGCGCCGTCGCCGTTGCCGATGAAGGCGTAGGCGCCGGGCTTGGCCTCGAGCATGAAGGCGAAGTCCTCGGCCGCCATGATCGGGGTCTGGGTGATGAGGCGTTCGGGGCCGACGATGCTTTCGATGACCTGGCGCGCGAAGAGCGCTTCGGCTTCGTGGTTGATGGTCGAGGGGTAGATGCGCTGGAAGTCGAAGTCGCAGCGGGCTTCGTTGGCCTGGCAGGTGAGTTCGGCCACGTCGCGCATGCGGCGTTCGATGAGGTCCAGCGTCTCGGCGGTGTAGGCGCGCACGGTGCCGCGCATCTGGCAACTGTTCGGGATGACGTTGGCGCTGTCGCCGGCGTGGATCATGGTGACCGAGATCACGGCGGCTTCCAGCGGCTTCTTGTTGCGGCTGATGATGTTCTGGAAGGCGGCCAGTACCTGGGCGGCGACGGGGATCGGGTCCACTGCGAGATGCGGCATGGCGGCATGCCCGCCCTTGCCGTGGACGGTGACGGTGAATTCGCTGTTGGACGCCAGCACGGGCCCGGGCGAGAGCGCCATGGTGCCGGCGGGGATGCCGGGCATGTTGTGCATGCCGAACACGGCCTCCATGGGGAATTGTTCGAACAAACCGTCGCGGATCATCTCGCGCGCGCCGCCGGCCTGCTCCTCGGCGGGCTGGAAGATCACGTACACGGTGCCGGCGAAGTCGCGATGCTCGGCGAGGTGCTGCGCGGCGCCCAGCAGCATGGTGGTGTGGCCGTCGTGGCCGCAGGCGTGCATCTTGCCCGGATGCTTGCTCGCGTGCGCGAAGGTGTTGGCCTCGGTCATGGGCAGCGCGTCCATGTCGGCGCGCAGGCCGACCGTGCGGCCGTTGTCCGGCCGGATGCCGCGGATGGTGCCGACCACGCCGGTGCCGCCCAGGCCTCGGTGGATGGGGATGCCCCAGGCGGTGAGGCGCTCGGCGAGCAGGTCGGCCGTGCGGGTTTCCTCGAAGGCGAGTTCGGGGTGGGCGTGGATGTCGCGGCGGATGGCGCGCAGGGCGTCGGCCTGGGCGACGATGTCGTCGATGAGGTTCATGGTCGGTTCTGTCATGGCAAGCTGTCTATGCTACGTGATCGCGCGGCAACGCGTGCCCGGAGGGGCCGTTGCTGCGGATTCGTGCACGCGGCATGCCGTGCCGGCAATGAGCCGCCGGCGCAACGCTACACCGCCATCAACCCGGGTTCAACCCCATCTTCTCGAGCACCGGGTCCCAGGTGGCGCGATCGCTCTCGATGCGCTGGGCGAACTCGGCGGCACTGCCTTCGAGCAGCAAGGCGCCGTGGCTGTCGAAAGCCTGTCGCATGGACGGATCGCGCGCGGCTTCGGCGACGGCGTGGTTCAGCCGTTCGACAGTCTGCGCCGGGGTGCCCTGGTTGGTCACCACGCCCAGCCAGACGACGCCCTCCAGCCCCGGGAAGCCCGCATCCTGCAGCGTGGGCACGCCGGCGAAGGGCTCGCCCGGCACACTCGGGCTGACCGCCAGCAGGCGCAGCCGGCCGTCTCGCACCATGGGCGCGACCAGCGAAGTGCCGGCGAAGTAGATCTGCGTGTCGCCCGCGGCCACGGAGGTGAGCGCGTCGGTGCCGGTCTTGAACGGCACGTGCACGATGTCCGCCTCGGCCTGGCGGCGCATCATCTCGAACAGCACGTGCGGCGGGCTGCCGTTGCCCGACGACGCGTAGTTGAGCGCGCCCGGCTTTTCCCGGGCCAGGTCGAAGAGTTCCTGCACGGTGTTGACCGGCAGCGCGGGGTTGACCACCAGCGCCATGGGAATCGTCGCCACCGGGCTGACCGGCACCAGGTCGGTCTTGGGATCGTAGGTGAGCTTGGCGAAAATGTGCGGATTCCAGACGGCGTGCGCGTTGGTGATGACCGCCAGGGTGTGGCCGTCCGCCGGCGCTGCCTTGAGCGCCTGGATCGCGATCATGCCGCCCGCGCCGGGCTTGTTGTCCACCACCACGGGCTGGCCCAGTGACCGCGAGAGGCGGTCGGCCAGCGGGCGCGCGAACAGGTCGGGCAGGCTGCCCGGGCCACCGCCCACGAGTACGGTCATGGGACGGGCTGGAAAATCAGCGGCCCGCGCCAAGGGCAGCACGCAGGACAGGCCGAGCAGGACGAGACCGAGGCGCTTGAGCAACATGCGAAGGATCCAGAAAGAAGAAGTAACCGTTCATTCTAAGGAAGATGGGCTGTGCGATGGGCTATGCGCAACGCCGAAGCGCCGGGCGGCGCGTATCAGTGCCTCGCCTGGCCGCGGTTCGCGAACGCGGCGATCACGCGCTCGCGAAACACCGACATGGTGGCGGAGAAGTAGGCGCTGCGGCGCCAGAACAGGCCCAGTTGCAAAGTCCAGTGCGGCGCCGGCAGCGGCAACGGCCGCAGCCCCTTGCCATGCGAGGAGGCCAGGGAATCGTTTGCCATGACCGTCAGCGCGTCGGTGCGCCGCAAGAGCTCGGCGAAGACGGCGGGCGTGGCATCGGTGTGCACGAAGGCGGGCGACGACGCGATCCCGGCGTTCACGAACAGCGCATCCACCCAGGCCCGCAGGGAAATATTGGCGGGCGGCAGAACCCAGGGCTGCGCGGCCAGATCGCCCAGCGTGAACCGGCGGCCTTGCAACGGGTGCCCCAGCCGCGCCACGACGTGCGAGCTTTGCGTGCCCAGCACCGTGCTGGCCAGGGCGGACGAGGGCCGCTCGGGATTGACGGCGGCGATGGCGACGTCCAGAGCGCCGGCCTCGAGCTGCTGCAGCAGCACGGCGCTCAATTGAACGCTGGTGTGAAAACGGATGGCCGAGCCTTCGGCCAGGAACTCGCCCAGGACGGGCGTGAGCACCGACTCCACCAGCGCCGGCACCACGCCCACGCGCAGTTCGCCGGATTGGCCGGTCTTGAGATCGTGCACCAGCACCCGGGTGTCGTGCACCCAGCCGCCCAGCAGGCGCGCGCGCTGGTACAGCGCTTCGCCGATGGGGGTGGGCGCCACGCCGCGGGGCGTGCGCTCGAGCAGGCGAACCCCGAACTCGGCTTCGAGCCGGCGTATGGCCTTGGACAGCGCCGGCTGGGATATGCCCAGCGCGTCCGCAGCCGCATGCAGGCTGGCCATTTCCACGGCCTTGCCGAACCAGGCGAGATCCTTGATCACACGACACACTCCGTACTCAGGGCGATTCCTGGAAGTTATCGCAAAACCCCGAAAGCTGGCTGGGCCGGCCCACACGCCCTTCCTATACTTTTCGCCAGAGCGGACGCCGAGCCGCCCACCGAATCCTCGAGGAGACCCCATGATCCTGTACCGCACGTTCCGCGGTCGCATCCTGGCCATGCTGACGGCATGCCTGGCATCCGCGACCCTGGCGCACGCCGCCGCGGCGGACTACCCGGAGCGCCCGCTGCGCGTCGTCGTGCCGTATCCCGCCGGCGGCAACACCGACATCATTGCGCGCGACGTGATGAAAGGGCTGTCGGCCCGGCTCGGGCAGCCCATCGTGATCGACAACAAGCCCGGCGCCAACAGCATCGTCGGCACGGACCTCGTGGCCAAGGCGACGCCCGACGGCTACACGCTGGGCGTGGTGATCGGCGCCTACGCCAACAACACCGCGCTCTACCGCAAGCTGCCGTACCGGCCGGACGACCTGGTGCCGGTGACCCAGCTCACCCGGACCTCGCTCGTCATCGTGTCGGCGCGGCCGGACCTGCGTTCGCTGGACGAGCTGATCCGCGCGGGCCGCGACGGCGCCGCACCGCTCAGCTTCGCCAGCAGCGGCATGGGGTCGGCCGCGCACCTGCTCGGCGAACGGCTGGCCCGCGAGACCGGCATGAAGGGCGCCATGCACGTGCCCTACAAGGGCTCGACGGACGCCACCGCGGACTTGGCGAGCGGCCGCGTGGGCTTCATGTTCGACGCCATCTCGGCGATGGGCCCGCTGATCCGCGCGGGCAAGCTCAATGCCCTGGCCGTGACCAGCGCCGAGCGTTCGCCGCTGCTGCCCGAGGTGCCGAGCATCGAGGAGCTGGGCCATCCCGACCTAGTGTCCTACGCCTGGGCAGGCGTGCTCGCGCCCAAGGGCACACCGCCCGCCATCGTCGAGCGCCTGGCCGGCGAACTGGCCACGGTGCTGCGCGACCCTGCCCTGCAGGCGCGCCTGGCGGACATCAGCACCGAGGCGGTGGGCAGCACGCCCGCCGAGTTCGCACGCTTTCTCGAACAGGAGAGCCGTATCAACGGCGACCTGATTCGCCAGCTCAACCTGACTCTGGATTGAACGATGGACGACCGGATCGTGAGAATCGGCGGCGCCTGCGCCTTCATCGGCGACAGCGTGCTCGGCCCGCGCCAGCTAGCCGCCGTGCCGGGCATGCATTACCTGGTATTCGACTACCTGGCCGAGATGACGCTGTCGAGCTTTGCCCAGGCCCGCAAGATGAACCCCGACGCGGGCTACGCCGGCGACTTCGTCCAGGTGACCCTGCGCGAGATCCTGCCGACGTGCCTGGAGCGCGGCATCCGCCTCGTGGCCAATGCCGGCGGATTGAACCCGCGCAGTTGCGCGGCCGCGATCGAGGCGCTGGCCCGCGAGCTGGGCTGCGCCCCGCGCGTGGCCTACGTCGAGGGCGACGACTGCCTGGCGCTCGTGCCCCGGCTCGCGGCCGAGGACGTGCGCGACTTCTACGCCGGCACGCCGATGCCCGCGGGCATCGACAGCGCCAACGCCTACCTGGGCGCGGCGCCCATCGCGCAGGCGCTGGCGCTGGGCGCCGACGTGGTGGTGACCGGACGCATCGTGGACAGTGCGGCCACGCTCGGCATCCTGATGCACGAATTCGGCTGGACGGCCGACGCGCTGGATTGCCTGGCCGCGGGTTCGCTCGCCGGCCACATCCTGGAATGCGGCGCGCAGGCCACGGGCGGCATCTTCACCGACTGGGAGCAGGTGCCCGATTGGGAACACATCGGCTATCCCTACGTGGAATGCCGCGCCGACGGCAGCTTCGTCGTCGCCAAGCCCGCGGGCACGGGCGGGCTGCTCAACACGGCCACCGTGAGCGAGCAGATCCTCTATGAGGTGGGCGACCCGGCCTGCTATGTCCTGCCCGACGTGGTGTGCGACTTCACCGGGGTGCGGGTGACGCAGGCGTCACCGGACCGGGTGCGCGTCGACGGCGCGCGGGGACGGCCCGCCCCGCCCGCGTACAAGGTGTCAGCCACCTACCAGGCCGGCTATCGCTGCATCGTCCAGCTTTCGGTCTTCGGGGCGGACGCCATCGCCAAGGCCAGGCGCACCGGGCAGGCGCTGGTGGCGCGCGTGCGCGAGTTGCTGGGCGAGGCCGGTCTCGAAGACTTCGAGAAGCTGCAGGTGAGCGTGCTCGGGGCCGAGGACGGCTATGGGCCGCACGCACAGGCGCTGGCCCTGCGCGAGGCCGTGGTGCGCATCGCCGCCGTGCATCCACGCCAGGAGGCCCTGGCGCTGCTTGCGCGCGAATCGCGCGCAGCCGGCGTGTCCTTCGCGCCCGGCACGACCAGCGGCAGCGCCCTCACGCTGAACACCCATGCGCCGGTCGAGCCACGCTATCGGCTTTTCTCCTGCCTGCTGGACAAGCGCCGGCTCGGCCCGGTGCAGGTCTGCATGGATGGCCGAGCCCACGCCGTGCCGACGATGCACGGCCACACCGCCATGCCGCACAGCCCCGTGCCCGAGGCCGGCGCCAGCGCTCCGCCGCCTCACTCGGCCCGCAGCGTTGCCTTGATCGCCCTCGCCCACGGCCGCTCCGGCGACAAGGGCGACTCATCGAACATCGCCATCATCGCGCGCCGCCCGGAGGACCTGCCCGTGCTGCGGCGCGAACTGACGCCCGAGCGCGTGCGCAACTACCTGGCGCACCTGGTGCACGGCGACGTCACGCGCTACGAAGTGCCCGGCCTGCATGCCTTGAATTTCCTGCTCACCGAGGCGCTGGACGGCGGCGGCCCCAGCTCGCTGCGGCCGGACCCGATGGGCAAGGGCATGGCGCAGATGCTGCTGGGGATGGCGGTGTGCCCGGACTAGGGCGGCCCGGGGCCGCCCCCCGGGCCGGATCATTCCGGCTGGATGCCGGCGTCCTGCATGACCTTGAGCCAGCGCTGGTTCTCTTCCAGCGCGAAGGCCTGGGTTTCGGTGTGGCTCAGGCCGCTGGGTATCGTGCCCTGGGCCGCCAGCGTCTCGGCCACCTTGGGTGAGCTGGAAGCCTGGACCATTGCCTGGTTCAACTTCTGTACGACCGGCTCGGGCGTGCCTTTGGGCGCCCAGAGGCCGTACCAGGTAACGATATCGAAGTCCGGCAGCACGGTCTCGGCGATGGTCGGTACCTCGGGCAGATCCTTCAGGCGCTCTCGGGTAGTCACCGCGAGCGGCTTGAGCCGCCCCGATTGAATGAGCGGCATGGCGGGCGCGAGCGGCGCGTACATCACGTGAACATGGCCGCCGGCCACGTCGGTGAGAGCGGGGTTGCTGCCGCGATAGCCCACGTGTTCCAGACGCGCTCCCGTGGAGGTATTGAGCAGCTCGCCCACCAGGTGTGGCAGCGTGGCCACGCCCGGCGACGCGAACGACAGCGCGCCGGGCTTGGCCTTGGCCGCATCGATCAATTCCTGGAAGCTTGAATAAGGCGAATCCGGCGGAACGACCGCGACCATGGGCACCGTTCCCAGCACCCCGACAGCCGTGAAGTCGTCCATGGGATCAAAGGGCAGCGACTTGAACTGCCCAGGGTAGATCACCTGGACCGAGGCGTTCATGAGCAGCGTGTAGCCGTCGGCAGGCGCACGCGCCACTGCAGCCGCGCCGATGGTGCCGCTGGCCCCCGGCCGACTCTCGATCACCAACGGCTGCCCGAGAATCTGTCCCATCTCTGTCGCGATGACTCGCCCGACGACATCGGTGGGACCGCCCGCCGCGAACGGCAGGATCACCTGCATCGGCTTTGTCGGATAGTCGGCGGCGGCGCGCGCGGGGCCGGCGCCGAGAACGCACGCGAACGCGGCCGCCGCGGTCAGCGCAAGGGTTCTTCTTTTCATTCTGGGTCTCCTGTATCGAAATCGATGCGCGTCGGGGCGAGCACATCGGCTAGTTGCTGGCGGATTGCGGGGAAGATCCGGGCGATCTCCTCCTCGTGCTTCTGCATGCGCGCCACGGGGCCGGCGACCACGATGGCGAACGATTGCTCATGGACGCGAAAGCCGAACGCGAGCGACATCACGTCCTCGACGTTCTCGCCCACCGAACGCTGCCACCTGCGCGCTACGCCGGCAGCGACGTCCTGTTCGAAACGCTCACGCGAGGGCAGCGTGTTCGGGGTGATGGGCGTCCAGTCGGTGTAGCTGTCCAGCAGGGCACGGCGACCCTTGGGGTCGAGCACCGATACCAGCGCCTTGCCCGAACTGGTGGCGTGCAGGCTCTTGAATCCGCCGGGCTGATGGCTATAGCGGATCGTCTGGGTGGACTCGACCACGCTGAGGTAGACCACCTGCCTGTCTGCCAATTTGGCGAGGATCGCCGTCTCCCGGGTCGAGTCGCGCACCGTGAGCAGCACGGGTTCCAGGGCCGTCACCAGCGGATCCCGGCGGCAGATGACGCTGGCCACGTGCAGCAGTTTCTGCGTCGGGTAGTAGCCGCTCTTCTTGCCCAGCTCGTACAGATAGCCCTTGGCGACCATCGTCTTCAGCAAGCCGTGACAACTCGACAGCGGAATGCCCATCGCTGAGGCGATCTCGCTGTAGAGCAGAGGTTTCTGCTGCTCGGCGAACAAATTGAAGACGTCGAGGACACGGGTTGCGGTTTTCACATCCATGATGAACATATCCTATACGTGATAAATTAATCGTGTCAATGAGACATCAACACGCTTTAGAGGGAGATCGAGCATGCGATGGAAGCAGCGGCCCGAAGGGTCGAACTGGGGCGATTTCGGGGCCGACGACCAGCGCGGTTGCCTGAATTGGATCACTCCCGAGGCGGTACGCCAGGCCGCCGGCCTGATCCGCACGGGTGAGCGCTTCTGCCTGTCGCTGCCGCTGGACTACCCCGGCGGCACCGCCGTCAACCCGCGACGCCATCCACCGCGCCTGACGCCGACCGAGCGGGACGGCGATCCGTATCTGAACTTTCCACTGGGCCGCTTGCGGCCAGGCTGCGTCGACGTGCTCAGCGACGACAACGTGACAATGAGCCTGCAGTACTCCACCCAGTGGGATTCGCTCGCGCACGTCGGTGCGCTGTTCGATGCCAACGGCGACGGCATTCCCGAGCGCGTTTACTACAACGGCTTCCGGCCGAACGAACACATCCAGGGGCCGGTGGACTACGCGGTAGGCGAAGGCTACGCCAAGACGGATCTGGGCCAGGGCCCGACATCGAAGGCCACCCGGCTGGACATCACCCAGCTCGCCGAATCGGGCATGCAGGGGCGCGGCGTGCTGGTCGACCTGGCCCGGCACTACGGACGCGCTGCGCACTCGGTCGGCTATGACGATCTCATGCGCATCCTGGAGGCGGACCGTATCGAGATCCGCCAGGGCGACATCCTGCTCTTTCACACCGAATACGGCGATGCGCTGCTGGAGATGAACCGCAATCCGGACCCGGAACTCGTGCACGAGATATGCGCTGGCCTGGATGGCAGCGACGAGCGCCTGCTGCAATGGATCACCGACAGCCGCATCGGCGCCATGGCCTCCGACAACCACGCGGTCGAGACGTACCCGGTCAAGAAAGCCAATGCGTGCTGCGCCGCCCTGCCGCTGCACCATCATTGCCTGTTCAAGCTGGGATTGCCGCTGGGCGAGATGTGGTATCTCGGCCCCCTGGCCCGCTGGCTGCGTGCCCACGAGCGTTATGACTGCTTCCTGACCGCCCCGCCCCTGAACCTGCCCGGCGCGGTCGGCTCGCCCGTCACCCCCATCGCCACGGTATAGGCCATGCCTTATCTCATCGAAACCTTCGACAAGCCGGGCACGCTGGCGTTGCGCCAGGCCACGCGCACCGCCCACCTGGCGTACCTGGACGCGCACGAACACCTACTTCTCGCCTGCGGCGCCAAACTGCAGGACGACGGCAGCGACCTCGGCGGCGGCGTGTACATCCTCGACGTGGACACCCGGCAGGCAGCGGACGCGTTCCTGCGTGCCGATCCGTTCTACGCAGCGGGCCTGTTCGAGCGCTACCAGATCGTGCGCTGGCGCAAGGCATACCTGGACGGGCGCTCGTACTTGTGAGAACGCCACCTGCGTATGCATCGGAGGGAGCAGCAGGCGCTGTGGCAGCAGGTGATTCAGGAGGCCGGCATCCGGTTGAGTCGACGGCGGCACCTGGGTCAGGTACCTGAAGTGATGGCGTGTGGCCCTGGCGCTGCAAGGACATGCGTCCATTCAATTCGATTACGATTGCGTGGCCCTGACCGGGCTGCGCGGTGAGTCCGCGTTCGAGGTGGGTACTCCGTTCTCGTTTGCCGACGGAACGGCAATCGTCTTGTACCTGCTCGAGGAAAACCAGCATGTGCTCGTGTCGGACAATGGCGACACGATGGCTCACCTCTCGTCCATGGGGCTCGAGCCCTACAAGCATCGTCGTCTGAACGTCCTGAGAGAGCGTGTCGCGCCTTTTGGCTACGCTCTGGGGGAAAAGGCCGATTTCCGTGTGCTGTCGCCGCGAGATCAGGTCCGGCACGCATTTTCGCAGGGGGTTGCAGCGAACGCATACGTTCGACTACCTGCTGGACGGGGAATACATCGACGTGATCCCTCCGAACCACATGGCGGCAGGTGTCGCCATGCGCAACTGTTTTCCCGACTAGCTGCACTGGCTCAGCAAAGTACGAAGCACTGAGCCAGGCGTTAGCCGATGCCGCGCAGTATCCCCCCGGGTGGCGTACGCTACGAAGGTCGCTAATCCGCAAACACCTCCATCCCCAGCAGCATCTGCGCCATGCCCTTGCCCCTCGGGCAAGGAAGAAGTGGGTTCCGCGCGACGTGGTGGACTGAACGCGCATGGCCGGGGACGGCGTCGGTCGGTACGCGCCGGCCGACGAAACCCCGCAGGCACCCTCGGCAGCGCGCCGGCCGTGCATTATCATGCACCGATGCCCATCCTGCCGCCACGGCTGCTGCAATCACCATGCGCGTGCATTCCCATTACGAGAACCTGAAAGTCTCCCGCGATGCACCGCCGGCGGTGATCCGCGCGGCCTATCGCGCGCTGACGCAGCAATACCATCCCGACCGCAACCCCGGCGACGCCAAGGCGCAGCGCGTGATGGGCATGCTCAACCGCGGCTACGAAGTGCTGTCCGATCCGGCGCGGCGCCGTGCGCATGACGCCTGGATACGCGAGGAGGAAGCCGCCTTGCTGCGCCAGCACGACGAGGCTGTGCGGCGGCAGGCGCTACGGCGCGCACAGGACGAACCACCGCCCGCCGCCTCGCGCCACGGGCTGCGCAAAGGCCGGGTGGCCGGCCTGGCCGCGGTCGCGCTGCTGCTGGTTGCGGCCTTCGTCTGGGCGCCCGGCGGTTCCGATGCGCCGGCACCCAAGCCGCGTGCGGCGGCGGCCGCCGCTTCGCGCTGATGCCATCTCCGGGAACCTTCATGAACACCACCCTGCGTCCCCGCCGTTCCGTGCTCTATATGCCGGCGGCCAACCAGCGCGCCATGGACAAGGCGCGCAGCCTGGATGTGGATGCCGTCATCTTCGATCTGGAAGACGCCGTCGCGCCCTCGGCCAAGGAGCAGGCGCGCGCGCAGGCCTGCGCGCAGGTGCGGGCGGGCGGCTACGGCCATCGTGAAGTGCTCATCCGCGTCAACGGCCTGCACACGCCATGGGGCCGCAGCGACTTCGAGGCGGCGCTGGACGCCCGCCCCGACGGCATCGTGCTGCCCAAGGTCGAGGACGTCGCCACGCTCGAGCACTACCGCGACCGCATGAACGACGTCGGGACGGCCATCCCCCTGTGGCCCATGATCGAGACGCCGGCCGGCGTGAGCCGCGTCGATCAGATCGCCGCGCAGGACGGCGTCGCCGTCCTGGTCATGGGCACGTCCGACCTGCAGAAGGAACTGCGGCTGCCGGACACGCCCGACCGGCAGGGCCTGCTGTACGCCCTGTCGCGCACGGTCAACGCCGCGCGGCGCCATGGCCGCGACGTACTGGACGGTGTCTCGGCGGTGCTCGACGATACCGAGGCCTTCACCCGCCTGTGCGAACAGGGGCGCGCCCTCGGTTTCGATGGCAAGACACTGGTTCACCCCGCCCAGGTGGCGCCGGCCAATCGGGTCTTCGGGCCGACCGCGCAAGCGGTGGAGCACGCGCGCCGCGTGCTCGCGGCATGGCAGGCGGCCGAACGCGAGGGCAAGGGCATCGCCGTGCTCGACGGCAAGATGGTCGAGAACCTGCATGCCGCCGACGCCGAACGGGTGGTGGCGTTCGCGGAGGCGATCGCGGGGCGGGCCGGCTGAGCGCGCGCACTACGCCGTGCGGGCGCGGCGTGCGCCTGCGCAACGCCCTTCCCCTTCGCACCAATGAAAAAGGCCGCCCCGGCAAACCGACCAACGTCTTGGGGGTCGGTTCGCCGGGGCGGCCTGCTCGTTCAACGCCGGGGCGGCTACGCGCTCAACCCTTCACCGCATGCCACTCGGCCGACTTGCCGCCCGTGGTCTTGCCCTTGATCGCACCGCTTTCCACCGTGCCCTCGTAGGTGACATCGCCCACCTTGAAGGTGATCGCGTTGCCGAGCAGCTTGCCCTCGGAAATCGCTTGGCCACCCAGGGTGCCGGTGAGCATCTGGTAATCCTGTTCGAGCACTAGGGGCTGGCCGTCGATCTGCCAGTTGCCTTCGACCTGCGCCGGCACGATCCAGAGCAGCGCGTTGCACCAGCTAGTGCAGTTGTCCGTGACCATCACTTCCTGGTCGGGCTGCCAAGAGCCCATGCGGAAGGAGTTGGAGACGATGCGCGTGCCGGGTTCGAGCTGCACCAGCTTGGGCGCGAGCTTCTCGTTGATCGAGGGCAGCAGGAACATGGTGATGACGTTGGCCTTGCTGAAGTCGGTCTCGAAGAGATCGGCCTGCTCGAAGGTGGCCTTGTCGCTCACGCCTTCCTTCTCGGCGTTGCTCTTGGCGAGCGCGACCATGTCGGGGTTGTATTCGATGCCGCGCGCGGTGAGGCCGCGCTTGGCGGCGGTGATCACCGTGCGCCCGTCGCCGGAGCCCAGGTCCATGAGGTAGTCCTGGGGCGTGACCTTGGCCAGATCGAGCATGGTGTCGACCAGCACTTGCGGGGTGGGCACCCACACGACGTCCTTGCCGGCCTGGCCGACGGTGGGCTCGTACGTTGTGCTCGCAGCGGCGGACTCCGTCGCAGCGGGGGCGGCAGCCTGGGCGCACGCACCCAGCAAAAACAGCGAAGAGACGAGCGCAGCGCCCGCGGTGCTTCGGGCGTTGAAACGGGTAGCGACGCGATCTTGCAAGACGGACATGACGGCTTTCCTGTGAATTTGGCAAAGAGGCGGCCCCGGGGTGAGCCGCGACCAACCCAACCTTACAGCAAGGAGGGTACCCAACGACAGTTCACCGAGGGCGCTGGCGTGCATTGAGGGCTGAATGAACGCGGTGGGAACGCCGGTTGCGAAAGATCACCTGACGATGCGGGTTTCGCATCCCGATGTTTTTACTCGACTTTTCATGCTGTACAGCTCAGGAGACTTCAATATGAAACGCGCTACTCTCGCCCTACTCGTTTCCGCCGCCTTCGCCTCGCCCATGGCCCTTGCTGCCGCTACCGAGAGCCCGGCTACGCCGGCGCCGGCGGTGAACAGCCCGGCCACGGAAGCCTCGGGCGCCAACCCAGGCCCGGCCAGTACGCCGGACACGACCAACCAGGCCATGACGGATGACGAGCGCGGCCGTCTGAACAAGGCCCTGGGAACCGGCACCGCCGGCCCGGACCGCGCCAATGCGAAGATGCAATCCCTGTCGGTGAAGGACATCAACGGCAGGGACGTGCAAAACGGCCAAGGTGAAAAAATCGGCGAAGTGTCCGATGTGGTCGCCAGCAACGACGGCACCCACTACATCGTGATCGGCAAGGGCGGCTTCTTCGGCATCGGTGAAGACCGCGCTGCGCTGCCGGCCGACCGCTTCTGGGTGCGCGACGACGATCTGGTCGTACTGGGGGTGACCGAAACCGACATCGAAACCATGGACGACGCCCGCACGGGCGATGACGAGGCCTACAAGGACGTCGACAACGACGTCATGGTCGAACTGGCGGTCTGGCAGCAGCCCTGACCGAGCCGTTGCCCATCGCCCGCCCTCCAGGGAGGCGGGCATGGCACCCAGCCGCCCGGCCCCTGGCCGGGCGTTCGCTTTTGGTCGATCAGACCATCAGCGCCGCAAGGTTCAGCGGGCGTACGGCACCCATCCAGATCGCGTGATCGCGGTGGTCCGCGAGATCGTCCCCGGTGAGCGGATGCAGGAACACCACCAGCCCCTGCCGGTGGACAGCGAGCCAGGGCACGACGCGACCGAAGGTCTCCTGGTCGAACGCCAACTGGCAGCTCCAGTCCGGATGCGGCCCGACCGGGCGCTCGTGCATGCGCCCCATCTGCACGCCGAATTCGCGCTGGGCGGTTTCGCAAATGGCGCGCGCACGCTCCAGCGTGTCGGCGTCGTAGTACACATGGGCGTGATAGCCGTGGATGGCGGGTTCTGACATGGTGTGTGTCCTCAGCGTTTGCGCATCTCGTGGGGTTGCGCGCCATAGGCGATCTGGAACAGCGCTTCGCGCAGTACGCCGAATTTTCGCGCACCCAGCAAGGCTTCGTACTCGTGTTCGATCTCGGTGATGGCCTCGTGCGTACTCAGCAGGCGTTCCAGGCCAAGCTCTGTGAAGCACACCAGGAACGCCCGCCCGTCGCCCTTGTCCGGGCTGCGCTCGAGCAGGCCGAGCGCTTCCAGTTCCTTCACCACCTTGGCGACCACCTGCTTGGAGATGCCGGCGCGCTGGGCGAGCACGGTGCTGCGGGTGCCCTCGATATCGATGTAGGGCAGCAGGCCGGCCCACGACGGCGGCAGGCTCGCGCCGCCCGAAGCCAGGCGCTCCTGCACCCGGGCGAGAAAATCGCGCCGGGCCAGCAGCAGCATGCGGCCGATGCCGGTCGCGCGCGCGGCTCTCAGCGTGTTGATACGTTCCTGATCGATCATCCGTCTTCCAGATTGCCAGCGGGGTAAGCCGCCCGCATTGTAGACAGGGGCAATGTAGTAACCCTAGTTGACTATAATCCGGCGCTGGATTAGTGTGGGCCCTCGCACGCTCAAGCAGAACACCACGACAACGGCGTGCGCGGGAGGAGACCCATGTCTGTACGTTCGCCATACCGCAGGCGATTCGAGCGCTGGGCGGCTGCCCTGCTGTTCGTTCTCGCCCTGCCAGCCGCCGCGGCGGACTGGCCGCAGCGCCCCATCACCCTGGTGATTCCCTACCCGCCCGGCGGCAGCACCGACATGATCGCCCGGCAGTACGGCGAGCTGCTGGGCCGGCAGTTGGGCCAATCCGTCATCGTCGAGAACCGCCCCGGCGCATCGACCAACATCGGCGCGGACTGGGTGGCCCGGGCGCCGGCCGACGGCTACACCCTGCTTTTCGGCGGCAATGGCCTGGCGCTCAATCGCACCTTCGGCCCGCAGCCGTCCTTCGACCCGGATAAGGCCTTTGCGCCCGTCGCCTTGCTCGCGCGGGTGCCTTTCGTGGTCGCGGCCCACCCCGCCACACCCTACGGCACGCCGGCCGAGCTGATGGCTGCCGCGCACAAGACACCCGGCAAGCTGACCATTTCGAGCGCGCAACTGAACCTGTACGTCGAACTGCTCAAGAAGCGCGCCGACATCGACCTGCTGCACGTGCCCTACAAGGGTGGCGCACAGGCGGTCACCGACGCCATCGCCGGCCAGGTGAACATGGTGTTCGCGCTCACGCCGGTGGTGCTGCCGCACATCCAGGCGGGCACGCTCAAGCCGATAGCGGTGTCTTCGGCCGAGCGCGTCGCGGTGCTGCCGAATGTGCCCACCTTCAAGGAATCGGGCGCGCCCGAGTACGTGGTCACCGTCTGGTACGGCATCCTCGCGCCCGCGGGCACGCCGCCGGCCATCGTCGAGCGCCTGGCGCAGGCCACGCAGACCATCGTGCACGACAAGGACTTCTCGGACCAGCTCACCAAGACCGGCGTGGTGCTCGAGGCGAGCACGCCGCAGGGCCTGGCCGACATCCTCGCCGAGGAGACGGCCTTCTGGCGCCAGCTCGCCGTGGCCGTGCCCACGCTCGTCACCGATTCGCCCCGCTAGCAGGATACGCATGAACCACGACAAGCACATCGCCGAACACGAGGCCCGGACCCGCGCCGCGCTCGCCATGGGCGGCCCCCGCAAACTCGAAGAGCGGCGCGCCCAGGGCATCCTGAACGCCCGCGAACGCATCGACCGGCTGGTGGATGCCGGCACCTTCCTGGAGACCGGGCGCTACGCCACGTCGATCCGTCCCGAGGTGCGCGAGGTCACGCCCGCCGACGGCAAGATCGCCGGCTACGGCCGGATCGACGGCCGCGAGGTCGCCGTGGTGTCCAACGACTTCACGGTGATGGGCGCCTCCAGCAGCACGGTGAACACGACCAAGGTCGGGCACGTCAAGAAGATCGCCACCAGCCGCGGCCTGCCCATGGTGTTCCTGGGCGAATCCACCGGCGCCCGGATGCCCGACGTCATGGGCGCGGCGGGCGTGGGGGCCGGAGACCGGCCCACGCAGTACCGGCGCATGCGCGAGACCCCGTGGGTCTCGGCGGTGCTGGGCCACTGCTACGGCTCGTCCTCCTGGTACGCCGCGCTCGCGGACTTCGTCGTGATGCGCAAGGGCGCCATCACCGCCGTCTCCAGCGTGAAGCTCACCTCCCGTGCCGTCGCCGAGGCGGTCGACCCGGAGTCCCTGGGCGGTTGGCGGCTGCACACCGAGGTCACCGGCATGGTCGACCTGGCGGTCGACACCGACGAGGAAGCGCTCGACGCCGTGCGGCGCTTTCTGTCCTACCTGCCCAGCCACCACCAGGAGCCGCCGCCCGTGGCCGCCGTCCCGGCGGGTTCGGGCGAGGACGCCGAGCGCATCCTCGAGCTGCTGCCCGAGGAGCGTTCCAAGGTCTATGACGTGCGCAAGATCCTGGCGCTGATCTACGATCGCAACTCGCTGTTCGAACTCAAGCCGCGCTTTGGCAAGTCGGTGGTGACGGCGCTCGCGCGCCTGGACGGCCATACGGTGGGCGTGGTCGCGAGCAACCCTCTCTTCAAGGGCGGCGCGATCGACCCCAGCGCCTGCGAGAAGGTGGTGAGTTTCCTGGTGCTGTGCGATTCGTTCAACATTCCGCTGGTCTTCATGGTGGACCAGCCGGGCTTTCTGATCGGCGTGGAGGGCGAACGCCAGGGTGCGATCGGGCGCGTGATGAACTGGATGAACGCGATGTCGCTGGTCAGCGTGCCCAAGCTGTCGGTCGTCATGCGCAAGACCTACGGCCAGGCGGTGCTCAACATGGGCGGCGGCGGCAATGCCGACGAAGTCGTCGCCTGGTTCTCGGCCGAGGTGAACTTCATGGACCCGCGCTCGGCCGTCGCCATCGTGCACGGCGTGGACCCTCAGACCGAACCTGCGCGCTACGCCGAGCTGCTCGCCGAGATGACCAAGGGCACCAGCGCCTACGACGCGGCCGCCGTGCACGCGGCGCACCACGTCATCAATCCGGTGGACACCCGCCAGACCCTGATCCGCCTGCTGCAGGTGCATCGCCTGCGCCTGTCCGGCGGCGTCGGCGAGCACCTGATGCGCACGTGGCCGACGAGCTATTGAGGAGAGGCCGCATGGAGTCGGGGCAACCGCAGGACCGCCGCCAGCCGTGGCGCGCGCTGCTCGACCGGCACGCCGGGCAGGGCTGGCTGGACGAGCCCACCGCCAAGCGCCTGCTGGCCGAGGCGGGCATCGCCGCGCCGCGCGGCGCATTCGTGCCGGGGCCCGGCGCACATGCGCAACTGGCCGCGCTGACGCCGCCCTACGCGGTGAAGATCGTGTCGCCCGACGTGGTGCACAAGAGCGACGGCGGCGGCGTGCGCCTGAACGTCGCCGCGCAGGAGGTGGATGCGGTCATGCAGGCCATGGCCAGCGCCTACCTGCAGGCCCGCATCGCCGGCTACCTGGTCGAGGAAATGGCCGCGCCCGGCGTGGAGCTGCTGCTGGGCGGCGTGGTCGATCCGGTGTTCGGCCCCTGCGTGATGCTCGGCGGCGGCGGCACCCAGGCCGAACTCTGGCAGGACGTGGCCATGCGCCTGTGCCCGGTCACGGCGCACGACGTGCGCGACATGCTGCAGACCCTGCGCATCCGGCCCCTCTTGGCCGGCTATCGCGGCCAGCCCGCGGTGGACGTGGAGGCGGTAGTGCGCGCCGTGCTGGCGCTGGCCGGCCCCGACGGCCTGCTGCCCGCCTGCGCCGATCGCATCGCCGCCATCGACGTCAATCCCCTCATCGCCAGCGCGCAGGGCGTGGTGGCCGTTGACGCCCGCGTGCAGTTGCACGAGCGCCACCGCCCGGCCGCCCGAAGGGGGCGCGATTCCTCCCACGGACAGGAGGATCTCCTCCTTCGTCACCGCCCGGCCGCGCCCCCCCTGGCGCCGGCCTTTGCCGACGACGCCAGCCTGGAGCGCCTCTTCGCGCCCCGCAGCGTGGCCGTGGTGGGCGCCTCGGCGGACGGGGGGCGCTCGGGCAACCATTTCATGCGCAACCTGCGCGAATACGGCTATCCGGGCCGCCTCTACGTGGTGCATCCCACCGCGAGCGAGATCGACGGCGTGCCCGCCGTGGCCAGCCTGGCCGCCCTGCCCGAGCCCGTGGACTACGCCTACATCGCCGTGCCGGCCGCCGCCGTGGCGCCGCTGCTGGCGGCGGCGCCGGGCATGGTGCGGTATGCCCAGGTGATGACCAGCGGATTCGCCGAAGTCGAAGGCGGCGACGCCCTGCAGCAGGCCGTGCTCGCCGCGGCCAGGGCCGCCGGCACCCGCGTGATCGGCCCCAACTGCCTGGGCCTGCACAGCGTGCGCGGCCGCGTCACCTTCATCGACGGCATGCAAGCCGAGGAAGGCGGGCTGGCGGTCATCTCGCAGAGCGGCGGGCTCGGCGTGGACATTCTTCGCCGCGGCCAGGCGCGCGGCCTGGCCTTCTCCAGCCTGATCACGATCGGCAACGCCGCCGACCTGTCGGTGGCCGAGCTGCTCGCGCACCACCTGGCCGACCCCCGCGTGCGCCAGATCGCCCTCTACGTCGAGTCGCTGAGCGATCCGGCGGCCATCCTCGCCACGCTGCGCCGGCAGCGGCACGGCAAGCCCATCGTGCTGCTCAAGGGCGGCACCTCCGAGCAGGGGCAGGCAGCGGCAGCCTCGCACACCGGCGCGATGGCGAGCGATGCGCGGCTGTGGTCGGCGTTCGCGCGCCAGGCCGGGATGGCCACGGTGCAGACGCTGGACGAACTGATCGATGCCTGCCTGGCCTTGCAATGCCTGCAACCGCGCCCGCAGCGCCCGAGCACCCGGGTGGCGCTGTTCGGCAACGGCGGCGGCACCAGCGTGCTGGCCTGCGACGCCTTCGCCCGCGCGGGCTTCGCCGTGCCGGCCTTCGGCCCCGCGACCGCCGCCCGCCTGGCGGCGCTGCCGGTTCCGCCCGGGGCCAGCCTGCGCAACCCGGTGGATACGCCGGTGGGCGTGCTGCGCGTGGACGGTGGCGCCCTCGCCCACCGCATCCTGGAGATATTGACCAGCACGCCGGAGGTCGACGCCCTGGTCCTGCACCTGAACCTGCCCGTGCTGCTCGGCTACGCCGACGAAACGCTGATCCAGCGCCTGACGCTCGCCGCGCTGGGCGGCGAGACGCGCGCCGGCACCCGGCGGCCCCATGTGCTGCTGGTGCTGCGCTCGGACACCAGCGAGCCGGTGGACGCGCTGCGCCGACGGCTGCGCCAGGCGGCCATCGGCGCCGGCGTGCCGGTCTTCGACGAGCTGGCCGACGCGGCGCGCGCGCTCGCCTGCCTGCGCACGACCGAGTCCGCGCTCGCCGCTTTTTCCGTTTTCCATCCCTTGCAGGAGCCCGCATGCCCAAGATAGATATCGTCAGCGAAGTCACCGGCCGCGTCTGGAAGATCGAGGCCAACGTCGGCGATGCCGTGGACGCCGAGCAGACCGTCGTCATCGTCGAATCCATGAAGATGGAGATCCCCGTCGCGGCGCCCGCGGCCGGCCGGGTGGCCGCGCTGCGGGTCGCCGAAGGCGATGCGGTGGAGGAAGGTCAGGCGATCGGCCAGATCGACACCTGAAGCTGGCGCGTTTCTCGCTACTGCATGCGGGCCGGGCGAATGACGCGCCCGTCCGCCAGGAGATAGCGATGCCACGCCCCACTGCAGGCCCTCGTCACGTTGCCCTGCATTCGCTGCGCGCCCGCGAGGCCATCCACGAACGCGAGAGCCATGGCGCACTGGCGCGCCGCCTGGCCGCGCTCTTGAAGGCGGACTTCGTGGGCGACTACGATGCCGCCCTGCACACGCATCCGGGCATGTACCTGGTGCCCAGCGACACGCTGGTCGGCCCGGACTGGAACGAGCGCGGCCTGGACGCCGAAGACCGGCTGTTCGGCGGCGTCGTTCCCTTCGGCTTTCTGGCGACCAAGGCGATCACCCATGCCCTGGTGGTGCCGCACGCGCACGCGCCGCGCGGCTGGAACCCGGCCTTCGGCGCGACCGTGCGCGACTGCGTACTGGTGGGCCTGACGGCCTTCACCCATGCCGATGCACTGGCGGCCGGCCATCGGCTGCTCCAGGCCGGGCCGGTACGCATCAAAGCGGTGCGCGCGAGCGCGGGCCGCGGACAGGAAGTGGTGCGCACGCCCGCCGCGCTGACCGAAGCGCTGGCGGCGCTGGACGCCGGCGAACTGGCCGAGTATGGCATCGTGCTCGAGGAAGACCTGAGCGACGTATCCACCTTCAGCATCGGGCAGGTGCGCGTGGGCGGGCTGCAGGCGAGCTACTACGGGGTGCAGCGGCTGACGCGCGACAATCGCGGCGAGCTGGTCTATGGCGGATCGGCGCTGCACGTGGCGCGCGGCGGTTTCGACGCGCTCGCCGCGCTGCCGCTGCCGCCGGTCGTGGCGGCGGCGCTCGCCCAGGCCCGCGCCTATGACGAAGCCGCGACGCGCTGCTACCCCAGCCTGATCGCCTCGCGCCGCAACTACGACACCGTGGTCGGCCACAATGCACGCGGCGAGCGCCGCGCCGGCGTGCTCGAACAATCCTGGCGCATCGGCGGCGCGAGCGGCGCCGAAGTGCTGGCGCTCGAAGCGCTGGCGAACGACCCGACGCTCTTGTACACCCAGGCGGCCACGCTCGAACTGTTCGGCGCGCACACGCATCCGCCGCCGAACGCCGTCGTGCTGTTTCACGGCGTGGACGACGAGATGGGCCCGCTCCTGAAGTGCGCCATGCCCGAGATTCCCCCCCATTTTGTCTTGCCCGTACTGCCATGACGACCCGCAGCGAACCCCTACGCATAGCGGTGGACGGCGAAGTGATCGCCGGCACCTTCCTCGAACCCAATCTGAAAGTACCCGGCGTGCTGTTCGTGCACGGCTGGGGCGGCAGCCAGAAGACCGACCTGGCCCGCGCCAAGGGCATCGCCGGCCTGGGCTGCATCTGCATGACCTTCGATCTGCGCGGCCACGAGCGCACCTTCGAGCAGCAGCAGCGCATCACGCGCGAACACAGCCTGCGCGACCTGATCGCCGCCTACGACCGGCTCGCCGCCCACCCCGGCATCGACCCCTCGGCGATCGCGGTGATCGGCAGCAGCTACGGCGGCTACCTGGCCGCGATCCTGACCGCGCTCAGGCCCGTGAAGTGGCTCGGCCTGCACGTACCGGCGCTGTACCGCGACGAAGACTGGCACACGCCCAAGCGCCAGTTGAGCCGCGCCGACCTGACGGCCTACCGCAGCGAGCGCGTCGATCCGGACAACAACCGCGCCCTGGCCGCGTGCCTGGCCTTCACGGGCGACGTGCTGCTCGTACAGTCCGAACACGACACCTACGTACCGTCGCAGACCATCATGAGCTACCGCGCGGCCTTCCAGCACACGCATTCGCTCACGCACCGCATCGTGGACGATGCCGACCATGCCCTGAGCAGCCCGGCGAGCCGGCAGGCCTACACCGGCATCCTGGTCAACTGGATCACCGAGATGGTGGTCGGCATCCGTCTGGGCAGCGCCACCATGCGCGAACTCTTCGAGATCGATGCAAGCGGCGAGCAGGGGCCAAAGCGAGTGACTCACAACCCGTAGGAGCGCAGTAGAATCGCCGGGTTGCGGGCAGCGCGGCTGCCTATACTCTGCCGAGAAGTCTCATACATGTGGATCGTGCGCGCTGTCCCCTTTGCTTTCGTGCTCGGCCTGGCCGCCTGCGGCGGCAGTGAAACCGAAGTTCTTCCATCGCCGCCGCCGGCGGTCAATCCGCAAGGGATCTGGACGGGCTCGCTGAGCACCGGCGCCGATCTGTCGGTGGTGATCACCGACGACAACGTCCTCTGGGGCGTGTACGCCGAAGTGGGCGGCGCCCGGGTGGGCCTGGTCCATGCCGACCAGGTGGCGATGAACGGCAGCACGCTGACCGCTACGCTGCGCGACTACCAGTACGGCAATACCGTGAGCACGCTGGACGTGACCGGCACGGTGGCCGAGCGCAGCAGCATGGAAGTACGCTCGGTTCAGCCTGGCCAGGTCGGCAACGCCTCGCTGCGCTACGACAGCAGCTACTACACGCCGGCCACCACCATACTGCTCGAAGGGCAGTGGACCGGCAGCGACCGCGACGGCAACGTCACCACGGTCGAGATCACGGCACTGGGCGCATTGCGCGGAGCCACCGTGGCCACCAGCGGCACTTGCACCTTCCGCGGCAACCTGGCGCCCGTTGCGGGCCGCGGCTACTACGTGCTGAACATCACCTTCGACCCCGTGAACACTTGCCTGCTGCCGGGGCAGCACATCGGCGGCATCGCCGGTATCTCGGGCGCGGGCACGGCACGCCAGTTGGTGGCCGGCGGCATCACGGACAACGGCTCGCAGGGGGGCGCCATGATTCTCACGCCCGTACCGCCGCCCGAACCCACGCCCGCCGCGCCGACGAGCACGACGCCCTGAGTCCCTTGCCGGCTGGTCCCTGCTCACCCGCCAAGGCGCTGCTGGTCGTGCTGGCCGGCGTCGTCGCCGCATTGCACGTGGCGAAGATCCCGCCCGCGGTGCCCTTGCTGCAAGCCGGCCTCGGCCTGAGCCTGGTGCAGGCGGGCTTTCTGATCTCGCTGGTACAGATCGCGGGCGCGCTGTTCGGCCTGGCCCTGGGCCTGACCGCGGCCAGCCTGGGCCTGCGCCGCAGCCTGATGCTGGGCCTGGTGGTGCTGGCCGCGGCCAGCGCCGCCGGCAGCGCCAGCCAGCACCCGCTGCCGCTGCTCGCACTGCGCATGGTCGAGGGCATCGGTTTCCTGCTCATCGTCCTGCCCGCGCCCGAGCTCATCCGACGGCTCGTGCCGCCGCAGAAGTTGAGCACCATGCTCGGCGTCTGGGGCAGCTACATGCCGCTGGGCACCGTGCTCGCCCTGCTGTTCGGCCCGCTGGTGATGCTGGCCACGGGCTGGCGCACCTGGTGGCTGGCGCTGGCCGGCCTGTCGGTGCTGCTTGCCGTGCTGGTGCTGCGCCACATCCCGCGCGACACGCCATCGGCCGACACGCACGCCGGGGCGCGCGGCTGGCAGGCCAGGCTTGCCGACACGCTGCGCTCGCCCGGGCCCTGGCTGATCGCGGCCAGCTTCGGCATGTATTCCGGCCAGTGGCTGGCAGTGGTGGGTTTTCTGCCGGCGATCTACGCGGCGGCGGGCGTACAGGCCAGCCTGGCCGGCCTGCTCACCGCGCTGGTCGCCGCCGCCAACATGGCGGGCAACGTGGCCTCGGGCCGGCTGATCGCGCGCGGCTGGGCGCCCACCACCTTGCTGCGCTGCGGCTTCGTGGCGATGGCGGCAGGCGCTCTCTACGCCTTCTCGAGCCTCGCGGAAGCGCACCCCATGAGCCGCTACCTGGCCCTGCTGGCATTCTCCGGCTTCGGCGGCCTGGTCCCCGGCACCCTGTTCATCCTGTCGATGCACGTCGCCCCCGGCGAAGACACCGTGTCGACCACCATCGGCTGGATGCAGCAGCTCTCCGCGCTGGGCCAACTCGCCGGCCCGCCCCTGGTGGCCTGGATCGCGGCGCGCGCGGGCGGCTGGCAATGGACCGGCGCCGCAACGGCCACCTGCAGCGCGCTCGGCCTGCTGTTGAGCCTCATCATTGCGCGACATCAACGTCGTTCCTTGGCATCTGCACCAAACTGAGACGATAGTGCCGCGACCGTGTCCTCTCGATCACGGGCCCAGGCGCAAGCCTCGTCCACCTCGCGGCCCGCATGCCGCGGCAGTGACTCACTCGCCTGGCGCCTCGTCGGCAGCGCATCCGACCTATACAATCGGACGGCATGCTGGCGGCTGGTGCAAGCGGCCGCTGGTCCGGCCCCGCCGGAAGATAACGAAAAGAGCGCAACGGGGCGACTCATGAGCACGCATCGCGTGGTCCTCACATCGTTCGTGTACGTCACCGGCCTGGTCCTGACCATGCTCGGTGCCCTTTGCCTGATCGGCATGGGCACCCGCACACCATCGGCCTACCTGCCGTTGCGCGAAACCCTGTTCGCCGCCGTTGCCTTCGTCACCCTCGGCGCCGGCCTGCTGTGCGACCTGCACCGGCTGCCGCTGCTGCGCGCTGGCGCCGGTGTCATCCTGGTCGGCATCTCGCTGGCGCTGGCGTACGAGCGGCTGCAGGGCCATGCGCCCGCCACGCCGGCGCTGGCCACGCCCTTCGACGAACCCGGCTGCGCCGTCGTGCTCGCCTGGCTGCTGCTCGGCGTCGAGGCGATCATTGGCCGGCGCAACCGCCGCTGGCTGCGTCAGACGGCGGCGCTGTTGCCGCTGGTCGCGCTGGCGGTAGTGGGCGTGGCGCTGATCGGCCAGATGTTTCCCGCGGCTCCGCTGCCGCGCCTGCATGCGCACGAACCGCTCAGCCTGACGGTGGACCTGTTCACGCTGCTGGCCGCCGGCGCATGGGTCACGCTCTCGCGACTGCCCGCCCGCGCGCACGTCGAACTCTCCGGCCGGCTGCTCGCGGTCGGCATCCTGGGCGCGGCTACCTGCTCCGCGGCATGGGCAGCGCTGTGGCTGCAGGAATACCAGTCGACGCGGCTGCGCGGCGCCCTGCTGCTCGACCAGACGGCCGAGCGGGTGCAGACGAGCATTGCCGAACAGGTAAGCATGCTGCGGCGCATGGCCGAGCGCTGGTCCGCGGCCGACGCCGTGCCGACGGCCGGGCGCTGGGAGGTCGAGGCCACCGGCCATCTGCGCGATTTTCCCAGCGTGGACGTGGTGGCCGTGATCTCGCCCGGCCTGGAGACGGCGTCGATGCGCCATCGCACGCCCGCGCCGCCGCACTGGCTGGGCGCCTTCCTCGCGCAGAACGACACGCGCGAGTGGCTGCGCGCGGTCATGGCGGACGACGCCACCGTGCTCAGCCACGTCATCGGCCTGAGCGGGCAGACGCGGCACGCCGTGGTGGCGGGCCTGAACTCGCCGTCGCTGCACGGCTGGGCGGTACTGGCCGTCGCCAACCCGGGCACGCTGCTGGGCCAGCACCTGGACAAATGGAGCCGCGGCCTGGCGGTGCGGGTCCGCCAGGACGAGCAGGTGCTGTACGAAGATCCGCGCCTGTCGACGGGCGCGGTCGCCGTGGGTACCCGCACGCTGCACCTGGCCGGCGGCGGCGAGTGGCAGGTGGACGCCCTGCACGTGCCGCTGCTGCATCCGCAACGCGGCCTGCTCGCCAACAGCGCGCTGCTGGCCGGCATCGCCTTCCTGGTCACGCTGCTGGTGAGCCTGCGGCAGGCGCAGCTCACGCGGCGCGATGCAGCGCTGGTCGCGAACCAGCGCGATACGCTGGCCGCGATCGCGCACAGCGACGATCTGGCCACGCAACTGGTCGCGATCTGCACCATGACCGAGGCGCTGAACGCCCAGGCGAGCTGTGCGATCCACGAAACCGAGCCCGGTGGCATCGGGCTGCGCCTGGCCGCCGCGCCGTCGCTCTCGCCCACGCTGCGCAGCGCGCTCGCGGAACTGCCTGCGCCCGGGCTCTCGGGCAGCGCCGCCAGCCACACCACGCTCGAGAATCCGCCCTGGCCGCGCGGCGCGCGCGATGCGCTGGCCGCGGCGGGCTATACCACCGTGCTCGCCCAACCGCTGATCTCGCCGGACGGCAAACTGCTCGGCCAGGCCTCGCTGCTGCTCTCGGCCGCCAGCCAGGATTTCGATCTGCGCCTGCTCAACGATGCGGCGCAATACGCGGCCATCGCCCTGGAGCGGGTGCGTGCGCGCGCCGAGCTGCAGCAAGGCGAACAGCGCTATCGCTCGCTGGTTGCGTTCAACCCGGACGCCGTGTTCTCGGTCGACCTGAAGGCGCGCATCTCCTCGTGCAATCCGGCGACGCAGCGCCTGTTCGGCCTGTCCGAGGGCGAACTGCTCGGCCGGGCCGTGCGCGAATTCGTGGTGCCCGCGGACCAGCCCGAGGTGAGCGCGATGTTCCGCCGCACGCTGGCGGGCAACGCCCAGCACCTGCAGGTGACCGGCGTGAACCACCACGGCGTCACTTTCGAGACCGAGGCGACGACGGTTCCCATCTCGGTGGACAGCGCCTTCGTCGGGATCTTCGTGATCGCCAAGGACATCACCGAGCGCCGGCGCATCGAGCGCGCCCTGCAGGAGCGTACCCAGTTCTTCCTGCTCTCGCCGGAGATGCTCGGCATGGTGAACCATGCGGGCGTGCTGCTGCAGGTGAACCCCGCCTTCGCCCGGGTGACGGGCTACCGCGCCGAAAGCGTGGTCGGCCGCCAGCTCACCGACCTGATCCACGAGGACGACCGCACCCTGCTCGACAACGCGCTGCGCCGTCTGGGCCGCGGCGAATCGATCTACGACCTGGACCTGCGCGGCAACCATCGCGACGGCCACGTGATCTGGATGCGCATCCGCGCGGCCCTGGGTTCGGACGACGCGATCTACCTGGCCGCCCGCGAGATCACCGAGGAGATCCGCGTCACGCGCGATCTGGCACGCAAGGAACGCTCGTTCCGCCAGTTGCTGGACGACAACCGCGACGCCCTGCTGGTGGTCAGCCCGCAGGGCCGCGTGCAGTACGCCAACCCCGCCGCGCGCACCCTGCTCGGCGCCGCCCTGGGACGCCGCGGCGCCGAGCTCGCCGAACTCGCCAGCCGGCGCGGCGCCGACACCACGCTCTTCGAATGGCCGCTGGAAGGTCCGCACGGCGAGACCATCGACGTGGAAGTGCTGGGCTCGGAGACCGACTGGGACGGCACCCAGATGCGCCTGCTCTCGCTGCGCGACGTGCGCCTGCGCAAGGCATCGGAAGAGGAGCTGCGCGTGCTCAAGCGCGCGCTGCAGGCCAGCCACAACGCGGTGATGATCATCGACGCGCGCACGCCCGGCTCGCCCCTGATCTACGCCAACCCGGCTTTCGGGCGCATCACGGGCTACCCGCCCAGCGAGACGGTGGGCCGCAACCTCAGTTTCCTCTACGGCTCGGCCACCGACCGCACGCAGATCGAAGGCATCGAACACCGCCTGCGCCAGGAGCAGGACGTCCATGCGGTGATGCTCAACTACCGCAAGGACGGCAGCACCTTCTGGTGCGACCTGTACATCGCGCCGGTGCGCGACGGCCAGGGCGCGGTCACGCACTACATCTGCATCCTGCGCGACGTCACCGACGAAAAGGAAGCCGAGGCGCAGCTTTCCCACATCGCCAACCACGACCTGCTCACCGACCTGCCGAACCGGCGCATGCTCGAGCAGCGGCTCAACGAGCTGGGCCGCGTGCCGCAGGCGGTCGGCCAGGGCATGGCCGTGGTGTTCGTCGACCTGGACGGCTTCAAGCCGATCAACGATTCGATGGGACACGTCGTGGGCGACGCCATCCTGGTCGAAGTGGCCCGCCGCATGCGCGAGAACGTGCGCCCGCGTGACCTGGTCGCCCGCCTGAGCGGCGACGAATTCATCGTGGTGCTGTTCGACGTGCAGCGCGAGCAGGCCGAACGCATGACGCAGCGGCTGATCGGCGCGATCGCCCAGCCCTACGAGATCATGGGCGGCAACCAGCACATCACCGCGAGCGCCGGCATCACCTATGTCGGGCATGCGCTGGACGACCCGATGAGCCTGGTGCAGGAGGCCGACCTGGCCATGTACAAGGCCAAGCACGAGGGGCGCAACAACTTCCAGTGGCACAGCCGGGACATGAGCGAGCGGGTGCACGAGCGCGTGCGGCTGCGCAACGAGCTGCGCGCCGCGCTCGCGACCAGCCAGTTGCAGTTGCACTACCAGCCCAAGTTCGAGCGCGTGACGGGCAAGGTGGCCGGCATCGAGGCCCTCGCGCGCTGGAACCATCCCGAGCGCGGCGCCGTCCCGCCCTCCGAGTTCATCAAGGTGGCCGAGGAGACGGGCCAGATCGTCGCGCTGGGCGCGTGGGCGCTGGAGACCGCGTGCTCGCACAATCAATGGCTGTACAGCCAGGGGCTGTCCAACTTCTGCGTGGCGGTGAACATCTCGCCCATGCAGTTCCAGCGCCGCGACTTCACCTCCGGCCTGAAGGACACGCTCAGGCGCACCGGCCTGCCGGCCTACGCCCTGGAGCTCGAGATCACCGAGAGCGTGCTGCTCGAGGACACGGAGAGCGTGATCGCCACCCTGCACGAGCTCAAGGAGCTCGGTGTGCGCGTGAGCATCGACGACTTCGGCACCGGCTTCTCCAGCCTGTCCTATCTGAAGAACCTGCCGATCGACTACGTCAAGATCGACCGCTCCTTCGTGCGCGACATCAACATCGACGGCAACGATGCGGCAATCTCCAAGGCGATCATCTCGATGGCCCACAATCTCGGCCTGCGCGTGGTCGCCGAAGGCGTGGAAACCGAGGCCCAACTGGAGTTCCTCAAGCGCAACCGCTGCGACGAGTTCCAGGGCTATTTCCTCGCCCGGCCAATGCCCCTGGACGATCTGGTGCGATTCCTGGAACGCATGGGCAACCTGAACTGATGCGCGCCGGGCGCGCGGCCACCCTGGACTAGAATCGGGGCTGGCTTGCCGCGCCCTTTCCTGCGCGCGGCGGCATCATCGCGAGGAGTCCATGTTCCACCGTCTGCTCGCCGGCCTGGCCTTGTGCGCCAGCGCCGGCCTCGCCCATGCCCACCACGTCCCTGGCCACGAAGACGGCCCCGGCAGCGGCCACGCGCATCACGGCGCCGGTGCGCCAGTGGCCGGCCAGGCCATCGAGGGCGTCGCCGTCACCGAATGCTGGGTCCGCGCCATGCCGCAGAACCTGCCCTCGGCCGCCTACTTCACGCTGCGCAACGAGACCGGCAGCGCACTGCGCCTGACCGGCATCGCCAGCGCGGCCTTCGGCCAGACCATGCTGCACCGGACCGTCACCCAGGACGGCACCGCGCGCATGCAGCACACCGACGCGGTGGATATCCCGGCCGGCGGCACCTTCGAGTTCGCGCCCGGCGGCTATCACGCCATGCTGGAGAAGCCGACGGCCGCCCTCGCCCCTGGCCAGACCATCTCGGTCACCTTCGCCTTCGGCGGAGACGGCCAGCTCACCGCCCCTTGTGCCGTGCGCAGCCCGGCCGGCAAGAGCACGCACTGAACCCACAGCCCCGAACCTCACAGGAGTCAGCATGCAGTATCGCAAGCTCGGCAGTTCCGACATCGACGTCAGCCTGATCGGCCTGGGCACCATGACCTGGGGCCAGCAGAACACGGAAAGCGAAGCCCACGAACAGCTCGACTACGCCCTGGACCAGGGCGTCACCCTGATCGACACGGCCGAGATGTATCCGGTGCCGCCCAAGGCCGAGACTCAGGGCCGCACCGAGGCCTACATCGGCACCTGGCTCGCCCGCAGCAAGGCGCGCAGCCGCATCGTGCTGGCCACCAAGATCGCCGGCCCGGCGCGCCAGCCGCACAACCCCAGGCACATCCGCGGCGAGGCCAACCAGTTCGACCGGCCCAACCTCGAAGCCGCCCTGCACGGCAGCCTGCAGCGCCTGCAGACGGACCATGTGGATCTCTACCAACTGCACTGGCCGGACCGCAACACCACCACCTTCGGCCGCCTGTCCTACCCGTGGATCGACGACACGGTCACCGTGCCGATCGAGGAAACCCTCACCGTGCTCTCGGACTTCGTGCGCCAGGGCAAGGTGCGCCACATCGGCGTGTCGAACGAGACGCCCTGGGGCGTGGCGCGCTTTCTGCAGGCCGCGCGCGAGCTTGGCCTGGAGCGCATCGTCACCGTGCAGAACCCGTACAGCCTGCTCAACCGCACCTTCGAGACCGGGCTCTCGGAATTCAGCCATCGCGACGGCCTCGGCCTGCTCGCCTACTCCCCGCTCGCCTTCGGCTGGCTGAGCGGCAAGTACGAGAACGGCGCGCGCCCTGCCGGCGCCCGCATCACCGAATTCACCCGCTTCGCGCGCTACACCAAGCCGGCCGCCGAGGCGGCCACCTCGGCCTACGTGGCGCTCGCGCGCGAGCACGGGCTCTCGCCCGCCCAGATGGCGCTGGCCTTCGTGAACCGGCAGCCGTTCACCAGCAGCAACCTGATCGGCGCGACCTCGATGGAGCAACTGCGCGAGAACATCGCCAGCGTGGACGTGACGCTGTCCGACGAGGTGCTGGCGGGGATCGAGGCGATCCATGTGAGGTATCCGAACCCGGCGCCGTAAGGCGGGGGTGGGTGATCGCGGCCGCGGTTGGCAACGGGGTTATCTTGCGCTAGAGTAGTTAAAATCACTACTAATCGCGTGGATGACATGAAATACGACGTATCCGCCGCCGACGCCAACCGCAGGTTTTCCCGGATTCTTCGAGAAGTCAGGGAAGAAGGCCGCAGCTACGTCGTGACCAGCCATGGCCGTCCCGTTGCCCGCATTGTCCCCATCGACGAACGGCGCTCGGCCGTCACCGATACGCGCGCGGTACTGCTGTCGCGCCTGCGGACCCAGCCCATCGTGCAGGCGGGCTCCTGGACACGCGACGAACTCTATGAACGTCCCCAGCGCCGGGCTGCGCCCAGCCAGCCCTCCGAGGGGGACACGGCAACCCGGGGCGGCCCAGCGTTTCAGGGCGAGGGCGAGCCGTGAGAGTCGCGCTCGACACCAATGTGCTGGCCTACGCAGAAGGCATCAATGACGCGCAAAAACGCGCCCTTGCCCTGGACCTTTTGCGCCGCATCGCTCCCGATCGAGTCATGTTGCCCGTCCAGGTCCTGGGCGAGTTGTTCAACGTCCTGGTGCGAAAAGGCGGCAGGTCGCGGGCCGAGGCCCGCAGCGCCTTGTTGAGTTGGGGCGACACCTTCCCGGTTTTCGGCACGTCCCCGGAAGTTCTGCTGGCCGCAACAGACCTGGCGACCGATCATCACTTGAGCGTGTGGGACGCGATCGTCCTGGCCGCGACATCGCATGCAGGCTGTCGGCTACTGCTGTCGGAAGACCTCCAGGAGGGCTTCACCTGGGGCGGCGTCACGGTGGCCAATCCGTTCGCCGTCTCGCGCCATGCACTGCTGGAGGCCGTGCTGGCACCACCCGCGGGATGATCCTGAAGCCTGCGTGGCCGCCCGCGGCTCAATGGCTCACGCCGCCTTGCCGAGCAGTGCTCGCCATTCGGCGTGAGCCTTGGGCGCGAGGGCGGCACGATAGCGCTCCAGCTCGGCAATCACCGGCCGGCCCGGCCAACCCTCCGGCAACAGCGCCAGAGGCAGGCCAGGGTCCACCGAGGGCAGGCGCTGCAGGGCGTTGACCAGCAGGATATGTTCGCGCAAGGCACCGCCGGAACGACTTCGCCCAGGAATGAACTGCTCATGCAGTTCCTCGTAGTGCGCTCCGACCGCGGAAAGGTCCCATGCCCGATGGACCAGATCGGCTCGTTCAACTCCCACCTCGACGTGACGTGCCATGAATACCAGTGCCTGGCTGACCAGCTCCAGGTCCGTGAGGATCTGCCCCAGATCCGCCTCGCGGTCGCTATGTGGGCAAATCCAGAGGCCGGGCGTCGGATTGCCGAAGCCGGCCCAGCTCAAAGCCCGGTACAAGCGCTGCCGCTGCACGCGCTGGGCGTCCGGAACACTGACGTGCAGCAACAGCCATTGTCCATCCCAATCCGTCATCGGTTCGCGTACCGCACGTAGGCGGCGCGAACCGCGGGCGATGAGTGCATGGCCGCTATCGGTCAGGCGCCATGAAACGCGGCGGCCTTCCCGGACCGCCTCGATCCAGCCGCTTGCCGCGGAACGGTTGATCGCCTGTCTGGCCGAACGTTCCGCAATGTCGACGCATGCGAACGCCTCCAGCAAAGCGCCCGTCGCTACGAGCGTCGACTCGGGATAGACGAACTCGCCCAGCAATGTCAGCAACACGGAGCGGGCACTGCCTGCGTTGACGGGTGACGATGCGGAGGCGGTGACGGCGGGCTCGGTTCGTGGCATGCGACGGATGGGTCGGAAGATGCTCTAAGATTGGCGGCGTGATGTTTGAGAGGCAACACAAAAAATGACGCGTTCCTCACGAAACTCCGATCTGGAGTTTCAGCCCGTGGTCGGACCCCGCCCTGCGGACGAGATTATCGCCCAGGTGCGCGAGCACCTACAGCAAGGTCGCTTGAAGGTCGGCTCCCGCCTGCCGTCCGAACGCGAGCTATCCAGCCAGTTCCAGGTCAGCCGCAATTCGGTCCGGCAGGCCTTGCGTTCGCTTGCGAACATGGGGTTGCTGGACATCCGCCTAGGTGCGAATGGTGGCCCCGTGGTGCGCGGAGGCGGCGCTGAAGCCGTTCTTTCCGGGCTCTCCGATCTCTATGCGCTCGGCACGATCCGCCCGGAGCATCTGACACAGGTCCGCGTCCTGCTCGGGGTGGAAGTCGTCCGCCTCGCCTGCTCGGCTTTCGACGACAGCGAACTCGCCGTGCTTCGAAACAATGTTCAGGAGGCGAGCCAGGCGGCCGATGCCGGCGACCTGGCCCGGCGTACCTCGCTCAATCTGGACTTCTACCGGATCCTGGCACGCATGACGCGCAACCCGATCCTGGAGTTGCTGACCGACGCCGTGCTCGTACTGACCGAGCGCTTCGTCGAGCAGACGGGCCGGACGTCGAACCGTTCCGTCATGCCGATGCGGCGCAAGATGCTACAGCTACTCGAACAGCGGGATGCCGATGCCGCAGCCGACGTGATGCGGCAACACCTGATGCAATTGCAGCGCATCTACCTGAAGGCAGCACCGGCCGGCAACGCAGGGCAAGCGTCGGCGGCTCAGGCCAGCGCCCCTTCCAGGCCGCGCAGCGCGAAGACACCGGCTGCGGCTCGCAACGCGGCGGCAGTCGACTGATCCGGACGGTGCGGCGGCGTCATTGAGGAACGATACCGTCCAGCACTTTCCTCGCATCGGCCGCATCCGCTTGCAACCGTTCCTTGAACGCTTCCGGGGATTGCAACTCAGCGCTGACACTCTGCTGGCGCATGATGGCCTGCGCCTCCGGTAGGTCGTAGGCTTGAGCCACGCCCCGATAGACGGCCTGCACGGTTTCTTCGGACATGCCCTTCGGCCCAAGGAAGCCGTACCACACAGCCGCTTCGAAATTCGGGAGCCCGATCGCCTCCTTCAACGTCGGCACTTGCGGATAGGCCGGCAGGCGCTCGGCTGAACCCACCGCGATGGCCCGCAGCCGACCGCTGTCCAGCAGCGGCGCGGCCGAGACGATCGAGACGAAGGCCGACAGAATATGGCCGGCCGCCACGTCGGTGAGGGATTGCGAAGTCGTCTTGTACAGCACGTGTTCGATGTCTATACCGGCCACGCCCGCCAGTTGCTCCATCGCCAGATGACCCGCCGACCCCGGCCCCGGCGACGCATAATTGGCCGATTCCGGGTGGCTCTTCGCGTGTTGGACGAACGCCTCCATCCCATCGATACCGGAACTCGCCGACACGACGAGCACCATCGGTGTCGATCCGACCATGGCAATGGGAGAGAAGTCCTGCTCAGCGTCGTACAGCGGCTTGTCCTGCGTCATCGGGTAGGTCACGAAGGGCGGACTGGCGTTCATGAGCAGCGTGTGGCCGTCCGGCTTGGCGCGGGCGACAAACACGGAACCGATGGACCCGTTGGCCCCGACCCGGTTCTCGATCACCACGGACGTTCCCAGGGCCTTTTCCAGATGGGGGGCGAACGCCCGGGCGACGACGTCGACGCCGGTCCCGGTCGCGTGGGGAACGATCAGCGTGATGGGCTGCCCGGACAATGGCGCTGCGCCGGCGGCTGCCATGCCGAACAGCGCAACGAACACCGGAATGGCCATGGCGGATTTCGATGGCATTGCTGTCTCCTGGATTGTCTGTGTTTTTGCCGCCGGGCCGTCCCAAGGAAGAAAGCGCCCCTTGGGGGCAGCAAGCCGGAGGCGCAGCGTGGGGGATTTTTTTCGATGGTGCGTCGCGCCTGTGGGCCCGCCGGCGGCGCTTGGATTCAGCCGCACCCGCTGTCTTGGCTCCCGCCGTCGCCCTGGCCGGACAGGACGTCGGTCAACGAACCGAGAGCGCGGGCATGCGAATCGAAGCCGAGCGGCGCATACCAGACGCGCTCGAACCGGATTCGCGCTTCGTCCTGCTCGAGCACGCAACGCTCGACACGGCGCCGCACATCTTCTCCCATGTCCTGGCACGCCTGGACCATCCCGGCCGTCGCCGCGCCGAGCCTGTCCAGGCATTGCCGCAGCGTGTCCACCGGCAGGGGCATGGCGGGCAGCTCGTCCGCCGGCGCACCCGCGCGTGCCGCACCGACCCTGTCGGCGCAGTCCTGCAGCGCACGCTGCAGCGCCGCCCGGGCTTCGAACTGTTCCCCGGCGCTGGCATCGAGCAGCGACCCGGCGAGTGTCATCTGCTGCCTGAGCTCGTGGTAATGCCGTTCGTGAAGATGGTCGATGCGTTCGAGCAGAAAAACCAGGTGGTCGATCGAAAGGTTCAGTTGTTCGCGCGCACGCGCGTTGGACGGGTCCACGGCGGGCGCGACCACGTCCGTGAGCGCGCGTATCGTGGCCGCCAGGTTGACTGCGCTCTGATCCATCAGATTCGCTCCTTGAGCAGTTCGAGAAGTTCGCCGGCGACCAGGGGAGCGATGCCCTTCAGGCGCGCCAGCAGCACGTCTTGATGCGACTTGCCCAGCTTGGCGACCCGATAGGCCGTCGCCATCGTGGTGGTGATGATCTGAAAGCAGTTGAGCACCCGGTAGAACGCAAGCTTGTCCGGGTCGACCGACAGCCCGGAGACGTCTTCGTAACGCCGGTAGAACTCGTCGAGCGGGATCAGGCCGCAGACGTAATAAACCTTGCCGTCTTCACTGAAGTGGCCTTTCTCGAGCTGCGTCATCCAGGCAAGGTCGCGATGACGGTCGCCCAGTTGGCCACGCTCCCAGTCCAGCCAGGCCGTGACCCGGCCGCTGGGTTCGTCGAAAAGGAAGTTTCCGCTGCGAAAGTCGCCGTGGACGACGCTGACCCGATCCAGCTCGGGAAGATTCCTCTGCATCCAGTTCGCCGCCACGTCCATCAACGGGAATGCTTCGGGCCGGTCTTCCTCCCAGACTCGGCGCGCCCGGTTCAACTGCAGCCGCGCACATTCGACAGTCCCGGTTTCGGGGCGATCCATGGTCGTGAAACGCATCGTATCGACATCGGCCGTGTGGATGCGGGCCAAATGCTCCAGGAACTGCGGCGCGAGCTTTTCACGCAGGGCCGGACCGAAATCCGTGCCGAGCCCGACGATGCGCCCGGACGCGTTGTGGCTGGGCTTGGCGACCCCGTTCAGGAAACTGTAGATGATCGCCGGCTCCGGGAACCATCGGCAGGCATGGTCGACCCAGTACACCTTCGGTACGGGAAGCGTGTCCTCGAAGGCGCGCAGGAGTTCGGCTTCCCGCCGTCGGCTGGTGGCATTGGAGCCTTCGGTCGGATCCATCCGGACCACCAGTCGTTCCCGCCGGGCCGGGGTTCCGGGCTTGCCGACTTCGAGCGTGAAGGCCATCTGCACCTTGGAGGCGCCACCCGTGAGCCACCTCGGCTCGAGAATGTCGACGTCGTCCTCGATGAGGTCGCGCAACATGCTGCCCGTCCAGGCCACCATCTCTTCGATGCCGACATGCCGATATCGAGGACCGGCGCGCCGCTGCATCTTTCGGGTCAATAGATCGTCCACATCCGCCTCGGTCGGAAAGCGCGACCGGATGGCGGCAATGAAGTCCTCCGTGGGTTGATCGCGCGGATCGGCGTCCCGCGTCCGGAGAAATGAAACCGTATCCAGGGTGCTCATTGGAGTACCTCCGCCCTGTCGGGCTGCGGTGCGAGTGCCTTCGGGCGGCCGGGCGGCACTCATGCACGGGCCTCGTCGCGTGGAAGATGGCGGGCGAGATACTCTTGTCCGAAGAGCTTGCCGTGCCCGCCATAGCCGACCTTGCCGTTCCAGTGATAGCGCATGAGCGACTGGAAGGCCGAAATGGACGGGTTGATGGAACCCATCGGGCGAGTTCCGATCGCGCCACCGTGGAACTCGTAGCGCGCACCGTTTGCGGTTTCCAGGATCACGTGATCGTTCAGGGTCAGCATGTCCGCGCCCCGCGCCTCGATGGTGGCGCGCGTAATGGGAAAAACCTCGCCGTGGCTGACCAGAAAACCCGTCTTCAGCTCGTCGTAGACGACCATCCCCTCGGACGAAATGCTCAGGGTCATCGTCAGCCAGACCGCCAGCTCCTCGCCGAAGTTGATGGAAAGATACGAGCTGGCGCGACTCGGCGTTTCGTTGCGCGGGCCCCAACTGCGGTCCATGCCCTCGTAGCAGTCCACCGCGTACTCCCTGCCCCGCAGCCATAGGGTGCCCGTGATGCGGCCCTTCAGATCGAAGTGGCCGTTCGACCAGGCATCCCCGACGCGCGGGTCGTGGGCCCCGCCCGGCTCCGCCCTCTGCAGCAGCGGGTTCTCGCGGGAATCCATGGGGTCATGCGGGTGATGCAGCCCCTTGAGCCGAAGATCGAACCGGCACGAGTCGAGCTTGTGGCGGTAGCTGAACCGCCAGTCCGTGAGCGACTCCGCCTTCACGGACAGCCCGTTGTCCAGAGAGAAATCGGCATAGGACGCAGGACACGGGAGATGGATCTGGGGATCGCAGAACTCGGCTTCGTGCGGCCGCCGCGTATAGCCTCGCGTAATGACGACCGAGGACATGGCGACGCCCAGATTCGGGCGGGCGAGAACGTAGAGCGTACCGTGCAGGGCCTCCTCCGGAATTGCGAAAGCGAGATAAGTGGTCTCGGTCCAGATCCGGTCACGCGGATCGCGCGGATGAAATTCGGTGTCGTTGGCGTTGATCATGGCAGATGGGCTTGACGTGTTCCAGGGAGCGGTACAGCGGGCAATGCATGCGGCCACGCTAATGGCCGGCCAGCTTCGTATCCTGAAGCAGCCTGGCGGCGACCTTCACATCCTCGTCCACGATGGCGGCCAGCGCCGCGGAATCCCGTACATGCGGCACCATGCCGAGCCGGGCCATGAAACCGCGCAGCTCGGAGGTCTGCGCCGCTCTGGCGATCGCTTCGTACAGCTTCTGCACGTGCGTCGCAGGCGTGCCGGCCGGCGCGAAAAAGCCGTACCAGACGCCGGCCTCGAATCCCGGCTGATGCAGCACCTCCGCCAGGGTCGGCACTTCCGGAAACCTCGGCAGCCTGTCCGAAGAGCCAACGGCAAGCGCACGCAGACTGCCGCTTTCCAGATAGGGAAGCACGGCGGACACGGACACCAGGCTGAGCAGCACCTCACCCGATACCACGTCGATCAAGGCCTGACCGGTAGCCTTGTAGCGGACTTCCTGGATGTCCGCATCCATCGCGCGGTTGAGCAGTTCGCCGTAGATGTGGCCGGGCGAACCGACGCCGGCAGACGCATAGTTGGCCTTTTCCGGATGAGCCTGCACATAGGAACGCATACCGGCGAAATCGTTGAATGGCGACTTGCCGGACGTGACGAGCACAAGAGGCACCGAACCCACCTGCGCCACCGGCACGAAGCTGCTGCGCGGGTCGTACGGCGCTCGTTCGGGCACCAGCGCCGCCGTCACGAAGGGCGGGTTTGCATGAAACAGCAGGGTGTAGCCGTCGGGCGAGGCGCGCGCGGCCGAGCCTGTGCCGATGACGCCCGCCGCGCCTTCGCGATTGATGACCACCAGAGGCACCTTCAGCTCCGCCTCCAGGCGATGTGAAAACTCCCGGCCGAGCAGGTCCAGGCCATTGCCTGTGCTGTAGGGAATGACGACGTCGACCGGCTTTTCGGGATATTCGGCAGTCAGCCCGGAAATCGGGCACGCCAGCATGCCGAACATGAACCAGGCGGCAAGTTTTCGGTGTTGCATCATGTCTCCTGAATAATCGTTATGTAGGTGCATGGCCTCAAAACGCGTATGCTCGGCAGGCCGGCGTTCAGGACCGCAGCAACGGGTGATGAGTCAGTACGGCGAGATACCCTCCCTGGGGTTCACAGCCGCCGTGGGCTGGTCGTCTCCAGCGCAATCAGCGCGTCGACCGCGATAGGCCGTCCATCCGAAATGACGAGCGGGTTGATATCCAGCTCCTCGATCATGTCGGCTCCGTCGGCGAGCATCTCGCCAACCCTGGCGATTACCTGGGCAAGCTGTGCGATGTCGGTGGGTACCGCGCCTCGAAACCCGTCGAACAGGGCTCGACCGCGCAATTGGTCCAGCATTTCGCGCGCCGCGGCGGGCGAAAGCGGCGCGAGGGCGACGACGCTGTCCCTGAGCAGTTCCACGAAGATGCCGCCGAGGCCGACGACGATCGTCGGTCCGAACTGCGGGTCACGCCTGCCGCCGACGATGAGCTCGAGATCCCGCCGGACCATGGGCTGGACCAGGACGCCATCGATGTGCGCATCTGGGGCGTAGCGCATGGCACTGACGAGGATTTCCTCGTAGGCGCAGGCCACCTCGACGTCACCGTGCAGATCCAGCCGCACACCGCCGGCCTCGGTCTTGTGGGGAATGTCGGCCGACAGGACTTTGAGAGCGACCCTGCCCCCGAACCCTCGCGCCGCCCGCACCGCCTCCTGCGCGCTGCGAACCAGGCACTCGTCCACTACCGGTATCCCGTATGCGGCCAGCACACGCTTTGCCGAGTGCTCCGTCAACGTTGCCGCACCGTCGTTCGCAGCCGATGCCAGGGCGCGTATCGCGTCTGGCGGGGCCAGCCGTCCGGCCACCGTCCCATCCCGGCGCAATCTCTGATCGTACCTATGCCAAGCACGCAGGGTCGCCATGCATCGATCCATCGAACGAAACAGGGCGACATGGGCGCTCGCTTCGGCTTGCACCGTGCCGGGCCCGCCCAGCGACTGGCTCAGCCAGACGCAGCACACGGGCTTGCCGGCCTGCCCCGCGACGAGGTCCAGCGTTGCCAGACGGTCGATTGCCGGAGCGTAGGCGTAGGCATTCGGAAACACCAAGGCGCCGTAGCTCGCATCGTCCAACAAGGCGCGAGCGCACGCCTGCAGAGCACCGGGGTTGCTCAGGATCTGCGCGGTCATGTCACAGGGGTTGCGCACCGTGCCGAACTCCGGGATGTGCGAGCGCAGCACCTGCGCAGCGGTTTCCGATGGCTGGGGAAGAGCGACCCGGTGCCGCTCCGCGGCATCCGCGACCATGATGGCAGCTCCGCCGGACGTCGACAGCGCGGCCACGCCATGGGCGGCGGGCCGCCCGGCCTTGGCGAAGAAGGCTGCGGTCTCGACCAGGGCCTCGAACGCCTCCACCGCGACGAAACCCGCGTCCTCGAAAGCGGCGCGATAGACGGCTGCCGACCCAGCAAGGGAGCCCGTGTGCGACATCGCGGCACGTGTTCCCTCCTCGCCGGTGGCTATCTTGTGCACGACAACCGGCTTGCCCTGGCTCAGTGCGAGACGGCCCGCAGCGAGCAAACGCTGAGGATCCGCCATACCCTCGAACAGACAAGCGATCACCCGGCAATCAGGATGCTCGGCCAGGTAGGCGACCTGATCCGCCACGTCCACATCGCAGGAGTTTCCGGCCGTCAGGACGTGCGAGAACGCAACGCCATGCTCTGCAGCCTGTGCAAGCGCAAGACCAAGCCCGCCCGATTGGCTGACCAGGCCGATGCTGGCCCCACGCGGCTGACCCAGGTCAGGCGCTTCGGCGAACGTCAGCCGCAGGCGGCCGCCTTCCGACAGAATGCCGATGCAGTTTGGACCAAGAATGCGCATACCCGTATCGCGAGCCAGTCCGGAAAGCCGCTCCTGCATGACGCGATGGCCTGCCGCTCCGGTTTCGGAGTAGCCCGAGGCATAGACGATCGCGCCTTTCACCCCCAGGCGGGCGCAGTCGCCGGCAACGCCGTAAACAGCATCGCGCGGTACCGCGATCACGACGCACTCAGGCACTTCCGGCAGCTCCTGCACGCTGCGGTAGATGCCCTGCCCGGCATCTGCCTGAAGTTTCGGATTCACCGTCCACAGCCGCGCACCACTGCCGGCCAGGTTTTGGACAGTGCGCGCACCGAAGGACCGCGCCTTCGACGAAAAATCGACGACGGCGATGCTGGCAGGCGCGAACAACGGCTGCAACTCGCGTGACGGATAGAGACTGCGGGATATGGACATGGGCCGGCCCGACGAACAATCGATTGACACGACGGTATGGCGCGCTTCACTTCAAAGCGTTGGATTCGATCCGGGATCACACAACGCGCGATCGTGCACAGCGCCTTTCTTTTGGGTCACCCATTCTCATGCGGATTCATGGCAGTGTCAATCGGATTGTTTCGTTGACGGCCCCACTTTCGGGACGCCATACTTATTGGGTCACCCAAAAAAGGGGGCGTGCACTAAGGAGAGAGACATGATGAAGCCGATTTCACGCACAGGGCAGCGCTATACCCGTGCGGCCGGTACTTTGATGGTCCTGGCGGCGCTGCTCTGCACCGCGCCCGAGGCCTGGACGCAATCGTTTCCTGCCAAGCCGATAACCCTGGTCGTCCCTTATCCTCCTGGCGGAGCCTCCGACGTCTTTGCCCGCCTGCTGGCCGAAAACCTTCGCCAGCCTCTCGGCCAGCCGGTGGTGGTGGAAAACAAGCCTGGCGCCGGCAGTCTGGTCGGCACGCGCCACGTCAGCCGGGCAACCGCGGACGGCTACACCCTGCTGCTCACCGGCTCCGCGCTGACCATCCAGGCGGCGATCAACAAACAGTTCGGTCTGAACCTGGAGCGCGATTTCACCCCGGTCAGCGAAGCGGTTCGCGGCTCGTTCCTGATCGCGACGCCGGCCAGCCAGCCGTTTCGCAACCTGGGCGAAATGGTCGCGTACGCGCGCGAGCATCCGGAAGCCTTGCGGTTCGGCACCAACGGTGCCGGCACATCCTCGGCCATGATCTTCGAGTACCTGATGTCGATTACCGGCGCGCCTCTGCTGCACGTGCCTTACAAGGGCAGTTCGGAGGTGGTGAATGCGCTGCTGGCGGGAGACGTGCAACTCATCGCAGATCCTGTCTATACGCTGCACAAGCACGTCGAAGCAGGCACGCTGCGCGCCCTCGCCGTAACGGGCTCGACCCGCTCCGAGCTGCTGCCCGACGTTCCGACGGTTCAAGAAAGCGGGGTGGAGGATTTCGATATCGGCTACTGGATGGGCGTGCTCGCGCCGGCCGGCACGCCCACCGCAGTCGTGGAGCGCCTGAGCCGCGCCATGTCCGACGCCATCAAGGACCCTGACATGGGCAAGCGTATCGCCACGCTCGGCTTCGAACCCAGCGGCTCGACACCCGAGGCGTTCGCGAAGACGTTGCAGCAGGAGCAAGCGATCTGGACCGACCTTGCCCGAACGCGCAATCTCTGGCTGGAATGACCGCGGAAGGCCACGGATGTCGGTTCAGGCGTGTCGGTATCCCGCTTTCAAATGCGCAGAGCCTGGAAGGAAGGCGCTCGCTTCTCCTGCATGGCCTTCACGCCTTCCCGGCAATCCGGGTGCTTCAGCAGTTCCCCGGTCAATTGCCTGGCGTCCTCGACCGCCCGGCCCGGCTGCAGATGCATCTGCTCGGCGTAGATCTGCCGCTTGGCCGCGCGGACCGCGATCGGCGATACCGTCGCTGCGAACGTCCGCGCGCGCGCCAGCACTTGGGCCTCGAAGTCGTCGGCGGCCAGGACGTCATGCACGAAGCCCAACGTGTGCATCTCTTCGGCAAGGGCCACTCGCCCGGTGAACAGCAGGTCCACGGCGGGTGCCAGGCCGATCAGGCGCGGCAGAACCCATGACAGGCCGTACTCGGCGGGCAGCCCCAATTTGGACGTGGCGGCGGTGAATTTCGCACCCGCCGCCGCATAGCGCAGATCGCAAAATGCCGCGAGCGAGACGGCAATGCCGGCACACGCGCCGTTGACCGCGGCGATGACCGGCTTGTTCAAACCCCAGTGCCACACCAGTTCATGCTCGAATTCTTCGTGCACGTCGCTGCCCGGGTTGGCCAGCTCCAGTTCGCGCGCGCTCTGCACGTAGTCCTTGGTGGACTCCTGGTGGTGCTCGAGCGCCCGGAAATCGGCACCGACGCAGAACTGCCGACCCGAGCCCGTCACGACAATCACGCGCACGTCGGGGTTTGCATCGTGCGACTTCATGAGCCAGCGGTATTCCGCGTTCATGCGATGCGTCCACGAGTTGCCGCGCTCGGGCCGATTGAGGCGGATCAGCGCGACGCCGTCCTGGACGTGGGATTCGGTGACTTTGAGTTCCATGGTCAGTGTCCTTTCAACGTTATTCGTCTTGATCGTCCGGTGCTTCGAACCGCTGGTCTCGTTGCTTGAACGTAGCGGTGGTCCCTTCCTGGGAACGGGCACGCAGGATGTTGAACTCGTCAGACTCGAAGCGCAGGTTCGTACCCAGGGTGTGCCCTACGTATCCCCGCGAGAACTGGGCAGCGCCGCCCAGGCTTTCCAGAGCCATCTGATGCATGGCCTTGCCCGTGACCAGCGCGTCACGCGGGTGCTTGGCGATACGTTGCGCCCAGTCATGCACCGTGGACTCCAGTTCCTCGCCAGGCACCGACAGATTGACCAGCCCCAGGCGCTCCGCGGTCGGACCGTCGAAACTGTTGCCCAGCAACATCAGCTCGCGGGCCTTTTTCGCGCCGTACATCAGGATCTGGCTGTTCATGTGCCAGGTATTGCCCGCCAGCCCCAGCCGCTGTTCGGCGTGACTGAACTGCGCATCGTGCGCGCACACCGCGAGATCCACGAGTTCGACCAGATACATGCCCACGCCGGTGCAATGGCCATGTACCTGGGCGATCACCGGCTTGAGCGAGTTCTGGAACGCCATGTAGTTCATGCCGAGCTTGCGGTCACGCAGCAGCCGGGAACGCTGGCTCGGACGACGTGGCCTCTGGCAGCCAGCCTCGGGTTCGAGCCCATAGGACCTCAGCGCATCGTTGTAGTCGTGCCCGGCGCAGAACGATGGGCCGTTTCCCTTGAGGACGATGACGCGGACCCGGTCGTCCTCCTCGGCTGCGTGCAGGGCCTGCACCATGCGGTCCAGGTCATCGAAACGCAACGCGTTGTGCTTGTCCGGGCGGTTCATCACCAGCCTCGCCACCGGTCCTTCGTTTTCGACGATCACAGCATCGTCCATCGGTATACCCCCTAGCTCGAAATGATACATAATTTGATCCGTACATCCATTTAATGTAGCATGTTGCCATGAACTCCACATACGCTCCACGCCCTCTCTCCGATCGCCCCGCCTACCCATTGAAAGGCGTGCGCGTCGTCGAGTTCGCTCACTGGATGGCTGGCCCCCTCGCGGGCGGCTTGCTGGCCGATTGGGGCGCCGACGTCATCAAGGTCGAGCCGCCCGGCGGCGAGCCCATGCGCACCATCTTTTCGAGGATGGGCGCGCAGGCGGGCACTCCCAACGCGGCGTTCACGCTGGCCAACCGTGGCAAACGTTCGCTCGTGCTCGATGTGAAGACCGACATCGGGCTGGCCGCGCTGGGCAGGCTGCTCGCCGGTGCGGACGTGTTGCTGACCAACCTGCGCCCGGATGCGCTGCAGCGGCTGGGGTTGGGAGCTGTGCAGATCCGTGAGCGCTACCCTCGGCTCGTGTACTGCACGGTGAGCGCCTATGGTTGGGGCGGGCCCGACCAGGACCGTCCGGGGTACGACATTGCCGCGTTCTATGGCCGCACAGGGGTCGCGCACGAAACCACCACCGCGGGCACGCCACCCCCGGCCTTGCTGCAGGGCATCGGCGATGCCTTCACCGCCATGACGGCGGCCACCGGCATCCTGGCGGCGCTCATGGAGCGCCATCAGACCGGCCAGGGCCGCTTCGTGGAAGCCTCGCTCATGCGCACCGGCATGTGGGCCCTCGGCAGCGAGCTGGGGCAGAAGGCCCTGGGCGGCAACCCCAAGCCGCCTCGCCCGCGCGAGCAGTCGCGGACTCCCATGTACAACTCTTATCGCACCGCCGATGACCGCTGGTTCTTCCTGGTGGGCGTGGAGGCGCGCCGCCATCTCCCGGCGGTATTGCGCGCCATCGGCCGGGAGGACCTGATCGACGACGAACGCTTCAAGGACGGGCGCGGCATCGGCACGCACGCCGCCGAGTTGATCGCGCTGTTCGATCAAGCATTCAACAGCCAGCCCCTGGCATATTGGGCCGAGCAACTGGACCGGCACGAGGTGTGGTGGGCGCCGATCCAGATTCCGGAAGAAGTGCTTTGCGACGAACAGGCCAGGGCCATCGGGGCCTGGACCGAAGTCGAGGGCCACCTGTCGGTCGATGCGCCTGTGCGCTTCGACTTCCTGCCACGACGCAAGGTATCGCCCGCACCGCACGCCGGCGAGCACACGGAGCAGGTGCTGGCCGACTATGGATTCTCGGCTGATGAAGTGCGGCAGCTCACTGCCGTAGCGCCACGAGAGCAGACGTGAACATGATGAGCCAGGAACCGATAGCCCCATCGGCCACGTGGGGCCGCGAGGTCGAACAAGGGTGGCTGCTGGGCCATCCCTGCCGGATCTACCGCCATCGACCGCGCTCGGTCGGCGCGCTGCTGCGCGACGCACGGCGCTGGCAGGGCCGCACCTATGTCGCGGAAGGCGGGCGGCGCCTGTCTTTCGAAGCATTCGAAGGCGCGGTGGCGCGTGTCGCCGTACGACTGCAAGCGCGCGGCGTCGGCACGGGCGATCGCGTCGTGCTGCTGGCCTACAACAGCATCGAATGGCTGGCTGCGTTCTGGGCGGTGCAGTCGCTGGGCGCGGTGGCGGTGCTGTGCAACGCCTGGTGGAGCGTACAGGAAACCAACGAAGCGCTGGAGGACACACAGCCGTCCCTGGTGCTGGCGGATTGGCTGCTCAAGCGAGGGCTGCAGCACGACCCCCGGGTGATCGACATGGCTTTCGTGCGCCAATGGGTGGACGACGGCGCCGTTGCCGCCGTGCTGCCGACGGCCGAGGTGGCCGAGGAAGCGCTGGCCATCATCATGTTCACCTCGGGCACCACCGGCCGCGCCAAGGGCGCACTGATGTCGCAAGGTGGGGTCGTGGCCAATCTGCAGAACCTCCTGGTGCTCACTGGACGCCTGCCGAACGAGATACCGCTGGACGCTCCCGGCACCGTCAGCTTGCTCACAGTGCCTTTGTTCCACCTCGCGGGCGTGCAGGTCAGCATGTCGACCCTGCTCACGGGCGGACGGCTGGTGCTGCAGGAAGGGCGCTTCGACCCGGCGGCGGTGCTGCGTTTGATCGAACAGGAGCGCGTACGCGTCTGGGGGAGCATCCCGACCATGGTGTCGCGCGTGCTGGAGCACCCGGACGTCGGCCGGCGCGATCTGTCCAGCCTGCGCTCCATCCCCATGGGCGGCGCCGCGATCACCGCCGAACTGAGGGAGCGGATTCCACAGGTCTTTCCCGGTGTAAAGAAGAGCGTGGGCAGTCTGTACGGCTGTACGGAAGCCGGCGGCATTCTCGCGGCGGGCAGCGCGGACGATCTGCGCGAACGTCCAGGCTGCGTTGGCAAGCCGCTGCCCGTCGTCGAGCTGCGTATCGCCAATCCCGACGAGCAGGGAGTGGGCGAGATCCAGGCCCGCACGCCCACGGTCACCGTCGGCGTATGGGGCGAAACACAGACGACGACCGACAGCGACGGCTGGGTACGCACCGGCGACCTGGGGCGCTTCGAGAACGGCTATCTGTATCTCAGCGGCCGCTCGAAGGACATCGTGATCCGCGCGGGTGAGAACATCGCCTGCGCGCACGTCGAGCAGTGCCTGTTGCGCCACCCGGCCGTACAGGAAGTGGCGGTGTTGCCGCTACCGCATGCGGACCTGGGTGAGGAAGTGGCCGCCGTGGTGGTCGTGCGCGATGGTCAGTCCACGACTGCGGAAGCACTGGCGATGCACGCCCAGGCGCAGCTTGGCAAGTTCGAAGTACCCAGCCGCTGGTGGCTGCGCAGCGAACCCCTGCCGACGAATGCGAGCGGCAAGATCGCCAAGGCCGAGCTGAGGACGGGCTGGCCGGGCGGCCAGCCGACGACAGAATCATCGAATCACCCATGAATCAATATCGGAAAGGAGGCGTCATATATGGCTAGCGTGGCTCTGTCTGGAAAAGTCGCCGTCGTCACAGGGTCCGGGGGCGGCATCGGCCGCGCCGTGGCCATTGCCATGGCCGAGGCCGGCGCATCCGTGGTGATCAACGATGTCGGCGCCTCGCTGCACGGTGAAGGCGCCTCCGGCAGTCCGGCGAATGAAACCAAAGCGTTGATCGAGGCAACGGGCGGCCGTGCCGCGATCAACACCGACAGCGTGGCGGAGTGGGACGGCGCGCAGAAGATCGTGCAGTGTGCGCTGGACAACTTCAGCCGCATCGACATCGTGGTCAACAACGCCGGCATTCTGCGCGATTCGATCTTCCACAAGATGGACCCGAACGACTGGCGCGCCGTGATCGACGTGCACCTGCACGGCACCTTCAACGTCAGCCGCGCGGCAGCCGAGCACTTCCGCCGGCAGGAGAGCGGCGCCTACGTGCACATGACCAGCGGCTCAGGGCTGGCGGGCATGGTAGGCCAGGCCAACTATTCAGCAGCCAAACTGGGCATTACGGCGTTGTCCAAGGTCATCGCGCTGGACATGGGCCGCTACAACGTACGCTCCAACTGCATTGCACCGATCGCCTGGAGCCGCATGACCAGTTCGATTCCAGAGGATTCGCCGGAGAAGAAGGCCCTGGTGGAAAAACTGAAGCGCATGACGCCGGACAAGAATGCGCCGCTGGCCGTGTACCTGGCTTCCGATGCCGCCAGGCACGTCAACGCGCAGATTTTCGGCGTGCGTCTGCACGAAATCTACCTGATGGGGCAATCGCGCATGCTGCGCAGTGTGCACCGCAGTGAGGGCTGGACGCCGGAATCCATCGCCGAACACGCCATGCCTGCGCTGCAGGGCAGCTTCATGTCGGTGCAAAGCAGTTCGCAGTTGATTCCTTGGGATCCGATCTGATCGTTCGACCCCTGTGAAGACATGACAACGGCCGGGTTCACCCGGCCGTCGTTGTCTGTGCAGGCAGGCTCAGCGATGGGCGTGCGCCACACCGTCCCGGATCACGAGCAGATCACGTTCCCGGCTGCGCGCCTGGAACGCCAGCGTGCCGGCGCCAGTGTCCCAGATTTCCACTTGCAGCGCTTCGCCGGGAAAGAACGGTGCGCTGAAGCGGCCTTGTACCGAACGCAGCCGTGCAGGCTCGTGACCCAGCGCGGTGGCGAGAATGGCCCGCACGCAGCCGGCGAAGGTGGCCAGGCCGTGCAGGATGGGGCGCTCGAAGCCCACGGCGCGCGCACGCTCGGGGTCGATGTGCAGGGGATTCATGTCGCCCTGCAGGCGGTAGAACGCGGCTTGCCCGGACATGGTCTGCCAGATGAACACATGGTCGGCCTTCCCCGTGACCTCCCACGCGGCGCGCGCGGGCGGTGCGTCGCCGCCGAAGCCGCCGTCGCCCCGGCATAGGGCGGACATCCGGGTCGTGGCGAGGAGTACACCGCTGGCCTTGTCGTGCAGTTCTCGGTCCAGCTCGAGCAGCGCACCTTTCGCGGCGCCCAGGTCCCAGACCTCGGCAATGCGCGTCTTGCACAAGACGGTGGCACTGGCGGGCAGTGCCGCATGCAGGTGCAGCGCCTGCGCCGCGTGCACCACCTTGCGGTAGTCCACCCCGATGTCCATGGTGGACAGCGAGCGAAAGCACAAGGTCAGCGCCAGCGAGGGTGCCGCCTTCAATGCCCGCTCGTAGACGAAGTCCAGTTCGCGCGCATCGTCGGGGCTGAAGCCGACGCTCAAGGCGTGGAACATGGTGTCGCGCGCGTCATAGTGCTGCTCCGTCTGCGGCAACACGAGCGCCTTCAGGCGATCGGGGTCCATCGCCATGATCAGGCCGCCTCCGGAGCCAGGCGTGCCAGGACGGCCACGGCGGCGGGCTCACCGCCCGTCAGCGCGTTGATGACCAACTGGCGCCGGTAGTGATGTCCCACGGCGAACGCCTCGGTCATGCCCATGCCGCCGTGCAACTGAATGGCCTGCCGTTGGATCCAGGTGGCGGACTCGCATCCCACCAGTTGGGCCTGCGCGGCGAGGCGCTCCCGGGTAACGGTGTCATCGAATTCGGTGGCTGCGAGCGCAAGCTCCTCGGCGCTGCGCAACTGCTCCATGGCGATGTACATCTCTGCGATACGGTGGCGCAAGGCCTGGTAGTCGGCGAGCGGCTGGCCGAACTGCTGGCGCGTGCGCAGGTACTGCGCAGTCAGATCCAGCGCGGCCTGGGCACCGCCCGCCATTTCGGCGCAATAGGCCGCGATCTCGACCGTGCGCAATTGGCTGCTCAGGGCGGCGCGCCCCTCGCCCGACAAGGGTGCATCTAGCCGCTCGGCCGCCGCGTTCTTGAACACGACATCGGCACACCACGACTGGTCCACCAGCCGGTGCGGCTGACGCTCGATGCCGGTCTGCGTGGCCTCCACCCGGAACCAGGCTTGCGCGCCATCGGGCAGGCGAGCGGACACCAGCAGGTGGCTCACTGCCGCGGCGTGGAGCACGTTGGCCTTGCGGCCATCGATGCGCCAGCCGCCATCCGACGCGAGCGCGAGCGTGGGTGCCGATGCGTGTCCCGGCGCCGGCGTGTCGTCGCGCGCCAACGCAATGGTCATGCTGCCATCGGCGAGCCCACCCAGCCATGCCGCCTGCTGCGTCGGGGTTCCCGCGTGCCGGATGACCTGCGCGCCCAGCGCCACGCCCAGCCATGGCGCAACCACCAGCGCGCGGCCGAGTTCACGCTGCACGCGTTGCAGGTCGGCCACCCCGCCGCTGAAACCGCCCTGTGCTTGCGGCACGACCAGGCCAGTCAGCCCCAGTTCAACCAACCAGGCCCAGACCCGGGGCAGCGCATCGGCCGGGGTGGCGATATCTCGGCGGCGGGCGTCGGCGAAGCCATAGCGGTCCCGCAGCATCCGCTGCAGTGCCTCGCCCAGCGACGCACTGTCTTCTGTGGAAAGTGTAGTCATGGCGTGGTATCGAAAACGTGCTTGGCCAGAATGTTCTTCTGCACTTCGTTGGTGCCGCCGTAGATGGAAGCGGCGCGAGAGTAGAGATGGGCTACGCCCAGCGGTTCGCGCACGTCGGGGCCGAAGCCATGCGCATCCGGCAACCGCAAGCCGGCGGTGCCGCTGATCTCCACCAGCAGGTCCTGCACGCGCTGAAATAGCTCGGTCCCCTTGACCTTGAGTACGGAGGCGCCCGCCACGCGGCCCGCCGGGTCGCCGTCGCCCAGCATGCGGTACTGTGTGCGGTCCAGAGCTTCCAGGTCTGCCTCCAGGCGCAGAACACGCGCCTGAAACCATGGGTCATCGGCCAGCGTGCCTCCGTCGCCTCGTGCGGCGGCGCCCGCCAGCTCCCGCGCATAGCGCAGACGCTCGCGCGAACGGGCCACGCCGGCGATGCTCGCGCGTTCGTTGCCCAGGAGAAAGCGCGCGTAGTCCCAGCCGTGATTCTCTTCGCCCACCCGTTGGCCGGCGGGCACGCGCACATTGTCGAAGAACACCTCGTTCAGGCTGTGGCGTCCATCGATCGAGATGATGGGCCGCACGGTGATGCCGGGAGACTTCAGATCGATCAGCAGGAAGGAGATGCCCTTCTGCTTCTTCGCCTGCGGATCGGTGCGCACGAGGCAGAAGATCCAGTCGGCGTAGTGTGCAGCGGTGGTCCAGATCTTCTGGCCGTTGACCACGTAGTCTTCGCCGTCGCGTTTCGCAGAGGTGCGCAAGGAGGCGAGGTCGGAGCCCGAGCCGGGTTCGGAGAAGCCCTGGCAGAACAGCACGTCGGCAGACAGCAGGCGCGGCAGCCATTCGTCTCGCTGCGCCGGCGCGCCAAACCGGATGAGCACGGGCCCCAGCATGGTGATGTTGAAGACGTGGGGCGCGGGAGCACACACCGCGGAACATTCCTCCAGAAACACCAGTTGCTCGAAATCGTTCCAGCCGGTGCCGCCGAACTCGGAAGGCCAGTTGGGCGCACCCCAGCCGCGCTGATGCAACTTGCGTTGCCAGTTCACGAGATCGGAACGCTTCGGAAACTCGCCACGGCGCAGGCGCGCGCGCAGGTCGGGATCCAGTTCCGCGTCGAGAAAGGCGCGGATCTCGGCGCGCAGCGCCTGCAAGGTTGCGCTTTCCCGCGTCATGTCGCAGCGCCTGCCATCGTCGGGGTGAACATCGGGATCATCGTGCCGTTGGTCGTGGGCTTGAAGACCACGCGCACCGGCTGGTCGATGTCCAGTGCATCGAGGTCGCAGTCGACCACGTTGGTCATCATGCGCGGGCCTTCCTCGAGTTGCACGTAGGCGAGCGCGAACGGGGTCGGCGTGCCGGCCCGCAATACGCTGAAGGTGTAGATGCGGCCATTGCCGCTGGCCTCGGTCCAGCGGGTGCGCTCGCTGAAGCAATGCGGGCAGAGCGCCCGCGGATAGTGGTGGTGACGCTGGCAGTCGTCGCAGTACTTGAGCATCAGCACGCCGCGCGCGGCCGCGTCGAAGAAGGGCTTCGTCTCCGGCGTGATGGCCGGCGGATGCAGTTCGCGGCCCTGGGCGATGGTCGTCATTGAATCACTCCCTTTCCATGATCAAGGTGGCGCTGCCGTGGCGGCCGGCCAGGAAGCCGCCCAGGCCCTGGGCCAACGCCAATTGGCAGTTGGGCACCTGAACGGCCGGATGGGCCTCTCCACGCAGTTGGCGCACGGCTTCAATGATCTTGGTCATGCCGCCCCGGTTTCGTGGATGGTTGTTGCACAGGCCGCCGCCGTCGGTGTTGAACGGCAGCTTGCCCACGCCAGAGATCAGACCGCCGTCGGCCACGAACCTGCCGCCCTCCCCCTTGCGGCAGAAACCCAGGTCCTCGAGCTGCAGCAGCACGGTGATGGTGAAGCTGTCGTAGATGGAGGCGTACTGGATATCGGCCGGTTTGACGCCGGCTTCCTCGAAGGCGCGTGGACCGCTCCACACGGCGCCGGTGTAGGTGACGTCGATATCGCCGCCGTCCAGCCCCTTCAGGGACTCGCCGGCGCCGATGAGCTTGACGCGCGGGCGCTTGAGCTCACGCGCGATCTCGGGCCGCGCCAGCACCACCGCACCGCCGCCGTCGCTGACCACGCAGCAGTCCAGCTTGTGCAGGGGATCGGCCACCATTCTCGAGTTGACGACGTCTTCGACCGTCACCACGTCGCGCAGCATGGCGTGCGGATTGTGCTGGGCGTGATGCGAGGCGGCCACCTTGACCCACGCAAGCTGCTCGCTGGTGGTGCCGTATTCGTACATATGCCGCTTGGCGGACATGGCATACACATTCGCGGTACCCATGCCGTAGGCATATTCGAACGCCGCATCAGGCGCTTCGTCGCCAAAAGTGCGGGCCTGGGTGCCGCTCCAGCCACTGGAGCGGGGTTTGCCCGCCAGCGTAACGAGCGCGACATCGCACTTGCCCAGTGCGATGGCCTGCGCCGCGTGGTTCACGTGCGCCAGGTAGGACGCGCCCCCGATATCGGTCGAATCCAGATGGCGCACTCGCAACCCCAGGTAGTCGATCATCGACATGGGCCCCAGGCCCGGTGCGTCTGTGGCGCAAAAGAACCCGTCGACGTCGCGGTGCGTCAGGCCCGCGTCATCGAGCGCACCCTTGGCCACTTCCGCGTGAAGCTGTGCAAGCGATTTGTCACTCGCTTCGCGGGTGGGGTGCTCGTAAGCCCCCACCAGATAGGCTTTTCCATGGTTGCTCAATTGTCCACCATCCCTTCGTCTCGTGTCATTGATTATTTGGGTCATCCATTCTAGAACATCGGCAACCACAAGCCAAATTCCGGAATGGTTTCCCGGCACACGGTTGACGCCTGTTTTCGGCTCGCTCATAATGGCTGCGTCTAAATGGGTCACCCATTAATCGATTACTGTCAATGACCGTTCCCGTACCCATGAACCTCAGTCGCAACCTGTACAACGCGAGCGGTCTGCGCCCCTTGCTCGAGCCACGCAGCGTGGTCTGCGCCGTCATCGCAGCACCGCGCGATGCCGCGCACGTGCATCGCGCGGCCGTCGAAAGCGTGGGCATCGCAAAAGACATGACTCCCCTGGTCGTCTCCCATGGCCGGGTGGTGACGGTGGACGCGCGGATCGTCTGCAACGCTGAGGTGGAGGCGGCTCAGCAGCCGTGCGCGCATGCCGTCTGACATCTGCCTCACCGAATCCTATTGGCCGGGTGATGTCGATCAACCTCTGATCGACATCACCATCGGCGACCTGTTGCGGCAGCTCGCCGCCGAAGTGCCCCATCGCACCGCCTTCGTGGAAGCGCCGCGGCCGCCTCTGGCCACCCGGCGCTGGACCTATGCTGAGCTGCTGGCCGCTGCCGAGCGCTCGGCACGCGCGTTGTTGCGTCACTTCCAGCCTGGAGAGAAGGTGGCCGTGTGGGCGCCGAACTGCGCCGAATGGGTGCTGCTGCAGCACGGAGCGGCCATGGCCGGCCTGGTGCTGGTCACCGTGAACCCGGCGTATCTCGGAGAAGAGGTGCATCACGTGCTGTCGAGCTCCGGAGCAGTCGGCCTGTTCCATGTGCATGACTACCGGGGTGTGGACGTGGCGCACCTGGTCGGACAACTGCGTGCCCGACTGCCCGCGCTGCGCGAATGCTATGACCTCGCACGCTGGGACGACTTCATCGCGCAAAGCCTGCCGAGCATTCCCCTGCCCCGGGTCTCGCCCACCGACGTGGCGCAGATCCAGTTCACCTCGGGCACCACAGGCAAGCCCAAGGGAGCGTTGTTGCATCACCTGGGTCTGGTCAATGCGTCCCGCTTCGCGGCGCAGCGCGCCGGGTTTCCCAATGGCGGCGTATGGGCCACGGCAATGCCGCTGTTCCACGTCGGCGGCAGCGCAGGCAGCCACCTGGGCGCGCTGACCTCGCGCGGTACCTTCGTGCTGCAGCCGCAGTTCGATGCCGGCGACATGCTGCGCATCGTCGAAAGCGAACGAGTCAACCACATCCATGGCGTCCCGACCATGGTGATACGCATGCTCGAGCACCCCGACCGCTCGCGGCGCGACCTGCGCTCTCTACGCACGCTCATGAGCGGCGGCTCCCTGGTGCCAGACTGGCTGGTGCGGCGCGCGCGCGAAGAGTTGGGCAGCCGCTTCACCATCACGTACGGGCAGACCGAAGCCAACGGCGTGATATGCCAGACCTCGCCCGACGACACGCTGGAGCGCCAGACCACCAGTATCGGCCGCCCGACGCCGCGCGCGGAACTCAAAGTCGCGGACCCAGCCAATGGCGCGGTACGTCCCGTCGGCGAGCCGGGCGAAATCTGGGTGCGCGGCTATCAGGTCATGCACGGCTACTTCTCGTTGCCGCCCGGCGTGGAAGACGCCGTCACCGCCGATGGCTGGCTGCGTACGGGCGACGTGGCCGCCATGGACCATGAAGGGTATCTGCGCATCACCGGTCGGCTCAAGGATTGCGTCATCCGTGGCGGAGAGAACATCTATCCGATGGAGATCGAGGAAGTGCTCCGACAGCATGCCGCCGTGCAGGATGCGCAAGTCGTCGGCGAAGCCGATACCCAATGGGGCGAGGTCGTCGCCGCCGTGGTCAAACTCGAACCAGGCCTTGCACGTCCATCTGCGTCGCAACTGTATGAACACTGCCGCGCCAGACTGGCTGCCTACAAATTGCCGGTGCGCTGGTACTACGTGGATGCCTTTCCGACGACCAGCTCCGGAAAGATCCAGAAGTACGTGCTGCGCGAGCAGATCAGCCTGCGTGGCCTCGCGCCGGAGCCTTTCGAGAAGCCGTCGCGCAACCAGGCGCAGGATTGAATCACGGATGGGACGGGGGCTGCGCGCCCCCGCCATCACCGCTCGGCCTCAGAACGCGTGCCGCATGCCGATGGCCAGCCCCGTTTGATGGGTCTTTCCGGCGGCCAGAGTATAAGGCGGGCCTCCAGCCTCGCCATGCGAACCGAGGTTCAGGGCACCGTTCCTGGCATGGGCCGCCAGAGCATACAGATTGGTCCGCTTGCTCAGTTTGTAGGTGCCGCGCAGCACGTACTGCTGCCAGGTATCGTCGGTGGTGCCAAGGTATCCCGCGGGGCGGGAACGAAATTTCTCCCGGTAGTAGGCGAGCTCGGCGGTTGCGGCCGGGGTCACGTCGTAAGCGAAGGCGAGCGCGTACATATGGCTCTTGATGTCGCTGTCCGCCACCTGCTCCACCGTGCGATATCGGTACATGGCGCGCAAGGTGGCGTCGCCGAGCCGCGCATGGGCGCCGACGAGATAATTGTCGGTGTCGCCCACGGCGCTGTTGACCGGGCCGCGCACAAGGTCGTATGCGGCGACGGCACCCCAGACGCCGGAATCATAGCTCGCGGCGGCGCCTGCCGATCCTGTCGGGCTCGCGTTTGCCGAGATCTGGTCGGCCTGGTTTCGAAAGGCGTAGTAGCCCATGACCCGAACTCCGCCGAAACGGCCGGAATAGCGAACGGCATTGTCCGCCCGTACCGGCACGAGCCGGCCGCTGGGCGAATACTGGGGCGAGAACCCCAGCGGATCGAACGGCGTTGCGAGCAGGAACGACGAAGTGTACTGACGGCCGAAAGTCAGCTCTCCCCAGCTTCCCGCCAGACCCGCGGCGGCCGTACGCTGAAACAGGCTGGCGTCGCCCTGGCCGGAACGTATGCTGAAACCGCTCTCCAACTGAAAGACGGCTTTCAATCCGTTGCCGAGGTCTTCGCTGCCGCGCAGGCCCCAGCGGGTGCCGCTTTGCCCTCCGGAACGCATCCCCGTGCTTCGCCCGCCAGGAGCGTTGTCGAAGGATTCGATATTGACATCGACCAGTCCGTACAGTGTGACGCTGCTCTGCGCCGTCGCCAGGGCTGGCCCTGAAGACCCTGCAACGACAGCGCACAGGAGGATTTTCTTGATCGTCATGATGGTGGCCTGGGCCGGCCCGCGGCTGCGGGCGGCGCCAAGTGTCTCCTTTTGTTTTTGAGCCCGACATTCGGCGCGGGCGAACCGTCCCGCCCCGGCCGAGCTTGCTGCCGGCCGAGTCGGTGATCAGTAGATGAACGATGCGCACTCCGGCCCCGAAAGGCTTCGGATCATCCAACGCTCAGGGGAGTGCAATCACGTCATTCAGCCCCGTGGCTGAGCGCGGCCGCGTGCCGGTGAGACGCGCGAGCGCTTCGACCAGGCATTCATTGCTCTGGCTTGATGTCCAGGGCATGCACCAAGTCGTCCCAGGTCTTCATGTCTGCCAGGATCTCTTGCCGGAACGGCTCGGGGCCACGCCAATTGACCACGACATCACGGTCAGCCCACTCAGTGCGGAAATCCGCGTTCTGCGCTACGGCTTGCGTCGCCAGTGTCAGACGTTCGAGCACGGCTTCAGGAGTCCTGGCAGGTGCGAACACTCCGAGCCAGGTGCCGGGCCATCGATACGTTGAGAACCCCTGTTCGAGCAGGGTGGGAACATTCGGGAACGATGGGCTACGAGTGGCGGACAGATTACCGATAGGCTTGAGCTTGCCCGCCTGAGCCAACGACTTGACACTCGGCACCGAGAAGAAACCGCCCTGAGTCTGGCCGCCCACGACGTCGGTAATGGCGGGGGCTTCGCCTTTGTAGACGATCACCGGTATATCCAGCCCTTCGTCCTTCAAGATCGCCTGGCTGAAGACGGCGCCTGCCGATCCCGCGGCATATGTGCCTACGGACCAGTTCTTTGCGGCTCTTGCTTCAGCCAGAAACTCACCCATATTGGCGGCCTTCACCTGGGGATTGACGGCAAAGATCAGCCCGGTCGCGCCCAGTTGCGCGACAGGCGCGAAATCATTGATGACATCGTAGGGAAGCGTGCGTACCAGCGACGGGATCTGGATATGCGTGCTCGTCGTGAACAGCAGCGTATAGCCGTCAGGCTCAGCGTTGGCGACGGCCGTCGCACCGACCTGCGTATTTGCGCCAGGCCGGTTCTCGACGAGGACAGACTGGCCGAGTTCGGTGCCGAGCCTGGCCGCGAACAATCTCGCCCATGCATCCGTCCCGCCGCCAGCGGCGAACGGCACGATGAGCCGGACCGGACGCTCCGGATATGCCGCCGATGCAACGGTCGTACCGGCCAGTGCTAGCAGCAACAACGCCGCCTCGACGGTCCGCTTGAAGGGGTTCAAGTTGGTCTCCTTTTTTTGTGCTTGTCACCGTCCCTCTCCATCCCTGCCTTGTCTCGGCTCGTTAATGGATGACCCATTTTCCATGGAGTCCGCGCAGGCTGTCAAGGGTTTGCGCCATGGAATGGTTTTTCTCGGCACAATGACGCCAGGCACCGCACATCAATGGGTGACCCTAATGACAGCCGAATGACAGAATGCGGGAAGCGTGCCGGCACTGCTGGACCGGCGTAGGACAGGCGCGGCGTGTTCAGTCAGCGCAAAACGACGAACCCCCTGCTCGCGAGAGACAGGGGGTTCGTCGTTTCCGGGCTGCGCAAGCGCACAACCGCGGCATCCGGCGGCGGGGCTGGTGAACCCCGCGACCCAAGATCAGCGGAAGCTGTCCATCAGGTTGTTGTCGTTGTCGCTGCCGGACCCATAGCCGTACGAATCGGTGCCGTAGGAGCTGTCCAGGTTGATCTGCACGGTGTCCGGATCGACCTGCGACAGGTCGTCCTTGTAGTGCGTCACCAGGCGGGGGAACAGCATGACCACCGCCACCATGAAGAGCTGGATGCAGATGAACGGCACCGAGCCCCAGTAGATCTGGCCGGTAGTGACCTTGTCGATCTTCTTGTGGGTGATCTTGTCGATGTAGTCCTTCTTGGGCGCCACCGAGCGCAGGTAGAACAGCGCGAAGCCGAACGGCGGGTGCATGAACGAGGTCTGCATGTTGACCGCCAGCAGCACGCCGAACCAGATCAGGTCGATGCCCATCTTGTCGGCCACCGGACCGAGCAACGGCACGATGATGAAGGCGAGCTCGAAGAAATCCAGGAAGAACGCCAGCAGGAAGGTCATGACGCTGACGACGATCAGGAAGCCCCATTCGCCGCCCGGCAGGTCGATGAGCAGGTGCTCGACCCAGAGATCGCCGTCCACCGCGCGGAAGGTCAGGCCGAACACCGTGGAGCCGACCAGGATGAACACCACGAAGCAGGTGAGCTTGGTCGTGGTGTCCATGGCCTGCTTGAGCAGAGACCAGGTCATGCGGCGACGCGCCATCGCCATCAGCAGCGCGCCGACCGCGCCCATGGCGCCGCCCTCGGTGGGCGTGGCCACGCCGATGAAGATGGTGCCGAGCACGAGGAAGATCAGCGCCAGCGGCGGGATCATCACGAAGGTCACGCGCTCGGCGATCTGCGAAAGCAGGCCCAGCTTGAAGATCCGGTTCACGCCGGCGATGACGAAGGCAGTCACACCCCATACCAGCAGGCTGACCACGATGACCTCGTCGACCGGCGTGGTGTCGTCGAACTCGAAGCGGCTGAAGACGTAGGCAATGGCCACCGAGACCAGCATCAGCACGATCAGCGAACGGTTGCCCGAGGCGCCGTTGGGCTCGCGAAAGGCCCTCGCCTCGGCCGGCATCGCGGGCGCCGCCTGTGGCTTGAGGTAGGCCACGATCACGATGTAGACGATGTACAGGCCGGCCAGGATGAAGCCCGGCAGGATGGCGCCGCGGTACATGTCGCCGATCGAGCGGCCGAGCTGGTCGGCCAGGATGATGAGCACCAGCGAGGGCGGGATGATCTGCGACAACGTGCCCGAGGCCGCGATGACCCCGCTCGCGAGCCGCCGGTCGTAGCCGTAGCGCAACATGATGGGCAGCGAGATCAGGCCCATCGAGATGACCGAGGCCGACACCACGCCGGTGGTCGCCGCCAGCATGGCGCCGACCAGCACCACCGCGATCGCCAGGCCGCCGCGCAGCGGGCCGAAGAGCTGGCCGATGGTCTCGAGCAGATCCTCGGCCATGCCGGAACGCTCGAGGATCAGCCCCATCAGGGTGAAGAACGGCACCGCCAGCAGCGTGTCGTTGGTGATGATGCCGAAGACGCGCTGCGGCAGGGCCTGGAACAGCGCCGGCGTCAGCATGCCCAGCTCGATGCCCACCAGGCCGAAGAGAATCCCGTTGGCCGCCAGCGCGAAGGCCACCGGAAAGCCGAGCAACAGGAAGCACACGAGCACCCCGAACATGACCGGGGCAAGGTTTGCGGCGATGAATTCCATTTAGCGACTGCCTTGGCGGGTGGTGTCGGTGACGGCGATGGCGTCCACAGGGGCGCCCGTGCCGCGCTCGGCGGCCTCGCGGGCGATCTCGGCCGCCAGCACTTCTTCGGCGGTCGGACCATCGCCGCGGTCGCGCGGGTCGGGGCACCGCCCCGCCAGGAAGCCGATGCACTTGATGAGGTGGGAGATCCCCGCCAGGACGAGCAGGAAGAAGCCGACCGGGATGAGCAGCTTCACGGGCCAGCGCACCAGGCCCCCCGCGTTGGAAGACTGCTCATTGGTGAGATAGGAATCCATGAACATGGGCCAGGACAGCCACATGATCCAGATCGCCATCGGCAGGAGGAAGAACAGCACGCCGAAGATCTCGATGTAGATCTGCTTGCGCTGGCTGAGCTTGCTTGCGAGGATGTCGACCCGTACGTGCTCGTTGCGCAGCAGGGTATAGCCTGCCGCGAGCAGGAAGATCGCGCCGAACAGGTACCACTGCACTTCGAGCCATGCGTTGGAACTGGTATGCCAGACCTTGCGCACGACCGCGTTGCCGGCACTGATGAAGACGACGATGAGCGTGACCCACATGACGGCCTGGCCCACGCGTTCGTTGATCGCGTCGATCAGGCGCGATAACGCTAAGAGGGATCGCATGAAGACTCCTGAAGGTAACCAGCTGCAACATGACCGGATCGGATCGCGACTCGGCCACCAGCGTAAGCGGCCGGCGGATAACAGCGCAGGATACCGATAAGCGCAATTCGACGCGCCTAGGGATTGCCCGGGTTAGTACCCGAAGCGGTGCGGACGGGCGACAATTATAGACACGGGCGGTGACGCTCTTTTGCCGCTGGCGCCGGCGCTGGCCCCCCGCCGGGGCCGGTACCGGTGCCCGGCGGGGCGGGCCGGCCTCGCCCCCTCCTGCGCCGCCAGCGGGCTTGCGGCCGGCCCGCCGGGTGCGCGATTTGCTGCGAGCCGCAGTCGAACTTTTTACGGAACTCCTCATGAAGAAGACCCTGCTCTGCGTCCTGTTCGCCACCTTTGCCGGCACCGCCGCGGCCGCGCCCGTCACCTACAAGATCGACCCGCAGCACACTTATCCCAGCTTCGAGGCGGACCACCTGGGCGGCCTGTCGGTCTGGCGCGGCAAGTTCAACCGATCGCAAGGCAGCGTCGTGCTCGATCGCGAGGCGAAGGAAGGCACGGTGCAGATCGAGATCGACATCAGCTCGATCGATTTCGGCAACGACGAACTCAATCAGCACGCCCAGGGCGCCGAGATGTTCGACGCCAAGCAGTTTCCCACCGCCACCTACAAGGGCCGCTTCAGCGACTTCGATGGTGACGAACCCGAGGAAGTCGAGGGCGAATTCACGCTGCGCGGCGTGACCAGGCCGCTCAAGCTCGAGATCGAGTCCTTCAAGTGCATGCAGCACCCGATGGAGAAGGTCGAAGTGTGCGGCGCCGACGCGCGCGCCAAGTTCGACCGGGGTGACTTCGGGCTGAACTTCGGGCTGGACATGGGCTTCAAGCCCGACGTGGAGCTGCGCATCCAGGTCGAGGCCCTGCGCGAGCCCTGAACGTCGTCCGTCGAACGAGCGGACGCGGCTCTCCCGGCGAGCGGCCTTGTGCCGCCGTCCGGGCTATCTTTGCGCGGCGCACGCCGCCAGGTAGTCGCGCCAGGCTTCGGGACGGCCGAGGAAGGGCCCGAGCTGCAACAGCCGCTCGGGCCGGCCCGTCACGGCCAGCACCGCGCACGGAAAGCCCTGGCCGCCCGCTGCGGCGAGCCGGGCGCGCGCTTCGGCGATATGGGCGATAACGGGCACGCCCGCCATGTCCTCGTAGGCCGCCGCGTAGGCATCCGGGTCCAGGCCCAGCATGCAGGCGATCTCGGCCAGCACGCCGGGCGCCGCAACCCGCTGCCCGTCGACGAAATGCGCGCGCTGCACGGCGGCCAGCATGTCGTGGCCGCGCCCCAGCGTCGTCGCCGCCAGCACGGCCGCCGCGGGCGGCGCGGAATCCAGCACAGCCCCCTCGTCGTACAGCAAGCCGGTGAAATAGCCGTCGCCGAAGCGCTGGCCGGTGAGCCGGGCGATGTGCTGGTCGTGCGGCAGCACATATTCGCGCCAGGCGCGGTCGACCTGCCGACGCGTAGGCCCGGTGAGCATGCCGCCGCAGTGCAGCACAAGCTCCAGGCCAGGCAAGGTATGCGCCTCGGCGAGTAACGGGGCCGCTGCATAGCACCAACCGCAATAAGGATCGTAGATGTAGTGCAGGACAGGGGAAGCCATGCTGGCTCCGCAGCGTAACGTCGTGCGCCAGCATACGTTACAGAAACTGATACAAAAACCCGATAACATGCAACTATTTGTTGCATATTTTGATCAAATGGATAGGCTGGAATCGGTCCGCGTCTTCGTCGCCATCGTGGAGCACGGCAGCCTGTCGGCGGCGGCCCACGCGCTGGACATGTCGCGCGCCATGGTCACGCGCCATCTCGCGCACCTGGAATCCTGGGCGGGCGCACGCCTGCTGCATCGCACCACACGCCGCATCGGGCTGACCGGCGCGGGCGAAGCCACGCTCGCGCGCTGCAAAGGCCTGCTCGCGCTGGCGAACGACGTGCCGCTGCCGGAAACCCAGCCTGCGGGCGATGGCCAACTGCAGGGCCTGCTGCGCATCACCTGCCCGCGCATGCTGGCGGCTCGCGTGCTGGCCCGCGCCATCGCCGACTTCCAGCGCCGTCACCCGCGGGTGCGCATCGACCTGCAGGTGTCCAACGCCACCGTCAACCTGGTCGAGGAGCGCATCGACCTCGCCTTGCGCATCACCCGCGAGCCCGCGCCCGGGCTGATCGCCCGTCCGCTGGGCGACTGCGCCTCCGTGATCTGTGCGGCGCCGGGCTACCTTGCCAGCCGGGGCACGCCGGCCGGGCCGCTCGAGCTCACGGCGCACAACTGCCTGGGCTATCAGTACTTCGGCCACGCGCTTTGGCATTTCACGCACCCCGACGGCGAGCTGGCCGTGGCCGTCGAGGGCAACCTGAGCGCCAACGAATCCGACGCCCTGCTCGCCGCCACCCTGGCCGGCGCCGGCATCTCGCAGCAGCCGCGGTTCGCCGTCGCGCCACTCATCGCCCAAGGCCGCCTGATCGCGCTGTTCCCGCACTACCGCCCCCGGCTCATGCGCCTCTATGCGGTGTACGTCTCACGCCGCAACATGCCCGCGGCGCTGTCGCGCCTGATCGCATTCCTCGCGGACTGGCTGCCCGCCGATCCGGTCTGGCGCGACGCCGCCTAGCGCCGGCCGCGCATGCTATACACGGAAGCCTGGCTTCGAGGGACCCATGCGCCCACAACACGACATCCAGCTACTGCGCACCATCGACCTCAACCTGGTGGTGGCCCTTGCCGCCCTGCTGCGCACCCAGGGCGTCACACGGGCGGCGGACCAACTGGATGTCTCGCAACCGGCCATGAGCCGCATGCTCGAACGCCTGCGCGCACAATTCGGCGACCCGCTGCTGGTGCGCGTGGGCAACGACATGGCGCTCACGCCGCGCGCGCGTGCGCTCCTGCCGACGCTCGACACCCTGCTCGCGCGCATGAGCGGGCTGCTCTTCGATGCCGGCATCTTCGATCCGGCGCACAGCAACCGGCACTTCGTGATCGGCTGCAACGACTACCTGCAACTCACCTTCGCCGCGCCGCTGCTGCGCCGGCTGCGTTCGATCGCGCCCCACGTACGGCTGGATCTGCGCCCGGTGACCGTGATCGGCGACGACACCGAACTGGCCGATGGTACGGTGGACCTCAAGCTCGGCACCGCGAACCCTGCCCGCGACCTGGTGCGCACGCACTACCTGTACAGCGACATGTTCGTCTGCCTGATGCGCCGCCGCGGCGACGGGCGCACCGCGCCCATCGGCCTGGAGACGTTCTGCGCCACGCCGCAGCTCTCGGTCTCGCCGTCGGGGCAGGGGCTGTTGTCGCAGATGGTGGACGCCCAGATCGCCCATCTGGGCGGACGCCGCAACGTGGTCGCCACCGTGTCGAGCTTCCTGTCGGCGCCCGCGGTGATCGCGGATACCGACCTCATCTGCGCGATGCCGGGCCGCATGGCGCACCTGCTCAACCTGCCTCCCGGGCTGGAAATCGTCACGATGGGCTTCGAGCCGCCGCGGCTCGACGTGCTGATGTACTGGCACAACGTCGCCCAGCACGACCCCGGCAGCCGCTGGCTGCGCGAACAGGTCGTGGCCTGCGCGCACACCTTCAGCCTGCCGAACGCCTGAGCGGGGAGCACACGAGCCACGCGCGCGTGGCCCCCTGCACCGGGTGCGCCAGATCCGCCAGGGCGATCCGTCGGTCAGAATCGATACTTCGCGCTGAGCAGCCACGTGCGCGGCTCGCCCCAGTGCACGCCATTGTAGAAGCCGACGTTGCGGTAGTAGTGCTTGTCGAACACGTTGTTCACGTGCAGCGCGGCCGAGAAGTTCTCGGTGAAATCGTAGCGCGCCATCAGGTTGACGAGCGCGAAGCTGCCCTGCTCGATCCGCGCGGTCTGCGTGACCGGCGTCCCGTTCGCATTGAAGGCACCCGTCGGCCGCGACGCATTGGCCCAGATCGCGCTCTGCCAGGTGACGCCGCCGCCCACGGTCAGGCGGTTCCAGTCGCCGGGCAGGCGATAGCTGGTCCACACCCTGAGCAGCCTGACCGGGCGGTTGCCCTGGATCTGGTTGCCGTCGGCATCGCGCACCTTGGTGTAGGTGAAGCCGGCCGCAAGGTTCCAGTTGTCGGTGACCTGGCCCTGCAATTCGGCCTCGAAACCACGCACCTTGTTGCCCTTGCCGGTGCTCTTGTAGGGCTGCGAGCCGTCCGGCAGCAGGAAGTGACCGCTGCTGTCGTAGCCCTCGGGCGGGTCGGCGGGGTCGAAGCTGCCCGGGGCCAGGTCGCGCGAGTCGTCGAGCTCGGCGAGGTTGTCCTGTTTGCCGCCGAACACCACGAACGCGGCATTCATGCGGCCCTCGAACAATTCGCCCTTCAGGCCCAGCTCGACGTTATTGCCGGTAACCGGATCGAGGAAGGCGTTATCGGCGTCGCGCCGGTTCTGCGGCTTGAAGATGTCGGTATAGCTGCCGTACACCGACCACTGCCGGTTCAGGTCCAGGATCACGCCGGCATAAGGCGTAAGTTCGTTGTCCACCGAATAGCCGGTGGCCGAGGCATAGCTGCCGCCGTTGCTCACGTTGTAGTTGCGGGTTTCGGCGCGCCAGTTGCTCAGGCGCGCGCCGACGATGACGGTGAGCGGGTCGGCCAGGCTGAAACGGCCGGCGGCATAGGCGCCGCGCTGGCGGGTCTCGGTTTCGGACTGGTTGAAGTCGTACACCGTGACGCCGTACTCGGGGATGTCGGGGTCGAAGTTGCGCCAATCCGGCACCACCGTGTAGCTGGGCGGCATGGGGTCCATGACCGAGTACGGGCTGTCCTGCACGCTGCGGCTGCTGGTATAGCCGAAGACGAGTTCGTGCCGGCGGCCGAAAAGCTCGACCGGGCCGCTGGCGTTCAAGTCCAGGGCCTGCGTGGTGATGTCGTATTCCGCGCCGCCGCCGGTCCACGCGCTGATGCCCGTGCCGTCGGCCTTGGGATAGCCCGAACCGGCGAACCAGCGCTTGCCCGAACCCGTCTTGACGTCGTGGATGTAGCCGCCGTTGAGTTGCCAGCCGTTGTCGAAGCGGTGTTCGATGGTGCCGAAAGCCTGTTTCTGCACCAGCGCCCACGACGCCCAGGCGGGCGACCAGTTGGTGTTGCGCGGCAGGTTGGCGAGCGAGCCGTCGGCCATCCAGTAGGGTACGGTTCCCCAGGTGACGCCGTAGGTGCGCGGGGCCTGATAGTCGTAACCCACCGACACCGTGGTGCGCTCGCCCACGTCGGCTTCGAGCACACCGTACAGCACCTTCTTGTCGAGCGTATAGCGATCGCGGAAGGCATCGGCTTTCTCGCGCACCGCCACCAGGCGCCCGCGGATCTTGCCGTCGAAGGCGATCGGGCCGGAGAGGTCGGCCTCGACGCGACGCGTGTCCCAGCGCCCAAGCGTGGCGCCCACGCTGGCCTGGAAGTCCCGCGTCGGTCGCTTGCGCTGCAGGTTCACCGAGCCGCTCGGATCGCCTGCGCCGGTCATCAGGCCGGTCGCGCCGCGCACGATGTCGATACGGTCATACACCGCAGGGTCGGGGTTGAGCGAGATGTAGCCGTCGCCCTGCACCAGCGAGATGCCGTCGATCTGGTAGTTCGAGATGGCGTAGCCGCGTGAAGAGAAGCTCGTGCGCTCGGTGTCGTTCTCGGTGGCGTAGACGCCGGTGACCTGGCCCAGCGCCTGGCGCACACTGGTCGAGCCCATGTCCTCCAGGCGCTGGCGCGTCAGCACCGTCACCGACTGCGGCGTTTCGCGCAGCGAGCCGGACAGGCGGTTGGCCGCCCGCGTGGCGGGCGCCAGGTACGAGCCCGAGTCCTCCGTGACCTCGCTGCTGCCCGTCACGGTGATTGCCGCCAGCGTGCTGACCGCGCCGCCGGCCTCGGGCGCGCGGCGCCGCAGCGTGTAGGCGTCCAGGCTGATGGCGACGGCGTCCAGGCCAGTGCCCGCCAGCAGGATCTGCAATGCGGCCGGGACGGTCTGCGGCCCCTGCACACCGGCCGTGCTGACGCCCTCCAGCAGCTCCGGCGGCGCACTGACGCTCACGCCGGCCGCGGCGGCGAAACGCTGCAATGCCGCGCCGAGCGGTCCGGCGGGAATATCGTAGCTGCGCACGGCCGCCGCCGCGGCCTGGACCGGGGCGGGCAAAACGGCGCCGGTCGCGGCACCGGCCGCAGCGACAACGTGCAGAGCAAGGCAGACGGCACGCCGGCGCGGCGTGCCGGCCAGCGCCGAAACCGGCGCATGGGGTCGGACGGGGGACATCCAGGGACTCCTAGTCGAGGTGAATGTCCATAGGACACGCGAGCCGGCGCAAAGGGGCCAAGCCAACGCTGCAGCGCTCAGGCACGCTGCCCGCGCGGGCTGATCCGCACCCAATAGCGCGTGAAATGGTGTACCTCGACCGGCAGCACCGCCGGGAGCATGGCCAGCACGGCATCGGTATCGGCCAACTGAAAGCCACCCGACAACCGCAAAGCGGCCACCTCGGAGGCGCACTGCACCCAGCCGGGCCGGTGACGCGACAGCTCGGCGAGAAAAGCGTCCAGCCGCATCGCATCGGCGGCGAGGATGCCGTGCACCCAGTCCGCGGCGCCCTGGATCGGCCCGGCGGGAGACACGCCCGCGTCGGTGACCCAGACCTGGGTATGGGCGTGCACCCGGACGAACGCGGCCTGCGTGACCGCGCGGGCGAACAGTTCGCCGTCGCGCACCGCGACCTGCGTACCTCCCTCATGCAGACGCACCACGAAGCGGGCGGCGTCGACGCGCAGCTCGCACTGTTCGGTGCGCACCTGCAGCGGCGCCGCGGTGGTCACCATCATGTCGCCGCAGCGCAGCCACAACCAGGGGCCGTGAGCATCGGCGCCCGTCTCGACGGTGCTGCCCGCGTTCAGGTGGACACGGGTGCCATCGGCCAGCGCATACTCCCGGCGCTCGCCGGTGCCGGTGGACCAACGGCGCGAGTCGCCCTGGACCAGCCTGGCCGTCCCGCCAACCAGCGCGCCGACGGCGACCAGGCGCAGCAGCGCGCGCCGCCCTACACGCTGCGGACGCCGCAGCACCGATCCCGCGAACGCCGGCAGCGCCGCGGCCTGGCGGCTGACCTTCGCTACCCGCTCCCAGGCCGCGGCATGCAAGGCATCCTGCTGGTGCCAGCGCGTCCAGGCGTCCCGCAGCGCGGCGTCCTGCGGCGCGTCCGCCAGGCGCACGAACCAGCTCGCGGCGGCCTGCACGGCGTTGCGGAATGCCGCATCCTGAGCCGGCGGCCCCTCGGCCCCGGCGCCTGGAATCGCGCCGCCTTCGGGCGGCCGGGCGGCGGCGCTTGGGCCTGGGCCCTCCTGTCGCTCGCGCGACATCCTCCCCACGGGAGGAATCGCGCCGCCTTCGGGCGGCCGGGCGGCGGCGCTCAACGCCCCTCCAGCAAAGCGCACTGCACGAGGGCCTGGGCGGCGTAGCGTTTGACGCTGCGCAGGCCGACGCCGAGTTCGTCGGCGATGGCGGCGTAGGTGAGGCCTTCGATCTGGGAGAGGACGAAGACAGCGCGCACCTTGGGCGGCAGTCCGGCCAGCATGGTGTCCAGGGCTTGCAGGGTCTGCAGGATGGCGACCTGCTGCTCGGCGCTGGGCACTTCCACCGATGGCATGAGCGCGAGCTGCTCTGCGTAGGCACGTTCCAGCGAAGCGCGCCGCTGATGATTGAGCAGCAGGCGGCGCGCGATGGTCGCGAGGTAGGCGCGCGGTTCGCGTACCTCGGCGGCAGCGGCCGGCGCGCACAGGATGCGCACGAAAGTATCCTGCGCCAGGTCGCCGGCGTCGAACGCATTGTCCAGGCGTCGGGCCAGCCAGCCGCGCAGCCAGCCGTGGTGGTTGTACAGGGATTCGGCGTTGCGCAGCGCGGCGCTCGAGGGTAGGGACACGGCCAGTTCTGGAATGGGACGGCGCATCGGTTCCGGCGATGGCAGCGCGACTGGCGCCGCGCCCACTCATCCGTGTCGAGATGACCCGCCTGACAATGTAATGAGAATCATTATTGATTCCATTATAGAAAAGTTCTGCCGGTTGTGGCACGAAGCGACAAACCGCAAGTTCAGTGAACGGGTTTGTTACGAGCCGCCCCGGGGGATGACACGACCGGAGCCGGCGCGGCGTGGAGATCGCTGGCGGCGTACCCTGGCGCGCAGCGCCATCCAGCCCGGCGTTTACGCCGGGCGAGGACGCGACGGTTTCTTCCCTTCGCTGGGACTCAGCCCGATACGCCGGTCAGATGCTCCCAATGAGCCGCGCCGCCGCGCAGGATGGCGCGCTCGCCCAGCCAGCGCGCCCACTGCGCCTCGCCGCCGCACTCCGCGCGCCAGGACCACAGCCGCCGCGTGGCGAAATGCAGGCTGTGCTCGTAGGTGAAGCCCATGGCGCCGTGCACCTGGTGCGCCATGGCCGCCACCTCGCCGGCGGCGCGCGAAGCGGTGACCTTGGCCACCGCCACCGCTTCGTCCCAGACCGCCGTACCGGCGGCCTCGCAGGCCTGGGCCACCGCCATGCGCGAGGCCACCACGTGGTTGGCCACCTGGGCGACGAGGTGCTGGATCGCCTGGAAGCGGCCGATGGGCCGGCCGAACTGCACCCGTTCATTGGCGTAGGTCACGCACTGGTCGAGCACGCGCTCCAGGGCGGCCTGGATGGCGATCGCCCGAAGCTGGGCGCCCACCACCTGCGCACTCTCGCCGGGCAAACCCGGCACGCGGGCGAGAATCCGGGCCTCGCGCAGACCCAGCACATCGCGTGGCTCGCCGGCGATGTTGGCGCGGACGTCCACGCTCGCGCCCGCGAGATCGACCAGCAGCCAGCCGGCATCCTCGCTCCACAAGAGCGCGCGCGCGGCGTGCCGCCCCCACGGCAGCGACACATTGCCGCTGCAGCCATCGCCCAGCACGGCGAGCCCGCCGGCGTCGCCCAGCGTCCATACCGCGTCGGCCGGCACGGCGCCGAACGCGCTTCGGCTGTCGGGCACGCGGTGCAGCATCCAGGCGCAGGCCACGCCTTCCAGGAAGGGCACCGGCGGCAGGTGGCGCTGGGCGGCCAACAGCACCGGCATCGCCTCTGCCCAGGCCAGCCCGGCTCCCCCCGCCTCCTCGGGCACGAGCAGGTTCTGCAGCCCACTGTCGCTCACGGCCTGCCACAGTCCGGCCTGCCAGCCGCCGGCTTCCGCCGCCTCCTGCAGGTTGCGGGACACCTCAGCGCCGAACAGGCGCTCTGCGCTGTCCGCCAGCATTTCAGCCATGTCGTTCATCTCAGTTTTCTCATAGCGTTGGCGCCACCCACGGCGCATGAAAGTACGCCGCCCCATCCAGGGCACAGCGGATCCGGCTTCGCCAGTCCGCCAGTGCCGCTCCGCCGGGGGCACGCGCGAGCGCGTCGGGGGGAGCCTTCACCTCAACCCCATGCCCTTGGCGATCATGCCGCGCAGAATTTCCCGCGTTCCCCCGCGCAGCGAGAAGGAAGGCGCGACCTGGGTCATGTAGGTGTGCACCCGACCCAGCGCCGTGTCGTCCATGCCGGGCACGGGCGCGAACAGGCGATGCGCGCGATCCGGCAGGCTCTGCTCGAAACTGGTGCCCATGTCCTTGACGCTCGCCGCGGCGTACTGCGGGCTCTGCCCCTGCTGCAGCATCCATGCGACGCCGCGCGACATCTGGCGCAGTACCGACATTTCCGCCACCGCGTAGCCGAGTTCGGTCGCGTGGCGCGGGTCGGCCACGTCGGCCGCATCCAGCATGGCGACCAGCAGGCGGTAGCTGCTCAGGTAGCGCTCGGGGCCGCTGCGCTCCAGCGCAAGCTCGGCGGTCACCTGGCGCCAGCCGTCGCCCGGCGCGCCGATGAGCATGGCATCGGGCACGAAGACATCGCGCAGCACGACTTCGTTGAAATGCGCGCCGCCTTCCAGGTTGCGGATCGGCCTCGCCTCGACGCCCGGGCTCGTCATGTCGATCAGCAACTGCGACAGGCCCGCGTGCTTGTCCGCCTCGTGGTCGGTGCGCACCAGGGCGATCATGTAGTGCGCCTGATGCGCGCCGGAAGTCCAGAGCTTGGTGCCGTTGACGCGCCAGCCGCCGGGCTCCGGCACCGCGCGCGTGCGCACCGAAGCGAGGTCCGAGCCGGCATCGGGCTCGCTCATGCCGATGCAAAAGCGCAGCTCGCCGCGCGCGATGCGCGGCACGATGGCCTCGGCGACCTCGGGCCGCGCGTAGCGCATCAGGAGCGGCCCGCTCTGGCGCTCGGCCACCCAGTGCGCGCCCACCGGCGCGCCGGCCGCCAGCAGCTCTTCGAGCACCACGTAGCGCTCGAGCGCGCTGCGCTCGCCGCCGCCCAGCCGCTTGGACCAGGTCATGCCCAGCCAGCCGCGCTCGCCCAGCGCCAGGCTGAACGCCGGGTCCGAACCGCCCCAGGATTTCGCGCGCAATTCGGCCGGCATGCCGGCAAGCGCTTCGCGCAGAAACGCGCGCACCTGCAAGCGCAGGTCGTCGCAATCGACGTCGGGCGGCGCGGGCTGTATGACCACTGCTTGAGCCGTGCTCATCGTGTACTCCTCGTCTGTGCTTCTTGTCCATTCATGCTAGGGGGCGACGCGGCATGCGGCCATGCCGCGGGCGGCATATCGGTCATGCGCGGGACACATGACGGATATGCGGACCACGGCATGGCCCCTGCGCCACCGTGCGGATAGGCTGGAAAAAAGAGGAAGGCCCACGCCGCGCCTTCGGCTGACAAGAAAAACACAACCCACTCCAGGAGACCCGCATGAAAAGGTTCGGTGCTTTGCTCGCTATCGCCATGGGCTGCATCGCCGCGGCGCCGGCTTCGGCCGCGAGCTATCCCGACAAGCCCATACGCTTCATCGTTTCGTTCCCCCCCGGCAGCGGTGCGGATACCAGCGCACGCTTCTATGCCCGCGAGCTGGAATCGCGCGTGGGGCAGACCGTGGTGGTCGAGAACAAGCCCGGCGGCAACAGCTTCATCGCCGCGCAGACCGTGACGCGCGCGCCCGCCGACGGCTACACCCTGTTCTTCTCCAGCAATTCGCCGGTGACGACGAATGTCGCGACATTCAATGAACTGCCCTACGACCCGGTCAAGGAACTGACCCCGGTGGCGCGCCTGAGCATGGGCGTGATGGCCGTTGCCGTGCCGGGCGACGCGCCCTACCAGAGCTTCGCGGAGTTCGTCGAGACCCTGCGCCGGAACCCCGGCAAGTTCAACTACGGCAGCGGCAGCGCGTCCTACCAGATCGCCACCGAGCTGTTCCTGCACCGCGCGGGCGCCAAGGCCACGCATATCCCCTACAAGGGCGCGGCGCCCGCCCTGGTCGATCTGGCCGGCAAGCAGCTCGACTTCGTGTTCGCCGACCTGGGCGCCGTCATTCCGCACCTGCAGTCCGGCGCGCTGCGCATGCTGGCACAAACCGGAGACCAGCGGCTCAAGGCCTATCCCGACACGCCCACCCTCGCCGAGACCTTCGACGACTACTACATGGTCAACTGGACCGGCGTGTTCGCCCCCGCCGGCACGCCCGAGCCCGTGGTGACGCGGCTGGAGCAGGAACTGCTCGCCATCGAGGCCACGCCGCAGGCCAAGGAAATGCAGGATCGCCTGAGCAGCATGGGCTTTCCAGCCGACCGCAAGCAGTTCGCCCGGTTCCAGCGCGAGGAAATCCAGCGCTGGGACAGCGCGCGCGAAACCGCAGGCATTCCCAAGCAATGAGGCAGCCCATGAACCAAGACCCGACGCCGCCGCGGCGCCAGCCGCTGGCCGGCATCACCGTCCTCGACCTCGGCCAGATCTACCAGGCGCCCTACTGCGGGCTGCTGCTCGCGCTGGCCGGCGCCGACGTCATCAAGATCGAGCCGCCGCACGGCGAGCCGGTGCGCTCGCGCCGCGCGGCGTCCCTGCCGCTGGCCATGCTCAACTCGAACAAGTCCGGCATGACGCTGGACTTGAAGAACCCGAAGGGGCGCGAGGTGTTCCTGCGGCTGGTCGAGCAGGCCGACGTGGTGATGGAGAACTTCATGCCCGGCGTGATGGAACGCCTGGGCCTGGGCGCGCAGACGCTGCTCGAACGCAACCCGCGGCTGGTCTATGCCTCGGCCTCGGGCTACGGCAGCAGCGGGCCGAACCGCGACCTCCTGGCCATGGACCTCACTATCCAGGCCATGAGCGGCACCATGCACGTAACGGGCTATCCGGACCGCCCGCCCGTGAAGGCCGGCCCCGCGCTCTCGGACTTCCTGAGCGGCACGCACCTGTACGGCGCCATCCTCACCGCCCTGTTCGATCGCGAGCGCACCGGCAAGGGCTGCATCGCCGAAGTGGCCATGCAGGACACCATGTATCCGGCGCTCGCCTCGAACCTGACGCTGTACTACGAAGGCAAGGACACCGTACGCACCGGCAACCGGCACGGCGCGCTGGCCATGGCCCCCTACAACACCTACGAGGCGAGCGACGGTTACGTCGCGGTGATCTGCGTGACCGAAGGGCACTGGCGCGGCCTGGTGCAGGCCATGGGCCGCCCGGCGCTGCTCGACGATCCGCGCTATGCGAGCCATGCGACGCGCTGCCAGATCATGCAGGAGGTCGACGCCGTGGTGAACGACTGGACGCGCGAGCGCACGCGCGAAGCCGTGATGCAGGCCTCGCGCGAGTTCCACTTCCCGTGCGCCCCGGTACGCACGCTCGACGAGGTGGTGCACGACCGCCACATGCACGAACGCGGCATGCTGCAGTATGTCGAGCACCCCGAGCTCGGCCGCGTGGTCCTGCCGCACAGCCCCTTGCGCTTTGCCGACGTACAACCCGCACCGCTGCGCCCGAATCCCGAACTGGGCCAGCACAACCGCCAGATCCTGCGCGAGCGCCTGGGCCTGGACGATGCCGCCATCGACGCGCTCGCCCAGGCTGGCGCCTGGTGAGCACGGCCGCTTCTCCAAGGAGTCTGCATGTCTTCGTTTCTTGCCATCGAACGCCGCGACAACAGCGTCGTCGTCCTCACCCTGAACCGGCCCGAGACGCGCAACGCGCTGTCGGGCGAAGATGCGATCAACGAGATCGTCGATACGCTGCACACGCTCGGCCATGATGAAACCACGCGGGCCATCGTGCTCACCGGCGCCGGCAGTGCCTTTTGCGCGGGCGGCGACCTCGCTTCGCTGCAGGCACTGTCGGAGACGCCCGGCATGAAGGTGCGCAGCCGCTATCGCGGCGGCATCCAGCGCATCCCACTGGCCTTCGAGCGGCTGGACGTACCGGTGATCGCCGCGGTCAACGGCCCCGCCGTGGGTGCGGGCTGCGACCTCGCCTGCATGTGCGACATCCGCATCGCTTCCACCCAGGCGCGCTTTGCCGAGAGCTTCATCCGCCTGGGCATCATCCCGGGCGACGGCGGCGCCTGGTTCCTGCCGCGCGCCATTGCGCTCTCGCACGCCTACCAGATGGCCCTCACCGGCGAGACCATCGACGCCGAGCAGGCGCTGCGCTGGGGTCTGGTAAGCGAAGTGGTGGAACCCGACCAGTTGCTCGCCCGCGCCCTGCGGCTGGCCGACCTCATGGCGGCCAACCCGCTGCATGCCCTGCGCCTGACCAAGCGCCTGATCCGCGAGGGCCAGCACGCACGCCTGGATTCGCTGCTGGAGATGTCGGCCGCCTATCAGGCGCTTGCCCACCAGACCGACGAGCACCGCGGCGCCGTCGCCGGCATGCGTGCCAAGGTGAGCGGGAGGAAGGCATGAGCGATCCCGCACGGCCGCCCGACGACGGCCCTCCGGTCCTGCTCGCCCGCAGGGACGGCGTCGCGACCCTCACCCTGAACCGCCCCGAGCGCATGAACGCCTGGAGCCCCGAGATGGAGCAGGCGGTGCGCGAGCACATGCTGGCGCTGGGCGCCGACCCGGATGTGCGCGTGATCGTGCTGAGCGCCACCGGACGCGCCTTCTGCGCCGGCGTGGACATGGCCGCGCTCAAGGCTGCCGGCGCCGGCAGCCGCGTGCCCGCGGCGCTGCCGGTGTCCGACGACGACCTGGGCCAGCGCTACAGCTACCTGCTGGGCGTGCCCAAGCCCGTCGTGTGCGGTCTGAACGGCGCCGCGGCCGGCGTGGGCCTGGTGATTTCGCTGTATTGCGACATCCGCTATGCAGCGGCCAGCGCTCGCCTGGGCGCCGTGTTCGCCAGGCGCGGCCTGATCGCCGAGCACGGCATCGCCTGGCTGCTGCCCCGCCTCGTCGGCCTGCCGCGCGCCACCGAGTGGCTGATGTCCGCCCGCTTGATGGACGCGGCAGAAGCCGAGCGCATCGGGCTCGTCGCCGGCATCCTGCCGGACCAGGATTTTCACGCCCAGTTGCAGGCGCGCGCCCGCGACCTGGCCCAGGCCGTATCGCCACGCTCGCTGGCCGTCATCAAGCGCCAGTTGGTCGACGCTACGCTGGGCCAGTCGCTGGCCGAAGCGACCACCATCGCCAATGCCGAGACCCAACGCGCTCTGGCGAGCGAGGATTTTCGCGAAGGCGTGGCGCACTTCGTCGAGAAGCGGGCGGCTCGGTTCACGGGGCGATGAGGGACGGGCGGTAGGGCCTGCGGCAGCTTCGCAGCGTCAGGCCGGCGCGGGCGCCGTGGCGGGCACGAAGGCGTCGGCGTGGAAATCGTGCGGCGCCAGGCCGAGGCCTTCGATCGCACGCCGGCGCACGGCGTCCACCATGGCCGGGGCGCCGCAGCAGTACACCTGGGCGCCGGCCAGCGCGCCCACGCGTTCGGCGAGCGCGGCATCGACGCGGCCGGCATAGGCCTGCGGATGCTCGGCCGCGGGGCCGGTCTCGAGCGCGATCACCGCCCGAAAGCCGGGCAGGGCCTTGCGCCAGCGCGCCAGCGCGTCGGGCAGGTAGATGCCGGCGGCGTCCCGCGCGCCCCAGACCAGCGTGACCGGGCGCGCAGTGCGCGCGCGCGCCAGATGATCCAGCAGCGACTTGACCGGTGCGAAACCCGTGCCGCCCGCCACGCAGACCAGGGCACGCTCGCCCTCGGCGTCCAGCGCCACACTGCCGAAGGGCAGTTCCACCTCGAGCACATCGCCCCGTTCCAGCGTCCGCAGGCGCTCGGTGAACTGCCCACCGGGGACATGCCGCACGTGCAGGGTGAGCATGTCGCTCTCGTGCGGCGGATTGGCCATGGAATACGCGCGCACCTGCCCGTCCGGCAGCGACACCTGCAGGTACTGGCCCGCCCGGAAACGCGCCCGCTGCCCGGCCGGCAGGCGCAGTTGCAATACCGAGACGTCCGGCGCGGCCTGTTGGCGGCGGAACACTTTGGCGGCGTAGCGCTTGCGCGCATCCGGGTCGACGCGGCGCCAGGATGTCGGCTCGATGGTCACGTCCGATACCGGGGTGCAGACGCAGAACAACACCTCGCCCGGCAGACAGGCTTCGTTGTTCTGCGCTGTGCCCTGCACGGCGGCCACGCTACCTTTCTCGACGCGCCCGGCGCAGCTCGCGCACACGCCCTTGCGACAGGAATACGGCAGTTCGATGCCGGCGGCCATGCCGGCCGCCAGCACGGTCTGGCCCGGCGCGCACGGGAACGCCACGTCGGTGCCGGCGATGCGGATTTGATGGGTCATGCGCGGTCTCCCGGCGGTGCGGCGGCCGGCATGCCGGCGAACAGATCGATGGTGCGCAGCAGCGCCGTCGGCTCGGCCAAGCCCTTGCCGGCGATGTCCATGGCGCTGCCGTGGCCCACGCTGGACAGCAGCACGCCCGCGCCGATCGACAGGGCGCTGGCCGCGCGCGGCGCCAGCAGCTTGACGGGGATGTGGCCCTGGTCGTGCCACATCGCCACGTAGAGATCGTGGGCGCGATCGGCGAGCAGGGTGTCGGCGCCCAGCGGGCCGTCCACGGCGATGCCCAGCGCGCGCAGGCGCTCGGCGGCCGGCACGGCGAGCGCCTCGTCCTCGCCGCCGAACAATCCGCCCTCGGAGGCGTGCGGATTGATGCCGAACAGCCCGATGCGCGGACGCACCAGGCCGAGCCCGGCACAGGCGCGCACACCGGCGCGGGCGGCCGCCACGATGCGCTCGATGCTGATGTCGTCCAGCGCCGAACGCAGGCTCTGGTGCAGGGTGACGTGCACGATGCGCAGCCCGCCGCCCACCAGCATGAGAAACACCTCGGCCTCCGGCTGGCCGCCGACCTGGGCCAGCAGCGAGGGATAGCCGCTGAACGCGATGCCGGCCCGGTGGATGGCCGTCTCGTGGTGCGGGCAGGCGATGACCGCGTCGTGCACCCCGGCCCTGCAGGCGCGGATGGCCGCGCTGGCAGCGGCCACGGTGGCTGCGCCGGCCTCGGCGTTCACCTGCCCGGGCGCCCAGGCGCCCGCGGGCAAGTCGCCGGTGGGTACCCAGGCGGCGCGCGCGAGGATGTCCTCCAGGCCGAGGGCTCGCGCCGTGCCGAGCAGCGGGCCGCTGGGGCCGTACAACGTCAGCGCGAGGTCGCTGCGTGCGTCGCAGGCCTGCAGCGCCTTCAGGGCGATCTCCGGCCCGATGCCGTTCGGATCGCCGACGGCCAGGGCCAGGCGCACGGGCGCACGGCCGGCACGCTGCGCCGTCGTCTGCATGTCCGGCGGCCTCACAAGGGCAACGCCAGCAAGGTGTCGGTGGCCGTGCTGTCGCACACCGCCACGCGCTCGGCGAGGAGAACGCGGCCCTGCTCGCGCACGTAGCGGTCATGGAACGCCCCGGTGGCGAAGAGTTCCGTCTCGCCGGTGGCCATGATGCGCGCCACCATGAAGGGCACGCGCGCCGCAGTGCGCCCTTCGTCGGACGCAGTGACGAGCGGCATGCCGAGCAGATGGCGATAGCGCTGGCGCTCGTAGATGTTGGCTACGCGCAGGGCGGCGATGCGGTCTTCCAGCATGGCCCGCGAGTCGGCGTAGACGATGCCCGCGGGCAGGCCTTCGCGTTCGTTCTCCACGTGGGTGATGCGATAGTGGCAGGCCTCGGTGAAGAAGGCCGGCCAGCTTTCCAGGTCATCGCGGTCGATCGCGTCCGCGTAGGCCGCGTTGAATGCGCAGAGGTCGATGAAGTCGATCATGGCTGCTCCCCCCGGCTCAGGCGGTCATCATCTGGCGATAGGCCTTCCAGAAGCCTCGCACCGAGGCTTCGGTCGCCCGGCCTTCGCTGGATTCGGCCTCTGCGCCGCCCATCTCGACCACGGCCTGCTCTTGGCGCGCGCCAGCGATGCCGCGCTGCACGAAGCCGCCCACGGCGCCATCCTCCATCGAGATGAAACCGGCCGGACCGATCAGGTTGGATTGCTTGAGCCGCACCTGGCGCTGCTCGGGGCTGTCGTCGACGTAGCCGAGATAGGTCCAGTTCAGCTCGGTGCGCTCGGTGCCCTTGGGCAGCACCTGGCGCACCGCGAGGCAGTTCTGGATCTGCTGCAGCACGAAGCCGGGAAACACCGACAGGATCTGCAGCGTGATGCCGTCGTCGTACTCCTCGAAGCCGGCGAGCAGGCTCGGATCCTTCAGGCGATAGCGGTCGGTGTCCGAGCGCAGGCCTTGTTCGCGATAGGAAGCATCCTTCTCGGCCTCGCGGTCGATCATCGAGAAACTGACGTGATGCCCACCGCTCTCGTCCACGATGACGCCGCCGCGCTGCGACAGGCGATTGATCTCGAAGGTCGTGAAAAAAAGGTGCAGCAGGCTGGCGTGGTAGCTGTCCTTGACGTTCTCGACGTACAGCTTCCAATTGTTGGGCAGTTTCTGCGTGAAGCGGCCGATCACTTCGACCGGCTTGTGCAGCACCCGCTCGATGCGCGTACAGATCTCGTCGCCCAGGTATTCCTCGATCGGCGGGACATCGTCGTCGAAGCTGCCGAAAACCAGGCCGCAATAGGCGGCGATGCGCAGCGGGCGGGGCCCGTGCGCCTCCTTGCAGAAGCTCGGCGGCATGCCGCCCTTGCCCTTGACGCCGTGCTCGAAGGCCACGCCGGTGAGCTCGCCCTGCCGGTTGTAGCTCCAGGCGTGATAGACGCACTGGAAACTCTCGGCCTTGCCGGACTTCTCCAGCGCGATCAGCGCGCCGCGGTGCGCACATCGGTTCTCGAAACCGTACACCTCGCCGTCGTCGTCACGCACGACCACCACCGGCGTCGTGCCGACGAACGTGGTGCGGTAGCTGCCCGGCTCGGGCAGCTCCGCGTCCAGACAGAGGTAGTTCCAGGCCGGGCCCTGGAACACGCGGCGCTGCTCCTGGGCATAGATGCCGGCGTCGTCGTAGACCGCGTAGGGCACCCGCGTCAGCGTCGCGGGATGGAATTCGATGGGATGTTCGTGCTTCACAGGTGTCGTCTCCTTGCCGGGCGGGTGCCATGTACCGTGCCGGACCGCCATGGACGGACACCTTAGGGAGGGGGGGAAACCCCGTCAATCATAATCGGACTTTCATTCGCTATGCGAACAATCAAAGTACGGTCGCCAGCATGCGGCGGGCGCTCTCCAGGTGCGGCAGCAAGGTCTCGACGATCATCTCGGTGCTCATGCGCGGCATGGCCGAGACCAGGCTCAGGGCGGCGATCACGCGCCCGTGGTGATCCTGCAGCGGCACAGCGATCGAGCGCACGCCGAGTTCGAGCTCCTCGTTGCACACGGCATAGCCGTCCACGCGCACCTGCCGGATGGTGCGCGAGAGTTCCTCCGGGTCGGTCAGCGTGCGCGGCGTGAGCTTGCGCAGGGGCACCATGCGCAAACGCCGTTCGATCTCGTCGTCCGGCAGCTCGGACAGCAGGACGCGGCCGGTGGCGGCGCTATGCGCGGGCAGGCGCGAACCCATGCCCAGCCCGTTGGAAAGACTGCGACGCGCCGTGGCACGCGCCACGAATACCGCTTCCATGCCGTCCAGCACGGCCACCGAACTCGACTCGTGGGTACGCTCGGTGGTGGCTTCCAGGATGGGCTGCACCAGCCGTCCGAGGGGATTGGATACCACGTACGCATGCCCCAGGCGCAGGGTGCGCGGGGCGAGCCGGAAATACTTGCCCTCGGCATGGACGTAGCCCAGCCGCTGCAGCGTGAGCAGCGAACGCCGCGCCGAGGCCCGCGAGTGCCCAGTGATCTCGGCCGCCTCGCTCAGGGTGAGCGCGCCGCCGCTCAAGCCGAAGGCCTCGATGACGGCCAGGCCCTTCTCCAGGCCCGCCACGTATTCCTTGTCTTCCTTGCTGCGCGTGTCGTCCATCGTGGCCCCGTTCGGTTTGCGAACATTTTATTCGAATTGTTTGCCACTCGTTCGACACCAAATTAAGGTTCGCCCGACACCACACAACGTTGAAGGGCAGGCCAGCACTGCCCGAGGAGACAGACATGCCATCGCGTTTCGCTGCGGCCGCCCTGCTGGCCGCGAGCTGTGCCCTGCCCGTCGCGACACTCGCGGCGGGCTTTCCGGACAAGCCGGTACGCATCATCGTGCCGTACCCCGCCGGCGGCACCGCCGACGTGCTGCCGCGGCTGATCGGGCAGAAGCTGGGCGACCTCTGGGGCCAGCCCGTGATCATCGACAACCGCGCCGGCGCGGGCGGCAACATCGGCGCGGATGCCGCCGCCAAGGCCGCGCCCGACGGCTACACCCTGCTCGCCACGCCGCCGGCGCCCCTGGTCATCAACCAGTACCTGTACGCCAACCTGCCCTACGACGCCGAAGCCCTCACGCCGATCACCACGCTTGCGGCCGCGCCCAACGTGCTGGCCGTGCGCAAGGACTTTCCGGCCAAGACGCCGGCCGAATTCATCGCCTATGCGCAGGCCAACCCCGGCGCCGTGTCCGTCGCGACCCAGGGTAACGGCACCACCTCGCACCTGACGGGCGCGATGTTCGGCGTAGCCATCGACACGCGATTCATGTTCGTGCCGTACCGCGGCACCTCGCCGGCGCTGGCCGACCTCATGGGCGGGCAGGTCGACGTGTTCTTCGACAACATCGGCTCCATGTACCCACAGCACAAGAGCGGCACCACGCGCATCCTGGCCGTCGCCGGCCCGGAACGCAGCCCGCTGCTGCCCGAGGTGCCCACGCTCGCCGAGAGCGGGCTCAAGGATTTCGAATCGGTGACCTGGTTCGGCCTGGTCGCGCCGCCCGGCACGCCCGACGCGATCGCCGACCAGTTGAACGCGGACATCGCGCGCGTGCTCGCCATGCCCGAGATCGCCGAGCGCTTCCGCGAGCAGGGCGTCGCGCCGGTGGGCGAACCACGCGCCGAGGCCGCCGCCTTCATGCAGCGCGAACGGGAGCGCTGGAAGGCAGTGATCGACGCCACCGACGTCGCGGTCAACTGATCCCCCGCCCCCCGGGGGACAATCCGGATGGAGCCGGGCGCGCGCGCCTGTTAGCGTGACCCCTCACAACCGAGGGGGAGACCGACATGCAAACGAATCGCCTGGCCGCGAGCATCATCCTCGCCTGGGCCGCCGCCCTGGGCCCGGCCCACGCCGCCAGCACCGGCGACCAGCCCTGCAAGAGCACGGCCGAGTGCGCCGCGCAGGCCGAGAAACTCGGCGTGAGCGCTGCCTCGCCCCGCGACGCCGCGCCGGCCAAAGCAGACGCGGCCGACGCCAGCCGCGACACCGGGCAGTTCTCGTGGATGAACCGCATCAACAAGGCATCGATCGTGATGCTCGCCGAGCAAGGCGTCCTGCCGGCCGAGCAGGCGGCCAAGATCGCCCAGGGTGTGCGCCACGCCATCGAGCAGGCCGACAAGCCCGACGGCAAACGCCCCTCCGACGTGCTGCAGGTCGAACGCATCATGATCGACGCGATCGGCCCGGAAGCCTCGCTGATCCACGCCGGCCGCAGCCGCCAGGACATGTACGCGACCTACCGCATGGCGGTGCTGCGCGCAGCGGTGCTGGCCTACGCCGACGCCATGGACGACACCCGCGAGCAACTGCTGCGCCTGGCCGGCGAGAACGTCGACACGCTGGTGCCCGCCTACACCAACGGCGTGCAGGCGATGCCGATCAGCTACGCGCACTATCTGCTCGCCTACGCGGCCTCTTTCTCGCGCGACGCGCAGCGCATCCGCGAGCTGTATGCCCGCATGAACCTGAGCGCGATGGGCACGGCGGTGCTCGCCAACTCGAGCTGGCCGCTGAACCGCGAACGCCTGGCCGAGCTGCTGGGTTTCGACGGCCTGGTCGAGAATTCGCTGGACGCCGGCCAGGTCATCACCTTCGACGTGCCGATCGAGGCCGCCGGCATCATGTCCTCGGGCGCGATCCGCCTGGGCGCGCTGCTGGGCGACATCCACACGCAATACCATCAGACCGAACCCTGGCTGCTGCTCGCCGAAGGCGCGACCTACAGCAGCAGCGCCATGCCGCAAAAGCGCAACCCGGGCCTGGTGATGCGCGCGCGCGAGGCGGCGTCGGACGTGGTCGGGCTCGCCCACACGGTCACGATCCGCGCGCACAACGTCACCACCGGCATGACCGACTACAAGTCGGCCGGCGAATCGCTGGGGCTGAACGAGTCGGCGGTGGACATGTTCAAGCGCATGGATCGGGTGCTGGAAGCCCTGGTCGTCAACAAGGAGCGCGCCCTGGCCGAGCTGGAGGCCGAGTGGACCACCTCGATGGAGCTCGCCGACACACTGCAGCGCGTGCACCAGGTGCCCTTTCGCATCGGCCACAGCTTCGCGTCGATGATCGTGTCCTATGCGCGCGAACACCACATCGCGCCCAGGGACTTCCCCTACGCCGAAGCCCAGCGCCTCTACGGCGAAGCCGCCGCCAAGTACCAATGGCCGGACGCCTCCCTGCCCCTGGACGAAGCGGCGTTCCGCGCCACGCTGTCGCCCACCGACATGGTGCGCACGCGGGTCGGCACGGGCGGGCCGCAGCCGCAGGAGGTCGAGCGCATGCTCGAGGCCGCGCGCGAGACACTGGCCCGCGACCGGCAGTGGCTGCGGGAGCGGCGTGCAGCGCTGGCCGAGGCCGATCGCCGGCTGGACGAGGCCTTCGGCGCGCTCCTGGCCAAGGCGGGCGACGCGCCGCCGGCCCAACCGGGCACCGCGCCCGCGCCGGGGGCGGCACACTGAAGGCAACGCACGGAAACCAGGTAGCTCGCCAGGTTGGCCGGGCCTGCGGACTCACCGTCCGAGTGGGTGGCAAGGGGCTGCGGGCCGTCGCGAGCAGGCCCGGTTAGCCGCCGACCCGAGCATTGCCGACCCACATCAAATTACTTATTTATATAAGCTATGCCTAAATAATTGTTTTGAGTAAGAAGCCCGTGCCGTCATCATGTGGACCATGCGACTGCAACCCATCATCGTCCCCGGCTGGAACGGTTCCGGCCCCGAACACTGGCAAAGCCGGTGGGCGGAGCAGCTCGCCCGCGCCACGCGGGTCGAGCAGCGCGACTGGGCACAGCCTGCACGTGCCGAGTGGGTCCACGCGCTGACCGTCGCCATCGACGAGGCCACCCGCCCGCCGCTGCTGGTGGCGCACAGTCTGGGCTGCATCACGGTCGCCCACCTGCCCCTGCCGGTGCGGCAGAAGGTCGCGGGCGCCTTGCTGGTGGCGCCGGCCGACGTCGAGCGCGAGAACGCGCCGCCCGCGCTGGCCGATTTCGCACCGATCCCGCGCACCGCGTTTCCTTTTCCGACCATCGTGGTGGCGAGCACCGACGATCCGTATTGCCCCCTGGCCCGCGCCGAAGCGATGGCGCGCGACTGGGGCGCGGATTTCGTCACCCTCGCCAACGCCGGCCACATCAACACGGCTTCCGGCCTGGGCGATTGGGCCTACGGCAAGCGGCTGCTCGCCACGCTGCGCCGGCGTTGCAGTTGGCGGGTGCCGGTGCCGGTGCACCGCGTGGCCGCGATGCCCGCCATACATTGATCGCACGACCCTCCCAACCTAATACGCTACAACCAAAGGACGTTCATCTCATGTGGAAGAAACTGCTGGCCTCGGCCGCCGCGACCGCCGTGCTTTTCGCAGCCCCGGGTGCGCACGCGCAGAGTAAGGAGCTGCTGAACTCGTCGTATGACATCGCGCGCGAGCTGTTCGGCGCGGTCAATCCCAAGTTCCAGGAGTACTGGAAGAAGGAGAAGGGCGAGGACGTCACGATCACGCAGTCGCACGGCGGCTCCTCGCGCCAGGCGCAGGCCATCCTGCAGGGCCTGAAGGCCGACGTGGTCACCTTCAACCAGGTCACCGACGTCGACTTCCTCGCCCAGCGCAACTTCGTCGCCAAGGACTGGCAGCAGCAGTTGCCGAACAACGCGTCGCCCTACTACAGCACCATCGCGTTCATGGTGCGCGAGGGCAACCCGAAGAACATCAAGAACTGGGACGATCTGGTCCGCGACGACGTCAAGCTGATCTTCCCCAACCCCAAGACGTCGGGCAACGCGCGCTACACCTATCTGGGCGCCTGGCTGTACGCCAACGAAGCCTTCAACGGCGACGAGGCCAAGATCAAGGAATTCGTCGGCAAGCTGCTGGGCAACGTCGAGAACTTCCCCACCGGCGGCCGTGGCGCCACGGTGGCCTTCGCCCAGAACAACCAGGGCGACGTGCTGCTGACCTTCGAATCGGAAGTGCAGAACATCGTCAACGGCGATGAATTCAAGTCGCACAAGTTCGAGGCCGTGGTGCCGCCGGTCAGCGTGCTGGCCGAATTCCCGGTCGCCGTGGTGGACCGCGTCGCCAAGGAGAAGGGCACCGAAGAACTCGCCAAGGGCTACCTGGACTATCTCTACACCAGCGAAGCGCAGGAACTGCTCGCGAGCTTCTACTACCGCGTGCATGACGCCGACGTGGTCAAGGCCAACGCCGAGCGCTTTCCCGAGGTTCGCCTGCTGAAGGTCGAGGACGGCATCGGCGCCTGGGATGCGGTGCAGAAGGATCACTTCGGCTCGGGCGGCGTGCTCGACCAGCTCATGGCCCAGGGCCGCTGATCGCGGCGTCCACGGGCAGGCGCAGCGCCCGGCGCCAGGGCTGCCGGGCGGACAGCGTCCGCGGGGATGTTCTATAGTTCGGCGGGTGTCGCGTTGGCGGCACCCGCCGCTGGCGCTTGTGCCCAGGCAGCCCGACGCATGGCGCGAGCCGCGGGCCGGCCGCACGAGCGCCTGCCGATGATGCAATGAGCGGCGCGCTCGCGCGGCCTGGACGCCGCGCCCCGCGCCTTGCCGTTTGCCCGGCGGCACACTGATCCTGGGATGTCCGGCTTGGCCACACGATCCTTCTTCTTCACCCAACGCCCCACACTGCCGGGGTTCGCGCCCACCTTCGGCTTCTCCGTGCTGTACCTCAGCCTGGTGATGCTGCTGCCCCTCTCGGCGCTGTTCCTCTACACCAGCGACATGACGTGGGCGCAGTACTGGCGCGCCGTGTCCGATCCGCGCGTGCTCTCGAGCTACTGGACCACCATCGAGGGCGCGATCTACTCGACGATCGCGGCCACCGCCATCGGCCTCTTGTTCGCCTGGATCCTGACGCGCTACGACTTCCCGGGCCGCCGTCTGCTCGATGCGATCATGGACCTGCCCTTCGCGCTGCCCACCGCGGTCGCCGGGCTCACGCTGTCGGTGCTGCTCGCGCCGGGCGGCTGGGTGGGCCAGTGGTTCGACGCCGTGGGCATCCGGATCTCCTATGCCTTTCCGGGCATCGTGATCGCCATGACCTTCACCAGCCTGCCCTTCGTGGTGCGCGCGGTGCAGCCGGTGCTGAACGACCTCGGCCCGGAGTACGAAGAAGCCGCAAGCACCCTGGGCGCCACCCGCTTCCAGACCTTCCTGCGGGTGATCCTGCCGACGCTGGTGCCGGCCCTGATCGCCGGCTCGTCGCAGTCCTTCATCCGCAGCCTGGGCGAGTTCGGCGCGGTCATCATGATCGCCGGCAACATCCCCTTTCAGACCGAAGTCACCTCGCTCATGATCTTCATGCGCCTGTCGGAGTACGACTATCCGGCCGCCGCGGCGATCGCCTCGGTGGTGCTGGCGGTGTCGCTGCTGCTGTTGTTCATCCTGCAACTGGTGCAGGCGCGCTTTGCCGTGTGGCAAGGCCGAGGCTGAGGAAGAATTCGATGAAAAAACCCCAGAACTGGCAGCAATGGGCCCTGATCGGGCTGGGCCTGGTCTGCGCCACCTTCCTGCTCATCCTGCCGCTTGCGCTGATCTTCAGCCGCGCGCTGTCCGGCGGCTGGGACATGCTGGTGAGCAATCTCGCCGACGGCGACATGCAGCATGCGATCAAGCTCACGCTGCTCGCCACGCTGATCACGGTGCCGGTCAACCTGGTGTTCGGCATCTGCCTGGCCTGGTGCGTGACGCGCTACGAATTCCGCGGCCGCAAGCTCCTGATGACGCTGATCGACATCCCCTACGCCACCTCGCCGGTGGTCGCGGGCCTGTGCTATCTCACCACCTACGGGCTGGAGAGCACGATCGGCGGCTGGCTGTCGGGGTACAACGTGCAGCTCATGTTCGCCTGGCCCGGCATCGTGATGGTGACGGTGTTCGTCACCTCGCCCTACGTCGCGCGGGTGCTGATCCCGCTGATGCAGGCGCAGGGCCGCGAGGAGGAGCACGCCGCGCTCACGCTGGGCGCCAACGGCTGGCAGATCTTCCGCAAGGTGACGCTGCCGAACATCCGCTGGGCGCTCCTGTACGGCGTGATCATCACCAACGCGCGGGCGGTGGGCGAGTTCGGCGCCGTCGCCGTGGTCTCGGGAGCGATCCGCGGGCAGACCGTGACCCTGCCGCTGCTCGTCGAGCAGCTCAACGACGACTACAAGACCGTGGCGGCATTCACGGCCGCGGCCCTGCTCGCCTGCATAGCCATCCTCACGCTGCTGCTCAAGACCCTCGCGGAGTGGCAGCAGGCGCGCAAGGGCGACATGGTTGCGCACGCTGAACAGGTGGTGGTGCAGCCCGGCCGATGAAGCACCTCGCGCGGCCCGCCATGGCGGGCCTGCTGGCCGCCCTGGTGGGCTACGGCAGCACGTTCGCCCTGGTCATGCAGGGGCTGGCGGCGGTGGGCGCGGACACCGGCCAGACCGCCTCCGGCATGTTCGCGCTCTGCCTCATCGTGGGCGCCCTGGCGATCTTCGTGGCGCTGCGCCTGCGCGTGCCGGTGGGCATCGCCTGGTCGACGCCTGTGGCGGCGCTGCTGATCGGCACCGGCCAGCTCCCGGGCGGCTATCCGGTCGCCCTGGGCGCCATGCTGGTCGCTGGCCTGCTGATCGTGCTGGCCGGCCTCTTCGCCCCGCTGTCAGCGTGGATCACGCGCATCCCGCCGCCGGTCGCCAACGCCATGCTGGCGGGCATCCTGCTCAAGCTCTGCCTGGCGCCCTTCGTGGCCGTGGAGAGCGCGCCCTGGTCGGCGCTGATCCTGCTCGCGGTGTACGTGGCCATGCTGCGTCTGGCCAGGCTATTCGCGGTGCCCGCCGCCGTGCTGGCGGCGATCGTGATGCTCGCGCTCGATCCGGCCACCCGCGCCGGCATCGAGCCGGCCCTGCCCACGCTCGGCTGGATCACGCCGGTCTTCACCTGGGACGGGCTGGTCGGCCTCGCCCTGCCCCTGTTCATCGTCACCATGGCCTCGCAGAACATCCCGGGCATGGCCGTGCTGTCGGTCTACGGCTACCGGCCGGCCGCCGGGCCGCTGTTCCGCGCCACCGGGCTCGCCTCCGCGGTGGGCGCGCCGTTCGGGGCGATCACGATGTCGCTGGCGGCCATCACGGCGGCCCTGATCGCCAGCCCCGACGCCGACCCGCAGCCGGAGCGGCGCTACGTCGCGGCCGCCTGGTCCGGCGTGGGCTACATCCTGCTCGCCTTCACCGCGGCGCTGTGCGCATCGCTCATCGCCGCGGCCTCGCCGGTGCTGATCCAGGCCGCCGCGGGCCTCGCCCTGCTCGCGCCCTTCGGCAGCGCGCTCTATAACGGCCTGCGCGAGCAAGCCGATCGGCCGGCCGCGCTCTTCACGCTGCTCATCACCGCCAGCGGCATCAGCCCGCTCGGCATCGGCGCTGCTTTCTGGGGGCTGGCCGGCGGCCTCGCCGTGCACGCCGCCCTGCACCGTCGCAGCGCCTGAATCCACGGCGTTGTGCGCACGCTGCAGCGCGGCATCGCTTGGCCGGGGCTTGCGCCGGATCATAGGTTGGCCCCGGGCAACCGGGTTAAGCTCGCCGAGTGTCCAGCCCGCGGGCGTCGCGCCCGAACGCCCGAGGCCACACTGTCAGGCCGGCCCGCACGGCGGCATCGCCGCGCGAGCCCGGCACCGTCCCGGTTTCATCGGATGCCAACTCATGTCCGTATCGCGCAAGTCCCTGATCCTCGGCGCCCTCGTGGTGCTCATCGCCGCCGCCGGCTACTACGTCTGGCAGCAGTCGCACGAGAACGGCCCCGGTGAGGGATACGCGAGCGGCAACGGCCGCATCGAGGCCACCGAGATCGACGTGGCCACCAAGCTCGGCGGCCGGGTGGTCGACATCCTGGTGGACGAAGGCGCGTTCGTGAAGGCCGGCGACGTGCTCGGCCACATGCAGACCGACACCCTGCAGGCGCAGCTCGCCGAGGCGCAGGCCAACCGCCAGCAGGCGATCAACGCGGCGGCCAGCGCGCAGGCCCAGGTGGCCGTCAGGCAAAGCGAGAAGGCGGCCAGCGAAGCGCAGCTCATGCAGCGCGAAACCGAACTGGCCAATGCGCAGCAGCGCCTGCAGCGCTCCGAGAGCCTGGTGCGCTCGGGAGCGACCTCCACTCAGCAGCGCGACGACGACCGCGCCGCCATGCGCGGCGCCCAGGCGGCCATCACCGCCGCCAAGGCCCAGATCGCCGCTGCCGATGCAACCATCATGGCGGCCGAGGCCCAGGTCGTGGGCGCCCAGTCCTCGGTGAAGGCAACCGAGGCCACCATCACCCGCATCGAGGCGGACATCCGCGACAGCCAGCTCGTCGCCCCGCGCGACGGCCGCGTGCAGTACAAGATCGCCCAGCCCGGCGAAGTGCTGGGCGCGGGCGGCAAGGTGCTCAACCTGGTCGATCTCTCGGACGTCTACATGACCTTCTTCCTGCCCGAGACCGTGGCCGGCCGCGTGGCCCTGGGCTCCGAGGCGCGCATCATCCTCGACGCCGCGCCGCAGTACGTGATCCCGGCCACCATCTCCTTCGTCGCCGCGACCGCCCAGTTCACGCCCAAGACGGTCGAGACCGCCAGCGAACGGCAGAAGCTCATGTTCCGCGTGCGCGCGCAGATCGACCGCGAGCTGCTGCAGAAGTACCTCACCCAGGTCAAGACCGGCCTGCCGGGCGTGGCCTGGGTGAAGCTCGCCGGCCAGGCGGACTGGCCCGAGGAACTGCGCACCCGGCTGCCGGAGTAAGCCATGGCCGAGGACGTCGTCGTGCGCCTGGCCGGCGTGAGCCTGCGCTACGGCAAGACCCTGGCGCTGGAGCACATCGAACTGGACGTACCCGCCGGGTGCATGGTGGGCATGATCGGGCCCGACGGCGTGGGCAAGTCGAGCGTGCTGTCGCTGGTGGCCGGCGCCCGCGCGGTCCAGACTGGCCGGGTCGAGGTGCTGGGTGGGGACATGGCGAGCAAGGCGCACCGCAACGCTGTGTGCCCACGCATTGCCTACATGCCGCAGGGGTTGGGCAAGAACCTCTACCCCACCCTCTCGGTCGAGGAGAACCTGCAGTTCTTCGGCCGGCTGTTCGGCCATGACGCGGCCGAGCGCCGCCGCCGCATCGACGAACTCACGCGCAGCACCGGCATGCACGCCTTCCTGGAGCGCCCCGCAGGCAAGCTCTCGGGCGGCATGAAGCAGAAGCTGGGCCTGTGCTGCGCCCTCATCCACGACCCCGACCTGCTCATCCTGGACGAGCCCACCACCGGGGTCGATCCGCTCGCCCGCGCGCAGTTCTGGGATCTCATCAACCGCATCCGCGCCCAGCGGCCCGGCATGAGCGTGATCGTGGCCACCGCCTACATGGACGAAGCGCAGCGCTTCGACTGGCTGGTCGCGCTGGACGACGGCAAGGTGCTCGCCACCGGCACGCCCACCGAACTGCTCGAGCGCACCGGCAGCGATGGGCTGGAGGCGGCCTTCATCGCCCTGCTGCCCGAGGAGAAGAAGCGCGGCCACGCGCCGGTGCGCATCCCGCCGCTGGACGCCGGCGCGAGCGCCGACGTGGCGATCGAGGCCAGGGACCTCACCATGCGCTTCGGCGACTTCGTCGCGGTGGACCACGTGAGCTTTCGCATCCGGCGCGGCGAGATCTTCGGTTTCCTGGGCTCCAACGGCTGCGGCAAGTCGACCACCATGAAGATGCTGACCGGCCTCTTGCCGGCCAGCGAGGGCGAGGCCTGGCTGTTCGGCCAGGCGGTGGACCCGCGCGACATCGCTACGCGGCGCCGGGTGGGCTACATGTCGCAGGCCTTCTCGCTGTACGGCGAACTCACGGTCGAGCAGAACCTCGTGCTGCACGCGCGCCTGTTCCACGTCCCGGCCGGCGAAATCGATGCGCGCGTGCAGGAGATGCTCGAGCGCTTCGATCTCGGCGCGGTGCGCGACACGCTGCCCGACAACCTGCCGCTCGGCATCCGCCAGCGCCTGTCGCTGGCCGTGGCAATGGTGCATCGCCCCGAAATGCTGATCCTGGACGAGCCCACCTCGGGGGTGGACCCGGTCGCTCGCGACGGCTTCTGGCGTCTGCTGGTCGAGCTTTCACGGCGCGATCACGTCACCATCTTCATCTCGACCCATTTCATGAACGAGGCCGAGCGCTGCGACCGCATCTCGCTGATGCACGCGGGCAAGGTGCTGGTGAGCGATACCCCCGCGGCCATCGTCGAGCAGCGCAGCGCACGCGACCTGGAGGAAGCGTTCATCGCCTATCTGCAGGAGGCGAGCGGGGCCGAGCCCGCGCCGCCCGCGGGTACCGCGCCGGCCGCGCACGCCGGCGAGGCTGGCGACAAACGCCGCGCCTTCAGCCTGCAACGGCTCTACAGCTACACCTGGCGCGAAGCGCTGGAGCTGCGGCGCGACCCGGTGCGCGCCACCCTCGCCCTGGTCGGCTCGCTGATCCTGATGTTCGTGATGGGCTTCGGCATCAGCCTGGACGTCGAAGACCTCACCTATGCCGTGCTCGATCGCGACCAGACCGGGCTGAGCCAGAACTACGCGCTCAATCTGTCGGGCTCGCGCTACTTCGTCGAGCATGCGCCGATACGCGACTACGCCGAGCTCGACCAGCGCATGCGCAGCGGCGAACTGTCGCTGGCCATCGAGATCCCGCCCGGCTTCGCCCGCACGGTGGCGCGCGGCGGGCAGGCCGAGATCGGCGCCTGGATCAACGGCGCCATGCCGCAGCGCGCCGAGACCGTGCAGGGCTACGTGCAGGGCATCCACCAGCAATGGCTGCTGCAACAGGCGTCCGAGCGCCTGGGCATGCGCGTCTCGCCGGCGGTGTCGATCGAGACCCGCTACCGCTACAACCCGGACGTGCGCAGCCTGCCGGCGATGGTGCCGGCCGTGATCCCGCTGCTGCTCCTGATGCTGCCGGCGATGCTCACGGCGCTCGCCGTGGTGCGCGAAAAGGAACTGGGCTCGATCATCAACCTCTACGTCACGCCCGTGACCCGCCTGGAGTTCCTAGTCGGCAAGCAGATCCCGTACATCGTGCTCGGCATGGTGAACTTCCTGGCCATGGCGCTGCTCGCGGTGACCGTATTCGGCGTGCCGATCACCGGCAGCTTCCCGACGCTCCTGGGCGCGACGGTACTGTTCGTGGTCGGCGCGACCGGCATGGGGCTGCTCGCCTCGACCCTCACGCGCAGCCAGATCGCCGCGCTCTTCTTCACCCTGATCGGCACGCTGATCCCGGCGGTCCAGTTCGCCGGCCTGCTCAATCCGGTGTCCTCGCTGGAGGGCGCGGGCCGCGTCATCGGCGAGATCTACCCCGCCACCTACATGCTCACCATCAGCCGCGGCGTGTTCAGCAAGGCGTTGGGGCTGGGCGATCTGCACCAGGCGTTCTGGCCGCTGGCCATCGCGATCCCGGTCATCATGGGCCTGACCCTGCTGCTGCTCAAGAAGCAGGATACGTAGGAGGACACGCATGGCGACGATCACCACCGAGCGCCCGGCCAGGGCGGGCAAGCGCAGCCACCTCTGGGCCAATACCTACCGCCTCGGCGTCAAGGAACTCTGGAGCCTGTGGCGCGACCCGATGATGCTGATCCTCATCGTGTACGTGTTCACGCTGTCGGTCTACACCGCCGCCACGGCCATGCCCGAGACCCTGCACCTCGCGCCCATCGCCATCGTCGACGAGGACCAGTCGCCGCTGTCCGGACGCATCGCCTCGGCCTTCTACCCGCCCTATTTCACACCGCCCGAGACGGCCACGCTGAACGAGATCGACGCCGGGCTGGATGCCGGGCGCTACACCTTCGCGGTGGTGATCCCGCCCAACCTGCAGCGCGACGTGCTGGCCGGCCGGGCCGCCGAGATCCAGGTCAATGTGGACGCCACGCGCATGAGCCAGGCCTTCACGGGCAACGGCTACATCCAGCAGATCATCACGGCGGAGGTGAACGAGTTCGTTGCGCGCTACCGGCAGAGCGCGGCGCCGGCGGTCGAGCTGCAGTTGCGCGCGCGCTTCAACCCCACCCTGAACCAGAGCTGGTTCGGCGCGCTGATGCAGATCATCAACAACGTGACCATGCTCTCGATCATCCTCACCGGCGCGGCGCTGATCCGCGAGCGCGAGCACGGCACCATCGAGCACCTGCTCGTCATGCCGGTGACACCCACCGAGATCATGCTCGCCAAGGTCTGGTCGATGGGCCTGGTGGTGCTGGTGGCCGCCACGTTCTCGCTGATCGTGGTGGTGCGCGGCGCACTGGGCGTGCCCATCGCGGGGTCGATCCCGCTGTTCGTGGCCGGCGCGGCGCTAAACCTCTTCGCCACCACCGCGCTGGGCATCTTCCTCGCCACCATCGCGCGCAGCATGCCGCAGTTCGGCATGCTGCTGGTCCTGGTGCTGCTGCCCCTGCAGATGCTCTCGGGCGGCAGCACCCCGCGCGAGAGCATGCCCGACGTGGTGCAGAACATCATGCTGCTCGCGCCGACCACGCACTTCGTCGAACTGGGCCAGGCGATCCTGTTCCGCGGCGCGGGCTTCGACGTGGTCTGGGTGCAGTTCGTGGCCATGGCGGTGATCGGCGCGGTGTTCTTCGCCGTCTCGCTCGCACGGTTCCGCAAGACCTTGAGCCGGATGGCCTGAGGCGGGGCGCACCGGCCTGCCATGCGGGGCTCGGCAGCCAGGCGCGCCCCGGACGGCTTCAGGACGCGGCCACCACCGTGCCGAGCGCGATGGCGCAGAGCTTCTCCGACTCGCCATTCACGACGAAGATGTCGCACTGGCACACCGCCTGCCGTTTCCCCATGCTCTTGGTATGGGCGCGCGCTATCAGGTGGCTGCCCACGGCCGGGCGCAGGTAGTTGATCTTGAATTCGGACGTGAGCGCGTTGCCGCCCAGCGACAGACCGCCGGCGAAGGTGATCGCGTTGTCGGCCAGGTAGCTGACAGCGCCGCCGTGCACGAAGCCATGCTGCTGCTTGATCTCGTCGCGCACGGCGAGGCGGATCACCGCCAGCCCGGGCTCGGCCTCGACGAGTTCAGCGCCCATGTGCCGGCTGAACGGCTGCGAAGCGAACACGTGGTGGGCGAATTCCTGCAGGTCTTCCATGACGCCTCCCCGGCGGATACTTCCGGAAAGACTAACGCCGGAGGGGTGTGCGCGCCAAGCCGCCGAGCCGGGGATGCCGCCCGGCGGCCAGCCCGGGGAGGTCGGCGGGCGCAGACTCGGCGGATCAGCCGTTGCCGCTGCCGCCCAGCAACGCGCCGGCGAACTCGGCGGCGACGAAGGGCTGCAGGTCTTCGACTTCCTCGCCCACGCCGATCCAGTAGACCGGCACCGGGCGCACACCGTTCGCGCCCGAGGCCACGGCGGCGAGGATGCCGCCCTTGGCCGTGCCGTCGAGCTTGGTGACGACCAGCCCGGTAAGGCCGATCGCATCGTCGAAAGCCTTGATCTGCGCCAGCGCATTCTGGCCGGTGTTGCCATCCACGACCAGCAGCACCTCGTGCGGCGCATCGGCGTCGGCCTTGGCGATGACGCGGCGGATCTTCTGCAGCTCGGCCATCAGGTGCAGTTGCGTGGGCAGGCGCCCGGCCGTGTCGACCATCACCACGCCCATGTTGCGCGCGCGGCCGGCGTGCACCGCGTCGAAGGCGACCGCGGCGGGATCGCCGCCGTCGGCCTGCGCGATCACCGCCACGCTGTTGCGCTCGCCCCATTGCACGAGCTGCTCGCGCGCGGCGGCGCGGAAGGTGTCCCCGGCAGCCAGCAGAACCTGCTTGCCCTCGTTCTGGAAATGCCGTGCGAGCTTGCCGATGGAGGTGGTCTTGCCCGCCCCGTTGACGCCCGCGATCATCACCACGACCGGGCTCGCCCGATCCAGATCGAACGCGCGCTCCAGGGGCGCGAGGTGCTCGGTGAGCAACTCGCGCAGGACTTCCTTGACCCGGTTGCCGTCCTCGATGCGTTCCTTGCGCACGCGCGCGCGCAGCGCGGTCAGGAGCTTGTCGGCGGCGTCGACGCCGGCGTCCGACATGATGAGCGCGGTCTCCAGCTCCTCGAACAGATCCTCGTCGACTTTCACGTTGACGAAAAGCTGCGTGAAACTCTGCCCCGTCTTGGCCAGGCCCGAGCGCAACCGCGTCAGCCAGGACGTCTTGGCGGCAGTGGCGGCCTCCTGCGCAGCGACAGCCGGCGCCGACGCCTCGAACTTGGCGCGCGTGGGCGGCGGCCCGGGGCGCTGGCGCGGTTTGCCGCCGACGACGGGCGTGGGGGTGGCGGCCGGTGCCGGGGTGGTGACGGGCGCGGTGGGCGTCGGGCGGACGGTAGGGGCGGTGGGGAGGGCAGGGACTGCGGATGCGGCCGGCGGACTGGCCGGCACCGCGGCAGGCGCAGGCGCGGCCGGGGGCGCGAAGCTCGGCGGTTCGGTGCTCGCGCGCGCCGGCGGGTCGGCGGCCGGCGGCGCGGCTGGGGGCAGAGCGGCTGGCGGTGCGGCCGGCGCCGGCGTCGGGGCGGACGCCGCGCCAGCGGTGGAGGCGGCGGGCGCCACGGATGGCGCGGACACGGCGGGCGCGGGCGTCGTGGACGCAGGCTCGGATGCGGAGGCCTGCGTGGCGGGCGGCGGCGCGCTGACGGGCGTGCCGCTGGGCGGCTGCGCCGGGGGCGCTGCCGGTATCTCTACCGTCTGCGGCGCGACCCGCGCCTCACCCGGAGGAAGCTCGCTGGCCGCGGGTTTGGGGGGTTCCTGCTCGACGTGCCGCCCCCACCCACCGGCGTCCGGCACCGCGGGCGGGGCGGGCGGTGTCTTGGTCTCGGGCGCTGGCGTGGGCGGCTGCTTCTTGCGGAAAAACTTGAACATGTGGCCTGAATGGCGGATTCATGGGGAAGATGGCCCCGATGATAGTCTTTTCTGCGTACCGAACCCGGCCTGCGGCGCGGCGCGCGGGTTACGATCGCCTGCCCGGCCCTTGCTCCCTCGCCATGCCCGCTCGCAAACCTCCACCCCGACAGGTCCGCATCATCGGCGGCCAGTACCGCCGCACCCCGCTGCCGGTGCTCGACGCCCCCGGGCTGCGGCCCACGCCCGACCGCGTGCGCGAAACGCTGTACAACTGGCTGTCCCATCTGTGGGATGGCGAATTCACCGGGCGCCGCGTGCTGGATCTGTTCGCCGGCACGGGCGCCCTCGGCTTCGAAGCCGCTTCTCGCGGCGCTGCCGCCGTCACCCTGGTCGAAGCCGGCGGCCAGCTCGCGGCGGCCCTGCGCGCGACCCGCGACAAGCTGCACGCCCACCAGGTGGACGTCGTCGTCGGCGACGCCATGGGGTTTCTGGCGCGCCACAGCGGCGCGGCATTCGACCTCGTTCTGCTCGACCCACCCTTCGGCGAAGACTGGCTCGGTCGCCTCTGGCCGGCCGTGGAACGCGTCGTCGCCCCGGGCGGTCTGCTCTATGTGGAGAGCGAAGCCGCGATAGCGCCGCCCCCCGGCCATGTGCTGCTGCGCGAGGGCAGGGCCGGCGCAGTGCACTACCGTTTGTTGCAAAGGACGGCCGACAGCGCCACACTATGACCCCCTGGCGGCCCGCTCGAGAGCGCAGCATGATTGCTGCAATGCACGATTTCGAGAAATAATCGCGTCAACGGAGACTCGGCGGCGGACACGGCGCCCGTCCGCCGCGACGAACCCCCAAGCCTGGCGTGCGACCGAACGCGCTGCGGCTCAACAAAGGAGAAGCCGATGATCGTTGCCGTGTACCCCGGCACTTTCGACCCCCTCACGCGTGGCCATGAAGATCTGGTCCGCCGCGCTGCGACGCTGTTCGACAAGGTCGTCGTCGGCGTGGCGCACAGCCATGCCAAGAAGCCGTTCTTCACCGTCGCCGAGCGCCTGGACATCGCGCAGGAAGTGCTCGGGCACTATCCGAACGTCTCGGTGGAGAGTTTCGGCGGCCTCCTGAAGGATTTCGTGCGCTCGCAGAACGCCCGCGTCATCCTGCGCGGCCTGCGCGCCGTCTCCGACTTCGAATACGAGTTCCAGATGGCCGGCATGAACCGCTATCTGCTGCCCGACGTCGAAACGCTGTTCCTCACGCCGTCCGACCAGTACCAGTTCATCTCGGGCACCATCGTGCGCGAGATCGCGCTCATGGGCGGCGACGTCGGCAAGTTCGTCTTTCCCTCGGTCGAACGCTGGCTGCAGAACAAGGTCCAGCAGATGGGCGGCCCGCTCAAGGGCGAGTGAGCGCACCGGCGCTGCACGGCGCGCGCCCCTGATTCGGGCGGCCGCGGGCAGCGCCTGCCGGAATGTGGTGCAATAACGTCTTTGGCCCACGCCTGACGGCGTGCGCGGCTGCCCGGGCATCCCCTCGCTTGCCCGCCCGCCGAGGCCGGACGAGCGCACCGCCGACGGTGCCCGTCGGGCCGCCCTTGCGCATTTCCTTGCATACCATGGCCCTGCTCATCACCGACGAGTGCATCAACTGCGACGTTTGCGAGCCCGAGTGCCCGAACGACGCCATCAGCATGGGCGCCGAATACTACGAGATCGCCGCCTCGCGCTGCACCGAATGCGTTGGCCACCACGACGAACCCCAATGCAAGGTGGTCTGTCCGGTGGAGTGCATCATCGTCAATCCCGAAGCCGTCGAAACCAGCGAGCAACTGCTCGCCAAGTACGAGCGCCTGACGGCCGGTTGACGCGCGCCGCCTCTGGCGCGTTCGACCCTGGCGCTTCGCGGCAAGGCATGCCGCGCGCCTTGTGCCGCCTCGTGCCGTCGCCAAGGCCAGCGGCGCAACGCAGTCTTGGCGAGCGCATCAGCCGAACGCGGCCGATAAATCCAGCTCGCGCAGCAATTGCGCGGTCTCTTCCGCCAGCCGCGTGCCGGGCCGCTTGGCCGGGCTCGCCAGCACGAGATCGTTAAGGATTTCCGGCTGCACGATGCGCGCCATGCGCAGCTCCGGCGTACCCGCCACCGCGGATCTCGGCAGCACCGCATACGCCTGCGCGCGCTCGGCCAGTTCCTGGATGGTGCCGACGGCATCGACTTCGGCCACGACATTCAACTGCACGCCGTGCCGCCGGCAGGTGCGCTCGAGCAGCGTGCGGATCGCATTGGGCAGGCTGGGCACCACCAGCGGGTAGCGGCCGAGCCTGGCCACGGGCACCTGGCGAGGCAGGCGCGGTGCGAGCGCGGGCGAGGCCGCCAGCACCAATGGCTCGCGAAACAGCGACTCCACGGCCAATTGCGGCGAGGGCGCCGGATCGTACAGCAGCGCCAGCTCCAGCCGGCCGGCCAGCAGCGCCTCGCGCATCTGCGCGCTCAGGCCCTCCGCCACCGTGATCGCCGCGCCGGGAAAGCGGCTGCGAAATGTGCTGACCAAGGTGGGCGTGATGACCTGCGCCACCCGCGGCGGCAGCCCCAGCACCACCTTGCCCACCGCCGCGCCGTCCATGTCGCGCACGTCCGCCACGGCGCGCTCGGCCATGCCCAGCAAGGCGCGGCCGTGCCCGAGCAGGCGCAGGCCGGCCTCGGTGGGCTCCACCCCGCGGCCGTTGCGCAGCAGCAGATGGCGGCCGAGTTCGGCCTCGAGCAACTGCACCTGCCGCGACAGCGAGGGCTGGGACACCCCGAGCAGCTCGGCGGCGCGCGAGAAGCTGCGCTGCTCGGCAACACGCACGAAATAGAGGATCTGGCGTAGTTCCATGGTGAGATATAGCAAGTTCCTATAACAGAAATCCATGATATGCCATTGCCCGACGTAAAGCACCTCGTCACCATGCGGACATGATTGCATCCGCCCCGTCTCTCGTACCCGACTGCCGCGCCCCCATGGCGCAGCCGAGCCGCCCGGCGCAAGCGCTGCCCGCGGGCAGTTGGGACTGCCACTGCCATGTGTTCGGCCCGCACGCGCGCTTTCCGTTCGCGGCAGCGCGCCGCTATACGCCGCCCGACGTGCCGGCAAGCGCGCTGTACGCGCTGCATGCGCACCTGGGCGCGACGCACGCCGTGCTGGTACAGGCCGCCTGCCACGGCACCGACCACAGCGCACTGCTCGACGCCATCGCCGGCAGCGGCGGCCGCTATCGTGGCGTCGCCCTGCTGCCTGAAGACGCCACCGCGGATACCGTGCGCCAGCTTCATGAAGGCGGGGTGCGCGGCGCGCGGCTGAACTTCGTCGCGCACCTGGGCAAGCCCCCTTCGCCCGAGCGCCTGCGCCGCGTAGTGGCGCTGATCGCGCCTTTCGGCTGGCACCTGTGCGTCCACATCGACGGGGCGGCCCTGGTCGAATGGCTGCCCGAACTGCGCCGGCTGCCGATTCCCTTCGTGGTCGATCACCTGGCCCGCGTCGCCGCGGCCGACGGGCTGGCGCAGCCGGCCATGCGCGCCCTGCTCTCACTCGCGCAGTGCGCCAACGCCTGGGTGAAGGTGTCGGCGATCGACCGGGTCGCCGGCGGCCAGGCCCCCTTCACCGCCGGCCTGCCCTACGTGCGCGCCGTGCTCGAGCACATGCCCGAGCGCAGCCTGTGGGGCAGCGACTGGCCCCACCCGAACATCCAGGGCGACATGCCCGACGACGGCCGCCTCGTCGATCTCTTCTTCGAGGCCTGCCCCGACGCCGCCCTGCGCCAACGCGTGCTCACCCAGAACCCGCTCGCGCTCTACCGCGACTGATACGCGCCCAAGAACACCCATCAGGAGACATTCATGTACCGACAATTACTTCCGCTCGCCCTGTCCACCGCGCTCGTCGCCGCCGCTCCCGCCGTCCAGGCCCAGGAGCCGATCCGCCTGGTCGTCGCCTTCACGCCCGGCGGCCCCGTGGACATCGTGGCCCGCACCCTGGCCGACCCGCTCGGCAAGATCCTGGAACGCACGGTCATCGTCGAAAACCGCCCGGGCGCCAACGGCAACATCGCCGCCAGCTACGTCGCCAAGGCGGCCAAGGACGGCTCCACGCTGTTCCTCACCAGCGTGGGCGCCGTCTCGATCAGCCCCGCGCTGTACGCCAACCTGCCCTACGACCCGCAAACGGATTTCGCGCCGGTCAGCCGCGTCGTGAACAACGCCACGGTCTTCGTGGTCGCCGCCAGCAACCCGGCCACCGATGCCAAGGACTACGTCGAGCGCGCCAAGGCCGCCAAGCAGCCGCCTGCGATCGGCTCGTCCGGCGTCGGCAGCATTCCCCATCTCACGCTCGAGATGTTCCGCGACGCCTCCGGCGCCCCGGTGATGCACGTGCCCTACAAGGGCGCCTCCCAGGTCATCGGCGACGTCATCGGCGGCCACGCCGACGGCTTCTTCGGCGACGTGCCGGGCCTCATCGGCCAGATCCGCGCAGGCGCCCTCAAGCCGCTGGGCCTGGCCAGCGCCCGGGAACAGCCCGCGCTGCCCAACGTGAAGACGCTGGCCGAACTGGGCATCCCGGACGTCGAATCCAACAACTGGTACGGGCTGCTTGCGCCCGCCGGCACGCCCGAGGCCACCATCGAGCGCCTGAACCAGGCCGTGCGCGACGCGCTCGCCCAGCCCGACGTCCAGGGGCGACTGGAAGAGTTCGGCGCCGAGGTCGCGCCGTCCAGCCCGCAGGAGCTGGCCGAGTTGATCGAGTCCGACCGCCGCAAGTGGACGGACCTGATCGAACGCAAGCAGATCCAGCCCTGAGCGCCCGGAGGCGATCGCCGATGTCCCGACCTCGTCTTGCCCCCATCGCGCCGGGTACGCGCGCAGCGCTCGCCTCCCAGGAGGCGCGCATCCTCGCCAGCCGCGGCCGCGTCTCACTGCTCTATCAGGTGCTGCTGCACAGCCCGCCCGTGGTCGAGGGCTGGGAAGCGCTGCTCACCGCGATCCGGCAGAAGACCACGGTGCCGGCCGACCTGCGCGAACTCATCATCCTGCGCATCGCGGTGCTGAACCGCGCGCCCTACGAGTTCGAGGCGCACGTGCCGCACGCCGAGGCGGCGGGGCTGCCCGCCGCCGTGGTCGCCTGGCTGCGCACGCCCGAGGGGCCGCCGCCGGCCGAGCTGACGTCGGCGTACGCCGAGGTGCTGGCCTACACCGACGCCATGACGCGCGACATCGAGGTGCCGGATGCGGTGTACGCGCCGTTGGCCGCGCGCCATCCGGAGCAGACCCTGCTCGAGATCACGGCCACGGTGGCGGCCTACAACATGGTGTCGCGCCTGCTCGTGGCGCTGCGCATCGGCCACTGAGGAATAGCCATGTCCATGCTCCAGCTCCTGATCCGCTGGCCCGGCGAACACCTGGACACCGCGCAGGCCCACGCCTGGGTGGCGGCCCAGGTGGGCGCGCCGTCAGCCCGGGTATTGCACGCTGTCGATGCCCCGCTCACCTACGTGCGCGTCGCACTTGCCGAAGCACCCGCCCCCGAGCGCGTGGCCGCCTGGCTGGCCGCCGCCCAGGACCGCAACCCGGGCGCCGAACTCGCCCTGCTGCGCCGGACACTGACCCGCCCGGGCGCCAGCGCCGGCCGGCCCGCGCCCTGGCACTACGTGGTCGAGACCGACGTGTCCGCCGACGCCGAGGCCGACTTCAATGCCTGGTACGACCAGGAACACCTGCCCGGGCTGGCCGGCGTGCCCGGCACCGTGCACGCCGAGCGGCACCTCGCCGCGCACGGCGTACCGCGCTATCACGCGAGCTACGACCTCCAGACGCGCGAGACCTTCGGCAGCCCGCCCTGGCTCGCCGTGCGCGCCACGGCGTGGAGCGACCGGGTACGCCCGAATTTTCGCAACACCCGTCGCATCATGTTCCGCGACGCGGGCTGACACCGCCCGCGCCGCGCTTTCCCGCCGGGACGCCCACAGCGTCCCGACCGCTTCCGTTCGTCCATAACACCCTACAGGAGACATCCATGCGCATGCGCCGACGACTCGCCGCCCTGCTCGCCACACCCTGCCTGCTGCTGGCCGCCCATGCCGGCTTCGCCAGCGAAACCGCGTCCGCCCAGGCCAACGCCACCCTCGCGCAGACCACGCTGGTGCAGCGTGGCGACGTACAGATCGAGGTCCATGCCGACGGGGCCGGCCCCACCCTGCTCCTGCTGCCTTCGCGCGGGCGCGGCGCCGAGGACTTCGACGTGCTCGTGCCGGGCTTCGTGGAGGCGGGCTACCGCGTGCTGCGTCCCGAGCCGCGCGGCATCGGCCGCAGCCGCGGCCCGATGGACGGCATCACCCTGCACGACTACGCCGAGGACGTCGCCGCGGTGCTGCGCCACTTCGATGCGGCGCCCGCCGTGATCGTCGGCCATGCCTTCGGCAACTGGGTGGCGCGCACCACCGGCGTGGATCATCCCGATCTCGTGCGCGGCGTGGTGATCGTCGCGGCCGCGGCCAAGAACTACCCGGACGGCATGGCCGAGCACGTCGCGCGCAGCGCGGACCTGTCGCTGCCGGACGACGAACGCCTGAAATCCATCCAGTACGCCTTCTTCACGCCGGACTTCGATGCCTCGGTGTGGCTGCATGGCTGGTATCCCGAGGTGAGCCGGGCGCAGCGCAAGGCCGGCCTCGCCACGTCGCAGGAAACCTGGTGGTCGGGCGGCAGCGCCCCGCTGTTCGACCTGCAGGCCGGCAACGACCCGTTCAAGCCGGCCGCCAGCCGCAACGAAGTGCGCGACGAATTCGGCGAGCGCGTCACGCTCGCGGTCATCCCGGACACCGGCCACGCCCTGATCCCGCAGGCGCCGCAGGCCGTGGTCGACGCCATCGTGGCCTGGGAGCGCAGCCTGCCGGACGCCGAAGCGGTGCGCGCCCGCCAGGAGTAGCCCCCCTACGCGCTGACGCGCGCTCCCCAGGGGGCGGAGCCGGATCCGCTGTGCCCTGGATGGTGTGGCGTGCTTGCCTGCGTCGTGGGCGGAGGCTGAGGGGAACGCCCCCACACTCACTGCGTTCGCTGCCCCCCAAGGGGGGGTCAGCCTCCTTCGGGCGGCCGGACGGAGGCTGAGTGCATCACGAAGCCGCGGGGCGGTTGACCGCGGCCAGAGCGGCCAGCGCGGCCGCTTCCACCGGCCGGGGATCCACCCGCCAGCGCCGCCGCGGCGCGCGCAGGCTGTGCTGCGCGCGATACGCGGCCGGGGTCGTCCCGGTATGCCGCACGAACACGCGCCGGAAGGCGGCCGGATCGACATAGCCGCAGGCGAGCGCGATGGTGGCGACGCTCTCCAGCGTGATCTCGAGCAGGACCTTGGCGCGTGCGCAGCGCAGCCGGTGCAGATGGTCCAGCGGCGTATGGCCGAACTCCTGCTGGAAGTGGCGCAGCAACGTGCGCGGACTCACCGCCGCCGCGGCCGCCAGTTCGTCGAGGCAATAAGGCTGGTCCAGGCGCTGTTCCAGCCAGCAGATCGCCCTGGCCAGCGTGCCGGCGCGTGTGGTTGGCACGTGCTGCCCCTGCATGGCCACGATCGCGGCGCGGGCCCGCTCCGGGTCGGGCCGCAGCAGGCTCGCCAGCGCCTGCCGGGAGGCCGGATCGAGCACCTCGCGCGCGAGCGCCATGGCCAGGCCGCCGACATTCGCGGCCAGCGCAGCGCTCAGCCAGGGGCCGTCCTCGACCACGTCTTGCTCGGCGTCCAGCGCTACCTCGGGGAACTCGGCGCCGAAGGCGGCCACGTAGAACCAGGGCAAGGCCAGCCGCCGCCCCGCACAGCGCCCGGAACGCGCCGCCAGCCAGGCGCCACTGCCGAGCAGGCAGACCTTGCCGCCACGCTCGGCCAGCGCGCCCAGCCGTACGCTCAGCGGCGCCAGCCGCTCGGCGGCCGTGCGCACGCTGGGAATGTCCGGGCAATGCAGCGAGGTGACGAACATCGCATCCGGCGCCGCCCCGCCGGCCCCGCCTTCGTCCGCATAGGGCAGGTGCATCAACGGCGTGCCCGCGGCGTCCACCCAGCGCCAGGCGAATCGCGCCGCGCGCCGGCCCTGGCGCAGGCTCGCCATGAGATTGGCGCCGCGCAGCAGCTCGACGAAATGCGCAGCATGCCCGACGGCCGCTTCCGGAAAGCACGGGATCTCGACCACATACACGGCCGGCATGGCGATTCTGCCCCCTTGAATGGCGGTATTGCCTCGTTCACACAAAGCCTCGTCCTTTTAGCATGTGACGATCACAACCACCGCGACCGAGACCGGCATGCATCCCCTTCCCCGCTCCCTGCGCCGCTGCGCGCTCGCCCTGGCCGCCGGCGCACTGCCCCTGGCCCTGCACGCGCAGAACCTTTCCTCTGCGTCCTATGACGGCCTGCGCGAGGCCGTGGACCGCGTCGCGCCGCAGATGGTGGAATGGCGGCGCGACATCCACGCCCACCCTGAGCTGTCCGGCCAGGAAGAACGCACTGCCAAGCTCGTCGCCGAGCACCTGCGCAGCCTCGGCATGGAGGTGCAGACCGGCGTGGGTGGCCACGGCGTGGTCGGCACCCTGCGCGGCGCCAGGCCCGGGCCCACGGTCGCGCTGCGCGCCGACATGGACGCCCTGCCCGTGGCCGAGCGCACCGGCCTGCCCTTTGCCTCCACCGCCAAGGCCGAGTATCTGGGCAACGAAGTGCCCGTGATGCACGCCTGCGGGCACGACGCCCACGTCGCCATGCTGATGGGCGCGGCCAGCGCGCTCGCCGGCCTGCGCGACGAACTCGCCGGCACGGTGCGCTTCGTGTTCCAGCCCGCCGAGGAAGGCGCGCCGGTGCAGCCGGACGCCGAGGGCAGGACGCCCGCCTTCGGCGCGCGCGCCATGATCGACGACGGCGCACTGCAGGGTGTGGACGCCATCTACGGCCTGCACATCACGGCCAACCTGCCCAGCGGCACCCTGGGCTATCGCAGCGGGCCCATGATGGCCGGCTCCGACAGCCTGACCATCCACGTCCATGGCCGCGGCGGCCACGGCTCTTCGCCCTGGAACGCCGTCGACCCGATACTGGCCGCCAGCCAGATCGTGGTCGGGCTGCAAGGCATCGTCAGCCGCCAGCTCAACATCAGCCAGGAACCGGCCGTGCTCACCATCGGCTCGATCCACGGCGGCACGCGCAGCAACATCATCCCCGACGACGTCGAGATGCAGGGCACGCTGCGCACCTTCGACGAAGGCATGCGCGAGCAGGCGCACCAGCACATCGTGCGCACCGCCGAACACATCGCCCAGGCGAGCGGGGCGCAGGCCCGGGTGCGCTTCGGCCCGGTCGCCTATCCCGTCACGACCAACGACCCCAAGCTCACGGACGCCTCGCTGCCCGCGCTCGAACTCGCCGCCGACGGCAAGGTCACCGTCGTGCCCAAGGTGAGCGGCTCCGAGGATTTCTCCGAGTTCCAGAAACAGGTGCCGGGCTTCTTCTTCCTGCTCGGCGCCCCGCCGGCGGGCAAGGACTACACCAAGGCGCCGCCCAACCACTCGGCCGAGTTCGACGTGGACGAGCAGCAGTTCCCGGTGGGCGCCCGCGCGCTCGCCACGCTGGCGATGGACTACCTGGCGCGTTCGGGGCAGGCGGCACAGCGTTCCGCGCGCTGATTCCCGGGGTACGCAAGGCCGGGCGCTCAGCCGCGCAGCGAGACAGCGGCCGCCTCCAGCGCGGCAACGACGTGGCGCTGCTGCGGCGACAGCGTCGTTGAAGCCCACATCACGCCGACATCGGTGGGCACGCCGGCAAAGCGCAGCGGCAGCCGGCGCAGTGCGCCGTCGGCCTCCAGCGTGCCCGCGATGTGGCGCGACGTCAGGAACAGGCAGCCTGCTTCGAGCGCCATCACCCGATTGGTGAGCGGCGAAGCCGATTCGAGCAGGGGCGGCGGCGTGGCCAGCCCGGCTTGGGCAAAGGCATTGTCCAGCGTGTCGCGCATCGGCGAACCCGCCACCGGCAACACCCAGGGCTCGGCGGCCACGTCGGACCAGCGCAGCCGGGCACGGCCCTGCAGCCGATGGCTCGCGCTGGCGAGCACGGCCACGTCCTCGGCGAACAGCGTATGGGTCGGCAGGCCCGCATTGCGCGCGACGCGGTCCAGGCGCGCGACGAGCAGGTCCATGCGGTGCTCGCGCAACTGCGGCAGCAGAACGTCGAGCGTGCTCTCGCGCAGGCGCACGTGAATGCCGAGATTGCGCTCGCGCAGCCAGCGCAGGGCCGGCGGCACCAGCACCGGAGCCAGCCCCGGCAGCACGCCCAACTGCACCCAGCCCAGGCCGCCCTGCTGCAGGGCGTGGATCTCCGCGCGCGTGCGCTCGGCCTCGCCCATCACGCGCTCGGCGTGGCGCAGCACCGCCTCGCCCGTCGCCGTGGGCGCAAGACGCCGCGTGGTGCGCTCGAACAAGGGCGCACCGAGGTCGTCCTCCAGCTCCCGCAGCCACTTGGAAAGGCCGGGTTGAGTGCTGGCCATGACCGCGGCGGCGCGGCTCAGGCTGCCGGTGCGCCGGATCGCGAGCAGGATTTCGAGGTGCCGCAGCGAGAGGCGGCGCAGCCAGGCGGGCAGATCGGCCATTCATGTCCTCTTGGGTATGAATAAAGGGTGATTATTCATTAGAAATGACAGGGCGACGGCGGCATACTGCACCGAGCCAGCACGGACACATCGACATCCGCCCTTCGGCAAGCGAGAGGATGGACGACGACGATGCGCCCAAACGCCGAACGCCCATGACACAGCGCCCGAACTTCCTCTTCATCATCACCGACCAGCAGCGCGCCGACCACCTCGGCGCCTACGGCAACCGCGAGGTGCGCACGCCGCACCTGGACGGCCTCGCCGCGCGGGCCTGGGTGGCGGACCGGTATTTCGTCGCCACGCCCATCTGCATGCCGAACCGCGCCAGCCTGCTGACCGGCCGGATGCCGTCGGTGCATGGCGTGCGCTCCAACGGCATCCCGCTGTCTCGCCGGGCCACCACCTTCGTCGACGTGCTGCGCGAGGCAGGCTATCGCACCGCCCTGGTCGGCAAGTCGCACCTGCAGAACATGACGGGCAAGCCGGCCTTGTGGCCCGCGCCGCACGAACGGCCCGCGCGCCAGGCGTGGCCGCCCGAGCCCGGCACCTACGACGACGAGTGGGCACCGCGCTGGCGCGACGACCCGGCTGCCGAGGTGCGCCTGCCCTTCTACGGCTTCGAGGCGGTGGACCTGGTCATCGACCATGGCGACACCGCGGGCGGCCACTACCGGCGCTGGCTGGAGCGCGAGCACCCCGACGTGGCCGCCGTCACCGGGCCGGACCCTGCGCTGGCGAGCGACTACGCGCTGGTCCAGGCGCGCCAGGCCTGGCGCACGCGCGTGCCGGAAGCACTCTCCACGACGAGCTGGATCGCCGAGCGCACGATGGCGCGGCTGCGCACGGCCGCGGGCAGCGCGCAGCCCTTCTTCATCCAGTGCTCGTTTCCCGATCCGCACCACCCCTTCACGCCGCCGGGGCGATTCTGGGACATGTACGACCCCGCCTCGGTGGCGCTGCCGGCGTCGTTCCACTATCGCGGAGAGCGGCCGCCCCACGTCGCCTGGCTGCATGCCCAGCGCGACGCCGGCAAGGCGGTCAAGCACACGCCCGCGGTGTTCGCCTGTACAGAGCGCGAGGCGCGCGAGGCGATCGCGCTGAACTACGGCTCGATCAGCCATATCGACGACGCCATCGGCCGCATCCTCGCCAGCCTGCAGGCGCTCGGCCTGGCCGAGAACACCGTCGTCGTGTTCACCAGCGATCACGGCGACTACTTCGGCGAACACCAACTGCTCTGGAAAGGCCCGCTGCACTACGACAGCGTGGTGCGGGTGCCCTTCCTATGGGCCGACCCCGCCGCGCCGGCCGGCCGCTCCGACACCCTGTGCTCGGCGCTCGATCTCGCGCCCACCATCTTGCAGCGCGCCAGTGTCGAACCGTTCTTCGGCATCCAGGGCCGCTCGCTGCTTCCTCACGTGCGGCGGGACGGCGACGCGCCCCGGCGCGATGCCGTGCTCATCGAAGAGGAAGGCCAGCGCGTCATGTTCGGCTTGCCCGGCCGCGTGCGCATGCGCACCCTGCGCACCGCCGACTGGCGTCTGAGCCTCTACGACGGTGTCGACTGGGGCGAGCTGTACGACCTGCGCGCCGACCCGCACGAATGCGTCAACCGCTGGGACGATCCGGCCTGCGTCCCGATGCGCGCCGAGCTGGCCCTGCGGCTGGCGCGCGAACAGCTTGCCCTCACCGAAACCAGCCCCTATGCCAGCGCGCTCGCCTAGCGCCTGTTGACGGCATCCACTCGCGCCAGCCGGCATCCAGACCGGTTGCGCTCACGCCATGGAGGAGACCATGTCCCAAGCTTTTCGCCAGACCGCCTGCCGCCCGGGCATGCGCCGCATCGTACTCGGCGCGCTCTGTGCCCTGGCCCTCGCACCGGCCGCGCACGCCGCCGAGTTCGCCAGCCAGCCGGTCAGGCTGGTGGTCGGCACCGCCGCCGGCGGCGCCGTGGACACCTATGCCCGCGTCGTTGCCGAAGCGCTCTCGCGCGAGATCGGCCAGACCGTGCTGGTCGAGAACAAGTCGGGCGCCAACGGCAACATCGCCGCGCAATACGTGATCCAGCAGCCGGCCGACGGCAACACGCTGTGGATCGGTACCCAGGCCATGGTCGAAATCAACCCGGTGGCCTTCAAGCAGATGCCCTGGAAGGCCGAGGACTTCGTGCCCATCATCAAGGGTGTCGAGGCGCCGCTCGTGCTCGCCACCCATCCCAGCGTACCCGCGCGATCCCTGCAGGAGCTGATCGGCTGGGCGCGCGCGCATCCGGGCACCGGCTATGCCTCGTTCAGCCCGGGCACGCCCTCCCAGTTCCTCGGCTACCAACTGAGCGAGAGCAACCAGCTCGACATGGTGCACGTGCCCTACCGCGGTTCGGCACCGCAGGTGGCGGACATGGTCGGCGGCCACGCGCTGGTCGGCTTCACGCAGATACAGACCAGCCTGCCGCTGATCCAGGACGGCAAGCTGAACGCGATCGCCACCACCAGCGCACAGCGCTCGCGCTTCCTGCCGGATACGCCCACACTGGACGAACTCGGTATGCCCGAGCTGCAGACCACAGTCTGGTTCGGCGTGATGGCGCCGGCGCGGATTCCGGCCGACACCCGCGAACGCCTGGAACAGGCCCTGGTGGCCGTGCACCGTGACCCCGTGGTCATCAAGCGCCTGGAAGACACCGGCTACGACGTGTCCGGCCAGACCGGAGAGCCGTTCGCCCAGGCGGTCGCCGACAGCCGCCAGCGCTGGGCCGGTCTGGTCAAGGCGACCGGATTCGCGCCCGAGGACTGAAAGGCTTACCCCTGCCCCACAGACCTCATCCTTGATGCACCTGACCGTTTCGGCCATGGGCGCGAGCGCCCTGGCCATTGTCCGCGCGCCCGCCGTGCCTTAGGCTCGTGCGCACGATCACACCAGAGCGGCGCCCGGCGGGCTGCCGCCGACAGCGGAGGAGCACATGGAACAGCCGGCACAGCGCGCGCCCTGGATGGACGACGAACTCGTCGCCTTTCGCGACGCCATCCGCCGCTTCATCGACCGGGAATTCGTGCCCAACGAGGCCCGCTGGGCCGAGCAGGGCCACATCGACCGCGAGATGTGGCGCAAGGCGGGCGAGATCGGCCTGCTTTGCGCCAGCATTCCCGAGGCCTATGGCGGCGGCGGTGGCAACTTCGCGCACGAGGCGGTCATCACGCTCGAACTGGCCGATGCCCTGGTCAGCGGCTTCGGCAACGGGGTGCACAGCGGCATCGTCGCGCACTATCTGCTGCGCTACGGCACCGAGGAACAGAAGCAGCGCTGGCTGCCGCGCATGGCCACGGGCGAGCTGGTCGCCGCCATCGCCATGTCCGAGCCGGGCGCGGGCTCCAACCTGCGCGGCATCCGCACCCGGGCGCGCCGCATGGGCGAACACTACGTACTGGACGGCGCCAAGACCTTCATCACCAACGGGCTGCTCGCCGACCTGGTCTTCGTGGTCGCCAAGACCGATCCCGACGCGGGCGCCAAGGGCATTTCGATCCTCGTGCTCGAGACCGCCCAGGCCGAGGGCTTTCGCCGCGGCCGCCTGCTCGAGAAGATCGGCCAGAAGGGCCAGGACACGGCCGAACTCTTCTTCGACGAAGTCCGCGTGCCGGCCGAGAATCTGCTCGGCGGCGTGGCGGGCCAGGGCATGTACCAGCTCATGCAGCAGTTGCCCCAGGAGCGGCTCATCATTGCCCTCGGCGCGGCGGCCAGCATGGCGCGCGCGGTCCAGCTCACCGTGGAATACACGCAAAAGCGCGACGTCTTCGGCCAGCCGCTCTGGCAGATGCAGAACACGCGCTTCAAGATGGCCGAATGCGCCACCAAGGCGACGATCGCGCGCAGCTTCGTGGACGAGTGCATGGTGCTGCAGTTGAAGGGCGAGCTTTCGTCCGAGCAGGCCGCCATGGCCAAGTGGTGGACCACGCAGGCCAACTGCGAAGTCATCGATGAATGCCTGCAACTGCACGGCGGCTACGGCTACATGCTGGAATATCCGATTGCGCGCATGTATGCGAACGCCCGGGTGAGCAAGATCTACGGCGGCTCGAACGAAATCATGAAAGAGATCGTGGCGCGCGGCTTCGATTGAGGCGGCGACGCGCCCCGGTGCCCGCCGATGGGGTGCGCGCTGGGTGATGCCGCGCTGCGCCGGCGCAACGCGGGCCTGGCCTGAGCGGCCGGGCGTTCAGGCCGCCGACTTGCGGGGACGCCCGCGCGGGCGCGGGCGCACGCGGCGGCTCGCGGCCTCCTCCATGCGCGCGACGAAGGCCGGGCCACCCAGCGCCCATTGGCCGCGCACCGCCTGCGCGATGCGTAGCTGGGCCGGGCTGCCCAGGCCCTCGTGCAGCAAGCGGCGATAGTGCGCCTGGCGCTCGAACGGGGTATTGCCGCAGGCCCAGTAGTCCGCGTGCACGGTGAGCCAGCCGGGCGAGCCCGCCCCCGTGTGGGCATGGGCCGACGACCAGCGCCAATGCTCGGCATCGGGCGCATGGTGATGGCGCACGGGCAGGTTTTCCAGCCAGACCAGGCTGGGCAGCACCCATGCTCCCGGTTCGACCAGGGCCGAATGATAGCGGGCGGCAAAGACCTTGCCGCCGCCGCGCTGGGCCGCGATGCGCCGGCCCAGGCCCTGCATCAGCGCGCGCAGGCAATCCGCGTCCGAAGGCGTCGCGAGCAGCAGGATTTCCTCGGGCGTCAGCGCCCAGCCATGGACGGCGGCGCCGTGGCGTTCCGCCTCGAGCGCGACCCAGGACTGCCAGTCGTCGAGCACGCGCAGCGGTTGGGAGGGTTCGGGCGGGAGCAGGCGGGCCTGCAGCAGATGCGGGGTGTCGGGACCGTAAAGACGGGGCAGGCGGGCCATGGCAATCTCAATGCGAACCCGGATGTATAGCACAGCGTGCCGAACGGCCGCCGGCCGGTCTTGCACGGCCAATGCTGCAGCCCGGCCTCGTGGCGGCGCGGGCGGCCGGGTAAACACGGATAGCTGCCGTGCCGATTAAACCCAATAATGGGTTCAATCAATACAGCCAGACCAAAGGACGCATCATGGCAGGAGCGCTCGAAGGCGTGCGCGTGCTCGACATCACCAATGTCTTCATGGGGCCGTCGGCCACGCAGATGCTGGGCGACCTGGGCGCGGACGTCATCAAGGTCGAATCGCCCGAGGGCGACGTGGTGCGCGGCATCGGCCCCAACGGGGACCAGCGGATGGGGCCGCTCTTTCTGGGCCTGAACCGCAACAAGCGCAGCATCGTGCTCGACCTCAAGCAGCCCGCGGGCCGCGCCGCCCTGCTCAGGCTCGCCGAAACCGCCGACGTGCTCACCTACAACGTGCGCCCGGCCGCCATGCAGCGGCTCGGTCTGGCCTACGAGGACGTCGCCGCCGTCAACCCGGGCATCGTCTACGCCGGCATGTTCGGCTTCTCGCAGCGCGGCCGCTACGCCCCGGAGGCGGCGTTCGACGACCTCATCCAGGCGGCCTGCGCGCTGCCGCAGGCGGTGGCCGAGGGCAGCGGCGACATTCCGCGCTACCTGCCGATCACCATCGCCGACCGTTCGGTCGGCCTGTACGCCTTCGGCGTGATCTGCGCCGCCCTGTATGCGCGGGAACGCACCGGGCGGGGCCAGCGCGTGGACGTGCCGATGTTCGAGACCATGGTGCCCTACATCATGGGCGACCATCTGTACGGACATACGTTCGTTCCGCCGCGCGCGGGCTACGGCTATCCGCGCCTGCTCTCGCCCGAACGCCGGCCCTACCAGACGCAGGACGGCTACGTTTGCTGCCTGATCTACACCGATGCCCACTGGAAGACCTTCCTGCGCGTGATCGGCAAGGCCGAGCTGTTCGATACCGACCCCCGCTTTGCCAACATCACCACGCGCACCGCGCACATCACCGAGCTCTACGGCATGGCCGCCGAGGCGCTGCGCGAGCGCACCACGGCCGAATGGCGCGAACTGCTGAAGGAGGCCGACATTCCGGTGTTCCCCATGCACACCTTCGACAGCCTGCTCGACGATCCGCACCTGGCCGACATCGGTTTCTTCGGCGAGGCGGAACACCCGAGCGTGGGCCGCATCCGCACCATGGCGGTACCGAGCGAATGGCACGGCACGCCACCGCCCGACATGAAGCCTGCGCCCCGCCTGGGCGAACACAGCCGCGAGCTGCTCGCCGAGGCCGGCTACGACGACGAGGCGATTGCCGAGCTGTTCTCCTGCGGCGCCAGCCGCTCGCCCGACTAGGCCTGTCAATCGACCCTGACTCTCCCGCCAGCGCGCCATGACCTTCCAGACCATCGAATACGCCGTCGCCCAGGGCGTCGCCACCATCGCCCTGAACCGCCCGCACAAGCGCAACGCCCTGGATGGCGTCATGCGCAAGGAGCTGCTGCAGGCCATCGACGCCGCCATGGACGACGACGCCGTGCGCGCATTGGTGCTCACCGGCCGCGGCGGGCATTTCTGCGCGGGCGGCGACATCAGCAGCATGACCCCCGACGCCGTTCCGGACGCGGCCGCGGGCCGCAGCCGCATGCGCGCGGCCGCCCCGCTCGTCGAGCGGCTCGAGCGCAGCGAAAAGCCGATCATCGCCGCGGTCGACGGTTCGGCCTACGGCGCAGGCTTCAGCATTGCCCTGCTCGCCGATCTCATCATCGCAACGCCGGCGGCGCGCTTTTGCATGTCCTTCCTGCGCGTGGGCCTGGTGCCCGACTGCGGGGCGCTGTACACGCTGCCGCGCCTCGTGGGGCTGGCGCGCGCGCGCCAGTTGATGCTCACCACCCGCGAACTCGACGCCGCCACCGCGCTCGACTGGGGGCTGGTGACCGAGGTGGTGCCGGCGCCTGAGATCGCAGCGCGCGTCCAGGCCATGGGCGCGGCCCTGGCCAGCGCCTCGCCGGCCGCCATCGCGCTCACGCGCTGCGGCCTGGCGCAGTCGCTGGGCAGCACCCTGCCCGGCCTGCTCGAATACGAGGCCACCGCTCAGGGCACCGCCTATACCAGCGCCGGCCATCGCGAGGCGGTACGCCGCTTCCTGGCCCGCGAACCCGCCCTTTTCCAATGGCCGGCGGCCCGCTGAGCGTCCGCCGCCGCCGCCGCATTCCCCATCGATGGAGATACCCCGAATGAGCCAAGACCTGCTGGTCGAAGTGCGCGACGACCTGATGTGGCTGACCATCAACCGGCCGGAGCGCCGCAATGCGGTGAGCCCGGACGTGCTCTCCGGCATCGCGCGCGCCATCGACCAGGCCAACGCCGAGCGCGGCACGCGCGCCATCGTGCTCACCGGCACCGGCGAGGCCGCCTTCTGCGCCGGCGCCGACCTGCAGTCGGGCAAGGCCTTCGTGTTCGACTATTCCGAACCGCGCTCGGGCTTCGCCAATCTCTTTCGCAAGGCGCGCCAGAGCAATGTACCGATGATCGCCCGCGTCAACGGCGCGTGCATGGCCGGCGGCATGGGCCTGCTCTCCATGTGCGACATGGCCGTCAGCAGCAGCAGCGCCCGTTTCGGCCTGCCCGAAGTGAAGGTGGGTCTTTTTCCAGCCCAGGTGCTCACTGTGCTGCAGCATCTGATCGGGCGCCGCAAGCTGACGGAACTGTGCATCACGGGCGAACCCATCGACGCGCAGGAGGCGCTGGACATCGGCCTGGTCAACTACGTCGCCGACGACGTGGACCAGGCGCTCGACGCGCTCGTCGCCAGGCTGCTCGACAAGTCGCCCGCGGCGATCCGGCGCGGCCTGTACCTGATGAAGAACATCGACGAGATGTCGTTCGAGGAATCCATGGCCTTCACCGAAAGCCAGATCGCGCTGTTCGCCCTCACCGAGGATGCCAAGGAAGGCCAGCTCGCCTTCCGCGAGAAGCGCAAGCCGGTCTGGACCGGCCGCTGAACGCCAGCGCAATGGGATCGACGAGGAGCCTGCGATGAGCGCCGCGTGGCCGCCCAGAGGCGCTCGCGCCGCAGCCCGCGAGGGCGAAGGTAGTCCAGTGAGCGCCCTTCCCGCCAGCCTCCCGGCAGGCCCGAGCGGCGTCACGCGCTATCTGCAGCTCGCCAGCGTGCTCAGGCAGCGCATCGCGAACGGCCACTGGCGCGTGGGCGATCGCCTGCCCACGGTACAGCAGCTCGCGAGCGAGCTCGGCGTAGCGCGCATCACGGTGCGCCAGGCCTACGGTCGCCTGGCCGCCGAGGGTCTCATCACGACGCATCGCGGACGCGGCACCCACGTTGCATCCACGGCGCAGGGCCGGGGCCCCAGCCCTGCCTTGCGCGCGGCCATCAACGACCCGCTGCAGCATCCGCCGGCGCTATCCATCCGCATCCTCGACACGCAGCGCGACCAGGCCCTGCCCGCGACGCTGCACGAGGGCGGGAGCGCCGATACCCAGTACCTGCGCATCCGCAAGCTGCACCTGCACGATGCACAACCGTTCTGCCTGGTCGACCTCTACGTGGCGCAGCGCGAGCATGACCGCTTTCCGCCCCGGGCCATCGAGCATGCCAAGCTCGCCGGGCTGCTGCGCGAGCACGGCAGCCGGCCGCTCGGCCATCTGCACCAGACCATGACCGTCGGCGCGGCCGAACGGGCCCAGGCCGATGCCCTGGACTACCCGTTCGCCGCGCCGGTGGCGCACGTCGTGCGGCGGCTCACCGACGTCGACGGGCGCATCGTCTATGCCGGCGACTTCTGGTATCGGGGCGATCGCTTCGTGCTCGATACCGTGCTGCCGGCCGACTTGCTGTTCGCCTACCCGCTCGCCGTGGTTCCGGCCACGCGCAGCGAGACCTGATCGCACCCCAACCACAGGCTCCAGAAGAGAGCCGAAGGAGACATCATGCATCACCGCATTGCTCCCGCCGCCCTGCGCGGCCGCCTGCGCCGTCGGCTTGCCGGCCTCGGCCTCGCGCTCGTCGCCAGCCTGTCCGGCCTCGCCCATGCGGCCTACCCGGAGCAGCCGATCCGCGTCGTCGTGCCCTTCGCCGCCGGCAGCGGCACCGACAACGGCGTGCGCACCATGACCAACTATGTCAGCCAGCAGACCGGCTGGACGATGATCGTGGACAACAAGCCCGGCGGCAACGGCATCATCGGCGTGCAGGACTTCCTGCGCGCCGCGCCCGACGGCTACACCATCATTTCCACCGGCAATACCACGCACGCGGCCAACCCGGTGCTGTTCAAACAGCTACCCTACGATCCGGTGGCCGACTTCGTGCCGATCCACCGCAGCCTGGTCGCGCCGCTGGCGCTGTTCGTCTCGCCCAAGCACAAGATCGGCTCGGTCAAGGAGCTCGTCGACTTCATCCGCAGCAAGCCGCCCGGCAGCGTCACCTACGCGGCCGGCAGCGCCTCGCACCGGGCGAGCGCCGAGCGCTTCAACCAGGAGGCCGGCCTGGAAACCGTCCACGTGCCCTACAAGAGCAGCCCGCAGGCGCTCACCGACCTGATGGGCGGGCACGTCGACTTCATGTTCGTCGATACCGCGGCCGTCGTCGGCCAGATCCAGGGCGGCGCGATGAAGCCCCTGGCCGTCACCTCGCCCCAGCGCGTCCCGGTCATTCCCGAGGTGCCGACGATGATCGAGTCCGGCTTCCCGGGATACGTGATGAGCGGCTGGAGCGTGATGTTCGCGCACAAGGGTACCCCGCCGGAGGCTGTCGATGCATTGCGCAAAGCGCTTGCCGACTACTCGCACTCCGAGACCGGCCGCAAGTACCGCGATGCCATGGGCGCCTACTATGAAGACCTCACGCCCGAGCAGTTGCAGGCCTTCATCCGCGACGAACTCAAGCTTTATCAGGACATTTACCGCAAGGCGGGCATCCAGCCGGAATGATCCACCCGCCTTGCGCCGGGCGCTGCGCCCCCACCCTGCCGGAGGATGCCCACGGGTGGGCGCCGGCGCCGCCTCAGCGGCCGAGGAAACCCGCCATGCGCGCCACCGCTTCCTGCAGCCGTTCCAGGCTGTTGGCATAAGAGAAGCGCATGTAGCGCCCCGGCTCGGCCGTACCGAAATCCAGCCCCGGCACGGCGCACACGCCGGCCTCGTCGAGCAGCCGGTGCGCCAGCGCATTGCTGTCGGCCGCGTGCGCGCTCACGTCGGCATAGATGTAGAACGCGCCGTCCGGCCTGACCGGCACGTGCAGGCCGAGCGCCTCGAACGCCGGCAGCAGGTAGTCGCGCCGCTCCTGGAAGGCCAGGCGGCGCCGCTCGAACTCGGCCTGCGCATCAGGCGTGAAGCAGGCGAGCGCCGCATACTGGGCCAGGGCCGAAGCGCAGATCACCAGGTTCTGCGCGAGCTTCTCGAAGGCCGACACCAGATCGGGCGGCACGATCAGCCAGCCCAGGCGCCATCCGGTCATGTGGAAATACTTGGAGAAGCTGTTGACGACGATGAGGTCGTCGCCGAGCAGCGCCGCCGAACGCGGCGCCGCGTCGTAGGACAGGCCAAGGTAGATCTCATCGACGATGGCAAAGCCGTCGCGCAGGCGCACCTCGCGCACGAGGTCGGCCAGCGCCTCGCGCGAGATGCTGGTGCCGGTCGGGTTGCTGGGGCTGGCGACCATCACGCCCGCCGTGCGCGGCGTCCAGTGCTCGCGCACGTGGGCCGCGGTCAGTTGGAAGCGCTCGGCCGGCCCGGTCGGCACCAGCCGCGGCTGGCCGCCCGCGGCCGTCACGAAGTGGCGATTGCAGGGATAGGCCGGGTCGGCCATCAGCACCTCGGCGCCCGGCTCCAGCAAGGCGGTACACGCCAGCGCCAGGGCGCCAGAGGCCCCGGCCGTGACGATGACCCGCGCCGGATCGATGCGCGCGCCGAAGCGCTGCTCGTAGAACGCGGCAATGACCTCGCGCAGCATGGGCAGGCCGTTGGCCGCCGTGTAGCGCGTATGTCCCGCCCGCACAGCCGCCGCCAGCGCCTCGTCCACCGCCGGAATCGCCGTGAAATCCGGCTCGCCGATGCTCAGGTGCACAATGTCGCGCCCCGCGGCCTGTAGCGCTGCGGCGCGCTTGACGAGTTCCATGACGTAGAAGGGAGCGATGCGATCGATGCGGGAGGCGAGACGGGGCATGACGAAGAACGGGGCGCAGCCGCCCGGGCAGGAGAAGGACCGAAGCCGCCAGTGTAGCCCTGCCGGGGCGCGGCACTGTGTGCGGATCGACACGGCAGGCGGCGCAACCGCGCTTGGCCCGGCTAGGCTGGGCGTTCTTGCGGAGAACCCCCATGCCAGAGCTTCCTGCTGCCGGCACCTTCTTGCCGCCGGACGACGACGGCCGCTGGAAGGATGCGCTCGACGACTACCTCGGCCCCTGCCTGGCCCTCTTCTGGCCCGCGCTGCACGCACGCATCGATTTCGGCCAGGCGCCCGTCTTTCTCGACAAGGAGCTGCAGCGCATCGGCGGCGCCCTGCGCGACGGCCGGCGTCATGTCGACAAACTCGCGCGGGTCTTCCTCAAGGAAGGCAAGGATCTTCTTCTCTTGCTGCACCTTGAAGTACAGGCACGGCCTACACCGGATTTTGCGCGCCGCATGTTCGTCTACCACTACCGCCTGCGCGAGCGCCATCCGCGGGAAGACCTGATGCAGTTCGCCATCCTGACGCGCTCCGCATCGCGGGCCCGACACGCTGTGCTGAAATACGCGTATGCGCCCCTGGACGGACAGTACGTTTCGCTGACCTATCGCTTTCCCGTCGTGCATCTCAGCGGCTGGGCGGGCCAGCGCCAGGCCCTGCTCGATCTGGCGCGCGCCAATCCCTTTGCCATCGTGGTCATAGCAGAACTCGACGCTGCCCGGCGGCATACCTCGGCCGCCCGGCTCGCCAGCAAGGTCGCGCTCGTGCGCTTACTATACGAACACGGCTACGGTGCCAGCGACGTGCGCCGACTTTTCACCTTCATCGACGGCGTGCTGACGCTCGCGCCCGAACACGAGCCGGCCTTCCTGGCTGCGCTGAACGACATCGAGGGAGAACACCCCATGGCCTACATCACCAGTGTGGAACGGGCCGGCATCCGAAAAGGCTTGGAACAAGGCCTTGAACGCGGCCGTGCGGACGGTATGCGCAACATGCTGCGCGCGCAGATGCAGCGGCGCTTCGGCGAATTGGCGCCAAGCGTGCTGCAAACGCTGGAAGCCGCCGACCCGGACCAGTTGCAGGCGTGGTCGCTGCGCGTGCTCGATGCCGACTCCGCGGAGCGCGTGGTCGCGCCCGACTGAATCCTCGCCCGCCAGGCGCACGGCCACGCCCGCGAAAGGCGCAGCCGGGCCCTGCGCCCCCTGGCCCCTCAGGCCGTCTTGCCGGGCCGGTTGAGCAAGGCTTTCAACGCCCCCAGCCGCTCCTTCGGGCTCATGCCCGCGTTGGCATCGGCCACCGGCGCCAGTTCGATCCCCATTTCCTTGATGAAGCGCGAGGGCTCGCGCACGATGTCCTCGCGCGCCCGCCGCCGGCGCTTGCACCAGCTCAGGTGCAGGCTGCGCTGCGCGCGCGTGATGCCGACGTACATCAAGCGGCGCTCTTCCTGGATGCGCGTGTCCAGCGATTCGGCGGCGCGCTCGGGGTCGCCCTCCTCATCGTCCTTGCCCTGGTGCGGCAGCAGGCCCTCTTCCACGCCCGCGAGGAACACGTGCGGATACTCCAGCCCCTTGGACGCATGCAGGGTGGAGAGTTTGACCGCGTCGGGCTCCTCGTCCTCGCCGCGCTCCAGCATGGTGATGAGGGCCACGTGCTGGACCAGTTCCATCAGGGAGAGCCCGTCGTCCTCGGCCTTGCGCTTGAGCCAGCCGAGCAGGTCGATGACGTTCTGCCATCGCGACTGCGCCGCGCGCTCGTCGAAGGTGTCGTAGAGATAGCGCTCGTAGCCGATGGCGGCGACCAGGTCGTCCAGGATCGGCCCGGCGGGCTCGCTGCTCGCCGGCGTCTGGGCATCCGGGGTGCCGCGACCGGCGCGCCACTGCATGCGCTGCACGAAGCTGCCGAACTCGCGCAGGGCGTAGAGCTGGCGCTCGGGCAGGTGCGCCTCCAGCCCCTGCTCGAAAATCGCGCAGAACAGCGACACCTGGCGGTTGCCGGCATAGGTGCCCAGCCCGTGCAGCGTGCCCTGCCCGATGCCGCGCTTGGGTGTGGTGGCTGCGCGGATGAAGGCGGGGTCGTCCTCGTCGTTGGCGATCAGGCGCAGGTAGCTCAGGAGATCGCGCACCTCGGCCTTGTCGAAGAAGCTCTGCCCGCCCGAGATCGTGTACGGGATCTTCAGGTTGCGCAGGGCCTGCTCGAGCACGCGCGCCTGGTGGTTGCTGCGATACAGGATGGCGAAATCGCGCCACTCGCAGCGCCGCTCGAAGCGCCCGGCGGAGATGCGCATGGCCAGGTTCTCGGCCTCGGCCTCCTCGTTGTCCTGGGGCAGGACGACGATGGGCTCGCCCACGCCCAGGTCCGACCACAGCTTCTTCTCGAACAGCTTGGGGTTGCGCTCGATCACGCTGTTGGCGGCGGCGAGGATGCGCTGCACCGAGCGATAGTTCTGCTCGAGCTTCACCACCTTCAGGTTGGGATAGTCGGTGGTCAGCTTGGCCAGGTTCTCGATGGTCGCGCCGCGCCAGGCGTAGATCGCCTGGTCGTCGTCGCCCACCGCGGTGAACATCGCGCGCGGCCCGGTGAGCAGGCGCACCAGCCGGTACTGGCAGACGTTGGTGTCCTGGTATTCGTCGACCAGCAGGTAGCGCACGCGCGACTGCCAGCGTTCGCGCGCCTGCGCGTGCTCTTCGAGCAGCCGCGCCGGCAGCCGGATCAGGTCGTCGAAGTCCACCGCCTGGTAGGCAACGAGCGTGTCGCGGTAGCTGCGGTACACCTTGGCTGCATCGCGCTCGGTGGCGCTGGCCGCGGTTCGCTCGGCCTCGTCGGGCTCGATGAGGCCGTTCTTCCACAGCGAGATCGTGTGCTGCACGCTGCGCAGGCGCGCCTTGTCGGTGGTGGCGAGCAGATCCTGCAGGATGGCCAGCGCGTCGTCCGAGTCCAGAATGGAGAACTGCGGCTTCAGGCCCACCAGCGCGGCCTCCTCGCGCAACAGGCGCACCCCCAGCGAATGGAAGGTGCTGATCGTCAGCCCGCGCCCCTGCTTGCCCGGCAGCACCGATTGCACCCGGTGCGCCATCTCGCTCGCGGCCTTGTTGGTGAAGGTGAGCGCGACGATGTGGCGTGGCGAATAGCCGCATTCGCCGACCAGGTAGGCGATCTTCTGCGTGATGACGCGCGTCTTGCCGCTGCCGGCTCCGGCCAGCACCAGACACGGGCCGTCCAGGTAGAGCACCGCCTCGCGCTGGGCGGCATTGAGCCCGGCGGTGACGGACGCGCCGGGGACGAAGGGCGTAGCGGACATCAGATTTCCAGGGGGTCGACTTCGAGTTGCCAGCGCAGGCGGCGCGGAGACGGGACGCCGGCCAGCGCGGCCAGCCAGGCGCGCAGAAAGGCCTGCAGGGCGGGACGATGCGGGCTCTCGACGAGGAGCTGGGCACGCTCGACGCGATTCACGCGCACCACCCGCAACGGAACTGGATCATAAAGCATCACCGTCGTCTGACCGTCCTGGCACTGTTCGCCCAGTGCACGCGCCTCTTCGAGAAAGCCCAAGGTGAGTGCCAGTTCGTCCGACTCAGCGGTGAGCAGGGCCTGGAAGGAAAACGGCGGCAGCCCGGCGCTGCGCCGCTCGGCCAGCCCGTAGGCGGCGAAGCCCTGGTAGTCGTGGCGCAGCAGGGCCTGGTAGACCGGCTGCTCCGGATAGCCGGTCTGGATGATGACCTGGCTGCCGCCCAGGTGGCGGCCGGCCCGCCCCGCCACCTGCATGAGCTGGGCGAACAGGCGCTCGGGCGCGCGGAAATCCTGCGAGAACAGCATGGCGTCGGCATTGAGCACACCGACCAGGCCGAGATTGCGGAAGTCGTGCCCCTTGGCCACCATCTGCGTGCCCACGAGGATGTCGATTTCTCCCGCATGCACCCGGGCGAAAAGCTGTTCAGCGCTGCCTTTCAGCCGCGTGCTGTCGGCATCGATGCGCGCGATCCGCGCCTGCGGGAACCGCTCGGCGAGGTGCTCTTCCACCCGCTGGGTGCCGCGGCCCATCGGCTGCAGATCCTGGTTGCCGCAGTCCGGGCAGGCATGCGGCACGCGCTCGCGCGCACCGCAGTGGTGGCAGCACAGCACGGTGCCCGCGCGCGCCCGATGCAGCACCAGGTGGGCCGAGCAGCGCGTGCAGTCGCTCACCCAGCCGCAGGCGCCGCAGTGCAGTACCGGCGCGTAACCGCGCCGGTTCAGGAACACCAGCACCTGCTCGCGCTGCTCCAGGCGCTTGCCGATGGCCGCCAGCAGCTCGGGCGCCATGCCCTGCTCCAGGCGGACGTTGCGCGTGTCGAGCAAACGCATCGCGGGCGGCGTGGCCGCCACCGCCCGGGCGGGCAGCGCAAGGCGCCGGTACTGCCCGCGCTCGGCGTGATGCCAGGTCTCCAGCGACGGCGTGGCCGAGCCGAGCACCACCGGGATGTCCAGGTCGCGCGCGCGCCACACCGCGAGATCGCGCGCCGAATAGCGCAGCCCTTCCTGCTGCTTGTAGGACGGATCGTGCTCCTCGTCGACCACGATCAGGCCGAGCTGCGGCAGGGGCGTGAGCAGCGACAGGCGCGTGCCCAGCACCACGCGGGCACGGCCCGTCACTGCCGCCAGCCAGGCCGCCAGCCGCTCGCTCTCGGCCAGCCCGCTGTGCAACACGGCCACCCCGTCCTCGCCCGCCATCTTCTGCAGCCGGGAGACCAGGGCACGCTGCAACTGGGGAGTCAGGTTGATCTCGGGTACCAGCAGCAGCACCTGGCGCCCTCGGGTCAGCGCATGCGCTGCGGCATGCAGATAGACCTCGGTCTTGCCGCTGCCGGTCACGCCGTGCAGCAGGAAGGCGGCGTAGCCGGTCTCGGCCTGGATCGCGTCCACCGCCTCGCGCTGCGCCGGGTTCAGCGTGGGCGCCGTGGCCGCCAGCTCCGCCCGCGCGTCGGGCGCCTCGGTGGGTGCCGCGTCCGCGCGCCGGCGGCGCGCCAGCAGCCGGGCCACCGGCCCCGCGCCGGCGCGCTTGCCCTGATAGGCCGACGGCTTGCGCAGCGGGCCGGGCAGCGCGGGCAGCATCACCTCGCCCAGCGGCCGATGATAGTAGGCCGCCGCGAAGCCCGTCAGGCGCAGCCAGTCCGCCGGCAAGGGCTCGACGTCGTCCAGCACGCGCTCCACGTCACGCACGAGCTGCGGGTCGACCGCGGGGGCGTCCACTACGTCGAGCACCATCCCCACCAGTTGCCGCCTGCCGAACGGGACGATGACGCGCTGCCCGGCCTGCACCGGCGTGGTGCTTCGGTAATCGAACGGCCCGTCGAGGGGCACGTCCAGCGCAACTCGGAGCCAGATCGGGGCTTGCACGAACGATGGGGAACTTAAAGTGAATTCTGGATTTTTGGCCTAACTGGAATCGGCGCCCTCTGGTTTGCCCTAGATTCCTTTTTAGCCTGTGGATAACTTTGGGGAAAATGCCCGGATGGACTTGGACAAGTCGCTTAGCACACTTTCCAACTGCTTGAGAATACCCTGATGAAGTTCAAAATAATTCGACTTATCAATGACTTACGACGAACTTGCTGATCCTCTGGCGGGCACCTAGGGAGAACCCCTATACCACATCTCGCTGTGCACAATTCAACGAACGTCGCGCCGATACGCACTCCCAACGCGCACAACAGCCCCGCCAGAGTCAGCCATGCAGCGCAGCACTGTGGGTATGTACAGTCTCCACCAACGCAGCCACCGCTTCCGGCGGCGTGAACTGCGAGATGCCATGGCCGAGGTTGAAAACGTGACCGTAGCCGGGCTGAACCGGACCGAAACTGTCGAGCACCCGGCGCGCCAGGTCTGCGACGCGCTCCGGGCCGGCAAACAGCATCATCGGATCGAGATTGCCCTGCAGGGCGACGCGCTGCCCGACACGCTCGCGGGCCGCGCCGAGATCGACCGTCCAGTCCACCCCGATTGCGTCGCTGCCGGCATCGGCGATGGCCTCGAGCCAGACCCCGCCGCCCTTGGTGAAGACGATGGAGGGCACGCGGCGCCCGTCGTGCTCGCGCTTCAACCCAGCCAGCACGCAGCGAGTGTAGGCCAGCGAAAACGCCTGGAAGTCGCCATCGGCCAGCACGCCGCCCCAACTGTCGAAGATCATCACCGCCTGCGCGCCCGCGTCGATCTGGGCGTTCAGGTAGCCGATGACGGAGCGGGCGTTGATTTCCAGGATGCGGTGCATCAGGTCCGGGCGCTGGTACAGCAGCGTCTTGACCTGGCGATAGTCGCTCGAGCCGGCGCCCTCCACCATGTAGCAGGCGAGCGTCCAGGGGCTGCCGGCAAAGCCGATGAGCGGCACCCGGCCGTCCAGCGCCCGCCGGATCTCGGACACGGCGTCGAACACGTATTGCAGCTCGCCCAGATCGGGTACGGCCAGCCTGGCCACCGCCGCCTCGTCGCGCAGGGGATGGGCGAACCGCGGCCCTTCGCCGGTCTCGAACGACAGGCCCAGGCCCATGGCGTCCGGGATCGTGAGGATGTCGGAGAACAGAATGGCCGCGTCCAGCGCAAAGCGCTCGAGCGGTTGCAGCGTGACCTCGGTGGCATAGGCCGGGTTCTTGGCCAGGCCCAGGAACGAGCCGGCGCGCGCACGCGTGGCGTTGTATTCGGGCAGGTAGCGGCCGGCCTGACGCATCAGCCAGATCGGTGTGTACGGAACGGGTTCGCGCAGCAGGGCGCGCAACAGGACATCGTTGCGCAGATCGGAGTGGGACACGGCCGAGTCCTCGGTGGGCTTAATCGGGGCATTTTAGCGGGTCGATCCGTTCAGGATGGCGCGCGTACCGGGTGGATCCCGGCAGTCCGGTTCCATCCGGGCGGCGGCTGCGCGTTCCCGTCGACACGGTGCGCCTCGGCGATGGCGAGGCGACGGTAGTCCGCCGACAGGATGCTGTGCTTGCGCATCAACTGCCAGAACGCGCGGCGATCCTGCTGGCCGGCGCGCGCGGCATGCGTCACGTTGCCGCGAAAGCGCTCCAGCATGCCGGTGACATAGCTGCGCTCGAAGTGCTCCAGCACCTGGTTGCGCGTCGCGCGAAAGCCCTGCGCGCGGGCCTTCAGTAGCCAAGTGTCGCCCGGCGCGCTCGCCGGGTCCGCGCCGCCGAAAGGCGCAAGGCCGGGCGTCGGTGCGGCACGCACACCCCAGCGCAGCAGCCTCGCCTTGATTTCCTCGTGGCGGGCGCTTTGCGGCATGAAGTCCGCCGCGCCCAGCGCCAGCAGGTCGCCCACCGCGCCGGAAGACACCTGCCGGGTGAGCAGGAGCAGCGGTACGGGCAGTTGCCCACGCGCCGCCAGCAGCGCTGCCCGCGTCCACCCGAGCGACGCCGGGCTCACCGGCAGCACGCAGAGGTCGAACCGGCGCAAGGCCGGGGACAGGCGGGACAGCGCCATGGCGGCCTGCGGCGCATAGCAGCCCTGCGCCTGCACCTGCCCGTTCCATCCGCCGCCTTCGCACAACGGCAGGACCTGCAGGTGCACCGGGCCCAGCAGCGGCTCCGTCCAGGGCGCCGCCACCCACTCGCCGAACGCGGGCAGCATCAGCAGCGCACAATCGATACGTCGGTTCATCGTTGTCTCCGTGAGGCAGAACCTGCATTCTTCTTGGCCGCCCATTTTGTGACAATACGTATCTAACGCATCGCGGCTACTACGTAGTGCCCGGCGGCGCATCGGAAAAACCGCCACGGCCCTGCATGCGGCTTGCTGCGTCAGGAACCAAACGAAACCGGCCGGCCCTAACCCATACCATGAAAAAAGTCGTCATCTTCGGCGCAACGTCCGCCATTGCCCAGGCAACCGCCCGCAAGTATGCCCGCAAAGGCGGCCGCCTCTACCTGCTCGCGCGCGACCGCAACCGGCTCGAGATCGTCGCCCAAGGCCTGCGCGAGGCCGGCGCGAGCGAGGTACACACCGCGTACTTCGAGGCGAGCGACATCGATGCCCAGACCCAGGCCATCGATACCGCGATCGATGGCCTGAGCGGCTTCGATGTCGCCCTGCTCGCCTACGGCGTGCTGCCCGATCAGCGCGAGAGCGAAGCCAGCGTCGCCCTGGCGCTGGAGTCGCTCGGCGTCAACGCCTTCAGCGTGATTGCCCTGCTCACCCGCCTGGCCAACGCGTGCGAGCGGCAACGCTACGGCACGCTTGCCGTGCTGACCTGCATCGACGGCGACCGCGGACGCCAGTCGAACTACGTCCACGGCGCCGGCCAGGCGGCGCTGGGCGTCTTTCTGCAAGGCTTGCGCAACCGCCTCTACCACTGCGGCGCGCACGTCGTCACGATAAAGACAGGCTTCGTCGACACGCCGATGATGGCCACCCGCCCCAAGGGCAAGCTGTGGAGCACGCCCGAACGGGTCGCCGATGGCGTGCTGCGCGCCATCGACGGCAAGCGCAACGTGGCCTATGTGCCGGGCTGGTGGGCGCCCATCATGTGGCTGGTCAAGGCCGTGCCGGAGGCATGGTTCAAGCGGCTGACACTATAGATGCGAGGCATGTCGAGCAGCAGCACGCCGGCCTGCGCGGCCCGGCCGGCGGTCAGCCGCGCCGGGCCGATACCCATGCCGCGAGCACGTCCGCCAGCGCCCGTGGCTGCTCCATGGGCAGCAGATGCCCCGCGTCCGGCAGGCACACGTACTGCGCACCCGGCACCGCGGCCGCGCGCGCCTGCACGCCGGCGGGCGGGAACACCGCATCGTCCGACGCCGCCACGAACAGGGTCGGGCGCAAGCCGTCGAGCAGCCCCGTGCGATCCGGCCGCTGCATGACCGCCTCGGTGTGCGCGATGAACCGCTCTGCCCCGTAGTCGCTCACCATGCGCCGGCGCGCCGCCAGCAGGTCGGGGCGCGCCAGGCTGGCGGGGTGAAAGGCGTTGCCGGCCTGGGCCTCGATCATGGCTTCGTATTCGCCGTCCGCTGCCCGCTGCCGGGCCGCGCGGCGGCGTTCGCGCTGCGCCGGCGTATCGGCACCGGAATCGCTGCAGATCAGCGCAATGCCGGCGACGCGCTGCGGCACCCGCGCCAGCATGGCCAGCGCGACGTAGCCGCCGAACGAAAAGCCGGCGAGAAAGAAGCGCTCCGGCGCCGTTTCCAGCAAGGCGTCGGCGATCGCCTCGACGCGCTCGAGCGGTGGGCAGCTCGGGCAATGCGCCGTCACGCCGACAGGCAGGGCCTGAACCACGCCGGCAAACACGTCGCCGGTGTTGTTCAGCCCGGGAATGAGCATGAGCTCGGGCATCGCAGCCTCACGCAAGATAGGCCGCATCGCGCGCCTCGCCCGCGATGCGGTCGTGCTCGACCCAGCACGCGTGCGTACCGGCCGAGATGCGGTGCGGCAGGACGATGCGCGCCAGCGGGCCGCGGCCGATGTCGCTGGCATCGAGCACCAGGCACTCGGAACGGTCCTCGCGCATGTCCGTGACGAAGGTGAGCAGGTAGCCGTCGTCCTCGGCCCTGGCGCCCAGGCGGCGCGCCATCTGCGGCTCGCTGCCGTAGCGGCCCGGCCCGTACTCGTAGCGCTGGGTGGCGCCGGTCTGCAGGTCGTAGCGCTTCAGGCCGCGGAACAGCCACTCGCCCTTCTCGTACAGCACGTTGTAGCTGTAGCGGTAGGGGCGACCGACGTAGTCGTTGCTCACCACCGGGAACTCGGTGATCTCGTCGTCGATCTGCTCCTCGCGCGTCTGGCCCGTCTTCAGGTTGAAGCGCCAGCGATACATCAGCGTCGGGTTGTTGTGCTTGTCCAGGTGGGCGCGGATGCGTCCGTAGGCCGCCTGCCGGCTGCCGTCGTCCTGGCCGACGGCAGGCTTGTGCGGATTCGGCATGATGCAGCCGTCCATCACCACCTCGTCGCCGTCTTCGTAGCAATTGGCCAGGTGCAGGATGTGGCAGGGCGTGCCCTCGAACCAGCGCACGTCGGCGTTGGTGCCGTGCCGGGGCAGGATGCCGAAACGCGCCGGCACGTCGCGGTGGAATTCGAGCTTGCGCTGGCCGTGCTTGAGCCCTTCCGGATCGAAGAAGAACGGCAGGTCGTGCAGGATGCTGTAGTGCTGGGTGATGCCCAGGTCGTGCGGCCAGCGCGGGCCGGGCAGCTCGATCGGCTCGTAGTGCACCAGCCGGTTGTCGCGGTCGATGATGCCATAGTGCATGTGCGGCCAGCGCTCCGGGTAGTTGAAGAACATCATCTCGCCCGTGAGCGGATCGACCTTGTAGTGCGACGACACGCCGTCCGGCACGGCGCGCGCCCAGGCCGCGTCCGGGCCCAGCGTCTCCAGCGTGACCGGGTCCAGCCGCCAGGGTTCGCTGCCCTGCGACATCGACGCGATCAGCCTGCCCGCATGGCACAGGATGTCGGTGCCGGCATTGTCCTTCATCGCGCCGATGGCGCCCCAGCCGCGCCGCGTGTAGTGCTGCGGCGCGAGCAGCCCCGGCCAGAGCGACTTGCCCGCGGCCTGCTCGGCGAGGAACCCGGTGGTCTCGACGAAGCGGTTGCGGTAGGTGGCGCGCCCGTTCTCGAAATGCACGGCATGCAGCATGCCATCGCCGTCGAAAGGATGGTAGATGCCGATCGACTCATGCACCTGGTTGTGGGTGTTGCGCACGTAGATCCCGGCGAGATCCTTGGGAATCTCGCCGATCACCTGCATGTCGTCGGTGTCGGCCACGTACTCGTCGCCGTTGGGCCGGAAAGGCCCCTGCAGGAAGGGGTGGTCGTTGTCCGGCGCGAGCCGGATGGGGATGCTGCGCTTGATCTCGATCATGATGTCTGCCTGTGTGTCGTCGGTTCGGATGGGGGACGAGGGATGGCGCCACCGGGCCCGCGCTCGCGCGCCCTACTCCTTGAGCGATACGGCGCCCGAGCGGAACAGCGCCTCGTACTCCTGGCCCCGGGTCTGCACCAACCGCGTGAAGTCCGCGCGGCGGTTGGCCACCACCGAGTAGCCCATGTTGGCCAGGCGCTCGCGCACGTCGGGCGCGTTCAGGGCCTGCACCAGTGCGGCATTGATGCGCTCGAGCAGGGGTTCGGGCGTGCCCGCGGCCGCGGCATAGCCGACCCAGCCATCCGAGGTGAAGTCCAGCCCGGCCTCCTGGAAGGTCGGCACATCCGGCAGGGAGCGCACGCGCTGCCTGGCGGTCACCGCGATCGGACGCACCTTGCCGCCTTCGATGTAGGACTTGCCGGTGTTGGTCACCAGTGCGTACTGCAGCCGTCCGCCCGAGAGATCGGTGAGCATCGGCACCTCGCCCGCGTAGGGAATGTGCACGGCTTCGATGCCCATCTTCTGGGCCATCATCACGTTGTTGAAGTGAAAACTCGTGCCTGCGCCCGGCGTGCCGTAGTTCATGGCGCCGGGATTGGCCTTGGCATACGTCATGAACTCCTGCAGGTCGGTCACCTGCATTTCCGGGCTCACGACCAGCGTGAGAAAGGTGTCGACCGCAATGGTCAGCGGCGCGAGCTGCTCGAGCGGCTTGATGCGGTAGTTGGGCTGGGTGAGCGGCAGCGTCATCATGGTGGCGGGCACCACCAAGCCCAGCGTGTAGCCGTCCTTGGGCGCGCGCAGCATCGCGTCCAGGCCGATCTGGCCATAGCCGCCCGGCTTGTTCTCCACCAGCACCGACTGCCCCGTTTGCCTGGCCAGCGACTCGGCCAGCACGCGCGTCACGGTGTCGGTCAGGCCGCCCGGCGGATAAGGCACGACGATGGTGACCGGCCGGGACGGCCAGGCTGCAGGGTCCTCGGCCGCAGCCGGCTGGGCCGCCGCCGTACCCGCCAGCAAGGCGGCGGCCAGCGCGGGAATCGCAAGGTGATGCAGTTTCATGATGTCTCCTCCTAGTCAGCGGCGCTTCAGGCGCGCGCCGTCTGCCCGATACGGGCCAGGAAGGCCAGAAGATGGCGGTTGAAGGCCTCGTGCTGCTCGGCAAAGGCGTAGTGGCCAGCGTTCTCGATGACCACCAGCTCGGCCTGGGGCACGAATTCGCGCATGGCCCGCATGCCCTCCGGACGGCCGACCGTGTCGTGGGCGCCCGCGATGAGCAGGGTCGGCACGCGCACCTGGCGCAGGGTCGGCAAGCCCTCGTAGGCCACGATGGCCTCGATGGCCGAGCAGAAAGTGCTCGCCGACGTGCTCAGCGCCACGCGCTTGACCAGATCGACCATGGGGCCCGAGGAGCCGGGCGCGAACATCGCGTTGACGACCGCGCCGGCTGTCTCCTCGAAGGTCCGGCCGCGCTTCAAGGGCTCGACGCGCTCCGCCAGGAAGGTACGGCGGTCTTCCTCGGATTTCTGGGAGAACGAGCCCACCGTGGCCGACACCACCAGCCCGTGCACCCGCTCGGGCAGGCGCACGGCGACCCCGGGCGCGACGATGCCGCCCATGCTGTGGCCGAGCACGACGTTGCGCGCGGTGCCCTCGCGTTCGACCAGGCTGGCGGCGGTGTCCGCCAGCCGCTCGATGCTCAGCCCTTGCGCGGGCAGCGGACTCAGCGCGTAGCCCGGCGCGTCCCAGGCCACGACGCGATAGCCCGCGCGCACCAGGGTCGCGGTCTCGTACTCGAAATAGGCCTTCGAACCATAGGCCCCGTGCAGCAGGAATACGGTCGTGTCGGCGTCGCCCGAGACCTGGTGGTCCGGGTAGCGATAAGGTTGCATGGTGTCTCCTCCGGTAGGGATGGGGCGCCGTCAAGGCGTCATAGCGGCGCCTTGGGCAATCGCAACAGCGGCGTGCGTTCGAGCTCCCTGGCCACGGCCTTCACCGTCTGGACCAGGCGCGGGCCGATTTCCTCGGCCAGCAGGCGGCGCGGCGTCGTGCTGCTGGGTCCGCCGCACATGAAGGTGTAGACCACGTGGGCATGCTCGGACACCAGCGGACAGGCGACCGCGTTCACCTCGCGCGAGGCCGAGCGTTCCTGCAGCACGAAGCCGCGCCGCGCGTAGCTGGTGTAGGCCTTCTCGATGCGTTCGCGCGCTTGCTGCCAGTCCGGCGTGCGCGGGCGCAGGGCTTCGAGCAGATGGGCGCGCTCCGGGAGCGGCGCCGCGACCAGATAGGCCAGGCCCATGGCCGTGGTCAGGATCGGAATGCGCGAGCCTGCGTCGGTGTTGACCACGATCGCGGTGCGCGGGCGCGCCACTTCGAGGAACACCATCGCGTTGCGATCGTGCATGCCGACGATGGCCGTGCAATCCAGGTCGCGCGCCAGGGCGTCCAGGTAGGGCCGGGCCACACGCTGCATGCCGAGGTTGCGGTTGATCGACGCGCTCAGGCCCAGAAAACCGGCGCCCGGCACGTAGCGCCCGCTGCGCACCTGGCGCAGGTAGCCCAGTTCGGCCAGCGTGTAGGCGAACCGCCCCACCGTCGTGGCCGGCATGGCCGTGATCCCGGCAAGCTCGGCCACCCCGAGTTCGCGCTCGCTGTCGAACGCTTCGAGAATGCTCAGGCCGCGCGCCAGGGCGTGCACGAAGCGCCGCTCGTCGCGTTGGTCGCCGGGTTCCGGCAGTTCGGCAGGGCTGGGCTCGGGGGTCGTCATGCTCGCGTCCATGCGCGGGATTGCGCACTTTTCCTGGCGCCGCCACGGTGGCGGGCGAGGTCGTTGGCGGGAGCATGCCAGCCGGCCCGAAGGCCAGCAACGGCTATCGTCCGAAAAACCGCTATGCGGTTTTGTTCAATGTAAGCCCTTGATTTGTCTCATACCAAGGTTTTCCCTTAGGACTAGACCCGGGGGAATCGATCGCACGCGACGCGCCCAGGCGCCCTGCAGGCCGCAAGGTGCGAAGCTTGCGCTCAGGCCGCGTCGATCACGACGAGCGCGCGGGCCGCACGCCGGCCGAGTGCCTGTAGACTGTGATCGAGATACCCCGGAAAGCGCAGACTGTCGTCGCGCTCGAGCACCACGACGTGCTCGCCGAAGCGCACCTGCACCCGCCCCTCGAGTACGAAGATCAGTTCCTGTCCGGCATGGTGCGCCGCGGCGCGTTCGCCGTGCGTCCCGACATGGACCAGCATGACCGTCGGCCCGCCGCTGCCGTGCGCAGACAAGGCCGCGTACAGGTGGGCGCCCTCCTCCTCGCTGGCCCGGGCAAGGCGCCGTTCGCCGGCGCGCACGACCACGATCTCCTCGCCGGGGTCGGTCTCGCCCAGGAGCGCCGACAGGTTGACGCCCAGCGCCCCGGCCAGGGCATGCAGCGTGCCGACCGAGGCCGATTTCTCGCCCCGTTCGACGCGCGACAGAAAGCCTTTGTCCAGGCCCGCGCGCTGTGCGCACTCGGCCAGGGTGAGGCCGCGTTCCCGGCGCAGGGCACGCAGGCGCAGCCCGATCCGGGCCTGGATCGCGGCCGCCCCGGGCTGCGAGGCGCCAGGGCGCGAACCCGTGCCAGCCTCCTGCAAACGCGCTGCGCACATGGCTTTACCTCAGAAAATCGCAAAGCCGAATGATGCCACCGATTGGGGACAACCATCATTGACGCACCAGACAACTCTATGTACTTTGGGCAACAAGTTGCCTATAGGAAAACATCATGTCCGACACTGAACAGCAGTTGCGCGAACGCGTGGATCGTGAAATCGCCACCCGCGTCTCGCTGCCATCCTGGACACCGCTCGAGCGTTTCGTCCTCGCCTGCCGCATGCTCGCGGCCCAAGGCCATTGGTATGGCGGGCTGGCCGGCCAGATCACCGCCCGCGCCGAGGAGCCGGGCACCTACTTCACGCTGCGTTTCGGCGTCGGTGCGGACGAGGCCACGGCCGAGTCGGTCATCCGCATCGACGACGACCTGCAGCCGCTGGACGGCCGCTCGCTGCCCAATCCGGCCAACCGCTTCCATATGTGGGTCTATGCCCAGCGCCCGGACGTGCAATGCATCGTGCACACCCATCCGCCGGCCACCAGCGCCCTGGCCATGGTGGGCGAGCCGCTGGTCGTCGCGCACATGGACGCCACCCCGTTCCACAACGACTGCGCCTTCCTGCCGGAGTGGCCCGGGCTGCCGATCGGCAACAACGAAGGCGAGATCATCGCGGACGCGCTGGGCAGCAAGCACTCCCTGCTGCTTGCCAACCACGGCCTGCTGACCGCCGGCCGCTCCATTGAGGAGGCCGCCGTGCTCGCGATCTGGTTCGAACAGGCCGCCGCCGCGCAACTGCGCGCCCGCGCCATCGGGCCGGTGCGCCCGGTCCCCGGCGAGCGTGCCCAGGGATCGCACGACTTTCTGCTCAAGCCCGAGATCACCGGCCTCACGTTCGCGTACTTCGCGCGCCGCGTGCTGCGCGAAGCGCCCGACTGCCTCGCCTGAACCGCCCCGACATCCGACCCGACACCAGCAAGGAGCCACGACATGCGTCGCCGACACTTCCTGACTTCCACCGCCACGGGTGCCGCCCTGATCGCCGCGCCTGCGCTGGCGCAGGAGGCACCGACACTGCAATGGCGCATGCCCAGCAGCTTCCCGCGCTCGCTCGACACGGTCTGGGGCTCGGCCGAACTCATCGCCCAGAACGTGGCCGCCTTGACCGACGGCAAGTTCACCATCCGCGCCTTCCCGGCCGGCGAGATCGTTCCGCCGCTGCAGGTGCTGGACGCGGTGCAGAACGCCACCGTGCCCTGCGGCCACACCGCAGGCTTCTACTACCTGGGCAAGAGCCCCGCACTGGCCTTCGATACCGGCGTGCCCTTCGGCCTGAGTCCTCGGCAGCAGGCCGCCTGGCTGCTGCACGGCGGCGGCCAGGCGCTGATGCAGGAGCTGTACGACGCCTTCAACGTCACCGCCATCCCCTGCGGCAACACGGGCGCGCAGATGGGCGGGTGGTTCCGCAAGCCCATCGAGAAGGTCGAAGACCTGAAGGGCCTGCGCATCCGTACGCCCGGCCTGCTCAGCATGGTCTACGAGAAACTCGGCGCGGTGCCGCAGCAGATCGCCGGCTCGGACATCTATCCCGCGCTGGAGAAGGGCTCGCTGGACGCCGTCGAGTTCGTCGGCCCCTACGACGACGAGAAGCTCGGCTTCGCCAAGGTGGCCCAGTACTACTACGGCCCCGGCGTCATGGAGCTGGGCGCCAACCTGAGCGTGACCGTCAACCAGCAGGCCTGGGAATCCCTGCCCGAGCGCTACCAGGCGGCCCTGCGCGCAGCCTGCACCCAGGCCGGCGAAGACCTGCTCGCCAAGTACGACGCCAACAACATCGTGGCGCTGCGCCGCCTGGTGGGCCAGGGCATCAAGCTGCAGAGCTGGCCGGTGCCGGTGATGCAGGCCATGCAGGACGCCACACGGCAGGTGCTGGACGACTATGCGGGCCGTGATGCCGCGTTTGCCAAGGTGCTGAAGCACTGGCGCGCGTTCCGCGCGGACCAACTGCTCTGGGCCAGCGTCAACGACGGCGCCGCCGCGAACTTCCTGATGAGCACGCGCCAGCAGGGCGTATAGCGGCTGGCACCCGGCGCGGAGCCGGGGCTACAGGTGGCGCGCATCGACCCGCGACGCCCCGGCCTTGCCCGGCGCCGTGGCCCGGGGCACGCCGCCCAGCCGCACGATGCGCACCGGTATCGACTTGGCGGCCGGCACGCGGCTCTCGCGCGCATGGTGTCCCAGCGGCAGCAGCACGTTGCATTCGGGAAAATAGGAAGCGCAGCTACCCTCGGGTACGTCATAGGGCACCACACGCAGGCCTTCCAGCTCGCGCCTGCGTTCGTCCGCAGCGACGGTGCACAGCTTCACGGTGTCGCCTTCGTACAGGCCCAGCCGGTCGATGTCGTTGCGATGCATCAGCACCACGTGCCGCGTACCCTTGATGCCGCGGAATCGATCGTCGTAGCCGTATACGGTGGTGTTGAACTGGTCGTTGCTGCGCAGCGTCATCAGGCGCAGCACGTCGCTGCCGGGCGAGGCCGACTCGGATGGTACCGCCGCTTCGGCCATGAAGTTGGCGCGACCATTCCCGGTCTTCCACTCGCGCTGGCGCGCCCCCAGCGGGCGCGGCATGCCGCCGGGCTGCCACATGGCAGTCTCGATGTCGCCGAACTGATCCGGCCAGGTTGCCGCCATCGCTGCCCGCACCGCCACCATATCGTGCGCCCAGACCGGCCAGGGCACCGCGGCGTCCGCCGCCACCGTGCGTTCGGCGATGGCGGCAACGATCGCCGACTCGGCCAGCAGGCGAGCGCTCGCCGGCTTCCGCCTGCCCATCGAACCGTGGATACAGGCCGTGCTGTCCTCGGTGCTGACGGCCTGCGCGCCCCGCGGACTTGCATGCAGTTCGCTGCGCGCCAGACAGGGCAGTAGATAGCCGATTTCGCCCGGATGCAGGTGCGTGCGGTTCAGCTTGGTCGCGATGTGCACCGTGAGGCGCAGACCGCGCCAGGCCGGCTCCAGCCGCCCCGAATCCGGGGCCGCGCGCAAGAGGTTGCCGCCCAGCCCGACGAAGCCGCGCACGCTGCCGTCCATCACGCCCTCACACGTGCCGACGGTGTCCAGGCCCTTGGCGCGCGGCGGCGTGAAACCATAGAGCTCGGCCAGCCTGTCGAGCGGCGCGAGTTCGGGCTTCTCGGTGATGCCCACGGTGCGCTGGCCCTGGACGTTGGAGTGGCCGCGGACCGGACACACGCCCGCGCCCGGCTTGCCGATGTTGCCGCGCATGAGCAGGAGATTCGTGATCATGTGCACGTTGTCCACGCCGCGCACGTGCTGGGTCATGCCCATTCCGTAGATCGCGATCGCGGCGCGCGCATGGCAATACACGCGCGCGGCCGCCTGCAGCGCGCCGCGGGTAAGCCCGGACTCGCGCTCGATGTCGGCCCATTCGCGGGCGCGCACGGCCTGTGCGAACGCATCGAACCCGTCCGTATGCTCGCGGATGAAATCGATGTCCAGCACGCGCGGTGCGCCGCTTTGCACGGCCTCGTCATCCGCCTGCAGGATCGCCTTGCACATGCCGGCAATGGCCGCGCAGTCACCGCCCGGCACCACCTGGTGGTACTGCGACGAAATCCGCGTCGACAGGCTGGACACCATCTCCGAGGGCGACTGCGGGTTCTTGAAAGCTTCCAGCCCGCGTTCGCGCAAGGGATTGAAGGTCACGATCGGCACGCCGCGCTCGCTCGCCTGCTGCAGTTCGTGCAGCAGACGCGGGCTGCTGGTACCGACATTCTGGCCGAAGAAGAAAATGGCGTCCGTCACTGCGAAGTCGGGCAGTCGCACCGTCCCGACCGGCACGCCGATGGTCTTGGGCAGCGCCACCGAGGTGCTCTCGTGGCACATGTTCGAGCTGTCCGGCAGGTTGTTGTTGCCGTAGACGCGGGCGAACAGTTGATACATGTAGGAAGTCTCCAGCGATGCTCTGCCGGAGGTGTAGAACACGACCTGTTCCGCTCGGGCTCGCAACGCGGTGAGCTCTGCGCCGATCTCGGCGAACGCCTGCTCCCAGTCGACCTCGACATAGGCGTCCTTGAGCGGGTCCCAACGCATCGGCGTCGTGAGGCGCCCCGCGTTCTCCAGTTCGAAATCGGTCATGGCGCGCAGCTCGCTCACGCTGTGCGTGGCGAAGAAGCCGGAATCGGCCCGGCGCGTCGTGGTCTCCCAGGCCGTGGCCTTGGCGCCGTTCTCGCAGAACTCGAAGGGATGCGAGCGCGCCGGCTTGGCCCATGCGCAACTGGTGCACATATGGCCACCAGCCTTGTTCTGGCGCCCGAGCGTCGCAACGGCGCCTGGCGCCATCTGGCGCACCAGCACGTTGCCTACGGAATAGGCCGAACCCCAGCCTCCGGCGGGACCCTTGTAGGGGGCGAAATCGACTTTGCGCGTCATACCGTCTCCTGCGGGAACATGAGGTTGCGTCGGATGCGACCCCATGTCCGCAGGATTCATACCCCTGGTTGCCGCGCTCGTCGGCCGGACGGCGGCCTGGGCGTGGCCCGCGTCGTCATGCCGCACATCGTCGCCGCCGTGGACGGGCTCATGGCCCGGCACACGGGCTGTCGACCAGCGCCGGGCGCGTGCCCCCGGGCGTCAGCGGGCGCGCTGCGGCTCGGCGTTGACGACCCCGGCCTGCTCGCGCAAACGGGCGGCCGCCTCCTCGGCGCTCATGCCGGCCGGCGGCTCGACCAGGGCGCCGTCGATCACGCCCAGGGTCTGCACCATGCGCACGCCGACGGCCTCGTTGGCGGTCTGCGCGGCGAACGAGCGCGGCCCCTGGCGGTATTGCACGACGACCAGATTGTCCTGAGCGGCGGGTTGGACCACGGTGGCGCCGGGCTCGCCGCCGCCCGCCCAGCGCGGCAGCCATGAGCAGCCGGCCAGGGCGAGCGCGGGCAGTAGCGCACACACGGTGAACAGACGCAGTGAACGAAAGGGATGCATGGGTCCTCCTGGAAAGCACACCGTGCGTCGTGGCGCCGGCGGCCTGGGCGAGCGCGCCCGGCATGGCGCGGCACGACGATGCGCCCGCCCGGACAAAACCCGGGGCGTGCGCACCAGGGATCATAGCGGCTATGACCACGATGGACCGGCATCGGCAAACAGGCCGGTCCGACGGGCTGAGGGGCCGGCCGGGCCATGGGGCGCTTGCCGCCCCTTCTGCGCCTCTACTCGAGCGGTCGTATCGTCTTGCCCTTGGCGGGCTCGCCCCGATCGACGGGCTTGCCGTTCGCGGCGTAGTTCAGGAACTGGGCCGGCAGGCCCAGCCGCGGGCCGTCCTGCAGGTGAAAGTGCAGGCGGGGCTCCGAGGTGTTGCCGCTGTTGCCGCAGCGGCCCAGTTCGGCGCCGGCCTCGACGCGCTCGCCTTCCGAGAGACGCCTCTTGCCTTGGGGCGGCCCGTCCGGCGGCAAAACAACGAAGCCCGCTTCCTTGCGGTCGCGGGCTTCGTGCGCCACACAGCAGGCCGTGCGGATCAGCGGCCGCGCAGCTTGCGGATCGCGGACAACTGCGCGGCGAGCATGGCAAGCTCGGCCTCGACCACAGCCACCTCGGACTTGTCCTGCGCGTTGCGCAGGGCTTCCTCGGCCTGGCGGCGCGCCTCTTCGGCCTTGGCTTCGTCCAGGTCGTGCGAGCGGATCGCCGTGTCCGACAGCACCGTCACCGTGGTCGGCTGGATCTCCAGCAGACCGCCAGCGACGAACACGTGTTCCTCGCTGTCGTCAGGGCGCACGATCTTGACGGTGCCCGGGCGGATGCGCGAGATCAGCGGCGTGTGGCCGGGCAGGATGCCCAGCTCGCCGGCCTCACCCGGCAGCGACACGAACTTCGCCTCGCCGGAAAAAAGCGAGTCTTCGGCGCTTACGACATCAACGTGTATGGTTGCCATTGGGCTTCCCTATTTCAGTTGCTCCACCGCACAACGCGCAGGCGCGACCACGGCGCATGAAAGCACGCCGGCCGATCCAGGGTGCCGCGGAGCCGGCTTTGCCGGTCCGCCAGCACCGCCCCCTGGGGGGCGCGCGTCAGCGCGTAGGAGGGGACTTTCACTTCAGCGTCTTGGCCTTCTCGAAGGCCTCGTCGATCGTACCGACCATGTAGAACGCCTGTTCGGGCACGGCATCGCACTCGCCGTCGACGATCATCTTGAAGCCACGGATGGTTTCCTTCAGCGTCACATACTTGCCCGGCGCGCCAGTGAACACTTCGGCGACGTGGAAGGGCTGCGACAGGAAGCGCTGGATCTTCCGGGCGCGAGCCACGGCCAGCTTGTCTTCCGGCGACAGTTCGTCCATGCCCAGAATCGCGATGATGTCGCGCAGTTCCTTGTAGCGCTGCAGCGTCTGCTGCACGCCGCGGGCCACCTGGTAGTGCTCTTCGCCCACGACCTGCGGGTCGAGCTGGCGGCTGGTGGAGTCGAGCGGATCGACGGCGGGATAGATACCCAGCGCGGCGATGTCACGCGACAGCACGACGGTCGAATCCAGGTGAAGGAAGGTCGTCGCGGGCGACGGGTCGGTCAAGTCATCCGCCGGCACGTACACGGCCTGGATCGAGGTGATCGAGCCGGTCTTGGTCGAGGTGATGCGCTCCTGCAGGCGGCCCATTTCCTCGGCCAGCGTCGGCTGGTAACCCACCGCGGAAGGCATACGGCCCAGCAGCGCCGACACTTCCGTCCCGGCCAGGGTGTAGCGGTAGATGTTGTCGACGAAGAACAGAATGTCGCGGCCTTCGTCGCGGAACTTCTCGGCCATGGTCAGGCCGGAAAGGGCCACGCGCAGACGGTTGCCCGGGGGCTCGTTCATCTGGCCGAACACCATCGCCACCTTGGACTCCGGCAGGTTGTCCATCTGGATGACGCCGGCTTCCGCCATTTCATGGTAGAAGTCGTTGCCTTCGCGGGTGCGCTCACCCACGCCCGCGAACACCGACAGACCGCTGTGCTGCTTGGCGATGTTGTTGATGAGCTCGAGCATGTTCACGGTCTTGCCCACGCCGGCGCCGCCGAACAGGCCGACCTTGCCGCCCTTGGCGAACGGGCAGACCAGATCGATGACCTTGATGCCGGTTTCGAGCAGCTCGACCGACGGCGACAGTTGGTCGAATGCGGGCGGCTCCTGGTGAATGGCGCGACGCTCGTCGGACTGGATCGGGCCGACTTCGTCGATCGGACGGCCCAGCACGTCCATGATGCGGCCCAGGGTGCCGGTGCCGACGGGCACCGAGATCGGGGCGCCGGTGCCCTTGACGGCCATGCCGCGGCGCAGGCCGTCGGACGAGCCCATGGCGATGGTACGGACGATGCCGTCACCCAGTTGTTGCTGGACTTCGAAGGTCAGGCCCTTCTCGGCGTACGACGAGCTGTCGTCGGCCAGGGTGAGGGCATCGTAAACCTTGGGCATGTGATCGCGGGGGAATTGAATGTCCACCACGGCGCCGATGCACTGAACGATGGTTCCGTTGCTCATGTCGATTCCTTGATATTCGAGATGCACCGCCATGCGCGCCGCACCCCGCAGTTTCCTGTTCGTGACCGGTTGCGCTGCCTCAGACGGCGGCGGCACCCCCGACAATTTCCGAAATTTCCTTGGTGATCGCCGCCTGGCGGGTCTTGTTGTAGACCAGCTGCAGTTCGCCGATGACCTTCTTGGCGTTGTCGGATGCCGCCTTCATCGCCACCATGCGCGCCGACTGCTCGGACGCCATGTTCTCGGCCACGGCCTGATACACCAGCGCCTCGACGTAGCGCACCAGCAGCTCGTCGATCACGCTCTTGGCATCGGGCTCGTAGATGTAGTCCCAGGAATAGGCGCTCTTCTCGGCTTCGCTCTGCTCGAGGCGTTCGGCCGAGAGCGGCAGCAGTTGTTCGACGACGGGCTCCTGGCGCATCGTGTTCACGAAGCGGTTGTACGCGAGGTAGACCGCATCGATCTTGCCGGCGGCGAAGTCGTCCAGTTGCACCTTGATGGCGCCGATCAGGCGTTCCAGGTGGGGCGTGTCGCCCAACTGGACTTCCTGGGATACGAGATTGGTACCCAGCCGCGTCAGGAAACCCAGGCCCTTGTTGCCGATGGCGGTGGCCTGCAGCTTCACGCCCTTGGCATCGAACTCCTTGATGCGGTTGAGCACGGCACGCAGCACGTTGGTGTTCAAGCCACCGCAAAGACCCTTGTCGGTGGTGACCACGATGACGCCGGCGGCCTTGATCTCGCCCGTCTCGGCCAGGTACGGATGGTGATAATCCGGGTTGGCCTGCGACATATGGGCGGCGATGTTGCGCACCTTGTCGGCGTAGGGGCGAGCCGCACGCATCCGTTCCTGCGCCTTGCGCATCTTGGACGCAGCGACCATCTCCATCGCCTTGGTGATCTTGCGCGTGTTTTGCACGCTCTTGATCTTGGTACGGATTTCCTTGATTCCGGCCATAGCTCTATCCTAAACCCGAGCCGGCATCATGTAGGCACATGCGCCGACCCTTGCGGTTGCACTCCCGAGAAAACGCCGGGCCGCCCCAAGTTTGCTTGCCCCCCTCGGGGAGCGGGCTGGGGCAGCCCAGGCCTGGGAGCACTCAATACGACCCGTTCTTCTTGAAGTCCTTGATGGCGTCGGCCAGCTTGGCGTCGTCTTCCTTCGAGAGCTCCTTGGTGTCCTCGATGCGGCCGACCAGGTCGGCATGCTTGGACTTCAGGTACTCCTTCAGGCCCTTCTCGAACGCCAGCACCTGCTCGACCTCGACGTCGTCGAGATAGCCGTTGTTGACCGTGTACAGCGAGACGGCCAGTTCCCACACCTGCAGCGGCTGGTATTGCGGCTGCTTGAGCAGCTCGACCACGCGCTTGCCGCGCTCGAGCTGGCGACGGGTGGCGTCGTCCAGGTCCGAGGCGAACTGCGCGAAGGCGGCCAGTTCACGGTACTGCGCGAGGTCGGTACGGATACCGCCGGAGAGCTTCTTGATGACCTTGGTCTGGGCCGCGCCACCGACGCGCGACACCGAGATACCGGCGTTGATGGCCGGACGCACACCCGCGTTGAAGAGGTCGGTTTCCAGGAAGATCTGGCCGTCGGTGATCGAGATCACGTTGGTCGGAACGAAGGCCGAGACGTCGCCAGCCTGGGTTTCGATGATGGGCAGCGCGGTCAGCGAACCGGTCTTGCCCTTGATCTCGCCCTTGGTGAACTTCTCGACGTACTCTTCGTTCACGCGGGCGGCGCGCTCGAGCAGGCGGGAGTGCAGGTAGAACACGTCGCCGGGATAGGCTTCGCGCCCCGGGGGACGACGCAGCAGCAGCGACACCTGGCGATAGGCCCAGGCCTGCTTGGTGAGATCGTCATAGATGATGATGGCGTCTTCGCCGCGATCGCGGAAGTACTCGCCCATCGTGCAGCCGGCGTAGGCCGACAGGTACTGCATGGCGGCCGATTCGGCGGCCGGCGCAGCGACGACGATGGTGTACTCGAGGGCGCCGGTCTCTTCGAGCTTGCGCACCACGTTGTTGATCGTCGAGGCCTTCTGGCCGATCGCGACGTACACGCAGGTGATGCCCTTGCCCTTCTGGCTGATGATGGTGTCGACGGCGACGGCTGTCTTGCCGGTCTGGCGATCGCCGATGATCAGCTCGCGCTGGCCGCGGCCGATGGGCACCATGGCGTCGATGGCCTTCAGGCCGGTCTGCACGGGTTGCGACACCGACTTACGGGCGATCACGCCCGGGGCAACCTTCTCGATGACGTCGGTCAGCTTGGCGTTGATCGGGCCCTTGCCGTCGATCGGCATGCCCAGCGCGTTGACCACGCGCCCGCGCAGTTCGGGGCCGACCGGCACTTCCAGAATGCGACCGGTGGTCTTGACCGGGTCGCCTTCGGAGATCTGGGTGTATTCGCCGAGGATGACCGCGCCGACGGAGTCGCGCTCGAGGTTCAGCGCCAGACCGTAGACGTTGTTGGGGAATTCGAGCATTTCGCCCTGCATCACGTCGGACAGGCCATGGATGCGGGTGATGCCGTCGGTCACCGAAACCACGGTGCCCTGGGTGCGGATGTCGGTCGACGCCTCCAGGCCCTGGATACGGCTTTTCAGCAGTTCGCTGATCTCGGACGGATTGAGTTGCATGGATAGACTCCTGGGATCCTGTTTGCCGGTGCCTGTCAGTTGGCGACCAGCGTATCGCGCATGCGCTCGAGCTGGGCACGCACGGAAGCGTCCAGCACCTGGTCGCCCACACTGACGCGCACGCCGCCGATCAGCGCCGGCTCGATGCTGACGACGGGCTTGAGCTTGAGACCGAACTTCTTCTCGAGCCCGGCGACCAGTTCGGTCACCTGGGCAGCGGTCAGCTCGAAAGCGGACTCGATGCGCGCATCGGCCACACCGTCGTGGCGGTTCTTCAGTAGGGCGAACTGGCGCGCGATTTCGGGCAGCAGTTCGAGACGGTCGTTCTCGGCAAGCAGCGACAGAAAGTTCGATGCCGCCGGGTTGAGTTTGGACTTCAGCACCGAGCTCAGAAGCGCAACGCGCGCCGGAGCATCCAGGCGCGGGCTGGACAAGGCCGACTGCACCTCGGGATGCTGCTCGGCCTGGGCCATCTCGGCAACCAGATCCGCCCAGGCCGCCAAGTCGGCACCGTCGGCGAGCGCGGCGCCGAACAGGGCTTCGGCGTACGGCCGGGCGATGGTAGACAGTTCAGCCATGGTTGGGCATCCTGATGTTTAGAGCTGCGCCTTCAACTGGCCCAGCAGTTCGGCGTGCGCCTGTGCGTTGACCTCGCGGCGGAGGATCTGCTCGGCGCCCTTGACGGCGAGATCGGCCACGGCGTCGCGCAGCGAATCGCGCGCGCGCTGGGCTTGCTGCTCGGCTTCTTGTTGGGCTTGCGCCAGAATGCGGGCACGCTCGGCCTCAGCTTCCTTGCGCGCGGCCTCGACGATGGCGGCAGCCTGCTTCTCGGCGTCGGCCATCCGGACCTGGTTCTCGGCCTTGGCCGAAGATTCGAGCAGGCTCACACGGGCCTGGGCTTGGGCCAGATCGGCACGGCCGCGCTCGGCGTCAGCCAGACCAGCAGCGATTTTCTGGCGACGCTCTTCGATGGACTTCGACAGCGGCGGCCACACGAACTTCATCGTGAACCAGCCGAGAACGAAGAACACGAGCATCTGGAAGATGATCGTAGCGTTCAGATTCACGGTCGTTTCCCTATAGCGAATGGAAATTCAGTCGTGGCGGCGGGCGCAGATGTCTGGGCCGCCGCGCCGCCACGCCCTGTTTGCGGGCTCTGAAGCGCGTCTTAGACGAACGGGTTCGCGAACGCGAACAGCATGGCGATACCGACACCGATCAGGAACGCGGCGTCGATCAGACCGGCCAGCAGGAACATCTTGGTTTGCAGAGCGTTCATCAGTTCGGGCTGACGAGCGGAGGCTTCGAGGTACTTGCCGCCCATGATGCCGATACCGATGCAGGCGCCGATGGCGCCCAGACCGATGATGAAAGCGCAAGCAAGAGCTACGAAAGCGACGTTGGTCATGACGACTCCTAGGAAATGAAAATCAGAGCTTGGAAAACAAGGTTGGAAACGTGTGCGGCCTGCCCATCGCGGACCACACGTGCACCCGGTGTGACCCGGCGTTTTCGGTGCATGCCGGTGCCGGCGGGATGCCGGCCGCGGGATTCCCCGCCAGCCGCGCATCGAGCCCGTCGGCCCGCGCCAGCACCATCAGTGCCCTTCGTGTGCCTGGCCGACGTACACCAAGGTCAGCATCATGAAGATGAAACCTTGCAGCAGAACGATCAGAACGTGGAAGATGGCCCAGATGGAACCCGCCAGCAGGTGCCCGAAACCGAATGCCAGGCTGGAAGCCGACAGACCGGCCCAGCTCGCGCCCAGCAGCGCGATCAGCATGAAAATGAGTTCGCCGGCGAACATGTTGCCGAACAACCGCATGCCCAGCGAGACCGTCTTGGCGAAGTACTCGACGATGTTCAGCAGCAGGTTGAAGGGGGCGAGGACGATCGCGCCGATGCCGTGGGCGTGGAAGGGGGCGGTGAAGAGTTCCTTCACGAAGCCGCCCGGATGCTTGATCTTGATGCCGTAGTACAGCGAGAGCAGCAGCACGCCCAGGGACATGCCCAGCGGCACGTTCAGGTCGGCGGTCGGCAGGATGCGGTGGTAGTGGATGACCTGGTCCAGGCCCGTCCAGCGCAGGATGCTCGGGATCAGATCGACCGGCACCAGATCCAGCGCGTTCATCAGGATGATCCAGAGGAACACGGTGAGAGCCAGCGGGGAGACGAAGCGACGGGTCGACTCGTTGGGGATGATGCTCTTGGCCTGCTCCTCGACCATCTCGACGAGCATCTCGACGGCGGCCTGGAACCGGCCCGGCACGCCCGCCGTCGCGTTGCGCGCGGCTCGCCACAGGAAAAAGCAGACGATCGAGCCCATCAGGATCGACCAGAACAGCGAATCGTAGTTGACGACGCTGAAATCGGCGATGACGGTCTGGGGATGCCCGGTGTTATTGAGGTGCCCCAGATGGTGCACGATGTATTCGGACGCGGTAGGCGCAGCACTAGCCATCTCTAAACCTTCGCATGGGCCCGGCGCCTGCCGGCCGCGGAACTGCGGGGCCGGCGCCAGGAATGGTTATGAATCCTTGAACAACAACAACCAGTAATAGCTCTTGAGAGCCACCACCAGGCCAACCAGCAGCGCGGGCCAGACCAGAACGTCCCTGCCGAATTTCACAGCCAGCCCCAGCAGACATGCCGTGAGGACGAGCTTGATGAATTCCCCCAGAAGGACCGTCGCGGGCGACGCAGAGCCACCCCCGATCATTCCGAACAGCAACCGCAACGCCAACAGCACATTCGGAATCGCACAGGCTGCCGCCCCGACCAGAGCGGAAAACCCGGCCATGGGCCCGGCCACCAGCCACGCCGCCAGGGCGACCGCTCCGCTTGCAGACAACTGCACAACCACCGTGCGCGCGAGCGTTCTGGCTGCGCGCCGATCGATGACTGCAATTTCTTCTGCGGAGAGGGCCTTGATGTCGGGCGTATCGCCCGCATCTTTATCGTCAGAGACGTCGTCCCAGGCGTTGTATGGCACCTGCATCCTTTGCGCTTGCAGCATCGTGCCCGGTCGAACTCGCCCTGCGATTGTCGGCAGAGGCAAGAATCTTCCCTGAGATTCGGCGCTTACTCGGGTGAAGTAAGCGCCCCGCTCATGGCTCGATGCTGTTTTTCTGTAGGCGTCAAACTTTTCAAGTATAGCGTGCTTTGATGCCGTGCCGCAATTGGTTACGGCACATTAACAGCGCATCTGCGCCCATCCCGCTGGCAACACGCACCTTTACGATGCGTGCGGGCGCATTCACGGTGCCAGCAAGTCCGGCCCGATTTCGCTGATTTGCCGCAGTGCACAAAGCGCCATCGCGCGATCGAGCTCCTCGCGCAGCAGGGCCAGCGCCCGACCGGCGCCGGCCTCGCCGCCCGCTGCCAGCCCGTACTGCACCGCGCGCCCCAGCAGCACGCCGCTCGCGCCCAGCGCGAGCGCGCGCAATACGTCGACACCGCGCCGCACCCCACCGTCCACCAGCACCGGCCGTCCGCCGGCCAGGGCGGCGACGCGCGGCAACAGATCCAGAGCGCCGAGCGCGCCGTCGAGCTGCCGGCCGCCGTGATTGGACAGCACGAGGCCATCGACGCCCAGCGCAAAGGCATCGCGAGCGTCGTCTGGATGCAACACTCCCTTCACCAGCAGGCGATGCGGCCAGCGTTCGCGCAGGCGCGCCAAGGCGTGCCAGTCGAACGAGGCATCCATCTGCCGCTTGAGCAGCGCAGCCTGCGATTCGGCGTCGGCGGCGTCCACCGTGGCAAGATTGGCCAGTTGGGGGCTGCCGTGCCGCGCCATGCGCCAGAGCCAGCCGGGGTGGCGCGCGACATCCAGCACCGTGCGCGGCGTGACACGAAACGGCTGCGCGAAGCCATTGCGCAGGTCGCGTTCGCGATAGCCGCTGACCGGCACGTCGATGGTCAGCACCAGTGTGCGGTAGCCCGCCGCCAGCGCGCGCTCGACCAGGGCGTCGGCGATCCGGCGGCTGATGACGTAGAGCTGGAACCAGAGTTCGGTGTCGGGCGCCCCGCGCGCCACGTCCTCGAGCGACACGCTGCTCGCCGTCGACAGGATGAAAGGCACGCCCGCCCGGCCTGCGGCGCGCGCCGTGTGCAGATCGCCCTGCGGCCAGAACACGCCGGCCAGGCCCACCGGCGCGACGGCCACGGGCATGGCCCACTCCCGCCCGAACAGGTTCACCCGGGGATCGCGCACCGAGGCGTCGCGCAAGAGGCGCGGCTGCAGCCGCAGCGCCTCGAACGCGGCCCGGTTTGCGCGCAGGCTCACTTCGTCCTCGGCGCCGCCGTCCAGATAATCGAACACCATGCGCGGCAGGCGCCGCTGCGCCAGGCGGCGCAGATCGGCGATGGACAACGCGGAAGACAAGGACATCGGCTCACTCGACTGTCGAGAAAGGGACACGCACCGTCAGCGGCGCACTATACACAGTACACACAGGCGGCCGCAGCGCGGCGCATCGTGCCGCGATCCGGCATTCCCTTCCCTACCGTCTGCTGCGGGGGGCTCATCCGAGCGCCGCCCGCCACAGGACCGGCACGCAGCCGGCCCGTGCACGCTTTGCTCAGTCCTTGCCCAGATCCACGCTGCCGCCGATCTGCGCCCAGCGCTGGAGCTCGGCGCTGGCAAAGCCGGGAAAATCGCCCGAGCCTTCGCCGCTGGTGGTGGCGCCGTAGTCCTTCCACAGCCTCTGCACCTGGTCGCTCGCCAGGGCTTTGTTCACCAGGTCGCGCATGGCCTGCGTCACCTCGTCGGGCAGGCCGGCCGGCCCGAAGATGCCGTACCACGTGGTCACCGCCAGGTCGGGCACGCCCGCCTCGGCCAATGTCGGTACATCCGGCAGCGCCGCGGAGCGCTCGGCGGACGTCACCGCCAGCGGCCTGAGCGTGCCGGCCTTGATCTGGCCCAGTGCGGAAGGCATGGTCTCGAACATGAAATCGATCTGCCCGCCCATGAGATCGGCGATCGCCGGCGCGCTGCCCCGATAGTGCACGGCCTGCGTATCGATCCCGACGATGCTGTCGAACCGCTCGGTGGTGAGATGGTGCAGGGTCCCCTTGCCGCCCGTACCGTAGTTCAGCGACCCGGGCTCGGCCTTGGCCCGTTCGACCAGCTCCTGCACGGTCTTCTCCGACGCCTTGGCCGGCACCAGCAGCACGTTGGGCACCGTGGCGAACAGGCTGACCGGCAACAAGTCCTTGCCGGTGTCGTAGGGCATCTCGGGATAGGCCACCGGCAGGATCATGTGGTGCACGCCGCCCATCAGGAGCGAATAGCCATCGGGTTTGGACTTGGCCACATTGTCGGCACCAATGGCGCCGCCCGCGCCGCCCCGGTTCTCGACGATGAAGGTGCCGCCGGAGATATCCGACATGGCCTGGGCCAGCGGCCGGGCCAGGGTATCGAGGGAACCGCCGGCCGCGGCCGGCACCACCAGCCTGACCGGCCGCTCGCCGGGCCAGTCCGCGGCCTGCACCGGGGCCGCCGCTGCACACGCGACGGCCACCGCCGCCACCCATGGGGTCATACGCATCGTTGTCTCCTTCAGAATACGGCGGCAGTCTCGTCGCGACCGCCTTGTCCGCAATGCAAGTGGGCACACAGCCGGTGTCGGCGCCGGCCGCGCGGCCGGAATCAGCCCTTGCCCCGTCCGCCCGAAGCCGGCAGCTTGGCCAGCTCCCGGATGCGCGCCCGATCGGGCTCGAAGCCCAGCCCCGGCGTCTCGGGCAGTGTCAGCCAGCCGCGTTCGGGTTCGGGAAAGCCGTCATAGAGCTGGCGCATCATCTCCACGGCGACCAGATGCCATTCGACCCGCCCGCCATTGGCCAGGCCCGCATGCAGGTGCATGTTGTGCAGCGGGAAGGCACCGCCGTTGGCCAGCGCCACCCCATGGGCATCCGCCATGCCGGCGATCTTCGCGGCCTGGGTGTAGCCGCCGCTGATGACCACGTTGGGCTGGACGCAGTCCACCGCGCCCGCCGCCAGCATGTCGCGAAAGCGGAAGGCCAGCCCTTCGTTCTGGCCGGCGGCCACCGCCACGCCCGTCTGGCGCCTCAGGTCGGCCATGGCGTGCACGTCGTTGCGCGACACCGGCTCCTCGAAGAAGCCGAGATCGCAGTCGGCCACGGCGCGGGCCAGTTTGTTGGCATGAAAGGCGTCCAGGCTGCAATTGGCATCGATGTACAGGCCCGCCTGCGCGCCCGCCGCCTCGCGCACGATGCGCACCCGCTCGGCGTCCTCGCGGATGACCTCGCCCAGCGGCCGGGGCTCGTCGCGGCGCTGCATGGCGCCATGGCCGACCACCATCTTCAGGTGGTCGAAACCCTGCGCCTGGCAGGCGTGCGCCGAGGCCGCCAGCGCCTCACGGTCGAGAAAGCCGAAGCCGAAGGTGGCATAAAGGGGCACGCGGTTGCGCGCACCGCCCAGCAGCCGCCACACGGGCTGGCCCAGGATCTTGCCCTTGATGTCCCATAGCGCGACGTCGATCGCCGCGATCGCATGCATGCCGTAGCCCGTCTGCCCGCGCGGGCAGAGCAGCCAGTAGAGACGGTCCCAGACGGCTTCGTGGGCCAGGGCGTGCATGCCGACGATGGCCGGGCCGGCGACGGCATCGACGATGGCCCCGATCACTTCCTCTTCGGTGATCGCGGTCAAGCCATGCCCGACGATGCCCTGGTCGGTCTCGACCTCGACATAGCACGCCGACAGCGAGGTCTCGCGCCGGATCTCACCGGCGACGAAGCGGATCGGAACGTTCAGCGGCGTCGCCTTGACGCGGGTGATTCTGTGCATGCTGGCCCTTGGTGCGCGAAGTGCAATGAGCGCCACTATGCGCAATGCCGGCACGCGGCGCCATCATCATTTCGGCAGGCCAGCGTGCGAATTTCGCGCAGGCAGGAGGAACTCCAGCAGCGTCGCCGTCGACGCCGACACTTCGGACGCCGGGCGATGGCACAGCAGGAAAGTGCGCTCGGCCCAGGCTTCGTGCACCGGAACGCGGACGAGGCCCTGGTCGGCCGCCAGCCATTGCGCCGCGGGTTCGGGCATCAAGCCGATGCCCAGCCCGGCCCGCACCATGGCGGTCAGGGTATCGAAACTGCGCGTGCGGATGCGCTGGCGCAACTGCGCGCCGCGCCGCGAGGTCTCGCGCTGCAGCAGGGCCTGGGAAGCCGTGCCCTCGGCCAGCGCCACGAAGGCGTAGGGCAGCAGGTCGTCGAAGCCCAGGGCCTGGCGCTGCGCCAGGGGATGGCCGCGCGGCGCGATGACGAGCAGGCGGTCCCGGCGATAGACGGCGCTTTCCCAGCCCGCGGACGGCACCGCGACGTGGCTTTCCAGGATACCGATGTCGGCATTGCCCTGGGCGAGCGACTTCACCACGTCGTGGCTGCTCATCTCGCGCAGGTCGATGTCGATGTCGGGATAGGCCTGCTGGTGGCCGTGCAGATCCCGCGGCAGGAACTGCAGCGCGGCCGAGGTACAGGCCGAGATGCGCACCACGCCGCGATCGCCCAGGGCGTGCGCGGCGGCATCGCTGTGCATGGCCTCCACCGCCAGCATCAGCGTACGCGCATGCGGCAGCAGGCTGCGGCCCGCCTCGGTGAGCACCACGCCGTGCGGACGCCGCTCGAAGAGGGCGAGGCCGAACTGCTCCTCCAGGTCGGCGATCCGCCGCGAGGCGGCCGTCGCCGCCACGCAGAGCTGCTCGGCAGCCCGGGTGATGCTGCCGTGTTCGACGACCGCGATGAACAGGCGCATCGAGGTCAGGTCGAAGCGGATGCGATCCAGCGCGCGCATGATGTCGGGTGCAAGGCAGGGCAAGGCGCCCCGCCGCTCCAGCGATCAGATCGGATAGTGCTGGCTGCCCTGCTCGATGGTGATCTGGCGCAGTTCGGTGAACTCGCCGATCGCCGCGGTACCGCCGAAGCGGCCGTAACCGCTGTCCTTGGTGCCGCCGAACGGGATCTGGGCCTCGTCGTGCACCGTGGGCCCGTTGATGTGGCAGATGCCGGCCTCGATGCGCTTGGCGACCTCGAAGGCGCGCGTGGTGTCGCGTCCGAACACCGAGGAGGTCAGGCCATACTCGGTGTCGTTCGCAATGCGCACCAGCTCGTCCACGCCGCTGGCGCGGATGACGCTCACCACCGGCCCGAACGACTCCTCGCGGTAGATGCGCATGGCGTCGGTCACACCGTCGACGACGGTGGCGCCCATCAGCGTGCCGTTGGCCTTGCCGCCGGCCACGAGCTTCGCGCCCTTGCCCGTGGCATCCGCGATCAGCTCCTGCACCCGGTCGATGGTGCTCTGATCGACCACCGAGCCGAGATGGAAGTTGCCCTTGGCCGGATCGCCGACGGTGAGCGCCTCGGCCCTGGCGGCAAACTGCCTGACGAACTCGTCGGCGATCGCGCTGTCGACCACGATCTTCTCGGTCGACATGCAGATCTGGCCCTGGTTCATGAACGCGCCGAAGATCGCGGCGTTCACGGCATGCTCGACGTTGGCGTCATCCAGCACCACCATCGGCGCCTTGCCGCCCAGCTCGAGCAGCACGGGCTTCAGGTAGCGCGCCGCGGTCTCGGCGATGATCCGGCCCACACGGGTGGAGCCGGTGAAGTTGATGCGGCGTACCGCCGGGTGCGCAATCAGCGCCTCGACCACCTTCGGCGCATCCTGCGGTGCGTTGGTCACCACATTGACCACCCCCTCGCCCAGGCCCGCCGCGAGCAGTGCTTCGCCGATCAGCATGTGAGTCTTGGGGCACTGCTCGGACGCCTTGAAGACCACGGTATTGCCGCAGGCGAGCGGCGTCGCGATGGCGCGCACGCCCAGGATCACCGGGGCATTCCAGGGCGCGATGCCGAGCACCACGCCGACCGGCTGGCGTATCGCCATCGCCAGCGTGCCGGGCTTGTCGGAGGGAATCACCTCGCCCTTGATGTGCGTGGTGAGCGCGGCCGCTTCGCGCAGCATGTTGGCGGCCAGATGGACGTTGAACCCCGCCCACGGCGCAGTCGCGCCGGTCTCGGCCATCATCGCCGCGATGAAATCGTCGGTACGCGCCTGCAGGGCATCGGCGGCCTTGAGCAGGCGCGCGCGCCGCTCGCCCGGGCCGAGCGCAGACCAGGCGGGAAACGCCTGGGCTGCGGCGTCCGCCGCCTTGCGTGCATCATCGGCGCCAGCCGCCGCGGCCCGCGTGACGACCTCGCCGCTGATCGGGTTGCGCCGCTCGTAGGTGGCTTCCCCGGCCGCAGCGACCGGCTTGTCGTTGATGAGCAGCTTCAGTTCGTTCATGTCTCGGGTCTCCTGTGGGGATGGCGCCGGTAATCGTTAAGCTTGCCGCTGGCAGCCGACGGCGGTCAAGCCTGGGTTTCGGGGCGGTATCCACATACGGACACCCGGGCAGCGGCCGGGTTCCGGCGTTCGCGGCCCGTACGGTGTCAGAGTTCGGGCAGCCAGACGTCCAGCACCGCCGAACGGCCTTCCTGCCGCACGGCGCGCAGCCCGGCGGCAAGCGCCGCGTCGAGTTCGCGCGGGTGCTTGACCGTCAGCCCCAGCGCGCCGCCGGCGGCCGCGGCGATGCCGGCATAGTCCGACGGCGGATCGAAGCTCACACCGATCACGTCCGCCGCGGCCCGGCTCGCGTACCCGTCCGGATGCACGGCGAGGGCAGACAGCTTGGGCGACTTCCAGCCCCGGTTGTTGTAGACCACCTGCAGGATCGGCGCCTCGTAGCGGCGCGACATCCAATGGACCGACGAGGGCACCGCGAACATGTACGACCCATCGCCCGACAGGGTGACCACGGTCTTGCCGGGATGCGCCAGGCGCGCGCCGATGGCCGCCCCGCCCTGCCAGCCGAGCGAACCGCCGCCGCTGGTGAACAGGCTGCCCGGCCGCTGCCGTTGCAGGTGGTTGACGATGGTCTGGTAGTTGGAGATGCCTTCGCTCATCACGATGCAATCGTCATCGAGCGCCGCGCGCACGCGCGCCGTCAGGTACTCCGGCGTGATGACGTCGGGCCGGCCGCTCTCCAGCGCGTCCAGGCGCTCGCGCCAGGCCTGGTGCCGGCGCGCGTAGTGCAGCCGGCGGGTGTCGATGCCCGCCTCGTCCCAGCGCTGGGCCTGCAGGGCATCGTTCAGTTGCGCCAGCGCCACTGCGGCATCGGCGCGAAAGGCGCGCTTGGCCGGGATGTACCACAGCGGCATCTGCTGCTTGAGCGGGTCGGTGTCGATGTAATAGACGGTGGCCGATTCGCTGGGCTTGCTCACCAGCGGAATCCACGGCACGTCGCTGTCGATCACCAGCACCAGGTCGGCCTCGGCGAGCGCGTCGTTCTGCCCCGGCTCGTTCCACTGGTTGCCCTGGTACAAGGGGTTCGTGGTCGGGAAGTTCATGTAGTTGGGCACCGACTCCAGCACACCTATGGCCCAACGTTCCGACAATTCGATCAGGCTCTCCACAGCCTGGGTATTCCTGCCGACATAGGAGGTGACGATGAGCGGGCGCTTGGCCTTGGCGATGTCCGCCGCCAGAGCCTGCAGGCTGTCCGGCGCCAGCGCGCAGGGCGCGAGCGGCTGCCACTGATCGACGTCGATGCGTACCGGCTCGACGGTTTCCTCCATGGCCTCGCGCGCGCCCACGAGGTACACCGGGCCGCGCGGCTCGCTGTGCGCGAACTGCATGGCGCGGTGGATGAGCTGCTTGACGTTGCGGCCGGTGCGGATCTCGTTCTCGTACTTCACATAGCCGCGGACCAGGCCACGCTGGTCCGGCACGTCCTGTATCCACTGGATGAACTCGTTGCGGCTGCCCTTGAGCTCGCCCTCCTGGGTGTAGGGCGAGGCGCCGGCGAAGATGAACACCGGAATGCGGCCCTTGGCGGCATTGTGGACAGCGCCGGCGAGCGCCTGCGTACCGCACTCCACGTGCACCACCACGGCCTGCGCCCGCCCTGTGGTCTGCGCGTAGCCGTGCGCGGCGCTCAGCGCCACCATCTCGTTCGGGCAGGTGAGGACCTTGGGAATGGGGCGATTCGATGCCGCCGCCTCGGCGATCGCCTCGACAATGGCCGGGTGGTCGCTGCCCAGGTTGGCGAAGATGTACTCGACGCCAGCTTCCTGCAACGCTTCGAGAAAGGCGGTTCCGGTGGTGTACATGGCTCTGTCTCTGTGAATGATGGTTTGGATGATCGCCTGCGCGCGCTCGAATCAATCCGGCATGATGCGGGCAATTCGCTTCAATATGCGGACAAAGTGCGCCAGGTCGTCGGGCGACACGCATGCGGCCAGCGCCTTCTCGTGCTCGGTGGCGCTGGCGGCCAGGGTGGCGCGCATGGCCTCGCCCTCCTCGGTCAGCGTGAGCCCATAGCGGCGGCGGTCTTGCACCGAACGCTTGCGAGCGACCAGCCCGCGCTCGACGAGGTCGTCGAGTATGGGCGTGAGGCTCGACTTGTCTCGACCGACCGCGCGTCCCAACGTGGTCTGGTTGATGCCGGGGTTCTCGCCGATCAGCATCAAGGTGGCGAAATGCCCCACCCGGATGTCGATGCCGCCCACCAGCCGTTTGAACGCCGCAAACGAGGCTTCCTGCGCCTTGCGCAGATGAAAACCCGTGGCGAACTCGAACCACCCGAGACGCACTGCGTCGACCATGCCGTCAGCCACATCCTCCACCGGCGCGGCCGTGCGAACGCGCTTCGCAGCAGCCGCTGCAGGCGGCGCAGCTTGCGCGCGCGAGGCCTGGGCGGCGGCGGGCCTGGCCGCGGCCGGATCGCCGCGACGCGGCGCCGCGGACTTCTTACTGGTAGGCACGATGTCTCCTGACGGGCCGGATCGACTCGATGCCCGGCTCCAGGACCGAGTATAGACCCAGATTAGTTTGGAATCCAACAATTGAGCGCAGAGAAAAAGCGGGCCGCCGGCCCGCCTTCGCTCATGCCAGCCAGCTCACGATCTTGCCGGGATTCAGGATATTGTTGGGATCGAGCGCGTGCTTGAGCGCGCGCATGACGGCGACGCCTTCGTCGCCGTGCTCGGCATGCATGAACTGCATCTTGTGCAGGCCGACGCCATGCTCGCCCGTGCAGGTGCCGTCCATGGCCAGGGCGCGTTCCACGATGCGATGGTTCAGCGCCTCGGCTTCCTCGAATTCGGTCTCGCTTTCCGGATCCAGCAGCATCTGCACATGGAAGTTGCCGTCGCCGACGTGGCCCACGATGAGCGAGGGGAAGCTCGCCTTGACCAGATCTTCGTTGGTTTGGGCGATGCAGTCGGCCAGGCGCGAGATCGGCACGCAAACGTCCGTGGTGCTCGCCCGGCAGCCCGGGCGCATCTGTAAACCGGCGAAATAGGCAGTGTGGCGCGCGCTCCAGAGCCGGGTACGGTCCTCCGGACGCTCCGCCCACTCGAAATCCTCGCCGCCATGGCTGCTCGCGATTTCCTGGACCAGCGCGGCCTGTTCCTTCACACCGGCCGCCGTGCCGTGGAATTCGAACAGCAGCAGCGGCGACTCGCGCAGGGCGAGCTTGCTGTAGTTGTTCACGGCCTTCACGCCATTGGCGTCCATGAGTTCGACCCGCGCGATCGGCACGCCGAGCTGGATCACCTCGATCACGGCCGCCACGGCGTCGTCCACCGACGGGAAGTGGCATACCGCTGCCGAAACGGCCTCCGGTTGTGGGTACAAACGTACAGTGGCTTCGGTGATGATGCCCAGCGTGCCCTCGCTGCCCACGTAGAGCCGCGTCAGGTCATAGCCTGCCGACGATTTTCTCGCCCGGCGGGCTGTATGCACAATGTCGCCGGCCGGCGTCACCACGGTCAGGTTCAGCACGTTCTCGCGCATGGTGCCGTAGCGCACCGCGTTGGTGCCGGACGCGCGCGTGGCGCACATGCCGCCCAGACTCGCGTCGGCGCCCGGGTCGATCGGAAAGAACAGCCCGGTGTCGCGGATCTCGTCGTTGAGCTGCTTGCGCGTCACGCCAGCCTGCACGGTCACGGTGAGATCTTCCGAATGTACCGACAATATGCGATTCATGCGAGAGAGATCGACCACGATGCCGCCCTCGACGGCAAGGAAGTTGCCCTCGAGCGAGGAGCCCGCACCGTAGGCGATGAGGGGCACGCGGTGCGCATTGCACAGAGCGGCGACGCCCGCCACGTCTTCGGTCGACTCGGCGAACACCACACCTTGCGGCGGCATCGTGGGATAAGGCGACTCGTCGCGGCCATGGTGCTCACAAACCGCCGTGGACTGCGAGAACCGATCGCCGAACCGGGCGGCAAGCGCCTGGACGCATGCCGCGGGCAGTTCGCGCGGCACGGCCTTCAGATCATGGATTGCATTCATGCTGCCTATTCCTCCTTGGGTCTCGGCCTCGGCGGGCCTGCCTCTGCTTTGCCGCCAGCGGCGGCCACCCTGCCCTGCCGGCGTCACGGCTACCGAGCGCCGGTGCCGCGCACCGGCCTTCAGTTGTTCTCCAGCACGGCGCCCAGCCCCTGGCGCTCGAGCAAGGACGAGAGATGGTCCCAGCCGTGAAAGTCGATGACGATCTGCCCGCGCTCCTTGGCCCCGATCTTGAAACTCACCTTGGTGCCGAGCAGGTCGGACAACGCCTCTTCGAGACGAGCCACGTCTCCGCTTGGCGTGCCGGCCTTGCGAGGCTTGGATCCCTGCTCCTTCTGTGCCGCGGCCACGAGCTTCTCGGTCTCGCGCACGGACAGGCGCTTGGCCACCACGACGTTGGCGAGCTGGATCTGCATCGCCGCGTCCACCGCCAGCAGGGCGCGCGCGTGGCCCATGTCGATATCGCCCGCCAGCAGCATGGTCTGCACCGGCTGGGCCAGGTTCAGCAGGCGCAGCAGGTTGCTGGTGGCCGAACGCGAGCGGCCGATCGCCTGCGCCGCCTGCTCGTGCGTGAGGCCGAATTCATCGAGCAGTCGTTGCACACCGTGCGCCTCCTCGAGCGGATTCAGGTCTTCGCGCTGGATGTTCTCGATGAGCGCCATGACGGCGGCATGCTCGTCGGGCACTTCGCGCACCAGCACGGGTACTTCGGCAAGGCCCGCCAGCCTGGCGGCACGGAAACGGCGTTCACCGGCAATGATCTCGTAGCGCGGCGCGCCCTTGCCTGTGGCGATCGGACGCACGAGGATGGGCTGCATGATGCCCTGGGCCCGGATCGAGTCCGCGAGTTCCTGCAGCGCGCCCTCGTCCATCCGCGTGCGTGGCTGGTATTTGCCCGCTTCGAGCTGGCCGATCGGCAGGGTTGCGGGAGGCGCTTCGCTGGCCGGAGCCGCCTGCGCTGGGCGCGCGGTCTTGCGCGCGGCGCGCGGCTTGTCCAGCACGCCCAATGCCGGGCCGTCGCCGCCCAGGAGCGCATCCAAGCCGCGTCCCAGTCCTTTGGATTTCTTGGCAACCATTGCGTAGGTCCTGAAGGTTATCCGTTAACAAAGCGAACCGCACACCCGGCGGCCCGGCCGGCGAACCGTCGCGCGGTTCAGCTCCAGCGGCGCACCCGCGCGATCATCTCGGTGCCGAACGACAGATAGGCCTTGGCGCCGCGCGAAGCCTTGTCGTACAGCACGCCAGGCACGCCATGGCTGGGCGCCTCGGCCAGGCGGACATTGCGCGGGATCACGGCCTTGAACACCTTGTCGCCGAAGTGCTCGACCAGTTGCGCGGAGACCTGCTGCTGCAGCGTGACGCGCGGATCGAACATGACGCGCAGGAGGCCGATGATGCGCAGTTCCGGATTGATGTTGGCATAGACCCGCTTGATCGTGTTGACCAGGTCCGACAGCCCTTCGAGCGCGAAATACTCGCATTGCATGGGAATGATCACGCCGTGGGCCGCGGTCAGGCCGTTGAGCGTGAGCATCGACAGTGTCGGCGGGCAATCGACGAGGATGAAGTCGTACTTGTCCGCGACCTGGGCCAGCGCCTGCTTCAACTGCGACTCGCGCTGCTGCATCTGGACCAGATCCACCTCGGCGCCGGACAACTCCCGGTTGGCCGGCAGCACGTCGTAGCCGGCTTCGCTCCGGACGATCACCGAATCGATCGGCGCCTCGCCGATCAGCACCTCGTACACCGTGTTCTCGAGCGAACGCTTCTCCACCCCGCTGCCCATGGTGGCATTGCCCTGGGGGTCCAGGTCCACCAGCAGGACCTTGCGCTTGTGCAGGGCAAGCGCGGCCGCCAAGTTGACCGCCGTGGTCGTCTTGCCGACCCCGCCCTTTTGATTGGCTATGCAGAAAATCCGGGCGGAGGGACGGGAGGCGGCCATGTGACAGGAATCCGGGAAGCGTGTTGTAGGTTTGTCGAAGCGAAAAGCGGCGGCCTAGGCGCCGGCGTGTGTGCGTTCCATCAGCAGCAGGCAGCGCTGCGCATCGAGGCCGGGAACCAGCAGGGGGTGGATAGCGGCCACGCGCCATTCGCCGTGTGCGAGCAGCGCGGTGATTTCGTCGCCCGGCTCGCGCCCCTTCATGGCAGCGAGGGTACCATCTTCGCGCACGTGGCGACCGGCGAGTGCAGCGAAATCGTCCAGGGAAGCGAACGCGCGCGAGATCACCACGTCCACGGGTTCGATCGCCAGGGTCTCGACGCGCGCGTGCTGTGCTTTCAGGTTGGGCAGGCGCAATACGCCGCTGACCTGGCGCACGAACGCCATCTTCTTCTCGACCGCGTCCACGCAAGTGACCACCCAGCCCGGCTCCATCACGGCCAGCACCACGCCCGGCAGGCCGCCGCCCGAGCCTACGTCGAGCAGCGTGGCCTGAGCCGGCAGCAACTGGCGCAGCAGGGGCACGATGGCCAGGCAATCCAGGATGTGCTGCACCCGCATCGCCTCGACCTCGCGAATCGCGGTCAGGTTGTAGGTGCGATTCCAGCGGGAGAGCTGGGCCAGGTACTCGACGAGCGCATCGGTCTGGCGCCGATCCAGCGACAGCCCCAGGCCCTGCGCATCCTCCAGCAGCCGCGCGCCGACGCGCGTGCGTTCCTGCTCATCCATCACGACGCGCTCGCCCCCGCGGTACGCTTGCCATAGTGCATGCGTTTCATGTGGATCAAGAGCAGGGACACAGCGGCCGGCGTGACGCCAGAGATGCGCGACGCCTGGCCTATGGTCTCGGGGCGCTGGGCCTTGAGCTTCTGGCGGACCTCGAACGACAGACTGGGCACCGCATCGTAGTCCAGGTCCTCGGGAATGCGCTGGTTTTCGTAAGTGCTCACCTTCTGCACCTCCTCGCGCTGGCGATCGATATAGCCGGCATACTTGACCTGGATCTCGACCTGCTCGGCCACCTCTTCCTGCGCCACGCCCGGCCCCGCGAGCAGCCCGCCGTCGGCGTTCTCGGCCAGCATCAGCGCACCGTAGTCCACGCCTGGACGACGCAGCAGGTCGGCCAGCGAATATTCGCGCTCGATCGGCTTGCCCAGCAGGCGCTCGGCCTGGTCGGCCGGAAAGATGCGCGGATTGACCCAGGTGGACTTGAGCCGCTCGATCTCGGCCGCCACGGCATCGCGCTTGCGATTGAAAGCGTCCCAGCGAGCATCGTCGATCAGCCCCAGATGCCGGCCGATCTCGGTGAGCCGCATGTCGGCGTTGTCCTCGCGCAGACTGAGCCGGTATTCCGCACGGGAGGTGAACATGCGATAGGGCTCCGAGACACCGCGTGTGACGAGATCGTCGGCGAGCACGCCCAGATAGGCTTCGTCGCGGCGCGGCACCCACGCATCGAGCCCTTGCGCATGCCGGGAAGCATTGGTGCCAGCCAGCAGGCCCTGCGCCGCGGCCTCTTCGTAGCCCGTGGTGCCGTTGATCTGCCCGGCGAAGAACAGCCCCTGGATCGCCCGCGTCTCGAACGATGCCTTCAGGCCGCGCGGATCGAAGTAGTCGTATTCGATGGCATAGCCTGGGCGCAGGATGTGTGCGCTCTCCAGCCCGGGCAGGGAATGGATGAGTTCGAGCTGGACATCGAACGGCAGGCTGGTCGAAACGCCGTTGGGATAGATCTCGTTCGTGGTCAGCCCTTCGGGCTCCAGGAAGATCTGGTGCGAGGACTTGTCGGCGAACCGATGGATCTTGTCTTCGATCGACGGACAGTAGCGCGGCCCCACCCCTTCGATCACCCCGGTGTACATCGGAGAACGGTCAAGACCGCCGCGAATGATCTCATGCGTGCGCTCGTTGGTGTGGGTCACCCAGCACGGCACCTGCCGCGGGTGCATGCCGGCGTTACCGATATACGAAAACACCGGTACCGGGTCCAGATCCCCCGGCTGCACTTCGGTACGCGTGTAATCGATCGTACGGCCATCGATGCGCGGCGGCGTCCCTGTCTTGAGCCGGCCTTGCGGCAGCTCCAGCTCGCGCAGGCGTTGGCCCAGCGTGGCGGCAGGAGGGTCTCCCGCCCGGCCCGCGGAATAATTCGACAGACCGACGTGGATCAGACCATTCAGGAAAGTCCCGGCCGTCAGGACCACGGCCTTGGCCCGGAACCGCAATCCAAGCTGGGTGATGGCGCCGACCACGCGATCGCCTTCCAGGATCAAGTCGTCCACAGCCTGCTGGAACAACCACAGGTTGGCCTGGTTCTCCAGGCGAGTGCGTATGGCCTGCCGGTACAGCACGCGATCCGCCTGGGCGCGCGTGGCGCGAACGGCGGGGCCTTTTGAACTATTGAGGATGCGGAACTGTATGCCGGCCTCGTCCGTCGCCAGTGCCATGGCACCGCCCAGGGCATCGACTTCCTTGACCAGATGACCCTTGCCGATGCCCCCGATAGACGGGTTGCACGACATCTGACCCAAGGTCTCGATGTTATGAGTGAGCAGCAGCGTCTGGCTGCCCGAGCGCGCGGCGGCAAGTGCGGCTTCGGTGCCCGCATGCCCGCCGCCAACGACGATGACATCGAATTGCTTGGGATATTCCATGATGGATGGCCTGGTAAACACGCGATCTACGTTTGTTTCACGTGAAACACGCGCGAAGATCGAGTCGGCGCCAACCATGCAGGCCGCGCCCGCGGGCTGCGGTGCCCGCCAGAGGGAGGAGCCGAAGACACCGGCTTCCGCGATTTCGTAGGGACACTATTTTACGCCATTGGCGGTCAGGAAGTGCGGCGATCGGTGTTGGGAATGGCTGTATCGGCTGCAAGGTCGATGACGGCCGCCGAGTCGGCGGATCTTCGGGGGTCGGGCGCGGGCGCAGCGGCTGGGAAAGTGGGTAGTGTTGCCGTCCCGTCCTTTGGCGGCCGAGGCAGGACCATGAGGGCTCTCATGGATCGTCTCGCGGCTCACCGCCGCTGCATGCTGCGGCGTCCGGCGCGAGGCGGCCACGGCAGGGTGCGACGGTCGATTTGGGCCACCAGATCCCGAGCCAGGCCCCTCTGCGTCGCAGGCCGGATCCGTCGTCGCGTTTATGGACTGACGGTGAAGCATCAACGCATTAGCGCCGTTCGCGTTGTACCGCCCAGGTAGAATATGGAGAAATGGGAGCAAAGCGATGGAGTTCCTGGTGAAGGCGCCGTCGCAGCGGTCTCGCCCGCCATGTTTCATGGCGCTTCCAGTCGATGTAAGAAAAGAAGGAGAGGCCGGGTTCTGGCACGCTACCTGAGGTGCTTGGAGAATACGAACCGACGCATAAAAATCGCCGCAGGTAACGCGTTCGCGTAGGTGGCCTGGGATACGAATAAAGCCCTGTTATCTGACCTCCGTATCGAGGGCCAATATCGCTTAAATCAGATCGGCAATCCTTGGTCGCTCTGTTTCACGTGGAACAGGAGATGAGAGGCGTCGCTGTTTCACGTGAAACAGTTTGGGCCCAACGACTGCTCCCGCGTCTGCCGTCCCTCTACGCTCTCTTTACTGTCTACCCTATCCCGGGCTTCTCGCTGTCCCGTTCCTTCCATTTCTCTTGCCCCGCAGCCTTCGGCGTGAGGTGTGAGCCTTGGAGTAATGAGTCTCATGATCGCCCTGGTACCGCCCGTGCGCGAGCAGATGCTCAGGGCCTCGTAATGAGGCAGCGTAGGTTCGGCTTGATAATTTGTACGCTCTGCTCCCGCTTCCGCCCATATATGCCCAGAAGGCACTGCCAGCCCCTCCCCCCACGTTCGTACCGGCCTCGCCAGCCAGCCGACGGTACCGTTCGTCAAAGGACGCTCCCTTCCATCATGGGATTTGAGTACGGTACATAGCCGTTGTTTCACGTGAAACAACGTGCTGAAGCCGACGTCATTCCACCGGAAGACACGACGAGTACGCTGCGGGTCTGGACTTCAGGGACTCGCCAGCTTGCGATGGCTCTACTCGCATATGCGCGTTTGGGCTCGCACGGGTCTTGGCTCCCTAGCCCGCCCTCCCCTCGTCCTTCCCCGGCTCCTCCACAGCCATCCCCCCTTCATCACTCCAGCGCTGTGCCGCGATACGCCTCCTGATAGATCCCCTGGGCCGTGCCTCGGTCACGACACCCTTCAAATAACGCTACGCATTGAGACGCGTACGTCGAGCACCACCAAGCGGAGCAGGCTCAGGACTCCAGCCACCTGTGCTTGCCGGATTCGGGCATTTTTCAGCGGGGCTTAGCGCAGAGGCCGGCTTGAAACTCAGCAACATTCCCTGCATTGAGGATGTTCGTGACACGCAAGAACCATCTGGAATGCACTCACACCCTGATGAGCGCGGCGGCGGGCGGCATATCTGGAACCCATTCGTAGGGCGGCTGCTATCGGCGCCTGGCGCGCCATGGGTGATAGGCGTCGACCAATGCGTACGAGCGTTCCTCGCACGATGGGCGTTCAAGGGACGCCGCGTGCTTGGTTCCGGTTCGGCCGCTCAGCATGCTGCCGGACTATCGTCGCGAATGCGGCGTACCCAGCGGGCTGGACCATCGACACCACGATGCAGGCTCAGCCCAAGTGCCCTGACGTTGACAGCACGAGTGCCCATTTCTTGCCGTTGAGTCGGTGCTTCATCACCAACCGCTTGGCTCGCTGACCCGGCGGCACCAACGCGACCGTATGCTGGCTCTGCCCGGCGAAATTGGAAGCGCATATGAAGCTGGAAGCACTCATTAATGTCTCGCCAGTCATGGGCATAACCACCCTAGTTGCTACACATGTTCCACGTGAAACATCCCTCAGAACTTTGCCGGAGCCCCTGCGCACAATCCACTTCACACAGCGTTTCCCACGTAGCACCGACATAGGCAAAATGAAATTTGTCCCGGTGTTTCGTTTCGGTCACCACCATAAGTGTTTCACGTGAAACAGGCGCTTCGGCAACCCGTGCAACGCGTGCAAGCTGCTTCTGCCGCCAGTCAACCCACAACCCATGCGGCCCGCGGGCCGCAAGCTCGGCTGCAGAATGATTGGACTGCCCGTGCTATGCAAGCCTGATTCTCAGTCCCCGTCCTCGTTCCCCGCCTCTTCCCCCGCCCCCGCCTCGAGATAAGTTACGACGATCTCACCCTCTACATCCGCCAGCCCCGTCCGTTCAACGTCGTCGATTGGTTCGTCCAGATCGAGTGAACGTCGATATCGCAATTCCTGGATTACGCTCGGCGACGGCAGCGCTCGCGTCGACATGCCTGCCTGCGCCAACGGGTCTGCACGACCAGTATCGGCCCGTGGCTGTCCGTCGTACGCGCTCCCCTGACGGGCTCGGCAGGCATCCCAGATGGGTCTCTCATCCCCCAAAGCGAAACATGCGTCATGCGGCGCGGAGAGCCGAGTTCCCGGGTGAGATCTACGCCACCACCGACGCTCCCATTCCACCGTATCAGCCGTTCGCAGCCTTCTACCCTCATCAGACCTCCCGTCATCTGCCCTGCGGCCGGCATCCGGACGGGTAGGTTGCCTCGCCTCATATCCGTGCTGCAGCAACAAGCCATCGGCCGCTATGCTCGGGCCGGAAGCTGGCAGCGAACATGCAAGACGGACATAGCCAGCCGACCAGTGCCGGCAGGCACAGTTTGCAGGCGAACAGCGTGGATCATCCCGAAAGCCGCGGCCAGAGGCCGAGCCCGAAAAAACCCGTGATCGCGTGCGGCTGAAGCACGCGTTGGGAACAGCCGCATCGACGCCCTGCATACGCTTGCGCGCTGCCTTGCCCAACCGCCGTCCTGTACCCCAGCAGCGCGTACGGTGCGACCTCGTTTCGCGAACCGTGAGGCTGGCCACGTCGGCCGGACATCCCTAGCAACCAGTCCTACCTATTGTTTTTAAATTTCACCCGGTTTAAATTTCAAGGCGACGGCCGGGCCGATGTTTCTCGTGCCAGGCAAGGCAGCGTGGTATGGCAATACCGCCAGCAAGGCTTCAGAGGCTCTCCAAGCGGCGTTTGACGGGAAAGACGACGGAAGGGGACGGCTAAGCGTAGAAAACGCCTGTGCGCCATGCGGCACACCACACCGCAGGGACAGCGCCTCACGAGGCCCTCAGAACCCGTACAAGCGGCGTTCGAGCGTACGTTGAGGTCCGAGTAGCGGCCACGTACGAAAACGCCTCCAGCGGCGTTCTGACGCGTTTCAGCGCGTCCGAGGCATAGACGTCTGCATGGCGCACAGAGCAACGGAACTCCCCCGACTGAACGAGCTTGCGACGCGCAATCGCATCTCCGGGCGGCACACGCGGCCGGATCCTAGCCCAATCCGAAAAGTTTCATTCAGTTACGCACCGCCCCATTTCACCGCCCCATTTCACCGCCCCATTTCACCGCCCCATTTCACCGCCCCATTTCACCGCCCCATTTCACCGCCCCATTTCACCGCCCCATTTCACCGCCCCATTTCACCGTCTCTTGCCACCCAGCGTCGCAAGCCACCACCGAACACGCACCCGGACACAATGACAGATCATAGGGACATTAACCAACATCCATCAAACCAACCCTAAGAACAAGACATAAAAATAGACCAACAAATCTCAATAAAAGCATCAAAAGACAACCGTTAATATCATTTGACCCACCAAATACAAATGGCCCATCAAAAATAAAACTCAATAAAAAAGGCTGCCCTGGGGCAGCCTTTCACCATCCACGAATACCGGACATACCGGCATGAATCGCCTCAGGTCTCGACGGTCTCGGCCCCTCTCCAGGAGGCGCGAAGGCGTACGGTATAGCCCTCGCGGCCGGGCGCGGAATGGGTGTCGGTCACCATCAGGATACGGCCGTCCTCGCTGGCATAGCGGCGTACGGTGCGCAGCGCCGGCGAGCCGGCCGGCACGTCCAGCAGCTTGGCGATGGCTGCGGGCATGGCCGCGGCATCCGACTGCTGCACGACTTCCGCCACTGTCCTGCCGCTCGCTTTCTCGAGCTGCTGGAAAGCGGGATCACGGCGCTTGTCGAGGGTCTTGGCGAGGTCCTTGAGCGCTGGCGATACGTAGACGACGCTGTGCGAAACCGCGGCGCGGCCGCGCTTGACGCGCCGCAGGCCCTCGATGGCCAGCCAGGACTCGCCCGGCGCGCACGCGAGCACGCGAGCAAGATCCGTATCGGCGACGACCTCGGTCGCGCCGAGCACGTTGAGTTCGGTGCTCTTCAGGTCGGGAAACAACTGGTCCAGGCTTTCGACCGTCTGTACGAAGTTGGGCGTGGCATGACGCACCTGTACAACGGTGCCCAGCCCGGCGCGACGGGAAACGAGTCCCATGTCGACCAGCACCCGCATGGCGGATCGCATGGTGTTGCGCGATACGCCGAAGGTGTCGGCAAGTTCGAGTTCCGGAGGCAGAAGACTGCCAACGGGATAGGTCGCTTTGGCGATGTCACGGATGAGCGTGTCGGCTACGACGGCGTAATGGGGCTTGCTTCGATTGGCCACGGGATTATTGGAGTTCGTCAAAAACCCGACATTTTGCCCGATCGCGCGCAAACGGAAAACCTCAAGCGCTCACAACCATCGCCCCACACCCCCGCCACGACGGGTCTTGCGGCATCAAAGCGCCACGATATTCGCCGCTTGCGGCCCCTTTGGACCCTCATTGATTTCGAACTCCACGCGCTGGCCGGCCTGCAGCAGGCGATAGCCGCGGCCCATGATGGCCGTGTGATGCGCGAAGAGCTCGGCCTCGCCCGAGTCGGGTGTGATGAAGCCAAAGCCTTTGTCGGCGTTGAACCAGGCGACAGTGCCTTGCTGGGTCATGACAGGAATGGTGAGGGTCTTGGGTGCCCGGAGCATACAGAGCCCGGACGCGATCGGCAAACGCCCGCGGCTCGGCGGGCATCCGGTATCTTTGTGGGTGACGAGCGCGCGCTCGATCCACCAAGGCTTTCGTCTCTCCTGAACACGATCCCACCATGTCCTCTTCCCGCCTGCCCGACGTGGGCACTACCATTTTCACCATCATGAGCCAGCTCGCGATCGAGCATGGCGCCATCAATCTCGGCCAGGGTTTTCCCGACTTCCTGCCCGACGCCGGCCTGATCGATCGCGTCGAGGCCGCCATGCGTGCCGGCCACGACCAGTACGCGCCCATGCCCGGCGTGCCGGCGCTGCGGCAGGCCATCGCTGCCAAGTACCAGGCCCACTATGGGCGCAGCTACGATCCGGACGCGCACATCACGATCACCAGCGGAGCCACGCAGGCGCTCATGTGCGCCGTGTTCGCCTGCACCGCGCCGGGTGACGAGGTGATCGTCCTCGAACCCGTCTACGACTCCTACCTGCCCAGCATCCGTCTCGCGGGCGCCGTGGCGGTTCCGGTGGCGATGCGCAAGCCGACCCTGGAAGATCCGCGGTATCGCCCCGACTGGGATGCCGTGCGGGCCGCGATCACACCGCGAACGGCGGCCATCATGATCAACTTCCCGCACAATCCGACCGGCGCGATCCTGCTCGAGGAAGATCTGGACGCGCTCGAAAGCCTGGTCGCCGACAGCCGGATCACCCTGATCTCGGACGAGGTCTACGAGCACATGGTGTTCGACGGCGAACCGCATCGATCGCTGGCCACCCGCCCTGCCCTGGCCGAGCGTGCGTTCGTCATCTCGTCGTTCGGCAAGGCCCTGCACGCCACCGGCTGGAAGATCGGCTGGTGTTGCGCGCCGGCTCGACTCACCGCCGAACTGCGCAAGATCCACCAGTTCATGGTGTTCTCCGTCTCCACGCCGATGCAGCACGGGATTGCGGCCTTCGTGGCCGACCCGGCGGTTCATGACGAGCTGCCCGGCTTCTACCAGGCGCGCCGGGACCACCTCGCCCAGGGCCTGGCCGCCACCCGGTTGCGCGCGCTGCCCTGCCCTGGAACCTTCTTCATGCTGGCCGATTACAGCGACGTGTCGCAGTTGCCGCAGCAGGAATTCGTGCGCTGGCTGACCACCGAACACGGGGTCACCACAATTCCCGTCAGCGCCTTCATGGTGGTTCCCGAGCGCGTAGAGCCCCGTATCGTCCGTCTGTGCTTCGCCAAGCAGACCCAGACCCTGGACGACGCGTTCGGCCGCCTGCGTGCGCTCTGAGGCCTCTGCGGCCCCTTCCGGGGCGTTATCTTCGGCGCCCTGACCTCCCTTCTTCGCAATTCCGGGCCGGCCCTGCATAGCGCGGTTCCGGTTGCCGACCGAAGTTTTCCCCAGCGTATCCACTTGCACACAGGCCTGCCTGCACCGTTCTGGTGCGGCGTGCCTGCGCTCGGTTCGAACTGCAGAACTCGGGTGTTCTTTCTTTTTCTTCTCATACAAAACGGCAATAAAAGACAAGAGGCTGTGGATATGGGGACAACCTGTTGATTTTCATAAAAATCAAAGGCTTGCAGGCTTTCCACGAGTTGCTCACAGCCTGGACGGCATGGGGATAGATACCGCACAACTTTGCCGAAGGTGCTTGAACGCCGAGTTTTCAAGAATCGCTGCACAACTTGTGCACAAGTGCCCTCACCCTGTCTGTCCACAGCGGATTTGCGCCATGCCCGCAGAAATTCCGGTCTGCCGCCGGGTTCGGAGCTGCCGCGAAGGTTCGCGAACCCGGATCAGGTTTGCATGCCCTGCAGACCGGAACGCATGGCGGTGTCGCTGGCCCGGCGTTCGCAACGACGGCTCCTTGTATTGTTCATCATTGCTCTCTATCACAACGACAACAGGTAACAAGAGCCTGTGGAAAAGTGGGATAAGTCAAAAAATTTTTTAATATCAGCGACTTGCGTCATCAAACGACCGGGATGACTGCTGGGACGGCGACGGGGATAACCTGGAACAAGATGACGCGTCGCGACAAAAGCCGGAGTTGTTCAACTTGCCTCCACACCTTCTGCACACATGCACCGCACTGGAGGTATGCACAGGCCTGTGGATAAGTTTATCGACGTGAATATGTGGATAAATGAGACGCATTTATGAATTCTCGGCGCCTGAGCCGCTGTCGGCCGAGGAGGGCGAGTCCGTGGATGTCGCTGGAGAGTCCGCTGCTAGCGCGAGAGTGCGAGCGCGCCTGTACGAAGACCGAAGGATCTCGTAAGAAGCCGACAAGTTAGCGGCCCGCAACGGATCATGACGAACCGCGAGAAGCCGACAAGAACGCTGTGCGAGCCCACGAGTTACCTGCCAGCAACCCGCCGAGGCTCAAGATGCAAATCCGAGAAGGAATTTACGCCGCGAGGCCGGCAGTTACCTCTGGGGGCGACCTGCAAAAAGCGACAGGAAGGCGAAAGAAGCCCGCAAGAAGCCAGAAGAAGGGGCCAAGAAGAGAAGGGGCCGGCCCGGAAGCACGCGCGTAGCGGCCCCTACATCGGCCGCCTCGCCGCGCTCAGAAACGCGTGTTGCGAGTCACCGACCAGCGCGCGGAGAATGCGCCGAGCAGGGCGCCGCCGATCACGAAGACGGCCAGCCAGGGAAGGGCGGGCAGTTGGAGCGCGAAGTCGCTGCCGTAGCTGCGCGCCAGTTCGCGTACGGCGTCGTTGAGCAGGGCCAGGCCGAGCGCGCTGCCTGCGATCGCCAGAAGCCCGGCAACGCCGACGGTGACCGCGCCCAGGTAGAGGAAGGGGCGGCGCACGAAGCGTTCGGTAGCGCCGACCAGCCGGGCGACGGTGATCTCCTCGCGCTGCGCCAGCGCCTGCATGCGCACCGTATTGAAGACCGTGGCGAGCACTGCGATGGCCACGCCGACGGCGAGCAGCCACAGGCCGATGCCGGCGAAGCGCAGGATGGCCTGCAGGCGCTGCACCCATTCGCTGTCGAGCTGAACCTTGTCCACCCCCGGGAGTTCGCGCCAGGCGTCGGCGAGCTTGCCGGCGCGCTGGGCGAAATCGGCGCCGGCAAGCGACACGATGACGGCATCGGGCAGGGGATTGTCGGGCAGGGCGGCCAGGGCCTCGGCCCAGGCCGTGTCGGCCTTGAGTTCGGCCAGGGCGCGCTCGCGCGGCACCACGCGCACGTCGGCTACGTCCGCCGCATGGTCGCGGGCGATGCGCTGCGCCACGTCCTCGGCGGCGGAAGGCTGGGCGCCGGGCTGCATGAAAACGGTGAGTTCCGGCCCGGTGGACATATCGCGCGCCACCGGCTGGGCGGAAATCAGGATCGCCGCGCCGAGCAAAGGGATGGACAGCGCGAGCGCGATCACGAATATATTGGCAAGCGACGAGAAGGGCTGCGCCGCCAGACGGCGCAGCGTCACCCCGAGGGCGTAGCGATGTTGGCGTACCCAGGCGTTCATGCGCGTCCTCGGGCTTCGCGGGCACGCGCGGCGAGCTGGCCGGGTTCGTTGCGTACGCGGCCGTTCTCGACGTGGAGCACGCGGTGGGTGTGCTCGGCGAGCAGGGCGCGGTCGTGGGTGGCGATGAGCATGGTCACGCCCACCCGGTTGAAATCACGAAACACTTCGATGATCCGTTTGGCGCTGGCGTGGTCCAGATTGGCGGTCGGCTCGTCGGCGATGAGCAGGGCGGGGCGGTTGACGATGGCGCGCGCGATGGCCAGGCGCTGCTGGTCGCCGCCGGACAGCTCGACCGGGCGCCGCGTCTCCTTGCCGGCCAGGCCGACCTTTTCGATCGCAGCCCTGGCGCGCGTCTGGGCCAGGGCGGGTTCATGGCCGGTCACGATGAGCGGCAGCATGACGTTTTCGAAGGCGCTGCGATCGTTGAGCAGGTGGGTATCTTGCAGGATCACGCCGACCGCACGGCGCAGGTAGGGCCGTGCGCGGCCCGTCAGCTTGCCCAGATCCTGCCCGTTGACCTGGATGCGCCCGCGGCTGGCCGGCACCAGGCCGGCCACCAGCTTGAGCAGGGTCGACTTGCCGGCGCCGGAAGGCCCTGAGACATAGACGAATTCCCCGGCGTCGACCTGGAAGCTGGCATCCGCCAGTGCATTGAGCCCGCGGCCGTAGGATTTGAAGACGTGGCTGAATTCGATCATGAGGCGGAAATAGTACAGCAGCGGCGACGCCCCAAGCGTGCGCCGCGCCGGCGCATGCGCCCCATTCTGATGCGTGTCGCCCGCCTGCGACACGGCGGCCGGTCGAAAGGCCGGTGGCAAATGTACTGGACTGTAAATACCCGGGGCGGCGCGCCTGTATAGGTAACTTCGTGGCACGAAATTTGCAAAACCTCACGCTCTCGTGTCGGGGATTACCCGATGTCGGGCAGCCACGTGCCGCCGCTAATATGGTTGGGCGCTTGTTGCAATTCGTTGTCTTGACCGCAGAGGAGATTCACCGATGAAGAAATTCTGGAAACCGCTGGCCCTCGCCGCCGCCCTGTTCTCGTTTTCCGTGGGCGCCCAGGCGGGCGCGACGTTCGACGCCGTGAAGAAGAAGGGCTATGTCCAATGCGGGTTCTCGACGGGCATTCCGGGCTTCTCCTTTGCCGACAGCAAGGGCGAATGGTCCGGGCTGGACGTGGACCTGTGCAAGGCCGTGGCAGCGGCCGTGTTCGGCGACGCCACCAAGTTCCGCGCCACCCCGCTGAACACCCAGCAGCGCTTCACCGCCCTGCAGTCCGGCGAGGTCGACGTGCTCACGCGCAACACCACGGTCACGCTGACTCGCGACACCACGCTCGGCCTGCTCGGCGTGGGCGTGAACTACTACGACGGCCAGGGCGTGATGGTGGCCAAGACGCTGGGTGTGTCCAGCGCGAAGGAACTGGACGGTGCCACGGTCTGCGTGCAGCCGGGCACCACCACCGAGCTCAACCTGGCCGACTGGTTCCGCGGCAACAAGCTCGATTTCAAGCCGGTCGTGATCGAGAAGTACGACGAGATCGTCCGCGCTTTCGAATCGGGCCGTTGCGATGCTTTCACCACCGACAAGTCGCAGTTGGCCTCGACCCGCTCGACCCAGTTCGCCAACCCGGACGACTACGTGATCCTGCCCGAGGATTTCTCCAAGGAGCCGCTGGGGCCCATGGTGCGCCAGGGTGACGAACAGTGGTTCAACGTGGTGCGCTGGGCGCTCAACGCCATGATCGAGGCCGAGGAGTACGGCATCGATTCGGGCAACGTCGACGAAATGCTCAAGAGCGACAATCCCAACGTGCAGCGCATCCTCGGGGTGACGCCGGGCATGGGCAAGAACCTGGGCGTGGACGACAAATGGGCGTACAACATCATCAAGCAGGTCGGCAACTACGGTGAAAGCTTCGAACGCAGCCTGGGCGGCGGCAGCGCCATGAAGCTCGAACGCGGCCTGAACGCGCAGTGGAAGGACGGCGGTGTGATGTACGCCTGGCCTGTGCGCTAAGGGCGATACGGCTGGCGGCGCTGTCCGCCAGCCATGCCGGCCGGGCGGCACGCCGTGGCGCGCTGCCCGGCCCGGGTCGCACCTCCGGCGGCGGTTCGCAGCAACGATACATTCGCCCAGAGATACAGCATGGCTCATTCTTCAGAGCAGCGGCCACCGGCACATCCACGGACGCGCCTCAGTTGGAACGACCCCAAGATCCGTGCCCTGGTCTATCAGGTCATCGCCCTGGCAGCCGTGGGATGGGTCGCGTGGTTCCTGATCTCCAACACCCTCAACAATCTGGCCACGCGCAATATCGCCACGGGCTTCGGCTTCCTGGATCGCGAGTCAGGCTTCGCGATCGGCGAGAGCCTGATCGCATATACCCCCGCCGACACCTATCGGCGCGCGATCGCGGTGGGTATCGTGAACACCTTGCGCGTGGCGGCGCTGGGCATCGTGTTCGCCACCGTCGTCGGTACGCTGATCGGCATCGCGCGGCTCTCGAAGAACTGGCTCATCGCCAAGCTGGCGAGCATCTACGTCGAAGTGATGCGCAACGTTCCCTTGTTGCTACAACTCTTCTTCTGGTATGCGCTCATCACCGAGAACACGGCGGGCCCGCGCCAGGCGCTGAACCCGCTGCCCGGTTTCTTCATCTCGAATCGCGGCGTCAAGCTGCCCTGGGTCGCCGAGGCGGCCGGCTTCGACTACGCACTCTACGGCCTGCTGCTCGCCTTGCTGCTCACGCTGCTCGTGGCGCATGTGTCCCGCAAGCGCCGGTACCAGTCCGGGCGCGGGCTGCCCACGGGGCGCATCGGGGTGGCGCTCTTCATCGCGCTGCCCGTGGCTGGCTGGCTGATCGGCGGCGCGCCGACGCAGATCGACGTGCCGGAATTGCGCGGCTTCAACTTCGTCGGCGGGCTCACGCTGTCGCCGGAGTTCGCGGCCCTGCTGGTGGGCCTGGTCATGTATACGGCGGCCTTCATCGCCGAGATCGTGCGCTCGGGCATCCAAGCCGTGCCCAAGGGGCAGACCGAGGCCGCCAATGCGCTCGGCCTGCGCGCCAGCCTGGTGCTGCGCCTGGTGGTGCTGCCGCAGGCGCTGCGCATCATCGTACCCCCCATGACCAGCCAGTACCTGAACCTGGTCAAGAACAGCTCGCTGGCGGTGGCGATCGGCTATCCGGACATCGTGTCGGTGGTCAACACCACGCTGAACCAGACCGGTCAAGCCATCGAAGGCGTGATGATCATCATGGCGGCCTATCTCACCGTCAGCCTGACGATCTCGGTGTTCATGAATTGGTACAACAAGCACATCGCGCTGGTCGAGCGATAGGAAGGGAGCCAGGACATGAGCACGATCGCCACTTCCATCGACAACAAGCCACCCGTACCACGCCGCAACCCGTGGCAGTGGGCCAAGGAGAGCCTGCTCGCTTCGCCGCTGAGCATTCTTCTGACAGTGCTTTCGGTCTGGCTGCTGGTCATGGCCATACCCGCGGTCCTGGACTGGGCACTGCTCAGCGCCAACTTCACCGCCGAGACGGCGCAGGAATGCCGCGCCACGACCGGCGCTTGCTGGGCCTTCATCCGCGAGAAGCACCGCCTCATACTTTTCGGCCTCTACCCGTACGACGAGCAATGGCGGCCACTGCTGGTGGTCTTCATCCTGACCGGCACGCTGATCGTGAGCGCGATACCCAGGTTCTGGAACCGCTCGCTGGCCCTGATCTGGATCGTCTCGCTCACCGCCACCGGCGTCCTGATGTGGGGCGGCGTACTGGGCCTGACCTATGTCGAGAACAGCCGCTGGGGCGGCCTGCCGCTCACGCTGATCCTCGCCACCTTCGGCATTGCTTTCGCCTTTCCGATCGGCGTGCTGCTCGCACTCGGCCGGCGCTCCAGGATGCCGGCGATCAAGGCCTTGTGCGTGGTCTACATCGAGCTGATCCGCGGCGTGCCGCTGATCAGCCTGCTCTTCATGTCCTCGGTCATGCTGCCGCTGTTCCTGCCGGTCGGCTTCAGCATCGACAAGCTGCTGCGAGCACAGATCGCCATCATCATGTTCGCCGCGGCCTACGTGGCCGAGACGGTGCGCGGCGGCCTGCAGGCCATTCCCAAGGGGCAGATCGAGGGCGCCGAATCGATCGGGCTGTCGTACTGGCAGCAGATGCGCAAGATCGTGCTGCCACAGGCCTTGAAGATCGTGATTCCGCCGCTGGTCAGCATCTTCATCAGTCTCTTCAAGGACACCTCGCTGGTGGTGATCATCGGTATCTTCGACCTGACCCAGGCGGCCAAGGCGGCGCTGTCGGATGCGGCCTGGCGCGGCTTCGGCGTGGAGGTGTATGTGTTCATCTCCGTTATCTATTTCATCTACTGCTATTCCATGTCCAAGTACAGCCAGTCGCTGGAACGGCGGCTGGCGGTGGGGCAGCAGCGTTGAGCCGGGCTCGCCCCGAAAACGAGCAACGAAGGAGTACGAGCATGGCCGAGCCCATCATCACGATGCGGGATCTGAACAAGTGGTATGGCCAGTTCCACGTGCTGAAACACATCGACCTGGAGGTCGCGCCGGGTGAGCGCATCGTCGTCTGCGGGCCGTCGGGTTCCGGGAAGTCGACGCTCATCCGCTGCATCAACCGCCTGGAAGAACACCAGCAGGGCCAACTGATCGTCAATGGCACCGAGCTCACCAACGACATCAAGAACGTGGAGACCATACGCCGCGATGTCGGCATGGTGTTTCAGCACTTCAACCTGTTCCCGCACCTGACCGTCCTGGAGAACCTGACGCTCGGCCCGGTGTGGGTGCTCAAGCGCCCCAAGGCCGAGGCCGAGCAGACGGCGATGAAGTACCTGGAGCGCGTGCGCATCCCGGAGCAGGCCAACAAGTACCCCGGCCAGCTTTCCGGCGGCCAGCAGCAGCGCGTGGCGATCGCACGCTCGCTGTGCATGAGCCCCAAGATCATGCTGTTCGACGAACCGACCTCGGCGCTCGATCCCGAGATGGTCAAGGAAGTGCTCGACGTGATGGTCGGCCTGGCCAAGGAGAGCGGCATGACCATGTTGTGCGTGACCCATGAAATGGGGTTTGCGCGCAAGGTTGCCGATCGCGTGATCTTCATGGACCGCGGCGAGATCATCGAGCAGAACAGCCCGGACGCGTTCTTCGATCATCCGCAGAACGAACGCACCCGGCTTTTCCTGAGCCAGATCCTGCACTGAGCACGCGTTGCGGCCCGCCGGCCGACCTGGTCAGCCGGTGGCGGCGCGATACTGGACCGCTTCGGCCACGTGGGCGAGATCGATGCGCTCGGCGCCGGCGAGATCGGCCACGGTGCGGGCCACCCGCAGCACCCGGTGCGCCGCGCGCGCCGACCAATCCCACTGCGCCACGGCGTCGCGCCACAGGGTGCGCGCGGCCGGCGACAGCACGCAGGCCCGATCCAGCGCGGCGCCCTTGAGCTGCGCATTGGGACAAGCCTGGCGGTGCAACTGGCGTGCGCGTGCCGGCACGACCCGCGCGCGCACGGCCGCGGAAGTCTCGCCTGGCGGCAGATCCAGGGCATCGGCTTCGGTCGGGGGCAGCGTCACTTGCAGGTCGATGCGATCGAGCAGCGGGCCTGACAGGCGCGCCGTGTAGCGCGCGAGGCGCTCGGCGGAACAGCGGCAGGCGCGCCGCGGATGGCCGGCCCAGCCGCAGGGGCAGGGGTTCATGGCGGCGACGAGCTGAAAACGCGCCGGGTACTCGACGCGGTGTCGGGCGCGGGTGATGGCCAGCACGCCGGTTTCGAGCGGCTCGCGCAGCGCTTCCAGGGCCTGGCGGCCGAACTCCGGCAGCTCGTCCAGGAACAGCACGCCCAGATGGGCCAGGCTGGCTTCGCCCGGGCGCGGCCTGGAGCCGCCGCCGACCAGCGCGGCCATCGACGCGGAATGGTGAGGCGCGCGAAACGGCCGCTGGCCCAGAGGCAGCGGCGGATCGGCCAGCGCGCCGATGGCCCCCGCTTCGAGGAATTCCGCCTCGGTGAGCGGCGGCAGGATGCCGGGCAGGCGCTCGGCCAGCATGGTCTTGCCGGCGCCCGGCGGCCCGCAGAACAACAGTGCGTGACCGCCAGCCGCCGCCACTTCGAGGGCGCGGCGCGCCAGCGGCTGCCCGCGCACATCCGATAGACAGGGATAGGCGGGTGCCGGCTGGGCGGCGGCGGGCGCGAGCGGGGCCAGGTCGTCCTGGCCGGCCAGCCAGGCGCCCGCCTCGGCCAGTGTGGCCACGCCGACCACCTGCAGGCCGGGCACCCGCGCGGCCGTGGCGGCGCTTTCGGCCGGCAGCAGCAGTGTGCGCGCGGGCATGCCGGCGGTGCCGAGCGCGATCGCGAGCGCGGCCTTGACGGGCACCAGCGCACCGGTGAGCGAGAGCTCGCCAGCCGACACCAGGCTTTCCAGACGCCGGCGCGCGCGGACCTGGCCGCTGGCCAGCAGCACCCCGAGGGCGATCGGCAGGTCGAAGCGGGCCGACTCCTTGGGCAGGTCGGCCGGCGCGAGATTCACGGTGAGCCGTCCCGACGGAAACTCATAGCCGCTCGCGCCGATGGCCGCCCGCACGCGCTCGCGGCTTTCGCGCACTTCGGCGTCCGGCAGGCCGACGATGTGAAAGGCCGGCAGACCGGAAGCCAGGTGCACTTCGACCCTCACCTCGGTGGCCGCCAGCCCCGCCAGGGCCCGGCTCGAGAGCACAGCAAGCGTCATGTTGCGCGATTCCCGACATGGTTTCTTACACCAGTCTAGGCGATGCCTGCCTGGAGTGCCCACATGCTGTGTCAGAAAGCACTCACAGCACCAAGTCGGTGCATATATGGGCATTCATGGTGCATTCAGGGTGCTCGAGAGCCTCGTCCCGGGGCAAAAACGCGACGCCGCGATGGGCGCCACGTACGGACGCAAATTGGCATGGCCGTTGCTTTTAGGAATACCTGCTGGTCTTCGATAAGTGTGTAGCTCCCTATAAAGGCCGCTGTTCCGGTCACAACATATCCGCATACTGGAGTCATCATGAAAACAGCCCTGTTGGCAGCCATTCTGGCCAGCGTCATCAGCCCAGCAGCTTTCGCGCAAACCGCCGCCACGACGTCTCCGCACTCGTTCTCCGCCAACGTCGGCCTGGTGAGCGACTACCGTTTTCGTGGCTTCACGCAGACCAACCTGCGGCCGGCCATCCAGGGGGGCTTCGACTATGAACACGCCTCCGGCTTCTACGCCGGCAACTGGAACTCCAACGTGGCCGACGAGCTGTTCCCCGGCGGCAACATCGAGATGGACCTGTATGGTGGGTACAAACACGCGTTCGGCGACGTCGAGCTGGACGTGGGCGGCCTGTACTACTACTACCCGGGCAGCGATGCGGCCAAGGGCGGCACCATCAAGAACTTCGAGCTTTATGCAGGGCTGGCGTATGGGCCGTTCTCGCTCAAGTACTCGCACGGCATGACCGACTTCTTCGGCGCGCCCGACTCGAAGAACAACTACTACGTCGAGGCCGGCCTGGCCTTCGACCTGGGCAGCGGCTGGGGCGTGGATGCCCACGTCGGCTACCAGAAGCTCAAGAACGACCCGGCCATCAGCGGCTATGTGGACTACATGGCTGGCGTGACCTACGCCTTCGACGACTGGACCTTCGGCGGGCACGTCGTCTCGACCAACAAGAAGGACTGGTACCAGACCAGCAGGGACCGCGATGCCGGTCGTACTGGCGTGGTCTTCAGCGTGGCGCGCGCGTTCTGAACCAACCTGGGCCCGCAGGGGCGGGAGGTTCGCGCGTAACGCCCGAACCGTGCCGCGCCCGGGCCCGACCATCTACAGAGTCAGGAGAGACGCATGAAATTGATTATTGCGATCATCAAGCCATTCAAGCTTGACGAAGTGCGCGAGGCGCTGTCCGGCGTTGGCGTGCAGGGCGTCACCGTCACCGAGATCAAGGGGTTCGGGCGCCAGAAGGGCCATACCGAACTCTATCGGGGCGCCGAATACGTGGTGGATTTCCTGCCCAAGATCAAGCTGGAGGTAGCCTTGTCCGACGAGCTGGTCGATACTGCGGTCGAGGCGATCGAAACCGCGGCACGCACCGGCAAGATCGGTGATGGCAAGATATTCGTCTGCCCGCTCGAGCAGGTCGTACGCATCCGTACCGGCGAATCAGGCGTCAATGCACTCTAAGGAAGAATCGAACATGAACAAGAAGATGGCCCTTCCCGCCGTGGCAGCCGCCATGGGGAGCTCCCTGCTGTCCACGCTGGCGCATGCCCAGGACACGGCCACGGCAGCGGCCGAAGTCGTGGTCGAGGCCACGCCCGGCCTGGTCGGCGCGGACCTTGCGTGGCTCGCGACTTCCACGCTGCTGGTGCTCATGATGGCCGTACCCGGGCTGGCGCTGTTCTATGGCGGCATGGTCCGCAGCAAGAACATGCTGTCCACGCTGATGCAGGTCACCAGCGTGTTCTGCCTGGCCGTGGTGCTGTGGTTCATCTACGGTTACTCGCTCGCCTTCTCCGAAGGCAATTCGGTGTTCGGCGGATTCGACCGGCTGTTCCTGTCCGGCACCTTCGACGCCGCCACGGGCGTGTTCGCGATGTCCGACACGGTGCCCGAGATCGCCTTCGCGGCCTTCCAGGCCACCTTCGCGGGCATCACCTGCGCCCTGATCGTGGGCGGCTTCGCCGAGCGTGCGCGCTTCTCCGCGGTGCTGTTGTTCACCGCCATCTGGATGACTTTCGCCTACGTTCCCGCAGCGCACATGGTCTGGGGTGAGGGCGGTCTGGTCGGTGGCTGGGGTGCGCTCGACTTCGCCGGCGGCACCGTGGTCCACATCAACGCGGGTGTGGCCGGCCTGGTCGGCGCCTACGTGATCGGCAAGCGCCTGGGCTATGGCCGCGAAGCGCTCAAGCCGCACAACCTGCCGATGACGATGATCGGCGCCTCGCTGCTGTGGGTGGGCTGGTTCGGCTTCAACGCCGGTTCGGCGCTGGCCGCCGACGGCATCGCCGCGCTGGCCTTCATCAACACCCTGGTCGCTACCGCCGGTGCGGTCGTCGCGTGGATCTTCACCGAGTGGGCGGTCAAGGGCAAGCCCTCGATGCTGGGTGCTGCCTCGGGCATGGTCGCCGGCCTGGTCGGCATCACGCCGGCTGCCGGTTTCGTCGGCCCGGTCGGTGCGCTGGTCATCGGCATCGCCGCCGGCGTCATCTGCGTGTGGGGCGTGAACGGTCTGAAGCGCATGCTGGGCGCCGATGATTCGCTGGATGTGTTCGGCGTGCACGCGGTCGGCGGCATCGTCGGTGCGGTGCTCACGGGCGTGTTCACCGCGACCAGCCTGGGCGGCACGGGCGACGGCGAAGCTTCCATGCTGATGCAGGTGTGGATCCAGATCGAAGGCATCCTGCTGACGGTGGTGTGGTCCGCGGTGGTGGCCTACATCGGCTTCAAGATCGCCGACATCGTGCTGGGCCTGCGCGTCACGGAAGAGGAAGAGCGCCAAGGTCTGGACATTTCGTCCCACGGCGAATCGGCCTACTCGTCTTGAACCGGCTGGCGGGCGGCGCAAGCCGGCCCGCCAGGCACCATGCACGAAGCGCCGCGACTCTTTCGGGGGTCGCGGCGTTTTTACGTCCCGCTCTCCCGGGATGGGCAGGCAGGTCCGCGCGGGCGCTTCAGCCGGCGCGCCGCAGCTCGATGCGCGTGATCTCCGAGGGCGCGCCCACGCGCATGGGCGGTCCCCAGTAGCCGGTGCCGCGGCTGACGTAGACGAGCAGGCCGCCGACGCGGTGCAAGCCGGCGACGACGGGCTGCTGCAGCGGCACGAAGAAATTCCAGGGCACGAACTGACCGCCGTGGGTGTGCCCCGAGAGCATGAGATCGAAGCCCACCGGTTCGGCAGCCTGGGCGCTGCGCGGCTGGTGGGCAAGCAGGACGCGCGGCGCCCCGGCTGGAGCGCCGGCGACTGCGCGTGCGGGATCGCTCGCCTGGGCACGGTCGAAGGCGGCGGCGCCATAGTCGTTCACGCCGGCCAGTACGAGACGCGCGCCGCCATGCTCGATGACGCGATGCTCATTCATGAGCACGTGCAGACCGAGGCGCCGGAATTCCCCGACCCAGGCCTCGGCACCGGCGTAGTACTCATGGTTGCCGGTGACGAGATACGCGCCGTGCCGGGCGTGCAGCTTGCCCAGCGGCGAGGTGTGCTCGCGCAGGGCCGGCACACTGCCGTCGACGACATCGCCGGTGATGGCAACGATGTCGGCGTCCTGGGCGTTGACTGCATCGACGATGCGCTGCAGATAGTCGTGCTTGATGGTGGGCCCGATGTGCAGATCGCTGAGCTGCACGATGCAAAGCCCGTCCAGGCCCGCGGGCAGCCCCGGCAGCTCGATCCGCACCGTCTTCACGCGCGCCGTGCGGCGCGCCTGCCGCAGGCCCCAGACCGTGGCCGCAACGCCCGCCAGCGGGATGGCGGCGCGGGTCGCGGCCAGCCAGGCGGCGCTGGCGTGCGGCCAGAGGCCGGTGTAGGCGATCGCCTGCCACAGCAGCAGCGCGGCGTCGCGCGCGAGCGTCAGCACGAACAGCCACGAGAACAGGCCCAGCGCGAGAAAGCCGAGCCAGGCGAGCAGGTCGCCGCGGGGCGTTCCCGCCGAGCGGCGCAGGGCAAAGCCCGTCATCACCGCGGCATAGCAGGCGAGCATCGCCAGGATGCCCAGCCATTCCCAGCCGGAAGCCGGGATGCCGACCAGCCGGATGGCGACGTAGGCGTGGGCGAGGAACAGCAGCAGCGGCAGCCGCGCGAGAAACCGCGAGAGTCTGGACATGGGGAGGTCGGGAAGAAAGGCCGCTCGGCGCGAGACGGGCCGGCGGCGGGGGCGGGGTGGGGGGACTGGAACGGTGCTGGTCTAGGGTTCGTCAGCGCCATGTTCCCGCGTGCGTCCGGTTCTGGCGCTACGCCTGCTGCGTTGCGCCGTGCGCGTGTGGATCACCACGCGGCGCACGGCACGCTTTGCCAGACAGGGAGGTGCCAGGGCTGCGCACCGGAACAACCCGGCATGGACGGACGCTGACGCGGGCGCGAACGCCTCAAAGGGCCATGTCGCCTTCCGGCGGCGCGGGCGGCGTGGCTCTCTCGCCGGCTTCCAGGCGCTGCAGCCGTGTTTCGAGGGCTTCGACGCGGGCGCGGGTGCGGGCGAGCAGCTCGGCCTGCACATCGAATTCTTCGCGGGTGACGAGGTCGAGCCGGCCGAAGGCGTCGGTCATCATCGCCTTGACGTTGCGCTGAACGTCGGCCGCGGGGCTGCGAGCGATGAGATCGGACAGGTTCTTCTGGAGTTCATCCATCCAGGAATTGCGGTTCATGGTCGACCTCTTGCGGAAAATGCGTAGTCTAGACCAAGCGTCGGCTGCAAAGGGCATGCCCGGCAGGCGCCGTCGATCCAAACCGGTGCTGCCCGCCGCGCCACCAAGCACCCGCTGCGTGAACAAGGGCAGGGGCCGAGCCGGGCGGGGCTGCCGCCCCCTACAGTGTCTTGGGATCGATGGGTTCGGCGCGGTTCAGGACGGCGGCGACCTTGGTGCGCAGGGCGTTGGTGTGCGCGCGCAGGATTTCGCGCTTGACGTCCAGCAGTTGCTGCGGATGCATGGAGAAGCTGGTCAGGCCCAGGCCCAGCAGCAGCCGGGTGAGACTGACTTCGCCGGCCATCTCGCCGCACACCGATACCGGCTTGCCGGTGCGGGTGCCGGCGTTGATGGTATTGGCGATCAGGCGCAGCACCGCCGGATGCAAGGGGTCGTACAGGCGGGCCACGCCGGGATCGGCACGGTCGATGGCCAGCGTGTACTGGATCAGGTCGTTGGTGCCGATGGAGAGGAAATCGAGCGCCTCGGCAAACGGCTCGATGGCGATCGCGATGGCCGGGATCTCGACCATCGCACCGATCTCGATGTGCTCGGCGTAAGACTGGCCGCGGGTGTCGAGCTCGGCACGGGCGCTGTCGATCGCGGCCAGGCAGGCGCGCACTTCGTGCATGTGCGCGATCATGGGCAGCAGAATGCGCACCGTCCCGTGCGCGGAGGCGCGCAGAATGGCACGCAACTGGGTGGCGAACATGTCCGGACGCGCCAGGCAGTAGCGCACCGCGCGCTCGCCCAGCGCGGGGTTGGTGGCCACCGTGGCTTCGTCGTCCAGCGTCTTGTCCGCGCCGATGTCCAGGGTGCGGATGGTGACGGGGCGGCCCTCCATCGCGCGAACCACGGACGCATAGGCCTGGTACTGCTCCTCTTCGTCGGGCAGCCCGTGGCGGTTCATGAACAGGAACTCGCTGCGAAAGAGACCGATGCCTTCGGCGCCCGCGGCAAGCGCCGAGGCGGCTTCCTCGGGCCATTCGATATTGGCCTGCAGGGTGATCTTGATGCCGTCCAGGGTGACCGAGGGGGTGTCCTTGATGAGGGCCAGCGAGGCGCGTTCGGCAGCGAACCAGGCCTGGCGCTCCAGGTATTCGGCGAGAATGCCCTGCGACGGATTGATGAGCACCGTGCCTGTTTCGCCGTCGACCACCAGGGTGTCGCCGTCGCGCGCGAGCGTGCACACGTTGGTCAGGCCAACCACTGCGGCCACGCCCATGCTGCGGGCGACGATGGCAGTATGCGAAGTCGCGCCGCCCAGGTCGGTGGCGAACGCGGCGAACTTCGCGCCGCGCAGCTTGACCATGTCGGCCGGCGAGATGTCGTGCGCGACGACGATCAGCGATTCGCCGGTGCCGTGCGCTTGGTCGGCAGGGGCGATCTCCGGCGCGCCGGCCAACACCTGCAGCACGCGCTCGATCACGTGGCGCACGTCGCTCGAGCGCTCGCGGAAGTACTCGTCGCTCATCGCCGCGAACTGCTCGCCCAACTGCTGGCCCTGTGCCGTCAGCGCCCACTCGGCGTTGTAGTGCCGCTCGCGGATCAGGTTGAGCGGCTCCTGCGCGAGCATGGGGTCGGCCAGCAGCATCGCATGCACGTGCAGCAGTGCGCTGATCTCCCGGGGCGAGTCGGGCGGTAGATTGTCGGCCAGCCGCAGGAAGTCGTCGCGCGCCACGCTGACGGCTTCGGCCAGCCGTTCGCACTCGGCGTCGGTGTCTTCCGGCGCGATGCGGTAGTGCGAGACTTCGAGCGCTGCGGCGCCCAGCACGACGGCCCGGCCGATCGCATAGCCGCGCGAAGCGGCCAGGCCGTAGAGGGCGAGCATCGCATCGGCCATCGCTACTCCGCTTCGCCGAAGCGTTCGTTGAACAGGGTCTTGATCTGGGCCAGGGCTTGTTCAGCGTCCGGCCCGACGGCATCGACGGTGACGGTGGTGCCTTTGCCGGCGGCCAGCATCATGACGCCCATGATGCTCTTGGCGTTGACCCGCTTGTTGTTGCGCGAAATGAAGATCTCGCTGTCGAAACGGCTGGCGAGCTGGGTGAGCTTGGCGGAGGCGCGTGCGTGCAGGCCGAGCTTGTTGCTGACGACGATGTCCAGCGTATGGGAAGCCCCCTCGGTGGAGGGTTCGGTGGATGGCACCATGTTCATGAAGAATTATGTCTCGCTCTCGACCCAGTATTGCCCAAATGCCTGCGTCAAACAACGTCGTCGTCTACGCGCAGCACGGCCTGCTTGGCTCCGGCCATGGCCTGGCGCGTGACTTCGTCCAGCGTGGTCTGGCGATAGGAGATGGCGCGCAACAGCATGGCCATGTTGGCGCCGGCCAGCAGATTGACCGAGTGACCGCCGCCGCGTGCCGCCGCCGCTGCACGGGCCGCGACGTTGGACGGGGTCGCGCCCAGGACGTCGGTCAGCACCAGGACGCCGCGGCCGGTGTCCGCATCGTCGATCAATTCGCGCACGGCAGCCTCGGATGCCTCGGGCTGCTCGTTGGAACCCACGTCGTGGATCAGCACGCCGTCCTGGCCCTGGAACACATGGCAGCCACAGGCGTACAGCGCGCTGGCCATGGGTTCGTGAGCGACGATCACGATACCGACGGCGGCCTGCTCGCCGTCCGGGGCCAGCGGCCCTTTCGGGTGACTGCGCGGTGGGCTCATGATGCCGCGGCTTGCAGCGCCGCCTCGAGGGCGTCGACGTAACGGTCGGCCACGCTGTAGCCGGTCTGCTCGGAGATCTCGACGAAACAGGTGGGGCTGGTGACGTTGATCTCGGTGATGTAGTCGCCGATCATGTCCAGTCCGATGAGCAGCAGCCCGCGTCCGGCCAGGCGCGCGCCGATCGCGCTGGCGACCTGGCGGTCGTGCTCGTTCAGCGGCTGCGCCACGCCGCGCCCGCCGGCGGCGAGGTTGCCACGGGTCTCGCCCGCCTGCGGAATGCGCGCCAGCACATAGGGCACCGGCTCGCCGCCGATGATGAGCACGCGCTTGTCGCCGGCGGTGATGGCCGGGATGTAGCGCTGCGCCATGATCGTGCTCGCCCCGTCCAGCGTGAGGACTTCGAGGATCACGTTGAGATTGGGGTCGCCTTCGCGCACGCGAAAGATGCCCGTACCGCCCATGCCGTCCAGCGGCTTGAAGATGACGTCGCGGTGGACTTCGTAGAACTCGCGCAGCCTGGCCTTGGAGCGGGTGACCAGGGTGGGCGTCGTGTATTCGGGAAACTCGGCGATGGCGAGCTTCTCCGGATGGTTGCGGATGGCCGCCCCGGTGTTGAAGACCCGCGCGCCCTCGGCCTGGGCACGGTCCAGCAAGTGGGTGCTGTAGACGTACTCCATGTCGAAGGGCGGATCCTTGCGCATGATGACCGCGTCGAACTCGGCCAGCGCGCGCACCTCGGGCGCTTCCTGGCTCCACCAGCGCTGTGCGTGCAGGTCGGCGCCGGGCTCGATGTGGATCGGCGTGGTGTCGGCGACGACGCGGCCATCGGCCAGGTGCAGGCCCGATTGCAGGACCACGTGCAGGCCGTGTCCGCGCGCGGCCAGGGCGCGCATCATGGCGACGGACGAATCCTTGTAGGCCTTCAGGGTAGGTAGGGGATCGACGATGAAGAGGACATTCATGATGCGTTTCGCGCAACAACGCCGCGAGCGCGGCCGTCGTTTTTCGTTACCATGTTGTTACATTCGTTGGGCCTGGCTGGCCGCGACGACTTCCGGCCCAGAGAACAAGGAGGGAAGATGACGATCGGCAACGTAGCGCTTTCAGCCCGCCAGAAACAATGCCTTTGGTGGGCATCTCTCGGGAAAACCAGCAAGGAGACAGCCCTCATTCTCGGAGTCGCGGAACGCACTGTCAACTTTCACCTCTATAAGGCCTTCGAGAAGCTCGACGTGCATACCAAGCATGCCGCGGTGGCGCAGGCCATGCTGCGCGGTGTCTTTGGCGCCACGCCCACCGAACCCGGCGGGCCCGAAGAATCCGACCCCACCGCGCTACTGTAGCCGCAGCGAATCCAGGAAGGTGCGTGCCGTTTCCCGGGACAGCTTCGCCTGCGGCCCGATAGCGGCCACCTCCACCAGCCGGTCGCCCAGCACGAACACCTGGGCCAGCAGCCAGACCGCCTGTTCGCCGGCCTCGCCCTGTATCTCGATTTCGTCCACGGTCAGGCCGGGGCGCGCCGCGCCCGCGGCGTGCCGCACGACGGCCGTGCGGCGTTCCGTGCGGGCGGCCTGCAGATTGGCCGACAGGCTTTGCTCCAGTGCCTCGCGCAGCGCCGCGCGCTGGTCCGGCGCCATGCCCGCCGGCATCCGGCCATGCCCCACGGCATAGACTGCGCCACCGGCTTCGGCGGCGGTCAACTGGAACGTCATCGGGTGCTCGCCCAGCGGCAGCTCGCGGGTCTGGGTGTCGGGCTTGCCCGGAAAGGCCACCCGCAGGGCGCCGTCGGCGACCGGCATCTCACGCCAGTTGTAGGTGGGGGTGCAGGCCGCCAGCGCAAGGGCGGCAAGGGCCAACCAGGCCAGCCTGCACATGAAGTTACATTTTCTTTCGTTCATGGGCGTTGCATGTGGCCGGCGCTAGGGGACAATCGGCTCCCGTCGCCCGCCCGCTCGGGCCTGAAGCCCGTATTTTCGCTGTCTCGGAGTACCTGAATTGTCGCCGATTTCCATGACCGACGCCCTCGACGGGACCCCCCTTGCCAACTATCGCTGGCCCACGCCGCCGGGTGTGCAGGCGCGGGGTTCGGTCTATCTGCTGCACGGCCTGAGCGAATATGCCGGGCGCTACGAGCATGTGGCCGCGTGGCTCAACGCGCGTGGCTGGCGCGTCGCGGCCCACGACCATCGCGGCCACGGTCGCTCCGGGGGCAAGCGTGCGAGCCTGCGCACCGCCGACGACCTCATCCTCGATGCCGAGCGGCAAGTAACGGCGTACACAGCCGAAACCGGCGAGCCGCCCGTCCTGCTGGGCCACAGCATGGGCGGATTGGTGGCCACGCACGTCGCCTTGCGCGGCAACACGGAACTTGCCGGCCTGGTGCTCTCCAGCCCGGCCTTTCGCCTGCGCCTGACCAAGGCCCAGCGCGCCATGCTGCGGATCATGCGCGCGCTGGCGCCCTCGCTTCATCTGCCGCACGGACGCCGCCGTTCGGCGCTGACGCACGACCAGGCGGTGATCGACGCCTACCTGGCGGACCCGCTCACGAACCGCGTCATCACCGCGCGCCTGGCGGGGTTCCTGGCGGACCAGGGCGAGAAGGCGATCGCCCAGGCGGGCCAGTTGCGCTGGCGCACGCTGCTGCTGGTTTCCGGCGCCGACCAGATCGTCGACCCGACCGGCAGCCGTGCATTCGCGGACGCAGCCGCGCCCGGGCGGCTGGCGCTGCGTTGGTACGATCAGGCCTGGCACGAAATCCTGAACGAAACCCAGGAGCTGGCCGCGCCCGTCTATGCCGACCTGGAGGCCTGGCTGGCGAGCACGCCGCATAAGGAATAGGGCCCGTCGACAGCCCGGGTGCGGGCGCCAGCAAACGCCAGCCGGATGCGCTATAAAAGCGGGCATCTGCGCTTTTACGCCAAGGAACACGCTTGACCGACCTGCTCACCCGTCGCCTGGACATTCTCAATCGTGCCGAGGGCGGCACCCTGCTGGCGGGCGGCGCCCAGGGCGTAGAAAAGGAGAGTCTGCGCGTGCGCCCGGACGGCGAACTCTCGCTCGCCCGGCATCCGGCCGCGCTGGGTTCGGCGCTTACCCATCCGCACATCACGACCGACTATTCCGAAGCGCTGATGGAGTTCGTGACCGGTACGCACTCGCGCGCCGAGGACCTGGTCCAGGAACTCGCCGACATCCACCGCTACGTGTATGCGGAAATGGGCGACGAGATGCTCTGGAACCAGTCGATGCCCTGCCGGCTGCCCGGCGAGGCCGATATCCCGATCGCCTGGTACGGCACCTCCAACAGCGGCATGCTCAAGCACGTCTACCGGCGCGGCCTGGCCGTGCGCTATGGCAAGAGCATGCAGTGCATCGCGGGCATCCACTTCAACTACTCGCTCGCGCCGCAGGCCTGGCCGCTGATTTCCGAGCTCGCGGGCGGCGCCCAGGCGCAGCAGTCCGAGGGCTATCTCGCCCTGATCCGCAACTTCAGCCGCTACAGTTGGCTGCTGATGTACCTCTTTGGCGCCTCGCCCGCGCTGGACGCCGGCTTCATGCGCGGGCGCGAGCACGAGCTGCAGGCGCTGGACGAGAACACCCTGTACCTGCCCTGGGCCACCAGCCTGCGCATGAGCGACCTCGGCTACCAGAACCGGGCGCAGTCGGGCCTCAAGCCCTGTTATACGGATCTGAAGTCCTACCTGGACAATCTCTATCACGCGGTCAACCAGCCCTGGCCGCCCTATGAGGCGATCGGCACGCGGCAGAACGGCGAATGGGTGCAGTTGAGCACCCACATCCTGCAGATCGAGAACGAGTACTACTCGAGCATCCGGCCCAAGCGGGTGGCGCGGCGCGGCGAACGTCCGCTGCGCGCGCTGCACGAACGGGGCGTGCAATACGTCGAAGTGCGCTGCATGGACATCGATCCGTTCAGCCCCGTCGGCTTCGAGCTGCCCGCGGCGCGTTTTCTCAGCGCCTTCCTGCTCATGTGCGCGTTGGACGACAGCCCGCTGCTGCCGCAGCGCGGCTGGTGCCAGGAAAGCGGGGACAACTTCGCCCTGGTGGTCAAGGAAGGCCGCCGGCCCGGCCTGCTGCTGGGCAAGGGCGGCGCGCAGGTTCCGCTGGCGGATTGGGCGCACGCCCTGCTCGACAGGATCGCCCTGTGCGCCCAGGCGCTCGATGCCGCCCATGATGGCGGCAACGCCCACGCGGCCGCGCTGGAACTGCAGCGCCAGAAGATCGACGACCCGGCGCGCACGCCGTCGGCGCGCGTGCTGGCCGGCCTGCGCGAAACGGGCATGAGCTTCTCCGAGTATTTCCTGGACCTGGGCCGGCGCCACGCGCTGGCCTTTCGCAACCAGCCCCTGGGTGCCGCCGAACGCGCGGTGTTCGACGCGGAGAGCCGGCGATCGATACAGGAGCAGGAAGAACTGGAGCGCACCCAGACCGGCAACTTCGACGACTACGTCGCGGCCTATCACTCGAGTCTGTACGACTGACGGGCCGCAAACGAGAAGGGGTTGGCCACCTTGCGGTGCCAACCCCCTGCTTTGTATTCCTGGCGCGCCCGGCTGGAATCGAACCAGCGACCCTTGGCTTCGGAGGCCAATACTCTATCCCCTGAGCTACGGGCGCAAAGCAGGGCATTGTATCCCACTTGCAGCCCCCACAACCACCGATTTCGGCACTTCTGCGAGCTGGGGTACCGGGGTTGGCCATGTCTTGCGCCACGACGGATGCCGGGCACAGCAGGGCGAAGGACAGGCGAGAAGTAGGATTCGCATGAGAGCCTGCTTGGAATTCTGGTTGGCAACTCAGTCATCGTCCAGCCAGAAGGCTGCGCCGTCGATCAGCAGCGTGTCGGGCGGCGACCCCTTCGCCGATTCGGGGACGGCGAGGAAGTGGCGCTCTTCGCCCTGCGGTGTGTCCAGTATCAGCGCGTAATCCTCGATACGGTAGCCCGAGGTCGTATCGGGATTGTCGCGGCCGTTGACGATCAGGTAGCCGGTCCCGACGTTGCCCGCCATGAAGCCGCCGTGGCTGTAGACCACCGTGCCGTCCCGGGAAAAGGCGTAGCGTCTATCCTGCCGCGAACCGCCCGCGGCGATCTGCAGATAGTGGTATTCGCCGGCCAACGGACGCGAGGCGAGGGGCCGCAGCCGCTGCGCCTTGGCGAGGTCGATCAACGCGTCCTGCCGGGCGTTCCCCTTGCCCGTGAGCGTTACCTGGCCCCGCCTCTCGTTCCAGGTGAACCAGCGCTCGGGTTCCCGGTGCCGGGACAGTGCGACGGCGAGGTCGGTGAAGGGAAAGGGCCATTCGTGGCGGTAGGCGGTGCCGTCGCGCAGCAGCACGTAGATGTCTTCCTCGCGGTCCACATAGCCGTTGCCGAAGCCGTCCATGCGCGTGTCGAAGCTGGAGGCATAGAGCACGCGATCGACATCGCGTATCGGGATGCCCTGGCCGGGTCCGGCAAGGGCTTCGTCGAACGCCAGAGGCCGCAGGACGAGCCCGGCGGCATCGTCCTCCTCGACGAAGGGCCGGGCGGTCTCTTCGACCGTGAAGAGGCTGCATTTGGCGAGGCTCACGCGCCCTCCGCCTGCGCTGTCGACCACCAGGCGCGGGGTGCCCACCACCACGCTGTCCTCGCCGATCGCGCCGGCCATGCGTTCCTCATGGGCGCGCTCGGAGAAGGAATGGCAATCCACCTTGAAGGACGACTGCATGTCGTCGCGCCATTCGCGCAATTCGCTGTCACCGGTCACGCGGCCGAACAACACCAGGACACCATCGGATTTCAGCCAGGCCTCGGCGTGATCCTGGCGCGCTCCCCGGAGAGCCGACGAGTTCATCGCGCCTTCCTTGCTGCCGATCTCGGCCATGCGGGCTTCCAGACGGGCCGAGAGGGCGGCGAGGCGCAGGATGCGCGTTTCATCGGCGGCCTTGGCACGAACGGTCTCGCCAGGTTGGGGAAGTTCGATACCGAGACGCCGGGACAGCGAGAGCAGGCGGCGCACGTCCGACTGGACGCTGAACTGCTCGTGCGCCAATAGCTTGCCAAGATCGCCGCATGGTTCGGGCGAGGCGTCGAGGTCCTTGGCGACGCGCTCGGCAAGCTGCGCCGTCTGCTGGTCGATCTGGCCTGCGAGATCGGGTATGGCCCGCGTGAAGGCGCCGATCACGCGATCGTAGTCCGCCCCCGAGTTCTTGTATCGCCACGCCGCCAGGGCGTCCTTGCGCGACTGGGCGTCCTCAGGGTCGCGTCGATCGCATTGTTCGCCATAGAGCCGCGCCGCCTGGAAGGCACCGACTGCCTTGCCGAGATGCGCCGACAGTTCCTGCGCGTCGTCCGCCGGCGCGGCGGCCGCAGGCAGGGCGAGCAGGGCTGCGGCGGCGAGCCAGAACTTGAGCCGGGCCATCATGGGCAGGCACCCACGATGCGGCCCACGAGCAGCCCCGCCAGAATATGGATCGTCAATCGAGCTCCGGCGGTGATGGACGACTCTCTTTCAACGGTTTTCCAGGCCATTTTTCTCGCGTTCGCGTGCGATCTCGTCACGGCGTCCGTCCAGGGAGTCGCGAAGCCTTTCCAGCCCGCCGCGCACTTCGTCCACCGTCGCCCGATGCTTGCTCACGTCGACCCTGGGGTTGGGCTCGGCGGCATCCCATTCCAGCGCAAAGTTCATGGCCGCGATCCATTCGTCGACATCTCCCGCGATGTACTCGTTCACCGGTCGGCCGACCTGTTCCGTAAGGGCGTCGAACAGCGGCCGGCCCTCCCGGCCGCCGATCTGGCCCGTCGCGAGAAGAATCCGGTATCGTAGCTGGCCGGCATACATCCAGTTGGCTGCTTCCTGGCCCTTGCCTTCGGCGAGAAGCCGGCTCGCCAGAACATAGAGCGCTGCCGGATGAAGATCGGGCGCCGCTGCCACGATCTGCGCGTTGCTCATGTCTTTGACGTCCTGCGACGATGCGGGGGCCGCCAGCAGTCCGAGGCAGGCGAAGATGACGAACCGTAATCGCTTCATGATGACCCCTGCATGGAGAGTTGAGTTGTGAGACATCTGCATGGCCTTGACGCCCGACCGCATTTTTCAGTCCCGGTCGAGCTTCCCCGTTTCCTCGGCACATGGCAAGCGCCTGGGAGGGCTTCGCCATGTTCAAACGCCTGATCGCCGGCCTCGGCAAGAAGCCGTCGGCGCCGGACCTCGCCGCTTTGCAGGACGATGCGGTGCGCGCCGTGGTGGCCGACATCACCGACCTGCACGACGGAGAGTGGGGAACTCGCGAATGGGTCTACATCGCAGTCAATCATGAAGTCCTGGCCGAGGAGGGCGGCCGCTCCAGCACCCATGCCCTCGTCCTTGCGCGCGAACCTGGCGGCGAACTCGAGGCCCTGAGCTTCAGGCTCGGCATGCGCAGCAAGCACGCCATGCTTGCCCTTCGCGAGGCCATCGCCGCCGGAGGCAAGGCGCCATGGACCATCCTCGATCTCACCATCGAGCGCGACGGGCATTACGATTTCGTGTTCGGTCATGGCCCGCCGCCGCGTCTGAACGGCGATCTGCTGCACAGCCCGCTCAAGGGCCTCCTGGAGCGCTACAAGGCGGATCGGTCGGAGAGGTGAGCGGTGCATCCAAGAGCCCTCGTATTCGTTACTGTCTTTTTCTTCCTGGCCAGCCTGGGTGTTGCGGTCGGCGGCTCAGATGAAGGGCAGGGCGGCCGGGCGACGCCTCAGCCGCCGGCGGCGCAGGCCGCCGGCGCGGACGGGATCACGCCGTTGCAGCAAGCCTTGATGGACGGCAGATACGGCGCCTTCGTCGACCTGCTGCGGCAAGGCGCCGACCCGGATGCCGTGGGTTGGCATGGCTACACGGCCGTCCATCTTGCAGCGCAGCATCGCAACAAGCACTACCTCGAAAAGCTGCTGGAGCACGGCGGCGATCCGAATGCCCCCGCCCGTCGCATGGGAAGGACACCGATCTTCAATGCGATGGACAGCCGCCGGCCGGAGAACCGCGACCTGCTGATTGCGCGCGGGGCCGATATCGAATATGCCGATACGTCGGGAATCCGGCCGCTCAGGCATGCCGCGAACATCAACGATGCGGACAGCGTGTGGTGCCTCCTGCAGCTTGGCGCCGATCCGACGGCAACCGACAACCTTGGCGCCACCTTCCAGTCGTCGTTCTTTCGCCCTGCCCCCGGGATACTTTCATGGTCCGCCAGGAAGCAGCGCCGGCAGGTCATCGAGCTCCTGAAGGAGCGCGGCGTTGCGCTCGACCCGAAGGCGGAGCGGTTCTAGTCGTGATCAGGCCGGTCCGGGCCGGCAGTGGCCGAGTGCTTCCCCGCGCGATCGCCGATCGCGCCCCGCGGATGCCCGGATCGCAAGGCTTACCCGCTTGTCAAGGGGGAGTTACCAGCGTATCGCGGGAAATCCCGCTGTTTATAATCGGTCAGTTCGTGTATCCGGGTTTTTCGCGTCCCCGGCCCTGAATTTCCTTCTAATAAGCAAGCAGGACCGTCATGAGCAACGCGCAGGAACAACACCCATCAGGACACTCTTCGCCCGTCAGGACGCCCAAACAGCTCATCACCATCGCGGCGCTGGCATTCATCGTGCCGGTCATCGTGATTCTGATGCTGGCAAGCTATGTGGCGAGGGGAACCCGGGGGGCGGACGGCTCGGACGCTTTCACCCCGCAGGCCGTATCCGCGCGCATCGCGCCGGTGGCGGGCTTCGCGCTGGTCGACGTGAATGCCCCGCGCGAATATCTCACCGGCGAACAAGTCTATAAGCAGGTCTGTACCGCCTGCCACGCCGCCGGCGTGGCAGGCGCGCCCAGGACAGGCGACAAGGACGCCTGGGCGCCCTTCATCGCCCAGGGTTTCGATGCGCTGCTGCAGGTGGCGATCCAGGGCAAGGGGGCCATGCCGCCCAAGGGCGGGGCGGCCAACCTGAGCGACTACGAAATCGCGCGCGCGGTGGTCTATCTGGCCAACCAGGGTGGCGGCGATTTCGAGGAGCCGGCCGCACCCGAGGAAGGCGAAGGCGAAGAAGCGTCCCAGCAAGCGGCAGGCGCTGCCCCGGTGGCGCCTGCGCCGCAAGCCGCCGCAGCCGCGCCCGCGGCAGCGCCTGCGTCTGAGCCTGCACCCGCGTCTGGCGACGCCGCGGCAGAGACACCGGCCGCCGCCTCCGGTGCGGCGGGCGCGATCGCGATTTCCGACGAGGCCCACACGGTGGGCAAGAAGATCTACGACACGACCTGTGTCACCTGCCATGCGGCCGGCATCGCCGGTGCGCCCAAGCTTGGCGACAAGGCCGCCTGGGCGCCCTATGTCGCCACCGGCATGGACCAGATGCTGGCCGTCGCCATCAAGGGCAAGGGGGCGATGCCGCCGCGCGGCACCGCCATGAACGCCAGCGACGCCGAACTGCGCGCCGCCATCGAGTACATGGTGTCGCAGGTGCAGTAAGCCCGGTTTCGGGCTGCGCTGCGCGCCATGAGCGTCGCAGGGCAAGGCCATGTCGCCTGGGGCTTGCTTCTGCCTTGGACCTGCGCCTAGGATAGCCGGATCGCCCGTTCCTGCTTCGGTCGGGCTCCACTTTCATCGCGCATGACCAATATCGCTCCGTTCCTGTGGTTCGCGCTCGCCGCGTTCATCCTGGCCGTGCCCGGGCTGCTCATGCTGTTCGGCGGCCGCGGCCAGCCGTCCGCATGGCAACCGCGCAAGCCGCATCTCATACGGCGTACCTTCGGCCTGCTGCTGGTTCTTCTGGCCCTGGCGCTGGCCGCGCTGGCGTTCTCGGTGCACCGCTATCTGCAGTTGTTCCATGACCGTCCGGTTGCCGCCATCGAGCTGCGCCAGGAGGGGCCGCAACGCTATCGCGCCAACGTCATGCTGGTCGACGACGCCGGCCGGGCCAGCCGTCTGGCGCAGTATCTGCTCCAGGGAGACGCCTGGATGATCGATGCGCAGGTTCTGCGCTGGCGCTTGCCGGCCGCCCTGGCGGGCGTACCCTCCCTGTATCGGCTGGAGCGTATCAGCGGCCGCTACGACGAGCTGGCGCAGGAGCGCAATGGCGAGCGCACGGTGTACGAACTGCAGGAAGGCGATCCCGTGCTGGACATGTTCTCGCTGAAGCAGCGCTATCCGCGCTGGCTGCCCTTCGTCGATGCGCAGTACGGCAGCGCCACCTGGATGCCCATGCACGACGACGCTCGCTATGTGGTGCTGTTCAACGATCGCGGCGGGCTGCTGGCCAAGCCGGCCGATGCCTATACCGAGGATCTGCTGCGCGCCACTGGGCGCTGAGTGCGGCGTCGGCCTGTCCTGTCGCCCGATCCGGAGGCAGTGTTAGCATCGGCGGCTCACTGTATGCGCTGATTGCCGATGTCGTCCCTCTTCGCGTTCTACCTCAGCACGCTGCTGCTGCTTGCTCCTTTGCTGGTCTGCGTCGGCGTGGGTACGGTCTGGGGCAAGCGGGCCTTGCCCTACTCCGGGGATTTCGTGTCCCGCCTGGTGACGTCGGTATGCGTGCCAGCCCTGGTCTTTCGCACGCTGGTGCTGACCGAGCTCGATAATCGTCTCCTGCTGGAGATCGGCGTAGTCACCGTGCTCGCGCTCGGGCTTTCGGTGGCAGCTTGCTGGCTGATCCTGCGGGCCTTGCGCATGCCCGTGCGCGAACTCGTGATGACGGCAGCCTTTCCCAACGCCGGCAATCTTGGACTGCCCATGGCGGCGCTGGCCTTCGGCGAGACCGGGTTCTCGGCGGCCATCGTGTTCTTCGCCGTCTGCGCCTTCGTGCACAACACGTTTGGCGTGCGTTTGCTGCCCGGCGCCAATACGGGTGCAGTATGGCGCTCGCCCGTGCTGTTGGCGAGCCTGCTCGCGGTGATCTGCCGCGCCGGCGAACTGACGGTGCCGGCATGGATGCTCGAATCCATGGAACTGCTCGGCCGTCTCACCGTGCCGCTGATGCTGTTCAGTCTGGGCTATGCGCTGTCGGCCATTCCCGCGAGCGGGATGCGGGCGGGCGGCGCGATCGCTGTCATGCGATTGGTGGTGGGCGGCGCGAGCGGCTGGGCCGCCGCTTGGCTGCTCGGTCTGGACGCGCAGATGCGCTCGCTGATGCTGATGCAGATGGCCATGCCGTGTGCGGTGATCAGCTACATGTTTGCCGCGCGTTATTCCTCGCGGGCCGAGATCTCGGCGGGCGCCGTACTGCTGTCGACCGCGTTGTTCCTGGTGGCGTCGCCGCTCATCATGGCGCTGGTCGGCGCGCCGATTGCCGCCGCGCGCTAGGGGCTGCCGACGCCCTGGTCGGACGCCCTGAGGACTGAAACGGGTCGCGGTTCGTCCCTGTATACGCAGAGAACACAAACATCGGCGCTGCCGTTCCGGTATTCGACCCGTTCACCCCGCAGGCGTGGAGACGGTGCGTCGCCACCGGCCGCCGTAGCGCATCCCGGACTTTCGAAAAAAGAAAACCCCGCATGCGCAAGCATGCGGGGGAGAGGGCCCCGAAACCCCGCGCGAGCGCGGGGGACGGGGTATGCCGTTGTTGTTGGTTATTCGGTGTGGTTCGCTTAGAACATGTGGCGCATGCCGATCGCGCCGCCAGTCTGGTTGGATTTGTCCGCACCCAGCGCGTAAGGCGTACTTTGATCGCCGGCGTGGCCCAGGTTGAGGGGGCCGTTGCGGGAATGGGCAGCCACCGCGTACAGGTTGGTGCGCTTGCTCAGGCCGTAGCTGGCGAGCAGCGACACTTGGTGCCACTTGTTCTTGGTGGTGCCGAGGTAGCCGTCCGGCGCATTCTTGAAGCGCTCGTGGTAGTAGGCGATGCCGACACCGGTCAGCGGATTGACCTGATAGCCCGCGCCGACCATGAAGAAGTCGCTCTTGATGTCGGAGGTGCCGAGCTGCTCGACCTTGCGCTGGCGCCAGCCGCCGAGAACCCTGAAATTGTCGATGGCGAAGCGTGCGCCGACGCCGTAGTTGTCGGTCTTGCCGGTCGTACGCAGGCCGGGCGCCACCGCAGGCTGGTTGGTGCGGTCGAATGCGGCCATGACGCCGAAAGTCTGCCCGACGTTGTAGCCGATCGCACCGCCCCAGGCGCCGGTCGGGCTCATGTCGTACGCTTGTTGGTCGGTCTGGTTGCGGAAGCTGTAGTAGACACCGACGTTGAAGCCGGCGACTTCGTGGCTATACAGCACGGCGTTGTCGGTACGTACCGGCATGATGCGCGGGACGGGCTCGTATTGCGCGCCGTAGGCACCCGGCACGTAACGCCCGTACATGGTGAAGGACGGCGTGTACTGACGACCGAACGTGAGCTTGCCCCAGGGCGCCTGGATGCCCGCCATGGCAGTACGCTGGAACATGCGGCCGTCGCCGTTGCCGGTGCCGAGATTGAAGCCCGATTCGAGCTGGAAGATGGCCTTCATGCCATTGCCCAGGTCTTCGGAACCGCGCAGACCCCAGCGCGAGCCGGACAGACCGCCCGAACGCATGCCGGTGGTCGTCTTGCTGCCGCCCGCGCCGTCCGGTGCGTTGTTGTACGCTTCCAGGCTGACGTCGACGATACCGTAGAGCGTCACGCTGCTCTGGGCGTGCGCTGCACCGAAGGTGACCATGCCGGCGGCGGCCATCGAGGCGGCCAGGCAAGCTGTCTTGAACTTCATGGGTTGTCTCCTCAGAAAATGCCGGTGGTTGGGGCCGCTGGCATCGATACCGCTTTGTTTTAGGTTTGCCTTGTGCAGGATTACCCCGCAACGGATTGCCTTGTAGAGCCTTTGTGGCCAACCATGTCATGACAATCTGTAATCCAATCTACCGAGCGGGTTTTTCAAAGTCAACGCGGCAATTTCGGCTCTAGGGTAAATACCGACTATTCGATAAGCATTCTCGACGCGTAAATCCAACATTGGGGAAAACCTGCAGCGGGTTACTACGCAGGGGAAACCCCGAATTACCAAAACGCTGCGACCGCGTTCGCGCGCACGATTCTTGCGACACCATCTCTCTTTCCCAAAAACCGATCCGGGTAAAAATAAGTTACATGAGCGGCGGCAGCCGCCTCCCCGGTACCGCCCGGCCGCGCATCAG
>NZ_VLTJ01000003.1 GCF_007558815.1 Verticiella sediminum | reverse complement strand
GGCCGGGCGGTACCGGGGTTAGCTATTCCCTATTGACTTGGGAGAAGGAACCAATTAGCACTCTCGCAGTCAGAGTGCTAACATGTCTTCGTTGGTCCCGGACCTACCCAGGATGACGCACACCATGACCCAGAACACTGTCTCGCTCAGCCCGTCGCCCCAGTCGATGGCCTTGGCCATCTCGAACCCCGGTTCGCTGGGTACCATCGACGCGTACATCGCTGCAGTCAACCAGATGCCCATGCTCACCGCGGAGCAGGAGACCGCGCTCGCCCTGCGTTACCGCGAGCGCGAGGACCTGGACGCCGCGCGTGATCTGGTGCTGTCCCACCTTCGCCTGGTGGTGGCGGTCGCTCGCCAGTACCTCGGCTATGGCCTGCCGCATGCCGATTTGATCCAGGAAGGCAATGTCGGCCTGATGAAGGCCGTCAAACGCTTCGATCCGTCGCGCGGTGTGCGGCTGGTTTCGTTCGCCATTCATTGGATCAAGGCGGAAATCCACGAATATGTGATCCGCAATTGGCGCATGGTGAAGGTGGCCACCACGAAGGCGCAGCGCAAGCTGTTCTTCAATCTGCGCAGCATGAAGCAATCGGGCGATACGCTGACGCCCGATGAAATCGAGCATATTTCGCACGCACTGAATGTGCGCGAGCAGGACGTGCGCGAAATGGAAATGCGCATGACCGGCCGCGAAATGGCGCTCGACGGACGCGACGACGAAGACGACTACGCACCTTCGGCCTGGCTATCCGACGAAGGCGCCGAAGAGCCCACCCAGGTTCTCGAACGGCGCGCGCGCGACGAATTGCAGAGTACCGGCATTACGCGTGCGCTCGACGTGCTGGATCCGCGTTCGCGCCGCATTATCGAGGCGCGCTGGCTGCCCGAGGGCGACAGCGCTACCTTGCAGGAACTCGCCAACGAATTCGGCGTTTCCGCCGAGCGTATCCGGCAGATCGAATCGCGCGCTCTCGGCAAAATGCGCGGCGAACTTGCGCAAGCTGCCTGAAACCGTCGTTTGCGCGGCTTGTTTCAAAACAAAAGCGGCAAAGGAACCATTTCCTTTGTCGCTTTTTACATTCAACACTAAAATAGACGGCATTATTCGATCGCTAGCCACCCTGGCATAGCGCAATTCTGTCGGCCTTCTGGCTGAAAGCGACTACCTCCATGCCCAGCTACCGTTCCCTCCTCGCTCAGAAAGCCTCTTTGGATCGCAAGATTCAGCAAGCCCGAAAACGCGAAGTGAGTTCGGTCATCAAGCAGATCAACGGCTTGATCGAAGAATACGGCCTGACACCGGACGAACTGACGTTCAGCGACGGGACCGCGCGGCCGCAGCAGGCCAAGGCCAAGCGTGGGCGCCGCACCGTGGGTGCCAAGTCGGCCACGGCCGGCATCACGGTGGCGCCCAAGTATCGCGATCCGGAAACGGGCAAGACCTGGACTGGTCGCGGCCGCGCGCCCAAATGGGTGGTCGGCGACAAGGAACAGTACTTGATCAAGTAATCGAAAAGCGGGCCGTCGGCCCGCTTTTCCTATTCGCGGTTGCTTTACTGAAGCAATTGCAGACGGTCACGCGCCGTATTGGCCGCCTGGCTGCCGGGATAATCCTTGATGATGCGCTGCAGGGTGGCGCGGGCTGCATTGCGGTCGTTCAATTCGATCTGGCTGCCTGCGATCACCAGCAGCGCATCCGGTGCGCGGGCATTGTCCGGCCAGTTCTGCAGGACGCCTTGCAGCCGGCTGATGGCGCTCTTGTAATCCTTCAGCGCGTACAGGCTGCTACCCCAATAGAATTGGGCGGTAGGCGCATAGGTGCTTTGCGGGAATTTCTGCACGAAGGCCTGCAGGGCGGTTGCGGATTCGCGGTATTGACCCTTGCGGAAGTAGTCGATGGCCGCGTCGTAGGAGGTCTGCTCCTCGCCGCCCGCAGCCAGGAGATTGGCTGCCTCGGGCTGGCCGGGACCGCCCGCGGCGGGCGGTTGCTCCGTCATGTCGAGAGATAGCTGGCGCTGCGCCTGCTGGGTATCCGCGATCTGCTTGCTCAGCGTTTCGAGTTGTCCGCGCATCTGCGACATCTGCTGCTGCAATTGCTCGATCTGGGCCGCGAGGGCCAGTCGGCCTCGCTGGTCTTCGGAACGGACATCGGCGAGTTCCTGGCGCAGCTTGATGATGGCCTGGCGCGCCTCGTCGTCACCGCCGAAGAGCTGTGCCTGGGCCGGCTGGGCGGCCAGGCCGGCCGCCACGAGCGCGGCGCCTGCCATCAGGCGGGTTGCGAAAGACACCTGCTGAATCATGGACGAATAACTCCTGCTGTGGTGGGGCTGGCGTGACGCCGGCCCCGGCATGCGAATACGGGTGACGCCTACTTTACCGCGTGAGGAGAGGGTCGACGCCGGCCGAGTGCGACACGCGGTGATGAATGCCTGGTGGGACGCTCTTTGCGCTGGACCGCCCAACGGCAAAGTGGCCCCCACGCTCGCCCTTGGCTCGCTGCCCCCAAGGGGTTTTTTGCCTTGGGGCGGCCCGGCGGCAAAAAAAACCGCCCCCCGGCACTCGGCCCAGGGGCGGCTCCACGCGCGGCTGACGGGGCAGGCCGGATGGCGCACCACCGTCACGTCACGCCCTGCGCGTGATCAACGGCGATAGGCGAAGTCGGCGCGACGGTTCTCGGCGTAGTCCGATTCGCTGGTGCCGGTGGCGCGCGGACGCTCCTTGCCGAAGCTAATGGCTTCCACCTGGTTGTCGCGCACGCCCAGCAGCATGAGCATCTGGCGCACGGCTTCCGACCGGCGCTGGCCCAGGGCGAGGTTGTACTCGCTCGAGCCGCGCTCGTCGGTGTTGCCTTCGATGGTCACTTGCTGCTGCGGGTTGCCCGACAGGTACTGGGCGTGCATTTCGACCACGGGACGGTACTGCTGGTTCACCGAGTAGCTATCGAAGTCGAAATACACCGAGCGCTGCTGATACAGCGGGCTGGACGGGTTGAACGGATCGTATTGACCCGAGCTGCCCGCACCCACGCCGCTCACGGTGCCGCCCGCCGTGCCGCCGCCCGCGCCCGCGCCGGCGGAGTCGTCCAGCGGGACCGAGCTGCCGCAGGCCGCGAGGGCTGCCGAAAAGCCAACGACTGCAAAAGCTTTCAAGAAACGATTTGTCATAATGGGCTCCCAACGGAAAGGGATAGATTGAAGGGTGCGGCCAACGTCGTTGCGCCCAGGACGACGGGCCGCCAGTTTTCAGACTACAGCGAGCGGGCGATCACTTTGCCGTACCGAAAGGCCCCCAGGCTGCCGCGCTCACGCCTGCGCCCGCCGCGGACAAGGTCTCCTGCGCGAGCCCGTCGATCGAGCGCACGTTCAGCGTGCCGCCGCGCTGGCCGGCTGCGTACAGCACCATGCCGCCGTCGGGCGAGAAGCTGGGAGACTGGTCGTCCGGGCCGTTCGTGAGCACGACCTCGTTGCCAGAGGAAAGATTCAGCACTGCAATCTGAAAACTGCCCCCGCGGCGCGTCACGTAGGTGAGCGCCGTTCCGTCGGGAGAGATGCGGGGACTCACGTTGTGGCCCCCGTTGAATGACAGGCGGGTGACGTTGCTGCCGTCCACCCCCATGCGATAGATCTGGGCGCTGCCGCCGCGATCACTGCTGAATACGATGGAGCGGCCATCGGGCGAGAAGCTGGGCTCGGTGTTGATGGTGCCGCTTTGCGTGAGCCGGGTCGGATTCGAGCCGTCCGCGTTCACGAGATAGATCTGCGAGGACCCGTCGCGCGAGAGCACGACGGCCAGCCGGTTGCCGTCGGGCGACCAGGCCGGGGCGCTGTTGTTGCCGCGGAAGTTCGCGACGATGGTGCGCTGTCCGGTGGCGATGTGATGCACGTAGACCACGGGCTTGCCGGACTCGAAACTCACGTACGCCAGGCGCGAACCGTCGGGCGACCAGGCCGGCGAGATGATGGCTTCGCGCGAACGCAACGCGGTCTGCGCGTTGTGGCCATCGGCGTCGGCGATTTGCAGCTCCCAGAGATTGCCGCGCTTGAGCACGTAGGCGATCTTGGTGGAGAAGGCGCATTGCGCCCCGCTCAGGCGCTCGCAGATGCGGTCGGCGAGCTGGTGGGCCGCGGCGCGCCAGTTGTTCAAGGGGGCGGTGAAGCCCTGGCCGTCGATCACGGCCTGCTGCACCGTGTCGGCCATGCGGTAATCGATGTCCAGGCGTGAGCCGTCCGAGCGCGAGGTGCCGTAGGCCACGGCATTGGCGCCGCGGTCGCGCCAGACGGCGAAATCGAGCTGGCTCTCGGCGTTCAGGTTGACGCCGCTGGGGTTGACCATGCGGAACAGGCCCGAGCGTGTCAGGTCGGCCCGCACTACGTCCGCGATCTGGCGGCCGCGGGCACCGTCCGAATCGGCGAAGTCCGCGATCGCGATGGGGTACTGGTTGGCGCCGGCGCCCGAGATCTCGACCTGCAACTGGGCCTGCGCGGCGGGAATCGTGCAGCCGGCCAGGAACGCGAAGACAGCGAGGCGGCGGAACATGCCCGAGCGGCCGGAAACGGCGGCCGCACGCGACGGTTGGGTGGTTGTGGACAAGCGGTTTGGGATGTCGGCAACAGTCATGTCTGGGTAGCGGTTATCGGTCGATGGGCGATCAGTCGAACATGTTGTAACGCACGTCTATGGTAGATGGATAGCTGCCCGACGGCGGCCGCGGGAAGGGATTGCAACGCTGAATCCCCACCTGGACGGCCCTGTCGAACGCATCCACGCCGGACGAGCGCAGCAGGCGCGGCGTACCGCCCTGCCTGCCGTCCGGACCAAGCTGCACCCGGAATACCGCATACGGATTGCCGGAAACGCTGTCACGCGAGGCGGAATACACGACCCCTGGCTTCACGCACGCACGGATCAGTGCGCCGTAACCGCTGTCCGCACCGCCACCCGCCTGGCTGCGGGCTGCAGTGCCGCCGGGCAAGCCGGCAGCGGCGGAGGCGGATGCCTGGAAGGCTTCACGCAATTTGCGTTCCCGTTCCTCGGCTTCCTTCTTCTCGGCGGCGCGCTTGGCGGCCGCTGCCTTTTCCTCGGCAGCCTTCTTTTCCGCCGCGGCTTTTTCTGCCGCAGCCTTTTCCGCAGCGGCTTTTTCAGCGGCCGCCTTCTTTTCGGCAGCGGCCTTCTCTGCCGCAGCCTTCTCGGCAGCCGCCTTTTTCTCCGCGGCCGCTTTTTCTGCCGCCGCTTTTTCCTCTGCCGCTTTCTTTTCGGCGGCGGCCTTTTCCTCGGCAGCCTTTCTTTCGGCCGCGGCTTTCTCCGCGGCTGCGCGCTTTTGCGCAGCGGCCGTCTCTTCGGCCGCCTTCTTCTCGGCGGCAAGCCTTTCCTGGCGCTCGCGTTCCTGGGCTTCCTTCTGATCCTGGATCTGGCGCTGGCGCTCTTCTTCCTTGCGCTGGCGCTCGCGCTCCTGCTGACGCTGCGTCTCGAGGCGGGCGCGTTGCTCTTCGCGGCGTTTTTCCTCTTCCTTCTGCAGGGCGATCTCGGCTTCCCGGCGCTCGGCTTCGATCTGCTGCGGCGTCGGTTGCGGCGGCGTCGGCTCCGGCTCCGGTTGCGGCGGCGTTGGTTCGGGCTGGGGTTGCGGCTCGGGTTGCGGCGCAGGCTCGGGCGGCGGCGCGTCCGCTTCCACGACGTCTTCGGGCTCCGGCAGCGAGGCCCACATCTCCACCTGCATCGGTTGCAGGGGCTGGCGGTCCAGCAGGAGGCCGAGGACCACGGCGAGCACGATCAGCAAGTGCAGCCCGATCGCGAGCGCGAGCGGGCGGCCCTGCGGTTCGTCGGGCGACTCTCCCACCGGGTGGGGCGGAAAGTACGTGTTGTTGCGGCCGGGCTGCTCCATGCGCGTCAGCTCCCGGGGCCGCCTTGCTGGACGAGCAGGCCGACGCGGGACACCCCTTCACGCTGGAGCTGATCCATGATCTTCACGACGCTGTCATAGACCACCTTGCCGTCGGCAGCGATGACGACGGGCTGGTTCGGCTGGGCCTGCTGGCGCATGCGGATGTAGTCGGGCAACTCGGTCGCCGGGACCGGCTGCAACTGGGTCTCGCCCTGTTCGAGATCGCGTACCGAAATCACGCCGTCGGCCGCGACCTGCACCTCGATGGGCCGCACGGGCACTTCGGCCGCGCGCTGGCTCACGGACGGCAGTTCGATCATGCCGGGCGCGACCAGGGGTGCGGTGATCATGAAGATGACGAGCAGCACGAGCATCACGTCGATGTAGGGCACGACGTTGATCTCGCTTTTCATTCGGCGGCCGCGGCCGTTACGCGATCGGACGGCCATCAGCGCACCTGGCGTTGCAGGATGTTGAGGAATTCGTCGATGAAGCTGTCGAACCGGGTGGCGAGGCGATCCACCTCATGCGAATAGCGGTTGTAGGCGACCACCGCAGGGATGGCGGCGAACAGGCCGATCGCGGTGGCGATCAGGGCCTCGGCGATGCCGGGCGCGACCACCGCCAGCGTGACCTGCTCCATGCCCGCCAGGCCGACGAAGGCGTGCATGATCCCCCAGACGGTGCCGAACAGACCGATGTAGGGGCTGACCGAGCCCGCGGACGCAAGGAAGGCCAGATGGCGGTCCAGGGTGTCGAGCTCGCGCTGGTACGAAGCGCGCATTGCGCGGTTGGCGCCTTCCAGGACGGCACTCGCATCCGGCTGCGACTTGCGCCCCTTCAGGAACTCGGACATGCCGGACTCGAAGATCCGCGCGAGCGCGCCGTGCTCGACCCGGTGCGTGGCCACCGCGTGGTGCAGCATGGTGAGATCGCCGCCCGACCAGAAATCCGCCTCGAACTTCTCGGTCTGGCGCTGGGTGCGTTTGATCGTGGTGCGTTTGCTGAAGATGTACGTCCAGGAAATCACAGAAATCACGACGAGAATCGCCATCACGAGCTGCACGGGGATGCTCGCGTGCAGGATCAGAGACAGTATCGACATGTCCTGGTTGGGATTCATGGGGTGCCTTGTGGGTTCGCGTAATGGATGGGTTGGACGTTCAGCTCGCAGCGCCGCGGCCCGGGGCCGCCGTCGATGCGCGCAGGGCCTGGAGAATTTCTCCCGGCATGGCGACCGGGCGCAGGCTCGTTGCATTCACGCAGGCGACATCGACTTCGGCGGTGACCAGCGTTTCGCCGTCGCGCTCGCACGATTGCATGAAGGTCATGGAGGCTCGGCCGACGCGGGCGATGCGGCTGGCGATGGACAGCGTATCGTCCAGGCGCGCGGGCCGGTGGTAATCCGTGCGTGCGGACCGGACGACAAAAATACTGCCCGACGTCGCGGCGGTGCGTGATTGATCGAAGCCGAGCGCACGCAGCCATTCGGTGCGCGCACGTTCGAAGAACTTCAGGTAGTTCGCGTAATACACCACGCCACCCGCGTCGGTATCTTCATAGTAGACCCGCACGGTAAAGCGGAATGCAGCGTCACTCCGGGGTACAACGGACATAGCGGGCGGGGCGTCAAAATCAACCGCTGATTGTAGCGTTTCGCCGACCCTGTACGAGGGTTGCTCGCAACAAAATACGACAGTAAAGGGCGCGCATTTTGGCACTTTACGGCCCGTTTTTGGGGCGGCGGTGCGCCGAAGCGTGATGGTAGCGCAACAGTGTTGCGCCGATGGGACATTTATGGGCCAAATGGGCGCTAGCCGGCCAGGCCCGGGAACGCAAAAAACGGCCTCGCGTGCCACGTGCGCAGGCGTGGCGGGCAGGTCGTTCAGAACAGTTCGCCTTCGGCGCCGCGGCCGCCGGGTTCGGCCAGGCCGAGATGCCGCCACGTGGTGCGGGTGGCCATCCGGCCGCGCGGCGTGCGCTGCAGGAAACCGTGCTGGATCAAGTAAGGTTCGATAACGTCTTCGATCGTGTCGCGTTCCTCGCCAATTGCCGCGGCCAGGCTGTCCACGCCCACCGGGCCGCCGTCGAAACGGTGCACCACCGCCTCGAGCAGCTTGCGATCCATCACGTCCAGGCCGTGCGGGTCGACCTGCAGCATCTGCAGCGCGGCGCCGGCGGCTCGTTGGTCGATCACGCCGTGCGCCTTGACCTCGGCGTAGTCGCGCACCCGGCGCAGCAGGCGGTTGGCGATCCGGGGCGTGCCGCGCGAGCGCCGGGCGATTTCCTCTGCACCTTCGGCCGTGATGTCGGCGTTCAGCAAACGGGCGCTGCGCGTGACGATGTGGGTCAGTTCATCGGTGGTGTAGAACTCCAGGCGCGCGGTGATGCCGAAGCGGTCGCGCAGCGGGTTGGTGAGCATGCCGGCGCGGGTGGTGGCCCCGACCAGGGTGAAGGGCTGCAGGTCGAGCTTGACGCTGCGCGCGCCCGGCCCCTCGCCGATCAGGATGTCGATCTGGAAATCCTCCATGGCCGGATAGAGGATTTCCTCGACCACGGGCGAGAGGCGGTGGATCTCGTCGATGAAGAGCACATCGTTGCGTTCGAGATTGGTGAGCAGGGCGGCCAGGTCGCCCGCGCGCTCCAGCACCGGCCCCGACGTCTGCTTGAGGTTGACGCCCATCTCATTGGCGACGATGTGGGCGAGCGTGGTCTTGCCCAGCCCGGGCGGGCCGAAGAGCAGCACGTGATCCAGCGCCTCGCCGCGCTGGCGCGCCGCCGCCACGAAGATCTCCAACTGGTCGCGGATGCGCCGCTGCCCGACGTAGTCGTCCAGCGCCCGCGGGCGCAGGGCGCGCTCGAGGGTTTCCTCGTTCGGCGAGGCCGGCTGCGGCGCCACCAGGCGGGGGCCGCTGTCGTCGAGGCGGGAGGAGAGGGCGTCGGATTTGATGGTCATGGCTGGCTGTGGCTGGCCCCGGCGTATCCAGGGCTGGATGCATATCCAGATGTTAGCCCACCCTGGCGCGAGAGCGCTGCGGGTGTGCGGCACCATTCACATAATAGAATGCGCAATAGCCACACCCGCCGTCGTCCATGAGCCCCAAGTCCAAGCCGCGCTCCATCAGCATCCGGGATGTCGCGCAACGCGCCGGGGTGTCGCTCGGCAGCGCATCGCGCGTCATCAACAACGCCGCCAACGTCACTGAAGACACGCGCCGCCGGGTACTCGCCGCCATCGACGAACTGGGCTATCGCCCGAACCACGCCGCGCAGTCGCTGCGCCTGCGTTCGAGCCGCACCATCGGCTGTCTGCTCACCGACGTCACCAATCCGCTGTATGCGCGGCTGTTTCGCGCCCTGGAGGAGCAGTTCCTTGCCGAGGGCTACATGCTCCTGCTGGCCAACGGGCTGAACGATGCCCGGCGCGAAATCGACATCCTCTCGACCTTCCGCGCGCGCGGCATGGACGGCGTGATCCTCGCGCCCGGCAACGAGCGCGATCCCGAGGTGCTGGCGGCCATCGAGGCGCTGCCGGTGCCCGCGGTGATCCTCGATCGCGACATCCGCGGCAGCAAGGACCGGGTGCTGTTCGAGCAGGTGGCCGGTATGCGCCACGCCACGGGCGAGCTGCTCGCCCTGGGTCACCGGCGCATTGCCCTGGTGCTCGGGCAGACGCCGCTGGCCCCGTCGCGCCGTCCGATGCGCCGGCGCATCGAAGGGTTCCACGCGGCGTATGCCGAGCATGGGCTGGCGGCCCCCGACGATGCGTGCGTCGTGCGCGTGGACGAATCGCTGGATTCCGCGTTCGAGCGGGTGCGAGCACTGCTGCAGTCGCCCGACCGGCCGACGGCGGTGATCGCCCAGGGCACGAACATCCTGAACGAATGCCTCAACGCGATCAGCGCCTCCGGCTTGCGGATTCCCGCCGACGTTTCGGTGGTGACGATCGGCGATCCGGTGTTCGCGCGCACCTTTCTGCCGCCGCTGTCGGCCTCGCGCCTCAGCGCGAACGACATTGCGCGGGCCTGCGCCCATCTGCTGCTCTCGCGCATCCGTGGCGAGGCGGGGCCCGAACCGCGCACGCTGCGCGTGTCGATGACCTGGATCGGGCGCGAGTCGTGCGCGCCCCCGCCCGCCGGGGCGCGCTGAGACCCCTGCGGGCCGGCCGGATCAGGCCGCCCGGACGATCCCGTAGGCCAGCCCCCCGTCCACCTGGAGCGCGTGCGCATTCACGTAGCTCGACTCGTCCGAGGTGAGAAAGAGGCACGCATAGGCCACTTCCCAGCCCGTGCCCTGGCGGCCGAACGGAACCGCGGCCGCGCGGCCGGGGCGGCGGCGCGACGCGTCGCGCCCCATCGGCGTATCCATCAGGCCGGGCAGCACACTGTTGCAGCGGATGCCGAGCGCCTCGCCGGCGGCGGCGATGCTGCGTGCGAGCGATACCTGCGCGGCCTTGGACGACTCGTAGGCCGGGTTGCGGCCGGTCGAGCGCAGACTGGCGAGCGAGGACATCAGGACGATCGTCGAGCCGGCGGGCATCAGGCGCAGCGCGGCTTGGCTGAACAGCATGTGGCTGCGCACGTTGACCGCGTATTCCTGGTCCCAGTCGCGTGCGTTCTGGCCGGGCAGCGGCAGCCCTTTGGAGATGCCGACGTTCAGGACCAGGCCGTCCAGCCCGCCGAGACGCTCGGCGCAGCGCTCGACCAGCGGGGCGATGGCGTCGGCCTGCGCGACGTCGGCGACCTCGGCGAATGCCTGGCCGCCTTCGCGCCCGACCTGCGCTACGGTCTGCTCCACCGCGTCGGCGGACAGGTCCACGCAGGCGAGGCTGGCGCCTTCGCGCGCGAACAGCAGCGAAATCGCGCGGCCGTTGCCCACGGGCGGGGCCTCTTCGGGAATCACGCGCTGGCCGGCGCCGACGACGAGGATGCGCCGGCCCTGCAGGCGGCCGCGTCCGGGGGATAGTCCGAGCGCCGAGGCCGTCAGTTGCCGGCCGGGATCGAGTTCATACGAGGGAATGTTCATGTGCGTGTGTTCCGGATGGTGGCTATGACGTTGGCAGGCCTCAGAAGGCGCCGGGCGGTTCGATGTCGACTTCGAAGTTCTCGAGAAAGCGGCTGACCATCATGTAGAAGCCGATGGTGAAGACCAGTTCGGCCATGCGGCGGTGATCGAGCCGCTCGAGCACGGCGTTGAACAGCGCGTCGGGTGCCTTGACGTCGCGCACCACCGTGTCGGTGAAGCGCAGGATGAGTCGCTCGAGTTCGTCGAAGACCGGCGCGTCCGCGCCCTGGGCGATGGCTTCGATCTTCTCCTCGGACAGGCCGACGGAGCGCGCGACCCGCTTGTGCTGGTGGACTTCGTAGCCGGCGTCCGACAGCATGCCCACGCGCAGGATGACGATTTCGCGCAGGCGCGAGTCCAGCTCGTTCTCGCGCAGCAGCGCGCCGCCCATGCGCAGAAAGCCGCTGGCGGCGCCGACACCGGCGTGCGGCAGCATCCGATACAGGTTCAGGGGCTTGCGCACGTCGAGCAGCGCGGCATATTCGGCAGGCGCGTGTTCGAGGTCGAAGTAGGGAATGCGGGCCAAGAGAATCTCCTTCTCGGGTGGGTCATTTGTCCAGCCAGATACCGCGCACGCGGATCAGGCTGTTCTGCAGCGGTGGAACGCCTTTCACGTAGGGATGCGAGATCGCGTTGTAGGTGGCGCGGATGGGAATGAGCGCGATGGCCTCCTCCGAGAACACCTGTGCGACGTCGCAATAGAGTTGGTGCCGTTTGGCCTGGTCGGTCTCTCCGCGGGCCTGCTCGAGCAGGGCGTCGATGCGCTGAGTGTCGTGGCGCGTGACCGGCTCGCCGGCGGCGCCGCCGAAGTAGTAGGAGAGCACGAGGTCGGGATCGCCGCCGATGTCGCTGAAGCGCCAGACGTCCATCTGGTAGTCGCCCGACAGGCCGGTGCGCACGTTCTGGCTCTGCTCCACCATGCGGATGCCGACGTCCATGCCCACGCTCTTGCCGAACTGCTGGATCATGGCGGCTTGGCGGCGGCCCGCCGGGTTGTTGACGGTGACCAGCTCGAACTTCAGGCCGCCCAGGTCCTTGACGAGTGCGCTGGCGGCCTGCGGGTCGTAGCCGCGCCACGGGATGTCCTTGCAGAACCACTCCGAATTCGGGCCGAGCAGGTCGGTGGTGGGCGTGGTCGTGCCCAGGAACATGGTGTCGATCATGGCCTGGGCGTTGAAGGCGTGCACGACCGCCTGCCGGGCGCGGGCGTCGTCGAAAGGCGGCTTGCTGTGGTTGAAGTTCCACATGAAGCCGCCCGAGCCCTCGTAGCTGATGACTTCCAGGTTGGGTTCCTTCGCCGCGTCCAGGACGTGGTTGGCCGTATCCATGCGGCCGATGTCGACTTCGCCCGAGCGGATGCTCTGATAACGCGTGTTGGCATCGGGCAGGATGCGGAACACGACCTGGTCCAGGTAGGGCAGGCCCTGCTCCCAGTAGTCCGGGTTGCGGGCGAGGATCACGCGGTCGCCGGCGCGCCATTCCTTGAAGACGAAGGGCCCGGTGCCGACGGGATGGCGGTGAAAGCCCTCCGGATCCTTTTGCAGGGCGGTGGGCGAACCGATGAAGTTCACCAGGCTCTCCAGCGCGAGTGCGGATTGCAGCGCCGTCCAGGGCTCCTTGAGGTTGAAGCGTACGGTGAGCTCGTCCACCGTCTCGACCGACGCGATCGGTGACAGGATCGAGGTGTTCACGCCGCTGTCCGGCGCCATCAGGCGCTGGTAGTGATCGACCACGGCGTCGGCGTCGAAAGGCGTGCCGTCGTGGAACTTGACGCCCGGACGCAGTTTGACCTGGGCGCTCAGCCGGTCCGGTGCCTCGGCGAATTCGGTCGCCAGGCGCGGCACGATGTCCTTGCCCTCGTAGGCGAACAGGGTCTCCATCACGGCCGACGCCGGGCCCGAGGTGTTCTGGTTGAAGATGCGCGCCTGGGTGTGATTGAAGCCGCTGAACTCGGCTTCCGAAGCGACGGTGAGCGTGCCGCCGGGCTTGGGCTCGGCGGCGGCATCGGGCACGAAGCCCCAGTGCGCGAGCGCGAGGATGACGGCGCCGGCGATGCCGGATGCGCCGATTCGGTGGGTGGTCATGCGTGGGCCTCCTCCAGGGGGATGCTGGCCGCGGATGGCTTGCTCCGCAGCGCATAGGGAAAATGGCAGGCGACGACGTGGCCGGCCGCGAGTTCGCGCGGCGCCGGCGCTTCGTGGGCGCAGCGCTCCTGCGCCGCCGGGCAGCGGCTGCGGAAACGGCACCCCGACGGCAGGTCGATGGGCGAGGGCATCTCGCCGGTCAGGGGGATGCGCTGCGTCGTGCGGCCCGGTTCGGCCTGCGGCACCGCGCTCATCAACGCCACCGTATAGGGATGGGCGGGCGACGCGAACACCGTGTCCGCCGGACCGGCCTCGCAGATCGCGCCCAGATACATGACGGCGAGCCGGTCGGCGACATTGCGCACCACGGCAAGATCGTGCGAGATGAAGAGCATGGCCAGGCCGAGCGAGGCGCGCAGCTCGTTGAGCACGTTGAGCACCTGGGCGCGCACCGAGACGTCCAGCGCAGAGACCGGCTCGTCGCAGACCAGCAGGGTCGGCTCGAGGATCAGGGCGCGCGCGATCGAAATGCGCTGACATTGGCCGCCCGAGAACTCGTGGGGATAGCGCTCCAGGGCACCGGCAGGATCGATGCCGACCTGTTCCAGCGCGGCGGCGATGCGTGCCGGCGCTTGCGCGTCGAGACGGCCGTTGACCCGCAAGGGTGCGGCGAGGATGTCGCGCACGCGCCGCCGCGGGTTGAGCGAGGAGATCGGGTCCTGGAAGATCATCTGGAAGCGGTGGCGCCGGGCCTTCAGCGCGGCGGCATTCAGGCTGGCGAGATCGGTTCCTTCGAGGCGGATCTCGCCCGCGCTGGGAGTCTCCAGGCGCATCACCGCACGCGCGACGGAGGACTTGCCGCAGCCCGACTCTCCGACCAGCGCTAGGGTCTGGCCACGGTCGATGGCGAAGTCGATGCCGTCCACGGCGCGCACCGTCCGCCCGCCCGCCACGGGATAGTCCACGCGCAGGCCGCGGACGTCGAGGATGCGGTCCCGGCGTGGATTCATGGCCGGTCCTCCAGCGGATACCAGCAGCGCAGCTCGCGGCCGTCCTGCATGCGCTCCAGGGTGGGCGCCTGCGCCTCGCAGCGCGGCTGGGCGCGCCCGCAGCGGGGCGCGAAGCGGCAGCCGGCGATCTGCCCCAGAACATTGGGCGGCCGCCCGGCGATGGCGTGCAGGCGGCTGTGCGGCGGGTCGGCAAGCGAAGGGATCGCGCGCAGCAGCGCCGCGCTGTAGGGCATGCGCGGCCGGGTGAACAGCGCATCGGTCGGCGCACGTTCGACGACCTGGCCCGCATACATCACGGCGATTTCGTCGGCCTGCTCGGCGGCCACGCCCAGATCGTGGGTGATGAGAATGAGGGTCATGTCGTGCGCCTCGCGCAGGCGGCGCAACAAGTCCAGGATCTCGGCCTGGACCGTCACATCGAGCGCGGTCGTCGGCTCGTCGGCGATCAGCAGCTCGGGTTCGCAGGCGATCGCCATGGCGATCACCACGCGCTGGCGCATGCCGCCCGAGAGCTCGTGCGGATACTGGTCGAGCCGGCGTTCCGGCGACGGAATCCCGACTTGGCGGAGCAAGTCCAAGGCGCGCGCCCGGGCGGCCTGGCGGCCCAGCCGGAAATGCCGGCGCGGGCCTTCCGCGAGCTGCGCGCCGATCTTGCGTACCGGGTTGAGCGACGTCATCGGGTCCTGGAACACCATGCCGATACGGCGGCCGCGGATCTCGCGCAGCGCGCGTTCGTCCCGGTGCATGAGGTCCTGGCCATCGAAGACGATAGCGGTCTGCGGCGCGATCTCGGCGCTGCGCGGCAGGATGCGCAGGATGGCGCGCGAGAGCACCGACTTGCCGGAGCCTGATTCGCCCACGATGGCCAGCGTCTTGCCGCGCGGCACGTCGAGGTCGATGTCGTCCAGGGCGTGCAGGGCGCCGCGCGGGGTGGCGAAACGCACGCTCAGCCCACGCACCGCGAGCAGGGGAACCGCCGCGGGGCCGGGGGTGGTGTCGGCTTGGGGCGCGGCGGCGTTCATGCCAGGCCGCCCGCACGGCCGGCATGCTTCTGGCGCAATGCGTCGCCGAGCAGGTTGAGCGAGAGAACCGTCAGGAACATGATCGCCGCGGGAATCAGCGAGACGTGCGGGACGCGCTCCAGCGCTTCGCGGCCTTCGGCGATCATGCCGCCCCAGCTCGGCGTGGGCGGCGGCACGCCGACGCCGAGAAAGCTCAGCGAGCCTTCGGCGACGATCATCACCGACATCATGGTCAGAGCGTAGGTGAGCAGCGGCATGAGCATGTTCGGCAGGATCTCGCGCAACAGGATGTCGGTGTCGCTCGCGCCGGCCGTGCGCGCGGCGAGCACGAACTCGCGGCCGAGCAGGGGCAGGGCATTCGCGCGGGCGATGCGTGCGAACGCGGGGATCGACATGATGCCCAGCGCCAGGGTGACGTTCTGCACGGACGGCCCGAGGACCACGGTGAGGCCCAGCGCGAACACCAGGCTCGGGAAGGCCAGCATCGCGTCGAGCAGGGCGAGGATGCCGGTGCGCAGCCAGCCGTCGTAGTAACTCGCGAGCAGGCCGAGCGGGGTTCCCGCGACCAGGCCGATGGCGGGGGCGCCCAGGCTCACGACGAGCGAGACCTGGGCGCCGTGAACGGCGCGCGAGAGAATGTCGCGCCCATCGAGATCGGTACCCAGCCAGTGCGCGGCGCTCGGACCGCTTTCGAAGTTGGCGAAATCCATGTCGGCAGATGAGGGCAGCGGCAACCAGGGCGCTCCCACGGCGAGCAGCGCCACCAGGCAGATCCAGAGCAGCGGCAGCAGGATGCGCAGCCGCGGCAGGCGGCGCCCGCGTGGGCGTTCGGGCGCGGCAGTGGCAGCCGGAAGGCAGAGCGCGTTACTTGCCATGGCGGTTCAGGCGGGGATCGAGCAGGTTGTAGAGAGCGTCGACCAGCAGATTCACGAAGACGAAGGCGACGCCGATGAAGAGCACGATGCCCTGCAGCGTGACGTAGTCGCGCAGGGTGATGGCTTCGATGAGCAGGCGGCCGACGCCAGGCAGGGCGAACAGGGTCTCGATGATGACCGCGCCGCCGATCAGGTGGCCGACGTTGATGCCCATCACCGTGATGAGGCTGAAGGACGAAGGGCGCAGCGCGTGGCGGAACAGGATGTAGACATCCGACAGCCCCTTGGCGCGGGCCACCGAAATGTAGGGCTCGCGCAGCGTACCGGCGATGTCGCTGCGCAGCAGCCGCATGTACACAGGCGCCTCGACCAGCGCGAGGGTCAGTGCCGGCAAGGTGAGCGAGCGCAGGCTGGCGCCGATGCCCTCGGCCATTGGCACGTAGCCCGTCGCGGGGAACCAGCCCAGCCAGATCGCGAGCAACAGGATCAGGACCAGGCCCAGCACGAAGTGCGGGACGGCGAGAACGCCGAAGGCCGCGCTCGAGAGAGCGCGGTCCAGCACGGAGCCCTCGCGGTAGCCTGCGGCGACGCCCAGGGGCAGCGCGATCAGCAGGGCGAGCATCTGCGCGTAGATCATGAGCTGTACTGACACCGGCAGGCGGTGCCCGATCGCAGCGGCGACGGCCTCGCCGCTGAGGGGCGAACGGCCGAGGTCGCCCTGCACGGCCTGGCCGAGCCAGTGCAGATAGCGTTCGTGCAAGGGCTTATCCAGACCGAGTTGCGCCTCGATGCGCTGGATGTCTTCCGGGCGCGCGTTCTCGCCGATCAGGGCGTCGGCCAGGTTGCCGGGCAGCAGTTCGAGCATGAGGAACGTCGCCAGGCTGAGCCCGACCAGCACCAGCGCGACGTGAACCATGCGCCGGCCCAGGCGCCGTGCGGGCCAGGTGCGCGCGGAAGCGATCAAGGTAGCCATGGCTGCATGGTAAAACGTTTCATTGAAACGTTTCATAAGGGATTTCCCGACGCTTGGGGCGCGGTGCCGGCCGGGCGATGGCCATTGCGTACACTGTCGGTTGCACACGCAAGCCGGACGAGGCTCGTACGTCCGGCGCATTTCGATCCCGGAGTCCCCATGCTCGAACTCATCAGCGAACACCGCTGCTTCGGCGGCTGGCAGCGTTTCTACCGGCACGCCTCCAGTGTCATCGGCCTGCCGATGCGCTTTTCCGTATTCATCCCCGCCCAGGCCGGGCAGGGGCGGGTGCCGGCGCTGTTCTACCTGGCCGGTCTGACCTGCACGGAAGAGACCTTCATGATCAAGGGCGGCGCGCAGCGCCTGGCGGCCGAGCACGGCCTGATGCTGGTCGCGCCGGATACGAGCCCGCGCGGCGCCAACGTGCCGGGCGAGGCCGACAACTGGGATTTCGGCGTCGGTGCGGGCTTCTACGTGGACGCCACGGTCGAGCCCTGGCGCCAGCGCTACCGCATGTACAGCTATGTGACCGAGGAGCTGTTCGGCATCGTGACCGGCGAGTTGCCGGGCGATGCCCGGCGCGCGGGGGTCTTCGGCCACTCGATGGGCGGGCACGGCGCCCTGGTGCTGGCGCTGCGCAACCGCGACAAGTTCCGCAGCGTGTCGGCGTTCGCGCCGATCGCCGCACCCAGCCAGAGCGACTGGGGCAGGAAGGCCTTCGGCGGCTATCTGGGCGCGGACACCGCGGCGTGGGCGGCGTACGACGCCACCGCGCTGATGCGCACCCTGCGCGAGCCGGTGCCCGAGGGCATTCTGATCGATCAGGGCACCAAGGACCAGTTCCTGCACCAACTGCAGCCCGAGGCCTTCGAGGCCGCCTGCCGCGAAGCCGGTCAGGGGCTCACGCTGCGCCGTCACGAAGGCTACGACCACAGCTACTATTTCATCTCGACGTTCATGGCCGACCATCTGGCGCATCACGCGCGCGTCCTGGCCTGAACTGCCTCGCGTCGGGGCGCCGGCGAGCGGCCGCCGCCCCGGCGATCCAACAGACCATCCGAAGAACCCGCGCAGACGGGTTGTTGTGAAGGAGAGACGGGCGATGTCCGCATTCGAGTTTCAGACGGTTCCGGCGATCACGATGCGCGCGGGCGCCGCGCGCCAATTGGGTGAACTGCTGCGCGAGCGCTTTCGCGGCGAGCGGGTGAGCGTGGTCACCGACAGTTTTCTGCATCGCAGCGGGCTGCTCGGGCCGGCGCTGGAAAACCTGGCCGCGCATGGCTGGCAGGTCGACGTGATCGACGACGTGGTGGCCGATCCGCCCGAGCACGTGGTGCTGGCGGCGGCCGAGCGCGCGCGCGCGCACCGCGCGCAAGTGGTCGTCGGCCTGGGCGGCGGCTCGTCCATGGACGTGGCCAAGCTGCTGGCGGTGCTGGCCGCGGGTGAGCAGCCGCTTGCCGAGATGTACGGTGTGGGCAAGGTGACGAGCAAGCGGCTGCCGCTGGTGCAGGTGCCGACCACCGCCGGCACCGGATCCGAGGTCACCTGCGTGTCCATCGTCACGACCGGCGCGACGACGAAATCCGGCGTGGTGTCGCCGGCGCTGTTCGCCGATCTGGCGGTGCTCGACGCCGAGCTGACCTACGGCCTGCCGCCGGCGGTCACGGCGGCCACCGGCATCGATGCCATGGTCCACGCGATCGAGGCCTACACGTCCCGGCACAAGAAGAACCCGCTGTCGGACAACTTGGCGCGCCAGGCCCTGGGCCTGCTGTCCGCACACCTGCTGCGGGCCTGCGACGACGGGCACGACATCCAGGCGCGCGAGGCCATGCTGCTGGGCGCCATGCTGGCGGGGCAGGCGTTCGCCAACGCCCCGGTGGCCGCGGTGCACGCGCTCGCCTACCCGCTCGGCGGGCATTTCCACGTGCCGCACGGCCTGTCGAACGCGCTGGTGCTGCCGCAGGTGCTGCGTTTCAACCTGCCGCAGGCGGGCGGCTACTACGCCGAACTGGCCGACGTGGTGGTCGCCGCGGGCGGGATGAACGGGCCGGCGCCCAGCGCGAGCCGGGAGGCGCGCGCACAGGCCTTCATCGACTACTGTGGCCAGTTGTCGGCGGTGACCGGCATACCCTCCCGGTTGCGCGACGTCGGCGTGGGCGAGGGCGATCTGGACCGCCTGGCCGAGGACGCCATGCTGCAGACCCGCCTGCTGGTGAACAACCCGCGCGAGGTCGGCCTGGACGATGCCCGGGCGATCTACGCGGCAGCGTGGTAGGCGGGGCCGGCGCGCCGGCCATGAACCCGCCGGGCCAGGGCAATGCGCTCACCGACGACACTGCCCTGGCCGAGTTCGGTGCCGCCGGCGGCCGCGATCAGCGCCGCAGCGCATCCAGGGCCTCGCACAGCGAGGCGGTGGCTTCGATCAGGCGCGGCCCCGGCCGATAGAGGTCGTCGGCGGGCAGGACGATGAGCCGATTCTCGGCCACCGCCGGCACATGGCGGGCGAGCAGCCGCCAGGGAGCGGCCGGGTCGGCGCCCGTGTTGTCGCGCGCCAGCAGCAGCGCATCCGGGCGCGTGGCGATGACCGATTCCGGATCGACCATGGGCGCGGCCGCGAGCGCGTCGGCGAACACGTTGCGTGCGCCGCACGTGCGCAAGGCGTCCGACACCACGTGGCCGCCGTTCAGCGTGTAGAGCGGCTCCGTGCCAGCCTGCACGAACACCCGCAGCGGGCTGCGCTGCGCATAGCGCTCGCGCAGGGCGGCGATGCGTGCGCGCATGGCGTTCGCGGCCGGCAGGCCGCTGGCTTCGCTGCCCAGCAGGTGGCTCAGCCGTTCCACGTCGTCGGCAATGCCGTCCAGCGTCGTCGGCGCGGCATGGAACACGGCGATGCCAGCCTGGCGCAAGGCCGGGTCGACGGCCGCGAGCGGCCCGGGCAGCCAGGCGACCACGAGATCGGGCCGCAGGGCGAGCACGCGTTCAGGGTGCAGCGCCCACGCATCGCCCACGCGCGGCAGCGCCTTCGCTTGCGGCGGGTAGTCGCTGTGCTCCACCGTGCCGATGATGGCCTCGCCGCCACCGGCTGCATAGACAAGCTCGGTGGCATGCGGAGCGAGCGTGAGCACGCGGGTCGCCGGGCGCGCCAGGGCGACGCGCTCGCCGCGGTCGTCGAGCGCCGAGACCGCAGTGCTCGCCCGCGCCGGCAGCTCGGGGGCGGCATCCGCGCCGGTGCCGGCCGAGGCGGCCAGCGCCGCCAGGAAGACGGCGCAGCGGGCGAGGGCGCCGCGCATGCCGGCGCGCCTGCGCGGCGCCCCGGCACGCATCAGCGCGGCCGCCAGGCCAGGTTGACGAACACCGAGGTGCCCTGAGTGGCGTAGCCCGGGTTCAGGGTGTAGTCCTTGTCGAACACGTTGTTCACGCGCAGTTGCACCTGCGTGTCGCGGTTGATGTCGTAGCCGGCGGTGAGATCCAGCCGACCGTAGCCGCCCAGGCGCTCGCGCGCGGAAGAATAACGCTCCGACGTCAGATACCACTCGGCGCCCAGCAGGGCGGGGCCGAAGCGCTGGTCGGCGGCCAGGCGCAGCGTGCGCTTGGCGCGGTACGGGAGCTGCTCGCCGGTTTCGGCATTGTGCGGGTCGGCGAAATCCACGCTGGCGCGCAGCGTGGTGTCCTGCCAGCGGTGCGCGCCGGTCAGGGTGACGCCGCGCAGGACGGCCTTGCCCACGTTGATCGGCGGCCAGCCCAGGATGAGGTTGGTCACGCGGTTGCGGTAGACGGTCGCGCCCAGCTCGCTGCTGGCGTTGTGCCAGCGCAGGCCGGCTTCCACGTTGCGCGACTTCTCCGGCTCCAGGTCGGGATTGCCGCCGCCCGGGTAGTACAGGTCGTTGAAGGTGGGCGCGTGAAAGGCCGTGTTGGCCGCGACCGTGGCGCGCAGATTGGGCGTGAGGTCGAAACCGTAGGCCGCGCCGCCGGTGGTCTGGCCGTCGTACTGGGAGTCGTCGTCGTGGCGCAGGCTGGCCTGCAGGTGATGGCGATCGAAGTCGCCGGTGTAGACCGCGGTGGCCGAGTTGGTGTTGCGCTTGGTGGTGGGATAGTCCACGTCGACAGGGAAGCCAGCGCTCCAGTCCTGCAGGTCGCCCGTCACGCGTTGCTCCAGGCGTTCCAGCGCCACGGTCAGGCGCTGCGTGGATGCGAGCTGGAACTCGTTCTGCCAGAGGTACTGGTTCTGGCGGGTGCGAAAGCGCGTGAGGCTGCTGTCCTCGTCCGTGCCGAAGGACGGCGCAGTGACGTTGCGGTTGTCGTCGCGCGTGCTGCCCAGGCGCAGGGTGCTGTACCAGTTGTCCGCGAGGCGATCGCGGCTGCTGATGGCAAAGCCTTCGACGCGCTGGAGCACGCGGTCGTTGAAATACGGCTCGCCGTTGTCGTAGCCGCCGTTCACGCGGGTATGGAACACCTCGGCCGAGACTTCGTGGCCGGTGCGCCAGGCATAGCCCAGCGAGGCCGACACGTTGCGCTGGTAGTAGCTGTCGCGGTCGGGGTTGTAGGCGTACGCGTTGTCGGGCGTGGTGATGTTGTAGCCCTTGCTCTGGCCGTAGTTCGCGTTCACGGCGTAGCGCCAGCCGTGCGAGCTGCCGGCCACGCCGGCCGAGACGCGGCTGGTGCCGCGGCTGCCGAAGCCGACGCTGAAATGCGGCACGAAGGGCTGGTCGGCGGCGCCGCGGGTGATGATGTTGATGACGCCGCCGACGGCGTCCGCGCCGTACAGGCTGCTCGATGCGCCGCGCAGGACCTCGATGCGTTCGATGTGCTCGAGCGGGATCGAATTGAACGCGCTGGTGCCGGCCGTGGCGGAATTGAAGCGCAGGCCGTCGACGAGAATCAGGGTCTGATTGGCGTTGGCGCCGCGCACGAACAGGCTGGCGACGTTCTGCGGGCCGCCGGTGTCGATGTACTCGATGCTGTGCGTGCGCGAGAGCAGTTCCGCGAGCGTGCTCTGGCCCGCGCGCTCGATGGTCTCGCGGTCGATGACGGTGATGTCGCCGAGCGTGTCGGCCAGCGGCTGCGGGCTGCGGGCGCCGATGACGGTGATGGTCTCGAGCTGGGCGGGTGCGGTGGCGGCGGTCTGGGCGGTGGCCAGCGGCGCGGCCAGGGCGAGGCTGGCGGCGATGGCCGTCAGCCCGAAGTGAGAAGGCGTAGTCATGATGAGCTTCGGTGGGACGCGCGACCCCGCACGTCGGTCCTGTTGTGGAATGCGCAGGCTGCGCACCCCCCCTGCCGGGCTGCAGAATGCGTTCTGCGGCCCGGGCGAACCGGCCGGTCTCCGGGCTGGCATGATCAGGTCACGCACCGCCTTCCCGAGGGCGGGCCTCAGTGGCTGTGGTGCGTTGCGCGAGCGCGTCATGCTTACCGTTGCGGGGGCAGCACAGGTTGGGCGCGAGCGCCTCCCTGTTTCCCGTTTCACCGCCGTGGCGGCACCGATTCGTCGCGTAAATGTAACACTTCGTGGCTCATGCCCGCCAGGCCAGAGGGTGTCCCGGGCGGTGGCAGTGTGTCGTATTTGCTACGATATCGGGTTGACTGCGGGCTGCTGCGCCCCGCCTTCGAGGATGAGATCCAGCCCGCCCCTGGCGCGGAAGACGTCCCCCGCATTGCCTTTCGCGGCAGCGCGCCCTTCTTGCGGGCAGCGCGCCGCCTTTCGGAATCCGCCGCCGTGACTTTCCCCAAGCTTCCCTACCCGCCCGAATCCTATACCCGCGGGGCCGAGTTCGCCCGCCGTTTGGGCGAGCGCATCCTGATCCTGGACGGCGCCATGGGCACCATGATCCAGCGCTTCAAGCTGGGCGAAGCGGATTTTCGCGGCGAGCGCTTCGCCGGGCACGTCAAGGACGTGAAGGGCAACAACGAGCTGCTGTCGCTGGTGCGCCCGGACATCATCGAGGGCATCCACCGCGACTACCTGCTCGCCGGCGCGGACGTGATCGAGACCAACACCTTCGGCGCCACCCGCGTGGCCCAGGACGACTACGCCATGCCCGAGCTGGCCTACGAGATGAACCTGGTCTCGGCCCAGCTCGCGCGCAAGGCCTGCGACGCCGTCTCCACGCCGGAGCATCCGCGCTTCGTGGCGGGCGCGCTCGGCCCCCAGCCCAAGACGGCCTCGATCTCGCCCGACGTGAACGACCCGGGCGCGCGCAACGTCACCTTCGACGAGCTGCGCGAGGCCTACATCGAGCAGTTGAACGGCCTGCTCGACGGCGGCGTGGACCTGGTGCTGATCGAGACCATCTTCGACACGCTCAACGCCAAGGCCGCGATCTTCGCGGTGGAGGAAGTGTTCGAGGCGCGCGGCGAGCGCCTGCCGGTAATGATCTCCGGCACCGTGACCGACGCCTCCGGGCGCATCCTGTCGGGCCAGACCGTGGAGGCGTTCTGGAATTCGGTGCGCCACGCGCGGCCGATCACCATCGGTCTGAACTGCGCGCTGGGCGCGGCGCTCATGCGCCCCTACGTGGCCGAGCTTGCCCGCCTCTGCGACACCTACCTGTGCGTGTACCCCAACGCCGGGCTGCCCAACCCGATGAGCGAGACGGGCTTCGACGAGACGCCCGAGGACACCTCCAGCCTGCTCGAGGAATTCGCCCAGGCCGGCCTGGTCAACATGGCGGGCGGCTGTTGCGGCACGACCCCGGAACACATCCAGGCGATCGCGCTGAAGGTCACGCCGCTGGCGCCACGCACGGTGCCCGACGTGCCGGTGCGCACGCGCCTGTCGGGGCTGGAACCGCTGAACATCGACGACGACACCCTGTTCGTGAACGTGGGCGAGCGCACCAACGTGACCGGCAGCAAGATGTTCGCGCGCCTGATCCGCGAGGAAAGATACGACGAGGCGCTGGCGGTGGCGCGCCAGCAGGTCGAGAACGGCGCGCAGATCATCGACGTCAACATGGACGAGGCCATGCTGGATTCGGAAGCCTGCATGAAGCGCTTCCTGAACCTGATCGCCTCCGAACCCGACATTTCGCGCGTGCCGGTGATGATCGACAGCTCCAAGTGGAGCGTGATCGAGGCCGGCCTGAAGTGCGTGCAGGGCAAGCCGGTGGTCAACTCGATCTCCATGAAGGAGGGCGAGGAACCCTTCCTGCGCCAGGCGCGCCTGTGCCGGCGCTACGGCGCGGCGGTGGTGGTGATGGCCTTCGACGAAGCCGGCCAGGCCGACACGCTGGCGCGGCGCAAGGAGATCTGCGCGCGTACCTACCATCTGCTGGTCGACGAGGTGGGCTTTCCGCCCGAGGACATCATCTTCGACCCCAACGTGTTCGCCGTGGCCACCGGCATCGAAGAGCACGACAACTACGCCGTCGATTTCATCGAGGGCGCGCGCTGGATCCACGACAACCTGCCGCACGCGCGCATCTCGGGCGGGATCTCCAACGTGAGCTTCTCGTTCCGCGGCAACGAGCCGATGCGCGAGGCGATCCACACCGTCTTCCTGTACTACGCGGTGCAGGCCGGGCTCACCATGGGCATCGTCAACGCGGGCCAGCTCGGCGTGTATGCCGACCTCGACGCCACGCTGCGCGACCTGGTCGAGGACGTCATCCTCAACCGCAAGGAGCCGCGCGGGCGCACCGATCCGGCCGACGAGCGCAGCGCCACCGAGCGCCTGGTGCAGCACGCCGACAGCGTCAAGGGCTCGGGCGCCAAGAAGGAAGAAGACCTGGCCTGGCGCGCGCTGTCGGTCGAGCAGCGCCTCTCGCACGCGCTGGTGCGCGGCATCACCTCGCACATCGTCGAGGACACCGAGGAGGCGCGCCAGGCGATCGCCGCGCGCGGCGGGCGGCCGATCGAAGTGATCGAGGGCCCGCTGATGGACGGCATGAACGTGGTCGGCGACCTCTTCGGCGAGGGCAAGATGTTCCTGCCGCAGGTGGTGAAGTCGGCCCGCGTGATGAAGCAGGCCGTGGCGCATCTGATCCCCTTCATCGAGGAGGAGAAGCGCCAGCTCGTGGCCGCCGGCGGCGAGGTGCGCTCGGCGGGCAAGATGGTGATCGCCACCGTCAAGGGCGACGTGCACGACATCGGCAAGAACATCGTGGCCGTGGTGCTCCAGTGCAACAACTTCGAGGTCGTCAACATGGGGGTGATGGTGCCTTGCGCCGACATCCTCAAGAAGGCCAAGGAAGAGAACGCCGACATCGTCGGCCTCTCGGGGCTCATCACGCCCAGCCTGGAGGAAATGTCCCACGTTGCTTCGGAGATGCAGCGCGACCCGTGGTTCCGCGAGCGCGGCGTGCCGCTCATGATCGGCGGCGCCACCACCAGCCGAGTGCACACGGCCGTGAAGATCGCACCGCATTACGAAGGCCCGGTCGTCTATACGCCCGACGCCAGCCGCGCCGTGGGCGTGGCGCAGAACCTGGTCTCCGAGGACCGTCGCACGCAGTACCTCGCCGAACTCCAGACCGAGTACGACAACGTGCGCCGCCGCCACGCCAACCGGCGCACCACGCCGCTGCTGCCGCTGGCCGAGGCGCGCGCCAAGCGCACCCCGATCGACTGGACGGGCTACGTGCCGCCGCGGCCCAAGTTCATCGGCCGGCGCACCTTCAAGCAGTACGACCTGGCCGAGATCGCGCGCTACATCGACTGGGGCCCGTTCTTCCAGACCTGGGACCTGCACGGCGCCTACCCGGCCATCCTGGACGACAAGGTGGTGGGCGAGGAAGCCCGCAAGGTCTACGCCGACGGCCAGGCCATGCTGAAGAAGATCATCGAGGGCCGCTGGCTGACGGCGAACGGCATCGTCTCGTTCTATCCCGCCAACAGCGTGGGCGACGACATCGAGATCTATACCGACGAGAGCCGCCAGGAGGTGCTGATGACCTGGCGCAACCTGCGCCAGCAGACCGCCAAGCGCGAAGGCGTGGACAACAAGTGCCTGTCGGACTTCATCGCCCCCAAGGAAACCGGCATCGCCGACTACATCGGCATGTTCGCCGTCACCGGCGGGCTGGGCATGGAGAAAAGGGAAGCCGAGTTCCTCGCCGCGCACGACGACTACTCGCTCATCATGTACAAGGGGCTGGCCGACCGCTTCGCCGAAGCCTTCGCCGAGTGCCTGCACGCGCGCGTGCGGCGCGATCTCTGGGGCTACGCCGCCGACGAGACCCTGGACAACGACGCCATGATCCGCGAGGAGTACCGCGGCATCCGGCCGGCGCCGGGCTATCCGGCCTGCCCCGAACACACCGTCAAGCGGCGCATGTTCGACGTGATGGATTGCCACGACATCCACATGTCGCTGACCGAGAGCTACGCCATGCTGCCGGCGTCCAGCGTCTCGGGCTTCTACTTCAGCCACCCGCAGTCGCAGTACTTCAACGTGGGCATCATAGGCAAGGACCAGCTCGAGGACTACGTCGAGCGCAGCGGGCTGCCCGCCGAGGACGTGAAGCGGGCGCTGGCGAACCACCTGGAAGACTGAAATGTCTTCGCCCATCGATCCGGCGGTCCTGGACCGCGTCCAGGCGCTGTGGGACGAACTGGCGGACTTCGATGCCGCCGCCGTCGACGCCGCCCGCGACCACCTGCTCGCCGGCCTGTGCCGGCTGGTCGACGGCTGCAATGCCGCCTGGGTGGGCGCGGTGCGCATGGGCGATCCGCAGCCGGGCGATCCGGTGTCGGGCTGGCGGCCCAGGTCGATCCGTTTCCTGCGGCCCACCCGCCCGCTGGACTCGGCGGCGCTGGAGCAGGCACGCCAGCTCGAGGCCGGCACGGTCGACCTGACCACCGTGCGGCAGGTCGAGCAGGCCGGCCGCTATCGCACCAACCGGCTGGCCGATCTGGTGCCGGCGGCATGGTTCGAGGGCGCCTACTACCGCGTCTATTACGCCGGCGCCGGCCACCACGACGCGATCTGGGCCGGCGTGCCGATCAACGAGGACGCCGAGGTGTACTTCGGCGTGTTCCGCGGCGCGGAGCAGCCGCGCTACACCGAAAGCGAGCGCGACCTCGTGGCGCTCGTCCTGCGCGGCCTGCGCTGGTTCCATCGCCAGCAGATGCTGGGCCACGGCCTGCACATCTCGGCATCGCCGCTGACCCCGGTCGAGCGCGCGGTGCTGCAGGGCCTGCTGCGCGGGCTGCCGGAAAAGCAGATCGCCGCGCAGCAGGGCCAGAGCCCGCACACCACCCACGAATACGTCACCCGCATCTTTCGCAAGTACAACGTCAACCAGCGCGCCGCCCTCATGGCGCTGTGGCTGGGGCGCCAAGCTCCCCCTGATTAGAGGGTTACGCCCTGGTCGGCATGCTGCGTAACATCGTGTATCCCGGCGGTCGTTGCAGATCGCAGGAACTCAAAGGATGAGCCACATGCCTTACTACGTTGAACGCGCAGCAGCACGTGTCCCGGTCACGTCGCGCATCGGCGGCGCGCTCCTGCTCATGCTGGCGCTGGCTGCCTGCGGCGGCGGTGATGGCGATCCGGTTCCCGTGCCGCAGCAGGTGCCGCCCCCGCCGCCCCCGTCCACCCCGATCGAGTGCCAGGACGCCGGCGGCAACCCGACGGTGCTCGAGCCCAAGACGATCACCCTCTACAACAATTCCGCCGACAGCACCGTCTACCCCGTCCTGGCCACCAGCAAGAACGCGGTGAACGAGTGGCTCCAGGGGTGTTTGCGCAGCACCGAGTCCTATCCGACGGAGTACGTCTACAAGCTGTACGTCAACGAAGGCAAGGGAATCCCGCCGGGCTCGTCGGTCACGATCACGCTGCCGCTCTACAGCAAGCTGCAGGAAGACCGCTACATCACCTGGTGGAACGGCGGGCGCGTCGTCCTGGCCGACAGGAACGACAGGCTGCGCAACGAGAACGACACGAAGCTGGCGGCGCCCTACGGCGTCGCCTGCCAAGGGCAGAACACGGGATGCGAGCTGAGCACCTATTCCAGCGACGTCCAGTTCCCGGAAAACATCTATGCGCAGTTGTCCGAATACACCTTCGGCGACTCCATCTTGCCGCCCAACGATACCAAGCGGATACTGAAGCCGGAGAATGTCGGGTACAACATCTCCTACGTGGACCACGTCTACCTGCCGGTGGCCATCGGCCCCAGGAACAATCCGTACATCGGCTACAGCGGCTCGGCGCAGTCCCTGGCCGATTTCAGGAAGCACCTTGCCTCGTTCCTGGGAAGCCCTGTCGGCCAGGGATGGCCGGTCTACAACCTGGACGAACTGAAGCTGCCCGGCGGCTACAACATCTTTGCCCAGCGTTCCGGCACCCTGCCTCCCACGGATGAGGTGCCCGTCAAGCCCGCAACCGGCTTTCCGCCCGTGCTGACCGTGCTGCAGTGCATCCAGGGGCAATGTTCCGACGCGCAGAAGGCATCCCTGCACTTCGGCGAGGCGGTCCAGCGCGTGCAGAACCTGTGGGGCTCGTGCGTCGCGTGGAACGAAGACCTGAGCGCCTACGTCACCGAGACGGTCACCTGCCCGCAGGCCATGCGGGACAGGCTGGCGGTGGTCAAGCAGTTCTTCGAGCAGAACCACAAGAACTATCTGGCCATGTATGCCGACAGGAAGTGCGAGGGCGCCACGCCGCTCAAGCCCACGTTCAATTACTGGGAGGCCATGACGCACATCTACGGCTGGGTGCCGTTCAACGAGGGTTGCGGCGCGGCGGCGAACCCCCTGGCCGATACGCAGATTCCCGGGTGGAATCATGCGCAAGCCCAATCCATGTATATCCATGAACTGCAATACAACCATCAGCAACCCGAGGTCGCCGCCGACCCCAGGCTGCTGTTCAACCCCTACGTCCAGTTGATCCACGACGACCTGCAGATGAATGCCTATGCATTCTCCGTGGACGACGCGGTCGGCTTCATGAGCGAACTGGGCGATGGCCTGGTCTTCACGGTGGGCGGAACCCACGGCCTGGAGAACCCGAAGCAGTTCAACTACGCGGACGGTTTCTCGCTGGCGATCGGGGTGCCCACATCCCTGCGCGATCGCGCGAACGCGCCGTTGATCAAGAAGTACGGCGTATGCGCGTTGAACCAGGACGGCAGCGACCCGAACTGCGAGCAGGACAAGCAGGATGTCGTCATGCCCGGGAACAGCCAGATCGCCGGGTTCCGGGTCGGCACCGTGCCGTCCTATCCCATTCGGGTGCGCTTCACCGACCTGAACGACAACGTGTACAGCCTCCTGGTCAACGCCCGGTTCGCCGCGTGCCCGAGCGAGGTGGACGCCGCCACGCAATGCCCGGTCAACCGGGCGGAGATCGTCGACAACGCGTCCTGCACGGTGACCAACGGCAAAGGCGAGGCGCATCCCAAGTCGAACGACTGGTGCCTGAACGCCAATCCGAACCAGCAGAGGGAAAAGCAGTTGACCAAGAACTACGTGAGCTTTCCGCAGCCGGTGGATTTCATGTAGGCGTTCAAGGCGCCGCTCAGCCTCGCAGCATCAGCGCGTCGACCGCCAGCAGGCGCGTCGAGCACGCCCGCCCGGGCGGCGCCCATGATCTTGAAGAAGGCGCCGGCGGCGTCCTCGCCGGCCAGCGCGCCGGAGTGCCCGGGCAAGAGCTCCCATCCAGCCGGCCGATACGCTAGGCTATGAGCAGGCGCAGCCCTGCGCCTGCTCATTGTCCGGACCCGCCCGCCATGCTCGACTTCATCCTGCGCAACTGCACCCTGCCCGACGGCCGCCGCGGCCTGGACATCGGCGTGGCCGGCGGCCGCATCCGCGCCATCGAGCCGGCGCTCGAGGCCGCGGCCGGCCGGATCGAGGACGCCGGCGGCCTGCTGGTCTCGCCGCCCTTCGTGGACGCGCACTTCCACATGGATTCCACGCTGTCCTACGGGCAGCCCAGGGTCAACGCCTCGGGTACCCTGCTCGAAGGCATCGCGCTATGGGGCGAGTTGAAGCCGTTGCTCACGCAGGAGGCGCTGGTGGCGCGCGCTCTGGCCTATTGCGACTGGGCGGTGGCGCGCGGGCTGCTCGCGATCCGCACGCACGTGGACGTGTGCGATCCGCGCCTGCTGGCGGTGGAGGCGCTGCTGCACGTGCGCGAGCGCGTGCGCCCGTACCTGGACCTGCAACTGGTGGCCTTTCCCCAGGACGGTGTGCTGCGCTCGCCGGGCGCGCTGGACAACCTGAAGCGCGCGCTCGACATGGGCGTGGACGTGGTGGGCGGCATCCCGCACTTCGAGCGCACCCAGGCCGAAGGCGCCCTGTCGGTGCGCCTCTTGTGCGAACTCGGGGCCGAACGCGGCTTGCGCGTGGACATGCATTGCGACGAGAGCGACGACCCGCTGTCGCGCCATATCGAAACCCTGGCCTTCGAGACGCAGCGCCTGGGCCTGGCCGGGCGGGTCGCCGGCTCGCACCTGACGTCCATGCATTCCATGGACAACGACTACGTGTCCAAGCTGCTGTCGCTGATCCGCGAGGCGGGCGTGGCGGCCATCGCCAACCCGCTCATCAACATCACCCTGCAGGGCCGCCACGATACCTATCCCAAGCGGCGCGGCATGACGCGCGTGCCCGAGCTGCTGGCGGCCGGCATCCCCGTCGCTTTCGGCCACGATTGCGTGATGGATCCCTGGTACGCGCTGGGTTCGGCCGACATGCTGGAAGTGGCGCACATGGGCCTGCATGTGGCCCAGATGACCGGGCAGGAAGCGATGCGCGCCTGTTTCGAGGCGGTCACGACCACACCCGCGCGCATCCTGGGTCTGGACGACACCGGCCTGGACGTGGGCCGGCGCGCCGACTTCGTGCTGCTGCAGGCGCGCGACCCGGTCGAGGCCATCCGCCTGCGCGCCGCCCGCCTGAAGGTCTGGCGGGCGGGCCGGCTGCTGGCCGAGACGCCGCCCGCCGTCGCCGCGCTGCACCTGCCGGGGCGGCCGGGCAGCGTGGACTTCCTGGCGGACTAAGGGGCAGGGGCTTTGCGCCCGCCGCGTGCCCGCGCTTACTCGACCTTGATGTTCTCCTTCTTGATGATGTCGCGCATCGTGGCGGCGTCCGCTTGCACGCGCTTGCCGAAGGCGGCGGGCCCTTCGAAGTCGGGGTACATGGACGAGAGTTCCAGTTGCGCGCGCACCTCGGGCCCGGACAGCGACTGCTCGGCCGCCTGGGCCATGCGCTCGACGATGTCGGCCGGCGTGCCCTTGGGGGCGAACAGCCCGAACCAGCTCGCGGTATTGAGTTCGAAGCCCTGTTCCTGCAGGGTGGGCAGCTCGGGCAGCGCGGGGTTGCGCTGCAGGCCGCTGGTGGCGAGCGCCTTCAACGCACCCTCCTGCACCCGCGGCAGGGTGACGGGGTCGTACATGAGATCGATGCGCCCGCCCAGCATGTCGTTCATGGACTCGATGGCCCCCTTGTAGGGGACGTGCACCACGTCGATGCCGGCCATGCTGTGCAGGCGCACCGCCGTCAGGTGCACGATCGAGCCCACGCCGTTGGAGGCGAAGGTGTACTTGCCGGGGTTGGCCTTGGCCGCGGCGACGAACTCGCGGTAGTCCGAGAAGGGCGCATCCTTGCGCGCCGAGATCAGCCCATAGGAAGAACTGAGCTTGGCGATGGCGGCGAAGCTGTCGGGCGCATACTTCACCGGGCGCAGCCACGGCGCCACCGTGACGGTGGCCGTGGGGGTGATGAAGAAGTTGTAGCCGTCCGGCTCCATGCGGACGGCGAACTCCGTGCCCAGCGTCGCGCCCGCGCCGGGCCGGTTCTCGACGATCACCGGCTGGCCGAGTTCCTTGGAGATGCGGTCCGAAACGAAGCGCGTGATGATGTCCGCCGAGCCGCCGGGCGGGTATGGGCAGATCACGCGCAGTGGTTTGTTGGGCCAGTTGCCCTGCTGGCCCCAGGCGGGCAGGCCCAGGGCGGGGGTGAGCGCGAGCGCGGCCGTGAAGTGGCGTCTGCTGATCGGCATGCGAGTCTCCTGGCGAGATTCAGGTTCCGGTGAAACGGGGCTTGCGCTTTTCCAGGAACGAAGCGACGCCTTCCTTGACGTCGTTGCTGTTGGCGATGCCGTCGAGCAGGCGGCGCTGCGGGTAGTAGCGCTCGGTGGGCGAGCTGGGCAGGGTGTCGCGGGCGATGGCCTTCATCGCCTGCACGACCAGGGGGGCGTTGGCGGCGATCTTGCCGGCCAGCTCCAGCGCCGCGGCCATGGCCTGCCCCTTGGGCACGACGCGGTTGACCAGCCCGATCTCGTAGGCGCGCTGCGCGCTCATGGGGTCGCCCGTCATGAGCCATTCCAGCCCGGCCTTGTACTGCATGCGCGGCGGAAAGCCGGCCATGATGCCCGCGAAGGCGCCCAGCTTGGCCTCGGGGTAGATGAACTGCGCATGCTCCTCGGTGACCGCCATGTCGGCCAGCATGACCATGGTGGCGGCCGCGCCCACGGCGACGCCGTTCACCGCGCAGATGATGGGCTTGTCGCAGCGCACCGACAGGTTGGGCATGGCCAGCCAGATGTCGCGCGGTTTGTCCTTCAGGTCGGCGCCGGCGCTGAAGGCGGCGTCGCCCGCCGCGCCCAGCACGGCGACACGGTCGTCCCCGTCGGCGAAGCGCTGCCAGGCTTCGTGCATCTGGGTGACGACCTCGTTGTTGACGGCGTTGCGCACATCGGGGCGGTTGATGGTGATGCGGGCGATCCCGTCGCTTGATTCGTAGAGGATGGCGGACATCGAGTCTCCTTGGTTTTTTTTGAAAAGGCACGGCCAGGTGCCCTGCCGGCAGCCTGCGTCCGGCAGGGCTTGTCGGTACGGATCAGCGCCGCCCGACGCCGGTGTCCTGCAGAGCGGGCGCCCGGCGCCGGGCGGGTTCAGCTCAGCACCACGCGGGCATCGGCGGCCACGATGTGCTCGCCCGCCACGAAGAGCGGGTTGATGTCGAGTTCGAGCACACGGCCGTCGGCGCCGGCGGCCAGCGCGCCCAGGCGCACGATGGCGTCGGCGATCCGGTCCAGGTCGGCAGGCGGGCGGCCGCGAAAGCCGGTCAGCAGCGGCAGGCTGCGCAGCCGTCCGAGCATGGCGCGTGCGGTGGTATGCGACAGCGGCGCGGGCGCGAGCTGCACGTCCTTCATGAGTTCGACCAGCACCCCGCCCGCGCCCACCATCACCATGGGGCCGAAATCCGGGTCGCGCTGGATGCCCAGGATCAGTTCGGCATCCGCAGCCCACATTTCGGTGACCAGGTAGCCGTCCAAGGCGTCCACGCCCGCGGCACGGCACGACGCTGCGATGTCGGCGCAGGCCTGGCGCACGGCCTCGTCGCCCTGCACGTTCAGGCGCACGCCGCCCATGTCGCTCTTGTGGATGACCTGGGGACTCACGGCCTTGACGGCGACAGAGCCGCCGATCTCGCGGGCAGCGCGCTCGGCCTGGGCCGCGTCGGCGGCAAAGCGCCAGCGCGTGGTCGGGATGCCGGCGGCTTCCAGCACCCGGCGCGCCGCGGGCTCGGTCAGGTAGCCCGAGGGCAGGTCCGCGGGCAACGCCGGCGCGGGCGCCGCCACCACGGGCGGACTGGCTTCGCGCTGGCTCAGCGCAGCGGCCACCTTGAGCGCATCGTGCGGGCTGTCGAAGTAGCCGTGGCCCGCTGCGCGCAGCATCCGCCGGGCGACGTCGCCGTAGTTGCCGGCGCCCTGCACGAACAGCAACGGCTTGTCGGTGCGGTCGGCGGCCGAGATCGCCGCCTCGACCACGCGCTCCTGCGCCGGTTGGGTGGTGAGCATCAGGATGCCCACGCCGACCGCCGGATCGGCCATGGCGCGGTCCAGCGCGATGCCGACGGCGCCGCCGGCGACGGCCGGATCGGCGGGCGCCGTGTGATTGAGCATGCCGAAGTCGAAGGGTAGCTGCCGGTGGGTGGCCGGCAGCACGTTGGCGACGGCGGCTTCGGTTTCCGGGCTCAACCGGGCCAGTTCCAGGCCGTGGTCCTTGAGGGCGTCGGCCAGCAGCGCGCCGCCGCCGCCCGAGCCGGAGAACAGCGCCACGCCGTTGGCGGCCGCACGCTTGCCGCGCTGCAGCAACTGGGCGCCCTGCAGCAGGTCGTAGATGGATTCGAAGAGGTACGCCCCGTACTGTCGGCACACCGCTTCGAAAGCGGGCCAGGCGCCCGCCAGGCTGGCCGTGTGCGAGGCCGCCGCGCGCGCGCCGGCCTCGCTGCGTCCGGCCTTGGCGATGCAGACCGGCTTGCCGGCGGCTTCGGCGCGCGCCAGCAGGGCAGTGAAGCGCGCGGCGTCCTTGACGGCTTCCATGTACAGGCAGACGACGTCGGTGCGCGGATCGTCGACGAGGTACTCGAAGAAGTCGTTCAGGTCGAGATCGGCCTGGTTGCCCACGGAAATCGTGGACGAGAAGCCCGCGCCCACGTCCACGCCGCGCGAGATCATGGCGCCCATCAGGGCGCCGCTCTGGCTGGCCAGGCCGATGCCGCCGGCCGGCAGGCGTTCCACCATGCCCGAGACCACGCCGGTGGTGGCGCACAGGTTGTGGTGCGCGTTCATGAGGCCCATGCAGTTCGGGCCGATCAGGCGCACGCCGCCCGCGCGCGCGAGGGCCACCAGGCGGGCCTCGTCCTCGCGGCCCTGCTGCCCGGTCTCGGCGAAGCCGGCGGTGATGCACAGCGCGCAGCCCACCCCCTTGGCCACGCAGTCGTCGATCGCCTGCTCGACGTGATGGCGCGGCACCAGCAGGATGGCCAGGTCGACCGGGCCCGGGCAGTCGCGCAGGCTGGCGTAGGCGGGCAGCCCGAGCAGTTCCGTGGCGCGGGCATTGATGGGGTACAGCGGGCCGTCCATGCGGTGGCGCAGCATGTAGCGCAGCAGGCGGCCGCCCCACTTCTGTTCGTCGGCGGAGGCGCCGACGATGGCGACGCTGCGCGGATGCAGGATCTCGCGCACGGTGAGCAGGGGGGCGGGCGTGCCTGCGGCAACGCTCGATGAGCTATCCATTGAGGGTCTCTGTCTCAGCTTTGGCTGATGCCAAGGGTTGGCAGGAGTTCTGCGTACATTTTCTGGTCGGCGAGCAGGTTGCGCCGGAAATCCTCGGGCGCCTGCCAGGAGGCGATCGAGTTGGCCCGCACCAGCGCCTGTTGCACGGATTCCTGCTCCAGGACGCGCTGCAGCGCCGTGGACAGGCGCGCCACGATCTCGGGCGGCGTGCCCTTGGGCGCGAGCAGGCTCCAGCCCGCGCCGCGCGAAGTGGTGAGATCGACGCCGGCTTCCTTCAGAGTGGGCACCGCGGGCAGGTCGGGATGGCGCTTCTCGTAGAACGTGGCCAGCGGCCGCACCCGGTCGGCCTGCACCATGTTGATCACGGCGCCGTCGATGATGAAATCGATTTCGCCCGCGACCAGGGCGTTGACCGCCGCCACCGAGCCGCGATACGGCACGTGGCGCAGCTCGATGCCGGTGTCGCGCGCCAGGGTGGCGCCGTACACGTGGCCGGCGGACGCGTCGCCCGCCGAGCCGAAGGTGAGCTCGCCCGGGCGCTGCCTGGCGTAGGCGATGAAGTCGCGCAGGTTTTCGATGGGCAGGTCCTTGCGCACCGCCATGACGGCGATGTAGCTGGCCACGCCGCCGATGACGTCGAAGTCGTCGATGGTGAAGTTCAGCTTGCGGATCTGCGGCAGCACGGTGAAGACCGAGGCCGAGGCGAGCAGGAGGTTGTAGCCGTCGGCCGGCGCGTTGGCGATCGCCTCGGTGCCGATCTGCGTGGTGGCGCCCGGGCGGTTCTCGACGAAGACGTCGGCGCCCAGCTCCGACTTGAGCTGGGCTGCCACCAGACGGCCCAGGATGTCCGATGAGCCGCCGGGCGGGAAGGGTACGACCAGCCGGATGGTGTGGGCCGGCCAGTTGCCGGAGGTGCTTGCGTGCAGCCCTGTGTGCAGCCCGGCCGCGATGGCGGCCAGGGACAGGATCAGCCTGCGGCGTTGCGCTGAGGCCATGAGTGTCGTCTCCTCTTTTTTTCTTGGCCGCTGACTGCCTGCTGCGAGACGAAGAGCCCTCCCATGGGACGGTGCCACCGCGCAGCGGCAAGCGCGGGGCGGGTTCGCCGGGCACGGGTTCGCCTGCGCGCGCCGCAGCCCGGCGCCAAGCCCGCACCCGCATTCCCGGACGATGGCATGAGCCAACATTTCCGGGAATGCTCGGAGCCTAGCCATTGTAGAGAGACCCTATGATGACGATAATCGAATATCTTTCAATGGATCGCCGGTTTTTCTCATGAATGTCACATTCCGCCAGTTGCAAGCCTTTTCCCGTGTTGCGCGCATCGGCAGTTTCGTGGGGGCGGCGGACTCCATGTCGCTGACGCAGGGCGCGCTCAGCCACCTGGTCCGGGATCTCGAGAGTTCGGTCGGCGTACGCCTGTTCGAGCGCACCACGCGCATCGTGCGTCTGTCCAAGGCCGGCGAGATGTTCCTGCCGCATGCCGAGCGGGTTCTCACCGAGTTGGGCAATGCCGAGCTATGTGCCAATGATCTGCGCGCAGGCCGGGCGGGAACGGTGAAAATCGGCATGACGCCGCTGCTGGCGGCGACCAAGTTCCTGGACCTGCTCCAGGCCTGGGGGGAACACCAGCCCGATACGCAGTTGATCCCGGTCGATACCTCGGCGGACGTGCTGGTCGAACTGGTGGCGCGCGGCGAGGTGGACCTGGCGCTGGGGCCGGATCGTCCCCTGCTCCAGGAGGTCGAAAGCCAATGTGCGTTCGAGGACGACCTGATGCTGGTGTGCGCCAGCAGCCATCCGCTGGCCTCGCGCAGGCAGGTGCGCTGGTCGGAGCTGAAGGACGAACCCTTCATCATGAGCGGCCCGGGCGCTGCGCTGCGCACGATGATCGACATCGACTATGCGATCCGCATCGAGCCGTGCCTGGCCGTGGGACATTTCACGACATCGATCGCCCTGGCAGCCGCCGGCAAGGGAGTCGTGCTCTCGACAGCCTATGTGCGGCCCTTTCTCGCCATGTACGACGTCAAGCTCGTGCCCCTGGTGACGCCCCGGGTCAAGCGCAGGGTGATGCTGTACCAGCCGGCCAGCCGCTCGATATCGCCGGCGGCGCAGAACCTGGCCGAGTTCACCCTGCACTGGTTCGGACAGGCGGACGCGGCCTAGGCGTTGGCGGCTCCGAGCCGCTGCGCCGCCCCGCGCCTACGGTTGCGGGCCGGTGCGGATGGGGCGCTGCGGGTCGCTGCACCATTCGCTCCAGGAACCCGGGTACAGCCGCGCGCCCGGCAGCCCGGCGATCTCCATCGCCAGCAGGTTGTGGCAGGCGGTAACGCCCGAGCCGCATTGCGCGATCACGGCGTGCGAGGGGGTGTCGCCCAGCACGGCGCGCCATTCCCGGGTGAGTTCGTCGGCCGGCTTGAAGCGTCCGCTGGCGTCGAGGTTGTCGGTATAGGGCCGGTTCTTTGCACCCGGGATGTGGCCCGCGCGCGGGTCGATGGTCTCGCCGATGCCGGCAAAGCGGCCTGCGCCCCGTGCGTCGACCACCAGCGCTTGACGAGTCTGAAGGTTGGCCAGCACCTGCTGCACGTCCACGCAGCGCGCATCGTCCGCCCGGGCCGCCGCCGGCGCGGCGGCTGGCCAGGCCTGCACCTCGGTCTGCACCGGCAGGCCGGCTTGCAGCCAGGCTTGCCAGCCGCCGTCGAGCACGCGGGCGCGTTCATGGCCGACCCAGCGCAGCAGCCACCATAGCCGGGCGGCGTACATGCCGCCGGCGCGGTCGTAGGCCACGACTTGCGTATCGGGACCGATGCCCTGGCGCCCCAGCCACGCCGCGAACGCCTGCGGCGAGGGCAGCGGATGCCGGCCGTTGCGGCCGGTGGGCGTGCCGGAAAGGTCCTGGTCCAGGTGCGCATGCACAGCGCCCGGGACGTGCCCGCGCAGGAACTCGGCCGTGCCGGCCTGCGGATCGGTCAAATCGTGCGAGCAGTCGACCACGCGAACGTCGAGATGTTGCAGCTCCTGCGGGCTGACGAGGGGCGCGGGGTCAGGCTGCATGTCCGTTTCTCCTGGTGTTGTGGGACATCGGCGCGGCGCGAGCCGCTGCGCGGGAAGGCGCCGGCGGCCGCTCGGGCATCGCGCATTGTAGGCAGCAGGCCCGAACGTGAGAATCGAAAGACTTTCATCATTGCGCCGGCTCGTCTCATGAATGCCCGCGTTCAGACCAGGGTGTCGGTGATCGGCCGCATTTGCTCGGCCCAGGCGCGCAGTCGGGGCACGATGCGTTGCTCGAGCTGCGCCGTGCTCCAGGGTTCGCCGATCGACGTCACGTTCAAACCGAGGACCGCCGGGCCCGCTGCGCTGGGCAGGGCAATGGCGACGCCGAAAAGGCCGGCGACCAGTTCGGAGTTGACGAAGCTCCAGCCGCGTTCGCGGACACGTTCGAGTTCCTTCAGCAGCTTCTTGCGCTCGGTCACGGTGTGCGGCGACAGCTTGCTGAAGGTGCCGGTGGGCAGGTGGGCCGCCAGGCGCTCCTCGGGCAGCAGGGCCAGGAGCGCCCTGCCCAGCGAGTGTGCGTAGGCAGGCAGGCGATCGCCCGCGCGCAGGTCCAGCTTGATCGGCCGATCGGCCTCCACGCGTTCGACGAACAGCACGTCGGTGCCCGCCAGCATGCCGATAGCGGCGCCCGCGCCCAGCTCGCGCGACAGCGTCTGCAGGTGGGGCCGAACCGCTGCGGCCAGACCGAGCGAGCGGAAATAGCGATAGCCCAGTTCGATGGCCTTGGGCGCCAGCGCGAACTGGCGTTCGTCCTGGTGCAGGTAGCCCAGCTCGGCCAGCGTCAACAGGATCCGGCGCGAAGCCGGGCGGGTGATCCGCAGCAGCTCGGCGGCGGACTGGATCGTCATGCTGCGCCGCTGTTCGTCGAAGGCTTCCATCAGCCTCAGGCCGTTGGCCAGGGTGTCGAGGAATTCGCTGTTTTTTTCGCTGCCGGCGGGGCTCGCCGCAACCTTGCTTGGCATGCTTTCTCCAGGGTTGGTACGCGTTCGGGATCAATCGTTTGACAGACTACCCGGATCGTCGATAGGATGGCAGCCATATCAATTAGCGAACTATTGTTCGCAAAATAACGGAGGCTAGGCTCATGCAGGTTGAACCCCTTTCGGACAGCTTCGGCATCGCGATCCACGGCATCGATCTGGCGCGCGAACTGCCCGCCGACGAGTTCGAGCATCTGCATCGCCTGTTCGTCGATCACAAGCTGGTGTGCTTCAAGAACCAGTCGCTGCCCGCCGCAGCGCAGATCGCCTTCAGCCGGCGTTTCGGGCCGCTGGAGGTGCACGTGCTGGCGCAGTACAACCATCCGGAGCATCCGGAGATCTTCCGGCTCTCCAACCGCGTCGTGGACGGCCAGCCGATGGGCATAGCCGACGGCGGCTCGTACTGGCATTCGGACTTCGCGTTCCGCGAACAGCCGGCCAAGGCCACCATCCTCAACGCGCTGGAGATTCCGCCCGAAGGCGGCGACACGCTCTTCGTGGACATGGAGGCGGCCTACGAGGCGCTGTCCGCGCAGTGGAAAGAACGCCTGCACGGCCTGCGCGCGGTGCACCGCTACCGCCGCAAGCAGACGACGGACGGCCAGAGCACGAACGTCAGCCTCACCGCCGACCAGAAGGCGAGCACACCCGACGTGGTGCATCCGCTGATCCGCACCAATCCGGACACGGGCCGCAAGTCCATCTTCGCGCACAAGGGCATGACCGCCGAGATCGTCGGCTTGCCCGCCGAAGAGAGCGACGACATCCTGGACTTCCTGTTCGAGCACACCATCCAGCCGCGATTCCGCTACGACTTCCACTGGAGCAACGGCGACGTGGTGATGTGGGACAACCGTTCCACCATGCACAGCGCGACCACCCGTGACCTGCCCGCCGGCCAGTACCGCACGCTGTACCGCACCACGGTGCGCGGCGAGCGGCCGATCTGACGCGGCCATGTCCACGGCACGCCCATCCTGTACGGCCGAGGGGCCTGCGGTATTCGCCGCCGAAGCCCACGTGGAGGACTTTCGCCTGGCCGACGGGACGGCCGTGACCCTGCGTCTGGCCTACACGCGGTGCGGGCCGTGCGATGCGCCGGCCTACCTGCTCCTGCACGGCTATGCCGGGAGCCACCATGCCCTGGCGCCCTGTGACGATGCCGCCGACGCGGGCTGGGCCTCGGCGTGGGTCGGACCGGGGCGGGTGCTGGATACCGACCGGGCTCAGGTGATCACCGTGAACCTGCCGGGCTCGGCCTACGGCTCGGGCTGGGAAGGCGCGCAAGACAGCCATGCGTCCGTGCGCGGCATGGCCCAAGGCATCGACGTCCTGCTCGAACGACTGGGCATTCCTCGGCTGGCCGGCGCGATCGGCTATTCCTTCGGCGGATATGTCGCGCAGCAGTTGAAGGCCGACTTCCCGCAGCGTGTCGACCGGGTGCTCGGCCTGTGCACGGCCACCCGGGGGCGCGGCGCGCCCGAGGAACTGGCGGCGCTGCGGGCCCTGGCCGATGCCGACCGGCGCGCCGAGTTTCGCCATGCCGTGCTGATGCGCTCGGGGCTATGCGAATGGGCCGCGGACCAGGGCGAGGCCGCGTTGGCCCGCGAACTGCGGAACATCCGTCGCTGGGCCGGGCAGTTCAGCGCGCAGGCCCTGTGGCGGCTGCGCGCAGCAGCTATCGGTTTCGGCCTGGCGCATTGCCCGGCGGATACGCATCTGCTGTACGCCTCTTCCGATGCCTTGTTCCCGCCGCCCGATCCTTTGCCCGCCCACGCCTCGGTGGTCGTCACACGCTACGGCCACCAGGCATTGCTGTACGACCCCGGTCCATGGCTGGCGCCCATCCGTGCCTGGCTGGCGGCTTCTTCGCGTTGAGCCCGCCGGCACGCCAATTCCTCAAACAAAGAAGGACGAGACAAACCATGTCCATCCACCGCAGAAAGCTCCTCTGTGCGGCCGTGGCTGCGCTGTGCCTGCCGGTCCTGGCGGCCGCGCCGGCGCAAGCCGCGGACTGGCCCACCAAGCCGGTGCGCCTGATCGTGGCCTATCCGCCCGGCGGCGCCACCGATATCCAGGCCCGCCTGGTCGGCCAGCGCCTGTCCGAGCAATGGCAGCAGCCGGTGATCGTGGAGAACCGGCCCGGCGGCAACACCGTGATCGCCACCAACGTGGTGGCCATGGCCGAACCGGACGGGCACACCTTGCTGCTGACCGCGATGCCGTTCGCGCTCAACCCGCTCCTGATGGACTCGCTGCCCTACGATTCGGCGCGCGATCTCGCGCCGGTCACCGTGCTCACCACCATCTCCAACGTGCTGGTCGCCGCACCCGATGCCGGCATCAGGAACGTGCCCGAGCTGATCGCCCGCGCCAAGGCCGAGCCGGGCGCCTTGTCGTTCGCGTCGACCGGGGTGGCGACCTCCACGCACCTGTCGGGCGAGCTGTTCTCGAGCATGGCCGGGGTGGAACTCACGCACGTCCCGTACAAGGGCAGCGCGCCGGCGCACCAGGACTTGCTGTCCGGGCGCATCCAGATCATGTTCGACAACGGCGTGCTGCAGCACATCGAGTCCGGGCGTGTCGTGCCGCTGGGCGTGACGTCGGCCGAGCGCCTGCCCTGGCTGCCCGAGGTGCCGACCGTGGCCGAGCAGGGCCTGGCCGGCTTCGAGGCGTCCGCCTGGTACGGCATCTTCGCCACGGGCGGCACGCCGCCGGAGGTGCTGGACAGTCTGGCCGCGGACATCACGGCGGCGGTGCGCGCGCCCGAGCTGCAGCCCCGGCTGCAAGCCATCGGCGCGAGCCCGGGCGGGGGTACGCCTGAGGAATTCCGCCAGTTCCTGGACCAGGAGACGGAGCGCTGGGGCAAGCTGGTGCGCGAGCGCGACATCCGGCTCATGTAGCCAGGCCGCGCCGCCCTTCCTGAGCGAACCGACCCGGGCGACGGGCCGGTCGCGGCGATCATGCCCCCCTCGGCGCGCGCAGCGCGTTACTGCGGCAGCGCGATGCGCGCCACGCTCTCGGGCGCGGCACGGCCTTCGTCCTTATCCGCCTTGATGCTCACGTACAGCACGTTGCGCTGCGCGTCCAGGGCCAGGCTGTTCGGGTGCGCCGGCAGCTCCACCGTGCCCAGGCGCTGGTAGGTGTCGGTGTCGAAGGTGCTCACCGTGCCGGCTTCGCGGTTGGTGACGTGCAGGCGCTTGCGCTGCGCGTCGACGATCAGGCCCAGGGGGCCGGCGTCGGTCGGGATGCTGGCCAGTTCCTGGCCGCTGACGGCGTCCAAGACGAGCACGCGGTTGCCCGGGTGCTTCGACGCGAAGCCGGGGATCGACTTTTCCTGGAAGCTGCGGATCATCTGCAGGCCCTGGTCGGTCACGAAGAGGCGCTGTCCGGATGGGTCCATGTCGATGTTCATGGGCTGCTCGGCGGTGGTCTGCACGCGCTGCACCACCGCGCGCTGCGCGGGATCGATGACCAGCAGCTCGCCGAGCAGGTTGCTGGCGTACACGCGCTTGGTGGCCGGGTCCACGTGCAGTCCGGGCGCCTTGGCCTCGCCCAGGCCGGGGATGGTGTCGACGAGCTTCAGGCTGGCGGTGTCGACCACGAACAGCACGCTGCCTTCGCCGGAGTGGCCGGTGACGTACAGGCGCTGGCTGGCCGGGTCCAGGCGCAGTTCGCGCAGGTCGTGGCTATAGCCCGTCTTGCCGTCCGGGCGGGTCACCTTCTCCATCAACTGGATCACGCCGAGCACCTGGCCGGCATCGACATCGAGCACGGTGACGGAGGTGTCCACGGTGTTGCCCACATACAGGCGGCCGTTGGCATCGTCCAGGGTGACGCCGAAGGCCTTGCGCTCGAGCGGGATCTCGGCCTCGACGGCGAGTGTCTGCGGGTTCAGGCGCAGGATCTTGCTGGGCGCGGCCTGATCGCCGAAGCCGCCCGAAGACGCCACGAAAACCGCATCCAGCCGCGGGCTGTAGGCCAGTTCGTACAGGCCGGGCGCGATGGTCTGGCGGGTCACCTGGGCCTGCGCCGCCGGGGCGGTGGCCGCAGCGTCCGGCGTGTTGCCGGCAGCCGCGGCCGCGGGCTGGTTGCCGCCCTGCGGCGAGCAAGCGGCAAGCAGCGCGATGGCGCCGGAGACGAGCGTGGTTTTCCAGAGGGTCATGGATAGCCTTGAGAGTCGGGCCGCTCAGCGGCGGCGTGGTTGACGGGCGGCAGTGCGCCGCTCGAGCGCGAGCAGTGCCAGAAAGACGAGACCGGCTGCCAGGCTGGTGTGGCCGGAGTAGGCGACCAGCCCGAAGCTGGTGCCCATCGCCGCGATGGACAGCCACAGCGCCACGACGAGCAGCAGCCAGCCGGCCGCGCGCAGGACGCGGGTCTGGCCGTGCGTGAGCGCATGGCCGAACCGGTCGCACTGGTGGCGTTCCATGGCCAGTGCCAGGCAGGCGAAGGCGGCGATGCACAGCAGGAGCAGAACGAGGTGCGTCATGCCGGGCGCTCCAGGGTGTCGCGGGCGGCGTCCGCGGCAGGCTTGCGCCGGGCCGGCTTGGCCGACGGCTTGTGGCGGGTCACGCGCCGGGCGATCGCGGCATGCAGCACGGCGAAGGCGAGCAGCATCAGGTCGAACACCGCGAAGGTCCAGTCGCCGGCCAGCAGGCTGCCCGGCAGCCCGCGCGAGGTGGTGAGGGCGTTGAGCACGGGCGTCAGCGCGAGCAGGCCCGCGCTGGCCCAGAGCAGTTCGATCCAGGCGCGCTTGACCGGACGCGCGAGGCTGTACAGCAGCGCCGCGCCCCAGACCATGAAAAAGACGTGAATCTCCCAGGCAGCGCGTTCGGCCATGCCCGGCGGCAGCAGACGGTTCGCCCACAGCATGCCGGTCATGGCGAGCGAGAGCCCGGCGATGGTGGCGACGTTCAGGCGCTCGACGATGCGGATGCCGAGGTGGGCACGCTCGCCGGCGGCGAGTCTCTGCCGGCGTTTGGTGACCCAGAGCACCAGGCCCGTGCCCACCATCGCCGTGCCGGCCAGGCTGACGATGAAATACAGCCAGCGCGAGACCAGGTCGGCGAAGCGCCCGAGATGCAGCCCGTACAGCACGCCGCGCGTCTCGGCCGCCCCGCTCACGCTGTCCTTGGCCTGCAGCATGGCGCCGCTCACCCCGTCGAACACGATGTAGTGCGGGCTGTAGGAGACACGGCTGCGCTCGCCTTGCGAGACGACGATGCGCGCGCTGGCGTCGCCGGGGTTGTTGACGAGGACCCGCGCCACGGGAGCCCCGCCCCAATGCGCCTGCGCCTGCCGAACCACGTCGGCCACCGAGGTGAGCGGCGTCGGCTGGCCGACGGGCTTGCCGGCGGGCACGAAGGCGCTCATCTCGCTGAACGCGGCCTGGCGGGCGCCAGGATCGCGCAGCGCGGCGTCGGAGCCCCAGGGCATGTACATCAGCATCAGCGTGACCAGCCCGGTATAGGTGATCATCGCGTGGAACGGCAGACCGAACACCGAGACCGCGTTGTGCGCGTCCAGCCAGGAGCGCTGCCCCTTGCCCCAGCGGAAGGTGAAGAAGTCGATGAAGATCTTCTTGTGCGTGATCACCCCGCTGATGATCGCCACCAGCATGAACATCGCGCACAGGCCGGCGATCCAGCGCCCCCAGAACGGGGACATGTAGTGCAACTGGAAGTGAAAGCGGTAGAAGAACTCGCCGCCGTCGGTGTCGCGCAGGCCTTCGAGCGGCTCGGCGGTCATGCCGTCGAACGTGGCGCTCTGGAAGCCGCGACCGCCCTGGCCGGGGTTGCCGGTGCGCCAGAAGACGTCCGCCGTCGGACGGCGGGGGTGCGGCAGGCCGATGCTCCATTGCGAGCTGTCCAGGGCGATGCGCGCCATGGTGTCGACCATGCGCTGCGCAATCTCGGGCGCGGGCAGCGGCGTCGCGGGCGCCGTCACTTCCGGCCGCATCCACTGGCTGATCTCGTCCTTGAAGTAGCTCACCGTGCCGGTGAGGAACATGGCATAGAGAATCCAGCCGGCCAGCAGGCCCACCCAGATGTGCAGGTCGGACATGGTCTGGCGGATGCCGGGCGGCTTGGCCTTGGCGGCGGAACGAGCGGTCTTCATGGATTCAATGCCAGACGGGCCAGGCAAGGACGAGCAGGGGAATCGCCGCCACGACCAGGCCCGCCCATGCCCGGGTGGCGCTGCGCACGGCGAATACCCAGATCACCGCGCAGGCATAGACGAGAAAGCTCGCCAGCATGCCGGTGAGCACGGCTTCGCCCACGGGCATGGGCAGGCGCACGGCCGCCACGCTGGACAGGGCCGCGAGCGCATACCCGCCGAGGACGGCGGCGACGATGCGCGAGACGACGCCGAACGGAAAGCGCGCCAGACGGATCATGCGGGGGGCTCCGACTGCGAGGTCAGGCGCGTGGGCAGGGTGCGCGCACGCGGGCGGACCGCGACGGCCGCAGGGGCTCGGCATGCGCCGGGCACGGGTTCTGGGAATACGGGCATGCGTAGACTCGGCAGGCGATGACACGCTGCCACAGTACTGATAATAAGAATGACTCGCATTCTATTGGGCTTGCGGCATGCTGGCAATGGCTGCATGCGGCTTGCCGCGCGCGCCTACCGCGCCGATCGGCTTTCGGCCACGGTCAGGCGGCGGGGAGCAGGCGCTTTTGATCCGACAAATCCTTGCCGCCGCGCGTCACGTAGACGCCCGCGCTGTGCAGCTCGCCCAAGGGCAAGGCTGCCAGGCCATTGACGATATGGCTCTGGGTCGGCATGTCCTCCCAGCGCGGCCGGGCAAAGGCCGCGCTGGCGCTGGCCGCGACGCGGTGCGAGAGCAGGCGTGCCGGTGAGCCGCCGGCCGGGGTCATGGTGAGATAGTCCACGTCGGCCTCGCCCCAGGCCTGGGTGGCTGGAACGTACTTGTGATGCAGCACCGGGCCGGTGGCGGGCAGCGGCGTCTCGCTGTCGGCCAGGCCGTCGAGCGCGATGTCCAGGAAGCGGTAACCCTGCCAGGAGGCGCACAGTTCCCAGCGCGGGCCCTGGATGCGGGCGGGCGGCAGTTCGGCGTAGATCTTGTTCCAGCCGAGTTCTTCGCGCCCGCTGATGATGGGATCGGCCAGGTTCTCCCAGATCACGGGCTGGAACCAGCCGTCGATGGGGGCGGCCGCGGCCGGTGTGCAGCGCACCGGCACGCGCACGGACAGCATGTTGTAGCCGCGGCCGGCGAGCCAGTCGATCTCTTCGAGGAAGGTGTATTCCAGGGCGAGCAGGGCGGGGCCGCGCAGGGTGACGCCGGCGGGCAGCCGCAGGTCGGCCAGGGCGTGCGCATCCGTCTGGAAGATGGCGTAGGCGGAGGTTCGCAGCGGGCTGCGGGCGTCGTCGTAGCGCACCTCGGGGCCCGGCGTTCGGCGCGGACCGGGGGTCGGGCCGAACGCGGTGGGCATGCGGTGCAGGGGCGGCTGGGCCATGGCAATCTCCTGAGGGCGCGCAGGCTGGCGCCGCGCCGGGTGTGCCGGGCGGCGTGCATCGTGGCGCAGGCGTTCGCTGCTCGCGCCCGCTGGCGGCGGTGCGGGAGCGCGAGGGTCAGATGGGTTTCGGGTCCTGGGCGAAATCACCCAGCGAGCGCATGATGCGCCAGAGCTTTTCGTCGCGCTCGCGCTGCAGCTCGATCAGCGAGCGGCCGTGGTAGTCGTAGAAGCCCTTGCCGCTGCTCACGCCCAGCTCGCCGCGTTCGACGCGCTCGACCAGGGCGGCCGGCTGCGTATCGAGCGGGGCGTCGGTCATGGCCGGGTCGGCGAGATTGCGCAGGCTCAGCGTGAGGCCGGTGTAGTCATACCGCTGCATCAGGCCGAGTAGCTGCATGCGCGGCGACAGGCTGGTGCGCACGGCCACGTCCAGGTCTTCGGCACTGATGACGCCTTCGTCGAGCAGGTAGAACGCCTCCCTGCCCAGTGCGCGCTGCAGGCGGTTGATGACGAAGCCGGGCACGAACTTGTTCAGGCGTACCGGCGCCTTGCCCAGGCCGCGCAGGGCGGCCAGCGTCTGATCCACCAGGCCGGGCAGGGTGGCCGGCTCGCCGACCACCTCGACCAGCGGCAGAATGTGCGGCGGCGCGAACCAGTGCGCGACCAGCAGGCGCGTGCGCAGGGCCTCGTCGGCCAGCGCGAACACGTTCATGGTGGAGGTGTTGCTCCAGACGATGGTATCCGGCGCGGCGAGCTGGCTGATCTGCGCGTACACCGCGCGCTTGACGTCGGCGTTCTCGGTGACGGCCTCGATCACCAGGCGCGCGGACGCCAGCGCGGCCTCGCTGCCCACGTGCGGGCGCACGCGCTCGAAGGTGGCGTTGGCCAGGTCCGACGGGATCAGGCCGGCCTCCTCCTTCAGGCGCAGGGCATCCTCCAGCGAGGCCATGCCGCGGTCGATGGCGGAGTGAGTGGTCTCGCACAGGTCCACCTCGAACCCGTGTTCTGCGAAGGTGAGGGCGATGCCAGGGCCCATCACGCCGGCGCCCAGCACGGCGATGCGGCTGCGGGCAGGGTCCAGCGTGCCCGCGCCCAGCGGCTGGGCGGCAAAGGGCAGGGCGAGGGCGGGGCTGGGGCTCACGGGATCTCCTTGGCGAGGCGTTCGATGATGGTCTTTTCGTCCGCCACGGTCTGGCGCGCCCAGGCGTCGTAGGTGGCGTGGTCGGCGTAGGCCAGTTCCAGGCCGAAGCGCGCCACCATCTCCTGGAACGCCGGATCGCGCAGCGCGTCGGCAATGGCGCCGTCGAGCTTGGCCACGATGTCATCGGGCAGGCCGGCCGGGCCGCCGATGCCGATGGGCGAGAGCATGACGACCGGGTAGCCGGCCTCCTGGAGCGTGGGCGCGTCGGCGAAATCCTTGGGACGTGTGGCGCCGGCGGTGGCGAGCACGCGCATCTGGCCGGACTGCACGAAGGGCAGCACGGTGTTGGTCGAGGACACCACCTGGATGTGCTTGCCCATGAGGGCCGAGAGCGCTTCGGCATCGCCCTTGAACGGCACGTGGGTCATCTCGGCGCCGGTGGCGCGTGCGAGTTCTGCCATCGCCAGGTGGTTGCTGGTGAACAGACCCGACGTGCCGTAGTTGATCTCCCCGGGGCGGGCCTTGGCGTCGGCGACCAGCTCGTCGATGGTCTTCCACTTGGCGTCCGCGAGCACCGCGATGGCGTAGCCGTAGGCCGCCACCTGCGAGATGTAGGTCACGTCCTTGAGCGGATCGTAGGACACGCCGCCCTGCTGCAGGTAGGGCTGGCGGAACACGCCCATGGGGATGATCGACAGCGTGTAGCCGTCGGGCCGGGCGCGCTTGAGCTGCATCACGCCCATGGTGCCGTTGGCGCCGGGCTTGTTGTCGACCACCACCGTCTGGCCCAGGCGCTTGCCCAGGGCTTCGCCGAGCGCGCGGGCGAGCTGGTCGGTGGTGCCGCCGGCACCGTAGGGCACGAACAGGGTGATCGGCTGGCTGGGGTAGGCGGCCAGCGCCGGGGTTGCGGCCGCGGCGGCGAGTCCGAGGGCGGCGAACCAGCGGCGGGCGGTGCGAAGAAAGCGTGCAGTCATGGGTGTCTCGTGGATGTCGTTATGCAGGAGAGGCAGGGAACCCGCGCAGCGCTAGGCTTGCGGGGCAGAGTCGTTGGTGCGCGGGTGCAGCAGGTCGAAGTCCATGTGGACGTACTGCCCGGGAAAATGCACGCGCGACCAATAGATGAGGCGGTGATCCGGTGCGTAGACACGGCGGATCACCTCCGCGATGGGGGAGCCGACGGGGATGTGCAGGTGGCTGGCGGTATCGTCGCCCGCCGAGCTGATCATCACTTTCTGCAGGGCCTGGCCGATGGCGAGTTCGGGCGTCTCGCCCACCGCCGTGGCGATGGCGCTGTGCTGGAAACGATCGGCATAGCGCTCGTAGATGTCCGAGGCGATGTAGACCAGGCTGAAGCACACGCGCACGCCCTGGCGCAGGTAGATGCGCTCCATGCGCTGGTAGCGCTCGGCCACGATGCCCTCGGTGGAGCACCAGGCCGGCAGCTCCAGCGGCACCGCGCTGGTGTCGGTGACGGCCTCGAGCTCGCTGTGGCGGCCGAACTCGACCAGATCGCGCCAGGTATAGACCAGATTGATGTGGGAAAAGCCCGGCTGCTTGCGCTCGCGCACGAAGGTGCCCTGGCCGCGGGCCCGGCTGATGAGCCCGTCGGCCTCCAGCCCGGCCAGCGCACTGCGCACCGTGACGCGCCCGCAGCCGAGTTCGGCGCACAGCGCATCCAGGCTGGGCAGGCGCATGCCGGCCGCCCACTCGCCGCTTTCGATCTTGCGGCGAAATACCGTGGCGAGCTGCTGATAGAGCGGCTGATTGCTGTGGGCCAGCGAATCGGTCTTCAAAGTTCCCATAGTTAAGACTATAGAAACTACAGGTGCGAAAAGTCAAGGCGCCGCAGCGCGCATGCGAGGTTCGAGAATGCTTCGGCGCTTCGCGGGGCCGTGGTGCGGGAGTCGGCCGGCCCCGCCTTCGCCTCAGCGCGCGAGCGCTTTGAGCGCCAGCTTGATGCCCTCGGCCACCGCGGCGCCTGCGGGTACGCTCTTGAGGGCGGCCAGGGATTCCTTCTCGGAATAGCCCAGGGCGGTGAGGGCGTTGAGGATGTCGGCCTGGGCATCGCTGGGGGCGTTGGCCGACAGGCCGAGGTCCGCGCCGAGCTTGCCGCGCAGCTCGAGCAGCAGCCGCTCGGCGGTCTTCTTGCCGATGCCCGGAATGCGGGTGAGCCGGCCGGCCTCCTGCAGGGTGACGGCCTGCGACAGCTCGGTCACGGTCATGCCGGACAGCACCGCGAGCGCGATGCGCGCGCCCACGCCGCTGATGCGGATGAGCTGGCGAAACGCCGCGCGCTCGGCCGCGCTGGCAAAGCCGTACAGCACGTGGGCGTCCTCGCGCACCACCAGGTGGGTGAGCAGCGTGGCCCGGGCCCCGACCTCGGGCAGCGCATAGAGCGTGCTCATGGGCACGTCCACCTCGTAGCCCACCCCCTGCACGTCGATGCACACCATGGGCGGGGATTTTTCGAGCAGGGTTCCGGTGAGGCGTCCGATCATGGGGTGGGACCTGTGTGGGGCGTGGGTGGCGAAGAAGCCCTCGACTATAGACGGTGCCCGCCCCTGCGGCCAAAGCCGGCGCGGCAACGCCCGTTCCTTGCATTCACCGGTGCATACATAAATAATAATAAGAACCATTCTTGAATCCACGGCCCTGCATCGCCATGTCCGCTCCCACCGCCCTTGCCTCGTCCCGTCTTGCGGCGCTCTATGGGAACCATGCGGGCTGGCTGCGCGACTGGCTTCGCCGGCGGCTGGGATGCCCGCACGAAGCGGCCGATCTGGCGCACGACACCTTCGTGCGGCTGCTGCGCACCCCGGGCCACGACGCCATCATCGGCGGCCTGCGCGAACCGCGCAGCTACCTGGCGACGCTGGCGCAGCGCGCCGCAATCGACCATCTGCGGCGCAAGCGCCTGGAACAGGCGTGGCTGGAGACTCTGGCGCAATTGCCCGAGGCCGTCATGCCGTCCGCCGAGGAGTGCGCCGCGATCCTGCAGACGCTGCATCGCCTGGACGCGATGCTGGCCGGACTGGGCGACAAGGTGCGCCAGGCCTTCCTGCTTTCGCAGTTCGAGGGCATGCCCTATGCGCAGATCGCCCAGCGTCTGGGCGTCACCGTGAGTTCCGTGAAGAAGTACATGGCCCGTGCCACCGAGCATGCGCTGCTCGTCATGCTGGCCGACGATGCCGCGGGCACCGGCCTTTCGTGAGCGCCGCGCCGGCCCTCGACGATGCCAGGCGCGAGGCGATCCGCGCCGCCGCCCGGTGGCACGTGCGCCTGTGCGACGAAGGCGTGCGCCCGGAAGACATCCATGCCCATCAGCGGTGGCTCGACGAGCATCCGATCCATGCCTGGGCCTGGCGGCTGGTGGAGCGCCTGCGCGGCGAGCTGAACGCAGTGCCTGCCGAGCTATCGGCGCACACCCTGCGCACCGCCGCTACGCGGGACGGCCGGCGCCAGATGCGCCGGCGCCTGCTGCTGGTCGCCACGCTGGCGGGCGGCGGCTGGGCGGGCTCGCGCCTGGTGTCCTGGCGCGAATGGAGCGCGGACGTGCGCACCGGCACGGGCGAGCAGCGATCGATCGTGATGGCGGATGGCTCGCGGCTCATGCTCGATACCCGCAGCGCGCTGGACGTGCGCTACGGCCCGGCTGAACGTGCCCTGCGGCTGCGGGAGGGGCGGGTGATGATCCGCACGGCGGCCGATCCCCATGTGCCGGCCCGTCCTTTCGTGATCGATACACCGCACGGCCGGCTGCGGGCCCTCGGCACCCGCTTCGCGGTGGACGTGGGGAACGAGGAGACGAAGGTGAGCGTGTTCGAGCATGCCGTGCAGATCCATCCGGCGGGCGCGGCTTCTCGCAGGGTGCCGCTGGCCGCGGGCTGGCAGTGCCGTTTCGATGCCCGGCACGTGGCGCCGCCTCGGCCCCTGGCACCGTCCGACGATGCCTGGATGCGCGGCCTGCTGATCGTCGATGCCTGGCCGCTCGTCCGCCTGCTCCAACAGCTATCGCGCTACCGGCCGGGCTACCTGGGCTGCGACCCGGCCGTGGCCGAACTGCGGATTTCCGGGGCCTTCCCCCTGAGCGACACCGATCGCGCCCTGGATGCCGTGCAGCGCGCACTGCCGGTTCGCATCCGGCACCGCTCGCGATACTGGGTAACGGTCGAGCCCGCCGCCGCGTAGCGCGGCGTGGCGCGCGGCGCGACTGGCATTCTCGGCGCTGCACATAGGTCTGCCCTCCTCGGCGATTGTCCCTCGTCGCGGTCTCGTTCGACTCAGCTCATCCACTCACCCATCGTCGAGGTCTGCTGTGTCGAAACTCCCCTTACACCGCGCGGCTGCGCCCTTGGCCGGCGCCGTCTGGCTGGCGCTGTCATGCGCCTTGAGCGCCTCGGCGGCGCACGCGGCCGAGGCCGCACCCGCAGCCGGCCGCGGCGCGGCGGCGCAGGCATTCCAGATCCCGCCCGGGCCGCTGGGGCCTGCCCTGAGCCAATTCGCCGGCGCCGCCGGTATCGTGCTGTCGTTCGATGCGCAGCTCACCGACGGCAGGCGTACGCCCGGCCTGAGCGGACGCTACACGGTGGAGCAGGGCCTGGACGCGCTGCTCGCAGGTTCGGGCCTGCGTGCGACCCGTGACACCCGCGGAAACTACGGTCTGCAGGCCGCGCCTGCGTCCGCCGCCCCCGCGGCCGGCGCGGTGGCCCAGCTCGGGTCGATCGAAGTCACCGGCAACCAGCTCGGCGACATCACCGAGGGCACAGGTTCCTACACCTCCGGCACCATCGCCACGTCGACACGCATCGTGCTCACGCCGCGCGAGACACCCCAGTCGCTGAGCGTGGTGACGCGCCAGGAAATGGACGACTTCAACCTCACGTCCATCGACAAGGTGATGGAGCACACACCCGGCGTGACCATCACCACCTTCGACAGCGAGCGCACCGTGTACTGGTCTCGCGGCTTCGCGATCAACAACTTCCAGTACGACGGCATTCCCATGCAGCGCAATTCGGCCTACTCGGCCGGCAACACGCTCAGCGACATGGCAATCTACGACCGTGTCGAGGTGCTCAAGGGCGCGACCGGTCTGCTCACCGGCGCAGGCGACCCGGGCGCCACCATCAACCTCGTGCGCAAGCGGCCCACGCGCGAGTTCCAGGGGCATGTCAGCGCGGGCGTGGGCACCTATGACACCTACCGCGGCGAGCTCGATGTGAGCGGCCCGCTGAATGCTTCGGGCTCGGTGCGCGCCCGTGCGGTCGCGGCATACGAGGACAAGCATTCGCACCTGGACAACTACCGCCGGCGCACCCCCGTGTTCTACGGCGTGCTCGAGGCGGACCTCACGTCCGACACCCTGCTCACCATCGGCGCCGACTACCAGAACAACACGCCGCGCGGCTCGACGTGGGGCGGTATCCCGCTCTTCGACAGCGAGGGCAACTTCAATCGCACGTCGCGCTCGTACAGTCCGGCCGCGCGCTGGAGCAACTGGGAACAATACACGCGTACGGCGTTCGCGACGCTGGAGCACAACTTCGCCAACGACTGGGTCGTGAAGCTGCAGCTCAATCACCAGATCAACGGCTATGACGCCCAATTGGGCTCGATCGGGGCGGGCAATCCGAACCCTGCCGACGGCAGCGGCACCAGTTTGTGGCTGGGTGAATACATCGGCAAGACCGTGAGCGACGCGGCAGACGTCTATGCAAGCGGCCCATTCGAACTCTTCGGCCGCAAGCACGAACTGGTGCTGGGCGGCAGCATCGCCAAACGGCACTGGACCAACACCGGCTACGGCCCCGGCGCGTACGACGGCACGGTGGCGGATTTCTACGGCTGGAACGGCGACGTGCCGGAACCCGTGTGGAGTGCCCCCTACGAGAACGAGGAAACCACGCACGAACGCGGCGTGTATGCGGCCGGGCGCTGGAACCTGCGCGACGACCTGAAGGTGATCACGGGCGGGCGCTGGGCGCGCTATCGCAATGCCGAACAAGGGCAGGACGAATCCGGCGTGTTCGTGCCCTACGCCGGCGTGGTCTACGACCTGAACCGCAACTTCTCGCTGTACGGCAGCTATACCGGCATCTTCAACCCGCAATCCGCACAGGATGAAGCGGGACGTACCCTCGACCCCCTCGAAGGCAAGAGCCTGGAGGCCGGCATGAAGGCTGAGTTCTTCGACGGCCGGGTCAACGGCAGCCTCGCGTACTTTCGCATCAAGCAGGACAACTATGCCGAGGCGACCGGCGGCACGACGCCGTCGGGCGGCGTTGCATACCGCGCCGTGGATGGCGTGACCACGCGCGGGTTCGAAGCGACGCTGAGCGGCGAAGTGCTGCCGAACTGGCAGGTGCACGCCGGCTACACCCACCAGGTGTCGCGCCTGGACAGCGAGCGGGTCAGCACGGAAGACCCGTCCAACCAGTTCAGCCTGTACACCACCTATCGGCTGTCGGGCGCCCTGCGCGGCCTGACGCTGGGCGGCGGTGCGCGCTGGCAAGGCAAGACCTGGGCCGACGTCAGCAATCCCGTACACGGCACGGTGGAGCACCGGATGGCCTCGCGCTGGCTGTTCGACGCCATGGCGCGCTACGAGTTCGACAGGCATCTGTCGGCGACTCTGAGCGTGGAGAATCTCTTCGACAAGAAGTACTACACGCTCATGTCGTTCTACAACACGTATAGCTGGGGCACACCGCGCACCGTCCTGCTCAATCTGCGCTATCAGTTCTGACCGAACCCAACTGCACGATCTGATTGAGAACGTCCAGGACTTCGGCAAAACGGGCGTCGGGAATGCGCTTCAGCGGATGGGGCGCACCGCTACGCAGACGCCAGTCGAAGGACTTGGGCTGGTGGCAAAGCACATAGCTCGTCTGACCGGCCTTGCGTCCGCTGGCCACGCCCACCGGGACGGCGAACGGATTGTCCGCGTTGTACGCCGCTGTCGTCATGGGTAGGCCGATGACCCGCGACGTGCGGGCGTTGAACGCTTGGGGCGAAAGCACGAGAAAGGGATGCACATCGCGCATTTCCTGTCCGCGCTGCGGGTTGCAGTCGATCCAGATGACTTCCTGCCGGCCGGGTATCCACGTGCGACGAGAGGCTGTACTCACCAGCGTTCCGCGCCCAGCGTTGCGGCGGTGGGCATGGCTTCGCCGCCATGGCGCTGCGGATCGAAACGGGCCAGTCGCTGTTCCAGCGTGAGGACTTCGTCGCGCACAGGGGAGATGATGACGTTTTCGCCTTGCACCGTGATGTGCACGCGCTGGTCCACGTGCAGGCGCGCGGCTTTGGCCACGGCCGCTGGCAGCCGCACACCGAGGTTGTTGCCCCAACGTTTGATATCGAGCACCGCCTCTGTCATGATCGCTCCCAGGCAAGTCTAGACGAAGTTTAAACCTCGCGGTGCGTGGCCGTAAGACGCATCGCCACCGAAGTTCCGCTTGCCCAGGAGTATTGCGCGAGAGGACGTCTCTGCCCCCTCGCCCCTACAGGAACGTCTCGCGGATGTTCAGGCTGGAGCGCTTGCCGAGATCGTCGTAATGCCGCGTCAGCCATTGCTCGGCGCAGGCGCGGCCCAGGTTCTTCAGGTGTGTGACGAAGTTGCGTTCGGCGTTGGCCTTGCTGCTCGGGCCGAGCGCGGCGATGCCCGCTTCGTCCGACAGCATGTGCATGCGCACGTTCTTGTAGCGCGAAGCCACCGGCTCGCGCAGGGCGTCCTGCTCGAGCAGCCGCTGCACGAAGGCGATCGCGCGCATCTCGTGCATCAGCGACGAGTTGAACGCGATCTCGTCCAGGCGATTGGCGATCTCGCTCGGCGTACGCGGCACGCTCTCGCGGCGCAGCGGGTTGATCTGCACCAGCACCACGTCGGCGGTCTCGGTGTTGTAGATCAGCGGCCAGATCGCCGGGTTGCCCATGTAGCCGCCGTCCCAGTAGGCTTCGCCGTCGATCTCGACCGCCTGATAGATGTGCGGCAGGCAGGCCGAGGCGAGCAGGGCGTCGATCGTGACATCCTCGCGCTGGAAGACGCGGGCGCGCCCTGTGCGCACGTTGGTGGCGGCCACGAAGATGCGGATGTCGGTGCAGGCGTGCAGCGCGTCGATGTCGAGCTGCTGGCGCAGGATGTCGCGCAGGGGATGCAGGTTGAAAGGATTGGTCTGGTAGGGCGAGAACAGCGAAGAGAACCAGTTGCTCCAGAGGTAGCCGGGCGAGCTGTCCAGGTTCCAGGTGCCGGTGAGGTGGTCGGTCCAGTTGCGCTGTACCGGGCTCAGGCTGGAATACTCGCTGATCGTGCGCCAGAAGCGCTCGAGCGCGTCGCGCGCGCCCGCGGCGCCGCCCCGGGCATAGCCTGCCGTGAGAATCGCTGCGTTCATCGCGCCGGAACTGGTCCCGCTCAGGGCTTCGACGTGCACACGCTCGTCTTCCAGCAGGCGATCCAGCACGCCCCACGTGAAGGCGCCATGGGAACCCCCGCCCTGCAGGGCCAGACTGATGGCTCGGGTCATGCGAACTCCTGCAAAGAACATATAGCCTATAGCATGCCATATTTGTTGCATTGCAGCATAAAGCCCGCTTGCCGGGCGGCGCGTGCTCCGGCGCAGGCCCGCGCAAGCCCAGCCCGGCCTGCGCGGGCAGGCCGAACCAGGCCGCAGCGCCGCGCGGCGTCGGCGTCAGTTTGCGCGTTCGGCCAGCGTGCCGCGCACGGCCGCGCCATCCGCGTCCAGCGCCGGCGGCAGGCGGCGCAGGCTGGCGGGCGTGCGCGAGAGTTTGATCGGCGAGGCCACCGCGCGGTAGTTCTCGCCTTCGAGCACCATGCCGCGATGCACGGTGTGCGGCTGGGCCAGGGCCGCGTCCACGGTGAAGACCGGGGCCGCCGGCACGCCGGCCCGCAGCAGGCGCTGGGCGATGTCGCCGGCCTGGTGCCGGCCGAGCAGCTCGGCCAGGCTGGCGTGCAGGGCGTCGCGGTGGGCCAGGCGATCGGCATTGCTGGCGTAGCGCGGGTCGTCGGCCAGGGCCGGCGCCTCCAGCACCTGGGCCAGCGTGCGGAACTGGCGGTCGTTGCCCACGGCGAGGAACACCGGCGCGTCGGCCGCCTGCACGGTCTCGTACGGCGCGATGTTGGGGTGGGCGTTGCCCGTGCGCCGGGGGATCTTGCCGTTGCCGAAGAAGTTGGCCGCATGCGGGTGCAGCAGCGAGAGCGCGCAGTCGTACAGCGTGATGTCGATGAACTGCCCGCGCCCGCTGCGCCCGCGCTCCTGCAGGGCGAGCAGGATGCCGATGGCCGCGTTCAGGCCGGTCACCATGTCCACCACCGGCAGGCCGACGCGGGTCGCTTCGTTGGTGGGCTCGCCGTTCACGCTCATCAGCCCGCACATGGCCTGGGCGCAGGCGTCGTAGCCGGGCATGCCGCCCAGCGGGCCGTCGGCGCCGAACCCGCTCACGCGGCAATGCACGAGCTGGGGATAGCGCTCGGACAGCACGTCCCAGCCCAGCCCCCATTTCTCCAGGGTGCCGGGCTTGAAGTTCTCGATCAGCACGTCGGCGTCGGCGAGCAGGGCGTGCGCCAGTTCGCGTCCGGCGTCGCCGGCCAGGTCCAGCACGATGCCGCGCTTGTTGCGGTTCACGCCGCGGAAGTACCACGCCGTGTCGCCTTCGAACGGGGGGCCCCAGCCGCGGGTTTCGTCGCCGGTGGGCGGCTCGGCCTTGATGACGTCGGCGCCGTGATCGCCGAGGATCTGGGTGCAGTACGGCCCGCCGAGCACGCGGGAGAGATCGAGTACGCGCAGGCCGGCGAGGGCGCCGGTGCCGGTGTCTTGCCAGGGCATGGAATGGTCCGGTTCGATGATGGAAGGTGCGGGCGGACGGCTCAGTCGAGCGCGATCTTCTCGCGTTGGATCAGCTCGCCCCACTTGGGGACTTCGGCCTCGATGAAGGCCGCCAGGCCGGCCGGCGAGGTGTCGTCGGCCTTGACGATGCCCTGGTTGGCGAGCGTCTGCTCGACCTCGGGAATCGCGAGCGCATGCGTGAAGGCCGTGTTCAGGCGCTGCACGATGGGCTCGGGTGTGCCCGCGGGGGCGACGATACCGAAGAATACGCTGACGTCGTAGCCGTCCAGCCCCTGCTCGGCGAGCGTGGGCACGTCGGGCAGGGCGGCGCTGCGTTGCGCGCTGGCCATGCCGATCGCGCGCAGCCGGCCTTCGCGCACGTGCGGCAGCGCGGTCAGCACGTCGGTGAAGGACATGTCGACCTGGCCGCCGAGCAGGTCGGTCAGCGCCGGTCCCGTGCCGCGGTACGGCACGTGTTGCAGCTCGGTGCCGGCCTTCTCGTTGAAGAGGATGCCGGCCAGGTGGGACGAGGCGCCGTTGCCCGACGAGGCGAAGAACAGCGGCTCGCGCTTGGCCAGCGCGATCAGTTCCTGCAGGTCGGCGGCGGGCAGGTTCTGCCTGACCACCAGGATGTTGGGCAGGTGCCCCAGGCGGATGACGGGCGCGAAGTCCTGGCGCGGATCGTAGCCCTGGTCCGGATACAGGCTGCCGTTGATGGCCAGCGGCCCCGACGTGCCGAAGAGCAGGGTGTAGCCGTCCGGCTTGGCCTTGGCGACGTAGGCGGCGCCGACGTTGCCGCCGGCGCCCGCGCGGTTCTCCACCACGACGGTCTGCCCGAGGTCCTGGCGCAGGCCGTCGGCCAGCCGGCGCGCCAGGGCGTCGGTGGGGCCGCCCGGCGGAAACGGCACGACGAGATTGATCGGGCGTTCGGGGAAATCCGCGGCATGGCCGGGCAGGGGCGCACTCAGGGCCGTGATGGCCAGCGTGGCCGCGGTGAGTCCGCGCAGCAGGCTGCGTCGTTGCATCGTTGTCTCCTTTCTCTAATGGTGCTGCGGCATGCGCATGCCGCCGCTTGCGCGGCACGCGTGCCGGGGCCTGGATGTCGATGGGTGCCGGGCGCGCTCAGGCGATCGGCGCGGCCAGCCAATCGCACAGCGCCGCCTCGTCGGGGACTTGGCCGCCGGCGAGCGGATCGCGGGCGGCCAGGCGGTGCAGCAGGACGCGGTCGGCCAGTGCGGCGCGCTGCGGCAGACGGGCCTGGCGGGCTTCCCAGCGCAGGCCCGCCAGGGTGACGGCGTGATAGAGGCCGGACGCGGCCTGGCGCGCGTGCTCGGTCTGGCCGGACTCGGCCGCTTCGGCGGCGAAGGCGAAGGCGCGCGCCAGGCGCTCGTCCTGCAGCGCCTGCAGCGAGGCAGCGCAGGGTTCGCCATCGGCCAGCAGCTCCTGCACCAGCGCCTGCAGCGCGGGCAGGGCATGCTCGCGCTTGATCGCGCGCATCACGTCCAGCGCCACGATGTTGCTCGTGCCTTCCCAGATCGAGCCCAGATGCGCATCGCGCATGAGGCGCGGTTCGACCCATTCCTCGATGTAGCCGCAGCCGCCGCGCACCTCCATCGCATCGCCCGTCACCTTGCGGGCGTCGCGGCAGGCGCGGAACTTGATGAGCGGGGTGAGGATGCGTGCGAGCGGGCGCTGGGCCGGATCGGCATCCGCGGCCTGCAGCGCGCGCGCGGTCTGGAACACCATGGTGCGCGCCTGTTCGGTCCAGACGGCCATCTTGGCGAGCTGGCGCTGCATGAGCGGCATGTCGATCAGCCGCTGGCCGAAGGCCTGGCGGTGCGTGGCCACATAGAGCGCCTCGGTCAGCGCCCGGCGCATCAGCCCGGCGGCGCGCACGCCGTTGGACAGGCGCGAGTTGTTGATCATGTCGGCCATCTGCTTGAAGCCCTGGCCGCGCTCGCCGACCAGCCAGGCGAAGGCGCCTTCCAGGCGGATCTCGCCGCTGGCCATCGAGCGCGTGCCGAGCTTGTCCTTCAGGCGCAGGATGCGATAGGCGTTGGCCGTGCCGTCCGGCCGCTCGCGCGGCAGCAGGAACAGCGACACCCCGCCCAGCCCGTCACGGGCCTCGCTGCGCGCGAGCACCATGGCGAAGCCCGCGTCCGGGTTGGAGCAGAACCACTTGTCGCCGTACAGCGCCCACGTACCGTCGGGCTGCGCCACCGCGCGCGTCTCGGTGGCGGCGACGTCCGAGCCCGCGCCCTGTTCGGTCATGAACATGGCACCCTGGCGCAGCGTCTCGAAATCCTGGCTGGTCAGTTGCGGCAGCACGGCTTCGACGAGTTCGGGCCGGCCGAACTTGCGCAGCGTGCGGGCCAGCGAATCGGTCATCGACACCGGGCAGCACAGGCCGAATTCGGTCTGCACGAAGAGATAGGTGAGCGCGTACTTGGCGGCGGCCGGCATGGGCTCGGGCCAGCCGAGCACGCCGGCGCGGTGCGACATGGCGGCCAGGCCCAGCTCGCCATAGGCATAGCGTTCCAGCGCGACATAGTCCGGGTGCTTGTCGACGCGCGACTCGTCCTGGCCGGCGCGGTTGCGCACCGACAGCGTGGGCGGGTTGCGGTCGGCGCTGAAGGCCAGCTCGTCCAGCCGCGCGCCCGCATCCGCGCCCACGCGGTCCAGGTGCGGCAGTAGATGGGCATGCAGTGCCGGCGGCAGGTAGCAGGCGAGCACACCCGCGCTGGCGTCGGCGCGGAACAGGTTGATGCCTCGGGCATCGGGCACGGGCGTGGCCGGCGCGGGAGCGGCGCTGTGCTGGCGCGGCAGTTCCTGGGGAGCGTTCATGGCGGCGTAGCGAAAGGACGGTGTGGGATACCTGCACTGTCACGCCCGCGATCAATATAGGCAAATACCGTTTTCCTATCCGATAATCCAAAAAAAGTATGGATGCCGGTACCCTCTGCGCAAACCCGGCAGTTGCCCGGCGGAGGAGCCGGCCGAGACCCCCGTAACGGAACACGCCGAATGGACCTCGAACCGCGCTTGCTGCGCTACTTCGTCGCGGTCGCCGAAGAGCGGCATTTCAGCCGCGCGGCGCAGCGGCTGCACATTTCCCAGCCGCCCCTGAGCTACGCCATCCGGCAGCTCGAGCAAGGCCTGGGCGCGAACCTGCTCGAGCGCACCAGCCGCTCGGTCACGCTCACCGACGCGGGCCGGGTCTTCTATCGCGAGGCGCTGGGTCTGCTGCGCCAGGGCGAAGAAGTGCGCACGCTGGTGCAGCGGGTCGACGCCGGGCTGCACGGGCGGCTGCGCATCGGCTTCGTCGGCTCCATGCTGTACCGCGGCCTCACCGAGATGCTCGCCCTGCTGCGCGAGCGCATGCCCGAGGTCGAGCACGTGCTGACCGAGCTGAACTCCAACGAGCAGGTCGACGCTGTGCGCCGCGGCGAGCTGGATCTCGGGCTCATCCATCAGAATCCCCTGCCGCCCGGGCTGTTCTCGCACGAACTCGTGCGCGAGCCCTTCGTGCTCTGCGTGCCCGAAGGGCACCCCCGCGCGCGCGACGCTACGACGGCGCTGGCGGACTTCCGGGACGAGGAATTCGTGGTGTTCGCCCGCGCGGCCTCGCCCAGCTACTACGAGACCGTGCTGGCGTTGTGTGTGAACGCGGGCTTCGCGCCGCACACCCGGCATGAGGTGCGCCACTGGCTCGGGGTGATCGGGCTGGTCGCGCGCGGCCTGGGCGTGGCCATCGTGCCGGCCTGCCTGGCCCGCTGCGGATTGGCGGGCGCGCGGTTCCTGGCGTTTGCGCACGACGCCGCCTCGGTGAGCGTGTTGGTGGCGCCGGGCGAGCAGGCCACCCCGCTGCAGCGGCAGGGGGTGGCGCTGGTGTGCGAGTTCTATGGCGTGCCGGGGCCGCAAGCCGCGGCGCATGCCGGCCCGTAGACCGGCCCGCGCCGGTTCACGCCGGCTTGATCGCCACCTTCAGCACCCCGTCGCGCTGGTTGGCGAAGAGGTCGTAGGCTTCGACGATGTCGTCGAGCGCGAAGTGGTGTGTGACCAGCGGGCCGAGGTCCACGCGGCCGGATTCGATCACGTTCATCAGCCGGCGCATGCGTTCCTTGCCGCCCGGGCACAGCGCGGTGACGATGCGGTGATCGCCCAGCCCGGCGGCGAAGGCGTCGACCGGAATGGTGAGATCCTCCGAATACACCCCCAGGCTGGACAGCGTGCCGCCCGGCTTGAGCACCCGCAGCGACGACTCGAAGGTGCTCTGCAGGCCCAGCGCCTCGATCGAGGCGTCCACCCCGCGCCCGCCGGTGAGCTTCATGACCTCCTCGACCACGTCGCAGTTCTTGAAGTTCAGCGTGACGTCCGCGCCCATCTGGCGGGCGATCTCCAGGCGGTGGTCGTTGCCGTCGATAGCGATGATGGTGGTTGCCCCGCGCAGCTTGGCGCCCGCCGTGGCGCACAGGCCGATCGGCCCCTGCGCGAAGATGGCCACCGTGTCGCCGATCTTGATGCCGGCGTTCTCGGCGCCCTTGAAGCCGGTGGACATGATGTCCGGGCACATCAGCACCTGCTCGTCGGTCAGGCCGTCGGGGATGGGCGCGAGATTGGCCTGCGCGTCTGGCACCAGGACGTATTCGGCCTGCGTGCCGTCGATCAGGTTGCCGAAGCGCCAGCCCGCCGTGGCCTTGTAGCCGTGGCAGCCGCAGCGCCCGCTCGGGATCAGGTAGGCGCCGTCCTGGCTCGGAAAGCCGTCCTGGCTGGGATAGGACGTGAAGCTCGGGCAGATCGCGCCGGCGACGACGCGCTGGCCTTCCTCGTAGCCGATCACGGCGCTGCCGAGCTTCTCGATCACGCCCACGGGCTCGTGGCCGACGGTCAGCCCCTTGGCGACCGGGTACTCGCCCTTGAGGATGTGCACGTCGGTGCCGCAGATGGTGGTGGTGGTGATGCGCACCAGCGCGTCGTTGGGCCCGACGTCCGGGATGGGCTTGTCGGCCAGTTCGATGCGGCCGGGTTCGACGAAGACGGCGGCTTTCATGAGTGCGGACATGGCGGTGGCTCCTGGAGGCCGGTTGGGGACACCATTCCACGATAGCGCCTGGCCCGGGCCTTGTCTTGCCCTGGGTCAAGGTCTGTCGATCCGGCCGGGGAAAGCGCTGCGCAACGGCCCACCGGCAAGGCCTAGCTGCCCGTCCAGGCCGGCGGGCGCTTTTCGCCGAAGGCCCGGATGCCCTCCTGCGCGTCGCGCGTGCTGGCCATGGCGGTCACCATCACCTGGGCGTACTCCAGCCCTTGTTCCACGCTCATGTCGCGCATGGCATGAAAGGCCTGCTTGCCGATGCGGATGGCGGTGGGCGACTTGTCCAGGAGGCGCGCGAGCAGCCATTCCAGCTTCGCATCCAGTTCCTCCTGCGGTGCGAGATGGTTGACGATGCCCAGCGCCAGCGCCTCTGGCGCGCCGATCGGCTCGCCCGTCAGGCACATTTCCAGGAGCTTGCGTTCGGGAATCACGCGCAGCATGCCCGGCAGAATCATCATGGGCACCAGGCCGATCTTCGTCTCGGGCGTGCCGATCATGGCGTGCTCGGCGGCCACGGCCATGTCGCACGCGCACAGCAGACCCACTCCGCCCGCCATGACGTGGCCGTTGACGCGGGCGATGATGGGCAGCCGGCAGCCGCGCATGAGCTTGAACAGGTCCACCAGATAGTGCGTGGGCCGGGAATGGTCCACGGCGAAGGCGAAGCCCTGCGCGCCCGGCTCCAGGTCGGCGCCGGCGCAGAAGGCGCGCGTGCCCGCGCCGGTGAGCACGATGGCCAGGCAGCCTTCGACGCTTTCGGCCGTTTCGATGGCGCGGCCGATTTCCGCCACCACCCTGGCATTGAGCGCGTTGCGGCGCGCCTCGCGCGAGATCGTGATCCAGCGCACCGGGCCGCGCTGTTCGACGCGGACCACCTCGTCGTGCCGGGCGTTCGTGGATTCAGTCAATGCTGGCTCCCGAGAATTTGACGATCTCCCCCCACTTCTCGATTTCCTCGTTCATGTAGGCGGCGAAGTGGGCGCCGCTGCCGCCCAGCGGCGTATAGCCCATGCCCAGCAGGCGCTGCCGGAAGGCCGGGTCTTCGAGCGCGGCGTTCACCGTGTGGTTGACCTTGTCGATCACAGCCTGCGGCGTTCCTTTCGGCGCGAGCAGTCCGATCCAGGTGGCCGACTCCAGTCCGGTCAGGCCCAGCTCGACGGTGGTGGGCACGCTGGGCAGCACCGGTGAGCGCTCGGCGGCCATGACCGCCAGCGCGCGGATCTTGCCGTCGGTCACGAAGGGCGCGACCGCCGTCGCGCCCGGAAACGAGGCCTGCAGGCGATTGCTGGCCAGGTCGGTGAGCACGGTGGCCGGGGATGTATAGGGAACGTGCACCAGGGACACGTCGAACTGCTTCTTGTAGAGTTCGCCCGACAGGTGCCAGGAACTGCCGCTGCCGGTGGAACCGAAGTTCATCGCGCCCGGGTTGCCCTTGGCATAGGCCGTGAGCTCGTCCAGCGATTGCGCCGGAATGGCGTTGGACACCACGACGACGTTGGGAATCGAACCGATCAGGGCGATGGGCTCGAAGTCGTGCCGAGGGTCGAAAGGCTTGGCGTTGTACATCGTCACCGCCGACACCAGGGTTCCGGTCCACGACAGCAGCAGGGTATAGCCGTCGGGCGCTTCGCGGGCCACCATCGAGGCGCCCACGTTGCCGTTGGCGCCGGGCCGGTTTTCCACCACGAAAGACTGCTTGAGCGCACGGCCCAGTTCCTCCGAGATCATGCGCGCGAGCGGGTCCGCGCTGCCGCCCGGCGCGGCCGGCACGATCACCCGCACCGAGCGTGTCGGCCACTCGTCGGCCATGGCGGCGCCCGCGCCGGCCAGCCAGCCCATGCCGCCCAGCACGGCACACAGTACGCCTTTGCAGGCCTTGCTTGCGATGTCCATTCTTCCTCTCCTCGTTTTGTCGTTATCGGAAATGCCTCAATACGATTTCGGCAGGTTCAGCACGCGCTCGGCGATATGGGACAGGATCATCTCGCGGCTCACCGGCGCGATGCGGGCGATCATGACCTCCCGCAGGTAGCGCTCGACGTGATATTCCTTCGCATAGCCGAATCCGCCGTGGGTGAGCACGGCGCGCTCGCACGCATGGAAACCCGCCTCCGCGCCCAGGTACTTGGCCGCGTTGGCCTCGGCGCCGCAAGGCATGCCGCGGTCGTAGAGCCAGCCGGCCTTGTGCATGACGAGGTCGGCGGCTTCCAGTTCGATCCAGTTGTGGGCGAGCGGGTGCTGGATCGCCTGGTTCTTGCCGATGGGCCGCTCGAACACCACGCGCTCGGCGGCGTAGGCGGCGGCCTTGCGCAATGCGGCCCGGCCGATGCCGATGGCTTCGGCGGCCAGCAGCACCCGCTCGGGATTCATGCCGTGCAGGATGTACTGGAAGCCCCTGCCTTCCTCGCCGATCCGGTCTGCCGCCGGGATCTCCAGGCCGTCGATGAACAACTCGTTGGAATCGACGGCCTTGCGTCCCATCTTCGGGATGAGACGCACGCTGACCCTGGCGCGGTCCAGGTCGGTGTAGAACAGGGTGAGCCCCTCGGAATGGCTGCGGCATGCCTCGATCGGCGTCGTGCGCGCGAGCAGCAGGATCTTGTCGGCCACCTGCGCGGTCGAGATCCACACCTTTTGCCCGTGCACGACGTAGCGATCGCCCTGCCGGACCGCGCGGGTCTTCAACTGGGTGGTGTTCAGCCCGGTGTCGGGCTCGGTCACGCCGAAGCACGACTTGACCCGGCCCTGCACCGCCGGCGGCAGCCAGCGGGCCTTCTGCTCGGGCGAGCCGAACACCACGATGGGCATCAGGCCGAAGATGTTGATGTGGAACGCGGCGCACCCGCTCATGCAGGCGCCGGTCTCGGCCACGGTCTGCATGAGCAGCGCGGCCTCGACCACGCCCAGCCCCGAGCCGCCGTATTCCTCCGGGATGGCGATGCCCAGCCAGCCCGCGTCGGCCATCGTTCGGTAGAAGTCGTGGGGAAACGTCCCGTCCTCGTCGCGGGCGAGCCAGTAGTCCTCGCCGAAGGCGGCGCAACTGCGCCGCACCGCCTCCCGGATGGCGAGCTGGTCCTGTGTAAGCTCAAAGTCCAACGTGTTCTCCCTTTTCATGGTGGGTGCCGCCGAGCACGCCCGCGCGCACCAGGCGTTCGATCTCCTCGGCGGCGTAGCCCGCCTCGCGCAGAACTTCCTCGCCGTGCTCGCCCAGCCGCGGCGCGGCGCGGTGGCTCTCCGGCTGGGTCCTGGACCATTGCGACGGATGCCGCAGGGTGCGCAGCGGGCCTTCCGTGGGATGGACCTCGCGGCCGAAGAAGCCGGTCTCGCACAGGTGCGGGTCGTCGAAAATGGATTGCAGGTCGTGCACCGGCGTGGCCGGTATGTCGGCCGCGCGGAACAGCGCCAGCCATTGCGCCGTCGTGCGCGAGGCCAGCGTGCGCTCCAGTTCGGCGTAGATCTCGTCGATGTGCTCGGAGCGCGTCGCCAGGCTCGCCATGCGCGGGTCGGCGTCCAGTTCGGCCTCGCGGCCCAGCAGGCGGTAGAAGCTGCGCCATTGCTTGTCGGTGTAGACCAGGGCGCACAGGTGGCCGTCCCGCGTGCGGTAGGGCCGCCGCGCCGGCGACAGCAGCCGGGCGTAGCCGCCCGCGTCCAGGGGCGGATCGAAACTGAGCCCGGCCAAATGATCCGACAAAACGAAGGCCACCATGGTCTCGAACATCGGCACGTCGATGCGCTGGCCCTGTCCGCTGCGCTGCCGTTCGTGCAGCGCGGCCAGCACCGCGTTGACCGCCGCCATGCCGGTGATGCGGTCCACCATCGCCAGCGGGACGTAGCCCGGGGCCTCGCCGCGGCTCTGGCCCACCATGGCGGCCAGCGTGCAGGCGCCCTGTATCAGGTCGTCGTAGGCGGGCATGGCCGCATACGGCCCGTCCTGGCCGTAGCCGAACACGCCGGCGTAGATCAATCCGGGGTTGACCTCGCGCAGCGACGCGTAGTCCAGGCCCAGGCGCGCCATCGCCTGCGGGCGGATGTTGTAGACCAGGATGTCGGCATCCTCGGCCAGGCGCAGCAGGACCCGGCGTCCTTCCGCGTTCTTGAGGTCCAGCTCGACGCTGCGCTTGCTGCGGTTGGCGTTGAGAAAGACCGGTCCCATCCCCTCGTTGCGCGACGGCCCGATGAGGCGCACCACGTCGCCGCCCGGGGCCTCGATCTTGATCACGTCCGCGCCCATGTCGCCCAGCATCTGCGTGGCGTAGGGGCCCATCAGCACGGCGGTGAGGTCGATCACCTTCAGGCCGGCGAGCGGCCCGCCTGCGGGTCCGGCGGGTCGTGAGGCGCGAGCGCTCATCGCACCTCCCCGGCCGCGCCGGCGGCCCATTGCGCGGGGACCTGCACCGGAAAATCCATCAGGATCTCGGCGTGGGCCTTGCCCTGGGGGTCGTAGCGCAGCGACGCCACCCCGCCGCCGCCCAGCGCGTTGCGCACGACGAAGTTGAAGCCGTCCAGGCCGGGCCATTCGAAACGCTCCACCGGTCCGTCGGCCAGGTGCCGCAGATAGTCCCCGACCGCCTCGGCGGTGAGCTGGCTGCGCAGCAGCGGGACGAATTCCGGCCGCCTGGCCAGGATCGCGATGTTGGAGTCGTTGCCCTTGTCGCCGCTGCGTCCGTGCGCGATCGTGTCCAGCGGCACGCTCACCGTGCCGCCCGGCGGGGGGATATCCAGCGATGCGGCATCCGGCGCCGCCCAGGGTGCGGGCTCGCCTGCACTTTCGTCGGGCACGCAGGCCGGCACCGGGTGCAAGCGCCCGTCCATCTCCACCTCGACCGGCACGCCGGCCTTGGGCTGCAGCAGCGAGAACAGGCGCACCACGGGCTGCACCTTGGGCCGGCCGCCGAACACGCCGGCCACCCCCTGCACGGTGCTGGTCGAGGTGGGGAAGATCTCGCGCGAGAACACGTCCAGCGCCCGCGCGTCGTCATGCCGCACGTCGATCTTGAGCAGCACTTCGCGCGGGGCCGGCGTGCGCGCGTGCGGGCCGTAGGCGTCTTCCGCGCCGATGCGTTCGACCGACACTTCGGCGAAATCCGCCCGGCCCTCGCGCGCGCAGACGGCGCGGGTGCGCGCGAGGATGGCCTGCGCCACCGCGCTGGCCTTGTCGGCGGCGCTGCGGCCCCGCACCAGCAGGGTGGCCATGCAGCGGTAGCCGTCGGCGTGGGTGGCGCTGACCTTGTAGGCGGGGCCGGCGGGCCGGCCCCGCGCGCCGGTCACGCGCACGCGGTCCGCGCCCACGGCCTCCAGCCGCACGTGGCGCCAGTCGCAGGTGACGTCGGGCAGCACGTAGCTGGCCGGATCGCCCGTCTCGTAGGTGACCTGCTCGGCGACGGCGGCGACCGATACCTGTCCCCCGGTGCCGGCGGGCTTGGTCACGACGAAGCTGCCGTCGGCGCGGCATTCCGCGATCGGAAAGCCGATGTCGGCCCAGCGCTCGCAGGTCTCGCGCCAGTCGGTGGCGAACCCGCCGGTGCACTGCGGGCCGCACTCGATGACGTGGCCCGCCAGCGAGCCCGCGGCGAGCAGGTCCCATTGGTCGGGCGCCCAGCCGAATTCGTGGATCAGCGGCCCCAGCGCGAGCGCGCTGTCCACGCAGCGGCCGGTGACGACGATGTCCGCGCCCAGCGCCAGCGCCTGTGCGATCGGGAATCCGCCCAGGTAGGCATTGGCCGATGTCAGCGCGGCGGGCAGCGGCGCGCCGGTGAACATCTCGCGCACGTCCAGGCCACGCCATTCGGGCAGCAGGTGCATCAGGTCGTCGCCCAGCACCGCGGCCACCTTCAGGTCCACGCCCTGCGCCGCGAGCTCGGCGCGCACCGCGGCCGCGCAGGCGCGCGGATGCACGCCGCCGGCGTTCACGACCACGCGGATGCGGCCGGCCGCGAGCTGCCTGGCATACGGCCGCACGACCTGGGTGACGAAGTCGGTGGCGTATCCCGCCTCGGGATCGCGGGCGCGGGCGCGGGCCAGGATCGACATCGTCACTTCCGCCAGGTAGTCCATGACCAGATAGTCGATACCCCCGGCCTCGATCAGTTGGCGGGCTCCCTCGGGGGTGTCGCCCCAGAAACCCGAACCGCCGCCGATGCGCACGATGCGCTCGCCTGCCTCTTCCTGCTGCTGCATTACCCGTCTCCGTGTTGAACCGATATAGGGATAGTCGTTTTGATATCGGACATTCTAGGCCTGGTAAGAGGGAGCACAACTGGGGTTTGCACGCAGACCATACCGATATCGGTCCGGCAGGTCGAAATCTGGTAAGGTGGGGCCACTATGTCCAAAGGTATCGAGAACGACGCCGGCGGGGGGAATCCGGCGCTGACCACCCGCGCCCCGCTGCGGGTGATGCATCTGCTGGCCACCCTGGCGCGCCATGCGCACGCCCTGTCCCTGGCCGAACTCAGCCACACCATCGGGATACCCAAGACCACCCTGTTGGTGATGCTGCGCACGCTGGAGAGCGGCGGCTACGTGGAGTCCGCCGCGGGTGGCTACCGGCTGGGGCGCAGCGCCTACCAGTTGGCGGCCATCATCGGCAAGGCCAACGGCTTTCCCGAGAGCCTGCATGCCACGCTGGAGCGCCTGCAGCGCCAGTGCGGGCAGACGGTGATGCTGGCCGTGCCCGGCGACGCCTGGACCGACCTGGTGTACGTGGACGTGGTCGAAGCCGATTCCTGGCTCAGCTTTCGCGCGCGGATAGGCGCGCGCCGGCCGCTGCCGACCACCGCCGGCGGGCTCGCACTGCTGGCCTTCGCCCCGGATGCCGTACGTCGTCTGCACGTCGACCCGCCGGGGCCGCCCCGTGCCGCGGACGACGCCTCGGCCGGGCGCACCGGCCTGGCGCGGCGACTGGCCGAGTTCCGCCGGCAGGGCTTCGTGATGAGCGAAGGGTCGGTGGAGGGGGCGACGGGCGTGGCCGCGCCGGTGTTCGACCGCGACGGGGAACTGGCCGCTTCGGTCGTGGCCGCCGGTGTGAGCGCGGTCATCCACCGCAACCTGGCGACGATCCGCGCCGACCTCATGGCGGCGGGAGAACAGATGTCGCGCATACTCGGCTACGCGCAGGACTACCCCCGCCGGGACGACGACCCGCGGGGCGAGGCCGGCCCGGACTCGCGGACCGGGTAGACGTGCAGGCGGTGGTGGGCGGGGCCTCTAGCGCCGCCCACGGCTGGATGGGGTACGTGGCGGAAATCGCGCGCCGGCTGCACGGCTGATTAGACGACGCCCAACCACCCGCGATGGGGGGTGCGCGATGACACCCGGCGCGTAGCATCTGCGGATCGCCGACGTGGATCGGCTGCTCCTGGGTGCTTCGTTCATGTGCATTGATTCGTCCTCTCCCGCCGCGCCGTTGCCCGGCGTTCCCGATCGGGTGCGGCAGCAGGCCCGGCAACGGCCGCAGGCGACAGCCCTGGTCTGCGGCGAGCGGCGCACCCGCTATGGCGAGCTGGATGCGCTGGCGGACCGGGTCGGGGCCGCCCTGCAGCGGCAAGGACTGGGGATGGGAGACGTGGTCGCGGTGTGTGCCGCGACGTCGATCGAGTACGTCGCGGTGTTCCTCGGTGCGGTCAGGATCGGCGTGGCGGTGGCGCCGCTGCCGACGACGGTGACGGCGGAGTCGCTGGCCGCGATGGCGCAGAACGCGCCGGCCAGCCTGGTCTTCGCCGATGCAGCTACGACGCCGCTGGTGCGCAACGCGGGGCTGGGCGAGCTGTGCGTGATGCTCGACGGCGACCTGGGCGAACTGGCGCCCTGGCCGGGCGCCGCGGCCCGCGAGCCGCAGCCCGTGCGGATCGACCCCCGCTGGCCGTTCAACATCATCTATTCGTCCGGCACCACGGGCACGCCCAAGGCCATCATGCAGACGCACGCGCGCCGCGCCGCGCAGGCCGAGCACGGCAAGGCCTTCGGCTACGGGCCCGACGCGGTAACCCTGCTGGCCACGCCGCTGTATTCGAACACGACGCTGGTGGGCCTGTTCGCCACGCTCGCCGCCGGGGGCGCGGCGGTGCTGATGCCCAAGTTCGATGTGCGTGGGTATCTCGAACTCGCGCAGCGTGAGCGGGCGACCCACACCATGCTGGTCCCGGTGCAGTACCATCGCATCCTGGCCGAGCCGGAATTCGCGGCATTCGATCTCTCCGCCTTCCGGTTGAAGATCTGCACCGGCGCGCCGTGTCCGCCCGAACTCAAGCGGGAGGCGGTGCGGCGCTGGCCCGGCGGGTTCATGGAGCTGTATGGCACGACGGAGGGCGGCGGTAGCTGCGTGCTCGAAGCGCACCGCTACCCCGACAAGCTGCACACCGTCGGCCGCCCGAGCGGCGGCAGCGAGTTCCGCGTGATCGACGACGGCGGCCGCGAGCTGCCCGCGGGTGAGGCCGGCGAGATCGTCGGGCGTTCCGAGGTGATGATGGACGGCTACCACGGGCAGGCCGCCGCCGGCCGGGACCTGGACTGGTTCGACGCGCAGGGCAGGCGCTTTCTGCGCAGCGGCGACATCGGGTACTTCGACCCGGATGGCTTCCTGGTGCTGGTCGAGCGCAAGAAGGACATGATCATCAGCGACGGCTTCAACGTGTACCCGAGCGATCTGGAGGCCCAGTTGCGCCAGCATCCCGGGGTGCTGGAGGCCGCGGTCGTCGGCGTGCCCTCGGAACGCTGGGGCGAGACGCCGGTGGGCTTCGTGGTGCGGCGCGCGGGCAGCGACGCCGACCCGCAGGCCATCCTGCAGTGGTGCAACCAGCGTCTGGGCAAGATCCAGCGTCTTGCCGGCGTGCAACTGGTGGCGGCCCTGCCGCGCAACCCGCTCGGCAAGGTGCTCAAGCGCGAGCTGCGCGATGCCTACCTGGCGCGCACCGCTGCGCTCGACCCCCCGATGGGGGTGGCGACGGCGCCGGGCGTTTCGCCCAAGATCGCTTCCTGAGTCCCGCCGCACGCCTGCGGCGCGGTATGTGACCAAGGAAGAACTATCCCATGACCCAGAAGACATTCATCGCCGGCGTCGGCATGGTCCCGTTCACCAAGCCCGGGGCCAGCCCCACCTACGTGGAGATGGGCGCGCAGGCCGTGCGCCTGGCGCTGGCCGATGCCGGTCTGGACTACGCCAGGGTGCAATCGGCCTATGCGGGCTATGTCTACGGCGACTCCACCTGCGGCCAGACCGTGCTGTACGAGGTCGGGCGCACCGGCATCCCCATTTTCAACGTCAACAACAACTGCTCGTCCGGTTCGAGCGCGCTCCTCCTGGCGCGCACCGCCGTGGAGCTGGGCCAGGTCGATTGCGCGCTGGCGGTGGGCTTCGAGCAGATGCAGCCCGGGGCGCTGCGCTCGCACTGGGACGATCGTCCCGAGACGCGCACCCGCTTTCATCCGGTCTGGCAGACGCTGACCGCGGACGCCGAGGGCGTGCCGCGCGCGGTGCGGTGTTTCGCCGGCGCCGGGCGCGAGCACATGCGCAGGTACGGCACCCGGCTGGAGACCTTCGCCGCCATCCGGGCCAAGGCCAGCCGGCATGCGGCGAACAACCCGCTGGCCATCTTCCGGCAGGTGCTGACGACCGAGGACGTGATGAACGACAAACCGATCTGGCCCGGCGTGGCGACCCGCCTGATGGCCTGCCCGCCCACCTGCGGGGCGGCGGCCGCGATCGTGGTCTCCGAACGCTACGCGCGTCAGCATGGCCTGCGCACCGACGTGCAGGTGCTGGCGCAGGCGATGGCGACGGACCCGGTGGAATCCTTCGATCCCCCGTCGATGATCGGCTACGTCGGTTTTCACATGTCGCGGGCGGCGGCGCGCGCCGTCTACGAGCAGGCGGGCGTGGACCCGGCCGACGTGCGCGTGTGCGAGCTGCACGACTGCTTCGCCCACAACGAACTGCTGACCTACGAAGCCATCGGCCTGTGCCCCGAAGGCGAGGCGGAGCGCTTCGTGGTGGACGGCGACAACACCTACGGCGGGCAGTGCGTGACCAATCCGTCGGGCGGGCTGCTGTCCAAGGGCCATCCGCTGGGCGCGACCGGCTTGGCGCAGTGCTACGAGCTGACGCACCAGTTGCGCGGCACCGCCGAGGCGCGGCAGGTCGAGCGGCCGCAGATCGCACTGCAGCACAACCTGGGGCTGGGCGGCGCCTGCGTAGTCACGCTCTATGGCCGCGCCGATGCGCATTGAGCACAAGGAGCAGACGACGATGAAGGGAACCCTGGAGGCGAAGGTGGCGATTGTGACCGGCGCGGGCCGCGGCATCGGCCGCGCCGTCGCGTTGAAGCTGGCCGGCGCCGGCGCGGCCGTGCTGGTCAACGACCTGGACGAGCCGCCGGCACGCGAAGTGGCCGCGCAGATCGAGGCGGCCGGCGGGCGGGCGTTCGCCCTGGCGGGCGACGCGGCCGCGCCGGATTTCGGCACGCGCACGGTGGCCGCCGCGCTGGAGCACTTCGGTGCGCTGGACGTCATCGTGAACAACGCCGGCTACACCTGGGACAACGTGATCCAGAAGATGTCCGACGAACAGTGGGAGGCGATCCTGGCCTGCCACCTGACGGCGCCGTTCCGGCTGCTGCGCGCGGCCCAGCCGTATTTCCGCGAGCGCAGCCGCGCGGAAGCGGCCGAGGGGCGCGAGGTGTTCCGCAAGGTGGTCAACGTGTCCTCGGTCTCGGGCACCGGCGGCAATGCGGGCCAGGCGAACTACTCAGCCGCGAAGGCCGGCGTCATCGGGCTGACCAAGGCCCTGGCCAAGGAATGGGGGCCGATGAAGGTCAACGTGAACTGCGTCGCCTTCGGCGCGATCGAAACGCGGTTGACGCAGCGCGTACCCGCGGGCGAGCGCGCCGTGGTGCAGATCCAGGGCCGCGAGATCCGCGTCGGCATTCCTGCGGAGCGCGCGCTGGCGCCGGGCCGCGACATCCCGCTGGGGCGGCTGGGCACGCCCGAGGAAGCCGCCGGCGCGATCTACCTGTTCTGCTTGCCGGAGTCGGATTACCTCTCAGGGCAGACGCTCATCTGCGGCGGCGGCCGCGGCGGCTTCTGAGCGTCCCCAGGGCCACGCCCGGCCCGCCCCCGAGACGGCAAGGCAACCCGGGGGCTCGGTGCTCACAGTTCCAGGTCGCGGGCGCGCGCGACCGCCGCATCCCGCGCGGTGACGCCCAGCTTGGCATAGATGTTCTTGAGGTGCCATTTCACCGTCTCGGGCGATAGCCCGAGGATGCGCGCGATCTTCTTGTTGGGCAGCGCCTGCGCCAGCAGGCCCAGGATTTCCCGCTCGCGTTCCTTCAGCGGTTCGGCCGGGGCCGTGCGCGCCGGCGCCGCGGCATCGGCGCTCGGCAGCGCCCGCTGCCGGGCGGCTACGGCCAGCAGGCGGCGCGCGTAGTGATCGAGCACGGGGTCGAGCGTGCGCGATTCGACCAATTCGTGCAGCGCGCCCGGCACCCGGCGCGAGGTATCCAGCACGATGCGCAGCAACCCCAGCCGGTGCGCCAGCCTCAGGGCTTCGACCAGCATCGGCCCGGCCGCCTCGCCGTGGCCCAGGGCGCGTTCGACCAGCGCTAGCTGCGCGAGCAGCGACGCGGCGGGGCGCATGCGGCCCGCCGCCCGCACCCGGTCCAGCAACCGGCGCAGGCCCTGGGCCGCCGCCTCGAACTCGCCACGGTTCAGGTGCACGGCGATCTGCGCCTGTTCGGCCAGGCGACGGATTTCCTGCGAGACGGAGTCCTGCGCCTGCGCTTGCCGGCCGACCAGTTCGTCCAGCCGGCACAGGGCATCCGAGACGGCCAGCATCTGGCCACGCTGCTGCTGCAGGCGTACGCGCAGGCATAGCGCATGCGCCTGCAGGCGTCCCAGTCCGTGCCGCGTGGCGTAGTCCTCCAGCCGGTCCAACTGGGCCAGGGCCTCCAGGCGGCGCCCGCACAGCCAGTGCGCGCTGGCCAGGGACATCGCCCCCCGCAGAATGGCTTCCGGCATGCCTGTGTGCTCGATCAGGTCCATGCGCGCATCCAGCAGCGCGCAGGCCGCTTCGAGTTCGTCCAGCTCGTACAGCACGTCGCCCAGCAGCGCCGCGGCGAGGTTGGACACCTGGACCCCGCCGGCGCCGTGGCCGTCGGCTGCTTCCAGGACCTGCCGGTAGAGATGCTCCGCATCGACCATGCGGCCTTCCAGGGTGTGCGACAGGCCCAGCAGGCACAGGCCGGTCAGGGACGCCACGGCGCTGCCCTGCCGCGCATCCCGGCCGCCGAGCACCTCGCGCGCGAGCGCGAACTCGCCGCGCGCCAGATGCACCCAGGCCGACAGGTTGGCCCGGGTCGATTCCAGCAGCGCGTCGGCCCCGGGCGGCAGTTCGTCCAGCCCGGCCAGCAGCCGTGCCGCCAGGTCGACATCGTCCCGGTGCAGCGCGGCTGCGCAGCGCAGCAGATCGAGTTCGGCGCGCTGCAGGACATCGAGCGGCTCGTCCGCCAAGACGGCGAAATCGGCTACGAGCGCGTCCAGTTCGCGCCAGTTCAGGCGCACGTGCGCGCGGGCGAACCGCAGGCCGATGCGCTGCTCGACCAGCCCGGCCGGCAGGCGCGCCAGCAGCGAACTCATCTGCGTGAACTCGCCCCGGCTCAACAGCCGGCGGGCACAGGATTCGACCATGTGTGCCGCCGCCTCGCCCTCGTCCGCGAGCACGGCATGGCGCACCGCCTCGGCCATGCTGCCACGGCCGGCGAACCAGCGCCAGGCCCGTCGGTGCAACTGCCGCTGCTCGTGCCCGGGCAGCGCCTGCAGCCGCCCGTTGAGCACTTCCCGCAGCAGGGGATGCAGGCGCCACCAGCTTTCCTGGCCCGGCTCCTGTTCGTGATGGATGAAAAACCGCGCGCGGTCCAGCGCACCGAGCCGCTGCTCAATCCGCGCGGCGCTCTCGCGTGCCTCGAGAAGGACGTAGCAAAGGTCGGCACAAAAGCGGGGGCAGGCCGAAGCCCGGGTGAGCAGATCCAGCTCGCCGGCGGACATGTTCGCCAAGACGTTGCGCTCGAAATAGGCTGCGAATCCGCCCGCATCCTTCAGCGGCATTTCCCGGGCCGAATCGTCCTGGTCCTGAAAGTGCACGCTCAGCAACTGCAGGCCGGCGATCCAGCCGTCGGTGCGTTCGTGCAGGCGCATGGCCTCCTCGTGCGTGATGCCGGCGACCCGCTCGCGCAGGAACTGCGCCGACTCGGTGGCCGTGAAGCGCAGGTCCTCCGGCAGGAAGTCCGCCACCGCGTGCAGTTGCCGCAGCCGCGCGATGGCGGTGCCCAGCGGGTGGCGCGGCGCCTCGCGCGAGGCCAGCACCAGATGGAACGAGGGTGGCGCGTAGTCGAGCAGCCATTGCAGCGTCTGCAGCGCGGCGCCGTCGGCGAGCTGGTGCGCGTCGTCGAGCATCAGCACCAGCTCGCCCTCGCGGCGGGCCAGATCCTGCGCCAGCACGATGGCCAGGTGCTCGGCCGCCTGGGCATCGCGCTGCCCGCCGCTGGCCAGCAGCCAGGCGTTGCGCACCACCGCCGCATCGACCTGCGCCACGCTGGCCAGCAGCCCCTGCAGAAAGGTGCCAAGGTCGTTGTCATCCGCGGCCAGCGAGAGCCACGCCACCTCGAAGCCGTGGGTCATGAGCGCGCGGCGCAGCGCCAGCAGCGCCGACGTCTTGCCGCATCCGGGCGGCCCCTGGAGCACCACGCAGCGCTTGCGCCTGGCCTGCGTGAGCCGCTCCACCAGTGTCGCGCGCGGCATCAGTCCGGCGGGCAGGCGCGGCGCGATGAAGCGCGTGGACGCCAGCGGGTCCGCGAGCGCGGCAGCCGGCCTTTCGGATGTCTCCGGGCTGGTGTGCTGGAAGGTCATCGGACCATGATACGGTGCGTTCGGCCCGGCCGCGCCGCGAGCGACCACCACCACCCGCCACGGGGGGTGCGTGCCGGTCGGGGCGTGGACAGAATCCCTGTGAGTCGCTCCCGCCTGAAGGGAGCTTCCTCGCCACAAAATGGGGCTTGCGCTCAGGCCCGTGGCCACGCTGCACCGGTGCGGCGCAGATGGAGACAGGGCAGACATATGGACATGCAGATGATGGACCGGGCGCTCCGCTGGGACGATCTGGCCCCCGGGCTGCGCTACCGCTCGCGCGGCCGCACCCTGACCGAGACCGACCTCGTCAACTTCGTCAACGCGAGCTGGCTGACCGAGGGGCTGTTCACCAGCGTTGAGCCGGGCGACCGCGAACACGGCGCGATCGCCGGCCGCGTGGTGCCCGGCGCCCTGGTGTACGCCTACGCGGAAGGGCTCGCCAAGCCGACCATGGAAGGCATCGGGCTGGCCTTCCTGGAAGCCACCCTCGTCGTCAAGGCGCCGAGCCGGGTGGGCGACACGATCCACGTCGAATGCGAAGCGATCGAACGCAAGACGACGTCCAAGCCGGGCCGTGCGCTGCTGCGCTCGCGCATCGACGTGCTCAACCAGCGCGGCGAGACCGTGCTGACCTACACCGCGCTGCGGCTGGTGCGCTGTCCGCCGGACGCGGGTGCCGGGCCGCCGGCCGTGGCCGCGGGCCGGCCTTAGCGCGCATGGGCCTTCGTCGCCGGGGGGACGAAGGCCGACACCCGGGAGCGCGCCCGCACGTTGCCAAAACGACATGACAAAAAAGGAGACAAAGACATGCATGGCCGACTCACTCGCCGCCGGATGCAATTCCTGCTGGCCGCCTCAGCCCTGTGTCCCGCGCTTGCGGTGCGGGCCAACGACTACCCGTCGCGCGCCGTGCGCATGGTCCTGCCGGTGGGCACGGGCGGCGGCGGGGATACCCTCGGACGCGCCATCGCCGAACATCTGTCCGCCATCATCGGCCAGCCGGTGGTGGTCGACAACAGGCCCGGCGCGGACGGCCTGATCGCCATGCAGTCGCTGCTGAGCGCGCCCGCCGACGGCTACACCATGCTGCTGATCGGTCCCCAGCCCATGGTGTTCAACCCGCTTCTGCGCAGCGACCTGCCGTACCAGCCGTCCGACCTGCTGCCCTTGACCGGCGTCTTCCGCTCCTGGACCACCCTCGTCACCGGGCCCGATTCGCGGTTCGGCAACTTCGCCGAACTCGCCGCGGCGGTCCGCGCGGGGCGAGACACCGTGTCGCTGGGGACGTCGGGCCTGTCGTATCGCGTCGGCGCCACCCTGCTGGGCAGCCGCCTGGACAGCCGCTTCCTGCAGATCAGCTACAAGAGCTTCCCGCAGATACTGAACGACCTGGTGGGCGGCGTGCTGGACGTGGCGCTGGTGGACACCACGCCGATCGTGCCCCTGCAGAACGCCGGCAAGCTGCGTGCCCTGGCCGTCGCCGCACCGCAGCGCCTGCCCCTGTTGCCCGGGGTGCCCACCATCCACGAATCCGGCGTCGATTTCGATTTCGCCCTGTGGACCGCGCTCGCGGTGCGCGCCGGCACGCCCGCCGAGCATGCCCGCAGGCTGGAAGCCGACCTGCACAAGGCACTGACGAGCCCCGGGCTGACCGATTTCGTGGCCAAGCTCGGCACTACCGAGCTGTGGCCGGTGAGCGGGGCCGACATCGCGGCGGAAGTCGCGGCCGGGCTGTCCCGCTTCAAGGCGCCCGTCGCGCAGGTCGCGGCGGATGTGAGCGTGGAGCAGCGCTGACGGTGCCAGGTTTGCCTGGGGGCGGGCGGCGGGACGCGCCCACGTCGTGCGGATAGAATTCAACCGCAAGAAACGGGGTTCTTGCGGTTGAAATCATGCCTAAGCTGGTCCCGTCGACAAACGTCGGGACGACGACATCATGAAATCCCACACCACCACAACGCAGGCGTACGACGGGGACGACGCCCGCTGGCAGGCCGTGCAGGCCCGGGACGCGGGGGCCGACGGGCATTTCGTCTACGCGGTGCGAACCACGGGCGTGTATTGCCGCCCCAGCGCTTCGGCTCGCCTGCCCAGGCGGGAGAACGTGGAGTTCTTCGGTTCCGCCGCCGCGGCGGAAGCGGCCGGCTATCGCCCCAGCCGTCGCGCGCACGGCGATCGCACCGCGGCCGCGGCTGGGCGCGCGGCATTGGTGGCGCAGGCCTGCCGCCAGATCGAAGCGTCGGAAACACGGCCCGATCTCGACGCGCTGGCTGCCCGGGCCGGCATGAGCCCCTTTCACTTTCATCGGGTCTTCAAGAGCGAAACCGGGCTCACGCCCAAGGCCTACGCCACCGCATACCGCGCGCGCAAGCTGCGCGAGGAGCTGAACGCCGCTGGCGGCTCCGTGACCGACGCCATCTACGACGCGGGCTTCAACGCCAGCAGCCGCTTCTACGAGACCTCCGAACGGCTGTTGGGCATGCGCGCCAGCGAGTATCGCGCCGGTGGAGTCGGCGCCGTGATCCGGTTTGCCGTCGGCCAATGCTCGCTGGGTGCGATCCTGGTTGCGCAAAGCCAGCGCGGCATCTGCGCCATCCTGCTCGGCGACGATCCGGACCGCCTGGTGCGCGAGCTGCAGGATCAGTTCCCCAAGGCCGAGCTGATCGGCGGCGACGGCGGGTTCGAGCGATTGGTGGCCGAAGTGGTGGGCTTCGTCGAAGCGCCCGCCGTCGGGCTGAACCTGCCGCTGGACGTGCGCGGTACCGCTTTCCAGCAGCGGGTCTGGCAGGCGCTGCGCGAGATTCCCCTGGGAGCCAGGGCGAGCTATGCCGAGATCGCCGAGCGTATCGGCGCGCCCAAGGCAGTGCGTGCCGTCGCCCAGGCCTGCGCCGCCAACCGCATCGCCGTGGCCATCCCGTGCCACCGGGTGGTGCGGCGCGATGGCGACATCTCGGGCTACCGCTGGGGCGTGGAGCGCAAGCGCGAACTCCTGCGGCGCGAAACCCAGGCCTGAACAGGCCGTTACGGCCGCCGGCGCTCAGGCGGCCGGCGAGCGCGCCGCCGGTGCGCCGTCGGCGGCCTCGCGGGCCTCGGCCAGATCGGCTTCGCGCGCCCAGCGCTGGGCCAGGAAGGCGCAGGCAAAGAGCTGGATCTGGTGGAACAGCATCAGCGGCAGCACGATCAGGGGGACGGCGGGGCCGGCAAAGAGGATGCCGGCCATCGGGATGCCGGTGGCCATGCTCTTCTTGGAGCCGCAGAAGGCGAGCGTGATGCGATCGGCCCGATTGAACCCCAGGTGGCGGCCGAGGAAGGTGGTCAGCCAGAGCACGATGGCCAGCAGCAGCACGCACAAGCCGATCACCCAGGCGAGGTCGGCCGGGCGCACGCTGGACCAGATGCCCGCGACCATGCCGGCGCTGAAGGCCGAGTACACGACGAGCAGGATGGCGCCGCGGTCCACCGACAGGGTGAGCCTGGGATGGGCCTTGAGCACAGGGGCGAGCCAGCGGCGGCACAGTTGGCCGACGGCGAAGGGCAGCAGTAGCTGGACGGCGATGTCGACGAGCGATTGCAGGTTGAAGCCGCCGGTATGCGCGCCCAGGACCGCGGCGACGAGCAGCGGGGTGATGACCACGCCCACCAGGTTCGACACGCTGGCGCTGGTCAGCGCGCCCGGGACGTTGCCGCGCGCGATCGAGGTGAAGGCGATCGAGGATTGCACGGTCGAGGGCAGCAGCGAGACGTAGACGAGGCCGGTGAGCAGCTCGTCCGCGACGTGGCCGCGCCCGAGAAAGGCGATGCCCAGGCCCAGCAGCGGGAAGACCGCGTAGGTGAAGAGGAACACGAGGCCCTGCAGCCGCCAATGCAGCAGGCCCTGGCCGATCGACTGCAGCGACAGCTTGGCGCCGTACAGGAAGAAGAGCAGGGCGATTGCCGCGTAGGTGACGTAGCCGAAGACCTCGGCGGCCCGGCCCTGCACGGGCAACACCGCGGCCAGCGCGACGGTGCCCGCCAGCAGCAGGAGATAAGGGTCGATCCGGAGTTTCTTGAGCAGGGCTTGCATGGCGGCGATCCCGGAGGATGGGGCGATGCGCCCCCAAAGGCAAAGCCGAGACCTTAGCACCGCGGGTTATGATTTGGAATCCCTATCACCGTGTTTTCTGTTATCACGAAAATGGATAAGACAGATCGCCTGCCCGACCCGGAACTGCTGCAGACGTTCCTGGCTGTCGCCGACAGCCGCAGCTTCACCGCGGCGGCGCGCCGCCTGGGCACGCGCCAGTCCACCGTCAGCCAGCAGGTGTCGCGGCTGGAGGCGCAGCTCGATTGCCGGCTCTTCATGCGCGATACGCATTCGGTCGCGCTGACCGTCCAGGGCGCGACGCTGATCCCGTTCGCGCGCGAGGTGCTCACGGCCAGCGCGCGGCTCAAGAGCGCCTTTGCCGGCCGCACGCTGCGCGGCCTGGTGCGGCTGGGCATCTCCGAGGATTTCGCGCTATCCGGCCTCTCGGCCGTGCTGGCGGATTTTCGCGCGCGCCACGCCGAGGTCGAGCTGGCACTGGTGATCGGCCTGAGCGGCCTGCTGCGCGAACAGTTCGATGCCGGGGCGCTGGACGTGATCTTCGCCAAGAAGGGCCGGGACGACCCGCGCGGCCAACGGGTCTGGCGCGAAGAACTGGCCTGGGTCGGGCCGGCCGACGTGCGGCCCGATCCGGACCAGCCCGTGCCGCTCATCATGTACCCGCCGCCCAGCATCACGCGGGCGCAGGCGCTGGATGCGCTGGAGGCCGCGGGGCGCGCCTGGAAGATCGTGTGCACCAGCAGCAGTCTGAGCGGGCTGCGCGCGGCCGCCCTGGCCGGCCTGGGGTTCGTGCCGCATTCGCGCCGCCTGCTGCCGGCCGGGCTCTCGGTGGTGCCGCCCGCGGCGGGGCTGCCGCCGCTGGGCGACATCGAGTTCGTGGTCCTGGGCCGGGCCGACGCCGACCATCCGGCGCATGCCCTGATGACGGCGCTGTTCGAAAGCGCCGGCCGCCTGAACGCGCCGCCCGCGCGCTGACCGCGGGCGCGGGCGGCCTGCGCGCCTGTTGCCAATTCCGGGGCAATGCTATGGAATACGGAAATTGGACAATTCGTAGACAATGAGTACATCACGCAAGACGACCGGCAGAGCCAAGCCTGCAAAAAAGGCTGCCCGCGCGAGTTCGCGTCCTGCGGCAACTGCCGCAACCGACGCGCCGGCCGCGGCAACGGACGCTCCCGCCAACCTGACCGACCGCGCCTACACCATGCTGCGCCGGTTCATTCTCGAGCGCGAGCTGAGCGGCGGCGAGGTGCTGGTCGAGGGCCGCATGGCCGAGCGCCTGCAGATGTCGCGAACCCCGCTGCGCGAAGCCATGCTGCGGCTCGAAGGCGAAGGCCTGCTCGTGCGCGCCAATGCGCGCTCGTACGCGGTGCGCAGGATCACCGCTGCGCACTATTTCCAGTGCCTGCAGGTGCGCGAGCGCCTCGAGTCCCAGGCGATCGGCCTGGCCATGGGGCGCGTGCCCGAAGCACAGATCGAGGCGCTGCGCAGGCACATCGAGGGGCTGGACTCGGCGCAGCAGAGCGCGAGCCACTGGCAGGCGGACGATCAGATCCACAGCGTGTTCGCACGCGCCTCGGGCAACGAGATGCTGGCGGACACCATCGCCCACCTGCGCGTGCTGTGCCGGCTGTTCGAGGTGGTCGACCCGTTCCAGCGCATCGAGGAGGATCGGGAAGAGCACCTGGCCATCCTCGCGGCCTATCTGAACGGCGATGCGCAGGCCGCCGAAGCCGCCGTGACGGCGCATCTGCGCCGTCTGGGGCGCTACACACTGTCGCGCCTGAGCCATGGCCTGGTGAGCGCCGTGGAGCCCTGAGCCGCGGCCCCCGGGGCGGTGGAGTCAGTGGCGCAGGATCTTGCCGACGAACTCCCGGGTCCTGGCGTGCTGCGGGTTGTCGAACAGCTCGCGCGGCGTGCCTGATTCGACGATGTGGCCGCCGTCCATGAACACCACCTTGCTCGAGACTTCGCGTACGAAGCCCATTTCGTGCGACACGATGAACAAGGTCATGCCGTCGGCGGCCAGCATGCGCACCGTGTCCAGCACCTCGTTCACCAGCTCCGGGTCGAGCGCCGCGGTCACCTCGTCGAGCAGCATGATCGAGGGTTGCAGCGCGAGCGCCCGGGCGATCGCCACGCGCTGCTGCTGGCCGCCCGAAAGCTGGTCGGGGTAGGCATCGAGCTTGTTGCCCATGCCGACCTTGGTGAGCAGGCGCACCGCCAGCTCCTCGACTTCCTTGCGCGCGCGCCGCTGCACTTTGACGGGAGCGACACAGACGTTCTCGAGCACGCTCATGTTCTGGAACAGGTTGTACTGCTGGAAGACGATCGCCATGCTGGCGCGGATCTCGCGCAGTTGGGCCGGATTGGCGTAGTCCAGGCTGCGGCCGTCGACGCGGACCCCGCCCGAGATCGGCGGCAGCAGCCCCATCAGCACGCGCAGCAGCGTGCTCTTGCCCGATCCCGACGGGCCGATCAGGCTGATGATCTCGCCTTTCTCGACGTCGAGGTTGATGCGCTCGAGGACGGTATGCGTGCCGTAGTTGGCCTTCAGGTCATGGATTTCGAGTTGGGGCAAGGCGGGCCTCCAGGTGTTTGCCGAAGCGGGCGAGAGGATAGGAAAGCAGGAAGTACATGACCATGACGGTGAGATAGACCAGGGTGGCCGAAAATCCCTTGTTGGCCATCGTCTTGCCGGCGAAGGCCAGCTCCATCACGCCGATCTGCGATGCCAGCGCGGTGTCCTTGATGAACATCACGAAGAAGCCGAACACCGGCGGCAGGATGATGCGCCAGGCCTGCGGCACGATCACCATGCGCAGCGTCTGCCAATAGCTCAGGTTCATGGTGAGCGCGGCATCCCATTGCGTGCGATGCACCGACTCCAGGCCGCTGCGCACGATTTCCGCGATGTAGGCCGTGGCGATCAGGCACACGCTGACGGCGGCGATGGTGAACGTGCTGATCCCCGGCATCAGAGCCTGGAAGACGAAGAACACGAGCATCAGCGTGACGAGGAACGGGACGCGCCGGAAGGTCTCGGTCGCGAGCGTGATCGCAAAGCGCACCGGGGCCAGCCAGCGCGCGCTGGTGAGCCGCACGGCCGCGATGGCGAAACCCAGCACGAAGCCCACGCCGCAACCCAGGGCGGAGAGGGCGAACGTGATGCCCAGCGCCTGGAGCAGGAAGATGACGTTGTAGAGGCTGAAGAACCGCGGGATTTCATCGATGAGTTGCGCGAGCATCAGAACCACCTCATGCGCGCGCGAAAGAAGCGCCGGCCCACGTAGGCCAGCGACAAGGTGGCGAACAGGGTGACGACGATGTAGAGCACGGCGGCCGTGGAGAACACCTCGATCGAGCGGAAGGTCTCCGAGTTGATGTTGAAGGCGCGGCCCGTCAGTTCCTCGACGCCGAAGACCGCGGCCATCGAGGTGCCCAGCACCATGATGATGTACTGGTTCGAGAGCGGCGGAAACAGCACGCGCATGATGTGGGGCAGGATCACCAGGCGTATGGTCTGCACGCGCGAGAAGCCCAGCGTTTCCGCGGCTTCCAGCTCCTGCCGGTGCACCGAATTGAAGCCAGCGCGCTGTATTTCGGTGAGGTACGCACCGGCATTGAGCGTCATGCCGATGAGCACGGCCATGTACGGCGAGACCAGGATGCCGAATTCCGGCAGCGCGAAGAAGATGAAGAAGATCTGGATGAGCTGGGGCGTGTTGGTGAAGAACACCACGTAGGCATTCACCAGGCGGCTGAGCGGCCGCGGCCCGAAGGCCCGTATGCCGGCCCCGGCCACGCCGATGACCATGCCGAGCGCGAACGAAAAGAATGCCAGTTGCAGGCTGATCCAGGCGCCGGCCATCAGGTAGGGCAGGCGCTCGAGCACTGGCGCGAAATCGAATGACATAAGCAGGCTTCAGGAAGAGGCTGCCGGCCGCGGCCGCGCGGCGGGCAGCCGGGCGCGGGGGGCTTACTGGTAGGTCGGGCCTGAGCGCGGATCGTGCAGCATCGGGCCGCCGAACCATTTTTCCCAGCGTTCATCGATGTAGCCGTTGGCGTGCAGCTCCTTGATGATCTCGTTCAGGCGGGTGCGCAGGGCGTCGTTGCCTTGCTGGACGCCGATCGCGCAGAAGTACACGTCGATCGGGGCCTGGACGATGCGCCAGTCGACCCGGTGCTTGCTGGTGTGCTCGGTCATGAAGTCCATCACGTCGATCATGGCGTCGGCGCGGCCCTGGGCGATCGCGCGCACGGCATCGGGGTAGTTGTCGAGCAGCAGCAACTGCGCCTTGGGCAGGTTCTCCTGCACGAATTTCACCGGCGTCGCGCCCCGGACCTCGACCAGGCGGACCGAGGAATCGTTCAGGTCGGTCCAGTTCTGGTAGGGCTTGGCCGCGGTCGTGAGCACGCCCAGCACTTCGGTGTGCACCGGCACGGTGAAGTCGATCACTTTCGCGCGTTCGGGCGTGATCGTCATCGCGCCCAGCACCGCGTCGATGCGGCCGCTGCTCACGAAGGGGATGCGATCGGGCGAACCGACATGGACGATCTCGGTCTGCACGCCCAGCATCTCGCCGATCTTGCGCGCGACGTCGACATCGAAGCCGTCGATCTGGTTCTTGTCGTTGAAAAGGCCGAGCGGGGGCATGGTCGGGTTGACCCCGAACACGATCTTGTTGCTGGCCTGGATTTCCTCGAGTGAACGCGCCTGCGCCGGCTGCAGGGCGAACAGGCTGACGCTGGCGACGGCGGCCGCTGCGAGCAGCAGGCGGCGCCGGCAGGCGGAAACGAACTGGGACATGGCGGGACTCCGGTGTGAGAGGTCAGTGAAGGTGATCCGGCGAGGCGGAGCTGCGTTCGTCGTAGGCAAGATGGATGCCAGTTTCGACCATTGCATTGAAAATATATACTGTTCAAATACGAAAGGTATACAATTTGGATTCAAGGTTCAATATCAGTCAGCGTTTACCCTGAGTCCGCACCCCGCGGTTCGTCAGTGGAGCCCCCATGAGTCCGTTATCCAGCGCCGCGCCACGCGCCGTGCGCAGCAGCAAGTACGAACGCGGCCCCGCCGTGCGATTCCTCCTGGACGGCCAGGAAGTCACCGCCCATGCCGGCGAGAGCGTGGCCGCGGCCTTGCTCGCGGCAGGCCGCCGTGCGCTGCGCACGAGCCCCGTGCAGGGCGCGCCGCGCGGCGCGTTCTGCTTCATGGGCTCCTGCCAGGAGTGCGTGGTCTGGGTCGAAAACCAGCGCATGCCCGCGTGCCAGGTTGCGGTACGCGAAGGCTTGCGCGTCGAAACGCTGCCCGCCCGGGAAGCGCGCACATGACGCTCGCTCCCGATCTCCTCATCCTCGGCGCAGGCCCGGCGGGCAGCCGCGCCGCGCTGCGCGCGCAGGCCTGCGGCCTGGCGGTGGTCCTGGTCGACGAGAACGCCGACGCGGGCGGCCAGGTCTGGCGCGCCCGTCCGCCGGGTTTCGAGCTGCGCGGCCCCGGGATGAATCCGGACGCGGCTGCCGGCGACGCCCTGCGCGCGGAATTGCGCGCGCAGGGCGTAGTCTGTCGGTTCGATCACAAGGTCTGGAATGTGGGTACCGATCTGCGCACCGACCTGGTCGGGCCGCAGGGCCTGGTGAGCCTGGCGCCGCGTGCGCTGCTCGTGGCCACGGGAACGACCGAACGCGTCGTGCCCTTTCCCGGCTGGACATTGCCCGGCGTGATCGGCCTGGCCGGCGCAACCATCCTGCTGAAGTCGCAGGGGATGGTGCCGGGCGAACGCACGGTGGTGGCGGGCAACGGCCCGCTGCTATTGGCGGTGGCCGCCGCCATCCTCGATGCCGGGGGCCAGGTGCAGGCCGTGATCGACCTGGCCAGCCGCTGGGACTGGCTGCGCACGGCGCCGGCGCTCGTCGGCAGGCCCGACCTGGTGCGCCAGGGGTTGCGCTGGCAATCGCAACTGCGGCGCGCGCGGGTCCCGGTGCACCGTCGCCATGCGATCCGCCGTATCGACGCCCGCGCCGACGCGCTCGAGGTGCACATCGGCGCCGTCGATGCGCTGGGCCGCGCCCAAGGCGAGGCGACGCGCATGCTCAGCACCTCGGCCGTGGCCATCGGCAACGGGCTGAGCCCGAGCACCGACGTCACCCGCCTGCTGCGGGCCGAACACGACTACCGTCCCGAGCTGGGCGGCTGGATCGCCCGCACCGATGCCGACGGCCGCAGCAGCCTGCCGGGCCTGTACGTCGCCGGCGACGGCGCGGGCATCGCCGGCGCGGCGGCTGCCGGATGGCATGGCGAACTGGCGGCGCTGGCCTGCGTCCATGATCTGGGCGCGCTCGATGCGCCGGCGTATTGGGCTGCGCGCGGCCAACTGCAGGCACAGTGGCGCAAGGCGGCGCGTTTTGGCCGGGCGATGGCCGGGCTGATGGCGCTCAAGCCGGGCGCGGTCGAGAGCATCGATGCCCAGACGGTCGTGTGCCGCTGCGAGGACGTGTGCCGGGCCGACATCGATGCGGCCGTGCGCGAAGGGGCATGCACCATGAACCAGGTCAAGGCCTGGACACGTTGCGGCATGGGGCCATGCCAGGGCCGTACCTGCGGCGACGTCGCGGCGCAACTGGTCGCCGCGCAGGTCGGCCGGCGCGAGGACGTCGGCTACTTCCGCGGGCGCGCGCCGCTGCGCCCGGTGTCGCTCTCGGCGATGGCGGGAGACTACACCTATGCCGACATTCCCATTCCGAAGGCGGCACCGCTGTGAAGGCAGCCATGAACCCTTCGACCGAGTGGGACGCCGTTGTCCTCGGCGCCGGCGTGATGGGGTGCTCGAGCGCGCTGCACCTGGCGCAAGGCGGCATGCGCGTGCTGCTCATCGACCGCGGCCCGATCTGCCGCGAGGCATCCGGCGTGAACGCCGGTACGCTGACCCTGCACATGACGCGCGCGGCCTTGATTCCCTATGCGATGCGCGCCTGGGAGATGTGGATGCAGGCCGAGCGCTGGCTGGGCAGGGGCGTCGACGCCACGCACGTGCCCGGGCTCACGCTCGCCTTCACCGAAGCCGAGGCCGAACTGGTGGAACTGCGGGCCCGCGCCCGGCGCGAGTTCGGCGCGCCGATCGAGGTGATCACCGCGGCCCGGGCGCGCGAGATCGAGCCCGGGCTGAACCCGGCCCTGCTCAAGGCCGGCTATTGCGAGATCGACGGCTACGCCAGCGCCTATCTCACGGGGCGGGCTTTTCGCCATGCGCTCGACAATGCCGGCGTCACCGTGCTTGAGGACACGCCGGTCACCGCCATCGACTCCGGCGACCAGGGCCACGTCCTGCGCGGGCCGAACCTGGCTGACGGCCCCCTGCGCGCCCGCCGGCTGGTACTGGCCGGCGGCGTATGGATCGAGGACATGCTCGCCATGCTGGGCGTGCACATCCCGATCAAGGTGCTGGTGAACCAGCTCATCGTTACCGAGAGGCTGCGCCCGGCGATGCGCACCGTGTTGAGCGTGGCCAACGGCCTGCTCTCGCTCAAGCAGTTCGCCAACGGCACCGTGCTGATCGGCGGCGGCTGGCAGGGCGAGGGCGACCGCGAGCGCGGCGGCGTACAGGCGCGCACGGCCAACCTCGTGGGCAACGTGCGGCTGGCCGCCTACGCCGTGCCGGCCCTGGCCGAGGCGCGGGTGGCGCGCATCTGGCTCGGCCTGGAGGCCGAGACGGCCGATGCCATGCCCATCATCGGCGACGTACCGGGCGTGGCCAACGCCTGGGTCGTCGGCAGCGCGCACTCCGGCTATACCAGCGGCCCGTTCATGGGCCGCATATTGGCCCAACATATTCTCGGGCAAGACCCCGATCTGCCCTTGTTCGATCCGGCACGGCTCGTCGGCCTGCCCATGCCCAACGCCTGAGTCCCTGGTTGCTCATCATGATTCCGAATCGCCCCCATCCCTTTCATGGCATCTACGCCGCCACGCTCTGCCCGCTGCAGGACGACGGCATGCTGGACGAGGCCGCCTTGGCGGACCATCTGGATGCCTGCATGAAGGCGCCCGGCATGCACGGCCTGCTGGTCAACGGCCATGCCGGCGAGAACTTCACCCTGTCGCGCGAGGAAAAACGCCGGGTGACGGCCATCGCCCGCGAGGTGTGCGCCGATCGCGGGGTCATCGTGAGCGGTGTGAACGCGGAGGGCAGCCTGGAAGCGCAGGCGCACGTGGACGATGCCAGGCAGGCCGGCGCCGACGCGATTCTCGTCTTCCCCCCGTTCTCCTGGGCTCTGTCGCAGGACGAGCAGATGGCGATCACGCACCACACGGTGGCCAACGCCCGTGCGCGCATGCCGATGATGCTGTATCAGGCCGGCGTGGGCGCGGGCACCATGGCCTATACCCCGCAGGTGCTCTCGGCGCTGGCGCAACTGCCCGACGTGGTCGGGGTGAAGGAAGGTAGCTGGGAAGCCGCCGCCTACGAGGCGAACTGGCGCATGCTGCGCCGCGTGGCGCCGCACGTCGCCATGATGGCTTCCGGCGACGAGCACTTGCTCACCTGCTTCGTCGTCGGCAGCGACGGCAGCCTGGTGAGCCTTGCGGCGATCGCGCCCGAACTGGTCGTCGAGCTCGACCAGGCCGTGCGCGCCAACGATCTGCCGCGCGCGCGCGAGATCAACGATCGTCTGTATCCGCTGGCCAAGGCCATCTATGGGACGGCGCCCGGCGGGCGCGCGACGGCGCGCCTGAAGACCTGCCTGAAGCTGCTGGGCAGGATCCCGAGCGATTGCATGCGCCTGCCGATGAGCCCGCCGCCGTCGGGCGAGGTGCGCGAACTCGAGCGTTTGCTGGCACAGGCCGGGCTGACCGGCTGAACGGAGCATCTTCAGGAGCCATCCATGGATAGAAAGATCATTCGCAACGGCCGCATCGTCACGGCGATCGACGACTACGTGGCCGACATCCTGATCGAACGCGGCCGCATCGTCGCGATCGGCCAGTCCTTGCCCGCCGCGGACGACACCGAAGTCATCGACGCGGCGGGCCTGCTCGTGCTGCCCGGCGGCGTGGATTGCCACACGCACCTGGACAACACCTTCGGCGATTCGACGACCTGCGACAGTTTCGAATCCGGCACGCGCTCGGCCGCGTTCGGCGGGACCACCACCGTGGTCGACTTCGCTTTCCAGCGCCAGGATGTGCCCTTGCCCGAGGCCATCGCGCGGGCACAGGAGAAGGGGCGCGACGGGGCCTGCGTCGACTACGGCTTTCACGTCATCGTCACCCGGGTCGATGCCCAGGCGCTCGCCGACATGCGCGACGCCATCCGGCACGAGGGTATCTCCAGCTTCAAGATGTTCATGGCCTACCCCGGCTCGGTAATGGTGGACGATGCGGCGATCTTCCAGGCCATGCGCATGGTCGGCCAGCATGGCGGCATGGTCTGCCTGCACGCCGAGAACGGCAATGTGATCGAGCTGCTGATCCAGGAGGCGCTGGCCCAGGGGCACACCGCGCCCAAGTACCATGCGCTCACGCGCCCGGCCATTCTCGAGGGCGAGGCGACCCACCGCGGCATCAAGCTCGCGGAGCTTGCGCAGGCGCCGGTCTATTTCGTGCACCTGTCGGCGCAGGAAGCGCTCAAGCACGTCGTGGAGGCGCGCGACCTGGGCGTGCCGGTGTTCGCGGAGACCTGCCCGCACTACCTCTTCTTCGACGACAGCGTCTACGACAGCGAGGATTTCGACCTGGCGCGCTACGTGATGAGCCCGCCGCTGCGCTCCAAGCAGGCGCAGGATGCGCTGTGGACCGCGCTGCGCACGGACGACCTGCAACTGGTGTCGACCGACCACTGCCCCTTCTGCATGAAGGAGGGCCACCTGGGCCGGGTCAGGCAGAAGCCCTATGGGCGCGACGATTTCTCGAAGATTCCCAACGGGGTGCCGGGGGTGGAGACCCGCCTGGCGACGATCCACGACGGTGGCGTGCGCACCGGGCGGATTTCGCTGCAGCGCATGGTCGAGCTGACGTCGACCGCGCCGGCCAAGCTCTTCGGCCTGTACCCGCGCAAGGGGGCGATCGCGATCGGCAGCGATGCCGATCTGGTGCTTTTCGATCCGGGCGAAAACCACGTGATCTCGGCGCAGACGCAGCACGGCAACTGCGATTTCACGCTGTTCGAGGGGCGGGAAGTCACCGGCAAGGTGCGCCAGGTCTACCTGCGCGGCAACCGGATCGTCGACGGCGAGGCCTGGCTGGGCGGCCCGGGCCAGGGCCTGTATGTGCCGCGCGGCGAATCGGGCGGCTGGTGAGTCCGGCGCCATGCCGATCTACGAATACCTCTGCCCGCAATGCGGCACGTTCACGGCGCGCCGGCCCGTGAGCGAGTTCGATCAGCCGGCCGCCTGCGCCGGCTGCGGCGAGCCGGCCCCGAGACAGCGCAGCCTGCCGGTGCTGCTGCGCAGTGCCGGTGCGGGCCCCGCACCGCGCACGCAGCCGGCCGGCGGAGGATATCCCCGCATGCGCCACGTGGGCTGCAACTGCTGCTGAGCCTTGCGCCGGGCGCAGCGTGCGCCCGGTCG
>NZ_VLTJ01000002.1 GCF_007558815.1 Verticiella sediminum | reverse complement strand
CGCGTTCGCATCCCTGGAACAGCGCGCCGTTTCCCCGGGGCGCGGCTGGCGGCTTCCCGCCGCTCGGGCATTTCGCACCGCGGATTGGTGTTCCGCAATGCTTTACGGCGGCCGCCAGCCGTGCGAATATCGCTCCCAGATCAAAAAACCGCACTCGAATTTCGCAGTGCGAACGGCATACGCCGTCCGGGCAAGGGGAGACAGATGGAAAATTTCGAGGCGCCGGAGAACCGGCAGTTCGTGACGGCCCTGGCGCGCGGCCTGGAACTGCTGCGCTGCTTCCGTCCCGATAGCGCCGAGCTGTCCAACCAGCTTCTCGCGCGGCGTTCCGGCCTGCCGCGGCCCACGGTCTCGCGCCTGACCTACACCCTGCGCACGCTCGGCTATCTCGACTACGACCCCGACAGCGGCAAGTATCGGCTGGGCCCCGGCGTGCTCGCGCTGGGCTACGCCACGCTGGCGGGGGTGGAGCTGCGCGACGTCGCCAAGCCGCACATGGAGCGCCTGGCCGAAGCCACCGGCGTGTCGGTCTCGCTCGGCCGGCGCGACCGCTACAGCATGGTCTATCTGGAGAACACACGCGCCTCGCGCGGCACGCTCACCCTCGGGCTGGGCGTGGGCGACCGCATCCCGCTCATGACCACGGCCATGGGCCGCGCCTACATGTGCGCGCTGCCGGAGGCCGGCCGCGAGGCGCTGCTGGGCTCGCTGCGCCGTGCTTTCCCGCACGAGTGGGAGCACTTCGCGCCGCGCTGGGAGATGGCCCAGCGCGACTATGCCGAGTACGGCTGCTGCTTCTCGTTCGGCGACTGGCACGAGGACATCCATGGCGTGGGCGCCGCCATCCCCTACGGCCCCGGCCACCAGATCTACGGTTTCAATTGTGGCGGCCCGGCGTTTCGCCTGACGCGCCGCTACATGATGGACGAAGTCGCTCCGCGCCTGCGCGAAATGACGCAGGCGCTGATCGATTCCCGTGCTCCCGCCGCCGCACCCGGTGGCGCGCGCGAGCTTCGCACCCGGGCCGCGGCCTGAGGCTGCGCTCCGGGCCCGACCGCCCCACCCAGGCTGCTGTACCCCGACGCGGGCCGATCGCCCGCATCCCTGAAGGAGACACGATGTTCCGTCACAAGACCGCCATGCTGGCGCCGGCACTCGCCCTGTCGCTCGGTGCCTTTGCTTTCACGGCCCATGCGGCTTCCGCCGCCGACAACTTCCCGAACCGTCCGATCCACATCCAGATCGGCTTCTCGCCGGGCGGATCGACCGACGTGCCGTTCCGCGTGTTCGCGGAGAATGCGGCCAAGATCCTCGGCCAGCCGGTCATCATCGAGAACAAGCCGGGGGCGGGCGGCGTGCTGCCCGCCCAGTCCATGCAGAACGCCAAGCCCGACGGCTATACCCTGGCGCAGGTACCCCTGCCCGTGTTCCGCATGAAGTACGTCACCAAGGTCAACTGGGACCCGGTCGAGGATCTGGACTACGTGATCGGGCTGGCGGGCTATACCTTCGGCGTCGTGGTGCCCGCGGATTCCCCCATCCAGGACATGCAGGGCTACCTGGACTACGCCAAGCAGAACCCGGGCAAGCTCACCTACGGCACGCCGGGCGCCATGACCACGCTGCACGTCACGATGGAGATGCTGGCCTCGCAGGCCGGCGTCGAACTCACCCACGTGCCGTACAAGGGCAACTCGGAGTCGCTGCAGGCCGTCGTGGGCAAGCACGTGATGTCGGTCGCCGACACGCCGGGCTGGGCGCCCTTCGTCCAGGACGGCAAGCTGCGCCTGCTCTCGACCTGGGGCGACGAGCGTTCGGAGAAGTTCCCGGACGCGCCCACGCTCAAGGAGCTGGGCCTGGGCATCGTGCAGGCCTCGCCTTTCGGCCTGGTCGCGCCCAAGGGCACCGACCCGCAGATCATCCAGACGCTGCATGACGCCTTCAAGCAGGCCATGGAACAGCCCAACTTCGTCGAGGTGCTGGACCGCTTCGACATGAAGCCGAACTACATGAGCAGCGCCGACTACGCCGCCTGGGCGGCGGAGACGGCCAAGAGCGAGGCCGCGGTGCTGGAAGGGCTGGGGATGACGGTTCAGTAAAGCGCAGGCAAGCTGGCCGCCGAGAACGGCCCTGCCGATGCACCGACAAAGTGCATCGGCAGGGCCGTTCGATTTGGGTGACGGCGAAATCGCCCCGAAATAGTGCAGAGACAGCGTTTTTCGCACCAAAATCTAGCCATATTTATTGGGGACGTACCAAAACAAAAAAGAATCCGTTACACGACCGATGGGCTCGCTGGAAGGTCGATTTTCCCAAGCCCGCCGGGAACCTGTACAGCTTCCGACTGCCAATACATAGACAGCCATGCGCCCTGTAAAATAGGGACGCACCGAAATTTTTTATTGATTTCTGTGCGGTGCAGCAGTATCGTTGCTCGCCTTGGCCATGAATCCGTACCCGACGTGCGTCCGCAGCCGACGCCCCAGCGGGTCCGCCCCAGGCGCGACAGCGCCTCGGCCCGGCGTCGATTCAAGGCCTGTCACGCCGCCCCGCGCGGCGATCGATACACCCCATAACGCGTTAATAGGGAGCAGCCATGTCTCAACCCTCCTGTTCGAGTGCGGACCAAGCGCCGGTCACTGCCGTGGTCGACGCGACCCGCATCGGCCTGCCCGCTCCCCAGGGCCTGTACGATCCGGCCAACGAGCACGACGCCTGCGGCGTCGGCTTCGTCGCGCACATCAAGGGGCGCAAGAGCCACACCATCGTCGAGCAAGGCCTGAAGATCCTCGAGAACCTGGATCACCGCGGCGCGGTGGGCGCCGACAAGCTGATGGGCGACGGCGCCGGCATCCTGATCCAGATCCCCGACGAGCTCTATCGCGAAGACATGGCCGCCCAGGGCGTGACCCTGCCGCCGCCGGGCGAGTACGGTGTGGCCATGGTCTTCCTGCCCAAGGAAACCGCCTCGCGCCTGGCCTGCGAGAGCGAGCTCGAGCGCGCCGTGCGCATCGAGGGCCAGGTGGTGCTCGGCTGGCGCGACGTGCCGGTCGACATGGACATGCCCATGTCGCCGACCGTGCGCAAGCGCGAGCCGGTGATCCGCCAGCTCTTCATCGGCCGCGGCACCGACGTGATGGTGCCCGACGCCCTCGAACGCAAGCTGTATGTGATCCGCAAGACGGCCAGCCACGCCATCCAGAAGATGAAGCTCGCCCACGGCAAGGAATATTTCGTGCCGTCGGCCTCCACCCGCACCGTGGTGTACAAGGGCCTGCTGCTCGCCAACCAGGTCGGCGAGTACTACCGCGACCTGGCCGATCCGCGCGCCGTCTCCGCGCTCGCCCTGGTCCACCAGCGCTTCTCGACCAACACCTTCCCGGCCTGGCCGCTGGCCCACCCGTACCGCCTGCTCGCCCACAACGGGGAGATCAACACGGTCAAGGGCAATTTCAACTGGCTGCGCGCGCGCGAGGGCCTGATGAAGTCCGCCGTGCTGGGCGACGACCTCGCCAAGCTCTACCCCATCGTCTACGAAGGCCAGTCGGACACGGCGATCTTCGACAACTGCCTCGAACTGCTCGTGATGTCGGGCTATCCGCTCGCCCAGGCCATGATGATGATGGTGCCCGAGGCGTGGGAGCAGCACACCGAGATGGACGAGCACCGTCGCGCCTTCTACGAGTACCACGCGGCAATGATGGAACCCTGGGACGGCCCGGCCGCCCTGGTCTTCACCGACGGCCGCCAGATCGGCGCCACGCTCGATCGCAACGGCCTGCGCCCGGCGCGCTACGTCATCACCGACGACGACATGGTGATCATGGCCTCGGAGGCCGGCACCCTGTCCGTGCCCGAGAACCGCATCATCAAGAAGTGGCGCCTGCAGCCGGGCAAGATGTTCCTGATCGACCTCGAACAGGGCCGCATCATCGAGGACGAAGAGCTCAAGTCGCAGCTCGCCGCCGCCCGTCCGTACCGCCAGTGGATCGAGCGCCTGCGCGTCAAGCTCGACAGCCTGCCCGCGCCCGAGCAGGCCGACCTCGAGGAAGCCCGCTCGGCCGTGCCGCTGCTCGATCGCCAGCAAGTGTTCGGCTGGACCCAGGAAGACTACAAGTTCATCCTCGAGCCCATGGCCGCCACGGGCGAGGAAGGCATCGGCTCGATGGGCAACGACGCCCCGCTGGCGGTGCTGTCCAACCGCGCCAAGCCGTTCTACAACTACTTCCGCCAGCTCTTCGCGCAGGTCACGAACCCGCCGATCGACCCGATCCGCGAGCAGCTCGTGATGTCGCTGGTGTCGTTCATCGGGCCCAAGCCCAACCTGCTCGACATCAACAACGTCAACCCGCCGCTGCGCCTGGAAGTCGCCCAGCCCATCCTCGACTTCGACGACATGGCGCAGATCCGCCACGTCGAGCGCGTCACGCGCGGCAAGTTCCGCAGCTTCGAGCTGGACATCACCTACCCGGCCGCCTGGGGCAAGGAAGGCATCGAGGCCTGCGTGGCCGCGCTGTGCTCGCAGGCCGCCGACGCCGTGCAGCAGGGCTACAACATCCTGATCGTGTCCGACCGCAAGGTCGACGAGAACCGCGTGCCGGTGCCCGCGCTGCTGGCCACCTCGGCCGTGCACCAGCACCTGATCCGCGCCGGCCTGCGCACCGCCACCGGCCTGGTGGTGGAGACCGGCTCGGCGCGCGAGGTGCACCACTTCGCGCTGCTCGCCGGCTACGGCGCCGAGGCGATCCACCCCTACCTCGCGATGGAAGCGCTGGCCGCGATGCACCGGGACGGCAAGGCCTCGGCCGAGAGCGCCGCGGCCGCCGAGAAGGCGATCTACCAGTACATCAAGGCGATCGGCAAGGGCCTGAACAAGGTGATGTCCAAGATGGGCATCTCCACCTACATGTCCTACACAGGCGCGCAGATCTTCGAGGCCGTGGGCCTGCAGCGCGCCCTGGTCGACAAGTACTTCACCGGCACCGCGAGCAACATCGAGGGCATCGGCATCTTCGAGGTGGCCGAGGAATCCCTGCGCCTGCACCATGCCGCGTTCAGCGACGACCCCGCGCTGCGCGAGATGCTCGACCCGGGCGGCGAATACGCCTTCCGCGTGCGCGGCGAGGAGCACATGTGGACGCCGGACGCGATCGCCAAGCTGCAGCACGCGACGCGCGCCAACAACTACCGCAACTACAAGGAATACGCGCAGATTATCAACGACCAGAGCCGGCGCCACATGACGCTGCGCGGTCTGTTCGAGTTCCGCTTCGACCCGGCGCAGGCCATCCCGCTCGAGGAGGTCGAACCGGCGGCCGACATCGTCAAGCGCTTTGCCACCGGCGCGATGTCGCTGGGCTCGATCTCCACCGAGGCGCACTCGGTGCTGGCGGTCGCCATGAACCGCATCGGCGGCAAGTCCAACACCGGCGAAGGCGGCGAGGACGAGCTGCGCTATCGCGCCGAAATGCGCAACGGCACGGCCGGCATCAAGGACGGCGACACGCTGGCCTCGATCCTGGGCGAATCGCGCATCGAGGCCGACGTGCCCCTGAAGGCCGGCGATTCGCTGCGCTCCAAGATCAAGCAGGTCGCCTCGGGCCGTTTCGGCGTGAGCGCGGAGTATCTCTCCAGCGCCGACCAGATCCAGATCAAGATGGCGCAGGGCGCCAAGCCCGGCGAGGGCGGCCAACTGCCCGGCCACAAGGTGTCCGACTACATCGCCAAGCTGCGCTACTCGGTGCCGGGCGTGGGCCTGATCTCGCCGCCGCCGCACCACGACATCTATTCCATCGAGGATCTGGCCCAGCTCATCCATGACCTGAAGAACACCAACCCGCGCGCCGGCATCTCGGTCAAGCTGGTCTCGGTGGTGGGCGTGGGCACGGTGGCCGCGGGCGTGGCCAAGGCCAAGGCCGACCACGTCGTGATCGCCGGGCATGACGGCGGCACCGGCGCCTCGCCGGTGTCCTCGATCAAGCACGCCGGTACCCCGTGGGAACTCGGCCTGGCCGAAACCCAGCAGACCCTGGTGCTGAACAACCTGCGCAGCCGCATCCGCGTGCAGGCCGACGGCCAGATGAAGACCGGCCGCGACGTGGTCATCGGCGCGCTGCTGGGCGCCGACGAGTTCGGTTTCGCCACCGCGCCGCTGGTCGTCGAAGGCTGCATCATGATGCGCAAGTGCCACCTGAACACCTGCCCGGTGGGCGTGGCCACGCAGGATCCGGTGCTGCGCAAGAAGTTCCAGGGCAAGCCCGAGCACGTCGTCAACTACTTCTTCTTCGTCGCCGAGGAAGTGCGCGAGATCATGGCCCAGTTGGGCGTGCGCACCTTCGAAGAGCTGATCGGCCGCACCGAGCTGCTCAACATGCGCGCCGGCATCGACCACTGGAAGGCGCAGGGCCTGGACTTCTCGCGCGTGTTCCACCAGCCGGAGGCCGGCGCGGACATCGCGCGCCGCCAGATCGAGACCCAGGACCACGGCCTCGAACAGGCGCTCGATCTGCAGCTCATCGAGCGCGCCAAGCCGGCCATCGAGCGCGGCGAAAAAGTCTCCTTCATCGTGCCGGTGCGCAACCGCAACCGCACGATCGGCGCCATGCTCTCGGGCGTGGTGGCGTCCAAGTACGGCCACGAAGGCCTGCCGCACGACACCATCCACATCCAGTGCAACGGCGTGGCGGGCCAGAGCTTCGGCGCCTTCCTCGCGCACGGCATCACGCTGGACCTGGTCGGCGACGGCAACGACTACGTGGGCAAGGGCCTGTCGGGCGGCACCATCATCGTGCGCTCGCCCAACGACTTCCGCGGCTTCGGCCCCGAGCACATCATCGTGGGCAACACGGTGCTCTATGGCGCCCTGGCCGGCCAGGCGTACTTCAACGGCGTGGCGGGCGAGCGCTTCGCCGTGCGCAACTCGGGCGCCCAGGCGGTGGTCGAGGGCACGGGCGATCACGGCTGCGAGTACATGACCGGCGGCACCGTCGTCGTGCTCGGCCCCACGGGCCGCAACTTCGCCGCCGGCATGTCGGGTGGCGTGGCCTATGTGTACGACCCGGACGGCACGTTCCGCGAGCGCTGCAACCTGGCCATGGTGGACCTGGAGTCCGTGTCGCCCGCGAGCGAGCAGCACAAGACCGGCAACCAGGCGCAGTGGCACATGGCCATGCGCGGCGGCGAGCGCGAGGTCGACGAAGCCATCCTCAAGCGCCTGATCGAGAACCACTTCCGCTACACCGGCAGCTTCCGCGCCCGCGAATTGATGGGCCAGTGGGAGAGCGCGCGCAAGCAGTTCGTGAAGGTCATGCCGAAGGACTACCGCCGCGCCCTGGGCGAGATGTGGCAGGCCGCCAATCCCGCCAAGATGGCCGCGTGATCTGACGGCGTCATCGCGGGATAACTAGACAACCGACCCGCCCGGGACGGCGCCGCGAGGGCGCCGCGTCCGGGCAAGGCTCAGACAGGATCGAAAGATGGGAAAGACCACCGGCTTTCTGGAGTACCAGCGCCTCTCGGAGGCGGCCGAAGAACCGAAGAAGCGCCTGAAGCACTGGCGCGAGTTCGTGCTGCACCTGACGGAAGAGGAAGCCCGCCAGCAGGGCGCGCGTTGCATGGATTGCGGAATTCCGTTCTGCAACAACGCCTGTCCCGTCAACAACATCATTCCCGACTGGAACGACCTGGTCTACCGCAACAACTGGCGCCAGGCGCTGGACGTGCTGCACCTGACCAACAACTTCCCCGAGTTCACCGGCCGCATCTGCCCCGCGCCCTGCGAGGCCGCGTGCACGCTGAACATCAACGATGACGCGGTCGGCATCAAGTCGATCGAGCACGCCATCGCCGACCGCGGCTGGGCCGAAGGCTGGATCGAGGCCCAGCGTCCGCTGCACAAGACGGGCAAGACGGTGGCCGTGATCGGCTCGGGCCCGTCCGGCATGGCCTGCGCCCAGCAGCTCGCGCGCGCCGGCCACAGCGTGACCGTGTTCGAGAAGAACGACCGCATCGGCGGCCTGCTGCGCTACGGCATTCCCGACTTCAAGCTCGAGAAGCAGCAGATCGACCGGCGCGTCGCGCAGATGCAGGACGAAGGCGTGACCTTCCAGACCAGCACCTATATCGGCGACAAGGACGCGGGCGAAGCCTATGCGCAGACGCTCAACCATGCGCTCACGATCAAGACCCCGGACGAGCTCAAGGCCGAATTCGACGCCGTGGTGCTGACCGGCGGCGCCGAGAACCCGCGCGATCTGCCCATCCCGGGCCGCGAGTTGGACGGTGTCCACTTCGCCATGGATTTCCTGCGCCAGCAGAACAAGGTCGTCGCGGGCGATCGCCTCACCGGCCAGATCATGGCCACCGGCAAGCACGTCGTCGTGATCGGCGGCGGCGACACCGGCTCGGACTGTGTGGGCACCAGCAACCGCCATGGCGCCAAGTCCGTGAGCCAGCTCGAACTCATGCCCCGCCCGCCCGAGACCGAGGACAAGCCGATGACCTGGCCGTACTGGCCGAGCCGCCTGCGCACCTCGTCCTCGCACGAGGAAGGCGCCGAGCGCGACTGGGCCGTGACGACCAAGAAGTTCGTCGGCAACAAGGCCGGCAAGGTCGAGAAGATCCTCTGCGCGCGCGTGGAGTGGGTGCGCGACGACGTCACCGGCCAGATGAAGATGCAGGAAGTCGAGGGCTCGGAGTTCGAGCTCAAGGCCGACCTGGTGCTGTTTGCCATGGGTTTCGTCTCGCCCCTGCAGACCGTGCTGGACGCCTTCGGCATCGACCGCGACAACCGCGGCAACGCGCGTGCCAACACCGACGACTACCGCACCTCGGTGGACAAGGTGTTCGCCGCCGGCGACATGCGCCGCGGCCAGTCGCTGGTCGTGTGGGCCATCCGCGAAGGCCGCCAGGCCGCCCGCGCGGTGGACGAGTACCTGATGGGCGCGTCCGAACTGCCGCGCTGACCCTGCGGGCGGGCCGCCCCGCGCGGCCCGGGTTTTTTTCCTGGCATGTCACAACAGCCTGGGCTGGCTCGTCTTGTAAGGGAGCGCTGAAAGGGTTCGGCGCCGCCAACAACGAGGAGTCTCTCATCATGTCACCCCGCATCGATCCCTGGAACGCGGCCCCAGGCCTGCTCAAGCCCTTGCTGGAGCTGGAAGCGAAGCTGCGCGCCAGCGGCCTGGAGCATTCCCTGCAGGAGCTCGTGAAGATCCGCGCCTCGCAGATCAACGGCTGCGCCTATTGCCTGCACATGCACACGCAGGACGCCCGCCAGCACGGCGAGTCGGAGGCGCGCCTGCATTTGCTGGCGGCCTGGCGCGAATCGCCGCTGTACAGTGAGCGCGAGCGCGCCGCGCTGGCCTGGACCGAGGCCCTGACCCGGGTGGCCGACACTTGGGCGCCGGATGCCGACTACGACGGCCTGGGCGCGCATTTCTCGGACGAGGAGAAAGTGCAGCTCACCGTGCTCATCATGGCCATCAACGCCTGGAACCGTCTGGCGGTCGGCTTGCGTTCCGTGCATCCCGCGGCCTGGACGCCCGATGCCTGAGCCGCACGCCGACGCGGGGGATTTCGCCGCCCTGCGGCCCGGCCTGCTGCGCCTGGCCTACCGCATGCTCGGCTCGTGGGCCGAAGCCGAGGACGTGGTGCAGGACGCCTACCTGCGCTGGCACGGCGCCGATCACGCCGCGGTGCGCAACGCCCAGGCGTTTCTCCGGCAAACCGTGACGCGGCTGTGCCTGGACCTGATGAAGTCGGCAGGCCGTCAGCGCCAGACCTACATCGGCCCCTGGGTGCCCGAGCCGGTGCTGGAGGAGCATCCCGGCATGGGCGAGGGCGATGCCCTCACGCTGGCGCTGATGATGGCGCTCGAGCGGCTTTCTCCGCTGGAGCGGGCGGCTTTCCTGCTGCATGACGTGTTCGGCCTGCCGTTCGAGGAAGTCGCGGCCACGCTTGCGCGCGACGCCGCGGCCTGCCGCCAACTGGCCGCTCGCGCCCGCGGACACGTGCAGAAGTCGCGGCCCCGCTATCCGGTCTCGGCCGAGCGCGGCCGGCAGATCGCGCAAGCCTTCTTCGCGGCGTCGCGCAGGGGCGACATGGCGGGCTTGCAGGCGCTTCTGGCGGCCGACGTCCAGGTGCACACCGATGGCGGGGGCAAGCGCCCGGCGGCGCTGGTGCCGCTCTACGGTGCGGACAAGGCGGCGCGCTTTTTCGTATCGCTGGCGCGCAAGGGGCTGGTTTCGACCGCGCCGGTGGTGCGCGAGACCGTCATCGACGGCCTGCCCGGCTTCATCACGCGCGAACTGGACGGCGTGCTGCAAACCACTGCGCTGTGGATCGAGCAGGACCGCATCCAGGGCATCTACATCGTGCGCAACCCGGACAAGCTGCGTGGCCTGCCGAATTTCGACGACCCGCCGAATGCCACGCTGTCGGTATGAAGTTTTTGCCCAGAGATCATACTCGTGCTAGTGTGGCACCCATTGTTTCCGCCGGTCGCCTTGCACCATGTTCCGCCATTGCCTGCGCTCGTTCCTCGCCGCCTGCGTCGTCGTCATGGCTGGCGTCCATCCAGCGCTCGCGCAGACCCTCACCATCGCCTGGCCGCAGAACGTGGGCACCGTCAACCCGCACCTGTATTCCCCCGAGCAGATGTTCGCCCAGGCCATGGTGTACGAAGGCCTGGTGCGCCTGGGCGATGACGGGCGCATCGAGCCCGCGCTGGCGAGCGCCTGGACGATGTCGGAGGACGGCAGGCGCTATCGCTTCACGCTGCGCGAGGGCGTGCGCTTTTCCAACGGCGATCCCTTCGATGCGCAGGCGGTGGCCGATAACGTGCGCGCCATCCTGGAGAACCGCGCGCGGCACGAGTGGCTGGCGCTGATCGAGCAGATCGAGCGGGTCGAGGCGATCGATGCGCGCACGGTGGAATTCGTCTTCAAGAGCGCCTACTACCCCGTGCTGCAGGAACTGGCCCTGGTGCGCCCGATGCGCTTCATGGCGCCGTCGGCCTTCGGCGCGGACGGCGGCACGCGCAACGGCATCCGCGCGCCCATCGGCACCGGCCCCTGGAAGCACGTCGAGACGCGCCTGGGCGAATATGACGTGTTCGAGCGCAACGATGGCTACTGGGGCAAGCCGGCGGGCTACCAGCGCGTGGTGGTCAAGGTGATCCCCGACCCGACCTCGCGCGCGATTGCGCTGCAGACGGGCGAGGTCGACCTGGTCTACGGCATGGGCGGCCTGCTCGCGCCGGACGCCTTCGAGCAGTTCCGCCGCATGCCGGGCTACACGGCCACGCTCTCGCCGCCTTACGAGGGGCTGTCGCTGGCGCTCAATACGGCGCACGGGCCGACGCGCGAGCTTGCCGTGCGCCGGGCCATCAACCACGCGGTGGACAAGGACACCCTGGTCGCCAGCGTGCTGCATGGCTCGCAGCGCCGGGCGGACTTTCTCTTCAACCGCAACGTGCCCTATGCCGACAGTGTCTCGCTGACGTCCTACGCCTACGCCCCGGCGCGTGCCGAGGCCTTGCTGGAGGCGGCCGGCTGGCTGCGTCCGCGCCCCGGCGCCGTGCGCGAGAAGGACGGCGCGCGGCTCACGGTCGAGCTGCTCTACACCGGCACCGACGGGGTCATGAAGTCGCTCGCCGAAGTGCTGCAGGCCGATCTCGCCAAGGCGGGCATCGGCGTGGCCTTGCGCGCGGAAGAGGCCGGCAGCGTGCAGGCGCGCATGCGCGACGGACGCTTCGGCATGGTGTTCAACCGCACCTGGGGCGCGCCCTACGACCCGCATGCCTACGTCGGTTCCATGCGCTCGCCCTCCCATGCGGACTACCAGGCGCAGCGCGGCCTGCCGGAAAAGGCCGCGCTGGACGCCGACATCACCCGCGTGCTGTCCACCGTGGACGAGGCCGAGAGGCGCACGCTGTACGCGCGCATCCTGCGTACCTTGCACGAGGAAGCGGTCTATCTGCCGCTGACCGAAGTCGGCGCCATTGCCGTCGCGCGCGCCGCGCTGGGCGAGATCCCCTTCGCGCCCATGTCCAGCGAACTGCCGCTGGCGCGCATGCAGCCGCCTTCGGGCGAGGCACGCCGGTGAGCGCGACGAGCGCCGGGCAGGCGCCGCCGCGTGCCACGCCGCGCCGCGACGGCCTGGCGGCCTACGTGCTGCGCCGCGTGGCCGTGCTGCCGCTGATGCTGCTGGGCGCTTCGCTGGCCATCTTCTTCATGCTGCGGCTGGGCGCGGGCGACCCGGCGCTCGACTATCTGCGGCTGTCGCAGGTGCCGCCCACCGATGCCGCGCTGGCCGAGGCGCGGCAGACCCTGGGGCTGGATCGCCCGGCCGCGGTGCAGTACCTGGACTGGCTGGCCGCCGCCCTGCGCGGCGATCTGGGCGTCTCGTATGCCACGCGGCGCCCGGTCATGGACGACCTGCTGCACTATCTGCCGGCCACGCTGCAACTGGCGGGCGCGGCCTTCGCGCTCACGCTGCTGGCGTCCGTCCCGCTGGGCCTGTGGGCCGCGCGCCACCGCGAGCGCTGGCAGGACCACGTGGTGCGCGCCGTGTGCTTTCTGGGCGTGTCCATGCCCAATTTCTGGCTCGGCTTCCTGCTGGTGCTGGGCCTGTCCGTCACCCTGGGCTGGCTGCCGCCCATGGGCAGGGGCGGGTGGGCGCACCTGGTCATGCCGGCCATCGCAGTGTCCTTCATGTCGATGGCCATCAACGCGCGGCTGCTGCGCGCGAGCCTGCTCGAGGCCGGCGGCCAGCCGCACGTGCGCTATGCGCGGCTGCGCGGGCTGTCCGCGGGCCGCGTCGAGCACGCGCACATCCTGCGCAACGCGCTCATCCCCGTCGTCACCGCGAGCGGCATGCACCTGGCCGAGCTCATCGGCGGCACCCTGGTCGTGGAAAGCGTGTTCGGCTGGCCGGGGGTCGGCCGCTACGCGGTGTCCGCGATCTTCAACCGCGACTATCCGGTGATCCAGGGCTTCGCGCTGATGATGGTCGTCATCTTCGCGGCCTGCAATCTGGTGGTGGACGTCGCCTACGCCATGCTCGATCCGCGCATGCGCGCGGCGCGCGGGCCGGCGCCGGAACGCGAAGCCGATACCGGTGGCCCCGCCAGCCCGACCCGCTTCACCGGCCCCGCCAGCGCCGATGACGCCCTGTGCCCTAGCGCCGTGCCCGGAGCCCGATCATGATCGGCACGCGTCGCCGCCGCCTCGCGCAGGCCGCGCTCGCCGACGTGTCCGCCGCGGGCGGGGTGCGGGCTGCCCGTCCGTCGTATCGCCCGGCCATGTCCGGGCTGCATCGCGCCGCCCTGCTCGGCATGCTGCTGCTGGTCGCGCTGGCCGTGGCCGGCCCCTGGCTCGCACCGTGGGACCCGACCGAGGTGGCGCTCGGGCGGCGGCTGCAGGAGCCGTCGCTGGCCCATTGGATGGGCACCGACCATCTGGGCCGCGACGTGTTCTCGCGCATCCTCGCGGGCGCGCGCGTCACGCTGGGCTCGGTCGCGGCCGCGCTCGGGATCATCCTGGCGCTGGGCATCGCCGTGGGCGGGGTCGCGGGCTACGTGGGCGGCCGGGTCGATGCGCTGCTCATGCGCGTGTGCGACGTGTTCCTCACTTTTCCCACGGTCGTGCTCTCGCTCTTCATGGTGGGCGTGCTCGGCACCGGCATGGTCAACGTGGTGATCGCCATCGGTCTGTCGCACTGGGCCTGGTATGCCCGCATCGCGCGCGCGCAGGTGCTCGCGGTGCGCGAGCGCGACTTCATCCTGGCCGCGCGGATGGCGGGCGCCGGGCCGTGGGCGATCTTTCGCCGCCACCTGCTGCCCGCGATCGCCGCGCCGCTCGCCGTGCTGGCGAGCCTGGACCTGGGCCACATGATGCTGCACGTGGCCGGGCTGTCCTTCCTGGGGCTGGGCGTCGCCGCGCCCACGCCCGAATGGGGCGTGATGATCGGCGATGCGCGCCAGTTCGTCTGGACCGCCCCCTGGCAGATGGTGTGGCCGGGCGTGGCGCTGTTCGTCTCGGTCATGGTGTGCAACATCGCCGGCGACGCCTTGCGCGACCGGCTCGATCCGGCCGTGCGCGCGGGGGTGCGGGAATGACTGCGCCAGCGCATGCCCCCGCGCACGCCCATCCCGCGGCCGACGCCGTGCGCGGCGGGAGCGTCCGGGATACGGCCCGGCGCGGCCTGGCGCTGAGCGAGCTGGCCGTACACGACGGCGCCGGGCGCGTTCTCGTGGACGACGTGGCGTTGGCCCTGCACCCGGGCAGGGTGCACGCCCTGGTGGGTGCCAGCGGCTCGGGCAAGTCGCTGTGCTGCGCGGCGATCATGGACCTCATGCCGCCGGGTGCGCGGCGCGTGGGCGGCACGGCCAGGCTCGACGGCGCCGACGTGGCGCTGGCCGGGCTGCGCGGCCGCCATGTCGCCGTCGTGCTGCAGAACCCGCGCAGCGCCTTCAATCCCCTGCTGACCATGCGGAGCCACGTGCGCGAGACCTGGCGCGCCTGGCACGGCGGCGCCGAGGCCGCCCTGGCATCGGCCTGCGCGCGTGCGCTGGCCGACGTCGAGCTGGACGCCTCGGTGCTCGATCTGCGGGCGCACCAGATGAGCGGCGGCATGCTGCAGCGCATGATGATCGGGCTCGCCCTGTTGTGCGACGCGCCCTATGTGCTCGCCGACGAGCCGACCACCGATCTCGATGCGCTCACGCAGGCCCGCGTCCTGGACGTGCTCGAACGGGCCGTGCGCGAGCGCGGCCTGGGCCTGCTGCTCGTCACGCACGACCTGAGCGTGGTGGCGCGGCTAGCCGACGAGGTGGCGGTGATGGCGCAGGGGCGCATCGTCGAGCGCGCGGGGGTGGCGAGCTTCTTCTCCGCGCCGAGGCATGCGGTGTCGCGCGGGCTGGTGCAAGGGCACTTGTCGTTGTATGCGCCCGACCGTCCGCCGACGCAGGCACCTTTCGCGGCGGCGCAGGACGGGCAGGGTGGCGCGTTCCCCGGTTCAGTCGTCCTGCGCGAGCCGAGCGCACGGCTGGCCGGCACCGGGCTGAGCCAGCGCTACGGCGGCGCCGGCTGGCGGCGCAGCGGCGCGCGGGCCGTGCTGCACGAGGTGTCGCTCGCCGTGGCGGACGGCGAATCGGTCGCCCTGGTCGGGCGCAGCGGCTGCGGCAAGAGCACGCTGGCGCGTCTGCTGCTGGGGCTGGAGACGCCGGCCCGCGGCGCCATCCGCTATGACGGCCAGGCGGTGACTAGCCTGCGCGGGCCGGCGCGGCTGGCGTGGCGCGCCGCCGTGCAGGGCGTGTTCCAGGACCCCGGCTCGGCGGTCGATCCGCGTCTGTGCGTGGGCGACATCGTCGCCCAGCCGCTGCGCCACCTGTGCGGCCTCTCGGGCTCGGCGCTGCGCGAGCGCGTGGCGGCGTTGCTGACGATGGTGCGCCTGTTGCCGGAGGACGCCGCGCGCCCGGCACTGCACTTGAGCGGCGGCCAACTGCAGCGCGTGTGCATCGCGCGCGCGCTGGCCAGCCGGCCGCGCGTGCTCGTGCTCGACGAGGCGGTGTCCAGCCTGGATCTCGCCCTGCAGCTCGACCTGCTCGACCTGCTGCACGCGCTGGCGCGCGCGCATGCCATGGCGCGCCTCCTGATCACGCACGATCTGCGCCTGGCGCGCCGGTATGCGACGCGCATCGTCGCCATGCACGACGGGCGCATCGTGGACGAGAGCCGACGCACCGGCCGCGCCGACGAGCCCGCCTGGACACCGTTCGCGCATCCGGCCGCGCTGGCCCTGCAGGCGGCGATGCTGCCGGCCGGGCCGTCGGCGCGCGGGGCGCGCGATCAGGCGGCCTGACCGCCGTCGTCGTCGCCCTTGCCGGACGCGTGGCCATGGTGGTGGTGGGTGTGCCCGTGCGCGGCCTCGGTCGCAATGTTCGCCGGGATCAGCGCCAGATGGCCGTAGCGCACGCCGCGCTGGCTGGTCAGGCCGTCGGCAAAGGCGCGCAGCTCGTCGGCGCGGCCCTTGAGCACGCTGACTTCCAGGCAGGCGTGCTCGTCCAGGTGCACGTGGGTGGTCACCACCGACAGGTCGTGGCGATGGTGCTGCGCGCTGGTGAGCCGCTTGGAGAGGTCGCGCAGGTCGTGGTCGTACACGTAGGATAGGGTCGCGAAGCAGGGCGCCTGCGCCTGCGCCGCGCCGCCTGCCGGCTGCGCCAGGCCCGCCCTCACCAAGTCGCGAAACGCTTCCGACCGGCTGGCGTAGCCGCGTTCGCGGCACAGCGCGTCCACGGCGGCGAGCAGGTCGTCTTCTAGGGTGATGGTGAGGCGTCGCATGGCGGGGCTCGGGCCGGAACGGCGGCCCCCGAGTATCCCCGAGCGCGGGCGGGGCGGCAAGCGGCCGGACGGGCGTCGCGCCGCGTCCGCCGCGCCGGCATGTTGGTTTTTTTTGACAGAAACAGGGATGCATGCAACGCCGTAATCAGGTATTCTGTAACGATTACGGCAGGTATCAGAGGCAGGCAAACGCAGTCCGCCCGTTTTCCTGTCCGGGACGCCAGCCTTGCCGCCCGATCGGTTGCGCATCTGGTTTCGCGTCCCGCGAGTTCACCGGCTCTGTCCGTGTGAACCGGCCCCCGGCACGTATTTATCCATTCCACGCACGCGGGTCAACCATGGCCTTCATGGGCTGGTCGCGCGCGAGTCTCTTTCCGATCCCTACAATCCCTAGCATCAAAACACGCTGGCGCCTACCGCCACTATCCATAGAGGAAATGTCATGAGCGACACGATCAAGCACGTGAGCGATGCGAGTTTCGACTCGGACGTCGTGAACGCTTCCCGCCCTGTGCTCGTCGATTTCACCGCCACCTGGTGTGGTCCGTGCAAGATGATCGCGCCCATCCTGGATCAGGTCGCGACCGAATACGCCGGCAAGCTCGACATCGTCAAGGTCGACGTGGACGACAACCAGGCCACCGCCGCCAAGTTCGCCATCCGTGGCGTGCCCACGCTCATGCTCTTCAAGAACGGCCAGGTCACCGACACCAAGGTCGGCGCCATGTCCAAATCGCAGCTCACCGAGTTCCTCGACAAGTCGCTGTAATCCTCCAAGGGTCCGTCGCGCGCTGCGCGGCGGGCGCGCGACGGCCATCTTGCCGCCGCTCGCCGCCATCGTGCGTCCGCTCCCGCAGGCCGGCCCGCATTCGCCGGGCCGCCACTGGCGCCTCCTTATCTCCCCCTGTCCGCCTTTTATGCACCTGAATGAACTGAAAGCCCAGCACGTCTCGCAACTGCTGGAACTGGCCGCCACGCTCGACATCGAGAACGCCAACCGGCTGCGCAAGCAGGAACTGATGTTCGCCATCATGAAGCGGCGAGCCAAGCAGGGCGAGCAGATCTTCGGCGACGGGGTCCTGGAAGTCCTGCCCGATGGTTTCGGCTTCCTGCGCTCGCCCGAGACGTCCTATCTCGCGAGCACCGACGACATCTACATCTCGCCCTCGCAGATCCGCCGCTTCAACCTGCACACCGGCGATTCCATCGAAGGCGAAGTGCGCACGCCCAAGGATGGCGAGCGCTACTTCGCGCTGGTCAAGGTGGACAAGGTCAACGGCCAGCCGCCCGAGGTGGTCAAGCACCGGATCATGTTCGAGAACCTGACGCCGCTGCACCCGAACAAGCCGATGCGCCTCGAGCGCGACATCAAGAGCGAAGAGAACTTCACCGGCCGCATCCTGGACATGATCGCGCCGATCGGCAAGGGCCAGCGCGCGCTGCTGGTGGCGCCGCCCAAGTCGGGCAAGACGGTGATGATGCAGCACATCGCGCACGCGATCACCGCCAACCACCCGGATGCCACCCTCATCGTGCTGCTCATCGACGAGCGTCCCGAGGAAGTCACCGAAATGCAGCGCTCGGTGCGCGGCGAAGTGGTCGCCTCCACCTTCGACGAACCGGCCACCCGCCACGTGCAGGTGGCTGAAATGGTCATCGAGAAGGCCAAGCGCCTGGTCGAGATGAAGCAGGACGTCATCATCCTGCTCGACTCCATCACCCGTCTCGCGCGCGCCTACAACACGGTGGTGCCGGCCTCGGGCAAGGTGCTCACGGGCGGTGTGGACGCCAACGCCCTGCAGCGCCCCAAGCGCTTCTTCGGTGCCGCGCGCAACCTGGAAGAAGGCGGTTCGCTCACCATCATCGGTACGGCCCTGGTCGAGACCGGCAGCCGCATGGACGAGGTGATCTACGAAGAGTTCAAGGGCACCGGCAACTCCGAAGTGCACCTGGAGCGCCGCCTGGCCGAGAAGCGCATCTACCCCGCGCTCAACCTCAACAAGTCCAGCACCCGCCGCGAAGAACTGCTCATCAAGCCCGAGCTGCTGCAGAAGATCTGGGTGCTGCGCAAGTTCATGCACGACATGGACGAAGTCGATTCGATGGAGTTCATCCTCGACAAGCTGCGCGCCACCAAGAACAACGCCGAGTTCTTCGACATGATGAAGCGTTGACCACGGGCCTGAGCGCGAGCTTCGCCGTTTGCGGCGAGGTCTAGCGAGGCAAGTCCATCCTGGCGCGGGCTGTGGCGGCAGTGCGCTCGCCACGGCTCAGCCCTCCCGGTGGGCGATGCACGGCCCCTGGGCCGAGCGCTCGCCCGACGCGGTGTCGATCATCAGGGCGTCCAGACGATAGCCGCGCCCGGGCAAACTGGCCAGCGGCAGCGTCATCCCGGTTCGCCTCGCCTTGGCGCGCACGCGGCTGACCAGCATGTTCACCGCCTCGGGGCTCACGGGCGCCCCGCTTGCGCTCAGGTGCTCGACCAGGGCCGCGCGCGTTACGGTACGGCCCGATTGCCTTCCCAGCACGGAGACGATGTCGCGCTCGCGCCGCGTGAGTGCGACGCCGTGGCCGTTGGGCGCCTGCAGCCGCCAGCCGTCTTCCGCCATGCGCCAGGGGGCCGACGGCGCCGGATCGGCGCATTCGGTGCTCGTCGTCAATCGGCGAAAGATCGCGTAGATCGTGGCCGCGATGACCGTGAACGGGGTATCGACGCTCAGCCAGGCGTCGGCGCCGAGCAGCAGCGAGCGGATCTGGTCGCCGGTGTTGCCCGGCGTACCCAGGACCACCACCGCCAGGTCCGGCTTGCCGGCGAGGCGGCCGGCCAGCGTGACGGTCGAACCGCCGGCGGCGATGGCATCGAGCGCACAGACCGCCGGCCCATGCTGCCCGCAGGCCTGGATCAGCGCATCCACTGAGGCATAGGTTTGCGTGTCGATTCCGAGCTCGAGCAGGTGCTGGCTGGCCTGTTCGCTGCAGAGCAGACCTCCCGTCAGCGTGAGGAGCCGTAGTTGGGTCACATCGGCGGGCATGGTAAAGCGCAAGGGTTTTTCATGCATGAAAGCATAAATTGACTATGCTGTCATGCATTCCATTTTGCGTATATGGAATGCGGCTGCGTATAGTCCGCCCGATGAGCGACTTGGCAGCCCGGCTTCTCGACCTGATGCGCAGCCACGGGCTGAGGACGCAGAGCCAACTCGCCCGGCGCGCGGGCGTTCGCCAGTCGACCATCCATCGCATTCTGCACCAGCCCGGGTATGCCCCGACGCTCTCGACGCTAGAACGCCTGGCGCAGGCGCTGGGCGTCTCCCTCGCCTGGCTGGCCGAGGGGCACACGCAAAGCGACCCGCGCATCCCGCGCAACCGCGTCTCCGACGTCCCGCCGGCTTACCCGATCTCGAACGACGAACGCCTGGCCGAAGCCTTGGCGATCCTGGAGCGCCTGGACGACGAGGCGCGCACGCATGTCCTGGCCGTGCTGCGCCTGATCGACGCGCCGCCCGGCCGGCGCAATCGCAAGTAAGGCTTCCTACCTTACGCTCCCGCAACGCGCGCAGGCCCGCCGCACACGTCAGGAGAACGGCAGGCCGCAAGAGCATGGGGCCTGCCGCGAATCGATGAGGGACAGGAGTCCGTGGGATGCTGCCTGCGCGCTGAGCGGGAACGTCCCGCTCGCTGGCCGGCCGCCTCGTGCGCGAGAGCGGCCAGACTGTGAATTTACGACTGGCCGAGTTTTTCGCGCAACAGGGAATTGACCTGTTGTGGATTGGCTTTGCCGCGCGCGGCCTTCATGACCTGGCCGACCAGGGAGTTGAAAGCCTTTTCCTTGCCGGCGCGATACTCGGCGACGATCGCCGGATTGGCCGCGATCACCTCGTCGATCATGCCCCCGATCGCGCCCGAATCGCTGATCTGGCGCAGGCCGCGCGCCTCGATCACGGCGTCCGGATCGCCACCGTGTTCGCCGGCCCATAGCGCGGCGAAGACTTCCCGGGCGATCTTGTTCGAGATGGTCCCGTCGTGGATGCGCCCGATCAAACGGCCCAGCATCCCGGCGCTGACCGGGCAGTCGGCGATGTCGCGCTCCTCGCGATTGAGCGTGGCGGCGACCTCGCCCATCACCCAATTGGCGGCGAGCTTGGCCTGGCCGGCCGGCACGGCGCGCGCCGTGGCCTCGAAGTAGTCCGCGACCGCGCGGCTGCCGGTGAGCTGGGCCGCGTCGTAGGCCGTGACGCCGTATTCGCGTTCGAAGCGTTCGCGCTTGGCGCGCGGCAGTTCGGGCAGCTCGGCGCGCACGCGCTCGATCCAGTCCGGCGCGATGACCAGCGGCGGCAGGTCGGGGTCCGGGAAGTAGCGGTAGTCGTGCGCGTCTTCCTTGCTGCGCATGCTGCGCGTCTCGTCGCGGTCCGGGTCGTACAGCCGGGTTTCCTGCACCACCGTGCCGCCGTCCTCGATGAGCTCGATCTGGCGGCGCGCCTCGAACAGGATGGCGCGTTCGAGAAAGCGGAAGGAGTTGACGTTCTTGACTTCGGTGCGCGTGCCGAATTCCTTCTGGCCCAGCGGGCGCACCGACACGTTGGCGTCCACGCGGAACGAGCCTTCCTGCATGTTGCCGTCGCAGATGCCCAGCCACATTACCAGCGCGTGCAGCGCGCGGGCGTAGGCCACCGCCTCGTCGGCCGAGCGCATCTCCGGCTCGGAGACGATCTCCAGCAGCGGCGTGCCGGTGCGGTTCAGGTCGATGCCGCTAGAGCGCTCGCCGTGCGGGCCGGTGAAGTCGTCGTGCAGCGACTTGCCGGCGTCTTCTTCCAGGTGGGCCCGGGTGAGGTTGATGGTGTGTTCTTCCTCGCCGACGAAAAAGCTCAGCGTGCCGCCCTGCACCACCGGGATCTCGTACTGGCTGATCTGGTAGTTCTTGGGCAGGTCGGGGTAGAAGTAGTTCTTGCGCGCGAAGACCGAGCGCGGCGCCACGTGCGCGCCGACGGCCAGGCCGAAGCGGATCGCGCGCTCGACCGCGCCGCGGTTCATGACCGGCAGCGTGCCGGGCAGCGCGAGGTCGACCGCATTGGCCTGCGTGTTGGGCAGGGCGCCGAACGCGGTGCTCGATCCCGAAAAGATCTTGGCGGCGGTGGAAAGCTGAACGTGCGTTTCCAGGCCGATGACGATTTCCCACTTCATTGCGCTTCTCCACCGCGCGCCGCGCCTTCTCCCGGACGGCGGCGATGCCAGTCCGTGGCTTGCTGGTAGGCGTCGGCCACGGCCAGCAGACGGCCTTCGTCGAAATAGTTGCCGATGATCTGCAGCCCCACGGGCCGGCGCGCGTTGGCGCCCTGGCCGAAGCCGCAGGGCACCGACATCCCGGGCACGCCGGCCAGGTTCACGGCCAGCGTGTAGATGTCGGCCAGGTACATGGCCACCGGGTCGTCGGATTTCTCGCCGAGGTTCCAGGCCACGGTCGGGCTCACCGGGCCGGCGATGATGTCGCACTCGCTGCCGAGCACGCGCTGGAAATCCTGGGCGATCAGGCGGCGGATGCGCTGCGCCTGCAGATAGTAGGCGTCGTAGTAGCCGTGCGACAGGACATAGGTGCCGGTGAGGATGCGCCGCTGCACCTCGGCGCCGAAGCCCTCCGCGCGCGAGCGCGCCGTCATGTCGGCGATGTCCGCGTATTGCGCGGCACGGTGGCCGTAGCGCACCGCGTCGTAGCGCGACAGATTGCTCGAGGCTTCCGCGGTGGCGATCACGTAGTAGGCCGGGATCGACAGCTCGGTGCGCGGCAGCGAGATCTCCACGCGCTGCGCGCCCAGCGCCTCGAGCTGGCGCAGCGCGGTTTCGATCGCCTCGGCCACGTCGGCCGCCAGGCCGGCGCCGAAGAACTCGCGCGGCACGCCCACGCGCAGCCCGGCGAGCGGGGCGCTGCCCTGGCCCGACCGGGCCGCGGCGAAGGCGGCGCGGATGCGGCCAGGCTGGTTGGCGGCGCCCTGGCAATCGGGTACCGAGGTGGAATCGCGCTCGTCGAAGCCGCTCATGGCGTCCAGCAGTTCGACCAGGTCGCGTGCGCTGTGCGCAATCGGCCCGCCCTGGTCCAGGCTGGAGCCGTAAGCGATCATGCCGTAGCGCGACACCGTGCCGTAGGTCGGCTTGATGCCGGTGACGCCGCACAGCGAGGCCGGCTGGCGGATCGAGCCGCCGGTGTCGGTGGCGGTCGCGCCGAAGGCCAGGCCGGCGGCCACGGCCGCGGCCGAGCCGCCCGAGGAGCCGCCCGGCACGGCCTGCGCGTCCCAGGGGTTGCGCACCGGCCCGAAGGCGGAGTTCTCGTTGGACGAGCCCATGGCGAACTCGTCGCAGTTGAGCTTGCCGAGCGAGACCGCGCCCGCGCGGCGCAGCTTGTCGACCACGGTGGCGTCGAACGGGCTGACGTAGTCGGCGAGCATGCGGCTGCCGGCCGTCGTGCGCCAGCCCTGGGTGACGAACACGTCCTTGTGGGCGATCGGTACGCCGGCGAGGGGGCCGGCGTCGCCGCGCGCGATGGCGGCGTCGGCGGCGTCGGCCTCGGCCAGCGTCAGCGCCTCGTCGACGTGCAGGAAAGCGTTGTGGGCGGTGTCGGCGGCGATCGCGTCGAGCGCGCTGCGGGCCAGTTCGCGCGAGGACACGCGACGCTCGGCGAGCGCGCTGCGCAGCGCGCCGAGGTCCGCGAATTCATTGTGCAGGGGTAGAGTCATGTGGGCGAGCGGATAGACGTCGGACAGCCCGCGCCGGCAGGCGGCCGCGCGGGTGTGGGCCGGATTACTCGACGACCTTCGGAACGAGGAACAGCCCGTCGTGGGTGGCCGGCGCGTTGGCCATCAGGCGTTCGCGGGCCTCGACGGACGCGGTTTCGGTGACGATGTCCTCGCGCAGGCGCAGGGCGACGTCCTCGAGGGCGGACAGCGGGTGGGCCAGCGGCTCCACGCCCGCGGTGTCGACTGCCTGCAGCCGCTCGATGAGGGCGAAAACGTGGTTGAGGTCGCCCAGCACGCTCGCCTGCTGCTCGGGCGCCAGCGCGATGCGCGCCAGCTTGGCCATGCGAACGACGTCTTGATCGGTGAGCTTCATGCGGATTCCTTGCGGGGCCGCAGGACGCGGCCGTAGCCGTGATTTTGTTTGCAAAAAGACGGCAGATTGTGAGCGGATTATAAGTTATGATTTCGCGTTTACTCCGGTACGCATGTCAGTGCTGCCATGCCCGGCCATAGAGCGAGAACGGGTTGCGCCATCCGCAATGATGGGCGCATGCGGTAGGTGTTCCCGGTAGGGGTGTTCCCGATTGGGACGCCGGCAGTGCCGCTCGGCAGGCGTGGTCAAGGCTGCGTGTACCACGGTGAGCGTCGTCGGGAACGGCGTCGGCAGCGCCCCCAGGGCGGCGCGCCCCGCTCATCCGACGCACAGCCGCATGAACCGAATCGCGACGCCAGCGCCCGTTTTTCCCTGTTGTTTCCTAGATCGACGCGTAGCGCCCGGCGGTATCATGGCCGCACTTCACGCTGCCGGCGCCCGTCCCCAACCGAATTCGCCCCATGTTTGGTTTCCTGCGCAGTTACTTTTCGAGCGACCTGGCCATTGACCTGGGTACCGCCAACACTCTTATTTATGTACGCGGCAAGGGGATCGTGCTCGACGAGCCTTCCGTGGTCGCCATTCGTCACGAGGGCGGTCCCAACGGGAAGCAGAGCATCCAGGCCGTGGGGCACCAGGCCAAGATGATGCTGGGGCGCGTGCCCGGCAACATCGAGGCCATCCGCCCCATGAAGGACGGCGTGATCGCCGACTTCACCGTCACCGAGCAGATGTTGAAGCAGTTCATCCGCATGGTGCACCCGAAGAACCTGCTGGCTCCGAGCCCACGCATCATTGTTTGCGTTCCCTGCGGCTCCACCCAGGTCGAGCGCCGCGCCATCCGCGAATCCGCCATGGGCGCCGGCGCCAGCCAGGTCTACCTCATCGAAGAGCCCATGGCCGCCGCGATCGGCGCCGGGCTGGCGGTGGCCGAGCCCAGCGGCTCCATGGTGGTCGACATCGGCGGGGGCACGACCGAAGTCGCCGTGATCTCCCTGGGCGGCATGGTCTACAAGGGTTCGGTGCGCGTGGGCGGCGACAAGTTCGACGAGTCCATCGTCAACTACATCCGCCGCAATTTCGGCATGCTGATCGGCGAGCCCACCGCCGAACTCATCAAGAAGGAAATCGGCTCGGCCTTCCCGGGCTCCGAAATCCGCGAGATGGAGGTCAAGGGCCGCAACCTGTCCGAAGGCATTCCGCGCAGCTTCTCGGTGTCCTCCAACGAGATCCTCGAAGCCCTGACCGACCCGCTCAACCAGATCATCTCGGCCGTCAAGATCGCGCTCGAGCAGACGCCGCCCGAACTGGGCGCCGACGTCTCCGAGAAGGGCATCGTGCTGACCGGCGGCGGCGCGCTGCTGCGCGACCTCGATCGCCTGCTGCAGGAAGAGACCGGCCTGCCGGTGGTCGTCGCCGACGATCCGCTCACTTGCGTCGTGCGCGGCTGCGGCGACGCGCTCGAGCACATGGACAAGCTGGGCGCTGTCTTCATCAACGACTGAGGGCGGGTTGTAGCCAATGCTGGGAAGCGCGCCCTCGCTGTTCAGGCACGGCCCGCCAGCCTGGGTACGCCTGTCGATCTTTCTCTTGCTGGCCGTCTCGATGATGGTCGTGGATGCACGCTGGCGCGTGCTCGACGTGGCGCGCCAGTACATCGGCGTGGCCGTCTATCCCTTTCAGTACGTGATGCTGCTGCCGCGCGACGCGGCGCGCCAGCTCACCGACTGGCTGGACACCGCCGAGCGCATCCGCGCCGAGGACGAGGCGCAGCGGCAGCGCCGCATCGAGGTCGCGCAGCTCGCCACCTATGCCGCCCAGCTCCTCGAGGAGAACGCCCAGTTGCGCCGCCTGCTGGGCGCGGCGCAGCAGGCGCCCGCTGATCCGGCGGTGCTGGTCGAGCTGCTGTACGAATCGCGTACCCAGGTCGAGCAGCGGCTCATCATCAACAAGGGCGAATTCGCCGGCATCAAGGCCGGCAACCCGCTGATCGACCAGAACGGTGTGGTGGGCCAGGTGGTGCGGGCGGGCTCGGTCACGTCGGAGGTCGCGCTGCTCACCGACCGCGTGGTCTCGGTCCCGGTGCAGGTGCTGCGCAACGGCGTGCGCGCCATCGCCTTTCCCGCGGCCACGCCGGGCAAACTGGAACTGCGCTACGTGCCGGTCGACGCCGACATCCTCGTGGACGATCTGCTCGTCACCAGCGGCCTGGGCGGCTGGTTTCCGGCCGGTCTGCCGGTGGCCCGCGTCGAGGAGGTCGCGCACGACCCCGTCACCGGCTACGCGCGCGTCGTGGCCCAGCCGGTGGCAGGCCTGGACCGCTACCGTCATTTCCTGGTGCTGCGTACATCGGGAACCGATCTGCAGAGCATCGAGCCGAGCGCCGCGCCGCCAGCCGAGGAGGCCGCCGAGTCCAGCCAAGGGGCGCCCGCGGCCATGCCCTCGCGCGCCAAGCCGGAGGTGGCCGGATGATGCCGTCGCCAGGCCTGTCGGCCACACCGCGCCGTTCCATGAAGCCCCAGCGCCTGCTGGGCGCGGCGAGCGGCTGGTTCGTCGCGGTCACGCTTTTTGCTTCCTGGCTGCTCAACCTGTTGCCTTGGGGACGGTGGCCGGGCGTGCCGGACTTTTTCGGCATCGTGCTGCTGTTCTGGAGCGTGCATGCGCCGCGCCGCGTGGGCATGACGGTGGGCTTCGTGGGCGGGCTGCTGCTGGATGTGCACAATGCGCGATTGTTGGGTGAATCTGCCCTGGCGTATACACTCATCGTTTACTGGGCAGTCGCCTGGCGCGGTCGCATCCTGCGGTTCGGGCCGGCCGCGCAGACGCTGCATGTGCTGCCGGTCGTCGTTCTTTCGCTGGGGGCGATGGTCGCGTTGCGCAGCCTGCTCCTGCTGACGTGGCCCGGATGGTGGTGGCTGGCCGATTGCCTGGTGACGGCGCTGCTCTGGCCCTTCGTCACGTGGCTGTTGCAACTGCCCCAGCGGATCGCCGCCGGCAGCGACCCCACCTAGTCGCCGGGCAACGTACGTATTGCTTTGTCGTCTGTCCTGAATTGTTTTGCGTGCGCGCTGCCTTGCGCGTCGAGCACGCCTCCCGGTTGCCATGGTCGAACTCAATAACCAGCGCGAGCAGACCCGTGGATTCCGCGTGCGATTGGTCGTCGCGGCCACGGTGGCCCTGGCATGCTTCGGCGTGCTGGGCGCGCGCCTATGGTGGTTGCAGGTCGTGCAGCACGGCGACTACGTCACGCGCGCGGACAACAACCGCATCTCGGTGCAGACGCTGCCGCCGCGCCGCGGCGAGATCTTCGATCGCAACGGCGTGCCGCTCGCGCGCAATGTATCCACCTGGACGCTGGAGATCACGCCCGCCGAAGTGGGCGGGCGCATCGACGACATCATCGAGGCCGTGGCCGAGGTGATCCCGGTAACGGCGCTGGACCGCCGGCGCTTCAACCGCCTGCGCGCCGAATCGAGCCGCTTCGACAGCATCCCGCTGCGCACCAGCCTGACCGAGGCCGAGGCGGCCCTCTTCGCGGCCCAGCGTTTCCGCTTTCCCGGCGTCAACCTGCAGTCGCGCTGGATGCGCGAGTATCCCCAGGGCGAGGCGGCGTCGCACGTGATCGGCTACATCAACCGGATCTCCCAGGCCGACGTCGAGCACCTGGAAGAGGCGGGCCGGATCGGCAACTACCGCGGCACGCAGCACATCGGCAAGCAGGGCGTGGAGAAATCCTACGAGGAAGTGCTGCACGGCCAGGCCGGCGCGGTCGCCCTCGAAGTCACCGCGCGCGGGCGGCCCGTGCGCGAACTGCGGCGCACCGAGCCGGTGGCGGGGCGCGACCTGCGCCTGTCGCTGGACATCCATCTGCAGCGCGTGGCCGAAGCCGCGCTGGGCAATCAGCGCGGCGCGCTGGTCGCCATCGAGCCGGCCACCGGCGACATCCTCGCCTTCGTGTCGCAGCCCTCGTTCGACCCCAACCTGTTCGTGAATGGGATCGACGTCGAGAACTGGAAGCTGCTGTCCGAGTCGCCGGACCGTCCGCTCATCAACCGGCCGCTGTCGGGCACCTATCCGATCGGCTCGACCTACAAGCCGTTCATGGCGCTGGCCGGCATCGAATACGGCGTGCGCGGCCCGAACGACGTGATCCACGACCCCGGCTTCTTCGAGCTGGCCGGGCATCGCTTTCGCAATGCCGGCAACGCGGCCTACGGCGCGACCAACATGCATCGCTCGCTGGTGGTGTCTTCGGACACCTACTACTATTCGCTCGCCTCCGAGCTGGGCGTGAACCGCATCCACGACTTCATGAAGCCCTTCGGCTTCGGGCAGATCACCGGCATCGACCTGGAAGGCGAGAAGACCGGCGTGCTGCCCTCGACGGAGTGGAAGCGCCAGGCCTATCGCAAGGCGGAAGACCAGCGCTGGTACAACGGCGAGACGGTGTCCGTGGGCATCGGCCAGGGCTACAACAGCTTCACCATCCTGCAGCTTGCGCAGGCGACCGCGGTGCTCGCCAACGACGGCGTCTACATGAAGCCGCACGTGGTGAAGTCGGTCCTGGCGAGCAAGCACGAAGGCGAGGTGCTGACCGTGCCCAGGGAGAGCTACCGGATTCCGCTGCAGCAGCGCAACATTGCCCTGGTCAAGGCCGCGCTGGCCGACGTGAACCGCTCCGGCACCGCTCGGCGCGCCTTCCAGGGCGCCCCGTACGCGGCCGCGGGCAAGACCGGCACGGCCCAGGTCTTCAGCCTGCGCGGCGAGAAATACCGCGCCCACCAGGTGGCCGAGCGCCTGCGCGACCATGCGCTCTACATGGCGTTCGCGCCGGTGGACAAGCCGCAGATCGCCCTGGCGCTGCTGGTGGAGAACGGCGGCTGGGGCGCGTCCACCGCCGCGCCCATCGCCCGGCAGGTGTTCGACTACTGGCTGGTGGACCGCGCCGCGGTGTCGCAGCTACAGGCGGCCAACGAGGCGCCGCCCGGGGCGGCCACGGCCGCCGGCGCATCGCCCTCGCGGCAGGGCGCGGCAGCGCAGACGGCGCAGGCCGTACCCGCTGCGCCGCCCTCGCAGCCGGCCCGCCCGGCGGGGGCGCCCGCCCAGCCCGCCAGCCCGCCTGTCCCGGCGCGCGTCGCGCAGGTGCCGGACGCGGCATCCGATGCCGGCAACCGCACGAGCGGTCCGCCACGCGGCGGCGCGCCCGCGGCCACGTTTTCGGAGCGCACGCTGCCCATGAGCATTTCGGCCACCGCGCCGTTGATTCCCCCGCGTGAAGAACCATGACCGAGATCCTGAAGCGCGTCGCCTCGCGCGTGTTCGTCTTCGACGTCTGGCTGCTGCTGCTGCTCGGCCTGCTCGCGTGCGTGGGCATGGCGACCATGCAGTCCGCCGTGGGCGGTACGCATGGCCGTTTCGCCGAACAACTGCGCAACTTCGCCATCGCCCTCGCCGCGATGTGGGTGGTGGCGCAGGCCACACCGCAATTGCTGATGCGGCTGGCCTGGCCGATCTACCTGCTCGGCGTCGTCCTGCTGACCCTGGTCGAAGTGGCCGGCACCACCCGGCAGGGCGCCACGCGCTGGCTGGACCTGGGCGTCACCGTGATCCAGCCCTCGGAGCTGATGAAGATCGCCGTGCCCATGATGCTGGCGTGGTACTTCCATCGGCGCGAAGGCTCCTTGCGCGTGCGCGACTTCCTGGTCGCGGGCCTGCTGCTGGCGGTGCCCTTCCTGCTGATCGTCAAGCAGCCGGACCTGGGCACGGCGCTGCTGGTGTTCGCCGCCGGCTTCGCGGTGATCTACTTCGCCGGCCTGTCGTTCAAGCTGCTCGCCCCGATCGCGCTGGTGGGCGTGGTGAGCGTCGGGCTGGTCCTCACCTACGAACACACCCTGTGCGATCCCGAGTTCGACTGGGTCGTGCTGCACGAGTACCAGAAGCACCGTGTCTGCACGCTGCTCGACCCGACCACCGATCCCCTGGGCAAGGGGTTCCACACCATCCAGTCCTCGATCGCGATCGGCTCGGGCGGGGTGTTCGGCAAGGGCTACATGAACGGCACGCAGAGCCAGCTCGACTTCGTGCCCGAGCGCACCACCGACTTCATCTTCGCCGTCTATGCCGAGGAAATGGGCATGCTGGGCGGCATCGTGCTGCTCGTGCTGTATTTCATGCTGCTGATGCGCGGCCTGGGCGTGGCCTGGAGCGCGCCCAACACCTTCACCCGCCTGCTGGCGGGAGCGATCAGCATGGTGTTCTTCGTCTACATCTTCGTGAACATCGGCATGGTGGCGGGGGTGCTGCCCGTGGTCGGCGTGCCGCTGCCCTTCATGAGCTACGGCGGCACGGCGCTGCTCACCCTGGGCGTGGCGGCCGGGCTGCTGATGTCCATTCACCGGCACCGCATCCGGCGCGTCTGAGCGCGGGCGGTTGCGCAGGCCGGCGCTGGTTCGGCGCTGCCGGGCGGCTGCGGGCTATGGCCCGGCCTCGGCGGCGCAGGTATCCAGCAGCCATTGCCGGAACACCGTCAGCGGAAAATAGGCCGCCCGCGCCACCGGCCACATCAAGTGGTAGCAGCCGGTGCTGGCCTGCGGCTCGCCCCAGGCCGGCACCAGCCTGCCGGCCGCCAGTTCGGCCTCGAACATGAAGGTGGGCAAGAGGCCCACGCCGAGCCCGGCCAGCGCCGCCTGGCCGACGAACTCGTACTGATCGACCAGCATGCCGGGCACGCGGCCCACGTCCACGCCCTGCGCGCGGAACCAGCGCTCCCAGGCGTCCGGCCGGCTCTCCAGGTGCAGCAGGGGCGCGTCGAGCAGCTCGAGCGCCTGCGCGAAGGCGTGGCGCGTTCTGAGCGCCGGGCTGCACAAGGGCAGCACGCGTTCTCCCATCAGCCTTGCCGATTCGGTGCCGGGGCGCTGCGGCTCGCCGAACTGGATGGCCGCATCCACGCCGTCGTCCTCGAAGTTGTGCAACTGGCTGACCAGGTTCACCGCGATGTCCGGATGCGCCGCGCGAAACGCGGGCAGGCGCGGCACCAGCCAGCGCGCGCCGAAGGTGGGCGGCAGGGCCAGATTGAGCGCGCCGCCCGTCGGGCTCGCGCGGAATTCCAGCGAGGCGTTGGCGATGCGCGTGAGCGCGTCGCGCACCTGCAGCGCGTAGTTCTCGCCCGCCAGCGTGAGCCGCACGGTCTGGCGTTCGCGCACGAAGAGTTCGGCGCCGAGCGCCTCCTCGAGCGCGCGGATCTGCCGGCTCACCGCGCTCTGCGTGAGGCTCAGCTCGCTGGCCGCGGTCGTGAAGCTGCCCAGGCGGGCGGCCGCCTCGAAGGCGCACAGAACGGCGGTGGAGGGTAGGTACTGTCGCGGGAAACGCATGGCAGGTCATTCCTTTTCAGAATGATATCAGTGGAAATCATCGTTTGCGGTGGCGTTTTCAGCTCAAATAGAATGTTTGCCTGGTCTGCCCATGCGTAGATGGAATCAACCGACCCGATAGGCCGAACGCCAATGTCCGCTCACGTCTCTCCCGATGTCATCCGTGCGCGCTTTGCCGACGCGATGTCCGACATGTACCGCCTGGAAGTGCCCCAGTACGGCACGCTGCTCAAGATCGTCGCCGACATCAACCGCCAGACGGCCGATGCCGCCGGCCTGACCGACAGCGACGCCCGCCTGGGCGTGGAGCGCCACGGCGCCATCCGCCTGGGCACCGCCGAGGAGCTGGCCACCATGCGGCGCATCCTGGCCGTGATGGGCATGTACCCGGTCGGCTACTACGATCTGTCGGTGGCGGGCGTGCCGGTGCACTCCACCGCCTTTCGGCCGGTGGCCGAAACCTCGCTCGAGGCCAACCCGTTTCGCCTCTTCACGTCGCTGCTGCGCCTGGAGCTGATCGAGCCGGCCGAGCTGCGCGAGGACGCCAGGGCCATCCTGGCCCGCCGCCGCATCTTCACCGACGGTGCGCTCTCGCTCACCGCCCGGGCCGAGCGCGACGGCGGCCTGGACGAAGCCGCCGCCGATGCCTTCGTGGCCGAGGTGCTGGAAACCTTCCGCTGGCACGACGAAGCCACCGTGGACGCCGACACCTACCGCCGCCTGCACGGCGCGCACCCGCTGGCCGCCGACATCCTGTGCTTCAAGGGCCCGCACATCAACCACCTCACGCCGCGCACGCTGGACATCGACGCGGCCCAGGTGCGCATGGGCGAGCAAGGCCTGAAGGCCAAGAACTTCGTCGAGGGCCCGCCGCGCCGGCGCTGCCCCATCCTGCTGCGCCAGACCAGCTTTCGCGCCCTGCAGGAGGCCGTGCGCTTTCCGGGCGAGGGCAGCGCCACCGACGGCACGCACACCGCCCGCTTCGGCGAGATCGAACAGCGCGGCGCGGCGCTCACGCCCAAGGGCCGCGCGCTGTACGACCGCCTGCTGGCCGAGGCGCGCGCGGCCGGCATCGGCGACGCCCAGGGCTATGGCGCGGCGCTGGCCCAGGCCTTCGCCGCCTTTCCCGACGACTGGGATACGCTGCGCCGCGAGGGCCTGGCGTATTTCCGCTACGACGCCAGGGGCGAGCTGCCCGCGGGCGAGCCGGACCTGGAGGCGCTGATCGCGCAGGGGCTGCTCGCCGCGCATCCCATCACCTACGAGGATTTCCTGCCGGTCAGCGCCGCGGGCATCTTCCAGTCCAACCTGGGCGGCGAGGAACAGCAGAGCTACGCGGCCAACGCGGCCAAGGCCGAGTTCGAGCGCGACCTGGGCGCCGCGGTGCAGGACGAGTTCGCCCTTTACGCCGGGCTGCAGCAGGCGTCGATCGACGCTCTGCGTCGATCCGTGCGCGCGGCCGCCTGAGCCGGAGGCCGCATGTCGTTTGCGTTTGCCGAACGCTACCGCGAGCCCGCGGGCTCGCCGATCCGCGAACTCTTTCCCTACCTGTCGCTGCCCGGCATGATCTCGTTCGCCGGCGGCTATCCCTCGGCCGGCCTGTTCGACGCCGAGGGCCTGCGCGTGGCCGCCGGCAATGCCTTGCTCGAGGCCGGCGCCAGCCTGCAGTACGGGCCGACCCAGGGCGACCCGCTGCTGGTGCAGGCCCTGGTCCAGGCCTGCGGCGCGCGCGGCATCGCCTGCGCGCCGGCCGACGTGCTCGTCACCACCGGCTCGCAGCAGGCCTTCGACCTTCTCGTGCGCACCGGCATCGACCCGGGCGATGTCGTGTGCGTGGAATCGCCCACCTATCCGGCCGTGCTGCAGACCCTGCGCCTGGCCGGCGCGCGCATCCAGGACGTGCCCGTCGACGCCGAGGGCCTGGACGTGGATGCGCTGGCCGACTGGCTGCGCGGCTGCGCGCCCGCGGATCGGCCCAAGCTTGTCTATACCGTCCCGACCTTCTCCAACCCGAGCGGCACCACGCTCTCGCCCGCGCGGCGCGAGGCCCTGGTCGCGCTGGCGCGCGAGTATGGTTTCCTGATCGTCGAGGACGATCCGTACAGCGAACTGCGCTTTGCCGGCGCGCCGGTGGCGAGCCTCTACCGCGTGGGCGCGGCCGCGGGCGGCGGCGACAATCCTGTGATCTACCTGTCCAGCCTGTCCAAGACCGTCGCGCCCGCACTGCGCATCGGCTGGATGGTCGGCCGGGCGGACGTGCTGCGCCGTTGCACCGTCGCCAAGCAGACCGCCGACCTCTGCACCTCCGGACTCGCCCAGCGCATCGCCGCGGCCTATCTCGACAGCGGCCGCTACGCGCCCACCGTAGCCCGCGCCTGCGCCGAGTACGCCGCGCGCATGCGCGCCATGATGCAGGCGCTGCGGGCAGACCTGGCCGAATGGCTGGACGCCGTCGAACCCGCCGGCGGCATGTTCGTCTGGGCGCGCGCCCGCCGCCCGCTGGATGCGGAACGGCTCTTCAAGGCTGCCGTCGAGGCGCGCGTGCTGTTCGTCCCGGGCAAGGCCTTTCGTGCCGTGCCCACGAGCGGGACCGCCCTGCGGCTGTCGTTCGCGGCGAGCGGCGTGGAGGCGATCGAAGAGGGGATGCGGCGCCTCGGGCAGGCGCTGCGGACGGTGCCCGGGTAGGGATTCTCGGTGTGTCGTTCAGCGGGCGATCACCGGGCAATCGATCGCCTCGATCGCCATGGAGAAGGCCTGCGTTTCGATGCCTGTCGATACATTCCGCCTGCCGTCGCTCACGCGCCGGCACCGGCGCGTGCCCGGTGCATGCCCTCGATGATCGCGCGCTTGTTGTCCCGGCTGCGCCGCGCATGCTCGCGCATCAGCGCTTCGGCGCGGCTGCCTTCGCCCTGGACCAGGGCTTTCAACACATCCTCATGGTCGAACTGGGCGCGCTGAACGAAGGCCAGCTCCACCAGCGGCTGCACGCCGCTGACGCCCAGGGCGCCTGCGCCCGCCATCGGGTTCTTGGCGACTGCCGCCACTGCAGCGCCGAGCGCCGGGTTGCCCGCGCCCTGGATGAGGGCATCATGAAAGCGCACATTCATCGCCGCCCATCGGCCGGCGTCCAGGCCGGCCTCGTCGTGTGACGCGCCTTCCAGCAACTGCCTGCCTTCCTGCACGCAGGCCTCGAGTTCGCGCACGAGCACGGGCGTGACCCCGGCTTCCGCGATCAGACGCACGGCCATGCCTTCCAGGGTGCCGCGCACGTCGATGGCCATGGTCACGTCCTCGAGCGTGAAGTGGCGCACACGGAAGCCGCGCGTGGGCAGGCGCTCGAGCAGGCCTTCGGCCGCCAACTGACTCAGCGCCAGGCGCAGCGGGGTGCGCGACACGCCCAGTTCTTCGGACGCGTGGACTTCCCGTATCCGTTCGCCGGCGCGCAGCTCGCCCGCCAGGACGCGGCGGCGCAGTTCGGTGGTGACGCGCTCGATGTGTGAACTCACCTCTGGTGCTCCTTGCTCGCCGTGACGCCGGGCATTATTGCATGCAAAGCTGTGTCGCCCAGGCCAAGGCCGCTGTGTTTTCACATTTTCTGCATGCAGAAATCTTGAAATCCTGCGTGTTTTCTGAGATTCTTCGCTCGTTTGCATGCAGAAGATCATCGACAGAAACCGAGGAGACAAGAAATGCATACCTTGAGGAAGGCCGCAAGGCTGGGCTGCTGTGCCCTGTCGGCCCTGGTGTTCGCGTTCGCCGCGGGCGCGGCTGCTGCTGCCGCACCGTCGTATCCGGCCAAGCCCATACGGCTGATCGTGCCGTTCCCGGCCGGGGGCGGCGGCGACACCCTGGCCCGCCTGGTCTCGACCCGTCTGGAGGCCCAGCTCGGGCAGACCATCATCATCGAGAACCAGCCCGGTGCGGGCGGCAATATCGGTTCGGCTGCCGCAGCCCGGGCGCAGCCGGACGGCCATACCCTGCTGTACGGCACCAACGGCACCTTCGCGATCAACCACGCGCTGTACAAGTCGCCGGGCTTCGCGCCTGAGGACTTCACGCCGGTGGCGCAGCTCACCCGCATCGGCGCGCTCTTCGTCGTGCGGCCGGACCTGCCGTACCGCACGCTGCCTGAACTCGTCGCTGCAGCCAAGGCGGCGCCACACAAGCTGACGGCGGCCTCGGCCGGGAACGGCACCACCTCGCATCTGGCGCTGGAGATGCTCAATTCGCAGGCGGGGGTGCGCATCATGCACATCCCCTACCGCGGCGGCGCATTGGCGATCGCCGACGTGATGGGCGGACAGGTCGACATGATGATCGATGTCGTGCCCAACACCGGCCCGCAGGTGCGTGCCAAGCGCGTGCGGGCGCTGGCGGTCAGCACGGCCGAGCCGCTGCAGGAATTCGCCGACCTGCCTTCCGTCGCGCAAGCGGCCAACCTGCCCAACTACGACGTGGTGGCCTGGGACGGAATCTTCGCACCCAAGGGAACCCCGCCCGCTGTCGTGCAGCGCCTGGGCGAGGCCATTCAAGCCGCCCTTGCCGAGCCGGACCTGCGCGAGCAGTTGCGCCAGCGCGGCGCCGAGGTGGCCCATCTGGAGGGAGACGACTTTGCGGCCTTCATCGCCGACGAACGCAAGCGCTGGGGCGCGGTGGTCGAGCAGGCCGGCGCCCGCATCGACTAGGGCGTATCGACGTGCGCCTTTCATGAGCGCTTGGCCCGGCTGCTCCGCAGACCGGGCGCGCCGCCCCGGCATCCATTTCCGACCAGGAGACCCGACCGTATGAGCCATCCCGACCATCCAACCGCCCGCGACATCGCCGGATTCCCCCGTCACGCCGCGCCGCCGTTGCGGGCCAGCCGGCGCCCGCGCTGCCCGCCCTTCGTGCAAGTGCATGATGCCGACCAGTTGCTGCCCTATCTGGAGCACGTGGCGCGCCGGCCCTACAACCACGGCCTGAACGCCTGCTGGGATCTCAAGCCGGGCGAGCGGGTGCTGCTGCGCGTGGACAACTGGCACAGCGAGCTGACCATCCAGGCCTGCCAGAAGATTCTCGAGAAGTACGGCGTGAAGTACGAGATCCAGAAGATCGACCGCGGCCCGGTGCCGCAGTGGCGCGGCGAGGATGAAGTGGACTACTACCTCTTTCGCACCAAGGAACTCGCCGAGTGGATGGACTGGTGGGAAGAAGAAGAGAAGAAGCAGCAGTACGACAAGATCCTGATGGGCTACGGCGGGCCCGTGCTGGCCGAGCGCTACATCAAGATCCAGCGCATGCCCTTCATCACGCCGGAGATCCTGGCTTCTCCGGCGCACGCCATGCCGATCGAGGTCATCAACGCCATCGACCGCTGGACCTGGGACCGCATCCGCACGGCGCGGCGCGTGCGCATCACCGATCCCGAAGGTACGGACATTTCCTACACCAACCACGACGAATACTGGGACGAGCGCCGCGAGTTCTACCATCCCGACCTCGTCAAAGCCACCTGGCGCGGCAACGAGCACTTCGGCAAGACCTACCTGCCGGGCCACATCACGGGCCGGCCCTGGATGTTCCACCCCACCAAGGAGGACGCCTGCGGTGTGATCGCCGGCACGACCAACCACATCGCGCCCTGCGACTGGACTCAGCTCGTCGTCGAGAACTCGCGCATCACGAGCATCAACGCCGGCGGCGCCTTCGGCGACAAGCTGCGCGACGTGATGGAGCGCACGCGCGATCTGCAGTACCCCACCTTCCCCGGCAAGGGCATCATGCACTGGTGGGAGGCATCGATCGGCACCAACCCGCACATCCACCGTCCGCGCAAGGATTTCCCGTCCGGTTTCGTCAACTGCCTGTACGAGCGCGTACGCTCGGGCGTCATCCACATGGGGTTCGGCACCATCATTTCCTCGGTGGCCGAGCGCGAAGCGGCGCGCCAGGGGCTGCTGGTCGGGCATTGGCACCTGCACCTGTACTTCCCGACCTATACCGTCGAGCGCTCGGGCGACAACGAGAACGTGATCGAGAACGGCCGCCTGCTGGCGCTGGACGACCCGGACATCCGCCGTCTGTGCGCCAAGTACGGTGACGTCGATCTCTGGCTGGACGAGAGCTGGAACCCGGCGGTACCCGGCATCAACATGGCGGGCGACTATTGGGAGCACTACGCGCAGGACCCTCTGCACTGGGTCAAGACCGAACTCGAAGTCTGCCGCAACTACCACCCCATGTTCATGCGCATGGTCGAGGCCGACGACAAGTATTGCCATGGCGAGGGCGCGCGCTGGTGGAAGGGCGGTTGCTGCAACCACAGCGGGGTCATCGCGAGCGCGCTGGAGGGCAATTGCTGCGGCGACGATGCGGCGCAGACTGACGCCCAGGCGGGCCATGGCTGCTGCTCCGGGAACGGCTGACCGGCTGGCGGGCGGCCGCCGCCGTAGCGTGTGCGCCGGCGGTCTTGCGCTGGCGATGCCAGGCGTGGCGGCGGTCCTGCTGGACGGCGCGTCGCTCACCGCCGCCATCTTCCTCTCGCGCTGCGCCGAGCTGGGGTTCGCGCAGTCGGTGGTGGCGGGGTTCAGTCCCCGGGCCCACCTGCTGGCCTTCCCCTGGACCTCGGCCTGGATGCTGTACGCCTGCGTCGCGGGGCGCCGCGCATCGCGCGCGGCGCTGGCCGTGCTGGGCATGCTGCTCTACATGCCGGTGCTCTGCGCGCTCGCGGGTGCGTTCGCCGCCGCCTGGCCGCCGGCCCTGCGCGCTCACGCCTTCGCCGGCACCATGTTGGTCGCCATGGTGCTGGTGCATCGCGCCGCTGCCTGGTGCGTCAGAACAATCCGCCTTGCCGCCGATCGCACAGCAGCTTCTTGATCGGCGCGGGCAATCCGCCATCGGCCAGCCGCTCGGGCTCGAGCCATTCGTGGCGATCCGCCTCGCGCAGGGCGATCCCGGCGGCGGCCACGCGCCACGGCGTGGCGGTCAGGCGAAAGTGCGTGAATGTATGGACGAACGGGTCCAGGCGGTCGATCTGCCCCGGCTCCACGCCCAGGCGGCGACAGGCCGCCGCGGCGTCCTCGCCCTCGAACTCGGGCAGGCTCAAGAGGCCGCCCCAGATGCCGCTGGGCGGGCGGCGCTCGAACAGCGTGCGGCCCCGGTGCTCGACCCACAGCAGATGGGCGCTGCGCTCGGGCACGGCCTTGCGCTTGCGCGGCGTCGGCAGTTCGTGCTGGCGCGCCTCGCGCAGCGCAACGCAGGTCTCGCGCACGGGGCAGCGCGCGCAATCCGGCACGCCGCGCGTACAGAGGGTGGCGCCCAGGTCCATCAGCCCCTGGGTGTAGGCGCGCATGTCGTCCGCCTGCGCCGGGCCGGGCGCGGGCAGCTCGGCGTCGGCGCGTTCCCACATGCCGGCCTGCACTTTGGCCGAGGCCGGGTCGCCGGCCATGCCGAAGTGCCGGGCAAAGACGCGGCGCACGTTGCCGTCGAGGATCGCGGCCCGCTCGCCGTAGGCGAAGGCGGCGACGGCGGCGGCCGTGGAGCGGCCGATGCCGGGCAGGGTGGCGATGCGCTCGGCGTCCGGCGGGAAGCGGCCTTCCCACTGCGCGACGATCTCGCGCGCGCAGCGATGCAGGTTGCGCGCGCGGGTGTAGTAGCCCAGGCCGGCCCATAGCGCCATCACGTCGGCGTCCGGGGCCGCCGCCAGGCTGGCGACGTCGGGGTAGCGGGCGAGGAAGCGCTCGTAATAGGGAATCACCGTGGCCACCTGCGTCTGCTGCAGCATGATCTCGGAGAGCCAGATGCGGTAGGGGTCGCGGGTGTTCTGCCAGGGCAGGGCATGGCGGCCGTGGCTGCGCTGCCACCGGATGATGCGTTCGGCGAAGGCGTCGGAAATGGGCATGGGGATCACGGAGGCGGCTGCATCATCAGAACTTCTGGCAGCGGGGGCAGTAGAAGGTGGCCCGCTGGAACTGCACGATGCGCTTGATCGGCGTGGCGCAGGCGCGGCAGGGCAGGCCCTCGCGGCCATACACCCGGCTGTCGATCTGAAAGTAGCCCGAGCTGCCGTCGCTGTGCACGAAGTCGCGCAGCGAACTGCCGCCGGCGGCGATGGCCTCGGCCAGGGTGGCCTTCACTTCGTCCGCCAGGCGTAGGCAGCGCGGCAGGCTCAGGCGCCCGGCCGGCGTGCGCGGGTGGATGCCGGCGCGGAACAGGCTTTCCGAGGCGTAGATGTTGCCCACGCCGACCACGATCTCGCCGCCCAGCAGCGCCTGCTTGATCGGCGTGGCCCGCTTGCGGGTCATGCGATGCAGCAGATAGCCGTCGAAGGCCGGATCGAAGGGCTCGATGCCGAGCGTGGCGAGACGCGGGTGCGCGAGTACGGGCCCGTCGTCCTGGGCGTGCCAGAGGACGGCGCCGAACCGGCGCGGATCGCGCAGGCGCAGGATCAGGCCGTCGAAGACCCAGTCCACGTGATCGTGCAGGCCGGGCGGGGCGTCCGGCTCGACCACCCGCAGCGAGCCGGACATACCGAGGTGCACGAGCTGGGTACCGTTGTCGAAACGCAACAGTAAATACTTGCCGCGGCGCGCGGCTTCGCGCACGGTGCGGCCGGCCAGTTCGGCCGCCATGGCCGGCGGCACGGGCCAGCGCAATCGGGCGTCGCGCACGTCCAAGCGCCGCAGGACGGCGCCCTCGACGTGGGGGGCGATGCCGCGGCGCGTGACTTCGACTTCGGGTAGTTCGGGCATGAAAGGTGCGTTGGCGCGTCGTTCGAGGGACGCAGGGGGCGGGTTGCGCCCGAGGTTTCGATCGGCAGAATACCAAAGCCGGCGGCGTGCTCGCCGACATGGCGGCGGATCATGGGAAAATGGGGGTAGGTAAGGCCGCCGCAAGGCGCGCTGTAACGAGCGGAAAGCGTTGATGCTGCTGAAAATCGTAAAGAATGCCGGCGCCGGCCTGGCGCTGGCGGCGGGTCTGGGCATGTCCTTGCCCGTGGTGGCGCAACCGGCGCAACCCGGCGAGTACATGGATGCGGTCCCGATAGTGGGCGAAGAGGCGCCGATGGTGGCGCAGCTTCCGGACGTCGCGTTGTCCGGCGAAATCCTGTATCAGATCCTGGTCGCGGATTGGGCGGCGCAGAACGGCGCCTGGGCCACGGCCACCAGCACCGCGCTGGAGCTTGCGCGCAATACCCGCGATCCGCGCCTGGCCCGGCGCGCCCTCGAGTTCGCGCTGGCGGGCGACAATCTGCCGCGCGCCTGGGACGCCGCCCGCCTCTGGCTGGAACTCGCGCCGCAGGATCCGCAGGCCTATCACACCGAGTTGATGCTCGCCGCCGCCAACGGCAATACCGAGCACCTGGTCGAGACCCTGCGCGCGCAGATCGCTGCCGCCAACGACAAGGGCGAGGCCATCGTGCAGGCGCAGCAGGTGCTGTCGCGGCTGGCGGACAAGCCGCGCGCCTTCGAGCTGCTCGACCAGATGGTCACCGGCGAGCTGCGCAATCTGCCCGAGGCGCACGCCGCGCTCGCCCAGTCGGCCTTCGACGCCGGCGATCACCGGCGCGCCGTGACCGAGGCGCGGGCGGCCCTGGCCGCGCGGCCCGACTGGGAGCTGGCGGCGGGCATGGTGCTGCAGTTCGGCCTGCTGGTCGAGCCGCAGCAGGCGCTGGCCACCGCACGCAGCTTCGCCGAGCGCCATCCCGACGCGCGCGATCTGCGCCTGGCGCTCGTGACCGCCCTCGTGCAGCGTGGCGACTACGACGGCGCCATCGGCGAGCTGCGCGCCATGGCGAAGTATTCGCCCGAGGATTTCGTGCTGCTCTACCTGCAAGGCGCGATCAGCTACGAGGCGGGGCGCCCGCGCGAGGCCGAGAAGTGGCTCAACGAGTACATCCAGGTCGAGACGCGCCGGCGCTCGGCCAGCCAGGACGATTTCGACCCGACCTCCAGCCTGGTGGATGCCCAACTGCTGCTCGCGCGCATCGCCGAGCAGGAGGGCCGCTACGACCAGGCCTACGGCATCCTGGCTTCCATGACCGCGCCCGAGGCCCGCTTCCCCGCCCGCATGCGCCAGGCCGTGGTGCGCGCCAAGCAGGGGCGGGTGGACGACGCCATGCTGCTGCTCGATTCGGCCAACCCCGAGGACGAGCGCGAACAGGTGCTGCAGACCCTGGTGCGCGGCCAGATCCTGCGCGACGCGGGCCGTTCCTCCGACGCCATGCGCGCGCTGGAGGGCGGCGTGGCCATGCTGCCCGAGAACACCGAGCTGCGCTATGAGCTCGCCATGCTGTACGAGCAGAACGGCCGCCTGGACGACATGGAACTGCAGTTGCGCCGGGTCATCGCGATCGACCCGACCAGCGCGCACGCCTACAACGCACTGGGCTACACCCTGGCCGACCGCAACCAGCGCCTGGATGAGGCCGAGCAACTGATCCAGCGCGCCCTGCAGCTCGAGCCCAACGACGCCGCCATCCTCGACAGCATGGGCTGGGTGCACTACCGCCAGGGCAACTACGCCGAGGCCATCGAATACCTGGGCCGCGCTTGGCGCCTGCGCTCGGATGCCGAGATCGGCGCGCACCTGGGCGAGGCACTCTGGGCCGACGGCAAGAAGGAAGAAGCCATGCTGATCTGGCGCGCGGTGCAGACGCGCAGCCCCGACGACCCCTTGCTGCGCAGCACGCTGCAGCGCCTGGGGGTGCAGCCGTGAACGTGCTGCCGCTCGGGAACGAGCGCAGTGCGCAGGTGACGGCCGTCGCGCGGCGGCGCCGCGCCTGGGCCGCGCTGCTGCTGGCGGGCGCCGTGCTGGCCGGTTGCGCCGCGCCGCCGGCGGTCGCGCCGGTCGACGAGGCTGCGGTCAGCGCGGGCGCGATCGCCCGCAGCGGCCGCTTCGCCCTGCGCTCGGACGAATACAGCGGCAAGCAGCACGCCGTGCAGGGCGGCTTCGCGTGGCGCGACGACGGCCGTGCGCTGACGCTCGATCTCAGCTCGCCGATGGGGGCGATCATCGCCCGCGTGGAAGTGGCGCCCGACGGCCGTGCCGTGCTGACCGAGGCCAACGGCACCGTCACCGAAGCCGACACCGCCGAGGCGCTGGTCGAGCGGGTGCTCGGCAGCCCCTTCCCGGTGCAGGGCCTGCGCTACTGGCTGCGCGGCGGGCTGGCCCCCTCGCCCGCGGCGCAGGTCCAGGAGCGCGACGCGCAGGGGCGCCCGCAGGCGTTCGCCCAGGCGGGCTGGCAGGTGCGTGTGACCGATTACGATGCGCTCGGCCCCGTGCGCATGGAGCTGCAGCGCGACGAGCCGGGGCGTGGGCGTATCCAGGGCCGCCTCGTCATCACGCCGCCGGCGCCATGAGCCAGAGCACCCCGCCCGCGGCCGCCGATGCGCTGCCGCCGCCCATCCTGCGCGATGTGCCGGCGCCGGCCAAGATCAATCTGTTCCTGCACGTGGTGGGACGCCGCGCGGACGGCTATCACCTGCTGCAGACCGTGTTCCGCTTCGTCGGCCTGGCCGACACCCTGCATTTCCGGCGCCGCGACGATGGCGTCATCCGCCGGGTGACGCCGATCCCGGGCGTACCCGAAGCCACCTGCCTGACCGTCAATGCCGCGCTCGCTTTGCGCAGGGCAACGGGCTGCCGCCTGGGCGTCGACATCGAGGTCGAAAAGCGCATACCGGCCGGCGGCGGCCTGGGCGGCGGCTCCAGCGATGCGGCCAGCGTGCTGCTCGCCCTGAACCGGCTGTGGGGTACCGGCCTCGGCCGCGCCGAGCTGCAGCGCATCGCGCTGCCGCTGGGGGCGGACGTGCCCGTTTTCGTGTTCGGCCAGAATGCCTTTGCCGAAGGCGTCGGCGAGGCGCTGCGGGCCGTGAGGCTCGCGCCACAGTGGTACGTCGTCATCCAGCCGAACGCGCATGTGCCGACGGAGGCCGCTTTTCGCGCCCAGGAGTTGACGCGCGATACAAATCCTGTCAAAATCTCTGACTTTCCTGGCTCGGTTGCTCGGCATTCAAGCGCAGCCGGCGAGGAAAAAGTGCAGGACAACGTGGTTGGGCCCAGAGCTTCTGACGGCGCAGCAACGCAGGCCTTGGGGCTGCCTGAGTATTCGTTTCTCGGCAGCTTCGGCAAGAACGATCTCGAACCCGTGGTATTCTCCCGGTTTCCAATGGTTGCTCTTGCCAGGCTTGTCGCTACGCAGGCACTCCGGCGCTCCGGTGGGGATACGCGCAGCACCGTGCGGATGTCCGGTTCCGGCGCCTGTCTCTTCGTAGAGTGCGCTTCCGAAGCCCAAGCCCTTGCACTGGAAGCCGAAATCGCAGCTACAATGCGTCAGTCGAATTCGGCCAAGGATGCGATCAGGGCCGTGACGGTTTGTCAAGGTCTCGATGGGCATCCACTGCAGCACTGGGCCGCATAGGCCGCCGTTGGGGAGTCGCCAAGTTGGTTAAGGCACCGGATTTTGATTCCGGCATTCGAGGGTTCGAATCCTTCCTCCCCAGCCCCGCTTTCTTTCCCGAAGGTTTGCCTGATTCCCGAAACGCACGTCATGCTGGGCATGAGCCCGCGCTGTCGTCGAGTCTTCCGGAAAGAAAGTTCCTCCATTCCAGCTACACGTTCGCCAGGCTGTTGAACGCAATGTGCGCTCAACAGCCTTGTTGTTGGTGCAACAGGTAACGGACTCGGCGCAATGACGCGACAAAACTTCATGATTTTCACCGGCACCGCGAACCCGCGGCTGGCGGTAGACGTGGCCAATCACCTCGACATGCCCCTGGGCAAGATGACCGTCGGTCGGTTCTCCGACGGCGAGGTGATGGTGGAGATCAACGAGAACGTGCGCGGCAAGGATGTGTTCGTTCTGCAGCCCACCTGTGCGCCCACCAACGACAACCTGATGGAAATCATGGTGATGGTCGATGCCCTGCGCCGCGCGTCGGCCGGCCGCATCACCGCCGCCATCCCGTATTTCGGCTACGCCCGCCAGGATCGCCGCCCGCGCTCGGCGCGCGTGTCGATCTCGGCCAAGGTGGTGGCCAACATGCTGCAGGTCGCCGGCGTGGATCGCGTCCTCACCATGGATCTGCACGCCGACCAGATCCAGGGCTTCTTCGACATCCCGGTCGACAACATCTACGCCGCGCCGATCCTCCTGGGCGACATCTGGAAGCGCAGCCTGGACAACCTGCTGGTCGTGTCGCCCGACATCGGCGGCGTGGTGCGCGCCCGCGCGCTCGCCAAGCGCCTCGAGGCCGACCTGGCGATCATCGACAAGCGCCGCCCGCGCGCCAACGTCTCCGAGGTGATGAACATCATCGGCGAGGTCGAAGGCCGCAACTGCATCATCATGGACGACATGGTGGATACGGCCGGCACGCTGTGCAAGGCCGCCGCGGCCCTGAAGGAACACGGCGCCCTGAGCGTGGCCGCGTACTGTACGCACGCCGTGCTTTCCGGCAACGCCATCGAACGCATTTCCGAATCCGACCTGGACAGCCTGGTCGTGACCGACAGCATTCCGCTGTCCGACCCCGCCAGCGCCTGCGGCCGCATCCGCCAGCTTTCGTGCGCTGCGCTGCTGGGCGAGACGATGCTGCGCATCTCGCACGCCGAGTCGGTCTCCTCGCTGTTCGTCGAGTAAGTATTCTGGTTTTCACGCCCGGGCTGGTCGCGGCCCTGGCGCAAAGGCGTGCCGCCATGTCGGCGGCGCGCAGTTTCCGGCGGCCCAGCCGCCATCACGGAGAAGTCCATGCAATTCAACGCCACCACGCGTAGCGTCCAGGGTTCGAGTGCGAGCCGCCGCCTGCGCCGCGCGGGCCGTGTCCCGGCCATCGTCTACGGCGGCGAAGGCCAGCCGCTGAGCGTCGAGCTCGACCACAACGAAATCTTCCACGCCCTGCGCAAGGAAGAGTTCCACGCCTCGATCCTCGACATGAAGCTCGACGGCAAGAGCCAGAACGTGCTGCTGCGCGCCGTGCAATGGCACGCCTACAAGCCGCAAGTGCTGCACGTCGACTTCCAGCGCATTGCCGCTGGCCAAGCCGTGCACACCAAGGTGCCCCTGCACTTCGCCAACGCCGAGAACTCGCCGGCCGTCAAGCTCGCCGGCAACGTGATCAACCACGTTCTGAACGAACTGGAAATCTCGTGCCTGCCGAACGACCTGCCGCAGTTCATCGAAGTCGACCTGTCGCAGATGCTCGCCGGCGCCACGCTGCACCTGAACCAGGTCAAGCTGCCCAGGGGCGTGACCTACCTTGCGCACGGCGGTGACGCCAACCCGGCCCTGGCCGTGGCGCTGGCCGTCGGCGGTGGTGCCGACGCCGCTGCCGAAGGCGAAGCCGACCAGGCCTGATCCTTCGCGCTGTCGCTTCCATGCACGAGCCCCGGCCGCCTTTGGCAGCCGGGGCTCGTTGCTTATGGGACCGGTGCTGCGTCCCGGGAGTGCCGGTGCGCTCGCCTTCGCCTTCGCGCGAACGCACCCGTTCGGGCGAGGTCGAATCCGCTTTGCGCGACGAAGCCCGCGCGCCGTTGATGTATAACGCCACCCATGCCGCAACCTATCCGCCTCATCGCGGGCCTGGGCAACCCCGGCCCCGACTACGAAAAAACCCGCCACAATGCGGGCTTCTGGCTCCTTGACAGCCTGGCCGACGATGCCAGGGCCAGCTTCGCGCTGGAGAAGGGCTTTGCCGGGCAAGTCGCCAAGGTGCGTCACGACGGCGAGTGGGTCTGGCTGGTCAAGCCCATGACCTACATGAACCGCTCCGGCCAGTCGGTCGGCGCGCTCGCGCGCTTCTACAAGATTCCGCCCGAGCAGGTCCTGGTGGTGCATGACGAACTCGATCTGCTGCCCGGCCACGTCAAGCTCAAGCAGGGCGGCGGCCACGCAGGGCACAACGGCTTGAAGGATATCCAGGCCGCGCTGGGCTCGCCGGCCTTCTGGCGTCTGCGCGTGGGCATCGGCCATCCGCGCACCCTGGGCCTGGCCCAGCCGGTCGTGGATTTCGTCCTGCACCCGCCCCGGCGCGAGGAGGGCGAGGCCATCGATGGCGCGCTCACCCGGGCCCGCGCCGTGATTCCGGCCCTGATGGACGGCAAGTTCGAGCTTGCCACCCGCCAGTTGCACGGCGACAACCCCTGATGGCGCAGGCCCGCGTCATTCGCTTTCGCGACGAGTTTCGCGACTTCCTGCGCTTCGTGAAGCGCCCCACGCCGGGCCCGCGCCTGCCGCGCGCGGCCATGCCGGCGCTGGCCGCCGATTGGGTGGGCAGCATCCGTATCGGGCGCCTGCTGCGCTGGGTGCTGGTGCTGTGGCTGGTGAACCTCGCCGTGCTGGGACCGGTCGCTGCCGCGGTCGCCTCGATGAGCGGCGCGAGCCACCGGCTCGACCCGACCCAGTTGCCGCTGATGCTGGCCCTGGTCTGGGCGCCCATCGTCGAAGAACTGATGTTCCGCTTCGGCCTGCGCCGTCCCGGCGCCGCGCTGTGGCTGCTGCCGGCGTTCGTACTGATCGTGATCTACGGGCGCAGCCCGTGGCTCGGCAGCCTGCTCGCGGCCCTGCTCGCGCTCACCGCCTGGCCGCGCTTGCCGGGCGTGCGCTGGCGCCTGCGCACATGGCGGCGCTACCGACGCTGGTTCCCCTTCGTCTTCCACGTCGCCGCGTTTGCGTTCGCCATCCTGCATCTGCTGAACTTCACCGCGCTGGGCGGCGTGACGTGGTGGCTGCTGCCCCTGTTCGTGCTGCCGCAGTGGGTGACCGGCCTGGTCCTCGGCTGGATGCGCGTGCGCACCGGCATCGGCGCCTCGATCGCGCTGCACGCCATGTTCAACACGGGGCCCGTGATGCTGTTGCTGCTGCTGAGCTGGGCGGCGTCCATGGTCGAAGACAGCCTGAAGGCGATGTAGCGGGAGCCTGCGCAGGAGCGGTGAGGCGCACCCGATCAGGGCGGTCGGGCTCATCGCCAGCGAGATGGCGATTCCCGCGCGAGGCCCGTCAGCCGGGCAGCGGCGCTGCCCCGTAGCGATGCAGCGCATCGGCGATCGCCGGCTTGTCCGCCCCGCCGGCGAGCAGCGCCCAGAGCAGCAGCCGCGCCTTGCGGGCTTCCAGCCAGCCCGCCATGAAGGCGCCGCGGTGGATCAGATCGATCTCCGAGCCCACGTAGCCATAGGTGGCCCGGGTCGTCGGGCCCGCGCCCGTGCGGCTCGCGATCACCACCGGGATGCGGGCCGCGATGTCGTCGATGTGCTGGGCATAGGCATACGGCACGTGACCGGAGCCGAAGCCGGCGATCACGATGCCGTCGTAGCCCGCGTCGCGCGCCAGCAGGGCGAGCGTGCCGTCGTCGCCCATGCCCGCCTGCAGCAGCGCCACGCGCGCCTCGCGCACCGGCGCGGGCAGAGGCGCGAGACGTGGCGCAGCCGGGTGCAGAAAGCGCACACCGCCCTCGATGATCGCGCCGACCGGCCCCGTCTCCGGGGACTCGAAAGCCTGCACCGCCAACGTGTGCCGCTTGCGTACCCAGCGAGCGGCGTGCACGGTGTCGTTCATCACCACCAATACGCCGCGCTTGCGGCTCGCAGCCTCGCCCGCGGCCAGCACCGCAGCCAGCAGATTGGCGGGCCCGTCCGCGCCCGCCGCCTGCGGCGAGCGCATCGCGCCCGTCACCACCAGCGGCTGCGCACGTTGCCAATACAAGTCGAGCAGAAACGCCGTCTCTTCGATACTGTCCGTGCCCTGCGTGAGCACCACCCCCGCCGCGCCCGCGTCGACTTGCGCCTGCGCCCAGGCCAGCGCCGCCCGGCATTCCGCGAAGCCGATCGATGCACTGGGCAACTGGAACAAGGGCTCGGCGTGGATCTGCGCCACGTTCGCGAGCCCAGGTACGCTGGCCACGAGCTGCGCCGCGTCCAGGCGCGGCACCACGCCGCTCGCGGCGTCGGCGGCCGTACTGCTGATAGTGCCGCCCAGGGAGGCGACGGAGATGCGGGGGAGAGTCATGGCGGGAACTGTAGCACCGAGAAAGCCCGGTGCGCGGGCGATCGCCGGGTGAGTCCGGCAACGAATCGTGGCTCGAACGGCCGTGAACGGCATCCGCTCCGCAGCGCGTCGCGCACGGACCGCCTCGACGTAATATCTCGTCTGGCCGGCGCCGACCGCCGTGTGCCGCCACATGCCCTGCAGGCCGGCCTCTTCAACCGCGTGTCGTAGCACGTTGCCTGTCCCGCGCACCTCGCCGTGCTGCGCCGTTCTTCACTACCTGCTTGCCGAGATTGCCGTGGCCACCGTCTCCGCCCTCTATCGCTACCCCGTCAAGGGCCTCTCGCCCGAACCCCTGGACCACGTCGAACTCGCCGCCGGCGACGGCTTTCCACTGGATCGGCGCCTCGCCATCACCAACGGCGGCTGGGAGTACGACGACGCCGCCTACAAACCGCTGCGCAAGACCTTCTTCGTCGTCCTCATGCAGCACGCCGCCCTGGCCGCGCTGCGCACGCGCATCGAGAACGACGGCGAACGCCTCGTCGTGCAGGCGCCCGATGGACAGCGCCTGGTGGCCGACCTCGATGACCCCGCCTCGTTGAACGCTTTTTCGGACTTCCTGGCGGCCTATCTACCGGACAAGCTGCCCGGCAAGCCCTGCCTGGTGAAGTCGGAACGCCATCGCTTCACTGATGTCGCCGCGCGCGGACCGAACTACATGTCGGCCATCTCGCTAGTGAACCTCGCCAGCGTGCGCGCACTGGAACAGGCCAGCGGCCAGCGCATCGCCCCCCTGCGCTTTCGGGCCAACGTCTATTTCGATAGCGACACCCCATGGATCGAAAACGACTGGATCGATCGCGACCTCGCCATCGGCGACCAGGTGCGGGCGCGGGTGCTGCGCCGAACCGTGCGTTGCCCGGCAACCGAAGTGGACCCTGCCACCGCCGAGCGCGACATGGACGTGCCGGGGCTGATCCACCGGCATTTCGGGCATCGGGACATGGGGGTGTATGTGGAGTTGACGGAGGGCGGGGTGGTGCGGGCGGGGGATGGAGTGGGGGTGGTTTGAGCGCCGGTTGGTGAGCGGGTTGTTGCGACGCAGCATTTGGTAGAATTTTGGGTGTTGGTTTTGTCTTTAAAAATCAAGTGGTTGCGTTAAGTGTGTTCCCCGCGCGAGCGGGGATGAACCGTCCTTTTGCGCAAGTCCGGTCACCCGACCAAAGTGTTCCCCGCGCGAGCGGGGATGAACCGTAGCCATGAGCATGTGCGAGCGCTTGCAGGATGTGTTCCCCGCGCGAGCGGGGATGAACCGTTTGTCGATCAGGCTGTCATCCTCGATCACCCGTGTTCCCCGCGCGAGCGGGGATGAACCGCGCGATGTCGGCCTGTTGTTCAGCCAGACGCTGTGTTCCCCGCGCGAGCGGGGATGAACCGGGCGGCGAGCTGGCAAAGCTGGCCGGCGTGTTGTGTTCCCCGCGCGAGCGGGGATGAACCGGGCGGCGAGCTGGCAAAGCTGGCCGGCGTGTTCGTGTTCCCCGCGCGAGCGGGGATGAACCGATCGACATCGACGCTCTTTCGAACGAGCTTCGGTGTTCCCCGCGCGAGCGGGGATGAACCGCACTTACGATGTTTCAGGGCGGACTAGTTTCTGTGTTCCCCGCGCGAGCGGGGATGAACCGTCCGCTCAGATCGGCATGGCCGTTGTGCTGGTGTGTTCCCCGCGCGAGCGGGGATGAACCGGATGTCAGGGTAGGCGGCGTTGTAAGACCGCGGTGTTCCACGCGCGAGCGGGGATGAACCGTCCGCCAGAAGGCCTACCTTCTCGAGCGCGCCGTGTTCCCCGCGCGAGCCGGGATGAACCGTCGATGGTGTCGACTACAGGGCGAATAGAGTGGTGTTCCCCGCGCGAGCGGGGATGAACCGCACTTCGTCGAGCCAATGCCGTGCGACCATCTGTGTTCCCCGCGCGAGCGGGGATGAACCGCCGCGAAAGTGCTTGAAGAGTCGCCGTGAGCGGTGTTCCCCGCACGAGCGGGGATGAACCGGACTGTGTGCGGCCTCCGGTCTGGCGGGACGCGGTGTTCCCCGCGCGAGCGGGGATGAACCGTTCGTGTCCCCGGGCCTGCGCGGCGTACCCGAGTGTTCCCCGCGCGAGCGGGGATGAACCGATCAGGAAGTACTCGGGCATGCCGGCGCCCATGTGTTCCCCGCGCGAGCGGGGATAAACCGAGCTTGGCGCGCGCCGGGCCGTAGCAGTCGTGATGTTCCCCGTCTATGCGGGGATGAACCGTGGTGTGGCAGTTGGCCGACGCGAGCGCAGCATGTGTTCCCTGCGTATTCGCAGATGAACTACCGATTCAGAAATTTGTTCAGGCACCTTCGGTATGCTGTCCCGCTTATGAGCCTTTGCGTTCAGGCATTCTCTTGTCAGCCCCGAATGTACGAAGACGCCGTGCGCAGTCGCTGGTCAGCCCGAGACTTCACCACATAAGCCCATACACGTTGTCATACGTGAGCCGGACTTCGTCGCCGTCCGTGCGGGCGGCAATGCTCTCCCATGCACCATTGCCTCGGGGCAGCACCGGCATGACCAGCGCGGGCTCTTCCAGCACGCGATAGCGATCGCGCAGTGCCTGAATCTGCGTCTCATAGCGTACTTTCAGTGCCGGCCCCAGATCGGCGATCTGTCGCGCATCCACCCGGACGGCGGATTGATCCCACGCATGCGTGCCGTCCTGACGCCATGATTGAAGCGTGCCGTTGCACTCGACCGCGAGGAACACGGTTCGCGTTTCGTCCCCGAGCCGCGTGGGAACGACGCCGTTACCGTCCCAGAGCATGCTGTTGCTGTCCCAACAATAACCCTGTGCCATCGCCAGCGTATTGAATTCTCCCTGGCTGTTCATGGCGAGATCCTTTCCGAGCTGTTCATGAGTGGCTCTCAGCAGCGCATCCGGAATATCTTCGGTGTGTTCGCCGTAGACGGATTCCACGAGGTTGCGTACGGCACCGGGCTCGTCGGGCGTGCCTGGGCTGACGATGTACCCCGCCCGCAGCAAGGCGCGCGCACTGCGCCACAGATTGCCGACGTTGGGGTAGACATGAACTGCCTTGGGAAAGAGTCGAGCGTACCAATGGCTGTCAGGCTCTTCACTGGGTTCCGGCATGAGCACATACAGAATCGGCTCGGGTCGGTGCTCTCTGCCGTCCGGCGAAGGGGTCCCATCCGCCAGGCGAGCGTGTCGTTGCAGCCGACCGGCACGCTGGATGATGAGATCGATGGGCGCGAGGTCGGTCACCATGATGTCGACGTCGAAGTCCAGGCTTTGCTCGAGCACTTGGGTGCCCACCAGTATCCGCCCCCTGCGTACTGCACCGTCCGACTTTTTCCCATAGTCGCGCAGCACTCGTGCTTCGATGTCCAGGCGGTCGCCCATCGCGTAGCGGCTGTGGAAGAGGTCGGCCCGACCCTGGCCCAGCCGAGCCTCGAGCATCGCGTGGGCACGGCGGGCATCGTCCACGGTGTTGCGGATCCAGCACACGCAGCGGCCTTGCTCGGCCTGCTCGGCGAGCAGGTCGATGACAGTTGTCTCATCATGCAGCGGGGCGATGCGCACGCGGCGCACCAGCGATGCGCGTGTGTCGCAGGTGTCCACGCTCACGGTCTGGCCGATTCGGGTCGCGAGTGGATATCGAAGGTCGGCGGCAAGCTCTGAGTCTTGTATATTCAACCCGGTACGGTAAACTTGCGCAAGCTCCTGACGGAAGGATGCAGGCAGCGTTGCCGACAGCAGGATGGCGCTACCGTTCTGACGAGCATGGGCTTCGAGCAAGTGCTTGAGCAGCGCGCGCATGTAGGTGTCGTAGGCATGCACCTCGTCCACGATGAGTACTTTCGACGACAGGCCCAGCAGTCGCAGCGACTGGTGCCGCACGGGCAGAACGCTCAACAACGCCTGATCCAGCGTCCCCACGCCCACATCGGCGAGTAGAGACTTCTTGCGGCTGTCGGCCAGCCATGCGTTGCATTGCACGGATGCGGTGTCTTCCCCGTCGGTGTAGCGAGGGTCGGAAGGCTGCGCATTGTATTGAAGAACGCTGTCGGTGAAACCATCGACGAGTTCGCGCGCGCCGTGAGCAAGGACGAGAGACGGGTTTGCCGATGGCATATAGAAACGTCGGTAGACGCGGCCCACCCGTTCATACATCTGGTTGGCAGTCGCCATGCTTGGAAGCGCAAAGTAAAGACCGTGCGCCTGACGGCTCTGGAGCAGGCGCTGCGCGAGGATGAGTGCGGCTTCGGTCTTGCCGGCGCCAGTCACATCTTCCAGCAGAAAGAGTTGAGGTCCCGCATCGAGCTTACACGTGGCGGCGTGGGCCTGCAGCGGCGTGGGGTGTTCGAGATGGTCGAACAGCTTCAACGGGCTGGGCATCGGCTGCACGGGCTGCGGGCTCAGGCCGGCCATTCGCAAGGCTCGGCGGGCTTGCGGCAATGCGATCTGCTCCCAGTAAGTGGACAGCGGCATGGGCTCGCTGCGATAGGGAAAGAGGGCTTGATTCGAACCCAACCAGTCGGCAAGTACCGCGAGGCCGGCAAGCCGCCAGGTGTGGGCTTTCAGCGCGGGGGCCTGTTTGCGGGTAGGTACCGGCAGTTCGTCCGGAAGCCAGAGGCGGGCAGCTTCACTGGTGAAGGCGCAGGCGGCATCGACATCGTCGGTCGTGAAGTCCTGATGGGCTTCCAGGATGGTGAGCCCGCCGTTGCCGGCTTCCATCGGAGGCTTGCCGTGGTGGCCCACCGCGCTGCCAATCCAGATCTGCCAGAAGGATGACGTCGATGCCGGCAGATGATTCTCGAGGCGCTCCGCGAGCCTGTCCACCCAGAGTGTCCTGCCCAGGGTGTCGTGCCGGTACTTGTATACCTTGCCCTTGTGGTTCTGGACCAGTTCCGGCGAGAGTCCGGGCGCCAAACCTTGAAAGCTGGAGGCGAACTTGCCGAGATCGTGCTGACCGAGAAAATATGTCGCCAAGGCCTCGATCACGGCGAGCGGCCAGCCCAGGTCTTCGGCCAGCCGGTGCAGCGAAAACTGCGGGAGCTGCAGCAGGAGTTGGCCGCAGGCGGCGACGTCCAGGCTGTGGAAGGCAAGCTGATGATAGCGCGGCCCGTCCAGACAGTCTGGGCGTGCCTTGCCCCAATAGCGAAAATAGGACGGTACTGAGGCTTCGGACATGTGTATGGCGTTGCGCTGCTTGAGAAGCGGACTCGCGATCGATTTCTTCGCTGATACCGTTCGGTGTGATGTGGGATTGTCATTTATCACGCACCTGCGGAGTGTTGTCATTCCGCGTAGTGACACTCATTGACGAGTTTCGCATCTTTTGTGACACTTGGATTCATTCGGCATCATTGCTGTCTGATCAACGGGATGTTTCTCGATGACTTTTGTTTCGATGCTGTTCCCTGCCCAAGCGGCATATTCCACAGGAATTGTCGCCATGGCACGGAGGCTGTGAGTGAATCTCATCACCAGTTCTTGGATACCCGTCGTTCGAAAAAACGGCACCGCCTCCCTAATGTCGGCGCTGGAGATCACCCGGCCCGAACACCTCGACATCGCCGCACCCCGCCCGGACTTCCAGGGCGCGATCTACCAGCTCCTGATCGGCGTATTGCAGCTCGCGTTCGCCCCCGAGGATGTCGAAGAGTGGCGCGAATACCTCAAAGACCCTCCCGATGCCCAAGCGCTCGCGCAACGCCTGGGCCCCTGGCTGAGCGCGTTCGAACTCGAAGGGGACGCTGCCGCCTTCATGCAGGACATGGCGCTGCCGGCTGATGCGAATCACCTGAGCGTGCTCGATCTATTGATCGACGCCGGGTCGGAGAGCAACCGGTTCTTCAACAAGCCGTCCGACGAGCCGGGGTTCTGTGAGTCCTGCGCAGCGCAGGCGCTGTTCACGCTGCAGATCAACGCGCCCTCCGGCGGTCGTGGTGTACGAACTTCGCTGCGCGGCGGTGGGCCGATGACGACCTTGCTGCTGCCGCGCGACGAGGACGCCAGCCTGTGGCAACGCCTGTGGTTGAACGTCATGCCTGCGCCCGCGCTGGCGTATCCGCCCGTCGAAAAACCAGGTTCGGTCTTGCCCTGGCTGGTACCGACACGCACTAGCGACGGCGCGCAGGCGCGGGAAACTCTGCCCCAGCTCGGCGTGCCCAGCCCTGACACCGTGCATCCTCTGCAAGCCTACTGGAGCATGCCCCGGCGCATCCGGCTGGACGCCGCGACGGCCTGCGAAGGCCAGTGTGCGATCTGTGGGGCGGATGGCGTGCGGCTGTTCCGGCATTACCGCACTCGCCATGGCGGAACTAACTATACGGGGCCGTGGGTACATCCGCTGACGCCCTACAGCCTGGATCCAAAAGGTGAATCGCCCCCGTTGTCCGTCAAGGGGCAACCGGGAGGTATCGGATACCGGCACTGGCTGGGGCTCACCATGGGGCGGCCGAACGCCCAGCCCAGGGCAGCCACGACGGTGGCTCACTACCACGCCAAGGTTCGTCGCCCGCAGACGCGTTTGTGGTGCTTCGGCTTCGACATGAACAACATGAAGGCCAGGTGCTGGTATGACAGCACATTGCCTGTGCATACCGTACCCACGGAGATGCACAACACCTTCATCGGGCATGTGCATCTGATGATCGACGTTGCCGCCGATGCCGCCTTCGTATTGCACAGGAACGTCAAGGCAGCATGGTTCAAGGTGCCCGGCGATGCAGCACCCGAGCCCGCGATACCGCAAAGCTTCTGGGAGGCGTCCGAACCCGAGTTCTACCGCTGCATCGATGCGCTCGCTCAGTGCGATCTGGAGGATAACGGGCAGGTCGCCGCGGTGATCCTGCGGTGGCTGCGTGCCGTGCGCGCTGTTGCCATGTCGCGTTTCGAGCACTGGACGCAGAGAGGGCCGGTCGAGGACCGTAACCTCAAACGTGTCGTCGGGGCTCAGGTGCAGTTGAGCAAGGATCTGAACAACGGTAAAGCAGCCAAGGAGGCATGGACGTTCGTGAACAGCCAGAACAAGGAAGCGGCATGAAGGGGCGCACACCGTACCTGACGCCACAGCAGAGCAAGACCGTCCGCGATTGGTGGGAAGCATTGCAGCCCCGGGACATCGATCAGCCCAAGCCTTCAGCCGGGCGCTTTTCGTTCGATCGGGGCGACCGGGCGCGGCTGCGAAGGGGGACGAACCCGGACGACCTGATGCTCGCTCGGGCGGCGTACGTGCTTGCGCGAGAGCTGGATCGCAGCAGTGTCGATTCGGACGGTGCCCTGGCCGACATGGCGGAGTACGAGCGGGTGGCGATCGCCGCCGGGGTGCTGGCTCAAGTGCGCGAAGACGCCAAGGACGGCAAGACATTGCTCTGGCACCTCGGGCTCGCCGCGACCAAGGGCGCGGACGCGCAGCCGCTGCTGAACGAGATCCGCTTCAAGCGTTTGCTCAAGGCGTCCTCTCCCGCGGATGCGCACATGCAGCTCGTGCGGGCCGTGAAGATCGCCGGCAATAAAATCGATGTGGCTCAGTTGGCCAACGACGTACTCGCCCTGCTGGATCAGATGGGAAGTGTGACGGTCGCGCCGGCGCGCAATGTCAAGCTGCACTGGGCACATGACTATTACCTGACCGCCAAGGACCAGAAAGCCTTGGCAACCGTACAAGACAAGGAACCGACGGCATGACCCGCTTCATTCAACTGCACCTGCTGGTGTCGTATCCGCCCGCCAACCTGAATCGCGACGATCTGGGCCAGCCCAAGACAGCGCGCATGGGCGGCGTGGATCGCCTGCGGGTCTCGTCGCAGAGCCTGAAGCGCGCGTGGCGCACGTCCGAGCTGTTTCAGCAGCAGCTCGCCGGCCAGGTCGGCACGCGCACAAAGCGCCTCGGCAAGGAAGCCTATGATGCGTTGATCGCGGCCGGGGTGGCCGAAAAGTCGGCCAGGGAATGGGCCGGGCAGATCGCCAAAGTCTACGGCGCCGTCAAGAAGGACAATCCGCTCGAGATCGAGCAACTGGTGCATGTCGCGCCGCAGGAGCGTGCGACCCTGGATGCCTTGGTGGCGCGCCTGGCCGAAGAAAAGCGTGCGCCTACGGACGAGGAACTGGACGCTCTGCTGCATCGCCAGACCGCGGTGGACGTAGCCATGTTCGGGCGCATGCTGGCCTCCAAACCTGAGCACAACACCGAAGCCGCGGTGCAGGTGGCGCACGCGCTCGGCGTACATGCCACTGTCATCGAAGACGACTATTTCACGGCGGTGGACGACCTGAACCAGGACGATCCCGGCGCCGCGCATATCGGAGAGACCGGTTTCGCGGCTGCGGTCTTCTACCAGTACGTCTGCATCGACCGTGAACTGCTCAAGCGCAACCTGGGCGGGGATGAGGCACTCACCGAAGCTGCCTTGCGCGCCTTGATCGAAGCCGCGCACAAGGTAGGGCCGAGCGGCAAGCAGAACTCCTTCGCAAGCCGTGCGTATGCCCACTATTGCCTAGTGGAGAAGGGCGATCACCAGCCGCGCTCGTTGTCGCTCGCGTTCCTCAAGCCGGTCGGCGGTGCCGATTACGCGAGCGATGCGGTGGCGGCGCTCGAACGTGTGCGCGAGAACATGAACCGGGTGTATGACGCCGAAACGCTGTCCCTGAGCCTCGACGTCATGAAGGGCGAAGGCAGCCTGAAGGCCTTGATCGATTTCGCTGTGGCGGAGTGAGGTATGGCGAGCTACCTCGTGCTGCGCTTGTACGGGCCGCTGGCGAGCTGGGGTGAAATCGCCGTCGGGGAGGCGCGCCCGTCTGCCGTCCACCCTTCACGATCCGCACTGATCGGGCTGCTGGCGGCGGCCCTGGGCATCGCGCGCGATGACGAGACGGCGCAGAGCGCCTTGGCGCAGGGCTACCGTTTCGGCGTGAAGCTTGCCGGGGTCGGCTTCCCATTGCGGGACTACCACACCGTGCAGACAGGCGTTCCCGCGCGCAAAGCGCGTTTCCGCACCCGCCGGCAGTCGCTGCTGGATGCGCACAAGCTGGAGACCTTGCTGTCCGCGCGAGAGTACCGCTGCGACAGCTTGGCGATCGTCGCTGTCGAAGCCCTGGCCGCAGCTCCTTACGATCTGGACGTGCTGGGTGCTGCGCTGGCGCGTCCGCGCTACACCCTTTATCTCGGCCGCAAATCCTGCCCGTTGGCTGCGCCGGTAGGCGCCAGGGTGGTCGAGGCCGAGACGGTCCGCCAGGCCCTCGACGGGACGCCGATGCAGTCCCTGGCAGGGCTGGCGCAGAAGGGTTCGCCGGGGGACAGTCGGGAGGACCGGCGGATCTTCGATGTTGCCCCTGCCCGCTATTATTGGGACGAGGGCATGGCCGCCGGCATGTCGGCGAGCTTTACGACCGTGCGCCATGATCAGCCGCTGTCGCGGCGACGCTGGCAGTTCAGGACGCGCAAGGAACATGTGCACGTGTCCGGGGGCGGCGCATGACGACGCACTATTTCTCGCGCGCCCGCCTGGTTGGAACGATGCGCACCGAGCCGCAGTTGCAACGCTGGGCCCGCCAGGGGGAGGCATATCGCGATCACAGGTTGGTCTGGCAGTTGTTCGCCAGCGATCCGGCCGAACGCGACTTTCTCTTCCGCTCCGAGCGATTGCCCGGCGGGGAGCTCGTTTACTACGTGGTTTCCGCGCGTGCGCCGCAAGGCGCTCCTGGGCTGTTCTCGGTCCAGACCAAGCCGTATACCCCCGTTTTGCGCAGCGGGGAATGGCTGCGTTTCGATCTGCGCGCCAATCCTGTCGTCAGCCGCAAGAGCGAGAACGGCAGGGCGGTGAGGCACGATGTCCTGATGGATGCGAAGCATCGATCCGACCCGCAGTCTCGGCACGAGGCCATGGAGGCCGCCGGGCTGAACTGGCTGATGACGCGGGCCGAACGGTGGGGTTTGAGTATCGACCCAGGCACCGTCATTCAGTCCGGGTATCTCCAGCATCGTTTCGAGCGCAAGGGAGAACGCCTGAGTTTTTCTTCCCTCGATTATCAGGGATTGGCGAGGGTCGAGGATGCCGATGCGCTGGCGCGGACGCTTCTGCATGGCGTCGGCAGGGCCAAGGGATTCGGCTGCGGCCTCTTGCTGGTGAAGCGGGTGAGCTGATGCTCCCGCCGTTGAAACCCTTGCCGATGAAGGACCGGGTGTCGATGGTCTTCGTCCAGTACGGTCAGATCGACGTGCAGGACGGCGCTTTCGTTGTCGTCGATCAGACGGGCGTGCGCACCCATATTCCCGTGGGCTCGGTCGCCTGCATTATGCTCGAACCCGGTACGCGAGTCTCGCATGCCGCCGTGCATCTCGCTTCGGTGGTGGGAACGCTGCTCGTCTGGGTGGGCGAAGCGGGTGTTCGCTTGTATGCCAGTGGCCAGCCGGGCGGTGCGCGTGCCGATCGTCTGCTGTATCAGGCCAAGCTGGCACTGGACGACGATCTGCGGCTGCTCGTCGTCCGCAAGATGTACGAGCTGCGCTTCGGCGAAGCCGCTCCGGCGCGCCGCAGTGTCGAGCAATTGCGCGGGATCGAGGGCGCCCGGGTTCGGGAAACGTACAAGCTGCTGGCCCGGCAGCATCGGGTGGATTGGCAGGCGCGCAACTACGATCGGCAGCAATGGGACGCGGCCGATGTCCCCAACCGGTGCTTGTCTGCCGCGACCTCTTGTCTATACGGGATAACCGAGGCCGCCGTGTTGGCGGCGGGGTATGCGCCCGCGGTGGGCTTCATCCATACGGGAAAGCCCCTGTCATTCGTGTATGACGTGGCGGATCTCTTCAAGTTCGAAACCGTCGTGCCGCTGGCCTTCCATATCGCGGCAAAGAACCCACCGCAACCCGAGCGCGCGGTGCGCCTGGCCTGTCGCGACCTGTTCCGCTCGAGCAAGCTGCTTGCGCGCATCATCCCGACCATCGAGGAGGTCCTGGCCTCAGGTGGTATCGACCCGCCGGAGGCCCCACCGGAATCCGTGCCGCCCGCCATCCCGAACCCCGAAAGCATCGGCGATGCCGGGCACAGGGCGCAGTGATGGCGTTTCTCGCTGTCGTCACGGAGAACGTCCCGCCGCGCCTGCGCGGTCGCATGGCGATCTGGCTGCTGGAGGTTCGAGCGGGTGTCTATATCGGCGACGTGTCCCGACGTACCCGCGAGATGATCTGGGAACAGTTGTCCGAAGGCCACGAGGACGGTAGCGTGGTGATGGCCTGGGCGAGTTCGCACGAGTCGGGCTACGAATTCCAGACCTTGGGCGAGAATCGTCGAGAGCCCGTGGAGTTCGACGGACTTCGGTTGGTGGCGTTTCGCCCGCTGGAGGGCGGCGACAGTTGAAGGCCTGGACAGGGCGGGCTGTAGCGTATCGCTAGCTGGTGCGCCCAAGCATCGCAGCCAGCGCCTCTGCCCACCTACAGGCTGTCGCGGTACCAGCCGAATGCAGAGCCTCGTCAGCAGCGCGCGCAGGCACCGAGGCTGCGCGGCCAACCAGCCTGCCAGCTCGCGTGTCCAATCCGCCCGGCTGTGCCACGGTAGCTTGCGGCGAGCATCGGTCCAGGAGCTTGTCGGCGATGGGCGCGCCTGACAGGTTGACCACCGCGCCCCAGGGCGGCGTGCCGTCGAGTTTGCGTAGCCGGCCGATGCTTCTGGCTCCTCTGTAGCGTGAAGGAGCTTGTTGCCGACGACGGCTCTTCCTGTTCATGCCGGTGTTGGCACAGGGCGCAGCCAACCAGATAGGCACCGCCAGTGAGCGGAATATGCATGGACAGTCCTCAGTTGACGGACGGGTGACGCGCCCCGGGCAAGGCTGCACCCATCGCGGGCTGAAAAGTATCGACTCCCTCGACGTTGTGTTGATGTTCGTGCGCTTGTGGCTCTACGTGGCGAGACATGTTCTAGTCATGTATACGCGGGCAGATTTTCGATGCCGTAGTGGACGCAGAGGGGATGGCCTTTGCAGGGCCAGGATATGGACGGCGATCCAGCCGATGCATGTCGCCCGGTGGTACGCTTTTTCTTCGCCTCGGTGCTGGATTGCTGCAGTGCAGCAATCGGTGGAAATTTAGGGGTCGATTTTTTCTTTTAAAATCAAACTGTTGCATTAAGAGTGTTCCCCGCGCATGCGGGGATGAACCGGACCGGATGGAGGCCGAGGCATCGCAGAACGTGTGTTCCCCCCGCATGCGGGGATGAACCGACGATCAGAGTTCCCCCGCCCTCGCGCAGTCGGTGTTCCCCGCGCACGCGGGGATGAACCGAACATCCCCCGGAACATGGTGGGGCGCGAGAAGTGTTCCCCGCTCATGCGGGGATGAACCGCTGAAATTAGGGACGGTTCTCGGCCGGATATGGTGTTCCCCGCGCCTGCGGCGATCAACCGCCAGCGTTCGTCACGATCAGTGATTCGACGCTGTGTGTCCGGCGTATGCGGTGCCGTGCCGAGTTCCTTGCCGGAGCGCCAGCTACCTGGCGCCACGGTCGCCAGCCGTGATGGGATAGCGGCGGTGCGCGGCTCTGCGCATGCGCAGGCGTGCCATCAGCGCATCGCGAAACGGCGAGGGCCGTCGTCGACGAATTTCACGTTCGGTCACGCGGTCAAGTACCACAACGCGCCAGAGGACACACCTATCTTGAACAGGCCGTGCCCGTCCTAGCCGCAGAAGGCCGGCTCGATGTGTCCCCGCGCGGTGCGCGGGGCGGCTGATCCCCTCCGGCGCATGCCGTCAATCGGCCTTGACGCCGGCCTCTTTCACCACTTGCGGCCAGCGCGCTACGTCCTGCGCCACCAGTGCGCGGAAATCGGCCGGGCCGCGGTAGACCACCGCGTTGCCGCCGGCGGTCAGGCGCTCGCGCACGCTCGGGTCTTGCAGCGCTTTTTCGATCTCGGCGCTCAGTTTGGCCACGATGGCGTGGGGCGTGCCGGCCGGTACGAAGAAGCCGCCCCAGATCGGCAAGTCCATGCCGGACACGCCTTGTTCCCCGGCTGTCGGGACGTCGGGCAGCGCGGCTGAGCGCTGCGTGTCGAGCACCGCCAGCGGTACGATCTGGCCCGCCTGGATGTAGCTGGCGGCCGTGGGCACCGTCAGCAGCGAAAGCTGGATCTGGCCGGCCACCAGGTCGGTGAGCACGTTGGCGCCGCCGCGATAGGGGATGTGCTGCATCTTCAAGCCCAGGCGCGAGTTCAGCGTCTCGACGGTCAGGTGCTGCACCGAGCCCGTGCCGTTCGTCCCGTAGTCCAGTTCCCTGGCCTTGGCGGCCTTCACGAGTTCGTCCAGGTTGCGCACGCCCAGGCTGGGATGCGCGACCAGCACCATCGGCATGGCGGCGGCCTGCGCCACGGGAATCAGGTCGCGCAGCGTCTCGAACGAGGTCGATTCGTACACGGCGGGCGCGACGGCCAGGCCGCCGGGTTCGCCGAACAAGACGGTGTAGCCGTCCGGGGCAGACTTGATGACGGCTTCGGCGGCGATCCGGCCGGCCGCCCCGGTGCGGTTCTCCACCACCACGGCCACACCCAGGTTGTCGGCCAGCTTTTGCGCGACGGTGCGGGTGATCTGGTCGGTAGCTGCGCCCGGCGAGAAAGGCGCCACGACCTGTAGCGGCCGCTGCGGCCAGGCGTCGGTGCTCTGGGCCGCGGCCAGGCCGGCGACGGACAGGGCCAGGGCGCCAGCCGCGGCACGGCAGACGGGCAGCAGGGCGCGCAGGCCACTCGCGCGGTGTTGGGGATCGAAGGTCGGGGTCATGAGTGTCTCCAGGGTGTTATTGGTTCATACGCGTGCGGACCCGGCGTGAGCCGGAGGCCGGGGCGGCCCGCCGCCGGTCGGTAGCCGATCGGTGGGCTGCGGGAGAATCAGGCCCGCCGGGTGCTCGACAGGCTGCGGTACAGCGCCAGCAACGGATCTAGGGTCTCCCATCCTTGGCCAACGGTGCCGGCCTCCAGGGCTTTCACGGCCTGCAGGACCCAGGCGTTGAGCGGTGCGGCCCGCCCCTGCGCGATCGCCTCGGCGACGACATAGCCGTTGATGTGTTCGACCTCGGTGCGGCCGCGCGCTTCGAAGTCGGCGGTCATGGACAGGCGGCGCGGCCCCAGGGCTTCGCCGTGCGCGAGCAGGCGTGCGTGCAGCTCGGTGTCTTCGCCGGCGTAGGGAGCCAGCCATTGACGGGTGGGCGCGCCCAGCACGGGCTCGACCTCGATGCCTGCGCCGGTCGCAGTGGCGAGAATTTCACCGGCCAGTGCGATGATCGCCCGGCGAACCTCGGCCGACTCGTGCAGGCTGGCTGCGGTCTGGCCGGAAAGCAGCAGGAGCGGATTGCCGGTGGCATTGAGCACCAGCTTCATCCAGCGATAGCCGAGCAGGTTCTGCGTGACGGTGGCCGTGCCGCAGGCCGAGAGCAATTCGGCCAGGCGGATGACGCGTTCGCTTCGGCTGCCGTCCAGCTCGCCGATGCGCAGGGTGTCGGCGCCTTCCAGCACACGAACCTGGCCGGGTCCGGTCAGGCGGGCACCCATGACCATGGAGCAGCCCAGCGTGCGCTGCGCGCCGACCGCCTGCGCGATCGCACCCTCGTTGATGCCGTTCTGGCACGACACCACGCAGCCGTCCGCCGCGAGCAGGCGGCGCACCAGGGGCAGCATCGCTGCGGTCGCATCGCTGCGCACGGCGAGCAGCACCAGGTCGAAGGTTTCGTCGGGCGGTGCATCGGCTGCGAAGGCGCGCACGGGCCAATGCTGCACGACGCCGTCGCGTTCGAACGCCAGCCCCAGGCTGGACAGCGCCCGCACGTGCTCGGGCCAGGCGTCGAACAGCGTGGTGGTAGTGCCGCGTTGTGCCAGGTGGGCCGCGATACGGCAGCCGATGGCACCGGCACCGACGATGGCGATGCGCATATCGGGGGTGTGCATGGGGTCTCCTCGCGAAAGGCGCTACGATACGTCGCCACAGGCTGCCGTTCTGCATGGATTTCAGATACCGGTATGCCGCACCCGCATGACCGGGCCGCGACATGGAATTGAGACAACTGCGCTATCTGCTGGAAGTGGTGGCCGCCGGCAGCATCAGCCGCGCTGCCGAGCGGCTGCACATCGCGCAGTCGGCGGTCAGCCGCCAGATCGCCGACCTCGAAGACGAACTGGGCACGCCGCTGCTGCAGCGCCGGCGCGGCGGCGTGCAGCCGACCGAGCAGGGCCTGCGTTTCGTCGAGACGGCCGGCGCCATCCTGCGCGACGTGGCCGCGCTCAAGCAGCAGATGTCCGCCGCGACTGCCGAGCCCCTCACCGTACGGCTCGGCCTGCCGCCCACCGTCAGCCCGATGTTCCTCGAGACTGTCACGCGCCACTTGCCGGCCGCGCCGATTCCCATGCGCGCCAGCATCGTCGAGGCATCCAGTTATTGGCTGCAGCAGCGCCTGTACGCCGGCGACCTGGATTGCGCGGTGCTCACCAACCCCTCGCCCACGCGGGTGCTGCACATCGAGCCGCTGTGGACCGAAACGCTCTGCGTGATCGGCTCGGCCGATTCGCCGCTGCGCGGCATGGCCACCTGCACGGTGGCACAGATCGCCGATCTGCCGTTGACGCAGACGCCGTTGCCGGACAATAGCCGGCAGGCGATCGAGGCGGCCTTCGAGGCTGCCGGGCTGTCGCTCAACGTACGCCAGGAACACGAGGCGCTGCAGTTCCTGAAAGCCCAGGTGCTCGAAGGCGAGCATTCGATCCTGCCCCGCACCGTGGCGCGCTCATTGGCCGCGGCCAGGCAATACGTGGCCGTACCCTTGCCTGAGGTGACCATCCAGCGCGCCTTTGCCGCGCGTCGCGGTGCGATTCCTTCGGATGCCATCGTGTGCCTGGCCGGGGCGCTGCGAGAATGCGCGCGCACGGGCTTCGCCGGCGACCCCTGGATTCGCGTCGCCTGATTCGGCGTCGGCAAGCGCGGGCCATGGGGCTCGCGCCCTCGTCCGCCACCACGGGCAGCCCCGTCGCGTGGGCCGATTCGCGCGAGACCGGGAACGGCGTCCGCTACACGACAGGACGGGAAATGTACAGGGGCCGGGCTACAATCGGCGTAATTTCCCACAAGGTTTCCCCCATGGCTCTGCAATGCGGCATCGTCGGCCTGCCCAACGTCGGCAAGTCCACGCTCTTCAACGCGCTTACCAAGGCCGGCATCGCGGCCGAGAACTATCCGTTCTGCACCATCGAACCCAACGTCGGGGTCGTGGAAGTGCCCGACCCTCGCCTGGACAAGCTCGCCGAGATCGTCAAGCCCGAGCGTGTCGTGCCGGCCGTGGTCGAATTCGTCGACATCGCCGGCCTGGTGGCCGGCGCGAGCAAGGGTGAAGGCCTGGGCAACCAGTTCCTCGCGCACATCCGCGAGACCGATGCCATCGTGAACGTCGTGCGCTGCTTCGAGGATGAGAACGTCATCCACGTCGCCGGCAAAGTGGACCCGATCTCCGACATTGAGGTCATCACGACCGAGCTGGCCCTCGCCGATCTGCAGACGGTCGAGAAAGCCATCCATCGCCACAGCAAGACCGCGCGCTCGGGCGACAAGGAGGCCGCCAAGCTGGTCGCCCTGCTCGAGAAAGTCCAGGCCGGCCTGAACGAAGGCAAGCCCATTCGCGTCCTCGGGCTGGACGCCGACGAGCTGGCGGCCCTCAAGCCGCTCGGCCTGATCACCGCCAAGCCGGCCATGTACGTCGCCAACGTCAGCGACAACGGGTTCGAGAACAACCCGCTGCTTGACCGGCTCACGGAATATGCCGACTCGCAGAACGCGCCCGTGGTGGCGATCTGCGCCGCCATCGAGGCCGAGATCGCCGAACTGTCCGACGAGGATCGTTCCGCCTTCCTCGCCGACATGGGCATGGAAGAGCCCGGGCTGGACCGCCTGATCCGCGCCGGCTATCGCCTGCTCGGCCTGCAGACCTATTTCACCGCGGGCGTCAAGGAAGTGCGCGCCTGGACCGTGCGCGTCGGCGCGACGGCTCCCCAGGCCGCGGGCGTGATCCACACCGACTTCGAGCGCGGCTTCATCCGCGCCCAGACCATTGCCTACGACGACTTCATCCAATTCAAGGGCGAGGCGGGGGCCAAGGAAGCGGGGAAGATGCGGGCGGAAGGCAAGGAATACATCGTGCAGGACGGGGATGTGATGAATTTCTTGTTCAACGTCTGACGATTTTGGCTGGATCTCGGTGGCGCTTGGTAGCGCTTGGTAGACAGATTGTCCCTTTGTAAATCAATGGGTTGCGTAAACAATACGGTCTGCTGAGCGTTCCTATTGTTCATCGAGGTCCAGAAAATTCGGGGGTAGCGTTGGGGGTACTCGTGTTCAACCGTGGGGGTACTTTTCCCCGCAGTGGAGTCCAACGATGCCCGAAAACCTACTCACCGACCTCAAGGTCAGGTCGGCCAAACCGACTGGTCGAGACTGGAAACTTTCAGACGGCGGGGGCTTGTTCCTGCTGGTCAAACCCACCGGCGGCAAGCTGTGGCGGTGGAAGTACCGCCTGCAAGGCAAGGAGAACCTCTTTGCCATTGGCGGCTTTCCTCAAGTAAGCCTCGCAGAGGCACGTGCGGCCCGAGAGAAGGCGCGCGCGTTGGTCAAGCAAGGCATCCATCCTGCCCATGAGCGGCAGCAGGTCAAGCAGCGCAATCTGGAAGCGCTGGAGGAGCGCAAGCGCGCTCGTGAAAGCTCATTCGCCAAGGTTGCGAAAGCGTATCTGGCCGAGATCAAGCCAGTCTTCGCACAGAGTTCCTACCGGACGAAAGAGTCCCGCATCAGGAAGTACCTGTCACCCAAGTTCGATGGAATGCCGATGAGCGACATTGGCGTGAAGCAGATTCGCCCGCTGCTGGAGGATTGCAAGGCCCATGGTGCGTGGGCGGCCATCCATGTCAAAGGTGATCTTTCGGCCATCTTCGAATTCGCGGTAGTGCGTGGCTTGGCGGAGGCCAATCCGATCCCCAGTCTTCGCGGGCTGCTGCGCATGCCAGCCAGCGAAAGCAAGGCGGCGATGACGCGAGAGCAAATCCAGAAGTTCTATCAGGAGTTGCGCAGCTACCGGGGCTATCCGGAAACCTCGTTGTGCTTGCGGCTGATTGCGCTGACCGCCTGCCGTCCAGGGGAAGCGGCGGATGCCGAGTGGGACGAGTTCGACTTTGAGGATGCACTGTGGCGTCGGCCTGCGGCGAAGATGAAAGCGCGGCGCGACCATGTCAGCCCGTTGTCCACGCAGGCCGTAGCAGTGCTGAAAGACTTGCAGCGCATCACGAGTGGCGGGCGCTATCTGTTCCCGCACCGAAGCGGAAAGGGCTTCACTACGCCCAATCGGCTCACCTACGCGATGCGCGACATGAACCTGGGCCGGGGTACGACGCCGCATTGCTGGCGGACGACCTTTTCGACCTGGGCCAATGAGAACGGGTACCGGCCTGATGCGATTGAACGGCAGCTTGCCCACGTGGAAAGCAACAAGGTGCGGGCGACGTACAACAAGGCGTTGCTGCTGGATCAGCGAAGGGCTCTGTTGCAAGACTGGGCGGACTACCTGAGTGCTGCGGAGGGCAGCGGCACGGCATAGGGAAGAGTTGGCTGGGTGTTGCAGAACCAATGGACAGGGCGGCCTTTTCCTTTTCTGGATAGGGCCGTTGTCCCTTGAGTGCCGTTCCCTTGCCATTTGCCTTTGCCCAAAGTTGGGCCTGGGCCTGGGAATGGGAATGGGGTAGTCAGACACTGGTAATGAGGTATTTTTAGAGACAATACCCCATTTGTCGGCTATGATTACCCTATTTAGATCGTCTAGGTTTACATTTTCATGCACTCGCTCACGCCTGAGTACCTTGCCGCGCTTCGCTTCGATGGCACCCAGGCCGCCACGTTGCGCACACTGGGCGAGTACCAGGGGAAGCAGCAACTCTTCGCCGCGCAGGCGCCCGAAGCCCTCAAGGGGCTACGCCAGATCGCGGTGGTGGAGTCCACGGAGTCATCCAACCGGCTGGAAGGTGTTGTCGTAGCGCCCTCGCGGTTGAAGTCTCTGGTCTTCCGCAACACAACGCCAAAGAGCCGTTCTGAACAGGAGATCGCCGGCTACCGTGATGCCCTGGCGCTGATCCACGAATCGGCCGCGCACATGCCCTTCAGCGAAGGCGTAGTGCTGCAACTGCACACCCTGCTGTACCGCTACATGCCGCAGGCGGGTGGGCGCTGGAAAGCCACCAACAACGACATCATCGAGCGTCACCCGGATGGCACTTCGCGCTTGCGCTTCCAGCCGGTGGCTACGCATCTCACGCCGATGGCCATGGCTGATCTGACAGGGCGCTACGCGACCGCACTGGATCAGCACCTGGCCGACCCCCTGGTATTGGTGCCGCTGGCGATGCTCGACTTTCTGTGCATCCACCCCTTCCCCGACAGCAACGGTCGCATGTCCCGCTTGTTGACCTTGCTGCTGCTCTACCACTTCGACTATGCCGTGGGTCGCTACATCAGTCTGGAACGCACCTTCGAGGACACTAAGGAAGGTTATTACGAGACGCTGGAAGCCAGTTCGCAGGGATGGCACCAGGGGCAGCACGACGTAAAGCCCTGGCTTGATTACTTCTGGGGCGCCTTGCTGCGGGCCTGCCGTGAGTTTGAGGAGCGTGTCGGCACCGTCCAGCGGGGGCGTGGCAGCAAAGGCGACCGGGTGCGGGCGGAAGTCCTAGGGCGCACTCTGCCGTTTTCGATTTCCGAGGTTGAAGAAGCTTGCCCAAGTGTGAGTCGGGACATGGTGCGATTGGTGCTGCGAGCGATGAAAGCAGAGGGTTTGATCGAATCAACGGGCAAGGGACGCGGGGCGAAATGGATCCATCTCGTCGACGTACAGGACGCCACAGAAAACAGAGGGCCGGTATCCAAACAAGCAGGCCGGCAACAATGATGGATATTGAAGTGACAAGCACCGAACAGAAGACTGACCGCTTTATCAGCAAGCTCGAAGCCGTGGGAGGTTCCGCTGGGAATCAGCGGCTCCGAGAGGCGTTGGGGTGGCAAGAATCCACCTATGACAGCATCAAGCAGCAACTGATCGAGGAGGGGCGGATCATTCCCGGTCGAGGGCGCGGCGGTTCGGTTGCCCTGGCTACGACAGCCTATACGGCCAACAAAGAATCAGCGACATCGTTGGAAGTAAGCGAAGCCCCCGTGCCGTACCTGAAGACGAAGACGAAGACGAAGACGAAGACGAAAGCAGATTCGTCATCGCGGGACCGAGCGACTGCTACCCCAGCCGCCAAGACGCTTACTCCACGCAACGGTGTGGTCAAGAAATCCGACCTCTACAGCTCCATCTGGGCCTCCTGCGATGAACTACGCGGTGGCATGGACGCAAGCCAGTACAAGGACTACGTGCTGTTCATGCTGTTCATCAAGTACATCAGTGATAAGTACGGCAACAGCGACGACTTCGCCCCGCCGGTGGTCATCCCGCCCGGCGCGTCATTCAAGGACATGGTGGCGCTCAAGGGCAAGGACGACATTGGCGACAAAATCAACACTCAGGTCATCCAGAAACTGATCGATCACAACACCAAACTGGCGCGCAGCGACTTTCCGGACTTCAACGACCCCAACAAGCTCGGCGAAGGCGCGGCGATGGTCGAGCGTCTTGGCAATCTGATTGCCATCTTCGAAAAACCCGAGCTGAACTTCGCCAATAACCGCGCCGACAACGACGATCTGCTCGGCGATGCCTACGAATACCTGATGCGCCATTTCGCGCAGGATTCCGGCAAGAGCAAGGGCCAGTTCTACACACCCTCCGAAGTCAGCAGCATCATCGCCCAGGTGATCGGCATCTCGTACGCTAATACCCGGGGTTCTACCACCGCCTACGATCCGACCTGCGGCTCGGGCTCACTGCTGCTGAAAGTGGCCGCCGAGGCAGGTCGGCAGATCACCCTGGAGGGGCAGGAAAAGGACGTGACCACCGCCGGCCTCGCGCGGATGAACATGATCCTGCACGACTTCCCCAGCGCCACCATCCTCAGCGGCGACACGCTGGTGAACCCCAAGTTCAAGGATGGCGATCGCTCAGGCAAAGAGCAGTTGCGCGCCTACGACTACGTGGTCGCCAATCCGCCGTTTTCCGACAAAAAGTGGTCCACCGGTCTCAACCCGGCCAACGACCCCTACCAGCGCTTCACCTGGGGCGAACCACCCGCCAAGCAGGGCGACTATGCCTACCTGCTGCACGTCATCCGCAGCATGAAAGCCACCACCGGCAAGGGCGCCGTCATCCTGCCGCACGGCGTGCTGTTCCGTGGCAATGCGGAGGCTCACATCCGCAGGCAACTGGTGCGCTCCGGTATGCTCAAGGGCATCATCGGCCTGCCGGCCAACCTGTTCTACGGCACCGGCATCCCCGCCTGCATCCTGGTGCTGGACAAGGAAAACGCCAGCGCTCGCAAGGGCATCTTCATGATCGACGCCAGCAAAGGCTTCATCAAGGACGGCCCCAAGAACCGCCTGCGCGAGCAGGACATCCACCGCATCGTCGATGCCTTCCGCCGTAGCGCGGACGAGCCGCGCTATGCCCGCATGGTGCCGCTGGACGAAATCGCCAGCGAAAAGAACGACTACAACCTCAACCTGCCGCGCTACATCGACAGCAGTGAGCCGGAAGACCTGCACGACATTGATGCCCACCTCAACGGTGGCATCCCCGAGCGCGACATCGACGCCTTCGCCGCCGACTGGCAGGAAATGCCCGCCCTGCGCCATGCGCTGTTCGAGGCCGAGCGTCCCGGTTATGCGCGGCTGCGCCAGCCGATGGCCGAAGTGCGTTCCATCATCCTCGCCCACCCGCAGTTCCAGCAATTCCGCAGCAAGGTGGAAACCCTGTTCGGCAAATGGCAGCAGGCCGTCATGCCGCTGCTCACCGGCATCCAGCCCGGCGACAAACCCAAGGCGCTGATCGCGCAGGTCTCCGAAACCCTGCTCACCACCTTCCACGCTGCACCGCTGCTCGACTCCTACGACATTTACCAGCACCTGATGGACTACTGGGCCGAGGCCATGCAGGACGACGCCTACCTGATCGCTGCCGATGGCTGGGTGGCGCTGCCCCGGCGCATCGTTGAAACCGACAAGAAGGGCAAGGCCAAGGACAAGGGCTGGACTTGCGACCTGCTGCCCAAGCCCTACATCGTCGCCCGCTACTTTGCGGCCGAACAGGCCGAACTGGAGGCAAAGCAGGCCGAACTGGATGGCGTTACCAGCCAGATTGCCGAACTAGAGGAAGAACACGGTCGAGAAGACGGTGCCTTCGCAGGTTTCGACAAGATCAATGCTGCGCAGGTGAAAGATCGCCTCGCCGAAATTGTCGATGACGCCGACAGCGCCGACGAACGCGCCGTGCTCAAGCAGTGGCAGCAACTCAGCGCCCGCGAAGCCGCACTGAAGAAGACCGTCAAAACGCTGGAGGTGGAACTCGACCGGCAAGCCCACGACCACTACGCCACCCTCAGCGAAGCCGAGGTTAAGAAGCTGGTGGTGGAAGACAAATGGCTGGCTCGTCTGCAAGCCGACGTGCAACAGGAGCTGGGCCGCATCTCGCAAACCCTCGCCCAGCGCATCCGCGAACTGGCCGAACGCTACGACACTCCATTGCCGAGGCTGGAAGATGAAGTGGTTGCCCTTAGCGCCAAGGTGGAAGCACACCTGAAGAAGATGGGGGCGACATGGAAATGAAGCCGGGGTACAAGCGGACGGAAGTGGGGGTGATTCCGGAGGATTGGGAGACTTTCCGTCTGGGTGACATCTCAGAAGTTTCAGCGGGAGGAACGCCCAGTCGCGCCAATCCAAGCTACTGGAATGGAGACATCCCTTGGGTTACTACGTCGGAAGTTGATTTTTGCACCATAAGTAGCGCTACACAGTCTATAACTGCGGAAGGGTTGAAAAATTCGGCAGCAAAGCTTTTTTCACCCAGCACACTACTTATGGCTCTTTACGGTCAAGGGAAAACACGCGGAAAAGTGGCAGTATTAGGTATTGAGGCTGCGACAAATCAAGCTTGTGCTGCAATCTCATTGCATAGCACGGACTCACATAAATTCTTGTTTCATTATCTTGTCGGTCAGTATGAATCAATAAGAAGCTTGAGCAATAATGGGAATCAGGAAAACCTAAACTCGTCATTAGTTCGTTCTATCTGCGTCCCATATCCCAAGCCGAGAGAGCAATGCGCCATCACCACCGCCCTCAGCGACATGGACGCGCTGCTGGACGGACTGAATCGCCTGATCGCCAAAAAGCGCGCTATCAAACAAGCTTCCATGCAGCAACTCCTCATCGGCCAAACCCGATTGCCGGGGTTCAGTGGAGAGTGGGTAACGCAAAAACTTGGCAACGATGCCATCTTGAAAGCCAGAATAGGCTGGCAAGGATTAACAACGGCAGAGTATCTGGATGATGGCGATTACTTTCTTGTGGCTGGTACAGATTTTCTTAATGGTCGGATTGATTGGAGAAACTGCCATTTCGTAACACAGCATCGCTACAGTCAAGACCCCTTCATACAGGTTCGTCCGCGTGATGTCTTAGTCACGAAGGATGGCACCATCGGTAAAGTTGCGCTCATCGATGCGATGGAAAAACCAGCCGCACTAAATAGCGGTGTGTTTGTTATTCGTCCTAAGGCAGATAAATTCGTACCAGAGTTTTTCTACTTTCTGCTTGCGTCAAAAGTGTTTGAGGAGTTTTTGGCCCAACTTAGCGCCGGATCCACAATTAATCATCTTTATCAAAAGGACTTCGTAGGATTCGCCTATCAAATACCGCCGACAACAGAAGAACAAACCGCCATTGCTGAAGTCCTCAGCGATATGGACGACGAAATCACCGCCCTCGAAACCCGCCGCGCCAAGACCCGAGCCCTCAAGCAGGCCATGATGCAGGAACTGCTGACCGGCAGGACGCGGCTGGTAGCGCCTAGCGCTAATACGGCTGACAAGGCGGAGTCGCAAACAGAAGGGCGCAAAGCAAACGTCTATTTCCTGAGAAGCGTGCTGGCTGCCGAAATTATCGACCAGTTGCACGACCAACCGACCTTCGGCCACGTAAAGTTCGAGAAGATGATGTTCCTTGCCGAGCATCTGTGTCAGGTGGATACCGGCTCCACCTACCACCGCAAGGCGGCCGGCCCCTATGACAATCGTGCCCTTCGCTCCATAGACAGCCAGTTGCAGAAGCAACAATGGTTCGAGCCGCGCAAGCAAGACGGGCGTTACCAGTACATGCCACTGGCGAAACGTGGTGGTCACAAACCGTACTTCGAGCGGCATTTCTCCGGAATTGGCGAAACTCTTGAGAAGATTCTGAGCACCTTCAAGACTGCCAAAACGGAGCAGTGCGAAATCGTCGCCACGCTGCTGGCTGCTTGGAGCGATTTGCTTCGTGAGCATGAAGCAGTTTCGGATGAAATGATCGTGCACGAGGTGCTGCACAATTGGCACGAAGCAAAGCAGCGGATACCTGAGGATCGCTGGCTGATGGCTCTTGGCTGGATGCGAGAGAAAGGTCTTGTGCCGAAGGGAGCGACATTGCCATGACTGACAAGCCCGCCTCACTAATTCCAGCCCCACAAGGCTACGCCGACTGGCTGGCCGACCTGAAGGGGCGCATTCACACCGCGCAGCAGCGTGCGGCGCTGGCGGTCAATCGGGAACTGGTGGGACTGTACTGGCAGATCGGCCGCGACATCCTGGCGCGGCAGGCAGAGCAGGGTTGGGGCGCGAAGGTGATCGAGCGGCTGGCGCATGACCTGCGTGCCGCCTTCCCGGAGATGAAGGGCTTTTCGCCACGCAACCTCAAGTACATGCGGGCGTTTGCCGAGGCCTGGCCGGACGCCGAAATTGTGCAGCAGGCTGCTGCACAATTGCCCTGGGGTCACAACCTGGTATTGCTGGATCGCCTGAAAGCGTCAACGGAGCGCCTGGCCTATGCCCGCGCCGCCATCGCACATGGCTGGTCGCGCAATGTGTTGAACATCCACATCGAAACCCGCCTGCTTGAACGCACGGGCAAGGCCGTTACCAACTTCGGGCAGCGCCTGCCCGCACCGCAGTCCGACCTGGCCATCGAGTCGTTAAAAGATCCGTACCGCTTCGATTTCCTCGGCCTGGGCGAGGAAGCACAGGAACGCGAGATCGAGAATGCGTTGGTGCAGCACGTCACCGATTTCCTGCTGGAGCTGGGTGCGGGCTTTGCTTTCGTCGGGCGACAGGTGCTGCTGGACGTGGGCGGCGAGGAGTTCTTCATCGACTTGTTGTTCTACCACCTCAAGCTGCGCTGCTACGTGGTGATCGAACTGAAGGCGGGCAAGTTCAAGCCCGAGCATCTGGGGCAACTGGGCTTTTACCTGACGGCGGTGGATCGGCAGGTGAAGCACGCGCAGGACAACCCGAGCATCGGCCTGCTGCTCTGCAAGAGCAAGAACAAGGTGGTGGCCGAGTACGCCCTGGGAGACAAGTCGCAACCCATGGGCATTGCCGAGTACAAGCTGGTGGAATCCCTGCCGCAAGAGCTGCAAACCAGCCTGCCGACGATCGAACAGATCGAGCGGGAGTTGGGCAACCCCACGGATGATGGCGCCGAGGAATGATGCGATGACCCAACCCATGCCGCGCTCCGAGCGCAACAGCCAGAACCGCGTGGCGCGCCTGTTCACCACCCCGGTGACCGAGGGCGGCCTGGGCTACAAGCACCTGGGTAACTGGAGCAAGCGCGACCACAACCGCGCCATCGAAGTCGATCTGCTGCGCGCCAATCTGGCTGTGCGCGGTTACTCGCCGGCCCATATCAGCGCTGCCTTGCAGAAGCTAGAAGTCGCCGTGGATGTCACCGGCATCACGCCCTATCAGGCCAACCTGCGCACCTACCAATTGCTGCGCTATGGCGTGCCGGTGCAGATCGCGGCGGGCCAGTCGCACGAGACGGTGCAGTTGATCGACTGGGCACAGCCGGAGCGCAATCACTTCGCGCTGGCCGAGGAGGTCACGTTGAAAGGCGGGAGCACCCGCCGGCCGGACATCGTGCTGTACATCAACGGCCTGGCGGTGGCGGTGATCGAACTCAAGCGCAGTTCGGTGGATGTGGGCGACGGCATTCGCCAGTTGCGTAGCAATCAGGAGGAAACTTTCAACCAGGGCTTCTTCAGCACCGTGCAATTGTTGCTGGCGGGCAGCGATGCGCAAGGCCTGCGCTACGGCACCACCGGCACACCGGAACAGTTCTTCGTGCAGTGGAAAGACGAACAACAGCAAGCCACGGCAACCGCCGGCGCCCTGCTGGATCGCCCGCTGGGACAGATGTGCGGCAAGGCGCGGCTGCTGGACTTGATCCGCAACTTCGTTATCTTCGATGCGGGCTTCAAGAAGGTGCCCCGGCAGCACCAGTACCAAGGCATCAAGGCTGCCCAGGAACGCATTGCCAGACGCGAAGGCGGCGTGATCTGGCACACCCAGGGCAGCGGCAAAAGCATTCTGATGGCGCTGCTGGCCAAGTGGCTGCTGGAGCACGACCCGCAGGCACGGGTGCTGGTGGTGACCGATCGCGACGAGTTGGACAAGCAGATCGAAGGCGTGATGCGCAACGCCGGGGTGATCGGCGAGGGATCGGCTCCCCCGCGCATCACTTCACGCGCAGACTTCGTGCAAAAACTCATTGCCACCACACCGCGCTTGTTGTGCGCGCTGATCCACAAATTCGATGCGGCCGATCTCAAGGGCGAGCCACCGCCCATCCATGGGCGTTTCTACGTGTTCGTGGACGAGTGCCATCGCACCCAGGGCGGCAACATGAACAAGCAGATGAAGCGCTGGCTAGCCGATGCCATCTTCATCGGATTCACCGGCACGCCACTGCTGCGTAAGGACAGGCAAACCACTCGCGATGTGTTCGGCACCTACATCCACACCTACAAGTTCCACGAAGCCGTGGCCGACAAGGTGGTGCTGGACCTGAAATACGAGGCACGCGATGTGCCGCAGCGGCTGACCTCACGCAAGGCCATCGATGCCTGGTTCGAGAAGAAAACGCGCGGGCTGAACAACTTCCAGAAATCCATCCTGCGCAAGCGCTGGGCCACGATGGAAGAGCTGATGAGCGCCAAGGAGCGCAAGGACCGCATCGTTGCCAACATCATTGAGGATTTCAGTCTCAAGCCACGCCTGGACAATGACCGCGGCACGGCGATTCTGGTGGCCGCCTCGATCTACGATGCGTGTCATTATTTCCGGCTGTTCCAGAACACGCATTTCGGCCCCTATGTGGGCATCATCACCTCGTACGAACCCAACCCGGTTGCCATCTCGAAAGAATCGGCCGGCAGCGACGAGCGCTACAAGTTCGACACCTACAAACAGCATGTGTTGCGTACTGGCCAGACCACCAAGCAGTACGAAGACGAAACCAAGCGCCGCTTCATCGAGGAACCGGCCAACATGAAGCTGCTGATCGTGGTCAGCAAGCTGCTTACCGGCTTTGATGCTCCCAGTTGCACCTACATCTATCTGGACAACGAACTGCACGACCATAACCTGTTCCAGGCCATCTGCCGTACCAACCGGCTCGACGGTGACGACAAGAACTATGGCCATATCGTCGATTACAAGGAGCTTTTCGGTGACGTGCAGCAAGCCATTGCGGTTTACAGCTCCGACGAGTTGGACATCGATGCGGGCAATGGCGGCGACAACAACGTCCATCTGAAAAATTGGCTGGAGGAAGGCCGCAAGCAACTGGACGAGGCCCGTGAAGCGCTGCATTACCTGTGCGAGCCGGTGCCGCAGCCGCGTGAGCTGGAGCAGTTCATCCACTATTTCTGCGGCCACGCTGGTGATCCGGAGGCGCTGCTGGAAAGCGAGGCGCTGCGTATTGCCTTCTACAAGGCGGTGGCGACCTATCTGCGTGCCTTCGCGGACATCGCCCAGAACCTGACCGAGGCGGGTTACTCAGACAGCGAAGCCGACACTTTGCGGCGGGAAACCGAGTTCTATGCCGAGGTGCGTTCGGCCATCAAGCATTACAGCGGCGAAGAGCTGGACATCAAGCCCTATGAGGCCGACATGCGCCACCTCATCAACACCTATATCCAGGCCGAGCCAGCGCAGGCGTTGGGCGAGTTGGCCGAACTGTCGCTGACCGAGCTGATTATCGAGACCGGCATCCACGACGCCATCGCCAAGAAACTCAATGAGAAGGGCAAGCTGTCGAAGAACGCCATTGCGGAAACCATCATCAATAACGTCCGCAAGACCATCATCCGAGATCGCCTGACCGATCCGCGCTTTTATGAGCAGATGTCCAAGCTGCTCGATGACCTGATCCAGCAAAGCCGTGAAGGCACCGAGGCCTACGAATCATTCCTGAGCAAGGCGGAAGACATACTGAAGAAGCACCGCGCGAAACAACACGACCTTGATGAGCCTGCCATGTTGCACGGCAATGCAGGTGCGCTGGTGATTTATCGCAATCTGCCTGACATCATTTCCGGCGATGTGCTGCCCGATACGGATGGTGTAGTCAAAGAGCCACAGGCCGAATACGGAGACCCGTTGGCCTTGTTGGCGCTGAAGATTGATCGTGTGATGCGTGACGAAGCACCGGCAGGATGGCGTGGCGACGAAGCCAAGGAGCGCATCGTGCAGAATTTCCTGCACCCGTTGACCGGACGCAACCGTGAGGCCACGCTCAAACTATTCGATTTGCTGAGAAATCAGCCGGGCTACTGATGGTGCAGACGCACATACGTCTGGGGGAACTGGACATCGCCATCACGTTCAAGGCCGTGAAGAATGTCCATCTTTCCGTGCATCCGCCCGGGGGGGCGGTGACGCTGGTGGCCCCGATGGGCACGAGGCTGGAAGTCGCGCGTGCTTATGCCGTTTCCAAGCTGCGTTGGATTCGCCAGCAACAGGCGCAATTGCAGGCACAGTCCCGCGAAACTCCTCGCCAGTTCGTCACCAGGGAAAGCCATTACGTCTGGGGACGCCGCTATCTGCTCTCGGTGCTGGAGCGCGATGCCCCGCCCACGGTGAAGATGGATCACCGTCGCATTACCTTGTCTGTGCGACCCGGCTCCGATGCAGCCAAGCGCGAATCCATCTATCAACGCTGGCAACGCGGTTTGCTACACCAGGCCATTGCGCCCCTGATCGAATACTGGGAGCCACGTATCGGCGTGAAGGTCAATGGCTACTTCCTGCAACGGATGAAGACCAAATGGGGTAGTTGCAACCATCGCCAGGCTCACATTCGGCTCAACACGGAACTGGCCAAGAAGCCTCGTGACTTGCTTGAATATGTGATCGTGCATGAAATGATCCATCTGATCGAACCGACGCACAATGAGCGGTTCATATCGTTGCTGGCCCAACACTATCCTGCCTGGCGGGATGCTCGTGCGGAACTGAATGCGCTGCCGCTGGGACAGACGGTTTGAATATTGCTACCGGCCAAGATAAATCGAGACTACACCGACTCGCTCATGTCCTAGTTCAAGACTGATATGCAGTCGGACCTGGTGGTCTTGTAGGCGTTGTTCAGCAGACATGGCCGAATAATGAATTCCCCCGGCCACAGGCGCCTTCCACCCCATCAGCATCTCATACCGCATCTGCGCATACCGATGCCGCAGTCCGTGCATGTTGCTCAAACCCGCCGCCTTGCACTGGCCGTCGTAAACATGCCGCTGCTGGATGTAGGTCTTGTGCGCTGGGATCAGCGAGCCCGACCCGGCCAGCCAATGTGCTTCGTCCAGCACCGCACGCTGCTCCGGCGTCGTGATCGGCACTGTGCGGTCGCGTCCGCCCTTGGCCCATGAACCCTTGATGGCGATGTGGTCGCCACCGTCAGCGTGACGGGGCTGGAACTTGATGGATTCTTCCCGCCGCAGACCGAAGGCGGCCTGCAAGCGTAGACTTACACGGACGTGGGGATCAGTGATCCTGGCCAGCCTGTCATCCGGTTCGCGAGCCTTGCTGATATTGGTCACATAGCGACGCTCGGGCACACCAAGCTGTGTGTTGTCCGAGGGCAGGATGCCGGCCTTGCCGATCTTCTCCGCCCACCAGCGCAGGTGGGAAAGCCGATTTTTGATAGTGCCAGACGACAAACCTTCGCCTTGCCAGCGGTCCAGCAACGCCTGGACGTGCTTGCCCTTGAGCGACGAAGCCTTCATCTGCCGGAAACCGGCCTCGCGTAGTTGTCGCGCAGCCAGCGCGAGAGAACGCATCCGGTCGGCCTGTGTGTTGTAGCTGCCGTCACGGTTGCGCTGGCAGAGCTGCCGCAGGGTGTAGGTCAAGTCGTCCATCTTCCGGCCTCCACGCAAAGCGCCGTACTGCGTTGTCCTGAAATTCAGTGGTTAGTGTTGGTGCCAACTCGCCAAGGCGAGATCCCGTGAGGGCAAGGGCATGGTGTTCAGGAGACACCAGGGCCTCGAATGAGGCGTCCGTCTTGCTCCCTGCTGGAAGCTCGGACGGAGGTACTACAAGACGAGAGTGATGTGAACGTGGACGAGTCCTCCTATGAAGTGAGTGAGATGAGAAATGCAGCGGGAGCCCTGTACGTTGCACAGGGGCAATTGCCGCAAAGGACAGTGCGCCAGGCGGCACGGTAGGGATGAGTTCAAACAGACGAAGAAGGCTCCGCCCTGGGGAGGGCCGGTATGCGGTCGGAGCCTGGGCATACCTGGGGTGGTTCCGCCCTGTCGGGCCAGCGCTTGCAGGAACCTGCGCTGTTGGGGCTGCCGATGTACGAAGCCCATCGGTCTTGGCAACTGCCCGGGCAGTTTAGGGCGGCCATCATCATGTATGCCGCACGCAATAGGAACTGGCTTTCGCCCGCATTGTTGGCGGTGTTGCGCGGGTCGTCACTGCGGCGTGCCGTGACGACCGCGTTTTGCGGCAGCATTTGCTACGCAGGGTGCGGCTGCCATCCCCTGGCCTGCATTGCCTGCGCTGCGATGTCCCCAGCATTCGTCGGAGCGTTCAGCATCTTGCGGATGTTGGCGATGTGCGCGAGGGCAGTTTCACGCGATGCCGGTGGAGCATTCGGTTCCGGGCGGGCTTCGGTGCGCGGCGGAGCTGCAGGCCGATTCTCGGCAGTCCGTGGGATGGCAGACGTCTCCTTGCGACCTGCCCACAGGCGGAATTCGCCAGCAAGTACGCACTTCACCAAGGCGAAGAAGTAGGCCACGATATTGCGCACGGTGCCGCTCTGGCTGCGTGCCTGCAACTCGTCGAGCACTTCCTGACGATGCTGCGGCGGCAGCCGCCGCAAGGCGGCCTGCACGTCTTTTTGCTGATCTGCCTGGGCATTGCTCAGGCAAGGCGGCAAGCTCACCGACTGCGATGCCGAATGGCCGTCGCCTTCGCGCGCGCGGTACGTACGTTCTTTTTTATACATATACGTCTCATACGTACTGTCCTGCTCAGCCGTCATGTGGCGAGCGTGTTCGGTCTGTTGCGGAACAAGCGTGCTGCCAGCGGAATCGCCAGACAATGGCTGTGGGTCGGCTGCCTCGCTCGCTTGCGACGGCGGCGTAGGGGGCAAATCATCGTCATCGTGGCGTTGATCGTGGGTCGCAATGGAGGCGGCTTCAGGTGCCTGCGCCAGCGCTGTCTGAATGTGGACGGCAACCCGATCCACCTGGTTGTTTTCGTGGCCGATAGAAGATTGCAGAAGCGCGGGCAGGCTGGCATCGAGCGTGCGCCTGTTGGAAATCGAGGGCGCTTTCGTGAACCTGATACAGCTCGCTGAGCACATGCCCCGTCAGAGGGTCGCGTTGCTGGCCGCCCAGACTGATCCACCCCGTCAGCCGAAGCACGACGAGAACGCGCCGGGCCGTCTCGTACCCGGCCCGCTGCCCCAGCGGGGTAGAGGTGAGATAGCGACGCAACTGCCCCAGGTTGGCCAGCGGACTGATGCCCTCCGCAGAGCGCAGCATGCGCAGCACCTGCCAGCCATTGCGCTCCAGCGGCGTGAGGCGAGCATCGAGCATGAGCGAGGCGGGCGTGCTGAACAGGGCATCTTGCCCCAGCGGGTTGTGGCGGGTGTGATGGTCTGCCATGAGAGTTCTCCGAGGTCTGGGCCCCAGCGGCCCGTTCCCTTGCATCTCATCGCGTACCGTTCCAGGCGTCAGCCAACAATGCGGTCTGCGCCATACCCGTTTTATCCGGCAGGCGCAGCGCTGGCACCGGCATCCAGACTGATCTATCATCCCGATACCCCTATGGGGGTACAACTGGGGGTACTTCCAGCGATTCCCGCAAAGGCCGTGGCCCGATTTCCCCGCGAAACCTAGTGTTCACAAGCCTTTGCCGACCGATCAACGTTTAAACGTGTGATCAACGTCTGACGGTTCCTGGCCGATATCTTCGACTACATCGAGGTCTTCTACGAGCGCAATCGACGCCACAGCCATCTGGGTGGCGTCAGCCCGGAGGCGTCTGGACACGCCGCCGCGTGAGGTGCCTAGCTGTTCACCATCTCGGGGGGAGTCCACAGAGGCGCCCGTCCGGCGTGGCTGTGGATCGGTCAGCGAGATCCGCCGAGCCAGCGCTTGCTCGAGCACTGCGTGGTCGAGTGCTTCGAGGTACTCGACCACGGCACGGGTCCCGAGTGCGGGTGCGACCAGTCAGCAGCATCGCTGGCAGGCACACAGCTTTGGCGGCTGCCGATCCACATGCTCTGCCTCGCGGATATGACAAAACCTGCGCCGGCCAAGCGATCGCGCTAACCGGTCAGAGATTCGTGCGCCACCCTACCTGCGAGAAACGCGGGCGATGGTTTGCTCACATGCGCCCCTCACACACGATGACGACCACAACCATCGCCGCCAGTTCGACAGCGGCAGCGTTACGCTTTTGATTCCGCCAAGCGAAACCGAGGGATGGTGATGTCCGGTGTCACGCGATCGAACACCGCTTCAAGGCGATCTCCCACCTTTACAGCGTCATTGGGAACACCCACGACGTTACTGTACATCCGGGGTCCCTCATCCAATTGCACAAGCGCTACGTTGTAGGGAACATCCTGTGCGAATGCCCTGTTGTAGACCTGATGGAACACAACGTAGGAGAAAACCGTGCCCTTGCCACTGAGACGCTGCCAGTGAAAATCGGTGCTTAGGCAGCGCGGGCAGCAATGGCTGATTGGAAAGCGGATATGGTTGCAGCTATCGCACTGCTGCATGGCAAGATGCTGATCGCGGCATGCTTCCCAGAAAGGACGGTTGTCATCGCTGATGGTGGGTAGTGGCTTTGTATATTCGTTAGTCGCGCTCATGTTCAGCCTTTGGTGAGGATCGTTGCGTTGGCACAGTTCAGTGCCTGTCCGCGGCCGGTGACCAGGCAGACTTCAGCACCTGGAACTTGCCGCACACCGCATTCGCCACGCATCTGGCGAACACCTTCAACGATATGCAGCCACCCTTCCATATAGGATTCGGACAGGTTGCCCCCTGCGGTATTGATAGGAAGCTCGCCTCCCAGTTGAATACGCCCGCCCTCCACAAAAGCGCCGGCCTCTCCAACTTTGCAGAATCCTGCATGTTCGAACCAAACCAGTACGCTGCTGGTGAAGTTGTCGTAGAGTTGGCACACATCAATGTCGGCCGGCCCTACATCCGCCATGGCGTATGCGTCGGAAACGGCAAGCTTCTGATGAGGCACATACCACCAATCTTCCCGCTCCATGTTCTCGGTCGTATAGGCCTGCCCCATGCCCGAGATATTCACCACCGGCTGCTTGAGGTCTCGAGCCCGCTCCGGCGTAGTGACAATGATGCACACCGCACCATCGGAGATCAGGCAGCAATCCAGAAGATGCAATGGCTCCACGATAAAGCGCGAACTCTGATGGTCTTCGATGGTGATGGGCGTACGCATTACCGCCTCCGGATTCATCGAAGCGTGTTTACGGCAAGCCACCGCGATTTCGCCCAATTGGCGGCTGGTTGTTCCGTAGAGCGCCATATGCCGCGATGCAGTGATCGCACTGTTGGCCGCTGCCGCCATGAAGCCCCAAATGCCCCAGGAATCGCCCCAGCCAGATGCACGATTGAACTTGTTGCCGCCCGTGGCGGCACAGTCGCTGAAAATACACGCGACATAGTTGGCAAATCCGCCATTGACGGCTAGCGCGGCCTCGTGGAGCAGTGCTCCCGCAGTGCCGCCACCCATGTTCTTGCTGCCGGTGTACCGTGGATTGATCCCGAATGTTTCGCCCAGGCGCAAGTAATTCAGCGCGGCTTCCGGCGACACGGTACCGGGCATGGTCAGGAGACCGTCGATCTGGTTTTTTTGCAAGCCGCAATCATCTAGAGCGCGCTTGAACGCCTCTGTGGCCAGGGTCACAGGCGTTTCATCGGGTAGTTTGCCCTGCCGGCTAGCCCCGACCCCAGCGATGGCGGTTTTATCTTTAAGTGGATGCATGGAGGATAACGTAGAAGAAAAAATGATTCAGCGGCCTGAAAATTGCGGCGTACGCTTCTCGGCGAAGGCTTTACGGCCTTCGATACGGTCCTCGCTGTTATAGAGAAGACCAAAGGCGTTGCGTTCGGCATCCATGGCGGCATCGAGAGGCATATCCTGCCCCTGCAGCACCATCCGCTTGACCGCCCGCACCGACAAAGGCGCGTTACCGGCGATCTGTTGAGCAAGCGCCTGGGCTGCTTCACTCAGTTCTGCCTGCGCATGGACTCGGCTGACCAGCCCGACGCGCAGTGCTTCAGCCGCGTCGACGCGCTCACCCGTGAGCAGCATCATCATGGCGTCGGAACGGCCAATGTAACGGGGCAGGCGAACGGTGCCTCCCGCACCGGGCATGCTTCCCACACGAACCTCCGACAACGCGAACTGTGCGTTTTCCGAGCAAATTCGGATATCGCAGGCCAGGGCCAGCTCCATGCCGCCGCCCATGGCATAGCCGTTGATGGCCGCGATCATGGGTTTGTCGGTACGCAGATTGGCGATGAGAGAACCGGCCCCCCGCACATCCCCATAGACCTGCTGGGCCGGCGTGTCCGAAGTGGGCATGGTGCGCTTCAGGTCCGAGCCCACGCAAAACGCCTTCTCGCCAGCGCCCGTCACCACCGCGACGCGTATCTGCGGATCGGTACGGATACGATCCCAGGCCGCATGCAGTTCGACCCGCATCGCCGGATCGACCGCATTCATTGAGTCCGGTCTGTTGAGAACTATGGTGGCAACGTGGCCATCCAACGTGATTTCTACGCTCGCCATCCGACTTTCCTATGTTGATATGTGATCTTCGAACCGGTGCTCAACTCAGCGCACCTTCCTGAGTCAGGACTTCGATTTCGTTCTCATCGAGTCCGAGCAGTTCACGACAGACCTCGCGTGTGTGCTGGCCCAACAGCGGCGCCGGCTGCTTGACGTTCGACGGAGCACGCTTCATGCGAAAAGGCTGAGCGTTGTAGAGCGAAGGCCCCATTTCCGGATGGTTCAAGGTAAGCCAGTGGCCTCGGTGCACCAACTGAGGGTCGACGATCACGTCTGCAGCGGTGTTGACCACTGCAGCGGCTATACCGCAGGCCTGCAGGGCTTGCATCAATTCCGTTGCGTCGCGCTGCAACGTCACGGAAGAGATCAGTTCGCGCAAAGGTTCCGCATGTTTGCGACGGCCTGCGGCGGTTGCAAAGCGTGAATCGTCCATCCATGCAGGCTGGCCGAGCGCGCCTGCCAAGGCTTTCCATTGCGTTTCGGAATGGATGCCAATGGTGATCCAACGGTCCTCGCCCGCACATGGAAAAGCGTCGTACGGCGCAGCCTGGTCCGCACTGGCATTGCCGCTGGGCGAGCCTTTCACGCCGTTGACGGTGTAATCAAGCACAGCCGGCCCCAACAGCGCAATCGTCGGCTCGGTCTGGGCTAGATCGATATACTGACCTTGGCCCGTGCGGCGCCGGTGACGCAAAGCGGCCAGCACCGCGAACGTGGCGTGGCATGGATTGGGAAGATGATCCGGGTAATTGGTGCCAGTGCCCGCCGGCTCTCGACCCGGCAAGCCAGTCATGTATTGCATGCCGGTGACAGCCGCCATGGTGGCGCCGTAGCCGAGGTAATCTTTTTCCGGGCCGCTCGAGCCTTGCATCGACATGGCCAGGTAGATGATGTCGGGCTTGATGGCTCGCACGGTCTCGTAGCCAAGCCCGAAGCGTTCCATGACGCCGGGCGTGAAGTTGTTGGCGATGACATCGCTCTGCTGTATCAGGCGCGTCACCAGCCCCAGCGCACGTGGGTGCTTCATGTTGAGTGTCAGACTGCGCTTGCCGGAATTGCGATCGGCGAAATAGCCGCTGCGATTGACGCCCTTGATGCCATCTTTGTAGGGTGCAGCCAGTCGCAACGAATCGATGCGCTCCGTGCTCTCGATTTTCACCACGTCGGCACCTGAATCGGACAGCATTTTGGTGGTGTATGAACCTGCGCCTATCCATGTGAAATCAGTCACCCGAATGCCGGCCAACGGTGGGGCGGAATGGTTTGTGTCGCTCACAGCGGGTGATACTCCGATGTTGGACGTTCTGCTGCCGTCTGCGATGGCAGCCCCAGTTCGGCCAATATGGCGTCATTGTCTTGCCCCAAGGTGGGCGCCGGCCCCTTCAGGTGCCAAGGTGTCGCGGCCAGACGATAAGGTGCGCCAGGCATGCGCAGCGCCTTGGATGTCGCCGGATGCTGAACATCCACAAAATAGCCTCGAGTCGCCAATTGCTCACTGGCCACCAGATCGGCTGGCGTCTGAATCGCTGCCACCGGCACATGCCTGCGCTGACCTTCGGCATACAGCCATGCCTTGGATTTCCCAAGCGCCCATTTCCCAAACACTTCCATGAAGGTCCTCTTGGCCTCTTCCGATTCCAGATATTCGGTGCTTGTCCATTCTTCGCCCAGCAATCGCTCCAAACCCGGAACGGACTCATCCTTCAGCCACTGCAACGTGAGTGTCCAGAAACGGTTGGCTCCGATGCCGCCCGCCATCATGTAGATATGGCCATCCACGCAGGCATACACGCCGGTGCCGGCGAAGCGTTGACGACCAGCGCTGCGTTTGCGCACCACACCCTGCAAGTCATAGAACTGCACTGCGTTTTCCATCGCGAGCACCATGCACTCCTGCATGGACACGTCAACGTGATCTCCTTTGCCGGTGAGTTCGGCCCGTGTCAGCGCAAGCATCGACGACACCGCACCGAACATGCTGGCGCCGGCATAGCCTTGCTGCGCACACGCGCCCACAGGTTGCGAATCAGGATAGCCACCCAAATACAAGAACCCTCCCGACGCGATGCCCGCGAGGTCATCAGCCTCGTGCTGGGCATAGGGGCCATCCTGGCCAAAAGGAGTGATGCTTGTCATCACCAATTGAGGGCGCCCTTTCGTCAAAACATCAAAGCCACATCCCACACTATCGAGATAGCCTGGGCGCTCGCCCTCGATGACCAAGTCCGACGTTGCCACAAGGCGGCGAAACGTGGCGGCGCCTTCGGGAGCACTCAGATCCAACGTGATGCCGCGCTTACTGGTGTTCAGATAGTTGAAGGTGAGGCTATGCGATGCATTGTCCGTGGCACCAGGCCGGCCGCCGATAAAAGGACCAAAGCCTCGGCTTTTGGCACCATGGGGCGGCTCAACCAGGATCACCTCGGCACCAAGCTCTGCAAACATCTTGCCGCAATAGTGCCCAAGCGGGCTGGCAAGCTCGATGACTCGCAACCCTTCGAGCGCGCCAGCCGGCAGCTCAGCGGAAGTGGATGACTGGAACATATTGATCTCTTGGGCTTTCATCGACACATCATGGTCGGAACCGGCATGCTGCCAGTCGGCATGCGAACAAAAAAAATTTCACGATTTCAGGCCCTCATGCAAGTTCACAAAGTGGAACGTTAAGAATCTATGAGAGACTTTATTCCCAAGTCTCCTGGGTTCAAATAGCTCAGGTTAAAATTCGGTTCCATATAATGGGAAATCCATGCGAACGACAAGCGGCGTGCCAGGCACGCAAATCATCCGGCGCATCACCGTGCTCTTGAGATTGCTGGGCGCGCACAATCGGCATGGCGCGCGACTGACCGAGCTGTGCAGAGATGCAGGGCTCGAACGCTCAACCGTTCACCGCATCCTGCAAGGTTTGGCGGCCGAGGGAATGGTGATGCAGGACCATAAGAGCAAACGTTACTTTCTAGGCCAAGCCGTCTACGAGCTGGGCTTGGCAGCCGCCCCGAAGGTGCAGTTGCGTGACATTGCCCAGCCGTTTCTGATGGCGGTCGCCGAGCAAACCGGGGACACGGTTTTTCTGAGCGAAAGGGCGGGCTTCGACGGTGTCTGTCTGGACCGCAAGGAGGGCGGCTTCCCCATCAAAGCGTTCGTGCTCGAACCGGGTAAGCGCCGCCCTCTGTCCGTTGGCTGCGGCAACCTGTCGATGCTCAGCGCGCTACCCGACGACGAGGTTGCACGCATATGCCTGGCGAACGCATCGCGCATGGCCGAAAAATACCCCCGCATCACGCCAGAGGTGCTGCGTTCGCGCATCTCGGTCACACGCCAGCAAGGTTACGCACACACTGAAGTGGTCGAAACGGTAGGCGTGAGCTCAATAGCTGTGTGCGTACGGGATGAGAACAAAATGCCTGTGGCAGCCATCAGCGTTTCCAGCGTCAGCTACCGACTCGAGGGTCAGCGCGTGTTTGAAGCGCTGGCATTCCTTCAACATGCCGTACGCGAGATTGAAGCGCTGATGCCTAATGTCGCCGGTTCGCGTTTCACTATCCGCTGAAAACGCCGATCTCCGCGTCGTTCTCATTCAGTGACGCAATTCCGTGACCGTGCCAGAGAAGTTCCGCCCTTCGAGAAAGGCCCAGGCAACGCAACTCGGTCTGGACCTTGATCGATTTTCACCACGCCGGCGCACTAGATCCCAGCTTGGGCGCGGGCTTGTCCCAACAACCTTGCGTTTCCGACAGGCGTAGAACCGGAGCAAGGTGTTTCAACTCGCCATATCCGGTATTGGAAACCATGGATATTGACTCGACTTCCGCCTCGGAAAGGGCGGCGGTCAAGTCGTAGGCCACCTTGCCCATCCGGTAGAGGAACATGCCGGATTGACATAGTGATACGCGCACATGGTAAGAGCCGCCTTCGCGGGCCCGTCGCGCCAGTGCCAACAGCGCACCGTAGGCGGCGAGGTTGCCGGTCGTGTAATCACAAACTGCCGCAGGAGCCAGCTTGGGTTTGTCCATGCCGCTGTCCAGCACGATACCGGTTGTGGCCTGGCTGATTTGCTCCCAGCCTCGCCGGGAAGAAAGAGGCCCTCCATATCCGAAGCAACTGATCGAGATATAGACAATTCCGGGACGCATTTCATGGAGTTGCTCAGGGCTCAGACCATAGTGGTCCATGACCCCGGACCGGTATCCCTGACTGAAGACGTCCGTGCTCTTGATGAGTTGCCGGATGGTCGCAAGATCTTCGCTCTTGTCGAAATCCAGGAAACAACTGCGCTTGCCGTGACTTGTATCCAGGACGTGCTCGGGCACCTGTGGCAGCCGCTCAGCCGCTACCATCAGGACATCGGCCCCGTGCTCTGCCAGCGTCCTGGCTGCCATCGGGCCGGCCAGAATGCGCGTCAGATCAAGGACTCGAATACCCGACAGGGGGCGACCGTCCGGGTTGAACGGCATAGGATCGGAATCCCCGATTTTGGTGACTTCCAATACCGGGCGCTTGGCCAGCATGGCGCCATGGGGGTGCCGGAGCCACTCCGCATTGGATCGGACGACGGAGCCGCAGGCACCCGCCTCGGCAATGGCCTCCTCGAGATCGAGCGAGTCCCATTCCGAGATGGCCTTGGATACCGACTCTGCGTTCGACTCACACTTCAGCACTTCGATCACTCGATCGTGCAGGTGAGGCAAATTGAAATGCGGCATGAACCAGCGCCCGTCCTTGCAAAGCCAAGGATGAGTCAGCGTTCGCATGTGGTTCATCTCTCGAGTAGAGAAAAGGTCCCAGCTTCCGGATGGCCCGCGGGTCCGTATCAGCTTCGAACCGATGCAGGTCGCCGCGGCATGGCGCACATCGACCTCCACGTTCTGGCGCCGACCGGTTTTCATTTCTTGGATGTCGGTGACCGCCACCCCCACCGCAGCGATCGCGTTGGCAGTAGCCTCGCCGATCTTGAACGGATTCGGAAAGACCGGATCCTGCCCCTTGATGGTGACTTCGCCGGGCTCCGGCATCCCCAGGCCGCGAACCTGCATGATCTCTTCAAATGAAGTGCTCATCATTTACCTTGACCCGAACTTCAAGTGTTATTGATCAAATTTGATGCTGGAGTTGCGGACGATGTCTTTCCATCGCGCGATGTCCTCCGACACAACCTTGCGAAACTCTTCCGGACTGCTTCCCACAGCGGTGACGCCTTGAGTATCCATTGCTGCCTTGACTGAAGGTGTCTTCAGAACTTCCTTCAGCGCCTCGTTCAGGCGTCGGATGATGGGTTCCGGCGTACCCGCCGGCGCGAAGATTCCGAACCAGTTTTCCAGCGCCAACCCTTCGATCCCCAACTCCCCGACTGTTGGAACGTCCGGCAGAAGCTTGGCTCGCTCACTACTGAGCACAGCCAACGCATGCAGCGTCCCCGACTGTATCAGTGGGGCTGCGAATGGGACGGCAGCCGAAGTGACGTCAATCTGACTTGCCTGCAATGCCGTGAACATGGACCCTGCGCCCTTGTACGGAACATAGGTCACCGTGCTGTTGGTCTTGGAATTCATCCATTCGCCGGTCAGGTGAGTGATATCACCCATGCCATTGGTGCCGTAGTTCACCTTGCCCGGATTGGCGTGAGTGTAGGCCAGATATTCTTGGTACGTCTTGAATGGCGCGTTGGGAGAAGCCACGATTACCGACGCCCGGCGACTGATTTGAGAAACCGGTATGAGATCCTTCTCGATATCGAAACGCAATCCCTTGTAGTAAGACGGCAGCGTGGTCAATGTGCCGGAATTCGCCAGTAGCGTGTAGCCGTCGGGCTTCGCCCTGGCAACATAGTCACTGCCGATGGAGGTACCGCCTCCCGCCCTGTAGTCAATGACGACGGGCTGTCCCAAAATTTCACCAAGCCTGACGGAGTAGTTTCGGGCTTCGGTATCTACCGGCCCTCCCGCCGAGAATGGAACAATCAGGGTGATGGGGCGATTGGGATAATCCGCATCGGACGCCGCGAAACTAGGCGTCAGGGTAAACGCCGTCAGTACCGAGGCAATGGACATCAGAACACGTGCGGGTTTCATAATTATGTGTCTCCTGAATGGATTTGCTTACTGGCTGAGAGCCTCAAGCGAATCGATGACTTTCTTGTCAAACACCAGCCCCTGAGTCAGACGCTGGCGCCGCTCGCGAAATGCACGCTCGGACGGGACACGGATTTCGTCCACACCAGGCTGACGCCTGACCGACTTGAGGTGGTTGATGAGGTCTGTGGCCTGCGCCTCGAACTCACCCCCCGGCTGCAGCGTGCGCGGATCAATCACCAGGAAGACAAATCCGTAGTCTGCCGGCATGTTGCGAGGCAGCGAGGATCCAGCCAACAGTCCGAGCGCCTGCACAGCCAGCGACAAGCCGTAACCCTTGTGGCCGCCAAACGGAACGACACCCCCTTCGAGGACTGCGGCAGCGTCGGTAGAAGGCTTTCCGTTTGCATCGACGCCGATACCCTCCGGCAGCGGTAAACCCAGATGGGCATGAAGGCCCACATCACCCCACATCATCGAGGCAGTCCCGATGTCGATGATCAGCGGGTCCTTGGTCGTGGGAAACCCCAGGCACATTGGATTCGTTCCCAGCGCCACCTGGGCACCACCCGGAGGAACCACGCGAGGCATGGCGCTCGCGACATGGACACAAACAAAGCCTTCCTTCACGACCAGTTCGGTGTAATACGCGTTGCGGCCGCTGAAGTAGCTATTGTTCACCCCGACGATCGCAAAGCCCGATGCCTTGGCCTTCTTGATAGCCAACTGGGCAGCGTGATAAACCGAAACGTAACCAACGTTATTACCGCCATCCATCAAGGCGGACAACGGTGTCTCGTGCACAATCTTCACTGGCGCGCGATGCTCGATCCGCTTGTTTTCCGCGATGGCGAGAATGCGCGGCAAGCTGGTGAAGCGGTATCCGCACAGCGCATTGTCGATAAGCTGGTCAACGGTAATTTTGGCGTCCTCTTCGGAGAAGCCGAGAGCACGAAGCGCTTTCATTCCCACCGCTTCTGCGTCGGGAATGCTCATGCGCACGGTATCTGGCCCATCCTTGTCCAGCAGCGATGTGGACTGGGGGTCTAGTAGATTGGTCGTCATATCTGTCTCATGTCGTGGAAGTAGGGAAATCCCTACACTGACGGGACGCTCAAGTCCGCGGGGACAGCGGCTGACGCGAACAACACATGTTCTTCGGCCGTTCACGCCGTCCTTGGGTCGCAATGATGGCTTGCAGAACTTCCGCTGGCTACGGGCAAGGGCACGAAATCGTTCCATAACGTGGCATTCGCGGTTCAGACATCGAGCGTGTCAAAGGTTCGACGCAATAATGGGCTAAGTCCAAATGCGTCGATAAGGAGAACCGCCATGAACCCTTACCTGGAAGAACTCATGCGCATCCGTGGTCGTGAATTACCCGCGGACGAGATCACAATCAAGGGACAAGACCCTGTCCTGCCGACACGCATCAAGATCGGGGAAGCGGCAGCCGACGTACTGGCGGGCATCGGGATTGCAGTCACGGATATTCATGAGCTCCGGACGGGCAGGCGCCAACAGATATCGATCGACGTACGCCACGCAGCCGCAGCCTGCCTGAGCACTCGACTGATGCGCAAAGCCGAAGCGGACGGCAGTTGGACAAAAGATCCGTTCATGACGCCGGCCATGAGACATATGAGAACGTTGTCCCAGCCTTGGCAGTGCAAGGACGGGCGATGGTTTTATCCTCAATTCAATCTGCAGCATCTGCACGATCGCGTGATCGGGGTATTGGGTTGCGAGTCCACCGCCGAAGCCGTTGCCAGCGCCATCGCGAAGTGGGATTCGGATGACCTGGAGCAAGCCATTGCGGCCGCCGCTGCCTGTGGCGCGGTCGTTCGCTCCAATGCCGAATGGCTGGAGCATCCGCAGGGGCGCGCACTGGCCGGCAAACCCGTGGTCGAAATCACAAAAATCGGCGAATCCGACCCTGTCCCGTTTCCTGAAGGGCCGAGGCCCCTATCAGGCATAAGGGCACTTGACCTGACTCGCATTCTCGCCGGGCCGATCACCTCGCGTACGCTGGCCGAGCACGGTGCGGATGTGCTCATGGTCACCGCCTCCGACCTCCCCCAAGTGCTTGAACATGTGGTGGACACCAGCCACGGCAAACGCAGCACTTATCTGGATGTCAGGAAGGTCGACGATCTCTCCACATTGAAAGGCCTGGTGCGCGACGCGGATGTGTTCAGCCAAGGGTACCGGCCTGGCGCTCTTGTCAAATATGGCCTCGGACCGGAAGAGCTGGCGAAAGAGCGCCCCGGAATTGTCTATGTGTCCATCAGTTGCTACGGTGATGGCGGCCCGTTCTCCGACCGCCGTGGATGGGAGCAGATGGCGCAGTCCTGCACCGGCCTCTGCCTCGAAAGTGCAGGCCCGAGGCCCAAGCTGGCTCCGGCCGCAGTCTGCGACTACACAACCGGCTACAACGGAGCGTATGGCGTACTGCTGGCATTGGCTCGACGCGCGCGGGAGGGGGGCTCCTATCACGTGAAGGTTTCGCTATGCCAGTCCGGCATGTTCGTCTACCGCCACGGCCTTCTCGACCATCCGGGTTCGGAGGTGGGGCTATCCGACGACGAAGTGGGCCGAATCATGATGGAAGGCCGCGGAAGCTACGGCACCCTCAGGAATTTGGCGCCAGTGCTGCGTTTGTCTGAAACGTCGCCGGGGTGGAGTACGAAATTTCCCGTACTTGGCTCCAGTCCGGCAGAGTGGGTAGGCCCGGATCGCCGCCCGTAAAGTCACGGCAAGTTCAGGTGGTGCCAACATGGGCGCACTCCTGCGGGTGCAAGTCCCGGCTGGTGGCCATTCGGACTTCCGCTTCAACGTTTGACGATCCTGCTGCACCGAGCGGAGCCTGATGGCGTTCGGTGGACTAAGAAGATCGTGGCATCAAGAGGCCACGAAAAACACGTCTACCGAGTGCCTGGCCCTGTCGCGCTTGCACCTACAATCGGAAGTTTGCCGATTCTCTGTCCGGCTCTTTAGTTCCGGCCTTCCGGACCGGCTGCCGCAGCGCTCTCGGCAGTGGCCGGGCCCAACGTGCCCCTGTCGCGAAACTGCCGGATCTGCGCCGCACTGTAGCCTGCCTGCTGCAGGATCTCGTCCGTATGCTGGCCGAGCAGCGGGGCGCAGGTCTCTAGGGTCGGCGTCTTGTCCTGCCATTGAAAACCGGCACCGGCCATTCGAAATTCTCCTTTGGGCGTCTTCACGGTTTGCAGTACGGCCCGATGCTCGAGTTGCGGATGCTGGATGATCTCGTCCAGCCGGCGGACCATTCCGCAGGGGATGTCGGCTGCCGTGAGCGTCTGCTCCCAGTAGCTCGCGTTGTGGGGCGCCATCGCGGTTTCGATCATGCCTCGCAGGGCCGGCTCATGTTCCGTGCGCGTGAACCAGTCGGTGAAACGGGGGTCGTCCAGGGCTTGCGGAATGCCCAATGTCACCATCAGCTTGGCGAAATGTTTTTCGTTCAGGACGGCAAGGACGATGTCTCCGTCGCCGGTCCTGAATCGGTTCGCGGTGACTTTGCGGCTGACCGAGAGGTTGCCCATCTGCGTATGTTTGACTCCGCCCATCGTGGCCTCGCAGACTTGCGATGCGAGAAAGACCAAGGCCGAATCGAGCATGGATACGTCGAGAAAGCCGCCTTGCCCGGTGTTTTCCCGTTCGTACAGCGCGCTTGAGATGGCGAAGGCGCCGGTCATTCCGGCAATGAGGTCACACACGGCAAAGCCGGTGCGCATGGGGCCGCCCGCGGGGTCTCCCGTCATGGCCATCATGCCCGACATCGCCTGGATCTTGCCGTCGAACGCCGCCGTATATTGCTCCGGCCCGGAATGGCCGAACCCTGAGATGGAACAATAGATCAGGCGGGGATTCAGCGCTTTCAAGGCGTCGTAGCCCAGTCCCAGGCGCTTCATGACGCCGGGGCGGAAGTTTTCGCAGACGACGTCCACGTCCTTGATCAGGCTGCGAATGATGGAGACGCCTTCGGGGGAATTCAAGTCGAGCGCAAGGCTGCGCTTGTTGGGGTTCATTGCCAGGAACGTCGGCGACATTTTTGCATCGGCCAGTGCTCTGTCTATCGTCGTCTTGCGCGTTGGATCCCCTTCCAGGGACTCGACCTTGATGACGTCCGCACCCAGAACGGCGAACTGGAAGGTCGCGAACGGCCCTGCAAGGTACCGCGTAAAGTCGAGAATCTTGACCTGGCTGAACGGCATACTCATCGATGTCTCCTGATCCGTGGCGTGCCGGCCGTCTGGCCGGCATCGAAAGCGATGCCTTATTGGCTCGTCCCCAGGCCTATCGTGGGCAGGAAGGCGCGATTGAATTCGAGATCCGCCTCCAGGGCGCGGCGAAAGTCCGCGGCGTTGGTCCAGTCCGAGGTCAGGCTGAGCGCCACTGCCTTGGTGTGAAATTCGGGGTCGTTGGTGACACTTTCCAAGGCGTCCTGCAGCTTTGCCATGATGCCGGGCGCGACGCCTTTGGGCGCAAACACGCCGAACGTAGGCCCGGTCGGCAGGCGCACCGGCACGCCGGCTTCTTCCGCGGTCGGCACGTCGGGCAATTCTTCATGCCGGCTCTTATAGAACGCAGCCAATGGCACCACACGGCCGGACTTGGCGGCGGCTACCGTTACCCCGTCGATCAGGACGTCGATCTGGCCCCCCATCAGTGCAGTAACACTCTGGTTCGACCCTTTGAAGGGCACATGCAGCATATCGATCCCGGCAGCGTGTTGCAGGATCTCGCCATTGATGTGTGACGAGGCGCCTACGCCTACCGACCCGAACGTCAGCTTCCCAGGATCGCCCTTCGCGAGCGCGATCAATTCCTCCAGCGTCGCTACATTGAGCTGCTTGCTCACCGCAAGCACAGGGACATATCCCGCGACCCCGCCCACCACGTCGATGATATCCAGCGGCTCGGGAGACATCTTGGACAGCACGGGCAGCGTAGCGAAGGTGGAATAGGTGCCCAACAGCAAGGTGTAGCCATCGGGTTCGGCGCGGGCGACGGCCTCGGTGCCTACCATGCCCGTGCCGCCCGGCCTGTTCTCAACGACGAAATTCGCCTGCAGCTTGCGCGACAGCCCGTCCCCCACCAGCCTGGCCAAGCCATCGGCATTGCCGCCGGGTGGATAGGGGACGATGATGCGCACTGCGTGTGTCGGCCAATCCTCCGCCCGGGCGGGCGCGCCGAGCAAGGACGCGGCGCAGAGCAAGAGCGCAGAGACTTTGAGTAGGTTGGCCAGTCCTGCATTGCGCATGTTTGTCTCCTCATTTGAGTTATCGAATGCGCTGCGTTGCATCTGCCCTTGGGTTCAAAGGGTCTTCTGCATTAAATAGTCGTTCAAATAGTTTGTCAAACGTTCTAATATATTGAACGTTGTGGGTAGGCCATGGCAATGAGATCACCATGGTTCCAATAGCCAGCCGTTCTCGTTCGCCAGCAGGCGGTCGGTCAGATCGAGGTTGTCCATGAACGCATCGTCGTGCGAAACCACGATCAAGGCGCCCCGATAGCTGCGCAGCATGGCTTCCAGCGCCTGGGCGGAGGGAAGGTCGAGGTGGTTGCTCGGTTCATCCAGCAATAGCAGTTGTGGGGGCGGATCGGCATAGAGCACGCGTGCCAGCGCCGCCTTCAGGTGCTCGCCACCGCTGAGCGATCCGCTGGCTGCCACGATCTTCTGCGCGTCCAGGCCGAGCTGCGCAAGCCGCATGCGCCGTTTGCCTTCGGTCGCCGTCTGGTTGGCCGCCCGCAGTTGATCGAGCGCTGTCAGGCTCGGGTCCAGGCTGGCCAGCCGCTGGTCGAGATAGACGCTCCCGGGCGTGACCTTGCAGGTCCCGGCCAGGGGGCCGAGCTGCCCGGCCAGTACCTTGAGCAAGGTGGATTTGCCGCAGCCGTTCGGGCCGATCACGCCCACGCGCTGCCGGCCACTCAGCGTCAGGCTGATGCGGCGGGTGGCTCCCGTGACGAAAGGCAGTTCCACCTCGTCCAGTTCCACCACGCGCCGCTGTGCCGCCTGCGCGATCGGCAGCGCGTGCAGGACGATGGGCGCCTCGTTCTCCACCTGCTGTGCCGCCTCGCGCACGCGCTGGGCAAGCTGCTGCTGGGCCAAGGCGTGCTGCTGGCGCAGCTTGCCTGCCGAAGCTTCGCTGCGCTCTTTCTGGCGATCGAGCAGGATCTTTGCCTGGTTGGCTTCCTTCCCATGCCGGCTGCCTCGGGCCAGCCTTCGCTCCTGGCGCTCGCGTTGCTCGCGCATGGCCTGCTCCTCGCGCTGGCGCTCGAGCTTGCGCTGTTCGAGTTGCTGGAGGGCGGTTTGCCGCTCCTGCGCCTTGCTCTGGACATAGAACGTGTAGTTGCCGCCATAGCTGCGCAGCCCCAGCGAGGAGAGGTCCACGATGCGCGCCAGGCTTTCCAGCAGTTGCCGGTCATGGCTGACGACCAGCAGCCCGCGCGGCCAATCGTGCAATTGTTCGATCAATGCCTGTCGGTTCGGACGGTCGAGATGGTTGCTGGGCTCGTCCAGGATCAGGAAGTCCGCATCCGACAGCATGGCGCCGATCAGGGCGACACGCATGGCCTCGCCACCACTGAGCGTATCCGCCGGCGTCGTGGCATCGAGAGGGTCCAGGCCATTGCGCTCGAGCGCTTGCCGAAGCCGCTGGCGAATGTCCCAGTCATCGCCCACCGCATCGAAATCCTCGGGCGCACTGCTGCCGGCCTCTATGCGCGCGAGTGCGTCCAGCGTGTGCCGCATGCCCGCTAGATCGGCCACGGTGGAACCTTCCGGAGGAGACACCTGCTGTGCGAGGTAACGCACGCTGCCGGCGCGCAGACAGCGTCCGGTGGTGGGCTGTATCTGCCCGGCCAGCATGCGGGCCAGAACGGTCTTGCCTGCGCCATTGCGTCCGACCAGCCCGGTGGGGCGCTGGTCGAAGGTTTCGTTCAGATCGGAGAACAGCGTCCTGCCGTCCGACAGGACATAGGAAACGCCTTTCAGCGTGAGATAGGGATTCGTCATGCTTCATTCCAAGGATGCCAGGAGCTCCCCCGCTTCAGGGGGCCGGTGGAGACTGGCCGTCATGCCGACGGCGGCATCAATGGCGCATGGGACGAATACCTCGGGGATGGGTGATGAGGCTCTTACTATAAAAGGACATGTGGAGATTGACAAAAGCGGGCGGGCGAGGTGCAGCGCTTCGCTGGGATTGCCGCTTTCGATCTGCTGAATAGCGTGCGCACATGGCATCGCTACGTTGTCGGAGGGCCGGCTGCACGTCGAGCATGCATGCGGTTGGAAATGTCGTCGACATGCGTTCGGCTCCGCCGAGGGCAACGCGCGGCAATACCTCCAGGGTGTCGCAACCGCAAGGATGGCCTCGCAACGAGATTCACCAATGCGCGGGAATGGTCGAGGGTGGAGCCGATGTGCCCATCTACGTAGCGATGGGACTGCAGCATCGCCATCGACGCCTATCCATGGGTGTCTTTTGTGGGCGTCTTTTGGATACCATCGTCACGTTCTTGATGCTCGGTCGGGGATGTGAGTCCCTTGTCTTAGCTGGGTTAAATTCGGTAGAATTTTAGGGTTGGTTTTTTTCTTTAAAAATCAATGGGTTGTTCTAAGGGTGTTCCCCGCGCATGCGGGGATGAACCGCCCCGGATATTGACCTGGTGATCGATCCGGCCATGTTCCCCGCAGATGCGGGGATGAACCGGGCCAGTGCTTCGCGCTGCTGCAGGGCGGGCAGTGTTCCCCGCGCTGCGGGGATGCCGAATATCGCCCTGCGTACTACCGTGCCGAAGCATGCTCATGCTATGCAGACAAACGGCTCCTGCTGCATGGCGGCATCCTCGGAAGAGCCTGGCGGGCGGATACTGTTGCCGGGCATGACATTGCAGCACCCTTCGCCATTGCCGAGCAGAGGCACGATGGTGGCGGGTTCTTCTCCTATGTGATATTGCTCCCGCCCAGGAAATATTACAAATGTCCCAGCAATAGAAGGATTCCATGTTGAGCGGGTTGAACTGGCCTTTTCCTTTATGGCTAAGTCTTTACCATTTGTTCCTGCAAAGATAATTGCAGAGACCCGGGACAGGTTCGGCATCTTCTCCGTAGGATAGCCTCGACGAGGCCACGCGCGGTACTAGGATCATCAGGTTTCTCCGGGATCACGGCATATCCTGCGCAGCGGTACAAGTGCGCTGTGCCGCAGGTCGACGACGTTGGGCAGACATGGCTGGCTTTTGAATGAGCGGACAAGCTACTCCCACAGCGCCTCAAGCGTTCTACTTCCCAGTGCGATGGAGCACGTCCGCGAGCGCCTCATCCAACCGAGGATGACGAAACGGGTACCCTGCTTCCAGTGCGCGGCGAGGTGCCAGGCGTTGACCGCCCAGCAGCAGCACCGACATGTCGCCGAGCGCGAGGCGCAAGGCCCATGCCGGTACGGGTAAGACCGCGGGGCGCCGCAGCGCTTGGGCCAGCGCTTGGGTGAACTCGACATTGCGAACCTGCTGTGGCGCGCAGGCGTTGTAAGGGTCGACGCAATCTTCACGCTGCAACAGAAAGTCGATCAGGCCGACCTCGTCCTCCAGGTGGATCCAGGGCATCCATTGCTCGCCACGGCCGAGGCGCCCACCCAGCCCCAGGCTGAACGGCAGGCGCAGCCGCGCCAGGAACCCGCCTTGGGGAGCGAGCACGGGAGCGGTGCGTATCAGCACGACGCGCATGTCGAGCTGCCGCGCGCGCTCGGCTTCCTGCTCCCAGGCGACGCACAGTTTGCTGCCGAAGTCGGCCCGGCTTGCCGGGCTGTTCTCATCCAGGTGTCGCTGCTCTCCGTCGCCGTACCAGCCGACGGCGGAGCCGGACAGGAGTACGGCAGGGCGGCTTGGCTGGTCGCCGAGCCAGGCCACGAGTTCCCGCGTCAGATCCACCCGACTGCTCCACAACACCTTGCGGCGTGAGGCGGTCCAGGGCCTGCCGGCGATCGATGCGCCGGCCAGATTGACGACGGCGTCCAGCGGAGCCGCCCCGTCGAGATCCCGCAGCCGGCCTATCCCGCGCGCACCGCTGCAAAGTGAGGGCACGCGTTGGGGGCTGCGGCTCCAGACGATGAGTTCGTGCCCCTGTTCATGCCAGTGACGGCATAGGGCACGGCCGATCAGGCCGGTTCCACCGGTGAGCAGGATGCGCATGGCCAACTCCTGGAGAGGGTTCGGACGTATCGACAAGTCGGAGATTGTCCATCATAGGCCGGAGTATGGGTTGTCTTCGCTAGGGAATGCTGAATTCCGGCGCGCGTCGTGTCAGGCCGCGACGAAGGGCATTTGATAGCTTGTGTCTATATGCACTCTGAATCGGAATTCGACGGTTGGCTGGAGGACCTGTTTTGCTTCGCTCTGACGCTTTGGACGTTGGGCTGTTGCTGTTTCGGTCGGGGAAATTTCTGCTGGATAATGCCGGAATTGTTGCGGTGCAGCATTCGGTAGAAATTTAAGGTGCGGTTTTTTCTTTTAAAATCAGAAGCTTGTGTTAAGAGTGTTCCCCGCGCATGCGGGGATGAACCGCCGCCATGGACGCGGCGATCGAGGAGGGCACGGTGTTCCCCGCGCATGCGGGGATGAACCGAAGGTGCAGGTCGTTCGCGCCCAAAAAGCAGAAGTGTTCCCCGCGCATGCGGGGATGAACCGGGGCCGAGCCCGGCGACCCGAGCGAGCGGGATGTGTTCCCCGCGTATGCGGGGATGAACCAGGTGGCCGACCTTCCGAGGCACGTCCTGCTGACCTGCCCCACGTAAAACTCCACGGTTAGTGTCGGCGACCACTCGCCAGGCGAGATCCCGTGAGGGCAATAGCAGAAGGCCTTAAACGGCGGTGAAAGCCCGCAGCCGCAGGCCAGGCGCGGGCCGCAGGTGGCCGTCGTGCCCCGTCTCCTCGACGAAGGCGGAACGCGCCAGGAATGCGGCATCGCTCAGTGCTTCGTCCATCGTGGACACCGGGGTGACGCATGCGTCCACGCCGGCGAACTCGCGCGTCCATTCGTCGCGGCTGCGCGTGCGAACGATGGCGGCGACTTCCTCTCGTATGCGGGGCCACGACGCCGGATCTTCGCTGTCGCGTGCAAACTCGGCCGGCAACCCGATGGTGGTGAAGAACGCTTCCCGGAAGACGGGCTCCATGGCGCCGACCGCGATGTGCCGCCCGTCGCGCGTTTCATAGACGCCATACCAGGGTGCGCCGCCGTCCAGAAAGTTGCCGCCGCGCCCGCCTTGCCAGTCGCCGCGGGCGCGGATGGCGAACAGCGATGTCATCAAGCTCAGCACGCCTTCGGCCATCGAGATGTCGATGACGCAGCCGCGGCCCGAGCGTTCGCGCTCCAGCAGCGCGGCGCAGATGCCGTACGCGGCCTGCAGGGAACCGCCCGCGAAGTCGGCCAGCAGGTTCAACGGGGGAACCGGGCCGCTGTCTGCCGTGCCGATTGCGTCCAGCGCGCCGGTGGCGGCGAGGTAGTTGATGTCGTGGCCCGCCAGTTGCGAGCGCGGGCCGTCCTGGCCCCAGCCGGTGATGCGCGCGTACACCAGGCGCGGGTTGACTGCCATGCAATCGGCCGGACCGAGGCCCAGCCGTTCCATCGCGCCCGGGCGAAAGCCCTCGACCAGCACATCGGCCGACGCGATGAGGTCTTGCGCGCGGGCGCGGTCGGCGTCCTGCTTGAGATTCAGCGACAAGGCGGATTTGGCGCGGTCGGTGTAGCGCCAGCGTGGATCGCCGCGCTTGCCGGCGACCTCGCGTTCGACTTGCACGACCTCGGCTCCCATGTCCGCAAGCATCATGGTGCAGAGCGGAACCGGTCCTTTGGCATGGAATTCGACCACCCGCATGCCGCGCAGGGGCTTGAGCGCAACCGTGCCGGGTTCCTCGCCGCGATCGGCGCTGGATGGGGTGTCTTTCATTGCGTGGTTTCCCTGGGGTGGTGTGCAAGGCGCAGAGAGGGTCAGTCGGTGCGGCGTGGCGCGGTCGCATCGAAGCCATAGAGGCCCTGGCCCTTGCGCAATTGATCGTCGCGCGAGAAGCGGCTGCGCAGAAACAGCCTGGCATTGCGGCGCCAGGCGTCCAGTGCGCCGCTGCGATGCATGGACTCGCCCTGTGCGCGCGCCGCCAGTTGCAGCCGGGAGGTGCGCCCGACCCGCGCGCTCTCGTAGCGGCGCAGGGCCTGGGCCGTGTCGGCCTGGGTGGCGAGCGCGTCCGCCAGGACGCAGGCGTCCTCGATCGCCATGACCGCGCCTTGCGCGAGAAACGGCAGCATCGGGTGCGCCGCGTCGCCCAGCAGGGTGATGCGGCCGCGGCCCCAGGCGCTCAGCGGATCGCGATCGTACAAGGCCCAGCGATTGCACTGCCCGGCGCGGCCGAGCACGTCGAGCAACGATCGGTTCCAGCCGCGAAAGCAGTCGACCAGCTCGGCCACCTGCGCAGGCTGCGTCCAGGACTCGTCGGTCCATCGGTCGGTTTCGTACACCGCCACGATATTCAGGAGCCGCGCGGAACGGACGAAGTAATGCACGACGTGGCCACCGGGCCCCATCCAGATGGTGGCGTCGCGCTCGACACGGCGGCGCAGCGCGTCGTCGGCGGGCACCAGGGCGCGGAAGGCGACGTTGCCGGTGAAGCGCGGCGCCTGGTCTGCATGGAGCGCGCGCCGGACCACCGAGTGGATGCCGTCGGCACCGATGACTGCGTCGAATCGCTCGGCACCCGACGCGGTGCGCACCAGCGCGCCCTCTCCGTCGTCCTCGACGCTCAGCACGGCGCAGCCGGTGCGCAGCGTGGCGCCCACGGCCGCCTGTCCAAGCATGGCGAGCAGGTCCGCCCGGTGCACGTGGTAATAGGGCGCGCCATAGGCGCGCTCGAAATCGCCGTCGATGCCGGTGCTCGAGACGACCAGGCCCGTCTTCCAGTCGCGCATCGTGAGGCGGCGGGGTCGTACGCCCGCAAGCTCGAGTGCCTCGCCCAGGCCGACGGTACGCAGCACCTTGACCCCGTTGGGGCTGATCTGCAGGCCGGCGCCGATCTCGCCCAGCGCGGTGGCCTGCTCGAACACCTCGACCTGGAATCCGCGACGCACGAGCAGGGCTGCCGCGCACAGTCCCCCGATGCCGGCACCGACGACGGCGATGCGGCGTGCTTGCGCTGTGCTCATGGCTCGCGGGCGAAGCCGTACTTGGTGAGGAGAGCGCGTTCCTCGACGGCGGCGCGCGCGGCGAACTCGGTGTATTCGGCTGCGTCCTTGTAGCGGCTGCCCTGGCCGGCGCGGGCCAGCGCGATCTTCACCTCGGGTGTGTCCAGGCTCTTGCGGAACGCGTCCTGGACGGTCTGCACGACCGCGGCCGGCAGCCCCTTGGGGCCGCCGAGACCCCAGGGCGAGTCGATCGACATGCGATAGCCGAGCTCCCTGGTGGTCGGCACATCGCTCCATTTGGGCGATCGCTCCTCGCTGGCCACCGCCAATAGCCGGGCCTTGCCGGCATCCACCAGCGGGCCGAAGCCGCCGCTGCCGTCCACGGTGAAGTCGACATCCCCGGACAGCAGGGCGAGCGCGGTGTCGGCGCTGCCCTTGTAGGGAATAGCGTGCCACTTGATGCGTTCCTGCCCGGTGATCTCCTCGACCAGCAGGTGTGCGCTGTTGCCCAGCCCGGCAGGCACGCCGTAGTTCACTTTGCCCGGGTCGGCGCGGCCATGGGCCAGCAGGTCGGCCCAGGTCTGGAACGGCGAGTCCGCGCGCACCACGATACCGAAGGGAACATGCGAGAGGCACACGATGTAGGTGATGTCCGCTATCGGGTCATAGGCCACCGTTTCCGTCACCGGCGCCCTGAACACGCCCATGGTGATGAGGCCCAGCGTATAGCCGTCGGGCGTGGCGTTCTTCATCTGCACGATGCTCACGGTGCCGCCTGCTCCCGGCTTGTTCTCGACGATCACGGACTGACCGAGGAAGGGCTCGGCGTTCTTCGCCATGACCCGGAAGACCACGTCGATCGAACCGCCGGCGGGGAATCCGAGCAGGACGCGAACCGGCCGGGCGGGCCACTGGGGCTGGGCGAGGACGCGGCGAGGCGCGAGGGCGGGCAGCCCGCCCGCCGCCGCGCCGGCGATGGCTCCGAGCAGCGTGCGGCGACGCCGCGATGCGGGCGGTGAGTCGTTCGGGGTTGGTTCGCTCATGGCTTGTCTCCGATGTGGTTGTTGTGGGCGGGAGCGGAAGCTGATGATCAGATGCGGCGCGAGTGCCCCGCCCAATAGGGATCGGACAGCCGCCGCTTGTAGATCTTGCCGTTGTCCTGGCGAGGCAGGGACGATTCGAAGCGCAGGATGGCGGGCACCTTGAAGCGCGGAAGCATGCGTTCAAGTTCGGCGCGGATGGCCTCGGGCGTGAGCGCCGCGCCAGGTTCGAGTTCGATGTGCGCGGCCAGCGTCTCGCCCCACTCCTCGTGCGGCACACCGAAGACCGCGCAGTCGCGCACGCCGGCGATCTCGATCAGCACGGCCTCGATCTCGGCCGGGTAGATGTTCACGCCGCCCGAGATCACCATGTCCTTGACGCGGTCGCAGATGAAGACGAAGCCGTCGGCGTCGACGTAGCCGACGTCGCCGGTGGCGATCAATCCGCCTTCGCGCTCCAGTTCAAGGCGCTCCTGCGTCCGGTTGCGATAAGTGAAATCGGGATAGGTGCTGTTGCGGCAGCAGATCTCGCCGATTTCGCCCGGCGGCAGCGGCCGTCCCCGGGCGTCATGGACTTCCAGGCGCACGGTCTCCTGCTTGCGTCCGACGGTGCCGGGACGCTCGCGACTGTCGGCCGGTCCGGCGACCGTCACCGGACCGGTCTCGGTCGTGCCATAGAACTCGTAGATCACCTCGCCCAGCCAGTCCATCATCGCGGCCTTGACCGCCGCCGGACAGGGCGCCGCGGTATGCACGATGTGGCGCACGCTCGACAGGTCGTAGCGCCGCCGCACCTCGGCCGGCAGCCTGAGCATGCGGACGAACATGGTGGGCACCATGAAGAGGTGCGAGATGCGCTCGCGCTCGATCAGCTCCAGGAGTTCCTCGGCGTCGAACTTCGAGCGCATCAGCACCGTGCCGCTTTCGCGGGTCGCGGCGTAGGCGGCGCGCCAGTACGCGCCGGGGCCGCCGTGATAGAGCGGGCCGACGATGGCGGCGTTCATGCCCGGCCGCGTGCCGAAAGCGTGATGCAGCGTGCGCAGGTTGCCCTGCTGCGCCTGCAGGTCGGTATAGGGTTCGCGCTGCACGCCCTTGGGTTTGCCGGTGGTGCCGGAGGTGTAGATGATCGCGCCGCGCGGCCGTGTGCTGCTTCGTTCGAGCGGCTGCTGCGCGGCGAGCCAGTCCGACCAGTCGCGCCATTCCGCCTTCATCGGCGGGCTCGGCGGCACGCCATGTCGCCGGGCGATCGCTTGCGGCGTGGGGACGGCGATGACTCTGCGGCCGGCCAGGCAGTCGGCGGGCAGCGCCCCGAGCAGGTCGGTGTGGCCCACGAGCAGGCGCGCGCCGCAATCGTCCAGGATGTAGCGGATCTCGTCGGCCTTGCCGTGCCAGTTGAGGGGAACGGAATAGACGCCTGCGGCGTCGGCGCCGATCATGGCCTGGGCCAGCGGCGCATCGTTGCGCAGCAGCAAGGCGACCGACTCGCCCTCGGCCAGCCCTTCGGCGCGCAGGCCGCCGGCGAACCGGCGTACCCCGTCGTCGAATTCCGAACGGGTAAGCTCACCGCTCTCGCTACGGAAGAAGTGCGTCATGTCGGTCATGGGGCGCTGGCGGGATGGGCGACGCCGATGGTGGGGACGGCGATGTCGCGCGCGACCTGCGTCACGTCGTGCGCATAGATCCATTCGGCCTGGTGCGAGGTGGCGGCCGGGTCGCGCAAGGCCTGGAGCTTGAAGCCCAGGTTGCGGCGGAACCTGGCCCACGACGAGGCGAGGTGGACGGTCTTGCCGCGCGCCCGGGCGCCCAGTTGGATGCGCGCGGTGCGGCCGCGCCTCTCGGACTCGTAGGCGGACAGGGCGGCGACGGGATCGGCGGGCGATGCCGAGAGCCAGGCTGCGAGCGCGAATGCGTCCTCGATCGCCTGTGCCGCGCCTTGCGCGAGGAAGGGCAGCATCGGATGGGCGGCGTCGCCCAGCAGCGTGACCCGCCCCCGGCTCCAGAAGGGCAGGGGTTCGCGGTCGAACAGGCCCCAGCGAAACAGCTCTCCCGCCCGATCGAACAAGACCTGCAGCCGCGGATGCCAGCCTGCGAACGCGCGCTTGAGATCGGCCACGCTGCTCGGCTCGGTCCACGACTCCGAGGTCCATACGCGGGTCTCGAGCACCGCGACGAAGTTGACGAGCTCGCCACCACGCACGTAGTAGTGCACCACGTGCCCGTGCGGCCCGAGCCAGTTCGAGGCCGTCGGTGGCACCAGCCCTTCAGGCAGATCCCCGGCGGCGACCATGCCGCGCCAGCACATGTTGCCGGTGAAGCGCGGCGAGGCTTCGCCGTGCAGATGGCGACGCACCGCCGAATGGATGCCGTCGGCGCCGACGACCACGTCGGCCGCCAGTTCTGTGCCGTCGGCCAGCCTGGCGAGCACGCGGTCGCCTTCTTCGCGCAAGGACTCGACGCGCGCGCCGAGGCGCAGCGTAGCTGCCGGCACGCGCGAGGCGAGCAGGCGGTGCAGGTCGGCACGGTGGATATGGAAGTAGGGCGCGCCGTACTTTGCCTCGTAGACGCCGCGGATGGGTGTGCGATAGAGCGCCTTGCCGGACCTCCAGTCCCAGCCGGTGAACGCCTCGGGCGCAAAGGCGACGTCGCGCAGTTCCTCCTCCAGGCCGAGTGCGCGCAACACCTTGACGGCGTTCGGACTGAGCTGCACGCCCGCGCCGATCTCGCCGATGCTGGCGGTCTGTTCGCACACGACGACGTCCCAACCCTGACGGACCAGCAGCGCGGCCAGTGCGAGGCCGCCGATGCCGGCCCCGGCAACCAGCACGCGCGGCGGGGATGCGGCGGTCGCGCTCATGCCGGCAGCCCGAAGGTGGCGACAGCGGACGCGACTTCCTTGCCGGACCCGGCCAGCACGATGTCCACCCGCGCGAAGGCCAGCGTCTTGCCCGAGCGTATCAACTGGGCCCGCGCGAGAAGATCCTCGCCGCCCGCGCCGCGCAGGTAGGTCACGTGCAGATCCACCGTGGCCACCGGCCGCCGCCCGCGCCCGTCCATCCAGACGGCGAAGCACATCGACGTGTCGGCCAGGGCGGCGAGCGCCTGGCCCGAAAAAATGCCGCCTTCCCGGCATGCCATGTCCGAGTACGGCATGCGCAGCGTGGCGTGCCCGTCTTCCAGCTTTTCGACGGTCAGGTTCAGGCCGCGCACGCAGCCGGGCATGGTGTCGGCCAGCACGTGTGCGGCCGTATCGAGCGTGAAGGGAGTCATGCTGGGGCGTCCTCGTGGTCGGGCGCGTCAGTGCGCGTGGAAGGTGGCGCCGGCGGCGGCGCGCTCGCGCAGCGACGGGGGCGGGACGAAACGCTCGCCGTGGCGAGCGGCCAGACCCTCGCACTGGCGGACGAACTCGGCGAGGCCGACGTCGTCGACATGGGCCAGCACCCCGCCGCGCCAGGCCGGATAGCTCCAGCCCAGCACCGAGGCGAGGTCGATCTCCAGCGGGTCCTGCGTGATGCCTTCATCCATCGCGTGGAGGGTCTCGAGCGACTGCACATGCAACAGGCGTTGCACCACCGCCTCCACGGCGGGCTGTTCCTTCAGCGGAGGGAAGAGACCATCCAGCCCTGGCCAGAGCGCCTTGCCTGACCCGGGGTAGTCGTAGACCCCGCCCGCGCCCTTGCGTCCGACCCGACCCGCGGCGACCAGGCGCTGCGCGGCCCGCAGGGCAGGCATCGACTCGCGCGCGGTGCCGCGTCCCTCGCGCGCGAGGCTGCCGATGATGTCGGCCAGCAGGTCGTAGGATGTGAGATCGGCCATCGCGAGCGGGCCGATGGGCATGCCCGCGGCCAGTGCGGCGTTGTCGATGAGCGCGGGGGATACGCCTTCATGCAGCATGGTGAGCGCCTCGCGGGTATAGGCGCCGACCACCCGCGAGGTGTAGAAGCCCGGCCCGTCGTTGACCACGATAGGGGTCTTGCCCAGGCGCTTGAGGAAGTCGAGCGCCTGGGCGTGCGTGCGCGGCGAGGTGTCGCGGCCCAGGATCACCTCGACCAGCGCCATCCGGTCCACGGGAGCGAAGAAGTGCAACCCGATGAAGCGCCCGGGATCGGCCAGCGGCGCGGCGAGCGATGTGATGGACAGGGTGGAGGTGTTCGACGCGATGATGGCCTGTGGGCCGGCCGCCTGCGCGATGCGTGCGAACACCTCGCCCTTGATCCCGGCGGATTCGACCACGGCCTCGACGACCAGCTCGCAGCCGGCCAGCGCGGCCATGTCGGCGCCGGGATGGATGCGTTGCAGAATCTCGTCGCGCGAGTTCGCGTCCATCAGGCCGCGCTGGAGCGCGCCGTCGAGGGTCTTGGCGATGCGCGCCTTGCCGCGCGCGGCGGCTTCGTCGTCCGCGTCGATGAGCACCGTCTCCAGGCCGGCCCGGGCGCAGACCAGGGCGATGCCGCCGCCCATCAGGCCGGCGCCCACCACGCCCACGCGTCGCGGCTCGAAGGCGGGCTCGCCGGCCGGCCGGCGCGTCTGCTTCCGGGCGGCGCCGGCGGCAATGAACTGTGTGCGGATGCGGTTCTTGGCCGACGGGGATGCCGCGACCAGGCCAAAGTAGCGCGACTCGATGGCCAGCCCCGCGTCGATGCCGCGCTCCAGCCCCTGGGCCAGCACATGCAGCAGGGCGCCCGGGGCGAGATCCTCGGGCGGCGACTTGCGGCGCAGCGCCGGCCAGGCATAGAAGAAGAACCACCGACCCTCGCGCGACTGCGGTTCGAAATCCCGGTAGCGAAAGCCCTTGACGTCCCAGGGTTGCCGCGCCTCGGGGTGCTCGAGCACCCAACGGCGCGCGGCTTCCAGCAGGTTCTCGGCAGGCACGACTGCGTCAACCAGGCCGAGCGCGCGCGCGGCGGCCACGTCCACCGGCTTGCCGTCCTGCATCATGCGGGTGGCGGCCTTGATGCCGATCAGGCGCGGCAGGCGCTGAGTGCCGCCCGCGCCCGGGATCAGACCCAGCGTGGATTCGGGCAGGCCCAGGCGCAGGCGAGCGTCCTCGGCGGCCACGCGATGATGGCAGGCCAGCGCCACCTCCAGGCCGCCGCCCAGCGCCGAACCGTTGAGCGCAGCGACGAACGGCTTGCCGCTGCGCTCCATGCGCCGCAGGCAGGCGCCGACCTCGCGCACGTTGGCGATCGCCGCCTGCGGCGTGCGGGCGGCGTAGACGGCGTCGATGTCGCCGCCGGCCAGAAAGTCGCGCTTGGCCGAGCCGATCACCGCACCCTTGACGGCAGGGTCGGCGATGGCGCGGTCGACCGCGGCCACGAAAGCCGCCATCGACGCGGCGTTCTTGATGTTGACGGGGCCGTCGGGGTTGTTCCAGACGATGTAGGCGACGCCCTCGGCGTCGGTGGAATAGTCGATCACGGTACTGGCTTCTCTATGGCTGTATTCGGGAGCGGCTTCAGACGCGCTCGATGAGGGTGGCCACGGCCATGCCGAGGCCGGTGCACATCACGATGAGCGCGCGCTCGAGATCGCGCCGCTCCAGTTCGTCCAGCGCGGTACCGACCAGCATGCCGCCGGTGGCGCCCACCGGGTGGCCGAGCGCGATCGCGCCGCCGGCGACGTTGATCCGGTCGTGCGGCACGCCGAGGTGGCGCATGAAGTGCAGCGGCACGGCGGCGAAGGCCTCGTTCACCTCGAAGAGGTCGATGTCGTTCACCGTCAGCCCGGCTCGGGCCAGGCATCGCCGCGCCGCGGGCACGGTGGCGGTAAGCATGATGCAGGGGTCGTCGGCGGCGCTGGCGGTGGCGATGATGCGCGCCCGCGGCCGCAAGCCCAGGGTGCCGGCGGCAGCGCGATCGCCGACCAGCACGGCGGAAGCGCCGTCGGCGATGCCCGACGAGTTGCCGGCGTGGTGGACGTGGTCGATGCGATCGACCTGCGGATAGCGCAGGCGCACGGTGGCGTCGAAGCCCATTTTTTCGCCGCTTTCGACGAAGGAGGCGGCCAGCTTGCCCAGGCTCTGCGGCGTAGTGTCGGCGCGCACCAGTTCGTCGCACTCGAGCAGGGTCTCCCCCAGGCGATCGTGGACCGCCACCAGCGAGCGCTCGAACGCGCCGGCGGCCTGCGCCTGCGCGGCGCGCTGGTGGGATGCTGCGGCAAAGGCATCGACGTCAGCCCGCGAGAACCCCTCCAGCGTGGCGATCAGATCGGCGGCCACGCCTTGCGGCGTCTGCATGACGCGATCGTTGAAGAAGACATCGCTCACGGACGGCCCGCCGGTGCCCACCAGCATCGGCACGAGCGAGTTCATCTCCACGCCGCCGGCGACCACGCACCCGGCCTGCCCGCTCATGACCTTGGCGGCCGCGGCGTTGACCGCGTCCAATGCCGAGCCGCAGAAGCGCGCCACCATGAAGCCCGGGACCTTGTCTCCCCATCCGGCTTCGAGCACGGCCGAGCGGGCCAGGTTGGCGCCCTGGTCGTCCACCGCTTCCACGCAGCCGAAGATGACTTCGTCCACGGCCGTGGGATCGAATCCGCCACGCTCGGGCAGGGCACGCAGCACGGTGGCGCCCAGTTCCAGCGGCGAAACCGTGTGCAGGGCTCCGTTGGGCTTGCCGCGGCCGCGGGGAGTGCGCAACGCGTCGTAGATGAATGCTTCCAAGATGGCCTTCCTTGTCGTATCGAGTCGTGCGAACGGAACTCAGCGGCGCGGCCAGAGGGTGCGCGCGATGATTTCCTTCATGATTTCGGAGCTGCCGCCGGCGATGCGCTCCACGCGCGCGTCGGCGTACACGCGCGAAACCGGGTATTCGGTCATGTAGCCCCAGCCGCCGTGCACCTGCAGGCAGGTGTCGGCCGCGCGGCCCAGGGCCTCGGACACCCACAGCTTGGCGGCCGCCGCGCTCGAGGCGTCGAGCGCACCGTCGACGTATTCCTGGAGCAGACGGTCGACCAGCGCGCGGCCGGCGATCAGATCGGCCTTGACCGCGCCGAGCACAAAGCGGGTGTTCTGCAGCTCGCTCAGCGGCTGACCGAAGACTTTGCGATCGGCGGCGTAGGCGACGGTGTCGCGCAGCACGGCTTCGGCGCGCGCCTGGCAGCTCACGCAGATGGTCAGGCGTTCGCGTGCGAGACCCTTCATCAGGTAGCGAAAGCCCTGGCCCTGCTCGCCCAGCAGGGCGCCGGCCGGCAGGGCGACGTCGTCGAAGAAGATCTCGGAGGTGTCCTGCGCGTGATGGCCGAGCTTGTCCAGATTGCGGCCGCGCCGCACGCCGGGCAGGGCGGCGTCCACCAGGAACAGCGAGATCGCCTCGTCGCCCGCGATCCTGGCCGCGACGATGAAGAGATCAGCGAGTTGCCCGTTGGAGATGAATACCTTCTGCCCCGACAGGCGAAAGCCCTCGCCGTCGCGCCGGGCCTGCGCCTGCATGGCGTGCAGGTCGCTGCCGGCCGACGGCTCCGTCATGGCGATGCCCGCGATGCTGCGACCGCTCACCAGGTTCGGCAGCCACGCGTCCTTCTGCGCGTCGGAGCCGAAGTTGACCAGGTAGGGCACCGCCATCTCGGAGTGGATGGCGAAACCGGGGCCGGGCGCATGCGCGTAGGCCAGCTCCTCGAGCACCACGGCGCTGTAGAGGTAGTCGCCGCCGGCGCCGCCCCATGGCTCGGGCGCCGTGGGGCAGAGCAGGCCCATGTCGCCCGCCTTGCGCCACAGTTCGCGCGGCACCACGCCGGCGCGTTCCCATGCCTGGTGGTGGGGCGCGATCTCCTGCGCCACGAAGCGGCGCACCTGGTCACGGAACGCGTCATGCTCGGGCGAGAACACGCGGCGGGGCAGGGTGAGGATGTCGTCGTTCATGCGTTCGTCCTTTGTGCCAACCATTGCTCGCGCAGCAGGTTCTTCTGCACCTTGCCGACCGCCGAAAGCGGCAGCGGGATGCCCCGGATGTCGTAGCTGCGGGGCGCCTTGTAGCCGGCGATGCGCGCGCGGCAGTACGCATCGAGTTCGGCGGCGTCGATAGCCTGGCCTTCGCGCGCAACGACGACGGCATGCACCCGCTCGCCCCAGTGGTCGTCCGGCAGGCCGATGACCGCGCACTCGGCGACGCCGGGATGCGAGGCCAGCACGTTCTCGACTTCGGCGCAGTAGATGTTCTCGCCGCCGCTGATGATCATGTCCTTGAGGCGGTCCACGACCTGGATGAAGCCTTCCTCATCCATGCGGCCGGCGTCGCCCGAGCGGAGCCAGCCGCCCGCCAACGCGGCCGCCGTCTGCTCCGGGGACTTCCAGTAGCCGCGCATCACGGTGGCGCCGCGTACCTGGATCTCGCCGATCTGCCCGGCTTCGAGTGGCTGGTCGGTGCCGGGGGCGGCGATGCGGATCTCGAAGCCGGCGATGGGCTGGCCCACCGAGTCGAGCTTGCCGGCGAGCGGGCCTTCGAGAGTGTGGCGTTCGGCGGGCAGCATCACGCTGGCGCCGCAGGACTCGGTCATGCCGTAGAACTGCTGGATCCGAGCATGGGGAAAGGCCTGGAGCAGTCGCGCGAGCAGCGCCTGCGAGACGGGCGCGGCGCCATAAGAGACGGAGCGGACCTGCGCGAGCAAGCGGTCGTCACGCTCCGGCGCATCGAGCACCGCGGCCAGCATGGTCGGCACGAGCTGCAGATGTGTCACGCCGTCGCTCGTCAGCCGCTCGTAGAACGCCGCCGTGCTGAACTTCGCGAGAAAGCTGTGCCCCCCCGCCCCCATGGTCACGCCCATGCCGATGCCGAAGTCGGCCAGATGAAAGAGGGGCGCGGCATGCAGATAGACCGACGCCGGCCCATGCAGCAGGTCGCGCTGCATGTTCGTCGCGGCGAAGGCGAAGTTGCGGTGCGTCAGTTCGACGCCCTTGGGCCGGCCTGTGGTCCCGCCGGTGTAGAAGATGCCCGCCAGGGTCTCCAGCTCGCCGCAGGCGTCGTCCAGCGGTGCGTGCGCGCAGGCCCGCGCATAGCCGGCATCGTCGAGCACCAGTGTGTCGCGCAGGCCGGCAAGCTCGTCGGACGCGCGGGCCGCCACGTGCGCGAAGTGCTCGTCGGTCACCAGCAGCCGCGCTGCGGAATGCTCGAGGATGTAGCGTATCTCCTCGAACGCCAGACGCGTGTTGAGCGGCACCAGTACGGACCCGGCCCACCACGCGGCCAGCAGCAGCTCGAAGTGGCGAGGCGAGTTCTGGGCCAGCGTGGCGACCTGGACGCCGGGCCCTGCGCCCATCGTTCGCAGCGCTCCGGCCAGGGCCGCGATACGGCCGGCGGTCACGCGCCAGGTGCGTCGTTCGCCGCCGCTGGCGATGGCCAGGCCATGAGGCCGAATCGTTGCGGCGCGACGCACTGCCTGAGTCAGCATCATGCGTTCGTGTCCTTGCTGCGGATGGGTGTCATGCAGCGTCTCGCCTCATTGCAGGTGCACGCCGGCGGCGCCGATCATCCGGCCCGCGTTCTCGCTGTCGCGCTTGACCAACGCCTGGAATTCCGGGGTGGTCATGCGTCCGGCCTCCTGGCCGAAGTCGTTCAATTTGGCCACCAGTTCCGGCGTCTGCACCGCGGCCTGGATGTCGCTGCCCAGTTTCTCGATGATCGGCGTCGGCACGCCCTTGGCCGCGAACACGCCGATCCAGGCCGGCGTCTCGAAGCCCGGCACCCCGACTTCCGCGAGGGTCGGCACGTCCGGCACGAAGCGGTAGCGCTTGTCTCCCGTCACCGCGAGCGGCACCAGGCGTCCGGCTTCGATGTACTGCCTGACTGTGCCCAGATTCGACAGTGCGATCGCGACTTCCCCGGACAAGGCAGCCTGCACCGCGGGTGCCGTGCCCTTGTAGGGCACATGGATCATCTCGACGCCTGCGGCCTTGTTGATTTCCACCAGCACGAGATGCGAGTTGGAGCCGATGCCGTAGGAACCGAAGGCGAACTTTCCCGGTTGCTTGCGCGCGGCCTCCACCAGCTCGCCGAAGCTCTTCACACCCGAGCCGGGGTTGGTGACGAGCACCAGTTGCTCAGTCGTGATCGCGGCCACCGGGACGAAGTCGCTGCTCGGGTCGAACGGAACCTTCTCCTGCGGCAGCAGATAGGGCAGTTGCGTCGTCAGCGAGATGGTGGCGAGGAAGGTGCTGCCGTCGCGTGGCGCATTCAGCACGGCGTTCGCCGCGAGAATGGTGTTGGCCCCGGGCTTGTTGTCGACGATGGCCGTCACGCCGCCCCAGGCAGCACGAAGCTGTTCGGTCATGAGCCGAGTGGCGATGTCGGCACCGCCGCCCGGCGCGAAGGGGACCACGAAGCGCACCGGGTGGCTCGGCCAGGCAGCCTCTCTGGCGTGAGCCAGCCGTTCGATGCCCGCGCTGCAAAACAGGCCCGCGGCCAACGTTCCTCGGATGAAATCGCGCCGGTGCATGGTCATTGTGTCTCCTTTCTCGTGGTGGTTCCTGCTTGATCGGGGGCATCGCCGGGCGATGAGCGGACTCGACCGGATGCCTCCCCAAGCGTCCGGTATGACCGGCTAACAAATCTGAATTACGGTTCATATGCCTGGCGACGCGTTTTCGCGTTGACGTGGCCCAACTCGTCGAGCCTCTTCGAAACCTGCGGGAGCACGCCACAGACCATAGTTCCTTCATGTCTTCCTAGCCAGAGTGGCTTGTTGTCGGAGGACAGTTCTTCTCACGAGGAATGATTAGACGCTCGTCGCACGTAAAAGTAAATTATGATTTAGTTATGGGAAACCCTAGGTGTCGATGTCTCCTGTCCATGGAAGGAAATATGCGTCTGAATGCGCCGACGCAGGCATAATCTGGGTAAAACTGAATCCAGGAATTGGTATGGACGTTGATTCTCCTTCCCCAGTGCGCAAGCGCGCCAGGCACAAAGGCGACGCCACCCGCGAAGCGGTGAAGCAGGCAGCCAAGCGGGCGATCGCGATCGACGGGTTTGCCGCGGTGAAGATCGCGGACATCATGGCGCAGGCCGAGCGTTCCCCCGGCGCGTTCTATCTCTACTTCAGGAGCAAGGAGGCGCTGCTGCATGAACTCCTGGAGGAGTTCCGCCAACGGCTCAAGCAGGAGGTGAACCGGCCGGCCGACACCGAGGACCCGCTGGAGAATCTGACCAGCCGCTTGGCGGCTTTCTGGAAGATCTATCGGGAGGACTGGCCCATTGCCACGGCCGCATTCCAGATGTCGATGGTCGACCAGCAGTTCGCACGGGCCTGGCGCAGCGTGCGCCAGCAAGGCATCCGTGGGCTGTCGACGATGATTCAGCTCGCGCAGCGGCAGGGCTACAGCCCCGGTATCGACACCGAACTGGCAGCGTCCGCGCTATGTTCGATGCTCGAGTACACCTGCTACAACTGGACCGCCAAGGGCGGCGATTTTCCTGAACGATTCATCGACGACGAGACCGCGCTGAAGGTGCTCACGCAATTGTTCGTTCATGCCGTCGGATGGCAGCCGTTGAGCAACAGCAACGTATCCTACGACGCTGCGCGGGCACTGATCGCAGCGCGGTAGCGTGTTCCCCGCGCATGCGGGGATGAACCGTAGTGCTGGGCGTACTCGATGAAAAGCGCGTCAGTGTTCCCCGCGCATGCGGGGATGAACCGTCGCAGACCGCGACTCGCAAGAGCGGTCATCCGTGCCCTCGCGCAAGCGCAGACGATCCACCCCGCAAACCCGCCCATCGCACCACGCCGGTGCTAAAGTAACCCTCGCATCCAGAGTCCGCGCCCCTGCGCCGACGCCAACCTGCAACCGAGCAAGGTGGTATCTCCGATCCCGGAGGATGTGGCCTGCCTGCAACCAACGGTTTCCCGCCACGAGCCAGCGCTTCCCGGGTGCCCGACGAACCTGCACACAAGGAACCCGCATGGCCGCATCCGATCCCTATCCCGCCCAGCAATTCGCCAGCGACAACTACGCAGGCATCTGCCCGGAAGCCTGGGCCAGCATGCTGGAGGCCAATCAAGGCCATGCGCCGGCCTACGGTAACGACCTCTGGACGCAGCGCGCGTCGGATGCGCTGCGCAGCTTGTTCGAGACCGACTGCGAGGTGTTCTTCGCGTTCAACGGGACGGCGGCGAACTCGCTTGCGCTGGCGGCGCTCTGCCAGTCGTATCACAGCGTGATCTGCTCGTCGCTCTCGCATGTGGAAACCGACGAGTGCGGCGCGCCGGAATTCTTCTCCAACGGCTCCAAGCTGCTGGTGGCGTCGGCGCCCGACGGCAAGCTGACGCCGCAGGCGATACGCGCGCTGGCGTGCAGCCGCAGCGATATTCACTTCCCCAAGCCGCGCGTGGTGACGATCACGCAGCCCACCGAGACCGGGCTGGTGTATTCGCTCGAGCAAACGCGGGCCATCGCTGCGGTGTGCCGGGAGCTGGGGCTGAAGCTGCACATGGATGGGTCGCGCTTTGCGCACGCATGCGCGACGCTGGGCTGCGCGCCTGCGGACCTGACCTGGCGCGCCGGCGTCGATGTTCTCTGCTTTGGTGGCACAAAGAACGGGATGGCCGTGGGAGAAGCGGTGGTCTTCTTCGATCGGGCCTTGGCCGAGGATTTCGACTATCGCTGCAAGCAGGCCGGCCAGCTCGCCTCCAAGATGCGATTCCTGTCGGCGCCGTGGGTGGGGCTGCTGGCGTCCGGCGCTTGGCTGCGACATGCCAGGCACGCAAATGCATGCGCCGCGCGGCTGGCCGCGCAGGTACGGGGGCTAGCAGGCGTCGAGTTGATGTTCCCGGTCCAGGCCAATGGGGTGTTCCTGCGTGCGCCCGTCGAGGTGCTGCAGGGCCTCACCGCCAAGGGTTGGGGGTTCTACACCTTCATTGGCGGCGGGGCGCGCTTCATGTTTGCCTGGGACGCCGATCCGGTGTGGGTGGATGCGCTGGCGCGGGACATCAGGGAGCTGGCAAGCGGCGTAGCCTGAGCCAGGTCCTTCGGCTGCCCGGCACGCAGAAGCCGGCCTGCCCGCGGGACAGGGGTGTGGGCGTAGATGGAATTTCGTCTGGCGAAAGTTTGTTGCGGCGCAACTTTACCCTTGTCGACCTGCCCTCTTAAGGTTGGCCGCAGCTTCAGCGCCCAAGGCCGGATCCATGTCCCGACACACTGCTTCGTCGCTTACCGCTACGCAAAAGACCTGCCGCATCCTGGCGGTGCTGTCCGATCCTCGCGTGAACCGGCTGACCGATATCGCCGATCGAACGGGGCTGGATCGGTCGACGGCGCTGCGCATCCTGAAGGAGCTCGAGGGCGAGGGTTTCGTGGAGCGAGACCCGGTCAGCAAGGTGTATGTGCTGGGGCCGCAGGTGTACGCCATGCACCATGCGATGGTGCATGGCATATCCGTGCGCGATGCGGCGCGGGCCAGCCTGATCCGCCTGTCGCGCCGGTTCGGCGACACGGTGATCCTGTCGGTGCCTACCGGTTGCGAGTCGATCTGCGTGGATCTTTGCTTCGGCGACTACCCGATCCGCGCCAACTATCTGGACGTGGGCAGCCGGCGGCCGCTGGGGGTGGGCGCAGGCAGCCTGGCCCTGCTCGCGGACATGGCCTCCGAAGAAGTGGCGGCGATCCGCCAGGCCGTCGACGCCGAGCTGCTGCGGCGCTATCCGCGCTACAGCCCGGCCCGGCTGGACGAGGAACTGGCGCTGGCGCACCGGCGCGGGCACGTCATGTTGCTGGATGTGGTGGTCGAGAAAATGGGCGGGCTGGGCGTGGCCGTCCGCGGACCGGATCGCCGCCCGATCGCGGCGCTCAGTATTGCCGCGCTCACCGAGCGCATCGAGGGACGCGAGTCCGAACTTGCCGAAGCGCTGGCCCGCGAGGCCCGCGATATCGAGCACGCCTGGATGCCGGCATGAGCGCTTCGACGGCATGTCCCCACCTGCTCGGCGTCGCCACGACCCGCTTTGGCCGACTCGACGGTTCGTCCGCGCTGGACTTGATGGCCCAGGCAGCGAACGAGGCACTGGCCGATGTGGCCGTTCCCCGCTGCGACGTGGACGGTCTGTTGTGCGGCTATGCGACCACCTATCCGCACTTGATGCCGGCCACGCTGCTCGCCGAGAAGCTCGGCATGCAGCCCGCGTACGCGCACGGCATCCAGATGGGAGGGGCGACGGGCGCGGCGATGGTCATGCTGGCGGGCGATCTGATCCGATCCGGACGCTGTCGCCACGTGCTGGTCGTGGCGGGCGAGAATCGCTTGTCCGGTCAGGCGGTGGATACGTCGGTGCAGACGCTGGCGCAGGTGGGCGACCCGCTGACCGAGGTACCCAATGGCGCGAGCGTGCCTGCCTACTATGCGCTGCTCGCCTCGGAGTATCTGGAACGCACCGGCACCACGCCTGCGGACCTGGCCGAGTTCGCCGTGCTGATGCGCCGCCATGCGTCGGCCCATCCGGACGCCCATCTGCGCGAGCCGGTCACCCTGGCGCAGGTGATGGCGTCCAAGCCCATCGCCACGCCGTTGCGCCTGCTGGATTGTTGCCCGATCTCCGATGGCGCCGTCGCGATCCTCTTGAGCGCCGAGCCGGGGCCGGTACGGTTGATCGGGGCGGGGCAGGCGCATCGCCACCAGCATTTGTCGGCCATGCCGGACGTGATGCGCACGGGGGCGGCCGACGCCGCGGCGCGCGCCTACGCGCAGGCGGGCATCACCCCGGAGCGGGTGGACTACCTCGGCATCTACGACTCGTTCACCATCACGCTGGTGATGCTGCTCGAGGAGCTGGGGCATGCGCCGCGCGGCCAGGCCGCGCGCCTGCTGCGGGAAGGCGCCTTCGATCCCCAGGGCAGGCTGGCCCTGAACACGCATGGCGGCCTGCTGTCCTTCGGCCACTCGGGCGTAGCGGGCGGCATGGCGCACGTCGCCGAAGCCTGGCGGCAACTCGCCGGCCGGGCCGGCGAGCGGCAGGCCGGCCGGCGCGCCTGTGCGCAGGTTCATGCGGACGGCGGCGTGCTGTCGGCGCACGTCAGCCTGTTGCTGCAGGCGCAGGAGGCTTGAGATGGAGGCCGGAAACGTGGATGCCATCCGTTTGCACCAATGCGCCCAGTGCGGCGCGTTCTGGGCGCTGTCTCCCTACGCCTGCGGGGTTTGCGGCGCCACCGCGCTGCGCGTAGTCTCCAGCGGCGGTAGAGGACAGGTGCGAGCCCGCAGCACCGTGCACCGCGCGCCTGATGCGCACTGGGCGGCGCGGCGGCCCTACACGCTCGTCCTGGTGCGGCTGGACGAGGGCCCGACGATGATGGGCCACGCCGATGCCGATATCGGCATCGGCGATACCGTGACAGCCAGACCGTGGGAAGTCGACGGTACGCGGTTATGGCGATTCGAGGCGACGGCTCCGCCCTGAGGCTCGGGTTCGTACGCCATCAACAACCACACTGAGGAGACAGACATGCAGCGACCCTTTCAACGAGGGCGGCTGGCGGCCGCCCTTTGCCTGGCATTCACCACGACTGCCGCCGCGGCGGCCTGGCCGGAACGGCCGATCACCCTGGTCGTACCCTACACGCCCGGCGGCCCGACCGACATCGTGGCGCGCGTCGTCGCCCAGGGTCTGGGCGATGAGCTCGGGCAGACGGTATTGGTCGACAACCGATCCGGCGCCGGCGGCAATATCGGGGCCGACCTGGTGGCTCGTGCCGCCCCCGACGGCTACACGCTATTGATGGCGACGACGGCGCATGCCATCAATATGTCGCTCTTTCCCGATCTCTCGTACGACGTGCGCAAGACCTTTGCGCCGGTCTCCTTGCTGACCCAGGGGCCGCTGGTCGTCGTCGCACGGCCCGACTTGCCGGTGGCCAGCCCCGCGGAGCTGATCGCGCTCGCCAAGGAGAAGCCCGGCGAACTGACCTTCGCCTCGTCGGGCAACGGGCAGTCGACGCATCTGTCGGCCGAGCTCTTCAACGCCAAGGCCGGCACCAGGATGACGCACGTGCCCTATCGCGGCAGTGCGCCGGCGCTTACCGACGTCATGGGCGGGCAGGCGGACCTGATGTTCGACACCATGCTCTCGGCCATGCCCTATGTGGCCTCCGGCAAGCTGAAGGCGCTGGCGGTGACGAGCGCGCAGCGCTCACCGGCGGCGCCCGACGTGCCCACGCTGGCCGAGTCCGGGCTCGAGGGCTACGAGGCGCTGGCCTGGAACGGCCTGTTGCTTCCGGCGAAGACGCCGGAACCCGTCGTCGAGCGCCTGAACGATGCCGTGCGTGCGGTGCTCGACCGTCCCGAGGTGCGCAAGCAGTTCGCCGCGCAAGGCTTTGCCGCGACCTGGATGTCGCCGGCGGACTTTGGAGCGTTCGTGGGCGACGAGGTGGAGAAATGGGCCGATGTCGTGAAATCTTCCGGCGCCACCGTCAATTGACCACGGGTCCGAGCCCATCCTGGCGCCGCAGGCGCCCCCCCATGTAGTGGCGAGCAAGCTCCCGCCTTCGGGCGGGAGCGACTCATTCCAGGAGAGAACCGAAATGAACGTGCCGCAGGCCAGCCTGGCCAAGCTGCTGTCGCCCGCCTCGATCGCGATCGTCGGGGCTTCCGACAACCCGGACAAGATCGGCGGCAGGCCGATCCACTATATGCGCCGGCACGGGTACCGGGGGCGGGTGTTTCCCATCAACCCGCAGCGCGAGAGCGTGCAGGGCGAACGCGCCTGGCGCTCGCTCGGTGATCTGCCCGAGGTGCCCGAGCTTGCCATCATTGCGGTAGCGGGGGACGAGGCCGTGCGCGCCACCGACGCCTGCGCCGCCATGGGCGTGGGTGCGGCGATTGTCATCGCAGCGGGATTCTCGGAAACCGGCGCGCACGGCCGTATCCTGCAGGATGCCATGACTCGCCGCGCGCGGGCGGCCGGGATGCGCATCGTCGGTCCGAATTCGCAGGGGCTGGCGAACTTCGGCAATGGGGCGATCACCTCGTTCTCCACGATGTTCCTGGAAGTCGAGCCCGCGGATGGCCCGGTCGCCGTGCTGAGCCAGTCGGGCGGCATGAGTGCCATGATGTACGGTCTGCTCCGGCAGCGCGGCATGGGCGTGCGTCACGTTCATGCCACGGGCAACGAAGCCGACGTCACGGTCGCTGAGCTGGCGGAGGCCGTACTGGACGACCCGGAAGTCCGCGTGGCGCTGCTCTATCTGGAATCGATCGCCGATGCCGGGCCGCTGGCGCGTGCCGCGGCCAAGGCGAGGGAGCGCGGCATTCCCCTGATCGCCGTCAAGGCCGGCCGTTCGAGCGCGGGCGCCAGGGCGGCTGCCTCGCACACGGGTGCCCTGGCGAGCGAGGATCGGGCCGTCGACGCCTTCTTCGAGCGCCACGCCATCCTGCGCGCACGCGATCCGCAGGAGCTGGCCCGATACGCGGAGCTGGCGCTGCGCAGCCCCCTGCCGGGCGGCGAGCGCGTGGTGATCGTGAGCAATTCGGGCGCGAGTTGCGTGCTGGCCTCCGACGCGGCCGAGGCGGCAGGGCTGCAAGTGCCAACGCTGGCACAGGGTACGCAGCGGGAGCTGGCCCGGCACCTGCCCGGTTTCGCGACCACGGACAACCCGGTCGACATCACGGCGGCGCTGCTCTCGAACAATGGCTTGTTCGGCGAGGCGCTGCCCATCATTGCAGGCGATGCGGCTGCCGATACCTTGCTGGTCGACATCCCGGTGGCGGGCCGTGGCTACGACGTCGCGGCGTTCGCACGCGACGCGGCCGCGAGCGCGCGGCAGATGCAGCGACCGCTGGTGGTGGTGGCATGGCAGGACGCGGTGGCGCGCGCCTTTCGCGAGGAAGGTATCGCGGTTTTCGCGCAGGAGCAGGAGGCGATGCAGGCCGTGTCCGCGCTCGCCTGGCTCCGGCGGGCCTGGCGCAGGCCGCCGCTCGCCTGGCCGGCCGGGAGCGCCGGGCGGCTGCCGGTGCGAAAAGGCATGTCTTCCGAAGCGCAGGCGCTGGGCTGGCTGCGCGACGCGGGGGTGGCGGTCGTCGAGCATCGCGTCTGCGGGGATGCCGACGCGGCGGTCGCGGCATGGCGCGAGCTGGGCGGCGCCGTGGCGGTCAAAGCCTGCTCGGCCGACGTGCCGCACAAGTCCGAGCACGGGTTGGTCGGCCTGGGGCTGGACGACGAAGCCGGTATCCGGGCGGCCGTGGCGGCGCAGCGCCGCGTTCTCGATGACCTCGGCGTGGGCGCGGCCGGCTGGCTGGTGGCCAGAATGGTGCCTGCCCTGCACGAGTTCGCCGTCGGCGTGAATGTGGACCCGGTGTTCGGCCCTGTCGTGATGGTCGGGGCCGGGGGCAAGTACGTCGAATCGCTCGACGATGTGGCGGTGCTCCTGCCGCCTTTCGACGAGGCCGAGGTGCTCGCCAAGGTCGTGACGCTGCGTATCGGCCGCCGCCTGGCCGGATTGCGCGGCGATGCGCCGGCCGATGCCGCCGCGCTGGCCCGGCTGGCGGTCGACCTGGCCAAGGCGGCCGTGGCGGCCGGCCCCGGTCTGCGCTCGATCGACGTCAACCCCGTGCGGGTGCGTGCCGAGGGCCAGGGCGCGATCGCGGTTGACGCGCTCATCGAATGCGCGTGAGGATATCGGGCACGCGCGGGATGTCGCGAATACGGCCGCGCTCGAACGACACGGGTCATCAGGAGGAGAGACACATGGATTCCGCCCGGCAGTGGGAGCCGCCGCCGAACGCAGCCAATCACGTTGCGCTCACGCCGCTGGGGTTTCTCCAGCGCGCGGCGCAGGTTCATCCCGCGCATCCGGCCTTGCGCCACGGCGCACGGGTACAGACCTGGGCCGAGACCTATGCACGCTGCTGCCGGCTGGCGGCGGCGCTCAGGGGCAGTGGCGTGCAAACCGGCGACACCGTGGCCGTGCTCGCGCCGAACACGCCCGCCATGTACGAGGCGCACTTCGGGGTTCCGATGGCAGGCGCCGTGCTAAATACACTGAACACCCGGCTGGACGCGGCGGCCCTGGGCTTCATGCTGGATCACGGCCAGGCCCGCGTTCTCATCTTCGACAGCGAGTATGCGGACTTGGTCGCCGAGGTCCTGGCCGGGGTGCAGCGGCGTCCCTACCTGGTACGCATCGAGGACGCCGGGTTCGCCGGCCCGCATGGAGCGCTGGGGGACGCGAGCTACGACGCTTGGCTGGGCACCGCGGACCCTGCCACGCCCTGGGTCTGGCCCGAGGACGAATGGCAGTCGATCTGCCTGAACTACACCTCCGGAACCACGGGAGACCCGAAGGGTGTCCTGTATCACCATCGCGGCGCCTACCTGAACGCCATGGGCAACGTGCTGGCGAGCGGCATGCCGGCGCACGCCGTCTACCTGTGGACGCTGCCGATGTTCCACTGCAATGGCTGGAGCTTTCCCTGGACCTTGGCGGCCATCGCCGGCACGAGCGTCTGCCTGCGCAAGGTCGAGCCGAAGGCGGTCTTCGACGCCATCGCCGGCCAGGGCGTGCAGTTCTTCTGCGCCGCGCCCGTGGTGCTCAACATGCTGATCAACGCGCCGCGCGAGCTGCAGCGCCGCGCACCCCAGGCCGTTCTGGCGATCACCGGCGGCGCGGCGCCGCCGGCCGCCGTGATCCAGTCGATGGAAACGCTGGGCATCGGCGTCGCGCACCAGTACGGGCTGACGGAAACCTACGGGCCGGCCATGAGCTGCGACTGGCATCGCGACTGGGACGCGCTGCCGCTGGCCGAGCGCGCGGCGCTCAAGGCGCGCGTGGGGGTGCGCAAGGCCAACGTCGAGCGCGTGCGCGTCGTCGATGACAAACTCCGGGACGTTCCCTGGGACGGCGCCACGCTCGGCGAGATCGTGGTGCAGGCGAATACGGTGATGAAAGGGTATCTGCGCAACCCGGATGCGACGGCCCGGGCATTTGCCGGCGGCTGGTTCCACACGGGCGATCTGGGCGTCGTGGACCCGGACGGCTACGTGGCCATCAAGGACCGGGCCAAGGACATCGTGATCTCGGGCGGCGAGAACGTATCCACCGTCGAGGTCGAGAACGTCCTGTATGCACATCCCGACGTTCTCGAGGCAGCCGTGGTGGCCCGGCCCGACGCCACTTGGGGCGAGACGCCTTGCGCTTTCGTGACGCTCAAGGACGGCCGGAACGCGGATGCAAACGCGATCCTCGACTTCTGCCGTGCGCGCCTCGCCGGCTTCAAGGTTCCGCGCACCGTGGTCTTCGGGGAACTGCCGAAGACGGCGACGGGCAAGATACAGAAGTACCTGCTGCGCGAACAGGCGCGCGGGCTGTCTCGGCCTTGACGGATACGCCGGCCCGAACCGGGCCGCGCCCGGACAGCGCTCAAGCAATCTCCCGCCGAACGACATTGCTCAATGTCCCCACACCGCCGACTTCCACCTCCACAAGATCTCCATCCTGCATCAGCACCGGCGGGTTGCGCTTGAATCCGACGCCCCCCGGCGTGCCCGAGACAATGACGTCCCCGGGCACGAGTTCCGTGAAGGTGGATATGTAGGCGATGAGCGTCGGTATGGAGAACAGCATCATGCTGGTGTCGGCATGCTGCATCACCTTGCCGTTGAGCCGTGTGACCAGCGGGATCGGTGTGTCGGGATCGAACTCGTCCGCGGTTGCGAGCACGGGCCCGAATGCGCCGGTGGCGGGGAAGTTCTTGCCGGCCGTCCATTGGGTGGAGTGCGCCTGCCATTCGCGGGCGGATGCGTCGTTGTAGGCGGAGTAGCCGAATACGTGGGACCAGGCCTGATCCTCCGAAATCCTGCGGCCTGCCCGCGAGATGACGATGGCGATCTCGCCCTCGAAGTCGAGGCCGTTGGGCGCTTCGGCAGGGCAGACGATCGGCTCGCCGTGTCCTGTCTGGGAGGACGGCAGGCGTAGAAAGACTGTCGGATGGGCCGTGGTGGCGCGGTTCGCTTCGACCCGGTGTTCGTCGTAGTTCAGGCCCACGCAAACGATGCGTTCGGGGTCGGCGACGACGGGCCGGAAGGCTTCGATCTCGTCCAGTCGGGGGCCGGGTTCGCTCTGCGCGGCAAGCTGGCACAGGCGTTCAGAACCCAGCCGGCGCAAGGCAGCGCCCAGGTCGTGGCAGCCCGCGGCGTCGGTCAGATCGGCGATCCGCCCGCCGTACAGCACGCCGATTCTGGGCGCGCCGCCGATTCGGTAGCTCAGGAACTTCATGGCGACGATAGTCCGTTCGATGCGAAAGGTCTGCCATGTTAAGGATGGCAGCCCGTTTTTCAGCGGCCGCTATGCACATATCAGCAGGCTGAAGAATGCGTGGCCGGGCTTTTGCCTTCGCGCATCGTCCCCTAGCATTCGGTCCACGACAGACTACGGAGACGATACGTGAAACGGTACGCTATCGCGGCACTTTGCGCGGCCTTGAGTGTGGGCGCATTCATTCCTGTGGCACAAGCGAAGGGCGCATATCCCGAGAGGCCCATCCGCCTGGTGGTGCCCTACCCGGCCGGCGGCGGCGCAGACAATCTGGCACGCCTTGTGGGTACCAAGCTGGAGGCCGATCTCGGCAAGCCGGTGATCATCGAGAACAAGCCGGGCGCCAACACCATGCTGGCATCGGCCGACGTGGCGCGTGCCGAGCCCGACGGCTACACGCTGCTGTACGTGGCCAGCGCGTTCGCGATCAATCCCAGCCTGAACAACCCGCAATACGATACCGAGAAGGCGTTCACGCCGATCGGCATGGTGGCCGAGGTTCCGCTGCTCATCATCCGCAACGAGCGGGTCGAGTACAACACGGTGGAGGAACTCGTCGCGGCGGCGCGCGCCAAGCCGGGCAACATCGCGTATGCGTCCTACGGCCAGGGCAGTCCGGCGCACCTGGGCGGCGAGATGCTCGAGCGGGTGGCGCAGGTCGAGATGATGCACGTGCCCTACAAGGGTAGTGCGCCCGCGCTGACGGACCTGCTCGGCGGGCATGTGAACGTGGCCTTCAGCAGCATCGAACCCGCACTGCCGCTGATCGCATCGAAGAAGGTCCATCCGATCGCGGTGATGACCGCGCACCGTATCGCTGCGCTGCCCGACGTGCCGACAGTGGCCGAAGTCTATCCGGGCTTCGAGGCGACCGGCTGGAACGGCCTCGTTGCACCGACGGGAACGCCCGACGAGATCGTGCAGCGACTCAACGAGGCCCTCAACAACGCCGTGCAGACCGCCGACGTCCGGACGGCCTATGCGAAGCAGGGCGTGGAAGCGATGCCGATGTCGCCGGCGGAATTCGGCAAGCTGGTCAGCGACGACATCGCCAAGTGGCGCGACATCGTCTCCAAGGCCGGGATCAAGGCCGAATGATGCCGGCGCCGCTCACGAGCACGCTGGGGGCCTTCGTCGCCGCGATCGGTCGCGAGGGGGCGCCGGCCGACGCGCGGGCGGCGGCCGTCACCGGCTTCATCGATACTTGCGCCACGACCATTGCGGGTCGTCGCGAACCCGCCGTGCAGGTGCTGCTCGAAGCGTCGCGGCCCCTGCCGGCAGGGCGTGCGCCCCTGTTCTTCGGCGAGCAGGCCACCGATGCATCGACGGCCGCGCTGCTGAACGGCACCGCGGCGCACGCGCTGGACTACGACGACGTCGCGCTGCGCGGCCATCCGAGCGCGGTGCTGGTCTCGACGATCCTGGCGCTGGGCGCGCAGACGGGCGCTTGCGGCGCCGACATGCTCGACGCCTACGTGGCCGGCTACGAGGTCTGGGCCGATCTGGTCGATCGAGAAACCGACATCCATCACGTCAAGGGCTGGCACCCCACGGGCATCTTCGGGGCCATCGGCGCGAGCGCGGCCGCCTCGGTGCTGTTGCGGCTCGACGCCGGCCAGTGCGCTCACGCGCTGGGCCTGGGCGCCAGCCAGAGCGCGGGCGTGATGTCCAATTTCGGCGCCATGGCCAAGCCCTTTCATGTCGGCCGCGCGGCCCAGGCCGGTGTGCTGGCGGCGCGCCTGGCGAAGGCCGGCTTCACCGCGTCCGCCGACGCGCTGGAGCATCCGCAGGGTTTCCTGGCGGCCGTGTCCCCGCAAGGCCGGGTCGATCGCGAGCGGCCGGCCGCAGCCGGGCGGCCGTTCCAGATCGCGGACCGGCGGGCCAACGTGAAGCGCTATCCGCTGTGCTACTACACGCACCGCGCGCTCGACGGGATGCTCGCGCTGCGCGTCCGGCACGGCGTACAGGCGGACCAGGTGGCCCAGGTCGAGGTACGCATGAGCCAGGAGCACGCGACGGTATTGCGCAACCATCGCCCGACCACGGGGCTCGCGGCCAAGTTCAGCATCGAGTTCGCGATGGCGAGCGCGCTGTGCAACGGGCGTGCCGGGCTCGCCGAACTCGGCGACGCGTGCGTGCAGGCTCCCGGGGTGCAGCGCCTGATCGAGCGGGTGACGGTGATCCCGATCCCGGCGGACGATCCGCAGACGCCGGGGGCGGCCTATGCGGACCAGGTGTTCGTCACCCTGCGCGACGGCAGCCGTCTCGAGGGCGAGCCGGTGCACCAGGCGCTGGGGCATGCCCGCCGCCCGCTGGACCGTACGCAACTGCGGGCCAAGTTCTCGGACGCGCTGGCCTATGGCGGTCATGTTGGCGATGCCGCGGCCTTGTTCGAGCGCCTCGCCGGGCTCGATTGCCAAGAGCGCGTCTTCGCATGACGCCGACGGGCTCGCTACACTGGCAGGTGTGCCATCTTCCGTCATCGCCACATGGATAATCTCGACGCGCCGGACCCCGAGCAAAGCCTCTCGCTCACCCGTGTGGCGCTGGAACAGCCCTATGGCAAGTCGGTGGGCTCGGTGCACCGCGCGCTGGAACTGCTCGAACTCTTTGCCGTCGAGCAACGCGCGCTCACCGTGGGCGAGGTCGCCCAGCGGCTCGGCTATCCGCAGTCGAGCACGTCGGTGCTGCTGCACGGTCTGCGGGACATGGGCTATCTGCTGCACGATCGGCACGCCCGCACCTTCGTGCCCACGCTGCGCGTGAGCTTTCTCGGGCTGTGGCTGCACGAGCGGGTCCTGGCGCAGGGCAGCCTGCTCGAGTTCATGGAAATGCTTGCCCACCGTTCGGGTCAGGTGGCGATGCTCGCGATGCAGAACGGCCTGCATGCCCAGTACATACACATCGTGTCGGCGCGCTCCTCGCGGGTCGGGTTGAAACCCGGCTTGCTGCGGCCGATCTGCCGCTCCGCGGTCGGCAAGGTGCTGCTCAGCACGATGAGCGACGAGCAGGTGCTGCGCATCGTGCGCAATGTCAACGCGACGGACGAGGACTTCGCGCAGCCGGTGGATGGCCGCGCATTGCTGCAGGAGATGGCCGAGATCCGCGCTACCGGGTTTGCCTACAGTGTCGATGCGGTCACCCAGGGCTCCTCGGTGATCGCCGCGCGGGTGCCGGTGGACGTCGGCGACCAGCCTCTGGCCGTGGGCATCGGCGTGAACAGTTGGCAGCGCGAGGCGTTGAAGGCGTCGGTGGAGGCGCTGCTGCTCGAAGCCTTCCAGACCTATTTCCCTCAGCGCGCCGGCGCGGGCGAGCGCGCGCGGGTACAGTATCCGCAGGCCGAGTACGCGATCAACAAGAGCGCGGGCTAGGCCCGGCGGGCGGATATCAGTCATCTGATATCTCGTCTTGAATGTAGGTTCAAAAGCCAAACCGGGGATGGATGCCGATAGCATGAGGTCTTTCGTCACGAACGCAAGACCGACATGACATCTCCCAACGAAACGCCTGCCGACAGTGCTGCGATCTCGCTGACACTCGGCGAGGATTTCCCCGACATCCGCGACGCAGTGCGCCGCGTCTGCGCCGCCTTCCCCGACGAGTACTGGCGAGAGCTGGACGAACGCGAGGGCTACCCGACGGATTTCATCGCGGCGCTGACCGAAGCGGGCTTTCTCGCGGCTCTCATTCCCGAGGAGTACGGCGGATCGGGCCTGCCGCTGCGCGCCGCGGCGGTGATCATGGAAGAGGTCTGCGCCGCGGGCTGCCACGCTGCCGCCGGCCATGCCCAGATGTACATCATGGGCACGGTGCTGCGCCATGGCAGCGAGGCACAGAAGCAGCGCTACCTGCCCGGCATCGCCAGCGGGGAGCTGCGCCTGCAGGCCTTCGGGGTGACGGAGCCGACCACGGGCTCGGATACCACCCAGTTGAAGACGCGGGCCGAGCGGACCGCGAACGGCTATCGCATCAACGGCCAGAAGGTCTGGACCTCGCGGGCCCAGCATTCCGACCTGATGCTCGTGCTGGCGCGGACCACGCCGGCGGCCGAGGTGAAGAACAAAGTGGACGGCGTGTCCACGTTCCTCATCGACATCCGCGAGTCGCTGGGCAAGGGGCTGACGATCCGCCCGCTCAAGGCGATGGTCAATCACCATGCCACCGAAGTCTTCTTCGAGGACCTGCAAGTGCCGGCCGACGCGTTGGTCGGCGAGGAAGGCGCGGGCTTTCGCTACATCCTCGACGGCATGAACGCGGAGCGCATGATCACGGCCGCGGAGGCGATCGGTTCGACGCGCTGGTTCGTGCGCAAGGCCACCGCCTATGCCAAGGAGCGCGTGGTGTTCAAGCGTCCCATCGGGGCGAACCAGGCGATCCAGTTCCCGATCGCGCAGGCGCATGTCCAGATGGAGGCCGCCGACCTCATGGTGCGCCGGGCCACCGCGTTGTTCGCCGCGGGCCTGGCGTGCGGCGCGGAGGCGAACATGGCGCGCTACCTGGCCGCGGAGTGCCTGTGGAACGCCGCGGAAGCCTGCATGCAGACGCACGGCGGCTTCGGCTTCGCTCGCGAGTACCACGTCGAGCGCAAGTGGCGCGAGGCCCGCCTGGCGCGCATCGCGCCGGTCTCGACCAACCTGATCCTGGCCAACGTCGCGCAGCACGTGCTCGGCCTGCCGCGTTCATACTGACGGGAGGCCGGCAATGACTGCATCACCACAAGCCTGGCAAGGCGACGCCGCCGTGGCGTTCGCCGATTGGATCGGCCGCCATACCGAGGTGGACGACGAGATCGGCCTCAGCGCGGCGCGGCGCATGGCCGCCATGCTCGACCAGGACCCCTCCGCCTACGAGCGCGGCAGCGTGCTGCCGCCGCACTGGTACTCGATGTTCTTCACGCCGAACGCGCGCCGTTCGCAGATCGGCCATGACGGGCATCCGAAGAAAGGCGATTTCCTGCCGCCCATTCCCTTGCCCAGACGCATGTTCGTCGGACGCCGGGTCGGCTTTCCCGGCGAACTGCGCGTGAGCGACCGCGCCAGCAAGCGCTCGGAAATCGTGGCGATCGAGCAGAAGAACGGCCGCAGCGGGGTGCTGGTGTTCGTGACGGTGCGCCACACGATCAGCGTGGGCGATCGTCCGGCCGTCGTGGAGCACCAGCAGGTCGTGTATCGGGATGCCCCCGCGGCGGGGCAAGCCGCGGCGGCGGCCGCGACCGAAGCGCCGAAGGCGGCATGGCAGGCGAGCTATGTCATGGACCCGGTGCTCGTGTTTCGCTACAGCGCGTTGACCTGGAACGGCCATCGCATCCACTACGACGCGGACTATGCGCGGCGCGAGGAGGGCTACCCGGGCTGCGTGATGAACGGCGCGCTGACCGTGCACCTGGTGATCGACGAAGCCGTCAAACGGCTCGGCGGCCGTCGCCTGACGGGGCTCAGCGCGCGGCTGTCGAAGCCGCTGTTCGTGGGCGGTACGCTCGTCGTGGGCGGCTCGGAAGTCGTCGGCGGCACGCTGCAGGCCTGGGCCAGCGACGAGCAGGGGGCGCTCGCGGCGCAATGCACGCTCGAGATCGAGGACGCGCCATGAGCGGAGCCCGTCTTCCGGTCTGGCGCTCGCTGCTGTTCTGCCCGGCGCATGCCGAGCGCTTCGTGGCCAAGGCGCACACGCGCGGCGCGGACGCGATCATCCTCGACCTGGAGGATGCCGTGGGGCCCGCCGACAAACCCGCCGCCCGGCAGGGCCTGGCAGCGGCCGCGCGTGCGGTCGGGCGCGAAGGCGCCGACGTGCTGGTGCGCATCAACCGCGAGCTCGACCTGGCGGTGCAGGATATTGCCGCCGCCGTCGACCCGGCCGTGGCCGCCCTGGTGCTGCCCAAGGTGATGGGGCCGGAGCACGTGCGCCTGCTGGCCGAGCTCGTCACCGCCCGTGAGATCGAAGTCGGTTTGCCCGCAGGCCATACGCGCTTTCTCGCCCTCGTGGAGTCGGCGGCGGCGCTGGAGCACGTCAACGCCATCGCGCGGGCCGATGCGCGCATGGTTGGGCTCGCCGTGGGCGGCGAAGACCTCGCCACCGATCTCGATGCGCAGCCGAGCGCGGACGCACTGTACGTGGCCAAGATGCTGGGGCTGCACGCTGCGCGGGCCGCCGGCATCCTGCCGTTGGGCGTGCTCGCCAGCGTCGCGGGCGTTGCGGACGGCGAGGCGTATCGCGCCATGGTGGCGCGCTCCCGCGCCCTGGGGTTCGCCGGGGCGACCTGCGTGCACCCGGCCCAGGTCCCCGTGCTCAACGCCGCGTTCGGTGCGTCCGAGCGCGAGCTGGCGCACGCCCGCAGCCTCGTCGCCGTCTACGAAGAAGGGCTCGCCCGCGGCGAGGGGGCCGTGCTGTTCGAGGGCCGGATGGTGGACAAGCCGGTCGCCGACCGCGCCTACCGCGTGCTCGCCCAGGCGGCGAGCCGGGAACCAGGAGTCTGACGATGTCGCATTCACAACCGCTGGCCGGCTTCACCGTGGTGGAGCTGGGCCACAGCGTGGCCGGCCCTTACACGGGCTTCATCCTGGCGTCGCTGGGCGCCGAGCTGATCAAGGTCGAGAACCCCGAGGGCGGCGACGCCGCGCGCGGCTGGGGGCCGCCTTTTCACGCCGGGGCCGCACCGCACTTCACCGCCTTCAACCGGGACAAGCAGAGCGTGGGCGTGGACCTGCGCGATCCTGCCCAGGCCGCCGCGCTGCGCGAACTCATCCTCGAGAAGGCCGACGCCGTGGTGTGCAACATGCGCGCCGGGGCCGCCGAGACGCTGGGCGTCGGGCCGATCGGCCTGCGCGCAGCCAATCCATCCCTGGTGTATTGCGAGATCGGCGCCTTCGGCCACGTCGGGCCGATGGCGGCCAAGCCGGGCTACGATCCGCTGATGCAGGCCTACGGCGGCATGATGAGCATCACCGGCGAAAGCGCGGATCGGCCACCGATCCGCGTGGGCGTGTCCATCATCGACATGGGCGCAGGCATGTGGGGCGCGCTCGGGGTGATGGGCGCGCTCATCGAGCGTCGCCGCACCGGGCAGGGCACGCACATCCGGACCTCGCTGTTCGAGACCGCGCTCGCCTGGACGGCGACGCCGATCTGTCGCCAGCAGATGAGCGGCCAACCTCAGTTGCCGCAGGGCTCGGGCGCCGCCGGCATCGTGCCGTACCAGGCGTTCCGGACCCAGGACGGCTGGCTGGTGATCGGCGCCGGCAACGACGGCCTGTTCGCCAAGCTGGCGGCGGCCATGGAGCGTGCCGAGTTGACCGCTGACGAGCGCTTTCGCACCAACCGGGCGCGCGTGACGCACCAGCAGGCGCTGCTGCCGCAGATCGAGGCCTGGGCGGTCGGCTTCCGCAGCCACGCGCTGGCCGAACTGCTGGACCGGCACGGTGTGCCGAACGCGCCGGTGCAGACCATCGCCCAGGTGGTCGAGGATGTCCAGACGCAGGCGCTCGGGATCATCCAGGCGGGCCCGGCGGGGGCTTTCCCCACGGTCGGGCTGCCGCTGACTTTCGACGGCGAACGGCCTCCCTATCGCGCTCCCGCGCCCCGGTTGGGCGAGCATACCGGGGCATGGTTGTCCAAGCCGGAATAGGCAGGCGGGGACAGGGGGCCGGGTTTGCCGCGGCGGGCAGACCCTCGTCGGCACGTCCGTCCCCGCGAGGCCGGGCGCTGCCTTTATGATCCCATCAAGCCCGCGCTCCCTGCCCATGCCCCATGTCCATATCCCACGCTCAGCTCAAGGCGTTCCATGCCGTCGCCACCCACGGCGGCTTCAGCCGCGCCGCCGAGAAGCTATTCCTCACGCAGCCTGCCGTCTCGGACCAGGTGCGCAAGCTGGAAGAGCATTTCGGCGTGGTGCTGTTCCATCGCAACAAGCGGCAGGTGCGCCTCTCGGAGCTGGGCGAGCGGCTGCTCGCGATCACGCAGCGCCTGTTCTCCGCCGAGGCCCAGGCCGAGGAACTGCTTGCGAGCTATCGCGCGTTGCAGCGGGGCACCCTGGTGCTGAGCGTGGATGCGACGGCGCACATCCTGCCCTATCTGGCGCGCTTCAGCGAGGCCTATCCCGGCATCCGCCTGAAGATCGTCACGGGCAACAGCAGCCAGTCGCTGCAGCGCCTGCTCGACTACCAGGTCGATATCGCGATCGTCGCGGTGCTGCGCGAGGACGAGCGGCTCGACTTCCTGCCGCTCAGCGACGACCCGATCGTGGCTTTCGTGGCGGCCAGCCATCCGTGGGCCGAGCGCGAGAGCGTGACCCTGGCCGAACTGTCCGAGCTGCCGCTGATCCTGCGCGAGGAGGGGTCGGCGACCCGCCGCATCCTGGAGGAAGAGATGCGCCGGGCCGGCCTGGCTTTCCACCAGATGATCGAGGTGGATGGGCGCGAGGCGGCCTACGAGGTGGTGGCCGCCGGCATCGGGGTGGGCATCGTGTCGAAGGCGGAATTCGGCAGCGACGCGCGCATCCGGGCGATTCCGATCCGCGATTGCAGTCAGCGCATGCAGGAATACATGGTGACGTTGCGCGAGCAGGCGTCGCGCCGGATCATCCAGACCTTCGTGGAGATGGTGAGTACGTCGCCGCACCGTCCTTCGCGCGCGGCGTGAACGGACGGTGCGGCCGGCGCCTCAGTTCGACTGCGGCATTTCGCCGGCCTTCAGGCGACGCTCGATGTCGGCGATGACTTCGGGCAGTTCGGCGATCGTGTCGATCAGGTAGTGCGGCCGCGAGTCGCGGAACGTGCCGGCGATGCGCTCGCGCTCGATGGCCTTGCGCTCGGCCGGCAGGGCGGCGTAGTCGTCGTAGGGCAGGCCGAGCGCGTTGCCGGACATCAGCAGCGCGACGGTCCACATGCCGGCGGCGCGACCCTCCAGGATGCCGGGGGTGGTGTCGTCCACCTTGACGCAGGCGGCGACGTCGCTCACGGCCAGCGCGACGGCGTTGGCCAGCGATTGCGAGGGATAGGGACGGCCCTTGGGCACCTCGTCGGTGGCGACGACGTAGTCGGCCTGGTAGCCCTTGGCGCGGGCGACTTCGACGACGCGGTCCATCACCGGCTTCGGATAGCCCGAGCAGGAGCCGATCTTGATGCCGCGCTCGCGCAGGCCGGCGATCACGTCCAGCGCGCCGGGGATCATCTCGGAGTATTCGCCGATCTTCTCGATCTGCAGGGGCATGAAGCGTTCGTAGATGCGCGTGACGTCGTCGTCGCTGGGCGGGCGGCCGAACGTCGCCTCGAAGCGGGCGGCGATGCCGGGATCGTTGCACAGCGTGCGAATGTGATCCCACTTGCCCATGCCCATGGGGCCGCGGGCCTCGTCCAGCGTGATTTCCACGCCGAACTCGGCAAAGGCTTCGACGAAGATCTGGGTGGGCGCGAACGAGCCGAAGTCGACGGTGGTGCCGGCCCAGTCGAAGATGGCGCATTCGATCTTCACGGGTGCTGCGTAACGCATGGTGGAATCTCCAGGAAGGAAGGGCGGGTCGGCGACATCACACCAGAGTTCGTCCTGCCTGGAAAATCGTTTTATCGGATGGCAGTCATAAGTTGCACTGACAAGAGCCGGCGGCGGAATCGGCCGCGTGGCGCGCCGCCTGAGAATCCTGCGCAAAACGGATAGATATAAGTCCAGCTTCTAGCCGGCGCCTATACAAACGATTTGATGCTCCGCAGCAAGGCGCGCATGCTGTTTCCAACGCATACGCCCCACGCATTCCAGGAGCCATCATCGTGACCGCGCCCGCGCAGCCTTCGTTTCTTCTCACCCCCGGCCCGCTGACCACATCGGCGCGCACCCGTGCCGCGATGCAGCGCGACTGGGGATCGCGCGAGGACGACTTCATCGCCCTCACCGCCAGCCTCTGCGAAAAGCTGCTCGAGGTGGTCCGCAACCCGGGCACGCACGTCTGCGTGCCGCTGCAGGGCAGCGGCACCTTTGCGGTCGAGGCCGCCATCGGCACGCTGGTGCCGCGCGACGGCAAACTCCTGGTGCTGGTCAACGGGGCCTATGGCAAGCGCATCGTCAAGATCTGCCAGATGCTGGGCCGCGCATACGTCGAGCTGGTATGCGCCGAGGATACGCCCGTCGATCCGCAGGCGGTGGCGGCAGCGCTCGCCGCCGATCCGGCGATCACGCACGTCGCGGCCATCCATTGCGAGACCACCACCGGCCTCTGGAACCCGCTGGAGGCGGTGGCCGAGGTCGTGCAGCAGGCCGGCCGCAAACTCATCGTCGACGCCATGAGTTCCTTCGGTGCGCTGCCCCTGCATCTGGACGAGATCGCCTGCGAGGCGGTGATCGCGGCCTCCGGCAAGTGCCTGGAAGGCGTGCCTGGCATGGGTTTCGTGCTGATCGACGAGCGGGACCTGCTCGCCTGCGCCGGCAACAGCCATTCGCTGGCCCTGGACCTGGCCGACCAGTACGTGAACCTGCGCAAGACCGGGCAATGGCGCTTCACGCCGCCCACCCACGTGCTCGCCGCGCTGCATGAGGCGCTGGTGCAGTTCGAGGAGGAGGGCGGCCAGCCGGCGCGCTATGCGCGCTATGCGGAAAACTGCCGCACGCTGATCGCGGCGATGGGCGCGCACGGCCTCAAGCGGGTGCTGCCGGACGCCTTGCAGGCGCCGATCATCATCACCTTCCTGGCGCCGGAAGACCCGGCCTACGACTTCAAGACGCTCTACGACAAGGCCAAGGACAAGGGCTACGTGCTCTACCCCGGCAAGCTGACCCAGGTCGAGACCTTCCGCGTCGGCTGCATCGGCGACCTGCGCGCCGACGACCTGGCACGCGCCAGCGAGGTGCTGCTCGACACGCTGCGCGAGATGGGCGTGAAGATGCTGGTGGAGTCCGAGGCATGACCGCGGCACTACGCAATGAGCAGGGCGACGTCAACGACAGCGCCCGGCGCGCCCAGTATCGCGATGCGCTGGGTGCGGACACGCAGGCGTGGATCGAGCGGGACGCCGCGGTGTTCCTCCATCAGCAACTGTCCACGCCGGTGATGAACGTGCTTGCGCGCACCGTCGGTGCGCGCATCTACGACCTGGCGGGCAACAGCTATCTGGACCTGCACGGCAACGGCGTGCACAACGCCGGCTTCTCCAATCCCGAGGTGCTGGCCGCCATGCTGCGCCAGATGCAGGAGGAGCTGGTCTTCACGCCGCGTCGATATACCAACATTCCGGCGGTCCGGCTGGCCGAGAAGCTGGTGTCGTTGACGCCTGCCGGCCTGGACAAGGTGCTGTTCTGTCCGGGCGGCTCGGAGGCGATCGAGATGGCGATCTCGCTGGCCAAGCACGTCACCGGCCGCTGGAAGACGATTTCGTTCTGGGATTCCTACCACGGCAACGGCTTCCAGGCCGCGAGCGTGGGCGGGCAGGAGCACTTCTCCGGCGGCATGGGGCCGATGATGCCGGGCTGCTTTCACGTCGAATTCCCGCAGTACTACCGCAACCCCTGGGGGCTGACCGACCGGCGCGCAATCGACGACCTGTACCTGCGCCAGATCCGCGAGATCTTGCATCGCAACCCGGACGTGGCGGCGATCATCGGCGAGCCCATCTCGGCCACGCCGGTGGTGCCCAGCGCCTACTACTGGGAGCAAGTGCGCGCGATCTGCGACGAGTACGGCATCTTTCTCATCTTCGACGAGATCATCGAGGGCTTCGGCCGTACGGGCACCTGGTTCGCCTGCCAGCAGTTCGTCACGCCGGACGTCCTGGTGCTCGGCAAGTCGCTGGGCGGCGGCGCGCTGCCGCTGGCGGGCATCGTCACCCACCGCAAGTACGACTGCGTGGCGCACCGTTCGATCGGCCATTTCACGCACGAGAAGAATCCGCTCTCGGCGAGCGCGGGCCTGGCGGCCATCGAATACATCGAGAAGCACGACCTGGTCGGCAACTCGCAGCGCCTGGGCGCCTACCTGGTCGAGGGCCTGCGCGAGCTGCAGCGGGAGTTCCCGGTCATCGGCAACATCGACGGGCGCGGCATGCACCTGGGCGTGGACCTGGTGATCGACCCGGCCCGCCGGCGGCGCCATCCGGCGCTGGCCGAACAAGTCATGTACGGCTGCCTGCAGCGCGGCGTCGCGCTGAAGGTGATCGAGGGCAACGTGCTGACCATGCGTGCGTCGCTGGTGGTCACGCAGGAGGATTGCGACCAGATCCTCGGTGCGCTCGCGGCCTCGCTGCGCGAGGCGCTGGATTGACGGCACCGGCGGCCGCCCGTGGGGACCGGGGGCCGCCGGATCGGCCGCGCAAGCGGCTGCACCTGGCCAGCAGGAGCCCCGCAGAGGGCCGGCCGGCAAGCTTCTTTTAGGGGGTCTGGCGGCGGAGGGCATCCGCGCCATGATCGGATTTTTGGCCGCCGGGCCGCTCCCAAGGCAAAAAAGCGCCCCCTCGGGGGGCAGCAAGCCGAAGGCGCAGCGTGGGGGTCCTTGTCGGCCGCCGGGCCGCTCCCAAGGCAAAAAAGCGCCCCCTCGGGGGGCAGCAAGCCGAAGGCGCAGCGTGGGGGTTTTCTTGTTCAGCGCTTGCGGTAGGACATCATGGAACCACGGCAGCTCTATCAGAACGTCCCCACCCCGCTCAGCATCGCGGGCGTCAGCAAGTCGTTCAAGCACAATCGCGTGCTGCAGGACATCACGCTGGACGTGCAGCCGGGCGAATTCGTCTGCCTGCTCGGTCCGTCCGGCTGCGGCAAGACCACGCTGCTGCGCATCATCGCCGGCCTCGAGCGCCAGGACGAGGGGCGCATCTTCATGGGCAAGGACGACATCTCCTTCGCGCCGCCGCAGGAGCGCGACTACGGCATCCTGTTCCAGTCCTACGCCCTGTTCCCCAACCTGACGGTGGAGAAGAACGTGGCCTACGGGCTGGCGCGGCGCCAACTGCTGCAGAGCGACGTGCAGGATCGCGCGATGAAGATGCTCGAGCTGGTCGGGCTGGACGGCAATCCGCGCGCGTACCCGGACCAGCTCTCGGGCGGCCAGCAGCAGCGCGTGGCGATGGCCCGCGCGCTGGCGCCTTCTCCCACGTTGCTGCTGCTGGACGAGCCCATGTCCGCGCTCGACGCGAAGGTGCGCGAGCGGCTGCGCGGCGAGCTGCGGCAGTTGCAGAAGAGCCTGGGCATCACCACGGTGATGGTCACGCACGACCAGGACGAAGCAATGGTCATGGCCGATCGCATCGCGGTGATGAACGGCGGATGCATCGAGCAGTTCGACACGCCGGAGAACATCTACTACGAGCCCGCCACGCCGTTCGTGGCGAACTTCATCGGGCACAGCAACTGGCTGGCCAGCGACGGGGTCCGGGACGGCACTGCGCACGTGGCGGCCGCGGGCCTGCCGATCGCCGCCGCGCCGGACCAGGGCGCCTGTCTCTTGTTCTTCCGTCCCGAGACCGTCGCGGTGCGCACCGAGGCGGCCGCCGGCTACCTGCCGGGGCAGATCGTGGACTATCTCTTTCTCGGCAGCCGCTACCGCCTGTCGATACAGGTGCAGACCAGCGCCGGGAGCACCATCGTGCTGGCGGACATGCCGCGCGAGCGGTTCCGCGCCCTGGATGCCCGCGAGCCTGTCTGGCTGGCCATCGATCCCATGCAGCTCAAGGTCTTCGAGGGGCGGTCATGACGACGGGCGCCACCGCAACCACGCCGCCCCGCGAGGGGCGCGCCTTCGACATCGGCCATCGCGCCGTCGTCGCGGCGCCGGACGAGCCGGCCGGTGGGCACGAGCAAGCCCCGGCGGTCCACGCGCCACGGCGCAGGCGCGGCCCCGGCATTCTCCTGGATGCGCTGTTCGTGCGCGGCGGCAAGCTCGCATTGCTGGTGTTCCTTTCCGTCGGCCTGCTGCTGCCGCTGGCGAGCATCCTGTCGCGCGCCCTGGATGCCGACGGTCCGCAACTGGAGCGCCTGCTGGACGGCACGCATTTCTTCTGGCTGTTGCGCAACAGCCTGAACGTGTCGTTCGCCACCGTGCTGGTCGTGATTCCGCTCGCCTACCTGTACGCCTACGCGCTGCAGCGCACGCGGCTGATCGGGCGGCGCGTGTGGCGCGGCGTTTCGCTGCTCCCGCTGATGGCGCCCTCGATGTTTCCGGCGATCGCGCTGATCTACCTGTTCGGCAACCAGGGACTGCTCAGGACCTGGTTTCCGGACGGCATCTACGGGTTCTGGGGCATCCTGCTCGGGCAGATCTTCTACAACTTCCCGATGGCGGTGATGATCCTGGTGTCGGCGCTGTCCATGGCCGATGCGCGCCTCTACGACGCGGCAGCCGCGATGGGCGCGCGCCACGGGCGCATGTTCTTCACCGTGACCTGGCCGTCGACGCGCTACGCGGTGTTCACGGCGAGCTGCCTGGTCTTTACCCAGACCATCACCAACTTCGGCATTCCGGTGGTGATCGGCGGCGACTACCAGGTGCTGGCCATGGAGGCCTACAAGGCGGTCGTCGGGCAGCAGCAGTTCTCGTACGGCGCGCTGATCGGTACGCTGCTGCTGATCCCGGCCATCCTGAGCTTCATCGTCGATCGCTGGATGCGCCGCCTGCAGGGCAGCCACATGACGAGCCGCGCGTCGGTCTATCACGTGGGCCGCAACCGCGTGCGCGACAGCCTGTTCTTCGTCGTCGTGGCGGCGGTGAGCGTGACTTTTCTCGCCATCGTGACGGTGGCCGCCGTCGGTTCGCTCATCAACTTCTGGCCGTACAGCATGAACTTCACGCTGCGGCACTACGACTTCACCACCAGCGGCGACGTCGGCTGGCTGGCCTACGGCAACAGCATCACGCTGTCGTTCCTCGCCGCGCTGATCGGCACGCCGGTGGTGTTCACCTGCGCCTACCTGATGGAACGCTCGGGCGGGCAGGGCGGCTTCATCGAACCGCTGCTGCGCTTTCTCTGCCTGCTGCCGATGGCCGTGCCCGGGCTGGTGATGGGCCTGGGCTACGTGTTCTTCTTCAATCACCCGGCCAACCCGCTCAACCTGCTCTACGGCAGCATGGCGCTGATGGTGATGTGCTGCATCGTGCGCTTTCTGACCCCGGCGCAGATGACGGCCACCGCGGCGCTGCGCCAGCTCAGCCGCGACATCGAGCCCGCGTCGCTGTCGCTGCGCGTGCCGCTGGTGCGCACCTATTGGCGGGTGGTGCTGCCGATCTGCCTGCCCACGGTGCTCGAGATCTTCCGCTATCTGTTCGTCTCGTCCATGACCTCGGTGTCGGCGCTGATCTTCCTGTACAGCCCGGACACCATCCTGGCCGCGGTGGCCGTGCTGAACATGGACGACGCGGGCAACCTCGCGGGCGCCGCGGCGCTGTCCACCTTGATTCTGCTCACCTCGGTCGGTGTTTCCCTGCTGTTGAGTTTCGTCGTGAGCGGCCTGCTGCGACGCACCCAAGCCTGGCGCGGCTGACCGCCGCGTCGTCGATACAAGGAGTGGTTCATGAAGAAATCCCTGCGCACTTTCGTTCCCGGCGCCCTGTTGCTCGCCATGGCGGCGGTATCCGCCCAGGTGCATGCCGCCACCGAGCTGACCGTCTACACCGCGATGGAGACGGAGGTGCTGGCGCCCTACAAGAAGGCGTTCGAACAAGCCAATCCGGACATCACCATCAAGTGGGTGCGCGACTCGACCGGCATCATCACGGCCAAGCTGCTTGCGGAGAAGGACAACCCGCAGGCCGATGTGATCTGGGGCCTGTACGCCTCCAGCGTTGCCCTGATGGGCAAGCAGGGCATGCTCGAGCCCTATGCGCCCGCCGGCCTGGACAAGATCGACGCGAAGTTCCATGACAAGGGCGATCCGCCCTTGTGGATCGGCAACGGCGTCGAGGCCACCGCCATCTGCGTGAACAAGGTCGAGCTGGAAAAGCAGAAGCTGCCCATGCCGACCTCCTGGAAGGACCTGGAGAACCCGGTCTACAAGAACAAGGTGGTGATGCCCAACCCGGCGTCGTCGGGCACGGGCTACTCCGCCGTGAATGCGTGGCGCCAGTTGTTCGGCGACGAGGCCTGGAGTTACATGGACAAGCTGCACGAGAACATCGCGCAGTACACGCACTCCGGCTCCAAGCCGTGCACCATGGTGGCCATGGGCGAATTCCCCATCGGCGTGTCGCTGGATTTCCGTGGCGTCATGCTGACCCGCCAGGGTGCGCCGCTCGAGATCGTGCTGCCTCAGGAAGGCCTGGGCCTGGACGTGAACGCGGTGGCCATCGTGAAGGGCACCAAGAAGCTGGAGGCCGCCAAAAAGCTGGAGGATTTCGCCGTGAGCGAGGCGGCCTTCAAGCTGTACCAGCCCTATTTCGCGGCGCTGGCCTTGCCGGCGCTGAACCAGCCGATCAAGGAGATGCCGACGGCCTATTACGACCGCCTCCTGAGCATCGACTTCGACGAGGCCGGCGCGCAACGCCCCGAGGTGCTGACCGAATGGCGCAAGCGCTACGACAGCAAGAGCGAGCCGAGGACGTAATCGTCGCGTCACGGGGCGCCGGCAGCATGATGCCGGCGCCTTTCCAAGCCTGCGCTGCGCGGTTGACCGCTTGTCCAGCCAGGGATTTGCGTCGGGCTGCGCGGTCGGCCGGCAGCCCCGCACAGCCTCTACAGTCCTTGCCATGACTCGACCTCACGCCCCGCAAGCCGGTGAAGGCGACACCAACCAGTCGCCCCGCCGCGCGGCCTGGGCCCACACGCACGTCGACGCGACAACGCGCGAACTTCTGGATCGCGACGCCAGGGTCTTCATGCACCAATCGGTCTCCACGCCCTGCCTGTCGGCCGTGCGCAAGGCCGAGGGCGCCTGGATCGAGGACATGCAGGGGCGTCGCTACCTCGATTTCCACGGCAACAACGTCCATCACATCGGCTACGGCCATCCGCGCCTGAAGGCAGCCATCCGCGAGCAGATGGACGAGCTGCCGTTCGCGCCGCGGCGCTACACCTGCGAGCCCGCGATTGCGCTGGCCGAGAAACTCACCGCCATCGCGCCGCGCCAGCCGGGCCGGCCCGCGCTGGGCAAGGTGCTGTTCGCCACGGGCGGCTCGGACGCCAACGAGATCGCCCTGGCCTACGCGCGTGCCGCGACCGGGCGCTTCAAGACGATCTCGTTCTGGGATTCCTTCCATGGCGCGGGCTTTGGCGCGCGCTCGGTGGGCGGCGAGGAAATGTTCCGCTCGGGGCCGATCGGGCCGCTGCTGCCGGGTACCGAGCACGTGCCGCCCTTCGGCGACTACCGCAACGCCTGGGGCGTGCGCGAGGGCTCGGCCGAGCTGTGCGTCAACACCATCCGCTACGTGCTGCAGAAGGAAGGCGACGTGGCCGCGGTGATCGCCGAGCCCACGCGCGCCGTGCCCTATGTCGCGCCGCCCGGCTTCTGGAAGCGCGTGCAGCAGGCCTGCCACGCGTTCGGCGCGCTGCTGATCTTCGATGAGATTCCCACCGGCCTGGGCAAGACTGGCCGCATGTTCTCGTGCGAGCACGACGAGGTCGCGCCCGACATCCTCGTGCTCGGCAAGAGCCTGGGCGGCGGCATGCTGCCGATCGCCGCGGCCTTGATGCGCGAGGACCTGGACGTGGCCGGGCAGTACGCGTACGGCCACTACACGCACGAGAAGAACCCGATCACCACCCGGGCCGCCCTCACCACGCTGCAGATCATCGAGGACGAGGGCCTGGTCGAGAACGCCGCGCGCATGGGTGCGCATGCGTTGGCGCGCCTGCACGACATGATGTCGCGCCATCGCCTGATCGGCGACGTGCGCGGGCGCGGCTGCCTGTTCGGCGCGGAACTGGTGCTCGACCGCGACAGCCGCGAGCCGGCGAGCGATGCGGCCGACCGCGTGCTGTATGCCGCGCTGGCGCGCGGGCTGAACTTCAAGGTGAGCATGGGCAATGTGCTCACCTTCACACCGCCGCTCATCGTGACGCGGGCGCAGATGGACGAGGCCATGGACATCGTCGAGGCGGCCATCGCCGAGGCCGCGCGCGAGCTGGGGCTGGACTGAGGGTCAGGACGCGGCCGGCGCGGCGCGTGGCCGTCGCCGATGGCAGCCCAGGGCCAGCAGCGCGGCGGCGGCGAACACCGCGCCCAGGGCCTGGGTGCGCGGCAATGCCAGGCTCGTGGCCAGGGCGGTGCCGGCCGCCGCGCTGGCCATCTGCACGAACCCCAGGAGCGCGGAGGCGAGGCCGGCGCGGTCGCCGAACGGGCCCAGCGCCATGGCGGTGGCCACCGGCGACACCAGGCCCATGCCGAACAGGAAGATGCAGACGGCGGCGACATAGGCGGCGAACGGCGGCGCTGTCCAGGCCACGAGGGCAGCGCCGGCGAGCAGGGTGAGGGCGAGCCCGACGGCCAGCGTGGCCGGGGCGCCGGTCCGGCCGGCCAGCCGCGGTGCCAGTGTGCCGGCGCCGAACACGACGAACACCGTGGCGGCGAAGAACAGACCGACCTGGAGCACGGTATGGCCGTATTCCTGGATCAGGATCAGCGGCGCGCTGCCGAACAAGGCGAAAAGACCCGCGTAGACCAGGGCGCCGGCCAGGGCCGGCCGCACGAAGCGGCCGTCGCGCAGCAGGGTCGCGTAGCCGGCGACGACGGGCCCCGGCCCGAGCTGCCGGCGCCGTGCCGGCGGCAGCGTCTCGCCCACGAAGCGCGGATAGAGCCAGGCGAGCAAGAGGCAGTACAGCGCGACCACGTAGAACGCGCTGCGCCAGCCCAGGCCCTGCGCGAGGACGCCGCCCGCCAGGGGCGAGAAGCCTGGCGCGGCGGCCATCACGACCATGATGAGGCCGAGCAGGCGGGTGAGCATCGCGCCCTCGAACAGGTCTCGCGCCGCGGCGCGGGCGAGCACGGCGGTGGCGGCCGCGCCGCAGGCCTGCAGCGCCCGGCCGACCAGCAGGACGGCGAGCGAATCCGCCGTGGCGCAGACCAGGCTGCCGGCCAGGAAGGCGCACAGGCCGGCGAGGATCACCGGGCGGCGGCCCACCCGGTCCGCCAACGGGCCGGCCACGAGCTGCGCCAGGGCGAACACCAGCAGAAATACGCTCAGCGCTGCGTTCATGGCCGCGTCGCTCACGCCGAAGGCCTGCGCCATCGCGGGCAGCGCGGGCAGGATGATGCTGGAGGCGAAGGTGGCCAGCGCGGCCGAGGCAGCCAGCGTGGGCAGCACGCCGCGCGGCCGGGCGGGGGCGCTGGTGGGTGTACCCGCCTGTCGCTGCGCGACGTCCTCCCCGAGGGAGGGAGCGGCCCCTTCGGGCGGCCGGGCGGGGCCGCTGGTGGGTGCGCCCACCTGTCGCTGCGCGACGTCCTCCCCGAGGGAGGGAGCGGCCCCTTCGGGCGGCCGGACGGGGCCGCTCATGCCAGAGCCTCCTGTCGCGTGTGGCGCTGCACGAACGCGACGCCACGGGCGATCACGCGGGTGTCCTCCAGCAGGCGGCCGTGGCCCAGGCCGCGCGTGATGAGCAGTTCGGAGCCGGGCCACGCGGCGTGCAGGGCCTGCGAGGCGCCCACCGGCACGACGCGGTCGGCCTCGTCGTGCGCGATGAAGGCCGGATGGTGCAGATCGTCTCCCAGGCGCGCCAGATCCAGGCTGGTCACGGGCTCGCCGATGAATTCCTCGACCCAGGCCACGAAAGCCGGCCATTGCCGTTCCGGCAGGCTGGTGTCCTGCGCGATGCGGCGCAGTACCGGCGTCAGCGAACTCGGGCCTGCGAGGTGCACGCTCGCCCGCAGGCTGAGGCCGCGACGCAGGGCCCACAAGGTGGCCGCCGAGCCTGCCGAGTGGGAAATCACGGCGTCGAGCCGGCCGTGGGCCTGCTGCACCGTGAGCAGGGCCCGGCCGATGTGTACCGGGCTGCTCGTCTCGCCGCCCGAGGCGCCGTGAGCCGGCGCGTCGAACACGAGCACGCGGTGGCCGGTGTCGAGCAAAGGAGCGATGAAGCGGGCGAGGTGGCCGCCGCGGCTGCTCCAGCCATGCACCAGGGCGACGGTCGGCCCCGCCCCGTAGCTCCAGCAGAGCATGGGCCCGTCCGGGCCTTCCCAGGCGGTCTGCGCGCCCGTGGCGAGTACCTCCGCCTGTTGCGGTGTGAGCGGAGTGCGCTGGGGAACGCTGAAAGCATGCCGGGCGGCGGCGAGGGCGTTCGGCAGGGTGGACAGGGAAGACATGGCGGTCACCTCAGTTATATGTCAATCGACATTTAAAATAAATGTCGCCCAACATGTAAAATTCGTCAAGTCTTTTCCAACGAGGTCGTCCGCCATGAAAGTCACGCGTGCCCAGGCCGAAGAGAACCGCGAGCGCATCGTCGCCGAGTCCAGCCGGCTGTTTCGGGAAAAAGGGTTTTCCGGCGTCGGGCTGAACGACCTGATGCAGGCGGCCGGGCTGACGCGCGGGGGGTTCTACGGCCACTTCGCGTCCAAGCAGGATCTCGAGGTCGAGGCCTGCCGCCAGGCGCTGCAGGCGAACGCCGCCTACTGGCGGCGCAGGCGCGAACGCGATCCGGCCGACGCGCTGGCCGACTACGTGGGTTTCTACACGTCGCCGCGCCACCGCGACCATCCGGGCGAGGGCTGCGCGCTGGCGGCCCTCGCCGTCGACGTGGCGCGCACGGGGGGCGAAGCCCGGGCGGTCTACGCGGAGGGCGTCGAGAAGCTCGTCGGATTTCTCGCCGAGCTCATGGAAGGCGACAGCACGGAAGTGCGCCGCGAGCGCGCGCTGGCCGTGCTGCCCACGCTGATCGGCACGCTGCTGCTGTCACGCGCGGTGGGCGAGGGCGAGCTCGCCGAGGCGCTGGCAAGCGCCGGCCGCGCCGCGGCCATGCGCCTGGCCGGGCGCGGGGACGGCGAGGCACGCCCGGATTGAGCGGCGAGAAAGCTTCCGCCTTCAGGCAGGAGTGACCCAAGGCGGCCCGCAAGGGCGACAATGTACCCGGGCCGACCCCGGCGGCAGCGCATCCGGGCCGGCGCTCTGATTCAGGAGTCCGGCCTGACTTAGCCCAGCCCGGTGGCGACGGCGGCAAAGCTGTCGGGACGGCGCGCGCGCAGACCTGTCCAGACCCCAAGCAGGCAGAAGGCGCCGAAGACCCAGCCCGAGAGGGCGCCGGCCATGGTGCCGGACAGCAGGACACCGACGGTGCAGCCCAGGCTGACCATGGCGCCCCAGCCCATCATGGCACCGCCGAGAAACTTGGCCAGGGCATCTCGCGGGCCCAGGCGCGCCAGGCGAAAATCGCCCGCCAGCAGCGCGCTGGCTCCCGACGCCAGGACCAGTCCGGCGACGAACAAACCGTTCGGCGACAGCAGCGTTTCCTTGACGAGTGTGGCGCAACCGGCGAAGCCATCCAGGCCTTCGAGCCGGGCGGGCAGCAGGCCGAGACGGTCCGCCGACGTGCGCGCGATGCTGCCCAGTTCCGCGGTGACACCCAGGGGCGCGCTGCGGAAGTAGGACACCACGCCGATGGCGCCGACCAGGGCGCCGCCCAGCGCCGCGGGCCAGCGTGTGCCGAAGACCAGGGCGCGCAGCGTGCGTGGCGCAGCGGCGCCGGCGTCCGCGGGCGCACGATGCAGGCGCCAGAGCAAGGCCGCGATGCCGCCCAGCACCGCGAGCTGGATCGCCAGCGAACCGCCATAGCCGACGGCATGCGGCAGCCAGAGCACCGGCGCGTCGCGCACGGCCGCTACATACAGCGCATGCCAGGACAGGAAGCCGAGCCCGAAGCCGACCAGCGCGCCGAGTAGGGCCACCACCGAGCCGCTCGCGCCTTCGCCCAGGCGATAGAGGTGGGCGCTGATGCACGAGCCGGACAGCGTCATGCCGATACCGAACACGAAGGCGCCGGCGGCGAGCACCGGGCTCAGCGGGCCGATGTGCGCGCCGGCAGGCAGACGCCCTTCGGCGGGCACCGGCAGGAAGGCCCCCATCACGGCGTGATAGCCCAGGGTGCCCACCACGAGCGCCACGACGATGCCCAGTACGCCGCGCGCGTCGCGCCGCTCGAGAAAATCGCGGGTGACACAGAAGAAGCAGAAGCGGCTGCGCTGGAGCACCAGCCCGAAGGCGGCGCCCAGCAGCAGCGACAGGGCCAGGCCGCGTCCGGCCTGGCCCTGGGCGGCGAGCTGCCAGGCCCAGCCGGCGACCACTGCCGCCAGGCCGGCGGCCAGCAGATCGCGGGCGACGCTACGCATCAAGTCCGGCCCCAGACGGTGCCGGCCGGATTCTCGATGGGCACGCCCACGGTGTTGCCATACTCGGTCCACGAGCCGTCGTAGTTGCGGACGTCGTAGCCGAGCAGCTTCTTGAGCGCGAACCAGGAATGGCTGGAGCGCTCGCCGATGCGGCAGTAGGTGATGACCGGCTTGCTGCCGTCCACGCCCACCCTGGCGTAGATGGCGCGCAGTTCGTCGACCGGCTTGAAGGTGCCGTCGGCGGCGACCAGGCTACCCCAGGGTACGTTGACCGCGCCCGGCACGTGGCCGGCGCGCACGCTGAGCTCGGGGACCCCGGCGGGCGCGAAGCTCTTGCCGCTGTACTCGTCCGGCGAGCGAATGTCCACGATGGCCACCGAGCCGGGCGCGCGGGCCGCCTGGGCCACTTCGTCCAGGCGCGCGCGCAGGGCTTCGTTGGCAGGCTTGAGCGTTACGTTGCCCGCGCTGGCCGCCCCGGGTGTGGTGGCCAGGGGCAGCCCCTCGGCTTCCCACTTCTTGCGGCCGCCGTCCAGAAGCTTGACGTTGTCGACACCGTAGACGTCGAGCACCCACGCGCCCCAGGCGGCGAACCAGTTGTTGTTGTCGCCGTAGAGCACGGTGGTGGTGTCCTCGCTCACCCCGGCGGCGCGCAGCAGCGCCTGCAGCTTGTCGCGCGAGGCGATGTCGCGGTTCACCGTATCGACCAGATCGGTGTGCCAGTTCAGGTTTGCCGCGCCTGGAATGTGCCCACGTTCATAGACGCCTGGATCGACGCTGACTTCCAGTACCCGGACCTGCGGGTTCTGGAGGTTCTGCTCCAGCCATTGCGTGCTCACCAGCGGCGACGCCTGCGCAGTGGCCGCCGCTGCCAGGGCGACGGATGCCGCACCGAGTCTGATCCAATTCGGGAATGTCATCGCATGCCTCCAGGCAGTTGTCATGCGATGAAGCTTATCGATACATCAGGCTGGGTCGAACGACGGAAAAGCCATGTGGTTATGCCGCTCGCCGAGGGCGGCTTCGCCGGCGCGCCGGTCACGAGATCGTGCGCGCTTGCGCTGAAGAGGGAGCGTTACGCCAACGGCATTTCGTACGGAATTTCCAGACCTTCATGCAGCCGCCTGTACCTCCCGGAACGCTGCTGCCCCGTTCGTCCAGCGCCCTAACGCTCGTCGCGGCGCTCCAGGTAGCGATACAGCGTACTGCGATGCACGCCCAGCGCCCGGGCGGCGCGGCTGACGTTGCCGCCGGCTTCGCGCAGGCAGCGTTCGACGGCCTGTTCGCGCAGGCTGTCCAGGCGCGGCGCTGCGCGGGCCGCTGTCGGCTCGCGCAGGGCGAGGGGGCGGCCCGCCGTGGTGCGCAGGGTGGCCGGCAGGTGGGCGGGCAGCACGGCGCCGTGGTCCGGCGCGAACAGCGCGAGCGTGCGCAGCACCGCACGTAGCTGCCGGTAGTTGCCGGGCCAGGGATGGGCGGCCAGCTCGTCCAGGGTCTCGGCGGCCAGCCTGGCCTGGCCGGGCGCGGGCAGCAGGCTTGCGAATTCGTCCTGGATGAAGCCGCGCAGGTCGTCGCGCGCGCGCAGCGGCGGCAGGTCGATCCGGAAATCCTGCAGGCGATAGAACAGGTCGGCGCGAAAACTGCCGGCGGCAATGCACTGTTCGATGTCGCGATGGGTGGCGCAGACCACGGCGAAGTCCACGGGCACCGGCCCACCCGCGCCCAGCGGCTGGACCACGCGCTCCTGAAGCACGCGCAGCAGGCGCGCCTGCAGGCCCAGCGGCATGTCGCCGATTTCGTCCAGGAACAGGACGCCGCCGTGCGCTTCGCGCAGCAGGCCGCGCGAGCCGCCGCGGCGCGCGCCGGTGAAGGCGCCGGACTCGTAGCCGAACAGTTCGGCCTCGATCAGCGTCTCGGGCAAGGCGGTGCAGTTCACGGCCACGAAGGGGCCGTGGTGCCAGCGGCTCGCCTGGTGCAGGTGGCGTGCGTAGACCTCCTTGCCCACGCCGGTCTCGCCCAGCAGCATGGTCGAGAGCCCCGCGTCCAGGACGCGCACGCTGCGCGAGAATTCCCGTTGCAACGCGGGTGGGAGCGCGGGCAGCGCCGGGCGCATCGAGGGAGCGGGCACCGCCGGGGCGCGGGCGGTTGCGCGGCCGGTGCTGCGCGCCGGCGCCATGGGCCGTGCACCGGTCTCGGCACCATCGCGGTGCAGCGCACCGTAGACGCGCTCGCCGTCGACGGTGCGCATGAGCCCAGGCGTGTCGCGCAGCCCTTGCCAATCCTGCAGAAAGCGCAGCAGCGGGCGGTCCAGCAGTTCGCGCCACGAGGTACGGAGCAGGCCGATCGCGGCTTCGTTGGCGCCCACCACGTGGCCGTCCTCGATGAGCAGGACGCCGCGCTCGGCGGTGTCGAGCAGGTTCGGGTTGCGCTGCAGCACCAGCCGGTGCTGGCCGCTGCGCGCCCTCAGCAGGCGGTTGCCGACCTGGCGCGCGGCCATCTGGGCGAGACCGAGCGCATAGGCATGCACGGTGTTCGCGTCGTACGAGATGTCCAGCACGCCCAGCAGCTCGCCGCGGCCGGAGCGGATCGGCGCGCCGTTGCAGCTCAGGATGCGGTTGGTGCGCAGATAGTGCTCCGCGCCCTGCACGCGCACGGGCGCGCCTTCCACCAGAGCCGTGCCGATGGCATTGGTGCCGCGGTGCGTCTCGGACCAGTCGACGCCCGGACGCAGCGCCACGCGTTCGGCGCGCGCAAGGAATTCGGCGCTGCCCTCGGAGCGCAGGATGACGCCATGGGCGTCGGCCAGCAGGACGACGCTCGCCGCCTGGTTGACCAGGCTGGCAAGCTGTTCCATCTCGGGCTGGGCGGCGTCGAGCAGGCTGCTCTGGCAGGCGAGCAGATCGTGCAGCTCGCCGCGCGCCATGCCGAGCGGCTCGGCATCGAGCTGGCTGGCGTGCTCGACGCGGCAGCGCTGCCAGGATCGCTCGATGAGGCCGTTGCTGTTGCCGGCGGCGTGCGGGTGCGCGCGGGGTTCGACGGGAGCGTTTGGCATGGACGCCTCCTGAGTGTCGCTGTCGCGCCTGTCGCGCGACGTGGGTGTCGCAATATGCGACAACCGCGGAAGGGATGCCGTTCATTATCGCGGAGGGACGCGTCGGCTTCGCCTGGGGTTGCTCGGGGAAAACCCTAGGGCCTTGCGAGATGGCATGGGTGTTGCACCTGTTTTACGACGCGGCCAGACGAGAGCCGACCATACGCTGTGCGCCGCACACAGACGGCGAACCCCCACGGAGACAACCATGAATCTGTTCGATCTGAAGGCCCTGGGCCTGGATGTGGACTATCCCTACCGCGAGCAATACGACAACTACATCGGCGGCAAGTGGGTGCCTCCCGCCAAGGGCGAATACTTCGAGAACGTCTCGCCGATCAACGGCAAGCCCTTCTGCCGCATCCCGCGCTCCGGCGCCGAGGACATCGAGCTGGCGCTGGACGCCGCGCACGCCGCGCGCCGGGCCTGGGGCAAGACTTCGGTGGCGGACCGCGCGAACCTGCTGCTGGCGATCGCCGATTGCCTGCAGACCAATCTGCGCACGCTGGCCGTAGCCGAGAGCATCGACAACGGCAAGCCGATCCGCGAGACGATGGCGGCCGACCTGCCGCTGGCGGTCGATCATTTCCGCTACTTCGCCGGCTGCATCCGCGCGCAGGAAGGCGGGATCTCCGAGATCGACGACAACACGGTGGCCTATCACTTCCACGAGCCGCTCGGGGTGGTGGGCCAGATCATCCCCTGGAACTTCCCGCTGCTCATGGCCGCCTGGAAGCTCGCCCCGGCGCTGGCCGCGGGCTGCTGCGTGGTGCTCAAGCCGGCCGAGCAGACGCCCGCTTCGATCATGGTCATGATGGAGATGATCGGTGATCTGCTGCCGCCGGGCGTGGTCAACGTCGTGAACGGCTTCGGCAAGGAGGCCGGCCAGGCGCTGGCGAGCAGCCCGCGCATCGCCAAACTGGCCTTCACCGGCTCGACCCCGGTGGGCAAGTCGATCCTGCGCGCCGCCGCCGAGAACCTCATCCCCTCGACGGTGGAGCTTGGCGGCAAAAGTCCCAACATTTTCTTTGCCGACGTGCTGGACCGCGAAGACGACTTCCTCGACAAGGCGCTCGAAGGCCTGGCCATGTTCTCCCTGAACCAGGGCGAGGTGTGCACCTGCCCTTCGCGCGTGATGGTGCAGGAGTCGATCTACGAGCGCTTCATCGAGAAGGCGATCAAGCGCGTGGAGGCGATCAAGACGGGCCACCCGCTCGATCCGAGTACCATGGTGGGCGCGCAGGCTTCGCAGCAGCAGCTCGACAAGATCCTGTCCTACCTGGACATCGGCCGCGACGAGGGCGCGCAGTGCCTGACCGGCGGCAGCCGCACCAGCCCGTCGGACGAGCTGGGCACGGGCTATTACGTCAAACCGACCATGCTGCTCGGCAACAACCAGATGCGCATCTTCCAGGAGGAGATCTTCGGGCCGGTGGCCTCGGTGATGACCTTCAAGGACGAGGCCGAAGCCATCGAGCTGGCCAACGCCACCTACTACGGGCTGGGCGCCGGAGTGTGGAGCCGCGACGGCACGCGCGCCTATCGCATGGGCCGCGAGATCGAGGCCGGCCGGGTGTGGACCAACTGCTATCACCTGTATCCGGCGCACGCGGCCTTCGGCGGCTACAAGCAGTCCGGCATCGGCCGCGAGACGCACAAGATGGCGCTCGGCAACTACCAGCAGACCAAGTGCCTGCTGGTGAGCTACGACGCCAAGCCGCTGGGCTTCTTCTGAGGTCTTGTCGCGGCGCAGGACGCGGCGCCACGCCCCGAATCGTGGCGTCGTGTGGCAGCAGCGCGCTCTTTTCCTCCTCCAAGCAGCGCGCTGCTGCCCGCATGCGGGGCCGGGTCGGTGACCCGGCCCCGATGCGTATGGGGGCTGCTCAGTCGAGCATGGCCTTGTCTTCCCTCTTTCCGGGAATCAGCGCGGGTCATGCGCATGGATCTGCAGCGCTTCGAGAAAGCGCGACACCATGTTGTAGGCGGCGATGGTGGCCGTGATTTCCACGAGCTGCGCCGGCGCATGCAGCGCGGATACCTCGGCGAAGACATCGTCCGGCACCTGCACGTGGCGCGTCATGGCGTCGGTATAGGCGAGCACCGCCCGTTCGCCGCCATCGAACAGCGCGCACGACTGCCAGTCGCTCAGGCCATCGAGCTTGGCCTGCGATACGCCCTCCGCCAGGGCGATGGGTGCGTGTTGATCCGCCTCGTAGGGGGCGTTGTTGAGCTGTGCCACGCGCATGATGATCAGTTCGCGCAGCGCGCCTGACAGCGAGCTTTTCTGACGCACCGCGCTCAGGTAGTCGAGCCATCCCTCTGCCAGCGGCGGGCTGTGCATCAGCATCTGGTAGAGATGCAGGATGCTGCCGCGACCGGCGATGATGCGCTGCGCCAGCGGGCGAACGGCCTCGTCATTGCAATCGGCGTACGGAATACGGGCCAAGGGTTCTGCTCCTTTGCGATGGGGAATTCGATCGGTTCGCGACGGCAGGGCGCGGCCAGGTGCTCGACGTGCACCGGCCCTGCCCGGGGGCTCCGATGCTATAGAGAACCGATCCATTTTTGAAATTCTTTATCTCTATGGATTGATCGAGCCGGAGCATGAAGGTGTCGCTCAGGCAACTGCGCATGTTCCTGGCATTCGGCGACTCGCTGAACTTTGGCAAGACGGCAGAGCCGTTGCGTCACCAGGCCCTCCTAACCCATCTGTCGGATGGCCGCCGCATTGGCGAGCGTCTACGCTTGCCGGGCCGCCGGTCAGGCGCCTTGCCGAGGCGCACCGCTGCGGCCGGGAGCGTGCGATGGGGTGTCTTGCCTGGGTGGTGCTGCCGGTGCTCGCGGCGAGCGCGAGCCTGGTCGCCTATGCACAGCTCGCCATCGAGGTGGAGCCCGGGCCGGGGCGGCCGCGGCTGGGGCCTGGCTTTGCGAATCTGGAAGAAGCCCTGGGCCGCCTGAGCCTGGATTGCCGCGTGTATCCCGACATGCACGCCTGGGTGGTGGACACCCGCAACGGCGTGCGCACCGCGGTGGCGTGCGCTACGACGCGCGAAGGCGCGCCGGAGCGGCGCGCCGTTCCGGTGACGCGGCCCATGCCGCAGATGCGTTTTCTCGTGGAGGAGCAAAGCGCCTCGGGTACCTGGCGGGAGGTGAGCGGATACCTCAGCGCGCCGGCGGCCCGCGCCGCCACGGAGCACCGCTGTGTGCAGGCTACGCCGGCCACCGTACAGACCGCGCGCATGACGGACGTCACGAACGGGCGCGTGTGGTCGATCGACTGCGCAGGCTACCTGAGCGCCTGGCGCGCCCGGGAGTAGATCGACCACGAGGCCAAGCGCACTGCCCGCTCGCTTGTCAATTCGCCAGAGTCATCTGCCATTTCGACCATGAATTGGGGATTTGCCAACATATCGAGCAATATGCATTGACGGCCTCCTGTGTAAAGCTGAGGCGGTGTACCCGAATCGGTGAGGCCGCCATGAATACTCCCCTGCATGTTCCCGCCAGCCCGGCCGTGGATACGCTGTTCCTGGGCTACCCGGAAGCCGCTCGCCTGGTGGCGCGCCGCGGTGTGGTGGCCTGTCTGCGCGGCATGGTCGAGGCCATCGAGTCGGCGTTTCTGCGCTGGCCGGAGTTCGACAAGTCGGCGCGCACGGCCGCCCATTCGCCGGACGGCGTGATCGAACTGATGCCGGTGAGCGATGCCCGCCACTACGCCTTCAAGTACGTCAACGGGCATCCGGTCAATACGCGCCAGGGTCTGCCCACCGTGATGGCGTTCGGCGCGCTGGCCGATGTGCGTACCGGCGCGCCGGTATTCCTGAGCGAGCTGACGCTGACGACGGCGCTGCGCACCGCGGCCACGTCGGTGCTGGCGGCCCGGCGCCTGGCGCGGCCGGACAGTCGCACGATGGCGCTCGTCGGCAACGGTGCGCAGAGCGAGTTCCAGGCGCTGGCCTTCGCGGCGTTGGCCGGCATCCGCGAGCTGCGTCTGTACGACGTGGACGCCGAGGCCACGCGCAAGCTCGTCGGCAACCTGCGGCCCTGGACCGAACGGCTGGGCGTCGTCGTGAAGGCGTGCGCTTCGACGCGGGCGGCGGTCGAAGGCGCGGACATCGTGACCACCGTGACCGCGGACAAGGCCTACGCGAAGATACTCACCGCCGGCATGGTCGAGTCCGGCATGCACATCAATGCGGTGGGCGGCGATTGTCCAGGCAAGACGGAACTGGACGCGGCCATCCTGTCCGCGGCGCGGGTGTTCGTGGAGTACGAGCCGCAGACGCGCATCGAGGGCGAGATCCAGCAGATGCCCGCCGATTTCCCGGTGACCGAGCTGTGGCGGGTATTGAACGGCAGCGCCCCGGGGCGGCAATCGCCCCGCGAAGTGACGGTGTTCGACTCGGTCGGCTTTGCCCTGGAGGACTACGCGGCCCTGCGCTACATGCGGGATCTGGCCCACGAGGCCGGGATGGCGGTGGCCCTGCCCTTGGTTCCCCAACTGGCCGATCCCAAGGACTTGTACGGCTTGCTCGCGGCGGCGGAGGCGAACGAGCGCCAGGCGCGGCCGGCGACCGGCCCGGCTGCAGTACCCGCCGAGCGTGGCGATGCGACGGCGCTGCCTGCGGGCATGGCGTTCGCTGCGCGATAGACGCGGGACGGCAGCGGGGCGCGCATCGGCGACCGGCCCGGTACCGGCAACGTTCGACAGGAGACAGGCAAGATGGTCGCGATCACGCTGATCGGGGCGCCCAGCGATGTGGGCGCGGCCCGCCTGGGCGCCGCCATGGGGCCGGAGGCGCTGCGCGTAGCGCGCCTGGAGCAGGCGCTTGCCCGTTTCGGGTCGGATGTGCTGGATATCGGCAATCTCGCCGGGCCGACCAACCCCCAGGCCGATGCTCAGAGCGGCTTGCGCCACCTGAGCGAGGCCATTGCCTGGAACCGGACGGTGCATCGCGCCGTGGCCGAGCAGCTCGCCGCGGAGCGCTTGCCCGTGCTGCTCGGCGGCGATCACCAACTGGCCGTGGGGTCCATCGCCGCTGTGGCACAGCACTGCCGTGCGAACGGCAAGCGGCTGCGCGTGCTGTGGCTGGATGCGCATGCGGACTGCAATACGCCCGCGATGTCGCCCAGCGGGAACCTGCACGGCATGCCGGTGGCCGCGCTGTGCGGGCTGGAGCCCAAGGCGCTGGTCGCCGGGCTCGCCGACGAGGCCGCGCCGATACTGGAGGCCGCGCAGTTGTGCCAGATCGGCCTGCGCAGCGTCGACGACCAGGAAAAGCGCATGCTGCGCGAACTGGGCATCGAAGCCTACGACATGCGCGCCATCGACGAGCTGGGCATGCGCGAGGTGATGACGCGCGCCCTGCGGGGCCTGGACACGGGCCATGTCCACCTGCACGTGAGTTTCGACGTCGATTTCCTCGATCCCGAGATTGCGCCGGGCACGGGCACGGCGGTGCGCGGCGGCGTGAACTACCGCGAAGCGCAGCTATGCATGGAGATGATCGCCGACACCGGCTGCCTGGGCTCGCTCGACGTGGTGGAGGTGAACCCGGCGCTGGACATCCGCAACCAGACCGCCGAGCTGGTGGTCGACCTGGTCGAGAGCCTCTTCGGCAAGAGTACGCTGGTGCGCCCGGTGGGCGACGCCCGCTGAGCAGGCACCTGGGAGCACCGCACCGGCACCCGGCCACGATCTGGCATTTTGCCGGTAAGCTGGACATACTGCCGGCTCGACCGGCGATATGGCAGGAGGCCGCGTGGACGATACCGATCGCGAACTGCTGGCGCTCCTGCGCGACAACGCGCGCACGCCGGTGGTCGCGCTGGCAAAGAAGCTGCGCGTGGCGCGGGCCACCGTGCAGAACCGGATCGCCCGGCTCGAGCGCGACGGCGTCATCGTCGGCTACACCGTCAGGCTCAGGCCCGAGGCCGAGGCGCACCGCATCCGGGCCATGATGAGCGTGGCGATCAGCGGCAACCACACGCAGGAGGTGGTGCGCGCGCTGCGCGGCCATCCCAATGTCGCGGCCTTGTATTCGACCAACGGGCGCTGGGACCTGCTCGCCGAGGTGCGGGCCGACAACCTGGCCTCTTTCGACGCGGTGCTCAACGCCATCCGCGCGATCCCCCACATCGAACACACCGAGACCAGCCTGCTGCTGTCGGCGTACAAGCTGTAGGTTGGGCCGCGTCCGACGGGCGGTAAGCGACGCGGGCGGCACGCATCTTGCAGCTTGCACCCGGGAACAATGTTTTGCACCGGGACGTACGACGGCGGACCGGTCCTGACGCCTGTCCTTCGAGAGCCGATGCAACCGCCGCCATCCTCCTCGCCGATTCCGCGCTCCTTGCCCACGCTCACCGGTTTGCGACGGGTCGGCCGCGCCCGACTGCGCGCTGCCGGCGCCGCGCTCGCCGCGGCTGTGCTGGCCGCCTGCGCCGTGCCCACTCCCGCCCCGCCCGAGGTGCCGTTCGATCTCCCGTCACGCTTTGGCGCCGAAGGGTCTACGGCCTATGCGAGCGACGAGCGCTGGTGGCGCGAGTTCGGCGACACCCAGCTCGACGGCTTCGTCGAAGACGCCCTGGTGGGCAACCCGGGCTTGGCCCAGGCCGTCGCGCGCAGCCGCATGGCCGAGGCGCGCGCGCGTCTGGCCCGCGCGGACCAACTGCCCCAGCTCGGGCTGGGCGCCGGCAGCGCGCGCCAGCGCCAGAACCTGTCGGGCTTGCCGGCGCTGGCGGATGGTTCGTCGACGGTCTACAGCACGGCGCACGACGTGTCGCTCGACGTGAGCTGGGAACTCGACCTGTGGGGACGGCTGGCGGCGCAGTCGGCCGCCGCGCGCGCCGAATTCCTGGCGAGCGGCGAGCAGTTGCGCGCCTTGCGCCAGTCGGTGGCCGCGCAGGTGGTCGCCGCCTACTACGAGATCGTGCACGCGCGCGCCCAGGTCGGACTGTCCGAACGCACCGTCGATTCGCTCGCCGAGATGGCGCGCCAGATCGGCAACCGGGTGAGCGTCGGCATCGCCTCGCCCTCGGACGGCATGCTCGCCGAGGCCAACCTGGAATCCGCCCGCGCCGGGCTGGAGCAGCGCCAGGAAGCGCTCGCGCGCAGCCTGCGCGAACTGGACAAGCTGCTGGGCGTCTATCCCGACGGGCAGTTGCAGACGGCCCGCGCGCTGCCCGCCGTGCCGCCTGTGCCGCCGGCCGGGGTGCCGGCCGACTTGCTGGCCCGCCGGCCCGACGTGCGCGCCGCGGAGCTGGCCTTGCTGGGCGCCGGCTACAGTCTGGGCGCGGCGCAGCGCTCCTTCCTGCCCTCGCTCTCGCTCAGCGGGTCGGGCGGCTTCGGCGGCAGCGAGCTGGGCGGGCTGTTTTCCAGCGGCAACCTGGTCTGGTCGATCGCCGGCCGCATCCTGCAGCCGGTCTTCCAGGGCGGGCGGCTGGTGGCCCAGGTCGACATCGCCGAAGGCCAGCGCGACGAAGCGCTGCATGCCTATGCGGAAACGGCGCTGAGCGCGCTGGGCGAGGTCGAGACGGCGCTGGCGGTGGACGCCATGCTGGCGCGGCGGGAAACCGCGCTGGGCCTCTCGGCCGGCGCCGCCGAGGAGGCGGTGCACGTGTCCTTCAACCGCTACCGACAGGGCATCGACCCCTTCCTGACCGTGCTGGAGAGCCAGCAGCGCGCGCTCGACGGGCGCAGCGCGCACATCTCCGCGCGCTGGGCCCGGCTGCAGAACCGCATCGCCCTGCATCTCGCGCTGGGCGGCGGGATGGCGGGCGAGGCGTGGCCCGGCGATCCCGCGCCCCACGCTGCCCACGAGTCTGCCGCGTCGAACGCGCCATGAGGACCCTGCCGATGATGATCAAACCCTGGTGGATCGCCTGCTGCGCTGCCTTCGTGCTGGGCCTGAGCGCTTGTGGTTCGGACCAGGGCGAGGCGCCGGACGAGGGCGGCGATGCGGCCGCCGGCAACGCCCAGGGCGCGGACCGGCCGGCCAGTGTGCGGGTGGTGCCGGTGGAGCGCCGCGAGTTGCAGGGCTGGGTGTACAGCCAGGGGACGGCGCGCTCGCGCCAGCGCGAGTTCCTCACCTTCACCCAGCAAGGCATGGTCACCTATGTCGACGACAGCCTCAGCGTGGGCAGCCCGGTCGAGGCGGGCCAGTTGATCGCCAACCAGGCGCCGGACCGTCCGCAGGCCGACCTGCGGGCCGCGCGCGCCGCGCTGGCCGAGGCCCAGGCCAACCTGGCCCTCGCGCAGGTGACCCGCAAGCGCTACCAGACCCTGATCGATCAGCGCTCGGCTTCGCAGCAGGAACTGGACGAAGCCGTGGTGCGCGTGCAGCAGGCCGCCGCCGCGCGCGACAATGCGCGCGCGCAACTGGCCCAGGCCCAGCTCACGGTCGACGAATCGCGCCTGGTGTCGCCCATCGACGGCGTGCTGGCCCGCCTGAACGTGGAGCAGGGCCGCTATTTCATGCCGAACACGGTGCAGACCAACAGCGAGCAGAATGCGCTGCGCACGGTGCCGGCGATGGTCATCGATCCCGAGCGCTTCGAGGTTCGGGTGGACCTGCCGTCCTACGACTTCCGGCGCATACGCACAGGCGCGCGCGCGGTCATCGGCGACGATCCGCCGCTCGACGGCCAGGACGTCGACCCCGTGGGGGATGGCCGCATCGTGGGCGCCGTGCACGCCATCGGCCCGTCGCTCGACCCCGAAACCCGGACTTTCGAGGTGATCGTGCATGCCGAGGGCGGCATGCAGGGCCTGCAGGACGGCGAGTTCGTGGCCGTGTGGATCGCCGAACCGGCGCTGACCGAGACCCTGGCCGTGCCGCTGGACGCGCTGCGCTTTCGCAGCGACCAGGCCTTCGTCTTCGTGCTCGACGGCCAGACCGGCAAGGTCGTGGAGCGCCGGGTCGAACTCGGCCAGCAGTCGGGCGGGCACCGCGCCGTGCTGACCGGGCTCGAGGCGGGCGAGCGCGTCGTCACCGAAGGGCGCGCCGCCCTGCAGGACGGCCAGCGCGTGCGTGTGATCGAGGCCGACGGCGCAGCGGCATCGGCGGAGCCGACGTGAGCGGCGGCGCTGCGCCGTCCTCGCCCGGCGCCGACGCTGCCGGGCCCGCGTCGAACGCGCCGGCATCGCGCGAGACACCGGAGGTGCGCGACGCCCACCCGCTGGCGCGCTTTTTCTTCCTGCGACCCATCTTCGGCATCCTGCTCGTCATCACCTTGCTGCTGGGCGGGCTGATGGCGTACTTCCAGCTCGTCAAGGAGGCCTTGCCCGACCTGAACATCCCGTTCGCCACGGTGACGACGGCCTGGCCGGGCGCGGACCCGCAGAGCATGGAGGAGCAGGTCACCGAGATCATCGAGGACGAGTTGACCACGCTGCAGGGCGTGCGCCAGGTGGACAGCGCATCGTTCGACTCGTTCTCGGTCATCGCGGTCGAGTTCGACGCGGCGGCCGATCCGGTCGACGCGATGAACCGGCTGCGCGCGGCGGTCGCGGATGCCGAGGCCGAGCTGCCCACCGACGTGGAGCCGCCGGTGATCGTGCAGGCCTCGGTGGATGATCGGCCGATCTTCACCTTCGCTCTGCACGGCGCCGCCGGCTCGGCCACCATGAACGCGCTGGCGCGCGACATCCGCGACACGCTGGAGCGCCTGCCCGGCGTGAACGAGGTCGACATCGGCGGCGAGCGCGAGGAGATCGTGCAGATCCTGCTGCGGCCCGAGCGCATGCTGGCGATGGGGCTCTCGCCCGCGACGGTGCGCAACGCCGTGCAGCGCGCGAACATCGAACAGCCTTTCGGCGAGATCCGCAGCGACACCATCGGCGCCGTGGTGCGCCTGGAAGGGCGGTTTCGCAACGTCGACGACCTGCGCGCGCTGCCGGTGGCCCGCATGGGCGGGCTGGCCGCGGGCCGCGCGGTGCGCCTGGACGAAGTCGCCACGGTGCGCCGGACACAGGAGACCGAGACCACGCGCGCCTTCTTCAGCCAGCGGGGCGACGACTACCGGCCCTCGCTTGAGGTGTCGGTGCGCAAGACGCCCGGCGCGGACACGGTGGCGCTGGTCGAGTCCATCCGGCAGACGCTGGAACAGTTGCACGGCGAGGGCGCCTGGCCCGCCGGCATCGAATACAGCGTGACCCAGGACGAGGCCGCGCAGATCTGGGATTCGCTCACCGAGGTTTTCGTGAGCGCGCTGCAGACCATGGCGATCGTCTTCGTCATCCTGTTTCTCACCATCGCCTGGCGCGAGGCGGTGGTGGCCGGGCTGTCGGTGCCGGTCACCTTCGCGGGCGTGCTGCTGATCATCCTGCTGATGGGCTATTCGCTCAACGAGCTGGTGGTGATCGGCATGGTGATCGCGCTGGTGATGATCATCGACGTCTTCATCATCCTGATGGAAGGCCTGCACGACGAGATCTACAACCGCGGCAAGACCTTCGGCCAGGCTGTGCTCGCCACCGTGGGCCGCTACGCCAAGCCGGCGTTCGCCGCGCAGATCACGACCATCCTCGCGCTGGTGCCGCTGATGTCGATCAGCGGCACGGCCGGCGAGTTCATCCGCGTGCTGCCGGCCACCACCGTGGTCTGTCTGGTGCTCTCCTTCGTGGTGGCGATGCTGTGTTCGCTGCCGCTCTCGCGCGCGCTGCTCGGCAGGCAGCGCAAGGCCGAGGACCCGCGCAAGCAGGGCCTCTCCGACCGGCTCAACCAGCGCGCGGTGGCGCGGCTCGAGCGTTGGACGGCACGCTGGGTGGTCAAGTCGCGCGGCCGCGCCTGGCTGTGGGTCCTGCTGGCCGTGTTGATCTTCGTCGCATCCCTGTTCGCGTTCTCGCAGGCGCGCATCGAACTCTTTCCCGCCACCGACGGCGAGCGCCTGGGCATCAACATCGAGTTGCCGCCCACCACCGAGCTGGACAGCGCGCAGGCGATCGCCGATGGCGTGGGCGAGATCCTGCGCGGCAAGCCGTATTTCGACAGCGTGGTCAAGCTGGTCGGCCGCAAGAGCCCGTTCGCCGGGGGCTCCATGGCCTCCCTGCTGCAGCCCAGCGAGGCGGAAAACTTCGTCGGTTTCTCGGCGACCTTCCGCGAGCGCGGCGAGCGCGACGCCGAATCCTACGAGCTGGCCGACGAGATCCGCGGCGAACTGGCCGCCTACCTGGAGGAGCGCGTGGCCGCCGCCCAGTTGCTGGTGGTGGCCGAGACCGGCTCGCCGGACGGCGGCGATCCGATCGAGATCCAGCTCATCGGCGCCGACATGGACGAACTGCTCGGACTCTCGCGCCAGGTCCAGGCCCTGCTCGGCGAGACCGCGGGCGTGGTGGACGTGCGCGACAACATCGGCATGCTGATGCCGCAGATGAACCTGCGTCCCGACCGCGAGGCGGTGGATTTCTTCGGCATCGGCCACGACGAGCTCGCCGCGCAGTTGCGCATCGCCTTCAGCTCGGACGAGATCGGCACCTTCGTGACCGACGAGGGCTCGGACAACATCGACATCCGGCTCGGCACCGAGTGGCCGAGCCGTCCCGGCGAGGCGGGCGGGCCGCGCAATGCCGAGGAGCTGTCGCGGGTGCGGGTGTTCACCGGCGAAGGGCGCTCGATCGCGCTCAACCAACTGCTGATGCCGGCGCAGTCGGAGGCCGCCAGCGCGATCACCCGGGCGGACGGCGAGCGTGCGGTCACCGTCATGGCCAAGAACGAAGGGCGCACCGTGGGCGAAGTCATGACCGAGCTTGCGCCGCGCCTGGCCGAGATGCAGCGGGACTGGCCCAACGGCTATCGCGCCGTGATCGGCGGCGAGTCGGCCGAGACGCAGGAGACCTTCGGCTCGGCGCTGCTGGCGCTGGTGATCGCGGTGGTGCTGGTGGTGGGGGTGCTGGTGATCGTGTTCGCCAGTTTCCGCCAGGCCTTCATCATCTTCGCCACCATGCCGCTGGCGGTGGTCGGCGCGGCGCTGGGCTTCTGGGCCTTCGACATCACCTTCTCCTTCTTCGCGATGATCGGCCTGGTCTCGCTGATCGGGATCGCCATCAACAACGGCATCATCATGGTCGACACCATGAACAGCTTCCTGAAGGAGGAGCGCATGGCCATCCCCGATGCCGCGGCGGCCGGCGCGGCCCGGCGCCTGCGGCCGCTGCTGACCACGGCCATCACCACCATCGTCGGCCTGGTTCCCCTGGCGGTCGGCAGCGCCTTCTACCGGCCGCTCACGCTGGTCATCATCTTCGGCCTGATCTCGGTGTCCCTGCTGGCGCTGGTGGTGGTGCCGGCGCTGTACCTGCTCCTCACACCGGCGAACGCGGGCGAGCGGGAGGTGCTGGATTAGAGGGGCCTGTCGACAGGCCTTGGACTACCGCCGGCGCGCCGGCTCGGCGCGCCAGGCATACGGGAGTGCGATTGTGACTGCGCGCCATGCGCTGCTGGCGGTCCTGGTGGTCGGGATCTGGGGTGACCCGGCACCTCTCGCCCGGCCTGGCGTCGCTGGTCGTGCAGTCCCAGGTGTTTTTCGCACGCCTCGTCCTTCAGGCGGGCTGCACGCTGCCGCCTCCCGCCTGCTCCAGGCCGGCGAGGATCGGGCACTCCGGCCGCTCGTCGCCATGGCAGCAGGCGGCCAGTGCCTTGAGTTCGGCGGCCATGTCCTGCAGGTCGCGGATCTTGCGTTCCAGCGCGGCGATGTGGTCGCAGGCGATGCGCTTGACGTGCGCGCTGTGGCGCGCGTCGTCCCGCCACAGGCCGAGCAGCCTGCCGATCTCGGCGACCGGAAAGCCCAGGTCGCGGGCGCGGCGCACGAAGCGCAGGCGCTGGATGTCGGCGGCGGCGTAGTCGCGGTAACCCGCCGCCGTGCGTGCGGCGGGCGGGATGAGGCCGATCTGCTCGTAGTAGCGGATCATCTTGGCCGACACGCCTGAAGCCTGGGCGGCCTGTCCGATGTTCATGGCGTCTTCCTGTGGAACGCTGCCGGCCGGCGTAGCGCCTGGGCGCGGCTTGACCTTGCCATCATGGGAAGGTCTATCTTGGAGCACCATCCGGGGCGGAAGTTCGCCGCATGACCGCATGACGCGGCGGCGCGCCGGCCGCCCGGTATCTGAGCAGAGGACGCTGGATGAAAACGTGGATTCGAATCGGTTTGGCGGGAATGCTCGGTGCTGCCGGCCTCGCCGTGGCTCAGGGCCAGGTGGGCCAGGGCCAGGAGGGGCACGGCGGCCACGCATCGCATGGAGCCAGCGCGCCCGCAGCCGCCGCCGACAGCCCGTCGACGGCGGCCTACCGCGCGGCCAGCGACCGGATGCACCAGGACATGCTGGTTGGCTATACCGGCGACGCGGACGTGGACTTCATGCGCGGGATGATCCCGCATCACCAGGGCGCGATCGACATGGCGCGGATCGTGCTGAAGTACGGCTCCGACCCCGAGGTGCGCAAGCTCGCCGAGGATGTCATCTCGGCCCAGGAGGCCGAGATCGCCGCGATGCGGCAGTGGCTGACCGAGCGCGGGCATTGACCACGGGGCTCCAAGCGCACGCCTCGTCCTCGAGGGCGAGGGCTGGCGAGGCAAGCCCAGGAGCAGCATCATGGCAGACACGCGGACCCGACGGCATGCCGAGCTCTATCGCATGGTGATGCCGGAGCACACCTGCCCGTGGGGGCTGAAGGCGCTCGACTTGCTCGAACGCGAGGGCTATGCGGTGGGCGATCATCCGCTCACCTCGCGTGAAGAGACCGAGGACTTCAAGCGCCGACATGGCGTCGACTCGACGCCCCAGGTCTTCATCGACGGCCGGCGGGTGGGCGGCTTCGAGGATCTGCAGCGCTTTTTCGGCAGGCAGGTGAAGGACGAGAACGCCTCCAGCTATGCGCCGGTCGTCGCCCTTTTCTCGATGGCGGCGCTGATGGCCCTGGCGGCGAGCTGGGCGGCCTACGGCAGCCTGGCGACTGTGCAGGCCGCCGAGTGGTTCATCGCCATCGCGATGTGCCTGCTGGCGTTGCAGAAGCTCAAGGACGTGGAGGGCTTCTCCACCATGTTCCTCAACTACGACCTGCTGGCACAGCGCTGGGTGCGCTACGGCTATGTGTACCCGTTCGCCGAGGCGCTGGCCGGCGTGCTCATGATCGCGGGCGCGCTGACCTGGCTGTCGGTTCCCGTGGCGCTGTTCATCGGGACCGTGGGCGCGGTCTCGGTCTTCAAGGCGGTCTACATCGACAAGCGCGAGCTGACCTGCGCCTGCGTGGGCGGCGACAGCAAGGTGCCGCTGGGTTTCGTCTCGCTGACCGAAAACCTGATGATGGTGGGCATGGCGGTGTGGATGCTGGCCAAGCCGGCGGGCGTGGGGCACTGACGTCCTAGGCGCCGCCCCGCGCTGCCGGAACGGCTCGCGCGGGGGTGGGCCTGCTGGCTGCCGGCCTCAGTACGGCAGGGTGGGGACCTCCTTGGGCCGAAGGTCGAAGACCAGGATTTCGGCACCTTGCCCCTTGGCGAACGTAAGCTCGCGCTCGTCGCGCACGCGCACCCCGTCGCCGGTGTCGAGCTTCACACCGTTCAGCTCGATGCTGCCCTGGGCCACGTGGACATAGGCGTAGCGGTTCTCGTCCAGGACGAGGGTGGCGGTCTCGTCGCCGTCGAACAGCCCCGCATGCACCCTGGCGTCCTGGCGGATCACCAGCGACTCGTCGGCGCCGTCGGGCGAGATGATGAGCCGCAGCCTGCCGCGCTTGTCTTGCGGGGTGTAGCGCTTCTGCTGGTAGGTCGGGGCGGCGCCGGCCACGCCGGGCACGATCCAGATCTGCAGAAAGTGCACCGGCTCGTCCGTGGACGGGTTGAACTCGCTGTGCGCCACGCCCGTGCCCGCGCTCATCATCTGCACGTCGCCCGGCTCGATCACCGAGCCGTTGCCCATGGAGTCGCGGTGCTCGAGCCGGCCTTCCAGCACGTAGGAGAAGATCTCCATGTCGGCGTGGGGATGCTTGCCGAAGCCCATGCCGGGGGCGACGCGGTCATCGTTGATGACCAGCAGGTCCGAGAAGCCGCGCTCCTTCGGGTTGTGATAGGAGGCGAAGGAAAAGGTGTGGAACGACTTCAGCCAGCCGTGGTCAGCGGCACCGCGCTCCCCGGCTTTGCGAATGTTCAGCATGGCAGTGTTCTCCTCGTTGCGCCCGGTGGTCGGGGCCGCGCCGGCGGCCGGCCGCTTCGGGCTGGTTGGTCGCCTTCGACCGATGGAGACAGAATACTGTCGCAAAGGAGGGAGAAAAACTGCCTGGAATATCAAATACTGTCGCTCTCAAGTGGACAATAAGGGGGTGCATCGATCACCGAGCAGGATGCACGGAAAGCCTCGATGAAGGAACGCACGACTATCAGGCTGTCGCCCGATGTCCTTGATTCGTTTCGCTCTACCGGCCCCCCGGGTGGCAGGGTGTGTGGATGCTGCCCTGCAGCGCTACAGGTTGGCGATGGGGCCGCTGGCCATGGCCGCGTCAGGCGATGGCCGGCTCGCGCCAGGTGGCCGGCAGCCGGGCCCGCTCGCGCATGTCGGCCACGCGGGTCACGTGGTGGCACGCGGCTTGGTGGTCCGGCCCCACGCTCACCAGCGGTGGCGCCTTGCGCCGGCATACGTCGGTGGCGAACGGACAGCGCGGCGCGAAGCGGCAGCCCGGCGGCGGCGACACCAGGTTGGGCGGCACACCGGGGATGGCGATGAGTTCGCGGTCGCGGTCGTCCAGGTCCGGGAAGGCGTTGCACAGCCCCAGCGTGTACGGGTGGAACGGCGTGCGAAAGACCGCCTCGCGTCCGGCCTCCATGACCTGGCCGGCGTACATGACCACGATGCGGTCGCAGTTCTCGGCCACCAGCGCCATGTCGTGCGTGATCAGCAGCATGGTCTTGTGCTGCTCGCGCTGGATGCGCCGGATGCGCTGGATGATCTGGTCCTGCACGATGACGTCCAGCCCGGTGGTCGGCTCGTCGGCCACCACCAACTGGGGGTCGAGCACCATGGCCATGGCAATCATGGCACGCTGGCGCATGCCGCCCGAGAACTGATGAGGATAGTCCGACAGGCGGCGGCGGTCGATACCGACCAGATCGAACATCTCTCCCATGCGCTCGCGCCGCGCCGCAGGGCCGGCGCTCGAATGCGCGGCCATCGCCTCGTCGAGCTGGGCCTCGACGGTGTATACCGGGTCGAAGCCGTTCATGGCGCTCTGCGGTACCAGGGCGATTTCCTTCCAGCGCAGACGCCGCCAGGCCCGCGTGGACAGACCCACCAGCTCCTGGCCGCGCAACTGCACCGAGCCCGCCGCGATGCGCGCGTTGGTGGGCAGCAGGCCGAGCACCGCCTTGGCCATCGTCGACTTGCCGCAGCCGGATTCGCCTACGATGCCGAGGAACTCGCCCGGCGCCAGGTTGAAGGACACGCCGTCCACGGCGAACGCTTCGCCGGCGGACGTGCGGTAAGCGACCTTGAGATCGCGCACGGTCAGCAAGGGGGCGTTCATCGGCTGGTCCTTAGGCGCGGGTTGACGATTTCTTCGTAGGCTCGGGTGACCATGAAGATCGCCATGACGAACAGCGACAGCGACAGCCCGGGCGGCACCACCCACCACCAGGCGCTGCGCATGGCGCCCGCCTGGAAGGCGGCGTTGAGCATGACGCCCCAGCTCTGCACCTGCGGATCGCCGAAGCCGAGAAAGGACAGCGCGGCTTCCAGCATGACCGCCGATTGCACGCCCATGGCCATGTACAGAAAGCTCAGCGGCAGCGCGTTGGGCGCGATGTGCCGGAACAGGACGCCCAGATGGCTCGCGCCGGCGGCCCGGGCCGCCCAGACGAAGGGCCGCTCCTTGAGCGTGAGCACTTGCGCGCGGATCACGCGGGCTGTGGTGCGCCACAGGAAGAAGATCACCAGGGCGACCACCAGGGCCAGGCTGGGGCGCAGCATCGCGATCACCACCATGGCGAACGGCAGGAACGGGATGCCGTAGGCGACGTCGGTGACGCGCATCAGGATCTCGTCGGTCCAGCCGCCGAAGTAGCCGGCGAAGAGCCCCACCAGCGTGCCGATGATCACGCTGCCGAGCGCCGAGACCACGCCCACGATCAGCGCCACCCGGGTGCCCCATACCAGTTGGCTGTACACGTCCATGCCCTGGTTGGTGGTGCCGAACCAGTGCTCGGCGCTGGGCGGGGCGAGCCGGGTCACGGCACCGTCCGCGCGGTAGGCCACGTCGAACGGGCCATGCGGAGCGATCAGCGGCGCGAACAGCGCCAGAGCGACGAAGCCGATGATGATCGCCAGTCCGATCAGAGCGCTGGGCGAGCGCAGCAGCGGGGCCAGGCCTCGGAAGGGGCGCCCGAATGCGCGCGCCAGGCGGCGGGCCGCG